>JANSYA010000017.1 GCA_024742665.1 bacterium
ATCATCGGCGAATGGCAAGACCACTACAATAACGAACGCCCGCATAGTTCGCTCGGGGGGATCCCCCCTGGGGTCTTTGAGGAGCGGTTAATGAACAAGGCTGCCTGAGCGGGGATTTCCACCATTGCGAGTGGACCTACGAATGGGGGCAGGTCATTTCGGCGTTGATTGGCGGTGTGATTAGTTTTGCAGTTTATCGCTCCGATAAATATCTTGATCGAAGAGGAAGCCGCCTACAATCGTTGGGAATTAAGTCAGAAAAAGAGGAAAGTCAGTTGCTGTTATTCAATGGAAAGTCGGTCTGAAAGTCTATTCGGGCATCGGCTTAAATTCATTCTTCTTGCAGTCAAAAGCCAGGCGCTGATCCTTATGTCGAATTTGAAGTTTTTCGCATTGCCCCACGCTCAACAGAGCAAGATCTGTATCGAGTTCATTCGCCGAAAACGTTTCAACTAATGAGTCCCGGCCGCCAAGATAGACACGAATAGCGTTATTCGAACAACATGCGCTCTGCACCAAGAAGTCTGGATACGAATCCTGATTAATTCGCATAATCTTGATCGAACCATCTGAGTTTTCTATCGGGCTGTTCTCTAAATGAACCGGCTCCTTACCGCCCGTATAGAACACATACATAATTTCTCGATAGACATCCTGTGCGTCAGGTTCGATTTCCATGATTGCGGTCGCGAACGTGAAATTACTCTGTTTGGAGATCCCTGGTGCCGACCAGGTGCCAGAATATTCGTATTGGTCTATCAGAGAACGCGCCATGAAAAGAACGTTGAGGCCGGCAGGATCGTTCACAAGGGATGGTTGCGTAGCAAGGAAGCCTCCAAAAACCCAGCCTCGATTTCCCTCTGATTCGATCAGATACCAGGCTGACTTTCGAACTCCTATCGTTTCTCTTCTCTGTCCCCGGTCGATCAAGTTGACTTTTGATCCATATGGAATCAGAGCCAGGGCTTTGCTCTCAACATCCGGATTCTCGCGCAGGATCAGTCCCTGTTTAGCGATAGTAATTCCAAATTGCGGTAAATCCTCCGCCCTTAACACAGTGAAGGCAAGCAGAACGATCAGGCTGATTGCGATTATTTTGCGGTGCTCGATCATGGGCAGATATTCATGAATTACAGATTGGCGTCAAGTATTCAGCGGGGCGTCGCAATTGGCGGCGACCCACTTTGAAACCTGCTCGAAAAAAGCTTGCAAAAACTGCGGACGCGAGACAGAAATTATTGTGAGGCGAAAGCATGCGCAAAGTTCGAATTCTTGACCGCTCCAATTTCTCGACTTTGGCTCTGGCAACGATTCTTGCAGGAATTCTCTGCCTGCCAGCTGCCTGCACGCCGAGCCGCGACGCAGAGACCATTTCGCGGCTCGAATCGGCGCGCGATCAGGTGCATAGCCTGTACGATACGTTCATCAGAACGGAGCTCGATGAGGAGCAGATTGCCTCAGTTGATGCGACTCTTGCCGAAATTCATTCATACGAGATGTCCAAAGGCGCCCCGGCAATAAACTGATGGTTAAGCAGGTCGAAGCGGTCCAGGCACTATTCAGCAGGCACGTCGCGGAACGCAAGGCCGTGAGTCGATGGAGCGGAACCCACCAAGATAACAAAAAAGCACTAATCGGCGTTGCCCTCCAAACCGCAATCTTCACTGAGCAAGAAAAGAGCGAATAGTTCGCTCGAAATAAGTCACCGGGTCCGAGCCGGAAGCCGGAAGAATAAGATTACTCCAGGAAGTGAAAGAATGGAACCTCAAGAAAAAAAATCGCTGTGGAAACTGTTCCTGTTCGATCTCAAAGGCTTCGGATCGCTAATATTGATCGGCTTCGGGGCACAGGGCATCTACGATTTGTATCTCAGATCTCCCTGGCAACGCGAGCCTCTCCAGCTTTTCGTAGATTACCCCATTTTACCAATAGGCATGTTTTGCGCCGGCGTCGCGCTTTTTGCTATCCATACTGTGATGCTCCTCCGAAAGAAAAACTCAACTTAATCTTGTCTGGAGCTCCAGTGGGAGCAGATCGACTGAAAATGGATTTTACACGGCCTCTGGAATTCGCACGAACGGCGCAGCGCAACCTATTCTGGTTCTGCGTTTTGGTTTCTGGCTTTCTCCTGTCGTCCGCTCCCGGAGACTTTCGCAAGATGTCGCGAGAAAGCGTCGATTTCGACTCTTTTCTGGAAGAATTTTGCGGGCACAGCAATTACACAGAGTCGTCGACAATGTCAAAGGCCATCATTTCGGAAACATACGAAGGCCAGCTCTTTCTGTTCGCAGATCACTTGCGCCCGACCCAGATACGGGCTCAAAGCCAGATAATGAAAGAAGATTACTTGAATCCGGAAAATCTTCAACGTCTCGACAAGCTCAGGCAATTCTTTTGCGAACAATCAAGGCCAAAGGAAAGCTTCACAGTTGCTGATGCCGTGGATGCCCTGAGAGAGCTGTCCGCAGTCTATAGATTCTTTCGCGTTGAATTATCTGAAAAAACCACCCCCCGGGCTGTAGCCCCAGAGCATTGCCCTGTAGACGAACTATTGCTGGAAACCCAAGTCTTTAATCTCGGATTCACACATCGATTATTAGTCAATTGCGACGGTGAGCTTATACTGCCACCCGTGGGTATTACAGGGAATACTCGTGACTCAGATATTAACCGTCGAAAGGATCCAATTGGCAGAATTCTATACGAGCGGAAACTAGCGACTGGGAGAGATCGCGAAAAACTGACGTTCCTGCCAAACCTCAGCAAATTTGGCGACGAATACGGGGAGCGAAAGTACGGTGACATCAAAGCCGTTATTGAACGCAAGGCATATGACCAGAAAGAACAGGTTCTCTTGTTCGCTGGCATATCAATTTCCAGGGGTATAGTTCGCCTTATCGTTCCGATAATCATGCTCGGCTTGCAGATCTTCGCTTTCATGCACTTTAGCAATCTGCGGAGAGCCCTTGAATACAGTCGCGGATCGCCCGTCAGCGCCGAAGTGAAGTTTTTTCCGTGGATGGGACTCTACGAGTCTCGACTTGCAAGGCTATCGACGTTTACTTCCATCCGGATTTTCCCGATTGCACTTCTTGCCTTTGTATCGTGGCCGCAGCGGCCAGAAGACATCGGTGACGGATTGGTCGCTGTCCTGTTTTCCCCTTTTGTAGTCGGTTTCGGCTTAATTTCACTCCGGGAAGTTTTAAAGATTCGCGGAATGATTTCTGCCGCACTAGTGAAATGAGAGCAAAACATGGTATTGTGTTTTGCGGATAACGATGCCGTTCGAGGCTCTGTGCAAATGTCATTCATTCTAATGGGGCGGATGCCTGCTGGAATGTTTTTGTGTATTAAGTGACCGACGGACACCCGCTCAGAAGAAAGCTCATCCCTTCCGCCGGCGCCGCTTAGCCGATGCCGGAACCAACTCGGCCCATTCCTAGTCCGTGAGGTCGGCCATTGCTCCGGCTATCCTCCGAATAGCCAGTGTCTTTACCTTCTTCCCTCGCGCGATGATCGCAATTATCGATTTACCCACCCCATAACTGTAATGCTCTATTAGGACTTCCCGAACGGCAGTTTGTTTAAAACCACGAAACCACGGCCGCACAAACCCGTAGAGCTCTCTGATCAACTCGTCTCTTTTCGAAACGAGGGGCGCGAGTTTCATTTTCAGGTCTTCAAACGGTAACCCGCGGATAAAACGAGGAATGGTCTCGTCTCGAACCGGCCGCCGCTGATTGGTGAATCGATTCAGATTGCCTTTGGTGGCCTTCCCTATCCGTCTGGCGCCGGCTTCGAAGGTTTCGCCACGGAGGATAGCTATTTTAAGCAGGTCACTTTCAGGAAAGCCCTGGTTGGCTTCTGTCGCCTATTGTAAATCGCTCTCCCTCATCATTTCAGCGAAGCCCTTGGCCAATTCTTTAGCCTGCTCCTCTTCGTAACCAGCCGCCTCAAAGACTAGAAGTAGGCTTCCTGGATCGCGCATCATCAAAAAGACTACCTTCTCTTCAGGAGAGAGGATCTGAAACTCAGCCTCGGCTCTCTCTGAAGGAATAGATCTATTCTGTGAATTTTCGGTACTCAATTGTCAATCTCCCGGCCTGACGAATGCCCGGACCTATCGCGGTATGAAAAATAGGAACGCGATCCCAAAAATCGTTATGGTCAATGGCAATGCGGCGAATACGCAGCGTGCGTCTGACATTTCTGACGGCTTGAAAATCGAGTCGCTTAAAAATGGATGCACGCAGGCGAACTATCCACTACAAGTTTGTGCGACCTTGACTTCATTCGGCTGGCAGTATGCGTCCACCCACATGCTGAAATCATAAGAAGAAGACACAGGAGCCCCGTACAGATTGCTCAGGCTGAATGGGCACTGCTGCTCAAGCCCAAATACGATATCCTCAAAACCGTATTGCGAACCATCCTCTGACGCCTCCCATACTATATCATAGAAGCGGCCCAGACTTTTCTGATACCAATCGACAGCAGTTTTCGTTGGCAGGGCGGTCCAGGTAATCGTATCCACCAACTTGGCACCCCTTCTACCGGATACAGATCTCCGACCTCCATACAGCATTAGTCGTTCGCTGACTATCTCATTGCGAATAAAATCACGGCGTTTGCCTTCGAAGAAATAATACGCGTCCCAGTAATTCACGTTCATTGGCAAAATAGCTTCGCCAGCAACGATTGAATGCCTGACCTCCGACCAGTGCATGTGGGATGGAAACTCAGGCCTGCTACCCGAAGAACCTGAGCGCGGGATTTGCGAATCCGACGACGATGGAGTAAGCCAATACCTGAGTCGCATTCCAGGCTTCATATCTAAAGCCCGGTCGTGTCCTGCAACTTGTAATTGCATAAAATCTAAACAACGGAGTAAGCGCGCCGGAATCCAGCGATCCCCTGCCAGGTACTCGACGGCCTCACCCGGATGAAAGGAAACGCCCGTACTGGTTCGCCAACGCTTCTTCTGGTCTAACTCTATCAAAAGACACTCTTCGATTTTCCCCATATCAGCCAGTCCCTATGAATAACAAAGTAAGCGCCGGGGTATCTCCGCCATGTTCAAACTCATCGAGGCACAGCCCCGGCGACTCGTTGCGGAGCGGGTCCCGAGTCTAAAGCTCCTTCCGGGTACCCCGCACTGGGAGCAATGCTACCCTCCGGTCAGGATTATGTCTACTTGAATTCAGCAGCCAATTGTTGAATATATATGCCAGACTTTCGGCGGAGGGGACGTAATTGACAGTTATCGCAAGTGAACACCGCTGCGACCCAGCGGTGTTCACTATGTAAAAAAAATTTTGCCTGCAGCTGCGTTGTTTCGATGATCGCCACTATGTCCATAGCAGGCCAGACTGCCGCTCACCATCCGCCCATCATAATCCGCCGGCAGGCTCAGCGCAGGCGATACGGGGTGCAATCCGCAACGCAGTTATTGGCGCAGATCCATGAAAGATCATCCGTCATTTGAAATCGCCCCTCGGTCCAATTGGCTTTTTGAACGTAGAACCAACCCATGGAACGATGCCGGCAATTGTCCCTGATCTCTTTTTGTTCGGTCTCGCGATCTGCCTGCGGCGTCCGCATGTGGCAATCGAACTTCGACGAGCTCAAAAAGTCCTTCACTATATCCGCCTGATCTCCTGTTGGGTAGCAGCTCATCTTACGAAAAAGACCTGAGTCGACGTCCATGAGCGAATATGATCTTAAACTGTCGGTTAGCACATCATCATAAAATAAGTGACTCCCATTTCGAGTTCCGGCGTATGTATTCGACAGACCGCCGAATTTTACGCGGCCGCTATCTAGCCGCAGGGAAAAGAGCAAACTATTGCAGTCCCCTCGATGATCGAAATTATCCAACGGGAACAGCGCAGCGTGCGATACAATTCCGAACGCAACGAATTTCGAATCAGAATGACGCAGTTGAATGTGATGACTGCGCTCGCCGCATTGATCGAGGCCGGCCTTTTCCGCGAAACCCGAAAGGTCCATGATCCGCTTCCTCTTCGGCCCTTTAAAGTGGACAATCAGGCCGTCCGCGAAAACGGCTCTGGACTCCAGGCGAACGTAATTTGAAACCAGCTCGCCAAAAATCCAACCGCTTATATCAGGTCCTTTAACGCGAATCCAGGGAGCCGTCCTCTCCCGGCCGCCGATCTTTAACGATTCCGCCGGCCCGACTTTGATTTTACGCAAAATGGTCCCCCGGGCGAGCCTGGCTATCGCCTTTGCTTTTTGTCGGGGTTCCGCCCGGACCAGCGAGTCATTGCGCAGCACAATTAGTTCATCGACTTCTGGAATTTCCTGACCAAACAGTGGCGGCGTGAAAAATATCACAAGCAACCACAGCATGAGTTTCA
The DNA here is from genome assembly GCA_024742665.1 of bacterium. Classification (GTDB taxonomy): domain Bacteria; phylum Spirochaetota; class Leptospiria; order Leptospirales; family Leptonemataceae; genus JANSYA01. The sequence continues at coordinate 6,378 of JANSYA010000017.1, forward strand.
TACTATGAAAATTTGCACGAGGTGATTTTTCGACGGCCAATGTGATCCTATCCTTTGCGATACACAATCTGCGCTTATCCGGAACGCGTCAAGATGGTAATGCGCCTGGCTCGCCACATAGTTGAATAGAGCGTGTGCGCGATCACGCGAAGCGACACTCTAAAGCCCTTCGCGTTCTACAACCGTACGACGCCAGATTTCGAAGGTCAGGAGCATCCACAGGCGAATCCCGAAGCGGCCGGCGCCTTCTTCTATATCGTACTTCAGCAGCTGCTTGACGCGATGCTCGTTAAATATTCCGGCGCGGCGGATTTCGCGGGGGTGCAGGATCTTTTTCGCGAAGCGCTTCAGCTCGCCCTGGAACCAGAAATAGACCGGAACGCGCATGCCCGATTTCGGGCGTTCGATGATCTCGCGCGGCAGATCGTTTTCGAAGGCGCGCTTCAGCACGATCTTTTCGACGCCGCGGTGCAGCAGTAGATGCGGCGGTAAGGCCATCGCCGCCTCGATCATTCGTCGATCAAAGAGCGGCGCCCAGGACTGCAGGCCCCAGGCGCCGGTCATTCGTTCGACCTTTGGTAAGATCAGATGAGCGCCTTTTAAGCGGATGTTAATTGCCAGAAGCTTTTTCAGGAAGGTGTTCGGTCGTTCGGCTTCGAAAAACGGGATCAGAATTTCTTCCAGGTCCGCGGATGAATCGAAGCCGCCTGCGAAATCCGGGCTCAGTATGCCCGGCAATTCTTCATAGCAGCGTTGGTAGGTTCCGAGATACGCGCGCGCCCGACTGCGTGCATCGCCGCCGGTACGGTCTTGCGCGCCGTACCAGTGCGACAGCATCATCGGAATATTTTTCGGCCCGCCGAAGCACGGGTCCCCGCCCTCGCCGTTAAAGATGTGGCCGGTCTCCTGCGCGACCTGCCTGGCGAGTTCGTAGTTGCCGATCGTAACCGGATCGCCGATGGGCACGCCCAGACGCAGGATCATATTTTCCATACGTTCCAGGAAGCTGCGCGGTTGAATTTCTATCTCGCGATGCACGCTGCCGATGCGATCCGCGACGGCGCGGGCGTGCCGCAGTTCGTTCGGATATTTTCGTCCGAAGTGCAAGGCGTAAGTCCGAAGGGGACCGGAATGCAGCTGTCGCACAAGCGCCGCCACCAGACTCGAATCGAGACCGCCCGAAAGAAATACGCCGGGATCGTCCGTCGCGCATGCCAGGCGTTCTCGAACGCAATCAGTGAGGGTCGCTCGAAAGCCCTGGACCAGACGCGTATCGCTCGCGGTCGAAGCCGCGATCGTCCCGGCGTCCTCGGTCGTTTCGCGGTCTTCGAATTCGAAGTATCGCACCAGTCGGGGCGTCGCTCTGGCCTCGCGCGTGGAGAACTCCAGATAGTGACCCGCCGGCAATTCATAAAGATCCTCCAGCATCGTCCGAAAGCCCGGTACGAAGCTGAAGCTCAGATACTGGCTGACGGCCGTCGGCCGCAGCGCGCGCGGAAAACCAGGCGCGGCCAGAACCGCCGCGGGCTCGGACGCGAAAAACAAACGCCCCGCATGCTGGCCATAGTACAGGCTGCGTTCTCCGCCTGGATCGCGGACCAGGCGCAGCAGTCCGGAGTGCGCGTCGTACAGGCTGAGCACAAAGGCTCCGCGAATACTCGCAAACGCGAGCGGACCCTGATCACAGTACGCCGCTAAGATCTGCGCGGGCTTGTATTCGTTAAAGATATGCCCCGCGATCATTAACGAATACGAGCCCTGCTCGCAGTCCAGGTTGCCGCCTTCCGCGTTATGCTCCGGCCGGCGCAAGCCGATGGTGATTGAATCTGAAGCGCGGATGTGTTCTTCGCCGCCGCGATGGCCGAGCGTCATAGAGAGCGTCGCCTGCAAGCGGTCATCCCGACCGCCGCTAAATCCAAAAATCGCGCTCATTCAGAAATCGTGCGGCGAGCGGCGTCGACTGTGAGTGGGTCTCTCGCAAATCCTATGATCATAATCAGCGGGCGCTCCACGGTTTGCGACCTTCCAGATAGTGAACCATGGCGCGGGCTTCCGGTGCGAGAGTTCCATCGGGATATTTCGCCAGCTTGCGAAATTTGCGCAGGGCCGCCTCGCGACGCCCTTCAAAAAGATCGAGCATCGCCATTTTGTAGCGCGCTTTGTGCGCTTCGTTCGTAGCGGGATGTTGGGCAAGCACGCGCTGAAAAGCGGAACGTGCGGCGGCGAAATTCCCGAGACCGACTTCCGCCTTCGCGATAAAGAAGATCGCCCGGCTGGCGAATTTTCCGTTGGGGTGCTGTGCCAGGTAATTTTCGAGAGATTTGCGCGCGCGGACATAGTCTCCTTCGATGATCAGCTGACGTCCGCGCCTGAATAGATCCGCATCCGGCGCGCCGCCCGTCTGCCGGCAGGCGACCGGCAAGCAGAACAAAAATAAAACCAGCGTCGTTAAAAGTGCTTTAGCCATAGCTTCCTCCGTGCCCGCGGTGATCCGCAGCGGCCGCCTGGGCCAGGTTCGCATTCGTCGCCAGAGCGGCGGCGACGAGTCCGCCCAGACGACCCACCGATAGAAAGTCGACTGGCATGCCGGAAATCGGCTGACGCGAACGCATGCGCTTCAGTCCGGGGATGCTTTTGATTTGCGCGGCGAACAGGCCGCAGTCGAGAATCTGTTTTACATGAATTTGAGGCCAGCGCTGAATTACACGGCTACGCATTTTCACGCCGGTATCGGTCGCATCGTGCAGCAGATATACGGGGACGTTGGGCTGCGCGATGACGATTTCGCGCAGTCGATCTTCCAGGTACACCGGGTAACCCGTTTCCGAAATCACGAGCGCCTTTTCGCGCATCGCGAATTCGTTCAGCACGAAAAAGTCTACGAGAATGTCGCGCTCTACGATCAGCACTTTCTCGACGCCGTAATCGTAGATGTCGGACTCGGAAAAATCCGGCGGCGGATTTCGCAGCCGCAGCTCGCTTTCCCGCAGCAGTCGTTCGGGATTTCCCCGGCGAGTGATCCACTTGCGCAGCAGAACTTCAAAATCATTTTGAAGCATAGAACGGTTGCGAATCGTCAGATAGCCGAATAGCAAGATTACCGGTGCTATAATCAGCAGGATTTCAATCGGCATGCCTTCCGCGAGCGCCAGGGCCGCGATTCCGATCGCCACCGCGCTGATCGCGAAAAGCCAGCCTGGCCCCGCGCCGGCATTGCGCGCGACGTGCGCCGCGTACAGCTGGTTCTTAGTATAATATGCGGTGAAGTTATTGCTCGCTTTGCGAATGAGGGCGAGAAACTGCGTATCCCGAATCGAATCGCCGACGCCAAAGACCCAGCCGTAAGCGCACTTCGGACATTGCGCACGGACTTCTCGATTTTTTGTTATCGTTCCGCACTCCGGGCACTTCACGATGTTTCATCCTGGGCGCCGCTTGCGCTGAATTCGGGCGCCGCCGCTGGTCTTCGCGCGGCGCTGACGCCGCCGATGATCGTACGATTGACCATGGGATGATCGACATGCTTCGGACCGAAATCGGAATCGGGATGATAGGCGAAGACGCGCAGCGCGGAATCGTCCGTATGAAAACTGTGATCAACGCCGGTCGGAATATGAAACACCATCCCCGGAAACAGAGCGATCCGTCCGGACGGGGTGACGCAATGCCCGCTCCCGCCCGCGATCACACCGGCTCGCAGGGACGGATGGTTGTGACGGGTTTGCCGCGTGTGCGAAGGGATATGCAAAAGGTTCAGGCAGGGATCGCCGTAGACCGGCGGGGAAATCAGCAGCGTATCGGTACAGCCGTCGATATAAGTCAGCCTGCCGGTTTCCTCTGCAGGGCCTCCAATCTGAAAGAGCGCCTGAAAATCGTTCTGGCGAATCAGCCAGCCCGACCCTCCTTCGATTTCGCAATCGCCTGGAACAGTGAAATACATACCCGTCGAAAGCATGAATTCGCCCGCGGAGCAGCTGAGGCGCGCCGGCCCCTGAACGACGCTACCCGTGCACGAACCGGGACCGCTTTGACGCAGACCTGCGTCGATTCGCCATCCGGCAATCGCAATCGACTCCGTCGTCATCGCCGGAAGTTCTTGATCTAAATCCCACACCCGGATTGCGTTTGCAGGCGATCCGGGCGACTGAGTTGAAAAAGTCACGATCAAAAAGACGATCGCCTGACTATAATGTCGAGCCGGAAATTTGATTGCGGAACTAAAGACTCAGCAGAGTGGTTCGATTATCGTCGTTGGCCTGGCGTAGCCGTGCGGGCGATAGCGATGCATGCCGCGGCTGTTCAATTGATGCAGGCGATCCAGGATGAGATTCGTATAGCCGATCTTCGGCAAGAATGCGGCCATGGCGGAGTCGGGCAACTCGATCGTCTTTCGGTCTTCGCAGGATTCTATAATCATCGTAATATTTCTCGATTGCAACAATTCTCGGGCTGATTGCGAGACTGAACCGCCTGCGGGGTCGCGGGATTTTTCCAGCAGTTCTCCCCAGTCTTCGCCGTACTCCGGTGCGAACCGGTCCCAGCGTTTCCAGGAAATATACCCGGGATAGAAAGCGCGTAGCTCCCCCGCCCGAATTACGAGCACGCTGCGCCCGAAGCCGTTGCGAAAAATCCAATCGCCGTCGCGGGTCACTCGCCAGAAGGACGGCTGGCGCCAGGCTCCGCGAAACAAAAGATAGCCTGACACCCAGAGGATCGCGCCGAAAGCCAAAAACCCTGGATCGGATAGCGGCGTATAGTCGGAGCCGCGGCCTTCGGGCGAGCTGAAAACATCCGACAGGGTGATCGTCACCAGGCAAGCCGTCAGGAGGAACAGGAAAAGCAGCCAGGCCGTCGCGGCGAACAACGCGACCACGCGCAGCTTGCCGCCGATGAGGTGGAACTGCATAGAGATTACGATAAAAAATTATTATAATTGTTGCAAGTACAATCGTCTTACAATTATCAGGGTTAAAAGCTATGTTCGTTCGGGAATACACATTACGGCAATCATGGAAGCACGCGGCCGGAGGTCGGGGCGCCGGGTAGTATTTGTATCTAAATTCAATTATTATCAAGAGCCCCTTCGGTCCACAACCGCAAGGGGCTTTTTTTATATTAAAGCTCAGTGCGGGTGCCATGCGCGTACTTGAAATCCGAAGACACATAGAGATATGGAGAAGAAGAAAAATGAACCACATTAAATGGCCGTCGATCGAAAGCTTTGCGCACGTTCGTAAAGCGGTCGAGGTGTACGGAGAAAAAGTCGGTCCGAATTCAATCGCCCACCAGGGTCCAATTGTGTACCGGGCGAAAATCAAACTGCACGGCACGAACGCCGGTATCAGCTTTCAGTCGGGGGCGGTCGTGCCCCAGAGCCGTTCCGCCGTTCTTTCGACCCAGAGCGACAACGCGGGATTCGCGCGCTGGGTGGAATCTACAGCGGCCGCCTGGCAAGGTGTGCTGAATCGCTTCGAAGCTACGGAGACCACTACAATCTTCGGAGAATGGTGCGGTCCTGGAATTCAGAAGGGAGCGGCCATTTGCGGTATTCCGGAAAAGATTTTCGCGGTCTTCGCGCTGCAGGTCGGCGACCTGGTGCACATAGATCCGGACTGGATTGCGGATCGGCTGGGTTCAATTCCGAACGTCCATGTGCTTCCGTGGCAGCTGGATCGTGAGCTGTCGATCGACTGGACCTCTGTCGATAGCATGCGCGCCGCCGTTGACTACATCAATACGCGCGTCGAAGAAATCGACGGCCTGGATCCGTACGTGCGCGAGCGTTTCCAGATCGAAGGCCCGGGCGAAGGTCTGGTGTGGTATCCCGTGAGCCTGGCCGATGTGGGTCTTGATCGCGACGATCTGGGAAGCTACCTGTTTAAAACGAAGGGCGAGAAACACCAGGTCGTTCGCGCGCCGAAAGCCGCGAGCGTGGATCCAGAAGTCGCGCAGAGCATTGATGACTTCGTAAACATCTTCGTAACCGAAAATCGCCTGCTGCAAATTGCGGGCGAACGCTGCGGCGGTGATTACGATCCGAAAAATATCGGCCCGTTCATCGGCGTCTTCGCGGCCGACGTGCGCAAAGAATCGACGGCGGAACTCGACGCCGCCGGTCTGGAATGGAAGCAGGTGCAAAAAGCCGTCAGCGCGACGGCCCGAACCTGGTTCCTCCGAAAGATCGAGGAAATTTGACGAGAACCGGATGGAGGAACCGAAAGGCCTCCGTCCGGCTCCGAAGCAAGAAGTCATGAATCGAGAGTCGTCTCCGACTGGCAATATCCATCGGGCGCTGCGGCCTGAATGAAATGAGCGTTACCCGAGAAGCGAAAACCGCGCGCCCCGAGATGGCGTTTCAACTGTTCGGCGGTCTCATCGAATCCGCCGAAGCCAGCGGTCGGCGTATAAGTGAAACGCGCCTGGCCGTCGCCGGTAAAAGGAATCAGATGAAACAGGTGATTCGTTTCCGGTTTCGCCAGATTCAGCTGCAACTCGTAACGCCGCATGCCTTCGTATCCGATTCGCGCGCTCCGAAACAGCAGATTGCATATGTCCGTCGTGCGAAAGCTCTGAGTGATCAGCGGCCCCCTGATCCGGCTTTCACTGTCATCGAAGCGGATCGACGTAAGATCCAGGAAAGCCATCGGGCCGATCGCGAGTCCCAGGAAGAGGGTCGGGATCGCCGGAAGCAGAATGCGAACCCGGTTTTCGTCGCGGCTGTCCCGGGCGGCCATCCAGGAGAGCGGCGCCACCACCCAGCCGAGCGATATCGTAAACCACGAGAAAAAGAGCGCGATCAGGCCGGGATAGGCTGCGATCAAAAGATAGTCTTGTCCGATAGTGAAGTACGGTTGCGTTATCGAAAAAACAATTCCGAGTAGCATCCAGATCGGCCCCGAGCACACGAGGACGACGCAGCTCCATAAATATAGAGACAGGGCGTCTTTCGGAGAGCGCTCCCAAATCGACAACAGGCGTTCCATCTTATTCATTCTCCCTGTGATGTCCTCCCGCACGCACGAATTCTTTCGCAACCGATTAAGCTGTCGAGCATTTCGCTTGAGATCGGAGTCTCTGGTGAAAATCGTATTCGGGAACCGGCTTTCGACCGACAGAATTTTTTCGGAATAGTAGTCTTGAGCGCGAACTCGCCCGCTTTTTTATGCACAAAGGCGACCCGGTTGCGCGCGCCGCGAAACGGTGATTCCTATCATTCTCGAACTGGAAACCAGAATCGGCCGACCCTGAAACTGTGCCAGTCTTCGACGTCTAACCAGTAGATTCGCTTCGCTTCGGTGCGAAGCTCGATCGCAATCACTCGCGCCGAACTTGTGAGAGAACCAATCAGAATATCTTCGGTCGTCAACTGGTCCGCTCTTTTCCACTCGAAGCCCCACGTAAGCAATTGAGTCGACCCCGAGACTTCCAGCATTAGATTCGTATGCTCCATCAGGATGAAATAGGTTTCCGGGACAATCTGGCTGCGGACATCCAGAACGCGCTTGAGCTTCGATCGATAGAGTCGCTCGGGGTTCGGCGAGTCCACCGTGTCGCCGACAGCGATCGTTTCCACCGGTCCGAAGGTGCTGTATTGACTGACCATCGTGCCGCCAACGACGCCCGCCTGGATTTTAGCGGGAGGCACCGGCCGTTCGAGCGCTGAACAGCCGAGGGCCAGCGCCGCGATCGCGCTGGCTCCGATTTTTTTGGTTAGCGTAAGCATTATGATTCGATGTCAATCCCCGGAAGCAGGCTCCGATCCCCGGGCGAAGACTCCGGCCGGCAGCGTCCATCGGGCGCAGCGGCCCGAATCGATTTATCAGCGCCCGAAAAACGAAAGCCGCGTGCTTCGAAATAGCGCTGCAACTCTTCAGCGGCCTGATCAAATCCTTCAGAGCCCACGGTCGGCGTATAAATGAAACGCGCTTCGCCGTCGCCGGTAAACGGAATCAGATGAAATAGATAATTCATTTCCGGTTTCGCCAGATCGAATTTTAATTCGTAACGCGTCATTCCTCTATATCCGAGTGGCGCGCTGCGAAACCTTACTTCGCATATGTCCGTCGTGCGAAAGCTCTGAGTGATCAACGGTCCCTTGATCCGGCTCTCTGAGTCGCCGCTTCGGATCGACGTGAGATCCAGGCAGGCCATCGGACCGACTAAGAGTCCCGCCATGAGGGTCGTTAAGATCAAGAGCAATGTGACAGCTCGCTTTTGCCCGTAGGTACTTCCGACGGCCATCCAGGATATCGGCGCCACCACCCAGGCCATCGAAATCATAAGCCAGGAGACCAGGCAGGCGATCAGGCCGGGATATGCATCGATCGATAGCTCGTCCGCTCCGATCGTAAAAAACGGCTGGGTGATAGAAAAAATAAATCCGAGCGACAACCAGACCGGCCCCGAACACAGGAGGACGACATTGCTCCACATATATATGGACAGGCCGTTTTTCGAGAGACGTTGCCAGATCTGGAAGAAGGGTTCCATGTCTACTCCCAGTCGCCGAAAGGATGTTGCAGCAAATTCGAATTAAAATAGCGTGGATCGTCCGTAACTTCTTCGACCACCCAGTCCGGCATTTCGAACTCTTCGTCTTCGCTTGCGAGTTCGATTTCCGCGACGACGAGCCCGGCGTTGGCGCCGGAGAATTCGTCGATCTCCCAGACATGCCGGCCGACAGGCACGCGATAACGCGTCTTTGAAAGAATCGGGCGCTCGCACAGCTCGTTCAGCATGTGTCGTCCTTCATCGATTGGGATTTCGTATTCGAATTCCAAACGGGTCGCGCCGGAGGTCAGCCCTTTGATCGTCAGCCAGGCTTGCTTGCCGGTCACGCGAACGCGAACGATCCGTTCTTTAGCGCTGTTTAAGTAGCCCTGGGAAATCTCCTGATGGGATTCCGGGCGCGGCCAGGCCCCAACTTTGATTCGAAATTTTCGCTCGATTTCTTGCGGCATTGTTATCGCCCTGATCGCATCACTATCGAAAGCCCATCGAATGCCTATCGTACGCCTTCGTCGTCTATCATCTTCGCGAATCGAGATTCGTATAGCTCTCGCGACGAAGGCTGCAAGCCATAAAACGGCTCAGAATACAGTTCGCCGCTGCGATCCGTATAAATCCAGCTGAATTCTTCGCCGGACTCTCCGGTCGGATTCCTGGGCCAGAGCAAAGCTCGATGCCGATAGAGTTGCCCGGAAACTTTCGTCGTTCCGCCGAATTCGGGTTTCGTCCAGGTGATGAAGGTATAGGCGCCGCTGGCTTTCGTTTTCAAACAGTAGAGCGAGTCGACGACGCCCATCGCGTGCACTCGTTCGTCGTATTGCTGAACCGGCTGAAAATCGGACGGACGCGACAGATAATAATCGAAGACCCAGCCGACCGCGCTCGGTTCCTGCGGTTCGTTAAAGCCGAGCTCGGAAAAATAAACGAAGGCCCAGCGTCCGGTCTTGCCGGCGATCACCACCGGATCCTTGCGCGTATACAAAACGCCCACGCGACTCGCCAGCTTCATTGTCGTCAGCACGCGCGCTTCTGATCCGAGCCCGGGTTTCGCGCGCAGGCGAACGCCGGCGCCGTTGACATAAACATATTGCTGAGTGGGATATTCGTCACCGGCGCCGAAGAAGTCTTTGCCCGGCCCGGTATAACATTCCTCGGGCACGCTCAGCGGCCCGGGTTCCCGCAGGGCTGAACGGCATGTTTCCGGCAGCGCCCCGGGTAGACTCACATCCGCAGCAACGCCCGGCGGCATAGATTTCGATTTTTCGCTGCGGTTCGCATCTTCGCAGCCCGCCGCGCACAGGATCATTAAAGATAGGATTGTCAACGATAGGATCCGGGCCGCCATCGGACTCGTCCCGGGACGGCCGCCGTGTTTTTTGGATCGGTGCTTCGTCTGCATTTTATAATCATTTAGAATGCGGCAGAACAAATCAGTCAATGAATTTCATGAGTGAGCGACAATCGCGCCTGGAGATAAGATTGACTGATGAAATTCCGCGGCGAAACTCAACCAGAGCGCCGCGGCTTTGCGTGTGCCCCACCACTACCCGGGAAAAAACAATGCGCCTCACTTCTTACATACAGTCCGGCATCGCGCTCATCTTCGCGCTGGCCCTGCACTGCCATAGTCCCGAAGCCGCGCGCGAAGCCCATTTGCGTGATTGTCCGCTGGTCTGGGTGACCGATATTGGTTTGTGTTTGACGCGGGCGTCTTCGGAGCTTGCCCGCTATGAAGACGCCCGCGAAATCTGCGCGGCGCGGGGCCTGAGTATTCCTCAGCCGGCCGAAATAGAAAACGCGACCGGCACGCACGCCGTTCTGGATCGCGAGCTGGCGCCCTACTGGGGCGCGGGCGGCTATCTGATTCGCTTTGACCAGCAGCCTGACCGAGCCCTGCGCGAATCAAAAAGCGTGCGAGCACGATTCGTTTGTGTCGCATATATGCCAGTCCTGAGCCCCGGGAATCCTTTCCCCTTTCAACCGGGGCTGTATGAGCTAATGGAAGATCCGGACGGCGCCTGCCGGCGATCGGGCCTGGGCTGCTCTCAGGAGGCGCTGGATTAGATTTTCGCTAAGTGCGAATAAAGTCAAATTAGCAGGCGTCAGTTCGGCGATCGCGGCCCCGCCAGAACCGTGACTCCGCGTTTTTCGACCGCCAGCATTTGCGAGAAGAACAGCCCGCGGCCGCCGTTGCGAGTTTTAATTCCCCAGTCATCCTGCATTATCTTGATTTCATCATCTTCTTCCAGACCCATTACGACGATGGAAATCACCATGCCGGGTTTGAGTTTATCGCGCACCGGCGTCTTCGCGTACGTTGCTATGGAAGGTTCGCAGTGAAAATCAGGCCCGAATCCGTGCCCGACGAAATGCCGACAGGGGAAGAGCCCGCCTTCGTTTAGCGTGGACTCGATCGCCGCTGCGATTTTTTGCACCGAAACGCCGACACCCGCGGTGGCGACCGCCCGGCGCAGCGTTTCTTTGCCGGTCGCGATGATTTGCCCGTCTCGAACGGGAGCTTCACCGATCAAATAGGTCCAGCCCTGGTACGCGAAGAGTCCGTCTTTGCGCACGCCGATATGAAAGTTCAGCCAATCGCCGTTTTTCAGATTGCGATCCGTCGGCTGCCTGTTATTGATCTCGTCGTTTATGCCGGTCATAACCAGAGCCGGGAAACCCTTGTATCGAAACGCGGACTCCAGGCGATGCCGGGCCATCAGTGTTTCGACCTGCGCCTGAATCCGCAGCAGGTTGCGGCCGACCGTTAAATTCGGTTCGACCTCATCGAAACATTCGCTCAGTCGCGCGCAGAGATCTACGTACTTTAGCAAATCCTTCGCGCTGTACAGGTGCGCTGTCATTGGGCGGGCCTGGAGTCGGGGAAGACTTGCGGCGCTGCGGGAAGCACATGCTTCGCCTGAGTCGTGTTCGAAACGGGTTTAGAATTCAAGTCGAATCTCGCCGGCATCGACCAGAAATTGAGCGGTATTCTGAAACGAACGCACCGCGGATTGAACGGCGGCGTGTCGATCCTTGCCCGCATTTAGTTCGCGGCGCTCTCGCACTTCGTCCGCGGCGGCCACATCGTCTCTTCCTTCGCTGCGCCCTTCCAGATACGCCCGCCACAAATGCCCGAAGAATCAGAACAGGATGTCGAATTTACCCGTCGCCATTTGCTCGCCGAATTTGTAGTGCTCAACGCGATACAAATTCTTCGGGACTTCGCGTTCTTCGATCGTGCCGTCGCTGCGGGTATGGTACACTTTTTTCGTGCCCTCCCCCATCAGCCGCTCGCCGTCCGATTTGATGGCGTAGACGTTGATTGTGACAGTCAGGGATGCGAACTCTTTATCGTACTGCAGTCGCCGCAGATCGGAGATGCGCAGATATTGAAAATCGCGATACCGAACTTCGTTGTCGCTTTCCAGCATAAAGTACCGCGCCTTCTGCACGTCGAACGAGCCGCTGGCCAGTTGGAAAGGGAAGCCGCCGAAATAATCGACCTTATCATGCTCCCCACCCAGTTTCGTGGGCAGACCGATCTCTTTGCGCTCAAGATAAGAGCTGCGACTGTCTTCCAGACTGACTCGCTTCAGGAAACTCTGTTCATAGGAACCGTCGTCCGCGGCCACGTGAAATACATAGAAAACGTACTCCGCCTGGTAGTCCTTGAGCTTTTTGGGATGATACGCGCGAAAGGTTAATTCGCTGAAATTCGCCAGTTGATCGATCCCAATGCTGCCTTCGATGACATTTTTGTACTGTGAATCGTCAGAGTACTGCATGATTTCGCCGACGACGACGTTGCCGATTCCGCCGCTATAGCTGGCATAGGCGGAATCCTGGGTTTTAACCGGGATGTCTTCGCCGGCCTTCATAAAATCGGGTGTCGACACTGCCGGGAAGCACTGGATCAGCAGCGCAAAGCCCAGGGGTAACGCAAGCTTGCGTAAAGATATGAACATTTTTTTCTCCATGCAATCGGAAATCGGAAATCGGCTCATCGGCTCATCGGCTCATCGCCGGATTCATAAGGGAATCCCAAACACGGAAGCGTCAACTTCAAATACTGTGAATATCGAAATTATCATAAGAATTTCGTACATAACTCCTGATGCCTAAGACTCTATAAATCATACTTAAAACAGCTTCGAAAACGCCGGCAGCTGAAATACGGAGCCCGGGCCGGCATATTTCGTTGACGATTTCGTCGAGACCGCGCGAAATCTCCTCCGGCCACTGCAATGTTCGAGAAAATCAACCGGATCCTCGGATTGTCAAAGCGAGTAGCACCCGCCGATTTTTCGGGGCAGCCTCTGCAAAAACGAGGAAGAAAACACGTCTATTTACATTTTCTGGATGTGCCGGGACCGGAGGAGCGGCAGGGCAAGACCTCTTTGCACATCACGGCCTTCCCATCCTTCGAAGAATATCAATCCTTTGCCATTGATCCTGACCGCAGTCCGGGTCGCGTCGATCGAATCGTCAGTCCGAATCTGTGGTATGCGGCGATCGATCTGGCCGAAGGAGAACCGGACCTGACGCCGAAACAAAAAGGGGCGCGCCTGATGCCTCTCCTGCGCCGGGATTCCATCCGCGTCTCTCAAAAAGCCTTCGCCGAAATCGCGGCCACGCTGCGATCATTGTCCGGCGATCTTCCAGACTACAGCGACGTGGACCAGGCCGTGCAGGACCACTGGCTGCATGCGATTCCCAGAGCGCCCGGCAGCGGCGCCCGGATCAGCCTGTCCTTTCGCAAAATTCTGGATTGATCACAGAATGGCCTGGTCTGAATTCTTGAACAGAATCTTTCGCGGGCGCGAAGATCCGTACGCCTATCTTTCCGATTCGATCCGAGAACGCGATAGTTTCCCGACGGTACGGGACTGGCTGAACTTCGTTTACGATTCGATTCCCGACGTCCACGAGATTCAGCCCGGGACCCTGGCCCGCCTGAAGCTGAGACTGCGCCATCACTACGGCGCCGAGTACATAATCATTCGCGAGGACTACGACGAACACATCGAATTCTGGACCCGCATGCGCGATCGTTTTCCGAACTGCCCGGAGCTGGTTGTTATCCTGGCGGATACCTGCGCCCTGGCCGGCCGGTCGCGCCTTGCGATGGAATTGTGCTTTGAGGGACTGGAGCGGGAGCCCGGCTTGCTGAGCGAGTACGGCGGAGATTTATACGATATGGCTCGCGAAGAAGGCCAGGAGTTCGTATTTCGCCACGACTTCGTTTCGATTCTCCAGGCCTATACCGATTATGATGAAGATACGGAAGAGTACCTGATGGAAATCGCGGCGCCGTACGCTGATCGTCCAAAATATCGGAACGTGATTCGCTCCGCCCTCATGCGCGTGTACGGCGAAGCGCGCGACTGGTTCCCGTAAATTATGCGCCGGCTTCGCGATTCGCCTGCGGACCCGGTCGCGGCGGCACCGCCGGATTAAAGCGGGCGTATGTCTTCGTCCGTCCGCAATCGCCTCTGGCGATGCCGGGGCAAAGACGCGCGGAAGCTCGCGGGCACCTTCGTGGAATCAATCCAGATCGTGTCTATTTTTCGCAGTTCCAAATACTCCCGCGGGATTTCTTGAATGGGATTGCCGCTCAAATATAACTTTTCTAAATTCGGCCAGGGACGCCACACAGTGTCCGGCAGCGGCGGCAAAGTTTCGATGCGATTGTTTGAAAGACGCAGGCTGCGCAGCTGATCAAGCTGAAATACTCCCGGATCAATAGATTCGAGGCGATTGTCAGTCAGGTCGATCCATTGTAAGTCCGACATTTCGGAAAGACCCGGCGGCCATTCCTTGAGCCCGTTGCTCGATAGAGACAGCGACCACAGGCGCTTTAGTTTTCGAAAGCTATCGGGGAAATTTTCCAGCTGACATCCGCGCAGGCTGAGATGCTCCAGGGCGCTCAGCCTGCCAATCGATTTCGGCAGGCTTCGGATCGCGTTGCCCGAAAGAGTGATCCCTCTGAGTCGGGACATCTCCAGGAGCACGTTCGGAAACCCCTCTAACTTGTTATTATAGAAACGTGCGGACTGTAACTCAGGCAGTGCGGCGAGCTCCGGGGGGATGCTTTGAATCCGCGCATCGCTGATATCCAGCACAACCAGTCCGCGCATGTTCGCGATCCCGGACGGAATTTCCTGGATCGCGCTCTTATGAATCCTCAGCTCCTCCAGATTCTCCAGCTTCAAAACGCCGGCGGGCACCGCCTGCAGGGGCAGGTCTTCGATCTCCAGCCGGCGCAGCCGCCGCAATTTCTGAAAAGAGAACTGGATCCGCGCCCGGTTTCCAGTCTGACCAGAAGAATGAAGCGTCAGCGTGCGGAGATTTTCCAGCTCGCCGATGGCGGGAATCAGCGCGTCGCTTTCGAAGAGCTGTAGATCGAGCAGCTTCAGCTGTTTTAATCCGGAAATTTCGGGCGGCAGCCGCAGCGCTCCGATTACAACGAGTTCTTCCAGATTCTTCAGCCGGCCGATCGCAGGCGACACGGTATCGCCCGACCCCAGGACCAGGCGGCGAACCGCGTCGGGCGCGGCGAGGGCCGATTCCAGGTCCGTAAAGCTGAAAGGCCTTTCGGGTATTTCGACGTCCTCGGAGCAGGCAGGCGCGAAAATGAATGCGATCGCAGCAAACAGAATCAAACACGCGATCAATACAAGCCGACGCAAAAGGCAATCTCCAGACATATTCGAACAGAGCGGACGCAAGCCCGCGCCGACGCCCTCATTTGCGCCGTCGCTCCAGCTCCCATTCGCCGATGGTTTTGCGGGCCTGGTCGGTTTCGGTGATTCTCGCAAAGCCGAGATCGAAGCCGCGAACGATCGTAAAGCTCAGGCGGCGGGTTTGTAGAATAAAGGGCGCGTCCCCTACCAGGCGCGCGTAGATCGCCGGCAGCTTCTCTTTGAGTTCTGCCGGCGGCACATTCGACTGCAGCGCGATCGAAATATCGCCGACCGCATTCGAATCTTCTGTTGATATGCCGCTGTAGACGGACGCGTAACGCACCTCGTCGAAGGACATTACGCTCGCCTGCACGGCTCCCAGTCTTTTCGTTAAGCTCTGCACCGGAACCCTGGTGAGATTGTTCACACCGACCGCGACAACGAACAGGATCAGCATCGCATACCCCGCGTGAATATGCCACGACTCCTTGCGCAGCGGGCGATTCTCTTCATAACCGGCGTCGCATGCGATCACAATTGAGCCCACGGCGAAATCATGCAGCACCCGGCGATTGTCCCGATTAAATATATAATAATACACCACGCCGAGCAGGCCGGCGAATAAGATCAACGAGATCGCCAGGAGTAGAATCGGCGAGCTGTCGTTCACCGGTATTTCCAGGCCGTTCAGTTGAAAGGGCACGATCAGAATCGCGGCTCTCAGAAAAGAGGCCCCGGGCGACAGCGCCTCGCCGTCCAGACGCACAACCCGCAGTCCGAGCAGACGCTTCCCGAAGGTCTGACCGCCGCCGACGGCGCTATTCAAGATGCCGAAGTACAGCAGGCCCAGGGCGACGCCGAAGAGCCGGCCGTAATCTCCGAGGGAAACGAAAAAATCGTAGAAGGCGAATCCCAGGCAGAAAAGCGGCACGCTCAGAACGATAACGTCGATGAGGAGCGCGAAGAAGCGCCGCGAATAGCCCGGCCTCAAATCACGCAATTCCGGCGAAGCTTGTATCTCTTTATGATTCACGATTTCAGAGTCTGCGAGACTGAATTTCCCGTCAGCTACAAAACAAAGCGAATTTATACCGCGACCGGCGCGGGCAAGTGCTGGACAGTAACTCGCGGCTACTCCGGGGCGATTGCGAACACTGCGCCGGTGCGGCGATCATAGGTCAGAACGCGTCCGTCGCGAACCGCGATCGTCAAAATCGGCCCCGACCAGCGCAGACCGATCGGAGATTCCTGATCGTCTGCGCGAAGATTTGCAATTTCGATGCGTTTGTTGATCGCGCCTGTCGTGTCGAAGTGCAGCACCATTCGCCGAATTTTATAATCGCCGTTCGCATCGGGCGCACTCGCGAATTCACCGGCCAGGGCGAGTTCGTGATCGCCGACTGCCAGAGCCAGAATTCGCAGGCACTGTTCGCTCTTCGCTTCCAGGCGATCGGTCTTCCAGATAGAAGATTCGCCCGCGATTTCGAGCGCCGAGTGCGGGATCAGATCGCTGCCGGCCGCGACTTCGCCCGGCGCACCCGGCGTAAAAAATAAAACTCCGCCGGAACCGAGCGCATAACCCGGCGCATAACGCCGGCCGGATTTAGATTTCGCGGTAATGCGATCGGCCAGACGCAAATCCGGCAGCGCGTAGCGGTACAACTCATAGCAGGCCACCTGTTCCGAAAAAGAATCCGGGGGCAGCGCCAGACATTCCAGCCAGCCCGGTTGGCGAAGCAGATCGCGGGTTTCCATTTCGACGCTCCACAGGGAGCGAAAGCCGGGAGACTGCACGTCGATGGCATGCACCCGGCGCTGGTCCGCCACAAACCAGACGTTGCCGTCATAGCCGTCACAATGATGCTCCAGCTGAGCGACGCACCAGCTGCGAGCGACCCGCTGCGAAAGATCCAGGCGCGTCAGGCGCGCATCCGTGCCGGCACGAGCCAGGGCCAGCGCCCGCGCGCCGCTATCGGCCAGGACTAAACGCTCGGCGGGACAGTCAAACACTGCCAGGGGTCGGCCCGTCGCGTCGCTCAGACGCACGCCCTGCTCCCCGGAAGCGATCAGCAGCCGTCCATCCGGCAGCGCGACCGCGTCGTGCACGGGGAGAATTCCGTCGGCGTCCGAATAATAATCGCTGCCGTCGAATTCGCGCCTGGTTTCGACGGACTTCGGTTTGAGCCGCCGCAGGTCTTCGCGGAAGGCCCGGTCAAAGGAACGCTCCGCCAGCTTTTCGAAAGGTCCGCTCAATTCCCCCGCGGCAATCAAACGCGCCGCCTTCCGGGAGTACGCGCCGGCGATCGTGCCACCCTCTTTCGGAAACTTAAGCAGTTCCTCCAGCAGGATCGACGCGTGTTCGGAGGCGAGCAGCGCGGCGGCGCCCTCTTCGTTTTCGGTGAAAATCAATCGGCGAGCGAGAGCGCGCGCGCCGGGGCGACCGCCTACCGCCACGCCGAGATCCAGCACTTCGCGCAGGCGAATGTCGTCGCCCGTATTGCGTATGACTTCCGCGGCCTTCGCATAGGCGCCCGCGGCCACCAGGCGATCCGCCCACAGCGAACGCAACACCTGGCTTTGCTCGATCTCTGCGGCTCGCTCCAGGCGCGTGACCGCGTCGGAAAAGGCCCCGTGCAGAATCGCCTGGGCGACGGCCCGTTCCTGATCGCCGGCCAAAAACCACAGACGCACAACGAGCCCGGCGGGTAGATCCCGGGCTTCGGCCGTACGCGCGGCTTCTTCCAGCATGCCGTGTTCTTCCAACAGGGCGACGGCTCGCTCCGCTTCGTCCAGGAGCTCCGCCAGCACGAAGGCCGCCTCTTTCCAGCGCCCTTCCCGCAGCAAACGTTCCAGCGCCTGTTCGTAGCGTTGCTGTAGCGCGGCGGCCAGGCGATCCGAAATCGAGCCGATGGCGACGCCGCCCCGGGTAAACAGGTCCAGCGAAGCGCGGGGACCGAAACCGCCGAAGCTCGTCGCCGCCGAAGCGTCTCCGGAACTTCGGCCCGGAGCGTGACGCAGCGCGTTTTCCAGATCGCCGCGCTCGAACATGGCCAGCACCCGCTTTAAGTAGGCCGAGTGCATCAGGCCGAAGAGATTCAAAAAATCCAGCCGCTCGACTATGGCCGGCCAGATCGAGCGCCGTTTCTTCGGGCTGTCTCCAATTCGCTTAATATTCTCTGATGTTGTATTAGCGGGGCCGGCCTGTTCCTGGACCTTCGCCCGCAGGCGATTCGCGAAGCGCAGCAGTCGCGTGGCGCCGCTCAGCAGGCCGCCGACGATTCCGCCGACTTCGACCGGCACGCCGGATCGCCGCAGACCTTTGAGCAGCGTCCAGAAATCAGGCGCGCGGCGAATGCCCAAAACTTCGTGCGGCTTTTTCGACGCGGCCTGCACGATCTCGGTTTCCGTCGCCGGCAATTTCGGAAAGCGCGCCTCGATAATGCGAAAGGCCGGCAGCTCCAGCCACCCGGAAAGGTCTACCGGCGTCGCGTCGCGCTGCGGATCGATCGTACGGAGTTCGCCCCGGCAGTAGCGGCTGACGCTGCCGGGGGCGAATTCCGTCAGCGGCCCCTGCATGCTCAGCGGCGTCGCCAGATAGCGTCCTTCTTCCAGAATGAACGGCGCGCCCGGAGCAGACTCCGCGCGGATGCGTATCGGCTCCGGCAAAAATAAGATCCAGTCGTCCTGGTCGGCGAAGAGCCGCACGCCGGGAGAATACAGCGCCGCGATCTGCTCCTGCGCCCGACGTGTATTTCGCGGGCGAGACGCCGCGCCGTAAAACACGAAACCCGAGGCGAGCACCGACCCGCGATATAAAAGCCGCAGCGGTTTCAAAGATCCCCCGGAGCATAGCGCGCGATTTCTTTGCCGTTGCTGATTGCTAAAACGCGCACGACGCCGCTCGCCGTTTGATACGCCACGCGGTCTCGCGGGCCGACCACGGCGGATTCGATATCTTCGGTTTCCTGCGCCAGTTCGCGTACGCCGTGGTCTTCGCCGGTCGCCTGGACTTTCAGAGCCCGACGATCCGAATCCAGGAACACCGCCTCGCCGGACGATGAATAACCGACGAGATTTTCCGGCACAATATTATTGTCCAGCGTGCGCGTCGCATAAACTCGATCAGAACCATGGCTCAAGATCGCTTGTAGGCTGAGGTCGTCGAGCGGGCCGGCCGCGAGCACCACGTCCTGTGCGCCGGCATAAAGCCGGATGATATCGTCGCCGTCTTCTAATTGCTTCGCGAGGGACATAGTGGCCTCGTGTTGGTAGTCCCGCTTCCCGACCACTCCGCCGGGGCGCAGACGGCAAAAAACCCTGTCGGAATCGTCGCGGACCACATACATCAAACCTTCTTTCGTCGGAGCGGCCGTGAGAATCTCCGGGTACTTACAGGATCTGCCGACCACATGACTCAGATAGTAGCTGAAACCGTGGCCGACGCCCGCTTCGTCAAAAAAGAAAAGCCCTGACATGTGCGGCCAGCAGTACAGCGGCTGGAGCGGTCCCGGAGCAGCCACGGCCTTGAACAAAGTACTTTCATGAACGGGATGCCCGTCCCGATAGGCGATCACCCGCAGCGTACGATCTTCCCGCACAACTCGCACGATGTGTTTGCCCCACGTTCCCACGGCGATCGTCCGGCCGACCGGCGGCAGCGTCTGCAGGGTGGCCGGACGGTGATGACAATCTATGCACAGGATGCTTTCGTCTTCTAATCGCGCGAATATCCGGCGGCCCTTCGCGTCGAAAATCAGACCGCTCTGATCCGGCCGGGCCGCCGTAAGATTCGACCGACTGATGTTCTTGCGGGCGCTGCGATGATAGGGATTGCGAATCAATGCGACGCGCTCGCTTTCCTTCGGCAGCGGAAGTCTTAACGTCCGGATCGCGGCGCCGCGCGGTTCCGCGCGAACTTCCAGGCTGGGTGCGCCCGTTTCTTCATCGATTGTCAGCAGCGAAAAATTTCGATCCGCCGTTGATTGCGCCAACTGCTGAAGCTGCACCGGCCCGACCAGCCAGAGATCATCTTCATCGTCCAGACGCCCCAGGGAGTCGCGCCAGGTCTGCATGCTCTTCGAAGTAATCGCCCGCTCCGAGCGCAGCTTCAACATGCTGCGCACGTCCTCCGGGCCGACGCCGCTGAAAATTTCCTCCGGCTGCTGTAGAATGCCCCAGTAAAAGTCTACGCCCGCCGCCCGGGCGCGATGGTACAGGACCAGCAGCAGCGCCATGTGCGCGATGCGCGGCGCGCCGAGCTGCAGCGGACCCGCGTCGAACCAGACCAGAGCGTTGCGGGTCGCCGTATGATCGCGGCGATCGAGTTGATGAAATAAATGTTCCCCGTTCACAGAGCGGCGTAAAAATTCATCGGGCGCTTCTTCAGCCAGCAACCACTCGTGAATCAACAGTCGATCATAGTTGCGACTCCGCCTGGTGATGCCGGTATAGCCGTCGGGCTCGCCGGTATGGGCGAACTGCGGATCGGGAAAGGGGCCGATCAAATCCGTCAGCCCGCGCAGCATCGGCGCGAGGGCGAGCGCGGACTCCAGTCCGAAATCGGCCAGGCCTTCGCCCCAGTGGGCCAGCGATCGCGGCAGCTCAGGCATCTGCCCGGCTCCCGACAATTTCGCGCAGCGCCGGCAGCGCCGCATCGCTCAGATTCAAGGCCGCTGCGATGCGAATCAATGTATCCGGCAGCACGATACACGAACCGTACTCGCGAGCCACTCGTTGAATAAATAATTCTTCGGGCACGACCGCGAGAGTCGTCGGCAAATAGACGGTGCCCACGCGGCCGAAGTATTCCACGCCGTCGACCCAGGGCAAGTCCGCACCGATCACAAAGAAAAGTTCGGGCGCCGCGGCTCCTCGCAGAGACGAAAGATTCTGGCGCGCCGCGACGCGCTCCAACAATCGCATCGCGACCGGACCGCGTCCCAGGGCGAGCTCGGGAGCGCGCGGTTCCGCGCGAGATTCAAACGACAGAGCGAGCACCGGACTTCAATCCATTCCGGCCGTGAGCTTTTCGCGCACGTCGCGCAGCTCTTCGGGGATCGCTTCGCCGAAGGCCGCGTCTATTTCGCGCAGGATGCCTTCGCGGCGGAGCTGTTCCCCCGGACCGTCCGCCGGTCGTTCCAGGGCTTCCGTGCCGGCGCGCAGCAAAGCTTCGGCCCGGGCGCGCATGCCCTGGGAAGCGTCTTCGGCCGCCGAAGGCACGCAGGAATTTTCCGCGGGTTCCAGCAGATCGCGCAGAGTTTCGCGGGCTTCGTCCTGTTCTTCAGCCGTTGGAATCGCATACAGCAGCGCCCACAGATCCGCCGTCGTCGCATTGCTGCGCCCCGCCAGCACGGCCGCCGCGGCGATCAACTGCTTGATCTTAACGATCCGTCGATCGCTCAGCCAGATGCCGCGCGCCCGCAGCAGACGAATGCCCTCCGCCAGTCCGGCGGTGATCGCGCTCGCATCGACCTGACGTCGCGCCTGGCCCAGAACGTCGAGCAGTTTCAAGGATACGGGGGTCGCGCGCTGTTCGCCTTTTATTTCGGGCGTTTCGGTCGGCAGCTCCAGTAGATCTTCAATGCGCGTGTCCGGTACCGCGTCGACGAAGGCCCGCACCAAAAAGCGATCGGCGAAGGCCGCGAGGGCCGCTTCGGTGGGCAGCGCGTTCGACGCGGCCACGCAAATGCGCAGCGGACAGGCGGTCTGCGTGCGACCGCGACGAAAGACCCGTTCGTTCAGAATTCCCAGGAGCGTATTCAAAATCGCCGTCGATCCCAGAAAGACTTCGTCCAGAAAAACAATGTCGGCTTCCGGCAGCATGCCGGTCGTATCGGTTTCGAGAGCGCCTTCGCGCAGGCGTCGCAGATCGATCGGCCCGAAGATTTCGCCGGGTTCGGTAAAGCGGCCCAGCAGATATTCGAAGTACTCGCCGCCCAGCGCGCTGCTCACCCGGCGGACCGCCGCGCTCTTCGCGGTGCCCGGCGGTCCGATCACCAGCAGGTGTTCACCGGCGACGGCCGCCAAGACGACCAGTTCCAGCAGGAATTCGCGTTCGACCAGCCCGCGTCCGGCTTCGATCAAAGTGGACCGCATCGTTTCAGCGGCTTGTTCTAATTGCATATGAATTCAATTCTCCGTGCGAAAAATTCTTTAAGGCTCAGCGAAAGATCTGCGCGCGAGGCAGGGCCGCTCGAATTTTGCGATGGCCTTCGGCCGATATTTTCGTATCCCTCAACATCAGGTATTCAAGATCCTGAAACCGTGCCAGCGTGGAAAGCGCTTGATCGTCGAGCCGGGTTTGATCCAGATGCAGTCGCCGTAGCCGGGTCAGTCCGGCGAGCTGCGCGAAGTCGTCGCTCTGCACCGGATTGAAGGTGAGATAGAGGGATCTTAAATTTGTCAGATCTTTTAGATGTTTCAGGCCGGGACCTGTAATCTTCGTGCTCTCCAGGTCCAATTTTTTTAATTGAGTCAGCGCGGCGAAATTTGCGAGATTCGCATCGTTGATTTTCGTAAAACTCAGACCCAGTTTTTCGAGGCGGGACAACGCTCCCAGGTGCGCGATTCCGCTGCCGTCGATGGGAGTCGACGCCAGAGCGAGTTCGCGTAATTGGGTCAGCGCGCCGATCGACTTCAGCCCCGCGTCATTGACCCGGGTATAGCTCAGCTCCAGTCTTTCCAACTGCTTCAGTTCTTCCAGGTGTCGCATCCCCGCCGCCGTGATCTGCATTGAGCCGAGCGTCAGTTCACGGAGCTCCGGAAATTCAACGAAGGCTTTGAGATCCGCGTCCTGGAAATCGGCCTTCCAGAAACGAAGCGATCGCAGACGCGGCAGGCGAGCCAGCGCCGGCAAACTCGCGGCCGTGAGCCCGGTTCGCTCCAGAGCCAGCTCCTCCAGAGCGGGCAGACCGGCCAGGCTGCGAACGCCCGCGTCGCTCAGGTCGGTATTGGAAAGATCGAGCTTTCGCAGAGCCTGGAATCGCGTCAGGTGCTTTGTAACGTCAGCGTCGGTAATGCCGGAATAATTCAGATTAAGTTCCACCAGGCTTTCGGCGTTCAGGTGCCGCAGCGCTTCGCCGAACAGATGCTTTGTATGCAGGGCGTTCCCCGCGACCTTCAGTCGTTCCAGGGGCAGATCCTTGAAATGTTCGAAGGCGTCTTCGCCGATACGCGCGTTGCCGAGCTTCAGCGATCGCAGGGATTTGATTTGCGCGATCGTTTCCAGGACCGCGCTCACATCGCCTGCGGGCCACAATTCCAGCTCCCGCAAGCGGGGCAGACGCGCCAGAGGCTCGACCAGGCTCCAGCCCACCATCGCTCCCGTCACTTTCAGCTGGCGCAGATCCTTTAAGAGTGAGACGGCTTCGAATACGGCGGGCTGCAGGGGAACGTCCGAGAGTTCCAGCTCCTGGAGCGCCTGCAGCTCTTGGATACATTCCAGCGATTCAACCGGGACCTCGATAATAAACAGGGTCAGCTTGCGCAGACTTTTTAACGAGCACACGCAGCGCATACCGCGCGCGTCAAACTTCGCAAAGGCGATCTCCAGCTCTTCCAGCTCGTGCAGCCTGGCCGGCTCAAACTGCGCGCGCTGCTCCGGCGTGAATACGAAGTCGTCGCCAGCCTGGCTCTTAAGCTCCTGCAGGAAGCGGGAAACTTCGAGAGGCCCCGGCGTCCCCTGTTCGACGGGCGCGGTCTGCCCGATCAGTAAGGCACCGAGGAACGCCGCTCCGAGAATTTGCAGCATGACCGGTCGAATCTTGCGTGGTTTCATTTTGACACACTGGCCGGGCCGCCGCATGCGATGCAATCGGGAAACCAGCGTGATCGGCGTGATCGGCTATTTGCGTCGACTGCGGTCCGCGAACTCCGCTGGAATTTCCAAAAGATACGGCCCGCGAATCCGCCGGGCGGCTGCCTGCGATTCCTGTGTTGGCGTCCAGCGATCGTCGACCCATAGCCACTCGACGCGCCCGGCGTCGCCGCTGTAGCTCAGGCGCTGAACGCCGTCGATTTCCCCGGGATAAACCTCTCGAATGTTGACTCGCCCGTCTGGCGCCGGTTCCTGCACCAGCCAGACCGGATTGCGCGCGGGGCCGATCGGCGCGGGATGCAAATGACCGCTGCGCGCATTAAATACAAGCAGCAATTCGGAGCTATAGTCGAAGACAAACAAATCGTCGCCCTGCTCCGCCCTTTGAATGCGCAGGGGGCACGGCGGCGGCAAACCCGCCAGGATCTGGAATACCACGTCGCGGCGATTTTTTCGCCGCCAGATCAATTCGCTTTCGTCGTCGGCATAACCGGGCGGCGGGCGATGGACGCGCACGATAATCTGACCGGCCGCGTTCGGAGGCGATGCAATCGAATATACGCCGTCGACGTACCCGCAGGGCGGCCGACGGCGCGCGTCGCGATGTTCGTGCCCGGCGTCGACTGACAGTCCGGACTTCCCGGGCGCGACGGACTCCGAGTCGCAGCGTGCGCTCGCGCATGCAAACATTAGAACAACGCAGGCTAAGACGAACGCCCGCGGTCTGCGACGGGCACTGACGCCTGCCAGTGCGCGCTGGCGATCTGTTTCAGGAGCGGGCATTGTCCAGATAGGCGCGAATGCCGACCACTTTCCCGCGGACGTACTCCGACTCGTGATCACAGTCGGCGCTTTCCGCAGCCGCACCAGCGCCCAGATCGCCACGGGGATGCCCAGCACGACGCCCGGCGAAAATCCCGGAACCAGGCAGAGCCACAGCGCCCGGGTCGAACGATACCGCCTGATGCTCAGCGCGCGGCCGGCGAAAAACAGCGCGTAGCCGATGTGCTGCAGGATCAGCATGCCGCCCAGATATTGCTGCATGCGTCGATCCCGCATGAATTGCCGGCACTCATCGCGACTAAAATCGCGATCGCTCGCGCCCGCGTTCTCTGTGTCATCTGTGCCGGCTGGAGCCTGCTTGAATTCTTCCAGCGCGTTGTTCAAGCTGATAAAATCACAGAGATAAGTATTCGGAGCGGTGCCTAACTGCTTGTGCATTTCGACCAGGAGGGAAATCACGACCACACCGCTCAGGATTGTGATCAACAGCAGCACGAGGGTCGGCGCTCCGGGCCACTGGCGCAGCACCAGATGCTTTGCGGGGCTGCCAATACTCAGGTCATCTAAATCGCTCATCTATTCGAAGCACGATCCATATTCTAAACGTACAGCATTAACAAAACCAGGGGATAGCCCAGCGCGCCGCAAAACGTCGTGCCGAAAAATCCCAGGCTACTGTCGCCCAGAATAAATCCAAACAGGGCGCTGACCCCCGCGATGACCAGGAAGTCCATGGCCCGGCCGAAAGAATGCCAGCCGCCCGTGCGCGGATCGTTAAAACGTCCGATGCGTTTTTTCATTAAATAAATCGGCGCGGCAAAGCCGGCGAGACTCGGAACCCATAGATCAAACAGACCGGCGAGCGCGCCGATTCCCGCTCCGATCATCATCAGCCAGCCGAAGGCGGCCAGTCCTCTTTCCAGACTATCGCCCATAATGCGACCACAGCATGAACACCGGGCGACATCGGTCAAAGATTATTCACGGCGCGTTGCGACCGGGCGGCGAACCGGCTGTGGAATTGGGAGTGACGCAAAAATCGACCCGATGGAAATTACGTCACGCGACACCATGGGTGAAATGGATGTAAACTTATTTCCGGAGGACCGACTTCCGGTAAGGGATTTCGGGATCCGGGCGCGGCGGGCGCTGACTGAGCTCAGGATCATTGACGGCTACTATGAGGAAGAAGAGGATCTGCTGGCGGCGGGTCCGAATTCGCTGAAAGCCTTTCCAGGAGATGCGGACTACATGGTCGGTTTTGAATACTGTTCCGTATATGATTTCGAAAACGCCGACCTCGTGCCGGGTATGCCGGCCCTCGAACCGCGCTGCCCGCATTGCGACGCCGACATCGACGAAACCTATTATAGTACGCTTGATGAGTCGGGCCTATACGAACTGCCCAGAGGCCGCGCCGACTTTATGAAAATCCAGTTCATCTGTCCGGTCTGTGAGCGCGACATTCGTCTGCCGGAATTGGAATCGAATTCGGGGCTCTTGCTCCTGAAGCAGCACATCGACTTTCACCAGGTCGTCGATTACATCAAGCCCGCCTGGGTCGATCGGATTGCCAGACGAATGGGCTGCCGCCTGGCAATCCGATCTTACGGATATACTTGACCGGGCCAGTGAAGGCGCGGTTTTTATTTTATAGGATCCTTTTCCGCGGCGGCGATCCGCTCTCGCACGCGCCGCAGACGCAAGCAGATCAGAAAAACGTTCATGATCGTACATAGTACCGGAAGCCCGTACATAAACACGCGATAATAGATCGAAAAATAGACGATTTTAATCGGTTGGCTGACGAGCAGCGCGCCGTTCGTCTTGCTGCGGAGCATACGCGAGTCGGGTCCGACAAAATCGCAGCTCAACCAGCCGCTCAGATGATCGGCGTCCGGCCTGCGCAGGATCCAGCCCCGGGACTCTGTAAACGTCATGGTCTGCAGTCCGTGGGGTATTCGAACGCCGTCTTCGACTTCGAATTTGCAGCCAAGCGAGAGCTCGGGCTCAGCCGGGCTGTTGAGCGCAAGGCGCGGCGGCCGAAGAATCAAAGCAAAGGACTCTCCGGAAAATATTAGAAAGGGACGAATTTCGATGCGATACTCCAGACTCTGGCCGTCGCGGCCCGGAATCGCAAAGCCGTCGATCTCGGCCGATAGCGACGGCCGATACGCGTGCATGACCAGATACAGAAGCACGCCGATCACAGCCAGATCATAGGCGGCCCGGCGACGCCGCAGGAATACAAAGACCGGCAGCGCGCTGAAAGCCATGGCGCCGATCAGGTACAGTAAATTCCAATCCCAGTACTGTGCGATCACGGTGAGCCTTCCGGTTTATTTGGATGCTGCGATCGGAGGTCGAGACTTGCGGTGCGCCAGAGACGCAGCCAGGTCATCCAGAAGCTGAGCGCGATCCAGGCGGTCGTCAGGATATACGCGGCGTATCGCAGCCAGGCGGGCAGATAGGTGAAGGTGAAGGGCCACGGCGCAGCGGCATCTGACAAATGTTTTGACGGCTCCCCTTTCGCGCTGCAGACGATGTGGCCTTTCCCGCGCTCGTCGTCGCGACTGTGCAGCCGCCACTTCGTTTCGCTGCCGTCAAAATCCAGGCTGGTGTCTCCCGTGAGATAGCCGCCGTTGTGCATCCAGAGTCGACAGCGGATCTGCACGTCGCGGGATCGTTGCAGCGATTGAATCGCATCGGGCGACAGTCGCAAATCCAGCCAGGAATACTCCCCGGCGAAAACGAACCACGGCCGCAAAGACGCTTCCAATCGCAGGGGCGTCGATCGAGCGGACGGCACAGTAAATCCGTCGATCGCAAGATGCAGCGAAGGTCGCACAATCGTTAAAATCAAAAAGGGCAGCAGCAGCGCTTCGATCAGCAGGATCCACCGCAGACGCGCGCGGCTCAGTATAAAGAATAGCGGCGCGGTCGCGATTAAAGCGCCCACGGTCAGCATCAAGAGCGGCCATTCGAATTCTGTAAATTGATAGACGGGCATCGTTTAACTCGACTGTGACTCCGCGCCGGCGACTTCGTCCTTCGCCTCCGGACTCTGAGCCTGACGTTCCAGAAAGCGCACCCAGAGCAGGCGACTGCAGGTCAGAGCCAGGCTGAGTATGATCACGATCACCGGCAAAGCATAGGTCCACGGACGATACCAGGTGGGCAGGTATGCAAACGCTAGGTCTTGCTGGATGGTCGGCGCTTTGCGCCAGGCGATCCCCGCTCGCGTCTGCAGACCGCACGACAGTCGGCCGTGAAAGGCGTCGCCCTGGCCGGCCTGTATGCGCCACGATGTTCCGCCGCCGAATAAAGATTTTCGCGGCGCGGTTTCGCCGGCGACAAAGAGATCGCACTCCAGCCAGCGCCCGGTTCTTTGTTTGGGCCGCATCACATCGATCGTAAAGCTTTCATCGGGATACGCCGGGAAGGGCCGCGCTGCAATTTGATAGTCCGCCTGGTCTGTGTGAGCGTCAGCGGGTATCGAAAAGCTACCGATTTCGCCTTTGATCGAGGGGCGATAGGCGTGCAGTCCGGCATAAAGTAAAAAATAGCCCGCGGCCAGATAGAGAGCGATCAACTGTAGCCGCTTGAGAAAGAAAAACAGCGGCAGCATACCGAGGGCCATCGCGCCGGCCAGGTACAGCAGGATCCAGTTCCATTCGAAAAGGATCAAGACTCCCCCTCGGCCGATTTCGCATTCGCTCCGGCATCTTCTCGCTCGCGCTTCTTGCGATATTCGCGACGACTCTCGAAATGCGCCGTCCGTCGCAGTCGCCCGCAAACCAACCACAGACTGACGGCGATCACGGCCGGCGGAAAGCCGTACGCGAAATAAAACAACCAGACTGGTAAAAATTGAAACTCAAACTCGAAGGCGGACTCCACGCCGCGCAGCATAAAGTCGGGCTTGCCGCGTGAACTGCAGACCAGCCGGCCAGGCCCGCGGCCGGCGCTTCGATTATCGATCTGCCATTCGATTTGCGGATTGGCAGGATCCAGGATCGGTTGCATCACCCGGAAGCCGCCCTCGTCCATCCATAAACCGCAGTCGAGTTTGCGACCGCCGGGCATCTGCCGCCGCGATTCGATTTCCGGGGGCAGTTGCAGCTTGAGCCAGGCGGACTGGTTTTGAAACAGCAGGAGCGGTCGCAAAGACACTGTAAGGCGCGGTGCCGGTGAAATCTCCGGCTCGGGAATATAATCGTCGAGGGGCCAGTGCAGCGAAGCTCCGATGGCGATCAGAACGATCCACGGCAATAGCAGCATTTCCGCGAGCAAGAGCAGCGCCAGGCGGCTGCGTCGCAGAACGAAAGCCAGCGGCACGATCGCAAGCAAGCTGCCGGCGGCGAGCAATAGCAGCAGCCAGTCGAATTCAATGTACTCAAAATAAGGCATGCGCTACTGTTAATTTCGGAGAAGCGGGATTTTGCGCGTACGATGCACGAGGCGAATTTCGCGGAGCATGGTTTTATTTTTTCTGGACGCTTGCAGGCCGGTATAGCACTTTTTGCGAGGCCGGTTCGGATTTACAGATTATGAAAACAGACCCCCAGTTTGAAGTCGACGGGCGAGGCTTTTATATTATGATCGCGAGCGAAGTCAATCCGCGCGACGGGATCGGCGTCTTATTATATGAAATTACTGCGGACGACGAGGACATGGTGCTTTATGTTTTTCGCAACGACGGAGAACATAAATATGAAGTTACGGCCTTCATCGAAACTCTGCCCCTGGCGGCCGTGGAATTTGCGATCCGCGAATTTCACGAAATAATCGATCCGGAGTTCGATCCGCCGCCGTAGCGCGAGATGGATTCCGGTTAAAAAATCAAAACTGGTATAAAAAACCAGAGCAGCACGAAAAAGGTCTGCATGCGTTCGGAGAGATCGCGAAACCAGATCCCCAGTCGGGTCGAACAGAGCCCGACCAGGCCGGGGAGCGCCAGCCATAGTCCCAGCGGCCAGAGCAGCGGCCCCCGGCTGACGAAATCCCACGCCGCGTTCGGAAAAAATAGAAAGCCGGTCGCGGCCCAGAGCATGCCGCAAGCAAATACGATGCCGGCGACCACGCGGACTTCCAGTCTTTCATTTTCTTCAGCGATGAGCCCGGCACGATACGCGGCCTCCGGCTCGCTGATCGGCTCCTGCTCACCGGCCGCCGCGCCGTCGCCCAATTGTTTCGAAAGCGATTCCGTCAGAATGCTCACTGTGCGCAGCTGGCTTCCGGACACGCCGGGGATCAGCGTGTGTTCGCGGCCCTGAAAGCGAACGAGCATGCTGGCGAAGTCCGTGCCGAGCACGCTCCGCTCGCGCATCTCGACGGCGACCGCGCTGAAGGGCAGCGCAAGCACGCCGTACTGAAATATGAAACGATCGCGATCGAAGACGGCGCGCTTCGCGAAGTGCCGGACCAGGCCCAGCAGCAGCGAGAGCAAGCCCAGAAAGGCGAGCGCCGCGGCGATGCCGACGGCCACCGAAGAAAACGCGCTTTCCGGCGGGGCAGCGAAGATCGCCAGGCTATAAAAAAATCCGCCGAATAAAAACGCGAACAGCGCTCCTAGCAGGCCCGCAACGCCGCGCCGGCGAAACACAAGTTGACCGCGCAGCTCCTGCACCCACACTTCGGAATTCTTTAAGATCGGATCCAAATGCGAAACCTCCGTATTCACACGTCCAGCAGCGGCTGATCGTCCATCCAAAAAGTCATCCATCCGAACTTAGCGACCAGGAAACCGGCGATCAGTCCCGCGACATTGCCCGCCAGATGCGCGCCGTAGGCGATGCGCGCGTCGTCGAAAAAGAAACCCAGCAGATCCCAAAGAAACCAGCCCACGATTACGAGCGCCGCGGGCGCGCTAATCCTTTCGATGAACGGTCCAAAGATATACAAGCAGCGCACGGTGCTGCGCGGAAATAAAAACAGGAACATGCCCACCAGGCCGGACACGGCACCGCTCGCTCCGATCGCGGGATCGCCGTCGACCCACAGATGAAAGACGCTCGAAATGATGCCCAGTGAAAAAAAGGCGATAATATAGCGCTTATGTCCGAGCCGGCAGTTGATGGCGTTGCCGAAGACCAGGAGAAACACGACGTTGCCGAAAAGATGAAAGAATCCCGGGTGAACAAAATAAACGAAGCAGAAACCGCGCCAGGCGTTTTCCCGGCTGAGCACCATGAAGTCGAAGGTCTCCGGCGCGACGAGCCGCGATAAAGTATATACCAGGATCATCGCGCCGGCGAAACACAGGTTCGCGTACGGTGCCATGTCGACGTAGACGTCGCTCTTATATGGAAAAAACATCTCGGTGGTCAGGCCGGCTGCGCTCAGCGCAGGCCTCGCGTTTAAATCCGGGCCGGGCCGGGCCGACGGCCAGCTTCGTTTTTTATCTCCCTCGCTGCAATCTTATTGTGCGAGCCTGGCATTCAGCGACTTGACCGCAGGCGAACCCGGCTCTATGCATGACGTGGATCTCGACCGGGATCCATCTCTGGAGGCTGCCTGTTGCCGACGCGCGAAAAAGATTCTGATGCTAACGATAGTTCGAAAGACGCCGCCGACGATTCTTCGCCGCCCGGCCTGAGTCTGCGCCAGGTTTTGCGCGGGCATACGGCTGCCATCCATCGCATCGCCTGGTCTCCCGGCGGCGATCGACTGGTAAGCCCTTCCCTCGATCAGACCACTCGTTTCTGGTCGCTCGAAGGCGAGCTCGTCGGCATGCTCAAAGACAGCGCGGGACGTTCGATCGCCGCGGCCTGGGCGCCGGACGGGGAACGAATCGCGCTGGCGGCCGACAACGACATCTTGCGACTCTGGCAGGTCGCGGCCGGCGAATCGCTGCGGACGCGCAGCGGCGGACTCGGTCAGGTGACGGCGGTCGCCTGGGCGCCGGACGACAGCGTCGTCGCCACCGGATCGCTCAAGCACGGCGTGCGCCTGTGGGATGCTGAGTTCAAGAATTTTCGATCGTTAACGAAGAAGACCTTCGAAGCGGTGTTCTGTCTCGCGTGTTCCAAACACGCCGCAACGATCGCGGCGGGAACACAAAGCGGCGCGATTCACATCTGGAGTTTCGAAGACGATGCCGAGCTCAAGACCTGGACCGCGCATGCCGGCGGCGTGTTCAGCGTCGCCTGCTCGGCGGCGAAGAATCAGCTCGCGTCGTCGGGCGCGGACGGCGTTGTTCGCCTCTGGGATCCGCTCACGGGAAAACTCGAATGCGAACTCAAAGGACACACGGCGGCCGCGAATTCCGTTTCGTATTCCCACGACGGCCGTCTGCTCGCTTCGAAGTCGGCCGATAAAACGGTTCGCATCTGGAGCCTGGAGCTCGAAGAATGTCTGCTCGTGCTGGACGAATCGGTCGGCCCGACCTGGCTGCCGGGCGTCGCCTTCCATCCCACCCGGGATATTCTCGCGACCCTCGGCGAAGAGGATCGCATCGTACGCGTTTGGGATTTAGATCTCGCCGAACTGCTGGGCGACTAGCGCGCCTCAGTGGCTTGCTTAAACCCACGCAGCACGGTTCTCAGAACGAAGTCTAAAAAGAACTTCCCGGCCCTTTCAAAAACTCGATTTCTTCCGGCGTCGATTCGCGTCCCAGGATTTGATTGCGATGCGGATAGCGACCGAAGCGATCGATGATCGCCTTGTGTTTGTATTCGTAGTCCAGATTCTGTTCAATTCCGAGTTCAGTGAACAGACGCACTGCCTCGTCGTGGATCGTCAGAGATTCGCTGTGCATGTACGGCATATATAAAAACGGCCGGCGTTCCCGTGGGATCTTCATATCGTCGCCGGTCTGAACGGCCGCCTGGGCCAGGGCCACAGCGAGCGGATCGGCGGCGAAGGCCTGCGCCTGGTCGCGATACATATTGCGCGAAAATTGATCCAGCACGATGATTTCAGCCAGCC
Organism: bacterium; assembly: GCA_024742665.1. Classification (GTDB taxonomy): domain Bacteria; phylum Spirochaetota; class Leptospiria; order Leptospirales; family Leptonemataceae; genus JANSYA01. The sequence continues at coordinate 39,096 of JANSYA010000017.1, forward strand.
GGCCGTCGGGCGTATCGCGCCAGGCGAAGAGCTCGCACTGACTGGCCCGGTTCAGCGTTTCGCCAAAGCGTTTGGCGATCGTGGCGTCCAGCTCGGGATCTTTGACCCACCACTGTTTGGGAGTCAGCTCTTCGAACCAGAATTTTAGCACGTCTTGGTAGTTCATGAATGGATGGATCACAGCGTTCCGCCGCGCGCTGTCAATCAAAAGTGCGCGGCGACCGATCGATGGCAAATGATAGAGTCGCTTTGGATCAACTCAATCTTACGCCCAGTAAGATCAACTCTCGCACTGACAAATTGGGCGCTTCTCGCGCGAATGTATCGCGGTGTTCCTGGGGAGCGCAATAGTTCATATGCTCTTTGAAATGTTCGATAATCTCATGCTTCGGGATTTTTTCGCCGCCGGGAGCGATCGTCAGCTTCCAGGCTTTTTGATTGTACTCAAGGATCCTCCCTTCTGAATCATAGATATAAACCAGGTGTGGAAGGAAATCCTCCTCTTCGCAGCCGCTTTCGTCGAAGAATAGCTGTTCCGTCTTGAATATGCCCAGTTCAAAGTCTGAGTATTTGATGATCACCGGATATGCTATGGTCATGGGTTTGGCTTCGGTCGTTCTCCACGCGGATCCGCTAACGACTGGATGCGTCGATCGATCAGGCGTTTCAACAGCTGCAAGCGACTCGTTCGGCGAATGAATACGGAAATCGGTAGGGTTTGTTGCGGGGTGTCAATCAAAAGGAGCTGAGGCGAAAAGCAGAACGTCGAGCAGCAATAATGGCTTGCAGTCTATATATCCAGGCGGATTACTTTCAATAATGTTCCTGGTGCTCCTGCTTGTAATACTACCGCCAACCATAGTGTCTCTTTTTCTTTTCGTGGCAGCAGTTTCGGAGCACGTCGAAAGCAAGGCACCCCGAAAACCAACGCTTACCAAAGCCCTGCTTGGGAACGCTGCAATCTTCGTCTTTATCATCTGTGCGATCCTGACTGGTTTGTTTTCGTGGCTTTACAACGTACTTGGTTTTGCAGCGAGCATCGTAGCCGCGCTTCCGGCAATTGGCCAATTTGTTTTTTCCCGGCATATGAAAAAACATGGAGTGAGTGAAGCAGCCTGGTCTGAGATTGAACGAAATAAAAAATCTGTAGAAGACTATAGTAAAAAGCAGCCGGAAATTACGAAAGTCATCGTAAAAAGAGAGAAGAATATCATCAGATATTTGCGAGCCCTGGTTTTTGCCGGAATTGGGCTCGCGATATTCCTTATGCTCATTATAAATGGTGCAGATCAAGACAGCACCCCGGGTAACGAGAGCATCCTCTTCTTTACTGTTCTATTCGCTCTTAGCGCATGCATCTCAACATGGTTAATGTCAGCCCCTGAGTCGATAGAAGTTTCACAAAGCGCTTTCACATACACAAGGTTCTTGAGGAGTCCTGTCGCAGTTCCTTTCGAAGGAGTACTTTATATTCGAACATTCCGTCCTGGAATAGAAATATGCGCAAAGGTTTCTGGGGACTACTCTATTCATAGAATCTTAGATGGCGGAATCGACGATTCAGATTGGAATCGTATAGTGGCCTCCTTGAAAGAAACGGGGCTCGTTCTCTAATAGCATCTGCTTTAACTGCCTGCCCCTGTTAGCATCCGTTCGAATCCATCAAATGTTCCCAGGACTGCTCTGACCTGCTGCCTTTCGTACAGCGCAACGATCCGGCGCTGCGTGCGACCGGGCGGGCGACGCGCGTCTTCGCGATGCTCCAGCAGATTGCGGGCGCGACGCTGGCCGCCTTCTTTTTTCTGGCGCTACGGCGACGCTTTCGCCGTTGACAGATCGCATCGTCATCGCCGTGCATTCGAGATGAAATCGATTGAGATGCCGGCGAAGCTTCCGCAGTACGCGGGCGCCGGCGAGCGCTATATCGAATCGCAATCGCCGGCCAGGATCCTGGTTTATACGCTGGCGATGACGATGCTTGTGGGCGCGCCGATTGTCGGCTTCGTTGTGTGGGACGAACTGTCCGAATCGAATGCGGAAGATCTCCTGGATTTGCGCCACGCCCTGCTCGATGCCGGTAGCTGAGCCGACGCGTCGTTAAAACGCCGGCGCAATCCGCCGGGAAAGCGCGTTTTTTTCCGGAACATTTTCGCTCGAATATCGGTCCAATAGGGCTGCCGATGCGATCATTCCCCTGGAAACACTTTTTTTTGATAGCAGGCCTGACCCGCTCCGTCTGTCTCGGGAGTCTGGTCGGTCTGCTGGCGGCGGCCGGATCTCTGAATGCAGCGCCCGCCCGGGTGCCGGATGCCGACGCTCCGATCAGCCCAGCAGACCCGGACCGGAACGATCACTATGACCGCGACGATTGGTCCGATCTGGAACGAGTCGCGCCCTACGGCAGCGAAAAAGAGGAGAAGTATCGCGTCAACGCGCTGGTCGTTGAGGAAGAATTCTGGGAAGATCACTACTCCCTGGGAGTGCTCGGTCTGTTTCGCTACACCGACTATCCCGCCTTTCGCAGCCTGAGCGTCCTGCCGTTTTATTCCAGCCTGCGCGCGAAAAACGATCCGCGACGATCGCGGTGGGTGCTGCCATTCTACTACTCTTCTTTCGACGGCGAAAACTATTTTCAAATTACGCCGCTCAGCTTTCGCAGATTCGATACGAACGACAACGGCTTCGGCGTCTTCGGCTTTCTGTACATCGCCGGCCAGAGCGACACCGAAACTTCGCACAAGCTGCTGCCCGTATTTACGATGTCGCGCGATTTGGAGGACGAGTCCTTTTCCCTGGGCATCCTGCCGGTGTTTTTTGCGTACTCCGGACGCGATGAATTTTCTCTGATCGCGCCGGTAGCCTATTATAGCGCGGCCCCTGGCCGGAGCACGACAGCTTCGCCACTGCACTTCTATCATCGAAGCGAAACATCCGCGGGCGAAACGAGCACGATTATCGCGCCTGGGTTTTACGATCATCGCGCAAGCAGCTCGCCGGGCGATTCCGGCGCCGCCCGCACCGAGTCTTTCGCATCGCTGATCGGCCCCCTGTGGCGTTCCAGGGATAATGTGAACGGCGCGGGCGATGCGGACTGGCATCTGCTGCCTTTTTATCTTTCGTTTGAGCGGCACTCCAGCTCGACGACCGAGTTGGACGAAGATGAAATTGTCTCTGTCCGTGTCTCTGAGGGAAAGGGCGAATACGAAGACGCGCCAATCATCGGCGAAAGCGACCATCGCACGATTTCCAGGACGCGCTGGATTCCCCCGCTGCTCACCTACTCCGGGAATTCGCAGCAGCGACGCAAGCAGGGCGACCTTCGCACCGATCGGATCGTCAGTCCGCTGTTTTATTATCACGATCATGTGGATCGCCAGGGCACGGAGATCGACTATCGCACGACGCTCTGGTTTCCGCTGCCGCTCCCTCTGCACTATCGCAGCGACGACAGCGACGAAGGCAGCGCTCGACTGTACGGCCCGCTGTACTATGCCCACGATCGCAACGGCGAACTGGAGGCCCTGACCGCGGCGCCGATCTTCTTTTATAAGCCGAATGATTATCTGCACGTGGCGCCGCTTTATTTTCAAACCCGACACGACGAAGACGGCCACCGATCTTTTAGTCTCTTGCATTACGCCCACATTCAGGAGCGCAATACGCCCGAAGAACGCGGCGTTGTGTGGGCCGGCCCGTACTATCGCAGCTACAACCAGGCCAGCGAACGCCACTACGCGCATCTCGCGCCGCTGTACTTTTCCTGGGATACGCCCGAAAGCGAATTCAATCTGGCGCTGCCGGCGTACGTGCGCTATCGCAGCGCCAATCGCTATATTCATATTAATGCGGCGGGGATTTCCATCACCCGTGAACGCCTGCCGATTCCGCGTCTGGGCCGCAACGATGAGAAGGAGTGGTACTTCGAACAGGACGTCGCGCTGTTTTATAATCTCTTTCGCCTGTCGACCCGCGTAACGCTGAGCGCGACCGACGACCGCTCCGGCGATCCCGAAAACGAAAACATCGCGACGCTGGAATTTCCCGAAGCGGATTTTAGCGGCGAAAATTCCGGCGTAGATGCACCCGGCGTTTCCGAGAATGTTTCCGATCATGACCTGGACGCGGGCGATCATGATCGCACTGTTTCGCGCGAAAATTCCCGCAACTACTGGGGTGTGCAGTCTTTATACGGCATGCTCGCCTACGAACAGGCCGACTCCCGACGACACTTTCGCATTCTGCCGCTCTCCTGGTTCACCTGGGACACCGCCTCCGACGACCGCGTGTATATGGTGCCCGGCGGTTTTCTATCGTATAAAGACGAGCGTGCGGACGAAGAATACTTCGCGCTCTTTCCGGCCTTCGCGCCGCTGTACGGCTACCAGCGCCAGGGGGAATCCTTTACGGAAGCCTATCTCGGTCTGGCCTATATTCGCGAGCACGACGCCGAAAGCGAAACGCGTGAGCATTCGATTCTATGGCCGCTGGTCAATTTCCATTCGTCGCCGCAAAGATCCGGCGGTCGCGTTCTGCCCTTGTTCTGGCACCGCACTGACCGCAGCGATCTTGAGAACGAGCCCGGCGGCGAGATCGCAACGACCGTCGCGCCTTTCTATTTTTCGCGCACGAAAGACTTCGTTTCGAAAGATTCCGCCTCGGGCTGGTCGAATCACGATCGTTCGACGCTGCGCATTTCGCCGCTGTTTTTCTTCGCTTCGAATCTGAACGTGAGCCATGCGAGCGCCGCTGGCGATATTGGCGAAAAAATCGGCGCGGTCCGCCGCGAGTCCACTTTGATTCTGCCGGCGCCCGGCCTCTATTTGAGAAATTCCGATCGCGATGCGAGCTATAGCTGGCTGGGCCTGGTCGGTCTGTTTTACGAGCGGCAAGCGGATAGCGACGACTCGATGGAATTCAGCGCCGGCTATCTGGCGCCGATTCTTTTTTACAAAAAGGACGCGTACGCGCATCTGGCGCCCCTCTATTTCAGCCTGCGAAATTCCGAAGGCTCGGCCGCGACCTATTTCGGACCCGGCTATTATTACGATCGAAACGGCGACGATCACGAGACCCTGATCTTACCCGGAATCTATCGCAGCCGCTCCGGCGAACAAAGGTACACCAATCTATTATTAGCGGCGAGCTGGGAGACCGACGGCGAACGCGGCCTGGAAACGGCCGGGCTGCTGCCTGTATTTTCGATTCGTCCGGACTACGGCGATCCGGATCGCGACTTTCATTTTTACGCCTTCCCTTTTTACTACGGCCGGGAGGCGTACGACAATTCGCTTTCGATGCATCTTCTGCCGGGCATTTTCAGCTGGTATGTACCGGGCGCAACGGAATCCGAGGCGGGGGATTTCAGCCTCTTCGCCGCCGGCCTGTACATCCGCCGATCGCCCGACTATTCGCGCGACAATTTCCTGTACCTGATCGATCGCGTGGCCGAAGGCGATGAAAATCGTTCCTACGGTTTGCTGCTCGACAGCGTAAATTACTCCAGCGAAGCCCACGCGCGCAGTTTCGATCTGGTTTATGGCTATCTGGCCGGGCTTTCGCATCGCGACGACGGCGAATACGATCGCAGCTTTAAGGCCAATCTACTGTGGCTGACTCACGAAAGCCGCCCGGATTATTTCCACAACAGCTTCTTACCGGTATGGTGGTACGATCGCGAAGGCGAAGATACCGAGTGGGCCTTCGCCCCGCTCCTGAGCGGCGGGTGGCACGAAGGCTCCGAAACCACGCGCCTCCTGGGCGGCGGCGCGCTGTATTATGAAACGTCGGACACGGCGAGCCGCGACTATACCCGGGCGGTGCTGATGGGCGTCCTGTACAGCGACATAGGCCGCAGCGAACGGGGCTACCGATCCCGGGGCAGCCTGTGGAGTTATCTCTGGCAGTACCAGTCCGAAAGCGAATCGGACTTTCAAAAATTTTCCGTGCTGAAATTCGTTTACAGCAAAACCCGGCACGCAGGCAAAACCAGCACGCGAATCTTCGGCATTCGCGTGCATGAATCCTGAGGCCGGAGGCTAACTCCCGGCTATAGCAAATTAGCGAGTCAGGGCGACTTCAGCATTGTTTCCCAGGGCGTGCCGGCCCAATCGTCGGCGACGTCGGCTTGCATTTCGTTAACCACCGGCTCGCTTCGATCGACGATCGTAACGTCCTGCACAACCGAAATAGCGTCGCCGAAGATCAGCATGCGCGCGCCGCTTTCGAGCACGCCGGACTCTCCCCAGACCTGCGAGGCGCTGGAAGCGATGCGATCGGCGTAGTACTGAGCGTGCTCATCCGCCGGCATAATTCGCGTTGAGTTCGTTCTCAAGTCGACGATTCCCAGATAGTTGACCTTGCCGGCCTCGATCGTGAATTCCGTTTTCTTAATACTCTGCAGACTGAAAAAAGTATAGCGAACCTGCTTTCTGTTATTGCTGGCGAGCAGGTCTTTGAAGCCGACGATCGCGTAGCGGCCCGGGGCCGCGTTCAACATATAGACTCGCGAACCGTTGAAATAGGTGGATTTGAGAAATTTCGTGGTCTTGTAGTTTTTGGCTTCATCAAGGTTGATAAAGTAGATCTCGTCCGCGTATTCGTTCGGGCCGATCGGCGTTTTCAGACGAACGGTAGCGACTCCGGCGGCGCTATCCGCGTTCTGCGGACTGACGGGGGGCAAAGTGCGGCACGCGAACAGTGCCAGCATGATTGGGATCCAGGCGAGGTGTTTCATATTGTGTTTCATCCCATTCGCCGGAAAAATCACACAACACTTTTATTAAGTTTTTTTAGGTATATGCGGTTTGCCCTGCGATCTCTTACCAACTGCCGCTCGCACCGCCGCCGCCGAAACTGCCGCCTCCGCCGCTCCAGGAGCCGGACGATCCCGAGCTGAAACTGGAACCGCCGGAAGATCCGGAGTAGCCGCTGCTGCTGTAGCCGGAGCTGGAAGAACCTGAGTATGCGCTGGAACCCGCGCCGCCCTCACTGTTGTGAATCGCCGCATAAAAGACGGAGTAGAGCAGCCCGTAGGGCACGAGAAAACCGGCAGCGACCAGGAGATGCTCGGCATGTAAAAAGATCGCGATCAGGCCGCCGACGATACCAATCGCAAGCGCGGGCGCCAGCAGCCCCCGGACGAAACGCCTGCGCGCCAGTCCGAAAATTCCCGCGGCAAGCATGGCGATAAACACAAAGGGCATATAGTAGTCGTCGACGCTGCGCCTGTGCTCCAGCATCCACGCGTCGGCCCGTTCTTTCCAGCCGGGCGGCGGCAGAGCTTCCGGATCGATGCGCGCGATCAAAGCCTGCGCCCCGGCTTCCAGGCCGCCGCCGTAGTCTCCGGCTCGAAAGCGCGGCACGATTTCTTCGGTGATAATGCGCTTCGCGATCGCGTCGGGCACGGCGCCCTCCAGACCGTAGCCGACTTCAATGCGCAGACGTCGATCGCGAATGGCCGCCAGCACAATCACGCCGTCGTCCACGCCCGCTCGACCGATGCGCCAGGCCTCCGCCACTCGCAGCGTATAAGCTTCGATGCTTTCCGGGCCGGTCGTATTGACGATCACGAAGGCCAGCTGGGATCCCTTGCGCTGTTCTAAGCTCGCCGAAATTTCGTGCAGCCGCTGCTTCGCTGCGATATCCAGCACCTGCGCCGCATCGCTCACGCGCGATCCCGCCGGCGGCAGCGGCACGAGATCGCCCTGAGCCTGAAGGCCCGCGAGACTGAATAAGACGATCGCAAAAGATGCCGGGAGCATGCAGGCGAAGCGTCGGAGAGCGACGCGTGCGTCATTTAGAATAAATCGCATGCATGAAGAATCAGAAGCAACACGTAGAAACGCAAGTGGAATTCACGCAGCTGAGTCATCTACGAATCTTCAATCGCCAGCCGGCTCCGCTTCGGATTCGGCGCCCTTTACCTGGCGCAGGAGCGTCAGACTCAAGAGCGCGGCGATCATCGCGACGCCGGTGCAGACGACGGCGACGATCTGCATGCCGTCCACGAAGGCCGGGCGCGCGACTGCCAGAAGCTGCGCCGCGGTTTCGGGCGGCAGCCTGCCCGCGACGTCGGCGGCGGCGCCGAGAGTATCGCGGGCGACGGCCAGACTCTCGGGCGACAGCGCGGCCTGATCGCCTGTGCGATAGGCTGCGTCGAAGGCGCCGCGATACAGGGCGACGCCGATGCTGCCCAGAATCGAGATGCCCAACGCCCCGCCCAACTCGGCCGCGGTTTCCGCGATGCCCGAGGCGGCCCCGGCCCGTTCCCGGGGCGCGGACGATACCGCAAGCTCCGTAGTCTGGGCGAAGACCGGCGCAAGCCCGAGAGAAATCAAAACCGATGCGGTCACGACGATGGCCAGACCGTACTCGCCGCCGACCTGACTGAGGATCGCGAGACCGAGGGCCGCGACGGCCAGGCTGCCGCCGACGATATAGGCCGGCCGCCGGCCGTGAAAGAAGCGCGTAACGGCGTTCGAGCTGACGATGAAGGCCAGGGCCGGCGGCACGGACCAGAGGCCGGCGACGAAAGGCGACAGCCCCAGCACTAACTGCAAATACTGGGCGACGAATAAAAAATATCCGAAGGCGACGAAGACGGTCAGAATATTGACGATTAACGCGGCGGTGAAAGCCGGGTTGCGAAAGAGCGCGACGTCGATCATCGGATCTTTTAGCGATCGCTGGCGGCGCACGAACCACACGCCGAAGGCCAGGCCGATCAGCAGACCGAAGAGGGTCAAAAAGCTCAGGCCGCCCTGGGCGGTTTCTTTCACGGCGAATATAATCGGCAGGATCGCGAGCAGCGAAAGCGCGACGCTGGGCAAATCCGTGCGGCCGGCCTTCGGGTCGCGATACTCCGGCAATACGAAAGGACCGAGCAATAAGAGCAGCGCCATGACCGGCACCGCGAGCAAGAATACCGCGCCCCAGAAAAAGTATTCGAGCACAATGCCGCCGAGCACCGGGCCGATCGCGCTGCCGGCCGAGAAAGCCGAGATCCACACGGCGATGGCGATGCCGCGTTCTTTTGGATCGTGGAACATATTAAAGATCAACGAAAGCGTCGAGGGAGCGAGAGTCGCCCCGGCGATGCCTAACAATGCCCGGGTGAATATTAGCATCTCGGCGGAGTTCGAGAAGGCCGCGAGCACGGAGACCAGGCCGAAGCAGGCGGAACCGATCATCAGCAGCTTGCGCCGGCCGATGCGATCGCCGATCGAGCCCATCGTCACCAGGAATCCCGCGACCATGAAGCCGTAGATGTCGATGATCCACAGCAGCTGCGCGCCGGTCGGTCGCAGGTCCGCGCTCAGAGCCGGCACCGCCAGATGCAGCACGGTCAGGTCCATCACGTACAGCACGCAGGCGATGGCCAGCACCGCCAGGCCGATCCATTCCCGCGGGGTGGCTTTGCGCGCTGACGATTCGATGGCGCCTGCGGCGGGGTCTTCGCGCTCTGCGCCTTTCGCGAGATCGGTGGCCGGCTCTGCCTCCGGAGCCAGGTCGTGCGCAAGACCCGCCACCGACGCGGCTCCGGAGGCGTGCGCTTCGGGGCCGGCTCCGGACGACTTCGCTTCGGAACCGTTTGCGTATTCGCCGACCGGACTCGAAGGACTCATTGAAAGCGGTGGAAGCGGCGCGCGCAGGATACGCCATGAAAGCGCGACGGCCAGCCAGATCAGCAGCGTCGCCCAGGCTGTCGCGGCCGCCGGACCGTTCTGAGCGAAAGGATAGCTCGCGAAGATCGTCGAATTTAATTGCTCCCCGGGACTCGCGTCCGTGAATTCCGCGATCAGCTCGCCCGCATAACGCGCGGCGTTGAAAGGCTGCTTGAGCGGCAGATAGTAACCTTCCTGGAAATCAATAAAGGCCAGGCTCTGTAGTAGCGCGATCAGCCCGCCGCAGACGCCGCCGACAATCAGGGCGATTCGCAGACGCGGCTGCGCGTCGCGCCAGATCGCCTGGACGCCCTGCGCCGCGATCCAGCCCATCAGCGGCAGCACGCTGATCCAGTAGCGACCCGCGGGACAGTATCCGAGCAGCCAGTGGCTCTCTTCGCGCTGGAAGATACCGGACAAATTCGTAAGCAAAATCAGCGCGCCGGTCAGAACCGCGAGCACCCGATCGCGCCGGAACAATAAAACCAGACCGGGAAAGAAAAACACGATCAGCGGATTGAGCGCGAAGAGTCCGCGGTCGGCGTCGATCCAGTAGGTCCAATAGCGCGACCAGAAGTCGTAGATTACGATGGAATGATCTTTGTACGGGCCTTTGATAATATCGCCGTACAAGCTGTAGGCGAAGGCGGCGGCGAAAGCGGCGCCCGCGAACAGGATGCCGGCCAAAGTCAGCAGAAGCCGGGGCCTGTGTTGCATGAAATGTCGCTGTTTCCACAGCAGCGCCAATCCGCACAGCAGGGCCGCCGCGTTGAATTTCAGATTCAACAGCGGCAGAATCGCGATCAGCACGGCGGTAATTATTGCGTCGCGCGCCCCGGACTGCGCGCGCCAGATGCGAGTTACGATGAAAAACAAAAACAAGGCCCCGACGGTTTCGGGATAGATCTGATTCGTATACGCGAGAAAGGGCATGCCGGCGAAGACGCACACCGTCGCAAGCAGCGCGAAGCCCGGCGAAGATTCGCGACGCACGGTTTGAAAAAACAGCGCCGTTAAAATCGCGCTGCAAATCAGGAATATCAGTTTGCCGGCGACGTAGGGATCGCTCTGCAGCCCGGCGAAGGCCGGCGCCATGAGCACCGCCAGTCCCGGGTAACGAGCGGTGACGCTTTCGCCCTCCCCGTCTGCATTGATTCGGACGGTGTGCGGATAGAGTTCACCGGGATAGTAGGTCTGGCGCAATTCGCCGGCGTAGTCGTCGTCCACGTCGTAGTCGCCGTCCTGACCGATCGACTGTGCGAGCACCATGTAGTGGGGTTCGTCTCCCGTGAGCGGGATCAGCGCGTTATCGTGGATCCAGAAATAGCCGGCGAAGGCGATGATCAAGATCGCGAAGCTCTGTACCTGGCCGGCGGCCGATCTGCGAAATCCCGACAGCAGCCAGAGCAGCGCCGCGACGCCCGCGACGTACACCGCCCGCCGCGCGTTTTTATAATCGGAGGAAGGCAGCTGGTTCAACACCAGCCGTCCGGGCTCCGGCGCGGCCGGCGATATTGCTTTCGATCCGGAATTCAAAACGAAACGCAATCGCACCGGGCCGCCGGGCGCCCGGACGATCAGCCTGGTAGATCCGGGCGGAACTTGAACTGCATCTTCTCGCTGATCGCCGTTTACGTAGAGAGTCAGCGTATAAGCACGCGCCGAGTGATTGTCCAGATTGAATCGCAGGCGGTCTTCGCCGCCGACGAAGAAGAGCCCGCTCGCGTCCGCATCGCGAAAGACACGGCCCTTTACGCTGCCGGCAAAATCCAGGCCATCGCCAGCGCCGACTGCCGCGACGCCCGCGACATCCGTGGACAGCTCGTGCGTATTCAGCGCGAAGCGTCCGGCGAAAACGACGGCCGCCAGCACGGCGGCGAGGCTGATGACTTTGAGCAGTGCGCGCAGATGTGTAATATTCATGCGAAGGCTTCCAGACTTCGGCAGATTCAGGCGGGGCGGCCTGGAAGGCAATGCGCTTCTGTCTTAATTCTACCCGGCCGGTCCGTTGATTTATGGATTCGTTTCGCGTTTTAGATACGGCGGTCGGAATTTCATTGACTCCTTTTTATATGGGTTTCTGATTCCCGATATGAACTCTAATCGTATTCGTTTCGCAGTTTGCCTGGGAGCCCTGATGATTCTGGCGGGCTGCTCCGGTGCCCTGGCCCAGGCGGCAGAAGAACAGCCGGGCGAACATAAAGTGCTCGTTCGGGAAGTCGGCCGTCTGAATGCAGCCTGCGGCGCACTGGCGTGGGCGGTCAACTTCAGACTGAGCGGCCCCTCGGCCGAAGGCGGTTTTATTCTACAGCGAGTTAGGATTACGAATCGCATGAGCCCTTGCAATTTTAAAGACAAAGGCGAAATCGAATGCGGGCCGACGCCGAAGCAGTTCATCGAAGTCTGGACGGTGGACGCCGGGAAATCCGTGCCGAACGAGCGGGGCAATCTCAGAAACTTCAAGGGCACGGTTATAACATCGTATTCGGATCTGTTTACGATCGCGTATTCGCACGGCTTTCCGCAATGCAAAGGCAACTATGATATTACCGGCGCGCTGATGTACGTTCCGAAATCGGCCTTTAAGGGCGGCGAACTACCGGATGATTTTAAGTCGGGGAACGTGATCGAAGCCCGCAGCCTGCCCGCGGCCGAGCTGAACGCTGAAAATCAAAACGAGATCCTCAAACTTGTTAAGTGGGATAACAATAAAACGACGGAACATACCGCCCTCTTTACGAAACAAAAGGGCCGGCCGGCGCGCACAGAATGCAACTGCTGCGACGAAGATTTCGACAAATGGGTGCACGGCGAGCGGGAACTTATCCCGGCGCCCGGCAAACAGTATGACCCGGCTCTGGATAAAGAAGACCCGCATCCGCCGGTCGAAGAACCATACGAAGAAATTCAGGAACAGAAAGTTAAGAAAGACGCAGGCGAGACGGAAAAAGACTCGAAAGAAAAGCTGATCGAAAAAGATCGCAAGCCGACTCCCCTGCGAAAGATCAATCCAAAGCGAAAGCAGTGAGCATGCCTTCGCACGAAGCGATACTGCTTGAAATTCAAAATCAAATCTTAGACTGCAACAACGCGGCGGCGCTGGAACTTCTGTACGACGAGATATGCGCGGTCATCCGTGACGGCGCCTGCCTGCGAATGTTCATGGACAATGAATACTACGATCCGGAAGATCGCGACTTCGGCGCTATGTTCACCAACGATCTGGTGAAAATCCGACGCAATGCGGCGGGCGCCTGGGACCTGCATCTGCTGCACGAGCACTACGGTTTCGATGGACGCTCGATGACGATCGCAAGAGTGAGCCTCAGAGATGAAGCCGAAGAGACCGCATGGGCGCGAATTCTGCCGCTGCTGATTCAAATCAATACGAAAGAAAGATTCAAGCGCGGCTACGGCGCCGGCAAAGATCCCCTTTTGTATCAGGAAGGGCCGTTCTTTACGCAGGTTAGCCGCGTCTATCGGAAGGCCGTCCAGGATTACTGGATCAGCGCGTACGGCGCGGATCGAATCGACGATTTTTGATTCGGCCTGTGGAAGCCGCCGTCGTCGATACTACTGAACGACTGCAATCGAGATCGCCTGGATCGAGTTTGTGTACGATTTACTCATACGTAATACTATACTATTTATTGACCGCATAGATTCAAAAACTCAGAGTACGTCCGAGAGGAATCGAAGAGTATGAATGCAGACGCTGTCCCCCATGATCAGCTAATTCCGGCAGGAACCTGGATCAAAATTGAAATACCGGATGCCGGAGAATTCGTCGGCTATACCTATCTGGATCCGAGCGCCGGGTTCTCAGCGCAGGGCGGAACGCCCGACGGCAGCGAGACTTATTTTTCCGATTTAACGATCGTGCGATTGGCCGGCTCCCAACTGCCATGGAAGGTACTCACCGAAGCGGAACGCGAAGGCTTCGGCCTGCCGGTCGACCTGGACTGGATCCGCGAACACTACGGCGAACAGCCGCAAAAGAGGTCCCTCTGGGGCTGGTGGCGATCGTCGCCAGAGCTTTCGTCTCGGTTTCATCCCGAGGCTCCCGATGATCTACAGGTGGTTGTACACGACGGCGGCCCGCGCCTGACTGAACAGCCGCCGGAGATTGTATGGGCGCGCGTATGCGGCGGAAGCGACGGCGTTTTCGAAGCGCACGTGTTGAACCAGCCGCACAATTTGAAAAGCGTGGCGCAGGGTCAGAAGATCAGCTTCGTGGTTCCACAAAACTTTGAGCATGCGATTCTAACGACGGCAAAGTATTTACGCGAACGCCCGGACTGGAAGATTCGCCCCTGCGATCAATGCGGTCTTTCAGAACTATTCGATGCGCCGTCGGATATGATGCGTGCGGTCTTCCCTGGCATGCCCGAAGGCGCGACCATGGAGATGTTCTCCGCCTTCTGCCCGATGTGCGGCGGAACGCAGGTCGTGCAACACGGCGAATCCGACGCGGAAATTCCCGAAGACTCAGCCACTGACGCTGGCGCCAGACCGAAAAAAAAGAAGTGGTGGCAAATCTGGAAATAAGCGTGACGCATGTATCAGACGGCATCTGTCCACGTCAGGCATGTGCGCGGCCCTCTGCGGCCTGAAGCTTCTAATGGAAAATCTGGACTACGAGCAGCAACACCGCGGCGATCGCGGCGCGTACGCACGCTATCTGAACGGCATGGACGCGTCTATGCGCCAGAAAGTCGCGCTGACGGCCGCGCATATTTTATCCCGGGGTCGCATTGCGGATATGGGTATGGGTTCCGGCACGGGCAGCGAAGCTCTGGCGGCCCTGTATCCCGCACTGCAGGTCGTGGGCGTGGACGTAAATCCGGAAATGGTCGCCATCGCCAGCGAACGCTATCGCCTGCCGAACCTGGAATTCGTGACCGGCGACATCGCCGAACGCGTATTCGAACCGGAAAGTCTGGACGGTATTCTGAATTCTTCGGTTCTGCACCACGTCACGACCTTCAACAACTATGATTACGAACAGGCGCGACGCGCGCTGACAAACCAGGTCGCCCAGCTGCGACCCGGCGGCGTGCTGATCGTGCGCGATTTTCTGGATCCCGGCCCGGGGCAGGTGTATCTCGATTTGCCGGCCAACGACGGATCGACTCCGGACGACACCGCGACGCCCGACGACCCGAACGATACGAGCGATACAGGCGATGCGCGGGTCGACGGGCTCTCAACGGCGGCGCTGTTCGAACGTTTCGCCGGCGAATTTCGCAAGCTCGCTTCGCAGCCCGGCTTCGCTTACGAACGCGTCGACCAGGAAGACAAACAACAAGACAAACAACAAGACAAAGAAAAAGACAAAGAAAAAAAGCCAGGGGCGGATTCGCCGCGGCCTGGCTTTCTTCGCTATCGCCTGAGTTATAAACACGCCGTCGAATTCGTTTTGCGCAAAGACTATCGCCGGGATTGGGCCACCGAAGTTCTGGAAGAGTACACGTACTTTTCGCAGGCCGACTTCGAACAGGTCTTCGCGGAGCTGGGGCTGCGCGTCACGGCTTCGACGCCGATTCGCAATCCCTGGATCGTGCGCAATCGCTTTCGCGAGCAATTCGAACTACGCGATCTCGCAGGCCGTCGCCTGGAAATTCCCGCCACGAACTATTTGATCGCCGGCGAAAAAGTCGCGGCGAATGAAGGCCTGCGCTTCGTCGAAGGCGACGCGCGGCCGGCCCGGGGATTTTTGCATCTCGAACACTATCGGGATCGTCGCACGCAGGCGGTCATGGATCTCGTGCGCCGGCCTGGACGAACGCTCGACGTGATTCCTTATTTCCTGACGGACGGCGACTGCTTCGTGCTCGCGCGCAAAGACTACCCGCGACCGCTCGCCGCGCATCTCACGCGCACTCTCGACGGCCGCGCGCTGTCCGGATACGTAAGCGAACCCCTGGCGGTGATCCAGGGCGACGGACCGATCGGTCGGACTGTCGAAGAAGCCCTCGCCCGATTCGGCGGGATTGCGGCGGACTCGATCCTGGAATTCCGGCGCGGCTCGACGTACTATCCTTCTCCGGGCGGCATCGAAGAGGAAGTGCGATCGACCTTCGTTCAAACGAAGCCGATCTTCGTGGAATCGCAGTTGGAGAACCGCTCCGGCTTCAGCTCCGCCGGCCAGATTCGCGCCATCGAAGCCCGGCAGCTCTTGCGCGCGGCCCAGGTCGGCGGTCTGCCGGACGCGCGCCTGGAACTGAACGTCTATCATCTGCTGCGGATGCTGGGGATCAAAGCCGGCCCCTGGATCGGCGAAACGATCGCGCTCGCATTTTCCGGCCTCCCGCCTCGCCGAATTCATACGCTTGCCGACCTCGCGGCGATTCCGGCCCGGAGAGTTTTTGAAAAAGCGCCGAACGACGCGAGCGCGAGCGCCGGCTTTCTCGAACTGCGCTCTGCGGAATTCGCGGAGTTAAACCAGGCGGGCGACGCGATCAAAATCCAGCAGCGCGAGTACGTCAGGCCGCGACCTTTAAGTTTATTTACCATCACGGCCGCGGTGCTGCGCCGCAGCGGAGATACGATCTATATCGGGCTCGACGATCACGATCTTCCAGCCGCCCAGTCCTTCTACGGCAACAGCAATATTCTGGTAACGCCCGCCTGGCGCCTGCCGCACGCCATCGATTCGATTACGCCAGGTCGCGCCTGGGTTTGCGACAGGCTCTTGAGCGAGTACGGCGTCGAGGCCGGCGAGGTCTGGGAACTCGGCGGGCCGTACATGCCTTCGCCCGGCGTGACCCCGGAGCTGGTCTATCCGATCGCGATTGAAGCTCGCACCGATCACTCGGCCGGCGGCCAGGACGACGCGACCCGTAGCTTACACTGGATAGACCTTAAAGATTTTTGCGACGGCTTTGCAGATCTACGCGACGGCCACCTGCGCATTGCGGGTCTGCGCGCCGCTCACGCCCTGGGTCTGCTTTAACCGTGCGGCGAAACGCGCATGCGCGAGGCGGCCACAGAGCTTTCGCGCGCCTCACTCATGCGGACGGGGAGCGAGAAATCCTTCCAGAACGGAATCGGAGCGTTCTATGCGCACCTTAAAAGACCGGCGCTCGCAGCCCAGGATTTCGATGCGATCATCCTGGACGATCATGGCGATCAGATGATCTTCGCCGGCGTACTCATGACGCTTCGAAATGGGCACGTCAAACAGCTCTCGCGATCTCGTCATATCGGGAGAGACGGCTTCGGCCGGCAGCCAGCCCCCTCGCGCGGCCGGATCTTCAATATCGCTTGCATGCTGGCCGGGCACGGGCGGTTTCGCCAGGCCGATTTGAATCCAGCCGGGTTCCGAATCCGTAACGAAGATCCAGCTCCCTTTCGGGAGCCGGGTCCGCGCATCGCTTTCGGTCGGCGCAGTGCTTTCGGTCGGCGCGGCGAAGACCGACGCGGCGGTCAGAGTCGAGGTCCAGATTTCGCACGCCAATTCGGCCGGCACAGTTCGCGTAAGATTATCGGGGGCGTCACAGGGCAGCCTTTTCAAATTGACCGTCTCCCGCTCGACTTCATCCGCAAAGACGTTGAAATTCGAGTCCCAGGATATACCGGAAAAGAAGCCGTCATCGGCGAAGTAGATTCCGGGATGTTCCGGATCCAGGGATATAAAGCTGACTTCAATCGGCTTGCGAACCGGGTCGTCCGGCCGGGGCGAGCTGCGCCAGACGGAGTACATATTTTCAGGATCGCACAAATTCAAAGTAATGTGCGCGCCGCTCATCGGATTATCGAGCAGCCACTGATAACGAATCTCGCGCGGCAGGTCGGCGACGGTGGGCTCTTTCGTTTCGGGTTCGCTCTCCTTTTTCGCTTCATCGCACGCGCCGAAAAACGCCAGGATCAGTATCAGACTTAAATATGCACGCAAATTTATCATGACAGGAGGTGTACGAGCCGGGCAGCGATGCTGTCAAGCCGGGCACACGGGATGAAAGATTCGGGCCTTGCCGTCACCGTCGCAGTTGTTATGCATTTTTTAACAACAGTCCCAATATTTGAGCAATAAGCGCTAGAGGATTTCCACTTCGTCTCTATCAGCATAACCGGCTTCATCCGTGCATAATTCGAAGCAACGGCAACGACGTGCAGGTACAATGGCATCGACATATAAATCCTCTTTTCCTCGGGAGCTGTCAGGAGCAGATCTCTTAACTCTGGATTTGGCGCAGTTTACGGGGTACGGTCAGCTACCCAATGAGCCTTTACAGGCTGTTGGATGTTCGCCGATCTAAGGGATTGATCGAGAGATCTGATTACTGTCGATAGAGTTTGTTAAGTTCAAACGTCGCGGCTTCCTTTTTATCGAAACCCTCCGCCACCTGCGGGTAGTCTCTCAGGAACCGAGATGCCAGCGCCTCCCGCCCTGCTTCAACAGTGATGAACCCAAAACATAAGCATCGAAACGATTTTTTTTCATACACAGTCCCTTCATAATGTCACTGGCAGAAGCGCAGGAACGGAGATCGATAAAGAGTATTTTTTATAAATTATTTGTAAGTTTAAAATCGCCTGGCGCCAACTGCCGGTACGTTGTCAGCGTTTCCGCATAGAGCGTGCGGGCGGATAGAAAATCAATATCATCCCGGCGGACACTTTGTCGCAGTCAGGGCGTGAACTCCAGGCACAGACTACTGATTCGCTTTATACCATGCTTCCCAGACTGACAGATCTGAGCCCAGCTTCTCGCCAGTAATCGCCTCAAGCGCTAAAATTGCCTGCGAACGCCCATTATAAGTTCGCTTCGGATACCGTCTATCCATGGTCCGAAGATATCTCAGTATGTGCGGAATCGCAGCCTTCTCTTTACGCTGCGTAAATACTCTCATCGCAGCAAGGCCCAGATCGCTATCGATAACTCCACCTGAGCTGACTGCTGCTCCAAGGGCGGCAGGCAAGCCTGGAGACTCCCAATACTCCAGTAGAATTGCCGCAGCGAGCGACGATTTGCTATTTGCTCGAACAGCCTTCAGCAATGCCGGACTTGCCTCTCTCGCCCCGAGCGCTCCGATTGAATTGATCGCGGTGCGGCTCACGTCCGTGTCAGCACCGGTCACGAGAGTCGTCAGCGCGGCGATCGTTTTCGGCTCTTTCGCTGATGACGCCAGCTCGGCGGCGATCATTCGAACTTCAGCAATCGGGTCAGACATCGCGCCGAGAAGAAACGACTCGCCATACCATAGATACAGTTGTGGCATTATCGTACGCAGGAGGCCCCCGTGTAGAGCGAGCGCCTTCGCGAAGGGCGCTCGCTCTGGAGAACTCTGCGCATAGCCCCACGCCACATAGGCCCCGGGTACAGTCGCGTCAAAATGCATTTTCACAAAGCTATTGGTTTCGCGCTTAATGACAAGAGTGCCGGAAATTCGAGCGCTTGTATAAAGTGTCGTGGACCCGCGATTAGTGCTGCCAGTATAAGTCTGCGCGATGGGGTCGGCAGTCAGCACAAGCTGCACAGCAGGAAGGGTCTGCATAGAATCATCCAAAGTTACGCCGCCGTAAGAAAAGAGGCGAACGAGCACTTCTGAAACACGAGCGCTCTTTGCATATTCGTTCAAAGTCGCAGAATAACTGAAGCCAGGTATTTCCCTGATTTCAGCCGCTTCGAGGTTTCGCACACGAACAGTGCCGCCAGGAGTCGCAGTTTCGCACATGACCAGGCTACTCAAGCCGATCAATATTATGGTGAGACCCCTATTTGTCTTTTGGGCCAGCGTAATGGTTTTCAAGATATGTATCCTGTTTACTTTATGGAGAGGTAAATGTCGTGCGGCCGGTTTTTGGCGCGGCTTCATTTTCGTATTCCGCAGCGTCGCGAGCTTTCTGAGCTGCGACTCCGAAAGCGGTTCCTTCGACTACGGCGACTTCATGAACGAAGCTCTGTCCGATACGTCGGCCTTCAAATTCTGCAGATATATCAAGAATCAAATCGAATTGCCCGGCCCGCCCCGGGCGAATCCCCGAATCGTGTCGCACCGTTGTTCCTTCTGGCATGCGCCCGACATTTCGCGGATCCATTGGGTCCGGTCGCAACATGGGATCGGGTCGCAACGTTACGATCACATCATCCAGGTTTTGCAAAGACGTAACCCGTACGGAAATCTCGGTTTCTTGGCCCATCGCAAGCTCGAACTGCGTCTGCCACTCGACACGAACCGGCAGATGGAATTTATTCTGCCGCGACAGAACCCAGTCATCGGACTTTGTTCTTATATTCTCAAAGGCACTTGCTCCGCGATCGGAGCCTGACGGCGGCACCGTCTCCTTTCCGGGCGGACCGCAAAAGAGACTTGCGGAGAAAATTCCCAGCATCAGAAGCAAAAGCAGATAATGATTCATTTGATGATTCGGCTCCATTTCATTCTTGAACGCAGATGAGCGACCTCAGAGTGCTATCGCAGCTTCCGCCTCCGGTTGATAAAACACGGCTATCGGTAAAAAATGCCTGGCCGATGGAACCACTAGAAGTGGAACCGGTCCAACCCCCGCAGGTATGAGAATCTACTGTCCATCCTGCGCTAACCCAATCACGATTCAGCCCCGTCCAGTAGGTGCTGGAGCCTGTTCCGGTCAGATCCAAACCCGAATCCAACGGAAACGAGAACAACGCGTCGCCGGTCGTCGTTCCAACCCGGGTCGGTCCGAGCCATCGATAGTACTCCGTATTAGGACGCAGCACCCAGTCAAGACGCCCCGTACAACCGGCCCCGCAATCAGGCGATGTCGTCGCGACTCTCTGGCCGGTCGCGACAATCAAGGATTTGTACCGACCAGTACCCGTCAGTGCAGACGGAATATTTGCCATGCAAACACCATCGGCCTGCGCTACTCCGCCGAAGTCTCCGGCGTAAAGTCCTTGAGTGAGAAATATGAAGCGCCCGCCCGAGCCCGGGTAAGTGGGGGAACCAGCGTACTGAAATGGGAGATCAATTCGAACTCGCAACTGCGTCAAATCACTGTTAGAGGGAGTACAGGAACCCAGAAAACAGGCTTCGCGCATTCTGATTTCTAAGACGTACGTCTGGCCGGCGTTGACCGGCGCGGTACATGTTAGATAGTCATTACTCAGCAGGCATGTTTTTACGACGGAGCCGCGACTGATAATTTGAATTTCAGGCCGGCCGTTGGATAGACTGATTTCATATGCGCTCACGAACATAAATCCAGAATAGTCCGGGGTTACCCGAAATAATAGACTGCCGAACAGTTTATTCGGTGAGGGAGCCACCATGCCGCACCACTGACTCGCTCGAAGTGTCGCACCAATCGAAGCTCCGAATGCATTCGCCCCGGAGCCCGTGACGACCTGGATCGCTGGAGAATTAAAAAAGTCGCTTTGCGAACCTACGCAACTATGCGCGCGGATCCCCTGCCCGGTCCAAACGGAGCTCACAGACGCGGAAACATCGCCCTCACCCGCCTCGGTTGTGGCGAGACTCTCGGTGGTCAGAATCGCGTCGATCGCGGCGCTGTCGCCGGGCCGCGCGGTTTTTAACGCGCCAATAAACTCATGAATCCAGGTTATGCTATCCGTATTCTTGAGCGCGACGATCGCGGCGTACAAATCGGTGAAGCTCAGCGACAAAGAGTCGAGACCTTCATTGTTCGCATCGAAAAGGTCGTAAACCACAGACTGAATCGACGCCTCCGAATAATACCCGCGCAGGCTATGCGACCCAGATTCGAGATTCATATTGAAGCCGCCGGCGGCCGCCGTGTCGACGTACAATGCGCTCCCGACGATCACGCCGCTGATCGCGTTCGCCATGCCCTCGCTATACGCGACCCGGGGTTCTAAAAGATCGTTCGGGCCATGCGCGCCGCCGCGCGAATCGGAACGCGAAAAGTTGGCTTCGACATAGTGCATGAATTCGTGCGCGACCACATGCTGATCGTATTCGTCTGAATCAGCGCCACGATTGCCCAGCAGGACGATGCAATTTGGAACGCCTGTCCCGCAGACCGACGCCGTCCGGGCGAAGTACGATCCGTCGTTGCTGAAATTGCGCCACTTAATATGTAATTGCGGAAAGTCAGTCCCCGGCGCGGCCGTCAGAATCGTATCCATGGATTGTCGAATGGTTCCGAGAATGGCGAAGGGTCCGGCTCCGCGATTCGAATCGATCGCGGTTAGATCCACGCTACATGAAAGGCCGCAGGCATTGGAAACACTGGATGAATCCACGGTGTGCGACGATCCTACCGTTGCTCCGGGAGCTTGATTCTTTACGGCGACATTGTACGCGGGGCTCGCCCCGCGAATCATTTCGGCGATCATTCGAATCTTAAAGACTCCGCGGACGCTCCCGGAAAGACTGTAATTGCCGGCCGCGTCCGCGTCTGCGGTCGCTACCGGCGTATTGTCGGCATCCAGTAGCTGCACGCGAACGAAGCCCGCCGGAAACGACAGGATCGTCGCCGTATCCAGCCGGTTGGTCGTCGTATTGATCGCGGGACGTTCGTATCGCAGCGTGCCCGACACGGCGACCGGCGACGGAGGAGGCAGAGCTACGGCGATACTGTTATTGCTCGCGTCCGCCCGGGTCAGCAGCCCGATATAATAGGATCCGTTCAATCCGCCCGGGATTGTAACGGTCGTACTGCGTGGTGACGGCGTGGCGTTTACGACCACATCGCCCAGATAGATGTCGGACGAACTAATAGCCGAATTTGTAGACAGGTACAGTTTGTCACTGACCGGTTGCGTACCGCCGCCCGTAATCGTGATATCAAAAGTATAGCTGGAGCCGGCCGTAGCGCTGGCAGGAACCGCACCGATGTTGTATTCGACGGGGATACAAGACGGATCGGTCGATATCGTTATAGTTGCACTTGAAACAATTCCGCTTTCGAAGAATCCGGCATAATAAACACCCGGGGTTGTATTGCAGGGCAGAGTAACGGAGATCGAGGTAGAAGCGGAAGTCAGCAGGTAATTACCAATAAGGATATCGGCTCCCGAAATCGTTTGGTCTGCGGATAAATACAGTTGCTCATTGCGATCAGGGCCGCCGCGCAGGATATTCAAATCAATGTTAAAACTCTGCGCGGTATTGGAGGCGGCAGGCAGTGTTGTCAGTTCAAAACGGAGCACGTCCTCTTCAACTCCGGGACTGCCGGGGACCACCGCAGGAGCCCCTCCGCCTCCGGCACCAGCGGCCGCTATCGCAAGCCCGAGGCCGTCGCCACCCCCTCCCCCGCTATCCGAACAGGATATGAAGCCCTGGATTAGCAAGATAAGGACTATAGTTCTTGAAAGGTTCCAGAGCTTTTTCATGTATAAGATGCGAGCCACTACAACGGCCAGGCCATCGTGCGCGGATTTACTGTAGAGCAATCTCTATATTATATGTAAATATTGTCCCGCCTCCCGTATGCGCAGGAATGAAGCCTGGCTGACAATGGATTCTCATTTTGATTGCCCACACCCTACTGGGTCATTTCCCGGCAAAACTCTCCGAAATCGCCGCGCCCATCCAGGCTCGCATTAATATTAAAAACTTATAAACAAATTCTAACGACTGGGCGTCAAGGAAAACTCAGAATTTCCGCAAAAGACAAGCTCACGACTTTTTTTGCGAGCAATTGTGTACAGGATTATCATTTTACTGCGATGCTTTCATGCCGTCAGTTGAATGGGGCCCGGAGTGGTCCCGGTTAAGAATGCTGCCAACGACAGCCTGGGTTCAGCAGGAGACAGCCGGAACTTAATGGGCCAGATTCAGGAACGCATCAGGCGAGGGTTTTGTTTTGTGCGAGGGCGAAACGCGCGGCGCGCAGGACTCTTGATCGCCTGCTCTTTTCAATTCGAACTAAAACCCTGCCCTGGCTATCAGAAACCCATGATCTACACGATTGCCCACGGCGGGCGGGCTCGCCTGCAGAATCGTTAAGGCTATCGATACCACTTAGCC
>JANSYA010000024.1 GCA_024742665.1 bacterium
CCGCAAGACTCCTCGCAGACGGTACGCGATTCAAGAAACGGTAAAATGTGGCTCGTGAAACCTCAAGGACGCGGGCCATGCGATCGATTGAAAACTCTCCACGATGAGTTTTCATGAAATCGAAAATCATAGATCTCTCGATAACGGAGCAGGCCAGGAGGCCTGCGCACCGCAAACTTTTTTAAGATCGCGTTGTCCATCCTCAACTCGGCGTTTTCTTTGCGCAGAATTTCGAGCTCGGCTTCTGCACTGAGTTTTCCCGGATTCCGGTTTTCTGAGCCGTTCTGGTTCGCGAGATACTCTTTCTTCCAATCGCGCAACGTCCAATAGCTGACACCCAGGGACTTCGCGACTTCCTTTAGCGTCCGTTCTCCCGAGAGAGCCGCCTTGACAGCCTCCTCCCGAAATTCCGGCGGATACTTGCTTTTCTTCACTGTGACCTCCATAAATCGGCCACCTGAATTGGTGTATCAGTTTTCGGGGATAGGACAACCGTCCGGGCCGACGCCAGCACTCACCACCTAATAACCAATCCGCATCTCCCGTCAGCCGTAGCAAAAATATCCCTTGCAAAATCACTCACACCCCGCGTCCTGCTACTCCTACCACCGCATCAAATATCCCTTGCCCAACCACACCACCCCGAGTCCTGCTACCCGAACCCCATCCCGACCAAACGCAGGCACAATGACCGACCCCATCAACCAACAACTCGGCGAAATTTCCTCCGCGGATCCGCGCTCCGTCTGGGAACGCGAAGACCGCGACTTTACGCCCTGGCTGTTCCAGGAAGACCAACTGGCGGCCCTGGGGCTGGCCTGTTGATATAGCCCGGAAGGCGCTGCAGACGCTGCGGTTTGCAAAGCAAACCTCTGCGAAACGGCCCTGCGGGCCTGTCTGCAACGCCTTCCGGGCAACAGCCCCGCCCCCGGTTTGTCTTCGACAAACCCGGGAAAAACCCTCGATCTGGAACTCCAGCCTTACCAGCGCGAACATAAGATCGGGCCGTACTTCGCCGACATCGTCGCGAAAGATTTGAATACGGATCGTTACGTCGTTATCGAAAACCAGCTGAACAAAACCGACCACGATCATCTGGGTAAGGCGATCACATATGCGAGCGTATTGGACGCGACAGCGATTGTGTGGATCGCGACGGACTTTTCCGAAGAGCACAAGAAGGCTCTGGACTGGCTGAACGAGAACCTGTCCGAAGAGATCCTGGTCTTTGGCGTACAACTCGAAGTCTGGCAGATCGGCGATTCGCAGAAGGCGCCGCGCTTTAATGTGATCAGCAGGCCGGCGGTCGAGATCAAGTCGTCTTCGCGCCGTCTGCGCAACGCCGAGTTGACTGAGGTCGCGCAGTTGCAATTGCGATTCTGGGAGGAGCTGCGCGAACGTTTGCTTGCGGACGGGCAGTTTCTATCGCTCAAAAATCCGCGCGGCCAGTACTCGTACAACGTGCCGATCGGCAACGCGCAGATCTGTATTAACAATATTGCAACGACGATGTTTCAACGCGTCGGGGTTCGCATTCGCCTGAAGAAACGCGTCGCGCAGTCGGCGATGGAAATATTGAGCGCGCAAAAAGCCGAGATTGAGAAAGAAATCGGCGAAGCCCTCGAATGGGATTCCGATCCGGAGTATACGCACAAGTACATCTCGCTGTATAAGACGGCGGATCTATTCGACGAAAAAACCTGGCCCGCGCTGCTGGATTGGATGGCGGATCGCGTCGTGCGCTTTCGCGACGCTTTCGAGAAACGTGTGCGCGGGCAGCGTTTTGCCGCGACCGATGCGGAGCTGATGGCCGAATCGGAATAGCGGGATTCAAGCCGCAGAATGCTAAGAATCTCGCCAGACCTTGAGCTCGGCCTCATCCGGCGGACGCAGCCGGGGCGGCAGTGTCCGAGCGTGATCGTAAAAGAAGCGCACAGCACTCGAAAGCCATGCGAGGCGTTCCTCGGGCGACATGAGATCAAACCGGGTATGACCGTCGAAATCCGCGGCAGACGCGTCGCGCATCCGCTCGTAGAATTGCTGCTCTTTCATTGGATCCATAGAATTGTCCGATCGCGATTATAACAGATCTTCCAGCGCGCGAATATCGAGGAGATCTTTATCGCGAGGCGGGTCAACGCGCCGCTTCATTGCAAGCAATTCGGGAATACTGAGGACCGAGATTTCCTGGCCGTCAATCGAAATGCGGTCCGCGTTTTTGATCAATATTTCATAGGCGAAGCCAGGCGCCAGGAACACGTCCAACTGCCGATACAGATTTTCCGGATCGATGAACGTAAATACCAGTGCGTTCTTTTCCTGCACCATCCAGTCAATTTTCTCGGGATCCAGCAATGCCTCTGCCGGCACAGGCACTCGCGGCTCGAGGCCGAGCTTCGCAAGCACCGAAAGGAAACGTTCGAGATTTTCCCCTGACATTTCGACAGACACGTCAAGGTCTACAGTCAGGCGCTCCACACCGTGCAACACTGCGGCCACGCCGCCGCAAACAACAAAGCGCACACCCGCCCTGGACAGAGAAAGCAGCAAATTCTGTAGATGATTTTCCATAAGTGAACCGGCTTTACGCAACATTGCCAGGTTCCGGAGAGCGGGCAAACAGATATTCGCGTATGGCGAGCTTCTTGCCAGAAAGACTGTGTGACAGCCGAAACCGCCCGGCCGCCGCCCGCGGTCTTCGCACAACAACCTGGCCGCATCCCTTGCAGGGCGAAAGCCCTGCCGGGCCAGCCGTAGCAAAATCCCCGACTCAACCAGCCGGCTCAATCGCTGTAAGTTCCTGGCCCCGCATGTAACCACGTCGCGCCCCGCGAATCTAATCCTTTACGAACGCCGGGCCGCAATTTCCGTGGAAGCCTGATCGGCTCGCGCGATGCGATTGCGCCGCGTAATTGCCCGTAAAATTTCCTCACCCAGGACACCGCCATGCCTCCCGATTCCATTCCCTACTCCATACTCGACCTCAGTCCGATCATCGCTGGCGGCGACGCCGCGCAGTCTTTTCGTAATACGCTGGATCTCGCGCAGCACGCGGAGCGGCTGGGATATAAGCGCTACTGGCTGGCCGAACATCACGGCATGCCGGGGATCGCAAGTGCTGCGACGTCGGTTGTGCTTTCGCACGTGGCCCAGGGCACGGAACGAATTCGCGTGGGTGCCGGCGGTATTATGCTGCCGAATCATTCCCCTTTAGTCATCGCCGAGCAATTCGGCACGCTTGAAAGTCTTTACCCCGGGCGAATTGATCTGGGCCTGGGTCGGGCGCCAGGTTCCGATCAGAAGACGGCGAAGGCTTTGCGGCGATCGCTGGATTCTTCGCCGGACGCCTTCCCGCGCGACGTGGTCGAGCTGCAAAATTATTTTCAGCCGCCGCCGGACTATGAGGGAATTCGCGCGGTGCCGGGCGACGGTCTCGATATTCCAATCTGGATTCTCGGTTCGAGTCTTTTTGGCGCGCAGCTTGCGGCGGCTCTCGGTTTGCCGTATGCCTTCGCATCGCATTTCGCGCCGGGACATTTGACCCAGGCGATGCAGGTCTATCGCAATCAATTTTCGGCTTCGACGAGACACGATCGCCCGTACTTTATGCCGGCCCTGAATGTCGTCGCCGCCGACACCGATGAAGAAGCCGAGCTGCTGGCGAGTTCCATGCAGCAGGCTTTCGTCAATCTCGTAACGCGCGGGCCGATGCCTTTGCCGGCTCCCGTGCAAAACTATGCGCAGTCGCTTTCGCCGACTGAAATTCAAATCGTAAACCAGACCCTCATGTATTCGGCGGTCGGTTCGCGCGATACTGTCGCCGATGCGATCGCGCGGTTTATCGAACTGACCGGCGCGGACGAACTGATGATTACGGCGCACATCTACGACCAGGAGGCGCGCAAACGTTCGGTGGAAATCGCGGCGGAGATTTTGCGCGAGCTGCCGGTCGCGGCGCGGGCTTGAGACTCCTCTAAAAGAAGCGGGCAGACGTCCTGATTCCGGTCGCGAAGGCGGCCGCGATGATTTTGCGCACAGCTTCCCATTATCATTGTACGCCCGGGTGTGACATTTTTGGCTTGTTGGCCGCGTTTTTTTGTGTTATGATCCGCGCCATTGCCACCGACCGGGCCACTCGCCACGCGCGGGTACCTCGGCCCACCTCCAGAATAGGAAGATCCAGAGCCTGTCGAAAAACCCGTCAATCTCGGTGAAATCCTGGCGCCTGTAGAGCTGTAGTATTATAACAGTGCATGGCCCGTTATATCGAACCGGACGCGACGCAGACCCAAATCGTGATGCTGAATTTCGCGGAGTTATAC
>JANSYA010000007.1 GCA_024742665.1 bacterium
GCGGCTTACGGCGGCAGCGAAGAAGCTCAGATCGCGGCCGGCACCCTGGCCGGTGGAATGATGGGCGCCGGCGTGATGATGATCAATCCGGGCGGCCGACTCCCGATTGGTCGCGCGGGGAAGCTGGGGGAGACGGTTTCGCTGTCCCAGGCAGTAAAAGTCAACAGGTACCTTGATTCTATCGGCGTTGACAAACATGCGCGACGGAGTTTCTTGAAGACCGGCGATGTTGACGGATTGGCTGGGTGGATTTCGGCACGTGATGTGGAGTTGCCCCGAAAATTAGATGTGGATTCTCCAGAAATGGTGGAGCATTTGCGGTCGGCGAATACACACGAGATTTACGAAGGGCGAAAGCTCGCGCCAATTGGTCATAGTGGCTTGAATGAAAATTTGCAGCTGGCAATTATGGAGAGTCTGCCGCCTGACGTGGTGGGTGTTTTCCGAGATAGAGCTTACGCATACGGAATTGGCAAGGCAAAGCCCGCTGGTGCAAAGACCCTTCAGGAGCTAAATTCGGGCGGTCGGTTTGTAAAGTTATCGGACGGGACAGAAGCTTTGGTGGTTTCCGATTTGGATCCATATGCGTTTACAGATCTTAATGGAAATCTCCTGTCTAATGATGAGGCGATCGCCTTGATGAATAAGATTGAGAAGAATTTCCAGATCCGAGAGTTTGGATCGTATGACAAGACCAAACGCTACGTTAACGGTGAGCATGGCGACCAAGTAAATGGCGAATGGGGGCAATGGCCGGGCACTGAGACCGTGAAAGCCCGCAATGAAGTTGTTTATACTTTCAGCAATAATGGTTTTATGCAGGCCGAGCGAGCGAATACGTTTAAGAATCGCTTGCCGTTGCAGTTATCGAATCGTAAACGAGCAATGTATGACCGGTTAATGTATGAGTTCGAGAGGATGTTTTGAAGTAGGTGCCCGTGAGGAGTGTGCGATGAAAAATAAGAGCCTTCTGGAATTTAAGGCAAGCCCAGCGGAATATATTGAAATTAATGCGAGAGCGGAAAGCAAAAATCTCCTCGTGCGCATGGTCGATGAATACTGGAATACAATTCCAGTCTACACCATTAGTCGTTGTCCATTTTGTAATAAGATTCATGAAGAGCCGGTTGACACATATACGCTTCGGAATTGGATCCCAGAAGCAAGAAGCGGCCGCGATGTGTTTCGGGAAGAGCTCGATGTTCGACGTCACTGTCAACACATGGTTATAGTACAGTCGTTCATCAATTTTAACGGGATTCGTCCTGAAGAGTCTGCGACGGAATTGAGCGATGGTCATTTCGAGTTCCCGGCGGAGGTTCCCCACGTCATCGGATTTCTCCTTGAGAACGATATGGAAACCGCGGCCGTGATGCATTCACTCCCAATATGTCGCATCGAGAATGGGGAATTTGTGCCTCGATATTCTCTTTACACCATTACGTACTACGCGGCGAATCTATTTCACGTTGCGCTATTGGGTGGGAAACTAATGCACTATCGTGAAGAGGAGGTGGGTCGTAGAAAACTAGTGCATCCTATGCACGAGGGAGACCAGGATGACTGGTGGAACCTTTGGAAGTGGGTTGAGCAGGATCTGCTATGGTGGTTGGAGCCTGATCAGCCGGGCAGTGTCTTGCAGCATGGCTCATACGAAGAATTTCCGTATAAGGAAATCAAAGGCCGTCGTTTCCCCTATTGGTCTATGGTGCCGTATTCAGTTGAAGAGCTGAGGACCATGAAGGAGGAGTCGTGATTTCTGTTATGAAAAAATTATTGTGAACTGTGTCGAGTAAGGGCAGCTGTACTGTACTGTAAGCTCCAAAAAATCATCGGCGTTCGTCTCCAGTCGAGTGACGAAAAATCGTCGTCTGAATTGATGAAATCAATACGTCAAAACCGAATGAAGCAGCTGGACGCAGTCGCGTTATCTTCGTGCGAAACGCGTTTGCTGCATGATCGGATGTGTTACGTGCGACATGCGCACCGGCGATTGATAAAACCACCCATCGCGCAGGGGCGCAGGTAAGGATCTATGCGCCCGGCTCTGCAAACGCAAACGACTTTGCAGGGTAAACTCAACTTTCCAAAAATACGAACAACTCTGTACGGCGCGTGCAGAATTCGGTATGCTGTCATCTGTTTACGTCTGCGAATTGCAGGCCATGTCCCATTTGAAACAATTCTCGCTACGAACAACAAGCGAAAGGAATGAGAAGGGTCTGGCGAAGCACGACCGGAGCCTGCGAACGAATAGGAGGGTTTCGATGACGAAAGCTGAAGCGGAACGAATTGCGAAAATATTCATCCTTGAAAAAGCAGGGTATGAAATGAAATTACTCAGAACGAACAGGTCCGAGAGATACCCCGACGATTGGAATGTTCAGTTTGAAACACGAAATAGTGATGGTGTGGTTTTTGACGGTCCGACAATCGTCATTGTGAATATAGAAACCGGGCAGGCTAAATTTTTTGGCCAAGACGAGCAGGATTAGGCGAATTGAAAAATGAAGTCTTTTTAAAATTCTTGTGTACTGTCGAAGAGTACTTGGCGGTAAATCATTCCGCTGAAGAAAAGAAATGGCCAGCAACACGATTTGATGAGTATTGGGAGATACTTCCGGTTTATGGCATCGCTAAATGCCCCTATTGTGGGGAAATATGCAGAGAGCTAGTAGATACTTATTCTCTTCGAAATTGGAAACTGGCAGGCGCGGAAGGCAAAAGCGTTTTTATTTATAGGGCGTCGCAGAAAGTATGCGAACATTTCGTAGTAACACAGCCATTCATAAATCTAAACGGAATCAAGCCTAATACTGAATCGGCCACCGAGCTTAAGACAATTTGACCTTGAGTCCGTAGTCTTTATTGAGAGACATGAATGCTTCAGCGTTTCCACGTGCATCGTCAATTGGATTATGAGTATGGCGGGTTTTCCGAAGGTGTTTGAAATTCTTGCTCATATCTCCAACAAGGCCCTTGTATAGTGAACCTAGATTTTGGGAGGAATGGCCAAAAGGATTGCGCCTCAAGAACTTTTGAAAATACCAGCAAACGAACATCCAATCGAATCCGTTGTTGTCGCTCACAAAAATTGGTCTATTGTTTGTAACCTCCAGGACCCATTCTTCAAACTGCTGCATCACCAGCATCGGATCATCGAAGGTTTCTGTGTCCTCGCGCGTCAATCCTGAAACATTCAAAGCTTCGACTACAAAGTTCTCAGATATGGGCCTAAGCTGTCCGTAAAAAGACTCATCCAGGTCCCCTCGAATTACTATTGCGCCTATTTGCACCATAGAGTACTCGCCAGGAATTGGCCCATCTGCTTCAATATCTACCATTATGTAAGACATGCTTTTAACCTGCGCTATATAAAAGAAATTTCTGAATCTTAACTATGTGCGCTCAGAATCGGAAGTGCTTCATTAAGTGACCGGATGATGGGACTCCTGGTGTGTTGCTGGCTTCGCCGAAGGTGAAGCGTGGTCAAACCTGTCCATCCTGGCAACTCAAAATCGTTCATTCGGCTGTCGCCGATCATTAGTGTTTCCGATATTTGAGAATCCATTTGATTTAACTGTACCCTCCAAAAACCCATCGACGCCTATCCCGGACGTGATGAAGACAATTCGTCACAGATTTTGATTCTCCAACCCTCAAAAAATGATCGGCAGGAAAAATCGAGCGGCGTAGATTACAGTCAGCTAAACCGCGCAGCGCGTCCGCGATTCGCAGGGGAGAGCTTGTAGAAATTTCATGAGTTCGCCTGGATTACGCAGCGGCACTGCGCCTCAGTCTTGCACCAGGCTCATACAGCCGGCCTGGCTGTTTCAGAAGACGGCACAAGCAGAACGCCGTCCAGGTTAACATCCGGTCCGGGGAACTCAACACGGAAGATTCAAAACATGGAAAGCGGCTTTGATGAACAAATCGGCCCTACAATTTCAGATGCAAACTCAATCGTGCCAGCAAAATTTTGGGATCGATCGGCTTTGTGACGTAGTCCGTCGCGCCTGAGTGGAACGCGTCTTCTTCGTCGGGGACTTCGCCGCGCGTGGTAACGAATATCACCGGAACCGAGGCGAAGTCCGGTTCCAGCCGGAGTTGTCGGCACACTTCATAGCCATCCATTTCAGGCATCATTATATCGAGCAGAATGGCGTCAGGTTTCTCCGCTCTGGCGATTGTCAACGCCGCTTTCCCGTCTCTCGCTGCGCGCACCCGGTACAGCGGACTGAGAATCGTATCCAGAACCGAGAGATTGGTGACTTCATCATCTACGATCAATATACTGTACTTAGAATCTTCCATTGTTATTCAGCTATACCCTGGAGGTCGCGTAACATCTGTCCGGCGCCGTCGAAATCATATTCGTTTAACTTTCGATGTAATATTTCATAATCGGAACCCAGATTCGCCTCGAGAAAGCCGGCCTTTTTGCGTTCCAGTTCTTTCAAGGCCTCCGTATCGAATCCTTTTGCCAGGAGGATCAAGCGCGAGATGTCTATCTTAGAAATATCCCCCGTTTCGCCCGTTTCGTTAGACGATTGATTTAGATTCGGAGCGGGGATGGTTGAGATCGACGAGAGTACCTCGGCCAGGGCGACTCGTAAATTTTCAAAAGGATCGGCGACCGCCGCGGTCGGATCGGAACCGGCTCGATTCGTGCGCAGGGCGGCTTCAAGCTCCTCTCCGGCGTCGGCGAGCTTGCGCATACTCAAATTAGCCGCAACGCCCCGGATAGAATGTGCCAGGCTCGTGGCCGTTTCCCACTCTTCCGCGGCGATCGCCGCGTGAAGCTTGCGATCGTAGCCATCGAAGTCTACGGCGAACTGCGCGAGCATGCGATACAGCGTTTCCCGCTTGCCCTGCAGGCGATCAAGCGCCTCACTAATTTGAATTCCGGGTAAAGTGGAATCTGCACCGGGCGGCACATGCAGAGACGGAGGCGCTGCTTCGTCGACTTCGACTGCCGCGGCGGCCCCGCGACCATGTTTGACGAAACGAGATAGAGTTTGTAATAAGCGCCGCGGGTTAATCGGCTTCGCCACATGGTCGTCCATGCCCGAATCCAGCGCCCGGTCGATGTCATCGTTCATTACCGTCGCGGTCATCGCGATGATGGGCAGTTCTTTTCCGGCTCTGGTCTCGCGCAGGATTCTCGTCGCGCTGTAGCCGTCAAGCACCGGCATCTGAACATCCATCAGAACAGCGTCAAAGTTCGGATCAATCGCGATGATGTCGACGGCCTCCCGCCCGTTAGAGGCCGGAGTAATTATTACGCCTTCCGCCGCCAGGATTTCCGAAGCGACCTGTAGATTAAGTTCATTATCTTCTACGAGCAGGACTCGCGCGCCCTGTAGATCGATGGCGGGGCCTTCGCCCCCGGCAGACAGAGGCCTCGCCGTCGACGAAGTCTCCTCGGGTTCCTCCGACACTGCTTCGACTCCGAAGCAGTGTAGAATGGTTTCAAATAGAACGGACTGCTGGACCGGCTTGCTTAAAAAACCGTCGATCTCCGCATGATTCGCGCGCGCCTGCACCTGGACCTGTTCGGCGCTGAAGGCGGTTACGATGACAATCGTGGGCGCCTTTTCGCCGAGAGCTTGTTTGATCCGCTTCGCGGCCGTTATGCCGTCCACATCCGGCATCTTCCAGTCCATCAAAATCAAATCGTATGCTTTCCCTGCATCGGCGGCGAGAGCTTGCTCCAGGGCCCGGGATCCGTTTTCGGCGACGCTTACGACAAACGAAAAGGAGTGTAACATATTCGAAAGCAGTTCCCGCGCGGCGGAATTATCATCAACCACCAGGACATTTAAATTCGACAGGCCGGCTGGCACGACTCGCGGTTCGATATCGCCGGCCAGACCGAAAACGCCGGTAAATATAAAAGTGCTGCCCGCGCCGGGAACGCTTTCCGCGGCGATGTCGCCGCCCATCAATGAAACGATTCTTTGCGAAATCGCGAGTCCCAGGCCGGTACCGCCGAATTTCCTGGTCGTAGACGCGTCGGCCTGCGAAAACGGTTGAAAGAGTTCCGCGATTTCGGATTGGCGCATGCCAATGCCCGTGTCCTGAACGGAAAATTGAAGCGTCGCATTGTCGCCATGGCTTTCGAGAGTGCGAACCGAAAGGATTACGCTGCCACGATTCGTGAATTTCAAAGCATTGCCGACCAGATTGATAAAAACCTGGCCCAGACGAAGAGCGTCTCCGATCAATCGATCCGGAACATCTGGATCCGAAAAAAATGCGAGCTCGATATTTTTCTCTTCCGCCTTGATTGCGAGAATGCTGGAAACGTTCGAGAGCACTTCGGAAAGTTGAAACTCGGCGTGTTCCAGCTGCATCATCCCCGCCTCGATCTTTGAGAAATCTAAAACGTCGTTGATGATGCCGAGCAGCGCGGATCCCGACACCTGGATCTTTTCCAGATACTGACGCTGTCGATCATCCAGATCCGTTTTCGCGGCGAGATACGCCATCCCCAGAATCGCGTTTAAGGGCGTGCGAATTTCATGACTGATGTTCGCCAGGAAATCGTCTTTCGCGCGATTGGCCTCCTCCGCTACGACCTTCGCTTTGCGTAACTCTTCTTCCGCCGACTTCAGCGGCGTAATATCCTGAATCGTGCCTCGCAGCTTCTGGATCCGACCATTTTCGTAAACCGCCCGGCCGTGAACGCTGGCCCAAATTTGACGGCCGTCAAAGGTCGCGTAACGAACCACTAAATCGTACGGCCTTCCGGTTCTGGCAAGTTCGTCAAGGCGCGAAGCCAGAATGGGACGGTCGTCGGGATGGACTGTCTGCATATGCTCTTCGAAGGCCGGTATTTCCGCTGTGCCTTCAGGAAATCCCAGCAGACGAAAGGTCTGGGGCGACCACTCGGCGCGCGCGGCCTCCGGAAAAAATTCCCAGATGCCCAGTCTGGCGATCGCCTGGGTTTCCTGAAGAACCTGTTCGCTGGCGATCAGACTCGCTTCGATTCGTTTGCGCAGCACTGTATAACCCAGCTCTTCGCCGATCTCGTCGGTCAGACTCAATAGTTCGGGATTCTCTTCGCGATCTTCCGGAGCGAAAAATTCCATCACCGCTTCGACCTGATTTTCGACGAAAATCGGAAAGGCGAATCCGGATCCCATGCAGTGCTCATTTCCGAACAAAAGCTTACGCGGAAATTTCTCATCCTGCGTGATATGCGAGTTCCAGGTCGCCCGGCGGTCCCGATAGACGCGCCCCGGCAAACCGACCCCGATTGAAAAATCCGTTTCGCCGGTAATCGCGCGAAATTCAGCTCCGGCTTTCGCATCTTCGAAAAAAAAGATTCCGGATGAGGTCAGCTTTTGTTCCGCTCCCGCGACAATATAGACATGAGCGACCGGCCACGCGAATTCCGTCGCAATGATTCGCATAGACTGTTCATACGCTTCGTTTACATGGGCCGCGGCGTTCGCGGCCGAAGCGATTTCACGTAAAATTCGCGAGCGTCGCTCCAGCCGCTGGAGGCCGCTGTTCGCGGCTTCCAGTTCCCGCGTTCGATCCGCCAGGCGTTCGTGCTCTCGTTTTCGAACTTCCAGAGCCGCTTTATCCGCCGCACGATTCGATCGTAACCAGCGCAGTGCGAAGAGCAATGAAAGCAGGAAGAGGAGCGCGGTCAGAACAAGGCCGATGAATCCGTTCATCGACCATAGAACTCCATCCGGAACGAATACAAGATTCCAGCGTTCCATCTGTCGCCATGAATCGGGAGTCGCGCGGTCCAGGTGAATCGGAGCGTAAATCGCGAGTTTGGTTCCGCTCCGCAGGCGACGCACGGACCGCGGCCCCCGGGGGATGGCGACGATTTTTTCCAACGCCGCGACGCGTTCGCGTTCGAGGGCGTTGTCCTGGTCCGGATCATTCAGCAGCACGCGTCCCAGGTCGTTGACGACATAAACGTGTCCGGCGAATTCGCTCTGGATCATGGCAAGGCGCGTTGTTAAAACATTTACATCATAATTCAGAACGATCACTCCCGCGGTACGTCCGGCCCTCATGACCGGCGAAGAAAATCGAATGACCGGGACCCGCGGGATCTGGACGACGCCGTTTTCTTTATTCCAGGCGATACGCGAAATTCGCACGCCTCCGTCCATGCGCATGGTTTCGCTGAAATAGTTTCGACCGCTTTTATTCTGAAGTTCGCGAATTGATATTCGCGATGGTCCGTCTGATTCTGAGTTGATCCGGACTACTTCGCGACCTTCTTGATCCAGAAGGCGCGCCTGATTATAATCCTCGCGTTGCCGGGAGAAGGCCAGCAACCTGCGTTCGAGGGCGCCGCCCGGAACGATCGGATCGTTGGAGTCGCTGACGATATCGGCCAGGATTTGAGAGTCCGCCGCCAGCTTCTGGATGTGTTCTCTGAAAAGAGTCGCTTCCTGGACCAGCGCCGCTTGCTGGCGAATGAGAATCCGGTCCTGGGTTTCATAGAGATTGTAGATCGCGAACACAAAGGCCGCGAGAGAAATGCTGACAGCCAGAAGCACTGTCACAGTCCGTCTCTGATTCCGGTTTGTTGAATCCTGCGATATGCCCATTTCGTCCGACTTCATTCATACTCCGAATTGCTCTGGGCTTCGGCTGTTTGGGTATTGGTTGTATTGTCGTGTTGCACGCCGGCCTTGAGCGGGGCTTCGACCTGCGGATCCGGTTCCAATTCCAGATCCAGTTTGGAAGACTTTTTGGATTGCGTCGACGGCGACGGCGGCAAATCTTCTTCGAGCGCGCATTTGTGGTACGTGCCGGCCGGCAGATTTCGACCGATGCGGCCGTACGCCCTCTGCGGCGCGACCAGATGAAAGGTCCAGGCGGTTTTGATATGCGGGCAGGCGAACAGGTTCTCGCTGCACAGCACCTGGGTCGCTCGCGGTTTGGGATAGGCCCACGCGTAACGACCGCCGTGAATGCAGCCGCCTTCGACCTGCGCCAGGGCCGCCAGATGTTTTATGTCCACCTCGTATTCCCGGAAGCGCCCCAGGGAACCGATCACCAGCGTTTTTTCGAAGTATCCTTTCGCTGTGTTGTAGGCGAGTCCCTGAACCAATTCGCGCGCCGAATTCACCTGAGCGGTCGGACTGTTGATTATATCGTGGGCGAAGCGTGCGATTCGTACGGTGCCGATTAAGACCGGCACCGCCGCGTTATCGACGACTTCGGGCGTTGCCGTTGGCTCTTCTTCCACGTCGGCATCCGCTTGCTGTTGCGGTTGTGCTGCCTCCGTCTGCTCCGCGTCCGGACCCGGCTTAAATTCCTGTAAAAGACCGGTAAATGTCTGATCGATCACTGCGGGCGTCCGGACGGAGAAAAACGAGCTGCGTAAAACTGTTCCGAGCCCCTGCACGAAGTTCATCTGATCCAGATAAGCCGCCGAGCGTTCCAGTCGTCGCCGCTGCTCCTCATCGTCTTTGGGGGCCTGTCGCCAGTCGTCAGTATCGGCCAGGCCCAGTTGACAACAAAACCCCGCAAGAAAGGCGTGCCGATGGACCAGAGGGATCTTGTATTCTTTCTGTATGACGATGCCGAGACAGAGCAGCCCGAGCACCGTTAGATTCGTAAACAGATCCGGTTTTTGCCTGGCGATCTGGTAAGCAAGCAATGCCAGAGGGCGATGGCGAAAGGAATGCAGAATGATCGGCCGCGGGTTTTTCTTGAGATCCGAGTACAGGCGATTTAGAAATACGTGTTCCGGGCGATCGATTTGCTTTAAGATCGCTTCGGCGAGACTGTTCCGGATTCTCTTAATGATTTCTTCCGTTATCTCAAGCGCGATCGGCAATTTGAATTGATCCGTCGCTTCACCGATTCGTTGCAGCATGGATTGGCGAACGAGAATTTTTTCTCGAATCATGACTTTGCCCGAAAGATCTTCCACGGGCCTGCTCAGCTGAACCAGGCCGATTAACTCCAGCTCATAAATAAAACTGAGGAATGCCGGCGGCTGATCAAAAAGAATTTCATTTCCCTGGATGCGCATAAAAAATATTCCGAGGTCTGTTTCGTAGCAAATGAAATGCGAACGGATGAGTTTGTCTATAGACTTCATTTATTATTCGCCACAATAGACGGAAATAATTTAAAAGATCGTTCTGCGCAAGCTATGACCCCGCCCGCGGAATCGTTTCCGGGCGCAAGCAGTTGATTCCTGAAATCTGTAGTCAGCATTTACCTCGTACCGCGCTGGGTTTTTTGAAATCTCGACCAGGACAAACCCTGGCCGACTGAAAGCGTTAAAGATAGATAACTATTTTTTATTCGCCCCGCATTAACGCTGCGAATGAAACACTTTTTTCGCCTGAAATCTGCTAATCAAAATTTATCTTATCATTTCTAAATATATCTTGCTTTAAATCAGTCCCGGCAGCCTGCATAAAGGAAAGTGTGGTTGGTTGTTCGCTTGCTGTTCGTCTTCACCGGCCGGCGCTCGGCCTGCCTTTGTGCAATGAATGGAGGATTCTAACTTACAGGAGCGGCGCGAGTTGCAGCCGGGCCAATCTTCGCCGATCGCGCGAAGCGCCTTGCATTACGCGATCCTTGATAAACAGGGCCTTTGTTTACTCGTGGGAGCAAGCCTGCGAAATGTACTGGGCCAGCCGGCGATCGCGTCCGCGCGAACATTTTACGATCACGTTCACGTCGATGATATAAAGTCGATCAGCCGGCTTGTCGCGGGTCTTGCCGTTGGAATCACTGAATTCGGCCGCTTTCGAATTCGCCTGGCGGACGCTTCTTACGCCCAACTTGACGGTCAGTTTACTCGCGAACCCGACGACAGTGTTTATCTCATGGCGCAGACAGTCAGCGGCGGCGAAGCGACGGCGGCGGCTGCGAATACACCTGAGTTTTATAAGTCGGTTGTCGAATACTCTCCAGACCTTTTTGTCAGTGTGGACGCCGCCACAGGCCGGGTAAAAACCTGCAATCATACGACCGCCAGCGTTCTGGGTTACGACAAAAGCGAAATCATTGGACGATCGGTCCTGGAATTGTATCATCCCGATTGCCTGCCGGACGCCGAAGAGGCCTTTCGCGCCTTCGTGGAGAGCGGCGAGGTTCGCAACGCGGAATTGATTCTCCAGCGAAAAGACGGCAGCGCTCTGGATGTCAGCTTAAACGCGACCTCGATTCGAAACGAAGCCGGCGAGATTATCGCCAGCCGGTCCCTGTGGCGCGACATAACAGAGCAGAAAAAACTGGTCCAGTCTCTAAAGCAGACTCGCGCCGGGCTCAGAGAAAAAGTCCGTGTACACACCGAGAAGCTGCGTTTCGTAAACAAGGAGCTAAAAGCTCAGAATGAACTCCTGGAGCAGGCACGCAGTGAGGCGATCGACGCCCATAAGAACCTGCGCAGCATGATCCGCTATTTTCCGCGGTCCGTGGCCATGCTGGATCGGGAGCTGAAGATTCTGGCGTACAGCGACGCCTACGCGAGTGAATTCGGCCGCGCTAAGGCGGACCTGCGCGGCGAGTCCATTGCTTCAGACTTTCCCTATCGATCGGAGGATCTGCAAAAACACCTGGCAAAAGGGCTGGCCGGCGAGCGCCGCCGTTGCGCGGAAAAGGAAGTCGAAAAGGTCGGCGGCGGGCACGATTGGCTGACCTGGGAAGTTCGCCCCTGGTTTTCCACCTCCGGTCAAATCGGCGGCGTCATACTGGTCGCCGAAATCATTTCCGCGCAAAAAACCGCGGAGTTTCAGCAGGCGGCGAGTCTCGCGAAGCTCGACGCGATCGTGGAAAACGCCGCGGTCGGCATCGCGATGGTCAGCCTTGAGGGCCGACCGCTCATGGTGAACAACGCCATGGCGCGTATGCTTGAGTACACTCCCGAAGAGCTGTGCGAGATGCACTTCGCCGATTTCACTTATCCCCCGGACGCGGAAATCGACCTGGCTCACTTCGAGCGCCTGAACGCCGGCGAAATAAATTCGTATGATATGGAGAAACGTTATATTACGAAGTCCGGCCGACTGACCTGGGCCGGGCTGCACGTTTCGCTTGTGCGAGCCGCGACAGGCGAAGTCTTGTACGCGGTGGCGATCGTTCTGGATCTGAATGCGCGCAAAGAGGCCGAGGATCTCGCCGCCCGAAACGCGGCCGAGATCCGAATGCTTGTCCAGCATACGGACGCGGCGGTGTGGCTCTTGAATTCCGCCATGCAATTGGAAGTTTTCAACGACGCATGCAAATCAATGTTTCGCGAAGCCTTCGGCGTTGAGCTCAAGAAAGGAAAAAATTTGCCGGAGCTGCTTCGCAAGCAGGATGCGCGGCTCGCCGAGGCGATGATCGCCGACATGAATCAGGCGCTGGCCGGGAAACCCGCGCGTCGGAACCTGCATACGAATTCAGACGGAGAGGATCTATATTTCGAAGTCTCCGTGAATCCGATTCGGGAAGGCGAACGGATCACCCGCATCGCCGTATTCGCCCGGGACGTTTCCAGTCTGAAAAAATCGGAAATCGACGCGAAGCGGCTGAACGTGGAACTGGAAAGCCGCGTCCTGCAGCGCACGGAGGCTCTGGAAAAACTCAACGAGCGCCTGCGCACGCGCGAAAGACAGGCCAGCTTTCTCAAAGAAATCGTCATCGGAGTCAATTCAACCCGAACTCCAGAGGCCCTATTACGAAACGCGATAGAACATATCCAGAACTATACGAACTGGCCGGTAGCCCGCACGCACCTGATTACATCCGAGGAGGCTTTCGCGCCGGTCTGGCACTACGCGAACCCTCAGGCGTTCAAAGCTCTGAACACGATCATAAAAGCTTTATCAGGCGCGGAGGCGAACGCGTTCTCCGATCCTGTTCTGGCCGGTGAATGTCCGGCGTTGATCGAAGACCTGTCCACTGAGCCGAATTATAATCGAGTTTTCGCCGACTGCGAGATGCGAAATTACGGGGTTTTTAGTTTCGTAATCCGCATTGAGAACGTCGGCTCGGCGGTGCTGCAGTTCTTTTTTCCCGGAAATGAAAAACCGGACGCCTCCCGGATGGCCTTACTTAAAGAGGAGGTCTCGGACCAGCTGGCGTACGCAATGAAACGGCAGTGGGCTGAGGCCGCGATTCGCGCCGGCGAAAGTCGTTTGCGCGAAACACAAAGGATCGCCCGCCTGGGAACGTGGGAGATTAATCTAAAGACCGGCGGAACCCATTGGTCCGACGAGACTTTCGATATCTTCGGTCGAGACCGGGAATCCGACGAGCCGGGCCTGGACGAGTATCTGGAGTCGCTGCACCCCGAAGATCGCCCGAAGCTGGAAAATATTCTCACTCAACTCGAGGATGCTCCGCAGGTCTTCGAGCTGGAGTTGCGGCACAAACACGCCCGAACGGGCGAGTACGTTGACGTAAGTTTACACGCGAAAACTCAATTAAGAGACGGTCGCGCAATCGGTTTGATCGGCTCGGTAATGGATGTGTCGGGGCAAACCGCGATCGAAGCGAAATTGCTGCGCGCCAAACAAGACGCCGACGCGGCCAACCACGCGAAAGGAAATTTTCTGGCGAATATGAGTCACGAGATTCGCACACCCATGAACGCGGTTCTGGGTATGACCCATCTGGCCTTAAATACCGAGCTATCCGAAAAGCAAAGGGACTACTTAAACAAGATTCAGATTTCCGCAAACTCCTTGCTGGGCATCATTAACGACATACTTGATTTTTCGAAGATTGAAGCCGGTAAACTTGAAATCGAATCAGTGGAGTTTTCGCTTCGGGGAATATTTCAGAATCTTTCGGATATTGTCGCGGTGAAAGCCGAAGAAAAAGGGCTGGAGCTGGCGTTTTTTATGCCCCCGACGATACCGGATCGTATGGTCGGAGATCCGCTTCGACTCACCCAGGTGCTTGTGAATTTGGTCAGCAACGCCATCAAGTTTACGGAAAGCGGAGAAGTCATCGTATCCGTTGATTTTCTGAGCAACGGAGAACAGGATTTAAGCCTGAAATTTTCGGTTTCGGACACCGGGATCGGACTGACGGAAGATCAGATCCAGGGTTTATTCGAAGCCTTTTCGCAGGCCGACGTTTCAACGACCCGCAAGTACGGGGGAACGGGGCTCGGCCTGTCGATCTGCAAGAAAATCGTTTCGTTGTTCGGCGGCGAAATATGGGTCGAAAGCGAATTCGGTACGGGCAGCACTTTTTATTTTACGGCCCGTCTGGAGCTGGCGTTAACGGAGCCGGCCCGGATGCAAAATTTGCCGGACCTGCGCGATCTGAAAATCCTGGTCGTCGACGATTCTAAATCGTCGCGGCGGGTGCTGGAGAGCATGCTCTCATCCTTCAATTTCAGAGTGGAATCGGCGAATTCGGGCCCGGCTGGAATACGAATATTAGAGGAATCTCAAGACGATCCATTCGATATCGTTTTGATCGATTGGAAGATGCCCGGTATGGACGGCTTCCAGGCCGCCATGAATATAAAAAATTCGTCCATGAGCGGATTGCAGCCCGACGTTATTCTGGTTACGGCCTATAGCAACGAAATCGTACGCCGTAAAGCGCTACAGGATCCGCACATTAACGGTTTCTTGATTAAACCTGTTCAGCAGTCAGTCCTGTTCGAAACGATCCTGCAATGCGTTCATGGAATCGACGTCGCGCTCGACGTGCAGAATTCCCGCGATCCGAGTATTATTTCGCGGAGTCGCCTTGCTTCTAGAGCGGTGATTGCGGGCAAGAGAATACTGCTCGTCGAAGACAATATGATCAATCAGCAGGTGGCGATGGAAATTCTATCCGCGCAGCAGGCCCTCATCACCACCGCCGAGAACGGCAGAGTCGCGCTTGATATTCTCGAGCGCGATGAATTCGACGTGATCTTGATGGATGTACAAATGCCAGTGATGGACGGGTACGAGGCGACGCGACGCATTCGTTCCGGGCCGGATCGGATCGCCTCGCTTCCGATTCTTGCGATGACGGCGACCGCGATGCAGGGCGATCGGACCAGAGCGCTGGAATGCGGAATGAACGATTATGTTACCAAACCGGTCGACCCGACCCTATTGATCGAAACGATTGCGAGATACGCTGGCGGCTCCATCGAGACGAATAACGTGGATGCAAATTCGCAGTCGGCGTCCTCTACGATGCCCGCCTTAGAGCATGTCGATGTGGTCAGCGGACTGGCGCGGCTCGGGGGGAATGTCGACAGCTACCAGGCGCTCCTGCTTGAATTCGCGAATAGTTTTACGAGCACGAGCGACGAAGTTGAGCAGGCGATTGCGCGCGGACAGATCGAACGCGCGAATACGCTTTTACACAGCCTGCAGGGGGCGGCCGGTAATTTGGGCGCGACGGCCTTGATGCATACTGCGGCGCAGCTGGAAGACAGTCTCCGATCGGCCAATGCCGCGGTCGTCGAAGACCTGCGAAAAGCCTTTTCCGACCTGCACCAAAAAACGATCGCCTCCATTCGCTCCGGTCTGTCGAGCCCGGTTCAGCGCCCGACGGACTTTCAGATTGTCGCCGAGCTGTTGCCGGTGAATACCCTGCGGGAAAGGTTAAAGACATTAGTCTCGATGGTTGAGTCCCGGGAGACGCGAGCGCTTGCCATTTTGGACGAAATAGGCGGGTCTTTGCGGAAATTCGGTCTGGAAGAGGAATATACCTCCGCCCGACTCACTTTACGCAAATACGATTTTCAGGCGGCGGAGTCTACAATATTGCGCATGCAGATGCATTTTGAAGATTTGCACCGTTCGGGAGGAGTCGATGCCGGCTGACTCTGCGCTCAAACAAGAGCTGTTACTAATCGTCGACGAC
This sequence comes from bacterium, assembly GCA_024742665.1. Classification (GTDB taxonomy): domain Bacteria; phylum Spirochaetota; class Leptospiria; order Leptospirales; family Leptonemataceae; genus JANSYA01. Next base: position 15,814 of record JANSYA010000007.1, read on the forward strand.
GTTCCAGAGAATATTCAAATCCTGGAAGGGATACTCGGAGAACAGTACCGAATTAAGGCGGCCTTAAACGGCGAACAGGCCCTGCAGGTCGCGTTTTCAATGGAAGCGCCTGATTTGATTTTGCTGGATATCATGATGCCTGGAATCGATGGATATCAGGTATGCAGCGCGTTGAAATCGGACCCGCAGACGAGCAGCATTCCTGTAATCTTTGTCACCACACGGGGCGAAGTATTCGATGAAACGAAGGGATTTGAAGTCGGCGCCATTGACTATCTGACCAAGCCCGTCGTGCCCCAAATCGTAAAATCCCGGGTGCAGGCTCATCTGGCTTTTCATAAGCAGAATCGAGATCTCGAACGAAAAGTGGCGGAAGGCGTGCACCGTCTGACGACAAAGTCAAGGGATCTGGAAGTCGAGATTCAGTACGGCGTCGAAACGCAGCTGAATCTCGCGAGGACCCTGGATCTGCTCAGCAATGTCGTTGATAGCGCTTCCAGCGCGATCCTGGCCGTAAACTTGAAGGGCACGATTACTTTCGCGAATACAATGGCGGCCAGAATTCTTGAGGTCCCTGAAGTCGGCGACCTGGGCGGGCGCAAGCTGCAGTCCTTTCCTTTGAAAGAAGGGAACTGGCAGGATCTCTTAGATCAGGTTATAACAGGCGCGGTGGATTCATCGCGCATTGAATCCGCAATTCTCGACGAGAAAAGTCTATTCAGTATTCATCTGACTCCGCTGTGTACGGGAAATATACTGACAGGCGCGGTGATCATCGCTGAAGACATTGCGGAAAAGAAGAATCTTGAATTGCAATTGCTCCAGTCCAGCAAAATGGCGACTCTCGGCGAAATGGCGACCGGGATCGCGCATGAAATCAATCAACCCTTAAACGTCATTCGCATGGCGGCGCAGCTGATTCAAGACAGTCTGGACGAAGGGGAGAACGATCCGGCCTTCTTGAAAGAGCGCGCGGAAAAGATTATAGCGATGGTCGTGCGTGCCGCCCGAATCATCAATCATCTCAGAACTTTCGGCCGGAAAAACGGAGACATATTCACTCCACTGGATCCCAATCAGCCGGTACGCGAAGCGGTCGAGCTCCTGACCGAAAAGATTCGACTGCATTCGGTAAACGTATTTATGGATCTGGCGGAAGATTTGCCCGAGATCTCAGGAGATATGACGAGTCTTGAGCAGGTGTTCCTGAATTTGCTGATCAACTCGATCGACGCGTTCAGTGAAATGCCCGAGGATGTGAATTCAGGCGATCCCCGTCGCAATCGTATCGAACTCTATTCCAGATGGAACGACGAGACCCGGATGGTAGAAATCAAGGTCGTGGACAATGGACCGGGTGTCCCCGACGAGCTCTTAACAAAAGTCTTCGAACCGTTTTTTACGACCAAGGAGGTCGGCAAAGGCACAGGCCTGGGGCTGTCTATCAGCTATGGCATTGTCGAATCTCATGGCGGATCGATCCACGCTTCCCGGCGCGAGGATACGAGTGGTTCGGTTTTTCAAATCGAATTGCCCGGCAAAAATTTGAGCGAAGAATTATCGGAGGTGCAACATGAAGAAACCCAAAATACTCTTAATCGACGATGAGTCGGTCATCCGTGAAGAGCTGGAGATCTATCTTCGGCGCAAAGGCTACGACGTCGTAACCGGGGTCAATGGCCTCGACGGCTTTTATTTATTCCAGAGCGATAGTCCCGACTTAGTTCTAACGGATTATCGAATGCCTAAAATGAACGGCATCGCCGCGCTTCAAAAAATGAAGGCCGCGAATCCTGATGTGCCGGTGATCATGCTGAGCGGTCAGGCGGATATGAAAGTCTGCGTTCAGGCCTTAAATGACGACGCCTATGAATTTATAGAGAAGCCCGTAGATCTGAAGAAGCTGCTGGGCGTAATTCAACGCGCACTCGACGGTAAACCCGCATGGTGGAACGTTGAGAATTAGTTCGAAGCAATTAAGCGAAAGCTTGTTTAACGTGGAGTTATTATATGTACAACATCAAAGTTCTTTTCGTCGACGATGAAGACGCTGTCCGAGAAGAATTCGGTCTATTCTTAAAACGCAAAGGGTACGAGGTCGTCACGGCCGCCGACGGGTTACAGGCCTTTCGTCTTTTCAGGCGAGAAGAGCCGGACATAGTCCTGACCGACTTTCATATGCCGGAAATCACAGGCCTCGAACTACTAAAAGAGATCAAGGCGATCAGACCGGAGGTGCCGGTGATTCTCATCAGTGGCAAGGCGGATATGCGCACCGCTGTAGAAGCGCTAAAAGAAGACGCCTTCGATTTTCTTCAGAAGCCGGTCGACTCCACGGATCTGCTGCGCAGCGTGCAAAAGGCGCTAAGCCGCAAAAAAGAAGCGGGAGCAGACGGACAGGCTGCAGCGACCTCAGGATCTCAGAATTCCGCGGATTCGTCGAAGTACTACGGGCCGATTAACCATTCCATAGAAGGCCCGGAGTCGAATGTTTCTGTTTTGAATGTGTATCGGGCCCTTGACGAATACGCGAAAAAAAGCCTCTCGGATACCTTCTCACGATTACTGGCCGAGCAGGTGCTCAAGACAAACGTCCTTTTTGTCCTCAAAAACGTACATTATATCAATAACGTCGGCTTGAATTTCTTAATCGAATCGCACGCCACTCTTAAATCGCGAGGCCACAGCGTAATCCTGTCACATTTGAGCGACCCGGTTTACAAGTACCTGAAGATGCTGGGTTATATCGACTACTTCAAGGTGATTCCGAATACTCAGGACGCGATCAACCAATTCCAGTACTCGACGCGATAGCGGCGAAGGCGATCTATATGCTTGCACGGACGCGGGGCGTGATCGCCGCGACACAGCGCCTGCATCGCGGTTTAGATCCAGCCCTTGCGGCGAAAATATAAAAGCATGAGTCCCGCGATACCGGCGAGCCCCAGCAGGGTCGCGGGATAGGCCCAGGCTAATTTCAGTTCGGGCATGTAGTCAAAATTCATACCGAAAATCCCTACGACGAAAGTCAGCGGAATAAATATCGCGCCGACGATCGTCAGGGTTTTCATGATTTCGTTCATCCGGTACGTCGCGCGAGATAGAAACAGGTTCAACATATCGTTCACGACTTCGTTGATCCCGCGCACGTTTTCGATGGCGGTTAAGATGTGATCGCTCAGTTCGCGAATATAGACCTGGTTTTCGGCGCCGAAGATATCTTCTTTGCGCATTCGAGCGGCGATGTCCGTCGCGGGCAATAGCTTGCTGCGAAACTCGGTCGCGGTCCGGCGCAAACCATAGATACTTTCCAGGATCTCGGGAGAGTCGCCGGAGAGCAGCCTCTGTTCGGCCGACAGGACGTGCTCCAGCAGCGCGTCGGCGGCCACGAAATAGTGATCGACCAGTACGTCCAACAGAGCGTAGGCCAGGTAGTGGGAGCCTTCATTGCGCACCCGGCCTTTTTTCGTTTCCAGGCGCTGAACGATCGTCTGAAAGATCTGGGCCGCGGCCTCTTCAAAGCTGATTACAAACCCCGCTCCGATCACCACCGCGACTTGCGCGGACCGCAGCATGCCGGCGGCCGGATCGTACTCCAGGTGATCCATTTCCAGGAATGTATAATGATCGAATTCTTCCAGCTTGGAACGCTGCCAGGTGTGCAGAATATCTTCCATCGTCATCGCGTGTATATTGAATGAGCGGCAAACATTTTCGACGACATCTTTGTCGTGCACGCCCTGGACGCGAATCCACCGAACTTGCCCGGCGCTTCGCACGCCAATGTCTTCGTCGGGCAGTGTTGCTTCTCTCTGGCTGAACCGGTCGCGGTCATAGTCAATGACATGAATTACAGGGGGCCGGCTATGCTGCGGGCCGACATACACGAGGCTGCCCGGAGGCAGTCCCTTCTTTCGATTGCGTGCGAAGTATTGCATAACAGATCTTTGGCGGCGCGAAAACGGACGCAATCAAAATCGCCGGAATCAGTAAAGATTTAGTCGACTGCCTGATATGCGCCGGAGAAGCAGTTCCTGAAATGAATCGTCTGCGAAATCATGCGCCCGGATGCACGCATGCATAAGACGCCCCCCGATGGGTCCCGCGAGAAGATCCTGCCCCGCGTCGGCTGGCGGGAATGGGTGTCCCTGCCGGACCTGCCTATCGATTCGATCAAAGCGAAAGTCGATACCGGCGCGCACAATTCGTCATTGCACGCGCGGGATCTGGAGTTTTTTACCAGGCAGGTTCAGGGGCCGGGCGGTTTGCGAGAGCGCGAGTTTGTACGCTTTGCGACGGATCCAAATCACCCCGGAGCGAGCGGGAAGCGCAAAGCCGGACAGGCTCCGGCGCCGGACGCGGCGGTCGTCACTGCCGAAGCGCTTGTACTGGATCGCCGGGCCGTGCGCAGCTCAAGCGGCGAAAGCGAAGTTCGTCCGGTCATCTCCACACGGCTCCGGATCGGTGAATATGAATTTCCGATTGAATTAAATTTGACCGATCGTGAAATGATGGGCTTCCGCCTGTTGATCGGCCGCCAATCGATTCACGGCCGCTTTTGGGTCGATCCGTCTGCTTCGTATCTGATCGGGCGTTAGACGGGCGATTCGTCGGAACCTTGAAAAAACCTCGAAGAATAATATTATTCAAGTGACCGCAGGCCGCCCGTGTGGAACTCTCCGGGTGCATGCTCTTCGAAAAATACAAAACCGACGGCTTTTATGACGAAATGTTCGACGAAAGCGGCGGCGTTCGCGCCGGATACGGCAGCCTCGCTGATCGCCTGAATGGATTGCCCGGCCGGGAGATCTTCCAACGCCAGGCGGCCGCCGACGCCGCGCTGCAAAGCCAGGGTATCACCTTCAGCGTATACCGCGAGGGCCGCGGTATCGACCAGACCTTCCCCTTCGATATCATCCCGCGCATCATCACCGGTGCGGAATGGGACCGAATCGCCGACGGATTGCGCCAGCGGATTCGCGCCTTAAACCTCTTCTTAAACGATATTTACAACGACGAAAAGATCATCAAGGCCGGCGTAATCCCCCGGGAACTGATCGTCGGCAGCCCGGGCTACCGCAAAGAATGCATCGGCCTGCGACCGCCCCGGGACATCTGGTGTCACGTGACCGGCGTCGATTTGATCCGCCATTCCGACGGCCAGGTCTACGTGCTCGAAGACAATCTACGCGTGCCGTCGGGAGTCGGTTATGTTCTCGGCAACCGCCAGATCATGAAGCGAACCTTCCCGGCCGTATTCGAAGCGCAGAAAGTCCGCCCGGTCGCCGACTATCCTTTGCACTTGCTCAAGATGCTGCAGTACATCGCTCCGGGCGCGGGCGAAGGGGCCACCGGCGGCGTTCTAACCCCGGGCATGTACAATTCCGCGTACTTCGAACATTCGTTTCTGGCGCAGCAGATGGGCGTCCAGTTGCTCGAAGGCGGCGACCTGGAAATGGCGAACGATCGGCTCATGATGCGCACGACTCGCGGCCATGAACCGGTGGACGTTTTGTACCGGCGCATCGACGACGATTTTTTAGACCCGAAGGTCTTTCGCACGGACTCCGTGCTGGGCGTGCCGGGCATTATGCAGGCGTATCGCGCGGGCAAAGTGGCCATCGCCAACGCTCCGGGCACGGGGGTCGCCGACGACAAAGTGATTTACGCGTACGTCCCCGAGATGATCAAATTTTATCTGAACGAAGAAACCTTGCTGCCGAATGTGCCGACGTATTTGTGCTGGGATGAAACTCAGCTGGCGCACGTCCTGGCGAATATGGAAAGCCTGGTCGTGAAACCGGCGAATGAATCCGGCGGCTACGGCATCCTGATCGGGCCGGCGGCTTCGCGCAGCGAAATCGCCAGCTTCAAAGAACTCGTTCAAAAAAATCCGCGGGGCTATATCGCGCAGCCGGTCATGTCGCTTTCGCGCGTGCCGACGCTGATTCGAAAGCATCCTGAAGGCCGTCACGTGGACCTGCGTCCTTTCGTAATTTACGGCGAAGACATTTACGTAATGCCCGGAGGACTTTCGCGAGTGGCCCTCAAAAAAGGATCGTTGATCGTGAATTCGTCCCAGGGCGGCGGCAGCAAAGACACCTGGATCACCGACGCCGACGATGCCGGAGATCCGGGCGCGCCTGCGTCAGCGATCGTCGGAGAGGGGGAATAATTTATGTTAAGTCGCGTGGCGGATTCAATTTACTGGGCGTCTCGATACGTCGAACGGGCGGAAAACATGGCCCGCATCCTTGATGTAAACTTAAACATCGGCTTCGATTTGCCCGAGGGCCTGGAAGAACAGTGGGAGCCCCTCGTCCAGATCACAGGCGACCAGGCGTACTTCGAAGAACACTACCCGGCGCCCACGAAAAAGAACGTGATTCAGTTTCTGGTCTTCGATCCGGACTATCCGAATTCGATCTTTTCGTGTATTCGGGCGGCCCGGGAAAACGCGCGGTCGGTACGCGAAATCATTTCGAGCGAAATGTGGCAGGTGCTGAATCGCATGTTTCGCCAGATCGACGAAGCGACGGCGGGCAAACTCGACGACCGGGATAACCCCACGGAATTCTTTCGCGTGATCAAAGAAAACGCGCACCTGTACACCGGCGTCACCGACGCGACCTTTTCCCACGGCGAAGGCTGGCACTTCGGGAATATGGGGCGTTTTTTAGAACGCGCCGACCAGACCACGCGCATCATCGACATGAAGTACTTCTATCTATTGCCTGCGCCGGACCAGGTCGATACGCCGCTTGATCTCATGCAGTGGACCGCGCTGTTAAAGTCCGCGAGCGCTTTTGAAATGTACCGCAAAACCCACGGAGCCCTGCACATCCGGCGCATCGTGGATTTTCTATTGCTGAATCGCGACTTTCCCCGGGCGGTTTATAAGTGCATATCGGTCACCGAGAATTCCCTGGAAAAAATTCTGGGAGAATCCGCGAGCGAAAACAACCCGGCCCGCCGCGCCATCGGCCGCATCTTTTCCGAATTACGGTACGCTTCGATCGACGAAATTTTCGAAGTGGGCGTGCATGAGTACGTGGATCGCTTACAGGACAGCTTCAAAGACGCTTCCCTTGAAATCCGACGCGCGTTTTTCGAACCCGCCGGGGTCGGCTGATGTTTCGCCGGCCGCACCGCGCGTCCCTCGATCCCCTCGCTCTATGAAATTCGAAGTCCACCATCGCACGGAATACGTGTTTTCCGAACCCGTGTTCGCGGAGCCCCACGTCCTGCGTCTATCGCCGCGGCCGGATTTTTTCGCGCGAATTTCCTTCGAAGAGATGCGCGTCGACCCGCAACCCGCGGGAATCGCCCGGGTGCTGGATGAAAACGGCAATCGCGTCATCCAGATATGGTTTCACGAACAGATCGCCAGTCTGGTGTTCGAATCCAGGTTGAGCGTCGAGCTCTTTGACTATAATCCGTTCGCCACCCTGGTCGCGCCGCCGGACGCTTTGCGACTACCGATTCACTACGCTACGAATATGGCGACGGCCCTGCAGCTGGAACGCGGTTCGGCGCCGGTCGATGCTTCTGTAAAAAAATTCGCCGAAGACCTCGCGCACTATACGAACTACGATACCTTCGCCTTTCTCTCGGAAATGACGAGCGCGATTCAACGAAATTTTCAATACCAGATTCGCGAATACGGTTTGCCGCATACAGCCCTGCAAACTCTGAATCAGAACGCGGGGACCTGCCGCGATTTCACAGTGCTGTTTATCGAGGCCGCGCGCGCGATGGGACTGGCCGCCAGGTTCGTGAGCGGCTACTCTCCGATTCTGGCGCAGCAGTCGGACGAAAGCGTCGGGCCGGCGGATTTACACGCCTGGGCGGAAGTCTTTTTGCCCGGCGCGGGCTGGCTGGGTTTTGACCCCACTCTGGGCATCGCTTTGTGCGGAGGGCATCTGCCTCTGGCCGCCGCCCCCGAGCCGGCCGGCGCGGCGCCGGTCAGCGGTTCGTTTCGCGGTCGGGCACGAACGGAATTAAAGACGCAGCTGGCCTTTCACGAAATTTAGAATCGACGACTCAGCGAACAAAGAACCAAAGGTATTTATTCTATGGATTGGATCGTATACTTCTGGCTCGCGGCGGGACTCGCCCTATTGATCATCGGTGCGGAGACGATGGTCCGCGGCGCGTCCAGCCTGGCCGCATGGATTGGAATCTCGCCCCTGGTCGTCGGCCTCACGATCGTCGCCTACGGCACCAGCGCGCCCGAACTCGCCGTAAGTTTGCAGGCCGCCGCGGCCGGCAACGGCCAGATCGTCCTTGGAAACGTCATCGGTTCTAATATCGTGAACGTGCTGTTGATTCTCGGCGCGTCCGCCCTGATCGTCCCCCTGGTCGTTGAACGCCGACTGGTGCGTTTGGAAGCTCCCCTGTTAATCGGCGTATCGGCTCTGACCTGGTTTTTCGCCGCCGACGGTCAGGTCGGGCGGATTGAGGGCCTGCTGCTTTTGACCGGCGCCGTATTGTACACCGGATTCATCGTCGTGCAAAGCCGCCAGGAAACCGCGGCCGGGCTTGCGTCGGGTGTGAGCGATCGTGATCGCGAAAACAATACTGATCACGAAAACCAGAGCGCTGGCGAAAACGATCGTGATCGCGAAAGCAAAAACGAAAGCGCTGGCGAAAGCGATAGCGCTCCGATGCGCGGCGGCATAGCACTCCAGATCCTGCTCATACTGATCGGACTCGGACTGCTGGCGCTGGGCGCCCGCTGGTTAGTGGAAGGCGCGACGGCGATCGCCCGGGCGCTGGGTTTGAGCGATTTATTGATCGGCCTGACCGTGATCGCGATCGGGACGTCGCTGCCGGAGCTCGCGACCTCGATCGTCGCCGCCCTGCGGGGGGAACGTGACCTGGCCGTCGGCAATATCATCGGCAGCAATCTGTTTAACATGTTATTCGTACTCGGCACAAGCGCTCTACTATTGCCGGTGCCGGTAAGTTTTCACGCGATCGCGATCGATCTTCCGATCATGTTCGCCGCCGCGCTCGCCTGCCTGCCGATCTTTTTTACGAATTATCGCATCGACCGCTGGGAAGGCGCGCTCTTTCTGGTATTTTACGCGATGTATGTCGCCTATCTGATCGCTTCCGCCCGAAGCGCGGGGGATTGGATTTCACTCCAGACCTCGATTCTATTTTTCGTCGCGCCGATCACGGCGCTGGTCCTGATCGTCTCGTCGATTCATTCCTGGGGCAAAAAACTATAGGTCGCGAAGGCATCTCTGTTCGCTACGGCCCGCAGATCAATCTCGACTAATCCGCCGGCAGTCCCTGCGTGTGTTTGCCCTCCGACTTGTTGTTATAATATCGAGTCGTCGGATACGCGAAGTCGATATCCTGGTGGTTCGCGAATTCTTCGAGGACCGCTTCCCAAATTTGCTCTTCGCGCAGGCGGCGACGGCGGGGTTCGCAGAGAAAGCGCATAGTCAAAAGAACCCCGCTGTCCTCGACGCTGGTATAAACGATCGGCGTCAATCGATTATAAAAGATTAGATACTTTTGCGAGGCCGAGCGAACCCGAACCTGGGCCGCTTCCGAAAGTTCCATGGCCGTCTCGTCTACGATCTTACGCAAAATCGTTTTCGCTTTGCGCCAGTCGCTTTCGAAGGTCAGGAGCACGGGGATTTCGCACCAGATGTAGGCGAAGCCGCTGAAAAAATTTGCGATAGACTGAGTAAAAATTAATCCGTTGGGAATGTGAATGACTCGACCGGTGCTCTGATCCGCGCGCACCCAGTTGCCGATTTCGAGCAGGGTGAACTGAAAGATGCGCTGATCGATGACGTCGCCGGCGTTTTCTCCGATCTGAATTCGGTCGCCGATCCGAAAGGGTTTCCGCCATAATATAAACAACCAGCCGGCCAGATTTTTCAGAACATCCTGCAGAGCGATGGCGATACCGGCGGATAAAATTCCGAAATACGTGACAAGCGATTGGAATCCTTCGAACCAAATTCGCCCCACCGTGATAAAGATCAAGGCCACGAAGATATAACCGGAGCCTCGCGACCACTGGTAGCGCGCGGTGGGGTCGGTCGTACGACGCACGATAACGCGCAGGCTGATGCGACGAATCAACCAGAAGACGAACACCAAAGTCAAGGACTGGAAGATTTTCGTCTGGAACGCGGCTTCCAGGCCGAAAAAATGGGTAATCCATCCTGATATGAGCTGCTGAATTGATTCGATCATGCTATTAAGACCTGCGCCGGCGAAGCCTGAACAACGCAGGTGAATCTTAAACTTAGATATAGTTGATCATAAGTTTCGCCAGTCCCAGAAAACTCAAGAAGCCGGCGATATCCGTCACAGTCGTGAGGATGATCGACGAAGACTGCGCGGGGTCCTGGCCCATCGCCTTGAGCACGGACGGGATCACCGCGCCGAAAAAGCCGGCGACGACCATCGAAAAAATCATCGCGGCGCCTATAATCGCCGCCAGCCCCGCCGAACCCATCCAGACGTAGGCGATGACAGAGGTGGTCAATGCGACGGCCAGGCCGTTTACGAAGGCGACGGCCATCTCTTTGCGCGCCATGCGAAACCAGTTCGAGCCTTTGATTTCTCGAAGTAGTAAACCGCGCATGGTTACGGCCAGAGCCTGGGAGCCCGTGTTGCCCGACTGTCCGGCGACGACCGGCAAAAATACGGCCAGGGCGGTGATCTGCGCGATTGTGGATTCGAAAAAGCCGACGACGGCGGCGGCCAGAAAGGCGGTCGCGAGATTGACTTCCAGCCAGGGCAGTCGCTTGCGCACCGCGAAGAGGACCGGCGAAAGGGCGCGCTCTTCGCGGCCGGCGCCGAACATCATCTGTAAGTCTTCGCTCGCGTCTTCCCGGGCGGCGTGGACCAGGGTATCGTATCGGATCATGCCGACCAATCGCCCCTGGGCGTCGACGACCGGCAGCACCGCCATGCGACCGGTTTCGAAAACCTGCACGACGTCTTCGCGCTGGGCGAGATCCGGGATGCTGAGGATTTCGCCTTTGACCAGGTCGCGCATGAGCGTGCCCTTCGCGCTGGTCGCGACGTCCTGTAAAGACACGACGCCGACCAGGCGCCGCTCTTCGTCGACGATACAAATATCGATGACGTGTTTGTTCCGGCTTTTGCGAATGCGCTGGAGCACTTCGTCGACAGTCGCCCCCGGATGAAAGGACGTCGCCGACGGATGCATGAGACTCCCCGCGGTATTTTCCGGATACAACAAGAGGTCGCGGATTTCGCGGGCCGCGCCGGGAGACAGACTCGCCAGGCGCTCTTCTCTACGAGCTTCCGGCAGGCGCGATAGAATCTCCGCGCAATCGTGGCTTTCCAGACGGCCGAAGATGCGGCGAAATTCTTCGCTCTCCAGATGCTCCGCAAGTTCTCCCGCCAGATCCGGATCAATCGCCAGCAGCAGCCGCGCGGCGACCGACGCGCTTTGATCGGCCAGGATTTGTTCCACGTCTGCGCGGGATTCCGCGTGATCGAGAATGCGAGCGGCGTCGACCGGATGACCGGCCAGAAACTCCCGATTGAGTGCGCGCACGATATTGTCTGTAGTGATTTCCGTCGTCATTCCGTTTTCCCTCTCAGCAGCGAGGCTCCTACGCCTTTCAACAGACCTGAAAATCCGATGCGATATAGATCGTCCATCGCCTCGACGGCCGTCTCCAGACCCGTATCGTTTTCTTTGCGGCGTCCGGCGACGCTCGCGATTACGACCGCATGTCGCAGAGCGCCGATGAATCCCTGGCTTTCATCGAAGACCGGCAGCTCGTGAAATCGCTCCCAATCCGAAAGTTGTAAGATATCTTCGGGCATCGAGTATCCCGGAATCGAATTCATGTCGGTCGCCATCAGCGACGCGATCGGATCTTTGAGTCTGGCTCGAAAGATCCGCTGCAAAGGCACATAGCCAAGCAGTTTGTTATCGACATTTACGACGTAGACATTGGCCCCGACCTGGTCCGGATGATTTCGCAGCCGCCGGATCGCCCGGCGCACGGAAATATCCGGCGGCAAAGTGCAGGCCTTTGGATTCGCAAGCGTTCCCGCCGCGCCGTCCGGATAACGCAAGCTGCGCCGTAGGATCTGCGCCGTCTCGCGTTTCATATGCGTCAGAATATTCTGGCGTCGTTCCCGCTCGTAGCGACGCAGGATTCCAGGCACGCCGCCCAGCGGCATCCGACCGAGATAGCCCGCGGCCTGCTCGACGCTGAGAGACTCCAGATATTGAAAAACCAGCGACGGATTCATGCGGGCGAGCACGGCGGCGACGGAATCTTCGGGCAGCTCCGCGAAGAGGGCGGCGATTTCGCCCGTGGGGTACGCCTCTAAAAGGCGGGCGGCGTCGACGGGATGAGACTTCATGAACTCGATCGCCACGCTTTTTTTCGTATCGATAGACATCTATTCCTCCGGCAGCAGGACCGATTCGCACTGGCTGAATTTTCGCGCCGGGATATAGACGCTGCCCTCCGGTGTTTCGAGGGTCACCCCCGTCGCCGAAATACTCAGGATGCGACCGACATATGTTTCTACGCGAATCCGTTGCCCGACGCGATAGATTTTTTGAATGCTATAAGCCGCGAGAATATTGCTGACCTGCAAATTCGCGCCGAGGGCGAAGGCGAGCGCGCCGCCGAAGAGCAAAGCCCCCAGCACGACGATAATCAAATTCGCGAGAAAGCCGACGTTGACTCCGGTCTGATCCGCGGCGATCAAAACCGTAATCACGAAGACCGTATAGAGGGCGGCGTTGCCCAACAACTCCGAACGGACCGCGCCGGTCGTCGCGGTCAGGGACGCGATCAAATCGCGCAGGAGGCGGCCGAGAATATAGCCCGCCAGTAAAATCAGAATCGTGCCGGTGATGCGGGGCACGTGTTCGACGAAGCCCCGGCCCAGAAGCGAAAGCAAACGCAAACCCAGCGCTTCAGCGACGGCGGCGATCGTTACGCAAAAAATAATCCAGGAGATCGAATTGGCCACCAGATCCGAAGACCGGGCCAGGCGTCGCGGATCGATCCGCCCCCACGCGGGCAGCTTCGCGGCGCGAACGAAGAGGCGTCGGATCAGTCCCCGGGTGATGCGAGCGACGACGAAGCCCGCGGCGAAAAGCAAGACCGCGCCCAAAAACCGCGGCAGGTTCGTGAACAGGACGTCCCCGAATTGTTGCAGGGTCGTGGCGAGGGCGGAACGGATCTCTTCAAACATCACTGCGGCTCACTGGAGTTTTCGGGTCGGCTTTCAATTTTACGTTTGCGTTTTTTGCGAATTTCCGCGGGCAATAAGAGTTTCATATTCTCCACTTTGCCGAAGCACAGCAGGCGGTCGCCGCTCTGCATTACGCGCGCACCCCGCGGATTCGCGATGACCATGCCGTCGCGCGTTACGCTTAAGACGACGATATCTCGATCGCGCAGACCCGACTCTTCGAAACTTTTGCCGGCCAGCCCGGACTCTTCGCCGACGATCACTTCCGCCGCGCCGTAGCCCCGGCTGACCGTCAGGCGCTGGCGAATATCCAGTTCGGGATACTGCACGTTGTCGGCGACGTAGTCGACGATGCTGCCCGCGATGTCGGAACCGGTGGCCGCTTCGATGCCTTCCAGGCCGGGAGAGGAATTCACTTCCATAATACTGGGGCCGTCTTTGCCTTCGAGCATGTCGACCCCCGCCACGCGCAGACCCATGATTTGCGCCGCCCGAACGGCCGTCTCTTCGTAGACGCTGTCCAGTTGCACTTTCTCGACGCGCCCGCCCCGGTGAACGTTGCTGCGAAACTCATCGCCCTGGGCGATGCGCCGCATGGCGCCGACGACGCGATCGCCGACGACGAAGGCCCGCAGGTCTTTGCCTTTGCTTTCGGCGACGAATTTTTGGATCAAAACGTTTTGCTTTGTACTCTGCAGGGTTTCGATAATCGCCTGGGCGACTTTCACCGAGTCGGCGAGGATCACCCCGACGCCCTGGGTGCCCTCCAGCAGCTTGATGATCACGGGCGCGCCGCCGACGCGTTCGATGGCCGGCAGCACGTCGTGTTTGTCGCGAACGAATTCCGTGGCGGGTATGCCGACGTCGAAGCGACTCAGGATTTGCAGCGAGCGCAGTTTGTCCCGGGAGTTCGCGATGCCCAGCGAGGAATTCGCGCAGAAGACGCCCATCTGTTCAAACTGGCGGACCACCGAGGTTCCGAAAAAGGTAATCGATGCGCCGATGCGCGGAATCACGCCGTCGTAATCGCTCAGGACCTTGCCGCGATAGTGCAGGTCGGGGCTGGACTTATCCAGGGAAATCGCGAATTTTAATGTATTGAGAACTTTGACCTTGTGTCCGCGGGCCAGCGCCGCCTCGCGCAAACGTCCCGTGCTGTAATTATTCGGCGATCTGGATAGTATACACAGTTTCATTTCGGATGGTTTGCTCATATCGGATCGTGCTGCGCGGAATTTGGAACACAAGGATAAAAGGAAAAAATATTTCTGTGATCAGAGCCGCACGCATGCGATGCGCGTCCGAATATCAAATGCACGCCTGTGCTCGTCGGCGTCGTCTGCGAGATCAAATTCCCTTCAATAATCTGCCGAAGATATCGGCCCCGGTAATGATTCTTTTTGTGTCCTCATTCCAGATCAAGGCGATATCGTGATCGATTGGCGCGTCTTCATTTTTTGACATATTAGCGCGCATCATATTTAACAATGCGGCGAGATCGGTTTTTATATCTTTCACCAGAATGGGTTTATGACAATACGCCCGGATTTCTTTGATTCCATCGTGGGAACAAATCGCCCGGATGAATCCGTCCGCGTCCAAAACCAGTCGAGGGCGGTCTTCGTCGTCCGTGAAGATGATCCACTTTTCTTCCGAGCTGTTGATTTTCTGAATAAAGGGATCATTGATATCTGATTTATGCACGGGAAAAACAACCGCGTTGCCCTTTGTCTCCAGAGTGATGATGCTATCACGATTGATCTCTTCGGCTTCGTTCACAACCGGCAAATCGTCCAGGTGCAGAAAATTGATCGCGCCGGTCCCTTCGATGCGATCAATTTCGCTCCCTCTGTCTTCGACGTGCTTTTTAATAAAGAGGGCGATGATGTCTTCGGACAAAAACTGCGACGATTCTTTCCCCAGCCAGGAGTCCAGGATCAGAGCGCAGGGTTTGGCCACCGGATACAAAAGAATTTGATAGAATTTGACGACCGGCGCCAGCCGTGAGGCCATCTTTAAGGCGTTTCTGGAAAAATAGGCCTGGGGCAGGATCTCGCCGAAGATCGTAATCGCGAACGTGGAGAACAGAAAAGAAGCCGCTCCGAAGAGAACCGAGTCCGTCAGCAGGGTCAGCAAGACGTTGATCCCAACGTTGCCCCACAGGATCGTAGTTAATAAGAAATTCGAATCGCCTCGCAAAGCCAGTACGTGCTCGGAGCCGTTCTCTCTGGCGGCTTCTACTTCGATTTCCAGTCTGAGTCTGGTCAGGCTGAAAAACGCCAGGTTCAATCCAGAAAATATCGCGGACTGCGAAATGCAGAAGATAATTCCAGTCCAGATCAATGATTCATTCATGCGAGTCCCTTACGCGGGTGCCGGTCATTTTTTTGGAAACGGATGCCTGAGCGCCCGCTCATCCCGGCAGGCCGTTCGTATCGCCCGCGAAAAACTCTTCGCGCGCGTCGTCGATGTGCTCTTCGACCTTCTGCGAATCTTTGAATGTGGCGATATGAAAGATCGCTTCGCCGCGATTCAAAAGCGGCAAGGTCGCCTGGCCGACAATCACTCCGGTTTCCGGAGCCCTGAGCAGCACCGGGCGCTCGCCCATCGGACCGGCGATGATCCCGAGTAAGTCCCCGGCTTCGACTCGATCCCCCGGCTTACGGGTCGTCCGCAGAATGCCGCTGCGCTGCGCCCGCACCCAGTGACTGGACAGGGCGACGAAAGTGTTTCTGGATTTCCCCGACCGACCGCCGACCCGCGCCGGCGGCAGCATCTCGATCGCGCGCATCACCGCGACAATGCCGGCGATGCCTGTGCGAATCGTCGCCTCGTCGAATCGCAGCGCTTCGCCGCCTTCATATAACAGGATCGGGATGTCGCGTTCCTGCGCCGCGCCGCGTAAAGAGCCGTCGCGTATATCTGAATTTAAGATCACCGGCGTGCCAAAGGCTTCCGCCAGCCGGCGCGTTTCGGGCTGGTCCAGGCAGGCGCGAATCTGCGGCAGGTTCGTGCGGTGAATCGCGCCGGTGTGCAGATCGATCCCGTAATTCGAACGCCGCACGATTTCGCGCATGAATACATGCGCGAGACGCGAAGCCATCGAACCTTTTTTCGAGCCCGGAAAGCTCCGATTCAGATCCCGCCGGTCCGGCAGATAGCGGGACTTCGCGTTAAAGCCGAACACGTTTACGATCGGAATCGCAAGCAGGGTCCCTTTTAAGTTCGCGAGTTTCTTTTGTTGCAGTAAGCGGTGAATGATTTCGACGCCGTTGATTTCGTCGCCGTGAATCGCGGCCGAGACAAAGAGCACCGGTCCGGGGCGTTTGCCATGAATGACGTGGACCGGAATCGCCATCTGGGTATGGTCGTAAAGACGCGCGACTCGCAGCGATACGGTCTTGCGTTGACCGGGTTCGACCCGGGCGTCGCGAATCAAAAATGGTTCCGTCATAGTTTTTTGCCTTACCCTTTGCCGCGCGTGCGAGTGCGGCCGGGGCGCGCGTTTTTTTCGATGTGTTCGATGATCAGGCCGGCCACGTCTTTGCCGGTCGAGGTTTCGATGCCTTCGAGTCCGGGCGAAGAATTGACTTCCATCACAACCGGGCCGGACTTCGCTCGTAACAGATCTACTCCGGCCACACTCAATCCCATGACTTTCGCCGAACGCACGGCGGTGTTGCGCTCTTCCGGCGTAATCTTAACCAGACTGGCCGTGCCGCCGCGATGTAGATTCGAGCGAAATTCGCCTTCAGCCCCCTGGCGCATCATGGCCGCGACGACTTTGTCGCCGATGACAAAGCAACGTAAATCGGCGCCGCCGGCCTCTTTGATATACTGCTGCACGATGAAGTTGGCCTGCAGCCCGCGAAATGCTTCGATCACCGACTCGGCCGCTTTGCGGGTTTCGCACAAAACGACGCCGATGCCCTGGGTGCCCTCGAGCAATTTCACAACTAACGGCGCGCCGCCGACCAATTCGATCAGCTCCCCCGTCATCTGGGTCGAGTTCGCAAAGCCGGTCACCGGCAGGCCGATGCCGTGCTTCGATAAGATCTGAAGCGAACGCAATTTGTCCCGACTGCGGGAGATCGCCACCGATTCGTTCAAAGAATAAACGCCGCCCATCTCGAATTGCCGGACGACGGAGGTGCCGTAAAAAGTAATGCTCGCGCCGATCCGCGGGATGATCGCGTCGAGATCGTCTAAAACGATTTTTTTATAATGTACGGTCGGCCGCTGCGAAGCGATGTTCATAAAGCAGCGCGGCGTATCGATGATCATCACCTGGTGGCCGCGTTGTTCGCCCGCTTCGCGCAAACGGCGCGTGGAATACAGTTCAGAGTTTCGAGAGAGAATGCCTATTTTCATTTTGTTTTTCTGGTCCGGTTGCTATTTGGGAACCCGCGTCGCCCGCCGATTCAAGTTAAATTTTGACCTGCGTGCTGGATATTTTTTTTATTCGTGCAGCGCCGGAAATAGCGGCAGCCGCACCCGGCCGCAGGCGCTGTGCGTCGGGGCAGGTGAGGACACCCGTCAAATTCGCGAAGCTCCGATCGCGGGCCTGCGAGTCGTTTTTTATGCCGACCGCACGCCGGAATCGGAGGCTCGATTGACAGGCAGCGATCCGAACAGTATTCAGGATACTGCGTATGAAATTCAGAGCCTCCATCGCCGTAATTATATTCGTCGTGCTGCCGATCAGCTTCGCCCGGGCGCAGGCGCCGGAAATTCCACCGGATACATCGCCGGAAAAGTCGATTCAGGATTCCATTCAGAAACCCGGTCAGGAATCCGAAAGCCCTGCCGGCGATGCGAAGCCCGAAGCAGAGGCGAAAGCTCTGCCGGGAACGCCCATCGTGCTGCGCGGCACGGAATTATTTCGATTGAGCGGCGCAGAAGAACTGCTGTCCCTTGAAGAACGCGCCCATTTAGTTCAACAGCGGCTGGAAAAAATCGATCCGCTTGAATTTACGCCCGAGGCCCTGGCGATTACACACGAACGTAAATACTCGGATATTTTTTATGCGAACGCGCTGCTGGTCCGGATCACAGAGGCCGACGCGCAGCCCTTCTCGGTAACGCAAAAAGCGATCGCGGAAGACGCCTTTCATGCGATTGAAATGTTTCTGCTTGAAGACCGCAAACGCCTGGAACGACCGCCGGTCGAACAGGTGGACGTGGTCAGCATCACCGACTTCGTGCTGGAGTACATTCAGAGCAGGCAGCTCGGCTCTGTAATTCGGAATACGGGCATTACATTGCTTTTGGTGGCGGTACTGAGCGTTACATTTCTGGTTATAACTCGCTTTTTTAATTTTCTGTATAACCGGCTCGAAAATCTCGAGGGAAATTTCGCGCGATCCCTCCGCTTCCGAAACATCGAACTCATCGGGGCCGAAACCCTGCGGGCGGGATTCGTTTCGACTCTGCGGATTGTGCATCTGATCGTATCGCTGCTCGTCGTGCTTGGCTTTACGAACTATATTCTGAATCTGTTTCCGGAGGCGAAGGATCTACCGGTCAAAGCGTATATTCGGGGAGCGGTGTATACGATTCTGATTACGATTCTCGCCTTCAGCGTATACCGTTTATTGAACCGGGGCTTTAACTGGATCAAAACCAACGTTCGGCAGTGGCGCGGTCGCCTGCTGCGCGATCTGAAGTTTCAGAATATCACTTTGCTATCGGCGGAACAGTCGATCGAGTTTTTCGAAAGCGCTCTGGCGATCCTGAGAATCCTGGTCAATTTGATTCTCGCCTACGTGTATCTGGCCGCCGTATTCGGCCTGTTTCAGGCGACGCAGGAATGGGCGGGCCTGCTCTTTATATATATTGCGACTCCGTTAAAAGGAGCTTTCGCAGCCTTAGTCGATTATTTGCCGGACCTGTTTTTTCTGGTCGTGGTCGTCCTGGTGACCCGTTCCATCATTCGGGCCACCGGGCTATTCTTTCGCGAGGCCGAGCGCGGACGGATTACGATGTCCGGATTTTATCCCGAGTGGGCGCGTCCGACGCATCGCTTATTATCCGTGCTATTGGTCGTCTTCGCGGCGATCATCGCCTTCCCCTATTTGCCAGGCGCGAATTCCCAGGCCTTTCAGGGAATCTCGCTGTTTCTCGGATTTATGATTTCGCTGGGTTCGTCGGCGATCATTGCGAATATCGTCGCAGGAATCGTCGTGACGTATATGCGGCCTTTCAAAGTCGGCGATCGGGTAAAAATCGCGGATACGGTCGGCGACGTTGTCGAGAAAACTCTGTTGGTGACCCGCATTCGCACCGTGAAGAATGTGGACATCACGATTCCGAACGCTCTGGCGCTGAGCAGCCATATCATAAACTACAGTTCATCGGCCCGGGATCCGGGGCTGATTTTACATACGACGGTAACCATCGGGTACGATGTGCCGAACCAAAAAGTTCACGATCTATTGATCGCGGCGGCCCGTTCCATTCCGGATATTCGCGAGGAGCCTGCACCCTTCGTACTGAACACCAGCCTGGATGATTATTACGTAAGTTATGAACTAAACGCGTATACCGAGCATGCCAGTCGGATGGCGAAAATCTATTCCGACATTCATCAGAAAATACAGGAAAGTTTTCACGCGGCGGGCGTTGAAATCATGTCGCCGCATTTTTACGCTCTACGCGATGGAAGCGCCGTGAATATTCCGGCCGAACATCTGTCCGCCGATTACCAACCACCACCGTTTCGAGTTCGCACCGACACAGAGGCCCACGACCGAAGTAAGCCAGGCGATTCTTAGTGTGCGATGAAAGAATATTTATAAATTCTAATAACAACGGCGACGGCGCTCTGAATGAATTCTTTGAAGATCGCGGCGATATTCAGGGTCAAGGCGCCGCGACGACGCAGATCGCCGCGTGCGAAGACCAGGTCCGCAAGGGGTCAGTTCGGTTCCAGGCGATGAATCCTGTGCGAAGCTCATGTATCTGGCGCTGAAAAACGCGTCGGCGAAGTGGAATCGTCCTGCGCACAATTGGCGAACAGTCATAAATCAGCTGTTGATAATATTTGAAGATCGCATGCACGTCAGAAGGGCCCGCCCTCTAATCCCCCCTTTAGCTGCCAGACCAGGTATACGACAGCCTGCACGGGCAGGGTGACGATATCAATGACAGGGGCCAGGGCTATGAAGGCATATGCATGGGGCAGAATATAGCCTCCGACTTCTTCCTGAACGGGAGGCAGTTCCACCAGCGCTGTTTGCACCGGCGGCTCAAGATTCATCGGGGGCACGGCCTGAAATACGCTGTAGTGGGCTCCGGCGCCGGATCGTACGAACGCGATTTTATCAAACAGCGATGTGATTTTCAGCGGGTCGCCGGATCGCAGCGGAAAGTCTTCGCAGCGTCCGGCGAACAGAAATTCTCGCTGCTCTTTTTCGCGCCGGTACGCGAAGCAATCGGCGCTGCCGGACAGGTGCAGTACGCGCGCGTCGGCGTCCACGTACGCTTCATGCCGCTCGCCTTCCGGCAGTTTCGGCGTGCCCACAAAGTAGGTGTTTGCGTCGCGTCCTCCGGTGAGCAGCGAATTCCTGTACGACACGAAAATCTGTCCCCCGATCAACGGCAGCGGTTTGAGCTGCCGCCGTTCATCGAAGGAATCCGGACACTCGAAAAAATTTTCCGGAGCCGGGAGGATGACACTCGCGCAGGTCTTCGAAGGTGGAAACCATCCCAGGTCGTCGAAATAGAAGCGGAAGATCCCCTCTGAGCTCACGCCGATGCCGCTCACGGGGCCGACCGTATACGTTCGGGTTTCGACTGCCTGGCGGGTACTGACTGTGGGCGCGATCAGCAGGGTGAAACACTGAGTCAGGCAAGCAGTCAGGATCAACATCATGAGCAATCTGAAGCGTTGGAACATAGTGCCTGAGATTGGATGTGTCGCTCCCATGCGAGTCCACTCATTTTGAAACCGGCGTCTGAAGAATCTTTGAAAGAACGCCGGCCGCCGAAGAGCCTTCGCCCGCAAAACTCGCTTAGAAAGCTTGCTGAAAAAAGCAATCGCGCGGAATATGGGCTCGATCCGGTCCCGTTTCGTTTATTTCCGGCGAGGGCAATCCACATGATTCGACTTTATTTACTACGCGCGAGATTCTTGCTGCTGCCGGTGGCGCTGCTGTTTACGCTCTTTCTATTCGATAAGCTCTTTTTATTACCGGATATTCGCGACAATTTTCTACAGCCAGGCGGTTCGATCTATTATCGCCAGCGCCACGAACAGCTTTCGACGACGCGCGCCGATATTCCGAAGCTGCGCGCGCTCGGCTATAAAGTCGGCGCGGTTTTCGGCGACTCGCGATCTTTTTCCATCGGCAATCTATCCGCCGGCACGGCGAAGAACATGATGGGTTTCGACACCGACGGCTGGCATCTCTTCAACTTCGCATCGCCCCAGGCCGTCCCGGCCTATCATGCGTATCTCGCCGAAAAGCTTTTCACGCGATTGCCGGAAGAGCGACCGGGCTATGTTTTAATCGGACTTTCGCCGGACGCTTTTAACCGCAACGCCTTTATCTTTTCGGATCCGGTATTAAAATTCGGCGTCGACGCCGCCTGGATCGAACGCAATCGCACGCACATTCCGCGGATCAACTACGAAGACTACGAAAGCTCGCGCCGCTACGCTCTCGTCGGTCTGAACTTTTCGTTAAAAGAATTGTTTAGTCGAACGATGGGCGAGTTTCGCAAACCGATCTCGCTGCCCATGGGCGAGCAGCTGGCCATGATGAATATGATCGCCGGCATGACGGGCGGGCAAAATCAGCTGCCGGAAAGCATACGCGAAAGCTTTCCGAACTCGCGCGGCTATCTGGGCGCGATGGCCGAAGCGCGCAAAAAAGATCTGACAATGTATAGCTATCTGAACAGTCCGCAGCGCGAGCTCTTGCATCTGGCGGCGGGCGCGCAGTATCTCTGGTTCGGCGCGGCATCGGAGCAAGATCTGCGGGCCGAAACCGATCTACTGGTATCGCTGTACTTTCGAAATTTCGTGATCTCCGAAGAGCAGTTCTATTTCTTTCGCGAAACTCTGCGCCACGCCCGCCGGGGCGGAGCGCGCGCGATCGTCTTCTGGCCGAAAGTGAATCCCTATCTGCGCGCCGAGTACGAACGCGAACCGGCGATCCAGGCCATCTGGCGGCGAGTCGAAGCCATCGCCCGGCAAGAAGGCGCCATCGCACTTGATCTGAATCAGCCGGGACGCGTGCCCTGCGACGCCTTTTACGATGCGAGCCACATGTCGGTCAGCTGCTTTCCCGGCGTCACCGGACTGTTGCTCAAAGAGCTCGACGCGCCTCCGAATTGAGCCTGGCGCGATGCCCTGCGTTTATTTTCACTTGCGTAGTTTTCACTTTCGTTATTTTCACTTGCGTTCAGGCTTCCGTCGGGCGATACTCTAGACGTGGACGGACTGTACAAACTATTCGATCGTTTCAGCGAAATGATCCCGGCGCAGCTGCTGCCGGTCATTCGGCTGGCCGCGATTCTGGTCTGGGTTTTATTGGCCGGCATCGTCGCCATTCTCGCCTGGGGGCAGGGCAGCGAGTCCGCCCCGCAAATGGGCCAGGAGCTGAGCCTGGCGGAAATCAAAGCGCGGCAGCAGCGCGAAGCCAATCTGCAGAAACCCCAGAACGTTCGCATTCCTGACCTGAACGAACTGATTCCCGAACGCCCGCGCGAGCCGGTGCAGTACGAAAGCCCGCGTCGGGCCGACTCCGGCGACGACCGGCGCGGCCTGATTCAGAGCGATTCGAATCTGATCGAGCCGCGCAATCCCGCGGACGATCCGCTGTATCGCGGGGAAGGGCTGGCGCCCCGGGACCGCACGTCCGGCCCTGTGCCGGGCGATTCTTCCCGCACCGACTCGGGACCGGAGATGCTGCCGGTCGGCCCGCGAGACTACCAGCCGGCGCGGGACGCGGGCGTCGGCGGCGTGCGGGACAGCTCCGGCGGCAATGCTCCGGGCGGTCGGAACCAGGCGGCGCCTCTGCCGGTAGATTCCGGCGTCGGTCTGGACGGCAAACCCCTGAACGCTGAGGACGGCGCGGTATCGTCTCCGGACCGCGACGGGCGGAGCAACGCGAATACGAATGCGAGCGCTCGTTCGGAAAATCGAGCGTCGCCGGTCGGCGCAGAACGTAAACGCGCCGCGCCGCCGCGCTCCTCGCAAAGTTCCGGCGATCTACCCTTACTGGATTGAGTTGATACCACTGCATTTTTGATAATTGTTTTGATTTCGCGCGTCCACAGTAAAATCGTTTCCGTCTGGTCCGGCCTGTCGGTCTTGCACGGCCTGCGGCGCGTGGCTCTGAATCTATGCGTTTTCGCTGTGTGCTGGTTTATGGTCGTGCCGGGCTCCGGACTGTGGTCCCAGGCCGGCGAAGAGCTGCCCGGAGATCCGGCGCGCGTCGCCTATGAAATGGGTTTCTCGTATTTGCTCGCCGACGATGCGCAGCAGGCTCGCACCTATCTGGAAGAGGCGGTCGCCGCCGGTGGCAACTACGGGGATCTGGCGCGAGTCGAGCTGGTGCGCCTGTTGGCTTACGCGTCAGGGCCGACGAATGCGGCCCCTGCCACGGCCGGAACAGACGGCGACGCAGTGCTGGCTTCGATCCGGGCGATCCTGCTGGGCTTTGAAGATCGCACTCGTATTCCCCGGGCCTGGTTCGCCGCCGTCCAGGCGCTGGAGGAAGCGGGGCAGTATGCGCCCGCGCTGCGCATGGCGATGGAGCTTGCCCTGCGCTATCCCGCCAGCGCCGAAACCGACGATGCGCTGTTGACCGCGGCCAGGCTACATGCGGCAAACGGCCATCCGGCGGCGGCGTTGGAATCGCTCTTTCGCATTCTCAAAGACCACGCCGCGGGCGATCGCATGCCGACGGCCGTCGTGATGATTGCGAATATCTACAGTGCGCCAGGTGAATACTACAGTCCCGCTCGCGCGTGCGCGGCTCTGGAGTCTTTGCGCATGCGTCCCGGACCGCGCACGTCGGCGCACGCGGCGGCCCTGGGCCTCTACCGCGATTTTTGCGTATATTAACGCGCTCGCCGGCCCGCATCGCCGCAGGGAAAGCGCGCGCCGCCTCGCCGCAATTGCTCAAATATATTGATTGATTCACCGTGCGGGATCTGCTATCCGGTATCCCTCGCGCTCCGGCCGCCTGAATTCGCCTGAAACGGCCTGAATTTTCTTGATACATCCCGGGCGCAGGAATCGAGGACAGGACCGCGCATGAATTTCCGCCTACTACTGGAATATCCGGAGCTCGCCAGTTCCGAGAATTCGCTCGCCCACCTGCTGGTGCAGATCGAAACGCCGCCGGTGTCGGACGCCAACCAGCGACAGCCGCTGGTCGTGGGCCTGGCCATCGATAAGAGCAAGTCGATGTACGGCGAAAAGATCGACTCGACCCGCGAAGCTGCCGCGTCCCTGGTAAACTGGCTGACCCGCCACGATCATCTGGCCATCATCGCCTACGACAGCCAGGTCGAAGTCGTGCAGCCTCTGATTCCCCTCACGGATAAATTTTCCGTGATCAAAAAACTCGAAACCATTCATGTAGGAACTTCAACAAACCTGAGCGGCGGCTGGCTGCAGGCCCTGCGATCGGTCGAAGACGCCGAAATTCAGAACGGCTATCGCCGCGTAATCCTGCTAACTGACGGCATGGCCAATACCGGCGTGGTCAGCACTTCGGAGCTGGTCAAGATCGCCGCCGATCACTACGCGCGCGGCATCAGCACGACGACCATCGGCTTCGGCCGGGATTTCTCCGAGAATTTGCTGCGAGAAATCGCCCGCGCGGGCGGCGGCAATTTTTATTTTATCGAAGGACCCGAGCAGGCTCACGAAGTCTTCTTCAAAGAATTCGGCGACATCGCCGCGCTCTTCGGCCAGGGCTTAGAAGTCCGCCTCCGCACAGCGCCGGGCGTGCAGATCAAAGAGCTGCTGAATGACGTGCCCCACTCGATCGAAGAATCCGGCGAGCTGGTTTTGCGTCCGGGAGATTTACGCTCCGACGATCTGCGTAATATCGTGCTCGTACTTGAGGTCAACGGCCAGGTCGCTTCGGGTTCCGGCGGTCCTTTCGTAAGCGCGGAACTTTCGTTTTACAATATGCTCGAAGGTTCGCGGATGGAAAAGTACGACGCCGACATTATGGTGGAGTACAAGAACCGCGCCTCGGGCAATTTCAACAAATCCGTGCGGCTCGAAGCGCTGCTCGCCGCGTCCGGCCGCGCCATGATCGAAGCTTCGCGCATCGCCAGCGAAAAAGATCTGTCGGCGGCCCGGGACATTCTGGTCCGCATGATCCGGCGTCTGGAACAGAACGTCGACATTGAACCGGTCGGCATCAATCGCACGATTCGTCGACTCCAGGATATGGAGCGCAACCTCGAAGAAAACCTGAACCTGGCTCGCAAGCATCTGATGGCCGGCGGCGCGGAAATGCAGGGACGGTCTTATTCTCAGGACATCCACTTCGCCGGACAGGTGCACGATCGTATTCTGGAAATGCCCCTGAGCGGCCAGCTCGATTTGTATCGCTGTCCCGATCTCAAATCCGAAATCAAACGTAATATCGACACCGGTTACCGCTATCTCGTTTTCGATTTAACCGATCTGACCTATATCGATTCTTCCGGCATCGGCACGCTGATCCAGATCTCGAATTGGATGCGCAAGCGCGGCGGGGTGATGATTCTCGTCAACACCCAGGGCAGCGTCGAGAAGATCTTTCAGATGAGCAAGCTCGACGAATTCTTCGTCTTCAAAGACACGGTCGTCGACGCGCGTTCCTTTCTGGAAGACCTGATCCAAGCCGGTAAGAACGGCGACTGAAATCGGCGACTCATCACGCGTCGCGCGCGACGCCGACGGAGCGACCGGGGCTGATCTGATTGCCACGCCGGTCGCCCGCTCGCGTCTCCCTGTGAATCATTACCGCAGAGGATTCGCGTCCAGCTTGCCCCGCGCGTCGCGGAATTTCTGATCGAAGCCGCGCGCCGCGGCCGGCAGTTTCGCGCGAGCGGCCTGCTTCGCTTTCGCATCCCGGGAGTTCAGCGAACGCGTCTGCACGATCGGCCCGGAGAAAGAACGCATCCGAATGATCAGCAGCTCTTCCGGAATTTCCGGCGGCTCGTCGACCGCCATTTGATCGTCGGAGTTGTCCGGGTCGCCGGGATCGAGCGGCTCCGGTTCCGGGGCGGGTTCGTTCAGAGCTTTTTCCAGCATCGCCACGATCTTTTGATTGTGGCCGGCCTTGCGGATCCAGTCGTTCGCCGCGGAAACTTTCTTTAGCCGGAGAATATCGTCAGTTGTCGGACGAGCGCCTTTCTTTAGAAACAGTCGTGCGACGGTAATGTCTTCGGCGCTGCGTCCGTAGGTGGCCTGAAAGGCCGTGCCGGGATTGCGCGGATCCAGCGCGCCCTTTTCAATCATGTACTTCGCCAGGTCGTGCTGGCTGTATTCGATCGCCCAGCCGAACTCGGAGAGTCCGCCGCCGCAGCCCTGGGTCTGGTGGTTGTTGGCCTTCGCGCCCAGATCGATCAGAAGTTTGGCCATGTCGCGCTTATAATAGACGACCGCCTGGCGCAGGGGAGTCGTTCCCGAGAAGTCGACGGGATCGGGTTTCGCGCCGGCCTGAATCAGCGCGCGCACAATATTCTTGTGGTCGCCCATCGTCGCATAGTACAGCGGCGTGAACTTTGAGATCGTTTCGCGTGCATTCGGGTCGGCGTTTTGTTTCAGGAGCGCCTGGACGCGTCCCAGATCGCCGGTCTTCGCCGCGTAGTGCAGAGTCTTACGATAGTTGGTCGGCGACTTGCCGTCCAGAGACAGAGCCAGTTCGACATGGCCGCCCAGGCGCGCGTGATCGGCGGCGCTGCACTGGATCTTATAATTTCCGCTCACGCACCAGTCGCCCTTCGTACGCGGTTTACGATCGGCCTTGCGGGCGAGCATCATCTTTACGAGCTTTGTGTCGCCAGCGCTGGCGGCGAGCATCAGCGGCGTGCGACCGGTAGTCGGATCCTGGTAGCGCAGCTTCGGGCGTTTGGCCATCATTTGAAATACGACTTTGCGCATGGGATCGGAGTCGCTGACTGAATCCATACTGCGGATCGCCCACATGAGGGTCGTGTAGTCGCCGTCGTGGCGATTGACGTCGGCCCCGCGGCGCAGCAGATAGCTGGCGATTGCGGGTTTGCCGCCGTAGCAGTAGGATGCGAGTTCCAGCGGATAGTTGCCGTCTTTGCCCATCTTCTGATTCACGCCCTGGCCGCGCGCCACGATCCGCTTCACAGCGGCCAGATCCCCCTCGCAGATTGCCGCGGTCAGGTCGGCTCCGGAGTCGGCGACGGCCGGCTGCGGACTCAGCAGAGCGAGTAACGCGCTGGCGAGCAGGGCCGGTAAAACGCGCCGGAACGCCGGAGCGGGGGAGTGAGTTGAATGAGATGCTTGCGTGATCATAATTGCCTCAGGTTGGTCGGAACGGATCGACTATCCTTGAATAGACGATCCTGGCCAGAAATTCGCACAGTTTTTTTGGCCGGGATCCGGGGCCCCGGTCGGCTGCCGGCGAGGCGGCGCCCGGCACGTACTTCAATGACGAAATATTAGCGCGATTTCCGCTCGAATCGCCCGTGGATTATTGCCCGGCGCCCCCTCCGGATCTGCCGATAAATCCCGGGAGGACCCGAAAAAGTCAAAAAAGCGGTCCATACTGATTCGTCCAAATCAGGCAGGTCTTCTGACCGCGTTATGAACTACCCTGGATTCAAATCGAGACCGCGCGGGCCCGCCCGTTGCGCCGCCCCCGTGCCGGATTGCACGTCCCTGGCGCTGCTGCTTTCGAAAGCATGGGGTGTCCCGCGGGCCCCGGGTCTGCCGGCCCTGCTGCTGGCAGCGGGCATGGCGCTGATGGCCTGGCCCTCCGGACTCCTGCAGGCCCAGACCGGCGCCGTGTACGAGCCGGCCAGCTATGCCTCGGGTCAGAATATCGAAGGCTCGGGCTTCGGCATCAGCAGCGGCTATA
This sequence comes from bacterium, assembly GCA_024742665.1. Classification (GTDB taxonomy): domain Bacteria; phylum Spirochaetota; class Leptospiria; order Leptospirales; family Leptonemataceae; genus JANSYA01. The sequence continues at coordinate 44,115 of JANSYA010000007.1, forward strand.
CCGAAGTCAATAACGACATCTATATCACGATCACGCCTCTCGTGGAATTCCCCCTGGGCAAGATCAAGATCGGCCTGCAGATTCCGCTCGAAGTGCTGGTGCTGGACCGGGATCCCAAAGGCGAAGAGGACGTGCCGTCCCTGCGCTTCGGCACATACGATTCCACCGAAGACTATTTGAAGCTGATCGCGTACGCCAGATACGGCACGCATTTGTACTTTGACCCCGACGACGATTTTAACTGGTCGTTCTATTTCGGCAAACTCTTCGACGGCTGGATGGGGCATAAGACCATCATCTTTCGATACCAGAACAACTTCGACCCGGCCTTCTATCGAGCGGGGGTCATGGCCGATATCAACAACCGCTGGGGCGGCCTTGAGTATTTTTCATCCGACATCTGGCGCCGGGAAGTCGTGGGCATGCGCGGCTATATTCGTCCGGTCGGCGCCATCGTCGGTATTCAGAATATGCTCGTGCACGGCGGCGGCTTGCCTTCGTTGAATCAGGTCGCGCTGTCTTTGCATGAACGCCGGGATCCCGCTTTGAACGGCGGCGTGTTTTATCAGGAGAAAATTCCCGATCAGAAGAGCGAAGGCGGCCGCCTGGAACAGTACTTTTACGGCACGATCGGCGAAGACCTGGGCCGCTCGAATTTACAGTTCGAAGAAGTGATCAATCCCCAGACCGGCGAAGTGGAAGTGCGCGCCAAAGAGGAGCCGACGAAACCACCGGAAGACGACGACAAATGGGAAAAGTGGGGGCGCTCCTGGTGGGAACGCTTCGCGATCGGCTACTCGATCGTGCGCGATCTGGACGCGCCCCTGATTCTCGAAACCGACGGCTCCAGCAATCTTGTCGTCGATCCCGTCACCGGCCGGCCCCGGGGCCTGGACGCGGAAAATCTTACGGTGATCGGTTACGACGCGGAGCTGCGCATGTCCCCGTTTAGCTGGCTGGACTTGACGCCCTATATCGACTACAACCAGTTCAAACACATCGAAGGTGCGGAAGGCTATCACGTCGGCATCGACGCCGGCTTTAAGATCAGCACCTTTAAGTTTACGCTGCGACCGGAGTACCGCGAACACGCCGCGAACTATATCCCCACGTACTTCGATCAGTACCACGCCATCGAACGCACGGTCTACCAGCCCGGCGGCGACGGCACCGGCTCCGGCAGCGGCACCGAAGTCACCAAGCTCGCGTACTTAAAGACTCTCGACCAGGACGGCGAGCGAGTCGAAGGCTATTTCATTCTGGCGATGTTCGAGTGGCTGCAGACCCTGGTGATCGAAGCCACCTACGAAGACTACGACGGCGAAAACAACTCGAAGGTTTTTGTGGGGGTGTACGTGCCGGCCGCATTCAATTTCTATTTCAACGGCTACTATACCAAGAAGGATTTCGAAGACATCACCGAATCTTTCGAGTACGACGACCGATCTCTCGCCGCCGCTCAGCTGGGCTACAGTTTCTTCGGCGGGATTTCGGCGACCGTAACTTTTACCAGGACCTGGGTTTACGACAATACCGAAGCGGCCTATGTCGCCCAGGACGAGATCAGCTACGGCGTCGGTTTCTCCGCGTCGTTTTGAAACGTCCGCGCTGCCGCCCCAAAAAAAAGTACCGAATTATGTCTACCCTGCCGATCCTGGTGGTATGGAAATCAACGGCCTGAATCGGGAACTCAACGACATGGTGCTTCGCGGACAGCTGTCCGGTCGCAAAATCGCGGAACTGATCCGCCTGAAAGAAATCGCCGACGCCTTTGCCGCGCGCAACTACGTGTCCGACGAAGAGCTGAAGGTGCTGATCGAAAAATTCGGCACCGGTCCGGATATCATGACCTGGGGCGACTACTTCCAGACGGAAATCGGCAGCGAGTACTTCGCCCACACGGACGCGGACTTCGCGACCATCGTCGATACCGTGCGCTTCGATTTGATTTCCGCCGTGAAGATCTTTCAGGGCAAGTCGCCCGAGTTTCAGCAGCAGGTCCAGGACAACGGCATGGCCGCTTACGGAACGCCCCGGGATCAGTGGAGCGAAGTCGAAGAAGAGCAGGCCCATCTCTATATTTTGCTGAATTATTTTCGCGAACTGGGTATGGAGCAGACGAGCCTATCGGTCGAAGACGAAGAATGGTTCTCCGGATTCGTCGGCGCCGATCAGAGAAATTCCGCGGTCGGGCAGGCCTGACCAGGACGCCTGTCTCATGAATCCCGCCATCGTTTCAGCTAAAGCCCGCATTCGCGGGCTTTTCGTTTTTATCCTCTTGCTCGCCTTCATCGCACCGGGCGCAGTTCTGGCTCAGGACCCCGCGCCGGACGCGAACGACGGGGATGCCCGCAATGTGGCTGCGGTTCGTACCGCACCGCCGGAGCTCGCACCCACTCAGGAGAGCATTCGCCGCCGTATGATGCGGGCTCAAATCAAGATCGAAGGCGAGAATAAGTTTCGTTATGCACGGGAGTTGGAAGCCGACGGCTACCTCGTGCGATCCCGCCAACTGCTCGAAGACTTCCTGATTTTATTTCCCGGTCACGATCGGCGCTTCGCCGCGCTGCAACTGCTGGCCCGCATCGCGGAGCAGCAGGATCAAACGGAGCGCGCAGTGGTAGCCTATCGCCGGGCCTATGCTGCGGTTCCGGGCGAGGATCGCGGGCTGGAATCGGCCTTGCAGGCCGGTCGATTGCTGGCGGGTCTCGGGCGCACAGACGAAGCCCGAAAGCTGTTTTTGGAAATCCAGGGGCGCAAACCCGATTCGAAGCTGGCGCGTCTGGTCGCGATTGAATTACAGGCCCTGGGGCTGCCGGTGGTCTACGATCGCCTCGATGGTCAGGGTCGGGGTCGGGGTCAGGGTCAGGGCGATGCAAATAACGGACGCGGGAATTATACTACTGAAAACGCCGGAGACGTGAGACAGAACTCCGGTGCGGCCGGGCGCGGCGAAGGGTCCGGGACGCCTGACGACAATTCCGGCCGTGGTTTGCTGGACGGGACCGTGGGAGTTCCTACAGATGACGGGACGTCTACGAATTCCGGCGGCTCATCCACCGGAACGGCTACGGATGGCGGCACGGCAGTCGGGGATGACGGTCTGGCCCCGAATTCGTCGGCGCCGCGAGATGATCGCAGCAGCCGAACGGAGTCGAATTCCGGCAACGGAGCGCCGGATGGCGCCGCTGGATTGGCCGATGAGGCGCTGAGCCGCATGGGAGAAGGCGTAGAACGCCCGCGATCCCGGCAATGACCGGATCCGCGGGGATTTCGCTAAAATGATTTACTGTAGAGGCTGCTTTTTTTAGTTTTCAGATAGCGCATTAACATGCCCGGGTTCACGGCCGATATTCAAAAGGGCCGGCGGAACCTGCGGGGCGACGGCGAGACGGCTTTAGAAATTTATGGCTTTTCAGATGGTACAATATAAGGCGAACTCGTACGTCATCATCGAAGGCAAACGAGAAGCCAATAAGTTCTATATCATCATCCAGGGCAAAGTTCGGACCCAGAAGGCCATGCCGGTGGCCGGTGAAGAGAGCTCCATCACTCTGGGCCCTGGCGACTTTTTCGGCGTCGAGAGCGCCATGTCCAATCACAGTCGCATCGAGACTGTGATCTGCATCACCGACTGCAATCTAATCGAGGTTCCCAGCGATCAGTTCGGCCTTCTGATTCAGAAAAACGCGCCGGTCGCCATGAAGATCATTCGCAGCTTCTCGATGAAGCTCCGCGGCTTCGATAACACCATCGCCCGGATCAGCTTTCGCAACGCCGTCGAAGAAGATCCCTCGCACCTTTTCGATCTGGGCGAATTCTGGTTTAAAGGTCAGCGCTTCAATCATGCGGCCTACGCCTACCAGCGCTATCTCCAGTGGGTGCCGAAGGGCGAAAAAATCAGCCAGGCGAAAATGCGCCTCCAGGCTATGAACAAACCGCTCAAAGCCCCGCCCGTCGCAGACGCCAGTATCAATCGTCAGTACCAGGCCGACGATATGATCTTCTGCGAAAACGAGCCGGGCTACGAACTCTATATTATTCAGGGTGGTCGCATTAAGATCACCAAGATGCTCGACGGCCAGGAAGTGATGCTCGCGGTTCTACAGCCCGGGGATATCTTCGGCGAGATGGCCATCCTCGATAACAAGCCGCGCTCGGCCACGGCGATGGTCGCGGAACCGGCAAGCCTGCTTGCAATTAACAAAGCCAACTTCGAAGGCATGGTGAAGGCGCAGCCCCAGCTCGCCACGAAATTAATTACCCTGTTAAGCGAAAGGATCTGGACTGCGTATCGCCAGCTGGCGAACCTGATGATCTCCGACGCGACCGGCCGTCTATACGATACGCTGCTGACTCTGGCCGAAAAGAATCACGTGCGCATCGCTTCGCGGGCCTCGTACAATTTCGACATCGGGGGCAAAGACCTGCTGAAGATGGTCGGCCTCGATCCCCAGTCGGACGAAAACCTGCTGATGGAATTGCTCAAGAACCGCTGGCTGAAGCTGGATCAGGGCAAGCTGATTTGTCTGGACCTATCAGAGCTCGAAAAACAGGTTGCGTTTTACAAGAAAAAAGCTTCCATGGAGCGGAAGCGCGAGCAACAGGCCGCCGCCAAATAATCTTCTTCGCACATTCGGCTGCGGCGCATCGCCTCTGCGTTTCCAGCAGCCCTTTATGAGTCAGTCCAAAAACTCCGCCGAATCCGGCTCCGAGCAATCAGTCGATACCACGCATCTCTTTGATGAGTTCCAGTCCGTTTCGCGCGAAACCTGGGAGCAAAAGATTCGCAAAGATCTGAAGCTCGACAGCGACGCCGCCGGCGACGCGGCCTTAAAAAAGAAAACCGCCTGGCGGACCACCGAAGGTTTCGAGCTGAAACCCTTTTATGACGCCGCCGACCTCGAGGGCCTGCAACTGCCGGAAACCCACCCGGGCAGCTTTCCATTTTTGCGCGGTCGTTCCACCGCGAATAACAACTGGGAGATCCGCGAAGAAATTTACGACGCCGACCCGGTCGTCGCGAATCGTCGCGCGCTGGCGGCCCTGGAAGCCGGCGTCGACGCGGTGTGCTTCGTGATTACGTGCGAAGCGGGTCAACTGCGCGGCGTGGATCTTTCCGGAGATGCGTCGGCCGCCTTTCAGAAATTAGTAGCGGGCGTCTGGCTCGACGCGGCGGCGATTCACTTTCGCGCGGGCGTCGCCGCGCCTTTAGTACTCGCGCTGCTTCACGCGGAAGTAAAACGCCAGAACCTGGATCCGGCGAAAATCTCCGGCACCATCGACTATGATCCGATGAGCCAGTTGACCGGCGAAGGCGCTCTTGATTTGAAAAGCGCGATGGCCACGGCCGCCGCCCTGATCGAATTCACGCGAAAGCACCTGCCTGGCATTCGTCCTCTGGCGGTTTCTGATCGCATCGTGCACAACGCGGGGGCGGGCATCGTCGAGAGCCTGGCGCTAGCGCTCGCGGCCGGTAACGAAATGCTGGCGAATTTAAGCGACGCCGGCACGCCCGGCGAACTGACGGCCGATCAGATCAGTCGGGCCCTGACCTTTGATGTTTCGGTATCTTCGAATTATTTTATGGAGATCGCGCGGATGCGCGCCGCGCGTTTGCTCTGGTCGCGGATCGTACACGAATACGATCCGGCGGTTGCCGATGGCGACTTTGATCAGAGTGGCGAGCGCGGCATGTACATTCACGGCCACACATCGCGCTTTAATCAGACCGTCTACGATCCGCATGTGAATCTGCTGCGGGCGACGACGGAAGCGATGTCGGCGGCTCTGGGCGCCTGCGATGCATTTACAGTGCTGCCCTTTGATCTTGCTCGCAGTCCCGACGCGACCGATGAATTCGGCGCGCGCATGGCCCGCAACACCCAGCAGGTGATCAAACACGAAGCCTATTTAGACAAGGTCGTCGATCCGGCGGCCGGTTCGTACTATCTCGAAAATCTTACCGAGCGCATTGCACGCGAAGCCTGGGCTTTCTTTCAGGAGATCGAAGCGGCCGGCGGCTACGTCAAAGCCCTCGCGCCTGCGAATCGCGAAGGCGATCCGGCCGACGGTCTGATTCAGACCCGGATCAAGGCGAGCGCTGAAGAGGCGCGAGCCGCCGTCGCGTCGCGCAAACAAACCGTGCTGGGTACGAATCAATATCCGAACGGCCAGGAGCTCGCGCGCGATACGATCAAAGCCGGGGCCGATCGCCCCGCGCCTGCTATGAATTCCGGGGCGGGCATCGCGCCGATTCCGACCGGCGGCGGAGAAGCGGCTCAGCAGTGGATGAACGAACTGCCGGCCCTGGCAGGCAAACACGGCTACGGCGCGGTGATCGCGAATCTATCCGGCGCACCGGATACGCGCGTCGCGGCACTGTCGGCCTTTCGCGCCGCGGATGAATTCGAAGCGCTCAGGCTTGCGACCGAAGCCCACGTCGCCGCGGGCAAAGCGGCCCCGAAAGTCTTTCTCGTCGCCTACGGCGATCTGGCCATGCGGAAAGCCCGCAGCATGTTCGCGGCGAATTTTTTCAGCTGCGCCGGCTACCAGATCATCGACCAGGGCGGTTTCGACACCGCGGCTGCGGGAGCGGCAGCCGCCGCGGCCGCCGGCGCGGACATTGTCGTCTTTTGCAGCTCCGATGCGGAGTATGATCAGGCGGTCGCCGCCGCGAAAAATACGGCGAGCGGAGGGCGGCCGATTCCGGTCGTGGCCGGCAATCCCGCCGACCACATCGACGCCCTGAAGGCGGCGGGTGTGCGGCACTTGATTCATGCGCGTTCGAACGTGCTGGCGGAACTGCAGGGATTTCAGAAGGAGCTGGGAGTATGAGACCGGACTTCAGTAAAATAGCATTCGATTCGATTGCTGATTCGATCGGCGGCGCCGGCGGCGCGGCGAAGAGCGCGGGAGCCGTACAGTCCGCGAGCGCCGGCCAGAACGGCGGTGCTGCTTCTGCGAGCGCGCAAAACGGCGACGCGTCGATCTGGAATACGCCCGAGAAGATCGCGGTCAAGCCGGTGTATACGCGGGCGGATCTTTTGAATCGCAATCACCTGGGATTCGGCGCGGGGATTCCGCCCTATCTACGTGGACCGTACTCGACGATGTACGTCACGCGGCCCTGGACCGTGCGCCAGTACGCGGGCTTTTCGACGGCCGAAGAATCGAACGCTTTTTATCGCCGCAACCTGGCGGCGGGTCAGAAGGGCCTATCGGTCGCCTTTGACCTGGCGACCCACCGGGGCTACGATTCCGATCACGAGCGGGTCGAGGGCGATGTCGGTAAAGCCGGCGTGGCGATCGACTCCATTTTAGATATGGAAGTGTTGTTTGATCAGATTCCCCTGGGCAACGTTTCGGTATCGATGACCATGAACGGCGCAGTGATTCCGGTGATGGCCTTTTATATCGTCGCCGGTTTAGAGCAGGGCGTGCCGCTCGAAAAACTTTCCGGAACGATCCAGAACGATATCTTAAAAGAGTTCATGGTGCGGAATACGTACATCTATCCGCCCGCGCCGAGTATGCGCATTATCGCCGATATCTTTTCGTACACTTCGAAGTACATGCCGAAGTTCAACTCGATCAGTATCTCCGGTTATCATATGCAGGAGGCGGGGGCGACCAACGACATCGAACTCGCTTATACTCTGGCCGACGGTCTGGAATATCTGCGCACGGGTATCGCCACGGGACTCGGGGTCGACGACTTCGCGCCGCGCCTTTCGTTTTTCTGGGCGATCGGCATGAACCACTTCATGGAAATCGCCAAGATGCGCGCGGCGCGCATGCTCTGGGCGAAGCTGGTGAAGCAGTTCAATCCCCAGAATCCCAAGTCGATGGCCTTGCGCACCCACTGCCAGACTTCCGGCTGGAGTCTGACCGCGCAGGATCCCTTTAATAACGTGGCGCGCACCTGTGTCGAAGCGATGGGCGCGGCGCTCGGACATACGCAGTCGCTGCATACGAACGCGCTTGATGAAGCCATCGCGCTGCCGACGGATTTCTCGGCGCGCATCGCCCGCAATACTCAAATCTATCTGCAGCAGGAAACCGAAATCTGTCGCGTGATCGATCCCTGGGCCGGCTCTTATTATGTGGAGAGCCTGACCGACGAAATGGTGAAGCGTGCCTGGACTCTGATTCAAGAAGTCGAAGAGCTCGGCGGCATGGCGAAGGCGATCGAAGAGGGCCTGCCCAAGATGCGCATTGAAGAGGCGGCGGCCCGGCGTCAGGCCCGTATCGATTCCGGCCGCGATGTGATCGTCGGGGTGAATCGCTTCAAGCTTGAAAAAGAAGATCCGATCGAGACGCTCGATATCGACAATACGGCGGTGCGCGCGGCGCAAATCGAACGATTGAATAAGCTGCGCGCCGAACGCAACAGCGCCGACGTCGAAGCGGCCCTGAACGCGATCACGAAGGCGGCCGAAAGCGGCGAAGGCAACCTGCTGGAGCTGGCGGTCGACGCGGCCAAAAAACGCGCGAGTCTCGGTGAAATCTCAACCGCCATGGAAAAAGTATTTGGCCGCTACCAGGCGGTCATTCGTTCTATCTCCGGCGTGTATTCCAGCGAGATCGGCGAAGACGAAGACTTTAAGACGGCCTGCAAACTGGCGGACGAATTCGCCGTTCAGGAAGGCCGCCGCCCGCGCGTGCTCGTCGCGAAGATGGGCCAGGACGGTCACGACCGCGGTGCGAAAGTGATTTCGACCAGCTTCGCGGACATGGGCTTCGACGTGGACATCGGGCCGTTGTTTCAAACCCCGGCGGAAGTCGCCAAACAGGCGGTCGAAAACGACGTGCACGTTCTCGGCGTTTCGAGTCTCGCGGCGGGTCATAAGACGCTTGTGCCCCAGGTGCTGGGCGAACTCAAAAAACTCGGTCGCGAAGATATTCTCGTGACGGTGGGCGGCGTGATCCCGCCCCAGGACTACGACTTCTTAAACGAAGCGGGCGTCGCCGGCATCTTCGGACCCGGCACGGTGATCGCCCGGGCGGCGATCGATATTCTCAAGCAGCTAATGGACGACGACGCGGCGGAGTGAAGGTCGTTCGCGTCGCCGTCTTTAAGCTGCATCCAATCGTACTTTAGCTATGCCTGCGAAACAGTTAACAGCCGCGGAGTACATCGACGGCATTCGCGCGGGCAATCGCACGATTCTCAGCCGGGCGATTACGCTCGCGGAAAGCACGCGGGCCGATCACAAGCGGCTGGCCGAAGAAATTATCGAAACGCTGCTGCCGGAAACGGGAAAGTCTATTCGCATCGGCATCACCGGGGTGCCGGGCGTCGGCAAGTCCACTTTCATCGAAGCCTTCGGAACGCATTTGATCGAGCAGGGGCGCAAGCTGGCCGTGCTGGCCATCGATCCATCCAGCAGTCGCACGCGCGGCAGCATTTTAGGCGACAAGACGCGCATGGTCGAACTATCCCGGGACGATCGCGCCTATATCCGACCGAGTCCGGCGGGGACGACCTTGGGCGGCGTGGCCCGTAAGACGCGCGAAAGCATTCTGCTGTGCGAAGCGGCCGGCTTCGACGCGATCATCGTTGAGACGGTGGGCGTCGGTCAGTCGGAAACGGCCGTGCGCTGGATGGTGGATTTCTTTTTGCTGCTCATGCTCGCGGGCGCAGGCGACGAACTCCAGGGGATCAAACGCGGCATTATGGAAATGGCCGATCTGATCGCCATCACCAAAGCCGACGGCGACAATGCAAAGCTTGCCCGGGCCGCGGCCGTTGAATATCGCACGGCGCTGCATCTGTTTCCCGAAGCCGCCGACGGCTGGCATCCCCAGACGATGACCTGCTCGGCCATGAGCCGCGAAGGGATCGACGCGATCTGGGACAAAATCATCGAGCACAACCAGCACATGCTGGATGGAGAGCACTTCGAGGGCCGCCGGCGCGAACAGTCGCGCTACTGGATGTACGAAACCATTCACGACGAGCTGCGCCGGCGTTTTTATGCGGATCCCGGCGTGGCGGCGGCCCTGCCGGAGACCGAAGCGGAAGTCCTCGCCGGGCGTACGAATTCGTTTACGGCCGCGCGGCGTGTGATGGAGTTGTATAAATCCGAGTCGCCGTGAGCGGCACAGCGGCCGGAAGGCCGCGCGGCGCGATACCCGACGCACAACGCTGAAAGGGGAATCGCAGCGAACGAGCTGTTATGAAAAATTTATCCGCAAATTCCGAAGCAAAGCAGGCCGCAGGCGTCGCCGCGGCGGCCCTGGTCGAATCCGGCCAGACCGTGGGACTCGGGACGGGTTCGACGGCCGCCTATATGATCCAGGAGCTGGGCCGGCGAGTGCGGGAAGAGGGACTGCGCATTGAATGCGTGGCGACCTCGTTTCAATCGCGGCATCTGGCGGTGAAAAACGATCTGTCGATTGTTCCGCTTGATCTGGTCAGCCGGATTAATATCAGCATTGACGGCGCGGATGAAATCGATCCGGATCTGAACTTGATCAAAGGCGGCGGCGCGGCGCATACATTAGAAAAACTCGTGCACTCGATGTCGGATCGTTTTGTGGTCGTCGCCGATCCTTCGAAGCTGGTCGATCGACTCGGGACGCGCTTCGCGGTGCCGGTGGAAGTGCTCGGCGAAGCGGCGGCGTACGTCGAACGCCGGCTGCGAGATATGGGCGTGGGCGACGTGCAGCTGCGGATGGCCACGAGAAAGGACGGCCCGGTCGTAACCGACAACGGCAACCTGGTGCTCGACGCGCTTTTTGATTTCAGCGGACGCGAAGTCGCCGCATTAGAAGACAGCATTACTCTGATTCCCGGCGTCGTCGCCAACGGGATCTTCGCTCATTGCCGGCCGCATAAGGGCGACTGTATCATCGGTGCGCCGGAGGGTCTGCGCCGACTTTAAGCGATACCGCCCGGACCGCGCAGTGAATTTATATGGCCGATCAGAAAGTCAGAGTGCTGGTAGAACGGCTCGGCAAGGGCCGCGTTCGTTTGCGCTTTCTGAGTCGCGAAGCGGCGGCGCATGCGGATGCGGCTGCTCGCGATGAAGGTCCCGGGCTGCTGACCGGCGGCGTGATCGAGTCCGGCCTGCTGGGGCACGAGGCCTTGCTCGCTTCGATCGCGCTGGGGCATATGGAAGCCTACGCGGCGCTCTGCGAACGCAACGATCTGCGCATTGAAGTTTACCGCGACGACGCGGTCGCGATGGACCGGTATTCCGATGACGCTGAATTTCCCGGCACGCATGTGCTGCTGCGTCCGCGCCTCGCATTTTTCGGCGCGGATTCGTCGGAGGCCCGGGCGACGGCTATTCGTTTGCTGAACGAAGCGCTGGGGCAGTCGGTGTTTTTCGAAGCGCCGCGCATTACGATCGAAATCGATCCGGTTTTCGAATTTCAAAATCTGGATACGCCGAAATCATGAACACAATTGAAAGCATTCAAAAAATTTATATCGATCGGGCTCTGGCCGACAGTCCGATGGTTCGCAACATTGAAGAGCGCGCGCCGGATCGTATCGTACGTGAATACGTAAACGATCCGCGGGAGATTCTCGATCGCTACGTGAAGGGCGGCGACCTGGTCGAAAAAGAAGATCTCCTCGTTTATAAATTCCCCGGCAAATTCCTTTCGACCTGTCCCGGCTCCGACGGCATGGTGTGCTGCCAGTACTTTGTGATCAACTTCGGTCTGGGCTGTCTCTTTGACTGTCACTATTGCTATCTACAGAGTTTCTTGAATAATCCGCTGATGACCCTGTACGGAAATCTGGACGATCTCTTCGCCCAGGTCGACGCCCATACCCGCGGCAAGAATTTTCAGTTTCGCATCGGCACCGGCGAATATACCGACTCCCTGGCCCTGGAACCCCTGACGGGTCTTTCGACTTTGCTCGTCGACTATTTCGCGCAGCATCCCAACGCGACCCTGGAATTGAAAACGAAGTCGGACAACGTCGACAATCTGCTGGAGCTGGACCATCGCGGCAAAACGGTCGTCGCCTGGTCGATCAATCCGCCGGAGCTGGTCGAAGCGGTCGAGCCGGGCACTGCCAGCCTGGAGCGCCGATTGGCGGCGGCGAAGAAAGTACAGGAGGCCGGCTACCGGCTCGCCTTTCACCTGGATCCCCTGATCTATTACGAAAGCGGCCGCGGCTGGGAGCGAGGCTACCACGAGTTGATCGAGCAGGTCTTCGACACGATCGATCCGAATCACGTGGCCTGGATCTCGACCGGCAGCTTTCGGTTTACCGCCGATTTGAAAGAGGCGATCCAGGCACGCTTTCCGGAAGATCGTCTGACCCGGGAGGGCGAGAGCATTCTGGGCGCGGACGGCAAACACCGCTATTTCAAAACGATTCGCCAGGATATGTTTCGCTCGATCAAACAGAAGATCGAGTCGGTCGATCCGAAGCTCTTTTTGTATCTGTGCATGGAAACCCGCCGCATGTGGGAGGACGTCTTCGATTTCGTGCCGGACTCCGGCAAGAATCTGGACGCCCTCTTCGAAGAACGCCGCCAGTTTATCGACGGCGTCCTGGGTGTTCCCCCACTGGCCGGGAGCAAGAGCGGCGCCGGCCGTTGATTGGATACGTGTGGCGGCTTAGCAGGATGACGCGGATGATTCTGATGGCTTGATTGCACCGATTGTTCTGATAGCAGGATAGCAGGATAGCAGGATAGCAGGATAGCAGGATGGCAGGATGGCAGGATGGCAGGATGACGCGGATTGTTCTGATGGCATGATAGTCTGAATAGTGCGAATGGGGCTTTTAGGTGAGTCGATCGCGTTCCATCGGTCGAGTTTCATCGCGAACTGGAAATCCCTGCACCTCTAACAAATCGCAAATTGCGGGTCGCAGACCATCTAGCATCGGGCGCCCGCCTCCATCCAAATAAGTCCGTGCCATCCGTGCCCGGGCCGATTGCCCGGAAGGCACAGGTATCGTGCAGGAAATCCGTGCCATCCGCGTCATCCTGCCAAACCAAAATCCTGCCATCCCGGGATCCGCGCCTGGAGCGAAACAAAAATCCTTCCGTCGTATAAGAATGATTCAAGCGCTCGCATTTCCCATCCGTTAATCAGAAGTGACGAGCTGCACCATCCCGCAGAACGTCCTTTGAGCCATACGAATCGTGAGACTTTCCAGAATTATATGGACCGCCTGTGCCGGGCTCTTGCTGGGAACGGCGGTGGGGGCCCAGGAGCAGGGGCAGGGGCTCGGCCCGGAGCGCCCGCTGGAAAACATCGGTCTGCCGAACTGGGCGGGCCAGGACTACGCGCCCCAGATCAGCCCGGACGGGCAGTTCCTGATCTTTCAGTCTGATCGCCCGGGTCGCAACGAAAGTCAAAATCTATGGGTTTCGCGCAACCAGCGATTTACCGAACGCATGAGTCCGGCGCAGTGGAGCATTCCGGTTCCCCTGAGTCTGCCCCTGAGCGGCGACGCTTCGAAGACCATGCAGATCGTGCGGCCCCAGGGCGCGCTGGAAGATCCCCCCGGCGGATTTTCGGTCAACACCGACGGCTTTGAAGGCATGGCCTCGCTGGTGTATCGCAAGGACCGGGCCGTCGAAATCTATTTCACCGCGCTGCGGGATGTCTCCGGGCGCGACGGCTACGCGGGTCTGAATATTTACGTTTCGGTTTATCGCGATCAACGCTGGTCGGTGCCGCGGCATCTCAACGTCGTGAACTCGCACTTCGACGATCGCATGCCGGTCGTCAGCCACGACGGCGCGCAGATGTACTTCGTATCGAATCGGCCGGGCGGATTCGGCGGCAACGATCTATGGTACGCCGAACGCGATTTAAGCACCGGGCTCTGGTCGCCGCCGGTCAACGCGGGCGCAGCGATGAATACGCGCTTTAATGAGATCAGCCCGACGCTTTCGGTCGATGCGCGCATGCTCTTTTTCAGTTCGGATCGTCCGGGTGGTTTCGGACACTACGATCTATATATGAATCGCAAGCAGGCCGGCCTGTGGGAACCGGCGAAGAATCTCGGCGAAAATTTCAACAGCGAACGCGACGACGAATCCCTGACGATGACTCACGACAGTCTGTGGGCGTACTTCGCGAGCGATCGTCGTCATCCGGGCGCGCGCGGCGACTTCGACGTCTATCGGCGCGGGGTGCCGGACTGGCTGCGCATGAACGTGCAGGTTTTATTTTTAGGCCAGGTGCTCGACGGCGGCACGCGGCGACCGCTCGGCGTCGAGGCTACAATTAAGATCTTTTACGAACGCGAAACTCTGATTCGCACAAGCACGATCTTTCGTAAAGATCCGGATTTGAAAGACCCGCAGGGCCAGGATGATGGCGGGCAGGATCTGTTTAATAATTTTTCGATCGAGCTGAACGCCGGCCGCCGCTACCGGGTGCAGTTCAGCGCTCCCGGCTTCGAGCCCCAGGAGCTGGTGCTGAATTATAGCGAAGATACGCCGCCTGGAAAAATCGATCGGCGCATTATCGTGCTGCGGCCGATCAAAATCGATCCGATCGATCCGCCGACTCGCAATCGGGAGATCTCCGGAGTGGTCGTCGACGCTCTGACGCGTCTGGCCCTGCCCGGCAGTCGAGTGACTCTGACTGTCGACGGCTCCGAGCCGACGCCGGTGCCCCTCGACAACGATGCGCGCTTTACGATCGTCGTGCCCGAAGACCGCGCTTTTCAGCTGCGCGGCCAGGCGCCGGATTATCTGACCCGGACTATGGAGTTTCCGGCGCTGAATCAACGGCCGGACGACGGACCGGGCATGGACAGCCCGCTGGTGCTGCCGCTGCAGCCGGTCGGCGGCCCGCCGGATAAGCCCTGTCCGGAGAACAATACGATCGAGTGCCTGCTGAATTTGAAAACCTTCTTCGCCTTTCGCGAATCCACGATTCAAAAATCGGCCGTGCCGGTGTTGAACGCCGCCGCACGGATCATGAAAGCCAACCCCGGAACGAAAATTCAGATCGTGGGCCACACGGACCGCGTCGGCAGCCTGGAATACAATCAGCGCCTCTCGGAAGCTCGTGCAAGAAGTGTGCGGGACGCCTTAATTGCGAGGGGGATCGCCGCCGATAGATTAATTATACAGGGTAAAAGTTTCTTACAGCCGCTGGATCCCGCGAATCGCGACCTGAATCGCCGCGTGGAATTTCGACGTCATAACTAACTTTTGTCGATTTTTTTCGTCCATAAATGTAAATAGAAAATATATTTCGCCGATACTGAAGGCTTCGCAAGAGGCTCCAGTCGCCGGAATTATGTCGTGTGCTTATGGCTCAAACAATGGCAATGGAATCAGGGATTAAGACCAGTCGCGATTGGGACTTCATTCGAGAGCGTGAGAAGCTGAACTATCTCTTGCTCGAAAAGCTCAAGACGGTTCGTTTTTATCTGAAGGACACCGATCCTCCGGCGGAGTTTTATATCGGCGAACAGGCGAACGGTGGGATTGTATTTCATTGCCCGCCCGACGTGGAGCCGGTCGGCGCGGTGACCCTGTATTCTACGCTCAAGCGCCAGGTGGAAATCGATTTCAAAATGCTCGAACGCCCCGAACCGGGAACAGTGCATTTGCAGCCGATCGAAGGTCGGATTTCAAAGATCGACCGGGAGTTTCCCCGTTTTAATAACGATTCCGACGCGATTCACGCGGCCAACTTCCAGGTCAGCAAAAGCGAAATCGCCGTGGATCATACGCGCTCGCACGTGGCGAATAAAGTCATCTTCGGCGAATTCGAGAAGCGTTTGCACAGCGAATTCCCGGGACTGAAAATTTACGAGTATGGCACGCGCGAACGCCCCCAGGCGACGAAGTATCTGAATAAAAAGAAGGACGTGATTCTCGTTTCGAATGTTTCGGATTTCGCGACCTATCGGTCCAGCGGCGAAGGCGTCGTCGACTACTACGATCTGC
This sequence comes from bacterium, assembly GCA_024742665.1. GTDB lineage: Bacteria > Spirochaetota > Leptospiria > Leptospirales > Leptonemataceae > JANSYA01. The sequence goes on from JANSYA010000007.1 coordinate 60,011, forward strand.
TCGAAACCGAAGACGAGATGCTGCCGGAAAAAACTCGCAAGGCGTATCTGGAACGTCAGCTGCAGTCGGTGCTGGTGCAGCCGGTTTTATATGAAATGGCGGACGGCACCAGTTTGCCGATCGCGTTTTTCTATCTGGAAACGAAGCAGGGGTCCGAGCCGCTGACGATGAGCGCGGTCGAGCGATTAAAAGACGTCGGCGAAGACATCATCCATCGCATTGAAGACGCGAGTCTGATTACGGTCAAAGAAAAGCAGGCCGTGATCAATATCTCCGAGGGCGGGGTGGCGCTGGAATTTACGCAGCCCGACCTGGTGAAGTACGTGCCCCAGCGCCGTACGATTACCTTCGATCTGGTCTTTCGCATGCAGGCGCCGCTGCGTTTTCGCGGCAAGGTCTGCCATATTCACAAAGTCGCTCCGGATCGCATTGTCGTCGGCGTGAACCTGGACGGCACCGGCCACAGCGATTTTCGCACGGGCACGCGCGACCGTCTGCGCAGTCTGATTCGCATGCTGAAAGGCTGAAGCCCGGGCCTGCAAACTGGTTTACAGGGCGTCCCCCGCGCGGGACCCGGTTTCTCGTATGAGCCTCTCGACGAAACCCTATATCGGATCGCGCGATTTTTATCCGGACCAGATGAAATTCCGTAACTGGATGTTCGGCGTCCAGGCGGAGGTCTGTCGTCGCTACGGTTATTCCGAGTACGCCGCTCCGCTGATCGAGCCGCTGGATCTATACCGGGCCAAGTCTTCGGAAGAGATCGTCAGCGAACAGCTCTACCGTTTTACGGATCGCGGCGAACGCGAGATCGCCATTCGCCCGGAACTGACCCCCACTCTGGCGCGCATGGTGGCCGCCCGCATTAACGAACTGCCGCGGCCTTTGCGCTGGTTCAGCGTCGGCAATTTTATGCGCTACGAACGACCCGGGCGGGGCCGCCTGCGCGAATTCTTTCAGTTGAACGTGGATCTGCTCGGCCCCGACGATTTCACCGCGGACGCCGAAGTGCTGATGCTCGCGATCGATTTGATGCGGGCCTACGGCGCGTCGCCGGAACATTTCGAAGTGCGCTACAGCGACCGCCGTTTGCTGGAAGCCTATTTGAGCGATTACGATACCGAAAAGATTCGGGCGATCAGCCGGGTGATTGACAAACGCGCGAAAATCAAGCCGGCCGAATTCGAAGAACAGCTGGCCACGGCCTGCGGCGACGACGCGGGCGTGGCGAAAGTGAAGAAGCTGCTCGCCCTGACCACCGAGAGCGTGGCGGAGCTGCCGGCCGACGAACTGGATCCGGAAATCGCGGGTCGCATTTCGAAATTCGCGGAGTTCTTACGCGAGCAGGGTTACGGCGACGGCCTGGTCTTCGATCCTGGCATCGTTCGCGGCTTCGATTATTATACGGGGCTGATCTTTGAAATGTACGATCGGGATCCGGAAAACAATCGGGCGCTCTTCGGCGGCGGTCGTTATAATCGCCTGGTCGGTATGTTCGGCAAGCAGGAGATTCCGGCGGTCGGTTTCGGCATGGGCGACGTGACTCTCGAAAATTTTATTGTCAGCCACGGACTCGCGCCGGCCGAACTCGGCGAAGCGCGCGGCGCTTATATCGCTTTGATGTCGGCCGACCTGGCGGGTCCCGTCGCGAAACTCGCCCGGGAACTCAGAACGGTCGGAATCGACGTCGAGGTCGCCCTGGAAGCCACGAAGAAATTCGGCAAGCAGTTCGAATTGGCGGAGAAAAAAGGCCGCCGCTTTATGCTGATTTTAGGCGAGACGGAATTGGAAAACGGCGTTGTGCGGGTCAAAGATCTGAAGAGCGGCGAGCAACAAGACGTGCCGCGCCAGGATCTGGCCGCGGCTCTCGGCGGCTGATTCGATTCGCGGCGGCCGATCATGCGGCGATCCCGGAGGGAGCCGGGCGCTTCGTTCGTCAAAAAATACCAGGCGGTCGGATCATTCGATTTAGGATTTGGTATTATTCCGTATTCTGCATGTGATTGAATAGCATCACGTCGGTTACGCCCTTGAGAGCCATCAAGCGATCGGTGATCGAATTTTCGATGTCTCCCCGGAAATACAGGACCGACTGGTAGTGATTTTCGCCGAAGACCATCTCCAGGCTTTCTTCCGTGATCACCATGCCCATTTCGCGTAGAATCTTACGCACCTGAAAGACTTTTGTTTCTTTTTTCAGAATCACTTCCAATCGCATGTAGCGAAAACGCCGGATGCGAAACAGATTTTCGATCGCCGTAAAAAACTGTAAGATTAGCAGGATGCCGAGGGCTGCGAAGACCGCTGTCCAGAGCATACCCGAACCCGCGGCCAGTCCGATCGCGGCCATACACCAGATTGTCGCCGCGCTGGTTAAGCCGAGCACGAGCCCGCGAGTGCGCAGGATTGCGCCGGCTCCCAGAAAACCGACTCCCGAAACGACCTGCGCCGCGATGCGACCAGGGTCGGCGTTGGCGTAGCCCTGAGCGCGAGCGGCAATCGCGACCTCGATCGATATGATCATAAAGAGCGCGGCGCCCAGACTGATCAGCATATGCGTGCGCACGCCTGCGGGCTTGTTGCGATATTCGCGTTCGAGTCCGACGAGAATGCCGCAGACGACCGCGACCAGCAGGCGAAAGAGCAATTCGAAAAAGCGCGGATCTAAAACATTTTCAAGCACGTCCATAGACGAAACGACTGTGACGATTGCGTGACGCCTGTCAAGTCCGACTGTCTTTCGCTCAGGCCTGCGCGTTCTGTCGGCGCCAGTCGCTCGGCGTCGCGCCGGTAATTTGTTTAAAGGCGCTGTTGAACGATGATTTGGAATTGAAGCCGCTTTCGAGCGCGATGTCGAGCACCGTGCTGCTGGCGGGCCGGCTGCGCAAAAGTTCCAGGGCGGCCGCGACGCGCTCGCTTCGCGCAAGCTGCAAAAAACTTTTCTGAAAGTGGCGGTTGATGACCTGCGAGGTCTGGACTGTGGATAGTCCCAGATGCCGCGCGATATCTCCCAGCTGAAAGTCCGGTTCGAGATAGGGCTGCTCTTCAAGCAGGTAGGCCTGGATCTTCGCGCCCTGGGCGCCTACGAAGTCTTCCGAAAGCAGAGCCTTTTGGTAGCGGGCCGCCGGTGGATAGAGCGCGTCGGCGTCAGCGCCCGTGTCGTCGCCGGTCGAACGAAACAGCAGCAGATACGATCGAATGACGATCAGGATCGCGGCGATGCCGGAAAAGAGTCCCGAGTTCAGCAGGTTGGGATCCAGAGCGGAGAGCGTGCCGGCGCCAATAATCATAGCGAGGGGAGTCGCGTGAAACCAGAAGTTGCCGCGTTCGCCGGCGGCCGCGGCCATTGGCGATTGCGAAGCCGCGTCGGAGCTGTCGCTTTGCGGCTCACTCGCCGGCCTGCGTTCCGACCGGGCCTCATCGGCGTCGATCGCCTGGAATTGACGCAGGATGCGGGCGGCGGCGCGATGCATGCGAGCGATGGACAGCGAGATCGCGACAAGATTGTTCAGAAGCGCGCAGTATAAAATCACGACGCAGTCGAAGTGAATCTGTTCTAAGTCTTCGCGCAGATACTGAAGTTTCGTTTCGACCGGCGAAAGATGAAAGGGCATGAGATAGAGCGTGATTGCGATGGGCACGATCCAGAGCGAGAGGTCGCTCCACTGCAGGCGATTGTCCGCCCGCTCCCGGGCTCGAACCGAAAGAAAGAGCAGCGGCCCGAGAATCGCCATGAAGCTAAAGGCGAAGCGGGCCAGATGCGGATAGTTCAGAATTTTGTGCGAACCGTACAGATAACCAAAGGCGATCGTCAGAGCGATGTTCAACAGCAGCAGGCTCTCGTACAGATTGCCAGGCTGCCGTCGGCCCTTCCAGAAATACAGCGCCAGGAACAGCGCCTGGGTAAAACCCGCGGCGTGCAAGAGAGCATTGAGAGTGGGCGCGTCCACGCGCTATCATTCAGCGACCCCGATCGCTCTGTCAGCCGGAATTCGCGATTTATCCGCGCGGTCGCAGCAGCAGAACGGGCTGCCGCCGGCCGCGAATATCGTGCGGACCCACGCTTTCGAAGGCGTCGCGCAGTTCGGCCGGCGCGGAGTTGTCGGCAAGTTCCCGGGCGACGGATCCGGAGATCAGGAGATCCGCACGCAGCTCTTTGCACAGGCTTTCAATGCGACTGGCCAGGTTGACGGTATCGCCGATGACGGTATACTCCAGTCGCTCGGGGACTCCGACATTGCCAACGATGGCCGGACCGAAATGGATGCCGATGCCCTGGGCCAGATCCGGCAGCCCTCGCTCCCGGCGCCGCTGGTTCAGACCGACGATCGCCGCGCGCATTTCCAGGCCGGCGCGCACCGCGCGTTCGGCGCAGTCGTCGGCGGCTTCGGGCGTGCCAAAGGTCGCAAGGATCCCATCGCCCAGAAATTTGTCGAGGGTGCCGCCGTGCTTGAAGATGATCGTCACCATCGCTTCATGATATTCTCGGAGCCAGCGCATCGCGTCTTCCGGCGGCAGCGTTTCCGCCATCGCCGTGAAGCCCCTCAGGTCGCTGAACATGACGGCGATGTTCTTACGGCTGCCGTGTTCGCCGAGCAGGGCCCGTTCGCCGCTCGCCCCCGCTGGATTCTGGTTTAGAATCTCCTGCTGGACGGCCGGCGAAAAATATCGGGACAGCAGCAGGTTCTCGGTCTCCTGGCGTACGGCCTTGCGAATGCCACGATTGGTCTGTCGCGCATGCCAGCCCAGCAACAGGCCGACCGCCACGAAGGCGATTTTATTCATTATCCAGAATTCCAGGCTGACTGTTTCTCCAAGGATGTGGCTCACGAAATTTGGAGAGAAGATCACCCTGGGATCGTTCAAGCAATACCCCAGGATTGCCAGACCGCCTGTAGTAACTCCTGCAATCAGGATCAGAGGGTAGCGCGGCCGCCCGGCCAGGTTGTGGGCAATGAGCAGCATATAGCTGAGGGATATCAGATTGGGATGCTTTAGCATGAACGCCGGAGATACGTTCTCGGGCCCGCCAACGGATACGAACCAGATAAAGGGCAGGACCATCAGGAAGCTCACGTCGAACAGAACGCCGGACATCCCGATCAGCTTCACGTTTTTGCGCCGATTCAGGGACAGCCAGAAGGGCAGGGTCGAGGCCAGGGCGATCATTGTCAGGATAGATGTAGTAACTCTTTCACCCGTCGATTTTCCAATCGCCAGGGTCGAAATCAGAGTCGCGAGACAGAATACCAGCCGGAACAGGATCACCAGTCGGAGAGCGGCAATTTCTCGATCCAGCAGGAGGTCTTCCGTATGTCGGAACTGTGTGCGAGGCGTTTGCATGATTCCCAGGATGACATATTTTTTCCGGCCTGGCGACCGACCCTGCAGGGGTGGTCGATGTGCCTCCGCGAATCTGGCACAATCTCTGATCATGGATACACGCAAAACACATGCCTCTCATTCGATCAATCGGGCCGAGTTCCTGGGCCGCTCCGCTGCCTTTCTCACTGCGGCCAGTCTGGCACAGCACTGTCGGAGTTCCTACACTACCGCCCGGCAGCCCGGGTTTGCTGGAAATGACCCGCTCGAAAATGCGCGGTCGGCCGGATTTGGCGATCGACCGATTTTGATGGCGCTAAACGCCGGCATCACGGCGCCGAATCCGCATAATACCCAGGCCTGGAAATTTCGAGTGCTTTCGCCTGGCGCGGCGTTGCTTTTCGTCGATGAGACCCGAATTCTACCGGTCACGGATCCTACGACCCGTCAGATCCACATCGGTCAGGGCTGCCTGCTGGCTCTCGTAGAAATCGCCGCGAGTCGCCTGGGCTATCGGGCGCGAATCGACCTGTTTCCCGGGGGAACCTACCGTCCAGAGCGGGATCTCGGTCGGAGGCCTGTGGCTCGTATTACCTTGAATCCTGATTCGACAGTTTCCCCGGACCCGCTCTTCGGTTCGATTTCCCGGCGTCACACAGTTCGGGCCTCATATTCGGGACCGCTGATCATGGCGTCGGAGTTCCTACAGCTGCAGCGCCTGATTCGGCCAGAGATATCCCGGCTGGACGCGATCCGCACGCCTGATGAGATCAGCCGCCACATCTCCCTCCACATGGCGGGCTTCGAGCGTGAAGTTCTTACACGCCGAACGGCCGAAGAGAGTCGGATCTGGTTTCGGATCGGCACGCAGGAGATATTTACGCGTCGAGATGGAATCTCCCTGCGGGACAACGGCGTGCAGGGATTTGAACGCTGGATGCTGGAGAGCTTTTTTCTTTCGAAAGAGCCGGAGGCCTTTCACGACCGAGAAAATACTCTGCGATTCCTGAAGCGCTACCGGGCGGATCTCGAAACCGCCCGGGGGATCTTACATTTCGTAACTCCTGGAAATCAACCGGCGGACTGGGTGCGCTGCGGGAAAGACTATGCTCGCTTTCAACTGGCGGCGACGCAGTTGGGATTGGTCTCGCGTCCGATGAGCCAGCTCTTACAGGAGTACGAAGAAATGCGGGATCTCGCGCAGGATTTCGAAAGCCTGACGGGCGTGTCTGCACCGGCGAAGGTTCAAATGGTTGCGCTGTTGGGCAGAGGCGAAGTGGAACACTATTCGCCGCGACGTTCGCTGGAGACGATGTTGGAGTAGTGCGGTTCTCACCTCGAAAAGCCTGAGCGGAGCAGATCGGAATTTGCGGACTGGCCGTGAAATGGTGCGCTGCGCTGGAGCGATGCAAAAACACTAATACCGGCGAAAATGAAAGTTTGGTTTTCCGCTCCAGGCGTCACCAATGGCGTGCTCCTGGCGGGGCGGGGAGCGACGCCAGACTGCGGAATTTTCGCAATTGATTGACAACTCCCCCGGTATCTAAGGTAGTCAGGATTCGTCGAGGAATCGCGTGAGCCTGGCTATGTTTGAAAACCTGTACTTCAACTTATTCTCTCTGGGGGCTTTGATCCCTTCCATCTTCGTCAGCCTCGTTGCTTTGTTTTTGTTCGCGGTGCGGCAAAAATCTTCCGCCACGATCTGGCTTGGGTTCACCTTCCTCTTCATGGCCTTGTTTTATGCGCCGTACTTTCCGGCGTCGACTGTCTTTGATTCTTCGATGGCCTTCCATCGCTGGTTAACGGTGCCCTTCGTATTGCTGGCCGGCCTGTCCTTCGGTCAGTTCGCGCTGCACTTCCCGGAACGATCGCATCCGCGTTTCGCGACGACGCTCTTGATCGTACAGTTGGCGATTACGATCGTAATGAGCGCCGCGTTCTATTATACAACCATCGACGCGCCTCGCATCTATCATTTTGACGGCCACTACTGGGACTTCGCCGCGGATCAAATCAGTAAGCTAACCGGCCTCTTCATTGTTCTCTATATCTTCATCGCCTTCGCGCTGTACATCTGGCGCGGAATTATAAATAAAGAAGTGCGCTACGCGATGATCGGGATGGGCGTGGCCTTCGCCGTATCCACTTTCCTGCCGGGCGTTACAAACGTGCTCAGTCGGGACGGCGCCCTGGATCGCGGCTTTCATCAGGTTGTCATCAATCTTTGCGTTGTGATCGGATTCTTCTCGTTTACGATGATCTACATTAATACGACTCGCGATCGCACGACGGTGATGGCGAAGATCGTCGGAATCAGTCTCGCGGTTTTCATGCTTGTCTTACAGGCGATCGGGTTCTCGACGCTGCAGGAAAAAGAAACCGCCTACGATCAGATTCAATCCCGCGAAACCGCGCTGATTCTGGCCCGATCGGATTATCGTCCGGAGAATCTGCGCTATATCACCCGCTTTTCGAACGATGCCGGCTTCGAGCGGGTTTATAGCGCTGCCGATACGAATATTGATTTCGATAAACTCCGAATCGAATTTCAAAACGCCAGCGTGCGAGAACGTTTGCTGGAACAGCCGATCTATTCAGCTTCGGCTTTAAGCGAAGCCCTGGCCGGTTCTCACGAACAATTCGCGGGATACGCGGCGCTGATTCAAAGCGCTCACGATCAGATCAGTGAGTCCGGCGATCCCGACTCGGTTACGACCCGGAGCGTTCTGGAAAACGTCGATCAGCTGGAACGAAAGATTCTATTCAGCTTCAATAAGCTGCGTATGATTCCGGATAATAAATTCCGCAGCGGCGCTCTGAACTTCCTGAATAAATCGAACGATCTGGCGCCGATGTACGCCGTGGTTACGGAAAAAATAGACGCTCGTCCGGACGTGGAAGGCGCGGAGTTAAAGCGGATTGTGTTGGAATATTTCAAGCCGCTCAAACCCATGGGCTCCCGTCACTATCGCCGGTCTTCGGCTAGAGACGACTCTGCGGATCCCTATACGGCGTTTATGGCCGGCGGCGAAGACGGTGCATTATACGAAGTCGGCTATTCCTATTTGAATTATCGCGAATTCGTTCATGGAACCGCGTTGCGTTTGTTCTGGATTCTGTTGGCGGTGCTGGCGGTCGTGCTGATCGGCTTTCGTCTGTTTTTTCGCGGAGCCTTATTGCAGCCGCTGGACAGTCTGGTCGGCGGCGTGAGTCGGGTAAACGACGGCGATCTGGACGTGGAGCTGCCGGTCAGCGTCGAAGATGAAATTGGTTTCCTGGCGCATTCTTTCAACGGAATGGTGCGTTCGATTCGAGCCGCGAAGGCGCGTTTACAAGAGTACGCGGATCAGTTGGAAGAGAAGGTCGAAGCGCGTACGGCCGAACTCAAAAATACTTTAAGCCAGGTGCAGGCACTCAAGCAGCAACAAGACGGTGATTATTTCCTGACCTCGCTGCTGATAAAACCGCTTAACAGCAACCGTGCGGTCCCGAAAACCGTGCACACCGATTTTTATCTCAAGCAGAAGAAGCAGTTCGAGTTTCGCAATCGGAACTCTGAAATCGGCGGCGACCTCTGCATGGTACATCAGATTCAGCTGAAAGGCAGTCCGTATACGGTGTTCTTGAATGCGGATGCAATGGGCAAGTCGATGCAGGGAGCGGGCGGCGCGTTGGTGCTCGGGTCGGTTTTTGAATCGATGATTACCAGAACTCAGATGTCCTCTGAGGCCAAAGAGGTTTATCCTGAGCGCTGGTTGAAAAACGCCTTCATCGAATTGCATAAAATTTTCGAAAGTTTCGAAGGGAGTATGTTAATCTCGCTCGTGCTGGGCCTCGTCGATGAACGCAACGGATTCATGTACTATATAAATGCAGAACACCCTTTCTCCGTCGTATATCGCAACGGCAAAGCGATGTTCATAGAAGACGAGCTGCTGTTTCGTAAGCTGGGGACTACCGGTATGGAAGGGATGATTCACATTCCGACGTTCCAGCTGGAGCCCGGCGATCAGCTGATTGCCGGATCTGACGGCCGTGACGATATCGTTCTTGGCATTCACGAAGAAACCGGCGAACGCATCATCAACGAAGACGAGGAAAAATTTCTGACTGTCGTCGAAGAGGCCAACGGCGATCTGGCGCGAATCCACGAATTGCTGCTGTCGGAAGGCGAGATCTCCGATGATCTTTCGCTGCTTTCGCTTCGGTATACCGGCGATGGCGCCGTAAGTATCAGCGGGGAAGAGGACGCCGAAACTCAGGATTTCGTGGCCCGGGCCCGGGAAGCCGCTCGAAACCATGCCCACCGGGATGCGGTGATGTTCCTACGCCAGGCTCGTATGCGTAGCCCCGAATCTGTTCGGGTTCTGAAGGATCTGGCCGTCGCCTCCTACAATCTACGCGATTTCAACACTGCCGCCACCCTTGGACGGGAATACGTAGATTTGCGTCCCGGCGATACTGAAATGATCTATATGGCTTCGCTTGCGTTTAAGAAATTACGGTCTTTCGCTGGTGCCGCCGATCTTGCGGAACGGGTGCGCCTGAGGGACCCCCGGAATGTGAAAAACCTGCTGCATTTGACGGAGGTTCACATGTTCGGCGGCAATCTGAATCGGGCAGAGTATATTCTGGGGCACGTCTTTGAGGTTGATCCGGATAACGAAAAGGCTCAGAGGCTCAAGGAGCGTCTCGAACACAAGCTTTCTCAGGCTGCTCGCCGGAAAGACCGATTCGCAACCGAATCGGTTAACTGAAGTATCTGCTCATTACCGGGAGCGTAGGAACTCTTACGGGGATTCTCGGCCTGCCAAACATTATTGCAACGCAGGCGAGCGCCTGAATCCTGGTTCTGTGCTGGCAAGTCGCATTATTCCCTGTCTTGACATCAAGGACGGTCGCGTTGTAAAAGGGGTCAATTTCGTTGACCTTCGAGATGCGGGAGACCCGGTCGACAATGCCCGATTTTACGCGGAAAACGGTGCCGACGAACTTTGCTTTCTCGATATCACCGCCAGTTCGGATCGGCGCGATATTGTTGCTCGGCTGGTCGAGCGAGTGGCAGATGAAATCTTTATCCCTTTCACCGTTGGCGGTGGAATACGGACTGTTGAAGATGTCTACAATATCTTGCATGCGGGTGCGGATAAGGTTTCGATCAATACAGCTGCCTTCGAAAAGCCAGAAGTTCTTACAGAGGCTGCCCAAATTTTTGGTTCACAATGCATAGTTTGTGCTATCGATGCACGACGGGTCCCCGCGGCTTCCGGCCACGCTAAAGGGATGGAGTTCGAGGTCTATTTGCACGGCGGGCGCACTTCCACAGGAAAAGACGCCGTGGAGTGGGCTAAAGAAGCTGTCGAGTGTGGTGCAGGTGAAATTCTACTTACGAGCATGGATCGTGATGGAACGAACAGCGGTTTTGATTTAGAGCTGACCACAGCCGTTCGTAGCGTAGTAACTGTTCCGGTTATCGCTTCTGGGGGTGCCGGTAATCCAGAGCATCTTTGTGACGCCGTCGATATCGCTGGAGCCGATGCCGTACTTGCGGCTTCCATTTTTCATTTTCGAGAATATACGATACAAGAAGTCAAGGAAGCTATGGCCCTCAGGGGAATTAGCGTTCGTCCCCCGCTCAGATGAGCCTTCTACATTGAGGTTTTATGAAATTTCTGGAAGAACTAGAGCAGTTGCTGCGTGAGAGACGCGAAGAACTGCCAGAACACTCTTATACTGCAAATTTATTCAGAGACGGACAGGATCGGATCCTGAAAAAAATTGGTGAAGAGGCCGGTGAAGTAATCATCGCTGCCAAGAATCAGGATAAATCGGAGTTGGTCCATGAAGCGGCTGACCTGCTCTTTCATTTACAAGTTCTCCTGGTTAATGAAGATGTGGCGTTAGAGGATGTTGTTGGAGAGCTTGTACGGAGGCATAAATAATTTAAGTTCGATGTGTTGAATCGTTATTATGCACTCAGACACACCGCGGTAATAGCTGATACGTTCAGACCCGGTATTTTGCGAATTGGGTAGGCCTGCGAAGCCCCTCTTCTCGAAAGTTAGCTGAAATATTTCATAATTGAATACGAGGGCCGAAACATGAGCCAAAGTTCCTACACAGAGTTGCTAAATTATCTAAGTCGAGCTATTCGGGCATGCTTGAGCAGGGCAGCTCTATTCCGAGGTCTGCTTGTCATTGGCGTGATCTCTGGGTTATCTACTCAGAATTTTGTTGTGAGCCTACAGGCCGCCGCGGCCGTTGCCTGGAGCGAAGACGCTTATGGCTATTCTTTTAATATGCGAACGATAGAGGAAGCCGAGAAGCTTGCGACAGAGGCCGCAGTCAAAAATGGGAGTGACCCGGAGCAAGTTGAAATACTGGCTACCTCTAAAGTCGTTGGATATGGAGCCATTGCTGTCGATGGCAATGTCCTCGGTGTGACTATGGGATATCCAGATTTGCGTGCAGCTATGTTTCGAGCGAAACAAGAGTGCTTAAAGCGCGGCGGAAAATTTCCCAGGGTTGTTGCAACGTGGCACGATCGCGGCTATTGAAAGGGTTCTGCCAGTTTCGACTTTCTTCCGAAGCGCTTTCGAATGAATTCGAGGAATCCAGATTTGCGAAGCTGAATCCTCAATCCCCTGAGTCGACATGATTTGTCGGGGACGATTCGCTCGTAAATTTCACGAATTACAAAATGCCTTTCGTCTCTGCGGACAAAGGTTGAAGCAGATCTCTTGAATCTCCGCCGGAGACATGTAGAAATGTCTCGCTGAAGGAGAAGCACGAATAGGTAACAACGTGATATGCTAAGATAGCGGGAGATTTGTGCAACTTCAAGCAAACAAATCTCCGATAAACGACATGAAACGCGCTGTAAGTCTTGTTCGGATGGCTGATACATTATGCATACCTTGTGGTTGGGTTGATGCAATCTGTGTTCAATTGCGAGAGTTCCGTATCTTTGAAGCAAGATTTGGAGATAAGTGCTTAAACGGCCGTACTTACGAATTCGCTGTGATAGCGCGCATCGCAGATTCGATGGAACCAGAAAAGTCACTGGCTGAGTGGTCGTCTGGCTCAGGTTGTCAGTAACTGTTATATTGTCGGCGAAAAGTGGGGAGTGCATATCCTTCTCCGTTCAGTGGTCTGAACAAGAAGGTTTTCCTGCATCGGAATCGTTCCGCTGGAATTGAGAGTCTCAGGGGAGGAGTTCCGGATATTTCTCCCTACGATCTGCTTCTTCCTTTTGTGGGGTAGTTCCTACACCCGGTTCATGGCTTTTTTTCAGCGAATCGAATTCGCCTGATTCACCAAGGCAATTAAGGTAAGGCGGTAAGTCAGAGCATCTGAATACAAAAGCCCCGCCGCCGGCCGTGAATGATCCGCCGAAAGCGAAAGGGCTATCAGGGTCAATGATTGGACCAAGACGATCACCAGCGCTCGCAGCGACCCCACCAGCTTTGCCGAAATCCAATGACATCAGAGATTCTACAAAGGCAAGGGCGTATCCGTCTGGATTTTCCCATTTTTCCAGGAGCTTATCATTTAGATCCAGACGATAGAGTTCATTATCGATCGAATTGTAGATATACTTTGATTCTCCAGAAATGAGCCCTCGGTAGTCATCCAGTCGCCAGACCCACAGAGGTAACTGAAACTCGTAGTCTGAGTCAAATAGAGTTCGGCCGTGTATTGGAGCCTGGATATCATATCCCAGCATATCAAAAATCGTGGGGAATACATCGAGCATTGAGCCGTAGGGGAGGGACCGGTCAGCAGGCGAGGACAACCTTGAAAATTTCGGATGGCGAAAGACGAGCGGGACGCGAACTTCTTCATTATATAAGCTGAAAGAGTGTCTGAAGAATCCTCGTTCGCCGAATGATTCGCCGTGATCAGACATCAATACGAAGAGTGTCTTTCGGTCGAGTCCGCGCTTGCGAAATTCCTCCACAATTCGATCGGCGATGTGCATGCCATAGTCGACGCCGTTTCTGTGTCTCCCGAGTATCGTGTTGTTGTTGTGACGATTAAATCTTTCTGGATCCGGGTTCAGGTATGGGTAGTGACTGTTGGTCATTACAACAGAAATACTGAAAGGCTGGCTGGTTAACCCTTCGTTGTCCAGGATTTTGATCGTCGCGTGTAGTAGAGCAATGTCATCCATACCAAACTGAAAGCTGGCGTACAGATCTTCAGTCTCGGGATTCTTTCGTTTAACAAGGTCTTTCTTCTCGGTAATATGCATCCCAAACTTTTTAAGCATCACTGTTTCGGATTCGAACGCCGTATGGTCTGTGTATATGTAGTAATTCTTATAACCGTTTGCTTCCAGTAGTCGAGGAAGTGAGTCAGACGCGCTCATGCTCTCGTATTTTTCTTCAAAGTCGCGCTCGCTATGGAGACCTGTAAACAGGGAATAGTGTGAGTTTGAGCTGTGAGGTACAGGGACGAAAAAGTTTTGGACACGCAAGGTCTCGGGACCTGCACCAAAGAACTTACTATTCTCAATGTCTACAAAAGGCTCTCTGGCGCTTTCGAGTATGATGAAGACAATGTTTGTATCGTTCGGTAATTCGAATCCGAAACGCTCGCGAAACTTGTTCCTGTGTTTGTAAATGCGCGGCGCAATATTTTCAGGCTCAGGGAACGGATTCGGTCCATCCAGCTCTAGCGGCTCTTTTCGTTCTGTCTGATTTACAGATCGATAACCAGACTGAGAAGCCGGTAAAAACTGCAAAGTGAGTGCCGAGATGATGATCGCAGTCAAGGACAGAATGACCGGTCGATATGTGATAGCGATTCTTTGGCCCCTGGACTTTTCCGAAATCGTGTCATTAAACGATTTGTATTTTCCGGCTTGTGTCTTGATCGCTCTCACTCCTGCGATTAGACAGATTAAAAGCACTGAAAAGATGAGCGGTATATACACCGGAATATCTTGTAAGGTTGCGACTATCTCGCTTCCAATCAATGTGCGAAGTTCCGAAATTGTATAAACTGCCAGACTGAAATCGATATCGAGACGCATATAGTAGTAGATCGCGACCCGAATGAAACTCCAGAGAATCCATGATGTGACCAACAGGCTCAAGATTATCACGGCCGGTTTCAGTCTTTTTTGAAGGCTATCGGCTTCGCCGCTACGCGAAATCAGAGACCAGATCAGAGTAAAACTCAGAGCAAAACACAGGCCGATCATGGATACCAGGCGAAATCCGAAGAAACCTTCGAGGATAATTCGACGATAGACACGTTGAGCGATCACGCCGGGTTCTCCGGTATTGAAAAGAGCGAGCAAGATCACGTCAGCCAGGTAGCTTGCGAGTGAAATCAATACGAAAAAACAGGAGATGCCGACTGCTATTCGCACGGCAGATCGCCCCGATTCCAGCGGTCCAAGAATGGCTGAGCCGATGCGAGGGAATTGAAATCGAATCATTTCCAACAATCGAGATCAAGGTAGAAGGTATGTCCAGAAAAAAGCTTTGCGAATTCTGGACTGGATTCGTCTGCTCGGTTTATGGCTTCCGATTTCGATGAAAGAGTTCCTACAACTTTGAAACACTCAGATGAACCCGGGGCGCTCCTCTTGACACAGTGTTTGCAGAACGACTTTGTTCAGCCCCTGGAGAGGTATGATAGTTTGCCAAATCAATTACATGTAGGATATGATGAGGCTTTGAGGCTGATCGGAGCGGAGGCTGAAGAAGGACCAGTCCAGACCGTAATGGAGTGGGCTTACGCAACAGTTCCTACAGACCGCCTCGAAATTATCCACATACGAGACTGGCACGATGCAAATGCATCCGCTGAGAAGCCGCATCTGGAACAATTTGGCCACCACTGCTTGAAAGATAGCCCGGGAGCTGAATTCGTGTTTCGCCAGGCCATTTCTAAGAATCGGTCGCATCAAATTGTAAATGCGTCCGGGTTGAATGATTTCGTGGACACGAATTTGTCTGAAATTCTTGAACCATACCGAGATCGTGCAATGCGAGTCGGAATTATGGGAGTCTGGACGGAAGCGAAAGTTACGTTTCTGGCCTACGAACTCGTGACGCGATTCCCGAAATTTCAGGTTGCAGTTTGCAGTGCTTTGACCGCAAGTTCCTCCCGATCCGCTCATTTTACTGCTCTGGAGCATCTGCAGGGTGTTCTGGGCGTGACGATTTTTTCTTCAGTCAGTGCATTCACGGAGTTTTTGGCGGGGAGTCAGCCCGAGATTCGTACGCGACTCCGACACTCGCGAATCGACGATTCGAAATTGGAGTTTCCCGATGGTTATAAACTGCAACAGACCGACCGAGAACTGCTGTTGTACCTCTTTCGAGATGCGCGCTCGGTCGATTTTTCTGTATTAGACGGCGGATTTTCCGGCAATGTCGTGCTGGGGGCTCAGGGGCGGGATGAATTTGGCCACAGCCATGTGCCTCACGTCATCAAGATCGGAGATCGCGATTCAATCGCCAGAGAGCGGACTGCCTTCGAGAGAGTGCAGGAAGTTCTGGGCAACAGCGCACCGAATATCGTCGATTTTGCCGAGCTGCAAGATCGTGGTGCGATCAAGTATCGATACGCCGGGATGCTCAAGGGCAACGTGCGAACGTTTCAAAAGCTGTATTCAACTTCTGAAAGCCCTGAAGAAATGTCGGAACTCTTTCGGGTCCTCGATATAGTTTTTACGCGACAATTGGGCCGGTTTTACGAGGCGGCAAGTCGTGAAAGACTAAATCTGCTTGAGTATTATGATTTCCAGGTGAAGTACGCGCCGGGCGTTCGCAAGCGTGTCGAAACTCTGTTGGGGCGTTCCGTGGGTGATGCTCCCGAGGTCGAAATAATACCGGGAATTTCCGTCCCGAACGTTTGCCTGTTTTATGAGCAAGATCTGGAGGATCTGAAGAATTCACAAACTGCGGCGCATTATATGGCGTATGTTCATGGGGACCTGAACGGCGCAAATATCCTGGTGGATGACTCGAATAATGTCTGGTTGATCGACTTTTTCCATACCCATCGGGGGCATGTCCTCAAAGATCTGATTAAGATCGAAAATGATCTACTGTATATCTTTCTGAAAATTGATACTGAGGATGAATTTCGGGCTGGAGTCGAGCTGATCGATCACATGCTGGATGCGCGAGATCTTGGAGTGCCGCCGCAGGTGTCGGAACTTCAACAGTTTTCCGGCGGGCCCAGGTTCGAGCGGGCTTATAGAACTTTATGTCGCCTGCGCTCGTACTACCCCGAACTAATACAAATGGATCGCGATCCGTATCAGTACTATACAGGAGTCGTGCGCTATGCAATGCATACACTGTCATTTGACGAATCATCGGAATGGCAGCGCCGCCTTGCCTTGTATACCGGTTCGATCTGCGCCGATCGAATTCGCGCTACTCTACGCGGAAACTCCGCGCTGCGAGTCGACGCTCTTTCTAATGGGATCGGCCTGACGATTCTACCAGGTCGTCGGGATCGTGGACGTGATCTGGCGGAGGACCTGAGCGTACTGGAAGCCCAGGACTATCGAAACATTGTTTGCCTGATCACCCGCGACGAATTCGAGCATTATGGCGTAGATATGCTCGAAAAAGCCTATGTTTCCCGGGATTTTGACGTGCTCTATGCTCCGATTCCCGACCAGGGCGTGACGAGTCTCGATGATATGCACAGGATCGTGGACTGGATTGCGGCACGAATCCGCAACAATCAAAAGGTGCTTTTGCATTGTGTTGGCGGGCTCGGTAGATCGGGCACAGCGGCGGCCTGCTATCTGATTAAATACGCGGATCGGAAGCCGGATGATGCGATTGCAGAGGTGCGAGCCGCGCGATCCCCCAGGGCGATCGAAACGCGCCGGCAACTGGATTTTATTCACGAATTCGCACGAGAATAAGCGCCCGAACCCGCGATTTGCTCTTATCTTTGTTGGCGTTGCACATGAAATGCCGGGGCTTTTTTGCGGTGCGAAATTATGTACGAAAATTTCACACCAATACTTTCATTTTTTCTTGTAAACACTGGTGAAAGATCCCAGTCTAAGTTCCTACACAGGAGCGTGCGATGTGCTGGTCATGGCGAATACTTAAACAAGTGGTTCAATTCTCGGGATTGTCTGCGCTTGTACTGATAATCTCCTGCACGTCCGCTACATACGAATATCAATTCGATGACGTCGATACCGAGCGGACTCCCTCGCGCGAAGCCAATATCCGCAATGGTATCGCCGAACTCGACGCATACATCGTACGTCAGATCAGTCGCAGAGTGACCCCCGGTGCCGCTGTTTCGATCGTCTACGACGACGAAGTTCTGTATCAGAAAGCCTATAATCAAAGCGTGCACCGGCCGTATGCGGTTTTGTCGTTCACGAAAACATTTACCGCTCTGGCGGTATTGCAACTGGCGGAGGCCGGAAAGCTGCGTCTGGAAGACCGAGCGGATCAATTGCTGGGCGCTACACTCGAAGCTGATCGCTACCGCGATCGACCGATTACCGTGCGGCATCTGCTGACTCATACTTCGGGCATTCCTGATTCAGGGCCGCTGAAGAAATTGAATTTGTATCCGGCGCCCTATATTCCCGAGCAGAATCATCCCGCGGGCGATCGTTTTCAGTATTCCAATCCAGGCTATCGTCTGCTTGGAATGATCGTGGAGAAGCGATCCGGTCAGAGTATCCAGTCGTATATAACAGAGAACCTGGTTCGCCCACTTGAAATGAGTAACACACGGTTTTCCGTGCGATCCAATGGCGCGAGCGGAATGGTTTCTTCAGTCGCGGATCTGGCGAATTACGTGGAACTATACATAAATCGAGGCCGTTTTCGAGATCGGCAAATTATCTCTGAGAAGCACTTTTACGAACTCTTTACAACTCCGACCAAAAAAGCGAGCTGTCCTTACGCCGAGCACCGCGGCATCGCCTGGCGCGTGCAGACCTACGAAGATCGCGTACTGCTGATGAACCACGCAGCCCTGGGGCTGGGCGTGGGCGGAATGATTCAGATTTACCCGGAACACAAGATCGGTTTCGTTTTTTTGAGCAACCCGCCGACTTATAATGATCATCGCTACCTGAGTTTCTACAAAGAGCTCCGGGATCGACTAAATGGATTCGCCGCGAACGTCGGGGAAATGGACTTTAGAGCCGGCACCGGGACTCCCTGCGCTCTGCATACCGTGCCCTGGTAAGAGCTCCACTGGCGCCTGTTCGGACCATCTCCGGAATGTGGAAATTTCTTATGCCTGCTGTAGGAACTCCGACGCCCCGAACCCGGTTCGATTAACGTTCCACCTCACCGGCAAAACTCCAGTCTTCGACCAGATTCCGATGCTGAGTTCCGCGAGCACGAATCTTGAGGCGCACGTGCAGAGGGCGATCGGCCGTCGCGAGACCTGCGGCGGCACGCAGAGACTTGCAGGCGCTTACGGGCGGAGTGCCTGGCAGGCGATACCAGTCCACGTATTCCCAGTCGCCGTCATTGTAACGGTACAGCTCCACGCGAAAGAGAGCGACGTAGCTTTCTGCTTCATCGCCTTCCGCGTTTTCACTGATGCGCGTATCGTCGACCCCGCAGCTGATCTTCAGGTGGACCATCCCGTCTCGATAGCCGGGCGTTGTGCCCCAGAGCATACCTGGCACGGCTACGCGGGCGGGAAAGAGTCGTGTTTCCTGGCTGTTGTCGATCCGGCTTTCGGCGAATATATGCGTTTGCTGTAGATCTTCCGTTTGCGCCTGGAGACTCATGCCCTGCAGCATGAGAAATATCGCCGGGATCGCGGCGATCAGGGGCGCTCGTTGGCCGGCGATGCCGTTCCGCTTTTTGAAAGAACGTGCGGCAAAAAAGCGGCGGCGAATGATCGATTGATTCATGCCAATCCGACGGAAGCCGGATCTGCAGAGTTCAGCCCTTTTTTGCCTGCCAGTCTTCCCAGAACTTCCAGATCCGGGCCTCTTCTTTGGCGTTCTCGGGGCGTGTATGCCAGCGGCGATGGATCCAGAAATAGTCTTCCGGATGTTCGCGAACTTTTTCTTCGAGCAGGCGCACCCAGTTCCAGGTAAACTGGCGCTGCCATTCTTCCGCGTCTTTGGGGTCGCAGTCCGGTCGTTCCATCTCCTGTAGTTCGAAAACCAGGCGGCGCTGTTCGTCGTGATAGGACCACAAAAAGTAGATCGGCGCATCTGTTTTACGCGCGAATAGCGCAGGCCCCTGGTAGGTCGAAGCCAGACGGTTGAAATACGGGACGAATTCGCCGCCGGTGCCCGCGTCCTGGTCGGAGATGAAACCGATCAGCGCCTTTTCTTTCAGCAGCTTAAAGATCGCGCGCGGACTTTCGTCGGTATAGAGCAGCTGAATATTCTGGCTTCCGCGCACCCGGGCGATCATATCGTTTGACCAGGGATTGCTCTGGCGTTTCGCCAGAACGTACAGGGGATTGGGGCCGTTGCGCGTAATCGAAACGCCCTTCCACTCCCAGTTACCGAGATGGCCGAGCACGAGAATCCCGCCGCGTTCCCAGCAGCGCCGGTGGGTTTCGGGATCGGGTTTGAGCACAAACCATTGATCGTGAAAGCGGTCGTCGACGTAGGGATCGTGTAGGAACTCCGCCGCCAGCCGGCCCAGATTGCGAAAATTCTCCCGGGCGATGCGCTGATGCCACTCCGGCGATTCGTCGGGAAAGGCGGCGCGAATATTGCCGAGGATGCGTTCGCGAGCGTTCGGCGAAAAACGCCCGAGTCCCAGGCAAATCGCTTCGAGAATGAGGGCCCGCAGGCGAAAGGGCATCATCTGCAGCGGAAACAGAATGCTTCGCAGAAAGGTGTACTCAAGAAATTTGCCGGCGGAGCGCTGGTGACGTTTCGACTTTGCCATGATTGCAACTTGAAAAATGCAAGTGACATGTCAAATGAAATGCAAGCCGGCCCCCTGTAAGAGTTCCTACAGGTGTGCGCCGTAGATTTCACAATAGCCGGACTTGAAAGCCGCTCAAAGCGATGTAGGAACTCTTACACCGCGAGCCCCTTGCCACGAGAATCGGCAGGTATGCGGCTCAGCCTGCGGCTCAGCCCGCGGCGACGCTGGCCGACCAACCGAGCTCCGCGGCGCGGGCCTTCGCCATCGCTGGAATATCGGCGGCGATCAGATTGCGATGCAGGATCTGCACGCCCAGCAGGTGATTGATCACCGCGTCCAACTGGACTAGAGTCGCGGCTTCGGTATCCGCGTGATCGTGCAATTCGAACAGAGCCCGCACGCCGGCCGGGTCGAGCACTCCCGCGTCCGCGATCGCGGCATCGCTCAGATAGTCGTCGGCGAGAGTGCGCATGGCCTGCATTTTGGTTTCGTCCGTGTGGGCCGGCGGCGCCATGAAGGCGAATTTTTCGCGTTTGTAGAGCACTTCCGGAAGCAGGCCTTTCATCGCTTCGCGCAGAACGTACTTTTCAATGCGTCCTTTAATACGCAGTCGCGGCGGAATCGTCGTCGCCGCTTCGGCGAGATGATGATCGAGAAAGGCCGGTCGCGCTTCCATGGAGTTGGCCATGTCGACGCGATCGCCCCCCCAGGTTAAGATCTGACCTTCGAGCATCGTTTTGATCCAAACGTACTGGGCGATGTCAAGGGGATGGCGGTCTTTGAGCATCTTCGCGTCGAAGGTCGCCGCGATCGCCGCTCCAGGCGAATAGCCCTGAAGCTCGCCGCGCAAATCGCCCGCGAGCAAATCCGGAACGCGGCTTGAGGCCGCGAGCCAGGGCTGCAGACCCGAAGGCGTAAAGCCGCAGATCGCGTCGATGGCCGGATCAGTGGTTTCGTTTTCGGCGAGCATCGCCCCGCGAAAGAGCGCGTTCGATTCCTGTAGCATGCGCTCCCATTCCGCGCGCTCGTCGGCGGGCAGATGACCCAGGCCGTGCAAAAACATATCGCGCCGAAAGCCGGGGTAGCCCGCGAAGAGTTCGTCGGAGCCTTCGCCGGTTACGACGACTTTGTAGCCGGTGCTGTGCACGTGGCGGCTCATCAATAGCTTCGCCACGCCAAGGGTGTTATAAATCGTGCGTTCGGTGTGCCAGTGGGTTTCGACGAAGTTGTCGTACAGATGATTCGCATTCAGGCGCATGATGTCCTGATCGGCGCCGCAGGCTTCCGCCATCTCTGTGGCGATGGCGCTTTCGTCGTAGTCGTCGTTGTCAAAGCCGATCGTAAAGGCTTTCACCGGATCCTGGCGACTGGCGCCGGAAAGCCCGATGATCGAACACGAATCGATGCCTCCGGATAGATAGCAGCCCACGGGGACGTCTGCGACCAGGCGATGCTGCACGGCTTCGAGCAGCTTTTCGCGCACGAGTTCGATGTAGTGCTCTTCAGACTTCGCGGGAGAACCCGCGCCGGGGGCGGCGTCGCGGGCTTCGCGTTCTTCGCCGGTGGGAAAGTCCATATCCCAGTACGGTTTTTCCGTGATTTCGAAGCTGTTGTTCTTGCGTTTGATCGTAACGAGATAGCCCGGCTTGATCTGTTTGACGCCGGCGTAGGGCGTCGTGCCCGGCACGATCGTCTGCATCAACTGGTGATAAACTCCGTCCGATGTGAACTTACGCGGAACTTCGGGGTGTGCGAAGACGACTTTGATTTCCGATCCGAAGACCAGGGTTTCGCCGGCGACCGCGTAATACATGGGCTTGATACCGAAGCGGTCGCGAACCATGTAGAGCGTATCCGTTTCGCGATCGAAGAGCGAAAAGCCAAATTCGCCGCGGAGATGCGGGAGCGTGCCTTCGATTCCGTGCCTGGGAAATAAATGCAGAATGATTTCCGAATCGCTTTTCGTCGCGAAGCGATCGCCGCGGGCGGTTAAGTCGGCGCGAATGCGCTGGTAGTCGTAGAATTCGCCGTTGTGGGCGAGCAGCAGGCGACCGTCCTGCGAGATAAACGGTTGCTGGCCGCTGTCGCTCATGTCGATGATCGATAGACGCGCGTGACTGAAACCGACTCCGCGATCCTGCATCGCCTTCCAGCCGAAGCCGTCAGGTCCGCGATGGTATTGAATCGCGGCCATGGCGACCAGAGTGTCGGGGTCGACCGGTCGATTCGGGTCGGCGTGTATATATCCTGCAATTCCACACATAAAATCGTTCCGTTATTCCTTTTCGTAATTCACGACGAAAGCCGTGGCTTGACAGCGACTGCGCATGACTCAAGGCGCGAAATCGCCTGGTCCACAACTGGCGGCGCGCCCGCTCAGTCGGTCACCGTTACCCGGGCTTCTTCGCCTTTGCGTCCGAGCTGTGAGTTGATTTCCTGGACCGCGGCGTCGGTGGAAAGCACGCGGGCATAGCGATCCTTTAGTACCGCGATCGTAAAGTCCTGCAGTTCCTGAGTCACAGTGGTGCAGGCGTCGTCGATGATTGTGACGAGAAAGCCGAGATCGCTTGCATCGCGCACGGTGGTCGACACGCATTCGTTTGTATACACGCCGGTGACGAAGAGAGCGTCGATGCCCATATTTCTCAGTATGAATTCGAGATTCGTCGAAGTGAATACGCCGCTGGCGGTTTTATTGATAATCAGTTCGTCGCCCTGCGGCGCGATTTCGACTAAAAACTCCGCTTCTTTCGAGCCGGGGGCGGCGTGCAGGCCCAGTCGTTTGTGGCCAGGGCTGCGATCGCGACCGTCCCGGGTCAGAGACTGAATGCGGGTATGGATTACTTCCAGACCGTTGTTGCGAAAGCAGTCCTGCAGTCGACGCACATTCGGCAGCACATAGTCGTCGAGGCTGCCGAAATAATACTTTTGCGCTTCCGGCGGAACCCCCGAAGAAGCCGCGTCCGCGAAGACGCCGTAGCCGGGAGCCGCATCCAGATACTGCATATCGATACAGAGCAGAGCCGCGTGCTGTCTGCGAATTGCATCCATGCGCTCCGGCACGTTGGCGATGGTTTCGCGATAGCTTTCCTGTAAGGGGTCGAGATTCTCGAATTCAGAGTTTTCGGTCTTCGCTTTCATAAATTATTCAGCTTCGCTCAATTTTAGCAGCGTTTGCAGAGCGAGATTCGCTCCGGCTTCGATGTCTTCCCAGTGAGTCCACTCGGCGGGATTGTGACTGCGGCCGTCCTTGCTGGGCACGAATATCATGCCCATCGGCGCGACCCGGGCCATAATCTGCGCGTCGTGCACGGCGCCGCTCGGCATACGATGGCTGCGCAGACCCAGGGCCTCCGCCGCATCGGCCACGGTCTGGACGATCATTTCATCGCAGGCGACCGAACGCACCTGGCTTAATACGTCGAATTCAAACATTAAGTCGCGGCGTCGGGCGATCGCTGACAGCGCACGGCGAAAGGCGCCGCCCAGAGCTTCCAGCACCTCTTCGGAAGTATCGCGGCAGTCTAACGAAAACTCCACGCGTCCCGGAACCGTATTCGCCGTGCCGGGAAAGAGATCGACCCGCCCGATCGTGGCGACTGAGTTGTCGCCGCCGTGTTCTTCTAAAATGCGCGGGATTTCGCCGGAAAATTCTGCCAGGCCGTGAAAGGCGTCGCGGCGCATATTCATCGGAGTAGTGCCGGCGTGATTCGCGTTGCCGATCAACCGAATCGACCACTTAAACAAACCGGTAATATGTTCGACCACTCCGACCTGATGGCCCAGGCGATCGAGCACGGGGCCCTGTTCAATGTGCAGTTCTAAGTACGATCGAATGCTCTCCGGCGAACGCCGCGCCTGCAGGGCGTCCATCGCGTTCAAGCCGTGGGCTTTCATCGCATCGATTAAAGTTACCCCGCTCAAGTCCACGGCGTTGTGAATGCGTTCCGGAGTGATTTCGCCGGCCAGGGATTCCGAACCCAGCAGCCCGCCGAAGCGTCCTTCTTCGTCGCTGAAGGCGATCATTTCCAGGCCGTACTTTGTACGCGATCCCGCTTCGCGCATCGTACGCAGACATTCCAGGGCCGTCAGCACGCCCAGAGTGCCGTCGAGATGTCCGGCGGCGGGCACGCTGTCGATGTGCGATCCCATCAATATGCTGGGACGGTCGTCGCTCGCTCCCAGCTTGCCGAACTGGTTGGCCGCGCCGTCGCTCGCGTACTCTAAGCCGCCGTCGACGATGCGCGACTCCAGCCAGGCGCGGGCCTGCATGTCCGCGTCCGTAAAGGCCATGCGATAGATGCCGCGGTCGTCGGAAGATTTTCCGATTTCCGCCAGGGCCAGAATATCCGCCTTAAGGCGCTGAAAGTTGATCTTAAGCTGTGTGCTTTGCATATTCGTCTTCAGATGGAATGATTGCGCGGAGCGGGGCCGCGTTTGCCTTCGGGGGCCGGCGCGTCCAGCACCTGGTTGATTCGCTGCACGAGGCAGGTCAACAGGGCCATGCGGACAAAAACCGCGCCCCGGGCCTGGGCGAAGTACCAGTTGTGGGGCGTTGGATCCAGACTCTCGTCGAGTTCGGCGCCGCGTGCCAGAGGATGCAGAATAATCGAGCCGGCTTTCAAGGCGCTCTGGCTCGACAGTTTCAGATCGCCGGTGAGGGTTTCATAGGTTTCGCCGACCCAGGCGATCGAGTTGATATAGACGACGTCCAGCTCCGGCAGGACCTGCTTGAGTCCCTTCTCGACGCGCACTTTCAGTCCGGCCTGCTCCAGCTCTTCGCGCTGGCCGGGAGAGAAGAGATCGGAGCCAGGGTTGATGACGATGATTTCTTCGATGGCGGGCTGCAGCAGACTCAATAAAATCAGCAGGCTGCGAACGGTCCGCATGCGTCCCGGCGTGCCGATGATGCCGACCTTAATTCGATCCGCGGGCTCTGGATTGTCCGCCACCAGGCCGGGCCGCCACTTCAACAGAGTATATAAATCCGCCAGGGCCTGGGTGGGATGTTCGTCCACGCCGTTACCCGCGTTGATGATCGGAATGCGCAGACTCTCAAGCATATTATAGATCGAGTCTTCGTCATTGTCCCGCAGAACCATCAGATCGCCGTAGTTGCTGAACATCTCGGCGACATCCTGTAGGCTTTCGCCTTTCGCCATGCCGGTCGTCGCCGGATCGGTAATCGACATGATGTCGCCGCCCAGTCGATGCCAGGCGCTTTCGAATGAGATGCGAGTGCGAGTGCTGGGCTCGTAGAATGCACTGATCATCAGTTTGCCGGCCAGGGGTTTGTACATCAGCATCGGCATGCATTCGTAGCTCGCCGCCACGCGACACAGCTGAATCAGGCTTTCGCGCGTGAACTGCCGCGCTGAGACAATGTGGTGATTGGCCAGATCGGTCAGCGGCAGCGGGTCTTCCGCGAGAAAATCGAGCAGATCCTGGGGGCGTTCGATTCCGCGCACGCCGTCCCGGACGCTGACCGGCTGCAAAAGCAGAGGATGCAGGCGATTTCGATGCGAACTCACCAGAGTTTGCCCCGGCGCCAGTCGCGCACGAACAGTATCAATAAAACAATCGGCGCGACAGTTGTAATCGCGAGAGCGATGCTGACCAGCACCGCCAGAGCGGTGGATGATACGATCGATGATAGAATCATTGGTTCAAATCCTCCCAGCGAAAATCGCGCGGGGCCAGCCAGGTGCTGATCAAAACGACAAGCATTGATACCGCGGCGCCGACCAGGGCGGCCACATAAAAGCCGATCATATAATAGGCCAGCAATCCGATCCCGCTGCCCAGCAGCATCGCCGCCGTCGCACCGTGAGGATTGGTCCTGCGCCAGTAGAGTCCCGCGGCGATCGGCCAGATCGTGCTCGCCACGAAAGCGCCGGTTAAATGCAGGATTTTGCCGAGGGTATCGATATTCGGCAGCGATAAAAGCCAGGTGAAGACGCCCAGGCCGACGATGATCCCGCTGCCGACCCGGCGCAGATGCTCGCGCGAAGCCTCGGGGTTCAGGTGTTTGCGGTATACGTCTTCAAGCAGTAGATCGCTCGTGGCCGCCAGTAAAGAGTCGAGACTTGAAGCGAGCGCGGCGAAGACGATAATGAAAACCAGAATCGCGCCGCCCGCTCCCAGCAGCTGCGCCGCGATCATCGGGCCGACCATGTCGGCGCGGGCCACGTTCAGGCCGAGGCCGGGCGCCGCCAGGGCGATGAAACCCGCCGCGATCGGAATCGGCGTCCAGAAGATGCCCGCCAGCAAATAGGCCTTAAAACCCACGCCCTTTTCAAAGGCGAAGGCGCGGCTCCACCACACATTCGAATGAAAGATTTCACCCATGCCGAAGAGGAGATTGTTAAACAAAAACATGATCGCCGCGGGCATTAACAAATTCAAAAGCTCCGGCCGCTCGGCCGCCAGGCTCGCGTGAATTTCTTCGAATCCGATGCGGCTGATGGTCAGGCCGCCCAGAATGACGATGCCCACCATGATGATGACGGTCTGGATAAAGTCGGTGCCGATTACGGCGCGCAGTCCGCCGAGCAGCGTATAAATCACGCAGATGGCCAGGATCACGCTCATGCCGAGATGGTAGGGCAGTCCGCTCAGGGCCTGGATCAATATGCCGCCGGCCATGCCGAGGCTGACCAGCCAGCCTAATGCATAAAAAAGTGAAATTAAGAGAAACACCCGCCAGGCGAAATTGCCGTAGCGCAGACGCATGAAATCGCCGCTGGTGTAGCCGGCCGGCATCA
Organism: bacterium; assembly: GCA_024742665.1. Classification (GTDB taxonomy): domain Bacteria; phylum Spirochaetota; class Leptospiria; order Leptospirales; family Leptonemataceae; genus JANSYA01. The sequence goes on from JANSYA010000007.1 coordinate 86,964, forward strand.
GTTCACGAATGCGTCTGGCCATCGGCGCGAATAAGATCAGACCCACCGAACCCAGGCTGTAGCCGACCATGCCCCATATGCCGAGTTCGTAGGCGAACTGCGGAGCGACCATCGTCGTGCTCGCGGTGACCCAGGTCGCCATCGCCGTGGCGGTGCCGAGGGCCAGGCCGACTTTGCGACCGGCCAGCATGAACTCATCGAGACTGTCCTTTGAGCGCCGGCCCCACCACCAGCCGAGAAAGATCCACAGCACGCTGAAAGCCGCCAGCAGTCCGGCGGCAACATAAGGATCGAGAAAATTTTGCCCGCTCACGGCGCGCCTCCTGCGTCGCTTTTTCCGCGGTCCGCGTCGCCGCGCAGAATCAAAAACGCCGTCGCCAGAAAGACCACTCCGCCCAGTAATAAAAATGCAAAAGCGCGATTCAAAGGATGGTGCACGACGCGCACAGTATGTACGGCGCTCCAGCTCTGGTCGTTGCGCGCATCGATCTTTCGCACGCGATAAAAATAATCCCCGTCGGCCTTGCCGCTGACGGTCGTGGCGGTTTCCGGTCCGCGATATATAAGGCGCGGGTTCGTGAAGTCGGCGTTTGTGCCTTCCTGGATTTCGAAGCGCGGCGTCGGATCGTCGTCGGCTTCAGCGTTCGCGGAGCTTTCCGGCATGCGCCAGTTCAAAGAAAAATAACCGGCGTTCGCCGATGCGGGCGGCTCGACGAATTCAGGCGCGTCGCCGGCGCCCTGGGCCCGGACCGGCGTCGCGGCCAGAGCGCAGCACAGTGCGACGCAGATCGCCCCCGCGTGGATTCGTTTGGAATAAGTGAAGATACCGGGCATCATATGTTCTGGAGCATGCAGTCGAATCGAGGGGATCGGGCTGACGAATGAAGGGCCAATATTATTGCTTAAATCGAAATCATGGACTCGACGGGCATCACCAGGATTTCGCCGTCGCCCTGATTTTCGGTGCTCGCGGTTTCGCGAATCAAGCCCGTGACTTCCGATACGCGATCGTCTTCAACGACCATCATCACCATAATACGCGCGTCGAAGTCGACTTCGTATTCGGTGCCGCGATAGTTTTCCTGGGAGGTGTCCTGCCCGATTTCATGAACCTGGGTGAAGCGCAGTTCGGCGACTCCGGCTTCCAGGAGAGCGGCTTTAATTTCTTCCAGGCGAAATGGTTTGATAAAGGCTTCGATTTTTTTCATCGCTGTTTCTGGACCGTATTCGAATGGGAACGACAAAAACCAGAAACGGTCGGAAGGGACCACAGGATTGACCGGAGACTTGCGAAATCGCTTAATTTCCAGGCAGCAGACTTGAATCGTTGGGATTACACGACGAAAAACGGCGAGGGACATTTCAGACCACTCGCCGATTCTGTCAATGAAAAGGTCCGGGGTAGCATTTCGGAGCCCCGGACCTCGGTTTATGCGATGAGTTTCAGAAAACGTAAGACATCGCGATCTTCCGGGTCCAGATCATGAGCCTCGCGCGCGAATTTCTCGGCTTCTGCGCTTTTGCCAGTCAGGCGGTGCAAATCCGCCAGATTGATCAGGTTCTTCACGTTTTTCGGCTCGATTCCCTGAAGATACTCGGCCGCCTTCATGGCCTCGTCGTAATTGCCGCGCTTTTTTTCCGCCAGGGAGAGATAGATCCAGAACTCCGGCGATGTCGGTTCTTCGTTCAGGTACTTGCGCAGGACTTCGACCGCGCGTTCATAATCCTGTCCTTTGAAACTCAGCAGCCCCAGAAGTTTATTCAGTTTCATGTGAGCCTGATCGATTTGATAGGCTTCGTTCAGCACGCTGATGGCCGCTTTGAGTTTGCCTTCCAGATACAGCTGCTTGCCCTGATCGAGCAGGGCTTCGATATCGCCCGACTCGCCGGAGGCGATCATGGTTTCGGGATGGTGCTGTTGACCGGCGCCGGCCGCACCGACCGCTTCGCGATAGCCCATGCGCAGCAGCGAAAGGTCGTCGGTGATCTCTCCGAGCGCGCGGACTTTTTCTTCGATCTTATCGAGATCGGGTCCGACTTCGTTTACGATTTCGAGAAAGACGAATTCGTCTTCGTTGATGGTTCGCGTTTCCGCGCCGGGAGTCAGGTTGACGTCGTCGCGGCCGTCGGAGCCCATCAGGATCACGTCGCCCGGCTGCAGTTGAAACTGAAACACTTCGAACTTAAATTCGGAGTCGTGCCCGAGTTTTCGCAGAGTCAGACCCTCTTCGATAAAGCTGGCTTTGCCGTTGCGATAGAGGACAGACGCGGGATGCTCCGCGTTAAAATAATGGACCATACCGGTCGCGTCGTTGACCAAATAGACGACCGCGCTGATCACCATCGTGCCATCGAAGGTCTTGAATACGCCGTGGATTTCATCGTACAGTTCCGTCAGCCACTGTTCCGGAGTCATATCCAGGACGCGCTTGTTCGCGGCCGAACGCGCCATGATCGAATTCATAACGACGCCCATCACCAGACTGCCGCCGGCGCCCTGCATGGATTTACCCATCGCGTCGCCGTTCATACCCATAGTATAGCGTTCGAAATTATCCGGTGTGCCGAATTTCAAGTTGCCCGTTACGCAAATATCTCCGCCGAGATCGCCTTCTTTCTGGCGAAATTCGAAACGTTTCTTTTGTTTGATAAGAAAATCCGTCGCGACGGCTTTGGATTTGTTCGCGTTAAAAAATAAAGGCCGGGCCAATAGCGAGGTTAAGAAATAATCGCCGTCCTGCTGGACCTTCAGGCGCTGCACCTCTTCCATTTTTTCGCGCACTTCCCGCGTGCGAATCTCGACTTTCTCTTCGAGGTTCTCCGCGTAGTCCTGGAGTTTGGCCCGCGCGTCGCGAATCGACGTAACCATCGAATTAAAAGAGCCGGCCAGATAACCGATCTCGTCCTGGACTTTGATCGGCACCGTCACGTCGAAATCGCCGTCGTTCACTTTCTTGACGCCGTCGAGTAGATCGGTGAGCGGTTTTACCAGGCTGGCCCCGAAGAGCATCGGGAAAAACAAAAGAATCGCGAGCGACGCGCCCAGAATCGAAGCGAAGAGCATGATCCCCGTGGCGTGGGTGTATTCCCGGTAGGCCCGGTAGCGAAAGCCGACTTCGTAGCGCTGGCCGTCTTCGACGAAATCAAAGTGGATGTACTTCGCGTCGCCGCCGTTGCGATACAAACGTTCCATGACGGGGAGAGTTTTATTGTCGATGATTTCCAGCGCCGCGGCCTCTAATGCCTCCGGCGTTGTTAGATCTTTGCGTTTGCGTTTCAGCAGCTCGATTTCATGCGCGACCCGCGCGCTCTTTTCGATATCAATGCCCCGGGCGAGCCCCTCCGGACTCAGGGCGCTGTCGGGACGCTGCCATAAAATCGCCGCGTCGTCGGGGAATAAGCCCGGCCGGTCTTCGCGGGTGAGCACGTAGTCCATATTCTGCGGCAGGCTGGAAAAATCGCCCGCCAGAATCGCGGCCCGGGAGCTATCCACGGCCGCGGAACGTTCGCTGTCGTACGAACGCTCGCTTAAGGTCAGAGTAATCGTACTTACGCCGCCGAGCACGAGCAGCAGAGTCACAAGAGAGATGCCGACGATTTTGACCATGAAAGTTGTCGGTTCGGGACTATTATTGATATAAGACATGAACAGCACGAAGACGCTGATCAAAGAGAGGGCCGAATAGATCGAAGCGAAGAGGTCGTAGCTGATCGTTTCGCTTTTCGCCAGGACATTGGTTACGCCGATGACGAGAAAGAACAGGCAGACCAGCACGAATCCCCGGGTCGCTTTCGCGGCGCGGCCGCGGGGGCGCGCAAGAATCAGCGGCGCCGTCAGGAAGCGCGCGCCCAGAAAGGGAAATATGCGCGGGGACAGCAGGCTGGGCGGGCGCTGGATCCACTGCGCGAGAGGGCCGGTGTATTCATCCGAACGAATCGTTTTGCGGGTAAAGACGATCGCCAGCCACAGCAGCTGCGCCAGGATCACCAGGCTCATCACGCGGCCGGCCTGGAAATTGTACATATGCGCGGCGAAATCGAAATAGGGCGACAGCTGGCTCGCTTCGTATACGAACTGAGCGTAGGCCGCGATCGACGATAACAAATAGGCGACGATTACGACGACCGACTCACGGGGATGGTCGTTCCTGGGATAATTGTACGCGAAGACGATCATCGCCGTTTGCGCGAAGACGACCGTTACGGTCAGGTAACGATGAAAGGCGCCGATCTCATGAAAGACCGAATAGGCCAAAAAAAAGCCCACGAACATTGTCGTATAAAATGTGAAAGCCAGGGCGAGAAAGAAACTCTGGCGCGATCTGGCCCGGCTCCACATATAGAGCGCGAGTAGAGTCGACATGAGGGCCGGGGTGACGAGCCCCACTGAGTGAAACGAAAGCAGGAAATCCGACAGCTGCATGTGCGAAGCCTCGCCCGGGCTTGTGCCGGCTTCAATACTTTTTTAGTGAAAACCTGGTATTTCCGGTCCGACGCTTTTCCGGCGGCTCGCCCGCCCCGAAAAAACCCGATTGAAAGCAGACCTGATCGCGCCGGAGTGTCGTCGTCATGGACTTCGGTCGCGTAGAACCAGGCAGCGATGACTTCGCACGCATTGATCTGAGCCTGCCGTTGGATCCGCCGGGTACGATCGCGCTGCTGGATAGTCCCGGCCTTCGCTCGCTGCGCGAAAGCAGCGCGGCCGATCCGAATATATACGTCGCCTGTCCGGTCTGGAATCATCCCGGTTTCATCAATTTGATTTACCCGGCGGACGCCCGCCCGCCCGAATATCTGCGCCACTATGCGCGCCACTTCAATTCGATCGAACTGAATACGACGTACTACGGCGTGCGGCCGGAGCTGCTGCAGCGCTGGCGCGCGATGGTGCCGCCGGATTTTAAGTTCGTGCCCAAGCTGAGTAAAACCATCAGCCACGACCGGCAACTGCGCGATTGCGAAAGCGAGACCCTGCGATTCTGTAACGCCGTCGCCGAGCTGGGCGACAATCTCGGTCCGCTCTTTCTTTTATTGCCAGGCGGATTTGCGCCCGATCGCTTTGAAGATCTCGCGCGGTACGTCCGGCGCTTCCCCCGCGAACTGGAGCTGTCGATCGAGCTGCGGCATCCGGCCTGGTTCGCGAGCGAGGCCGGCGAGCGGATCTGGTCGATCTTCGAAGAGCACGGAGTGACCGCGATTATCACCGACGTCGCCGGTCGGCGCGACGTGCTGCACCAGCGCCTGACTTCGATGCGGGGCACGGCAGTCGTGCGTTTCGTCGCCAACGGATTGCATCCCACGGATTATGCGCGTCTTGATGAGTGGATCGAACGACTGGCGGAATGGCTTGAGCGGGGCATGCAGAGCGTTTATTTTTTTCTGCACCAGCCGGACGAATCTCAGAACGTCGCTCTGGCGATCTATATGATCGAAGCCCTGAATCGACGCTGCGGTCTGGATCTGCGGCCGCCGGAGCCGATCGCCAGGCAACAAGAATTATTCTAAGCCAATGCGATCAGCGATGCGCGCCGTAGCTCAGCCGCGTTCGTCGGGAGTCCGAATCTTTTTTTTGACAGCGCGCTTTTTCTTTTGGGAGCGCGACGTAGCTTTCTTTTTTTTTGCGGGCGCGGGCGCGGGCGCGGGCGCGGGTCGCCAGCCGAAGCGCGCCAGGTCCACCCGATCGCGGGCGTCGAATTCCACGCCTTCGGTTCGCAGCATTTTTTTCTGGCGTTCGTAGCCGCCGCCGCGCGGCAGCGAAATCGTTCCCCGGGCATTGATCACGCGTTGCCAGGGCAAATCTAATTTCCGCGAAGAGGAATGCAGCACGTAGGAAACCGTGCGCGCCGCCCGGGCGTTGCCCGCCATCTCCGCGATTTGAGCGTAGGTCGCGACCTTGCCCGCTGGAATTCGGGCTATCGCCGCGACGATATTGTCGTAGAGTTCGGACATGGCGATCGTTGAAAAAAAGCTTGTGCGCAATCAGCGCGTGACAAGCCTGAATTATGACTGTTTTTCCTTCGCCGATTTCGCGGGCAAGCCTTTCGCGGCGGGCAGCGCCGTCGTTTGTGATCGCGATGCTGTTATTCATTCTGGCAATCGCGCCGCGCGCGGAACTCTTCGCGCAGCAGGCGATCATACGCGCTCTCGACGAGGCCGGCGAGCCGGATTCTGAAAATCCCGGTGGTTCCCCGGAAGACGATTCAATCTACGTCGACGCCGCGATTTACAATCACGCCTTCACGCTGCTGTGGGAAAACGACGTCATCTACGGCAAGACCGATCAGTACTATACGAACGGAGTGCGCATGGAGTACGCGACGCTCTATGACTGGCGTAAATTCGAAGGCCCGGTTTTCGATCTGTTGCCGGAGGCCGCGCGGTCTAACGGCGTCTTTGTCGAAGACGCCTGGGTGCTCGCTCAGAATATGTACAGTCCGACGAATATCGCGCGTTCCGACGTGACCTACGGCGATCGGCCGTACGCCGGCTGGACCTATCTGGGAAAACGGTACGGCATCAGCAAAGCGCGCTCGTACCATTCATTCGAATTGGATCTGGGCGTCGTCGGCCCGAACTCCCAGGCGAAAGAAGTGCAGACTTTTGTTCATGAAGAAATAACCGGATCGCCCACGCCGCACTGGGGCAATCAGATCCCGAATTTCTTCGCCGTGCGGGCGAATTATTATTACAGCCGGGCGATCACCCCGTCCACCTGGCGCGTCACGGACTTCGCTCCCTTTCTGAACCTGGATCTCGGCAATGTGACGACCAGCGCCGGAGTGGGTTTCACCTGGCGATTGGGCCTGCTCGGGGAAGACCAGGGGCATTTGCCTTTCGAACGCGGGGTGGGGCGCGTCGACGATGATACTTTCGAGCTGTACTTTTTCGTGCGTCCCGAAGGCACCGGCGTGCTGTACAACGGCCTGCTCTCCAGCACGGTCGACGCGCAGAATCGTTATACGTACGCCAGCAACTCCGGGGCGGACGTGCTGGCCTACGACGATCTTTCGCGGCGTTTGAATGGCGACAACGATCCCTTTAACTATCTCGGCTATTATTCGCTGGTCGAAAACGAAGGCATCGTCGATCCGAATACGCGCTTCAGCGTATTTCAGCGGAGCCTGGGCAGTCGCCTTACGAATCCCGGCACCCAATATCTTGTGTACAATACGCTCTTTCAAGGCGGCGAAACCATCGACGAGACGATTAAGCTGTCTGTGCTGTACAGCGCGTTGCAGGATCCCGGCGTCGCCACGGACCCGCTGCGATTGTTCTGGCTGTACCAGACCGTCGGCCGCAAGCCCGGGGAGCGCCTCGATCCCGCCGCCAAATACCTCGCCTATCGCATCTTAACCGAGGGCACGGAATTCGATCCCCTGAGAGATTTTTTCGTGTATTATACGCTCTTTCAAAAGCACGATCCGGCCAAGGCTTATACGGTGCGCCCGCGGCCCTTCACCGGCGGGCTGCGCACGGGCATGGTCTTAAACTACGGCCCGGTGACAGTGCTTACGGCCATCGCCATCAAGAGCGCTGAGTTTTATCAGAAAGGATTTTTGCCCGGCTTTCACAAGTGGTTCACCCTGCAGGCGACCGTGCGTTTTTGACAGAGTTCGAATTAGATTCAGTTAAGGCCGAATCGCGTGGGGCGCGCTTCGCATCTAAATTGCGCGAAAGCTTTGCCACGCATAAGTCGACCGTTATCGAAACAAAAGGCGGGTGCGCGCCCGTAAGCCGGATTCTGTTTTAAACCGTCATTTATCTTGCCGGTCGGATCGCTCCGCCGGTCTTTGCTTTCTACCCGCGACCCCGACCGGACGCAGTCGGATCGGTCGCCTACCTGAAATTGCACCGAAGAGGGTTTACCATGCCGTCGCCGTTGCCTTTGACGCGGTGGGCTCTTACCCCGCCATTTCACTTTAACCCCGCCCCGTGAAATTGTCCGAAGAAGCTCCGAACAATTTCTGGGGCCTCACCTGAACTTCGCCCGAGGGCGGTTTTCAGATTGGGGCAACCTGTTTTCTGCTGCACTTTCCGTCCTCGAGGTTCGCGAGGCGAACCCAAAGGCCCGGGCGTTACCCGGTCTTCCGTCCTGTGGTGTCCGGACTTTCCTCACATCTGAAATAATTCAGCAGCGCGACGGTCCGGCGCGCACCCGCAGACAGAATTTCGCGCACTATAATAGAAGCAACCGGGTTTTAACGCGGCGCGCCGTGTTGTGTGTCGCCCGGGCCTCGATTAAAGCGGAGCGGAATCCCGGGCGGAGCGCAGGGCCTCGTAGAGTGAATCGCAAACGATGTGGTCGGGAACCATATTCGAACTGAGCAGCAGCTCGCGTAGAAAAGGCGGCGGCTGGGCGATCAGGATTTCGCGCCCCTGGTTCCAGCTCTGGGAACAGGAAAACAGAAGTTCGCCCAGGCCCCGGGAATCCGCGGATTCGATTTCGCTCAAATTCAAAACGATCTTCCGGCAGCCGCGGTTGACCGCGGCGCGAATGCCGTGGCCCAGGCGGCCGGCGCTCATGCGATCCAGCGCGCCCTTCGCTTTCAGCACGGCGATTTCGCCGGTGGTGAGTTCCCGGATATCCATAGAATACCGGAGACTTTCGCGCGTTAAAGCTACGAAAACATGACTTAGATGTTGCAGACGGGCGTTTCGCGACCCGCGAATCGCGAAAGCGAGACCGATGCAGATGCGCTAGAGTTGAATCTGAATCTGCTCCGACGCGCGCCGGGCCTTCGCGCGGGCGCGATCTACGTCCGCGTCCCGGGCCAGGGCGACGCCCATGCGTCGTTCGCCCTGAACTTCGGGTTTGCCGAAGAGACGTAAGTCGGTATCGACTTCACTTAAGGCCCGGGAGAGATTCAAAAAGCCGGTCTCCTGGGATTCGCCGCTGACCAGAATGACGCTCGAAGCCGCCGGGCCGTGCTGGCGAATTTCGGGAATCGGCAGGCCGAGGATCGCCCGGGCGTGCAGGGCGAACTCGGATAGATCCTGCGAGATCAGCGTCACCATTCCCGTATCGTGGGGGCGCGGCGAAACCTCGCTAAAATACACTGTATCAGCCTTAACAAAAAGTTCGACTCCAAATACTCCGCGCCCGCCGAGCTCGCCGGTCACCGCCGCTCCTATGCGTCGGGCTTCGGCCAGAGCCTCCGCCGACATGGGCTGGGGCTGCCAGGATTCGCGGTAGTCGCCCTTTTCCTGGCGATGACCGATCGCTTCGCAGAAGGACGTGCCGCCGGCGTGGCGCACGGTCAGGAGTGTGATCTCATAATCGAAATCGACGAAGCCTTCGACGATGACTTTGCCCGCGCCGGCCCGGCCGCCGTCCTGAGCGTAACGCCAGGCGGCGTCCACGTCTTCCGGGTTTCGCACGGTGCTCTGGCCTTTGCCCGAAGAACTCATGATCGGTTTTACGACGCAGGGCAGGCCGATTTTATGAATGGCCAGGCGATATTCATCTTCGCTTTCCGCGAAGGCGTAGGGCGAGGTTTTCAGTCCCAGCGTTTCGGCGGCCAGCCGGCGAATGCCTTCGCGGTTCATGGTCAGCTGCGTGGCTCGCGCCGTGGGAATGACGGTATAACCTTCGTTTTCGAGAGCGGCCAGGGTGTCGGTTGCGATGGCTTCGATTTCCGGTACGATATAGTGCGGACGTTCGCGCTCGACGATTTTTCGTAAAGCGTCGCCGTCGAGCATGGAAATCACATGAGAGCGATGCGCGACCTGCATGGCGGGAGCGTTCGCGTAGCGGTCGACGGCGATGACTTCGACGCCCAGGCGCTGTAATTCGATCACGACTTCTTTGCCCAGCTCGCCTGAACCGCACATCAGCACGCGTGTGGCGCTCGGGCTCAGGGGTGTGCCGATGCGATCTTCGTTTTTCGCGGGCGGTCCCGCTGCGCCCCGTGCGGTTTTGCTATCGGAATTTGCGTTTGAATTTTTGGGGCTCATGCTCTCTCGCTTCGTCCGTGTTTTTTCGCTTCGCGTTCGGCCTTGCGTCTTTGATACTCCGCGGCCTGCTGTAAGTCAGTGCGAGAATCGACTCGACCGTACTTTTCTTCGAGAAAATTCTCGGCCTTGTGAATCATCGCCATCATGCGCCGCTCAAGTTCCTGACGTTCGCGTTCGGCGGCCGCGTCGTCCGGAAGCTTGCGTGGTACGGTATAGGGTTCGCCGATGCCCACCGCGATTTTCGAAAAGGGTTTCGGCACGATAAACTGATCCCAGGAACGAAAGACCCAGGCGCGGGTGCAGGCGTAGCCGATCGGCACGACCGGCGCGCCCGTGACCTGCGAGAGAACGACAGTGCCGGCCTGGAAATAGTATACCGGTCCCTGGGGGCCGTCGGGAGTCGTCACGACCGAACCCTTTTCTTTTTTTACAGTCTTCAAGAGGATCTGGAAAGCTTCGCGTCCGCCGCGCGTGCTCGAACCCCGCGCGGCCCGGGAGCCGTAGAGTTGGGCGGTGCGCGCAATCAATTCGCCGTCTTTAGATTGGCTGATTAAAACACTAAGGGGAATGCCTTTTTTGATCACCCGGTAGGCGTGATAGTAGACCATAAAAAAAATCGTGTTGTGCCAGAAGCTGAAGATAGCGGGTCGGGGGTTGGCGATCAAATCTTCGAGGTGTTCTTTGCCCTGTTCCACGACGATCGTGCAGGTCATACTGAGCAGCCGGATCCACAGGTATGAAATTCCGGCCGCCATCCAGGTCAGTGCGTTTTTCCAGATACTCATAAAAGCTTCGTGCAGTGCAAATCCAGCCGGCCTGAGATCAAGCACTTTCACGCTCCAGGGGCGCGCTCGATGCTCCGCCGTTCTATCTGGATTTCACCGGCGCTTTCGCGGAGCCTATCGCATTCGCCGCATTATTTCGAAGCGAAAATTCAGCCAGCAGCTCGATTACGCTGCGGGTCAGCTGTCGTGCGAAAGGCAAACGCTGCAATCGTAGCAGCTGGCGCAGTACAAGCATACTCAGCTGAATCAAGCGCCGCGTCCGCCGTCGATTCGGCGAAAGGTCGTGCAGCCAGAACAATAGAATACCCAGTTGGTACAGCCAGAGCAGGTGCGGGCAGTGAGGTCGCAGTTCCGGTAGAATTTTCAGGCGCGAAGAATCCAGCAGGTGCGCGAAGACCGCGACCGCTTCTTCGCGCAGGGCGAGCATCTCCGGGTGAAAGGGCGACAATGGGCTGTCCGGTTCGATCGCGTTCTGAAAAAGTACCCCGACGAATTTTCGATGCGTTTCGAATTGTTCGAGGCGAAATACTAAAAGCGCCTCCAGTCGCTCGAAAAAATCCGGGCTGCTCGCGCAGATTCGCTCCATCTGGCTCCGCAGCTCCGCTTCGCTTTGCACGTAAAATTCCAGAACCAGATCGTTCTTGGATTGAAAGTGATAGTACGCGGCGCCGGCGGAGAGGCCGGCCGCTTCGGCGATGGCGCGCATGGTCGTGGCCTCGAAACCCTCGCGTTGAAAGAGCTGCAAAGCCGTCTCGTAAATCAGCGCCCGCGTCTGCTCGCGCTTCGGGGTGGCTTTGGCGCTGTCGCGCGATTTACGCGTCCCCTTTTTTGAATTGCGGGCGCTCATCGCCGCTCCGCTGTCACGATCAGGTAGGCGAAGCGGCTCCGGGCCATTCCGAGCAGAGGCGCAAGCATCGGCGCGATTAGATTTTCGCGGCGCTGCTTCGTCAGTTTCGCACCGCTGCGCAGCTCCTTTAATAGAAAGCGGGCGGTCACGGCCGGCACGTGTAAAACAGAGGGAGCGATGCGCCAGCTCAAATCCTCAATGCGGGGCTCGCCGAAACCCGCCTTGATCAGGGCCGCGCGAAATTCCTTCAGACCGGCGAAAGTTTCCAGCGACCAGCAGCGGCAGATCGTGCGGGTGATCCAGTCGAGGGGCCCTGGCATCGGTCGGTGGGCCTGTTTTAAAAAGCCGTCGGCGATGACCAGTCGACCGCCGGGCTTTAAGATGCGCGCAGCCTCAGTTAAGAAATCGCCTTTGTCCAGGCCGGGAGCGTGGCAGACGCTCTCAATGCCGTAGACGCGATCGAAGGCGGCGTCGGGAAAATCGGTGCGGGTGAAGTCCATGCGTTCAAAGCGCGGGGCGGCGGCGCGATCATTCGGATCGGCGAAGTCCGCCAGCGCCCGGCTGCGGGCCTGCTCAATTTGCCAGGGCACGATGCTGATTCCCGTAACGTTTGCGTTTGCAAATCGGCGCGCGGCCGCTCGGGCGGGAGTGCCCAGACCGCAGCCGGCGTCGAGAATGTCGCCGGGCCGGTCGTCGAAATCCAGGCGATCGAAGACTTCGTCGTTCATACGGGCCAGCATCGCTTCGCGCCGAAAGGGATTCATGCCGATGGCAAAATAGCCGAAGTGCATGTTGAATTCCGGACTCCAGGCGGCGTAATCCGGTCCGGCCTCTTCATAGTACTCGATCATCTCGTCGATCGCCGCGTCCGCCTGCCCGGCCTGCGGATGATCTTTCGGAAACGGCGTCGGGATTTTTTTCGGGACCGGCCCGGCGTCTCTGTTGGCGATTTGATTCATGCAGCCTCCCGATCGCTCCGGCGATCCATATTCTGGATTGGACGGGAGCGGGCCAGGATTGCCACGACTTTTTTTGAACGCGTTCAAAAAATCATAGATCGGGCGCGATAGGCCTGCTGCGCGCATGCCGGCCCGGGGAGGCAACAATCGCTTGACACGTCATTGTTCGGGGTTCCTGTCAACTTATGGTATTTCACGCGTCTGATTCCCGTCTCCGCCTGGCGAGCGGAATGGTGCTCTGTGGCTTTATGGCCGTTGCTTTTGGCTTTGCTTCTATGGCCTGTAGCACGACGAAGCGTAAGGATCAGGTCGAGGGTTCGCCGAAGACCCGCGCGGCGGCGATCGATATCGTGCGCCTGTCCCCCGGCGCGCGCCAGGCCCTGTCGGCGTACGATCCCGGGTTTTTCGTAACCGGCTGTCGCGATGCGGCCTATTTCGAAGGCGATTCCGAAACGCGTCCGGACAGTGCCGCCGATACCGGCGCGCCCGCGGACGCCGCCTTCACCGTCGAAGGCGATTTTAACGGCGACGGCGATACCGATCTGGCGGTGCTGGGTATGACCGAAAGTCATCGGGCTCTGCTGGCTCTGTTCTGCGCCGGAGACAACTGCAGCGTGATCGAAGTCGAACGCTGGCCGCGGACCCGCCGGGGCGAGTGCGAAGGCCGCCTGTTTTTGCGACCGGAGACTCCGGGGCTCAAGCGATCGCCGCGGGAAGCGCGCCCCTTGCGTTTGAAACATGACGCCGTGCGCATTTACTATGATCGCGCGGCCCAGGCGATCATGTACTATCAAAAAGACGGCTTTAATAGTTTCATCATGCACGACTGAAACATCGGGCCGGGGGCGCCGGGTCAGCATGAGATCCCGGTCTGGCCCGGGGCTCCTCTACAGTCGGACCGTTTTTCTCAGGGCGTGCCGTTTCGCGTTTCCCTTTGTGCCGGCGTGGCGTCGGCGGCTTGTTCTTCGCTCATCGATTCGATCAGTCGGCGGGCCTCACTGCGAATTTGAGTGAAACGCCCCCGGTCGGTCCGATTTAATACCGGTAGATTCAGGTGTCGCATCATCCAGGTTTCCGTCGGCGGATGCCGGAAGTGACTCTGGGATGAACCGGTCAGCGCTTCCATTACCAGGCGCGAATACAAAATCGCGAACATAAAGCGCACCCCGGCCCGTGAGTTGTCCGGACGACGGCGCCCCATGCGTTCGCCGCGATTTTTTCGCACGCGATCTTCCTGCAGATAATAATCTTCGACGCACTCGCGAAAGGTTTTCTCGGCGGTCTTGAAATAAATCAAATCATCCGCCAGGCAGTCGTGCACGAACTGCCCCAGGGCGAAGAGGAATGCCGGCGGCCCCGGCGCGCGAGCCGAATTCCAGATCAGGCGCAGCAGTCGGCCGTGATCGCCTCCGACGGGATAGTAGAGGGCATGGTTTAACTTTTGATACCAGGCGCCGGTCAAGAGCGAATCTTCCCGGGGATCGACGCCCAGTTCGGTCGGGTTGCGGGTTTCGCCGAGCACCTTCCCGCGAAACTCCGGAAAGTCCAGGCGATGGACTTCGCGCAGGCTATAGCAGGATCCCGGCAAAAGCAGCGTCAGCAAATTGCCCAGGTTCTCCGGCCCGCGCGATTCGCGCAGAACTTTGCTTTCTCTGCGCACTTCGCGGGAAGCCAGGTCCGGATCGACCAGGCAGGCGAGCTCCAGCAGGCACTCGACCGTGGCGCGCGTATTCATTTCCAGGCGAATCAGCCCGGGGCCCTCGCGTCCCGATTCCGGACGGTCCTTCCAGAGCTTCATGACCGGATTGAGAGTCACCGCTCCGTGGCGGTGACCCGGATTTAACGAATAGTGATTCGCGGTGCGCCGGACCGGCCGCAGGCGATGAAAGATCAGCTGGCGCGCGGCCTGTAAAATTTCCGTTTCATCGAAAGGGTTGCCGATGCGCTGGTCCTCCGCCAGGCGCAGCGCGCGTCCTGGGCCCGAATACATTGTGATCGGCGTGGACTCTGTGGTCTGCGGATTCGCGTCGACCGCGTCGCCGTCGGGAGCTGTGGTCTGCGCGGTCGTTGCTCCGCCTTCGCCTTCAGCTTCGTCGCCGTCGTTTTGGGTCGGATGGTCTTCGCCGTCGTCGCGCGCGCTGGCATAGGACTCAAAATAATCCGCGATTTCGGTTTCCGCCCGGCGCAGGCCGCCGACGATGCCCGCCACCGACTGCAGCTGTGCGAGATCCTCCCGCGCTGCGGCGAGACTCTCGGGCGAAGCCGCCGGCAAATTCTCGGGCGCATGCCAGCTTTCCAACAGAGCGCCGATGTTTCCGGGCGAATCTCCGGAGTCCTCCGACTCGATCCTCAGGCGTCGCGCGAATTCCCGCAGGGCGATCAGGCGCGCCAGGATTTGTTGCGGGGCGGAGGGCCGCGTCGTTTTCATCGCATTCGAATCGGAGCGCGGCTGCCCGGACAATTCGCCGAGACGTTCCAGAAATAGTTTTAGATAGCGCCCGCGACGTTCCGCCAGACTGCGGGCCGCCGCCGGATCCCGGGGAGAGTTCGCGCGCAGCCGCATCATATAATTCAGTCGAGCGCGACGCAGGTCCAACCGGTAGGCCGCCGACGAATAGCCCGCGGCGGAGCGGGCGCGCGCCCGGGATTCTCCGAGCAGCTCCAGAGATTCCGCCATCGCCCGCAGATTCTCGGGCAGGCCGACTTCTCGCGAATCCGCGGCGAATATTAGCTTGCGCTCACTGGAACTCAGCGTTTTGAGATCCCCCGCGCGCCGCCGATGAATGAGAGTGCGCACGGCCGCGTCGCTGACACCGCGCTCGCCCCGGTCGGCGACGAGGCCGTCCAGATGCCGGAGCAAGCGCGTATCGATTTCCTGACTCAGGCGATCGCGAATTTGCGGCGGCAGCAGCGCGTCCGTCAGCCCGGTATATGCGACGTTGATCCGATCGAGCAGATCGCGGCGGCGGTCTTTGAGCGCCCAGAAAGCGCGATAGGGTTCCAGGGCTTCGATGACGTCGCCGGTCACGTCGGTCAGATAATTCGAAAGATAATAAACGCGTCGCCGGGTGCTCGCGTCGCGGGAGCGCAGGTACTCGGCGTGAATTTTTTGGTGCAGCTGCGGCGGCACCGAACTCAGGGACTGGGCGTCGGGGATGCCGGTATCGAAGAAGGTATTCGGTCGAAAGAAAGGGCGTTCTTGAAATACCCGGATGTCCCGTCCGGCCAGAGCGCGGGCGACAGCCACGTCGAAAACGCGGTACCAGAATTCTTGAAAGCGTTCGGAGGCCCGGGTCGCGAATTCGCGAATCTCTCGATGAGATGGATTCGCGTTACCCGCGCGATACGGCGGAGTCAGCGGGTTTTCATAGCGCAGCCAGCCGGCCTGGAACAAGTCCGCGGCGGACATATCGATCGTGCGAAAGCGCACCCGTCGCGGGCGAAAATAACGCCGGCCGTCCGCGTCGACCTGCAGGCCGGCCCGGTTGTCTTCTAGAAGATGCCGGACCAATTCGCTCATATGATTTTAGCGATTCGTTTCTTCGGCCGCCGCGCCGGGTCGTTTCCGGCTGGCGGTCAATTCGCTCAAACGTTCATATAGTTTGGGATCGTAGTCCGGGTCGACGGCGTAGACGATATGGCGGGAGTCGTCTTTGCTTAATTCGAAGTGGGCGTAGCGCGGATCCGGTCGCAGGCGCTCCAGATTGAAGCTGCCAAAGCGCAGCTTCGGCGAGGTTTCGATGTCCGGGTAAATCGTCGCGAAGCGATCGATGCCGGGCTTGGATTGGTAGCGATTGGCGGCGGTGATCTGGCAGACTTCGAAGAAGGGTTTGCCGCCGGAGTCCCGCGAAGCGACGATGATATAATCGCCTTCGGCGAGAACTTTCTCGTTATCGTTCAGACTCATCGAAACATGATCCAGGAATTCGCGCAGCACTCGATCGGTGTACGTGAAGAAGCTGTTGTTGATGATCATGCGAATGGCGCGATCGGGACTGAATGCGGGCCGCCAGGCGGTCTTCGACGTCAAGGACGCGAACTCCGAAGCGATGGCGATAATATTCGCGTCTTCGTCGAAGGGCAGGTCGGTTTTTAGAAGCGCGATCTGTTCGCGCACGTCCTGAGCGACGGCGGCTTTCGACGGATCGTCGCGGTACTTTTGTTCCATC
Organism: bacterium; assembly: GCA_024742665.1. Classification (GTDB taxonomy): domain Bacteria; phylum Spirochaetota; class Leptospiria; order Leptospirales; family Leptonemataceae; genus JANSYA01. The sequence goes on from JANSYA010000007.1 coordinate 103,678, forward strand.
AGCGTCAGGCGCGCCAGCAGTCCTTTTAAGGGCGGATAGTTGTTCGTCTGGGGATCCGTTCGTAGCGGGCGATGATGACATAGAATATTGCGTTTCACTCGCGCGTCGATGGTGCGTTCGTGGGCCAGCATCATGTACGACATCAGCGGATGGTTGCGAACGTACTCCATCTCTTTGCCGGTCAGACTGTCGCCGGTCGGCATATTCATTTTCGCGCAGCCGATGTCGCAGAGCAGGGCGCTCATCATCAGCACGTTGACCATGTCCTGCATCTTTTGTTTATCGCGATGGGTCGTGGCTTTCATGCCCCGGGTTTTCATGGCCATGGCCACGACTGTGCGCTTGACCGCCAGTTCCACGTCGGCGCCCGCGTCGCCGCCGGCCATCAGCTCGATGATATTTACCAGGCCGTTCATGGCGTCCGGCTGGGATTCGAAATCCGAGAAGAGCTGGTTGAGCTGATCGCTCGACCTTTTGGCGTGCACCGAAGTGATGGTGGAGCGCTTGAGCGTATTAAATAGCTCCGCGGTGTCTTTGCTCAGTTCCTCGGCGTGGTTCTCGCTGAGCAGCTTTACGTCTGAGAGACCTTCTTCGGTGGTCGACTCTTCTTTTTTCCCGAGACCCAGGACGTCGGTATCGTCAGTATTGTAGTAGATACCCTGTTCTACGAAGCGCAGAACCCGATTGATTTCAGCCTCCGTCGCATCTTCTTTCTTATAAATAAGGATCTGGCCGTCCTTATTATAGAAGTGAACCGGGATTAGCTTTTCTTCCCGGAACTTATCAATGATTTCCGGGGTAAATTCGAAGGGTAGGTATTCGCCCATGGGTCTCTATTGGACGATTGTAATTTTGCAGTCCTGCCAGCGTAAATTGTTTTTGCAAAGCCGGGAGAATTTTCCGTCGTTCTCCTGGGAAGGGCGGTCTCAGAAAGGCCGCAGGCCCCGCAAAACCCCTGTTTGCCGGCTTTGTGGGTGAAATTTCGGCTGACCGGGGGCCCGGAACCTGAATTTGTGGCCTCCATGTCTGAAAATTTGGAAAGTGTACCTGTAGGAACTCTGCCGCCGCTTGGGACTGTGCCCAAAAAGATGTATGCCCAGCTCATTCGGCCGGAGCGATACGGCGAACCCAAGGACGCCTTTCAGGAAGAACTCATTGATATCCCCGAACTGGCCCCGGACGAGGTGCTGGTCGCGGTCATGGCCGCCGGCGTGAACTACAACAACGTTTGGGCGGCTCTTGGCTACCCCGTAGACGTGATTGGCGCCCGCAACAAGAAGGGCGAACCCGAAAAATTTCACATCGGCGGCTCCGACGCCTCCGGTATCGTCTATGCGGTCGGCTCCGAAGTCACGACCCACAAAGTCGGCGACGAAGTCGTCATCCACTGCGGAATCTGGGACCGCAACGACCCCTGGGTCAAAGCCGGCAAAGACCCCATGTTCGCTCCGTCCGAGCTGATCTGGGGCTACGAGACCAACTGGGGCAGCTTTGCCCAGTTCACGAAGGTCCAGGCGCACCAGTGTCTGCCGAAACCGGCGCATCTGTCCTGGGAAGAGGCCGCGGCCTATATGCTCGTCGGCGCGACCGCCTACCGGATGCTTATGCACTGGGAGCCCAACACCGTTCAAAAAGACGACGTGGTCCTGATCTGGGGCGGCGCGGGCGGTCTGGGTGCGATGGCGATCCAGATTGTAAAGGCTATGGGCGGCATCGCGGTTGCGATGGTCAGCTCCGACGACAAAATCGAATTCTGTAAGAAGCTGGGCGCCGACGGCGTATTGAACCGTAAGAACTTCGACCACTGGGGTCCGCTCACCACGGAAATTAATAAGGGCGAAGAATTCGGCAAGTGGACCAAAAAGGCTCGCGAATTCGGTAAGGCGATCTGGGAGATTACCGGCAAAGGCAACAATCCGAAGATCGTTTTCGAACATCCCGGCGAGTCGACTCTGCCGACCTCGGTCTTCGTCGTTGAAACCGGCGGTATGGTCGTGATCTGCGCCGGCACCACCGGCTTTAACGCCACGGCGGATTTGCGTTATCTGTGGATGCGCCAGAAGCGTCTGCAGGGCTCGCACTTCGCTAACGATGACAACTGCAAGGGCATCAACGATCTGGTGATCGCAAAAAAAGTAGACCCCTGTCTTTCAAAGACCTATGAGTGGTCTGGCACCGGAGCATGTCACCAGCTGATGAAAGACAACAAGCATCCGCCGGGGAATATGGCGATTCTCGTAGGCGCCGAAAAAGAAGGGCTGGGTCGAAAATAAGCGACCGTCCACGGGTCGGCGCACCCCGGCTGAGCGTTGTGGTGTCGTCGGCCGCCTGTGTGGTTTCGGCGAACGGCTCGACCGTCGACGGTGATTTTTTCGGCGGTCGCGTCGGGTTTCGAAACCGCGCGTTTTCCGCTGCCGAAACCCGGGCCGGTCTGGACCGTGCTTTTCCCGGTCGTATTTTTCGGAGTTTCGCTTTTCGGAGCTTCGCTCCTATAATTCGGACCTCCGGTCCTCAGACTCATTTGGAACGAAACCAGGCGTGAAGATATTCTTAAGACTATTCTCCTACGCGTTTCGTTATAAGGCGCTCTTTCTAACGGGCGTCGTCTTTTCGTTTTTCGTAGCGCTCTTAAACGGGGTCAGTCTGACGGGACTTGTCCCGCTGTTTGACGCTCTCGGCGAAAAGAAAGACTCATTCGAAATTCAATTCACCGACGCCGAGCGGAAGGTCATGCGCCAGTCGCTGACTTTCAATATTCGCTACTGGCAACTGGTGCTCAAAGAGATCGAGCAGCCCGGCTATACTCCCGGCGGGATTTTGCCCCACGAACTGGTGCCTCTGCCTCCGGAGAAAATCGCCGGAGATCGGGCCAGGATTCTGCTCGACCTGATCGAAAATCCGATCTACGTCGATCTGCCCTATGTCGAACTGCCGCCGGCTTCCCGCAGCCGTCTGGAAGCGATGATTCGCTGGAAACTCAAGATCAACGATGCGGCGCTGCCGCCCTTCTTTGTGGTGGTGCTGGTTTGTTCGATCATTGTGCCGCTCTATCTTCTAAAGCTGGCCTTTCATTTGATCTGCGTGCGATTGATTACCGGAGCGGGCTATCGGGCGGTCCGGGATATTCGCGAAGGCCTGTATTCGAGCGTGCAACGTCTGCCGCTCACCCAGTTCTATCGCGAAAAAAGCGGCGAGCTGGTCAGTCGCATGATCAACGACGTCGAGATTATCGCGCCGGTGATTTCCAGCAACACCCGCGACGCGATTACGAATATCTTTTATATTATCACGCACCTGGCGCTGCTCGCGTACTTAAACGCGGAGCTGCTTTTGGTATCGATGGTGATGATCCCGATCATCATCAGCCCGGTCGCTTTGGTCACCCGTAAGATTCGCAAGTCCGTAACGAAAAGCCAGGAGCTGCTGGCGGGTCTGCACGGCTATCTACAGGAAAGCATTTCCGGCGTGCGGGTGATTCGCGCAAACGCCCGGGAAGAGTACGAAGCGGGGCGCTTTTTCAAAGCGAACAGCCGACTCAGCTGGCGATTGTTCAAGCAGCAGTTCTATCTGAAGATGGGCCCGAACTTAGTGGAGTTTTCCGGAGCGGCGATGGCCGTCAGCATTCTCGGCTTCGGCGCCTACTATATGAACCCGACCGATTTCACGGGCGGGGACTTCATCGCCTTCGTGGCGACTCTGCTCTTTATCATTCGTCCGCTGATCCAGCTTTCCAGTATGGTCGCCAAAATCCAGGCGGCGACTTCCGCCGGCGAACGCGTCTTCGCATTGATGGATCGCAAACCGGAAATCGTCGATCCGCCCAATCCGCGGGTCATGCACCGGGCTGAAAAGAATATCAAATTTGATAACGTGCGTTTTACCTATCCGGGAACGGCCCCCGAAGTTCTGCACGGCGTAAATCTGGAAGTTCCAATCGGCTCGACCGTGGCTCTGGTCGGTGAAAGCGGCGGCGGCAAGTCCACGATGATGGATTTGATGGCGCGCTTTTTTGACTGCACCTCGGGGGCGGTCCGCATCGACGGTCACGATATACGGGAGTTCCGCATTCAGGATCACCGTTCGCGGATTGGCATCGTGCAGCAGGAGACCTTCCTGTTTTACGGCACCATCTTTCAGAATATCGCTTACGGCAGCCCGAACCACGATCGCCGCGAAGTCGAGAAGGCGGCGCGCCTGGCATATGCCCACGACTTCGTCAGCGAATTTTATGAAGGCTATAATACGCTCGTCGGCAATCGCGGCATGACCCTGTCCGGCGGCCAGCGCCAGCGCATCGCCATCGCCCGGGCCCTGCTGCACGATCCGGAGATTCTGATTCTGGACGAAGCGACCTCGGCGCTCGATACCGAGAGCGAACGTCTGGTCCAGCAGGCCCTCGAACGCCTCTTTCAAAACCGGACGACCTTCGTGATCGCCCATCGCCTTTCCACGATCGAAAAGGCCGACCTGATCGCCGTCGTTTCCGGCGGCAATATCGTCGATCTCGGGACTCACAGCGATTTGATGCAGCGCGGCGGACTGTACGCGCGTCTGCAGGACATCAGCCGTTCGGTCGTCGATCAGCCCGGTTTGATGGAGACGGGCACCGGGGATCCGGCCCGGGAAGGCGGCGCGGGCCCCGCCACGAAATCATAATACTCAGGTACAATTCTCATGAAACAAAAGAATCTCTTAATCGTAGACGATAACGACAAATACGCCCGACTGCTCGAAGAACACTTCGCGCCCATGGGATACACTTGCGTGCGCGCTGTAACCGGCCTCGACGGCGACGAGAAACTGGCCGCACACCCGCCGCTCCATTTCGACGTGATCGTGACCGACATTACGATGGAATCCCAGGCCGCCGGCATCTTCATGCTGGGCCGGATCAAGCCGTCTCAGTTCAACGGCACCCTGGTTGTGGCCAGCACCGGTTTCGACGTTTTCGGTGTGATGCCGCTTTCCCGACTGTTCTTTCGTCGCTACGGTGTGCACTACCTGGTGCCGAAAACCACCGTTATCAAAGAAGAGCCGCTTTTCTATCCCATGGCACTTTTTTCGAAGCCGACCCGAAATTTTGTGGAACTGACGGCGGAAAATTGATTTCCTCGCCGCAGAATTTTCTGTCCCTTCGGGACTCCGATTTCGTCCAATAGGGTGTGGCCCGCGGTGACTGTTAAAAAAACAGCCTGCCCGGCCCACAGGGGTCTACGGCCTGTTCGATCCACTGGATCGTCAGGCGTGTCGGCTGGTGATGGAGTGGAATTTCGAAAGCTATTATGAACAGACGAAAGTATAGCCGGCAAACGATTCTGCGATCGACGGGCATTCTATTATTGTCCGGCGTATTAGCCTATTCCTGCGGACCAAGTATTCCGGTTCGCTTCCCGCAATATCCACGCGCCACCGGCGCGAAACTCAAGTCCGTTTTGGAAGGCGGGCGCAATCTGGGCGTCATTGCGGCGAAAACCAATCCGGCCATTCTGCGCCGCATCGGCTATGAAAACGATTGGTCCGATACGATGGAAGGAGCGGTTTCCACCGCCGTCAGCAAGAAGGGCTTTTTCGAAGTTGTCGATCTTTCCGGGCGCAAAGAGCGTTTGCGCGAACTTGCCTACACTCAGAGCGGTATGACCGGAGAATCTCTGGCCATCGGTCGCGAGCTGGCGGTCAACTCAATGCTGACGGTGCAGATGACCAACGCTCCCCGCCAGGAGTGCAAGACCGAGATGGTCGCCGACTATTCCGGCTACGCGATGGAGCTGGCCCTGGCAAAAGCCCAGGGTGAGAGCACCGACAAAGCGAATTTGGAAAAGAAAACCGGCGTGCTCTATTTGACCATCTTCGTGGTCGGCCGCCTGACGAGCGTTGAGACCGGTCGAACTGTAACCTATTCCCATACCCAGCCGTATCGCCAGGTGAGCAAAGCGGGCGATACGGACTGCCCCTCGGCGCTGCTGGCCTTTGACGGAGCCGTAGATCAGGCGGCCCGGGGCATTGCGGATAATCTGAGTCCGAGCATCGTGGAGATTTCGGTGCCTCTACTCGAAGACGCTGACGACGTTCGTGACGACGAGTCCCGTGACATGGTCGGCGGATACCTTAACTCGGGCAATCAGTGGGCCGAGGTCGCGGATTTCGACCGGGCGGCAAAAGACTGGCGTCGGGCTTTGAATGAATCCAGCGGCGTGAGTATCTCGGCGCTCTGGAATCTCGCGGTCTATAGCTGGTATGCCGGCGAGTACGACGACGCGGAACGTTATTTCGAGCAAGCCCTGGACGGCGGCGGGCCCGACTGGCTGGACGGCGCCAAGCGCGAGTTGATGGCGCGCTTCTCTGAACAGAAGCGTTTAGCCGAAGGCGCGCGGCGTTAAGCTTGCCTTATTCGGCCTGATTCACAAAATGTGTTCTGAAGCATTGCGACGTCCCGGGGGCGTTGCAATGTCTTAAATTCTCATCTTATTCTGCTTTGACGGCGAGGCGCTCATGCAAATCCAACAATCTTTCTCATCTTATTTCAAATCCACCGGAGCCGGTGGATCCGCTAAGCGACATTCAGCGCGTCTTACGCGGCTGCTATCCGTCGCGCTGACCCTGGTCTTTATTGCCGCCTGCGCCACATCGCCGACCGGCCGCCGCCAGCTGGTATTGCTGGACGATCCTGAGATCAATCAGATGGGGGCGGAAGCCTTCGAAGAAATGAAAAAGCAAATCCCGATCGACCGCGGCGCGGGCGTAAACGGTTACGTGAACTGCATTGTAAACGCCTTGCTGGCGGTCACGGACGATACGACGGGCGTGAGCCAGTGGGAAGTCGTGGTCTTTCGAGAAAATTCGGCCAACGCCTTCGCCCTGCCGGGCGGCAAGATCGGAGTGCATACCGGAATTCTACCGGTGGCCCGGACGCCGGGTCAGCTCGCGGCGGTCCTCGGCCATGAGATCGCTCACGTGATTGCGCGGCATGGAAACGAGCGCGTCAGTCAGAGCCAGGCCAGTAATACAGTGCTCGGCGCCGTGGGAGCGGTTGTCGAAAACGAAGCGGTGCTGGGAGCGATCGGCGCTGGCGCGCAGTTCGGCGTGATGCTGCCCTTCGGTCGCGCCCATGAAACCGAGGCCGACGTGATCGGTCAGGAACTCATGGCGAAGGCCGGCTTCGATCCCTCGGAAAGCGTGAAGCTCTGGGAAAATATGGCCGAACTCAGCGGCGATCAGCCTCCGGAAATCATGTCGACTCACCCGGCTCATGACACTCGCATTTCGGATTTGCGCGAAGGTCTGACCAAAAACCTGCCGCTGTATCAGCTGGCGCAAAACGAAGGCCGTCGTCCCAATTGCCGTCTCTGAATTCCGAAAGACTGAATTCCGGAAGGCGTGCGGCGCCGCGCTGCGCTCGTTTGCTCAGTCGCGCGGCCGCCTTTGTCGTTCTCGCAGGTGGCCTGGCTTTTGCCGGAGCCTGCACCGAACGACCCAGCCAGGAAGAATGCCTCCAGAGTCTGGAAAATTTTCTGCGTTTGAATACGGGCTCGATTCTCAGCGACGAAGAAATCGCGAAGATGGCGCGCGAAGCCATGAGTCAGAATATGGCTTCGCGGGTCTGCGTGGAGAATAAGAGTCGGACCCGGGTGCTGTGCGAAATCGCGGCGCGCAACTTAAGCGAACTCAGAGCCTGCGAAAAATAAAAGGCAGGCCGTCGGTATCTTTCGTGACGTGCCTGCCTGATTTGCCGCGACCGCGGCCTTCGTTTGTTTGGGTTGTCTTTCGAAGCTATCGGCAATCTTTGCCGTTCAGGGATTCTTGCATCCCGCTGAGGCCTTCCATACGGCGCTCTATGTTTACGCTGAACTCCCGATTCTTTGTTATGGGATGGCAACGTTCGCTGACCGCCAGCGGTTGATAGACTGTCGCGCCGCACGCGTACGCGAGTCTCTCCTGGATGCGCGCTTCCAATCCCATTCGCACCCGGCGAATCGCCGCGCGTCGGGCCGCGATCGTTTGGTTGTTCTGTGAAGTCATTTACTGCTCCTGCCCTGCGAATCGACCGTCTCTACAGTTAGACCAAATTTTTGGAAGGGTCAAGGGGCAAAAGCTAAAATCAACCATGCTGATTCGTTTTTTTCATAAATCTTTCATAGTATTCATCGGAAGCGCGATAGCCGCGCTTCCTGTGCAACGATCGAAGTTATTTGTAGTTTGGACGCGCGCGTTTTCGCACGTGCGCGTACGCAAAATTACCAGGACCTACTGGCCGCAGTCTTTGATCGGGTAGCAGACTTCCTGAACGATATTGTCGACGCCGTTGACCCGGGAGTTCGCGAAGACCGCGAAGCGTCCGCCGGGCGTGGCCATACAATAACGATTCAGATCTTCGTTCTGATAGTACAGCGTTCCATACACCGGCGGGCTCACGCCGTCTTGAAATCGAACGAGGAAGGTTAGACCGTAGTGGGAACGAAGCTGCGATTCGGAAGTCGCGCGAATGACGGTCTTTTGCTTCAGACCCCGGGTGGTGTTACACTGATCCGGAATATCGTTATAAAAAGTAACGGCGCCCCGGGTTTCGCGGCCGAGGAAGCTGCTGCAGCCCGGCGCGACGCTGAAGAACAGGGTCAGCATGGCTGCTACCGTGCCGAAAAAAAGGTGTCGCGAGAATTTGCTGATCATATTATCTAATCGAAAAGCGAACAGTCATTTCCGCAAGCGAATTCCCGACGAGAGCGTCGCGATCCATCCGCGGGATTCCGTTCCCGCCAATATTCAAAAAAACCGGCAATTATCGTGAACACACTCCATTCCGCAGCCTCCTCCGAAGGCACTCCTGAAAAAAGCGCCGATCAGCTGCTTGCGCCGTACGCCATGCTGCACCGAAACTACGGCGGTCGTTTAAACGGCGACGAGCCGCACTCTTACCGCACGGTTTTCCAGCGGGACCGGGATCGGGTCATCCACTGTAAAGGCTTCCGGCGCCTGGGCTACAAGACCCAGGTGTTCGTGAACCATGAAGGCGATAATTATCGCACGCGATTGACCCATTCTCTGGAAGTCGCGCAGATATCTCGCTCGATTTGCGGAGCGCTGCGATTGAATCAGGACTTCGCCGAGACCCTGGCTCTGGCCCACGATCTCGGACACACTCCCTTCGGACACGCCGGCCAGGACGCTTTGAATCGATTGATGCGCGACCATGGCGGCTTTGAACACAACTGTCAGTCCCTGCGATTGGTAACGAAGCTGGAGTCGCGCTATCTGGACTATCGCGGTTTGAATTTAACCCGGGCCAGTTTGAAGGGCATGCTCAAGCACGCTTCGGTCTATGAGTGCGACGATCTGCTGGCGGAAATTTGCGCGGAACGCGGCCGTGAAAATATGATCTTAGAGGCGGCCCTGGTCGATCATTGCGATCGGCTGGCTTATATTCATCACGATTTAGAAGACGGACTGGACAGCGGAATCTTACAGCGCGACGATCTATCCGAGCTGAGTATCTGGCGCGACGCGTACCAGGCCGTCGAAAAAAAATCCGGCCAGGCCTTCCGGCACGCCCGGGGCCCGTTGAAAGTCCGGGCGGTGATTCGCTATCTGATGGATCGCAGCATCAGCGATCTGTACGAAACGACGCGCGCGAATCTTCAGGCTCTGCAGCCGAAGAATCAAAGCGAGCTGCTGGAGAAGGGGCCCGGAGCCGCCGAATATCCCGTGCGCTACAGCGCGGAGATGCGCGAGATTCTGGGAGTCTGTCAGAAATTTTTATTTCGTCGTCTGTATCGTTATCCGCGAGTCGAACGCATGTCCCGGCGCGGCGCCCGCATTATCGAGCTGCTCTTTTACGAATACGTCGAACGGCCCGGCATGATGCCCGAACATTTCCAGCGGGAGATCGATAGCGTCGGCGTCTATCGCGTCGTCTCGGATTATATCGCGGGGATGACTGACCGTTTCGCGGCGAAAGAATACCGGAGTTTAACCGGCGAAGTGTGAGTCGCGATCCGGCATGCGAATTCCCGGGTTCGTTTTCAGATGACGCGCCTTCAGACCGCCGCGCTTCGGAATAAGAGCCCGAGATTCCACCCGCCCCAGGCGAGCAGCACGCCTCCGAGGACGCTGGCCAGACAGTAGCCGATGCCGACTCCGACCGCGCCCCGCTGAAAGAAGATCAACAGGTCCAGGCTGAACGTCGAAAAGGTCGTGAAGCTGCCGAAAAAACCCACGATCAAAAACAAACGCCAGGCGGGTTGGTTTTGAAAGAGCGTGGCCAGGGCCGCGACCGCGAAGGCGATGCCAAAGCTGCCAAGCAAATTCGCTGCAAGAATGCCGTACGGAAAGTCGGGACCGGCCGTCCGCAGAGCGCTCGCCGCGAGCCAATAGCGCAGAACCGTTCCGAGCATCCCGCCGCCGCCGAGCGCGAGAATTTCCAGAAACGTGAGCGTCGTCAGGGGCGAAAAGAGCGCATGTATGGAATCAATCGAATGAACCGGAGGCATCGCCGATGATAGGCATAGTCGCGCCGTACGCTGCCAGTTAATTTTCTTCTGCTAAGTGAAAAATATTCCGATAGGATAAACAGGGAGTCCCGCCATGTCCACGAGAACCACTTTATACGCCCGACCGACCGAACGCATCGAAGACATCGACCATTCGATTACGATTCGAGCGTCGATCAACCAGGTCTTCGACGCGCTGACCGTTGCGCGCATTCTCGACGACTGGGGCGGGGGACCGGCCCGGGTGCAGGCCAAATGCAACGGCCGCTATTCTCTGTGGGACGGCGACATGCACGGCATGATCAAAGAGATCGAATACCCGCGCCGTCTCGTGCATACTTTTCGAGAGGAGCGCTGGGACGAATCCTATCTCGACTCCCTGGTCACCTGGGATCTCGAAGAAACCGGCCGGGGCACGCTGCTGTCCCTGCATCACACCGGCCTGCCCACACGCAAAATTCGCGAGATTCACAACGAGGGCTGGGGGGAATACTTTCTCGGCCCGTTGAAAGTGCATCTGGAATGATCCCCAACTTGACAGCAGCACCGCGCTCCTGAAAATGCCGGCATATGTCCGGCTCTACTGAAGTTAAGAAAGTCGCCGTCCTGCCAGGGGACGGCATCGGTCCCGAAGTTATGCGGGTGGCACTCGACGTGCTCGAAAAAATCTCCGCCGATTCCGGCGTCGCCTTTGATTTCACCGAGGCCGCCGTCGGCGGCGCCGCCATCGACGCGACGGGCGTGCCGCTGCCCGACGATACATTGAAGCTCTGCGAAGCGAGCGACGCGATTTTATTCGGATCGGTCGGCGGACCCAAATGGGAGCATCTCCCGCCCGAACGCCAGCCGGAGCGGGGCGCGCTTTTGCCCTTGCGCAAGCACTTCAAATTATTCGCGAATCTACGCCCGGTTGTTTTGTTTCCCGAGCTTTCCGCCTCGTGCCCGCTCAGGCCGGACATCGTCGCCGAAGGCGTCGACATGCTGATCGTGCGCGAACTGACCGGGGGCATCTATTTCGGTCAGCCCAAAGGTCGCGAAGGTTCCGGCCCCGACGAAAAGGGTTTCGATACGCTCGTCTATCATCGTCATGAAATTGAGCGCATCGCGAAAGTCGCCTTCGAGGCGGCGGCGCTGCGCAAGGGGCGCGTCATGTCGATCGATAAAGCGAACGTGCTGACGACGATGGTGCTGTGGCGCGAAGTCGTAACCGAATTTGCGAAGAACTATAACGCGCAGAGCGAGCGCCAGGTCGAACTGGATCACATGTACGTCGACAACGCGGCCATGCAGATCATACTCAAGCCTTCGCGTTTCGACGTCGTGCTGTGCGGCAATATGTTCGGCGATATTTTAAGCGACGAGGCTTCGGTGCTCGGCGGCAGTCTGGGCATGCTGGCGAGTGCTTCGCTGTCTTCCGAGATCGACGGCTTTGGATTATACGAACCGTCCGGCGGCACCGCCCCGGACATCGCGGGCAAAAAGCTCGCGAATCCGATCGCCCAGGTCCTGTCGGCCGCGCTGATGCTGCGCTACAGCTTCGGCATGGACGCCGAGGCGCAGCGCATCGAAAAGGCCGTTCGCGCCGCGATTGGAGCGGGAGCGCGCACCGGTGATATTACCGGTCCGGGCGAAAAGTCGATCGGCACCGACGAAATGGCCGCGGAAATTATGCGTCATCTTTGATTCAGGTCGTACAAGCATATGCAACAGATCAAACGTCGCGGCGACGGGCAGCCTTTTCGCGGAATCATCTGCGAAGACAAAAAACAGGAAGCCATGAAAATGCGCCAGATTCTGGAATCCCGCGGCTACGGGATTCTCGGCATCGCCGAAAACGGCCGCGAGCTGATGCAGATGCTAACTGGCGAATACAAGAACCAGGCCGACTTCGTCGTGCTGGATATCATCATGCCGGTTCTCGACGGTTACGCCGCCTTCACTGAAATTCGCGATGCGAAGCTGCCGGTGCGAATCATCTTCGCCAGCGTGGAAAATTCGCGGGCGGTGATGGAAAGCGTGATGCAGCTGGGCGCCAGCGGATTCATTACGAAGCCTCTCGACCGCGACGTGGTACTTGAAAAGATCGATAAGGCGCTCTCGACTCCCGTTCCGAAGTGGGAGTGAGCGGCGCATCCTGGCGGGTGCATCGCCAGACAGCTCAGATCTCGGGCTTTGCTCCCGGGTGAATCACAGTCGTCAGTCTTTGCGACGATTACGAAAATCGACTTCGATGACCCGGGATTCGTCAGCCTTTTTGCCCGACTTCGCCTGAGTGGCGCTCTTGTCGCTTTTGGCGCTCTGTTTTTCACTGCTGCGAGGAGCGACTTTTTTAGAGGCGGAGCGCGGCCCGCTCTCGTCTTCGGTTTTGGCCAGCTTGAGGCGTTCCGCGGTCATGGTCGCCCACTGCATAATCACCTGGCCGCCCTTATCGAAAACGCGTCCGACGCATTCGTAGGGAATGCGCACCTGCTCCCAGCGACTGAACTGCAGTTCGCAGAATAGAAACTGATCGTCCCAGGAAAGGTGGCGGGTGCTGTACGGGCCGAACACGAGCACGATGCCTTCTTCGGTTTCGCGTTCGACGAGTCCTCGCGTGCCGATCTGCAGCTCCGGGTCGGGCATGCAGTGAATATAAAAGGTGTCGCAGTGCTGGAACATTACGTCGAGCACGGCCTTCTTCAGCTTGCGATTGTGGTTGAGGAGTTCCTCTTCGTTTTGATTGCCGCCTTCCATATATGCGGTTTTACTCCTCGATCAGGATCGCGTTGAGATTCCGTCCGCGGTCTCCGCGGCGATGCGAAAAATAGAGATCGTTTGATTGATAGGTGCAGCCCTGGTTTCCAGGGCCGTCGTTCAGGAATTCGCAGTTCGCGGCGACTTCCGCCGGATCCATTCCGAAGTCCCGCGCGTGGCCTGCGAGGGCGCGATCAATTTCCAGTCGGGCGTTCGCCGCCAGATCCAGCAAATATTTGCCGGCTTCCGGCAGCGACTGCTTGTGCGTAAAATGATCGGCGACGTCTGCGCCGACTTCGTAGGACTCCGCGCCAATGCACGGACCGAAAAAGAAGCGCCCGCGAAATTCGCCGCTGCGATGCCCTGAACCGCGCAGTTTCGCCAGCGCTTCCACCAGGGTGCGGGAAATAATACCGGCGGCCAGTCCGCGCCATCCGGCATGTATGATTCCGACGATCGATTTGCTTTCCGAATGCGGTGCGTGCGCCGCTGCGGCGGAGTCGGATTGCCGGGAGTCGTTCAAAGATAGATCGAAAAAGAGCGGGAGGCAGTCCGCCGTGCGAATGACGAGCAGCACTCCGCTTTCGCCGCTATAGAGGGCGTCGCCTTCGTCGAAAAAAATCGCACCGGTAGCCCCGGCAGGATCAATAGGATCAGTAGCATTGATCGCCGACGGGGGTTCATGATTGCCCGGGCCGCTCGCGATAGCACCGGGAGCGAAGGCCTTTGCTGGAATCTCAAGAGCGCGGTCGCCGTGCACCTGCTGTAGCATGATCACGCGTTCCACGGGCAGACCGTAGCGGCCGGCCAGAAGATCGCGTTCGGAGCGGCGCAAATCCGCCTCAGTGGTCGTCTCGTTCGCCTGTGCATAGATGGCGGCGAGTTCCGGGTCGGCCTTCGCAATCACCCGCGCTCTCACGCGTCGGGTCGCCCCGCCGGTCGGCGATTCAAGCGTGCGAACAAATCCGGTCGCTGTGCCGGCAGCCGAAATCATAAAGCGTCACCGGAGTTCGCTCCAGAATCCGCCTGCTCGCTGTACAGATCGTGGATCGCCTGGAGTTCGGTCAGCTCGCTTTCGGTGACGACATCGCCGGGAATAATAAATTTATGCAGGGTAGACTTCGCAGCGCCTGCCGCGCCGGGGACAGTGGGGGGAATCGACTGGCTGATCGAAGCGATCACGCTGCCGAGCAGGCCGAGACCGCCCCCCGATGCCGCGTGCGCCGTCGCTTCCAGGCGGTGCTGATTTTTTTTAACGGACTCCGGCGTATTTGTGCGATCGAAGCGGCGCGGATAGAGATACACTGCGAGCAGTCGTCGGCTGGAACAATAGATGTGGGTCAGCAAGTGGAGATCGCTCAGCGCAAGCTCAGGAATCAGCAGAAAGCGATCGACCCGACCGGAAAAACTGCGCAAAATATCCTGCGACAGACCGCGCGCCAGGTCGGGAGCGACGGCCGGAGATTGGGCGGCCAGCTCGATGGTTAGCTGATGCGCCAGCTGGTCGGGAGTATAGTACGCGGACTGGTAACGGCGCGTCATACGACGTCGAGCGTGGATTTCCAGTCGATTACGATCGATGCGCAGCACGCGGGTTTGATAGTTGCGATGGTCCCGACTCAAATTCGCCAGCTTCGCGTCGATTTGCTCTTCGAGCAGCGCGTTGCCGATATGATCGGGGTCGGGATGCTGACCTGGTTCGGATGCTTCGCTGCTGCTCATTGTAAGACGGTAGAGTGGTCGGATCGAGACCCGAGACTCTCAAGCGAGTGTAACACGGGCCGGGGGACCGTAAATCGATTTTTTCTGCTGGTGAAGAGCGGTCACCGCGCGGACACCAGACACGATGGCTTTCACTGCGCCCCCAATCCCGCGCCGGCTGGTAAAAATTTGCGGAAATCGTTTCGCCGAAGACGCCTGGCAAGTCGCGGCCTGTCATCCGGATATGATGGGCTGGATTTTTTCTCCCCGCAGCCCCCGCCGAATTCCGGTGGATCTGGCGGCCCGTCTGATTGCGGGAATTCGGCGGATCCATCCGGGTATTCGGCATGTGGGCGTGCTGGCCGGAAATTCGGTGCCGGAAATTCGAAGGCTGGCGGCTTCCGGAATTGGGCTGGACTTCTTGCAGATTGTGGACGGGCCAGGGCTGATTTCAGCCCTGGAGGGCGCGCGCGGGGCGGCTTCAGGGTGTAGGAACTCCTACGCTGCTGGTTTGCGCCCGGTATTTGGGTGTAGGAACTCCTACACGGCGGCTCCCGCGGCGGGAATCAGGTGTAGGAACTCTTACACCGGTCCAAAAACGCACCCGCTACCCCCGATTTTGCCCGTGCTGCGGGTCCGGCAGCCGCTGCAGGACACGGATTTGACCGCCCACTACGGGAATCGGCCCTTCTGGCTAATGGACTCATACGTGCCCGGCCAGCCCGGGGGCACCGGCCACCGATTCGCTCCGGAATTCGTGTCGGAACTTCGGCGCCCATTTCTCCTGGCTGGCGGCCTGAACGAAAAGAACGTTCGGGAAGCGCTGCTCGTGACCGGCGCTCTCGGCGCCGACGTCAGTTCCGGCATCGAGCATCCCGGGCGTCCGGGGCGCAAAGATTCCGAGCGGCTGGCGCAATTCGTGGCGGCGGTGCGCGCTCTCAATTCGAACGCGTAAAATATTTTCGCTCTCCGCCGCCGCGCCCCGGGCGATTGGTTGCGCGGGCGGACATAATTCGGAAGCCTGTCACCCCCGCGACTCTTCGCAATCATTGTACAGGATTCATGGCTGCTAAAAAAAAGACCCGCACCGGAAAAACCGCATCGGCTCCGAAGGACCCGCTTGATACGCCTTTCATGCGGCAATTTCTCGAAATCAAAAAACAGTACCCCGACTCAATTCTCTTTTTCCGCATGGGGGATTTCTACGAGCTGTTTCTCGAAGACGCTCAAATTGCGGCGCCGATCATGGACGTCGCGCTGACCAAACGCCAGAATGAAATCCCCATGGCGGGCGTTCCCTATCATAGTTCGGAAACCTACCTGGCCCGGTTGTTAGCGGCGGGCAAACGCGTTGCGATCGCCGAACAGGAAGCCGATCCCGAAAATCCCAAGCTGATGCGCCGCCGCGTGCGGCGTGTGATGACTCCCGCGACGCTGGTCGAAGAGTCGCTGCTCGAAGGAGCGGGCCACAACTATTTGATGAGCGTCGTGCCTGGCGATGATCGCATTGGCCTGGCCTTCTGCGACGTCTCGACCGGGGATTTTTTCTGCCAGGAAGTGGAGCTGGATCGTCAGGACGACGGTGAAGGCGCGGCGGACGCTGCGCTGCGAACGATTTTACGTGACTATTATTTTAAGTACGCGCCCCGGGAAATTCTATGCCCGACCGAGTCTTTGAAGCGCGTGCGAGCGATCTTCGCGCACGTGGAGCAGGCCTGCGTTCCCATCGAAGATTGGAAGTCTTCGCCGACGGAAGGTCGCCGCCAGATCGAGCAGAAATTCAAAAGCAATCTAAAGGGCCTGGGTTTCTCGGAAGATGCGGCCTACGCTCTGGGCGCTGTCTCGCTGGTCATTCATTATGTGAGCTATAATTTTCCGGGTGACGACGTGCGTCTGTCTTCCCCGGTCTACCGCGAAGTGCGCAGTCGCTATATGCTGCTCGACGAACAAACGATTCGGAACCTGGACCTGTTGCATAACACTCAAGAAGGCGGCACGTCGCGTACTCTGTACGGCGTGCTTGATCGCTGCCATACTCCGGTCGGCAAACGATACTTACGCGAAGCTCTGCTCGCGCCGCTTCTGGATTCAGGCGAGATTCAGGAGCGACTGGACCTGGTCGAGAACCTGGCCGGCGACCGCGGGCTGCGCGAGAGTCTGAGCGGCGAACTAAAGAAAGTATATGACCTTGAACGAGTGCTTTCGCGCATGGCGACCGGCCGCGGCCAGCCCCGGGATTTCGGATCGCTGCGCGCAACGGTAGCTGCAGGCGGCGCGCTGCAGAAGCTATTTCAGGAACACGGTCGCGGCGGACTCAGTGCCGGAACGAAAAACGCAAAGGGCACAAAAAAGGCCGAGACCGCAAAGGATGCCGCGGCGTCCGGCGAGCTGATTTCGGTCGGAAAAGAGCTGCAGGATCTTGCGGCGCATATGCAGGCTACGGTCGTCGACGAACCGCCGGCCGTTTTGAATAACGCGCCGTTCGTGCGCGACGGCGTCGACGAGGAGCTGGACCGCGCCCGGGAAGCGTCGCAGCGGGGCAGTCGCTGGGTGGCGGAATTTGAAACCGCCGAGCGCGAAAAGACCGGCATCACCGCGCTGCGCGTAAAATATAATAAAATCCACGGCTACTTTATTGAAATCTCGAAGGGGCAGGCCGACCAGGCGCCCGCCGACTATCGCCGGCGACAAACCCTGGTCGGCTACGAACGTTTTACCAGCGAACGTTTAGAGGAGCTGCAGACGACGCTGCTCGAAGCCGACGAAATCATCGCGCGAGTCGAGGGCCGTATCTTCCAGGATCTGTGCGCAATCTTTTTGGAGCAGGGCGATCGCATTAAAGAACTGATGCACTCCATCGCCCGCATCGACTTTTTGCTGAGCCTCGCCAGCCAGGCCGTGCGCCACGGCTGGACGCGTCCGATTCTCGACTCGGAAGGCGGTCTTTCAATCGAAGCGGGGCGCCATCCGGTCGTCGAAGAGTATCTGGATTCCGGCGAGCAGTTTATTCCGAACGACGTGCACCTGGACGAACGCGAACGCAGCTTCGCCGTGATCACGGGACCGAATATGGCGGGTAAGTCGACCTATATTCGGCAGCTCGGTCTGATTCAATTGCTCAGTCAGGTGGGCTCGTTCGTGCCGGCTCGTTCGGCGCGCCTGCCTGTCGCGGATCGGATCTTTACGAGAATCGGCGCCCAGGATAATTTAACCCGGGGCGAGTCGACTTTCTTTGTGGAGATGCTGGAAGCCGCGCGCATTTTGAATCAGTGCACCGAACGCAGTCTCGTAATCATGGACGAAGTCGGCCGGGGCACATCGACCTACGACGGCATCTCGCTTGCCTGGGCCATCGTGGAATATTTGAGCGATCCCGAGGGGCCGCGACCGCTGACGGTATTTGCCACGCACTATCACGAGTTGACGGCGCTTTCGGAACGCGAAGGCATCTTTAATCTGACGATGGACGTGCAGGAACGGGACGGACAGGTGATCTTTTTGCATCGCGTGCGCGAAGGCGCGGCGGATCGGTCGTACGGCATTCATGTGGCGCGGCTTGCCGGCCTGCCCGAGACGGTGCTTGCCAGGGCCGAACAAAAGCTCGCCGAATTGGAACAGGATCTGGAGCGGGACCGCGAAGATACGCGGCGCAAGTCGAAGCACAGTCGCAAGGCCGGCGCGCGCGGCGAACAGACGATGCTGTTTTAAGAGCGAAGCCCGCTCAGTCGGGATTCACTCGCTTTGATTCACTCGCGTTCAGTCGTTCAGTCGTAGGCGCAGTACAGGCGCGTCCGGCCGTCGGCCACGCGATAGACGCAGTATTCTTCTGTAATCTCTTCGGCGTGATACATCGCCCGCCCGTCGCGCCGCAGAAACAGGGGGCAGAAATCCTGATCGCGCTCTCCGCTGACCTGCATGCCGCCGAGATAGACATCGCGCGGCCCCTGGGACGAATAGCCGCAGCCCGCGGCGAAAACATCCGCCGCCCCACTCCAGCTCAGTTCGGTGCGTTGCATCAGCAGCAGTTCGTAAAATAGATTTTCGCTCAGGCGCAGGCGAAAATCCGACGCGAGTCTCGCGTTCGCGGTCTCCAATCCCGGCACGCTCGATTGCATGAAACCCGGAGCGATTTTCGCCCGAGCCAGCGCCGCCTGCAATTTGCGTGCGGCCGCGGCTTCGCGCTGTTGCTTCGACGAAACCCACACGATGCGCAGCTCTTCCGGCAGGAGCCGCGCGGCGGCCACGATCTCCGTACGATCCCGTCGCGCGTCGCCTGGACGCAGCACAATCAGAGTCGTGACGCTGCGCGGGGCGCCGGCCAGAAATTCCAGTCCCGCCCGGAGCCTGCGACCGTGCAAAATTAAAACGCGTTTGCGGTAGCCCGGCCGGGCGGTCGCGAGCTCCAGGAAATCGCGCAGGCGATCGTCGTCGAGTTCCCCGGTTGTGACGGACCGTGAATCGGATTCCGAGACCGTTTCGCCTGGCGAGTCTGCGGTCTGCGAGGGCGCGAGGGTTTCCGGCGCCGGGCGATGACTCAATAGATCGAATCCGCCTTTTCGTAGCTGCGCCGTCGCGGTCTGCAGTTCCGCCGCGCCGTCCGCGCCGTTGCCGACGTAAATGATCAGGTGATCGATGCCGGCCTGCCGCTGCGTGACGAACGCCAGTCCGTCGGAATTGCGCAATGAATACCACTCGGATTCGCCGGGCGCTTTTTCAGTATCCGTTTCGTCTGCGCCGGGCCTTTGATCCGGATCGGCCGTTGGGGAATTTTCAGTATTCGCGAACGGGAGCCAGGTAGCGAAGCCCGGCACAAGGATTCGAGTCGCCAGGATTAAAAGAACAATCGCAACGATCACGACGATCGCGGCGACGATCGAGAACGGGAACCAGGTCGAGATCGGAGTGCGCGAATTCTTGCTCACGACATCAGCCCGGCAGGCGGCGGATCAAATTGATAGTCATATCGTCGGGCAGGGGGACCTCGTCGCGAAAGCGATCGACGTCATGTTTTAGCCGTTCGTGAATCGTGGCCAGAGACTCGCTGCGAAACTCCTGCACGAACTTCGCCATGCGATCTTCGCCGTACAGCTCTTCGCTTTCGTCATGCACTTCGCTGAAACCGTCGGAGAAAGCCAGCAGGATATCTCCGGGGTACATTTCGATTTCGCCTTTCGTGAACGGCACTTCGATCAGGCCCAGCACGGGGCCGGTGCGGCGCAGCTCTTCGATTTCGCCGTTTGCGCGAATGATATAGGGCGGCGGGTGTCCTGCTACGACGTACTCCAGACGATTCTGGCCGGGCGTGATCCGCACGGCGAAGACCGTTATAAATTTTCCCGTTACTAAAGTTTCGGTCAGATGCGCGTTGAGTTTATCGAAACTGACTTCGATCGGATCTTCGAGCTGCACGAGCAACTGGTAGCCGGTGTGAAAATCCGAAACGATCAGCGAAGCCGGCAGGCCTTTGCCGGAAACATCCGCCAGCACTACATCGCAGGTATCGTCCGGTCGCTCTACAAAGCTATAGTAGTCGCCGCCGACCTGCTGGGCCGGAACGGAAGCGCCATATAGTTCGAAGCCGGGGAGATCGGGCACGCGGCGGGGAAAGAGATTCGCCTGAATCTCCGCGCAGACCTGCATCTCCAGATCGAAAGCGCGCTGCTGTAATTTTAACTGGTGCATCTTCGCGTTCTGAATCGCGAGAGCCGCCTGCCGCGCGAAACCTTCGACCAGCGGTTCGTCTTCGGCGGTGAAAGCGGAGCCCTGACCGAGCTCCGAGCGGCGGTTCATGATTTGCAGAGTGCCGATGATCTTGTCTTCGACGATCAGCGGCGTGCACAGATAGCTGCTGGTAGTCTGCCCGAGGGCCCGGTCGATTTCCTGATAAAAACGCGAGTCCTCGTGAATGTCGGCGATGCGTTCGGTCTTGCCGCTGATGGCGACCGTGCCGGCGACGCCCTGGCCCAGGGGTACCGCAAGCTTTTTGAGTTTGTCGAAATTCGGATCGTTGGATTCCAGAAATTCGAGCTCGGTGCCATCGTTGTTGATCAGAGCGATCGAAGCGATCGAGGCCGACATGAGATCGCACGCGGTCGTCAGGGTATTGCCCAGCACGGTGTCGAGTTCCAGCGAAGAATTCAGGAGCGCGAAGCTGTCGAGCAGGGCCCGCAATCGGCGGTTTTCCTGCAGCGCCGCTTCGCCGGTCAGGGGAGGATCGCCCGCGCTTTTGCTCGAAGCCTGGAATGAGGGAGCTGCGCCCTGTGCCGCTGGTTTTTCGCTGCCGCTCATTTCGAATTATCCTGCTTGCGAAGAGAGGGCGGGACATAATAGGTCCGCGCCGCCTGGATTTGAATCAGCTCTTGCGTTTCCAGAACGTAGGCTGACAGACTGCGTCCGTAGACGCAACCCGAATCCAGGCCGAAAGTGTTTTCCCGGAGATTCAATCCCTTCCGGGCCCAGTGTCCGTAAAAAACCGGCCGGCTGTCAGTATAAAAATCGTACCACGGCGGGTTATTGGAATCGCTCAGGCGCTCTCCTGAGCCGTCCCAGGTGCGGATATTCAGCAGGATTCCGGGGCGGGTGTCGGCGGGTGCGACTCCGGGCTGGACGCCTGCGTGAACCGCCAGGAACTTCGGATCTTCAATATAGAGCGGCCGCCGCGCCATCCACTCGCAGAGTTCCGGCCCGATCGCCCGGGCCAGCTCCCGGTGCGCGGGGCTGCCGTCCGGATCGCTGATGAATTCGTGATCATGATTTCCCATCAGGCACTCGAAGCCGCGCTCCGCGACGAAGCGCACGACCCCGGCGGAATCGGGTCCGCGATTGATCAAATCTCCCAGCAGAATCACGCGATCATCAGCGGTTGGGGCCAGGCGTTCGATCATCGCTTCCAGTTCCGGCAGGCAGCCGTGCACGTCGCCGATGAAGATGGTGCGGCCGGCGCTGCGGAATTTTCGCGCGTTCGAATCGCGGTCGCTTCGGAACCAGGATTTGATTCGTTCAAACATATGAGATCCACATGAATTGATGACAGATGAAAGAAAGGGGGTGCCCTATACCCAGTCGACAGGCTGGCGCAGAACTTTAAGGACTTCGTCCTCCGGCGAGCCAGGTTCCGGCTGAAAATTATAGTGCCAGGCGACCAGGGGCGGCAGGCTCATCAGAATCGATTCGATGCGTCCGCCGGTGCGCAGGCCGAAGGTCGTGCCCCGGTCGTAGATTAAGTTGAACTCCACGTAGCGTCCGCGCTTCCACAGCTGAAAGTCGCGCTGTTTTTGAGAATACGATTGGGCGGCGCGCTTTTGAATCAGCGGAACATAGGCGTCGATGAAGGCCGCACCGGCGTCGGCGCTGAAGGCCAGAGTCTCCGGCAGATTCTGGTCGCGATAATCGTAGAAGATGCCGCCGATCCCGCGGGCCTCTTCGCGGTGGGGCAGATAGAAATACTCGTCGCAGGCGGTTTTCATTTCGGCGTAGTCGGCGACCTCGGAATGCTTTTCGCAGGCTTTGAAAAAGCACTCGTGGAAGTGGCGGCCGTCTTCGGCGTACAAATAGTGCGGCGTAAGATCCGCTCCGCCGCCGAACCAGAGCCGTTCGATTTTATCCGGCGGTCCGCGGCGAATCACACGAAAATTCGCATGTACAGTCGGCGCGTGGGGATTGCGCGGATGCAGCACCAGAGAAACGCCCGACGCGCGAAATTCGCGGCTTTCCCCCGGCATATTCTTCGCGAACTCTTCGCTGAACAGACCGTTGACGTCCGAAAAATTCACGCCGCCCTTTTCGAAGATGCGGCCCTCGTTCAGGACCCGCGTGCGACCGCCGCCGCCCAGCTGGAGCTTGCCGCTGTGATCGCCCTGCCACAGATCCTCTTCGAATTTCGCGGGCGTGCGCGTCGCCGTTTCGCCCGCGTCTTCGTCCAGATTAAAGCAGTCGGCGTCGCGCTCCAGGGCTTCGATCGCGTGCGTAATGCGATCCTGCAGGTCGCGATAGACGCCGCTGGCCTGATCGAAAAGCTGCTCGAGATTTTCGGGATCATGCGGTGGCTGCGGTGTGTCCGGGCTTTCAGTATTCATCAGGCAACGAGATCGTACGCGAGGCCGCCCGCGTCAAACGATCATTCACCGCGACGCCCAGATCCCGGGGCGGCAGAGTCTCCGCGATCAGAACCGTCGGTTCCGCATGCGCGACGCGATCGAACTCGGCGAACAGACGGCGAGCGGCCCCGGCGAAATCTCCAGTTGGCGAAAGATCGATAGTACACTGGACCGGCACAGGAGCCGGCCGTCCCGCGAAGCCGAGCCAGGTCAGGGGCAGATTGTCCGGGTTGATCGCGTTCAGCGCCGCGTCGATTGCAGGAGCAAGCGCCTCGCCCGGAGTCGCGGCCTGCGCTTCCAGGCCCGTGGATTGCGAATCGATCAGGAGCAGGGGCACTCCGGGACCGTAGTGTCGCAGCAGACGGCCGGGCGCGTGCAGGAACTTCTCTGTATCGTCGGCGGTTTTCGAATCATCTCCGCCTGCCGGAGCCGCCGCGCGATCATCAATGCGAAAGCCGGCGGACTCCAACTGCTCCCGCGAAATCCCCCCCGGCCGCAGAATCCGCACCAGCGGCGGATCTTCCGAAAGAATGGCCACCACCGTTGACTCGACGCCCACGTCGCAGGGACCGCCGTCCAGAATCCCCGCAATCATCGCGGCCCCGGCATTCGCATTGATGTCCGCATCGAGATCGTCTACATCCGCGTAGTCGCTCTGGATCATGGCAGCGGTCGTCGGACTGCGGCGGCCCGAGCGGTTCGCGGAGGGCGCGGCGATGGGGGTATCGCAGGCGCGTAAAAATTCTAAGGCCAGGGGATGGTCCGGCACGCGAAAGCCGACGAAAGGCGAGCCGGCCGTAACGATGGAAGGAATGCGATTCGAAATGGGGGCCGGGACGTCGTCCGTGACGCGGCCGGCCTGGCTTTGATCTTGTTCGGGCAGAAGACGGGGCAAAAGCAAGGTCAGCGGCCCCGGCCAGAATTGACTGAGCGCTTCGGCCACTCTGGATTTTCGGCCGTAGCGAAACACGGCCTCCGCGTCGGGTAAATGACAGATGATCGGATTAAACTGCGGGCGGCCCTTCGCCTGAAAGATCTTTGCGACCGCTGCGGAATTTAAGGCGTCGCCGCCCAGGCCGTAGACGGTTTCCGTCGGCAGCGCCACCAGTCCGCCGTCGCGAATGGCGGCGACGGCTCCGGGAACGTCGAGCAGGGGAATCATTCCGGCAATAAAATCGATTTAAACACGGGCCCGCTCAGGGTCGCGCGGGCCTGGCTCAGCACGTCTTCTAAAGTGATGGATTCAATTTCGCGCAGGGCCTTCTTGACCGGGTTCTCGGTTTCGCCGCGTAGAATCGGCACGCCGATCATGCCGCCCATGCCGTTCGAAGTTTCGGACTTCGCCGCGAGACTGGTGCGCAAAGACGCCTTGCCCCGTCGCAGACGATCTTCGCCCAGCTGCGAATCGCAGATGCGTTTGATTTGATCTTCGACCTCGCCGTGCAGCTGGTCCAATTCGTCGGGCGCGATCCCACACGAGATACCCAGCAGCGAAAAGGGTTCGTGGCGCATACTCCAGGAATAAATGCCGTAGCAGGACATGCCCAGATCTTCGCGAATGCGTTCGAAGAGCAGCGCCGAATCGTTGCCGCCCAAAAGATAGTTCATCATATCCTGCTTGTAGCGATCGGGATGGCCGGGCGGCAGGGCCGGGAAAAATAGATTGTAGTACGCCTCTTGAATGCCGGGTTTCGTAAGATTGATTTCGCCCGGGATATAGTTCACGTCGCGTCGCGGCGGGTTTTCGGTCGCGGTCGTCGCCGGAAATTTTTCGCGGACCGTACGCACGACCGTCTCGCGATCCACGCCGCCGGCGATGCACACCAGGCAGTTGTTGCCGCCGTAATAACGCTGCTTGAAGGCGTGCATGCCTTCAACGGTCGCCGATTGGATCGTTTCTTCGGTGCCGATGATCGGATGGTACGCTTCGCCGAAGTACTTTTGCAGTGAGCGCTCGACCAGAAAGCTCTCCGGATCGTCTTCGCGTTCGCGGTACTCGCTCAAAATCGGATTCAGTTCTTTGTCGAATTCGGCCTGAGGAAAGAGCGGATTCTGATACATGTCCGCCAGTATATCGAAGCCCTCTTCGAAGACGTCGTTCATGACGGTGATATAGTACACCGTATGGTCGTAGGTGGTGTAGGCGTTCATCTTGCCGCCGATGTCGTTTGCGGCTCGACTGATATTCGTGCCGCCCGGGCGCTTCGTCGAACCCTTGAAGAACATGTGTTCGAGGATATGCGCCAGGCCCATAATATCTTTGCTTTCGGCGGCGGAACCCACGCCGGTGAGGACCTGGATATTCGTCAGAAAGCTGTCGTTTTGATAGTGCACGACGCGCACGCCGTCGACGTCGAAGATCTCCGGATCGCGCATATCCGTTTTCTGAACAATTGGCTGCATACAAAAAACAGCATAACAAAAGCGACCGCTGCTGTCATTTTTATATTTCCGACCCGGCCCCGGATCAAAATGTGGGTCCATGATTCTGCGTGAACGATGGTTTTTATTTTTCGGCGGAGCTTTCGGCGGACTGGCGGTTCTGGGCGGCGCCTTTGGAGCCCACGCTCTGAAAGCGCGTCTGTCGGAGCGCGCCTTCGAAATCTTCGAGCTGGCGATTCGCTATCAGATGTACCACGGCCTGGCTCTGCTGGCGGTCGGCATTTTGATGTGCGTATTGATGGCGCGGCCTCCCGCCGCGAGCGAAGTCGTCGGCGAAAGCCCGACGCCGCCTCTGCGACTGCTTTCGATCGCGGGCGTTTTATTTATCGCCGGCGTTGTGTTGTTTTGCGGAAGCCTGTTCGTGTACAGTCTGGCGGACGTGAAGTTTGTGGTTCGAATTACGCCCTTCGGTGGCCTGGTCTGGATCGCCGCCTGGACCTGTCTGGCCATCGCGGGCCTGCGTTCCCGGGCCGGGGTCGCGTCTTGAGCGGGGGATCGGAACAGGGCCGGTCCGGCGCCTGGCACGATCCGTACGACGGCCTCTTCGGTGAAAGCGAACCGCGCTTTACACTACTGGAACGACGCTTCTTGATGTTGACCTGGTTTGCCGGCGAACTGGCCGACGGCGATCTGACCGGGGCGATTGAAACCAGCGGCGAAGAAATCGATGCGGACGTCGAGGGCGCTCTGGAACGATTCGATGCGCTCGAAGAACGCATTCTGGCGCTGCTGGAAACGCGCCTGGACGTGCCCGACCTGCCGGAATTTCCGACCCGTCCCGACGAGCTGCGCGAAATTCGAAATCGCCTGCGCACTCTTTTGTGCGTCGCGTACTTTCAGGAAGATCCGGAGGGCAGTCGACAAACCCTGGCGCTGGCCGGGCAGATTCTGGACGGCCTGCCGCACAGCTACGAAAAGACGGTCGAAGTCGCCGATGCGGATTTGACCGTGCGCGAAGAGCTGCTGCTGGAAGTCGTGGCCGACGAATCGCAACAGGAATAGTAGCAAAATTGTAGTTGTAATCGCGTAAGAATAGTCTAGTCTCAGAGACGCGGCTGATCGGCAGCCCCGGGATTGAAGCGATAATGCAGGCTATAGAACTCACCAGAATTGTGCGCGTTGTGCTGGCGCTTGGGTGCTTTGCCCTGGGATTGGGATTGGTTGTTTCCGTATCGCTACGGAGCGAGCTCAGTGCTCAGAGCGGCGCTGCGAAACTAAAGAAGCTACGTCCTAACGATATATTGCGACAGTGTCCGAACCGCGAAGGCCTGCCTGAGACAGATCACGGCGAATTGATTCTGGATCGCCACACCTGGGGGAACAATCCCCAGGAAGGTCAGTATCGCAAAGAAATGGAACGTCTGCTGCGGATGGAAGTGGAAAACGTTCGTCGCGCAATTGTAAACGTAGAAGAAAAATTCGGCGAGCTGCAGCGGGCGAAACCCGGCACCGGCAAAACATTCTATAAAGAGATCAAACTCGAAGATAAACCCGGCGTATGGCGGGACGGACTTTATGTGAATTCGCAGAAAGTCATCGCACTGCACTTTCGCGCCGACGATCAGAAGCTTGACTGCATCGTACTCGACGCGCTGGTCCAGAGCATCTACGTCGAAGGTCAGTGGACGCGCAAACTTATGCGGCTTTATAATCCGCACATTCAAACTGTCGAACTGCATACTCTGCGGCAGAACTTCGTGAAGGGCGGGAGCCTGGAAAAGACGGCGCCGGAAATTCAGCTGCAGGCCCTGCGAACCTTCGCCGCGGATCTGCGCAGCTCTTTGTATTTGATGGATATGGAAATCGCGGCGTACTACGAACAGCGCAACAAAGTCAATCAGTGGCAGCTGGGACTTTGAGTCCGGGGCTCGCGTCTGCGAAGCAGACACCGCATCTGCTTCGCAAATGCTGTGATGATCCGTGCAGAGATGTACGGACTTTTTCATATACGAAGCTATCATTTCTTGACTTTTCGTCGGTTTTTCGTATGGAAATCATGACCCCGCTCGTCATATATCGCATCCCCATGCAAACCTCCGCTGCCAGAGCGTAGTATCCAGCGTGCTGGTGGAGGTCCGCTCCCCGGGCGAGGCTGTATGAACCACAGACAACGAGTCCGCAATCTCCGCAAACAGGCCAGACCGAGCCTGGAATATCTGAAGCTGATGATGAATACCTTTCTGCTGCATCAGTTCTACAGCGATTGGAAGAGCGCCGTCGCCACCCGGCGCATTTTTGGCGATCATAACGGCATTCAGGATTTGCACAATAACTGAACGGCGGCCGTTCCGCCTCGTCCAGGGTGCCGCCCGCTCCCTGCGTTCCGTGCTGATGCGTGCGATCTCCTCCGGGATTGCTCCTGAGCCCTTTCTGGCCCCCGGAAGCGGCCGGAATTCCGGCTTGCCCCGGCGTGTCCCTCTGGAAATCTGACCGCGTTTTATAGATAAAAACGCAATTTGATTCGGAGATCCAGAATGACTCATCCTAAAGAGGCCTTATTTGCGGGCGAAAAAGAATTCCCCGTAATTCCCAGCTGCGAGCACTTCGCCGGGAACGAAAAGATGATTCTGAAAGCGTTCGGCTTTCAGGAAGATAAAGGGCCGGTATTTGACGTAACCCAGGACTGCGAAGACGGCGCGCCCCAGGGCCAGGAAAAAGACCACGCGGAAATGATCGTGCGTCTGACCAACGGCGAGCACAACAAATTCCGCCAGGCGGGTGTCCGCATTCACGACTATTCCAATAAATTCTGGAAGCAGGACGTGGACATTCTGGTGCCCGGCGCCGGCGAAAACCTGACCTATATTACGATTCCCAAGCCGACCGCCGCCGATCAGGTCAAAGAAATGATCGAGTACATTCAGAATGCGGCCAGCAAGGCCGGCCTGAAGCGCGAGATTCCGATTCACGTCCTGATCGAAACCCACGGCGCTCTGCGCGAAGTCGATCAAATCGCGGCCCTGCCCTGGATGCAGGTTCTCGACTTCGGCCTGATGGACTTTATTTCCGGCCACCAGGGCGCCATCGCTCTGTCGAATATGAAGAGCCCCGGCCAGTTCGATCACGAGCTGCTGCGTCACGCGAAGGCGAAAGTCGTCGGCACCGCTCTGGGCTACGGCGTCGTTCCGGCGCATAACGTCACCCTCGATCTGAAAAACTATGAGCAGACCCTGGCCGACGCGCAGCGCGCGCGCAACGAATTCGGTTTCCTGCGCATGTGGTCGATCTATCCCACGCAAATCGACGCGATCGTCGAGGCGATGAAGCCGGACATGTCCGAAGTCAAGAAGGGCGTCGACGTTCTGCTCGCGGCGCAAGACGCAAACTGGGGTCCGATCCAGCACGACGGCGAGCTGCACGACCGCGCGACCTATCGCGGTTTCTGGACCATCGTGCAACGCGCGAAAGTCACCGGCATCGATGTCGGCGACGAAGCCAAAAAGCGCTGGTTCGCTTGACTTTCGTCGGGCGCTGGTTCAGCTGATTTCAAACCAGCGCTGCTTCGCTTGAGCGCGGAAACGCGCTGAGCCGGAGAGCCGGGGCAACCTGAAGAGGGGCCCCGGTTTTCTTTTGTCCGGCTGCAACTGCGGCGGGTCGCCGGTCGGCCTGCCTGAGTTAAATCACAGAATTCGGGCGAGCTACGGCGCGTTCTTGCGTTGACTGCTCGCCTGGAGCGCTTAGATTTCGGCGCATGCCGGGCGACCTTATGACCTGGCCCGACGTGGGCGGCGGGCAGATTGTCTATTTTATCCTGCTGTTCGCAGGAGCCGCCGCTGTATTTTTGGCGACGCGCTGGATCTATCTGCGGGCGGGCCGGCGCGACGCGCGGTGGTCGGTGCTGATGCAGGACGCCCTGCGCCACCGGGTTCGCCGCGATGATCTGAAAATTCTGCGCGCCTTCTTTTTCACCGCCCTGAGCGCCGACGAAACTCTGCGGGTGATCAGCGACCGGCGTTTTTTTCATTCGCGATTGCACGACTATCTGCTCGCACAGCACAGCCGCGATCCCGAAGCGATTCGCCGCCGGGTGCGGCTCTTCGAAAGCCTGTTCCCAACGGCGGACTTTCAGCTGGAAATTAAATCGCTCCGGGACCTGCAGCCCGGCGAAGTCTGCAGCCTGGAATTTGCAGACCAGGGAGAGCCGCGACTGGCGACGATTTTGCGCAGCGTGGGTAACGATCCGGACAAAGAGGAACTGTGGCTGAGCGTTCCGGAGTGGCAGCCCGCCGGGACTCCGGAAACGAGATCGGACCGCAAGGTCCCGGGGGATTCGGCGGAATCAGGCGCGCATATTTACGTGTATCGTCCCGGCAGCGGGGGGTTTCTGATTCAAGGGCGCATACTGCGCGCCGGAAATGAAACCGTCGTCTTTGGCGAGGTCGAGGACATCCAGTCTCGCGGGGAGCAGCACCTGATGGCCGCCATCGAAGTGCCGCTTACGCTGCGGCCCTGGCCGCCGGTTCCGCCTGCGGCTATAGTCGCACCGGTCGAAGGCGGAAATTCGGAGGAAGATTCCTCTTCGCTCGAGAGTCGGCCTTCGATCGGCGCCGCAGCGTCGGTGCAAATTGAAGGCGTGAGCAAACTGATCTCGGATCGCGCGCTGCTCTTTTTTACGAATGATCAGACGGAGTCCCACGACTTCCATCTGATGGAGGGCCAGGAAATCTGGGAAATCGACCTGGTGTTTCCGCGCGGCCTGGCCTTTCGCTGTCGCGGAATCGTTCTGCCTTCCGGCGCGGACGGCCGCGGACGCTGGCTCTTTAAGTATCTGGATGCGAGCGAAGGCCAGCGCCGTGCGATTTTCGAGGAGATCAAAAGAGCGGGCGCGAAACGCGAACGCCTGGTGTAGTCGTAGTCACGCGGCGCAATCGTGCGCTTCAGTCTTCGCCTGGCATGACCGCGCTCAGGCGCGCGATATCGTCCTGCAAGGCGCGATCGTGAGGCAGGGGCGCGATCGTCGCCAGCCATTCCGGCAGCAGAATCGCATCACCCGGCGCCTGGCCGCTTTCGCGCAGATAGGCCAGCTGGCGAATCGCAATCGCGAGAATTGCAAGCACGGTGGCCAATCGATCGTTTTGTTCGCGGGCCGACCGCGCCGCAATCGTCGACATCGAAACGATGTCCTGGTTATCGCCGTTGGTCGGAATCGTCGCCGTCGCCGCTGACTGGCAGCGCAAACGCATTTCCGCGACGACCGCCGTCGCCGTCAGCTGCGCGCCAGCGAGGCCGCTGTCGAGTCCCTGCGTGCCTGCCAGCAGCAGAGGCGCGCCGCTGTTTTGCGCCGGGTTGCACAATAGCGCAATCTGGCGTTCGACCAGCAGTCCGAGCTGAGTCGTCGCCTGGTTGATCGCGTCGCTTGCGAAGGCGATTTGCTGTCCGAAAAAATTTCCGCCGTGCGCGACACGGGGCTGATCGCTTTCGTCGTAATAGATCACCGGGTTGTCGCTCACGCCGTTGATTTCGGCGTGCAGGAGTTGTTCGGCATGCGCGAGCTGCGCTCGGGCCGCGCCGGCAATCTGCGGCACGCAGCGCAGACTATAAACTTCCTGCAGCGGCCGATCGGGATTGCGGTCGTCCGTCGCTGCCCCCTTCGTATTGTTCGCATCGTTTGCACTTTTCGTATCG
The DNA here is from genome assembly GCA_024742665.1 of bacterium. GTDB lineage: Bacteria > Spirochaetota > Leptospiria > Leptospirales > Leptonemataceae > JANSYA01. The sequence continues at coordinate 134,756 of JANSYA010000007.1, forward strand.
CGTGCATAAGCCTGCAGATGTTCCCGGATGTGCGCGGCGCTCGCTGATTGATGGTCATGGCCGCGAGCCTGGTGCAGCATCGGATCGAGGGCGGAGCGGGACGCGCCGAGTGCGGCGTAGATCATGGCGGTCAACTCTTCCGCGCGACGCAGCAGGCGCTTCGCGTCGCACAGGGCGAAGAGGGCCCAGGCCGCGCTGTAGGATACGCCGTTGCTCATTGCCAGGGCTTCCCGGGCCCGGGGCTGGATGGCTTCGAGACCGTGTTCGTTCAGCACGTCCGTAGCCGCGCGCAGCCTGAAGCGGTCATTCGCTTTGTTTGCACTGTCTTCGCCGTCCGCATCAGATGTATTGGCCTTCGTTGCGGGCGCGCAAAATTTCCCCTGACCCGTCGCCGCCCGGGCGATATGAGCCAGGGGCACAAGATCGCCGCTCGCACCGACCGAACCGAGCACCGGCACGGCGGGGTACTCTTCCAGTTCCAGCAGCTTCGCATAGGCCTCTAAGATTTCGGGACGCACGGCGCTATAGCCCCGGGCCATCGTCAGAGTGCGCAGGGCGATCGTTGCGCGCACGACTTCAGGCGGCGTCGTTTCGCCGGCGCCGGCCGCGAGATGTTCGAGTAGATGGCGACCGTGAGTTTCGCTGCCCGCTTCGCCGCGTGCATAACGAACATGCGGTCCGAAGCCGGTCGTTTCGCCGTATATATCTTCGCCGTTTTCGAGCAGTCTGTCCAGCGCCGCGCAGCTGCGCAGCATCTGTTTCCGACTGGCGTCGCTGAGTTGCAGGCCGGCGCGGGAAGCGCTGCGGGCCAGGGCTACGATTTGCTCCGGGCTTATATCGGACTCCGGTTCGATCGTCAGACCGGGGGCGGCGATATGCGGATTGGGATGCTTAAAGAGTGAGTTCATTGGATGGTTTGTTTCGCCAGGCTTGTGGTATTCGTTTCCGTTTCTGTATCCTTAATGCGGTTCAGGCTACGGTCGGCTAACTCATGTAGATCGCTTTGTTCGGCGTCGGCCAGCAAGCGGACCAGCTCCGGCGCCGCGGTTCTGGCGAGTTCGCCCAATAAGCCCAGAGATCGAACCGCCTCTTTGCGTACGTCCTCGTGGGGATCGGCGTGCATCGCCGCCAGCAGCACGGGCACGGCCGCGACACCCGCGCCGAGAGCGGGCAGGCTTTGCATGACGAGCTGTCGAACATACCAATCGGGATCGCTTTTGAGTGCAAGCACATCGGCGATCAAATCCTCCGCCAGTTCGCCGTAGGACATCAATAGTTCCAGGGTTCGCGCCCGGACCCACAGGTCTTCGTTGCGCAGGCAGATTTTTAGCGCCGGCAACATACCCAGGCTCCGGTGGCCGAGCTCTGAAACTTTTTCCAGTGTGCGTTCGACGACCCTCGGATTCGGGTCGGCGAGTTTGTTTCCGAGATGCTGTAGAAAATGCAGACTTGCGCGTTTGCCCGCGGTTTCGCCGCTTTCGCGCAGGTGAAAGGCCGACATTAAATCGGGAAAGAGCACTCCCGCGTCGGGAGATATTTTCGCAAGCGCCGCCGCCGCGGCTCCCCGGACTTCGATGGCGTCGTCTTTCAGAGCGGCCAGCAAAGGCTGAATCGCTTTACGTGCGATCGGCCCCGCCAGTCCCAGAGTGTTCGCGACGCTTTCGCGAATGCGATAGTCGGGATCGGATAACCAGGCGATGCAAGTTTCGATCAGCGCTTCGTCCGTTCCGATCCGACCGCCGAGCGCTTGAATCGCCGCGATCCGGGTTTCGACATCTTCGGAGTCGACTGCGCCGAGAACGAAGGGCCGTACGGTGGACGCTTCCAGATTGTCCGGCAGCTTGAGCTGGATCAGAGCGAGCAGCAGTTCCAGTGTTTTGCCCGGGCTCGCTTTGGACCAGACCACAAGTTCTTCTAAGCGGTCGGGGGCTTTCTGAATCGCCGCTCGCAGGGCGCCGCGAATCAGGCGGCGTTCGGATAGTACCGTATGGGGACAGTCGGCGAGCATCGTTTGTAATCCGGTCGCGCCGTGGGCTCCCGCGATTTCCGCTGTGAGTGCGGAGAGCTGCGCGACGCCCTCTGTCCGGGCTTGCGCCTGCGCATCGGAATATTGTGCATCGTCGCTTGCTGCGGCGTCGGAATTTTCCGGCGCCTCTTCCTGCAGGCCAATCGCGAGAAAGCGAATCAGGTGGGGCAAGGCGGGAGGGCCGATCGATACCAGACAGTCTCGCATCGCGTCGCGCAGCTGTCCGTCTTTCTGATTCTGAAAATAGGCGGCGGCGACCGCCGGCACGATTTGATCCAGGTCGTGCTCGATTCCGTGCAGGGCCTCGGCGGCGATGCGACGGACCTGTACGTCGGGGCTGCGTAAAAATTCGATGATCTGTAGCGCGCTTTCGTCGGCGCGGCCCGGGGCCAGTCGAGCGAGAGCCAGGCAGGCCTGGAGGCGCAGGGCGTACGACACGTCGTCAGATTGCAGCGCTTCGACCGCGTCGAGAGCGCGCGCGGCCGGCGTGCCGATTTCCGCGAGCAGGCGCAGCGCGAATTCCGCGGCGCAGTCGTCCCGCTTTAATAACCAGATGAGAGTTTCGGCGCTCGCCGCGCCCTGTTCCAGAAGCTGCGGCCGCCAGTAGTTTCGCAGTTGCCGGGTTTGCGAAGCTTCGGGTTCCAATTGTTCATGCACCTCACGAAACGTGGAATGAAACAATCCCACGCGCAGCTGTGTGAAGCGGTGATCGACCCTGTCTGGAGCGAAGACCGGCGCCAGCCGAACGATTGCCGGCATAGCGGGACTGGTTCCCCGGCGAAACATCGCGGCCAGGCTCGTCGCCGCGCGAAAGGCGACGGCGTCCTCGCTATGGCGGCTCAGTCGGCGCAGCTCGCGCCAGATTCGCAGATTGGTCTGTCCCATTAACTGGAGCGCGTCGAGCGCCTGCAAGATCGCTTCCGGGCGATCCGATCGTAGCGCCGGCAATATTTTTTCTGTCGCGTTATTCGTTAGCATGATCCGTCTCTTTTTCGCTCAGACGCCCGCAAGCTTGAAGCTCAGAGGCGCTGCAGGTCTCCCTGTTCGTCGAGGAAGATCTCTGTCGTGTTTTCTTCGGTGACGTCGAAGTTCCCTGCGTCGTCTATATCCACCAGTTCGCTTTGATTTACGCTGATTTTGTCGGAATCATAGGCGACTTCGAGCACTTCCAGCGGATCGCCGGTTTCGCCCGATTCCGGAGCCTGAAATTCGCCGTCGATTTTTTTCTGGGACAGCTCCGCGAATTGATTTTGAAAATCGGCGAGCTTTACGTGATCGACCTGGCCGATCAACTGGAGCATATAATTTTCAAATTCTTCTTCGCGAACGATCATTTCGTTCAGCTTTTGATTGCGTTCTTCTAATTGTTCGCGCAGGCGTTTCGATTCTTTCGCCTGCTCTTCGATCTTTCGTTCGGATTGGTCGTGGCGGGTTTTGAGTTGTTCCACTTCGGCCGCGAGCTGCGAATTTTCTATGCGCAAATCGCCGACCAGTTCCAGTACATTGCCCACTCGCGACGAGAGGGTGTCCATTTGTTCACGGGTTACCATTGTTTTCTCCTGGGTCTCCTTTGATTATTATCTACATGAATCGGGCCGGACGCCGAACCCCGTCGATGGATCGACGCGGTTCGGTGCGGCTCCGAAATCGGGTCGAATTCAGGCGCTGCCTTTTTGAATTAGCACCCGATTGGGCCCGAGGATCGTGACTTTGTTGGAGTCGACTTTAATCAGCCCCACGCCGTCGCCGATCAGGGGACTGTCCAGAAAGGTGTCCACTTGATCTTTGTCTTCGACCCCGATGAATTTTTCCAATTCGGTGATCATCGATGAGATCAACGAACCCCGTGCGAGCAGATCCGAATCCGGCTCCTGGCCGCGAAACATTTGAAATTGAATTTGCGTATTGATTCCGTTCCAGTTGGCCCGGATTTCAATATATCTCAGGGCCAGCATGGTCTCAAGTTGCTCTTCGTATTCAATATCCCGCAGCTGCTCCACGAATTGATCGCGATATTCGCTGATCCATTTTTTCAGACTGACCTGGCGTTCCATCGACAGCTGTGAATGTTCCAGACATTCCGACCAGTTGTGCACCAGAGCGGTACCCGTCAGGGCGCCCACGATTTCTTCCAGACTGAATTTTGTTTGCGTGAATGCGTCCATATTTCCGCTCCTATCGTTTTGTGATCAGCAGAAAGTTGCTGCGAGTTTCCGCGTCGCGATACATGTGAACTTTCACATTGGTCGGCGCGATTTTGTACGTGAAGGTGTACATGAACATTACGTTCAAATTGTTTTCCGCTACGCCCTTCTTGAAGGTGCCGAAGAAGATGTCGTTGTTCGTGCACACGCCCAGCTGGGTGAAAAAGTTTTTTCCTTCTACGTCGCGGGGCTTGAAGCCGGCGAATTCCGCCTGGGTCCGATTGTAGACCAGGATCGATCCGCTGTCGTCGACTTTGACGCAGCCGTAGGGCAGTTCGTCCATATCCTGTCGGGACATGCGGGGCAGACGTTCCAGATCTTCTTCGGTGACGAAACTGTTTTGCGCCATGGCTTTGCCGGTTTCGCGCATTTTTTCGAGCATTGTATTCAGGCTCATTTGAAATCCTCCGTTGGTTTCGATTAGCTTAAGGTTTGATTGTTTAAGAATCCGTTTTTTTGATGAAGAACTTGCGCGGTCCCTGGATAATCAGGGCGTCGCCGTCCATGATGACGTAGTTTTCGCGTTCCTGATACAGGGTCACCAGCTGCGCGTTGAGATTGTCGAGCATCAGGCGGATGTCTTCGGACCCACTGACCCCGTACTGCTCTTCGAGAATCTCGCGTTCATTATATAAATTCTGGAGTTGCAACTCCAGGCTGTCCAGGGCGCTGAACTCGTCTTCGAGGCCGCGAACCGCCCGGGTTTCCTTTTCGGCGTAGCAGAGCGCGAGCTGCGCCTCCAGGCCTTCGAATGTTTCGATGATGCCTGCGGCGTTCGAAGCGTTAATGCGTAGTTCCAGCTGTTCTTTTTCCGCGTACAATGATTCCAGCTGGCCGTGCAGGTGTTGAATCGTTTCGTTCAGCGCTGCCAGCTCGCTGGCGTCCTGGCCGGTCTGAATACCCTGCTCGTTTTCCAGGGATTCGATGCGTTGAATGATTTCATCCGCATTGCGGCTATCGTATCGGTCCTGTAGTCTTCGAAATTCGTTCGCCGCGTCGATTGTCTCGACTGCGTGCGCGGTACTGTCTTGTTCCATCTCTATATCTCTCCTGTCTCATCCGCCCTGAGAAATCATCGCGATCTGCGCGGCGTGCTCTTCAAGGGTGCTGAACTCTTTCGTCAGTGTATTCGTGCTTTCTTTGAGGGTCTCAGTCGCCATTGCCAGTTGCTGGATGATGGCGATCACTTCCAGACTGCGTTTGCGTTGCTGCGCCGCGAGATCCACGACTCCGCGTCCGGAGGCTCCGATTTGATCGATGTCCCCGGTGAGCTGGCGACTGGTCGAGCCGTGGGCATGACCGACGGCGCCCAGTCGTTCAATTGTAACGTTCAGGCTTTCGATCGCCGCGGATTGCCGCATTAGATGATCGCTGGAGCTGCGTACGATTTCGCCGGCTTCGCCGATCAGAGCGTTGTTTTTTTCGATGATAGCGGTGATGGCGTCTCCCTGTTCGCGATTGAACTTCGAGAGCTTATCGATTTCCGTGGCGACGACCGCGAATCCGTCGCCGACGGAACCGAGACGGGCGGCTTCGATCGAAGCGTTGATAGCGAGTAGATTGGTTTTGTCGGCGACTTCGTCGACGTAGTCCTTGATCTGGTTTAGCTCGCGAAACGACTCGCGAATCCCTTCGATTACTGAAATATTCTGGCTGGCGCTGGAATTCAGCGCGATCAGATCTGTGCGAGCTTCCGTCGAAAAATTCTGTAATTCGTCGATGATGCCGGATACTTCCGACTGGCTCCGGCCGAGATTGCTGCTCAGCTGCTGAATATTGTTTAGATCTTCGTTTTGCCGTGCGATTTCGTCGCTGATTTGATTGGTGCCGGAGGTGAAGCTGTGCAGAATATCGTGCATTTCTCGCATAGCCGTGGCGCTGCTTTCGATCGTATCGACTACGTCGCGCACGAGTTCGCCGAACTGGATAATCGTCAATACGGCCAGGGACATGCCTTCCTGCTTGGTGTGCAAATCGGCCTGGCGTTCCTGGTCCAGTTCGGATAGTTCATCGACGCGCTTTCGCAGGCGTGTCTCATGTTGGAAGCAGTGGGCCGCGAAGCCGACACCGATCAATGTGATGGCGAGCACCGCGGCGTAGCTAATTGAGGCGAAGCCCGGCAATCCGAAGACGATCGCGCTCGTAAGACTTGCCTGCAAAACGAAAAGAAAACACAAAAAGCTCAATCGTAAGGAAGCTGTGAGTTGAATATTGATGCCGGGTACGATGCCTTTGGTGTCGAGTAGGGATTCGCTTATGCTTTGCGTGTTCTGAGGCGTCATAGCCGTGGGCGTATTCATGCGTTAGGGTCTCTTGTGTTTGTGAAGCGAGAACGATTTTTGATCTTCGTTGTTCGCTGTCGCAATGGAGTCTAAGCAGCGAGTTGGCGTACGGCTCGGATTTTTTGATTGGGAATGTCAGGCGAATGTTAAAAATAGTTTAAATTTCTGAATGGGCGCAGAATGTTCCGAAACTATTCTTGCGAGGTTATGTTTTTACTAGCGGGATAAATTTTGGTTTTGAATCTGGTCGCCTTTCATTTAGGTGTAAATAATACCGGGCTTCTCCCGAAATCAAACTCTCTATACCGTCATAGCTTTTCGTCTTCGCATGATGGTGAAACATAGTGCAAGGCCCTGCGGGAAAAATTGTGAACTGGAAAGAACAATTATACAATTCACTACGCGCGCAGCCGAAGCCGGTCTTCGTTTTCGGTGAGAGTATTATCTCCGGAGCGAATCTCTGGTCGGGGGCGCGGGTCTGGACCCGGGCCCTGCGCGAGGCCGGCGTCAAAGCCGGCGATCGTATATTGATATCGAGCGAAGCGAGTCAGAGCTTTCTATGGATCTTGATCGCGAGTCTGTGCGAAGAGCTGACGATCGCGCTGCTGCCGCCGGATCTTTCCGCAGATGAACTCCGCCGCGCGCATGATTTGATCGATCCGGCGGCGCTCGTGCTTTCTCGGTCCGCTCAAGTGCGGGCGCGCGACACGAACGCAGTCGACGAGGTCATCGACGGCGCTCACGTTTTGACCGTAGATTCATTTGAACTGCCCGAATTCTCCGGCTGGCGGGCGCGAAAATCAATCGTGCCGGCGAATTCCGAAATTCGTTTAATACTGAGAACTTCCGGCAGCGTATCGACGCCGCGCTTTATCGCCCTGAGCGATCGAAACATTTTTAGCGTGATATCTTCGCACCACGCCTGTATGAACTATTCGAATCAGGTGTTATTATCGGTGCTGCCCTGGTTTCACGCCTTCGGTCTGATTCTGGAACTGCTGCCGGCTCTCCTGTTCCAATCGGAGGTGTTTCGCGATCCGGCCTGCGGTCGCGACCCGGAAGCCCTGGCTGCACTCTTCGACGCCTGGGATTTTACTCATATGAACGGCGTGCCCGCCGTTTTTGAGCGGCTGCTGCCGCGTCTCTCCGCCGGGAGCAAGCTGGCGAATCTGCAGGGCATTGTGGGCGGCGCGGCTGTCAGCGCGGAACTGGCGGAACGCCTGCGCGAAACGCGACTGCGGGCCGGCTACGGGCAAACCCAGGCGGCTCCAGGCATCACTCTGGGAAATCCCGGAGAGTGGTCGGCGGCGTTTCTGGGACGCCCGGTCGGCTGCGAAGTGCGTCAGGCGGAGGACGGCGAGCTTGAGTTTCGCGGAGCCAACGTGTGTCTCGGAGAGTGGAGCCCGGAAGGTCTGGCGCCGGGCGCGGGCGAAGACGAGTTTTTCGCGACCGGCGATATCGTCGAACAGCGCGACGACGGATTCTATTTTCGGGCGCGCAAAGGTTTCGCTTTCAAATTGCCGAACGCTCGCTGGTTCCACCCGGAAGTATTAGAAGCTCGTCTGAAGACCGAACTGAACATCCCGGGGGACTGCGTGGTCTTGTTGCATCCGCAAAGCGGGCGCCTGGCGATTGTATGCGACGATCAGCAGGCGATAAAAAAAATCCAGGCTTCGCTCGCGGCGGCGCGGGGGCCGGGCGGTTCGGAGGCCGACGACTGGCCGGGCCGCCGTTATATCGAAACCGTTCACCATCTATCTTCGGAAAATTTTCCGCGGAAAGCCAAAGGCGATCCGGATCGTGTAGCTCTGCGTGCGCGCCTGAGCGATTAATCCGTCGATTCAAATCGCGCGAGCAGGCTGTAAACGCAGGGTACGACGAAGAGCGTTAGCATCGTCGAAACGATCATGCCGCCGATTACGGCGATCGCCATCGGGATGCGGCTCTCCGCGCCGGGACCCAGAGCGAGCGCCGGGGGCAGGGCCGCCGCGATCGAAGAAAGCGAAGTCATCAAGATCGGCCGCAGGCGCACTCCCGCCGCGGCGATCAGAGCGTCGTGCACGCTCAGGCCTTCGCGTCGCCGGCCTTCGTTTGCGAATTCCACGAGCAGAATCGAATTCTTTTTTGCGATGCCCATTAACAGGATTACGCCGATCATGCTGTACAAATTCAGCGACTGGCCGGTGATATAGAGCGCGCCCAGGGCGCCCGAAATACTGAAGGGCAGGGCCATCAGTACGGCGATCGGATGCAGGAAACTGTTGAACTGGGCCGCGAGCACCATATAGGCCGCCAGCAGTCCCAACCACAGGGCGAAGTACAGGCTGCCGAAGGTTTCGGCCAGGCCTTCGCTGCCCCCGGAAATTTTCACTTCGTAGTCTTCGGGCACCGCGTCGCGTGCGATCTGCACTGCGCGTTCAACGGCGTCGGCCTGAGATACTCCCGGAGGCACGCTGCCGAAGACGCGAATGGCGCGCCGGCGATCGACCCGGGTCAGCTGCTGGACGGTCGGCGTTATCTCCTGGCGCGTCACTTCGCTCAGCTTGATCATTTCGCCGTACGCGTTGCGCACTTCCAGGGCCTGCACGTCGGCGGCGTCGCGCCACTGATTCGGTTCGAGGCGCAAACGAATGTCGTAGCGCCGGCCGTCGTTCGTGAAGCGTCCTTCGCGCGCGCCGCCGATCGCCGTGCCGAGCGTTCGCACGATCGAGTCCATGCTCACGCCGCGAATGGACGCCGCCGCGCGATCGGGAATGACGCGGACTTCCGGCATACCTTCGCGGTAGTCCGTGTCGGCGTCGCGCACGACCTCGGCCGCCTCCAGCTGCTTTAGAATTTCGTCCGAGGCTGTCTTGAGGGTGCTCCAGTCGCCGCCGCGAATGCTGAGATCGACCGGATAACCGCCGCGCGACCGGAGGCCGCTGTCGGAAAAATCGAAGAGGGTGCCGCGCAGATCGGGCGTGCGCTTGATTTCGCCGCGAATGCGTTCCATGATTTCGGCCTGGCCGGCTTCGCGTTCGTGCTGCGGCTTTAGTGTCAGGAAAATAAATCCGCGGTTGCCCTGGCCTCCGCGAAAACCGCCCAGAATCGCCACGTAACGCTCGACTTCCGGCTGCGCAGAAAGATAGCTTTCGAATTTCTTAAAGGTTTCGCTCGTGAAATTTAGAGATGAACCAATCGGCGTGCGCAGGCTCGCGCCGAACTGGCTCTGGTCCTGGGCCGGCACGAACTCCTGGCGAATCACCTGAAATAAAAGCAGCGATCCAAAAAAGAACAGCGCCGCCAGCGCCAGCACGATCAGTCGCGCGCGCAGAGCCACTTTCAGAATCGCCTGGTAGACGCGGGTCAAAAGATCGATCAGCGCGGCGACGGCCTGCACGAGACGCGGAGTGCGCAGATTCGGCCGCAATAGCCGGGAAGCTCGCATGGGGTTCAGAGTCACCGCTTCGACGAGAGACAGACACACCGCCGCGGTCATCGTTACCGCGAACTGAAAAAAGAATTTCCCGATCACGCCGTCCATAAATGCGATCGGCAAAAAGATGGCGATCACCGCCACTGAAGAAGCGACGGCGGCGAATGTGATTTCGCGCGCTCCGTCGCGGGCCGCCTTCACGCGGTCCTTGCCCATATCGTAGTGGCGCATGATATTCTCTAAGATCATGATCGTATCGTCGACGACGACGCCGATGGCGAGAGACAGGGCGAGCAGGGTAAAGAGATTGAGCGTGAAGCCCATGAAATATAAAATCGTAAAAGTCCCCACGATCGAAGTGGGAATGGCGAGCACCACGTTGATCGTCGCGCTCCAGTTGCCTAAAAAGATCCAGCACACGAGGGCGGTGAGCAGTCCCGATAAGATCAAAGTGAAGCGGGTTTCGTCGATCGATTCCCGGATGAACTTCGTGCGGTCGAAGCTGATTTGTATTTTCACGTCCTCCGGCACCGTCTTTTGAATCGCTTCGATTTCGGCGAAGACCGCGTCCCCGACCGCGACGGTGTTCGCGCCGATCTGTTTGCGAATGCCGATAGAAAGGCCTTCGCGGCCGCCGGTCACGCGGGTAATGCGGCGATGATCGTTTAAGCCGTCTTCGATCCGCGCGACGTCGCGCAGGCGAATGTCCGAAAAATAGACCGGCGCGCCGCCGCGTCTGGTAATGCGAATATCGCCGACCGCTTTGGGCGTCGCCGCTTCGCCGAGGGCGCGCAAATTGCGTTCGTAGGTTTCGTTTTCCAGATAGCCGGCGGCGGACTCGCTGTGTTCCAGGCGCAGCGCTTCCTGCACGTCGAGAATGGTCAGCTGGTACTGCTTGAGCTTACGATTGTCGACCCAGACGCGCAGATTGCGTTCGGCCGAGCCGCCCAGAAAGACTTCGCCGACGCCGGGCAAAAGCTGAATGCGATCGGCGATCGTCTTTTCAGAAAGAATAAATAGATCTTTGAGTTCGCGGGTTTCGCTGGAGATGCCGATCCAGATGATCGGATTGTCTTCGGGGTTGCTCTTGCGAATGGTCGGCGGATCGACGCCGTCGGGCAATCGCAGGGAACCGATCGCCGCCTGGACTTCCTGCAAAGCCACGTCCACGTTGCGATCGATATCGAATTCGAGATTGATCGAAGCGGATCCCTGGCGCACATTCGAAACGATTTCTTTGAGACCCTGCACGGCGATGACTCGCCGCTCGATGCGGTCGACGACTTCGGCTTCCATCACTTCGGGAGCGGCGCCGTCCCAGTTTACGCCGATCGATAGCACCGGAAAGTCGACGTCCGGCAAATAACTCACGCCCAGGCGCGAAACCGAAACCGCTCCGAAGATGATCAGAGCGGACATGATCATCCAGGCGAAGACCGGTCGCCGAATCGCGACTTCGGTGATGCGCAGGCCGCTCATGGCGTAGCGCCTCCGGACTGATTGGCTTTGTCTGCGTTTGCCCGATCGCTTTCGCCGGCGCTTTCGTCTTCGTCTGCAATATTCGCGCGCAGCGCTTCGGAATCCAGGCGGCCCGCGGCCACGTGCAGGCGAACCTGATTCGTATACGCGAGCAATTCGGTGCGCGCAAGATTCAGCCGCGCCAGATGAAATCGGCGCAGCGCTTCCAGGACTTCCAGATTCGTGACGATGCCCAGGCGATAGTCGCGCACCTGGATCTGATAGGTCGCGCGCGCCAGGCGCAGGCTTTCGCGCAATAAGACCACCCGGGCCGCGGCCGATACAAAATCGTTATAGCTCATGCGTGTTTCAAAATCCGCGGAGCGCCGCAGGCGCTGGAGTTCCAGACGGTTGCCCTGCATGCGGGCTTTGCTTTCGGCGACCCGCGCCTGGACCGTGCCGCCCTGGAAGAGCGGTAGTTCGATGCGCAAAATAATATTCCAATCGCGTCCGAGGTCCGGCTCCTGCGTATAAAAATAATTGCCTTCGATTGAAATTTCCGGCAGGTGATCGGCCCGGGCGGATCTCAATAGCTCGCGTTCGGCCCGCACGCTTTGCGCGGCCGCCAGCAGGTCACGCCGTTCGCCGGTCGTCCGCAAGTACGCTTCCAGTTGTTCGACGGCCGGCAGGTCCCGGGGTTTCGTCAACTTCAGCAGATTCGCCGGCAGTCCCGTTAAAAACGCGAGCAGTTCCTTCGACGCCAGTAGCAGCGCGCGATTCTCTTCGGCTTCGACCAGGTTGTCGGCGGAGTCGGTGCGAGCCGCCAGCAGTTCGCCGCGCCGCGAGCGGCCGATATTTACGCGTCGGCGCAGTTCGGCGATCCGCGCTCGCAGCGCTTTTTGTTGATCGCGCAAAATTTCTTCGGCCGTTTCATATTGTAAGACCTGATAGTATACGTCGGCCACATCCTGGTACAGCAACTCGCGAAAGCGGCGCCGCTCCAGCTGCAGACGCTGCTGATCGTGCTGGCCCGCGCGAGCCTCCGGATAGCTGCGAAAGCCGGCGAAGAGCGGCAGACGCACGTTGACTCCCGCGCGCAGCGGATTTTCAAAGATCGGCCGGCCGCTTTGATCGGTCAGCCCGCTGTTGGTCTGATTGATTCGATTTTCGTCGAGTCGATCGTCGTAGGTCTTATTCAGGAACAGACCGATCTCCGGAAGCAGGCTGCCGACCGCCTGGCGATAGCGCGCCTGGGCGACGGCCAGTTCGCTTGCGCGAATACGATCCTCTTCGTTCATGGCCAGGGCCAGTTCGTAGCAGCGATTTAAACTCAGAGCTTCGGGAGCGTCTTCCGGCGACTGCGCGGCAGGCTCTTGTTTCGCGGTGTCCTGGGCGGCGAGACCGGCGGCGAAGGGGGCAAAGCCCTTCAGGGCCGGGATCGACAGCAGTCCGACCAGCAGGAGCCGTCGCATGCGCGCCGCGGGAATGCGGACCGTTCGAATATTGACCGAAGAAGTAGCCGTGAAATATGTCGGGCGCGTCTGCACTGTCGACACAGTCCCGCCGGGATGCGGGCTCACAACAGTTTTTCATATCGCCTGGCGCGCCGGCCGCTCAGCCGGCGCTCAAACGACGGAGGATTCGCCGCCGCAGCCGTCGACTTATTTGCCGTACAGGTCGCCCGGATAGTTGTCGGGCACCCGAACGCGATAGTGCAGCTTGATCTGCTTTGTCGTGCGAGGCGGCAGGTCGAAGGACCAGGTTAGAATTCCGGAGTCGTCCTGGCGATCATAGCCGCCGGTCGTATCGTTTTGTACGGCGACCTGGACTTCTTCGACGTCCGAGACCGGCACGCGTTCGGAGACGGTCGTCTTGCGTTTTTCATCGCTGCGGTTGCGGACTTCGATCGTAACAATGGTGTGATAGTAGCGGCCGCTGCTGAGGGTGCCGGTCGATTCTCGATAGCGTTTCAGGGAACGTTCGACGCTCATGCTGCGATCGACGCCGAAGCCCACCAGAAAGGGGCTGCCCGCCGGAGTATAGTCGATCTCGGAGCGGCCGGTGTAGCCGGAGTCGCGGAAGGCGTCGACCGGTCCCGCCAGTAAAGGATAGCCGCGTTTGTTGGGCACGCGCAGGGCGAGATGCGCACGCTGCTGCAGAGCGGGCACGATGCGATAAAAGCGTTGTGCCGGCTGCTCGCTGAAGCGGGCGATCGTCACGCGCTGGCGGCGCTGGCTGGAGGGCGCGTCGACCTTCTGTGGAATTTGAAAGACCAGGGATTCCCCGTTCGCCTCGACGCCGGCGAAGCCGCCCGTGTTTGTGTTTTCGCCGCCGGAAGTTCCGGGAGCGCCGTCGGTATCCGCGCTCGCCGGCATGGCCTTGCGTTCGGTTTGTAAAAATCCTTCGCGAGTTTCCGTTTCATAGGCGGCTACATAGACCGGTGCGATGCTCGGCCGGCTCGCGCCGCGCGAAGGCGTCGCCGTCGACAGTTGCAGGCGCACGTTCCGCCAGTCTTCGCCCGTTTCTTGATAAACGTTGCCGTAGTATTCGGTTGTGACCCTGCCGTCCGGTTCGAGATACATGCCGTACGAGACATTCCAGGACGCCCCTTTGATCACATAGCTGAAAGAGAGCTGCGCCGCTTTGCCGGTCAGGCTCTGGACTACGATTTCGACGGTGCGGCTGCTCCGGCGTCCGGCGGATTGAATTTTATTCAGGCGAGCCTGCACGATGCCGGTTTCATCTTTGATCGCCTGCATCGTTTCTTCGGCGGCCTGCAGGCTTTTGCGCGAAGCGCCGCGCCGTTGGTCCAGAAAATCGAGCGCGCCCTGCCATTGTTCGCCAGGTTTTGCGCCCGCATTCGCCACGGTCGAATTTTCAGAAATGAAGGCGGCCAAAAATGTGGCGTAGCGCTCGATTCCGTTCAGGTCCTGCCGGGCCCGCTCCGCGCGTTTGCGTTCGGCGTCCTGGCGATTTTCCAGAGCCTGGAGCTCGGCTTCCAGTTTGCGCACGGCGGGATTGCCGGATGCGGTGGTGCGTTCCAGATGGCTGGTGATGCCCTGGACGACGCAGTCGTTCGTATCGGAATAGGCGCGCAGACTCTGAGCCTGGAGCGAAACGCTGCCGCCGGTAAATCGCAGGGTGTTGCGTCCGCGTTTCAGTTTGACTTGCGCGCTGCGGGTAATCATCGCGCGGTCGGGATAGACCGTTACGGTTTGAATCTTCGGCGCGAAGGCGGTCGCCGGGGTCGCGTCTATGGATACCGGTGCGGCGGCTTCGCCGGTCACGCGGGAGTAGGGCGCGCTGGCGAAGACTCCGAGCAGCACGCCGGCGCAGGCCAGAGCGATGCGCGTTCTGGCCGGAGCGAAGGGCGCGGCGCCCGGGCGGCGACTGCCGGTCCGGCGCGGGGGCCGGGAATGGGAATAAGGCGCTGCTTGAGATGACGGCTGAATTCGTTGTTGGTTCATAGAGTATTATTTCCTGAGTATTCGCGCGGCGGGGCCGGGGATTACCAGCGCGGTCCTCCCGCTCCGCGGAAGCGAGGGAGCACGCCCTCGGGATGACTCAGCTTGTATTCGATGACGATGGTTTCTGTCTGCCCCGGCCGCAGATTTATCCGGAAGCGCAAGAGGCCCTCGTCCTGCTTACGCGCGGCCGGCGCCGGTCGCAGATTGAGATCGGTGATTTGCACGCGTTCGTCCTGAGAGACCGGAATGCGATCGAAGAGATCGAGGGTCACGGCGGTGCGCTTGCGGTTTTTGACTTCGATCGTAATTTTGTTTTTGTATACGTACGACTTGCTCAGAATCCCCGTCGTTTCGCGAAAGCGATCGGCGGTGCGCGAGATCTGAATGTCTTCGTTCGCGCCGAGATGCACGGTGAAGGGCTCCTTTTTCGAAACGTCTTTTAAGACCGAGTCGCCGACGTAGTCCTTGTTGTGAAAAACCGAAATCGGTCCGGAGAGCAGCGGCGTTTCTTCGGCGTACTTTACGCGTCCCGTAAGAAAGGCGAACTGGGACGAACGCCCGCCCCGGTCGGCCGGTTGCACGGCGGCCGACTCGTACAGCAGATCCGCGCTGAGCTGCTTTTCATACAGATAGACTTTGCGAAAGGCGCCGTTGGAAAGCACGGTCTCGGGATTGCGAGCGCGATAGTTATGGTCGTAGCCGCGAGCGGAAGCCACCGGTGAGATCAGCTTTCCGATCAGGGCGCGGTTTTCCTGCATTTCCAGGGCGCGACGTTTGAGTCGCTCGGATTTGCGCTGTTCGTCGATGAAGTGTTTCTGAAAGCGTGTGTCGATCTTTTCGATATTGCCGATGACCAGCTCGCTGTAGCGTAGCGCGTTCGCGTAATCCTGGCGCTGCCAGGCCTGGTCCCGACGGACGATATTCGTTTCGAATTCGCCGAGCACTTGCTGGGTCCGAACCGATTTCTTACCGGCGCGTTTATCTTTGATGGCGATGGCGTTCGACTGAATATAATCTTTCGATCGCGCGGCCTGCTTGTTGAGCTGCTGTTGCTGTCGCTGCTCTCGGGATTGGAGCGGAATATTACGCTGCCGTTCGGCGACCTGCTGCGGGGCCGGTTCTTCGGCTTCCTCTTCGATTGAATCGGAGGCGAAATCCCCGTAGCTTTCGTCGGACTTCGCCGATTCCCGGCGCGGCCGGCGATCGGAAACGCCGCTGCCGCTGCCGCTAATCGAAGAGTCGGCGATCAACTGCGATTCGATGCGCCAGCTCGTGAGCTTCGGCAGTCGCCCGGACTCCCGGGGATCCGCGGCGGAAAAGCTGAGCCGCGCCCGGCGCCAGTCTTCGCCGGTTTCGTTGCGTAAAAGAGCGTAGGCGATCAGGCGAACCCGGGCCGTGTCGCCTTCGCCTTCGACTCGCGCGTTATAGATCGGATACCAGGCGGCGCCGGGGATCCGGTATGAGAGCTGAAACTGATAGCGTCCGGCGCGTCCCGCTTCGTTTTTGATTTCGACGCGCACGCGCTTTTTTTCTAAAGATCGGGCGCTGCGATATTTGCCGGCCACGAATAGAGCGACGCTCAGTTCTTCCCGGGCCGAGTCGATCTCGTCGAGCATGCTGCGACTGCGCTCGTGATTTTTTTTCAGCGCCGACTGGATGAAATCCAGAGTGCTGCGCCAGGCGGCGGGGTTGATTTGTTCGGGACGGCGATTTCCATCAGCGTCCGTGGGTTTCGGCCGCGAGCCGACTTTGATTTTTTTCAGATTCGCTTCTTCCCGCTGCAGCGCACCGTAACGATCGCTGAGTCGGCGCAGCCGGGACTCGGCCGCCTTCAGCCGCGTTTCCGCCTGCTCGGCTTCCGCCGATAGAAATACTTCGCGGTGATCGCTTTCGACTTCGATGCCCTGGATGCGCAGTCCGTTGCCGGAGGCGCGCAGTCGGCGACCCTGCGCGTCGAGCAGGGTTACCCGGACCGAATCGACGATCAGTTTGCCGGGCAGGTCTTCGATCACGACGCGGTTTACGCCCGCTTTGAGTTCCGCCTTGCCGGTGCGAGTGACGAGAGCCTGGTCGGAGTAGAGCTGCACGGCCTCCACGGCGAAAGGGTGCGCGGTCGGCGCGGCCTGCGGTCCCTGGCGGTTGGGCCCGGTGTAGCAGATCGCGGCGAGGGCGATGCACAGAGCGACGCAGGATGAAGAAGGACGAAGCGACGAATATTTCATAGTGGTTTTGGCCAGGCGGTTCAGCAAACAGATTCGCGGAGCGGGATTTCGGATCCGATTCTGGAGCGAGAGCCCGGAATTGTAGATCCTTGGACTTGCGTGTCACGTCCCGGGTTCGGTTTAAAGCGAAAATTTCGGATCGCGCGTGCGGGAGGGCGCCGGGGCGAAACGCGCCCCGGCCTCGGGAGATTCTTAAAGATCTTTCTGAATATTTTCTTCGACGCGCAAGAGCACGCTTTTGAGCAGATCGACTTCTTTCTGAGTCACCCCGGCGAAGATGCGCTTGCGCGTGCCGATGATGATCTTCAGCAGCTTGCGGATCAGGCGCCGGCCCTCCTGAGTCAGAAAGACCAGGGTTTTGCGGCGATCCTGGTCGTCGGCGGCCCGGCGGACCAGCTTCTTTTTCTCCAGGGCATCCACCAGGCGGGTGACGTTCGGACGGTCCACCAGCACCCGATCGGCGAGCTCGATCTGAGAGCGACCATCCCCTTCGTGCAGGCGATACAGCATGAAATACTGCTCCGGAGTCAGATCCGTGCCGGACTGCTCCAGTAGCTTCCACAGGTCGAATCGCAGGAGCCTGGCGACCCGGGTAATTACGAAGGCCGGCGCGTTGTCCAGTGAGCTGGTATCTTGAATATGATCAGGCATAGTTAGGTTTCTTTACAACAGAGCCGCCTGCAGTGTGCGTCGGGTCAATAAATTTTTGGCAAGTCTAATCATTCTTTAATCCACTTTTAATAAAAGATTATCAAAGCGAGTTTGGATGCGGTCGTCCGGCTCCGAAATCGCATGAAATATGGCTTTTCGTCGAATAATGATTGCTTATGCAACAATAAATATCGTTGACCGGTTTTCGTGCTCCCAATTCTATTGCATAGGCAACTAAATTTGCCGCTACAGGAGATGGATTATGAAAACAGGTCAAAATAGAGAAAATCGGTCGGCGTGCCGGCTGCGGTCGATATTCGGCGCGCTGGCGACTGCGCTGCTGGTCGGAGCTTGTAGTTCCGGCGCAATCGAAGCGACGCCCCAGGACTCCGGCGATCCCGCCAGTCGCAAAGCGGTCCGGGCGGCGGTTCTGGAGTTCAGCCGCTTGGCCGACCAGCAGCGCGCCGGCCGGCTGGAAGCGATTTTGCATCCCCGGTTTCGGGTCTGGGCTCAGATCAAAGGCAAAGCAGGCGTTCTGGCCCTCAGTCGCGGGGAGTATCTGGCGAAGATTCGGGCAAAGGAGTTCGGCGGCGATGTCCGCCGGGTGACGATCCATTCGATCCAGGTTCGCGGCGATCTGGCTCTGGTGGTGGCCAGTTCCCGGGGGGCCCGAGCCGTCTTTGAGTCATCGTATCATCTGGTGCGGGGGGCGCAGGGCTGGCAGCTGACGAACGATATGGCGGAAGTCACCTTCTTGAAGTAGGCGGGCGTTTTTCAGGCGGACCGGCGAACGGCCCGGGTCGTTCGTCGGGATCCGGCGCCGTCGTCAGATGATAGAGAGCGTTGACGGAGCGGTCCCGGATGACTTTATTGAATCAGTGGAACGCCCTCAACATAATAAGAACGAAGCGATTGTCGAAAACAAACATACGACTGCCTATCCGACCCGCACGATGGATCCGCCGTTTTCCCTGGTGGAACGCGCGCAGGAAATCGAACGGGCCGAGGAGTCGATCCAGTCCCACGTCCACGGCAAATTGGATCTGATCGTGAAGCAAATTCGAGCCCTGAAGGCCGAAGCCCGCACGATTATGGACGCGGCCAGGCGGGACCTGGAGCTTCACCAGGTGAAGTGCAATTTTGAAAAGCTGGTCGGCCAGCCGATCCACCTGTACCGCCGACCGGACTACAGCCTGTACTTTTCACTGCTTTCGCCCGCGGACTGGAAACAGCAGCCGCCCAATGAGTTTCAGGGATCGTTTCAGATGGGGATCGATCGCAGCTTCGAAGCTCTCGATCCGCTGGCCAGGGCTTTCGGCCAGTCTGCGGAGTCCGACCCCGATTCAGCCGGCGATTCAGACGCCGCCAACGCTTGATCTCTGCACCGGAATCGGTCGGCCCGCGTTCCAGCCCAGAGCAACCAGCGAGCCCACTTAATAAATAGAAAACTCGGTCCGGGCGCTCAACGCCGGCAGGGTCCGGTCGATCACGTAGCGCACGTCGCGCAGGTAGCTCAGAATCTTGCGGCTCGCGCGGATCCGCGTGGGCGTTTCCAGTTCTCGGAGCGAAAGGGTCGCGTGGAGATTGTGGCCCAGGGTTTCGAAGCGCACGTCGATTTCGTTTTGAGCCCCCAGGCGAACCCGGGTGATACGTCGAATCCAGCGGCCCGGATTGTCATGGTTGCGCATGGTGTGATCCAGGATTACGCAGCGCAAGTTTTCAGACTGCCCGGCATCTCCGTCTTTGTAGCGAATGGCGACGACGGTGCGTTCTCCGACCAGGTCTGCACGATCGAGGCCGTAGGCCATATCCTTGAGCACGATCAGATGGCGACCCTGGCCCAGGGAAGGGGAAGCCTGCAGGAGTTTGCGGTGACCCACGCTGATTTCGGACAGGAGCTCCCGGGTTTCCCGGGTCAGGCGCTCCAGCGTCACGTCGCCGGGCACGCGGTGCTTCGGAGCGTTGCTTTCGTCAACGCCAGCGGTTGCCGTCTCGTGGTCGAGAGCGGGGCAGACGTGCCGGGGATCGGCGCCGTTGGTCCGCACGACCTGGCCGTTGCGCTGGGTGGCGCTCAGGCCGGCGTCGCCTTTGATGTGGGTTCCGAGTACGATCAGGCAAATCATCGCCAGGCCCAGGAGGGAGCGGCGGGTGTAGGAGTTCCTACAGTGGATAGAATTTCGAATCTGATTCATGATAGTAGACCTGCGGGTGAGAAACCCGTGTATATTAACGAATCTCTAACACAAATCTGACTCTGTGTTGCGGTGCAAGAAGAAAACCGGGTTATGTCGTATAACAGGCTATTTTATGATGCGCCGCGGAAAATGTCGGGCGAATGCTTTCGGAGGGTGGATGCCGGGCCGGGTCCTTCCCGTCAGGGCTGGAGTCAGGCCTGCACAATCGTTTTACTGCCGGTGAAGGCTCGCAATCCTTCCCGGCCCAGTTCGCGTCCGTAGCCGCTGGCTTTGATGCCCCCGAAGGGCAGGCGGGGATCCGATTTGACGAAGTCGTTGATAAAGACCGACCCCGCTTCCAGGCCGGATCTGGCCAGCTCTGCAACCCGGTCCGGGTCTCCGGTGAAGATGGCGGCGCCCAGGCCGAAGTCGGTCGCGTTCGCCAGCTCGATGGCGTGCTCTTCATTGTCGGCCCGCATGATTGCCGCGGCGGGACCGAAGAGCTCTTCGCGACCCGCGGTCATGCCGGGTGTGACATCCGCGAGCACGGTCGGTGGATAATAGGCGCCCGGCCCTTCCGGGATCTCACCGCCCAGCAGCAGCCGGCCCCCCTCCGCGATCGTGGTCTGGACCTGGGCGTGCAGGGCTTCACGCAGATCGAGACGGGCCAGGGGGCCGAGGGTCGCTTCAGTCTGGAGCGGATTTCCCATCACGGGGGCCCGCATCTCTGACAGAAAGGCCTGTAGGAACTCTTCGTGAATTCCGGCCACGGCTATAAAGCGTTTGGCGGCGATGCAGCTCTGGCCGCCGTTGATCAGACGGCTTTGCGCGCACAGTCGGGCGGCGCGTTTGATGTCCGCATCTGCAAAAATCACACAGGGATCGCTGCCGCCCAGCTCCAGCACCGCGGGCTTGAGGGCGGCCCCGGCTCGCGCCCCGATGCTCCGGCCCGCCCGGGTGCTCCCGGTAAAAGTTACGCCCCGGACAAGCGTGTGATCGATGAGCGCTCCGGCCTGTTCGTGGGAAATAAAAAGATTCGCGAAGAGCTCCGGCGGTCCGCCCGCCGATAGCAGCGCCTGCCGCAAAATTTTTTCGAGCGCCAGGGCGCAGCCGGCGACATTCGGCGCGTGCTTGAGCACGACAGCGTTGCCCGCGGCGACCGCTGGAATCGCGGCCCGCAGAGCCTGCCAGAATGGAAAATTCCAGGGCATGACGGCGAATATGATTCCCAGGGGCTGGTAGCTGATCGAGCTGCGAGTCGCACCTGTATCAGCGGCGACTTCTTCGTCGGCGGCGAAGGCCGGAGCGTGCACGGCGTAGTACTCGCAGAGGCGGGCGCACTTTTCGACTTCGCCCAGGCCGTCGCGGATCGGCTTGCCCATTTCGATCGCCATCAATCGCGCGAAGTCTTCGCGGCCTGCGCGCAGCTGTGCGGCGAGTTCGTTTAAGAATTTCGATCGCTGCGCAAAGTCGCCGCGACGCCAGTCGTGAAAGGCGCTCCGGGCCGCATCTATCGCAGCGGCGATGTGCGCGTCGGAGTGCGATTCGTATTCGGCGATGAGTTCCGCGGTGGCGGGATTGACGCTGCGGTATTCCTGCATGGTCTGAGCAGGATTCGGCGCCTTGCTCCGGGCAAATGATTTTTCTTCGATTTTTAGAGCCGCTGCGGAATGGTGGCGCTGCGTCGGCAGATTTGCCTTTTCAAGAGCGGCGTCCGGAGCAGGCGCGGAATTTCAGCGAAGAATCGGCGCGATCGCCGATCTTGAAAGGTGAGTGGCGGCCCGATGCGGTCTGGTCGGCTCTGCCTGCCTGAGACCGCGACCGCATCGGACTATAAGCTCTTATTTCGCCAGAGCGATTTTCATTGCGATCTCGATTTTGTCGTCGATCACTTTGTCTTTCGCCAGGTCGGCGAAGGTGCTTTCAGAACCGTACTGAACATTAAACTGCGTGCGGTCGAATATTAGTTTCGCGTTGGCTTCCGCTCCGTCCGCGTTGTTGGCGATGGTCGCCGTTCCGCTGATCGATTTCGTGATGCTTTTGATGGTCAGGTTGCCGGTGATATTGTATTCGTTCGCGGCGGATCCGGGCGAGACGCTTACGATTTCGAACTTCGCGGTGGGGAATTTTTCAACGTCGAAGAAGTCTTCGTTCTTGAGGTGCCCGACCAGCTTCGCGTTGTACTCGGCGTTTTCGATGTCGGTGTTTTGAATGCTGGTCATGTCGATCGTAAACGATCCCGCGACCGGCGCTCCGTCTTTGAAACCCAGTTTGCCGGACTCCAGGGCGATGGTGCCCGTGTGAATGTCGGATTCGTAGAGTTTGGATCCCTTCCAGGTGATGCTGCTCGCGCCTGCGTCGGCGCTATAGACGGCGTCGGCCTGGCCGATGTCCGCGGCCTGGCCCGCGGGCGCCGCGCTCTGCGAAGATTGTTCGCCGCCGCAGTAGGCCGTGAAGGCGATCAGGCTGGCGATGACTCCGGCGCTGATGATCTTGCGCAAAGGAGTGGTGATATTCGGGTACATTTTTGCTCCTGCCGGATATTTCCGGTTTTCAGAAAGATACCGGGAATCGAATCAGCCAGCGGCAACTTTTTTTTTGCAAGTGGCAGAAAGTGCCAGTTGTCGTCTTACGAGAAGGTCTCCGGACCTTCAAAATCCGCGGCGCCTGCCATGAACTTGCGTTCAATTTTGCATTTTGCGGGACCTTCCCGGCGCATACAGAGATCTGAAAAAAACTGGACCGCGATTTTCTTTGTGCCAGCCTTTCGTTCGTTTTTGGCTCTGCGATGATCCGGGGCAGGGCGAAGGTCGCTCATTCAGGAGAGCTGGTATGGCGCAAAAAAAACGCAGCAAAGCTGTGAAGAAGGCCGCGAAAAAATCCACGCAGAAGACATCTAATAAGAAAGCGAAGACTGTGCCGCTGGAGCGCAGCGTCGAATCGGTGCTCACCGCAATTACGCATGACGGTAAACGCGACGATGCACGTCGCTTGATCAAGCTGATGCGAAAGATTACGCGCAAAGCCCCGCGGGTCTGGGGCGGGAATATGATCGGCTTCGGCAGCTATCACTACAAATATGAAAGCGGTCGGGAAGGGGATATGTTTGTGTCTGGCTTCGCGCCCCGGGCGCAGAATCTCGTTGTGTACGTGATGCAGGGATTCGCGTCCGCGGATGATCTGATGCCGCGTCTGGGAAAATTTAAGACAGGCAAGTCCTGTCTGTATCTGAAACGTCTGGACGACGTAGACCAGGCCGTATTGGAAGAATTGATTACGCGTTCGGTCGTATATATGCGCGGCAAGTATGAGTGCCGTTAAAGAATCGCGGGGTGAATTTGGTTTGACCAGGCTCCTGCTGACGACGATTTACGATAACTATGCGAATCGCTTTCTGGAATCTATCTTTGCCCGCCAGTGTCTCCGGGAATTCGAGAGGCGCGCTGCTGTTGGCCGCGGCCATATTCGCAGCGTCTGCGATCCACGGTTCCGTATTTACGAGCGAGCTACGAGCCGGCCCCAATGCTGATGCTACCGGTGCCGCGGCCTCGGAGCTGGCGACGATTCGCGCGGCTTACCAGAGCACGCATGGGGCGATTCAGGGCGGCGATCTGCAATTGCTTGCGATGGAATTCGATCGCGTGTTGCCCGGCAGCGGTCCGCAGCGGGTGCAGGCGCGCTTTTATTTTAACGAAGGCTACGCGGAAGACGCGCCGACTGAAGAACGGCGTTTTTATTTTGACGCAGTCGGCAAAGCCGTGCATCGGATTTACGGCCCGGCCGGGGCGAAAGCGCAGGCGCTGGCTCTGCCGGACGCCTGAAGCGCGGGAGTGCGGAGAGCCTTAATATGCGGATCAAGTGGAGCGATCTCAAGCGGACGGCGGCCCAGCCGGCTTTGCGCAGTTCTTTCGCGGGCACGGCGCTGACGACTGTCTTCGTGCTGGTGATCTATTTTTTCGATGCTGAATACAGCGCGCGATTGCCGCTGGCCTTCGTGATCGGCGGCGGCCTGCTGATTATGTTCGGACCCGTGCCTTCGACCTATCGCCTGGTGCGCGGCACGCTGGCCTTCGCCGCCTGGAAGCGACAGTTGTTCTGGCTGGTCGTCTTCGGCTGGAGCGTGTGGGTCGGCCATCTCGCGGCGTATATTCCGCGTTATGCGCCGGTTTTATTCATTCTCTATTCATCCGGAGGCGGCCTGGGCGTCGGGCTATTCAGTCGCTTTTCGTATATTTTAAATACGGGATTTATGGTCGCGAATTTTGTGATCAGTCTCTGGCTGATCAGTCCGGCCGAGTTTCAGCAGTTTCGCCTGGAAGTTCTGCTGGTCGCGCTGGCGACGATGGTCGGGGCGGCCTGGTTCGGCCGGCTTTCGCGCTATTATATTCAGCAAAACGAAAGCGCGGCGAAGCAGCTGCGATTCACGCGCCGCGACCGCCGTTTGATTTCGGAAGAACGAAAAAAGTCCGACGGGCTCTTGCTGAATATTTTGCCGGTCAGCGTGGCCGACGAACTGAAGGCGACGGGCAAAACCGAGCCGGTGCATTTCGATGCGGCGACGGTTTTGTTTACGGACTTCCAGGGTTTTACTCTGATCGCCGAGTCGCTTTCGCCGAAAGATCTGGTGAAAGAACTGGACCAGTGCTTTTCGTACTTCGACGCCACGATCGCGCGCTATAATCTTGAGAAATTGAAAACCATCGGCGATTCGTATATGTGCGCCGGCGGCGTGCCGGAAGCGAATCAAACGCACGCCGTCGATACGGTGCTCGCGGCGCTCGAAATCCAGGCTTTCATGAATCGCATGAAGGCGATCAAGGTCGAGCAGGGGCTGCCGTACTGGGAGCTGCGCCTGGGGATTCACACGGGGCCTTTAGTCGCCGGTGTCATCGGCGAAAAGAAATTCGCGTACGACGTCTGGGGCGATACGGTCAACATCGCCAGTCGCTGCGAAAGCTCCGGCGTCGCCGGTCGGATTAATATTTCAGGAGCGGTGCATGAGCGGGTTCGCGATCTTTTTGAATGCGAATACCGGGGACGCGTGCCGGCCAAACACAAAGGCGAAATCGATATGTACTTCGTAAACGGAGTCCGTCCAGAATTCTCGGTCGATGGGGCCGGGGAAGTGCCGAACGATAGCTTTCGCACGGAGTACGCGCGCCTCAGCGGTTTGTAAAACCGCGCGGTGCGGCTCAGTGCCCGGCTACGCCAGGCGCGATTCCCTCAGTGCCCGGCAATACCGGGTACGATTCCCCTCAGTGTCCGGCTATGCCGGACACGATTCCTTTAAACCGATAGATCTGAAAGGGTTCATGCTGCTCTTGATACGATCGGCTCTTGAAGATCACGTGCTGTAGCGCGCTGCACGTGACGTAGATATAGCCGTCGGGGCCGAAGCTGAAACCGTCGGGCCAGCGCAGCTTCGGCGAGGCGATCAGCGTCTGAAATTCGCCGTTGGCTTTTAGCACGTTCACGGCGTCGTGTTCGGGATCGCTGAGATAGATGTTATCGGCGGCGTCCATCGTTATGCCGTCGCTGTGGGATTTGCGTGCGAAGCGTTCGACTTTCGCGGCCAGAGCTGTCGGCGAAAGGCTTTGATTGCGCAGATCCTTCGCGCGAACGCGATACATATATTGGGCGTTTACGGCCGCATAGTACAGCCACTCGTCGCGTTTGTCGAGGGCGATGGAATCGACGTGGGGCCGAATCGCGAAAAATCCCAGGACGACCATGTCGCGTCCGTCGACTTTGCTGATGAAGTGTTCGGCCGTAACCGATTCGTGGTTTTCGAGCAGGCGCCGACTGCTTTGATTCTTGATGTCGAAAACGATCAGAGCCGGACTCTTGCCGAAGATCGAGGCGTCCGCGATGTACATAAATTCGCCCTGCGAATCGATTTGCATATCGTTCATATGCGATCCGAGGGGCGCGATATCGGAAGGGATTTCGTATTCGATTAAGAGGCTGTCGTCCGCCAGAGAGAAGGCGAAGATCTTCGGTGTGCCAGTCGCGTGATTGGCCAGGTCCAGCACCCACAGGCGATTCTGCCGGTCGATGCGAACCGACAGCGGCGAAACGAATCGCGATTGGAATTCCAAATTCGGATAAGCTTCGAATGCGGTCAGGCCGTCTTCGTCTGCGCTTCCGGATTTTAATCGCGCGACGTTTATGTCCGGGCCGCCTTCCGGGTGAAAGGTGAAATAAACCTGACCGCTTCGGGATACGGCGATATTGCCCGGCGGGCGATCCAGGTCCGCGACTTTTTCGAGCACATCGTCCTGCCACAGAGGCGGGGTCTGCAGAGCCGGGGCGTGATCGCCGCCGCCGTAACGTAAGTACAGCAGACTGTAGACGAGGAGCAGTACGGGAAAGAGGGCGGCGAAGGCGAAGACGATAGTACGGCGATTCATAGGCGCTGAACTTCGTCCGGCGCCGTGAAAATTACAA
Organism: bacterium; assembly: GCA_024742665.1. Taxonomy (GTDB): domain Bacteria; phylum Spirochaetota; class Leptospiria; order Leptospirales; family Leptonemataceae; genus JANSYA01. The sequence continues at coordinate 161,102 of JANSYA010000007.1, forward strand.
GCTGAATTTCGCGAGCAGGGCGCGCCCGGGAAAGTCACACGGGAGCGGAAACTGAAGCGTGACCGATGAGGTGATCGATAGAGCATTTATAGAAGGCGGCCAGCACGCTCAGAGTTTCGATGGAACACTCGCGCTCCTGGCGCTCCATTTCATAGAGCTGCGCCGGTTCGAGTAGCACCTTGAGTTCCAGGTAGATGGCTTCGACCAGCTCTTCGTTGCTGCGAAAGCCTTCGATGATTCGAAAGCGCCGCAATCCGCGCGCCGCTTTTTGACGAATGATTCCGGGATCGATCATGAGCTATTGGACGAAGTTATTCAGATTTTTTCAAGCAATGTTTCGTTAAATTTGTTAAAGTATTATGTGATTGGTCTCATTTTATTTGATACTGATGAAAATGGATCCGTACTATCACAGAGTGATGGTGGGTTCGGGGCGATGCTCGCCGGGTTTGTGGGCGCCGGTGAGTCAGCTGTCCGGGTTTGCTTTCTTTCGCTCTGGATTCGCCCGCCCATGCAGGTGTATATGGTGTGGATGCCGAATGTCGTGAATCTGAAAACCCAAACGGTGTTGCAGGTAGTATCGCGGCTGCTCTGAATCAAGGCCGGAAACGACTGCTGCCCTGCTGGTGATTTTTTTCACCGTTAAGCCATTGATTTCTTTCAGTTGTCTGGCGCTTGCATGAATTACTTCGGGCGAAGGCACGCGATGTGCGCTGGCGCATATTTCGCGTTGATGCACAGGACAAATATCGCAGAGTTCCCTGATGCCGTAGTGCCCGTTGTAATCCGGCAATCCGTGGACATAAGAAACAGCGCACGAGGTTTTTCGAAAGAGCGGTGTGGTTGAAACGTATCTGTCCAGAATGCGGCTTTCCAATTCGTGGGGAATTATTTTCCGCCGGGCCGTTTTGCTGTATGGCTCAGGGATTCCATTCGCTTCGTAGTATGCGGCGATTTGTCTACGATAGAAAAGTCCCGTATAGACGGTTGCATCAGCGTATTCGGCCAACTCTCCGGCGCGATCGATATGCTCGCCGGAATCATTCAGGCCGGGCACCAGTGGACGCCAGTATAGTATGGTTCGGAAATTTCTATCAGGAATGGATGAAGTCGTCTTAAGGGATTCGATAACTGCTCGCGCCGGATGCGGCTCAATTTGCGCATTCTCGATACCAGAATACGTAAATAGAATTGTTAGCTTGATGTGTCTGAGCATGTTAAGCTGTATAAGGTCCTGCGAGTTTATTTTGCATCGTGTGATCACCAGCACGTGATTGCGTAAGGAACGCCTGTCGAGATCTCTCAGGACGGCAAGCGTATGCTGCTTGACGTTTTGCAGGAATGGATCTGTGTCTCGATTCAATAGTTGCAGCGGCGTGGTGTGAGCCGTGAAATATGGATGAGTCACCAGCGCATTTACGGCCATCGCATCACTCATTAAGGCTTTTGGCCTGCGTTGATCCCATAGATCGTACGAATGACGAATGCAATAAGCGCAATCCAGGGGACATCCCTGGATGTGATTTAAGCTGAGGCCACTCTTTCTGTATTCGATTGGATCACGTGCTCGTTCAGGCAATTTTTCTAATTGTGAGCTTTCAATGATGGGAAGATTTTTTTCCATGTTCATGCCTGGCGATTCAGCTTTTCAAGCATTCGAAAAATCGTGTCAGTAGAGTCTGGATAAATCGGTCTGATCCAAATATCGGTTCATCGCTTTATTGACTCAGCCGGGGAGCTCAAGTATGGCATTCCCGGGGCTGGACTTCACTTAAACAGTGGAGGTGTCAAATAAAAGTCTGTAAAGGCAATTATTGGATTCGGTGAGGCCCGCACAGACTTTATCTGGTTCTTGGCGTCATGTCACCTTGTGGGGCGGATTGGCGCCGGCAAGGTCATGGATCCTGGCAGGATTTGGGAGGTGTGCACCAACTGATGCTGATGTTTGCAGTCTCGCCTGAAAGAGGGAGCGAATCCGAGCGGAAGCGTTCGGATAATAAAAAAGCCGCGGGCCCCATCCGCAAGCGCGCTCTATGCGTTCTGCGCGTTTGCGGATGGGGCCCGCGGCTTCTGTGCTCAGAAGAGGACTTGAACCTCCACAGGATTACTCCCACTAGTACCTGAAACTAGCGCGTCTACCAGTTCCGCCACCTGAGCGTGACACCACGACTTTTTAACAAAAGCCGAGCGGCCAGAATTTCTACCGGTCCCGAAGGCGCAATCAAAAATCCGACTCGTGCTTGACCGAAATTCGATCGCCTGGATACTCCCGGCATGGCGCGGGGTGGAGAAAAATCGGTCTTTATCGTCGAGGACCACGGGCTGACCCGGCTGGGATTGCGGACTCTGGTCGACGAGGACGAGGCCCTGCGTGTTGCCGGGGAAAGTCGCTCCGCCGCCGACGCCATCAATCGCCTGCGCATGATCGCCTGCGATCTGATTTTGCTCGACATCGGTCTGGGCGCCGAGAGCGGACTCACGTCGATCGCCGAGTTTCGAAGGCTTAAGCCGGATATTAAAATTCTGGTCCTGACCATGCACAGCGACTGGGTCTATCTGAAGGCGGCGGTCGACGCCGGGGCCGACGGTTATCTGCTGAAAACCGAAGATCCCGACCAGGTGCGCGAAGCGCTGCATCGCATCTTAAACAACGAGCGAGTTTTTCCCGAAGCGGTCGAAGCGATTTTGCCGGATCATAACGAAGACGAGCGGGCACTGCTTGCGACCCTGACCGTTCGCGAACGCGAAGTGCTGGGATACGTCGCGCAGGCCTTTCGCAACAAAGAAATCGCGGAGCGCCTGCATCTGAGCGTGCGGACCGTTGAATCGCATCGCTCCAGCATCATGGAAAAATTCGGCGTCGGCAATTCCGCCGAGCTCGTGCGATTGGCCGTGCGACTGTGCGGTCCGGCCTGATCGGCGAGCCAGTGTTTGAGCCGCAATCCCACTCGGGGATAATCGGGCGGCAGGCGCTATAGCTCTGGAGGAGCTTGCCTCGGGATCACCAGGCGAAAGCAACTGCCCTGACCCGGTTCCGATTCCAGCTGGATGCCTCCGCCGTGAGCGCGCACGACGCGATCCGCCACCGCGAGTCCCAGACCGGAACCGCCGCTTTTGCCGTGAGTTACAAAGGCCTGAAAGAGATTCGCCTGCAGTTCAGGGCGAATTCCCGTTCCCGTGTCGCGGCAGGCGATGTACAGCAGCTCGTCTTCCGTATAAATCGCGACGTGAAATTCGCCGCCGTCAGGCATCGCTTCCCCGGCGTTCTTCGCCAGATTTAATATTGCCCGGAGCATGCGTTCGCGATCGAGCGCGACGCGACCCGTGCCGTGTAGATTGAGTTCGATCATGATTTCGCGCCCTTTAAAAAACAATGCCAGTTTTCGACGCACTTCGTCGGCGAAATTCTCTAACTCAACATCGCGGCGATTTAAGAGCATGCGTTCCCCGGCGAAATCCAGAATATCCCGGGACATGCCGAAGAGCTGCTGTGTTTCTTCGCGAATTAAATCGAAATACTCGGGTTGGCCGGCGGCGGCCAGTTCCCGTCCGCGTTCAATCAGGTGCGCGTGATTGTGAATATCGTGTACGATTTCCGAAGCCAGTTCGCCGACGATCGCCAGCTTCTCGCGGTCTTTGCGGCCGAGCAGATCAAGGCTCAGGGCCAGGGACGCCGCCATGCCTTCGAGAGCCTCCTGCTCGCGTTGTCGACTACCTTCGCGCGCGGCCCTGAGATCCAATCGCAGCATCGCCGCCAGTTGGTCTGCGACGCGCACCGCAATCCAGGCAGTTGCCTGCGGTTCCGTTTGAAATTCGACGCTGGCTGCTCCCTGCGCGATGCCGCCGACCTCCGCCTGGAAATCAGCGGCGCTTAGAATAAGGTCTTCGTCGGCGCGCGAATCGATCTTGAGCCAGCCGTCCCGGGGCGATTGTCGCAAATAAATACAATGGCCGCTCAGCGGATCATTCAGAAATTCCCGGGCGAAATCGACGGCGGTCAGAGCGGCTTCGACAGGAGTCCGCGTACGCGAAATCGCCCGGGTCGCATCGAGCAGCCGGCCGACGGTTGCGCCGAGAATTTCCGTATCGCGATACAGGCGCGCGTTTTCGATCGCGCTGGCGATTTGGCCGGAGAGTACGGTCAAAAGCGCCACGCGTTTTTCATTAAAGCTTTCGCGCGTGATCATATTTTCAAGATAGAGCACGCCGCGCGAACGTCCCTGGTAGATCAACGGCAGAGCCATCGCGGCCGCGGGGCGCCGTCGCTTAAAATAAGTATCGCCGTCAAAATTATAATCTGCGCTCGCGGCGCCGGCCAGGGCGACGCGTTGCGAACGCGAAACGAATCGCAGCAAGTCCAGCGGCACTTCGTCATCCGCAGCAATTGACCGCTCCGACATGCGAGCGATGGGCAGGCCGGGTAACAGGCGAAGCGAATCCGCGCTTGCCAGAGCTTCCAGGCGTAGTTCGCCGTCGCTTTCAAACAGCAGCGCCACTCGATCCGCGCCGGAGCTCCGGAGGACTTCCGGCATCAGACGTTCCAGCAGGGGCACCAGACGAATTTCGCCCAGGATACTCCGGGCCGCGCCGAGCACCGTTTCTAAATCGAGTCGGGCGATGTGTTCAGGATTGGATATGGCAGAATCCGCCCAAATTGTTTCGCCTTCGCCGAACCAGCCGGAAAATTCGGCTGCGATTTTTCGCGCCTTCGCTTCCGCGCCCCAATTGCGAAAGCCGTCACAGGCGGCTCGCAAACGGGCCCGGGCCTGGGGCATTTTCTTGCGGGCGAAGTGGAATCGTCCGGCGCACTCGGCGATCGCCGCGGCATGATGCGCGAAGCTATTCGCCTGCGCCGTCTCCGCCGCCCGGTCGTACAATTCAGCCGCCTCTGTGACCCTGTCCTCCAGGCGTGCGACTTCGGCCGAAAGCCATTCCACGCGATGCAAGAAATTAACAGGACTGACCAAACTGAATTTTTTCAGCTGTTTGATGATCCGCCGCAGCCGGCGACGATTCCAGAAGCTCGATTTGATTTGGCGCGCAAGTATGAGTCCGCGAAACAAAAGCGCATCCGCGAAATAGAAACCGGAGGTTAAGAACTCATCGAGCTTCGCGAGAGCCCGGGTCAGGGGCTGTGTCCGGGCCACGTCGTCGGCGTTCAGGATGCAGGCGCTTTCGAGAAAAAAGAGCGCGTGATAGCCGCGAGCGGGTTCCGTATTCAGTTTATCGCTGAATTCTGCGATCGTCTTCGCGCTAAGATCTCCCGTTTCGCGCAGCGCCTGCAGGCGAGTTTCCGCGATGCGTATCAACAGATTCAGGTCCGGGTCCTGAATTTTATATGAGAGCTCTCGCAGGCGACGCAATCCATCGGCGAAGACGGGGAGGGGCGTGCCGCCCATGATCCAGACGCCGATCAGCACTCGCGCGTTATAGGCCGCATAGACCAGATCCGAACAGCGCAGGCTTTCGCGCAGACCGCGTTCGAACATCTCGCGCGACGCGTCGAGAGCTTCGCCCCAATAAGAAGTGAATACGCCCGCTCCGAATAATGCGTTTGCGTGAAAGGCAGGGTTGTTCTCGCGTTCGCAGAGTTCCAGACTCAGGCGTCCAAAGCGATACGCGCCGCGATAGTCTTTCCAGACCAGCGAAAGAATCGCCGCGTACATTCCATAGGCCGAGTAGGCGACAGGGCTGTTGCCGAATTTGAGCGCGATCGAAAGCATCTTGAGTCCGCACAGAATCGCGAGATTGCGGTTCGCCAGAAAGGCCGGCGGGATCAGATGCATGCACAGTTCGAGAATACGTCGCGTGCGCGTTTCGTTTTGAAAGGGCAGGCGGGCGAGCCTGGTTATCGGCGCCCCCCGCAGGCGCCAGCGCATGCTCAATAACGCTCCAATCAACTTGGGGGTTTGAAAAAATTGCAAACGCACTCCCGCGATTCGCAGGGCCCGCAGGCCGGCGTCGATCGCCGCGTCGAAACGCGCGACGTGATTGGCCGCCACTATCTTTAAGCTCAAGGCGCGAATGCGATCGTCGTCACTGCGAGCGTGGCGCAGCAGAGTTCGGAAATAACGATCGGCGAGATCGTGTTCGTGATTCAGGTAAGCGAGTTCGGCCGCTTCCAGATACAGAGTCCGGGCGATTGTGTAGATCGTTTCCCAGTGATTCTGCGGGAGCATATCCAGCGCGTCGCGCACGCTGGCGAAGGCCGTCTCGTGTGCGCCTGCGAGCCGGGCTCTACGAGTCGCCTGCAGACCGATCCGCAGAAAGATCGCGCGATCCCGGTCCTTATTGATGCACTGACGTCCGCGCCGGAGCTGCTCGAAAATTTCAAATTCGTCGCGAAGCGCCGGGTCCGTACCGCGTCTGGATTTCGCGCGATCATTGCGCCGCTTTCCGCGCGCATACAGAGCGCTGCCGATTGCAAAGTGCAGCGCGGCGCGTTTCGCATCCTGGATCCCGGCGTACGCTGCTTCGCGGATGCGGTCGTGGGCGAAACGATAGCGGCCATAATTTTCCAGCGCGCCCGACGCGATCGGATACCCCGACCCGGGGCCATCTTTCGGGGGCGGCGATTGCGCTCCGAGACGTACAATTATATTATCCTGGAGCGCTCTTGCGAGCTCTCGTTCGATGCGGGCCGCATCGAAGTCGGGTTTCGCCAGCGCGAGATCTCCGGCGAGGAATTCGGAACCAATGCAGGCGGCCGCTTCCAGCAGCGTGCGGGTTGCCGGGGGCAGGCGAACGATTTGTTTCGCCAGAAATTCCGCCCCGGCGAAACCCGGCCCCGTTCTCTGCAGCTCATCGATCTCGCAAAGCCAGCGCTCCTGTTTTTGGTCGAAGCGCAGCGTGCCCTCTTGATGGAGCGCGTGCAACTGTTGTACGAATACCAGCGCGTTGCCCCGGGAGCGCCGCAGACACTCCGCCGCGATCTCGGGTACGTTGCTTAATGTCGGGGCAGCGCGGGTTAAGATCTCCCGGGCGGCGTCGGCCGGCAGGGGACCGAGAGCGTAGCGATGATCGGGGACGACGCTGCGGATCAATCGATTCAGGGCGTCGTTTTGCGAGTCGTCCGGACTGCGAGCCGTGGCGATTACCAGCAGGTGCGGATTGCGTCCGCGTTCCAGAATCGCTTCGACCGCCCGACCCGAGGCGGGATCCAGCCAGTGAAGATCATCCAGAAACAATACCAGCGGCCGCTCCGGCGTCGCAAAGCAATCCGTCAGGCCCAGCATGGCCAGTTGCAATCGGTGTTCGCGTTCGGCCGGCGAAACGCGCTTCGCCGCCGGCCATTGCTGCTTGCGAAATTCCGGAGACTCCTGTTGCAACAAAGGCGCGGCTTCCGGAATGCCGGCCAGCAGGGTCAGTCCGTCTCCGGGTAGAACGGCCAGGCGTTCGCGCCAGCGAGAGAACTCCGCCAGGTTTAGATGCAAAATCCCCCGGACCAGCTCGCGTAAAATCTGGTTCAATGCCTCATAAGGCGTCCTTCGCGAATGTGTCTGACGACCGCCGGCCGTGCGAATTTCAGGATGTTCGGTCTGAATAAGGTTTCGCAGCGCGTTAATGAACGCGGATTTTCCCGAGCCCGCTTCGCCTGTGATCAAGACCAGGCGGCTCCGGGAAACAAGCAGAGCATCGCCGCGATTCTCTGCATCGGCTGCATTCGCTTTCGACAGCGACGTACGAGCGAATTGCGAAACGATTTTACGTAGCCCTTCGAATTCTGTTTCGCGGCCGAATACTCCCTCCGGGATGCGAAAGACAGCCTCGCGATCATAACGGCCGGCGACGACCGCCGGCGCATCGTTTGCAATCGGCGCTTCGCAGGCGTCGAGATCGCGTAAAATTCCGTACGACGTTTCGTAGCGTTCTTCCGGATGCTTTGCCAGCAAGCGTTGTGTGATTGCGATGAGCATGGCCGGCAGGTCCGCGCGAAACTGATCAAGGGGTGAGGGCGTTTCAGTTAGATGAGCATGCAGAGTTCCCGCCGCATCGCCCGCCGCGAAAGGCGGATGTCCCGTCGCCATTTCGAAGATCAACAGGCCCAGGCCGTAGTAGTCGCAGCGGTAGTCGGCCGGGCGCGCTACGCGTTCCGTACGCTCCGGTGCGAGATACCGCGGGTCGCCGGCCGCCGCGCCGAAACCGACCAGGCCGCAGATTCTGTTTTTGGCTTCGCCGTCGGAGAGGTACCAGACCGTTTCGGGTCTTAAGTTTCCATGAAACAATCTTTGCTGGTGCAGCGGCTCTAATGCGTGCAATACGTCGCGGGCGGTCTGGATGATCTCCGCGGCGCTAAAGCGGCCGGCTTCGGGATTGTGAACGCGTTCTGAGATTCGTTCCGATAGGGCGCTGGTCCGACGGTCGGATCGCAGCAGAAAAGGCCGGCCCTCCCGGGTTTCGAGAGCGAGGGGGTGCAAACCGTGGTCCGGATCGTAGATTTGCGCCGCGATTTCGAACTCGTGTCGGAGTAGATTAAAATGGGCCTGGCTCGTCTGCGGATCCCGCGCCGTCGTGTACAGCAGCAGCCGCCCGTCGCGGCGTCGGCGGGCCCGGCAGGTAATCGTAAAGGCGTCCTGCGCCAGCATCCCCGGTTGTTCGTAATCGGGATGGATGATCATGCTCGACTTTCAAAAGCTGAGGCGGGCGACGGCCGGCAATATAACCCAGATACGCCTTTGCACTGCAGACGCAGCGATCGTCGGTCGCTTTTTGTCCGTCGCTCCCTAATGTCAATTTAACGTGATTTAGCGTGCGCCACAAAATCGGCGCCGTCGCTTTCGGCGTCTCCAGTTCCGGAATCTCCAGTCCGTACGGGCCAATCCATCCGGCCAGCGCCGCCGCCTTCTTCGGGCAGCAAAGCCCCCGATCGACGAGAGTCTGCAGGAAACCCGGCCAGCGGTCAATTTCTGCCTGCGGAAATGAAATTTCGATTCCGAGGTTCGGATATAGCGTTTCTGACAGGTCAAGGTCAACTAAAGTTTGGGTCAGATATGGTTTATATTCATGCAAAAATGTACGCAATCGAGCGAAATCACCCGGCCAGCCGATCCGCTCCAGATATTCCGGCAGATCCTGCGCGGCCAGATTTTCGATGACAATGCGCACCGCCTGGATCTTGCGCGGCAGCATCACCCCGGCATGTTTGATCCGCGCGCCGGGATAGGATCCGAGAGCGGCCTCGCAGCGCAGATAATTCGCGGCGATCGCGTCGGTCGTTTCCGATTCGCCGAGCAAGAGATCGAGAGCGCGCTGCGTGCGGAGAGCGGAGGTGTCGGTAGCATCGGAATTCGCGGTGTTCGGTTCTTGCGGGACGGGAGGTGCATAGATCAGGCTCGGGGCCGGCGAAGTTGGATGCGCGTCCGCTTCGTCGGCGTGATCGAATTCCAGCCATAGATGCGTGATGTCGTGGAGCGGCGAATTGGATTGCCGCCAGTCATCGCAGAATTGGCACACGCGTTGCCAGGCGTGGGATGAGACGATCGCGCGGTCGGCGATGTTTTCGCACGCAGCGCTGTGCTCGTCCGGCGGATTTAGAATCGTAGCGAACGCGTCGCGACTCTGTGGATCCGCGCTGACGGCCGCGAAGCTGTCGACCTGGCTGGCGGAAGGAGCGCCGTCCCCCAGCCGGATCTCGAAGCCTGCCGCGACCGTGGAGTAGTCGGGCAGGGTTTCGTGCGCCGTTCGGATTCGCGCGAGCTGTTCGTCGGGGATTAGCTCGTGTGGGATGTACGGCGTGACGCGGTTGAGGATGTGATGGGGGAGTGGGCGCATGGATGGGGGGTTACCAGAGGGCTTCGTAGAGGGCTTCTAAGCCTTCGTCTATTAGGTAGGCGTGTCGGTCGACCTTCATGTCTGCCATCTGTTGTGCAGCTTCGGTTACAGCCGGGTCATCCAAACCTATTTGTGTACGAAAAAATTGCTCGAGTTGGCTGGTCATTTGAGGTTTATCCACTGCGGTGGTTAGAATCCTGCGAGTTTCGTTAAACAGGCCGGAGTCGTTCAAAAGTTCTTGAAAGAGTCGCGAAATCTTATTTTTCTCTTGATAGACGGGAGTTTGTGAGTTGGTGTTGCTGTCCGCCTGTTCATAGGATAAGGCGTTCCAGAGCACATATCCGAATGTTAATGTTGTTTGAATTCTAAAAACCGCCAATCTGGATCCTTTGAAGTGTGATGAAACAGAAAGCTCCATCAAGCGTTCCTCGACAAGACCAGGAGTGTAATTCGAATCCTGAATTAAGTGTGTCCCAATAAAAGTCCAGAGTTCGCTTCGATAAGTGGCTTCGTTAAGCTCTGGCGTCTCGAGTCGCTGGCTCAGGTTTTTGAATTTGGTTATCAGGGACTGGTTTGCGGTCGAATCTTCTGTTAGCATTCGTTGAATTGCTATTAGAGTGGGGTTTGTAAATTGGGGTTGTTTTCCTGTTCGGGTGCTCATTTTATCCTCTCCTTGTAATACTTAGTAGTGCTTAATATTTTCGTGTGGCGTTCTGTAAGCCTATAATGCGATCGTATTGAAGGGGTGTCTTTGGATCGCACGAGCTTGCGATACGCTCATGGCAACCTTCGCACCCCCCGTCATCCCTCTGGCGAAAAGTCTCAATTGCGGGGTTCGTAACCCGAAAAGGTTGCAGAGATAGTCTATTTCGCCCCCGTCTGAGTCGAGCCAGTGTCCATTGCGCATCTATTAGGCGATAGTATTCCCAGACTGAGGCTCTCGTCTTCTGGTTCGCGTCTAACCGTAGATGGACACATAAGGGATCTTTCGCGGTTTTAATATCGTCGCAGATCGTTTGCTCACTCGTGACCTGAGTGAGTTTGCAATCCGCGATTTTCTCGGTATTGGCCTCGCATATTTTTTTGCAATTAGTGAGAGGCTGACGGCATTCAAGCTTGCAGCGGTTAATACAATTTGGATCATAAAAAGTGAATTGATTCTCGTACTCGAAATCAGTCTTGGAGGCGGCGCCTGGAGATGTCGGCACACAAGCGTATTTTTGTTTGCACGTGTAGTCGTCGGAAAAACATACTTGGCGTTTCTTTTCGGGGATGAACTTTTCTGTGCATAACATAGGATGTTCATCAATGGGCGCGTTTTGTACGTGCTCAAATGTAGCCCAAACCCATTGAGGCTTTTTGTACGTTGAATGCTCAATGAGAACTTTGAGGCCAATGTGCAGGCCCACAAGTCCGACGGTCACTTTTTTTCCCGGGAGCAGATCCACGACCGAATTCGAAACGGAGAAGAATTGCTTATCCTCTATCTCTTGTGAATTTAGTATTTTCCAGGCGGACTTGACGAAGATGGCTCCGCGCTTTGCTCCGAGTCTTTCAGGCCCGAATCCGTGAACGCCAAAAGGAAAACTTAGTTCGCTGTATTTAGTTGAAAATAGTTTCTGGCCGATCGCATTGTACAGGTGCTCAGAGCGAATGTATTCGAAGGCTGTATGATTTAGTTGCGTTTTGTACAGAAGGGGCTGCATTTCCTGGTCATAGACGTTTGGACTTTCCGTATTGGTGCATGTATCAGGTACGGGCTCTGTTTGAGATACAAAATGTGGGTTGACCTTCCAGGATGCTCCGGGTGGCGGAAAGGCTAGGCCGTCGCTTAATTCTTGGTGCAAACCCAGAAGTTCGTGGAAGGTATTCGTATTAGACTTAGCTTCGAGGGTATCCCAATGCGGTTCTTCGCCGTCTGGATCGATGATTTGATTCAGGTCTGGCCAGGTCAGCCAAACAGGAATTGCTTCGTCATTTTCGCCGGGGCTGGCATGCCAATTTGGTATCCCTCGTTGGTTGGGTTGTGCAGGCCAGGTCAGGGCACTAAATGTCATATTTGCGAAATTCGCTCGATAGTTCTTCGGGCTAAATCCCTGTGGCGCTCCCGGAAAGACCGGCCTCAGTGATTTTCCATCCCGGTATCGATCCGGCATTCGTTCTAAACAGTTCATTGTCAGCTGCTCGCGAAGACATGCAAGCCGAGGTCCTGAGAGCGTCTCAATATGGAGCGCAGCTGAAGCCACATCGGCAAGCTCGGCAAGTTCGCTCTTCTGGTCTTGACCTCCTGTAAAATATTTGTGCAATCCAATTGCCGCGATACCTGCGACGATAATCATCCCCGCCGTGATCATGATTATCCATCTCCGTCCGTTCTTCATACCCAACATCCTACCCTCCCCACCACACTCCCGCAACCCGCGCCACCACGCACGCCCCGCCGGCACCTCCGTGCCTCCACGGACGCATCCGTTAAAATTCAGTTAGCGCAATCTAATGCGTGCTGATTCCGATCATTGCGCTTCGTTTCCGTGGCTTCGCGGATGGCGCGGGTGCCGGTTCTAACATATTCTGATGGGAACTCAAGAGGATGTTGCGAGCTTCCCGTGAAAATTCGAAAAACATTCCGCCAGCGGTGTCCTGGTGTTGTTTCAGTGTAAGTTAAGGTCTCCGACTGCCGGTGAGCGCGCTCTGCTGTATTCCTGCCTGCCGGTGTATGGGCTGGAGATTTCCCTGGCGACCGTCAGAATAGCCCGGCAATGCTATTCACTGCGGCCGGCGGCCTCGATCCTGGTATCCCCGGGCAGAATTCGAGTGCCTGTGTGGGCCCATCGTCTGAATTACGCCGCCCCCGGTGTTCCGGTTTATTCGAAGGCCTTAGTGGTTCAGGCGCTCTTCCTGGCGGCGCATGCCGGACGGTCCGCGGAGCAGACAGGCCCTTCGAGGCGGTTCGCAAAGCGATTCTTTCAAATATGTCGCCAGAGATTGGTCCCCTGGCGCGTGCGTCTGTCGTTGACTTTCAAAAAGATGCAGCTACGCCCGGATTCTGGATTCGCCGACTACAACCTGGTAGAACAGTCCCAAATCATCCGCGACTACACCCACGCCCGCCTGACTCTGCGCGATTGCCGCGCATACGAGCGCCTGATCTTCGGCGACGACTCTAAAAATTCAGTACGATGACCGTGCCTCTGCCCACGCTTGATTGGGATCTCCGGGGCCGCACGGATAGCGCTGCGTCCGGGGGCGGGGTAGATTCCTCCACATAAATCTTTGCGGAGGAAAATAAAATGAGACGTTTTACAATACTGGCCGCTGCGCTGGCTCTGATTCAATTCAGCGGTTGCACATTCGATGTGCGCTTCAAAAAATCTTACTGGCCGAATACCACGCAGCCAGTGCCGAAAAACGGCGGGCTCCGGGATGTCGACGCGGGCAAAATTCACGTCGCTCCCGGTATGATGAAGGAGATCGCCACGAAGGACAATCGGGTTCTGGATTTCGGCGATTTGCTGAAGGTCGATAAAGTCTTCGCGGACGTGCGCCAGAGCCGGCAGGCGAGTCGCGACCGGCAGTCGATTACTCAGACCGCGGTACGCGTCCGATTGCTGGCGCCGATCGTGGAATCCATATCGGAAGAGCAGAGCGGGGAATCGAGTCGGGATCTGGTCGAACGCCTGACCAAAAAGATCAACCGCACGCGTGAATTGAGCGGCAGCCAGAAGTCGGTTTTGAATCAGGTACTGTCCGAGGCCGTATCGAGCACTCTCGAACAAACCCGAAACGGTAACCAGAGTACGAAGATCGATCTGAGTACGGATGCGTTTTCCGAAGAGAGTCGCAGCGAAAAAGAAACCCTGAAGCGAAACATCGAACGCAAACTGGGGGACCTGGAGAGTACCTTGCAGGCCGGTTTGCAAAGCCGCGCGGCGTCGGCGGACGGATTGAACGCGCCGTATTATCAGGCGCTTGAGGCGACGGCGAATACTGTGCTCGGAGGACGGGTTCTGGAAAATCTGTATAATGTTAAAAAACTTCCGCCGGGCTTTAAGCTGTACACTGTGCCGGTTGTGGTTTCGTTTTCGCCCGGACGTATTACGCGTAAAAATTATACGGGGCGGGCGAAGCTGGAGTTGGATCTGCCGGACCGAAGCGCGGATCAAGATCATAACCTGCGAATCATCGCGGTGGCTCCCGGCGGATTCTCCAGTATGATCGCCGATACTTATTCGCGTCTCGCCCGAGTCGGTTTGGATCTCGGCGCTGCGCTGCCGACCCAGGGCTTTGTGTCGGGGCAGGCTCAGGTCGAAAAGATGCGCGAAGATCTTGAGGCGATTGCGCGCGTTGTGAATCGGCGCGACTTTCAGGTGAATATCGCCGACTCCAATCAACTGGAGTTTCGATACCTGGGTCATGGTTCCTTCGATAAAGATATCTATCTTCAAGAGGTTAGCTTCGTAGTCGAGGCGCTGGTGCTCGCGCGGCCCGGCGCACTGGAAACCAATCGGCCGGCCAGCAGCACCTACAGCTTTATTTCGGGGATCGTCCCGGACAATCGGCCGGACAAAACGCTTCGGCAAACGCAGCAGGCTGTGCTGCTGGATACCTATGTGTCGGCGACTGGTTCCAGCCGGACGCAGAGTGACCTGGTGGATGCCGGCGTTGCGAAGCTGCTGACTGACCCGGGAGCGGCAGCGTCCACCAATTCGACCAAAAAGATTGAACAGTACAATCAACTCGCCTGGACTCTCGCCAGCGAATTTGATCTACATCGAGCGAATGCTCCGGTCAAGAAAGACGAGAGACCGTCTCCAGCGCTACTCAAAGGTCTGGCGGATTCGCTCTTTCTCCCGAACAAGGGCACGGGATTGTTCGATGCACAGACCACGGACCAGGCGGAAAAAAATATAAACGTAAAGATCGCCGCGAGCCGTTTGCTGGGTGCGATCATTGCCGCTGGTTATAAAATGCCGCGCGCCGGGTCGGCAAACAGGGCCAGTCTGAATACGATCTATACCCAAATGCAATTGGTGCGCGACGCTTCGACGGCGGATGCCGCCCAGTATCGAGATCTCTTGATCGAAATTCTGGCGTTGCATGGAGCGGAAGCGGCCTTCGCCGCCCCGGCGATTGTGCAGGCCTGCTGCGACGGAAACTATCCGGCGGACGAAGTTCGGATTCAAAGCGCCATCGTACGATTGGGGCCGGAGGCGCTGGGACCGATTCTGTCTCTGCGGGACCGGGCCGGGAAGCGCATGCAACTGGCGAAGGTGATCGCCGGACTTTCAAATCTCTTGAATTTTCGCAGCATCGATTACCAGGTATCGGGAGCCTATGAACCGGTGCACCAGTACGCGGAGGAATCGGAGGTCGTCTGCGTTCTGGGGGTCTGTGAGATCTGCCAGCCCAGGGCATCGACGGATACGAGCTCCTGCCTGCAATGCGCGCAATGCAATGATTGCGAACAGCTTTGCGAAGAACAAACCCGCGAAGGAACGCTTTTTGTATATACCCTGCCAGAACCGAAGATGCAATTCGTCAGTGCGCGACCGATCGGGAAGAAAAAGCTTCTGATCCAGGGGCGGGGTTTTCGTAAATACGGACTCGCTGCGGAGAACTTACGCGTTTATTCGCCCTCCGGCCACTGCGATAAGGGCCCGGGTGGTGATGGAGTGTCCATCGGTGAAAATTATATCACCGTCGACTGTAAGTCGGAAATCGGCCGTCCTGATGTGTTTCGCGTTTACGTCGACAACCAAAACACGATTGAAAGCTACGCGGAGCTGGCCTATAACCCGCCCGCGTCGGTGGCCAGTATTTCGTATCGCATGCTGAGCGGTGAGGGGACCTTCAATCTGGATTCGGTCACAGTGGCCCTCGGGATTCAGAAACAGGCGGATCATGAGATCACGGAAATTCTGATCGAGGGGAAATCCTGCACGCCGCAAGGATGTACGGACACGGGCAGCACAATCGCTTACGTCGAAACCGGAAATAAGATGTTCGTGCAGCTGCAAGTCACGCATCAAATGAGCCTGTATAAAAAACTCACTGAAAAATTGGCGCTGGTCACGATCAAACTAAAGGACGCTGACGGGAAGGAGCGCTTGCAGACGGATCGAGTCCTGCTCAAGAAAAAAAACTAACCCCCTTCGCAAAGCCTCAGGGCCGCGGTACCGTTCCCAGGAGGCCGCGGCCTTTTTTTGTCGAGCCTGTCGATCCGGCCTGTCGCAACCGAAGGCCTTTCCCGCGCGCGTATCTACCGGGCCAAAATCTGATTGACCGGGGAAGTATGGACGATTCACTCAGAGGCGAATCCAGACTCCCGCGCCCGGAGCGCGCGATTTTTTCCCGCCCGAGCGTGTTGCTCCGGATTCAATCCATTTAAACCTTACAGGATATACTCCATCTCATGAAACTCAAATCCGCTCTCCTTATTACCGTTCTGGCTCTGTCGTCCGGGGTCCTCTCGATTCACTGCGGCGAAAGCGCCTCAGGAATTGCTATGTACGCCTCCGCGAAAAGCGGACTGATCGTGCGCAGCGCTCCCAGCACGGGCAGCGAAAAGCTCGGTCTGATTCCCTATCGCGGCGAAGTCACCGTTCTCGAACAGGGCGAAAACGAAGAAACCATCGCCGGCAAAACCGGTCGCTGGGCGCTGATCGATCACAACGGCCAGGACGGCTGGGTCTTCGGCGGCTTTCTGACGGCCAGCCAGCCCGAAAAAGCGCCCGCCGCGCCGAAAGTCACTTCGCTTGAAGCGGGCGACATCGCGTGCTACGTCGAGCTCGACTACGGCGATCGTCAGGTCTCGATGATGGCCGACTTCGGAATCTGTGAGCAACCCCTGGTCGGCAAACGCATCACCTTTGAAACGCGTAAAGAGAGCGTCATGGCCGCTTCCTGCGAAGGCGACCCCGAGTGTGGCGATTCCGAAACCGTAGAGCTGATGATTTTTGCGAAAGCCCTTTAAGACATTCCACCTGTAGTCTGCGAATGCAACCGAACGCGCCCTCTTCCTGCGGGATACGAGAGCGCGTTCGGCGCCCATCGGGGCCTTCCGTCGCGGAAACCCGCCCGCGCGGGTTGGATTTTTGATTACCCCCCGACCGATATTCTGATTAGACTATTCTCAGAATAGCGACCGAACCATGTCCGACACAATCACCGCCAGCAATCACCGCGAACCGCGCACGGCCGAGTACGCCCGCAAGACCTCCGAGACCGACATTCGCATGTCGATCAATCTCGACGGCACGGGGCGCTACAATCTCGATACGGAAATCCCGTTTTTCGATCACATGCTCAGTCATATCTCGAAGCACGGTCTGATCGATATGGATCTGCTCTTGCGGGGCGATCTGGAAATCGACGGGCACCACTCGGTCGAAGATACGGCGATCGTTCTGGGAACCCTGGTGCGTCAGGCGGTCGGCAACAAAGCCGGCATGAATCGGTACGGTCATTTTACCCTGACCATGGACGAGGTTCTGACGACTGTCGCGGTTGATCTGGGCGGGCGTTTTAATTTTACGTACAAAGGACCCGACGCGATCAACGTCGGCAAATTTAACGTGTACGACGCGGAGCTCACGCTCGAATTTCTACAGAAGTTCGCAATGAACGCCGCCATGAATTTGCACGTCAACGTGCACTACGGCGAAAATCGTCATCACATTCACGAGAGCGTCTTTAAGGCCCTGGGCCGCGCGCTGCGCATGGCCTTCGAATTCGATCCGCGCATGGGCGACAGCATCGCTTCGACGAAAGGCGTTCTGGAATAAAAAACCGGACAGCGCCCGCCCGCGCGAATCGCATCGCGCAGGCGGGCGCTGCGCAGTCAAATCGCCGCAATCCCTGGGTGAGATTCGCGGCGATTTGACGAAATGATTGAATCAGCAGCTGATCGCGGTGCCGGTGTCGGTGCAGGTGAAAACGCCCGCCCGGGTTCCGGATACTACCGCGCTACAGGTCGTACCGTCGGTGATGTCGTAGCCGGTCGAGTTGGACTGAACGGAAACGGAGCCCACAGCGCCGTTTGCGACCGAGCCGGTATTGCCGGCAGCGGCGTTGGTGCAGTTCGATCCCGAAAGGTGCAGCGAATAGGTGCGAGTGCCGCCGCTGTTGTTCGTAATCGTAAAGGCCGCGCTATTTGCGTTCGCGTTCGCAACCGCGAGCAGCGCCGCCGCGACAACCGCCGCGTCATCGTCATCGTCGTCGTTGAAGCCGGTGCACTGAGCGACTGACAGAGCCAGGGCGACGATAAACACCCGTGATGTTTTGAATAACATAAATTTCTCCTGAGAATTCTAAGAGGCACGTGCCTCTTAGAATCAGTTTATAACATTCCTGCGAGACGTCGACAGGAATTATCCGCGATTATTGGACGCCTGGTCTCGGCCAGAGTTCGCGCTGAAAATCGAAGCGCGGCGCGCGATCCCTCCCGCTCCGGCGGATTTCGGCTGGAAAAGGGGTGAGGAAAATCCCGTCTGGAAAAAACCTGCCTCTATGTCAGCGGCAAACGAGGATCCCGTCGTCGTCATCGACTACGGCATGGGCAATATCCATTCGATCGTGAAGGCTCTGCGCCTGTACGCGTCGAATGTCGTTTTTACCGACGATCCCGCCCAAATCGCCCGGGCCCGGGCTCTGGTCCTTCCGGGTGACGGCGCCTTTCCAGCGGCCATGCAAAATCTGAGCGGCCCGCTGGAAAATGGCATCCGCGAATATCTCGCGGCGGGCGGGCGCATGCTCGGCGTCTGCATCGGCTTTCAAATCCTCTTCGAAGATTCCGACGAAAGCGTCGGTCCCGTCCTGGCGGGCGATGCCGGGGGCGCCCGGACCATAACCCGCGGTCTGGGTTTGATTCCGGGCCGCATTCGTCGCTTTCACTTTCCTCTGAGCGCCACCCCGGAAGGCGGGGCTCAGGTGCGCATTCCGCACATGGGCTGGAATCGCCTGCTGCATCCCCGGAGCGGCGAGCCCGGCGATCATATGTACTTTATTCATTCCTATCGCGCGGAAGGCGTGCCGGACGAATACGTCGTCGCGCGCTGCGAGTACGCGGGCGACGTATTCCCGGCGGTCGTGCGCAATCAATCCGGTACGATTCTCGCGGCTCAGTTTCATCCTGAGAAGTCCGACCGGGTCGGCCTGAAATTTCTTGAAGACTGGGTGGCGTCGCTATGAGCGCGAAACGCGAAGCAAACGAACGATTCGATATTATCCCCGCCGTCGATCTACTCGGCGGCCAGGTCGTGCGCCTGTACAAAGGCGACTACGATCAGTCCACGGTCTACGGCGACGATCCCGCCGCGCCGATTCGCGCGTTCTTAGAAGCGGGAGCCGAGCTGATTCACGTCGTGGATCTCGACGCCGCGCGCAACGGCGACCGCGGAGTCAACGCCGCCGCGATCCAAAAAATCCTGACGGTGCTGCGCGAATTTCGCGACGGCGGCGGCCGTGCTCTGCTCGAAGTCGGCGGCGGCATACGCGATCTGGGGGCCATCGACGAATATATCGCGGCCGGCGTGGATCGCTGCATCATCGGAACGGCGGCGGTCAAAGATCCGGAATTCGTCACGGCGGCGGTCGCAAAACACGGCGGCGAACGCGTGATCGTCGGCGTCGACGCCCTGGACGGAGTCGTGCGCGTTTCGGGCTGGGAAGAATCTTCGGGACTGCAGGTCGCGGACTTCGTGCGCGATATGCAGGCGCGGGGCGTGGCTGAAATAATTTTTACCGACATCTCCCGGGACGGAGCCCTGACCGGCCCGCCGATCGACGCTTTGCGGCATGTCCTGGCGGAATCGAAAGCGCGCGTCATCGCCTCCGGCGGCGTGGCGACCCTGGCGGACGTGCAGGCCCTGCTCGATTTGAAAGCATCGGCCGGCGGCGCGGGGCTGGTCGGCGTGATCAGCGGCAAAGCGATCTACGAAAAGAAGCTGGACCTGGACGCGGCCGTAAAGCTCTGTCGCGGGCATTGATTGCCGCGCCACCGCCGCCCTGATTGCCGGCGGTCTTTTGCGTTTGCTTTTTTTATCTGAGAAGCATTAAGCCGCGGCCGCAATCCGCCGAAAAGTCCGAATTTGATCGTAAATTTCCTGAACAATTTTCAGGCCTCTCCGGTCAAAAGAACCACGAACTCATTGGCCGCAGTCGAATTTTTGCAGCTGATTGTTCCTGGGAGGCCCGGCATGGACATATTTCCGAATCGTTTTGCATTCCCGCGAGTGGACGAACTGCTGGACGTCGAATACCAGCGCATCCCGCCGCTGCCTCCTGGATTTCATGAAAACGACGGTGGCATATCTTTTCGCCTGAAAGCCGACGCGGCGCCGATCGCTGCGGGAGAGTTTATCAACCTGGAACTGCGCTTCACGTATCAAAACGCTGTACGCGACGCCCGCTGCACAGCCCGCTGCGAACGTTTGCTGGGGGATTCCGAACAGAACGGCGAACGCGTCGGCGTCTTTCGGTTCATCAACGCATCGCCGGAAACAGTCGAAGCCATTCGCAGCATGGCCTGCCTGCATCTGTTGCGCCTGAATCGCGAAGCCGCTTCCGGCTTTTGAAGTCTGTACCGCAAACAGGATTCTAGAAAAGCCAAACAGGATTTTATTGCAACTTAAAGCACGGTCGGCGGCCAGACGACCACGTCGATGCTCCGGGCGAAGTGCAGCAGCGGCCCGGACGCGTTGCCTGGCAAATCCTGTTCCGCCAGATTGTATGCGGCGCTCATCGTGTTGACGGAAATCTGCGCGCGCGCCGGCTGCAGGGGCCAGGGCGCATGGTGAATTTCACCGCGATGGACCCGCCCCCTGGGATCGATCGCATACAGGCAATAGCGTTCCGTCAGCCAGTGTTCTAAGCTGCCGGGCTGCGCCGCGTAAACCGGTCCGGTCGGTCCATAGTCGCCGACAAAATCCGCGGCCGGCGCGCCGCGGTGCGTGCGATGACTGTAATAACGAATCCCATCGTTCTCGTCCGGGCCCATCGCTTCGCACTGCATGCGCGCGTGGCGATAGGGTAGATGAAACCACCTGTAGCCCAGCCATACGCCGACGGGATTTGCCGCATCCAGAGAGAAAAAATAAACGCCGGGCCGGCCGTCCAATTGTACGTAGGTGCGCACGTTCAGCTCGGCGAAGGCCGAAAGCCAGGGAACTGCGGGAAAATAACGCGGCCGAATGCCCCGCATGCGAAATGGCACGACCGCTATATAAGCCTTGCCTTCGAAAAGGTCGAGGGGCAGCTGCGACGGCACGACCGAGCGCAGTCGATCGGCGTCGACTTCGTAGTGTGCGAACAGCAGATCTTCCCAGATCTGGTGCATGACATACGGACCCTCCGGCATTGGATAAGGGCGATGCGCGTTGTTTTGAGTAATCTTCATGGCGACGGGCTGAGCTGAGAGTTTCAATATATGTTATTTCGCGCCTGTGTAACAGGCGTTCTCCTACGCCTGGGTAACAGGCGTTCTCCTACGCCTGAGTAACAGGCGTCCGCATGGTAACGAATTCTTCAGCCGCCGTCGGGTGAATGCCGATCGTCGCGTCGAATACGCTCTTGGTCGCCCCGGCCTTGAGCGCGACGGCCAGGCCCTGAATGATTTCGCCTGCGTCGGGGCCGGCCATGTGCACGCCCAGCACGCGATCGGTCTGTTCGTCGACAACCAGCTTCATGATCGTGCGGCTTTCGTTGCCGCTCAGAGTGTTCTTCATCGGGCGAAACGTCGAACGAAAAATCTGAACGTGATCCGATTGTTTGCGCGCTGCCGCTTCCGTCAGGCCCACCGTGCCGATATTCGGTTCGCAGAACACCGCCGTGGCGATGTGATCGTAGTTTACAGTCTGCGCTTCGCCGCCGGCGAAGAGCGTTCGGGCGACGGCCATGCCTTCGGCCAGAGCGACGGGGGTCAGCTGATAGCGATTGATGACGTCGCCGACGGCGAAGATCGATTCCACGTTCGTGCGAAAGTGATCGTCCACGGTGATGCCGCCGCGAGCGTCGAGATGCACGCCGGCCTCCTCCAGACCCAGCCCTTCCGTGTTGGGCTCGCGGCCGATGGCCGAAAACACCAGATCGGTTTCGAATTCTTCGCCGTGGCTCGTGCGAACAATCAAAACGCCGTCGTCGCGCTTTTCGATCGATTCGAAATCAGTCTCGAAGAGAATATGAATGCCGCTCTTCTGCATTTCTTCCGCAACGTGGGTGCGAATATCGTCGTCGAAACCCCGCAGAATGCAATCGCCGCGATAGGCGAGCGTCGTGTGCACGCCCAGGCCGTTAAAGATGCCGGCGAATTCGACGGCGATATAACCGCCGCCGATGATCACGGCGCGCTTCGGCAGCTCCTGCAGATAGAAGGCTTCGAGGGAAGTGATGGTGTGTTCGGCGCCGGGAAAGTGCGGTCGCAGAGCGCGGCTGCCCGTGGCGACGAGAACATTGCGCGCGCGAATTTTTCGATCGCCGACGCGCAGCGTATGCGCATCGATCACCGTGGCCCGGGAGTCGTAGATCGTAACCTGATTGCTTTCGAGCAGATTGCGATAGATTCCGTTGAGTCGTTCGATCTCGCGGTTCTTATTTTCAAGCAGAGTCTGCCAGTTGAATTTCGCCGGGCCGGGCACTTCCCAGCCGAAGCCGCGGGCGTCTTCAAATTCCCGGGGATAGTGCGAGCCGTACACGAAGAGCTTCTTCGGAACGCAGCCGACGTTCACGCAGGTGCCGCCCATAAAACGCTCTTCGGCCACGGCGACCTTCGCGCCCAGGCTCGCGGAAATACGCGCCGCCCGGACCCCGCCGGAACCCGCCCCGATTACAAATAGATCATAGTCAAACTCAGCCACTTTTCCTCCGGTGATTCATTGGTAAGACGCCCCGGACGCTTTCGGGTTACTGCAGGCCTGCGTTTTTCAGAACGCTCGCTTCGTATTCCCGTAAACCAGCGGGCGCTTTGTCGCCGGGCTGCGTCTCTTTTCGCTCCGCGGCGCGAAGCCCATTCATGTCAGGAAGGGAACCGTCTTCGCGTGCAGCCAGTCCGGCAGCTTTTTTTTCAGAATTGAATGAATACGATCTTTGCGATAGCGCGGGGAAAAATGAATCAAGAACAGGCGTTCCACGTCGCGAAAGGCTTCGGCGTTCGCGACGATCTCATCCAGATGAATGTGGCCCCACTGGCGGGCCCGTTCGACCGGTCGTTCGTCGCATATAAAAGTGCATTCCAAAAAGAGCACCTTCGAGCGGCGCACGATTTCGTTTTCAAGCACGAATTCGATCTGCGTATCGCCGGAAAAGGTGACGTGGGGCACGACCGAATCGTAGAACATATCGTCGCGAATATTTTTCAGACGCGCGATTTCCGGACCGGGCAGGCTTTTGTATTCATCCCTGAGCTTGCGCACTTTTTCCAGAATCGTGTAGCCGTTCGAAGGCACGCGGTGCACGCTGCGCACCGCCTGGAAGTGCAGGTTGCCGCTGAGGGGATAGGTCCGGTCGTAGTCGACCGGGTGCAGATCGAATTGGATTTCGTAGTCTTCGATTTCCGACCACAGATGCAATATTTTTCGCAGAGGCGGTTCCAGCTCCGGCGGCACATACAGCTGCGTCGTCGGCAGGCGGCGCAGATTGCGCTGGGAAACGTGATAGGGAATCCCCGAGCTGTGGTCTAAGTGGCCGTGGGTCATGAGCAGGGTCGGAATTTCGACGAGCCGGCTCGTCCCGCGTCCGATGTCGAAGCAGATTTTATACTGCGGGATGCTCATCGCCGTTTGCACGCCCCCTTCGGAGATACCGACGAAGTCCTGGCCTTTATAGCTGTAGTCTGTGAGTTTGATAGAGCGGTTCCGATACGCGTGATTTTAATTGAATACAAATTGCGAGTCGCGAGCGAACTCAAGGCAGACCCGCAAGCTGCAAATCTCGGAGCTGTCCTTCCGGTTCGACTACGATCACCGGACGAATCGCCTCCAGTTTCTCTTTCAAAGCGGCCGGCCCGGCCACGACGATCAGCAGGTCTTCGGTCTTGAGGTATTTGCGTGCCACGGCGCTCAAATCGGCGGGGCTTAAAGCGCGCACGCGTCCGGGAAAATTCGCGAGATAGTTCTCCGGCATTCCGTGCAGGCGATTGCGAAAGACATGGTAGGCCGCGTCTTCGGGCGAATCGAACTGAAAGGCCAGACTGTTTAAGATGGCGTCCTGGGCCAGCGCCAGATCGGTCGCCGGCACCGGCGTTTGCATGCCTTTGATCGTATCGAGCATGAGCTGCAAAGTCTTGTGAGCCAGGAATGTTCGCGTGCCGCTGCCCGCCACGAAGCGACCGATCGTCGCGTCGAAATCATTGTACGAATAGGCGTAGTAGGCGAGCCCGCGACGAACGCGAATCTCGCGGGTCAGGCGCGAATTAAACGAGCCGCCGCCCAGGATATAATTGCCGGTCTGGAGTGCGTACATATCGCCGCTGCTGCGCGCCGGTAAAAACCCGGCGATCTGAATCACGGCCTGAGCCGCCGGTTTGTTCACCAGCAGAATCCGTCCGCGCAGCTTCGCGCGAATTTGATCGGCAAGGGGCGCGCTTGCATTCGGAGCTTCGCGCGAGATCGTGCGGGTCTCTTTCGCCGAAGGGAACTGATCGATCAGTCGGTTCAGGCGGTCTTTCAGATTCAGGTCGGCGATGTCGCCCGCCGCCGCGACATACAGGCCGCCCGGGCGCAGCCGGCGATTGATATCGGCGCGCAAGGCCGTTATGTTTAAGGCGTTTACGTCCCGGGTCTGCAAGCTGTAGCCGCGTCGAGAGCCGGCGAAGAGGGCTTCGTTCATCTTGCGCGCGGCGATCCGGGCCGGGTCGTCGTTGCGTCGTTTGATGCCGGCCAGCATTCCATTTTGAATGATCTGCAAACGATCCTGCGGCAAACGCGGACGGAGCAGAACGTCTTCCATCAAGCCCAGGCCGACCGCGAAATCCTTTTTCAGAACGGTCAGGGTCACGGACCAGAACTCGTACTCCGATTTGAAACTCAGCTTCGCGCCCATCGCCGCCAGGGTCGCCGCGAGCTCGTCGCCGCTGCGATCGCCGCCGCCTCCGGTTTCCAGTAATTTCAAAGCCGCTTCTAAAGAACCCGGTCCGCCGATCGCCGGGCTGCCGGCTCCCGCACTCAAAGACTCGGCCTGGGTGCCGCCGACAAAATAAAAGCTCAGATTCACATAGGGCAGGCTGTCGTCCGCCGCGGTGAATAAACGCGCTCCGCCGCTCAGATCTTCCCGGGTCACGGCCGGGGGTTGAAAACGAATCGGGTCGAGGCTCAGGCCTTCAAGAATATTAGAGCGCTGGCGAAATTCGCTATCGGGTTTGCGAGCCCCGTTTTGATTTCCGTTCGTATTGAGAGGAGGCTGCGACGCGATCGGCACGGCTGTTAGAAACAGCAGCCCGGCGCAGGCCAGGCCGATGCCGTATCGCAGGGGCGTCGGCGCTCGCCTGGATTGCGCGCCGGGCGTTGTTTGATTCCGGCGCGAAGCGAGTATAAGATCTTTGGCTGGTTGCATGAGATAATCCGTTTGTACTGATGAAGACTGCGACGCGGCGGGCGTCGTCTTTATTGCGATGTCTGTGCGTCTTTTTCCGGGGCCGCGTTTTTATTTTCGCCGTCGCTCTGGCTTGCGCCTTCGTTCTCGGCTGGAACCGGCGGAAGCAGCACAGCCGTCATGCGGTGTTCGCCTTTCAGGAAACGCCCGGCGGACTCCTGAATATCGCGCGAAGTGATTTTTTCGATGCGCGAATTATATTCGAAGAGGTTTTTGTAATCCCCCGTCACCGATTCGTAGTATGAAAGCACGTCGGCCAGATAGCCGTTCGCGCGCAGGCGATAGATGAAATCCGCGCGGCTGGAATTGCGCACGCGTTCGAGCTCCGCGTCGGTTACGCCGTCTTTGACGATCGCATCCAGCTCGGCCTGCACGATGCTTTCAATCTTCGCCACGCCCGCTTCGTCGATGCCGGGGCGCGGAGTGACTTCGATTAAAAATAAATTCGTATACCGTTCGCCGGGGTAGCCGCTGTAGGCGCCGACGTTGACCGCCAGCTGCTCTTCGGTTACCAGGCGCTTATACAGGCGCGTCGTCTGACCACCGGCGATTACGTCGCTCAGCAGGTCCAGATTCAGATCGGCCGGATCGGGCAGGGGCGGCTTAAACCAGGCCATCGCCAGAGACGGGGATCCCTCTTCGCGCAGCACGACGCGGACCCGGCGCCGTTCGACTTCGGGTTCGGCCGGTCGGGGAATAGATCGGCGCTGCATTTCGCCGAAATAACGGCGGATCAGCCGCTCGGATTCGTCGAAATCAATGTCGCCGACGAGAGCGATCACCGCGTTGTTCGGGGCGTAGTAGGTGTTATAAAAATCCATCGCCTGCTTGTAGTTCAGGAACTGGATGCTCAGCATCGGACCGATTACCGGACGCCCGTAGGGATGATCGCCGTAGATTTCGCCGACGAATTTCTCGAAGAGCTGACGGCGAGGCGCGTTTTCGACGCGCATGCGGCGCTCTTCGGTGACGACGGATCGCTCGGTATAAAAACTGCGCAGCACCGAGTTGCGCATGCGATCCGATTCCAGGCGCGCCCAGACTTCCAGACGGTTCGACGGTAATTCGATCTGGTAGTTCGTCAGGTCGGCGCTCGTGTATGCGTTGTATCCGCGCTGACCGTGGATCGAATATAAGTACGAGTCTTCTTCTTCGATGACCAGCGGCCGTACCTGACGCTGGATGATCCGCAGCTGTTTGCTGTACCACGCGACCTTCTTTTTGGCTGCCGCAATCCCTTCCTGATCGCCCGCAGCAGTCGCCTCGCGCAGCGTGCGACGCCAGCGATCCATTTTATCGGCGAAGCTCACGGCCTGATCGAGATACTTTTTTTCCCGGCCGTAGTCGCGGGTGCCGACCCGGGGCGTGCCTTTAAAGAGCATGTGTTCCAGCATGTGCGCGATGCCCGAGCTCGCGTCGGTCTCATCGGCGGAGCCGGCCTTGAATTTCATATAGCAGGCGACGGTCGGCGCATACGCCTGGCGCATCAGGATCACCCGCAGGCCGTTCGGCAGCGTGACCCGTCGGATTCGACTTTCCAATTCGCTGAAGACTTCGTCCAGATTCGCCTGTCGGTCGCGCGCGTCCGCCGCGGGATCGGAAAACACGGTCGCCGGCGCGAACAGCAGGCAGACCAGCGCCGTGGTCGCGAGGCGCAGGCCGCGGTGCAGCCCGGCGGAGAAGCGGAGCCCGAAGCTATAATGAGTGGAAGTCCCGAAAATGCGGGGAAATTCTGACCGTTGCATGTGAAGACACATAAATCGGCTGAACCTGGCCCGACTATAAAATTTTGTTGCAGGGGCCCGGCGGCTTAGAATCCTGTCCGAGATTCTAGACCGACGGGCTAGTAGCTCAGTTGGTTAGAGCACCGCTCTGATAAGGCGGGGGTCGGAAGTTCGAGTCTTCCCTGGCCCACAGTGTAGATCTTCTTGCTCAAGAAGCGGTCGCTGTGTCTCTCGTTGGTCTGCTGAATCCGGCGTCGCCCCCTCATGCGCGCAACCGGACAGACAGTATTCACTTAGCTGCCGGACCTTCGCTTTTAGGCCTTTCTCTTTTTCGACTCACCGCTTTCGAACTGCTTCTGTTGCGTTCGCTTTTCTGGTGCCTGAGGTCCTTCCATATATTGCAATTTCAGGTCAGCCCTTCTTTGGGATTGACTGATAAAGTTTATTTACTAGAGCTGATGTATGCACTTATTCCCCGTTGCACGTGAACGCCTGACTGTCTTGATTTTCACAGCCTGTGCTGTCTTGAGGGGGCGCCGCTTTCGTGCGCTGATCCTGGCCGGTCTGCTTTGCATGGCGACAGCCGGAACTCTGGCCGCTCAGGACGTGACACCGGATATCACTGCGGAGCCGGTCGCAACAGAAAGCTCCGATAGCGGGACTGACCAGGCCGCGAACGGCGAAAGTCTGTCTCGCGCGGATGCGAAGCGCATCGATACGCTCTGGGTGCTCGTTTCGGCGGCGCTGGTCTTTTTTATGCAGGCCGGTTTTCTAATGCTGGAAACCGGAATGGTCCGGGCCAAAAACACGATCAACGTCGCCGTAAAAAATCTCTTCGATTACGTTGTCGGCTTCGTCGTTTTTTTCGCGGCCGGTTTCGCTCTGATGTTCGGCGAATCACTCGGCGGATGGACCGGGGCGTCGAAGTTCTGGCTTTCCGGCGTTCAAGGCGCCGACGACTTCGCGTACTTTCTGTTCCAGGTCGCCTTTCTCGGCACCGCCGCGACGATCGTGTCGGGGGCGGTCGCCGAGCGCATGCGTTTCACTGCCTACGCCGTCGTGTCTGCTACGATCTCGCTCATTATCTATCCGCTCTTCGGGCACTGGACCTGGGGCGGGGGCTGGCTGGCGGAGCTGGGCTTCGTCGACTTCGCCGGCAGCACCATCGTACACGCTCTGGGCGGCTGGGTGGCCCTGGCCGGCGTGATCGTGCTCGGTCCGCGCATCGATAAATTCGGGCCGCGGGGCGAAGTGCGCGATCTGGTCGGGAACAATCTGACCCAGTCGGTGCTGGGGGTCTTTATTCTCTGGCTGGGGTGGTTCGGTTTCAACGGCGGCAGCACGCTCGAATTCAACGATCAGGTGCCGCTGATTCTATTAAACACATCTGTGGCCGCGAGCTTCGGCGGCCTGACGGCCTTTATCGTATCCTGGATCTTGCACGCCCGGCCGACAGTCGAAGACGGCATGAACGGCGTCATCGGCGGTCTGGTCGCCATTACCGCCGGCTGCCACGCGTTTACGCCTTCCGTGTCGGCGATGCTGGGCGTCGTCGCCGGCTGCCTGGTGGTAGTCGCCGTGCAGGTGATGGAACGTGTCTTTCGCCTGGACGATGTGATCGCCGCCTTTCCGGTCCACGCGGTCTGCGGTTTGTGGGGCACTCTGGCCGTCGGATTTTTCGCATCGCCCGAGCACTTCGCCGTCGTCGACGGGACGACGCTTTCGCGTGCCGGGCAGATCGGAGCCCAGGCGCTGGGTTCAATCGTTTGCGCCGTATGGGCTTTTGGACTGGGACTGGTTTTATTCTGGATCCTGCGCCGGACGATCGGGCTGCGCGTTCCGCCGGAAGCCGAAGCGGAAGGTCTGAATATTTCCGAACACGGCGCGCGCAACTCCTGGATCGATTTGATGGATGCCATGGAACGCATGTCACACGGCGAAGGCGATTTACGTTCGCGCTTACATGAAGAAGCGGGTACGGAAGCCGGCGCGGTGGCCGGCGTCTTTAACCGGGTGATTCTGAGCCTGGGCGGAATCGTCGGGCAGGCGCAAAAATCCGCGGGGCGTTTGCGCGACGTCGCGGAAGCCTTTTCCGATTCGGCCGCTGAGATGTCGACCAGCGTCGAGCAGCAGTCCGCGCAAATGGAAGAGATCCACGCGATCATCGGCAGCGTGAACGGCGCCCTGGGCGAAGTCGTGCACTTCGCCGGCGAACAGGGCCAGATGACGCAGCAGGTTATGGAGCTTTCGCGGGAGCTGGAGTCGGGCTTCAAAGATTTTTCCGATCGCACGCATGAGTCCGGGGAGAGCGCCGCCGAAGGCAATCGCCTGGCGCAGCAGGGCGGCCAGGAGCTGGAGAGTTTGCAGGCCGCCATGCAGCGCATCACCGGCAGTACGGAGCGCATTGAAGATACGGTTTCGGCGCTGGAGCGAATCTCAGAGCAGCTAAATATGCTTTCGTTGAACGCGTCGATCGAAGCGGCCCGCAGCGGCGAAAGCGGACGGGGCTTCGCGGTTGTCGCCGACGAAATTCATCGCCTGTCGGATTTTACGGCGCATCGCACGCGGGAAGCTTCGGCGTCGCTCGCGGAAATTCAAAAAGAAGTCCGGGCCGGGAATGCGAGTCTGGAAAATACTTTCGGCAGCTTTCGCGGCGTGTCCCGGGCGATTACCAGTCTGGACGGCCTGTTAGAAAAACTGAGCGCGTCCGGTCGCGAACATTCGGAGCAGGCGGCGGCCATCCCGCGTCTGCTCGAACGCCTGCAGGAAACCGCCGAGACGCTCTTGCTCGGAGTGCGCCAGCGGGTCGGGGAAGTCGGCGAAGTTTATAACGCCCTGAAGCAGCAGAGCGCGGCTCTCGCTCAGATCTCGGGCCAGGCCGAAGAATTGCAAACGGCGAGCGCGGCGCTGCACGAACACTCCAGCGCTCTCACCGGGCAGGTCGGCCGCTTTCAGGTTTGATCGGATCTCCTGATCATTCGCATTCGAGCGGCCGGCGTTCGTTGAATTGCCTGCACTCACTTGCGGTGAAAGAAAGTCCTCAGCGCTAAGCGACCGGCATTTCGCGCGCGCCCCGCAGCGTTGCGTCCAGATCGTTTTCGTCCGGATCCCACAGGACGTGTACGGCCAGGCCGTGGCCGTTCTGGTCCCGCGCGAAACTCGCGTGACCGCCCGCCGCCTCGGCCAGATTCGCGATGGCGCCCAGGCCCGTGCCGTGTTCCGGTTTGTCGGTGCCGGCGGTGCGAACCAGCCCTTCGCCGTTGTCAATGACGCTGAACTGAAAGACGCCGTCGCTCTCTTCCAGCGTGATTTCCAGACGCGTGGCCTGGCTGTGGCGCGCCACGTTTTCCAGAGCTTCGCCGACCAGCCAGTACAGATTCTGAAAGCCGCTGCCGATGCGATCGGCGAGTCGTCCCAGACCGTCGACGGAGAGATTATGCTCGAATTGCAAATTCGTACCGTCGGAAAGCTTCGCGCCCAGGGTTTCGATCCACTGCAAAAAGTCGACTGCGTTCTGGAGGGAAGCGGGCAGGGCCAGCTGACTGTAGTCGTTGATTTCGCGCATCAGATCTTCCGAAAGCGCCTGGCCGGGATTCGCGTCGGCGTGATCGCCGCCGTCGCCTTTTTTGAGCACGGGCAAAATACGATTGGAAAGACGGTGCAGCTGGTTCGCCGTTTTTAAATAGCGGCGCTCCTGATAGTGTGTGACCTGTTTGAAATTGTGAATGCGGGTGCGGTGCAGCTGCAGCTCCGCCTGGTTGCGTTCGAATTGAACGGCGACGGCGAAGAGCGGCGCGATATTTCCCAGGATGCGAATATGTTTGTCGTCGAAGGCGTCGGCCTTAGATGAAGCGAGTACCATAATGCCGATGCCGTTTTCCGATTCGGTCAGCGGCAAACACAGGAAGCTCTTGAGCTCGTCTTCGGCGCTTTCCGAATCCAGCAGCTCTTCCAATTCTCCCGGCAGATCGGGATTCTTCAGATCGTCCGCGGTTTCCAATCGCGTCGGGCGCAGGCTGACCATCGCCTGGCCGAAGGTCGTATCCTGTAAACGAATCCGGCGTCCGCGCAGGCCTTCCAGGCGCCGCTCGCCGTGATAGCCGTCCTGGAAGAGCAGGGTGTCTTCGTCGGTCAAGCGATAGATGACGACGCGTTCAATGTCGGCGCGGCCGGGCACGTTTTCGCGCAGATAACGAATCTTATCCGTAAATTCGGGCAGATTGGAGATCGCGTTGGTCAGACTGGCCAGCAGGCGGCCCTCTTCTTCGGAACCTTTTTCCCGGGCCAGGGCCGCGTTCAATTCTTCCCCGAGCTTGCGTTCTTTCTGATATTGCTCGCTTAACTCCGAGCGCGTGGACTGCAGCGAAGTTTGCAGCGACGCGATATTCTGATCCAGCTCGCGTTCTTTCTGGCCGGCTTCCGACAGGCGATTGTTGAGCCCGTGAATCTCTTCTTTGAGTCCGGCGATGGCCTGTTCCAGACGGGCTTCGCGTTCGCGGCGAATGCCGATGTCCTGACGCAGACGCGCGCCTTCTTCCCGGGCGGTGTCGCGTTCGCCGGTCAGTCGTTCGATGTTTTCGCGGGCTGTGCTCAAATCCGCGTTCAGTCCGGCGGCGGTCTTAGCACCCGTCGCGAGATCCTGGCGCAGCTCTTTTTCCAGACGGCCCGCTTCGTTCAGCTTTTGATTCAGCTGGCTTTTTTCTTCCCGCAGGCGGGCCACGTCGCGGTCGAGACTTTCCAGGCGCTGCTCGTGAGTTTCGATCGTCGCGCGCGCTTTGCGCAGGGCGTCGTCGCGGTTTGCAATTTCCTGACTGGTCTGGCTTTCCCGCGATTTCGCGGCTTCTTCCAGGCGCTTGATTTCCAGGGCGTGGCTTTCTTCAAGACCGGCGATGCGACTCTGCAGCGCGCTGATCTCTTTGCGCAGAGCTTCGCCGCTCTGGTTGCTCTGGCGTAGAGCTTCCTGTTCGCTTTTTAGCTCGCCGCTCAGGCGTTCCGATTGCGCCCGGGCTTCCCCGAGCTGACGTTCAAGGTCCGCGGCTCGATTGCTTTGTTCCGTCAGCTTGCGCGCGTGTTCGGCTTCGTTCTGGCGGGCGGCCGCGTTCAACTCTTCGATTTCGCGACTGTGGATGCTGGCGCTTTCTCTGGTTTCGGCGCGGGTCCGCTCCAGCGTTTCGGTTAGAGTGTTGACCTTTTGTTTGAGTTCGTACAGCGCGTTGTGATAGTCGGTTTCCTTTTGTTCGATGGTCGTGCGAGCTTTCTGCAGCTCGGCGCTGGCCGTCGCCTGCTTGTCCTGCTCTTCTTTTAAGAGCTGATCGTAGCTCGCGCTTTGCTCGGCCAGATCCTTCCTGGTTTCGCTCAGCTCCGCTTCCAGACTTTCAATGCGCCCGGCGCGTTCGGCGGAGCGGCTTTGCTCCTGCTGGAGCGCCTGGTCCCGGGATCCAAGATTGCTTTTGAGACCGTCCAGTTCTTTCGCGACCGCCTGTCCGACCCGCTGGAGTTCCTGGACTTCGCTGATGCGCGCGGCGAGCTGTTCCTGTAAGCGTTTGTTTTCTTCCGACTTGCTGGTGTTCACGCG
The DNA here is from genome assembly GCA_024742665.1 of bacterium. Taxonomy (GTDB): domain Bacteria; phylum Spirochaetota; class Leptospiria; order Leptospirales; family Leptonemataceae; genus JANSYA01. Next base: position 193,754 of record JANSYA010000007.1, read on the forward strand.
CTCGGCGTCCAGCGTCGCCTGGCGGGCGGCGGCCAGTTCGCCGTCGAGCTGCCCCGCTCGTTCGTCGAGCGCGCTCTGTTCTTTTTTCGCCGCGGAAATCTTTTCTTCGAGTCCGGCGATTCGGCTGCGGAGTTCGTCGTTTTCGCTTTTCGCCGCTTTCAGGTTTTGGACATTCTTTTCGAGTTCTTCGCCGAGCAGTTCCTGTTCGGCCCCTGCGTCGTCGCGGGCCGCGGTGAGTTTCGCGATCTCCTGGCGCAGTTCGCTTTCGCGTTCTCGCAGCCTGGCCTCGGCGCCTTCGGTTTCGCTCGCCAGGCGTTTTTCATAATCCGACTTGATTGCGTTGATCTGTGACGCCGATCCGGAGTTCGCGGCGGCCAGAGCTTCGGCGTGTTCGTTATTGATACGCTCAAGCTTTTGTTCGTGTTCTCTTTGTGCGCTCGCCAGGCGTTCCCGGGCCGCCTGCAATTCCGCCGCCGATTTTTCGGCCTGCTGCGCCAGTTCGCGGCTTTTGCTTTCAGCAGCCTGCGCTTTCTGGTTCAGGCTGTCCTGCTCGGAGCGCAGGCGGCTGGCTTCCGCTTCGTTTTGTTTGCGAGCGGCTTCCAGTTCCTCGCGAAGGTTTTCGATCTGCGTCTTTTGCGAGCTGAGTTCTTCGCGCAGTTCGCGTTCCTGCATTTCCAGCAGGGCGTCGAGTTCCTGTTTTTGTTCGGCGAGCTGCGCTGCGCGGGACTCTTCTAATTCGGCGGCGCGCTTTTTCAGCGTTTCGAATTCGCTCTGTCTGGCCTGGAGAGCGGACTGGCGGCTTTCGCTTTCGCTTTGCGCTGTGCTCAGAGCGGCTTCTAATTCCTGTTCGCGTTCGTTCGCTTTGCGACGCGTTTCGGCCAGCTGCGCTTCGAACTGGCTTTCGCGTTCGGATATTTTGCCGCGTTCCGCTGCCAGCTGCGCTTCAAATTCGCGTTCGCGTTCTGCAGCCTTCGTTCGTTCCGCGGCCAGAGCGCTTTCGATTTCGCCCACCCGCGCATCAGTCTTTTTGCTTTCCGCGGCCAGATTCGATTCCAGCTCTTTGCGAATTTGGTGCTGCTGGCCGGTTTGCTCCTCCAGAACCTGAATGCGTTCTTCCAGACCGGCGGCCTGCAGGGCGGCCTGCGTCCGGGCCGCTGCGAGTTTCGCCGCGGTCGCGGCGCGCTCTTTGCTCAGACGAAAGCGCAGCAGATTGCGTCGGAGGACCGAAGCGATGAGAGCGGCCGGTTCGAAGTCGGACTTCGTATAACGCGGCCGTGGATTCACCAGCACCGCGGCGACGAAACCCGCCACGGCGTCTTCGCTATCGGGATTCCCGAAGGGGATATACAAAATCGATAGCGGTGCGTCCTTCGTTGTGGACTGCGCGTGAATGGCCACGGGATAGCCCGCTGGCGCGTCGCTGTCGGGTGCGCCTGCCGAATCCTGGTCCGCTGCGTCGTCGGAGGAGGGCAGCGTGAACGGGCGCAGTCCGCTGCTTTCGTCGAGCAGCGCGTTGTCGGTCGGCCGGGCCGGGAATTTAATCGAGAAGCCCGCCGCAGATCCGCCGCTTTTCGCCTGCGCTGCGTCGACCTGCGACTCGCCTGCCTGCTGTTCGCCTGCCCGCGGTTCGTCTGCATAATACAGCAGAGTCGGGTCTTCGCCGGTCGCGGCCAGTAGTTCAAATTTGCCGCCTTTGCCGTTGGCATCGGGATTATAAAAAACGTTCAGGGCGCTGTAGCCCAGATTGTCATGCAGCAGGCGCGCGACAGTCGCGAACAGATCCTGCTCGCTGAGGCGATCGTTTTCCAGGCAGTAACGCAGCTGTTCGCCGACGTTCGATTCGGCGGCGCCTTTCGCCGCGCTTCTGGCCGGCGCGCTTTTCGAAGCGGCTCTGGCGGAAGATTTTTTGGCGGCCGCCTTTTTGACGGTTTTCGCCGTCGCTTTTGAATTCGAGGCGGTTTTCGTCGTGGCTTTCGCCGCAGTTTTAACAGTGGCTTTAGCGGCCGTCTTTTTCTTCGCAGCTTTCGCCGCGGTTTTCGCCGCCGCCTTTTTGGCGGTCTTCTTCGCTGTTTTCTTTTGAGCCATAAAAAACTAACTATCGTTTCGATTTAGAAGCGCGATCAGACGCTTCGCTATTCTAAGTGAGTATGATTCTGCATAAGGTCGTGATTATGTTTTGCCTGCGCTTCTGGGAGCGGAACTGGAATCGGGAGCGGACCCGGCCGCGGCAGGCGGTTGTTTGCGAGCCATAAAAAAGACCGCCGTTCGCAGCAGCGCGTCGAAAACGATTTCGGGTAAAAGCCAGCGCAGGAAATTATAGCCGTGGCTGTCTAGTCCGACCCGATAGCGCACCGCCGGTCGCCTGCGTTCCGTGATATTCGCAATAGTACGGGCCGCGCTCTGTGCGCCGGTCGAAAAACCATCGTAGTCGCGGCCGATGTGCGCGGTTAAAAAACTATACGGAGATGCAGGCGGTGTCTGTTTTCCGGCGGGCTTCTGTTTGGCCGTCGACTTTCGCGCGGCTTTTTGCGGCCCGGCGATCATCTGCATATTTTGTTTGAAGTTCGTGCGAATCAGCCCGGGCTCGATCAAACTGGTATAGATGCCGAAGGGCAGCACTTCGTAGCGCAGGGATTCCGAGAAGGCTTCGAGGGCCCACTTGCTCGCCGTGTAGGCGGAACCGGTCGGCACGACGATGCGGCCCAGAATGGAACTCACGTTTAAGATGCGGCCGTGGCCTCGTTCGCGCATTCCCGGCAGGACCGCCCTGGCCATCCGCATCGCGCCGAAAAGATTCGTTTCGAGCTGGGCGCGAAACTCCGCTTCGGGCAGCTCTTCGAATGCGCCGTACAGGCCGTAGCCGGCGTTGTTGATCAGCACGTCTACCCGGCCGCATTCTTTGTGAATCCGCAGCACGCCGCGTTCGATGTGAGCGGGACGGTTTACGTCCAGTTCCAGCAGGCGAAATTCAGGGCGTTCAATGAGCGGCGCCAGCTCCGCCCGGGCGCGCTTCATATTTCGAACGCCGCCGTAGACGATGTGTCCGCGTTCGATCAGCTCCCCGGCCAGAGCCCGGCCGATGCCGGCTCCCGCGCCGGTGATCAGGACCACCAGACATTCGGGCGGCGGCTCCTGCGGTGGAGCAGAGGTTCGGGCGCCGCGTTTTTTGGACGCTGAAGAGGATGAAGCTACAGTACGATCGGCCACGAAATGAGACGGTATTCCCGTCTGCCTGCGCCGAGAAACCATTTTTTAACCCGCTCGCGTCTGTTGCAAAACAGACGCAGGGTGGGTTTGTTGTTCGGCAGGCGTTGCAGACAGGCTCACAGGGCCGTTTTGCGTGTAGTCTGCCCGCAGACCACGGGGTTTGCGCAACAAACCGCAGCGTCTGCGACGCCTGCCGGACTAAAATAACAAATCCACCCCACACACCGGATGCATGAAATGGTTTACAAAAAACCGCCCTGACGGTCTCTGGCAGAAGCGCTGGCGAATCGTTTGTCCGGCGCGTGGAATTGGGGGCTTAGCTCAGATGGGAGAGCATCTGATTTGCATTCAGAAGGTCATCGGTTCGATCCCGATAGTCTCCACAATAACGCTCCGGTCGTCCGACCGGAGCATTTTTTGAATTCGCATTCACTCGCATGACGTGCTCCCGAACGAGCCCGGTCTGTCTGCGGTGGATCGGGATTTTTCCGTTTGACAGGATCTTCCAGGCGCGGTTGTTGCAGTGAGTGAAGAAGGTCCGCAGAGCCCTCCAGGAAATCCTGATCAAGTCCCTGAATACTCAGCAAATGGGTCATCTCGGGCGGGAAGTGGATCCCACTTTCGATATTTACGAGTACTCCGGATTCGGAGATAAGATCGTAATCCCGCGTAAGGTCGCCGCCGACTGCATCATGCAGTATTTCAATACCGAGGGGCCGATGCTCAGTTTCATCGCCTTTATGCTCTCGCGCAATGGGCAGGGTATGAGCGGCGGCGTCGTGCAATTGAAAGGCGAAGGCCGCCTCCTGGAGCATCTGCAGGAGCTCGGCTGGGACTACGACGCCGACAACGCCCGCTTTCAAAAAGAGCAGAGCGTGCGCGAAACCGGTTGGGGTTTCATGCGCGAGGGCGAAGAGTATTCGATGAGCTTCGCCAGCATCGATATCGTCGCCAGCTCCGAACTCGTGCGGACGAATGTCAAAGAGGACGTGGAACTGACCCTTTCGCGTTTGCGGGCGTACATTCAAAAGCACGTCGATTTTTGGGACGGCCGGATCTGGTCCTGGTACGGCGACGGCGGAATGGCCGTTTTCCAGGGCAAAGACAGCGCGCCGATGTCGGTCCTGTCGATGGCGTCGATTGTGAACTATTTACCCGTCTTCAATATTTCCGAGAACGAACTGCGGCCCGAGAACGACGTGAAGCTGCGGATCGGCATGCACTATGGATCCTGCATCTACAATCACGACGTAAATAAAATCTCCAGCCAGGATATTAAGATCTCCCAGGAAGTCGAAAAAAGTTACGCGGATCCCAATTCCCTGGCGCTTACAGAAGCCACCTGCCGTCTGCTGCCCCAGGAGATTCGCAAGAGCTTTGAGGTCTCGGCGGAGCTTAAAGGAATGCGGGTCTATCGTTACCACGCCTGAGACCGGCGCATCCGATATTAATATCAGGCTTAACAATTCGAATGGATATACTGGTAGTCGACTCAGACGTAGCGATCAAAGAATATTATACGCACCTCCTGGAATCGGAGTTCCGAAACGTTAAGGTGCGTTTTTGCGCGTCGGGCGAAGAAGCCCTCGCGGATCTGGACGAACATTCGTGCGACATCGTCTTAACTGAATCGCTGGTCAGCGACGCGATGGACATTTTTGAATTCCTGGCGCGCCTGACCGAGCGCCGCGTTCCCGCGGTCGTGGTTTCGTCGCAGGGGCCGGAGCGTTTGATCGTCGAATGCCTGCGCAACGGCGCTCTGGATTTCGTTACGAAAAGCAATATCAAGCTGGGGCATCTTCCGGCGATCATCGCCCGGGCTTTGTTAGAAGCCGATCGCTGGCAAAAGATTCAGACATACGAACGCAGCGTGCCCCATCGCGAAGAGTACTCGCGCCTGGACGATCGTCTGCGATCCTACGTCGACGCGGAGCGCCGCCAGGAAAGTCGCGCGGCGGCGGTGAGCGGCGAAGCGGGCCAGGCGGCGGGCGAAGACGAATTCGTCGAAGGCCAATCGTATTTCATTATTTATCTATATCTGCAGATTAATTTCCCGCCGGAATTGAAGGGCGGGATGGATCCGCGGCGCTTCGCGATGCTGCAGAGTCGCGTGCTGGATAAATTCGTCGAGATCGCGCCGCGCTACGGCGGCCGCCTCTGGACGCGCAAAGAAGACGGCTGCTTCTTCGCCTTCGTCGGCGATTCCTATTTGACGGCGCTGCTCGCGGCGATCGAGATTCGCGCCAGTTTGAATATCTTTAATATGACCGTTGAGAATCTCAACGCTTCGATCAACGTAAACATGGCTTTGACCTGCGGTCACACCGTTTACAAAGAAGATCACGGTCAGATTTACAGCGAAGCCCTGAATCTTTCGGCGCACATGGCGATCAACAATTCAGACAAAAACGTGACCTTGCTGACGGCGTCGATCTACGATCAGCTGGACCAGCGGGCGCGGAAATATCTATTCAAGGCCGGCCAGTTCGAAGGCCATGAGATTTATCGCTACGAAGCTATTGCGTAGTTCCTTCGAAGCGATAGCGTAGTTTCCTGAAAGCGATAGCGTAGGCGATAGCCTCAGCCCGGCAGTTCGCCTTCGGAAACGCGTTCCAGGGCGTACAGGAGGCCCTGCTTTTTAATCGGCTTGGTTAAATGCGCGTCGCAGCCGGCTTCCCGCGTGCGTTCGAGATCTTCGCGCATCGCGTAAGCGGTCAGGGCGATGATCGGCGTATGCTCGGCCTGCGTTTCGCTTTCCAGTATGCGGATTTGACGGGTCGCTTCGTAGCCGTCCATGATCGGCATCTGCATATCCATCAGGATTAAATCGAAGGGATGATCAGAGGCCTTAAAAATATCTACGGCTTCGGCTCCATTTTCGGCGAAGGTCAGCTCGTGTTTGGTGCCTTTGACGAAAGCCTGGATCAGCAGGCGATTGTCGTCCGTGTCCTCGACCAGTAGAATTCGCAGCGCGCGAACTTCTCCAGCCGCTTTCTTTTGTGTGTCTTGCGCGATCGTGGAACGCGATTCGGGGCTGGCGAACTGTTCTACGATTTCGCAGACCTGGGTGCGGCGAATGGGTTTGACCAGGTGGCTGGTAAAACCCAGGCGCTGAAGATGCGGCTGATCCTCGCGATAGCTTTCCGGAGTAACCATCATGATGACAATCGGCGTTTGCACGACTGCGCGGTCGGTCGGGGCCGGCGCGTCTCGCAGAATACGGTCGAGCCGTTCCGCCAGATCGAAGACGCCGTCGGCCAGGCGCCGATCGAGAAAGACAATATCGAAACGATCCTGTTGGGCGGCGGACGCTTCCGTTAGCCTGAGCGCCGTTTCTGCGGAGTCCGCCAGACTCACCCGACTGCCGTGCAATTCCAGGGTTTCCTTTAAGATGCGCTGGTTTTCGGGATGCGTGTCGATCACCAGGCTGCGCTGACCGTCGACGCGTAGATTCGCGTACGATTTATGATAGCCCGGATCTTCCGCGGCGCCCTGGCCGGCGTCGTCCGATGCAGGAGCGAACTGACCCGTGAAGTGAAAGACGGTGCCGGGTTTGTCTTCCCCCGGGCTTTCGGCGCGAATAAATCCGCCCATCAATTCGATCAGGCGTTTGCAGATCGCAAGACCCAGGCCGGTGCCGCCGTACTTGCGGGTCGTGGAGGAATCCACCTGCGTAAAATTTTCGAAGATCGCTTCGCGCTTCGCGGGCGGTACGCCGATGCCCGTGTCGCGTACGCGAAACGAAATCGTATATTCGCTGTTGGAACGGGTCAGCACTTCCGTGTGCAACGAGATGCTGCCGCTGGACGTAAACTTAATCGCGTTGCCGATCAGATTTACAAAGACCTGGCGCAGTCGGTGAGGATCGCCCTGTAAGTGAATCGGCGTGCCGGGCGCGATATAATTCGTGAGTTCAAGCCCCTTCTGGTGGGCCTGGAGCGCCATGATTTCGCAGGTGCGGTCGAGGATTTCTTCTAAATTAAAGGCCACGTCTTCGAGTTCGAGATGACCGGCTTCGATTTTCGATAGATCGAGAATATCGTTGATCAACAGGAGCAGGGTGTCGCCGGCTTTGCGTAGTACGTCGATGTATTCCCGCTGCTCTACGTTGACCGGAGTCTCGCGCAACAGATCGCTCATACCGATGATCGCGTTCATGGGCGTGCGAATCTCGTGGCTCATGGACGCCAGAAATTCGGACTTGGCGCGGTTGGCGGTGTCGGCCTCTTCTTTGGCGCGTTCCAGCTGCGCCTGGACTTCTTTGCGCTCTAAGGCCGCCGACAGCCAGCGTCCCATCAAGCGCACCAGGTCTTTGTCGGAGTCCTGAAATGGTTTGTCTGGATCTCGCGGCTTGCTCGCCGAAAAGTTAATGGTTCCGTAGCGCTGATCAAAAATGCGCAAGGGCGCCGCGATATATGCTTCGAATTGCAGGGCGTCGTACGACGGGTGCCCGCTCAGGGGCGAAGCGCCCATATGATTGATGGCGATCGGCTCGTCGGCCTGGAAAGTAATCTGGCAGGGCGTTTTGCTGAAAGACAGGCTGGCGCCGGCTTTCAATTCGATCGGTTCGCGCGAAGCGACGTTGAGCACCGTATAGTCGTCCTGTTCGGGTTTGATGCGACTGAGAACGCCGACGTCCAGATTCAGGATTTCGCAGCCCAGGGCCAGCATCTCATCGATCTGCCGGTCCAGGGAGATACGCGAAAGCGAGGTGACTTCATACAGGCGACGAATACGCCGGGAGTGCTCGCTGATTTCGGATTCGACTCGCCGGCGCTGTTCGAGTTCGCCCTGGACCTGTTCATACAGGCGCGCGTTCTGCAGCGCCACCGCGGCGAGTTCCGAAAAACCCTTCAGGATGACGACGTCGCTCTCTTCGAATTCGCGGTTTGCTTCGAAGTAGGCCAGGGCCAGCACGCCGATGATTCGCGATCCCCGGCGCAGGGGCAGGGCGGCGATGGCGTGGACCGGTTCTTTAATTTCAAGGCTGCGGTGTTCCCATACTGCATAATCGGAAACGACCAGGGTCTGCCCGTCCTGCCAGACTTTGCCGATGATGCCTTCTCCCGGCTGACAGGGCCAGCCGACGTAGCGCTGGAACATCCCGATGCCGACGCGGGCGCGCATTTCACTTTCGTCCTGAGATAGTAAATATAAGAAGCCGTGTTCGGCCTGGATCAGATCCGCCGAACGCCGCACGATTTGTTCGAGCAGATTGTCCGGATCCAACTCGCCGGTCAGACTGATCGCAGTTTCCTGAAGCGCCGCCAGATAGGCTTCGTTTTTCCGATGGCGTTTGAGTTCCTGCTCCAATTCCGCGATTTGCGAACGGAGTTCTTCCGGTGTGCGTTCCGGAGCGTCGACGAATCCGTCGGAGGAACTGTCGGGTTTTGCGCTGTGCATCTGGGTTAACGAATTGTTAGTTTATCGTTGGGCCTCAAACAGGCTAGTCCGGTTGCCGTGGATGTGGCAAGCGCAAAAACCGACACCCGTGGATTGCAGCATCAGGCGGCGAAAATAACGGCGGACACGCAGGTGTCTGCGGGAAATAAGGCGAAGTATCCTATGAGCTCATCTTCCGAAACCATAACAACTGACAATCCTTTGCTGGAGCGCGGCAAGCTGCCGCCCTTCGATCGAATCCAGCCCGATCACGTTATTCCGGCCGTGCGCAGCGTGCTCGCGGATCTGGAAACTCGTTTCGCGCGTCTGGAATCGGCGAGCGATTTAGCAGGCCGGGAAGTTTTGAACGAACTGGTCGAAATCGACTACGAAATTCATCGCACCTGGGGACCGGTCGGTCATCTACTGGGAGTCAAGAACTCCGACGAATTGCGCAACGCGTATGAAACAGTGCAGTCAGAGGTCGTCGATTTCGGATTGCGCATGGGCCAGAGTCGCCGCGTTTTCGAGGCGCTGACGGAGATTCAGGATTCGCCGCAGTTTGCGGAGCTTTCGCCGGCTCGCCGGCGGATCGTAGAATTACGATTGAAAGACGCGCGCCACTCCGGCGTCGGTCTGGAAGGCGCGGACCGCGATCGCTTTAACGAGATCGCGCGGGAGCTTTCGAAATTGTACACCGAATTTTCGAACCACGTGTTGGACTCCACAAAGGCTTTCGCGATGGACCTGAGCGATTCGGGAGACGTCGACGGCCTGCCGGATTCGATCAAGGCGGCCGCCGCCCAATCGTACAATCAGGCGCATCCCGATGCGAAGGCCGCGGCCACCCCGGAAGCCGGTCCGTGGCGGGTGACTCTGGATCTGCCCTCGTACCTGCCGTACATGCAGCACGCCCGGAACCGGGGACTGCGCGAAAAACTATACCGTACATATATTACCCGGGCATCCAGCGGTGAACTCGACAACCAGCCCTTAATCACAAAAATTCTCGCGCATCGCAAAGAGCAGGCCGCCTTGCTCGGCTTCGAGTCCTGGGCGGAGTACAGCCTGGATGCGAAGATGGCCGAGAGCGTTGACGAGGTGACGCGCCTTTCGGAAGAACTGCTGGTCGCGTCGATCGAACCCGCCCGCCAGGAATTGCGGGAGCTACAGGAGCTCGCGGGCGAACGCGGTCAGACCGAAGATCTCATGGCCTGGGACGTGCCGTACTGGGCGGAACGCCTGCGGGAAGAGCGCTTTCAGTTCACCGACGAGGAGCTGCGCGCGTACTTTCCCATGCCGCGGGTGCTGGACGGATTATTTGATCTGGTGCGCGGACTGTTCGGCATTCACGTGCGGGCGGCCGACGGCGAAGCGCCCGTGTGGCACTCCGACGTGCGCTATTTTGTGATCGAAGATGCGGAGTCCGGCGAGGCCCTCGCATCGTTTTATCTGGATCCCTATTCGCGTCCGGCGGACAAGCGCGGCGGCGCCTGGATGGGGGATTGCATCGGTCGCCGCAAAATCGAAAAGAAAGCCGAGCACGACGGCGCGATCGAACTGCCGGTCGCCTACCTGGTTTGCAACGGTTCACCGCCGGTCGGAGATCGGCCGTCGCTTTTGTCTTTTCGCGAGGTGGAAACTCTGTTTCACGAATTCGGCCACGGCCTGCAGCATATGTTGACCCGGGTGGAAGAAGCGGACGTCGCGGGAATCAACGGCGTCGAGTGGGACGCCGTCGAGCTGCCCAGCCAGTTCATGGAAAACTGGTGCTATCATAAGCCGACGCTGCTGGGCATGACCGCTCACGTCGAAACGGGCGCAACTATGCCCGACGATCTTTTCGAACGCGTGCGATCCGCGCGGACCTTTCGCGCCGCCTGGCAAATGCTGCGCCAGCTGAACTTCGGTTTGATCGACATGGAGCTGCACCACAGCTTCGACCCGGCCGGCGAAGAGTCGGTATTCGACGTGCAGTCTCGCATCGAAGAGCGCACGAGTTTGATTCCCCGCCTGGAAGAAGATCGCTTTTTGTGTTCGTTTACGCATATCTTCGCGGGCGGTTATTCGGCGGGCTACTACAGCTACAAGTGGGCGGAAGTGTTGTCCGCCGACGCCTTCAGCGCCTTCGAAGAAGCTCTTGAGGCGGCCGGAACCGATGGAACGACCGCCGGCGCGGACGGTCTGCCGGAAGCGGTCGCAAAGATCGGTCGCCGTTTTCGCGATACAGTGCTCGCCCAGGGCGGCAGCCGTCATCCCATGGAAGTCTTCGTCGATTTTCGCGGACGCCGTCCGACGACCGCCGCTCTGCTGCGGCACAGCGGACTGGCCCAGGCCGGCTAAAAAGACCGACGGTCCCGCGTGAAACTGCTGAATCAGTTTACGAATCTATTTCCCCTGTGGGTTTTGCTCGCCGGGGTGGTGGCCTTTCTCGCGCCGGAAGCGCTGCTCTGGATGCGCGGCAGTCTGATTACGATCGGGCTCGCGGTGATCATGCTGGGCATGGGCTTAACTTTAGACGGCGAAGACTTTCGCCGGGTGCTGGAGCATCCGCGCCGCGTACTGCTCGGCGTGGCATTGCAGTATCTGGTGATGCCTTTCGCCGGCTACGCAATCGCGCGTCTGTTTCAGCTTTCGCCGGAATTCGCGGTCGGTATGATTCTGGTCGCTTCGTGTCCGGGCGGCACGGCTTCGAATGTGATCAGCTTCCTGGCCCGGGCGGATCTGGGGCTTTCAGTTTCGATGACCGCGGTTTCGACGATGCTGGCGGCGATCATGACGCCGCTTCTGACTTTCTGGCTCGTCGGCGACCGGATGGAAGTCAGCGCTGCGCAGCTCTTCTGGAATACGGCCCAGGTCGTGCTCTTGCCGGTGCTGGCCGGTGTGATCTTAAATCGATATTTCAAAAAGCTCGCACGCGTGCTGCAACCCGTGGCGCCGCCCATCGCCGTGATCGCGATCGCTTTGATTGTCGGAGCGGTGCTCGCGCACAAACGCGAGGCGGTGCTCGACGCCGGCTGGTCGCTGCTTGCGGCGATCTTCTGTTTGCATTTGAGCGGCTTCGCCCTGGGCTATCTCCTCGGACGCACGACGCGATCCGAACAGGCCGCGCGAACGATCGCGATCGAAGTGGGCATGCAAAATTCCGGCCTCGGCGTGGAGCTCGCGCGCACGAATTTTCCGGATACGCTGGTCGACGTGCCGAGCGCGATTTCCGCCACCGTGCATTCGGTGCTCGGCAGCGTCGCCGCGGCTCTATGGCGCGGGACTGCGCCGTCCGACGCTTCTGAGTAGTCGATGCCGTTTTTTAGCAGGATGCCACGGATTTTTTTTTGGTATTGAGTGCCGTCGTGAATCAGGACCCTAAAAGAAAATCCGCGCAATCGGTGCCATCCGTGGCCGGCGTGCAATCAGCATCATCTTGCCATCCGTGCAAACCCGGTGGCCAGGCCATCCTGCTATTCGCGAATTAATTTTGTTTCATGCGATTGCGAATCGGGACGTAGTCTTTATCGAGGGGGAATTCCAGGCGCGCGATCGTCTTTTCGCCGTTCTGATAAACGCGAAAGAATCCCGGATCGAAGCCCAGGTCTTTCATTAACAATACGATCATGGCCAGACCCAGGCCGCGGCCTTCGGTGTCGTCGCCGTAGTGCATACTGAAATCGACGATGTTTTTGATGTCCGTGGAGTCCGCGAGCTTGGTTCGAATGCGCCGCTCTTCTTCTTCCAGCATGACGGTCGTATTCTCGACGAAGATCAGCAGGCGCTCCGTATTCACGTCGACTTTCACGTCGACGTTGAAGTCCATCTGCCGCATGACATCTTTGTATTCGTCTTCATCGATCGAATTGTAGTCCGCCATAAAGGCTTCGACGCCCTGGCTGTAGCTTTCGGGATTGGAAACATCGTAGCGATGCTTCTTAAAATAGACGCGCTTGAGGTTGGCCTTTACGGCGTTGCCGATCAGTTCCATCAGGACGAAGTGCAGGGTGTGGCTGAGCCCGTCGATCTTCAGGTCGGATTCGAGGTCGTCGGTCCAGTCCTTGAGGCTGTCCCGGACGAAGTTATCCAGAATCAGAATCGATATGTGTTTTTTGCTCGGCTCTACCATTATCGCGATTTGAGGTCCGGGAGAGAGGAAGCTGCCTCCGGGGAAGGGGCTGTCAATAATTTATATGCACGGAACTTGAAGCCGGGCTGAAGATCGCCGGGCTCCGGGGTATGCGAAAAGCCAGGACGGCGCGCTCCATCTTGCTTCCGGTCGACCGTTCGCACGCCTCTTCCTCTCTGCCTCGATGAATCCCGGGATCCCCCCGGCGCGCGGTTCCCGGCTCCCGCCTGGTGGACTCTCACTGACTCCCGGTCGCCTCCAGCCCGCACCGGACGGCTCGATTCAGCCGGCGGTGACGCTCAGGCCGTCCACGAGCAGGTAGGGCGCACGGCCGCCGCCCATCAGCTCGTGATTCCGGTCGCCCGCCGCGACGACGCTGTTCAAAAGATCGAAGCTGTCGCCCTGGACCATGATTTCCCGGACCGCAGGGCCCCGGGCGCCCCCGCGAAGCAGATACGAATTTTTGGCCACTCCGGAGAAATTGCCGCTGATGTGATCGGTGTTGCCGCTGAATCTCTTCAATAACAGGGCGTCGCCGGCCAGCTGCATCAGTTCGTTTTCCGGCAGAATTTTTAGCCCGTCCGCGGGTGCCAGCTCCAGAGCCATGTTCGAGAATCCGATGGCCGGCTGGGAGCTTGCGCCTCCGGCGGCGTTGCCGGTCGAAACGCAGCCCGCCCGGCGGGCGCTATAGCAGTTGTGGGCCAGATGGTTCAGGCGGCCCTTCGAGATCAGTTCATGGCGACTCGTCGGCACGCCTTCCCGATCGTAGGGTCGAAAGCCCTGGGGGCGACCGGGATTCGTCGGATCTTCCAGAATCGTGAGCCCGGCCTGGGCGACGGCTTCGCCCATCCGCTCGCGCCAGGGGCTCATCCCGTCGAGATGCATGCGGCCGTTGCAGTTCACGCTGGCCACGCCGCCGAAGAGACTCAGGACCGTGCGCGGATGCAGCAGCACCGCGCCCTTGTACGAGTCACCCTTCTCGGGATCCAGAGCGGTTGTGACCGAATCGCGAAAGCGCCCGACCGACTTCGCGATCTGCGCTTCGATTTGATCGTAGTCGAAGACTGTGTCGCCGTCATAATCGAAGCTGGTGACCTGATCGCCGTCCCGGGCCATGCCCATAATATAGAAGCTGACGCTCGCCGCCGCCTTACACGCGACGATGCCGTTCGAATTGCGAATCGCCGAGTAGCCCAGGTCGACGGAAAATTCCGCGCGGTCGATGGCCACCCGCGAATCCTTGCGGGCTTCGGCGATTACCAGCTCGGCGAAACGAATGGCGTCTTCGGGCTGCAGGGCGGCGAGTCGCGGGTCCACTCGCAGAAAGGCCGGGCCCCCGGCGATTTGCTGCGTGGCTTTCACCGCGTATTCGGGAAAGCCTTTTGCGCCCGGATCGGCGATCGAGAAGTGCGGACCGGCCGGCGAGAGCGCGGCGATGTTCTGCACTTCCCCGGCCGCTTCGCGCAGGGCCGCGTCGCCGGGAGAGTTGGTCGTGATAAAGCCGGGCTGGCCGCCGCTCAAGATCGAACGCACGCCGAACATATCGCTTGCGGTGGCGGCGCTCACGGAGAAGTCCCGGTTTTCGTATACGATCTTCAGTTCCGAATAGTACGAAGCGCAGACTTCGTTTTGGGCGGGCTTCCGACGCTCCAGCTCGTCGAGAATGAACTGCGATCGTTCCAGGAGATCGGCGCATTTTTGTTCGGTCGCTTCTGTGATGTGTTCGGGCGTGGGCGCCGCAGTGCTCGCGGCTATACCCTGCGTGGATGGAGTGGATGTTGACTTCAAGATTGCGCTCCCCCGGCCAGAATTTCGCAGCGCAGGTACGGTCCGCCCGCGTCGACTTTCGCGGGCTGGCCTTTGCCGCAGTGGCCCGATCCGAGATCCCAGCGAAAGTCTTTACTGACCGCGTCGACCGACTGCAGCACGTCGAAGGCGTTGCCGGAAACCGTGAGTTTCTGCACGCTTTCGCCGAGTTTGCCTTTGCGAATGCGACGCACGCGTGAGGCGCCGAACATGAATTCGCCCGTCGCGTCGGCCTGTCCGCCTTCTGGGCCGTCCACGAAATAACCGTCGTCAATGCCGGCGATCATATCATCGAGTTCGCTTTCGCCCGGCTCGATATAAGTATTGCGCATGCGAATCAGCGGTTCGTCGTTGAACTCCCAGGCGCGCGCGTTGCCGGTGGGTTCGACGCCGTGCTGCGCCGCGGTCTCGCGATTGTGCAGATAGCTGACCAGTTTGCCCTGTTCGATGATCGCCGTGCGCTGCGTTAAGACGCCCTCGTCGTCGACGGGCAGTATACCGCCGGCGCCGCCCTGGTACTCGCTGTGGCCGCTGTCGCAGAGCGTGACCAGAGGCGATGCGATCATTTCACCGAGCTTGCCGGCGGCGACGGAACCGGAGTTGACGAAATCCGCTTCGACCGTGTGGCCGATCGCTTCGTGACTCAGGAGCCCGACCATCGCCGGAGATAGAATCACGCGTTTTTTTCCGCCGTCGGCCGGCGGAGCGCTCAAAAGATCGACCGCGTTTTTGGCGGCGGTCTCGATAAAGTCTTCGGCGGGGCGATTCTGAAACAGACACTCCCAGCCGCCGGTGACGCCGACCGAGTCGGAGCCGCGGCTGCTCTTGCCGTCCTGATTCGCGAAGGCGGCGAAGCGCAGCTCCGGGCGAACCAGGCGCAGGCCGCAGCGCGCCCCGTCGGTCGTGACGATAAATTTCTCTTCGAAGACTTCGGTATAGCTGCAAATGGCCGCGTCGATCAGACGCGAGCGGCCGCGCAGATCTTCTTCGCTGCGCCGCACGAGATCGAATTTTTCCTGAATCGGCATGTTCTGGAGTTCGTCGAAACCCGGAACCGAGAAGTCGCCGACCGCCAGGCGGTCGCTCGACGCCAGGCTGACCGGCTCCGTTTTTTTCCCGGCGAATAAAGCCGCCATGCTTCGCGCCTGCTGCAGCGCGCTTTCCAGGCCGGCCGGCGAGAGATCGGAGGTCGCCGCGAATCCCCAGCTGCCCTGAAGCAGCACGCGAATGCCGATGCCTTCGAAAGCCCGGGAGCTCATATCGCTGACTTCGCCTTTGCGAATGCCGATCGATCGAGCCCGGCGTTTGTGGTAACGAAATTCGGCGAAGCCGTCCTGGGTTTCGCACAGGCGGCTCAGGCGGTGTTCAAGATCGCCGCGGTCGGTGGTGCCGGCGTCGACGGGTGTTGGGGTGAGGGACATACTCCAATGAAGTGTTTTTACTCGCGATGGTCAATCCCGATCGGGGACGAAAGCGGAGGATCGATCCGGCACCCGGGTGATGAATCGATTCGGCCGGAAAAGTCCCGGCGGTTTTTGCTTGTCCCGGCTCCGCCGACCCTCAGGCTGGAACGAGATGTCGCAAGTCCCGCAATCCGTGCAGCAATCCGACGATGAACCGCTGTATACCCCGTCTTCTGAGCGCGCGGAGCAGTCCCGTATGATGGAATTTCTGCGGCTGGTCAACGATCGCGAAAAGCTGAACCTGAGCACCTACGAGCAATTGCATGGCTGGTCGGTCGGGGACGTGCCGGCCTTCTGGGGCGCCTTCTGGGAATACGCCGATATCGTGGCTTCAAAGAATTACGATCAGGTCGTCGACGATCCGGCGAAGATGCCCGGCGCGAGCTGGTTTCGCGGCGCCCGTTTGAATTTCGCCGAGAACCTGCTGCGCTTTCGCGACAATCGCTCCGCGCTGATCTTTCGCGGGGAAGACCAGGTCGCCTCGGACATGACCTACGCCGAATTGTACGTCGAAGTGGAGCGCCTGACCCGCAGTCTGCGGGCCCTGGGCGTGCGCCCTGGAGATCGCGTGGTCGGACTGATGCCGAATATGCCTGAAACGATCGTGGCGATGCTCGCGACGACCGCGATCGGCGGCGTGTGGAGTTCCTGTTCTCCGGACTTCGGCGTGCAGGGCGTGCTGGATCGCTTCGGGCAGATCGCGCCGCGGGTGATAATCACGACCGACGGGTATTATTTTAAAGGCAAACTCATCGATTGCATGGATCGCGTGGCCGAAATCGCCGAAGGTCTGCCGTCGGTCGAAAAAGTCCTGCTTGTGCCGTACGCCGACACCGCCCCCGACGTAAGCCGCATTCCCCGCGCCGTGCGTTATGCCGATTTCCTGGAGCCGATTTCGCCCGACGCCGAAATCGTTTTCGAACAGCTGCCTTTCGATCATCCCGTCTACGTCATGTACTCGTCGGGCACGACCGGCCTGCCCAAATGTATGGTGCAGGGTCCCGGCGTGCTGCTGAATCATTTGAAAGAGCTGATGTTGCACACGGATCTACGGCAAGACGATCGCATTTTCTATTTTACGACCTGCGGCTGGATGATGTGGAACTGGCTCGCGAGCGCTCTGGGCGTCGGCGCGACGCTTGTGTTGTACGACGGCAATCCATTCTATCCTGGACCGGACGCCCTGTGGAATATGGCCCGGGAGCTGCGAATCAACGTCTTCGGGACCAGCGCCCGGTACATCACGGCTTTGCAAGAGGCCGGCTTTCGTTTGACCGAAGCTTTGCCCGACCTGCGCACGATTTTAAGTACCGGTTCGCCGCTGCCGCGCGACGGCTTTCGCTACGTCTACGACGCCATCCAGCGCGACGTGCAGCTCTCTTCGATCGCCGGCGGCACCGATTTGAACGGCTGCTTCACTCTGGGCAATCCGCTGCTGCCTGTGTTTGCCGGGGAAATTCAGTGTCGCGGTCTCGGCATGAAAGTGGAAATCTTTGACGACGAAGGCCAGCCGGTGACGGAAGAGCAGGGGGAGCTGGTCTGCACGGCCGCTTTTCCTTCGATGCCCCTGTACTTCTGGGACGATCCGGACGGCCGCAAATACCGCGACGCCTATTTCGACGTCTATCCCGGTATATGGCGCCACGGCGATTTTGCGCGCCTGAGCGAACGGGGCGGCCTGGTTTTACTCGGTCGATCCGACGCGACGCTCAATCCCGGCGGCGTGCGCATCGGCACGGCCGACATCTATCGCGTGGTGGACCGCACGCCCGAAGTTGAAGACAGCGTGGTGATCGGCCAGAGCTGGGAAAACGATGTGCGTGTGATTTTATTCGTGAAAATGAAAGCGGATCGCGTCCTCGATGAAAGTCTGAAGAATCGCATCGTGCAGACGATTCGCACGGAAGTTTCGCCGCGCCACGTCCCCGCGCGAATTATTGCTGTGCCGGATATCCCCTACACCAGAAACATGAAAAAAGTCGAGCTGGCCGTCAAACGCGTCGTCGAGGGCCAGACGATTCCGAATCGCGAGGCGCTGGCGAATCCCGAGGCTCTGACTCACTTTGCGAATCTGGCGGAACTCAAGAAATAAGTTCGCGTAAATATTTAAGTCCACAAGCAACCATAATCTATGAATCCAGAAATTATCTTAGTCAATTTACTCAGTCCGCCGGTGCTCTTCTATTTCGTGGGCATCGCGGCGGCGCTCTTTAAGTCGGATCTCCAATTTCCGCAGCCGCTGCCGAAACTCTTTTCGCTGTATCTGTTGTTCGCGATTGGAATCAAAGGCGGACTCAGCCTGGCCGAAAGCGGAATCACATTTTCGGTTTTGTATACGCTGCTCGCGGCGCTCGCGCTTTCGGTGATTGTGCCGATGTATACGTTTTTTATTCTGCGCCTGCGTTTCGGTATTTTCAATTCCGCGGCGGTGGCCGCGACTTACGGATCCATCAGCGCCGTAACTTTTATTACGGCCGGGTCCTTTCTCGACAGCCAGGAGATCCCGTACGGCGGCCACCTGGTGACGGCCATGGCTCTCATGGAAGCCCCCGCGATTATCATCGCCGTGGTCTTCGTCGGCCTCTTTCACAAGCAGGCCGACAAAGAGTCCCGGCAGATGGGACTGGCGGCGCCGGCGGCGGGGGAGCGCGGCGGACATGGCATTATGGAAATCATTAAGGACGCGCTCTTAAACGGCTCGGTCTTCTTGCTGCTCTCCAGTCTGCTGATCGGATTTATCGCCGACGAGAAGGCGGTGCATAAACTGGAACCCTTCACCCACGAAATGTTTTACGGGGTGCTTTGCTTCTTTCTGCTGGATATGGGGCTGGTTTCCGTCGAGCGCCTGGGCGCCCTGCGCCAGGCCGGCAAATTCGCCGTGAGCTTCAGCGTCGTTGTGCCGCTGTTGAACGCGTCTCTGGGAATCGGTCTGTCGGTCCTGCTGGGCCTGCAAATCGGCGACGCGCTGATGCTGACCGTGCTCGCGGCGAGCGCCTCGTATATCGCCGTGCCGGCCGCCCTGCGCCTGGTGATGCCTCAGGCCGACGCCGGGTTGTACGTGCCGATGTCCCTGGCGCTGACTTTCCCTTTTAATATTGTCATCGGGATTCCGATTTACTATAATGCACTGCTCGCGGTACTGTAAAATGTTGTATGCGATTCGCCTGAATCGATTATAATAATAGGAAGCTGTTAGCGCCGCCCGGGTCTCTGGTCCGATGCGGCGCTGGTCTCAGGAGATTGAAATTCATGTTAAAACGGTTCGGATTATTCTTACTCACAAACTTTCTGGTGATTGTCACCGTCAGCGTGATTCTGAACTTCATTCTACCCATGTTCGGCATCAAGCTGAGCGGCACGATGGGCATGGCGTTGTTTTGCGGCGTTTTCGGTATGGGCGGCGCCTTTATTTCGCTCATGATCAGCAAGTGGATGGCCAAACGGGCCTACAACCTGCAGATCATCGACGGCAATACCCGCGATCCCGGCCTGCGCAGCATTCACGATATGATCGTGCGTCTGGCGCGCCAGGCAAAGCTGCCGAAAACTCCGGAAGTGGCGATCTACGAAGCGCCGGATCCGAACGCTTTCGCGACCGGGCCCTCGAAAAGCAACTCGCTCGTGGCCTTCTCGACGGGCCTTCTGCAGTCCATGAATCAGCAGGAAGTAGAAGCGGTCGCCGCCCACGAAGTCGCTCACATCGCCAACGGCGATATGGTGACCATGACGCTGCTGACGGGTATCGCCAACACCTTCGTGATGTTCTTTTCGCGGATCGTTGCGTCGCTGGTCGACAGCTTTCTGCGGGGCGACGACGGCGAGGGCGGTCTGGGTTTTCTGGCGTATTACGCAGTGGTCTTCGTTCTGGATTCGGTCTTTATGATTCTGGCTTCGATTCCATTGGCGGCCTTTTCGCGCTGGCGGGAGTACCGCGCCGACGCGGGCGCTGCGAAATTGACCTCCGCCCATGCAATGGCGGCGGCTCTGCAGCGCTTGAAAGACTTCACGGAAGTGGAAACCCAGAAGGACAGCTTTGCCACGGCGAAGATCAGCTCCGGCCGTCGCCTGTCTTTGTGGGCGTCTCATCCCACCCTGGATTCTCGCATCGCGCGCCTGCAGCAGGGCCGTTCCGCGGGATTCTGAATTCCGCGAGTTCCGGCACGGATTATTAGAACCGACATTCCGCCACGTCCCGCGTATTCTTGATACTGCGGGACGTGGCTCTGAACTATATTTCGCCGCCAAAAAACCGTGGCGATCGGCTTCGAATCTGCTTGCCCGGGTCATCGCTGCGGGCGACTCGTGCGGGACAGTCGGAGCGATCCCCGGATGAATCTGCGGGCTCCCTTCTACGACTGGAGGAGTTTGCAGCTTGCCACAGCAATTAATCGACGGAAATCGCGAGTGGGTCGAACGGATGAACCGCGAGGATCCGCAGTTCTTTTCGACTCTCGCCAGCGGTCAGAAGCCTCGCTATCTCTGGATCGGCTGTTCCGACAGTCGCGTGCCGGCCAATATGATCGCCGACAAGCTGCCCGGCGCGATCTTCGTTCACCGTAATATCGCCAATTTAGTCGTCGAGACCGATCTCAATCTTCTGAGCGTCGTCTACTACGCGGTGCACTTTCTGGAAGTGGAACATATCATCGTTTGCGGCCACTACAGCTGCGGCGGTATTAAGGCCGCCCTCGACACGAAGCCTCTGGGATTTCTGGACGGATGGATTGGACTGATTCGAAACGTGTATACTAAAAATCGCAAGGCTCTGGACAATATCGAAGATCCGGTCGAGCGTGAGCGGGCCTTCACCGAGATCAACGTCAAACAGCAGGTGAAGAATCTTTCGCGCATTCAGTTCGTCCGCGATCGCTGGGCGAACGGCGAACGTCCGCACATTCACGGCATGGTCTACGACGTGGCCGACGGCCTGCTGCGGGATCTTGAAGTGAATGTCAAAAGCGCGGCGGAAGCCGACGCCCTGTGATTGTGGACTCCAGCCCTTCGGCTTCGGTACAATGAAATGCTAAAACGCTTACGCAGAAATCGCCGCACGGCCGCTCTCCGGGCGCTCGTACGAGAACACCGATTGGACGTCGACGACCTGGTCATGCCCCTGTTCGTCCAACCCGGCGAAGATAAAAAGGACGAAATCAAAAGCATGCCGGATATCTTCCGGCTGAGTCCAAACCTGATCGTGGCCGAGTGCATCGCCCTGTGGGATCTGGGCGTGAAGGCGGTCGCGCTCTTTCCGGCCCTCGACGATTCGGTGAAAGACGCGAAGGCCACGGAGTCGACGAACGAAGACGGTCTCTACCAGAGCACGATTCGCGCGATCAAGGCGGCCGTTCCGGAGCTGCTGGTTATCAGCGACGTCGCCATGGATCCGTACAGCTCCGACGGTCACGACGGTCTCTTAAGTGAAAACGGCGAAATCTTAAACGACGAAAGCCTGCCGATTCTCGCGGCGATGGCGGTTTCCCAGGCGAAGGCCGGGGCGGACATTATCGCGCCTTCGGATATGATGGACTTTCGCATAGAATACATTCGCGAAGAGCTGGACAGCCACGGCTTCGAGCACATCGCGATTCTGGCCTACACCGCGAAGTACGCCTCGGCATTTTACGGTCCCTTTCGCGACGCCCTGGACAGCGCTCCTCGTTCCGGAGATAAAAAAACCTATCAGATGGATTCGGCGAACGTGCGCGAAGCGGTACGCGAAGCCGGCACCGACATTGACGAAGGCGCGGACATCATCATGGTCAAGCCGGGGCTGCCCTATCTGGACGTGGTGCGGGCCCTGGCGGAGCAATCCGAAGTGCCGGTCGCGGTCTATAACGTCAGCGGCGAGTACGCCATGCTCAAGGCGGCCGCTCAAAACGGCTGGCTGGACTATAAGAGCGTCGTGCTGGAAACTCTGACCGCCTTCAAGCGCGCCGGTGCGAGCCTGATTCTGAGCTATCATACGAAAGAGGTCGCGGCCTGGCTCAAAGAAGAGGCCTGATTCGAATTACAGAAATTCCAGTCGTGCGGGGTTCGCGCTGTCCGGCGCGAGCCGGCGATAATAGCAGCTCGTGCGAGCCGCGCCCCGGGCATCTTTCGTATGGCACACGCCGCCCTCGCGCGGCCGAACAAGATACAGCAGCGAATTCTGCTCGCAGTTGACCCGAATCTCGATCAGATCCAGATAGTCGCCGGAGGTCGCGCCTTTGACCCAGAGTTCATTGCGGGAAGTGCTCCATAGAGTGGCGACGCCGGTTTTCCGGGATTCGTCGAGGGCCGCCTGGTTTGCGTAGGCGACGATCAGCACTTCGCGGCTGTCGGCGTGCTGGACTACGACCGGCAGGACCGCCGCGCCGGTGGCCGCGACTCCGCTCAACTTCGTAAAGTCGAGTTGGAGTTCCGTCGATTCTTCCAGATGCGAGTGAGAGTGCGCGCTCATGATGGCGAACATTGCCTGCCGGAGATCGGTCGCGTCAAACAATAAGATGATTGCGGTCCCCGTCGCGCCTGAACACATTACAAAAAACTATGACATCCGCTCCCGACGATTCCGCTGATTCGCTGAAAATTTCGCGCCGTGCAACGATAGCCGGCGAGGTGCGCCTGCCGGGATCCAAGTCCATCGCCAACCGGGCTCTGCTGCTCTCGGCCCTGGCCCGCGGCCGGACACGCGTTTCGAATCTACCCATCGCCGACGACGTGCAGATCCTGATTCAAACTCTGCCGCAGCTGGGAATTGAAGTCAGTCTACCGGCCGGCGGCGAGGCTGACTCTGGATCGCAGGCTGCCGGCGTGAGCGCGGGCGATCGGCTTCGGAGCGGGACTGTGACCGATCTGGAGATCGCCGGGGCCGCCGGCCCCTTCGCAATCGAGCGCGGAGAGATTAACGTCGAGAACGCGGGCACGGCCTTTCGTCCTTTAACGGCGCTGCTTGCGGCGGGCAACGGAGACTTCGTCATCGACGGTAACGCCCAGATGCGCGAGCGACCGATTCGCGATCTGGTCGACGGCCTGCGAGAGCTGGGAGTCGACATCGAGTGCGAAGCGAACGGCTGCCCGCCGGTCCGCCTGCGGGCCCGGGGATTGCCCGGCGGCGCCGTGACGATGTCCGGTAAAGTATCGAGTCAGTACATCTCGGCCGTGCTGATGGCTTCGCCCTTCGCCCGGCAGGCCGATCTTACGATCGATTTACCGGCGGAACCGGTGAGCAAACCCTATATCGATCTGACGATCGACATGATGGCCGACTTCGGCGTCATGGTCGGGCGCGAAGGCTACCGTCACTTTCGCACAGCAGCCGGCCAGAGCTATCACTCGCCGGGCCAGTATCTAATCGAAGGCGATGCGAGCGCCGCGACGTACTTTCTCGGCGCCGGCGCGCTGCCCGGCTGCGGGCCGGTGCGCGTGCTGGGCCTCGGCCGCGATTCTCGCCAGGGGGATGTGGCCTTCGCGGAGCTGCTGCGAGAGATGGGCGCGACTGTCACGTACGGCGACGGCTGGATCGAAACCCGCGGCGCCTCCGCCTCCAGGCTCCGGGCCATCGATCGGGATATGAACGATATGCCCGACGCCGCCATGACCGCCGCAGTGCTCGCGCTCTTCGCCGACGGCGAAAGCCATATTCGCAATATCGAAAATCTGCGGGTCAAAGAGTCCGAACGGATTCGCGGGCTGCGTCTGGAGCTGGAAAAGCTCGGCGCTACCGTACGCGAAGAAAGCGATGCTCTTCATATTACTCCGCCGGAGGACGGCCTGCGACCGGCCCGCATTGAAACTTATAAAGATCACCGGATGGCCATGGCCTTCGCGCTTGCGGCTTTCGGTACGGATCTGGAAATCCTGGATCCGGGCTGCGTCGCGAAAACCTACACTCGCTTCTTCGAAGATTTTTTACCGTTAACGCAGGCCCATGCAGTCTCCTGACGATTTTCTGAAAGAGCTGGAGGCCGACGAAAACGGTCACTTCCTGATCGAACAGCGGGATGGTCGGGCCTTTCTGCGCGTAACGCCGCCGGGGGCGCAGGGCCGGCCGGTGAAGTACGCGGACGTTCAGGCGCGCCTGGATCTCTTTCGCCTGGAAGGCTACGATCGCGCCGAAGTCGAAGACATTGTTCTGGCGGCGGACGGCGAATTTTTTGATATCTGCGTTTGGCCTGTAACGCCCTCCGTCGACGCCGAGCTCCAGGTGGAAATCGACGAAGACGAAATGCAGGCTTTTCTGAAAATCGTTCCGCCGCGTCACGGCGGGAATCCGGTGGACCGCGAAATGATTCAGGCCGCGCTCCAGGCGGCCGGCGTAACGCACGGCCTGGACCAGGCGGTGATTGACGCGCTGGATGATGGAAGCTATGTCGATCCAGACGCGCCGGTTCCGCGGCCGGGGGCGCGGGAATCCGTGCAAATCTTCCCGGAGACCAGCAGCAAAGAGCGTCGCCTGCGAGTCTTGATTGCCCGGGGCGCCCCGCCCTCCCGGGGCAAACCCGGTCGAGTGCGCCTGTACTTCGAATCGCGTCCGCGTCCGGCACCGGGCGTTACTGACGACGAGGAGCGGGTGGACTTTCGCAAGCTGAACGTAATTCAAAGCTGCGAAAAAGGACAGGTGCTTGCGGAAATCGTCGCGCCCGAAAACGGTGTGGCCGGCTATACCGTGCGCGGAGGCGAGCTGCCCCCTGCGGCACCGAATACGGCTCAGCTGCACGCGGGTAAAAACGCGCGGCTCTCGGGCGATGGCTCGCGAATTTTCGCCGATCTCGCGGGGCAGGTGCGCATCGAAGAGCTCAGAGCGGACCAGGTTACGCGCATCGAAGTTGAAGAGATTCTCAGCGTCTCCGAAGTCGACTACAGCACCGGGCACATCGATTTCCCGGGTACGGTGCAGGTGGAAGGCACGGTGCTCGACGGCTTTAAGGTTCGCGCGGCCGGCGACATCATCGTGCAAAAGACTGTCGGAAACGTTCAGCTGCAGGCCGACGGGGACATCATCCTGGCCGGCGGCGCGTACTGTAAAAACGAAGGCGAAATCGTAGCCGGTCAGTCGATCTTCGCGCGCTTTGTTCAGGACGCGCGCTTATATGCGGGGCGGGACGTGATGATCGAAGAGGCGGCGATGACTTCGCACATCGCTGCCGGCGGGGCGATTTTGCTGGCCGGCGGTCGCGGAGAGTTGATCGGCGGCACGGCTCTGGCGGGGCGCGAACTGCGCGCGCGCAAGCTCGGCGGGCGATCGGAGGTTTCGACTCATATTACGGTCGGGATCCAGCCCGACGCCATGCAGAAGCTGCAGACCATCGACCGGGAGCTGCTCGAAAAACAAACCGCCGTGCGAAAGATCGAGCTGCATCTGTCCCAGATGGACGAGGCCGTGCAGCGCGGCCGCACATTGAATGAGTCAGAGGAAGCGACCCGCGAGAAGCTGCGTGCGGCGCTGACCAGGTTTCGCGAGCTGGTCGACGGGCTCGAATCACAGCGGCACTTGCTGTACGACGCGATGGAACCCGACGAGGCCGCCTCGGTCGAAGCCCAGGAGACGCTCTTTCCCGGAGTCGAGGTGCACTTCGGCACCGGCGTGAAGCGTTTCCGTGTCGAAGGCCGTCCGGTCACAATGTATTCGCGTTTTGTCCTGCAAGACGGCCGGATCCATTTGAAACACTCCGATTTTTGATCGCAAAGTCGCCGGTGTCGTGCAGGCTCCCCTCAAACTGCGCTGGATTTAGTGCAGTAGATTTGCGCCAGAATCCGAAAAAATGACATAAATTTATACCGATTTTCGGGCGATTGGGCCTGGTCCGCCTCTTGCAATCTGGTTCCCATCAGCAGCGCCGATCCCACGGGGATGGACTGGCTGCGGGAGGCGAAGATGCGACGGACTGTGAAAATTGCACTGATTTGGGCTCTGGCTCTGGGTGGGCCGGTATTCGGTCTGAGCGCGGCGGATACGCAGCAGGATTCCGCCCGGGCGCTGGCGGGCCAATGGATCGCCTATCACTGGGACGGGGAGGGCGCGCCGGTTCGCCTGGAGCTTGAAATTCGCGTGGCGGACGATCGTAAGAACTTCACCGGCATTCTACGCCAGCAGGGCGATGCTCCCCGCTACTTTGACGGTTCCGTCGGCGCGTCAGGAGCCCGGGATTCCGACGGGCAGATTCAGATCGAGCTGATTGGGCAGGGAGAATCCCTGGTGGAGCTGCGTCGTAAGAGTTCCTACACCACGATGATTTCGTTTTGGAAGGAATGAGAATGAGACCCTGGCCGGGCGATCCGCAGGCGAGTTCACTGATCCGCTTCTGCCTTCGGGGGGATAGCAAAATTCATGCATGACTGAATCTTTATCTGTGGTTTTCGAAGTGAGACTCAGACTCAGAAAGATTTGACGCATTAAGTGCGATTGAAACTGTGTCTCAGTACACGTGGCGATAAGTCGCCCGGTATAGAATCAGGAGCACAGAGATTTCATGAATTTACGCACCACAGTCTGCGGACTGTTTATCACTGCGATCGCATCCCTGTTTGCCCCGGCTGCGCTGATGGCCCAGGGCGGGGACGACGATCGATCCGATCTGCCCTTAGAGGAGCGGATGGAAATCCTCGAAGAAGAGCTGGAGAAAGTGAAGCTTTCCAAAGCCACGAAAACTTTCGAGAGCGTAGAAGGTCGGGGCCCGGCGGCTTCGGCGGTCTATCATGCCGAAGAAGGTCTCACCTGGGGCGGCTACGGCGAAATTAAATATCGCGACTATAAGTCTTCGTTCAAAAAAGATCAGACCGACGTGCATCGCTTTATTCTGTACGCGGGCTATCGCTTCAACGACTGGATCGTACTGAACAGCGAGATCGAGTACGAGCATGCGGGTTTCGTAGACGAAACCATCGCCGGGACTACCTTTAATGAAGCCGAAGTCTTCGTTGAGATGGCCTACATCGATTTCGAATTTACGAAGGAATTTCAGCTGCAGGTGGGTCTGAACCTGCTGCCGATCGGAATTACAAACCTGCGCCATGAGCCGACGACCTTTCTGGCGGTCGAACGGGCGCGCACCGAATCGAGTATTATTCCTTCAACCTGGCGCGAAATCGGCGCCATCGTGCATGGAACGATCGGCGACGTAATTCAGTACAATACCGGCGCCGTAACCGGTCCCCGGGCCAGCCGGTTCAGCGAAGGCAGCTGGATTCGCGGCGGTCGCCAAAAAGGATCGCTGGCGCTTTCAGAAGGCTGGGGTTATCTGGCCGGCGCGGACTTCGTCGGAGTAAACGGTTTGGCCGTCGGCGGTTCGTACTATATGGGCGAATCCGGCCAGGGCGAAATCGCGAAGGCCGACTGGCAGGATCGCATCGTCAATCCGATCGATACGCTGCGCACGACTGACGCGACCGGCCTCGTCGCCGCCTATGATACCATCACAGGCAATCGCAACAAGACCGCGCGCATTCGCGCTCACATCGCCGAAGGTCATCTGGAGTACAACTCGGGACCGATCCTCATTCGCGCCCTCTATGCCCAGGGCTGGATGAGCGAAGACGACACTCGCGCGGTTAACAAAGCGACCGGCAACAACGTCGGTCAGCGCGTCGAAGGCGGATACGGCGAATTCGGTTACAACATTCTTTCGTTTTTCGATACCTCCCACAAGCTGTATCCTTTCTTTCGTTACGAGCGCTTGAATACGCAACGTCAAACCGTGCAGCGACACCTGGGCGGCAAAGAAGATATCAACGACTTCGTTTGCGCGACCGTATTGCAGGGCACCTGTAAAGTCACCAGCGGATCGCCCCTGGCCGGCTCTTCGACGGTATCGAACCAGAACCTGGGGATTATCGAGAACTCCAATTCCCTCGAAGAAGCGTACGGCGTCGTCGGCACTCCGGACCGCAAAAACGACCGCACGATTCTGACTCTGGGCGTCGCCTATTTCCCGACCCCGAACGTCGTGCTGAAAGTCGACTACGAGCGTATGGATTCAAAAACCGATTTCAACTCGGACATTGAAGGCCTGAATACGAGCAACAACAAGATCGACCAGCTGAATATGGCGGTCGGTTTTATTTTCTAAACTTCCGTTAAGTGCAGATTACAGGGCGGAGCTCAGGTCGATGGCCGGGGCTCCGCCTTTTTTCGTTTTATAAGACCGGCGTTCAACGGGGGCGCTCAGCGGCCGGCGGCGTCGAGGATGTCGGGTAATTCGTCGCGAATGAAGCGGCGGAAATTCGATCGATTCTTATCGGAGGCGAAGAAACTCAGCTCCCGATTTTCGCCGCGCACGCGGATGCGAATCGTCTTCGCTCGATATATTGCGATCAAAACTTCGCGCGGCACATCGTGCCAGTACGCGGCCTCCTGAACGCGCTCTTCGCCTTCATCGTCGGAATAGGGTCGCCGTAGCTTTGCGCTGCCCTGACCCTTGAATTGAAAGCTCCGGCCGTCGATGGTCAGTTTCAGAGTTTCGCCCGCGGGAATATTGATATACTCCAGGTCGAAGAAGCGGCCGTAAAACGAAACGACTCGCCGGGCGTCCGGGGCGCCGGGATTCAGGATCGTCTTTTGCAAATTCAGCTGGGCGCTGTAGACCGAGAGCGAACCGGGCAGCGTAAAAGAACCGCCCAGGTAATTGTTGTTCATGCGCACAACGTCTTCGGCGGCGCCATCGTAGCTTTCCGTCGAGTAGCCGGTCAACAGGGACTGGCATCCGGCAGGCATCGAAAGCGCCACCAGCAGGCAAAGCGTCGATGTCAGCAGGCTTTTTTTGTTTATGGGGCCTTTGCCTTTTTTTTTCATAGGGCTTTCGTTTGAATTGCGATTCGCATTCGCGGCTTTCGTTCGAATGCTCAGATAGACCAGCAGGCCGGCGAAGCCCGCACAGTATAGATAAAACACCGTAAAGACCAGGCCGCGCAGTGCCGTGAGCAGGCCGGGTGCGGCGGTGATCCAGGCGCTCGGCGTGAACAACAGAAGCAGTCCGGAAATGATTTCGAACAGGGCCACGATAAAAAAACTATTACAGAACCACTCCAGTCGCCGGGAGACCTGCCCTGCCAGGGAACGGCTCAGGTGCGTTAGAAAAAAAACCAGCACCGCGTACGCCAGAAAGTGTCCGAGAGTGACCTTGATCATGCCGTCAAAGCTGCGGGCCTGTAGAAAGCGATCTTGAGCTTCCGGAAATATCGCCAGCATCTGCACGGAGCCGAAATAGTATTCGATCATGTGCGCCGGATTAAAACCGATCTTCCAGTAGTACAGCAGGGCCCCGCTCAAGAGCTGGAGCGTCATGAATACCAGAAAGAGCAGCAGGGCCGGGCGAAAATAAAGATGCGCCGGGGACTGGCTCGATTCGTTGCTCATAGATGTTCTGTTCGCTGCGATCCGGGAATTCAGCCGCTCGCATGTGCCTGGTTCGCCGAATTTCCGGAGTCGGTCGGCGGAGTATCGTCGCCCAATTCGTTTTCGTTTTGATGTTTGTTTTCGCGAGCCGCACGCAGGGCGGAAAAGTACAGCCAGATGACCAGCAGACTGGGGATCAGCATCTGAGTCGCGGCGATCGTTCCAGTCGCGCCGCCCGCGAAGTACTTATAAAAGTACGAATGAAAGAAGGGATAGAGCTCAATCTGCCGCCAGAAGAACGAAGCGACACCCAGCAGCAGCAGAGGAATCTTTTTTTTCGAAAATGGAAAGAGATCCTGCATGAAGAAAGGCAAGAACAGGATCAAATAAAAATCCCAGAAAACGTTCAGCATCACGAATACGGCGACCATCACCGAGCGAGTTTTTACGCCTCGATGCGGCGAAAGAAAGCCGACTAATACCGCCAGGGCGGCGAGGCTCATCTTGAGGGGCAGCAAAAAGAACGGCGTGCTGCCGGCGTCGAACCAGCCGACGTACGAAATCCAGTCGTCGAGCATCAAACGATGGATGCCCGCAGTGAAGGCGATGTTATTATGAGCAAGCACCGCGATCTTCGAGTGGGCCAGCGTGATTTCCAGATAGCCGGCGAAGAGGGCCGGATCCCAGAGGGCCTGGGCCGCGATCAGCAATCCGAGACTGCCGCCCAGATAGAATACGAGCTTGAAGTCGCGGCGCACCAGAGCGTAGCCGGCGAAGAGAAAGGCCCAGGGTTTCGATACGGCGACGATCAGAAAAAAGAGAATCGCCAGTCCGCGCTGATTGCGATCGACCGCGCGCAAGAATAGATAGATGAAAGCCCCGGCGATCAGCATATTCTGGCCCAGGTTAATCGTTTCGGTAATGACATGGGCGTGGGCCAACAGACCCGCCAGCAGCAGTTGCAAAATAAATCGAAAGCGGTTTTGCAGCGCGAGATAGCCGCAGAGCAGGGCCGCCAGCGCGATATTGATCGCGGTCAGAACGCGCACGCAGCTTTTATAATCGAAAGCGTACGCGAAGGGTAGAATCGGAATCAGATAGACCGGCATATAGGAAAAGACGGTGTCGTAATGACCGTCGGGCAGGGCCTGCTCTTCTTTCATCCACTTCAGATCGCGGTGGGCCCCGTAAGGATCGTTGCCGTAGATCGATGCGCGT
Organism: bacterium; assembly: GCA_024742665.1. Lineage (GTDB taxonomy): Bacteria > Spirochaetota > Leptospiria > Leptospirales > Leptonemataceae > JANSYA01. Next base: position 224,256 of record JANSYA010000007.1, read on the forward strand.
TCGCCGGCGAGCATCAGTTTGGTCGCGATATAAACCGGCGAAAAATCGACCTGGCCGGTGAATGTGCCGTGCTGAATCTCGTGCATGCGGCACTGGCCCATAATCGAAACCAGCGCGACCAGGCTGCACAGAAGAAGAGGGAAGCTCTTAGTTTTCATCGCCGTTTTCATAGCTGTTTTCGTGGCCGAAGAGGGCCTCCAGTCGCGCGTGAGTTTGAATCATTCTGCCTTTTAATGCGGCCGTGTCCTCGCGACTCATTCGAATCAGATCGCTGCGCATCGCCGGGGCGGCGGCCATGTGCGTGATCCTCGTAATTCCGGAAACCTTTTGTAGCGTGATGCGATATTCAAAGAGCAAGCCGTCCTCGCCGTCCTTAACAGCGAAAGATATACTATTACCGTTGCGGTTGGAGATTCTGGACTTGTGGACCGTCCCCTGGATTGTCGCACCGTCCGCGTCTCGCAGCGTGATCTTCCCGGCATCGTCTCCGCTTGTTTCGACCGACAGGATTTCGTAGCCCGGCACTTTCATCCAGTCCGGTAAATCCGATACGCTCTGGATCCCGGCCTCTAAGGCGGCGGGCTCGGCGTCGACATAGTCCAGATGATCGAGAACCAGATATTTGTTCGTGAAATTCGATCGATCATAACACCAGCTGATTACAATCAGATCGAGAAACAGAAAGACGCAAATAACGCCGATCGCCTTTAAGCTTTGAATCGATTTCGCCTGCATGCTCCGTATCCGTCAACCCTGGGGGGCGGTTTTGCTGTCGAAAATGAAGTGCGGGTCCCGCAGGCTTTCCTGCCGTTGAAATTCATCGGCGTCTTCACCGCAAATCGCTTCCGGCGGCTTCGCCTGAGCTTCGAGGATCAGTCGAATTCTACGATAGTAGAGCGGATAATCCCGCAGGCGAATCGCTTTGCAGTACGCCGACTCGATCTTTTTGATTTCCTCTTCGTAGGCGCGGTCCCCCGGCGAGAATCGTTTGTGCAGGGTTGCGTAGTTCATTTCCGCGTACAGTCGATAGCTTTCGTCGGAAATGGACCAGCGATTCAAAAACGAAAGATAGTCATCGAAGTCGTCGCGCAGTTCGCGGGCGGCCTGCGGATCCAGCGGAGCGTTGGTTTCGGAACTATGCCAGTGGGGCAACAGCCCGGCCAGCAGGCGGCCTTCTCGAATTTCATAGCGAGCCAGAGCGAAGGCGATTCCCAGGCAGAGCAGAGCGAGCGAAACGATGGACCAGGCACGCAGCCCCTGGCCCGCATCGTCGGCCGAAGCGGGGACCGGATCGGCGCGATCGGCCGCATATAAGCGAACGCTTTCCGCCAGCAAAATCCAGAAAAGCAAACCGGTTACGATCGTAATCGCGATCGGATCGACGACTCCATGAAATGAAATGGCGACTGTCGCGCCCAGTACCGCGCCGCTCGCATGGGCGTTGCGCGCGGGGTTGGCGAAGGCCGCCGAGTCCGCCATGAAGATCAGACCAAACAGCAAAGCCAGGTGCGCCAGGAAGCCGCTAATGCCCAGGCCGTACAGCAGCGAAAGATACTCGCTGTGGGGATGAGTCGTCCAGAACCAACCGGGCAAAGATCGCAAATAGTCTTCGGCGATCGGTCCGGCGGTGTGCTGGAATAGATAGTACGGGCCGAAGGTTCCGTAGCCGAAGAGCGTCCGCCAGGGACTTTCGAAAATCCCGGCGGTGGTGATGCTCCAGAGCACCGCGCGTTCCCGGCCAATGATATTCAAATAGTATTCGAGTAGTACCCAGACCGCCAGGGATAGTATCAGCGTGGTGCCGAGCAGGATGCCGACAGTCCGCACGAGGGGATTGCGCAAAAATTTTCGCGACAGGGCCGCGACCGCCCAGACGCCGACGCCCGCGAGAATGCCGCCGTAAGCGCCCCGGGAAACGAAGAGCGCCACCAGAACGGCCGAGAGCAGCATAAAGATTCCCAGGGCGATGCGCAGATCTTTGCGTTTGCTTTCGAGAAACAGCCAGGCTGCCAGGAACAGAAAGACTTCGAAAAGCATGGCCGCGGTATTCAGGTTGACCAGGCCGACCGTCTGTTCGCCGGGATTGCGCGACCAGCCGACCAGGAACCAGACCGCCTGCAATCCCAGGTGCAATAGCAGCAGCTTCCAGAAAAGACCGTAGCGCTCCGGCGATTTCTGTAGCTGCAAATATCCCAGAAAAACAATGATGAAGGCGGCGGTCTTTTGAAGATGCGTGACCGCGGCGTCCAGATGTTCCGAGTGAAAGACAGCGAGCGCAACCAGACCGAAATAGACGCCGATCAAAATCGAGAGCCAGCGTTCCGGCAGACGAAAGGAGCCCGGGTCGGAATCGAGCCAGGAATAACAGACCAGGGCCACAGCGATTAACAGCACGGCGACAGAGGACGAGCCGGTGTGCACTGGAACCAGGAACGCGTTGCTGTAGGGCGGCAAAAGCAGCATGCTTGCCGCCAGCAGAACGCACAGCTGATAACCGCCCTTTGCTCGAACGCGGGGATAAAAGAACGAATAGATCCAGACGACGACCAACTGCGCGCGAATGAAAATCGGATCGGAGCTTTCGACTTCGCCGTGCTCCAGCATACTGCGCACGGTTGCGTGAGCGAGAAAGAGCACCGCCAGATCTTCGATCAGCTCCCGAATCCGAAAGGCGCGCCGCTGGAAAATGAATCGCCCGGCGATGTACGCGATCAGCTGCAGTACAAAGAAACGCGCCTTGTCGTGGAACTGAGCGCCCAGAAAGGCCATCACGTAGGTCGCGCAGATCAGAGCCAGAGCCGGGATCGCCAGGGTCCAAAAAGCCGTCGCCCGATGTTCCGCAGAGGCCGGCCGCGGGGCGCGGCTGCTTTCGGAAGGACGATCCATACCGGGCGATATTTGCCTCCGGGGGGGCTATGTCAAGGCTGATCCGGCGCTGGAGTCACTGACTGGAAAACGAAGGCCCGCGCGGGCTTTTTTTGTCGCTTGCGAAAAATTAAAAGCGACTCGCGCTGGATTTGGATCGTCAAAAAATAGCCGGACGGGCGTTACCCGGGCCGCCGTCATTTAGCAAACATATGAAATCAAATATACACCGCAAAAACTATATCGCCAGGTCGTCGCAGTTCGTGTTCGTCCTGTGTCTGGCGCTCGCCGCGTGCGCCGGAGGCGAGCAGCGCAGCGAGACCACGGAGCCCTCGCCGGTCAGAGCCTATGCCGCCGACAACCAGGTGGAGCTGTACGGACGTCATCGCTGCCCGATCTGCCGTAACTTCGCCGCGCAGTTGAAAGCAAAAAATATCGAATATCAGTTTTATGAAATCGATCGGGAGCCCGAGCGGGCCCGGGAAATGTGGGCTTTGCTCGGCGAACATTTCCCGGACGCGAAGTCGATCGGCTTGCCCGTGGTTTATGTGAACGGCACGCTGCTGCTGCGACCGGGCTTCGCGCAATTCGAAAGTTACTTAAAGGCGGCCAGGTAGGCGATCCCGGCGAAACAGAGATACTGCACCAGCAGGAAACTGGCCCGCCCCAGAACCGCGAGATTGGAGCCGGAGCTGATGTGCACGAGGGACTGGCACAGCCGCGCGACAAAAGCCCACTGGGCCAGGCTCTCGACGATCGGCGTGATTGTGCCTGCGGCCCAGGCCACGAAAATAACGGACGCCATAATCGGCAGATTCTCAAGGGTGTTCAGATGCGCCCGGTTCAGACGCCAGTAGAGGTCCGAACCATGCCGCTCTCCCGCGGGAAATTCGTTGAGTTTGCTGACCCGCATCAGGCCCAGGATTCCGCGCCAGCTTACGATGCTAATGCCCAGGATGATTCCCCAGACGGCGAAACCGATCAGACTGAATAGTGCGTTGTTCATAGAGTTCTCCAGTTCGAATTCGCGCGAACGACAGCCCGGCCATCGCGCGAATTCTTAACACATCGCTCAGGGCGTCGCCGACAGCAACTGCGAAAGGTTGCGTTTCACGTCTTCTCCGAGAAAAAGCGATCCGGCGGCGTTGGGAATTATGAAGCCGCCGGAAATGTCGGCGCCGACGACCGCGGCATAACCCCGGGCCCGGTCGATCCAGGGATAAAATCCATTCGCGCCGAAGCTGTGATTCTGCACTTCCAGATCGCAGAGGGCGACGTTCGCCGGCGTATTGCACTGCCGCCAGTTGCCGAGACCGTATTGCCAGCGATAGCCGAAGGCCGCGAACTGGGAATAGAGCAGCTCCGTGCCGCTGTCGTACTGATCCTGTAAGAGCGCGCTGACCGAAGCCGAACTGAGAATCGTGGTGCCGTTGTACACCCCGTCGTTTAAGAGCATCAAATTAAAGCGCATATACTCCGCGGCGCTCAGACGCAGTCCATAGGCTCCCGCCAGGCTGCCGTCGCCGCTCTGGTTGCGAATATTCGCGTACCACTTCGCGCGGCTCGTATCGAATCCGAGCTTCGCCGGTCCGGCCAGATAGTTCACGAAGAGCTGTTCCCAGGTCAGGCCGGTGCGAATCTCCGCGATGCGCTGGGCCACGGCCATGTGATTCGAATTGTAAACGAAGAAGGCCCCGGGCGCGTCGTCCGCCGTCGAGGTGCGGATCGATTCGATGCAGGCGTTTTTCTGGGCCGTGCTCGCGCCGTCGGGCAGTTCTTGAATGCAGGCGTTACTGCCGGAAGTGCGGTCGTTTTCGCGCAGCCCCGACGTGAAGCTCAGAAGCTGTCGCATCGTGATCGTGCCTTTGGTTCCGGTCCAGCCCAGAGCCGTGCCCGTCGTTAAGCTCAGGTCGAAGGGCGAAGCGATACCGCCGTCTTCGATGACCGCCAGAATTACCGCGGCGGTCATCCACTTGGACGCAGAAAAGATCGGACCGTAGGTGGTGCGCGTGAGGGCGCCGACGTCCCGGGCGTAGAGCTGCGTGCCGTCGCGCCGGTAAATTTGCAGGGAGCTGCCGGAGACGCTGGCGGCCTGGCCGGCGAAGAGCATATAGCAGTCGTCGACTGATCGACAGAGCGTCGCCAGATTATAGCGAATGATATCGGCCAGGATATCGTTTTCGTCTTCGTCGCCGAGCAGGCCGGCGCATTGCGCCTGGGATAGCAGCAGGCACAGCAACGGCGCCAGGATGAGACGCCGCCGCCAGGGCGCGCGACGCGGCCGGGGGATCGTGAAATTTCGCATACATCACTCCACCGTACGGCGAAGCGCGCGAATCAGGCGATCGCCGCACGTATCTGTCTTGGTATGCGACCGTTGACGGCGCGAAATCTAAGACGTGTATAGTCTTTTTATACGCGGTTCGCCGCCAAACCGTTATTCGCCGGGAATCGTCGATAGCAGCTTTTCAAGCAGTTCGATCAGCTTGGTTTTTTCTTCTTCGCTGAAGTCTTTGTAGGTTTCGCGGAGCAGCTTGCGCGAGATGGTAAACATCAACGATTTGATCCGACGCGCGTTTTGCGTCGCCTGGATGTAGGTGATGCGGCTGTCGTTCTTGTCTTTCGTTCGCACGACGTAGCCGCCGGATTCCAGCTTGTTGACCAGCGAGGTCAGCGTGGATTTGTCGCGATCGATGAGCTTCGCGAGCTCTCGCATTGTGGCGCGTTTGCGGGAAGCCAGGACGAATAGAATATCGCCGTGGGACGGGGAGAGCTCTTCGATGCCATTGCGCTTGAATTCCCGCAGGAGGTGTCGATTGAACTTGTCTCTGATGCGCGCGATCAGAACGAGGAGTTGCTCGGGTTTCACGAGACCCAAAAAGATGCGACATCAAATCGCCGCAAGCAATTTTCGTGACGCATGCGTCAATTTTCTGGGCGGGCTGTGGCTCCACAAACCCGGTCCGCGATCAGCCCCGCCGATCGCGACCCGATGGGCGGGATATCGACGGCTGCGCTTATTTCTGCATAATATGCGCGATTTCCGCCAGTGTGTGGGCCATTTCGTAGGTCTGGATCTGGATTCCCAGCTGGCGCGCGATTTGGTTCAAAGAGATAATGCCGCGAATGGTCTTGCGGTTTTCGTGGCCCTGGAAGTCCGCAACCAGGGCGTGCTGGCGCGAGGTCTGCTTGAGGGTTTCGACGATATCGCCGACGCGCGCGACGCTCACGTCTTTGATCAATAAAACTTCCACGTCGTTGCGCGGCGTCATAATATCGCGGACGGAAATATCTTTGTGAGCGACGCCGTTTTCCCGCGCGAACTGCAGCGGGCGTTCGCCGCTAATATCCAGCGCGCTGATGATGCCGATGATCGCGTCGGCCGCGTCGACGACGAGCAGCAGCCGGACGCCGCGGCGTTTCATGATTTCGAGAGCGTGGTCGATGCTTTCGTTTTGCGAAATGGTCGTCGCGCTGGCCTGCTTCAGGTCGGTCATGATCTCCAGAGCCGGAGAATTCAGCGTAACGTGCGGCGGGATGATCGCGTTCGGCCGGTGATAGCTGATATCGTCTTCGAGAAATTTGTGCTGGAGAACGCTGTAGTGCATGAACCGATCCTTATATGTATGAGATAGTGGAAAGCTTCGAAAGGTTACGGCCGGCCGGGATTTTTGCAAACATTTTTTTGGAGCCCGCGAGACTCTCGCTTCGCACGTGATGCGGCTTCACTTATTATCTTTACGTTCCACTGACATGACGCCTGGAACCGAAAGAATCGATTCGAAGATTTCCGCGAGATGATCGCGGTGTTCGATCTCCAGTAAAAAGCGCGCGCGCATGGTCTCTTCGCCGTTGCGCGGGATATCCGCTTCGGCCTTCAGAATATTCGTATAGGTGCGCGTAATATGACCCACCAGATCCAGATAGAGCCCCTGGCGATCCTGTGCGCGAATTTCAATCGGCACGGGGTATTTTTCCGTCAGACCTTCCCACTTGACCTGGATGATGCGATCCGGTTCCGCCTGGGGCAGATGATCGCAGTCCACGCGATGGATCGTGACGCCCCGACCGCGGGTAACGAACCCGATGATGCGGTCGCCGGGAACGGGGCGACAGCAGCCGGCGTAGCGCACGGCGATATCGCGCGCGCCGGCCACTTCGATCGGCACCTGCTTCGGGTCGCTGGTCTTGCGCCGGCGAATGCGAATCTCTTCGAGGTTTTCCAGTCCGCCGCCGGATTTTTTTTGAGTCTCGGAGTCGGCCGGTGTGTCGCGCGCCGCGGTTTCGGCCTTAGGGGCGCTGTTGTTTTTGGCCGCGCGTCGCAGATCTTTTTGCCGGTTTTCGCGCAGCACTCGCTCATGATCGCCGGACTTACGGTTCTCGCGGTTTTCTCGGTTTTCTTCTTCGCCTTCTTCCTGGCGGCGCAGGTGCGCGCGCAGCTTCTGGCGCGCCCGTGAAGACTTCGTATATCTGAGCCAGTTGGCCGAAGGATTCGGATGTTTGTCGGTTAAGATTTCGACGCGGTCGCCGCTCTTGAGTTCGTAGCGCAAAGGCACGATGCGATCATTGACTTTCGCGCCGCGACAGCGCAGCCCGATTTCCGTATGAATGCGAAAGGCCAGATCCACGACCGTGGAGCCGACGGGCAAATCGATCACGTCGCCTTTCGGAGTAAATACGTAGACTTCGTTCGGATCGAGTTCCTGGCGTAAATCCTCGATGAATTCGGCCGTATCTCCCGGGGATTCCATTAAACGGGAAAGGCGCTGCAGCCACTTCAGACGCTCCGGATCCACCTGTCCCTGGGGCGATTCGTCTTTGTAAATCCAGTGCGCCGCCACGCCGTAGTCGGCGACTTCGTTCATATCGTGGGTGCGAATTTGAATTTCGAGCGGCCGACCGTCGGGGCCGACCACGGTCGTATGCAGACTCTGGTAGCCGTTGGATTTCGGCATGGCGATATAGTCTTTGAAGCGCCCTTGAATCGGGGGCCAGAGCGTATGCACGATTCCCAGGGCGCCGTAGCAGTCGCGGATTTCGCCGACGATGATGCGAATGCCGCGCAGATCATAAATTTCATCGAGCTTCTTGTCCTGGCTCGTCATCTTATGATAGATCGAATAGTGATGCTTCGCGCGGCCTTCGATGCGCGCTTTAATATTGATTTCGCCCAGCCGGGTCGAAAGAATCTTCTGGATCGTGGCGATGAATTCGCCGCGGTCCGCGCCGGATTGGGCCAGTCCCTGTTCAATGGCTTCGTACTCGCCGGGCATAAAATGACTGAAGCCCAGATCTTCCAGCTCGGACTTAATCCGAAACATTCCCAGGCGCCCGGCGATCGGCGCGTAAATATCGAGCACTTCCCGGGCGATGCGGCGGACCTTCTCCTGCTTCTGGAACTCTAAAGTTCGCATATTATGCAGCTTGTCGGCCAGCTTGATCAGGATCACCCGCACGTCGCGGGCGGTGGCCAGCAGCATCATGCGAATATTTTCCGCGGCTTCCCGGGCCTTGAGGCGCGAGTACTGTTTCGGATCAAGTTCGCGCGCGCCTTTGTTTTTTACGAGGGAGATTTTCGTGACGGCCTTGACCAGGCCGTTGATCTCGTCGCCGAAATAACGCTGGATCGAAGCCGCGCCGAAGCGGGTGTCTTCCACGACGTCGTGCAGCAGCGCCGCGGCGATCGTCGTCGAGTCCATCGACTGCTCGGCCAGGATCTGGGCGACAGCCAGGGGATGAATAATATAGGGTTCGCCCGAGAGGCGTTTCTGATCGCGATGGGCCCGGTTCGCGAAGCGAAAGGCGCGTTTGATCAACGCCGGGTCCGGATGGGTGCCCCGCTGATGGACGGTATCGATTAAATGCCGAAAGTCCCGTAAGATTTCGAAGGCCGGCGCTCGCGTTTTGACAGCCATATCTTCTTTATATAGATCAGGGCCGCCCGGCCTTACAAGACAAAAAATCGCCGGAAACACAGCCCGGAAGTCACGCCGTGCCACCAAAAAACCCAGGCCATCCGTGAAATCCGTGCAATCCTGCGCCCCCGGAAGATCCGAGCCATCCGGGCCCCGCCTAAAGCTCGTCCAGGATTTGCTGCACTCCAGTTTGAAACTGTGGCTCCGAGCTTTTGGCCAACAGAGCATCAAGCTCGGCCAGCGTGGAAAACTCGAATTGCAGCGTGAGTCGCCGCTGCTCCAGGTCTACCGGCCAGTCCAGCCGCATCGCCTTCGGCAGGGCGAGCTCCCGCCGCAGTTGGATCAGTCGCCGCCGCAGCGCTTCGATGCCCGGCGAACGCAGGGCCCGCACGAGATCCCGAACCTCTCCCGCGGGGTAGGCGCGCGAGCGGGTCTCCCGGGCGCTCCACCGATCGGCGTGCTGGCGCGCTTCCGAAAGGGCGGCCTGGCGCTGCTCCGCAGCCAGGTCGTACAGATCGACGATGATATCGCGGATGATATTCTTACTGTAGGGATGCTCGTCGAAGAGTTCCTGCCAGGCCTGTCGTTCGGCGTCGCCCAGTCGCGCCCACAGCCGCAGAATATTCAGAGGCAAATCGAAAGTCCTTCCCAGCCGGCGACTGGTTTCGTCAAGCGTGCCCAGTTCTCGCCAGTCCGAAAGCGACTTGAAGTTCAGTTTGCCGCCGCTCGCTTCGAGCAGAGTCTCGGCGGGAAACTCGGGATGGGCCGTCTGGTACGCCGCCAGGTCCACGCGATGGGCCGGACTGATTTGCAGCAGGGCCCGCCAGGCATCCGGACTTCGCAGCTCGGAAAGTGCATAGACTCCGCAGGGAATCTCAGTCGCCGATTGTTCCGGGGGCATATCGGCCGGCGCCCGGGTCAGGCGATGCAGGCCGCCCTGTTCGTCCTGTAATGCGAAGACGATCGTGTGGCTCGTGGACCAGGGAAAGAGATATCGATCGGAGAGGGCGGCATAGTCTCCGGCGGAGAAAAGTTTCCAGTGCATGCAGTCAGGGAGGACGACGTTTCGTTCGTCGCGGGTCAAGAGATATATCGTCCTTTCTGCGTTGCGGGAATGCGGGCGATGCGTACGCTGGCCGGGCCATGCGAATTTCCAGGCTGCAGAAAGTGATTGCGATGTACCTCGCGCTGCTGCCTTTGCTGGCGCTGGCCGGCGTGTCCGGTTGGGATGCGATCCAGAGCTGGCGGTTGGATCGCGCGTCCGTCGGCAGCCTCGACTTTGTGCGAATCGATCCGCGTAAGGGCGATGGGGGCTCTGGCTCTGTCTATGAAGAGGACGGAGAGGGCGGAAAGGATGGAGAGAGCGGGGAACGCCGGCTGGTGCTCATGACCGGTCGCGGTCCCTGGGTCGGCGCGCCGGCGGGGCGACCGTACATGCCGGCGACGCAGATTCCGCCGGAACTCAAGCAGGCGCTGCTGTACCAGGAAGACCAGGCCTTCTATTCACATAGCGGCTACAGCCCGCGTGAAGTGTATATCGTACTTCGCGACTATCTGCTGCGGGGTCATCGCCTGCGAGGCGCTTCGACTCTGACCCAGCAGCTGGCGCGCACGATCTTTTTGAATTCGGAGCGCAGCCTGCGCCGCAAGCTGCTGGAGTTTCGCATCGCCCGGGTGCTGGAGCAGCGCCTGTCCAAAGACCGAATTCTCGAATTGTATTTGAACCACGTCTACTGGGGCGGTGAGTCCCGGGGAGTCGTGGAGGCCGCCCGGGCTTTTTTTCCGGGCCGCGCCGGCCCTGAAAATAAGCGGGAGCCGGCGCAGGCGGTGGCCGCTCTGGCCAGGCTGGACGCCCGTGAATTCGCCTTTCTCGTGGCGCTGCTGCCGAATCCCAACGTTTGCGCTCCCGCACCCGGCGGCGGAATCGAGCACTGCCGCCACCGCGGTTTGCAGCGCCGTATGACGCGGATCATACGCCACCTGGAGCGACAGCGATCGTCCAGGGGAAATCTCCCGTGACGTTTCGCGGAAGTCCGCAGTGACGACGCATGGCGCTGCGGCTACAAAGGAAGGCCGGCGCCGGCCGGGCTGAATTTTAGTTGTCAGCACCGGGGATGACCAGGAACAATCTTTCGTATGTCAAAGATCCGCGAAGCTCTGAAGAGCATTTATCTGTTTCAAGAGTTAACTGAAGAAGAGGTGGATCGCATCGCCTCGATGGTGACGGAAGCGCGATTCAATGCGGGGCAGACCGTCTTTTATGAAGGCGACGCCGCCGATTCCATGTACGTGATCGCGTACGGCACGGTGGAACTGGAAGAAGACGGCGAAAAGCTCGGCGTGCTCGGCACCGGCGCTCACTTCGGCGAGCTGCCTCTGCTCGATGGAATGAATCGCCAGTTGACCGTGCGCTGCCAGGAGATGTCGACGATCTACACGCTGCCTTTCGATCAGCTGAACGAATACTTAAACTCGGACACGAAAGTCGCAGCCGATTTCTATCGCGCGCTGGCGCATTTCCTGTCGACCCGCCTGCGAAAAGTCGATCGCGAGCTGGCCGTGATCAAAGAGCATTATCATAAATAAGGCGCATAAATAAAGCGCATGAATCCAGCGCGGGCGGGTGCAGGCGCGATCGGTTGTCGGTTGTCGTTTGTCGGTCGCCGATCGCGCGAAACGCTCGCTCAGTCCGCTGCGATTTTGAAGTAATTGCCCTGGGGCAATTTTTCGTAGCGCTGCCAGTCGATCGCCTGGCCGCGGGGTTTGTACGGACCAAGCCGCGAATCCTGCTTTAACTCCAGACCGCGGAAGAGGGAGTAGACGCCCACCGCCAGGGATTTCGCGGTTTCGTCTCGATACTCGGTCACCAGGCGCCGGTCTTTTTTGCGATTGATGAAGGCCACTTCCAGATAGGCGACGATCGCGTTGGTGAAAGTCGGCAGGCTGTAGGTGCTGGTATAGGGCGGTTGAATCGGACCGATCTCGCCGGCCTTGCGCAAAGCCGGGGCCTGCAGTCGCGCGCCGCGCTGAATAAAACGCATCAGTTCGTCGGTGGCGTAGTGGTTATCGCCGCCGTAACCCAGCACGCCGTCTTCGCGTCGCCAGGCTTCGGCTTTGCCCATCTCGCGTTCCCAGAATTTGCCTTCGGGACGGAAGTCTTTGAATTTCAGGGCGAAGCGACCGGGTTCGTTCGGCGTATAGATCTTCGGCCAGCCCGGCGGGTCGGCGTAGATCCAGTCGATCATATTATAGCGAATGCCGCGGTTCTTCGACGTGTTGATGGCGGTCCCGCGACGGTTCGTGCGATAGCCGTTGAAATAAACCCAGGTGTCGGCCCGGGCCGCTTCGAACTGACTCCAGCCGGAGTCGGTGACGAGCCAGGTTTTATTCCAGGGCGAATTCGTGAAGCGCGAGCGTGGTGCGCGGCCCATGTGAATCTTACGAATCATCTCGAAGGTCTTATAACCGGGCGAGAGCACAGCCGCCATGCCGCCTTTGTGTCCGACGCCGGCCGGATTCATGTGCAGCGATACGACCAGGTACGGCTTCTGTTCGGTGATCCAGCTCAGGCGCCCGTGTTGCATGCGCTTGCGCGAATCCGGAAAGTCGTACAGGCGATAGCGATCGTTGACGTTTTTGGTTCCTTTCGGCAGTTCGTCGTAACTTTCTGTACGCGAAAGTCGCGCGTCGATTTCAATGCGTTCGAAAGTTTTCTGATCCGAAAACTGACGCAAAAGCTTTTCGAACTCCTGCCAGCCGCTGCGGGATTCGGTCAGTTCGAGATAGTGATCGACGCGGCGCGCGAGCTGCATCATGATCTTGTGTTCACGATGCTTGCGAAAGGCCGTGCCGTAAAAAAAATAGCTCAGGTACTGCTTCGTAACAGGGTCCCACTTATCGTCGGGTCTGCCGCTGTTCATACCGCCGTGCCCCGGATCGATGACGACCCGATAGGAATCCACCGGCTCGCAGGCGAGTCCGGCGGCGGCGCTGCTGTATACGAAAATGAGTGAGAGTAAAATATAAAGTGAGCGAGACCGTGTTGGGTTCAGGGGGTTGACTCCGTGCCCGTCGCGGACGACAGTCCGCGTGCATCCAGTAAATCGACTTTGTATTTCTTTTCGATTTCGTCCTGCTTCTGGGAGCTGTCTTCCAGGCTCCGCAGCACGTTGATGGCGAAGCTCTTGGCGAGGCGTAGATGCGTAATCGCCTCGTCAAAACGATCCGTCCGGATCATATCTTCGGCCATGGCTGTTTGCTGATAGGCGATGTTTAATTTCTGTGAGCTGTGGAAAATGCGCGCGGTGCTGGAACGAGCGCTCTGGCCCGGTTCACCGGATACGGCAAATTCCGCGTCGACCATAATCTCCGCGCACTCGGCGAGCAGATCCGCAGTCTGATTTTTGAATTTTTCGGTGAATTTCTTGTACAGATCGGAAATCATCTGGCGCGTGTTTTCGTGCAGCTTGGCCGATTCCACGAAGCGGCGGCGATAGCGTTCTTTTTCCGCGGAGTGATACATTTCCCGAATCTTTTCAAAGTCGGCCTGAGCGCCTTCCACGTCGCCGCCGAAATTGGCCACGAGTACTTTCAGACGTTTGATATCCGCCAGGGTTCGACCTTTGATCTGATTCACGCGTTTGATGGCATGGTGGCGTTCCAGGTAATTCGCCCGCTCCGGAGCCGATACGGATTCATCGACCGCACCGGCGCCAGCCGCGCCCGCGTCGCCCGCCGCCGCGTCTTGAGCAAATAGGGGACCGGAGGCCAGCAGGGCGGCGACCAGAACGGCCAGGATGGGCCGGTAGGTCGATTTTTGCGTTTTAGCTGCAAGAAGGGTGCGGATCATGAATTTACCTCCGGGCCAGGATCGCCCGTATACCAGAACAGATTAAAAAAAACGGCTATTCTGTAAAACATTATTGTCCGGTCCCTGAATCGGTTCGACATATAGTAACGGGCTTCCCGTACATGAAACAGCAGCGATTCAGAACCAGTTTCTTCTTAATAATAGCAATCCTCGCCGGTATTCAAACCGTCGAAACGCGTCCTCTGGGGGCCGTGGCCGAGCCGCGGGTTTCTCTCGGGGATCGAGAGATTTCTCTCAGCCGGGACAGGGTGGCCTCCGAGTGGCCGCGCCTGAGTCTGGCGGACAAGCGCCTGCTCGCTCCCTATTTGATCGAGCACGGGGCGGCTCCGGCCGGCGCCGGCCGCCGGGCGGAGTTCCAGGGCCTCCTGGATTCAGAGCAGGACGCCTTTCTGGCGACTGCCTCGCGGATTGCCACGGTGTATTTTGCGACCGGAGACGCGGCGACCCGCATCAAAGGTCTACAGCGCGTGCAAAAGATGAGCGCTACGGGACGTAATCTGGGCGCTTTCTTTGTCGCCGTCGAGAACGCTCGCATGGGGCGCAAAGTGCCGGCCGCCCGTTTTCAGAGCATTTGCCGTTATCCCTCCCAGCGTCGCCTGTGCCAGCTGGTGAAACTCGGTTCGGTCGTAGAATCGGCGCGGGCCTGGAAGTCTTTTGCTTCCAAACGGCTGTACGAAATTATGGGCCCGGGGCGGCCTTTCCTGGGACGCAATCCCTGGCGCCCGCCTTTTTATTCCGCGGTCGCCGGCCGCATTCCCGAAGCTCTATTTTCGGTGGGCATGCCTTTAGAGGCGGCCATTCTCGCGGAGCGCATGACCGGCTCTCTGCCGAATCCCGAAAAGCGGGATCGAGCCATTCGCGCCCGCATCCCGTACTATCTGGCCGCGGCCGCCGACTTTGATTCGGCGGTGCGCTTTTCCGATAAACTCTCGGGCGACGGCGTGCTGCGCAACGCGCGACTGGACTGGCTGATTCTGGCCGGCCGCTATCGCGAAGCTCTGAACTATATCACCAAAGCCGGGCCGGCGAGTCTCGCCAACCGCAACTATGCCGGAGACCAGGACTACTGGTCGGGTTTTTCGACGAGTCGCGAAGAGCTGCAGCTGCGCAGCGCGATGCTATTGTATCTGGCGGGGGACGTAAAAAAATCGGCCGAAGCGCTGGAACGCCTGACCGGCATTCGCGGTCGGACTTCGACGAACGAACCCGCGGGCCAGTACGCCCGCCTGCGTCTCGCGCAAATTCTCTTGCGAGAAAATCCGGCCCTCGCTCACAAGCTGGCGGAAGACGTTACCTATATCGCCCAGGCGAACGAATGGCACGTGCTGGAGTATCGCGCGACGGTCATCGACGGCTGGGCTTATATTTATATGAACAAACCCTACCGGGGTGTCATCAATTTTATCAAAGCCCGCGGGATCTTACCCGCTCATTTGAAACAGCATGGCGCGGAGTACTCGCGACTGCTCGGACTGCTGACCGCTCGCAATCGAATGAACGCCCGGGGCAACTACAGCGAGTTGATCAAGGCGATCAATAAGCTGCTCCAGCGTCGGCCGTACAACGAAGCGGTCTTCGCGATTCGCGAATGGGCTCCGCGCGAAGCGGGTCCCGACGCCTTTTTACTCGAAGCGGTGCGCAACTATAACCTGCGCGGGCGTCGCTGGGACGCTTTGAATCTTTTGATTGAATATTCGTACACGGATCAGTATTTCTTTCGCGCCGGCGAAAACCCCGGCGGCTCTCGTGGATTTTTAACCAGCGCCCTGTGGAGCCAGGAGCTGCAGGAGTTCGCGTACTTCGGCCGCAGCCCCATGCGCGGACTGGCCTTGACGCCTGCCGCCGCGAAGACCGCGCGAGATCTTTTGCCGAAAACCGGCGAACGCAACCTGAGCCCGCGCTCCCTGAATAAAAAGCAGTACTACGTCTTCAGCTTCGCGGTAAAAGGCGGGCGCTATGTCTATATGATCCATCCCGGCAAACGGAGTCCGGGCGTGGACTACGTATTCTTGAAGACTCACGTCGAACACAATTTGAAGCGCGCCTGCACGTACGCGAAGGCCGCTCAGAATCGCGCCGGCTGCGCCGCCTTCGCGAACGAATTCGAATCGCTGCGTAAAAAGGCGGCCGGCAACGCTTCGCGCAGCACGCTCTATGTGCACTATAACCCGGAATTCGATCCGGATTATAAGAGCCTGATCTTTGCCAGCCGGCCGCCCGCCGAGACGATGCACTTTTATCACCCCCGCGTCTTGCCGAAGAAGGGCACCCGGGTCGCCGGTAGCATCGAAGAATCCCGGGTGTACCGCTCCGACGCCTGCAGTTCGGCTCTGAATTATTCCGGGGCGCTTTCGGTTTCGGATCTTGATGCGCGCTTCAGCGAAGGGCGATCGATGGGCGGCGTCTGGCTGTGGCCCCGGGGTCTGGATGCGCGCATTACGAAAAGCGGCAACGTGCGGCCGGTGTACTTACGCAAATTCGTTTGCGGTCAGAGCCGTCTGCGTCTGTGGGATATGGATCGCTTCGGTCGGCCGGAGAGCGGCAAGGCCGGCAGTCCGGATCTGATCGTGTATCGTCGTCGGGCCGGCGACGCGGGTCTGGATCGGGCCTTCGCGCGTTATTTCGCCGATCGCGGTTCGGCCCTGCTGGAATTCCAGGCTTCCCCGAAGGGAGAGGCCGGCACCACGAAGGTGCTGGAAGGCATCGGCAAGCGCGGCGGCAGCAACGTTATTCCGCTCTTTCGCCAGAGCAATCGCCAGGCCGGTCCGGGCGTTCTGCGCCTGATTTTGCCCGGGATTCCGGGCTGATCCCCGATGGATTCGAGTATGATTCCGGGTTGCTCCTGGAACATGGGCCTGGTCTCTGGTTATTACATACGCCATGTCGCACGATGATAAATCCCCCGAAGACCCCGATCTGAATTCCGCCTCTGAGCGCGAATACAGGGAGGAGCGCGAAGATTCTCTGGCCTCGATGCTCTCGATCGGCTCCCTGGCTCTGCTGATTCTGGTCGTCTTCGCCTTCAAAGACTTCGTGCTTGACGCGAACAATATTCCCAGCGGCTCGATGATTCCGACCCTGAAGATCGGCGACTATCTCTTCGTAAATAAAATGCGCTACTCTCTGCGCGTTCCCTTCGCCGGCACCGAAGTCTGGCACATTGACGATCCGGTCCGCGGCGACATCATCACCTTTATTCCGCCGTACGAAAAAGACAAACATTTCGTGAAGCGCGTGATGGGCGCGCCAGGCGATCGCCTGCGCGTGCGTCCCGTGCGCGTTTGCGATCTGGCGGCGGATCTGGCTCGAAATTCGCAGCCGGCTCCGGAGGCCGCGGCTTCGATCGCCGCCGAAGAGCAGGCCCGGATCGCGAAAGAGGCGGCGACCGGCAAAAAGCAGCCGGACCCCTTAAAGGATCTGTGCGACGACCGCCCCGCGCGCTGGGAAGAACCGGTCGTGGCCGTTGTCGAATATCGCCCCGGCGATCGCGGTCCCTGGCTGAACTACGGCCCACGGCCTCTCTCGCGGGCGGAGTCTCGAAGCATTCTAACAGATTCGGACAACGTGGGAGTGCTCCAGCCGGAGCAGTGGCCCGCGGACGGCTACGAGCGCACTCTGCCGATCGTGCTGCGGGAAACGGTCGGCGGTCATGATCATCTGATCGTCGAGAAGTACATGCCGGGGGAAGGCAGCCGCGCCGAGCTCTGTCCCGATATTGAAACCGCCGGCTGCTTGATTCCGGAAGACAGCTATCTGGTGATGGGAGACAACCGCGACGATTCCAAAGACTCGCGTATGATCGGCTACATCGAACGCGAAAATATTCTGGGTAAAGCTCTGGTCATTTATTTCAGCATCAACTGGTACGACGAAATTTGCCAGCACTACCGCGATCGCTTTCACAGCGGCGGAGACGTCGACAGCTCAATCGGTTTTAATATTGATGACTTCCCGCCGGAAGATCAGTACGCCGGCTGCGCCCCCGGAGATACCCAGAGCTTTCGCCGCAGCGATGAAAGTATGGCCGGTTATTTAGGCCGCTATATCTGGCACACTGTGAGTCATCGCATTCCGCGCATGGACGTGCGCTGGGACCGACCGGCTACGATCTTAAAGTAGGCGCGTCCGAATATCAGAACGAGTAGTGACCGGGTTTGGTCAGAGGATAGACTTTGTCTTCCCGGCTTTGAAATTCGGGGTGACGGGGCGAACGGTCCGGGTTTTGGATGATCTTCTGAAGCGAAGCGATCGCCCCGCTTCTGGTGCGTGACAGGGAGCCCGCCTGTACGCCTTCGCAGTGGGCGGCCCAGTGGCCGTCTTCAACGGCAATCAATTCCACGACGTGCATAATTAAATTTCGGTCGTATGAGCACTCCGCCATCTGAAAAAAAAATCGCGCCCGATTCAGGGGATCCGTCCGCAGCCGCGAGCGGTCCGAATCGCGCTGGAGGTTCGGAGCCGCGCGTCCAGGGGACGCTGGCCTATCTCAGTCTGGGTTTTGAATTTCTGGGAGCCTTTCTGATGTTCGCGGGGGGTGGTTACGCCTTCGACTATGTGCTGAGCGAATCCGGTCGACCGGGCTTTGGTTTTATTCTCGGATTGTTTCTCGGCTTTGGCGGCGGGATCTGGCACCTGGTTCGCCGCTCGAACGAACTCCAGGAACTGGAAGAAAAGTACGCTCGCGAGCGCGAAGCTGTGGCGGAGTCCAGCGCGATTTCGGCGTCGAGCTCCTCCGAAGACATTCAGGAGCGTTTGCGTCGGGTACAAAGCGGAGTCGACGCGACCCATCGCAAATTGGGCGCGGCCCTCGATGGAATCCCGGACCGTGCTCCCCGGGCGAAGCCGCAGTCTGATCCGGCAAAGTCGGTGCAGGATCCCGGCGGACCGGCCGCGGACTGAGTTCGATTTTCGAAGTCTGGCGTCGACTCACTTCGACGCGATCTTCTCGAAGAGGCGTTTTCAGATTGCCTTTCAGACTTCCGGGCACGAAGTACGCGTATGGCTCAGGCAATCAATTTCGTGGCGGTGCTCGCCGTGCTGGTTTTTGTCACCGCGTTTCAGGAGTCCTGCCTGCAGGCGAACAAGATTCCCGCGGCGTCGATGATCCCCACCCTGAAGGTCGGCGACTATATCTTCGTCGGCAAGGCGAGCCTTTCGCTGCGCGCTCCCTTTAGCGGCACAGAGCTCTGGCGTCTGCGCGATCCGCAGCGTGGTGAGGTCGTGACCTTTCATCCGCCCGACGAAGATCGCGTCATGTACGTAAAGCGCGTCGTCGGCTTGCCCGGCGATCGGATTCGTCTGCGGTCTGTGCCCCTGTGTGATCTGGCCGCGGACCTTGCGGCAAATTCGCAGCCGGCTCCGGCAGCGCAGCTGCGCCTGACTCGGGACGGGCACACAGCGGGCGAGGCTGTGGAATTGCCCGGGCTTTGTGGATCTGCCGCGCGGATTGCGCCCTATGACGCGCCCACTGTTGCGGTCCTTGAGTACCGTGATCAGGATCAGGGTCCCTGGCTGAATTTCGGTCCGCGGCCGCTTTCGCTTGCGGCGGCGCGCGAACTCCTGAGCGATGCCGGCAGCGTCGGTGCGCTGCAGCCGGAGCAACGGCCGAATGTCGGCGGATACGACTTGCCCACGCCGATTCTTGTGCAAGAAACGGCGGGCCAACGCGACTACGTTACGGTGGAAAAGTCTCGGGATAGCAGCGACTTTGCGTTGTGTCCGACGATGCAAACCAGCGGCTGCGTCTTGCCGGAGACGGGGTACTATCTGCTTGGCGACAATCGGGACGACTCGAAGGATTCGCGATATCTGGGCGTCATCGATCGATCGCGTATGATTGGCGTGCCGCTGCGGATTTATATGAGCCTCGCCGCCTACGACGAAATCTGTGAAGAGTTCGCCAGAATGAGTGAAAACATGGAGGGATCGGCAGATGGCGAAGAGGGCGGAGGCGCCGCGGCCGCCTTTGATCTGCCAGGCTTTCCGCCCGCAGATCAGCAGGCGTACTGCGTGGACGACCAGGGTTCGAGCTCCCGCTTCAGACGCATGCACGTGCGCTGGGAACGCCTGTGGCAGGGATTCTAGTCCGGGAATCGTGATACAATATGGGGTCTTCTTCTATTATAAGGCACATCGTCGCTTCGTTTGCGGTGCTCGGAATTGCGGTCGCGGCGGGTCTGTATTTCTTTCCACTGAACGGAGCGCTTCCGCCCGGTCCCCGCTGTCTCTTTCACCTGGCGGGTTTCTTGAGTACCTTTCCATTGCACTGGCTGTGGACGCGTTTGCGTGACGCCGATCCCGACTCCGCGGTGCTGGTCGCCCTCGGTGGCCCGACGCTGCGCTTTTTTGGATTTTTTTTAATGACCGGAATTGTGTTTGCGATCGATCGCGAGTTGATCTGGCCGGCTGCAGTGCTCTATGTTCTTACGGTCGGAACCTTTTTATGTTTTCAGGTTGTCACGGTGGCGCGGCGCAATTACCCTGGCCTCGGCCCATGACCGGAAAGTTCGCCGCATTTTTTAACACCTTTATACCAAAGAGCAATACCCTTATGCGTTATATGTTCTCGGCCGTCGTTACTATGGCCTTCTTCTCAGCGCTGCTGACCTTCTCCGGCGGCACATCGAGCTCTAAGCTTGCCGCCGCACCCAATGCGGCAGGCGAATCTGGAGAGCACGGCGCCGTCGAATTCGACTTTCTCGGCATTTTGACTCACCACCTGATGGACACCGTCATTTTCGAATGGCAGATCGGGGGAACGAAGATTCGTCCGGGCGACGCCGGCTACGAAAATCCGAAGTTCGTGCGTCGCTATACTTTTACGGACGAGCAGGGTCTGTATCGCTACGAAGGCGGCGTGCCCATGCACATTACCCGTCGCGTTATGATGATGATGATCGTCGCGACGATTCTGATGCTCGTAGTCGTTACCGCGGCTCGTAAGATCGCCGCGAATCCGCACCGCATCAGCGGCAAGCTGCCGAACGCCTTAGAGGCCGGTTTTCTGTGGGTGCGCAAGGATCTGGTGGAAGAGGGTATGCACGGTCATTCCCGCAGCTACGAACACCTGATTCTCAGTCTGTTTTTCTTTATCTTTCTGTGTAACCTGGCGGGTCTGTTTCCGCCCATCGGCGAAGGCATCGTTAAGACCTACGAAGCGATTACCCATACGCATCACGACAATCACAGCGTCGGCACGACCGAACATCCGCTGATCGCGATCTGGCCGGGCGTAACCGCTACGGGAGATATCTCGGTGACTTTCGCACTGGCTCTGATTCCCACTCTGATGATGTGGGGCATTGGCTTCAAGTACCAGGGCTTTAAGTTCCTGTGGCACTCGGTTCCGAACGGCGTGCCCGTGGCCCTGTTTCCTATCATGTGGATCCTGGAGTTCGTGGTCAGCCCGATCGCCAAGGGTTTCGCACTGACCATTCGTCTGCTGGCCAATATGACCGGCGGGCACGTTATTATTCTGGCCCTTGTGGGTTTTATCTTTCAGGTGAAGCTGATGTGGTTCGGCGGTCCGGTTGGGATCGTGGGCGCCGCGGGCATTACCCTGGCGTCGCTCGGTGGAGCGATCGCCATCTATTTTCTGGAGATTCTGGTTTCGTTTTTACAGGCCTTTATCTTCGCCATGTTGACCGCGCTCTTCGTCGGCTCAGTGATGCACCGTCACTGAGAATGCAAACGAGCCGGTGGGCAGAATATTTATAAAGCGTTCTCATTTTTAATAAAATTTTGAATCACGTGCAGTGTTTTTTGAGAAACCGGAGGATTGAATGATCTCTTTAGCAATCGTTGGTGTTGGACTGGGTGCTGGCCTGGTAATTATCGGAGCTGGTCTTGGTATCGGTCGAATCGGCGGTCAGGCAGTTGAAGGCATGAGCCGTCAGCCTGAAGCAGCTGGTCGGATCCAGACCGCCATGATTATCGGCGCGGCTCTGATCGAAGGTGCGGCTCTGTTCGCACTCGTTATCGTGCTGCTCAGCGGCCTGACCTTTAACGCAGAACTCATCGAGAAGTTCGCACCGCAGGCTCCCGCGCAGACTGAAGCCGGGAACTAAGAGCAATATTCGAAAAATAGAGAATATTGCCGAAGATTTTCTCGGTTTCAAACGCGGAACATTCTGATCATCGATTTTCTGGTTTAATCGGACGGACTGACAGTCACGGGATAAACACCGGGCTGTTGGTCTGAACGGCGCCGCCGGGAGCTTTGATCGCATTCGCTTCGATGTTTGAGCTGCGAAAATTGTTTAATCAGTGAATAGAGGAATCGACCATGTTGCTTGAGTTTCTGGCAGGAGAAGGCGGGATTGCAATTCTGGATGTGAATCCGGGACTCGTAATCTGGACCTTTATCATCTTTTTCATCGTAGTGTTTATTCTGCGCAAGTTTGCGTGGAATCCGATCGCGGAAGCCTTAGACGCCCGCGCTCAGAAAATTCACGACGATATCGATCGCGCGGAGACCCTGCGCAACGACGCGGAAGAGAAACTCCAGGAGTATCTCAAGAAGCTGGACGGTCTGCGAGCGGAAGGACAGGAAATTGTCGCCGAAGCTCGTAAAGACGCGGAAGAACTGAAAAACGAAATCATGGCCACCGCTCGTAAGGAGTCGGAGGATCTGAAAAACCGTGCTCTGCGGGAAGTGTCTCTGGCGCGCGACAGTGCGTTGGAAGATATTCACAATCAGGTGACGGAATTGTCCATCACCGTGGCGGGTCAAATTCTCGAACGCAGCCTCAATGCGGGCGATCACGAGAAAATGATCAAAGAAACGATTTCGAAAATCAAAAGCATGAACTGAGCCGGTCGCTTTTTAGAAACCGGAAAGTTCAATAGGTACTACGAATGGCCGACGCGAAAATCGCATCAGTATACGCGGAAGCGCTTGTGGAACTCGTACTCGATCAAGCGGGAACGGGTGCCGAAGGGCAAAAGACCGCGCTCGAAGCTCTGGAGACGGAGCTGGGCGGTTTGATTGCGGCCTTACAAGAAGACTCTACGGTCTGGGATTTTTTCCGCAGTCCGGTCGTCGGATCGGCGGCGAAACAAAAGGTGCTGGATCAGGTCTTAAAGAATTCTTTAAGCAAAGATCTGTATAACTTTACAGGCGTGCTGAACGTCCGCGGTCGTTTGAACGAACTGCCGGCGATTCTGGCGGCCTACACGAAGCTGGCGGACGATCAGGTCGGCCGTCGCCGCGTAACGGTTTATTCGGCGGAAAAGCTGTCGGATTCAGATCGAGAACAGCTCCTCGCAGCCGTGAAGAGTTACTTCGATCGCAATATTATTATGGAAAACGAGCTCAAGCCGGAACTGATCGGCGGGCTGGTGGTACGGTCGGGAGACCACGTTCTGGATACCAGCATCCAGAGCCGACTGAAACGTTTTAAGCAGATCATGCTGGATCAGAAAATAGCGGGCGAGACATACTATGAAAATTAAAACCGACGAAATCACAAGCGTTCTCAAAAAAGAGATTTCAAGTTTCCAGGAGAAGCTGGATCTCGCTGAAGTCGGCGAAGTGCTTTCCGTAGGTGACGGCATCGCGCAGGTTTACGGCCTCCAGAACGTAATGTTCAACGAGATGATCGAGTTCGAAGATGGAACTCTGGGTCTCGCCTTCAACTTAGAAGAGAATTCCGTGGGTGTTGTAATCCTCGGTGAATACACGCAGATTCGCGAAGGCTTTCAGGTGAAGCGCCTCGGCCGCGTTCTCGACGTTCCCGTCGGCGAAGCGATGCTGGGCCGGATCGTGGATCCCCTGGGTCGTCCCGTAGACGGCAAAGGCCCGATCAATACGAGCGAAACCCGTCCGATGGAAATCATCGCTCCCGGTATCTCGAAGCGCCAGCCGGTAGGCGAGCCGATGCAGACCGGCATTAAGTCGATCGACGCGATGATTCCCGTCGGTCGCGGTCAGCGCGAACTGATCATCGGCGACCGCGGCACCGGCAAGACCGCCATCGCCATCGATACCATTATCAACCAGAAAGGCAAAGACGTGATGTGCGTCTATGTCGCGATCGGTCAGAAGGCGTCGAACATCGTCGCTCTGCAGGAACGCCTGGAAAAACTCGGCTGCATGGACTACACGATCATCGTCGCCGCGTCCGCGTCCGATCCGGCTTCGTTGCAGTATCTCGCCCCCTACGGCGGTTGCGCCCAGGCCGAGTACTTCATGTATTCTAAAAAGAAAGCGACCCTCGTCGTTTACGATGACCTGAGCAAGCAGGCCAACGCCTATCGCCAGATGTCGCTCTTGCTGCGTCGCCCGCCGGGTCGTGAAGCTTACCCCGGCGACGTATTCTATCTGCACAGCCGTCTATTGGAACGCGCCGTAAAGCTGAGCGACGATCTCGGCGGCGGTTCACTGACCGCTCTGCCGATCATCGAAACGCAAGAAGGCGAGGTCTCCGCCTATATTCCGACCAACGTGATTTCTATTACGGACGGCCAGATCTATCTGCAGCCGAACCTCTTCGCATCCGGACAGCGTCCCGCTGTGGACGTCGGTATCTCCGTATCTCGTGTGGGTGGTTCCGCCCAGACCAAAGCCATGAAGTCGGTTTCCGGTAAGATGAAGCTTGACCTGGCGCAGTTCCGTGAACTGGAAGCCTTCGCGCAGCTTGGAACGGATCTGGACGCGGCCACGCAGGCCCAGCTCGACCGCGGCTATCGCGTACTCGAAGTCCTGATTCAGGGCGAAGGTGAGCCGTGGGAAGTCGAAGAGCAGGTCGTAAGTATCTTCTCTGTAACCCGCGGTCTGATGGATACCATCGATATTCCCCGCGTGCGTGAATTCGAAAAAGCGTTGATCGAACATCTGCGGAACGCTCACGCCGAACTACTCAAAGGCATTAAAGATTCGAAGAAAATCGAAGACGAAGGCAAGTTGGAGCGCACCGTCAAAGATTTCGCGGAAGCCTTTGTCTCCGGCCGCGCGGCGGAAGTTCGCAGCCAGTAAGCTTCGCAATAGTGTCGAGTATCAGAACTCCAGGATAACGCAAACACATGGCCGGCTCAAAGATTATCAAGAAGCGCATCGCTTCGGTAAAAAATACGCGGAAGATCACGCGCACGATGGAGATGGTGGCGACCGCCAAGTCCAAGAAGCTGATCGATCGCGTAAACGAAGCCAAGCCGTACGGCGATAAGCTCCTGAATATCATGGAGTCTCTGGCGACCCAGGGTGGCAATATCGACAGCCCCTATCTGCGAATCGAAGAAAACCCGCGCAAAGCTGCGCTGGTGGTCGTTAGCGCAAACCGCGGTCTATGCGGTGGCTACAATACCAACCTGCTGCGCCTGGCGCGGCAGCAGGTCGATAAACTTAAAACCGGCGGCAATACCGAAGTCGACATCTACATGATCGGCAAAAAGGGCGCCGCGTTTTTCAAGTTCCTGCAGATTGGCGTGCACGAAACCATCATCGATATTGACGACACCTTTACTTATGACCAGGCGGATACGCTGGTAACCAAACTCATGGACTCCTTCGAAGACCTGAAATACGATCGCGTCGAAGTGGTCTCGACCGTCTATCTCTCGGCGGGCAGTCAAAAGCCCGATGTGATCCAGCTGTTGCCGGTCGGACTCGGCGAAAGCGCCCAGGCCGACGACGCTGCGAAGGCGGACGCCAGTGCAGGCGAGGGCGCGACCACCGGCCCCGTGATCTACGAACCGGATCCGGCGACGATCGCCAGCGAGATGATTCCTCTGGCGATCAAAACCACCTTCTATCGCATTTTACTGGAAGCGGTCGCTTCCGAACAAATCGCGCGTCGCATCGCCATGAAAAACGCGACCGACGCGGCCGGCGAGATGGTCAAGCAGCTCACCCGGACTTACAACCGTGCTCGTCAGGCGGGCATCACTCAGGAAATTCTCGAAATTGTGGGCGGCGCGGAAGCCGTATAAAAATGAGCGGCGCAAGGCGTCGTTCAATTGAATCTAAAACGAAATTCTAAAATCTAAGATAACATCTCAGGCAAGAAGAGGAAAAGAAATTATGGCAACTGCGGCAACAGGTACGAACAAAGGCAAGATCCTCCAGGTTCTCGGTTCGGTCGTCGATATCACCTTCGATACGCTGCCCGAAATCTATAACGCCGTTGAGATGACCGTTACCGGCCCCGATGGCAAACCGCAAACCGTTACGGCTGAAATTCAGCAGCACCTGGGCGGCAACGCCGTGCGTGCGGTCGCGCTCTCTTCGACCGACGGTCTTGTTCGCGGCCAGGAAGTAACCGATACCGGCGACGCCATCAGCGTGCCCGTCGGCACTTCGACTCTGGGTCGCATCTTCAACGTGCTCGGCGAAACTGTGGACGATCAGGGTCCGGTGGAAGTCAAAGAGCGCCGTTCGATTCACCAGAAAGCGCCGAAGCTGGAAGATCTGGAGCCGCAGGTTGAGATCTTCGAAACCGGCATCAAGGTCATCGACCTGCTGGCTCCGTATACGAAGGGCGGTAAGACCGGTCTCTTCGGCGGTGCCGGTGTTGGTAAAACCGTACTCATTCAGGAATTGATTAACAACGTTGCCACAAAGCACGGCGGTTATTCCGTATTCGCCGGTGTTGGTGAGCGGACCCGGGAAGGAACCGACCTCTGGATTGAAATGAAAGAGTCGGGCGTTTTGCCCCGCGCGGTCCTGTGCTACGGCCAGATGAACGAGCCTCCTGGAGCCCGTCTGCGGGTTGCGCTGTCCGCTCTGACCATGGTTGAAGCTCTGCGCGATACCACCGGAACCGACTGTCTGCTCTTCGTTGATAACATCTTCCGTTTCTCGCAAGCGGGTTCGGAAGTATCGGCGCTGCTCGGTCGGATGCCCTCGGCGGTAGGTTACCAGCCGACGCTCGCCACCGAAATGGGCGCTCTACAGGAGCGGATTACTTCTACCAAAAACGGATCGATTACTTCGGTTCAGGCCGTTTACGTTCCCGCGGATGACCTGACTGACCCGGCGCCGGCCGCGGCTTTCGCTCACCTCGATGCAACGACCGTACTTTCGCGGGCGATTTCCGAAAAAGGCATCTATCCCGCGGTTGACCCGATCGACTCTTCTTCACGTGCACTACAGCCGCACATTGTGGGCCAGGAGCACTACGACGTTGCTCGCGAGATCCAGCGGATCCTGCAGCGCTACAAAGATCTTCAAGATATCATCGCGATTCTGGGTATGGACGAACTTTCCGAGGACGACAAAATCCTCGTGGGGCGCGCCCGGAAGATCGAGAAATTTCTGTCGCAGCCCTTTTCGGTCGCGCAGCAGTTCACCGGTCGCGAAGGTATTTTCTGTAAAGTCGAAGACACGATTCGTTCGTTCAAAGCGGTCGTGAGCGGCGAATACGACCACCTGCCCGAGCAGGCTTTCTATCTGACCGGCACCATTGAGCAGGTGATTGAAAACGCCCGTGGCATGGGAGTGAAAGTGTAATGGCGGATTCGACTGGCGCACGCGTCATCAACCTGAGCATTGTGACTCCGTCTTCGTTGTTATACGAAGGCGAGGTTTCAGCGGTTCAGGTGCCCCTGCACGACGGCCTGATGGGCGTTCTGCCCGGTCACGCGCCGCTGATCGGCCTTTTGGGTTTCGGTCCGCTGACTCTTACGTCGGGCGGGGCTCGCCGGGTGTTCGCCATTGACGGCGGCTTCGTAGAAGTTACCCCTTCCCGGGTAACCGTGCTCGCCAACGGTGGTGAGGACATGGAGCAGGTCGACCAGGCAGAGGCTCAAAAGTCACTTGAGGAAGCTCTGGCCAGCACGGCCGACGGGGAAACCCGCATGCGTCGCCGGGAAGAGCAAATCGCAGCGGCCCGCACCCGTCTGAAGCACGGATCCTCCGAAGTGCGCTGAGCTCGGGCCGAGATTCGAAGCGCGATCACGAGCGCGGCCGCCAGCAGTCGCCGGTTTTCAGCAGAAAAGAACGCTCTTTCCGGGGCGTTCTTTCTTTGTTTTCGGGCTGCGGCCAAAAAAAGCTGGCGGGCCTCCGCTAAATCTGGCAATTTTTATTCGTATATTCGCTTTCCTGCCTCAGATTTCAGGGTCCCATCGTCCGATGATTAGAAGGACTTATATTAAGAGACAGGCGCCCCGGCGCCGCAATACGAACACGAAGGCAGAATAAGCGGAGCTTGCTCCTGAGCAATTGCAGCAGCATTATCGATGGAAGAACCTGGAACGCAGGATAACGAATTAGACGATCAGTCTCTGGGCGACGGACTCGGCGACAGCCCCTTCGAAGATTCAAGCTTCGACGATCTGGGCTTCGACGCGGACGACGGAGCGCTGGATCTGGGCTCGATGGATTCAATGGAACCCCTCGACCTGGAAGGCATAGATCTGGGCGACGAAAGCGCCGGAGATGCGGGGGATAGTTTTGATCCCGGTCAGCCCGGCGATGAGCTGTCCGGAGACTTCGATCTTGATTTCCCGGCCGACCCGGCTCCCGAAAACGCCGGTGCGGATCTGGACGGCGGCCAGGCTGCCGATGGGGCCTCTCCCGATGCTTTCGAAGATACTCTCGACGAGGTCTCTTTTGACGAAGTTCCCGCGCTCAGCGATGAGATGAGCTTTGACGAATTTTCAGACGGCAGCGCGGCCGATGAATCCCTGAGTCTGGATTTGAGCGATGACGGCATTTCGGAAGAGGGCGGTGTCGATGCCAGTCCCGCGGACTTAGAAGCGGAAGCGGCTCCCATGGCGGCGGACGCGGAGATGCCGGCCGACGTAGACGGGGATGAACCCGTTACCGGCACTTCCTTCTTTGACGAAACCGACGACGAAACCGTCGCGCTGAGCGAAGACGAACTCGAAGACATCCTCGGCAACACAGACGATGCATTTTTTGAAGACTTCGGCGAAGCCGAAGAGGTGGCGGCCGATTCCGGAGCGGAGAACGCGGAAGATATGAACGCGGCGCTCGATACCGAAGACGGGCGACTGGAACTCAGCGATGTTCGCAGCGGCGAAGAGCTTGTACCCGAGCCGGATCTTGAGCCGATCAATCCGCCGGACGCTTCTGATTTCGGCGCGGACGACGGAAGCGACGAGCTGGAGCTTTCCGGCGACGCACCGGGCGAGCTGGAAGAACTCAGCTTCGACGATTTCGACGCGCCGGCGGCTTCGGACGAAAGCCTCAGCGTCGGCGAAGAGAGCGGGCTGGAAGTCGAAGCCTTCAGCGACGAAGAGCTGGAGCTGGCCCTGGAATTGGAAGATGGAACCGACGACGCGGAAGACGCCTTCGGAACCGAAGCGATCGAAAGCGATACCCTCGACGATTTTGGTACGGAAGCCGAAGACGAAAGCGGATCTCCGGTGCCTGGCTTCCTGGACGAAGGCGACGATGACGAACCCATCGCGCTATCCGAAGACGAACTCGATAATATTATGGGCGACGTCGAGCCGGCGGAAGCCGCGCCGGGCGAGAGCTTTATCGACGAGTCCGCCGACGACGACATGCTGAGCGGTATGTCGGATGATATCAGCGCGGACTTCGGCGAAGCCGGGGACGATTTCAGCGACGAACTCGATTTAGGCGCGCCGGACGAAGAAGATGAAAACATAACCTTAAGTGACGACGAGCTCAGTCAGGTGCTGCTTGACGCGGATTCCGATGAGGAAGGCGCAGGCGCCGAAGATGCGGCTCTGGATTTCGAAAGCCCTGTGCTGGAAGCAGCACAGGACGAAGACGAAGACGTGCCGGCGGCTCCTTCGCTTTCCAGTCTGGATATGGACGATGACGAGCCAATCGCTCTGACGGCGGAAGAACTCGGCAACATCGTTTCGGAAGTGGAAGTCGATGAGATGGTCGAAGTCGAGGGCCAGGAGCCCGACGCTGATGATCTGGATTTTCTGGATCCGGAAGACGCGGGCGCTGCTGCCACGGGAATGTTCGTCGAAGAAGACTCCGATCTGGATCCGTCGGCTGACTCCGAAGAGGACTTCTCACCGGACCTCGCCGGATTTGATTCCGCCGAAGAGGAAGGGCCGGTTGCCCTGTCCGACAGCGAGCTGGGCTCGATCCTGGAAGATACCGACACCGAAACCGTCGCGGCCGAAGGGCAGACGCCGCCGGAAGATGACTTCGCAATGTCGGATGCCGGGGGCGTCGGTGGCCTTGAAGGCGACGAATTCGCCGACGGCAACGTGATCGTGCTCGACGAATACGAAGAAGGCTCAGACTCCGAAGCCGGTCCGGTTGTCGAAGGACCGCCGGAAATCGCGGATCCTGAGCTTTCGCCTGCGGACGCAGGCGAAAGCGAAAAGGTGCCTGCGGACGCAGGTGAAAGCGAAAAGGTGCCTGCAGATGCAGGCGAAAGCGAAAAGGTGCCTGCGGATGATGGCATTGGAGCCGCTGGAGCCGCCGCAGCAGCGGCCGCTGGAGCCGCGATCGGCGGACTGGCCAGCCGCGCGGAAGAAATCGCCGCCGACAGCAATCTGGATCGCGAAGAGCTGCGGACCATGATTTCCTATCTGGACGGTCTCTTTGACGCGCTGCCGGACGACGCGGTGCGGCAGTTCAGCCAGTCCAGCTACTTCGATCTCTACAAAAAAATCATGACGGAACTCGGATTATAACGAATCGTGCCGGGCGCATGTGGTCCGGAACGGAGCGCCGGTTCTTATGGGATTGCTTGAAAAAGCGTCAAACTTCGCAAGCGACTCGGACATAGCCGTGGCGCCCGCGGTCGACGAAGTTCCTACAGCTTCTTCGACCGGGGCCGGCGGCATTGCCGGAGCCGTGCAGGGACTCCGGGCCCGGGCCGATTCCTTTCGCAGTCGCGCGGCCGCACCGCCTGCATCTCCTGCTGCTCCAATCAAAGCGGAAGCGCGACCGGTTGCCGAATCCGCCGCCGCTCCGCCTGCCGGCGTGGCCATCCGGGGGTTGCTCCAGCGCGCCGAGTCCATGCGCGAATCCGACGCCCGCAGCGAAATTCCGCCGCTGCCCGAACGCGCCGCCAGCGGCCTGCTTGCCCGGGCCCGCCGCTTTCGAGAAGGCGCCGCTGCTACAACTTCGCCGCCTGCGTCCGTTGCCGCGACACCGTCTCCGGCCGGCGCGATCGCTGAAGCTGCGCCGGATTCATCTGCGGATTCACTTTCAGTTGAGGCTCCGCTTGAGTTGGCGGCGACTCCGGAAGTCAGCGAAAGCATCGACCGCGGCAGCGATATCGACATCGCCGACAGTGCGGACACTCCCGCGACGGACTTCGTACCGACGCCCGCGAGCCCGGACGAAGCACATAGCGCTCTGGATCAGTCGGATTCGGAAACGGATCTGTTCGAAGTCGAAGAGCTCGCCCCGACTGCGGACGAGGCCGAATCCACCGAATCCCTTGAGCCGGATGCGGCCGGCGTCGATTCCAGCGCGGCGGGCCTTGATCGCCCCGGGGCTCAGGAGTCATTCCCGGAGGCCGACACCGGTCCCGCATTCTTACAGGAAGAGGAAGAGCTTGTTTTCGCCGGGCCGGCTTCTGCGGCCGACGATTCGCTGGATTCCGATTCCGATTTCGGTCCCGATGCGAGTGTCGCAGAGCATTCGCAGGCGGAGTCGACGCCCGTAAGCGAGTCCTCCGCGCCCGGGCCCGTCACAAAAAGCGAAGGCGAAACGCAAACGGAAGCAGAGGATGTCGCTCCTCACGCGGGCGAGGCGTCGGAGCAGGTCGCTTTCGAGGATCCGCTCTTCGACGATCTCATTCCGGAATCTTACGAGCCGGTCGTGCCGCCCGATTCCCGGGCCGATACCGACTCCGGAGCTTCCGGGCAGGCGAATGCAGCGAGTGAGTCCTCGCAGACAGAGCTTTCGGAGCAGGCTCCGGCTGGCGACGGTGAAACCAGTGCCGCGGCCGATTCCGGAGCGGAACCACTGCCGGATTTCGACCCCGGTCCGGTGCCTGTGGACGAAGAGCTGCGGGACTTCGACGAATTTTTAGAGCGCGAGATCTTAACCGAAGAGGCGATAGAGGAACCGCCCGCCGCTCCGGAAAGCGCAGCGGACGCCGGCGAAGCTCGCGGCCTGCGCGAGCGGGCGGAAGCCGCCGAGGCGTCGCGCGCAGCGGAGGTCGCGGGCGAAAGCGAAGCGCCGGCGATGTTCGCCGACGAAGACTACGACGCCTATATGGATCCGGATTCGGATCTGGGAGACGCGGGCGATTTACCGAGCTGGCCGTACGATCCTCCGGGCCCCGACGCCGATCCCGCCCGGGAGAGCGCGGCCAGGACTCCCGGCGAAGACGAAGACCCCTTCGGCCTCTGGGAAATGGACGCTGAGAAAGAGGCGGAGCAGCAGGCTCGTCAGCTGGAACTCAAAGGCGACGCGGAGCCGGGACAGAGCGAAGACGGCATGCTCTTCGAAGTCGACGAGGGTTTCACGACTGCGCCGGTCGAAGCCCACATCGCCAGTCAGAAAAAGATCGATCACTATCTTTCGCTCTTTGATATTACCAAAGAAATCTCTAATATTTCGGAGTTCGACGAACTCTGGGAAAATATTCTGTACGCGATCATGGGGCAGGTCGGGGCGGAGACGATTTGCATTCTGTCTTCGACGAGTCGGGTTTCTTCCGGCGCGATCTTCTATCCGGTCAGCCACTCTGGTTTCGAATTGCCGGAAGGGTGGGCCCTGGGGCGCGGCGACGAAATCTACGATCAGATGGCGGCTTCGACCGGCGTGCGTTACGCGGAAGAATTTTTGAATTCGCTGCAGAATCCGGTGTCGCCTTTAGAGCGCCGCATTCTGGAAAACACGCGGGCGAAACTGGTGGTTCCGCTAAAGAATATGAATCAGATGTTTGGCATCGTGATTCTGGGCGGCCAGGTAAGCGGCGACGACTATACGATCGACGATATCGAATTTCTGACCCTGCTCGGGGAAATCGCCGCCGTCGGCGTCGATCGCGTGCTTTCCCGCATCGAGTTCGAGCGCGATACCGAAGAACTGCGCCGGCGCAATATGGTGCACGGTTCGATGTTTTCCCTGGCGCGTCGCGCGTCCGGCGTAAAAAGCCTCGACGACATCTACGATATTTTGACGCGCCATCTGCGGGAAGATTTTTACGCGGAGTCTTTTTCGGTTGTCCTGCTTTCGCCGCGAGAGCGCCGCTATCGAATTTTCGCGGGCAATGAAATCAGTCCCGAGTCGATCGAAAAGTTTTCCCTGGACGTGAACTCGGAATTGATCGCGACGATTTCGAATCTGGTACGCGTCTACGACCTCAAAGACTTTCGCGAGAACCGCGAGCTGGCCGGCTGCTATACGAACGACGATCTGGGACTGATGCGGCACTACTGGATCGTGCCGCTGATCAATATGAACTGGCTGGTCGGCTTTATCACCATCCATCGCACGAATATCCCCTGGACCGAATTTCACCGCGAGCTGATGGTCACCGCCGCTGAAATCGTGAGTTCGGTATTCGCGAACTGCATCATCATGAACGAACGCGAGAGTCTCTTTCGCGATCCCTTCAGCCCTCTCGAAGAGCGCCTGAAAGAAGAAGTCAAAAAGTCCGCGCAGTTTCAGGCGCCGGTCAGCCTGGTTGACGTTCGCGTAAAAAATATTCGCCGCATTCTGGAAATCAATCCGGGCGAGGAAGTCACCGGATTTTTGATGGCGCTGAATCGCTCGATCGCCTCGTCGCTGTTCGAAACCGATTTTATGGCCCGGGTCGGGCAGGGTCGTTTCGCGCTGATTTTGCCGGGCCGCGGCCGGGTCGAAGCCGAGATCTTCGTGAAAAAACTGAAGGCCGATTTCAATCGAATGCGGCTTTTGCCGGGTTCGCCGATCGACGTCCAGTACTCCCACCAGATCATTTCCGCGCCGGACGACGCCGCCGAGGCGGGAAAAATGTTGTCCATTTTCGAATAATTCGAAAGAACGTAGATATGCCGGATGCATTTTCTCAGCTGCGACTTCGCAGATTCAGCCGAACCTGGATGACGCTGCTCATCGTTCTAAGCCTGCCGCTTGCGAGCGCCTGCAAAAGCGGGGGCGGCTCCGGTACGGACGGCTCCTCCAGCGATGGCGAATTCCAGGAAGATCAGCCGCAATATCCGGAGACCGGCGACGATCCATTCTTCTTTTCCGAGACGCCCCGCCAGGTGAGCTTTCGAGTGCTGATCACTCGCGGCAATTATCAGGTGCGCCAGGTCAATTTTAAGAGCGGCATCGCCCGGCGCGAAGATCCCGTGGGCGACCGCGAACAGATGGAATTTTTTACCGAACAGCTGCGGGAAATCGATTTCGTGGATATGGAGCTGACCGGACGGATTCAAATCCGCCTGAGCCCGCTGTCAGGGCAGATCGAACACATCGCCTACGTCAACGGCGAGACCCCGCGAACCTGGCAGGCCAGTAAGTATTTTCAAGATGATGTCAGCCGCTTTCGATTTTACGCTCCTTCGGGCGGACTGCCCACCCGGCGATTCGAGGTCCAGTATCTGTGGCGCATCGACAAACGCACGGGCATCTCGGATGAAGAAAACCGCAAGCGCGCCGTCGAGTGGTTGAAAAAACAAACCCGGTGATATAGATGTTTCTTCTGATCGTACCGGGCGCGCTGAACCTGGTGATGCTCCTCCTGGGCGTGACCTCGTTCGTGCTGTTCGTCTGGATGTCCTATCGTCTGTTCATTCGGCCGGCCCTGATGATCAAGGCCGACCGCGATTCTCCGCCGCCGGAGGAAGGCTGGGCCTATGAAATTCTCATGGACGATTCGCAGCGCTTTCGTTCGCTCAGCGTCGGACTGCTCGATTCGGACATCAAGCTGCGGCTGCAGGGGATTCGCGAAGACCAGCTGGTTCTGAAATTTCAAAAAGAACGCGAGCTGGAAGAATACGAGATTACCGTGCAGCCCGGCGCGAATTTGTTTTATCGGCCGCCTCATGGAAAAAAGATCGAGCCCTTGAAATCGAGCGAGCAATTCGAAAGCCGCGAGTTGATCGGTCATCCGGCGCTCTTTCGCGTCGCCGCAAGCGTAAAAAACAATCGGCCGCTGCAGTACGTCGAATTCGAACTCTCGACGAAATACGTAATCAATAATCTGGGCGAAGAAAAAATGAAGTTCTTGCTGACCATGAGCCGGGTGTTCCCCGGCGTCGACGTGAATTCGCGCAGCAAGAAGGGACTGTACATGTTCAGCCGCTTTAAGGTGGCGGAAGACGACGCGCAGGACGAAGCCTGATCGCAAGCAGGCGAAACACAGCGCAGAAAGCGGGCGCAACAGAGGATATATTTTATGGCGATGATTGGAACAGGACGTGAAATTCGGCCGAACGACCGGGAGCGGGCGCAAGACGCCGGCACCGACGGAGAGGGAACGCCGCCGCCAGCCTTTCGCGCGAATCTGAAGTGCATCGAATGCGATGCGGAGTACGACCTGTATCAGGTGATCTATCGCTGCCGCGCCTGCGACGGTCTATTGACGGTGGCCCACGATCCGCGGCCGATTCGCGCGAAGGGCGCGCAGGCCTGGAAGGATTTGTTCACGAGCCGCACCGGCGACTACCGGCATCCCAACGGCTCCGGAATCTGGTCACGGCGCGAATGGGTGCTGCCGGAAATTCAGGACGAACATATCGTAAGCCACGGCGAAGGTAATACTCCGCTTTCGCATTTGCCCGCGCTCGCCTCAGAGCTCGGACTTTCGAATCTGTGGATCAAGCAGTGCGGCGTTTCGCATACGGGTTCGTTTAAGGATCTGGGCATGACCGTGCTGGTCAGCCACGTGAAGTCGTTGATCGCCAGAGGAGTCGGCATTCGCGCGGTGGCCTGCGCGTCTTCCGGCGATACCTCCGCGGCGCTGGCGGCCTACGCGGCGGCGGCGGGCGTGCCGACGATCGTCTTTTTGCCGGCCGGCAAGATTTCAACGGCGCAGCTTTTGCAGCCTTTGAGCAGCGGCGCGCATGTGCTGAGTCTCGATACGGATTTCGACGGCTGCATGCGGATCGTAAAAGATCTTACGCAAAACGACGACAGCATCTATCTGGCGAATTCAATGAATCCCCTGCGAATCGAAGGCCAGAAGACCGTGTCGATCGAACTCTGCCAGCAGTTGGGCTGGGAGCTGCCGGACTGGGTGATTATCCCGGGCGGAAACCTGGGCAATGTCTACGCTCTGGGCCAGGGCTTTCATCTATTAAAAGAGGCCGGCATTATTTCAAAGGCGCCGCGCATCTGCGTGGCCCAGGCCGCCGCCGCCAATCCGCTCTATCTCAGCTACCAGACCGGCTTCAGGGAATACAAAGCGGTCGCCGCCGGCGAAACCCTGGCGTCGGCCATTCGCATCGGCGATCCGGTCAGCTATCCCCGGGCGGTGAAAACCCTGCGGGAATTCGACGGTATCGTCCGGCAGGCCAGCGAAAGCGAACTGGCCTCGGCGGCGGCGCGGGTCGATCGCCACGGTATGTTCAACGATCCCCATACGGGCGTCGCTCTGGCGTGTATGTTTCAGATGGTTGAGGCGGGGGAAATCGAGGCCGGCCAGAGCGCGGCGGTGATCTCGACGGCCCACGGTCTGAAATTCGTGGAGTTTAAGACGGCCTATCACGAAGCGCGTCTGGACATGAGCGATTTCAGCCATCGCAACGAACCCGTGCCTTTGCCGGCCGACGCCGCGGCGGTCGGCGAGACTCTGAATCGTCTGCTGGGCTGAGCATGATCGTCCGGATGGGGCTCCCGGCGCGGTGATTTTCGATATTTAAGTTTATGGCGGACGTTTCGCAAATGCTGGCGGACCTGGACGCGACCCTGAATCGGGCCTTCCAGAACAAGCGGCCGATTGAATTTCGTTCAACGATTTTGCGCGAAGGCGGCGAAGAAAAGCTGGAGCACATCGTTGACCGATTGCTGACCCATCTGCAGCAAAGCGAGTTAATCGGCCCGGCCTACGCCGCCATTCGCGAGCTGGTCCAGAACGCGTCGAAGGCCAATCTGAAACGCGTGCTTTTTGACGAGCTGGGCGTCGACCCAAACGATCGCCGCGACTACCATCAGGCCATGGACGTCTTTCGCGAACGTCTGACCGGTTCGCGGATGGCGGACCACGCTCGCCGGATTCATGATCGCGGTCTTTATTTTACGATCTCGTTTCACTATAATGCGGACGTGCTATGCATGGTCGTTCGCAATCCCTTCGTGTTATTTCCCGCGGAAGAAAAGCGCGTGCGCGAAAAATTCGTGCAGAGCGAAGGCGTCGACAATCTCTACGATTATTATCAGCGCTTCAGCGATTCAGCGGAAGGGGCCGGCATGGGTATTGCGATGGTGCGGATTCTGTTGGTGCAGGCTGGGTTTTCGCATCGTTGCTTTAGTATCTTCAGCGATTTTCAAAAGAATCAAACTGTCGCGCGCATCGTGCTGCCGCTTTCGCCGCAGTATCGTTTGTCGCGGGAACGTTTCGCGGCCGAAGCCGAACGGCGCGGCGTTTTGCCGGAGCAGCTCAGGGAAGAGGCGCGCCAGGGATTGATCGAGTTCCCGGTGCTGAGTTCCGAAACCATAACGAGCGATTGGTACGACGCGGATTCGTAAAGCGCGGAGCGGCTGAAGAGGCGGGCCGCTTTGTCGGCGAGTTTGCGGTCGAGATCGGGCCTGGCGAAGATCGCTGTGCTGGTTTCGGAAAATTCGATTCAGCCGGCGGCGCGGGGAAATTTGTGCAGCAACTGTTCGATTCCCGAACGGTCGTCGACCAGACTTGCGATCTTACGCGCCAGGCGCGATTCCAGATCGTAAATCTTTTTGCGTTTGCCCAGCATGCGCTCAAGGGTCGCATTGACCTCGCCGCCGCCGTTCGCAATCATATGCAGCATCGCCTTGAGTTCGCTGTCGAACATTTCGGCCTGGAAAGAATCAATCGGATTATCGAGCAGCGAGCGCACTCGACCGCATTCCGGACCTTCCAGACAGAGGGCGGTCATCCAGTCCTGAATCACCGAGCGGTCTTCTTCGGAAGGCGGCGACGGCGGATCCGTACGACCCCATGCTTCGGCGATCATAATCTTGAGCAGGATCTCTTTGCGGCAATCATCCTGAGTAAAGGACATACAGACTTCCTGAATCGGGTCGGGGGGCTGTCAATGAGATCGTTGAAAAAACGTGTAAGGACAGCGTTAGAGCCGGTTGGTACTCTCGTTTAATATGACGAAAAAAATCAAAGCGGCGCGCCTATTTTCATTTTTTTCGCAGACTCTGTCGCAGCTTAGTTAACGGCCTGGGGCGAGATAAGCTGAAATCCGGGGATTGTTGCGTCAAAGCTTGTGCCGTCGTCGAGCACCATCTGATAGGTGCCTTCCATTGTGCCGAATTCCGTCGGCAGCGGACAGAAGCTCGTATACTGAAAGCTCTCGCCGGGTTCCAGCCGCGGCTGCTTGCCGATCACCCCGGGACCGCGCACTTCTTCGATCCGACCATAGGCATCGCGAATCCGCCAATAGCGACTCACCAGCCGGGCGGCCAGGTCGCCGGTATTCGTGATCGTGACCGAGTAGGAAAAAAAATACATCGGCTGCACCGGATTCGAGCGCTCCGGCAGATACTCGGGGTGAACCCGCACGACGATGCCGTGGGCGTCGCCGCCGTCCGGGGCGGACGATTCGCCCGTTTCATTTTGATCGTTCGATGAGCCAGCCATATGCGATCAAAGTCCAGGACGGGAGGCCGCTTTCAATCGAAAAATTTGAGCGCGGTCCGGTGTAGAATTGAATGCCGGGCCGCCAGCCGCGGGAGATCTTTTTGCGGAGCATAGCCGCCGCCGATAACGCCGGCGATCGGAATATTCGCATCCCGGGCGGTGCGGATCACAAACTCGTCCCGGGCCGCCAGGCCGGCGTCGCTCAATTCCAGATGGCCCAGGGGATCTTCGGCGTGAGGGTCGACTCCCGCGTCGTATAGAATCAGACCCGGCGCGAAGCCGCGCAGAATCGCCGGCAGCTCTTCGCGTAGAATTTCCAGATAGGCCCCGTCGCCGGTCCCCGGCGGCAGGCCCACGTCCCGATCGCTCGATTGTTTGGTGCCCGGAAAATTCTTTTCGCAGTGCATCGAAAACGTAAAGACCCCGGGCTCGTCTTGAAAGATGAACGCGGTGCCGTCGCCCTGGTGCACGTCCAGGTCGACGATTAAGATCCGCAGGCCCGGATCCTCAGAGCGCAGAACGCGGGCGCTGACCGCCAGGTCGTTGAATAAACAGAAACCGGAACCGTAGTCCGGAAAAGCGTGGTGCGTGCCGCCGGCTGTATTGCAGGCCAGACCGTTCGCCAGGGCCAGGCGCGCGGTGCAGAGTGTGGCGGCGACGGCGACCTGCGTTCGGCGGGCCAGGGCGGGCGACCAGGGCAGGCCGATGCGTCGTTCAGCCGCTGGATCCAGGCCGCCGTTTAAGATTTGTTCGACGTACCGCGGACTGTGGACGCGTTCGAGGTCCGCGCGATCGAGTAGTCTCTCCGGCTGTAGAAAGTCCTCGGGCCGGGCCAGACCTTCGCGCACAAGTAATTCGTACAGCAGGCGAAATTTACCCATCGGAAAGCGATGGGCCGCGGGCAGTTCGATGTCGTAGTCGGGATGATAAACAAAACGTGCGCGCGAAGACATAGAAAGCTCAGGCACGTTCGCCGGGAGCGAGCCGCACACGATACCAGTAGCGATAGGCTTCAGCGTAGCCGGCGTCGTGATACATTTGCAGGGCCGGTCGGTTCGTCGCTTCGCACGCGAGATAGGCGCCGCTCGTGCCATAAGCCGCCGCCCAGTCTTCGACCAGATTCAGAGCGGCCCGGCCGTAGCCGCGTCCGCGAAACTCCGCCCCGCGCGCGACTTCCAGAATGCCGACCCAGTTCTGCTGCAGGACGCCCATCGCGCAGGCCGCCGCCCGTTCTTCGGACTGGAGTAAGACGTAGCAGGAGCGGGTTAGCACTCCTGAGAGAATGTTGCGAAACACCGCGATGCTCTTCGCCGGGCGTTCGCGAATTTCGGTCACGCCTTTCAACCACTCTTCGCCTTCGCGCAGCAAAGATTCGCATAGCATGACATTGGCTCCGGGAGCCTCGTCGTCGAATCCCGAAGGCTGGAGCCCGCGATCATCCGGGGTTTGCAGCCTGCGAGTCAGCACGATCGATTCGCCTTCGCGCCGGTAGCCGCGGCTGGCCAGGACGGAGTCCAGTGCCCCGGGTTGCGCTACGGGGGTGATGCGAAAGATCGGCCTCAGCCCCCGGGCGGCGTAGACGCCCTCGCACAATTCGATTTTCGTCTCGATCTCTGTCTCTGGATCGCTGCCGGCTGCGGCCGGATAGAGGGGCTGCACACTGTTTGCGCGCCGGCTGAAGCCGTCGGCGAAGCGCAGCAGCCACCCGTTCAGATGCAGCTGCTGCAGAGCCGGCCAGGCGTTCAGGCTGAATTCCTCCAGCATGCGAATTGTGGCGTCGTTTGTGGTCGGTTGGCCTTCCATAGATCCCGGTTTCCCGGCCAGGCTACCCTCCAGTCCCGGGGAAATCCAGTGGAAAAAGGGCGCAAAAGGCTTGAAAGCCGGACGCAAGTGGTGATATTAGAGAATATGGATCGGCTCAAAGCGCTGCTTCAAGAAACCGAAAAGGCCAACACGGAAATCGTGACGGACCGGGTCGAAGTGATCGGTCTGACGATCGCGTCGTGTCTGAATCGGGCCGCGGAATACCTGCAGGCCGACCTCTCGCAGCTCGACTACGAGATTGTGGAAAAGGGCAAGAAGTCTCTTTTAAATACCACGCCCTATCGGGTGCAGGTCAGCCATCTGCCGGAGCAGAACGCCTTCGCCGATCTGGAAGAGCTCTCGTTGAAATTGGGCGTCGGCGATCGTCTCATGTCCGACGAGCTCGATCAGTACGTGACGCCCAAACATATGGACGGACGCGTGCTTGTGCGCAACTATCGCACCGGCGTTTTCCTGACGGTATTTCCGCCTCTGGGCGACGGCAAGCCCGTCGACATGAACCAGGTCATGCACCGGATTCAGCAGGCCGGCATCATGAACTTCGATCAGCCGAAGATCGAGTCGGTGCTCAAAGAAGCGAGCGGCGACGCGATCAAGATCGCGAACTATGTGCCGCGCCCGGACCACGACTCCAGCGTCAAAGTAGACATTACCCCGGACGAGATGAAGGGTTATATCAAAGTCACGCCGCCCAAATCCGGCGGCCGCCACTTAGAGGTCGTCGACGTGGTCACCGCGCTCAAAGCCCACGGCGTCGTGCTGGGTTT
Source organism: bacterium (assembly GCA_024742665.1). Classification (GTDB taxonomy): domain Bacteria; phylum Spirochaetota; class Leptospiria; order Leptospirales; family Leptonemataceae; genus JANSYA01. Next base: position 265,132 of record JANSYA010000007.1, read on the forward strand.
CAAAGAAGACGATATTCATCAGGCGCTGCTCGACGATCGTTATATGCAGGAAATTCTCGCGGCCGAAGGCGTCGCGGCGGCGCACGGCCAGGACGCGCGCATTGATTATAAAGTGAACGTCAAAAAGGACACGGTCAACTTCGAAGAAGATTCGAAGGGCCGCGTCGACTTCAAAGAGATGAATCTGGTCGAGAACGTGGTCGTCGGCCAGGTGCTCGCCGAAAAGATTCCGGCGACGATGGGCAAGGCCGGTCGCACGATTTTCAACCGCATCGTCGAGGCGCGCAACGGCAAAGACGTCGAGCTGCGCCAGGGCCGGGGGACCATACTCTCCGAAGACGGCATGAAACTCATCGCCGAGATCAACGGTCAGGTCGTATTTTCGAGCGGGCGCATCGCCGTCGAACCGGTGTATCGCGTGGTCGGCGACGTGGGACCGAAGACCGGTAATATTATGTTTCTCGGATCGGTCGTCATTGGCGGCAGCGTGCTCGACGGCTTCGAAGTCAAGGCGGCCGGCAACGTCGAAATCGGCGGCACAGTGCAGAAGGCGAAGATCGAAGCCGAAGGCGATATTATTGTGCGCGGGGGCGTACAGGGCGCCGAGATGGAATCCACCGGCGGATCTTTATTCGCCAAATTCGTGCAGAACGCGGAGATCCAGGTCGCGACCGACATCACGGTCGGCGAAGGCATATTACACAGCAAAGTAGAAGCGGGCAATATCATTCATTGCAACGGTCGTCGCGCGCAAATCGTCGGCGGCAGCATTCGCGCCACGAAAGAAGTTCGCGCGCGTATGCTCGGAAGCCAGGCTTATACGCCGACGGAAATCGTCGTCGGAACGGACCCGCGCGTGCTGGCCCAGTTCGAAGAGCTCTCGGGCATTCACAAAGAAACCGAAGAGAAGCTCGGCAAAACCAAAAAGACGCTCGCGACGCTCAACGCTCGCAAAGAGGCGGACCCGGACGGCTTCGGCGAAGACCAGCAGCAGACTCTCGAAAAGACCGAGCACACCGTCGAAAAGCTGGAAAGCAAGCTGGCGGAAAGCGGCGAAGAGCTGCAAAAACTCGAAGAGTACATGAACGAACTGGGCTCGGAAGGCAAGGTCCACGCCGAACGCGAAATGTTTCCCGGCGTCGTCGTTACGATCAAAGACGCGAATCAGAATATTTCCGATACCTACAACGCCGTGAGCATGAGCTACGATAACGCCTACGTGAAGATCGGCAAGCTGGAGAAGGCCGAGTCCAATGATCGCAGCTGGAGGAACCGCCGATGATTCAGCCCCTCGACATTCGAGTCGCCTTTAATGCGATCCCCGATCTCGGCGCGCGCGTCAGTCAGGAAATGGCCGCGACCCAGTACCGGCAGGTGCAGGAAACAAAGGATTCGCGCTCGGAAAATTTGAATCGGCCGACGAAGGTCGTCGAAACCGCCAGCACCTACGCCCCGGGCTTTCGAAACATCGCCACCAACGATGACCCCACGGCCCGGGCCGCTGAAGTTCTGGAGCGGGCTCGCCGCCGCTTTCGCGAAGGCGGGGAGCGTCGGGATTCCGCCGATCAACCGCTGACCTACGGCCCGGAAGGTCTGCGGGGGCAAAGCGGCCCGCGTCGGCAGTCCGCGATGTTAGAAGCCGCCGGCGAACATCTGGATCGCACGGCCTGAGCGCAGGGTTTCGTGGGGCTCTCGCTACGGGGCCTGCAAACAAACCGCCCGAAGTCCCCGCGAGCGCGGATAATTAGTAGACATAATATCCGATACCGGTCGTAACAGGGTATGGAACTGCTCGCTCTGGCCCTCGTCAACGTGGTGACTGCCGGCGTAATGTACGTATTCTTTTCGATGCGGTTCAGTCGGGCCGTGCGCTCAACCGTCGAGCAGTCCCGCAAAAACAGCCTGATTCGGGAGCTCAAAGAGAACGTCGAGCTCACCATCGAATATATCAACGCTTCCCTGGATACGATGGATCAGAAGACCCGGTCGTTCTACCAGCTTCTGCGGCGATCCGAAGAGCTGACGGCGCAGCTCGAAGCGCTGCATTTGGAGCAGATGCAGGCCCAGGCCGAACAAAAGCCGGCCCGGAGTTCCGGCGGCCGCAAAAAGGCCGCCGCCCGTTCCACCGCTGCAAAACCGGGCAAATCCGGGAAAGCCGCCGCGGCGAAATCTGCATCCCGTGCACCTGCAAAATCGGCCGCGAAGTCCAGTGCCAAAAAGTCCGCGAAAACCACAGGGGACGCTGCGGCCGATTCCGGGATCGCTCCAGCCTACGACGCCCTCGCAGGCGACGCTTTCGCACAGCCGGATCCCGAGGTCCTGGCTTCGCCCCTGGCCGGCCGGGATGGGCCCGAAGATCAGGAACGGGAGTTTCGCGACTATCATCCCGACCGCGTCTTAGAAGAGCTCGGGGGCGACCGACTGGAAATTTCGGCGGCGCCGGAGAGCGTGGAAAGCGCCTATCGCGGCGGCGAACGTTCCCGTCCCCGCACCGCGCCGCATATTCCGACTGCAAGCGACGAGCAGGCCGCCGCCCGGGCCCGGGCCGGCGGTGTTTTCGGACGGATCGGCGGCATTGCCCGGCGGATTCTGGGTATCGATGCCATGCCCGCGCCAGGCAATGCCGCCGATTTGCAGTCGGATGTCGAGTCGGACTCAAAGTCGGCGGCGCGATTCAGCGTGCCCCGGCTTTCCCCGGAAGAGTTGGAGCGGCCGGTACCCGGTGAGGCGCGTCGCGGGCCGGCTCCGCCGACGAAACGCACGCGTGAAGCAGGCACACGGCCTGCCGGAGCGCCGCCCGCGACCCGGTCTGCCGCAGAAAGCGAATCTATGCTGCCCCGTCTGGATCGCTGGGAGCTGAGCGAAGAAGCAGGAGACGCGGCGCGAGCGCAACAACGCTCCGCTCGCCCGGGACGAGTCACCGGTGCGGGCTATGGGCCGGCCTTCAGCGCTCAGCCGGAGCTGCCTCCGCCGGCCGAAATCCTGAAGGCCGAAGGCCTGGGCGACGTCGTTCTGGAAGGCCAGCCGGACGGCGAAGCACGCCGCGCCGACGTGATTCGAACTCTATTGCGGTACGGCTATCGCCCGGGCGATATTTCTCGCGCAACGGGCATTGCCTTACCGGAAGTAGAGCTGGTGGCATCGTTGCCCGAATCCGGTCGGCGACCGAGGCGCCAGCGTCTGAACGCCCCCGTTTCTGGCTCCAGTGCAGCGCCAGGCGCGCCGTCGGGATCGGATCTGGAGTAAGTCTTTTAACTTTGAACGACTCGACGCGATATAATAACCCAGGCGAATACAGTGTATAAGGAAATCGAAGATCTGAGTGAGGAACAATTCGCGCGTTTCGCGAAGCTGGTATACGATCGCACGAATATTACGCTCAAAGAACATAAAATCACTCTGCTTTCCAATCGACTGCGCAAACGTCTGCGCGCCCTTGAGCTCGATGATTTCGACGATTATTACCGCCTGCTGACCGGCGACGCGGCCGGCGATGAGCAACTGCATTTCCTGGAAGCGGTTACGACGAACGAAACCTATTTCTGGCGCACGACCCATAACTTCGACATGCTGCGCGAAGATATTTTGCCGGAGCTGGTCAAAGAATTTCGCGGCGAAAAGCTTCAGCTGTGGTCCGCGGGTTGCTCCAGCGGCGAAGAGCCCTACAACATCGCCATCGAATTGACCGAAGGCATGAAAAAGAGCGGCGTATTTTCTTTTCAGATTCTGGCCACGGATATTTCGCGCCACGTAGTGGAGTTCGCCCGGGCCGGCCGCTACTCCGGTCGAAAAATCGAGAAGATTCCTCAGCCGATTCTGCATCGCTATTTTCGCCCGGTTGCGGAGCGCGCCGGCTATTTCGTAGTGCGCGACGACATAAAAGAGAAAATCGAATTTCGTTTACAGAATTTATTCGAAGAGGCGGGGGAAGCCGGTCGTTTTCACTGCATCTTCTGCCGCAATGTCATGATCTATTTTGATCGCAAAGATCAGGAGCAGTTGGTGCAGCGATTCTTCGACGCTCTGCGTCCGGGCGGTTTCTTGATCGTCGGTCACTCCGAAAGCTTATTTATGATGAATACGCCTTTCGAATTTCGGCATTTGCCTCACGGGGTGGCGTACTTTCGACCCCGAAGCGACGGAGCGCCTCGCGATGCTTGAGAGCATGACCGGCACGGCCGCGTCGAATTTCCAGGTCTCCGGGATCCAGTTTCAGATCTGGGCGCGTTCGGTGAACCATCGCTTCGTCGAGGTGTCATTGCGCTGTCCGCGAGTTTTCGAAAACGCCGATCGTCTGGAACAGGAGCTGGAAGAGCGGGCCCGCCGGAGCTTTCACCGGGGCCGTTTGGAAATTGAGATTTTGGCCAGCGGAGACACGGGCGGTCTGCGCCGCCTGCGCTACAATCGGGAGTTAGCCCGCGAGTACTTAAAAGTCTGCGGGGATTTGCAGCGAGACGCGGGGGCGGGCAATCCGGAGAGCGCGCGCGCTGCGAAAACAAAAAGCGGCAAAACGAAGACCAGAGCCGGAAGCCCGGCGGAAAGCCCCGTCGCGGCGGAGCAGGCCGGAAACTTCGGAGTCAGTGCCGCGCTGCAGGTGCTGCGGCTGCCGGGCGTGGTGGAACTTGAACAGGCGCTGCCGAAGGACTTCGATCGGGCGGCATTCTTTCGGCGTTTCGATCGAACCCTGGCGGATTTGCAAAAGGGCCGCCGAAAAGAAGGGCGATCCATCACAAAAATTCTCCAGGGTTATCTGCGGGAAATCGAACAGACCGACCGCCGAATTCGCAAACGCCACGGCCTGTACAAAAAAGAAAAGCTGGCCAGCATTCGTCGCGATTTGAAGCTATCCAGAGAGGCGAACGGCGGCCCGGATCCTCTGAAGTCCGCCGTCGACTGGCTGGACAAAGGGGATGTCAGCGAAGAATTGGAGCGGGTGCTCCTGCACTGCGGCGCGATTCGCGAGCTGATGTCGGCCGAGGCGCCGGACACCGGAAAACAGATCGAGTTCTATTCACAGGAGCTGCTGCGCGAAGTGAATACGATCGGCGCGAAATCCCGGGACTTCGAAATTCGACGACTGGTCGTCGAAATGAAGACGAGAATCGAAAACATCAAAGAGCAAATTCGCAATATATGTTAAAGACTGGAGCACGATTGATTATCATCTCCTCGGTATCGGGCGGCGGTAAGACTTCGCTGATCAGCCGGTTGATCAGAGACCATACGGACCTGCATGTGGCCGTAACGGCGACCAGTCGGGCGCCGCGGGCGAACGAAGTCGAAGGCAAGCACTACTTTTTCTACGACGCGGCCGACTTTGAACACAAGATCCAGGCCGGAGAGTTTCTGGAACACGCGCGCGTGCACGGCAACTATTACGGCGTTCCCGCCGCTCCCGTCGAAGCGAAGCTTGCAGACGGCATCTCCGTGATTCTGAATATAGACGTCCAGGGGATGCGCACGGTCAAAGAACGCATGGGCGATCGCGTGTTGAGTATCTTTCTGCTGCCCCCGGACCGCGAAAGCTGGGAAGACCGCCTGCGCAATCGGGGCACCGACTCGGAAGAAGATATTCAACTGCGCCTGGAACAGGGCATCGGCGAAATGGCCGCGGCCGACGAGTACGATTACCAGATTACGAACGACATGCTGGAACGCGCGACCGGCGAAGTCAGTTTTATTTTACGCCAGGAAGGCGTCGTTCGAGACTGATGATGACCGGGTCTCCGGATACGCGGCCGGTCGTGCCCGTGTTGCTGGGCCCCACCGGCGCCGGCAAAACCGCGCTGCTAGATACTCTGATTGATTCGAGTGACGGCGTCGAGCTGCCGCTGCCGCCGATCGAAATCATCTCCTGCGATTCCCGTCAGATCTACCGGGAGCTGGAAATTGGCAGTGCCGCCCCGGACGCGGAACTCAGGGCGCGCCTGCCGCACCATCTCGTAGGAATTCTTGAGCCCACGGCGACGTACAGCGCCGCCCAATTTCGAACGGACGCCCTGGCCGCCATCGACGACGTGCTACAGCGCGGTCGCCTGCCGATCGTCGCCGGCGGCTCCGGTTTCTATTTTCGCGCGCTGCACACGGGTCTCTTCGAGGTGGATGTGGACGCCGATCGTCGCACGGAAATTCGCGAGCAGGTAATCGCCCTGGGGCCCGCGGAGCGCCTGCGGAGGCTGCGCGAACTGGACCCTGGCGCGGTGCTCGCCGAAGCGGGTCGGCAGGCCAGCGCCGGATGCGTGCATCCCAACGATGATTATCGCATTTCGCGCGCATTGGAAATCTGTCTGGGAAGCGGCCGGCGCTACTCCGAAATCTGGGCTGAGACGCGCGAACGCGGCCTGTCGGGGGACGCCGGCGCTGCGGGGCCCTATCGCTTCGCGGGCTGGCGTCTGGAAGTGGAGCGCGAAGAATACTGGCGAAACCTGGCGGAACGGGCCGGGGAGATGGTCAGTTTCGGGATTGCGGCGGAAGCCGGGCGGGTTTTCGAGCGTTACGGGATGTGCGCCGGCCTCGAAACTCTGGGCTACGCCGATGCTCTGGCAGCCTGGCGGGGTGAGATCGATGGGGCAGAACTCGCAGAGCGACTGTTTATCGCCCATCGCCAGTATGGCAAACGCCAGCGGACCTGGTTACGAGGGGAAAACGCCCTCAGCGCCTGCGATCCGGTCAGTCTGAAAGGCGATTTCAGGCGACGATTGGCGGCCTGTCTGTCGACTTCCGATGCGAAGCTGCGGCGGTTATTTTATTGACGGGGGTCGAAAACGCCCTCGTATTGTTTTGAAGTCGAGATATATAGATACAAATCGGGATTGGATTACACAAATATGGCCAGCAACAAAAATAATATACAGGACCTGGTTCTTAACGGCGCTCGCAAAGAAAAGATGGAGATTACGCTCTATCTCACCAACGGGGTCCCACTCCGGGGTCGCGTCGCCAGCTTCGACAATTTTACAGTCGTCATTGAAAACGAAGGCAAGCAGAGCCTCGTGTACAAACACGCTATTTCCACGATCGTGCTTTCGAAAGCGCTCAATTTCGAAGAGATGACGCAGGAAGCAGGCGCCTCCGAAGAAGGCTGAGACGGCGGACGCCTGTCCGCGTCGCGACCTAAATCTGAAAGCACACGATACAGCCGCAGATGATCGTAAAAAGTTTCTTCCGAGCGTTTTTCTGGGCGATCCTCGCCGCCACCATCGCCGCATGGCTCTTTTTCGGTTATGTGAACGCTTCGACTCGCGAAGCGATTCTCGTCGAAGACCGCCACTACGGCCTTGACGAAAACATAATCGCTCCGGGCGAAACGCGCTTTCTGGCCAGCAGGATCTATCCCGGACGCATTGTCCTGCACCGGGTCGACGTGGGCCCGCGCGTGCTGCGCATCAGTCACAAGAAGGGCCTGGCCGAAAGCGAAATGCTCGGGCTGGACGACTCTTTTTATGTGCAGACGGAGCTGCGCCTGGAATACGAACTCGATCCCAGGGCGCTGTCGGGATTGTTTCAGCGCCTGGAAGAACCCGACTGGAATCGCCTGGACGATTATCTCGCGGACCGTTTGAAATATTTTTTGAATCGCAAGCTGGGCGAGGTCTACGAGGAAAATCAGGATCTGACCCGACTCGAAACCACGCTCTATGAATATATTCAGGGGCCGGTGCTCGTTGAACTGAACGGCGAATTCGCCAGCGAAGGCGTGCGCTTTCGCAACGTGCTGCCTTCGCGTCTGTACGTGCCGGACCCCGCGCTGTACCGCGCCATTCTGGCGGACGAAGAACTTATTTTATCGCAAAAACGCGAACGCCTGCGCATCGTCGACGACGCTCAGGCGCGGCAGCAGGCCGAACAAATCCAGGACGAAGCGTACTTCGCGCGCCTGGAACGCATCGGCCAGTTGATTCGGCGCTATCCGCAGTTGAAAGACTATCTCGCGATCGATCGCCTGGGCGATAACGTGGAAGTCATGGTGGTGCCTTCGGATCGCTGGTTTCCGACCGACGCGGCGGCGCGACGCCTGTCGCAAAATAGGCCCGGCGCAAATTCCGGCGGCGCTCGCAATCGCACCGAACCGCTGCCGATCGCTCCCGCGCGCCAGACCGGCGCGGAACGCGGCGCCGCGCAACAGGGCGGCAACAATCGCTTTCGCGACCTGACTCCTCCGTAATTTATTGGAATAGACTCACGACTTATGGCTCAAAAAAAGAAAAGCAAAAAGAAATCAGACAAAAAATCTAAAAAGAAAGCTCCGAAAAAATCGGAGAAAGCTAAAAAGGGATCCGGCAAAGCTAAAAGCGACAAAACGAAAAAGGCCGCCGATAAATCCAAAAGCAAGTCGGGCAAATCCAAAAACGCGAACGGCCCGATCGTATTGATCATGGCCGGCGGCAAAGGCGAACGTTTCTGGCCCCGCTCGCGCATCAGCCATCCGAAGCAGCTGCAGAAAGTCTATTCTTCGCTTACGCTCTTAGAAGAAACCATCGTGCGCGCCCGGACGGTAACGGACGATTCGCGCATTTTCATCGGCTGCAACGCCGAATTAAAAAAAGCGATTCTAAAAACTCACAAAGGCATCAAGTCTTCGCAGTTCGTCGTCGAGCCGGAAGGCCGCAACACCGCGCCGATCATCGCGCTGGCGGCGCTGCAATTCGAAAAGAAATTTCCCGGCGCAGTGCACGTAGTGCTGTCGGCCGATCATTTTATCACGCCTCTCGAAGCCTTCGAGGCGACCCTGCGCAAAGCCATCGAAACGGCGCAGACCGGGCCGGGCTGGCTGGTCACTCTCGGAGTGCGGCCGAACCGTCCGGAAACCGGCTATGGATACATCGCGGCCGGCGAAATGCTGCCGGAAGGCCCGGGAGCTCACTCCATCGAAAGTTTCGTCGAGAAGCCCGACGAGCAGCGCGCGCGCGACTATCTCGGCCGCGGCAACTACTACTGGAACTCCGGCATCTTTATCTGGTCGGGCCCGAAAATCGTCGAAGAGTTCCAGAAGCATGCTCCCGACGTGATCGGTCCGCTGGCCGGCGACGGGGTATTCAGCTCTTCGAAAAAACTGGCGCAGGTCTTTCCGCAGATTCCCGACCGCCCCGTCGACGTGGCGATCATGGAGAAGTCGGAGCACATCGCCATGATCCCCGCGGAATTCGCCTGGGACGACGTTGGTTCCTGGCTGTCCCTGCGGCGCATCGCCGAGCCGGATGCCGACGGCAATCTGACGGTTTCGACCGGCAAAACCGCGCAGATCGCGGCCATGGACAGTAAGAACAATCTGGTCGTGACTGATAAGAAGCTCGTGGCTCTCCTGGGAGTTGAAGATATCGTGCTGGTGGAAGAGAAGGATCTGCTGTTTGTCGCCCGGGCGGATAAAATCGATCAGATCAAAGACTACATCGCGACATTTAAGTCAAATCCGGCTTTACAGAAATTCCTCAAATAGGACCCTGGCTTTTCCCAGTGAACTCAGGTAAGGGTATAAATGCCGTCCGGTAAAAAACGTAAAAGAAGAAAGATCCGCACTCACAAGCGCAAGAAGAAGCGCAAAGCGGATCGTCACAAGAAAAAGTAATCCCTTCGCCTGGCCGGGCGTCGCCGCAATCTCTGCGTCCCGCTGACCGTCCGGCCACCGGTCGACTTTCGTCGGCTCTGTCGGTCCCCGATTGATTTCGATTGTATTTCGGGGGTCGCGAAGCGTCTCGCGTCTCTGCCAGCAATTGCGCAATTTGCCTTTAATCCTCAGGTTCCTCGCTCTTATTCCAGGCCGAACTGGCCGAAAATAATAGCAATGTTTTTCTCCGGTGGAGCAAAAGACCCATCCGGCAATCCCGCCGGCCCGGCTTCCGTGGTCGATAACGCCCAGTCCAATCGTATCCTGCTGATTCTGGCGGGCGTGCTCGTCCTGCTGATCTTTATGGATTTCCAGGCGCGACGACACTATAGCGCCCTCGCGGATTCCATCGGCACCAGCCAGGCCGGCGCCGCGCGCGATCATCTGGAACAGGCCGCGAGCTCTCTGGGCGAACCGATTCAGATCCAGGCCGAAGCGCTGCTGGGAGCCGCGGACGACCAGGGCAGTCGAATTATCGAAGAGGCCGGGAATACCGCCGGCACCGCTCGCGAAAGCATCGGGGACGCTTTAAGCGAAGCCCTGAGCGAAGACAATCTACGGGAAGTGGCGGGCGATGCCGCGACCGCGGCCGGCGAAACCGCGGCCGAACTCGCGCGTTCGCGCAATTTGAATCCCGGCGAAGTCGGCGAAATCCCGGCCGTCGTGCCGGTCGCCGCGCCCGCGACGATCGCGCCTCCGGAATCGATCTATCTGTATTTTATTCGTTTTCGCAATTCGCGTTCGGAGCTGGTGCGCGTCAGTCGACCCGCTTCGACCTTTCGCCTGAACGCGGACGGCGAACTGGCTCTAACTGAGGTTCTTGCTCAGTTAAAGCAGGGGCCGACGCCCCACGAGGCCGGCTTGATTAACGCCTTCGATCGACGGGTGAAAATCAATAACGTGCGTCTGAACCGCGAAAACGGAATGCTGGAACTGGACCTGAATGAAGCCGTCGGTCGCCTGGGCAAACACGTCATCCGCGATCGTCTGGACCAGCTCGCCTTTACTCTGACGCAGTTTCCGGAAGTCGGCGGCGTGCGATTGCGCGTGAACGGCGAAAGCGTCACGACCATCGGCAGCCAGGGCTTCAAGCTTGCGCCGATCCTGCGCCCCTCCAATCGCATTTATCATAACTTCGAGTGAGACCTGCGCGTGCTCGCTGTCTATTCCGGAACCTATGAAGATGACCGCGCCGGGCGCGAAGACATTGAAATTGAAAGCGACGGCTCCGGATTGCGGACCGTGATTCGCGGTATCGAATTCACAGGGCGTTCTTTCGATGATTGGAGCATGACCCGACCGGCTATCGATCGCAGCGAAATCGGCCCGCCGGCGGATCCGGCCTCTTCGCCTGCGGCGCACCGGTCTTTTCGATTCAATGGCGATGAGCTGTGCGACTGCCGGCTCACCGCCCGGATTCCAATAGAGCTGGCCGCTCAGGCCGGGCAGCGTCGCCGGGCCTGGCTTGGCCTGGATTTGCAACTCGGAGCGCCGACCGCAAGCGGCGGCATCGATTCCGAGCGACTGAGCCTCGCGCTGTCTTTCGCGGAGGGACCCGAAGCTGCGGCCGCTTCGCCGATCGCGCGTTCAGCGGCAGTCGATTCCTTCGAGGACGCGCTGATTCAAATTCGAAGGCAGCTGGCTCCCGCATACGATCTGCGCTGCTGCTTCGCATGCGGGCTTTCCGATTATTTTCCCGGCGGCAACGGTATCTTCGGCGAAATGGCATGCTTTCGAAATATTCCGGAAGAATACGTGCGATCAGGCGACGATAAACACGCCCTGCTGAAAATATTCGATCGGCGCGCCGGCGACGTGCAGGAAACCTGGGTGTGCTCTGAGTTTCGCCCGCGAAATCCTGGCGCGGGCTATCGCGGCTGAGAGTCGCCGCCCGGCGCTGTTTCACGAACCGTCATTCATCGCGCCAGGCGTACATCACCATTGACGAAGTCAGAGCGTACTCGCCGAAGTGCAGCATCCCCTTCCAGTGATACCAGGCGATGCGCAGCCACCGTAGATAGTCCCGCGGGCGCGTAAATCCGCCGCGAGATTTCTTGAGCTTCGCGAGCAAACCAAAGTCGACCGGGCGAAAGATTTTCACGCGCGAAAAACCAAACTCGGCGAAGAGGCGCCGCAGGTTGTCGCTCGAATAATAATAAAAATGCCCGGGCAGATAGTAGTGATAGTCGCTGCCCGCGTTTCGCGCCTGAGCTCCGCGATAATTCGCGGTCTGCACGATGACGAGACCGCCCGGACGCATGCATTCTCGCAGGGCCTGCATGGCGCGGCGCGGTTCGGTTAAGTGTTCGAAGACTTCGATCATGGTCAAAACGTCGACGCTCTGCGTTTCGAATACGCCCGGTTCCAATTCGCCGGCGCGCACGTCCAGATCGCGGGAGCGCGCATCCGCCGCCGCGTACTCCGAAACGTCCAGGCCCCGCGCGCGATAACCCGCGTCCGCCGCAGCCTCTACGAAGCCGCCGAAGGCCGCGCCGACGTCGACGAAGTCCGCCGGCGCTGGTCGATATTTGGCGATCGTTCGCAGGCGCGCGTCGAGCACATAGCGATCAAAGCGGCGCTGGCGGCGTTCGTCGCGATAGGAATATTCCGAGCGCCCGGTATAATAGCCTTCGTCGTAGAGATCCGAGGCGTCAGCGGGAATCGCCGCCTGCATTTGCAGTTTGCAGTCCGGGCAGCGTAAAATATCGAAGGGCTGTTCAAAGCGATCGATCGTGTACAAAAACAAGGGCGCGCCGCCGCAGACGGGGCACGGGCTTTCTCCATGAGATTCGTTCGGATGCTTCGCCGGGCCGTGGGGCGGCGAGGCTTGCTTGCGATGCTGTGCTTGCGATTGGTGCGTCATGAGGAACTCGCGCGAAAGATCCAGTGGCGCACACGCCGATCCAGGGCGCCGACCGGACTGCGTTCTTGAAAACCCATTTCGACTCGATCAAAAGTGCCGCCCAGCAGATGACGCGCTTCATTTTCTTCGAAGAGGCGAATGTTCGCGCCGTCCATGTCGGGATTGTCGCGGAAGTGAGTATCGCCTGCGGCTCGCAGCGTGCCCAGCAATTCGCCGCCCGGGGCCAGCACGCGCGCGATTTCCGCCAGCATCGCCAGGGCGAGCGGGTCGGAGTTATAGTGCAGCACGCCCCAGCATACGACGACGCGGCATTCCCGGTCGGGCAGGGGGATGCGAAAATTTTCGGGAGTGCTCGCCGGATCAATGCGAAAGAGGCGCGCCCCGGGACAAATTTGCTCGCTGATTTCGAGGGAAGCCGCGCTCGTATCGCATCCGTGCAGCGGCGCAAAACCCAGGTCATTGAGCAATTTCAAATGCCGGCCGCTGCCGCAGCCCAGGTCGAGGGCTGTGCCCGGCTGTTCTATGCGCGCAAGCATGCGCACCAGATTTTCATCGGGATAAGCCTGGCGCGATTTCTGGCGACCGTAGTGGCGTTCCCAGGCTTCGCGAGTCGTTTCACCGCCGCCGATGTTTTCGGAGTCGGGACCAGGTGAAGTCCGGCGGTCGTCGCCTTCGCGCGAAGCCGCCGCGTCGTCTGCTGGTTGCGTCATTGGTATTCGATCCTGTCCTGAATTTGCCGGGCGATTTGATTGGCGAGTTCGCGTATGGGTTCCTGATCGCTCGCCGGCGCGTTCGGGCGCCAGGGCCCGCGCAGTCCGAAGACCGCCAGACGATCCGGATTGCCGCCCTCAAGAGAAGTTTGCGCGCCGGCAGTTTTTAGCAAATGCGCGAAGAGAAAACCAGGCGTTCGAGATAGATTTTCGGGTAGAGCGATCGATTCCAGGGTGCCGGCCTGCTGGGGCAGGAAACGAATCGAGACCTGGTGTTTCGGTTCCGCGATGGCGGCGGCGAAATCTTCGGTGCGAAAGACCCCGCCGGTGTACAATCGCACCAGCTCTTCGAAATAGTCGAGGCGATGGTGCAAACCGCCGCGGTCCTGCGCCCGCCCGCCGCCTGAGTCGAGATCCGCGCCGGCCCGGTCGTCGCCAAGCATCGCGGGCACCAGCACGTCGGCCAGATATTCGCCGCCGATTTCGGGTGCGCACTCGACCAGCAGGGCTTCGCGTCGGCCGGACTTCGCTTCTTCTGAATTCGTCGCGCTTTCGCGTAAAATAAATTCCGCCACGATCGGGCCGTGGCGCAGGCCCGTCGTGTCGACGATGCTTTGCATGTGGGCGTCGATGTCGGCGCGTTCCTGTGCGGAGATGCGCGCCGGGAAGTCGTGGCCCAATTCGATAAAGAGCGGCGGGCGCTGCGAAACGTGTTTGTCACTCAGACAGATCGGGGAGTAGCGACCGTGTTGCACGATACCGAGCACGGTGACTTCTTGTCCCGGCGTGAGGGCTTCGATTAAGAGTTTGCCCGTGTCGCGCAGATGGATCTGCAAAAAACGATTCCGATCAGCCTGGTTTGTAAGCAGCCTCAGACCGAACTTGCCGTGACCGCTTGCGGGCCGAACGAGCAGGGTCTCTTCGCAGGCCCGCAGGGCGTCGCGCTCGGCCAGGGTGCCGCAGGCGAAGGCCGGCGGAACGGGCACGCCGGCCAATGCTAACTGCGCTTTCAGGCGGCGTTTGTTTTGAAATCGGCGCAGGACGCGCAGTTCATTGCCCGGCGTATTATGGGCGTGGGCCAGGATCGCCGCGGTCATGCCGGCCCGGCCGAAGCTGCGGCAGCCGACTCCGGCGACGGGGATCGGCCGCGTGCTCTCGTTCAGCATTTCCAGAATTCGGCGCGGGCGGGTGATGCTGCACTGCAGCTGGACCGTCGCGTGGGCGAATCCGGGCGCTTTCAGATCGCGATCGACCGCAACCACTGGAAAGCCCAGGCGATGGGCCGCCGCGATCAGGGGGGTCTGGTGGCGTCCGGCGCCCAGGGAAAGAAAGTACCCCCGGGGAGCGTCGGGATCGCTCGCGTCGGCCGTCGGAAACGCGGCGGAAACTAAGCCGCCGGATTCTTTGTTTTCCGTATTTGCCATAGCCTGGGTGAATGCGGGGCCAGCCAGTCCTGGCGGCCCATCAATTATTTTCGGCGTCTCGGGCGCGGCCAGCGGGAAAAGATCATCTTTTTACCGAAATAGCCGATACCAGAACTATGCTGCGCGGAATGTACACCGGTTCCACCGGAATGATCATGAATCAGAACCGGATGGACGTGATCGCCAACAACCTGGCCAACGTCGACAAGACCGGCTTCAAAGCCGACGAGGCGATTTACAAGAGCTTTCCTGAAATGCTCCTGCACCGCACCCGCGAAGACGGACAGGGCCATGTGCCGATGGGATCGTTTGATCTGTCGCCGATGGTCGGCAAACTCGGCACAGGCGTCGAGTTCAATGAGAGCCACACTCGCTTCGAAAGCGGTCCCGCGAAACGCACGCAAAATCCGACCGACATCATGCTCGACGACCAGGCCGGCGAACGTCCCGCTTTTTTCGTTGTGATGACCGAGAAAGGCGAACGCCTGAGCCGCGCCGGCAACTTCGTGATCGATCGCGAAGGACGTCTGGCCACGCCGAACGGTTTTCCGTTGATGGGCGAAAACGGTCCGATTCAGGTCGCGCCGCATAATTTTATGATCCGCGAAAACGGCGAAGTCTGGATCAACGGCCGCATCGGCAATGATCCGGAAGCGGGCGCGAGCCGCGAATCGAATACTTTCGAAGAGCCCGTACTGCTTGATAAGATCAAAATGCGCACGGTCGAGTTCCCGCGCGAACTCAAGAAAGAAGGCGACAGCTTTTATTTTACCACGCCCGAGTCGGGACCCATGCGCACTTTTCAGGACGTCGGCGAAGCCGAGCCCACGATCTTACAGGGCTATCTCGAAGGCAGCAACGTGAACGTCGTGCGGGCCATGGTCGATATGATCGAAGTGCAGCGCCAGTACGAAGCGAATCAGAAGAGCGTCACCACCCACGATCAATTGCTCGGCCGCCTGATCAACGACGTCGCGCGCTGATTCTTTTTGCTCTTGCGAACCTGGGCTGTACCCGGGAGGATGATCTCACGCGGAAGCCTTCCGGCTGATCCGCGAAGGGAGCACCCGTCATCGCACGCACCATCACACAGCCCCTGAACGACGGCGCGCATATTCCGCTGCTCGGTCTCGGCGTATACGAAATACCGCCCGGTCCTGAAACGGAAGCCGCCGTACTCTGGGCCCTCGACGCCGGCTATCGCCACATCGATACGGCCAGCGTTTATGAAAACGAAGCCGACGTGGGCCGCGCGATTCGCTCCAGTGGCATTCCCCGCGAAGAGATCTTTGTTACGACGAAGCTGTGGAACGCCGACCAGGGCTTTCGCGAAGGGCGGGCCGCAATGCTTGCAAGTCTCGACCGCCTGGAAATGGAATACGTCGATCTGTACTTGATCCACTGGCCGATTCAGGAAACCCGACGCGAATCCTGGCGGGCGCTGGAATCTTTGCACGCCGAAAAGCGCGCGCGGTCGATCGGCGTTTCGAATTTTCTGATTCCGCATTTAGAAGATCTGCTGGCGCACGCGGAGATCGTGCCGGCGGTCAACCAGGTCGAATGCCATCCCTTCGGCTACGATCGCGATCTGTGGGATTATTGTCGCCTGCAGGGCATCGCCATCCAGGCCTATGCGCCGCTTGCGCGGGGAACCCGGCTCGACGATCCGACCGTATTGCAACTGGCCGAAACCCACGAGAAGTCCGCCGCCCAGATTTTGCTGCGCTGGTCCCTGCAGCACGGTCATATCGTCCTGCCGAAGTCGGTGCGCCGCGAGCGCATCGAAGCGAACGCCGCGATCTTTGATTTTGAACTGAGCGACGAAGAGATGCGCCGCCTGGACGATCTGGAAGAAGGCCTGCACACCTGCTGGGATCCTCGCAACGTCGACTGAGCTTCGGGGGCCGCGCCGGGCCGCGAGTGCCGTCGACCGAACTTCGCGTCGGTCCCGACGCTTTCCGAATTTCGCGTCGCGTTTCTCCCGTCGTGGAATCCTTGACCGCCGCGTGAATTCGTTCAGGCTCGACGGCTATGAGTCAAACCGCATTAATCACCGGCGCCAGCACCGGCATTGGATATGAACTGGCGAAGTGCTGCGCCGCCGACGGCATGGATCTAATCCTCGTCGCTCGCAATCAGAAGCGCCTGGAAGAGGTCGCCGCCGAACTGCAGGCCGCCCACCAGATCAAAGCCGAGGTCATCGCCGCCGATTTGAGCCAGCCGAAGGCCGCAGCGGATATCTTCAAAAAGCTCGGGGCGGATCGTGCGGTCGATATTCTGATCAACAACGCCGGTTTCGGAACCAGCGGCAAATTCGCGGAGCTGCCCCTGCAGGGCGAAATCGATATGATCGAAGTCAACGTGACCTCTCTGGTCCGCCTGAGTCATCTGCTGCTGCCAGGCATGCTGGCCCGCAAATCCGGCCGCATTATGAACGTGGCATCGACGGCGGCCTTTCAGCCGGGGCCTCTGATGGCCAATTATTATGCGAGCAAGGCCTACGTGCTGAGTTTTTCCGAGGCGCTGTACGAAGAAGTCCGCAAAGACGGTGTGAGCGTAACCGCCTTCTGTCCGGGCGCTACCGAAACGCCTTTTTTCGATCGGGCGAAGATGGACAATGTGCGTCTGCGCAATGGCTCGGTCATGGCGGCTGATAAGGCCGCCCGAATCGGCTATCGCGGCATGCTGCGGGGCAAAGTCATTGTCATTCCCGGCCTGTTGAATCGCATGCTGGCCTTTTCCGTGCGGATTACGCCGCGCGCGATCATCCGAAAAATCACCGGTTTCCTGAACGACCAGCCGGGCTGAGGGATGAGAGCCTGCGATCGGCTCTGAAACCGCTCCTGGATTCGCGCCAGTCCCCTCCAGGAAGGACTGAGAGGCCCGAGCGGGCCGGTAGTCGCAGCTTATCCACAATTTTATCCCGTATTGATTTGATTGACATTTGTGCAGCGCAACTGAAATTGGTGATATTGTGTCAATACTCGGCCCAAATATCTCTGTTGGTGTGCAACGCAACGAAGCCGTCGCCGGTCCGGTCTCCGGAATGGAGGGCATCGATGAAGCCATTCAGACCGGAAAGACGATCCGGCTGATTGCGCCGGTCCTGAACGACTCGCTGTCTCGCCGCATGGCCTACGTGCTGCGGGCGCTGGTATCCCACTATGAGCGACCGGAGCTGGAAGACTGCCTGCATTCGTGTCTGGTAGAGCTCGCGACGAACGCGTCCCGGGCGAATATGAAGCACGTCTTCTTTTTGGACCGGGGTTTCGATCTGGAGAATCCCGACGAATATGCGCGCGGACTGGCCGAGTTTCGGGCGAGTCGCGAACGCGGCGGGTGGCACAAATCGCTGCGGGTGCGGGCCCGGGAACTGGGCCTGCTGCTTGAGATTGTCTTTCGGCATTCGCCGGACGGCTGGCGCATCGAAGTCATCAACAACCTGGCGCTGTTGCCCCAGGACGAGCGACGCATTCGCGAAAAGCTCGGTCGCGCGATGCGCACGGCCGACATCTTCGAATTTTTCACCGAGCACGGCGACGACACCGAAGGCCAGGGCCTCGGCTTCGCCATGAATGTTTTGTTTCTGCGCTCGGAGAACATCGACCCTTCGCTACTGCGGATCGGGTCGACCGCCGACCAGACAGTGGCCCGCCTGGAAGTTCCGCTGTCGCAAAACTTTGTGACCCTGCGCGGCGCCGGCCCGTCTCACTCCGCGATTCCGGCGTAGGCCGCTCCGCAGCCGGGAATTCGATTCCCGTTTCCGTTTCGATTTTCGCCACCGGCGATTGCCGTGTTCTTCAAACGCGTCTGCTCGAAGTAGGTCGTATATTCCACCGCTCCGCTATCGCCCGGGCGACTGCGACTCTTCGATAGATAGCGATCTTTACAAAGCGTGCGCAGTTCCATTCGTTTGTCCGATGTACTTGAGTCGTCGGCGAAACTGTGGCGCAGCTCGTATAGGCCGAAAAGTTTCCAGCCGCCCACGTGATGAATGAGCAGGTCGACGGCCGGGCGTTCCGGGCGCGGCGCGGCGCTTTCGCTTAAGTTACGCAGCAGCGTTTCAAATTCGGAGCGGGAAGTGTAGCTTTCTTCGATTGCATTCGAAAGATAGATGACCCGCACTGACCGGCCATCGTCCGCGGTGGGGGAGTGAGCCGCGTAGGCGCCGTCGTGCAGGGTGCTCAGATTCAATCGCAGGTTTGCAGGCGGCTGCTTGAAAAAAGCCGCGCGAAACTCGGGTAGAATCCGGCGACAGAAGCTGTGCTGAATCGAACGACAGAGATGTTCAATCGCCGCGGGTCTGGGCTGCGTCGGTCTGACCTGCAGCGCCGGAAATTTTAAGAGCAGGCCGGCGAGATCGCGATTTACGTTTGCGTCGGAGGCGAAGGCTCCGGCACGAACGCGGGCCAGCAGATCGCGGTGCATACTCAAAATGCGCCAGTTGATGTCGATGAAGGTCAGGCGATCGCAGCCGAGCATGCTGTGCATAAGATAGGGCTGGAGCAGGCCCACGCTGTAGCAGTCGAAGCGCGCAGTCGGATATAGCGCCCGCACCAGGGCGAAGTCGCGATCGGGGCGAAAGTCGTTCATCTCAAAAAAATTTCGACAGCCCGCCCGCAAACTGTACAGACTGTCCGGATGACGATTTCGGGTATAGCTTTCGCGTCGATCGGCGGCAAGCAGGACCAGATCCGCCTGCGAAAACGAACGCCCGCTGAACAAAGCCGTGCAATAGGCGTCGCTCTGCTGTTCCAGCGTGCGAAAGCTCGCTTCGATTTCTTCGGGTTTTCTCAAACGCTGATTCGAATCGTCGGAACCATCGGCGCGGCCCGGAGCCCGCGCGAAGACGGCCAGATCCCGACTGTGTCCCGGCGAAACAATCAGCTCCAGTTCGCCGCGTTCGTTTGCGGTGAAGATCCGCGCAAACCAGCCGCCCGATTCGGCGGCGGTGCTGGCCGCAAGCGGACGAAATTCGCCGCCCCCCGCGCCTCCATTAGAAAGGCCCGTCCCGCTGGCGGCGCAGGACAGAACGATCCCCGCCAGCGCCGGGAGGATTCGCCGGGCAAAACCTCCCGGCCCTGGCACCTGAAGTCGTTCGTTCGACTTCAGCCAGCAGAAGCGATGCGGCGGCTGGGCGGATTTCAGAAACACGAGTCCGTTCTCGGCCGGTGTCATTTCCCGTCGATTGCTTTCACAGACCGGCCGCTGCAAGCGGCGCTCGCTCCTGCAGTGTCGCGCATAAAATTCGGATTCTTACTCAGCGTGCCGCTTGCTTTGCTGCTCGTATTCGGCGCCGGCTGCGAGCTGGCCGGCGAAAGCGAAGGCGATTTTATTGCGCGGCTGCCGGTCGTCGATTTGCACAATGATCGCTCGTTTTTTTTGACGGCCCGGGGCATACCGTGGCGGGACTGCCGGGGCGTGCAGATCTGCGCCGAAAACTATGCTCGCGCGCGTTATTTTTTCGCCCTCTTTCGCCCGCCGCCGCCTTATACGAAGGGGCGCTTCGGACTCTCTCGCGCGCGGGCGCGAAACCTGGCGGGTATGAGCCACTACGCCTATCTGAAGCGCGCCATCAAAGATCTGCGGGAGCAGACCGGCCTGCCGATTTCGCGCGATCCGGCCGGTCTGGCCGCAACGGGCGGCGGTCGAATCTATCTGGGCATCGAAGGCGCCTTTCTCCTGGACGATCGTCCGCCGCCGGCCGGATTCCGATGGAATTCAAAGCGGGCGAGCGACCACCCCGGTGCGCCGCCCCTGGCCGAGGTTGAAACGATGCTGCGCGAGCTGAAAGCGGCCGGCGTGAGCTATATCGGACTTACCTGGAGCAATCGAAACGCGTACGCCGGGGTGGCCGGAGAATCCCGGGGGCTGACGCTGCGCGGACGCGAATTTGTGCGGCTGCTGCGCAAGCACCGGATCGCGCTCGATCTCTCGCACAGCTCCGACCAGACCGTGCGCGATGTGTTTCGTTTGAGCGCTGGTCGCGTGCCGCTCTTTTTTTCGCACTCTTCGGTGCGGGCTCTGTGCGATCATCCGCGCAATCTGAGCGACGAACTGCTGCGCCTGGTACGGGCGAGCGGCGGCGTGGTCGGGATTAATTTTCATGCGGCCTACATCACCTGCCGCGGCCCGGCCGAGCGGGCCGACGTGCGCGAACACATTGAGTATATCGTGCAGCGCTTCGGTGCCGATCACGTGGCTCTGGGGGGCGATTTCGACGGGCTGATTCAACTGCCCGAAGGATTGGGCGGCCCGCCGGATCTCTATCTGCTGGCGCAGGATTTGCGCAGGGCGGGCTTATCCCGGAAACAAATCGAAGCAATCTATTTTCGAAATGTGCAGCGCGTGCTGCGCCAGACGCTGGACTAAAGCGCAAACGCAAGCGCTCCCTCTCTCTGGAGGGCGGATCAGACTTCGATGCCTTCCCAGTCGCTGGTTCTGAATTTCAGCGCAAAGATGACCGCCAGCAGCGTTAGCCAGGCCAGGATTCCCGCCCACAGACCGGCCGATCCACCGCCCAGATAGACGCCGGCAAGATAGGCGACGGGCAGCATCACGACAAAAGACATCCCCAGATATACAAACAGGACCCAGTAAACCATCCCCGCGCTGCGCAGAGCCGCGGCAAAGACCATCTGGGCCCCGTCCGCCGCCTGGACCAACGATACGAGAAACAGAGCGGGCAGGGCTTCCTGAATGATTTTCGCATCGTCGGTGAAAAAACCGAGCAGGGGCCGCGCAAAGATCAAAAATAGCACGCCGATGCCGCCCATCAACAGCGCCGCATAGACGGCCGCCCGGGTCGTTCCCTGGCGCGCTTCTTTGTATTTTCCCGCGGCTACCGCCTGACCGAGAATCGTCGTTGCGGCGATCGAAAAGCCAAAGCCCGGCATGAAGGCGATGCTCAGAATCGATACGATGATGCCGCTGGCCGCGACGGCGGTCGTGCTGACCAGACCGGCCAGCATGAAGAAGAATACGAACGATACGTTCATCAGAAAATTGTCGATTGCGGGGGCGAAGCCGACGTAGCCGACTTCTTTGACCGACCCCGCGTCCATGCTCCAGCCAACGCCGCGAAAGAAGCCGCGAAACTCCCGGCTTAACAAGAAGAGCAGTCCTACCAGAAGACCAGGGATGGAAGCCAGGCTGGAGGCCATCGCCGCACCGTCCGCACCGTAGGCTGTAGCGCCCAGATTGCCGTAAATCAGCACCCAGTTCAGGAAAATATTGGTAAACATGGTCGCGAGAGCCGTAAAAAGCCCAATTTCGGTGCGTCCGATGCCGTCACAGAAGGCTCTGAGCACGAAAACCAGGAAATAGGGCATCACACCGAGAAATCTAATCTGCAAAAAGCTTTCGGCGGTCGTTGAAAAGGGACGGCCATGACTTAAAATATGAATCAACGCGTCGGCGGAAAACCAACCGATCAACGTGGCGATGCTGCCAATCAACAGAACGATGTAGAGCGTTGAAATGAAAACGCGTCCGGCGGCCGGTAGATTGTGTTCGCCGAAGCGTCGCGCAGTAATGATTTGAACGCCGACGCTGCCGCCGATAAAAAGTGAGATGTAGGTCCAGAAAACCGTTCCACCGAGACTGACCGCGGCGAGTGCGTCTTCACCAAGTCGACCGACCATAACCGTGTCGGTGATCATCACGGCGGTGTGCGTGACCATTGCCAGAGTAACCGGCAGTGAAATCCGCCAGATGCGACGGTTGAGCGGGCCGAGCGCGAAGTAACGGCGAGGGTTCGTGAAAATCATCATGCTGGCTATAACCTGTGACCATGCAGGTGTTCACATCAGCGCTGTCGATCATATCATCTATTGTACCACAAGCGAGTGGAAGTCCTAAAAATAGCCGCAAACAGGCTAATATTAAGTCAAATTCGCGACGTTCATCACCGCCGCATACGTATCGCGAGCGAAGCAGCCGGTTGCCACGCTGTGTTTGGCTGCGATTGAATACCGCGCGCATTGTTTGAATTGATCGCTGCGTCGTGCCGATATATATTTTTGCGGCAAAAACTTTTATGAAGAGTGTTGTTCGAACAAACGCAAACGTCTTCGGGCGGTTGCAGTGATGAGTGCGATGCGGATTATAAAAACATTTTTGCATTCGAATGCGCTTCGCGCGCAAGCGCGCGATGTACTCTTCAAAAACTTCGAATTTTGTTTTTTAAAATTTTTGTTGTAAAAAAAACGGGCATTTAGGAAGATTATGTCTAATAGTGATTTCAGGCGTTTTTTCGACGCTGTTGCCGGGTCCCACGGACGAACGCAGTAGAATCGAAAACGGCTCTTCGGAGTGAAGACGACTGGAACAAAAGGATAGGTTTTCCTTACAGCTCTTGTTCAGGAAAACAGGTGTAAAGCATGGCCAAGAAGAAAGCAAAGAAGAAGGTTGCCAAAAAGAAAAAGGTAGCCAAGAAGAAGAAGAAGGTTGCTAAGAAAAAGAAAAAAGTAACCAAGAAGAAAGCCAAGAAGAAGGCCAAAAAGAAAGCCAAGAAAAAGGCTAAAAAGAAAGTAGCCAAGAAGAAGGCTAAGAAAAAGGCCAAGAAGAAGGCTAAAAAAAAAGTAGCAAAAAAAAAGGCTAAGAAGAAGGCCAAAAAGAAAACCACCAAAAAGACTGCTAAAAGATCAGAGCCCGCAGGCTCACTGCTCTTCTAACAGTAGAATCGGTGCTATTGTGCCTTGCGGGTGTTGAAAAGGTATTTTGAAGCTTTCTTCTGATCCGCCGCTTCCGGGCGGCGGGTCGAGCTGATTGCTTTCAGGTGTCTTTTCGCACCCCGCATTTCTTTTTTTATCCGGCGAGCAGCTGATTTTTCGCGCTGCCAGGCCGTTTTGCCATTTATTCTGAAATCATTTTCATCAGACGTCCTCTCGGGGGCTTCGATGTTTCTCAAACTATCCTCCTGTTGAAGTGCAGGCCGCTCGCAATCCCAGGGGCCTGTGTTTTCTCTCATGAAATTCATCGTTACGATGTGCGGCGTCTCGCCCGGGGTTCTCTTCAGAATCCTGTTGTGTCCGGGACTGGCCCTGTGTTTTACCCTGTGCACTCCGGAGGGACCTCAGCCTGTCCCGGGGCAGTGGGACCGCATCTATTCAATTGGTCCGCCGGAGCTCATGCGCTATGGGCGCTCCTTCGCGGTCGACACCCTCTATTTTCGCTATGTTTCCTCTGAAACCGGGACGTCATCCGGCCAATCATCCGATTCCAGCTCATCGGTGAGTCCCGCAACGCCGTCGAGAGCCGTCGGAGCCGATTTGCCGCGCCTGCAGGCCGGTATACTGGAGTTCAGCCGGGGGCAGACGCCCGACGGCTTCCAGGCGGAGCAGCGCGGACTGTTGTACGATACGCTGCAGGGATTTACCGCGCTTTCGGACGCCGGTCTGTATCCCAATCGTCAAAGCAATGTGCACGCGCCGGCCGATTCGGCGCGCTTTCGATTTTCCGGCCGGCCCGCTATGGGCTTTCTTTTACAGGATCGCGAAGGCGAAGTTGAAATCGTTGCGCCGCCTCTGAAGGTGCTGCGGGATTCGCAGCTGGGCCTGGCGCGCTACACCCTGTATGCCGGGACTGTAGAGATCCGCAGCCAGGATGCTGCGAAGAGCCCGGCCGTGCTGGTGTTCCAGCGCATATACTTGCCCGCGATCAACCCTTTCGACGAAAATGCGCGACTCCTGTGGGCCGCCAGGGCGCGGCTGTGGCTGGCAATTCAGGATGCGGAAAGTGCCAGCGCATCCGGCGGCGACATCGTATTTGGACGCGAGCAGGGCGAAGTTTTGAACCCGCTCTTTTCCGCCGGCTCGAAAACGAATGCGAACGCGGCGGACGCATCAGACAGCGGGGACTTTGCTTTTTTGACGCGCGATACCGATGCATCCCGGTCGGGTCGGAGCGAAGTATCCGGCTTTGAATCCTTTCCCGCGCAATTGCGCATCGAGCCGGCCGAGAGCGGCCCGGAGTTCACCGGAGATTTTATGCTGCGCGGGGACGGCGATGCGGAGTCACAGACCCGCTGCAGTCTGAACCTGAGCGCGGTGCATACCGTCGATCTGCTTTCGATTTCGCGTGCGGACTCCAGGGTGGCGGCGGTGCGCGGCGAACTCGCCTGTCCGGAACGGGCCTATCGCCTGCAGGGACTGATGCGAGTCTGGCCGGAAGCAGGCGAAGCAGGTAACGATTCGTGAGTACGAGCGACGACAGAGAGCCGCCGGCGGATCGCGAGCCGATCGATTTGCAGAAACGACGGATGGCTCGCCAGCTGGAAGAGCAGCTGGGCGGCCTATTCGGCATTGAGCTGCCGGACATCGAGTCGGCTATTCAGCGCCTCTACAATGATTTCGAAACGGGCCAGTACGACGAACGCGAACGCATGCGTCGATTGCCGGAGCCGCTGCACGGGGTGATCCAGAGTCTGGACCGGGTTTATGAAATCGCCCGGCTGGAATACGAGTCGGAGCCGGAAGACGGAGCGGCCGGCGAAGAGGGCGGGTCGCCCACGCTGGCGCATATTATTCAGCTCGTAGAAAACTACCTGGATCGTCTGAAGAAGCTCCCCGAAGACTCCACCTGATTGGAGCGGAACTCCGGCACCCGGCCGGGTTCACCGGGAATTTCGATTCCGCGAAAAAAACATCGCCTCAAATTTTCAATTCTGCGAACTTTCGATTGGGTTGCACGGTCTCTTAACTGGTACACGGAGGTACTGTTTATGATCACTCGCTACCGCAAACGTTATCGCAAACTTGGCCGCTGGATCCATCGCGCGACTCTATCCCTGGGGACGCTGCTGTTTCTGGGCCTGCTGGGATCTCTGGTATTCATCGGCGTGCAGGCCTTCGAAGGGACTGTGCGCAATCCGGTTCCGATGATGGCTCTGCTCAGCGCGTCTCTGGTGACTCCCTTTCTGGTCGCCGGAATCTTCGAATCGATCCTGACGCGCATCCTGCACTGGCGCTTTCGCCGCTATTCACCGCGAATGATCCGGGCCGGCGGCGGTGCGGTCTGATTCGTCGGCGACAAACGCGCCGGTGAAGAATCAGGCCGCTCTCATTTATTCGCCGTTGAGGGCCCAATCGTAGGTCAAATATTTCACGCGCAGCCTGTCTCGATCGGCGCGAATCTGCTGCTGCACTTCCGGGGCGAAGTACGGCAGCAGAACGTCGACGATCTCTTTCTCAGCGTTTTCTTCGTCCTGTAAAAAATCGTCTTCGAACCAGTTGAAGATGCTCGAAATATAGAGTTTCTGATTGGCCGGATCGTAGTAGTTCCACTTGCGGGTTTTCAACCAGACGCGCATTTGATCGTCGAGCTGTTCGGAGAGCCGCGCAGCCTCGTAGGCTTCCGAGCGCAGGGGCGGGCAGCTGACCGCGGCGCACACAAAGGCCGCGTGATGGCGGTAGTCTTTATAGATCGGCCGCAGAATCGAGTGCTCCACGTGATCGAGAGTATAGAGCTTTCCGTTGTGCAGCGGAAACTCATAGTTTTGCCAGATCGTTTCTCCGAACAGCACGCCCAGATACACGCTGCCGAATAAATGCAGTTCGCTGATGCTTTCCAGCGGCATATTGTCAGCGATCAGCTTGAGCGTGAAGGCGTTGTATACGTTCAGCCAGTAGGCGACGCGTTCGTCGTCGTTCGGCAGCTCCGCCGGATTGGTCGCCGCGAGCTGGGCCAGGTAACGCTCCAGGCGCGGATCATTTTTCAAAGCGGTATAGTTTACCCACCCGTCAACGACGTGCTCCTGCAGCAGATCCGTATAGAGCGTGTGACGCTCGGCGGCGGGCAGAGCCGCCGATGTGAGGAGCGATACAAGCGCGATCAGCAGGGCCAGGCGTGGAACACGCAGGCCGGAGCGCAGATCAATCGACGAGAGCCAGAGTTTCATACGCCATTTTAGTCGTCCGAAGACTCGCGATGTAACAAAAAAACGGATGCACAGTTTTACCGAGCATGCTATACTTTCAGGCACTATGTCGTACATGGCTGTAGGTTCCAGGCAGATACTCTTCGCAGACGCAGCGGTCCCCGCTGCACCCCGGGACGATGTGCGTGAAGTCGCGAATTTAAGCGATAACACGCCCGCGGAAGCGAGTCGCCCCGCGCCAGCGCCGGAAATCGATGCCTCGCCCGGCGTCGCCGGGGAAAGCGGCGCCCGGGTGGACGTGCAGGCCTGAAGCAATCTATGGACGGGATCGTCTGCGGTCGATTCGCCGGTGCGCACTCGCGCCCCATATCAACATCAAGACCAGCGTCCTTTCCTGAATTTCTGCCGAAACCGTTTTCGTTTTTCAGGAGCGCTCGCGGCGCGTTGCGTCCGGCGCTGCTATCCGTTTTGCTGATCGCCTTCGCCGGCTGCAGCGAAACGCCGGATGACGCTCCGGAGCATTTGCTTTTGGACTCCGGCTGGGAGTACGCCCCGGCAGCGTCGCGCGAGGGGCCGGTCAGCGGCGACTTTCGCCCGGTGCCGGATCAGGATCTAATTCATCTGGCGCCGCTTCTGCCGCAGGGGCCGGGCTTTCTGGAATTGCGCAACCGCTTCACGACGCCTGCAGGACTGCTCAACGCGGATGTCTCTCTTCTGGCCGGGCGCATCATCTGGAACGACGTCGTTTATTTGAACGATCGCTATCTGGGCGGCCTGGAGCAGCTGCAGCCTGGCGGTCCGGAGCCGAACCACTGGAACCGCACCCGGCTGTATCGCGTGCCGCGGGATACACTGCGCCCGGGCGAGTCCGCGAATATATTGCGCATTCGGATTTATATCGACGCGGAAGGTTCGCTGACGGAAATTCCGATGTTAGGGCCGACGCGTGCGATGGCTCGCAAGGCGACCTTCGATTCTTTTTTTCGAGTTGAAATTCATGCGATCGTCGCGGCGGTGCTTCTGGTCTTCGCCATCTATCACCTGTTTATCTTTTTTAAGCGCCGCAGCGATCTCGAAAATCTGTTTTACGCTCTGTTTCTGATCGGCTTCGGTCTGTACGAGATGAATTTCTTCGCGCATCTGATCGGCGCGCTCGACAGCGTGCCGTACCTGAGCGTGCAGCTCTGGATCTGGCTGGTCATGCATCTGACCGTGTACTCGGGCGTGTTGTTTTCGCTCAAAATCGTACGCGAACGTCCGGGGCCGATCGTCCACGCGATCGCCGCGATCGTACTTCTTGGTCCGGTCGTGACGCTGCCTCTCTACCAGGATTACGCGACCTTCTATCAGTATCGCAGTTTTTATCTGGGATCGGTGATCGCCTTTATGGGCACGGCGATCTTTCTTTCGATTCGCGGTATGGTGCGCAATATTCCGGAGGCGCGCTCTCTGGCATTGGGCCTGGCCTTACTTTTTCTGCCGATCCTGCACGACGTGGTCGCGGAAATTCTCAAGCTCGACGTCGAAGTATTCTTAACGGCGTACGGCTTTCCGCTCTTTCTGGGCAGCATGGCTTTCGCCCTGGCGAATAAATTCGTAAACCTGCACAACCAGGTCGAAGACTTAAACACCGGCCTCGAACGTCGCGTCGAGGAACGCACGCGGGAGTTGAATGAATCGCTCACGCATACGCGCGAATTAAAAGAACGTCAGGACGGCGATTATTTTCTGACCAGCCTCTTGTTGAATCCGCTCGGCGTAAACTTCGCCCGCAGCGAAACCTTCGCCGTAAATTTTTTCGTGCGCCAGAAGAAACAATTTCAGTTTCGCAAATACGAACGAGACCTGGGAGGCGATCTGTGCGCGGCTCACACGATTCATTTGGGCGGGCAGGCTCACACCGTGTTTCTGAACGCGGACGCGATGGGCAAATCGATGCAGGGGGCGGGCGGCGCCCTGGTGCTGGGCTCCGTGTTTCAAAGTATCATCGAACGCACGCATATCAATCCCCGCGAACAGGAGCAGACTGCGGAAGCCTGGCTCAAGAGCGCCTTCGTGGAATTGCACAAAGTCTTCGTTAGTTTCGACGGCAGTATGCTGGTCTCGATGGTGATGGGCCTGGCCGAAGATCGCACGGGCGTCGTATACTACGTCAACGCCGAACATCCGGCGCCGATCCTGCTGCGCGGCGGGAAAGCCGCATTCTTAACGAGCGACGTGCTCTATCGAAAGCTGGGTACTACCGGCGTCGAGAGCATGGTGTCGATTCAAGTCTATCGCATGCAGGCGGGCGATACCCTGATTTTTGGATCCGACGGCAAAGACGACGTGCGGTTCCGGGGCGACTCGGGGGAAGTCAACGAAGACGAGACTCGCATTCTTGCATCAATCGAGCGCTTCGCCGGCGATCCCGAAAAAATATATGCGGCCCTGGCCGACGAAGGTGAAATCATCGACGACTTCAGCGTGCTGCTTCTGAGCTATCGCCCGGAATCCCCATCGGAAGTCTCACCGAAAGCTGGTTCGAAAACCGATTCGATATCGGACCCTGGTGCGGCTGCGAAAGCGGGCGGCGATCCTGAGAACGCCGGGAGCCTGGCCGCCGGACTGCAGGCCGCCCGGGAAGCGATTCGGGCCGGACGTCATGAAGAAGCCCTGGCGGATCTGCGCGATTTACGTGACGCGATCGGCGCGGCTCCCGTTGAGTTGTTGCGCCCGCTGATTCACTGTCTGGTGGAGTGCAAAGAGTATCGCGAAGCCGCCGAAGAAGTGCGGGGATATCTGGAGCAGGCGCCGGAAGACAACGAGATGCTGTACGCGGCGTCGGTCATTCATCGCCGGGCGGGAGACACGCGCGGCGCGATCGATCTCGGGGAACGCCTGCGATTGCGCGCCCGGGAAGATACGCGCAATCTGGTTCATCTGGCGCGCCTGCACCAGGCGGCCGGCGATACGCCCCGCGCCCGCTATCTTTTAGAAGAAACTCTGCGAGTCGATTCGGAGCACGCCCGGGCCCGGGAAGCGCTCGCCGCTCTGATGAAATCCAGGTGATCATTTCAGATCAGCTTTGGCCTTTATTCTTTAGCTATTAACCCTTAATCCTTAGCCTTCTAGCGTAACTTCATATCCGTTGTGCTTACGCAAATTGAGCACGCGATTTTCGTCGAGCAGCAGATACTGGCCCTTGATGCCCATCAGTTTGCCGCTGATCTCGGGTTCTTTGTCGAAACCGACCGATTTTACTTTTTCGGGATACTCCAGCACCGGAAATTTCAGATTCGTTTTCGCGTCGGACTTCACGGCGTAGGCCGCGAGTTCCTCCGGCAGCTTCGCGATCATTTCTTTTTTGATCGCCTTTAGATCGATGCCTTCCGGAAATTCGTTTTTCAGCATCTTGCGCCAGTCGGTGCGATCCTTCAGATATTTTTTCAGGGCGACTTCGATCAGCCCCGCGGTATAACGATTGGGCGTTTTGGCGAGCTGTATCGCCTGATGGGCGCCCTGGTCGATCCAGCGGGTCGGCACCTGGGTCTTACGGGTGATGCCGACCTTGACGTCGCTCGACACCGCCAGGTATACGATATGATCCTTCAGGCAGTGGCCCTTCGACCATTCCATATCGCGGGATTCGCCTTCGTGGGCCCGGCACAGCTCCGGTCGCAGCACGCATTCGCTCGCTTCCGGAGCGTTCTGAAAGCAGGGGAAACAAAATCCCTGGCCGAATGATTTCTTCGTCAGCCGTCCGCATTTGATGCAGTTGATTTTTCCTGTATGCGTCAGTTTGATTTTTTTTCCGATCTTATCGCCGACCGGAAAAAATTTCTTCTGATCGGCCTGCACGTAAACCGGCAGTCGATATTGAATCGGCGCGCCGCCCTTCTGGGTTTCGCTTTCCATTTTGCGAATATTTCCGGTCAGCTTCATACTTTCACCGGGCGTCGGCGGGGCCGCCCCGTCCAGAAATATTCGCCCGTTCCGACTCAGAAGCGGATTCCGGCCGGAAGCCCAAACATTTGCTTGCCACCGGGCGGGGCACGGAGACCTTGAGCCACGTTATGGCGGAGAAATTCAACATTCGGCATTCGGTTGAAAAGAACGTTCCGGTCGTGCACCTGGCCGGAGAAATCACCTCCGACGCCGAAGACGCCCTGCTGGATTGCTATAACTCCCTGCCGGAAGAGCAGCTCGGCCACGTCATTCTGGATTTTCTGGAAACCCGCTATATCAATAGTTCGGGCATCGCCATTCTGATTCAGCTGATTACGCGTGCGGCTGACAAAAAGCATAAAATAGAATTCTCCAGCCTGAGCCCCCACTTTCGCAAAGTTATGGACATCGTCGGTTTAACCGATTTCGTCCAGATCCACGATAGCCTGGCCGACGCCCTCGAATAAGCGGCCGCCGGAGCCGGCTGCAATCGTCGAAATCGAAACAGGGACGCAATTGTCCGGAATTTCGGCGACGGCCTGAATATCCCCCGATTTGGCCTGAATCCTTGTGAATTTTTCTGAATTCCGCTGAATTCGCGCGGGGCCCGCGATTTCCCTAATGCCCATCGGGTTTTTGCCCGAATTTGTAGGGAAGCGATGTCGGTTTTCCGCACATACTATCTATCTCCGTTCAGTCTCGGACTGGCTTTGATTCTCGCGTACCTCGCGCCGGCGGATGCCTTCCGGCAGGCGGCGCTTGCGGGACGGTCGGGCGTATTCGGTAGCGGCGGCGGCCTGCACGCCCAGTCCGCTGTGGCCCGGGCCCTGCCGGATCCGTACTATCCGCAGCGTCCTCCCGGCGGACTCAAGCTGAACTATTACTACGATCGCAGCGGTCGCTGGGTGAAATTTTCCGACTGGATTCCTTTTCAACAGAAGAAGTGGGCCCCGCACCACCTCGAAGATTTTTACGAGCTCTACGGACTGCCGCATCATTACAAGACAGCCGAGGTCAAAGAGAGCATCTATTTTCTGGTCCAGGCCCTGACGCATCGCTTTCGCCATCCCCGCAACGCCCTGTGTAAAATCGAAAACGAGCAGCAGTACCATAAATACCGCCTGCTGATGTTTATGCAGATCAACCTGCTGATCATGCGCATGTTCCTGAGGCTGGGATCGCTGTACGACAAACGCCATCTGTACTTTCACGACCTGGACGTCGCCGACGATCTGGAGATATCTTTTCTCGTGGCGCGCACGTACTATACTGAAGCGCGCAAGTACTGGAAGCAGGCCGTGAATTACGCGGAGCAGGCCAACGAATATCGTTTCACTCTCGATCTACCCACGATCGAAAGCTATCGTTTTAACATCATACAGGGCAAGCTGAACTTCGATCGCATCATCGACCGCCATCTGTATCAGGTGGAAGCCAAGCTCGAAACGACGACCGCCTTTCTGGACGAAGAGGGTCGCCCGCGTCCGGTCAAAGAGGCGATGCAGAAAGATCTCGAAAGTATGTACGACGAGTCGTTTACCCCCGAACCTCTGGGACCGCCCGTGCTCGATCCGGAATGGAAAGACACGCCGCTCTTCGACGATGTAAACACGGGACCGATGCGATGAAGCCCTGCGCTCATGAAGTATTCGACGGCCGCGTTCTCCGCGTTAGCGCATTGTTGATTGTGCCTCTGATCGCGGGGATTGTAATCTGGCCGGC
The DNA here is from genome assembly GCA_024742665.1 of bacterium. Taxonomy (GTDB): domain Bacteria; phylum Spirochaetota; class Leptospiria; order Leptospirales; family Leptonemataceae; genus JANSYA01. The sequence continues at coordinate 297,260 of JANSYA010000007.1, forward strand.
GTCGCTCTTCGCCCAGATTCCTCTGACGGCTCCGCCCCGGGGCGAACTGGTCCATGATTTTTCCGGGGAGTATGAATCTTTTATTATACGTCACGGCCGCAGCGGATCGGTGCGCGACGTGCGCGATAGCCAGGCTATCGAACAGGCCTGGTCGCTCTTTCCCCATCCGACGCCGCTGCCGCCGTTTCAAGACGCAGCCCCCATCGCTCCCGGCGATCCGGCCTATAACGAGGCGCTCTTTCGGCGGGCGGTTTCTTTTTACCAGCGTGCCAGAGAAGAACTGGCGGATTTTCGCGGCGAATTGGAAGCCCTGGGCGCCCTGCGGGAAGATATTCGCAATCCCCTGTGGTGGAAGTGGATCGACACGAGCGACCGCTACAATCGCATTGAGCGCCGCGTGCGCGATCGTTACGGCCTGCGTTTGACCCGCTATTTTCACGAGACCTTCGCGACTCTCGACCGCATCGACCAGCTGCCCCTCGCGCGCAGCGAACGAGTGCTGGAGTTACGCAAACGCAGCTATCGTCTGTATGCGGTAAATCAGGTGGCGCTCGGCAATTTCACTCAGGCCCTGAAGATTCTGGAGCGCTTCGCCGAGCTGCCCGGCGTCGATCAGGAGTGGCCGCTCTACTATTATCTCAGCGAATGTTACGCGGCGGAATTTCGCCGGGCCCGGCGCAATACCGGCGTTACGGAATATACTCTGCGCGAGCTGCGCCGTCGAAAAAATTTGCATCGCCTGCGCGCCGTCGAATTAAAATTCGGGCGCGCTTCGGAAGAATTTCGCGAAGCCTTCGATATGATCCGCCTGGAAGAACTGGGCGGGCCGCGTAGCTCTCCCGGGCTGTAGGACCGGCGACCGCAGTCCGCGAGCTTCGTCTTTACTGCTTTTTGTTTTTCTGATTTTCCAGATTCTCCAGATCCTGGCTGCCGGGCTGGTAGCGATGACCGACTTCCCGCCACCAGTTCGGCGTGGCGGAGAGCACGCCGTTTTCGCCGCGCAGCCGATTGGCGAATTCCAGGCTGGCCAGACCCGCTCCGGATGCGATCAGATAATAATTCCCGCTATTGATCTTGAGTCGCTCGCGTACCAGGGATCCCTGAGCGATAACCCAGTCGCGGCACTGCGTGTCCGACCAGTCGGGATCCAGAGAAACGATGACGCCGCCCGGCAAAGCCATGCGCATGCCGCCCTGAATGAAGACCGGCGAGAGCTGCGAAGAAGCGACGGCGCCCCGGGCGAGCCTTTGCTGCGCGCTTGCGTCCACTCTGTAGATGCGCACGGCGCCGCTGCCGCCCTTCAGCAGGCGCGCGGAACGATCTAATTGCTGAGCGGAGCCCGGGCTGCTGAATTCCGCAACCTCATCGGCGGTCATCTCGATTTCATAGCGCTGATCGCCGTCGTAATAATAGTACGTCGATCCGGACTGTGCGTGGGAACCCGACGCGACGCACGCCGCGAAGAGCAGAGCGGCCGGGGCCGCCGAATAACGAAATATGCGTTTTATATTTAAGTTTTTCATATCAGATATTTGCCTTTTGAGTATTTGCTTTCGTCGCTTAACGGCCGTAGAGCTTCATGCTCCAGGATGTAAAAGTCCCCGTATCGCTTGCGGCTCCGTCCGCCAGGCGCAGAGTCCAGTTGCCGTCCGCGCTTTCGCCCAGGGTGCGGGCGACGCCGAAGCGCACCGTCTGGGAGCCGGTCGGCGAGCAGGCGACTACGGCCAGCGTATTGGGATTGCGACACACCCCCGTGCTCATCAAAGTGCTGGCGGTGCCCGAAGGCGAGGTCAGTGTCATCGTCAAATCGCGGTAGTAGGCGTGGGTGAATGTTAAGTTTATTTCAACGAATTCTATGCTGGTGATGCCGCTGCCCGATACGTTGATGGTGCCGGTAATACCCGTCGCATTATTGTCGGGGATGGCGGAGGACGGCGAATTCGTGGGCGGCGTGAATGTCTTCTGAGCGGCGACGTTGACCCAGCCTCGCGCCAGGTTGACGGCCGCCAGAGCGTCGACGGTGCCGAAGCCGTACTTATGGTTGATATTCAGGCCCGCCGCGTTCGTCGTCCAGTCCGCGTCGGCCGCGTCGTTTTTGCGCGCGCTCTGGGCCAGGATCAAACGCACGTCGCGATAGCTCAGAGCCGGATTCGCCTGAAGCACGAGCGCTCCGACGCCGGCCGCCAGGGGCGAAGCGGCGGAGGTGCCGTTGAAGGTATTCGTATAGTTGTTATCAGTAAAATTACCCGAGGCCCCCGAAGCATTGTAGCCCAGACCGCCGATGTTGTCGGTTGTGGAGATGGCCACGCTGTCGTTGCCCTGGGAGTGAGCGCAGACCCAGAGATTCGCGCCCTGTTCGGAATAGGACGCGCGTTTGCCGTCCTGGCCGACCGCGCAAATGGCGATCACGCCGTGATAGTTGGCGTAGCCGTCGTAGTTGGAGTTATCGGTTTCGCCCGCGCCGCCGTTGCCCGCCGCCCAGAAATACAGCGTGCCGAGTCCGCTGCGTCCGGAGCTCAGGCCGGTATCGATCGCCGCGCGCCAGGTGGAAGTCGAGGACTGCAGGCTGCCGGTCAGATCGGTCGGACCCCAGCTGTTGTTCGAGATGTGCAGACCGGCGACCCCGCGGGTCATTGCGTCGGCTTCGTTGCCCGCAGTGGCGTTGGCCAGATAATTATAGCCTCGCAGACTCGCCAGAGGCGCCGCGCCCCGCACGCCGATCGTATTCGAACGCGCGGCCATAATGCCGCCGACAGAGGTGCCGTGATTGGCGCTGGAAGAACTGGGGTCCGTGCCGCCGGTCGTATAATCGTAACTCAGCCCCGCTTCGATGTTCGGACTCAGGTCTTCGTGGGCGATGGCCAGGCCGTCGTCGATGACCGACATTGAAATTCCCGCGCCGCACACGCCGGAATTCCACACGCTGGCGACCCGGGCGTCTTCGCCGCTCACGCCGCCGCGCTGCCCGGTATTGGAAAGGTGCCACTGCTGTCCGAACAGGGGGTCGCTGACCGTGCCGCAGGCCTGGCTTTGCAGGAAATTGAAGAGCAGGAACAGAGTCAGGAAATCGGGGCCGTCGTCGCCGCCGCTGGAGCAGGAGCTTCCAGGGACGATCAAGAAACCCGTCAGAACAAGAATACAGGAGAGTCGTTTCATCATTGTCTACCCGAACGGAATCGAAATCCGTCCAGGTAACAATGTTTCTTAGTTAATTGTCGCTGGAAATCTTATTTTCTATTTTTGCCCGTCGCTCAACGAGAATTCTGTACCAATTTTCGGGCCGGCCGGCTCAGATCCGGCGGCCCGATCTGATCGTTTCAGGACTGCGTCGCGTCGTCTTGCTCGTCTTTTTTCCAGAGCTTGCCCAGCACAATCCACAGCGACCCCAGGGTCACGAGGACCACCGCCGTGATCTGACTCTGCGTAAAGCCGTACCAGTGCCAGTTCTTAAAATAGTCCGGCCCCGGATGCTGCGCAAAGCGATCGTTGTGGTGCACCAGGTCGATGATCTGTCCGTCCTGTTCGAAGGTCGGATGATCGAAGACCGGAATCACGGCGTCGTTAATTCGCAGAAATTCGACCGAAAAGCGCGCCAGCCCGTTTACGATCAAAAAGATCGCCACCATCATACCCGGGCGAAATCCCTGCTTGCGAACCCACAGCATCAAAAAGGCGAAGAGGCCCAGCGACATCGTCGATTCAATCAGCGGCGTATTCCATACCCGCACGCCCGCTGAGCACATGTACGGCAGCCACCAGGCGTTTGGATCGCCGCAGGCGCCGTCAGCCGGCCCGTACACCATCGTAAACAATGGAATCGCAAGCGATGCGCCGTGGCCGTAGCAACCGTCGCCGCTGATCATACAGCCCAGGCGTCCGATGGCGTAACCGAGAGCCAGCGAAGGCATAAATGCGTCGCCGTACTTCCAGATCGAATAGCCGCGCGAGCGCAGATAGATGTAGATCGAGCTGAACGAAAAGATAAAGCCGCCGTAAAAAACCAGGCCGCCGCCCTGCAGCAGATTCGACCAGAGCCCTTCGATGCCCGGCGTATTCGGAAAGCGCTCTTTCATGCCTTCGAACGTAAAGAAGACATAGTAAAAGGTGTCCCAGAACCCGTCGTGCACGACCCAGATCTTGTGCCAGATCTCGAAGATAAAAAAGATCTTCGAGCCGACAATCGCGCCGACGACCGCCAACAGCAGCGACCAGTCCGCCGCTTCGGGGTCCAGTCCGCGTCGCCGCAGCTCCCGCGGGGCAAGATAAGACGCAACCAGAAAGGCGATCATCAGCATAATGCTGTACGTCGAGATGCCGGTTTTACCCAGCAGGGTAAAGCCGCCGGGAAATGGAATTTCACTGATCATATAGAGTTACTCGATTCCGCTAAAATTGTTTATTGTGTATATTTAGATAAATGGCGCGTCGGTGCGCATTTTGCGTCGGCCGCCGACTGAAACTCATTTTCGTCTGGCCGCTTCGACGTCCGCGACCGACTTCGGAATATCCGCCGTGAGCACTAAAGGCGTGTCGCCCTGAACCATAACGTCGTCTTCGATGCGCACGCCGATGCCCGCGAATCGTTCCGGCGTGTGTTCGTTGTCCGGCGCGAAGTACAGGCCCGGCTCGACGGTGCAGACCATGCCGTCTTCCAATTTGCGGGGCTCTTTGGCGCGATGATCGTAGTAGGAACCCACGTCATGCACGTCCATGCCCAGATAGTGACCGGTTTTATGCATATAAAAATGCTGATAAGCTTTTTCTTCGATCTGCTGATCGACGCTGCCGGTCAGCACTTTTAGATCGATCAAACTCTGCACCAGATCGCGCACGGTTCGGTCGTGAATTTCGCCCATCGAAACGCCGGCGACCGTCCCGCGTATCGCGCGCTCCTGCGCGTTCAGCACGGCTTCGTATACGTCGCGCTGCTCCGGCGTATAAGTTTCGCTTACGGGAAAAGTCCGCGTAACGTCCGCGTTCATGTGATATTTATCCGCGCCCGCGTCGACGAGCACCAAATCGCCGGCCTGCATCTGGCGATTGTTTTCGATGTGATGCAAGATACAGGCGTTCGGACCGGAAGCTACGATCGAAGGATAGGCTTCGCCGCCGTCGCCCTTACGAAACTCGTATTGTAGTAGCGCTTCCAGTTCGTACTCGAACATGCCCGGGCGCGTGTCGCGATACAGAGCCCTGTGTCCGTTCGCGGTCAGTCGCGCGCACTCGCGTAAAATTTCGAGATCGTGGCCGTCTTTGATCAGGCGCAGCTCGTGCAAAATGAGCGCCGGATTTACAACCGTGCCCGGACCATAATCTCCGGAGCGCGCGCGCTGCATGACTTCGTTCGCCTTGCCGAGGACCCGGGCGTCCCGGGTGGTCGCGTCCTGGCCGCCGAAGCGATAGTACAGCGTGCTTTTATTTTTTAGTAGTTCGCCGAGGTCTTTTTCGAAGGCGCCGATCGAACGCGCTTCGTCTACGCCCAGAGTTGCCGGTGCGTCTTCGACGCCCAGTCGCGGCCCGTCCCAGGTCTCGCGGCTGCGATCGCGCTCGCGTAAGTACAGCCGGCTATGATCGGCGGTGAGCACGAGCACGCATTCTTCTTCGCCGAAACCCGTCAGATAATAGAAATCGGAATCCTGGCGAAAGCGGTAGTGCACGTCATTGCTTTTGATGCGCACCGGCGCGCTGAAGATCAGCGCCACGCCGTCGGCGGCCATCGTGGACTGGAAACGTTTGCGCCGCCCCGCGAAAACGTCGCGCGGGATCGCGGGGGGCGGTGTGAGAGTAGGGCTTTGCATGATCAATCGGGACGCGGCTGCGCGCGTTCTTTTGTTCAGAGATTTCGCGCGTCGGGTATACTGTTTGTTCAGACGTCCGGGGCGCGATCGCGTCACACGGGTGAACCCGCCGCCTCAGAGATCCGGGTCTGTTTTCTCGCCCCCGGCCGTCAGTTCCACAAAATAATTATAAATGCGATGGCTGCCGAGCACGACCACGCAGCGCACATCCGCAGGGGGCGGGGAGGGCGCGCGACCGGCCGCCGCGTCAGTGGACTCCGGCGCGGCATCGAAGTCCTCCGGCAAGCGGGCCGCGAAATCGGCGGGCCAGGCGGCCAGGTCGCCGCCGGTCAAAAGCCGCGCTCGATGAAATCCAATCTCCCGGGCGGCCGCCAGGCATTCGACCGGGTCGCGGTCTTTTAAGACGCCCAGGCGCAGTTCGCAGGCGGCAAGGCCCGGGAAGTCCGGTCGAGCCGTGAGATCCCGGAGCGAGCGCTGAATCGAAGCGGGATTGTGGGCCACGTCAAAATAGGCGATCGCTGTGGCGGCGCGGGCATCATCATCGTCATCGCGCGGGCTCCGATGCCCGTGCTGGCCTGGCAAAAGTCGCGCGGGCAGCTCACGGCGTTCCAGTCGTCCCGGGGGCGGCGCGATCGGAGCCAGATCTACCGGAGCGGGGCCGGAGCTTTCGGCTGTCGCCCGGGACGCGGACGTGCCTGTCGTATCGAAAATAAAGCGGGCGTAGGCCAGATTCTCCGCGAGATAATCCTCGAACGCAGCGTCCGGCCGCCAGGCGCAGATCTTCGCTTCCGGAGCCAGACGACGGATCTCCGCTTCGATTTCGTCGGCGCCGAGCGCGCTCTGGGGGCCATAAAAGACGCGGCGACACTCGGGCGAAACGATACCCAGCTTTTCGGTTAAGATCGCCTGCGGCGTTTCTCCGAGAATTTGCGTGTGTTCTAAATCAATCCGCGTGAGCACTACCGTGTCCGCCCGGGCGATGCGCGTCGCGTCGAAGCGGCCGCCCAGCCCGGCCTCGAAAATTTGCACCGGGCAGTCCCGACTCTGAAACAGATGCCAGGCGAGCAGGGTGAAGATTTCGAAATAGCTGAACGACGCATAGTCCGGCAGCATCGTTTGTAAATGCTCAAGACCGGCGACGGCATCCCGTGCGTTGATCGGAGTGCGATCCAGGCGAATGCGTTCGAGCGGGCTCGTAAGATGCGGCGAAGTATACAAACCGACCCGCGCCTGCGCGCTCGCTTGTTCCGATTCCGGAGAAACATCCGCCTGGCCGCGATGGCCTGTGCGGGCTTCCGCGATCGCGGCCAGGTACCAGGCCGTCGATCCTTTGCCGTTGCTGCCGACGATGCTGATGCGTTCGCCGCGGGCTCGCGGCCAGAGTTCTCGCGAGAGCGCAAACATAGTTTCACGGGATGCTTCCAATCGCCGGCGATCGAAAGCCCGGGAGCGCTCCGGATTGATGCGCGCGTTTAAGTCCGCCAGAAATTCTTCGAAGGCCCGGGCTTCCGCTTCGTCGTTCGCGGAGTCTTCCGGTCCGGGAACATTCCCGGAGCTGTCGGCAGAATATGCCACGGATGTCTCATTCTCCGGTCGCGCGTTTGCGCAGGGCGGCCAGCAGTTCTTTTTCCATGAGATTTTCCGGAGCCTTCTCGCCGGTGAAGAGTTCGAATTGAATCACCGCCTGGTATAAGAGCATTAAATAGCCGGGCACTGTTTGCGCGCCGGCCGCCGCCGCGTGTTTTAGCAGCGGCGTTCGCATCGGATTATAAACGATGTCGAAGACGTGATGAAAGTCGCGAATGAAATCCGCGGGCAGGGGCAGTCCCTGGGCCGCTCCCTGCATTCCAAGGGGAGTCGTGTGTATGATCACATCGATGTCTTCGGGCGCGAGGTCTTTATAGCCGGCGGTTTCCTCCGGTGCTTCACCTGCTCTGGCGCCGCCTTTCGCGCCGGTTTTCTTGCCGGAGTTTGCGACAGACTTTGTGGTCGTGTTTTCGACAGTATTTTCAACGGCGCGAATCATCGTCGACCGGCGGTTGTGCATCGACTTGAGCTGGCTCACGAAGCTGCGAACTTTGCGGCCGTTGCGCCCGGCCACGGCGAGCATGGCCGGATTTTCTTCTAATAGTAAAGCGTGCGCGATGGCCGTCGCCGAACCGCCGTAGCCCAGCAATAAGAAGCGCCGTCCGCGCAGGTCCGGACAGTGCTGCTTCAGAGCGCGCACGGCGCCCGCGCCGTCGGTATTGTGCGCTTTCAGATAGTCCGTTTCTGGATCGCGGATCAGCGTGTTCGCCGCTCCGCAGTATTCGGTCAGATCGTCCCAGTCGTCGGCGATCTTCGCCGCCCAGGCCTTGTGAGGAATCGTCACCGACAGGCCGTCGAGCTGCAGCGCCGTGATGCCGCGCTTGAGGGCGGCGCCGGTTGCGGCGACGTCGAAGGGCACATAGACCGCGTTGATTTTTTTCGCGGCGAAGGCGGCGTTGTGAATCAGGGGACTGAGCGAATGTCCGGTCGGATGCCCGAGGATTCCGAAGACTCTGGTATTTCCGTTAATATGAATCATGCCGTGCCTGAAGCGAACCGCGAAGCGGCGGTCGGTGTAAATCTTTATTTCGATTCGAAAAAATTCGTATGGCGGCGAAAATTTTGAAATCGCCGCGATGGACAAAGGCCGCGATTATTGGTTGTATTCACAGATCACTGACATTTCCTGGAACAGAAGCGATATGGTCACTCATTTTGTCCCAGTAGATGCTCTTGCCTATGTCCTGACCGGTCTGGTCGCGGCCTGGTTCTATTACCATTATATGCGCCGGGATCTGCTGGGCGGTTTCTGGGGCGCGGTCGTGATCGGAGTGATCGGCGCGGTGATGGTTCACTCGGTGCTCTCGCTGTTTAACAACTGGTTCGCACGCCTGCTCAACTGGCTGATGAAACCGGAGCTGGGCGGCTTTCACGTCCGGGTCAATATGCTGGCCGCCATGGCCGGCGCCTTCCTCTTTGTGTTCATTCTAAACCGCATCAACCACGACAAAGAGAGGCGCTAGCACAAGATTGGCCGTAAGGCCAATCGCAGCTCTGCGCACCGCGCAGAGGCGCCGCTCTCTACAAAACGGCGCTAGCACAAGATTGGCCCTGAGGCCAATCGCGACCTTTTTCGAAACGCTTCAATTCTTTCCGGGTGGAATCAGCGGCGTGACATTGGAGGGACTGTCCGACCCGCCGTTTGCCGGGGGCGGGACGCCATCCAGCGCGACGATGCGGGGCCGGGGCCGGGAACCCTTTTCCAGCTCTTCAATGCGAACGACCGCCTGCATCGGGATGAAAATTCGTTTCGTATCTTCGAATTCCGTCCGGAGGGCCTCTTCGGTCGGATCGACCAGAATTTTCGAGTTTTCCCCGAATACCAGGTCCTCGATTTCGACGAAACCCATCAAATTGCCCTGTAGCACGCTTTTGGCGTAGATTTGGTACGATTTGCCCTGATTTACGAAGATTACCCGATAGAGACTGTTACTCATAAGATCCTTACGCTTTGCTCACCGGGGAATCAGATCTCCGGCCGGCTTCTACGTCAAGCTGCGGGTAAAAATCTCGTTAGAAACTCTCATCTTTTTGTCGAAATTCCCGATTGTATCTATAGAACGGCTCTGACGCACAGAAGCGCGCTGGAGCCCAGGAGATACAGAATGCCGGCACCGCCAGTCATGGACCTCGGATCAGGGATGGATACTCAGGGTACCATCCAGAAATTGATGCAGATCGAACGCATCCCGCTGCAGCGTATGCAGCAGGAAAACGGTCTGCGTGAGATCCAGATCCGGGCCTATGAAGAAGTGCGCAAACGCACCCGCGATCTGGCGGACAAGAGCCGCAAACTGTATTCGATCACGGGCGCTTTCTCCGATCGCTCGGTCGTCTCCAGCGATCCCGGCGCCATCACCGGCCAGGCTTCGCCTTCCGCCGACGCGGGCGAACAGCAGGTCGAAGTCCTGTCGCTTGCGTCCAATCATCAGATTCACTCCGACCCCGTCTCGGTGGACGAAAAGCTGCCCGCCGGTAAATTCATGATTACGGCCGGCGGCAAAGATCGTACGATTCAGTTTAAGGGCGGCAACGTTCGCCGCCTGATGGAGCAGCTCAAACGCGACGGCGAAAAGCTCTTCGACGTCACCGGCGTAAACACCGACGCATCGCATCTGCTGATCAGCCTGCGCTCGAAGCACAGCGGCGAAAGCGGCAAAATGCAATTCACCGATCCCGACGGACTGCTCGGAAAGATCGGCCTGGTCCAGCCGGGCACTGTCGAAACCAGTCCGGAAAAAGTTTTGTTTCGCCGCGGCGAACTTTCTGAATACAAGCGCGATAACGGCGAAGCTCAGGCGGAACCGGTCGAGTATCGTTTGCTTTCCGCGGGGCGGGGCGTGGAGCTCGAAGGCGCGGGCGCGGTCTACTTAAAAGACGAACTACTAAAGCCGGGTGAACTCACCTTAAAGCTGCGAGCCCTCGAAGCGGCTCCCGAAAAAACTTCCGAAAAAAAACCCGAAAAAGAAGCGGCCGAAGAGGCCGGCGCTGAAGAGCCGGAAGCGAACGCAGACGACACCGAAGCAGAAAAAGAAACCGCTGCAGCCGAGCCCGAGACCGCGACGGTCGGTCCGGCGATTTCTCTGAAAATCGGCGACGTGGAACTCAAAGGCCAGCACATCGAACGTCGGCGCGTGCTCTCGGAAGAAGACGCGCAGGCCACTGACGAAGCCGAAGCTCCGGACGCCGCGAAGGATCCCGCGGTCGCCGAAAAAGAAGCCGACGCTGAAAAAGAAAAGCAGGCCCAGGATGCTGAGGATCTGGCGAAGTTTCTGAAAATCGGAATTGGAATCGTTACGAAGTCCGGCGAAGGCGAGACGACGAAAGAAGTCGTGCGCGAAATCGAAGTCGGGCAGCCCGCTTCGGAAATCAAATTGAATCTGGCGAATTTAGCCGGCGGTCCGGACGCGGATATCCAGGGCGTGTATTTTTTTCAGCCCGACGGCGGCAAAGGTCGCGTGGCGGATCTGGTCATGCAGCCCGCCGCGGCAACCGAGAAGCAGCTCCTACCCGTACACGAAACGAGCGCCGCGCGCGACGCGGTGATCAAAGTCAACGGCGTGGAAGTGCGCCGCTCGGAAAACAAGGCCATCACCGACGTGATCCAGGGTCTGAGTCTGGATTTGAACCGCCCGACCCAGGGCCCGGTGACCGTCAGCATCAGCAACAATACCGACGAGATTACCGCTCAGATCCAGGAGTGGGTCGCATCGTACAACGAATTGATGCTCTTCTTGCGCGAAAATTCCAATACCGACGGCAAAAAATTTATTCCGCCCGTGGCCGGCGAAGACGATAAAAATCGTCCGTCTCCCGCCGAGCGCCAGGGCATCTTCGCGAGCGACAGCACCGTGCGCCAATTGATCGCCACGATCCGCTCCCAGGCGGCGCAATCCTATCCGGCGACTCTCAAGCCGGCCTTTCGCGTGCTGGCCGACATCGGCATTTCAACCGGCGGCGTGGGCGCCAAGTGGGAAGACGTGCAGTACGGCTTTTTGCAAATCGAAGAAAAGAAGCTGAACGAGGCGCTCCGGGCGAATCCGGAAGCCGTGCGCGAACTCTTCGCCTCGGATACGAACGAAGACAGCGTGCCCGACAACGGCATGGCGGTGAGTCTGGAAAAAAGCCTGCGGCCGTACAATCGGACCTCCGGCGGCCTGATCGCGGCCCGGATCACCATGCTCAAAGATCAGATCTCGTCTAACAAAGAAGAGATGTTTCGCAAAGAACGCAGCATTGAAAACAAGCAGCAGAGTCTGCGCGAACGATTCGGTCGCATGGAGCAGGCCGTGCAGCGCAATCGATCGATGGGCGATTATTTGAAGCGGAACGGACCACAGTAGACTCCGGCGGCCTCGCGGGGCCGTCGTGAAATTCAGGCGATGGGCCGTCGGCGGAGCGAAAATGCTCAGGGCCGGCGGGCATCCAGCCGATGAGAGACATAATAGCAAAAGCGCCGGACCCGCATTTTTTAGGATCAGGGGCGACCGGGCGCAGGGTGGAGCAGCAGCAATGCAGATTTACGTAAACGAACAAGAGCTGGACGCGGAACTGACCGGCGAACAAAATCTGGCTCAAATCTACAAGGCCGTCAACGAATGGATCGCCGGGCACAACCGCTACATTCTGTCGATGCGCGTGGATTCTCAGGACGTGGCCCTGTCGGGACTGGATGACATCGGCATGGAGTCGGTCGCCCGGGTGGATTTTTACGTCGGCGACGAACTCGATATGGTGCTGACGACCCTCGGCGAACTCGATCGCTACGTCGATCAGATCGGCTCGACGCTCTACGAAAGCGACGGCGTCGGCGAAAACGATATTGTAAATTTGAACGAAGGCCTGCAGTGGATCCGTCAGATCCTGGCGTCCTTTTCTTCGATCATCAACCTGGACCTGGGTTCGATGAGCGTGCTCGTGCCCGGCAGCGCCGGCTCCGAAGCCATCGACCGAATTCTTGAGCGTCTGGACAAACGCATCCAGAACTTCGTGCACCAGAACGGCCGCGAAGCGATCGAAGACTTTCTGGAAGACCTGCGCAGCTTTAAGTTCTTTGTAATGAAACTGGAACTACAGCTGCGGACCATGAACGCCCGCACTGATGAGCTGGTGAATCTGGTCGAGCGCTTCGACAAAGAAATTCCCGAGCTGACGAAGGGCATCGTTTCGATTAACGAAGGCTTCAACTCCGGCAAGGATTTCGCGGCGCTGGAAACCCTCGATCGTGTTACCGAGCGTCTGAACGAATATATTTCGGCGCTCTTCGCTCTGGACTATCAGCTGCGCCGGGCGGCGGACGCCGGCGGCGAAGGCGCGCGCACCCTCAAAGACATTCAGGTCGGCGACGTGAGCTTTCATTCCGTTGCGACCGATCTGACGGGACTGCTGAAAGATCTCTCGGCGGCCTTAGAAGAAAACGACATCGTCGCGGCCGGGGATATTCTGGAATACGAACTGACCGAGAAACTGGGCCTGCTCCAGCCGTATCTGACAGAAATTCGTCAATTAGTGCTTGCCACCCGCAGCTAAACCAGCAATGCCGTGGCAGTGCCCCTACTGCCACGGCTGCTCAAAACCTTTTACCGTACCGGCCTGAACGTCCTTCCGGTCGTCCAACAGGCCGACCCTGTGGCCGTCCAACAGGCCGACCCTGTGGCCGTTCAACAGGCCGACCCTGGGACTGATTCAAGAGCCGATTCCGATCTGGAACTGCAGGGCTTCGCTCTGCGCTCCGAACTCGATCAGTTCATGGCCGATCTGGACCGGGCCCGGGGCGACTTTGGAGAAATCCCTCCGGAGATTCTCGTGCGGGACCGTGTGCCGCCGGCCGTCCTGACGGGATTGCAAAATCGCGGTGAAATTCCGGTCATCGATCTGCGGGGAGAGCAGCTCGCCAACTGGAGCGAGGCGCGTTTTCTCAAGGCCCTGGCGGTCTTTCGCGAAAAACACAATGTGCCCGCTCCGACCGGGGCGAGCGAGGGCCCCGGCTCTGAACAGATTCCGGACGTGAGCGGCCGGAGCGCAAAATCGATGACTTTCTCCGGGGCAGGGGCGGCGAGCGGCGCCGCTTTCGAGGACGGGAGCGAAAACGCCGCCGGAGCGAGTCGCTGGCTGGGGGAAATCCTGCTTGCGGCCATACCGTACGCGCTCTTCGCCACGGACCTGCAGGGCAATACGCTGTTTTATAACGGCCGCTTTGAAGAGTCGATCCTGACCAAACGGGCCCTGAAGAATTCGATTCGCCTGGCTGAAAGCTTCTTTCTCGAACTGACCCGCACGCTGCTCGCCCGGTCCTTCGAAGAAGATCCCCTGCGCCGCCAGCGCAACGCCTTAACCACGTACCACGAAGAGTTAGAGACCCGGGTGCGCATTCAAAATCTGGAACAGGACGGCCGCATCCAGGGCTATCTGTATATTTTCCAGGAGCCGGGCGCGGGAGAATTATTTCACGAACTTGTGGACCGCGTGAATCGCGGGCAGGGCCTGGAGGACGTGATCGACGACGTCGAAGGTCGCTTCATATATTTGATGTTGGGCCGCCACGGACAGAACGTATCGCATACGGCGCGGGCGCTGAAGATCAAACGTTCCACTCTGCAAAATAAGATCAAGCGACTGCGCATTGACGAACGCTACAATCGTAAGATCGAAGGACCGGTGCGGCGACATCGCCGGACGGTGGCCGAAATTCTGGCGGAGCGGGAGTCACAGGAAACGACGCAGGCTCCGGCGGCTAAAAAACCGAAAGCCGTCGCGAAAAAGACCGTCAGGAAAACAGCCCAAAAGCCGGCTGTCAGAAAAACCGCCTCCAAAAAAGCCGCGAAGCAGGCCGGCAAACAGGCTTCGAAGAAGCTTGCAAATAAGCCGGCGAAGAAAACCGCACGAAAGGTATCGAAAAAAGCCGCCTCAAAAGCCGCCAAAAAGGTCGCCAAAAAAGCCGCGACCAGGACTCCGAAAAAAGCGCCGGGCAAGAGCTCTAAAAAAAAGCCGGCGAAAAAATCAGCCAGACGATAGCGGCGGCATTCGTTCCGCAACTATACCGGCGCGCCGCTCTGGAACTATACAGGCGCGCCGTTCCGGCGCCGGGAGCTGCGCGCCAGGTGAGCATCCAGTCTCTTCGCGCGTTCGATTTGATCCGGCTCGCGCACGCGACGGATCAAATCGCGAATTCTCCCCGAATACACCGGCAGCGAAGCGTCATCGGCGAAGAGCACGACGCTTCCCCGCGTGATGCGTCCCGAGTCGTCGGCGGGCAATAGCTGAAAGCCGTGTCTGCGCAAGAGCCGCGCGAATTCGCCGGCCTGTAGCTCCGGAAAATTTCGATGGAGATCGCCGATGGTCGGGATCTGTTTTTTCGTGAAGTACGTATCTTCCAGCAGATGCAGGAGCTGCTTTTCGACGCCCGGGTCGGTCGGGCGCCTGCGAACCGTTTCAATTTCCAGCGGCGAGCGTCGAGATTGACGGCGACGGTTCCTGTCGGCCAGGGCGGCCTGGCGGGCGGCGGTTCGCGTGCGACTCATATTGCGGGGAGTGCGATGCAAGAACGACGGCAGATAAAACAGCCACCGCACCGGAGTGGGAATCGTGCCTTTCGTGGCGCGTCGCACGAGTTCCGCGTGCCGCCGCCGCAGATTCGGGGACTCCATCAATAGATCGAAGTGTTCGCTGTCGGCAATGATCGACGCCAGAGCCTGCAGGCGCCAGGTTTCGCAGTTCGGATCCAGGGATACGCTTTCCAGCAGGCGGCCCAGGTCTTCCGGTCTGCGGGAACAGAATACAAAGCAGGTGCCGGTTTCGGTTTCCCAGCGTTCGGATACGAGCGCCGGGTGATGGCGCAGCAGCGGCCAGATCGCCGGATGAATCGACTGCCGCGACTGCATGCTGAAAAAACGCAGCTGTTTGCTCCAATCATCGCTCTCTTTTTGCAGACCGCTCAAGAAATCCGCGACGAAGCGGGCGCAGTACTCCTGCCATTCTCGTTTTTGTAATTCCGCCGCTCGCGATCTCAATGCCAGCATGAAGCGGGCCGGCAGCTCAAGGCCCGCGCCGCTGGTTTGATTCCGGCCTTCGACGGCCGCCAGCACGGCCGTCGCGCGGCGAATGTCGTAATCCAATACCGGCCCTGAATAAGGTTTGCGGGCGTAGCTCTGCTCTTCTTTATGCAGAGCCGCCGCCTTAACTGCAAACTGCGCGTCCTGCTTCGCCAGAGCTTCCGCGGCCTTTTGCAAATAGGTCGCGCATACGCGAAAGCAGGGCAGAATTTGCGCGTCGTTCACCGGAATAAAACGATCCCCCGGCAGGAGCACGGCGGCGCCCTTCGCCCCGAGGCTGCTACGCAGACTGCTGAAGAATTCCTGAATCAGCCAATCGGGCGGCGCGAGTCCGTGCGTGTCGTTCTGCACGAAGGCGGCCCGGGTGCCTGCCGGCGAAAAGACGATCTCGCTCGCCGCAGTCTTTTGGTTTGGGCCGGGCGCTTCTAAGATACGATGCAGTTCTTCGGCCGCGTCTTTCGTAGAACCGGTCTGCCAGGCCAGAATGGTATTGACCGAAGCCTGCACCAGCTCTTCGAAAATATCGTGCAGCAGCGCAAGATTATCAGTTCGGGCGAGCAGGTAGCGAACAGGCTGAAGCCCCTCCTGATCGCCGGATTTAGCCGTGGGTGTATAGCGATAGGCCGGGAATACGAAAATATGACCGGAAGCGCGCAGCTCTTGAAGCAGCACGCGATAATCGAGAGAGCGCAGCGCCGCGGAATCCAGATCGAAGTCTTCGACCGAAGCCAGAGCGGTCGAAGTAATATTGCCGGGCTGCGTGCGTTCGCGAATATAATCGCAGGCGATCTTACGCGGTCGGTCCAGAAGCGGGCCGGGTTTCGCCCCGCCGTCCGGAATGAGCCTGTGAATGAATTGATTCGATTGCGCGCTGGCTTCCACAGTTCCGCACGATGCGTGGATGCGCCCAGGAGGCGCAATCATAGAACGTTGGGAAATGTTGTCTTAGTATTAAAATTTGATTCGATTTTTCATGCGGCGGCCGGAATCCGCAGCGAGTCTTAATATGATTCAGATTGATGTTTGCTGCTTCGCTTTGGGTTCTTTATGAGACCGAATCGAACAGTCCGAAGTGGGCGTCGCCCGACAGGCCAGAAAAACGCCGCGCGCCTCTTCGTCGGGATTCAGAGCTCCTGCATAGTGTCCGGCCCGGGCGATTGTGCCCGTCACCAGAACCGATTTACAGCGCCGGCAGTCGCCGAGCTTGCATAGATGCGGATAATCCACGCCGCGTTTGAGCAGTGCGTCGAGCAGCATCCAGCCTTCGCGGACTGCAATGGTGCGGATCACATCGTCAGGCTTTTGCCCGTCGCCGGCCGGAGCTCGCAGCACAGTCACCTGATGTCTGCGCGGTCGAAACAAGGACCGCAGCTTCTTGCGCCAGAACATAACGGTTTTATCGCGGACCCCGGCGTGCGGGACAATCAAAAAGTACTATGCAAATGAAAATCGTCTGGTAGGAACCGAAGGCGAATCGTTGATCGGGGGGAGTGAATGAATCAAAGGATACTGATTGGACTGGCCGGTGCGGCCATCGCGGCTTTATTGGTTGCGCTTATTTATATTCTGGGCGGCGGCTCCGACGGACCGTCGGATCAGGACATCGTTTCATCGCCTTCGGATCCTTCGAGGGATACTCCGCTCATGCCCGGCGAGGGCGATGAATCCGGCGACGCCGTTTTTATCGCTCCGAACGATCCGGTCGAGCGTCTGGAACGCTATCGCAAGTGGGCGGTCTTTCCGCCCTTCAGTCGTCCGCTGCACGCCGGACAGCGCGATTTGCTGGAACCCTTTAACGCCGCCCGGCCGGCGGTGGGCGTTGTCAAGACCCCCGCTGCCAATTGTACGACCGGAGCGGACGGAAAGCGCGATTGCGCGCAGCCGGCGGAAATCAGCGACGTGCAGTGCGATATGACGCCCGAAAGCACGATCTCGGTCGGCCGCGAGGATTTTCGAGTCACCGTAAGCTGCGTCGATCCCCGGGGGGAACGTCTGGCTCTGGACGATCTGCAGGCGAAGGTCTATCGCAAGCTGTTTCGGAAAACCTACGGCAGTCTGCCGCCGGTCAGCATTAACGACCAGGGCGAAAGCGGCGACGCCTCCGCGAAAGATCGCATCTACACCGTTGTCGTACGTCCCACCGCTCAGGACTGGGGGCACATGTTCGTAGAAATCGACGCTCAGGTCGGGGACTTCCAGCACAATCAGCGGGCGAACTGGTACAGCACGCCCCACACCGTCGCTACAATCAACGGCGCAGCCGTGCGCGATTCGATCCAGGACGGCCATTTGAAGATCGCTGTGCCGCTGACGGTGCAGAAAGCCGGGTACTATGAAGTGCAGGCAAATTTACAGGAGCAGGGTGGCGAACAGCGTTTGATTGCGAGCGCCACCTGGGAAGGCGATCTCGAAGCAGGCAACCAGATCGTCGATTTGATCTACTGGGGCAAGATTCTGCACGATTCCGACGTGGACGGTCCCTATCTTGTGCGCAATCTCCGGGCGAAGCGCAACAACAGCCCGGTCAGCCCCTCGATGATTGCGAAGTCCCGCGCGGAAAACAAACCGGTGCCGATGGTCAATCATACCGAGCCGATGTGGGAATACGTGGCCCTGCCGGAGCAGGACATCGTGACCGGCGTCTATTCCGCCTCTCAGTTTTCCACGGCGGAGTGGTCTTCCGATGAGAAAGAGGCCCGGCTGAAGTTCCTGGAGTCGCAGGTTCGCTGAGTCGGAACGCTAACAAAAGATTTACACGATTGGGCCCGCTGTTCCGGTATTTTTTCTTGCGGCGGGCCCTGTTCTATGGTAGTTTCCTGATAAATATAAAAAAATATTAGGAGTGTATCATGCAGAATCAAATTCGTTCGGCGTTTATCGCCGGTCTTTCTTCTGTTCTTATTCTGGGACTTACGTCCGAAATTTCGGCGAATAAAACGCCGCCCCCGCCGCCGACTTCGACCCCCTCGAACGTCTACAACCTGCTCATTCACGGGCGGAGCGGTGACAACCACTGTGTTCCCGTGACGGGCACGAATACCGCCAACTACGACAAAGACGGCTACTGGGACGGCGCGAATCTGTCCGGCCTCAACAACGTTCGTTATATCGGCTTCGACGGCACCCGCAACGGCGGCGCTTACAGCTGGGAATACTGCGGCGCTCAGCGCCAGATGCACGACGCGGTGCAGACCTTCTGTCGCAACGGCAACACGTGCAATATCTATACGCACTCCACCGGCGGTCTGGTCGCGGCGTACTATTTCTACAACAGCGGCGCTTCCGGCCTGAACATCCTGGACGTGCGTCTGATGGCGAACGCTTCCGGCGGTTCGGAACTGGCGGACTTCTCTTCCAGCTATCTGAGCTGGCTTGGTTTTGACACCCTGGGCGGCGAGCTGGACGAATCAGTCTCGACTTCCGGCGCGCGCTCCTGGAACCACAACAGCACCGGCGGCCTGGTAATGGATCTGACCTCCGGCGAATCGTCCGACTACCTGGGCGTAACGAGCCCGCTCCTGCCCGGTGAAGACGACGGAGTTCTGGCCAACCACACTCTGTGCGGCGTAAACTCCGTTGCAACGGTCGATCGTTCCTGCCCGAACGGCAGCGGCACCTTTACGGAATCGTACAGCTGCGGATTCCTGTGGCTTTCCAGCTGCAACCGCACGCACTATCGCTGGTCGAACTACAACACCGTGCTGATGCGCTCCGGCGATACGCACAGCGACGCTAAAAACCACTACCGTTAAGGGGCGGTTTTTAGACTCCGTCGATCGATCTATTGGTTTCGCATTGAGCGAAGTTTGCGGGCCGCATTTCCGTAGACTTCGCGTGCGCGGGGAGACAGCAGCATCCAACCGAAACCGGCTTATGCAGATTTCGGAAATTGGAATCCCCCCGCGCTTTTTTGACTCGTATCCCGAGGTTTCGGACCGCGTGTCTCTTCTGTCCTGTGTGGACCGTTGAGGCTGATCGCGAGATTCGATTTTTCGAGCCGGAGCGTAAAGCTCCGGCTTTTTTGTTTCTGCGTTCGCGACGCGCCGGAAATTCGGCTGACATTGATTCCCGCGATGTCATACCGGTTTCACAATGAACGGTCATGCGAACGAGAATCCGAGCGCCATCGGGGCAGCCTTACCGAAACGAATTCGGAAACTGCGCCATCTGTGTCTGCTGCTGGTTTTGATCATGTTCAGCGCCTGCCGCGTACTTTTCTCCCGCCCCGCTGAGAGCTGGCTCGATCCTGGCTGGTGGAATTATACCACCGTCGTCGAAGTGCAGATGCGCTATGATACGCGAGTTTCCTGGAATCCGCTCAACCAGAGTTCGGTCAGTTCCGGATTCGAAAGCCGGATCTATCTGCAGCCGGTGCGGAGCGCCGCGGGCCAGGCGCTGCCGGAATCTCGTGCACAGGCCTTCGAACTGTCACGCTATCCCGGCTGGACTCTGAACGGGTCCGTGTATGCGCTTTCGGATCGCATCGTACTCATTCGGGGTACGGGAGATTCGCAGGACCGGCCCGGCGGAGTGCACCGCGAAGTTTTTATTCAACCTCTGGCCGCGACGCCGGCCACTGCCGATGCAGATCAAACAGTCCTTGCCGATGGTGGGGCGGACCCGATGGTTCTGAAGCCTGCAGACGGCGAGTATCTGCTGGCCGCCATTCCCGCGCCGGGTGAGGTCGATCTGCTGGCCGTTTTTTTGACGCGCTCGACGCTTGAGCAAAGGTACGGAGAGCTGCTGCTCGACGTGTATCGCTATCGCGGAGATGGCGCAATCCGCAAGGTCAGCCGTCGCAAGATTGCCTGGCAGGGAGACCCGGGTATGCCGGATGTCGCCTGGGCCCGGAGCGGGGATCGCATTTACATCAAGCGTCTGCGGGACATTGTCGAAACGACCGGCGACCTGACGCAAACCCCGGCGTCTTCCGGGGAAACCGGCCATCGCGTTGCTACCAGCTTTCCCGGCTGCTTTCGCGCGACGGATTCAGGCTCGCCCGTTTCCCTGGACGGCATGCTGTATGTTCCGGAGCCGGTCGGTTCGGCGGATTCCTCGCAGGAACCGACGGGGGACGAAGCGGCGGCCCGCACGACGCGCGGCTTTCGACTGGAGCCCGCTCCCGGCTGGCGGAACTTTGCGGACGTTAGGCTGATTAGTGACTTCAATCGGATCGGATATGGCTGCAGGTAGCGGCGAGGACGCGGCGCAGCGTGACGGCGCTGAAGGTTCGGACGGGCCCGCGCCTGGCACAGGGCGGCCATCCGCCGAAGATCCGGCATTCCCTTCGCGACCGCTGCCAGAGCGCAATCTCCCGGAGGCTTCCGGGAAGCACTGGGATTTCGGCCTGTCCCATCGCTATGAGCCGCCGCTGGACATTGCTCTGGAACGTCCACTGGTCGCCGGAGAATCCGTGGCCTTCGTTACGCGTTTGCCCCATCCCCCGAACGGGGACAAAGCGGACCAGGCCTTCTTTTACCGGCTGACCGACGGCAGAGTCGTGGGCTATTTCAATCGTTGCACGCATATCACGATTCCTCTGGATTACGATGACGGGAAATTCCTCGATCCTCAGGGCTTTATTATGTGTCGGGTTCACGGTGCGCGCTATGAACTCGAAACGGGCCTGCGCTGCACGGGGCCGGCCACGACGAACCTCACCAGAATCCTGGTAGAAGAGATCGAGGATGGGCGGAGCCTCCGGATTACGGGCTGGGAAAAGATTCGCTGAAACGCTTCGGGGACGCCTGGCTGCTTCGCCGGGAGCCGCCGCCTTCGAAATTCTAAATGTGCTTGTTCTATTTGAGCGGGCAAACACTCTATCGCCGCAGGAGACCTTGCGATTATGATATTGTCCGGCGAAAACGTAACTGTTCTGGAGGAGCTGTACGAACGCTACAGCCAGGATCCGGCCTCGGTCGGCGACGAATGGGCCCGCTATTTTCGAGAGCTTGATAACGGCCATGCGAGCAATGGCCGCGCTCCCGCGGGATTTAGCGCTGGATCCTCCGCCTCAGGCGTGGATCATCGGGACACGGCGATTCGCAATCTGGTCGCGGCTTACCGACGCTTCGGGCATCTGGCAGCGGACCTGGATCCCCTGGGCATGCGCGAGCAGAACCGCGAGCTCCTGGACCCCGCCTTTCACGGACTCACTCCCGGAGACATGGATTCGGAATTCGAGTCCGGCGTGCCCGCGGTCGGTCGGGCGAAGCTGCGCGATATTATCGCCTGGTACGAGCGAAGCTACTGCGGCCACATTGGAGTGGAGCATTCGTACCTGCGCAACCGTGAAGAGCGGGAGTGGTTGGAAAACGCCATCGAATCCGAGGAGAACGCGAAGCCGCTCGACACGGGCTGCAAACTGCGCCTATTCGAAAAACTATTTCAGGCGGAGTACTTCGAAAAATTTCTGGCTCAAAAGTACGTCGGAAAAAAACGTTTCTCGATCGAAGGCGCCGAGTCGCTGATCCCCCTGCTGGATACGATCATCGAAGAAGCGGGGCGCCAGGCCATCGAAGGCATCGTCATCGGTATGGCGCATCGCGGTCGTCTGAACGTGCTGGTCAATATCATGGAAAAACCGGCCGGCGTCATCTTCGCCGAGTTCGAAGAAAACTACGATCCGGGCACTCTCGATTACGCCGACGTGAAATATCATTTGGGCCACTCCTATGCCCGTATGACGCGCTCCCAGCGCGAAGTGTATTTATCTCTGGCTTTCAATCCCAGTCACTTAGAGGCGGCGAATCCGCTTGTGATGGGTTCCGTGCGCGCGCGACAGAAGCTGAAAGACGACGACGAGCGCACGAAGATGATGCCGCTTCTGATTCACGGCGACGCGGCCTTTATGGGGCAGGGCGTAGTCGCCGAAGGTTTGAATTTGTGCAACTTAGACGGCTACAAAGTCGGCGGCACCTTTCATATTATCTGTAACAATCAAATCGGGTTTACGACGCTGCCGCCGGAGTCGCGTTCCACGGAGTACGCTTCCGACATTGCGAAGGCCTTTCAGATTCCAATCTTTCACGTGAACGCCGACAATCCCGAGGCGGTCTATCGCTCGGTTCTACTGGCGATGGAATACCGCCGCCGCTTTCAAAAAGACGTGATCGTCGATCTAATCGCCTATCGTCGCCTGGGCCACAACGAGAACGACGAACCGGCCTTCACCCAGCCGCTGATGTACGACCGCATCAAAAAGCATCCGACGACGGCCACGCTCTATAAGAAAAAGCTCGAAGAAGACGCGGACGTCGCTTCCGAAGACGTCGACTTTATCGTCAACGGATCCAAATCCGGACTGGCGGCTTCGTTTGATCGCGCGAAAGAAAAAAACGTGACGATGCGCGCCGAAACCATGGGCGGTCGCTGGGCCGATTTTTCGATGGAGGAGCTGGACTCCGAGCCGCAAACGAAACTGCTCGCCGAACAGCTGGACCGGGTCTATTCCGCGCTCACGGAACTGCCGGGGGATTTTACGCCGCACCCGAAGCTGAAACGCCTGATCGACAATCGCAAGAAGATGTGGGCCGGCGACATGGCGATCGACTGGGGTTTCGCCGAAGCTCTGGCCTTCGGTTCGATTCTCGAAAACGGCTATAATATTCGTTTGAGCGGTCAGGACGCGAAGCGGGGAACTTTTTCGCATCGCCATTGCGCCTTAAACGACGTTCAAAACGGCAACGAATATATTCCGCTCAACGCCATCTCGGAAGGGCAGGGTGAATTCGAGGTGGTGAATTCGCCGCTCTCGGAATACGCCGTATTGGGTTTTGAATTCGGTTACTCCCTGGCAGATCCGCGGTCGCTGGTCATCTGGGAGGCGCAGTTCGGCGACTTCGCCAACAGCGCCCAGATCATGATCGATCAATTTATAACCAGCTCCGAAGCGAAGTGGCGTCGCATGAGCGGCCTGGTAATGCTTCTGCCTCACGGCTACGAAGGCCAGGGCCCGGAACACTCCAGCGCACGCCTGGAGCGATTCTTACAGATGTCGTCCCAGAATAATATTCAGGTCTGCAATTGCACGACGCCCGCCCAGTTTTTTCACCTGTTGCGGCGGCAGCATCTGCGGCGCTTTCGCAAACCGCTGGTCGTCATGTCTCCCAAGAGCCTGCTGCGTTTGCCCGAAGCCGGTTCCAGCCTGGAAGATCTGGGCAAGGGCGTCTTTCGCGAGGTGCTCCACGACCGTAACGTCGACGCGAAGAAAGTAAAGCGAGTGCTGCTGTGCTCGGGCAAAGTCTATTACGATCTCAAAAAGCGTCGCGACGAAGCGAAGGCCGACATCGCAATTGTGCGCGTCGAAGAGCTGTATCCTTTTCCCGGGGAAGATATCAAGAAGGTTCTGGGGAAATTCGGTGCCGCGAAAGAATTCGCCTGGGTTCAGGAAGAACCGGAAAACCAGGGCGCCTGCTACTATATCAAAGATCGCTTGAGCGAGTGTCTGCCCGGCGGGGCGCAGCTGGAAACGATTTGTCGACCGGAGTCGGCGAGTCCCGCCGCGGGTCTGATGACTGTTCACAAACGCGAATTAGAAGATCTGCTGCAATCGGCGATCGGCCCGGCATAAGTCGCGGCCACCCGCATCGATCCAGTATAGAAGTTCGGCAGTCCTCTTGCCGATCGGCGTAGGCCGATCCGGCTCAGGGCTTCGGAGCGGCCGGCGGCGCAATCACGGGGGCACCATGGGCCCCGGCCGCGCCGTGTTTATAGACCAGCTCGCCGCCCAGCCGCGCCGTATACAAACAAACTGCCAGAGCCGCGAGCTGGACGCCGATCGTGATCAGTCGCCAGGGCCGCGCGGTCGGCGCGGGCTTCCAGGCGATCAGCGCGGCCAGCAGCGTGGCCCCGCTGATCAGCAATAAGAGGCTGGCCGCGTTTTCGTGGGCGTCAATCGCCGCCACAGTTGTCGCCGCGGCGGGCGAGCCGAGAACGGCCGCCTTGACCCGGTCCGCGTCGTTTTCGCCGGTCATCATCGTCGCGTAGATCAAAACCGTTTGTACAAAGGCCCATACTACTACGTGCCGCCAGCGCCGGCGGGCGTAGTCGTTCGCGACCTTTGCATTCGAGGAGATCGGCGGAGCAGTGTTTGCCGGGCGAGCCGGATCAGTAACATTCGGGGAGTCCTGGGAGTCCTGGAGCGCGGTCCGCCGGTAGCGCGCGATCTCTCGCACGATATAGGCGGCGAAAAGCGGCGCAAATAGAACCAGGGCGATGGGTAGATGGACCAGGGCGGGATGGAGCGGCATAGAATTCCAGCGATGGATCGGATTCCAGGGCGCCGTTTCGCGGCGGCCGGCGGCATTTTCGATTTGACAGCACCCGGGGGAGCACGATCTGATTTGTCCAGCGATCTGAATCTCGATCAGAATCGATTTCAATCGAGATTCAGATCGACTTCGATCTTACGATCTCAAGATTTTTTAATCAGACGATCTCAATCAAAGGACCTGAACTATGTTGCGTTCCCATCTTTCTCTGACAACCGCGCTTTTATTTTCCGTGATTCTAATTTTCGCCGCGTCGCCGGCCCACGCGGACGCCGCCGTCGATCTGGCCATGCAGGATCTTGAGTCGAGCGACCCCGCCGTGCAAATGAACGCCTGCCGGACCCTGGGCGCGGCGAAAGCCAAAGCGGCGGTCACGCCCCTGGTCGATCTGCTGGATAGCACGACCGATACGCGCGTCGCAGCGACCGCCGCCGCCGCTCTGGGCGCGATCGGCGAAAAGGGCGTGGCCACGACCGCCCTGCTGAAAGCGGCGAAGGACAGCGAGTCCACGGCCGTACAGTACGCGGCGCTGCTGTCCCTGTTCAGCATCGCGGACGAACATCACGAAAAAAACACCCTGGATATCGCAAATGCCGCGGCGGATTCCCCGGATCCGATTCTCAGCGATCTGGCTGCGACTCTCCAGCCGCTGCTGCAAAAATAACGGCCTGATCCGCCGGGTCCGGGATTCCGCATGCTGAGTCGCGACGAGCTGAGCCGGTATTCCCGGAACATCTTTTTAGAGCAGGTCGGGCGCGCCGGTCAGGAGCGACTGAAGGCGTCCCGGGTTTTTGTGATCGGCGCGGGCGGCCTGGGATCGCCTGTGCTGCTGTACCTGGCGGCCGCCGGCGTCGGTCACATCGCCTGCATTGACGGCGACCATCTGGAACTCACGAATTTGCAGCGGCAGGTGCTGTACAGCACGGACGATGTTGGTCAGCCCAAAGCGACCGTTGCCGCACAGCGGGTCCGTGCTCTGAACCCTGAAGTCGAAGTCCAGGCCATCGTCGGCCGTTTTACTCCGGCCAACGCCGCCGGCTATCTGCGCGGCTATGATTTGCTGATCGAAACCTCGGATAATTTTCCGACGAAATTTCTGGCGAACGATGCGGCCGTGCTGGGCGGCATTCCCCTGATCACCGGCGGAATTCTACGCTTCGAAGGCCAGGTGCTGGCGGTGCGTCCGGGGGAGACCGCCTGCTATCGCTGCATTTTTGAACGCCCACCGCCGGCCGATGCCGTGCCCAACTGCGCCCAGGCCGGCGTGCTGGGCGCTATTGCCGGGATTGTGGGCTCCTTGCAGGCGGCGGAAGCACTCAAGCTCCTGACCGGAGCCGGAGAGGACCCCGCCGGCCGCCTGCTCACTCTGGATCTCCTGGATACGGCGCTGCGCCGGATTCCGGTGCCGCGCAATCCGGACTGTCCGGTCTGTTCCGGCCCGGACGGGGGAGCAGAAATTTTTTCGATCGAACAGAAAAATTATGACGAAACCAGCGTCTGAAATTTTTGTGACCAGATTATTCAATCCAATGAGGTCACATCGATGTGAATCTCACACGCTTTCCCGGATCGGAGGGCGAGGGCAGTAGACGGCATGACGAAGACGGAACACCGGGTAGACGAGCCAAACGAAGATATGGAAGATGACGTAAACGAAGACTGGTCGGCCGAAGAAGATCTTGAAGGCGTAAGCTATGTTTGCGAAGACTGCGACTACCGCTGGGAAGAGTCCGGAATGGACGAGGTCGAAGGCAATATAGTTTGCCCGATGTGCGGGAGCATCAACGTAACTCAGTTATAGACCGGGAACCAGATTGATACCCATTCGGCTGACATTACTCTTAATCTTTTTCATCATCCTGATGCTATTGGTGCTGGGGAATCCGGTGTCGGTGCAGCTGAATTTTCTATTTTACACCGAGCGCTTCGAGCTCTACAAAATCATCATCGGTTCGATGCTATTGGGCGTTCTGGGCACGCTGATTTATACCAGCCAGGTCCGGAACCTGCGCCGCAGTCGCGATCGACAGATGGACTACGACGATCGCCGTCACTGATTCATCGCCCCCGCGCTGCGCATGATATCGGCGGGAAGGGCCAGGCGATAGCGCGATCGGCCGAAGCATACTCGAAACCATTAACCATTGGAATCCCTTCGCATTCAAAAGGGCCGCCTGCGCGGTCGTAAGATCAAGCCGCCTCCGCCGGTGTCGGGCAACAGTCATCTGACCCTGAACCTGGTGAAAGAGGCGATCTTTCAGGTGATTGAAGGCCGTCTGGGGCCGGATCTGGAGCAGTACGCTTTTTTTGATCTGTGCGCCGGCTCCGGTCAAATGGCCTTCGAAGCCTTCAGCCGCGGATTTTCCGCGGTGCATCTGGCCGAGGTCGACGCGCGGCGGCTTTCGCATTTAATATCCGAAGCGAAGCGCGGCGAATTTGAAGTCCAGATTCACCGGCGCGATTTTCGCCGCATGGCGCCGCTGGTCTTTCGCCATCCGAAGAGCATCGTATTTCTCGATCCGCCCTACTCTTTCTGGAAGGGCGGCGAAAGCGACGCCGTCGATCGGCTGGTGCACAATCTCGCGCACCCTTCCGACGAATCCCGGGCCTTGCTCGACGGCTATCGCAAAGCGGGGCAGGCATTCGATCTGTGGTTTATCGTGCACGGACCCGGAGAGTATACGCCGCCGGTTCCCTCTGAGCCGGGTTCGTCCGCGCTGTATATCGCCGAGCATGAGCGTAGAGACTATCGCAAACAGCGCATTAGCATACTGCACTTCGCATTAAGTTGACAGCAGGAGGGCAGGAAAAATCGTGGCATGCTGGTGCCCGACCTTATGACTTCCGCCTTCGACATTCTCCTCTATAGTATCTTCGCCGTCTACATGCTGGACGTGGTGCTGCTCTTCGCCTTCGGACTGCACGCCTTCTTGATGATCTATCTTTCGCGTAAGAATCCGGAGCACTGCGTTTCCGGCGCGGACGGCACCGCGGCGATCGACTTAAAGAAAACGCCGGCCCGGGAAATTCCGCGGGTGACCGTGCAACTGCCGATCTACAACGAGTTCTATGTCGTCGATCGTTTGATCGAATCCGCCGTTCAGATCGAGTGGCCCAAAAACAAACTCGAAATTCAGGTGCTCGACGATTCCACCGACGAAACCCGCGAGAAGGCGAAAGGCATCGTGGCGCGCTTTCGCAAGCTGGGTTATAATATTCATCATATTCATCGCACCGATCGCGTGGGCCACAAGGCCGGCGCGCTCAAGGCGGGCCTTGCGGTCGCGAAGGGCGAGTTTATCGCCATCTTCGACGCCGACTTTTTGCCGACGCCGGAATTTCTGATCAAAACGATTCCGTACTTCGCCGACGGCGAAGTCGGTATGGTGCAAACGCGCTGGGGTCATATCAATACCGACTATTCCGTTCTGACCCGCGCTCAGTCCATGGGCATCGACGGTCATTTCATGATCGAACAGACCGCGCGCAACGCGGCCGGCCTCTGGATGAATTTCAACGGCACCGGCGGCGTCTGGCGCCGGCAGTGCATCGTCGAGGCGGGCAACTGGCAGGCGGATACGCTGACCGAAGATTTCGATCTGTCTTATCGCGCGGCGCTCGCGGGCTGGAAATTTCGTTATCTAAAAGACGTTTCGAATCCCGGCGAGCTGCCGCCGACCGTCCAGGCCTTCAAGTCCCAGCAGTTTCGCTGGTGCAAGGGTTCGATTCAAACCGCGATCAAACTGCTGCCCCGTATTTTTCAGGCGGATATTCCGCTCAAGATCAAAGCTGAAGCGGTGGTGCATCTGCTCAGCTATACCATGCACCCGCTGATGATTCTGAATATGCTCTTTGCGCTGCCCTTGCTGTTGATCGGCGACTGGACGAGCTACGCCCTGACCGATATTTCGATTACGATCGTGCTGGGCATCGCCGCGGTGATGAGCATCGGCACCCTGGGACCGATCGCCTTCTACGTCGTTTCGCAGAAAGATTTGTATCCGGATTGGAAAAGCCGCATTCGCTGGCTGCCCTTTTTGATTATGATCGGCACCGGCATCGCCGTGTCGAATACCCGGGCCTGGTTCGAAGCCTTACTCGGAGTGAAGTCTCCGTTCAAACGCACGCCGAAGCTGCGCATCGAGTCGAAGTCGGATCGCGTGACCCAGCGCAATAAGTACCGCCAGCCTCTGGATCCCCTGGTCCCGCTGGAATTTTTGATGGGCGCGTACTGCATGACCTGCGTGTATTTTTCGCTGAAGCTGAACTTCACGATGCTCGCTCCGCTGATGGTGCTGTACGGCGCCGGTTTCTTTTACGTCGCGATTCTGTCGTTGCGTGAAGCCCTCGGATCCGGAAATTCAGAGGCCGGCGCAGGCGAAGCGATTCCGGCCGCGGCGGATTCTTCCGCTGTCGTCCCCGCGCGTCTGGCCTCTCAGAACGCGGCCTGATTTGTGACGGCGACACACTGGCCGATCCTTTCGTTTCATCCGGGGCGCGCGCAGTTCTTCGACCGTGACTGCGCTCTGGAATACAGCGGCTCCCTGGCCGCGCCGGAGCGCGGGACACTGCTTGAACAGTGCGACGCCGCTTTCGCCGATGCGAAGACCGCCGCCGATCCGGATCGGCGCGAAGACATCGCCGGTCGCCTGCACTGGGATCCCGCTGATCGGGAGCTGCGAGAATTTTTAAGCCTCGTTCGAGAGCGCGCCCGACAGGCCGGCGGGCTGCGTCTGGTCAGCCGCGAGGCCCTGCAGTTGCCGGCCGAAGCCCTGCGGCTGGGCGGCGAATGGTCCACATCGTTTCCGATAGTACGCATGCACGCGCGCGACGCCGGCCTGGGCTTTGGAGATGCATATGCGCATGCGAGCTCAGAGGAGCCCGGCGGGCGTCGTCCGTATCGCAAACTGGTCTGGTTCAATCCCGCGGGCGAACCGGAGCTGCCCGCGGCCCGCTCTGAAGCCCAGGCCGTCTTCGATCAGCTGGAGCAGGCCCCGGGGCCGACCCGTTTCATCGCTCGCAGCCTGAGCGATCATGAGTGGTACGAGCTCTACGATTCTCACGACCTGGTATTTTATTTCGGTCATGGCGAAACCGTCGCCGGACACCCGGCGATCCTTACGAAGAACGGTCGAGCTCCGTTTTTCGCGCCGCCCGGGTTCGGTGCGAGCGGTGCGAACGGGGCAGGGCGGCGCTGTCTGGTATTTGCCGCCTGCCTGCGGGGCGGCGAACAGCTGCTATTTCGCAATCAGGCGGGGGCGATCGTGTATCCCGTCTGTCGCCTGGCGGACCGCCCCGCAGAGTTCCTGCTGGATTTTTGTCGGGCCCTGGCCAAAGGCGGCGCTTCGATTCCCGAGGCGATGCTGGCCGCGTGCCAGGCGGACGCGGCCAGCGGCGATATCCGGCGCTTTCTCTTTCGCCTGCAGGGCGCCGGCGAAAGCCTGGCGTGCGATGCAACGCCGGCATAGATGAATGTTGACACACAAATGACGCCTGGTAGGATTAGCGTCATGGCGTCCCAATCCTTTTTCGATGATTCCGTCCAGATCCGGGACGCGGCCCAGCAAAAGCGCAAGAAGGCTCGCACGGGGGTCAACATCGCCGCGGAGTTCGTCCTGAAGGGGCAGGGCCAGCCGGTGGAGTGCACGGTCACCGATCTGGGAACCGGCGGGCTTTCGATCAACACTCGTTCAACGATGTACATGGGCGATCAGATCGAGGTCCGGATGCGCCTGGGCAAAGAAGCGCTGTCGGTGCCCTGCACCGTGGTCAGGGTTTCAGGAAAATCGATCGGCCTGCAGTTTGACCGGCTTCCCGAGCAGCAAATGGAGTACATCCAGCACTATATCCACTCAACTTTCTTCGATAAGAAGGATCAGAAGAAAAAACCTTGATGGGGCGCGGGACATAAAAAAAGTTGCTAATCTGGCACTTTTTTTGCTTCTCCCACCCGTGGAAATCGAAAAAGGCCGTTAGCATTCCAGGAGTAATCGATGCCTGCAGGTGAAAAAGTCTACTGCGCCAACTGCGCTCACTGTATCGTCGTCCGTCAGTATGAAGCGGAACACGACAAATATATTCTCAGAGTGCGCTGCAATAAGAAGAAGTGGTCGAAGCGTTCTGGCGAAGAGAAGCTGTACAAGTACTTCACGGTCGCCCGTCGGATGCAGCCGAACTGCGAAGACTACCAGGAAATGGGCGATCTGTTGCCCTACATCAAAAACCTGAAAAAAGAACTGCCGATCAAAGACGAGATCTACATCGTAAAAAAACCTGTAAGATCTTCCTGAGTCGTTGGCCGTCTCTCTCCTCAGAAACTTTCGAACAGCCGCGGTCCGGCCGTATCTCTCATTTCCGGATTTAAGCGGTCCTGTTTCTCATCTTTCCGGTTTGTCTGTTCCAGGGCGGTTGAAAATCGCCGCCTCGGAGCAGGAAACCGGTTTCGCCTTTTCCCCTCCGACCGACGTCGACTTCCCGCGTCGCGTGCAGGCCGGGGAAGCCATCGCCTTCACTCCGGATCGGTTTCCGCTGCTGGCCCCCGTGCCCGGCATTATCGACTACGACGATACCAGTTCGACCTTCTCGCTGAAAACCGAAGGCGCGGTAAAATTTGGTATCGGCGCCGCGAGCGAAAATTCTGAAGATCGCGGACCGGTTACCGGGCTGCGGCAAATTGGCCCGGACGATGAATTTCGCACGGCTTTCCTGAATTCGTTGCGCGAATCGGGCGTGCCTTCCCTGGAGTACCGCGGGACTTCGCTCTTCGCTTTGTTTTCCCGGGCGCTGGCCGCCGCGGACGACAGCGCCGCGTCGATGATCATGCCGCGCGTGGTTTTGAGCCGTCGAGACGGCGAGGGCGGCATCGACTGGAACCGTTTATTGGGCGCGTCGGAAGCGCGCGTTACGGAACTGCTGCAGCTCTTCGCGCGACTGCATCCGCGCATGGATTGTCGCATGGCCCCGCGCGGTCCGTCGGGTCCGGAGTACTACGGCGACGCTCTGCCGGAAGTCGTCATCAAACGGCTGAACCCGCCGCTGGAAGCTCTGGATCCGAAACGCGACTTGCCCGAGCAGGGACTGATCTTTCTTGGTCCGGCAAGCCTGTACGCACTCCTCGATTGGTTTTTCGAAGCCCGGCCCTTCATCGATCGTCTGACGGTTCTGCGTGCCAGCGGCGCAGGTCGCAGCCAGCTCTTTCGTTTGATCAACGGCTACGACCTGCGCCTCCTGTTTCAGGAGAAACTCGATGCGCGTCGGGGCAGGCTGCTGGTGAAAGGCAACCTGATTCAGAATACTCCTCAAGCGCTGGACGAAGCCCGGGACCTGCACCAGAATATTTTCGGGCCGGTGAGCTTTCATATATTGCGCGGCGATCCGCAGCCGACCCGGGACGCGCGTTTGCCCTGCAGCTCGTGCATGGCCTGTCAGCAGGTTTGTCCCGTGGACGCGCAGCCTTTCGCCCTCGTTGCGGGGCAGGCGGAAAAATTTCGAGCTCAGAGCTGCCTGGAATGTGGTCTGTGCGATTTTGTGTGCGAAAGCGGCATTCCCCTGCGGCATACGATCGCGACTCAGCGCAAAGCCGACGGATTGCCGCCGCGCGCTTTATGGTAAGAAGGGGTCGCAGGAAACGTACGCGATGAGTCATCCGGAATCGAGCAATCCAGAGTCAGAAGCGGCCGCCGTTGACGCGCCGGAGCAGACCGATGCGCGTCAGTCGGAGCGCGGCCGTCCGGCACAGCGCTTCTTTGACCGCGCAGTATTCTGGGCCCGCGCGGTCGCGGGGCCGGTCGTTGCGCCGCTGCTGATGCTCTTCGGATGGGGCTATGCGGATCCCGCCCTGCCGGTTCCAATGGAGTTCGCGGGTCTGATGCTTTTCGCCTGGCTGTTGGCGCTGCTGGCCGGCATTGGCGGTTTGCGCTGGCTGGCCGGAGTCGGTCTCGGATCTCGCGGACGTTCGCCCGACACAAAAGATCTGGCCGCAGTGTATACGGGCGGTCGGCTGCTCTTTCTCGGCGCGCAACTGCTGTATTTGATTATGCTGATGCCGGTCGGACCGGGCGGGGCGTTTTATTGGGGCTCCGCCGTCGCCGCCGCTTTCGTATTGATGCTGGTTTTGCGCGCCCCGGCCTACTGGAATCCGGCGACGACGGTGCTGGTGTTGATCACTCTGGCAAGCACTGTGTGGCCCCAGGAAATCTTTTCCGAAAGTCTGATTGGCGGCGGCGCGGCCCGTTCGTGTGTGCCGGCCGGCCTGAATTTATACGGTGGCTGTCTGCTGGCGGAACTCGCACCGGCCGCTATGATTCTACAGGTGCTGCTGCTCTTGCTGCTGCATTTCCGACGCCACGCTCCGGGCGCGGCGGTGCTCGTGGCCCTGGGGGGACTGTTGATGCAGCTCGGAGTCAGCGAGCTGCAGATCGAAGGCTTTCTGGTTTTGACCGCGGTGGTGCTCTTTCTTCCCGGCCAGCCGTATCGCTCGGCGGCCCAACAGCTGCTGCGCGGCCTGCTGTGGGGCGCCGGGCTTACGGCCTTTTTCTTTCTGGCCGGCCCGGCGGGTCTGAGCGAAGCCGCGTCCGGCGCCCGGATGGATCTCCTGTATCCGGCCTGGCTGGCGGGTTTGCTGTTCAGCGAAGTCGCGGCCGCCAGTCTGCGCGGTCTGGGGCTGCACTTATAGTTGCGTCGGGAGTCGGCGCAGGTTTCATGGGTATATACAATGGATGTGCAGGATATCATCCCCGAAGACCGTCTGGTGCTCCTCGACGAGGTCTTTGACGACAAAATGAAGCTGATCGAAGCGCTCTTCGATCGCTGTATTGAGAATACGCCTCTCACCGAACACCGGCACAGCATCTGGAATACGCTGCTGGAACGCGAACAGTCCATGTCCACCGGCATCGGCGTGGGCGTCGCCATCCCGCACTGCAGTTCGGAATACGTTCCCGACGTGGTCGGCATCGCCGGCATATTAAAACACGGCGTCGATTTTCAGGCCGTCGACGAGATTCCCGTGCAAATCGTCGTGCTGCTGCTGATGCCCAAAAAGAAATTCGAAAAGCACATCAAAGTTCTCGCGGCCATCGCCAGATTGTTTAACAACGAAAAGGTGCGCGAAAATATTCTGAAAGCTGAGACGTCCGCCGCAGCCTTTCAGGTAATCGATTCGGAATCCCCCGCCACCTGAATCATCGACGCGCGATGTTAGTCGCTGCGCACCGGACGATCCGCGCAAATTCCCGTCTCTAAGGGAAAAATGCTAGAGATCAGCCAAAATGTACTTGTCCTTCCGATTATTACGTATTGAAAGTGACCGGGGCAGAATTCGCCCCGGTTACCCGTATGTATCCCAGTCTGCCCCAACACGATCCTCAAATTGCCGAACGCACCCGCGCCCTCGCGGATTTGCGTCATGAATATATCTACGATTACGATACGATTCCCGGCCGGGCTATGGCCGAAAAGGTTCCGTTCAAAAACGAGTTCGCTTTCGAGCTGCTCATGGAAGTGGCCGGCCGTCAAACGGTCGTAATGCTCAATTCGCGCGGGGCTCCGCGCGAAGACAAACACGCCGATCACCACGAATCCCTGTGGACGCGCACGACGAAATTCGTAAAGAAGCTCGAAGGCAACGCCGAACACTTCTTGCCGGAAAAAGTCGGCGATCTTTTGCATCAGTTCTTCGGATCCCTCAGCAAACGCTACAGCCTGTCTGATTCGACCGAGCTAAGGCAATTCGAAATGATGTTTCGCGATATCAAGGCGCCGCCCATCGCGGAGGTCTATCATGAGGATCGCATGTTCGCCCATATGCGGCTGGCCGGTCCGAATCCGATGATGTTGAAACGCATGACGGCCATGGACGATCGCTTTCCGATCGACAACGCCGCTTACCGGAAAGTGGCCGGCGAAAACGATTCGCTCGAAAGCGCTCTCAAAGAAGGACGCCTGTATATGGCGGACTACGGAGCGCTGGAAAAAGTCCAGACCGGCGAATTCAAAGGACTGCAAAAATATATCACGGCCCCGCTGGCCATGTTTTATGTGCCTGTGCGCAAAGACGGTAGCCGGGGCGAACTCATGCCCGTCGCGATTCAGTGCGGCCAGATTCCCTCGGCGGAATCTCCTTTGATTCAGCCGCATCACGGACACGCCTGGCTGATGGCTCGCAATCTCGTGCAGGTCGCCGACGGCAATCTACACCAGGCGGTCGTTCATCTCGGACGCACGCACATCTTTCTGGAACCCTTCGTGATCGCGACGCTGCGCCGGCTTTCGCCGCAGCACCCGCTCTATCTTTTGCTCGATGCGCATTTCGAAGGCACCCTGGCCATCAATAACGCCGCCCATAAGACGCTGCTTGCGCCCGACGGCGTTGTAGATCACATTCTGGCCGGGACGCTGGCGGCGAGCGTCGGACTGGCTGTCGACGATCTAAAAAATTATCCGGCGAACGAGGTGCTGGATCCGCGCGCGACCTTCGTTGAACGCGGCGTCGAGGACGCGGAGCTTTTGCCGGGGTATTCGTATCGCGACGACGCGCTGCCGATCTGGGACGCGATTCGCGAGTGGGTTACTGAATACCTGGATCTGTACTATCAAAGCGACGCCGACGTAAAAAACGATACGGAGCTGCAGGCCTGGGCCGCCGAGCTGGTCTCGCCGGACGGCGGACGCGTGATTGGATTGGGAGAAGACGGCGCCGGCAAAATAACAACGCGGGATTATTTGAAGAGTCTGGTCGCGATGCTGATCTTTAAGGCGGGGCCGGAACACGCCGCCGTTAACTTTCCTCAAAAAGATCTTATGAGCTATGTGCCCAATATGCCCCTGGCCGCGTACGCTCCGCCGCCGGCTCAAACCGAAGGTCTCAGCGAAGCGGATTATGTGGCCATGCTCCCGCCGATCGACGCGGCGTACATGCAGCTGGATACCGGTTATTTGCTGGGGGGCGTGCATCATACGCAGCTCGGCCAGTACGGCAAAAAGTACTTCAAAGATCCGCGATTGGAGCCCGCTCTCGCGCGATTTCAAAAGCGACTGGCGGAAATCGAAGTCGAAATCTCCGAACGCAACAAAGATCGACTGATTGATTACCATTACCTGCTGCCTTCGCAGATTCCGCAGAGCGTAAATATTTAAGCATTTATGCGCATCGCAAACTACGATGTCCGGGATCAGGTTTATGAAAGCCGCCAGTCCCGCATTCTGCGCGCCACGCGGGAAGACGGTCAGGCCGTCGTGCTCAAAATACTGAGCCAGGAATATCCGACGCCGGAGCGGCTGGCGCGCTTTCGCCGCGAATTCGCCATGACCCGGTCTCTGGCCATGGACGGGGTGATCCAGGTTTACAGTCTGGAAAAATACCAGAACAGCTTGATGATCGTTCTGGAGGACTACGGAGCCGACTCCCTGGCCGAGGGGCTGCGACGGGGAGGACGGCTCTCGCTGCCTGAATTTCTGGAGCTGGCGGCCACGATCGCCGGCATTCTCGAACGAATCCACGCTCATAATATTATTCACAAAGACATTAACCCGGCGAATATTTTACGTAATATTGAAACGGGTGAAGTTAAGATTATCGACTTCGGCATTTCGACGGAGCTCTCGCGCGAAGAACTGGAATTGCGCAGTCCGGAAGTTCTGGAAGGGACTCTGCCCTATATTTCGCCGGAGCAGACCGGGCGCATGAATCGGACTCTGGACTATCGCTCGGACTTTTATTCCCTGGGCGTGAGCTTTTACGAACTGCTGCTGGGCCGGCGGCCCTTCGATACAAACGATCTGCTCGAAATCGTACACAGTCATATCGCGCGTTCGCCGGCGCCCCCGTGCGAAGAAGATCCGGAGATTCCGGAAGCCGTTTCAGCGATCGTAATGCGGCTGATGAATAAGAAGGCCGAAGACCGCTATCAGAGCGCGGGCGGACTCAAGGCGGATCTGGAATTTTGCCTGCGCAGTCTTGAAGAGAACGGCGGCGCGGGCGGGATCGCGAATTTTACGATCGGCGCGGGCGACGTCTCGGACCGCTTTCAGATTTCCCAGAAGCTGTACGGGCGCGACGAAGAGATTCAGAGTCTGTTAGAGGCCTTCGACCGGGTGAGCGATAACGCGACCGAAGTCACTCTCGTGGCGGGATTTTCCGGCGTCGGTAAATCGTCTCTCGTCCATGAAGTCTATCGCCCGATCACTCGCCGGCGCGGTTATTTTATTCACGGCAAATTCGATCAGTTCAAACGGGACATTCCGTACGCCTCGTTGATCCAGGCCTTTCGCGGACTCGTGCGCCAGCTCTTGACCGAATCCGAAGCGCGCATCGCCGCGTGGCGCGCACGCCTGGGCGAAGCTCTCACCAGCAACGGTCAGATCATCATCGACGTGATTCCCGAAGTGGAACTGATCATCGGCGAACAAGCGCCCGTGCCGGAATTACAGCCAGGCGAAGCGCAGAACCGATTCAATTTGGTCTTTAAGAATTTCGTGCGCAGCTTCGCGGCCAGGGAACATCCCCTGTGTCTTTTTCTCGACGATCTACAGTGGGCCGACTCGCCGTCGCTGGCGCTGCTGGAACTCTTCGCGACCGACGTCGAGATGGGTTATATTTTTATTATCGGCGCCTATCGCGACAACGAAGTCGGGGCGGGGCACCCGCTGACGGCGACGATCGAAGCGATGCTTTCGGCGGGCGCCGCTGTGAATCGTATGACGCTGCCGCCGCTCGGCCGCGAAGACGTGCACGCTCTGCTGTCGGATTCACTGCACTGCGATACGGCCGCCGTCGCGCCTCTCGCGGATCTATGCCTGGAAAAGACCGCCGGGAATCCGTTTTTTCTAAACCAGTTTCTATTGAGTCTGCACGAGCAGGGCTGGATCTATTTCGATCGCGAAGAGCGCGGCTGGGCCTGGGATCCGGAGCGGATTCGCGCCGCCGACGCAACCGAGAACGTCGTCGATTTGATGGCCAGTAAGATCCGGCGATTGGATCCCGAAACCCGTCGGGTTCTACAGCTGGCGGCGGCCGTCGGCAATACCTTCGATCTTAAAACCATCGCCGTCGTGGGCGAGCACGGCCGTCTGGAAAGCGCGGCCCTGCTGGAAGATCCGCTGCGGGAAGGCCTGGTGGTGCCGGCCGACGACGACTATAAGCTGGTGCAGTATCTGGATGAGTCGGCGGACGCCCGGTATTCTTTTCTTCACGATCGCGTGCAGCAGGCCGCGTATTCGTTGATCGAAGAGCAGGAGCGTTCGTCGGTACATTTGAAAATCGGGCGACTGCTTTTGGCTGACAGCACGAGCGATGCGGAACGCGCGGAGCGTCTCTTTGATATCGTCGGTCACTTAAATCGAGCCGTCGATGCGATCGACTCGCCAGACGAGCGTTTGCAGCTGGCTCGCCTGAATCTTGACGCGGGCGTGCGGGCCAAACGATCGAGCGCTTTCGCGCCGGCTCTCAATTACTGTCAGAATTGTCTTGGTTTATTGGACCAGTCGGACGCCTGGCAGCGACACTACGAGCTGTGTTTCGAAGCGCATGCCCACGCCGCCGAGGCGGCTTTTCTCGCGAAGCATTACGATGAGATGGAGCGATTGACCGGCATCGCCCTGGCCAACGCGCACGACGTGCTGGACCAGAGCCGGATTCAAACGACTCGCATTCTGGCCTATATCGCCCAGAGCAAATTTCCGGAAGTGATCGAGATCGGGCGGGCGGCGCTACGACCCCTGGGCGTGCGTTTGCCGCGCAAAGCGAATTTGTTGCACGTGGCGAAAGATCTCACGGCCGCCAGGCTGACCGTAAGCGAAAGCAAGCTTGCCGCCCTGCCGGATATGCAGGATCCGCAAAAAAAAGTTACGCTCGAATTGATCGTCAATTTGATTCCCGCTGCTTTTTTCGCCGCTCCGCTATTGTTTCCCGTTCTGGTGATTCGCCTGGTGCGCCTTTCGCAGCAGTACGGCAAAGACGAGGTCACCCCGCACGCGGTTGTGACCTGGGGTATGATTCTGTGCGGATTGGTCGGCGACATCGAGCAGGGCTATCGCTTTGGACAGATGGCCTACCAGCTCGCGTACGATATGAATATTCGGGTCTTTCTGGCCCGCACGATTTATCCCTGCGTGGTCGGCGTGCGCCACTGGAAAGATCACTTTCGCGAAGCGCTGCCGCTCTTAAAGGACGTCTATCAGATCGGCGCGGAAACCGGCGATCACGAGTACGCCGCCTACGCCGTGAGCTACGGCTCGATTTATGAATTTATCGCCGGCTTTAACCTGAACGAATTACGAGCGGGTATGGAGCGCAAAGACGTGATGCTCGCGCAGCTCAAACAATTCGCTCCCCGCAACTGGAACCGAATCTACGAACAGCTCGTATTCAATCTAACGGAAAGGCTTCCGGAGCCGTACAATCTGGAAGGCGAAGCTTATAGTGAAAAAGAAATGCTGCCCGTGCACATCGACGCGAACGATATGCACACTCAGTTTCACGTTTATTTCTGTAAGCTGGTGGCCGCCTACTACAACGAAAAGTACGACGTGGCCTTCGCCAACACCGAGCTGGCCGAAAAAAACGTTCAGACTGTAATCACTTTTCCAATGGCTCCGCTGTTTTATTTTTACGATTCGCTGGTTCGCCTTGCGGTTTGCGCGCAGCCCGGCTGCGAAAAGCGACGCAAGCTGCTGCGAAAAGTCGCGGCGAATCAACGCAAAATGAAAAAGTGGGGTCGTCACGGTCCCGGGAATTATCTGAACAAATATCATTTAGTCGAAGGCGAACGCCTGCGGATTCTGGGACGCCACTCCGCCGCTCTGCCGCACCTGGAACGGGCGCTGAGTCTCGCGCGGGAAAGCGAATTCGTTCCGGAAGAGGCTCTGGCGAACGAGTTTATCGGCCGGCATTGGCTGGATCGGGGCAACGCCGAAGTCGGCGGAATCTATTTGAATCGCGCGCACCACGGCTTTCGCATCTGGGGCGGCGTCGGTAAGTGTGACGCCCTCAAGCGCGCGTATCCGGAAAGCGTTCGCGATGCGGAGCGCCATGCTCAGGCCGCGCCGGCCGTCCGCCTCGAAGAGACCGCTTCGACCGAAACATCTTCCGGCACCAGCTCGCTGCTGGATATGACGGCGCTCATGCGGGCCTCGCAGGCCATCTCGGGTGAAATTCGCATGGATCGTTTATTGACCCAGGTCATGCGAACCATGATCGAAAACGCCGGCGCCGGTCGCGGTCTTTTAATCCGCCAGGCCGAAGACGACGAGCTCACGGTCCAGGTGGAAGGCGACGCCGACGATATCTCGATTTTTTCTGATCTTGCTTTGAGCGCCGCGGTGGGCCGGGGCATGCTGCCCGATTCGATTGTGCGCTATGTCGCTCGCACGGAAAATCCGGTCACTCTCGACGACGCCCGCCAGGAAAACCAGTTCGGCGACGACGCCTATATTCAGGAGCGCGAACCGCTGTCGGTATTTTGCGCGCCGATTCGCTATCAAGGTCGAACGACCGGCCTGCTGTATCTGGAAAACAATCTGGCGACCGGATCTTTTACTCCTGAACGCGTGAAGGTCTTACAGGTGCTTTCGACCCAGCTGGCCATCTCCCTGGAAAACGCGGGGCTGTACGAATCCCTGGAACACAAAGTCAAAGAACGCACCAGCGAGCTGCGCGAAACTTTAGACCGCCTCCAGACCATGCAGAGTCAGATCATCGCTCAGGAAAAGCTCGCGTCTCTGGGGATGCTGACGGCCGGGGTGGCGCACGAAATTCGCAATCCTTTGAACTTCATCAAAAACTTCGCGGAAATTTCCAGCGGGCAGTTCGTCGAACTCAGCGAAATGATCGCGGAAGGTTGGGCCGCGGGAAGCGAGCCGGCGAATGCGTCCGACGTGCGGGAAACTCTCGAAATGGTAACGCAGAATATTCAGCGCATCGGCGACAACAGCAAGCGCGCCGAAGTCATCATTCGTTCCATGCTGGAGCACGCTCGCACGGACGCCGGCACGATCGCCGAAACCGAAATCGATCTATTGCTGGAAGAGTGCGTGAATATCGTGCACGGAAATATCTTTCTGAAGCAGCCCCAGTGCGATCTCCAGCTTGAAAAGGATCTGAATCTGGCCGGGCATAGCGTGCGGGTCGATCATCAGGCGATCAGCCGGGTATTCTTGAATATTTTGAATAACGCCTTTTACGCGGCGACCGAGTCGGGGCGCCGTCCGGTCGTGCGGGTTTCCAGTCGGCTTGACGTCGAACAGGACGAGATCGAAATTCGCGTGCGCGATAACGGTGGCGGTATTTCAGAAGAGAACATTGAAAAGATCTTCCTGCCGTTTTTTACGACGAAGCCGGCCGGCAACGGAGTCGGCCTCGGTCTTTCGATCAGCTACGATATCATCGTGCAGCAACACGGCGGCAGTCTCGACGTGGACAGCCGTCCGGGCGAATACACGGAGTTTATTATCCGACTGCCCGGGCGCGGAATAGAAGAGGAGAACGCAAACCATGCTTAAAAAAATCTATGATCGAATCGTTTTGTGGTCCGTCGCAAAATTTTTCCCGTGGCTGGTGGTCGTCGGAGCGCGTAGATCGCATATGTCGCACAACAGCGGAGTCGCCGGTCGGGGGCAATTGCGCATCGTCGATAATCCTGAATTTCCGGCTCACGATTTTTTCCAGCCGGGCCGCGAATTCACGATTCGCGTGCGCCACGCGGCCGTCGGTTGGTACGACGACGCCATGTTGATCGTGCGCAGTATGTCGGTGAAATTCGCCGACACGAATTACAAGAGTCCCTTCGATCTCGAAATGAATACGGGGCGGATTACTTTTTTCTGGAACGCGCTTTCGTTTCTGCGTTTTGTTTCGGTCCGGGAGGCGGATCGCGGCGACGATTATTTGAAATACTATCAGAAATATCATCGCGGCCTGCTCGGCGCGCGTTCCGGTTTGCGACGTCTGCCGGATTCGGTTGAGTCGCTGTACTATTACAGTCAAACTCCATACATCTGGGAGTCCACGGACGGCACGCGCTACTACGTGAAGTTTCGAGGCATTCCAGGCGACCGCCGGCCGGAGAGCGGCATGCCGGATCCGCGCGATATTTCCACGCCGGAAGCTCTGCACGACCAGCGCGTCCTGGCGGGCGGCGATCCGCCTTCGATGACCTATAGCAAAGACGAATTCCGGGAGCGCTGCGCGAAGGGCGACGGGACGCGCTATATTTTACAGATTCAGCTGCATCGCATTCAACCCGGCGAAGACGACGCGCAGATTCTGAATTCCAACTATGAATGGGACGAAAAGACGCATCCCTGGATGGACCTGGCGAAGATTCATGCGACGGAAGCCTTCGACTACGCCGAAAGCAACAACCACTATTTCTGGGTCGGTCACGTGCCGCAGGGCATCCAGATCCCGCCCGCGAAATCTATTCGCGATCCCAACTCGCTGCTGTACATGCGCAAGCGCGTGTGGCCGGCCTTTTATATGCGCTGGCTGCTGACGAAAATATTCGGACTGCCGCCGGAAATTCGCGAAAAGACCCGCGATCTGCGAAAAGATTTAAGCGATCCCGCGTACGATCTTATGCCGGATCAGCTCGCGAGTGAAAATAAGTAAGGGGCTGAGACTAAAAGTTATCAAGGATGGATAGCGAATCCTCTTGACCTGGCGGAACTCCGCCGTCATATTCGCAGGTATGGAACGCAAGGTTCTGGTTGTAGACGACGAGCCGGACGTCGAAA
Source organism: bacterium (assembly GCA_024742665.1). Lineage (GTDB taxonomy): Bacteria > Spirochaetota > Leptospiria > Leptospirales > Leptonemataceae > JANSYA01. The sequence goes on from JANSYA010000007.1 coordinate 339,698, forward strand.
TTATGATTCGCCAGCGCTTTCGCGCTGAGATCAAGCAGGGCAGGTACGAATTCGTATTCGCCCGCGACGGCGTCGAAGCGCTTGAAATCTTTCGCGACCTGGAAGTCCCGCCCCTGGTTGTCACCGATATTCGCATGCCGCGGATGGACGGCCTGACATTGCTGGCGGAGATTTCCAAAATCGATCCGATCCAGCGCGTGATCATTGTATCGGCCTACGGCGACATGAGCAATATTCGCGCGGCGATGAACGACGGGGCCTTCGACTTTTTGACCAAGCCGATGGACTTCGAAGATTTTCAGTCCACTGTGGATCGCGGCATGGAGTATGTCGCTTTGCAGGAGGCGAATCGCAGACGGGATTCGGAATTCGCCGTAATCAAACACGAGCTGGAGCTCGCGCAAAAGATTCAAGCGTCGATATTGCCGTCGCGCATGCCGGTTCTGCCCGGGCTGGGCGTGCATTCATTTTACGAACCGATGTCGGCGGTCGGCGGCGATTTTTTCGGATTTCACGAAAGCGACGGCCATCTGGGCGTACTGGTCGCGGACGTGGTCGGCCACGGCGTGCCCGCCGCGATGATCGCGTCGATTGTGCGGGTCGCCTTTAATATTCAAAAGGATCGCGACCGCGACGCGGCCGAAGTGTTGCTGGGCATGGAACGCGTCCTGCTCGAATCCGGAATGATGAACGGCAACTTCGTAACGGCCTGCTACGTCAGCATCGATCTGAAAAGCCGTCGCCTGCAAACCGCGAACGCCGGGCATCCGCCGCTGTTGATTCATCGCCCGGGCGGCGAAGTCGTGTCGCTGCGGCCCTCCGGCAGCATCCTGGGATTCTTGAAAGAGGGCGGGGCCGAAGTCGCTGAATTCGATCTGTCTGCTGGAGACCGCATCTTCGCATTCACCGACGGCCTATTCGAATGCGGCCACGGCGATAACGTTTTTGGTCAGGAGCGCTTGCTGCAAACTTTTCGGGAAAACGCGGAAGCGAAGGCGGAAGATTTTATGCAGCGCCTGATCGAGCAGCTGAGCGACTGGAACCGGCGGCACGGCCCGAGCGATGGCTTCGAAGACGACCTGACCGCGGTGATCGTAGACATTCAGGACTGAGCCTGAGCCGGGTGCGCGGCCGGCCTTTGCGGATTATTCGCCTCGCCGGACACAAAAAACTCCCCGGCCCGGAAGCAGGGGGCGGGGAGTTTTTTGTGTACGCCAGTCGGCGTGGGTTTCGAATTATACGCTTTTGGAAACGCCGTCGATGATGCCGTACTCGACGCCTTCTTTCGCGTTCAGATAGTAGTCGCGATCGGTGTCATGTTCGATTTGTTCCAGAGTTTTACCGGTCGCTTCGGAGATGATGCGATTGAGCTCGTCGCGAATTTTACGAATCTCTTCGGCCTGGATTTTGATGTCGATGGCGGGGGCGACAATCTGACCCGAGATCAGCGGCTGGTGAATCATGATGCGGGCGTGGGGCCAGGCGAAGCGTTTGCCTTTCGCGCCGCCGCAGAGCAGCAGAGCGCCCATGCTCGCCGCGAGTCCCATACATACGGTCGAGACGTCGGACGAAATCATTTGCATGGTGTCGTAGATCGCCATGCCGGAAGTAATCACGCCGCCCGGGCTGTTGATATAGAGCGTAATATCTTTGCCGGGATCTTCGGCTTCAAGATACAGCATGCGCTCGACGATATAGCGAGCGGACTTGTCTTCGACTGCTCCCCACAGATAAATCTGGCGCTTTTCGAGCAGCTTCTCTTCGATCTTCGCTGCGATCGGATTGGACTTTTCTTCGGATTTTTTTGTTTCGCTTTCGTCCATCCGGATATCGCCGGAGCCGGCCAGCTGAGAATGCAGGGGATTCAAAGAATCTGAGTTCATACTGGTAAGCTAAGAATCGGCGGGCCGCGCGTCAACGACGATCTGTTTTCGCCGCAGATGACAGGGACGCCGCGGATGACACAGATGCCGCGGATTACGCGGTTTCCACGGATTCCACGGATTCGACCGGGGCTCGCATCGGGAGTCCGAATCAGTCGGCACGCAGTAAACGCTCCAGGCGGGTGATGCCGTAGAATCCCAGGATCGCCAGGAAGAACATGCCGGTCAAAAACAGCGCCCGGGCTTCGGTCAGAGAAAGCGTCTGTTCGGCCAGCGGCGTCGCCAGAAAGGAGCCCGGTTGGGTGCTCGCAGTGCCGCCGGCGGGAGTCGCGGCGAGCGGGTCGTCTTCGAATTTGAGAATTGTGGCCGTGCCGCCGCTTCGCGTCTCCGCCGGGGCTTGCGCCACGGCGTCGGAGCCGTCCGGGCGGGCCGGCACCCGCTCGCTCAGGCGGGCGTACTGCCGGGTCAGGTTTTCATTCTCTTTTTCCAGGCCGCGGATCGCCGCCCGGGTTTCTGCGAGTTCCTGTTCGGCCTGGCTCTGTCTGAGGTATCCCTGATCTCCGAAGACCAGCACGTACCCCGCGAGGGTCGTGCCGGCTACAATCACGAGAAAGAGATACCGCAGTTTCATGCCAGATTAAAAAAGGCCGCGCGTCCCGGATAGCGGGCCGTTTCCCCGAGATCCTCTTCAATGCGCAGCAGCTCGTTGTACTTGGCGACGCGATCCGAACGGGAGAGCGAACCCGTTTTGATCTGGCCGGCGTTGGTCGCCACGGCGATGTGGGCGATCGTGCTGTCTTCGGTCTCGCCGGAACGGTGGCTGATGACGGAAGTGTAGCGCGCGCGGCCGGCCATTTGCACCGCATCTAAAGTTTCGGTCAAAGAGCCGATCTGGTTGACCTTAATCAGGATCGAATTCGCAATATCCTGCTCGATCGCCTGGCTCAGACGCTTCGTATTCGTAACCAGCAGGTCGTCGCCGACCAGCTGAACCTTTTTTCCGAGGCGGTCGGTGAGTTTTTTCCAGCCGTCCCAGTCGTTTTCATCCAGGCCGTCTTCGATCGTAATGATCGGATACTTCGCGCAGAGCTCGTCGTAGAAGTCGATCATCTCGTCGGCGGTTTTGGTCGCGTTCTCGGCTTCGAGCCTGTATGTGTTCGCCGACTTATCGTAAAATTCGGAGCTGGCCACGTCCAGACCCAGCAATACCTGTTCGCCCGCTTTGTAGCCGGCGTTTTCGATCGCCTGCATGATCACATCCAGGGCCTCGGCGTTGCTCTTGAGATCGGGAGCGAAGCCGCCTTCGTCGCCGACCGCCGTCGAGAGGCCGCGCTCGTGCAGCAGCTTTTTCAGAGCGTGAAAGATTTCGGTGCCGGCCCGGAGCGCTTCCGAGAAGGTCGCCAAGCCGGCGGGCACGATCATGAATTCCTGGAAGTCCACGTTGTTGTCGGCATGCGATCCGCCGTTGATGATGTTCATCATCGGCACCGGCAGTTCGAAGGCGTTCGAGCCGCCGAGATAACGATAGAGGGGCAGGCCGGCGGAGGCGGCGGCCGCGTGAGCCATGGCAAGGCTCACGCCGAGAATGGCGTTGGCGCCGACCTTGCCTTTATTCGGCGTGCCGTCGACGGCCAGCATGAGCCGGTCGTTTTCGCGCTGGCGAAATACGTTTTTGCCGATCAGCGCCGGCGCGATCATGGTGTGCACGTTTTCGACGGCCTTGCGCACGCCTTTGCCGAGATAGCGTCCGGCGTCGCCGTCGCGCAGTTCGATCGCTTCATGTTCGCCGGTGCTCGCGCCGGAGGGCACGGCCGCGCGGCCGACCGATCCGTCCTCTAAGAAGACGTCTACTTCTACGGTGGGGTTGCCCCGGGAGTCGAGGATCTCGCGGGCCCGGATGTCGGATATACTGATTTCGTCGCTGATATTGAGCATGGTCAGGACAGATCATTCCGTCCGTTTTCGCAGTAAAGTAGAAAAGGAAACTGAAATTTGATTGATAAATGCAGCGATGTCGGTAGTTTAGATTGAACAGGCTGTTCGATTTTTATGACCGCGTCCGAGACTCCCACTCCTACAATCGAAGAACTGAACACCGTTGAAACCAGCGTTGATACATGGGAGTATTTCATCGACGTGAGCATGGAGTCCAATTTCTATCAGAAGGCTCTGGCTCACACCGGCGACCAGGAGCTGGCGGCGTCGCTCACTTTGCTGCGCAGCTATATCAGCACCTTCACGCTCGAAGAGCAAAAGCTGATCGAAGGGGACGTCGAGGAATTCTATCGGTACGCAAAAGGCTTTATCAAAGAGCTTGCGCCGTATCGCTATAAGAAAGAGGGCTACAACATCGCCGTGCGCGCCGCCTTCTTCGGTAAGATTCGGACGCTGTTGGCATCGCAAAAAGACGCGAAGGGCAAAATCGCCAATCACGATAAGTACATCTTCATTCGCACGCTGGTGAAGTTCTGTTCGTCTCTCGGCTATATCTTAAACGTGCACGATAAGTACAAGCAGTTCCTGTTTCGCGATCTGCCGCAGCTGCAGCGCGGATAGGCGTGGGCGGGGTATCAGGCTTCAGGGACGCCAAATCGATCGCAGGGCCTGCGCGAATTTGCCCACAAAATCCAGGTCATCGTCCGAGAAGCCGTCGTTTCCCGGTTTCGCTTTCGTTTTCGTTTCGCCGTATCCCGGGCGGACGAATTCTTCGTCGTTTTGGAAATGTTTCACGATTTGCGGCCAGTCCGATTCGCTTTTTTTTCGGCGATCCGCCAGAAGATAGACCGTTAGATTCGCTTCGCGCCGGCGTACGATCGCTTCGAAGTATCTGTAGTCTTCCGTTAGCATGCGAAACTGGCGCAGCATAAAAAAAGCGATCAATTCGACGAAGAAGAGCGTGCCGACATGCGGTCCGTATTTGACCGCAATCTTGAGTATGGCCACACCGAACTCCAGATCCTTGTATTCGACCCGCGCGGGAATACGCAGGCCGTAGTACGCGAGCCCGCCGATTGCGAGGAGCACGCCGAGAATCAAAAAAATATAAGATTGCCTCCGGGTTCGCTCGGCGTTGCGGCGGCTGTCGGTGATTAAACTCTGCAAGAGTCCGCGGACTTCATCGTTCGGAGGGGCGCTTTCGTTCACGGACAGAATTTGTCGCTCCCGTCCAGAAACTGCAATTCATTTTCGTGCGCGCCGATCTCGATCCCCGGGGACACCCTCTGATCCGCTCTTGATCTGCTGCGAACCGCATATCTTGCAGGATTTGGAAGCGCCTAAATAATACCGAATGCCTTCAGCTGCTTGTACATGATCTCGATCGAAACCATGACGATGCTCGCCAGGGGAATCGCGATGACCATGCCGATCACGCCGAAGTACTGCTGCATCGTTATGACGGCCATAATCGCAATCAGCGGATGCAGTTCGACCGAGCGCGCCAGAATCACCGGCTGAATGATGGCGTTGTCGACCAGTTGGGCGATGCCGATCACCGCCAGGGCCGGTAGAATCAGATTCGTGCCCGAGGCGCCGCCTTCCAGCAGTGCGATCGCGAGCGCGGGGATGGCTCCCAGGGCCGGGCCCAGATAGGGAATGATATTTACGGTGGCCGCGAGTAAACCGATCACCGGCCAGTAGGGCAGGCCGATCAAATAGAAGCCGGAGCTGAAGACCGTCGCCAGAATCACGAACTGAATCGAAAGCCCTTTGATATAGGCGATGATACTTTCGTAAATATTATAAACCAGCAGGATCACCATTTCGAAGTAGCGGTTGGGAACCATGTACATCAAGCGGTGAAAGATTTCGTGGCCCTGCCATAAAAAGACGATCGTGATAATCGGCGTCACGAATAGATACGTAACGAAGTTGCCGAGAAAGCTGAGATCCTGGGGCAGCATCGCCGCGATTTTGGTCCGGATCGCCGGAATCGCGACCGACGGTTCGAGGCTGTCAGTCACGCGTTGCGGCAGCACGCCGGCGAGCTGCGACTGCAGTCCGCTTAGAGTTCCGCCCGCGCGCTCAACCAGCACCTGCTGCTGGGACGCCAGGCTGGTGATCTCTCCGATCAGCAAGGGCAGCACCAGGTTGGTCGCGATGATGGCCACGCCGATCATGCCGAGCAGTACGAACAGCACCGCGAAAAATCGCGGAATGCCCAGGCCTTCGAGAAAATCCGCGGCGGGGTTCAGAGCCAGAGCGATCAGAAAGGCGATGCCGATGGGAATGGCGAGCGTGGTGACTCCCGCCACAATAAAGCCGACGAAAGCCAGCAGCAGCGCGACAAAGAACAGCTGGACCAGGAAATTGGCGACGTCGCCGCGGATCCGCGTTCGCCGGATTTTATGGGCTTCGACCTGGGGCATCAGTCAGGCAGCCCCGCATCATAGATCGCGCCGTCCGGCAGGCTGCTGACTTCCTGCTGCAGTTTTTCCAGCTCGTCGTTCGTATTGATCAGGCGGCGGGCCGTAAGTCGGGCCATATTCAAAATAATCAGGCTGCCCAGGCGGGGATTGCGCTGCAGCAGACTCAGCAGGTCCGGGCGAAAAAAACCCATCACCCGGGAGTAGCCCCGGGAAGCGGCGGAGGCCGTCCGGGGCAGATCTTCTAAGAGCGCGAGCTCGCCCAGGAAGTCGCCGGGGCCGAGCACAGTAAACTGGCGGTGATAGTCGCCGGCCTCCAGCCGGTAGATTTCCACCTGGCCCTCCAGCACAATGTAGAGACCCACCCCGGGCTCGCCGTAGCGGAAAATGTGTTCGTTGTCCTTATAATACCGCAGATGGCACATCTCGCGGATCTGACGCAGCCCCCGATCGGGTATCCCGGCAAACACGGGGCAGGTGCGCAGGAGCTCCATGACTTCTTCTTCCGGCTCTTTGCGAAAGATGCGCAGACTCTCCCAGAGTGTAGTACGGCTCATATCGTGGTACCTATCGACCCGTTCCGGGGGCCGAAAACAGTCTGCGGGGCCCGTTTTTAGCAGATCGGAAGCTTTTTTAATGGACGCACGGCGTGTTTGTAGAATAGAGGTTGCGGGGATTCGTGTAGAACGTCCTGCGGAGAGAGCAAGCAATCGAAGACGCTTCCGGGCAGTTTCGGTAAAAACTTTCGTCGCCAGGCGGCTCACCCCTCGTGAGATACGGGATGTAGCGCAGGGGTAGCGCATCTGCTTTGGGAGCAGAGGGCCGTTGGTTCGAATCCAATCATCCCGAATGTCCGGGTGCCAGTAGCTCAGCTGGATAGAGCAGCTGCCTTCTAAGCAGCGGGTCGGGGGTTCGACTCCCTCCTGGCGCGGAAGGCAATGCCCAGTTTGGCATTGCCCTTCAGGGTATGCTTCGCTGGTAGCTGCGCCCTGGCGCGGAAGGCAACGCCGAATTTGGCGGACGGACAGAACGTCGGTTTCACTGCCACGGAAATCGACGGTGTGTGCAGAAGATTGTCTTCGGATGATCATTTGAGAAGAATAGATACGGCGGGTGTAGCTCAGTGGTAGAGCGCCAGTTTGTGGCACTGGACGTCGGGGGTTCAATTCCCCTCACTCGCCCCATCTATCGTCCTTCTTCAGCGGACTAACGCACCGGTCCAAAATAAAGCGGAATCACGAAGGGCGTGTAATCGTAGTCCCGGGCGGGGCGCATGCGAACGGCCGGCAGCTCCACGGGGAGATACCTCCCATCCCCGGTTCGGACGGCCACCTGCAGTCGAATTTCAATCCATTCTGTGTCGTAAAAGGTGCGGGAGTACGGCAGTTCCACCTGAGAGTGCGCCGGCAGATCGTAGCTTTCCGCGAAGACTTCGCCGTATTCCGTAGAGTTCGAAGCGTAGTCGTGAAAGACGGCGAGCCCGTCGGCGTCGACCTCCGAGAAAGAAACCCCCCGGGGCATGAGACGCTCGCCGTCGGCGAAGCGGGCTTCGAAGCTGCTCTTAAATACGCGCACCGGCCCGGCCGATCCGGCTCCTGCGAGTGAGCGGAAGTCCAGGCGAATATTCAGGTCGATGGATTCGGAAGCGAGCAGCGGTCGATCCTGTGGAATTGCAGGGAGCAGGCAGGGACCGTACGCGATCATGTGGGAACCGCCTTTGCCATCAATCTGAACTTCGCCCCCTGGCTGTCCCGGGACCCGGGCGCAGGCGACCGAGCATTCCGACGGATCGACGTACGCGCAATTTCGCTGACAACCCGCGAAGGGCCGGTGCTTCCACTCCGCCTTCAGGTAGTTCGTGGCCTGAATAGAGGAACAGCCAGCGGCCACGCCGCCGAGTGCGAGGACCAGCAGGACCGACAGCGCGCGTCGGGCATCAGTCGCGGCGGGCGGAGTGCTTCCCGAAGCCTCAGCAAAATGGAACCGATCCATATCGTTGTTGGACGGACGCCTCCTGGTTTCGGCCGCATTTATTTTTTTACTCGACCGGGGCGCGCCCTCAAATTCCTTTTCTGTTTGACTGGCGGACCGGGTTGGAAAACCCTGCAATCTCTGTCCGCCAATTCAGTCACGCGAGCGTGGTGGAACTGGTAGACACGCCAGATTTAGGTTCTGGTGCCGAAAGGTGTGGGGGTTCAAGTCCCTTCGCTCGCACAACGCGGGAATAGCTCAGTGGTAGAGCACCTCCTTGCCAAGGAGGGGGTCGCGGGTTCGAATCCCGTTTCCCGCTCAGTACATGTTTCAGTAAAATACGGTACCCGCCCTTCCTTTGAATAGAGAGGCGGGTATTTTATTGTCCACGGGGAATTGCGATTATGGATTTTAAGGTCAAGAAGCTCACCGAGGTCACGGCGGAAGTTACGCTCAAGTCCACTTCGGAAGAAGTGGAAGCCGCGTTTCAGCGCGCTTATAAAAAAGCCCAGGGCAAAATCAAGCTGCCCGGTTTTCGGGCCGGCAAGGTTCCGCTGGCGATGGTCGAAAAGCATCTCGGCGACAGCGTGGCCGAAGACGCCGCGCGCGAACTGATCGCCCAGGCTTTCGAAGACGTCGTCGAAGAACTCGACCCGGCGCCCATTAGCGTCCCGCGCTTTGAGATTGAAAGCTTTGAACGCGGCAAGGGCGCTACTTTCAAGGGCGCCTACGACAGCATGCCGAAAGTCAAGCTCGGTAAGTACAAGAAGATCAAAGTCACCGAAGACGTGGGTAAGATCTCCGACGCGAATATTCAGGCGGAGCTGACGCGCGTTCAGAAAGAGCGCTCTACTCTTCAGACTCGTCCGGAAGGCGACGGCGCTGAGAACGACGATTTTATTACGGCCTCCATCGACGTCAAAGACAGCGAAGGCGGCAAAAATCTGTTCCACAACGAGAACTTCCGCTTTCAACTCGGCGCGGGCCAGAGCCTGCCCGGGATGGATGAGCAGGTCGTCGGCATGAAGTACGACGAAACGAAAACCTTCGATCTACAGATGGAAGATTCGTTTCCCGATCCGAATTTCGCCGGCAAAAAAATCAGCGTGGAATTGAAGATCAAAGACTGCCAGTTCGCCGAACTGCCGGAACTCAACGACGAATTCGCCAAAGATATGGGCGAATACGAAACTCTCGCGGAATACAAAGACTCCGTGCGCGAGACCCTGGAAGAGCAGGCGAAGACGGCTCTGAAGCAGGAGGCCATGAACGGCATCCTCGAACAGATCGTCGAAGGCTCAAAGATCCACGTGCCGGATTCGGTCGTCGAAAACGAAGTGCAGCAGCGCTTTGAGCAAATCAAGCAGCGCATGGGCAACCAGGATCTCGACATGGACGGCCTGGCGCAGATTTCCGGTCAAACGCGCGAAAAGCTCGACGCCGATCTGAAAGAGTCCGCACTGAAAGGCATTCACGACCGCCTGGTTCTGCGTGAAATCACGGAAACCGAAACGATCGAAGTTTCCGACGAAGAAGTCGCCGAGGAAATCCAGAAGACCTACGGCCAGTTTCTGCCGCCGGAGCAGATGAAAGATATCGTGGGCAATGAGAATATCGCCGGGGACGTGCGCGGCCGTCTGCTGTACGTAAAGAGCCTGGAATGGATCTATGAAAACGGCGACGTTCGGAAAGGCAAAGAAGTGGCCCTCGACGCGCTCAAAGAGCGAGGCCTGCTGAACTGAGCCGCACCCGCCGGCGGCGAATCGCGCGGGCGGCTCGGATGAGCCGCATCGCCGGCCGGGCCCTGGCTTGTCACGAGTACGGGCATGGCCAGCGACGTTTTTGACCGGCCGGACGCTTTCGCGGAGCAGTCCGGGACTGTCCCGCCTTCCGTCGATTGGTGTACGGAAAACCGCGATTGTGCGCCTGCGGGAAATATATCTGATTCTTGACAGACCGCTAGAATCGTATTTTTCTGGTGTGGATTCCGGGTTTTTCGGGGTCATCCGCGTCCACGGGCGATACTATAAAAGGACGGGGTGGCCAGAGCCCCGGAACTCTGGAAGCGGTTTGGCCGGCTGAGGATCGCAGTCGCAATGATCTCTGTATAATCTCGAACAATCTCAAGGAAATTTTAAATGGCGATAGTACCTACAATTTGGGAGCAGACCGGCCGCACCGAGCGCGCCTACGATCCGTATTCCCGGCTTCTGAAAGATCGGATCATCTTTCTGGGCTATCCGATCGACGACGTGTACGCGAATCTGGTGATCGCGCAACTGCTCTTTTTAGATGCGGACGATCCGGACAAAGACATTTATCTCTACATCAACAGCCCCGGCGGATACGTCACCGACGGTCTGGCGATCTATGATACGATGCAGTACATTCGCTCGGAAATTCGCACGGTCTGCATCGGTCAGGCGGCGAATATCGCGTCGCTGCTGCTGGCGGCGGGCGCGAAAGGCAAACGCTCCGCGCTGCCGAACGCGCGGGTGATGATGCATCAGCCCGTGGGCGGCGTGCAGGGCCAGTCCCGCGACATTGAAATCCAGGCCAAAGAAATCCTGGGCATCAAAGAAAAACTGAACCGCATCTACGGCGAACATACCAACAAGCCGCTGGAGCAGATCGAAAAAGATATCGATCGTTTGTTTTATATGTCGTCGGAAGATGCGCGGGAATACGGCATCATCGATAACGTCATCGACAACACCAAAACTGAGAGCGGCGAAAGCTGAGGAATCGGTAGCGGCCCCCGCGGGTCGCGCTGAAAGGGCAGGAACGCAAATGGCAGTACGAAAGAAAAGCGGAGATCGCGAGAAGCTCCACTGTTCGTTTTGCGGCAAGGAACAGGACGCGGTGCGTCGCCTTGTCGCGGGGCCGGGCGTTTATATTTGCGACGAGTGCATCGAGCTCTGTAACGAAATTATCGCGGAAGAAACCGATCAGGATACGGGCGGCGTGCTCCAGGGCGAGCTACCCAAACCCACCGAAATCAAATCTATTCTCGACCAGTACGTCATCGGCCAGGACCGCGCGAAAAAAGCCCTGGCGGTTGCGGTCTACAATCATTACAAGCGCATCAATCAAAATCAGAAGAAGGGCGAGATCGAACTCGATAAGTCCAATATTCTAATGATCGGTCCGACCGGTTCTGGCAAGACTCTACTCGCTCAGACTCTGGCGCGTTTGCTCAAAGTTCCGTTTGCGATCGTCGACGCCACGGCTCTGACGGAAGCGGGCTACGTCGGCGAGGACGTCGAAAATATCTTATTGCGTCTGATTCAAAACGCGGACAACGATATAAAAAAGGCCGAGATCGGCATTATCTATATCGACGAGATCGATAAGATTTCGCGTAAGACCGACAACCCTTCGATTACCCGGGACGTTTCCGGCGAGGGCGTGCAGCAGGCGCTGCTGAAAATCATCGAAGGCACAGTGGCCAACGTTCCGCCCCAGGGCGGTCGCAAACATCCCCACCAGGATTTTATTTCCCTCGATACGAAAAACGTATTGTTCATGTGCGGCGGCGCCTTCGTCGGTCTGGACAAGATCGTCGAAAATCGACTGGGTCGCCGCGAAATCGGCTTCGGGCGCAAGGCCGGCGATGCCGAAGAAATCCGCGAGAGCAAACAACCCCGGCGCGAAGTCCTCGCGCGCGTGATTCCGGACGACTTAATGAAATACGGATTGATTCCGGAATTCGTGGGCCGTCTGCCTATTCTGGCGGGGCTCGACGATCTGGACGTCGATACTCTCAAAACGATTTTCACCGAGCCGAAGAACTCGATCCTCAAGCAGTACCAGCGCATCTTCGAAATCGAAGACGTGAAGCTGAAATTCACGGACGACGCGATCATCTCGATCGCCGAGATGGCGATTGAACGCGAAGCCGGCGCTCGCGGTTTGCGGAGCATCGTTGAAAATGTGATGATGGACCTGATGTATACGATTCCTTCGCGCGACGATGTCGAAGAGGTTGTGATCACTCCGGGCGTTATTGAAAATAATGATCAGCCCGTTTTTGTGATGAAAAAAGAGTCCGGTAAAAAAGAAGGCAAGTCCTCCCAGAAAGAGAACGCGAAGTCGGCCGGCGAGAAAAAAGAAAAGCTCGCCTGAATTCGCGGGCCGCGCGCCCGCGTCAGGGCTCTCCCGCTTTCGATCGTTAAAACTGGATCCCTGAGCCCACCGCCGGAGACGGGCACACCTCCCTGCCCTCGCGGGTGGTTCTTCTATTGGAGGCGGGGAATCTCTGGATCCTTCGCGCGGCGGCCCGGACCGCATGCGCATCTCCCGTCGGCCGTAGCCTGATCCTCCCGCGCGAGCAGTCGGCTCCGCTGCTGAAGTTTCGGACCTGCGCGTGGCGTATGCGAAGCGCCAAAAGCTTTAGAGCATCAGCGCCGACTGCGTTCGATCAGCCACACCACGCAGATGGAGAGTACATACAGCAGCGAAAGCAGCGTGCCCACCCCGAGCATACTCCAGGGATCGGGGGGCGTGATCACCGCGGAAGAAACGTAGATGATGACCAGGGCAAAGCGCCAGGTCCGCTGGTGCCACGCCACGGTCAGGATGCCGACCGCGCCCAGGGCGATCAAAACGATCGGCAGCTGGAAGGCCAGACCCGTTGCCAGGTGCAGGGCGAAGAGAAAACCGTAGTAGCGCTCGACGCTCAGAACCGGATCGACGCCCTCCATCTGCATCCCGACAAAGAAAAACTGCAGCGAAAGCGGCACGATATAAAACCAGCACACCGCGATGCCGGTCCAGAACAGTAGAGCGGAGCCCGCGACCGCCAGGTGGCCGTAGATCGCGGTCCGCCTGGATACGGCCGGAGTTACGAAACCCCATAAGATAAATACGATCGCCGGAAAGCCGACGATCACTCCGGCCAGCACGCTGACTTTGATCAGAATTTCCATCGGGCCGTAGACGTTCTGCAGAATCAGATTCTCGTCGGTCAAATTGCGATAGGGGCCGACCAGAAAGTCGTGCAATGCCCCGCTGAAAAATCCGGCGCAAACGCTCAGGCCGACGACGACGCCGATGATCTGGAAGATGCGGACTCGCAGCTCTTCCAGGTGATCGCCGACGGACATCACGGCGCCTTCGTCTTCGTCATCCGCGTAGGGATCCGGCAGATGTTCGTAGCCGGGCTCCTCGTATTCTTCTTCGTGGGGCCGGTCGGTCTGATGCTCTTCTGCATCGAAGCGATCTAACTGTTCTGACTCTCTGGAATTATCCGGGCGATCGTAATCCGAATCCAGCGGCTCCTGGTCGGCGGGCGTCGGTCTGCGCGATGCGGCGGGATTCGTCCGGTAGGTTCCGGTGGGCACCACCCGGGGGATCGACTTTTTGCGGGCGCTTTTTTTCGCGCCGCCGGCTGCGGACCGCTTTTGGGCGGCGGACTTCGACGCCTGCTTTTTATTTCGGCGGGCGGGGGCGGAGCCACGAGACGCCTTCTTTGAAGACGCGGCTTTCTTTTTTGTACGGCCTGAATTTTGATGTCGATGGCGGGCGGCGGCCATGGTTGTAGAAATCGAGCGCGGGGGCGCTCTCAGGCCTTACGGGTTTTCTTTTTTTTCGAGCTGGAGCGAGTCGCTTTCTTGACGGTTTCGGCCGGCTCGTTGTCCTCTTCGATCTCGTGGCGCACGTCGGTGATTTCTTTTTCTGCGCCGCTCATGCTGCGCTTGAATTCGCGCAGTCCCGTGCCGAGATCGCGGGCGAGCTGAGGAATCTTTTTGCCGCCGAACAGCAGCAGCACAATGACGACGATTCCTGCGATTTCTAAGGGTCCTAAGCTCATAATTCCACCTGCGGGTCGCGGCTGGCGATGGTCCGTTGCCTTCAGTCCCGTCAGGAAATTCCAGCCGGCGCCGGGCCGGGCTGAAACCCGGGGTGCCGGACGCCGATACTTAAACAGAGATCCGCGCCAGCCGTAACAGGGGCAGGTTTTCGACGACCAGATGAGAACGCCACCACGAAATGATCGGCAGGACCCGACCGCCGGCGCACACGGCGCCGGACCGGCGGCGATTTCATGGCATCCGTCGGGGGACTGGAGCGCGCATTTTTCGTCTGATAAATTAGTGGAACGATGATATATGGCCGTCAGCAAAGAACAGAAATATCTCTATAACGAGAAGGTCCGGGCCTATAAAAGTCAGGCCGAAGATCTCAAAAAGGAAATCGCAACCGTAAAGGGGGCGGGGCGCCGCAATCCGAAAGTGGATCCGTACTTTCAGGTCAAGGCCGGAATTCTGGGCATCCAGCGTGCGAACACCCTCGTGCAGATGTCGCGCCTCTCGCAGCAAATCCAGAATATCAAAAACGACACCTATCTGAACGACGCCCGCAAAGAGCTTTCCAGCCGGATGACCGATCTGCTGAAAGTGGTGGGGGACGATCTGGACGGCACCCTGACGGAAAATCTGGAGCGACTGGAAGGACTCGGGGAAATGACGCCGGCTCAGAAATTGCATCTGATGGTGGGCTTTCGGGACGCCGTGGAAAACGTCCGCCACGCGATGGGCGAGACCTCGAAGTGGCGCTGGAATTTTCCCGATATGTACATGAAGCTGGTGACCCTGGCCCGCAATCTACTGGACTTCAAACGCTTCGAGCGGACCAAAGATCCGAACGACGAGAACTATCGCCCCCTGCAGGAATACATGCGTTTCTTGATGGAAGAGAGCCAGAGGGCCGCTCAGGAGTACCGCAGCAAGTACGAGCTCAGCACGAATGAGGTGACGGATCTCCAGCAAATCGAGAAAATCTTCGAAATGCAGAAGAAGATTTTCACTTTTACGGGTCAGAAGGACGAATTGAAGAAGGCCACCATCGCTCTGGACAACAATAAGGAAAAAATCGAAGCCTTGATGGCGGAAAAAAAGGCCGGCAAAAAGAAGAAGAGTTGACGGTCGCCGGGCGGCATCGGTATATTTCTTTTAGATTTCTCAAAGGAACGAGCGGAACCTATGGCGGTCAAAACATTCACAGATGCAAGCTACGATCAGGACACTTCCAACGGAGTGGTTCTGGTGGATTTCTGGGCTGAGTGGTGCGGTCCCTGCCGCATGGTAGCTCCGATCGTCGAAGAACTCTCCGGCGAGCTGCCCGACGTTACCTTCGCAAAGCTGAACGTGGACGAAAACCAACAGGTCGCTCAGAAGCTCGGAATCACCTCGATTCCCACTCTGCTCCTGTATAAAGACGGCCAGGTCGTAGACCGCGTGGTCGGCCTGCAGCCGAAACCGAAGCTGAAAAGCTTCATCGAAAAGCACACCTGATATGCTTACAGCGGAGTCGGATCGGTTCCGGCTCCCCGGGTAGCCCGCCCGAAGCGCAGTGGCCGCGTTTTTTCCTTTTGTTTTTGAATTCGTTCTGAAATCTGGGTTTCCCGCTGGAATATCCGGAGCGATCGATTTGAAACGACCCACAGCACATTCGAAGCGCAGGTCCGCCTGATATGCCGGTAGCGCAGGTGCAACTTTCGAGCCCCTTTACCAGTTTGCCCCGGGGCGGCGTGCTCGTTGAAACTTCGGTCGGGTACGTTCAGTTCGGCGCTCCGCCTGAAACGATCAAAGATACGATGATGTTGCCGCGCAGTGCGCCGCAGATTTTCGTTTTACCGAATCATTTCTTTCACGTCGAGAAGGGCATCTCCGTCGCCGAACTCGAATTTCCAATCTACTATAATCATTTCCTGCGCCAGAAAAAGACCTACATCGTCTGCACGCGGGAGCAGCGCGATCAGCTGCTAATCGTCCTGAAAGAGTCGGTATTCGGCCCGGAGATCATCGATCTCAGATCCGAATACATCGACGGCGAAAACACCGAGGGCTTTCCGAATATGGTCGCGGAAGTAGAGCACTTTCGCGGAAACCGGCAGCTCGACGATCTGGTGAAGTTCGTAATCTTTCGCGACGATCGGGTGCAGATCAATAACGTCGCGATCAGCAAGCTGGGAAACGGCAACTTCGAACTGCGGGATCAGGACTGGGATCAGGCTACTGAAATTCCCGGCACCGTCGATTTTAATATCATCTACGATGCGGGCACGCGTCTGCCGCACACCTATAATCCGCCGCTTTTGGGAATTACCTGTCTGGGACCGAGTCACGGCTTCGATCCGGAGGAAAACACTTCGGGTTTTTTACTGTGGATTAATCACCAGGGGCTGATGGTCGATCCGCCGGTGAACTCCACCGAGTGGCTGCGCCAGTCGAATGTGAACCCCAAGTCGATTAACTCGATCATTCTCACTCACTGCCACGCGGACCACGACGCCGGAACCTTCCAGAAGATTCTGGAAGAAGGCAAGATCACGATCTATTCGACCGAAACCGTGATGCACTCTTTCGTGCGCAAGTACCACGGCCTGACAAAGATTCCGGTCAAAGAATTGTTTTCGTTATTCGATTTCGTGCCGGTCGTAATCGGGCGGATATATATTATCAACGGCGCCGAGTTTCGTTTTAGCTACGCGCTGCATTCGATTCCAAGCCTGAGCTTCGAATTTTTCTTTCAGGACCAGTCTTTCATATATTCTTCTGATCACCTGAACGATCCCGAGCGATTTAAAGAGCTGCTCGATCTGGGAGTCCTGACCGAATCGCGCTATCGCGATCTGCTGGATTTTCCCTGGCATCACAAAATCATTTATCACGAAGCCGGCATTCCGCCGCTGCATACGCGCATCGATTATTTGAGCACGCTGCCGATTGATGTACAAAAACGAATCACGCTGTACCATATCGCCAAAAAGGATATGCCGCCTGATTCGCATATGACGCTCGCGCGCTTCGGCATCGAGAATACGCTCTACCCGGAGACTTCGCAGCCCAAACACGAAGCCGAGTATCGCATGCTGGAAGCTCTGGCGAACGTTGACATCTTTCGCGATTTCCCCATCTCGAAGGCGCGGGAATTCCTGAGCATTGTCGAACACGCGAGCTACGAGCGCGGCTCGAAGATCATCGAGAAGAATAGCCCCGGCGATAATTTCTTTATCATTTTGAGCGGCAACGTGCGCGTGGAAGGCATGGACCGGGAAGACGATTCAGAAAGCGATTCGAAGCGCTTCGGTTCGTACGAATATTTCGGCGAAGCATCGTTGATCAACGACCAGCCCCGGGGCGCGGACGTTTTCGCCGAGACCGAAGTCCAGGCGCTGACCATCGAGAAATCGAAATTTTTGAATTTCATTAAGGGCTCCGGCCTGAATCAAAAATTTCTGACCCTGAACGAAATTCGCAAGACCGGCAGCTGGGAAACTCTGGCCAAATCGCGTTTCTTTCGAGCGACGACTTCTTCCCAGCGGACCCAGCTCGAATTGATCATGAAGCTGCTGAAGCTGAGAGCCGGCGATCTGATGATTCGCCAGGGTCTGACCTTTGACCACGCTTATATCATCAAGAAGGGCGCGGTGCACGTGTTGAATCACGGGCGCCTGATCGAAGAGCTGGGGCCGGGCGATTTTTGTGGAGAGATCTTCAAATTGCAAAAGAACGCCGCCGCGACCTACGACTTCAAGGCGACTTCGAATCTCGATGTCTTCGCCATCGAACGCCAGGATCTAGTCGCCTATATCACCGAGAACCCGGGCGTGTACATGCGGCTGAACTACGTCTACGGCCGTTGAGCCGCGGCCCGGATCCCGCCCCCGTGTGGGAGGAGAGCCTGTCGAAAAACCCGTCAATCTCGGTGAAATCCTGGCGCCTGTAGAGCTGTAGTATTATAACAGTGCATGGCCCGTTATATCGAACCGGACGCGACGCAGACCCAAATCGTGATGCTGAATTTCGCGGAGTTATAC
>JANSYA010000010.1 GCA_024742665.1 bacterium
CAAAGGCAGTCGTCCGGATTCACGTGCCGGACTAATTTTCACAGGTATACGGGAGGACGAGATAGCTCAATGGTGTAGAAGAACTAACAGAATTCCTCGAAGCTCGCAGTCGGTGTGCCGGCAGCAAAAAGAAAAGCTCTCTTGCGCTTTTGTTCCCGGTGCAAAGGCAGGTCAGTCCGGATTCACGTGCCGGACTAATTTTCACAGGTATACGGGAGGACGAGATAGCTCAATGATGCATAAGAACTAACAGAATTCCTCGAAGCTCGCAGTCGGTGTGCCGGCAGCAAAAAGAAAAGCTCTGTTGCACTTTTGCTCCCTGTAAAAAAATATCCCCCGTTCGTCGGCGGGTGGTCCGGCCAGCGTGACGCCGGGTTTTCAGAATTCTGGCGCAGAAAACTCTCGTGGACCTCAAAAGGCTTGCATTTTATAGGAGCAGAGTCTAAACCTGAAGGCTCAACGCGCATGGATACTCTCTGTTAAGACAGAGGCGAAAATTGAAAACCGAGAATCAGGACCACGCATGAGCTTTGTCGGAACGAAATACAACGCGAAATTCGCCGCCGAAGAGTACGACGTCATCGTCGTCGGATCGGGCATGGGCGGATTGACCGCCGCCGCGCTTTTGTCGAAAGCGGGCAAGCGCGTGCTCGTGCTCGAACAGCACTATACGGCCGGCGGTTTCACTCACAGCTATACCCGCAAGGGCTACGAGTGGGACGTCGGTGTGCACTATATCGGCGAAGTCCACAAGCCGCTTTCGCCTCTGCGCAAGATGTACGATCTGATCACCGACGGCGCTTTAGAGTGGTCGTACATGGACGAAGTCTACGACCGCATCGTCATCGGCGAAAATGAATATCAGTTTCGCGCGGGCGCCGAAAATTTTAAGGCCGGTCTGGTACACCATTTTCCCGACGCGGGCCCGGTCATCGATCGCTATTTGACTCTTTTGCGCGAAGTGAATTTCCTGGCCATGCCGGCTCTGGTCGCTCAGAAAGTTACGCCGGAATTCTTGAGCGGCGCGACGGCCTTTGTCACCGACCCCCTCGTAAAAAAGTACTTCTGTCGCACGACCGCCGCCGTGCTTTCGGAAATCACGTCTGATAAAAAGCTGATCGCCGTTTTGACCGGACAGTGGGGCGACTACGGTCTGCCGCCGGAGCAGTCAAGCTTCGGCATGCACGCGATGGTCGCGCATCACTATCTGGACGGCGGAAATTTTCCCGTCGGCGGCGCGGCCAGCATCGCTCGTTCGATTGAAAAAGTCATCGAAAGCGGCGGGGGCAAAGTTCTCGTGGGCGAAGAAGTCCAGGAGATCCTCGTGCGTGGGACTGCGGCGGTCGGCGTAAAAATGGCGAACGGCGACGAGCTGCTCGCGCCGCAGATTGTCAGCGCCGCCGGCTATTTCAATACGTACGGCAAACTGCTGCCGCGGGAATTCGCCGATCGCATGGGGCTTTCGAAAAAGCTTGGCGGACTCAAAGCTTCCGTCGGTCACATCTGTCTGTATACCGGACTGAAAACGCCCCGGAGCGAACTGTCGAGTCTCGGCAACGGCAATATCTGGATCTATCCCGACTACGACCACGACGCGAACCTGGCGAAATTCCTGGCCGATCCGAAAGCGCAGCTGCCGATGGTCTATATTTCGTTTCCGTCGTTTAAGGATCCCCAGTGGGACGAGAACTATCCCGGTAAGTCGACGATCGATGTGATCGCGCCGGCATCGTACGATTGGTTCGCGAAGTGGAAAGACGAACCCTGGCGCAAGCGGGGCGCCGAATACGACGAGCTTAAAGCGGAATTTTCGGAGCGTCTGCTGGCGGCCGTATACAAACACGTGCCGGAAGTCAAAGGCAAGATCAGCTATCACGAGCTTTCGACGCCGCTCTCGACACAGTACTTCAACAAATACCAGCGCGGCGAACTGTACGGCCTGGATCATACCCCCGCGCGCTTCGCCGAGAAGTGGATGAAACCCCGCAGCCCGGTTCAGAACCTGTTTTTAACCGGACAGGATACGCTGTTCGCGGGAGTGGCGAGCGCGCTCTCTTCGGGCGCGATGACCGCCACCGAAATGCTCGGCCCGAAGATCGTGAAAGCGCTATTGTAATAGACCAATCAATCGAGCAGCCCGGGTGTCGGGAGCATCGCGCCGTTCGATTATACCCGTTCCACGACCATCGCGATGCCCTGGCCGCCGCCGATGCAGAGACTGGCCACGCCGTATTTGTCGCCGCGGCGCTGGAGTTCTTTGCACAGAGTCAGAAGCACCCGGTTGCCTGACGCGCCCAGGGGGTGACCGATGGCGATCGCGCCGCCGTTGACGTTCGTCTTTTCGCGGTCGAGTCCGAGCACTTTTTCGACGGCCAGATATTGAGCGGCGAAGGCTTCGTTGACTTCGATTAAGTCCATGTCATTCAAAGTTAAGCCGGCCATGTCTAAGGCCTTCGGAATCGCGTAGGCCGGGCCGATGCCCATTTGATCCGGCGCGCAGCCGACCACGCCGTAGCCGAGAATCTTCGCGAGCGCCGGCCGGCCGGAATCCTTCACGGCCGCTTCCGATGCGATCAGCGTAACCGATGCGCCGTCGTTGATGCCCGAAGCGTTGCCCGCCGTGACGCTGCCGTCTTTTTGAAAGGCGGGCTTCAGTTTTCCGAGACTGGCCGCGCCCGCGGCGCCGCGAATAAACTCGTCGTGCTCGACGATCGTGTCGCCCTTGCGTCCGGGAATCGTAATCGGCATAATTTCTTCGGCCAGGCGGCCGGCGTCGCGGGCCGCTTCCGCCGTGCTTTGCGAGCGTGTCGCGAACTCGTCCTGGGCTTCGCGGGAAATCTGGTGGGCGCTCGCGAGATTTTCAGCAGTACAGCCCATCGGCAAATCGACGTGACGGTCTTTTAAGCCTTCCAGCAGCATATCTTCGAGCTCACCGTTGCCCAGGCGATTGCCCCAGCGCGCGCCGCTTGCGATGTACGGCGCCTGGCTCATGCTTTCCACGCCGCCGGCCAGCGCCAGATCAAAGCGTCCGAGGGCGATGCCCTGGACCGCCTGGATCACTGCTTCCATGCCCGAGCCGCACAGGCGATTCAGCGTCAGCGCCGGAGTCTCGACCGCCAGTCCGGATTTCAGGGCGATGTGGCGGGCCAGATAGATCGAGCTGGAGTCGGCGGGAATGACGTTGCCGAAAAAGACCTCTGCGATTTTCTCCGGAGCGACGCCCGTCTTTTGTAACAGGCCTTCGGTTACGATTCTACCGAGTTCGGTCGGATGCAGGGACTGCAGGCCGCCGCCGAAGTTGCCGAAGGGGCTGCGAATTCCGTCGAGTACATAAGCTGATTGCATGCACGGAAGCAGGCCGCCGATCCCCCTGGCCGGTCAAGTATCAAAATCGCCGGTCAGCGGGAGGCCCGGCCGCGCGCCCGTGGGACTCTCTTCGTACACGACAGGCGTGCCGTTGACCAGCACGTGTTCGACGCCGATCGGATAGTCCGGCTTCAGATAGGTCGCGCGGTCCGCTATGCGCCGAGGATCGAAGACGACGATGTCCGCGCGGCCGCCGGTCGCCAGGAGGCCGCGATCGGCCAGGCCCAGAATTTGAGCGGGCAGGCCGCTCATCTTCCGAATGGCTTCGGGCAGATTCAAAATATTTTGATCGCGCACGTACGTTCCCAGCACGCGCGGGAAGCTGCCGAAGTTCCGGGGATGGGCGCGCCCGGCGCTGCGGGCGTTCAGGGCCGCTCCGTCCGAGGCGATGGCGCAATAGGGATAGCGCAGCAGGCGGATCAAATTCTCTTCAGACATGGCGAAGCCGACCATCGTGCCGCCGCCGCTGTGAGCGATGACGATGTCGCAGAGTAAATCAAAAGGATCGCGCCCCAGGCTGCCCGCAAGATCCCCGAGACGCCTGCCGGAGTAGCCGGCGTAGGCTCCGCGCACGTCTGAAAGCATGACCGCGTTATAGGATCCAAGCGAATCGATCTTGCGCTGAACCGCCGGCCGAACTTCGCGCCGCGTTTCGGGCGATGCGGCCAGGCGCGCGGCCCCCGCGGCGTTGCCGCCCTGACGCAGTCCCAGGGGAAAGAGATTCATGAGGCCGTTGTTATAGGCCAGGTAGGGATAACGATCGCAGGTGATGGGCGTGCGCCAGCCCCGGGCCTGGTCCATCATCGCGAACATGGTCTGGAGCTTGCCCCAGTTGCGCCGGCCCTGGGCTTTGATGTGGCTGACGTGCAGCGCGGCCCCCGACTTGCGCGCAATATTGATCGCTTCGCGCAGGGCCGGAATGACGCGATCGTCTTCGTTGCGCATATGCGTTACGTATAATTTCGAGCGACGCGCGAGAGTCACCAGTTCGCGTTCGGTGGCGTAGGCGCCGGGAATATATTCTAAGCCCGCCGAAATATATTTGCCGCCCTGTTTGTGCGCTTTGTCCAGAGCCCGCACCGCTTCGTCTAACTCCCAGTCGGAAAGCGGGCGCGTATTTAATTCGGCGACGTAGCGCCGCAGCGTACTTGCGCCGACCAGGCTGACGATATTCACCGGCGTTCCATATTCGCGCAGCGTCGCGAAGTAGCCGTCGAAGTCCCGCCACGCTTCCGAAATGTCGTAGCGTCGCAGCGCGCGGCTCCACTCGCCGGATCGCATCCAGCCGATCGGCGCCATCGAGTTGCCGTCCTGTCCCACGACTTCGGTGGTCACGCCCTGGCGAATTTTAGAATCGGCGGATGAATTGGAGAGCGCCGTTAAATCCGAGTGGCTGTGCAGATCGATGAAGCCCGGGCAGACGATCTTTTCGCGGGCGTCGATCGACAGGCTCGCCGACTTATCGCTCAAATCGCCGATGGCCGCGATGCGATCGCCGGCGATGCCGAGGTCTGCGCGAAAGCCCGCCGCGCCGCTGCCGTCCATGACGGTGCCGCCGCGTAAAACCACGTCGAAATCGCCGGGAATAATCCGACGCACGATGCTGCAGCCGGGCAGGGCCGCCGCCGCGCCGAAGCCGATCGTGCCAAATTGTAACAGGCCTTTCAGGAAATCCGCTCTGCGCATGCTCGACTGGAACCGGCACAGGCGTCTGCGGGCAAACAAAATCTGGATTGACCGGGACGTCGTCGGCGCTTTTCTGAGGGGAACGCGTTTTCGCCGCGGAGCCATTCATCTCACGATGTGGGGCCGGTGATCGAGACGCGCAGCGATCCATTTATGAGCGAAGCAACAGTAAATCACGAGCGCCTGGCCGCGGCCCATGAAAAATTCGATGCGGCCAACGCGGAAGATCCGAACGAAACGCAGCTGCCCGACGGCAGCACGCAGCCCAAAGAGCTCATCTATGGCCAGCGCATGACCGAGGAGCTGCTGCGCTTCGCGCCGGATGCGCCGGAGTCCGTGCATCTTGCGGCTCGCTGCCAGCACATTCGCCGCTGGAAAATTCCGCGCAAAGACTATCCGATGGATAAGGCCGGCTATCATAAATGGCGCACGATCCTGTATAAATTTCACGCCGACCAGGCCGCGGAAATTCTGACGGAGGTCGGCTACGACCCCGAGACGATCGACCGGGTCGCTTTTCTTTTGCAAAAGAAGAAGCTGCGCAGCGATGCTGATACGCAGACCTTAGAGGACGTGATCTGCCTGACATTTTTACGGCACTACTTCGTGGATTTCGCCGATCAGCATCCCGAAGAGAAGGTCGTCGACATTGTGCGCAAGACCTGGGGCAAGATGTCGGAGGCCGGCCACGCCGCCGCTCTCAAGCTGGACCTTGCGCCGGAATCCCTGCGGCTGGTGCAGCTGGCTCTGGCCTGAGTTTGCTCTGAGTCCCGCGAGGTGCCGGCACGGAGCTGCCCTGATCTGATTCATACTATTTCGATCGGAATAGTCGAAAAAGGCTGGACGTGCAGCCGACGCGGAGCTTTTTGGCTGCGTATCCTGAGGAAGAACGGCGGGGCGAAAAAATGAAACGGCACCCGGGTCGCGACACTCCCAATCAAAAAACCCTGGCCGTTCAGAGCGGCGCGGGGCTCCTGACAGGGAACAGGTGGGGCTGCCTGGATCATCGCCCTGAGACGACTCTCTAGAAGCGCTCGCTATAATCGCTCTCTATAATAGGAAAGAAATCAGAATGAAAGCAAGTAACGCACTGTGGACCGACAAGCTCAAAGACCGGATGCCCGAAGAACTCGCGCGCGAAATCGATATCTTCGAAACGGAAATCGATCTGCGTATGCAGGGCAATTTCGACGAGAAGCTCTTTGCTGAAACCCGCCTGCGCCGCGGCGCCTATGGCCAGCGTTACGATAACGGCCAGCGCCACGACGGCAAACAAACCCGCAAACTGGAGTTTCCCGCCGGCGAACTCACGAAGGGCCCGACCACCGCCTGGGACGCCCCCGGCATGATGCGGATCAAAATTCCCTTCGGCGGCATGACGGCCGAACAGCTCGAAGTCATGGCCGAACTCGCGGAAGAATACTCCGACGGCATCGGCCACGTTACGACCCGCCAGGATTTCCAACTGCACTTTATTCATATCGAAGATACGCCGGCTCTCAGTCGCCGCCTGGCCGCGGTCGATATTACGACCCGCGAAGCCTGCGGCAACTCGGTGCGCAACGTTACGGCCTGTCCGATCGCCGGCTGCTGCCGCGAAGAGACCTTCGACGTGACCCCGTACGCGAAGGCGCTGACCTATTTCTTACTCGGGCATCATGACGTGCAGGACTTCGGCCGCAAATTCAAGATCGCCTTTTCGGGCTGCAAAAATAACGGCTGCGGCCTGACCGGTTTGCACGATCTGGGTTTGATCGCGAAGACCCGTCAAACCGCGGATGGCAAGACCGAACGCGGCTTTGAGTTTTACGTCGGCGGAGGGCTGGGCGCGGTGCCGCACCAGGCCGCTTTGATTTTCGATTTTCTGCCCGAAGCCGAGCTGCTGCCGATGTCTCAGGCGGTATCGCGGGTATTCTCGCGGCTCGGGGAAAAGAAAAACCGCGCTCGCGCTCGCGTGAAATTCGTCGTCGCGAAGCTCGGCGTCGAAGACTTCCGCAAAGAAGTCGAAAAGGAACGCGAAATTCTGCCGGAAGATCCGCGCTGGACGGATTTCTTAGAGGATCTGAACGGTACCTATAGCGAAGCGCCCCTGAAAGAGCCGGGCAGCTTAAACGGCCATCGCCCCTCGGGTTTCGAAGAATTTTATCGCGATAACGTCTACAAACAAAAGCAGGAAGGCTACGCGGTCGTCACCGTTAAGCTGCCTTTAGGCGATATTACCGGCGGTCAGCTGCGCGCCGTCGCCGACATCGCTCGTAAATATATCAAAGACACGGTGCGCACCACCGTCGAACAGAATCTCGTGCTGCGCTGGGTATCCGAAAGCGATCTGCCCGCCCTCTACGAAGATCTGGTCAAAGTCGGCCTGGCCGAAGCGGGCGCGGGCGGGATTACCGATCTCGTGGCCTGTCCCGGCACCGATACCTGCAAGCTCGGCATCTCCGCGAGCCGGGGACTTGCCGGCGAACTGCGCAAACGTTTTATGACCGGCGACATCGCCGTCGACGACGTGATCAGCGGTCTGCATATTAAAATGAGCGGCTGCTTTAACTCGTGCAGCCAGCACCACGTGGCGGACCTGGGCTTTTACGGCGTCGCGCGCAAGGTCGGCACGCATACCGTTCCGCACTTTCAGGTCGTGCTCGGCGGCCAGTGGGAAAACAACGCGGGAAGCTACGGCCTGCCGATTCTCGCCGTGCCTTCGAAAAGAATTCCCGACGTGGTCAAGCGCATGGCCGCTCGCTATCGCGACGACCGCGAAGGCGACGAAGCCTTCACCGATTTCATTCGTCGCATCGGCAAAGTTGAAATCAAAAAGATGTTACAGGACCTGACCGCGGTGCCCGAATACGAGAGCGACAAAAGTCTGTACAGCGACTGGCGCGACCCGCGGGAATACACGACCGGCGATATGGGCATCGGCGAGTGCGCCGGTGAAGTTGTCGCGCGAATCGACATGGATCTGGGCGCGGCGGAACGCGAAGTTTTCGAAGCCCAGCTGCTGCTCGATGAAGGCGACGCCCAGGCGGCCGGGCAGGCGGCATATATGGCGATGGTGCACGCCGCGAAAGGTTTGATCAAACTCAGCTATCTCGATATTCCGGAAGATCCGGAGATCATCGTCAAAGAATTTCGTAAGCGTCTCTACGACACCGAAGCGTTCTTCGATCCGTACGCCGGCGGCAAATTCGCGAACTATCTTTTCGATGCGCATGAAAAAGCGCCGGAAACTTTTTCGAAAGATACCGCGCACCGTCGTATCGAAGAGGCGAGTCTGTTCGTCGAGGCCTCGCACAGCTGTAGCGTTCGCATGGGCGATAAGCTGACGACCTTAATGGGCGCAGCCAACTAAAAGAAAACGCAGCGAACTCAAAGAAACGCGGCGCTCGGAAATAAGGCAAGGCGCGACGAGCTAAACGAGGCGCAAGACGCAGGCTCACAGGACATTCAGGAAATTCAGGAACTTACAGTGGAACTACAACACGTTAACGTAAAAATTTATTCCAGCACGCCGGATGCGGTAAATCTGGACGAAGCGATTCTCGTATTTCATCGCTGGATTCGCGACGATGTCGCCGAAGAGCTCCTGATCGACGTCGCGGATTATTCTCACGTGCCGGCGGGGCCGGGAGTGCTTTTGATCGGTCACCAGGCGGCGTACAGCCTGGAAGACGGCGAAGAAGAACGCGCGGGTCTGCTGTACAATGCGAAGACCAAACGCGAGGGCTCGAACGTCGACCGCATCGTGCACGCGCTGCGCCAGGCGGTCAAAGCCTGCGTTACACTGGAAGGCGAAAGCCTCTGGTCGCAGTCGGTGAAATTCAACGCCGGCGATCTGGCCGTGATTATCAACGACCGGGCTCTGGCTCCCAATACGCCGGAAACCTTCGCGGCGATCAAAGACGAGCTAACGACCGCTCTTCAACAGGTCTTCGGCAATACCGGCTTTTCACTGAGCTACGAACAGGGCGATCCGCGCCGTCGTTTCCAGGTGAATGTTAAAAGCGAAAGCGCCGTCGCTCCCGGCGATCTGGCTGCCGCGGCGAAATAGTCCGTCGCGGAAATTACGCGTTTTCGCGCGCGTTTTGAAAGGGCCCTTGAATCGCCAGCGTCAGGCCGTCGAGCTGTAGATTTACGAACAGGGTTTCGCCGTCCGGCGCAAATGCAGCCCCGGCCAGCGCCGAATTCGTGGCCGCCAAATCGCAGCTCGTCGTCCGGCGCGTCTGGATTGTCGAGATCGGTCCAGGCGGCCTGTTTCAGAAAGCTATGGCGTGATAGACGATGCATGCATTCAGGGGCGTTTTTTGCTTGATACCACGTGACATAACGGGAACAACTCCGCTATGCAATATTCAGCGGAATTAGAAAAAATCGCTCGCGACCTGGCGGGCGGTGACCGCGGCATTCTGGCCGCGGACGAAAGCACCGGCACTATCGGCAAACGCCTGCAAACGATCGGCGTCGAAAATACCGAAGAGCATCGTCGGGCCTATCGCGATCTTTTGTTTTCCGCGCCGGATGTTTCGAAGTACATCAGCGGCGTGATCCTCTATGACGAAACCATTCGTCAGAAGACGGCCGACGGCGTGGCCTTTCCCGAATTCATGCGCCAGAACAATATGATCCCGGGCATCAAAGTCGACACGGGCGCCAAAGACCTGGTCGCTTCCGACGGGGAAAAAATCACCGAAGGTCTCGACGGCCTGCGCGATCGCCTGGCGGAATATCATAAGCTTGGCGCGCGCTTCGCGAAGTGGCGCGCCGTAATTGAAATCGACGCGCAGCGCCCGAGCGAGTACGCGCTGACGACGAACGCCCACGCGCTCGCACGCTACGCCGCCCTGTGCCAGGAAGCGGGCATCGTGCCGATCGTCGAGCCCGAAGTGCTGATGGACGGCGATCACGACATCGCCCGCTGCTTTTCTGTAACCGAACACACCCTGCACACTGTCTTTAACGCCCTGTACGATCAGCATGTGGTGCTCGAAAATATTCTGTTGAAACCGAACATGGTCATCTCCGGTAAAAAGTGCGCGCAGCAGGCGAGCGTCGAAGAAGTCGCGACTGAAACTCTGCGCTGCCTGAAGCGTGCGGTTCCGGCGGCGGTGCCCGGGATTGTTTTTCTATCGGGCGGCCAGTCCGACCAGCTGGCGACGGCGCACTTAAACGCCATGAATGCAAAGGGGCCGCTGCCCTGGCTTGTGAGCTTTTCGTACGGTCGCGCGCTGCAGGCGCCGGCCCTGAAGGCCTGGCAGGGCAAGACCGATCAGGTCGGCAAGGCGCAGGACGCTCTGCTGCTGCGAGCGCGCTTAAACAGCGCCGCGTGTTCGGCTGGTTATACCGTGGACATGGAAAAAACTTCCTGAAAAATTTTTCTGAAAAAGCTTTCGGAAAAGATCGCTTGAGCTAAATCGAAAAACAAGGCCGGGGGCTTCGCGGCCTGGTTTTTCAATCAATTGTCACGGAGCCTCTGCATTTGCAGGCAGGCGCGCACATAGTACGGCAAAACTTCTTCGTACATCGCAAAGAAATTCGGCGGCGGTGATTTTGCGTTGAGTTTGCAGCTCAGATATTCCAGGTGCGTGTGCCAGCCCGCTCCGCTTCCAGGAATATGATGGGGCTCTACGCGGCGATGCGTCAGGATCAGGCGAACCTGTCGCCCTTCTTCTGAGCCCCGGGTGTGCGGAAGGCTTTCGAGTTCGAATACGACCTCGGAGCGCTCCGAGGATCGCTCCGAGGATCGCTCCGAGGATCGCATGGAAGCCGGCCCGGGCGATGGATGATCGTCGTCCGCTTCGCCCGGACGGACGTTTTCCCAGGTGAAGGCCAGGATATGGGGCGGCGAGACCCGAAGGATTTCGCCGCGAATTTCGCCTGGCACGCGCATCGGCACGCGCTCACTGTCCTGGGAGAGCGCGATGCTTGCGCCTGGCGTCGATGGGATGTCGTCGTCGAGCAGCCAGCCGGCCAGGTATTCTTTTTTTGTCAGGTAGTCCCAGGCGAGTTCGATCGGACCGGGCAGGATCCGTTCAAATTGAATGGTGTGGCGGTCTATAAGACGGCCGCGTTCCCGCTGTCGACGCTGGCGTTCGTTCATTTCATTTACGTTTGCGCCCGCTTTTGTGTGCGCCTTTGCTTTCGCGTTGCTTTTTTGTCGCGGCCTGACGCAGGGATGCTTCCAGCCGGTCCAGCCGTGGATTCCAGAAACCGCGCAGGTTTTGCAACCACGCTTCTACTTCAGCGAGGCCTTCCGGATCGGGAGCATAAAATCGTTTCTGTGCATCAACCCGCGCCTGTACCAGGCGGGCTTCGCGCAAAATTTTCAGGTGCTGCGAAACCGCGGGAGCGCTGATCGAGAAACTGCCGGCGATCTCTCCAGCCGATAGTTCACTCTTCGCGAGCAGCTCGACGATACGCCGTCGGGTGGGATCGGCCAGGGCCGCAAATACGCTCATGTCGATTTGCTCCTGCGCGTCTGACCCGGATCGTAATAAAAATACTCTTCGGCGATGCGATCGCCGGTCCAGCGCTGGAGAGCGACTTCATCCTGGCGAATCTCGCGCCCGCGGCTTGTGCCGGAAAAGATATAGCGGATCGCCACGCGGTCCCCATCGATCAGAACGCTGGTCGGTTGAAACTGGACCCGCTCGAAGCTCGCGAGCATGCGTTCTTCGTGCTTGATAAGCTCCGCAATACCACGCCGCGGCGACTGCTGATTTTCCTGCTGGAGCGCGTCGTCGGTGTAAAAATTTCGCAGGGCGTCGATGGTCTGGCCGGACTTCACCAGACCAAGAAACTGCTGCACGCGATCTTCTGTAGGCATAGCTGCTCTCCCGGGATGCCGCACTGGCCGGCGGTATCCCGGGAGAGCAGACTGCGCGACACCTGTATTTAAATCAAGTCTTAATTAAGCAATTTCTAAAATAAGGCGGCCGCCAGCCGCTCGCTGTGAGGGCGGGGTTGGGGTGGAGTCGAGAACGGAGGCTTAGCCGACCCGGCCGCTGGTGACGTTTTCGCGCACGAGAATAAAACCGAAGATCATGCGATCGATGGAGCGATCGAGAATCAGGCGTTCGCGCTGGTCCAGAACGCCGTCCGACACGGCCTGGCCCAGGAATTTGATCAGGGCCGGCAGGCGTTCTTTGCGCAGACGCGAAAGCCACATGCGAAAGGCGTTGTTGCTCAGGCGCTGGTAGCGACCGAGACGTCCCTGACCCTGCCAGGACTGGCCGCGCACCGTAATCAGCATGCGAAAATCGTAGCGTGGGTGGGTGGCCGTCAAATTTGTGCGGCCGTCGAGCACGCGGCGCAGCTGGACGAAATGATTCAGGCCGTCATCCAGGGCGGCGATCAATTCGAAGCGCTCCACTCCTACCAGGTGTCCGTCGTCAGTCAGAGAGCTGTACAGCGCCTGGATCTGGTTTACGGTCAGGATGCTTTTGCGCAGCCAGAAGGACGTTGCTTCTTTATCGTACGAATACGAAGATTTGTTTGCGGCCGGCGACCCATGTCCGGGGGCCTGTGCGTGACCGGGATCGTCGTCGGGATAGGCCGGAATCGCGCCGCGAATGCTCAGCGCGCCTTCCTCGTTGATTTCCTGAGTGTTGCCGGAGTTCATGGCTGCCTGGAGCGTCGATGCGAGCGGTCTCGCGCGCAAGTAAAAATATGCCGGCTGAATCTTCCTCTAATCCCCAGAACCTCGACGCAGAAGACTTCCAAACCGGCGACGATCGGAAATCGTCCGACGCGAACGCGGGGCCGACTCTGTCGCGCTACGGGGAACGCTTCTCCGTCGACTCGGGTATTCTGGAATTGATGCAGGACCTCGATCTGGCTCTGAACGCTTCCGGCGGTGAAAATCAAAAAGAATACTTGATGCTCGGCGGCGGCAACCCCGCGCATATTCCACAGGTCGAGGCGAAGCTGCGATCGGCGATGCAGGCGTTGATGGCCGACGGCGATCGTTTCGAACGCATGATCGGAATCTACGATCATCCCCAGGGCAGCACCGATTTTCGCCGCGCGGTATCGGAGCTGCTCCGGTCCAGCTGCGGCTGGGATATCGGTCCCGAACATGTCGCGCTGACGAACGGCAGCCAGAGCTCGTTTTTTCAGCTCTTTAATCTGCTGGGCGGCGAAAGTCGCGATGGTCGTATGCGTCGAATCCTGCTGCCTTTGATTCCGGAATACATCGGCTACGGCGATACGGGTATCGCCGCGGATCTATTCGAATCGCTGCCGCCGCGGATTGAATATTACGAAGATCGCACGTTCAAGTACCACGTCGACTTCGACGCATTAGAAGCGCGGCTTAGATCGTCGAATTCCGGCGGCGAGGTCGCGGCTCTGTGCGTTTCGCGGCCGACGAATCCCAGCGGCAACGTCCTGAGCGATGCGGATCTGGAGCGACTCTCGGATCTGGCGAGCGAGGCGGGGGCGCCCCTGATCGTCGACTGCGCGTACGGCCTACCCTTCCCGGGTATCGATTTTAGCGGGAGCCGGCCGTTCTGGAATTCCAATACCATCGTAACTTTGAGTCTTTCGAAGTTTGGACTGCCGGGCGTTCGCACGGGCATCGTCGTTGCGCATCCAGAGATCGCGGCGGGGCTGCGTCGCATGAACGCCGTCATGAATCTGGCCAGCGGCGGCGTCGGCCCGGCCCTGGCCAGAGATCTGGTTCGGTCGGGAGAAATTTTAGATCTCAGCCGCGACATTATCGCTCCGTTTTATCGACGCAAGTCCGACGCCGCGGTGCGGATCTTTCACGAGCTCTTCGAAGATCTGCCGGAGTGCCGGGTGCATCGCAACGAAGGCGCATTCTTTTTGTGGCTGTGGTTTAGGAGATTGCCCATCGGCACGGATCGGCTTTACGAACGCCTAAAAGAGCGGGGAGTGCTGGTCGTTCCGGGCAGGTATTATTTTCCCGGCCTGCTGGAATCGTCGCAGGCTCCGGACTTCGCGTCGCAGGAATTTATTCGAAGTCATCCGCATGAATGCATTCGGATCAGCTGCGCCCGGCCGGAGGAAGTGGTCTCGGAAGGTCTGAGCCGCATCGCGGCGGAAGTGCGCGCTGCCTATCATGACGCCGGCGCATAGGGGCGCATGCGTTAAGGAATTCTCGCCGGAACTTTCGCTCACAAAGATTTTCTGAATTGACCTTTCGCTTTGGGAGGCTCTGCTGGCGGTGTGATTCGCCGGATCTCGGATTCCCTGGCACGCACCCGGACTCTCTCACGGGATCTGGCCGCCGGGCTGGTCATTACAATGAGCCTCGTACTGGGCGCGGTCGGCTTTTTTATCTATACGGTCGGCGTGCGCGAAGCGGAGAATACTCTGCGCTTCCAGGGCGAAGATACCCTGACCGATTTGCAGACTCTGCTCAGGCCCTATCTACAAAACGGCGATGCCAGCGGCGCCCGCGGAGTGGTCAGCGCTTTTTTGCAGGCCGGGCGGGTGCTGGAAATTCGTGTGCTGGACGCGGGCGGCGATTTGATTGTCGGCGGCAGTCGCAACTACAATCCCCAGGCGATGCTGCAGCTATCCGCGGAGATGCGCCTGGCTGACGGCGACCCGGGCCGGCTGCTGGTGACGCTATCGCGCGAGTCGGTGCTCGAACGCAAACGCCGCATTTTGTATACGATCATCGTGGTCGCCGGCTTTGTCGTACTTTCGATTATCTTTTCGACGCGAATTCTGCTGCGGCGTTTTTTGCGGGCGCCTCTCGATGAACTGCGTCGGGGCATTCAGCGGATTTCAGCGGGGGAGTACGGCCGCAGTCTGCCGCCGGTCCGCCAGCAGGATATCCAGCGCATTATTCAGAGCGTCAATCAGATGGCGCATTCGATTGAGCGTCGGGACCAGTCGATCAAACGTTATGCGACGGAGCTGGAGAAGTCCAACGATCTGTTGGAACGGCGCGTACTGGATTTGAATCTGGCGCGGGTTCGGATCGAGAATTCTGAAAAGAAGTACAAACATCTGGTAGAGAGCTCCCAGGAACTTGTATTTTCGTTAGATGAAAACGGCGTATTCTTAACGATCAATCGCGCCGTTCGCAATCATCTGGGCCTGCGCCCGGAGCGAGTGCGAGGCACGCGCTTTGAAGATCATCTCTATAGCTTCGATGAAAAATCGGCTTTTCTTTCGCGCGATCGATTTCGCGAACAGCTCGAACGTTTGCTGAGCGAAAAACAGGCGGTCAATTTTCAAACGGCTTTGAGTACGGTGCGGGATGAACCGCGTGAGTTGGACGTGCGCCTCGAATATATTCCCGTCGGCGATGAAACCGCGCCGGGTTCCGGCAGCTTCGTGATCTTCGGCAAGGCCGCGAGCGTTTCCGAGGACGTCCTGCTGCGGCATTTGCTGCACGAAACGCGGCGCTATGAAATCGGAAACTACCTGACTGTGGCCGACCAGCTGGCAAGCACCATCACCGCGGCGGTCGGGCGTCACCTGGACGAAGACGCGACGATCGGCGTGCGCATCGGTCTGCGGGAGATCCTGATCAATTCGATCGAACACGGCAACCTTGCGATATCGTTCGAAGAAAAGAGCCGGACTCTGGAGAATGGCACGTATCTCGATTTGATTCAAGAACGTCAGCGAGATTCCCGCTATCGCGACCGCAGCCTGGGCGTGCTCTATTCCCTGCGAGCCGGCCGGGTGCTCTTTGCGATTCAGGATCAGGG
Source organism: bacterium (assembly GCA_024742665.1). Classification (GTDB taxonomy): domain Bacteria; phylum Spirochaetota; class Leptospiria; order Leptospirales; family Leptonemataceae; genus JANSYA01. The sequence goes on from JANSYA010000010.1 coordinate 15,741, forward strand.
GGAGGGCTTTGACCATCGTGCGGCCTTCGCGAAGGAGCCGGTGGGCAACGATCTCTTTCACGGCCGGGGCATTACGATCGTTCGGAAATTCTTCGACGTGGTCCGCTACAACGACGCCGGCAACCGCGTAATCCTGATCAAGAAAATGCATGAGTCCGCGAAGTGAGCCCGCGTAGCGGGCGAATTGAATACGCGTAGCGGGCGAATTGAATACGCGTAGCGGGCGAATTGAATACGCGTAGCGGGCGAATTGAATACGCGTAGCGGGCGAATTGAATACGCGTAGCAATCGCGTTAGTCGTCGGACGCGGAAGCTTCCGCAAAGAGCTGATCGCGTTCTCCGTGCTTGATGTCCAGCCAGCTCTGATTCTCAGAGGAAGTCTCAGCATCTCCGGCGGGTATCATCAGTCGGTACTCTGCTTCGGCCGGGCTTTCGTTTTCGCCATCGCCTTCTGAAATATCCAGGAAATCCGCCAGCGAAGCCATCGCCAGCGGGCCGAGGCGGGCGGGGACCAGACGTTCGGGCAGCAGAATCCCCAGGGTGTGTTCATCGTATACGGTCAAACCGTCGGCGGGCACGCTGATGTTCTGGCGTGAGTCCAATCGCAGATCCAGGGTGGGGATCGTTTCGCCTCCGGCGTTGGTGCCGGTGGAAACCAGAACCGTTTCCACAATCAGGGGAAATCCGGATACGCGATCAAGGCTTGCGTGCTCCAGCAGTTCGCCGAAGCGATTGACGATATAGTACTCTTCGCCTTCGCGATCCCGGCGCAGGTTCGCCTTGAAGTACTTCAGCACGTCGGGGTTGACGATTTGATTGGGGCCGAACCACCAGCGATCCGCCGCGTCGACGTGGATTCCCGGTTTGGTCCGGCGGGCTTTCGTCTCAGTCATGTGCAATCATCCGTCGTCTGCATCCGGAGCGTCTGTATTGGAAACGTAATTAAAGAGCATCAGGGTCAAAACTCCGGTCTCCAGGTCCAGCTGTCCGGTCTCGATCGACTGGGAGTAGCGCCCGTCGGTGGGACTGCCGGTAATGACGGCGTTATTGTAGCGGCTGCGGCGCACGAGCCAGAGACCCTCGGCGCCGCGCTCCCGGGCCTGGTTTTTCAAGAAGCGGCGAAAGTTGCGATTTTGCAAATCGGCCGCGGCGTCTTTCACGACCAGATAGCCCAATCGTTCGTAAGACTTGCGCGGCGCGCCCGTGCGAATTTCAACTTCATCGACGTCCAGGCGGCGGAGCGCGGGATATTCGGGGGTGGGGTAGAACTCGACCGAATAGCAGGCCGGTATGAGCGCGAAAATAATCACCGCCGTCGTGAATCTGGAAAGGAAATGTACTTTCATTCCTGTGTGTGACCTGAATTTTGTATTCGCATGAGCGAAGAATCGGAGCAGGAGCGCGACGGACAGAGTCAGCCAAAGCAGTCGGGCGGCGAAAGCCTGAAGGCGCTGATTCCGCTTTTGACCGATTTGATTCCCATTTTCCTGGACCGCTGGGCTGACGTCAATCAGCGACCTTCGGTGCGGGATCTGGAAGAGCGCCAGTCCCGCATGGGGCGGCGCATCAAGAAAATCGCCGGCCAGCTGAAATGGCACCGAATCCTGTTCATCGGGCTCGTGATCTGGAATATCATTTTAACGGCCCTGCATGTAATCAAGTAAACAAATGGCGTCGCCGGAATGAATCCCGCGGATTTGTATAAATCGCGCGGTCGCATAAGCTGACGGGGTATGGAAAAAGAAGACCAAAAAAAAGATAACCCCCTGCGGATCGGCGTTTGCAATCTGGACGAGCTCGAAGAGAAGGTCAAAGCCTTCCGGGTCATGAACCAGTCGGCGCTCAAGAAACGTTATATTCTGTCCCGGGAAGTGATTACCGCGCCGGGGGGACAGGTCGTTCTACAGAAAAGTTCGGAAGTCGATATTTCGCGCGCGAAGCTGTTGCGTCGTCACTTCTCGAACGAAGATAACTTCAAGACTTTCCAGCCCGACGAAGGAATTGTGATCATTTCCGATATGTCCAGTCCGGAAGGCATTTCGCTTTCGATGGACATCGTCACTCAGATTATGAATATCGGGGGCGGGGCCTACGAAGGTTTCATCGACCGCGTCGACAGCTTCACTGATTTTTTGAATCTCTTGAAAAAGGCGCTCTTTCCGAAGCTGCTGATCATCGGCTATATTCCGCCGGACCGCCTGGAAATGGAAAAGATCAACTTCGTGCGAGCCAAGCGCGTGGATCACTATATTCGCGCCATCGAGCTGACTCACACCACGATGAAGCCGCAGCCGTACTTTCCGAAGATCAAGCAGGTCCACATCGACACCGCCGATCCGAAGAGCTGGGGCCGTTTTATCATCGAAATCGTGCGGGAATATACGAAGCCGTATTTCATCGAAGACTTTTAGTTCGCATAGCAGAGTCCCGCGGGCGCTGGTCTGCAGGATGCTCCGTCCGGCATGATTTCACGGATGGCGCGGAAGTTTTGGAATTTTTCTGGCCCGAAAAAATCCGTGTCATCCTGCTCCCCCTCAGCACGCCAGCCAGGATCTGCTCAAGAATCCCGCCGAGCGGCCGATGCTTTAGATATGCAGTCATTCGTTTCGTCTTTTCGCGCTTGCTTCCCGCCGGTCGGCCTCGTGTTGGCTCTGTGTTTCGCGGTGCACGCGCCCCTCGCCGCGGCGGACGGACGCACCGCCGAAGCCGACGCGCTCTATGCGGCCGCTCTGAAACAGGACGACGTGCGCGCGATCAAGATCCTGCTGCGGGCGCAGAAGCTGGCGCCGCGAGATAAACGCATCAGCTATCGAATCGGCTTTTTATTCCACAAGATGAATCGGCGGCCGGAAGCCCGGGCCGCGTACGAACGCACGATTGAATTGGACGCCTGCCACACCCGGGCCTTAAACAACGTCGGCAATATCTTAAAAGATCAGGGCTTGCGCGACGAAGCGGTGGCGCGCTACAGCCAGGCGATTCAGTGCGATCCCGAATTTTCGGTCGGGCACTACAATCTCGCGAATCTGTTTCGCAGCGCGAAACGCTACACTAAGGCCGTGAAACACTATGAAGCGGCGCTGGCGGTGACTCCCAACCACTACCGCAGCCATCACAATCTCGGCTTGATCTATTTGCGTATGGCCCGGGCGGCCGGCGCCGAGAGCGTCGAGCGTTCGCAGTTTTCTGATCGAGCCCGGCGGCATTTCGGCCGCGCCTGCGATCTGAATCCCCGCGACCCGCTGAATTTTTATAACCGCGGCCGCTTATTTGAAATGCATGCGGATCGCACAAAAGCGGTGTCCGATTACAAACGAGCCCTGAGTCTGTTGAAAACCAACTCGGCCTTTAAGAATCGCCTGCGCAAACGCATTCAGCGTCTGCAAGTGCCTCGCAGCTAGACTTTATAAAAGTCTATGTTTTCCTGGAGTTCGGGCGGCATGTCGTCGCCGTACTTGCGGTAGCGGTTTTCGAGTTCTTTCAGCTTGCGATTGCGAATATTCTTGAATCGCGTGTGGATGTCGATGAAGGCCGGCTGGGTCGAGATATTTTCGCGAATCTTCGTGGCGAAGGGCACGTGGCGATACATGATGCTGCGCGCGACCTTGTTCATTTTCAGAACGCCTTCCGATTCGAATTTAATCCAGGTGATATAGTCGTTCGTAAAGCGGTCGCGGTCGCTGCGGAAGCGTTTGAATTCGGCGCCGAGCTTTTCTTTGACCTCGGAGCTGAGGTCGCGATTCTTCTTAAAGAACTGCACGTAGTCGGTGTAGTCGGCCGTGATCGAAGACTGGGAAACATTGTTCCAGTCGGCGCCCATGATCGTTTTCGTGAGCTCCCACCGAAAGGCCGCGCAGGCTTCGAGCACGAGCGTAAACAGATCGGCGGTCGCGAAAACAGGCACCACCAGTCGCCCCTGAGAACTCTTGTTACGCGTCGAAACGTCCTGCCACATCATCACTTTGGTGCCGATGCTGGGCACGATGATAAAATTCGGAATGACCTGGTTTTGCACGAACTCTTTGATAATATTGCGTTCTTCGTCGTTGATAATGACTTCCCGGTGAAAGGCCGAGAAGTCGATCGCCAGCACGTTGTCGATTTCCTGGCCCAGGCGTTCGGCGGTTACGAAGCTGCGCTCTAATGGCACGGTGATTTGATAGCGCGTGAGAATCGGGAAGGCCGTCGTCGGCGTGCCGCTCGTCAGCCGCGTATTGACTTCTAGAAAGTTCTGAATTTCGTAGCTAATGCGCTTCTCGGCGGTGTTGTACTCTTCGGGCAGATCGCTTTCGCGTTTCCAGCCCATCTGTTTGTTGTCGTTTTTGAGCTTCTCGAAATAGGTCATGCCCATTTCGTCGACGGAGCAGGGCTCCTCTTTGTTCCCGACCTTGTCCAGCCAGCTGATCACATCGACGACGGGATGGGAGGTGCGCGTTGTATCTTCTAAATTGTACAGCACGCCCAGGTGTTCGTCGTCCAGCAGCTCTTCGTCGAAGAAGCCGTAGCGCAGCATGAGCTTGACGGCGGTCGGCACGTTGCCGCGGGATTCCTTGTATTTATAGTAGGCCTTTTCGTATACTTTCCAGTAGGTCTGGCCGATCTGGCGGCGCAGCTTGCGTGGATCGCCGCCGGAATCCATGGGGTTCTGCATCGTCTTGAACTTTTTCAAATTCTGAACGATGGCTTTGGTGTCCTCCGCGGGCATCTGCAAAAAGCTCATGATCTTGCCGGCGGAACCGGCGAGATCTTTGCGAATGGCTTCGATGTCCGCGCCCACCGATTCGGTGTGGGCCTGGGCTTCTTCGACCTGCTTGACCTCTTCGTTGGAATTAAGGAAGCTCTGGATCTTTTCGATCGCCGGGGAGGAGTTCGGAAAATTCACGCCCTGCAGCTGCTGGTAGTTCTTCAGCAGCGACTCCGCGTTCTGGTGCACGAATTTTAGAATCGTCGAGAACTCGGAAATCGGCACGCTCGTGAAACCGGAGCTCAAGAGATCGGAAAGTAAAAAGAATTTCTCAGCGTAGCAGTAGTCGCCGACGACGATCGATTCCATCGCCACGTCGACGCCTTCGTGCAGCCCGTACAGCTCCTGCACGCCGCCGTTAATGATCTTGTTCAGTTTATGGCACAGGCCTTCCAGGACCTTGATGTCGGCCTTGTATACCGCGCCCTGAATATTGACCGGCAGAGCGAGCAGTCGGCGCAGAAAATTGAACTCTTCTAAATCAAAGCGCGATTCGAATTCGTACGATTTCTTGAGGATGCTGCTGTGATCGCCCTGCAGCCAGATTTGCGTGATCGGTTCGGGAATCTGGCCGCCGCTCTGCTGGAACTCGGCGACGACAACGCGCGCGGCCGACACGACCGGGTCAATGACGTCACCGACCGCCGGACCGTCTTCGCTTTCGGGCGCCTGCTCGAAGGGCTGCGCGTTGCATTTGAAATACGCGATCGCCAGGTTGTCGATCAATTTGGAGATGCCGCCGAGATAGCTCGCCATCGCTTTGACCGAATGCTGGACCGCCATCGCCTCGTTCAGCATGGAACGCACGGCCATCATGCCGACGTTCAACTTGCCCAGAATCATTTTCGTGAATTCGCCGCGTACCGGGAAGGCGCTGATCACGCAGTCGGTGGCGGTAATATAGTGCACTTCATGCTTGCCGCCGGACAATAATGAGCCGAATCCGATGACGCTGTTCGGCCCCAGGCGATACATTCGGCGTTTGCCCTGTTTGTAGAGGCGATTCAGGGCGATCACTTCGCCCTTGTGCAGAATGGTCAGGAGTCCCGCGGTCGTGCCCGCTTCGAACAGGACGGTTCCTGCGGGAATTTGCGCCTGTTGGAGCGGTTTCGATGTGTCTAATGCCATAAGATGATGGAATCCGCCGGAGCAGGGGACTCTGCTTTATTCCGGCTTTGTGCGATATTGGTAAAGTAAAAATTCCCCGGCGTTTCGCACCACTTCGCGCCGGCCGTCAAGTTTCCTGCGGTCTTGCCTGAGCTTTCCAGGGCCCCGCTCCCCGGGGGCCGAAGATGGCCGTGCCCACCCGGATCATCGTCGCGCCTTCGGCGACTGCCAGTTCCCAATCGCCCGACATGCCCATGCTCAATTCGCCCTCCGGAAAAATCGCGTCGCGCAGCTCCCGCAGGCGCTGGAAGACCTGTCGCGTTAAAACGGGCTCCTGGCTCTGCGGGCCCATCGTCATAAAGCCGGCGAAGCGCACGAAATCGTTTTCCGGAAATGAATCCAGGTTACGGACGGCCTCGATCGGCATGCCGCCGGCTTTGGTTTCTTCGGCGGTGAGGGCGACCTGCACCAGATAGTGCAAAGAGCCTTCGGCCCCGGGTGACAGCCGTCGCTCCGCCGCCTTCATCAGCGTATCCAGGGGGGTGTCGGGGCCGAGGGATGAGACTCCGTGCACGTAGTCAAAGAGCCCCGGAATCTGTCTGGCGCTGCCGGATTGCAGCGGGCCGATGTGATGATAGGTCGGCCGCTCGAGATTTCCCGGGGCGTCGCCTGCCGGTCCGCTCTGGCGCAGGGCCGCGTCGGCGCGGGCCCCGTCCAGCGCCCGGGCGACGAGGGGGAATTTATCCCGGGCTTCGTTCTGGCGATTTTCGCCGAAATCCCGGAGGCCGGCCCGGTACACTTCTACGATGCGTTCGGGCCCGTGGGTTTTACTGACGCCTATGATGCGCACGTCCGGACGGCCCAGCGCCTGAAGCCGATCGCGAATGGCGTCGATTCGAGAGCGGGCGGTCGGCTCGCCGGGCAGTTCCGACTCGACGTTTTGGGAGCCGCTCAATCGGTATTGCGGGTCAGGTGTGCAACGCGGGCGGGGTCCAGATTTCGCAGGCCGCCCTGTTCGATCAGAGCTGCGGCGTCTGTCCGGGCTTCCGGCGGCGCGTCGAAATTGAGGGCATACAGGTTTTCCATTTCAACCTGCACGCTCTTGAGCGAGCGGATCAGCTTTTCCATCGAGCCGCTGACGTCTTTTTGCAGTCCTTCCAGATTCATATTCGCCTGGAATTCGGGGAAGAGGGGCTCGTCGCCGAATTTCAGCTCCGGCGTGATTTGCTGCGGACTTTCCTTCAGATAGGTCTGGCGGGCCTGTTCGCGGCTGTACTGGTGCTGAATGGTGCTCAGGTTGGCCTGCAGCTTGAGCAGACGTGATTCCATTGTGCTCTGGTTCAATCCCTCGGTGGCGCCGGTGCGCGATGCGGCGGCGTCGCCGGCATTTGCACCCGCGGGGCGTTGATCCTTGTGCCGTTCTTTCAGAATGTTTTCGGCGCTGTTGAGTAGTAATTTTCCAGATACCTGCATGGTGTTACCCTGCTACACGATTTATGTCTCAATGATTCGCGCAAGCATAATCGATCGAGTCCAGACCTGTGTCCCTTAGTATATCGGACGGATTGCACATTTGAAAGAGTGTTTTTCCGGCGATTTTGCGCTTTTTTTGCGGATAATTCCGGGTCAAAAAGGCTTTACAGCCCCCGTGTCCGGGGGAGACATATTCCTGAATTATGGATCGCGCGCGCCTCGTTACCGCTCTGGCTCTCATGTTCGCCATGATTGCCGTAATTCTGAGCTTTGTGAATATTGGAGTTTCCAGCTCCGATAGTCCGTTCACCAGTTCCACCGAATCTTTCCTGACCGCCGGCCGGGCCGGCGTCGCGCTGATCGAAGTCAACGGCGTCATTCAGGACGGTTATTATCCCGGTGGGGCCGACAAGATCGTCGAGCAGCTGGGGCAGGCCGAGGAGAATGCGGCCGTGCGCGCGGTGCTGCTCAGTATCAACAGCCCCGGCGGCGCGGTCGGGGCGACCAAAAAGATCTATGACCGGGTCATGCGTGTGCGGCTGGTAAAACCCGTCGTCGCGGTGATTACCGACGTGGCCGCCAGCGGCGGCTACTATATCGCCAGCGCCTGCGATCAGATCTTCGCCTACGAGGGCAGCATCGTCGGATCGATCGGCGTGATCAGCATTCGCCCGAATATTTCCGGTCTGCTGAATCAGTACGGCGTGCGGGTCGAAGCGCTCAAGGCCGGCCGCTACAAAGACATGAGCTATCCTTTCCGCGAACTGACGGCGGACGAACGCGAAATGTACGAACGACTCCTGAACGATTCTTACCAGCAGTTCTTAGAAGACGTTTCGAAAGGCCGCAAGAAGGCGAAGGACGATGTGATCAAGTGGGGCGAGGGTCGCATCTTCTCCGGACGCGAAGCGCGTTCGCAGCAGATGATCGACGAGATCGGAGGCCGGGCCGAAGCCGTAACCGCAATTAAAATTCTCTTAAAGACCGACCAGGATCTGCCGCTGCTGCGCGCCCCGAAATCCATGCTTGAGCAGCTGTTCAGCGAAACCGGCGTGAACGCCGGCGGACTTGCTTCGCGTTCTCCGGGCCGGATGCTTTTGCAGGCTCCGGTGCTGTATCTGTATCCCGGCGGCGCGGGTTTCGCTCTCGATTTAATGGAGGGGCTGTCCACTTCGGCCGCCCGCGGTCGATAGCGCTGATCAACGCTCATTACGGTCTTAGCCTGTGCGTGAATTCTTAGTCTCTTTCCTGAATCTCTGTCACCTGACTTTACAGGCGCCGGACGAACTGCCCACCGCGATCGCGCGCATTCCGCGTCCCGCGCTGCATCTGGGAATCGTGCTTGTGATCTGCGGTTTGTCCACGGCGGTCGCCGGCTATGTCGTTCGCGATTATTACGACTCCGGTTATGCGCCCTATATCATCGGCCTCACGATCGTGAACGCGGGCATTGGCTTTCTGTGGAGTTTGATTCTGGCCTGTCTGGTCGACGCATTTGTTTCTTTGCAGAATCCCCAGCGGGCGGGCAAGGTCTGGCAGACAACCGGCGTGCTGATCATGTCGACGCTGCCGAATATTTTCTCGGTCGCCGCCGCCGTGCCCGCGCGTCTGCTGGCGCAGCCGGAACTGCTGCTCGTTCCGCTGCAGCTGCTCTTATTCGTCTGGTCCATTTCAATCGCCCTGCGCGGGATCGTGTACCAATATGAGATCAGCTTTCGCGCGGCCGTGAAAACCTATTTACGATCGTTGGGGCTCGTACTGCTCTTTCCGCTTTTGTTTTTTCTGTTCATCATGCTGGAAGTGGCCGGGAAGCTGATATGAGCGCCGAAAAACGGAAGCCGCACCGCTCGGCGGACGCCGCCGAATTTTCCGGATTGATCGGTCGGCTGCGGATTCTGCTGGCGAACGACGACGGCTACGACGCGGTCGGTCTGCGTTCTCTCGAACCGGTGCTCGCGGAATTCGGCGAGGTCTGGGTGGTCGCGCCTGATCGCGAACGCAGTGCGACTTCAAACGCCATGTCCATTCGCGAAGAGCTGACCTTGCGGCAGGTCGGTGAGCGGCGCTTCAGTTTAACCGGCTACCCCGCCGACTGCGTCAATCTGGGGCTGCACTCGGATCTATTTCCCGACTTCGACCTGGTTGTGTCGGGCATGAATCATGGTCCGAATTTAGGCGATGACGTGCACTATAGCGGCACGGTCGCCGGGGCGCGCCAGGCCGCCGTGCACCAACTGCGCGGCGTCGCCGTCAGCTACGGGGATTATGAACCAACGCAGCAGCAGCTGGAGCGGGCCGCGCGCTGGCTGGGCGTCTGGTTGAAATCCAATCTGGCGGAGCTTGGGACCGGCATCGTGTACAATATCAACTATCCAGGCGAAAGCGCCGCAAGTGATGCGCCTCTGCCGGAGGTGCGTTATACTTACCAGGGCAAACGAACCTATCACGACGATTATTTCGTGAACCCGGAGACCGCCGGCTACGCGAACGACGCCGCCGGCGACGAGTGGCGCGTTCGGATCAAGGGGACGGACTTCGGTCACATCAAGCAGGATCATTCCGACAGCGAGGCGGTGCTGGCGGGTTTCGTATCGATCACGCCTTTGAGCACATTCACGACCGACCGCCGGGAATTACGCAAATGGTTTCACAAAACTCGAATCAAGCAGGCCAGACGGGCGTGAACGATCCTACGGATATTCCCGAAATGCCCGGGCCGGAACCGGGAATCGACCACGATCCCGAGCGGATGGCGGAGCGGCGTTTGCTGGAGCGCATTCTCGGACTCAAGCAGATCATCAAAGACGGGCTGGGCGGGCCGGTCGAACTGCATGAACTCGGCATCTGCTATTTTTCCCTGCGCAATTTTCGTCAATCGTCGAAGTATCTGAATGAATTGATCGAGTCGTACGCCGACTATGTTGAAATCGCCGCCGTGATGGCCCTCCAGGTGCTCTGCCTGATCGAAGACGAAGAGTTCGCGGCGGCCGAAGAGATTCTGGCGGAACGTCTGCAAAAATTCAATTCCGACGTGCGTTTGCTATCAATGCAGGCCCACGTCTTCGAAAAGACCGGTCGCTTTCGGGAGAGCATCGAATGCCATCGCCGGGTGCTGCAGCTCGACCCGGATAATGTCAATAGTTTGAATTCCCTGGGCTATCTGCTGGCTCTGCACGGCCAGTCGGAAGCGGAGCGCAACGAAGCCTACGACTGCCTGAAGCAGGTCATCCAGCGCAAGCCCGATCATCCCGCGTATCTGGATTCCTTCGGCGTCTTCCTGGCGAAGCAGGGCGACGGGCCCAGGGCGCGCAAGGCTCTGCTGAAGGCGCTCCAGCGCGCTCCCGAAAATCAAGAAATCATCGCTCACATCCAGGAATACCTGGATTGATCGCTTCGTTATTGCAACGGTGTGACGGCCGCCTGCGTAAATTCCTCCGCGTGGCAAAAATTCTGTTGTAAGCTTCTCCTTCGAAAATGATCATCGGTCTGGACCGGGAATTCCGGCCGGAGGTATATACGAATGCAATTATTTGCGCATGCAAAGAGATGGATCGGAACGCTTTTGATCGCGACGTTCATGATTCCCGCGCTGCCGAACTGTTTCGGCGGTTTTGTTCTGACGGGGAAATGGCACGGCTTCATCAGCGGCATTAGTAATAAGTGGCTGCGATGGATCGTTTTTTTCGTTACGTCCTTCGTTTACGGCATTGCGATCTTTGTTGACGCGATTCTGTTTAACTCAATCGAATTCTGGAGCGGGAGCAACCCGATGTCCATGTCCGATTTCGACGAGCGCGGCGAGCACGCGAAGACGCTCGAAAGCGGCGACGAAAAAGTCGTTTTCACCTATCGCAATTACGGCGAAGATCTGCGCATCGACATGTGGAAGCAGGGCGAATATAAAGGCAACATGGTGCTGCTGCGAAGCGAGCCCGGTCAGTTCTATACGGAAAAAGACGGCGAACTGTCCCCGATTCAGGTCTCGGACGAACAGCTGGAAGACGGCCGTCTGGTCACGGTGCGTGCCGGCGAGCTGCAGGTAAAACGCAAGCTGGGTCTTCTGGAGTACTATGCTCTGCGTGAGAAGTCCGAACGCGCGCTGCGCGGTCCGAACACTTTCGAAACGGCGCCGGGTCTTTTGATCGCCGACGAAAAGAGCGCGCTGCCCGCGGGCACGCTTTGAGTTTCGCGTAGCAAAGCTCTCGAAACGCAAGATCTTTCGTCGCCCATCAAACGGCGGCGAAAGGTGAATGCAAAGATCGATACAAAAAGGCCGGCGAGATGATTTCTTCGCCGGCCTTTTTTGCGTCATGACGCAGCCCTCCGTCCGCCCGAAGCAGATAAGCCACGGATTTCACAGATTGCACGGATCTAAGTTCCGTTTTTGTGCTCATTGCGTTTCAGCTGTGAGAACCAGAATCGCAGACCGACGCACAAGGTGAACCACCGCGCCGCCCCAAAAAAAGATCCGTGTAATCCGCGAAATCCTGCCTGGAAATCCACGCCGACCGCCGGAATCGGCAAAGCCGATTTAAGCGGTCTGCCTGCGGCAGACTCAGGGAGTCGGGCCATGCACGACCTGCAATGCATTCACTGTAAAGGTATTGTCGCGGCGGGCTTTGAGGCCGTTGACCAGCGCCAGAGTGCCGGCGGTGGTCGTTACCACCAGCACGCGTCGCCGGGTCGCTTCCTGACGAATCAGAAAGGCGTCGTCGCGGGTGCGCCGCGAATCCGGAATATTGATGATGATGCTGATGTTGCCTTCGCGAATTTCGTCGACGGGATTCGGATGGCGATCGTCGCGCAGCTTGGGCAGCACGCTATAGGCAGTGATTCCCTGCTTCTCCAGATACTCGCCCGTGCCTTCGGTGCAGTACAGCTTATAGCCCAGATCGATCAGGTCTTTCGCGCAGCCGGACAGCTGTTCTTTGGCCTGGTCGGTGACGCTGAAAAATACGCCGCCTGCTTCGGGGATCTTATCGCCGGTGCCGATCAGCGCTTTGATATAGGCTTCGCCGGTGGACGCGGCCAGGCCCATCACTTCGCCGGTCGATTTCATTTCCGGGCCCAGGATAATGTCGGCGCCGGGAAAACGCGAGAAGGGCAGGACCGCTTCTTTGACCGAGATATAAGGCGAGTCCAGGCGAAAGCGATCGGTCGGGATGCCCAGGTCTTTGATCTTCTGGCCCCACATGACGCGGGTGGCCATCTTCGCGATCGGCACGCCGATGGACTTGCTGACGAAGGGGACCGTGCGACTCGCGCGGGGATTGACTTCGATGACGTACAGTTCGCCGCGCTGAATGGCGAACTGAATATTGAGCAGGCCGACCACGTTCAGTTCGATCGCGATGCGGGTCGTGGCGTCTTTGATGGTTTCGACCATCTCGGGGCTGATGCCGACCGGCGGCAGCACGCAGGCCGAATCGCCGGAGTGAACTCCCGCCTCTTCGATGTGCTCCATAATGCCGGCGACGAATACGTCTGTGCCGTCGGACAGGGCGTCGACATCCATTTCGACGGCTTCCTCTAAGAAACGATCGATTAAGATCGGATGTTCGGGGCTGATTTCCGCCGCCATCTTCATGAAGTCGCGCAGTTCGTCGCGGTCGTGCACGAGAGCCATGGCGCGTCCGCCGAGCACGTAGCTCGGACGCACGAGACAGGGATAGCCGATGCGCAAAACGATGTCTTCGGCTTCTTCGTAGGTATAGGCCGTGCCGTTCGGCGGCTGTTTGAGTTCTAGTTTGTTCAGCATCTCGCTGAAGCGGTCGCGGTCTTCGGCGCGGTCGATGGCGTCCGGAGAGGTTCCCAGAATCGGCACGCCCGCGTTTTGTAGACCGTGGGCGAGTTTGAGCGGCGTCTGCCCGCCGAAGCTGAGAATGACTCCGTCTGGTTTTTCGTTATCGCAAATGTGCAGCACGTCTTCAAGCGTCAGCGGCTCGAAATAGAGTTTGCTGGAGGTATCGTAGTCGGTCGAAACCGTTTCCGGATTCGAGTTGACCATAATCGACTCGACGCCCATGTCCTGCAGGGCGAACGAAGCGTGGCAGCAGCAATAATCGAATTCGATTCCCTGGCCGATGCGGTTGGGCCCGCCGCCCAGGATCATCACCTTTTTGTTTTTCGTAACGCGACTTTCGTCTTCGTCTTCGTACGTCGAATACAGATAGGGCGTGTAGGCTTCGAATTCGCCGCCGCAGGTATCGACGGTTTTATACACCGGACGGCCGCCGCTTGCGTGGGCCTGGCCGGCTTCGCCTTTGCGTGCCTTCGTAATTCTTGTTTCTTCGTCGGCGAGCATCTGGATCAGCTGCTTGCGGCGATCGTGCACGGGTTCGGATTCGTCGGCGACGATCTCGTCGATTTTATCGCTCAGGCTCAGATAGGCGAGCTGGCGATCCGAAAAGCCGTTTTGCTTCATGACGCGCATGCGGTCGGCGTCGAGCGGGCAGCCGGCTGCGCGAAATTTCTGTTCGAGATGCACGATATCCAGGAACTGATTGAGATACCACGGATCGATGGCGGAAAGTTCGTGCACTCGACGGACGTCGAATCCGCTATCCGGTTCCTGAACGCCCAATCGCAGCGCGGTCTTCACGTCGAAGATGCGACCGGGATTCGGCCGCTCCAGGCTCTTTGCGATCGTTTCGTAGAAGTGATCTTTGCCCTTCTTGTTCAGGGCCTGGTGGTCGAATAATTCCTGGAGATAGCCGTCGGAGCCGAAGCCCATGCGCGATACTTCCAGCGAACGACAGGCCTTCTGAAAACTTTCTTTGAAAGTCCGGCCGATACTCATTGTTTCGCCGACCGATTTCATCATGCTGCCCAGCGTATCTTTTGAGCCGGGAAATTTTTCGAAAGTAAAGCGCGGCATCTTCGTGACCACGTAGTCGATGGTCGGCTCGAAGCTGGCGGGCGTTTCGCGGGTAATGTCGTTTTTGATTTCGTCGAGCGTGTAGCCGACCGCGAGCAGGGCGGCGATCTTGGCGATCGGAAAGCCCGTGGCCTTACTGGCCAGGGCCGAGCTGCGCGAAACCCGGGGATTCATTTCGATGACGATCATGCGGCCGTCTACCGGATCCACCGCGAACTGCACGTTCGAGCCGCCGGTCTCCACGCCGATTTCGCGAATGATCGCCAGGGCCGCGTCGCGCATTTCTTGATACTGCCGGTCCGTAAGCGTTTGTTGCGGCGCGACGGTAATCGAATCGCCGGTGTGCACGCCCATCGGATCCAGGTTTTCAATCGAGCAGATGATGACGACGTTGTCGGCCGTATCGCGCATTACCTCTAATTCGTACTCTTTCCAGCCCAGCAGGCTTTCTTCCAAAAGAATCTGATTGGTCGGCGAAAGCATCAGCCCGTTGGTCACGATGCGCTCAAAATCTTCTTCGGTAAATGCGATGCCGCCGCCGGTGCCGCCCAGGGTGAATGACGGCCGGATGATCATGGGCAGGCCGTTCGTTTTCTTAAAAGCGACCGCCTGTTCGTAATTATTGCAGAGGGCCGAAGCGGGCATGTTCATGCCGATGTCGAGCATCGCCTCTTTGAATTCTTCGCGGCTTTCCGCTTTGCGAATGGCGCTGATATTCGCGCCGATCAGCTTCACGCCCGACTTTTCCAGATAGCCCTGTTCGTGCAGGTCCATCATCAGGTTCAGCGCGGTCTGACCGCCGACTGTGGGCAGAATCGCGTCGGGCTTTTCTTTTTCGATGACCTTGATCAGAGTCTCGGGAGTCAGCGGTTCGATGTAGGTCGCGTCCGCCATCTCCGGATCGGTCATGATCGTGGCCGGATTGGAGTTCACCAGAATCGTGCGATAGCCTTCGGCGCGCAGCGCCTTACAGGCCTGGGTGCCGCTGTAGTCGAATTCGCAGGCCTGACCGATCACAATGGGTCCGCTGCCGGGGATGAGGATGCTTTTGATGTCAGTGCGTTTGGGCATAGCTGCCGGTTACGATTTTTTATTCCCGGCCCATGTCCAGTGATTTGACCCGCCGGTATTCCATTTCGATGCCCGGAAAATAGGCAAAGTCGTCGTGCGGAACGGTGGCCGGGCTGCGGACAAAAACGCTTCCGAATCGTTTCGATTCGCTGTGAATCGATCATGAAAAAACTTGACGCATGCGTCACTTTTTTCATAGGATGCCCCCGAGGTGCTTTTATGAACCAGAGCAGGCGCGACCCGAGTGTGATTATTGTCGGGGCCGGAATGACCGGAATCCTGATGGCGATTCGCATGCGCGAGGCGGGGATTAGCAACGTCGTCATTCTCGAAAAGAAGGACCGCATCGGCGGAACCTGGCGTGAAAACACGTATCCCGGAATCGCCTGCGACGTTCCGGCCCACTATTATACGTATCGCTTTCAACCGAATCCCGGCTGGAGTCATTTCTTCGCCCCGGGCCACGAAATTCAGCGGTACTTCGAAGGCGTCGTTACGGATCACGGTCTGCACGACATCGTGCGACTAAATGAGGCGGTGACCGACGCGCGCTACAAAGACGGCCAGTGGACGGTGAAGACGAGTCGCCGCAAAACCTACGTCGCCGACTTTTTTATCGCCGCGACCGGCATCCTGCACCATCCCGCCTGGCCCGACATCAAAGGCCTTCGGAATTTCGGCGGCGCGCTGTTTCATACGGCGGAGTGGAACCACGAGGTAAATTTCGGACCTGGCGTGCGAGTGGGAGTAATCGGCAACGGATCGACCGCGGCCCAGTGCGTGCCGCAGCTGGTGAATACCGGCGCCGACGTGTCGGTGTTCATGCGCACGCCCCAGTGGATCGCGTACGTTCCGGACTTCAAGTACCCGCGCTGGCTGCTCGCTCTGTTTCAAAAATCGCGAAGCCTGGTCGCGCTGCAGCGCTGGATTGGCCGCACCACGATGCTGTTTTTTAACGCGGCCACGGCGGGCGTGCAACCCTATCGATTGATGGTGGAGTGGATCTGCAAGCTCAGCCTGCGCTTCGGCGTAAAAGACCGCGAGCTGCGGGAACGCCTGCGCCCCGACTATCGCGTGGGCTGCAAACGCGTCGTAATCAACGGAACTTTTTATGATTCGCTACAGAAGCCAAACGCTCATGTGATCCAGGACGGCATCGAGCGCGTCACGAAAAAAGGCGTGGTCACGAAAGACGGGCAGCTGCACGAGTTCGACGTGCTCGTTTGTTCGACGGGCTTTCATCCCTTTTATTTTATGCGTCCCATGAATTTGAAGGGGCGCGACGGATTGCACGTCGACACGGCCTGGAAAGATCGCATCGACGTATACAATTCGGTTTTGAGTCCCGGCTTCCCGAATATGTTTTTGATGCTCGGGCCCTATACGCCCGTCAGCAATTTTTCGGTGATCGCCATGTCTGAATGTCAGGCCGACTATATTATGCAGCTAGTCGATCTGTGGCGCGAAAATCGTTTCGACGCGGTCGAACCGAAGCCGGAGGCGGTGGAGCGATTCCGGGAAAAAGTGCGCCACGGACTGGAAGGTTCCGCCTGGTCGAGCGGCTGCAGCAGCTGGTACCTGAGCGACGCTGGCGAACCCCAGGTCTGGCCTTTTACCTGGCGCAAATACGAACAGGAACTGAAACGCCCCGTGCTGGACGATCTGGTGCTGGAACGACCGGGCGAAAAAAAGCCCGGCGGGAATGTTGCCAGGAACGGACGCAAGCCCGCGCCGGCCAAAAAGAAAAAGAAAGCGGCAGGGAAAAAGCGCCGGGTGGCCGCGTCGGTCTAATTGATTTGCCTGGCCTGCCTGATGTGGATCCTCAGGCGTCGCCGGCTTCGAGTAGTTTTCGCGCGTCCTCTACCGTTTCGCCGATCGGCAGCGGAAGTTGCAGCAGCTTGAAGCCCTTCTGGATGATGGGTCGGACGTCGGCGAGGGCGACGGAATCGATGAAGCGCGCGTCGCTGAGATCGAAAATAAGGTGCCGGCATTTCCCGGTAAATTCGATCAGTTCTTTGCGCTCGGTTTGCGCCCAGCTGAGAGTCAGGTGCACGGCCCCTGAGCGGTATACTCCAATCCCGTTTCCAATTTCATAAAATTTCTCTGAATCGGAATCGTCTGGTTTCATTGGCCCTGAAGTTCGCGACCCGCACATGCGAGCCGCCGCTTAATTGTTGAACGATGTAAGTTTGCGAAAGACGTCAGAAAGTCGCAGCGGATTTGTCGCTGTGATATTCACGGCAGCGGCGGGTATCGAAATCTCTGGAGCAAACGAAAGGCTTGGGATCGATACGCTGCGAAGTGCCGCTCCAGATTTCGTAGTGCAGGTGAGTGCCGGTCGCGCGGCCGGTGCGGCCCATCGTGCCGATGCGCTGGTTGCGAAAGATCGTCTCCCCCTGACGCACATCGATGCGATTCAGGTGGGCGAACATAGAAAAGAGTCCGAATTTGTGGCGGATGACCACGGCGCGGCCGTAGCCGTTGCGCATATTATAAACCCGGTAGACCGTGCCGGGACCTGTCGCATGGATCGGCGTGCCCATCGGGCCGGCGGTGTCGAAGCCGGTGTGAAATTCAAAACCCACCCGCGTAACCGGATTTACGCGGACGCCGTACGACGAGGTGTCGCGCAGTCCGCTGAAAGCCCGAAAAGGACGACCCATGGGCATTTCGGAATACACGCCCAGACCGTCTTCGATCGATTCCTGCAGAGCCGATAGCAGCGGCTGCTCTTTTTCGAGCACGTAGTGCAGGCTCTTGAGCGCGTAGACCGGCGGCAGGTAGTCCCTTTGAACTCCAGCGCCGGGGTTGGCTCGAATCGACTCGCGGTCCAGGCGTCGCCGGGTGATTTCGTCGGCGTCGCCGGAATCCGGCAGAATCGAGCGTTCGAATTCGGGCACTCCCAGGGCGGTCGAAATTTGCGCCAGGCGTTCGGAGAGTTCGTAGCGCACGGCCCGGATTTCGCCGGCGCTTTCGGTCAGCGTCAGGGCCGATTGGAAATTGGTGCCGTACAGAGTTTGCAGGCGACTGATTTCGCGCTGCTGGAGCTGCTTGAGATAGAGGCCGTAAAAAGCCAGGAAGACGGCCAGGCAAACGCTGCCGACGAGAAATAAGATCATGAACCAGTTCAGCTGCAGGCTGAACATCTTTTCCTGTCCGTGGGGGATGACCATGATCGTCAGGCGCTCTTCGCCTTTCTTGCGGGAGCGGAGCTTGAGTTCCTGGTACAGGTCCTGAAATTTTTCGTAGATCGTCATCGCGGATACGGTCGGAAAACAGGGAAGTATGGAGCAGCCTTCCAGGGCGATTTGCGCTGTCAAATGCTATATTTTTATTTACCTGAGCACCGCCGTGCATGGTACGGTCGGGGTCCATGAGCGAAAAAGAGCAGGCCAAAAAGTCATCCGCGCCGGACGCCGCCGGACAGAATTCCGATACTTCGGATCTGTTTGAGAATCGACTGCGCAAGCTGGAGGCCCTGCAGAGCGCCGGGCAGGATCCCTTTCAGCAGGATTTCGCGCCCACCGATCAGGCTGGCGATCTTTTGCCCCTCGATCAGGCGGGCTTTTCCGAAGAAAAGGAATTTCGCCTGGCGGGACGCGTGCGCTCGAAGCGCCTGATGGGCAAGGCGGCCTTTCTTGATTTAGAGGATTTTTCCGGCCGGCTGCAGCTGTACGGCAATAAGAAAGAGCTCGGCGAAAGCTTCGACCTGCTGACCGGCCTGGATCTGGGCGACATCATCGGCGTGACCGGATTTCTATTCGCGACGAAGACCGGCCAGACCACTCTGCACGTGCGCACTCTGACGCTGCTCGCAAAAAGCCTGCGCCCGCTGCCGGTCGTCAAAGAAGATTCCGAAGGCAATGTCTACGACGCCTTTTCTGATCGCGAGCAGCGCTATCGTATGCGCTACGTCGATTTGATCGTCAACCCGGAAGTGCGGGATACATTCGTCATGCGTTCGCGCATCGTGTCGGAAATTCGCAATACATTGATCGCCCGCGGATTCTTAGAAGTCGAAACGCCCATGCTGCAGCCGATTCCCGGCGGCGCTTCGGCCCGGCCTTTTATCACGCATCACAATACTCTCGACATGGAGCTCTATCTGCGGATCGCCCCGGAGCTTTATCTGAAACGACTGATTGTCGGCGGCTTTCCGAAAGTATTCGAAGTGAACCGTAACTTTCGCAACGAAGGCATTAGCATCAAACACAACCCCGAGTTTACGATGCTGGAGCTCTACGAAGCCTACGGCAATATGCAGACCATGCTCGATCTGTGCGAAGAGCTGATCGCCGGCACGGCTGAAAAAATTCTGGGCACCTATAAAATCCCCTACGGTCCATTCGGCGAAATCGATCTGACGCCGCCCTGGGAGCGTCTGAGTTATTTAGACGCGATCGAAAAACACTCCGGCGTGCGCATCAAAGACGACATGTCATTGGAAGACGCGCGCAGCGCGGCCGCGGGCGCCGGCCTTTCGAAAGATATGCTGGCTGAATGCGCGAATATCTGGAAGGTCGCCGAGGCTCTGTTCGACGAAAAAGTCGAAGCGAAGCTGATCCAGCCGGTTTTTATTACAGACTTTCCTCTGGCGCTCTCGCCGCTGGCGAAGGCTTATCCTGAGCGCCCGGACATCACCCAGCGCTTCGAGCCCTATATCGTCGGTCGCGAAATCGGCAACGCCTTTAGCGAGCTGAATGATCCGCTCGATCAGAAACGTCGCTTCGAAGACCAGGTGCGCGAACGCGAGGCCGGCGAAGGCGACGGGGGCTATATGGATCACGACTATATCCGCGCTCTCGAATACGGCATGCCGCCGACGGGCGGCATGGGCATCGGCATTGATCGCCTGGTAATGCTCTTAACGAACAGCGCCTCAATTCGCGATACGATTCTCTTTCCCCAGCTGCGCCGCGAAGTTTCGCCCGATTGAAGCGAAGCGAAGCGCCGCAGAGTTCCGCGCAGGCCGTGCGCTCAATGGATCTATTGCGCGAGAGCTTCGCGCAGCTGCGGCAGATAGTAGAAGTCCAGTCCGTTGTCGGCGACGGCCAGATTCGTGTAGACCAGGCGCAGGCGCAGCTTCATCGCCGCGGCGTACTCAGGGGCGGCGGCGGGATCCAGTCCGTCTTTGAGGCGCGCCTCAATCATCGCGATTAGCTGGCGTTCTTCCGCGTAGCGCGCTTCGAATTCTTTCAGCTCCGCCAGTGACTGAGAAATCGCTTCGCGCATTGGATCGCGCGCTGTCGAATCCGCCGCCATGTTTTTTTCAGTGGCCGCTACCGCCAACCGGTGGCGATAGGCGATGCGGCTCCAGAGCGCCATCACATCCTGCGGCTGCGCTGCCCGCCAGCGGGTCAGCTGGCCTTCGCAGTCGTCGGGGAAGTCCGTCGGTCCCGTCGAACAGAAATAACCCGCCGGCCACTGCAGATAGCGATGGTAGGGGTTTTTTTGAAACGCGTCGCGTAATAACTGCGCCGTTTGCGGGCGAGCATAGCCCTCGACGATCGAATACGAGGCGAGCAGCGTCGCGCCGTGGGCTTCGCGCACGGCTTTCAGGCGAAATTTATCGACGGTCATTTCGCGCCAGGTCAGGCGGTCGGCCTGGGCGATCAGACTCAGATTGTACTGATACAAAAAGAGCTGGTTCCAGACGGCGAGCAGGGCCAGGGCGATCAGCGCGAAGCGCGCGGCGCGGCCTCCGGATCGTAGAGCCGCCAGCCAGTCGAAAGCCGCTCCCAGGCCCAGGGCGAAGATCGGCAGCATGCTGATAAAACGGCGGTTGCCGAAGGACCAGCCGGCGAACCAGTCGGCGACGCAGGCGTTGACGTAAATCTGCACGAGCAGCAGCAGCGCCGAGGCCAGAACCAGTGCGGGCGCCCGACGTTTATGCAGAAACAGGCCGAGCGTTCCAATCAGCAGAACCGGGTGCCAGCTGAAGAGGCCGTGCTGGGTGCTGAATAAAAGCGGCAGAATCTGCGGATCGCTCCAGCGCATGAAGCCGTCGCCCTGCGGAAGAGTAAAAGGCGAGCCGTATAGATCGTTCCAGGCGAACATCTGCGGCGAAATCGCCGCGAAGAAGCCGAGCAGGAGCAAGATGTTTTTCAGGAACCAGACGCTCAGACTCTTCGCCTGGCTCGGGCGCGGATTGCTTTGGGATTGGGCTTCGACTGAGCTCCGGCCGCGTACGATCGTCGAGAATTGCTGCAGGCTGATCGCCATGGCCAGCAGTCCATACAGTCCATCCTGCCAGCGCACGAGAAAGACCAATCCGAGCGCGAGCCCCGCGCCGATGCCGACGCCGAAGCGATCCAGGACGTACAGATAGAGCGCCGCCGCGAAGAGCGAGAGACTGTGGGAGTCGGCGGCGAAGGGCCAGACGTAGTGCGTGAGCGGCGTGCAGAGCAGCATCGCTACAGTCGATGCGAAGGCGGCGCGCGCGGAAACCTGGCGGCGTAAAAAAAGCGCCAGCAGCACCAGGCCGGCGGTCGCATAGAGCGCGTTGGCCGTGTAAATGATCGAACGATACAGCTGCGAATAGCCGTCGGCCAGGCCGTCGGTGAGCAGCGTCGCCGCGTGTGCGATGAAAAAGAAGGGCGTCCACAGGATCGCCGGACCGACCGACCAGACGTTCCCCGGTCGGCCGTCGGGCGTCAGATTGCTCTGGCGCAGTTCCAGGGGCAGGGTCGCGACTTCGTTGCTGAAGTTCAGATCGCCGTCGAAGAACAGCGAACGCAAATAGAAATAATAATAGCTGCCGTCAATGCCGCCGACGCCCAGGCGAATATGATGTCCGTAGCCCAGCTGAAAGTACAGGCCGATCAAAAGCGCGCTGAGACCGACAATGCCGACGACTGCGGTGCGGGCGTTTTGTTCTGAGCCGGCGAAGCGCCGCTTCAGGTAGTCAGTCGTGTATTCGTAGTATCTCTGGAGTTGCTCGCGAATATTCTGCATGGATCGATGGCCTGAGCGACCGGCTTCAACGAAACGTCAAAGCCGGCGAGGGCATCGTCAAGCACTATCCAGATGCTCCGGCGGACGAATCCCATCGGGCAGGTGAGCGCGATTCCAGGGGAATATTCGGAAAGCTGATTTGCGATCCTTCAGGCTTTCGAGAAGAGGTAGTGCGTGACTTCCCATTCTTTGCCCTGTTTTGCGCCGAAGAGTTCCGCGCAGGCCATAAAGAAGATCCGCCAGTAGGCCCACCATTTCGTCGCCTGGTCGGTGCCGTAGACTTCCGCGAAAATCTGCATAATCGCTTCGCGGTTCGCGTCCATATTGTCGAGCCAGGCTTCAGAAGTCCGCTCGTAGTGAAAGCCGTCGACCACCCACATATTTTCAATTTGCAGGGGCGGCGCGAAGTGCAGATACAGGTGGCGGGAAGGCATAATGCCGCCGGTGAAAAAATAACGTCCCATCCAGTCGGACGGACCTTCGCTCTCGAAGAGATAGGCCAGTTCTTTGTGGTTGAAGACGTGAATAAACAGTTTGCCCTTCGGGGCGAGCCAGCCGCGGACTTTCTTGAACAGGGCGTCGTAGTTGCGCATGTGTTCGAACATTTCCACCGAAACGATCCGCTGGAATTTCTTCTGAATCTTGAATGCGTTCATATCCGCCGTGATGACCTTTACGTTTTTCAGGCCGCGTTCTTTCAGGCGTTTTTCGATGAACAGTCGCTGGGGTTTACTATTTGAAACCGCGGTGATTTTACTTTTCGGAAAATTTTCGGCCATGAACAAGGTCAGCGATCCCCAGCCGCAGCCCAGTTCCAGAATAGACTGACCGTTGGCGAGATCCGCGCGATCGCAGGTGAGTTCCAGCATGCGGCGCTCGGCGTCGTCCAGATTGGTGAGATTCGGTTCCCAGTAGCAGGAGCTGTACTTCAGGTGTTTGCCCAGGACCAATTCGAAAAAAGGCGGGGGGACTTCGTAGTGTTGTTCGTTGGCCTCCGCGGTGTGCAGGGCGATGGGGCTTTCCCGTAATTCTTTGATCAGTTCCATCTGGCGGCGGTGTTGTTCTTCGCCGCTCAGAGCCGCGTGCTGTTTCAGGCGCTCCGCGTTCAGGCGGCGAATGCCCGCGCGAATTAGAAAGTCGGGGAGTAGATTTTTTTCGAGTAGTGAATCAAGCATTATCGTGGAAAATAAATAAGCTGGCCTTCGCCTGGCAATGTTTTAGTTTGCAGTATGTCAATAAATTCATCCCGCTTGCCCCTGCGTGCGAAGTTGGGCTACGGCGCCGCCGAACTGGGCATCACGGCCGTCGAAATTCTCTTACAGGTTTATCTACTCAAATTCTACAACGTAGTCGTCGGTCTGGACGAAATCTACACCGGCCTGGCCCTGGCCATCGCCATCGTGTGGGACGCGGTGAGCGATCCATTAATGGGCGCTCTATCCGATCGCACTCGCAGTCGCTTCGGCCGCCGCCGGGTTTATTTGATTCCGGGAGCCTTCGCCCTGGCCTTCGCCTTCTTCTTGATTTATAATCCCCCGGCTGTCGACAGCCAGCTGTACAAATTCCTGTATCTGCTCTTCACCTATTTGATGGTCAACACCGCGATGACCGTGCTCGGTGTGCCGCATATGGCCCTGGGCGGCGATATGACTTACGATCGGGATGAGCGCACCGAGGTCTATGGAGCGCGACTGCTGTTCGGCACTTTCGGTCTCTTGCTGGGAACGGTGCTGCCGATCATCATTCTTTCAGGGCTGGGCGAAGAGAATCCGCAGAACGTGGAGCGCTCGCGGAACCTGGCGAGTCTGTATCTCGCGATTCCAATTGTCGCGACGGCGCTGCTTTCGTTCTGGAGCACTGCCGGCTATGAACGCCAACGCGATTATTCCGACGACGAAAAACTCGACCCGGCCAGTTTCTTTCGTTCCCTGGGCTCGGTGATCGTGAACCCGTATTTTTTTCCCCTGTTCATCGCCTTTCTGATCGCGAGCGTGGGCCGGGCCCTGAACGCCGCGATCGCGCTCTATTATTACGAGTACCGGCTGGATCTGCCGGAAAGCGAAGTGGGGCTCAAAGTCCTGCTGCCGTTCTTCGGATTTATCATTCTGTCGATTCCCCTGTGGGTTTGGATCTCCAAATTCTACGGCAAAAAGTGGCCGGCCTTCGTGGGCGTATTCGGTCTGGGCCTGATGACCTGCGTGACCTATCCGTTTTTTCCGGCGGGAGATACGACCGGCCCCCTGATCGCGGCTTTCATCGGCGGCATTCTGGGCGGGGCGTTGATTTTGCTCGATTCCCTGGTCGCGGATATGGTGGACTACGATGAGCTGAAAACCGGCGAGAATCGGGAGGGGCTCTACTTCGGCGCCTGGCGCATGGGGACCAAGCTTGCCCGGGCCGTCGGCATTCTGGTCACGGCAATGGCTCTCGGCGTGATCGATTTCGATCAGGATTCGATCCAGCAGTCCGCGGAGGCGATCTTCGGCCTGGGAGTCCTGTTTGGCCCGATTGTCGGCGGATTTTTCATCGTCGGGGCTCTGGTCTTTACGCTCATGCCGCTCACAGACGCCCGTCACAAGCGGATCCAGAGCCTTTTACAGCGTAAAAGGGACGCAAAGCAGGGCTGAGCGCAGAATTCCCTCCCGGGCGACGTGCCAGGTATAAATACAGATGTGTTCTAATTTTTAGTCTCAGGTCTTATTAAAACCATTGGACGAAACCTCTGTCGATGCTTTGTGTGATAAGTATGGACAGGGGTGAGACGCTTCGCTGAGCGGATCCGGATCACCGGGAGACCAATATGAAATTTTTGATCAAAGACCTCAGCCGGATGACCAGCTTTTCGCCGGCTCGCATTCGAAAGTGGCAGGAACGCTATCGAATTTTCGAGCCGACCCAGGGAAGCAACGGCTACTGGTACTATACCAACGAGGACTACCTGGTCCTGCGCAGCATCCAGCAGCGGCTGGCCATGGGACAAAAACTCAATATGGTCATGGGGCTCGGCCGCGAATTCCTGCTGGCGAATCTCATCAACGATGAATTCACTCAGACGGAATGGAAGCTCATTCAGCTGATCAAAGATTCAAACTATGAGATGCTCGAAAATCATCTCTACGTTGAAAAGAAAGGCAAGACCTACGGCTCCTGGGTGCGCGGTACGCTGCAGCCCTTACTGCAGATGGTCGGCCGCGCCTGGGAAACCGGCTTTATCAGCATCGCCGAAGAGCACGCTTTAAGTCGCTGGTTCCACGGTTTCGTGCTCCAGAGTGTAAAGGCCTATCCGGCGCCGAGCGCTATTGACTGGCTCGTGGTTACCTATCCCGGCGACCCGCACGAACTGGGCGCGCTCATGCACTACGCGATTCTGCGCAGCCGCGGTAAAAAAGTTCGCTTCGCCGGCGATTTGCCCCGCGAAGAATTAATTCGCGAACTGCGCAGCGGTAACTACAAGCGCGCTTCGATTTCGGTGATCATGCCGCAGTCGCGCGAAAAGCTGGAAGGATTGCGTGCGGATTTACTCGCCACGACGCCGGAGCTGCAGGTGTACTTCGGCGGCAATGCGATCGGTGCATCGGACAAACGCGAACTGAAGGTCGCCAATAATTCATTGGATGACAAAGAGAATTCAAACTCCGTCGCGAATTGAAAGAACTTTTGTTTTCCGTAACAAAAAAGTGCGTCCGTTGGTAAAACACATTCATTACCCTGAAAGCGTTGGAGCTTCGCCGATAACGATTAAACGACGTCGTCGGTGAAGCGAATCTAACTCGCAAATTTATTGAATCAGGACTATTGATAGACATGAAAAAACTGGCAATCGTTGGAAGCGGAATTTCGGCCCTGGGCGCGGCTTATTATCTGCGCGATCAGTACGAAATTACGATCTTCGAAGCCGGCTCTTATGTCGGCGGTCATACGAACACCGTGACCGTCGATGACGGCGGCTCGCCTTTGCCGGTGGATACCGGCTTTATCGTCTACAACGAAACCACCTATCCGAATCTTACGCGCCTCTTCGCCGAGCTCGACGTAACCACGCACAAAAGCGATATGTCTTTCGGCATGCACAATCTGAGCACCGGTCTGCAGTACAGCGGCCAGGATTATAGCACGCTCTTCGCGCAGCGAAAAAATATTTTCAGCCCTCGTCACTGGCGTTTCTTGATGCAGGCCAGTCGTTTCAACGCGACGGCGCCGGGGCATCTGGAATCGGGAGCGGCCGACGTCCCCCTCGGCCAGTATCTCGAAGAGCAGGGTTACGACGAATATTTTATCTACAATTTTATCGTGCCGATGGGCTCGGCGGTCTGGTCCACGCCCATCGATAAGATGCTGGACTTTACGGCCGCGGCCTTGATCCGCTTCTTTCGCAATCATGGCTTTTTGGGCATGCATACGCAGCTGCAGTGGCGGACCGTTACCGGCGGTTCGCGCAGCTATGTGCAGAAAATTCTGAGCGCGACTGATATTGAAGTCCGTCTGAACGAAGCGGTGCGCAATGTCCGCCGCGAATCCGAAGGCGTCGCGGTAGCGACCAGCCGGGACAGCTACCGCTTCGATACCGTGCTGATCGCGACTCACGCCGACCAGGCGCTCCGGATGCTCGATCAGCCGACTGCCCTGGAACACGAGCTTTTGCCGGCCTTTCGCTACGAAAAGAACCGGGCGGTATTGCATACGGATGCCTCGACCATGCCGCCGCTCAAGCGGGTCTGGTCCTCCTGGAATTATAAATCCCGCGTGAATTCCGGATCGGGGAGCGTCGATTCCTCGACCGTTTACTGGATGAACCGCCTGCAGAATCTGCCGACCGAGAACGACTATTTCGTCTCGATCAACGATTTCGAGAATATCGCGCCCGAGGCGACGATCCGCGCGATTGACTACGAGCATCCGCTGTTCGATTCCCGGGCCATCGCACTGCAACCGCGTCTGGACGAGTTGAATCAGGACGGCCCGATCTATTTCGCCGGCAGCTATTTTCGCTATGGATTCCACGAAGACGGATTGATGTCCGGTCTGCGCGTGGTGGAGAAATTGAGTCGTGAGAGCTTTCAACTCCTCTCTGTATGAGTGCCGGGTCTTTCACCGGCGCTATGTTCGCGCCGCGACCCGCTTTCGTTATAATCTGTTCATGATCCTTTTGGATCTGGACGAGTTGCCCGAACTCGATCGCCGACTGAGCTGGTTCGGCTGGAATCGCTGGCGGCCGCTGTCTTTTTACGATCGCGATCACTTTCGCTGGCTGTCGGCCGACGAAGCAGGACGTTCGGCGAAAGCCTCGGCTTCTCTCCCGGAATCAGCGGGGGATATGCGCGGCGAAAACGATATTGCCGGCGCCAGCCCGACCCGCGATCGCGTGCGCAAATATTTGCGGGAGCACGGCGAAGAGTACGAGCCCGGTCGCATCTTGCTGCTCACAAATCTGCGCGTGCTGGGCTACGTATTCAACCCGGTCAGCTTCTTTTATTGCTACGACCGCGAAGGTCGTTTGCGCAATGTGCTCTCGGAAGTGAATAACACTTATCTGGAACAGAAACCATTTCTGATTTCCGTCGACAGCGAGCGCGACTGGACCGAAGAGCGCACTCTCAAGAATTTTTACGTGTCTCCGTTTATCGCGCACAATACGGATTTCTATTTTCGCCTGCGCGAACCCGGCGATCTATTGAGCGTGCGCATCGATTCTCTGCGCGGTCCCCATCGAATCTTAAAGGCGGTGCTGCACGGCCAGCGTCGCGCTCTGACAAACGGCGCATTGTTTCGAATGTTCTTTAGTTATCCGCTTGTGAGCGTGAAAATCATCGTCGCCATTCACTGGCAGGCGCTTAAGCTATTCTTGAATAAAATTTATGTGCACGATAAAGACGAAACGGATAAAAAAATTCAGCGTTTGAAAAAAGAACGCGAAGCCACTTACGCTCGATAGTATCTTTATTTCAGTCATTGTTTTTATAATCAGGAAGGAGTTTGATATTCATGAATCCCGCAGTCGATACCGATGCCACCAATCTCGCGCACCCGAATACGGCGACGAATGACGGCGATCGCAGCGTAGCGCCCTTAGGTGCTTCGCGCGGGCCGGAGGCGAATGGCGAAGGTAAGCTCGGCTTCATTAATCGCATCTGTCGCCGGGCTTTCTTTGGCGCCCTGGCGAAGAACGAAGTAGGGGCTCTGCAGGTCTTTCTACCCGACGGCGCCGTACATCGTCTGGGAGACACTGGCGCCACCGCCGAAAGCGCCGTATTGCGCGTCAAAGACTGGGATTTCTTTCGCCGCGCTGTTTTATACGGCGACATCGGATTCGGGGAATCCTATATGGCCGACGAGTGGGATTCGCCTGATATTCGCGCAGTGTTGCAGTGGTTCATGCAAAACGCGCGCAGCACGCCCACTTTCTCGGGCGCGGCAGCCAAACGTCTATTATTCGCTCCGCTGGAAATACTGGATCGAGTGGGTTATCTCCTGCGACCGAATACGAAGAAGATGTCGCGCAAGAATATTTCCGAACATTACGACCTTTCCAATGACTTCTTTCGTCTATGGCTCGACGAGACGATGGCTTATTCGAGTGGGATTTTCGCGCGCCCCGATTCTACGCTGCACGAAGCGCAGCTGGAAAAATTCGAGCGCATGGCTGATAAACTACAGCTCGGCCCGGAAGACCGCGTGCTGGAAATCGGCTGCGGCTGGGGCGGTTTCGCGGTATTCGCGGCGAAAACCTACGGCTGTCGTGTGACCGGCATTACGATTTCGCAAGAGCAGTTCGACGTGGCGGTCGCCCGCGCCAAAGAGGCCGGAGTAGATCATCTCGTGGAAATCGTTTTTCGCGACTATCGCGACGTGGAAGGCTCGTTCGATAAAATCGTCTCGATCGAAATGGTCGAGGCTCTGGGATATAAATATTTCGACACCTTCTTTACGCGTTGTAATGAATTGCTCAAGCCGGACGGCATCATGGTGATTCAGTGCATTACTTTTCCCGATCCGTACTATGGAACCTACTTAAAGACGACGGACTTCACCAAAAAACACATTTTCCCGGGGTCGCTGCTGCTTTCGCTGCGCGAAATTCTGCAGTCGCTGCATCGCACGGGCAATCTCGTAATCTACCAGAGCGAAAGCATCGGTCAGCACTACGCCCTGACGCTGCGCGAGTGGCGCCTGAACTTCGAACGCAGCCTGGATCAGGTCCGGGAATTGGGATTCGACGAAGTCTTTATTCGCAAGTGGCGCTACTATTTGCTCTTTTGCGAAACCGGCTTCGCGAATAACTATATTAACGACCTGCAGATTCAGTTCGCCCGACCGCAGTCCGCGGCTTTGAAGAACTATCTGCCGGGTTTGAAACAATCGGCTTAATATTTATTCTTGAATTAATTCCAGAATTAGCGCCGAAAGGCGCGGGAGAGACAGCATGAAAACTAACAGATCTAAAACGACCATTGTCGCGCTAATCAGCGCTGCGGCTCTGGCTTATACCGCTCCGGCATTCCTGAGCGGCGGCGAGGATCGGACGAGTGGCACGAACCTGTTTTCATCCGCCGCACTGCACGCGGAAACGTCGAAGAAGGCGGACGTGCATTATTTTCGCGGAAACGCGGTCGACCTGAATACCGGCAAGTTTCTGTACTCAGAGAATCACGCGGAATTCCGTTCGAATGGCAAGCATACGCACTCGATCGTTACCTATCGCGATGCGAACGGCAAAACCTTCGCCCGCAAGCGGATTAGCTTTACCAAGAATACGACGCAGCCTGACTTTCGCATGGAAGACTTTCGCGACGGATATGTGGAAGGCGCCACGCTGCTCGGCAACAGTCGCTTTCAATTCTTCAAGCGCAGCGATGAAAGCGCGGAGCTGCAAAAAGAAATCGTAAAGATGGCGTCGCCTGGCGTGATCGACGGCGGTTTCGATTATTTCGTCCGGGAAAATTTCCCGGCGCTGGCGGCCGGCCAGGCGAAGAGCGTCAACTTCGGCGTTTCCGCTCGCTTCACGTACTTTACTTTTGTGATTTCAAAAGTCAGCGATCTCAAGCGCCAGGGGCGTGACGCGGTCCGCTTTAAGCTGGCTCCGAAAAATTTTGTTCTGCGCCAGTTGATCGATCCGCTGTACATTACGTACGATCGGGAGACCCGACGTTTGCTTGAATACAGCGGCTATACGAATATCGACGACGGCACCGACAGCGGCCGGAACTTCGAAGCCCGGATCGTTTTTAACTATCCGAAGAAATAGAAGGCGAGTTTCTCCGTCGCACTACGGAAGCCCGCGATCGTTCCGCTGAACGGTCGCGGGCTTTTTCAGGTCTTGAACTTCAGCCAAATCCATTTGTGGATCTTCATTTGGTCCTGTCCTGTCCTGTCCTGTCCTGTCCTGTCCCGGACGGACAGGGCTCTTTCTGCTTGCAGGGCGCGCGGTCCGGTTTGATTTTAGCCCGTCTGCGATGTCCTGGAAAAACGAAAGCTATCGCCGGGTGGACCCCCGGGCCGCGGTCGACTGGCCCGTCGAGCTGTCCTTCTGCGGGAAAGAGTATGCGGCGACCCTCACGGAAATCAGTTCCACCGGAGGGCGGCTGCGAACGGAGGCTCCGCTGTACCTGGGCGCGCTCTTCGATTTGAGCCTGAGCCGCTCCGGTCTCGCGCGATTCTGGGGCGCCTGCCAGACGATGCAGTCGCATCAGGACGTCGGCTTTCGAATCTATCTCTCGGATCTGGAAAGCATGGAAAATCTCCGGGAGGCGGTCGAGAGACTGAAATAATGCGAAACGTTTTAACTTTGAACGCGGGCGCCTTAAAGACCGTTTCGCAGGTCGCGGTGCTGGAGGAACTGGAACGCCAGGTCGGCAAAGCGACCTGGGAAATTTTCGATGTGATCTCCGGGACCTCCGCCGGCGGCATTAACGCGGCCATGCTCGCCAGCGGGTATCGGGCTTCCGAGCTTGCGGATCTGTATATGGATCCGGCGAACCGAATTTTCAGATGGCGCTGGCGGATCTGGCGATCGCTCTTCAAGCGAAAACCCTTCGTGCGAACCATCGAAAAGTACCTTCCACGACGGCGGACACTGGACGATACGAAGGTTCCGGTGATTCTTTTCGCGCAGAATATCGGCGACGGAATCAACTACGCCTTCAGCAGTATGGACGCCCGACCGATTTCCATCGCCCGGGCGATACTGCGAACGACTTCCGTGCCGCCCTTCCTGGAACCGGAGGAGGGCGTCTGGCTGGATCCGGGAATGGGTTCGTTGTTCAATCCGACCGAAGCGACGCTGCGTTTTTTGAAGGGCCGCCGGGTCGATCTCCAGAGCCTGCGCGTGGTCAATCTTGAATCTCCTCTGGATCCGCATCGCAGCAGCGGGGACCGACTCCAACGCGGCGGTCTGATGGTGCGGGTCAATCACGCCGTGGAAACCGTCTTCGCCGATCTCTCGCGTCGCGCTCACGCCGGTATTCACTATTATTTTCCGGGCGTCGATTATCTGAGCTGTTCTTTTAGCAACAATCGCTACTTCGATCCTTTTAAATTCAAAGACCTGGCAGGCCTGTACGAGGAAGCGCGGCAGGCGGCGCCCGATCAGGTCTCGAATATTCGTCGCTTTCTGGAAGTCTGACTCATGATTCTACAGTATGTCCTGGTGGTCGGCTTGTGTTTCTTGCTGCTTGATGCGGCGGTTCTCAGCTGGAATGCCAGTCGATTGCGACGCGCGGGCGTTATCGTCTTCGCTTTCTGGAGCGTATCGCTCAAAGCGCCTTTCGCGATGGCCGCTTTCGGCGGCCTGGAGTGGTGGCTGCGCGGACCGGACGTATGGTACGTCGATCTGTACTACTGGATATTTCTCGCGTACCATCTGCTGGCGTTGGTCGTCTATCCGCCTCTGCTGATTGCGGGCGGCCTGCGCGCGCTCTGGAAGACGTATGCCAGAGCTCACGGGGACCCGGTCGGCGCTGCGGCTCCGGATCCCGCGGCGAAGAAGCCGGGGTCCGGGGTGAAAGATCGGTCTTCGGCGATCGCGACGATTTCTCGCCGAGGCCTGCTTGTGAGCGGCGGCGCGGGAATCCTGGCGGCCACTCCTGCTGTCGGCGGCTTGCTCTGGGGCCTTCACATGCATCTGGATCCGGCACTGCCGGAAGTCACGCGCCTGGCGCTAAAACTGGATCATCTGCATGACGATCTAAAAGGCTTTCGAATCTGCCAGATTTCGGATTTACATGTGGGAGTGCAGGTGCACACCCGTAGCCTCGAACGGATCGCGACGATGATTCTCGAACAAAGACCGGATCTCCTGGTTGTGACCGGCGACATCGTCGATACGAATAATTATTTTCTGAAGCACACGGCGAATTTCCTGGCGCGTCTTGCGTCGCGTATTCCATACGGTTTGTGGGCCGTGACCGGCAATCACGACTATTTTCACGACGGCCCGGGACTCGTGCGATACTTAAGTCGCGGCGGTCTGCGCTTTCTTCAAAACCGCGCGGCGTACGTCGGGCGCGGCCGCGGACGGCTGCGCCTGGCGGGAGTGGACTCTCCATTCGGGGCGGGCGTCAGCGCCGGTGATCAGAAAAACAGAACCGCGCACGAAACGGTCGTACGAAATTACGTGGGCCAGATGAATCTGAACGCGATTCCAGAGCCGACCGTCCTGCTCATGCACGACCCCGCGGACTTTCCGTACCTGCTGGATCAAAACGTGGACCTGGTCCTATCCGGGCATACCCACGGCGGCCAGTTTGATTGGCATTCCCGGAGCGCGGTGCATCCGGTGGCCGGCGAATTCTATCGCGGACTTTATTCTGTCGACGGGCGGCGGCTGTACGTGAACCGGGGTACGGCTTCCTGGTTGAAAACCCGGATCAATACGCCGGCGGAAATCACGATGATTGAATTAGAGTAGCGCGCTCAGGCGACCGAACAGCTTCGCGACGAAGGCGGGCACAACGGCGCCGCCAAAATAAAACGCGGCGCACAGGACGGAATCCACGCAGGGATTTAAAATACCCGCGAGCGATTTGCGAATGTCGGGGAGGTGGATGCCGACCATCAATGCGGACCAGAGCCAGGTGACGCCGGGGTTGCCCAGGACCAATCCCGCCAGGAAGCTGGCGCAAAAGAACAGCAAAGATCCGACCGTAAACACGTACGAGAAGATCCGCCCCACGCGTACGGAATAAAAATGTTCGACGGTCTTTGAACGCAGCGCCCATTTCAGCACGCGGCTGCGTTCGCTTACGGCCTGTTCGGAGTCGGCGTGGTCGAACTGCACGAGCTGATCGGGGCGCAGGGCGTAGACCCGGCGATCCCGCCGCATGGAATGCAGCGCCATTTCGTAGTCCACGTACCATTTGATTTTTCCGCAGTCGTCGAGTAGCTGTCGGGCGTGATCTCGCGTGATCGCGTAGGCGTGGGCCAGGGTCGGAAACGCCGGTCGAAGGATGTGCGCTCCGCAGGTCCGGGGACGGCGACCGAGTAAGCGGCCGGCCGCCGGAACGTCGAAGTGCCCGAGATACACCCGGTCCCAGTCGGCGGGCAGCGCGCTCCAGATCCGGGCGAAGCCTTCGTCGGAAAAATCGGGCGCGAGTACCGCGTCGTCTTCCAGAATCAGGGCGGTCTCGCCGTCGCCCCGGGCCACACGGCGCCAGATTTCCCGGTGTCCGTGACTGCAACTGATGGTGGAAGGCAGGCCGAAAGCGCGGGCCAGGGGGGCGACAAGCTTTCGCCGACAATCGGCGTCGGCCAGGGCGGGGTCCAGCTCTTCGCTGATGACGCGTTGAATCTGAAGATCGCAGCGTTCCGCCAGGCGCTCAATGCGCTTCCAGCGGTCCGGCCGTCGGCGTAAGCTCAGGCAGTAGACCGCGTCAAAATGCCGATGCAACATCGTCGACGATCGGGCGCCGAGGCAAATGCGCAGTCAAGTGTGTTCGTAGTTATTACTTACCCGGTACTTACGGGATTATCGGACTTTATCCGTCCAGAGTTCCGGCTTTCAATGCTTCAAGCGCAGTGATGAAAGCGCGGAGCAAAATTTCGCGGCTCTGTCGGCAGGGCAGGCGAAGAGCGTCAACTTCGGCGTCTCCGCTCGTTTCACTTATTTTACTTTCGTGATTTCGAAAGTCGGCGATCTCAAGCGGCAGGGGCGCGACGCGGTTCGTTTCAAGCTGGCGCCGAAAGACTTTGTTTTGCGCCAGTTGATCGATCCGCTGTAGATCATATTCGATCGTGAGACCCGTCGTCTGCCTGAATACCGGCGAAAAGATGTGGACATCCGCGCCGGGATCGGCGATCGATTGCCATCATGATTAAAGCATACGCAGCGCAGTCGGCCGATTCGCCACTGGAAGCCTTTGAATACGATCCCGGTCCCCTGGGAAACGAAGACGTAGAACTCGAGGTTACATCGTGCGGTATCTGTCACTCCGATCTGTCCGTACTAAAAAACGAGTGGGGTTTTACGAAGTATCCGGTCGTGCCCGGTCATGAAGTCATCGGGATCGTGCGCGAAATCGGCTCCGGAGTCACGCGGGTGAAGGTCGGGGATACGGTCGGGCTCGGCTGGTTTTCGCGCTCCTGTATGACCTGCTCGCAGTGTATGTCCGGCGATCACAATATGTGCGCGAAGAGCGAAGGCACGATTGTCGGTCGCCACGGCGGCTTCGCCGATCGTGTGCGCAGTCATGAAGCGTGGGCGGTGCCGATTCCCGCCGGCCTGGATGCGATGAAAGCCGGCCCCTTGTTCTGCGGCGGCCTGACGGTTTTCAATCCCATCGTGCAATTTAATGTTCAGCCGACCGATCGGGTGGGAGTGATTGGCATCGGCGGACTCGGCCATCTGGCCCTGCAATTTCTGCGCGCCTGGGGCTGCCACGTTACGGCTTTTACTTCGAGTGAATCGAAGATGGAAGAGGCGCAGAGTCTCGGAGCGCACGAGGCGATTAACTCGAAGGATCCGAAAGCGCTGCGCCGGGCGGCCGGTCGCTTCGATTTTATAATCTCGACCGTCAACGTAAGCCTGGACTGGAACGCATATCTCGGTTGCCTGGCTCCCCGCGGACGCTTGCACCACGTGGGAGCGGTGTTGGAGCCCCTGGGCGTATCGGTTTTTTCGATGATGCCCAAACAGGCTTCAGTATCTTCTTCTCCGCTCGGCAGTCCGGCCACTGCCGCGATGATGCTGGAGTTTTGCGAACGCCACGACATCGCTCCGGTCGTAGAAGTATTTCCGGTCGCGAAGATCAATGAAGCCATCGCGCATCTGGAATCGGGCAAAGCCCGCTACCGGGTCGTGCTCGATATGAAAGCCTGAGATTCTATTCGAAGAAGGCCGCCGCCCCGTCGGGATCATCACCGACCTGTTCGTCTTTTGAACGAATCAAAAGCCAGGTCGGCCCGTCTTCCGGATCCTCAAAGCAGTGCCGTTTTTGAAAACCGGCTTTCAGAGCCGCCCGCAGGGAACGTTCGTTTTCCTCCGCGACGCACAGACCCGCGCGAAACCCGGGATATTCGCCAGGAATGCGCGCTGCGATTCGCCGTAAAAAGGCGGGTCCCGCACCGCGGCCGAGTTCGGCGGCTTCGCCGATAAACAGGTCCACATCCATGATCTTCGCAGTAGGCGACGCGACCCCGGACTCAGCTTCCGGCGAGCCGAAGATAATCTCGCGGTCCTCAGGCGAAAGTGTCTGCCAGCAGGCGCAGCCGATTTCGCGATTGTCGGCGCAGAGGAACACGGCCGCTTGCTCAACAGACCGCTTCAACAAGAGCGCGAAGGCTTCGTCGGGCTCGCCCCACCATTCCCGAACGTGGGGCCGAGCAAGCCAGGCCAGTACGCGGTCGCGAATGGGATTGTGATCTGCTTCATCGAGATTCAGATGTTGCAGGCTGTAGTGAGGCATGGCGCGTATCAGACTCGTCAGTCACATTCATCGCCGCCCGGGGCACGAGCAGCGATTATGTATGCATACAAAAAATCCGCGGCCGAATTTCGACCGCGGATCGTATTGGGCTGGCCTCATGCGGCTGCAGCTTAACTACATCCAGTGGTTCCGCCGCAAGACAGACACTTCAGGCAGGCGCCGTTGCGGACCAGGGTGAACTGACCGCACTCGGGGCAGGGATCGCCTTCGTAACCTTTCATCTTCGCTTCGGCGATGTCGTCTTCCTGGCTGCTGGCCGCGGGTGCGGCAACGCCGACCGCCTGGCCTGCAGGCGCTGCCGTTACAGAAACGTCGTCCGAGCCGGCGGTGGGCTGTGAATCGGGCATCCAGGAGAGCCGGCCTTCCGCGGTGCGCTGGCCGGCGCCGCCGGCAACCTCGCCCGTTCCGGTCTGGTTGTCCGCAATGCGCGCCGCCGCGATTTGCTGGTCCATTTCCTGAGCCGAGCCGAGGGCCGCATCCTGCGGAACTTCGCCGCCGGCTTTGCGAGAGCCGGTGTAAGCCTGATCCGATACCGGACGGTTCGGGCCGGAGTTTTCAGCTTCGCCGCCGACGCTGTCGGTGCCTTTGCCCAGGGTATCGCCGCGTAGATCTTCCGGCTGCACCTGCGCGAGATCGTTGCGTCCCAGATACGTAATCGCCAGTTCGCGGAATACATAGTCGATGATTGAGGTCGACATTTTGATGTGCGGGTTGCCCAGCACCATACCGTTCGGTTCGAAGCGCGTAAAACAGAATGCGTCCACGAATTCTTCGAGAGGCACGCCGTACTGCAGACCGAGGGAAATCGCAATCGCGAAGGAGTTCATCAGCGAACGGAAGGCCGCGCCTTCTTTGTGCATATCGAGAAAGAGCTCGCCCAGACGGCCGTCTTCGTATTCGCCGGTGCGCAGATAGATCTTGTGACCGCCGACCGAAGCCTTTTGCGTATAACCCGCGCGGCGATCCGGCAGGCGCAGACGCTTCGCCATGTAGCGATAGACGACTTTTTCGACCGTTTTCTCCAGCGCTTCGCCGGCTCTGATTGGTTCGGCCATTGCGGGAGTCGCCGCGAGTTGTTCGCTCACCGCCGAGACGACGGCTGCGGAAAGCTCCGTCGCAGATACTTCGGCGCTTTGCGCCTCATCTTCGTCTTCGTCGACCTGAATATTCAGGGGCTGCGAAAGCTTGGAGCCGTCGCGATACAGAGCCACGGCTTTGTTCATGGATTTCCAGGACAGGCTGTAGGCTTCTTCGACTTC
Source organism: bacterium (assembly GCA_024742665.1). Lineage (GTDB taxonomy): Bacteria > Spirochaetota > Leptospiria > Leptospirales > Leptonemataceae > JANSYA01. Next base: position 53,143 of record JANSYA010000010.1, read on the forward strand.
AGCGATCGTCGCTTCGGCCGGCATGTTGATCGTCTTGGAGATCGCGCCGGACAGGAAGGGCTGCGCCGCGGCCATCATTGTGATGTGCGAATCCCATTTCAGGAAACGTTCGCCGTAGCGGCCGCACTTATTCGCGCAGTCGAAGATCGGATAGTGTTCCGTTTTCAGATGCGACGCGCCTTCGACGGTCATCGTGCCGCAGACGTAGTCGCCCGCCGCGCGGACCTGGTCTTTCGTGAAACCCAGATGCGTGAGCAAATTGAACTCAAACGAATCGATTTCATCGCCGAGACCGAGGGTGTTGCGCAGAAAGTCTTCGCCCAGAGTGAATTTATTAAATACGAAATTCAGATCGAAGGCGCTGGCCATGCCGCTTTCGAGTTTTTCCAGAATCTCCGGAGTGAAACCCTTCGCTGCCAGGCTTTCGTGGTTGATGCCGGGCGCGCCTTTGAGCGTGCCGTGACCGACCGCGAAGTTAACGATGGCGTCGATCTGATCTGCAGAGTAGCCGAGTTTTTTCAGAGCCGGCGGAATACACTGGTTGATGATCTTGAAGTAGCCGCCGCCCGCGAGCTTCTTGAATTTTACGAGGGCGAAGTCCGGTTCGATGCCGGTCGTATCGCAGTCCATCACCAGGCCGATGGTGCCGGTCGGCGCGATGACCGTAACCTGGGCGTTGCGATAGCCGAACTGCTCGCCCATTTTTAGAGCGCGGTCGGATTCTTCCCGGGCCGCCTGCAGCAGATACGCGGGGCACAGGCTTTCGTCGATGCCCATCGGCGTAACGGTCAGGCCTTCGTATTCAGAAGCGTCGGCGCTGTAGGCCGCGCGACGGTGGTTGCGAATGACCCGCAGCATATTGTCTTTGTTGCGTTCGTAGCCGGGAAAGGTGCCCATGCGCTCGGCCATCTCGGCGCTGGTCGCGTAGCTGTTCATGTGCATGATCGACGTGAGCGCGCCGCAGATCGCGCGGCCTTCCGGCGAATCGTAGGGAATGCCGAGAACCATTAAGAGCGATCCGAGGTTCGCGTAACCCAGGCCCAGCGTGCGAAATTCATACGAGAGCTTCGCGATTTGCGGTGAGGGGAACTGCGCCATCACGACCGAGATCTCCAGCACGATCGTCAGAATGCGAGTCGTATGGCGATATGCCAGATCGTCGAACTCCGAGGTTTCCGGATTCAGGAATTTCAACAGGTTCATTGACGCCAGGTTACAGGCCGTGTCGTCGAGAAACATGTATTCAGAGCAGGGGTTCGACGCATTAATCCGACCGTCAGCGGGGCAGGTGTGCCATTCGTTGATGGTCGTATCGAACTGCACCCCGGGATCCGCTGAAGACCAGGCGGCGTGAGCGATTTGCTCCCACAGGTCGCGGGCTTTGAGGGTGCGGTTCGGCTGCGGTTTGCGGCTTTCGTTTTCCGCGTCTTCTAATTCGGTGCGCCAGTAGAGATTCCAATCGCCGTCGTTTTCGACTGCGTTCATAAACTCGTTGGTAATCCGAACGGAGTTATTGGAGTTCTGACCGGAAACCGTCTGATACGCTTTGGACTGCCAGTCGGTGGTCATCTCTTCGAAGAGGATCGAAGTGTGCCCCTGCTTCGCGAGTTCCAGGCAACGAAAGATATAGTTGTCTGGAATCAGCACCCGGCGCGCTTCTTTGACCGCCGCTTTCAGCTCGGCGTTCTTATTGATTTCGAATTTTGTTTCGGGATCGGTTCCGGCGTGGGCCGCCTTCATGATCGAGTTCAGGTGCAGGTTCGCCAGTTTGGAGCCGGAAACCAGCGCCACGACCTTCTGTTCTTCGACGGTCTTCCAGTTGATGAAGTCCTCGATGTCGGGGTGGTCCATGTCCAGGCAGACCATCTTCGCCGCGCGACGCGTGGTGCCGCCGGATTTGATCGCGCCGGCCGCCCGGTCGCCGATCTTGAGAAAGCTCATTAAGCCGGAGCTCTTGCCGCCGCCGGAGAGGGGCTCGCCTTCGCCGCGCAGATTGGCGAAGTTGGTGCCGGTGCCTGAGCCGTACTTAAACAGGCGCGCTTCCCGGACCCACAGATCCATGATGCCGCCGTCGTTGACCAGGTCGTCCTGGATCGACTGAATAAAACAGGCGTGGGGCTGGGGATGTTCGTAAGCCGAAGACGAACGGGTCAGGGTATGATTCACGGGATCCACGTAGTAGTGGCCCTGGCCCGGGCGGTCGATGCCGTAGGCCCAGTTGAGGCCGGTGTTGAACCACTGCGGACTATTCGGCGCGGCGGTCTGGCTCGCCAGCACGTAGATCAGTTCGTCGTAGAATACGCGCGCGTCTTCTTCGGAAGTGAAGTAGTTGTTCTTGTATCCCCAGTAGGTCCAGCAGCCGGCCAGGCGGTGAAAGACCTGCTTCGCGGAAACTTCGCCGACGTACTGATCGTCGGGCGGCAGCTTCGCCAGCGCTTCTTCGTCCGGCACCTGGCGATACAGCCAGCGGGGGATGCCGTCTTCCGGCAGATCTTTCGTAACAGCGGGCAGGCCAGCCTTGCGAAAGTACTTCTGGGCCAGAATGTCAACGGCCATCTGCGACCATGCGACCGGCGCTTCGACGTCGGGGGCTTCGAATACGACCGTGCCGTCGGGGTTTACGATCTTACTGGTGCGAGAATTCCACTCGAATAGACTCCAGACCGCCGTCCGTTCGTGGGGCGGCAGACTGTAGTCCAGATCTGCGGCTCCGGCTGATTTTGTATGATACCTGTTGATGCGCATGTGCCTTGCTCCGATTCTTCTTCTGTCCTGTCTTCATTCAGGGCGCAGGCTTTCTGGAATTTTCTCAGGTAGATTCCTCAGAATCTATCTGCAGATACTCTCAAAAAACCCACACCGTGCCCGCAAAGTCAACCACCAAACAAATGATTAGCTCCGTTGTCGCTTTGCTGCGAATCGCGAAACCAGCACCTGTCTTGCTGTCTATTGGCCCGTTTTCACAGACCTTTATATGTAAAGGGGGATCCGAGTGACGTTGACTACCACGGGACTGCACATCGCGCTTTTTCAGCGGCGATCACCGACAGGAGGCGTGCCAAAATTATGTCACATCATATAGCCGAATTAGTAGAATAATTTCTTTCCGGTCAACAAAATCTTTTCGTCAATGCTCGCGGTGCCGGCCGGAATTTCCGGTCGATTTCCGCCGCGGGCACGGCTCGAATCCCCCCCGCAACCCCCGAAATTCGGGAGCTTATGTCTCATAAGCGGGGAGAGAGAAACTGCCGTTGTCGGGTCGGGTGTCAATTCAAAATGACCAAAATCGTCCCCGTCTCCCGGTTTTTTTTGCCCAATTTCCGGGCAATTTCGTTATCCACGGGATGTCCCGGGCCTGGCAGGATCTGTGCGTCGATAACCCACGTTTCGCGGGATTCATCCACAGGGTATTCGTGGCCAACTCCGCGCAGTTTGCTATTTCCCCGGGGCGTAGGTTTCGATCAGATCGCGCTGGACGTTGCGTTCGATGGCGTTGTACTCGGGAGAGTCTTTGCCGTAGGCGAGCAGGGCGTACTTCATGAGATGGTTGTTCTTTTTGCTTTTGAAATCGCGGCTGCTCGGGCGATCCTGCATGCGTTCCGAGAGAACTTCCTGATGCCGGTAGCAGGCCGCGAGCAGGCGATGGGCTTCAGCTTCTTCTTGATGCTGTGGGCGGATCTTTAAGTAGGCCTCTAAGATTTCTACGCAGTACTGCAGGTTGCGCGATTTGAACTGCTGCTTCACGTACTGGCGATAGACTTTCGCCTTCAGATCCAGATAGGGATCCGATGCGAGCACCGAGGGATTTTGAATGCTGTCGAGCAGCTGAATCGATTTTACGAGCCGGCCGATCGCCTGAGCGCGATGTCGGGCCCGGGCGCTTTCCATGTGGCGTAGTATGCGTTCGTCGAGTTCGTCGGCGCGCCATTCTTCGCCGCCGGAAATTTTATGTGCGGAGCGCTTTTCTTTTTCCGAAAGCGCGGCGACTTCCCCGGCCCGCAGCGTGTGCAGGGCTTCGGTATACTGGCGCCGCGCGGACTCCATGCGTTTCAACGAGCTTTCGCTCGAAACATCGTCGAGAATTTTCAGTTCGGGAAACAGCGGGCTGATGTCCTCGTCCAGCCACTTGCCGTCCTGATTCGTATTCTCTTCGTTGATGCCCGAGCTTTCGCTCTGATCGGCGAAGGCGTTGTCCAGGAAGGTGTCGGGTTTCTTTTCGAAGCCCTCGCTGCTGCCGAAGAAATAACCTTCTTCGCCGGATTGGGGCGCAGGCGTGTCGGCCTGGGCCAGCGTCGGCTTCACCCTCACGCGAGCGTCGGCGTCTTCCGCGAAATCTTCCGCATGGAGCGGGGCGTCCGGGGCAAAAATTGCCGGAGCCAGAAAAAAGATAGCGGCGGGAATCAGTCGGATCGGAAATCTGCACCAGGTCATAGTATTGCTTCGGCAGAAAAGCGAGAGGTGTTAATGGTGCGAAATGAAAACCAGGCGGGAAATTCCACGAACTCCGACCGAACTCCGGTCGTCGGCGGACCGCTGGCGTACAGCGCGGACGGCCGCCTGGAATTCGACGGCATCCCGGTCGCACAGCTCGCCCGGGACTACGGCACTCCGCTCTTCGTCTATTCCGCCGGACATATTGCGGAGCGCCTGGCCGAGTTTCGAGCCGGCGTCGGCGGTCGCAAACATCTAATCTGCTACGCCGTGAAGGCCAATTCCAATCTCTCGCTCCTGCGCCTCATGAACGCGGCGGGCGTCGGGGCGGACATCGTCAGCGGCGGCGAGCTGTTTCGAGCGCGCAAAGCCGGCATTCCCGCCGATCGGATCGTATTCGCAGGGGTCGGCAAGTCGGCCGCCGAAATCGACGAGGCTCTCAGCGCCGACATTCACATGTTCAGCGTCGAGTCGGAGGCCGAGCTCCGCGAGATTTCCCGAATCGCGGCTGAAACAAAGCGCGAAGCGCGGATCAGCATTCGGGTGAATCCCGACGTCGACGCGGCGACGCATCCCTATATTTCTACGGGTCTGAAAGAGAATAAATTCGGCGTGCCCCACGAAGAGGTGCTGGCTCTGTATGATCTGGCCCGTGAACTACCGGGGACGGAAGCCCGGGGCATCGGCTTTCATATTGGTTCGCAGCTGCTGGGTCTCGACGGCTACCGGGACGCCGCCGCCAGAGTGCGGAGCCTGCTGGTCGAATTGAGGGGCCGCGGCTTCGCCATCGATCATCTGGATGTGGGCGGCGGACTGGGCATTCAGTACGATGACGAGCAGCCGCCGGGCATGGCCGAATACGCCCGGACCATGTTCGAAGCCTTCCCCGAAGCCGATTTTCCCGATCTGACCCTGGTGTTCGAGCCTGGCCGTTCGATTGCCGGCAACGCGGGCGTTTTACTTACCCGCGTGCTGTATGGCAAAGGCAACGCGGCCAAACACTTCGATATTATTGACGCGGCCATGAACGATCTGATTCGGCCGGCTCTGTACAGCGCCTATCATCAGGCCTGGCCCGAGCGCTCGGAGCGCCTGAGCGAAACCCGGGAAGCCGATCTGGTCGGGCCGATCTGTGAAAGCGGGGATTTTCTTGTGCGCGGCCGGCGCCTGCCGGTGCTGGAGCAGGGGGATCTGGTGGCTCTGGCCTCCGCCGGCGCCTACGGCTTCGTCATGTCTTCGAATTATAATAGCCGCCCCCGGGCCGCGGAAGTGCTGGTGGAAGCCGGTCCAGACGGCGGGCAGGCCAGCGCCCGCGTCATCCGCCGCCGGGAAACGTACGACGATCTGATCCGCGGCGAAGACTGATTCGGACCCGATTCCCGTAAGTTTGACTGGTTTTCGTTCCGATTTCGGCCGATATTATCCAATAGTATGTGGATCGACGAGCGGATGCAAACAGCAATACGATCAGGTCTGGTGATGCTGGCCCTGGCGATGATCGGGGTGGCGGGGTTTTTCCCGGCGGCGCTCCAGGCGGAGAGTCCCAATCATATCAACATGGGCGTGCTCATCGAGCGCAACCAGAGCGATGTGCGCTATCTCGATATCTGCATCAGCAACCTGTCCATCAACGATGCCGAGGGCAATCCGGACGCCATGCGCGCCCAGGTCATCGGCCTTTTTCGCGAAGCATTGCAGCACGATTATCACGCGAACCTGTGGTACATGCAGGGTAAGTACGCCGCGGCCTACAAAGAAATGCAGAAGTCGCAGAATTTTCTGCAGCAGGCCTACGAAAAAGTCCTGCGCCGCTACAATGACGCGACGATGGCGCTGCTTGACGCCGCCGCGCCGATCGCCCTGCGGACCCGGGACGCGTCGGCCGGCCATCTCCTGCGCACCGCCTTTCGCGATTTGACCCACGCCCGTAATTTTCACATGCGGGGCTACAATATCAATCCGCGTTATCATACGAACCAGCTGCATTATTATCGCAGCGGTATTGAGCGCGCCCGGCGAGCGCGCAGGTACGGCCTGCTGGCCATGATCGAAGCGCGCCTGCCGCTTGAAGAGCGCGATCAGTATCAGCTGGTCACCTACGATGATATTCGCACCGGCGCACGCAAAGACGATCCGAAGATGAACGATTACAATCGCGTCGAAACGGCCCTGCGCAATATGATCAGCCGTAACTTGATTCCGGCCGAAGTCGGGACTCGCAATCTGGCCGTTCCGATCAAGCTGATGCTGCTGGAAATCCATCAGGACAGCCATGGACGCATGATCGAAGATCGTTCATCCGTATGGTTGACCGAAACCGACCAGCTGAATCGCAATCGTTTTTATACCGACTATGCGCTGCCCAAACGCAATCTGGAAAACCGCACCGTGGTTCCGGCCGAAGACAGCGATCCCGTCGAGCTGCAGGATGCGAGCAACGACGGGGCACCCGATTCAAACGAAAACGACGACGCGGCGAAACCTCAGGGGAATCTGAATGCGCAGCCGTCAGGCGCGCCTTCTGCGATGACTACGGCCGCCCCCGCCAATGATCGTGTGAGTGACGCGGGGCAGGCGAGTGATGAAGTTTTTGAATTCGCCGCGGAAGTGCCGGATGATGACGAAGACTCCGAAGACGATTCGTATTTCTGATTTCGTTACTGATGGCAAGATTGCGCGGATGGGTCTGATGGCAAGATGACACGGATGAGTCTGATGGCATGATCGCATGGATTGACGGGGTGGCTGCCTCACGGCTGCGGTCAGTTTTTCGAACGGTCTTTCGCCGCATTCGCGAGAGCCCGGGCGGCCGGCCGCATTACGTTTAATTTTGCGCCCGTCGGCACCCGTCCCAGAAAAGACCAGGTCCAGGCGCCCGCGTATCCGGCGCTTCGCAGGGCCAACACCGCTTCGGTGTGATTTCGTTCGTCATGCAGGCCGGCCAGGGGCATTTCGCCGATGACTACCGGGCGCCGGCAAAAACCCAATTCGACCGGCGAGCGCATATAGTAGGGCTTCGATTCCATCCAGCGGTACAAATGCCACTGATCAAAGTCGATGGGCACGTCTCGCCAGGCATGGCGCCACTCCGGCGAAGCCTGACCGATCGTAAGTAGAGGCGCCCGCCGCGATGTGGCCCGCGATCCGGCTCGCAGTTCGCGCGCCATTTCGATTAAGAATTCCTGCATAAACTCGTGCGAAACCGGTCGCACAGAATCCAGCGGCGTATATCCCGGATCGCCGTGCGGACTGCGGCCGCGCAAAGACCACTCGGGTTCATTGATCAGATCGTAGGCGAAGACGCGGTCTCCGTGGGGATGCCGCGCGATAAATTCCGAAAGCGGTCGAATGATATTTCGCATCAGACTTTCGCGGGTCTGCGCGTCGCGCAGCACATCTTCCAGATTGCGTACGAATAAACCGCCGTCGCGCCGGGCAGGGGCGAAGGCCTCGAAGGAAAACAAGCACAGGATCAAGCGCGTATCCGTCGCGTGGGCCAGGCGCAGGGCGGCGTCGAGATCATCGAAAAGCGTTCGGCCGGGCCGGAGCGTTTGGCCGGGGGCCTTCGAGTCCGTTCCCGGCCCGGCAATGCTCTTTTCGAAGCGAATCCCGTCGCCGCGCAGATCCGGCCAGAGCCACCAGCGAATGTGCTTCGCGCCGGTCTCGCGTTTGATCCGCTGAAAATTTTTGAGATGCCGCGTGTAGCTTGCCGCAACGCCGACCTGCTTCCACTTCAGGATCCCGCCGAAATCGCCGCCGTAGACCCGCCAGGCGTAGTTGATGCCGTACGCGAATTCCGCATCGGGCAGGCGCGCGGCTTCGCGGCAGTCCGGTTCACGCGTGCAGCCCGGACCTGCGAATGTGATCGCCATGACGATCACAGCAAGGAGTGCGATCTGGAAAAGATTGAGCGCGGGCGAAGCGGCGCATCGTCCGTGAATGCGTTTTTGAATGATACCGCGTCCGGGCCGATCAGAGATCACCTGGATCCTGATTTGAAATCAATGCGGCTTGATCGCGGATTGATTTCGGTTTCATTTTTGATCTGCCGGGCCCGGGCCGCGCGATGATTTCGGCAGGGGGCGGCCGAGCAGCATGCCAAGACCCTGCTCGACGATCGTGGAGCTGTTTTTTGCCAGGTTGCGGGCCGACTGCTCGATGATGTCGCCGCTTGCGACCGAGGTCAGGGCTTCTTTGAATCCTTCGCGAACCTCTTCGCGAAATTCGGGCATCAGCTCGGCGCCGGCTTCCATGACGCCTTCGCGCAGTTTCTCTTTGATTGAGTCGCTCAGTTCGTCGAGCTCTTCGTAGATTTCGCGGTACAGCTGCTTTTTCAAGAAGGCCGCGAACATGGCGTAGCCGATGCCGAGGGTCAAAAGCGAAGACAGCACCGCCGTGATGACGGCCGGTATTAGAGCGGCGTAGACGGATTCCATTTCATTCACTCTCCCCCAGCGATCCCAACCCATCCAGCAGGTTCGTCAAAGTGTTTTTTTGATCTTCTTCGTCGGTCGCGCCGGTTTCCCGAATCATCCAGTCGATCGCGCCTTCGGGCAATTCGTCCCAGAATCGCGATAGCTCGACGATCTGAGCCTCGCCGAATTTGCGCCTCGACTGGGCCGCCGACAAAAACAATTCCCGCCGGGCGCGGGTGATGCCCACATAGTACAGACGCCGTTCCTCGCACAGCCCGGCGTCGCCGAAGCCGTTTTCCTGGCTTTCTTCGAGGGAGCGCAAACTTGGAAACAGCCCTTCCTCCAGACCGGTCAAAAATACGACCGGAAACTCCAGACCCTTCGAAACGTGCAGCGTCAAGAGCTGGACCCGCCCGCGCTGTTCGTCTTCGTCGGGATCCTGGTCCTGGGCCATCAGACTGATGCGCGCCAGAAAGTCGAAGATGGTCGGCGGCACCGACTCGTCCCAGTTGTCTTCCATGTACGAAAGCATATTCACCAGCTCGGAGAGATTGAACATGCGCGCCTTGACCACGTTGTCGTTGTCGGCTTCGCGGCGAAACTCGGCTTCGAAATTCAATTCGCGAATCAATTCATTCAGCACCGGCGAAAGTCGCGTCGCGCGGCTGAACTTCGAGCGATAGTTCGCCAGCAGCTCCAGAAATTCATACAGCGTCGCGACGACGTCCGCGCGCACGCCGGGAATCATCCCCGGGGTTTCGCTCATGAGTTCCAGCACGGTATAGACGTCCGGGCGGTGATCTTCGTCTTGATCCAGAATGTACTGGCTGATTTTGGCGAGGGTGCCTTCGCCGACGCCGCGGCGCGGCCGATTGATCACGCGCATCAGCGCGGTTTCGTCGCGGGGGTTGGCGAGCACCCGCAGGTAGGAAATCATATCCCGCACTTCGCGGCGGTCGAAGAATTTATAGCCCCCCACGACGTGGTGGGGAATATTTCGATTGCGCAGTTCCTGTTCGAAGGCCCGCGATTGAAAATTCGTGCGAAATAAAATCGCGAAATCGCCGGGCATCTGGTTTTCGGTGAAGACCCGGCGCTTGATTTCGTCGGCGACGATCTCGGCTTCGCGCACCTCGTCCGCGCCGATGATTCCGTGAAGCATTTCGCCCGGCCCGGCGATCGGCCGCAGCTTTTTGCCGGTTCGCTTGGGATTGTTGCGAATGACCGAGTTGGCCGCTTCGAGAATGCGCGCCGTCGATCGGTAGTTGGTTTCTAATCGCACCACTTTCGAATTCGGAAAATCTTTCTCGAAGCCCAGAATGATATTCACGTCCGCGCCGCGCCAGCCGTAGATCGACTGGTCGTCGTCGCCGACCACGCACAGCTGCTTTTCGGAACCGACTAATTGCAAAAGCAAATTGTACTGCGCGGGGTTCGTATCCTGGAATTCGTCGACGAGGAAGTGCCGCCACTTCCGGCGATACTTCGCGAGAATCTCCGGCTCGCGGCGAAAGATTTCTTGCGGCAATAGGATCAGGTCGTCGAAGTCGACGCCGTTTACGCCGTGCACGTTTTTATGATAGCGCCGATAGATTTCACCGAAGAGATCGCCGCCCGCTTCGAAGCCTCGCTGCTCGGCGAAGTCCTCCGGTTCCAGGCCGGAATTTTTGCACAAAGAAATCAGCGAGATGACGCCTGAATCGCGGGCGTCGGCCGGATCCAGCTTGAGCCCGCGATAGATATCAGCCAGCACGCTTTCCTGATCTTCGCGCGCGAGAATCGAAAAGGGATAGCGATAGCCCGGCAGGCACTCGATCTCTTTTTGTAAGATGCGATTGCCCAGCGAGTGAAAGGTCGAAACGACCATGCCCCGGGTTTCTTTGCGGCTCAGCATTTTGCCCAGCCGGGCCTTCATCTCCCGGGCGCTCTTGTTCGTAAAAGTTACGGCGACGATGGCGCCGGGAGGCATGCCGAATTTGAGCATCTGGCGAATGCGGTGGGTGATCACCATCGTCTTACCGGAACCGGCGCCGGCCAGAATCAGAACCGGACCGTGGATCTGCTTCACCGCGTCGGCCTGCTCGGGGTTCATCTTCGGCAGACGGGCGCGGGGAGCGGCCTTTTTTGATCTGCCGCGCCCTGAGCCAGTCTTGCCGGATTTGGCCCCGGAGCGATTTGTAGACGGCCCGCCCATGTGCAGGGAGACATAATTTTGCCGGGGATGGGGGTCAACCCCGATGTGAGCCCGGAAAGCCTGATAAGATTGAGAAGCCTGAGAAAATCTCCGGAGATTTTATTTCGCGCTGGCGTCGGGCCCCGCTGTGAGCACGGTTACGAGCACCGGGCGGCCCCGCTCGTCGCGAATTTCCAGGTGCATGCGTCCGCTGGATTCGAATCGAGCCATGCCGAAATTCAGGCCGGCGTGCAGGGCGCCCGTTCGGTGGCGGTTGGGTTCTCGCCAGTCGGGGGGCACGCTGTGAGTCATCCCGCTGGCGGTGATTTCCAGCAGGCGCAGTCCGCCGTCGGTCCTGGTGCTTGAGATTTCCGCCAGGTGCCGGTCGCCGGAAATCAGGACCAGGCCGGCCGGCCGGGTTTCATTCAGCAGAGCGAACAGGCGCTGGCGGGCCGCGGGAAAGCGGGCCCAGGCTTCGTAGGAGTGATCTTCGGGAATGACCTGAATGCTCGATACCAGCCAGTGGAAGCGCGCGGGACTGTTCTTCAGACGATCCCGGAGCCAGAGCCATTGCGCAGCGCCCAGCACGTCGGCTTTGGGCCCCGGCGCTTCGCGATGAAAGCGCGTGTCGAGCAGGATGATTCGTAGTTTACCGGCCGGCGTAGGGAAGTCGTGGACGGCGAATGCGCCGGATCGCGTGCGGCGCGGGTGATCCGGCGCCACGTCGAGAAAATCGAGCAGGGCGTCCCGGGCGGCTTCGCGCAGCGGGAATTCGCGACCGCCGTTGTTTTTGCCGTAGTCGTGATCGTCGTAGATTCCGATCACGCGTGTGTTCGTGCGCAGGGCGGCGTAGGCCGGGATTCGTTTTTGCACGGCGTAGTGGGCGCGAAGATCCTGGACTGTCGCGACCCGCGGCAGGGGAAATCGCCAGCGGCGGCCGCTTCGGACCGGCGGAATCGTTGCGACGTCGGCATAGACGATATCTCCGGTCCACAGGAATACATCCGGTTTGAGTGCGGCGATGCGCGGCCACAGCGGCTGTTCGGCGAAGGCGTCGTTGCACGAACCGAAAGCGATGCGCTGAATGGCCGCGGCGGGGCGCGCATGACTCGCAGGATCCGATCGGAGCTTCAGGCCCGGATCGCAGGCGCTCAGACAGATCGCGCCGGCGAGCCAGAGGATCCAGGCGGCTGTGGGTTTGCCGGAGCGTTGCATGCTACTGATTGGCAGGAGTATGAAACTTGTGAAAGCGAAAAAAAGTCTGCCGAATGCGAAGTGCGGCGTAAGAATGTTTCGATCGCGCGGGAGCGCTAAATATATCTCGCTTGCGTTCTAATACGGGCCGCTGGTAAGGGTGGTGAACGGAATGTCGCAGAACCATCGACAGACGAACGATCCCGCGCAGCTCAGGAAAGTTATAGAACAGGTGTTTGTCTCGTCATCCATCGTTCGCCTGCGCGATCGTACCGGCGAAACCGACGCGAGCATTCTGCGTTACCAGCAGCCGATCCTCGAAATTCGCTCTCCCGCCGGCGACGGGGAGGCGCGGGTTCGATTGCTGAGTCTGGAACACGGCGAACACTTACTGCTGCTCGAATGCGGCGTGCTCAAACGCAACGGGGATTCGGAATATCTAAAACCCGTGCGTTTGCATATTCGCCCGAAGCAGCGCAGCGAAACCAGAACGAAGATCGGCCACGGCGCTTCCCGCGACCCCTATATCACCGGCTGCATTCCCGTGGCGAGTATTCCGACCCAGCTGGCTTCTCTGGACGCGCGCCGCGATTCGATCATTCGAGTCTACAGCATGGCCCTGCGAGAAAAATATCCGGACGGCGCGGAAGTCAAAGTGCTGCTGCGCCGCTCCAATCGCCTGGACCATCGCATGCGTCCCATGCTCGCGCTACAGAAACCGATTTTCGCGCCGGATCGCTTCGAAGAGTCCCACTGGATTCGTGAGGGCATGGAAGATTTTATTCCGTTCAGCGAGTATCGTAAAATTCGGACCTACCAGGATATTCCCCGCGCATATGTCTCCGAGGCCGCCGAACCCCTGTGGTTTCGGCGGCAATATTTGTACGGCTATCTGCAGGTAATCAGCAAGGAAATGATGGACCGGGAAATGTACGATGGCATAAATAACCTGGCCCGCAAACTGGAGCTGGACCTCGAAGGCTACGAATGTTTACCGCGCAACAAAACCCGCTGCGAAGTGGAAGACCTGAGTCCGTCCGGCGTCGGCTTCCTGGTTCCCCGCAACAGTCCCCACGTGAAGGCCTTTATGCCGGGCGAGGCGATCTTCTTTTCGCTGTGTCTGCCGGATCAGGAGCCTTTAGAACTGGGCGGCGTCATCCAGAATGTGCGCAATCAGGAGAACGGCTTCCGTTTCGGGGTCGAGATCACGCGCATGACTCCCGAAGAATCGAAGACCATCGAAGCCTATCTGGCCGCCGACTGATCCGCCACGGTCGCGATTCGGAGGCGGGGTCGGGGAGGTCCGCCGGTGAAAATTGAGCGCCTGGGCCAGGCTGAATACGAAGGCATCCTGCACGATCTGGCGGATTACTGGGGCGACGATCGCACCCGGGAATTGCATCACCCGATGTTCGTGCACGAGTTTCGCGACACCGCCTTCATGATTCAAATGGGGGGGCTTACGGCGGCCTATCTGCTGGGCTTCGTCGCCCGGGACAGCCGCTACGGCTATGTGCATCTGGCGGCGGTGCGGGGCTCGCATCGCCAGCGGGGCATGGCGCGCGCGCTGTACGAACACTTTTTCGAATACTGTCGTGCGCGGGATGTGCGGCTGGTGAAAGCGATCACGAGTCCCAGGAATCGTTTCTCGATCCTGTTTCACAAACGCATGGGCTTTCGTCTGTTCGGCGAAACCATCGAGCACGGCGTGCCCGTAATCAAAAACTACTCGGGGCGCGGCGCCGATCGAGTCGTGATGTATCGTCGTCTGAGCGATTAGCCCTCATCGCCGCGGCGGATTGAGTTTTGATGCGAAGCAAGCGTTGGGCCGATGCGCCGCTGATTTATTCGGCGACCAGCATGCCGGCGGCGACGGTCGAGTTCGTGCCTTCGTCGATCAAAATAAACGAGCCCGTGCGGCGGTTGCGGCGATAGTCGTCGAAAAAAATCGGATCGGCGGTTTTGATCGTAACTTCCCCCAGATCGTTGAGAGCCAGCTGATCGGCGTCCCGGGTTTCCAGAGTTTCAATGTCGATCTTATTGTGGATGCTCTGAATCAGAGCCTTCGTGCGATGGATGGTATGCTGCAGAATATATTTGCCGCGAGGCGCAAGGGCGTCCTCGGTCATCCAGCACAGCTTCGCGCGAAATTCCTTCAGCTGCTGCGGCGGATTCGAGACCGGCGCGAGCATGCTCCCGCGACTCACGTCGACTTCATCGTCTAAACGAATCGTAACCGCCATCGGCGCGAAGGCCGACTCCAGTTCGCCGTCGAAAGTATCGATGCTCTTGATCGCCGTTTTTACTCCCGACGGAAAGACCTGGACTTCGTCGCCTTTGCGAAAGACGCCCGAAGCGATGCGGCCGGCGAAGCCGCGATAGTCGGGATGTTCGGCGCTCTGGGGCCGCACGACGTACTGCACGGGAAAGCGCGCGTCTTCTAAATTTTCTTCGTGACCCAGTTCGATGGTTTCGAGTAACTCCAGCACGGTCGGGCCCGAGTAAAAGTCCATATTTTTTGAGCGGTGTACGATATTGTCGCCGTCGAGAGCGCTGATCGGAATACAATGCGCGTCGCGGAATCCAAGCTGTCCGGCGAGTTCGGTGAATTCTTTTTGAATTCGCTCGAAAACTTCGCTCGAATAATCGACTAAGTCCATCTTGTTGATGCACAGCACGACGTGGGGAATTCCCAACAGCGATGTGATATAGCTGTGGCGGCGGGTCTGTTCGATGATGCCCTTGCGCGCGTCGACCAAAAGCATCGCGAGATTCGCGGTAGATGCGCCCGTGACCATGTTCCGGGTGTACTGCGTATGGCCGGGAGTGTCCGCGATAATGAATTTGCGTTTGTCGGTATCGAAGTACTTGTAAGCGACGTCGATGGTAATGCCCTGTTCGCGTTCGGATTTCAGGCCGTCGGTCAGGAGCGCCAGATTCACGCGTTCATCGCCGTTGCGTTCGCTGGTTTTTTGAATGGCTTCGAGCAGGTCGACCTGCACGGCTTCGCTATCGTAGAGCAGGCGGCCGATGAGGGTGCTCTTGCCGTCGTCGACGCTGCCGCAGGTTAAGATACGCAGTAGTTCCATTTGTTTCGTAGTTCCTGAAAAGATCGAATCGCTGGCGATTCTCAAAAATATCCGGACCGCTTGCGGTCTCTAAAAATATCCGGATCGCTTGCGATCACCTAAAAATATCCGGATCGTTTCCGATCCTCCATGGCCGACTCGCTGCGCTTGTCGTCCAGGCGCGCGCCGCGTTCGGTGATGCCGCTGTTTAAGATTTCGTCGATGATGTCGCCGATGTTCTCCGCGTGGCTCTCGACGGCCGCCGTGCAGCTCATGTCGCCGACTGTGCGAAAGCGCACGTCGGTCTCAGCCGGTTTGTCGCGCTCGTCCATATAGATAAAATCGGATACGGGAAAGATCTGGCCTTCGCGTTCGATCACTTCGCGTTTGTGCGAAAAGTACAGCGAAGGCACGGCGATCTTTTCGCGTTCGATGTAGCGCCATACGTCCAGCTCGGTCCAGTTCGACAGCGGGAAGATGCGCACGTTTTCGCCTTTGTGGATCTTACCGTTAAAAATATTCCAGAGCTCCGGGCGCTGCAGCTTGGGATCCCACTGGCCGAATTCGTCGCGCACTGAAAAGAAGCGTTCTTTCGCGCGCGCCTTTTCTTCGTCGCGGCGCGCGCCGCCCATGCAGGCGTCGAACTGGTTGGCTTCGATGGCTTCTAAGAGCGTCGTGGTCTGCAGGGCGTTGCGGCTGGCGAAGCGGCCGGTCTCTTCTTTGACCGCGCCGCTGTCGATGCTGTCCTGGACGTAGTGCACGATCAGCCGCGCGCCGACCTCTTTGACCAGATTGTCGCGGAATTCCAGGGCCTCGGGAAAATTGTGCCCGGTATCGATATGCACGAGCGGGAAGGGCATCGGCGCTGGCCAGAAGGCTTTGCGGGCCAGGTGAACCATCGTAATCGAATCTTTGCCCCCGGAAAAGAGCAGGGCCGGACGCTCGAACTGGGCGGCGGCCTCCCGGATAATGTATATGCCCTCGGCTTCGAGCAGGTCCAGGTGGCTGAGGGTATGCGTGGCGGCGGGTGAATTCGACATCTTGGGTACCTTGACTGAATCACCAGGCTCCCGACAGGGGGGAGCCCGGTCAATTGAATTTCTTAGTATTCCGATAGACTAAGTAGGAATTGATTTGATTCCCGGCGCCGGGTGCCGGAATATGGAAAAATCCCGGCCGAATCGGGATAGTGTCGACCAATTTATGAACGCCACCGACCCCACTTCTGAATCCGCCGCCCGGGACCGAGAAGCCGAAGCCGAGGCCTTTATCGCCGCCCGGCGAGCGCCGAGCATGCCGCCGGCCGGATCGGGAGCATCCGCTCAGAGCGGCAGCGGGCCGAGCGAAACCGCCGGAGATACCTCTGGATTTCGGACGGCGGACAGCGAACACGAATCGGCCGCGCAGGCTCTGCGGGCTCCCGGCGTAGAAATCGAAGAGCAACACTATCGCAGCGTGCTCAAGGCGGTTTCCTGGCGGGTGACCGGCACGCTCGATACGATGCTGATTTCGTACCTGGTGACCGGCAATCTGGCGGCGGCGGCTTCGATCGGCTTTCTGGAAGTATTCACGAAGATGGGATTGTACTACGGCCACGAACGGATCTGGAGTAGGCTTAAATTCGGCCGGAAAGTCAAAGAGATCCCGCCGCCCGACTATCAAATTTAGCGTCTGCGTCTGCGTCCGGCGGCGTGCATTGTCCGGACCAGCAGAGACCAGCAACCACAGGAAATTCAAACATGACTACAGGCACTCATACCGCCGACAAAATCGCGAAGATCAATCAGGAGCTCGAAGGCCAGTCGCCCCAGGCGATTCTGGAGTGGGCCCTGAAAAGCTTCGGCGATAAGATCTCCCTGGCCTGCAGCCTGGGCGCTGAAGACGTGGCCCTGCTGGACATGATGGCGAAGATTCAGCCGGGCGCTCGCGCTTTCGTGCTCGATACCGGCCGCCTGCACGAAGAGACCTACGAAACGCTGATGATGTGCCGCAGCCGTTTCGATCTGAAAATCGAAACGTTTTTTCCTCAGGCTCCAGCCGTGCAAAATTTGCTGAACGCGAAAGGACCGTTTTCGTTTTACGATTCGATCGACAATCGTAAAGAGTGCTGCCACGCGCGCAAGGTCGAACCCCTCGGCCGCGCCTTAAACGGACTCGACGCCTGGATTACCGGCATGCGTCGCGCCCAGAGCGTCACCCGGGCCGACACGCCGATCGTCGAGATCGACGCGGCCCACGGCGATATCATAAAAGTGAATCCCCTGGCCGCCTGGAGCGAAGGCGAATTAGACGCCTACAATCGCGAGCACAAAGTGCCGTTGAATCCGCTGCACGCGAAGGGCTTTCCGAGCATCGGCTGCGCGCCCTGCACCCGGGCGATCCAGGCCGGCGAAGACGTGCGCGCCGGTCGCTGGTGGTGGGAGTCGCCGGACAACAAAGAGTGCGGCCTGCACCAGGCCGGCGCAAAGCCAGGCACCTGAAATTCGGAGCGAGGGCCAGCGCGATCCTCAGGGAATCGGCGCCGCTAAACTTCGCCTGCGAAACAGTTAGACTTCTTTGATTTGAAAGCGCCCGGTAATCGGGTCGAAGTATACGACGTGTTTGCCGCCGCCCGGCGTTCCGCCTGGATTTGGGTTTGGACTGCGGGGCGATGCTCCCGATTTCGGACCGGAGCCTTCGTCGGGCATGGGGTTGATGACTTTTTCACGCGGCGGCTGACCGAAGTCGCCCGGGCCGCGCGGTCCTGGCCCGGCCGAGGGGTCGCCCGGGTCGCCGGGCCGTCCCTGGCCGGCGGCACCGCGCAGCATCTGCTCCATCATGCGCAGAATCGCTTCTTCGCGAGATCCCCGTCCACCGCCCCGGGTGTCCGAACGGTAGCCGGCGTCCGGTCCGGCTGCTCCGCCGCCAAACGGACCCGGGCCACGCGAGCCGCCGCCGAAGATGCGGTCGAATCCGGAAGGCCCGGTCGGCCCGCGACTCGCGCGGTGCATGCGGGCCTGAGTTTCGCCCGCGGACAGCGCGAAGCGCGTGTACAGATATCCGCCGATCAAACCACCCAGGTGGCCCAGGTGCGAGATCGTGCCCATGCTGCCGGTATACTCTAACAGCAGCGAGCCCACGCCGATCAATAAGGCCGCCGTGCGGGCCCGCACCGGAAAGACGATAAACAGCAGCATCGAATTGGGACTCAGCACGGCGACCGCGCCCAGCAAGCCCAGCACCGCGCCCGATGCGCCGATCGTCGGGCGGGTCGACGCGGGATCGGCCATGAGCACCAGCAGCGCGCCGGCGAAACCCGAAATCATGTACAGCCATAGATAGCGACCGGAACCAATGCCGCGCTCCAGCATACTGCCGATGCTCCAGACGCCGAGCATATTCGCGGCGATGTGCAGCAGCGACGCGTGTAGAAACATGCTGGTCAGAGGCTGCCAGAAGGCGCCCTGCCAGAACGCCGCCGGCGTCAGGCCGAAGCTCTGAATCAGGCCGACGAAAGCCGCTTCACCGCCGAGCATGGGCGAGATCCAGTTGATGACGATGAACGCGCTGACGTTGATCGTCAACAGAACGCGCGTTACAGGTGGCATGCGAGAGAAGGGCATAGTAAATACCGGGCAAATACTGTGCCCCCCGTCAACATACCTGGTCGAGCTCCTGCTGACCACTGAAATGGAAGCGGGTGACAGAATGCTCCCGGTCTGCCAGATTGTCAGAAATGAGTCTGAACCTCTTCTGGAAGACCTGCATCGAAGCTGTCGACGCTCGCGGGCGACAAAGGCCGGAACAGCCGCGCGAAGCGGATCCGGAATTAGGAAGAGTCGGGTTGCTTTCGAATCAAACCGCCTTTCACCTGGAGCGGGGCGAGTATCTATTCCAGGCTCTGGCGCGGGTCGGCCGTTTGCACCGCATGTTCTTGCCGGAGCACGGACTCTTCGCCGAACTCCAGGATCAGATCGCTCTCGATTCCGGCGCGATCTATGAGCGGCTCGCTCCCGGCGTGGATTTTGTTTCGCTGTACGGCAGCCGCGAAGAGAGTCTATTCGTACCGCCGGAAATGCTGGCGGATCTCGATACGCTGATCGTCGATTTGCAGGATGTCGGCAGCCGCTACTATACTTTCGCCACGACCGTCAGCTATATCTTCGACGTGTTGAAACAAAGCGACGCCTCGCTGCGGGTATTGGTCGTGGAGCGCGCGAATCCCGCCGGCCGCTTCGTCGAAGGCACGATTTTACCGGAGGACTACCAGAGTTTCGTCGGGCGGCCGGGCTTGCCGCATCGCCACGGCCTGAGCCTGGGCGAACTGTGTCGTTTTTATAAAGAAGAAACCGGCGCGCGCGTTGATCTGGAAATCGTCGGCGGGGCCGGCGAAAGCGCGGCAAGCGATCCTGACGGGGAGGTCTTCGCGTATTCCCGGGTCTTGCAAGAGTCGTCCCTCTGGGCGATTCCGCCGTCGCCGAATATGCCGGGGCCGCTTACGCCCCTGGTTTATAGCGGCCAGTGTCTGCTGGAAGGAACGAATCTGAACGAGGGGCGGGGAACGACGCGGCCCTTTGAAATATTCGGCGCGCCGTACATGCACTGGATCTGGGAATCGGCGGCCGTCCGGGATCGTCCGGAAGAAGCCGGCTGCGTGCTGCGGCCCCTGCAATATATTCCGACCTTTCATAAATTCGGCGGCGAAACCTGCCACGGCTTCCAGCTGCACGTGGGACCCGAACGCGCCTATCATTCTCTGGCCCATACGCTCAAACTGCTGCGCTGGATCCGCGAAAACTCCGGCCACGATTTCGCCTGGCGCGACGAGACCTACGAGTTTCGTTCAGATCGTCCCGCGATTGAAATCCTGGCGGGGGATCCGCTGCTGCTCGATTATCTGCGGGGCGCGGGCGGCGTTCGTTTCGCACAGATCCGCGAACGCCTGGAGGAACAGGAAGAGGCCTGGCTCTCGCGAGCGCAGTCGGTGCTGACTCCGGGGTCGAAGCTGCGACGCACGCCGCTCGCGGCTCATCGCGACTATTTATAAACGATTGATCGGCTGTTTATAAATCAATCGCCGCGGCCCGGGCGCTTTGATATACTTTTTGTATGTTCTTCGCTTTTGATCCGTACAATCTGCTGGCCACGGCGCTCTTTACCGTGCTGTTGCAGGCGACCTTCTTTACGCTGGCCACGATTTTTAAGACTGATAAGTTCACGGACATCACGTACAGCGTGAATTTCGTATTGCTGGCCCTTGGTCTGTGGTTCGTCGCCGACGGCGTTAGCGGAGTCGATCGGGCCTTTCTACTCGCCGCGATCATCGTCGTCTGGGGCCTGCGACTCGGCAGCTATTTGTTAACGCGCATTCTCAAGATCAAAAAAGACGATCGTTTCGACGATATGCGCGAAGGTTTCGTTAGTTTTCTGAAATTCTGGATCTTCCAGGCGCTGGTCGTCTGGGTTGCGATGCTGCCGGCGACGCTCGCCATCAGCGTGCCCGAATCTTTGCAGCCGGCCCTGGGCTGGCTCGACTATCTCGGACTGGGCCTGTGGCTCTTTGGGTTCATCGTCGAAACGGTAGCCGATCATCAGAAGTACGTCTTCAAGAACGATCCCGCGAACAGGGGTGAGTGGATTCAAAGCGGCCTCTGGAAATATTCGCGGCATCCGAATTATTTCGGCGAAACCCTGGTCTGGTGGGGCGTTTACCTGATCGCGATTCCGGCGCTGTTGGCCACTGGCACAGCCGCCTACTGGCTCTTACCGCTCGCGGCTCTTGGACCGATCTGCATCACCTGGATCTTGCTTTCCGTGAGCGGCATTCCGCTCTTAGAAGAGAAAGCGGACAAACGCTACGGCGAGCGGGCCGACTATCAGGATTATAAACGCAAAACCAACGTATTCTTTATGTGGTTCCCGTCCTCTTCATGAGCGCCCTCAGGCGGGCGCGATTGAGCTGGATCGACGCGCCTCTGTTGATTAATCGGATTCGGCGCCGCCCGGTCCGGTTGATTCTTCGGCGATCATTCGCTGACGCAGGCGATCGTGCTCCTGTAGCTGCTCGTGCATGCGAAAGTATTCACGAGCGGAGCGCGCCTCTGCGTTCAGATAATCTTCGCGATCGTCGCCCGCGTCTGTAAACAGCGGCCGGCTCTGATCGCGCATGATCCGCAGGCGATATTCGAATGCCAGCGGTCGCATGTGAAATTCCCTGGTCGCGCCGTCGCTGTTTGTTTTGGTGTCGGGAGGCTGGTCGCCTTCGTCTTCGAATTCGTAGTCGAGTTCGTAGCGCTGGTTTTCCGCAAGCATTGCAAACAGGACAATACCGCGAATTTCGCCGCCCGGGGGGAGCGACTGTCTCTCTGAATAGATGGAGCGCTCAGCGTCTTCGGTCCGTCGGGCCGCGCTGCGCATTTCGGCGACGGATCGCGTGTCGCTTTCGGCGCGCAGGCCTTGCCCGTGCCAGTCTGGAATGGGAACGGAAAAGCGATGCGTTTCCCGCTGTGCGAAGGCGAAATTGTATGCGGCAAGCGAGCCGATCGCCAGTCCCGCGTACTCGCGCGCGAAGTCGGCCGCTCCGAGCGGACGCACCGGATCGTCCGTTAAATCGTCTGCACGATCTTCTGCTGGATTGTCTGTTAAATCGGAATTTGTGGCAAGGCGCTGCAGGCGAAAGCGTGCGAAGTCAACTGTTGCGGATCGATCGCCGTAGTTAAACAGGCGAATTTCGATCGCGGTCAGGTCCGGAGCGCGCCGGGCTGCAGGATAGGGCGGCTCCGAGTCGATGGCGGCGCGCCTGCCATGAAAGGCGCCGCTGTTCAGCCAGCGCGCCCGATCGAGGAGTCGGTCGGCGCTCAGGAATTCGATTTGAATTTCAAAGCCATTGTGGAAGGCTGCGTGTCGCTCTGGAGTGTATGCGCGTTCCAGAATACCCGGCGGCGAATAGCAGCCGATCTGGATCAAAGCGTTTAATGCGAAGATATGAAACGCGAAGATCGTAAGCGCGAAGTTTGCAAACGGGGAAAACCCGGTTGCGGGGGCCGGGGGTTCAGTCGTCGGTTTTGAGAATCGCAAGAAAGGCCTCCTGCGGAATATCCACATTGCCGATCTGCTTCATCTTCTTTTTGCCCTCTTTCTGGCGTTCTAATAACTTGCGTTTCCGCGAGATGTCGCCGCCGTAGCACTTGGCCGTCACGTTTTTACGCAGGGCCGAAATATTTTCGCGCGCCACGACCTTCGCGCCGATCGCGGCCTGGATCGGAATCTGGAACTGGTGGCGCGGGATCATCTCCTTCAGCTTTTCGACGAGGGACCGGCCGCGGGTTTCGGCGCGAGTGCGGTGCACGATCATCGCCAGGGCGTCGACGGGATGCGCGTTCACGAGAATGTCGACTTTCACGAGCTGGCTTTCGCGGTAGCCGATCACTTCGTAATCCAGCGAAGCGTAACCCTTCGAAAGCGATTTGAGTTTGTCGTAAAATTCGAAGATCAATTCGGCCAGGGGAATCAGATAGACGAGCTGGATTTTGCCGTCGTCCATGTAGATCATATTCTCCTGCACGCCGCGCTTTTCCTGGGTCAGCGTTAGAATATTCCCGAGAAAGTCCGGCGGAGTCATGACATTGGCGCGAACATAGGGCTCTTCCATCGTCTCGATGGTGTTAGCGGCGGGCCACTTCGACGGGTTGTCGATTTCCATGGTCTCGCCTTTAACGGTCGTGATCTGGTACTTTACGGTCGGCGCGGTAGAGAGCAAGGCCAGGTTGAATTCGCGGGTCAGACGTTCCTGGACGATTTCCAGGTGCAAGAGCCCCAGATAGCCCACGCGAAAGCCGAAGCCCAGCGCCGGACTGGATTCCGGTTCGAAGACCAGGGCGGCGTCGTTTAATTTCAGTTTCTGAATCGCGTCTTTGAGTGGCTCGTAGTCTTCGCCGTTTACCGGAAAGAGGCCCGCGAAGACCATCGGCTTGACTTCCTGGTAGCCCGGCAGGCCCTCGGAGGCCGGGCGATCGGCCAGGGTCACCGTATCGCCGACGGGCGTGTCTTCGACCGACTTGATGCCGGCGATGATATAGCCGACTTCCCCGGCGACTAAACGATCCGCGGGCTGATTGGTGAGGGTCGTGACGCCCAGCTCGGTGACGCCGAACTCGTTGCCGGTGCTCATGATCTGAATGCGGTCCTGCTTCTTGATCGAGCCGTCGAACACGCGGACTTTCATGACGGCGCCGGTGTAGGCGTCGTAGTACGAATCGTGGATCAGCGCGCGCAGGGGGCCGTTCAAATCGCCGGCCGGCGGCGGAATCTGATCGGCGATGGCTTCTAAGATCGCTTCGACGTTTTCGCCGGTCTTGCCCGAAACGGGAATGGCCAGCTCCGGATCCAGGCCCAGAGTATTTTCAATCAGCTTCAGACTGCGCGGAATGTCGGAAGCGGGCAGATCGATTTTATTGATTACGGGGATAATGGTCAGGTCGGCTTCCATCGCCAGATAGAGGTTCGCCAGGGTCTGAGCTTCTACGCCCTGGGTCGCATCAACCAGCAGCAGCACGCCTTCGCAGGCGGCCAGAGAGCGAGAAACCTCGTACGTGAAGTCCACATGGCCGGGAGTATCCAGCAGATTGTAAATATAGTCTTTGCCGCTGGTCTTGCTGTGATAGCCAAAGGTGACCGAGTTGGATTTGATCGTAATTCCGCGCTCGCGTTCGATGTCCATCGTGTCCAGAATCTGATCGCGTTTCGTGCGATTGTTCGTAACCTGGGCGATTTCCAGCAGGCGATCGGCCAGGGTGCTCTTGCCGTGGTCAATATGCGCGATTATGCCGAAGTTGCGAATCGAGGGGCGTTTGTCGAGGATGCCGGAACTCATGGGTTCGTCCAGTCAATCCGAATGCTCCGCCAGATCAACTGCCTTTCCCCCGCCGTGGCCAGTTTTATATTTTATGCTCGCGGTTCTGTGAGATTGTTTTTTTTGGGTTGAAGAAGTCCGATCCGCAACAGCATGGCGACGCCTCCGAATAAATTAAAATCCCGTTCCCGACTCGGCAAGTATCGCATTGAATGCATGCTGGCTGAAGGCGGTTTCGCACGGGTCTATCGCGCTCTGGACACGATCGAAGGGATCAAAGTCGCGCTGAAGGTTCCGCACCAGAACGTGATGACGCCGAAGGCGCTGGAGTTCTTTCGCAAAGAAGCCCGCCTGAGCGCCGGCCTGGATCATCCGAATATTCTGCCCGTAAAAAATGCGGCGATCGTCGACGGCCGTTTCGTCATCGCGCTGCCCCTGGGAGAGCAGTCGTTAAACGATCGTCTGCGGACCCGCCTTTCGATCAAAACGGCGCTTTCGTACGCCGAACAAATTCTGGAAGGCCTGGCCGCGGCCCATGCGCACAATATCGTGCACTGCGATATCAAGCCGGAAAATATTCTCATCTTCCCGGAAAACCGAATTCGCATTACCGATTTCGGCATCGCCCGGGTGGCTCGCAAAACCATGCAGGTCTCAGGTTCCGGAACCCTGGGATATATGCCGCCGGAGCAGGCGATGGGGCGGGCATCGTTCGCCTCGGACGTCTTTTCGGCCGGCCTGGTGCTGTGGCGCATGTTTTCCGGACAGCTGCCCGAATGGCCCTTTCGCCAGCCTCTGGCCGGCCATGATCGCCTGCGCAAGCTGTTGCGGCCGGCTTTCGTGGAATGGCTGTCCCGGGCCATCGACCCCGAGCCCAACCATCGTTATAAAGACGCCGCTCAAATGTTGCGAGCTTTCCAGCGGATCAAGTCCAGGGCTCTACGCACGCCCGGGGCTCGCCAGCGCAAGAAGCGCGCTTCTAAAAACGGCGATGATCTGCGCAAGCTGCGCCTGAAGCTCTTTCTACGGGAACACGGCCGCAAGCTGCAGGCCCGTCACGAGTGTTCCGCCTGTCACGGACCGATTTCCGAGCAGATGCAGGGTTGCCCCTGGTGCGGGAAATCCCAGAAGAAATTCAAAGGCGAAACGAAGTTCCCGTACCAGTGCCCGCGCTGCTGCCGTGGTATGAAGGCGGACTGGCGTTTTTGTCCCTGGTGCTACGGCGCGGCGGTCGGCGAAAAGAGCGAACGCGAATTTTCGGACGTGCGCTACGTCGCCCGCTGCACGAATCGGGGCTGCGGACGCAAAGATCTCATGCAGTACATGCGCTACTGTCCCTGGTGCAATCGCAAAGTTCAGAAGCAGTGGAAGATCGTGGATCACCCGGAGCGCTGCCCGTCCTGTAAGTGGGGCGTGCTCAAGGCCTACTGGAGCCACTGTCCCTGGTGTAAGACCGGTTTACACAAAACGAAAAACTAAATCGACGCGCGCGCGGCGCATTTTCGGAAACGAAACGGAGCCCGCCGCGCCGACGGCTCTCGCGCGACGCGTCGGGACGACTGCCTGTGGCGATCAGTTGGAGCGACTGGTCGGAATCACATCGGCCGGCATACCCCGGGTCGCCGGTTCGTCATGAGCTGGTTCCAGGCCAAAAAATGAGAGCAGCTTTTCCATGCCGCGAAAGAAGCGCGTCCACTCCAGCACCGGATTCATCCAGCCGCAGGAGATGCAGTAGTTCGTATCGAAAGGTTTCGTGTGGTGTAGCTCATGGTGCTCGGGATTCAGCACCAGGTGATGCTTCTGGAGCCAGCGGACCATGCCCGACAGCTCGTCCTGCGGCGTGTGCGCCCACTTATGGACCTGATTGGCCAGACAGCTGAAAATCCCCGTAAACACCAGCAGCGTCGCCGCGATGGGCAGAATCGTATCGCCGGGCTCGCAGAGCATGAGGGCGATCAGAAAGGGCACGACCAGCACGACGCCGAGCAGGAAGGAGTTCCCGTTCGTGTAGATAAAGCTGTGCGTGCAGATCTTCTGGGGCAGCACGTGGTGCTCCCGGAAGGGCTGGATGATGGATTCGCCCAGCAGCGGCGTATCTTCACTGCCGTAGGTATCGCAGAACCAGTGCACCATGCCGGTCAGCCAGTCGCCGGCCAGCCAGCCGATCAAAAAGAGCACGGCTATGCTCCAGGTCAGGTCCGCCGCATAGAGCAGCGAGATGGCGTAGTACAGAAAGATTCCAAACAGCACCGGAAAGACGACCACGGAAGTGGTTTCGATCATTTGGTGCAGGGAAAGGCCCCCGGCGGGCTGAGAATTGGTGGCGCTGACTGTTTTCATGGTGCAATAGAGAGATAAGACGACTAAATTATCATTTTCACTATTTTGTCACTTGTTTTTCAGAACGGTAGTCCCGTCCCAGACCACCTGATCCCCCGCCAGCTCCAGTTTGCGGCAGCGCTGGACATAGAGTCGCGCGGCCCGATCGGTGGGATCCAGCCGAAAGATCTCCCGAAAGATTGGGCGGGCTTCAGCAAAGCGACCTTCCAGATACAGGGCCAGACCGGCAGCGAAGCGATCCGCCGTCTTGTGCCGCAGCTCCTGGCGTTCTTTCGGCAGGGCGTCGACCATCTCAAACAGGTCGATGACTTCTCGTTTGCCTTTGACCCGCACCCGGTCCAGATGCCGAAAGTGGTAATCCGCGGAATATTTGTTTGTACCGGCGGTATTCAGGGCGTCCACGGTCGCATCGCCGGTCAGCACGGCGGCGCCGTAAATGCGGGTCAGGCCTTCTATGCGGGCCGCCAGGTTCACCGCGTCGGAGATGACCGTGCCTTCCATGCGCTGGTTTTCGCCGATGGTACCCAGCATGAGCCGGCCGTGATTGATGCCGACGCCGATTTCAATGGCCTGCATATCGTGTTTGGCGCGGCGCTCATTCCAATCGTTCAGGCTGCTTTGCATCTGCAGCGCGGCCTGGAAGGCGTCGGCGGTCGATTCCGCAAACAACGCCATGATCGCGTCGCCGATGTATTTATCGATGAAGCCGTTATGCTCGCGAATGACGGGTCCCATCCGTCGCAGATAGGAGTTGATAAAAGCGAAGTTTTCTTTGGGCGTCATCTGCTCCGACAGTTCGGTAAAAGAACGAATATCTGAAAAGAGCACGGTCATCTCTTTTTGCACCTGGTCGCCCAGAGCGACGTCGACGATCGAACCGCGATCGAGCATATCCAGCAGCTCAAACGGCACGAATTTTCGCGAGGCGGCGTTAAATTCTTCGAGTCGTATATTGAGGTCTTCCGTTTCATCGTGCAGGCGTACGAAGCGGTTGGCGAGCACCAGGGCCATGCTGACTACGAAGAGCACGAAGCCGTAGGTCAAAAGCGGCGGCAAATTCAAAATCGCGCGGCCGCTGAGGATATCGAGAATCAGCGCGATTAAAAGGATGCCGGTGCTCGCGAGCATAATCCAGGCGTCGCGATTGCGTAGCACCGCTTCGCGCACTAAAATAAACAGAATCGCGAGAATATAAATCAGCCAGCCTGGCTGCACCAGAGAATTCACGGTTCGCTGCCAGACTTCCGTCGACTCCGAAGCCAGCACGATTCCCACGCCGATCAGCGGAATTAGATGGACGGCCAGCGCCGCGCGATCCCAGAACTTCTCGATCTTCGCGGGCAGACTGTAGTACGATCGTAAAAATAAATAGAACAGCGGAATCGTCTTAAACAGGGCGATCGTCTGAACGCGTTTGAGAGCGTACAGTTCGTAGCCCAGAATGTACTTAAACTGCGTGCCGAGAAAACTGTAGACCACGAGCGCCAGCAAGAAGAGCGCGAACCACAGATTTTCGCGATCGTTGCGCCGGCGAAAATAAAATAATAAAAAATATAGACCGAATGTAAGATAGGCGACGAGGGCGAAGGCCTGGTAGGTATTCTCCAGATAGAAATCTCGCCAGACCGCGCTTGCCGGACCGAGTTCAATGCGTCCGCGGTATACGCCGTACTCTTTTTCGAAATAGGGCTGAACTTGAATGTGCAGAACGTTTTCGCCGGCCACCAGCAGATTCGGCGGTACTTCGTACACGCGCACGCGGTCATAGGCCTGGGGCTTCGGCGAATTCCACGTTCCCGTCTCGCCAATCAGAACTCCGTTCAAATAAGTGCGATCGCGATCGCTGATCTGTCCCAATCGCAGGGCCATCAATTCTCGCGGAGCCCCGGAGAGTTTGAGCCGCAGCCGATACCACACGGAACGATCCGGCGATTCATTCGTCCGCACGCCTTCCAGATACAGATCCGCCGGCAGGGGAATTTCGCGCAGAGCCGGCCGGGACGCATCGCGGTCGCCTGCGGGATCCGAAAACGTCGGCGGCATGATTTCCCAGCGGGCGCCGCTCGCGCTTCCCAGGGGCATAGACTCACCTGATGCCATTTCGCTCTGAGCGCTCAGGGGGGCGTTCCAGCACAGCAGTCCGACGGCGCCGAGCAGCAGACCCCGCCGGATCTTTGCGCATGCTCTTGCGGAATGATATTCAATTGTATTTATCATATGTTTATTTCGCGGCGGGTCCGGCCGGCTGATTTAGAAATTCAAGCACGGCTGGAAGCACGGGCGAGGGATCGGCGTCGAACTGCAGCACCAGATCGGCGTGGGTCAGTCCGGGCAATTCCCGCACCTGGACCTGGCTGCTTCCCGGGGGATGGCGCTTGAGCAATTCGGCGGCCTGAGTGCGAATAAAAGGGTAGTCCTGTTCGCCGGTCAAGACCAGCAGGGGCGCGTCTTTCGGCCAGCGCAGGCCGGGCGAGCGGCGGGCCAGCTCCTGGTCGCTTGCGTCTTTGCCGAAGACCGCTTCGGTCACCTGGCGATTGAAGTCGGCCGGCTGCGAATCGCGCATGTGAGCGACGTCGAGCACGGGCGAAAGTGCGACGACGCCTGCCAGGCCGCGATCAATCGCAGGCTTTTTCGAATCCAGGGCGCTCAGAGCCGCCAGATGTCCGCCGGCGGAGTGGCCCATTAAAAACAGACGATCGGCGTCGATATTGAGCGATCCGATTTTTTCGCCGCCCCAGTCCAGCGCCGCCTGGATATCGTCCAGCTGTCCCTGAATGTCGGCCTCCGGATAGATCCGGTAGCTCAGGATCGCGGCGGCGTAGCCCGCGTTCGCCAGCCCGTAGCCGATGTTCCAGTACAGTCCCGTCACGGGCCGGAAGTAGCGCCGGTCCTGGTTGGTCCAGAAGCCGCCGTGAATAAACAGCACCAGTCCCCGGGGCCGCTCGATATTCGTCGGCAGGATCAGGTCCAGTTCGTGGCGTTCGCTGATCGAAGTCGGTTTATAACGCAGATTTGTTTCGACGGTCGTGTTGTCGGTCAGGCCGCGCAGGGGCTGCAGCAGATTGCGCACCGGCATACAGCCGCCGCCTGACACAGCAAGTAAGCAGCCGATCAAAATCGAGTGCAGCGGCCGCAAGCGGCGATTCAGTCTGGATAAGATCGTAGCAAAATTAAGTTGCATCACGTACTGATTACGCTGACCGGCCGGGAATGGTTTGCATTTTTTTTCATTCATAACATTCACTTTGCCGCGGCGGAGATTCAGCCGCGCATCATACTCCGGGCGATGATATTGCGCTGGATCTGATTGGCGCCTTCGACGATCTGGGTGGCCTTCGCATCGCGTAATAGTTTTTCGACGGGGTACTCGCGCATATAGCCGTAGCCGCCGAGAATCTGCACGGCGTCGGTCGCCAGTCGCATCGCGGTATCGCTGGCGAACAGCTTGGCCCGGCTGGCTTCGGTTGCAAAAGACAGACCGCGGTCTTTGCGATCCGCGGCGTTCAGCACCAGCAGGCGGGCCGCGGCGAGCTGCGTATCCATATCCGCCAGCATCCACTGCAGTCCCTGAAAATCGCCGATGGGCTGTCCGAAGGCTTCGCGTCCGCGCGAGTATGCCAGACTTTCCGCCAGGGCCCGGCGGCCGATGCCGACGGCCGTCGCGGCGATCGTAATCCGACCGGAATCCAGAGCCTGCATGGCGATCGAAAAACCGTCGCCCTCCTGGCCGATCAAATTCTCCGCGGGAATCTTCAGATCTTCAAAGACCAGCGACGAAAGCGGACTCGAACGCCAGCCGAGTTTTTTTTCCTGGGCACCGGCGCTCAGACCGGGACTGTCTCCGGGCACGTAAAAACAAGAGATCGTTTTATGGTTCGGCAGCTGCGACTGTGGGTCCGGCGGCGCGGTGCGAGCGAGCACGAGATAACAATCCGCATGGCCGCCGTGGGTGATGAACTGTTTGCCGCCGTTTAATACGTAGTGATCGCCGGAGCGCCGCGCGGTCGTGCGCAGAGCGGCCGCATCAGAACCGCAGTGGGCTTCGGTCAGGGCGAAGGCTCCCAGATGTTCGCCGCGGGCGAGCTGCGGCAGCCAGCGTTCGCGCTGGGCCGGAGTACCGAATTTTTCCAGGATGATTTGACCCAGGCCGTTGACTGCGATGGTGACGGCGAAGGCGGAGCTGGCGGTCGCGAGCTCTTCCAAAATCAAAGCGTAGACGCCGTAGCCCAGGCCCATGCCGTCGCAGTCGGTCGGAGCTACAATCGAAGTCAGTCCGAGTTTGCCGGCTCGCGTAAACAATCCGCGATCGAAGCTCTCGGTCGCATCGCCCTGCAATTCAACGGCTTCGACTTCGCGCCGCGCGAAGTCCGCCGCGAGATTCAGCAGATCCTGATATTCCTGGAATTCCGGCGGCGCTTCAAACGGAAGAGTCATGGCGCATCAAATAGTGCGGGAGCAGAACTTGCAAGTGGGAATATTGGCTTGCGCAGTCGCGTAGCCTGGCGATTTTCAAGACGCATGCAGGAATTTCAGTTTCAAACGGCGGGGCGGATTGAGTTCGGCGCGGGGGCGATCGACCGGCTGCCGCAAATCGTCGCCGGAGTGGCAACGCCGGAGCGTCCGGTGCGGCGCTGTCTGTTCGTGACCGGCAAGAATCCGGCTCGCAGCGCGGCTCTGCGCGAGGTCCTGTCCGCGAAGGAGATTGAATCTGAAGTGCTGTCGATCGTCGCAGAGCCGTCTGTCGACGACGCGATTGCCGGAGTGCAGCGCGCCCGGAGTTTCGATGCGGACCTGGTGATTGCCATCGGCGGAGGCAGCGCACTTGATGCGGGCAAGGCGGTCGCCGCGCTTGCGACGAACCCCGGCGATCCCTTCGATTATCTGGAAGTCGTGGGCGCGGGGCGTCCCCTGCAAAGGCCGGCTCTGCCCGTCATCGCCGTTCCGACCACCGCCGGCACGGGCTCCGAAGTCACGCGCAACGCGGTCCTCGCGGCCAGCGCTCAGCGCGTAAAAGTCAGCCTGCGCGGTGAGTATCTATTGCCCCGGGCGGCGATTGTCGATCCGCAGCTGACTCTCAGCTGTCCGCCCGCGGTTACGGCCGATTGCGGCCTGGACGCCCTGACCCAGGTGATCGAACCGCTGGTTTCGATTCGCGCGAATCCACTCACCGACGGCATTGCCCGGGAAGGCCTGATCCGCAGCGCGCGCAGTCTGCTGCAATCGTACCGGCACCCGGACGATCTGGCCGCTCGAACGGATCTGTGCTTCGCGAGCCTGGCCGGCGGTCTGGCCCTGGCGAATTCGGGACTGGGAGCCGTGCACGGTTTCGCCGGTCCCCTGGGCGGGATGTACTCCGCCCCCCACGGAGCCCTGTGCGCTCGCCTGCTGCCGTTTGTAATCCAGACCAACGCCCGAATCCTGGAGCGGGACCAG
Organism: bacterium; assembly: GCA_024742665.1. Classification (GTDB taxonomy): domain Bacteria; phylum Spirochaetota; class Leptospiria; order Leptospirales; family Leptonemataceae; genus JANSYA01. Next base: position 85,027 of record JANSYA010000010.1, read on the forward strand.
GACGGTCGGCGCGCGGGAGATCGCCGGCTCCGGGACGCCGCCCTGGCGCGCTTCCAGACGGTGGCCGCGCTTTTGACCGGCCAGGCGGACGCGCCGATCGAAGCGGGCGTCGATTTTCTATTCCAGCTGTGCGCGGACCTGAAGATTCAGCCGCTGCGAGAGTTCGGAGTGCGTGCCGCGGACTTCCCGGCGATCGTTGAAAAATCGAAGCGATCCAGCAGCATGCGCGGCAACTGCCTGGTCCTGGCCGACGAGGAACTCACCGCGATTCTCGAAGCCGCCTGCTGATTCTGCGCGCCTGTCGATGCCCGGCGTAAAGGATTCGATTCGGGTCGAAAATTTTTTGATTTCGGCAGGATAGGGCTTGTCAGGAATTAGTTGGGATTGTTTATATTGCCCGGGAACGATGGAGCAGGCATTTCCACCGCTGATGATTATTTTGCAGGGGCTTGCAGGTTCGGGACAGATGCGCCATTCGACCTTTCCGGCAACTCAATCGGTTCCGCATGATTTAATTCTGAAGTTCGAACGGGCGCGCGCGATGGCCGAGTCTTCGGAAGGATCGTGCTGGACGCCGGAGCAGAAACGAGTCATCGCTTCGATCGATACGGCGCTCAAAGTCGCCAGCAGCGCTTCCAATACCGCGGTCTGGTCCCGGCAGGAGCTGAGCGTCGATCCCTTCTGGACCCGCATCTGCGAGCTTGCTCATATGGCCCTGCGAGCCTTCGGCTGGCCGCTCAAAAGCGCTGCCGGCGCATACGCCCGCGATCCCGTCTACAATTGAGCGTCAACGGATGGATGCCAGGCGCATCGCGCTTACGCATGCCTGACCCGGCTTACTCCGGCTTACTCCGGCTTACTCCATCTCATTCAAGGACATGGGCCAGAACGCTGAAGTCCAGTCGTTCCAGAGCGGGCAGATATTCTTCGATCGCTTCGTTGCGCAGGCGTTCGGCGTAGCTGCGGCGAAAGAAATGATCGCCTTCCAGGATGACGTAGTTGAGAATAAAAAAGCGATAGCCTTCTTTTAAGAACAGCAAATCCGCTTCGCTCAAAGGGCGCTCTGCGTGATAGGCCCGCAAAAAAATTCCGAAGCGATCCTCCAGCAGGGGATTCGCCAGATAGCTGAAGTCCGTGCGATCGCCGATCTTGCTGGCGACCCGGGCGCAAAAATAAAAATCCAGCACCGAGGGTTCGATGCGAAACCAGTCGTAGTCCCACCGGCTGTACAGTTGAAAATCGTCGCTGTGCTGATCGACAGGCGCCTGATCACCGTCTTTGTTCGCGGTATACTCGACCGAAAAATTTCCCAGGTTCCAGTCGATCAACACCGGGATCTTGCGCCAGTAGCCGTAGCGAATACGATCCAGATTCGCCAGGAAAGCTTCGCAGTGCGCTTCGAGAGTTTGCAGCGCGCGGCGCTTGAGACGAAAGATTTTTCCGGACTGTTTGAGGCGCACCAGCTCCAGCAGGTGAATGACATCTGATTTGATTGACTTAGAAGTTAAGGGGATTTGATCGGCGATGGCATCGCACTGTTTGTGAAACTGCGCCAGGCGTCGGCCGAGGCAGTCGATTTGCCCCGGGCTCAATATGCGCGGCAGATAGTGGCGCGTCGGCACATCCTGATAGAAGATGGCCCAAACCCGGTCGTGATAGTAAGTATAAATTTTGCCGTCTTTGAGCAAAGCGTCCGCCAGCAGATTGGCGTAGCGCGTTTCGGCCAGCAGCGTATCCAGCAGGTGCAGGCGATCATGGTCTTCGCGGAATAAATAGTAGCTGCCGTACGATGAAACCTTGGCGATGATCGTGCTGCGATCGTTCAGCTCCAGGCGAAAGACCTGGTTCGTGGAGACCCGGGCGCTGACTTCGATGATGGCGGTGATCTGCCGTGGGTCGCCGTAGTTTTCCCAGGCGGCGTAGAGTGTGCTTGATATTCGATCCACCGGCCCCGCCGTTCTTGCTCAGTCCGGAGACTCGGTCGAGTTCCGGGTTTCGTCTATCACTTTTTCGCCGGCGGAATGGGATTCCAGAGCGCCGGCGGCCGGCATGTATTGCTGAACGATTTTCAGGAGATCGTTTTTGCGAATCGGTTTGGTTACGTGGTCGTCGCAGCCGGCCACTACGGTTTTTTCTCGATCTTCGGTCGATGCGTAGGCGGTCAGGGCGACGATCGGCGTTTTGGCCGCGCCGCTTTCGCGCTCCCACTCTCGAATCTTGCGCGTCGCTGTCAGGCCGTCCATTTCCGGCATTTGAATATCCATGAACACCAGATCGTACGATCCCATTTGATACCGCTCGACAGCCTCTCGACCGTTCTCGGCCAGGTCGACGGAATAGGGCGTCTTTTTCAAATACGCCTGGATCAGCATCTGGTTATCCGGTTGGTCTTCCGCCAGCAGGATGCGTCCTCCGGAGGTCGGCCGCATCTTAGCCGCCGAAATTCGATCCCCCGTCGCGCTCAGCCGGGACCCGATCGACGTTTCGGATTCGTGAACCCGGGGCAGGGGCAAACGAAAATAAAAGGCCGAACCCCGGCCCGGCTCGCTTTCCAGCCAGATGCGCCCCTGCTGTTTTTCGATGATGACCCGCGAAATTGAAAGGCCCAGTCCCGTACCGCCGTGCCGCCGGCTGACCGCGCCGTCGACCTGACGAAACTTTTCGAAAACCGCGGATTGATCTTCGGGTGCGATGCCGATGCCCGTATCGCGAACGCAGAACTCCAGTTCCTCATTGGATCGCGTAAGCACAGTCAAATCGATTCGACCGGCCTCGGTGAATTTCACCGCGTTGCCGAGTAGATTGATCAGAACCTGGCGCAGTCGTCCGGCGTCGCCGCGCACGTAGCGCGGCGCGTCGGCGTCGATCCTGGCTTCTAAGAGCAGGTTCTTTTCGCTCGCGCTGATTTGAATAATTTCGGCGGTTTCGTGAACCAGCGAAGTTAAGTCGAAGGGCGAATTTTGAAAATCGACCTGGTCGGAATCCACCCGGGAGAGATCCAGAATATCGTTGATCAAAGTCAGTAGAACCTGGCCGGCGTTGCGGAAGACTCGCACGTACTGGCTCTGGTCCGCGGAGAGTTTCGTTTCCGAGAGGAGGTCGGCCATGCCGATGATGGCGTTCATGGGCGTGCGAATTTCGTGGCTCATATTGGCCAGGAATTCAGAGCGAGCCCGGCTGGCGGCGACGGCGGTATCGCGGGCCGCACGCAGTTCCGCGGTGCGCTGGATCACCCGGGTTTCCAGATCCTGCTGCACGACTTCCGCGGAAAAGAAGGCGCGCGAAAATCGTTCCGACAGAACGAAAGTAACGGCCAGGAAAAATCCGATCACGCCCATCGGCGTAACAAAATCCAGGCGCAAGAGCGCGTTCGCGGTAACCAGGTCGATCATCAGGGTTGTGGTCAGGCCGACCGACCCGATCAGAAATAGAGTCGATCCCTTCCGTTGATTCCAGCGCGCTCGTACCAGGACGTACACCATGTACAGGGCGATCCAGGCGGTGAGCAAACTCGCGACCGGCAAACTGTAAACGGCCAGACGCAGCGGCAAAATCACGAAGACCAGGCAGAGTCCCACGGCGGCCACCAGGGCGTAGCGCAGCCAGGCGGCCCGACACTCGTATGGAAAGATCGCCCGCAAAAGAGCGATAAAACAGGGCAGGCTGAGAAACCAGGTATAGTACGTCCAGGCCAGCACTGTTTCGACCGGCAGGTCCGGCCAGGTTCGCAGCAGCTGTCTTTCGCCGGTGATATAAAATCGAACGGCGGTCAGCAGGGCGAGGATGGCGAAGTACAGCGGAGCCCGGTCCCGGCGTCGCGCCGAGAACAGCAGTCCGTGATATAAAGCCAGAAAGATCAGACTCCCCAGCACGAAGGTTTCGAAACTCAGGCGATTGCTTTCCAGACGACGGACCGCGGCCGAATCCCCGAAATAAATCGGAAAGCGCATACCCCCCACGCGATGATGGAAATTGGAAACCTGTAAGATGAACTCAATCGAAGTTACGCCCGCCGGCAGAATGAAATCGCTGGTGCCTGGTCGCCAGCCCGGCCGGGTGCTTTCGGCGGTGGTTCCCACCTGGCCCGCGGCGCTCAGCAACTGCCCGTTGGCATAGAGCCGGCTGGCCATATAGATGCCATTGACCATCACCGCCATGACGCGTCCCTGCGCTGCGGTCGGTACATGCACCACGAGCCGATAGCTTGCAAAACCGGGATCCGGCCGCGCCGTGCCGTCGGCGTTTAAGAGCTGCCCGTTCCAGGCCCCGGGCGCGTTGATCAAAAAGGGCGGGGTGGATCGCGCCGGATGCGATTCAATTAAATTCGGCGCTGAAGCCGCCTTATCGATATCGTCGCCGAAGGCCGTCGGTTCCAGCAGCGTTTCCGGATACAATTCCCACTGACCGCCCAGGATCACCGGTCCGGCGAGGGCCGGGGCGTCCACCCGCATGACGCCGTCGCGCGCCACCGGCTGTGAGCCAGAGCCGGGCTGGTTTTCGGAATGGCAGCCGCCCGCAAGCACCAGGCAGCTGAGAGCCAGCGCATGCCATGCCCTGGGCGCGAGTCGCTTCATGCGCTTTCCGCTCCGGCCTTCGATGCGTCTTTATTTCGATTTCGAAAGCGCCGGTAGTTTCGCTGAAGCAGCACCGCCAGCATGATCGCCAGTGCAATCAGGAGCGTGGTCGCGACTACGGGCAGGACGATCGCCAGCAGAGCGAAAAAGAGGGCGGCGATCGCTTCGAAAGTCGCGACGATGAAATTTCCAAAGCCGCCCGTAAGCCCGGTCGATACGGCGCGGACCGCCACCGTCAGCAGTTGGATCAGCGCCGCGGTTCCGCCGCCGGCGACCGCGGCGAGCACCCAGCCGACGGTCGGCGACTGATCGGCGATGAGCGGGATATCGAAAAACAGGGAAGCGGAGACCAGCGTGCCGGCGATGATCGCCAGGGGGGTCGCCAGGGCGTCCAGAAAATTATCCAGCCAGGGCACGTAATAGGCGGAGACTTCCAGAAAGGTCGCCACGCCCAGAGCCACCGTCGCTTCGGGGCGGCTGAGCCAGGCGAAGCTCTCGGCCACGTCCAGGATTCCAAATTGCACGGCGATGCTCAAGAACAGCGGCGGCACGAAGACCCGCATGCCGCAGATCGCGCTCAATACCACTCCGAGTAAGATAGCAGTTAGCAGTTCCATAATCAATTCAGTCCGCCTGGAGTTTCGCGATTCAATAGATCGCGAAACGCAAAGCCGCTCGGGCAGTCTAGAGTCCGAGCCGCTCGCGTTTGACGGCGATCAGCGCGGTTTCTTTCAAGCTGCCCAGGTACAGCATTTCGCCGTCCGCGTAAACGGAAGTATTTGTATGAAAGTCAGTGTTGGGATCCTGCAGATTGTGCACGATTTCGCCGGCGGGATTCGCGGCGACGATGTGCAGATAGGATACGGCCTTCGGTCGCAAAAATGCCGGCAGGCGCTGGACTAATTTACGCAGAAAGGGGCTTTCGGAAAGCCCGTCCAGAGCCGCGCTGCGGGGAGAAGCCAGAGCGATCCAGAATAGATTCGCGCTGCGGTCGCGCTCGATATTGTCGGGAAAGCCCGGCAAATTATCCAGCCAGATCTGCGGCTCCTGGTCGGCGGTCGCCCGCGGTCCCTTGAGCCAGTAACGGAGCACGCGATAGCTGCCGGTCTCGTTGATCAGCACGAAGCTGTCGTCGGCCGCAAGCGCCACGCCGTTCGCGAAATTCAGGCCATCCAGTAGAACTTCCGTCGTGCGATCGGCCGGATTGTAAACCAGCAGGCGACCGTGGCCGCCGTGCTCCAGAATGTCGAGCAGGCTCGCCGCCTCGGCGCCGAGCTCTTTCGCGCCGAATTTCGTGGAGGCGTCGGAAAAAAAGATCCGGCCGTCCCGGGCGATATCGAGGTCGTCGGCGAATAAAATCGGCTGTCCATCGGCGACTTTCGTGAGGACCTGGACCTGCGCCTGCGGGTCGATTTGCAACAGTCCGCGATGGGCGTCCGCGACGATTAAATTTCCGGCCGCGTCGAAGTCGAGCCCCAGCGGATTGCCGTCCGTCTCAGCCCAGATCTGAGGTTCGCCCCTGAGCCGCCCGTCGACCGGCGGCGGGAAACGCAGAATCAAGCCGCCGTGGGTGCCGGTATAAACCCGGCCGCGAGCGTCGACGGCGATGTCTTCGGGGCCGGCGACTTGCGCGGGAGCACCGGCCGAGAGCAAAGAAGTCGTTTCCAGACCGGCCAATTTTGTGTTGGCGGCGAAATCTCCCGTATAGCCCGCGTCGACCGGAGCCTGCCAGGCGACCGGCGCCACCGGCACCGGCCAGAGCGCCAGATACAGCGCCAGCAAGATCAGCAGCCCGAAGGCGGCGCGAAGCGGAGTGAATGCAGAACGGACGGACATCTCACGATCATCCTTCACCGCCGGGTCGCCGGGCAAGATTTTTTTGTTTGATTTTCGCCCTCGAAAGGGCGCCGGCAGCGGGGTGCAGCGCTTCCGGGACCGGCGCATCCGGGCGAAGGCGATCGGCGGGCCTCCGTAAAACATGCGAAACTGAATGTCGGCCGGCGCTGGATCGCTAAAGAAATTCAATAGACTTTCTGATTCGAAGTCGTCGTATGTTCTGTATGTTGAATGCCTGTACGTCGCGCCAGCTGTCGAATTCGAGTGCTGCTTTCGTGATCGTCATTGCGATTTTGAGTTTGTTTGCGACCGCGGGCTGCGCTCAGCGCGGCGATGGAGTCGTCCTCGTCGACGAGTGGGAGTATCGCGCGGGTTTCGACGAATCCTATTTCCAGGAATACAATCCGGCCGACTGGAAAAAAACTATGATTCCGGTCAATTTCAGCGCGCTGCCGGAATTTGAAGACTACACCGGCTGGATTACTCTGCGTCTGGAAATCCCGCCGCATCTCAACGAATATTTGATCGGCGGTCAGCCCCTGGCGATCAACGCCGGTCGCCTCCTGGACGTTTCGTACGTGTATGTGAACGGTCATCTCTTCGGGCAGCTCGGCTCCGCGAAGCCGTACCGCGAAGCGGCCATGCGTCCCTTTTTAAGAGACGTGCCTTTCAACAGTATTCGCCGCGATCCGTCCGCGCCGAACGTATTGTACATCGCGCTTTATAATACCGGCAAATATCCATTAGAAGTAATGGACGAAATGAACCTCGGTCTGTCGGACCGGGTCTTTCGCCGCCACCTGTACGACGAAGTCACCAGCTTCGGTTTGCTGATGCTCTATCTTGCGTCGGGACTCTATCATCTGCTGCTCTTTGTGCGCCGGCCGCGGGACCGGTACAATTTCTTTTTCGCCATGTTTGCGATTCTGCTGAGCGTGTACTGGTTCGTCGCGAATACGACCACCCGGGATTATTTTTTCGAAAACCACGTCGAGCTGCATCGCAAGCTCGAACATATGATCATGTTCACGTTGCCGCCGTTCTTCGTGAATTTTCTGACCCAGTTCTTTCACGGGCGCTCCAGCCGATTCGGCCAGGTGTACGGCTTACTCAGTCTGTGGGCGATTGTTTTGACCGGCTTCGGCGACCTGGCCCTGATGCGCTACTGTCGTGACGCTTTCTATCTCGTGTTGCTCTTCGCTTTCGCCTATATCCTGTTTTATGTGATCCGCGAAATGATTCGCAAGAATCGGGACGCCTGGTACTTGATCCTCGGAATCCTGCTGCTCATGGCATCAATCGTCCACGATACGCTGGCTTCGGAGGATGTGATCCACTCCGGCCGGATCGCCAACTATACTTTCCTGGTCTTCGTCGGGGGCCTGGCGGGAATTATGGCGAATCGTTTTATGGAAATCACCGACCGGGTCGAGGAGCTGAACGTGCACCTTGAACAGGAAGTCGAAGAGCGCACTCGCGAACTCAAGCAGTCTCTGGGCGAAGTGCAGCGCCTGAAGGAACACCAGGACGGCGATTATTTTTTGACTTCGCTGCTTTTGAATCCCCTGGCCGGCGATTTTAGCCGCGGCGAAACCGTCGCCGTGGATCTCTTAACCCGCCAGAATAAAAAATTCCGCTTTCGCAAATGGGATTCCGAAATCGGCGGCGATATTTCCGTGGCCGATACGATTCGCCTGCGCGATCGCGAGTATACGGTATTTATCAACGCCGACGCCATGGGTAAATCGATGCAGGGCGCCGGCGGGGCGCTGGTGCTCGGCACGGTCTTTCGTTCGGTGCTCACGCGGACGTACGAACGTCCCGCCATGAGCGGCAAGTCGCCGGAAGTCTGGCTGCGGGACTGCGCCTTTGAATTGCAAAACGTCTTCGCGAGTTTTAATGGCAGCATGCTGATTTCAGTGGTACTGGGCCTGGTGGACAACGTGAACGGTGTGACCTTTTTTCTGAACGCCGAACATCCCTGGCTGGTGCTCTATCGCGGCGGCCGGGCCGAATTTCTCGACGAAGAATTGTTTCTGCGCAAAGTGGGCGTGCCGGGATTGCAGGAAAGCTTTCGTCTGCATACCTTTCAAATGCGCCCGGGCGACGTGATCATCTCCGGCTCCGACGGGCGTGATGATATTCTGCTCGGCACGCTCGAAGCGACCGGCCAGCGACAGATCAACGAAGACGAAACGGAATTCCTGCGGCGAGTCGAGGAAGGCCGGGGCGATCTACAGGCGATCGAACGCGGCCTGCTCGGCGTCGGTCGGCTGACGGACGATCTTTCGCTGCTGCGCATTGGCTATCGTCCCGGGGAAGCGGCCCCTGAGAGCCCGGCTGAATTTCAGACAGAATTGGAAAGCGCGCGGCGAGCGCATCGCGCGGGGGATCTTGCGGCTGCGGAAGCTCACTATCAGCGCGCTGCGGAAATTCAGCGTAGCAGCGGAGCGGGACCCGAAGCGGCGGCGGAGCTCTTCCGGGATCGGATTCGGCTTTCGATTAAGAAGCGCGATTCGCAGGAACTGGGAGGCCTCTGTCGCGAAGCCCTGAGTCTGGAAAGCGCCGATGCGGATCTGCTCTATCTTGCGGCCTACGGCTTAAAACTCGCCGGTCGAATTCCCGAGGCCCTGGACGCGGCTTCGCGTCTGGGCTTGCGCGATCCGCATCATAGCAAAAATCTGATCAATCTCGTCGATCTGCGGCGTTTAAGCGGAGACCTGCCTGCCGCGCAAGACGCCCTCCGACTGCTGAAGCGCGTCGATCCGCAGCACGCGACAATCGGCCGCCTGGAGGAGCTGCTGTCCAAACGCGCGGATTCGCCCTGAGCTTGCGGACGCCTCCGTTGGGCGAATGCGTCGCTTGCGCCTGAACGCGGAATTCAATTGACCGGGAGTGGATGCCGCGAAAGCATTCGCTCGTGACGAAGCCTGAATTCGCCAATCTGGTAGAGTTAATTCTCAACTACTTCGAAAGCAGTTCCGGCGAAGCGGCTCGCGCGGGCGATCCCTTCGAACGCGATGAGGCGGAACCGCTCCTGCTGGAATTCAGCGGTGTCGTGGGGGTTTCGGGTCAGCGCAACGGCTGCATCTACTATACCTCGCCTTCGGAGCTGCTGCAAGAATTGGCCGCAAACCTGCTCGGCACCGAAGCGGCCACCCGGGCCGCCGCGCGGGATATGGCCGGCGAAATCGCCAATATGATCGGCGGCAACGCTCAGCAGTACCTGGGCGGCGACTTCGTGATTTCGGCGCCGATCATGTTAGAGGGCCGACCGAAAAACATTCGTCTGCCGATTTACGACCCCGCGTACGTCATTCCCATCGATTGGAAATCGCACCGATCGTATGCGGTTTTCGGCCTGCGCGCCTGAAGCTTTTCATCGCTACGGCTCGCCGCCGGAAATCTATTCGAAGAGTTTTTCGAGGCGCCCGATCAGGCGACCGCCGAAACCTTCGCGCGCGAACATTTTTTTCAAACCCGCCAGGTCCGCCCCGCGATATTGCAATTCGCGCAGGCTCGGAACCGAATCTCCGGCGTCCTTGAGCTTCGTGCCGATGCGTGTCACCGCCAGGCAGGTTCGGGCGAGCTCCGCGTTTTCCGCCAGAGTCGCGGCAATGCGTGCGGCTCCGCGCAGATCTTTCGCCGCCGCGATTTCGTCCGTGCGCTTCAAAACGCTTTCGATTCCGCCGAATTTTTGAATCAGAGCGGCCGCGGTTTTTTGTCCGATGCCGGGCAGCCCTGGAATATTATCGACGGCGTCACCGGCGAGGGCCAGCAGGTCGGCGATGCGCTCGGGCGGCACGCCGAAGTGCTCTTCAATGCCGGCCGCGTCAAAGCGCCGTTCCCGGGCGTAGTCCCATAGAATATCTTTTGGCTGAGTTAAGAGCTGCGCGAGATCCTTATCCGAGCTTACGATCGTACGCCGCTTGAATTTCGCGCGGTGGCGGTGCATGGTCGCGCCGATGAGATCGTCGGCTTCGTAGCGGTCGTGGGCGTAATCACCGCCGCCCATCAGTCGGCTGAGTTCGCGACAGAGCTTCAGCTGGCGTTCCAGATCGGCCGGCGGCAGTTCGCGATTGGTTTTGTACGGCGGATAGATTTCGTTGCGAAACGAGGTGTTCAGGCTTTCGTCGAAGAAAACGCCCAGATAGGCGGGCCGGGCGGCTTCGATGAATTTGATTAAAAAGTCGGCGAAGCCATAAACCGCGTTCACCGGTCGGCCCGCTTCGTCGCGAATCGAATCAGGCATCGAAAAGTACGCGCGAAAGATATAGATGCTCGCGTCGATGCAGTACAGATCCGGCGTGGGCTCGCCGCCGGCCTTTTTACGAGGACTTGACTTCTTTTTGCGCGGGCTCTGCTTCGCCGTTTTTTTACGCGCGGATGTTTTTTTCGCCATAAATTGGAATCGATGCCTGTATTCGCTCAGCAGATCCGCGCCGGGCGCTTGACTGACGCTTCGGACTTCAGCGCGCGTCCGAGAGATCGGGAATCGGCAGGCCGTCTAAATAAGTCAGGGTCGCCATCGCCACCGGCCCCAGGCGGTCCAGCCAGCCGCCCGCCCCCGTGGTGGAATTGCTCGCCAGCCACGCTCCGTAGTCAGGCACCCGGGCGACCACTGATTGATCCATTAAGATTCGAATGTCGCTTCGAATCAGCTGCTGATGATACTTCTTCGCATAAAAGTCGAAACGGTCGCCGGGGTCGGTGTCCACCATCTGCAGGCGCGTATCGATCATGCGGAGCTTGCCGAATTTCACCGCGCCCTGGTAAATGTACAAACCGCTTGAGGAATCCGCGACGGGCAGGGGCGGAAATTGTATCCGCCGCGCGTCGCTGAATAACAGAGTCAGACGATCGCTTTCCAGTCCGACTCTGGTGAGCTGCCCGCGAAAGGTCGGGGGCGGAAACAGGCGATAGGGATCCACAATCATGCGATTGCCCTCAAGTTGGAGCGGGCTGTCTTTGGGTACCGGGACCAGAGCTTCTAAGTCCAGGCCAATCGAACTTAATAGATCGCCGGCGAAGGGCATGCCCAGGGCGGTGACGCCTTCCGAGTCGATGTACAGCACGTTCTTTTCGGCGTCGAGCTTCAGGTCGGCGGTCATTTCAAAACCGAGCCAGAGCACGAAGCTGAGATCGCCCTGAATAATGAGTTTGCGACCGGCCGTGCCGCCCGCTTCTTTCGACGCGGCGATTTTCAGATTTCGCAGCGGACTGCCGTCGTAGCTGAAAACGACTTCGTTTAAGATGTACTGCAGAGTCGGCAGCGCCAGGTCCGCCTGCCCGTTGCGCAATTCCAGTCGATAGGCGTTGACGTTGTCGAAATCCACGAAGGTGTGGGGCGGCAGGGGCACAGCGCGCGCGGTGAGGGCGTCGGTTTCAACGAAGAGCTCGTCGCTCCAGAAAAAACGGACGTTCTTGAGATTCATGAACGCGCCCCCGCCGGAGCCGGAGCCCGCCGGCGCCCGGGACGAGGCCGCGGCGTCGACCGCCTGGGCCTCCGTGACGGAATGCAAAAAACCGGGCAGGTATCGAATTCCCAGTAAGATATTCCCGACTAAAGATATGATCAGGACAACATAGAGTAGTGCTCGCACCGGTGATTGAGAACCCGGGCCGGAGATTCTGGCAAGCGAAAAGCGCTGCGTTTTTTCATCGTTGCGCGCGCCGGCGTTTTACGATTATCGGAAGTGGGTCGGCACGGGGAAGTCCAGGCGGAAGGGATTCACGCCCACGCCGGTCTTGAGGCCGCCCGCTTTGAGCACGTCGGGAAAATATGTCTCATCGACGGAAAGATTCGCCAGGCTTGCGACGCGGCCTTTACCTTTGCCCTGCAGGGGCGTTCGAATATAGCTGTCGGGTCCCTTTTGTAACATTACGAAGGGAACCAGGGCCGAGAGGACCGGAAAGGAAAAAAATCTTTTGCGCAGGTCCAGAGAAAAGAAGGTTTTGCCGCCGGTCGAGATTTCGACGTGAGTGCGATCGCCGTCGCTTCGCCAGTCGAAGTCGGCGAGTTCTTTGGGCACGGCCCAGTTGCGAATGCCTTCGCGCACAGACAGCTGCGAAGAAACGTAGATCTTCGTGACGCGTTTATAGCGCTTGCCCTGGTATTCGAAGTTCCCCGGCATGTACAGCAGCTCGTAGTACGGACCGACGTTTGAAGTCGTATAGTTCACGAGCATCCAGGCGCCCAGGCCGCCCCGGTATGCGTCGCGATCTTCTTCAGATAGAAAGCCGTGCTCTAAATTATAATCGCGGTTGGCGAACACCGGAAAGATAAAACCTTCCCCGGCCAGATCCCAGGGCGGCGGATAGTGCAGGGATTCGTCGTACTGCCCGGCGGGCGTATCGGTCGGGGATGTGCTGGTGCGATTCATGGGCGCGGCTCCTGAATAAACAGACGGCCGCCCTGCTTTAGGGCGCGGGCCGACTCAATGCCAGCCCGGCCGGGATTTCGCCGCCTGGCAAATAAAAAGCGGGCGCGACGCGGGCTGATTGGATATAAAACCAGCCCGGCCGTCTGGCCTGATTCGTCGTCAGCCGCGACTCACTGCATATTCTTGATACGATCAAGCTCGCTTTGAGCTTTGCCCTGGGCGTCTTTGACTTCGCCTTCGCCGCGAATCGCGTCTTTCTGCGCCTGGAATTCGTCGCGCATGCGGGCCTTCTCGGAGTCCATCATCTCGCGATTCTTTTCGCGCTGCTCGTCGACGGCTTCGCGAATTTCCGCTTTGGCCTCTTCGAATGACTGGAGAATGCCTTCGATCTGTTCGAGACCCTGAGCGTCCATATAGTCCAGGCCGTCGCTCATCTCTTCCAGCTCTTCGCGGTCGTCTTCGTCGAGTTCGGCCAGATCTTCTTCGTCCGGCGCTTCGCTGTCGTCGGTGACTTCGATCTTATTGCCTTCTTCGACTTCCTGGCCGTTTACAATCGCCTCCAGATCCTCGTCGAGGGTGTCGTACGGATCGTCGATTTCTTCTTCGGCGTCGTTCGGATCAGTGGACGATTCTTCCGGCGCCTCGGGCGCGGGCGGTTCTTCGCTGTCGGGGGCTTCCGGCGAAGGCGGCTCTTCAATGTCGCGGGTGCCAGGCGTGCCGGGACCGTCGACGACGACGGTGCCTTCCTGCACGAGCACTTCGCCGCCCGATCCGTCCTGTTTTACGAGAAATTCAGTTCCGCGCACGGAAGCGATCAGCGTCGGCGTGCGTATTACTACTTTTGATTTTGAGTTCAGCTTCTGCTTGCGGGTCATGAGTCGACCCTTTTCCAGATCCATGAGCACCTGACCGAAATTTTCGCCGCCCAGGATTTTTCCGCGCGAAAGCTTCACGGCGGAATTCGCGCCGAGGCGCATCACCAGGCCGGCGGGAAACTGTAAGTCCACGCGGGAGTTCGCGCTCGTGCGAACCAGATCGCCCTCAAGCAGCAGACCTTCCGGTTGGAACTCCATCGCGTCGATGAAGCGGTATGCGTCGCCTTTTGCAGGCTCCAGGGTTACCGTGCCGATTGGATTCACAAGGGCCGCGCCTGGAAAGGGGGTCTTTTTGCCGCAGAGCAGCAGCATAGACGCGGCGATACAAACGACCGCTGCCAGCGCGCCGCGGCGAAACGCGGTCGCGATAGTGTTACGAGAAGTATGAGCGGAAAGCATGCGGCCTTTGTATACGGAAGCATTGCGCCTTCAAGTAATTCTTCGCCAAAAAAGCGTCCGAAGCGCGACTTCAGTCATCCTGTGATTCAAGCGAATGCGGTGTCGCCGTCGTTTTCGGTCCGGCGCGAGCGCTTTCAGTCGTGCCGCGATGCGAATTCGAGAAAGCCCCGCAGCACTCCGGCCGGGTCTTCCGTCTGGGGGTAGTGGCCGATTCGGTCGAGCAGCACGATGTCCGGATTTGGAACCAGTTCGCGATAGCGTTCGGTCATGTGCAGACCGGAGACGGGGTCCGCCGGGCCGTTGATCAGGCGGATCGGAATTTTCGTGTTTTGCAAACAGGACACCCAGCGTTCCCGATGTTTGCGGCGATCGGCCATATAGCGAATCAATTTGTGGTAGATCCGAGTGCCCTGCTGGTATTGAATGATGCGCCAGAAGTCTTTTAGCTCGCGGTCGCTTGGCTTCGTGTCCGGTCCGAAAACCTCGGAGAATTTTTTGCGAAAGGTGCTTTCGCCCATGACCTTCGTAATCAGCGAACCGAGCGGGCTGATCAGCAGCTTTTGAATGAAGCGCGCGCGATGCGTTTCGGGAAACAAGCCGCCGTTCAGTAAAGTAATGGACTTATAGCGAATCGCGGGAGGCGCACCGCCGGCCGCGTGAGCCGCCGCGCGTTCTTCGTAACGGGCGAGCAATTCCTGTGCGACGGTGTCGCCGTAGTCGTGGGCGAGCAGATGCATTTCTGAAATTCCCAGGCGTTCGAGTAGCGCTTCGTGCAAATCGGCCTGGTCCATGATCGAATAGTCGTAGCGCGTCGGCTTGTCGGAATAACCGAAGCCGATCATATCCGGTGCGATCAGGCGATAGCGTTCGCGCAGCTGCGGCCACATATAGACCCAGTCGTACGAAGAGGTTGGAAATCCGTGAATCAAAAGCAGCGGTGTCTTCGCATCGCCGTCCTGAACATAAAAAACGGGATAGCCGCGATGCGTGAAGTCGTCGCGCAGTCCGTGATCAAACCATTCTTCCGGAGTAAAGGCGGCGGTCTTCGCGGAATTCATGGGGCGATTGCGCACCTTACAGAATTTTGTGCAAGCCATTAAAAACCGGTCGACGATTCCTGCGCTCGAACGCAATCCCGGTTATGCTCGATACTCCTCTGACTCTGCCCTGCGGCGCGGTACTGAACAACCGCCTGGCGAAGGCCGCCATGACCGAGCGCGTCGCGGGCGGCGATCACAATCCGAACGATTATCATTTGCGTATTTACGAAACCTGGGCCCGCAGCGCGCCGGGTCTGCTGATCAGCGGCAACATCATGGTCCAGCGCGACAGCCTGGAATCCGGCGGCAACGTCGTCGTCGAAGACGAACGCGCATTCGATCGACTCGAAGGCTGGACTGCAGTCGCCCGGGCCGGGGGCTCGCACTTCTGGGCCCAGCTTTCGCATCCCGGGCGCCAGACTTCGCGCCTGGTCAACAACAGCCCGGTTTCGGCTTCGAACGTCGGGCTGTCGGACTGGAAGCTGTATGCTCGACCGCGACCGTTAAGAGAAAGTGAAATCGAAGCGATGATCGCGGCCTTCGCGCGCACCGCGGACATCGTTCGTCGCGCCGGATTCACGGGAATTCAAATTCACGCCGCCCACGGTTATCTGCTGAGTCAGTTCCTGTCGCCTCTGACGAATCTGCGAAAAGATCGCTGGGGCGGCGCGCTCGAAAACCGCGCCAGGCTTTTGATCGAAATCGTGCGAGCCGTGCGCGAAGTCGTCGGTCCCGAATTTCCCATCGCCGTAAAACTCAACTCCGCCGACTTTCAGCGCGGCGGTTTCAGCGAAGACGATTCCCTGGCGGTGATCGCGATGCTGGAACGCGAAAGCGTCGACCTGATTGAAATTTCCGGCGGCAACTACGAAAGCCCCAGCTTCATGGACTTAAACGTCAAAGAAAGCACGCGCAAACGCGAAGCTTATTTCATCGACTTCGCCCGCCGGGCGCGGGAAAATTGCCGGCTGCCGTTTATGATCACCGGCGGCTTTCGCAACCGGGCCTTCGCCGAAGCCACGCTAAAAAACAAAGAGGCGGACGTGATCGGCATGGCGCGGCCCTTCCTGGTCGATCCGGAGTTCGGAAAACGTTTTTTAAGCGGCGAGCTGCAGGAAGTCAGCCTGCCGCGCTTCAAAGTCGGTCGCGGCATCAGTTTGATGAGCGAAGGCGGCTATTATAATTTTCAGATCGCGCGCCTGGCCCGGGGGCGACAGCCGAAACTAAAGCTCGGTCCGTATCGTGCGGCGGCGCATATCCTGTGGCACGAAACGAAAAAGTCTTTCGCGCACCGCCTGCGCAGCCCCTTCGCTTGATTCGAGTCGCTACGATTATTCGGCGTGTTTCCAGCAGCGCCCCGGGGTATGGTCTCGGGGAAAGATCTCTTTTTTCGTATGCGGACACCGGGCCGTCGCCCGGGCGCCGGTTTTTACGCAGACCCGATGATAGACTCCGTGCGGATCGAAGTGAAATTGACCCGGCGAGCGATTGCCCATGCCGGCCCCGATGATCCGGGCCCAGAGCGGTCCCGCCACCGCGGCGCCGGTCGCGCGGCCCATGCTGTTCGTGGGCTGATCGTATCCGACCCATACCGCCGTTGAGACTTCCGGCAGCACGCCGACGAACCAGGCGTCGCGATGATGATTCGAGGTTCCGGTCTTTCCCAGAGTGAAGCGACTCCAATAACCCGCGCCGCCCATCTTCGCGGAATCGCGCAGCATACTGGCCATCACATGGGCGACGTCGCCTGGAATCACCTGGCGCGTTTCCGGAATCTGCAAATTGAATTCGTCGAAGTCCAGACCATTGCCCCGGGCGAATAAGACCGTGCCGTCCCGGGCCACGATTTTTTCAATCAGGTAGGGCCGGCGGATGATACCATTGTTGCCGAAAGCCGTGTAGGCGACGGCCATTTCGAGCGGACTCATTTCCAGCGAACCGATCGCGACGGTCAGGTCCCGGCGAAAGCGTTTCCGAAAGGCTGCTTCTCCGGGAAAAAAGAATTTCTGAAACTGCAGCGCCAGGCGACTCATGCCCGTGCGGCTGGCGAGCTGGATCGTTGGAATATTCAGAGATTTTTTCAGAGCGAAGCGCGCCGAGACTTTCCCGTGATAGTCGTCCTTGTAGTTGCGGGGCTTCCACTCCGGATCTTCTTCGGGGCCGGGGCCGTCTTCCGGAAAGGGCCGGTCGTTTAAGATCGAGGCCGGCGAAGCGCGGCCGCTTTCGATGGCCGCCGCGTACACGAAGGGTTTGATCGCGCTGCCGGTCTGGCGCCGCATCGAAATGGCGTGATTCAACTGGTTGCCGGCGCGAAAGCCGGCGCCGCCCTGCATAAATAAAACCGCGCCCGTTTTGGGCGCCACGCCGATCGCCGCCGCCTGCAGCCGCGGCGTTTTACTGACCGGGGCGGCCACGCCGAGAATTTGTAGACCCAGGCGGGCCTGCTCGTATTCCCGCGCCAGACTCGCGCGCAATCCCCGACGTCGGACGGGTTTCCCGTCGACGATTTTGTACGGCGGATAGCGCGGATTGATTTCGCCGATGTAGCGCGGCGTTATCCTGGTCGCCGCTTTTTGCAGCCCGGGATCGATGCTCGTGTGAATCGTAACGCCGGTTCGAAAGAGCTCGGCGATGTGGGCCGCCGTCAGCCCGGATGCGTCCGCTTCGCGTTCTGAGCGTCCGGCGCGACGACGTTTAGCGGCCCGACCGCTGTGGGCTTGCTGCTGTTCGAGTGTGGTCGCGCGGGATTTTTGTTTTTCTTTTGCCATGGATCGCAGGGCCAGGCGCACGTACTCGGCGACGTACGGCGCGTGATTTGTGCGACTGGCGAACACGCTCTGGTTCGGGCTCTGATCCTGGAGGCCGCCGAAGAGCAGGTTCTTCTGGTGGCGATAGGCGTCGGCCGCAATGCGCGGAAAATTTTCCCGAACCATACGATTGTACAGCAGATCCATGCGTTGCTCAAGGCGCGCCGGATTGCGCAGCGGACTGTACTCCGCGGGAGCCGGCAGCACCGTAACGAGCATCAGCTCTTCGGCGAAGTTGAGTTCATCGAGGCGGCGATCAAAAAAGAAAGCCGCCGCGACCTGCATGCCGTAGGCGCCGTGGCCCATATAAACGTGGTTGATATAGGCCGTTAAGATTTCGTCTTTGCTCAGGCGGCTTTCCAGCTGTCGACACAGGACGGCTTCCTGGAATTTCCGGGTTAAGCTGCGGCTGCGATTGCGCAGAGCCATCCGCGCGACCTGCTGGGTGATGGTCGATCCGCCTTCGACGTAGCGGCCTGCCGCCAGGTTGCGTACGAAAGCTCGCAGAATTGCCAGGGGGCGAACGCCGCCGTGTTCATAAAAGCTTTCGTCTTCGACGAAGAGCAGCTTTTGTTTCAGACTTTCCGGAAAGGTCGGGCGCAGCGCCGTCATCGTCTCTTTTGTTTCGATTATATCAGAGGCGTCGCTGGCTGCGCTTGAGTCGCCCGCATCGATTATTTCGGGGGCTCCGCCCGAGCCGATCGATCCCCGGGCCGCGTGGGCTGTCAGGCGAATATTACTGGTCTTGCGCGAAAAGAGTTCCGCCAGCAGTCCGCCCTCGCGATCCAGAATTCGGTTGGGCTGAACCGGCTGCAGGCGCGCTGCAAAGACTTCAAAGGATTCCGATAGCGCCAGACGCGGGAAAGCGAAAGACGCGCCGATGTACAAAAACAGCAGGACGATCGGGGCGCTTAAATACGCGCCGGCAAGCACTGGACCGGGGAGCCGTTCGCTCCAGAGCGCGGCCCGTAGCCAGTGCAAACGATCGCTGCTAACTGGCGTTGGAGATGTGTTAAGCTCGGACTCTGAATCGCGACGGCGAAATATCGACGGTCCTTGCTTGATTCCGTCCCGGAGCGCTGCGCTGTAGTCCGCCACGCTGAAGGCGGCGTCTCCCAGGCGTTCGAGAGTCACCCGGGGATAGAAACGAGACTCCAGCAGCCGGCGGCGAATCGCCGGGCCGAGATCTCCGCGTCGGGCCTGAAAGGATCTGCGCAGACGTGTCGCCGCGAGCCACAGGCTGCGGGCATAGACTTTCACTGAGTTTCCGCCTGCCAGCAGACGGTCGCCCGCCCAGGCGAGCGTGCGATTCCCCGCTTCGCGCAGCCCGGGCCAGGCGTGCGCTGAAAAATCCGTAGCGCCGGCTGCGATCGATCGTGCGCCGCCGCCCACAGTCGCGGCGAAATTTCCGCAGGCTGCGCGCAGGGCCGCGTACCTGCTCGCGGTATAGTTCGTCAGACGATAGCGCAAAAGATACAGGCGCGAGCTCAGTGCATCAAACGATCCTTTTAATTGTGCGGTCCAGGGCGGCCGACGGGGGCCTTGCTGAATCGGAAGATCGGCATCAGCGCCGCTGGATTGCGCAAAGTGCGCCGGCCGGGATCCGGACCGTGTACGATCGCCGCTCTGCGCGTTGGAGACTGCTGCAGCGGCGGGGCCGGACGCCGGAACAGGTCCCCCGATCGCCTGAGAGGCCAGCCTTTGCGTTTCGGGGACGGGCACAGCCGACGAAGACTCTGCGCGATCGCGCGAGTTTGTTGTATCATCGATGGGATTGGCGATGAGATTGTCGATGGCTGCGGCGGGGTTGGGATCGTCTGCGGGCCGTGGCTGCTCCGGTGCCGGAGCCGTCAGTGCCGCCGGGAGATTTGCTGACAGCTCGAGGGGCGGCGGCGCGGCGGGCCGCGGGTCGACATAATCTATGCCGGGTTTTAAATCATATTCGCGAATGGGCCGCGATAGCAGTCGTTTGCGTTTGAGGCGGGCCAGGCCGCCGTCGCGATTGTCGAGCCAGGCGCGCGTGCGGCAGTCCGGGCAGCGGATCGGGAGCAGTTCCTTGTGATCCGGCCTGAGCAGCAGGCGAAAGGTCAGCTTGCACTTGCGACACGTATGCGTAAAAAATTTCAGGGAGGACATCGAGGATTTCGCCGGCTCGGTTCTTCGGAGTCATACCACAGAGGCCTGCCAGTTGACAAGCAGCAATCCTGGGAAAGGTCCGGGATTCATAAAACCTTAACGAAGCGCGAACGCTAATGATCTTGCGAGATCAGAATGCGCCGCACGGCGATCAAATTGCATTTGACCGGCCTCGCGGCCAGAGATCGTAGTGAGG
Organism: bacterium; assembly: GCA_024742665.1. GTDB lineage: Bacteria > Spirochaetota > Leptospiria > Leptospirales > Leptonemataceae > JANSYA01. Next base: position 105,273 of record JANSYA010000010.1, read on the forward strand.
CGAGATGACCGATTCGAACGAAGGCCCTACGGCGCATTCAAGTCCCGGGGATTCGCCGCACGATACTACCGTATTTCAGGGCGGCTTCTGGTTCGCCTTCGCACCGGTGTTATGTCTGATCGTACTATTGGTCGGCAGCGTAATCATCTTCGGCGACGATACAACCGGCGGCCCCGGACAGGTGGCCTTGATGCTGGCCGGATTTATCGCCGCGACTTTCGCTTTGATCAGCGGCTCGACCTGGGCCGCTCTGGAACGTCAGGTGCTGCTCAGTACCGGCTATGTGACCCAGGCGATTTTGATTTTGCTTTTGGTCGGCGGGCTGATCGGAACCTGGATTCTGGGCGGCATCGTGCCGACGCTGATCGTCTGGGGATTGCATCTGCTTTCGCCGGAAGTCTTTCTCGCGGCGGCGGTCGTGATCAGCGCGCTCGTGTCGCTTGCGACGGGCAGCTCCTGGTCGACTGCCGGCACGCTGGGGCTCGCCCTCGTCGGTATCGGCAACGCAATGCAAATCGATCCGGCCATGAGCGCCGGGGCGGTTATCTCCGGCGCGTACTTCGGCGATAAGATGTCGCCTTTTTCGGAGACGACCAACCTCGCCTCGTCGATGGTCGGCGTGGATCTGTTCGCGCATATCCGCCATATGTTTTATACGACCGTGCCGGGCATCGCGATTACGATCGTCGTTTTTCTGGTGCTGGGTCTGAGCGGCGACGCGGCCGCGGGCTATGATCCGGCGCGCATCGAAAGCGTGGTATCGGGGATTGAAAGCGTCTTTGATACCAGCCCGGTCATGCTGCTGCCGCCGCTGATTTTATTTGTGCTGGTCGCGCGGCGCATGCCTGCCATTCCCGCGCTGATGGTCGGTCTCTTACTGGGAGTCGTCTTCGCGCTTTTGTTTCAGGCGGACGCGATTCGCAGCTTTGTCGCGCCGCCGCCGGCAGGCGATATCACATCCTCGCTCGATCGTCTGAGCTTCGGCGAAGCCATACGAGCGGCCGGGAACGCGGCGGCCACCGGCTACGAAGCCCATAGCGGCGTGCCCGTCGTCGACGATCTGCTTTCGCGCGGCGGCATGGCGAGCATGCTTACGACGATCTGGTTGATTCTATCAGCGATGTTTTTCAGCGGCATCATGGAAGGCAGCGGTTTTCTCCAGCGCATCGCCGCCGGTATTCTGCGCTTCGCCCGGGGCGCGGGGAATTTGATCGCAGCGAGTCTGGGCACTTCGCTTTTTTTGAATCTGACCGCCTCGGATCAGTATCTATCGCTGGTAGTCACCGGTCGCATGTACAAAGACGCCTTTGCCCGTGAAGGCCTGGAGCACAAGAATCTGAGCCGGGCGCTCGAAGATTCGGGCACGCTGACCTCGGCTCTCGTTCCCTGGAATACCTGCGGGGCCTTTATGGCTTCGACTCTCGGGGTGGCGACGCTTTCCTATTTGCCGTACGCGATTCTGAACTGGAGCGTTCCGCTGATCGCGCTCGCTTACGCCTACCTGGGCTACTCTGTGACTCGAATTCCAGAGCAAGCCCCGGAGTGACACGCTCCGGCGACCGTGCTAATTTATCCGTTGATTCCACAGGAGTCAGGAGGAAAAGATGAGCGCAGTGACCGGCGAAAGACAGAAGCGAGCGCAGGCGGGCGTTCCGGCGACCGCCGAGGATCCGCGCTGGGCGGCCGTTGTGGCCCGGGACCGGGGAGCGGACGGCGCCTTTTATTATTCGGTGCGCACGACCGGCGTTTATTGTCGACCGTCCTGCGGCGCGCGCCGGCCGCGCATGGAAAACGTCGGCTTCTATGCGACGACCGCGGCGGCGGAGGCGGCCGGCTTTCGCGCCTGCAAACGCTGCCAGCCGGCGGGGCCTTCGACGGACAGTCGACAGGCCGAGCTGGTCGCGCGCGTCGTGCGGATTCTGGAGGAGTCAGAAAATACGCCGACCCTCGAAGCGCTCGCCACAGAGACGGGCGTGAGCCCCTATCATTTGCACCGGGTCTTTAAGTCGCGTATCGGTCTGACCCCTGCGGCCTATGCCCGGGCCCATCGCGCGCAGCGCATGCGGGCCGAACTCGACCGCCTTCAGAGCGTGACCGACGCGATCTTCGAGGCCGGCTACGGTTCGAGCAGTCGTTTTTACGAACAATCGCAGGATCGCCTGGGGATGACTCCCGGGCAATTTCGCGCGGGCGGGGCGGGGGCGGAGATTCGTTTCGCTGTCGGCGAAAGCTATATGGGCGCGCTGCTCGTGGCCTGCAGCGCGGTCGGGGTCTGCGCGATTTCCCTCGGGGACGATCCCGACCAGCTCGTGCGTGAACTTCAGGATCGCTTTCCGCAGGCCCGCATGATCGGCGCGGATGCTCAGTTCGAGCGCCTGATCGCACGCGTGGTCGGGCAAATCGAGGAGCCGACGCGAGCCTTCGCCGACGGCGAGCTGCCCCTGGACGTGCGCGGGACGGCTTTCCAACAGCGGGTGTGGCAGGCTCTGCGCGAGATTCCGATCGGCGAAACCCGCAGCTATGCGAAGCTTGCGGCGGAGATCGGCCGGCCTGGCGGCGCGCGTGCGGTCGCCAGGGCCTGCGCCGCCAATTCGCTGGCCGTTGCGATTCCGTGTCATCGCGTGATTCGCGGAGACGGCGCACTGTCCGGCTATCGCTGGGGCGTGGAGCGCAAGCGGATGCTGCTCGAACGCGAAGGCGCTCTAAGCTCAGACGCGGAGAATGCCGGCTCATGAATCTGGATCTTTTTGCGGGGGCGGACGTTCCGCTGCCGGATCGCGGGGAGCGCGAAGAACTTGCGCCGGGCGCCTGGATCCTGCGCGGTTTTTCCGCCCCCCGGGCGCTGGATTTCTTGAACGCTATGCGCGAGATCGCCCGCTCTGCGCCGCCGCGCAATATGACGACGCCCGGCGGCTTTCGCATGTCGGTTGCGATTACAAACTGCGGCCGCTTCGGCTGGGTCTCGGATCGCAAGGGCTATCGTTACGCCTCAGAAGATCCCGTAAGCGGACGACCCTGGCCGGCTCTGCCTGAAAGCTGGGAGCGACTGGCCCGGGAAGCGGCGGAGGCGGCCGGCTATCCGGACTTCAAGCCCGACGCGTGTTTGATCAATCGCTACGAAGTCGGCAACCGGATGTCATTGCATCAAGACCGGGACGAGCGAGATTTCGAGGCGCCGATCGTTTCCGTGTCGCTGGGCTTGCCGGCCGTGTTTCAGTTCGGCGGCCCGGAACGCAGCGACCCCGTGACGCGCTGCGCGCTCAATCACGGGGATGTGCTGGTCTTCGGCGGACCGAGCCGTTTGAATTTTCACGGCGTCGCTGCTTTAAAGAGCGGCGAGCACCCTCTGACGGGAGCCTATCGCTATAATTTTACCTTTCGCCGCGCCCGCTGATTTCGATCAGGGACGCAGCTTTCGCAGCGCCTGTCGCCTGCCCGGCTATTAGTCGCCGTTCTTTTTGCCGGCCATCAGCAGCACCGCAACTCCGGCGATGCCTGATACCAGTGAGCCGCAGAGGATGCCCAGCTTCGCCGATTCGATCAGCGCGGCTTCGGTGAAGGCCAGATTACCGATAAAGAGCGACATCGTAAATCCAATCCCGGCCAGCAGGCCGGCGCCGACGATGTGGCCGTAGTTTACGCCGGAGGGCAGCGAAGCCATGCCGCTCTTGATCGCGAGCACCGAAAACAGTACAATTCCAATCGGCTTGCCCAAAAAGAGCCCCGTTAAAATTCCCAGAAACACCGGATCGGTCGCGCTGAATCCGTCGCCGCCGATCGCCACGCCCGCGTTGGCCAGGGCGAAGATCGGCATGATCATGAAGCTTACGACGGGCAGCAGCGCGTGCTCGATTTTTTCGAGCGGCGTTTCAATGTGATCCGCGGTTTCGCGCATATGATGCAGGGCTTCCTGGCGCTCCGGATTTTTCAGGATATGGTTGCCGGGCTCGCCGTTTTCCCGAAAGGCCTTGAGATAGCCCGCCATCTTTTCGGCGAAACCTTCCGTATCGATATTGGTGCGCACGGGAATAACAAAAGCCAGCAGCACGCCCGCGATGGTCGCGTGCACGCCGGACTTTAAGAAAAAGAACCAGACGACGACGCCGGGCAGTATAAACAGCCACACGTTGCGAAAGCCCAGCTTCGAAACGCCGGCCAGGACGACGAGAATCGCGAGAGCCGCGCCCAGAGATCCAATATCCAGCTGCGCCGTGTAAAAGACGGCGATGACCATGATGGCTCCGAGGTCGTCAGCGATGGCCAGAGCGGTTAGAAAGATCTTGAGAGGGGCAGGCGCGCGGCTGCCGAGCAGCGCCAGGATGCCAAGCGAAAAGGCGATGTCCGTCGCCATGGGAATGCCCCAGCCGGATGCGCCGGGACCGCCGGCGTTAAAGAAAACGTAGAAGAGGGCCGGAACGACCATGCCGCCGACTGCGGCCGCGATGGGCAGCGCCGCCTGGCGCACAGACGAGAGTTCGCCGACCAGGATTTCGCGTTTGATTTCCAGTCCTACGACCAGAAAGAAGATCGCCATAAGCAAATCGTTGATCCAGAGAATCAGCGGCTTGGAGAGCTCGGCCGAACCGATGCCGATCGTAAACTTCGTTTCCATCCAGAGCGCGGAATACGAATCAGCCAGCCCGGAGTTCGCCCAGGTGATCGCGGCGATTGCCATGATCAGCAGAAGCACGCCTCCCGCTGATTCCTTGTTAATAAAGCGATCGATGCCCGAAGATTTTTGTGTATTGGCCATTAGCGTAGTTTGTCCGTAGTATGTTCAGACATAGATAATCGATCTCCGGCGCTTTGGCCACATAATTCAGCGCCGAATTCCCCGCGGGCGAAAAAACTTGCGACTTTTCCGGGCAAGCAGGCGCAAGCGTACGCTTCCTGCGGGACTTCTTCTATATATATGGATCCCGGTGGATCTCCCGCGTCTCAAGCTCGCGCTCCTGCGCACGCGATAGCTCATTCGTACTTAAACTGCCGCACAATATCCTGGAGGGCGTGGGCCGAGCGCACCAGGTCGCCGGAAAGTTGGCCGAGCCCTTCGATGCCCTCATTGAGCCGCTGGCTTTCTTCGGAGACCTGCGTGACCGAGCGCGTGATTTCCTGCGTCGCGTGCAGCTGCTCCGTCAGGGTATCGCTGATTCGCACGGCCTTCGCCTCGACCTGGCGCGTCTTCTCCGTGATCGTGCCGATTCCGGAATGCTGGAGCTGCACCAGCGATTTCGTTTCGGCCATCGCTTCGTTGATGCGGACGGTGCCGCCCATGACGGTGGTGAAGCTTTCGGCCAGCAGACTGACCTGACTGACGCCGTTGCGAATGGTCGTTTGAGCATGGCGCACCTGTTCTTCAATCGCCTTCAGGCTGGTGTCGGTTTGATTCGCCAGCTTCGATACTTCGTCGGCGACGACCGCGAAGCCTCGACCGGCGTCGCCCGCCCGGGCGGCTTCGATCGAAGCGTTTAACGAAAGCATCGAAGTTTTTTCGGCGATCGATTTGATCAATTCAACCATCTCGAAGATCTTATCCGAGCTGCCGCTGATTTCGTCCATCAGATCGATGGTCGGCTGAACCGTTTCGCGTCCGTTGCGGGCTTCGCCGGCCGCCGCGTCGGTCAATTCCCCGACGGCGGCGAAGGCATCGCCCAGCTGGCGGATACTGGTTTCCATATTGCCGGCGCTGGATCGCACGTCTCCCGCCTGGGCTTCGCTTTCTTTGATGGCCTCGCCGACATTTTCAATTGTGGCGTTCAATTCTTCGACGACCGCCGCGGATTCCTCCGACGAAGAGGAGAGGGTGTGCGCGGAGTCCTGAAAGCCGGTCGACGCCTGTTCGAGTCGCTCCGCGGACTGCGTGAGCAGGCCGGCGTTCTGCGCGATGTGGCCGACGAGTTTCGAAAGCTGTTCCAGGAAATCGTTGATCAGGCCGGATAGTTCGGCGATTTCATCTTTCGTATCGATTGGAATCCGCAGCGTAAGATCGCCTTCGCCGGCCGTGATATCCCGCATGCGCCGAACGGCCCCGTCCAGGGATCGCAGCGTCCCGCGATTGATCAGCAGGCTCAGCACCACAATCAGAATTGTCACGAGCACCGTCGCTCCGATCATCAAAATGATAATCGCGTTCACTGTCTTGACGACGGGCGCCTCGAAGTGCTCTGAGTTATTGTCGAATTCTCGCCTGGCCTTGATCAAGGCCAGAGATAAATCATTTCCATCGATGGCGCCTTTCCGATAGGCCGCAATCTGACGCAGCGCCTCGTCGCCGGATTCGATGTCGCTTTCGCACAGTGAAACCACATGATAGGTATCGATCGCGCGCAGGACGATCTTATCGAGAAAGGTGACTTCCTCCAGGCAGGCGACGGGTTGTTCCCGAATCAAGTGGACCGTCTCTTCGACGGCGTCGAGACTTCCCTGGCCGGCGCGATAACGGTTCAAAGCGACATCGAGCTGGTTATTGTATTTCAGATGCAGGAAGTTGTACTGATGAAAGCGGGCACCTTTCGCTACCTGCAGCAGCCCGAATACGGCTGTCGCCGCAAGCAAGATAATTAAACCCACAACGATGCGGTTCTTCTGGCGGATAGTCATCTGCAGCATAGGACGATCACCAGAGTCGATAGATTCATTTTATAATGAAACCCTTTTATTCTTATTTATATTCTAACCCGCGCGCTGGTTCGGGGCTGTGTTTTTTGTATTTTAGGACACCCTTTAGTGCGATTTTCTGGAAGCCGCGCAACTTCTGCAGCTGTTCGTCTCCGTCTCCGTCGACGGCATGTTTAATTATGGCAGGTGCGTTCAAATAGTGCTTGTGCGAGCAGCTGCGAACGCTCTCAGAATCATATACCTGCGAAACGACTCAGGCCGGATGGTCTTTGCAATATACGAATGATGCAAGCCGGTCTGAGTTCCGGAAAGCGCCGCGAACTATATCAGAGCGATTATTTTACCTGGACGATCGCGCTGTGACTGGCACTGTCCGTGGCGTCGTACATCGAATGCACTTCCATGCTTGCCCGGGCCGTGCCGCACAGATCGGCCTGCAAATGCACGGACACTTCAGTGCGGCCCTGCAGCGGAATCTGGATGAAACGACGCGCCCGGGCGAAGGTTTCCGGTTCGCTATTTGAGACCCGGCTGTGAGCGGGGCAATAAACGCTCAGAATACCGGTGCGGCGTAAGTCCTGCGAATCCACGCGCACGCTCACTCGATAGCTCTTGCCCTGGAAGACGCTTTTCGGTATCCGCCAGTGCACGTCGGGCCGCCGGGAAGCCGTTTTTATGCGTGGCGATTTCGTGGCGCGCGGACTGACTTCAGTGAACAGAAGGCTGCTTGCCAGGGCATGCCGCCGCAGCGAAAGCAGGGCCTGGATTAAAAAAACGGTCCCCGTCGTAGAACCGTACAGGGGAACACCGCCCTGATAAATAAAGCGGTCGGCGAAGCTCTCGGGATCCCAGGCCGGGTTTTTTATTTGCAGCTCTTCGGTTTTCTTTCGCGTGGTTGGTCCGCCGAGTCCCACGATGCGCAGCACGCGCTGCCAGAAGCTCTGGGGCAGAGCAACGCTTCGTTCTCGTTTTGCGATCAGAGATTTTTCGCCCAGCAGACTGCCGGCCCAGTACGCGATAGCGCTTATTTCGCCGACAGACCAGAAAGCCCACGCATCTTTCCGATTCAAACCGTTCCCGCCGCGCAGTATGCCGTTGAGATGCCGCTCACGAAATTCCCCCGTTAGCTCCGGGGGACCGCGCCATATTTTTTCCCACGCGCTGGATAATATCGTGGCTTCGCTACTGGCAAAACAAGAATCCAGAAAAGCGAGGGAATCGTCTTTTTGTCCCCGACCCCGGAGTCGGTTGATGCTGGTCTCGACAAGCTGCGCGAGGGGATGCTTGCCGCCACGAAACACGGCCAGGCTTCGCAAAACGCGCGAAGTCGTGCGCGCATCCGGCGGCTGTCCGTGCCAGATACTGAACCAACCGCTTTCCGGATCGTAAAAGTCGCGAATTTTCAGAACCAACTCGTCGTGGTCCTGACGCCCTAAATCGTTTTTACGATCTCCGGATTGTAAAACGGCGTACGCGAAGAGCTTAGAAGAAATCTGCTCCGCGCAATCCATGTTGTAATTCCAGAGGTTCCAGGCGATTTGCTGTATGGCCTGATCAAGAGTTCGCTCAACAACCGGGTTCTCCCCCGGGCTCGCACTCTGGCCGAGGGCGGCGACTGGTTTGAGCACGTGCGTGGGGGTCGGCGGTCGATGATCGAGAATCGCGGTCTCTAACTGGCGTTTGTCTAACTGCCCATTCGTAGTTTCTTCCAGAACATAGTTTAACTGCGACGGGTTGAGCGGTAGCTGGAACCGCACAAAAAGATTCTGATGATTGCTTTCGATTTCCTGACCGGCGGCATCGAGGATTCGGCCTTCGGTCGGGGCGGGGATCAACACTTCCGCTTTGATGTCGTCGTCCGGATGAATTCTGGCGGGAACAAGAATTTGCAGCGTCGGCCGGACTTCGAATTCGTGCCGGCCCCGGTCGATGATTTCGCCGGCCGATATGCGGGCGTACTCAATCGCGTAATTTCCAGGCGCCAGATGTTCGGCGACAGAGATTGTCCGTTCGGATTGGGATGCTTCGTGCCAGCGCACGCCGGGCGTTCGCCCGACGCGTTCGATAATAAAACGGCTCGCACGAGTTAGAGCTTCGGCCTGCGAGTTTCCGAAGGCCACTGCGGTCGCCAGATCATCCAGCGGCGAACGCAATAGATGTCGCGCAGCCGCGGGAGCCAGGCTGTACAGAACCAGGCCGTCGGCCGCGAATTCGACCTGAATGCTTTCATCCGACCGAAAGCTCTGCTGCATCTTGAGTCCGTCGGTCGCCGCCGGCTTGCGAAGGATTGGATTCGCAGCGGGCGTTCCCAGATCTACAGAGACCCGGCGTCCGCTGCCGCTGGCGCAAAAGGTTAGCAGGAAAGGTCCGCGGTGATCGCGCGTCGCAAACTGTAGATCCTGCGGCGCGGAAGCCGGCCGGGCGGCGGTGCCGACGCTCGCGGCGCAGCACGCGCAACGCAGCGTAAATTCCCCCGCACCACGATACTCCTGATCCCGATCCAATAGCAGCGCTTGCACCAGCAGGGTTTCGTCTTTCGCTTCCAGATAGCTGATAAAAAGTTCGAGCGGACGATCGCCGTCGCTCAGCGCGAAATCGTCTTCAAAAACGAGCGGCCGGAGCGCGAGATAAGCAGAATCGTCCATCGCGTCATTGCGCAGACAGGCCAATAAGATTTTCGTGCGGTGCCGGTCTCTTTCGGCCAGCAGCTGCATTCGTTCGGCGGCCAGAAACGCGACCCGCGCGAAGCCGTCGTGATCGGTATATACCGTCTCCCGAATCAGGACGATCGAACCAAGCTGGAGCGTGAAGGTCGCCGACGCGCGCGGCGGTCCGAAGATTAAAAGCTCCGCAGCGGTCGTCTGTTCCATGCAGGCTTCGGTCGCCAGAATGCGCCACCCGGCATCGGCAGTCGAGGCGGGCAGGCAGGGCAGCAGCGTTTGAAACAGCAGACCATGATCGAAGCTGATCTTGCCCGCGGCGATCAGAGATCCCAGCGTCGAAAACATGCGTTGATTGGCATCCGCGACGGGCTCTGCGCTTTTGATCGCCTGCCAGCGCGTATCGGATACGTTCCGCTTCAGAACTTCCCGGAGGTCTTCTGTTTCGCCTGCGATCGCGCGAAGTACGCCGTCGTCCAGCTTCGCAATCAGGCGAGTCAGATCTTGCGCGTCTAATTCGCGGAACAGGAAAGCGGGCGTATCGAGGATTTCCGGCGCGAGTTTCGAAATGAATGGATTTTCATGCATCGCCGCCATCAACAAAGCGCGAGCTTCGGAGCTTCCGTTTTCACGGGCAATGGCGATCAATCGCCGGGCGTTGGCTTCAAGCTCTGGATTCATAATTCAGGGGCGAATTCTCTGGCGCGATCGCAAGGCGGTGTTGGCCGAAGTTACCGAAGCCTCACCCTGCATAAAGAAAATTTTCCGGAGTTTCGCCCGGGCATTTACGCTGCGCGGGACTGTCGAATTGATCTGATTCGAATTCTAACCGGGCGCTGTGCGAGACCGTGTTTTTGTATTTACAGCCGCCCGGTCCGCCGGAGCACTTCGTTCATATCCAGCAGGAACTTTCGTTTGTTTCAAATCCCGCATCCTCCGATTTTTAATTTTGAGCATACACTGAGTTTTCTGCGCCGATCGCCGTTGGAAATTTTGCATCGTTGCACGGCCGACTCTGTGCGCAAAGTCTGGATGCGAAACGGAGCGGAGCCGGTGCTCTTCGAAGTGCGGGCCGGGACCGCCGGGCACCTGGCGGTGCGCGTGCTGAATCGGCGGGGGGAGCGGCCCTGCGGCGCGAGCTGGAAGTCTATATTCGCGGCTGGTTCGATCTGGATCGGGATCTGCGTTCGTTTCAAAAGCTGGCCCGCAAAGACCCGGTCTTGCGCGGCCTGGCGAAAAGCTATTATGGCTATCGGATCGTCGCGATTCCGGATCTATTCGAGTGCCTGGTCTGGGCGGTGATCGGCCAGCAGATCAATCTGGCTTTCGCCTACCGTTTAAAACGGAGCTTCGTCGAGGCCTATGGCGAAAGCCTGGAGTTCGACGGCGAATTTTATTATGCCTTTCCGAAAGCCTCAGTCGTTGCGCGTGCGCGCCCTGAACGTCTCCGGCGCATGCAATTTTCGCGTCAAAAAATCGAGTACACCCGAATCATCGCCCGGGCCGTTGCCAGCGGCGAAATCAATCAGGCGGAGCTCACGACGCTGCCCTTCGACGCGGTGCACCGTGCGTTGACGCGGATCAAAGGCGTCGGCAACTGGACCGCGAACTACGCATTGATGCGCTGTCTGCTCCGGCCCGAAGCATTCCCGCGCGAAGATGTCGGCATTCATAACGCGCTGCGTTTGCAAATGGGGCTCGATCGCAAGCCAACTCTCGCCGAAGTCGACGAAGTCTTCAAGCGATACCGCGGTCACGAGGCCTACGCGAGCGCGTATCTATGGATGAGTCTCCTGGCAGATTCGCAGAATAATTCGTGTATTTAGAGAATCACGGCGGACTATTTTGACTTCTTTTTGTGTATGCATTTGCCGCGGTCGCCGTAAGATCCGTTGTACGGTTCCGCCACCCAGCGACATTTTTTGTATTTCCCGTGGCCGCAGTCCTTCTCGCTCGCGAGATCGCACTTCGCTTCTTTCTGCGCGGAGACGGGAGCAACGGTCAGAAGAAAGGCCGCCAGTGTGAACAAGATGATTTTCTGCATGTGAAATGGGACGTATCGTTTGTAAGATTTGTTGGAGCTTTCGATATAAATTCAGGGGACGTTTAGCCCGATCGCGGATCCGGATCCGCAGACTTCGATAGACGAAAGCCAATTCGGCTTACGCCTTTCGAAGACATGTCGATCGCGAACCGACCGAGAACATTAAGCGAAAGGGCTTCCCTGAGTAAACGCTACGAGGAGTCAGCGTGCCGCGAACAATAAACCGCAAGGGAAGGTTTTGTGGCATGCTTCGCTCGCATCGCACAGGGCAAAAAAAATGGCACACTTTGCTCGCCGCGCACACGGATGTGCGCGGAGTCAGTGTGCTGTCGCAAGGACGCGACCGCACACTGACCAAAGTGTGCCATTTTTCTTTCGGGGTAGACGGGACTTGAACCCGCGACCTCCGGTGTGACAGACCGGCACTCTAACCAGCTGAGCTACTACCCCAACAACGACGGCGGACCGTCATTCAGAAAGGCAATAATTTCCCGCCCCGCTTTTTGGTCAAATCATTCACCGGATTCGCCCTGTGACGCCATTCAAAAAATTTTTTCCATTCGTTCCGGCCGGCCGCGCGATAGATCCGTACGGCCGAGACGATCTGGGGCAGGCTGAACAAGAATCCCGGCCCGGGCACCATCGCCGCAAAGGCCGCCGCTCGCAGCCAGCCGCGACTGATCAGCATATGACACAAAAAAACGCCGAGGGCAATATAGAAAGAATGCATGCACGCGTACCAGCTGTAGAGCACGCCCGGCATAAAGGGTGTCTCTGCGCCCGCGGGCAGTGGGAGCCAGGTCGGCGGACTCACGCTCCAATAGAAAACTGCGAAGGCCCAAACGGTTCCCGCCGCCGCCATGAGCAACAGCTGCCGCGCGGCTCGCCGATAGGCCGCTCCAAGTACGGCCGGATGTTCTTCTACGCTGTGTTCCACCTGGCAGTTCCGATTCTTTAATCGCCGCGTCCCCGGACGCCGTGGCGATTAAAGAATCGACAGACAGCCGGGGGCCGGGTTCAGAATCCCCTGTGAGTTTATGGAGCCGGATTCGCAGCGGCGTTCAGAAAGCGGTCGGCCGGCCCCGGGTGAGTATCGCCCTGGCGGGAGGGGGCTGCAAAGCCTTTTTTGCCCTGGGCGTTGGGCATATTCTCTTGCATGCCGGCCTGCCATTGCGTCGCATCTCCGGCACTTCCGCCGGCTCGGCGATGGCGATGTGTCTTTTGAGCGATTCGGCCGAAGAATCCGTGCGCTATTTTTGTGCGATCACCCGTCGCAATTCCGCGAATTTTCACTGGAGCCGCTTATTGCGGGGCCGCCGTCCCTGGCCCCACGAGCGCATGTATCGCAGCACGATCATGAGCTATACAGACATCGATCGGGTGCGCCGCTCGCCGATCGAACTGGCCGTCAACGCCCTGCGCGTACCGGCCGCCTACCAGGGGGCGGCCAACCACTGGCAGCGCTATCATCTCATGGGGCGCATCATCGCGGCCTATAACCGCGAATATCGCTACTCCGCGCAGGGGATCTATCGGCCGGTCATGCGGGCCATCGCCGCCGAAGTCGGGCTGGAAGAGCATATTTTCACGAAAGCGGACTTAAACAGCGATCGTCGCGCTGCGGACATCGTCCTGGCCGCCAGTTCGATCTGGCCGCTGCTGCGCTTTCAAGAAATGGAAGACGGCGAACTGTATCTTGACGGCGGCATTACGAACAATCTGCCGATCAGCAGTTTGCCGCGAGAAGATCTGGTCGTCGCCGTGCACTACGACGACCGGCGGATGACGCGCTATTTTTACGAGCAGAGCGGCGATGATGTCGGGCGGTCGATTCACTATATTTCGCCGGAACGGCCGCTGCCAATCGAGGCCTTCGACTACGCGAACGCGGACGGAGTGCGCACGGCGTATGAGATGGGATTGCAGAGCGGGCGGGCGCATCTGCCGCGGATTCGCGGGCTGCTGCGCAACGGCTTTTGAAGCGGCGCGACCCGAATATAGCTGCGCCCGCTGGCCTGCGCCGGTCGCGCGCGGCTCACGCCTCGCTCTGAACATCCTGTTCACTCCACTCCCTTCGGGAGCGCCGGGGGCTCGCGCTCGCGTGCCTCAGCCTTTCAGACTGGCTAGCTTTTCATCAATGAGTTTGTTAACCTCATCCGCCGGCGCCTGTCCGCGCGAGGCTTTCATGACCTGGCCGACCAGAAAGCCTTTGACGCGATCGTTGCCGTCGAGGATTTTCTGGACCGGATCCGGATTGTCGGCGAAGACTTTGTCGATCATATTCGGCAGGTCCGATGCGTCGACGGGTTTGTAGTTGTACTTTTCGATCACCGCTTCGGGGTCGAGATCTTCTGTGTACATGTGTTCGAAGATCTGCTTGGCGATGCGGCCGGTAATCTTGCCGTCGTTTAAGAGGGCGATCATGCGCCCCAGGCGCGGGGCGGTGACTTTGAATTCTTCTAACTGCCAGTCGTTTTTATTTAAGACGCCCAGCACCTCGTCTTTGACCCAGTTCGAAGATTTTTTCGGATCGCCGGAAATTTTCGAAACCTCTTCGAAGTAGGCCGAGGTTTCCGTCTCGCGGGATAGCACGTCGGCGTCGTAGGGCGGCAGGTCGAATTCTTGCGCGTAGCGCGCGCGTTTGGCCGCCGGCAGCTCGGGCATGACGTCGCCGATCTCTTTGATCAGCTCGTCGGCGATATAAAACGGCGGCAGGTCCGGCTCGGGAAAATAACGATAGTCGTCGGCGTCTTCTTTGGTGCGCATCACGCGGGTTTCGCGGCGGTCGGCGTCCCAGAGGGCGGTCGACTGGATGATTTTACCGCCGCCTTCGATTACGGTGATTTGCCGCGCGATTTCGTAGTCGATCGCGGCGCGCACGGCCTTAAACGAGTTCAGGTTTTTGATTTCCACGCGGGTGCCGAAGGGCGCATCCGGGCCTTTGCGCACGGAAACGTTGGCGTCGCAGCGCAGGCTGCCTTCTTCCATGTTGCCGTCGGTCACGGCGATGGCGCGCAGAATGCTGCGCAGGGTTTGCAGGTAGTGATAGGCGTCTTCGGAAGATCGTAAATCCGGCTCCGAAACGATTTCCAGCAGGGGCACGCCCGCGCGATTCAAGTCCACGAAGGACTGCGCTTCGCCGCCGCTGTAGCTGTGCAGCAGTTTGCCCGCGTCTTCTTCCATGTGAATGCGATGCACGCGAATGGTCGTGCTGTCTGCGGCGTCTTTTTTACGAAAGACGATTTGCCCCGCGGTGGCGTACGGCATGTCGAACTGCGAGATCTGGTAGCCCTTCGGCAGGTCGGGATAAAAATAGTGTTTGCGATCGAATTTGGTGATGTTATGAATCTTGCATTCCAACGCCAGCCCGGCCATGATGGCCAGACGCAAGACTTCTTCGTTCAGCACCGGCAGAACGCCGGGCAGCCCCAGAGTCACCGGCCCCGCCTGGGTATTGGCGGGCGCTCCGTATTCATAAGGATCGGAGGAAAAGATTTTCGAATGGGTTTTGAGCTGACAGTGAACTTCCAGTCCAATTACAGGTTCGTATGCGGCGTCGGTTTTCATATTTGAATCGCATCCCGGCGGAGGCGGCGGTTTCTTCGGATTCGTCGAGTTCTCTGAATATTTTGGCGTCCAGGACCGGGATATGCATCCGGGATATTTGCCCCGCGGCCCACAGACAAGCAGGAAAATGAACTCACAGCCTAACATCATCGCCATCGCGAATCAGAAAGGCGGCGTGGGAAAAACCACCAGCGCCATCAACCTGGCGGCCGGCCTGGTCCGGGAGGGTCGGCGCGTGGTCGTGGTCGACCTGGACGCCCAGGCCAATACCAGCTCGATATTTATTACGGAACGTCCCACCGACGAGTCTTCGGTCTACGCGGTGTTTCAGCATCGCACCCCTGCGGCGCAGCTGATCCAGGCGACGCGCTTGCCGGGGCTGTTCATTTTGCCGGCGGTCGTGCAACTGGCCGACGTCGAAACGCTGCTGTCAGGCGCGGTCGACGGTTTCTTTCGCCTGAAGGATTCGCTCGATTCGCTGTCCTCCGGGGACGGCGTCGCGGACGGTCCGATCGACGCCGTCATCATCGACTGTCCGCCGAACCTGGGGCTGCTTACGGTCAACGCCTTCGTCGCCGCGACGCATTTGATCGTGCCCCTGCAGACCTCGCGATTCTCGTTGGACGGCCTGAAAACCATACTGGACACGGCGGCCACCGTACAAAAACGTTTTAACAGCGAACTCAAAATCCCCGGCGCTCTAATCACGATGTACAATCCGCGCACGGCGATTTCGCACGCGATCAGCGAACCGATCGAAGAATATATTCACGTATTCGAAACGAAGATCAGTCGCACTGTCGCCATCGAAGAATCGCATCTTATGAACCAGACCATCTTTGAATACCAGCCGCGGTCTAAAGCCGCGCAGGAATACGAAAGTTTTACGCGGGAGGTGCTCGGTGGCATCTTCGAAGAAAAATAAACTCGGCAAGCTCAAGCAGGCGGCCCGGGAACATCTCGATGAAACCATCGGGCCGGGTACTCCCGGGCCGGAGCGGCCGCAGTCCGACATGCGGGACTTCATGGAAAGCATGCCCGGCAAGGATCCGCAAAAAGCAAAGGATCCCGGGAAAAAAAAAGATCCGCCAGACGATCCCGCGCCGGTCGCCGACGCGAATAAATCTTCCGCCGATTCTACTGCCGGCTCCACTCCGGAGTCGCTCGTGAAATCATCCGGCGCTGGATTTCCGGAGGCTGCGCCGGAAAAACGCGGCGCGGCGGTCCCGCCCGAAGAAACCCTGGTCGAAGTCGACTCGGATCATAATAAGGCCGGCGGCGCAGACCAGGCCGGCGCCACCGAACAGCGCTCTGATCAAAACGAAGCGGGCCGGGAGCAGCAAGCAGGCCATTTGGCGGGCGCGACCGGTCGCTCAGAGTCCCCGCCCGAAATTGAGTTGCCGAATGGAGGCCAGGCTTCAGCCTACGCAGGAAAGGCCGCAGGTCGGCCAGAGAGACCCAGATCAATGCCGAAAACACGTGATTCGATTTACAATGTCAGCAGCGACATTCGCCTTGAAGACTATACCGAAGGCAACGGCGGCTCCGGCGGCGGCGGTCGGATGGGCACCATTGCAAAAATCGGCGGCGTAATCGTTTTGCTCGCTCTGCTGGGCTGGGGCGGACAGCAACTGATGCTCTGGATCGACGCGCCCTCGTATCGAGTGACCGTCGCAAACGAATTGATCGATGAAACCAATGCGGCCAGCATGGCGGAGTCCCCGGCGCTGGTGCTGAGCTCCAGCGCGCCGATTCACATTCGCTTCGACTGGGAAGAGGGCGATCTGGCGACGGACTTTTTGCGAATCGAAATTTTGCAGGCGGCCGGCGGCCAGGTCGAGGCGGCCCAGGAACGTCGCCCGCCGCTGACGGCCAACTACGTGTATTTTATGGGCCCTCTCGATCCGGGCAGCTATCGCATTCGCGTGCTGGATCGCGAAAAGAGTCTGCTGGTCGAACGAGATTTTCGGGTCAACTGAGGCGTTGGAGTTGTATGCACGCTTACAACTCTGAATCTCCGCGCCCCCGGGCCGGCCTGAAGGACCGGCCCTTGTACCGTGTTTTTCCGGCGCATCTATTCCCGGCGCTTTTCGCGATCGGCGCTCTCAGCCTGAGCTTCGCCTGCGAACGTTTGAAGCAGCCTCCCCGTCCTGAAAACGTGCCGGAAGGCGCCATTCGCAATCGCGACGTGAATCTCTGGATGCATCGCGGCCAGGACAATTCATTTCGCACGTACTACGCAAGCGGGCGTCTGGCCCAATCCGGTCAAATGCTCCCGGGCACCAACGCCCGTACGGGCACCTGGCAGAGCTACGCCAGCGACGGCGAACGGGTCACAGCCAACGGCGATTATTTAAACGACTGGCGCGACGGGCTCTGGCGCTACTTCGACGATACCGAGCAGCTCTACCTGACCGTGGAGTATCGCCCGGAGCCGAAACGATTTTTTGGATTCTTGACCGTTACCGATTACGGCAACGAGAACGGCCCCTTCGAACGCTATTTTCCCGACGGCACACTTGAGGAGCGCGGCGTCTTCTGGTCCGGATACTATCACGGGCCGATTGTGCGCTACCATCGCAACGGTAAGAAAGCGTTCGAAGGTCGCTACGAAACGGACAATCCCGTGGGCCTCTGGAAGTTCTACTATCCCGAAGGCAATCTGGAGCGGGAAGAGACCTATCGCAACGGCAAGCTGCACGGAGTCCTGCGCAATTATTATTCCGACGGCCAGCTCTACCACGAATCCGTCTTCGAAGACGGCCAGGAAGTCGGTCCGAAACGCATCTATCCGCGCATTCCGGCCGACGCCGGCCGCGACGGCGGGTAGGCCGGCCCGGGCCTGGTTTTGAAATTTCTGCGCTTCTGGTTGCCGCGCCTGGCGCTTCTGGCGTACGCCGGAGCCTGCCAGCTGATCCTGGCTGTTTTGCATTTTGTCGTCTCAGCGCCTTATTTGAGCCTGATCTTTGTGCCGATACCTGTACTGGCGCCGCTGCTGATGGTTCCGGACTCCTGGACCTTCACCCGGCGGGCGTATCTGTGCTTGCAATTGTTCGGAGTTACGCTCCAGATGGTGGCACGCGTCTGGTTGGATCTGTGGATTCCCGTTCGAATATAAATAGCACTGCTCGCAAAGCGAGCTCGACTGGCTCTGGTCGGCCTCTGCGATCGAAGCGCTCTGGATCCGCCGGGTCCGGGGCAGTCGCGCGCCCGGGACAGCGCGATGGCTACCGGGTGCGGCCCGGGCGACGTGCCAGAGTTGCTCCCGCGCGCACTGTGCTGATGATCAGCCGGGAAGGCGGCGAGGGAGGGGCCGGTCGCATCTGGTCGTTCGAACTACCGCGGCTCCCCTCCCTGCGCCGGGCTCTTGTATATGGCATGGGCGCGCTGAGCCTGGCCTTGATGATCGTTTTAATGTTCGCGATCGTTGAGCCTTCGTCGGGAGTCGGCGGCGCGATGGATGAAGATTTGCGCGCGGATGGCCGACAGCTGCTGGAAAAGGCGACGCAAACCCGGGAGCGCTTGATCCGCCTGCACGAACTGCATCTTGCGATTAATGAGCGACTCTTCGTCGGCCCGGAGGTCTCGGCCCGCTGGTATACACTGCCGCAGCTTACGCCGGATGAAAGCGTCGCCTTAAATGGAACGGCTGGCGGCGCCGATTTCGTAACCGCCAGCGATGCGCGCGGTCTGGATGCCGTCGGCTCGGACCCACGGCGACTTTCGCCGGCCTATCTCAAGCGGCGTCTTGCCGCCCTCGACCAGCTCTTTCAACAAAACAAAAACTACGTTCAGGTATACGGCGGCTATCTGCGGGGCGTGCCTCACCGCTGGCCGGTCGTCTACGGTCCACGCAAGATCAATTCGAATTTCGGTTATCGGGCGAATCCCTTTTACGGCCAGGGCGGCAGTGGCAAGCGCAAGCTGCACCGGGGCGTGGATCTCAAAGGCAAGCGCGGCGACCTGGTCGTGTCGGCGGCCGAGGGCGTGGTGCTCGAAGCGCGGCGCTCCAGTCGCGGCTATGGCAATCGCGTGCGGGTCTTTCATCCCTCGGGATACACCACGTTATACGCGCATCTCAGTAAGATCTACGTGAAACCGAATCAGTATCTCAAACCCGGCGATCATGTAGGCGCGGTCGGTTCGACCGGACACAGCACCGGACCGCATTTACACTACGAAGTGCATCGCGGACGCAAAGCGATTAACCCCGCCGAGTTTATCGCGGAAGAGTGAGATCGCTGGATGGCGCCTCACAGCATGACGCGTTCGACGACTTCCAGAATTTGATCGGCGCTCAGATCTTTCATGCAGCGAAAGTGTTCGAGGGGGCAGACTTTGTGGCCGTGGGTTCCGCAGGGTCGGCACTCCAGATCTTCTAACTGAGCGACCGCCGAGCGCTTCGCAATCGGTGCGTAACCCAGGGCCGGCACGGTCGGGCCGAAGATCGCGACGACTGGAATTCCGGCGGCGCAGCCGAAGTGCACCGGCGCCGAATCGTTCGAAACCAGCAGCAGGCTCTTTTCCATTAAGGCGTAGAGCGCGGGCAGGGAAGTTTCGCCGCACACGTTATGAACTTTGCCGCGACTTTCCCAATCTGGATGCCCGAGTTTCAGGTAGCGGAGCGCTTCGTCTGCAATCTCACGATCGCCTTTCGAGCCAACCAACAGCACCGGCTTATGATAGCGTTCGGCCAGCTTTACGATCAGTTCGGCGAAACCCCAGGGCGTCCAGCGTTTGGTCGGCCAGACCGAAGAGGGCGCGATCAAAATCGGTCGCACGGCATCCAATTTCGCCAGCAGATTGCGCGCGTCCGCGCGGGCCTCGTCGCCTACGTGGATTTGCAAATCCCGCGATGCGTTTTGCGTGTCGATTTCCGTAATCGATCCGGGCGTCGCCTGCTGTAAAAAAAGCAGCAGACGTTCGATTTCGGGCTGGTTTTCTGGTCTGCTCAGCCTACGATGGTAGGCCAGCCGGGACAGACCGGCATTCTGGTAACCGACGCGCCAGGGAATGCCGGAGGCCAGAGCCAGAAAGCCGGTGCGATGCGATTTGTGCGGACTCAGGAGCAGGTCGAATTGTTTCGAACGGATGCTGCGGATCATGCGCAGCATGCCGATCAGCCCGCGGTGCGCTCCTTTTTTGTCGATGACGAGCAGTTCATCGACAGCCGGGTTGTCCCGGAGAATCGACACCGCTTCTGGTTTGACCATAACGGTCAGTCGGGCTTCGGGAATATGCTTGCGAAAGGCGGCGATCATCGGCGTGGTCAGAACCACGTCGCCGATAAATGCGGTTTGAATTAAAAGTGCGTTCTGGATTTTTGAAATCATTCTTACAGCGAATTAGCGGAAGATCGGCAGATGCTGCCGGGCCGGGCGCAGGGTACGGTTCCGCGCAGCCGGCCAGGTCCATGTCCGCCGGGGCCGGTCCGGCTGTCCATACGGATCGTACTTTCTGGCGGCGGCTCGAATTCGCGCCGCGCGGTCGGCGCTTCGGCCCGACGATCATGGACCGCTATATTCTGGCGGAGATCTTTCAGCCCTTCTTCGTATCGCTGCTCTTTTTTACGAGCCTCTTCGTTTCGATCGCCCTGAAAGACGTCATCGGCGATTTACTCGGGAAAGGCGTGGATCCGGTGCGGATCTTTAAGTTTCTCTTCGATTTGCTTTTCGAGAAGATGAGTCTGACCCTGCCGGTCGCCTGTTTGTTTTCCGGCATTCTGGCCGCCGGCCGTCTGTCAGGCGACAGCGAAATCACGGCCCTGCGGGCGGCGGGCATCAGCTTCGCGCGCATGTACCGCGTGTTTCTTTTCGCGGGTTTGCTTTCGATGTTCGTTATGGGCTATCTGATCTTTTTCGTCAGTCCCCAGAGCGCCCGGGATCGCGAGGACTTCGAGAACTGGCTGAAAAACTATCACAGTCTGACCATGGTTTCGACCGGGCGCTTTATGGGGCGCGGCGGCTTCGACGGCGTCAGTTCGAAAGGCCAGGACATTTACGCCGAAAGCCGCACGGGCAATATTTTGAACAGTGTCCAGATTCGGGAGTGGAACAACTCGGTGGATCTCGCCAACAGTCCGACCGTTCCCGTCGGCGACAACGTGCGCATTCCGATCGGCAACGGTTTCATTACCCAGGTGATTCACGCCAAATCCGGCGAACTGCTCAGCCGCATTCGCGAAGACGGCACCGAAGAAAAATTGATTCGTCTGACCGAAGGTTTTACGATCGAACTCGACGACGAACAGAAGGCCTACCAGGTCACCGACTTCGGCGGCGGCACGATGGACTATGTGATTCCCGCGCCGCCGGGACAGCTGGGTCGTCTGGACGTGAAGCCGGACAATCGGACCTTCGCCGAGCTCTTTGATTTTCTGGAGCGCCTGGAAAACGGCGGCATTGAAATTACGCCCATGACCATTCTGGGCAGCATGGCGAATCTGGATGGGCTGCGCGACTACGGCGGTCTGGTCGGCGAAGCGAGCGACGAAGAGCTGGAAGGCATGATGAATCAAAAGATTCTTCTGCCGTCGATTCAGCAGATGGAAATGATGGCGCTGCAGATGCAGTTCGCTGCCGGCCAGTACGCGCGCACCGGCGAGATGCCGCAGATCGCAGGGATGGAAAACTTCGGCGCGCTACTCGCGGGCGGCGAGGGCAATCCGAGCAGCCAGATTCTCATGCTGTCGGTCATGCTCCAGAATCTGATTAAAGACGCCAAAAAGACCGGCATCAAATATCATTTTGAAATTCACCGGCGGGTCGCGACCCCCATCGGCTGTCTGCTGTTCTTTTTCGTAAGTTTTCCCCTGGGCCTGGTCGTAAAACGATCCGGCAAAGGCATGAGCTTTACTCTGGCCCTGGGTGTCTTCGCCGGTTATTATATCGTTTCGATGGTCGGCACTTCCCAGGCGACCCAGGGTAAGCTGGACCCGGCCGTCGCGGCCTGGCTGCCCAACCTGATATTATTGGGCTTCGGATTCTATTTGATGGCCAGTCGCACGGACGGTTTCAGTCCCTTCGCATTCTTGACGCGCCCCCTCGGACGCCTGTTCGCCTTTCTGTGGCGGCCGGTCGCGCCGTACGCTCGCCTGGTCGCCGCGCCCTTCGTATCGGTATTTCGCCGCCTGGGTGGCCCGCGAGTGGTCGCTTTCTTGCGCGGAGCCCTGAATTTGGCGCTCGCGGGCTGGCGCGGGTTTGTGAGATTGCTGCTGCGCCTGCGAGATCGCATTCGTCCGCCGGTCAAAGTCGCGCCGCCGGCCGATCATCGCTGAGTCGCCCCGGCTGCCCTGCATTGTCCTGCATTGTCTTCGGAGCCGGGAAATATTATTGGACAGGCGGTCCTGATCTTTTCATCGTCGCACCGGGTGTAAGTTTGCATGCAGACCTCGCGTATCTTTCATATTTCCGACGGGCGGCAGTTCCCGCTTTTGTTCACCGAGAAAGGTCCATTTCGGATGGAGGTGATCGAAGCCCGGCTGGAAGATCTGGCCGGCATTCAGCCCGGGCCCCAGGCGCCGTTTCACGTATTTCTGATTCAGGGCGAGAGCGGCAAGTGCCAGCATCTGATTGAAAAACTGCGCGAAGCCCGCCATCTCGACGATTTTCCCAAAGTAATTGTGCTGCCGGAAGTCGAATACGGCCGTTTGATCAAAGAGGTGGCGTTAATCCCCCGGGCGCTGGTGCTCGACGACCAGGTTCGTCCGCGGCATCTGAAAACCGTGCTGGAGCAGGTCCTGCAGCAGGAATACTATCGGCAGCTCGTGTATCGTATGTCGCGGGAATCCCGGGATCGCTCTTCGGTCTTCGAAAATCTTCTGGATATGGCGCGCAAAGAGGTGCAATCTTCCCGGGAAGAGAGCGCCGCATTTGAGGCCTTGCTGGACTACGAAGGCAAACTGCGCCAGTTCGATCAGAGCATGGTTGTGGCCATGGAAGAGGCCAGCGGGATGAAAAGCCACGAGCTGCTTTCGATGAAAAGCCAGCTTGAAGCGACCGAACGTCTCAGCGATTACCGCTCTCTGGAACTCCGAGAAGCCCGGGCGACTCTCACTGCCGCCGAAGCCGCGCTCGACATGAGCCGCAAAGAGAATATCGAGCGGGAACGCATCATTCTGGCCATGGACCAACTGCGCAACTACACCGACAAAGAGCTGATGGAGCTCTTTCACGAAAACCAGGCCCTCCGGGAAAAACTCGGCATGCCGCCGCGGGATAGCTGAGTCCTCGGATTTGACGCGAGCGCCGAAAGCGCCGATTTCCTTGAAGACGTCATGAGCAACCGGCCGCGGCTCCGCACGGGCCGATATGTCGGGCTGCCGGCCTGTTTTGCATCACCCTGGAGCGCTGATTCAGAGGCCCGGGAGAGTCCGTCGGCTCCAATAAGATCCTTGCCAGGAGGCCCCGGCTTCCCGTATTATGTCACATTCCCGCCATGTCATCGCATCCTACAGGGGGAGGGCCTTTGCGTCCGTCCGTACTCACGCCGCCGACCGGCGGCCTCGCTTCAGGTTCTGATCCAGTTTCCGGATCGCGGCCCGGCCGCTCTGCGCTGCGGGTGATCGCACTGGCGCTGGCGGCTCTGCTGCTGTTCGGCGGGAGCATCGCCGCCCAGGATATTCCGCGCTTTCGAATCAAAGAGGAGCGGGCGCGGGAGTACTTTCAAAAGGGCCTGACCTTTTACAATGCCCGCCTGTACGTGGCGGCCCGGGAGTTCTTTTATAAGTCCCTGGACGTGCAGCCGTACTTTCACCTGGCCCGTCGCTATCTCGGCGACTCGTACTATTATTCCGGCGACTGGAACGGCGCTCTGGAACAGTGGGAATTCCTGGACAACGTTTCCGACGGGGCCTATCCCCTGGTTCGTCAGCGCAGCGAACTACTGCGCTTCTATTTGAATCGCTATCGCAATCCCGGGGACTATGTCTTTTTGCGATCGATCACGCCGGCGAGTTTCACCGCGGTCGGTCTCAAACGTCCGGTCGACGTCGGAGTCGATCCGTCGAATCGAACCTATATTCTTTCGTACGAGAGCGCGAATTTGCTGAAGGTCGGGCCGGCCGGCGAGCTGGAGCGCGATATGCAGGGCGGCTGGCTGAACGGCTTCGATGGGCCCTCAAGCCTGTGGATCCAGGACGATCGACTGTACGTCAGCGACTACTCCGCCGACCTGGTGCGGGTGCTCGATGAGTCCGGAAGCGCGACCCTGGAATTTGGCGGTTCCGGTTCGGGTGACGGCCAGTTCTACGGACCGACGGGGATCATTGCGACCGACCGTGCGGTGTACGTTGTGGACTCGGGGAATCATCGCGTTCAGAAATTCGCGCCGGACGGCAAATTTCTCTTCGCTTTCGGGCCTGACGATCGCGGTCGGTCGTTGCAATATCCGGTCGGGATCGCGCTGGATCGTCCGCGGGGCGGCGGCGAAACCGAGGCGGGCGGCGAAGTTGTTTACGTGGCCGACCGGGACGACCGCCGGATCTTACGTTACGACCAGGACGGCAACTATCTCGACGATATTCGTTCGGAGCATCTGCGGCGTCCGCGAGGTCTCGACATTCAGGGCGACCGCCTGTTGATCGCCGACGAAGAAAGCGGGGTCTGGTTTTACGATCTGCAAAAACGCAGTTGGAAAGCGCTTCCGCCCCTGCGCAACGAAAACGACGAACCCGTGCGGCTGGCCAAACCCTTCGCCGCGCGCATGGACGCCTACGGCACGATCCACGTCGCCGACTACGGCTTGAACCAGGTTCTCACGCTTGTGCCGCGCGGGCTGCGCATCGCCAATCTGGACATGCGCATTCAGCGCGTGGACGTCAGCGACTTTCCGAATGTCGCGGTGTTTTTGACGCTCAAGAATCGCCTGGGCGATCCGCTGCGCGGTTTATCCCGCGGCGATTTTATATTAAACGAAAACGATAGGCGCATGGGCGGCATTCGCGTCGACAACACGCGACCCTACAATCGGCGCACGAGTCTGGTGATTACAAAAGAGAACACTGAATTCTTCGCGGCGAATTATACGGAGTATCTACCCGTGGCCCTCAAGGGTCTGCTCGATCCACTGCGCACGGCGGATCGCCTCAAGATCGTGCGGGTGGGGCAGCAGGTGCGCAATGTCTACGAAGGACTGGAGCGCCGTCGCATTCGGCGCGTGCTTTCCGAAGGCGAACGGACTGACGAACCAAATCTCGGCAAAGGTTTGTATGAGTCGCTAACGGACCTGGTATCCGAGCTGGGACCGCGCACGGTTGTGCTGATCGTTTCGGGAAAAGAATACGCGGCGGCCTACAATCAGTACAGCCTGCAGAAAATCACGCAGTACGCGCGGGCGAACGAGATTCAAATCGACGTCATCTCTTTCGAAGGCGACGCCGACCCGGACGCGCGGGCCGAACAGCGCGATCGCTATATGCGCCTGGCGGCCGATACGGGCGGCGTATACTATCGCGGCTTCGACGAAACCGCTCTGGCGAATTTGTACGAAACGATTCGAGCCCGCAAAGACGAACGCTACGTGCTGACCTATTCATCGGCCCTCAGCCGGGAATTGAGCGGCCGGTACGTCGATCTGAACGTGCAGGCGCGCTATCTGGGCACTGCCGGTCTGGCGGATGCGGGCTTTTTTATACCGGAATAAAATTCGAAGGCGAAGGGCCGCCGGTCCCCGTCAGACAAAAGTGAATATCGTGAAACAGCGTCTTCTAAATCATTCGATCCACTCGCTGATGCTCTGCCTGGGCCTGGTCGCCGGCGCGCTGTTCTTTGACGCCGCCTTCGAATTTCCCGGTTTCGCCCCCCAACTGCGCGCCGAGTCCGGAAGTCGAAACGCGCTGTACTATCTACGCGAAGGCGATCGCCACCTGGCGGCCCGGGACTACCGGGCGGCGGCCCACAGCTTTCGTCTGGCGATTAAAAAGAATCCCGGGCACGCTCGGGCGCACCTGGGCGCGGCCGGCGCCTACTATGAAATGAATGATCTCGGGCGCGCTCGTTCTCATTATGAACGGGTGCTGGAGCTCGATGCCAGCAGCCGGCCGGCGCGAATTGGACTGGGACTCGCCTTCGTGCGTCTGGGCCAGTTTAGCGCCGCCGGCGAATTGCTGCGGGGCGTGCAAAAACAGGAGCCGGGCAACGTTGCGAACAACTACGCCCTGGGTCTCTTTTATCATTTGCAGGGCAATCTCCGGCTTTCGGAAGCCTATTATAAAAAAGCGATTCGCATTCAGCCTTCTCACGTGAAGGCCCTGGTCGGGCTGGCGCGTTTGAAGGCCGATCAGGATCGCCCGGATATTTCGGACGAATATTTGCGCACGGCCCGTCAGATCGATCCGGGTGAGCCGGATATTTACGCCGCGCGCGGGCAAATCGAACTGGCCCGGGCCTTTCTGGAAAACGATCCTGCACAGCGCACGCGCGCTCTGGAAAACGCTCACCAGGCTCTGACCACGGCGCATCGCCTGTCGCCGGACGACGTCTTCATTGAACAGAATCTGGTGCGCATCGATTTGTATCGCAATCGAAGCGATTCGGCCCTCCAGCGGGCGGAGGCGATCGTGCAGCGCTATCCGCGCAATCCGCAGCTGCTCTACATGATGGCGACGGTTCATCTGCGGGGGGCGGGCCGAAATTCTGCGGCCGTGCGCAAAGCCGTACAGCGTATGCACAGAGCGCTTGAATTGAATCCGGGCGACTCGATGGTTCGTTTCGGGCTGGAAGAGGTGGTGCTCGAAAACGGAAATCTCTTTCCCGCAACAGGCGCGCTCCGGAGAAATCTGGCCGCCTATCAATTCGAGCGCGGACGTTATTATGCCGGCGCTCAGCGCAGGGAAGTGGCGGAGTACCATATTCGCCGGAGTCTCAAGCTGTATCCCTTTCATCAACCGGCGCTGCGGATGGAACTCGAACGCTTTCGCCGCGCTGGCAACTACGAGAAATTTATCGGCGTTCTGCGGCGTCTCCTGCGCGCCGACCCGGACAATCTCAAGCTGCGCAATCGCCTGGAGCGGGCCCTGCAGGAAAAAAATAAATCCCTGGCGTATCGGGCGGGCCTCTTTCATGACGGGAGCGTTCCCGAGCGCGCGAATTTTCAGCGCACGCCGCTGCGGGTTTTCGTCTTCGACATGGAGCCGGCCGCCGCCTTTCCGGCGCATCCCGACGGACCCGACCGAGTCGCCCGGGCTCTGAGTTTCGCGCTGGATCGCGAAGGTTCCGTAAAGGCGGCGCCCGCCGCTCTGCGATCCGCGGTTTTACGGCGCGTGCGCCAGCTGAGCGAGGACCCGTCGCGATATTCCTACGGCGTATACTATCGCCCGGAGTATATCAATTTGATCGAAGACGCCCAGAGAAGCGCCAATGGAATCGAGGACGATATTACGCATATCGTCAGTGGCAGCTATCGCTCTACAGGCGAAGGCTTGGAGCTGCGCTACGAAATCATCGAGAAGAAGACCGGCTCAGTCGCGGGGCAGTTTCGCGTTCGCGCGAACGGTCGTGACGCTCTGCCGGCTCTGGGCGTGCAGGCCGCCGCTCAGATTTCGAAATTGCTCGGGGCCCGGGGACGAGTCGTTAAGGTACAGCCGGGAAATATTTACGTGAATTTGGGCGTGGTCGACGGTTTGCGCAAGGGCGCGCAATTGAATATTCGGCGGCTCGGCACACTGCGCGGAGTCTGTCGCGTCGCCGAAGTTTCCTCGTACATCGCTCTGTGCCGCCCGGAACCGGCGGCGAGCTGGGACCGCATCGATCCCGGCGACGTCGTTTTACCGACGCGCTGATCCCGCAGCAAGTGCGGGAACCACACTCCCTGATCCCGGGGCGAAGGAGAGTTCAACTGTTTCGCCCCGACGCAGACAGGGTTGGCTCAGTACTCGCGATCGACTGTTACGTCGAAAAGCACTTCCGTGATATTGCCGCTGTGATCTTCCGCCCGCACGATCAGTTCGTTGCGTCCGTTTTGAAATTCCAATCCGTTTAGTTTGTACAGATTGTATTGAAAGACCTGGTCGAAGACCTGGCCGCCTTCGAGTCGCCAGTCTCCGTCTCGATAGGTGATGCTGCTGAAATTATAGTCGGTCGCTACTCCGCCTTTTAGTTTCCAGCTGAGGCGATAGACGCCGCGGCGAGTATAGGGTTCGAGACCGGGATCGATAATATTCAGCAGAATCGGATAGCGTTTCGTTAACCGAATTCGCTCCGCCCGGGAGTGCGAGACGAGGGTGCGCCCGGCCGGAGTGATGATGTTAATCTGGCCGATAATCGGCGGGTTCTCATCCGTGGCCGGCGGCAATAGATAGAGCGGATTGATAATCTTACGTCCGTTTTCGGCGGTGATAAAAAAGTGCAGGTGCGGTCCGCCGGAATGCCCGGTGTTGCCCGCCTGGCCGATGGGCGTCGTCGGTTTCACGTTGCCGCTCCGCACCAGAGCTTCGCCGGACTGCAGGTGATAATAGCCGCTGTACCAGCCCTGGCCATGATAAAGATAGACGAAATTGCCCGGTCCCTGTTCGGGCGCGAAGGGATCGTCGGAGGGCGTTCTGCTGTACAGAATAAATCCAGGTGCGACCGGATGCACCGGATCCCCCGAGGCGGCGATGTCCAGACCGTTATGAAAGTGATCCACCCGGGATTCGCCGAAAGTAGAAGTCAGTCCGCGCAGGCGAGGGTACTCGCCTTTGACGATCGGCCACGAGAACTCCGGTCTTTCGCCGGGGGCCTGGGCGTGCAGCGCGGGCGTGCCCACGCCCCGCCAGATTTGTTGCGCGTTCACCAGATCGAGAGTCGCAGCGCAGGCCAGCAGCAAGGTCGCGCCGAGGCGGACCAGCCGCAGGGAACGCCGCGACAGGGCCGCTTCAGTGCGACTGGTTCCCGCGGTGTGTTCGGAGCGCGTCGAAAAAAGTCCTGGACAGAGCTGTTGAAACATCGTTTTTATGTTTCTGCATACGCGGCGACGGGCAACTGTTTTTCGCGTTCCCGCGACATACGGGGATATTCGAAGCATCACAGGGCGTGCCCGATTGCATTGCCCGGGCTCTTTGCGCTGACTGTCGCGAATCGCGTCCTTTTCGATTATGACCCCCGCCAATCCACAGCAGCAGGACGAGAAACCCGTTATTGAAAATACGCCGGAAGTCCTGGAAATGGTCCGACTCTGCGGCGAGGGCGATCGTCCGGCCTTGAAGGCTTTCTTTGAGCGCTTCTCGGAAGATATTTACAACTTCCCGTTAAAAGTATTTCATCTGGACCAGGACGCCGCTTCGGATTTTTACCTGTACGCCTTTGAGCGCTTAAAAGACGGCGGGCGCTTCCGTTCTTTTCAGGGGCGCTCGACTTTTCGCACCTGGTTTTATACCGTGCTGCGCAATCTCGTTATCGATTGGATGCGAACCATTCGTGAAGTCGATACGGTGAACGTTACGCGCACCGATGACAAAGGCAACGAGTTCCGGTTGATTGAAAATACGCCGGACCCGCGCAGTCTGAACAGCGAAGATCACAATCTCATTTTCGGATTCAAAAATCAGCTCACCGAATTGCCCGTGGATTTGCGGCTGATCTTCAAGCTATCTTATGTTTACTATCTGGATCTGACTCCGGAAGAGATGGAGTATCTCTCCGAGAAGTCCGGCAAAAGTCAGGGCGAGCTGCTGCGTCTGCTGGCCGATTTGAAGCATCGCCTGTCGGAAAAGGAGCTCAAGAATCTGGGCTCGGAAGACAAAATCACTTCGCTCTATCTGGCGATTCTGGAGCTGAAAGTAAAACGCGAAAAGCTCCTGAGCACCGCCGCCCAGCCCGGCGGGGAGCCTCCGGATCCGGCGGAGATGATACGCATCGAGCGAGCCATCGAAAAGAAATACCAGCAGCGCGAGAAGCTGCTCGTGAAAAAGAGCCGCGGTCACTTTATTGTGCGCACGCCCTATAAGCACATCGCAACTCTGCTGCAGATTCCCGAAGGCAGTGTGTCCGTGCAGATGATGCGGGTGCTGGAGCGAATTCGTTCGATGTCCGGGTCGACCTGATTCACCGCGCGGTGCAGGGCCGGCGGGATTTACGGAGCTGTCAGTCCCGGGATGGATTTTTCGGACCGCGGGTATTATGTTTTCGGTGTTTTTCGCCGACTCGAAATTAGTGAGGGCTTGCCTGAAATCCAGAGAAAAGCCTTATTTTTACAGGGAAACTGGAATAAAACCCAACGCGACGCGGTTTTTTTCATGATCTGTCCCGTCTTATAGTGCACTATTTGGATTATTAGAAAAACATGAACGCATCCACCATCGCAGAAGATTTTCTTGGAAAACCCAACTCGCTCTACGACGCTCCCGAAAAGCTGAGTCCCGAAGCTCGCCGTGAGCTCTTCGAACTGGAAGAAGCTCTGGCGGCGACTCTGCTGTTCGAGCCTCTGCGGGGTCCGGCCGAAAACCAGATGGAAGATGTCGCCGCCCGGGCGGACCATTTGCTCCAGTCGGACGGGGAATCGGCCGGTGCAGAACCCGCTGTAGCGCGGGCTTTTCTGGACGCGCGTGTGATGCAGGATACGGCCCTGACGTCTGAAAGCGTTCCGGACGTTCTGAAGCTGGTCGTAGACCGTTCCCTGACTGCAGGCCCCGTTCCCGAAAAAGCCGGCGCCGCCGGTGTTCCCGCAATTGTTCTACAAATTCGCGACGGCCTGCAGGTCATCAAGTCTGCCTTTCAGGGTGTGGATCTCCGGACCGAATCGATGGTCGCCACCCGAAACGCTGTAGCCGCTCCGGAAGCTCGCCGCTCGCACGTGGTTCTCTCCCAGCATGTTGCGGGTCGCGACCTGGAATACGAAATCCTGGGCGAGTCGGACAGCGCCGTTACTCTGACCGTCCGCATTCTGAACGGCGGAACTCTGAACAAAATTCGCGCCGTGCTACGAGCCGACGGCCGGATGCTGGACTCTCGTTCTTTTGACGCCAGCGGCCAGCTGGGCTTTGAGCATCTCGGAGCCGGTTCCTACGAACTCGAATTCACCGGCGCTCTTCAACACACCTGTCCGATCCTGATCCAGGTCTGAGTTTCGCTCAGGATTTTTTATAGATCGTTCAGAGCTGATTCAGGCTCCTGGCTCACCGCCCGGAGCGGATAGATCGCCGCCGGCAGCGCCGCTCTGCCCTGGAAACCCGCTTACCGCGGGTTTTTTTATTTTCTTGAGATTCTTGACAGTAAAGCAGCGTGTCGCCATTCGTAACATGCAGGTTACGAATGGCGACACGATCAGAGCAAGGGGCACAGCGCAGCGAGCAGGTTCTGGAAGCCCTGGGAAACCCCGTGCGCCGGCGTTTGCTTTTGATGCTGGCCGGCGGTCCGAGCGCTGTGGGCGAGCTTGCGGCGAATTTGCCAGTGAGTCGCCCCGCGGTTTCACGGCATCTGCGCCTGCTGGAAGCCGCCGATTTCGTCGCTCACGAAAGCGAAGGCACGCGCAATCTTTATCGACTGAAGTCCGCGGGTTTTGCCGAGGCAAGGGCCTGGCTGGATTCTTTCTGGGACGATGCCATGACTCGTTTTACGATCCTGGCCGAGAATACCAAAGAGGAGGCCGACCGATGAGTGATTCGACGCTCCTGGTCGATCGAGAGTGGCGCGTGAATTGTTCTCCGGAACATGCCTTTGCTGTTTTTACCGATCGTCTCGACGCCTGGTGGCCGGTCAGTCATAGACGCGGCGCGGACTCGCAGCTGCGATTTGAGACCGGGGGACCTGATAATCAGCGCCGGCTGGTCGAACGCCGGGCGGACGGCGGTGAAATCATCGAGCTGGGCCGGGTGCTGCTATGGGATCCAGGTCGAACACTTGTGTATCGATGGTTTCCCGGCATGCCGCCTGGCGCGGCGACGATTGTGACGGTTGAATTTCTGAACGCGTCCGGTGGCCATTGCGTGGTCCGCATTCGACATCGCGCGGCGGCTCCCGAAGAAGCGCAGCCGACCGACGAGGCGGTCGGGCGTTTTCTGCGCGGTTGGGAAACGGTGCTGCCGGCCTTCGCTGCGGCCTGTGAGAATTAGCTTTCGCAATGCACGAAGCAAGCAAAAGAGGAAAGAAACTATATGGCTATCAAAGAGTTCGCGGCCGCCGCGACGATCAACGCTCCGGCGGAAAAGATCTGGGAGATTCTAACGAACGGCGCCGCCTATCCCGAGTGGGATCCCTACTGCGAAAAGATCGAAGGCGAAATCGCAGCGGGCGAAACGATTCGCGCCTTTACGAAGCTCAGCCCGGGCCGCGCCTTTCCGGTCAAAGTCGCGGAATTTGAACCGGCCGCGCGCATGGTCTGGACCGGCGGCATGCCGCTGGGACTCTTTCGCGGCGAACGCAGCTTCACGCTTACTCCGGCCGGCAAGGGCGTGAACTTTCAATTGCGGGAAGTCTTTTCCGGTCCGATGCTGTTTTTGATCGGCCGGAGTCTTCCGGACATGACCGGTCCCTTTCAGGAATTTGTCGCGGGTCTGAAGGCTCGCGCCGAAGCGAAATAGATCCGGTCAGCGACCAAAGACCATGGCCGGCACCGCCGATAGATAGCTGCGCGCCGCAGTGCCGGGTCGTTTATACCGGGGCGGGCGCGCCGGCCTGGCCGGGCATCAGCATCTGCTGGCGTCTGGGCGCTTCGTACTGCGGCATAATGCGATCGCCGACCGAAACATAAATACCCTGCACGTGTCCCAGACTCGCGAGGCGATCCCGCAGCTCCTGGGTGTAGTTTACATTGAAGCTGTGGTGGGCGCGAATCACCATGCTGCCGCTGGAGCTCTCGCCGCCGGCAGCCGCTCCGCCGGTCAGCGGATTTGGCTTCGACTCGGGAGCCGCCGCCGGACGATTCGCACGTTCCAGATGGAAGTATACGTTGAGGTTGCCGCGCGCGCCGCGCAGAATGGTTTGCAACTGCGTGAGAGCCGCCGGGTCGAGGCCGTTTGAAGCGAGTCTTAAGTGCAGAGATTTTTCCTGCTTCTCTTCCAGCACTTCGTGATTTAAGGGATCGAAGCCGTTGATGATCAGCGAGGGCGTTCCGGTATCTTCGCGCTTCTCCAGATTCGCTTTAATAAAGAGCGGGGTGTCTTTGATCAGATCGTGTTTCAGACGTTCGAAAGCGGCCGGAAAGATCACCGCTTCGATCGCGCCGGTCATATCCTCTAAATTGACGCGGGCCATCTCTTTGCCGGTGCGGGTCAGGCGAATCGAGTAGTCGGTAATCACCGCCGCGATTTCGACCTTCGAGCCGCTTGCCATTTCGCCGAGGGCTTCTAAAGGCACAGCGCGGATTCGCCGCAGCACCCGTTCGAATTTTCCGAGGGGGTGGCCGCTGAAATAAAATCCCAGGACTTCTTTTTCGTGTTTGAGCAGATCGCCGCTTTCGAATTCGGCGACGTCTTCGCCTTTCGGGATCGGTTCGGTTGAGGCGTCGCCTCCGGACATCATCTCGCCGAAGAGCGAAGACTGCCCGGATTCTTTATCGGCCTGGAATTGCTGGCCGTGACTGAAGGCGATCTCGATGCTTTCGACGATCGCCTTGCGGGTATAACCCAGGCTGTCGAAGGCGCCGGCGTAGGTCATGGCCTCGACGGCGCGCTTGTTGCACTGGCGCAGATCGACGTGCTCCATGAATTGAAACAGGGACGCGAATTTACCATCCGGCGTTTCTTTGCGTTCGGCGACGATGGAATCCACGGCCTGGCTGCCGACGTTTTTGACCGCGCCCAGGCCGAAGCGAATTACGCCTTCTTTTTCATATGAGAACGAGTTCTGCGATTCGTTAATATCGGGGCCGAGGATCTCAATGCCCATCGCCCGGCAGTCGTTGATATAAGGCACCAGGCGTTCGGTTTTATCTTTTTCGGAGTTGAGCACCGCCCGCATATAGTCGGTCGGGAAATTCGCTTTGAGGTAAGCCGTTTGATAAACGATATAAGCATACGCCGCCGAGTGGCTTTTGTTGAAACCGTAGCTGGCGAACTGGGCCATCTGATCGTAGAGATCGGCGGCGAATTTGGGATCGTACTCCTGGGCCTCCGCGCCTTCGATGAACATCACGCGCATGGCGGCCATCTTATCGTGGATCTTCTTACCCATCGCCTTGCGCAGGGCGTCGGCTTGAGCCGGTGAGAAACCGCCGATGATCCGCGAGATCTGCATGACCTGTTCCTGGTACACGATCACCCCGTAGGTATCGCTGAGCACCGACTCCAGGCTTTTGTGGGGATAGACGACCTTTTCGCGGCCTTTCTTACGGTTGATGAACGAGTCCGCCATCCCCGCCTGCAGCGGTCCCGGGCGAAAGAGCGCGATCAAAGCGACGATATCTTCAAAGCGTTCCGGCTTCAGGCGCAAAACGAATTCGCGCATGCCCGGGCTGGATTCCAACTGGAACACGCCCTTCACGTCGCCGCGCTGCAGGAGCGCGTAGGCTTTCGGGTCGCCCTGGGGTAAATCGTTTAAGTCAATTACAGGGCCGCCGCGTTCTTTGATGCCTTCCAGGCAGTAGGCGATGACCGTTAAGTTCCGCAGGCCGAGAAAGTCCATTTTGACCAGGCCG
The DNA here is from genome assembly GCA_024742665.1 of bacterium. Taxonomy (GTDB): domain Bacteria; phylum Spirochaetota; class Leptospiria; order Leptospirales; family Leptonemataceae; genus JANSYA01. The sequence continues at coordinate 139,710 of JANSYA010000010.1, forward strand.
ACGTCGGTCAGGGCGTTCATGTCGAACTGGCACACCGCGATTCGTTCGTTGCCGGAGCCTTTCTCGGCGCTTTTGTTCGCGACCGTGGCGAGCGGCACCAGCTCTTCCAGAGGGTCGGGAGCGATCACGACGCCCGCCGCGTGCACGCCGGTGTGGCGCACGTTGCCTTCGAGAGTTCGGGCCACCGCAAATAATTTCTTTTGAATGTCGCCGCGCTCGGAGTAGCTGCGCAGCTCGCTCGAAGCTTTGACCGCCTCGTCGATCGAGATATTGAGAACGTCCGGAAACATTTTGGAGATGCCGTTCGCTTCGTCGAAAGGAATATTCAAAACGCGTGCTACGTCTTTGAGACAGGCCTTCGCCGCCATCGTTCCATAGGTGATGATCATGCCGACTTTGTCGGCGCCGTACTTTTCGCGCACGTAGTTGATCACCTCTTCGCGGCGATCCGCGCAGAAGTCCACGTCGATATCCGGCATTTCGTTCCGGTCCGGATTGAGAAAACGTTCGAAGAGCAGGCCGAAACGCAGGGGTTCGATGTCGGTGATGCCGAGGCTATAAGCCACGATTGAACCGGCGGCCGAACCGCGACCCGGCCCCACGGGAATGCCCTGGCGTTTGGCCCAGTTGATGAAGTCCTGGACGATCAGGAAATAGCCGGCGAAGTCCATCTTCGTGATCACGCCGTACTCGAATTCAAAGCGTTCGCGGATCTTCTCGTCGATTTTTCCGTAGCGCTGAATCAGGCCCTCTTCGCACAGCTTGTACATGTGCGTATTCAGAGTTTCGCCTTCGGGCACTTCGAATTTCGGCAGGAGCGGGTTGCCGAAGTCGAAGTTGAGATCGACCATGTCGGCGATGCGGCTCGTATTATAGAAGGCTTCCGGCGCTTCGGGAAAGAGCATGCGCATTTCCGCCGGCGATTTCACGTAAAACTCGGGGTTGAAGCCGAAGTGCAGGGGGTCGTCGATGTTCTTTTTCTGATTGATGCGTAAGAGGATATCCTGTGCGAACTGATCTTCTCGCGTGAGAAAGTGCGAATCGTTCGTGAGGGCCATCGCGATATTGTTGCGTTTGGCCATTTCGATGTGGGCCTTCGCGACCTGCAGCTCTTCGGGCAGCCCGTGATTCTGAATTTCCAGAAAGAAACGGTCTTTGCCGAAGATGTCCTGGAGTTTGCCGGACAGCGCAAGGGCCTCGTCGTCTTTGCCGGCCATGACCTTGCGCTGGACTTCGCCGCCGAGACAGGCCGTCAAACACACCAGGCCGTCGGAGTGATCCGCCAGCAGCTCGTAGTCGATCCGCGGCTTGCGATAAAAGCCTTCGGTATAAGACCGGCTCGCCAGCTTGATTAAATTCGCGTAGCCGGTCTTATTCTGAGCGAGAATCACCAGGTGATAGTTGTTGCCGTCGGCGAGTTTTTCCAGCACGCGCTTTTCGCGGCGATCGCCGGGGGCGACGTAGAATTCCAGGCCGATGATCGGCTTGACGTTTTCTGCGACTGCGGCCTTATAAAATTCGACGGCGCCGAACATATTGCCGTGGTCGGTCATGGCCACGGAGTCCATGCCGAGTTCCTTGACTTTTTTCATCAACGACGGAATGCGAATCGCGCCGTCGAGTAAGCTGTAGGATGTATGCAGATGGAGATGCGCGAAGCGGTTGTCCGCGTCGGGTCGGGGCTTCGCCTCGGCGTCGGCCTGTTCGTTGCCCAGACGCTCGGCGGTTTTCGGATCTATTTCTTCGACAGGGGCGGCCGTTTCAGTCGCGGCATGCGGCGGCGCTGCGGCGCCATGCTGTGCGCCGGCCGCGGCCGAATCGCCTGCTTCCCCAAGATCGTTGACACCAGAACTTTGAAAATCAGAATGCGTATCCATATTTATATCCACCTGAATGTATGGCCGCCTTATTGAGACATAATCCAGAATACCATCTGAGACAGGATTGCAACTCCGGGTGGGACTGGCAAGCATTGCAACCCCGGGATAGGTCGTTTTCGGCTGATTCCGGCCCGAAGTGCTCCACGAATTAATCCACAGTTTATCCACACCATGCCAGCATCCCGTGCAAAACAGCCAATGCAGACCGACCGCGACCAACCCGTGATGCGGATTTCCGAGGCCGCCCTCAAGCTCCAGGTTCCCCGCTACTACATCGACTACTGGCGTAAAACCGGTCTTCTGGGCAGCGGCGGGAATCTCGACTTTCAGGACCTGCTGAAGATTCGATTTCTGGCTTCCTGCCGCCGGCAGGGGGTTTCCCTGCAGCACATGCGGCGCCTGATCCGTGAATGTGAGGCCAGTTCGGTTTCCGATTGGTACAACCAGCTGATCGTCTACGACAATCTGGAAGGGGTGCTGCTGAGCCGGGACGGTGCCGGGCTCGCGCATCCGGACACCGGGCAGATGTTTTTCAGCTACGGCGAAACCGGCGAGGCGACGTCCACGGCCGGCGGTCCCGGCCCGGTGGTCGATCTGGAAGAACGCCTCAAGTCGGGGCAGCATTCGTCGGGGGGCGCCGAGCCGGATCAGGAGACAGTCGGAAAGTGGACCGGCGGCCGCGGGGATCCGGGCATGGCCGTGCTCGAAGAAGATTATCTGAAGCTGCTCGCGTCCGGCGACTTTCGTAAGATCAGCCGCGTGCTCGAGGAAATCATTCGCGTGCAGCCCGACCATGTGGCGGCTCTGATCGAATTCGGGAATCTGTGTTATGAACACGAAAAACTCGATGAGGCGCTGCGCTACTACGACCGGGCGGTGGAAATTCAGCCGGACTGCGTAGAAGCGCTGTATAATGTCGCGAATATCCACTTTAAAGCGAAGCGATACGCGGTTGCGATCCGCAACTTTCAGCAGTGCATCGAACTGGATCCGGACTTTCCGGAAGCCTATTACAACCTGGGGCTCCTGTACTATGCGCTGCGGTACTTCGATCAGGCCATCGATTGTATGGTGGGCTATGCCGATTTAGATCCGGACTCCGTCTGGGCCGACCAGGCCCGGCAACTGATCGAGGATATGGAAAGCCGACGAGATCAGGGCGTGAATTCAAATCCGGGATTGTTTGAATAAAGCAGGGCTGTCTTTTTAGGTACTGAATTATTAGAAAAGCGTCGGAAAAACCGGGCCCCGGACGCATTCCTTTCCGTCGAATAAGTAGCAGCGAAACGATTTTACTCGCCATGAATCAGTTGGTTCCGATTCTGGTGTCGCCCCTGACCATCATGGATTCGGAAGAAAACAATTTTCTGGAATACGCCGCGAGCGTATTCCACGAGATCAGCCTGCTCGAAATCCGAAAATCCTATCGTTTGCTTTCCGAACTGAATTCGGAAATGATTGAAAGCTTTGTTCAGAAGTACTCCGACTTCGCGATCTTTCTATTAAATATTCTGGATCAAAAACGTTCGACCGAGCTGCTGGAAAAACTGACCGATTCGGCTCTGGTCTATATCGTCGAAGAAGAGCTGCGCACGCTTTTGATTCGCGAGGTCGGCAATATCGCGCGGGTCGGCGGTGACTTCGCGGAGTTCAGTCTGTTCATGGAGCTGTGCGATCGACCGCCGGAGTCAGACGAAATTCCGGAGTTCGTCGCCAGCGTGCTGCAAACGGGAGCGTCTCTGCGTGAGATCGCCGGGCGTAGCTATTTCGCCGCGCTGGATGCGATTGATTCGGATCGTCGCGAACGCGTGCTGCAGCTGATTTATTCCCGCAATCTGTACGTCGGGGTGGGGTCGCTGATTTACGCTTCCGATCAGGTGCTGAGTTCCGGACTGGATTACCTGGCCATGCGCCGTCCGGCGCTGCTGTCTTTGATGCCGGAAGCCTGGTTTCTCATTCGCTTTCGCAACGGCCATCACGGACCCTATCTGGGCGAGGGAGTTTTCGTGCATCTGCCCGCGGAAATTCAGGAGCGATTGCAGGGCCTGAGCGCGTTTTTGCGCCGGCACAACGATGTGATCCTGCAGATTCAGCAGGTTCGCGAATCCGAGCAGGACCCCGCGAAAGCGCGGCAGGCGCTGGTCGATTTAATTTATGGATTGATTCAGAAAGCTGAAGCCGACCAGGTCGACTTACTGCTGCAGAATTTCGAACAGGACGGCTTTATCAGCGCGGCTGACCGGCAGTTGATTCGCACCGTCGCCAGCAGTCGCGGCTGAGAATTCGCATCGCGCTTTGCGCTTTATTCATTTCGCAATGCGCTGGCGCGCATGAAACAGGAACCGCGCTTCGCGCTTAATTCATTTCGCAATGCGCTGGCGCGCATGAAATCGGAATCGCGCTTTGCGCTCAATTCATTTCGCAATGCGCTGGCGCGCATAAAATAGGAACCGCGCTATCGCGCTCTATTCATTTCGCAATGCGCTGGCGCGCATTGCTCATGCAGCAAAGAAGTCGGCTTTGATGATTTCTTCTAGATGAACGCTGGCAGCGACGCCTTCGCGCCCGTTCTTGATGATCACGTCGCCTTCCATCGTGCGATTCTTATCGAGCTCGACCAAGGTGCCGTCTTTTAAGTAGAGAATAATGTCGATTCCACGAAAATCGATGTACTGCTGCAGTTGTCGTTTGAAATCGTCCGTGTCCAGTTGTTGCATGTCTCGTCTAGCTCCGCGTTGTGTGTTTCGCCCTGGTGGGCGTATTATGTCTGATTTGTTTAACGGTACAAACCGGGCGGAAGTACAGTACTTTTTCTTAAATTTCTAAAAAATATAATCTAAGGATTTTATGTACTTTTAAATGGTACTATGTACCATTTGTTAAGTAGTCCTGCGCGATGGCCCCCTGAACCCGGCGGGGTCGGCTCTGGTAAGCGGCCCCGGTCTGCGCTGTGTCGATGGGATCCCGGGCCTGGATCCGCCGGCCGGCGCCGGAAGGGCCGGGGTTTCGAGGCGGAAAGCGAGCGGGGGAAGGCGATTGACAGCAGGGGGGCCCCCCGGAATGTGGGTAACAGGCAAGGTATGTACGGGCCGATTTCGGTCCCGTTTGCGCCCTGCCGATTAGGAGCACAGATACACAGCAATGATAGGCGTGAACTTAAAAGAAGGCGAGTCCATTGAGGCCGCGCTCAAGCGATTCAAGCGCGAGTGCGTCAATGCCGGCATCCAGTCCGAGATCAAGCGCAGAGAGTTTTTCGAAAAACCCTCCGACCGTCGCAAACGCAAGCGCGACGCCGCGTTCCGGAAGCGTGAGAAGAAGCGGTTGATGATGCTCCGCAAAGAAAGCCGCCAGAACTGAGGCCGACTTTGCTTGATAGCCGCGTGCTCGCTCTGAGCGCGTCGGCGATTGATCTCATTTCCTGCATATACGCGCCCTGACGGGACTCGAATGATCGTCTCGTCATCGGGCGCACTCCCGACTGCTCTGGTCCGGCGAGAAACTCCATAATTCCACAGTATTAATATGGCAAAGCTATTGGATCAAATCCAGGTCGATATGAAAGCGGCCATGAAAGCTCGTTCCCAGGTCGAGCTCGGCACCCTGCGTCTGCTGAAGTCTGATATTCAGTACGAGATGACGCGGGACGGCTCCGATGATCTGGCCGACGATAAGGTCGAAGCGATTATCCGGCGCAATATCAAGAAGCGCAAAGACTCGATCGACCAGTATAAAAAAGCCGGCCGGGATGAATCCGCCGCCTCGGAGCAGGCCGAGCTGGAAATTCTTGAGAAGTATTTGCCGCCGGCCGTCGGCGATGATGAAATTCAGAAAGTCATCGATGAGGTCTTCGCGAAGGTCAATCCGACCGGCCCCGGCGATATGGGCAAGCTCATGGGGCCCGTCATGGGCCGCTTTAAGGGCCAGAATATCGACGGCTCGCGGGTCAAAGAACTGGTCCAGGCCCGCATCGCCGGCATCGGCTAAATCGCCCCTCTCATAGCTCATAGCAGCGCGCTCCGTCTGTTTTACGGCAGAGGCGGGCGTGCATCGTTATCCACCCTTTCCCGCGGAAGCTGATTGGCTTTCCGCTTGCCCGGGATCCTTCCGGCGCAATGCTGCCGGTTTATGTCTCCTGTCCTGCCGGGTTTTCGGCCGGTCTGCATGCACCCGAATGAGCTCTCGCGATTACAAAGAACAGGTCATTGCGGCCGTGCCAATCGAATCGTACGTGGGTCGCTACGTGCCGCTCAAGCGCGCGGGCAAGCGACTGACCGGGCTATGTCCCTTTCACAGCGAGAAAACGCCTTCGTTCAGCGTGACGCCGGAGAAGGGACTGTTCTATTGCTTCGGCTGTGGCAAAGGCGGCGATTTGCTGCGCTTCGTAATGGACTACGAGGGTCTAAGCTTTCCCGAGGCCCTGGAAACCCTGGGGCGCTTCGCCGGGATCGAGAAGCCGAAGAACTTCGGCGGTCGCAAGAACGATCACCGCGAAAAGCTCTATGATCTAAATGAACGCGTGGCTCGCAGCTTCGCCGGATTTATTCAGTCGCCGGAAGGTAAATACCAGTTTGATTATCTGCGCTCTCGCGGTTTGAGCGCCGAGACGATCGATAGCTTCAGCCTGGGCGGCGCGCCGGAATCCTGGGAGTGGCTCAGGTCGAAGTACGCCGAACACGAAAAAGATCTCGTGCATCTCGGTCTCTTAAAAGAAGGCCAGCAGGAAGGCCGCCCGCCGTACGACTTTTTTCGCAACCGGGTGATGTTTCCGATTCGCGACGGCGGCGGACGCTACGTGGCTTTCGGCGGTCGCGCGATGCCCGGCGCCGAGAAGCAGGCCAAGTACATCAACAGTCCCGAGTCGAGCGTCTTTCACAAAAGCCAGGTGCTCTACGGTCTCTATCAGGGCCTGGGCGAAATTCGTTCGAAAGGCGAGTGCTTTCTGGTCGAAGGCTATATGGACGTGATCGGTCTGTACCAGGCCGGTTATCGCACGGCCTGCGCGCCCCTCGGCACGGCGCTGACTCCGGATCATCTCAAGCTGATCTCGCGCTATACTTCTAATTTAACCTGTATCTTCGACGGCGATCGCGCCGGCCGCGCCGCCGCTTTAAAGTTTGCGCGTCTGTCAATCGAACAGGGCGGGCTGCGATCCCGGGTGATTCTTTTGCCGGCCGGTCAGGATCCTTTCGATCTCGCCTTGAGTCTGCCGGCGCCGGTTCTGGAGCAGATGCTGGGCGAAGAGTATCGCATTCCCGCGGAGCGCTTTTATCTGCTCGAAGTGATGTTCCCCGGTCGCTTCGCCGACGACCTGGCGGCTTCGGCTTCGGCTCGGGCGGACAGTGCGGATCATGCGGGCTCATCGAATCCGGATGAAAACGTGGCGGGCCTGGAGGCAGCGATGCAGCCGCACATTGCAGGCGCTGATGCTCCGGTCGCCGGTCGCCCGGAAAACGCGGTCATCGCCTACACCGCCCGCGCGCGAGATTATTATACCGGTCAGCTGCCGTCCGCTCTGCCGCGGGGCACGGAAAAACGTCCGGGCCTGGATCGCCTGTTTGTCGAGCTCGGCGAAATCCATCGGGATTCGGATCGTTTGCTATTGCTCGAAGAAGCCGCGCACCTGCTCGGATTAAACGCCAACGAAGTGCGTCGCGAATGGCAGCAGAGTCCCCAGGCCCGCGCCGCTTCCCGGCAGCGCAGCGCACCGCCGCCGCGACGATCGCCGGGTACGAGCGGCGGAGCGCCTTCGACCGGGATCGGACCGCGCTTTACGTCCGGCACTTCTGGCAACTCCGGGAAGTCCAGCGGTCCCGCGCCGCAGACAGTGGCTCCGGACCCGGGCCAGCACGCGCCGGATCTTGACGGTGCGCCGATCGCGAATGCACCCATGGATTTTGGTCCGGACTACGACGAGGCGGCGGGAGCCGACGTCGATGGCGGTGGATTCGAAGCGGGTTTTTCCGGCGGGGTTTCAGACGGCGCGCCGCGAGCGGACCGCCGCGATCGTTCGGATCATTCAGGGGGTTTCGAAAGATCCGGCCGGGCTGCCGGTGGCGGCTCTGCATTCGTTCCGCAGCCGAACGCGCATGCTGGAGCGACGGACGCCACGGCCCGCCGGCGCATCGCCTGCGAACGCGCGCTGCTGATTGAATTGTTTCTGGCTCCGGCCCTGATCGGGGCCTACCAGGCGGGGATTGCGGGATTGGAGTTTATCGATCCCCCGGCGGAGTTTTTCTGGCGTTATCTGGAAACCCGCTATCTGACCGGCAACATCTGGACCGTGGACGATTTGAGTCGCTTTGATTTACCTGAAGAGACGCTGCAGGTATTTAGCGCTCAGATCCTCCAGCGACTGGAGAGCGAGGGCCGTCCGTATTCCGCCGTGGAGCAGGGCGAGAGTGTGCTTTCGGCCGTCGACGAAGAGGAAATCAAAGCCGCGGAGCGGCTGCAGGTGACGGTCATCAACGATCTGCTGCTGGAACTGCGAATTCTGGAATTGAAAAAAAAGATAGCGGATACAAGCAGTCGCTACGTTGTGGCCGATTCAGTCGATCAGTCGTATCTTATACAGGAAAGCGGCCGGCTGGTGAAGGAATTGAAAGAGCTGGAGCTACAGCGCAGAAAATCGGGGCAAACGGTGTCCTGAAAAACGAAGCATTTTTGTTAAAACTACCCTGATTAATTCGCCCCGGCGGTTGCTTTTGCCCGACCGGTTAACGATAATAACAGGGATTCATTATTATATTTGAAGAACGAGCCTTTCCCGGGGTGTATTTCGTCCGGTCCTGTTTTGGACCGGCGATAATGGCACGGTCGGGACGGGCTATTTTGGCCTTGTTCGCTTGCGGATAAATTTCAGGCCACCCAGGAGTTTGCGGCGATGGCGATGGAGGACCTGCCAGAGATTCAGAAGATCATCTCGATCGGAAAGGCGAATGGAGAGATCACGTACGATGAAATCAATGAGTACCTCCCCGAAAAGATCGTAAACTCCGAACGGATTGAAGACGTCTTCACTCTCTTAAACCAGCTCGGAATCGAGGTGGTTGAGGAATACAGTAGCAAGACCGTCGAGGAAAACCCGGCGCCGGTCAAAAAAGAGGCGAAGGCCGCTACCCGAAAGAAAAAAGATTCGGGCTCGGGGACCATTAGCGACGATCCGATCCGGCTGTACCTGAAGGAGATCGGCAAGGTCTCGCTGATTTCCGGCGACAAAGAAGTCTTTCTCGCCAAGCGGATCGAGAACGGCGAAAACATCATCGAAGAGACGATTCTGGAATCGTCTCTTTTGCGGGCGAATTTCTTTAAGCTGACGCCCAAGATTCGCGCCCGCAAGATTCGCATCTCCGACGTCGTTCGCATTAATAAAGCCTACTATCTGAGTCAGGCCGAACTCGAAAAACTCGAAAAGAATTTCTTCGAGCGCATGGAAGTGATTTCCGCCGAAGAGAAAAAACTCGGCGAAGCCTCCGCGCGTTTGCGCAAGTACGTCGAAGGCTCCAAGAAGTGGCGCGAGTACAAGCTCAAGGCCGACGAAGCCCGGGGCGTGATCAACGCCGCCGTACGCGAGGTCGGCGTTTCCCAAAAAGAAATCCAGCGCATCTCCCAGAAGATCAAGTCGATGGTCTTCCGGATCAAAGAGATCCAGCGCCACTTCCTGGGAATCAAAGCCCGCTATAGCCGCGACATTAAAGAAATCAAGGCATTCAACCGCTTTATCGAGAAGAACGAGAACCTCGATGAAATCGAAAAAGAGATGGGCTGCGACATCGAAGAGGTGCGCGAGGTCATCAAAGATATTCGCAACAACGAACGCAAACTGCGCCGCATGGAGCAGGAAGCGGGCAGCCCGATCGCCGATATTCTGCGCTGGGGCGAGTCGCTGAACAAAGGCGAGCGCGAAATCGCCCAGGCGAAGAAAGAGCTGATCAAGGCCAACCTGCGCCTGGTGGTTTCGATCGCCAAACGCTACGCCAACCGCGGCATGCACTTCTTCGATTTGATTCAGGAAGGAAATATTGGCCTGATCAAAGCGGTCGATAAATTCGAGTACAAGAAAGGCTATAAATTCTCAACTTACGCGACCTGGTGGATTCGCCAGGCGATCACCCGCGCGATTTCCGACCAGGCCCGCACGATTCGCATTCCGGTGCATATGATCGAACAGATCAACAAGGTCGTGCGCGAAACCCGTCTGTTCTTGCAAGAGACCGGGCGCGAGCCGAACAACGACGAAATCGCCGAGCGCCTGGGCTGGCCCGTGCTGCGGGTGAAGGCCGTGAAAAACGTGGCCCGCGAACCGATCTCGCTCGAAGTGCCGGTCGGCTCCGAAGAAGATTCCGAGCTGGGGGATTTCATCCCGGATACCGAAGTCGAATCGCCGGTCAACGCGACCGCTCATCGACTGCTTTCCGAGCAGATCAAAACGGTCTTGAATACCCTGCCGGCTCGCGAGCAGAAGGTATTAAGAATGCGCTTTGGTCTCGACGACGGTTATTCGCATACCCTCGAAGAAGTCGGCTACGTCTTCCAGGTGACTCGCGAACGGATTCGTCAGATCGAAGCGAAGGCTTTGCGTCGTTTGCGACATCCGTCGCGCAGCCGCAAGCTCAAAGACTACATCGATTGATGCGGCGGTGCGGCCAGGTCGCCCACGCCGGAAAGATCGCCGAAAGCCCGGGGAAGTCCCCGGGTTTTTTCGTTTCGGCCTGAGAATAAACTGTTCGAAACACGAATCTCGCGGAGAGCGGACATAAACATGGCGCGCATTCAGATTGACTTACCGACCGACTTTGTTTTCAAAACGGAGATTCCGGTGCGCATCGACGACGTAAATATCGGCGGACACCTGGGCCACGATTCGATCGTTTCGCTGATGCACGAAGCCCGTGCGCGATTTTTCGCGGCCCACGGCTGGACCGAGATCCAGGTGAGTGAATCGCCGGGCGGCGGAAGCGTCGGCATCATCATGGCGGACCTGGCCGTCCAGTATTTGAGCGAAGCCTTCCACGGGAATCGACTGCGCTTTCAGATCGCCGCCCGGGACTTTTCTTCGAAAGGCTGCGACCTGGTGTATGTGATTCGCCTGGTCGGCCACGGATCAGACCGGGGCGCAGGGGAAGTGGCCCGCGCGAAGACCGGCATTGTCTTTTTCGATTATCAGGCGCGCACGCCGGTCGAGATTCCGCCGCGGTTTCGCGCGCTGTTTGCATGAGGCCGCGCAATTCGCCGGCCACTGATGTCTTCGATAGATATGCTTTCTAAGCCCGGGTATTTTTTTCCTGGCCGCCTGCATGCTGGATCGACTTCACAGCAGAGGATTCGACTGCGCCTCTTCTTTCGTCTGCTCTTTATTCTGTGTTTGCGAAGGCGGAATAATCGGGAACGCGTTTATGCGGCGCCAGAGCTCATAGCCAAGGGGGACCTGGTTGATCTGAATCCAGCCGATCGTGCGTACTCCCTGGCGCAGCTGATCGGCGCTCGGCCATGCCTGCTCCGATGGAGGGCCAATCAGGACTCGAAACTGACCTGTCGCATTGGCAAACTGATCAACGAATCGCACCTCACCGACGAAGGTTCCCACAGCCAGCTCCGACTGGCCGGCGAACTGAACCGCAGGCCAGCCTTCAAACTGAAGTCGAACCGTTTGCTTCCGGCGAATCAGCGGCACATCGTTACCGTCAATAAATAGCTCAACAACCCGGGACTTTGTATCGGGAACGAGGGTTGCGATGGCTGTTCCACTCTTGACAATTTGGCCGCCCTGGCCTGCAAGAATCGCCTGTACGTATCCATTTCGAGTCGCAATGACGCGCTGAGAAAGCTGTCGCGAAAGTTTCACTTCAATGCGAGCAAGCTCTTTTGCCGCAGTGGCCGATTCAGAAAGAAACTTCGCGTATTCCAATCGTGCTTGCTCATAGTCTCTACGACTTGAAATGCCCTGTTCGACCAGCTGCTTCTCGCGAGCGAGGTTAATGCGCGTTGTCGCCGCTGACACTTCGGTGGCCTGTAGTTTTCGGAAGGCCGCATCCCTTTCGCTTTCCAGGCGCTCACTGATTTGAGGGTCGATGTCTTCCAGATCGACGATCAGGTCGCCTTCTTTGACGTACTGGCCTTCAACCACGTGCCACTTTTTGACTCGCCCCTCGACGGGCGCCGTAATCTCCTGCGGGCGATCGTTTGGTGAGTAGGCTATGACTCGCCCGCTGCCTTTCGAGGTTTGCTGCCAGGGCAGGAGCATGACTACGATCATACACAAAAACAGAGCTCCGATCGATATGAGCCCGGCCTTCAGAAAGAAGTTCGGAGTGCGGATGCTTTTATATGCCGGGGTGCCCTCAGCGCTGAGCGAACGAATGACAAATGCTCTCATTTTTGCACCTCATTGGTAGAATAACCGGGCTTGAGTTTCACAACTTTATCGCAGCGTTTGCTGACAGTCGTTTTGTTCGTGGAAAGCACCAGGGTCCAGGGCTGCTTCTTATTAAATAGCAATGTCAGAATCGGAGCGGCACTCTGGTCTTCCAGCGAATCAAGCCCCCCCTCGATCAACAGGACTTTTGGCCGCATCAGCAGAGCTCGCGCGAGAGCCAGTTGAATGCCCTGGCCCGGGCTCAGAGGTTGACCGGACGACGTGATCTTCGTGTTCAGGCCTTCAGGGAGTTGATTGATCGCCGCCAGCAGGCCAACCTGTTTCAGCACCCTCTCGATTGATTTAATGGTGTGGGCCTCGCCATCCAGGCAGAGGTTCTGCATAATGGTCCCGTCCATTACATTTTCGTCCGATACCAGCAGCACCTGTCGGCGATAGCTTGTGAGGTCGACGTACTGAAGGTTTATGCCATCGACTTCCACGCGGCCGGAATCCGGACGCTGGAGTCCGGCGAACAGGCGCAGGATGAGACCCTTGCCGGCTCCGTGGGGCCCTCTTAAGGCGACCGACGTGCCGGATGGAATATCGAGGTTGAGGCGACTCAGCGCGCCGGCGATATGTCCGTCGCTGCGAAGCGAACTCACATCAACCAATCCAAGGCCCGGTCGCTCCGGGAGAACTATGGACTCAAGCCCTTCGTTCTGCTCCAATTCTACATCAAACATCTGACCGACCTTTTCGAAGCTGGCGACCATGTCATAGTAGATCTCAAGTTCTTTATGAAACCTCACGAGCGAGTTCATGATCCCGGAGAGAATCAACTCGCCGGCGACAAGCTGGCCGAGTGTGATTTCATTCTCTATCACCAGAACCGCTCCGATAAAGAGTAATAGGGCCGAAGCCACGACCTGCAGAAAGTGGGCGCCCATGACCTGCCGAAAAAGAATTGCGAAGTGTCTTTTGCTGGCCTCAACATAAGCGGCGACCTTCGTATTGGTGTTCGAGTGCGCATGCTGCAACATGCTGTCGTTGGTGAGGAGCTGGCGCGAATCGATCAGTGTTTCCATCCAGGCTGCAACTTCGTACTTTTTTGTGGACTCTTCGAGAGCCGTTACATGCGCGTTGCGACCGAGGAAATAGATAATGAACATAACGCCGACGATCAAGATCAAAGCGAAGGCGATAAAATACGGATGATAGAAGGCAAGGAGCAGCAGCCCCGCTGCGGCTTGAAAAACGACCGCCACGCCGTCGGTCAACAGCGTGGTAATACTCTTTTGCAAATTGAAGACATCAAAGTAACGATTGACCATCTCACGTCCGTCGCGTGCGAAGAGCGCCCGGTGTTGCATGCGGGTGATGCGCAGGCCGAGGTCCAGGGAGAAGCGCATAAACACCCGGCGCTGTAGAAGCTCGGCCAGATAAATTTGAACCAGGCGAAATATACCCGCCACGACCAGGCCAACGCAGATTACTCCGATCAAAACGATAATCGGCTGCACGGCCACAGTCGCAATTAACGCGTTCACCATGGCCTGGACGCCAACTGGAATGATTAACGAAAACAGGCTGACGGTCAGGCCAAAGATCAAGATTGCAATCACGTCACGCGATTCAAGTTTGAGGAGATCCTGCGCCAACTCAAAGGCGGGGCGCAGGCGGCGTCGGTAGCCGCTTCCCGGGCTGGGTTCACTCATTTTTCAAAATCCAGTTGAGACTCTTTGAGGATCGGATGCGTTCCAATTTTAAAACGATTCTCTGGAAGAGCGTTTTTATCAATCACGAAGCAGTCGTCGCCTGGCTGCTACGATTTGCTCCAGGGATGGGCAGGCAAGCAGATTTCATTTCAAGTTAATGCGCGCCGTTTAATCTACTCTTGATCATAAAGCGGGAATGTTCGCAGGCCTTTCGCGGCAAAATTAAAAACCACTTGCCCGATTCCCGACCAATCGCAGCATCAACACCGTGTCGGCGAGCATTCCCTTTTTTCGCATCTCGCGGTGGCTGGTCCTGTTGATCGGCTGCGTTCTGTTGGCCGGCCATCTCGATTCGGCACCCGGCGAACAGGCCGCAGAGTCCACACCCGCCGACGCTCCAGTGATCGAGAACGAGGAGCGTTCCACGCTCCTCAAGCGGCCCAGGTCCATCCCCATCGGTGTGCGCCAGGCCATTGTAATGGCCCTGGGGAACAATCCGTCCGTGGCTCTGGAAAAGCTCAACCCGCTGATCGTAAAGACTCTCGAAGAAGCCGAGCGGGGCAGCTTTGATCCGACTCTTTTTGCGGAGTCTTCGCTTTCCAGGTCGCGCAAGCTCATCGATGGGCAAAGAACGGACGCGTCCAGGGACAATGACCGTACCTCTGAAGACGTATCCGAAAGCGCCATCGGAACTCTGGGCGCCGAAATCTTTCTACCCACGGGCACTTCCATTGCGTTGTCCCTCGATGCAGAACGGACAATAGAGAAAGAGACGACCTACGGCAATTTTGACGATCCTATTCTGACAACTTCGGCCCTCTTCGACAACGAGTACAGCACGCGGGCGGGTATCACTATTTCCCAGGCGCTGCTGCGCGGATTTTCCATCGAAGCGAATCTGGCGGCTCTGAAGCAGGCTCGCATCGACACGGATATTTCGCGCTATCAACTGCGCGGTTTTATCGAGGAGTTTGTCGCGCGGGTGGAGAACGCCTACTGGAATCTGGCGCTGCAGCAGCGGCGCGTCGGGATTGTGGAGGATGGATTGCGTCTGGCGGAGCAGCAATTCCGCGAGACGGAGGAAACGATCAAGCGGGGCCGGCTGGCCGGCATCGAGTTGGCCAAGGCGCGCGCCGAAGTCGCGCAGCGTCGGATCGAACTGATCGAAGCCCTGGGAGACCACAACCGGGCGCGGCTTCAGCAACTCCAGCTCATCCAGCCGGAGGAGTCTGATTTCTGGGAGCTTGGAGTTTTCGCACGCGACCGGCTCACGGTGCCCGACGTGAAGCTGGATCCGGTCAAGGAGCATGTCGCGGTCGCCCACCGCATGCGCAACGATCTCCGGGAAGCCGTGTTGCGTCAGGAGCGCAACGAGTTGGAAGTCACGCGAACCAGGAACGGTGTTTTGCCGGAGCTGGACCTGTTTATTTCGATGGGAACCACCGGCTATGCCCGTTCGTTTCGTCGTTCTTTTGACGCCATCGACGGCCGCAGTCACGATTACCGGGTCGGCTTTCGTTTCGAGTATCCGCTCTGGAACCGCGTCGCCCGGGCTTCCCATGAGCGAGCCATTCTCCAGGGCGAGACGGAAAAGATCGCCGTGCAGAATCTAAGGCAGCTGGTGGAGCTGGATGTGCGCGAGGCCTATATCGACGTGAACAATACCCGGCGGCGGATTGAGGCCACGAACGAAACGCGCAAGCTCAGGGGGCGCATTCTGGAAGCGGAGATGATTAGCTTTCGTGCGGGCAAATCTAATAACTTCCTGGTGGCCCAGGCGCAGCGCGATTTTTTGCAAAGCCGTTTGGACGAAAACGAAGCGGTGGTCGCGTACCTGCAGGCACTCGTACGTCTCTACCAGGTCGATGGTTCGCTGCTGACCCGGCGGAAGTTGGAGGTACAATAGCATGCGAGTTATACTGCTGGTCGCCGCGATTGGCCTGTGTCTGACGCAGTGCCTGCTCCTCAATAGCCTGGATCTGGCGCCCGGTCACGTGCGCGGCGACGAAGCGAAAGATATCATTCGCGGTCGGCTGCATGAATTGCTGCTGTTGGGCGTGATTTCCAATTCGCTCCCGATTCAAGCGGCGGGCTTCGCTTCAGCCGAACTCGTCGGTATCGACGAGTCGGCGTACTATAAAGAGCTGGAAGTCGAAGAGTGCGCGGAGCAGATTCTGGGCGCCAATGTCGCGCAGTACCGGGCCGGGACTGTTTCGCCGCTAAGCGTCGCCGCTATCAGCGTGGCTGCTTGCGACCTTCAGCCGGATTCGGCGATTTTTGATCCCTGACGATCCTGCTGTGGTTGCGATAAAAAGCCCCTGCTGATCCTGTGTCCCATGCCCCAGCCGACTCGCTATGAATTCTCGACTCCGATTCGCGTCGCCTGGGGCGATATGGACGCGCTGCGTCACGTGAACAACGTTTCGTATACGCGTTATTTTGAAACGGCCCGGGCCGAGTTCTTCGTATATCTGCGCGAACGTTTCGGGCACAAACCGCCGGATAATCAGATCCTGATCTTAACGAAGCTGGAGTTCAATTATCGCGGCCAGGTTTTCTTTCCCGCGAATCTGGAAGTCACCTGCGGCATTCCGAAGCTCTCGGGCCGGACTCTGCTGCTGGGCTGTTCGATGTGGAACGAAGAGGGGCAGTGCGTCGCCGACGGGATCAGCCATCACATGTGGATCGACGTGGATTCCGGTCGAGCGATTCGCATGCCGCAGGAATTCGATCCGGTTTACCAGGCGTACCTGCAGGGCGAACTGCGCTGAAGCGACTCCGAATGCGCCGCACACAGCACGCCGCCCATGATTGAACAAGCGCTCGCTCAGTTGTTCGCGTTCGCTGTGTGCTTTTCCAGCTCTTCGATCAGCAGGTTTAATCCCGGGCGATGATGACGGCGATACGAAAAATAGAATTTGCGTTCGGCGAATAATTCGGGAAAGGGCAACACGCGCAGCTTATTCGTCAGACAAAACTCCGAAACGAAACCGATCCCCAGGCCGGCTTCGATGCTGCGGATTACCCCCTGCAGGCTGCGCAGTTCCATGACGATCGAGGGCGTGAATTTCAGTTTCAGCGAGCGAAGCTTTTTTTCGACGACCCGGCGCACCGCCGAAGCCGGATGGAAGTATACGAAATCTTCGCCTTCCAGATCTTTTAGTGCCGGCTTGTTCTTTTTGAAGATGGCGTGTTGTTTCGAAGCGACAGGAATAATTCGGTCTGTGAGATAGGGCTTCTGAACGAGGGCGCTTTCGGAAACCTCTCCGGTTAAGAATCCCAGATCCACATCGCCGCGAAGTAGGGCTTCGCGGGTTTCCTGGGCGTCGCCTTCGGAGACGCGAAATACCAGGTGCGGGTATTTTTTTCGGACCTTTTTCAGCACGTCCGGCAACACATAGGCCGCGACAGTGCCTCCGGCGCTCAGAGAATACTCGCCGGACAGCTCCCGGTCGGGGTGCTTGAGGGAGTCCTGGACTTCCTGCCAGAGTTCGTTGATCCGCTGCGCGTAGCCCAGGAATATCTCACCGGCGGGAGTCAGTCGGATTTCGCGCCCGCCGCGCTCCAGCAGGGACTGACCGACTTCGCGCTCAAGCAAAGAGATCTGGCGGGACAGGGCCGGCTGGGTCAGACCCATGCCGGCGGCGGCCCGGACGAAGGAGCCGGCCCGGTGGATCTCCAGAAAATAGCGCAGCTGACGGAATTCCATTGGATATAACTAAGTGTTATTGGTTTGATAACAACAATTTATTTGCATTATGGCCGGAAATAGGGTAGCTTTCGAAAGTCGCGAGAGGCCGCGGGAGCTGTGATTTCCAGGCCGTGAAGGCGGCCGACACTTGCGACTGAATATTGCGGATAAGCTGAGACGAAATTATGAAACAAACCATGTACGACAAAATCTGGGACGCGCATCTCGTGCACGACGACGGCAAAAGCGCATCGATCCTGTACATCGATCGCCATCTCGTGCACGAAGTCACCTCGCCTCAGGCTTTCGAAGGCCTGCGAATTGCGGGACGTAAAGTTCGCCGGCCCGAACTTACCTTTGCCACTATGGATCACAACGTTTCGACCCGCTCCCGGGATTGGGGCGCTGCCGGCGAGATTTCGAAAAAACAAATGGAAGCTCTTGATACGAACTGCAAAGAGTTCGGCATCCGCTTATTCGATCTCGACCATCCCGACCAGGGCATCGTGCACGTAATCGGACCGGAGATGGGCATCACCCTGCCTGGCTCCACGATCGTTTGCGGGGATTCACACACCAGCACCCACGGCGCTTTCGGCGCGCTTGCTCACGGCATCGGCACTTCGGAAGTCGAGCACGTGCTCGCGACGCAAACGCTCCAGCAATTTAAGTCGAAGAATATGCTCGTGAAAGTCAACGGCAAGGTCGGCGTCGGCGTAACCGCAAAAGATATTATTCTTGCGATTATCGGTAAAATCGGCACGAACGGCGGACAGGGTTACGTCATCGAGTACGCGGGCGAAGCCATCGAAGCGCTGTCGATCGAAGGGCGCATGACGGTCTGCAATATGAGCATTGAAGCCGGCGCCCGGGCGGGCCTGATCGCCCCGGACGAAAAGACTTTCGAATATTTCAAGGGCCGCGATTTCGCCCCGAAGGGCGCCGACTGGGACAAGGCCGTCGAATACTGGCGGACTTTGCCGAGCGACGAGGGCGCGCACTACGACAAAGTCGTGGAGCTGGACGCCGCCGCGATCGAACCGCAGGTCACCTGGGGTACGAACCCCGGCCAGGTCATCCCGGTCACCGCGCCGGTTCCCGGCCCGGCCGATTTCAGCGACAGCGTGGCGAAGGAGTCGGCTGCGCGAGCGCTGGAGTATATGGGCCTTGAGGCGGGCAAACCCCTCAGCGACGTTACGGTCGACACGGTTTTTATCGGCAGCTGCACGAATTCACGCATGGAGGACCTGCGTCGGGCGGCCGAGCTTGCGAAGGGCAAAAAAGTTAAGAGCGGCATTCGCGCGATGGTCGTACCCGGTTCCGGTCGGGTCAAACGCCAGGCGGAAGAAGAAGGTTTGCACGAAATTTTCATGAACGCTGGCTTCGAGTGGCGCATGGCGGGCTGTTCGATGTGTCTGGCGATGAACGACGACAATTTAAGCGAAGGCGAACGCTGCGCTTCGACTTCGAATCGAAATTTTGAAGGCCGCCAGGGCCGGGGCGGTCGCACGCATCTGGTCAGCCCCGAAATGGCGGTCGCCGCGGCGATTGAAGGCCGCTTCGTCGACGTTCGGAGCTGGAGCTAAGCGCGGCGGAGTGGCACCGGGCTGCGGGCGAGTATAAGTGAGCCCTTGCCCGGTGCCACCCCGCCGCTCAAAAAATTGAAAATTACTGAATTATGAACAGGAGCAGTGCAATCTATGCGACACGAGGTCGCATAGATTGCGCAACTATATAGATGAATCCATTAAAAAAACACACCGGCATGGCAGCGGCGCTGGATCGCTCCGACGTCGATACCGATCAGATTATTCCGAAGCAGTTTCTCAAAAAGATCGAGCGCACGGGATTCGGCGTGCACCTCTTTCACGACTGGCGTTTTCTCGACGACGACGGGAAAAAAGAAGACCCTTCGTTTGAGTTGAACGCCGAGCGCTATAAGGCGGGGCCCAGCGTGCTGGTCGCCGGCGAAAACTTCGGCTGCGGTTCCAGCCGCGAACACGCGCCCTGGGCGCTGAACGACTATGGCTTCGTGATCGTAATTGCGCCGTCGTACGCGGATATCTTTTATTCGAACTGCTTTAAGAACGGTATGCTGCCGGTGAAATTATCCCGGGCAGAAGTGCGCGAGATTATGGACTGGGTCCAGGCCAATCCGGGCGCGGAGATCACGGCGGATCTGGAAGAGCAGGTCGTGCTGGCCGCCGGTAAATCGTACAAATTCGAAGTGGATCCCTTTCGTCGAGACTGTTTGCTGAACGGCTGGGACGATATCGGATTGACGCTCAAAAACGAAGCTTCAATTTCTACGTTCGAAGAGCAACATAAAGCGAACCATTCCTATTATGCGTCCGTCTGATAGGACCATGCGGCGTCTTTTGTTTCTTCTTCGTCTGAATTTCAACGGCTCCCGTCGCCTGGCGGTCGGGAGCCGGGCTTTGTCGCCTTTCGGGCGGCGAGCGATCCGGGCCTGTGTGCCGGCGCTGATTCTATCGCTGGTGGTTCTGAGCGCAAACTGCCGGAAGTCGAATGTGCGCGAAGCGATTCCCACCGGCGTTGAAGTGATCGAATTGGAAGACGGCCGCACGGAATTTCGTTCGACGGCGCGCGCCTCCCAGGCGGCGATCGATTCCGGCAATTTCGTCAAGAAACAGAACACCGGCTGCGCGGCGGCGAGGCTGCTGCTCGACAACGAGTTCCGCGACCGGGGCTTCGGCATGGTCGACTATTCCCGGGCCGAGTTCTTTATGATCTATGAAGCGGAATACTGCCGGGCAGTCATTATCCGTTGACCGATTCCGGACCCGGCCGTAAACCGTCCCTGTTATGGCGGAACCGGTAATTTTAGACGGCAAAAAACTTGCGGGCGAGATTCGTGAAGATCTAAAGCAGCGCGTCGCGAAGCTGTCGCGAAAACCCGTGCTGGCGACGATTCTGGTCGGGGCCGACCCCGCGTCGGCGACCTACGTCAAAATGAAAGGCAAAGCCTGCGAATCGATCGGCATGGCTTCCCGCAAGATCGAGTTGCCGGCCACCACCCAGACCGACGCGCTCCTGCGAATCATCGACGAGCTGAACCAGGATCCGGACGTTCACGGCATACTGCTACAGCACCCCGTTCCCGAAAACGTAGACGAGCGGGCCGCCTTTGATCGTATCGCCGCCGAGAAAGACGTAGACGGCGTGACGACTCTCGGCTTCGGCAAGATCAGCTTCGGCCAGGACGCCTACCCGAGCTGCACACCGGCCGGTATGATTCGTTTGATGGACGAATACGAGATTCCGATCGAGGGCAAACACGCGGTCGTCGTCGGTCGTTCGCCGATTCTGGGAAAACCCATGGCGCTCCTGCTGCTCGAACGCAACGCCACCGTAACGGTCTGTCATTCGCGCACGAAAAATCTGGAAGGGCATCTGGCGACGGCCGACATCGTCGTGGCCGCCGTGGGCAAACCGAATTTCATTCAAGGCGCATCGCTGAAAGAGGGCGTGGTCGTAATGGACGCCGGTTACAACGAAGGCAATGTCGGCGACGCGGACTACGATTCATGCTTCAAAAAAGCGAGTCATATTACGCCCGTGCCGGGCGGCGTCGGTCCGATGACGATCGCCATGCTCCTGGCTCACACCGTGCAGGCCGCGGAAAAAGCCGCGAGTTGATTGCGATAGATCCTGGAGCGGATCGCCGATATCGATTCCGGGTTTCAAACGAGCCTATGCTTTTCGGTCGCGCTTATTGCGTAAGTGATAGGTGAACGCCAGCATGAATATCTCGCGCAATTCTTCCGTCGGCAATCGTCCGCGCAGCGATACGCGCACGCAGCGATTGCCTTCGAAAATAAAAGGGGACTCTGCGGTTCCGCTCGCCGCACGTTCTTTCTGGCGGCGGCGAAAGCCGGCCACGAGATTGGTCTGGCAGTGCACGTAGATTCCGCATGCGCCGGCGGGCGATATTTCGTCGGCTTCGATATATCCGATGCGGACGGTCGTGCCGCTCTTTGTTTGCCCGGTTAAATACGAAGCCTGGCCCCACTTCAGGCATTCGCTTAATTCGCCGACGCCGCCTGTCGCCGCGGCGGTTTTGAAAATCAATTCCCGGAGCTTGAGCAAAGCTTTCTGGATCGCCGGCGGATGCCGACGAAAGACTGCCGCGATTTCCGCCCTCGCGAAGGGTGGACGGGCTTCCGGCAGTTTCGATTTCAATTGATATCGCCCAGATAAATTGCTTTCGCGAATGGGCGCTCGCTTTCCGCGCAATATTCCGCGAGAGCCGCGCGCATATCGCGCGGGTAGAGCGGCGCCTCTTCGATTTCTGAAGCGGGCAACCAGCGAAAACCGGTTTGATGTTCGTCGGCCCTGAGGCCCGGGGCAGGGCGCGCTCCAGGGATCGGGCTGCAGTCGAAAATCAATTCGACCTGATGAAAATCAGGGTGCAGGTGCGCGAATTCATGATGGGCCGCGATATAATCGCGCGCAAAAATCAAGTCGTGGACTTCGATTTCCATTTGCAGCTCTTCGCGACACTCGCGTCGCAATGTGTCGGGAAGAGTTTCGCCGGATTCCTGGCCCCCGCCGGGCAGGGTATAAAACAATTCGGGATTGTGATTTTCAATCACCAGCAGGCGCCTATCGCGGCAGATCAAAGCCTTCGCGGAGATTCTGACAACAGGCATGGACCTCATTTCAGGAAGCATTGCAATGAGTGCCAGCAAAAAAGGCGACCCCTGAATGCGGGGTCGCCTTTGCGGTATGGTTCGCCTGCGCTGATCCAGGCTTGCCCGGAATTAACCGGCTTTTGCCTGCCAGGAAATGCAGTAGCCTTCCGGAGCGACCGGTCCCGGAAAGAGCTGACAGCCGCCGCAGGCGGAACCGCCGGCCGGCTGAGTATATAGCACGCAGCCGTCGCATCTTTTCGCAGCATCCGCGGTCTTCGGAACGTACTTCAGGTTTTTCACCATCGTATCGCGCTGCTGTTTTTCGGCCGCGGAGAGTGCCGATACGTCTTCGCACGCGCCGGTGGTCGCGGCGCTGGAAGTTTCTTCGCCGCCTTCTTCTTCGGGACGCCGGCCGCAGTAGCCGAGGACGGAAGTCGCGCCGAGGCCCATTACGCCGGCCAGAGCCGAACGCTTCAGAAATTCTTTTCGAGATTGCGTGGTATTGCTGTTTTGTTTCAAGAGCTTCACCTGTACCTGATTCGCATAGAGTGCGTTGATACAATGAAGATCGGGAGAACCTGGCAGACTACCACCAGATAATTTGCGCGGGTCGTCTGGCAGTTGAATTTGAGATTCAGTCTAAGGCCGTCTGTCGTGCGACATGCCGCTGACGAAAATCATAGTCGTCGCGAAAGCGTCTTAGCGATGGAGCAGGCGATCGATCAAAATGCCGGCGGCGACACCGGCGTTTAAGGACTCGGTTTCGCCGCGCAGCGGAATTGATAAGATATAATCGCTCTGATTTACGACGAGCGGTTTGACGCCTTCGCCTTCGTTGCCGATGATCAGCGCGATCTCCGCGGCCGGCGGTAGATCGCCCGGCTGGTTGTGTTTTAGCGCAAGCGGCCCGCCTCTGGACTTTCGCGCATTGCTTTTGTCGTCGCCTTGCGCTTCGCCTTCGTCGCGGTGTTTTTGTTCCGCCGATTCCGAATCCGCCGCGCAGCAAATCCAGTATTCGCACGATTTTAAGTCTTCAACCAGGCGATGCAAATTCGTCTGGTGAAAGATCGGCAGCCGCAAACTCGCGCCGCTGGAAACGCGATGGGCCGTATCGCCCAGAGGCGCGCCCTGGCCGGTCATAAAAACCGCGCGCACTCCCAGGGCTTCCGCGCTTCGCAATATACTGCCCAGATTTTGAGGGTCCTGAATGCGATCCAGTAACAGCAGCAGGCCGGATCGTTCCTGTACGAACTCGCGCCAGTCCAGGTTGTCCGCGCGATTCGCGGGGCGCGCGCCGGCGCGAAAGCGCAGGACCACGCCCTGGTGGTGCAGGTCTGGAAATTTTTGATCCAGCTCCCGGCGTGGTAATTCCGTATAAGGCACACCGGGTAGTTTGCGCAGCAGCCCTTCGCGCAGCGGGCGGGGCAGGCTTTCGCCCAGATAAATGTTTTCGATATCCGAGCGGCTTGTATCCTGTGAGTCGTCGCTGTCGCTCGTGTTTTTCGAGGGCTCCGGCAGCACGCCAATGTAGGCCTGGACCGGCCGTCGTCCGAAAAGCAAAACGCGTTCGCCGGCGGATTTTGCCGCGGCCGCCGGCCCCCGATCGTCCGAACGGACCGGGCGCGTTGGACGAGCGTCGTTTTTTGCAGACGGGCGCGGTCGGCCGCGCTCATTTTTGCGTTTATCGCGAGCCCGGTTCTGCTCGGGGCGTTTGCGCCTCATGCTTTTTCCCAGGTCGTGCCGTCGGGGCCG
The DNA here is from genome assembly GCA_024742665.1 of bacterium. Classification (GTDB taxonomy): domain Bacteria; phylum Spirochaetota; class Leptospiria; order Leptospirales; family Leptonemataceae; genus JANSYA01. Next base: position 163,757 of record JANSYA010000010.1, read on the forward strand.
TCTTTTAAGACAATGCCTTCGGCTTTGAGCTCATCGCGGATGCGGTCGGCTTCCGCGAAATTCTTATCCGCCTTCGCCGCTTTGCGGTCGGAGATCGCCTGCGTGACCCGGGCGGCCAGATCGCCGTCGACTCCGGCTCGATTTTTGTCGGCAGTCCCGGCGTCCGAAAAATCAAATACGTTCAGCACCTGGTTGGCACGCCCCAGAAATACTAAAGCTTCGCGGGCATAGGCCAGGTCGCGGTCGTCCAGCTCCTGATTCACGTCGCGACACAGATCAAAGAGCGCCGCGAAGGCTTTGGCGATATTCAAATCGTCGTCGAGAGCTCGCGTAAAATTCGCGCGGGCCAGGCGCACCGAGCGATGCGGAGCGTCAGGCATGGGGTCGATCGGATCGGCTCCCGGCTGAACGGCGGGAGAATCATCCGCTTCCAGTTCGGCTTCCAGATCTGCGGCGCTCATACCGGCGTGGGCCTTCAGTCGCTCGATCGTATTTTGCAGACGTTTGAGCGAACTCTCGGCGCCGACGATCGCGGTGAACGAGAAATTCAGCTTCTGGCGATAGTGCGTTCCGATCAGCGTATAGCGCAGGCAGCGCGAAAGATCGCCGCGCTCATGTAATTTCAGCAGCGCCGCCGGGGCGCCCTTTGCGACCAGAGCTTCCAGACGATCGCGTTCGGAAAAATCTCGCAGGGTGAAAAAATTCCCGGCCGACTTCGCCATCTTCTGACCGTCGACCAGCAGGTGTTCGTTGTGCAGCCAGAGTCCGACGAAATTATCTTCGGGATGGGCGCACTGGCTCTGGGCGATTTCGTTTTCGTGATGGGGAAAAAGTAAATCGATGCCGCCGGTGTGAATGTCGACGCCGGCCGCTCCGTAGATTTCGCGGATCATGGCCGAACATTCAAGATGCCAGCCCGGACGACCGCGGCCGTAGGGCGAATCCCAGCATTCTTCCTCGGGATGCTGCGGCGCCTTCCATAAAGCGAAGTCTCGCGCGTTTTCTTTTTCGTATTCGTCGGCGGCGAAACGCCCGTCGGCGGCCGTCCGCAGCTGCTCCGGATCGATGCCGGAGAGTTTGCCGTAGTTCGGATACGAAGCCAGGCGAAAGTAGACGTTGCCGTCCTGGGTATAGGTATGGCCGCCCCGGTCCAGGGCCTGGATCATTTCCAGCATGGCCGGAATATGACCCGTCGCCCGGGGGCGATGCTCGACGCCTTCGATGCCCAGATACGCGAGATCTTCAAGATAGGCTGCGATATAGGGAGCGGTCAGGGCTTCGATTTTGCGGCCGCTTTCTCTGGCGCTGTTTACGATCTTATCGTCGACGTCGGTGATATTCGTCGTCTGCACCAGACCGTAGCCGCGAAACTTTAAGTAGCGCCGCAGCAAATCCACGAAGGCGTATGCGCGAAAATTTCCCAGGTGATTGAAATTGTATACGGTCGGGCCGCAGTTGTACATCGTCACAGCGTCCGGATCGGCCGGCGTGAACGGTTCTTTTTTTCCGCTGAGGGAATTGTGAAATTGCAGGGGCATTGGGTTTCGTCTCGAAAATCGATAGGATGGCGCGCGATCCGCTTATTCCGGATACAGCGTATAGGCCGTCTTATAGTGCATAAAATTTTGAAAGGTTACCCGGCAATAGTTTCTGGGTTCTTCCCGCGGAAGATTCTCCAGGAAAAAATAGAAGTCGTCTTTATAATAGCGGCGCTTCCATTTTCGCAGGTTGCCCGGGCCGCCGTTATAGGCGATCGACGCCCAGCGAAAATCGCCCTGGCTGCGCACCAGATCCGCGAAGAACTTCGCGCCCATGTTGATATTCGTGTCGGGATCCATCAGATCCGGATTGCGAATCTTCATTTTTCCCGCCAGCCATGCGCCTGTGCGGGGCATAATCTGCATCAGTCCGCGAGCGCCGGAGCGGCTGATGGCCTGCTCGCGAAACATGCTTTCCTGACGCATTAAGGCGTAGACCATGCCGGAGTCGATGTTGTACTTCCGGGCGTATTTACTTACCCGGCCATAGTACGGACGGGGATAGAGGGCCTTGAGCAGACCCGCGGGCATCGAAAAGGGATCTTCCGGCACACCGGCGTCGCGCACGAACTGTCGCGTAAAATACACCGACATGTGCAGCCAGCCCGCTTCGTGTCCGAGATAGGCTTCCCGGGCCAGCTGCTCGCGTTTCGATACCCGACCATCGTAGCGATGATCGAAGAAGCTGGCGCCTAAAGTGCGTTCGCCCAGGCGGTACAGCTGCTGTAGATCTTTCGGCGAGCGATAGAGGCCCGAGCTGAAATCCTTCCAGAGCTTCAGGGCGTCCGGATCCATATAGCGCGTGAGATCGCGGTGCTTGAGATACTGGACGGCGGCGTCGTTGCCGCCGTGACGCGCGACCCAGCGTAAATAGTCCTGGCGTCCGCCGATGCGGTTCCAGTCCCGCGCGAAGTCGGCCCGGTCTTTTTTTGCGCCCGGTTTGATAAAGTCTTCCCAGAAGGCGCCGGCGTAAAACGATCCGGGGGCCATGGCGTAGAAATCTCTTTTGAGTTCGTTTTGACCGCGCTCGTTTTTCTTTTCCAGATAGTATCGCTTCAGCCAGTATACGAAGCGCCCGTTGCCGGTCCGCGGAGGCAGCTGCTTGCGCGCCGTTTCCCAGTAGCGTTCCGGCGCCCAGCGAATCTTAGCGGCGCTTTCTCCGATTAACGTGTTAATCAAACGGTCGGCCATGCTGAAGTGGGCGTGGAATCGCTTTTGATATCCCAGAATTTCGTTGAAATACGCCTGACGGTCGCCGCGTTTTTCCAGCAGTTCGATGCGATTGCGCCACAAACTTGAATTCTGAGGCAGCACGTGTTCGAAATCTTTCAGGAGTTTCAGAGCGACGCCTTCCTGTTTCTTGCGGCGCAGGCGCACGGTCCAGTCGAGCAGCACGGCCGGCGTATGCGAAAGATAGGTATAGGCCGCGCGCGAAAGGCCGCCGAGAGCCGACGCCTGACCCGACTGAATCAAAAAGACGCCGTCTCCGTGGACGCGGTCGGCGGTCGTCGTACGAATTAAAATCGAAGCGGGTAAATGTTTGCGCAGGGCCGCGAGTTCGCCGGCGGGCATATAGCCGGCGAAGACCGAAAGGTCCCGGGCGATGGCGCGCTGTTCGGCGCTGCCGCCGAAGAAGGCCGCGCGAAAGTGTCCCGAATAATTACGGCGCGTATCCTGGGCGATGGCGCGTTCGAGCCAGACGACTCGCGTGCCGCGCATGGCTTTGATATAATAGCCGAGCGCCAGATCTTTTTTGCCGGACTTATAAAATCCACGCGCCCGCCACAGATTCGCCGACGGTCCGTCGAGAGCGCCGTACGTCGTGCGCCCTGCGAGCTCTAAAGCGTCGCTCACGCGGCCGCTCTGTACATAGAGCTGCATCCGATCGCTGAACAGATTTTCGCTCAGGGGATCCGCGACGCTCAAATCGGCCCGTTCGAGCAGCGCTGTTTTGAGTCCGCTCAGGCCCAGCTTCTGGGCGTACTGCGAAGCGCGCCAGAGGGCCAGTCGTTGGATCAGGGTGCCCTTTGAATCCACGGGCACGGGCTGGAGACAGGCGGCCAGACCCGAGCCGGAAGTGGCCGTGCAGGAAATTCCAATCGCCCGCCACAGAGACTGAAAGCCCTGGGCCTGCAAGCGGCTAAGCTTGCCGCGCTGTAGAGACTCGCGTTTCATGAGGGACTTGCCCAGGGCGTAGTGTTCGATCGGCAGGCGCGGCTGCACGCGCTTAAAATAGCGGGCCACGTCGGCGTACCGTTCCGCCCGGAGCAGGGAATAGACGTCGCGCCCGTCGGCGATTTCCGCCCGAATCGGCGGAGTCGACCCCGGCAAATTCGGCCAGAGGGTCGCGGCGATCAGCAGGGCGCCGGCCGCCAGACGGGCCGGCCGCGGAATGCGAAATCGACGGGCGGCCGGACGGTCGAATACGGAAGATGCCGTGCGGGCGGCGGGGAAAAGAGGCTTGCAGTGCGGGGAAAAATAAGACATAATACGATACTATCTATAAGAAAGTCGCGGCAGAGCGGGAAATTTGTAAATTACATTCTGCCAGTCATTCGATAATAATATCGAACGCTCATGATTGCAGGAATTCCGAAAAAACCGTCCATCTCTGAAAATCATCCCGATTGGTATCGCGCCGGGTCCGAACCCGAAAATCCACCGGGCCAGGCCCCTCGACCGAATCGAGTGCTCCATCTGGCGCCGGAGCAGGGTCGCTACGAGCAGACCTACCAGCACTACCGCACTCTATTTCTGGAGCAGCTGGGTGGACTGACTCACCGCGAGCTGCGGATGACGCACATCTTCCGTCCGGGCGTCGACGGGCGTCCGGTCCAGGACAGCTCCGGCTTCGTATTCTGGCGGGGACGCTTTGTTTTGCATACGGTCGCCGAGCGCCGGGCGCATGAACTGCTGCCGGAACTCTACCGCAGCTTTTTGCGCCGTCCTCTGGAACTGCTGTCTTCGCCGACCTACTGGACGGCCGCTGACGAGCACGTGATCGCCGCTTTGCTGCACTATGCCTGCTGGTCCGGCAGACCGGTCTGGATCTACAGCATTGCGGCTTTGCTGTACGACGCGGGCGGTCACGACCGCGAAGAATTCGGCGGCGTCTTCGAGCTGGCGGCGCTGCAGGCGGCGGCCGAATCTGTGAGCGGGCCGGGCGCGCCCAATCCGCGCTGTGATTTTTATTTGCGGCTGGTCGCGCGGCCGAGTCCGTACTTTGCGTACTGCCTGGAGCTACTGCGGGGGCGCACGGTCGATGCGAACGCCGCCGATCCAGACGAAGAAAATCCAGGGGCTCCGACCGAAGAGAGCGTTTCGGTGAAGCGTTTGCTGTGGGCGGAGGCCGCCGCGACGGGCGATGCCGCCACCGAACAGTACCTGCTGCGGCGCATGACGAAGAATCCGCCGGTCGACGAAGACGATCTGCTCGATCTGTTTCGATCCCTGGCGATGCGCGGCAAGCTCTACCGGGCGACTCGCCTGCTATTGCGCCACAACCGGATGTTCGGCGAAAAGGTGTACGCTTCGCGGGTGGTCCTGCGGCTTTATTTAAATAACGGGAAGTATCTGCACTATCTGCGGCGGCTGCGGGCGTTGGAAGAATGGCCTGGTCGACGCAGCTATTTTGAAGCTCTGTACTGCATACACCGCCTGGGATTGGAACAGCGCGAAGAAGAACTGATGACCGGCATGACCGCCGGCAAACGTGAACTGAAGCTGCCGCCCGATGAGGCCCGCTATCGTATGCGCAACGCGCTGGACGTGGCCCGCAGCGGTCATCCCGCCGTGCTCGGGGCCAGCCGCGAAGACTGGGGCGACCTGGTCGAAAACCATTATTTACTCAGCTCCGCCGGCAAAAGTCGCGGCCGGCTGGACGGCCCTCTGATTCGCGAGCGCTATAGGCTCTTTCAGGAGTGCGTGCAGAATCTGCTCGAAGCGCGGGACGAGGAGCCGCGCAACCTGGAGCGCGCCGGCTTTTATTTTCGCACGCTGATGTGGACCTTCGAACAGTACCGGGATCGTCCGGAGCTCGACCAGCTCTGGCCGATTGTGCGCGGACTCGCGGGGGAAAATCTCGCGGTGCGGCTCTTTTTCGGCGTCCTGCATTTTGAACGGGACGAGACGGAACTGGCGCGGCGCTATCTGGAAGGGCTCGGTGGATCGCATCCGGCGCTGCTCCACGCCCGGGGTGAGCTGGCCATGCTGGCCGGAGATTTCACCGAGGCGGAGCGGATCTACCGTCTGCTTCTGAGCGCCTACCCCGATTCGGCGACGCTGCTGTACAACCTGGCCCTGATTCTGGAGCGTGCGAGCCGGCTGGACGAAGCCCTGCAGCTGTTTCGTCAGGTGCTCGAATTGGAGCCGCGCAACCAAGAAGCGTACGACAAGATTCAGTTATTAACGGGATGATGGCAGGCAGGTTGAAGCGGAGCGATCGGTCCGCGGCGGGCCCGGTCGCGTCCGGAGACAAAAAACACTTGCAGGGGCGCCTGTAGAAAGTGAGGTACGAGTGTGGCGCATAAAGTTTCGGACCAGCATCGTGCGGAGGTAGAGAAGATTCTCAAATACCTCAAAAACATGGAAGGCATCGTGCGGACGTCTCCGAATCCGGAGCAAAAAGCCCGGGTCCAAAAAGAGCTTTCGAAGCAGCGTACGCGTCTGGCCGCGATCGTTCCCGGTCTTGACGCCACCCGCATGAATCACACCCAGATTGTCGCGGCGCTCGAAATGAGCGGCGGCGAAGCGGCCGGCGCCGCCGGGGCTTCCGCTGCCGGTGGCGGGAGCACAGCGCGGGCCGCAGCTACGTCTTCAGGTGCCGGGACAAGCGGCGGCTACAAGGTGCTCGACAAATTTCCGATCGAGAAGGCCAGCCCGAACAGCACCGATCCCGACGTGAATTTTCTGGCGGGAGTCTTTACCGCGATTCAGAAAGAGTACTGGCCGGCCATCTCCGAGCAGCACTGTCAGATGGATTTCTCTCGCGGCGCGGAGCGCGGGGCCATGCGGACCCAGCTCGACAACGTTCTGCGGAATATGAAAGTGCTGCTGGAAACGATTGAAGAGTATTCGAGCGCCGAACAGCAGGATTTCCGTGAGCAACTGCTGAAGATGAAAAATCGCCAGACGCGGGCTTTCATTTTCGACGCGAACGACATGCTGCGAAAAATACGTGATTTCATGGAGCCGCTGCTGGAAGACATCGAGGTTAACGGCGGCATTATTACGAATAAGACCGAAACCCTCCGGTTCAACGCGCGCTATGAAGACGCGACGGTGCTCGAAGGCGCGGCGGTCGCCGACGGCGTGCAGGAATTCGCCCGTTTCGTGCAGGAAGCGATTGAACATCTGAATCTGCCGCAGCTCAAAAAGAAAGAGCCCCACGAGCGCTGAGGATTCGGAGCAGGATCCGGGTCGATTCATTCAGGCAGGGATTCCCGCGCTGCTCGAAAGACGGGAGGCGGACGGGAGCCGTGCCCGGGCGCGGCTCCCGGAAAAGCCAGGGAAAAAACAGTTTCAGATTGAGGCCCGGCCAGAAATTCTGCCGGGAGACGGTATAAGGCACACGAACTATGGCACTGGTAAAAGCAGCATCCGAAGTCACGAACTCAACGATTGGGGAAAATTCCTATTTCAGCGGCCGATTTTTCATAAATGGATCGCTCAAAATCGACGGGAAGTTCGAAGGCAAGTCGCTCCAGGCAGATCAGCTGTACATCGGCGTCACCGGGCGGGTGCGCACGAACGTTGTGGCCAGCTCCGTCATCGTTGAAGGCATTATCATGGGCAATATTACCGCCCGCAACCGGGTCATGCTGCTGCCCACCGCCCGCATTCTGGGCGATATCAGCACTCCCGAACTGATCATCCAGAACGGCGTGATCTTAGAAGGTCGCTGTATGATCAGCCACGACCTCAAACATTCCGCTCGCCAGTACATTGAAGGCGAGTACTCACGCGATAATCTGTCGCTTGAAAAGCTCTTTGGCGGCCGCCAGAAAGCTTCCTGATTCCGATTCACCGACCATGGCTACCGGCCGGGGGCCTATTGTTTTAACGGGCGGAGACCCGGCGGGCGTCGCTCCGGAGCTCGTACTGGATCTGATTCCCGACCTGGACCAGGCCGCGTCAGGCCCGAACCCGCACTCCGTTCTGTACTTCGCCACCGCCGGCGACCTTCACATCGAACAATTTCTTGCGGCATCCGCAGAGCGCGGTCTACCGGCGCGCGTGCTCGGTATGCAGGATGCGAATGTCGCCGGCATCGTTTCGGCTGCGGGCGTATCGATCGTTGACGTGCGCGAACTGTGCTCCGAAGTCCCAGGCGACTATGAGCCGCGCGCTGGCGAGCCGGATGCCGCCGGGGGCAGCCTGGCCTTCGCGGCTCTGAAAGCCGCCTGCGATCTGGCCACTGCCCGGATCGGACCAAACGAAAATTCTCCGGGCGCCGCTGATCGAAACAATCGTCCGGACGCGGGTCTCGGGGCGCCGCCGGCCGGAATCGTTACCGCGCCGCTTTCGAAGGAGTGGGTCGCCCGGGGCGGACAGGCGGACTTTCGCGGCCATACGGAATATCTGGCCGCCCGCTTCGAGCGCGACGTGATCATGCTCATGCACGGGGAGCGATTCTCGGTGATTCCTCTGACGGTGCACATTGCGCTATCGGAAGTGCCGCAGGCTCTCAAGCGACGCATGGCGGACCCGGCGCTGCCGCGCTTATTGGAGCAGGTGCTGGCCGGTCCCGCCTACAATCAGGGGCGCGTCGCGCTGTGCGGACTGAATCCTCACTGCGGCGACGGGGGACTCTTCGGCCGGGAAGACCAGGAGTTTATAGCCGACTGGTGCGAAGCGATGCGCGAACGCGGGATTCCGCTGGACGGGCCGCTGCCGGCGGATACTCTGTTTACCGAAGGCGTTCGGGATCGCTACCGATTGATATTGAGCTGCTATCACGACCAGGGTTTGATTCCCTTTAAGGCCCTCGAAGGCCATGCGGGCGTGAATGCAACGATCGGTCTGCCGCTGGTGCGCACCAGTCCGGATCATGGCACTGCTTTCGACATTGCCGGCCGCGGCGTGGCGCAGGCGGAGAGTTTGCGCGCCGCGTTCCGGGTGATCGCTCGCGGCGAATTGAGCGGATTTTAAACGGCCCGGCGCGGATCTGACATCGGCGCGACGACGTCCTGGATGGAGCACTGAATCATAAATGGAAATGACGCACTGGATTGCACCGCTCTTCATCGTCTGGACCCTGGCGCTGCTGACGGTGCTCTTGCGCCGGAGCATCGCGTTGGTCTGGCGAATCAGCGCGCTACTGGTTTTAATTTTTTACGGAGCCTGGTATGCGCCGGAGCTATTCGGGCCCGGACTCATGAGCTGGATCGATCAGCCGCTGCAGCAGGGCGCGTTGTTTCTCGTCGCGCTAATTCAGATTACGCCGCTGGTACTGTTGTTCGCCTGGCCCTGGATTCTATTCCAGGCGAGTCGTGAGCGCACGGCGGAGGCCGCCGGCAAACATCTCGCGACGCTGACCGTTCTGACGCTCTTTTACTGGATCTTCTGGCTGGGGGCGTACGCGCGGGGAGTCGATCTCAGTCCCGGCGGTCTGGAAAGCGAAATGCGTGCGCTGCTGGAACTGCCCGCCGCTGTTAAGAGCGAACTGGAAACTCTGGACTTGCCGGATTTACCTCAGCCGCCGGCCGCGGAGTGAGCGTTCGCGATTCGCGTGCCAACCCTGGCGTGTACAAAAGCGTAGCCGATCGCAAGCACCAGGGCGGCAGCCAGCACGTAGACGTTCGGCAGTCCGGCCAGCTTTAGCGCGGCGGGCCCCAGCATCAGCACGTTAAATCCCAGGTACACGCTCACCACGCGGGCGGCGCTCCAGCCGTTTTGAAATAAGATCTGATAGAGGTGTTCGCGGTGCGCCCGCAGCGGATTCTGTCCGCGACGCAGACGCCGCAGCAGTGTCAGGCCTGGATCCAGGAGAAAGGGCATCCACAGCAGCGTCATCAGCAGTAGGTCTGCCAGCTGGGGCGAGCTTTCGAAGAGGGTCAGGCGCAGCGCAATGCCTGTGGGCAGCGGTTCGGCGCTCCAGGGAAAGATGATCGCCAGAAATCCCAGCAGGAATCCCAGGAAGTGGGAACCGATGTCGCCCATAAAGATGCGGGCCGGCGGTAGATTCCAGACCAGGAATCCCAAAAGACCCGCCGCCAGGGAAAATAAGAGCACCGCGAGGGTTTGATAGACGAAACCGGACTGCAGTCCCGGTCCGGCGGCCGTCGCCGTCAATTCGCCGCCTGCGCCGCCGGCCACCAGTCCCGAAAGGTCCAGCCATAAGGCGGAGCCGAAAATCAACGCAATAAACCAGGCCTGGATGGTCGCCAGTCCATCCATCCCGTCCATGAAGTTAAAGAAGTTCACACAGGTCAGGATCCAGAAGACCTGCACCAGCACGACGGGCCAGCCTTGCATTTCGACGACGCCGAAGAGGTTCATGCGATCGGGCGCTCCCACCGCGCAGACCAGCAGCGCAACGGCGAATTCGAAAGTCAGCCGGGTCAGGGCGGGCAGGGCGAAGGCGTCGTCCATCAGTCCCAGACCGGTGATCAATACGCATCCCAGCAGCAGGGCGTACATCGTGCTGGTGCGCGCGGCCGGATAAAGGATCAAGATCGCGATGAAAAAAATCAGAAAGGTCAGGCTGAACGAGAGGCCACCGCCCCGGGGTACGACGCGCTGGTGGAGCGAACGCTGGTTCGGCACGTCGGGCAAGAAATTCGGCACCAGAATCAGGTAGCCTGCGATCACCAGGCTGATGACGAAAGAGAGGACGACCAGCAGGATTTGAAAGGTGGACGACATGGTGCGCGGTCAAAGTGTAGACAAATTCGGTGCTTTCAAGAATTTGTTAGCACAGGCGGAAATGCATATGACCATTGATTTCCACGGAGTTTATACGGCAATCATCACCCCGTTTCAGAACGAAGGGCGCAGTATCGACTACGGCGCGTATCGGGAACTGATCGAGCGGCAGGTCGCCGCGGGAGTCGCCGGCGTCGTGCCCTGCGGAACGACCGGCGAGTCGCCGACGCTCACGCATCCTGAGCACCGCGAACTGATTCGCAAAACCGTCGAACTCGTCGCCGGGCGCACGAAGGTAATCGCCGGCACCGGCTCCAATTCTACCGCCGAAGCCGTGGCCCTGACCGAAGAGGCCTGCGGTGACGGCGCCGACGCGGTGATGCTGGTCAATCCCTATTACAACAAACCTTCCCAGGAAGGGATGTTTCGTCATTTTAAGTTAGTTGCGGAAGCATCAAAAGTGCCGGTCGTGCTGTACAATATTAAAGGCCGCACCGCGATCAATCTGGAAGTCGATACGCTTGTGCGTTTGCTGGAAGTCCCCAATATCGCCGCCGTCAAAGAGGCCAGCGGCGATCCCGGTCAGATGGCGCGGGTGCAGCGGGCCTGTAACGGGCGGGTCGCCATGCTTTCCGGAGACGATAATATAACGCCGGCATTAATGGGACTGGGCGGTCGCGGCGTGATTTCGGTCGCGTCGAATATTTATCCGAAGCGCCTGGTGCGCATGGTGAATCACTATCTGGCCCAGGAATTTGAAGCCGGCAACAAGGTCTTTTACGAGCTGCTCGATTTCATGAACGCGCTGTTCTGGGATTCCAACCCCGGGCCGGTCAAAGCGGCGGCGTCGGTTCTGGGTTTCGCTTCGGCAGCGGTTCGTTTGCCTCTGGTTACATTTGAAGGCCCCCAACGCGATCGGCTCAAAGAATTGATGGATCAGTTGGGCGAAGACCGCTAGACTTGCGAACCCGCGCTTCGAGCTTCGCGGCTTCGAATCATATGAACGATACAGGCAACAATCCTATCTCTTTCGCCATGATCGGCGCCGGAGGCCGTATGGGCCGGGCGATCATGGGGCTGGCGCAGACGCACCGCGATCTGGTTTTGGGCGGGGCTCTGGAACGCAAGGGTTCGGAGCTGGTCGGCGCCGACGCGGGTGAACTGGCCGGATGGCAGGACGCCGAGGGCGCGACAGGCCGGGCCGGGGTGTCGGTGAGCGAAGATCCGGATGAGGCGCTCAAGGACGTGCAGGTCGCGATTGATTTTACGAGCCCGGCGACTACCCTGCGCGTGGCGGAAATATGCGCCGAAAAAAAAGTCGCGCTTTTGATCGGCACGACCGGTTTCACTCCGGTTGAAAAAGCAAAGCTGCTGGGCTTCGCCGACCGGATTCCGGTTTTGCTCGCACCGAATATGTCGCTCGGCGTGAATCTACTGTTTCACTTAACGGGAGTCGCCGCCCGGGGTCTTTCGGATTTCGAGACGGAGATCACCGAGATTCATCATCATCATAAAAAAGACGCGCCTTCGGGTACGGCCCAGCGGCTGAAAGAAGTCGTGCTGGAAAACCAGGGACGCGACGAGTCGAATGTCGTCTACGGCCGTTCGGGCATCGGCGATCCGCGACCGGGGGACGAGGTCGGCGTGCATGCTCTGCGCGGCGGCGACGTGGTCGGCGAGCATACTGTTTTCTTTTTCGGCGACGGCGAACGCATTGAAATCACGCATCGCGCGACTTCGCGTTCGACTTTCGCTTCCGGCGCGCTGGCCGCGGCGAAATTTCTGGCCGGCCAAAAACCCGGCGTCTATTCTATGAACGACGTCTTACAGATTCCAGGCTCATGATCGATTTTTTCGAAAACACTTCCTGGTTTGAGCTGCTGGTAATCTGCGTCGATATCGGCGCAGTCGCATATATCACCTATCGCGCGTTTATTCTATTGAATCGCACGCGGGCCTTTCAGCTGCTGCTGGGCGTCGCGCTGATTTTGGGAGTCAACGTCATCGCGCGCTATTTTAATTTGCGCACGCTGGCCTGGATTATTGAAAACGCGACGGCCTATCTGGTTTTCGCGTTGATCGTTTTACTCCAGCAGGAGTTGAAGCGTCTGGTCTCAGAAATTGGCCAGATGCGTATCTTTCGCTATTTTAGTCGGAACCCCGAAGTTCCGCTCGAACAAATCGCGGAAGCGGTTAAGACCATGGCTTCCGGGCGCATCGGTTCGATTATCATTATCGTAAAGACCATTCGCCCCGATACGATTATCGAGCGGGCCGTGGCCGTAGACGGCGCGGTGTCCGCGGAGCTGCTCCAGACGATCTTTCACAAGGACACGCCTCTACACGACGGCGCCGTCTTCATCGAAGGCAATCGGGTCGTTGCGGCTTCGTGTTATTTACCCCTTTCGGATGCCCGTTCTCTCAAGCGCACTCATGGCGCCCGACACCGGGCCGGCATGGGCATTTCGGAAGAATCCGACGGGGTGGTGCTGGTTACTTCGGAAGAGACCGGCAAGATCAGTGTAATGTACAACGGCGAACTCCGTACGCCGGTGCGCGCTACGGATTTGGTTCCGCTGGTGAACTATTTATTAAACGATCCGTCGCCGAAGCTATCGACCGCCGATCCCGAGAGTCTGCGTGAACTGGAATCCCGTAAAGATCGCGATAGCGATGAGCGTCCCGCCGATCGCAAATCGAAAGGCGAAGACGGCAGATCCGGCCGGGGCGGAGCGGCGGCGAACAAGAGCGAGGAGTCGTCTCCGAAATGAAGCGTTTACTCCGAAATTGGCGCCTTAAGACCGGGAGTCTGGCGATCGCTGTTTTCCTGTTTGTCTACGTGCAGTACAGTCACAACGTCAGCCGTACGGTGAACGTGCGAATCGCGGAAGCTCCTCTGCCGGACGATCTATTGCTGGCGGAACGCGTGCCGTCTTTCATGGAAGTTACTTTTTATGGCTCGCGGGACTTAATTGATCTGGAGCCTTCGGAATTTCGCATCGTCTTAAAAAAGTCGAATCCGAAAACCGGCGAAAACGTTTATCGCGCGGAGCTGACCCCGGATCTCCCGGAGAATATCACCGCAACCTATACCGATCGCATGAAGGTTTATCTGGACCGCGCGGACTCGCGCATGCTGCCGGTGATCCCCGCCCTGGACCTCACGCTCAAGGGCGATTTACAGCTGGGCTATGTCGTGACCGATCCGCCCGCGATTCGCATTCGCGGGCCGTATCAAAATCTTTCAACGATGGATCGCCTGGGAACCGAAGCGATTCGGATTCAAAGCAGTATCGCGCGCCAGGAGTCCGCGGCGAAAACTCCGGTGGCGGGCTTGCCAGACCTGGTCGAAGTTCCGCGCGGGCAGGCCGACACGGTCAACGTAACGGTACGCCTGCTCAAATCCGACTGGCAGAATCAGGACGATCTGACATTGATCGAAGACGTACCTGTCCGCTGCTATAACGAGATTCGCGGACTGGAAATGAAAGTCGTCGGCGACGAGACGGTCGATATCTATATCGCCCGGGAACCGCCGGGCCTCTCGCGGGATCAACTGCGGGCGTACGTTTTTTGTCCGGTGTACTATGACGAAGCCCAGGCGGCGGTGAAACCTTCGTTCCTGATTAAAGATCTGCCGGTGTTCATCAGCGATCGTTTACGACGGAGCAATCTGGATATTCTCACTGTCAGCCCCGCGCGCCTGGACCTTCAGTTCGAAAAAGCGACGGTGCGTCGCCCGACCGAAGAAACTCAAGGATTTAAGGAACACGTGCTGCCATGATTCTGGGAATGGGAACGGACATTGTCGAGAACGATCGCATCCGCGAAGTATATGAAAAGCACGGTCGGCGTTTTCTGAATCGCATCTTTACGGAAGAAGAGATTCAATACAGCCTTTCCCATGAAGATCCTGTGCCTTATCTTTCGGCGCGCTTCGCCGTGAAAGAGGCGCTGGTCAAGGCGCTCAGTTTGCCCGGCGGCGCCGGTTTAAGCTGGCGCGACGTCGAAGTTTCGGGTAAGATCTTCGGCAAAAAGGAACTCGTGTTGCACAACAAGGCCCGCGCGATCGCAGCCGAAAAGGGCGCCAACCGCTATCACATTTCTCTCTCTCACAGCCGCAATATGAGCCTGGCGGTTGTAATTCTCGAAAAAGTCTGATCAAAAATCCAGGACACAGCTCGCCCGCCCCCTGTGGGTGGTTACGGTGGCGGGTTATCCGGATTGGAATTAATCTCAGGGAGCGGCCGGCCGGCTGGAAGTTGCGGATCGTATCACAAAGAAATCCCGCGAGCAAGCAAAAAGCGTCACAGGGAGCGGGTATACTAAGATGGGAAGCTCCGCTCGCGGCTTCGCAGGGCGCGCTGTCAGGCTTACGCGAAAATGAAAGATCACCGCGGCGGAGGCATCGCCTTCATGCTTCGCGAAAGACGATCGACTTTCCCAGCACCTTCTTTAACGCATCGGCGCGGGCTTCGGCGGCCCAGCGTTCGAGCGAAAGGTCGCGCGGGCGAGCGGGGAAGTCGTGCCGGGGCGTCAGCTGAAAGATCAGGCTATCGCCATCGAGTTCAATCGTCAAATTCTCGACGGACTGTTTGTTGCCGCGATCGAGGCCGACTGCGATGCGTAAGATGGCGCTGAAAAGTTTTACGCGTTCCTGCAGTTCCGGAGTGAGGGCCGTGTACTCCGAATGCTTGCTGGAGGGCAGCGCCTTGCGATGATAGCGGGCGGTTTGGGCGATGACTTCAATTTCGTTGCGGGTGAATCCGAGCAGGGCGTCGGTGTTCTTGATAATATAGTAGCTGTGTTTGTGATGGCCCGAGTGCGCGATCTGCAGGCCGAGATTGTGGAGCACGCCCGCGACTTCTAATAGCAGACTATCATTCAATTCCAGGGCATCCGACTGGATGACGCCCTGCGCCGCGAGCTGATCGAGAATGCGCACCGCGAGAGTCGCCGTGTGCCAGGCGCTGCGATTCTCCTGGGTATCGCGCCCGAGCATATGATCGGCGAGCTGACGCACGGAATTGCGACGAATGTCCGGCGTCACGGAACGCCCGCCGCTGCGGCGGGCGACGGTATCGGCCACGACTCCTTCGCGCAGCGCGTACGGCGAAATCAGCATCTCCTGGATGTTTAACAGATCGAAGATTTCTTGCAACAGGATCGCGCCGCCGACGATGATGTCGGCGCGCTTTTCGTCCAGACCGGATAGCTTCGCGCGTCGATGATGCGTCGGAACGCTGACGATTTTTTCGACGACCCGATCGAGTCCGGCGCGAGTCAGGCGCACGTCGGCCAGATCGCTGCCGTTACTGTTGAGAGCAGAGCCCTGCGCTTCGTCCTCGTCGGCGGCCGTCTGCGCCTCGCTTTCGGAATCGGAGGCCAGGTGGGTGGCCATGGTCGCCAGGGTTTCGGCCGTGCCGGAACTACCGACCGCGATTTCGAAACCGATCTCGTGTAAGTCTTCGACGACTCCGGAGAGATCCACGCGGATCATATTGCGGCACTTTTCGACGTCCGCGGGTTTGAGCGGCTCGTCGGCGAAGAAACGATCTTTCAAACGAATCGCGCCGAGCTTGCGCGAAACGGCGTAGTTCGGCTGTCCCGCGGTGCCGATCAAAATTTCAGTGGAGCCGCCGCCGATGTCGACGATCAATATCTTTTTTTCATACAGAGGCAAGGCCTGGAGAATGCCAAGATAGATCAGGCGGGCCTCTTCCGTACCCTGGATCACTTCGATGTCCAGGCCGAGCTTCTTGCGGACCAGGTTCAGGAAATTCTTTTTGTTGCGGGCTTCGCGCACGGCCGAAGTGGCCACCGCGCGAATGCGGGCGTCGTGGCTGCGGGCGATTTTTACGAAACGATCGAGAGTCGCAAGGCCCCGCTGCATGGCGTCTTCGGCGATCAGTCCCAGGTCTCCGCCGCCGCTGCCCAGGCGCACGGCTTCTTTTTCATCGGCGATGATTTCGATCTTTCCGTTTTCCAGGACGCGCACAACGACCAGATGAAAGGAGTTGGTGCCCAAATCGATCGCAGCGAGTTTCTCCGAATTCACAGGCGGACTCCTTCCAGCTCCAGAATTTTAAGCGCGTTTGAGGAAGTCACCGGCCCCTCTTTCAGGCGATAGTCGAAGCTCATACTCCGGCCGGAGGCCGCGTTCTCGTCGATCTGTTCCTGGAAATGGTAACAGATCACGTCTGCATGTTTGCGCGTGAGTTCGATCAGATCCAGATCGTGGGTCGCGACCAGAGCAAGAGCCGGACTCGCGCGCATGTGTTCTAAGATTCCCGAGGATGCGATCAGTCTTTCGCGGGCGTTCGTGCCGCGCAGCATCTCGTCGATCAAGAAGAGGGACGGCGGATCCTTTTGATCCTGGCGACTCTGGAGCTGCTCGATTCGTTTGACCTCGGCGTAAAACAGAGACAGAGACCTGGAAAGATCGTCGCGCTGGTTCATCGAGGTCATCAAGCGCAGCGGGCGAAACTGAAAGCGTCGGGCGGGCACCGGAGCGCCGATCATGGCGAAAAGCATCGCCGATCCGATCGTTCGCAGAAAGGTCGACTTGCCGGACATATTCGATCCCGTAATCAACCATAGCTTTTTCTGAGTTTCAATTAAGACGTCGTTCGAAACGCGTTCTTTCGGCGACAGCAGCGGATGGTTTAAGTCTTCCGCGCGAATATAGACGCGGTTTTCTTCTCCGGAAGGCTCCGTGGATTCGCCCGGTCCGGATTGCGCGGCTGCGGAAGCGCCGACCCGGGTCATCATATCCAGGGCGTCCAGGTTTTCTGGCACGCACAGGTGCTTTTCGGTATCGACCGCCGCAGAAAAAGCGAGCAGGGCGTCGAGTTCGGCCAGGTCTGCAAACCAGCCGGCGAACTGCGAACGGCAGCGCCTTTGCCAGCCGCTCAGTGCATGCACTACGTGGGCTTCGTACAGAAAAAAGATCCCGGCCAGGCCGTGGAGCAGCGGATTGCGGCGAAAGCTGAAGTATCCGGCCAGGCCGCTGAGGCGCTTGATTTCGGCGGCCGGCGTCGCTTCCAGAACCGAGAGTCGTTTGAGATGCGATAGATTTGCTGACGCAGCTTCGCCTTCGGATTGCTTCGCATCGCGCGGCAGGCTCAGTCCGGCGGCCACCCGAAACAGGGCTTCGAATCCCGAGAGCTGGTCGACGATCTTCGCGTGGGTGAGCGCCACCCGGCGATGGCGAAAGTGCATATAGGCGAACAACACAATTTGCACCGGCAGGGTGAGTAAGAAGTACGCCCGGCTCCACTGCATCTCGAAGCTGATATAGGTGCCGAGGGTAATCGCGGGCAGAATAAAAGCGAGCCAGACCAGCGGGCGCGCGATCCCGGCGTCGGGCAGATTCTGAATTCCCTGAATCCAATCCAGATGAAAGAGCTTGCGATAGCTCTCGGCGAGGGGACGGCCTTCGCGACGCCAGCGCTGGCGAAACACCCGGCGACGCGAAAGTAGAGCGATGGCCTGCGTGCGAGCGGCGTGGGCCTGCGGATCAAGGGCCGTCTGATCGGGTTGGGACGTGAGCAGATCCACCATGCGGGCGCGGCCGACGGGAGTCGCCGTACGATCCAGAAACTGAAAAATCGAAAAGCGACCGAAAAGTCCCAGGTCGTCGGCGTACTCGTGTTCGATCGACAGCTCCGGAGGTTCGTCTCGCGAAGGCAGACGCTCCCACCATTCGTCGGAGCCGCGCAGAGCGTCGTCGGAGTAGTTCGCGCGCTGGCCGATCGCCAGACGCGTTTCGCGCTGCAGGCGATGGTGTGTACGGTAGACGAAGGCGAAAGCCAGCGCGAAAGGCAGGCCGGTAAAGATCGCCAGCCTGGAACTTATGACGACACTTCCGGAATACAGAAGGACCAGTGGTACGCCGACGGCGCCCAAAAAGAGGACGAGCCTCAGGAGCGAATAACGCCCCAGTTGAAACTTAAGCTGATTGATGCGCAGGCTAAGACGGGAATGGCCCCGATCGGACTGCGGCCTGGTTTGTGACATATGCGTTTCCAGAGAGTATTCCACTTCTTTGATCCCCGCCTGGATTGCACGAAACATTTGCCGTAAAAGAAGGCGATTTACGCATTTTGATGGAACTACCAGAAACCGCAAACGAATCAGCGGAAGCGCGCTGGAAAATGTCTTGTCACTCGGCCCGGCGCTCTTCATAAGGAACCGTGCAAAACGGTGGATCAGCTAATACGCATCTTCAGGCGGCCCGTTTGCCGGCGACGCTGACCGCGGCGAAAAACTCCGATCCGCTGGCGGTCGAAGTCGTCGAGATTGAAAGTCGATTTATTAAAATCGAAATGCCGGCGAAAAACGATCTGCCGGAAACCGGCGACGCGGTCCTGCTCGAATTTCGCCTGGGCGGAAACCAGTTCCAATTCGACGCCACGGTCTCCCGGGCGAGCTCCGAGGGCGCGCTCTGGCTGGAGAAGCCGGCCTCCATCGCCAAAACCCGGGTGCGCAATTCGTCACGCACCGGCACGCATACGCCGGTTCATTTTACGGTCTGGACCGAAGTCGGTCGCTACCAGGGCGAATTGCTCGACATCAGCGAAGACGGACTGCGAATGCTCGCCTACCATCGCCTGCAGAGTCTGGACTTAATTAACATTGATCTTTACTTAGCGACCGCGGAGCCCGGCCTGCGAATCAACGCCCAGGCGAGCGTCGTCTGGTGCAATACGGTCGAAGACGGCAAAAATCTATTCGAAACCGGCATTCAATTTCAGACACTGCCGGAAGAGATTCGCGAACGGCTCTCGCGCTATGTACGTGCGTCGCGCCTGACCGGCGAATCCCTGTGAACCCTGCCGCCGGCGATTTCAAAGAACGCCTGCGCGCGATCGCCCTGAGTCACGGCTACGATCTGGCCGGCTTTTCGCCTCTACGACTTCCCGAACAGGATCGGAATAATCTCGAACGTTTCGCCCGCGAGGGTTACGCCGCCGGTATGGACTGGTTCGTTCGTCATCTGGATTTGCGTACGGACCCGGCGCGCCTTTTTCCGGGCGGCGAAAGCGCCCTGGTTCTGGGCACGTACTATCGCGATCAGAATATGGAAGCGGCATTGGCGAAGTCGCGTCGGCGCGTTTCGCGCTACGCCGGCGGCCGCGATTACCATCGCCTGTTGCGCAAGAAAGGCAAGCGGCTGCTTGAGGCTCTGCGCGAAATCGATCCCGGGATTGACGGGCGCATCGTCGTCGACTCGGCGCCGGTGCCCGAGAAAATCCTGGCGCGCATGGCCGGCCTGGGCTGGCAGGGCAAACATACGAATTTGATTCACCCGGAAATCGGATCCTATTTTTTTCTGAGCGTGCTGCTGCTGAACCGCGAACTTCCCGGCGACGGACCGCTGCCGGATCTGTGCGGCGAATGCCGGCTGTGTCTGGACGCGTGTCCGACGGGCGCCCTTTTCGAAGAATACAAAATCGACGCGGCGCGCTGTATTTCGTATCTTACGATTGAACGCGATGAATCGGTTTCGATTCGATCAAGCCTTGATACGGCGGTCAGTGCGAAGGCCGGCGAGGTCTTGAAGTACGACGACTGGGTTTTCGGCTGCGATGTTTGCCAGGAAGTCTGTCCGTACAATCGCAACCGGCGCAGCCGCGATCGAAGCACGCGGGAGCCCGCCTTCTTGATGCGATCGGAAGTTGGCGATTTTATGGCGGCCGACGACGGGCAGTTCGAACGAGATGCGCCCGTCGCTGCGGCGGCGTCCGCGTCCGATGCGTCGCCTGCTTTTCCGGAGGAATTGTTCGTCGGCAGTCCCCTGGGACGCGCGGGCGCGGCGAAGCTGCGTCAGAATATCGCCTATGTCCGCAGAAAAAAAGTGAAAATAAAGGCCAAGACTGACCATCTGAATC
This sequence comes from bacterium, assembly GCA_024742665.1. Classification (GTDB taxonomy): domain Bacteria; phylum Spirochaetota; class Leptospiria; order Leptospirales; family Leptonemataceae; genus JANSYA01. The sequence continues at coordinate 184,053 of JANSYA010000010.1, forward strand.
TGCGCCCGCTACACGCGTGGTATGGCAAGTCGAAGCGGGATCTGCCCTTTCGTCGGACCCGGGACGTGTATCCGATCTGGGTATCGGAAGTGATGCTGCAGCAAACCCGCGTCGCGGCCATGCTGCCGAAGTATCTCGAATTCACGCGGCGCTTTCCGGATCTGGCGGCTCTGGCGGCGGCGCCGGAAGCGGAGGTGCTCGCCGCCTGGCAGGGTCTCGGCTACTATTCCCGCGCGCGAAATTTACGAAAGGGCGCCCGCTATATTTTAGAACAGCACGACGGCGACTTTCCTTCGGAGCTTTCGGCCGCTCTGAAAGTACCGGGCGTGGGACCCTATACGGCCGCCGCCATTCTTTCGATTGCATTAAACCAGCCGACCGCCGTGCTCGACGGCAATGTCAAGCGGGTGCTGGATCGCCTGCTGGGATTGACGCGTGCCGGGCGAGCGACCGATGGCAAAAATAGCGACGGCGGCGAAAATGGCGATTGGGCGGTCAGCGACGCCGAATACGCGCGGCAGGCCGATCGACTGATCGAGCTGCGCGGGCGAACGACGCCCGGTGATCACAACCAGGCCATGATGGAACTCGGCGCCGTGATTTGCGTTCCCGGTCGGCCCGACTGCGCGCCCTGTCCGCTGCGAAGCCAGTGTGCGACGTACGCGGAAGATCCAACGGGCGCCATCGCCGCCGGCCTGCCGCCGAAAAAGAAAAAGCCGGACACGGTCGAACTGCGTCTGGACGCGATGCTGATCTATAATCGGAAGCGCACGAAGCTGCTGGCTGTCCGGGAAGAGTCGTCGCGATTCTTTCGCCGACTGTGGTTTTTTCCGTATCGTTTTTCAGGCGCGGTTTATTTCGAGCCGGCGGCTGCGCCTGGACTTGAGGCGCTGTTGGAATCGGATGCGATCGGCGAAATCCGGCCGCTCGATCGGGGCTTTCGCCATAGCATTACGCACCACCGGATTGAAGGGCGCGTGATTCGCGGCCGGTTCAGCGGCCCTGAAAAACAGGCGCTGGAAATATTAAAAGCCGGGGCGACAGCCACGGGCGCCGCTTCGATCGAATGGCGCTGGGTGCCCCTGGCGGATCTGCATGCGACTGTGGTGAGTTCGCTGGCGCGCAAGATCGAAAGCATCGCCGCCGGCGAGTGATTCGCGAAGCGGTCGGTGTCGTTTGAAAAGATTCGCGCAATGATTTCCGCAATGATTTCGGCGCGCAATCAGGCGACCGGCGCTGATTGCAGATGGTTCGTAATGCCGGCGGCGTGCATCTTCACTTTTACTTCGCACAGATAGTCGATGCATTCAGCCTGGGTTTTCGCCTGGACTTCGTTTTTGCCCCACACGTACACGCCGTGATTGCGAACGGCGATCGCGGGCGTTTTCGGAAACTGCTCGATCGCAGCGCGCAGGGAATCCGTCAGCTCGCACTCCCGCGGCGTATTATCGATTACGGGCAGGACGAAAGTGTCGTAGTAGCCGTGGCCCGAAAGACCTTTCAACATTTCGAGTTGAGTAAATTCGAGCGTAGAAATAAAGCCCGACTGGCGCTCGGCAAGCATGGTCGCGAGCACCACGTTGACCGAATGCGAATGCAGAACCGCGCCCGCGTCCCGCAGATCGTAGGCGGACTGAAAGAGCGGGGCGCACTCGCTGAGTTTCAAAGCGGGATTGGCCGCAGCTTCCACAACTTCGCCCTGCCGGTCGAGAACGAAGACGTCTTCCGGACGGATCTTTTCTTTTTCGACGCCGCTCGGGGCCATGTAGATTTTTTCGCCGCGTTTGATCGAGATGCCGCCGCCGGTGCCGCTGACCCAGCCGAGAGTGTAAAAATTCTGACACATGCTCGAGACCATTTCTCGAATATTTTCGTTCGGGTTTTCGTTCGAATTCTGGTTCTGGGACATGCGGGTCTCCTGGGGAATCGTACGCGCTTCGGCGTCTCGTGGTTTCGCGTCGCGTCGCGCTCAAAAGTCGGTCTGGAACACCACACCGCTGTTCTTTTCAATATAGTCCAGATGAAAAAAGGCGTCACGCACTTCCTGATGAAAGCGGCGCTCCTGGTAGGCGTTATAACGATGCGCGGTCTGGTACGCCCCGCTGACATTCGCCAGATAAAAGACCAGGCCGATCACGCCGAAGATTCCGGAGCCGATATGCGGACTGTCGGAGCGCCTTTCCAGATCGTACATGATCGCCGCCGAGCCGAGGAACATTCCGTTAAAAAACAGCGCAGTGATCCCGTCGACGGTATGGCCCGCGTAAATCTGGCCGGCGCCGGGTAAGATCGTGGAAAACCCCGCCGCCAGCCAGGCGTTTTTGCGATCCAGAGATTCGTATTCGTCCAGGCTCGTGAGCAGCCGCCCGCTCATTCGACGAACCTGCTCGTCGTCGGCGGACTGCTGTAAATTCGAATAGTACTGCCGGACCCGCTCGTATTCGCCGGACTCCAGGTACACCGCGCCGCCGAGCAGACGGGCCTGGTCTTTCTGGCTCTCGCTGAAATCGTCTCGATCGAGAATGCGGCTTTGAGCGGTGAGTCCCTGGAATGCCCAGCCGCTGCGAAAGGCGGCGAACATACTCAGGTACAGATGGCGATAGTCGCGCCGATCATTGATAAAGACCAGGCTTTCGCGATACTTTTGATCGTGCATCAGACTCAGGCTCAGCTTCGCGCGCACGGCCAGAGCCTCGTTTGATTTTGCATTTGTTTTCGCGTCGCCTGTGTTTGAAGGCGATGTCTGAGACGACGACTGCGAAGACGGCAGCTGACGCAGCCGGCGATCGTACTCGATGCGGGCCAGATCGTAGCGTCCCCGGCTGTAATAATAATCGCCCAGATTTCCGCCGACCCGCAGCCCGCCCGCGAAAGCATCGCCGCTTTTCGTTTGCTGCTGCGTCGTCGGTTCGCCGGCGCCCGGCTGCGCGTGCAGCGGATGCCCGCCGCCGAGCAGGGAGATGCCGGCCAGCGCGCCGAATATCCAGAGTGCCGCCGCTCCGGCACTGCGCCGGTCGGCGTCGGCGAAAGCGCTGCGGCCTTCTTCGCCGAACAGATATTTGATCAAACGGTCCCGGTCGGCGTCGCGGATGCGTGCGAACTCCACCTGGATCTGCGACTGTTCTACATGCAGCGCGATGATCCGGGCCGTGGAGCGCAGAGTATAGCGCGCATCTAATTCGAGACTGAGGTCGAGGGCATCCCCCGGGCGCGCTTCGATTTTTCGCGCGTCGTTGAATTCCAGTAAGGCTCCGCCGCCGCTCAGATTGATCGTATGCCCTTCAAGTTTTCCGAGCCGCGCGGGCAGGCGCAGTTCCCGGCGAAAGTGTTTGCGATTCTGGCGACGAAGAATCCGTCCGCGGTTGTGCGAAAGCACCGCCTGCGTTCCGGCTGATCCGGCCGCGTCTTCAGTTGCGATTAAACTCGCTTCAAACATATAAAATCCTTCCCGGCGGCGAAAACTGAGTTCGAGGTCCCGCTTGCGTTTCCAGTCGGCCGGCAAATCGTTTATGATTTCGACATCCAGATGCGCCGGGTGGACTTCGCGCACGCGAAAGAGCGGCTCGCCCTCCGTCGAATGCAGCAGCGTGTCGACGGGCAGATCCGCCGTCGACCGTACAATGCGCCCGCTGGACTGCGCGCGAAATCCCAGCCGCACGCCCAGGGCCGCGAAGGGCCGGGCCGCCCCCGGCGTTTCGTGTTCGCGGTACTCCGTCTGCAGCAGCGCGTCGAGAGCCGCCTGAAAGATTTCGCGATCCCGGAGCAGGGTGTGCAGCTCCTCGTCGGGGCGCGGTAGATAAGCGGCCAGACGTCGCAGCAACTGGCGATCGCCGGGCGGCAGGCGCAGCTCGTGACAGCCTTCAATGAAACGGCTTTCGCTGAGGGCGACGCGTTCGCGCCGGCGGCCGGCCTGGATCCGGCGATACAGGTACGCGTAGCCGAAAACGACGACGAAGAGGGCCGTCAGCTGCAGAGCCAGCTCCAGCGGCGACGGCGGCACAAAGCCGGTCGATATGTGCTGCATGAACTCGTCGACGCGGTTTTGATTCCAGTTCCAGTTCATTCGTCGTAACGGTCTCGGTCCGGCCCCTATCGCCGGTCCGCCCCTGCATGATTCGCCGCGAGCTCCGAACGTCCAGCCGGAAAAATCAATTGCCAGTTCACCGGCGGTCGAGCAGCCTCCGTGCATGCTGCGACTGTCCTGGATTTTGATCGGCGTTGCGCTGTTTGTGAGCGCCTGCTCCTCGGCGGATTCCAGGCGCTCGCCCGCCGGGGAAACGGCGCAGGCAAAGACGGCAACGGAAGCCGAAGCGGACTCGCCTGAGTCTGAATCTAAATCTTCAGAGCGCTTTTATATGAAGCCCTTTCACGCGATCATTCGCGATCATCAGGAAGTCGGCACTCATATCGACGGCCCGCGCTGTCCCATGTATCCCAGCTGTTCGGCGTATGCGAACCGCATCATTCGCGAGGACGGATTTACGGGCCTGCTGCTGTTTATCGATCGGCTGTTCTACCGGGAATTCGGCCGGCTTTCGGATCGCTATATGCTCGCGCCCCGCTACATGAGCAAAAGCCCCCGGTTCTACGATCCGGTCAGCGACGTGCTCCCGGATCCCGATTCGCCCCGGGGGCGGCGGCCGTCCTTCTTTCAGGAAGACTTTCGGAACTGAGGCCTGCTTTCAGGGTCATGGGAGCGCCCGGCCCCTGGCTTCGGCGGCCTGCCAGCTTTCTTGCTTGCAATGGCGACATAAGTCGGTAACATTCGTACATGTTGGCCGAAAAAAGCACCCGCGTTGATCCGGAGTTTTCCGCCGCACCCGATAGCGGCGAAGATTCGTCGCGCACAAACGACGAATCTCCGGCATTGACCCGCGCTCTCCGGGCTCTGCCGCCGGCGCTGCGCAGCATCATCGCCCATCCGGACTATGCCGCCGCCCGCCAGGATCCGCATTTTTTCGATCCCGGTCCCGGCTGCTTCCATTCCCCGCTGCTGATTCCCGGCATGGAGGAGGCGGTGGAGATTCTGCGAGCCACAATCGAAAGCCGGGGGCGCATGCTTGTGCTCGGCGACCGCGATGTGGACGGCGTTTCATCGACCGCCCTGCTGGGAAATTTCCTGCGGGATCGTCACGAGAAAAAAGGCGGCGGTCTGGAGCTGGTCGTTTCCGACGACGGCGATGACTACGGTCTGTCGGGGGATCTCTTCGATCGCATCCGCGAGGGCGACGCCGATCTGGTGATCCTGCTCGATATGGGTTCGTCGCATGGCCCCGAAGTAAACCAGCTCTTAGAACGCGGCAAACAGGTGATCATCCTGGACCATCACCAGCTGCATGACCGAATTCCCGAAGCGGCTCTGGACGGACTCGCCTTCGTAAATCCCTGCCGCGACGCGGACGTGGTCTGCGCTCTGGAACACGACGGCAAGATCGCGACCGTCGGCCTGGTATTTAAGCTGTTGCTCGCCTACGGGCTTTCGTTTACGAAAGAATGGCAGCGCGCGTTTTATTATCCGGACGCGGTCGGCGGTGCCGTTTCGGCCTATCGCTGCGGGTGCTTTCTGGGACGTTTCGTGGATCTGGCGGCGGGCCAGGCGGCTTTTCCGGATCTGGAGTGGTGCGATTTGACCGAGAGCTACGCGCTCGCGGCCGGGGACCTGGAGTTTTTTACGCCGGGCATAGACGCGGAGCCGGCCGCCGATCGCCAGCTATTCGATGCGCGCGGGCTGACCGCCGGCAAGATCGTTCTGGGCTATATGATCCGCAGCCGCCCGCGGCTGCTCGAATTTGTCCAGCGCACCGCCGACCTGGCGGCCGTGGGAATCATTACGGATATGGTGCCTCTGGTCGGTGAAAACCGGGCGCTGGTGCGGCTCGGAATCGGACAGTCGGGATTTCCCCGGCGCGGAGAGCGGCCGTACAGTCCCGGCTACGAAGCTTTGATTGGAGCGCTGGGTTTACCGGCGGATCGCGTCGTCAGTCGCGACCTGAGCTGGTCGATCGGCCCGGCCCTCAACGCCGCGGGGCGGATGGGCAACACGCGTCTGGCCCTCGATCTTTTAACCTGCGAAGACCGGAACGAAGCCCGTCAGCTGGCGAAGGATCTCGTCAAGCTCAACGAAGATCGCAAGAAGCGCACCGCGCGCAACGAGACAGTCGTCGCGCGGCATTTCGAAGAGCATCCGGAGTTGTTGGAGCAGCCGATCCTGTTTTGCTATCACGAAGACCTGGAGCCCGGCGTGTCCGGCATCGTCGCCACGCGTCTGGTCGAACGTCATCATAAACCCGTCGTCTATATCAACCGGGACGGCAAACACGCGAAGGGCTCTACCCGAACCCACGCCGGACTGAACGTGCTGAAACTGCTGGATACGGCGGCGGAGCTCTTCGTACAGTTCGGCGGTCACCCGGAAGCGGCCGGTTTTTCTATTCACTACGATCGCATTCCCGAATTGGAGCAGGCCCTGCAGGCGGCGGCGCCCGCCGTGCTCGCCGAACACGCGGCGGCCATGGCCGGGGGCGGCAACGGCGAGAGCGGCGATGAATTTCACCTGGAGCTGCAGCCGGCCGATTTGGGCTACGAACTGCTGCGAGACGTGGAGCTGCTGGAGCCTTTCGGTTCCGGCAATCCCGAACCGGTATTCTGTCTGCGCGACGTGCATCCCGCGAAGATCAAATATATGACCGACGGCCTGCACGCCCGCTTTCAACTGCGGGGCGCTCCGTCCCACGTGGACTGCGTCGCCTGGCGATTGGGAGCGCGCATCGCGCAGGCGGCGGAGAACAAGCTTCCGGTGACTCTGTACGGCTCGCTTGAGATGAGCTATTTCGCGGGGCGCAGCCGCTTGCAGTTTCGCGTGGAGCGGCTGAAGGCCGCCTCTGACGCCGCGGCCGAAAAACTTGATTTTTGATCGATTCCTGAGCCAGGCCGCTCGCCTGAAAGGGCCGCTTCGTTTCGTTCGCCTGAATTCGTCGGCCTGAGCTGCGCCTGTAAACTGGATTGGATGCGAGGATCGCCGGCACTATGAAAAAAAAGATTCTACTCGTTTGTCTGTCGATTCCGCTCCTGCTGCTGATCGCTCCGGGGCTGGTCGGCCTATTCGTGACGCCGGAGCTGCGGGTGAAGCCGGGCTATGAGCGACGCTTTCTTGAGCTGAACGGCGCGCGCATCGGCTATGTTCAAATCGGCCAGGGGCCGGACGTGCTGCTCTTGCACGGCGCGATGGGTTCCGTCGAAGACTGGACGCCCCTGATTCGCGCTCTGGGCGATTCTCACCGCTTGACCATCCTGGACCGGCCCGGTTTCGTGCGCAGCACGGGGGGCCCGGAGCACAAGACTCTGGTCGGAAACGCCGACGTGGCCGCCGCCGCGATCCATGCCCTGGAACTTGAGCAACCGCTGCTTGTCGGGCATTCCCACGGCGGCTCGATCGCCCTTGTTTTCGCCGTGCGCCATCCCCGGGCCGCTCGCGGTGTGCTCACCCTCGATACCTCGGGACCGGGCGCCTATAAACCAGGGCTGAACGATTTCGTGCTGACTCTGCCGTACGCCGGCCGGGGACTGGCGATCCTGGTGGGCGCGCTGGTCGGGCCGAATATGATCCGATCGAATCTGGAACAGGCGCTGGCCCCGCGCATGGACGCTATGCCTCCCGGTTTCGTATCTTTTCGCATGAAGCTCTGGGCCCACGCCGATAGCCTGGTAGCCTTCGCCCTGGCGAACCGCGCGGCTCCGGCGGAGTTTGAAATTTATGCGGATCGATTCGCGTCTCTGGAGATTCCTCTGAGCATGGCTTATTGTCAGCGGGAAGCCCAGGCGGTCGGCGTTGCGGTTCGCACGGCTTTCGCGGAAGGACTGGCCTCCCGGGCGGCGGCCGTCGTCGAGAAAGCCCGGGCTAATCCAGCGGCTGTGAGTGGTGTCCGGGCGGTCGATCTGCTGCGCCTGCGAGATTGCAATCACTACGTGCAGTACACGAATGCAGCGGAAATTGCCGGATGGATCCGTCGGCTAACTGCGCCCTGATTCGGTAGTGCGCACTTTCGGTTCAGCTCTTCGCAGGCGGGCGACGCGCCGGCCGGACAGTATGCTCATCGCCCAGAACGCCAGCCCTGTTCCGGCGGCCAGCAGCGCCCCCGGATGATTTCGTTCGGCGGCCTCGGAATCATTCGTCCCGGATGTCTCGGAGACAGCCAGTCGCAGGATGATCGCGGCCAGGGCCAGCATCGCGGCAACCAGGTGCCAGCCGATCGCGCGCAGAAGTTTACGGGAATTCGAGAGTCGGCCGAGCAGACCGGCGCCGCTGATTGCCGCCGCGAAAGCGAAGAGCAGCGCCGCCAGGTTCAGATTCAGGGCGAGGAGCGCGGACGCGACGGCCCTGGCTTCTATTGTAGACGTTCCCGCGAGCCCCGGTTGCTGCAGGGCGAAATTCAGGCCGCGGGCGATGAAGTCTGCGAGGAGTACGAGCAGAGTCAGCCAGGCGAAGCGGCTGTGCTGTCGAACGAAGCGATTCATTGCCCGTTAATTACGCGATGATAGCCGCGGGTTCTGTCGTAACGATTGTCATAGCCGGGGGCTGCGTCGGGCGCAAAAAAACCGCGGGTTGCCGATGTATAAAAACAATCGGTGCCGCGGTTTTGGAAGCAAGCGAAGCGCCGGGAGAGCCGGCTGCTGCTGCGCTGAAATCAGATCTCGGGAATGGGCGCGTCCTGTTTGATGGATCCGTTTTTGGAAGAGATGTAGAACAGAATCTTCCAGACGTCCCCGTCGGAAATATTCGCGCCGCCTTTCGCCGGCATAATTTGACCGGACTGCGATTGCGCGGCGCTGAAGCCGTTTACGATGCCCTTGTAAATCTTCTGCTCGTTATCGCCGTGCCACCATTCCGCGTCGACCAGGTTGGGACCGACGAGGCCCTGGAGGTTCGCGCCGTGGCAGGCGACGCAGGCCTGGCCATACAATTTTTCGCCTTCAGAAATGACGGCGTCGCTGCGCTGAGGAACTTCAACAAGAGTGGGAATGATGTACGCCTGCAGGCGAGGCTGCTCTGCCAGGAAGCCGTGCTTGAAAACGGAATACATGGCGCCGACGGCCAGCGAGCCGAAAAATAAAAACAGTAACCAGTTCGGTACGCCTTTTTCTGTGGGGTTGTTGCTCATAATAAATTGCTCGAAAAAATATGATTCTTCTCTATTTGAAAATCGTTAAATCAATATAGCAAAGCCGGATCTTATTGGAAATACTTCCCGGCGAACTCAGACTGCTTGCGACCGAGAGTCAGCAGATATTCGACCAGGGCGTCGCCGCGGGTCTGGCCGTCCAACTGCTCGAAGACGCTCTTCTGATATGAATCAGACAGGGGCGCCCGGGCGTTCATCATCATGCGCACGCGCCAGCTGAGAAAGAGCGGCGACATACCGGCTTCGCTCTGAAAGAGGTGGCCGAAGCGATGGTGTCCGGCCCGCAGGGTGTCGGACTTCGTGCTCTGCAGCAGACCTTCTAGATCTTCGCGGTTCATGCTGCCCGCCAGACGTGAAAGATCCGGGCCTTTGCGCTCGCTGCCGCGCATAGACGGCGCTTCGAAATAGTATTCCATCATATGGGGCAGAGGATAGTAGCCGTAGGCGTCGGCATCCGCGAAGCGCGCGACTTCCCAGTCCAGACTGCGCAGGTTTTGCGAGTGGCAGTACTGGCAGCCCTCTTGCATATAGACTTCCTGGCCTTTCATGGCCAGCGCCGATTCGGGTGACAGGTGCGCTCGTGCGCCATGGGTCGGCAGGACTTCGAAGTGCATGTGAATCGCGAAGATTCCCAGCACCGCGGTCGCGCCGATCACGGCCCCTGCCAGTTTTAACGGATCCTTCAGGATGCCGTCCAGAGTGCTTACGATCTTGTTCTCTTTTTCGCTCATAGTATTACGCCAGAATTACGCTAGTTTCGCTCGAATCGATGTTTGCGGCTCGCCTCAGTGACCCGCAGCCGGCGCCGGAACGGGCGTTTCGATTCGATTTTTGTTGGTCAGGTCCGGTTCGCCGTAGCCTTCAGCGCCCGCGCCCGCCATGTGCAGATAGAATCCGAAGCTCACGGCGATCGTGCCGAATGCGATCAGCAGCACGCCTACAAAGTGCAAAACGCGAAGACTCAGTAGAAACTGTCCGGCTTCATCGGCACCCTGATAAAAAGTGCCCGCGAAAATGACTTCGTTCCAGGCCGATACCGCGACCGAGGTGGCGCCGTTTTCAACGAGGGTTTCGCTTTGTACCCCGCCCTGGAGAAAGCCCTGGGCCAGATCGCCGACGAAAATCAGCAGCGCGCCCATACCCAGGCTCATGGCGGCGATGCCCGCGGTGCGTGTGCTCATCGTGCGATTTGTGATCTTCTGAGCGACGATCAGACCGGCGCCCATAGCGATCAACAGACCGTAGGTCAAACCGTCGCGACCGAGATCCCGCAGGTTCAGGCCGGTATACGCAAAGTGCGCCTGCATAAAGAAGGGGCTCATGATGGCGCGCAGAACCGCGGTCGCCATTAAGAAGAACAGGCCGTAGCGCAGCATCAATCCGATCGAGTCGGAGATATAATAATTACCGGAGCGGCTGATCGTGTACTGTGCGTTTAAGCCGCCGGCCAGAATCGCCGCCGCCAGCGCGATCGCCGTGAAGACGCCCTGGGTTTGCAGGAACGCGGGGGCCGCCGACAGAGCGAGTCCCGCAGCACCCGCGAAGGGAATCATCACCAGCATGCCGAATACGGTGAAGGCCGCCATGCGCTCGCTGTAGAGCGGCGTCTTATAATAAGAGGGAATGAAAAAATACAGCATCGTAAACAGGGGAAAGAGGATGAAATATCCCAGAACGCCCGTGCGATAGAATTCCTGAACGGCCGCGTCTTCCATGCCGCGAAAGAGCGGAACGTGGGTCAGGGGGCCGGTGGGCAGGCCAATGTTTCCGAGCAGATAGACGATCAGACCGCCGGCCGCGGCGACGATCGAATAGGTCGCGGCCATGTCGCTTTTGCCGCTGGATTTCAGGGCTTCGATGGCGGTCGCCAGAAAGAGAATCAGTGCGAGTACCAGCAGGTTGTCGGAGATCCAGGTCATTTCGCCGTATTCGCGGCCTGCGTTGTAGCCGGCCAGAATCGTAATGATTCCCAGAAGCAGCGCGAACTGGTGCAGCTTGAATCCGGCCCAGGCGGCCAGAGCCAGCTTCGGGTTTTCGCCGGTTACGCTTTTCAGAATGTGATAGGCGGCGGCGAAAAAGAACGAGAGCAGCGCGCCGAAAATCAAAGTCAGCGCGAACAGCGGGCGGGCGTAGCCGTAGTCCAGAGCCGGCGGCAGGTCCAGAATCAGAAAAAACTGAATCTGATTCAGGCTCGCAAGCAATACGGCGACCAGCGCCCAGGTGAAACCGGCGATCAGGTAGGCTCTGATCGTGAACTCGATTTCGCTGACCATCTTGATGAGATTCTTTATCGCTTCCATAGTAGTCGTTCTTTATTAGTCCGTTTTAGTATTTCGCCTGGTATTCTCGGTATTGACTCGCGCGGCGGTTCAGCGGCCCGCCTGATCATCGCCAATATTCGTTAGCTTTAAGAGTTCTTCCAGCTTCGGAGTCTGCGGGCGATCTTCGATTTTCTTGTAGCCCATCACCCAGCGCCGGTTGCCGTCGTAGGCCGCGCGGATTTCCGCATCGGCTTGCGCCAGAGCGGCCTGGTGTTCGTGACCATCGGGGCCCGTGGGTTTGGTCGTAAGAGAATACAGAAAGTGCGCCATCGCCCAGCGACCGCGGTCGGTATAACTCTGGTTGCTGTGGGTCGGCAGTTGCTCGGTTCCCATCGTGATGGTTTTGAAATATGTTAGAGCGGTTTTCTCCGGTGCGATGGCGACGTCCGCGAAGCCTGGCATTTCCAGACCGGTTTCGTTTTTCGTTGCGGTAGCGTCGGGGCCGAGGCCGTCAAAACCAACGCCGTGGCATTTTGCGCAGCCCGCTTGGGCATAGTAGACCGAGCCCTGGAAAATCACATCGCGGTTCACTTCGTAAACCGGCGTGGCCGCCAGTGGATCGGGCGAGGTGTGCCCTTTAATCGTTCCGATCCGGTCGCAGGCTACCAGCTGGGCTGCGATCAGCGCGAGGCCCAACAGACCCGGTACGAGCTGATTGATTCGGAGGGCGGAGGAGATTCGTTTCGGTTGTTGCATCTTCAAATTTCTCGATGTTATATGAAAGTGACTATAGCTGAGTGAAATCCTGCACTCACTGATGGAAGTGCAGGCATTCCTCCAGGCGCGGGTCTTTGACCGGGATCAGCGACTGGCGTTCCAGGTTCTTGCCGACCACCAGAATAAAGCTGCCGATGACGAACAGCAGCGGGCCGATCTCCTCCCAGGAGAAAGGCGTGAACTTTTTAGACAGCGTCGGGTAGGCGACCCAGTACATGTCCAGGATCTGACCGAAGATGATGAAGACCGACAGGCCCATCATGAAATTCCAACTGCGCTTCCACTCGCGCTTGCAGAGCAGGAAGAAAGGAATCACGAAGCGGCAGAGCACCAGCAGTACGGTAATCGCATACCAGGGGTTTTCGAACAGGCCGCCGTCGGTGCGATAGTAGAAGAAAGTCGTGACTTCCGGAATGTGGCCGTACCAGATCAGCAGATACTGGCTGACCGCCATATAGGCCCAGAAGATCGTGTGGCCGAAGAGATATTTGCTCAAATCGTGCAGATGGTTTTCATTGAAGGCTTCGCCGTAATAGCCGTTCTTTTTCAGAAAACCGGTCCACAGAATCAGCGAAGCGTAGAGCGTCAGCGCCATGCCGGCGAAGATGTAGATCGCCCACAGAGTCGAGAACCAGTGGGGTTCCAGGCTCATGCTGATGTCCCAGGAGTTGAAAGAATAGGTCAGACCGAAGACGATCAGGAATCCCGCGCTGAGCTTCGCGGCGGTCTTCGTATGGCTCATCTTACCGTCTGAGTCCTGGGCGACGGAGTTTTTCCAGAACAGATAGCCGAAGAGAATCCAGAGTAGAACCCAGATAATGTTACGGCCGATAAAGAACGGCACGTTCAACCAGGCCTCTTTGTGTTTTACCAGGAGATCCGTTTCGGGCGCGTGCACCCAGTGATGAAATACGTCGCCGAAACCGAAGGCGAAGATGATGATCATCAGACCGAGCACCACCGGCAGATACCAGAAGTAGTTCTCCGCCAGGCGTCTTACAGAAACGCTCCAGGCGGCTCCCGACAGCACGTTGATGGCGACGAAGAAGATGCCGCCCAGTGAAAGGGGCAGGGCTACTAAGAGCGCCAGGTGCAGTGAATAAAAGAAACGCGTGAATTTCGAGTGGTGGTGCGCGCCGCCGTCTTTTTTGGCGTGGGCGTCGTCGGCCGCTTCGCTTGCATGGGCTTCCGCCGCGCCGTGGGCATCAGCAGTCGTTTCGACGTGGGCGGCTTTGGCTTCGTCGTGACCGCCGTGGTGATCGTCCTCCATCAGGACGATGCCCAGATGAAGGAGCGTCAGCAGCAAACCGCCGCCGATCAGCGCCAGGCAGATCGTCTGCAGCTGTTTCGGAAACTGAAACTTGAGTTTTGATTCGTCGGGAAGACTGACCATGTTTACACCAAAATTAATTCGTTCGTATTCTTAGAAATTGAAATCGTTTTCGAGCTGAAGGCCGGCTCGCTTTTCGCCCGGATCTTATTTATAATCCGGATCCTGCTTTCGTTTTTCCTGCAGCAGTCGCACGTAGTGGACGATCGACCAGCGATCTTCCGGATTGATCTGAGCAGCGTAGGGATACATGCGAGCCCGGCCCATCGTGACGATGTGAAAGATCTCGCCGTCTTTCCAGTTCATAATGGTCGGGCTGACCACCGCCGGAATGTCGGGGAAGCGCGGAGTGACCGGCCCGTCGCCCATGCCGGTGTAGCCGTGGCAAACCGCGCAGTAGGCGTTATATTCTTTTTGACCGCGCGCGAGCACCGCTTTGGTTTTCGGCAGCGGGTTTTGCAGTTCCTGTCCGGCGATTGCGCCTTCGCCGGCGGCGTAGGGATAGGGATCGTAATTGCGAGGCACGCTGCCTTCGGGCGGCGTGCGATAGGAACCGGCGCCGGTCCAGATTTCACTGTCGTCCATACCTTTCGTCCAGCCGTCGCCTTTCGCCGTGGCCAGAGTCGTATAGTCTTCTTCCTGGCTTTCGACCGCGTGGCTGTCGTGCATGTCCAGGAACCAGTGCATGCCCGAAAGGTTGCCGCTGTAGTTACAGGCCGAAACGGAAACCAGAACCGCAGCCGCAAGCGCGCCGCGCATCAGGTTTCCCTTCCCGGTCAGAAATTGGTAGTTTGCGAATTCGTTCATAATATCAGAATCTCAGTGATGTTGCCGCTGATCAATTTCAGACCGATCTCAGGCGGGACTGCTTTCTCCCGCGCTTTCAGGAGCCGCCGCGCCGCCCGCCGGGGACTGATCGTCGCCGTCGACTTTCGTAATCTCAGCCGCGCCGAGCTCCTTCATAAAAGCAGCTACGCCTGCTTCGTCGTAGTTCGCGGAATCCGCGGGAATCCACAGGCAGAACTGGTCGTTCGTGATTTCCGGATGCAGCGGCTTGCGGAAGGGATTGTACATCCCGGCCAGTAAAATCAAACCGGCAACGGTGGTGTGACCGCCGACCAGTACGGTTAATTCGAACAGAATCGGCACCATGGCCGGCCAGGCGAAGGTCGGCTTACCGCCGATGTTCAACGGATAGGAACGAAAGTTCGGGAAGCCGTCGAAGTACGGAAAAATGCGCGGAAGCACCTGCTCATGCACGACCAGCTGCAGGCCGAAGGCGATGGCCAGGCCGGTCAGGCCCGCGAAAAAAGTAATCCAGGGGATCTTTGAGCGCTTGAGGCCCATGTCGAATTCCAGGCCGTGGACCGGAAAGGGCGTCAGGCAGTCGAAATTCGTATAGCCTTTGGCGAAAGTGGCCTTCGCCGCTTTGCTGATCTTTTCCGGCGTGTCGAAGAGGCCGTAGATGCCTTTCGTCGTTTCGCGGTACGTATATTCGAAGAGTTTGTTCAGCGTCGCGAAAAAGGCTTTGCCGGGCGCTTCAAAGAAGGCGTCCAGTTTCGGCGCCAGATCTTCTAAGAATTTATCCAGTTTTTCTTTCATAAGATAATTACCGTAGCGTATTCAACTGAATCCGATGCGTGGATCAGTGTCCGTATCCTTTGGCGGCGTCTTTGGACTTCATCACCATCTTGATTTCGGTCATGGCGATCGTCGGCAAAAAGCGACAGAACAGGAGGAACAGAGTGAAGAACAATCCGCCCGATCCGAGCATAATGCCGTAGTCGTGCGCGGTCATCACATATTCATCCCAGCTGGAGGGCAGGAAGTCGCGGTGCAGCGAGGTCACAACGATCACGTAGCGCTCGAACCACATACCGATGTTGACGAAGATCGAAACGATCCACAGGACCATCGGGTTGGTGCGCAGCTTCTTGAACCAGAAGATCTGGGGGCTGATTACGTTACACGAAATCATGATCCAGTAGCTCCACCAATAAGGACCGAAGGCGCGGTTGATGAAGACGAAGGCCTCCGCTTCGGTGCCGGAATACCAGGCGACGAAGAATTCGGTCGCGTAGGCCAGACCGACGATCATGCCGGTCAGGGTTACGACCTTGGCCATGTTCTCAAGGTGCTTGATGGTGATATAATCTTTCAGATTGAACAGCTCGCGCATGATGATCAACAGAGTGAGCACCATACCGAAACCGGAGAAGATCGCGCCCGCAACGAAGTAGGGCGGGAAGATCGTGGTATGCCAGCCGGGAATCACCGAGGTGGCGAAGTCAAATGATACGATTGAGTGAACCGAAAGAACCAGCGGCGTCGAAAGGCCGGCCAGAATCATGGCGGTGGCTTCGTAGTGCGACCAACTGCGCGCGGAACCGACCCAGCCCAACGATAGAATCGAGTAGGCGTTCTTGCGGAATTTGCTCCAGAAGTCGGAACCTCTGATACGGTCGCGCACGGCCGCGAGGTCAGGCACGAGTCCCAGATACCAGAACACGAGCGAAATCGTTAAGTAAGTAGAAATAGCGAAAAGGTCCCAGAGCAGCGGCGAACGAAAGTTCGGCCACAGGGTGCCGCGTTCGTTCGGCAGCGGCGGAAACCAGATCAATACCAGCCAGGGGCGACCGACGTGAATGATCGGAAAGATACCCGCAGATGCGACCGCGAAGATCGTCATGGCTTCCGCGGAACGGTTGATCGCCGTGCGCCACTGCTGACGAAAGATGTACAGAACGGCGGAAATCAAAGTACCGGCGTGGCCGATCCCGATCCAGAAGACGAAGGTGATAATGAACGACCCCCAGCTGACCGGCACGTTCACACCGACGATGCCCATGCCC
Organism: bacterium; assembly: GCA_024742665.1. Lineage (GTDB taxonomy): Bacteria > Spirochaetota > Leptospiria > Leptospirales > Leptonemataceae > JANSYA01. Next base: position 200,452 of record JANSYA010000010.1, read on the forward strand.
GTGGCGATCAGATAGCCGATCTCGACGAAGAGCAGCGTTAAAAACGCGAGCGAAACACCAAAGGCGCCCCACCACAGTTTGGTGGGGAAGGTGTCCATCGGACGAACAATGTCGTCGTTGACGTCGCCATAAACCTTGCCGCCCTCCACGAGCGGCGGGCTCATTTCGTTGAGTTCTTCCTCGGAATAATTGTCCTGTGCCATAAATGCTGTTACTCTTTTAGAATCTGTTCTAACAATTCACCGATCCGGTCGCCCGAATCGATTCTATCTGCGTCGTCGCTGCTCTCAGGCCTTCCCGGTGTTGCGGATCCGTCCCAAATAGGTGATGGAAGGTTTCACTGCCAGGAAGTCGAGGACCTGATAGGAACGCTTCGCTTCTTTTTTCTTCAGGCGGCTGACCGCGCTCTTCGGATCGTTGATATTACCGAAAGTGATACTGTTTGACGGGCAGACGTCCTGGCAGGCGGTCTTGACCATGCCGTCCGCCACGAATTTGTCGCCCTGGGCGCGGCTTTCCTGACGGGCCACGGCGATCCGCTGAATACAGAACGTGCACTTTTCCATTACGCCGCGGGTGCGCACCGTGACGTCGGGGTTCATGGCCAGCTGCTGCGGATCACGCAGAGCGCGCTGGAGCCCTTCCATGTAGTTCCAGTTTTCATACCAGTTGAAGCGGCGAACTTTGTACGGGCAGTTGTTCGCGCAGTAGCGGGTGCCGACGCAGCGGTTGTAGGTCATGACGTTCAGACCTTCGCTGTTGTGTGTCGTCGCCGTTACCGGGCATACATTTTCGCACGGCGCATTTTCGCAGTGCTGGCAGAGCATCGGCTGGTGCGAAACCAGCGGCTGATCTTCTTCGCCGGAAAAATAACGGTCGATGCGCATCCAGTGCATCTCGCGGCCTTTCGATACCTGATCGCGGCCGACCATCGGAATATTGTTTTCGCTGTTACAGGCGGTGACGCAGGAGCCGCAGCCGGTGCACTGATTCTGATCGATGATCATGTGCCAGCGGTTGCCCTTGTATTCCCAGGGCTCCATCAGGCCTTTGCCTTCCGGATACACGACGCCCGGCGGGCTCATTTCGTAATTGTTGTTTTTGTATTCGGCGAAAGTCGTTTCGCGGGTAATCGGGCGTTCGAAGCGCGTGCCGTCGCCTTTGGTCGCGGTATACTGGCTCGAACCGTTGTACGGAACGTCGTGCGCGCCTTTCGGAGTGAACGGAGCGTTGTACTTATCCTGGTCGTTGTAGCCTTTGCGATAGATGGTTTGCGTGCTGGCGAGCAGGTAGCGGTCGCCGGTCTTCACCAGTTCGACCACCTGGCCGGAGAAGGCGAAGCTGTCCGAACCGGTTTCGACGAGAGCAACGGCGTTCTGGCCGACATCATCGCCGGTCTTGCCGACCGCGGTGCGGCCGTATCCCAGAGCGACGCAGGCCGCTTCGGGATGCAGACCCGGCTGCAGATGCACGGGCAGTCGCAGCTTTGCGCCGCCGGCGGTCTTTACGTCGACCACCGCGCCCTGCTTGATGCCCAGGCGACGGGCGGTCGCGGGCAGAATCGCCACGTAGTTGTCCCACACGATTTTCGTGACGGGCTCGGGCAGCTCCTGGCGGTAGGCGTTGTTCGCGCCGGTGCCGTCCAGAACCTGAACGTTGTAATACAGACCGAGAACCAGCTTCTTCGAATCGGCCGCGCTGGTGGCGGCGGCGAAGCCGGGCAGTTTCGCGACGGACGCCGCGCGAAAATTCCGGGCGGGGCGAGCCGCTTTTAGCGCCGCGCGGCCGGGAGCATAAAAGCCGGCCTGCAGAGCCGAGACCCAGAATTTGCGGAAGTTCTGGCCGCCGGCGAGTTTGCGCCAGCTGGCTTTGACGTAGTCGTGAAAGCTCGACTGGCCGCCGAGGCTGCCGCCCGCCAGTTGGATCAGGCGGTCTTCGAATGAGAGCGTTTTATACAGCGGGCGAATGACCGGCTGCTGAATGCCGTGCACGCCGGAGACGACTTCGCTGTCGCCCCAGCTTTCCAGGAAGTGGCTGACCGGCAGAGCCGCATGAGCCACGGCGGAGCTTTCATCCAGACGATCGGTTAACGACAGCACGTATTCGGCTTTGCCCAGGGCTTCTTTCGCGTTTGCGCCGGTCGGCAGGTGATACAGCGGGTTTGCGCCCGCGATGATTACGGTTTTGTATTTCGTGCCGACTTCACCGAGCACCGCCTGTAGTTCGCGGTCCGATTGGCCCGCGGCGAGTTGCAGCGGCTGGCCGTAAGCGACGGTCTTGCCGTCGTTATCGAGGATGGAGTTCAGCAGGTTGATCGCGATTTGCGCCGCCGCATTGGAACCGGTCGCCGCCAGCGGAGAGCCGCCGACCACCAGGCTTTTGCCGCGATGCGCCCACAGTTCTTCCGCGACGCCGGCAATCACCTGCTCGAAGAAGCCCTTGCGATAGAGGCCGGTCTCGTGTTTGAGCGCGCCCGTAATATTTTCGGGGCGATACTGGCGCAGCAGATTCGTTACCTGGCCGTTGCCCGCCAGGTTGCTGCGGCGCTGCTCGACGATTAAGTACGATGCGATTGCCAGAGCGATCAACGCCTGGTCGCCGGGACGGATGCCGTGACGATCATCCGCGTTCGAGCCGGTCAGGCTGAACATGGATTCGAATACAACCAGTCGGTTGAGTTTGTTTTTATTCTTGAGGACGTCGCGGTTTTTGGAGTAGCCCGCTGAATACCAGGCCGGCTGGACCATCGTGCCCAGAAAATCGCCGTCGATCGATACAATTAAATCAGCGCGATCAAAGCGATACGAAGGCACCAGGTCCTGGCCGTAGCTTTCGCGCTGGCCTTCGGCGATCTGACGCAGAGTCGGATCGGGACGATACTCTACGTGGCGACCGCCGGGATATTTGCGCAGGAAGTCCTGCACGATCGCACGGCTGGACGGGCCGTCGATGGCGCCGGTCAAAAGCACGTAGCCGCCGGCAGCGAGCTTCTCGGCGGCAGCGGCGGTGATTTCAGAATCGGTGGATTTCTTTTTGCGACGCTTGCCGCTTTTCGTCGTTTCGAAAACGACCGGCTTGCGCAGGCGATCGGGATCGTACAGATCCATAATCGAAGCGACTTCCGACGCGGTGACGCCGCCGGCGGTCAGGGGATGGTCCGGGTTGCCGGCGATTTGAATCGGGCGACCGTCGCGAGTGCGAATGATCAGACCGCTGCCGCTCGGGCTGGTCGTGGAGTAGAACGTGGGCAGGCCCGGAATCACTTCCGGCGGGCGTTTTACGGCCGGCACGATTTGTTCGGCCGGACGGCGGCAGGCGGCTGTGGCCATTACGGCGGAAGCGCCCATGAATTTCAGAAAGTCGCGGCGGGAAGTGCCTTTCGCACGAGCTTTCTCGCGCATATCTTTTTCGCTTTCGGCGAATTCCGCACGGTTCCAGTCGCTCAGGCTGAGGTCCTGTTTTTCCTCTAAGGACTGCCAGTATTTCCGGGTATTCTGATTCGGTTCCGTTTTATTCATAATCGCGATGCCATGTATCGGTTGGGGATCGATCGTAGTCTCTTGTGGTCGTTTAATTCCAGTATTTCGTGGTCTGTTTTCTGTGTCAGCGTCGCCGGCCTGCAAACTCAGGCGCAGCCTGTGCGCCGGGAAGCGGGGAAGCAGCGGCGCAATGAATTTCGGGGAGTTTGTGTTTCCAATTGGTCATCCCGGGAAATCCAGCAGCGCATCCTGATCTCAGTAGTGGCAGGTCCCGCAGTCCGCCAGGCGAACGCTAACGTTACCGCCGGGTGCGTCGGGCTGGGTTTCAGCGACGTAATCGCGGTGACAGTTCACACACCAGCCCATGTTGAAGGCCGTAGCGACTTCGACTTTGCCTTCGACCTGTCGCATATCGCCGTGACAGGCCGCGCAGTCGAGACCCTTCGCGATGTGCGGCTTGTGGCTAAAGCGTGCATGGTCGGGAAGGTCGTGGACTTTGTTCCAGCGCAAGGGCACTCCTTGCTGATACGTTGTCCGAAGATACTGAATGTATTTGCTGTCGGACGCGACGTGCTGATGACACTTCATACAGGTCGCCGTATCGGGCACGGATGCGTGCGCGCTTTTTTCAACGCCGGCGTGACAGAACTTACAGTCCATGTTCATTTCGCCTGCGTGAATTTTATGACTGAATGGGACCGGTTGGTCCGGCGCGTATCCGGTATACTTGGGTGGAACAACCCAGATCCAGTAAATCAATCCGAGTGGCACGAGTGCCAGGATGATTTTAGCGCGATGCTTCTTGAGAATAGTTGTAAATGCCGCCATCGATTTAATGACTCAATCACGTTATCCACGTTTTTCCGCAATGATTTTGCAGTCGCGGCGAGTCTTTTTTTATAATATGTCACGCGCGCCGCGATTTTTTCGATTATTCGCGTGCGATTGCGAAAAGTCGTCCGCATTTCTGGTAGTTTGCTGCGATTTATCATGTTGGTCCGTAGAGATTGGACTGCGCATATCGCGAATCGGAAAAATTAGCACTGCCTCTGTCAATCTGTCACGCGTCAGCTCGTGAAAGCAAACGCACAAGCCGTGTCGCGCGCCTGGCATCTGGTCTATCATTTGCATTAAGATCTGCATGCGGCGCGAAATCGCGCTCGCTTACAGTCGGTTTCTTCAATAGTAGTAAGCGACACGGGAATTTCCGGTCTCTGATTCTTGCGATGCTGCCGACATTTGATCTGGATCGATTCGAGCGGGTCGACCGGCTATTTAATTGAGAGTTGTTCTCAAGTAAAGGTATGGCATAATGCGATTGGATAAACTTACACAGAAAGCAAGCGAAGCCCTGAACCAGGCGCAGTTCCAGGCTTCAGAACACGGACATCCCGAGCTGACTCCGGAGCACTTGCTGTTAGAAGTCTTTCGTCAGAAGGACGGCATCGGGCCGATGATACTGTCGCGGATCGGCGTCGGCGAAGCGGCGGTGATCCAGCTCTTCGAAGCGGCGATCGCGAAGCTGCCGCGCATCGACGGCGATCAGGAAGTGCGTCCTTCGCAGAAGCTGGTGCGCATGCTCGGTCAGGGCGAGGCGCTCATGACCAAACGCGGCGACCAGTATCTGTCGACGGAGCATTTGATCCTGGCCTATCTATCCGATTCCAACCAGGCTCTGGCCGGCGAATTGATTCGCATGGGCCTTACGCCGGAGCAGCTCGAGCAGGCGATTTACGACCTGCGGGCGGGGCAGCCGATCAATAGCGAAAATCCGGAAGGCACAATGGAGGCCCTGGAGAAGTACGCGTTGAACTTAAACGAAGCGGCGCGCAAAGGCAAGCTCGACCCGGTGATCGGTCGCGACGAAGAGATTCGCCGGATCATGCAGGTGCTGAGCCGTCGGACGAAAAACAATCCGATCTTGATCGGCGAGCCGGGCGTGGGTAAGACCGCCATCGTCGAAGGCCTGGCCGGCAAGATCGTCGCCGGCGAAGTTCCCGAAGGCCTGTTACAAAAAGAACTATATACGCTGGACCTGGGCTCGATGATCGCTGGGGCGAAATACCGCGGCGAATTCGAAGATCGTTTCAAGGCCGTGCTGACGGAAGTTCAAAACTCCGACGGCCGTATCGTGCTCTTTATCGATGAGCTGCATACCCTGGTCGGCGCCGGAGCATCGGAAGGTAGCCTGGACGCTTCGAATATGATTAAACCCGCGCTCGCCCGGGGCGAACTGCGCTGCGTCGGAGCGACCACGCTCAAAGAATACCAGAAGTACATCGAAAAAGACCAGGCTCTCGAACGTCGTTTTCAGCCTGTGTACGTGAATGAACCGACGGTCGACGAATCGATTATGATTCTGCGCGGCTTAAAAGACCGCTACGAACTGCATCACGGCATTAAGATCACCGACGGCGCGGTGGTCGGCGCGGCGAAGCTTTCGGATCGCTATATCACCGATCGTTTTTTACCGGATAAGGCCGTTGACTTAATCGACGAGGCCTGCTCGAAGATGCGCATCGAGCTCGATTCTTTGCCCGAAGAGCTGGATCAAATATCGAAGGATATTCAGGCCCTTAAGATTCAACGCGAAGCCCTTAAAATGGAAAAAGATAAGGCCTCCCAGGAGCGTCTGGGGACCGTCGAGCGCACCCTGGCCGATCTGGAAGAAGACCTCGCTCAGAAGAAAGGCATCTGGGAATCCGAGCGAAGTGAAGTCGATCGGCTGAAAGACTTACGCGAACAACTCGATCGTTTGAAAGTCCAGGAGAAGGAACTGGAACGCATGGGCGACTTAAACAAGGTCGCGGAAATTCGTTACGGCCAGATCGTCGCCCTCGAAAAAGAGATGGCGGGCCTGGAAGCCTCGATCGCCGAACGCGAAAGCCAGTATCTCAAAGAGGAAGTCACGTACGAAGATATCGCGGCGATCGTCGCGCGCTGGACCGGCATTCCCGTTTCTAAAATGATGCAGGGCGAACGCGAGCGCCTGCTGAATATGTTCGACACCCTGAAAGACCGCGTCGTCGGCCAGGACCCGGCCCTCGAAAGTATGGTCGAGGCGATCCAGCGCAGCCGCTCGGGGCTCTCCGATCCCAATCGACCCGTCGGCGTGTTCATGTTTCTGGGACCGACCGGCGTGGGTAAAACCGAAACCGCCCGCGCGCTTTCGCAATTCTTATTCGACGACGAGTCGGCGATGGTCCGCATCGACATGTCCGAGTACATGGAAAAACACGCCGTCGCGCGATTGATCGGGGCGCCTCCGGGCTACGTCGGCCACGAAGAAGGCGGTCAATTGACCGAAGCCGTGCGTCGTCGCCCGTATCAGGTGATCCTCTTTGATGAAATCGAAAAGGCGCACCCGGAAGTCTTTAACGTCTTCTTGCAAATCTTCGACGACGGGCGATTGACCGACACCAAAGGCCGCACCGTCGACTTTAAGAATACGATCATCATCATGACGTCGAATATCGGCAGCCATCATCTGATGAACGACCAGGTCACCGGCGAAGAGCAGGAGCGTTTGGTCCGCGAAGATCTGCATCGCCAGTTCAAGCCGGAGTTTTTGAACCGCCTGGACGAGGTGATCTTTTTCGAACCGATCGGCCTGGAGTCGCTGCTGAAAATCGTCGGCATTCAGGTGGACCTGCTGCTGGCCCGCGCTGCGGAGCAGGGACTGCACGTCAAAGTGCCGGAGAAGATTCTCAAGTCTTTCGCGGAGCAGGGCTACGATCCGCAGTTCGGCGCGCGGCCCCTCAAGCGCGTGATTCAGCATCAGCTGGGCAATCTCTTGAGTCGCGTGATTTTGAAGGGCGAGTACGACGCGGAGAAAGAGTACACGCTTGTCGTCGACGCGGACAAACTCAAACTGAAAGGCTGATTTCGGCGGGCAACGGTTGTAACCGGGAGGCCGGGATAGCGTGGGATGTATTCGGTTGCATTTATGCCTGGTCCCGGCCCTGCCGACGCGTGCGGCTTTTCCTGTATCCGGGTTTTGAACCGGGAGCACGAGATCGCGTGAGCTTTTTCGGAATTGGGCTTTAGCTTCGCGGGTGGCTGTTGCGGGCTGCTGTGTTCGGACCCGATTCCTGATCCTTCACAGAATCTCTTGCTCCCGGTTCGAATGAGTACGGAGGAAGCCGCCGACATACAGTGATTGCGCGTCCTGCCCGCTGTCTTTTCGACGGTGCGGCTTTTCCTGTATCCGGGTTTATAACCGGGAGCACGTGACTGCGCGAGCTTTTTGGAATTGGGCTTTAGCTTCGCGGGCGGCGGTTTACGCCATAGCGTCCGGGCCCGACCCCAAAAATTTCGTCACAGAGTCTCTTGCTCCCGGTTCGAATGAGCACGGAGGAAGCCGCCGACATACAGTGATCGCGCGTCCCGCCCTGGCTTGCCGACCGAGCGGCTTTTCCTGAAGTCATGTTTTCACCGGGAGCACGTGATTGCGCGAGCTTTTTGGAATTGGGTATCAGCTTCGCGGGCGGCGGTTTACGCCATAGCGTCCGGGCCCGACCCCAAAAATTTCGTCACAGAGTCTCTTGCTCCCGGTTCGAATGAGCACGGAGGAAGCCGCCGACATACAGTGATC
>JANSYA010000014.1 GCA_024742665.1 bacterium
ACTTCCTTCAGACTGCGTTCCCCCGAGAGCGCCGCCTTCACGGCCTCCTCCCGAAATTCCGGTGGATACTTGTTCTTCTTCACTGTGACCTCCATAATTCGGTCACCTGAATTGGTGTATCAGTTTTCGGGGATGAGCCACCCACGTAATGATAGCGGATAATCAGCAATGGTTCGCCGTCATCGTTCTGGCCGCGTTGATCGCTTCTTATTTTTCGTCGGTGCGGAAATTTCGCATGGATGTTGGGTAGGAAAGTGAAGAAATGCGTGATTTGCCAGGGGGGATTGCCCTGTAGTGACAGATACATACTGCACAAGCACTCGCCGGGATTCTCAGCCGGGTCCATTCAGGAACAGTATGTCACGAATCTGCCGATCGTTTTGCTTATACGTAAGCTCATCAGGAAACTCAGGGCCTATCGGCATTCCGGTTACCGCATGAGGGAGAATTTTAAGCCCGATTTTTTCCACCGATTCTTTAAGTTTATCTGAGCTCAAAGTCCATTCTGAATGCGCCTCTTTCCAATCATAGGCATATAAATCTGAAATTTCATAGTGCATCAATTCATCGCGAATAGAATACACATAGTAAGAGCACTCGATAACCGGGAGCACTGAGCTCACAAGAATCTCAAAATAACTGGCCCGACCAACAACTCTAACATGCTCATATCTTAAAGAATATCGATCAGACGGAAGTCGCTCAAAACAAGGCATAGAAAACCGGTAGCATTCGATGCGCCCGGTGGGCTGTGCCAGATAGGCGCTTCTTCCGCATATATCCTCAAGGACCATACCAACATCTTTCACGTTCTGACTAAGACCCGGGAAAAATTTGTGCTCTTCTTCGTTCGAATCGCAATAGAGTTTTCTCAGAAACTCTATTAAATAGTCTGCTGTGTATTCCATAATCAATCAAGGCACCCTAGAAGAATTACTTACCTGAAAACCGACGTAGCAGTTCGGCCCGGATCTGATCCCGGGTTTTAGCTCCACTGTTCACCTGCCTCGCCATTCTGGCCACTTCAGCTAAACTCAATTGCCGACCGGGAGTTTTTACAAACACTGTCAGCAATTTCAAACCACCGCCGCTCTTTATCCCAACGGCTATAAGATATTGGCTACCGCGGTGCTTTACATTGACTGTTTGCCGGCCGCCCGGTGGGTTAGCAACTATACTTCTCCCGGCTTTACCCGTGAGAATCTGCTGAATAATCGTGGCCAGCTCTTGCCGATTTTGCCCCTGGCCTGGCTTCAAAAAGGATGTAGTTGTAGTACCGAACCTTGTTCTACCATCTTTTGTCTTCCTTGAGGCAAGTATTTCCGCCCACCGCTTAACAGGATCGAAATTGTGTATCGTATGGGCTTCAATAGCATGGTCCAGCTGCACCGGTTCAACGTCGATTTTCAATCCCATTCTGGTAGTCACCGCGGCGGGAATTTCTCTTAAATCGGCCCTGGAAACAGGTGGTTGCTGCCGCTGGACTCTATTCACCATCGCGCGCGTCTCCTGTATTTTTATGCGTAAAGCCTTCATTCGAGGCACGATGGCATCAGGATCCTTGTCGCGCTTATAGATAGCCTGCAACCGCAACAGCCTGCGTCTATGAAGACGAATTCTATCTGTAATTTCCTTATGTCCGGAATTCTCCTTAAACATTTTCCGAAGCATAATTAGGCCTTGCTCGCAGGGACTGGAGCACCAGTAGACTGTTCCGTCTTTGCTCAACTTGAGTGACCCACGAGGGCCGACTACATCAACAAGACTATCTTCTCGAACCTGCTGCTCAGGTATTTTTTCCTCCCGACGCTGTTGCCTTTGAGTTCGTCGCTCCTGCAAACGCCGCGAACGATCACGCTGAAAGCCTTTAAAGAATCGTCGCGAACGCGAACGAGTATTACGCAGAAAATTCTCGAATTTCCTGCTGGCTGGCCGCGTAATATTGCGGCGCACAAGCCCGCGCCCTCGGGCGAGAAAGCGCGACAGACGACGCCCCAGCACGGCCGGCAATCGCACGCGGCCTTTCGCAAATGGTAGCAGGAAGAGTACGATCTCAGCGAGCGATTCGCCGAGCAGCTTACCGCGTTCGTAGGCGGTGAGCGAATCATTCGTAAATACCGCGCGCAGGTTCTCGAGAATCATTGCACCAGCCTGGTATAGACCGTAAAGAACTACAATAGCAGCAATAGCGAAGACGACCAGCTTGGCGATGAGAGCGGCCATTCCGGCGAGCGCCAGAGCCGCGGCGATAACCTTCGCGAGGGCGACGACCGCAATCACGGCGACGATCGCGATAATCGCCACGGCGAGAGTAATGAGAATGCCGACGATCAGTCCCGCCAGGAAATTCAGGACATTCGCACCAATCTGAAAGGCGAACGAGCCCGCGGTTCCGAGCAGGCTGGAATTGGCGATCTTTGAGGCTTCTTTGTCGATTTCGCGTTTCGAAACCCGCAATGCTTCCCGCTGCTTATTGTGCGTATCTTTTTCGATCGCAGTAAAACGTTCTTTCGCCTTCGCGGCCTGCTTTCCGAACGCGGCATCCGCCTTGCGGGCCAGCTCTTTCGAGCTCGAGTTGAAGGCGGCGGTTACATCGCCCAGTTTCTGAACCGAGTTGTCTCCGACTTTCGAAATGCCTTCTTTGCTGCTGACGTCAATATTCTGGATGCCGTCCCCGGATTCGCTATCCGATGAATTGACGATTTCATTCAATTGAGTGGAGAGCTTTTCGACTGCGTCGGCGGCGAGATCCCCGCCCCAGGTTACCTCGTCTCCGATTTTAATGGGCGACGCCAGAATCTGCTCGCTGGCCTTCGCACCACCCGTTTCCACGTCCGTGTTCAGTTCCGCGAAGAGGGCCGCGACCTGAGCATCGTCTCCGTGATCGAAGTCGTCGGCATGTTCGAAGACGCCGGCAGTCGCCTCGTCCATTTCCAGCAGCTGATCGTTTGCGCCCTGCGTCAGGGCCTGTTTTGATTTCGCGACGGCACGATCGGTTTTTTCTTCGTAGCTCCCGGATAGGCGATCGAGCCCCGAGACGAGCAACGCTTTCGTATCTGTGAGAAAACGGAGCATCCGCCGACCGGCGTCTCTGAGCCGGGGTAATAATCCGGACATGGCTTCGTCAAGTTTTGAGTTCGCGCGATTGCGAACCTCGCCGAGAGCTTCTACCGACTTATCGTATTGCTCTTCGAGGCGCTCCAGTTGCTTCGCCTCGTTATCCTCAAGCTTTTCAACGGCCTGGTCCGCTTCGTTCTCGATTTGCGAAATAGCTTTCGGCTGAAATGCTTTCAGCTCGGACGCAGTGCTGCGCGCGAATCGATGCGACATGAGCCCGATAGTGGTCGGCTTGCCGAAACCGGCGTTCTGGTACTGAGCTTCAACGCGATCTGCATAAGCCATCGCCTCGCGCACGTGGCGTTTAGTCATCGCCTGGACGGCTTTAATTGAATTCCGTTCGGCACCGCGTACTTCCTGGCGTCGAGCCGCCGCGCTCCGCTGAATTTCTTTGCGGCGCGCTGCGAAAATGGCGTCAAGACGCTCGCGCTCCGCTGAATATCTACCGGCGATTCGCTCTTTTTGCTGCTCCGCGTGGGCTTCCAGCTCAACTCGCTGCTGCTCGGATTGTTGCTCACGCGACTGCGCTTTCTGGTCTAGATCCCCGCCGACCGATTGTTTCTTTTCCTGAACGACCTGGCGAACCCGCGCCTTTTGTTCTTTACCCTTTCGATCCGCCGCAGCGTGCGACTGACCGAGGGCCTGCTGAATATTACTCTTCTGACGATTTACCCCGGAGGCAAAAGCATCGAGATGCACCTGAGCCTTACCATCAACAGCCGGCGCCACCACTGGCGACGAATCTGCCTGTCCTGCGTCATCCCCCCCGGAACCGACCGGCGCTCCTGCATTTCCACCCGGCTCGGACTGCGCAGGATCCTGGCCCGGCTCCCCATCTTTCGCCGCGGGCTCGCCATCACCATCGCGCGTGCTGATCTGCGGCGCGGGCTGCCCGCCTCCGCCGTCCGGAGTTCCCGCCTGCCCGTCCCCGCCTCCCGGAGTTGGCGCCCCCGCAGGAGCCGGAGCGCCGCCATCACCAGTATTCGGATTCGCCGCAGTCTGTTGCTCTTTCGCAGGCGCAGGCGCGCCGTCGCGGCCGGCATCCTTTCCGGAAGGTTCATCCGGCGATTGATCATTCTGATCGGCGGCAGGGGCTGCCGCGGGCTTCGGAGACGCGGCGGGCGTATCCGCTGCAGGCGATTTCGCAGCAAGATCGTTTGCGACCGATTGGGAGTCCCCGGCGTCTTTAATTTTCGCCTGCGCGTCAGTGTCGCTCCCGCTTCCGGACTTGTTGCCAGCGTCTGTGGCAGACTTCGCGTCGGTTTTGTCCGCCCCGGCGGTCGCGGTCGGCGATGTTAATGGATCGGCAGCGTCTGGAGTTCCCGCACCCGCCGAATCCGTTGTCGGCGATGTCGCATCCCCTGAATCCGAAGCCGTCGTATCGCCAGCATCGCTCGCGCTGTCACTCTGATCGCCGCCGCTCTCTCGAAAACGCGCCGACGCCGCCTGAAGCACAGACTCCGCGATCTTCGGATCGAGATTCGCCAGAAATTCTTGCACGGCCGGGCTGCCAATCCCGCCCGATTTCATAATATCGACGAGGCGCACAACTAGTGCTTCTTGCTCTGAGCCGCCCGCACTCGCTGCAGCATTGTCCGCGCTATCCGCCGTCTGCGAATCCGCGCTATCACCACCCGCATCCGCCGAATCCCCATCCGACGGCATCCGATGCACAACATCACTATCGACTTTACGCGAAACGCCTCCACTTCCCGCAGCTCCTGCGGAGCTACTTCTCGCGGCCCCTGCGGAGCTACTTCCCGCAGCCCCTGCGGAGCCACTTTGCTGCGCGACATGCGTAAGTTCATGTGCGAGTAACTTACGACCCTCGATCGATTCTGGCTGCAATTCACCGGGCGCGAAGGCGATGTCATTGCCGTGAGTCAGGGCCCGCGCGCCGATGCTCTGCGTCGCGGTCTGGGCCCGGGCGTCAGTATGCAGACGCACGTTGCTAAAATCCTGGCCTATCTTCGATTCATAATAATCACGCTGGCCGTCGGAGAGAGGCATGCCGCCGGAGAGTCCGCGAATCCGGGATTCGCTTGCGCCGTCGATTTCGCCGGGGTTGTGTCCGGTCGATTCGCCGCCGGAAGCGATCGACTGGCGCAGCACCTGTCCGCCGCCGACGCGCGGCGTAATCCGCTGGGGTGTTGAGCTACGGCCGGGCGCAAAAGCACCACCGCCGGAACCGCTGCCCGAAACGACCGACTCCGCCATCTGATCGGCTTCGCGCTCATAAGGATCGTCGCTTTGACTCACGCGCAGCTTCGCCTGCACGGCCGGCCCCGCGAGACTAAAACCGCCGAGACCGAACTGCGGTCCGCGCGATCCCGGGCCGCCTTCGCCGGAACCGTTGCCGATCCCGCCGACGCCACCGGATCCCGACGCGGCTCCGGAGCCAGCCGATCCACCGGCGCCATTCGCGCCGCTGTCGCCTGCGTCGCCGGCTCCGCTCGCGGCAATTTCCGGGGTCGTGCCGCCCGACTGCGCGTCGCGTTCCTGATCCGGTTTGCGGCGATCGAAGTCGCCCTGCCCACCGGCGTGCTCGTGATCTGCTTCGTTCGAAACAGGCGCAGCCGGCTTATATGAGATCGTGGGCGCCGAAGTCGACTGCTGCCCTGCGGGTTGAGCGGTTGTTTTCATGGAATGCCGAAACTCCGGCGATCCGCATTCCGATTAGGGGAATATGAATCGCCAGCTTCCGAGCAAACGCTGAATTTCAAAGCGGGTCAACGGCATTCAACCGCCGGCCCGCGCTTCAGGCTGGATTTTTTATGGAATCGATAAAAGAGTTTCGCGGTTTAATGCAAACCGGCAAGATACTTACGCGAAATCAGCCGAAGGCTTTCCGAATAGTTTATCTACCTTTTAGAATTTCATTCACTTCGGCAGCGGCCAATTTCGCCGGAGACTGACGATATTTAAGAATGCGGCCGGCTTCCAGATGCCGTGAGTACGAACGAACCTTCATAGCAAACTGTCTTTGCGGCGGACCAAGAGTCAATATTTTCCCGCCGGATTTCAGAATCAAAGCGCCCACAGCACTCTGCTCGTTTAATCCCTGCACTCCCGAATAAAATTCAGGTATCATCGCCTTCGCTTTCCCAAATTGGCCGACCTTTTTATTCAGATTCGCGGGGTTATCATATGCCGCATCTCCAAGATTGGCGATAATGCCAAAGCCTTTCAGTCGAGTCGGCGGACTCCCATCCAGGCTGCTCAGGTCCGCGTTAAAGATCGAAAGTCGATGACGTTCTTCCTGAATCCGTTGCAGCGGCAAAAGAAATGGAGAAAGCACCATAAATCGAAACAGGTGCGCCAGAGCGACGGCGCCGTCGATCGCCGACTTCAGCATACGTGCCATCTGTCGCGCCTTCTTTTCCATGTATACGTACATAGCGCAACCGGCAATGAATGCAGCGTCAATCCAGAACGCGACCTTGCGCAGGATCTGGCCCGCTACCGTCAGCATACCACGCTTCGCGCCAAAGCGTCCGAGAATTACGAGCGCCCGCGCTCTGTACTTTGCCAGAATTTTCGATGGAATCTTTACCGAGAATTTACCCGCCGGGAACGTCGTTTTCCCCGACCCGATAAACTCGATCAACATTCCGAGCTTGCCAATCGTAGACGTCGCGTGAAAGGCAAGCCGGATTTCTTCGAACGCGGCGCGGGCCTTTTTGATGTCGCCATGTCTTTCCAGGTACGAATCCCAAATCGCCTGCAAAAATAAATCTGCGATATTGCGCCAGGCCCCGACTGGAATACCCAAATAGCACATCACAATGTACACGAGCATATCAGGGTCCAGCTCTTCGTTCGGGACCCGTTCGCCGGCCTGTTTTTTATCCGGGGACTCGTTCTCTGAATCACGCCGCGGGCTCCGGTGAATGACGCCTGCGTTGCGCCCACCGCTCCCGGCCTGAGAACCACCGTTCTGCATAACATGCGTAAGTTCATGTGCGATCAACTTACGGCCTTCGATGGATTCCGGGCGATACTCGCCCGACGCGAAAGCGATATCGCTGCCCCGCGTAAAAGCCCGGGCATTGAGGCCGTCGGCTGCCTCGCCGGCGTCTGCACCCTGGTGAATTCGCACATTTCCGAAATCGCCGCCCATGTGAGACTCAAAAAACGAACGCTCCCTTTGCGGCAGAGGCGAACCGCCGCGTAAGCTTTCAATTCGATTGGCGGCGGCTTCCGAGATCGCAGATGAACCTGCGGACGAATCAGCTTGAGGAGATGCGATCGAGCCTGACTTTCGCGAAATAATCCCACGACCGACCAGGCCGCCGCGCAAGGCTTCGGGCGGTCTCGCACCCATGTCCCCGGCGCCTCCCACGGCTTCGGCCATTCGATCGGCTTCCTGCTCACGTGGATCGGAGGCCTGACTCACGCGCAGCTTCGCTTGCACTCCAACTGCGGCTGCGTTTCGCAGTGGCGACCGCACTGCCGGGCCGCGCTTCGAAGTGAATTTCGCCGATGTTTTCATCCGGGCATCCTCCAGGCAAACCTCTGCTTCCCGCCAGCCGCACAGCCGACAGGCTGCAATTCGCCAGCGAAAAGTTAGACCCTGTGCATGTCGCGGGTCAACGGCATTCAACCGCCGGCGCGCGCTTCAGACTGGAATTTTTAGGGAATCGATAAAAGAGTTTCGCGGTTTAACACAAACCCGCAAGATACTTACGCACCAGCACGCAAAAGGCCGACCGCAATCGGATCGCCGGCCGGCCTGTCAGGATTGCGGAGCGGAATGCGCGCCGCGCGACGGCGCTCGCTCTGACTTAAAATAGATACGTCAATCGCACCTGGTAGCCGTAGTCGTACTCGCGTTCCCGCGAGAGCGCATACGTTACGCCCAGACCGATGACGAAATTCTTCGTGGGCTTGATATTTACGCCGGGAGCGATGACCGAAGCCGAAAGCCCCGGGAATTCCTGTTCTTCGAGCAGGCGCTTGTAAGAATATTCGACCAGCAGGTCGACGTACTGAAACGAAAGCGCGATGGCCGTTTCGAGCAAATAGAAGCGACGAAACTCCTGCAGATCCACTTCGCGAAATTCTTTGTTCGACTCCGAATTATAGCGAGCGCCCAGCTGCCAGAAAAACCAGCCGGATCCGATGCGCAGGCCGGCATGCGGCTCAATATTGCCGATCTCTTTCGAGCCGATCCCCTCTTCTTCATCGCCGGTGGGCAGATCCACCGCCAGGCCGAAGTACGGCATGAGCCAATCAAAGCGAAAGCCCAGCTTCGCGCCGACGCGCATATTATCGAAACGCGTCTGACGTTCGGCGTCCGTCACCCAGCGCCGGGTGACGGGCAGATTCGCGTGAATCGAAATAAAATCCGCGAAGGCGAATTCGCCGTACGCCTGCAGGGTCTGACTGCGCGTATAAAATTTATGCTGGGTCAGCTCGTCGTTCGTAAACTGCAGAGCGGCCCGGCTGCGAGGAGCGGCGTTCTTAACGTGCAGAAACTCCGGCTCCGCTTTCGGCTTCGCGTATAAAGTTCCCGAGACGACCGGCGCAAGCATCGCGCCGCAAGCGATCAGCGCGATCAGCGCGATCAGCGAACCCCGGATGCCTTTCGCGCGAGCGCGCGACTTTCGCCGGGATGCGAAGCCCAGGCCGGCTCGCGTTTTAGAAATAGATTTAGATGATAGGTGCATGGTTTTATTTTGAATTTCGGAGACGGTCATCAGGATTAACGCTCCTGAGTGATCAGTTGCAGGCCCGCGGCGTAGCGACTGGCGATAATTTCAAAGCCGGGATCGTTCGGATGAATGCAGTCGATTTTCAAGCCCGGGTTCGAGGTCGGAGGGCCGCCGAGGGTCCCGCGCAAGTCGATGTGCAGGACATTGTTCATAGAGGCTGCGATCGCCTGCTGGCGAATATTGTATTGGTCCAGATTCGTCTGGAAGAGCGTATCTTTCTGCGCCGCCGAAAAACTGCCGGTCGTCAAATTGCAGCCGGAAACCTTTTCCGGATTGGCATAGTCGTAACCGTGCAGAATCCAGGTGAGCGGTTCGCCGCCGTACATTTGAATCTTCAGAAAATCGCCCTGGGCGATCATATTTCTTAGATTCGCTTCGTACGCATTTAAGCGCGCATCCAACACGGTATTGGGATCGGCCGCGCTGCCGTACTCGTTGATATTGTCGAGCAGGTCGTTGCCTCCCAGACTGATCAGCATATATGCCAATTCGGGACCGGCTCTTTCGATAACGCGTTGAAAGCCGCGAGCGCGATTCAAGTCCGCCTCTAAAGTCTGGCCGGCCAGAACCACTTCCGTCATATTATAGCCGTGGGATACTTCCAGCCAGTCCCGCAAATCACGCTGAATCTGGATGCCGAGTCCAAAATCGGTCCAGCTGTCGCCGACCATTCCGAAGCGCGTGTTTTCCTGAAAACAGAGAGAGAGAATATAGCAATCAATCGCGTTCGGTATATCGTCGCTTTTCTGAGAATCGCAGGCCGGCATGGCCGCCAGCGCAACCGCCAGCAGAACGGCGCCAGGCAGTCGCCAGAGCGATCGCATGCAGGGCCGCGCTGCGTTTTGTTTTATTCGCATTTCTTTTTGAATCACATTCATTCCTTTCGCGAGTTCTTTGCAGTCTTCTAATTGAAACCGCGCGCGGCACTCGCAACGCGCTCAAGCCTCGATCGAAATCGTTCAACCGAAAAGATATAATAAGTACAGGATCACGCAGACCGCGTCGAAGAGCAGCGCGGGCACCAGGCCTTTGCCCAGACCGTTGCTCAAATTCGCCAGTATCATCAGTACGAACGCGCCTTTGCTGACGCAGGCGGCGATCAGGATGGGCTCCCGCAGATTCGCCTGGGAAGCCGCCGCCATCAAGAGCACGCCCACAATGGTCACGACGATCGCCCAGTGCCGGGCGAAAAAAATCCCGACGTGATCGCCCGGTTGCACACCGACGAGCATTTGTAAGACCGCCGCCGGAGCCACGGCGACCAGTGCAACTCCCGCGGTGATTGCGCCAGTCACGTATAAAATCATTTCGATATTCGTCTGAACTGCATCCACAAGCACAGGCGAGTGCATCAGCCGCCGCTCAAAAAGTCACGAAGATTTTTCGCGGTATTTCGAAGACTTTCGAAGCTCATAAAGGCTTTTACGCCAAATCATTTCGCTTTACTGGCCGGCGCGCTTCTTCGTATGGCGCGTTGCGATCGCCGTCTTCGGATCGAAAGGATCGTCCGGCCAGGGATGCTTTGGATAGCGACCTTTCAGCTCTTTCTTTACATCGGTATAGGTCCGCTCCCAGAAACCCGCCAGATCCCGGGTCACCTGTATCGGCCGCCGGGCCGGCGAAAGCAAATGCAGCGTGACCGGGACCTGGCCGGCCGCCACCGTCGGCGTTTCGCGCCAGCCGAAGAGCTCCTGCAATTTTACGGCGAGCACCGCCTCGCCTTCGCCGTACTCCAGCGCGATACGCGAACCGCTCGGCACCGTAATATGAGTGGGCGCCGCTTCGTCCAGCCAGCTCAGAGTCGCGTACGGCAATCGCGAATGCACGACATCCACCAAACGCAGACTCTTGCGCAGCTCCGCCGTGCTCCGCACGCCCTGAATAAAATCCCGCAGCCACGCGCCGGGGGTTTCGATCAGAAACTCCTCCGAAAAATCGGGGAGCGAATCTCCGGGAGCGAGGCCCGGGATCTCGGTGAATTCGCACCCGCGTAAAAATTCGAGGCGCGCACGCAGACTCTCGAAACCCGTCCGATCGTTTTCGCTGGCGGCCAGGGCGGCGCTTCCGCTACGACGCAAAATATCGCGCAGACCTCCCAGAAAGACTTCCGCAATCCGCTCATCGTCGGCGCTCGATTGGTTCAAGTCTTTTGGATCGTTCGTATCGTTCGCATTATTAGAGAGGCCGGCGCCCTTGTGCTTGCGATTGGGATTCGCACTGGCCAGCACCAGGGCGCCGAAGCGCAGCTCTTCGCGATCCTGGACGCGTTCGCTCTTCGCATCCCAGACAATCGATCGCACCCGCTCCAGCTGATCGGCGAAGACAGTTTCGATCGTTCCAGGATCAAGCGGAGCCATCAGGCGAATTTCGCTTTTTTCGTCGGGCGCCGACGCATCGAAGGTCCGACCGCGGGCCGGTCCGAGATCCAGAGCGACCAGCGCCGCGGGCGCCTGCTGCGCGGATGTCGGAAAAGATCCCGATCCGCCGTCGGAGGCTCCAGGCGCGCCGTGCGCTCCACGTCCGGCGACTTCTCGCTCAAGCGGCAGCAGCACACCCTGACCCGTCGCCAGCAGATAGCGACCGTCGGCCTGAGCTTTACGCGCAAGCCCCACGCGATCCGGATAGGCAATCGCAAGCAGCGCGCCGATCTCTTGCCATCGCTTTTGAATTTCGGCCGGCGTCAGACTGAATACTCCGACCTCATTGTGAGCGTCTTCGCGCGCATGATCGCCCTTGCCCGAAGGCGCCCCGGCCAGATTCCGCAGTTGCCGCGCGGCCTGGTCGATGCTGCCCAATAAACCGATGTCGCCGGAGGCTGCGCCGCGATCGGAGCGCACGCGGCTTGCATGCAACGCTTGAAGCCGCAGACCGAGATTCGGATCGTTTGCGGATGCGGGGCCCGAGCGCAGAGGATCCCGCTCCGAAAGCAGCGCGGCCAGATCCGCGGCAAGCGCAATGCGAGCGCCGCGTTGATGCGCGTCCGCGCCGCCGCTTGTCGCATCGCCTTCGCCGCGCGCCGCGTGGACCAGCATGCGCGCAAGTCGTGGATGCACCGGCAGGCGCACCATCTCGCGACCGACGTCAGTAATGCGAAACACGGCCGGCGCGGATTCGCCGCCGGAATTCGCAGCGGCCTGGTCCGGGACGATCTCAAGCGCGCCCAGACTCACTAACAGCCCCCCGGCGCGCCTTAAGTGCGCGGGCGGCGGCGCGTCGAGAAAGGGCAGCGGCACCGGCCGCTCCGGCGCGACCGCGACGCCCCAGGCCGTAAGCTCCAATAGCAAGGGCGCAAGATCCGCCTCAAGAATTTCGGGACGCGTGCGCGCATCCAGACGATCGTGATCGTGTTCGCTCCACAGACGGAGGGCCCGCCCCGGTCCCAGACGGCCCGCGCGACCGGCCCGCTGATCGGCCGACGCGCGCGAAATGCGCACTAGCTCCAGTCGCGAAAGCCCGGTGGCCGCGTCGTACCGCGGAGCCCGGCGCAGGCCGCTGTCGATTACAACGCGCACGCCTTCGATCGTTAAACTCGTTTCGGCGATGGGCGTCGCCAGAATGATTTTGCGTCGCCCGCGAGAGTCGGGACGCAGCGCCGCCGCCTGGGCGTCGCGGCCCAGCTCGCCGTATAAGGGCAGCACAAGCGCGTCCGCAACTTCGGGACTGCGCGTTTCGCTCAAGGCCCGCTCCACCCGACGAATCTCGCCGGCGCCGGGCAGAAAGACCAACAGGTCGCCGCCCGACTCGCCGGAGCTTGCGTTTTTGATTTCGATTGTCTTCTGGCGTCCGCGCAAAACATCGAGAATCACTTCGCTCACGAACCGCGCAATCGCCGCCGGATACAGCTGGCCGTCGGGAATCGCGGCATCGCGCAGGTGGCGAATCTCCACCGGATACATGCGACCGGCGCTCGTCAGAATCGGCGCGGGCCGGCCCCGCGACTGCTGCACATTTTGCGATCCTGAATCGACCGCCCCGGCCGTGCCGCGCCCGAGCAGCTCCGATGCGCCCGCGGCCGTACCTTCGAGCGTCGCCGACATCACGAGCAGTCGTAGATCTTCCCGCAGCGCGTCGCGGGCCTCCAGACACAGAGCCAGGGCCAGATCTCCGTGCAGGTTCCGTTCGTGAAATTCGTCAAAGACAACCAGCGCTACGCCGCTCAATTCCGGGTCGGTCTGAATGCGCCGGGTGAGAATGCCTTCGGTGACGACCTCAATCCGCGTGCGCTTCGAAACGCGGCTCTCGAAGCGCACGCGATAGCCGACCGTTTCGCCGACTCTTTCGCCGAGCAGCTCCGCCATGCGCGCGGCGACCGACCGGGCCGCCAGCCGTCGCGGCTCCAGCATCAGAATGCGACCGCCGGCTGGAATCACTTCGGGAGCCTGCAGCAGGTGCAATGGCACGACCGTACTCTTGCCGGCGCCCGGCGGCGCTTCGAGCACGGCCGCTCCTCCCGATTCAGAGAGGCGGCGGCGCAGTTCCGGCAGAACTTCCTGCACAGGGTATTGGGGAAGGCGACTCATTCCCTGAAAGGCTCCGCGCCGGGCTTCCCGGGTCCAGCCTTTTACCCGCTTTCATGCAGGATGATGCGATTGCGGCCGGAGCGCTTCGCCTGGTAGAGCGCATGATCGGCGTACATCAACAGCTCCGCCAGATCCTCGCCGGAGTCTTCAGGAAAATTCGGATCGTGGGCCGTGGGTTCGGCCGCGGCCACCCCGATGCTGATCGTCACGACCGATGCGACGGGGCTCGCACTGTGCGGGATCTTCAGGGCGAGCACCGCATCGCGCATCTGCGTGGCGAGCGCTCCGGCCCCGAAATAATCCGTGGCGGGTAGAATCACGGCGAACTCTTCGCCGCCGTAGCGTGCGACGACGTCTCCCGCCCGGTGCAAGACCGACTGCAAACAATCGGCGATGCGCCGCAGACACACGTCGCCGGCCGGGTGTCCGTACGTATCGTTATAGTCTTTGAAGTGATCGACGTCGGCCATCATCAAGGCCAGGGTCGAACGCGTGCGGCGGGCCCGGGCCCATTCAACGATCAGCTGCTCGTCAAAATAACGGCGATTCACGAGCGCCGTCAATCCATCGGTCACGGCCAGCTGCTCCATTCTTCGCCGGGACTCTTCCAGTTCTTGATTGACTCGAATGAATTTTCGAATCTGAATATAAGAACGAATCGCGACGGTCAGCGAAGTCATGAGTCGGGTCTGGCTCAGCTCGGTCTTCGTGCGATAATCGTTGATGTCGTACTGACTGACGATGTCGGCTTCCGGAGCGAGGCCCGGTTGGCCCGTGCGAATAATCAGACGCACGCTTTCCAGAGCCGTGCGCGCGCGAATGCCTCGCACGAGCTGCAGGCCGGCGTCGTCGGTTTCCATCACGACGTCGATCAATGCGACGGCGATCTCGGCGTGATTTTCCAGAATGCGCAGGGCTTCGCTCGTAGAACGCGCGTGCAGAAGTTCGAGCTTGCGCCCGTAGATCATTTCCGATCGCAGCATAAAGCGCGTCGTCGAGTGCACCTCTTCGTCGTCGTCGACGACCAGGATCGTCCAGGACCGCGATCGTTCCGGCGACTGCTCCGTCCAGGCCGACGGCGGCCCGAAAGTCGAAATCATTTCGGGGCCACTCATTCGACCGCCTCCTGGTTTCGCTTCAAGCGACGGGGCACGACGATCTCGAAGCGCGTTCCCTGTCCGGGGCTGCTGGCGACTTCGATCTGGCCTTCGAGCACTCCGGTGACTAATTGATACACCAGGTACAGGCCCAGTCCTGTGCCGCCTTTACTTAAACTCGTCGTGAAAAAGGGTTCGAAGATGCGCTCAATAAATTCCGGCGCGATCCCGGCGCCGTCGTCGGCGAATTCAAGACGAACGTCGGCGCCCTCTTCCCGGGCGGTAATGCGAATCTCGCCGGAACGTTTATCGGAGAGCGATGGATCGCCGGAGGTTTCATCGACGGCGCCCGGCTGGAGGGCGTGATCGAGAGCATTCGTCGTTAGATTCAGAACAATCTGTTCCAGCGGGCCGGGATAGCCGTGCATTTCGATCTGTTCCGGAATCTGAATGTCAATTTTATGGGGCAAGGCCCGGGCGATCGGACGCAAAGTGGCGATCGCCTGTTCGACGACCTTTCGCAGATTAAAGACGCGCCAGCGTTCGCTGGTTTGATCGGCCGCCACCTGTTTGAAGTTCGCGACCAGATCCCCGGCCCGCTCGGCGTTGCGCGCCAGAATATCGGCCGCCTCGTTGCTCATGGCCAGAAATTCGCTGAGTTCCGACACGACTGAATGATCGAAGCCCTGACTCAGAATAAAGGCCTGCACGCGCTGCTTCAGCGTCGAAGCGGTCCCGAGAATATTGCCAATGGGCGTATTCAATTCGTGGGCCAGGCCCGCGACCAGTCCCCCCAGGGCCGCCAGCTTTTCGCTGCGCATAAGCTGGGCCATCGCTTGCTGCAGTTCACGCGTGCGTTCATCAACGCGACGTTCAAGCTCCACGTTGATTTCCCGAATGCGACCTTCGCTGATTTTGCGCGCGCTGATGTCGATGATACTGCCGCGCATCAAAAGATCGCCGTCATCGGACGGCAGCGGCATGAGGCGGACCTCGCAGGGGAAAGTCTGACCGGAAAGGCTACGATGCTCCCACTCCAGAATCACCGGTCCCGCGTGGGCCCGGCCGATCCAATCGGCAACGGCTTCGATGGATGCGCGTCCATCCGGCTGATATTCGGGACTCAGCTCCTGCGGGCCGTACTCTCTAATTCGTTCCGGAGCCATCTCAAACATTTCGCACGCCCGGGCGTTCGCCTCTACGAATCTCCCCGAGCCGACGTCCAGAATCACGATCGCGTCGGGCGCATGCTCCAGGATCAGGCGATAGCGCTCGACGATCGATTTCAGCTGTTGGTCTGAGTTCGCTCCGGATAGCATTGGCCCGCGTCGATTCGTAGATTATAAACTTTCTGTAAAATAGGACGCATTTTTTCCCGGAATCCCGCGAGAGTTCATCAAAAACTAATTTATTGTCCTCACAATTAACAGGAGCTTCCGCGGCGCATCCTGGAGCGCCGCAAAAACGGCTGGCCAGAAGCGCCCCGGGAACGAGATTCGCCTCGTATATGGAATACTCACCGCTTGGAAACACCGACCTGAAAGTCAGCCGCATTTGCCTGGGAACGATGACCTGGGGCGAACAAAATACCGAAGCCGAAGCTCACGAACAGATGGACTATGCTCTGGACCAATCTGTAAATTTCTTCGACGCCGCGGAGCTGTATCCTGTACCGCCGAATCCGAAAACCCAGGGACGCACCGAAGAGTATATCGGCAGCTGGTTCAAGGCCCGGGGTAATCGAGACAAAGTGATTCTCGCGACCAAAGTCGCCGGGCCCATGGAATTCGCCGCGCACATTCGCGGCGGCTCAAAATTCAACGCCGAACACATTAACGCCGCGATCGACACCAGCCTGCAGCGGCTGCAAACGGACTATATCGATCTATACCAGCTTCACTGGCCCGAACGCGTAACGAATTTCTTCGGCAGCCTGGGCTATACCCACGTTCCGGAAAAAGACGGCACGCCCATCCACGAGACTCTCGCGGCTCTGGCCGCGGCGATCAAATCCGGCAAGATTCGCCACGTCGGTCTGTCGAATGAAACCCCCTGGGGACTGATGCAGTTCTTGAAATTCGCCGAGGCGGAGAATTTGCCCCGCGTCGTGAGCATCCAGAATCCGTACAATCTGCTGAACCGCACCTTCGAAGTCGGCCTGGCCGAGATGGCCATTCGCGAAAAGGCCGGCCTGCTCGCGTATTCGCCGCTGGGTTTCGGCGCGCTTTCCGGCAAGTACCTGAACGGTCAGAAGCCCGAAGGCGCTCGCATGACGCGCTGGACGCGCTTCGGCCGCTATACCAGTCCCCGGGGCGAAGCGGCTACCGCGAAGTACGTGCAAATCGCAAAAGAACACGAACTCGATCCCGCCCAGATGGCGCTGGCTTTTGTAAACGGACGCCAGTTTCTGACGAGCAATATCATCGGCGCGACGAGCATGGAACAGCTCAAAACGAATATCGCAAGCATCGACGTCAAACTCGACAAAGACGTGCTGAAAAAGATCGAAGCGGTGCACGAAGAACACAACAACCCCTGTCCATAAGCCAGCGGCCTCTCAATCGGCGGGCCCTTCGCGCCGCAGGGCCCGCCGATCGAACTACACCGAAAGGATGACCACGATCGCAGGACCGCTTCGCGGACGAATCGGCAATTCAGGCTTGCGAAAAATCGAGCCATGAAACTCATTCATTATCAGGGTGGCTTTCATGGAAACCGTGCGACATTTCGAACAAAAACCGCGGCTCGTGCATTCAAGCCGCGTCGTGCGACTTGCCCATGCGACATGCTTAAGTTCTACTGGCCGCGTGTCAGCGGATCCAATGAACGCCCGACTACGCATGGGAGCGCGCCTGCGTTATCTGCGTACTTCGGTACGCGGCTATAGCGCGCAAAAGCTCGCCGAATTGTTGTTTATCCATTTCGGCTATCGCATCGATTCCACCACTCTGACGAAAATCGAAACCGCCGACAGCCGTCCGAATACCGATCTCCTGTTCCTGCTCTGCGAACTGTACGAAGTCGACATGAACACGCTGCTCGATTTCGAACCGGTAGACACCGCGGTCAGTCCCCGCCGCATGCTGACCGATCCCGATCTAACCGGCGAACTCCAGCGCCTGATCGAACTTGGCGGCCGGCAAACCGCGACGCGCACACTCAAAGACATTACACGCGCTTTGAATGAACTTCTGAACGACGGCGCAAAAAACAACAACCGGCGCATCACGCCCCGCCGCCTGCGCCACGATTCCCGCGCGATTCGCGAATAAAGACACATGTGTCGGTTGCATCGCGACTTGATTATTATCATAGACGGACTTTTTAAACATGCTACAATCCGCCTCCGATGTCGACAGATCCCAGTACAACGAAGGGCGGACTGCGTCTCGCGAACGCGCGCATCGTGCGAAGAGCCCTGTTTGCGACTGTGATTGTCGGCGGCGCGGCGATCGGCGCCGGCCTGTTTACGTTCACGTACGCCCGCGGCGGCTCCTATTTAACGGACGATCCCGCCGCCTGCGCGAACTGCCATATCATGCAGGAACAGTACGACGGCTGGGTCGCCGGCAGCCATAAGAACGTCGCGGGCTGCAACGACTGTCATACTCCTCCCGGTCTCATCGGAAAATATCTCAGCAAATTCGAAAACGGCTGGAAGCATTCGTTCGCGTTTACGACCGGCCGCTTCGTCGATCCCATTCAGATTCACGAGGGCAATCTCGCGATTGCAAACCGGGCCTGCGTAAACTGCCATCAGGGCCAGTTTCACGAAAGCGCCAATCTGTACGGCGACAGCGATTCGATTCAATGCACCCACTGTCATCGCGGCGTCGGTCACGGCGCGAATCCCGCAAATTCCGCTTCATTTTTTCTTAAAGAAGCACACAATAACAGGTCCAGGAAGGTAAGCCCATGATTCAGCGCATTCGCGAAATTCCCGGCGGTCGACTGATCGCCATCGCCGTAGCGGCCGCGGTGGCCATGGTTTTGATCCTGGCGCTGCTCACGAATATTTTTGAACGACAGCAGGAAGGCCGCAGCGCCTATCAGCGGGTGATGGCCTTCGACGATACGGTCGGCGATCCGGCCGTCTGGGGCGCGAATTTTCCCCGCCAGTACGAAAGCTATCTGCGCACGGTCGATCAATCGCGCACGCGCTACGGCGGCAGCGAAGCGGTGCCGCGCACTCCCGACGACGCCGACCCGCGTTCGATTGTGAGCCAGTCCAAATTGGAAGAGGATCCGCGCCTGAAGGCGATGTGGGCCGGCTACGCCTTCGCCATCGACTTTCGCGAAGAACGCGGTCACGCCTTTATGTTAAGCGATCAGCGCGAAACCGATCGCGTAAAAAAGAAACAGCAGCCGGGGGCCTGCCTGAACTGCCACGCTTCGACCTATCTTGCGTATCGCACTCTCGGCGACGGCGATCCGCACAAAGGTTTCGCAGTCATGAACGCCATGCCGTACGAAGCGGCGACGGCGAAAGTCGAACACGCCGTCGCCTGTATCGACTGCCACAATCCCAAAGACATGAGTCTGCGCGTCAGTAGACCCGCTTTCGAAAAAGGAATCGCCGCGTATAAGGCGACGCTGGGTCATAAAAACTACGATGTAAACGAAGACGCGTCCCGCCAGGAAATGCGTTCGTACGTTTGCGCCCAGTGCCACGTCGAATACTATTTCGACGGCAAAGATACGAAGACGCTGACCTTCCCCTGGAGCAAAGGCATCAAAGTCGAAGAAATCTACAGCGTATACCAGCAAAAACAGTTTCGCGACTGGACGCACAAGACGACTGGCGCCGCCGCTCTCAAAGCGCAGCACCCGGAATTCGAAATGTGGAGCCAGGGCATTCACGCCCGCTCCGGCGTCGCCTGCGCCGATTGCCACATGCCGTACGTCCGCGAAGGCGCGACCAAATTCAGCAGCCACCACGTGCAGAGCCCGCTCTTGACTGTCGAACAATCCTGCGGCACCTGTCACGCCGTCTCACCCGAAGAAATGAAAGCGCGCGTCGAAAATATTCAGGAGAAGACCTTTGTTCTGCGCGGACTGGCCCTCGACGCTCTCGTAGAGTTTATCAGCGATCTGGAACGCGCTCAAAAGACCAAACCGAATGCCCCCGAAATCAAACGCGCCTTAGAATTTCAGCGCCAGGCTCAGTTCTATATCGATTACGTCGAAGCGGAAAACTCGATGGGATTTCACGCGCCGCAGGAAGCGACCCGCATTCTCGGAACCGCCATCGACTTGATTCGCCAGGGACAGCGCGCCCTGTACCGTAAATGATCGCGCATCCCTTCGGCTGAGCGCCCGCGATCGATTCCGCGTTCGCGGCATTGCAAGCGGGCGACTGCGCGATCGCCTATACGATTTCCAGGAATTCGTAGGCGCTGCGATAGTCGCCCTCGCGATCGGCGTGTTCGAGAAAGCGAGCGTAAAACGGGTGATTCGCAAGCGTCGCGCTGTCGCCGACTACAATTAGCAGGCGACGCGCCCTGGTCAGGGCGACATTCATACGCCGCGTTTCTCCGAGGAATCCGGTTTCGCCGGCCTCGTTGGAACGAACCAGGCTGATGCAAACCAAATCGTGTTCGCGGCCTTGAAAGGCGTCGACGGTATCGACTTCAATCGCGCGCCGGGAGAGCGCCTCCCCGGAATGCACTTCCTGAAAAATTTCGTTTTCGCCGCTGAGGACGGACGCGAGCGATTCCCGTAGATACCCGACCTGATTGCGATAAGTGGCGATCACGCCGATCGACCAGCCGCGCTCAAGCACCGCCGGCGCGTTTTGTTCGAGTACCGCCGCCAGCAGACGCGCTTCGCCGGAATTGCGATAGCTTTCGCTGTCCGGATCCAGCTCTTCGGTGAAATCGCAGCCGGCGGTATCGATGAAAATCAGCGGCGCCGTTCCTGAGATGGGAACAGCTTCCGCGTGCGCCTCGTTTTTCGATTCCCCGTCGTCGCGCGCGAGCACGCTTTCGTCCGTAAGCAGACGATCCTCATAGAACTCACGATTCGAAAACGCGACGATTTCGGGGCGCATGCGATACTGCGTATCGAGAAAGAAAACGCAGTCGGCCTGCGCATGCCGTGTAATCACCTTTTCGAATAAGGTGTTGGATAATTCCTGTGCCGCCTTCACCGTCGGCGGCAATTGACGATGGTCCCCCGCCATGACGACGCGCTTCGCCCGCAGCGTTGGAATCCAGGCCGCAGGTTCGAGGGCCTGGGTCGCTTCGTCGATCACCGCGCAGTCGAATTCCAGATCGGCGATGCGCTTCGAAGTCGCTCCGACCAGAGTCGTAACAACGACGTCCGCGGAATCGACAATATGTTTGACGATGCCCTGCTCCATTTCGCGAATCAGGCGACGCAGCCCGGCGTGCTCTTTGAGCATGGCGGCGCGCTCCGCCCGCTCCTGAGGACCGAAGTTGCGCCGATATTTGCGCGCCTTGCGATACAGCTCGTCCGCGTCCGCGCGATAGCGCACGGTCGTCTTCGCGTCGGGGTGCGCGTCGACCTGGCCTTCGAGCGTATGCCGCCACACCGCTTCGCTCACCCGCGCCGGGTGGCCCAGGCGCAACAGCTTGATCTTCGAACGCGCTTTAGGTCCGGCGGGCGTACCGCCTGTATCTTCCGCGCAGGCCGCCAGCAATCGCTCGGCCAGCAAATCGACGGCGGCGTTCGTGGGCGCGGTCACTAAAACGCGGTCGCCGCGTTCTAATAAGGCGACGATCGCGGCGACGACGGTCGTCGTTTTGCCGGTGCCGGGCGGGCCGTGAATCACGGCGAAGTCGCCCTCGGCCAGAGCCTGCACGCCGCGCACGGCGGCCGACTGGGCGGCATTCAAGCCCGCGACCGTGGAATCGTCGCTCGCTGAATCCCGCGAAATATTCAGCGCCCGGGCCGGCGAATAAGCGAGCAAACGATCGCGCCGCGATGCGGTCTTTTTGTTTTCAAGAGCGTCTCGCAGAGCGCGCTCCATTTCGCGGTACGTGGTTTCGTTAAACGCCAGGTTGATGCCGATCCGGCCGTCTTCAAGCCAGTCCGGGGCGTCGTCCGCGATCACAACCAGGCGGTCCGCACGAACTTCAGCGAGTATGCCGGAGAGATTCTCGTCCGGATTCATTTCGCCTTCAATCCGGCCCGCCCGAAAGAGCTGAACGACCTGGCCGGACTGAAAGCGATGACCGCGACCAAATTTAGACGCGCCGGGGTTCTTATCTCCGCCCGCGTTTTCTTGATAGCGAAAGCGCAGCTTCCAGCGCCCCCCGAGCGTGCCGGAAGCTTCCACGAAGTCCAGAGGAAAGAGCGTCACCCCCAGAGCGCGCCGGCGATTTAACGATAGCTCCAACCACTCGCGACGAAACTCTTCGCGCTCGGCTTCCCGCTCCCGTTCGAGAGCCGCAAGCACCGAGCGTAGTTCCCCGGAGGCATCGGTAAAATCTGCTTTCGACGGCCGGGACGATGCGGGCTTTTGCTCCGCAGGTGAATCGTCCGGGCCGGGTTTCTTTTTGCTTCGGGAAGCCGACTTGCGAGACTTTGCGGACACGGGACCAAAAAGCGGTCACGCGCCGCGCAAGCAATCCGATTTCGTTCAGATTTTCGGGCAAATTCTTCCGGTCGAATTTTCTGGCGATTTAGAGAAAGCGGAACAGGCCGACCATCACCGCCTGGGTCAGACCGCCGATGAATCGCTGGATGCTCGCCTGGCCGGCGACGCCCTGACGCTGCATTTCCATCATCGACAGAGTTTTCATGTCGGTGATATAGCTCTTAAATTCTTCGCGAGTAATCTGGCCGAGTGCCAGCTGAATCAAGTACTTCGACATAAGCTCGCCCTGCTGCTGCACGAACTCAAGGCTGTCAGCCTTCGCGTCAGCGAGCAGCTGGTTCACTTCCTGCTTGCCCTGTTCTTTGGCCTGTTCGGCGAGGGCGTCGTAAAAATCTTCGAATTGTTTTTGTTCCATGATGATTGGTGCTCCGGTAATTTGCGATGAGGCCCCTGAATATCGGACTTATTCGTTCTTCTCGTTTTCCGTCGCGATCGCCGTCTGGAAAGCCACGCCGATCAGCTCTTTCTTATTATTTTTGTGCGTCCCGCTCCAGCGACTGACGGCTTTGCGTTCCGCGAGATGCTTTTCGAACAGCGCCTCAATCGCTTCGATCTGCTTAACCATCAGAACATTCGTTCTGCCTTTCGATTCCTCATAAGACCGCATGGCGGCCAGGGTAGAACGTACGGCATCCACGCGATCCTCGTCGATCTTAGAGCCGGTGAATGTATCGTAGAGACTGTGAACCTGATCCCGCGCGGATTCCAGCTGCGTAATGGTCTGCGCGTCGCGCGTCGGTGCGCAATAGCCGAGCGTCAAAAGCAACGCAGCGACAAGGCCGGGGACTATCGCCCGGAACTCCCGTTTATTCATTTTACGGCCGGGGGCCGAATTCATTATGATCATTTCGTATTCCTCCGGCGCCCATGACACGAGGATTCGAAGGGCGGTCGCAAGCGGTTTTCATCGCGGCGAAGTCGCCAGCGCGCGAAATACGAAACAATTGTGCGATTTTGTAAGTATCTGAATCGTTCCTGGTTATCTTTTGTAAACTTTACCGGAATTCCTGTTTACCTGTGCGACGGCGAAAGCGAAACGAATCATATGAATTCCCATGCGATTCATATTCGCTGCGGCGACGATATCCTACCGATCCTGCGCGAAAATTCCCCGGGCAGAGCGATCCGCTGGGCCGACCCCCTGAGCGAAGGGCCGCCGCGAGCGGCGCGGCTGCCCGGTAACAATGACGCCCGCACGGCGACGGACCTGGAAGCCCGGATTGAATTTCTATGCGCAGACTATGGCAGCGCGCCCGACGACGCCCGTAGCTATCTGCTCGAACAGGATCGAAATCTGCTGCAGCTCGTCGCCGACTCCAACGATGAGGGCAGGATCACCCTCTGGTTCGAGCATGACCTCTTCGACCACGTCATCTTGTTGTATCTCTTAAACTGCCTGGCTGAGCGGGGATTCGCGCAGAACGACCGGGTGGAATTGATCCAGATTGATCGCCATGCTTCCATTCAGCCGCCCCGGATCTTTCACGGCCTGGGCCAGCTCTCCCCCGCGGATATCGTCGCCTTGTACAGCGACCCCGGCCCCACAGTCCTGAATTCCGAACACTGGCGATCGGCGCACATCGCCTGGCAGGCCTGGCTGCATTCGACGCCGGAAAAAATCGAAGCGATCGCCGCGGGCACGGAAGCGACGCCCGGCTTTCCCTTTCTCGCGGCGGCTTTCGCACGGCACCTGCGGGAATTTCCCGCACAGGAGCACGGCCTGGGGGAAACCGAAGTTCTAATTTTGCAGGCGCTCCAGGACGGAGATGCGACTTCGGTCGCGGGACTCTTTCGTTATTATAACGCGCGCGACGCTCTGCTCGGACTCGGCGACCTCATGTTCTGGCCGCGCATAGCCGGCCTGGCCTTCGTCGCCCGGCCGCTCATCGCGTGCTCCTTTCAAGACGGCCGGTCGATTCCGACGCGCGCTCAATTTCTCGAGGGCTGTCAGGCCGGCAAACTCGCCGACCTGCAGGCGATTCTTATTTCGCTGACGGACTTCGGGCGCGAAGTCCTGGCCGGCCGGGCGGACCACGTCGCAGCGAACGGGATCAACTGCTGGCGCGGCGGCGTTCGGCTCAAGACGCCTGAGAATCTATGGCGATGGGATGCCGTCTCGAATCGCATGCGGCCGGGGTCATAACAACACGCTCCTCGCGGCCGTCCATCAGGACGGAGCCTTCGGCGCGATCATACCCGAACAAGGCGACATGCTCCCCATGGCCGTCCGTCAGGATGGAGCCTTTGGCGCGATCATACCCGAACAAGGCGACATGCTCCCCATGGCCGTCCGTCAGGATGGAGCCTTTGGCGCGATCATCGCCGAACAAGGCGAGATGATCACCCCTTCGGCGCGATCATCTCGCCGGGCTTCACCCACTCGGCGAATTGTTCTTCGGTGAGCAGGCCCAGCTCGATCGCGGCTTCTTTGAGCGTGGATCCGTTCTTATGGGCGTGCTTGGCGATCTTCGCCGCGTTGTCGTAGCCGATGTGCGGATTCAAAGCGGTCACGAGCATTAGCGAGTTGTTCAGGTGCTTGTCGATCGTTTGTTGATGGGGCTCGATACCGATCGCGCAGTTATCGTTGAAGCTGTGGCAGGCGTCGCCCAGAAGACGAATCGAATTCAGCACATTAAAGACAATCACCGGCTTAAATACATTTAATTCGAAGTTACCGGAGCTGCCGCCTACGTTCACCGCCACGTCGTTGCCGATCACCTGAGCGCAGACCATCGTCATCGCTTCCGACTGGGTCGGATTGACTTTGCCCGGCATGATCGAAGAGCCGGGCTCGTTTTCCGGAATCGTAATTTCGCCGAGACCCGAACGCGGACCGCTCGCCAGCCAGCGCACGTCATTGGCGATCTTCATCAAATCGCAGGCGAGAGTCTTGAGCGCGCCGCTCGCTTCGACCAGCGCCCCATGCGAAGACAGGGCTTCGAATTTATTCGGCGCGGTGATAAAAGGCAGCTCCGTAAGTCCGGCGATTTTTTTCGCCGCCAGCTCGGCGAATTTCGGATGGGTGTTCAGCCCCGTGCCGACAGCCGTGCCGCCGAGAGCCAGTTCGTAGACGCCGGGCAGCGCGCGTTCGAGGCGTTCGATGTCGCGAGTGAGCATGGAAACCCAGCCGGAAATTTCCTGGCCGAGAGTCAAAGGCGTCGCGTCCATTAAGTGCGTACGACCAATCTTTACGACGTCGGTGAAGGCTTCGGACTTTTTCTTGAGCGTGTCGCGGAGAATCGTGACAGCGGGAATCAGATGATGCTTGAGGCGTTCGGCGACGGCGATGTGCATGCCGGTCGGGAAGGTATCGTTCGAACTCTGGGCGCAGTTGACGTGGTCGTTCGGATGCACCGGGTCTTTGCTGCCCAGCTCGCCGCCCGCGATCTCGATCGCGCGATTGGCGATGACCTCGTTCGTATTCATATTCGTCTGGGTGCCGCTGCCGGTCTGCCAGACGACGAGCGGGAAGTGATCGTCGAGTTTGCCGGCGATCACTTCGTCGGCGGCTTTTGAAATCAGTTCGCCTTTGTCTTTGGCGAGAATGCCCAGTTCCACGTTGGCTTCGGCGGCGGCTTTTTTCAGGATGCCCAGCGCGCGGATCATCTCACGGGGAAAGTGATCCTGCCCGATCTTAAAATTCTGGATCGAGCGCTGGGTCTGCGCGCCCCAGTAGCGATCCGCCGGAACTTCCAGCGATCCCATCGTGTCTTTTTCGATTCGAACGTTATTTTCTTTCGTGGCCATGCGGCCAGAGTCGCCGTTCAAAGATTCATGTCAAGCAGCGGAAAAATGCGGACAGGTCCTCGCCGCCCGAACAGACTGCCGGACGTGAGCCCGGCACTCCCTTCGAACTCAAGAACGCCCCGGCGGTGGGGAATCGCATCTTCCGGAGCCGGGCGGCGACCGCATCCGGCGCTGTTGATAGCGCTGATCCTGATCTTTCTTGCGCCCTACATTTTCCGGATCCCCTGGCGCTTCGCCTGGGCCTCGGCGCTGCTGCTCGTGTGCGCGCTTGCGGCACTCCGCGGGGGCGGACTGGAACTGCTGGGATTGCGCGCACCGCCCCTGCAAATCGCCGCGGCCTTAGTTCCCGGCGTCGCGGTCTGGTGGTGCGCCTCACTCGTTCTGGTGCGGCTGAGTGCGCGGCATAATTTCAGCTTCGTGCCCTTCGATTCGATCGAGCTGCTGATCGGCAAGCCGCTGTTTCAATCGCTCAACGAAGAGATGATTTTGCGAGCGTTGCTGCTGGGTTTACTGCTCGCCTGGCGACCGGCCGCGAGGCACTGGATGGGAGGCCAGCGCGCCTGGGTCCTGATGACGGCGACGGTGGCGGCGCTGATCTTTTCCGGGCTGCACTGGATCTTCTACAACTGGCTGAGCGATGTGGGTCTACGGCCGGGCACTCTGCTGAGCTTGTTTTTCGTCGGCTTCGCCCTCAATGCATTCTATTTGCGATCGGGACACATCTACTTCGGCATCGCCATCCACGCCGGTTGGAATCTGGTACGCTTCGGCGGCCGTTTTTATTCCGGCGACAGTCTCGAATATATCCGCTACGCTCACACCTTTAATCTGCTGGAAGGCGATCCGGCCGTGATCGCGGCCAGCTGCGGCATGGCCCTGCTCGGCGTCGTTCTGCTCTGGCGTGCACCCCTCCCGACTGATGCGCCGCCCGCCGCGATCAGCGATGAAACACGGCGCTCGTAAAAAACTGACACAAACGTATCCGGATGATCAAAAATTCTGCTTGCTGGATAGTAAACATTAGAAACATATGAAGCTGGTAAAATCATGAATTCTTCTCAATCGACCGGTTCATCCACGAACGCCGCTGGAAATGGCCCGGCTAAAAACGACGCCAGCTCCGACCACGCGGGGTCGCCGAAAGCCCAGGCCATCCTCGATGCGTCTCTGGAGCTCTTCGCAGAAAAGGGATACGACGGCACCGCCGTGCCTTTGATCGCCGAGAAAGCCGGAGTCGGCGCGGGAACGATCTATCGTTATTTCGAAAGTAAAGAAGTCCTGGTAAATATCCTGTATAGCAAATGGCGCACGATCTTTCGCGACCGACTGCTGGCCGACGTCCCGGCCGACGCGCCGCCCCGCGACGTGTTTTCTATGCTCTGGAATCGCATGGCGGATTTTCAGCGCGAGTTCCCCCAGGCGTACGCCTTCCTGGAATTTTATAATCACACCTATCTCAACGAAGAGAATATCGCGCTGACCGAAAGCATCATCGATTTTCTGGCGGGCTTCCTGCGCCGCGGACAGGATCACGGTGTGTTTCGCAAAGTGCCACCGGGCATGTTAATCTTTATGGTGCTCGGCGCCTTCGTCGGACTCGTGCGCGCCGAAAACGCGAACCGTCTGGAACTTACCGAAGAAGCCATCAAAGAAAGCGAAGAGATTTGCTGGCGCGCGGTGACCTGAATCAACGATTCGTAATTCGCAGGCTCGCGATTAGCTTCGCGAGCGCCGCGTCGACGGCGCCTTCCTGAATTTCAGCCGCCGCCCCAGACGCGGGCAGATCATAGCTGAATTGCAAATAGAGTCCCCGTCCCTGCCCGGCAAGCAGGCGATAGTACTCGCGAAAGCGATACGCACGCGATCGATCCTGTAAGCTCGTGCGAAAGACCCTACACTGCCCGGAGTTCCTCCCTGGCTGATCGCACAGCTTCAGATCCTCGTCGATTGTTTCGCGGCGAAAGGCCAGTCCGCGTTTGCGCGGCGGCGTCAGCGTTCGTCGCAAATCCCATTCGCGCACGAAGGCCCCGATCTTCAGCGGTCGCCCCGACGCACGCATGAAGACGTCGGAAGCGATCGTCAGGCGCCACTCGCTATGGCGTAGATAGACAGTATTACGATAAGGATCGCCCTGCGCGCTATAGCGATCGCGGCCGCGCTGGAAACGCCAGCTGCCCGGCAAGCGCATCCGCCAGCCGAAGCGATTCGACACGACCACAGTGCGACCGGCCGCCCCGTTAAAAATCACGAAGGGATCGCTCAGGCGATCGACGGCGTCGAATTCCGGATCGCGTTCTTGCACGCGATTCAGCCAGCCCGTCGCCCGGGTCGCTTCGCGGATCATCGCGGAGCGCAATGCGAAGTCGACTTCCGCGTCGGGCTCACGCGCGATCCAGGCCATGGCCCGCAGGGCTTTCATAAGATAAAGGGCTTCGTCTTTTAATCCGCGTTTATACAGAGCCTCCGCTTCGCTGTAATACAGCGGCGCGTTGCGCACGTCCGGCACAACCGGCCGCCAGTTGCCGGCCACGCCGTCGTAGAGCGGTTCGAAGTGCAGGGCGCCGCGATCGTCGATGTAGAAATTCCGGCCGGATCCGTCGGGAATCTGGTAGCGGTCCGCGGGAGACTCCAGCCTGCCCGTGAGCGTACTGACGAAGCCCGCCACTCGCGCGCGCTCGGCCTCGGCCCAGTTTTCCCGCAGCAGCGGATCGGCCAGCGCCGGACTGAAAAGCACGGCAATGAACATCGGCGAAACCAGCAGCGCGATACTGACCGCGATTGTCGGACTGTATTTCGCGGTGGTTTTCATAGATCTTCGCGGGACGGCGCGGCGCAGGCGACGCGCATCGACTCGGGCAGCTTTGCTTGACTTCCCCGCTCCCGGGGAAAT
The DNA here is from genome assembly GCA_024742665.1 of bacterium. Lineage (GTDB taxonomy): Bacteria > Spirochaetota > Leptospiria > Leptospirales > Leptonemataceae > JANSYA01. The sequence continues at coordinate 28,707 of JANSYA010000014.1, forward strand.
GCTCTATTGTATATGGTACTTGAATCGGAAAAAGGCGCCTTCGAGAATATTAAAAATATCGTCAAACCCTTCCTGGACATTATGGTCGATATCAAAAAAGAGGGCCTGGAATACGTCCCCAAAGACGGCGCCGCGATTCTGGTCGGTAACCATCGATCCGATATGGACCCCTTCATCGTCGCCTCGGCGATTCCGCGCTATATCTCCTGGATCGCGGCGGAATATACCGAGCGCATTCCGATCTTCAAGAACCTGGTGCGCGAAACCGGCGTGATCCCCATGGACATTCACGGCAACGTTTCGGTGTCTTCGATCAAACGATTGATGTCAGTGCTGCGCGGCGGCGAGCTGCTGGGCATCTTTCCGGAAGGCCACGACTATATGGTCCGCAACGACTTCGCGGGGCCCATGGTCGATTTTCACGACGGCTTCGGAATCTTCGCCTATCGCTCGAAAGCGCCGATCATCCCCTTCGCCCTGATCCCGATCGAAGAAACCATCGAAACCATTCCGATTCACGCCCGCATTCGATCGATGATCGGATTGCCCGACGAGGTCTGCCACATTCCCCATCGCGTACAATACAAATCCGTAAAAATCGTTTTCGCACCGCCGCTTGAAATGAGCGAATTTCGCAAGACGCCGGAAAAGACCGCCGTGCAGGAGATCAACCGCACGGTTCGGGCGACGATGCGAGAGCTGCAAATCCGTCACGGAATGTACGCCGCCGACCAATAGGAATCGCAACTCCAATTGACAGTTGCAGCCGCCGCGCAAACAACTGTATATCATGTTCGCATTCTCGCATATCGTCCGCCGCCGATTCCTGGGTAGCGCAGCGCTCCCGATCTGGACGGTCGGTCTCTCGCTTCTGGTTTTCGCGCAGCTCACGGCCGGCAGCATGCTGGAAGCGCGCACGCCGCCGCAGTTCGCGGACTACGACGATGTCGCGGCGAATCTACAGCCGGCTCCCGGTCAGGAGCTGCGCGTCGACTTGCTCACGGTCGAACCGGGCAAAGAATTTTATAGCGTGTGGGGCCACACGGCGCTGCGGATCTACGACAGCAAGACCAGGCGCGATATGGTTTTCGACTTCGGCATGTTCATGCCCGACCGGCTCTTTCTGCTGAAGTTTTTGCACAACCAGCCCGCCTATCTGCTGTGGGTCACTTCGCTGCCGGATACGCTCTATCACTACGCACGCCTGAATCGCACGGTCAAAGCGCAGCAGATTTTTCTCAGCGACGAAGAAGCCCGGAGCCTGCTGCGCAAACTGGCGATCAATTCGCTGCCCCAGAACCGGGTCTATCGCTATCATCACTACTTTAACAACTGCACGACGAAGCTGCGGGACATTCTGGACGAAGATTATTTCGGCGGCCGCTTTCGCGCGACTTATAGCCAACGCACTAACGACACGAGCTTTCGCCCTCTGGCCGACGGTCTCTTAACGTACGATCCGCCGTACTGGCTGGCGATCAATTTGATTCAGGGGACTCTGGTCGATCGCCCCGTCAGCGCCTGGGAAGAAATGTTCTTACCGATTAAGTTCATGAATTATCTCGACGAGTTTCGCGGCCAGGACGGCGCCGATCGCATCGGGCCGATCCAGTTGATTCAGAAGGCTCCGGAGCCGATCGACCGCGGCAACGCGGCCCTGGCCTGGGCGAAACTTACGATTCCGTACTGTCTCCTGGTCGCGATATTATATTTATGGCCGGCGCTGCGTCCGGATCATCGCATCGCGCGTCGCGTGGGAAATATCGCGCGGTGGCTCTGGTACATCGGCGCGGGTTTCGCCGGCGTGATTTTATCGATTCTGTGGTTCTACGCCGAACAGGATTCTCTCGACAACAACATCAATCTACTGGCCTATAGTCCGCTCCTGCTATTGATGCCGATCGCGCACATCTGGCTGCGTCGCCCTGAACATCATGAGCTTTCGCTGAAGCTCCATCTGTTTTTCGCGGCCTGGCCGGCCCTGGGCATTCTGCTGGTTCTGACCACGATTCATCCGCAGATTTCAGGACTGATCTTTCTTTTGCCTTCGCTGATCATTCAGCTCTTGATCTATTTGTACCTGAAACGCCGAAGCTCATGAGCGGGCGCGATTTCACAGATTCCTCTTTCCTCCGCGAGCCGGGTCGGGAGAGCGCGGTGTCTGCATCGGGCGGCGCACACCGCGGGCCGGTGGTCGGCGTCGGCGCCCTGGTGATCAAAGACGGCTGCGTGCTATTAATCCAACGCGGGCGCTTTCCGGGCGTCGGCCTGTGGGCCATTCCGGGCGGCAAACAAAACTTCGGCGAAAGCTTACAGCAAACCGCCGCTCGCGAGATATTAGAAGAAACCGGCGTGCTTATTCGGGCCGGCAATCCGATCTATTGCTTCGAAGCGCTCTTCGACCGCGAGGGCCGGGAACTGGAGCCGCCCATAGACAGCGGTAGCCAGGCCGAGGCCGCCGAGCGGGTTCGCGATTCGACCGGCGGCCAGGTGGCGACGGCCGAGCATCACTTCGTGGTGATCGACCTGGCCGCGGAATATCTATCGGGTGAAGCGACGCCGGGGGATGACGCCGCCGACGCCGGCTGGTTTTCCCCGGCCGACGCGGCTGATCTGCCCCTGCAGCCGGCCACGCGTCGCTTTTTAGAACACGTCGAGTTTCTGTAAGCGCCCGGCGAAAAAAGCGCCGCGCGACAACGCGGCGGCCATGCGGCGCGACGATCGTTCAGTACTGAATCGTGCGGGAAATCTTTTTGAGCGGGATAATATTTGGAATCCCCTGCGAAGCGAGGGAAGCTTCGGTCTGGCGCAAATCCTGTAGAAATTCGTTATTCGCTTCGATCAGCTCGGACTGCTCGAATTTATAGTTCACGTTGTGCAGCAGCGTTACGTTGGTCGGCGTGATAAACATCTTCCAGAACAGGCGATAGCGCCAGACGTCAAAAAAGGTCATGACCTTGTTCACGTCGAAATTCTGAATCGCGTCGGGGGAACCGGGCGGCTCGATCCGCACGCGCATCGGGTTTTCGTTTAGATTGAGAGTTCCCTGGTTGTAATGATCCACAGCGTGGCCGACGGAAACGTCCCAGATATACAGGGCGAGAGCAAGGGCGAGCATACCCGGCTTCTGGATTCCTTTTGCGTCCGGGAAGCCGGGCACGTTGGCGCTGACGTGATCGGCCCAGCGCGAAACGAATTTATCGTCTTTGGGAACGAGCTTAACAACTTTTTTTACGAAGTTATGAATGGTTTCAAAATAAGCTTTGTTGAACGCCGAATAGACCGTCACGCCTTCGCGCGCTTTCGGATCCAGGTAGTCGTAAGGCGGATAAGAACTGTTCCACTTGCCGTTCGGATACTGCACGCCTGAATTCAGCGCCGCCACCAGTTGACGCAAAGACTGCCCGGGCGCCGGTCCCGCGTTCTGCAGAAAGATCTGCTTATTTTCGAGCGGCGAAGTATTCGTTTCCAGAACCGCGTTGTCCAGGGGCAGCGTGAAGCGCATGTGCGGATCGAGCAGCTTGAATAGAACGTGATCTTTCGGAAAGGTCGTCACCGAAATCGCGTTGAGACTATCTACCGGAAAATGCAATAGCGCGTGGGCGGAAAAAATGATCGTAGTCGCCGCCGCCTGGATCACGTAGAATTTCGCCAGGCGCCAGGTGTCGCCGTTCTCCGGCGTTACGACATAGTTCCCCAGGCTGATCGCTACGGCTTCGAGCGGACGCCCCTTTTCCTGCTTGAACAGCGTGACGGTCGCCGCGGCGTAAATCCCCGGCAGCGGCGTCATGCGATCGATCACGGAGAAATCGACTTTAAAGAACTTCGTGCCCGGCTTCGGCTTTTTGAGAAATTTCGCGAAGGTCTTTTTATCCGGCGGATCGAGCGTCGGATTCAAAAATTTGCTATAGGCATCGATATCGAAGCGGCGGGAGAACTCCTCGTCGGAAGACTCGACGGCGTTTGGATGAAAGAGCGCGTAAATAAAGGCCGGAATCGAAAACGAAATAATATTCCAGATATAGCGCAGACCGATGTGCAAAAACCAGTCAAACTGCATGCTAAACGGCAGATGCAGCACGGCCGGCGCCTCGCGGACCGGGTGCGTGGGATTCGGCTGCGGCCAGGGTCCCCGGCGATTGTATCTAAAATTCGATTCGATTCCCATGCTCGTGCGCGCTCCACAGCGGCGATTGCCGCGTTTGATTCAGGCACAAGACGAACCGCGCACGGGTGCCGGGTCAATCAGGAAATGGGAAACGATGATATTAATGACTGAGTTTTCCTGGAATTAACCTGAGCTCAGTAACAATTGGCAAGAGAAACTCAATATCCGAAAGTGAGTTCTGGCCAGCTGCCGATTGGTCCGCAGTTCGCGGCCCGCGCACACCAACGGCGTGCTGTGCTTACGTCGCGCTACGGCACTCGGCATCCCCTGCGGGATGCGCTCGTAGCTCAGCGGGACTCAACGTCCCGCCTGAGCCTCCTGCACGGCCATGGACTTTTCTTCTTCGAGCTTTTGCAGCGCGATCTTATAATCGCCGGGAATTACTTTGATAAACTTGCTCAGCTGCTCGTTCCAGGTATCCAGAATCATCCGCGCCCGAGCCGATCCGGTGTATTCGCTGTGGCGCGTTACCAGATGCAGCACCTCGTCGATATCCGACGGATCCGTGAGGGCTTCGAGATCGACCATCTCCGCGTTCACATTCGAACGGAAGCTGCCGTCGTCGTCCCAGATATAGGCGATGCCCCCGGACATGCCCGCCGCGAAGTTGCGGCCGGTCTTGCCGAGGACTACGACGCGTCCGCCGGTCATATATTCGCAGCCGTGGTCGCCCACGCCTTCGATGACCGTATAGGCGCCCGAGTTGCGCACGGCGAAGCGTTCGCCTGCGAGTCCGTGGAAATAGGCTTCGCCGGAGGTCGCACCGTACAGACAGGTGTTGCCGATGATATTGTTTTCGCTCGGATTGAAATCGCTGTCTTCCGGGACTTGAATGACGATGCGTCCGCCGGACAGACCCTTGCCGACGTAGTCGTTCGCCTGACCGACGAGCCGCAGATCGATGCCGCGGGTCAAGAACGTTCCGAAGCTCTGACCCGCCATGCCCTGCATGTTGATTCGGATCGTGCCTTCCGGCAGTCCTTCTTCGCCGTAGCGACGCGTAACCTCGCCGGCAAGCATCGTGCCGACCGTCCGGTTCTCGTTCGTGACCGGCATATCGATCACGACGATTTCGCGTTTATCGAGAGCCGGGCTGGACTTCGCAATCAGCTGGTTGTCGATCTGTTTTTCGAGACCGTGCTCCTGGTCCCGCGCGCGATGCATTTTCGTATCGTAGGCCGGTTCCGGCGTGCTCAATACACGCGTAAAATCCAGGCCCCGGGCCTTCCAGTGATCCCGGGGGCGGTCGACTTTGATTTTATCGACGCGGCCGATCATGTCTTCGAATTTCCGAAAGCCCAGCTCGGCCATCAGCTCGCGCACTTCCGTGGCGATAAAACGCATATAGTTGACGGCGTATTCGGGTTTGCCCTGGTATTTTTTACGCAGAATCTCGTCCTGGGTCGCGATGCCGACCGGACAGGTATTCAGGTGACACTTGCGCATCATGATGCAGCCCAGCGCGACTAAAGGCATCGTCGCCAGACCGAATTCGTCGGCGCCCATCAGCGCCCCGACCACAACGTCGCGGCCGGTCATGAGCTTGCCGTCGACGCCCAGCCATACGCGGTCCCGCAGGCCGTTTACGACTAAGGTCTGGTGCGTTTCACTTAAGCCGAGTTCCCAGGGAGTGCCGGCGTTGTGGATCGACGAAAGCGGGCTCGCTCCCGTGCCGCCTTCGTGGCCGGCGATCAGGATATGATCCGAGTGCGCTTTGGCGACGCCCGCGGCGACCGTGCCCACGCCGACTTCCGAGACGAGCTTTACGCTCACTCGCGACTTCGGGTTGATATTTTTCAGATCGAAGATCAATTGTTTAATATCTTCGATCGAATAGATGTCGTGGTGGGGCGGCGGGCTGATCAGAGTTACGCCCGGCGTTGAGAAACGCGTCTTCGCGATGACTTTGTTGACTTTGTGGCCGGGCAGCTGGCCGCCTTCGCCGGGCTTCGCGCCCTGGCTGATTTTGATTTGCAGATCGTCGGCGTTGACCAGATAGTTCGCAGTTACGCCGAAACGGCCCGAAGCGATTTGCTTGATCGACGAACGCATGCTGTCGCCGTTTTCCATCGTTTTGAAACGAATCGGATCCTCGCCGCCTTCGCCGGTATTCGACTTGCCGCCGATGCGATTCATGGCGATCGCAAGATCAGTATGGGCTTCCCAGGATATAGAACCGAAGGACATGGCGCCGGTCTGGAATCGTTTTAGAATTTCTTCGATCGGCTCGACTTCTTCTAAAGGAACGGGCTCGCCGCTCTTTTCGAATTCAAAGAGACTGCGCAGAGTCACGCGCTTTTTCTGCTGCTCGTCGATCAGTCCGGCGAATTCTTTGTAAATGCCGTAATCGTTTTTCTGCGTGGCCTGCTGCAGCTTGTGCACCGTCATCGGATTGATCAGGTGTTCTTCGCCGCCTTTGCGGAAATAGTGCACGCCGCCCGGATCCAGGCGTCCGGGAAAGAACGTCGGATTGTACGAATCGCGATGCCGGCGCAGCGCCTCTTCTTCGAGCATCTCCAGGCTCATGCCTTCAATGCGCGTCGCGGTGCCGGTGAAATAATTGTTCACCAGCTCGGAGTCGAGACCCACCGCTTCGAAGAGCTGACCGCCGCAGTAGGACTGCAGGGTCGAAATGCCCATCTTGCTGAAGATCTTTAAGAGGCCTTTGCCGACCGCCTTAATGTAGTTCTTGCGCGCCGCACGCACGTCTTCGACTTCTTCGAGAAAGCCCTCTTTCTTGAGGTCCGCCAGGGTTTCGAAGGCGAGATAGGGGTTCACCGCGTTCGCGCCGTAGCCCAGCAGCAGGGCGAAGTGCGAAACTTCCCGCGGCTCGCCGCTTTCGATGATCAAACCGGTGCGCGTGCGCAGGCCGGCCTTCACCAGGAAATTGTGCACGGCCGACACCGCGAGCAGACTCGGGATCGGCGCCATGTTGTGGGCGACGCCCCGGTCCGACAGAATAATCAAATTCGTGCCGTTGCGCACGGCGTTCGCCGCTTCGTCGCAAACCTGGTCCAGGCGATTGCGCATGCCGTGCTTTACGTCCGGATCGAAGAGGATATTGATCGTACTCGAATTGAAGTGGCCTTTGGAAATGGCGCGCACTTTTTCCAGGTCTTTGTTCGTTAAGACGGGATGTTCGAGCTCTAAGCGATGACAGTGCTCGGGCGTTTCCGCGAGCAGGTTCTTTTCCGGACCGATATAAGTCGTCAGCTCCATGACCAGCTCTTCGCGGATCGGATCGATGGCCGGGTTCGTAACCTGGGCGAACTGCTGCTTGAAATAACGGAAGAGCGGCTGCGGCTTTTCGGACAGCACGGCCAGAGACGAATCGACGCCCATCGATCCCACGGCTTCCTGGCCGTGAACCGCCATGGGGCGAATCAGGGACTGGATATCTTCGGTCGTATAGCCGAAGGTCCGCTGGCGTTCGATAATCGTCTCGTGATCGGGCTGATGCACGAAAGCGGGATCCGGCAGCGTGCCAAGACGCAGCACGTGTTCCTGAACCCACTCGGCGTAAGGCTGGCGACTATAAAGCGTCTTCTTGATTTCGTCGTCGGAGATAATGCGCTTCTCGTTCAAATCGATCAGCAGCATCTTGCCCGGCTGCAGGCGGCCATTATGAGCGATATTCGAAGTCTCGACCGGAATCGGGCCGGCTTCGGAGGCCATAATCACCAGGTTGTCTTTCGTGACGATATAGCGCGCGGGGCGCAGACCGTTGCGATCTAAAGTGGCGCCGATGCGATCGCCGTCGGTAAAAGCGACCGCGGCCGGACCGTCCCAGGGCTCCATCATCGTTGCGTGGTATTCATAAAACGCGCGACGAGCGGGATCCATCGCTTCGTTCTTGGACCACGCCTCGGGGATCATCATCATCACCGCGTGATAGAGATCCCGGCCGCCGAAGTACAACAGCTCCAGCACCGAATCGAAGGTCGCGGAATCGCTCTGACCTTCCATGATGATCGGTAGCATGCGCTTCAGGTCTTTGCCGTAGTGGGGCGACTCCATCACCATCTGACGCGCGGCCATCCAGTTCTTGTTACCGCGCACGGTATTGATCTCGCCGTTGTGGGCGATCATGCGAAAGGGCTGCGCGAGATCCCAGGTCGGAAAGGTATTCGTCGAATAGCGCTGGTGAATCAAAGCGAGCGCGGACTTCATGTCTTCCGCCTGCAAGTCGCTGTAAAAGTCGATCAGCTGCTGCGCCGTGAGCATGCCTTTATAGATGATCGTCTTACATGAAAACGAAGCCACGTAGTAGTGGCTGCGATCGAGCTGATACTCGGCGCGCACGCGCCGGTCGATGATGCGGCGAATTAAGTACAGCTTGCGTTCGAAGTCTTCGGTGCTTTCGATATCGCCGCTTGCGCCGACGAAGCACTGGCGAAAGAAGGGCATCGTCTTGCGCGCGCCGTCGCCAGGCACATTGGCCACGACCGGCACGTCGCGCCAGCCCAGGAATTCCTGGTTTTCGTCGACGACGACTTTTTCGATCAGGGTTTCGAGACCCTTGCGATGGTTCGGGTTCTGCGGCAGATAAAAGAAGCCGACGCCGTAGCGCCCCGCTTCCGGCAGCGTGAAATTGTTTTCGCCCGCCACACGCTGAAAGAATTCGTGCGGGATTTGAATCAAAGCGCCCGAGCCGTCGCCGGTTTCCGGATCGGCGCCCACGGCGCCGCGGTGCTCCAGCTTCAGAACGGTTTCCAGGCCCAGGTCGATGATGCGTCGGGATTTCTGGCCCGTGATGTCGGCGACAAAGCCGACTCCGCAGGAACCGTGATCCAGCTCCGGATCGTACAGGCCCTGCGCGAAGGGGCCGACCTGTTCCAGGGGAATTCGCTGCGGGGGAATCCGATCGTCGGCGGAGCGGCCGGTCTGCCCTGCGGCGTCGCCGGAAAATTCGGAAAATAGTGGAGATCGATCGGAGCGGTTCATGCATTACTTCCAGAGTAGGTAGAAGGTAGGTCCGGCCCCGTCTTTTTTCTGTTCGGGCGCCAGCCGTTCGGCCAAATTATTTTTAGGGCCCTTTTACGTAAATAGATAAGGCGCACAGTGCGCTTTAATTAAGAAGATAAAGGCCTCGAATTTCGTCCAATCATAGCGGGATTTGCTTGCCAGGTGTGGATAACCTGCTGGGCTGAGAGTTAGAGCGCAGTTTATGGAATCATCAGGATCAGACGAAGCCCGCATACGACAGCTGGAAGAGTGGATTACCGCCGCCATCGCCGATGGGAATCCTGATTCCGCCCTGCCCGCCGCCCGGGCTCTGCTCGAAATTCACTCCGGTTCGGCCCGGGCCTGGTTCCTGCTGGGCATCTCCGACGAGGACCGCGAGGCCATTCCGGAAGATCCGACCACCTGCCTGCTCCGGGCGACCGAACTCGATCCGGACTATGCCGACGCCTGGGTCGAGCTCGGCTACGCGTACTTTCAGCATCAGGACTACCGGGGCGCTGCTCGCGCCTGCGAAACCGCCTCCCGGATCGAACCCGAAAATATCCGCGCCATGCTGGGACGCGCGCTGTCGTACCAGCGAATGGGAGACCGGCGCAAAGCCATCGGGATTTTACGCCGGGTCAAAGCCCGGGCCGGCGATCCCGGCCTGCCGGCCCTGCGGCTGGGTCGGCTGTACTATGACTGCGGCCACGAAGCGGCGGCGCTGGCGGAGTGCAAAAGCGTGCTCGACGCCCGGCCGGATTCGATCGAAGCTCTGGCCCTGGCCGGCATCATCGAACAGTTCGATTTCAACGGCGACTGCGGCCTGAGCCGCTTCGAACGCCTGGCGATATTAGAACCGGAAAACCCCCTCCACTGGCAGGGACTGGGCCTGGCTCAGGCCCTCCAGGGCAAATTCGAAAATTCTCGCACCTCGCTCTTTATGGCCCACCGCCTGGATCCGGACGACGTGCAAATCCGCCTGCGGCTGGGACTGACCCTGTTCTTTCTGGAAGACGATCGCGAGGAAGCCGAAGAGTGGATCGACGGCGCCCTGGCCGACTGCCGCTGGCGCAACGACGTGGATCTGGGCGCGCTGTTTCTCGTGCCCCTATTCGTATTGCGCGACATCAACGCCCCCGGACTGCTGGAGATTACCCGCAAACTGCGCATGGCTTCGCACCATCTGCCGGAACGCTATCAGAGCAGCGGCGATATCGCCGACGCCTATTCCCGGGAAGAACGCCTGCGGGACAGCGGACGCGAGAACGCGACGGGATCGCGCCCGGCGGACGACGGCCCGATTCCGGAAGCCATTCCCGATACGGCCGACTACTGGTACGACGCGGCCAACGACAGCCTCCTATTCGAACGCCGGGAAGAAGCGATCCTGCAGCTGGTCCGGGCGCTTGAGATCCATCCGGACCACCCCGGCGCGGCTGCGAAGCTGCGCGAAATCGATCGCAACAGCGCGAGCACCGCGCGCGATCGCCTGGATCGAGCGACGAACGCCGATTCTTAAAATATTTGCTGGAGACCTGAGCACATGTTTTCTAATTCCAATCGACTGCTTCAATATTTTCGCCCGGGGGGCGCCGGGCGCGCTCCCATGCGCACCGCGACGATCGCCGTATGTTTCCTTACGCTGCTCGCCGGTCTGTCGCTGCTCGGCGCCGAAGAGCTGACCCGGGACGGACTGAAGATCAAAGTCGTTCGCGCCCCGGAAGCGGCCGGCGTCCCCGGCTATACTCTCTTTCAAGTCGTGGCCGAGAATCCGACGAAAACCGATCGCACGCTGCACGGCGTAATCCGACTCACCTGGAAAGATACGAAGCAGCCCGACGCTCCCGCGAAAGCCGAAGCGAACTGCGTGGCCTATTTAGAAATTCCCGCGGGCCATCGCCTGAGCGAGGCGGTGCCGTGCAAGGGCACGGAATTCGCCAGCTTCGCCTTCGAAGTCAAAAGCGTGCTCCCCTTCGTCCTGGATCGCAGCCCCCTGAAGTGGCAGAAGTCCGAAGCTCTAAAATAATCTCGGCCGGTCGGAGGATCCCGTCCGCCGCGACGAAAACTGGTTGAACAATGCGCGGCGCTAAGATCTGATTGGCGGCATCTTGCAAGCGAATACCAAACCCAACCTGCTCAACTTCTGGAAATCGAAAACGATTCCCGTCACCCCCGAAGCCGAACGCTCCATCTTGATCGGCTGGCGACTGCTCTTCGGCTGGGCCACTTTGATCACGCCCTTCGCGTATTTCTCGGTGGACCTGGTCCACATTCCCGAAAGCTATCATTTCATCACTGGGGTCATTCGCACGATTCTGACGGTGATCTGCGCCGTGTATTTGCTGATCGGCTATATTCGCCCGACCCTGGTCGCCCGCCTGTGGCGCTGGGGGATTCGTTTTATCTGCACGACCTACTGCCTGTTCATGATCTGGCTGGAGTCGATCGCCATGGACCCGACCCTGGCCCGCTACTATATCGGCATGCTCCAGATCGCCGGGGCCTTCATGGTCATGCGCATCACCATCGAGCACTCGATCATTCTAACGGCCATGACCGTTCTGTACGTCGTCGTAAACTACGACTCGCCGATTATCGCCGACGCGGTCTTCGACCTGATCACTTTCGGCTCGATCTTTTATTTGATTATTCGCAACTATAAGCGAATCGCAAATTCACTCGAACAATCCCTGAATATTCAAAGCGATATCATCGCCACGATCAATCACGGCTGGGTCGTGCCCTTTCGCGCCATCGCACGGCTGGCCGGCATTCTCAAGAAAAAGCTGAGCGAGAGCCACCGCGAAATGGCCGAGACGATCGAGTACCAGGCGCGCTTCATGCATACCGAAGCCAAAGAGCTGATCGACACATCGCGGGACCATACTCCCACCGCGCGTCCCGGGCGGACACAGGTTCACAACGCTTTCGATCAGGCTCGCAAGACCATCGAATTCATCAAGCAGGACGCGCGCATTGAACTCGACCACGACCTTGAAAGTCGAGGCATACAGGTTCAGGTATCCGAAGAAGACCTCTTTCGTATTTTTACGACGCTGCTTTCGAATAGCACCAACTACAGCCCCGACAAACGTACGGAAGTGCAATTCGAAGCGGACGAAGGCTTCATGACCATGAGCTTCACCAACAAGACCCGCCGGACCCTGGATTCGGACACGCTCTTTCGTCGTTACAAATCCCTGGAGCCCGGCGGAACCGGCATCGGTCTCTATAATATTCGCACGCTGACGGAGCTGCTCGGCGGAGAAATCCAGGCCGATATCGCCCCGGACAGCGTAACGTTTATACTCAAGCTACCAGTGTACGTCGAGCGGCAACCCGCGGGAATCGAGTAGAAGCCGTAATCGCTTCGACCCGCGCCGACGAAACACGCGCCCCGATTAAGAAAGGCGGCGGATCCGCGAAGATTTCGGAGCGCGGAGTCATACGCGCGCCGATCTGCGAATAGCGCCGTTCGACCAGGGGATCCGTTTCCGCGACAATCATCTGAATGTCGTTTTCAATAAAGGCTTCGTACATATGCGCGAAGAGCCCTTCCAGCAGTGTCCGCGAACGGCCGCGCGGATAGCCCAGGGACATGAGCAGCGTTTCAGCGATGGCGACCTGGCTGACGTGCATAACCTGCGTCGGCTGAATCTCTTCGGGGTCCGCAAGCTCCGGCACGCGCAGACCTGTAATCTCTTCAAAACAGAAATGCACTCCCGCGTCCCACGCGATGCCGCGAATGCTTCCCATCAATTGACCGGTCGGCGTGTGCTCGACCGCGAAATAAGCGCCGCGCCGACAATACGACAGCTCCTCTTCCAGCATATCCTGGAAGTCCTCTTCCGTGGCGCGCCACTTGAATCGGCGAAAGAACTCTTCGCGATATATGTCGAAGACGAAGCGAGAGAATTCTTCAATTCGATCGCGATCGTCCACGCACAGTTGCTTTAATACCAGGTCGTCTCCGAAATCTTCGAGTACTACCTCTTTTTCCGCTCGGGATATCTCGTACATGTTACTATCTCCACTTTTTATTAACTACTTTGTTTATATTATGTTTTTACGTGTTCGCGGGACGCAGGCGCGACCCGCACGACTGATATGCCACAGATTCGCGGAGAAAGCCATTGGATTTTTAAATAAACATGTAAATACTGAAAATCGTTATTATTGCCGGGACAACAGTTCTGCGAAGCGCTTCGGCCAATAACATGTTAAACTATTTAGTAATAGAAAACCCATTCAAAGACTTCAGGTGATTCAATTAGTTAGAGCTCGCCCCTTAAAAAAAAGAAACGAATGTCCGAATTGGAAAGATCGCGGAGTATTTCGCGCGCCTGGCTAATCCTAAACTCGTGAGATTACTATGTACGAGGAGCCGCAGCTCGCGCGAAGTCGCGGAACAAATCGCGGCTATCGCGCTATTGCATTATCGCCAGAGTGAAACAAAAATTGATAGGTAAGACTACAGTCCCGCGCGAATTAAATCATGCAGGCGCAGCAGGCCGATCGGCTCGTCCGATTCATTCACGACGGGCATTACGCTGATCTGCGAAGGGCGGTCCTGCATGAGTCGCAGGGCTTCGATCGCGCGACTGCCCTGGACGATGCGCAGGGGGTCGGTGGTCATGATGTCTACGATCTTGCAATCGAGCACGTTCTGATATTTGAGGATGGCCCGGCGAATATCGCCGTCGGTGATCAATCCGACGAGTTTGCCCACGTCGTCGAGGATCATAATCCCACCGAGATTCGGTCGGCTCTCCTCTTGAAGCAGCTCCGTCATGGTCGCGTCTTTATGGATCGTCGGATTGCCCCGCTCTTCGTCCAGCAGATCCTCGACGTTCAAAAGCAGACGGCGGCCGAGCTGGCCAGCCGGGTGATACATCGCGAAGTTTTCCGGACGAAAGTCGCGAATTTCCGAGAGCGCGGCGGCCAGGGTGTCGCCGACGACCAGCGAAACCGTAGTGGAAGCGGTCGGCGCGAGATTCAGCGAATCCGCTTCCCGACTGACTGTAGCCCGAATAATGATATCCGACATACGGCCGGCGGTGGAATCGGGATTGCCCAGAATCGAAATGATCGGATTGCCCATCTTGCGCACGACCTGCAGCATCGAAATGACTTCATCCGATTCGCCGCTCTTGGCCAGCACCAGCAACACGTCGTTTTCCTGAAGCACGCCCAGGTCGCCGTGCAAAGACTCGCCGGGATGCAGAAAGAAGGCCGGCGTGCCGGTCGAGGAGAAAGTCGCCGCCAGCTTGTGAGCGATCAGCCCCGATTTACCGATGCCGGTCAGGACCAGCTTGCCCTTGCAGTCCAGAATCAAGCGAACAGCGGCACGCACATTATCGGCGTCGATATATTCCAGATTGCCCTGCAGCTCGCGAATCTGCATTCGATAGCTGTGCAGAAAGAGCTCGAAAGGGTCCTTCTGAGATTCGATTGAGGGATCTTTCTGCGGCTCCGGCGCGGAGGCGGTGTCGGAGATGCGCGTTTCGTCGGTCGGGTTTGACGGGTCTGTATTTCTGGACAAGGGTTCGCCTCGGGCCCGATCAGATTCGGGACCCGAAGGCGGATGTCAACCGCGAAAGCGACCGAGGAAACGGCCCGGAGACTCCAGATAATCATCGAAGGAGCGACCGAGCTGTTCAATATCGTCGCGCCGATTCAAGAAAATATGAAAGGCGACCGGCACGACCAGCATCACATTCAGCAGACCGAAGCTGATGTACACCCACGGCATCCAGTGCGCTTCGATGGCCAGCGCTCCGCTGATCTGAGCCTCCTGAAATACGATCGGACTCAGAGCCGCAAGCATTGCTGCGGCGGCGATATGATACCAGCGATAGGCCGGCCGGCCCAGGCGATCCAGGACCATCGCGCGTAGACGCGCGGGCACCGACAAACGCGGAAGCTCCCCAATGCCGCCGGCGATACTGCTCGCGATCCGCGCTTCGCGACGACCGACCGGATGCGTCCTGACGAATTCGGCGGCGGCCGGGCTCATGGCCTGCGACCCTTCCGGGCCGGCGGACTCATAGATCTCATGCAGATGCGCCTGCAGCTCCCGCTGCGAATATTTTTTGTTGTTCTTGTCGAGCTCGTCGTTCATGTCGTTTCCACTTCCCGCCGCAGCAATCGCTCGCGCAGGATCACCTTTCCCCGGTGCAGGTAGGACTTTAAGGTCCCTTCTTTAATGCCCAGACGCTCCGCGATATCGCGATACGCCAGGCGGTCAAAATAGTATAATATCAACGGGATGCGATATACGTCCGCCAGTTGGTTCAGCTCTTCGCGTACGATTGATTCCATCTCGGAATCCGTAAGCTTCTCGAGCGGATCGTCTTCGCCGCTTTCCAGATCTTCAATCGTCCAGCTCTGGTCCTCCGGTAGTTCTTTGAGCTTCAGCCGCTTTTGTTTTTTCAGGCGATTCAATCCCAGATTCAAAGCCAGGGAATACAACCAGGTCGACGGCCGGGCTTCCCCGCGATAGCTGTCGAGCTTATCGTACGCTCGCATGTACGCGTCCTGCGCGAAATCCAGCGCGTCTTCTTCGTTTCGAAAAAGACGCATGCCAAGATTGAAAATCATCCCGGAGGAGCTGTCGAACAGTTCCTCGAAATCGATCGCGTCATGCTTCGAATCACCCACGGGTCTGTGCTCAATTTCGACCGCGCATAATCCTCCCCGGCTATTCGCCGCCTCGTTCTTGCGCCGCGGACGTCTGCCCGACATGGCCGCGCGTCAACGCGTAAAAAATCAAAAAGCCGATGCCCACGAAAAAGGGCAGCAGACCGCCCAGCAACACGTAGGTCACTCCTTCGATCAGGATAAACAGGAGCGTCATGGGCAAACCCACGGCGATGCCCAACAAGCCGATCAGCAAACTCAGTATGCGGATATTCGTAACGAACATCGGCTGATGCTGCCCCGTGCGAATCAGTTCGCGACGAATGCGATACTGCCATAAGAAAAAGAAAAACAGCAGCACGCAGCCGAGGACCACGCCCAGCAGAGGCACCAGGCTCAGCAGAATCTCCGAGGCCGTCCCGCCGTCGGCGTCGCGAATCGGGCCGCTCAAAAGCGCGTTCAGTTTCTCGACCGCGTCGGCCAGACGCTGTATTTGCTCCGCTTCGTTCATAAATTCGTTTCCTGTTCTAGGACCGGATTTGGGCCGGTCTGTTGCAAAGATTTTCGCCGTTCAGACGTTTTTTACCGACGCGCCCCGGCGGGATTTTCGAGTTTTCGGCCGGCCGCCGCGGAATAAAGATCCCGATCAGACGAGTTTTTCGACGTCCAGCACGTCGACTTCAGCGACCACCATCTGATTCAAGAGAGGCAGATGCACGAACAATCGACTCTTGTTTTTCACGCGCTGGACCACGCCCCGCACGCCTTTCAGGGGACCGCTGCGAACCTCGACTTTCTGACCGGGCGGGAATTTCTCGTCCGGATTCGCTTCGAGCTCCAGAGCTCCGCCTACAAGCAGACTCAGGTTTTCAATTTCTTCGGCCCGCATAACGCTCGGCACGCTTTCGGAGCGCACAAAGTCGATGCTGCCGTTGTGGCCCAGGATGGTTTTGTACGCGGCGAACCAGGCGAAGCGCACGAAAATGTATCCCGGAAAGAGCGGGAACTCGACGATCTTCACGCGATCGGACCACTGGCGTTTGCGCGGGACCAGGGGCAGATAGTGGGCCAGGCCCTGCTTTTCAAAAAACGTCGCCAGCTTTTTTTCGTGCTGGGGCATCGTTCGCAGCACGTACCACTGCGGTTCGCTATTTTCCGGCGGCTGCCCTGCGCTCACCTGGCATCGCCCCTGCGCGAAACATCCCCGGGATTCGCACCGTCGCGGCCTTCGCCGGCCGTTGGATTCGCGTCGAGCTTTGCGGCGCGAATGATTTCGTTTTCGGCAATTTCGGCAGCGGCCGTGCGGCCGATGATGCCGTCGCAATCCGCCGGCGAAATCGCGCCTTCCGCGCCGCCCGGACGACTGGCGATCAGATCTTCCCGGGCAATCGATGCCCCCGCAGGAATCGCGCGCGCGGCGTAAATCGAACGGCGACCGAATTTTCGCGGCGCCTCTTCAGCCGACGAGGGAGCTTTCGCCCGGCCGCCCCGGGCGGCGAAGACGTCGAGCACAGCGGCGCTCATATTTGCGAAGTCCGCGGGATTTAACGATAGCGCCTGGTCCGGCCCCGGCAACTCGCGATCCAGGGTGAAGTGTCGTTCGATCATCCGGGCGCCCAGAGCGACCGCGGCGATACTCAGGGCGTTCCCGGTCGTATGATCCGAAATGCCGATCGGACACGCGAAGCCTTCGCGCCAGCGTTCGATTACGGCCAGATTATAGTCGGCCGCGTCGGCGGGATAGGCCGACACGCACTCGAAAATCCCCCGGGGCCGTTCCGCTTCCAGATACGAAACGGCGCGTTCGACTTCACCTTGATCGGCGGTGCCGCTGGAAAACAACACGGCCCAGGCCGGCCGGGAGTTCGCATCGGACGACGCGCTCGTCGAATTCGCGCCATCGTCCGCAGCTCTGTCATCAGGACCGCGGCCGGGATCGTGCGCTTTAATATCTTCAAAGAGCATTCGATTGTCAATATCGCAGCTCGCAATTTTGATCAAGCGTGCGTCGAGCTCGCGATACAACTCAAGAGACGGAGCGTCGAATACGGAACAGAAAAAATCGAGACCCTGCTCGCGGGTATGCTTTGCGAGCGCGTGCCAGTCTTCCGGTCGCAGCTCAAACTGCGCGAAGAAGTCCGCCAGGCTGCCGGGCGCCGCGTCCGGACTCAAGCGAGCCTCAGGATTGATAAAAGCCCGACTGCGATAGAGTTGAAACTTGGCCGCCTGGGCCCCGCTTTCGCGAGCGGCGTCGACCATGCGTCGGGCCAGGTCGAGCTGGCCGCTATGGTTCAGGCCGATCTCCGCGATTAAATACGGCGGACGGTCGAGGGAGCCGAAGCTGTGATGTTCCGTTTGAATGTCTGCAATCACGAGAGAACAGGAAATCCGGCTCTGGTTCCCCGTCAAAATTTAATTGCACCGAACCAGGGGAAAGCGTCCCATGCCGGTCTGTGGCGGACGCTTCCCCCAAAAATATCGGCGCATATATTCGTTACCAGTGCAATCTGTATGAGGACCTGAACGCCCTCTCGTTTATGCGCAAAGACCGCCGTCGGGAAATCACATTCGGCAAATTGCTCCAACTGGCCGACCAGATCGCTCTGGGCATGCGCCAGCGCGGCCTGCGCTCCGGGCAGCGCGTGTGCATTATCGGCGCGACGTCGCCGGAATGGCTGCTGGCCTTCAGCGCCACTCAGCTGGCGGGCGCCGTCGACGTGGCCTTCGAAGAATACGCCGACCTGCCGCGGATTTTGCAGCTGCTCGAACGCACCGAATCCCGGGTGCTCTTCTGCGATCGCCTGCCGATCGTGCGCGACGTGGCCGCCAAAAATATTCGCGGCCTGATCCCCGTGCATTTGAGCTGGCAGAATCCCGAACGCAAAGCGCCGTACTTAAGCCTCTCGGATCTAAACCAGTCCGGCGAACAGGCCGCCGAAGTCACCCGGCAGCTGTCGCGCATTCGCCGCGAACGTCTGCCCGACGATCCCGCCTCGATCTTATTCAAGCGCGGCGATCTGATCCGGCCGGAGCCCCGGGGCATCATTCTCACTCATCGCGGCATCATGAAAAATATCCAGAGCTTCGCCTCGGTCGTGCCGGTCGAAGCCGACGACTCGATGCTGCTCACGCTGCCGCTGTGGCACTCCGCCGGACGGCTTGGTTTCTATTTCGCGCTGCAAACGGGCACGCCACTGGTTCTGTCGGAACCCACGCGCTTTATACCGGATCTAAAAGCCCTGCGACCGACGCTGACTCTGGCCGCGCGCGATACCATCGAACGCGTCTTCCGTCGCATCCACGAAGGCGGTCCCGCCGAATCGGCGCTGGTCGTGCTGCTCCGTCGCGCGCATCTTTCCCTGTGCCGGCTGTACAATCGCTGGGAAGATCTGCTGCCGGAAATCAGCGAGGGCGGCTTGCAAAACGCACCCGGCTATCTCTTCGCCCTGCTGATGCTCGCGCTGCTTTCGCCGTTTAAGATTCTCGGCGATACGCTGCTCAGATTCGCGCTGCGGCGCAGTCTCGGCGGACGCCTGCGCGCGATTCTCTCCGGCGGCGCGCCCCTGGGTCCGGCCATGGAAGATCTCTTTCGCATGCTGCGCGTCCCCGTGCTCCAGAGCTACTGGCTAACGGAAGCCGGCTTCGTCGTGGCCTGCCGCACCCTCGAATTCACCGGACAGCAGCGCCGTCTGGCGGCCGGCACCGTCGGCCCCGCCCTGCCCGGCGTCGAAGTGAAGATCATCGACGAACGCGGCGAAGACGTTACGAACATGCCGGGCGTCGACGGGCAGATCTTTTTGCGCGGACCTTCAGTAATGCAGGGGTACTATCAGGCGCCGGAACTTACGGCGGAAGTGCTCGACGAACACGGCTGGCTGCGCACGGGGGATCGCGGACGGATTACGGCCGCCGGCGATTTGCAGCTGCTCGGTAAAGAAAGTCGACCGGCGCATTTGCTTTAACTCAAACACTTCACGGCGCAAGCGCGACGCGTCACAAGCAGGACCATCACCATGAATTATAAAAACACATACTATTGCCTGCGTCACGGTCGCAGCACTGCGAACGAGCAGCACATCATCGTTTCGCGCCCGGAAAACGGCGTGCCCGGGTACGGCCTCAGTCCGACCGGCCGCGCAGACACGCTGACGAAACTCGACGCGAAACATTTCGCCGGGCGCGGCTTCACTCCTGAAAACACGGTTTGCTACAGCTCCGATTTCAGCCGCGCCTTCCAGACCGCGGAAATCTTTTGCGAACAGCTGGGACTGGCCGCCCCCATCGTGGACATTCGCCTGCGGGAACGCAGCTTCGGTAAATTCGAATTGGAAAGTGCGGACAATTACGAGCGAGTCTGGGAGCGCGATTTAGAAGACGCCCATCACAACTTTAACGAGGCCGAAAGCACCGCCGCCGTGCGCGCCCGGCTCGAAGATTTTTTGAGCGAAGTCGAAAACACGCACGCTGGCAAACATATCGTCTGCGTAAGCCACGGCGATCCCTCGCAAATCTTTCAGACGATCTTCGCCGACCTGCCGGCGAACGGCCATCGCAGCCTGCCGCATCTCGAAAACGCGGAACTGCGGCCCCTGGGCGGCCCGGAGTTCCCGGCCGGCGAATAATACTGCTGCGTCCCGCCCGGGTTCGCAGGCCACATCGGCCGGGACTGCTTTTTCTAGAGGCGCACGCCGGACAGGCCGCCGTCGACGCTGAGAATCTGGCCGGTCATGCCCGCCCCTTCCGAAGCCAGCAGCGGAATCGCGAATTCGGCCACGGCCTCCGGGCTTAGAATCGATTTGAGCGGGCTGCGTTCGGCGGCGGCCTTGCGCTGGGAATCGGACTTCAGCAGACGCTCCGCCAGGGGCGTGTCGGTCAGGCCGGGAGCGACGGCGTTCACGGCGACCCCCGGAGCAAGCTCCGCCGCCAGCGCCCGGGTCAGGCCTTCGACGGCGCCCTTGGCCGCGGCGATTGAAGCGTGAAAGGGAAAGCCGGTTTGCACAGCGACGGTGCTGAAGAGCACAATTCGCGACGCGACCTTCTTTTGCTTCTGGGGGAGCTGGAGGGCGGGCAAGCAGCCCTGCACCAGACGGACCGCTCCCATTAGGTTTAACTGGAAATCACTTAAGAAATCCGCGTCGTTTAGACGATGAAAGGGTTTCAGATTGATCGAGCCGGGACAGTACGCCAGGCCGTCGATCGCTTCCGGAATATCTTTTAGGAGACTCTCCCGCGCGCTTTCGTCGGCGAAGGCGTCGCCGCTCAGATCCAGAGAGATATGAGTCAAATTCGCATCGCCGGCCTGGTCGGGATGGCTGTCTCGCCGCGAGATGCTTACGATGCGACAGTCCGCGTCGTGCGCGCGCAGGCGACGAACGATCGCCAGGCCGATTCCCGAGCTGCCGCCGGCGATCACATAGGTCTTTTGCATGCGTTAGAAGATACGCAGAAGAATTGCGAACGGCGAGCGAAAGGCTCGCGAAGACGACGCGCTGGACGATGGCTTCAGCCAACTTGCGACGGCGAATCGCCGCCGGTGAAAGTCGGCGGCTTTTTCATGTACTGATGATAGACGGCGAAGATGTCATGATAGCGGACATAACCCAGGACGCGCTGATCGGCGTCGCAGACGGCGCACTTGTCGACGTCGTTTTCGGTAATCACCCGCAGGGCCCGGGCCAGGGAATCCTGCGGACTGACGGTCATGATGCCCGTGTCGCTTACGTCGTCGATGGTGATCAAACCGCGGATTTCACGCATATCGCCGGTCAGGCGGACTTTTTTCAGCGAAAGCATGCCGTAGTATTTTCGATCGGCGTTGACGACGATAAAATCGCTGGCCTGCAAATCGAAGGCGATCTCTTCCATGTCGCCGAGCAATCGCGTGCGATCGACAATCGCCTGGTTGCGCAATTCGGGAAAACTATCTTCGATGCGCAGCTGATTCAAGACGTCAAGCTGCATGTCCCAGAAGTGGGCCGGCGACTTGAAACGATTCGTCAGCTGCTCTTTGTACAGCGACCACTTGTGCGAAAGAATAAACGCGACCATCGATACCAGCATCAGCGGCGGCAGCAGCGTATAGGTGCCGACGATGTCGCAGACCATGACCATCGAGGCGAAGGGCGCGCGCGCCACGCCGGCGAAAAACGAACCCATGCCGACGACCATGAAGGGCGCGAAGCTGATATTCCAGGTCGGCAAAATATAGCTCGTCACCGCCGCGACGAAGCCGCCGATCATCGCGCCGATAAAAAGGCTCGGCGCGAAGACGCCGCCGGAGCCGCCGGAGCCGATCGTAAACGAAGTCGTAAAAATCTTCATCAGGGCGATCAACAAAAACATGCCCGCGACCCAGATCATATTCTCCGCGCCGGGATAGGGGCTGCGGCCGTTTAAGATTTCATACAGATAGCCCATGCCGCCGCCGATCGCCTGCGGGAATACTAATGCGACGCAGCCGACGAAGGCCCCGCCGATGGCCGGCTTGACAATGACCGGAACGTTCAGCCGCTGAAACCAACCGCCGACCGTATGAAAGATGCGCACATAAACGTAGCCGACCGAATAACACACAACGCCGAGCAGCACGTAGATCAAAATCTCGCGAAAATCGTTCAGGGCGATCAATTCACGAAGCTGGAACATCGAACCCTGGCCGACGATGCCGGTGAATACCAGATAGCCCGTGACCGAAGAAAGGATGCAGGGCACGAGCGAATCACTTTCAATATCTTCTTTGTAGATGATCTCGACGGCGACGAGAGCCCCGCCCAGGGGCGCCTTAAAGATCGCCCCGAGTCCGCCCGCGCAGCCGGCCAGAAGCAGAGTGCGTCGGGCGCGAGGGCCGGCCTTCAGCAAACTGGCGACCCACGATCCCAGGCCCGCGCCGATAAAGGCGGTCGGCCCTTCGCGACCGCCGCTGCCGCCGGTCGACAGCGTAAAGATCGTGCCCAGAGCTTTAAAAAACGGGATCCGACCCTGAATGCGCCCTTCCCGCTGATGAAAGGCCCGCATCAAATCGTCGGTGCCGGCGCCCCGGGTTTCGGCGCAGAAATAGCGCGTGATGATTCCCACCGCGAGGCCGCCCAGAATCGGCAGCAAGAACAAAGCCAGCGGATTGCCGGTCGCGGTGTCGGAAATCTTAGCGGCCCAGCCCGGATCGACGTGAATTTCGCCGGGCGGATGCGCGATCTTAACGCCGGCGATTAAACGAAAGGTTATATATTCCGCATAGGCCAGGGCGTACGAAAACAGCACCGCGCAGCCGCCGGCAAACAATCCGATTAGAATCGAATAGAAGTACATGTGGCGCGGCGATCGAATTCGCACCAATTCGCTGGTTCTCTGCCAGATGCTCATGACATTACAGTCCCAGGACACTCCGGCATTGCGCCTGGGCCTGGCAAGAAACTTCGAGAATCAGCGCCGCCCGTAAGGCGGTCCCGGCTGCGTCGAATTCGTGAAAAAATCGCCCGGGCGGCGTGCTTGCTATTGACCGGTGCCCGGGCGGGCCCAGCATGATCCGAGCGGGAGGACACCATGCACTCCGATATGATTGACTGGGAACCGGCCGGCCGCCTGCCACCGGAAGCCCTCACCAGCGGGCCGGACGGCGGTCCCAACCTGATCGAAATCTACCAGGCGCTGAAAAACAAGTATCGCAACTACGATACGAAGCACGCTCTCCGGCGTATGCAAACTCTGCGGCGCGGCGTGCAGCATCTCGCCGACCGTGGTTTTCCCGTGGCTCTCGAAATTCTCGGCAGCATCAACTTCGGCATCGTCGAACCCAATTCGGACGCGGACCTGATCGTTCTGCATTATTGCGATCTGCATCTCGAAGACGGCGAGTGTGCGCCGTCCTGCTCGAATCTCAAATTCGAAAGCGACGCCCTCTTGCATCATATGCGTCAACAACCCGACAGCGAAAACTCAAATATCGAAGTGCTCGACTGTATCAACCTGCGCTACGTCGAACGGCTGATTCAGGAAAAACGTTTCGACGACGCGCCGATGCTATTTCGATTCATGTTTTATCGCAATATGGGCCGACCGGTCAATCGACCGCTGTTCATTCGCATGTACGAAACTCTCGAAAACGAACGGGAGCTGGCCCGGAAATTCCAGCCCTGGGCGTCTGAGGCTCTGGCGATCTATCTGAAAACTTCCGACCATCGCCATTCGTTCAGCAAGTACAACGAACGCATTATGAGCCAGGGACTGGACCTGCCGGAAGAGCTCCGGCAGGAACTCAAGTATTATTTAGAAGATCGGGCCTGAGCACCGCGAACGCTGCGCGTTCGCGGTGCGAATTTATGATCGACCGCGCAAGCGGCGCGCGGCGAATTTACTCGCCGATCAGCTCTGTCGGATAAAAGATCTTCACCGCCTCGGACTTCCCGCGAATTTTCGAGTGGCGCACGCGCTTGAATTTCACGCGATCTCCGACGTGCTCGCGAGTCTGCCCGTCCACGAAAATATCGACCTTCGCTTTTTTGGTCAGGCCTTCCAGGCGACTGGCGAGATTGACCGGATCTCCGAGCACGGAATATTCCATGCGCCGAAAGGACCCGACGTTACCCGCGAAGATCGGACCGCTGGCGATGCCGATGCCGTATCCCAGCGGGTCTTTCAATTCCACCGGCGGATACTCGTTGAACATGGCGAAGAAATCACGAAACTTAAAAGCGCATTTGATCGCATTAAAGGCGTCGTCGCCGCCGGAAATCGGACAGCCGAAGGTCGCCAGCAATCCATCCCCGGTGAATTTATTCACGGAACCGCCGGAAGCCATGACCAGATCGTAGAGATCGCTGAATAAATTACTCAAAAACGTGGAGAATTCGCCGGCCGGCATGTACTCGGCGATGCCGGTGGAATTGCGCAGATCGAAAAACATCAGCGTCGCTTCCAGGTTCTGGCCGCCCAGCTTCGGCGAAATCCGTTCGCTCAAAACCCCTTCGACGAAATCGTCGGAGAAATAGCGCGCCAGAATCGATTTTTCACGTTCGAGCTTTTCAGAAAGCACCGATAGACGTCGTTCCTTTTCTTTGATGTCCAGTAGATTGCTAATGCGTACCGTTAGTTCCCCGGTGCGGACCGGCTTGCCGATGAATTCATCGACACCGTGGGAGAGCGCGCGAACCACTGTATTTTCATCGCTGTCCGCCGACATCATAATGACCGGCACGCTCGCCAGCTGTTTGTGCGAACGAATCAGCTGCGTGGTTTCGATACCGTTCATACCCGGCAGATTTAAATCGACGAGAACCACGTCCGGCTGCCATTCGTTCAGCGTTTGCACGGCTTCGGTCCCGGACAGATTCACGCGCGCTTCGTAGCCGGCTTTTTTTAAAAGCACGAGCAGCAGCTGTCCCTGATCTTCATCGTCTTCGATGATCAAGATCGAACGGCGGTCTTTGCGAAAGCGTTCGCGATCGTCGGCGCCGCTTTGTTCGTAGGAACTGACCAGACTCTGAAGAAAGGCCTGTCGCTGGATGGCGTTGTTCAGGACCCGGGTCAGGCCGCGCGCGTCGATGTCCGATTTGACGACGAAATCCTGGGCCCCCATCTGCAGAGTCCGCTCTTCGATTACGTCGCTGCGCGCACCCGTAAAGATCACCACAGGAACATTTGTCTTCCGGGCCGCGAGCTTCAGAAAGGTTTCCATGCCGTCCGCGTCGGGCAGGCTCAGGTCCAAGAGAATCACGTCGAAACGCTCGGCGCGCAGGCGCGCAAAGGCCGGCGTCAGGGACTCGGCGCAGGTAATTTCGAAATCTTTCGGGTCCAGGAAAAGGGATACGTATTCTTGATAAGCGGGATCGTCTTCGATCAGAAGGACGCGGGTCGGCATAGGTCTACCATCCGTCGGCGTTTGGGGATCAGACACAAGAGATATTTTGGAATTGCGCAGGCAACCAGCCGACTCCGATCGGAGGACGCGCGGCGAAGCGGGAGATGCTCAATTTTCAGGCGTTTTCATTGTCGAGGTGTCGCACGTCTTCGCCGGTCGACAGTCGGACCAGCTCTTCGCCGACGTTTACCGCCAGATCGCCCGCGCGCTCCAGGCTCAGAATGATGCGATAGAGGTCCGCGAACGCACGACGGTCGAGACTATCGTCGTCTACAAACTGTTGAAAAGCCTGGCCGCACAGCCGGTCCAGCTCTTCGTCCACCGCCTGGATCGAACCGAAAAAGCGATTTTTTTCTTCGACCAGCGACTCCACGGCCATCCCGACGATGGTAATCATCCGCGACTGGATCAAACACAGCAGTTCGTTGTCGCGAAAGGCGCGGGGTTTGATCAGGCCGTTGCGAAAGCTATGAGCCGCGTTGACGACGTTATCGCCCAGACGTTCCAGATTGCGATTGATGCGAATGGCCGACAGGGCGAAGCGCAGGGGATCCCGCACAAGCACGCGGTCCGGCCCCAGGGATTCGATGCCCATCTTGCGGCGGGTCGCGACGGCTTCGAGAATCGCGTTTTGCGAAATCGTATCGTTTTCTTTTTCCAGACGATCGAGTTCGTCGTCGCGATCGATTACCTGCTGGGCCAGCTCATAGTCGTCCCGGTCCAGGCTGTCGCTCAGCATCAAGACCTGTTCCAGCAGCAGCTCCGCCATATTCGACAGGTTGCGCTTGAGATAATCGAATTTGGGATGATAGCTGACTGGATTCGCGGGACCCATATTTGCTTCCGGTTGTGCGCCATTCATAGTGTAGATCCAATAGACTATCGATTATCAGTGAATGTGCGAACAATTCGTGGCGCTGATTTAACAATTCCGTGCAATATTTGTATAGCAGGAATTTTTTTACGCCAGGCCTTTTCGCGCGCCGGGCGAAGTTTTTTGCCGATATCTGCAAAGTCTTTCGCACGGCGCGACAGTTCAGGCTTCGCCGCGCGACGCGCACCGGATGCGCGGCCGGAGGGGGCTCAAATATAGCGGGCCAGCACGTCCGGGTCGGTGGAAGCCGCGAACTTTCGCCCGCATTTGCATTGGTACACAATCCGCTTCGGAGATACGGTCACGCCGAAGGCCAGCAAAAACCAGCCCGTAAAGCTGTACTCGGGATGAATGATCACCTGGGGATGATCGGTCGAATACTCGCCGCACACGCAGCGGGTGACCTGTTCCGACGATTCGCCTGCCTGCTGGTTCATATGATCCTTTGGATTCCCGGTGACGGGCTTGGTTTCGGAATTCATGACGATTCCTCCTGCTGGCCCGAATGCTGACTGCCATATTTTCGCCCGGGCCAGAGCGACCGCAGGCGATCCTTCAGGCGCGTCTCCTGACCTTCGTCTGAGGGAAAATAGAACTGGGCCCGCCCGAAGTTCTCCGGCAAATATTCCTGCCGCGCGAAGTGACCCGGAAAATCGTGGGGATACAAATAGCCCAGGCCCGCGCCCTCGTCCCGGTGGGTTTTCGTGGGCGCGTTGCGTAGATGGTTCGGCACCGCAATCGTGCGATTGCGCACCGCCGCCTGGGCCGCGTTGATGCCGGCGTACGCCGCGTTGCTCTTCGGCGAGGCCGCCAGAAAGGTCGCCGCCTGGGCCAGCACAATGCGACCTTCCGGCAAACCGATGCGTTCCACCGCCTGGTACGCCGCCGTGGCGATGCTGGTCGCCTGGGGGCTCGCGTTGCCCACGTCTTCGGCAGCGAAGATGATCATGCGCCGCGCGATAAAGAGCGGATCTTCGCCGCCCTCCAGCATGCAGGCCATGTACAATAGCGCCGCGTCGGGATCGGAACCGCGCAGACTCTTGATAAAGGCGCTGATATAATCGTAATGATTTTCGCCGCCCTTGTCATAATTGCGCACCCGTCCCTCTAAGGCCTGCAGGGCGTCTTCGCGCGAAATCGTATGATCGTCAGTTTGCGTTTCGCCTTTCGTTTCGTTCGCCGCCTGCTTTGCCGCTTCGTTTTCGGAATCGCCGCCGCGCCCTCGCGCCAGCCGGGCCTGGCAGATGCCCGCCGCCATTTCCAGCGCCGAAAGAATCCGGCGGGCGTCTCCCGCGGCGGCTTCCAGCAACAGTTCCCGCGCGTCGTCGGCGAGGCGAAAGTTTCCCGGCAGCATCTGGTCCGCCAGCGCTCGATCGAGCAGCGCGTTCAGCTCTTCGCTTTCCAGCATGAGCAGCCGGTACACCTGGCAACGCGAAAGCAGCGGGCCCACAACTTCAAACGAAGGGTTTTCAGTCGTCGCGCCGATCAGGGTAATCCAGCCGGCCTCGACCGCTTCGAGCATCGCGTCCTGCTGATTCTTAGAAAAACGATGGATCTCATCGAGAAAGAGCACGACTCCGCCGCCCTGGTTGCGGAAGCGCTCGCGCCCCGCCTCTATGATGACGCGCACGTCTTTGACGCCGGCCGAGACCGCCGAAAGATTGTGAAAGGGCATGCCGGCGTTGCGCGCGAGAATGCCGGCCAGGGTCGTCTTGCCGCAGCCGGGCGGCCCGTATAGAATCATCGAGTGGATCGGCTGGCGCTCCAGCTTTTCGCGCAGGGAGGTCTGACCGACGAAGCCGTCCCAATTGTACGGACGCATGCGCGCCGGCAGCGGCGATCCGGCCGCGCGTTCGTTGTCGAATAAACTCTGCATACGAAAATAGATGCCGCGTACGTCGCAGACGGATCGCTCAGGGCGCCGACGCGACGTCCGTCGACACATCGTTCTCGGCGTGGGCCGCCATTTCCGGCGCCTGAAAGAACTCGATCCGCCGGCCAAGATTCTCGGCCGTTTCCGAAAGGCCGTTCGCCAATTCATTCAGCCGACCGGCGATCTGCGAAATCATCTGGGCGTTTTCGGAAACCGAGTTCACCGTATTCAAAAATTCCGAGCGGGTCTGGCCCTGCTCGCGAGTATAAGTCGCAATCTCCTCGGACATGGCCCGCACGAGATCGAAGTTCTTCGCCACGTCTTTACTGACGCGGCTCTGACTGATCGCTTCGCTGTTAATCCCGTCCGTCGTATCGACGGTTCGTTTCGTGCAAACCAGAATTTCCCCGAAGGCGCCGGAGGTCGCCTCCACAGATTTCACGCCGGCCGAAACGCTGGCCACCGCCTCGTTGATCAAACGCAGGACTTCGCTGGCGTTGCTCTGCGTGCGATCGGCCAGGCGCGAAACCTCGTGGGCGACGACCGCGAATCCGCGCCCCGACTCTCCGGCCCGGGCGGCCTCGATCGAAGCGTTGAGCGCCAGCAGGTTCACCTGATCTGCGATTTCGTTGATGACGTTCACCGCGGCGACGACCGCCCGCGTTCTTTCGCCGATCTCGCCGATGCGCTTCTGGGTTTCGCCCAGCAGCTCTTCGCCCCGAGTCGCGCGCTCGGCGGTCGCCCCGGCTTCTTCGGACGCGGCCCGGGCGTCCTCGGATATACTCAGGACTCCCAGATGCAGATTGCGAAAATCATCGTGGGTGCGTTCGGTGTTTTCGTTCTGGCGTTTTACGTTTTCCGCCACCGAATCCGAAGAAGCCGCCAGCTCTTCGATCGAGGCGCTCATTTGATCCACGGCGGAGGCGACGTCCGCGATCTGGCGGCTCAAGTCATGCATATCGCGCGTCAAATCGCGAGCCCGTTGCTTGAGTCCGTCCGATTCGCTGCGAATGCTTGCGATGACTCCGCGAAAGGCTCGCGAAAGCCGATTCAGATTTTCGTTCATCCCGCCCAGCTCGTCGGCGGATACGACGGGCGCATGGGTATCCAGCCGGCCGGCGGCCATCTCGGCGATGACCCGGTTCGCTTCGTCGACCGCGGAGCTCAGTTCGCGATAGACCAAAAATACGACCAGGGCGATCAAAATAAAAACCATCGCCGCCACGGCGAAGACGTGGATCTGCGCGTTCTGGAGCGAAAGCAGGCCGGCCTGGGACGCGTAAAAATTATAGCCGAGAATCGTCAGCGGATACCAGGCGCAACAGACCAGAGCCATGGCGATCTTGAGCCGCAGTCCCGGCATGCGGACCTGCGAAAGCTGCTCCGGCAATGATTCAAATACCGGATCGCGCAGTTCGGCGGCGACGACCTGCCCGATCAAAAGATAGTTCACCAGAAATCCAGGCAAGGCCGACACGATGATGCCGCCGTACACCACGGCGAAGTACTGCTGCCGCCCCAGGTTCGCCTGGAACACATCGTCCAGGATCCAGAAGAGCAGCAGGCCGAAGCCGCTGCCCAGGGTCCAATGCGCCGCCACGTGCAGCGCCCCCCACAGCGGCTCACGATAGAGGGCGAAGCGGGCCGCCAGCAGGGTTCTTTCATCGAGGCCGGGCCCCGACACTTTGAAGTCGGAGCCGACAAGCACGGGACGCGCCGCGCGCAATCGCCAGTAGCGGCCGAGCTGCAGCGAAACCAGAGTAGCGCCCATAATCACGGCGATGCCAATCAGCAGAATCGAAATCTGCGAACCGTGAAAGCCGCCGATCAGATAGACCTGGTAGACGACGGGTGGCACGGTCACCAGATAATTCATCTGGTCGACCTTCACGCCGTATTTA
This sequence comes from bacterium, assembly GCA_024742665.1. GTDB lineage: Bacteria > Spirochaetota > Leptospiria > Leptospirales > Leptonemataceae > JANSYA01. The sequence goes on from JANSYA010000014.1 coordinate 58,962, forward strand.
AATAGAAACTGAAGATACTTCCTGCGACCGGAAAATGACAAAGCAAACTCCCGCGATAGCGATCGTGCAATGACGACCGCTGAATCTACGACTGCGCACGCTGAAATTACGATCGCGAACGCCGACGTTACGATCGTGACCGCCGACGTTACGATCGTGACCGATCGATAGCCAGAGTGACCTGACTCTGCATTCCTTCAAGCAATTGTGCGAGCTGTTTTTCCATCGTGCGCACGTTTTCTTCTTTGCTCAGCTCGACCAGCAGGGTCGCGATAAATTTCTGCATGATGCCGGTCATCTGCTTCGCGCCCTCCGGTCCGGCGAGTCCGGTATACAATCCTTCGCGCACATGGTCGTGCACATTCTTCAGCATCGGCCGGAAGGCCAGACTCAACGGCGAATCGAGATAGGCTTTCATCGAGCCGTCAATGGAGTGTTCGACCAGATCCGCGATCAGCGGTTGAATCTCCGGCACGACCTTTTTACTGATCAGCTCCGACTGGCTGTCAAGAAAGGCCTCCAGTTCGTCGAGCACGCCCTCTTCCGAAAGGGTGGCCAGCTCTTTCAGGCCCCGATTCTGCATCATGCCCTGGACCTGCTTCAGAATATTCACCAGCACCATGCCGGAAATTTCTTCAGCGATCACGCCCGCGTTCTCGCGGATCAGCTGCGGCGCAAGCCCCGAGTCGGGCAGGAATTTATTATCGCGCATGCGATACAGCCAGGGAATCACGCGCAGCAGCCGCAGGAAAGCTTCGTGCTGAATCGGCAGCAGGTTAAAGATCTCGTACCAGTTGCGCACCGCGAAGAGATACCACAGGCGATACTCGCGTCGCACGATCGCCGCAAGCCAGCGTACGAGAAAGTCGATCCAGAAAAATAGAATAAACCACAGATCGTACTCGTAAAAATGATTCGTCGGCTCGCCGTCTTCGCCGATCCAGCGAAAATAGTTTTGTTCGATCAGCGGGCGAATCCGCGTTTGAAAGTACGCCATCTCGGTCGCGGCCCGGTCGCCGTTAAAATTCGCCGGATCCCAGAAAGCGACAAACGATCCCGAACCGGAGTCGTTGTCCATATGGGCCCGCATCCGATTCTTGATGATCTCCATCGTGCCGCGTTTGTTCGCCAGGGCGAATGTCTCCTGATCGAGAAGTTTCACGGTGCCGGCCTGCAAATCCGCCAGCACCCGCCGCACTTCGGCGGAATTCCGCGGCGTGGAACCCACCGCCAGCAAACGGCGCAGCTCGTCGACATCGCCCAGATAAGCGCCGACCGTGCGATGCTCCTCGATGCCTTTGATCGGATCATAATAAGCTGAAATCCGCTGCGGTTGCTCCGCCAGACCTGGAATCTTTACAGCCGGCAGCGTCTGGAGGTACAAATCCCGAAACGTAATGCTGGTAAACGGAATCCGCGTCAGGTAGGTCGCGTCGAAGAATACGAACAGCAGGTTGATAAACAGCACGCTGCAAAAAAATATTTCATAGGCCAGGCGGAGCTGCTTGCGCAAGCCGGCGGGAATACGATCGCCAAATTTGGCGGCGCCCGGGGCGGCGGTGCCGGAATTGCCAGAATTACCCGGGGGATTTGTGGATTCGTTCATGCTGCGGAAAGCCTGCGCCCCCCACGGCGGCCGTCATGCAAATTTTAGATGCCGCCGCGCTTTTTACAGGACAGCCGGACCGGCCCGAACGAAACGGTATGTCTCATGAGCGGCAGCGACGGAACCCCTCCAGCATCTCGCTCCCGTGGATCCAATCCCGGGCGCGGGCTCTTCTGCGTGCTCGAAGGCATCGACGGTTCGGGGAAATCCACCCTGCTCGCGACCCTCAGCGCGGCGCTCCAGGACGAAGGACTGGGCCGACAGTTCGGCGAACGTTTTACCGGATTGCGCGAGCTCCGGGAGCCCACGCCGGGTCCGGTCGGCCGGCGCATTCGCGAGCATCTGCAGGCCGGCGATACGCTTGCCCCGGAAGACTGGCTCACGCTTTTTTTCGAAGACCGCCGCCAGAACCTTTCTGAAAACATCGAGCCCGCACTAATGTCCGGCGAATTGATCTTACAGGATCGTTATTTCTACAGCACGGCCGCCTACCAGGGGCAGACTCCGGATGAATCCCAGGCCATCGTCAAACGATCCTTAAGCGCCGGCTTTCTGGAACCCGACGTCGTCTTGTATCTGGCGATCGAACCCGAAGCCGCCATGGCCCGGGTGACGCGTCGAGCCGCCGCGCCGAATCCGAACGAAGTCCGGCGGGAAGGCGAAGCCAGGGATGACGCTGCCGGCGACAGCGGCGGGACGGCTGCGACTCAGAGCAAGAGCATCGAGAGTTTCGAGACTCTCGAACAGCTCACTCGCATTCATCGCAACTACAGCCGCGTGCTGCCGGCGCACGCCTTACGCCTGGACGCGGAGCAGGGGCCGGAACAAATTTGTGCGATCGCTCTGGCGCATATTCAGACAGTCGCCGGCGCGTAATTTCAAAGCGACGCGCTTGATCCAGCAAAGCCAGGCGGGCCTATAAAAACGAAGCGCCCCGCGGCGACTCACTGATCGCGAAAGAAATTCCAGATCTCGTCGCAGGCGATGATGTCGTTGCTGACTTTGCCGACCAGGCGTTCCGATAAATACGGGCTCCCTCCCGGCCAGGTATGACCGCCGCCCCGCACTCGCAATAGTTCTACGTCGCGGCCGGTCGCGCAGTTCGGATAGCGCACGCGGTCAACGCGGGTTTCGTCTTTCGGATCCCGGTCCGGCAGCTCCGCGACGACGGGCTGAGCGGAGCAGCGATTACGCCGGGCCCAGAAGCGCAGCGTATCGTCGGTCGACAGGATTTCGCCGCGTTCGGTCCAGAACAGCTCGATGGTGCCGCCGTCGTACGGAACGATCGGATCGTCGGTGCCGTTCACGAGCAGCATGCCGACGGGCCGCTGCGGTTTGCACATCGCGAATAGATCCCGGGATAACTGCGCGGTCACCGGCGCCACCGCTCGCACGGTTTCGCTCAGATCGCATGCCAGGCGCATGGACATAAAGCCGCCGTTCGAAATTCCCGTCGAAAAAATACGCGCGCGATCAATCGGATATTCGCCGGCGATGCTTTCGATGACGCGCTTCAAAAAGCCGACGTCGTCGATCTTCTCGCGGTGGGCCGTCGATCGCAAATCGACCCGTCCGTCGTTCCAGGACTTATCGAAGCCGGTCGGATAGACAACGTAAAAATTTTCGGCGTCGGCCAGTTCGTTAAAACGACCGCGGGTAATATTGATCGCACCGCGCGCCGTACCTCCGCCGCCGTGCATGACAATCAAGAGCGGCCGCGGATTCGCCGGATCCACGCTGGCCGCGGCAGCGGGACGATGGAGAATATAGCTGCGTTCACGCCCCTCGTGCTGGAGTTCATAGACCCGGTCGCGCTCGCCCAGGCGCACCTGGTTCCGGCGACACTGGGTCAGGATCGTGAGCGCCGCCAGCATCGGCAAAAGCAGAAGCGAAATCAGAAGCGTACGTTGAAAAACATCTTGTGTCCCGGACATCGCTCCAGCAGTACATTCATGACTATGAAAATCTACACAAAAAAAGGCGACGGCGGCCGGACTCATCTGGCGACAGGAGCGCGGGTCGAAAAAAATCATCCCCGCGTCGACCTCTACGGCAACGTGGACGAGCTGAATTCATATATCGGTGTGGCCATGGCCCAGATGCAATCGCCGGCTTTCGCCCCGCTACGAACGGAGCTGGAAGAGCAGCAAAAGCTTTTATTCGAGATGGGCTCCGAACTCGCCGGCTTTCGCAGCAAGGACCCAGACGGCGAAGCCCGGGACACCCTCTTTCAAATGAACGACATCGAAATCCTGGAAAGCGCCATGGACCGCATGTCGGAAGATCTGGAACCCATGCGGTCTTTTATTCTACCCGGCGGCTCGCCGGCCTCGGCGGCGCTGCAGGTTTGCCGGACGATCGCCCGCCGCCTCGAACGCATGATGGTCGACGTTCGCACCGGACCGCTTGCGAATCAGGACGAGAACGGCGTGATCGTACACGACCTGGCCCTGGGTTATACGAATCGCCTGTCGGACTATCTTTTCGTGGCCGCGCGCTATAGCAACAAACTGGACGGCGTCGAAGATATCAAGTGGACCTCCCGTTCGAAATAAACTCGAAATAACGGGACGAAGTAAAGCAACGCTCAAGCGCTGCCGGCGCCCTGAAACTGCGCGATAATTTCGAGCAAGCGCGCACGATCGATGGGTTTCGTAAGATGGCCGTCGCAGCCCGCCGCCAGACTGCGGCTCGCATCTTCCTGCATGGCGTGAGCGGATAGCGCGAAGATCGGAACGCGTCGCCGATTCGCTTGCTTTTCCCGTTCGCGAATGCGGCGGGTCGCCTCCAGTCCGTCCATCTCCGGCATTTGAATATCCATAAAGATCAAATCAAAGTCAGTTTGCGCGCTCAGCTTCACCGCGGCGCTGCCGTTTTCGGCGGTTTCAATTTCGTGTGTAAATTTCTTTAAGAGCGCGTAAAAAAGCATCTGATTGTCCGCGTTGTCTTCCGCCAACAGAATGCGCAGGCCGGGATCGCGAGCCGGGTCGGCTACGCCTTCCGAAGCGCGATCAGCCATCGCAGACCTGTCAGGAGCGAGCGATGCCACTTCGCCGTTGCGCGACGGGCCGCCGGATACCGGAGCGATTGCCAGGGGCAAGTCGAACCAGAAGTCGCTGCCTTTTTTCGGCACGCTGCGCACTCTCAGCTCGCCGCCCATCAAGGCCACCAGGGAATGACTGATGGCCAGCCCCAGACCCGTGCCGCCGTACCGTCGCGTCGTCGATTCATCGGCCTGGGCAAAAGAATCGAAAATATGCAGCAGCTTGTCTTCGGGAATGCCGATGCCGGTATCGCGGATGTGAAAGCGAATTCGTTCGGGACCGTCCGCAGCCGCGGCGGGCGCGATATCGACTTCGACGCTCCCCCGCTCCGTAAACTTCACGGCGTTGCTGAGCAGATTCAAGAGCACCTGGCGCAGTCGCACAGGATCGCCGAGAACGACCGTCGGCAGCCCGGGATCCAAACGATATTCAAAGCCGATGCCTCGCTTCCGCGCCGCCGGGGCCAGAATTTCAGCGGTGTCTTCTGTGAGCTCGCGCAGATCGAAGTTCGTGCGCTCGACTTCCAATTTTCCGGATTCGATCTTGGAAAGGTCCAGAATATCGTTGATCAAACCGAGTAAGCCCTGCCCGGCCCGGCGCAGCACTTCGACGTAGCCGCGTTCCGTTTTTCCGAGGGGGGCTTCGCCCAGTAGATCGCTCATCCCCAGAATCGCGTTCAGCGGCGTGCGGATTTCGTGGCTCATATTCGCCAAAAACGAAGTCTTCGCACGGCTGGCGGCGCGGGCCCGGGCCCCTTCCATCTCAATGCGTCGAAAGTGATCGGCCAGTCCGATCGAAAGCAAAGTCATCTCGGCGGCGGAACCAAAGAGAATTCCGTGGCGACCAATGGTTCCATAGGGCACCCAACCCTCATGCTCCAGAAAGAGTTCGACCACGGCGACCAGCACAACGCCCCAGGCGATCAGAAAATAAGATCCAACGCGATGCCCGCGAAACGAACGATACAATCCAAAAGCCATTCCAATGACCGGCAGACCGATGAAAAAAATCAGAAAGAGCGGCCCGCTCACAAAGAAAAGCAGCGGTTCGTACACATGCACAAGCAGCAAAAGCGCCACGCCGCGGGCCGGATAGAGACTCAGGCGATCTAACAGATCGTTCTGCCCCGAGTGCAAGAACGCGCCGATGAAGTACATGCCGAAGACCGCCGCCAGGTGAATACAAAACAGGAATAGCCTGGCGTTAAACGGCTGAAGCACGGCGAAGGACTCCGGCGAAAGCAGCAGCGGAAAAACGCCCTGGTAGATCAAAACCGTCACGGCGAAGGCCGCCATGTACAGAATATAGTACAGGTAAGCTCGAATGCGAAGCGTCATAAACAGCACCGCGTTGTAAACGAACATCACCGCCAGAATTCCGAAATAGGCGCCCAGCACGACGGTCTCGTACAGCTCCGCAAGCCGCTGGCCCGCCGGAGAGCGCAAGCTCAGAGGCAGAGTGACCAATGCCCCCGGGCTATGAACCCGCAGATAAAACACAGCGTCGCCCCCGGCGGGTAATTGAATCGGAAAGACCGGATAACGATAGAGATAAGCCCTTTGCGACGGCGGAACCTGGTCGCCACCGGCCAGAATCTCCAGATCGCCGCCTGGCTCCGGCGTGTGATACAGATCGACTTCGCTCAAACGCGCGCGGTCGATTACCAGAAAGGATGTTTGCGCGCGGCCGGAATTCTGGATCGCCACCCGCAGCCAGAAAACCGACGCGCTGCGCCCGGGCACCGGCGGAGTCTGGAAACCGGACTGAACTTCCAGGCCCGCGCCGGACACGACGTCGCCGGCTTTGGCCGGCCCCCCGTCGAGCAAGGCCCGCGCCTCCGCAAAGTCCAGGCGCGGGGTCGCGGAGGAATCTTCGAGTAAACGCATACAGCGAAAGGCGGCGATACTGTCCTTGCTGTCGAAAGCGGCCGGAGAAAGCTTCATTGAAGGCAGACCATTTACAATGACGCAGTCATCGCCGTCGATTTGTGTGGGGGATTGCGCTGTCCGCTCCGGAGCCTGTCCGCAGGCCAGGATCAGAGAAAAGACCAGACCAACAATCAAAGCGGTGATCAGCCGCATCATCGGCGCCGGGCGCTGTTCGCTTCGGAAACGGCGGCGCTGCAGACCGCTTTTTCTGCGAAGCTCAAGACTTCCGGACATCCTCACGAGGAGAAGCATGCCCCCGCACAACTACGGGCTCAACGAAAAAAAGAATCGAGCGGCGAATTTAGTTTGCGGAACCAATTTGCGAATCAGTTCTCTTGCAGCATCTGCTTGATCTTATCGCGCAGCATGGCGGCCCGTTCGAAGTTTTCATCTTCGACGGCCTTTTGCAGTTCCTGCTTGAGCTGCTCCAGCTCCGAGCGGGGTTCGTTCAACAGCAGCTCGGCCGCCTGCTGCTCTTCGTCTTCATCATCTTTCGGAGCGGGCTCGGCGGCGCCGCTTTCTTCGCCGATCACGACCGCCGCTTCACGATAAACCTTCTCGTGCATGTACATCGGACAGCGCGTCCGAATGGCGACGGCGACCGAATCGGAAGGCCGCGCGTCCAGCTCGACGACGCCTTCGCTCGTCTGGATCACGATGCGCGCATAAAAGATGCTGCCGATGATATCGTTGATGATAATGTGCAGAATGCGCGCTTCCATCTCCTGCAGCATATTCACGATCAGATCGTGAGTATTCGGTCGGGGCGGAGTCACGCCGTCCAGGGCGCTGGAGATCGAATAGGTTTCGAGGGGGCCAATAAAAATCGGCACGACTTTATTCGAATTGGATTCCTGGGGTTTCAAAAAGATCGCGAAACCCACGTTGGTAATGGATACGTCGGAAATTGTAACTTCGAGTAGATTTTCCGGAAGCATGGAATCCTCGCCGTCAGAATGAGGGCCCCGGTTTCAATTGAAACCCTTTTTTTCCGCCGATTTGGCGTCCGCCGACCAGCGCACGATGACCTGGCCCTCCCGCATGCCGCTCAGGGCCGGCGCTTCGCTTTCGTATTTCAAACGCAGCTTGACCGGAAAAAACTCCGGCGAGGGTCGTTCATTTTCCAGGCCCCGGTCTTTCTGTAATCGTACGAGCATTGTCCCGAGATAGTCGAAGCACCACGCGCCGCTCGCATCGACCCGCACGCCTTCCAGATGACTGGAATATACGTGGCCCCCCTGTTCAATTTCATAGCTGCAGTGCATGTTTTGTTCAAGGGTTTCCAGCTCGTCTGCTGAAAGACTGCGATTGAATTCCAGGCGAATTCCAGGCGTCTCCCGGGTGTGAAAGTACATATGATAGCCGAGATTGTACCAGGTATCCTGCTTGTACTCCGGCACTGTGACCCGATAGACGTGATCGTCGTCGCGGGGATCCTGGCAAACCTCGTCTTCGAATAGATCGCAGAAATAGCTGCCCTCGACGCTCAGAGGCACCAGCAGATGACAGCCGCTGAGAGTCGCGATCATGCACAGCGCCGCTGGAATTCGCGGCCAGACGGAGCCGCTGCTTTGATTTAACATTCGCATCTTTAGATGTAAGCTCCCGTCCTCAGTCCGCCAGGTGAATCAGGCGCAGGTCATTAAAAACGCCCAGCAGTTCTTTCTGACGATAAAACTGCGCGGTGTGAATCTGCGGTCGAAACGACAGGCGTTCAAAATAGTACAGAGTCTCCGCAAAGACGCCGCCATATAAGTAGATCCGGTGAAAGTCCTCGGCCAGAGCCGTATGCACCACCGCAAATTCGACGACATAGCCCGGATCAAGTTCGACCAGCGGCCGGCCGTGACTCTGGTGTTTGCTCTCGACCGCCAGACATCGCCGCCGAATGTCCACCAACTCCTCCCGGGCCGCCGGGCGGCCGAAGCTGAGCACCCGCACCATGCGCCGGGGCAGCGCGCCGTACTGGGACTGGAGCGTATCTCCGGAGATATTTTCCGTTTCGAAATCGATCTTCCCGAAGCGGGACTCCAGATCTTTCCGGATGCCCTGGTAGGCTTCCAGATCGTCGAAGGCGCACAGGACGTAGGGACGCCCGACCGAGGCGTCGGCGAGGGGCGGTTTCCAGCGGGCGGCCATTTCCAGTAACCCTGAGGCGGGGGACCTGGACTTCAATTGAAAAATCAGGCCAGCGATCTTTTGAATCAGCCGATTCAGATAAGAGCGGGCCTATTTCGGGGCCCGAGTCTGTTGATTAACAGAAAAGGGGTGGGACTGTTGTCCTAAAACTTTCGCAGACAGGCCCGCAGGGCCGTTTTGCGTGGGGTTTGCGGAGCGAACCTCAGCGTCTGCGAAAGTTTTAGGACTGATTCAACAGACCCGCCCCGGGATAGATGGTATGACCGAAATCGATCAAACACGCAAAGGCGAACTGGAATTCCCCCGGGCCCGGGCCCAGATTGAGGCGGAACTGGAGTCCTTCATGAGCGGCGGCCAGGCCGGCGGGATGGCCGAAGTCCCGGCTCTGAGCTTCGAAAAGGGCGAAACGCGCTTCGCCTTCCCGGTGAATACGATCAGCAAAGAACAGACCTTCGACGCTCTGAATCTGATCAAAGACAACATCGAAAATATTCGCGTGCACACCTTTGAACCCGGCTACCTGGTTTTCCAGGACCTGGGCCCCAGTCTGTACAGCAATCGCCAGAACCCGATGGAGGGGATCAAATTCAAATTCGTTTCGATTTCCAGCAGCCATCGCATTGAAATCGTGCGCAAAGGCAATCTGACCCAGGACGAGCTGCAGGCCTGCATCAATATCTTTCGCCTCTTTCATCCCCGGGAAGGCGAAGCCGTCGATCCCGCTCGCCAGCTCGCCGAGCTGGGAGTCAGCGTCTACCAGCGAGCGCAAGACGATCAGGATCACGACCAGGACGCGGCGGGCTCCGGCGCTGACGACGGTCAGTCCGGCAGCCAGGAGCAGGCGGGCGATTCCGGCGCCGCTCCCACGGCCGGCTTCACCCGCAAACACGGCTTCGCCGGCTATAAAAAGACGAAGCAGGAAGTGCTCGAAAGCGTCATCTTACCGCTGAAACATCCCGAAGTTTTTACGAACGTGGCTCGCATGACCCGCGGCGTCGAAACCGGCGTTTTGCCCCGGGCGGTGCTTTTCGAGGGTCCGCCCGGCGTCGGCAAGACCAGCATGGCCCGGATCATCGCCGTCGAAACGGGGATCCCGATGGTCTACGTGCCGGTCGAAAATATTCTCAGCAAATTCTACGGCGAGTCGGCGCAAAATCTGGGCCGAATCTTCGACGTGGCGGCGGCCTACGAGAAGGTGATCCTCTTTCTGGACGAAATCGATTCCCTGGCCGGCTCAAGAGAAGGCGGCCTCTTCGAAGCGACCCGGCGGGTGCTCTCGGTCTTGCTGCGCAAGATCGACGGCTTCGACACCCGGGACGGAATCCTGACCATCGGGGCGACCAACCGCACCCAGGATCTGGACGGGGCCCTGCTCTCCCGCTTCGATACGATCATTCGCTTTCCCCTGCCCAACGCCAGCGAGCGGGCCGGCATCTTCCGGCGCTACGCCCGGCATCTGGAAACCGGCGATCTGGAACAGCTGGCCCGGGGTTCGGAAGGGCTCTCAGGGCGAGCCATCCAGGACGTGTGCGAATACGCCGAACGGCGCTGGGCGCGCACGATCATCGCGGGGGGTGGCGATCTGAACGCCTCCCCACCCCCCGCCGAGCACTATCTGGAGATCACGGGAGAGAAAAGCAAAAAGCTCGAAAATCTGGAAAATGACGATTTCTAAGTTGACAGGTTTTTTGGCGGCGCAAAAATCGAATCTGCGTCTGTTTCGGGACTTTCGGGTTCCGGGACGGTAAGACGCTTTTCGCATGAACACTCTTCCTGTAGCCCCGGATTCCCCCCCGGGGCTAATTTTTGTACCCGCGCCCGCGGAATGATTTTTCCGGATCTCTGGTTCCCTTCGCAACTGCTCCTCTCTCCTGGCACGGATTGGGCCCGGATTGCTGGCGGCCTGCATCCGCGGCGGTCTCAAAGAAAAGTCGTGATCGCATCCCGGAGCGAGGCCGTGTCCCCGTCCATGAGATGAGCCTGCCAGCCGCAGGCGCGGGCCGCTTCGACGTTTTCCTGGCGATCGTCCGTAAAGAAGATCTCCGCCGACGATAGCTCTGGAAAATCCCGGCGGAGGCCTGCGGCGATCATCTCGAAATAGCCCGCGTCGGGTTTGCGGATTCCCATCTCGCACGAATAGAAGTAGTAGTCCATGTCGTCGCGAAGCTCCCGGAGGCGCGGCAGCATGTCCTGGTACCAGACCGAATAGTTCGAGGCGACGCCCAGGCGGACGTCACCCCGGGCGCGCAGCCAGGCGATCAGCTCGGGAATGCCCGCGATATAGCGCAGGGATCGGAGCAGCTCCTTTTTGACCCGCTCGGGCCGGGGAAATCTGGCGAGCATTTCCGGCGGCGCATCCGGCAGATAGAACTGCCGGAAGTGTTCCTGCTCCGAGGCTTCGCCGCGTTCGAAGGCCAGGTAGGCCTCCGTATCGCGCCACCGAAAATAGGTCTTCGCGTCCAGCTCCGGCGGCAGCAGGCGACCGATGGCGTCGAAGTACGGCTCGTGGATCAGAGTATCCATCATATCGAAGAGAATGATCTTGATTTTCATAAACGACCCGGCGGTTTCATCGATTTGGGTGAATTCATGTTCCGGTGCGGTAACATTGTTTTGATTGCCCTCATACGACGGCACAATAAATGTTACGACTCTCCGCTGATCGTCTTCGTCAGCATAATCGTCCCGCCGCACTATGGGAATTCTCGTTTATAACATCCTCTTGATTCTGCTCTGGCCCGTCTACCGGCTGCTGGGACTGGTCCATCCGAAAGTGCGGCGCTTCATCCGCAGCCGCTACGAAGGCTATCGTATGATTCGCCAGTACGCGCGGTGGCACGCAAACGACCCCGACAACGGCCCCATCTGGCTGCACGGCTCTTCGGTCGGCGAGCTCGACCAGGCCCTGGCGGTGCTGCGGGAGATTAAAGTGCGCTACCCGAAGCAGCGCGTGATCGTATCGGTCTTCAGTCAGAGCGTGCGCCTGCGCCGGCTGGAAGACGCGGATTTGATGTTCTATTTGCCGGTGGATTTTTTCTGGAACTGGCGCACTCTGACGAAGCTGCTCAAGCCCCGCGCTTTCGTCACGATGACCTGGGACGTATTTCCGAATCTGCTGTTTCACCTGAAACGCCGCGGGATTCCCGCCTTTTTGTGCAGCGCGGCGCTTTCGCCGAAGAGCTGGCGCATGACCCGCTGGGCCCGCTTGCTCCAGCGCTCGACCTACAATCGTTTCACGGGGATCGGCGCCGTGAACGAAGCGAATCAGGAATTGTTTCGCAAGCTGGTCAGCAGACGCTTTGAAGATCGCGTGCAGGTTACGGGCGACACCCGCTACGATACGATTCTGTTTAAGATCCGCAACGCCTACCCCGGCAGCGACGATCGCCGGCAGCTGGAATATATCAAAGCCCTCAAGGGACCCCTCTGGATTTTCGCTTCGACCTACCAGGCGGACGACGAACAGATCTTTCCCGGACTGCCGGATTTACTGAAAGAACACCCCCGCTATCAAATCTTAATCTTCCCGCACAAGATCGATTCCGAACGTCTGCAGCAGGTGCAAAAGAATCTGGAGCTGGTGGGTCTTGGCAGCGAGCTCTTCAGCCACGCCGTATTTAATCGGCGCCGGCGGGATTATCACGCGAAGCCGGCCGAGCGCATCCTGATCGTCGATCGCCTGGGCATTCTCGCTCTGGCCTATCGCTACTCCAGCTTTTGTTATGTGGGCGGCGGCTTTCATCATCGCATTCACAATACCGCGGAGCCGGCGGCTCTCGGACGCCCGGTGCTGACCGGACCGCGCATCAGCACTTCGCCGATCGCTTTAGAGCTGGCCGAACAGGGCCCGCTCGTCCGCTGCGAAAACGGCCACGAAGTGATCGAGCAGGCGCGGGGCTGGATGGACAACGATAAACAACGGCGCAAGCTCGGGCAGCAGGCGGAAGAATATCTAAAATCCCACGAAGGCGGCGCGAGTAAATTCTTCGATACCTTTCTTTCGCCTGAGATTCATAATACAAAAGCACATTGAAAATGTGCGAGCAGGCGCGGTAGCGCCACGGGCACATTGAAAATGTGCGCGGGCCCGATCAGGCCTGGCCAGCGCATCCCTGATGCCCGGACGCAGCGGCGAGAGCTTGCCACGAACGCGGCCGGGCCGAAGAAGACGCACATTGCAAATCGCCTGACCGCATCTCCCGCCGGCCGTAGCAAAATGGATCAACGACCGGACCTACTCCTGTCCGGTATATGAGAGTACACCCACCCTACAATGAGAATGGGACGGCCCGTTCTGCTTTCCAGCGGCCCTCAGGAAACGCGCGCGGCGTGCGATGCGGAGCCGGCGGCGGCTGCGATTTCGGAGACCTCGGCCAGCTCCGCGGCTTCCGCGCCGACGAGCTGCGGCAGACGGGAATCAAAGGCGACCAGGGCCGAATTGTCGGTGTAGATGCCGCTGACGTTGCCGAGCCCCTTCAGTTTCTGCGCGGACGTCGCCTCGTTCACAGTGTATACGTAGATCTCGCGATCGGAGTCGGTCGGCAGATCCCGCAGCAGGGGGGCCAGGCTTTCGTCGATATGGATGCGCGGCGCCGCTTCGAAAATGTGGCGGGCCTGTTCGATTTCCTTGGTCGTCTCGAAGAGATAGCCGCCGGCCACGCCCCGTGAGCGCACATGATCGACGATGTCGTGTCGAAACGAAGAGATCACAGTGCGGCCGGTGCAGAGGGCCAGCAGCGGTTCGAGCAGTTCGAAGGTCCGGACGTCGTCCTTGATTTCGAAATTGATATCGAGGCCCAGGTTGCCGTAGTAGTTTACGAAGTCGTAGACGCTCAGCAGTTCGGGGAAGATTTCGCAAAATTCCTGGTAGTTCAGGTCGGTCGCGTTTACGCTCCGGCCCGACAGACGATCAAGCGTGTCGTCGTGATAGAGCACGACGGTGTCGTCCACCAGGCGAACCAGATCCAGTTCCAGGGCTCGGAAGCCCGACGCCAGGGAAGAATCAAACGCGGCCTTCGTATTTTCCAGTTGGCTGCGGTTGTCCCCACGATGCGCGTATACGATCATGTAGCTGCTCCGTCCGGAATTCTGTTTCCGCCGCCGCACCCGCCTGGGGAACCGGGGACGAAAAGCAAATCCCGTTTGGTCAAATTCTGTCTGTCGCGTCTACCAGTACTCTCGGTTGTGTACGACGCATAGATAAGAACAATCGTTTGTGAAATTTACGTGACGCGGCCATTACGCAGAAATTTTTCACGCTTTTTGCACAATCTGACGGGGCAGGTAACGCGAAAGGACTAGAAAGCATAGCCGATTTCGGCCGGAGAGACGGATTTTTTTCCGGAGCGATTGGGAGCGATTGGGAGCGATTGGAAACGCGCGGGAACGCCGGGAACAATTGAGGGGACCCGACCCGGACCGAACCAAACCGGGCCAGCGACTTCGCGATTGCAAGCCTGGCGAGGGGCCGCGTGTAGATCCGGGCCCGTTTCGCGAATAGCTTTCGGCCGGGCGTGCCGGCGACCGAAAGCCGGAAAATAGAATCAGTTCACAATGAATTCGCTGAAGTAGACTTCCGTGATCTTACCTTCGGAAAGAATGTGATTCACCGAAGCCTTAATCTCTTCGCGCAGTTCCAGACGATCCTGCACGGTGGAGAGGCCGTCTTTGGTCTTGCCCATCAGGATCAGGTTGATGATGTTCCGCAGCTGGGGCATGCGGTCCGCGAGTTCGGCGGACAGGGCCGGGTTGCCGCGATCGAAGCCCAGGCTCAGGCGCAGCTTGATAAAATGCGGATCGCCCCGGTCGGCGGTGTTTACGCGAAAGTCTTCCGGGAAATTGAAGTTCTCGGTCGGCGGCGGCGGCTTCACGACGGCGATCGACGCGACTTCTTTATATTGTTGGGCGGCGGCGGTCAGGGCCACATAGTAGCTGATGACCGCCATCAATACCAGGCTGACGGCGCCCAGGGCGACGTAGATGAGGATCTTGACGATTTTATTGAGACCGGAACTGGCCGTGGGTTCATACCCACCGCCGGAGTCTTCTTCTTCCATTACATCATCTTCATCTGCCATCGGTTTGCCTCGATTTATGTACGGCTGCCGCGGGCCTGGAAAATCCGGGCCGCCGCATTATGTATCTTATCGTAGCTTTTCGAAGATGGCTGAAAAACTTTTCTGGGATACAGGACACCGGCAGGCTGCCGAGCCGGGGCTGGATCACATCAGGATCGGAGGAGCGAAGGAATCATGCAAAGCATCGAGGTCCGGGCTGCAGGAGCGAAGCAAGCATCCCTGTTAAATCGCGGCGAACTGATCGCGTTTATGGGAGCCAGAGCCCTTGATTTTGGCCGCCTGAAGGGCCGCGAACCAATCGCCATCGGAATTGCGGCGAATATTGACCGGTTTCGATCCTACAACGACCACCAGGGCTTCGCTCGCGGCGACCAGGTGATTGCCCTGGCGAAGCGGACGATCTGGCAGACTCTCGAAGAATGGATTCCGGAGCGCCTGCGAATCGCTACAGGGGCGGCAGTCGCCCTTGCGATTTCGGGCGGCGATTTTCTCACGATCGCATTACATCCAGAAGATTGCAGCCACGATATCGCCAGGGCGATTTTCCAGGGACTGCAAGCAACGCAGATTTCCAACGAGCATCCGGAAGCGCGGGTGAACAATCCCCTCAGCTTCTCGGCAGGCTACAGCGCGGGGCCAGCTCCGGCCCCGGATTCGATTGCCCGGATTGTGGAAGAAGCGGACCGAGCTCTGTATCGTGCGAAATCGACCGGCGGAAATCAGCTGCTGCCATTTGATGCAGAGTGAATCAGCGCCGGCCGCAGAACTGAATTCGGCGCTAACTTTCGACTGGCGCCTTTGGCGCTAACTTTCGACTGGCGCCTTTGGCGCCAACTTTCGACTGGCGCCTTTGGCGCCAGTCTCAGGCTTTACTTTTGAAAAAGGCTGCCAGAGAATCCAGGCCTTTGCCGATTTCGCCGGAGGCGCGGCGCCCGAGCTCGTCCAGTTTGGCCTTCGCTTCGGCGGTCAGCTCGTCGGAATCTTTCTCGCGCAGCTGTTCGACCTGGGCACGGATCTCTGCGGCCTTCACTTTGAGGTCCGCCATGGCGGCCTCGGCTTCCTGTTTTTTATCGCCGATGAGCTGGGCCGCTTCGGCTTTGCGCTGCTCAAGCTGCTCGTCCCAGCCGGATAGCTGATCGGACAGTTGTTTTAGAATAGACATGCTGATTCTCCCTGTGGGTTTTCTGGAATCCGAAGCGAGCACGAATCGAGCGGCGTCGGGATACCACCGGTTCTAATGAACTGCCATTGGGACTGCAAGCCGATTCTTTGAATCACAGCCAGGTTCTGAGGACGATATAGGCCAGATACGCCGTTGCCGCCAGGCGAATCCCGAACAAAAGCAGGCTGAACTGCAGCTTCGCGTCTTCCTGCTCCAGCGGCAGGGCGGTCTGTTCGAGCAATGTCTTGTGGTGCATCAGACCGAATTGATAGTATTCGCCGGAGTTCGTTTCGACGCTCAGGATCATGCCCGCGCTGCCGAAAAGCCCCGAGATCCGCAGCAGTCGCGCCGCCCGGATGGTCTCCAGCGGAATATTCCAGTTGCCGGCGACGAGACGTCCGGTGCTCAGAATCAGCACGGAGCGCCGCGCGAAAGCCCAGGCGGGCCCGATGCGCACCGGAATCTCGCGCTTGCGGCGGATGCCTTTGCTGCCGCTCGCATAGAGAATTTCTTCGCCCGGGAATCGGCGCGCGAAGCGCTCCTTTCGGGACTTCACCCGATACAGGAAATTTACCAGCGATTTCATAGAAGTTTCCTGCGGCGGCCCCTTATTCGCGCTCTTGATCTACTCTCAGAACAGAGCATAGATGAAGGGCGACAGTCCGCCCGCGCCCCCGGCGACGATCGCGAGTACGATCAACAGAGCCAGGACCAGCACGATCGGAGCCAGCCAGAATTTTTTGCGTACGCGTAAGAATGCCCAGAGTTCTTGCAGTAGATCCATAATCAGTAATACCGTTGTAAATATTGTGAGGTTAAATTTTTGCGTATTATTTAGAACTGACGCTGGTAGGACGCCGGATCCCACTCCGCGTCTTCGCGGGTGATCCAGTAAGTCGCCGCTTCCGCATCGGGGCGGCGGACTAAAAACTTTTTGCCGACGATCTTCGCAAGCAACCCCAGGGGCGCGACGACCAGCAAAAACGCCAGGATCAAAATCACCCGGCTGACGACCGCCTGGATCGCGTGGGCCAGCTTCATCCACAGACCGAAGGCGAAGGCGGCGACGGGCGGAATGACGCCGATCAGCAGCAGAATGCCCGCGGCCAGACCCCACCAGTGATAGTCGCCGGCGGGCAGAGCCCATGCTGCCAGGTCGCCCCGAAACACATCGACTATTTCCTGGAGATCAACGCCCGCGACGTGGCGCAGGCGATAGTAGGCGATGACAGCGATGAACAGCGCGGCACCCTGGAAGAAGCGGGTCCCCTGCTCCGTGCGCTTGACATACGCTTCCCAGACTTTGTGCAGCGGCCGGCCCAGAATCGGAACGATCGTCAGAAGCAGCAGCACGCCCGCCAGGCCCAGCAGATAGGGCTGCCAGATGAGCGCAAAATCCCAGATGCGAGTAACCGCGTAAACGATGAGGGTAAAAACCAGGAGCTTGAAGAAGTATTTGCGAGTCGCTTTCATAAGATCAGTGTGTTGGATAGAGCTTTGCTGTGAGCTGTAAGTCGTGCAGTGTATCGGCCCTGCGAGAATGCCCGGGCGTCGACTCAGTCCAGTTCGAATTCCTGCTGCCAGTCGCTGTCGCCGGCGAGCTTCGGCTGCTGTTCTTTCTCTAAGATAATATTGTCGAGCACGAGCACGTCCATATGCGTGCGCATGAAGCACAGGTAGGCTTCCTGCGGCGTGCGCACGATCGGTTCGCCCCGCACGTTAAACGAGGTGTTGATCACGACGCCGAAGCCGGACAGGCGTTTGAACTCTTTGATCAGCTCGTAGTACGCGGGGTTATTATCCGGCGTTACGGTCTGGATGCGCGCGGAATAATCGACGTGGGTGATAGCCGGCAGCTCGGAGCGTTTGATGTTCAGCTTTTCGATGCCGAACAGCGCCTGCTCTGCTTCGGTCATCTTGCGGCGCAGCTTTTCGCGCACCGGAGCGACCATCAGCATATAGGGCGATTCGTCGTCGTGTTCGAAGTACTCGTTTACGTCTTCGCGCAGACAGCTCGGCGCGAACGGGCGAAAGCTTTCGCGGAATTTGATTTTTAAGTTCATGGTCGACTGCATCGACTCGCTGCGCGGATCGCCGAGGATCGAGCGGGCGCCGAGGGCCCGGGGACCGAATTCCATGCGACCCGAAAACCAGCCGACCACTTTGCCGTCGGCGATATATTGAGCGGCCTTCTTGCCCGCGTCGATCTTCGTCGAAACTTCGGTATAGGGCGCTTTGAATTCGGAAAGCGCCGCTTTGATTTCGTCGGCCGTGTAGCCGGGCCCGAGATACGAGCCTTTCTGCAGATCGTTGACGCCGTCGACTTTGCGTTCGTTGCCGTTCCACTTATAGTGGGCGAATAACGCGGAACCGAGGGCGGATCCGGCGTCGCCGGCCGCGGGCTGGACCCAGATCTTATCGAAAATTCCGGAGCGATGCAGGATGCCGTTTGCGACGCAGTTGAGGGCGACCCCGCCGGCCAGGCACAGGTTCTTTTCGTCGGACTCTTTTTTGATATGGCGGCCGAGCTTGAGGATCGCCTCTTCGATCACGACCTGCACCGAGCGCGCGAGATTCATTTCGCGCTGGCTCAGGCGGGCTTCCGGTTTGCGCGGCGGGCCGCCGAAGAGCTCGAAGAATTTCTCGTTCGCCATGCGCAGACCGTTCGAATAGTCGAAGTAGTCCATGTTCATGCGAAACGAGCCGTCATCGCGCAGGTCGATGATGTGATCGTAGATCTTTTGTACGAATTCGGGTTCGCCGTAGGGCGCAAGACCCATGACTTTATATTCGCCGGAGTTCACTTTGAAACCGGTATAGGCGGTGAAAGCCGAATACAGCAGGCCCAGGGAGTGCGGAAAGTGAATCTCCTGACGGATTTGAACGTCGGTTCCGTTGGCCGTGCCCCAGGAGGTCGTGGTCCACTCGCCGACGCCGTCCAGCGTCAGGAAAGCCGCGCGCTCGAAGGGTGACGGATAGAAGGCGGCGGCCGCATGCGACTCGTGGTGCTGCAAGAAACAGAAGCGCACGTCTTTTTTGAGTTCCGGAATGCGGTCTTTAATCGTGCCGCGCACGTTCAGCTTGTGATCGAGCCAGCTGGGAATCGCGGTCAGCCAGACCGGCAGGCCGCCGGGAATGCCGTCCAGAATCGATTCGAGCAGACGCTCGAATTTGAGCATGGGTTTATCGTAGAAGGCGATGATGTCGACGTCGGCGGCGGTGATGCCGCCCTCTTGCAGGACGTACTCCGCAGCGAGAGTCGGAAAACCCGGATCATGTTTTTTGCGCGTGAAGCGTTCTTCCTGAGCGGCGGCGACAATTTTGCCGTCTTGAACTAAGGCCGCAGCCGAATCGTGATAAAAGCAGGAGATACCGAGAATATTGGTCATGACTTGTTAATAATTAAGGTGCGGACGTACCTGATCGGGCAGACTGCCAGTATTTAGAGCGGATTGGCGTAGCAAAATCTGGCGAGCCTCTTCAGAGGCAAGGCTTTTTCGAAACCTAAAGAACCATCGCTGCTGTATGAATGAATGCGTCTTGCGGCGAAGGCCGGCAGGGAAAATCGCTTGCGCCCTCAGGGACCGATAAAGTTTTTTCCGTATTCGGGCATCGGTCCGCCGCCTGGGCGAACCGGCGCGGCTTTTCGAAACGAATATGAGAAAAATCATTTTCATTAGCAGTTTAACTCTCGCGGGTCTCTTCGCTTACGGACTAATTCTGGCGATCTTCGTCGCGGGCGCCGGCGCGGTCACTGCCCTGGCTCTGCATACCGCGGACTATCTGCAGCTTCTACCGGACTTTCCGCTGAGTATGACCCTGGCCGCGCTATTTCCCGCCATGGGAGCGGCCTGCGCGTACGCCATGTATCGCAACGTGAAACGCGGCGCGTCTTCTTATTTGCCGGTCATCGCGCCGATCGTGCTGGCGATTCTACTGTATCTGACCTTAAGTACAACTGTCTTCGCCTTTACCCGCTACGTCACTGTCTTCGCGGCGATTGTTTTCGTTGCCACCGTTGCGGGCGACTTCGCCGGACGTGCGAAACGAAATATTCTGAGCGGAGTGCTGGCCGCCGTGGCGGTGCTGGCGGCCTCGCTTTCGCTGCTGCTGTGCGCGGCGGAAGCGATTCTGATCCGGCAGTTGGTCGTCGATCTTACGCCCGGTCATCTCAAAGGGGGCGTGCTGAATTTTCCCGGCGACGTGATGGCCGGCGGGCCGGGCCAGGCGGCGAAAAAGGGCGAAGTCAGAACGGCCGGCAATCTCAAGCCGGGGCTCGACGCGCGAATCTCCCTGGGGGACGGCTCGATCGGGCGCATCGTTACGAACGCGCACGGCTTTCGCAGCGTTCACGCTCTGGAGACGCCGAAACCCGCGAACGAGTTTCGAATTCTGTTTCTGGGAGACAGTTTTACGTACGGCTATCGCACGGACCAGCTTCGCACAGCCGCCGCGATTCTGGAAGATCGTTTGAACGCTTCCCGGCTATTCAACGACGGGAGCCAGAGCAGCGAAAGCGGCCGGCGCGATGAAAGTGCAAGCGCGCATCGCGGTACTGTCCGGATCTACGCCGCCTGGACCGAAGACCAGGCCGGTCTACTCCAGTGGCTGCGCGAATATCCCGATCGTTTCCAGGCCGATTTGATTTTGCATGGCGTGTGCCTGGGCAACGATCTGGGAACGAATATGCGTTCTCTCGATCCGCCTTCGACGACCTGGACCTTCGAGGCGACGGTGCCCCGGGAATATCTGGATCCCACGGTCTTTCGCCCCGACGGCGCTTTCGTGGCCGGCACGGAAGCCCGGGAATTTCGCAATCAGCTGCGGATCACGCAAACCCTGCGGGTGATGTTTATGCCGACGCCGATTTCTACCGGCTTTGAAATCAAAGCGGACTCGGCCCCGCTGTGGAACCAGCAAAACAACATCGGCATCTTTTTGAAAGACGAGTCGCATGCCGCCGAAATGTTTGCGGTCCTGGAACGGAATCTGATCGCCGCAAAAAGGCTCGCGGGCGATACGCCGCTCTATCTCGCTTTCTTTCCCCAGCGCTACCAGCAGTCCGAACGCGAGTGGCGGACGATGGTCGCGTATTATGGCCTGCGCGCCGATGCCTTTGATCTCGATCTGCCCAACCGCAAGATTCACGAGATCTGCGAGCGGAACGCTTTGCTTTGCTTCGACCTGCTGCCGGTCTTTCGCGAGCGCGGCGATGAGTTGCTGCACTATCCCTACGATATGCACTGGAACGACGCGGGCAACGAGCTCGCCGGCGAGGCGATGGCGGAGTATCTCGCGCCGAAAATTCGCGAGACGACAGACGGCGCGCCTTGAAGCACACCCGCCCCCGTGTGGGAGGCGAGCCTGTCGAAAAACCCGTCAATCTCGGTGAAATCCTGGCGCCTGTAGAGCTGTAGTATTATAACAGTGCATGGCCCGTTATATCGAACCGGACGCGACGCAGACCCAAATCGTGATGCTGAATTTCGCGGAGTTATACCCACCAGATCATCGCCTGTCGCGTTTTTTGCGGCTGGTCCAGAGCCTGGATCTGAGCGCCTTCGACGCGGGGTATGAAAACGACGGTAAATCGGGTGGGCGACCGGCGATTCCGGTGGATCGCATGCTGGCGGTAATTTTATATTCGCTGCTGTACGGCAATGTCTCGATGCGACGCCTCGAAGCGGATCTCGGGCAGCGGGCGGATTTGATGTATCTGGCGGGCGGTCTGCGATTCGACCATTCTACCGTGGGCGTATTTCGCCGGCGACATGAGCGGGCGTTGCAGGAACTGTTTACGCAGACGGTTTTTCTGGGAGTCGAAGGCGGGCTGATCGACTTCGACGCGGTTTGCATCGACAGCACGAAGATTGAAGCTTCCGCAAATCGTCGCGACATCGGGACGCGCGAAGAGCTGGAGCGTCTTTATCGGCATACGGAAAAAATCTGCGCCCGGCGTTTTGAGCAGTGGCAGGAATCTTCGGACGAAGACGCCGCCGCGATTCTAAAAGAACGCCACGAAGAAGCGCAGGCGCGTCTGGAACGAATTGCGCGCGGGCGCGCGTTTCTGGTGGAGCATCCGGATCGCAAGCGCGTGCATCTTACGGATTCAGATGCGGATTGGCAAAAAAAAACGGCAGATTCCTGATCGGCTATAACGTTCAGCAGGCGGTGGATCATAAGAGCCGGATGATCGTTCACCAAAGCGTGCATCGCCAGCAGGGCGACGCGCAATACACGATTCCCGTCGTTCGCGATGTGGAAGCGCTCAAAGATTCGCTTCCCCTCGCAGAAGGACCGCGAACGAATTATGTGATGGATAGCGGCTACAGCGGCGAAAAAAACCTGCAGGAGCTGGCCGAATACGATCTGTATGTTCCGGATCATCGCCTCGCGCACGAAAAGCTCGGCGGCAAAGTTAAGCCGGAAGATCGAGAGCGAAAACAGCTGGCGAAACGCGCGAAGGCGGTGATGTCCCCCGACAAAACTCCGCAAGCTCCGGCCGCCGTTCTGCCGCCGGGAACAGGGCCGTCTTTCTCCTATGATCGTTCGCGCGATGAGTTCACCTGTCTGGCCGGCAGAAAGCTCGTGGCGAAACGCACGCGAATCTTGAACGGCCTCGCGTATCGAACGTATCGCACAGGCGGTTGCGGTTCCTGTTCGCTGCGAAACGTCTGCGTGGGGCCGGGCCGCAAACGCAAAGACCTGTTGATCGCGGAACGGCATCTCGCATCGCTCGAAACTTACGTTGGCCGGCCGCCACGACCTCTGCGAAAATCAAATCCCGAGGGCCGGACCGTTGCCCCGAAATCACTAACTGAGCTCATGCGGGAAAAACTGCTGACACCCGAAGGCCGCAAAATTTACGCGATGCGCTTGCCAACTTCCGAAGGTGTTTTCGGTACGATGTTGGCCACGCGCCAGGGATTCAGGTTCCTGCGTCGCGGCCTCTCCAGAGTCGCCGTGGAATGGGCGGAAAGATCTATCGCTCACAATCTGGCGCGCCTTGCCGAGTTTCGGCTCGGAGAAAATTGATAGGCGGGCGGCGTATCGCTCCAACGAATGGAGGCGAGTCCGGGTTTTTCGACAGGCTC
>JANSYA010000009.1 GCA_024742665.1 bacterium
GCACCGGTTTGAAACCGCGGAGGGCTCTAGTTGCGTAGCTGCGATTGTAACCGGTCAGTTCAACGAATTCATCCAGCAAAATGCCTTTATCTTTCTTTCTGGCTCTGCGGTATTTCTCGGCGAACACCTTCGCAAGCGTGCGTCGTTCGTTCATATTCAGCCTCATTCAAGAACTCCTGTGTCGCGAATGGCGTTAGAGCCTTAGAAACACATGGAGCTTTTGAGTACAATTTAGAATGAGGCAACAGGGATTATTTGGAGTACCTTTTTGAATGATGCAGATGGACACTTCCGATAATAATCCTTATGTCACACGGAGGAGGGGACTTTTTTGAGTAAACTGGCTGTCTCGTGCTGACGGCCGAGCTGGCGTTGGTAACACTCTAAACCGGACGGATTGGTTACACCTGGCTCTCGTGCTGCGCCGCCCTGACGCTGACAGGCTCAGCCGATTATTTCCTGTGCATGATAAAGAATGCTTAGTTTCTTGCACATGGAGACTCTTTTTATGAAACAAGTGATTGCTTTCGGCTACATTCTGACTTTGACCGCGACGCTGCTGACAGCCTGCAATAGCGGCGGCCAACGCCACCAGCAAGAGCAGTTCAGCATGCTGGGCATGTATTTATCGAATGCTGCCCAGGGAAATCTGGAAATGACACGCCTGGCCTTGATTGGCGACCGAGAAGTCCACGTGGATTCGCCTGACGCGAGGACGGGCGCAACGGCCTTGATTCTGGCATCGGCCAACGGCCGCCTGGAGGTCGTGAAGTATCTCGTTTCCGAAAATGCCAATCTTGAATACGAAGAACCCAACAAGGGCTTCACGGCACTGACCGTGGCATCCTGGCAGGGCCATCTGGACGTGGTCCAATTTCTACTCAAAAGCGGCGCCGATGTGAATCACGCCAAAACTATCGATCAATGGTCAGCGCTCATGAGTGCGGCTTATCGCGGGCACCTCCCCGTAGTCAGAGCTTTAATGAAAGCCGGCGCGGATCCGATGCTGCTGGATACATATGGCAATAATCCGCTGATGGCCGCGGCCACCGAAGGCTACATCGACGTCGTACGCTATCTGATTCGTCGGGACGTCTCGGTTTCCGCTACTAATCGATTCAATCGAACCGCGATTATGGACGCGGCCCAAAACGGCCGAATCGATGTCGTTCGGCTCTTGTTGACCCATAAGGTCGACGTGAACCTTGTAACGAAAAGCGGCCAGACCGCGCTGTCCATGGCCACGGAACGCGGCCATACGGAAGTCGTGAAGCTGCTCAAGGCGCACGGCGCAAAGTGAAGATGAATCCCCGTATGCGATAAATATCGGAACCGACCTGCTTTTCTCGTCGAAGAGATCGACTTCCAAAAATTCGAGGTTACACCCGCGTCCTCTACGGACGAACTGACAGACCAAATGGAAGTTTCTGCAGCGGAACGAATTCGGACCTGGATCGCGGAGCACGGCAGCAAATGCGTTTCCACTCCGGAATTTTTGAACGGGCTCATTGACGAATTGAATCGGCATGCCCTGCAAATATTGCGATCGGTCATAAATATCCGCACGCTGCATCCGGAAGTCGGCGCGATCACGTATCAGTGGTACGACAAGGACACCAACATGGCCTTGCCGATGCACTTAATTCTACGGCAACAAAAGTTTGAATTCGGAAAATCCAGGGTCTTTATGAACATCGTCCGCCGAACGGTGGTCGAAACGGACGCCTATAGCAATAGCCCATTTTACGAAGTGCGCTTCGGAATGTCGCGAGTTTCAACCCGGCTGCCGGCTCCCGAAGATATGCCGCAATACTCGATCTATTCGGATTTGAACGCGATCGGCGCGACCGGATATTATGCGCGCGAGTTGCAGTTTACCGACGGCGAACGCAACGTGATCACCTTCGCATCGACAAAACCCGACGGCTTCGACGACGAAGACCTGCGACTGCTGGATGAAGTCGCGATGCTGATCGCGCCCTACATAGAAATATTCGCCCAGCGTCTTTTAATGCAAACTCTCCTTGAAATTTATCTTGGAGAAAAGACCGGGCAAGAAGTTCTGCAGGGCCGCATTCAGCGCGGCGACATTCGCAAGCTCGATTCGGTCATCTGGTTTTCCGACCTGCGCGATTTTACGAAGCTGACCGCGGAGGAAGCCGGCGGCGTAGTCGAAAGCCTCAATCAGTACTTCGAAGCGGTCGCCGAGCCGATTCGCGAACACGGCGGAGAGATTCTGAAATTTATCGGCGACGCGATTCTGGCGATCTTTCCAGTCCAGGTGGACGCCCGCTCCGGCGCGGAAGCGGCTCTGCGCGCGGCCTACGACGCTGGCGACAGACTCGCCGAACTCAACGCCCGGCGCGCCTCGTCGGGAGCGGCGGCGCTGCAACACGGCATCGGCTTACACACCGGCGTCGTAAAGTACGGCAACATCGGTTCACGGGACCGCCTGGATTTCACGGTAATCGGCAACGCCGTGAATCTCGCTTCGCGCATCGAAGGTTTGTGCGGGGCCTCGGGCGAAGCCATCCTGCTTTCGGCGGAACTCGCCCGCAGCCTGCCCGGGTACACGCGCCTGGTCGGGGCCTTCCAGGTCAAAGGCGTCGCGGGCGAAACCCAGGCCTTCGCGCCGACCGCCAGGCCGGATTGATAGTCATTCAAGGGCGGCATTTCCGGCCCGACTGACTGGCCGGACTCAGGATTCGCCGGACAGCTGTTCCAGCGCGGCATCGACCGAAACGCTCAACTGGATTTCGAGGCCCATCGTCTCGAAGACCCGCACCACGCCCGGATGCACCCCGGCCAGGACCAATTTCCCGCCCTGCTCCTGGCAGAGTTCATCGACGCTGTGCAGCAAAGTCAGGGCGACCGAATCGACGTACGAAACGCTGCCAAGATCCATCACCAAATTCCCGGTCTTCCGGGCCAGACGACGCAGCTCCGCCTGAATCTCGGCGGCATGCACTCGACTGAAGTCCACGGCGGTAATGCTGAATACGGGAATATCGCTCAAGCTGGATCTGCCAGATTAGGATTTGGTTAGGATTACAGCTGTCGACGAAACCGCAAGCACTTCCCGGGCCCCCTGGAACTTTTGACGGGGCGGCCCGGAGGCCGTCGAACGTCTTTTAGAAAAGGCCGGCTTTGAAACTCACTCCGCAGCCCAGGGCGCCGCAGCGCTCGACCTTCTGAAGACGCTTTCGTCCGACGTTATCATCTGCGACTTCAATATGCCCGAGATGGACGGCCTGACTTTCCTGGGACGCCTGCGCGAAATCTTCCGCTTCGCCGAGCTGCCGGTCGTAATGCTTTCTACGGAAACCCGAAGCGTAGTGCGCTCGGCGGCCGAATTACAGGGCGCTCTCTGGGTTTCAAAACCCTTCAAGAGCGATGAGCTGTTAAAAATCGTCGAATTCGCAATGAATCCGACCGGCGCAACCGTCGGCGGCGAAGACGTCTGATCGCCCGCGTCTATCTCTGAACGACCCGTCTCGCTACTGGATTCTTTCTTCAACGAGGGGGCGCGAAGGCGAGCACCTGCGGAAGAATGCTGCTATGAAAGTCCGCGTCCACCTGCTGCGCGGTCGGACAGTCGTAGTGAATCTGATCGACGAAGGACTCTCCCGAAATATAGGGCTGCGGATATTCGAGCACCGTAAAATCGCCGGGGAAACGCTGCGCCAATTCCGCCAAACCCGCGGCGTACAAACGATAGTATTCGGTGCCGCGATACGCGTCCACGCTGGGCGTCGGCGCCATCACGACTTTGACTCCCTGGTCCCGCGCGACAGTTAAAAATTCCGCCAGCGGTTTCAGTTCCGGCTTGATTTCTTCGAAGCGTTTCGCGGTCGCCTCAATCAGACGCGCTCGCACCAGACCGAACTGCATGCGCTGCAAGGGCGTCAATCGATCGCCGAGATTGATACCGCCCCGGGTGCGGGCCAGACGCTTTTCGATTAAGCGGTTGTCCTGCATGTGCGAAAGCTCCGGTCGACACTCGGGCCGGTCCAGAAAATCGCAGCGATTGCATTCGTCCGGTAGTTGGATCCTATCGTCTCCGCGAAAGGCGTACTTCAGATTCTGCCGCAGAGAATCGCGAAAGCGATAAGTATAATATTGCAGGGGCAGCGCTTCCCGTAGCAGGAGCACACGCTCGGCGCCGGTATAGTATTCGATCAGCTCGCCGGGCGAAAAGAGATGCAGGAAGCGATGCGAATAGTCATCGAAACGCAGTCCCGGCGGAGGCGGAGCCTGCGTCGCAGCAGCGCCGGATTCCAGCAGCGCGGATACGCGCCGGGTCGTGCGCTTGGACAGGTACTGGGCAAGCGACTCGTCGGCTCCGTCCGAGTACAGCAGCGCCTGATCGTGCAGCGGTCGCGCCCAGGATTCTTGAAAGACGCCCGGATCCGCGGCGAAGATCACCGCGGCCGGCGGGCGCTCGTGTCCGGCCAGATACTTACGCAGAAACTTCGGATAATACCGCGAACCCATCGCCGGCAGGCTCAAATTGTAGACCGAGTACGGCCTCTCCGGCGTCGGCGCATGACCCGACAGACTGAGGCTGCGAGACTCGCCGAAGATGATATAATCAAAGTCCGGTTCAGGCCCCTCGCCCGACGGCAGAGGCACGCCGTCGACCACCGCCCGCCGGTGGTTCGTCAAAAAGACGCCGGCTCCCAGCCCGTACTCCATGGGCAGCAGGCGGATGATCACTTCCAGAACGAGGAATACGGCGACCGTAATCCAGGCGGCTTTGAAGCGAAGCCCCGAAAGGCTGGCGAAAACTGATTTGAACACAGCTCCCTGTCGCCCGCCCCGCGCGAAGCGTCAATCCCTTAGCGCCCGCCGAAAATCGCGCCAGACGCGCTCCCGGCCAGCCGGAGATGGTCCAGTCGGCAGCGGCCTCACTCCCGGGGAGCGCCGCCGAAGCGATCCGCGAGACGACTGAGGACATTCAGAAACCAGGCCATCAGCTCGATCATCAGATCGCTGCCGAGACGATCGTTCAGATAGGCCAGCTCCGAGCGGAGCTTCGAGTTGGCGAAAATCGTATGCGGCAGCGCCTCGGTGCTGCCTGGCTCCACTTCGACCAGCTCGCGTGGATCGACTTCGTAGTATTCGGCCAGAGCGAAGAGAGTTCGCATGGGAATCTCGGCCTCGCCGCGCTCCATCTTCGAGAGATAGCTCGGATCGAGTTTCACCCCGTAGCGACTGCGAACTTCGCGCGCGACCGCCGTGGATTCTCCGCGGTGCTGGCGAACTGTGCGCAGGCGGGCGGCCACCCTGGCTATATGCGCATCGATCGGTCGCATATGCGGAGCCTCACTCCGCCCGGGCGTCCAATCAACTAAATTGATGTTTAGTAATCATGCTTTCCCCGTTTCTGACATGTTTTTTTCGAGGTTGAGGAATACTGTTCCCCATTCCAGGGAAGCCGTGGAACATAGTGACCCGCGGCCCCCTGGACTCGCCAGCTTAAGTCCCGGCCAGTAACAATGATCAGCGTTAACTCAACGTTATGGTAACATAGTTACCGATTTCGGTTCAGACGGCTCGCCGCGAGAGCCAGGCCGGCGACGAGGGTCGATCGTAGCTCCCCTTCATCTTCGATGCGAATGTCAATTAGTCCCGTGTCGCGCGCATCATGGTCGGCGCGCGATTTTTTTTCGAAAGCCGCAAGCTCGGCCGTGCGAAACTGATGCGCCGCCTCGCTTTCGCCGGCCGCAAGCAGATCGGCGTACTTGCGACCGTGAAATAAATCGAAGGCGGCGCGAGCGCCCATCACCGCGAGAATCGAACGATCGAAGGCGGCGTAGGCGACGCCCGGTCGCAGAAATTTCGAGAAGGCGTGAATTTGACGGCCGCCGAAGTTTTGATTCAAGACGACGCTGACCACGGGGTTCTCCGCGAGAATATTGACATCCAGACTTTCGCCGCCGATCTGTTGAATGCGCAAGCGCTCCTGCTTTGTACCGGGAACGAATCCCGGCGCGTTCGAAAGCATCACCAGCGGCAGCCGAAAGCGCGCGACGAACTCCATAAAGATGCGGAATTTCTCAGTACCCGGCGCATCCGGCGCGCCCCCGTCCACCGGCTGATCGGCGATCACCGCGATCGTCCGTCCTTCCAGTCGCGCGAGCCCCGTATACAGACTTCGCACGCAGCCGGCGACGTCGCGGTCCGCGAAAAATTCCAGACTGCTTTCGGAATCGACGACGCGTTCGATGATATTCGTCACGACGTCGAAAGGCGCGGACGCGTCGCGCGGCAGCTCCGGCGCAGGCCCCGGTGACAAAGATGAAAACGAAACAGACGGCGACGTAGCGCTAATCTCCGATTCGTGAATATTAAGATTTTCCAGCGCCCTGATCAGCGATCGAGCGACATTGAAGGCCGAGCGCAGGTTCGGCACGCAAAAAGTGGCCAGCTGCCGCGCGTTCTCAGTCAGATCAACGTCGGCGGCGGGGTCCTCGGAATCGACGAAGATGATGACGTCCGCCTGGGCGGCCAGTTCGACTCGTTCCAGAACAGCCCGCGCATCCGTGCAGATCAAACAGAGCAAGCTCCGCCGACGATCGGGGCCCAGATCGCGGACGAACTCCTGGTAGCGGCGATAGCCCACGGGACCTTCCCCGCGCACGCTGCGATGCCAGATCCGACCGCTCACCAACACGGCATGAGAGGCGGTCCTGGCGGCCATGCGAATCAACTCCCGGGCCCGGGTCGCCGCGGCTGCGGTCGTCGCGCCGTACGCCGTGCGCGGTCCGAGCACAAGCGCGCTCGCGCCGCCCAATCGGAGAAATCCCCCGAGCAAACTTTCGCCGCCGGAGTACTCGGCCTTGATGGGCAGCCAATCCCCGCTATCGCTGATCGACTGCAGAAAGTCTTCGTGAAATGCGTCGCCGGCCGAAGCCGGACGCGAGTCCTCCGCAACGCCGATGATCAAGGGCGGGCTCGCAAACGAATCGCGCGAAAAGAGTTCGTGGGCGTGGCGAAGGCAGCCCAATAGATCCAGGCGGTCCACGGCGATTAAGTCGGCGGTCCCCGTTTCGGCTCCCATGACGCGCGCGCCGCCGATTTCATAATTCGTCAGATCTTCGCCGGTGACCGAACGAATCACGCTCGACCCGGTCAGGACGCGATACGATTGCTCCGAATCCAGCAGGATTTGAATCGACGCCTGGGACGAACCGTAAACGTCGAGGCCCGTCGAAGATCCTACGCCGATCGCCGCCAGAAAGACGTTCGCGGGACGTCCGGGCTTGCGCGCAAGATCGCTCTCAACGTCGATCCCAAAAATCTGGTCCAACTCCGCGAAGAGTTCGGCCAGCGTGGGATCGGCCTGATTGCGAGTGTATTCGAAAAATTTGCGATAGTCGACGCCGCCGGCCAGCAGGGCGTTCATCATAAAACCCTGGGCCGCGCGATTGAGAGCGACCATGCCCTCTTTGATATTCGCGCCGGCCCCGTCGTTCCAGACGTACAGGGGCGCGTCGTGCAGGTACGCCAGGTACGCCGCCGCGACGAATTTGCGCCCCTCGCGATCTCCCGTGGCGCCGCCGTTGCGACGCGAGTCTTTCAGAAAGAACCACGCCGGCCGACCCGAAAGCGCGCCGCGATACAGCCGCGCACCGACCGGCGGGGCGCCGTCTTCGGAGTCTTCGCCGTCAATCGAAGGGATGCGAATCTCTTCGGCGCTGCCCGGATCGAAGGCTTCTCGTGCCCAGATTTCCGCGGGCCACTTGCCCTTCGCGAAAAGCCGCGCGCTGCGGGGATCGGTCGAACCGGGACGATGATAGGGATGCCGCGGATCTTCCGGAACCAGCAGCGCGACGCGCAGATGACCGCCGCGCATATAAAACGAAAGATGCAGCCGACGCCGCGCCCCGCTATTCGGCTGCAGGGCATCCACGTCAAACGAAAGCAGGCGCAGCTCCAGGCGCGTAAAAAAGAGCATCAGCTTCGAAGCCAGCTCTTTCAGGTTCCGCCGATTCCACACCCGGGGATCGCGCCCGCTGAGGTCTATCGGCGAAAGATTCCCGCACGCGATAATTTCCAGGCGATACCAGATATGCAGATCGTCGTCGGCGACCAGTTCTTCTAATTCGCGCTGACAGGCCGTGAGCATCGCCGCCGCGCGAGCCACGCAGCTCTCTACGTTCGGCGCGCCGACAATCCTTTGATCATCGTCTGTCTCGGCGATGATCCGGCCTTCGTGCGGCCAGGCGAAACAGACGAAACCACAGTCGCCCGCGTCCGCCAGTCCCCGGAGGCGAAACACAGCGCCGGAGCCGCCCGGGTCAAAGGGCACCAGGGCCACGTCATAGCGTTCGGCGAGATTGGCGAGCTTCGCCTGAATCGCGGTAGCGACCGCCCCGGCGGGGATCCAGTCCG
This sequence comes from bacterium, assembly GCA_024742665.1. Taxonomy (GTDB): domain Bacteria; phylum Spirochaetota; class Leptospiria; order Leptospirales; family Leptonemataceae; genus JANSYA01. The sequence continues at coordinate 8,398 of JANSYA010000009.1, forward strand.
GAAGAGCTTGCCGGGCTGGCGAGCTGAAATCAGAATCAAGGCCCGAAACAGACCGCAGCACCGGGGCCAGCGCCGCCCGAAGTGCCAACTGTCGCGCCACAGTCGTAGAACGATAGTCCGTTAACAAAAGCAGAGGCTCTTCGACGAAACTGCGATACGCGCCCAGATGGTTCCGCGAATACACCGGATCGGTTTCGCGAAAGCGCGGCAGGCGGCCCTGGAATTCCTGTAGCGTCTGGCGCAACCGCTCTTCGAGACGCTGGTTGCGCATATGCCGCGGCTCTTTGCTCAGGCATTGCAGCAATCGATTGATCAACGGTCGCGCCAGAGCCTCCGGCGTCCCGCGCGACCAGCCCGAGATGAGCGGCAGCAGCAGCTCCGCGTTCTGGCCGCTGGCGCGATACATGCGCAGCATTTCGAATACAAGCGGACGACGATCGACGACCGCAAGCGGAGTCTCGAATCCGCACTCGCGACCGAAATGATCGAAAATCGCGGAGATCGAATAACCCGCGGAAGTTTCAGCCCCGTTATCGAAGTTCGCTTCGGCCGGGTGATTGTCAGGCTGAGCAAGCCCGGGCATTTCGCTCAGCTGCAGCAGACTCGAAGCGCCGCTCTGGGCGAAGGCCCGCCGCAGATATAAAAAAGATCGTAGAATATTTTCGGTTTCTTTGCGCAGGAGATTATCGTTGCGAAAGACCTCGTCTTCGAAACCTTCCAGCACCCGCGTCACGTTTTCAATGATCGAACGATCCCGCACACGGCCCAGCAGCGCCGCCCGGACCACGCCCAGCAGGATGCGCGCGTGATTGCGCGAAGCCGGATCGAAAACACGTACCAGAGTATCCCGGCGTAGATGGTCCAACAAATTGCGCGATAGCCCCGGTTCGTTTCGCCCGACCGCGCGTGCCTCGATCGGCTCGGCGGCTTCGATGCCTTCGAGGGAATCGCCGCCGTGATTGCCGGCATGGTCGGCATCGCCAGCATCGTCTTCGGTATCGGCGTCGACGGCAGTGGATGCGGAGACCAGTCGGTCCGGCGAAACGACGAAGAGCACATCCCCCTCGGCGATACTGCGGCCCTGGACCAGGCCGTCGGGCGTGCGACCGAGCACCAGTCGATCCAGGCGACCCTCTTCAATTAGAAAGCTGAGCACACCGTCGCAGGGCGCAAAGACGCGCGTCTCCATCTTCATAGCGGAAAGCGTGATGACCGTCTGCCCCGCCCGGACGCGATCCCCGGGTCGCAGCACGCCGGCAGCATCGCCGCCGGAAGCCGACTCAGCCGCTGACGCTTCGCGCGATGCCAGGGCGACGAAGCTGCCGCGAAACGGCGCCCGCACCATGCCGCTCGGATCCGGTTCGGGACCGCCGCCGTTCACAGACGAAATTCGCATGCGAAAATAAGTTACGCGACCACCGGCTTCCGTACACCGAACCTGAGTGATGCCCGCCCGATATTCCGCACGCAAACGATAGCTGCGACCGCCGAAACGAACGCGCCGCACACGAGACTCCGCGTCGGGACCCGACTCTCGCCGGCCGCGCTGATTCTGAATGTGCAGCACGCCAGCATAACGATCGTCGACGAAAACGTAGTAGCTGCCGCCCGCGACCTGGACCAGCTCTACGCCGAGTTGCTTTCCGTGGATCGCCACGCGAAAACGCGAAGGAGCGCTTAACAGTCGCGGATCTTGAATTAGTTCGCGAAGATTCGGAGCGGAGTCGTCGCCGCCCGCATGCAATTCCCGGTAGAGTTCCGTCGCCTCCCGACGCGCGAAGGCCGCGCAACCGAAAATGGCCGCCTCGACGTTCAAGGCCGCATCGGGACCCACGTCCGCTTTGTGCAGTTCGGGATGCGCATCCAGCAGCCGATTGTCGTAATCGCCGGAACGAAAGGCGGGATGTCGGACGATGCGCAGCAATTGGTCCAGATTCGTCGTAAGGCCTTCGATGTACAGTTCGCCCAGGGCCCGCTCCAGGCGCGAGAGAGCGACTTCGCGATCGGGCCCCCACACGAGCAGCTTGCCGATCATGGGATCGTAGCGTCCGACGATTTCGTCGCCGGCCTGGAATCCAAAATCGCAGCGCACGCCGTCGAAGGCCGGCAATTGCATCCCGGCGATCCGTCCGGGCGCAGGCGCGTAATCCCGGAAGGCGTCCTCGGCGTACAGGCGGCACTGAATCGCGTGGGCAGCCGGCGGAGATGACGCAAGATCCAGGGGATTCCCGCTTTGACTCAGAGCCACGCCCGGCAGCTCTCGAATTTCAAAATCCGGGCGATCGAAATTTTCGATCTGCCAGGCGACCAGATCCGCGTTGCGCGAAAGATCCGTTACGGCGTACTCCACCTGCAGACGCGTATTCATTTCCAGGAAGCCGAAGCCGCCGCGCGAAGCGTCGTATAAAAATTCCACCGTGCCCGCGCCGGCTCGATTCTCCGCGTAGCCTGAGGCCGCCGCCATACGTTCGGCCGCCGCGAATAGAGTCGCGACCTGCTCCGAACTCAGCAGACTTTCGCCGCTTTCTTCGACTACTTTCTGATTGCGGCGCTGCACCGCGCACTTGCGAATGCCGATCGCGGCGGAGTTGAAGATCTGCACCTCGATGTGCACGGGTTCGACGATATAACGTTCCAGATAAAAGGTCGCATCGCCGTAGTTCGAATGGCCCACCCGACGCACGCTTTCGACCGCCGCCGGCAGCTCAGCCGCCTCAGATACGATCTCCATGCCCTTTCCGCCGCCGCCGGCGTTGAGCTTCAAAATCACGGGGTATCCGATCGCCTCCGCCGCAGCGCGCACTCCCGTCAGGCACTCCTGCATCGACTGCTCGGGCCCAAAAGAGTCGCTGCCCTCGAAAATCGGCACCTGATGCTCGCGAGCCAGCGCCCGGGCGTCCAGCTTGTGACCGACGCGACGCATCACCGACGCCGGCGGGCCCATGAAAATCAAATCCGGCTCGCCCTCCTCAATGGCCGCGGGGAAATCGGGATTCTCCGACAGGAAACCGTAGCCGGGATAAATCGCATTCGCGCCACTCGAACGCGCGGCTGCGAGAATCGACGCGATATTCGTATAGTTTTCGCCGGCCCCGATCAAAACGACTTCGTCGGCGCCGTCGCTCCAGGACTGATCGCGGTCGGGATCCGTGACGACCGCGACCGACTCGATTCCGGCTTCGCGCAGCGCCAGAAACCAGCGACGCGCGATTTCGCCGCGGTTCGCCACGAGCACTTTTTGCAAACGGCGGGGCCAGCGTCCGCTTTTCGCGCCGGATGTTTCGCTGATCAGCGAATCGGCGCTGGCGTTTTTTTCTGATGTTCGCTGTTTCACTCCAGGAACTCCCGCATCCCGCTCGCGCGATTCAAGCTGAGGATTTCGACCGGCGCATCGCGACCCGGGCACCCGGCTTCGCTTTCGCCTTCGCGCTCAAAATATTTGCGAGTCAGCGTCGCCGACGTGCGTCCCGGGCCGAAATCAAGCACATAGTTGAGGGCTGCTGAACTGGAAGCGAAGGCGCGCGGCGCGACCGAAGGCGGCGAAGCGAAGGTACTTTGAATCGTGCGCAAGGTCTGATCCCAATCGAGTCGACTGTGAAAAAGAATTTCAGTGAGCTCGTCGACAGGCGAAGATCCGCTGCGCATATCAGCGCCGTCAACGAAAGAAACTAACGGAATCTGAATATTAGTCCACCGATAGCGAAGACTCGTGTATGCGACGTCTTTCGCGAAGGCGCGCGAAATTTCGCGCAGATGCGGTCGCGAATGAAAGGGCGCACTGACGTCTAAATATTCCCAATCGTACGCGAAATTGATGAAGTCTCGCAGATAACGCCGGCGAAAGCGGCAGAGGTCCGCAGGATGCCCGGCCAGAACGTTTACCGTCGGACTATTGATCAGCGCGATTCCGATTGGAAGCGAGTTTTCGCCGCGGCGCTTCGCATCGCTTCTATTGAAGGCATCGATCCAGGTTTGTAGCTGCGCAGTCGCGGCGCCGAATACGACGGCCATCGGCGCGGGCTTTCGCCCGTCCGTGATAAGCGAAAACTCACCGTCGCGCGCAAGCAGTGCCGGCGAACGATAATCGCGCTTAATATAAACCCCGGCCATCGTAAACCAGAGCAGCCAGTCATAGCTTATCTGCAACAGACGGTCGAGTGGATCTCGAACAAACTCCGCGTCGCGCGCGGCGAAGGCGAAAATCGACGCGGCCAGAATTCCCTGACTATGGCCGGTGACCGCAATCGTCGAACGACTCAGCTCTTCCAGAGGATAAGCGCCCCGGGCCACCGCGTACAGCAGAGCCAGCTGCAACATAGTCGTTCCCGGAAAACTGATCGGACACTCAAAGAGCGCGGCCTCCGGCGCCTCGGCGCGCCCTGTGAGCCAGTCCTTCAGCTCAAAGCCGAATGGATACAGGCAATCACGCGCCGCCCGAACGTCTGCGCGCGCCTGGACATCGCGCAGAAGATCAAAGCACATCTCAAAGAAAGGCTGGAGCTCCGCCTGGTTTTCGCGATATATGCGGCGAAGCTCCGGCAGAAAAGAATTCCCCTGCCCGCCGAACTGGATCAGAAAGCGCGCTTCTCCCGCCTCCGCCATCCGGCGCAAGCGCGGGATACCGTCCGCGGCACCCGCCTCGGGGGCGATCAGTGACGTGCGACTCACGCGGATTCTCCTGACATTTGCGCGAAGGCGACGGGAACCGCGCCCGCAAGCCAGGCGCCATCGTGACTCAAACTGATGGGCATCCTTTGATTTTCGCCGCGAAAGCATCGCCGCCGGCGCGTAGAATCTCGGCGCGCTATGCGACGATAGCGATAGCGCAGCCAGGGCGCACAGCCTGTCGCACGCCCGCCGTGAATCGAAAGCATCGCCTGCGATAGCGGCGACAGGCGACGACCGACGCCGGCCAAAACCATTTCGCGCACAGCTTCAGATTCATTTACCGGGCCTTGCTGTCGGCGGGCGATCCATACGCTCGGCGGCGGTACTCGAAGATGATGACAGAGCGCGTGCACCCACCCCGCGCCATGACGATAGCGTATCGTAAACTCGGAGTCGCCGGAAAAAATAGCCCCGGCAAGCGATACGCGAGCGGCCGTGATGCGCGCATCCGGCGAAATTTCAATTTGTTGCGGCGTAAAATCCAACAACGGATGCGAGCGTCTAAAGCCCGCGGCGGCGCCGGCGCTCGACGCGGCGTCGCGCAGCATGGCCTGCGAATATCGCGTTTTGAACACCGCCTCTTTCGCCGCCCAGAGACTCCAGAGAGCGCGATGACGTCTCCGAATCGAATCGCCAGCGTAGGCCGCCAGCCAGTCTCGTTCCCAGGGCGTGCATACGCGCTCCACGAAACGCGCGTAAAATCTTGCGGCGTCCGGCGGATTCGCGGCGCGCAAGTCGACGATATCGCTGCCCGCCGCACACTCCAGATAAGATTGCAAATTCATACAGCTTCAGGCGGCGACGCTCTCCGCGGAATCCGATGCGACATCAGCCGTGGCATTGCGCGAAAAAAATTCGGCTTCTAAGGCTGCGATTTCGCGCGCAATGCCGCGACTGATTTCGCGAGCGCCGCGCAGCCCGGCCAGTTCCGTACGCAAAGCAGACGCCGACAGAGTCTGCGTGGAAATATGAAAGCGCTCGCCCCGGGCGGGCAGATCGGAATGCCGCGCTTGTTTCAAGCCGCGCAAATACACGCAGAATACGCGACAGTTCGGCACGGCCTGCACCAGACGGCCGGCCCCGTACGTAATTTCATCTGCGCGAAACCGGCCGGTGCGCGAACGTGCGCCTTCCGGAAAGAGCATCACGTATTCCCCGGTCGATAGCAGATCGCGCAACTGATCGAAGATCCCCTCAATGTGTTCGCGATCTCCCTGTCGATCGATGGGCAGACACTTCGCAAGATAAGTCACGGCGCGCTGCCAGAAACTATGGGCGAAATTTTCGACGGCGGGCACATTCCAGCACAGACGCGCGAAGCGCCGCGTGTATGCGAAGGGTCCGGCGAAAGCCCAGAGCATGATCACGGAATCGATCATCGTCAGATGATTCGCGCAAACCAGCACGGGATCCCTGCTCTGGCCGAGCTCGCGAAATTCGCGACGAACGCGACGCAGATCTTCCGGATCGATCCGATAGCCCATAACGAAACGCATAGCCGAAGCCAGCACAATATATAGCAGCGGGAACACCAGACGACCCAGCATACGCTGGATACGCAGATGCGTCGGGAGCGTGGCACGGCTCCCGGCGCATTTACTCTGAGTGGAAGCAGCGGCGGCGTTCATTAGCCCGCCTGTTTGGTCAGCATCCCGGAAATCATATCCGCGGCCTTGCCGACGGTCTGCACTTCGCGGGCGTCGTCGTCTCCGATTTCAATATCGAATTCGTCTTCAAATGCCAGGATCACGTCCACCAGGCGAGAGCTGTTCACTTTCAAATCCGTTAAGATCTTCGTATCGACGTTCGCCGCGGCGAGCGCCTCTTTGTCTTTCGCATAGGGGCTGAGAATCTCGACCACTTTCTGCATTACATCTTGATTAGCCATTCTTGTACCTCAATTGGATTCGCCGGCATATCGGCGAAGCTTATTACGAACCCGTCGGGTCCGCTAGTTTTAGTTTAAGTCAATTTTGTTCGTGTAGATCGAAGCGGCGAAAGACGACGCAGCCATTCACGTCGCCGAAGCCGAAGCTGGCCTTGGCTATCGTGCGCAGACGCTGTTCGCGAGTTTCGCGTACGATGCTGACGGCGTACGGCTCGATCCGCTCGTGTAAATCTTCGCAGTTCAAAGAAGCGTGCAGGAAACCGCGCGACAGTTGCAACAGGGCCGCGACGCTTTCCTGACTGCCGGCGGCGCCAAGGCCGTGACCGATCAAAGACTTCGTGCTGTTGATCGGCGGCAAACGATCCGGCTCGACGCCCAGAGCCAGCGCCCAATTTTCGATTTCGAAGGGATCCGCGAAGGTCCCGGTAAGATGCCCGTTGATCGCGTCGAGATCCCCCGCCGCGACGCCGGAGCGCGCGAGGGCCAGGCGAATGCAATTCTGAACCGCCGTACAATTCGGCGCAGTCATGCTCCCGCCCTGACGATGGCCGCCGCTGTTAACCGCGCCGCCGATAATTTCGCCATAGATCCGCGAAACTCCCCGCCGCAGCGCGCTTTCCAGATCTTCCAGAATTAAAATCCCGGCGCCGGAGCCCGGAACGAATCCACCTGCGCTCGCACTGAGCGGGCGCGAAGCCCGCGCCGGGTCTTCGTTAAACGCCGAAGACAGCACGCGCATGCTATCGAAACCGCCCCACATGTGCGGGTCGGAACCCTCGACGCTGCCGGCGATCATGCGATTCGCGTAGCCGTCTTTGATCCGCTGATAGGCAAGCACCAGCGCTTCCGTGCCGGTGTTGCACGCGCTGGAATTCGTCGTGACTTCGTTGCCGAGCGCAAAGGTCCCGGCGAGTTTCGCCGATACGCTGCTGGCCATCACCTGTTCGACGACCGTGCCGCCCAAGCGCCGCACGCGCCCCTGCCCGACTAAAGGCACGACCCGGTTCGCGATCACGTCCATGCCGCTCATGCCGAGTCCGACGATCGCGCCGGTGTCGACGTCCACTCGATCGTCGCCAGAGTCCGGAACTTCCAGGCCCGCGTCGCGCCAGGCGTCGATCGCGGCGATCCCGCCGTAGATCATATTTTCGTTCATCGATAACAGCTCGTCTTCGCGGAAGTACTCCGGAGCCTTTTCGATCAGGCCTTCCGGCACGCCGCCGACGCGGCAGGCGAATTTGAGCTCTTCCAGACGCGGAATAAATCGGATGCCGCTTTCGCCGGCCCGCAGCGCCGCCTCGTATGCCTGCAAGCCATGCGCGTTCGGCGCGACGATACCCATGCCGGTCACGACGACCCGACGATTGTTTTGGCTTATATGATTCGTATGGTTCGTATGATTTGCATTGCTCATTTTGTTTTCCTCGCAGTCTCGCCAGCGGCTTTGTCAGAAGCGGCAGCGACCTGCACGCCGGCGAGCACGGCACTGGCGACCGGGCTGCCGTCGGCGAAGGACATCTCGACGCGACACTTCAACTTGCCCCGGCGAAAATAGATGCGTTCTCCGCTCACAAGCACGCGATCGCCGGGGCGGACCGGAGCGTTAAACTCGACCTGATCCGCTTCGGCGAAAAAGGGCAGCCCTGGCCCGGCCGCGCCGCTCGTCGCCGCATTCGCATCGCTCTTCGCTTGCGCCTCGGCCTCCGACGCGCTCAAGAACAGCGCCAGCGGAACCAGGACGATCTGCGCCATGCATTCGATCAGGATCACGCCCGGCGTAACCGGCTGCTCCGGAAAGTGGCCCGCGTAAAAAAATTCGTCGGCGCGAAAGCGATAGGATCCCCGCGCGCGCTCCGGGCTGAGCTCGTCGATGCTATCAACGAAACGAAACGGCGCCTGCTGTGGAATGCGTTCTAAAATACGCGCGCGAACTGTGGCGCACGCCCCAGCGTCTGAACCAGACTTGATTAAATCAGGCGCCCCCATACAGACCTCCGTTCGCGTGAATCGTCGTGCCGGTGATATAGCCGCCGGCCGTCGCCAGGAATCGCACGACCTCCGCGACTTCTTCCGGGCGTCCCATGCGCCCCAGCGGAATGCGTTCGAGTAGTTTCGCGCGGGCCTCTTCCCCGAGATCGCGCGTCATTTCCGTATCGATGAATCCTGGCGCTACGCCGTTCACGAGAATTCCATAGCCGGCCAGTTCCTGGGCGGCGACCTTCGTAAAATTATCGATGGCGGCCTTCGTCATTCCGTACACCGACTGGGTCGGATTGCCCGTGCTGCCGACGACGCTGGAAATATTAATCATACGGCCGCGCCGCTCGCGAATCATCAGGCGCGCCAGGCGCTTGCTCAAATACCAGGTGCCGTGCACGTTCAGTCGCAGGGTGTCTTCGAGTTCGTCGAGCGTCGCCGAGAACAGCGGATTGTCCCGCACGAGCCCCGCGTTGTTCACCAGCACCTCCAGGGGCGCGGTTTCGTTTTTGATGGCTTCGTAAACTTGATCGCAGCCTTCACGCGTAGAGAGATCGGCGGCGATCAAAAGCGGTTCAGCCGGAGATGCAAGCTCGCGCTCAGCGGACCCGGAACTTCGCGCGATTTCTTTGAGCTCCTCCGCCAGGGCCTCAGCCGCGGCACGATTGCGATTATAATGAATAGCGATCCGGTATCCCGCCCGGGCCAGATCGCGACAGCAGGCCGCGCCGATCCCGCCCGAAGCCCCGGTCACGAGCGCGAGAGGACGATCGCCCTTCGCTGCCGATCCTGAAACAACTGCGCCCATCAGCTTGCGATCCCCTCGCCGCCGTCGACGCGCAGAACCGCGCCGTTGATCCAGGCCGCTTCATCGCTCGCCATCAGGGCCACGACGCCCGCAACGTCTTCCGGCGTCGTTACGCGACCCATGGGATTGCTGCTTGCTTTCGCGGCCAGCATGCGATCACCGCCGGGAATCAGACGCAGAGCCGGCGTATCAGTGACGCCAGGCTGCAATATATTCGAGCGCAGCTGCGGCGCGAATTCGAGGGCGATGCTGCGCGAAATCGCTTCGAGAGCCGCCTTCGCCGCGCTGACCGCCGCGTAGCCGCGCCAGGCCACTCGATTGCCTTCGCTGGTCAGGCCGATAATGCGAGCGTCGGCGGCGAACAATCCCCGATCGCTCAGGTCGCGAACCCAACTCACCAGGCTCGTGCCCATCGCGTACACCGTCTGGGCGATGTCTTCATCTTCGAGCAGCATCTCGGAATAACCTTCCGCCGGACGCAGAGTTTTTAGATTCCCGAAAGCGATGGAGTGCAGAAATAATCGCAGGCGCGCGTCGGGATGCTGCTCGCGCAGGGCCGCCGCGAATTGATCGAGAGTAGAGCGACGACCCTCTTCGCTTAAAGCGTCCGCATTTAATGTTAAGAGCGAAACTCCCGTCGCACGAATCGCGTCGAATTCTTTTTCGATCGCGGCCATGCTTCCGCGCCGATCGCGGTGGACAATGCACAGATGCATACCGGCCCGCGCCAGGCGATGCGCGCTCGCGAGACCGAAGCCGCTCGACCCGCCCAGGATCAGAGCCCAGTAATTCGCGCCGTGGAAATCGGCCTTCATGCGACGGCCTGCGCGCGGGATTTCGCCGCTTTGCGCAAACAGCGCACGGTCACAATCGAAGGCGGAGGCGTGTAGCCCTGGCGTAAAAAGAAACCGCCCAGCGGTCGACCCGGCCCGAGTTCAAGCACATCGTCGGCGCTACGCTCGGCGATCCACTGCATGTTTTCCGTCCAGCGCACCGCGCCGCTGATCTGGCGCGCCAGATTGTCGAAGAGTTCTTCGCGATCCGCGGAGTGCGGACGCCCGGTAAAATTCGAAAGCACACGCGCGGCCGCCGCGGGATTGCAATCGAACTGATCGAGCCAGGCGCGAAAAGGAGCCTCGATGCGCCGCATAAGGTCGCAGTGAAAGGGAGCGCTCACGGGCAGCTCCACGAATTCCAACTGCGGCACAGCCTGCTTCAATCGTTCGCGTACGATTGAGACGCCGGTCGCCCGGCCGCTGATTACGACCTGAGAGTCCGAGTTATAGTTGGCGACTTCGACCTCACCGCTTACGATCGCGTCGCGCACGGCGTCCAGACCGAGCAACCCTTCCAGCTTGAGGGCGGCCATTGCGCCGACGCCCGGCGGAACGGCCGCCTGCATGAGAGCGCCGCGCCGATGCACGATGCGAACGGCGTCCGAGAATTTGAGCGCCCCGGCGGCGACTAAGGCCGCGTACTCGCCCAGGCTGTGGCCGGCAAACCAGCCGGGATTCAAGCCGAGTTCCAAGCAGGCCACCCGATAGATCGCGATCTCGTTGGCCAGGATCGCCGGCTGGGTGAATTCTGTCAGGTGCAGACGCGGATCGTCTTCGGCGAAGCTGATCGCCTTGAGATCGACGTCGATCGCTTCGGACGCGGCTTCGTAGGTTTGTCGGGCGATGGGAAAGTGTTCGCAGAAATCGCGGCCCATGCCTTCGCGCTGGGCCCCCTGGCCCGGAAAGAGTATCGCTGTTTGGTTCATAACTGTTCTCGCGTGGTCATTTATGTAGGAACTCCTACACCAACCGGCAGGCCCCGAGGAGTCCGCCCATAAAGATCTATGTTCGTTATAAATACAGGCGTGAAAAAAGCGCCTCCTCCGGCGCGCCCATACCGAACATGAATCTTTATGGAGCACCAAAACGAAACGCGTTCGCTATGTCAACAACAAAGCGCTCCGGGACTCAGGCGGGATTGGAAACAGGCAGGTCGCGAAGCGACTCTGGAATCGTAAATCGACGCCAAACAGTGGATTCGAAGCCAATTTCAGGAGTCAGGCGACGTCGGAGACACGCGCCCGGAGCAGATATGGAGTAGATGAACCGGGCGCGAATTAATCGCCGATTTGCGACTCGAAACGCCCGCCGGCGCCAAGCAGATGGTGAAAATGCCGCAGACCGTCCTCTAACTGCCGGGCACCGTGCTGGGAAATATGCGAAACGCCCAGCAGCTCCATGGCAATCAGGCCGTACAGCCAGGCGAACATAGTGCGGGCCAGAGCCTGGGCCTCTTTGCGCGAATACTGCAGGTCGCCCGTGCGATAGCCGCGACGGAAGGTATCCAGATAAACCCGGTAGGCCGGCGGAATCCGCAGATAACGCGTTTTCCGATACATCAGGCGATGCATGTCTTTGTGTTCGAGAGCGAAACTCCAGTACGTGCGGGCGACTGCCAGCAGCTGATCGATCGTGTTGGCAAATCCAAGGCGGGCCTTGCGGAGTTCGCGGCCCAGCTCACGCTCTGTTTCGCCGATCATGGCGTTGTAAATTTCGTCGAAATTCTTGAAGTGCGAATAGAGGGCGGAAACGCTGCAGCGCAGGCGCCGGGCGACCAGTCTCACGGTGAGATTGTCGATGCCCTGCTCGCGAAGGACTTCCAGCGCCCCGGCGATGATTTCGGCGCGGCTCAGGCTATTGCGAATGCGCCGGCCGGACTCGTGGACTCTGGGTTTCAGCATGGGCCCGTACAGAATCGCACGGATTCCAGGCACTGTCAACCGCAGTTGCGACCGAACAGGATCGGCAGATTTTTCAGTTCAGGCTTTGACGCCAGATCGAGGCGTCTTCGCCGGCGGCACCGCTGACCGAATAGGTCGCGATCGGTTCGGGGGTGAAGACCAGGCTCTGAAAAATGTATTCATCGCCGTGGAGTGGTTCGCTCTGCTCGGGATCGCCGGTCCCCGCCTTGCGCACGAAACCTTCGACTGTCAGAGTATTGCTATCCGTGGGCAGCAAGCGCGCCCGGATCAGGGTCAGGAGCATCTCCAGCCCGTCAGGCCGGTTTCGATAAACTGTGATCAGGTCCGCATCACAGGCGATGTGGACGGCAGTATGAACTGTGCCGTTGAATTCGATGCGACCTTTCATATGCGAATTACTCCCGCCGGCGGACCGGCCTGAATCTACTTATCGTCGGCCGAGACCAGTGCGAGGTACCCGACCACGCCTGCGAAACCGATCGTCGAAGCCATGAGAACGATAAAATAAAATACGCCGTAATCCATACCATCAAAGGGGCCCGTCGCCATACATCCGGTCAAGCCGGAAATGCAGTTTTCAACGGGCGCAACGGCATATTTCAATTAGGTAGTATTACATAACGTTATTAACCTGTTAATTTAGTCAAACGTCACCGTACGCGAAAGCCACATGCCTGATCGCCTTCAGCAACTACCGGGTGAATGATCGAGAGCAATGAACAGCGCGGGAGTCGAAACAGGCACTTTTCTAATGCGACATAATCCAGACGGCCCCCGGAGGGCCCCGGGACGGGTTCTGGATCTTTCGAAACTCAGACCGAGCGGGCCGCGGCCGACCGCCTCAAAGAAATCCCGAGAGCTTCAGACCTGGTTTTCGCCGGCCAAACAGATGCGATTTTTTCCCCGCGCTTTCGCGGCATAGAGCGCCCGATCCGCCTGCAAAAAGATTTCACCGGGTTCGGAGCCGTGCTCCGGGAAGTGCGCGACGCCCCCGCTAATTGTAATGGCGCCCTGCTCCAGCTTCGCACCGGCCACCCGCTCAAGCAAGCGCTCGATCAGCGGGCGGGCCTGCCCGCTCGTCGTTTCCGGCAGGATCGCCACAAACTCTTCGCCGCCGAAACGGCAGGGGATGTCCTCGCCGCGCAGACTTTCGCGCAGCAGCTTGCCGACCTGGCGCAGCACCTGGTCGCCGGCGGCGTGACCGAAGCGATCGTTGTACTGCTTGAAGTCGTCGATGTCGAAAATCAACAGAGCCACGGCCTTTTCATGGCGACGAGCCCGATTGACTTCCCGGGTCAGAGAGCGATCGAAGTACCGGCGATTAAAGAGACCGGTCAGCTCGTCCTGGAGCGAGCTGCGCACGACCTCATCGAAGAGCGCGATTTCAATCATCTTGGGACTTTTTAGAATTCGATTCAGGCCGACGAAATAGTCCAGCATGGCGACTCGAAAACTGACCGCGCGCCCCAATTTCTGACCCAGACTCTCGCAGTGCACCAGAATGCGCTGCCAGTGCTCCTGGGCCTCTTCGCTGGTAAAATCGTAGTGCACCAGCACACGAAACAGGTCGGTATAGAAATTTTCGCCGGAGGTCCGCCGCAGCTCCTCCAATTCGGCCAGCACCAGCTGCTCGTTACCGCTGTCTTCCGCCAGAGCCTGCTTGATGCGCTCCGACAGCGTGGCCTCCGCCGCCTTCAGTTCGTCGATCGTCTGGTGCAGCTGATGGATTTCTTCCCGACTCAGGTGCTGCACGCGTTCGTGAGCCTGGATGGTACGATCCGCTTCGAGCAGCTCGTCCCGACTGTACATGGTCAGCTTTTCGTAGGCGTCGATAATTTGCTGCAGGCGATGGATTTCGGCCTGGGGGTCTTGCTGCGACTGTGGATCCGGCATAGTTGATATGTTTTATTGAGCAATCGATTCGATCGCTGACAACCACATTTCAGACGCGGGATCGGAATCCCGCCTTGATTCCCACGGCGACCGCCTGCTCCGGCCGGCGGGAAGCGCTTGACCCGGCGCATCGATTTCTTCAGAGTCCCGTGCATGTGGATTTCCCGACCCGCCGCCGCTCCGCTGCCCCAACGCCGCCGTACACACCGGAGTGCGAACTGGCGACGCCCGGTCCTTTCGATGGCCATCGCCCTGGCCCTGACGATCGCGGCCGGGCCCCGCTGCATCGCCGTGTACGAGGCCATTACGGCGATCGACATCGAAGACATTCGGGAACGCAATAAACTCAGGGTGATCACCTCGTACGGCGCGAACAGCTATTTCATCTATCGCGGGCAGCCGATGGGCTACGAGTACGAGCTGCTGGAACGCCTGGCGGACGATCTGGGCGTCGAACTGGAAATCGTCGTAACGCGGGATATGGACAACATCGTCTATATGCTCAACAGCGGACTGGGCGATCTGGTCGCGAGCAATCTGGTGGTGACCCGCCGCCGGGCGAACGAAGTCACCTTCACCGAACACCTGATGACGACGCGCCAGGTGCTGGTGCAGCGCAAGCCAGGCTATCGCCCCGCCCCCATCAAAGCGCCGGCGTCGGAGAAAGCCCCCGAAACCGAAGCCGCCCCGGATCCGACCGGCACGGATTCCGCCGTGGTTTCCAAAGAAACTGAAGTCCAGCCGGAAGCTACGACGACTCCGACCGCGACCGAAGCGGTTTCGAAGCTCGTTCGAGATCCGATCGATCTGATCGGCAAAACGATTCACGTGCGCGGCGGCTCGGCCTTTTACGAACGCCTGCGAAACCTGGAGGACGAAATCGGCGGCGACATTCGAATCCGCACCGTGCCGGGCAACGTCACAACCGAAGAACTGATTCGCAGAGTTCACGCGGGAGAGATCGACTATACGATCGCCGACGAGCCGACCGCTTTGATCAACCGCGGATATTATGCCGGCCTCGACGTCGAAACCTCGGTCAGCTTTCCCCAGCGCATTGCGTGGGTCGTGCGCGGAAATTCGCCGAAGCTGCGCGAAGCCATCAACGCCTGGATTCTGCGCGTGCAAAACAACGGCGATTTGACCGCGCTGTATAATAAGTACTATCGCAACAACCGCGCCTTCCGCGAGCGCGTCGACAGCGAATTCTATCTCGCGGCGGACGTTACGACCGACGCGGAAGACGGCGGCGCGAAGACCGGCGAGGCCGCCGGCGACGCCGCGAGCGAGGGCGCAGAGGACGAACAGAACAAAATCTCGATCTTTGACGAGCGCATTCGCATCGCCGCCCGCGCCATCGACTGGGACTGGCGCCTGCTGGCTTCGCTGATTTATCAGGAGAGTCGCTTTAATCCGCGCGCCAGATCCTGGGCCGGCGCCTCGGGATTGATGCAGCTGATGCCCGCCACGGGCCGGCAGTACAATCTGCGCAATTTTTACGAACCAAACGAAAATATCCGGGCGGGTACGGCGCACTTGAAATGGCTGGAGACCCGCTGGGAACCGGAGATTGCAGATCCGGAAGAACGGCTGAAATTCATTCTGGCGTCGTACAACGCCGGTTCGGGGCACGTCGAGGACGCCCGCATTCTGGCCCGTCTGAGTCAGCGCAACGCCGATTTATGGGAAGAGACGGCGCCCTTTTTATTGAAGCTGGAAGATCCGGAGTATTATAATCTCCCGGAAGTGAAGCACGGCTACTGTCGCGGCGAAGAACCCTTTTTGTACGTGAAAGAAATCCTGTCGCGCTTCGAACAGTATCAGAAATTCGTCGCGCCGGATCCAGAAGCGATCAAAAAAGAAAAGCCCCCTGAAGAATCCGCGGAATCTCCGGAGCCCGCCTAGCTTTCTTTTTTCGGCGCTTTCGCAGCGGATTTCTTTTTAGCAGCGGAGCGTTTCTTTTTACGGCGCGCGCCGGACTTCTTGCGAACCGGACCTCTGTCCGGCGAAGTAGAGAATTCGATTAAATGCAAACGATCGGCGGCCGCGGGCGCGTCCGAATAGTTATCGAATAACAAAATCACGCCGCACAACACGATGGCCAGCGTGTAGATCGCGCCGATGCCGGCGGCGAAAACGCCCAGCCAGAGAGTCGCAAGAAAGGCCAGGCTCAGCAGCAGGGTCCGCCGCGTCCGCCCCGTGGTTAATAGATACGAGCTCTTGAGAGCCGCACGCACGCCCAGGCCCTGATCGATCACATACAGCGGCGCAAAGATCAGCCGCGCCATCAGCCAGAGAAACAAAAACAGCCCGGCGACCAGACGAATCTGAATCAAGCCCTGGTACTCGTTGAAGTCGACTGTGACTTTCACCAGCACGACGTACAGAAAATAATAGTACACGAGAAAGAGCAGCATGTGCAGATAGCGTCGCGGATCGGTTAAGAACAGCCAGCGCCACGCCGTCGGAACTTCGGGCTCGCGAACCAGGCGCAGCATGAACTGGACCAGGCCGCCCAGAAAGTACGCCGTAAAGGGCAGAGTCAATACGCTCAGCAGCACGTTTTGCTGATCGCGCATATGCACGACGCTCAACACGATCTGAATCGCGGCCAGGTGAATGCCCGTCATGATCACGCCGAAGATCGCGGTAGCGCCCAGGGCCCGGCGCCATCTGCGCGTCACGATTTCGTGGGCGTACAAAAAATAGTTTGCGACGATTCTGAAATTGATGCGAGGCAGTTTCAAACCCGGCGAGGTTTCCGGCGACGGTGCAGGCACGACTCCAGTGGTCCGCCCTGAATCTGGATGTCTACTGTTTAATCCCGAGGGGATCATCGCGATTCGCATTGGAACGGGAACCGTCGCAGCGCAGTCGCGATCGAACGTAAAAAAGCCGGGGCGCGAACCCCGGCTTTTTTGGACAATTTCGGCCAGGCCGAAAATTGATATGAACTTAAGCTTTCGAACCGATGCTCGCTTCGACTTTGCCCTGCAGCTCTTTTACAGAAGAGATGCCCTGATCGATCAGGCCGCGCAGTTGTACGACTTGCTCGCTCTGGTCAGCAGCGCCTTTGGCTACCAGTTCTTCGTAACCTTTTTCCAGCTGCGTGCGCAGGTTGGTGAACTGCTCTTCAGCACCTTTCACCAGGCTCTCCGGCCCGTTAGCCTGCAGATCAGCGAATACGGTTTCGATCTGACCTTTGAGGTTCAGGATTTGGGTTTCGATTTCTTTGAAGAGTCCGAGACCTGCGTTCAGTGCGTCATGTGCGCTATTTTCGAGATTTGCCATTGTATTTCCCCTTGTGGATATTTCCGCATTTCGGCCCGACCTGGATCAGGCCGATCACCCTTGTGCGTTGCGCCATATTTTGTGCGGCGCACCAGAAGTCAAGACAAAACGTAAGATTATGCATCGGGGGTGAGGAAATTTTTAGGCTTTTTGGGGAGTGGGCGGATCGGGGCGGCCAGGGCGGTATCACAGCGATTCCTCTTGACCGGCCGATTCTGCGGCCTTTCGCTTTGTTATGGCATCCATTTCTCGCCGGGGATTGAAACTAATTCCGCGAGCGCGGCGAATCGGGAGTGTTAGATATTTTGTGTAAACGCCTTGCCTATCGGACGGGCATGCGATCTTCAAACATTATCAACAACTGATCTACGACTGTTCCCCAGTTCTGCATAGGACGACTCCATTTTGCCGACGCATTTTTAGTGTCAGATACACCGATTAGTTTCGCACGTGCCCTGCATCGCGCTTGGTCCGTTCCATGTCCTTCGCTGGCGAGCAATCCCACATGCGTGGAGTGCAAAAACTACTCCACAATGCCGTTGATCAACTTCACCTCTTCGGTAATGGGATGCCACTCAGGCACCTTCCATTTTTCTGGGCGATCGCCATCCGGCATGCGTCTTTCCGGCGTTGTTCAGAATTAATTCTGACAATCCAGATCATTTTCCAAATTCATAACTTGAATTTTACCATCATACGCTCCCGCGATAACAACATCGCAGTCATCTCTAACATAAAGCGCTGTAATGGAATCCGAATCTAATTTCTTCACAAACACTTTCTCAAAGGTCTTCGTTTCCCATACATGAAGGTTGCCATCCCATCCCGCCGAAAATAGATAGCGGCCATTGGCCCCAAATTGTATCGCAGGCATTTCGTCCACCATCCGAAACTCTTTCAGCAAGATCCCATCCGGAAGCCCCCATAGGCGAATGGTTCTATTCTTTGACGTTGTTGCAAAAAGCTTCCCGTCAGCGGAAGATGCGATTCCCACGACAGCCCCTCTGTCATGAGCGTCCTCTATCGATTTGAGCAACTTCCCGCTACGCAATTCCCAAATTCGGATCCATGCCCCGCTGGTGAACCGACCGCCCCCTGCGATCACGTGCGTATCATCAACTATATGTATCGCCTCAATAGTATTTCTCGGATCCACGTCCTCAAATAACCAGACCTCTTGATCAATATCAGAATATACGACAACCTTATTATCGTTCGAAGCTATGGCGTAGAAGTCTCTATAAATGGCAAGCCCTGAGAGCGGGTATTCCCCCTTCCGAATCTGCTTTCGGCTTCCCTCACGCCAGAATAGCACCTGGCCATCACCGCCCACAGTAAGCAGCCCATCTCGATAGAATCGTACATCATTCCAGTGACGAGCTCCTTCAAGTTCCTCAGTCTGGCCTGATAAAAAGTTCCACTTCAAAATATAACCTGGCGCTCCTACTAATATTTCGTCACCTCGGTTATCAATTGAGTAGATTCCTGATCGCCAGGTTTTTTCACTACCCGGAGCACAGGAAAAAATTGCGACGCCTACATACAGGCAAGCCAGGATATATCTCTTAGAAAACGAATGCATTTTACTCCCCATATTTATCCTCTAATTCGGGGCCATGATCTCTGAGAGTTCCACTAATATAATTAGCAGCCTGTTGGGAATTCACAATATTCCCTTCTCGTATTTGTCGCCCGAGCCAGTACCCCGCGAGACTGAGACGCAGATCTTCCCTGCTGTTTCCTCTTTGCGAACGCACGATCGGAATCTTTGCCAACTGCCGTTCGGCAGCAGCCCAATTGTTACCTTTTGGCCCAAGAGCGTTGTACGCGTCACTAAAGGCTTGAACGGCTTCCGGATTGTTCTGCGCCCTTTCAAATTGGCGAGTGTAGTGCCCTGGCTGAATCATACCTCCGTATTCCGAATCGGGTGCCAGTTCATGACCGACTATCGCCTGAAGTGCCAGCTCTTCATCCGAAGACGAAAAGTCTTTAGCAATTGTCCTCATTTTCCAGGTCACAGTTTCTTCAGGCACAAAGGCCAGCTTCACCGCAGTCAAGAAGTGACCTACCTGTCGACGGCTGGATTCATGCGGGTCCTGAAATTCAGGAGCAAATCCGGCGTCACTTGAAGGTGTAATATTGAATTGAGCCCCCAGGGCATCATTATTTGCGGCGATAATTTCGCTTAATTTTTCAGCGGCATTCGTTTCATGACTTAAGTCCTCGGACCCAAAGATTCGCTCCAGATACTCGATATCTGCTGAATCGGGGTGCGTTTCTTTTATTTTAGCATAAAGTAACCGAGCTTTTTCACGCAAGTATTCATCTTTTGTAGGAGCGGCCGCACTTTCACACCCCGTCGCCTGACTGCAATTCCATCGGTTTTCCTCCGAGTATCTTTCCACAAAATCTAAATAGGTCTTTGGATATTCGTCATATTCGCTATTATGCACCAGCACCCCGGACTCGCCCACGAAATAGTTATGATTATCAGCTACGCTGAAATTATAGACCGCCTCGTGTCGCGCATCGATCGTCACCGAAGCGATGCGCTCTTCGCCGGCAGTCGCCTTCGAAATATCGCCGGCCCGTAGCTTGCGAGCCTCAACCCAGCCCTTTCCAAGAATATAAAACGGATGCGACCATGTCGTCTCAAGCGACTGTCCGCTGTCGTATTCGACTTTATAAACCCGATCCGCCTTGCGAACAAAAGTCTCGGAGACCTGCTTCCATTCCTGCTCATCCGTCCGCTCGCTCCAGCTCAGCACTACATCGCCGACTCTGACGTCCTCGATCTTCTTATAGTTGCCGCCGTTTTCGCCCGCGCCGTCCTTCACGCGCACGAGCGTCCCCGCCACAAAACACGTCCGCTCGTGGTAGTTCCCCTGGTCGTCTACAAAGCCGTGTTCGTCCGACTGAATCCCGAAGATATAATTGATCCCGTCACCGACGGCGCCAAAGACCTGCGAAAAGAAACTATCGCGCGACTCATCGAAGCCGAGTTCGTTCCGGTCGCCCCAGACTTTCAGCGCGAGCTTCTCGTCATTCATCGCCTCGGGATCGTTCGCGATCTTTTCGCGAATCTCATCCGCTTCTTCCGGCGACATCTTATTCGCGCCGACCAGGGCATCCAGCTTCTCGTTCCAGCCATTCTCCCGACGATTCGGATCCAGGGACTTAATCTCTTTATTCAGCTCGTTCCACGCGGCTGCCAGCTCTTTGCGTTTCTCGGGATCCGTCTCCGCATCCAGCAGTTCGTTCACTCGCTCACGCTCTTTCTGCGCGTTCACGAACGCTTCTTCTTCGAACTGCCAGTCCACCCCCAGGCTAATCGTATTCGTCACGCCCTGAAAGCTTCCATCGGTATCCCAGAAAAACTGACCGCTGTTGCCTGCGCTCATGCCGCTCAGCCCGGATGCAGTCCGATCGTTGTAACCGAGAGTTTGATTTACGTCCACGCCGTAGCTGCCGTCGAAGTTGATGCTCAGACCGCCGCCCAGAGTATGCGCGTATCGCATGCCACCCGGTAAATCATTGTAGTTCGTGCCGCTCCCGTTGATTCCAATCCCGGTCATGCCTTCGCGGTCGAAGTTCAGGACGCCGCCCACGTTGTATTCGTCCGGGAAATTACTCCGGTCCGTGGCGGATTTCTCTCCGGTATAGCCGACATTCACATTGCCGCCCTGGAATTCCCCGTATCGATCGAAGCTCAAACCGATCCCGCCGTGATAACCGGTTTTCGAACCGCTCTGCGGGTCGGCAGAACTCGCGCTGAGCCCGAGGCTCACGCCGGTAACGCCCTCGCCCTCTTGAAACGACAGACCCGCTGAACCGCTCAGGCTTGTACCAGCGAAAGGCAAGGTGCCGCCGATGCTTCCGCCCCAGCCGTTTTCGTAGCTATAAGAGACGCTGAGGTTTACACCAAAGCGCGACAGCGCGGAGAAGCCGGCGCTCATATAGCCCGCAAGCGCGCCGCGCGTGCCGCCTTTCAGCGAACCCATGTATGATTGCTTGATCGCGTTGTACGCCAGCCAGATCCCCGTGCCCAATCCCGGAATAATATTCCCGACGGTGTTCAACACGATACCGCCGACGGTCTCGGCGACCTGCAGCGCCACGCCCATATCTTTGTTGTACTCGGCGTTGCGCCAGAGATAGGTGCTGCCAAACGTCAGATAATCTTCCGGTCGCATCGCGGCGGCCGCGTCTTTGCGTTGCTTGTGATTGTAACGTTCTAAAGCCCGATGATAGTGCTCCGCGATTCCGGGAATCCCGACGTGGGCTTCGATGTCCGCGAAAGCCTGGGCGGTGATCGCTTCCTCCAGACTCGCGCCTTCGAACAACATCATGCGCGTCATCGTCGACGGTAAATTCATCGCCTTCGCGACGGTGTTGCCCATCGTTTCGCGCATCTGCAGCGTCGCCTGGCTCGGCGCTCGCTCCGGCGGCGTGATGCTCTGCATGAGCGGGCTCAGCACCGCGCTGACGGCGTTCCCCAGGCCGGTCAGCGGCTGAACGCTGGTCATAGTTCGCAGAGACATCGTATCCTGCGAAGCTTCGACGTATCGCTCCGCCCGCTCCTTCATCTCGCCGCTGATGCGGTCGCGATCTATACCGACGGCCAGCTTGTGAGAGTCCTTTACGAAGTTGGTAAAGTCTCGCGAGTCTTCGAAGGGCGACGGCGGAAAAAGCGGCAGATCTTGCGCGAGCGCATTCCAGAGTTTGAACGGCGCTTCCTGCGCCGCCTGGCCGAACTGGGTGTCTTTAATCAGCGCGAAGGGGCCGAAGACATCGCCGATACCTGTAAGCCCCCCATCTTTGAGCGAATCGGTCACTCGATTCATCGAGATCGTATTGCCGGTATACAGACGCGCGCGACGGTTCATCTTATCGATGCTTTCTTTCGCGAAGGCCGCCAGGCCCTGGATTCCGCTGGCGTCTTCCAGGAAGGTATAGGCCGCACTCTCCAGCCAGCTACTGGCGGCGTCCCCCGGCTCCATGCCATTCGCCAGGTTCATCAAGAAACCGGCCGGCACATTGAAAGTCTCTTCCAACACCTGAGCCATTTCGCTCTGGACGACGCCCTGGGCCCACTGGGCGAAATTAAAACCGCCGCCCGCGATACCCTGAATCAGCGAAGAAAGCGTGCTGGCGATCTTCACCTGGTTCTGAATATTTTTTTGTGCGCCGGACCACCGCGAGCTCAGGCTCTTGTTGGCTTCGCTCGTCAAATCCACGAGACCGTCTAATTGAGTGTCGAAGGCCTCCGCGAAGTCGTCGAGATCCTCGAAGAAATCCTCGTTCGCCTGCCTGATATCAAACTCTTCGCTGAACAGGCCGGCCGTTTCGCCCAGCTTGATCGCTCCGGCTCCTTGAAAGTGGATCGTTTGCTCTTCCGTGTCGACGTCGTATGAATCGAATTGCGTCGCATCTTCGCCGGCCCGCAGCGTGACCGTGCCCTTCGCGATTTTACGCGTCGCGGTGATTACGCCGGTATCGGAAACCGTTACGTTGGTCCACTTCTGGCGCTCGATCTGTTCCTGATAGCTCTGTACGATTTGCTCGCGTTCTTTGACCGCGTCGAAAGGCGGCACGTACTTCCAGGGTTTCTTCTGCTGATCTTCTATGTATTCCTGGCGACGTTTTTCGAGCGCTTCGTTCACATCTTCGTCGTCGATTTCCGCGCTGCGTTCGAGCATCGCCTTGAGGCTGTCGGTGGCGCTCTTTTGTTCGGCGACGGCCTTATCGTTCAGATCCTCGACGACCGCGATATTCAACGCCCCGCTCAGGGTTTCGCCGATCTTCTGGCCGGCGTTCGCGAAACTTTTGAAATCAGGTACGCCCTGGTCCGCGCGCTGTAAAAACGCTTCTTCCACCTGCGGGCGCGCTTCCAGCGTAACCGTATAAGCCTCGCGCAGACTTTCGGTCGTGAGCAGATTAAACTCCGCGATGCCGAATTCTCGCGAAAGACTCGCTTCGCGCTCCAATTCGAGGCGCTGCTCTTCGCTTTCCGCTTCGCTCAGCTTCTGCGTGAGTTCGCGGAACTGCCCCAGGCCCTTGCGAATTTCGGTGTCCATCTGCGCGAGATAGTAATTGCGCTGAGCCGAAATTCGCGCCACGCTCGATTCATAGTCGGCGTTATAGGCCGCGACTTCAGTCGCCGCCTGAGCCTGCCAGGCGGTATAATTCGCTTCGTACTGGGCGCTCTGGGTCTCCCAGTTTTGAATCGCCGGCAGCACGTCGTTCTGCCAGTCCGTCAACATCGCGCCGAGCTGACTGTCGTACGTATTCCAGGTATCCCGGTTGGACTCGGCGTTCGCGTCGTACAGCGTATAGTCGGCGTACCAGTGGTATTCTTCCTCCGGAAACATACCGACCAGGGCGAGAATCACCGGCGGGATCCCCGCCAGCGCCGTCGCATCCCATACGCCGAAGTCGTAGCCCGCAGTCTGGAAACACTCGGCGTGGCTCGCAGTGTGGACCTGTCCGGGGGCGACATGATAGTTCGAAATCGGACTGCGGCCGCATACGCTCACATTCGAAACGCTGCTGACCGTGCGCCGATCGCCCTGTCTGAGATAATTCTGCAAATTCGTCGAGTTGCCGAGGAGCGACTCGATCGCATAGCGCACGCCTTCGTACTGAGGATCGGTGTCGATCGCGATTCGAATCTGCGCCCGCCGCGCGTCACGCAGCACCGGGTCCCAGGTGGCGCTTGCGTTTACAGTCCAGGTCAGGCCGGCCAGGGTCCGCAGCGTTCCAGGCACGGGCGTATGAATCTGGTTGTCCCAGCTCGTCGCATTCGCCTGGGCCTGGACCTGGCGATTCTGCAGATATGTCGTTAACTGCGTTGCAAGCGTACTTAAGGGATCGCGATTATCGAGGCCGGTCTGCACCTGGTTCAACAGGTTTTGCAGCGTCACCCCCGCCGCATTCATATTGGCAAAGTCCACGCTCAGCGTATTGTCGGCGTTGACCGTGGTCGCGTAAAATTGATTGCTGCTCGCCAGATAATTCGAAAGATTCGTCGTGAGCGTCTGAATACCGGCGCGCACCTGATCTTCGTACGCGTTAATCTGCGCGAGATTCTGCTGAAACTGCACGTCGGCCGCGACGATCGCGTCCATATAGGCGCTACGGTCCGCGTTAATTCGACCGAGGGCGCCCTGGTATTCCGCGTACGTCGCTTCGACGTGGGCCCGCATACGCAGGCGATAGGTTTCGCGCTCGCGTTCCAGGCGTTCCGCCGCGGCGCCCAGCGTTATATTCCCGTTTTCGCCGGACTGAGCCGCAGCCGCGCCCTGATCTCGAACATCGTCGCTGTCTTCAAAAAATTCGTTGAGATCGCCGTCGCCGTTGTTGTCCGATAGAAATGCGATGCGATGCTGATCGATGTAGCGCTCCGCAGCGGTCATCCACTGTTCACGCGCGGCCTCTTTTTGAATCACCAGCTCGTTCAGCAGGTACTGCTGATAGTTCGCGTTCGCGTTATAAGCGTCGCTCTGGGTTACGGCCACGGCCTCAGCGGCGATCGCCGCATCCACCTGGGTTTCCCAGGCCGCTCCCAGTAAGATCTGAGCCTGTTCCACCAGGACTTCCCAGTGGGGTTGACTGCTCGCAGACTGCGTCGCAGCGGCAATGGCAGGATCCAGATCCGCGCTGTTAAAGGCGGGCGTGGGCAGCGAAGGAACGGCGACCGGCTGGCTGCGCAGACGAGCGCCGCCGGCGCTAAAGGGCGCGACCGGCGCAAGCAGCATGCTCAGCGCAAGCACGCTGGCGACGGCGCGACGAAGCATATCGTATCTACGAGCTTTCATGGACAACCTCTGACGACAAACAATCGCTCTTCCCGGGACAGGCGAGCATTGACCATCGTAGTCGCCGACACCGCGGGCATCCACATAAATATTCGCGGAACTAATACTTATAGATTAGTTCCGTTGATAAATTTGTTAGAATATTAAAAATATGCAAGAACGAGCGACAAAGCGCGAACACTCGCGCGATAGATTGACCATCAGCGTACAGAAACGTACAAAAACATAACCGCAGGCGTCGCGCAAAACAACAAACCAATCGCGGGCAAAAGCCAGGTGACGATCGCCCGGCCCCGGTTTTGATCAAAGAGGATGCGAAAACCCGCGACAACAATGCGCGCTTCCCATAGAAAAGCGAAAGCAAAGAATAAAAAATTCGCGGCGAGACGCGCGACAAACAATACGCTGTCCGGTCGCTGCTGCCAGTACGGAAAGAGCTGATTGATCGTGCCGAACAAGGCGCTGAGTAAAAGCAGCGGCAAAGCTCCAATCAGCGTAATCATAAGCACGTCCCGTGCTCTGCGATTGTTTTCGCCGAAGACCAGCACTCCCCCATAGCGCGCGAACCAGCCGTACAATACGATTCCCGCCCAATAGAGCGGGAAAAGAAATCGGCGCAGGGGCGACGGATTCTGTACTAAATTCGCAGGAGGCTTAAATTCACCGGACTCTAAAAACACGGGATCGGCGGGGCCAAGCAAACGCGTCACGACCAGCACCAGCGTTACCGCACCGATCAACACGAGTATCGGCCCGATCCATTTCTTTAAGGAGCCGCTGTCGGCGCCTTCAAAGAAGGCCTCCGGATTGACCAGAGCTCCGAAGATTTGTTTTAGTTGTTTCGCCATAAGTGTTTCGCCGCCAGCAATAATCTTCGCGGGTTCTGTCAGCAATCAAAAAACGATTTCTCTTCGAAAGACCTTGACGTCTTTCAATTCCGGGGAGCGTCTGTGCCGTGCGCGATCAATCACAGGATTCGTTTCTGGCCGCCTGGCGACTGCTTTTACCTTTACGAGGCGCGACTCGTTTCTTCAGCGAGCCGCAAAACGCCGTCCGACTTGCGACGCCGCTCCTGCAATTCCTGTTAATGCTCGCAGCGTGCGCGGGCTTGATGATCGCCTTCGATTGGATCGCACTCTGGATGACGGCGGATTTTCGCGCGGCGGCCGCACGCGTCGCGCCGACTCCCTACGCCGATCCCTTGCTGCCTTCTCCCTATTCGGAAATTGTATCGGCGCTGGCCTTTGTCGCCATCTGGCTGATATACGTGGCGGTCTTCGCCGCCCTGCGGAGCGCCGGCGCGCGCCTGTGGCTGCCCGCGAAAGCCCAGAACCACGATCAGGTACAGAATCAGAACGAGACGCCTGCGAATTTTCGCCGTCAGCTAATATACGCGATCTTCGCCGCCGCGCCGATCGTTTTGACCGCCGTCTTCGCGAAGGGCCTGAGCTTGATCGCGCTGCCCGTGGATCCTACCAGGCTGAGCCCGCCCACGCCGATGCTCGCATGGCTGCCTCCGATCTTATTCGTACTTTCGATCTTCACCGAAGCCTGGATCGTATCGCGAGCGATGACTGTGCGCCACGCAGCGAACGGGGTCCGGGCCTTCGCAGTCTGGGCGGCGCCCTTGCTGTTCTGGTCGGGCATTTTTGCGCTATATCTATTTCTCTTCGCGGTCTGGAACTATCCCGCTTAAGATCAGGTCGCGCGGCTGGCAAACGCAGCCCCCTTGCGCGCGATAATGTCTGGCCGACGCTTCGCTTGCGCTTACCAGCCCATCGTTCCGGCCGCGCCTTTGAACGGTCCGACGATATCGGAGGTAACCCAGCCGCCGTAAAACCCGCCGATCTGAGCCTGGACCTCTTCGCCGGCCACCAGGCAGCGATCCATCATATGCGCATAAAAGCACAGATAGTCTTTGATCGGCGCGAAGGCCGGCGAAGGATTCGAATAACACCACGCAGCGCGGCGCGCGATCTTTTCCGGGTCCGCCTGCTTCGCATCGGCTTCGGGGCCGCGCACGTCGAAATAACTCGCCGCGCCCTTCCATTCGCAAAACGATGAACCGTCCGCAGGCCTGAGTCGCTCCATCTTTACGTCGGCCCGGGGAATATAGTACGTCGGCGGATGACTGGTTTCCAGCACGCGATAACCGCGCGCGGTGTCAGCGATGAGATCGTCCGCGAAGAATACCTGCAGCCGCTTCGGCGTGGCTTCCAGGCGCGGCGGACGAGGATAGTCCCAGACGGACTCCTGGCCCGGACCCGGCGGAATACGATTGCTTGAAGGACGGCTGCTCATCCTGCTTACAATAACACCGGCGATCGCCAGCGGCAAGCGCGGTCCTCTGTAAATTAAAACGAGGCGGAGGCTTCTTCGACCGACTCGGCCAGCGTGACCGGCTGATTGGCCCCGCCCACGCGCAGCAGCTTTTGAATCTGCGCATTGCTCGTGACGACCACCAGTCGGCCGCCTTCCTGTTCGCACTCGTTGCCGGCGGCAAACACCGCGGCGAAGAAGGAAGAATCCATAGAACGAGCGGCGCTGCAATCCAACACCAGATTCGGACTGTGGTTCTTGATGATGCCGGTTAACTTAAAGCGAAAATCGACGGTCATCGACATTCTGAGAACGGTATCCTTGAGTTCGAGCACTGTGTGATTTTCGAAATCTTTCCGTTCGCTTTCCACGGGATCACCGTCCTGAAATGATGGAGCGACTCAGCGCGGCGGCGGCTTGAGGCCGCGAACTTCGCACCAGTTGCTGGCGCCGCGATACACTTCGCCGGCCTGGATCAACGCCTCAAGCGCGTCCTCTTTGATGCCGGCTTCGAGGGCCTGCGCGACCAGAAACGAAGTTCCTGCGAAATACTTGCGAATAATCGTGCGAGCTTTATGCAGCTCGGATTCCTGCACTTCGACCATAGATCGACAGAAAAATAGGCCCCCGAAGGCGGCACAAGCACAATCCTGTCTGAAGATGAATCTAAAAAGACAGGGACCAGGCGAATCGAATGTCCGGCTCCATCTGGGGCCGCACGCCGAGATTCCGGTCCGCCGCGCTCTGCAAAGATTCCGCCGGCGCCACCCACACCGATACTCCGGGGGCCGCCGCGTTAGCGCCCTCGTACTCGGGCAGATCCGGACCGGCAAAGGAGTGCAAGGCCAGGTGTGTAAAGTACACCAGAAGGGCCGCGCCCCCGAAAGTCGTGTACTGCGTGCGGCCCGCGTTGTATTGGCTCTGCACGTCATTAAAAATCTGCGTCGTATTAAATGCGTACAATCCAGCGTTAGTGCCGGTGCCGAAGTTCAGCAGTCCGAATAAGTACACGGGATTCGAAAACGAGGGGTACAGCGGATTACTCAGGGCGCCCGCCGAAGCCGAAGCCGCGGTCTGAAAGCCGTTGACGGCCACGATGCTCGCGCCCAAAAACGCGCCGGCCCAGAGCGTGCCGCGAATATAGCGGCCGTTGCGAAAATCCGGCAGCCCTGGAATCAGCGACAGGCCCGAAAAACCAGGATCGCTAATATCACGAGGGAGAGTTTCACGCGCGGTTTCCGCGTTCGGTCCGGGCTCCGCGCGATTCGGGAGCGTTCCGTCGGGCGCCCCGCCCCGCTTCACGCGAAAGGCCGCGGCCATCCGTGCGCGAACATCGCCAGGATTCACCACCAGCAAATCGTACTGCCCGGCCGGCGCGTCCGCCGGCAGCTCAAAGCGCAGCGTATCGGCGCTGACGAAATTTACCGCGCTCACCGGTATCGCTTTCGGCCCGATAAACACCTGGACTTCCGATTGCTTCATGAAGTTCTTTCCGCGCAGTTCAATTACGCGAACAGCCGGCGATTCTTCCGCTCCGGACTCTGGATCGTACTCTTCGGGCGTAACGCTCACAATCGACGGCGGGATTGCGTAACGAATGCGCAGCGGAGCCCAATCGGACCAGGGCGTACGTCGACGAAAGCGATCCACCGCGCGACTGCGCATCTCGTACGAACCTTCCGGGAGCTTCACCAGAATTTTCGGACGCTTGACTGTTCGCCGCAACACCGCGGCTTTTTTCGCATCGCGCACTTCGAACAGGTACTCGCGCGCGCCCGGCACCGGCGTCCATTGAATGGTCGCCCCGACTCCTCAGCAGTCTGGTCTTTTTCTCCCGGCCGGGCAGCGAGATTCGCAGCGGCGAAACTTATCGCCAGACTCGTCGCGAACACGAGCGAGAATGTGCGCGCGAAGCGACTCACGGCGCGCCTCCGTTTTCTGTACCCGGCCCGGGCAGAAAAAATTCTTCCTGCCCGCCGACGAACGTCGGTTTATCAATGCGCGGCAAGCGCACCCGAAAGCGCGTCGTTACCGTGCGGCTGCGACGCGCATCGGCTCCCGAACCGGCTTCGGCGCTTATACGCCATTCATACAGGCCTTCGCGCAGCTTCGGCAGATCGCGAAAGCTGTAGCGAGTGCCTTTTAAGTTTTGACTGCTCAGGGTTTTCGTCGAGCCGCCGTCGACGCGCACGAACTCCAGGCGATACGAGCCGGCGCCCCGCGCGGCTTCCCAGGCGAAATCCAGAGATTCTTTATCGCCCATCTCCACGACGTTCCCCTGGCGCGGAAACACCGCCCGGGGTTCCGGCAGCAGGCTGCCGATCACGAAGGCGCGCACGTCGCTCTCGGTGATCGCCTGGCCGGAGCGGTCCAGCAAAGCGACCTTCCAGAAATACTTGCCGGGCTTCAGTCCGGAGACCCGCGCGCTCAAACGATTCGACTCCGCCGTGCGCGCGTCCTGATTCAGAGCCGCGTTCCGCGCGACAGTCACACGATAGGTCCCCGCAAAACCGGTCTTGCGCCACCCGAAGCTGACTCCCGGACGCGTCGCCGTGGCCAGATCGACAAGGGCGTCGGCCGCCGGAGCCACCAGCGGGATCTTCGTCGATTCGCCGATCGCAAAGCGACGCACGGCTGAATATTCCGTGGACGAAGCGCGAACGCGCCAGTAATAAAGACCGGCCTGCACGCTTTGACCGGCCTGCCAGCTGACAAAATTGCGATCGCTGCGACCATCGTATACGATCTGCTGAAAATTCGCGTCGCGCGAGACCTGGACCTGATAGTCCTTGAGGCCCCGGTCGGCAAGCCAGTTGAAGGTCACGCCCTTCTGCGCCGCCACGGCCCGATTCAAATCCTCGCCGTCCCGCGGCGAAACCGGACGCGGCGGTTTAAGCGCCGCCGCCACCTGCACGGTAAAGCGCCGCACCGGACTCTCGGTCACGGCCGAAGCGTTGAGGCTGTTCGTTACGACCTTCCAGTAGTACTCGCCCGGCTCCAATCGCTGCAATAAATTCGTCGTCTGCGTGCCGACCTCCTGCGCTCCGCTCAAATCGCGAGAACGCCCGAGAAGCAAACGATAGCCGCTCGCGAAGCGTCCGGCTTCCCAGGAAAAATTCACTGGAGCCTTTGCGCCGCCGGGCACGCCAAGCTGCGCGCCTTCCGCCGGCGCGAACAATCGCAGCGGCCGCGCCTGCACCACGGTCAGACGTCGCGCCTCGCTTTTACGGGGCTGCGGCACGTTCGCCTGGCGCACGCGCCAGTAGTAGAGTCCGTCAGCCAGGGTCAGGCGAATTTGATTCGCCGCGACAGTGCTGCGTCGCACGCCTTTCGTAAATCCACGATCGTTTGCGAGTTCAAATATAACCGGGCCGTCCGCTTCGCCCCAGCGAAAGCTCACCGCGCCGCCCTTCACGAAGGCCCGGGCGTTCGCCGCCGGCGCCACTAATTCGATCAAGCTCTGGAGATTCAGCTCGTCGCCGACCTGCGCCTGTTGATTTTCGCCGAGCTCTTCTGTGCGACCGTCCGAGTCGCTGACGCTCGCTTCGCCTTTCTTGAGGGTAACAGTCAGATCGTCGCCCTCGTCCTTACTCAGGGCGACGTCGCCGCTGCTCAGATCGACCGTGCCCTGATCGGATTTGATCGAAAGACCGCCCGTGCCGCCGTCGTCGCGCACGGTGCGAATCCCGCCGCGGGCGAAATCGATTTCGGCGGCTTCTTCGGTCACGACGATCACGATCATCGTATTCTGATCCATCTCGATGCGCGTGCCGTCTTTTAGTTCGATGACCGCTTCCGCCGCGGTTTCCGTGCGAATCGTATCGTAATTGTATACCGGCGCGCCGTTTTCCAGGCCGCCCCACAGAGCCTGCTTCGCATACTTGCGCTCGGCGACTTTGTCTTTATAATAGATTTCGCCGACAACTTCCGTGCCCGCCGCGCCGCCGACGCCGAATAGCTGTCGGGCCAGTAAGAACGAGCAAACTAAGATTAACACAATCGCCACGGCTGGAAAAATAATATCCGCCCGGGTGATGCCGGTTTGCAGCTGCTGACTATCTTGCGCCTGGGGATTCACGACAATGATTTACCAGCCGGCTCGCGTTGGAAGGTCGCCGCTACCCGGGGCGGTCGCGGCCTCCTGGGACGCTGCGGTTTGTGTTTGTGATTCTGTTTCTGTTATTGCCGAATCCGATTCGAGCTCCGCGGAAGCCGAATCATCCCCGGCGGGAATCGGCGCGGTCGAGCCGCCAGGCTCTTCAGATTGCCCGGGCGCTTCTGACGCTGCCGGCTCTGGAAATTCACTTAGTTCGGGCGGCTCCACCTGTGCGACGGGCTCAGGTTCAGCATCCGCGACCGGCTCCGGAACCAGATCCGGTTCGGCCGATTTTTCCGGCGCTTCTGACGCTTCCGGCTCTATACTGGCAACGGGCTCCGGTTCCGGTTCCGGGGCCTGCTGCGCCGGCGCAGACGGTTCGGATACCTCCCGGGCCACGGGCGCCGGCGCATCCGGCTGCTTCGGTTTTTGATCCAGCACTTCGTACTTTACTTCGCCGCCGTCTTCTACAACCGCGGGCTGCTTCGCGTCTGGATCGTCGGGGATGCCCAGGATTTCACGCAGTTGCCCGATCGTCGTCGGCGCGTTGGGATCGTCGAAGCGCCCGAGGACCGCGTAGACGGTCTGCGGCTCGCTTTTGCCTTTCACTTTGATCGCGGGCATGTGTTCCACGCGAAAAATATCTTTTACGTCTTCGTAAGTATCCTGCGAAATCAAAAGGTCCGTACGAAAGGGCTTGTTCAGGGCTTCAATTCGCGAAGCCAGGTTCACGGCGTCGCCGATCACAGTATATTCCAGCCGCTCTTCGGATCCGATCTGACCGGCGATGACCGGCCCGGTATTGATGCCGGAGCCCATCTTCGCCTCGGGACCGAAACCTTTCTGATTGAATTCGATCAAAGCCTGACGCATATGGAGCCCCGCGTCGATCGCCCTCTCCGAAGGATTTTCGACTTCGGTCAGGGTGCCCCAGTGAGCCATGATCGCGTCGCCGATGAATTTATCGACAGTGCCGCCCGTGCGATTCACGCAGCTGACCATCGCGGTAAAATAGTGGTTCAAATAGACGACGACTTCTTCCGGCTCCATGCCCTCCGACAGCGCCGTAAAACCGCGCAGGTCGGAAAAGAATACCGCGCCGGCCTTGCGCTCGCCGCCCAGTTTCAGTTCGCCGCGCATCGCCTGCTCGGCGATCTCTTTGTTTACGAAGCGGCCGAAGGCGTCCTTCATCCGTTCGCGTTCGCCCAGACCGCGAGCCATGTTCGCGAACGAAGCCGTCAGGAGACCGACTTCATCGCGCGAGCGCGAACGCAGTTCTATGTCGTACTGGCCCTGTTCGATTTCCCGCGTGGCCGCCGCCAGGCGCACGATCGGGATACTCATGCTCCGGGCGTAAAAATAAACGACCAGCAGCGCCACGTTCAGCAGGATAATCAACAGCAGCAGGTTTTGATTGCGAATCTTATAAACCGCGGCGAGCGCCTCTTCGCGTTCGACGGTCGAGACGACTCCCAGACCCGCGAAATCCAGACGACGATACGAGCCCAGGTATTCGGTTCCCTCTTCCGTATACTCGGCCTGGCCGAGCTGGACCTTGCTTTCCAAAAGCGTATTCACAATTCGGCTTTCGCTTAAGTCCGTACGGGAAAGCATTAGATCGCCGTCAGGATGCGCGATAACGTAGCCGGCCGAGTTTACCATAAAGGTTCTGGTCAGGCTGTTTTCACTGCCGGCGAAAGCCTTCAGGAAAGCTTCGGCGTCGAGATAGATCACCAGCGCTTTGGGCGCGTCCGCGGCACCATCCCCTTCGTCTCCGCTGACGGCGGCCGCCGGCTCCAGGGGGCGACCGGCCGCGAGCGCCGGGACAGCGAAGCCGGGCGAAATATTTTCGACGATCGTCGCGCCCGAAAAGACGCCGGCGAAAGACGCTCCGTGCAAACTGTGCAATTCGTCGACGTTCGCCGCCGTCATGCTATTGCGTTCCAAAAATGCCTGGTTATAATACGTGCGATCGAAGCTCAGGCCGCCGGCGGTTCCCGTGGCGACGCCCACGAAGAAGATGCCCGGATTCTTTTCGAAGAAGCGCGTCGCGAAGCCTTCGTCCTGGGAGGCGACCAGCAGTTCCGCGTTACTCACCGCCGTGCGAAAATCCGCCTCGGCCTTCAGGCCGATCACCTCGGCCAGGTTCAGGTTATTTTCCTGCACGCGCTTTATGCTATCGTTCAGGAAAGAGCGCGTCGCCAGAAAGATCATCAACGACATCGAAACAATAATGATCGCCGAAATAATGGTCAGCAGCTTGACCTTGATCGTAAAGCGCGACAGACGAAACTGAAATTCACCGGACTCAGCGGACGCCGGCGCCTGACCTTCGCCGGAAGCCGTCGCGGGGGATGCGGGAGTCGCCGCCGGAGTATCGCCGGCCGGGACCGGAGTCAGTGCCGCCGCCCCGGAGGACGGGTCGGAAGCGCCCGGCTCGCCGGACCCGGGCGCGCCGTTCTGCTCTGGAGCGCCGGCTTCCAGTTCGGGCTGGCGAGTCGCCCCCCTGGAAATCCCGACGACTCTCTTTCGAATGCGTTTGATCATAGAGCTATTTTATCAGTATCGGCCGGCGAGAGCCCAAAACTCAGGGGATGTAGACGCTCATATGGGGCGCGTTGCCCCCGTGGAGCAGGAGAATGCTGTTGGCGAAGCGGGCGCCGGCGTCGTTCTGGTACAGCAGCCCGCCGGGGCCCACGTTCCAGGAGGCGTGGCCGCCGACGACCGGACCGGCCGAGAAGCTGTTCGAAGCGGGGTCATAGATCGCCGTCGCCGTGGTGGTTCCGCCCAGGACAATCAACTGGCGGCCGTCGGGCATCTGCTGGTTCGCGCTGCCGGCGCCTGCGATGGCGGGCAGCACCGGACCGGCGGCGAAATTCCCGGTCGTCCGGTCATAGATCGCTGTATTCGTCGTATTGCCGCCGAGAATCACCATAATATTGTCCGCCTGAGGGCCCGAGGCGATCACAAAGGCGCTGGAGCCCGCATTCGCCGCGGACGGCAGATTCATACCGGCCGCGAAACCCGGACCGGCCGGATCAAAGAGCGCAGTCGTCATCGTCCCGCCGCCGTTGATAATCAGGTGGCGGCCAGCGTTCACTCCGGCCGTAACGGCGGTCGCGCTCGACCCGGCCAGCACTGCGGCCGGTAACCCGGGTCCGTTGGCGAAGGTATTCGTCGCGGGATCGTATACATCGCTGGTCATCGCCGCCCCGCTGACGACCATATGCCGACCGGCCAGGGGGCCGGTTGAGATCGGAAATTCGAGGCAGCCGAGCGCCGCGTTGTTAAAGAGCACCGGCCCGCCGATGAAAGCGTCGCCGGCCTCATCATACAGCGTCGTGGCGGTTCCGCCCGCGCTCGCGACGATCAGAATGTGATTCGCGCGCAGACCGGTCGTCAGACGAAAAGCGACCTGCCCCGCCCCGGCCGCCGGAATGGCCGAACCAGCGGTCATGCGGTGGGTGGTCGGATCGTAGAAAGACGTGTTCGTGCCGATGCCCTGACCGATCAGCACCTGCCCTGTGCGGGCTCCGACGCCGATCCGCTCGGCGAAGGAACCGGCCCGCACTCCGCCCTGCACGGCGATGCCGCTCAGAAAAGTGTGCGTGGCAGGATCGTAAATATTCGTGCCGGGCGTCAGGCCGCCGTTGACGATCAGTGTGCGGCCGGCGTGGGCGCCGGTGGTGAGATTGATGGTGTGGGCGCCGGCGCCGACCGGCAAGTTCAGCGTCGGACCGGGCGTGATACCCGGACCGGCCTGAGTCAACAGGTCCGTCGAGGTCAGTCCGCCGCCGTGCACGATCAATACATTGCCGGTCTGGGGGCCGGACGTAATCGGAATCGCATGCGCTCCCACGCCGGCGGCGGCTGTGAGTGCGGGAGAAACTACCAAACCGTCAGCAACCGGGTCGTATATGACCGTCCCCGTACCGCCGCCGTCGGCAATGAAGTATCGCCCATTCGAAGGCCCCGCCGTGAGCTGCTGAACAAAAGATCCGTTCGTAATCGTATTCGGCGCGAGACTCGGGCCCGGGACGAACGCGGGTCCGAGGGGATCGAAGGCCACGGTCCCGGAGGTGGCATTGCCCTGCAGGACAATGGTCTGGCCCATCCTCGGCCCGGTTGTGACGGTAAAATTAGACGAGCCCGCGTTGATCGGCGAACCGGTTACCAGACCGCCGCTGAAGAAGTTCGTAAGGGGATTGTACCCCATCGTATTGGTGGCGCTGCCAACCCGCGTTACGAACGTCACGCCGGCGAAGGCGCCGCTCGTGATCGTGAAATTCGTGCTGCCGTTGCCGGTCGTGCCGGGCATGGCAGGCCCCGCGACCGACAGACCCGTCCTCGGATCGAATACGATCGTATCAAGGCCGCCCCCGCCGCCGGAGGTGATGATGAAATTCCCGTCGTTCACGCCCCCGCTGACCGCGAAACTGGTGGCGGAGATGCGGACATTGTGGGGCAGCGCCGCCCCCGCTACCGTGGTATTCGTGACTGGATCGTAGAGCGTCGTATTCACGCTCAGGTTCGCGTGCATGGTCAGGAATTTGCCCGCGTCGGCGCCCCCGGTGATCTGGAAGGTCATAGCGCCGGTGCCCGGGTTGGCGGACATCAACACCTCTTCCGAAAAGAAGCAGTTCGTGCCGCAGCTGGGCGGGATGACCGTCGTCGGCGTGGTCGTCGGATCGGTGGTGTCGCTCGCGCTCGCGCTCATGCCGCTCATGAGAGCGAGCACCGTACCGCTATCGGAGTCGCTGCCCGGCAGGCCCGGCAGACAGGCGCCGAGGCCGGCCGCGGCGATCAGGAGGGCCAGAAGCCCCGGCAAAAGTGAATGAGTTCGATATTCAGAAGGCATAGGGAAAGATGACGGCGGACCTCCTATGCGCGAGAGCGAATCATGGACGCGGGCCGTCTGTTGCAGATTGTTCGGTCGTTATAAGATAATAGACGAAGGACGGCGGGCCAATCCCTGATTTCAGGACCGACACGCCGCTCGCGTATATATCTTATCGACTGCAGGCTGCGGGCGGCAATAGCCCATGTCCACTAAAAGATTGGCCGATCGGCCGGTCTCGAAAGCGTAATCATTTTCCGGGCCTGCACGAAATTCGCCCTGTTCCCGAAACGACAGGCGAAAGATCCGACATAATCCCGACGCCTTCGCTTCATGCCCGCGTCGGAAAAACGATCCCGACCCGGGCGACGCTCCGGGGCCTCACTCTTTAAACGGCGGCGTAAAGATTCCCGATCCGCCGGGTCGCGAATGCGCTCCGCCGGTGCCGAAGTCTTTTGCGACAGCGGCGGCTTTCTCGTTGGAAAGATCGGAAGCCACGCGGGTCGGATTTTTTTCGGGGAAGCTTTCGACGTGCAGAGTTTGCGTGGGATAGGCGAACTCGACTTTCAATTCTTTGGCCAGGCGCAGGATTTCCAGATACACGTTCTGCTTTTCCACCAGCTCGTTGTTCCAGTCCGGCACCTTAAAGAAAAAGTAGACCATGATCACCAGCGCCGAGTCGCCGAAGTCTTTGAAGACCACGTGAAAATAATCTTTGCGCGTCGAGGGATTCGCTTTGATCACATTCTTGATGCCTTCCATGAAAGCTTCGAGCACGTCCGGCGGTGTATCGTAGGTCACGCCCAGGTTCGCGACGGCGCGACGATATTCGCGCACGCCCATATTGTCGATTTGTTCGTTGGCGACTTCCGAGTTCGGAATCGAAATCACGGAGTTATAGAATGTGCGAATGCGGGTCGAACGAAAGCCGATCTCTTCGACCGTGCCCTCGGAGCCGCCGACCTTGATCCAGTCGCCCACCTGAAACGGACGATCGAATAGAATCATCAGCGATCCGAAGAAGTTGGCGACGGCGTCCCGGGCCGCGAGCGCGAAAGCCAGACCGCCGATGCCGAGACCGGCCAGCAGCGAAAGCACGTTCACGCCCATATTCTGAATTACGATCAGCACGCCTATAATTACGATAAAGATGCGCAGAGTACGAGTTAAGAGCGGAACCAGCTGATCGTCGAGCGTCGACTCGGTCTTCGCCGCCAGGTCCGTTAAATAATCCGAGAATACGCCGGCCAGGCCGTAGACCATCCAGATCGCGGCGATGCCCAGCAGAATCTGCAGGGCGATCGTAAAGACGCTCAGCACCGTGCCTTCGAACTGCAGGATCAACAGCGCGAGAAACCAGAAGCCGACCGCTGCCAGAAATCCCACCGGCCCTTCGATCGCGTCAATGATGCGGTCGTCCCAATCGGTCTCGGAGCGGCTGGCCAGGCGCTTCACCAAACCCAGGATGTGCCGGGTAATCAGGCGCAGGCTCAAACCGAGCAGCACGGCCACGAAAATGCCGATCCACTGCCACCAGTTCAGAACCAGGAACTCTTCGCGCATCCAGTCCGGAATATGCTTTTCGAACCAGGGCTCTTTATACAGCGCGCCCTGCCCGCTGCCTTCGAGATACGGACGATCTTTGACCGCGTCATAAAATTCTCCGGCGCGAAAGACCGTCTCCTGACTGAAGAGATACTCGCCCGCCCGATCGCCGGTTTCAACGCGAGCGATGGTGATATTCGTATTGCGCAGTCGCCAGCGCAGCAGCGGCTCTTCCGGATCGTCGCCGGCGGTCGGGACCTTTTCGAAATCGACGACGATAATCCGATCGATCGCTTCAATCAAAAGTATGGCGGCTTCTTCGCCCTTCTGCTTGCGTAAAATAAAAGGAGTGTCTTCGAGATTCAGGGTCCGCACCGCGTCGTCGATGCGGGCGCGCAGAGCCTCGTTTTTGGTTTCGACGCCTTTGCGATAGTCGCGCATCGCGTTGATGAACGAACGCATGGTATCCCGCGGATTGTCGGTTTTCACTACCGCCGCTTCCGGAGCGGTCAGCGCGTTGACTTCTTCGTCCTGATCCTGCGGGCCCGGCGCCTGGGCGAGCAGAGGCGCGGCGGCGACCAGATAGATCAGAGCCGCCCGGCAGGCCAGGCCCGCGGCGCTTCGCAGGAATGTTAGCGATCTAACACGCGGCGCGGCGGCCGTCGGCAGCGAACGGCTGAATTCAGAATAATCAGGGGAGTTTGTCGGAGTCACGGGGACACAAGTCTCCGTAGAAATCTCATGTCAAAGAAAAAGCGATCCGGGCGACAGGTCTGGAAATCGGAACGCCCGTGCGGCCGCATGGATTCGAAAGCGCGCGGCGCGATGCCTACCCGAACACCGGGGCCTGTTCAGAGCGCCAGCGGCTCCAGCACCCAGAAGGTGACCAGCACCCACAGGATCCCGGTCACAAGAATATGCGGATCCCGCACCAGATCCTTCGCGGTGTCTTCGCCGCCGCCGCCGGAGTGCAAGAGATGCACGTAACGAAAGAGTCCGTAAATGACGAAGGGCACGGTATAGATCAAATTCTCCGTCTGGTGAATCAGAATCGTGCGCTCGTTCATCGTATAGAGCGTATAGCTCATGATCACGCAGGAAACGGTCACGCCGATCATAATGTCCAGATGCAGCGGCGTATAATGATCCAGCACCGCCCGGGATGCACCGCCGCCCTCGCGGACGTACATCTCCGCCCGCCGCTTGGTGAATCCAAGAAACAGCGTCACCATCAGGCCGCAAAACAGGAGCCATTCCGAGGGTTCGATGTCGATGCCCACCGTGCCCACGAGAATCCGCAGCATGAAGCCCATAGCGATGATGAACACGTCCAGGATTACGATGTGCTTGAGACCCATCGAATAGGCGATGTTCATGACGAAGTACAGGCCCATCAGGGCCGCGGCGATTTTGGAAACGAACAGCGCCAGAGCCAGGCCCATGCTGAACAGCGCGGCCGCCAGCAGAGCCGCCATTGGAACGCTGATCGCGCCCCGGGCCAGGGGCCGGTCTTTCTTTTTGGGATGCTGCCGGTCCTGTTCGATATCCTGGATATCGTTGAGAATATAAACGCAGCTGGAAATGAGGGAAAAGGCCGCCGCCGCCGCCAGAGCCAGCAGCAACTTGTCCGGATCCTTCCACTCGTGGCCGAAAAGAATGCCCGCGAGCACGAAGGCGTTCTTCACCCATTGGTGAGGGCGAATCAACTTAAACAGATCTCTACCGGAGCTCAACATAAGGAAACGGCAGGATACACCGGCGCTCCGGGGCCGTCAAGCCCCCGACTGATTCGCGGCCGGGTCGTCTTCCCCGCTATTCCCTTCCTGTTCGCGATACACAATGCTCCGCACCTGAGAGAACATCCCCAGCAGATCTTCATAGCTGGTGTCCCGGGGCACGCGGAAAGTACAGAAGGCCGTGCGAAAATAACCTTCCTGCTCCAGGAATTCGAAGCCGTGGTGCTGCAGCAGCTCGGTCATGCGCGGCAGATTGTCTTTCACGCAGGCGATGGTGATCATGTCCGGCTTGTCGAGCTTATAGTCCACGTGAAAACAGCAGACAACGTCGTCGTAGTCGAGGCGATCGATCTCGTCTTTGATTTCGCGGAAGGTCACGCGCTGGCGCGGGCCGTTCGGGTTTTTGTAATTAATCAGAATGCGTTTGAAATAGTGGATCTTGCGCCCGTCCTGATCCATCTCGATGCCGTTGATGATCCGGCGCTCGTTGGTCAGCTGCTTCATGATGAATTCGCCGCGGCCGCGGGAACTCTCGAAGTCGAAGTGCGGGCTTTCAATATCCGCTTTGAGCGCGTTGAAGTTGATGTCCTTCATCGTATAGCGCGCGCCCGGAGCGATCTCGTGTTTAAACGTAGAGATCAAGCAGGGATTCACGACGTCGTTGCGCATTTCAAAACGCACGGTTGCGTACTTGCCGTAGCCGTGCTCGATAATATTCTGCAGCGCTTCGGTGGCCATCAAGCGCACCATGTCCGGATCGAGGCCCAACAGATGCGCGAAACGCTTCGCCTGGTTTTTGATTTCGAACATCGTGCCGAGCTTTTCGTTGATGCGCTGTCCCAGCTCTTTCTTAACGATCTCTTCGCGATCGATAATGACTTCGTAAACCATGCTGGCGACAGTGGACTGCATAAAGGGCGACTGGCGCACAGCGTGCAGCTCATCGCGCAGATCCTGAATTTCCAGCTCTAGCTTTTCGACGGTGTTTTCTATTTCCGACATACTCTTCCCTGTTTCATCCGGTACCACAAGCCTTCGCGTACTGAAAAGCAATATTTCCGCGCAGGCCCTGTGGTTCTTACAGTTTCGTTTATTTTCCCGCGAACTTCGTCCTGCTCTTCAGAGATTCCGTCGCATAAGCGGCGCGCCGCCTGCGCGAAACGATTTCGCCGCGCCTGCGCATCACAACTCCGGCGCGTCCGCATCGTCGAGCTCCGGCGGCGTTTGCCCGGCTGCATCCGACGACCCCTTGCGTTTCTTTCGTTTCTCGTGTTTATCCAGCTCCGTGCCGAAGCGTTCGAAGGCGTCCGAGTCGTCGAATTCTCCGGACTCGTCCGCCGGCGCCGATACGGGCTTCGCGCCGCCTCCGGATTCGATTTTACCCAGATATTTTTGCACGCGCTTCGCCCGCTCGCTTTGCAATGGATCGGCGTTTTCGTCCGTAGTGATACGCTCGAGGACTCGCCGCAGTCGAGCTGCACGCGTACGCCACTCATGATTCAAAGGATACAATAAGATCGCGTCGCGCGGCCCCGCGTCTTTGCCGGCCGGCGGGGCGATCTGGAAACTGTGCTTGCGCAGCATCTCCTGAAAGGTCGCCTCTTCCATTTTCGCATGAGCCGCGACGGCGTCCTGGATGTCCCCCAGGGACGGCACGCGCCCCCGCTCCGCGAAGAAGGCCGCGTCCAACTGCTCGACAATTTGATTGGCGGCCGACGCTTCTCGAATGCGATTCATTTCAGCCTGGCGCTCTTCGTCTTTTTCGATTTTACGTTCCTCAGAGCGCTGGCGATTGCGCACGGCGAGACTGCCCTGTTGCACCTGAATGGCTTTTTTCGCCACCTGAAACGAAAGATCCTGAAACCAGGTGATGCCGAACGAAAGCAGCAGCCGCAAATACCACGGAATATAATTTATATAGACCCGGCGCAGCATCGAGCCGTACGAAACCAGGAAGTCCGTGTCTTCGAAAAGATAGCGGAAGTCGTCTTCGTGTTCTTCCAGGACGTGCTTCACCGCCAGGGCCTGCCACGCCCGATCCGGAGTGACGATGGAAAGCGCGCGCACGATGGCGCGGATGGCGTCGGCGCTCGAACGAATATAAACGTAAACAATGCCCTCGCGACGATGCCAGGTTCCGGTCAGCAGCTCCGGATCCGCCTCCAATTCGCGCACGACCTCCGGCGGAATCTTTTCGCGCTCATCGACGCTGAGAAATAAAATCGTATCCTGCCAGTCGTTGGAGATATTGATCAGCTTCTCGCGAAAGTCTTTGTGGGCCTGCGCGATCTCTCGCTGGTGGCGCTCCAGATATTTTTGTTTCGCATGGGGCGCGAGCGCCAGAATGACTTCGATCGCCAGGCCGCCCTGGAAGCGCCCGCCCCGGTACGCGGGATCCGCCTGGATCGCGGCCCGCACGGCTTCCGCGCGACGCATGGCGAACTCCGGCGTGGGCGGCACGAAGTCGTCCAGATGATAGGCCGACTCTTCCATGGCGATGGCTTCTAAGGCGCGCTTCAGCGAACCTTTGTTTTTGTATCGCGGAATGATCTTCGCGTCGAGAAAATCGATCGCCGTATCCAGGCGCAACATGATCTCCGAGTCGCGCATGGGCATCAGCCCGTAGTTTAATAATTCCTGAATCTTACCGCGGTACAGCAGCTCCGCCTGAATATCCGCGATCGTCTTTTGCACGAGCTCCGGCGCCGGCACCATGTCGAATTTACTGGCGTGCACCGCGCCGAATAAATCCACCAGATGGCATGGCAGCGCTAGCGGACGGTTCACTTCAGTTTCGAAATCGGCCTCTAAGTCTTCAAGAATCGCGTCGGCGAGCGCGGGCGGCCGGGCGTCGAGCAAGGACTCCAGCGCCTGCACCGAAGCCATGACCGTTTCGTTGTAGATCAGCGCGGGGTTGGTTTTTTCGTCGGCCGGGTCGGAAAGATAGCACGACACCAGCGCGGGCTCCGATTGCACCGGATCGAATTCCAGGCGAAAGATCTGGGCGACCAGGCGATCGCCGATCAGGCGGCCGACGACGACGCCGAGATCTTTGCGCGTCAGATTGATAATATCGGGGACTTCGGTGTCGAGGGTGAAGAGCTGATTGCGCCGGGCGTGCGCCACGGTGGTCATCGACTGGATGGCTTTATAAACGCCGTGGTTTATTTTTTCCGACAGATTCGCGCCGCGAGCCAGGCCTTCGCTTTCGCTCAGGATTTCCAGGAAAGAATATCGCGCCTGGGGCTGTGGGGGCTGCTGAGTCATGCTTGCAGTACGGCGGTCCTCAAGATCGGTTCCAGGTGGCTCATCGCTTCCGGAACGCTATCGACGATGCGAATCAACTCCAGGTCGCGCTCGGAAATCATTCCGCACTCGGCCAGGAACTTAAAATCAATCAAACGCTCCCAGAAGCTTTTGCCGAACAAAAATACGGGAATGACGTTTTTAATATGACGCGTTTGTTGCAGCGTCAGAGTCTCGAAGAGTTCGTCCAGGGTGCCGAAGCCCCCGGGAAATACCATCAGGGCCCGCGCGTAATAGAGGAACCAGTACTTGCGCATAAAGAAGTACTGAAAATTGAAATTGAGATGCGGACTGATGTACGGATTCGGATCCTCTTCGAAGGGCAGCTGAATACTGAGGCCCGCACTCTGACCGCCGGCCTGCTGCGCCCCGCGATTCGCCGCTTCCATGATGCCCGGACCGCCGCCGGTCATCACCAGCACGCGACGTCCCCGGGGCTCGGCGTTTTCCAGGGACCAGGCCGTAATCGCCCGGGCCATCTCGACCGATTCCACGTAGTACTTTTCGAAGCCGGCCGCCACGCCCGAAGCCGCGGGCTCGCTCGCGTCGGACGGCGCGCCCGCAGTCCCGACCGAATCCGAAGCATCGCCGGGTTTCAGCATATCCGCCGGCGGCTTGATGCGTGCGCTGCCGAAGAAGGTGATCGTGTCGGTGACGCGCTCGTCGCGAAAGATCGTGGCCGGATGCAGGTACTCGCCCAGAATCCTGAGCGGACGCGCGGCCGGACTGCTCAGGAACTCTTCGTTTTCCATGACAATGCCCGGCATGCCCAACCCGCTGTGGGCCCTG
The DNA here is from genome assembly GCA_024742665.1 of bacterium. Taxonomy (GTDB): domain Bacteria; phylum Spirochaetota; class Leptospiria; order Leptospirales; family Leptonemataceae; genus JANSYA01. The sequence continues at coordinate 52,126 of JANSYA010000009.1, forward strand.
GCCGACCCCGGGGCGCCGGAGGGCGGCATGGGCGGAAAATCATCGGGAAGGTTTTCGCCGGAGTTCTTGCTTGCGTCTGGATCTTTTGCCACAAATCTCTTATCGGTCCCGCGCAGGCCGGAAACGAGGCCCGGTCAGGCACAAGTCGAGGCCAGGTCCCGCAATAGTAGACACACAGGATTGTCCGGGAGACTGGTGCAAAACGTGACTGACCGCCCTCATTTGATCGCCGTGGACGCCCGGCCCCTGGCCTTTCCGGCCACCGGCAACGCCACCTATCTGCATCGCATGCTGCTGCACCTGATGCCCCTGCGACCCGAGACCGACTGGCTGCTGCTATCCCATCGCGGACTGCATCCGACCTTTGCCGACGTGGTCAACCGGCCGCGGGTGGAATTGAACGTGGACCAGAGCATGTTCGCCCGCCTCGGCCCCCTGTGGATGCACCTGCGCCTGCCGGGCATTCTGAAAGCAGCCCGCCCCGATCTGTTCTGGGGCACGCTGGCCATGCTGCCGCTCAACTATCGCCGGCGCTGCCCCTACCTCCCCGCGATCGTCAACTTCCACGACCTGAACTCCGTGCGGGCGCCGGAGACGATGCCCCTGTGGAAGCGGCTGCAGCACCAGTTTCTGGACCAGCGGACTCTCAGGGCGGCGGATCGGATCCTGTGTCTTTCCAAAACGACGCAGTCGGATATTCAGACGGCCTTCCCGGATCTGCCGGCCAAAAATCTGGCGGTGGTTTATCCAGGAGCCGAACTGCCTGCTGGCGATACGGCCGCCCCCCGGGGACCTGTAGGAACTCTTACGGATTTCTTTTTATGCGTGGGAACTCTGGAGCCGCGTAAAAACCAGGCGACCCTGCTCGAAGCCTATCTCGCGGCAGGCGAAAAGCAGAGCGGCAAAGGCGGCGGATCAATGCTGCCTCCATTGGTTTTCGTGGGGCGACGCGGGTGGGACGAAGAGCTGTATCGTCGCCTGAGCTCGGGCGATCTGGAATCCCGAAACATCTATTTTGTAGAGAACGCGTCCAACGCGGAGCTCCAGTGGTGCTATCGCCGGGCGGCCTGCGTATGCCTGCCGAGCCTCCACGAGGGATTCGGGCTGCCGGTCATCGAAGCCTTCCAGTTGGGCAAGCCGGCCATCCTTTCGGATATTCCCATCTTTCGCGAAGTCGGAGCCGACAGTCGCTTTGTCCGGACGACCGACGTCGCCGACTGGCGCGACGCCCTGCTCGAAACCGGTAATCGTCTGCGGCAAACTACAGGCTCAGAGAGCGAGCCGGCAGGACTTCGGCCGCCGGAATTCGACGCAAAGTACTGGTCTCATACGGAGCGCGCCCGGGTGCTCTCCGAAATTATGGACCAGGCGCTCGCCGGGCGCTGATCGATCACTGACCACCGACTGCAGGTCGGCGACAGACGGGCCACGGGCCGGACGCTAAAGCAGCGGGCGCAAATACAAAACGCCCGCGTTCCTGGCAGGCAGCGCGGGCGTTTTGCGAACGATTTCGAGTCGCAGGCGACTCAAATGAGACTGGCGATTATTGCGGAATCGGCATTCCCATACCCATGCCCTGAGCCACGCCGGCCAGGCATTCGGTGAAATTCTTCTCTTCGCAAGACTGGTCTTGCAGACACTTTTGCAGATCCGGGAGTTTCGCCGGAAATTTGGCTTCGATGCTGACCATAAACTGGGTGCAGATTTTCACCGGATCGGGAAAACTCTGGGTTTGCGCATCGCATTTTACGGTTTCTTCGCAAATCGAAACGAATTTAGATGCGTCGGGCTTATCATCTTTGCCGCAAGCGGCGGACATCAGCAGTGCGCCAGCCAGTGCCAGCCCTGCCAGGGTTTTGACAGTGAGTGTGTTCATGCCCGCCACCTTCATCCCGTCCACGCGGCAGTCAAGCAATGAATCCGGGCCGCAGCCCGCGCGAAACGCCGTTTCACTTGCTTGACCCGGATTCATTTTCTCAGAATCTGGTCCAGCTCCATGAATTTCACGTCATTCCACTTCGTGGCGTTCTTTTTCGTAACCCTGATTCTGGGGCACCTGCTGAAGAACCGCAGTCAGCGCATTTTCCTGCTGCTGGCGTCTTATTATTTCTACGGCGCCTTCGAACCCTACTATCTGCTCCTGATTCTCGCTTCGAGCTTCCTCGATTATTTCGGGGCCCTGGGAATCCAGGCCCGACGGCGTCTGAGCGGCGTAGTGGACGTCTCCCTGGATGCGTCGGTTCATTCGGCCGTCGGCGAGGCGCACGGTCCGCTGACCCGCCTCGATCGAACTCTGGCGATCATTCCGGCCCGGGGCTATTTATGGCTGTCGATCGTCTTTAACCTGGGCCTGCTGGCGTACTTTAAGTATACGAACTTCGGCATCGGTATGCTGAACGACCTGCAGCCCTACGGTTCGACGCTGCTCTCCTGGCCCACGACGAATATTCTGCTGCCCATCGGCATTTCGTTTTATACGTTCCAATCGCTTTCGTACACGATCGATGTGTACCGCGGAACGCTCGCGCCTCGCCGCAACGCCGTGGACTTTTTGCTATATGTAGCGTTTTTTCCGCAGCTGGTGGCCGGCCCGATTGTGCGCGCCCCGACTTTCTTTCGCGACCTCGACAACCGGCCGACGATTACCAAAAACGACATCATCGTCGGCACGACTCGCATTGTGGTCGGCTTCTTTCGCAAACTTGTGCTCGCGGATAACGTGGGCGTCGTCGTACAGCTGCTCTTCGGATCGCCGGAGAACCGCCACTGGGTCGACATGTGGCTGGCCGCGCTTGCTTTCGGCTTCCAGGTTTATCTGGATTTCGCCGGCTATACCGATATCGCCCGGGGTGTGGCGCGTCTATTCGGCTTCGAATTCGACGTAAACTTCAACTATCCGATGGCCTCCCGCAATATCGCCGAGCACTGGCAGCGCTGGCATATTTCTCTCACCACCTGGATTCGCGACTATCTATATATCCCGCTCGGGGGCAATCGGGTTTCGGCGCCTCGCCTGTATTTTAACATGTTATTGATCTGGGTGGCGACCGGCATCTGGCACGGGCCCGCTTACCACTATATCGCCTGGGGCGTGAGCCAGTACGTGATGATCGTCGCCCATCGCCTGTATTCCCAGACCAGGGCGGCCCTGTGGCTCAACGAAAAGGGCGGGCGGTCGTACGACGTATTCGCGCGCGTCTTTACGATGTTTTGCTTGTGCAGCGGCTTCATCTATTTTCGCGCGCCCGACATCGACACGGCCCATATGATGATCGGCCGGGCCTTCGGACTCTACAATCTCGCCGAATTGCCCGGCGCGTACTTTTCGTATCTGTTTAGCTCCGGAGCCTGGGAGCCGGTGCGCGCGGCGATCTCCGGTCCGGAAGGTTTCGTTACGACCCCGCCGCAGTTTACGAGCTACTGGATTCTGGTTGCTTTAATGTTCATCTACGAGTACGTGTTTAATTATCTGCGACTGGATTATTTCTGGGAAGAACGCAATCGCTGGAAATTAGTCGGTATGCTCTGCGCTATGATTTTCATGATCGTGACTCTGCAGCCGACCGTATCCCCCGATTTCATCTACTTTCAATTCTAATGAACGACGCTGCGAAAAAATATCTGAGGGATATTCGCTTCTGGATTCCCGCGCTGATGCTGCTGGGCCTGGAGTTGTTTTTACAGAGCGGCCTGTACGGGCGCTTCATGCTCGAAAAATATTCGTACGCCGACAGCATTCGCCAGAATGTACGCATCGTCGAGAATTCGCCGATCGAACCGAACGCACTGATTCTGGGCACTTCGGTCGCCTACCAGGGGCTGAATATCGCCGAGCTGAATTCCGCTCTGGCCGAACAGGGCAGTCGCATCGTAACCCAGAGCGCCGCCTGCGAAGGCTGCATGCTGCAAACCCAGCATTTACTCTATCGCGTGCTGAAAGATCAGTGGCCCGACACCAATACGATCATTCACGTCGCCGACACAACGCTTTCGTCTAAAGCCCGCTACGAATTCGACGTCGCCAACGGAAGTATGATGGCGCAGTTCTCCCGCAGCGAAGCGCTTGAGCTGCTGCACATGCACGAGTTCAAATTAACGTACCGCGAATACCTGTACTTTTATATTCGGCTGATCACAAATCAGCAGGATCTACGGGAGTTCGTGCTGAATCCTTTTCGTCGCATTCGCACAATCGGCGAACGCCTGCGAACCCCGCTGCCGGATTATACTCACGTTAACGACAATCTGTACAGCTACGGCGCCTTTACGGCGACGGGCACCCTGGCCGACTGCGCTCGCAACGCCCTGGCAGGCGTTCAGGATCAGGGGCAGCCGGTGCCGGAAAAAAAAGACGGCGAAGAATTCGACCCGACGCTGCACAAAACCGATCGTCATCATCGCAACGCGGTGCACGTAACCTGCCATATCGCGAATCTGGAGAAGAATCACGAGCCCGCGGGCGAAGCGCAGTGGCGCAAACTGTACTTTCGCCGCGTAAAAACGATGTATGACGAAATCTACGCCGACGGACGGCGAGTGATTACGATCATCCCCCCCTACTCGGATTTAATTTTGCACGCGAACACCGACGAGCGCATCGAACGCTGGCGCAAAAATCTGGCCGAGATCAACGCCGGACGTGACTACGAATTCATCGACATGCGGCGATCCCTGGACTCCTTCGACAATCCCGCAGGCCGCAAGTACTTCTACGACGTGCTGCACCTGAATGCGGAAGGCTCGATCGTATGGACTCGCAAAGTCGCCGAGCGCCTGAGACCCTATGAACCGCTGATCCTGCGAGACCGGGACCGCTGACAGGGCGGACATTCGCCGCAGCAGACAGCCAATATTTTTATGCGCTTTACGACTCTCAGCTTTCTTTTATTCTTCGCGATTTTGTATCTGGCGTATTGGGCGGCCAGCGGACGCCTTCGCCTGCACTTGATTCTAATCGGCTCGATCATCTTTTATGCCGCCTGGTCGATCCCCTTCGCTCTGCATTTTTTCGGTATCGTCGGACTGAACTACGGTTTTGTTCGCCTGATGTTTCGCGCCAAAGCGAAAGCGGGCGACGGCGAATCTCCAGGACAGTCGGGCCTGGCCGGCAAATGGATGGGCCTCGCGATCGCGCTGAACATCGCGAATTTGTTTTTGTTTAAGTACTTCTATTTATTCCTGACGATCCTGTTCGATCTCACCGGCAGCCCGATCTTCCAGCACAAAATCTTTAACGAGTGGCTGTACGCGACGACGGGCAACAACGCCATCATCCTGCCGCTTGCGATCAGCTTTTATACTTTTCAGCTGATCGCCTACGTCGTCGACGTGCATCGGGGACAGATCGCCGAAGACACCGGGCCGTTGAAGTTCTTCGTGTTTATACTCTTTTTTCCGCAGCTGGTCGCCGGGCCGATTATGCGGCACTCGGACTTCTTTCATCAGCTAAACGCGATTCGCCCGAACGAAGAATACATTCGCCGCGGACTCTACCTGCTGCTGACCGGCTTGATCAAAAAGGTCGTGATCGCCGACAACTGCATTGCGCCGGTGCAGGCGGTCTTTGCCGCGCCCGGCGAATATGACGCCGTAAGCAACCTGGCCGCCATCTTCGGTTTCGCAGCGCGAGTCTACTGCGACTTCTCGGGTTATACCGACGTGGCTCGCGGCCTGGGTTATCTACTCGGCCTGAAGCTGCCGGAGAATTTTCGCGCTCCCTATATGAGCGACTCGGCCCGGGACCTATGGCAGCGATGGCACATTACGCTGGCGACCTGGCTGCGGGACTATATATACATTCCCATGGGCGGCAATCGGCGGGGCTACTGGCGCTCGCACCTGAATTTGATTACGACATTCACCCTGGGCGGCCTCTGGCACGGCGCGAACTATACGTACATCGTATGGGGTTTCATGCACGGGATCGCGCTGTCCGTCGAACGAGTTTACGGCGATGTACGCGCGAAGCTAAACCCGGAATCCGCCGCCAGCGCGGCACCCGAGGAGAATCCGAGTGGATTGCGGCGCATGCTGGCGGGGCTCGGCCGCGGGACGAGAATGCTGATCGTCTTTTTGATTTTTTGCGCGGGAATCATTCCTTTCAATAGCCCCGATATTTACAGCGCCTGGGAGATGACGCTTCAGCTCTTCAATTTTTCCGGTGAAGGGATGCGATCGAAATCGAATGATTTTTTACTGAGCATGCTCGCCGTTACCATGCTGTTTAACTATATCCAGTTTCGGCGCGAGTGGCGCCTGCCTTCGCCCCGGACGCAGTACGCCCTGCTCTTCGTGCTGGGATTTATTACGATGGCCCTGATCGGCCGCTTCGCTCCGGGCGGCTTCGATTATATTTATTTCCAGTTCTAATTGCGGATTCGAGTACACACCCTATGGACCTGCTGAAACATAAATTTCTCTGGCTGCCCGCTCTGGGTTTGGCCGCGCTTTTTTTATTGGATAAAGTTTTCTTTTTGCCCGCCGTCACGGATCACACGGTTCACTGGCAAAAGATCGAGCCGGCCTTTTACGAAAGCCGGCGGCTGCTCTTCGAACAGCTGAAAGAGGAATACCCGGAGCGCAAAGCCCGCGGCGAAAAGCTGGGACTGATTCTCGGCACGTCCCGGGCCGGCGAATTCGAACCGGAAATTTTTACGGACCTGGTTCCGGGGTCTTATACTTATAATTTCAGCGCGCCCTTTTCCTCGCCGGTGTTCTATTCTTACTGGCTGACGCGCATGCAAGAGGCCGGCATTGAACCGGCCTTCGTAATTTTCGAAAGCGATCCCGTGGTGCTGACTGAAACCGCCATGGAATTCACGATGCAGTATTCGCTGGACTGGCGCTTTGTCTGGAATCACACCGAGCTCTTTCGCCGCCTTCCGCCGAATCCCTGGCAGGCCGAAGGCGCGGGCTTTTCGTACGACCAGGCCGAATCCTTCGCGTCGACGGCCCTCTTCGGCCTGCATAAATATCCGATCAAACTCGACTCGATCGTCGCGAACAACAAAAGCCTGGATAGTATGGGCGTGCTGCTCCCCTTCTCTTCGCCGATCGAATACCGCGACTATATTAAAAAAATCCTGGTTCTCGCGAACCAGAAGAAACTCGGGGGTATCCCCAATCCCATGCTGGCCCAGAAGCGGCCCGAAGAGATGATCGAAGACGCGGAAGAAAAATCGAAGATCTTCTTAAAGAATTTCAAAATCAGTCCGACTCAGGTGATCTTCGTAAAAAACGCGCTGCGCAATCTGGCCGAACGAGGCGTGCCGGTCGTCGTCTACTGGCCGGTCTCGACCCGGGAGTACTTCGCAAAGGCTCAGGAATACAAGATCACCACCGAAGTCCAGCGGCCCCTCCAGGCTCTGATCGACGACATCAACGCGAATCATCCGGAATCGCACATTCGCCTGTACGATCCGAATCCCGACGAGCGCTTACAGTGCCGCAGCTTTTTCGATTCGCACCACCTGAGCGGCGCCTGCTTTCCAGAGCTATCCCGACTGATCGTCGAGAATCTGCCCGGCGAACTCCGGAAATAGTCGCGGGTTAGCAGAATGTCACGGATGACCCGGATTTCTCGGACCCGGAATTTGGAGTATTTCGCCAATAGTATGGCAGTCGCCTGACTTCAGGTTTCGAATTGTTTTTGGAGTGCCGGAGTCGGCGAACTTAAAGCATTCTAAAAAAAATCCGTGCCATCATGCTAATCAAAAATCAGCGCCCGACTTCGATATTCCCGATCAGATAATCCGAGAATTCGTCGAAGCAGTCGCCGGCCAGGTGACTGGCGTCGTAATAACGATCGCAGCCAAAGCCTGCGCCGTAATTCATATCGAGCATTGGCGGGCCGTACTTGAGAGCGAGCTCTTCAAGCGCGGGCTGCCACATTTCGCGCACGGTCGGCCCAGGCGCCGACCCGGTGGTCAGCTCAGAAGCCGACCCGGGAGTCGCGATATTTTCGCCTTCCGGACCTTCGTCTGGAGACCGGCCTTCTTTTAGCGCACGCAGCTGCGGACTAACCCGGGGCCACACCAGGCGCGCGGGCACGCCCATCGCCTGCGCAATGCGCAGACACTCTTCGGTAAAATAGAGCTGCTCCTGAGAAAGCGTAAAGGGCGTAAAAAAACCGCGCCAGATATCCTGCGCCTGACGGGCCATACTTTCAGAATCGGTCGGCGAACGCCCGCCGATCGTAAAGAAGACCGAACCTCGCGACTCATTTAAGCTCTTCTCGGTAAACTCATAAAACTCGCGAAACTGTTTCGCTTCGAGGCTGTCGTTACGCATGCGACGCGCAACGTTGCGCATACTCAGGCGATACTGATAGGTCCAGAACACCTGCTTGGCGACGTAGTTACTGAGATCGTCGAGACTGTAGCGGTCGGCGTGGCGCAGAACGAAACCCGGCGTGAGACCGTTCAGCATCACTTCGTCCATCACCGTCGCCGGGCGGGCGTTGAAAGCCTGCGGCGTTACCGCGAAATAGATATAGTCGGGGCGAATATCTTCCGCCTCGAATTCTTCCATGTAGCGCAAAAAATAATCCGACACGCCGCCCGGTACCGAGAAATTAAACAGGATCCAGTCGGGATGATCGCGTTCGATTTGCTCGTTATTAAACGGCATAGTACGAGAGTTGCCGAAGAGCACCAGAGTCTTGCGCCGATCCGGGCGCTTGAGATATTCTTTCAGCTCCGCCTTCAACTCGGCTTTGTGGTCGTAATTCAGAAACGAAAAGGTGTTGAGAAAATAATCCTGCAAACCCAGCGCGAAGGGCAGCTTGTCGATCGCGAAAGCAGCGAAAAAAATCAAGAAGGGGAACAGCAGAAATTTACGTTTCAGCATAAAGCAATCACCACCAGACAAACGCCGAATTCACTCCGACGCGGCTTGCAATTTCAGGACGCGAAGACCGACGAAATATGCCCGGGCGCTTCCAGACTCAAGATCGTCAGAACCAACGCCGTATAAACGCCGGCGCCCAGATCGTCGAGCATCACGCCCCAGCCGCCTGGCGCGCGCTCCAGCATTTTCAGCGGAGCGGGCTTTAGAATATCGAAAAAGCGAAACACGATAAAGCCGACCAGCAGCACGGCCCCGCTGCCGGCGAAGAACATTACGCCCAGCATATAACCCGCAATCTCGTCGCTGACGACGTAGCCGGGGTCTTTAATTTCACGGACTTTGCAGACGACGTCGGCGGCCCAGGTCCCGACCAAAATCACGATCGCGACGACGACGATTCGCAGGGGCCAGTCCAGCAAAGACGTCGCGAAGGCCAGCGGGACGGCCACGATGGTGCCCCAGGTTCCAGGCGCCACGGGAATATAGCCGGAGTAGAATCCCGTCGCAATAAATTCCGCCAGCTTGAATTTCATAAATTAGTACCGTTTCTAAAAGCGCGATGATCGCGCGCAGGAACTGCGCGAAATCGCGCGAATCGTTTTATTCGAAGACCCGCACCTGAATGCCGGTAATGCGCGAATCGCCGGCCGCGATATCCGACACGACCACGATCTTGTCGCCGGCCAGCACGCGATTGCGCGCGCGCAGCTTTTCGAAGGCCAGGCGAATGGTCTTCTCCGGATCGCTTGAGAAGTCTAACATAAAGGGCACGACCGAGCGAATCAACCAGAGTTTCCGCCGCGTATTCGACATATTCGTAAAGGCGTAAATGATCGCCTTCTCGGGGCGAAAGCTCGCCACGAGATTTCCCAGCATACCCCGGCGCGTGATTACCACGATCGCGGGACTGCCGAGATTGTCCGCCAGACGGCAGGCGGTCCGCGCCAATTCGCCGCGGGTATCTTCCGGCTCGCGATCGTCGTGAAAGCCGAGGCCCTTTTCTTTTTCAATTCGCCGGGAAATCAAATCGAGAGTCTGCACGCACTTCGCGGGGTATTTACCCGCCGCGGTTTCGCCGGAGAGCATAATCGCGTCGGCCTGTTCATAGACCGCGTTCGAAACGTCGGTCACTTCCGCCCGCGTCGGCATGGGATTCTGGATCATCGATTCCAGCAGGTGGGTGGCGACGATGACCGGCTTGCCGCCGGTAATGCACTTGCGCACCAGATCGCGCTGAATCACCGGCAGCTCCTGCATCGGCACTTCGACGCCCAGATCCCCCCGGGCGACCATGATGCCGTCGGAAACTTCCAGAATCGAATCGAAATTATCCAGGCCTTCCTGGTTTTCAATTTTAGAAATAATGCGCGCGTGGCCTTCGAGCTCTTCAACCATCTTGCGGGCTTCGAGCACGTCGTCGGCGGAGCGCACAAAGGATAGAGCGATAAAGTCCAGATCATTTTCGATTGCGAAGCGAATGTCGCGCCGATCCTTATCGGTAATCGAAGGCAGGTTCACGCGCACGCCCGGCAAGTTAATATGCTTACGCGATCCCAGCGTGCCGCCTTCGAGCACGCGACAGCGCAAACGACGCTCGTGAACTTCCAGCACCTCTAAGTTAATCAAGCCGTTATCTACGGTGATCTTATCGCCGGCGCTCAGATCGCTCAGGAGATGTTCGTAATTTACGTGGACGCTCTTTTCTTCCGGATCTTCATCGGGGGAAATCGTAAACGAAAAGATCTCGCCGACTTTTAAGTGCAGATTATCTTCGATTTCGCCGGTGCGAATTTCGGGCCCCTGCAAATCCATCAGCAAAGCCACGGGATGATTGAGCTTGGTCTTGTTCAGATTCTTGATCTGCTTGATCACTTTCAGATGCGACTCGTGAGTGCCGTGAGACATATTCATCCGGGCCACGTTCATGCCCGCCCGGGCCAGATCGGCGATTACCCGGGAATCATTCGACGCGGGCCCTATCGTACAGATAATCTTCGTCTGGCGGAAATCCCGACGCAGGGTCGAAACTCCGGGCTCGGCCTTTTTGGAATTCACGGGTTCCGACGAATCGGAAGATTTGGCCGTCGGATCTGGTGTTTTCTTCGCATCTGGCATGACTCCGGCCAGAGTGCGGATTCCAATTTATCTGGAAACAAAAAAGCGGGAGCGCTCCGGACTCGAATCCGGCCAAAAGCCGGACCTGGCGAGCATGCCGGCCTGGCGAAAACCGCGGTTAAAGCTTGGGCAGGACCTTGCCCAGGAAGTCCTCAATTGAGGAAGCCACGTTGAATTTTTCCTGGTCGGGCATTTTCGCGTTACGCTGCTTATTGGCCTGTTCGGTGATCTTATTGCTCAGGGACTTGCCGTTGCGCCGGAGATAGCGCCGGGTGATCAGGATCGGCCAGATATATTCCTCTTTTTCGCTGCGCACGCGAAAGGACAGCACCTCTTTGCGACCGTACTTTTTGAGAAACATAATCAGCTCGTCTTCGCTCATATTGCCGAGCTTTTCGATTAAGAACGTGCGGTTCGGATGCATATTCTTTGACCAGGCTTCGTCGATAATGTCGACGATCTTCTTGAGCTGGTTTTTGGCATCCTCTTCGTTCTTCAGCTTTTCTTTCACCGCCTCGGGATCTTCCGCTTCCGGGGGTTCGTACGAATCGTTGGAATCCTCTTTGACCTTCTCCTTCGCCGCGTCGGCGACCTCGGTCTCCGCCTGCAGGCGTTCGCTGGCGAGCTTCTTCTGGGCCTGCTTCGCTTCGCGCTCGCGCAGGCGTTCTTTTTCTTTGTCCAGCTCGGTCTGGATCTTGCGCTTGATTTTTACGACTTCCTTTTGGTCGAGCTTGGTGCGCCCGAAGAGCATACGCCAGAGCTTTTGCAGCAGGGGTACCTGTTGAAACAAAACGCGCTGCTCTAAATCCAGGAAGGCTTTGTACTGATCCTGGTCCAGGTATTTCTCCAGGCCCATCGCCGATAGAATCTTGACCTGCGCGTCGTCGCCGCTGTTATCGAAAGCTTCCCGGGCCGCTTTGATCGCATCGGCCACGCAGCTCTTGTGCAGATAAAAATCAGTCAGAGTGCCGCGATGCGGAAACTCCGCGGAAAGGACGCCGTTGACTCCGCGCAGAGCCTGGAGTGTCGTTTCCGAAACGTTGCGCAGCACAGCCGCTTCCACCACGCGGGGAAATTTCCCGAGCATATCGAGAGCCTCTTCCAGGCCCTTTTTCTTTTCGGTTTCGGCGGCTTCTTTGCGCTGCCGGCTCACGGTCGGAGCGAGTAAAAACAGCTCCTCCACGACCTGCCGCTGCCCTTCGCTCATGCCTTCATAGCGACCGGCGTCGATCGTGGCCAGACTCTGCTGCAGGCGATCGGTGCTGAACTCGCCGCCCTCTTTGACGACATGCTGAAAATAATGATCGCCGAGTATTCGCAGGCGCGCGTCGATTTCCGCCGACCCGGGATAGAATACGCCGCTGATCGGTTTGCCGTTCGGCGCCTGACTTTTAATCAGCAGCAGCTTTTTCGTATCGACCAGCTTTTGCAATACCGGGCGCGCGAAGAGCGAATACGCGAGCTTGCGACGCTCCGGCGTATCGTCCAGGCTCGTATAAAAATATTTTACGATTTCATTGCGAGCCTGCGTATCCCGCAGCTTCTCCGCCTGGATCGCCTTCGTCAAATACTCGCGATACTTCGCTTCGTTGGGAGCGCCGCGGCCTTCGATCCACTTGACCAGCGCCGACAGATTCTTTTCGTTATAGGTCTGTAGATATTTTCGCGCGGAAGTGCCTTCGCTCTGAGTCGGGCGACAAAAGATCGGCATGGACGAAATGCCGGCGTTGGCCCCGGCGATAAACTGCAGAGCCGGCATGGCGAAGACCAGACGAGCGTCGGACTGGCCCCGGCCCATCAGCTCCTGCAAATACTGCTGCACGCGGTCTTCGGGCATCTCGCTGTCCCGGGCGATTTGCTCGTACGAAGGCAAGATCCCCCGACTGGCGAAATTGCCGGTCCAGTCATGGATCTGATCGAAGATCCGCTTGATCCCTTTGAATTTAAAGTCCCCCCTGGCTTCCATCGCGGAAACGAATTCCTGGGCGGACTTCGCTTCGATGAGCTCCAGCGCGCTTTCGAGGCTGGTTCCGGGGGCCTGACTCTCGTTAGACATACACGTTTTATGAGTTTACAATTCCGCGGCGGCGTTCAGACTCGCGGAAACCCATCCGAATACAACAAAACGAACCAATCACCGACATGACAAGCAGAACCAGGACCGGCTACCAGCTCCCCGCCGCGGAAGGCCGGGCCGATTATATTCGCGAGAACTTCGACGCGATCGCGGACACGTACGACCGATTCAATGATATTATCACTTTCGGGATGCATCGCCTGTGGAAACGCAAAGCGATCCGGATGACCGGGCTGCCCCGCTATCGTGCCTCCCAAAAGGACGCGAATTCGACCAAACCCGCCATTCACGCGATGGATCTCTGCTCCGGCTCCGGGGATCTGAGCCTGCTCTTCGCGCAGTATCTGGGCCCGGCCGCCCGGGTCACATCCCTGGACTACAGCCCGGGCATGCTCGCCGTCCAGGAACGGCGCCTGAGCGCCCGGCCCGACGACGCCCCGGCGATCGCGCCGATTGAAATTTTGCAGGGCGACGCCACGGACCTCAGCCGCTTTCCGGACGACAGCGTCGACGCGATTACCATCGGCTTCGGCCTGCGCAACGTGCAGGATCGCGCGGCCTGCCTGAATGAGTGCCGGCGCGTTCTGAAGCCGGGGGCGCGCCTGGTGATTCTCGACGTGGGCGAAGTCAAGGGCCGCATCCCATCTTTCTTTCACAATTTCTATTTCGACAAAATCGTTCCCCGCATCGGGCACATGCTCCAGGGCGAGCACACCGAGATGTTCGAATATCTGCCGGCCTCGGCGAAAATCTATCCCGGGCCGCAGGAGCTGGCCGCCGAGCTGCTGGCCGCGGGCTTTCAGAGCGCCCCCTTTCATAAGCTGATGCTGGGCGCCGCGGTGATTCATGCGGCCGTAAAATAATGCAGGCGGAACGGATCTTTATCGTCGTCAAGCGAACCAAGTGGGAGCGCGATCGCGTTCGCTACGGATCCGCTCGCACGGCCAGAAAGATCTACAGCCGCCAGAGCAACGCCCAGCACAACGCATACGAGCGGGTCTTCCAGGCCCACGAACGCCAGATTCGCAACTTAGAAAGCCTGCGCAACGCCCTGCCCGACGCGCGCTACGTCCAACGCGAAGAGCTGCCCTATTTAGAAAACGGCGACTACGACCTGCTGATCAGCTTCGGCGGCGACAATCACTTCGTGCACGTCAGCCACTATCTCTCAAGCAACCGGGCGATTCTGGGACTGAACTCCGATCCGGAGAGCTCTACGGGCGCCCTGCTCTACTTTAAGCCGGCTGAATTTTTCAAAAAAATTCCGGAGCTGCTCGATTCACCGCCGCCGACCGGCGCCGCCCAGAAGAATCAGCAGAAAGAATCCCACAAGGACGCTCTGAAAAATCCATCGATGCAAATGGAAGCGTGGACGCGCATCGGCTGCGATATCGAGACGCCGGAAGGTCAGCGCAAAAAGCTATCGCCCTGCGTCTCGGAGGTTACTGTACGCAGCACCTTTCACGACTACGTCAGCCGCTACATGATTCACAAAGGCGAAGACGCACAAGGCGGACAACAGAAGTGGGAAGAACATAAAAACTCGGGCCTGCTCCTGGCCTGCGGCGCCGGCTCCACGGGCTGGTATCGCAACTGCCAGCCGCTATCCCAGCAGGCGAAGGCCGCCTTCCCGAAAGACGCGAATTATTTTCGCACCGTAGCCCGGGAAGTCGGCAGCCGGGCGCGGCGCAAATTCGAATACATCCAGACGACCGTCGAGGAAAACGAAGTCCTGAGCGTGGTTTCGGAAATGGACGGCGAGATCACCGTCGACGCCGATCCGGAGCGCGTGTTTCCGTTCCCGCCCGGATCGGTGGCGAAGTTTCGTCTGAGCGGCGAGCGCTTGAACGTAGTTCGCTCGATTTAATTCGAGCGAACCACAAGAACGCACGGCGCCCGGGTCGATCAGAATCCGAAGTTTATTTCCAGCGAATCGATTCGAGCGAAGCCTGGGCGCGCCGCTTCGTGGTATTCGGAAAACGCGACTGCACAACGCGCATCAGCGGAACGAAAGACTGCTTATCGCCCAGCTGTCCCAGAGCTACAACAATGCCGGTTGTTAAATTGATATTATCCGCCTTCGGCCCGCGGTCAATTTCCTGATTCAGTGCCGCGACCAGCTCGGACGCAGCGGCCCCCGCGTCATTGCGGAATTTCGCCAGGCTGCGAGCCGCGGACATGCGCACCTCTTCGCGCTCCGCGGAATCTTTCAGACGTTTGCCCAGCGGACCGACCAGCTGCTCGCTGCCCTTCAGCGTACTAAAGGCCGCCAGCGCGGTGCAGGCCTCTTCGCGCAGAATATAGTGATCCCGAATGGATTTTTGAGGAGTAAGAATTCCAAGCAGCGGATTGAACAGACGCGACGGCGCAACGTCCTTCGCCTGCGGCCCCTTCAACTGACCGGCCAGCTGCGCGAGACGTTTGATCGCCAGGCGCTTTTCCAGCACGCCGATGCGCGGATCGGAAATCGCCTTGTCGAGCTCGTCGGAACCGGCCAGCGGAACAAGATTGAAGGCGCGGGCAGCCGAAGGCTCCTGGGCCGTCACCGTGCTGGCGCCCGGGCTCAGGGCCATAAGTCCGGCCGCCAATACTCCGACCGCGAGAATACGAATCATCCAGACAACTTGCTTCACTTATTTCACCCTCTTCTCAATCAACTGGTTCATCAAATCGGCGAGCTCCTGAAACTGGTCGCCCTTGCGAATGCGAATCGGACGCGGCTCCTCCCCGTCGACCATGGCCCGCAGCGTTTGTTTGATATTATGAATCGGTCCCGCCATCGAATGCGAATAAAACAAGCCGAAGACAAGAATGAGGGTCAGATTGATTCCGCTCATGATCAAGACGGGCGGCCAGTACAGCGCGAATGCTGTGTAACTCTTTCCGGGGACAATTCCACCGGCGCCGGAAGCGTCGGTTTGCTGCATGTCGATAGCGAACAACATGCCGGCGTTTCCGGGCAGCAGCCCGTACTCTTCGGATCGCAACAGCCAGAGCGCCCCGAGCGCGACGACGGCAATCAACACGATCACCAGCGCGAAGCGCAGCATGAACTGGTTCTGGAAACCGCGATCGATATAATAATTCCAGCGAGCGCTGTGACTCTTTTGATTCGATTCCATACAGGCGAAAGGCTAACCGTTCGCCATGTCTGAGTCAATAAAAATCAAAAGAAACCGATTCGAATCCGAAAGCAAAGCTCAAAAATAACGAATCTATAACACTCCGCGCACACTTATACTCTTCCGACGGCCTGCTTGCCGGCGGAGTAGCAGGAGTGTGCGCCTCAGGGGCCTGGCTCAAACCGCGCGAAGGCTCAGTAATAGATCGAGTACGCTTCCTCGACGCGAGCCCCGCGGGGAGTGCGCGCACGCGTCGTCGGCAGCTTCAGCTGCCACTGTTCTTTGCCGTTGAAATCGACGGAGCGCATACGCCCGTCCGTTCCGAGATACAGCAAACGATCATCGGGCAGCGCCCGCAGGGAAAACTGCGATGCGAGCGGTTTCGGCAGAGCGATGCGTCGCAGCTGCTTGCCGCTCGTATCGTACACCGTCACATTTGACGGCGCCGGCACCAGTATCTGTGTTTTGCCGTCTTTGCGACGCTGCAGCTCTACTCGCGCCGTGCTCCGGGGCACCGTAACACGACCGGCCAGCTCGGCCTTGCGGTCGGCGCCCACGTTCACAATCGCCACCCGGTCGCCGGGCGCGAACAGATACAGGCTCCTGCCGTCGTCCTCGATCTGAGGCAGAGCACGCAGGCGGGCGAAAGGCACTTTCAGCGATCCCGCTCCTGAATCGGCAGCGCCGGGCGCGGGCAGCACGTTTACGACGGCATTGTTGCCGACCCGGTCGACGCGGAGAAAGGAGCCGCCCAGAGAATGAAAGCGACTGGCTGCCGGAGCGTCCGCATAACGGGCCAGCTCCGACCCCGAGCGATCGAACACCGCCAGGCCACTGCGAGCTGCGGCGCCCTTGCCGCTCAGATAGCCGACGCCGATGCGATTGTAGCTTCCGGTCAGATACCGCGCTCCGGCCGGCGCCTGGAATTCCGCCAGGCGCGCGCCTGCGCTCAGTTCATACAGACTGACTTTGCCATCAGCGGAAAGAACGTGCAATAAATGATCGGCGTAAATATCAACGACCGGCGAAGGCGTCTTGACGCTCCAGCGCTCTTTTTTGCCGGACGAATCGTAGGCGACCAGGCGACCGACTTCGACGAGCAGCAGATTCCCGTTGTACAGCAGCGGCGCTTTGCGACTATTGCCCCGCAGCGCGTACGGCTGCACAATGCGGCTGTCGGGAGAAATCTTGCGCAGAGCCTGGCGACTTTCTTCGGTATAAGAAGACGTCGGATATTTCGCGATGATGTCGCGATAGACCGCCCGGGCCGCGTTTGCGTCAGTCGGGCTTTTGGTTTTTTCATAGCGCTTCGCTCGAATCTGCGCCAGCGCCCAGTGAAAGCGCGCCTCTTCGTTTCGCTTCAGGCAGTAGTTGACCTCTTTTTCCGCGGCGTCCAGATCGCCTTCGCGAAAGTAGATGTACGAAAGCTGGTAGCGCGGATCGCAGTATTCGGGAAACTCCTTCGCCAGATCGAGAAAGATCTTCTTCGCTTTGTCCAGCATGTCCTCGTTATAAAACAGGACGCCGATATTAAACGAAGCGAGCACCGCTTCACGATCTCGCTTGAGGGCCTCTTCGAATTCCAATCGCGCGCGATCTTTCGCGCCGGTCTCATACAGAGCGACGCCCCGGGCGATATAACCCACGGCGAAGTCCGGCTTATAAATCACGGAACGATTAAAATTCGTAACGGCGGCCTTCGGCTCTTTTTTCATGAGATCGATGACGCCCAGCTTGTACCACGAATAGTAGGCGTCCTCGTGCGTTTCGACGATGCGCTGAAACCCGGCCCGCGCACGATCGACCTTACCTTTTTGGAGCAGATAGTTGTAGATCGCCTCGGAGACTTCGACGTCCCCGGCCGGAGATTCCTTCTCCGCGTTTTCCAGCATCGCCAGGCCTTTTTGTTCGTCCCCGAGGGAAATATGGCAGTTCGCGATCTTTACGAGAATCAGCGGGCGCTTGAGTTCTTTGTATACGCGCTCATACAAGGGCAGCGCTTCGCGATAGCGCGCCTGGGAAAAAAGCCGCTCCGCTTTTTTCAGACGCGGCAGCAATGATGCGTACTGAATATTCTCGCGCACGACTTTCAGAGTTTCCGGCAGCTGCGGAATCTCGGGATTGAATTTCTCGGCCTTTTCGAATTTGCCCAGGGCGCCTTTGTAGTTCTCGCGCTTATTCAGCGCCAGACCCTGCTTGTAGTACACGTAGCCGAGGCGACGCTTCAGCGGCTTCGCGTCCGGATTCGACTTCATCAAACCCAGATAGTACTTCTCCGCCTCGGCGAGCTTGCCCGCGTCCTCTTTGATCCGCCCCAGGGTGATGGCGGCGGTGATATCATTTCGCGTGAGCTTCTGCAAGCGCGCGAGAGTTTCGCGCTCCTGCGTGGGCTTGCGCTGAACCGAATAAACGCGCAGCAGGCCCTGCAGGGCGGGGATATTATTTGCGTCCAGCGTCAGCGCTTTCTTGTAATGGCCTTCGGCCGGGGAATATTTCTTACGCGCGATTTCCGTTTGCCCCAGCGAATTATAAACGATGGGAATGTCGGAGCGAATTTTGAGCGCTTTGCGGTATTCGGTCAGGGCCTGGGAAAAGCGACGCTCTTTAAAGAAGCGATCCCCGCGATCAAGCACCGTGTAGATCTCCACCAGCTGAGTGCCGCGAGCGACCTCGGAATCTTTTGGCGCGATCTTTTGCGCGGTTTCGAATTCACGACGCGCGTCCACGTAGCGCCGATCGTCGAGCAGCGTATACGCGAGATTCAGGCGAGCCGGCAGATAGTCCGGCTGAATCCGAACCGCGCGGCTGAACGAATCGATCGCCCGGGAAGTCTCCTCGCGATCCCGCAGAACCAGCCCCTGCTTGTTGAGCATTTCGAAGCTTTCCGGGGCTACTTTGAGCCCCCGTTCGAACGTGGAAAGCGCGCTGCGATAGTTCTTCTGCTTATGATACGCGGAACCCAGCAGCGAATAACCCTTCGGGTCGGCCGGGTTCAACTCCGTCGCTTTGAGCAGATCTTTGCGAGCCAGATCGTACTTTTCCGTCACCAGATAGGTCGAACCAGACAGAATAAACGGTGCGGCCTGACCGGGCCCGAGCTTCTTGGCCGCGTTGAAGTGCACCAGAGCCGTGTCGTAGTCTTTCGCGCGAAAGGCGGTATTACCCTCTTCGAGCTTTGCGGCCATACGACTCGCCTGCCCGCCCTTCGCGGCGTCTTTCAGCTTCGGATTGATGGCCCTGGCTTTTTTGAAATACTCTTCCGAGGCTTCGTACTGTTTGAGTTCGAGCGCCACGTCGCCGAGCTGCATATAAACCTGGTCCAGGTGTTTGAAGCCCTTTACCTCGGCCTTCTTTAAGTACGTGTCCGCCTTTTCGTAGTCCCGCAGGTTTTTGTACGTCGTGCCGACCTTGTATGAGTACACCGGATCTTCGGGATAGGTTTCATGCAGTCGCAGATAGCGTTTCTGGGCTTCGCCGAGATCCCCCAGGGCCGTATATACCGTGCCGATCGTCAGGAGCAGCTGCTGATCGGTCGGATTCAGGGCTTCGCTCTTCAAATAAGCATCGAGAGATTCTTCGGTCTTGTTTTGCTGATAGAGAACCGTGCCAATCAGATAGTGGCCTTCGAAGGTTTCGTGAACCTCGATCGATTCCCGGGCCAGCTTCAGCGCTTCGGGATAGCGCTTGCGCAGGTACAGGCGATTGGCGGCGTTCACCATCTCCTGAGCCTTTTGGTATTTGACCGGATCTTTGATCTTCGAAAGATCCTGGCTTTGCGCGCTGGACATCCGCGCGGGCGGCGTCAAACAGGCCGGCCCCAGAACGGCGGCCAGCAGAGCCACGCCCAGGATTTTAGACAGATACACGGATTTGGTCATTGAATTATTCCAGCGGTTCGCGGATTTGCGAATCGAATCGGATTTGCGAATCGAGAGCCTGAGGTCAGACATCGAGTCAATCGTTCCATCAATCATCGAATCAATCATCATAGAGCCCCCTGCCGGAACGAATGCGCAGGCTGCGGGCCAGCTCGCGACCGTCCGCAGACTCCGCGTCGGTCCACAGCACAACGCTCGCCGCGCCACCGCTGTTGTAGGGGCCTTCGTAGACTACGTCGCCGTCGATTTCCACCTGCAGACGATTCTCGACTTTATCGTAGCGAAAGCGCACGGGATACAGATTGCCTTCGCGCTGCTTAATCGTCTCAAAACTCAGGGGCGCCACCGGTGAACCGCCGGTGAACCGCTCCAGCGTATACACTTTGCCGGAAATCCGAACCAGAATAGTTTCCTGCTCCTGATTCACCAGACCGAAGGTCAGCGCGTTGCCCGCTGCCTGGCGCACCACCAGAGTCATATCGAAAGAGTTCGTCACCATCGGCCGCGAAGTCAGGCCCAGACGGCCCTGGGTCGCACTGCCAGGCTGGAGACGAAAGGCCAGGCCGCCGTCGCCCGCGAACTCGGGTTTGACGCCTTCGGCTTCCGCGCTGAGCGACCAGTAGTCGGAACTCATAAGATCTTTCGTAAAGCTTTCATCGTAGCGGGTAAAAAACACGCGACCGGCATTCTGACCGCCGGCCACTTCCACCGCCGATTCGCCGACCACTTCAAATCCCTGGCCTTCCATCGAGCGCGAAACTTCCAGCGAGTACGATCCCGGGTCGATGCTGGTGATATACAGCGGGGTCCGGCCGCGAATCGTGCCGTCCATCGAGACGCGCTGGCCCGGCGGCGCCGAAAGCACGCTGAGGCTGCTCGCGCCCTGATCATCGGGCCAGGTAATAAAAAGGTCGCGGTCGCGGCCGGCGCGAATTTGAATTTCGCGCGCAATCGCTTCATAGCCGGGGCGCTTGAGCTCCAGGCGATAGAGGCCTTCGCGGAGACGTTCGCCGCTGATGGGCACGCTGCCCAGAGCCCGACGCTTTTTGTCTCCGGCGATCAGCACGACTTCCGTCTCCGGGCTCGAAGATTGCACCGAAAGATTCGCCGTCACCGATCGCAGAACGAGATCGCGCACGGAAGACTTGCCGTCGCCGGTAAACTCCAACTGCGGCGACTGGCCCGCTTCTAAAAATTCCACCCGACGCTTCGCACGATCGCGAAAGAACTCCGCCTGATGCGCGGGGTCAATGACCCGTTTTACGATGCGGGCGTTCTGCACGAACTCGCCGAACGAATCGCCCGTGACCGGGTCCAGCAATCGCAGAGCGACCTTCGCCTGGTCTTCGCCGGCGGTCTGCACCTGGATCGAAGCCACGGCGTCCGCCTGCAGTTCGGCCAGATATTTGCGGCTGGTCGGCCCGACTGTGCCGAGATCCGCAGCGACCTGGGCCGGAGGCGTGACCAGCTTCACGTCCGGAAACTTGAGCAGGTGCGCCATCTTTAAGAACGCGATATCGCGCAGAGGCCCCGGAAGGCCGCCGGCGCTCGCGTCATTGTGTAAAACCAGCTGAATCGCGGGGCGCCCGGTCTTTCGCAGCTTGAAGTCCTCCGCATCCTGCACCGGACTGCCCTGCCCCGCCAGCAAACGCATCTCCGGCAAAATCGGATCAGCGGCGGGAGCCGGAATTGGGCGCACGCTGGCGCAGGCGATCCAGAAAGCGGCCGCGCCTGCAATTAAAATCAAGCTGGCAAAACGGACTGCGAAGAAGTTCGCTCCGGCCCGGACTGAGGATCCGGAACGCGGCTCTATATTGGAAAATTTCATAATCTTTTGTACGAATATTCTGAAGCTGGTGGGGATGTACCAGCATTATTCACATTTAGGGCTTGCGTCAACTGAAAGTGAATGAAAGTCCCGGCCCCAAACGAAAAACGGCGGATAGCCCCTGGTTCACACCAGAGGACTTCCGCCGTTTGAAAACGAAGATTGATCTGAACTTCGCGATTATTCGGTATAGCTCGAAGAGGGCTTCAGCTGGATCGGATCGCCCTTCGTATCGCGCTTCAGGGTTTTAGAAACATCGGCGCGATCCGCGCGACTGACAGAATCCATTCCGCCTTCCCGGGCGTCACGGGCAGCGCGATCTTCCATCGCGGTTTCTGCGCTCGCTTCGCCTTCTAGAACCTGCAGCTCGGGGCTGGTTTTGCGAATGTCGTCCAGCAGGCTGTTGAATTCCAGCACGTTGGACTTCTGGAATACCGCCAGGGTCTTGATGGCATTCAAAGAATCTTCGGACAGCGGGCGAACCATGTTGCGGTTGATGCGGTTGAAGCCGTCGATCGTCATCTGGCTGTTCTTTTCGAGAATCACCTCTTCAGACTGGCCGGGCACCTGCACGGCAACCGCGCCGCTCAGAACCGCTACTTTGACCCGGGGATCTTTGCGGCTGTCGTCGACAGACATCATGAACGAAGTCCCGCGAACGCCGGCGATTGCCGTCGGTGACGCAATCGAAAAGCGATCGTTTTTGTCCTGGCGATTAATGAAAGATGCTACATTGCCGCGCTCCAGGCGCAGGCGGGCTTCCGAGCCGCCGGTGCTTTTCGTGAGCGACTGCACCTGCACGCGAGTGCCGGCGCCAATTTTCACAACGCCGTAGCCGGTGACCGCCAGATCAACGGAGGAGCCGTCGCCGGTGATCAGAAAGTCCTGAGCCTGCAGCTCCTGACCGGTCGTAATCGGCGATTGCTCGCCCGAACGCTCCAGCAAAACATCGCCAGCGGCGTGGCTTACGATGGTGCGGACCGTTGCCGGGCCGGCATTGGAATTGTCTTTCTGGCCGCAATATGCCAGCGTCGTCGTAGCGGCGATCAGGCTGGCTATCAGGAGCAGCCGGCTGGACAGCGTCTTGCTGTTGTTTACTAAAGAATTCATCAGAATAACCTCAAATTTGGTCGGCCACCCGGTCGACATGCTTTCCTATCGGAAAACGCAGATCAAACCTTACCGAAATCAGGTCGCTTTGCGCCCCAAATCGGAAAATCGGCAGCCGCCTGTGGGAAAGCGAAGCCGCTGCGACCGCAGACACTCCCCATAATACTAATAACAAATTGATTCGAGCAGAATTGCAATTTTATTATTCAGGCTGCGAACTTTTTTTCGATGCTGTTCAGCCAGCGGCTGAAATCGCGATGATAATTCACCAGCCGCTTGACGTAGGCCCGGCGCTCTTCGAGTAGAACCTGGCGCGCTTCGGCAATGATTTCGGCCACGATTTCGCGGTGAAAGGACATGTGGCTCAGATAAAATTTGCGGGCGGGCTCTTCCATGGCGGCGACATCCCAGAGGCGGGCGCCTTCCGTAAAAGACTCCATCTCATTGAAAGCCCCTTCCAGATCAGATTCGTAGACGCTGTTCATCAGCGCCACTCGGTCCGTTACGTCGGAGAGCACATCGAACTGCGCTTCGACTTCTTGAAGGGTCATGATTGTATCGGTACTCATCTGATATCCAAAGCCTCTGATTCGACCATGGTTTAAAGACCCCCTGCAGTGTCAAACGGAATATGCCGCCCCGGTCGGCGAAATGGAAAAAGGCGCGCAGGCGCAAATCCACTGCTTATTTTAGTATACAGCCTGCTCTCGTCCGCGGAAATGGTCGGGTTCTTTCTTTTTTCGGGATGTAGCGCAGGGGTAGCGCACCTCGTTCGGGACGAGGGGGTCGGAGGTTCAAATCCTCTCATCCCGACATTCCTCTGGCAATTCGATATGTTAATCAAACTGCTCGGGGTTCGGGGGTCACTGCCGACCCCGCTACGCAATCAAGAATACCGCCAGAAACTGCGCGGCGTTGTGAGCGAAGCGATTCGGCAGGGCCTGGAAGACGAAACGCAAATCGATGCGTTTCTAAAAGATCTGCCGCCGCATCTCGGCCAGGTCTTCGGCGGGGACACCACCTGCATCGCCGTGCATCCCGCAAGCGGCGAAGACATTCCTTATATCGTGGACTGCGGCACCGCCCTGCGCCCCCTTGGCGATCGCCTGATGGAAGGCCCGTGCGGGCGCGGCGAAGGCAAAGTTCACATCTTCTTCACTCATACCCACTGGGATCATATTCAAGGGCTGCCTTTTTTCAAGCCGATGTACATCCCCGGCAACGAGATCTTCTTTTATTCGCCCTTCGATAATCTGGAGAGCCGCCTGACCCGCCAGCAGATCGATTTGTTTTTCCCGATGCCTTTCGAGCAGAGCGCTTCGACGAAGCACTTCGTTACATTAAAAGAGGACGCGCCGATCCGCTTTGAAGACGGAACGACGGTCGACTTTTTTCCGCTGCGCCACCCGGGCGGCAGCTTCGCGTATCGCTTTCGCCGCGACGGCGCGAGTTTTATTTTCGCCACCGACTGCGAATTCACCGGCCAGGACCTGGAGCGGGATCGCGCGGACTTCGAATTCTTTTTGAACGCGGACCTGCTGGTTCTCGACGCGCAGTACACCCTCGACGATCACTTTTCGAAATTCGACTGGGGCCATACCAGCATCACCATGGCGATCAATATCGCCTGCAAGTGGGCGGTCAAAAATCTGGTGCTGACCCACCACGAACCGGCCTACTCCGACGCGAAGCTTTTTGAGAATTTCAAGTCGGCAATCGAACACAAACGCGCCCTGCAGGTCGAACGACCTCGCCTGTACATGGCGCGGGAAGGCATGCAAATCCAGGTCGGGCGCAGGGCGGCCGGCACGACGGAGGACGACGCGCGAGCGGACTCCGCATCGGCAGGCTCCGCACTGGAGGACTCCGGGCGATGATCGCCTTCGCCCGCGTCACCGGTCCGATCCTGCTGCTGGCCTTCGGCAGCACGGCCCTGGTTTTTACGGTACGCGACCGACTGATGTCGGACATCGAAGCCCGGATGCTAAAAGACGGGCAGTACACCTTTGCGACTCTCGATCGCGCGCAAAAACGCAAGACCTTTCTGGTCGGCGGCAAACGTTATTTCTACGCCTACTCCGGCCGCTATCGCAATACGGCTTTCCAGCAAACCAAAGAAGTTTCATCACAGTACTATCATCTCAACTCGGAAGGCAAGAACGTCGAAGTGCTCGTCTTTCGCGACGCGGCCGGCAATTTCCATACGCATCTGCGAGGGAACTCGCATCCCTTCGCCGAAGACTTCAGCGGCCTGCGCAATTTCTCGATCAGCCTGGCGGCGATCGGCATGCTGCTGACGGCCTTCGGCTGGCTCAGGCGCCGGATCGATTTTTCAGACGACGCGATCGACGGCGACGCCGAGAAGCAATCGCCGACCGGCGCGCCGGCGAAAGGATCGGCCTGATGCGCGTTCTGATTGCGCCGGACAAATTCAAAGGCACCCTCAGCGCGGCGGCCGCCGCCCGGGCCATGCGCGCCGGAGTCCAGGACGCCCTGGCAGACGGTGCGAAGAATTTCGCGCGCGGCTCCGGCGAGACCAAAGACATTGAATTCTCAATTGAATGCAAACCGCTGGCCGACGGCGGCGAAGGCAGCCATGACTGCCTGCGGGAACTTTCAGAATCAGCGGGCCTCGATCTACTCCTGCGCGAAAACAGCGCAAGGCTCGCCGATCCCAACGGCGCTCCGCGAGCGGTGTCGTATCTGGAATCCGATCCGACAAATCGCGGCGAGCGCGGACTGCACTGCTATCTCGAAACGGCTCTGGCGATCGGCCTGACCCTGCCCGGCGCGCGCAAGCAGTCGATCCTGGATCGTACAACGCGCGGCGTCGGCGAATGGATGGCGGCGCGGATCGCCGACGATGCGGCGACGGACGCGCCGATCGCGCTGCATTTATTTCTGGGCGGCAGCGGCACGAGCGACGGCGGCTTTGGTCTGGCACGGGCGCTGGGCTTTCGTTTTTTACGAGCGACGCAGCCGAATAACCACGCGGCTCCCGAACAGGCGAGCGGCACAGGCGTCGGCGAGGAGATCGAAAGCTTTCGCGAAGTGCTTGCGGCGCAGTCGGTCGTCGCGCCGAAATCTATTTCGACAGCGGCAGCGACGGGCGCGTCCAGAGCGATCGCCGTGCATGTTTACACGGATGTCCAGAACCCGCTCGACGGCCCCGATGGAGCCGCGCGACTCTTCGGACCCCAGAAAGGAGCGAACGCGGCGGAAGTCGAAGCCCTGGAAGAACGACTGGCGCACATGGGCCGCCTCTTCGAAGACATGCGCGCGCGACTTGCGGAGGGCGACGCAGCCCGCCGAAATGCCGGCCCTGAAGCAGCTTCGCGCGACATAGCGCAAAGCTCCGAACCGCTGTATCGTCGACCCGGCGCCGGGGCCGCGGGCGGCCTGGCTCTGCCTTTGCTGTACTGGCCGGCGGCCACGATCCACTTTCGATCGGGCATTGACTTCTTCCTGGAAGCGGCGGGGCTGGACGAACTGCTCGTAAAAAAACATGACGAGCGCCCGGAGCTGATCATCAGCGGCGAAGGCGCGACCGATCGCGGCAGCCTCCAGGGCAAAGTCGTCGCGGGACTGGGCCGCTGCCTGAGCGCGACGCAGCAACAAGGGGGCGATTCGAAGAGTCCACCGCCGCCCCTGCTGATTGTAAGCGGCATGATTCCCGCGGCGGATCGGGCGGCGCTCGTCGCGGCGGGTTTTCCTCATTTGTATGATACGAATGCGGCCTGCGGCAAGGCCTGGCCGCTGACACCGGAACAGGCGCGCGATCGGCTGCGGAAAACGACGGCCTTCGCCCTGCGCGACTATTTTAAGAATCATGGCCCGGAATCAGCGCGCGGCGAATAAGGGCGCGCCGATTTACGCAACACCAGAGCGAAGCACCATCATGCCAGACAAGACCAGAGCGATCGATCTCGCCATCTCCCCCTGCCCGAACGACACTTTCATCTTTCATCACCTGAAAGAAAACGGCGCAGAGCTGCTCGGCGCACCCCTCCGCCTGGACTTCGCCGACGTCGAGGAACTGAATCGCCGCGCCCTTGAGGAGCAGCGCCACGCAATCACCAAGCTTTCGTTTTTCGCCATGAGTCGCCTGGGCGATTCCTACGAGATGCTAAATAACGGCGGCGCCCTCGGTCGCGGCTGCGGCCCCCTGCTGATTACGAATCAAAGCGGCAAGATCGATGATCCGCGAAGCATACGTCGCGTGCTGATTCCCGGGCAGTACACGACGGCCAATCTGCTGACGCATCTATTCTTCGCCGACCAGGGCCTGAGCGCCGACGAAATCAAGGCGATCGAATTCGAAGCGGTGCGCTACGAACAAATTCTGCCGGCGCTGCAAAACGGCCGGGCGGATTTCGGGGTGATCATTCACGAAGAGCGTTTCACGTACGAACGCGCGGGACTGCTGCCGGTTCGAGATCTCGGAGCGTGGTGGGAAGAGAGCACCGGCCTGCCGATCCCGCTGGGATGCATCGCCGTGCGCAAAGACCTGATCACGGCGGGCCTGAAGAAAGAAAGTATCGAAGCAGCAATCCGCGCATCGATCGCCCACGCATACGAGCACCCGGGCGACAGCAAAGCCTTCATCAAAGAGCACTCCCAGGCTCTCGAAGACCCGGTGATCGCGGCGCATATTGATTTGTATGTAAACGATTTCTCCCGGGACCTGGGTGCCGAAGGCCAGCGCGCCGCGCAGGAACTTTTTCGCCGCGCGGCGGACGCCGGAATTTGAATCCGATCGCTCCTGTTTTAATAGACCATTGACAGGCCGTTTTGAAGATGGCCCCGGAGTTTGCTTATGTTCCGTTCCTCAATTTTTCGACCGGTGCTGGCGATGCTGTGCCTGTATTTCTTAACCGGCTGCATTTCCGCAAGCGGCGGCATTGCCACCTCGAATCTACCCATGGAAGGCCGCCAGTTCGAAGTCATCGGCCCGGCCGAAACGACGGTCAGCTGGTGGACCATTGATCTGGGCATCATCGGCCTGCCGCTATCGGATCCGCCGGTTTCCCAGGCGGAATCGCAGCTGATCGGCCAGAATGAAGGCGACGCCTTGATTAACCTGCGCTACTGGACCGATCGCTCGATGTTTTTGTTTTTCATTAACCGCCATCGCTTTCACCTCAAAGCGGATGTGGTGCGCTTTACCGACGGCCGGTGAGTATGATATCCCGCGTCCGACAATTCCAAAAAACGCTGCGTCGGATGGCGACCGCCCTGGCGGCCGGCACGATGCTGGCATGCTTCCCGGGCGGCATCCTCGACAAGGGCGGCATGGTTTACAACGCGGGCATTACACCTGCGATCACACTGACCCGCGGCGCACCCTATAAAATCGTATGCGTCGATCGGGCCGAGCTGCAGCGCCGCGAAACTTTATCCGAAGCGGATCTACGCGTATTGGGCCCCGCGGTCGAGTACCGGCCGGCCCGCGAATATCGCGGCGGCTGCGAACAAACCGGCGAATCGTCGGTCTTCTTTTTGTTTAATATGTGGCCCGCCACGCCGCCCCTCGATCCGGAGTACGCCGTCGGAACCGCGGTCCAGCGATTGGAAGGCGACACGATGATCAACATCCACTACTGGCACGAAACGCACTACTATTCTCTGCTGGGCCGGGTCGCTGTCATGAAAGTTCGCGGCGACGTAATCAAATTCCTGAGCGACGAAGAACGCAAGGCCTATGAACGCGATGTGAAGGCGCGCCTCCGGGAACAAAAAAAATCCAGACGAAGATAGACTTATGATACCAGGTTCATCCCCGGCAAAACAAACCAGCACCCGACGACCCCTGCGATCGTCAGGACGCGCGCTGCGCCGACTGCGAAACGGCCTCTGCGCATTGACGATCGCGGCGGCGGCTCTGATCGCCTGCCGCGTCGATGAATCGGCCATGGACCTGGGCGACGCGTACAGCGAAATCGGCGCGGCGATCAACTTCAAGGCGAACGAATGCGGCAATATGCCTTCGTATCCTTTAATCATTCCACCGGAGCCGCCGGAATACGGCGTGCGGCTGTGCGGGCTTTTGATTCTCGGCCAGCCCTGCCCGTTCAACGACTTCCCGCTGTTCTGCCTGGAATTGTATGCCGACGACTGCGAATTCTGCGATATCCCGGGACTGGATCCTTAATATGATGCCATCGTCCAAATCCAACGGCACTCGCCGCAATCCCGAAAGCCCCTTCGCCGGAATGCGCGCCCCGCTTCGCTTCCGAGCGCTGTTTGTCGGGCTGGCCCTGTTTCTGCCGACTTCGGCGCTCTTCGCCCTGGACTTTACAGCGCGCGTCGTCGACCCGGCCACGAACAAAGGCGTCGCCGACGCTCAGCTGATCGTCATCGAAACCAGACAGAAATATTTCACGAACGCCCGCGGCGAAGCGAAGATCACAGTGCCCGCTCCGGGCTTTTATACATTTCGCGCGATTACGCCGGACGGCACCCTGGTCCAGCCGCGACTGCAGGTGCTTTCTGAAGGCCAGCAGCTGACGATTTTCACGGGCGAAGCGCCGCAGGCGAAGCCCGACGCGGGCGAAAGCTCAAGCGATATCACCGTTCGCGGCAATCAAAACAAACAGAAACTTTCGCGTTACCAGGTGCGACTCGACGAAATCAAGCGCATCCCCGGCCAGTTCGGCGAAGCCCTGCGCGGAATCGAATCGCTGCCGGGGGTAAACGCGGCGCCCTTCGGCAACGGCGAAATCGTTTTGCGCGGCGCGAACGAAGAGGCGAACACCTATCTCGTCGACGATCTGCCCATCGGCTACGCCTTTCACTTCTTTCCGGTCAACTCGGTGCTGCACAACGATTTGATCAGCACGATCGACATCTATAACGGCGCCTATCCCGCCGACTACGGCAACGCCACCGGCGGCGTCATCGCGATCGAAACCATCGACGAAGTGGAACGCTTCGGCGGCAACGCTTCGTTTTCGCTGTGGTCCACCAACGCTCTGTTCAAAGGCGTCATCCCCGGATTCGGCAGCGGATCCGGCGGCGAAAGCGACGCGGCCGACGACGGCGAACAAGAAATTCCCGACGCCGCCCGCGTCATGCGCGGGCCGGGCTTCGGCTTCGGCCAGGCCGACTCCGCCGGCGACCTGGGCGACGCGAATATCGGCAATCCCGTCAGCGCCGACGAATCCGACGCCGGCTCCGGCGGCTACTGGATCGGCGCGGGTCGGATTTCGTACCTGCATTTGACTTTGAACCAGTTCGCGCCCGAAGGCATTCGTCTGCCGATCTACTGGGACGGCCAGGCCAAGATCAAATTCAGCCTTTCGCCGCGTCATAGCTTTTATTTTTACGCCCTGGGCGCCAAAGACACTTTCACCGCCGAGATCGACAACACGCCGGAGTACGATCCGACCAAAGAGCTCGATCCGGTTTTACTCGGCGCGAACGTCGCCATCGACCGCGCCTTTCATACGGAAGCGCTGCGCTATGTCTGGCAGCCCGGTTCGAAACTTCGCAACACCCTGACTCTGATCAACACCGATAACATCTTTTTCATTCAAGGACGCATCGGTCAGCTGCGCGCCGACCAGGAAGCGTCGATCGGCTACACCGGCGTGCGCAACGACATCGACTGGGACATTGTGCGCGACCACGTTCTCTTCGAGGGCGGCTTTGAGCTGCGCGGCGGACGCTATCGCAACCAGGGCATCACGGCGCGCTTCACCGATCCCAACGACCGTTCGCCCGATTTTTTCGACACGGAGAACCCGGACTTTACGATCGTGCCGGTCCGCGACTACAACGAATACCAGTACAACTCGGCCTTCGCCATGCTGACGCTCGCCGGCGCCGGCTTCGAATTCAAACCGGGCGCGCGCGTCGAACACTTCGGACTGACCAAACAGACGGTCGTCGATCCGCGCGGCACGCTATCCTATACTTTTCCGACGAAGACGACCCTGCTCGGCGGCGCGGGAGTCTATCACCGCCTGCCGGATCCGAACGAGTTTTCCAGCAGCGCCGGAAATCCGAATTTGCTGATGGAACGCGCGGAGCATTACGCGGGCGGCATCCAGCAGGAGCTCGGCGACTGGCTGTTCAAAGCCGAAGCCTTTCGCCAGTACTACACCGACATCGTCGTAACCGATCCCTATGTCACGACGCCCTTTCGCGAAAACCAGGACCCCTTCACGCGCTATACGCAGCCGGTCCTGATCAACGATTCTCTGGGATTTTCAAACGACGGCACGGGTTTCTCCGAAGGCTTCGAGGTCTATATCAAGAAGTCGAAAGCGCCGCGAGTGAACGGCTGGTACGGCTGGATTTCGTACACCTGGTCGCGCGCGATCCGCAACAATCATCAGCATATCTTCACCGCCGATGAGCTGACGCGCGTCACCACGACCGACGAAGCGCGCATCATCGCGCAGTACGACAATACGCAGGACCGCTACGCCGATTTCGACCGCACGCACATCGCCAATATTGTCTTCGGCTACCAGATCAATCCCGAGTGGCAGGTCGGCGCGCGCTGGCGCTACCAGACCGCGGCGCCCTATACGCAGATCATCGGCGACGACGGCGGCCGGCAGCAAAACCAGGGCCGCCGGATTTTCGATCCCGTATTTTCGCCTTATGAAAACACGGAGCGCACCGCCGCCTTTCATCGCCTGGATATCCGCATCGACCGCTTCTTTCGTTACGGCTGGGGCTACGGCAACTTCTTCGTGGAGCTGTTGAACGTGTACGTGCGGCGCAACGAAACGGGCAAGTCCTGGAGCCGCAGCCGGCCCTACTCGGCGACGAACCCGGAGCCGGTCTACGACTTCGTGCTGCTCCAGCAAAGCCAGGGGGACCAGACCTATTTCATCCCCTTCTTTAACCTCGGCATTGAAATGAAATTCTGAGATGCGAGAGCGATTTAATATGCACGCAGACCATATCCATTCCCAAATTTCGCCTTCGAAAACACTCCATTCGAAGATCTTCCGCTCGCAAAAGACGACCCGCGCGACCCGCGCCCGCAAGCCGCTTCTTACGAGGCTTACGATAGCTGCGATGGCGATCGCGCTCTGCACGACGACCGCCTGCGATACGCGCGACGGCGAAGCGAATCTCGAAGACGAGCGCACGAATTTTCTGGTCTGGTCTTTTTTG
The DNA here is from genome assembly GCA_024742665.1 of bacterium. Classification (GTDB taxonomy): domain Bacteria; phylum Spirochaetota; class Leptospiria; order Leptospirales; family Leptonemataceae; genus JANSYA01. The sequence goes on from JANSYA010000009.1 coordinate 84,235, forward strand.
CTGAATCCCGCCCTGACCGACTTCGCCACGGCCTGCAACACGGCGGTAACGAACGGCCAGAGCTGCGCGACGGCCGCCGGCGACGTCAGCCTGTATGCGACGGGCTATCTGAATTCGAATTTCGCCGCCGTAAGCGACACCTCCAGCCCGGCGACGGCCTGCACGACCTATCCCGAGGCCGGGGTTTTATTGAACTACACCCAGGCCGCGAAGGTCTGCTGGTTCAACTGCGAAACTTCGTACTGGACGACGGGAATGTCCGGAGGCAATTGCACCGGCGCGAATTTCGCGACCTACGCCGCAAGCGCCTTCGCGACGATCACGACCTGCTCGAACACCTGTCGCGCAAACGGCACGCTGTTTATCTACTGAACCGGCCTCCGGGGATAGCGGGATTACACGGACGGCAGGATAACACTGATGCCCGCATGATTGTTCATCGCGTTATTGAACTTTAAAAAAGCCGAGCTTGGTCTGCAGCTGCGCCGCCTGGGTATCCAGCTTCTGCGCGGTTTCCGAAAGGAGCTCCGCGGAACCGGCGTTGGTCTGGGCGACGCGATTCAATTCCTGCATGCCTTCTTCGATGTCGCGCGAAGCCTGCTCCTGCTGACCGGAACCGAGGGCGATATTCTGCACGAGCTCCGCGGTGCGCGAAACCTCCGGCTCGATTTCGCCGAAGAGCTTGCCCGCCCGGTCGGCCAGGCTGACGCTGCTTGAGACCAGCTCGCTGATTTCATGGGATGCGGCCTGGCTGGACTCGGCCAGCTTCTGGACTTCCGCGGCGACGACAGAGAAGCCTTTGCCGTACTCGCCCGCCCGCACGGCCTCGACGGCCGCGTTTAAGGCGAGCATATTGGTTTCGGCGGCGATGTCTTCGATGACGCGAATGCGTTCGCCCATCTTCTGGATCGCCAGCACCGTATTGCGCACGGCGCCGGCGCCTTCTTCGACCTGATCCGAAGTGCGCCCCGCGATGCCTTCCGTCTGGCGCGCGTTATCCGCGTTTAATGAAATCGTCTGCGCCATTTCGCGCGTCGCCGCGGAGATGCCCGAGATGTTTTCCGCCTGGGTCTGCGAAACCTTAATCAAATCGCCGGAGGTCTTACCGATCTGATGCGAAGCGGCTCCGAGAGTTTCGGCGGTCTCTTTGATGTCGCGAATGATCTCCTGGACCGTGCTCATGTATTCGTTGAAGTGGCCGGCCAGGCGGCCGATCTCATCGCCGGCGGAATCATCCGCGCGCACGGTCAAATCGCCTTCGGATCCCAAACGCACGGTCTCTTCTAAATTCTGGAGCGGCAGCAGCGTGCGCCTCACGGCGTAGTGCAGCAGCGCGAGCAATGCAACGGCGACCAGCAGCATGGCCAGCAGACTATAATTGCGGATCGCGTCGATTTCGCCGGCCAGCTCGCCGGTCGGAATCATCACGCCGTACAGATAGCCGGTGTCGGTGCGCGTATAATAGACCTGGTATTTCAATCCGTTTTCAAGCACCGGCTGCATTGCCAGCTGCTTCACGTCGGACCCGGTGACCGCGGGCGGAATACTGCCGCCGCTACTCGCCGCCCTGGCTTCGCGCGCTTTTTCGTTTTCGTCCCAGGCCCGGGCGCTGAGTTCGCCGAGCCAGGGGATCGTATCGACTTTGCGCATCGCCTGCTCCGGGTCGCCGGAGTACTGCACGACGAGACTGGAAGCGGGATCGACCAGGAAACTTTCGGTGCCCTCGGTAATACGCGTATTCTGCATGAGGTCGGTCACGGCGCTGAGCGCCCAGTCAACGGTGGAAATTCCAATAATGCGACCGCCGCGATCGTACATAAACGCGTCGACCGTAACCAGCAGCGCGTTGGTGCCCGCTTCGTCGACATAGGGCGCGGTCCAATAAAAATCATGTTCGCGTTTGCGACGGCGATCCCATTTTTCCGGCAGCGCCAGTTTGTACCAGTCCTGATTCAGATAATCGTATTCGGCGGTGTTCAAATCCCAGGTGAATACGACGCGGCCGTCTTCGCGAAAGGCGTACGGGCCGTAGAGCCGGCGATCCGGGTCCAGACGAAAGGCGTCGTACCAGATCCCACCGCCCACGGCTTCGGGAAAGCGATCGTAGACTTCGATTAGATAGTCCTGGACCAGGCGATCGAAGGCCGCGTCGTCGGCGCCCCCGCTCCGGCGAACTTCATAGAGCAGGCTTCCGGCAATCGCCAGGTCCTGGGCGTTTTGTTCCATGGAGCGAGTCAGGCTGTTGATGTGTTCGGTGCTGCTGGCGATGGCGTTGCGAATTTCTAAATCGCGGGAACGCTCAAAGGCCGCGGCGGACAGCAGCTGGGCGATCACCGCTCCGACCAGCATGGTCAGAACGGCGGCAAGTGTGATGGCAAGGAGTTTCCCCTGGATCGAGGTCATAGCTTGATTTTCGGCCTGGCGGGCCCGCAAATCAATACGCAATTCTCGACAAAGCCAGGGAATGCGAGTCGCCGGCACGTACGGACCAGTCGTCCGGGAGCCGGCCCTTCAGTCCAGGATGCGCAGCTCGGGCTCCAGAAAGCTCATCCCGATAAAGGGGGTCGCGGCCGGCGTCTCCACTTCGAAATCGACGAGATGGTCTTCCCACAAATAGCAGTCGCTCGTATGGGTCAGCCCTCTGTGAACCGAGATGCCGAGAGTGTACAGCCCCGGTCCCAGATTGAGCGCCAGGCGATATTCCAACCGGGTCGTTTTTTCGGCGGGCAGATCCAGGCTCCGGGCAAGCTGGCGGGAATTCACACCGAAGGCCTGGACGCCCCGGCGATCGCTGATGTGAATGCCGATGGTCACGTCCTCCAGCAGCTCCCGGGGACTCAGCTCGATCAGCACCCGCGCCCCCTCCCCGGAAATCCAGATCGGCCGCTCGCGATCGGAGCCCGCATCGACCAGGCGTACTTTATACTCTTCGGTCGTCAGACGATTCGCCGGCCGCTCGAAGCTCTGCTCGGCGAGTAAATTCATATAGCGACCGACGACCTCTTTCGGCGCGCCGTCCATCACCATTCGCCCGCGGTCAAGCAGCAGCAGACGATCGCAGACGTGCTGCATTAAGTACATATCATGGCTGACGACTAAGATCACGCTGCCGGCGTCGCGAAATTCCTGAAAGCGCCGCACGCAGCGCTGCTGAAAGCTCGCGTCTCCCACCGCCAGGGCTTCGTCGATCAGGAGAATGTCGCTGCGTTCGAAAGTCGCCAGCGCGAAACCCAGGCGCATCTGCATGCCCGTCGAGTAGGTCCCGAACGGGCGATCGATATAATCGCTGAGGCGCGCAAATTCAAAGATCGAGTCCATGGCCGCCAAAAGCTGCTTCGGTCGATAGCCCCACAGGCGGCCGTTATAATAAACGTTTTCGCGCCCGCTGAGATCCGGACTAAAACCCACGCCGAGCTCCAGCACGCTGCGGATCGAGCCATGCACGTCGGCGCGCCCCGCGTCCGGCCGCGACACCCCCGATAAAATCCGCAGCAGCGTGCTCTTGCCGGCGCCGTTCGGACCAATCACGCCGATGATTTCACCGCGGCCGTCTGCGCCGCCTGCGAAATTTAGATCGCCGAGAGCCGGGAAGCGCTGGCTGCCGCCGTACAGCCCGAGACTCAGGGCCGACGCGACGCGTTCGCCGAAGCCGGAAAAGCCGCGATAGTTTTTCCCGAGGCCGCTGACGCTCAGGGGCGCGCGCGACGTATTTATTTGCGAAGATTCGTTCGCCATATAACTTAAAGCTGGTCCACCACCAGACTATTCAAACGCCGCGCGCTCAACAGATAGGCCGGCACGCTCAGGGCCACAAGACAAACGACCCCGCTCCAGATTCCGAACATCGAACCGCCGGGGAGATGCACAAACAAAGCCGCGATGCTTTCGCCGGCCGCCGTCAGATCGGCAAAGCCCCCGTAGCTTCCGGAGCCGCCGGGCGCACCGGCGAACATGAGCCGGCGGTGGGCCTCTAAGATCCCCGTAATCGGATTCCAGGCGAAGATGCGCATCCATTCCAGGCCGACCACGTACACGATCGGCGTCAGCCAGAAGGCGATTTGAAATACCAATCGCATGAGCGGCGAAACGTCTTTGAGCAAAATGCTGATGCGCGCGAAGATAAAAGCCCAGCCGCTGAAGGCCACGATCACGCAGGCGCCCCAGCCGAAGGCCAATAAAAAATACGGCGAAAGCACGCCCCGGACCAGGCCGACTCCGGCGACCAGCGCGAAGATCAACGCGTAGTGAATCAGGCCTTCAAAGACCGGCACCCACAAAAATCCCCGCAGACCCAGGCCGGTCCGGCGAATCAGTCCGCGATTGTCCGCCAGAATGCTGCAGGATCTGAGCAGCATTTCCGACAGGGGCAGCCACAAACACATGCCGCCCAGCAAGTACGAAAGATAGTCCGCCTGCCCGGCGGTGAAGGCTTCGAGTTTGCCCGAACCCGCGGCGGCGGCAGCGGGGGACTGGGGCAGAATCACCCCGAAGATCAGAAAGAAGATTCCGATCTGAAAGATGTACTGCGCCAGCACCCAGACGATGCCCAGGGCCGTTCCGGCGAACTGGACGGCGTAATCCCGGCGGACCAGGCTCAGAACCAGGCCGACGTCCGGCAGACGACGACCCCGCAGAATATTCAAGAATCCAGCGAATCCACCCGCCGTGGCGCGCTGCGAACCAGGCAGGGTCGCCAAAAAAAAACGTTTTCGCCCGGAGTGCATCTAAAGAGTATCTATTTTGAACAGGCCATATTGAGCAACAGGAAGTTTCCGCTATGACTAACGAAAGCAGCACCAGTCACAAAATCTGCACTCCCGCCCGACGCGGGGCAAGCCCGGTCCAAAAGGCCGCCGCCCCCGGCCTGGCCGGCACGCCTCTGGCGGCGCTGTTGCTGGCGACTTTGATTGCAATGGGAGCCGCGACTTGCGACGACGCTCCGGAATCCCGGGCGAGCGCCGGCGGACCCGGCGACGTGCCCGCGGCGCTCATCTCCGGACGCACTCTGGACGACGGGCGGGCCGCGATCAACGTGGACGTGCCCTCGCGCCACCACGCCTATCTCGACGCGGGCAAACACGGCAATTTAATTCCGATCGGCTTTGACTGGCAGGGACTCAGCCCCGAACCAGAGCAGGTAACGGCGCCCGTCGGCGAACGCGACGAAGACGTCCAGGCCCAGGTGCTGCGCGGATCCGGCACGTATGTATTCAAAGCCGGCGGCGAAAACGCGCCGCCTTTCGCCGGACGCAGCCTGCGAGTCCGCAGCCAGATCTGCGACGAAGACAAAGGCATCTGCTATCGCCCGACCTGGACTGATGTCAAGCTCTGAGCATTGAGCCGGGCATTGCCGGTCGCTCCGCCATCGGGGCGAACGAACCGCACTCATCAGAATGTTAGACGCACTCACAGTCGCCCTCGACGAATTCGCACAGTCGAGCCTGAACGAGCCCCTGCTCGCGATCCCGGCCTATATTCTGGCGGGTCTGGCGGGATCGCTCTTTCCCTGCGTCTATCCGCTGATTCCAATCACGGCGGGCTTTTTGCAAAACCGGGGCCGACCCGGCGAGGCGCGCTGGAAACATCCGCTGATCTACTGGAGCGGCACCATGCTCGCGTACGCTTTGCTGGGCGTGCTGGCAGCGGCCGGCGGCGGCGCCTTTAATACTCTAATGCAAAGCGGCCTGGTGATTACGGGCATCGGCTTTTTGTTTTTATTCCTGGTATTTGTTACGATCGACTGGTTCCCGCTGAGCTGGTCGACCGGCGATCAGCTCGTGGCGGCGACCTCGCAAAAAGACGGCCCGGGGTTTACGCTGGTGATGGGCGGGTTGGCCGGCTTCGTTGCTTCCGCCTGCGTCGCGCCGGCCCTCGTCACGATGCTTTTGTTTATCGCCCGGGCCGCCGCCGAAAATCCGGACGTCTTCGCGGCGAACGTCGCCTACGGCGGACTGCTTTCGCTGTCGTTCGGCGCGGGCATCGGCCTGCCGTTTTTCGCGGCGGGGATTCTGGGCGCGAAGCTGCCGAAGTCCGGCGGCTGGATGAGCGTCGTAAAATACAGCTTCGGCGTTTTGATTTTTCTCGTGGCCCTGTATCAATTGCATAAGGGTTTCGTGGTTCTGGGGTACGCGGATATGGATATCTTTCTAATTCTCGGGGGCATCGCCCTATTGTTCGTCGCGGTGCTATTGGGGCTGCGACCGCCGCCGCGCGAAGACTCCCCGGCAGGCGAAGGCAGCGCGGCGATGCCGACCGATCGCCGGGCGACGACAAAATACTATTTCGCGCTGCTCAGTCTGATTTTTGCGGCGGCTTTGATTGTTCGCGGGGTGAACCCCTGGCTCGGCGGCCACGCCCTGAATTCAGCTCAGACCGGCGGGGCGGTCAGCGCCGAATTCGAAATGATCGGCGATCTGAAATTCTATCGCGATCCGGCCCACGCCGTGCCTCTGGCTCAGGCGGAGGGCAAACCCGTATTCATCGATTTTTACGCGGACTGGTGCGCGAACTGCAAAGACTTCAGCGAATTAACCAAAACCAACGCCGAGTTGAACGGGGCGCTTTCGCAGGCGGTGCTGGTGAAAATCTACGACACCGACCCGATCTTCGAAGAATACGCGAACGATCCCCGCTACGGCGAACTGCAAATCGGCCTGCCCTTCTTTCTCGTCCTGAACGCCCGGGGCGAATTCCACTGGAAGGGCACGAACTACAAAGACGTCGCCGGCATGCGCTCCGCCATCGAAAGCGGCGCCGCGCTCTGAGGACCCCGGTCCTCACGGGCGACTGAAGCCGGCGAAGCAGAAGGACGATCGCGCTTGCGCCCCGCATCAAATCGACCGATAATCAAAGCATGTCCCGCCCCCACAATGATGATCCGATCTTTCACATCGTCGACTATATCCTGAACTCGGCCAGCGAAGACGAACTGATCGCCATCTCCGAGGCGGTGCAGCGTCGCGCGAACCGCGGACCCCTGGGCGACCTCAACTTTCAGGAGATGGCTCAGAAGATCACCTCGCAGTTCGACATGGCCATGCCCGACATGCACGGCATGGCCCGGGGCATGGTGCGCAATCTGATCCTGCAGCACCAGCCGGGAATTTCGCCTCAGGAAGTGGAGATCCTGCTCGATCACTACGTGCCGGGCGAACAGCGCCAGGCCGCTGAAAAACAAAAGATGATCCCCCCGGAGATCTTACAGAGCATGATCCGCCAGTTCGTGGCGTACAGCGTGGGACGCATGCCGGCCGCCGAAGAAAAGGATTTGCGTGCGGCCATGCCGAACTGGCCCGAAAGCTATTGGGACGTATTCTCCGAAGAGACCCGCGCCCTCGTCCGCGATCTAATTCAAGAGGCGCGATAGGAGCGGCGCGGCGCAACCAGGCCGACCGCCGCTCGTCGAATTCGAATCCGCTTATTTCAGAAGATCGGCGAAACGATCTTCGCCGCCGCTTTCCGGATACTTCGCGTACATCTTTACGTCGCCGATATCGATCGTTACGATATAGTCGTACAAACGCGCGGTCTTTACTCCCGTTTCGCTGACGGCGTAATTTTCGAAAGTCGCGGTCGACCCCTTAAAGGGCACGATCGACACCCACAGCTGCATTTCCGTCACCAGGCCGTCGCCGTCGGTATGGAACACGTAGGTATCGCCCGGCGTCACGCCCCCGCTGGTAAAGACGGCTTTCAGACTATTCTCTCCGATCAGCTCCAGCTGCACGCCGGGGGATTCGATGTGAAAGAGCGGATTCAACCAGAAGGCGTCGTTAACAAAATAAGCGTTCGCCTTTGCCAGCAGCTCGGCGGTTTCGCCCGCGTCGCCGACAGGCTTGCCGTTGCGGTAGGCCCGCCCCTGCAGATCCTTTTTGCTGAACCGAACGACGTAGTCGTCCCACTTGACTTCGACCAGGCCGCGCTCGCGATCCCAGAAGTGAATATGATCCCCGCGAAAACTCCAGCCGACCGCGGCCGTTTTGTTTTGCCAGGCTTTATAGTTTACGGCTTCGAGCATCTTCGCCGCGAGCGCATCGGCGTCGCCGCCGGCGACACCCGGCGGAATGCTCGCACACGCCGACGCGGACGCGGCGAAAAGCAGCAGGGCCGCAAGCCGTCGATTCAGACGCGCGCAATTTTCATTAATTCGAGACTCGTTCATAGACATGGGCTTACCTTTTATTTTTCCCGTCCGAAGGCGACTGCACGAATGCAAGCCGGCCGGAGCGGATTGGATAGTTTTATTTCGACTGCGACGCGGACTCCAGGTGCTGGTCAGCAGCCAGATTTTCGTACTGGCGCATGACCAGCACCAGCATGGGATGATAGCAGTCCATCGCCATATGCGATCCATCGACGAAGGAGTTGCAGTAGTAGTCTTCGCTGGCGGACAGATCAAGATAGGTCGCGTCGTAGCGCTGCATGATCGCCTCGGCCCGGCGCTCCCACTCCGCGATCTTTTCGGCGTAGCGCGGCAGCGTATTCAGCATACGCGTCATCGGGCGCGAAACCTGGGGCCGCACGAGAGTCACGGGAATGCCCTCGGCTTTCGCGCGTTTGAGAATCTCTTCGAAAAAATAGAACTGGCGATCGGATAGATCGTAGTTGCCGTAGAGCCAGCCCAGCGTCCGCTCCGAGCTGAGTTCGAGAGTCGCAAAGTCGCGTTCGAACCAGCTGTCTCTGGGGATTACGTTTTTGCCGGCGCCGCGGTTCGCGCGCTGGTAGGCGTCGAGAGTCGGCACGGCCAGCAGCATCGGATGGCTGGAGTTTCGCAGACGGGTGCGAATATTTTCGGGGTCCGGCGGATAACGATAGCCCGCGAAAAGATTCCGCGCGAAAAAGTACGAAACGTCCGTACGCCTGAAGTGCGAGAAGTACTTAAAGATAAACGGGAAATCGAAGCTGAAGCCGAGATTCGAACGGCGAAAGGCGTCGCTGCCCGAGTTAAACTGAAAGGGATCGGTTTCGAGCACCAGATAGTCCGGCTTCACGCCCCGGTCCAGAGCACGTTCGAGAATGTACAGATAGTACGCCGGCGCGGTCACGGGGGCGCTGAAATTGAACATCTCCCAGTCGGGAAAATTACGATCGAAGCGCGAATAATCGAAGTACAGCAGACGCGAAGAGCCGAGCACCATCATCGTCTTCGCCCGCACGTCTTCCGGAAAACCTTCTTCGCCGGGATCGATGTCGCCGCCGGGATCGCCGCCGACCATGCCCGGCTGCAGAGCCGCCAGAATGCCGGCCATGGGATCGCTCGAATCGGCGACGGCCGCCTGCGCATCGGCCGACTGTTCGCTCTCGACCGGAGCGGGCTCCCCGGCGGCGTTGCGACGATGAACTTCAGCCATCTCATCGAGCAATTCTTCTTTGTACTGGAAAAAGAGATAGGTGGCGTCGCTCTGGGAAAGGATTTTTACGGAATCCAGGGCGAAGACTTTCTCCACTCCGAAGTACAGGGCGAAGACCGCCACGGGATAATAAAGATAGAGATGTTCGCGAAGCCATTTCATAAATCAAACCAATCCCATCGCCTGCGCGCCGCCCTCTGCGCTAAAACGCGAAGTAGATCACGTCCTTACCGAAGACGCCGTACACCAGAACCATAAAGAAGAGCACTGTATAGACCGCGGCCCGCAGCGCCGTGGAACGCTTGTGAATCCAGAGCGGATCGCGGGAATAATACCAGACTCCATCGAGAACCACCAGCAGGAGAATCTTCTGCAAGATCGCGCCGAGCAGAGTTCCCGCGGAAGACACGCCGTTCACCGACTGACCGAACTCCCAGGGAAAATTCAAGAGCGACTTCCAGAGTTCCACGCTGTGCTGAATGTCGTAGGCGCGAAAGAGCGTCGCCGAAACGCCGAACATACTGAATACGAAAATCATTTTCGAAATTCGCACGGCGGTTTTCACCGCACCCGGCCAGCGCTCGGGCATCACCGGCAAATACGGCCGCGTCAAATCGTAGGCCATCACCCAGACGCCCATGAAGGCGCCCCAGAGCACGAAGGTCCAATTCGCGCCGTGCCACAGACCGGTTAACAAAAATGCGATCAACAAATTTCGATACTTATTCAGCACGCCGAATTTGCTGCCGCCCAGGGGGAAATAAACGTAGTCGGTAACCCAGCGATTGAGCGTCGTATGCCAGCGACGCCACAGCTCCGCGGGATTCTGGGAATACTCCGGCGTTTCGAAGTTGATCGTCAGACGAATTCCAAGCAGTCGCGCCGCGCCGAGGGCGATCGTTGAATAGCCGGCGAAGTCGCCGAAAATCTGAAAGGCGAAAGCGATACTCGCCAGCAAGACCTGGGCGCCGCCGTGCCCGGCCGCCAGAGCCGGGTTCGCTTCGTAGACGAATTTATTTTCCAGATAGACCTGGTCGACCAGCGGCGCGATCGAATCCGCCACGTAGACCTTCATGAAAAAGCCGAACAGAATAAACCAGGCGCCGGCCTGCACGTCGTCCCAGTCGAACTTGCGCTCGGTTTTGAACTGGGGCATCAAGTCCCCGGCTCGCTCGATCGGCCCGGCCACCAGCTGCGGAAAAAACGAAACGAAGAGACCGAAATCCAGGAAATTCTTTTCGGCGTCGATCGTGCCACGATAGACGTCGATCGTGTACGACATGGTCTGAAAGGTATAGAAGCTGATGCCGACGGGCAGAATCACCTGCAATAACAGCTGGCTCTCCGCTCCAGACATCGCGGCCGGATCGAAGAGGCGCGCCGTTTCCAGAAAGCTGCTGATGAAAAAGTCGAAGTACTTAAATGTCGCCAGCATGCCCAGGTTCATGCAGATCGAAATCAGCAAGAGCGCGCGACGACGACGGGTTCCGGGAGCGGCGGCCGAAGTCATCATGCCGCGGGCCGAAAAATAATCCACGACCGTCGAGATGACGATCAGGCCCAGAAAGACCCAGTCCCACCAGCCGTAGAATACGTACGAGGCGAACAACAGGAATCGATTCTGCAAACGCCGCGCGTCGGACAGATAAGACAGCGACCAGTACACGCAGTACACGATCACAAAAAAGAAAACGAATACGGCCGAATTAAATACCACTCAGCGCCCCCCGCCCCGCGACGCTTCTGCGCCGGCAGCGGCGCCGGCCTTGCGCGAGAGCGAACGATCCAGAATCAAACGCGCGGCCAACCACAGCGTCATGCCGAAACACAAGCAGGCGAAAACCGAATACATGGCCAGGGCTTCGCGACCGCCCTTCGGAAGCAGCGACTGAAAGATGCCGAAAAATCCGAAGAGCGCCAGCCACGCGCCGTCCAGTGGATCCGCCCTGCCCGGAGACAGAGGCGCCGCGCCCGACCAGTGCTGATACAAACGCAGCACGACCGGGATCAACAAAATCGAATAGGCGTGGTACCAGCTCACGCCCGCCGCCAGCAGTGAAATCAAAATCGCAAGCACCATCAAACGCAAAATCGAAGGCGGAAACATTTCGGAAATAGAAAGCGATGCGCCAGGCGAACCGCCCTGCCCGGAAGTTTCGCGCGCGACAGCACCCGACCGGCGAAAGCGCAGAGCCACGACAACCGCGACGATCAGACCCAGAACGACGAGGGATAGATTCGCCAGCTTGACGCCCTGGGCGAAAATCGCCGTCGTCGCCTGGTCGCTCACGTCGCCCAGAGGCAGACCGTACGCCGCCTGTTTCAAATCCGAAGCGGGGATAAACAGCTTCCCGATCGCGCCCGAAATACTCTGGTTATTCATCCAGGGCCGCACAAAGCTCATCTGACTGAAGGTTTGTACGATCAGCTGGTACCAGTTCCAGAATAGATCCAAATTGCGCTGCCAGCCGAGCACGCTCGCGGGCGCGAGCAAAGCCAGTAGCGCTCCGGCGCCCATGCCGAGAATCGCGACGAATTTGCGCCCGCCGATTAATACCAGGCCGAGAAATCCGGGGGTGATCTTCATGATCGTGGCCAGGCCCAATAGCACGCCCCCCGCGAATTCCAGCGCAAAAGACCCGCGAAAGATCAACAGCAAACCGCCGCCGCACAGCAAGATCAAGAAATAGCCGATATTGCCGTTGCCGGCGTTGCCGTCCAAAAAGCGGTACAGCAGCAGGACCGCCGCAAGAGCCGCCAGCCAGAAGGGGCCGTCGCCGGCAGGATTATAATCGCCGGAAGCGTCGGAAGCACGGGAAGCGTTCAGGGCGATCGAACGCCGATGCAAACGAAAGATGCAGTACAGAAAAAATGCGAGCGCCGCCAGGGACGCAGTTTGAAAAATCGCGGCGGCGATTTCGTACTCGAGTCCCGTCAGCGGGGTCAGTAAAAACGCGGTAAAGGGCGGATACAAATAAGTGCCGACGCCTTTGAGTTTCTCAAGCGCGGCGGCCAGCTTGAAGGGGTCGCTCAAATCGAGGCCGCCCTGCGCCCCCTGCGCCATATTAAAAAGATCGTTGATCTGACCCAGGCGATAGGGATCTTCGCCTTTCAAAAAGGTCTTCGACGCCTGAAAATAATCATCGAAGTCGCTGGAGCTGAAGGCCGACAGCGGATTCAGAAAATCGATTTCGCGCGGTTTGACAATGCCGGCGGCGGCGACGGCCAGAGATACGAAAAGCAGCGCGAGAATTCCAGCGGCGACCCGCGGGCGCTCCAGCAACAACGCGAACAAACGCGCCGGCGCATCGCGTAGAGTCGCGGGAATTTTTTGTAGAATCGCCTTCGCCATGCGTGACCCATGCGGGGTTCGGGAGAGCCGGTCCGATCGCCGGGCTTGCAAAACAACGACCAGCATCACACAAGCGTCTCAAATTGAAATGAAAATTGCCCCATGAAAGCACCCGACCCATCCGCCGGAACAGCCGATGAATATGACTTCGCACTTCCCGACCACCTGATCGCGGCCTATCCGCCGGAGCAGCGCGGCGATTCCCGCCTGCTCGTCGTGCAGCCAGGCCGGACTCCCGGACAGCCCTTATTACAAGATCTGATGTTTCGGGATCTGCCGCAGCTGCTGCGCTCTGGCGATCTTTTGATCACCAACAACACCCGCGTTTCCCACCGCCGGGTTCGCCTGATGCGGGCGACCGGGGGCCGCATCGAGGCGCTGTTTCTGGAACCGGCGACGAATTCGCCGGAGACGGTCCCGCCTGACACCGGGCAGAAACCAGGCGAGACCGGCACGGCCTGGCTCTGCCTGATTCGGGGACTGAAAAAGCTCCGGCCAGGGGAGATCCTGACGCCGCCACAGACAGGCGACGCCGCCGCCGGCCCGACTACCGAAATCGGCTTCGAATTCCTGGCCGCCCGTCCCGACGGAAAGGCGCTGCTGCGCCCGGTGAGTGCTCCCGGCCCGGCTCCAGACCGGGAACGGCCGGCGGCCTGGACTGAGCCGGGACAGGCGGAGGCTTTTTTCGCCAGCTACGGCGAAGTGCCGATTCCACCGTATTTGGGTCGCAGCTCCGAAGACCTGGACCGCCAGCGCTACCAGACGGTCTACGCCCAAAATCCCGCCAGCGTGGCCGCCCCGACCGCCGGACTCCACTTCACCGACACTATAATAGAAGAAATCACTCAAAAAGGGGCCGAATTCGCATCTCTGGAACTGCAAATCGGCTACGGGACCTTCGCACCCCTGACCGACGAGCAGTTCCGCACGAATCGTCTGCATACCGAACGCTACGCCCTGCCCCCGGAGCTGGCGGAGCGGCTGAACTCCAGCGATCCCGGCCGGCGGCTGGCTGTAGGAACTACGACGCTCCGGGCGCTGGAAGCGAATCGCCGGGCGTTTCATCGAGAGGGCGGGAACGCGAGCCCGTACCGGCCCGGCTCATACGACGCCGACTTATTTCTGCGACCGCCGGATCGCATCGAAACCGTCGACGCGCTGATCACGAATTTTCACCTGCCCGGCTCCTCCCTGGTTATGCTCGTCGCCTGCATGCTCGACCGCGACGACCTGATGGCCGCCTATCGCCACGCGATCCAACGCGAATACCGTTTTTTCAGCTACGGGGACGCGATGCTCGTTTGCGGGGCAGCCTTTTGTTCTTGACCAGGCCGACTGGCCGGACCACTTACAGATACCCATATGGAACGACTGAAAAAGATCAGCGAGATGGAATTGATCAAGATTCCGCGCTTTACTCCGGACTATTTTCAAGAGCAGATCCTGCTGAATCTCCATCTGGAGTTTTTCTTTGAAAAGAGCCGCGTCCTGGTCACGCCGGGCTTTGAGATTATGACCACCGGCGAAGCCTCCGAAGAAGAAGAACGCGAACTGGCCGAGATTCTTGAAAAACGCCGCGATAAGATCATCAACTTAAAAGAGTACCTGATCTATCAGCTCGCGATCTATTCTTCTCTGCTCGAAAGCAACTCGTACTATATCAGCCTGAATAATCATCTCGTGATTTCGCGCTTCGTCGACGTGCCGGATCACCCCGAAGACTGCGAAGTCAAACTGTACACGATCGCCCGGGGCGATCTGCCTCACAACTATCGCGACAAAATTTATATCGGGCGGGACTTCGTTTCGCTGACCAAAATCCACCGCGATCATTTCGATCTGAAACATATACGCAATTCCCTCAGCGATCAGCTGGAAAAACTCCGCTCGCGATTCAAAGTCTATTTGCCGGATAAAGAGCGCGAAGAGCTGGAACCCGAATACGTCGACGAATTCGCTGAGCTGCTGATCGACTTCCGCCAGGAAGCCGACGAGATTCTTGAGGCTTTCCCGGTAGACATCAGCCCCCGCAGCCTGGACCACGATCGTCTGGTCGACGCGAACCGCCGCTTCCGGGAACTCAAACACATCCTGATTGAAATGGAAGAGAGCGCGCGAGAATTGGAAGCCGTAATGTTCGACCGCAACCTTTCGCGCGCCGTGCGTTATGCGACGAAATTTCGCAAAGACCTTACGAACTACAGCAACTATTTCATGCTGAAGATCAACGGCCGCCTGACCGACGCGGTCAACGGCGTCCACGCCTGAGATTCCCGGAACTATAGCCGCCCGCGAAGACCGCAGCGCGACGCATCCGAACACCGCGCGGTCACATCGCCGCGACGATCATCGCTTCGATTTGCTCGACGATGCGATTGCGCTTCGCGAGCGTTTGCGCATAGGCCTTCTCTGAACCGCCGCTCAGACGAGGAGTATGAATATGAGCGGAGATCGGCCGCGTGAGACTGCCCGAACTGAAACGCTCCCTTCGAGCCAGGCCCCACAGCACGCGAAAGGTGATCTCATTCGAAAGATAGTCGCCCCCGGCACCGCGCAAGGCCCGCACATTCCCTGCACCCGTCAGCTCCGACAGATCGGCGGCTTCGCACTCGCAGACCTCTACCGCCTTCCCGGATTTTTCAAAAACGACCGCGCGATGATCCCGGACTCTAAAATGAGCTTTCGCTTCCGGCAAATCCCGCATGGCTTTCAATTGCCGCGAAGCCAGGCTGTGCTCGACGAATGCCGGCGCACCGCCGATTTTATCCCCGCCGTAGAGTCCCACAACATCCCGCGCCGGCAGGATCGACGCCGGTCCTGCGATCACGCCGGCGTTATCGGGATGATCGCCGCGACAATTGCCGGGGAAACGATCGATATGAAACGCTTCCGGACTGCCGCCCATGCTGATCGTAAACAGCAGCTCGCAGTCCGCTCCGGCATAAACCTGATCGCTCAAAAACTTTTCCACGCGCCCTTCCGTGAAGTCGTCAAAACGAACGGGAAAAATGGCGCCCTGCACGCGAAAGCCGCGGCCGCTCGCGCCGACCATTCGCCGATCGTGCATGGCCAGCACCGCCGCACCGGAAGGATTCGTATTCCAAAAGCTCTCAGGACGCGCGGGGTCCAGTCCGTACGGATCAAAGCCGGTGAGCCATACGATCTTTTCACGCGGGCTCGCCTGTCGACGGTCCGGATCTGACGGAGGATCGCCGGAGCTCGTCGCATCCGCCGCGACCAGGTTTCGCGAAAGCGAATCAAACACGCGTAGCGCGCGATCGACATCCAACGAAAGCAGCTCCCGCGATTCCAGAAAATTCGCCAGCGCGTCCAGCATTCGCAGACGCGCCCAGTACAGCTCCAGATCGTCGCGCCGCTTCTGCCAGGATCGCCGCCACAAAGCCCGCGCAAATTCCGCAGCGACCGCCAGGCCGCGATCAACAGGGTTATTCCGGGAACGTTCGCCGCGCGGCGGAAAACCCGCGGCTTTCGTATCGTGCGCCGCGGATTCGTCCGGCGAGTCCAGGGCCGATTCGAGGCGCTGTAAAAATTCCGGCAGCGGGGATACGTAGCCAGCCCGCGACAGAAGGTCGCCGGCAAACGGCGATCGCGCGAATTCGAACTCGCGCCGCAGACGATTGCGAAAGTCGCCCGCGCGCCGGTCTTTCAGGTCTTCGCGGACCACTCAGCCGTATCCATACAGATTGTAACGGGACCGTCGTTGATCAGCTCGATCTGCATATCCGCGGCGAAGACGCCCGTGCGAATGCGACCCGGCAAGAGCGCTTCGCATTCCGCGACGAAAAGTTCATACAGCGGAATTGCATGCTCCGGCGGCGCCGCGCCGGTATACGAAGGGCGATTGCCTTTGCGCGTATCGGCGAATAGAGTAAACTGCGAAACGATCAGAGCTTCGCCGCCCGCGTCGGCCAGGGCCAGATTCATTTTATTGTCAGCGTCGGCGTGAATCCGGCTCGCGATCACTTTCGCGGCGAGCTTGCGGGCTTCGACTTCGGAATCTTCCGGACCGACGCCGAGCAAAACGACGACCCCGCGACCGATCTTCGCATGCGGTTTTCCATCGATCGACAGAGTCGCCCGACTCACCCGCTGAACGACCGCCTTCACGAAATAGAGCCGATAATGCGGTTCGTATCCGCGCTTTCCACGCCCAGTTCCCGCGCGGCCCGTAGCTCCGCCAGGGCGCGCTTGCGATCGCCGGACCGGAGGTACAGCATTCCAACATCATAAAGCGCGCGACCGAGATAGATGCGAGCGCGCTGGAGCTGCGCGATTTCGCCCTGAATTGAAGCGAGCAGCGCGTCGTCGTTTTTCAGCAGGCCCGACCTGAGCACGCCGTTGATCTTATCCCGCAGCGTATTCAGAACTTCTTCGAGAGCGCGAGCTTTGCCGGCGCGCTCCAGGCGATTCGATAGCTCAATATTCTTGGAGATTAAGGCGTCGTACTTCTGCGACAGTACGCCGTGCTCATGACGCAGCTGCTGGTATTCTTCCGCCACCTGAGTTTCGGAAGTAAAGGGGCCGCCGTGCAACACCTGCTCGGCCAGGCGGCTGAGCTCCTGCTCGACGCCTGCGGAACGCTCGCGCTCTTTCGTCAGGCGCACATTCAAGTTGGCGTTCTCGGCCACGAGCTCGTCGATGCGTTTGCGATCTTCGGAATGCAAGCCCAGGGTCTTGCGATGCATTTCCAATTCGATTTCGAGGGATTCGATCTGCTGGCGCTGGGCGTAATAGCCTTCGGTCTGCTTGTCGAATTCGGCGAGCACCGCCACCGAAAGATCGTGGCGATTGCGCGCGCGCTTTACGGCCGGGCTGACTACCAGGCGACGCTTGAGGCGCTGGACTTTATTATAGACGATTTTATTTTTTTCGGCGCGGGCCGCGGCGGCCGCAGTCACCCGCTTGCGACCGGTCTCGGGGGGACGATAGTCTTCCTGAAAGAGCGTAAGATACAGATAGGCGACCGCCGGATGGCTGGCCATCGTCCGGGCGAGCTGATCGAGATTCACGGCCACGTAATCGAGGCGGCGTGAAACGTCCATGAGGGGGTAGACCACATCGCGGCCTTTGCGCGCGCCGGCCTTTTTCGAGGCCTTCTTTTTAGAACGCGAGCGCGGCGGCGCCTGAGAGCCGCGAAATTTGGCCGGGAAAATTTTCGGCCGCCGCTCGGGCCACAGCAGATCCGGCAGCCAAGCCTGGCGTACGAAATCCTCGAACTCAGCCTGCAATTTCGGATCCGATTGAAATTTATCCAGTTTTTGTACTATACTCAGGGCCACGGCGTTTCCAATCCCTTTTGAAGATCGGCCGATTCCCGGATTTAGTCAAAAACTATTCCCGCCAAAAAATCCAGCCAGACGCCTGTTTCGCCTGCCTGGCCGGCCTCCCCGCGACGATTCGCGGAGACTACTCGCGAGCGATTTTATTCGTAAATCGCCAGACAGCTGGCGCAGGCCCCCTGATCGCCGCTCCAATCGCCGCGATCGACCCGGACCCGCTCGAAATTCAGCATATCGGGCGATACCTCCGGGAAGAAAACGCGTTCATCCACCTGATTGCGACAGATCGGACACTCCACGGACAGGTGATCCTGAATGGCGACGCCCGGCGGCAACTCCGCCGGCACGAGGCCGCTGCCCGAGAAAGGCCGCAGCTCCTCCCCCCGCTCGATGCGATCGCGAATGCTCGCATATGTTGTATCGAAGGGGATCTCCAGGCGCGAAACGGTTTCGTCGCCGCTTTTGCCCAGGCGCATCAATTCCGGCCGCAGATCTTCTTCTTTCAGCATCAAGACGGAGAGCGCGAGGCCGACACCGCGACCGTCCTGATCTTCGGGATGGTCTTCGTAATAACGCATGATCGAATCATACTGCATCGCCTGGGCCAGATATTCGCGCAGACGTTTTTCCAGCGGTTCGCTGTGAATCGCGTTGTTCAGAATCTCGATGCGCATACCGGCGCTATTGTGCGAAAGCCGCACCCGCAAATATAATTCCCGACTTTTGACTTCGGCCCGATAGTACGCCTCGCGACCGCGATTGATGCTGGCCTGGAAACCCGGCTCTCGATTGCGCAGCTGCTCGGGATCGTTCAGATCCAGACCGTACTCGCTGAAGTACACCTGACGCATATTAGCAAGCGAAGCCCACAGGCAGAGCTCTTGAGCGACCGCCAGCACGACGGGATGCAGCGTGCCCCGATCGTACACCGCAAGACAGGCCGCTACGCTCAAATCCAGGCGACGCTGAAAGCGCTCGGAAAAGGTATAACCGCGAATCTCGATGGTCTGGCCGCTTCTGGCCGCCGATCGTATTTTTTCTTCCGTGGCAAGAGAATCCAGGGCCGTGCTCCAGTCTGAGTCTGACCCGGGGCCTGCACAGCTTCAACAGCTTTTTTGTCCAATTCGGAAACTCCCGCCGGCCCGTATCCCGGGCAAAAATCAGGGCTCCGGGCCGGCGGGCATAAAAAAACCGGGCCGGATATGAGACTCAGAAAAGTCTCGCATCCGGCCCGGCGCCGTAATTTTCGAAAGTCTGCGGCAATCGTCGCCCCCTCCAGGGGACGACGGCAGGCGGACATTCGATCAGTAGCGGTAGTTCTCGTGCTTGTGCGGTCCTTCGACAGGCACGCCGATATAGTCGGCCTGCTTCTGGGTCAGCTTGGTCAACTTCGCGCCTACTTTTTCGAGGTGGAGCGCAGCGACTTTTTCGTCGAGACGTTTGGGCAGCAGGTGCACGCCGATCTCATAGTCTTTCGCGTTCTGGTAGAGTTCCATCTGCGCGAGAACCTGGTTCGTGAAGCTGGTCGACATTACGTAGCTGGGATGGCCCGTGCCGCAACCCAGGTTTACCAGGCGACCTTCCGCGAGCAGCAGAATGCTGTTGCCGTTTTCGAAGGTGTACTTGTCGACCTGCGGCTTGATTTCCGTACGCTTGGCGCCCGATTCCATCAGCGGGCCGACCTGGATTTCGGTATCGAAGTGACCGATGTTGCAGACGATCGCGCCGTCTTTCATCTTCTTCATGTGTTCCAGGTTTACGATGTCGACGTTACCGGTCGTGGTTACGAAGATGTCGGCTTTGTCGGCCCACTCGTCCATCGTATCGACTTTGTAGCCTTCCATCGCCGCCTGCAGAGCGCAGATCGGATCGACTTCGGTTACGATTACCCGGCAGCCGAAAGCGCGCAGGCTTTGCGCGGAACCTTTGCCCACGTCGCCGTATCCGCCGACAACGGCGGTCTTACCGGCCAGCATCACGTCGGTCGCGCGCTTGATGCCGTCGACCAGAGACTCGCGGCAACCATACAGGTTGTCGAATTTACTTTTGGTAACGGAGTCGTTCACGTTCATCGCCGGGAACTTCAGGCTGCCTTCTTTCAGGCGCTTGCGCAGGTAGTGCACGCCGGTGGTGGTCTCTTCCGAAACGCCGCGAATTTCCGCGAGCAGCTCGGGACGCTTCTCATGAACCCAGCCGGTCAGATCGTGACCGTCGTCGAGCAGCATGTTGGGGCCGCCTTCAAAATTCAGGGTCTGGTCCTGCGCCCACCAGTAGTCTTCTTCGCTCATGCCTTTCCAGGCGAAAACCGGCACGCCGGCTTCGGCGATCGCCGCGGCGGCGTGGTCCTGCGTGCTGAAGATATTACAGGTCGCCCAGCGGACTTCGGCGCCCAGGTGAGTCAGAGTTTCGATCAGAACAGCGGTCTGAATCGTCATGTGCAGAGATCCGGAGATGCGCGCGCCTTTCAGCGGCTGCTGCGCTCCAAATTCTTCGCGCAGAGCCATCAGGCCCGGCATTTCTTTTTCCGCGAGAATAATTTCTTCCCGGCCCCACTGCGCGAGGCTGATATCTTTTACTTTATAGTCTTCTGTTGCTACAGTCATTATATGCTCCTTACTAAATACTCTAAAATTGTTTAAATAATTAAATGAGTTCGAATGGCGCGCCCTATTGGAGCGTCGCAACCGGACGCGACCGGTTCTTGCCGGGCTTCGCGCCTTCATGCATCGCGCGATCGCCGGTCTCGACGCTCGCCGCCCGAAAAAACAAACACTCCAGAGCGCCTTCGCCGCGGCCGCGTTCGACTTTCGCCACCTGAAATCCCGCGTCCGCCAGAGCGCGCTCCAGGCGCCCCTGACTGAATCCCAGCCAGAAATCTGCGAATTCAGTGCGCATCACTTCCTCGCGATGCCGATCAAGCTCCGCCAGCAGCAGCGTGCCGCCCGGGCGCAGCACCCGATGCATCTCGCGCAGCGCGACGACGGGCTCGGGCATATGATGCAAGATCATTGAAGCGACGACCGTATCCGCTTCGCCGTCCCGCAGGGGTAAATGCTCCAGCGCCCCGATACGGAATTCCGCTCGAAATTCCGGACGAGCTTTTCCCGACTTCGCGTCGGCATCGCTTTGCCCCAGAGCCTGGCGCGCGCGCTCCAGCATATTCGGACTCTGGTCAACGCAAATCAATCGCGGGGAACGAGTCGCCAGCATGCTCGCCAGTTGCCCGGTGCCGCAGCCCAGATCCAGAGTCACCCCGGCATCGACGGGCAGCAGCGCAAGAATGCGCTCCCGATAAAAGGCGCTGTCGACGAGCTGCTGCTGCTGGCGATCCTGGTCGGCGCCGAAACTCTGAAAAAATTGAATGCTCAGCTCTTTGCGATCTTTCAGAAGCGCGTCGAGCTTCGCCCGATCCGCCGCCATCGCCGACGGCATCTCGAAGGCTCGCTCCGCGCCCGTCGCAGAATCGGAAAGCGCAAGATAGTCCGCGCTCAGGCGTGGAAATCCGGAGCCGCCCGCGCCGAGACCGAGCGTCGCAAGCAGGGCCGAAAGCTCCGCCGATCGCGAAATTCGGGGGTGCAGGCTATAATATACGTGGGTCCCGGCGCGGTAGCCTTCCACAATGCCGGCCCGGGACAGGATTTTCAGATGGCGAGATACCCGGGACTGGCGCATGGCGAGCGCCGCGCAGACTTCGCTAACGCTGAGCGGTTCGGGGGACAGCACGCCGAGGATCCGGAGTCGGGCTTCGTCGGCGAGCGCCTTCAGTATGTTTACTATGTCGTTTTCCACGGTTCTCGGGGTGCCGGGCGGGGCTCAGTTTCTGGTCGGCTTCACCAGCATATTTGCATATTGAGATATCTCAATATGCAAATATGTCAATATGGCCGCGTACGTCAACCACGATATCTGTGGACAGGCCGGAACGGTGGAAAATCGGTCAGAAAAGCCGCCTACAGGCGGACAACCATCATCGTGGCATCATCCGAGGCGTCGAAACCGGCCCGGAACTCGTTCATATCCGCAAAGATCTTTTCCACGATCTCCGACGGTCTGGCTCCAGACAGAGTCCGAAACAACTCGAAGAGGCGCTCCTCCCCGAACTCATCCAGGGCCTCGTTGTTGGCCTCGGTGATGCCGTCGGTATAGAGGAGCAGCAAATCGCCGGGGGCGTATTCAACCACGCGCTCTTCGTATTCGCTGTCGTCGAAAATCCCCAGAGGCTTGCCGCGCGCCGAAAGTTCTTCAACCGCGCCGTCCGACCGCAATAAGATCTGATGATTGTGGCCGGCCGAAGCCAGGCGCAATCGGTTCAGATCCCGCTCGACCTGGATCAGCATGCAGGTTACGAAAATCCCCATCTGCGAATTTTCATAGATCTGACGATTCGAAAGCGTGAGCGTCGTAACCGGATCGAGATTTCGCGGGATCTGCCCGGCCAGCAGCGTCTTCGAATATTCCATAAAAAGCGCGGCCGGCACGCCCTTCCCCGCGACGTCGGCCATCACCAGCGAAACGCGATCTTCCGAATGGTACACCAGCTCATAAAAATCGCCGCCCACGTCTTTGCAGGCTTCGTAGCGCGTCGCGATTTCCAGACCGGCCACCAGCGTGGGAATTCGCGGCAGTGAGCTTTGCTGAATCATCGCCGCGGTTTCCAGGTCCCGACGATAGGCCGCGATCTCTCGTTCACGTTCCCGCGATAAGATCCGCGTGCACGCGTCCGCCACCTGCGAAGCGATCGTTGACAGAACTTTTAATTCAAAATAGTCGAAGGGCGCCCCGTTGCGTTTGTCGGCCGCGTTCAGGACGCCGATCACTTCGCCGCCGCGAGACATCGGCACCGAAACGAACGAATGCGTGCCGTAGCGATCGCCGTGTTCCGGTTCGAGGCGCAGATCCTTTTTCATATCGCGCACGAGCAGCGGATCGCCGCTTCGAAAGACGATACCGTTGATGCCGTCTTTTGGATCGATCCAGACCTCTTTTTCCGCCAGGCGAAAACCGCGCGTCTTCGCAATGCGGGCCGTCTCCCCTTCGCGGAAGACAATCGAAAGCCGCGCGACGCCGAGCACGCGATCCACGGCCGCGAGCACCGACTCCAGCAAATCATCCAGATCGTCCTGGTCGCGAATGCTCTCCGAGATTTCGTAAATACAGTTCAATTCAAAGACGCGTTCTTTGACATCGTCATACAGCTGGCGATTGCGAATCGCCAGAGCCGCCATATTCGATAGATACGATAGCAGTTTAATGTCAGTGCGATCGAAATCGCGACCGTCCGCGGTATTTAAAACTTCCAACACGCCGATCAATGAACCGCCGGCGGTCATCGGCACGGCCAGCAGGTTCTTCGTAACGAAGCCGCTTTCCTGGTCCAGGTCCTTAAAGACGCGCTCGTCCTTCGCCGCATCGTTCACCAGAATCGGCGCACGCTCCCGCGCGCAGGCCCCGGCGATCCCCTGCCCCGCCGGGATGCGTTTGCTGGTCAGGCTACCGCCGGTTTCGCCCAGGGCCACGTCGAAAATCAGCTCGTCCGTCTCGGGATCATACAATAGCAGCGACGAAGCCTCCGACGCCAGAAACTCCCGGGCCGTATCCATGATTACGGTCAGCAGCGAATCAAGGCTTTCGGCCGAATTGATTCGAATCGTAATCTCGTTGATTCGAGATAGTGTCAGTCCGCGCACGGGTTTCATATGCATGTTCCGGGCTCCGCCCGGGTCCGACTATGGCGCAAAACTTCGAAATGATTCGAGAGGCTTTCGCCGGCAGTCAGGAGCTCTTCAGAGCCTTCAGGATCTCTGTGGTAATATGACTCTGATTTAGTGTATAAAAATGAATTCCGGGCGCACCGCCCGCCAGCAATTCTTTGCACTGGCGGATCGAATAGTCCAGGCTTATCTTCAGCAATTGATCCCGATCGTCGCCGCACGCCTTCAGATCCTGAATCAGAGCGTCCGGAATCTTGCATCCGGCCATTTCGGTAAAGCGCTCGATTTGATTGAAGCTGGTGATCGGCATCAGACCGGGCACCAGGGGCGCGGCCATCCCCACGGACTGCCAGCGCTTCGCGTAGTCGAAATAAACCTGATTATCGAAGAAAAGCTGCGAAACCAAAAACTCCGCGCCAGCGCGGGCCTTCGTTACCAGATTCTCAAAGTCCGCGTCGGCCGAACCGGCCTCGGCATGCACCTCGGGATAGAAGCCGCCGCCCAGACAAAAGTCCAGATCGGTCGAGCGAATATGCTCGATCAGTTCGGAACCAAAACGAAAGCCGTCGGCCGGCGGAGTATAATTCGGCTGATCTTTTGGATGATCTCCGCGCAGAGCCATAATATTGCGAATGCCGGCGTCCCATAGTTCTTTCAGGTACACGTCGACTTCCGCGCGAGTGGCGCCGATCGAAGTATAGTGCGCCATAGCGAGAACGCCGTAATCATCCTGAATCCGCTGAACCCATTCGAGGGTTTTCGAGCGCGTCGAGCCGCCGGCACCGTAGGTCACGGAAACGAAATCCGGCGCCAGCTCCCGCAGCGATTCGATCGTCTTATAGAGAGTCGCTTCGCCCTTCTCGCTTTTGGGCGGAAAAAATTCGAACGAATATACGGGCCGTTTACCGGCGTTTTCGTTCAAAATTTCTGCGATCTTTCTCATACTACCACAAAATAAGGCGCACCAGGCCGGACCACCGAAATAAGGCGCCTCGCCCGCAGCCGGGTTTTCATTTCTCTACTCTTCTTTTCGGCCGAAATGATCGATGATATGACTATATATAGAAGAGATTCATACGAAAGCTCCCCGAAACATGAAACATCCCAAACGCAATTCACTGTCCAGAACCCTTGAACCGCTTCTGCACAACCCGCTGTACAACTTCGCCGCGATTCTTGTAACTATCGCCAGCATCCTGATTCTAATCGTCCCACTGATCGTAGATCTGAGCCTGAGCGAGCGAGCCGCGCTGCGCGTAATCGATCGAGCGATTCTGCTGCTGTTCCTGGCGGAAATGCTCCTGCGATTGATCGGGATGCGGCGCAGACGTTATTTCCCGGGGCTCACCTTCTGGATCGATTTAATCGTCGTACTTCCGCTATTTCACGAACTCGGCGTGCATCTGCTGGTCGACGCGGGCTTCATCTCCCCCGCGGATCGCTCGGCCTATCTGGACTTTCCGGGGCTCTATTTGATTCAGGGCGTCCGCACTCTGCGTCTGCTGCACTCAATACAGTACTTTTATTTACAGAAGCAGATGGGCCTCACGGCGGACCGCGTCATGTCGAGCACGAAGCAGCGCATCTTTTCCGGAGTATCGAGCATTCTGTTTTTTATCATCCTGGCTCTGGGCGTCGGCGTTTCGATCGTCGTCTTCAACCTGACCGAAATTCAAAAGCAAAATCGCCTGCAGCAGGTGCGCGTCCAGGCGACAAGCTACGGCGTGCTCCAGGCGAAACTGCTCTTCGAAGAATTCGTCATGGCGGTCACGGTCACCGTCGACGGCGAAAAAGAAACCATTGAAAGCGAACGCTTCCCCGCCGAACGCGTCCGCGAGTACTTCCGCTACCGAAACGATTATATCCAGTTGGACGGAGTCAACCCCGGCGAATCGGTGCAGGTCAGCTTCCGGGACCTCAATCGCCGGCGCGAAATCGTGGAGTTCGCGACTCTGGCCACGGGGATGCTGGTCGTCTTCGCGCTGCTGATCAGCCTGAACTACTATCTGACGCATCTGGTGCTGACGCCAGTCGAGCGGGCCATGCGGGTGATTGAACTAAGACTGAGCGGTGAAGAGCTGGAATCGAGCGACATCCGCCAGACGCCCTTCACCGAAATTACGCTGCTGGTCAACGGCATGGACCTGCTCTACCAGAAGATGCGTGCGCCGGCCCGCAAACAGATCACCGACCGCGAGCATCCGCGCCGGCGGAAGTCGGACAGGCCGCCGGAGTCCGATCCGGACTCATAGCCACTTTTCGAAGAGCAGGACTCAGCCGGAAATCAGCAAGACCCGCAGCTGCCCTTCGCCTTTCTTGAGCTCGCCCAGCGAACGAGCCACCAGCATACCGGGCCGCTGGCGATCCGGTTTGGAATCATCCAGGCGCTCGACGTATCCGGACTGAATCGACGCTACCAGCAAATCACCGGGCTGAATCGGCCGCTTTTCCGCCGTCGCGCGAACCTGAACGATGCCCATAACCGCGACCAGCTCCATGCCGCGCGGCTTCGCCGGGGAATAAAAGCCCTTCTCTCCGGCCGCGACACCGGGTAGATGACCTGCCGGCGGATTCAAAACCAACCCGGCGTCTTCGACGACCACCCCCACAACCTGAGTGCTGCCGTAATCCCGCGACTTCTCCAGACGGTCTCCCCGCGAAACGACCAGGTCTCCGGGCGAAAGCACGTCTCGGTCCTGAACGGGAAAGTACATCGCAATGCAGGACGCCCCCTGCTTGAAATAGGCCGTATCGTCGAAACGCGACAGACCCCGCGCATACATCGCGAGCACGGAAGAAGCCAGCCCGCGATCCTCATCGCCGCCGCCCGCGACGACGCCATAGGTCCGCTCCGAATAAAAAGCGCCGCCGGGACCTTCGCGCCCGGCGCCCAGGACGCCGGCGCCGGCGCCGGTCGCAAATCCCACCGTTCCGGACCCCTCGGTCGCACTGCCGACCATGCCGTCCGCCTGACCTTTCCCGACAATCGCCGCGCCCTTGCCGGTATTCAGGCCGGTAATCGGCGCGTGCCCGAGCGGCGGCGGCGCCAGCGCCGCATAGTGATCGCCGCACTCCGCTTCGACTTTCAAAACGCCGGTATGGCTATCGAAATCATGCCGGGCGCTGGCGTAATCATGATCGTGAGGTAGCGGCGCGCGAGCGTCGTTCAGTCGCGGATCCGTCGCCTGGACCACGCGTCCTTTTAATTCGCTGCCCGGGGCCGCCAGCTCGACGATGCCGGCCTGCTCTTCGGTCGCCGACTTCAGGCGGCGATCGTTGCCCTGCACCACGACTCCTTCGCGATCTTCCCCGTCGAGAGCCAGCTCGACGATGCCCC
Organism: bacterium; assembly: GCA_024742665.1. Taxonomy (GTDB): domain Bacteria; phylum Spirochaetota; class Leptospiria; order Leptospirales; family Leptonemataceae; genus JANSYA01. Next base: position 111,285 of record JANSYA010000009.1, read on the forward strand.
GGGTTTCGCCGGTGGCCGGCTTGATTCGAGGATCGTTCGCCTGGACCGCGGCTTCCGCCACGTCTTCGCCGGGGCGTGCGAATCTTAAAATACCTTTATGTTCTACGGTGGCATCTCGCAGCCGATGATCGTCGCCCTGCACCGCTTCATTCGGTCGCACCGCGCCGTTTTCGGCGAGCGTCACAATGCCCGGCGCCTGGGTCGTCGCAAGACGCAGGCGACGATCGTTGCCCTGCACTGCGACTCCCGGTCGATTCTCACCGTCTTCGCCGAGCTCCACCAGACCCGCCGCGTCTTCCGTCGCCGGCCGCAGACGCGAATCGTTTGATTGCACGACATGCCCGGAGCGAGATTCGCTATCCCGGGCCAGACGAACGATGCCCGGCAAATCTTCGGTTGAATATTTCAGTCGCCGATCGTTGCCCTGCACCGCGACCAGGGGCGCATCCTCGCCGTCCGTCGCCAGCTCCACGATACCGCGAGCTTCGACGGTTGCGTCCATCAGTCGTCGATCGCTGGCCTGGACCGAAAGCCCTTCGCCGGTTTCGCCGTCCATCGCCAGACGCACAATACCTGAACGCAGCACCGAGGCGTGATTGATCGGCTCGGAATAACTTCGGCCCGGGCTTTCGAGCACGTCGGGAGTCGCAAACATCTCCAGCTCGATGATTTGCGAAACATATTTGCCTTCGCGGGTTCGCGCCCCTTCTGTAATCGCAATGCGCAAAAAGCGCATATTTGTAGGCATAAATCGCCAGCGATACCAGACTCCAGGTTCAGAAAGAAAACCGGTTTCTTCATGCAGGTGATGCCAGGCGATATTGTCTTCGCTGTAGGCCAGCCCGAATACTTCCGGGAAGAAAGTCTCCGCATCGTTTTTACTTAACATGCGAATTTCGCTGACTTTGTTGACCGAGCCGAGATCCACAGTTGCAAATTCTTCTTCGCGGCGGGCTTTCAATGAACTGGACCAGCCGTACTCCGGCCGCTCGTCGATCAGGTTTTGCTTTACCCACAGACGATCAAGCTCGCTCGAAACATCCAGATCGACGATTCCGGAGATCATCACCCGAAACTCACCGAAGGCTCCGAAGTATTTGCCGTTTTCGTTTTGCCGATCGGCCAGGAACAAAAACTTCAGGTGTCGCGCTGAAATCAGCGGAAAATTCCAGGACGCCTGCCCGGCCAGACCGGCGCGGAAATCCGACTCCTGTAGAATCGGCTCCCAGATATGGCCGTCCTGAGAAATTTCAAAGCGGAAGGTGTTCGGGAAAAAATCGGCGAACTCTTCGTGAACTTCAATCTGAATCGCGTTGAAACAACGAGCATCGTCGAAAGTCGCAATGCAGGCTGTCAGCGTCGGAGTATCCAGCTCTTCGCTATGCCAGGCCAGAACCTGTCCGGAGCTTTCGGTGCTATTTCCCGGCGCAGTCCAATTGGCGCAGCTCAGGAGCTCCGGATGTGATATTCTAACTTGTTGCGTCACTCATTTCCTCCGGCCCCGGCCCAGAAGTCGCGTCGACTCCCGGCGGGCTCCCGTTCAGGTTCAAAAAAGACCTGATCACACATTCGCTGCAGCAATACTCGCAGATGCCCCGGCAGGGAATCCGCAAATACCAGCAGACCTTCTCGCTCTTCTCGAAACGCGCTTTCGATCATCTCAAAACTGCCCGGCGAGATCCGGGCCTGGAGTGCGCGAGCCAGCTCTCGAAAAGAAACTCCTGCTTTCGGAGCATCCCGGTACAGAATCCTGGCGATATTCTCCGCCGTAGCTGGCATTCCAGCCAGATCACATTCGGAAATGGCAAGGTCCACCATTTCCCGACCAAAGCGACGCTCAAAAAAAGCCAGACGGTCTCCGTCAGTTTTTGCTTCCGTGGGTCTTTCCACGGGAGTCTCTATCCGTGCGCCCCCCTCTGCCTGCTCCTGTACATTATTATTTATAGATATATGGATCTTGTTGTACTGCGAAGCATCCTGTTGACCCTCAGAGGATTCACCTTCAGCCCCCCTGAGGGTCGCTCTGGCGCCCCCAGGGGCTGCCCTGGCTGAACCCCAGGGGGGTACTTCCGGATCCCCCTGGAAGTCGAAGCGGAAGTGGTAGCAGGTGTTTTTCCGGCCTGAGCCCGCCGTCATGCTAATCAGGCCCAGCTCCGCCAGTTCCCGGCGAGCTTTCCGCAGGCTGGATTTTTGCTTAAAGCCGGTCAGTTTGAGTAAAAGGCGGGTTCCGGGATAGACTGGCTTGAAGCTGCCGTCTGAAAATCGGAGCAGCACGGGGTATAGCGTTCGGGCTGCGGACGTCATTCGAGCCCAGACTCCTGAGTCGATCAAGAGGCTCACGAATTTGAAGTAAGGCAAATCATGTGCTGTCATTTAATCACCTCCAGTGCCTGGAAGGTTTCTTTTTTGTTGACAGTTGATTTGGAGGTGCTATATTATGTCCGACCAACATTTCCCTGTGGAAGCCCCGCCCCCGGTATAACTCCGGGGGCTTTTTTTTATCTCTTTTGGCGCACGCCTTTTCCTGGACTCGGGCATTGCTGACCCGCTCGACCCGGGGGCTCGACCTGCGCTCTACAGAAATTTGAAGGGATTGATCTTGCCGCGTTGAATGTGTGTATAAAGATTGAGCCCGTGAGCGGATTTGTATCTATAGCGCTCTTTGGGCCGTTTCTGTGCGGCTTTGCAGCCCATCGCCGTGGCGAGGGCGTCCAACATTTCCCTTCGGATGGCTTTAATGTTCCATCCGGCGCGATTATGTCGCATTAAGTGTAAGTCTGTCAACTCTTTTAAAGCAGGTGCTGGCCCTGAATCTCGAAAACAGCTTGTTTTATAGTGGTTTTTGGGTCCGCAATCGCAATCTTCTGCTTTAAACCAGGCACCAAGCTTGAGCGACCCTCTTTGGGTGGGCTGTTTTTCTGACAGCGAGCGTTATTTTTTGGCACGCGCTTTCTTGAGGAAATTCTGGCGAATGTGCTTTTCCAATCGCTCTGCATCCTCGGGGTCCGGGCATTTGACGCGAACTTCGCTTCCGCGAACCTTGATGCTGTAATCTTTGAAGAGCTGGGCTTCGGTGTCGGCCTTGCCTGCTTTGCCGGGCGGGTTTTTTGTTTTTTGGGGAGCGGCAGCGGTGGCGCTTTCCGGGGCGCGGTTGAATTCCCGTGCGGCTCGCACGGTGCGGACGGCGCCCTGGCGATAGGCGTCCAGGAATTCGGCCACGTTGCCTTTTTTGTAGGACTGGACGACCTGGATCATCAGGTTTCGATTGTCGATGCCGACGGCCTGGCATTCCTTGAGGACATTGGCCGGCAGTTGGGCGATTCCCAGAATCTCGGTGATGTAATTTCGAGACTTCCCGACGAGTTTGGCCAGGCCTTCGTCGCTCAGGTTGTCCTGTTTTTTCAGCCTCAGCAGGGCCTGGGCTTCTTCGTCGGCGCTCAGGTTCTCGCGCTGAAGATTTTCGACGATGGCGATGCGCCAGTAGTCTCGCTCTTCCCGCGAAATGATCCGGCACTCGGCCTGGGTTTTTCCCAGCTTCGTCAGCGCGTGGTAGCGGCGCTCTCCGGCAATGATGCGGTATTTGTCTCCGTCTTTGGTGACAACCAGCGGCGACAGGAGTCCGTCGCGGCGAATGCTCTCGGCCAGTTCGTCGACGCCGGCCGTGCGGTTCTGGCGCGGCTGCTCTGCTGAGGGGTGAATCCGATCAAGCTTGATCGTCGTAATTGTGCCATCGAGGTTTTCCGACTGATAGATGTCGGCCAACGATCCGAGGCGCTTAGTTTTTGACGCCATTCAGGACCTCCTTCAGGAATGCGGAGTACTCGGCGGCCTGCTTGGAGTCGGGAGCGTAATCAAAGATCGACTGCTTGGCCAGGTGGCTTTCTCCGATCGCAATGCCCTGGCTGATCGTCGCGTCGAAAACCGGGAAAAATTGTGAAACGATTGGCAGGATGGTTTTATTCAGCACGGTCTTGGGCTTGATCTGGGTCACAAGCGCTCCCAGAATTTGCAGGTCCGGGTTGATTCGGCGCTTGATGGAGTTGATCGTGTTTTGCAGGCCGCTCATTCCGTCGATGGAGAATTTTTCCGCCTGGGCCGGGACGACGACGTGGGTCGCGGCCGCCAGGGCGTTGATCGTGAAGATCGACAGGGCCGGGGGGCAGTCGATGACGATGTATTCGTATTCTTTGAGCGGCTGCAGCAGGTCGCGAATGACGTATGGGGCGTCTACCGTGAGGCTGAAGGACTCGACTTCCGCCAGAGTGATCTTGGACGGCGCCAGGTCCAAATTATCGTGGTCGGTTTTGATGATGATCTCTGCGAGCGAGGTCTTGCTGTTGAAGATGTCGTACATCGACAGCTCCAGCTTATCAGGATCGATGAAGATGCCCGTGGTGTTCGCCTGGGGGTCCATGTCCATCAGGAGCGTTCGTTTGCCCTCCCGGGCAAGACCGAAGCCCATGTTAATGGCTGTGGTGGTTTTTCCTTCGCCGCCCTTCTGGTTGGCGATTGCGATCACGATTGGCTTGCTCATCAAATCTACTTATGTGACATAATATAGGAAGCGATTCACTGTCAAATTGTATTTGTCAGGGGGTCCGGGGATTGTTTCAGTCGGATTGTCTGGAACGTCGGACGTCCGACGTTCCGAATTCATCGCTTGCCTGGCGTCATGGATTACCGTTATTGTCGGACGTCCGACACCGACGGTCGAGAGTTTTTTGGCGCCGGGGGTTCGAATTCTGCCGGGTCGGTGACCGATACTAAACAGAACGCATATGGCCTGGTTTGAAGAATTTTTAACGAGTCTGGGGCGCCTGGGCGGTCGGCCCGGTGGGCTGCTGAAGCTGTTGGCTTTGAATGGAGCCGGCACGATATTCGAGAATCGCGGTGGTGCGTTCCAGGTCCTGGATAAGCAGGGCTATTCGGATTCGGATCATTCGTACACATTCCTGGAAGACTCGCCTGCCCTGCTCGCTCCCGTGGTTCGCCAGGGTTTCGCCAGATTGGTCGGAGCTCGTCCCGGTCGGCCGGGCTGCGAAGTCTGGGCTGTCGCGGATCGGCTGCAGTCTCCCGAATACCTTCTGCTCGCAGAGCTGCCCGCCGGCGTTCTTGCTGACTCCGGCCTCGCTGCGTCCGGCCATGATCCCGCAGCGGCGGTCGGCTTCGCTCTGCGCCAGGCGCTCGTTCAGGATATCGGTCTGCGCAGGTCTCCAGCCGGCGGTGCGGAGGGCTTTGTTCGTCCTGAAGCTGCCCCGGTGGATTTGCCCGTCTGGTTGGCCGACCTGCTCCCGGATCTGGTGAATCGAGAATCGCCCTTCCTGATCCTCGCCGAGCCTGGCTCCGGCAAAGAGGAGCTGGTGATGGCGCTCCTGCATCAGAAATTCGGTTCGATTCACTCGGGTGTGTTTTTCCACCCCGGCCGGCTTTCCCAGGCGGTCCAGCTGCGGGAGCTCTTCGGCGATCCTGCCGGGGCCAGGCTCGGTGGCGAAAGTCCCGCGCTGCCGATCGTCAGTCGGGATGAGCCCGCGATTGTGATCCAGGAAGCGGGGGATCTGGACCCGCATGTGCAGCTGCGAATCCTGGCACTCTTCAGCTCCGGCGAGCACGATCGCTTTTGGATCTTTGAAAGTTCTCGGGATCTGGAGCGGATGGTGCAGGCCGAGAAATTCTTGCGGGGACTGTATCAGATGATGAAGCCCGGCCAGGTCGTGCTTCCGCCGGTTCGGGCGCGGCGGGACCGGATTGAAGAAGAAGTCGAGCGGCTACTTACGTCCTTTCGACTGCGCTATCAGCGTGACGTCCATCTGGACGGAGATGCTCTTGATGCGATGCTCCGTCACGACTGGCGTGGAAACTGGAGAGAGCTGAAGAATACTCTGGAGTCAGCCTTTCTCATGTCGGCGGGCACTGTGATCCAGGCTGCGGATCTCCGGCTGGGACTCTGGACGGTCCCGGAAGACTGGGACGATTTGAATCTGCGCAAGAAGTCCGCGGAAGTCGAAAAGAATCTGCTGCTGCGCGCATACTCGCTGCACGCCGGGAACCAGGTTCAAATGGCGCGGGCTCTGGGGATTTCCCGCGGCAGTCTGCAGTATAAGCTGGAAAAATACGGGTTGAACTGAGCCCTCCTGCACGTATATTGACGGAACATGTTTGAGAGCAGTGGTTCGCAGGACGTAGAGCTGACAACCCGGTCCGGCTGCTTTGTCAAGGTCCGCCCGGCCAAGCGCAACTGCATTATCTATATTAACAATCAGCCGGAAGTAGTGAAGGTTTCGGCCGGGAAGACTACTATGGAACAAAACGTTCCTTTCGTGGTTTTCATTGGCCCGACCTTCCGGATGGCGCTTCCGGAGGCGACTCTGCACCTGGTTGAAAATCGACAGGGCCGCATTGCCATTCCGTACCAGCTCGGATCCGACGATCGACAGCGCTTTATTAATCTGAGCTGTGCCAGCGCCAGCGATGAATTCCCCGTCCAGGTGCAGTCGTACCCGACGGTCAAACAGTTCATATCCAGAGAAGGGGAGGGGCATCCCTATCGCTACGTTGTCCTGGAGCAGTCCGTAGAACGCATCGATATGGTGACTCTGAAAGTCAAAAATCCAGACGCCCGGATTTTAATTCTCAAGGGCGATCCAGCTCCCAGCCAACCCGTGCCCCGCAAAGCCGATGAACTCAAAGCAGACCGCGTGCGCGCGACCGATATCGCGCGCAGCAATCCCGGTGCTCAGGAATATTCAAATAATCCCGTTTTTAACGCCCGGATTCATTTGCGGAATCTGGAGTTGGATCGGGTTAAGAATCTGCTGAACGAATTTGAAATGAGTGCGGAAGAGATTGAGTTCATTCGAACCTTCCTCGGCTTGATGATTCGCAATGAACAAAGCAAGAGCGAACTTGTGCCCTTTCGCGAACAGCTGGTTAAGATGGATGAGCTGTATCGATTAAGCGCGCGAGTAGTTTCCCGGGACCAGGCGGCCTTCGAGCAGGAGCTGGAGCAGGGGATCGATCCGGAAGTGGCCGCAGATCTGGCGCAGTTGATCGCACGCAAAAGACAGGCCGCCTCAAACAAAGAGGAAGAGATTCAATACTGGGAATGGGAATATCGACTCGGCAAGAAGTCTTGAGTCATGCCCGTCGTTTGATTAGTGAATTTTTCTTTAGAATTCGTAAAAATCGGTTGATTATCGGCTAAAATGCCCAAAAATAGTGCAAAATTATGTTCTGGTCAGCGATTTTTGCACTGCTGTCCGGACTCCCGGGATCCGGGGGCCCGGCTGTCGATCCGGGTTCGGTTTACACAACCGGGCCGGAGCGCGCTGCGTCCCGCGAGATTGTAATCTCCGCCAGGGTTGAGTCCGCAATGCGAGTCGTGGCCGCCGATCTGAACGGGCAGGCGAGAGCGGTCGCAAGAGATTTTCATTCAGGCGATCGCATTAACGAAGCCGAATCAGCAATATCTATTTCACTGGGGCAGGGAGCAGCGGCTGTCGGACGGCCGCTGGCATCGATTTCTCCGGCCCTGAGTCTGCCATCTGACCGGCGTGCTTCCCGGCTGGAACATCTCCAAAAACTTGCGGATTTGAGATCGGCTCTGCAGGCCAATCTCCCGGTTCGGGAAAAAAATCAATCCAGCCCGGGATACCGCGGGTTGCAATTGACTGCCCCGGAGTGCGATCATTCAGGCGCATCGCCTGTGTTCCCGCCGGGGAGTGTTGAAGCGAGAGCTGCCTGCTCCGCGAGCAATCTGGCTCAGGCATTCCGGAATCATTCGATTGCCTTCGCCAGTGGATTGGTGCATACCCGCCGCGCTCTGTCGGGGTCAGATCACACTCGCCCTGTTGCCGGACGCGAGGCGGGTTTCGCGAGTGTCGGGGTTATTGATCCGGCAGACCGGGCTGCCCCGGTTCGCACCGGTCTGCGTGCGGCGAACCGTTCATCGTCCGCTGCGGGTGCGCAAAAAAGCTGGATTGCTCTGAAGACGCTTCGAGCCGCTCGAGTCGACCAGCGTAACCGGAGGGACTTACAGGCTCACCCGATTCCGGGTCAGATCCGCGAGTTTCCGGAGCACCTGGGCCTGGTATCGCAAGGCGGCCGCTCTGTGCCTGGCATGTTTGCTCTCACAGTTGCTGGCCGAAGCCGAACCTCTTCCTCTATTGGGCGCCATGCGACCATCGAGGGGCTGCAGGAGCGTTCCTGCAGCCCGAGTGATGCGAGCAGCGCGGCGCGACTGATACTGCTTAGAGCGCAGGGTATTGTCAGCGCGATGCCAGCGCTCGGAGCTTTCTTCTTTCGCCGCATATGGGAACTCCGGGTTTCCAGCTGCAAGCGGCATCCTGACAGTGCTCCGCTGTCGGTTTAGCCACTTCCCGGGCTGTTGTTGATCATTGACCCCCTTCCACATCTGGCGTTTTGGATTTCATGAACGCCAGGGTGCAGCCTCAGTCTTTTGCTGGAGAATCGAAAAGTGCCCGCCGATAAACCCGCCGGTTCAAGGCTTTTGATGTGACTTTTGTCCAGGGTGGGGCAGGGTGCGTCCGGCTATTTTTTCAACTCGCCTGATTGTTTCGAAGTTGCCCGACGAGCATCTTGCAGAATTATGGTCGCCTTCACTGTGGTTCGGCGGGCCTCCCAGGCCCGCATCCATCTTTGAGGAGTCGATTGAGAATATGGCGAAGGCAAACCCCGGGATTGGCAGATTGCTTGCGGCAATGCGGAAAATGATCGTCGAAGTGAACGATCAGGAGATTTGCCGTCGTCTGGAAATTCTGCAGAACTCAGAGAAGGAAGACCTGGCGCCCTCGTTGATGAAGCGGCTGCTTGAGTCTCCGGAAGACTTTGATGCTCGCGAAGTGCCGGAACCCTATACTCAGTACGTGAAGCACTACCTGTATATGGTCAAGCGTGACTCCCGGGAAAAAGCCCGCGACCGAGATGGCGGTGATGCTCCGACTCCGACTCGCCGGAAAAAATCGGCAGCCGGAAAAAGCGCGGGGCGCACCGCGGCCCGTAAATCGGCCCGGGAAAAGCCCGATGCGGAAAAGAGTCGGGCGACCAAAAAAACTGCGAACCAGTAGTTCGCGATGTCTCGCGTTTCAACTTCCGCGATCTATTCTTAGAATCCGTTCAGCGGAACTCAGGGTCCAGGATAGCGTCCGATACTAGTCGATGCTTTCCATATCGTTGCGATCGCTTCACATCCCTGCATCCGGGGTCCCATAGCCCTCAAAACACCCTGAATTTCCGACCCTGTTGCATCCAGAAAGTCGGAAGAATTGAGGCTGGAACGAGGTTACATGAGACATAATGCCCCTATTTTGTATGCCTGAATTTAGGCAGATACGGGCCGCCACTCAAATTGAGAGGTGGGGTCTATAGCGCCTGGATTTATTTGCCTGAATTTGGTCAATAATGCCCAAATTCCTTTCGCCTGGCAGGCCAGAAAGCTGGCGTTTATATAAGTGGCGCTCATCGGACAGGTGTGTGCCGCCATTCGGGCTCATATGTGGCCAGTGCCGAAAATCTGGCAGCACTTACGGGAGTGAGCGCAGTCATGCCCGGCCGGCTCGGGCCTGGGAGCGCTCATTCGATCCAACCCTGTAAGTGTTCGTTATCTGGCCCTCGAGACTGGCGGCTCCCGCAGGCCATTTTCGGGGGAGCCGCCAGTCATTCGCACGGGCTGCGCCAGGCGCGAACTGGGCCGAACCGGCGGTCGATTGGACATAATCACACAAGTCCTCGCCCTGATAGCGTAGAGCAGCTTCTGTTGTCGGGCCCCGGCGAGATAGAGCGCATCGGGAGATCCAGGCGCAAGGGGAGGGGCGCCACAATGCACACGAACCAGCCCGGGGATATAAGCGCCAGCCACGCAGCCCCCAACCACACAGGAAGAGACATAAGTGCCCACTGACGAAGAGCCGATCCAGTCTTTTAAAAAGTGCTTCCAGAATAAACCCCCTCAGGACCCAATAGCAGTCTAGCGCCTGCCAGTTTGTCATGCACACGTCGGACCGCATGCGCAGGCCAGAATGACAGGCCCTGAGCTGCCATGCTAACCTACATGACTAAAAATAGGCATAAATAAATGGCTGAAGCAATTCGTTTGAAGGTGAGCTGCCATGCCTGTGGCTATGTGATTGAGGGCTCGGCGAAGTATGGGCAGGGTCACTACGTTCCGGACGGTGTGCCTTTTGATTTTGTTGCAATTGGCAAGATCAAAACGGAGAAAGGTCGCCGCGTAAAGGCGGAAGCAACGTGCGTTTGCCCGAAATGCACAGTTCGGAACAAGTATATCATATAGTCATCAGCCAATTAAGTCAAATTGCCTGGATTCAGGCTTTTGAAGTAATTGAAAATAAGTATATGAAGGCCGTCATAGATAGGTGTGCCCAAATAATGGCAGCATAATTGGTTTCTATTGAGCTTTTTAGACCCCATATTTTGCCTGTATTTAGTCATAATATGTGCTGTATACTGGGCACTATTGTGGCGCTCAAGCAGCCTGGCCCTGTGCTGGGTGTTATTCGCTTCATTGCTCTTCTACGCGCACCGGATCCCCTGGCATGCCTTGCTTCTGATAGGGGTGAGCGCTATAGCTTTCGTGGGCGGCCGGCTTGCGGGATCTGAGCGCTCCCGGCGCCACGTCTTTGCCGGCGCATCGATCATTCTGGCGCTAACCCCACTGCTTATTTTTAAGTACAGCGCCTTCTTTTCGGGGCTGCTTTCGGAGCTGATTGGAGCGGGCGACCTTCCTGATCTGACTAAATATGGACTGATTTTGCCTCTCGGTATCTCATTCTTCACCTTTCAGAACATTGGCTATATTGCCGACCGCTTTCGCGGGGTGTTTGCGACTCCAGTAAGTGCCTTTAAATATGCAGTTTATGTGGTGTTTTTCCCGCAGTTAGTGGCTGGCCCGATTGTAACGGCCCGCGAGTTTTTGCCTCAACTCGAAAGTAAGAGTTTCTTCCATAATAGGGACTATATTCTGGGTTCCACATTCCTTGCGCTGGGCTATTTTAAGAAGGCGCTGCTGGCAGATAGCCTGGCCGGCGTGGCGGACCCCGTTTTTGCGACTCCCGGGGCGGCCGGGAGTCTGGCGGTCTTGCTGGCTGTGCTGGCTTACGCCATGCAGATCTATTTTGATTTTAGCGGCTATTCCGACATTGCCATTGGCATCGGGCTCTGGTTTGGATTCCGTCTCCCTGAGAATTTTTCATACCCGTACTCCGCCGATAGCTTTCGGGACTTCTGGCGTCGCTGGCATATTACGCTATCGCGCTGGCTGCGGGATCATCTGTATATTCCGCTGGGCGGGAATCGGCTGGGCGTGTCGCGAATGTATTTTGCTCTGCTGGCCACGATGCTCCTCGGAGGGCTGTGGCACGGCGCGCATCTGAATTTTGTGCTCTGGGGCGCCGGCCATGGGATCCTGCTGATTGCCGAGCGCTGGATCCCGATGGGCTGGCGCAATTGGTCGTGGTTTGGCGGAATATATCGAGTCTTCGTGCTCACGTCGATTGTGCTGCTGTGGATTCCGTTTCGAGCGGGCTCGGAGGCGGATGGCTTCGCAGTGACGGCTGAGGTCATCCAGCGGCTCTTCGTGTGGACGCCCGGAGACTTTCGCGAAGCGGATTTGCGGCTTGTTGTCGGCTTCCTGGCGCTGCTCGGGATTGGCTCCATCTATGGCGAGCGTCTGCTGGGATTCTGGGACCGGCTGGCTTTGCCGTGGCGAGGGGCGCTGCTGGCTATCGCGGCGATCCTGCTACTGCTGCTGGCTCCCGGCGGCGGAGCCTTCATTTATTTTGTCTTTTAGCTTTCGACATTCGGCTAATTGATAAGCGATTTCATTTGACTGAATTTTTCGGCCCCCGGGTGAAAAAGTGGAAGCCAGGAGGATTCGGTTAGACCCCCTCTAAATATAAAACGCTTATTAAAAACTCTGGAGGAACATTTCCAATGCCCGAACTGAAAGGTAGTAAAACTCACGAAAATTTGAAGGCGGCTTTTGCCGGCGAATCTCAGGCAAATCGCCGTTATCTGTATTTCGCAAAGCAAGCTGACATCGAAGGTCTGCCCGAGCTGGCAGGTCTGTTCCGCGATACGGCGGAAGGCGAAACCGGTCACGCTCACGGTCACCTGGACTATATGCGCTCTGCGGGCGACCCGGCCACCGGTCTGCCGATCGGCGATACGGAAACCAATCTGAAAGCCGCAATTGCCGGCGAAACTCACGAATATACCGACATGTATCCTGGTATGGCGAAAACCGCCCGGGATGAAGGTTTCGGTGAGATTGCGGACTGGTTTGAAACTCTTGCGAAAGCGGAGAAATCCCACGCGGGTAAATTCGAAGCGGGTCTGAAGACCATCGCCTGATTGGGCCGCCGGTTCCGACCAGGGGCGGTGGCCGGCGTCTTTCGATTGATTTGAAAGACGCCGGAATCGCCCGTTGGTCTCGGCTGCCGGCCGCTGTTATATTTCTTTACTGAATTTATTTTATATTCGATTGGGGTGTTGCATGGGGCATGTGCCATACGAAAATACAGCCGACGCGATCTATGATCCGCACGATCCGAAATTCTGGGACGAAGCTTCATTGGATAATGAGCTGGCCCGGGTCTTCGACCTCTGCAACGGCTGCCGGATGTGCTTTAAGTTCTGTCCGTCGTTTCCGAGTCTCTTTGAAGCAGTCGATCGAACGGATAACGATGTCTTCAAGCTGACCCAGGCGGACAAAGACAAGGTCGTCGACGAGTGCTTTCAGTGCAAGCTGTGCTATGTTGCCTGCCCGTACACGGCCACCGACGAACATAAATACAATATCGATTATCCGGCGTTGATGCAGCGCTATCGGATGATCGACACGAAAAAGAACGGTCTCGGTTTGCGGGAAAAGATTCTGCAAAACCCGGATCTGGCCGGCAAAGCGAATACCGGCCTGCTTTCGGGCGTAATCAACTGGGGCCTGAACAATAACTTTCATCGTAAGATCGCGCAGGCCGTGATCGGCATTCATAAAGATAAGAAGATGCCGGCCTTTCATCGAACTTCTTTCAGTCGCTGGTTCAAGCAGCACCGTGCGCGGCTGGAAAAAGAGGGCGGCGGAATCGTCGCGGATCCCGCGGCGAAGGTCGTATTATTCGCGACCTGCTTCGTGAACTATAATAATCCGCGAGTCGGCAAAGACGCCGTTCTGGTGCTGGAAAAAAACAACGTCCAGGTGGAGTGTCCGAACCAGAATTGCTGCGGCATGCCCGGCCTGGACACGGGCGACATCGATTTCGCGATGCGGAAGATGGAGAAAAACATCGCGTCGCTCTATCCCTATGCGGAGCAGGGTTATAGGATCCTGGCGATCAACCCGACCTGTTCGCTGACGCTTAAGAAAGAGTATCCGAATTTTATGCCGCCGGGGGAGCTGCGCGAAAAAGCGCAGGTGATTTCGAAGGCCACGCGGGATCTACACGAGTTTCTGTTCGAATTGAAGCAGGAAGAAAAGCTGAATCGCGATTTCAAGAGCAGCCCCGGCAAGGTCGCCTATCACGTGCCGTGCCATCTGCGGATGCAAAACATCGGCTTTCGCTCTCGCGATATTATGAAGCTAATTCCCGGCACGAAAATTTCGCCGGTGGCCGAGTGCTGCGGCCACGACGGAACCTTCGCCATGAAAGAAGAGTTCTTCGAGATGAGTATGAAGACCGGCAAGAAATCTTTCGACGCCCTCAAGGCGGCCGGCGGCGATCAGGTGGCGACGGACTGTCCTCTGGCGGCGATCCAGCTGCAGCAGGGTATGGATCTCGACGAGGCGGCGATCCACCCCATTCAGGTGCTGGCCCGGGCCTATCGCAGTCCGGAAGACGGCGGCTGGGAGCACCCGGCGGTCAAGCCGGAAGAGTGAGCGGTGAAACTCCAGGAGTGAGTGGCGCAGCCCGAAGAACAATTACGATGAATAAAATCGAGATCGAACATATCAAACCTCCCGCCGAGTACAATCGGATTCGTGCGGAGTATCGCGAGCACATCGCGCAGGTCAAAGAACACCGGCGCGTGCTCGTCGGGCCGTACCTGAATTTCCTGTTTGAGAATCGCGAGACCATGCTCTACCAGGTCCAGGAGATGATTCGCGCGGAAGGTCATACCAGCGAAGAGTCGATTCGTCATGAAGTGGATACCTACAATCAGATGGTCCCCGGTCCGCACGAATTGAAAGCCACGCTGCTGATCGAAATCGTAGACGAGATGACGCGCGCCGTCAAATTGCGCGAGCTCGTTGGAATCGAAAAAGAGATCAGCATGCTGATCGACCAGGACTACCAGGTTCAGGCCGAGTTCGATATGAGTCAGATCGATCCGGGAAAAGTTTCTTCGGTCCAGTTTATCAGCTTTCCCCTGGGGGAGCAGGCCACGGGCGCGCTGCTGCGCACGCAAAGCGTAGAGATGCTCGTTACGCATTCCGCCTGCAGCTATCGCGTGGCCCTTGCGCCGGAGCAGATAAAAGCGCTGCAGGAAGATTTGCGCGATAGCCTCTAAAGTTTTAGAGGCTCATGCGGGCGGTAGTCCGGTCGGCTTGAAAAGCCCGGTCGATTTGAGTGGACTTCACGCCGGGGAAGCTCGACGCTGGTGTATGTTCCAGGCTCCCCGTAAATTCGCAAGGCTTCTGTCGCGTTGCGCTGCGATCGCAGCAGTCGCATGTTTTTTAGAGGCCTCGCCCTTCGCCGCGCTCCAGGCGGAAACGCCGCGACTTTCAAATATAGAAGTCGCGAATCGCGCGGTCGTTCACATTCGCTCGACTTTCTTTACGCACTCCTACGAAAACCCCTGGAACGCGCCGCTGATCCGTCGGTCTTCCGGAACCGGTTTTATTATCGCGGGCAATCGAATCGTAACGAACGCTCACGTTGTCAGTCAGGCGAATACCCTGCGCGTGCAGCGACCGACGCAGCGAACGGACTACGAAGCTCGCGTGTTGCATATCGCCCACGACTGCGACCTGGCCATGCTCGTGGTCGAAGACCCGGCCTTTTTCGAAGACTCCACTCCGCTGGAAATCGGCCCGACGCCCGCACTGAATACGCCGATCGAAGTGATCGGCTTTCCGATCGGCGGCGACCGCGTTTCGATTACTCGCGGCGTTGTTTCGCGGATGGGAATGGATACCTACAGTCACAGCCAGATCGACTCGCATCTGACTCTACAGGTCGATGCGGCCATTAACCCGGGCAATTCGGGCGGACCGGCTTTGCAGGACGGACGCGTGATCGGCGTGGCTTTTCAGGTTCTGAGCCAGGGCGAAAATCTCGGCTATCTGATACCGCCTCCCGTAGTGAATAAATTTCTGACCGATATCAAAGACGGCAAGTACGACGGCTATATTGAGTTCGGCGCTTTTGAAATGCAGACGACCAATCCCACGCTGCGCAAAGCAACCGGCGTCGAAGAGGCTTCGCCGGCGCCCGACACCGGCGTTTTGGTATATCGCGTGATTCCCGGTTCGACAGCGGACGGCATTCTGCGGACGGGCGATATTTTGCTTTCGATCAACGGCAATTCGATTACCGAGAGCGGTGACGTTCAGCTCAACGGCTCGCTGATTCAGTATACGCAGCTGATTGACAATCTGGGCCCGGGCGATCCGATCAAGGCGGAAGTGTGGCGCGACGGCAAGCGGATTCAGCTGGAGATGGGCGCGCGAATCACTCGCCTGATTGAGTTTCAACGGCGCAATCATGATACCGGTCCTTCGTACGCGATCTTCGCCGGTCTCGTATTTCAGCCGCTCGATGCGAATCTAATGGAAACCTTCGCGGCGCGCTGGGCGCAGGCCGGTCGTCCCGAAATATTCTATCGTTATAGCTACTATCTCTCGGGCGAAATCTATCGCGATACGGAGATCGACGTTGTCTTTACGCGTCGGCTCGCCGCGCAGGTGAATCTGTACGCCGGCGATTTCGAGGGCCGGATCGTCGAATCGGTGAACGGGAAATCGATCAAAAACTTTCGCGAATTCGTAAAGCTGGCCGACGAAACTCTCAAAACCGAGCGTTATTTGATTTTGCGTTTCCACGGAATTCCGCGGCCGCTGGTGTTGAAATCGGCTGATATTCGCGCGGCCCGAAAAGTGATCCCCGAAAAGTACGGCATTCGCGCCGATCGCAATCTGCAGGGGCGGGGTTGAACCTGCAGATGGATCAGCACGAATCAGGAGTATATTTTTTGAAGTCATCGCAAATGCAATTACAGTCTCGTCTATTTTCGTTTCGCTCCGCGGGGATTCGCTGCGTTCGTTTCTCGGGTTTCGCCGCCGTGTTCTTGCTCGCACTCGCACTGTTCGCCGGAGGCTTCTCCGGGGCGAAGATCTCCGGCGGCTTGCACGCCGATTCCGCCGCGCTGCCGTTGGATCTTTCGATTCGCAAGAGCGTCGTGCTGGTTAGAATTACGCCGATCTATTATAATTACGCCATTCCCTGGGTGAAACAGCCCGGCCAGAGCTACACGGTCGTCGGTCTGGTTATGCCCGGCAAAAAGATCCTGGTGCTGGCGAATGATATTCGCAACGCCGCTTTACTGGAAGTGACTCGCTATTCTTCGTACGAACGCTCGCTGGCGAAAGTCAACCTGCTCGACATCGAAGCGAATCTCGCGCTGCTGTCGGTTGAAGACGACAGTTTCTTTGATAATCTACTGCCGCTGCCGGCCGGTCGCGATCCGGTGCCTGGCGGTTCGGTGACGGCCGTGAAGGTCGATCAGGTCTTTCGCGTGTATCGTGAGAAGCTGCAAATCAAAGAGGTGAACGCCTCGGCGGATTTCGGTTTTACGCATTTGCCTGTGACGGTGTTCCGTTCCAGCGAGCCCTTTCAAAACGGCGGCATCTTACTCTGCCAGGTGCGCTATGTTTGCGGCTTCATCGGCTATTCGGATCAGGAAAAGCGAACGGAATCGATTCCGCCGTCGACCTTCGAGGTCTTTCGCAAGCGCGCGCAGTCCCGGGATTATTCCGGCTTTGTCGCCCAGGGCTACGTTCTCGATCAGCTTGTGGACCCCGTGCAGCGAGAGTACTATCGTTTACCGAAAGATTTGCGTGGCGCACTCGTTTCGCAGGTCGTTCCGGGCACCTCTGCTTACGGCGTGCTGCGTGCGGAAGATATTCTGCTGTCTCTGGACGGCGTGGCCGTCGACGATCTGGGCTTTTATGAGGACGCGCAATTCGGCCGGCAACACGCGCTGCTGTTGGGCAATCGCAGCCCGAGTGGGATTCGTGAACCCGGCGACGTGGTGCGCGTGAAAGTCTTTCGGGACGGCAAAGAGGTCGCATTAGAAATGCCTCTGCGTTCTTATAGCGGTCGCGCCGAGCGCATCCCCTGGCTGGTGCAGGGTCAGCCGGACTATCTCGTCGAAAACGGATTGTTGTTTCTGGAAATGTCGGTGCCGCTGGTGCGCCAGCTGTACGGCAAGTCCTGGCAACGAAACGCAATCGAGCTGGCGCAAATCTACCAGGACAAACGTTTTTACAAGAAACCCGGCGACGATCGCGTCGTGCTTCTGGCCGGCGCCCTGCCGGATCCGGTGACGCGCGGCTATGAAGATTTGCGTGGAGCGCCGGTGACTTCGCTGAACGGCAAGCCCGTGCATAATTTAAAACAAATGCGCGAAAAGATTCTGGAGCTGAAGCGTTCCGGCGAATCGATCGTCGAGCTGCGTTTGAGCGGCGGCCAGCCGGTGTACTTAAACATTGGCGACCGCGAGGCGATCAATAAACGGATTAATACGCGCTACCAGATTCCGGCGGCTTCCAGTTTCGAATGAAATTTGAGCGCTGAGAAAGAAAAGAGCGGCGCACCGATAGAGGATCCGGCATTGTCTGCCAGGGGCGCTGCTCAGTAGATATAGTACTTGAGGCCGACGTTTGCCCGAACTTCTTCGGAGTAGCTGTCTTCTTCCGGCTTGATGTTGTGGATCGGAACTTCCACCATCGCCTGCAGTCGTAGCGACTGGGTTGCAAGCTGCAGGCCAGGAGCGAAGAAGACCGTGCCGTATTCCGTGCCGGTGATATTGTCGCCGTCCAGTTTGTCCGCGTAGTTATATCGCGTGGAAATACCCGCCAGCACCGTCAGTGGATGCGTGCCCTGAGAATGAGAGTAGGAGCCCAGGCCGTAGCCGAAAGTTACGTTCGCGAGAATCGTTTCGCCGGGATTGTAGTTTTCGCGAGCCATTCTCCAGCGATGCCCGACGCCGACGCGAATGTCGGCGCGGTCGAATAGATAGCGGCTGCTCAGCTCGCTATCAAAGCGATAGCCGCCGGAATTCAACCAGGCTTCGCGCGGGGCGTCGAAGCGACCGTTGTCGCGTGCGATCGGAGCGTTGACAGTTTCGCGAAACTCCACTCGCAGGGGGCCGTTGCGAAAAAAATTAAAGCCGCCGTGGGCGCTCAGGTACCGCGGCCCTTCGACGTTTTCGTTTCGCCCTTCCTGACGATACTCCCGGACCGCGTATTCGAACGAGCCGCCCATAAAGAACCGGCCGATCGTCGCTTCGAGCGGGATGATCACCGGCACCGAGAAAGTGCGGATATTTCCCAAGGATTCGCTGACCCTTGAGTCGTAGGAGAAGTGGCTGCCCAGGGAAGCGTTCAAACGCGCGCCGCTGAAGCTGTTGCCGTAGGGCTCGTAGATATCGAAACCGGTCGTCGGCCGACCAATTCCGAAGCGCTGGGGCTGAGCCCGGAGCGTGCCGACGCTGATCATCGAAAAGACGGCGGCGAAAACGGTCGGGCAGATGACGCTAAAAAAAATTCCAGACCGGCGCATCGCCGTTCGCGGAAGAAATCCGGGGCGCGAGAGGGCGGGGCCTCGACAGGTGCTTGCCGCCGTAGAGCCAGATGTATGGGCTGAATGTTCTTTCGGTCGGGCCGACATGATTTTGCGGAGCCCAGGGCGGGCTCCTGATTAATTTTCGGATAATGCCCTTGATTCGAGCATACAGTCTATGCTTATTTGCGGGAAAGGAGCCTTTTTTCGGGGTTGGACAGCGATCGGATGAACTCCCATCGGCCCCATTGCTCTAATAGATACGACTGGATATGTTTTTGCGACAGAATATGAAACGGCTCAGAGCACTCTTCCCCAAATCGATGATATTGAGCACAGGTCTGCGCTCCATGCTTGCCATGGCGCTGCTGGTGAGTGTAGGAACTCCTACAGGGACGGCCGCACCCGGTTTCGATGCCGCGCGGGTGCAATCGAAAAGCTGCCGGCCGCCTGCCTATCGATGCGGATTTCAGCCGCCGACCGCCGACGATCTGGCGGCCGCACCGCTGGCCGATCCGCTGCTCGGTGATTCTGTCGGCTCCGGCCAGAATGGGACCCGGCTGCCGGCCCGCGTTGATTTGAGCGCGCAAATGCCGCCCGTCGGTGATCAGGGCCCCCACGCGTCCGGCGTCGCCTGGGCTCTGGCTTACGGTCTCATGTCTCACGGGCGCGCCGCTCAAAATCAAAGCGGAATTCTTGCGACGCCGGCGGGTTTCGTTGTCCAGGCTCCCGCCCGGGGAGAGACCGGCCGGACGCCCTGTCGGGCCGGCGGGCGGGACGCGGATCGCATGTATTCGCCCGCGGATCTGTACGCCGCGTTGAACTCGCGCGGCGAGGGCGGCATTGATTTATTGCGAGCCGGCCGCCATCTTGTGCGTCAGGGCGCTCTTGACTGCAATGCGGCGCCGTACGATCCGGATGCCGATCGGATCGCAGGACCTTCGCAGCAGACTGGAGGCGAGGAAGCGGGGAATCTTCCGACGAATGCCGGTGCTGCGCGCTTTCGCGCCCGGGGTCTGCACAGACTGGAGCCGTCGAATCTGGCGGAGATCCAGGCCCGTCTGGCGGGCGGCAAGCCGGTGGCGATCGGCCTTTCGATTTACGAAGATTTTTATCAGCTCGGTCGAGGCGTGTACGAAGTGCCCGCGGCGAATATTCGCGAGCGCGGCTTTCGGGGCGGGCATGCGGTCGTGCTGGTCGGTTACGATGATCATAAAAAATCCAGGCAGGGCGGTTCCGGGGCCTTTCGTTTTTTGAATTCGTTTTCGCGGGACTGGGGCGACCGCGGCTACGGTTGGATTTCATATCGCGCGTTTCGCCAGCTTGTCCGCACGGCGGTCATTCTGGATTTCGGCGAAGCGAATGCGGCCGTCGATGCAGCCGGCTTCGCGCCGGACGGTGCCGCGCTGCCCGCGCCGCCGATGGAGCTCGTCGCGACCCGCGGTCACTTCGCGGATCGGATCGTGCTGCAGTTCAGCGAATCCCCCGGGGCGGTCGCCTATGAAATCAGCCGGGCCTGGCCCCGCAGTCTGAGCGAAGACAAAGCCCGCCCTTTCGAAGTGATCGGATACAGTCGCGAAACGCTATTTGTGGATCGCGGAATTCAGCCCGACGTCGCCTTTCGTTATCGCGTGCGTGCGATTGGGACGGCCGGATTTTCCCGCGAGTCGGCTGCGGTCGGCGAAGGTTTCACCACCAAAAAGAGCGACGCGAAGAATCGCCTGCCGCTGCGCGTGATCGGACTGCGCGCTCCGGCATCGGTTTCGAACACGGCCGGGGGGCGTTCGCAGGTCGAACTGTCCTGGAATGCCGCGACGGGAGCGAAGGCGTACCGCGTCATGCGCTTTGAAGTAGATCGGAATCGCTGGCGCGTGCTTTCGCGCTCGCAGTCCAAAACGAAGTACTTAGATCGCCGGCCGCAGCGTGGCGCCTGGAATGTGTATCGCGTGCAGGCAATCAACGACGCGGGGCGCGCGGCCTGGAGTGAATCGGCGCGCGTTCTGATCGGCGGTCCGGGCACGCCGCCGGCGACGGTCGCGCGGCTCTCGGCCAGTCGCGGCGGTTCCGCCGGTCGCGTGACTTTGACCTGGGATCTTGTCCCCGGAGCGGATCGCTATCGCGTCTACCGTTTCGCCCGTCCGTCCGGCGGCGCGTCGAGCGGGGTCTGGCAGGGACCCTTCGCCGTTTCTGGATCGAACTACGTCGACGAGCTGGACGAGGAAGCCATCAGCGAAGGCGGAAGCTATATCGCCTATCGCATGGCCGCTGGAAATGCCGCGGGCTTTTCGCCTCCGGGTCCGACCGTTTTCGGCTTCGCGCGTTCGCAGGAGGATTCGGATCAGGATGCGGAAGACAATCCGGCCGGGATCGCTCAGCTTACGCCGCCGACGACAGTGCGTTTGCAGTCGACTCGCCGCGGCGTGCGCCT
This sequence comes from bacterium, assembly GCA_024742665.1. Taxonomy (GTDB): domain Bacteria; phylum Spirochaetota; class Leptospiria; order Leptospirales; family Leptonemataceae; genus JANSYA01. Next base: position 132,525 of record JANSYA010000009.1, read on the forward strand.
GAGCTGGTCGCCGGTGGCGGGCGCCGTCGAATACTATGTATTGCGCAAGCGGGCCGGCGAAGCGGATTTCGGTTTCGTCGGCAACGTGGCGGCGCAAGCGGGCAAAGTCGGCGGCGTCTTCCAGGAAGAGTTCCCGGGCGAAGCGGGCGATTTGTTTTTGTATACAGTGCGCGCGAAACCGGCCGGCGCGGATCAGGAATCCGGCGATTCCGATGTCGCGGTCGCTTTCCAGAATCTGCCGGACGCTCTGAGCGGCAAACGCAAGCGATTCTTCTGGAATCAGGGCGACGGCATCGGCGGCCGCGATCGATCGAATTTCACAGGCGTCTGGACCGCAATGGACTGGGACGGCGAATCGGGCCCGCGGCGCATTGAAATGCGTATTGTTCAGGACGGCCCGCGTTTCGAAGGCGAATACCGGATCGGCAACAATCCATCTCGCAAATTTGAGGGCAGCTACGTGTACGGCAGCCGGGTGCTGGAAACCGCGGGATTTCACATGCAGCTGCTCCATACGCCGCAGGCGAGCGGCGGAGCTCTGGCCGCCGAGAGTATCGTGCGAATCGATAGCCGCGATCTTTCGCCGTACGACGTCGAGCTGGCCTTCGAGAAGACCGGCCTGTAGTCGGCCGGCTTTTTGTTCTTTGATCCGGCCCTGCCGCCGGGCGGAATTTTCCGCGCGCGGACAGGCTGCTTTTTTGTTGCCGGGGATTCGATTTGACCTTTCCGGCTGCCGATGGTAGTAGGTAAGCCGACGATGGAACGATATAAGGACAAAATGAAGGATTTCGTCTCCCGCCTGTGGACGAATCCGAATATTCAGAGTGTGCCGGTTGTAAAAAAGGAAAACCAGATTCTGGGATTCATTCGGGAGAATCAGCAGAATCTCCAGGCGGCCTTTCAACGCCCCGAATTCTTTCCTGAGATTTCCTGGGACGAAAGTATTCGTCTGCTTTTTACGGAGCTCACCGATACCATTCTGGGCGTCATGCGCCCCCTGCTGGACGAAATTCTGGAACGGGCCGCGCATCCAGCGCTCAAATCATATTTCAACGAAGACGGCGGTCTGGCCATTCAGCCCGACCAATTTCGCGATTTTATTCTGGGTAGCATGCGGGCCAAGCCGGTGCGCGACCAGTATCTGGCGGTCGTGCAGACCATCAGCGGCGGCTTTTATGAGCGCTACGTATCGGCGGTGCTGACGCGACGCAAAGTAATCTACATGGACATCGTGCGTCGTGATCGCGTAAATCTTGAGTCGGCCTATATGCCGGAGTACTTTCGCCTGATGTCGCTCTTTCGCCCGCTGTTCTATCATAAGCTCGGTCCGGGCCCGTGCGAAAATATGAGCCTGGATCAAATGCGCAAAGACCCGCGGATGTACGAAAAGGTCTCGGCGGAGCTGGTCGCGCAAATACGCGAACAAATCGGTCCGGTTCCGGAGGCGATCATTCGTCCCGGACTCGACAGCAATCTATCTCTCGACGACAACCCGGATATTTCCGGCGTTTCCCGTCTGGTAAACATTCTGGTTTCCCGGTCGCAGGAATTCGATCCGCAGCAAAAGCAGGATCGCGGCGCCGAGTCTCCGGACAAGTCGTGGTTTAACATCAACCGTCGTACCGCGAAGTACAGCGGGTACGATGCGCGGTTTCTGGAAGAGCTGTACCAGATCGCCGGCGAAGAAGGATGGTAGTATGAATCGTAGAAGCGATTGGGATCATTTTCCGAAAGCCATAGAATATTTCATTATGGTGGCCATCGTTCTGGTCATCGTTCTGATTATTGTAGAAGAACTCGCGATCATCTATCACTGGGAGCACCGGTGGATCGAGTATCTGCTGATTACAGCTTTTTGTTTCGATCTATTGTTCAGCATTGAATTCGCCGGGCGCGGGATTATCAGCGCGCGTCACGGTCACTTCTGGTATTATATTCGCGCCCAGCGCGGCTGGGTCGACTTTCTGACTTCCATTCCGCTGCTGCTGTTGGTTTCCGGACCCGCGGTGCTATTGATTTTTCTGGGCGACGCCGGCGAAGGCGCGTTCATGACTTACCTGACGATTCTGAAAACCGCCAAGGCGATCCGGGTCACGCGAATCCTGCGCCTGGTGCGCGTGATCAAACTCTTCGGCAAGATTCAGAATACCGAGTCGATGATGACCAACCGCCAGGTCGGCATTATCGCGACGATGATGGTGGTTTCCCTGGTCGTCGCCCTGATGATCTCGCAGTTTATTTCGGTGATCCACGTTGGCGACCGCCTGCAATATCAGCAGTGGAAGCTTGATGCATTGACCGCGGTGTTTTCCGAACTGAAAGACGCTGATAGCGCCGACGGATCTCCAACCGAAGCCTGGGCCCTCAAGCTGGTTAAAGAAAGCCCGGCGTACAAAGATCTGATTCGTTTGAAGGATCCGCGCGGGGAAGTGATTTATCTAAACGATAATCATCTTGAGTTGGATTATACCTCGTTTCATAAATTCTTTCCCCTGGGTGACAGCGGTTATGAAGTCGAGATCTCCTATCATCGCGCCGATGCCGAGCATTCGAAGCTCAACCTCTTTGTGCTGTTCGCGGTTCTGACGCTGGTGGGCGCTTTAATGCTGCTGTATACGCCGATCTTCGCGAAGCAGGTGGCCGACCCGATCTTCATCATGGACAAGGGTTTGCGTCAGTGGGATTATAATCTGGAAGTGATGGTCGATAAAGACCACTCCCACGAAGAAATCAGCGAGCTGGCCCGGGTATACAACGAGCGCTGGCTGACGATCAAGAATCAGATCCGGTCTTATCGTAAAGATCGGAACGCAGACCAGGAAAAGTCCTCGTTGAGCATGGACGACATCCTGTAAGTCGCATCGGCTGCATTCTGAGCTGTGGGTTCCGCATGCAGCGTGACAGTCCGGGCGGTCGGAGCGGGGAGCAGATCCGCTCCCGATCTCCCGCTTAATTTGACTGGACGCAAATCCGGCGGCATACGACACAGTCGGGCGGAGCCGCCTGTCTGATGTTTGATTTGCCTGAGTACCTGATCTACATTTTGTTCGCGGTGGGATTTCCCCTGCTGATCAAGGGCGCGGACTGGCTGGTCGACGGAGCCTCCTCGATCGCGCATCGCTACAACGTTTCCGACCTGGTCATCGGCCTGACGATCGTAAGTTTCGGAACCTCGGCTCCCGAGCTTGTCGTGAACGTCATCGCCAGCTTCACCGGCAGCGCCGACCTGGCCGTCGGCAATATTCTCGGAAGCAATATCGCCAATATACTTTTGATTCTGGGTATTGCGGGTCTGATCGCGCCGCTGGGCGTGCAGCAAAACACCGTTTATAAAGAGATTCCGTTGAGCTTACTCGCGGCGGTGGTGCTCGCTGTTCTCGCAAACGACGCGCTGTTCAATTCGGCTCCGGGCCAGAATCTTACCAACGACGCGAATCTGCTGGGTCGCGGCGACGGCCTGATTCTAATCAGCTTTTTTGTTATCTTCCTGTATTATACCTATGGCTTGATTCAGGCGGACAACAGGCAGGCTCCCGCGGCTTCCGACATCGTCGAGAATATAGAAGCGGAAGCGAATACGGATCTGCCCATGTCCCGCGCGATCCTTTTTATCGGCCTTGGTTTGCTGGGTCTGTTTTTCGGCGGGAATTTCATCGTCGACGGAGCGGTTCTGATTTCAAAGCAGCTCGGCCTTTCGGAAGCTTTGATCGGCATCGCGGTCGTCGGCGTCGGCACGTCGCTGCCGGAAGTCGCAGCCTCGGCCATGGCCGCCATTAAGGGCAAGGCCGATCTGGCCATTGGCAACGTGGTCGGCTCAAACCTGTTTAATATTTTCTGGGTGCTTGGCATAAGCTCAATGATCCGTCCGATTCCCTATGACGTCGGCATCAACGGCGACATGCTGATGACCATCTTCGCGAGCGTTTGTCTGCTGGTGTTCCTCTTCGCGCGACCGCCGTTTCGCATTCATCGCTTTCGCGCGTCGCTCTTTCTGGTGCTGTACGTCGGTTATCTGGTGATTCGGATTACGTGGGGCGAATCCTGAGTTGCAAGACTACCCCACACCCCGCCCGGGCGGCTGGAAAATCTTCGTCTGGTTCGGGCTGTTCTTTTGCTTATTCGATGTAGTTTTTTTCCGTTTTCTATTCTGGCAGCTTCCGAACGAAAGCGCCTGGTCCGAGCATCCCTTCTATAATTTTGAGTATCGCGCGCGGGAAGCCGCCGCTGAGAATCCCGCGCCGGGAACCACGCGCGTCGTTTTCGCGGGCTCTTCCCTGGCGCTGTATTCCGTACTGCCGCCGCTGCTGGAAAGCGAGCTTGCCCGTCGCCTGAATGATCGGCCGGTCGAAGTGAAGATGCTTTCGCACCAGGGCATGAGCTCCATGCATCTGGCGGCCTACGCCGATCGGATTCTCGCGGCGCGGCCGGACGTCGTCGTTGTGCCCGTGGGCACGGTCGATTTTCGGCTGGAGCGTCCGATCATGCAGGGCATCGACCGGCTGAATCCCGCGGATCCGATGGAACGCCGCCGGGCCCTCGACGAAAGCCTGGAGTATACGATCGCGAAGCCGGAGTTTCGCATGCTGGCTCCCGGCGGCTGGTTCCGCGAATACCATTCTGACCTGGATCTGAATCAAGCTTCGGCGGCGCTGCTGGCTTCCGGCATCGCGAGCTATCGCTACCGGCTGATGTTCTGGCGGCCCGTCGAAACCCTGCTCGATAATCGTTTCTCCCGGGGCCGCAGCTATCACGAGTACGCGGGCGTGCCGATCGGAGGCGAGGGGATCACTCATCGCGGCTGGACCGGTCGCGTATTTGAACTGACTGTGACTCCGAGCTTGCTGCGCGACGGTTTGCTAATGCAGGCTCCGGATACCTTAGTCGCGGCGGCCGCCCCCGGAGCGCTTTCGCTCACAGTCGAGCGGCTGCCAGGGGGCGAGGGAGTTCACCGGCGCCCGCTGAAATCCGGATGGCAAAGCCTGGATCTAAAAAATCTGCGGGTCGCCGCCGGCGATCGCCTGCGCTTCACGCTCAGCCATACGCAGTACGCGGAATCCGGAGCGCGGGAGCGGGGCGTGCGCCTGAGTCGCAACGCCGGTCGCGAATTGAAACAGCTGCGCGATTTAGGTCGCGAACCGCGTCGCGAAGACGATCTGTACCGGGGCTATACGGACGCGGAATACCGTGAATCTTTTGAACGTCGCATTCTGCGCTTCGATCGCGCCGGCTCGGAGTATTTAGAAGCGCTCAAGCAGGCTCGCCACGTCTGGGCCGCCCGCGACTTCGATGCTGAGCTGCCGGGATTTGTGGCCTTCGATCGTTTTCGAAAACGGCTTGCGGACGCGGGAGTATCGCTCTTAATCGTGAATAATCCGGAAAATCCGATCAGCCTGAGCTGGTACGGGGATTCTCGATGGTATGCGGATTATCTGCGTTATCTGTCGAAAGGGAAGGGTCCCGGGCCTTATTCTTTTTACGAAGCCTCGCGTCTATTAGAGATGCAGATGTTCTACGACTACCATCATTTGAGCTACTACGGAGCGGAGCTTTATTCGCGTGCGGTGGCCGGCAGATTGGAAGAAGTCTTGACCGACGAATCGACAGACAGTCCTTGAGTTCTGCAGGTTCAGGAGCAATATATATGCAAAGGTATTCGCGTCAGAGATTGATTACGGCCCTGGCCGTCGCGGCGATTGGATTCTATTTCGGGCTGGGTTCCGGCTGTGTTTCCGGCACGTCCCAGACCGCGGGCCCGGGCGCCGAAGGCGGCACGAGCAGCGGCCCCATCCCGAAGGGCCCGCCCGGGGTCGACTATCGCGCCTCCTGCGAATTCCAGCGCACGGGAGTCTGCGTGGACGTATTCACGGACGGCGGCATCGATGCGAAGTCGGCTCTGCCCGACGGATGCACACCGCTGGGCGCCAGCTGCATTCGGAAAAAGGTCAAGGGGCTCTGCAAACTCGAAAAGAAACGGGGCTCAGGGCGCGTATACAGCGAGCATCTCTTTTATCACTCGATGGCCGGCCGGGCTGTGACCGAGCACTGTATCAATAATTCCGGTCGCCTGGTGAGATATGATTATTAAAGCGGGCCGGCGCCAGCAGGCCGTAAGGCCTGCGACCCCTGCACGCAGTGCGCGCAGAGCTGCGCGATAGGTGCAAAAACGCGGCTTGATGCGTGAATCCTGCTCTGCACGCTTCGCGCGCAGAGGTCGCAGCAGACGCGTTGCGTCTACTGCTGGTGCCGCTTCCCATCCCGTTTCCGAAATTTGGCCAGCACCTGATTGAGTGCCGCGCCCAGATCGATGTCCGCCTGGTTTGCCAGGCACATCAGCACGAACAGGACGTCGCCCATTTCTTCTTGCAGCGCCGCGTCGCTGACGTCTTCGCCTGGCTTCGCTTTGAGTTCGCCGCGGGTGCGGCTGTATATGCGCGCGAGCTCGCCGGTCTCTTCGAGCAGCCTTGCCAGATTGGTCAGCTCCGAGAAATAACCTTTGCCGGTAGATCGAATCCAGGCGTCGACTTCCTGCTGGGCGGCGCGCAGTCCCAGGTCTTCGCCGTCGGCGGAGGCCTGCCCGGAATTATTTGCGTCGTCTGGCGGCACGGGCCTTCTTCTTTTTGGCGGCCTTGCCGCCGGCTTTCGTCGCGGGCTTTTTTGTCGCCTTCTTCGCGGTTTTCTTTGAAGATTTGACGGGAGCTTTCGCGGTCGTCGCTTTCGCGAGCGGCTTGCGCGCCGCCGCGACGGGACTTGCCGTGCGATCCTTCGCGGCGACGTCCGACAGATTCGCGCCGGGCCGATCCAACTGGAGATGGGCCGCGGCCACAGCCGTCGCGGGAGCCGGATAGCGTTCGGTTACGATTTCGGTGATCGTTCCAAGATTCTCGCCGCCGACCGCGATATTATAATGACCGACCTGATCCAGAATCAGGTCGCGGCCCTGGCCGAAATGCGTCAGATTAAAGGGCAGGATCCATTGATCCTGGAAGGCCGAAAACGGATCGAACGAAGGAAATAAAAGCGCGTTCATGCGATTCAACAGCAGATATTCGCTGCCGACGGCCATATCTCGCAGAGCCGGAATGAATCGCAGCGGCATGAGCAGGCGCGTGCCGTGAAAGGGCGTGCCCAGCGAAATTAAATGCTGGATGCGCTGTCTGGCGGCGTCCGGCAGATTCAACGCGATCAGGCTGCCCATGCCGTGGCCGATCAGAATGCCCGCCTGGATGTCTCGCTCGTTCAGGGCCTCTGAGAGCCGGCTGGCATGCGTGCGCAGACCGCTGAAAATCGAAGCGCTCGACAAAATCAGAACGGAGAAGCCTTCCCGGGACAGGCGGCCGGCCAGCCGCCGATAGATCAGCGGGCTGCAGAGGGCGTCCGTGAGCACGATGACGGTCTGCTTGCGGGGGGCGGCGCCGGTTCGGGCTTTGATGAAGGATTCGCGGTAAAAGAGGGCGACCGGCGACTGTAAAAGTACCAGTAAAAACCAGAAAAGTTCTTTCAACCAGCCCTTGTAAATCCTGGATGTAGGGATTGTAGACATGAAATATGGGTCCTGGACCTCGGTCAGTAACACAATCCGAAGCGATGAAAAAAGATCAATACATATTGGCGATTAGCGGCATCCTCGACGCGGAATCGGCGGATTTACTGCTGCGCGAAATTGGCACTCTGGTTCGCACAGGCTATCATGAAATTACGCTGAATGGCAGGGATCTGGCGCCCGTGCTCCCCGACGGAGTGCTGGCGCTGCGCCGGGGGATTTTAGATCTGCTCGCGCACCTGGAATCCAGCGCATCGGGTCCTGAGCCGGACGCGCTTCGAATTGACTGCGTGGAGCTGAGCGAACACGCGAGCGCGCAGTTTTTGCTGTCGGCTGTACCCGTTGCGAATCGGCGGGCGGTGCTGGCTCCGCCGGCGGAAGCCCGCGAAACGATTGCCGCTGAAAATCTTGAAGAGTATTTCGGCGAAACGTCCGCGGGAGCACCCGGCGATACGGACGCCGCGAATCATCGTCCGTCCGGCGTCGCGGCTCTGGGTGCCGAGGGCTGGCTGGTGGACTGTCTGAACTGCCGGCACACCTCCCGGGTGCGCGCTCCCGGGGAATACGCCTGTCCGGTGTGCGGGAGCGCCTTTCGCATGAACCCCGCCGGCGATGTCGTAGCGGTTTGAAAACGCTCCAATCAGCAGCGGCAGCCTTCGCACGCCCGCGATATTTCGGGCTGCTGCTCTGTCTGGCGACGATCGCTGTCTACGCTCTGGCCGGCGGCGCGCGCCTGCTGCGTCATAATCTCGATCCCTCCGCCTTCATCGGCTTCGGCTGCTACGATCCGCAGTCGCTGTGCTTCGCCCGCGATAATGCGAAGGTCGTTCCGGACGGAGCTCAGGTCTTTCGCACCGGCGGCTATGACGGCCAGTTTTATTTTTATCTGGCGTCGGAGCTGTACGCGGTCGCGGCCGGCGAAGACTATCGGGCGCGTTTGGACTCCGCCTCGTTTCGCCGCGCCCGGATCGGCTATCCTTTGCTTGTATCTCCGGCGGCGCTGTTCGGTTCGCGGGCGCTGATCGTCGCCATGATTCTGCTGCCGGTGGTGCTGCATATCCTGTCCGTACTGGCGCTGCTGCGAATCTCCCGGGCTGATTTCGAAGATCCGGCGTCGTCGCCCTGGCCGCGTCCGGCGTTGATCGCCTTCGCCTTGAATCCGGCATCGCTCTTTTGTTTTCTGTACGCCCTGGCGGACGGCGTCGCCTTGAGTCTTATGATGCTCGCCCTGGTCTGGATCGTCGGCGCGGGCACGTCCGGGCCGCGGCGGTTCCTGAAGTATACGGGCGCCTGCCTGCTGCTGACCCTGGCTTTGCTGAGCAAAGAACATGCTCTGGCCGGCGCGGTGGGTCTGTTGTTTGCCGCCTTCGCTCTGGCGATTCTCAGACTGCACGATTCGGAGGCCGCGATCGCCGGGGCGCTTTCGTCATTTCGCATTCGCCGCGAAAGCTGCATGCGTGGATTGCGCGCGTTTTCGCGCTGCGCTTTCCCGGCGATTTTCGCCGGCCTGGTGTTGTTTGCCTGGTGGAGCTGGATCGGCTTTCATCCGGGCCAGGCCGCGGAGCGAGGAGGCTGGCCCCTGAGCGGCCTGTTCGCCTATCTGGGTGATGACCCGGACGCCTTTTTTTCCGGACGCAGCTATCTGATCGCACTGCTCGGAGCCTTCGGTCTGCTCGCCTTCGCGCTGGTTCCAGTGTTATGGCGCTTGCTATTCCGGCCTGCGCCTCGGAGAGCGCTGGATTCATCTAATGTTTCCGACGCCTGGCTTGCGATAGGTGCGGGTATGCTGGTCGCGACAATCGGACTGGTGTCTTTCGCTACGGCCGACGAGTACTGGGGGAACTTCGCGAATGTCCTGCGATTGTTTACGCCGGGTTTCGGCGCTCTGGCGTGTATCGCCCTCGGCTGGCGAAGCGCGGGAACGGGAGCGGGTCCGGTGCGGCTGGTGCGATTCGGGCTGTGGTTCGCGACGGCGGCGGTTTTCGCCTCAGTCTTCGCGATCCTCAAAAATGAAATCGCGGGCCGTTTGCTGCCGGTCTTCGAATTCGGCGTCGGCCCCGAACTTACGATCGGCCTTCGCGTCGGGCTCGGACTGTGAGGGCGTCGGCGCGATCGGCGCGCCAAGGGTATATACCGGACGGTACTCGGGCAGGATGTCGGCCATGATCGCGTCGATTTGCTGCCGGTCGTTTTGCCGGGCCGCTTTGCTGAGACGATCGATCTGATCCTTTAAAGTCGTCAGATTGATATTACGCGAAGTCGCGATGTGAATCTTTTTATGGCGCGTGGGCTGAATGCCTTCGCCGTCGAGCAGCAGCTCTTCGAATAGTTTTTCGCCGGGGCGCAGGCCGATATATCGAATCTCGATATCTTTATGGGGCACCAGTCCTGCGAAACGAATGACGTCTTCGGCCAGATCTTTGATCTTCACCGGCTCACCCATATCCAGGATAAAGATCTCGCCTTCCTGGCCCATCACGCCGGCCTGCACGACGAGACCCGCCGCTTCGGGGATGGTCATAAAATACCGAATGATTTCCGGGTGGGTTACAGTGACCGGTCCGCCTTCGGCGATCTGCTTTTGAAACAGGGGAATGACCGAACCATTCGACCCAAGCACGTTGCCGAAGCGCACGGTAATGTACTTCGTGTCCGTGGTGCGTGCGAGGTTCTGGATATAGAGTTCGGCCGCGCGTTTGGTCGCGCCCATGATATTAACCGGGTTGACCGCCTTGTCGGTGGAGATCATCACGAAGCGCTCGACTCCCGCGTCCCGCGACGCGTTGGCCACCCGCACGCTGCCGAGCACATTGTTGAGCACGGCTTCGCCCGCGTTCAACTCCATCATCGGAACGTGTTTGTAGGCGGCGCAGTGAAAGACGACCTGAATGTCGTAGTTTTGAAAGAGCTGCTTGAGCGTCGCTTCGTCGCGAATGTCGCCGACGACCGATACAATGCGGGTATTCTTACCGATGCCTTCGGTGTTGCGCAGCTCATAGTCGATTTCGTAGAGCGGCGTTTCGGCCAGTTCCATCAGGATCATCGCCGCAGGCTGGTACTGGATCAGCTGGCGACAGACTTCGCTGCCGATCGATCCGCCCGCGCCGGTGACAAGAATGGTTTTTCCCAGCAGAGTGCTGCGAATGCCTTCGGTCTCCAGATTGACCACGTCGCGGCCCAGTAAATCTTCCAGGCTGATTTCGCGCAGCGAGTTGCCAATGCGCGGCCGGCTCAGGAGTTCCCGCAGCGGCGGCAGCGTTTTACAGAGGATGCCGTGGGTTTCGCAGGTGCGGTAGATCATCCGGACCGTAGATCCGGAGAGTTTTTCGGTGATAATGACTTCTTCGACGTCGAGCTCTTCGATGCGGGCCTGTAAGTCCGAGACCTTGCCGATCACCGGCAGGCCCTCTAAAGTCGCGCCCACTTTCGCCGGATCCGAGTCCAGGTAGCCGACCGGATTCATTTGATAGTCGGTGCCCATACGAATTTCGCGCACCAGTCGGCCGCCAGCGAGTCCCGCGCCGATCAGCAGGGTTCGTTTGCCCGTACGAAAAGTACGAAACAGAATAATATCTCTAACAATGCGCCAGCTAAAGCTGCGAAAACTGAGCAGTAAGAACAGCAGCAGGCCGTCCAGAATCAGAACGCTTCGAGAAACGCCGTCGAGTCGATTGTACAGAAAGAGCACGACGAAACCGACGACCGATCCCAGAGCGCACGACTTCATGATTTGATAGAGATCGTGCAGCGACGCATAGGCCCACAGATTGCGATAGATCCCCATCACGATGAAGACCACGGCTTTGGCGCTGACGAAGATCGCGGCCAGCTTCAGGAAGGATACCCAGCCCGGAAAGGTTTCCCATTCGGCGGGGCTCAGGCTGTCGAATCTGAGGGCGCCGGCGCCGTAAAAGGCCGCCAGGGCCAGCACCATATCTACAGGTAAAACGAAAAATCGTCGGTGGTTTGCAAACGAATCTTGCATAAGGAGAGTGTTAGAATTGGACGTGCGCCGCCGCTGGATTCCACATTTAAAACAGAGAAATCCAGCAGATTTGCAAAGAATTTAGGAAAGGGGGCAGTTTCCGCGCCAGAAGACTTCGGGCAACCGAAAATTCAGCTCTGGCAGGCACCCGGGTGACCGTTGAGACTGAGTGGCGATTGGCCCGCCGGTGAATAAAACGTCGTGCCGCTGTCGCTCAAGCCAGCAAAGATCGATAGAGGGCCAGCATTTTGGTGCCCATATTTTCCGTGGTAAATTCCGACCACGCCCGATCATAGGCCTGTTTCCCCAGTTTATGTCGCAGAGTATCATCGGCAAACAGGCGTCCCAGGGCCGCGCCAAGCGCTGCGGGATTGCGTGGTTCGACGACCAGACCGGTTTCTTCGTGGCGGTTCACATAAGTGACGCCGTTGTCAAGTTCGCAGCAGACCACCGGTTTTTTGCAGGCCATCGCTTCGACCTGGACGATCCCGAAGGCTTCGCTCTGGGCGACCGACGGCATGCAGTACACGTCGCAAGCGTAATAGTACTCAACGAGCTGCTCGTCCGGAATGCGTCCCGTGAAGACTACGCGATCCGCCACGCCGATTTTCTCGGCCAGAGCTTTGAGCTCGGCGGTCAGCGGGCCGCGCCCGCCCAGTAAGAGCACGGCCTCCGGCAGATCGACCATGGCCTGGATCAGATATTCGAAACCCTTGTAGTAAATGTGCCGGCCGATCGCAAAGACGATTTTTTTGCCGGGATACTGATCGCGCAGCGCCTGCGCCCCCGCTTTGATTGCGGGAGTTTCGGCGTAGTCCGCCAGACGCAGGCCGTAGGGAATCACCCGCATCTGATCGGGATGGGGATAGACCTTCAGCTGAGTGCTGGATGAGAAGTGCCCGGGGGTCGCTCCGACGATTGCATGGGCCCGCCGGATGATTGGATCGACGATCGGCTTGAGCAGGCGCAGCAGGGTGGTCTGGCGAATGACGTCGCTGTGCCAGGAAATTACGATTTTCGTATTGCGCGGGAAAAAACGCGCGCACAGGGCTGTGAGCGGATCGGGAAAATGCAGATGTGCGATCTGGTAGCCCTGGCTTTTGATCAGTCGGCGGGCTCGCCAGAGCATCAGAGGCGCCAGGGCCGTAGAGGCCAGCACGCCGAAGCTTGCGACTTTGTGAACTCTATAGTTGGCGACCGGCAGCACTTCGGACTTCAGGCGATCGGCGGCGACCAGGTTGTCGGCTTTGACTCCGGGCTGCTGGTTTAATTCTTCGAGTAGCAGCATGACGTGCCGTTCAATTCCGCCGAAGTTATCGTTGAAAAAGCGTCCGAAGTGCAGCACCCGCAGCCCGGCCGGGTCGCCGGGCAGCTTGTCGACTGACCGCTGCATTTCGGGCGTCCCGGGGGATCCGCTCGCTGTATCACTCGTCGCCGTCATCGCTTCAGTCTCCGGTTTTTGCCGCGCCGTCCGGCAGCGTTGCGCGGATCACGCGCAGGGTTTCCGCGATCGGCCGGTCCCAGTTTCTGGCCTGCGCCCGTTCGCGTCCTTTGCGGACCAGCTCGGTCCGGGCGTCGTCCGCCAGGGCGGCTTCGATCGCGCGCGCGATGTCGGCCGGATCGCGGGGATTGAAATAGGCCGCGGCATCTGCGCAGGCTTCGCGTACGACCGAGATATCCGAAGCCGCCACGGCCGTGCCGGCCGCCATCGCTTCGAGCGGCGGCAGGCCGAAGCCTTCATATAACGAAGGAAAGACGAACAGATCCGCGCCGGCGTACAGGGCTTCCAGCTCCGGCTGACTGACGCGACCGGTCAAACGAATGCGCTCGCCGCCCGCTTCGACCAGTCCCGGGATGCTGCGATCGCCGCTGCGCAGGCCGGCCAGTTTGCCGGCGATCACCAGATCGTGGGGAATGCGGTCTTTGATTTTCAAAAAGGCTTCGATCAAACGGCGCAGATTCTTGTGGGGTTTGACGTTGCCGACGTACAATAGATACGGATTCGGCGTGAGATGATCGGCGGCGCCCGGGCGCGCATCAAAGAAGGCGGACTCAACGCCGAGGGGAATTACATGCACGTCGCGGGTGCGTTTGTAAAAGTGCAGCCACTCATCGTACGTGAAACGCGAATCGCAGACGATGGCGTCGGCGCGGCGACGAATCAGCGGGAAGACCAGGCGGCTGTACAGATACACGGGAAACTTTCGCGGCTCCCGCAGCTTGAGGTGGCGCATCTCCAGGTCGTGCAGGGTTACCAGCAGCTTCGCCGATCCGCGATAGCGAATGGGAATATTCAGATGCGGGAGCCAGAGCAGATCCGTATCTTCCGGGATCAAATCCGGAATTTCAAACTGTTCGCCGATGGACAGCGGGCGATTGCGCGGGACGATATGGCGCACTTCGGCCTGGCCTGAGAAACTCAGGTCGGTCTGGTCTTCGGATTGAATCAGTAAAGTGAAACGAGCGGTCGGAGAGAGGGTGCGGATCAGGGCCGGCAGCAGGTTGCGGAGATAGGTGCCGATGCCCGACGCCCGATAGAATCGGGCGTCAATTGTGATATGAGCGGTTTTGGCTGGCGATTCCAGAGATCAAATCAGCCCTGTTCTTCCATATCTTTGAATCCGGTGCCCCGGCGATGCGCTTGTTTCGCTTTGCTGCGGAGCGCTCGTTTGGCGCGCTTGGCGGCAACGTTTTTGCGGACTTTCCGCGAGGTGCGAAGCTTCTTCATAGTCCGGCCAGATTTCTGAGCATATTCGGCATTGCAAGCCAAAAAGCGGCTCCAGATCGTGGCGTATATGTCGCATTCGCCGCAGATTCGCCGCCCGGTGCATCGGATCGAAATCAGTCGCTCGGCCCTGGAATCGAATGTCCGGGTCTTTCGGGAAATCGCTCCAGACAGTTTGTTCATGGCGGTCGTGAAGTCCAACGCGTACGGTCACGATCTGGATCGGGTCGTCGAGGCGCTCTCCGGCAAAGTCGACTGGTTCGGGGTCAATGGACTGCCCGAGGCGCGGCGTCTGCGACAACTGGATGCGCAAACGCCGGTGCTGGTGATGGGTCTGAACGTGCACGATCTCGCGCAGGCCCACGCGGACAGCCTGGCGATTCCGGCCGGCCTTACGGTCGTCGTCTCTTCGATGGAAGCCCTGGATTGGATCGCGGCGAATGCTCCGGAGCAGTCGTTTCATTTGAAAGTCGACACCGGTCTATCGCGGCTGGGCGCGAACGGCGCCGGGCTCGACGCCTGCCTGGAATTTCTCAAAGCGCATCCGCAGCTCGCCTGGACCGGACTCATGACGCACTTCGCCAACGTCGAAGACGTCACCGATCAAAGCTATGCCTTAGAACAGCTCGCGCGATTTACAGCCGTGCGCGAGCGCGCCCGCGAAGCGGCCGGCGAACGGCGATTGATCGTGCACGCGGCGGCGAGCGCGCCGGCTTTAATTCTACCGGACGCTCGCCTGGATTTGATTCGCGTGGGCATTTCGCTGTACGGTCTGTGGCCTTCGAACGAGACGCGGCTCTCGGCCCTCAGCCAACTGGAACGCCTGCCGGAACTGCGGCCGGTCCTGCGCTGGCTGACGCGGATCGTGCATGTGCACGACGTGCCGGCGGGCGCAAACGTGGGCTACGGCTGCACCTATCAGACGCCGGCCGATACCCGGGTGGCGACGCTGCCGGTCGGCTATTACGAAGGCTACGAACGCGCGCTTTCGAGTCGCGCGCACGTTCTGATTCACGGCCGCCGCGCGCCGGTGTTGGGTCGAGTGAGCATGAATATGATCGTGGTGGACGTGGGCCATATTCCCGGGGTCGCCGCGGGAGACGAAGCGGTGCTATTGGGGCGCGCCGAAGTCGACGATGCGTCCGGGGCGAGCGCCGAAGAGGTGTCGGCGGAAGATCTGGCGGAGCTGACGGGCACGATCAACTACGAAGTCGTCACGAGAATCCTGGCGGATCTGCCGCGCGTGCCGGTCGACTGAGCGCCGCGGGAATTTCTCCAATGGTCGTCGTCTCGAATTCGTTTGAATCGGCGGAACGCGGTTCCCGATTTCGATTGGGTGCGCTTATGATTCGCGCTGGATTGCCGAAGATACGATAGAGGTGCTTTCGTTATGATTCGCATGGATTTAGTGCGCCGGACTGCGGCGGTCCTGTTCGTATGCTGCGCGCTCCCGGTCTTCGGGATCGTCGGCTGTTCGTCGTCGCCGCCGCCGACTGTCGACAAGCCGGTCGCCAAAGAGACTCCGCCGCGCTCGCGAATCTGCGTTCTCGACGAAGTTCGCCAGGCCTTTGTCTGCGATATGGATTTCCAGGTGTCGGCCGGGAAATCCTGCGCCAGCGGCCCCGGTCTCGATCTCGAACACGAGTTTCTGACGCGCATGACGATGGTGTCTCTGGAAACGCTGTACCTCGAAGGCGAAGCCGGGGCGCGGCCGCCCTTTCGTTACAACAGCCCCGGCGAAGTTTATGCGCGCATCCAGCGGAGCGACTGCTCGGGCGATGCGAACGCCGGCACCTGCAGCTGTCGCTTCACCTACCAGGATCCGGAGCTGCTGCAAATTTTTTATCATAGCGCCGGCTGCCGCCGATCATCCAGTCTGTCCGGGAACCCGCTGTACTTTCGGGGGCATGGGTGCTACTAGAGCGCGCAGCGCTCGCTACTAGAGCGCGCAGCGCTCGCAACTAGAGCACTTCAGGCGCAGGCTTTGGCTGTGCCGGGTTGCGAAATGAATCGATGATATTTTCTTCAGGCGAAACGATACACGTTGCGGCACCGCCGTACGCGGTCCTGGATCGCATTCGAAAGACGACGACGATTAAAGGCGTTACGAGCGCCGAAAATCTCAAGCGCGATTTTTTCGGTGAGATTGGAGCGGATTCCTTTGATATTAAAATCTACGGCTGGTTCTTGCAGGTTGGAATTCGGGTCGTCGGTAGTGTGCGGCCGGGCGCAGGCGATGATACCAGCACCGTAGTTCTGGACTTCAAGCTGACCCCAACGGAAAAGTTCCAGCTGATTCTATATATTATTCTCTGCGCGCTATTTGTGCCGCTTATGATCCTGGCGCCGGATCCGCTCCGCATCGCGAAATTCGCGCTGGGTCTTTTGAGCTACGGCGCGTACATCGCCTTCAGCCGCCATCGCGCGCGCTCTAAGATTCGCCGCGCGATTCGCGGCGAATGAAGTATCCAATCCTCCGGGCGTCCGCGCCTGATCTTTAGTTCAGCACCGTCGCCTGGGGATCGTTGTAGCGGGTAAAGATCGAATCGACCGGACCGTTTTCCAATCGCAGAACGCCGCGCGGGCAGACCGCCGCGCACACGCCGCAGCCGACGCAGGACGACCTGATGATGTTCTGGCCGCGCTGGGCGTACCAGCGCACATCGATGCCCATTTCACAGTAGGTCGAACAGTTGCCGCACGAGATACACTGGGCGCCGTTCGTGGTGATGCGAAAGCGCGAAAAGAATTTCTGACCCATGCCGAGGATCGCGGCCATCGGACAGCCGAAGCGACACCAGACCCGGCTGCCGAAGATCGGATAAAAGCCCACGCCGATGACGCCGCTGAAGATCGCGCCGATATAGAAGCCGTACGCCTCCGACATGGCCTGGGAGTAGGAGCCGAGCAGCTCGCCGCCTGAAAAAGAATTCGCCCAGAGCAGGCCGGTGACGACGGTGATAATGACCAGCACGCCGTGGATCAGCCAGCGCTCCGCCTGCCAGGCTTTTAGCGATTTATCCGAGAGCTGACGAAAAGGATCGCCCATGGTTTCAGCGAGTCCGCCGCAGCCGCAGACCCACGAACAGTACCAGCGTTTGCCGTATAAAAACGTGAGCACCGGCACGGCGACGAAACTCATCAGCGCGCCGAAGATGACGAAGTACAGTCCCAGGGAATTTGCGTCGGCGGCGTAGCCGGCCCAGGTCGACGGATAAAAGTACTCCGGCTTGAGCGGCCACCAGTAGCTGAAATAAAAGCCGGGCTGCTTGAAGAGCACCAGGATATTCGGAATCATATAGCCGAAGCCCAGCTGGAAAAACATGACCGAGATGGTGCGAATGATATGATAGTTGTTGTGGCGATACTTCCAGATCATGCGCACGCCAAAGAGCAAAATCGCAAAGGTATACAGCGTGCCGTAGAAGAACCAGTTGTCCGCGTTTTTGCCGGTGATTAAACGCGCCAGGGGGTTTAACATCGAGTAGACGTTGCGCAGCGCGAAGTGGTGCGGGGAGTCGGTAACGAAGAATTGAATCGCGCCGGGCTGCTGTTCGTCGATCGCCACGCGCAGGAGATAGATGTTGTTTACGGAGATTTCGTTTTCGATTTCGCCTTGCGCTTCGTCTCCGTTTTGTACGCGATCTCCTTTGGCGTCGGGTAGAGTGCGGGCGCCGAGTTTATGGTACGAGCCGGTATAAGGCAGGATCGCTTTGTATTCCGCGTCGCGCCACCAGCCGTCAGCGTCGCCTTTGTTCGGACACTGCCAGCACAGCCTGCGCAGATCGTCGGCGGCGGGGCCGCTCACGCCTGTGATCTTGCCGCTTGCGTCGACCTGCACCGTGGCCGGCGCGTCCTTTTGATAGTGGAGCCAGGGTTTATCGCCCAGATAGATGACGATATAAAACGAAGTCAGTAAGATCCCGAGCAGGATGCCGATGGCGCCGGCTTTCGTGCTGGAGTTGTGATAGACGTCGTCGTTGTCGATGCCGGCCGGCCGGCTGAAATAACGATCGTAAAACAATAGTACGCCGCCGATCGCCGGGGCGACGAGCAACAGGGCGATCAAAAGAAATCCGCCGATCCAGGGCAGCCCGCCGAATACTTTCAGAGTGAAGACGGCCGCGCTCAGGGCTACGAGGGCGACGCCGATTTTTTTCAGAATGCTGTGTTTCATAATTTCAGGCCGCCTGCTTGTTTCGGGTTTTGAAATCTTTCTGGACCTGCTTGTAGGTCGGGGAGAAAAATTCCGGATCGAACCAGGCGTCTTTTAAGTGATCGATTACGTACTCGACAGTGCGTTTTTCGCGAATCCAGGCGGCGCAGACCTCGTGGCGAAAGCGCATGCCGAAGAGATTGATGCCGGTAAAGACGCGCGCGCCGGCGTCGCCTGTTTCCCAGACGAGGCGCAGCAGCAGCTTCTTTTTTTCGTCGACCCATACGTAAGTCCGGTCCGCGTCCGGACGATTGGGAACGAAGCCGTAGGTCTGGTATTCGATCGTAAAAAACTTCGCCGAGTTAAACCAGATGCCGCGATTATAAGCGGGGGTTTCGATCGTGTTCGCCAGTTCCTGGTCGCCCGCGATTTCCGCGGCGCGTTTGGCCATCTGGGCTCCGACGATTTCGCCGTGCATCTTGCCGGTGTACCAGAGCTGTTCGACCGGCGGCGGGCTATCCTTTTCGCCTTCGCGAAACTGGGCGCAGTCGCCGGCGGCGAATACATCGTCCGCGTTCGTGCGTAAATAACGATCCACAAGCACGCCGCGCTGACTTTCGATCGCCGTGTCTTTAAAGACGCCGATATTCGGGCTGACCCCCGCGGTCAGGCCGACGACGTCGCAGGCGATTTCTTCGCCCTTGCTCGTGACGATCGCCCGGGCTTCGCCGTTTTCGCCGGCCAGGATTTCTTTGAGTTCGGTTTGCAGCTGCAGGTCGATGTGGTGCTCGCGGATTTCGCGATTGACCATTTGCGCCTCTTCGCGCGGCAGCACGTTGTCCCAGTAGTCTTCTTCGCGCACGAGAATCGAAACAGGAATGCCCCGCGTGTGCAGCATCTCGGCGAATTCAATGCCGATCAAACCGCCGCCGATGATCACGCCGCGTTTGCAGTCTCCGGCCGTATTCTTTTCGAGCTCTTCTAAATCCTGATACGAATAGAGGCCCTGCACCCGGGGCAGATCCTGGCCCGGCCAGCCGAATTTATTAGACTGAGCGCCCGTCGCGATCAGCAGCACATCGTACTTCAAAGCTCCGCCCTCTTCGAGCTGGAGGATTTTGGCGCCGGAATCGACGGAGGTCACGGTATCGCGGATGAGCTCGATGCGATTTTTCGGCCAAAAGCTTTTTTCATACGGCATTGTATCTTCGAAGCGCATGTGCCCCATGTAGATGTACATCAGGGCCGTGCGCGAAAAGAAGTAGTCCGTTTCTTTCGAGATGATTTGAATGCGTGCGCGAGAGTTGAGTTTGCGAACGGCGCGGGCTGCGGTGACGCCGGTGATGCCGTTGCCGATGATAACGATGGAGGGTGCATCGGCTGAGCCGGAAGATGCGGCGTAGCTCGCCGATGGGTCTGTGCTTTCTGTCATATTTCGATCCTTTATTGCGACGATTCAGGGCACCCCTGGTTTCGCGCGATCGGTAAATTTTCGCTGCTTTTTTAGACGGCGCCTGTAGCCTGGCCCGGCCGACTCCGCCCCGCGCGAGTGAGAGCACACAGCAATGAGCGATACCCCGGAATCGAAGCAAAATTATACGGCCTGGCTGCTGTTCGCAATCTCCGGCCCCGAGCTCAATCCGGAGTTGATCACCCAGATGCTGGGCATCGATCCCGACCGGAAGCTGCAGGCTCTGGCCGATCGCGACGGCGTGTGGCAGATCAACTCGACTCTGGGCGCCGATCAAAAGATCGAGGATCACCTGCGGGAAATTCTGCATCGCCTGCTGCCGGTGCGGCGCAAGCTCCGCGAACTGGCCCGGGATCTCAAGCTGGAATTCTACTGCGCCGTCGAAAAAGAACCCGGCGCCCACGTGCTCTTCGTAATGCCTTCGCGCCTGATGTTGTTCGCCGGTTACCTCGACGCTTCGGTGATCTGGGACGTTTCGGATCGGCGCGGCGACGGTCAATCGCCTGGAATTGCAGGGGCGATCCAGAGCGGTCCCGGGTGATTCTCCCTGCCTCCGGGACCGAGGTCGAGAGTCTATCCAGGGCTGAAGGCCGGGGAAAGATCGAAGGGAATAATCTTTGAGCTCAGGCCCCCAGAGACCAGGCCGCGAATAAAGTCCGTGGTATCCAGTTCGAAGCTTTCATGCATAGTATGCCGGCCATTGTAGATCACGATTGAGGAGGGCCGCCGGTCTTCCAGATTCCAGTAAAAAGTGTCTCCGTTGTCAGAGCGGCCGAACGGAAAGAGCCCGTATCCGTTTTTGTTGCCATGGAAAGGCATCTCGCGGGGATCGTTTGATTTCGCGGTATCGTACGCGGAGATTATGCTTCGTATTTCTCGTTCGTAGTCGTAGCCTGTCGCGAATGGATTGAAAATCCAAAAAAAATCGGCGAAGCCGCCAGTCCCGAATTTTGTGATCAGCGACTTGAAATCATCGGGGAACTGAATGTGCATGCCGCTTTCAATTTCTCGCCAGTTCCCTTCGGTGTCGACCGGGGATGCAGGCGGAGCCAGCACTTTGACGAAGCTATCGATACCCACAGGGTCTGTCCATCATCCGTTGCCGCTAACCGAACTGACGCAGCAGCACATCCAGGCCGTATTCGATTTCGCGGCCGTCCATGTCGAGAGTCGTGTCGGCGATCTGTTCGTACCAGGGCAGGCGGCGTTCGAGAAGCTTGCGATAGTCGCCGCCGAGATCCGGGCGGTTGCTGTCTTCAGCCACGCGGCCAATCAGCCAGTCGATGTCGCGATAGATATAAACGACGTGGGCGATCTCTTTGAGCTTCGCCGCCTTGCGTTCGGAAAAAAGCTCCGAGCCGGCCGGCGCATCGTCAGTGGCGCTTGCTTCGACCAGAATCCCGCCGCCGCAGTCGACTACGATATTCTGCATATCGCCGATCGTTTCGAGCAATTCGAATTCGCGGTCGCGAAACCCCGGCCAGCCTTCGGCCTCGACGATCTGGGCGACCGTGCGCCCGCCGGCTTCGTAGCTGACCAGGCTGTCGGTGCTCAATACGACGCGCCCGGATTTCTTACCGAATTTGCGCGAAAGCTTGGATTTGCCGGCGCCGCGCGCGCCGATGAATGCGATGTTGGTGCGATCAGACATAGAAGTAGAAGTAGTGGAAACGGGGCGAGTTTTCTCTCGCGCCATACTTCAGAGGGACCGCAGATCTGAAAGCTTTTCCAGGATTTCGGGCAGGTGGCCGTACAGGGCTTCCAGCTCCCGGTCGCCGAGCTCTAAAGTTTTCAGAGCGGCGCCGCTGAGCTGTTCGTTCAGACCGCCGATGTCGACGCCGATGCCGCCGGACAGGGCGATCACATTCGCCACATGAACCATCGAACAGAGAGCCGGATTGACCGTGGCCTGTTCGGGGTGATAGTTGTAGCGCACGGCTTCGACCAGCTCGTCGGGAAAGCCCCAGCGTTCGAGCAGACTACCGCCGACCTGATCGTGGCTGTAGCCGGTGTAACGGCGCTCCAGTTCCGTGAAGCTGGTGCCGGGCTGCGCTTCCATGTCGGCGATAATCTGCAAAAAGACTTTGTGAAAGTGCTGCACCAGCACGACCTTGCCGATGTCATGTAGCAGGCCGGCCGTAAAGGCCACGTCTTCGGGCACGCCGCTGGTTTTTTTAATCCGGGCGATGCTCGCGGCGATTTCGGCCACGGCCAGGCTGTGGTCCCACATCTCCGGGGCTTCCATCTTGTAGTCGTCTAAGTTAACTTTGAGAATGCCTTTCGAAGCCGCCACGACGACGATATTTTTGACGACCCGCAGACCCAGAGTCACGATCGCTTCCTGGACCGAGCGGATGGCGCGGCTTGGTCGATAGAAGGCGCTGTTGGAAAGCCGGATGATCGCCGCGGTAATGGCCGGATCGAGGGAGATCTCGTCGGCCAGGGCCTTCATATCCACGTCGGGATCCTGAACCAGGGCGTTCAAGCGCGCGACCATGGCCGGCATCGGCGGCAGCTGTGTCACGTCTTCCAGTAGCCCGTCAATGCGCGCTTTGATTTCCGCCTGTGTATTCGCCGCATCCATAGCTTAATGTATTAATATTACCAGAATCAGGTTTTATATATATATTTTTCTTTGCCGTTAGAACGCAAGAGAATTCGCCCGTCGTCCAGGAAGACCGTGATCGTCCGTCCGGAGCTTCCGCCCAGATCTTCCATCACAATCGGGATTCCCACTTCGGCCAGGGTGTCCTTGACCGCCTTTGCATTGGACGCGCCAATTTGTTGAATAAATGACGATTGGCCCGCGTCGAACATCGATGCGCCGCCGAAAATTCGGGCCCGCAGATCCGCCGCCTGCACGCCTTCGCGCTCCAGCTCCGAAGTCAGAGCGAGCACGGCGGGCCGGGCGTACTTGCCCTTGTTCACGATCTTACCGGCGGGCGCCGAACCGAGCAGCACGTGACACATCCCGCCGATCCGGCTCTTTTCGCTGAAGAGCACGACCCCCACGCAGGATCCCAGGGTCGTGCGTAGAGCGTCGGGCGTGCGGGCGATGCGCCATTCGGCGACGCCAACGTGAATGAGTTTGCCTTTAAAGAAAGGGTCCAGTGCGCTTCGTCTCCTGTGAGCGGTGGCTCCGGTCGCTCCGGAGATTCAACATATGCAAAATTCGCTGGTTCTGCGAGGACCCGACGAGAATCCTGGTGCATCCCACAGGAAGCCCGGCCCCGCTCGCCCGGTGCGGTATAGCTTTGAAGACCGATCGCCCTAAAAAATCCACCAAAAAATCGAAAACATCCGGAACGAATCTTAACACTTATCTAAAAAACGTCCCGCACCACCGGATGGATCTGGACGGTGTCGACACCCTCGTACTGGGCACGGCTCACGTTTCGGCGCAGTCCGTCGAAGACGTGCGCGAAATTGTTCGTTTGCAAAAACCGGATACGGTCGCCGTGGAGCTGTGCGCTTCGCGCTACGACGCTCTGACCGACCAGGATCGCTGGCGCAATCTCGATCTGGGACGCGTCATCCGCGAAAAGAAGATCTGGCTGCTGGCCAGTTCGTTGATCCTGTCTTCGTTTCAAAAAAAGATCGGCGAGCTCACCGGCTCGAAGCCCGGCGAAGAGATGCTGGTCGCCGCGCAGCTGGCCGACGAGAACGGCGCGAAGATCGCGCTCGTGGATCGCGAAGTGCGCATTACTCTCGCGCGAGCATGGAGCCGCATCGGTTTTTTCAGCCGTCTCTGGCTGATTTCGAATTTGATGGCGTCGCTGTTGGTTTCAGAAGACGTCGAACCCGACGAGATCGAAAACCTGAAGCAGCAGGATGTCTTCGAAGATATGATCTCGCACCTGCCGCCGCGCTATGTTTCGCTGAAAGAAGTGATCCTGGACGAACGCGATCGCTATCTGGCTGAAAAGATTCGGGTGGCTGCGCGCGAAGAAATATCCAATGCGAATTCCGATGCGGCGTCGAAAGCCAAATCAAAAAAGAAAGCCGCTGCGAAGACCGGCGCGAAGCGCGGCAAACGTAAACTATTCGCCGTCGTCGGCGCGGGACACCTGCCCGGCATTCGTCGCGTATTAGAATCGGGCGAAGCCGTCGACATCGCGGAGCTCGACGAACCTCCGGCGAAGCGGCGCTGGAAAGACATTGGATCGTGGGTCGTATTTTTTGGTGTATTCGCGGCGATCAGCGCCCTGGTTTCGTTTTTAACGGCGGAGCAGTTCATGGACGTTCTGTACGCCTGGATTATCGCACGCAGCGTCGGCGCCGGTCTGGGCGCTTTGATCGCCTGGGCGCACCCGCTGACCATCATCGCCACGGCCTTGATCGCGCCGGTCTCGTATTTTTTCGGATTCATCGGCGTGCGCCTCTGGATGGTTTCGACACTGATCGAGCTGCGATTTAAGAAGCCCCGCGTAGTCGACTTCGAAAGCATTGCGGAAGATACCGAGACCTTCGCGAAGTTTCGCGTCAGTCTGTATCGCAATCGCGTACTGCATCTGTTCTGGATTATCTTCGCCGTCTCGACGGGACTCACGATCGGCAACGTCGTGTTTTTGAATCTGGCGCTCAAGATCTCCGGCTGGATCGGCGGCTGAGCCGGGCGAAAGTCCGGACGCTTTTCGGTTTTCATCTACGCATGCGGGGAAGCCCGCATCGCGTTCTGGCGTGATCTTCTTCACCTTCGTGAATCTTCGCTCGTACTTCGGACTATAGCGTCGCGAAATATAGTCCTTTAAGACTACTGCAATCCGTCTCCGCCGGGGCGGGCTCTCGGCTTTCTTGTCAAAAAATGACTTTAATAAAAAATTATTGCATATTTTTGCGCGTGGTTTAAATCTGCACGGCTAGAAGTTAGCAAAAGAATACTTGTGCGCGGAGTATGCCGTGCGACAGGTCGGGGTGAGTGGATGGTCGGCAGAAATCTGGTTTGTGTATGCGTCGCGCTTGCGGCGGCGTTGTTTCCCGCTTGCGATAATGGAGGCGGGGACCCCGAGGATCCCTGGGTCTATTGTTTGATCACGGGCGCCTGCAATCCGCCGCCGCCGGGCAATAATTGCGTGCTGGATGTGTCGCAATACAATCAGTGCGCTCTGAGATAATCAGCGGCACAGTTTCTGAAAATATAAGCGAGGTGGTTTATGATGATACAAAACCTTAAAAAGGCATTCGTAGTTGGAGTCGCTTTCGGAGTCGGACTGTTCAGCACGGCTCTGGCAGCGATTACGATCGATTCAGTGTTCGTTCCCGGAGCGACGCTGACCGCCGAAGCCATGAATGAACTCAAGAACGCAATCGTTGCTTTGCCTAATTGGCAGAAAGGCTCCGCGATGAATGATGCAGTTTATAACGAAGGGAACGTGGGAATCGGCACGTCGGCGCCGACTGAAATGCTTGAAGTCAACGGTGCGGTCAAGGCGGCCGCCTTTATAGGAGATGGCTCCGGCCTTTCAGGGTTGCCTGGCTTTTCCGAGTACTATACGACAGAGGACCAGCCCTTTCAGTTAGACACTTTGCACACGTACGCTCACGGACTGGCGGGCGCGCCGACCCTGGCTATATTCGAATTGGTCTGCATTCAGAACAACAACGGCTACCTGGTCGGTGATCGAGTCCCGTTTCTGAATTTCGCGGCTTCCAACTCGGGAATTCGAACGGCCGGCTACAACAGCTCTGAAGTGTTTTACAGGATCGGCGACAATGGCTATGGCTCGAAGATCGGTCCCAGGTCAGGTAAGAAGACAATCTCGAAGCCGCTCCCGTCCGAGTGGAGGGTCCGCGTCCATGCCTGGCGGTAGCGCTAGAATTTGACTACGGTCCGCGGGAGTTGCGGTAAGTTGGTCGGCGTATGAACGTCAATGTCGGCCCGGACGCGCTTCGAATCCTGTCCCACCACGCAAGTGGAAAGGACCGATGCGACCCGCCTGGCTAAATAAAACGATAGATGCCTTCGATCACTCCCTGGGGCGCGAACTGGTTCGTGACTTTCGCTGCGAAGCCGGCGATGCCGACCTCGTAGCGTAGAGCGGGGTAGCGCGCTTCGATGGCTTTTACTACGGCCTTTGAAACGTCGCGGGCTTCCGAGGCGACGATCTGGCTTTTTTCTACGACCAGATCGGCGCGTTCATAGAGTTTCGCGTACGGCGAATCGGCGTGCCCGGGACTTTCAGCCATGTTTTCGTTGAACTCGGTTTTAACCGGTCCCGGTTCGATTAGACTGACGAAGACGCCGAAGGGCAGCATCTCGTAGCGCAGGGCTTCGCTGAATCCTTCTAAGGCGAATTTCGAAGCGTTGTAGGCCCCCATCAGGGGCGCCCCCACGCGGCCGAAGCCGCTGGAAACCTGGATGATGCGGCCGCGTCCGGCGAAACGCAGATCCGCCAGGAAAGCCTTCGTTAAAGCGACGGCGCCGAAGTAGTTCGTTTCCATAATGCGGCGAAAGTCGTCGATTTGCAAATCTTCGACCGCGCCGGCGATGCCGAAGCCCGCGTTGTTGATCAAGATCAGCTCCGCGTCGTTTTTCAGATGCTCGGCCTCGTCGCGTAAGATCGTTTCGCGGATCTTTAGAATGTCTTCAGGATTCGTTACGTCCAGAGCCTGGATTGAAACGTGTTCGGCGACGCCGGCCGCCTCGACCAGGGTCTGGACTTCCGCCATGCGCTCCGGTTTGCGCATGGTCGCATACACGCGCATGCCCTTTTCGGCGAGCAGCACCGTCAGGTCGCGACCGATGCCGGTGCCCGCGCCGGTGATTAATGCGATGTGTTTGTAGGTTGATTGCTGCTTCGCCATCTACAGAAGAAAGGCAGTCCGGGGCGCGACGGCGACAGGAATTTCTCGCCGACAACTATTTGCAAGGTGCCAGATGAATTGTTTTTCAACAAGCTGCTAGAGATTGATGCGTGAGCTGGCCGGCACGAAGATCCCGGCGCGCGCGGCGGCCCGGATGTGCGCGTCGACGGTGGCGGGGATGATCGCCTCGTCGTCGGTTGAGTTGATCGGCCCCCATACGAAGAACAGCCAGCCGAACCAGGTGCGCAGCTTCGGCCAATCCTCCGGCGAACGATCTTCGCTGAGATTCTGAACCTGATCGTCGAGACTCAAAAAGAAAGTCTCGGCGAACACCGCTTCGTCGGAATAAAAGGGCACGACCATCGCCGTCAGGCAGCTCAGCAGCGCCGCGCTGTTCGCGCGACTTTCCATGCCGTACAATCGAATCAACAGGCGCCCCGATCCGCGCGGGTCGGCGGTCGCGGCGTCGGCCCGGTATTCCGCCAGATTCAAATAGCGCCGGTATTCGATGTGCGGATGTTTGCCCGGTCCCCAGGTTTGCGTCAGACGATTGGGCAGGGTGTCGAGCAGAGCCGCGCGGTTTTCGCCGCCTTGCTCCTGGGGGTTGCGGCGGATCGAATCGAGATCGCGAAAGAAAATCGCGAAGCGGGGATCGCCCACGGCGAGTTCGACGGGAAACCAATCGATGCGCGGATCTTCAGGGTTTTCGCCGGTGATGACGGCGGGCTGAGCCGGCACGAGTACGACAACGCGCACGGGACGATCGAGATTGATGTCGCTCTGGATGCTCTGGGTGGGCGGCTCCGCGTTTTGATTCGCGCCCTCGCTGATATAGGCGGTATAACAACCGGGCCCGGCGGCGAGCATCGCCGCGAGTAACAAGAACGGCAGCGATCTCGATCCCAAAGCGGGCTTTCGCCGCGACATCGCCGGCGTGAGCGGACGCGTGCGCGAGCTTGCATGCGTATTCGGATGCCGGTTGCGTTCAGAGTTCGAGAGTTTCATTTTTCAGGGTCCGGCCGCCGATCGAAATCGGGCCGCTTTGCGCCGCCGCGTCTTTCACGCGAATTGTCACGTCGCCTTCGATCGTAACCGGCGCGTCAAAGAGCACGGGGCCCTCGACTTTCAGGCTCGCGCATTTTACAAGGGACGGCGGCGTTGGCATCAGCTTTTCGAAATCGGCGATCTTTTTATAATCGTCGCTCAGTGTCACGACCGGTTCGCCCAGCAGCCGTTCCGGATTCATCTCCAAGGACATGGTGTCGCCGTTTAGGACGTAGCAGTCGCTGCGGCGAACTAAAAGATCGGCGCAGTTTTTGACCGGCGCGAAGCGCGTGCGCGGCACGATCATAACTTTCGCTTTTTGAAAGTGCTGGATGCCCGCGCCCATCGCCGTTTCTAATTGTAATATCGGCTGACCCTTTAACTCTTTCGGATTGACGATTAACGACAGGGGCAGGCCGCTTTCGCTTTCGCGCAGGCGATCGCGCAGAGCTTCGAGATTCACCCACAGGTTGTTAATATTGAAATACGCGAAGCGTTCGATATTTTGAAAGTCCGGGAGATTTTCTTCCGGCACCTGGGCCGTTTCGAGCAATTCGATCGGCGCCTGTTCTTTTGTCATCGGCGAGCCGTCCCGGCCGCGGCGGCGAAACAACACGCCGCCCTTTAAGTCGGCCTTCGTCTTGGGCGTGACTTCCGACATAAACTCCAGCTTTTCTTTCAGGAAGTACTGCAGCAGACGTTCGTCGGCGGTCGCGCCCAAATTGTCGCCGTTCGAAAGAAAGGCCACGCGATAGCCCTTCGCCAGCAGCTGATCGAGCAGGCCCGTCGTTTGCAGCGCCAGAAAAATATCGCCGTGCCCCGGCGGACACCAGTGAGCGTCATCTTCGCCGTCGCCGGCCGGCAAGAGCGTCTCGCGATCGATGCGCGGCACCATATTCTGTAAAAAGTCCGCGGGCAAATCCGCCGCCTGATTTAATTCGGCGATGCCCGGTTCGGCCAGGGTGTCTTCGCGCGTATTAAACGAGTTCATGAAGAACAGCGGGACCGTCGCGCCGGAGACTTCGCGCAAACGCACGATCTGGCGGCGAATGATTTCAAGAAAGCTCGCGCCGTCTTTGACCGGCATCAGGGATTTGGCTTTCGTCAATCCCATCGTCGTGCCCAGGCCGCCGTTTAGTTTGATCACGACGAGCTGCGCCAGGCGAGCGTCGCGTTCGGATCCCGCCGCGACTTCCGGCAAATCTTCCAACCGCGCATAGTCTTCGTCGGTCAGGTCGCCGATTTCGTTCCAGTCGGTTTTGCCGGAAGAGCCTTCGTGCACCAGTTTGACCCGCCGCGCGAATTCGGCGATGACCGGCTGCGCGATCTTACGGCTTTGCATGCGTTTGGTGATTTCCGCGGTAATCGTCTGGAAGTCCGGTCGTGTCGTCATTGGCTCGCCTCTAAAATAGTTAGTTTTGTTCGGAAAGTTCTGGTGCTTCGAAATTCAGTATGATGGCTTTAATAAGATCCGATGACAGCGCGATGGCGCCGCATTATTTTCCGACCTGGATCCAGCGCTTCGCGCGACCCGGCAGGCGATCTTCGCGCACGAAGCTCAGGTCCCAGGGTTTCGGGAGCCAGCCGCGATAGCGCGCCCAGAATTCCACGGTGCGCTCGCCGGATTCAATCAGCTCCGTCTGGTCGTCCGGCGCGCGCACGGGCCGCGCCACGACCGCCTGGAAGCGGTAATAATAAACGTAGCGCCCCTGAAAGCTGGCGCGCATGACGCCGCGGCCGCCGGGATTCGCCTGGAATTCTTTGACCCGCAGCGGATAACGTTCCGCCCAGACCGCCGGCATGGCCGCCCGGGCCGCCGAATACGACGGCAGTCCCCGGGCTTCGAGTGAAGCGCCGGTCGTCGCCACGCCGGATAAAAATAGCGTTATCGCGATTGCGATCGGCGCGACTTTCGCCATCGCGCCGATCGTACAGCGCAATCGGCCCTGGAGCCGGGAGCCTTGAATTTCAGAGTCCCTCAAATTCCACCAAACTGTGAACGGCAATGCCGGCCGCCTGGATTTTTTCAGAGCCTTTCAGAGCGGGGAGGTCGACGATGGCGGCGGCCTCGACAATGTCGCCGCCCAGACGCTGGATCAGTTTCGCCGCGGCGAGCATGGTGCCCCCGGTCGCGATCAAATCGTCGAAGAGTACGACCCGGTCGCCTTTTTTGACGGCGTCGTCGTGCAGTTCAATCGTCGCTTTGCCGTATTCGAGTTCGTAGTCTTCGGAAATGGTTTTGAACGGCAGCTTGCCCTTTTTACGCACGGGCACGAAAGGCAGGTTCAATTCGTAGGCGATGGTCACGCCTAATAGAAAGCCGCGGGCGTCGACTCCGGCGATTACGTCGATCTTTTGATCGAAGTAGCGGTGAATAAAGGCGTCCATCATCAGTCGCAGAGCCTGGGGGTCCTGAAAGAGCGGAGTGATGTCGCGAAACATGACGCCTTTCTCGGGCCAGTCGGGAACGGTGCGGATGATTTTCTTAAGATAGTCTGTATCAACTTTAAGCATGGTTATATTCTCCAAAAATGCGGCTGGTGCGCGAAAATTTATAATTACGTTTGCATGATGGGCGGGCCGTCCGTCAATCGGCGACCGGGCTCGCCGGCGCGCGGTTCTTATCGAAGTCGTTCGAGATTAGCGTACCGACGCCGCGGTCGGTGAAGATTTCCAGCAGTACCGCGTGGGCCACGCGGCCGTCGATGATATGCGTGCGGCTGACTCCGCTGTACAGAGCCTGTAGGCAGCAGTCGACTTTGGGAATCATGCCGCCGCTGATTTCGCCGCTGTCTTTCATGCGAGCGACGTCTTCCGGGCCGAGCCCCGTGATGGTTTCGTCGCCTACTAATACGCCCGCGGTGTCGGTTAATAAAATCAGCTTCTCGGCCTTGAGGGAAGAGGCGACCGCTCCGGCCATCGTGTCGGCGTTGATATTCAGGCTGTTGCCTTCCGAGTCGGTCGCGACGGGGGCGATGACCGGCACGTACGAATTGTCTTCGAGGGCCTGCAAGATTTCCGGGTTGATGCCGTCTTTTTTGATGCGGCCGACGCGTCCCAGGCTGATCTCTTCGGTGTGGCCGGCGTCGTTCTTGCGGGTCAGACTGTGGGGTTCGGCCAGAGCCAGGCTGCCGTCTTTGCCGGAAATGCCCGCGGCGCGTCCGCCTTCGTTATTGATCAAAGCGACGATGCCTTTGTTGATCTTGCCGGCGAGCACCATCTCGACCACGTCCATCGCGGCCTGATCGGTAATGCGATGGCCGTCGACGAACTCCGAATCGATATTCAATTCTTTGAGCAGGCGGCTGATTTGGGGGCCGCCGCCGTGGACCACGACCGGCTTGATGCCGACGTGCTGGAGTAAGACGATGTCGCGCGCGAAGTGGCGAGCCAGCTCCTCGCTGGCCATGGCGGCGCCGCCGAATTTGATGACGATGGTTTTCCCGGTGAAGCGGCGAATGTACGGCAGAGCTTCGAGCAGAATCTCCGCCCGGCTGTTATCAATCATTCGCCTGATCCAGTCCCAGCTCTTTGATAAAATTCAGAATCGACTGCCGGTCTTTGTTCAGATTGTTTGAGTAGACCTCGGCGATGGCGCCTTCGACCACCGGCCCGACCAGAAAGGCCCGGCTGCGGATTTCAATGGCGTAGTCCCGGGCGGACTTGCCGTCGTCGACGGCGTGATACCGGGAAACGCCCGAGACCGTGAAGATATTGTCGAGGCCGCCGCCGGGGGTGACCTGAAAGGTGTGTTCGTGGGAGGCCTCGTTGAACTCCGAGGTTTCCACAAGCACCGTTGATCCGCCCGGCATCAGGGCGCTGATTGCGATCGGCAGCGATTCGCCCAGGTCGATGTGGCGCACCTGCTTGAGGATTCCATCTTCGCGGGTCTCTTCGATTATGTGGACGTTTTTGAGTTCCGGAAACTTGTCTAAGTGCTTATAGCGCTCTTCCCGGGCCAATAGCAGGGTTTCCAGCGGGTATTCGAATTCCTGGCGGACCGTGATCTTCTTCATAGGTTATTGCGATTGGAGCGTTTTTGGCTCAGGCGTCCAGCGTAAAAATGGCGCGGGTCAGGTTCATCACCGTGCGGAAGAATACAAGTTCCGTCGGAGCCTCCGGCGGCGCGATCCGCAGGCCGCTGAATGAAATCAAGAGCTTGATGTGCCGGCGATCGTCGGAAAAGACCGGCAGCCAGATTCCCGGAGCGCGGGCCGGGTCGCCCAGGGCCCCGGCGTTCGCCGCGCGAAAACGGTTTTCCAGGCCCGGCGCGGATCCGGCGAAATCCGATCCGGATTCGTCGTCGCCGAACTGGCCGAAGCGAAACGGTTCGTTGTTTTGCGTAAGCCAGAGCAGAATGTCGGATACTTCCCGCCAGGCGGGTTCCACCGGCTCCGCCCCGTCCGCTGGAAAAGCGGTCGGCGCTTTGCCGCCGGTCTGGAAGTGCGCGATTTCATTCAGAGCTTTCTGATCGGCGCTGACTTTCAGCAGCGCCGCCGCCGGCAGCCGCAGCCCGTTCACCAGGGTGCGCAAAAAACGATGTCGCAGGGAATCGGCTTCGCCCGGGGCGGCTTCGCCCTTCTGGCGAATGCTCAGAAGTTCGGTTAGCTCCGCCAGGACCTGCGCTTCGGACGATCTGCGATCCAGATCCTGACTGGCCCGGGTGAGCTGTTCCCGCCCGCGCACGTTTTCGATAAAGAGGCTCGCGTGGCTCGCAATGTGTTCGAGCATTTCCAGATGTTCGGAAAGAAAGCCCGTCTGAGCGCGGGAGTTGATCACTTCGATTACGCCGATGACGCGGCCCCGGGCGACGATCGGCGCGACGACCATATCGCGCGTGGTCTGTCCGAGAATGCGATCGACCTTTTGAAAGCTGCGGGGATCCGTCCCCACGTCGCGAATGATTTCCGCCCGCGCCGACAGCACCACGCTCCCGGCGATGCCCTGGCCCGAGGGAATGCGAATCTGTTCGAGCTTGCGGTTATGGCCTTCGAAAGATTCGGCGACTACTTTGAAGGTCATTTCGCCGGTCCGGGGATCGACCAGCAGCAGGGCCGCGTCGTCGCCGCCCACCGCGACTTTGGCCAGCTCCATTACCAGCTGCAGCACGTCGTACAACTGATCGGCGGCCAGAATCTTATCGTTGAGTTCGATGATGCGCACATAGTTGGCGATCTTGCGATCGCGTTCGTCGAGCAGGTGCAACAGTTCGAGCAGGGTCTCCGCCAGAAATCCGGAGCGAATGCGAGCCTGGCCTTCGGCATTCGGATCGGCTTCGCTTTCGGCGACGTAGACGCCTCGCAGAAGAATGCCGGCCAGGCGGCGGTGAACGCGAATTTCGTTGGTCGCGTCAGGCGCGAGCGTCTCCGGGGAATGCACGCGCAGCACGAAACCCGCGAAGGGCAGGTCGGTGACTGCCGCGCAGTCCTCCGTGCGCCCGGCGCCGATTCGCAATATGGGCAAACTCTCGGGCGCGTCGCTTTCGTCGGCTGCGAAGAGCTCCAGCCGCCCGGCGCCGATCCCGATCAGGAGCTCGGTCAGGCTGCGGCGTAAAATGCGATGAGTGACGGAATCTTTCATAGTGGATAACAGGGCCTGGCAGCGGGCGCGCCGCGTTTTACCGTGCGCTCCTGGAATGGTTTTAATCGGGCGAAACGGATTGACAATCCTTTCCAGACCGGGCGAATCTAAAGCGAAAGTCAGTCGACGATTTTTGCTTTAGCAGCCGGAACGAGTCGAGGCAGTCGTATGAACGTGCACGAATGGAATAGGATTGGAATAGAATTCATCAATGGGCTGTCCATACTAATTCTTGCCCTGGCGCTCGCAGCGTCCTTGAGCGCGTGCCGCCAGAGCCCCGATCGTGCGGAAGCGGGGGACCCGGCCGCGGACTCGACCGAGCTGTGCGGCGAGTGTCTGGAGCTGCCAGAGGCTGAAATCTGCACGGTCTCCGGCGCTGCTTTGCGAAACAGCTGCGAGGCGATCTGTCGCGGCCAGCGCATTCTGTGCAACGGCCCCTGTCCCTGTCCGGACGAAACGAAACCCTGAGCAAACCCCGCTCGCTGTGCGAACCACGCATTCGCAGAGCAAGCCCCAGGCTTGCCCGGGTCAATGTACGGCGATTTTCGATTCGACGGCGGAATCTTTGAAGCTCTGCAGATCCCCCGCCGGCAGCGGTCGGCTGAAATAAAAGCCCTGGATGCGGTCGAGACCCAGGCCCCGGAGATACTCCATTTGCTCGCGGGTTTCCACGCCCTCTACGATCGTGCGCAGCTTGAGCGCGCGGGCCAGAGCGTGAATCGCTTCGACGATCGCCTTGCTTTCGTTGCTGCCGGGCAGCTCCAGTACGAAAGATCGATCGATCTTAATGCAGTCGATGGGCAGTCGCTTGAGATGGCCCAGTGACGAGTAGCCGGTGCCGAAGTCGTCGAGGGAGATGTGGATGCCCAGCTCCGATAGCTGTCCCAGCAGGTGAATGGCCGTGTCGGTATTTTGCATGGCGGCGGTTTCCGTGATTTCCAGGTGCAGGGCTCCCGGCGGAATGCCGCTGTCGTCGAGGGCTTCGCGGACGGTCGGGCCGAGATTCGGATCGTGCAGTTGGTGCGCGGACAGATTCACCGACATGAACTGATCGGCGCGACCGTTCTTGTGTAATTCGCTCAGTTGAAAGCAGGCCGCGCGGAGGACGAAGCTGCCGATCGGAATGATCAGACCCATCTCTTCGGCCAGGGGGATGAACACGGCCGGCGAAATCGGCCCACGTTCCGGATGAGTCCAGCGCAGCAGGGCTTCGTAGCCGGCGATAGCGCCGCGGTCCGCGTCGACGATCGGCTGGTACTGCACGGAAAGTTCGTCGCGGTCGATGGCCCGGCGCAAATTATTCTCTAAGGCGATGCGTTCGACCGCGCGCTTGTTGATTTCGGGCGTAAAGAACTGATAGTTGTTCCGGCCGCGTTCGCGGGCCTGCTGCATGGCGGCCTCGGCGAAGCGCGTGAGGCTCTGCCAGTCGTCGGTATCGTGGGGATAGACGCTGACGCCGATGCTCGCTCCGATGTGAACCTCTAAGTGTTCGACGCGAATGGGCTCGCGCAGCGTATCCATGATGCGATTGATGGCGACGACCGCGCGCTCCGAGGAGCTCAGATCTTCTAAGATCAAAACGAATTCGTCGCCGCCGGCTCGCGCGACCATGTCTTCCGATCGCACGATCTGGCGCAGGCGGCGGCCGACCTGCCGGAGCACTTCGTCGCCCGTCTGATGGCCCAGGGCTTCGTTCACCGCTTTGAAACGATTCAGGTTGATAAAACAAACCCCGATGATCGCTTTGTTGCGGCGCGCTTTCTTCAGACTCTGCTGCAGAGTTTCGCGAAACAGGAAGCGGTTGGGCAAATCGGTCAGCGTATCGTGGGTCGCCATATAACTCAGGCGCTCTTCGAATTCTTTGCGTTTGCTGATGTCCGAGAATACGCCGATATAATTCGAAACGCGTCCGTCGTCGTCGCGCACGACGCTGATCGACAGCCACTCGGGATAGACTTCGCCGTCGCGGCGGCGATTCCAGATTTCGCCTTCCCAGCGTCCCTTCTCGTTCAGCTCGGTCCAGATATCGAGATAGAAACCGGGATCGTGCCGTCCCGAATTTAAAAAGCCCGGATTCTGGCCCATCGCCTGGTCTTCGTCGTAGCCGGTGATTTCGGTAAAGGCACGGTTCACCTGAATAATATTCTGCAGGCGGTCGGCGATCCACACGCCCTCCAGAGTGTTTTCGAAAACGCGGGCCGACAGCTTGATGTATTCTTCGGCGCGCCGGGAGTCCGTGACGTCGTTGATAATCCAGACGGAGGGGCTGCGCGGATCTTCGGGATGAATGACGCGGCCGGTTACGCGACACCAGCGTGTTTCCCCCGTGCCGGAGCGCAGTTCGATCTCTTCGTGGAATATGCCCCGCTGGTGCAGCTCTTCGCGAATGCGGCGGACGAAGGTGCGATACTGGATCGGGCTTTTGAACAGCAGGGAAACCGGCCGGCCGATCGCCTGGGATCGCGAGAGCTCGAAGCAATCTTCGAAAGCCCGGTTCAGACGAAAGATGCGATTGCGCTGGAGCAGCACGACTCCGGCGGGCACGTTTTCGAGAATTATATTCATCTCGGCCATGGTTTCCGAAAGGTGCTGTTCGACGCTGTGGTCCATCAGCGCCATTTCGATGGCGATTTGCAGCTCTTCCCGATTGAAGGGTTTGACCAGATAGCCGAAGGGCTGGGTCTTCTTCGCGCGCAAGAAGGTCGCGCGGTCGGTGTGGGTCGTCGCGAAGACGATCGGAATGCGATACTCCTGGCGGATCCGGTCGGCGGCTTCGATGCCGTCCATCTCGCCGTTCAGGCTGATGTCCATCAGGATCAGATCCGGCTGGAGCGCGCCGGCCTGTTCGACGGCCTCTGCGCCGCTTTCGACGGAAGCCACGGCCGTGTAGCCGATCGTCTGCAGGTGGCGGGCGACCGCGACCTTTTGCACCGGGTCGTCTTCGACGATCAGGATTCGGTTTCTAGTCATGTCCCGCCGCCATGTAAACCAGTGTGCTATAATGGAAGTAATTCGGCGAGAGGAATTTAGTTGACTCGCAGGCTGGCATGTGGGTTTCGGCTGAGTATGGAAAAAGGCAAGCTTTCAGTTCACACAGAAAACATTTTACCCATCATCAAGAAATGGCTCTACTCTGAGAAAGAAATATTCTTAAGGGAGCTCGTCTCCAATGCACTCGATGCGATCAATAAAGTCAAGAAAGTCGCGCTGACCGAGGACATTCGGGACGCCGACGACGATGAATACGTGATCGACATTCGTATCGACCGGGAGCAGGGCGAACTCATCATCGAAGACAACGGGATCGGGCTCACCGCGGAAGAAATCAAGAAGTATATCACTCAGATCGCATTTTCCGGCGCCGAAGAATTCGTGAAACAATATGAAGAGGGCGGCGATAAAAGCAAGTCCGGCATTATCGGCAACTTCGGCCTGGGGTTTTATTCATCGTTCATGGTCGCCAGTCGCGTCGAGATCGACAGCCTGAGCTACCGCACGGACGCCCAGGCCGCGCGCTGGAGCAGCGACGGCGGCGAAGAATACGAGATCGGGGAAGGGACGCGCACCAAACGCGGGACCTCGATCAAGCTGATCCTCGAAGAAGAAGACAAGAACTTACTGGATAAGGTCAGCATTAACGATCTGGTGCGCAAGTACTGCGATTTTATGCCGGTCATCATTCGCGTCGACGGCACCCAGACCAATCGCGAAAACCCGCTCTGGACGAAGCAGCCTTCGCAGCTGAAGAAAGAAGATTATGTCGAGTTCTATCGCTACCTGTATCCGAACCAGGGCGATCCGCTGTTCTATATTCATCTGAACGTAGATCATCCCTTTCATCTGCAGGGCATTCTGTATTTTCCGCGCCTGGCTCACGAGATGGAGCTGAATCAGAGCGAGGTGAAG
The DNA here is from genome assembly GCA_024742665.1 of bacterium. Lineage (GTDB taxonomy): Bacteria > Spirochaetota > Leptospiria > Leptospirales > Leptonemataceae > JANSYA01. Next base: position 169,736 of record JANSYA010000009.1, read on the forward strand.
ATCTACTGCAAGCAGGTCTTCGTCACCGGCGAAGCCCAGGATCTGATCCCGAAATTTTTGACCGTGCTGCAGGGCGTGATCGATATGCCCGACCTGCCGCTGAACGTTTCGCGTTCCTATTTGCAAAGCGACGGCCAGGTTCGTAAGATCGCCTCGCATATTGTTAAGAAAGTCGCCGACCGCCTGGTCGAAGAAAATAAGAAGTCGCCCGATTATTATCGCGAGATCTGGAAGGACATCGCGCCCTTCGTCAAGTACGGCATGCTGAACGACGAACGCTTTTACGAGCAGGCCCAGTCCGCGCTGCTGTTCCAGCTCGCCGATACCACTGCCGCGAATGCGGCCGGTGACGCGGACGCCGGCGATTCGCAAGACGGGGAATCCGCAGCGACGAAGAGCGTCTTCACGACGATCGAAGATTATGTCGCGGCGAACAAAGATAAGCTCGAAAATAAAATCCTGTACGTTTCGGATCTGCGAACTCAGGCCGGGGCGTTGAAATTGCTGCAGCAGCAGGGCATTCAGGTCCTGCTGATGGACAGTATGATCGATACGCACTTCATGCAGTTCCTGGAAATGAAGTATCCGGATTATAAATTCGCCCGGGCCGACGCCGAAGTTTCGGATCACATCGTGGATAAAGAAGCGACAGCCGGCCTGACTGACGCGGACGGCAAAGACCTGGACGCGCGGGTTTCGGAAGTCTTCAAAAAGGCCATCGGCGACGAAAAGGTTACAGTCCAGGTGGAAACCCTGAAAGACGACGACCTGCCGGCGTTGATCCTGTTGCCCGAGCAGATGCGGCGTTTTTCCGAGATGGCCGCCGCCATGTCGGGCGGTCGCACGGCGCCGCAGTTCCCGGCGGAACATACGCTGCTGTTAAACCGTAAAAACCGCATTATCGCGGCCCTCGGCGCGCCCGCATTAATCACAGGCGACGCCGGCGAATCCAAACAAGAACTCACCGCGAAGCATGTGTATAACCTGGCGCGACTCGCGCAGGGCGGCGTCGGTCCCGACGACTTAGAAGGATTCTTAAAAGGCTCCTACGAGTTGCTGAACAAAATCGTATGAAACTGTAAAATTATTCAGAAACGAGTCTTAGAGTTACGCGAAAGCGATGATATGTCTCTTTCGCGCATCTTTTTCGCGCGAAGATGAACGTCGTTCGTGAATTTTTAGTTGTATTCTTTTAGAGTCCCTTTCGCATGTGGGGATGGGAGGCGCTAATGCTTATACTCAGCTTCGCGCTCCCGTCTTCGCGGCGGCTTCGATCATTATTTATATTTTGATCGGAGCGACGGCCTGCGTCCCGGCGCTGCCGGGTCAGTGCGATTCCTGTTCTTATGTCGCAGCGCTGATTCAGAATCCCGTCGCAACGGCGGACTCGCCCACGACGACGCCGACCGCTGCGAGTCAGGGCACAGCCTGTTCGCTGAATGCGGGCACCGGCACGATTTCAGATTCCGAATCGGGCTTCGAGATCACGAGCGCGGCCAGCGGCGGTCCGGACGGAGCCATCGCGATCGTCGCCGACTACGATAGCATTTACGTCGGCGGCTTCGAGACGGTTTCGCCCGGCGACACCGCCTGGCGCGTCGAAAAGCGCAGCCGTGTTGACGGCGCTCTGGACCCGGCTTTCGGCACCGGCGGCGTCATTACATCGAATCCGAGCGGGGCAGTGGACCTGATCAACGATCTGGCGATCGACGAGAGCGGAATTTATCTGGTCGGCGCGGATCGATCTCTGGGTGCAGCGAACGGGCAGTGGCGGATGGAAAAACGAGATCGCACGACCGGCGCCCTGATCGCCGGCTTCGGCGTCGGCGGAGTCGTGCAGAGCAACCTGGTGACTCGCGACGATTTTCCGAACGGCGTCGCGATCGACGCCAGCGGTCTTTATGCCGTCGGCTTTCGCGAAGTCAGTCCCGGCCAAAAAGAATGGCGCATCGAAAAGCGTGATTTGACGACCGGGAATTTGATCCCCGCCTTTAACGGGGGCGGGTTTATCGACGCGCCCGCGGGCGCCGGCACGCAGACCCAGGCCCGTTCGCTCGCTCTGGACGCGAGCTTCATGTACGTCGTCGGCGTAAGTCTCGCCGGGAATAATCAGTGGCGCATTGAAAAACGCAATCTGAGCGACGGCGCGCTGGTGACCGCCTTCGACGGCGACGGGGTGCTGGACAGCAATCCCGGTCCCACATCCGACGAAGGCCTGTCGATTCAGGTCGACGCGAATTTCGTTTATACCTCGGGTACCGATCAGACCGGCGCCGGGCAGTTCCGCATAGAGAAGCGCGATATTACGACCGGCGTCCTGGACACGGCTTTCGATACGGACGGGATTCTGGAAATAAATCCCTCGCCGACGGGGGACCGAATCCAGGCCCTGGCGCTCGATACGAATAATATCTACTTCGCCGGCTTTGATAACGTCGCTGTGGACGCGCAGATCAACCTCTCAAAATATACGAAGGCCGCCGGAACCGCGGTCACCGCTTTCGACGGCGACGGCAGCCTGCAGATCAATCCAACTGCCGGTAACGATCAATTCAACGATCTGTGCGTCGATAGCAGCTTCGTATACGCCATTGGCGATACTGGCACCGGTCCCGCTCAGGACTGGTACATCCTCAAGCGCAACAGAACGACCGGACTCTGATTCGTGCCGATCCCGGGGCTCCGCCAATTCCCCGCGACGGCCCCGGGTGAGAACTTCCGTGTCTATCGCTGTTAGAATGTACTTGCACTGACGCGGCGTCATTCTTTCATGCGCCATGCTGTTCGAATACGACGAGCATCCTGGCAAGACCATGTGGGCTTCGTGGACCCTGGGATTTATTGGCCGCAGCGTGATGCGCCTGGCCTATCAGATCCGGATCATTCCACCGCCCGACCCGCAGCGCACGGGGCCGGTGTTGATCATATCGAAGCACTCCACCGAAATCGACATCCCCCTGGGATACAACGCCATGCTACAGGCCTTCGGCCGCCACGCCTGGTGCGTGATGAAAGCGAGTCTGGCGCGCTGGTTCTATCTGGGCTTTTTCTGGAAGATCGGCGGCATCCCGCTGGATCGCGACAACCCCGAGAAAAGCAAACGCTATCTGCAGTTCGCCAAAAAGAAGCTCTACGATTTGGAAGCGGGTCCGGGCGCCGGCAATATGCTGGTGCTCTTTCCCGAGCAGACCACCTTCATGCGCGCGATGGGCGAAGGCAAGGTGCCCGGTTTTCGTTTCATCGCCGGCAAACCCGCCGAACCCCTGGCGTGTTATCCGGTCGGCTTTCGCTACGAAAAAAGAAAATTTCTCCGTACGAAAGTGGAAATCGAATTCGGCGAAGCGATGTACTATACGAAGCAGGACGATCCGGCGGAATTTCTGCATCGGATTATGAGCGAAGTGGCGCGCCTCTCGGGGCTGACGTACGATTTCGCGCCGCCGGAGAAGAAAAAAGTCAAAGCCCGCGCCGGCGAATAATTCCTTTCATTCTTTCTTCGTGGACCGCCGGGCCCCGGGGCGAAACCCTGGCTCGCGCAGGCACTCGTTTATGTTTCCTCTCTATATTGATTTACATTTTTTAACGATCACCATCGAAGGGCTCTTCGCCGTCGGCACGCTGATCATCGGCTTCTTTTATCAGCGCTACAATTCGCTCAAGGCTGGCTACTCCAACGACTGGTTTGTTTCCGCCTATACCTTCGCGATCCTGACGGGCATGTTGTTTGCGCGACTGTTCCACTTCATGTTCTGGGATACGGATCGTTTCCTGGCCAACCCGCTGATCATCATTCAGGGCGGCGGCGGAATGGCGGTGCTGGGCGCGACGATCGGCACCGGCCTGGGCGGCTGGATCTACTCTCGCATGACCGGCGTGAATTTTCTGCACTGGTGCGACGGGCTGATGGCGCCGATCTGCATTTGCCTGGCGATCGGCCGTGTCGCCTGCTTCGCGAACGGCGACGCGTACGGCATGCCGACCGGCAGCGCGCTCGGTATGACCTTTTCCGAGGCCAGCGTCGATTGGACCATCGAGTGGCGGCGCCTGCATCATCTATACGCGAATCATGAAAACCCCCTGGCGGCGATTTCGCAGATCTTTCGCGGCTATGTGAACCTGGGAGATATTCCGCTGCCCGCCGCACTTGAACATCTGCGAGCCGAGGGCGTTCAAAACCTGGCCGACCTGACGAAGTACTACCCGCCCCAGGCGACCGGCGACTACGTCAGCGTGCTGGAAGAGAAGGGTCTGCGGCCCTTTCCTGTGGTCTATCCGCCGGTTCACGCAACACAGCTCTACGAATTCGCGATTATGTTCGTCGCGTTCTTGATCGTGCTCAGGCTACAGAAAGCCGAGTGGGCGCGCCAGAAATTGTTTTTCATCTTCTGGATCCTGTACGGCGTCAATCGCCTGGTGATCGAGACCCTGCGCTTCGATCGCAACGTCGCCTTCGGTTCGTTAACATACGCTCAGGTGATCTCAATCGGCCTCGTGATCTTCGGCGTCGCCGGCACGGTCTATACGATCTATCGCTGGCGCGATAGTGGTCCGCCCGAGCCGGTGCTGAAATAAAACCGCCGCCGTGATCAATTCCGCCGACACTTCGCCTCTGATCGACATCGACGGGTTTCGCGACTGACAGCCCGGGCGATTGTCTGTTCGCAAGCCGGGCGGCGGCTAATTCCAGACTTTAAGAATCGCGGCGGGATCGCGAAAGCCGACCGTTACGCGTTCGCCGTCAGTGATCACCGGGCGTTTGACCAGTCGGCCGTTGCCCGCCAGTAATTTGACCAGCTCGCTTTCACTCTTCGATTTTAAGAGCTCGGCTCCGCCCAGTTTGCGATATTCCTGGCCGCTGGTATTCAACAGCTGTTTCAGCTCCAGCTGCTCCGACTTCAGCCACTTCTTGATTTGCGCGGCGGCCGGCGGTTTTTCGGTGATGTCGATTTCCTGAAAGGCGACGCCCGCCTCGCCAAGGGCCTTGCGCGCTTTGCGACACGTCGAACAATTCGGGTACCAGTAAAACTTGATCATCAGGATGCTTTCCTTTTTTATTCGACGCTTCGCAATATCAGCGCGCGAGCGGCCGGATTCCGAAGCGCTGCAGGAATTCGTAGAGCAGCGCCAGGGGCAGGCCGACGACATTCGAATAATCACCGTCGATTCCTTCAATCAAAAAGGCGCCGCGGCCCTGGATCGCGTAGCCGCCGGCCTTGTCCGCGCTTTCATCGGCGCTTAGATAGTCGTCAATATCCGCGTCGCTCAGAGTTCGCATGCGCACTTCCGTGCGACTGTGGCCAATGGCTTTGCGGCCGGGGCCGCCCGCCCGGTGGCGCTCGCGATCATCGTCCGCATGCCGATCTTCGTTCGCGCTCGCCAGCAGGCACAGCCCGGAATAGACGCTGTGGGTCCGTCCCGACAGGCGTTGCAAAAAGGCGCGGCTTTCGTCCGGGTTGCCGGGTTTGCCCAGGGCTTCGCCTTCCAGGAAGACCAGAGTGTCCGAACCGAGGACGACGGCGTCGCTTTCGCGATAGCGCGGCGCGACCGCTTCGGCTTTGCGCACGGCCAGGCTCTCGACGATCTGGCCCGGACTCAGTCGATCGTTTACGCTTTCGTCGACGTTCGGAACGTCGATCTGGAATGCAAGGCCCACCTGTTGCAACAGATCGCGTCGTCGGGGCGAAGCTGAAGCGAGGATCAGTTGCGGTGCTGCCATGGATTCAAGAACGTGGTCTTGTGAATCTTCGCAATCTTCTTTTTGATGCTCTCGCTGCCAGCCCGCGCTCCCCTTTTGCGAGACGGCGATACGTGGTCGGACCGGTCGCATTGTTTGCAATGCTGGTGCTGCTCGCAGTCGTGGCCTGCCATCCCGTGCTCAGCGGCGGGAGTCGCTTTCTCGAGTGCGAAGATGCGACGATCCCCCCGGACATGCGCTGCATTCCAGGCGGTGAGTTTACGCGCGGCAGCGATCGCGTTTCGCTGCAGGAAGATACGCGCAAAAAAGTCCGCGACGAAAGTCCGATCCAGCGCCTGACGATTAGCACATTCTTTATGGATACGACCGAAGTTACGCACAGCGCTTACCAGGAGTGCGTCGCCGCCGGCAAGTGCCCGAAGGCCGGTCCGAACTATCGCGGCTATAGCAATCCGCGCCAGCCGATGCTCGGCGCAAACTGGTTCGCGGCCCGGGACTACTGTAAATTTCGCGGGAAGCGCCTGCCGACCGAAGCCGAGTGGGAAAAGGCGGCGCGCGGCCCCGGCGGCGAATTGTACCCGACGGGCAACGATCCGGTCACGTGTGAAACCGCGATCATTCAGGCCGGCGGCGAAAAGGGCTGCGGCACCGGTCGCACCTGGGACGTGCAGTCGCGGCCCGTTGAGCGCTACGGCCTGTATGATATGGGCGGCAACTCCTGGGAGTGGGTGGCGGACTGGTACAGTAAAGATTATGCGCAGTGCGGCGCGGCCTGTAGCGGTCTCGATCCCCGCGGTCCCTGCGAAGGCAAAGACGAGTGCCCCGGCCATAAAATGAAAATCGTGCGCGGCGGCTCCTGGTGGTGGGACGCCGAGTCGTCGCTTGCGTCGAATCGCCGGCCGCACTTTCCGGCGAATAAACCCTTCCATCATTTCGGCTTTCGCTGCGCCCGTTCGCCCCGGGCGTCTGAAGAATGATTCAGAAAGATCGCATCGCGCCGGAGTGATCGCGCTTCGGCGGCGGTTCTGGTTTTAATCGAAGAGTCCGCCGCCCTGGTTCAGGAGCGAATCGCGGGTATAGGCGACGCCCATCGCGTCGCCGGTGAGCGCCTGGCCGTCGCCGGAGCCGGGCATCCATTTGCACAATAGAAAGTCCCCCGGGCGCGATATGATTTTCAGTCGGCCGGTGAACTCTTGATTGTACGACCGGGCGCGGCGCGGCGCGGCGTTTGCGGAGTCGCTCTGTTGGGATCGGCGAGTTCCGCGGACCTGCAGGATTTGTCCGTCGCGCAGCACGCGTCCCGCGCGATAGCCCCACACGACGACTGTCGCGTCGTCGGGTAAAATTTCGCCGGGGGCAATCGGAAAAATCTGGCCGGCGAAAAAGATCGGGGCTTGCTTCGGCTTTGCGCCGGCCTGCCCGCCCGATTCAAGCGCCCGGTCGGGCATCGGCGATAGCTTTTCAGATCGGAACCAGTCGGAGAATTCGCCGCGCTCGTGATCCGGAACCGGATGCAGGACGCCGACGCGTTCGAAATTCGAAGCGCTGGAAAACGTAAAGACGAGATGATCGCATTCCCACCGCTTCAGGGGCGCCAGACGATCGTCCCACTCGCGTTTGCCGAAGAGATAGCAGCGCTGCGCGCGCAGCTCGATGCGCTCGCCGAAGCGATGGGTTTCGCCTTCATACTGGCGGACGCGAACGGCCCCTTTGAGATCCCGGCCGAGAATGCGTAGGTGAAAGAGTCCGCGAGAATTTTCCCGACTGCGAGTGCTGGAAAAATAAACTTCGCCGACCTGGGGCCCGTCGAAAAAGGAAATCGCCGGCTGAAACCGGTAGTAACCCTGTTCCAGAATCGCCGGGAGGGCGGTCTCGCCGGTCGGAGCGTCGCGAAAGGGCGGCCCGGAAACCGAGCAGGCGCCGGCCATGACGGCGATCGCCAGCAGCGCCGTTCCGGTCAGAATCCTGATCGAAATTCGAGACCGCGAATGCGGGAAAAAAGAATTGAATCGCATCACGCCGGGGGCAGGGTGAACGCAGCCTGGAACTCTGCAAAGCAGAAAAAGGAATATCTAAACTATGACTTCAGTCCGCAATCTTTTTGAACCTGCCATCACCTTGCCCGCGCGGAAGTATCTGGGCCGTCTGGGCCTGCTGACCGCGCTGCTATTCGCCGGCCTGGCCTGCGCGAGCTCCGGTGGAGGCGACGACGGAGAGAATCAAAAAGCCTTTCGCTTTGAAATTTCCTGCTCCGGCGGCCAGGCGATCTTTCAGAAGATCGACAACGAGAGCGGGCTGCCCACGGAAAAGGGTCCGGTGCAGCTGCCGGCCGGCACCGACTGCGGCGATGCCGAAGATATGGAAGAAGCCGCGATCCGAAAATTTCCCCGCACCGGCGACTGGGTTTTATACTACAAGGGCACGAAAACGCCGATTCGGAAAGGCCGCTACGAGAACAACGGCCGCACGGGCGAGTGGCTGGGATACGATAAGAAGGGTCGCCTGGATCGTCGCGTCGCCTATCAGAACGGCAAAAAGAATGGCCAGGAAACTCTGTTATTCGCCGGCACGAACAACTGGCGCGAACGCGGCAACAACGTGGACGGCGAACGCGACGGCCCCTGGGAAAGCCGCTTCAGCAGCGATGCGAAGTGCATTTCGAAAGGCTCGTATTCGCGCGGAGATAAAAACGGCCCCTGGGAAGAATGCGCCCAGGATCCAAAGACGCGCAAGTCTTACAAAAATTTCGTCGGCACCTATCTGGACGGACTGCGCAACGGACCGGCCGCGGCTTATAATACCGAGGGACAGAAGATCGCCGAAGGCAACTACGTCGCCGACACATCAGAAGAGTGCCGTAAAAAGCCGCCGGGCGGCCGCAAAGAAAACTGCGGCAAACGGTCCGGCCCCTGGAAGATCTATCACAGCACCGGCAAACTTGCGCTGGCCGGCAGTTACGACCAGGCCACGGGCAATCGCACCGGTCGCTGGGTCGAATATTATCAGAGCGGCGAGAAGATGGCCGAAGGCCCGCGGGAGCATACCCGCCGCGGTCGCTGGAAATTCTGGGACAAACGCGGCGGTCTGCTGTTCGAAGGCGATTTCAACGGCAACGATTTCAGCCCGCGCTACGCCGTAATCTATGAAAACGGGCGCAAGACCGCCGAAGGCGAACTCAGCATCGGCCTGATCAAATACGACGTAAACAACGACGCGGTAAAGATGAGCAAGTTGATCAAAAGCGGGATCTGGAAATTGTACAACGCGTCCGGTCGCAAGACCGGCGAAGGCGAAATGGTGAACGGCCGCAAGCACGGCAAGTGGGTCGAGGGCGGCAAAACTCAGTGCTATATGCTGGGTCGTGAACGGGAGTGCGACTGAGGTCGCTTGCGTTGCCCCTCAGCCTTTCCAGGCTTCGAGCTGCGGTCGTTCCAGGCCGGGAGTGAAGCGCATCGATACGCGGGTCTGCGCGGTTTTGATCTTTTCGACGTGGTCCCGGTAGTGAATCTCGACGCCGGGAAAGAGCGTATTGCGCGCGATCAAGCGCAGCGAATCCTGGTTGTAGCGCGACTCGCGAAATTCGACGACCTGTTTTTGCACGCGCTCGCGTAACTCCACCTGGTCTTTGTAGGCTTTGTAGATTACGCGAAACTCCGCCTGCTTTTGCACCGGGATCTTCCCGCGCATGCGCTGAACGTACTGTTTGATTTTTACGACTTTCTCTTTGAGTTTTTCCAGATCTTTTTCGACCTGCTCCAGCTCTTTGATGTGCAGCTGGTAGTACTGTTTGTTTTTTTGATGATCGCCGAGATAGATCTTCGTAAGCACGCCCGTGCGATTGCCGATGAAATCCGCCGAGACCGAACCGAAGGCGTAAATTTCGCCGCCGGACAGAGCGCTCCCCGATCCCGTTACGGAAATGTCGCCGTAGCATACGATCTGGCTGGTGATCACCGATTTGTGTACGACGACGTGCCCGTCGACCGTGAGATTCGAATTGTCGACGTAGACGGCCTGTAGGTCGCCGCCGACCCGCACCATGTGTTCGCGTTTGGTATTGATGCCCTTCTTGACGGTGAGCGAACCGCCGCTGCGAAATTCGCCCGACTCGATCGCCCCGCCGACTTCGACGTCGCCGATCGCCGAGACCATCGCCGCGCGTTCGATATTCCCGCCGATTTGAACGGTTCCGTCGTAGTGTACGTTGCCGGATTCCAGGCCCACGCTGCCCGGCACGATCAGCACTGGATTGACGTCGATGCGATTGTTTTCGTGAATAAAAATGCCGTGTTCCCGGGCGATGTATTCGTTGCTGCCGGGTACGAACGAGACGTTGGGGCCGTCTTCCAGTTCAGGCGTGGCCGGTTCAGGCGGTTTGATTTCCTGGCCGAAAATATCGATGCCCGGTTTGCCCGCCGTGGGCGGAGTGAGCTTCGCCAGCACCTGACCTTTGTCGACGGTGCGGTAGCGGTTCACGTTGCGAAAATCAGCGCGGCCGTGGTCGTCGAAGGTGACCGGCTGCGGCGGCTCTACCAGAATGTCGATGCGTCCGTCCCGGCCGGGCTGCGGGCGATCGCCGCGGGCGACGGGCAAATCCTGGTTAGGATTCTTCGCCATGCTCTGATTGTATGCTTCGACGTGCTTCTTGATTTCCGCCCCGAAGATTCCGTAGACGATATGCTTTTGGTCCAGGAGTTCGACCACGTCTTCGTAGAGCAGGCTATGGGGATGCGACGTGCGGATGCGAAGCACGGCCTGCATTCGATCTTCGCTGACCAGAATTTCACGGCTTGCTTCGGGCGTCGCGGCGGCGGGCGCGAAACTCGAACCGTCCGTAACGGTCGGTTTCTCTGTCCCTTCCGGGTGCATAGTCTGAATATTTCAGGGTCCGACTGCGAGCGCAACCAGCTTTTTAGATGACAGCCTCCGATGGTTGGTCGATACTAATAATAGTATGAACGCGCGAAGCCTGCTAATTTCCGGAATTCTGCTGCTGGTTCCTCTGGAATTGACGATCGTCCAGGACGCGAAGCTTGCCGGGGCCTTCGCCCTTCCTCAGGTGGCTTCGCATGAGCTCCGGGCGCAGTCGTCCGGCTCCGGCGAAAGCGATCTGGATCGCGAATTCTACAACGACTATCTGGACAGCATTCCGAATGATTGGGAACCCGATCCGGCCTTGCTGAAGTCGAATCTCTTCGCGGCTCTCAAGCGCGTGCTGCCCCGCGAGGATCCCTTCGAGGCTCCGGCCTATATCGAAAAGCTGCAGCCGGATCAATTGGAGTACAAACGAGTGACGACGGAATCGGCGTTTGTTCGCGGCCTCTTTCAGGAGGCTCCGTATCTCCGGCAGACGGAGTATATGTGGGTGATCAAGAGCGGCCCGTACATGATCTTTTTGACCTTCCAGTCCGACCCCGAGCGCTACACGGTGGCCGAGTACCAGAATCTGGTGATCAAAAAAAAGCCCGCCGAAAAAAACGATCCCGGGCACAAAGATACCGATAGCTGAGTCGCCGGACGCCCCGGGGCGCCGCGCGGCCAAAATCGGACTTGTAGCCCAGTCTGCTCGTCAGCAGGCTGAATCTATGGCGGTAAAACCGAGAAAGAAGAAGTACAAACGCGCTCTGGTTCTGTCCGGCGGCGGCGCGCGGGGCGCCTACCAGGTCGGAGTCTGGAAATTTCTGCTGGAGATGGGCTGGAAACCGGACCTGATCTGCGGGACTTCGGTCGGCTCGATCAATGCCACGGCGATCGGTTCGGGTATGAATCTCGGCGAGCTGATCAATATCTGGAAGACTCTCGAACACGGCTCGATCTATCGCATCTCGCTGCTCAAGCAGTTGCTGGCGATCTTCACCCGGCGGAATCTGCAGCCGATCATGGACACCGAGCCGTTCAAACGCTTTCTCCAGGAAAAGTTTCGCATCGAGGAAATCCGCGACAGCGAAATTGAAATCGTAATCACCGCCGTAAACATTCTGACTTCGCAGCTGAAGTTCTTTAATAACGAAGTGATCGACGTCGAACACATCATGGCCTCTAGCGCGATTCCGATCCTCTTTCCCTGGCAGTACGTCGACGGCGTGCCCCACTGGGACGGCGGCGTAATGATGAACACGCCGATTCTGCCGGCCCTCGAACGCGGCGCCAGCGAGATCATCGTCGTGCTGCTTTCCCCCGTCGGCGGCTCTCGCATGGGATTGCCCCGCACCCGCCGGCAGGCCTTCGAACACGTCTTCGAGCAGCAGCTGATCGGATCGTACGAATCCTTCATGGCGCATTTGAACTGGACCTATAAACAAAAAAGCAACCGCGGATTTTTCCCTTCGCTCACGCAGCGCTCCTGGGATTTCGAAGGCGTGCGCCTGGCCACGATCGCTCCCGATCAAATGCTCGGCTTTACTTCGATCATGAATTTCTCGACGCGCCAGGCCGACCGTTTGATTCACGAGGGTTTTACGGACGCGCGCAACCAGCTGTCCGAGTTTTTTGATTTAGAAGATGATCCCTATTAGTTTTGGGGCAGGCGTTGGCGCGGAGGCATTGCCGTCCATGGCTCAGCCTCCGCGCGCTCGGACCTCCGTGTCCTCGCACAACACCTGCCCCAAAACTTGCAATGGATTTCGGACATCTATGTCCTCACATAACACGCGCCTCAAATCTTGCCCGAGGTAGCGGACCTTCGTGTCCTCGCGCAAAGCACGTCTCCAATCTTGCTTTTGAGGCATCCCACGCCCAAAACTCTGGCCGTGGTGATTCGGCTTTGGCTCAGCGGGATTTGCGGTGGATGACTTCGGGGCCGATCTCGTCGTATTCGTCCTGGGTGATGAGGGTTTCTTCGAAGCTGGAGTCGGCGGCCATGGCGGACATTGTCTTCCAGCTATCGAAGTGCGGGCTCATGAAGAAGGCGGGCACGCCGAAGCTTTCGAAGAATAGCTGCGTGGTGCTTTCGCGGTTGTCCGCTGAATCGGACGCGGATTCATTCATAACGATTGCGATCTCTTCAAATTCTACGCCGAGCTTGCTCGAAACCACGTGACGGATCAGCTTTTCAAAGGCGCTCCGGTCTGCGATGCGACTGTCTTTCACAGCGTGGGCCAGTTTCAGGCCATCGCGTTCCAGAGCCTGTTCTCCGTAGTAAGTGACACTGCGATTCATGCCCATCATCGGTCCGGCGCCGCCCGAGGTGCCGACGACCGCAGGCAGTTCCACCCGCGGCTGCGCTTCGCCCGCGAAGCCGGCGCTCAGGCGTTCGCCACTCATAAAGATTACGACAGTTTGTTCCGGCGACGCGGAGAGCCCGCCGGTCAATGTGGGGGCGGTCAGGCATACGGCTGTAGCGACGGCGGCGAGAAACTTCGGCCAGTGATTTCTGGAATGGGATTGCATTGAGTCCTCCGGTTCGGGTTCGCCGCTCCGGTCCCGAGCAGGCGAACAGGTGATATATAATTAGACGAAAGATTCGCCAAAACGATCGGGGAATTCTCCGCCGGCTTGCGAGTCCTGCCGCCTGGCGATCCTCAATTTGAAGCATCCCGGGTCGGCGTTCCGCAAAGTTTTGAGGCCGTCGTGGCGAAGCCTGCTTTTCTTAAAATCAGCAAAAGCAATTATGAGCACGACGATCGCAGCCCCCACCGAACCCGGCATCACACCCGGCAATACGTCCGCCGCCGGGCGCACGTTTTCGAAAGCGGAGTTTCTGGAAAAATTCCCCTGGGATCCGGAGTGGGCGCAATTCGGCAGCCCGGTCGACGATCTATGGATCTTCGAGTACGACTATTCCGTCGAGCAGGTGTGGCCCGTCATCGCCGATACATCGACGCTGAACCATCGCCTGGAGTTGCCGCCCATGACCTTCGAAGAGCGGGACGGCAAGCTGTACGGCAGCGCGACCTATGCCGGGATCTATTCGGAGTGGGAAGAGATTCCCTGGCAGTGGGAACATCTCAGATCTCTGGAAAGCGCCCGGCTGTACAGCCGCGGCATTGCGCGCTACGTTCGCGGGATTTTTTATCTGGAAGCGCTGCCGGGGAATCGCTGTCGTTATTATGTATACTTCGGCTGGGTGCCGACCGGCCCTCTGACCCGGCTGATGCTGCGCATTGGACTCAAGCGCCTGCGGGAAAAGTACGGCAAGGCGATCGAAGCGATTCTTCAGGAAAGCCACGCGAAAGAAAATGATGCGAGTGGGAATCCTTCCGGGGCTGTGCCGCCGGCCGGCGATAGTCCGGCTGCTTCAGAGGCCGGCGCCCTTGCCGCCCACGAACTGCTGACCGAAGCGAAAAGCGAGCAGCAGCCGACGCTGAACGTCGCGAAGCTGATGAGCTGCCGCAAGACATTGTTGGAGGCGGAGCAGCCAGAGGCGCTGGTGGATCGCGTGCTGGAGTACGTCTCGACGGCCACCGACGACGTGCTGTATCGCATTCGGGTGAAGGCGCTCGCGCGGCAGTGGAAAGTCGACGAGCGCCGCTTGCTGCTGTTATTTCTACACGGCACTCGCGCCGGCCTGTTTTACCTCACCTGGGACGTGATCTGCCCCCACTGTCGGGGCGTGCGATCGGAAGTTACGCATCTCGGGGAGTTGCCCCAGAACGACGAGTGCGATGTCTGCGAGATCGACTTCGATACCCAGGGTATTAACTCTTTTGAGGTGACCTTTCACGTGCACCGCTCCGTGCGCGAAGTCGAGAAGCAGTTCTTCTGCAGCGCCGAGCCCGCGAAGAAAGATCACATTAAACTGCAGCTCAGTCTGAAGCCCGGCGAAAGCCGCGACGTGCAATCTCTGCTGGCCTCGGGGGTCTATCGCATGCGGGTGCAGGGCGAGCGGGTCTATCATCCACTCGAACTGGACGCGTCGTACGAGCGATCGCCTGTGGACTGGCGATCGGAGATTTCGCGCGAGAGCGTCGTGAAGGCGGCGCCGCGCCCCCCGGTGCTGCTGGCCAACCCGGCCGCGGAGCAGGGACCCCGGACATTTATAATAGAAGAAAACGTCGAAGATCGCGATATGCTGCGCCCGGTGGACCTGTTCAATTTCCAGGACTTTCGCGATCTCTTTTCAAAAGAAGCCCTGGCGGCGGATATTCAGCTGGATGTCGGCCTGCAGACGATTCTGTTCACCGATATCGTCGGCTCCAGCCGCTACTACCAGGATCGCGGCGATCAGGGCGCCTTCGCCCAGGTGCGTAAACACTTCGTGGAGCTGTATCGCATCGTGAAAGCGCACAACGGCGCGGTCGTCAAAACGATCGGCGACGCTGCGATGGCGGCCTTTTCGCGCCCCATCGACGCGATTTTCGCCGCGGTCGAAATGCAGGAATACTATTCCCCGGAAAACGATGCCACGGATCTGCGCCTTCGCATTTCCGTGCATCAGGGGCCGTGCCTGGCCGTGAATCTAAACAGCAATATCGACTATTTCGGGAACACCGTCAATCTCGCGGCCAAGCTGCAGGCCCTGGCGGAAAGCGGGCAGATCGCGTTCTCAGGGGCGATGCTGGAGGATCGCGAGACGCGCCGGCATTTCAGTCAGAACAAGATCCCCCTGGCGCGGGTGCAGTACACCCAGCCCTGGGATGGCAGCAGTATCGAAGTATATCGCTTTAGTGCGCACTCCTCTAAGGCTTGAGATTTCGCGGAGGCGTTCGCGTTACAATTGTTAGCTCCCGGTTAATTCTTGCGGCAAATACTGTCAAAAGTCACAATTGTGCCAATTCGTTGATTGACTCCTGTGAGAATTCGGCGCACTTGTGCGTCTAATCCTCTGAAACGGCATCGCGCTTCGCGGGCCTTTCGCACAGGTCTTCGCACAATGCAAATATCCACTCGTTTTTACAGGATGCGGCTTTCGTGCCGCAGTATCGCCGTTGCTCTCACGGGGGCATCCCTGTTCCTCTTCGCCGGCTGCGCGACTACGCCCGCCCAGCGCGTGATTTTGAACGAAATCAAGGGCTGTCCGGTCTACGAAGAAGAAGTCGCATTCCCGACCCTGTACCAGGAACAGGCTGTAGCCGCAGGCGGTAAAGTCGAGCAGGTCGTGGAGCCGGAACCCGACGAGGAGGTCGCCGAGAACGACCTGGACCGGGTTTACAATACGGTTCGCGAAGAGTTCGAAGACAGCAATCTTAAGTTAGAAGAAATCGCCAACGGCTTTCGTGAGCAGGGCCTGTCGGTCGAAAAGAAAGTCGGCCCGGACGGCAAGGTCACGAGGGAGCTGGTCATCTCGATCGACGGCGACGTCTCGTTCGCCCACGGCAGCTCGAAGCTGACGAAGCGCGCGGCGCGGCTCGTCGAAAAGGTCGGCGCTGCGATGGCGCAGTATCCGAATGCGAAGGCGCGGATCGGCGGTCACACCGACTCGACCGGTCCTTTTCGCGTGAACAAATGGCTCAGTCTTGAGCGCGCGCGTTCCGTCGAAAAAGCTCTGAAAACGAAACACAAACTTTCCGACAGTCAGATCATCGAAGTGAAGGGTTATGCCGACACTCGTAAGATCGTGGATACAATGAAGTCCGAGCCCCGGAACCGCCGGGTTGAAATTCGAGTGTCGCTCGACTAATGCAAGCTCTCAATCGCACGCTCATATTCGTCGTTCTGCTGTTTGGTCTGGTCGCCGCCGGTTCGCTGGCGGCCCAGGCTCCAGGGCCGTCCCCTGAAACAGAACCCGCCGGCGAAACCCCGGCCGATCCGAATGCCGCCGGAGAAGCAGAGGGCGCTGACGGCGGGGCCGACGCGACCTCCGACGATCCCACGCAGAACAAGCGCCTGATCTATTACGGCCGCCGCGAAAAGAATCGAATCCGCTTCACCTTCGGTTTCGGTCGCGGCGAAGTTTTGCCCGGAGTAATTTCCGAAGCGAGCAGCTCCTGGTTTTTGAATTCGGCCATTCGTTCCAGCACCGATAGTTCTTACCAGCCCGTGCTGCCGGTTGCGCCGGGGGGCATTGCGAAGTACTGGTCCTTTCAAACCGGTCTCGAATTCGTTCATATCGATCGCTTTTTTATTAGCTACAACTGGTACCGCATTAAGCAAGGCCTTGGGAATAGCAATTCGACCACCGTTTCGTTTTTCCATCCGGCGAACGATCGCTTCCGCTGGTCATTCTTCGAGGGCGTGCGACTGGCGACCTATATCGAAGACCGCCGCAATCTGGAGTTCAAGTATCTGCATCCGGCCTTTTTTCGCGGTTTTAAGATCGGTGGATTTATCGCCCGGGAATGGTACCGAGAAGAAAACGACATCAGCTACGGATCCTTTCAGGCCTCAAGCGGCACCGCGCCGGTCGATCCGAATTCCACCGCCTGGAGCGTCGGCGGCGTCGTGCCCGGCAACTATGATATGAAGGGCTGGAATCTCGGCCTGGCCTTTCGTTATAAGATTTTCCACTGGTTCGGCATGCAGTACAAACTCGGGATCGTCGATCGCTCGGGCAGCTATAATCAGGGCGGTCTGCAGACTCTCACGGTTTCGAACGATCTGACGGGCGCGCAACGTCTCGAAGGATTGTTCCCTTTCGCGGCGGGCAACGCCAAAGACTCCGGCCTGCGTCATCAGCTGGAAGCCGAGTTCTGCATCTACTGTCGGTTCACAATCACCGTTGGACTTCTCCGCGAAGATTTCACCCGCGATTACGATTCGTACATCGGCCGGACCTTCGGCACGATCCCGTACTTCTATAGCGAAAAGACCGCCGCCGGCCTCGGCATCGGTGAGCTGGGCGGGGGCCACGAGCTGACCAAACAGGAAATCTATTTTAAGTTCGGAACGGACTTCTTCTTTTAGCCGCGGCCGCTCCGGCTCGACCTCGTAATCGAAAGAGGCGTCCCCCGTACGCAGCGCGCACTCGCCGCCCCGCGAAATTTCGAAAAGCTGAACGATTCTGGTTTTTCATTGTAAGGAATGCCGGGCATAAGCGACCTATGCCCCATGCAGGCATTCAACTATCGCAACGTCGTCCTGACGGGTTTGATCGGAATTCTGGCGGCGACCATGGTCGGAGTCGGCGAGGGTTTCCTGCATTTCTCGGATTCCGGAAATTACGCCGATGACGGCAGGTACGAATACCTTTTAGAGGTTCCGGGCTGGCGTTTGACCTGGGGCCACTTCCTGGCCGTGTTTGGCACGCCGCTATATCTCGTCGGTTTCTGGCATATCTATCTCGGCACGCGTCCTTTCGGTACGCGTCTGCCCTTCGCCACGTTCTTATTGGCCGCCTACGGTTTCATTATGGGCGCCGTCTGGATCAGCTCGCGAGTCAGTATCGCGCTGTTGGTCCAGGCCAATCGTGAAGCGGGCGGCGACGATGCCGCGCTGCTCGCCCTGATTCAGCACTATATCGCGAATTATGAGTCTCTATTGTGGGTCATTCGCGTCACGACCGGCCTCACCTCCCTGGCTTTCATCGGGATGGTGTTAAGCAATCGAACGCTTTATCCTCGTTGGATGGCGATTTTCAATCCGATCGTGCTGTTGATCAGCGCCTTCGTGCTTTTCGTTGTCGCGCCGGACGTCGGCAAGTACACGCTGCCGATCGCGTTGAACGCGGGTTATTTTGTATTCTTCGTATTGTCGACGATCGTACTTTCGCGCGTCTGCGAAGCGGAAGCGAGCTGACCGGCGAGATTCAAAGCGATCTGTATTTATATATCTGGAGCAATATCAATGAACAAGATTAAAATTTTCGCGGCGGTCTTCGCCGCGATTCTGATCGGCCTTGTCGCCTTTTTGAAGTCCGACGCCGCCGATCCGTACCCGGACCTGAGTACCGAGGGCCTGAAGATAACGGAGTTTTCTGAAGTGGATTTTCCGTACGCGCACGAGCATGCCGGCGAAGCTTCGCTGCCGTTTATGGCTTCCGCCATTATCGATATTGACGGCGATACCGTCGAAGAAGTGTTTATCGGCGGCGGAGCGCGTCAGCAGGACGGACTCTTCGCCTATCGTAAAGGCGCCTTCGTCGACATCACTGAGGGCCGTGGTCTGGATCATAGCCTGAAATCGGAAAGCGAAAAGGGCGATGCGACGATGGGCGCGGTCGCGCTGGACGCCGATAACGACGGCGACAATGATCTGCTGGTCGCCCGGGAAAGCGGCGTTTATCTGTACACGAACGACGGCGGCCGTTTCAGCGGGCGCGATTTGAAGCTGGCCCTGAACGAAAAGACCACCGCGCTCTCGGTCGCTCCCGCGGATATCAATCGCGACGGGAAATTCGATCTTTATGTTTCCGGTTATATTAAAACGGACTTCGTCGAAGGCGAAACCATCTTTAACCAGGACGATTACGGCGCGACCTCCGCCATGTTCTTAAACAACGGCGACGACACCTTTCGCGATATTACGAAAGAGTCGGGCCTTTATTATATTCACAACACCTTTCAGGCGGTCTTCGTCGACCTGGACGGCGATCGTCTGGAAGACCTCGTCGTGGCTCACGATACCGGCCAGGTTCGCACCTGGAAAAATATGGGCGGTCTGAAATTCAAAAATATGCCCAATCCGAATTCGGAGCATTTCAGCTATCCGATGGGCATCGCCGTCGGCGATTATAATAACGACGGCCGGCCGGATTTGTTTTTCTCAAACGTCGGCACGACCGTGCCGGAATCCCTGGTGCGGGGCGATTTGCGCGACGATCAGAATTTCAACAAGCGCTGGATTCTATTTCGCAATGACGGCGGCTTCCAGTTCACCGACGTGGCGGAAGAAACCGCCGTTGCGAATTTTGAATTTTCCTGGGGCGCGATCTTCGAAGACCTGAACCTGGACGGTTTGCAGGATCTGGTCGTTTCAGAAAACTATTCCGGCTGGCCGGTGCACGCGCTTTCGTTTCTGCGACTGCCCGGTCGCGTCTTGCTCCAGCGCCCGGACAATAAATTCGCAGCGGCCGAAGCGGATATGAACGCCGAGAACGCGAACTTCGGCATCACGCCGCTGAGCGCGGATTTTAACAGCGACGGCTATCCCGATCTGATTCACATAAACCTGGCCGGATCGCCGAAAGCGCAAATCAGCCAGGGCGGCACAGCGAATTATGTGAAGGTGCAGTTGCCGAACCGCGTCGCATCGATCGGCGCGACGGTCACAGTTACGACGGCTTCAGGCAAAAGCTATGCGATGCCCTTCATCAAAGGCGAAGGCCTCTGCGGCGATCCCAGCTCCGTGCTGATCTTCGGACTCGGCGAAGAAGCGGAGATCGCGTCGATTCGAACGAGCTATCTGGACGGCCGCGCAATCGAATTAAAAAATCCGCCGGCGAAGTCCCTGGTGCGTTTCTAAGGCGAGGGCCGGCAAGAGCCGGCGAAGGTCCAGAGGGTCAGGGTAATATTTATCATATTCCCTTTTCGAATTTTCTCTTGTAGTCTTTGGGAAAAAGGTACAGGCATGTCTTAGCCATTCATATGCACCGCGAAGTTTTTCGCGAAAGTCAGGCATAAAGAGGTTACGAACATGAAAAAATTTGCAAACATTCTCGTCGCTACCGATACACGGTTGGACGACAACCCAATCGTTGACGAGGCCGTAGATCTCGCTCAACTCAACGGCGCACTTCTCAAGATTGTCGATGTTGTGCCGGAGTTCCCCTGGACGGTTCGGATGACGATGAAGGATCACGAACACGTGCGCGAGCTGATGGTCCAGGAAAAGGACGAGCGCCTGAAAGCCCTGGGCGCATCGATCAAAAAAAAGGGCGTCAGCGTTGAGACGAAAGTGCTGCACGGCAAGACCTCGGTCGAAATCATCCGCGAGGTTTTGCGCGCGAAGCATGATCTTGTGCTTCGTGTCGCTAAAGGGAAAGACAGTCGCAACAACGGATTCTTTGGAACAACCGGTAGCCGACTCCTGAGAGAGTGCCCCTGCGCCGTTTGGCTGGTCGCGCCCGCCGCGACGCCAGAGTACAAGCATGTGCTGGCTTGCGTGGACACATCGAGCGGTGACGAATTGGATACGGAGCTCAATAGCAAAGTCTACGAGCTGGCCGCGGACATCAGCCAAAATCAGAAGGCAAAGTTTTCAATTGTACACGCTTCGGCGGTCTTTGGCGAAGGGCTGTTGAAAAATAGAATGACTGAGGAACACTACGAAAAGTTCAAACAGGAGAATCAGGATAAGATCGAAGGGCTATTGGACAGCTTCTTAAAGGAGCATGGCAGCGGCGCCAGTGAGAAGAATGTGCACATGATTAAGGCCGATGCCCGCTCTGCCATCCCGTACTTCGTTAGCAAGAACGGTGTGGATCTGGTGGTCATGGGCACCGTCGGGCGCAGCGGCGCGGCGGGCATGATCATGGGCAATACAGCGGAACAGATCCTGGACTCCATCGAGTGTTCCGTCCTGGTGCTCAAGCCCGATAGTTTTGTATCGCATATCACGCTGGGCGATTACGTGCGTCCGGGGCAGTAAACCATAGCAAGTCGGAGGCGGACTCCCAGAGTCCGCTACCCGCTATTCCATAGCGATTCGGAGGCGGACTCCCGGAGTCCGCTACCCGCTATTCCATCGCAATTCTTAAGCGGACCATATTGTCGACGATGCGCTCGAAGACGGCGTCGCGGTCTTCGTCGGCGGTGAAGCGCACGGTGCGATGAAATTTCGGATCGGGGTAGCGAATCTCGATCGTGGACTGAACGCCCTTCTTAATCGAAGTCACCTGAGTGAGATTGATCAGTTCTTCATCGCCGACTCGGAGCCACATAGTATGATTTTCGGCCTGCGGCTCGCCTGGTTTGAGGCGATCGGCGTCGCTTTATTCGTCCGGCGTCGGGGACGGTAGCCGGCCGTCTGCGCCATGATTTTCGATCGCGTCGCGCAGCCATGCGATCGAGTGCGCGGCCGTAACGATGCCGGCCAGCGCGTTGGCCGCCGCAATGGCAGCGAAGACGGCGGTGGTGCCGGCCAGCAGGGCGGCGGCGAAAGAGAGCGGCACGTATAAAACGGCCGAGCGGGCCAGGGCGTACGCCAGACCGCGCAGGGGTCGGTCGATCGCATTATAGGCCGCCGATCCGATCGTCACCCACCCGACGCCCCATAAAGCCGGCGGTACGATCATCAAATAGAGCGCAGCTTCTTTGCGAACCACCGGATCGGAAGTGAAAATCCCTGCCGCCGCTTCGCCAAAAAAATACAATACGACTCCCAGGGCGGCGGCCCAGCCGAAGCAAAAGGTGTAGCTCTGCCGCAGGCCCTGCAGTACGCGCTCTGGTTTACCGGCGCCCCAATTTTGCCCGGCAATCGGCGCAATCGCGGAGGCCAGCGCCATCATCGGAATCATCGCCACAGATTCTATGCGCGTCGCCACGCCGAAGGCCGCGACAGTCGGATCGCCGAAGGCGGCCAGAATTGCGGTGACAATCGCGATGCCCAGGGGATTGATCAGCCGCGCGCCGGCCGCGGGAATGCCCACGCGCAGGATCCGCCGCCAGGAAGCGATAAGAACGTCAGGCTTCGGGATGCGCCAGACGATCAGCCTTTCGCGCACCGCCACCAGCCAGGCGGCGATGATCAGCGTGCAAATCCAGGAGATAAAGGTTCCGTACGCCGCGCCCTCGATGTGCATGGCCGGCACCGGACCGTAACCGAAAATCAAAAGCGGAGTCGTGACTATGTTCACGATCGCCGAGATGATCATTTGAATCCCCGGCCAGAGAGCGTCGCCGAGAGCGCGAATCATCGCGCCCGCCATCATCGGCACCACGAGAAAGGGGACGGCCATGAACCAGATTCGCATATAGCGTGCGATCAGATTCAGCGTTTCTCCGTCCGCGCCCAGCAGCTGAAACAGGGGGCGCACGGTCGCACTGCCCACGGTCGCAATGCATACGATCATAATCAGAGCGAGCACCAGACTGTCCGTCGCCACCCGACCGGCTGACTCGCGATCGTTCGCCCCCACGAAACGCGAAAGCACGGAGGCGGCCCCGGCGCCCAGGCCGAAGGCCAGGCTATTGACAATAAATACAACGGGGAGAGTGAAGGAAAGGGCGGCCAGCTCCTGCGTGCCCAGCAGTCCCACGAAGTACGCGTCGACCAGGAAGGTCGACAGGATGGCGATGATACCGAAGACCATCGGCCAGGCCAGGGCGAAGAGGTGCGAACTGATCGGCCCCGCGCTCAGATTTCGGGTGCTGCTCATTTCAGGTGAGAACGCGTACCGCTTCCGGTCCTTGCGTCGCGTTCCGATTCGCGCGGATGGGTCTCCGAGCGCTTCAAAACTTATCTAAGACTGTGAGCGAAACCAGGCGCACAGCTTTCAGGCGTAGCCGCGCACAGCTTTCAGCTATGCTCTTGCTGAAATTCGCGCATGAAATCCGCGAGAGCCTTGCAGCCGGCTTCGGGCATGGCGTTGTAGATCGAAGCGCGCAGGCCGCCCACGGAGCGGTGGCCTTTCAATCCGTCCAGTTTCCGCTTTTGCGATTCTGCCAGAAAAACCGCGTTCAAATCGGCGTTCGCGAAATTCCAGGTCACGTTCATAAGCGAACGCGAATCTTTCTGAGCGTGGCCCTTAAAGAAATCGGGGAACTCGTCGATCACGTCGTAGATCAGCTTCGCCTTGTTTTCGTTGTGCTGTGCTATGCCGCTCAAGCCGCCCTGGCTTTCGATCCACTTCAGGATCAGGCCGAAGACGTAGATCTGAAAAGTCGGCGGCGTGTTGTACATGCTGTCGTTTTTCGCGTACGTCGTATAGCGATAGATCGCGGGCACGCTTTCTTTTTCGCGTTCGTAGTACGACTTGCGAATAATGACGACGGTCAGTCCGGAGGGGCCGGCGTTTTTCTGAGTGCCGGCGTAGGCGATGCCGATATTCGTCCAGTCGATGGGCTTCGAGAGAAAGTCCGAAGACATATCGATGACCAGCTGCGTGTCGCCCGGATTCGGCAGGGACTGGAACTGCGTGCCGAAGATGGTGTTGTTCGAAGTAATGTGCAGATAGTCCAGGCCGGCTTTGGTTTTGATTTCAGCCGGAATATGATTGTGATTCGTTTCTTTAGACGTGCCTGCGTCGAAAACGTCGAGGCTCTGGGCCTTCGCTTCTTTGATCGCCTTTTCGGACCAGGCGCCGGTGTTGACGTAGCCCGCCGCGCGGCCGGAGCCGGACAGGTTCATCGGAACGAGCGCGAACTGCGCGGAAGCGCCGCCGGTCATATAGAGAATGTCGAAGTCTTCGGGAATTTGCGCCAGCTTGCGCAGATTGGCGATCGATTCCTGATAGACCGCGTCGAAAATTTTGCCGCGATGCGACATTTCCATGACGGAAATGCCGGTGCCCTGAAAATCCAGCAGCTCGTCCCGAACGCTTTCCAGGACAGTTGTGGGCATAGTCGCGGGGCCGGCGGAAAAATTAAAAGTACGGGTCATAGTGCCAGATTCCGGGCGGAAGCCGCCGCGTAAATGAATTTCCCGCCGTGGGTTCCCCGTGGCCGGCGCTCGATCCAGACCGCACCGGAACGCGCAATTCAGGCTTTACTGACAGGCTCCCGACGGTTTTCTGGAGCGGTGGATCTGCCCCTCGATCTGAGCATCGAATCGCTGGAGGGACAGCTGTACCTGGGCCATATCAACAGCCCGTGTTCGTACCTGCCGGGCCGCGATTCTTCCCTGATGTTTTTGGACGGGCGCGGGATCGGCCAGCTGTATCGCCTGATGCTTGATCGCGGGTATCGGCGTCACGGGAATCATCTGTATCGCCCCGACTGCGGCGCCTGCTCGGAGTGCCAGGTCCTGCGGATTCCCACCGAAGACTTCGCCCCGACGCGTAGCCAGCGGCGCGTATTCAAGCGGGGCCAGTCGGCTTTTCGTTACGAAGTGGGACCGACGGAGTATACGCCCGAGAAGCTGGCGCTGTACGAACGTTATCTCGCGCACCAGCACGCGCGTCCGCCGGTCGCGCCGCAGCAGCAGAGCGATGATCCGAGCGCACACGCCGACGCCGCGTCTGCTGGCAGCGAACCGGAGAGCGATGCGAAGGCCAGTGCGAATGCGAACGGCGAGGGCTCGCTTTCGGAAAATTCGTACCGCGAGTTTTTCGTGGATAGCTTTCTCGGCGCAGGCACTTCCGAGCTGCGGCTGTACGTCGATGATCGTCTGGCCGGCGTCGCGATTCTGGATCGGGCAGGGGACGCCCTGTCCGCCGTGTACTTTTATTTCGAACCGGACTTCGCGCGATTGAGTCCTGGCACTTATGCGATCTTACTTGAGTTGGAGCTGGCCCGGGAGTGGGGCCTCAAGTGGTTCTATCCCGGCTATTTTATTCGCGATTGCCCGGCCATGAGCTATAAACAAAACTTCGGTCCACATGAGATTCGCGTTCCCGGCGAATCTGTCTGGAAAGCTTCGAAGCGGACATAATCCCGGTCTGAGCTGCGCTGAAGCGATGTTTATATATCGCGAAGATTGTGTAAGATTGCGCACAATTGCGAAACTCTCGCCAACGCCGTCGCAGCTCGGAGCGCCCCGATCTAAAAAAATTCCGGAATTCTCGCGAAAAAGCGCCCGAATTCGCCCGGGAATTTAAAGTACCCCGCGCGAAAATCGATAATAAGAAGGTGATTGATAATTCCTGATTCCTCCGCCCCTTGCGATGACCGATAGTATCGGCAGTGCAAGGGGCGGAATCTTTTCAGCAGGTCCGAAGGGCCTGCGCCCTCTGCCGCAGGCAGAGCGATTCGGCAGTGCTGCGAACGTCGGCTGCAAGCCGATCAGCACAGTGGTCCGCAGGACCGCGAGCGCCCGAAGGACCTGCGCCCTCTGCCGCTCTTCTCAATCCACGCGACCTCCTCTTTGTTTTCCCGGCACGGTATGTTGCGGATCAGGCGAACAACAAGATCCGCAGAATCGACTGAGAACTCGTCGCTTTCGAGCCAGGGATTCTCAGTGCGACCGGCGCGGGATAAGAGTCCCGCTTGACGCGTTTTCGCATGCGCGCATCGCTACGAACTATGAGCAGCAGACCCTTCGCGATCATCACCGGCGGCGGGCGCGGCATCGGCGCTGCGACGACCCTGCGGCTGGCGCGGGCCGGCTATGACCTTTGCGTCTGCTATCATCGCGACGAGGTCGCGGCGCAGTCGACGATTCAAAGTGCACTGAGCGAGGCGCAGAAAAAATCCCGGGAAGCGCGGGCCGTCGCGCGCCAGCTTGACGTAAGCGATCCTGAAGCAGTGCGCGCATGTTTCGCAGAGCTCGATCGTGAATTTGGCCGACTCGACGCCTTAGTGAATAACGCCGGCATATTAGATCGACCGGCCACCGTGGCCGAAATCGAGCCGGAGCGTTTGCAGCGAATGTTTGCGGTGAATGTATTCGGTGCCTTTTATTGCGCGCGCGAAGCGATCTCGCGTATGTCGATGGCTCATCATGGCGCGCTCGATACGAAACCTGCCGGGGCCGGCGGCGCGATCGTGAATGTATCTTCAGGCGCCTCGAAATCCGGCTCTGCTTTCGAATTTGTCGATTACGCGGCGACGAAGGGTGCCCTCGATTCGTTTACGATCGGTCTTTCGAAAGAAGTCGCAGCCGAAGGCATTCGCGTGAATGCGGTGCGGCCTGGGTTTATTGAATCGGACATCCACGAAAGGATCGGCGACGTGGCCGCGCGGCGCGAACGTTTTTTGCCGCAGATTCCCATGGGGCGTACGGGCGCTCCCGACGAAGTCGCCGCGGCGATTGTATGGTTGCTCTCGAAGGATGCAGCGTACGTTACGGGCGCACTGCTGGATATTGCCGGAGGGCGTTGATCGTCGCCCTTCAAAAGACTGTGTGCGGGTTACGAGTACCAGACTCTGCTTCAACGAAACATTCGCGGCAAGCAGCGGCCGGTGGGGACTCGAAAAAGATCGCTTCGTTGTAACGCAAAGCCCCTCCGGGATTCAAATTCTACAGGCTGACTGAAGAGCAGCACCGGCAGGAGCGTAAACGATGAACCCACTGATAGAGATCGACGAATTCGTTAAGATCATAGATCGACCGGATGTGAAGGTCTTTGACCTGCGTGGCGACTGGGGCACGCCTCCCGCCTCGAAAAAAGCAAATTATCTCGAAGCTCATATTCCCGGCGCTGTATTTATCGATTGGATCAAGGACTTTCTGGAAAAAGCCGAAACGGTTGCGCTCGCCCCGGTGGCGGGCTATGAAAAAACGAAAGCGTCCGCGCGCCGACTCGGCATCAACAACGACGATACGGTTATTCTCTATGATGATTATAATAACATGTTCGCCGCCCGGACCTGGTGGGCGCTGAGGTATTGGGGGCATCCCAGGGTGCGGATATTGAACGGCGGCTGGACGCAGTGGCAGGCCTCCGGGCGCGCCGTCGCGAAAGGCGAAGAGCTGCCGGCAGTCGGCGACTTTGAGCCTTCCGAAAAACCGCAGCACATTATAAACACGGATGCGGTCCGCGATGCAGCCATCGGGGCGGGCGATCAACCGTATATCATCGACGCCCGCGGTCCGGTCGGTTACGAGAAGGGGCACATCGCGTCGGCAATCAATCTGCCCTACAGTGATGTCGTCGACAAAGAGACGGCGTTGTTTAAGGCCGATGCAGAAATCGCGCAGGTCTTCGACGAAAAAATTCCGGAGTGGAAATCGAAACCAATTATTGCTTCGTGCGGCGCTGGTTATGCCGCGACAATCGTGCTGGCGGCGCTTGAAAAGCTGGGCGTGCAGAGTCCGTTGTACGACGGCTCTTATTCGGTTTACTCGCGACGGGCCTGACGCGATGGTCGGAATGGTGCGGCTGCGCGATGAGTCGCAGTTCGCAGCCGCTTCGATTTAACTGGCGGCTTCGCCTTTGGGCACGCGCAAAGCCGCCTTTAATTCGCGGTCTTTTTTGCCGAGCTGCACCATGGCCTTGCGCGCATCGAATGCGGAGCTGGTGTCTTCGCCGTCGCCCAGGCGGTTCATTTGCAGTTCATACCAGCCGAGTTCCATTAAACCGCTCATCTTGCCGGCATCGATTGGAACAACGGTGCTGCGCTCCGTTTCGGAGTTCAAAAATTTTCGCGCGATGTCCGGATCTTCCGCGTAGGGCCGGCCCATGCCCGCCAGGCCGATGTGGCCTTCGGCGATGGCGTCCTGGATCGCGGCCTTGCTGCGAAAGCCGCCCGTTAACATCAGGGGCAGCTTGACCAGGTCGCGAACTTTGCGCGCGTAATCCAGGAAATAACCTTCGCGGGCACGCGTGCTGTCTTTGACTTTCGGTTCGGATTTCGCTTCGCCCTCCGTTTCCGAGCCCATCATCGCGGTGGCTTCGTATGTGCCCCCGGAGATCTCGATAAAATCCATGCCGATCTCTTCGAGCGTCTTTACGACCTGCATCGATTCTTCTTCGGTAAAACCGCCGCGCTGAAAATCAGCGGAGTTCAGTTTGATGCCCACGGTGAAATCCGTTCCGACCGCGGCGCGAATCGCGCGATAGACTTCCAGGCAAAAGCGCATGCGATTTTCTAATTCGCCGCCCCATTCGTCTGTGCGCTGGTTCGAAATCGGCGAAAGAAACTGACTGACCAGATAGCCGTGGGCGCCGTGAATTTCGACGCCGGAGAAACCGGCCTTTTTCGCAACGGCCGCGGCCGTCGCGAAACGCTGAATAATATCTTTGATTTCATCCGGGGTCAACGCACGGGGTGTCGCATAGCCGGCCTTGCGCCCGCCGATCTCCACGCTGACCGCCGAAGGCGCCACGGGCTCGGCGTTGATCGATTCCGGACTCTGGCGGCCGGGATGATTCAATTGCATGCACAGCTTTACGCCATTCGCCTGCGTGCGCTGCGCCATTTCCGTTAACGCGGCCAGGTCGCGTTCGTCTTCGATCACCAGCTGGCCCGGCGAACCGAGATGCCGGTAGTCGACCATCACGTTGCCGGTGATCAGCATGCCCGCGCCGCCTTTGCCCCAGCGTTCGTACAACGTAGTCAGCCGTTCATTCGGAGCCTGGCCAGGCGCCATGTTTTCGTTCATGGCGGCTTTGATCAGTCGGTTGTTTAAGACCAGTCCCGAAGGCAGAGTCAGCGGCGAAGCGATGCCGATCGTTTGATTGGTGGATGAGTGCTCAGCAGACGCGTTGTTCATGTTGTGTTTCCGAATCGTTTTAAAATGAATTTAGCAGGTCTCCGGGACTGCGGATGTCAGAGTCTCCGGCGACAGACTTCGCGCAAACAAGAATCTACCTGAAGGCTTCGCCGCGCATAGCTTTGCACAGGCTGAGAGCCAGACGTTCGCGGCCGGGCGCACTGTAGTGAATGGAATCGTAATAGAATTCGCCGGGCGCGAGCTCCTGGGCGACGCGCATCCGCACCGGGGAATTTTCGAAACTCGCGGCAAGGACGCCCAGGCGTTGGGATCGCATTTCGCGCAGAGCGGCCGCGGAAAAACCCAGGCGTCGATAGAATTTCTCGTGCAGCGGCAGCGCCAGAACCTGGACTTCGCTGCCGGCGGGCAGGATCTTTCGCGCGCGTGCGGCCAGGGCTGCGGCGGCCCTGCCGTAGACCGCATTCGCGAGATCGTTCTGTAGGGCTTTGCGCCGACGCAGTTCCGCGCGACGTCCAATCGCCGGCACGAACCGTGTCGCCACCTGCCAGTCCGCACTGCGCGTCGCCTGCGATGGGGCCGGGGACTGCGTCCGGGAATCATTCGTCGGCGAACCGCCTGTCGCCGTCAGGGCCTGTCGCAGAGGCCGCACCACGCGACGGGTCAGCATATGCCGAAACGAACGCCATTCCAGCAGTCGGGCCTGCGCGAAGGCGAAGCGGCTTCGGTGGTTTTGACGGCCCGCGGAATCAGGAAAGCCCGGGGTCTCGTATAAAATCGACTGCGGATTGCGCAGGAGATGGTGCTGGAGATGGGTGGGGGTGCCCAGGTCGCTGCGGGGAGCGGGCCAGGCTTCGGTGGCGGCAGTCGAGTAGTGCGAATTGTCCAGGACGATCAAGCGGACCGGTTGATCGGCGGCGAAACCGCCGCGGAGGCGTTCGATCAAAAGCGCCGCTCGGTACAGGCCGCCATAGCGCGGCTGCGGCATTACGAAAGGCGTACCGGCGGCGCAGGCCGCCACGCGATTGGACATCGAAACGAAATCCGGCGGCGCGCCGCCCACTTCGGAGCTGCCAACGATCAGGGTCGCTTTGCCGTTCAGAAAGGCGGCGAAGGTTAACTTCAGTTCGGGAGGACTTAACTCCGTGATGGCCGGCATTGCGTTTGCCCCGCTCGGCGACAGGGGTGCAATCAGAGCCACGGGCCAGCGAAACCAGCTGAGCGCGAAATAGCCGGCGCTCAGGCAGAGTCCGCAAATCATCGCGCCGGCGACGAGCCCCGCAGAAAAGCCCCGCGCGGCATCACTGCGTAGCAGGCGTAGCGTAAGCCTGCGAAGATCCAGCTCGGGATTGCGCATCTTAAAAGGCCTCGTAGATAAAGCGAAAGGGTGCGCCTGGATCGGACGCGGCTGCCAGCACGAAGAGCGCCGCCCCGCACAGCATGCCGAGCGCGAACCAGCAGTAGTAACGGATCCCGCGCCGCTGCGGATCAAACATCGAGAATCCCCCCGGATGCGCCGAAGACCAGCCAGCTCAAGGCGACGAAGCAGTGAGTCGACGCGTACTGCAAGATTCGCAGCCCGCGGGCGAAGCACTGATGATTCGGCAGCAGGGCTTCGCCGCGCAAACGCCAGGGCGTGATCACCCGGATTTCAAGAATTAAATACGCGCCGTGCAGAATCCCCCACAGGGCGAAGGCCGGAGTCGTTCCGTGCCAGAGCCCCAGGAGCAGAAATACAATCAGCAGATTGCGCGCGTGGTTCCGGCGATTGCCGCCGAGGGGCAGATAGACGTGCCGGCGTAGAAAGGCGGCCAGGGTGATGTGCCAGCGTCGCCAGAAGTCGCGCAGAGTCAGGGCGAAGTACGGCCGGGCGAAATTGTGGCGAATGCGCAAGCCCAGCAGGCCGCAAACGCCTACGGCCAGGTCGCTGTAGCCGGAGAAGTCGATGAAGAGCCGCGCATAAAAATAGAAGCCGGTCGTCAGGGCGTTGTGAAAAAAATCCAGGCTGAAAGCCGGCGCAAAGACCAGGCCGCTGGAGAAGTGCTGGCGCAGCACCGGAGCGAGCAGGCCGATCTTGGCGAAGCCGAGGGCGCAGAACAAGAGCGCCCGGCGATAGAACAAAGCGTCAAGCCCGAGCGGTCTGCGCTCGACGCGAAATTGACCGGCCAGGACGATTGGTCCGGCGGGCAGAATCGGCAGGGCCGTGGTCTGGAGCAGAATCTCGCGGGGCGTCGCCCGCTTTGAGCTGTCCGTCGTATAGTGAGTGCGCCAGGCGTCGAACCAGCGAAACAGCAGATACGAAAATCCCAACGGCGCCAGCATGCGTGCGGGATCTCCGGCGACGCTTCTGACTGCTAAGAGTTGTTCAGCAATATCTAAGGCGAGCAGGCAGCCGAAGACCGCGGCGATGCCGAAGGAGAACTTCCGAAAGTAGTATGCGATGGCCAGGCTCGCGCCGGCCAGGGCCAGCGAAAACCAGCGATTATGGAATGGTTCGGGGGAGCCGGAGGATTCCACCGGCAGGGTCGCGAACAGCAGGCCGCAGAAGGCGGCGGCCGAAACATATGCAAACCACGGGTGATCCGCCGGACTGCGCCGGCTCAGGCGGCCCGTAAGCCATGATAACAAGAGCGCGCTGGCAAAGAGCAGGCTGAAGAAATCAAGCGAATCGAACGTGATCACGGGCGAGGCATTCTTCGCAGGCGCTTAAAATTCAGGGCTTGATTGCCAGGCTGTAGATTAAAGTACTGCCGATGCTGCTCTGGGTCCAGCTGGCTGCGTCCCCGGTGGCGGAAAGCGCGGCGAAGCCCTGGTTCGAGCCGTTGTTGCCCACCGCCAGAAATCGACTGCCGTCGTAGATCAGGTCCATCCAGTTTACGCCGCTACAGCCTGTGACCGTGGTTTGCACGCCGGACCAGGTCAGATTGGCAAGGTCGCTGGTTGCGTCGACCGCGCAGGAGTCCCCCAGCGCGACCAGCCTGCCGGCCGTGCTTACGGCCAGAGCCCGGGGGATCAGAGAGTTGCTCCCGCCATAGATCGTCGTCGCATTTACGGTCCAGGCGGATGCGCCGTTGTCGGTCGTGGTGGTGGTGGCCATAGGCGCCGGCGGAAACGTGCCGGGATCGGTTCCGGCCCGGATGATTCGATTGCCCACGGCGATGGCGTCCCCCAGAGTCGTGCCTTTGCCCGCCCCGGTCACCGGTGTATTCACTAAAGCGAAAGTGCTCGTGCCGTCGGATGTGTACGCGGCCCCGTCGCTGGAGTTCAGGGGATCGTCCAGGGCCATGAACTCGTTGTTCGCGAATACCAGGCGCGTATAGCGAATGACGCCGGCAGTGACCAGAACGCTCCAGGTCAGGCCGCCGTCAGCCGAAGTCAGGGCCATCGGAGTCGGGCCGTTCACATCGCCGACCGTGACAATGCGCTGGCTGTCGGTGGTGCTGGCCGCGACGGCGAAGAGCGCGACCGGGCAGGTCGGCATGGTCGCCGGGCTCCAGTTGAAGCCGTCGTCCGAAAGAAAGATCGCGCAGGCCGAAGCGTCGCCGCCCACGGCGATAAAACGCGTGCCGGTCCAGATCACGTCGTGAAAGGTATAGTTGACCCCGCTGACGATCGCGTTCTGTTGCCAGGTCTGAGCGTCGCTGGAAGTATAGGCGAGATTGTTCGCGCCGACTGCTACCAGAGTGTTGCCTTCGGTGCCCCGTATGACCAGGCTCAGAAATCCGAAGATGCCGCCCTGGGAGGTGTCAAGCGGGCTCGACTGAATTTCAATGCAGGCGCTGCTGCCGCCCATCAAAACAACCAGGCAGGCGCTCATGCCGGCCTTCCGAATCTGGTGCAGCCGCCCCATCTGCTGAATCCGCTGAATCCGTCCGGGGGGCCAGAGGGATTTTATTCTGGAAGTCATATTCATACAACACCTCCGGGCGCTTGTTTTTGCCGAAAATCGGATCTAAATTCGAATCGGATCATGGTGCCAGTAGATGGCGAGCGGGCTTTCGAACAGCGCCGTCCTAAAATGAAAACGTGTATTCCAGTCGTCCGCGCCATTCCAGAGCGGAGTCCGGCGTCCGCGCACTGCGATCGCTTTCCATCGCTTGCGGCGCAAGATCGAAGTGCCAGCCCGCGGCAGGCTGACGATACCCCGCGCGATACGCTGCGGCTTCTGCTTCGTCTGCCGCCGCGCCCAGATAGGCGTCGTAGATTATATGGCCGAGCTGGATCAAATAGACCGCGCCCAGCAGACCCAGAGATTGTTCATAGCGATTGATGGCCTGGCGATAGGGACCCTGCGCCTGGGAATTTAAAAACAGGCTCGTGCCGATGCGTTCGGCGACGCCGAGACCATCTGGAGCGTAGGTGAGAACAAAATTGAAGAGCACGTCGTCGGCGTTTTGTGATTCAGCGCCCAGCGCGCCGCTACGGCTGGCGAACACATTTATGATCGCCAGCCCCCCGAGACCCATATAGGCGGCACCGGTCCAGGTCTTACCCATGGCCAGATGTCCCCAGCCGGGCAGCACGGCGGAGCGCCATACGTATCCGCCCGGAGTGATGTCGCCGGGTGTGCCGTCAGTCTCGTTAGTGTCGTTGGCGTCGTTGGCGTTCGCTTCGGCCTCTGCGCGCCGCGCCGCTTCTTCGCGGGCCGCGCGTTCCGCCTCGGCTTTGCGAGCGGCCTCGGCCTCGCGCTGCCGCCGCGCTTCAGCCTGCTGGCGGACGACCCGCTGCTCTTCCGCGGCCGAGTACGAGACCCTGCGAATTGTAGTCTTCTGGATCGTTCGGACGCCGGTTGCGGTCTGGATTCGCATGGTCGCCCGCGTTTGGCCGATGACTTTGCCGGCGATGACCGCGCCGTTCTTGAGATAGATTACTTCCGCGACTAAGCCCGATCCGACCGGGCATAGCAACATCAGAACCAGAGCGAACAGGTGAAACTTAAGGGCCGGCCCGAGTCGCGAAGCTTTCGCAGAAGCACGCATAGTTAATGAAAAGTCGCCGTCAGGCGACATGCAGTCAATAAATATTTACTGGTACTCCTGGCTGTTGCCTGAGCCCGACGGCGCGGGTTTCATTCATCGGGGACGCTGCCGGCCGTAGCCGATGTTTCGTTCGAGAATCCGCTGTTGCCGTACGTCCCGATCGACATCAGGCGATAGTAATACGTACTGCCGTTGACCCGGCCGGTGTGCGTGTAGCTCGTGCCTGGCCCGCTCAGACGCACGTGCCAGCTCGATGCATAGACACCCGGCCGCTCCGCCCAGAACAGAACATAGCTGGTTGCCCGGGGCGCTGCTTCCCAGGTTAACTTTACCGCTCCGTCCATTGCCTGTGCCTGGAGATGTTCCGGGGTCGGCGGCGCACCCGGGTTGGCGACAGCGCTCGCCTCGTTGCCCGGCTCGCTCGTTCCTACCGCGTTAACGGCGGCCATTCGATAGTAATAGGTAACGCCGTTCGTTCGACCTGTATGATCGAAGGCGGGGCCGGTCAGGCCGGTAATCTGTGAATCCGCGGTGGTCACGTTGCCGACGGTATTCCAGTACACGGTATAGCCGGTCGCCCCCAGAGTCGGTGACCAGCGTAGTTCGACCCGCTCGTCTCTACCGCGGGCTCTGAGGTCCGACGGGACTACGGCAATCACGGGACCGGGGTTCAGGGGCACGAAAGTAATACCGCTCGCGGCGTATATCGACACCGACCCGTTCGCGAAGACCGTTAACATGACAACGCCGCCGGCTCCCTGGCATTGCGCAGAGCCAACCATTAGTTGGATCGTCAGGTTGCCATTGGCGTCGGTCCGAATCGTGCCCGTACTGTTGCCGTTCGAAGTGCACTGCAGTTCGGCATCCGCGAGCGGTTGGCCGAAACCGTCAGTGAGCGATCCGGAGACGGTATGCGTTGCAATCAGCCCATCGCCGGCCAGCCCAAAGAGCAGCAGCTCCGATCCGATGCCGTCCCTTTCGTCGTCCGAAAGCTCGTCGAATACCGGAATGCAGGCCGCTTGCCCACAGACCAGTAAAGCGATGTATGTTATTTTTATAAAATTTCGCATTCAGGTCTCGCCAATCCTGAGTCTATCAGATTCAGGCCCGTCTGGCAAGCGAATATTCTTCACCAGGCCGCCCCTCAGCACTCAGATTGCGGGTCAGATGGGCGCTGCTATGCGCTCCTGGCGGCTGGAATTCGTGCGTGTGTGCTTCGATCAAAGCCGCACGATCGTCGCCTTATTCGCCGCGGCCGTGCCGCCGGCAATGGCGGCGTAGGCTGCCGCGAGTTCTTCGGCTCCCGCGATTTCAGCGACTTCGATCGTCTGGCGCACGACCGGCAAAAACGAATCCCAGCCCGCCGCCATACGTTCGGCGAAGCCGGCCGGTCGCCATTCTCGCAGCCGCTTTTTCGCCTGACCGGGAGCGAAGAATAGTTCCGGTTTCGGACCGGCGGCGGGCGCCCGGTCGGGGCCGGCCTGCAGAACGGATTGAGCGTGGGCGCTGCCGATATTTGCGCTGTGCTGGAGTCGATCGCCGAAGTGTGCGTGAACGCGATCACGGATTTCAGTGTCTCCCGCGAAATCGAAGTAGGCGGCCGGCGTCTGCGAATCGATTTGATCGATCTCTTCAGGATCGTAGCTGACGACCGAATCGTAGCAGCCCAGGCCCACCACGAAATCGCGATTGCGCTTCGACGTCAGGGCGATGAGCTTAATGTGCGCGGGTTTGTTGTTATGCAGCAGGTGCGCCGTCCCGTACGCGGTCTTGCTCGAAGCGCTGGATACGATCAGGTTCGTCGCGGCGAAATAGTCACTGTCGCGAATGAAGTCTTCGAGCAAAAACGAAGTGGTAAACAGCGGCCGCAGGAGCGCCTGGTACGCTTCGTCGCTCTGGCGATAGCCTGGATCGGCGCTTGTGAGAGCGTATTGATTATAGATCGAGTTCATTCCCTGGCGATGGGGTGCGTTGTCCAGAAATCCCGCGGCCGAGGATCTACCCGGCTCGACCAGCAGATGCGTCGCCGCCGGCAGGTATCCGTAGTATCGCTGCCCGACCGAAAGGCTATCGTGCTGCGAAGCGATGACATCCGCGAAACCCCACACCGGAATGATTCCGTACGCGTCGTCGGTTTCATTATCACCGCCCGTGAGCGTCGCCGGAAAAAATTTCCAGTACCCGAAGCTTTCGCCGAGCAGCGCATAGGTCACGTTGTTCGCCGTCAGCGCGAAGCGATCGACTTTCAGCAGAGCCTGTCCCGGCCCCGGCCTTGGCGCGTCGTGCTCCACCAGACGATGTTTGTGAATGTCGCTTTTGCGGATCTGAAACTGCGTCGCGCTGTTCGTGCTGGTGGGCATAGGCGTCGTTCTTCACGCGAGACCGGATCCGTGGCGAGCATTTTCCGCCTTGCCTTCCCGACCCCGGATCGCGGTCATGGTTAGTCTAAAATAGACGAAATTCCCACGCGAATCCGCCCGGGACTGCCTTCGGATCCAGACCAATGAAACTCACGACCACGCAACCAACCCCTTCTTCCCAGAGCGGCGTTGCGGCGGCCGCGGACGGCGGCCTGCAGGGCTCCGGCCGCGATATGCGCATGAACATCGTGCACATCGGCGCCGAGGAACTCAACTACGAGATTCGGCAGATCGCCGAAGTCGCGGGCCGCATCCAGAAAATGACCGGCCGCGAAATCTACTGGGAAAACATCGGCGATCCGGTGCAGAAGGGCGAGCAGATCCCCACCTGGATCAAAGACATCGTCTCAGAAGCGGTGTACGACAACTCCACGTACGGCTACAGCCCCACGCGGGGTCTGCCGGAAGCGCGCGAATTTCTGGCGGCGCGGTCGAACGCCCAGGGTGGCGTACAAATAACGCCCGATGACATTATCTTCTTCAATGGTCTCGGCGACGCGATCAACAAAGTCTACTATATGCTGCGGCGCGAAGCCCGGGTGATCGGTCCGTCGCCGGCCTATCCGACCCACAGCTCCGCCGAGGCGAGCCACGCCGGCTATCCGCCGATTACGTACAGTCTGGATCCGCACAACGGCTGGATGCCGGATCTGGACGAACTCCGCAACAAAGTCAAATACAACGAAAGCATCGCCGGGATTATGATCATCAATCCCGACAATCCGACCGGCGCCGTATTTCCGCGCGAAGTCGTAACCGAGATGGTCGAGATCGCGCGGCAGTATGATCTGTTTATCGTCGCCGACGAAATTTACGCGAACATGGTCTTTAATAAACAGGAGCGCTACGCGACCATCGCCCAGCTCGCGGGCGACGTGCCGGCGATTGCCCTGAAAGGCATCTCGAAAGAGCTGCCCTGGCCTGGTTCGCGCTGCGGCTGGATGAAAGTCTATAACCAGGGCACGCATCCCACGTTCCAGAAGTACGTGAAATCGATCTTAGACGCGAAGATGCTGGAAGTCTGCTCGACGACCTTGCCGCAAAAAGTCATCCCGAAAATTCTCGGTCACCGCGACTATCCCGCGTATCTGGCCGGACGCAACGCCTTCTATAAAAAGCGCAGCGATCGCATCGCCGAAATTTTCGCGGACTGCCCGGGCGTGATTGTAAACCCGCCCGACGGCGCGTTTTACGTGAGCCTGGTCTTTACGGCCGAACTCAGCTCGAAGATGAATCTGAAGATCCCCGATCCGAAGATTCGCGAGTACATCAACGCTCTCACGCCGGACGACATCGAGCCGGATCGCAAGTTTGTGTACCAGCTGCTCGCTTCGCGCAATATTTGCGTGGTGCCGCTTTCGAGTTTCGTTACGGATCTGCAGGGCTTTCGCTGCACGCTGCTCGAACAGGACGACGAGCGCTTTGAAATGATCTACGCGTCGATCGCCGAGGCCATTCGCGAATTCCTGGCCTCGTAAACGGGAGCGAGCGCCGCGATGTATCGCGATTGAGTTCTGTTTGCGAGTCGATAGCCCCTCATGCGAGGTAACCCGGGCGGGGGACGCGCGCCAAAAAATTTTTGCGCAAGCACTTGACTGAGTTCTCGGAGTCCCCTATGATTCTGCTATGAGCGCGCCTTTGAAAACACGCTCCGGTCCGCGCTATCACGGGCGCGCGGTCAGTCGCGAAGAGTATCTCGACTTAGAAGACGACGGCTTTGACTATGAGATGGTCGGCGGGCTCCTGTTTCAGGCTCCGAGTCACGATCCCTTTCATGGCGAGGTGCAGTTGGAGTTCGGAGCGGAACTGGCTTTCTATTTGCGAACCTGTCCGATCGGCAAGGCGATGGTCGAAGTCGACGTGTTCTTGCCTGATGGCGGCGATGTAGTGCGTCCTGATATCTCGTTTGTCTCGAATGAGCGCAGTAGTATCCTGTTAAAGCATATTCACGGCGCGCCGGAGTTGATTTGCGAGGTGCTGTCCGATCGCACGCGCGCGCGGGATCTCGGTGAGAAAGCCGAACGCTATCTGCAGTGCGGCGTGCGCGAATACTGGCTGATTGATCCGCGCCATCGGACGGTGGAGCTGC
This sequence comes from bacterium, assembly GCA_024742665.1. Lineage (GTDB taxonomy): Bacteria > Spirochaetota > Leptospiria > Leptospirales > Leptonemataceae > JANSYA01. Next base: position 207,944 of record JANSYA010000009.1, read on the forward strand.
GGGTGAATTGCGGCGAGGCCTGGAAGCAGCGCCGCGCCTCTGCCGAATCGCCCGGGGCCAGGATTGAAAGCGCACTCCTGGCCGGATTTTCCATCGATCCGTCCGGGCTATTTCCGGCATGAGCATTCGCGGGCAGAGCGCATGAGTTTTTTCACTCGCACGTTGCAGTCTGCGAGCCCGGCCGGCGGCGATTCATCCGGTGATCCGGGGGGAATTGAAACGATTGAGTTCGTCGATTCTTCGCAGGCTTCGCAGGAGTTCGTCGTTGGGCGCATTGCAGTCGGAGCGGGCAATACTCTGTGTTATTTCGGCGAACCGTCAATTCTCGGTGGCCGGAATCTGTTGCACTTTCCCTGGCAGGATTTGCGGGAATACCGCGACAACCGGGAGTTGGGAGGAAATCCTCTGCTATATCCCTGGGCCAATCGCCTGGCGAAAGAAGGCTTCGAATTCGCCGGCCGGCGCTATGATTTCCCGGAGCAATCGGGCAGCCAGGCTGCAGCGGCGTCGGCCGAACTTTTCTGGCGCGATGATCATGGACTGCCATTGCACGGCTGCTTGCTCAAGAGCGATCGCTGGCGGACGATCGCAGCGGACCCGGCCGGGGACGCTGGTGCTCGCGCGTCGGCACCGGGGGTCGCGACGCACGTCGCGGAGCAGATCGTTGACGCGAGCCATCCTGCTTTCGCCTGCTATCCCTTCGCGCATTGTCTGCGGGTAGAGCATCGCCTGGATCGAGACCAGGCCGGATGTTTGCGTATGCGCGTTCGCACGACGGTGGAGAATCGTGGCGATGTTTCGTTGCCCCTGAGCTTCGGCTATCATCCGTACTTTTCGTACGCCGGTTTTGAGCGCGACGCGGTTCGCATTTCGCTGCCGGCGGCGCGCTGTTTCGAAACGGACGCGGGACTATTGCCAACGGGTCGGCTGCTGGCGACGGAAGATCTCTGGCCGGCGCGTCAGAGCTTCGCGCTGGCCGCGCACGACATCGATCACGGATTCACGGCCCTGGAGCTGGCGGACGGAGGCGGAGGTGTCGTTCAATTTCGGCTGACGACGCCGGAACATCGAGTGACCGTCGCTTTCGGTCGGGACTATCCGGTCGCTGTGATTTATGCGCCGTATGATTCGGATCCCGGGCGGCAGGCCGCGCAGGAATTCGTCTGCTTCGAGCCGATGCTTGCGCCGACGAACGCCCTGGGTTTTGATTTATCGGATTCCGAATGGCCGTCGCCTCCGGTGCTGGCGCCCGGGGATCGCTTTAGCGCGGAATTCTGGATCACGGCCGACGCGATATAGGCGGCAGATGCGACAGAGGGCGTTAAAGCCCATTGAATTCGCTTGCCTCCGGCGCGTGGCCGAAGATCATTTCCTGTGCGAGAAATTCACATCCGCCGCATGTCGTATAGCGACGCCCGTATGAAGCTCGAAAACGAGTTGAACGACGCGTTTATGCAAAGCGAGCGTCGCGTGCACATCGTGCACGGTATTGGCCAGGGCAAACTAAAAGCCATGGCGATCAAAGTCGTAAATGAATATGACTTTTGCAGCCTGGTCGCAGAAGAGTATATTCTGCGGCCGAATCCCGGGGTGCTGGTCGTAGATCTCTTTCCGCCGGATCGCGCGACAATGCGAATGTACCGCGCCTGACTGATAGCCGCTCTTTTTCAGCAAGTGCTTGTCCTGGCGAGGCCGATTTCGCAAGAGTAGCTTATGATATTTGATGGCGGCGGGATCGAGCGATCCCCGGGATGCAGCACCATCCGGGGCAAGCATACGGCGAAATACTCGCGCCCGGTCCTCTGCCCGGTCCTCTGCTTTGTAGCGGCCTGTCTTGCGGTGTTCAGTCTGAATACGGAGATGCCGGCCCAACCTTCGGATCAGAAGCGTGAGCAGCCCGCCGTCCCGGAGGTCCAGAACGGCTTCCTGGATCTTCGTCACTGGGACTTTCGTAACAGCGGTCCGGTCGATCTGTCCGGCGATTGGGAGTTTTTCTGGCGCAAGCTGCGTTTGCCCGAAACCATTGCGGCGCGGCGCAAGCGGCAGACCGGAGCCGGCGGATCCGTCATCACAACGCTGAGGGTGCCGGCCGCCTGGAACGGTCAGAGCCGGGGCGGTGAGCTCCTGCCCGGGCAGGGCTATGGGACCTACCGCGTGCGAATTCTTCTGCCGCGGGAATTTACCGGGCGACCGCCTCTGGCCGTCTTCGTGCCGCCGGCCAGCACGAGCATGCGCGTCTTCGTAAACGAAAAGCTGCTGTTGCAGCGCGGTCGGGTCGGTTTCGACGCGGAGACTTCCGAACCGGCCTTCCAGCCGGCGTTGATTGCGCCTGGTTCGATCGGCAACGAAATGATCCTGACCGTGCAGGTCGCGAACTTCACCCACAGCAAGGGCGGCCTCTGGGTCGTGCCGCGCCTGGGAGCGGAAGCGGATTTGCGGATGGAGCGCGCCTTCGCCTTCGGCGTCGATTTATTTCTGTGGGGCGCCCTCTTGATTATGGGCTGCTACCATTTGATTCTCTATGCGCTGCGTCCCGCGGACCGATCGCCGCTGTACTTCGGAATCTTGTGTCTGCTGGTGATCGTGCGAGTGCTGGTAACCGGCGATCGCTGGCTGGTGCAGAATGTGCCGGGCATTCCTTTCGACGTGTACTATCGCCTGGAATATTTGAGCTTTTATTTGGGATTGCCGGCCTTCGGTCTGTTTATCTGGAACGCCTTTCCGAAAGAATCGAATCGCTGGTTGATGCGCGCGATTCTGAGCGCGGGTTTCGCCTGCTCGGCGGTCGTCGTTTTATTTTCGCCGGCGGTATTTACCGCGACTTTGATTTATTACCAGGGCCTGACGATCTTCGCCGGACTGTACGCTGTTGTGATCGGCGTGTGGGCTTTCTTTCGCGGTCGGCAGGGCGCGACGCTGTTCGTCATCGGCTGGCTGATTTTTTTCGCGGCGGTCGTGCACGATATTCTCGGCGCGAATTTGATTATTCAGGCTCCGTACCTGACGCCCTTCGCGCTGTTCATTTTCTTTTTCGCCCAGGCCGCAATGCTTGCGATTCGATTTACGAGCTCGTTTTTTCGGGCGGAGGAATTGTCGAAACGTCTCGGTCAAACCGAGCGCCAGTATCGCCGGATGATTGAAGAGGCGACCGAGGGCATCTTTCTATTCGAGCGCGACGGCTGGATCATTACGGCCAATCGCGCGCTGGCGCAAATGCTGGGCTATGACTCCGCTGAAGATTTGCTCGCAGAAACCAGCAGGGACGCGCGTCGCCGGATCTTCGCAAGCGAGAGCGGCTGGGTCGCCTTCGCCCAGGCCCTGGGAGCCGGCGCGAAACAGGAGCGCATTCGAGACTTCGCCGCCGTTTTCTTACATCGCGACGGGAGCCAGGTGCACGTCGCCGTCAACGGCCAGGCGGTCGCCGACATCGATACCGGCCTGATTCGGTACCAGGGAATGGTGCGCGATATCACCGAGCAGCGCAAGCTCGAAGAGATGCGCATCGCCCGGGACGCGGCGGAAGCGGCCAGCCGATCGAAGTCGCAGTTCCTGGCGAATATGAGTCACGAAATTCGCACGCCGATGAACGCCATCCTGGGCATGGCGGATTTACTCGCGGAAGGCCCGGGCGCCCGGGAACAAAAAAAGTATATTACGATCTTACAGGGAGCCGGCGAAACGCTGCTCGCTCTGATCAACGACATCCTGGATCTGGCGAAGGTCGAAGCGGGACGGATCGAACTCGAACGGGTCAATTTTAATCTGGTGGAGCTGGTCGAATCCACCGTCGAAATCATGGCCAACGAGGCGCACAAAAAAGGCCTGGAAATATCCCATCGCATTGATCCGGAAGTCGCTTCGCGCGTCCTGGGCGATCCCACGCGGGTGCGCCAGGTGCTGGTCAATTTGCTGGGCAACGCGATCAAATTTACCGAAGCGGGTTCGGTGTCAGTCGAAGTCGTATCCGTACAGGGCGATCCTCTGACCTGCGCCTTTCGCGTGCGTGATACAGGCATTGGCATTCCGCCGGAGAAACAGGAGCGAATTTTCGACGCCTTTTCCCAGGCTGATAATTCGACCACCCGGGAGTTCGGGGGCACCGGCCTGGGGCTGACAATCAGCAAACGCCTGGCGGAATTGATGCAGGGCGATATCGAGCTGGAAAGCGAAGCGGGTCGCGGCAGCATGTTCAGTTTGATCGCGCGCTTTGAATCGGGTACGGCGATTGACGCCGACGATTCGGACCAGGCGCAAGTTGATTTGACCGGCACCCGGATCCTGGTTGTCGACGACGTCGCTTTGAATCGGATTACCTTTCGCGAAACTCTCCAGGCCTGCGGCGCGCAGGTGTCAGTCGTCGCCGGCGGCGCGGAGGCGCTTGCGGAGCTGGAACGGGACTCCGGTTCGAAAGCATACGATCTGATCTTATTGGACTACCATATGCCGGGCATGGACGGACTGGAAACCGCCCGGCGTCTGGCTGCGAATTCCACGCTGCGCGACGTGCCCATAATCGCGGTAACGTCGGACCATTTGGAGGGGACCGCGGAAAAGTTTCACGCGCTGGGCGTCGCCGCGCATCTATTCAAGCCGGTCAAGAGATCGGCATTGCTCGGGACCGCGCGCCAGGTGCTCTCCAGAGACGGCCATCTGCGAAGCGAGCGCCTGTTTACGGATGCGAATGATTCGGAATCTGATCCCGGGACTTTAGCGGCCGGCAAGGCCGGGCAGCGGGTCTTACGTCTTCTGGTCGCCGAGGATAACGAAGACAATCAGGTGTTAATCAAAGCCTTCTTAAAAGACGCTCCGGTGACCTTAGAGCTGGCGGCCAACGGAGCCGAGGCCTTTGAGAAATTCCGCGACGGCGATTATGATTTGATTTTAATGGACATGCAGATGCCGATCATAGACGGTTATGAAGCCACCCGGCGTATCCGTCGGCTGGAAGCGGAGCGTCGAAGCGCCGGTCGGACGGGAAGCATTCCGATCGTTGCGCTTACGGCCCATGCCATGCGGGAGGAAATCGCGCAGATCCTGGACGCGGGTTGCGACGCCCATCTGGCCAAGCCGGTGAAGAAAGCGCGTTTGCTGGAGACAATTGAAAGCTATGGCAAGATCTAATTCTGTAGATGACAGAGGACTGCGGTCCACTCCCGTAAAACTCTCCGGGCTTCGGCGCGCAGGGCTCGCATTGGGTCTGCTGTGCGCGATGTCGAGCTCGGCCTGCGCGACTCTCTACAGCGGCGCTCACTGGATGACGATCGGCGTGAGTCGTCTGCGCAGCCCCTTGCATATCGCCTTGCCGTACGGCAACGCTCCGCTTTCGCCGACCGACTACGTGAATATTAGATCTCCCGTCGGCGACGCGATGGGCGCCGAGTCGCTGTGGGAGGAATTGAATCTTGATGAACGGCTGGCGGCATCGGATTCGAAAGAGCTGACTTTGCGTTTCGTCGCTCTATCCGGCGGCGGTTCCCGGGCCGCCGCCTTTTCCGCTTTCGTTCTGCGCGACACCGAGTCGCTCTATAACGCGGCCCCCGTGCGGGAAGATCTGTCGTTCTATGAGATGCTTGACGGGTTTTCAACCGTTAGCGGCGGTTCAATTTACGCCGGATACGTGGCGACGGCCTTCGCTTTGAATGAATCCGGCCGGGATTATTTATTTTCGACTGTGGAAACAGCCCGGGAACTGCGCGGTCTGGGGGGAGGCGATACGCGCTACGCTTTTCGAATCCTGGCGGACGACTATTTCGATTATTATACCTACCTGGGCGGTCGCGCCGGCTGCGCCTATTGCAGTCCGGCGAACGCCTGCATCGGCCCGGCCTACAGTTTGTTTACGAACGCGGACATTCTGGATTTGTATTCGCAGACCCTGAATACCGACTACGCGATCAACGCCTATACCCGCTTTCAATTCAAGCATCTCGAATCGCGGCCGAAATTTATTTTTAACGCGACGAATCACAGCGACTTTCGTCCGTTTCTATTTACCCGCGGCCGCTTTCATCGCGGTCCGGCGACGAGCTTCGATCCCGCCGCGGTCGAAGACGGCAGTATTCGCACCTTTGAGAATCCGCTCATTCGCTGGCATAAAAACGAGGCTTCTGAATTCGAACCGGGGCGGCCCTTTCCGTACGCGCTAACCCTGGAAGACTTAAACAGCGACTCGGATGAATTTACGATCGCCTACGCGGTGATGGCCAGCGCGGCCTTCCCGGGAGTGACGGAACCGCTGCCGCTCTGGTACTATCGGCCGGAACGCGACGGCAACCGGCTGCGCTTTGAGAAGGCGGCGGTGGTGCGAGTGGCCGACGGAGGGCTCTACGAAAACTACGGCCTGACGGCCGCTCTGGAAAGCTACGATTATATTCGTCGTCAGGCGGCGGAGCGCGGCGCTACCGTGAGACTCAAAATCCTGTCGGTCGATAGCGCGAATCGGGCGCGACCGCCGGAAGAGGAGGAGAGCTGCGTTGGACTCCAGAGTAATTTCGGCGTCGGCTCGCCGGTGCGCGGAGCGGTGCCGGCCGTTGAGAGCATGAGCCGCAGTTACGACGCCGGGCAGGCCGTGATTCGCAGTATTCTGGCCAAGCGGGCCGCGGCGGATAGCGAAGGGAGCGGTCAAATCGAAGTGGCCGAAATCAATCTCGCGGATTGTTCGTATTTTGACGATGTGAACAGCGAAGCCGTGCAAACGAATTATATTATCACGCAGCAAGAGGCGGGGACCCTCGAAGAGTGTTCCGAAGAGCTGGTGCTCAAATTGCGGCGGTCGCGTTCCTTCGTGGAATAATACCGGCCTTTCCTTGACCGATTCCGGCCGTTCGCCAGGCTGCGGTTTCGATTCTCATGGACCTTTCACAGCCCGCCGATCCCGAACGCCAGCCGCCCCAGGGCCAGGACGCTTCCAGTTCTGACGGTCCGCCCTGGCGGGTCGGCCAGGACGGTCGCAAGTACCTGAACGCCAGCTTCGTGCGGGGTTTGCAAAATCAGAACCAGCGCCTGGCGCGGCTCATGCAGGTTTCGCGCGCGATGATGGCGGATCTCAGCGACCACGAGGCGCTGCTGCGTCGCATCATCGAAAGCGTAAAAGTCGTCATGGACAGCGACCTGGCCTCGCTCTTTTTGGTCGATCGCCAGTCGGGCGAACTCGTTTCGCGCATTACTCTCGACGGTTCGGAGATTCGCGTGCCGCGCGGGCAGGGCATCGTCGGGTACGTCGCCGCGACCGGAGAGGTGATCAACATCGTCGACGCCTACCAGGACGATCGTTTCGACCGCACGAACGACGAAGAGACGGGCTATCGCACGCGTTCGATTCTATGTATGCCGCTTCGGGGGCACGGCGGCGAAATCATCGGCGCCATCGAAGCTCTGAACAAGCGGGGCGCGAGCGGAGATTTTACGACGGGCCGCTACGACGCCGAAGACGAAGAGCTGCTGGCGGCCTTCGCCTCACTTGCGGGGATGTGTCTGGAAAACGCGCAGGCCTACGATCAGCTGGAGCAGGAGCGCCTCTCCCTCGAAGTCAAAGTGCACGAGCGCACCCGCGATCTGGAGGCGGCGAAAAAGAAAAGCGACGAGCTGCTCTTGAACGTCCTGCCGGAAGAAGCCGCGAATGAAATCAAGTCGACCGGCTCGTACGCGCCGCGCCGTTACGAGCAGGCGACTGTGATGTTCACTGATTTCGAAGGCTTTACGAATATCGCCGGTAAGCTTGAAGCCGACGATCTGATCGGAGAACTCGACAAATGCTTTTTCTATTTCGACGAAACCGTCGCTCGCAATGGACTTGAGAAGATCAAAACCCTGGGCGACGGCTATATGTGCGCGGGCGGATTACCCGTCGCGAATCATAGCCATCCTGTGGACGCCGTACTTGCGGCGATCGAAATCCAGGCCTTCATGAATCAGATGCGCGAAATCAAACGCGAACTGGGCGAAGACTTCTGGGAGCTGCGCGTCGGCATTCACACCGGGCCGGTCGTCGCCGGAGTCGCCGGTAAACACAAATTCGCCTACGACATCTGGGGCGATACGGTCAACCTCGCCGCGCGCATGGAATCCGGCGGAACCACCGGTCGCGTGAATATTTCAGGTATCACGCGCGATCTGGTCGACCGCTTTTTCGTGACGGAGTACCGCGGCAAATTCCCGGTAAAGTACAAAGGCGAAATGGACATGTACTACGTAACCGGAATTCGCCCGGAACTTTCGATGAACGGCGAAGGCCGCGTACCGAACGACGAGTTTCGTCGATTGTACGCGGCCCTGTAGGCGGCCTGCCAGTCTCTTCGCAAGCCGGCCGATTAGAAATCGTTTTCGTAGCCGCCGGTGCCAGAGCCCAGGGTGGAGCTCGTGAAGGCCTGAGCGGCGCCGCCGAGGGCGAAGGCCGCCACAAGGGTTCCGACCTCCGGCGCATTCGAAGCGGCCGCGGCGAAAACTGGAATCAATTTGGTGCCGCGATTGTTGGCCGAAACATAAGAGCCCGATGTGGCCCCCAGGTCTCGCAGCGCTTGCGCGAATTCGCGGTTTTCGGCCTCCGAAACCGGGCCGCTTTGCAGGGGCGCTCCCAGATAGACATAGATTGCCAGGGCGATCACGAGTTCGCGAAAGCGCTCGGCCTGAAAACGCAGGATCGGGCTGCGGCGTCCAGAATTCGATCGCCGGATTCGAATTGACGGAATCGCCGGATTGATTCATGAAATTTAGAGTGTCCATAGTTCAAATTCAGCAGCCGGGCCATCGAGTCGCGCTACGGATCCTCGGTCTTTGCCTGGTTGCGATCTTCGCCGCCGGCTGTGCGCTGCTCGGCCAACGAGAAGTGAAGCCTGATGAAGTGCGAGAGCTGATGCAGGCCGCGCAGCGGGGAGATCTTGCGACGGTGCGGAAACTGGTTGAGTCCGGCGTGCCGGTGGATACGAAAGACGGCGCCGGACACACCGCGCTGCTGAAGGCGTCGTACAACTGTCAGGGGCCGGTGCTGCACTATTTAATAGACAGCGGCGCCAGCGTGAACCTGATCGATAACTACGGCAAGAGTCCTTTGCTCTGGGTGCTGTTTTGTGATCGCGAGGGCGGCATCGCGCGCAGGATGATCGAAAGCGGCGCGGATCTGAACGTATATTCTTCGTCAGGCAGCATTCATCGATGGGTTTGCATGACGGGATCGCCCGCGGTGCTGGATTATTTCATCGAACACGGCATGCGTCTGGACGCCGACGAATGTTTTACGATCGCCGGTCCGAGCAGTGCGGCCTTGAGTGCGCACTTACTTGATGAGCACACAATATCCCAGACGGCGAAGGATGTCGCTCTATCCAGGGCTGTTTCCGACGGCCGCATCGAGGCCGTGCGGGGATTGATGCAACAGGGCGCCGATCCCACCGCCCGCTTCGCCGGGGGCGAAACCCTGATCACGATCGCTATTCGTTATTATAGCAACGTCGAAACCATACGCCTGCTGGTGGATTCCGGCGCGGACGTGAACGCTCGCACGGATGCGGGCTCGACCGCGCTGGATATCGCCCACTATTATCATAAGGCGCTGGCAATTACGCGCGAAGGAGAGGCGAAGTATCTCGCCTTCATAAAATTACTGGAGTCCCTGGGCGGCGAGACGACGCGGCGACCGGGCGAACGCGAACCCATTCGTTTTCAAGCGCCGGACTGATTCGAACGAGCGCGGAAACTGCTCGCGACCTACCAGTAGTCGCGCATCAGCTCGGTGCTCCAGCCGGGCTGGCGGATTTCAGAGACCGGCAGGAATTCGCGCATGAGCGGTTTGATATCGAGCACGGGCGTGCCGTCGATACCGTCGAAGCGCCGGACGTGGATCGTGCGCTCGGTCACGTCGACGTGATCGATTTCGACGATGGTCGCGCCCAGGCGATTGGGCCGGGCCTTTTTACGCTGGGCGAAGATGCCCATCTTCGGCCAGGTCGTGTTTTCGCGCGGATGGTCCGAGCCGGTCACGATCCCGTTCTCGGGCTGCATGTGAAAATAGTAAATGATTTCGAGATGCGAGAAGGTGTCCATTCCCGCCAGGGACTCGGCGGGCACGTCGCTTTCTAAGACGATGCGCGTCGGAATGCGCGCCCAGTCGTCATCTTGAGGACTCCGACGGGAGTTGTGAGCAACGGCGATCGGTTTGACAGTGATATTCATACGTTCAGCCGGCCTTGACTTTATCCGCGAAGACCGCTTTGAATTTTTCTACTTTGGGGCGAATGCCGAAAGCGCAATAAGGCTGGTTCGGATTGTCGTTGTAATAGTTCTGATGATAAGCTTCCGCCGCGTAATAGTTGATCAGCGGCGAAACTTCGGTAACGATTGGATCGTCCCAGGCGCCGGACGCGTCGAGCTCGCTTTTGATTTGTTCGGCGAGCTGCTGCTGCTCGTCGTCATGAAAATAAATCACCGAGCGGTACTGGGGGCCGACGTCGTTGCCCTGGCGATCCAGGGTCGTCGGATCGTGAGTCTTAAAAAATACTTCCAGTAGTTCGGCGTAGCTGATCTCGTCCGGGTTGTACGTCAGGCGCACGACTTCCGCGTGGCCGGTCTCTTTGCCGCATACTTCGCGGTAGGTCGGATTCTCGACGTGGCCGCCGGAGTAGCCCGACTCGACGCCGGTGACGCCTTTAAGATTCTGAAAGACCGCTTCCGTACACCAGAAGCAGCCGTTGCCGAAGGTCGCGGTATTTGCAGGGGCGGATGCGCTCATACAGACAAAATAAGAAATCCAGGTCCTCGCGTCAGGTGATTTTTGGCCGGTTCGAAATCAGCCGTCGCCCTCGCGCTGTCACGCTTCGGCCGGATCCCGGTGACGCGCTTCGGAAATTCTTACACGAGCGAAACGATTCTCCCGGAAAGCCGGTGGCCGGTCGTGCGCTCGTCTGGAAAGGTGATTGTATGTCGTCGCAATTTCAGCAGACTCTCAGGCAAACGCTTGATAAAATCTTTCCCCGCACGCATGGCAGCCTGTACGACCTGGTCGTATTCGTCGGCGCCGTTTTGCTGCCCTGGATCATGCAGCCCCTGGGCGACGCGATTCAGCGGATGATCGCGGAATCGAAAACCGTCGAAGGAGCGCTGATGCTCGCGGCTCTGCTGCTGCAGATCCCCGGTTCGCTCCTCAAACGCAAAGCGCTCTTCGCCCGCGTCGCCGCCGACCCAGAGCGGCGGGCGCAGGCCCTGATGTCGGAAGGCGTGAATGCCGGGCTTTTGTTTCTGTACTGGCTGTTCATGACTTTCATGGCGATGTCGGCGATCGTCGCCTTAACCGACTGGAGCGCGGGACCGGGGATGGGGACGGTGTTCACCCTGGCCACCGTTGTGACCGGGATTGTAGCCTACGCGGCCTGGCTGCCGGGAGTAAAAGATCTACGGGCGCCGACGTATGAAAGCGAACGCGATGCTGCTGTTCGCGCCGCGGCCGAGCAATGGGAGTACGTCGCCGACGCTTTGTTAATGATCGCCGCGTTGATTGTGATGTATGCGATCTGGCAGCCGATGATCGACGAAATTGCATCCGGTCAGGGGCACATCAAGCGCGAAGCGAATAGCAGCATCGGCGGCGGCATCGCCTATATGATTGTGCTGGCGTTGCCCTTCGCGATGTTTTATATCGCGCCGCGGCTGATGTTTTTCGTCGAAGACGCCCGGGCGCGCGGCACCTGGATTCGCTTCGGGATCATCTATTTGTTTGCGGCGTTTCGGATGTTCTTCGGATAGATCGCGGTGCGCTTCCGAATCGTCCGCGGAGGCTGCGCAGCACGAGCGGAGATTGCGAATCGCGAATCACGAATCACGCATTGCGTGACCGGTCTGCCGCCGTAATGGGCCGTCGATAACACGGCCCATTACGGCGCGCGCCGTTAGAATCCGCCGTTTTCTTCGACTCCGTATCCGATGAAGAATGTGGTGAGAGACAGGAAGCCGCCGAAGGCGATGTCGTTCTTCAGAAAGGTCAGCATGTCGAACTTCGGTAAATCGGCGGAGATCGTTTCCGACATATTCACAGACCTGGAGCTGCCGCCCCCGGGACCGTTCGAGCGTTTGTAGCCGTAGGTTCGGCCGCCGAGGCCTCCCAGTAAGACGCCGACTCCCACGTCGTAACCGACTCGGTTCCAGTTGATGGGCTCTTCGGATCCGATTTGATGCAGGCCGGCGACGGTGAGTTGTTCGGCGGCGACGCCGGCTCCGGCCTGGGCGGCTCTTCCGGTGAAACCGGCCGCCATTCCAGCCGCCCGGCTGAGATTGCTCGCCCTGGAAGCGACCGCCGCCTGCATATGGGCCAGATTCGCCATTCCCCGGGTGCCGATCGCCGTCGCCGCTTTCGCGCCGACTACAGCCGTCATCTTGGTGACCCCGGCAGCCACGCCGCCGCCGACAATCCCCGCGGCGATGGCGATGCCGATTTCTTTAAGGAAATCCTCGGTGTTGAAAGATTCGCCGGTGATCGCCAGCGAAATGCCGTAGGTGATGACGCTCAACGTAACGCTCACCACCACGCCCGCGGCGATGGCCGGCGCGGCCGCCCACGCAGCCGCCACGGCAACCGCCACGAACCAGACCAGGTTTCCGCCTGGATCGGAATAGGTGACGGGATTGTTCACCGAGAAGGCGTAGCGATTCAATCCCGCGGCATTGTCGCCGTTCGCGCCGAACATCAGGTTGTCGGCCTGTAAAAAGCTGCCGATGCTCGCGTCGTAATACCGGGCGTTGAAATAGTGCAGCTCCGCGTCGCGATCGAATTCGTTGTCGTTGAATTTGCCGCGAAAGATGTCGCGGCCGTCGCTGGCGTCCTGGTGGATTTCGCCGTACGGTTTATAGACTGTCGCGGCCGCCTGCCGGCCCTGGGAATCCGTCACCAGGCTGGTGGAGCCCACCTGGTTGTACTGAAAATAGTAAGTGCCTTCTTCCGGATAGCCGTAGCCGTTGCCGCCGGGGCCGAGCAGAAAATTAAAGGCGAATAGATCGCTGCCGGCGGGCGCAATCGTCAGATTCGAGCCGCCGCCGCTGGAGCCGCACTGCATGGTCAGAGCAAACATACTCGCAGCCGCAAAGCTCGCCGGCCAGCGCAGCAAACGCCGCCGCCGCGCGTACGCGTCGCGGCTCGCGCGTCCCGCAAACCAGGTAAAATAAATGCAGGAGCCCAGCAGCGCCGTCGCCGCCAGGGCCCAGAGCAGCGCGCGTCCCGCGTTGGCGACCCGCGGCTGGCGGGCGTAGGCCATCGTGGTGTGATTCAAAAAACCCGCCAGGCCGGCGATGCTGCCGGTGTTGTACATTTGCGCCTGCAGAGAATGATTCGCGCTGCTTCCGTGGATCATGGCCAGCGGATCGTCCTGGGTGGAGATCGCGGCCAGGCGTCCGCCGGGTCCCTGAATGTATTCGGTTTGTAAAAGACGGCCGCTCGCGAAGCGCGTGATTTCCAGCTCGCGGTTTACGTAGATCGTTTCGGTGCCGCTGCCGTCGATTTTTTTCACGCGCTGACCTGCGGCGTCGTACTCGTAGCTGCTGGCCAGCACGCCGTTTTTGCCGACGCGTTTGATCTTGTGCTGCCCGTCGTAGTCGAAAGTGAATACGTTGCCGTCCCCCTTGGCGCGTTCCGTGGCGTTGCCGTGGACGTCGTAGGTGATGGCCAGGCCGTTGTCGCCGCTGACCGGGCGGCTGCCTGAATACGTCAGATACAGATCGCCCTTTCTGGTCATATTGCCGTTGGCGTCGTATTCATAATGCAGATCGCCGTAGGATCCCTGCGCCCGGGTCAGATAGCCCAGGCGATTGTAGGTGAAGGTGCTGTCGTTGTCGCCGATCCGGTCGTCGATGGATCGGACTTCGTTCATTGAATTCCAGGAGTACTCTTCGTCGAGCAGCACGGCGGCGAGGCCCTGGTCGTCCTGACCGGCGGTGCGCGACGTGTGCAGTCGCCCCGCGTCGTCGTAGGTGAAGTCGCTCGTCACGCCGTTGCCGTACACAATACGTTTGGGCTGACCGAGGGCCGTATAGTCGGAATAGGCGGCGAAGACCTCCGCGTCCGGAGCGGAGCAGTTTCCGCTTGCGACGCTGATGTCGGCCAGAAAGCCCGCGGCATTATATCCGTAGCAGGCGACGCGCCCGCTGGGATAGCGGACCTGCTGCGGCCGGCCCAGGGCGTCGCTTTTGTAGGCCAGGATATGCGCGCCGCCGGAGCCACCATCGACGCTCATGTTGACCACGGCCGGGCTGCCGTCCGCGTTATAAGAAAATTCTCGGCGATTGCTTTCGCTGCCGTCCGCGGCGTAGACGATCGCTCTGGTCATACGGCCCTGGCCGCCGGCGAAGGCCGCGTCGTCGTATTCGTAGATCGCGTAGCCCCCGTCGTGAAAATTGACTCGCGTTTCGCGCCCGAAGTCGTCGTAGGCGAAGGTCTTGTCGTCGCCGTTCGCGCTTTCGGTCGCGAGCTGGCCGCGTTCGTTGTAAATATAATCGGTAGTGCCCCGGGCGCTCGAAACAACTCGCGTGCGGCGCCCCAGGGAATCCAGAGTGATCGTCGTCGTCGCTTTGCCGTCGTTTGAGCCGGTGAGCCGTCCCATCGCGTCGCGCGTAAAGTGCTGCGTGGCACTTCCGGCGTCGCCCCAGTCGATATATTTGATCTTTACAGTTTCCCCGCGCCCGTTCTGGCAGCGAATCGTCGTGCGACTGACGTCACCGTTGATCGCGGTGATGGTTTGCAGCTGGTTCGGGGCGCAATCGACGCCATTGCCGGCGCGATAGAGCGCCGTCGATACGCCGCCGTTCGGAAAATTGGTGCGGGTTGCGCGTCCGCGTTCGTCGTACACATAGCTCTTCCATTTGGGCGTCTCGCCGGCTTTGTGCGGGGTCGATTCGCGTAGCGGTAAGCCGACGACGTTGTAGTCTTTGCGCTGGATAATGCGATCGCTGCCCGAACCACTTTCGCTGCGTACGACGCGCTGCAGGCCGTCGCTGAGCTCGCGCTTCGCAATCGTGCCGGGCTGGTCCCAGGACTGACGGATCTGAGAGCTTCGCACGTACAGTCCGTCGTTCGTCAGGTCGCCTTCGCGGGCGTAGCTGTGGGACTCGACTTCGATCAGCCCTCCCTGCGGGGCGGTGCGCTGGACCCTGGTCAGGCGGCCGAAATTATCGTAGGCGCGGCGGACTACCGCGCCGTTTTCGTCGGTTTCTTCGAGGGGCATGCCGTGGCGCGCGTCGAATTTGCGAGACGCGGTCAGGCTCTTGCCATTGCCGGTCATCGTAATCGAGGCGGGGTAGGTATCGTAGGTCGATTCGTAGCTGACCGTTTCCACCGCGCCGTCGGGTAGCTCGGTGCGAGTGCGGTTGCCGTGGTTGTCGTACTGGTAGCGTTCGAGGATATACTCGTTGCGCGTGCTGTCGAAAGCGCCGCGCAACTTAATATTGCGGCGACTGTCGTATTCGAAGACCGTCTTCGAAAAGACCTGGGAACAAATACAGTTCGAGGCGGAGTAGTGGCAATATCCCCCTTTCGCAGCCAGGATCTTGGGCCCCGGCTCTTTCGCGGCTACCCGGTTGGCGTACACCGAACAGCTAAAGCGATCGTAGCCGTTGTTGTCAGTTTCCTGAACCAGGACCGGATTGCCGAGTTCGTCGTACGTAATCGCCGTCGTCGCGTTGCGGAAACCCTCGTCGACGTGATTCGTGGTTTGTCGCCCGGCGAGCTGCACGACCCGGGAAGCCGGCACGGCCCCCGCGACATTCTGCCAGACGTAACTTTCGTTTTCAATCGGCTTGCCGTTGCTCAGGGCGGTAACGTCTTTTTGAATTGGCCGGCCGCTCTGCGGGAATTGCACGTGATAGCTCGTGCGGGTGAGCACGTTTTCGTCGACGGCGCTTACCGATAATTCCTGAAAGCCCTGGAAGCCCCGGCCGCCGGTGTGCAGCGTCGCGCCTTTATATACGTAGCTGCGGCGAATCGTTTGCGGCGCGGTGCCGGCCGCCGTGGTCGTCGGGAGGCTGCGGCTGTAGGATTTGAGCAGGGTCATCGGCACGGAGATTCCCCGGTGGCCGGCCGCAAAGCTCACGCCCGCGTTCGTCGCGCTCTCCCAACTCAGACGCGTATATTCCAGTTCGTGGCGAATCACACCTTGCTGCATGGCGGCCAGAGTGTCCTGGGGTGCCTGGTTGGCGACCGGCGAGCTGAAATAGACCCGAAAGGTCGCGTGGTTGTCGTGGTCGGCGTAGGAGCCGCGTTCCTGGCGAATCAGATCTTCGCGGCCGTCACCGTCGTAGTCCCCGGGAATCAAGATGGCTCCGCGGTCGGCGCCCATATTTCGCTGGTAGCTGCCGGTCGGAGTGAGGATGGTGAAAAAGCCGTTCCCCTGGGATACATATACGCGAAAGGTTCCTGCGAAGTCATCGTCCAGGGAGCTGTGCTCCTGCATGATGAAGTCGGTGCGCCCGTCGCCGTTGTAGTCGAGGGGGATGATGTGCGCGCCCGGGTCCGCCTGGAGCCATAGATCGTACTGGGTGCCGGAGGGTTTGACCACATCGAAGTAGCCGTTGCCACGTGAGAAATAAACCCAGAAGGTATTGATATTGTCCGCGTGCCAGCCTTTGCGCTCCTGGCGGATGAAGTCCATCTTGCCGTCGCCGTTAAAGTCTCCCGGGATGATGTTTACGCCTGGATCGTAGCGTAATTTGTCCTGGTACAGGCCGTTGTCGGTGGGGGTGACGATGTCGAATTCGCCATTGACTCCTGTTGAAAAAAATACTTTGAAGTTGTGCGTTAGATTGTTGTCGTACGAGCCTTTCGTCTGGCGAATGAAGTCCATCTTGCCGTCGCCGTTAAAATCGCCGGGAATGAAATTTCCTTTATGGCCGCGGATCCAGGTCTGATATTCGGCGCCTGCTCTGTTCTGCGGCATGTGCAGGTCAAAATAGCCGTCGCCGCGGGAATAATAGATTCGGAAGGCCGTCCTGTGGTTACTCCCTGTTGACCATGAGCCCATGACCAGCCGAATAAAATCGGTTTTGCCGTCGCCGTTAAAATCGCCGGGGATCAGTTTCGCGCCGCGCTCCGGCGTTGTGTTTTGATAATCCCTCCCGGCCGGCGTTACGATGTCGAAGTAGCCGTCGCCGCGCGAGAAATATACATTAAAGGTGTTCGAGGTGTTGTCATCCCAGCCGCCTCTCTCCTGACGGATAAAGTCGGTTTTACCGTCGCCGTTAAAGTCGCCGGGGATTATATTTGCGCCGGGATCGTAACGCAGCCAGCTCTGGTATTCAGTGCCGGATGGTGTGACGACATTGAAAGTTCCGTCGCCGTTTGAGAAATACACGTTAAACGAATTCGTAGTGTTGTTGTCCCAGTCGCCCTTTTCCTGGCGAATGAAGTCCATCAGTCCGTCGCCGTTGTAGTCGCCGGGGATGATATTCGTTTTGTTGCCGTTCAGCCATGTCTGGTATTGTTCGCCGCCCGGCTGGGCGATGCGAAAGGTGCCGTCCAGGGGCGCCTGGTCGTTCCAGCTTAGATTGATCGGATCCAGGCAGCCGCTCGCGTCGCACTCGCGAATTTCGCGCAGGCGGCTGCGAGCGCTGATCTGGCTGCCGATGTAATCGAGATGATAGTACTTGTATTGACCGTCGGCGGTGTGCAGCGCGATTTCACGCAGCCGTTTGATCAGACGCGTCTGGGCGGTGCCGTCGGAGCCGATGATCCAGTCCCGGGGGTCGCCGCCGCGCTCGTCGTATCCGAAAGTGACGCGGCGGCCGTTGTAGTCAATGCGATCGATGACGGCCGTGTTGATGCCGCCGGACGTATAATGAAATGTGATCCGGTTATTGTTGGAATCGTAGAGTTCGCTGATCAACCACTGCGTGATCTGGCGCGCGCCGTTAATCGGATTGCCGGTATAGATCTTCGAATCTGAAGTAGAGCCGAAATAGGCCCGGCTGCCGTCGGCGCGTTCTACGGTGAACTGGCAGGGAGCGTTGCCGCAGCTGCCGGAGGGGAAAGTGCGGCTCCAGTCATCGACTTCTTTGTTGTAGTTGTTACCGCTCCAGTAGCCGGCGTCGTTCGTGTAGGCGTTTCGCGCCAGCAGTCGCGTGCCGTTCAAACACAGACGGTCCTGCTGCGAGTGCTGAACGCCGCTGCGATGGCCGTCGATTTCCGGATGCTGTCCGCAGCGCTGGATCGACTCGAGGGAGCCGCCCAGCCGCCAGCCGACACCGGTCGCGCTGTTCGCGTTCGCCTGGCTGCTGTAGTTCAGACTGAGCTTCGGCTGATGTCCCTGCACGCCGGGGGGCACGATGATCGGAACCTGAAAGGCGGCGGCCCCGGTGGACGTCGCGGTAAATTTGGCATCAATCAGGCCGCCGTTGCCGTCAGGGGAGCCGGAGCTGAGCAGGCCGCCGGACACGGCGAAGAATACGCCGGCGGCAGCCGCTACAAGCAGAGTGCGGCGTCGGTGCGAGGATTTGAGTATACGCGGAGAGAAGATTCGAGTCTTAAAGTTTTGCATGGGTTCGCCTTTCGGGTTCGCGGAGCGTCCGCGGGAGAGAAGGCGACCACAAATCCAATTCACCGAGAATAGTCAGAAAAATATTCAGGTCTCTAGTAAGGGGAGAGTTGCAGGCCTCGTCAGCGAGGGGGACGCAGAATGCAGGGCGCGGATTCGAATGGCGGTTGGGTAGTGTATCAGCGCTGAGAAAAGAACCACGGGGCGCTTCCCGCTTCGTCGGCGGAGGCGCGCTTGAGAAAGGGATCGCGGACCGGATTCTTTGCGCGAGTCTTGCGACCCGCGCTCGAATTTCCGGCCGGCGATTCCAATCGGTATCCGCCGCCTGCATGGCCTTCGACCCGGTGCCCGTCGCGCAGCCCGTTTCGAAAGCCGGCCCTCAATACAGAGCGACCGACTCCGTCAATGGATCGCGCGGCGCGCTGAAGCGGCCCCGTGGTTCCGTTTGCGCAGGACAGGCTCCTGCGGGCCTAAATGGTTTGATGTTCTACCGTTGAACTACCGCGCCTTGCGACGCGAACCGGAATCGAACCGGCAACACTCAAATTGAATAAACCTGGCGCTCTACCGTTGAGCTACCGCGACTGCCGCCGCGAATCGGGATCGAACCGATAACTTCCAGGGCCCTGTGGACTAGACTTCGTCAGGCATACCCCGGGCCGATCGCCCGCGAAAAATTCAGGGAACTTGCAGACGAGGTCGGGGCACCGCCGGATTACAGATCCGGTACGAAACGAAGGCTGAGCCCGCGGCCAGTTTGGCCGCATCGCCGTTCGCCTGTCAAAGAGAATCCGTGCGAAATCGGCGATCGCGAAACGCCAGGCCGCGAAAACTCACTCGCGATAGGCGACACGCAGCAGCGAAAGATCATCGGTCTGTTCGCCGGCGGCGTGCAGGTGTTCCTGGATCCGCATCAGATCGCCGCCGCTGCTCTGCACAATTTGCACGAAGCGTTCCGGTTCGTTTTGGATTAGATCGCGGCCGCCGTCGTCTTTGCGGCGCAAATCGTCGCGGCCATCCGAGCCGGTAATCAACACGTCGCCGTCCAGTAGCTGCAATTCAATGATCGCGCTTTCCGGAGAGTATGCGATTGGCGGATGCTGTTCGGATGTGGATTCTGATTTCGCTTGATTCTCGGCTGCGCCCCGGTTTACGAAATCGAAGTCTTCCGGCGCGGAACCGATTGGATCATGGCTGTGGTGCAGGACATAGCTCGCAGTCCCTTCCCGGAGCAAGACGGCCGAAGGATGGCCGGCATTGATCGCGTACAACTGGCCGCTGCTTTCATGAACGAGTCCAAGCAGCAATGAAACCATCATGCGACCTTCGAAGGGACGAAAGACGCGCTGTAATTCTTCGGTGAGGCGTAGCAACCATTCGATCGGCGGCCGGCCGCTGATGGGGATTTGCCCGTCCGCGCTCAAATGCAAGAAGGCCCGGAAGGCGACCGCGAGCACGATCGCGCCGCTCGCTCCCTGGACGCTTTTGCCCATCGCGTCGGCGTTCATGAACGCCACGTAGCGTCCGCCGTCCAGTTGGAGCGGTTCCGCCATGCATAGATCGCCGCCGAGCTCGCCGGCCATACCGCGAAATTCAAATTGTTTGTACTGCGCGACAATCGAATCGATACGAACAGCTTCGCCTTCGATGTTTGTGCTGGTCATGGGATGCAGAATGCGTGAGATCAAAAGATAGTCGCCGTCTTGCTGTTCTTTCAGGCGGCTGACCTCGTCGAGGGAAGACTGCAATTCGGATGTGCGCTGCTCGACCAGGCTTTCGAGGTGCTGGGCATAAACTCTGAGGGCTTCGTGAGCCGCCCGCAAATCGTCCTGGATCCGGACATAGCGCTGCCAGATTGTAATACTCATGCCGACCAGTAGCACAAAAAAGCCATAGGGCGCCATCGGTCCAGGCCACGTTGGTATATAGCCGAGCGCCCACAACAGGTCGGTGAACCCCATCGCGAAAAAGCATGCCACGCTAACCACGAGAATGCGCAGTTCCCGCGGGCCTCGTGAGAGGGCATGCGGAATGACGTACAGAGTGACTGTGCTCAGGGCGAGGGTCGTATATAGAAACAAACCGAATGTTCTATAGGAAGGCAGCCAGAGGAGACTGCAGATGGTAAAGGCGACGGCGACTGTCCAGTACAGAATCGCCTGCATCCGCGCTGGCCGGGAGTTCGTGGCCAGTTGCTGGAAAAAAAGAGCCATATTCGCCGGCAAAAAATACAGTGCGAAGTGTTCGGCGTGATGCCAGAAGACTGGTTCGTGCACCAGTAGCAACTGCAGGCGCATGGTTCGATTGGCGATCATATACAGACCGACGTTTGTCGCCAGCAGCCCAAAGGCCAGATAGACAATCTCCCTGCGTGCTCGAGCGAACAATACGAAACCCGCGAAGCCTGCGATGATGGCGAAACCGCCGATCAGCAGAACGCCTATGTCTTCGCGAACGATTTCCTGTTGCAGATCGGCGCGACAGCCGAGGACCGGCATACCTCCGTCGATGCCGATGTTTCGAAAATCGGACCAGATTCGCAGGTGCAGCCACCGCACCCCGGCGATCGGTGAACTGGCCGGGGCGGCTCTGGATTGTGCGCGGGGGCCTCGGGCGGGCAGCGTGACCAGATGAAAGGGCCGGCCGGCGAAGCCCTTCGCGCCCAGATCTGGTTCCCCAAAACGATAGATTTCGTCGCCATCCAGGTAGGCGATAAAACTCAAATTCACCACGCCGAAGTAAATGGTCGGATCGGGACAATCCGGTTCGGGCGGCAGGGCAATTCGGAGCCAGCGTTCCGTCGGGTGATGAATGCGAAAGTAGAGCTTGCGTTCGCGGTCGGGGTCGATGGCAGTCCAATGGGGACCCGTCACCGACCGCGCACAGATGGATTCGCGAGCCTGGTCGGGTGGCGTCCCGGGGGCGCAGATTTCCCAGCCGCGATCCAGGGCCACTCGGGGTGCGGCAGCCAGAGGGTATGACAGGAGGATCAGGGCCGCGCAACACATGAGGCCCACTGCGCCCGGGCGCGCTGGCGATCGAAAGGAACAGATGAATTGCAGGGGCAGTCGTTCCAGGGCAATTGATCCAGGGGCGATGGTCGGCGCGGAGGCAGGTCGTCCGCTTCAGGAGTCGGTCAGCTCCGCTTCTGAATCCAGGAACTGGATGCGCTGGTGGAGACGCGAAAGCTCCAGCACGCGGCGCAAATTCTCCGGCACGGCCAGCAGAACGAATCGTCCGCCGCCGTCGACGACCTGCTTGCGCCAGTGAACGATCGCGGCGATGCCGCTGGAATCGATAAACTCCAGCCCGGCCAGGTCCAGAGCCACATCGAGGCCCGGCGAAGCCAGGGCGGTTTCCATCCATCGGGACGCTTCCGGAACGCCGTACAGTCCCAGTTCGCCTTTCACGGCGATGACCTGGTAAGCACTGACCGATCTTATATTGATCTCCATTCCTTCTCTAAGCAAGGCCAGGAAAATAGGTTATCGTCAAGCCAATTTCCCCCGAAAAACATGACAGGCGCTATCCCGGCTGCGGGCGCGGCGTGTCCGTCGAGTTGAATAAAGCACTATGTATTCCATCGGAGAATTTTCGCGCCTGACCCGTCTGTCGATCAAGACGCTGCGATTTTATGATCGCCAGGGTTTACTAAAGCCGGCCGTGGTCGATAGCGACAGCGGCTATCGTTATTACCAGCCGACCCAGACTCTGGTCGCGGGTAAGATTCAATACTATCGCAACTGCGATCTATCGCTAAAAGACATTGCCGAACTGTTAAAACTGGAAGCCCTGGGAGCGGAAGCGGAGCTGCTTGCGATCCTTGAAGGTCACGAGGAGATGCTGGCGGAACGCATCGCCAGTATGCAGCGCATGCAGCGCTGGATTCGGAGCCTGCGGACGTCGCGAGGGAGCAGCGCCGCCGACGGCGAGTCCCGCCGCCTGGGCGATCCCGACGGCCCGATCGAAATTGTCGCGGCGCGTCCGCAAACGGTCGTGGCCGCCAAAAAATTCGGCGACTATGAAGACGTCTTCCCGCTGATTGAAGAACTCACTGATTTCGCGCTGTCCCAATCTCTGAAAATCGACGGCCCGCCGATTTTACTCTGGGGCGAGGCGATGGCGGCGGGTAGTTCCAGTCCCGGAGCCGCGGCCGAGGTCGAAGTCGCCGTTCCGGTATCCGGCCGTTTCCAATCGACCAGCGCGCTCTTTCGCCGGCGACTGCCCGGCGGCGACGTGGCCCGGCTGGTCTTTCGCGGAGCGCGCTCGGAATCCGGCCGGCACTATGAACGTCTGTTCAGCTGGATTTTCGAGAACGGCTGCCAGATTGACGGTTCGTTTCGCGAAATTTATCTGAACAGCCCCGGCGTTGTAAAAGAAGCGGATTACCTGACCGAACTCCAGGTGCCGATTTTGATCGGCAAAAAACGCAAAGACTCCCGGCGTGCGCCGCGGTCCCGCGCTTGACGCATCGCGCCGGGTTGTAACCGGACTTTCCACACGCGTATCCCCGAAAATTTGCAGGGGGGCGCTGCAGCTCGTCGGCCTTTCAGAAATTATCCTGTCGATCTCTGCGAAAATCCTCTTGCCGAATCTTTCGCGCCGTCTCAGTCTTCGGTCCGGGAGACAATGAGCGCATGAAGTACATAGCCTGGTTCGAGACGCTGCGCCGCGAAGACGTGGCGACGGTCGGCGGCAAAAATTCTTCGCTGGGAGAGATGATCCATCATCTGACTTCGAAGGGCATTCGCGTGCCGAACGGTTTCGCGACGACCTCCGACGCTTTTCGCGAGTACATTGAATTCAATCAATTGATGGAGCCTCTGCGGGCAAAATTCGCGGAGCTCGATCGCGATCCGAAATCGCTGGCGCGGGTGGGCCGTGCGATTCGCGGTCTCGTCTTGAACGCGGGTTTTCCGCCGGCCATCGCCGGCGAAATTCGCGAGGCCTATCGCAAGCTGTCCCTGAGCTATGAAATGGAAGAAGCCGACGTCGCCGTGCGCAGTTCGGCGACCGCCGAGGATTTGCCTGATGCGAGTTTCGCCGGCCAGCAGGAAACGATTCTGAACGTAGTCGGCGAAGAAGAGCTGTTAGTGGCGTCGCGCCAGTGCTTCGCGTCGTTATTTACCGACCGGGCGATTGTCTATCGCCAGAGTCAGGGCTTCGATCACCTGGACGTCGCGCTTTCGATCGGCGTGCAAAAGATGGTGCGATCGGATCTCGCGGGTTCGGGGGTGATCTTTTCGATCGATACGGAAAGCGGCTTTCGCGACGCCGCGGTGATTACGGCCGCCTGGGGTATCGGCGAAAACGTGGTGCAGGGCGCCGTAACGCCGGACGAATATCGCGTGTTTAAGCCGCTGCTCGGGAAGGGCGCTGCGCGTCCGATCATTCAAAAAGATCTGGGCAGCAAGGAATACAAGATGGTGTACGCGCGGGGCGCGAGCCAGACGATTAAAAATATGGAGTGCACCCGGGCCGAAAAAAATTCGTTCGTACTCAGCGACGACGAAATTCTGCAGATGGCCGAGTGGACTGTGACGATTGAAAATCATTACGGCTGTCCGATGGACATCGAGTGGGCGAAGGACGGCCAGTCCGAAGAACTGTACGTCGTGCAGGCCAGGCCCGAAACCGTTCAGAGCCGCCGGGCCGAAGATCATTTTAAGTCTTATTCGATCAAAGCCAGGGATGCCATGGCTCTACTGGAAGGCATTGCCATCGGCGATGCGGTCGCCACCGGTCATGCGAAAGTCATTCGCAGCGCCAGAGACATCGATCAGTTCGAGGACGGCTGCATTCTGGTCACGGAGATCACCGACCCCGACTGGGTGCCGGTCATGAAGCGCGCTTCGGCCATCGTTACGGATCAGGGCGGCCGCACGAGTCACGCCGCGATCGTCAGTCGCGAGCTGGGCATCCCGGCTCTGGTCGGCGCGAAAAACGCGACGCATCTTTTACAGGACGGCCAGCGTCTGACGGTTTCGTGCGCCGAAGGCAACGTGGGTTATGTATACGACGGGATTCTCGAATACGAAGAAGAAGATATTCGCCTGGACGATCTGCCAGAAACGAAGACGACGATCAAACTGAATATCGCGAGCCCGGCGGCGGCCATGCGCTGGTGGCGTCTGCCGACGAAGGGCGTGGGCCTGGCCCGCATGGAATTTATCATCAACAATCTGATCAAGATTCATCCGATGGCATTGATCA
The DNA here is from genome assembly GCA_024742665.1 of bacterium. Classification (GTDB taxonomy): domain Bacteria; phylum Spirochaetota; class Leptospiria; order Leptospirales; family Leptonemataceae; genus JANSYA01. The sequence continues at coordinate 232,654 of JANSYA010000009.1, forward strand.
ACTGGCCGCATCTAGAAGACCGCGAAGCCATCGCGACGATCGCCGAGCTGACCGACGGCTATCCCGATAAGTCCGAGTACTTCGTGGATCGCCTGGCCCTGGGCATCGCACAGATCGCCGCCGTGCAACATCCCCATTCGGTGCTGGTGCGCATGAGCGATTTCAAAACGAACGAGTACGCCGATTTGATCGGCGGCCGGCAGTTTGAACCAGGCGAAGAAAATCCAATGCTGGGCTTTCGCGGCGCGTCGCGTTATTATAGCGACGAGTATCGCGAGGGTTTCGCTTTAGAGTGCCGGGCCATTCGACGCGTACGCGAAGAGATCGGCCTGGACAACGTCTGGATTATGATTCCATTTTGTCGGACGCTCGACGAAGCCGATCGCGTGCACGCCGAGCTGGAACAGCACGGATTAAAACGCGGCGAAAACGGTTTGAAAGTCTACGTGATGTGCGAACTGCCTTCGAATGTATTTCTGGCCGATCAGTTCGCCGAGCGCTTCGACGGCTTCTCGATCGGCTCGAATGATTTGACCCAGTTGACCCTGGGAGTGGATCGGGATTCCAGCAAGCTTTCGTATCTCTTTGACGAGCGCAACGCGGCGGTCAAAGCGGCGATTCAGATGGTGATCAAAACCGCCCACGCGAAAGGCTGCGAAGTCGGCATATGCGGCCAGGGTCCCAGCGACTTTCCGGACTTCGCGGAATTTTTAGTCGAGGCCGGAATCGATTCGATGTCTCTGAACCCGGACAGTGTGATCGAAGTGCTGGGGCGGATCGCGAAGCTGGAGCAGGCCCGTTCCTGAGCTTCGGCGCGTCCCGGGTCGGCGGCGTTCCAGCTCTGCGGGCCGCTTGAGTTTCTCGCCAATCGTCCGATGTTATAAAGTGATGAAGCCCTCGCAATGGATTTCCGCCGCTCTCGCCGTCGCCATGGCGGGCGGCCTGATGCTCACGCCGATCGCGTCGCTAATTCTGGTCGATTCGGTCGCGGCCCAGCCCGATCGCGGCCCCGAATCCTTCGACTGGGGTCTGGACACCGGCGAAGAAAGCGATTCCCCGCCGGGCGGTCAGGAAGACCAGACGAATTCCAGCAAAGCGCAGGAGAATACTCCCGATGCGATGCGCATGCGGGCCGCGGCCCACTATGTGCAGTTTCGCAACGCGCGCCTCCGCAAGAATCGTCTGATCCGCTCCGAGCTGATTCGCATGGGAGACAAACCCTTCGCGAAAGTGTATCAGAGCCTGGTTCTCCCGCGGCGAACTTTGAAGCGCGCCCGCGGTCGGGTTGAAGCCGGCCTGGAAGATTTGTTTCTCAAGATCAGCCGCAAAATCGACCGCAGGGCGTCCGGCGCCAAACGTGAGATCGTTCGCGTACGTCTGGAACGCGTGAGTGCGAGCGGCGGCCAGGGCAGCGTGCTGGTGCGCACTCCCGGCCCGAACGGCGGTAATTTCGATCCGGTCATTTTCGTTTACCGGGTCAAAGACAATGGGACTTTCGAGTCGGATGTGATCTTTCGACCGGGCTCGTGAAAATTTATTTGGGCTGGTCATTCAGTTTCGACGGCGAATGCCGAGCTTGAGTCTATGAGTTCCTTCATAGCCCTTCGATCTTCTATTATTGCGATTACGGCGAGTATCGCGCTTTTTGCGTCCGTTGCCGTCCTGAACGCGACGCCAGGCCAGGGTTCCGCCTTGAATGCGGACCTGGAAGATCTTGCGAGCGGCCGACTGTACGCCGGGTTTCGAAATCGAGAGCTGGCTGACAATCCGGCCATTCGCCAGGACTTGCTCTCCATGCTGGACTATGATCTGGCGACCGCGTATGAAAAGCATAGCCGTGGAAAAGACATAACCGCGCGCAAGAAAATCGAAACGGCTTTCGGAGAAATTCTGCGAAATCTGAGTCGGGACCAGGCCGGCCGTCGAATCGCGACAGCGCGCCTATCGGCGACTGAACGCACGGGAACCCTGGAGTTCTTGATGGAAGGCGATCCCGGTCACAATGACGGATTCGATCTGCGCGTCTTTTATTACGAACTGAGCGAAGACGGCAGTCTGGGGCGATTCGGATTCCCGAACGGACTGCATTGAGCAGGGCATAGTATGCGCCAGAGTGATGTTAGTCAATCGCGATACAGAGCGCCTATGCGATCCTCGTACATTTCTTCGACGATGTTGCGTTTGATCTTCATGCTCTCGGTCATTTCGACGCCCTTCTCGAATTCTTTGTGCATCAGATAGAAATTCGTGACGCGTTCGAAAGTCTTAAAGCCGTTCTTCGCCGAGATTTGTTGACGCACGATTTCGGCGAAGAATTTGCGCGTTCCAGAATCCGAGTCCCACTGCGCCGGATCTTCGGGGGCGTTCACGCCTTCGCGTTCTAAGGCGACGCGCGCGCCGTCCCAGCGCGGCACGATCAAGGCCGCCAGAGTCTTGCGATCCTGGCCGACGACCACGCACTGCCCGACGAATACGCTTTCGGTGAGCGTGACTTCGATCGGCCCCGGTTCGACGTTTTCGCCGCCGGCCAGGACGATCGTATCTTTGGCGCGCCCCGCGAATTTGACTTCGCCCCGGCGCGTCCAGGTGAAGATGTCGCCGGAGTTCAGCCAGTCGTCCTTCAATACTTCCGCGGTCTTTTCGGGATTCTTATAATAGCCGCGCATAACGTGCGGGCCGTGGTGCCAGAGCACGCCCTTTTCGCCGGGAGTCGTGACGACGCTGCCGTCTTCCGGCCGACGCAACTCAATCAGAGCGCCGGGCAAGGGGCGGCCCACGGAGCCGCGGGTCGGCCAGGGCAGCACGCTCATCACGGCGACGCCGGTCGTTTCGGTCATGCCGTAGCCGTCGAGAATCGGGATGCCCACTGAACGAAAAAACAGGCCGACCTGTTCGGGCATGGCGCCTGCTCCGGAAATCGCGAAACGCACGCGCCCGCCGAAAATATTTTTCACTTTCTTTAGTATCAGCTGGGCCGGAATATTCAGTAAAGTATAGCCCGGTACAAGCAGGGCGGCTAATATACGGCGCGGAAAACTTACGCCGGTGCCGGCTTCGGTGACGGCGAAACGATTCATGGCGGCGTCCCGGGCGTCCCGCGACTGCTTCGCGATGCTCGACGCGAAGGCGAAGAGCGAGCGCGCGACGGGAGACGCCTTCTGCACATTGTCCAGGACTTTCTTGTAGAGCTGCTCCCAGACCCGCGGCACCGAGACGAGAATCGTCGGGCGGATGCGCTGGAAATCCTGGGCCAGGGTTACGATCGTCGAGTTGGCCATACTGGATCCGCAGGCGAAGAGCGTGAGTTCGAGCATACGCTCGGCGATATGCCAGGGGGGCAAAAAAATCACGCAGCGATCGTCGGGGCCGATTGGATAGTTCTCTTTGATGGTCTGCACTTCCCAGCACTGGGCCGCGTGGTCGAGCATCACGCCTTTGGGCGCGCCGGTCGTGCCGGAAGTATAAATGATCGTAACCAGGTCGTGGGGTTGGATCGCTTCGCCGCGATGCATGATCTGCGCGTCGCCTTCGCCATGCAAAACTTCCGCGCCGGCTTTGAGCACGTCGGCGAAAAAATACAGCGATCGTTCGCCGAGTTTTTCGCGCAGCTCGGGCAGGCGGCGATAGGCGGCGGGGCTTTCGATCGAGATTATATGCTGGATGTGCGGCAGTTCGTCCAGGTGATCGCACAGGACGCCGAGCATGCGTTCGTGTTCGACGACGACGATCGGCGCTTCGGTATGACCCAGGATGTACAGAATATCCTGGGGGGTGGCGTCGCAGCCCCGGGGCACGTCGACGCCGCCGACGGAAGTAATGCCCAGGCTGATCATATTCCATTCGTAACGGTTGTCGCACAGCACGCCGACGCGCATGCCGTGAGCCATGTCCAGGGTGTGGACGAGGAAGGCCGAGAAGCGATGGAGATCGGCGCCCCACTCGGCGTAAGTCACCGGGCTGTAGTCTTTCTGGCCGTCTTTTTTAACCTGATAACAAACGCGATCGGCGTTTTCGCGAATTGATTCGCGCACAAGCGTGTGAATGGTGCGGGGCGTGGACTGCATGACGGTCTTTAGAACGCGGCGAAAGCGCGGTCAACCAGTTTCTGGATCGCGGCTCCGTTCAGCGCCGTTCAGGACTGAAAGCTGCCGTCCCAGGCGAAGGCGTGGACCTGCCGCGGCTTTGCGGGCAGGCAAATTGCCGCGACGTAGGCCGGCTCCGGATCGACGGCCTGCAGCATATAGCGCCGGGCGGCGGCTTCGGATCCGTCCAGACGCAGCAGTCGCGGCGGCGCGTCGGGATGCAGTTCGACTTCGAAGCTGTTCAGATCGCGGCTGAGACCTTCGCCGTGGACTTTGATGAAAGCTTCTTTGCGAGTCCAGCAGTTCAGAAAGCCCGGCCGCTGGCGTTCCGGATCCAGGCCTTTTAAGGCGGCGGTTTCGCCAGCTGCGAAAAAATTTTCGGCAATGCCAAACAGGTCGTCGATGTTGCGATCGGCGGCCTCGATGTCGACGCCGATCTCCGCCAGGCGAGTGAAGCCCAGCAGGATCCCTTCGCCGCTGTGCGAAATATTAAAATGCAGAGGCGTGCGGGCCTGACGGAGACCGGCGCTGCCCGGCGCGAGCACCGGCTTGCCGTTGCCGATCGTCGCGAAGCGCAGTTCGCGGGCGGGCACGCCGGTATAGGCGCTCAGTCGCGTGCGCAAGAGTCCGCGGGCGATGATCGACGTGCGCCGATCTTTTTCCTGCATGTACTCGCCGGCTCGCTTGAGTTCGTCGTCGGCCAGGGTGGCCGCGAGTCGTTCGAAGGCCGTGGCATCGACGCGGTCAATGCGGGCGTACCATAGATGCACGTCGTCATTCGTCGAAAGCGCCTGTGCTTCGCCAGCGTTGGCGCCGGTCTTCAGGGCGGTCGCGCGAAACGAAAGCGCCGGTGCTGGCGTCCGCGTCTGCGGTTCGCGCGGCGTTTGTCTTTCGCGCATTGTGTCTTTCGCGTAAGACCGCTGTTTGAATTTTTCTGAGCTGCCGGTCATAGATTGCTTCGAATCGCTGCGTCCGCTGAACTCTGTCGACGTTCGAGCGCCTGTCAAGACTGAATCCGGAACGCGGGAGCCGTGGATTCACTTTACAGCGATCCCGGGTAGGCGTCAGACTGTTGATCTCATGCATTTTGATCATCGGAATATCTTTCAACTGCAGCTGACGCGGCGCCTGGCCCGATCCCTGGCCGTCGCTTGCTTTGCGGCGGCTTTTGCCGGATCCTGCGGCGGAGAAACTTCCGCGCAAGGTCGTCAATCGCGGCGGGTGCTGGTGCTGCTCTCCAGCAGCGATCGCCTGGAGCTGCGCGACGGCGAATCTTACCAGACTGGATTCTTTCTAAACGAGCTGACCGTGCCCGTAGACCGCCTGATCAAAGCCGGATACGAACCCGTGCTCGCGACGCCCGACGGCCGGCCCGCCGTCATGGACGGGGTTTCCGATCATGCGCGTTATTTTCGCGATGCGCGGGAATACGAGCGCCTGAAAAATCTGATGCGCAAGCTGCTGCCGGCCACACGATCCTTCGACGGGATATTAGCAGCGGGCCTCGACGATTACGCGGGCGTTTTCGTGCCGGGCGGCCACGCGCCGATGCAGGATCTCGCGGTGGATGCCCGGGTCGGCAAAATCCTGCGGGCCTTTCATGCGAATGCGCGCCCGACCGCTTTGATCTGTCACGGTCCGGCGGCGCTGCTTTCGGCCGCGGCCGATCCCGGGGCTTTCGTGCAAGCGCTCGCGGCCGGCGATCGCGAAGGGGCGCGCCGGGCGGCCGGGGACTGGCCGTATGCGGGCTATCGCATGACGGCGTTTTCAGAATCGGAAGAGGACGTGGTCGAAAATTCCGGTCGGCTGGCGGCCGCGCTGCGCTGGGATCTGGAAGCGGCTCTGCGTATTCTTGGAGCCAGGGTCGAAGTCAACCAGGCGAATTTCAAGAGCCGCGTCGTGCGTGATCGGGAGTTGATCACCGGACAGAACCCGGCTTCGGACGAGCATTTCACGGAAGTTTTGCTGGAAGCTCTGGCGGCGGCGAAAAAGAATTAGGGCGGGGAGTTCCGAATGCGAAAACGAAGAATGTCCGGGCCGACAGGCATGCAGCGGAAATCGCCAGCCCCGTTTCTTAAGGTTTCTCTGGCGATCATTAGTGTCGGTGGCGTGCTGCTATTCGTCGGCCTTCGACTGGATCGAATCTCCGCCCGCTCTACGGGGACGCTTTGAGCTGTGCGGGGATCGGGGTCGCTTCGGTCCGGGCTGGACGATTCCCGGAATCGTTTCCGGGGAGACCGTGCGCCTGCGCGCCGCTTCCAATCTCAAGGCGGAGATTGTAACGACTCTTGATGCGCCGATGCGCGTGCGAATTTTGCAGGTGCGACGAATGCAGGCGGGGAGCCTGTGCTGGTATCTTGCGCGGACCGCCGACGATGCTCACACTGGATGGATTCGCAGCGATTTTGTCGGCCTGGACGTCTACGATCGGCCGAGCCGCATCATCTGGCCCAAAATACGGGGTCTGGATGGAATCGACTCAGAGATCACTGTCTTCGCCTTCAATAAAAAGAAGCGCAAGCTGTAGAGCGCCGCCGATCATCGTGTGGAGGTGACGATCGCGAACGACAGGACGCACGCCTTTCAGCTCGATGTCCTGCCGCTGTTCGAAATTGCGCCCGAAGTCGCCGCTGAAATAGCGGCTGATATTCCGGATTACAGAGGTGTTGTTGAGCCCGGTCGGTATGAGATCGAATTGTCTTTCGAAATTCGGAGTCCGAGCCGGAGCGGGGAGGCTTTCCAGGCGGTCATCGCCTCAGGCGAATTCGTCCGGAGCCCGTAGTCAGTGCAAAAGAGGCCGCCGCGGGCCTGGACGGAGATCATAATTGCGGGTTTCTTCTATTATATAGCCGGTACCAATCCCGCGCAAAGGCGATGCCGGCGGCTTTGAAAATGAGCCCCGTACGAAAACTGTGACAGTTCGACGAAAAAGTATCGTCATTCGCCCGTTTTTGTTTAGATTCCATGAAACCTATTCAAATAGCAAGGGAGTATGAAGATGAAGAAATTGGTCCTCGGGTTATCCGCGACATTGATTGCAGGAGCATTGATCGCCTGCGGTGCACCCGCATCAGGCGATGTGATCACCAAAGACGAGCAGAATGCCTTAACGCCGGCATCGGTTCTGGAAGAACTGAAAGCTGGAAACGAACGTTTCGTTTCAGAGCGAATGATCAAGCGCGATTACGAAGCGCAGGTGGAAGCGACCGCTGGCGGACAGTCGCCGCAGGCTGTAATCTTATCGTGTGTGGATAGCCGCGTGCCCGTAGAAGCGGTGCTCGATCAGGGGATCGGTGACGTCTTCGTCGCTCGTGTCGCTGGAAACTTCGTGAACGAAGATATCCTCGGCAGCATGGAATTCGCAACGAAAGTAGTCGGCAGCAAGATCGTTCTGGTTATGGGTCACGAGCGCTGCGGCGCGGTGAAAGCCGCTATTGACGACGTCAAGCTGGGCAACATCACGCCGATGCTGACCAAAATCAAGCCGGCGGTTACTGCGGCTGCGGCGGGCTTCGACGGCGATGCGTCGACCAAGAACGCGGATTTCGTTTCGAAAGTGGGCGAGCAAAACGTGAAGGCTACGATGGAAGCAATTCGTCAGCGCAGCCCGATCATGCGTGAAATGGAAGAGAAAGGCGAGATCCAAATCGTAGGCGCTGTCTACAACCTGGATACCGGTAAGGTTCGCTTCCTGTAAGCCTCTAAGTCAGGAAAGACGCTCAACTTTGCAATCGACGCAGTGCGACTCCATCTGGAGCAGCGCTGCGTCGATTGTGCGTTTAAAGCGGCGAGGGCGCGAAAATGAATGAGATGCGTTTAGTCCTGGTGGCCATGCTCGGCCTCACCTGCGCAGGCAATTGCAGTCTTACAAAGCCTGAATCCGAAACAGCCGCAGCTTTGCCGGTGCGTCTGTGTCAAATCGTCGTAGCGCCCCTGCAATACGCGCCGGCGTGGATTGACAACGGTCGAATCCTGCCGCGGCTCACGGGTAGATTCGGGCAGCCCCTGAGGACGCACCGCGAAGATAAACCCAACTTTTATCGACCTGAAGAAACGGATCAACACTATACGTATGACTTCCCGAATATCAGTTTCGAAACTGTGTACGTTCCACATATTCAAAAGGAAATTCTGGCCGGTGTCCGCTACGCGGAGAACGCTTCACCGGGTCTGATCCCGCCGGGGACTCTTCAGAAGCCGCAGGATTTGTTTGCCTCTTTCGGCGAGCCCGACGCAGTCAAAGCGGGCGAGTATGTCTATGGCGCAGACGACTGCTCCGGTCACGGATTTTCCGGAGTCGCGGCCCGGCTTTACTTTAGCTTTCAGGGCGAGAAGATGCGTCTCGAGATTTTCTACGAGTTTGAGTGATTAGGTTATAAGCTCTAAAAACTCATCGAGCCCATGAAAATGAAGAGCGACGAAATTTCGTCATGAGGATGAAGGATAATATTCTGTCTGTGGTGCAGCCACATCCGGAGGTGCCCCCATTGCTTCAGAAGGCGGGTTCAGAAAATGTCGATCCTGAAAAAGTTCTCAACATTTTGGCCGGACTTATAGAGACGTATTTGCAAGAATGCAAACTGCCGTGCACCGATCGCAGCGAAATTACACTTCGATTAAGGATATCCGAAGACTCGATCTCGCAGGCAGGTCGCTGTAGTAAAGAAGAAACATGAAGGGGATCACGCACATATTCGTGAGTCGATCAGCACTCGCCACACAAATTCGAGTGATTTGCCAGCTTTCGCTGTAGGCGGCAATCGATAAAGCATGGTTTCACCCGCACTAGAATCAGAGAGTTGAACTGGGATCCCTTCAAAAATGAGTTTGTTGCTGTCGAAGTGGACTTTATGCGCCCTCGAAAATAAAATACACCAGCAGGTTGCCCGGGAATGGATACTGTTAATAAATACAGGCAGTTGTATCGAGAAGGTAAGAGGCCTACGGAAGTACTACAGTATGCGATGGATCACTTTATGGTGGATCCGGAGCGCCCCGGGAATGCTCTGGATCTGTTTCTTAAGGCCTTCAATCTTGACGTCGGCAAGGGTCAGCTGATAACCGCATGGCTCTTAAAGGCGCCGGATATTTCTACGGAGAAAATAGATGAGCTGTTGCAGAAATATATCGAGCGGCAGCGGGGTGTGTGGAAAAAATCTGAAAAATAGAGAGTGTAAATAACTCAGCGGATGGCATTGATGATTACGCGGTTTTTGGCGGGCTGTGTTTCAGCGCTTCGCGCTCGGCTTTGCGTTTTTGATAGGCCGCAGCCTGGTCCATATCGACGCGCGAATCCACGCGCCCGTACTTTTCTTCGAGATAGTCTTCCGCCCGGCGAACCATCGCCATCATACGTTCTTCCAACTGCTGGCGTTCGGCTTCCTGTCCGCCTTCGCCGTCCAGTTTACGTGGTACGATGTAGGGTTCGCCGATACTCATCGCGATTTTCGAAAATGGTTTGGGAATAAAGAACTGATCCCAGGAACGAAAGGGCCAGGCCCGTGTGCAGGCGTAACCGATCGGAACGATGGGAGCTCCGGTGCTCTGGGATAGAATCGCCGTGCCGAACTGGAATTTGTAAACCGGGCCTTTCGGTCCGTCTGGAGCCATGATGACGGAGCGCTGATCGCGTTTGATGGTTTTTAGAAGCGCCTGGAACGCTTCGCGGCCGCCCCTGGTGCTGGAACCGCGCGTCGTTTTGGCCCCGAAGAGGTTTGCGGTGTGCGACATGAATTCGCCGTCATTGGATTGGCTGACCAACACATTTAACGGGATGCCTCTGGGAATCACCCGCGCAGAAAAGTAGTACAACAGAATGAACATATTGTTATGCCAGAAACTGAATACGGCCGGTCGCGGATTCTCAACCAGATCGTCGAGATGCTCTTTGCCCAGTTCGACGACGATCGTGCAGGTCGCGGTGATCAGTCGCACTACCAGGTACAGCAGGCCGGCTGCTAACCAGTTCGTAAAGTTTTTCCATATACTCATTGTTGTGTCCGTTCACTGGAAAGCGGGTCGATGGGAGAGCAAGGACTTTCTTAACGGCGCTAGTTTTGTAAGTGAAGATGAAAGCAATCCGACGCTGCCATTCGCTTTGCGATACTTTTGATTCAAAAGTGAAGCACCGCCGCCGGGATTCATGAGTTGTCGAAGCTTCGGTCAATAGAAGAGTCCGGACCGCATTCCAGTGCGCGCTCGCACCTTCTGCTACTCGAATTGAATCACTAAATCGGTACGGCAAATGGCACCAGTTGCCGCGTTGAAAAACGTATTCGTACGAATCGATTTTTGTCAATCTTAATCGGCCGCACGGCGATCCCAGAGTTTTTGCATATCGGCTTTCAAC
>JANSYA010000016.1 GCA_024742665.1 bacterium
GCCTCATTCAAGAACTCCTGTGTCGCGAATGGCGTTAGAGCCTTAGAAACACATGGAGCTTTTGAGTACAATTTAGAATGAGGCAACAGGGATTATTTGGAGTACCTTTTTGAATGATGCAGATGGCTACTTCCGATAATATACGTTATGTCACACGGAGGCGGGGATGTGTTGTATGGTCGGGTACATAGGTTACACTGATGATTGTGGACCCAGCGTCGCCAAATTAAAGTTAAAAAAGAATCGCATCTCGATTGAATTCGTGTCAGAGTGAGTGCACAAAAATCGAACAGGAGTAAACTATGTCTACAAACGCCCCCAAACAAACCACCTGGCTTGTCGCCGTCATTCTTGGTGTCGTCGGAATAATTTCGAGTTTCGTTCTCATTCCGGTCGTGTCCGCGTACGCTGCGTATCTCGTAATGGCCGGATTCGGTATCCTCGCCGTCGCGACCGTGGTCAACGGCCTGTAATCTCCGGTGTAAGAACAATTTTGAATGAAGGAATGATCGACTTATTATTTTAAGAATCGAACCGACTGGAATATCCAAATGATGATCCAGTCGGTTCGAACGTGAGGTGTGCAGCTATTAGGGCGTGAGCACGAGCGGTTCTCGTTTCTGATTGCCACCGGCGTTTCAAGCCTGCCCGTTTCACGTTAAAATCGAATCAAAAAGATACGTCGGGATAATCCCGCGCGAACGGATCTGCAGGCGCGCCTTTTCTTTTTGCGTATTGCCCGAAAGCACGAGGGCCGTATCCACGCCGAACTGATTCGCGCCGAGAATATCCGTATGCAGCGTATCGCCGACCATCAGGATTTGTCGTTTGTTCAGATCGGGTATCGCGTGTAATGCGCGTTCGTACGTGAACGAAAAGATCTGCGTGTCGGGTTTGCCGAAGCGAATAAAGGTTTTACCGACGATGCTTTCAATCATCGAAGCCAGGCTGCCGACGGCGACAGCGACTTCGCCGGATTTAACCGGATAAGAAGTGTCGGTATTGGCGACGATGACCGGAATATTGACTTTGCGCAGCAGATTCAGCGTGCGATTCAAATCGCGATACCAATCGAAACCTTCGTCGTCTAAAAAAACCATGCAGCGAATCTCTTCCGGATTTTTTACCTCCGCGACGGGCACGGCTTCCAGGCCTGCTTCTTCGATATAGTACGCGGAAGCGGGTTTGCCGAGATAGGCGACCTTGCCCGAGCCGACCTTGCCCGCCAGAAATTCGCTCGCCAGCATGCCCGAACTGACGATCTTTTCGATGGCGAAAATTTCCCCCCGCTGCGGATGCACATAGTAACCGCGCATCTTTTCGGGAGACTTCGAAGCGTCGTTGGTGATTACATAGCAATCGATGCCGGTTTGCTGGAGTCGTGCAAGCACTTCGGGCACGCCGTCGATGATACCGCTGGAGTTACGCAGCACGCCGTACGCGTCAAAGAAGATTGCCCGGTAATTGGGCGCGATTTTTTCAAACGATGATTCGGATTTCATGAAATGAATGCGTTAATTCAGATAAGAGTGTCGTCGGCTCTGCAAAGCCTGAAGCGATCTATATGATATAAATATCTACGACGTGCAAGAGTATGACGCCGATCGCACCGATCGCAAAGCCGGTCCAACGCCAGCGCCGCGGACTCCAATCCAATCCGCCCCTGAGCTTTTGAATCAGTGCCAGCACCAGGCCGACGAGTAGCGTCGCCGTCAGGCCCAGCACGCCGCCGGATATTCCGCCGAGGATCAGACCGCCGATGGCTCCCACGCCGCCCGGCGCCGCGGAGTGCAGACCGGCGAGCACCGCGCCGAACAATAATCCGCCGAAAAGGCCGGCCGTTACGAATTGAATCAGGCGAATGAGCATAAGCCCTGGGAGTATTCCCGGGCCGCGAAAATTACGCAAGTAAAACGGCGAAATTAGAAGCCGTGGGTTGTGGCGACGCCGCTCACGCCCAGTCGCAAATTATCGAGGAGCGCGGTCATATTGGTCCACAGTCCGCCGCTCGAAGAGCCGACCACAAACTGGAGACCACCGACCGGAGTGCCTGCAATGCTGTACGGATCTACGATTTGGCCGCTGCCGTAGGTCGCGAGAATCGTGGCGGTCGTTCGCGGCGTCCAGTTCCAGACGCCGTTCTGGCGCGTAAACCAGTAGCCCTGATTCAAGGGATCCCAGGTTTGCCAGGTCGTCATCAGCATGTCCTGGCCGAGGGTATCCTTATTCTGAGACGCGTCGCGAGAATAGACCAGCATCACGTCGGTTGCATCGAAGGAGCCGTTTCCGTCCAGATCCAGAAAGATGTTCAGATAGGGGATGGTCCAAACACTGGTCGACTGTTCCATGTACACATCGTAGCTGAAAGTCGTCAGGGCGTCCAGGCGCGTCCCGTTGTAGGCGGTGTTGTACAGGAAAACCTTACCGCCGTTCGGGGAACCGTCGCCGGCCCCGGTGGCCATCCGCAGCGCCGGGGCGGTGTTGCCCTGCCCGGCATCGATGCCGGCGGAACCCGTATTCGTCGTGTAGAAAATCCAGTCGCCCGGTGAGGTCACGGGACCGGACTCCGGCTCCAGTCCGGAGTTGATCGCCCCGCCGCCCAGGGACGGCAGCAGCAACAGCGGCGCTTCGGAACCACCCGAATCGCAGAGCACGCCTGCCGTGCAGTACAGAGGCACGCACTGGCTGGCCGATCCGGCCAGGAGGGCCAGACTTGCGCTCAGCAGCAGCGTCTGTAATTGCTTTGTCCACATGATGTTCATATTCGCGGCACACTCGTACAGGGTACGGGCGATACTTACTGTATCGCATTATATTAGATGAAAATGAATCGCCCAGGAGCTGGTTTTTCCCCGTATTAGTGCTAGAATGCTGCTAGCAGAGCGTGTGAATTCCGCCATATGGGATCTATTGCCGGGATTATGTCGCATATCGGCTTGAATCGAGGCGCGAAACGACGCGGCAGAACAGCTTTCGGAAAGAACAGATTCCAGGCATAGTGCTTGCCGGGGTGGGAATTCTGATGAATCTGCTGTTGTACGGGTATCCGCGCAGTATGCACTTATTCGATCGTACAGGCCGTCAAACCAGGCCGGAAAATCCAGGGCGATGGGGCTCCCGGCTGCATCGCGGACTCATCACCCTGCTCCTGTTCGGTGGGCTTCAGCTCCAGTGTTCGAGCTCTACGCCCTCACAATCCGGCTTTGCTTATCCGGGAGTCTATCTCCCGAATCCTGAAAATCTGCGGGCCGCCGCCCGGTGTGAATCGCCGCGGCACTATCGAGTCTACTATCTGTTTTACGGATCAAGTCCGATCGACCATAAAGCCCCGGCTGAGCTCTTTCCTGAGCCCGAGCGTTATTTCTATTTGATCGAACAGGATCGCACGGTCTCCGACTGGGCTGTCTCGATTTTGTTCGGGACTTTTTTTACGGTTACCCGCGGGAGCCTGTACGTAACGGCCTGTGAAATTCCCGCCGGTCGCCAGGCGGTGGCGCCCTTTCAGGAGGCCGCGCCCGGTACGGACGCGCCCGCAGTGGAAAACGGATCGCCGGCGGCAGTTGAATCGAATCGTGCGATCGATCGCGGGCCGGTCGACGCGCAGGTCCAGGAGCGCGTCGACGCGGCCCGAGAGCGCGCCCGGGCCGCGCGCGAGCGGGCTGAGCGGCTCCGTCGGGAGAATCAGGACTGAGCTGATGCCATCACGCGTTCCCAATCCTCTGATCCGCTGGCTGGCGATGGGTGTCGGTCTGGCGCTCTGGACCGCGTCCGGCGAGCATCTGGCTTCTCGGCCCCTGGCATGCGCAAGCGGCGATTGTCAGAACGGCCGCGGCCGGCTGGTGATTCATGAGCGTCTCAGCTACGCCGGCGAATTTCGCGACGGTCTGCTGCACGGCGAAGGTGAGCTGCGCTTTGCCGACGGCAGTCGCTACCGTGGAAGCTTCGCGCGGGATCGTTTTCACGGTTCCGGCGTGCTGGAGTTTGCGACGGGTGCGCAGTACGCCGGCGAATTCGAATCGGGCCGCTTTCACGGCGCCGGCGCCTATTCATTCGCAAGCGGTACGCGCTATGAGGGCGAATTCCAGGCCGGCCGCTTTCACGGCATTGGTCGCCTGGAAGGCAGCGATGGTTCTCTATACGAAGGCGGCTTTCGCGCCGGGCGCAAACACGGACGCGGCGTGCTGTATCTCACCGACGGTGTGCGGCGCGAAGGGCTGTTTTCTGCGGATCGTTTCACGCAGCCCGCTATGATCAGCAGCGAGGCGAATCCATGAATCGGACCGGCGAAAACAACGGAAACGCTCCGGAGCGCAACCCGCGTCTGACTCTGCGCATCGCTTTGTTTTATACGCTGCTTGCCGTTACGAATATCATCTTTTTTTCGATTATGATTTTCGAGAATCAGACGGATCTCCTGCAAACCAATTTTCGTTATCACAGCGACAGCATCGTCCGCACGGTGCTCGGTGATCTGGACCGGCTGCGCCTCAGACGAAGCCCGGACGAGAGTCTGGAAATACTGGAGCGCGCTCTGGCGCCCTTCGATATCCAGTCCTTCGTGATCTTTGACCGCAGCGGAGCGGTCTGGCACGACACCGAACAAAAAAACGCGCAGTCGCAGTCCGACCCGCTCACGGTCGACTCGGGCCTGCGCCATCGCGCCGATGAATTGATCAATCAAGAGCTGGTGTTTCGCTCGCGGTACTCGCTGGTCTTAAACGAAGATGATTTCTCGGTCGACCTGCTTTTGCCGCTGCAGGGCCTCAGCGAACGCGGTCCGGAGAAGATCTTCTTGAACGCCGCCCTCAGCGTGCGGGAAATGCAAGCGCGCCTGAACGCTCTGTACTACCAGGTGGCGATCGCCGTCCTCTGGGGCGTCGCCTTTCATCTGGTATTCGCGATCTTTGTGTATCGATTGATCTTCCGTCGCCTGAATGTTTTGAAGGCGGCGAGCCTGCGAATGGCTGCCGGCGATTTGAAGGCCCGCGCGAATTTTCCGCCCCAGGGCGGCGACGAGCTGGACGATTTGGGCGCTTCGTTTAATTCCATGGCCGCGGGCATCCAGGACAAAGTCGAGACCATCAGCGAACAGATTACGACGATTCGCGGCCTGAACGAAACGATCCAGCTGGAAATGCGCATCGGGAAAGAAGTCCAGGAGTCCTTCTCCCGGGTCAGTCCGGAATTCGCGGCCTTTCGGCCGGCCGTGTACTATCAGCCGCTGCGCGAAGTCAGCGGAGACATCTATAATTTCTATAAGCTCAAAGGCGAAACCGTCGGCACCCACGCTCTGTTTTTCGCCGACGCGACGGGCCACGGCGTGTCGGCGGCTCTCATCACCGCGATCGTAATTCTATCCCTCGAAGAGCTATTGCGCAGCGCCGATCTATTTGAATCTGAGTCGATGGCGTCCACGCCGTCGGCGCTGGCCACAGCCGATCGAGAGACCTTCGCCGCGACGATCATGACCGATCTGAACCGCATTCTGGCCGAACGTTTGAACCCATTTTTTCACGCGACGGCCCTGGTGCTTTTGTTTCAACCGGACGGCGAAATCATATTTTCCAGCGCCGGCCATACGCCCTGCTACGCCGTGCGGCCGTCCACGGGGGAAGTGCTGCATCTGAACGCTCAGGGTACGCCCCTGGGTATGGTCGCGGAAATGGGGATCGAATGCGAACGACTGCCGACGCGGCCGGGAGACAAACTCTTAATCTATTCCGATGGCTATACGGAAGCCCACGACGGTGCGGGAGGCGAAGAATATTCGCGCGAACGGGCTCTCGATCTCTTTCGTCAATCGGCGGCGCTTGCGCCGGATGAAATTTTACAGCGGCTGAAGACCGATCTTTTCGCGCACACCGAAATCTTTAACGACGACGTGACGATGCTGGTGCTGGAAATTCCCGGCGCGACATCCCGAGACGGAGCCGGCGGTGCGTAAGTACGTCTGGCTGATTGGCGTCCTGCTGCTGTTCTTCGCATTCGCGGCCCAGGCGATCATCGGCGTCAAGCTGCTGGAACTGCGCTCGCGCATTCAGCGAGATCGCATCTTAAACCTGGAGCTATCGAGCCAGGCATTACAGGCCCGGTCGCGACGCCTGGCGACGAGCCGCCGCGACTTTCGCTCCGAGATTCGCCAGTCGGTAATTGAGTCGGGGCTTTTGAACAGCGAACAGCCTGAGCCTTTGAGTCTGAGCATCGCGCAGTACGCGGGCCTGGGCGCGATCAATACGGCTCGCGTGCTGGCCTTTAAGCCGCCGCTGTTTTTGTTCGCCGACTACGAATCTCTGCTGCTCATGCGCTACGCATTCTATCTGGAGCGCAACCGGCGCTATACCGCCGCCATTGAGCGCTATCAGGAACTTATCAACCGGAGCGGTCGGAAGCTGCCGCTCGAAATGCGCGCCTTCGTTTCGCTGCATCTGGCCTACTGCCTGGCTTCGGTCGGCGACGTCCCGGCCGCCATCGAACGACTGCAGGGTGTGCAGCGCGACCACGCCGGGACTCACTTCAGCCGGGCCGCCGGGATTCTACTGCACGCTCTGCAGGACGGAGAGCGCCGCCGCGCGCGTTTGACTGAAGGCCGCATCGGCGAATTGGCCCGGGCCCGGAGTCTGGTGCAGCTGGGCCAGTGCGCCGCCGCGCTCCAGTCTTTCGAACGCCACCGGGCCAGCCTGAACCAGAAGGCCGCCGTCGCGGTGCCCCTGGGGCCGATGGATTCGTATCGGGAAGCGCTGTGCTTTGAAGAAACCGGTCAAATTCGTCGGGCCATCTCCGGCTACCAGAACGTGGTTCGCGAAACCCGGGACCGGCAGGCGGCCGTGCTTTCGAATCGCCGGCTGTTGATTGTCGGGAATTTTTACGCGGGCGATTCGAAAGCGCTGGTGCAGGCGACGGCCGACGCCAGGCGACTGGGAGACACCGGCGCTCTGGCGGAAATTACGAGCGTGGCCAAAGAGCAGGAAGCGCCGCTCGTACTCGAAGAGATTCGCCGCCACTCGGAAAAAGAAGGCCAGGCCCCGGAAGCGGAGTCGAGCGCCGCCGCGCAGATCTTCGACGATATTCACGCGGAAGTGCTGAGCGAAATCGGTCCGCTTCCGGGTCTACCACCCCGGAGATCGCAGCAAGACTCCGAAGCGAAGCCGGCCGATGCGGCGGCGTCCGCAGCCGACAATCAGCAGACCGCCGCCCGCGACCGGCGCTATGATTTTCCGCCGCCCGCCAAACTGATGCTCGCCGAACGCGACACCGCGATCTCGGGCGCGCTCACGGAAATCCGAACCGTCTCCGGCGAGCGCCTGCGTGCGAAGCGTATCGAATGGCAGTCGTCGTCCGGACTGCTGCGTCTGAGGGGCGGCACATCTCCCGCAACGATACCATTCAGCGAACTCCAGGAAATTCGTCCGGAGGCGGTCGGGCCTGGACGTCCGGGCCTGCTGGAAATCGCTCTGTTAGACGGGCGGGTCGTATACGCCCGGGGTCTGCGCCGCATTTCAAATCGCACCGGCGCAGACGGAATAGACGGTCTTGAATGGATCGCTCCGACCGACGCGGCCGGGCGCACTCTGAGCCTCCCGGCCGCGTCAGTGGCCGACGTGCGCTTTCTGAGAACGCCCTGAGGCGGCTGCACCCCGTCCGGTGAGGCCCGCCTTCTACTTGCGTTATGGCGTCAGGCTTTCAGACTGTGCCGGTCATGTCCGAGAACGATCCGCCTGTTTCAAATCCGTACGCTCCCGGAACCAGCGCGGAAGGTCTGTCCTCCGTTCCCGCCGACTCGGCCGGCGAAGCGGGCATTACCTTTCTACTGACGACCGACGATTATATCGCCTTCCACAACCACATCTACCGGTGGGGAGCGCGTAAATATCTATGGCTGGTCATTGCAGGCGTCCTGGCCCTGCTCTGGGGCGTGGTGCTGTTTACTCCCGGCGACGAGTACACCGGCCAGGCTGTCATCCCCTATCAAACGCTGATCGTGCTGACTTCCATTTTGATCGCGACGCCGCTTTTGAGTCCCCTGCTGATTCGGCGACAGCTGAGCAAGTACTACGAACACATCACCCGCACCATGACGGTGACGGTGAGTCCGGGAGGCCTGCGCGTGCAATCCGACGTGAGCGATTTGCTGTACCGCTGGCACGGCATCTCCGGCATCGCCGAAACCGATCGGCATTTCTATATCCAGATCAATCAGTACCAGAGCTTTATCGTGCCCCGCCGGGCCTTTTCCGACGCCGACGAAGAGCGCCGGTTTCGAGATCTCTTGCATCGGTACGAACGGAGCCGTCATGATTGAAAACGGCGATGCGCTGCTGCTCGTGGATCTACAGAATTACTATCTGGATCCGGAGTCGGATTTTGTCCGCTACTCGGAATCGAGCTATCCCGGGGCCATGCAATATATTTCGGAGCGCTGGCGCACGTCCGTCGAAGGCCGGGTGACGGAGCTGCTGCGGGCTTTTCGCGCCGCCGCTCGCCCGGTGATTTATTTGCGACTGTGCGGCCGGGATCCCGAGCGCCTGGATCTGCATCCATTCTTTCAGGACAGCTTTCGCGACGGTCGCGAGCACGGCTTTCCCGCCGTCTATCCCCTGCAAGACGAAGCCGCCGCGCAAAATCCGCCGACTATAGCGCCCCTCGAAGGCGAAGCTGTGTTCAACAAGACCGGCTTCAGCGGCTTTCATTCCGGTGGGCTGTATGAGTATTTGCAGGCGAACCAGGCCGAGGCCGATCGGATTGAGCGCCTGGTGGTGGTCGGTCTGGCCACCAGCCAGTGCGTGGACACGACCACCCGGGACGCCTCCGATCGCGGCTACCGAATCGTTTTGATTGAAGACGCTCTGGCGGACTACACCGAGACGGCGCACATGGCGGCGCTCTTCGCATCCCAGGCGGTGTGCGGCGGCGACATTCGCAGCGCAGCCGAGTACCTCGACGCCGTGCCAGAGCACGGGTAAGACCCGCGCCGGAGCACGGATAAAAGCCGCGGCCGAAGGCGATGGAACGGGCGTTCGCGCCGGGGCAAAAAAAAGCCCGCGACGAAAAGGCCGCAGGCTTGATTGAAAAAAGTTGAATGAGATTCGTTTATCCGGCCAGGCGAAGTCTTCGCACGGACCGGGCGATCTCAAATGCATCCCGTAGGGGAATCGAACCCCTGTTGCTGGAATGAAAATCCAGAGTCCTAACCGCTAGACGAACGGGACGTTTTCTATTCTGTATTTACAAAACTAGAACGACGGTCAGGACTAAAATATTTGAAAGAACTGTGTATCAAGAGTCGGCCCGCAAAGGGACAGACACAAAAGCGTTCAGGACTTCCTGCAGCCCCGCCCTTGAGCAATCGCAGCAGTTCCGGCGCAAGACCGGATCCTGATCGCTCAGAGCTTCCCTACAACTCACAACCGGGCTGCAGGAAATCCTGACGAAAAAAACCTCTGTTGAAGGTTTCAGACTACTCAGTCGTCGAAACGGCTGAGCCTGTCGAGAAAATTTGAGGCGTCTGGGACTCGAACCCAGGACCACCTCCTTAAAAGGGAGATGCTCTACCAACTGAGCTAACGCCTCTCGATCGCGTCAGATTATGTAGCGCGGTTTTTGGGTCAAGCCGATTTGTCCTTGCCCTGTCCGAAGCCGGCATTACAGCGTTTGCCTGATGCTTAATTCTTTCACCAACGCGCTGCACGCCACCGCCCTCATCATTTATACCGTCCTGGTGTACTGGTCCATGCAGGCCGGCGACCCGCTCTACACGATCTGGATTTTCCTGACCTTTCTGTTCGTTGCGATCCTGAAAATTCTCGGTATGATCGTGCATCTGCCGCAGGTCGACCACGTGCGAGAGCGTCACAACTTTTTCTGGATTCTGATTTCGATCGGCCTGGTCTTTTTGAATTACGCGACTCTGATCGCGATTCACGCCCCCCTCTGGGCGCTGGTCCTGGGCATGGTCATTACCGTGGGGTTCGTCGTTCAGTATATTCGGACCCTGCTAAACGATACCGGGCACTTCGTCTGGATCGCCCTGGCCATGACGCTGATCTATTTGCTGTGCACTTTTTTGACCACCGGCATGTTGCAGCTGGGCTGGATTTGCACGCTGATTTCCCAGATTTTGTGGATTGGCCTGGAGCGCGTGCCCTATCTGGAAGAGCGAAAATATCACAACGACATTTACCATTTCGCCCTGATTGGCAGTACCTATCTGCTGTTCAAATCGATCGAAACGGGTCTGTGGGAAGTCGCCGCGACGACGGGCTGAAACGAGCCGGAGTTAAGCGACACATACCTTTTCGGTGCTGGAGTCCCGGCTCTCCGGGCATACCACCGCGATGCGTTTCGTATGCTCGTCCGTAGACGGGCGTTTAGCGCGCGGGCATCAAGTCGCCGACGATCAGGGTGTTCGGATCGAATTTGTGACTCCACTGGCCGGATTCGACGCTGATTGTGCGCAGCTCGGAAACTGTGGCGGTGGTGTTGAAAATAAAACCGGTAACGATGGTTTCCAGGCCCAACTGGACGAGGCTGATCTGCTGCCAGTTCAGCGTGCTCTGGGCGCAGGCCGGATGCATGGTATAGCCGCCGTTCCAGGTGAGGCCGTCGTACGAAAAGTCCGCGAAGCAGTCCGCGCCGGAGCCGCTTGACTTGCTGCCGATCGCTATGAAGCGGGTGCCGTCGAAGATCACGCCTCCGGGCAGCTCGCCTCCCGTCGCGTTCGCGAAGATCCCTGAGCCCGTCGTCCACACGCCGTTTTGTAAGACCTTTACGATCGGTGTGGCGCCGCTATTGCCGATCGCGACGATGCGGCCATCCGCTCCGACGGCCATCTGCTCGTACTGCTCGGTGCCCGATCCGGTCGTGGCAAAGGCCACGTTCACCGGATCCGTGCTCGCATAGACGCCGTCCTTGCTGGCCGCGTAAAACACGCCGTTATGAAATAAAAAATTTTCAATGCCCTGGGTCGTGCCCGCCGCCCGGGCCTGCCAGGTCACGCCGTCGTCGGTCGATACCCGGAGGACTGCCGCCAGGTTGCCGGTGCTGGAAGCCACAAATGTGCCGGAGCCGTACGCGACGGGACTCAGTCCGGAACCCGCCGTCGGGCCGCAGTCCACGGGAGACCAATCGTAGCCATTGGGACTATTTAAGATTACGCACTGCGTGGTTGGCCCATCTCCGAGCTGGTCGCTGCCGACGGCGACGTAGCGGCCGGCGCCGTACTCAACTCCGCCCAGAAATTTGCAGCCGTTTACGGTGAACTGTCCGCTCGACACGATTGTCGCCGGCAGATCCTGGCGATAGGTCCGGCAGGTGTCCAGATCGGAGCCTACACCGACAAGCGAGCCGGCGTAGGCGATCGAAAGCCAGGCCGGATTGCAAAAGGCAGCATCGTTACAATCGGTGGAATGAAATTCACATTGCGCGAGTCCCAGAACCAGGCCGAGCGCGAGCCAGTGTAGACTGCGGCGCAGCCTCCTGCGGGACGGCGACCGAAGATCAGTCGGGAGTTCAACGCGGGGCTCAATCTGCATGCGATAGATCCGAAGAGAGGTGGCGAAAAGCGTGGGACTACTTTTTCGTAAAGGCGCTCGCGGCTCCGGAAAACAATCCGGAGAGTTCTTCTTCACTGAATAGATGATTCAGGTTCATCAGGACTACGAACTCTTCGTCGTTCTTACCGACTCCGGTGACGAATTTACTGGCGGCGGTCTTCAACGAAGGCGGGCCGGGATCGATATTCTCGGGCGGGAAGCGTACGACGTGCGAAACCTGATCCACGGCCAGGCCGATGCGGCGTCCCTGAATTTCAATGATGATGGCGCGGTCCAGCGAGGTATTCGAAGTGGCCGCGGCGGCCTGAGGGTTCTGCTCGTCCTGGGTCTGAATCGACAGCTTGAGTTTGAGATCGACGATAGGCAGAACCCGCCCGCGAATATCCATCAGTCCCAGAAAGTACTGCCGGGCGTGGGGAATGCGAATCAGATTTTCGACTTTGACGATTTCTGCGACCTGCAGAACCGGCACGCCGTATTCCTCTTCCCCCAGCATAAAGGTCAGGTACTTCTGCTGGATTTCTTCGTGCGCGCGATCGGCGCTCTGAGCCCTCATATACGCATCTTATTCTGAAGCCCTGCCGGAATCAACCGCGAATCACGCCGCGCCGCGAACCCCGGGCTCTTACAGAAAGATTCCCCACATGCGGTACTGTAGCTGCAGGTAGACCGCAAACGCGCTGGCAGTGAGCAGCCCGGCCACTTTCGGCAGAAAGGGATCGCGCTGGCGCCACACCCAGTCCATGGCTCCGGAAAAGAGCCCCAGAGCGCCCAGATAGCCGGCGAGCTCGGTCAGGTTGAGTGCGTTTTGCAGATAGGCGTAGTACAAAATCAGACCCAGACCGATGTCGGTTAATTCAGCCGGGGCGCGTTGGAAGGCCCGAATGTACCAGGGCTGCTCTTCGAGCTCCAGAGAGGCCTCGCGCTTGCGGCGAAAATATTCGCGGATCCAGCCGCGGACGCTAAAGCGTGAGTTGATCGGCAGAACGTCGGACTGACGGCCGGATCCGCGCATGGCCGGTAGCACCGGCTGCGTCGGCAGGCCGTAGTTGCCGCCGATCGACTGGAGCGCGGTCTCGTCGGGTAAAAACTGAAAATAGTTGGCCAGCGGGCCCAGACGCGACGTCAGATCCACCGAACGTTTGCCGGCGACTTCGCGCTCCTGCAAAATCGTGCCGCTCTTAAACAGCGCCACGTATTCTCGACCGTTTTCAGCGGCGACCCGCAGGCTGATGCGGGTCATGCGACGGCCGTAGTTGAAATCGACTTCGAGCTGATCGCCCTGGACGGTTTCCGTGTAATAGTTGCGAGCGAAGCCCTCGTGCTGGGAGGGCCGGCTTTTCCAGAGCTGCTGGAGATTCGGGGTATCAGGCAGAGCCTGGGCTGTAGATGGTGCGATCATGGCGGAGCTGCTATCAATAACGGCTTCTCGGCCGAATCTCTTGCGCAATTTTGCCGGGCCCGGGCAACGGTTTTCGGATTGACCCCGGTCCATTTGCCCGAAATACAAGCTCATGGCGAATTCGGACATCGATACGGTTCTGGGCGAAGATATTTCGTTTCGGGGCAAGCTTCAGTTCAAAAAGAACCTGCAGATCAACGGCAAATTCAAGGGCACGATCACGACCGGCGGCCATCTGATCATCGGTCCCGGCGCGCGCGTCGAAGCCGATATCGAGGCCGGCGACGTTTCAGTCCAGGGGCAGCTCCAGGGCAATGTCACCGCCATGCGTCAGATCGATCTTCTAAAAGACGCCCGCCTGCGTGGCGATCTGCGCACGCCGAATCTCCAGATCGCTTCGGGATCGCGCTTTTCCGGCAACTGCATTATGGACTGAAGCGCCGAATGCCTGCAAGCGACCGGATTATGTTCGTTCGGCGGGCCGGTCGGCGGAGCACGGTCGCGTGTCTACGAGCCCGGCGACTGGCGCGGCTCGATTTTTCTGACACGAAGATCGCCGGAACGCGTCTAATTCGCAGATCGTAATCATCTCACATTTATCTACACAGTTGAGGATTTAGAATGAAATTCACTTACAAATCAGGGCGTCTGTTCGCTACGATCGTACTGGCGTCCGTGTTTGCGACGGGCTGCGGCGACGAGCCTTATGTCGAGGTCGACGGCACGAAGTACTTCGAGGCAGATCTGGCGAAGTCCTCGCCTTCCAGTTACAAAGCGATGCGCGACGAGTACAATCAGCAGTTGGTCAACGCTCTGGGCCAGTTGGCCACGGATAAATTATTCGCCGCCGAGGCGAAAAAGCAGAGCAAAACAAAAGAAGAGTACATGAGCGATCTGCGCAAAAAAGTGCAGCCGCCGACCGAGGCGGAGATGCGCAGCATGTATGCCCGTTTGAAAGAGAGCGGCCAGATCGGAGCCGAAAGCTATGAGCAGGTTTCAGATCGCATCGCGCAGTTTATGCTGGGCCAGAGTCAGCAGGAAGTCATGCAGGCTGAGATCGCACGCCTGAAAAAAGACTACGGCTACAAAGTCTATTCCGGACCGATCGTGCGCCAGGAAGTGGCCGTGGACGATGATCCGGTGCGCTCCAATCCCAATGCGAAAGTTACGATCATCGAATTCTCCGATTTCGAATGCCCGTACTGCACGCGAGTCCAGGAGACCGCGACTCAGATTCGCGCCAACTACGGCGACAAAATCAAATGGGTGGTCAAAGACTTTCCGCTCAGCTTTCACGAGAAGGCCATGGCGGCCCACGTCGCTGCGAACTGCGTGCTGCTCCAGGATAAAGACAAGTACTGGGAGTTTTTCGACGGCCTGTTCGCGGCCGATCGCGCGCCGAACTATCTCGATCCGGATCAGCTGGCCAGCCTGGCGGGTCGGGTCGGTGCGAATATGAAAGATTACAATATGTGCATGACGAATAGCGACGCCATGGAAGCGGAAGTCAAAGCCGATATCGCCCAGGGCGAAGGCGTTGGCGTGCGTGGAACGCCGGCTTTTTTCATTAACGGTCGATTCGTATCGGGCGCTCTGCCCTACGCCGACTTTGACGCGATCATTAAAGAAGAGCTGAACTGAACTGAGTTCAGGGCACCGTCACGTCGCGCGTAAACTCCAGGGTCTGTCGATGGCGATAGATTCCTGGAGTTGCGGGCGGCGGAAGGCGGATCTTTTGCGACTCCCCGGGCCCGCCTGTCTTTCTGGCTCCGCCGATATTTTAGCGCAGATTTAGCGCAGGCACTGGGAATCGTTCATGCACGCTTCGCCGGTATTCGAACAAACCTTCTTGCCGAATTTACCTTTCACACATTGCCCTTTGATCTTCGGCGCGATGCCGCCGGTGCACACGCCGCTCGAACACTTCTTACCGACGCCGCACTGAATATCCATCGTGCACTCTTTCTGATTCGCGCTCAGGCTATGCGTCGCTCCCAGGCCGAACGCAAAGGCGATGGCCAGAGTTAAAGCGATTTGAATCGCCCGGGATTTTAGAAGTTGAAGCTCAGTCATTGAGTGGTTTCCTGCCTGGTAGTTTGTGTGATTAAGATGGATCCCTTCGGTATGATTCGTGCCGCGGGCTCGCGTTTCAGGTCGGGGAGATCCGGCCTGCGCTCAATGAGCGCTGACCGAAAAGCTGCAGCGGATTTAAATCAATCCGCGCGGACCAGCAGCGCGGACAGGCCCGGGCCTGGTTGAGTCTGGCGCCGGCCGCAATCACCCGACTGCGCGTGTGAATCCGGCCGCAGCCCTCGCAGCGACAGACCGACTCCGGCGCTTCGAAGTTCGCCGGTTCCGGGTCACGGATGATGTTGTAGGCGTAGGCCATAGCTTTGTATCGACCGATCCCTGGGCGCTTGCAAGCAGTTTTCGTAGCGCAAGAGCGCCGCCATCGCCGTCTGGAGGCCCGCCAGCGATTGAGTGAGTTCCGATTGATTTAGTTCCCGCGACGAGCGGCGCGTTTTCCGCCTTTCGCCAGTGCGATTCGAAACAAAGCCAGCGACAGGCCGGTGAACAGCCAGGCGTACGCAGCCATAGATCCGGCGGCGGGGAAATCGCCAGCCGTCGGTGATTCTCGCGGCCTGGTAGTCCTGGACCAGGCCAGGAAGGCGTCGCCCAGCGGAAGCACTCCGAAAATAAAACGCTTACGCCCGAATACGCCGATCGAGAAGATTTCCCCTGGACGCTCCAGGCTTTCCGCCAGCGCTTCCGCCCCCTGTAGCCGCAGGGCTCCTGCGGCCGCGGCGGTCGCTGAAAGGCTGACCCCGAATAGCAAGGGCCCGGAATCAATATCGCCGAACGACTTTCCCGAAAGATGTTCGCGCACACCCGGGATGCCGAAGCGAATCGCAATAAACTCTCTTCGAAAAGACGCAAGCTGCCGCGCTCCCCATTCGGGATCAATCCCGGGCATGAAACGCAGAATCAGGGCGGCCGAGGTCCCGCGCGCCGGCTGTCGGATGGAACCGGAACGCGGGTCGACTTCGTGCGGCAAAAAACCGCTGTGATCGGCCGTGGCTCTGGCCTGCTGAATCCAGCGCAGAACCGTTGCGCGGGTCTTCACGCCTAATATCTTTTCACATACAGCTAAACTATTGATCGCGACGACAGTGTCCGCCGGCCACGCCAGGCCCGGGTAAGATTCCAGATAAGGAGAGGCGCTGGAAGCATAAGCGTCGCGCAGCGTGGTGCAAGTCCGGGTTGCTTCAGAAAAGAGATCGGAAGCGCGGATCGATTCGGAGCCAGTCCGAATCGCCGCCAATTGCGTCTGCAATAACCATCCCGAATAAAAAGCGCCGTGATCCGCCGGCAATTCGGAATCAAAGGGAGCCCGTCCCTCGCGCGAATCAAGCAGTCTCAGGCAGATCAATATACTGCGATGTGCTTCCTGGCGCAAACGGATCGTCGCCGGGTCTTCGCCTGAGAGACTCCCATGGAATTCCGACCAGGCCAGAGCGGTCAGGGCCAGCAAGAAGGCGTGGCCCTCCGGGAAATATGCCTGCATTTCCGTCGCCGCCCCGGATTCGATCGCGTCGTTTAGGAATCGCAGCCGCGCGAGCTCTTCAGCCTGACGTGCGACTTCCGTCCGGGGCAAACTACAGCCGTGCAGTGCGAAGGCGACGTGAGCGCAAAACATCGCGAGCAAAATACAGATCAGGCGTGTCTTCATAGGTATCCGGTGCCGGGAGATTCGTCGCGATCTTATCCTGGCGATCGCGCGCCGGCACCCACCTGGATCACTTTGTTTGGGCACATAAGCTCAGTTTTAGACCCGGGAAGCAAAGCGATTGCGTCCCGAGACCCCGCCCCCGTGGGAGGAGAGCCTGTATTGGAGGCGGGGTTTATGAGCCCTGTGCAGGCAGGCGGGCCGGGACTGTATCATAAAAAAAACCGCCGGTCAAGCGGCGGTTTTTGTCACACTGGCGTGCGATACTATCATCGGCGACATCCGTCCGCATTGAACCGCGACATCGCCGATGATAGAATATTTATGCGGGTCCGCTTATAAAACGCCCGCAGCGTCCACCGACTTCATCAGATCTTTCACAGCGTCGGCTGATTTATCCAGCGCCGCCTTTTCGTCGGCGGTCAGGCTGACTTCAATGATCTGCTCGACGCCGGTTTCACCCAGCTTGACGGGCACGCCCATGAAGATGCCGCTCTGACCGTATTCGCCTTCGCACAGAACCGCGCAGGGAAAGATGCGTTTCTGGTCGCGAATGATCGACTCGGCCATCGCGATCGCTGAGGCGCCGGGCGCGTAAAACGCGGAGCCGGTCTTCAAAAGATTTACGATCTCTCCGCCGCCGCCCGCGGTGCGCTTGCACATCGCGTCGATGCGTTCTTGCGAAAGGCCGGGATACTCCGGCAGCGGGATGCCCGCGATGGTTGAGTAGCGCGGCAGGGGCACCATCGTATCGCCGTGGCCGCCGAGTACGAAGGCCGTGATGTCCTGGACCGATACGCCGGTTTCCATCGAGATAAAGGTGCGAAAACGCGCGGAGTCGAGCACGCCCGCCATGCCCATCACGCGGTTCTTCGGGAAGCCGGTGACTTTTTGCATCACGTAGACCATCGCGTCGAGGGGATTGGTAATTACGATTACGAAGGCGTTGGGCGCGTTGTCGCGAATGCCTTCGGCTACTTGTTTTACGATTTTCGTGTTGGTGCTGACGAGATCGTCGCGGCTCATGCCGGGTTTGCGCGGGATGCCCGCCGTTACGATGCAGATGTCCGCGCCGGCGATGTCTTTGTAATCGTTCGTTCCGGTAATCGTGGAGTTGCAGCCTTCGACCGGCGTCGCTTCGTGAATATCCAGGCCTTTGCCCTGGGGAACGCCTTCCATGATGTCGAAGAGAATGACGTCGCCGAGTTCTTTCTGGGCGGCGAGCAGCGCCATTGTTCCGCCGATTTGTCCGGCGCCGATCAGTGCGATTTTTTTCCGTGCCATGCTGTTGTTTTGCCTCTTGTGAATTCTGATAGATCTAATGCATCTTGCGTAGACCGACGCCGCGACGGGCGTCTGAATTGGATGACTTTAATTTTTCCGGGGGCGGCTCACAGGTCAAGCGACAATCCCCGCGGTCGGTGTGAATCCCGATCCCCGCTACAGTAGATCCAGGAGCTCCGGCAGAGAATCAATCCGGGCCGCGGCCCCGTCCCATTCCGCGGACTCGCCGTGGCCGTACGTCGCGGCAATAAAGGGCACCCCGTTTGAAACAGCCGCGTCGCGGTCCGAGGTCCGGTCGCCGATTAATACGCATTCAGCGGGAGCCAGCCCGTATCTTTCCAGAATGTGGGCGACCAGCTGGTTTTTATCGTGCAGCGTGCGGTTGTCGATGGTCGGAATATCGGCGAACATGGCGAAGGTGCCATTCTGCCGGAGGATCGCTTCGATGTACGGATAGCGTCCGTTACTCACGCCGTAAAACTGATAGCCGCGTTCTGCGTGCAGCTGCGAAAGCACTTCCAAAACCTGCGGATAGTGTTCGCCTTCGCCGGCCGAGATGCTCGAAACCAGGCCGTGTAAAATTCCCAGGCTCAGATCGTAGCGTCGGGCCTCGGGAACGTCGGGAGCCAGATTTTCGAAGATCGTTTTGACCGGCTTGCCGATCTGAGCGACGATTTCTTCGAGCGTCGGGACCTTCGCCGGCACGCCGTGAATCGCACGGTACTTTTCGAAAGTCGATTGATAGATGCGATGGATGATCTCTTCGCTTGAGAAGAGCGTGCCGTCGACGTCCCACAGAATTGCGCGGACTTTGCTTTTGTTGATTTCGCTCATAGTTGCTTGTTATGTAGATTGGCCGGGATTGCGCGTTCGGGCTGCGTCCTGTTCGGCGCAAGCGGCGACCGGAGCCCTCAGCGATCCAATTCGAAGGACTCGATAAATTTTTCGATCACTTCGATATGATCTTTTTCCGGACTGTCGAATTTTAAGCTGGGTTCGTATAGATGCTCATCGAAGAGATGAAAGTCGAATACTTTGAGCTGAAAGTCCGGCAGGGTGATGATTAAATTTTCGGTGTGAATATCTAAAATCAGCTTTTCGCGCAGCGCCAGGAGTTCCGTGAAGCGAATCAGCTTGCGAAAGTCTTCGGTGATTTTCACCAGCACTTTCTTTTTGATCTGACCGAAACGGCCGATGTCGAAATCGAAATCGTAGCCAGGCGCAAATGTTCGCCCCATCCAGCCCTGGTCGGCCTGCTTGCCGGCGGTCGCGAATTCTTTCAGGTGTTTGCCGACTAAAAGAACCTGGCTGTCCATCGGCATGATCTTGCGCGAAAAGAAATCGCGACCGGACAGTCGCTGGCGATAGCGCACGCCCATAAAAAATCGCGTCGGCAGCACGAGATCCGGCAGCTCTTCGCGCACTTTCCAGTAATGATATCGTTCCAGACCCAGGCGGGCGAATTTGTGATCGATGCGTTCTCGTGCGCTCGTGCCCCGACCGCGTTTCAGGTGTCGCCACAGGGAAAGCTCTTCGGGCTTGAGAAATTTATCCGGTCCTTCGACTACTTCGCGATAGGTGGAACCGAAGATCGGATCGGAACCAAGCACGTCCTTGCCGACTTTGATCACCATCTGCCAGGGCAGACGGTACACGAATTTATAAGTTCCCCGACCGATATAAGAATCGTGGGAGATGGGCATAAAGTCTTCGAGAAATTCGTCTTCGTGGCGATAGCCCATGCGAAAGATGTGGCGAATAGGAAAGACGCGTTCGTACAGCCGCCGCGGCCAGCTGGACTGGCGCAGCTTGAAATCAACCGGCAGCTCTTCGATATCCGGCGCGCGCAGCTGCCTGGCGCGTTCGAAGGCCTGCTCGACCCACTCGTCGCCGCCGACCATGTCGATCATTTTCGAACGCATGTATTCGCCGGCCGCCGCGCCGCCTTTCTTAACGCTGCTGCGACTGCGCTTTACCCGATCCCGCACCCGATCGTAAAAACTGCGCAGGCCGCCCTGTTTCTTCGGGGTCTTCGGCGGGCGTCCGCCGCCGGGCGCGGACTGTTCTTCGCCGCCGCCTCCGGAAATCGATCCGGGCACTAGACCGCGTCCCCCAGAATTTCGCGATAGATCTTCAGAGTATCTTCGCAGGTTGTCTGGTGGCTGAAACGTTTCACGCGTTCGCGGTTATAATCACCGAAGCGCGATCGCAGCTCCGAAGATCGTAGCAGCCGCGCCAGATCCTCGCCGAGTTTTGCGGCGTCACCCACGGGGCTCAAAAATCCGCCTTCACCGTCTACAATCATTTCGGGAATTCCGCCGCCGGCGGTCGAGGCGACCGGCAGGCTGAAGCCCATCGCGTCGAGCACAGCCGTGCCGAGCCCTTCTTCTTTGGAACTCATCGCAAAAATATCGAACAGGCGATAGGCGTCGTCAATCCCATCCCGAAAACCGGCGAAAAAAACCCGCGTATTTAAGATGCCCAGTTCCCGGGCCTGAGCCTCCAGGGGCGCGCGTAACTCGCCTTCGCCGAAAATCAAACAGCGAAACGCCGGCGCGTCAACCGGAATCTGAGCCAGAGCCTGGAGCAGCGTCGCCTGGTCCTTATGATCTACGAGAGCCGCGACGTTGCCGATGACGATCGGCGGCGGCTGGCCGTTGATTTGGAATTCTTCGCGCAGGGCTTTTAGATTCTCGGCGCTGGCATGGGCCGCCGCGCCGGACAAAGGCGCGAAGCGATCGAGATCGATCCCGCTATAGGCGATGCGAATTCGTTCGGGCGGCACTCCGTCCGAGAGCAGCACGCGCTTTACGTTTTCGGAAATCGCGATAAAGCGTGCGATGCGCGGACTGAGATATTTGCGCCGCGAAAGCAGGTTCTTGCCCGCGGGAAAATCCACCCGGCGCGAAACGATCAGCCGGCAAGCGGGCGTTTTCGCCACGGCCATCAGGCCGAGCCCGTGAGCGCGCGAAGTATGGGCATGCAGTAGATTCAGCTCATGCTGGCGAATAAACTGTCGCAGGCGGCGAACCGCCAGCAGGTCCCATTCGCCGCGCATGGCGAGCTCGTGAAAGGGAATCCCGGCGTCCCGACAGCGTTCGCCGAGTTCGCTGCCGGGCCGCCCCACGACCCACTGGTGAATCCCGCGTTCTTTGAGACCGCTCGCCAGAAAGAAAACCTGGCGTTCGCCGCCGCGCCAGGTTTTCGCGGTGTTCAGGTGAAGAACTCGGGGTTCGGGCTGCTGCATCATCGGCGCGCGGCCTCCCTCAGCCTACGATATTCGCGATGTGGCTTTCGTACGAATTCTGCAGGCGGGCGCCGTGGATCTGAACGATCTGCGATCCGAGATAGTTGCCCCAGCGCGCGCACTTCGCGTTGTCCCAGCCCTGGCTGAGTCCGTAGAGCGCGCCGCCCGCGAAGGCGTCGCCCGCGCCGTTCGTGTCGACCGCGTTGACCGGAAAGCCCGGCTCTCTGTGCACGTCCGCGCCTTTGTGTTCGCAGACGTAGGCGCCCTCTTCGCTGCTGGTTACGAAAACCAGTTCGCACAGATTGGCGATCTCTTTGACGACCGCGTCCATATCCTGCCAGCCGGTGAAGTGCTGCGCTTCGTCTTTATTACAGAAGACAATGTCGCAGTAGTCCTTCACGAGCTTCGTGAAATCGTCTTTGAATCCGTTTACGAGAAAAGGATCGGAAAAAGTAAATGCGACCTTCGCGCCGTGCTTCTTCGCCGCTTCCATGGCGGCGATGCTTGCTGCTCTCGTCGAATCGCCGGTCCACAGATAGCCTTCGACGTAGACGATCTTACTCTCTTTCAGCAGATCTTCGTCGATGTCGGCCGCGCTCAGGCGAGTCGAAACTCCCAGGTGCGTGCACATCGTGCGCTGGGAGTCGGGGGTCGTCATGACGACGCAGGTGCCGGTCGGACCTTCGTTTTCCGACAGGGCTTTTACGTGAAAGCCAATGCCGGCTTTTTCAAGATCGCGGCGATAAAATTCGCCATTGGGATCGTCCGCCACTTTGCCGGTATACAGAGCTTTGCCGCCGGAGAGCGCGATATTGTACATCGAATTCGCAGCGGAGCCGCCCGAGCGTAATTCCAGACTCTGGTTCTGCAGATCGTTCAGGAGTTTGCCCTGCCCGTCGCCTTCGACCAGGGTCATGACGCCTTTGGCGATCTGGTGTTTTTCGAGGAATGCATCTTCAGTGAACGCGAGGGTATCGACGATCGCGTTGCCGACTCCGAAGACATCGTATTTTTGGTTTTGATTTGTACTTGCCACCCGTTCACTTTTCTAAATCGTACTCTCAGGGCAACCAAAATGGCCGGAAAAGGCTCGCCAGCCGCATACTCCGCAAAAAAAATCTTCGCCTGGACCTTCGGAAGCCTGGCGCTGCTGATTTTTCATCGAATTCTGTTTGTCCTGCTCCACTGGCCGCCGGAGACCCCGGCCGCCGGCCAGGTGCTGGATCAGCTGCTCTTCGGCCTGAGCTTTGATATCGCGACCCTGCCGCTTCTGATTTTGCCTCTCGTCCTGTTTCTACCGCTCTACGCCCTCGGCCGCTCCGGACTCAATCGCGTTCTGCGCTGGCTCGAGTACGGTCAGTGGATCTATCTGTGCGCTCTGAATCTGATTCTGCTCGCGAGCACCTACAATTTCACGTTTAACGACAAGCATCTGGGCTGGGAGTTCACGGCTTATTTCAACGATCTGGGCACGCTGCTCGGGGGCATCAGCGAGCGCAGCCCGCTCATGCTCGCCGGCTGGGCGTTCCTCTTGCCGGGATTGATTGGCGGCGGAATCTGGTGGCTTGCGCGTCGGCCTGCCGCGCCCCTGACGATGCCGGCGGAAGCGGCGCCGGCCACCGACTGGGGCTGGCGGGCCGGAATCAAAAAGTATCGCGGGCTGCCCATTCTGTTTGTGAGCTATCTGGCTCTGATCGTATTGCTGGTAGTCGCCGTGCGCGGCGGAGTCCAGGAAAGCCCGGTGCGATCGCCCGACGCCATCCGCTACGATACTTCGTTCTTGAATACGATTCCGCTGAACGGTCTGTTCACAATCAGTCGCGACGCTCAGGATCGCAGCGACTTTCTCAAGTTCTACGATCAAAACGTGAACACCGCCTACGTGCGCGGGCTGCTCGATCAACCAGCCGCTTTCATTTCCGACGACTATCCGCTGGTCCGGCGCATGCCGGCGAAAGCCACGCTGCTCCCCGGCGGCCAGCGCGCGCCGAACGTCGTGCTGATCGTTCTGGAATCTTTTACCGCGAAGTACCTGGCGGTGCACGGCGGCGATCCGGAGATTGCGCCGGAATTTCATCGTCTCATGCAGCAGGGCCGCTACTATGATCGCTTCATGGCTTCCGGCGGACGCAGCGCGAACGGCATCTTCTGTATGCTGGCCGGCCTTCCGGATCGCGCGAATCGCACGATTTTGCGCAGCAACGAATCTGCGAATCGCATGGGCGGTCTGGCGAAAATTCTGAATCGCAAAGGCTATCGTTCGGTTTTCGTGCACGGCGGCGATCTGCGCTTCGACAGCATGGACCGCATGCTGCCGCACCTGGGTTTCGACGAAGCCTACGGCTGGCGGGAGATGGAAGCGCAGGGCCTTGTGCAGAATTCGAATATCGGTCGCTCCGCCTGGGGTTACCAGGACGGCGATAGCTTTCGCGTCCTCGAACAGCGCATGGACGCCCTGCACTCCGAGGATCCCGCGCGACCCGTCTTCGCCTCGATCTTTACGCTGAATACGCACCATCCCTTTTTGATTCCGGACGAGAGCTTCGCTTTTTTCGAAGAGGAGACGGCCGGCGAGCAGCGCGATTTTCTGAACAGCTATCGTTATACCGATCAAATGCTCGGCGATTTCATGCGGGCCATGCGCGATAAGCCGTACTTCAACGATACGATCTTTCTTTTTACCGCGGACCACGCGCACCACCGCGGCCTGAACTATCTCGAAGACCGTCACATTCCGCTGCTGATTTTCGCCCCGGGCAAGATCGCGGCGCAGCGCGTGCCGGAGATCGCGAACCAGCTCGATGTGCTGCCGACGATTCTCGGCCTGGCCGGCGGCGACGTGCAGTACGCGGCGATGGGTCGCGACCTGCTGGAGCCCTTTCGCGCGCGGCCGAACCAGGCCGTGCCCTTCGCGTACTATGCGGGCGGTTCCAATACGGGAGTGATCGGCTGGGTCGAAGGCGAACGCTTGCTCATGCAGTGGATCGGCACGCCGCATTTCATCGTCATGACCGCGCGCCATCCTGCGGACCAGACAAATCTTTACGATAGCGATCCGGAAGCCGGCGACGCCATGTTACACAAGAGCCGTCACTTCCACCAGTTCGCGCGCTATCTCGAACAGTCGAATCGGATCTTTCCTCCAAACGCGGGCAGCGAAACAGAAACGAATGCGGAGGCCGGGCGAGACTGAGATGGAAACCCACATCTTCGGAAAATACCGCGATTATAAGATGGACGCGGACCGCGAAGCCGGTCGGGAGCTGGCTCACTATGTCTACCACCAGTTGAGTCAGTGGCTGGAGCAGGGCCGTCCGGAACCGGAGTTTCTCGCGGCCTTCGACAGCTTCTTTAATAATCTGCAGGAGCACCAGTTCAGCTCCCATGATTTGATTGACCTGGGTTTGATTCACACCGCCGAAGCGATCTCAAGCTATCACGCCGAAGAGGAGTCCGACCAGGTGACTCGCTTTTATTTGAGCGAAGCCCGCCTGCCCTTTTTCGCGACGATTGACGAGAACGCCTATCGTATGCTGAAAAATTTCGATTTTTCGGAGATCGATTTTCAAATCTTTGAAGTGATCGGCGACGGCGTCGAAAGCGATTTTCCTCATGACGCCGCGCAAAACTTCCTGATGGACAACGAGTGGGTCGATATCTGGGTCGTGCTGCGCTATCTGGATTCCCTGCCCGACGCCGACCCGGACCTGGAACTTATCGAACGCATGATGACTTCCCGGGAAACCCTGCACGAAAAATTGATCTTACTGGCCTATCTGTGTATGATCGATCCGCGACTGATCAGCGAATCGATCGAAGAGCCGGGCGGTCGCGTTCGTTTTAATTTTCCGCCGGACCTGGGCGTCGGCCTGCGCACGACGATCTTCGCGATGATTCGCGACTGCATCAAGGACGGCGAACTCGATACGGCCTGGGAGGCGCGTCTTGATATCGGCAGCGGCGCGCCCTTTCGCAACGAAACCATCTTTTCCCTGCTGGTCTTCTTTGAAACCATTCATGCGAGTCTGCTGCCCGGCTGGATTCGCCTGCTGGAAGTCGGCGTGAGTGAAACCTGGACGACGCGTTCGCTCGAAGACGATCAGGAAATTGTCTATCAGCCGATCACTGAATTTACGGCGAGCATTCTGGGGCTCTTGAGCGACGACGATTTGCGTTTCTTAATGGAAACTTCGCTGCTGTTACCGGAATTCTTTCGCCGGCTGGCCGACTATAATCCGGAAGCCTTCCAGAGCCTGCTGATGGCCCTCACTCGCGAAGACGAAATCTTTTTACACGAACTGGAGCTCGCGCTGCCAGGCCTCTATCCGCATCCCCAGGCCCATGAATTCACCGACGACGAATTCGCCTCGATTGAAAATCTGGAAAGCCTGGAAAACCCGGAAGGCTTCGAGAATATCGAGAATCTAAATCCAAAAGGCGAGGACCACAAAGACCCGGCCCCGAAAAATCCAGAAAGCCCGGAAATTTCAGACGGGTCGAAAACCCCGACCGGCCCTTCCGGCCCGTCCACAGTCGATGCGGTCTCCGAACCGACCGCACCTCTTCCGCCGCGCAGCGATCAGTCCGGAAAATCGAAGCAGCCGGCCGGCAGAAGCGAACGCAGTTATACGCCGGGGGAATTGCGGGCGGCGCGTCTGCGGACCTGCGCTGAAATTCTGGGCTACGAAATCGATCTGAGCGGCGCCGCCGGTCCGCGCCTGGTCAAGATCGACGAAGGCTTTGGTCGCGGCGCTGGACAGGATGGCGACGCTTGAAGCCCGCTCTGTTTCAGATTACGCTGAAAATCTTTTTGTGTTCCGAAGATCGCTTTTTGATCTTAAAGGACGCCGCCGCTCAGGTCGGCGATCTGCCCGGCGGCCGTTTCGGTCCCGGCGAGATTTACCGTCCCTGGCTTGAGTCCGCCCGGCGCGAACTCTCCGAAGAACTCGGAGCGACCGTCGCCGATGCGGCGCGGATCGAAGCGGAACCCCGTTTTTATTTCCCGCACTTCGTGACCGAAAGCGGCTATGAAGCCCTGGGGATCGCGTATCGCGCGGAAATAACGCCGGAGCTTCGCCAGGCGGTGCGGCTTTCCCCGGAGCACGATTGGTTCGACTGGGTGTCGATCGCTGATTACAATCCGGCGACGCTCTTTGTGGATCATCTGCACGACGCTGTTGCGCGCTTTCAGAGCGTGCATCGCGCGTAGCGCCGAGGCGGAATTTCCGAAAGCGTGCGAAGCGGTCTCTTGAGCAAATGGCTGCTAGTGGTCGTCGGCTTTGAAACCCAGGGCGATTTGTCCCGTGCGGGCCATTTCCTGAATGCCGTGTTTTTCGAGCAGGCCGATCGCCCCGGTGATCCGGCGGTTGTTGCCGTTGACTTCGATCAGCATGGAATCTTCCGTCAGCTCCACGACTTTGCCTTCGTAGGCGTCGACGATGGCGATGATTTCCGCCCGGCGTTCGACCGGCGCTGCCACGCGCACCAGCATGAGTTCGCGAGTGACCGATCCGTGATACGGCAGCGTCCGCACTTCGAGCACGTCCGCCAGTTTCAGCAGCTGCCCCTGAAAGCGACGCAGATCGTCGTCATCGCCTTTCATTACGATCGTCATGCTGGACACCAGGGGATCCTGCGTGGTGCCCACGGCGATGCTGTCGATGTTGAAAGCCCGTCGGGTAAAGAGTCCCGAGACACTGCTCATCACGCCCGGCTCGTTTTTTACGTAGATCGATAGGATGTGTTTCACGGTCTGTGCTTGTCCCCGGAGGCCGGCGCACAGTCAAGCCAGAATACGCGACCGTTCCTGCTTGCCCCGCAGAGGCCCTGGCAAAACATCAGAATCCGATGTTCTTATTACGACTGCTCTTTTTCATTCCGATCCGTCTGCCGGTCTATATATACTGCCGGCTGCGCAATCTGGCGCGAGGCGGCGATCTGCTCTTCCACCTCGTGCCGGATCGTTTTACAATGTTGCGGCCGAGCGGCGTGCTGGCCTATCTGGCGCCGCGCCAGGATATGCACTTCGCGGAGTATCTGGCGCTGCTGCGGGTCTTCGCCGAAAGCGATACGCTCAGCACCCTGGTCTACACCGTCCCGGATGTCGAAGCGTCCTGGGCCGAAGTCGAGCAGCTCGGCCGCGCTCTGGCCAGGATCGACGCTGCCGGCAAAGGTCTGATCGCCTACTGCGAAGGCGGGAATCTCAAGTCGCTCTATTTGATGAGCTTCGCCCGCCGGCGCTACGCGGCGCTGCATGCGAATTTCGTCTTGAACTATCCTGCGACAGAAGGCTACTTTCTGAAGAACACGATCGCACGCTTCGGCGTGACGGTCGAAACGCACCACGCCGGCAAATTCAAAGCCGAAGGCTTCGAGATGTTTACCCGCACGGGCTATTCTCCGGCGGCGCGCAAAAATTTGAAAGAGCTGCTCGGAGATTTTCGCGCTCGCATCGACGCGCGATTTTTGGAGTCGGACGGCGAGCGCAAGACCGATGGATCCGGCGATTCCGCCGGCGAACGTTCCGGCAAACAGGGCAGAGCCGCAGGCAATGCCCCGGCCGGTCCGGGAGCCCGGCTGAAACAGCTCGCCCACAGGCAGATTCTCGCGGAGAGCCGTGAACTTCTCAAGATCGGTTTTTTCGACCAGGCCGTGCGTGCCGCCGTATTCGAAGACTGGATTCGCAGCCACCTGGTCGCCGGCAAACCCGCCGATCCCGAGACCGACGCGGCGCCTGCGTCTGAATCCGCGGCTGCGGCGACGAATGCGAAAGACGAAGTGATTCACGAAATCAGCGACGAGGTCCTCCACGGCTTCGCGCCGCTTCCGCTCAAAGAGAATACGGACGGCGCAGAACAGGCGCAGCGCGACGGCGGCAAAGAAAAATCTGAAGCTGCCGGAGAAACCGCGGAGTCGATAGCGGATGTGCGGCGGATGCTGAAACAGGAAGCGCAGGCCCGTCGCAGAACGACCGGCGAGCGCGCGCTGTACAAACGCTACCGGCGCAAACAATTTCCCCTGCTGCGCCTGCGCAGCCTGCCGGCTCTCGCCACCGTTACAATGGACGGACCGATCAGCATGGGCCGGATTGATGAACCGCCGAAAGGCTACGGCATCGCGGCCCTGCCCTATCGTGAGCTGATCAAAGGTCTGGAAGAAGGACGCGAAGAAGCCGTCTTTTTGTATATTAACAGTCCCGGCGGCGGCGCCGACGCCTCGGAGCTGCTCTTCGATAGCATCTATCGCCTGTCCCGGGTCAAACCGGTCTTCGCCGTGGTCGGCTCTGTCGCCGCTTCCGGCGGATACTATCTGGCCTGCGCGGCCAATCGCATCTACGCTTCGCCCTTCAGCATTCTGGGATCGATCGGCGTCATTCGCATTCGCCCGAATGTGGCGGGACTGTACAAAAAGCTCGGAATCAAACGCGAATCTTTGTTTAAGGATCCGACGCGCGACCTGTTCTCCGAAGCCGGCCCCTTGAGTCCCGCATCGAAAAAATTGATGAGCCAGAGTATGCAGTCGATCTACGATCTATTTTTGCAACGCGTCGCTCAGGGGCGCAGTCGTTCCGTTCAGTCGGTCAGTCGCTACGCCGAAGGCCGCGTCTTCTCCGGCGAACGTTTTGCAGCCGCGCAGATGATCGACGGACCGCTGACGCTGCTCGAAGCCGTCGAAGAATATCGCCAGGGCGCGGGCTACGGCGACAGGCAGCAGTTCCAGATGAATTTTTATCCCGAGGTTCGCGCCGATTTGCGCAGCCTGGTAGGATTCAGCGGCGGCGCGAGCGCGGCTCTGGCGTCGGGACTGGCGGCTCTGACGGGGCGTTCCTCCGGGAAAGAAAGCCGGCTGCTGCGGGATCTGGAGCAGGTGCTGCCTGAATCGACTCAGGCCCGCCTGCTGAACTACGCCCCCTGGCAGGCGCTGCTGCGGGATCTTTAGCCTGTCCGCAGAGCCTTAAAGACTGAAAGGACGGATCAAGTCCAAGAGCCTGTAAAAGCTAAAGCGGCCGTCGCCCGGGCTGAATTTCACGGCCCGCCCATCCGATAGTATCTGATACTGGAATAGAATTCCTGGTATCATGCTTGAGTCCTGTTTCGCAGTTCCCGGCGGTCCGTCGCCCGCACTCTCTACGGTAGCGCAGG
Source organism: bacterium (assembly GCA_024742665.1). Lineage (GTDB taxonomy): Bacteria > Spirochaetota > Leptospiria > Leptospirales > Leptonemataceae > JANSYA01. Next base: position 29,351 of record JANSYA010000016.1, read on the forward strand.
TGCTGGCCTGCCCGCCTTTGCGAGACGCCCTGATTCGAGGCGCTCTGGTCGGAATCCTCGGGCTGGCCGGCCTGTTTAATCTGATCCTGCTGATTGCGAATCCCCGTAACATTTCCCACCTGATTTTTAGCGCGATTGGCTTAGTGGCCGCCTTCGCGCTGCTGCTGCCGTATCTGGCGGACGATCGCGACCGCGGTTTCGCGGAATTTCAAATCTTTCGGGTCCTGCTTCCGATCCTGTTGTTCTGGTTCGTCTACGTCCTCTTTCCCGCGCTGCGCCGGAAGCGCAAAATAATAAACACAAGCACAAGCACGAGCGGCGAAAACGATCTCGGAGGCGCGCTGCAAAGACTGTACGCCCTGGCGGTCGCCGGCGGCCAGTGGGTCTCGACGCCGGCAGCGATCGGTATCGCGCTGGCGACGCTCGCGCTTGCGGGCGGTCGCGACGCGAACCAATGGCCGCCCTGGATTGCGCCGTACGCCGCCGCCTGCGCTCTGTTTACGATCGCCTGCACCGCGGTCATCCTGCTGACGGCGAGCGTGCAGCGCCAGCAGGGAGCGCTTGTGGCTTCGACCGGCTTTGCGATATTCGCCGCCGGCGCCCTGGCGGATTTTTTTGCGGATTCTTTTGGGGACTCATTTGCGAAAGCCTTCGGATCGTCGACGACGCTCGCCACCGGTCTCTCCGCCGCATCTCCTGTGCTTGAGCCACAGATCGCCGGAGTGCTCGGCTTCGTGCTTTCGATGGTGATTCTGATGGGACCGAACCGCTATCAAATGCATCGCCAGCTGCGGGCTTCGCGGAACGTGCTGCGCGAAGCGAACCGTAAGCTGCGCCATCTCGACACCGTCAAGAATCGATATATAACCGGCAGCGCCCGGGAGATGCAGGCGCCGCTCCAGGGCATGCTGGAACAGTGCCTGCGATTAATCGAGGATCCCGCCTATCGCCTGGGACGTTCGCAGCTGGCCGCTCTTTCCGGCGTGATGGACATGGCCCGACGCATGATCCAGCGCAACGAGCGCGCCGCGGTGCTCTTTCAGGAGACGGAGATCCGGGCGCGGGAATTCGACGCGCTGAATTTTTTTGAGATGCTGATCGTCGTACTGGAAGAGCAGCTGAAGCCGCTGAGCTTTCGCCTGGTAAACACGATCCCCGACGCGGACGCCGTGCGAATCTTCGCCGACCCGACTCTGATCGAAGCGGCCTTTATTGAATTAGCGGAGAACGCTCGCAGCCACGGCGTCGCCCGGCGGATCGAAATTCGCATCGCCCCGGGCCGGCGGGATCCCCGGCGCGTGCGACTCGCCTTTTACGAATCTCCGCGCAGGGCTTCGCCGGAACGGCTGCAGGAATTGAGCGAGGAGTTCCAGCAAGCAGGCGATTCCGAGCGGCAACCCGGTATTGGATTGGGTTTGAGCCTGGTTCGTCGCATCGCCGAAAATCACGGTTCGAGCCTGGCGATTGAGCGCCCGGCCGGAGAAGACGGAGTTGAATTTTCGTTTAGCGCCCCCCGGGCCGGCGCCACAGGTATGCGTCCTCCGGAAGTGGAATGGGGACTCAAGCACCTGCGATTCTTAATACGGCATGACCGCCGGGACCAGGCCGCCGATGAAGCGCGCCAGCTCGCCCGGCGTTTCCCTGAAAGTCGGAGCGAAGCGCTTCAACTGCTCGAAGATGCTGACGAAGACCGCGGCCCGGAGCTGGAACGATAAAAGGGATACACCGCCTGGCCGGCGAAACCCCGGGGAAATTCCGAGCCGACGCCGGGAAAACCGAGTTTGATGTCGCGACCGTCAGAAGGCACGCAGGCCGTTCCAAATAGATAGTCCCAGACGCTCAGACTCAGGCCGTAGTTTACGCCGTAGCGATGGCCGCCTGGAATATCGTGGGCGTGGTGCCAGATGTGCATTTGCGGATTGTTAAGCACGTACTTCAGGGGGCCGATTCCCAGTTTGAAATTCGAGTGATTCCAGTGCCCGATCAGCAAACTGGTAACATATACCAAAAAGAAGTTAACGGGGCCGAAGCCGAGCAGCGCCAGGGGCACGTATTCCAGCGTGCGATAGACCACGTTTTCCATCCAGTGATAGCGCAGGTGGGCCGCAAATCCCATCTGTTCCACCGAATGGTGGACCTTGTGAAATTCCCAGAGCGAGGGCACCCTGTGCAACAGGCGATGCACGCACCACTGTACAAAATCCCGCGCGATAAAGAGGGTCAGAATCTGAACCCAGGCCGGCCAGTGGGCGACGGACAGGGCATGCAGATCGGCCGAACGCTCTACACCGATGCCGCGGAGAAACGCGAGCTCGGCCAGGGCCGATACGCCGGCGAATCCCAGCAGCGGAAAGACGAAAAGATTGAACAGCATGTACCACGCGTCCAGGGCGAAGTCTTTGCGGAAGATCCCCTGCTCGCGCCGCCAGGGCTTGAAGATTTCGAGTCCCCAGAAAAAGAGCGACGCAAATAAAAGCCAGTAGAAATAGTTCGTCCAGGACGGCCGCAGCAGGGCGTTCAACACTTCGCCGGCCTTCGCCTGGCTTATAGTCCAGACAATCCGCCAGGCTTCGAATAAAAACTCAAGCGGGCCGGCCGCAGTTTCGAGTACGCCCATATTTGATTCGACGAAGCGCCCGGGGCGCGGTTACGGATTTTCGCCGGCGGTTTTATTCGACTTATTCGACCAGCGCGTCGATTTCAATCTTTTCGATGATGTCGTCTTCGTTTAGATCCGGGTCCGGCATCGAGTCGAAGAGTTTGCGCGCGAGTAAAAAAGCGCCGGCGACATAGGGACGCGTTGATTCACCGTAGCGATTGGCATAACCCCGAATGGTTTGTTCTAAGTCCGGATCCTGCGCCGCGTATGTGTTCGCGCCGAGCGCCCGCCAGACCAGCAGGCCCGTTTCGCAGTCGATCAGCCGCGCTTCGACCTGCAAATCGACGGCGTCGGCCGCGGCGTTTAGATCCAGTCGTTCGAAGCGACTGAGCAGCACGCCGTGGGGACGCTTGCCGTCAAAGTCCGCGCGACAGAGTCGATCGATCGCCGCGCCGGGCTGCGCTCGCCCGCCGTAGCTGGCGGTCGCGCCGGGCAAGGCCGCCTGGCCGTCTTTTGCGCGCACATCGGCCAGTTCGCCTTTCGACAGCACTGCAGCGCCCAGCAAAATATATTCGTGATGGTGACTGATGAATTCCCGCGCGACTCCCTGAAACATGCTCAGCACGGCCGGATCGACGGAAGCAGCGCCGTCGCTGACGATCGCCGCCTGTACCAGGCGCTTCACCCGCTGACCTTCGTCCAACTGATACGAGCGCACCGTATAGCTTTCGCTCACCGTACAGGCCGAAACGAACAGCGGGATGCCGATCAGAAGCGGCAGAATGGATTCCATACGCAATTTCATGATTGGGCTTCTCCCTTCTCGGATTCTGCCGGCGGACTTGCCGGCGCTATCGCGTAACGTTCACGCAGACCTTCGAAGAATTCCGGCCGTCGCTTCGCATACAGGCGCAGCACCGCGGGAAACATAACGAGAGTCATGATCATCATCGAAGTCAGGCCCAGACAGGCCAGGATGCCCATCGATTGAATCCCGGGGTGGCCGGCGAGGGCCAGAGATCCCCAGCCGGCGAGCGAAGTCAGCGAAGACGCGAGCGCCGCGTGGCCGGTATGGTACAGGGTGCGAAAGATCGAACCGCTTTCGACGTATCGATAAAATACGAAGATGCCGTTGTCGATGCCGTAGCCGATGACGATCGGCAATACGCTAACATTAAAATAGTTCAATTTAACGCCGAGGGCCGACATCAGTCCGATCATCAAGATGCTGCCGGACGCCAGGGGCAGGAGCACCATCAACGAAGAGATGATATTGCGAAAGCTCGCGTATAAAATCAAAAGCACCAGCAGCACGGTGCTGATCAGCAGATAACGAGTTTCTTGTAATACGATGTACGTGAAGCGCGCGACCAGTACGACTGAACCGGTTCCGTAGGCGCTGATCTGCTCTTTTTGTAAATCGGCCAGGCTTTCATAGGGTCGATTATCGACGGCTGTTTTTACGGCCAGCTCGCTCAGGCCCGCCGCTTTGAGCTCGGCGGGGCTCGCTTCGTTCGCCTGGGCCAGGATGCCGTTGACTTCGCGTTCGGACAGCGGAATGGTCCGCCGACCGGCGATTTCAACTTCGGATCGCTTGCGATCTCCCGCGATGCGTTTGCCGCGGATTCGTTCCCAGGTCGGCAGATAGTAAGCCAGATTCTGCAGCGATTGGCCGCCCAGGACCGGGAACTCGATCTCGCCGACGATCTCATCCAGTTCGACCAGGCCCTCCTGTTTGTAGAGACGACTGACCTCCGGATAGATATAAGTCAGCCAGCCCTGCTCCGGCGCATCGGGAATATTCCGAAACTGCGACTGAAGATCCGGGGGCACGTCTTTGAGTTCGAAGGGTTTGCGCGCAACCATGCGCTGGTAATCGCCCCAGTACCGCTGATAGGCGGGCGGGATCAGGCTTTTTTGTACGGCGGAGCTTTCGGCGCGAAATCGTTGCACTAATTTATAGTTCGCGCGCTGCTGATAGGCCGGCGGCACGAAGGCGAAAACGGAAAGCACCTGCGCCAGGATCTTATCCTGATCTTCCGTCATCGGTTCGAAGTGTTCCCAGAGCGCCCGAACTTCGTCGGTCTCCGATTGGGCGACGACCACCGGCGTGCCGACCACGTCGTAGCGCAGGGCGATCTCATCTTGTAAGACTTCCGATGGAATATTATAATCGAGCATATTGCGCGCGTCGTTGTCCCATTGGACGCGCGGTACAAAAATCGCCGCGACGATGACGACCGTCAGCATGGAATACAGCGCGATGCGCGAGAGGCGGGGCGCGTCGAATTTCGCGTTAAAACGATCTTCAACCGTATGGTCGCGGTCTTTTGCGGCGTATTTTTTCAGCAGGTTCGGATAGATGCGAATCGCCAGGGCCAGAATCAGCGGCACGATAAAAAACATACTGAGCGAAGTGATCAGAATACCGTAGGCCGACATCGTTCCCAGGTGGCTGAAGCCTTTGAAATCCGAAACGATCAGCGAAATAAAAGCGGCGGTCGTGGTCAGAGCCGAATAGGTGGCGGCCTTGCCCGTATGCAGGATCGATTCGATCATCGATGGAATAAAATCCGGGTTCTCGGCGTATTCCTCTTTAAAGCGGCCGATCAAATGAATGCCGAAGTCGATTCCCAGCCCGGCCAGAATTCCGCCGAACATCGAAGTCACCAGATTCAATTCGCCGATGACGATATAGGTCAGGCCAAAAGTCAAAACGATCGAGTACACCAGCGCCAGCAGCATGGCCACAATCAGAGAAAAGCGGTGAATAAAAGCGGTTAGAACAATCGATACGCCGATCAGGGCGTAGATCAACGTTGGCGTTATGCTCTTATTGATCGAGTCGTAGGCGTCGACGTACAGCACGTACGATCCGGTGAAACCGACTTCAATGCCGCGCTCGTCGAATTTTTTTTCAGCGGCGATGCGTCGAACGGTCTGGATCAGTTCGCGGCTCTGGGCGATTTCCTGCAGGCTGAACGTCGGCTTCGCAAGCATGGTCAACATCTTGCGGTCGGGGGACACGTAGTAGTCGTCGTCGATTTCTTTTTTACCGACGCGCCGATACTTATCGACCAGGTCGTCCATGCGCAGATTGTAGGCCGGCTGTCCGAGATCGATAAAAAACGGGTTCGCCCGTTCGATCATATCGTCGCGCTTTTTGCCCAGGCGACGCAGGCCTTCGCGCAAATCCGGCGTGCGTACGAAAAAATGCATGCGCTGCAAAACCGGACTCAGGTCGACCTTGTATTCGGTGTACTGAATTTCCGGCAGAGCCTGGAGCGCCGCGTTCATTTCTTCGACGGCTTTTTTGAGCTCGGGAATGTCCTTCTGGTTTTCCGGCTGCAGCTTTTTGTATTCGGCTTCCGCTTCGGCCAGCAGTTTGTCGGCCACGCCGTCCTGGCTCTGGCGCTTCGCGGCCAGGGCTTCGTAAAAGATCTTATCGCCGGCATCGCGCTCGGACTTACGAAAGGTCAGGATTACGAAACCCGCGCCGCCGATCATGCGCCCTACCCGGCGCGCTTCTTGAACGCTGCGTAAATTCTCCGGCAGCAGATCGAGCTGATTCGAATTCACCTGGAGGCGACTTGCGAAAAAGGCGCCGCCGATAAAAATCACCAGCGCGATGGCCGCGCTGGCAACTGGTCGATTGAGATAGAAATTACAGAAGCGAACTATGTATTTGCGCATGAAGGACGAGGACCGGGCTTATATCTCCAGAAACGATCAGCCGCGGCTTTTCGCCACGACCTGTTCCATCTGTTTGATCAGACCGTCGATGCCGCGCTGCTTGAGCACGGGCTGGATTTGTTTGTCCCGATTGGTTTTCATCGAAGACTTGTTCGTTGCATCGAGAAAATCCGTGACCACGTACTTGCCGTCGTGTTCTTTCAATACCCAGGTGAAAACCACTTGCTCCGAACCGGCGTACAGCAGACTGGAACGCACGTGCACCGCGTCGCCTTTCACGGTCGGTTCGTCGTACGAAAGATCGATGTCTTTGAAATATTTCAGCGCCAGAGGAAAGGCGCGCAGCTCGACGTATTCGCCCAGCAGTTCTTGAAAGCGAGCCCGTTGCTCCGGCGTCGCCTGATCATAATACGAGCCCATGAGATATTGACTGACCGGAACCAGGCCGACCTGTTTGAGCGCCAGCCCATTCTTCTGATAGCGGATAAAGCCCACCATCTTCTTGACGGAGGCCAGGGCCGATTTACCGTCCGCGGCGACGGGGGCCGCGCTGAAAACCAGTCCGATGACTGCGAGAATCATTAAAAAACGTTTCATAGGTTCTACTCCGCTCCTGTAGACTGAAAAGTCCGGGCGATGGTTCAGCTTTTTCCGCCCGCGGGCACAGTGCAATCTATTTCAGCACCCCGGATTCGGGGTTTTCCGATGCGCTCTGCCTTCCGATAGTAAAAAAGATGCAACGTGACCTTTCTTCTATTCTGGAGCCGCGCCTGCTCGCGTTGCTCTGCGCCGGCGTCATCTGGCTTTCGCCCGCCGTTGGCCGGGCCCAATCGCCCACCGGAACCGAAAAATCCCCGTCGCCGGCCGCCGCTTCGAAAGAGCCTGCGCCTGAAAAAGCCGCCGATCGCGAGCCGCCCCGGGGCTGCGCGCTCTATCTGGCCATGGCCCGTTCTGCGGTGCCTTCGCGGGAGCGCAGCTTCGGTCTGCGAGCTTTGAAAGCATGCCCGGCCAGTCCCGCGATCGCCCGCGCTCTGGAAGCGGCCATCGCCCGGGACGACTATGCCGCCCGGGCCGCAGCTCTGGCCAGCCTGGAAACGCATCTGGACCGGGCTTCGATTCCCTTTCTGGTCGACCTGTATGATTCGTCGAGCGCGCCGGCGGACTTCGATGCCGAAAGCGAAGTCCTGCTTTTCGAATACCTGAGCGAGTTGGCGGCCCCGGCCGACCCGGCCGCGAAAAACCAGCCGCAAGTTCCCGCCCGCATCCTGGCCCGGGGGCTCTATCATCAGCGGTCCCGCATACGCCAGGCCGCTCTGCGGGGCATCGGACGACTGGATCAGGCTGATCACTGGCCTCTTTTGCAGGCCGTCCTGCTCGACCCGGCGGGACCCGGTGAATACATCGCCGCGCTCCAGGCAGCCCGGACAATGAGCAATCGCGATAGCCTGGCGGCTCTGGCCGCTGCCCGGGCCGCGCTGGGATTTCCGTCTGACGATGCAATCGACGCCGCCATCGACGATAGCAATTCAGGCGCCGACGAAAATCATGGGAAGCAGGCGGCAGGCCATACGAATCCGGGACTGGAGCGGGCGGCGATTGAGCTGCTCGGCGCGCTGCCCGGCCCCCGGGCCCTGGAAACCCTGCTGATCTATCGGGTGCTGCACGCGACAGGCGGCGGCGGAGCCAACGGCCCGCTCCTGGAGCAGGCAATCAACGCCCGGCTGCAACCCGGCAAGAACTACGCCTGGTCGATCGCTCCCGCGCGACTCCATCGGCAGGCCACCGAGCGCAGCCCGATCCAGGCGGCTGTCGCCGCGCACACGATACTTTATATAGAAGAAAGCACCGGCCTGGGCTATCGGCTGCCGCCGACGGGACAGCGCCGCCAGCCGGAATCGAACTGGCTGCGAGTGCGCACGACCGCCGGCCTCACCGGCTGGATTCACGCCTCGCGCATTCAGCGCATTGCAAAGCCCGCGCAGTCCCGCTAGCAGCCTGTTGAAAAACTACTCTGCTGGCGGAAATCGGCGAGTTTGAACCCAGGCCGCAGCCGGTCCCGGCCGCAAGCTAACTAGCCGGCCGCTGCGGCGGCTTTTTTTTCGAAGGCCGGGCGCGCCGCGGTGGCGTGGCGAATCCGGTACAGGCAGGCGCCGACCTGGGCCGCACTGTCGAGCTGGAAGGCCCGGGCGTCGGACTCCCAGTGATCGGGTGCGCCGCCGGATTGCTCCAGACGAACCAGGGCGCGTTCATACAGCAGGCTGCACATATACCGCGCCGTAAGATCGACCAGCGCCTGGGCGTAGCGTTCCCGCAGGCCGCCGGGAATATCGCGATACAGCGGCAGGGCTTCGTCGAGCATCGCTTTCATGTCGCGCAGAAAGTCGGGCGCCTGCGCGTCGATTTCCTGCCAGACGCTTTCAAAATAACGCCGCAGAAATCCGTCCGCCGCCATCCCCGCCACGATTGCTCCGCTGGCGATGCCGATGTGCAGCTGGCTGGTGCCTTCATAAATTGTATTGATCCGCGAATCGCGAAAGAAGCGTGAAACGTCGTAGTCTTCCGTATACCCCGCGCCGCCGTGAATTTGCACGGCGATCGACGCGCACTCGACGCCCTTTTCGCTACAGTAGTACTTCGAAAGCGAAGTGAACAGCGCCGAGAGCGAAAGCCAGGCGCGAATGTCTTCGTTCTTGCGAATTTCGCGGTCGGTCTTGCCGCTCTTTTCGAGGCGAATCTGTTCCGGCTGGCTTTTGTCGACGGCGTAGGCGGTTTCAAGCGCAAATAGGCGCATCGCATTCGTTTCGCGGCGCAGCGTATCGAGCATTTCGCCGACGATCGGAATCTCCTGGATCTGCTTGCCGAACTGCTCGCGTTCGCGGGCGTACTTTAGCGATTCCTGCAGAGATCCCGCCCCGGCGCCGGCGCCGCCCGCCGCGCAGCCCAGGCGCATGAAATTCGTCATACCGATTGTGAATTTTGTGAGACCCTGGCCTTCGGTGCCGATCAATTCCCCGGGCGTGTTTTCAAAAACGATTTCGCACGTCGGCGAAGCGTGAATGCCCATCTTCTTTTCGAGTCCAGCGACGTTGACGTCTTTGGAGTTGACGAGAAAGGTCGAAAGCCCTCGGGCTCCCGGCTGCCCCGTTCGCGCCAGGGTCAGCATAATCGAAGGATAGGGTCCCAGACCGCAGCCCTGGGTGATGAAACGTTTGGTGCCGTTTAATACGTAGCTGCCGTCTTCCTGTTTGGTGGCGGTGGTGCGCACGTTGCTCAAGTCCGATCCGTAGTCCGGTTCGGTTAAGGCCATCGCGAACAGAGTTTCGCCGGCGGCGGCCGGAGCCGCGAAGCGTTCGATCTGTTCGGGCGTGCCGTAGCGTCCGACGATCTGCGCGAGATTCAAGAGATTGACGGTCATACAAAAGGAAACGTCGCCGCGGCTCATAACCATTGAATAGAAGGCCCACATGCTCGCCGGCAGCCCGAGGCCGCCCGCTTCCCTGGGGATGGCATAGGGCATCAGTCCGGTATCGCGAAAGGTTTCGTAGAGCCGAATCGCCTGGGGATCGAAATTTACTTTCCCATCGCCGCCGTAGCTTACGCCGGCCTTATCGAGTTCGTTGGAATGCTGTGATACTTCTTTGCCCCAGAATTCGCCCAGAGCTTCCAGGGTGGAGGAATACAACTCCAGCGCTTCTTCAACGCTGCCTGGAGCCAGAGCGAAACGTTCGTCGCCGCTTTCGGCGTATTGTTTATGCTCGAAGAATTCCGCGCCTTCGTATGCGGGCACCACGGCGGACCAATCGACCAGGCGGTCAAAGATCAATTTGAGGTCTGCGTCGTCGGAAAAATAATTCTCTGCGATCATATTACACTAACTCCTGTTGAACTTCCTTTATGCTTCAGCCTGCGTATTCGTTTACGCGGTCGGGGCTCCCGCCAGGGCCGCGCCGGCCGCCGGAATCGTTCCGGTCCCGGCCTGCCCGTCAGATACGCCGATGGCGCAGGCGGCCTGGTTGCCTTCAAGAAAGGCCCGCTTGGCGTCCACACCCCGCGCGTCCCGGGCGCCGCCGATTACGAAGATCTGTTTCTCGGGATGCCGGCTATGGTACTGCCGGGCAAGCGTATTTTCTGAGACCTGACCGATGCACAGCAGCACGGAATCGCAGTCGTAGTCGTAGCTTTCGCCGTTTTTCTTTTCGATTTGCAGGCCGTCCGCAGTCGCAGCTTTGTAGTTCAGGCCGTGGTGAAATTCAACGCCGTTGGCTGCGAGTTCCTGCTTGAGCGCCCAGATCGTGGTCGGTCCAAGACCCGCTCCTGGCTTGCCGGTGCGTTTGAAAACCGCGACCTTCGGACCGGAATCCTGCTCGCGAATCACCGTGTCGGTGTACGATTCCACGTTGTAGCGATCAAAGTAAGACTGGATCGTGCTTTCGCCGGCATGCGTGAGTTTGTGCGCGACATCGATCCCGATTCCGCCGCCGCCCAGCACCGCGACTTTTCTGCCGGGTTGGAATTTTCCGGTGAGATAATCAACGTAAGTTCCAGAAGCGATCGAATCCAGTCCCGGCAGATCAATTTCTCTGGGCCGCACGCCGGTGGCAAAGATCACTGCGTCGGGGTCGAGTTCTTCGAGTAGATTCAAATCGCAGTGGTGCTTCAGGCGAACGTGCACGCCGAGCGCGCGCAGCTCGTGTTCGAAGTAGCGAATGGTTTCGCGAAATTCGAATTTGCCGGGAATTTCCGCCGCCAGATTCAACTGCCCGCCCAGGCGGTCTGCGCGTTCGAGCAAAATCACTTCGTGACCGCGGGCAGCCGCGACGCGGGCCGCTTCCAGTCCGCCGGGTCCGGAACCGATTACCAGCACCCGTTTTTTTTCCGCGCCGGCGAGTTCTTCGTATTCCAGTTCGTTGACCGCTTCCGGGTTTACAATGCACGATGCGATTTTCTCGACGACTCCGTGGTCGAGGCAGGCCTGGTTGCAGGCGATACAGGTATTCACGCGATGCGCTTCGTCGGATTTGATTTTGTTGATGATCATTGCATCCGCGAGAAAGGGCCGCGCCATCGAGATGATATCAGCCTCTTCGTTTTCGAAGATCGAGCGCATGGTCGTCTCTTCGTTCACCCGATTCGATGCGATGATCGGAATGCCCGGCGTCGCTCGCTTAATGCGTCCGGCGATCTTCGCCCAGGCTCCGCGCGGCACGAGCTGGCTGATCGTGGGCACCCGGCTTTCGTGCCAGCCGATGCCGATATTTAAGGCCGTTGCGCCGCTGTCCCGCAAGGCGGCGGCAAGTTTGCAGACTTCTTCGAAGGTCGAGCTGTCCGGAATCAAATCGATGCCGGACATGCGCACAATCACGGGAAAGCCTGCGGGGACATTCGCCCGCACTGCTTTTAGTACTTCCAGCGCCATGTTCATCCGGCGCTCTGCATCGCCGCCGAAGTGATCGTCGCGCTGATTCGTCACCGGCGAACAGAACTGATTGATTAAATAGCCTTCGCTGGCCATGATCTCGACGGCTCCGAAACCGGTTTCGATCGCGAGCTTCGCCGCCGCGCCGAAATCGCGTACAGTCTGCCAGCATTCTTCTTCGCTCAGAGCCCGCGGCGTAAAACGATTGATCGGCGAACGAATAGCCGACGGGGCGACGCAATCGCGATAGAATGCGTAACGACCCGCGTGAAAGAGCTGGGCGCACATCGCGACCTGGCCGCTGCCGCCCTGCTCGCCGCCGTCATCTGTATCGCCGTCCCCGGCCTTCGCATCGCCATCTGCATTCTTGAGTCGGATGCCGTACTTCGATTTCAGCAGGGCGTTCATTTCCCGGAGCTCCGCGGCGTGCTCCGGATTTTGAATATCAAAAAAGGTATTCGATCCCCTGGCGATGGCGCTCACGCCGATGCCGCCGGTTACGATCAGCCCGACGCCGCCCTTGAATCGCCGGGCGTAAAAGGCGGCCATGCGTTCGGCGACGCCCGCGGCGCCTTCTAATCCCAGGTGCATCGAGCCCATCACAAAGCGATTGGGCAGGGTCAGATTTCCCAGTTGATACGGTTCAAAACCAGGCTGCGCGGCGTCGCCCGCTCCCGTCCGATTCGATTGTGTCGATTCGTTCATAAGCGCCTCCAAAGTTGCCACTGGAAACTTTGTGAGAATTTCGACAAGTCAAAAATCAGAGGCCTTCACTGCGCCGGATCGTCGATTTCGAGGCGCGGCGCGCTGTCCCATTCCGCGCGAAAAGTTTTCGGTACCTCCTGCTCGGTGAATTGCTGAATAGGAAAGGAGAGACGGAACAGGCCCCCCACAAATACTGGCAGCGCTATCCGCGGCAAAGACCTCCGGCGCGCAATGGCCGGTCGCACTAAATCTGAATCTCGACGTCGCTGACTGGAAAGGCCACGCAGGAGTGCACCCACCCGAAGCGTTTGTCGGATTTACGAATCAGCGCTTCCGGCGGATTATAAACTTTCCCTGAACGCACCTTAACGCGGCACAGACTGCACTCTCCCGAACGACAGGCGTTTTCGGTCCCGTAGCCGTTGCGCTCCAGGCTGTTCAGCAGCGGTTCGCCGACTGTCGCCGTAAATTCACCGCCGCCGCGCACGCTGATATTAACGGTATCCTTGACCGAAGCTTCGGCCGGCCAGCCGGGCAGCTCGTCTGGATTGCGCGGCGGTCCGTTGCCTTCGACGAGAATCCGGCGGCTGCGCACATTCATCTGAGCCAGCAGTGCCAGGCAGTGATCGTTAAATGGCGTCGGCCCGCAGATATAGTACATCTTTCGTTCGGCGTTCGGCAGCAGCTCTTGCAATAACTCCAGGCTGACGTGGCCGCGCAGACCTTCGTATTGCGACGTCGGGCGCGAAACCAGTTCGGTCAGGGTGAAATTGTCGTGCTCGGCGGCGATCGCCCGCAGCTCCTGCGCGAAGATCACATCGTCTTCGAGGCTATTGTTGTACACGAAGTGAAAGCGCAGCGATTGTTTTCGATCCAGGATGATGCGCAGCATGCTGATCGCCGGCGCGATTCCCGAGCCCCCCGCCAGAAAGACCAGGTCGTCGCCGTGAAAGAGCGGATTATAGTGAAAGGTCCCCATCGGGCCGGTGCTCTGAAACTCCTGACCCACTGTGACTTCGTCCACGAGATAGATGCTCACGAAACCGGTGTCGAGTTTCTTGACCGTCAGATCGTAGTATTCCAGATTCGAAGGCGAAGACGAGATCGCGTAGGGCCGCGCCGTCGCTGTGCCCTGCACCGTGACGAATAGATTCACGTATTGCCCAGCCTGGAAGGGCGGCAGGCGCCGGCCGTCGGTCGAAACCAGCCGCAGGGTCTTCGTCGATCGAGTGTCGGTCACAATTTCAGACACGCGCAGATTCAATCGCTTTGGATGCAGTCCCTCTACGGACTTACGAACCTGGCCGCGCTGTTCCGTAAAGTCCGTGCCGCTTGCTTCCAGCTCATGCTTTTTATTTATGGCGTCGCGAAAGCCCGCGACCTGATTTAAGATGTTTTCGTTTTGCGGAATGGTAATGTTTTTAGCTGACATGATTGGCCTCCGGTTGTATTTCCTGATTGAACTGATCGCGCTTATGCATTCGCAGCCCGCGCTTATACTTTCGAAGCCTGACGCTCTTGCTTCGATTTCTGCTTTGATTTCGCTTTCATGGATTTTAGAATCTGCTTCGCGGCGCCGTAGCCGTTCATGTACGTCGGCTGGAAGCCGCCCATACCGGTCCAGCTGCTGGCCGAATACAATCCCTGCACGGCGTCGAGGGCCTCGTGCAGCGGATTGCGCATGATATGGCTGTCCTGTAGATTCTGTTTGAAGCCGTAGATCGCGCCGCCCGGCGTGTTCAAATAGCGCATCATCGTCAGCGGAGTGGCGACTTCGGCCTTCTCGATGTGCGCGCGAATATTCGGATAGGCCAGGGCCACCAGATCAATCAGCTGATCGCCGAATTTGTACTTCGTTTCCGCGTAGTCTTCCGGCGCGACACCCTGCCACGCTTCGCCGTACTGCAGGGCGACGAGCGTTACGACGCTCTTGCCGCGCGGCGCCAGCTCATCGTCGATAAAATTGTAGCAGGTGACCATACCCCAGTCCGGCGCATCCAGGGTATACAGGCGGTCTTCGCTTACCTGGCTGTCGGGCGTGGTCATGACGAAGGTCGAGGCGGTCGTAATTCCGAGCTCTTCGGGCGAAGCGTCGAGTCCGAGATACAAACATACAGCCGACAGGCCCATGCGTCGCGACTTGAAATCCTGCTGCACCGATTCCGGCGGACGTTCCAGATCGAGCAATTCATTATATGTAATCAGCGGACTCGCATTCGAAACGACGGCGTCGCAGCTCACGGTTTCGCCGCTTTCCAGGCGAACGCCTTTGATCGACTGCCCGTTTTCGGTGAAGATCTTTTCTGCGCCGCAGTTGAAACGGACTTCGCCGCCCGCCTCTTCGAAAGAGTCGATCAGAGCGCTCGATAGCATTTGCGATCCGCCCTTCATATGCCAGGGTTTGTAGACACAATAGAAGTACAGCATGCCGATAAACTCGGCGAAGGCCAGCTCTTTGGTCGGAATCCCCAGATAGCTCCAGTACGGCGTGATGGCGTTGATCAAATTTTCGTCGCTGAAAAACTCGTCGATCACTTCGCGGGTCGGGCGCAGGCCGTGGGCGGAAAAATTGGGGCACTTCGCGCGCAGCCGGGCTTCGTTATTGGCCATGCGCGCCCTGGGCAGCTCCATATAATATTCTTTGGCGACGGCTTCGCTCAGTTCGAAGAACTTCGTCACGTTTTCGCTTTCGGCCGGAAAAAGCTCGCGCAGGTGATCCTGCAGGCCCTGCCAGTCCGCCGGCAGTGTTGCGTCGAGCTGCCCGGGGACAATCACCCGGTACAGGTCTTCCTCCTGGACGAGCTCGATCTTATCCATAACGCCCAGATCCTCAAAGATCTTACGCATGATAAAGGGTTCGTCTTCGGTCCCCACGCCGCTGAGCTGATGCAGAGCCACTTCAAATTCAAACTCCCCCCGGACGAAAGAAGTGGCGCAACCGCCAGGAATATTGTGTCGCTCCAAAAGCAGGGTTTTCGCCCCGCCTCTCTGGAGACGGGTGGCGGCCATCAGGCCCGCGTTGCCCGCCCCGATAACGACGGCATCGTAGTGTTGTTCCATATGGTTTTGCATGAAAGTCCTCCTGTTCGGTCCGCCGGACCGGGATTTGACCATCCAATCTTTACGACGTAAGGATTGAAAGCGAAAAACTTTCCAGCGTAAAGATTTGGCTTCCAGATTCTAAAAACGCCCGGGCTCCCGGACGACGGGTGAACCACGCAAAAAGGCTTTGCCGGGCCGCCGGGGCCGGGTTTTTCGCACCTCAGGGCGGCTGTGTTTCCCAACAGCGTCAGACCGGGGGAGATCAGAGGGCTTTGGCGCAGACGAAGAACTACCATCACGGCGATTTGAAGCCGGCCCTGGTCCAGGCCGCCCGGGATATTCTGCGGGATCAGGGCGCGGGGGCCCTTTCTTTACGGTCGATCGCGGCGGCCATCGGCGTCTCGCACATGGCCCCCTATTCCCACTTTAAGAACAAGCAGGAGCTTCTGCGCGCGGTCGCCGCGGCGGGGTTCGACGAGCTGTCGGAGCGCATGCTGGCGGTCCAGGGGGAGCGCGCAAAGGGACGCCAGCTGGCCGTGCGCTACGGCGCCGAGTACATGCGCTTCGCCCTCGAACACCGCGAGCTGTACAGGATCATGATGGGGCAGCTGGAACCGGCCGGGGCCGGCGCGCCGAGCGAAAAAAAGCAAAACAGAAATGCGAACGCAGATTCGGATGCGGGGGCAGACGCGCCGGATGAGATTCGGGCGAGTTTGCGGCGGCCCTTTCTTCTATTATACGGCGCCTTCGCCAGCGGGCGTCTGGATAAACAGACCGCCCGGGCCCGGGCCATCGGCGCGTGGTCGACCGTACACGGCATGGCCGCCCTGATCATCGACGGTCACCTGGCCGTGCCGGAAGGCATGGACGCCGTCGATCTGTTTAAGGCGGCGGTCGGCGGCCGCGGCTGAGCGACGACGCCGCGTTTCAGTTCCGCTCTCGATTTTCAATGGCGGCGATAAAGTCGCCCAGATCGACCGCGGTCTCCGGCGGTGAGGCCTGGCTGCGCTGCAATTTTCGTAAGGCCGCGAGGATCAGCCTTTCGTCTGCGGAGTCTTTGGGAATTGATTGATAAAATTTACGATCGAAAACGCCCGCCGGGTACAGCCTGCCATAGCGCGGTCGCTCCGCGTTCAGATCGCTTTCGACCTGCAGATACAGGCAGAAATCGGCGCCGTTATTCAGTACGCCCTGGAATTCCAGCGAGCCGCCGTCGCGAATCATTTCTAGTTCCAGCATCGACGCGATTTCGAAGGTGTCGGCCTTGTGTTGATCGCCAAAGGCGATGTTGACTTCGAGATTCAAGGCGTTCGCCAGAGCGTGACACAGATGCCGGGTGGCCAGCTTCTGACCGGTATCCGAAAAATACTCTTCGGTGTTCAGTTCGTCGTGAGCGAGTACCAGGGCCTGTAGAAATTCGGTCGTGTCGACGTTGCGCAAACCATCGTCGCAGCTCGCAAGCAGGCCATGTAGAAATTCGCTCACCTGGTGCGGCCGGGGCGGCGTTGGATCTTTCCAATCCCCCAGATGTTTCAGATCTGCATCGTCTGAATTCATATAGTATTTATGACTTCCATTTCAGTAGCCCGCGCGCTCCAGGGTATCGCTCAGAATTCCCCGCCAGTCGGCGGTCGCGCGCATTTTCGAAAGATTGCCCATCGTGCCGGCCAGGGTGCGGTGGATCATAAGGATGTCGGCCGGAAATTCGATGGCCAGCGATTCGTACCAGTACTCCCGGGCTAATTTCCAGACCTCGTCGTTTAACTCGGGGTTGCTCCCGAACTGAAAGAAGGGCGCACTGGCGCGAAAAGGCGCGTTAAATATTTTCGCATGATCGACGACGAAGCCCCGCCCCAGAGTCGAGCCGTCTTTCATACCGATCCCCGCTTCCCGCAGGAGCGGCGGCACTTCGTCCAGGCGATCGTCGAGCATGGCCCGGGCCGATTTGCCGTAGGCCTCCGCCAGCTCGTCCGGCACCTGCTTGACGCAGCCGAAGTCGTATAAGACCACACGTCCGTCGTCCTGAAATGCGAAGTTACCGAAATTCGGATCGGCGTGCATGAAACGATGTACAAATAGATTTTCGAGCATTGTCTTCGCCAGCACGCCGCCCCAGCGATCGCGCTCCTTTTGCGAAACGGCGTCATCGAGCACGGCCTCCCCGCTCAGGCCCGGCACATAACTCATGGCCAGCACGCGCGGCCCGCAGAGTTCGTCGACGACTGCCGGCAGGACGACGTCGCCGTTCGATCCGTGGCATTCGAACATGCGCTTGATGTGCGCGGCCTCGCGTTCGTAGTCGAGTTCTTCATGCAGACGCGCTTCGACTTCCCGCCAGATGTCGTCCATATTGCGGATACCGAAGAGCGCCGCGAAGGGCGTAACCAGGACCTTAAGATTCTTTAAGTCCGACTTAACGATTCGCGGCATGTCGGGATACTGGACTTTCAGTACGATCTCGCGACCGTCTTTTAGAAGTGCGCGGTGCACCTGGCCGATTGATGCGCAGGCGAGAGCTTCCCTGTCGATGCTTTCGATCTGATCGCGCCGCTCCCCCAGATCCGCGTCGATCACCGGTTCGATGGTTTCGAAGCTCAGGGGCCGGGCGTCCTTTTGCAAACGACTGAGAATGCTGGCGACCTCGGGCGGCAGCACGCCGCTGCCCATGCCGTCCATGACGCTGAGCATTTGCCCGAATTTCATGGCCGCCCCTTTCATATGGCTCAGGCGCTCGACCAGGCGCTCCGCTTCGCGAATATAGATCTGGTTCAGGAAATCCGAGCGTGCGAGCTCATCGACGAAAGGCAGCTTCATTTTTCCGCCCAGAAACGAAGCGCCCATTCGGGTGGCCAGACCGCCCAGTTCAAAGGCCCGGCCGAAAGCCGAGGAGAT
This sequence comes from bacterium, assembly GCA_024742665.1. Taxonomy (GTDB): domain Bacteria; phylum Spirochaetota; class Leptospiria; order Leptospirales; family Leptonemataceae; genus JANSYA01. Next base: position 47,698 of record JANSYA010000016.1, read on the forward strand.
CAAATCGTCGTCTTTATTTTTACTCATAATGATACCGAAAGCATAATCATTTCCGGCCCGGATGCAAACACCCGCGTGTCGTCCGGATTGTAGTTGCGTCACGCATTCCAGGCGTGCGGGTTGCACTGTATGCCCGCCTTTGTTTGCATCATGCGCAGCCAGAGCCACCGATTCAGCCTGCTGCTATGCGTCAGCATGGCGCTCGTTCTGGCCGGATACTGCGATCGACCCGTTGGTTCAGGCAGCGCGGGAGCCGCCGCCGATATTCCGGAAATTCGCCTGGGCGGCGCGGCTCTTGGCACCACGTACAATATTCGCATTCGCCTGGATCCAGAGGGCGTCGCCGCACGCCGCGTCGCCGGGCAGGACGACGTCGCCGCGACCCTGGAACGCGAGGTTCAGAGCGCGATCGACGCAATGAACGCGGCGATGTCCAACTGGCATCCCGAAAGCGAAATATCGCGCTTCAATCGCGGCGGAACCCGGGCCGTGCAGATTTCAAACGACTTCGCGCGGGTCGTGCAAGAAGCAGCGCGCATTCATCGCCTGAGCGGCGGCGCCTTCGATCCCGCCCGCGACACGCTGTTCGCTTTATGGGGATTCGGCGGCGGTCAGCAGGCCGGGGATTCCGAGCAGGCCCGGCGGCGCCTGCCGACGCCGGATGAAATCGAAGCGACCCTGCGCACTTCGGGTATGCAGCGCGTGCAGCTGCGGGGTACGAGTCTGCGCAAGACCGCGCCGGAACTGCGCTTGAATTTGAGCGCGATCGCCAAAGGCTTCGCGGTCGATATCGTATTTCGCCTGCTGGAACGACATCCGCTCCTGATGGCGGACGAAACGCCGCCGGCCCTGATGGTCGAAATCGGCGGCGAGGTGCGCGTCGGCCGAATCATCGCCGGCCGCCCCTGGCGTCTGGGCGTTGAACGACCCCGGTACGCAGCAGACGGCGAGAACGACGGCCGCCGTTCGATCTTTCGCGTCGCCGAGCTGGAGCGCACGGCGATGGCCACCTCCGGCGACTATCGCAACTATTTTGTCAGCGGCGAAGACGGCGTGCGCTACAGTCATATCCTGGATCCTCGCAGCGGTCGACCCGAGACGACCGGCGTGGCCCAGGCGACCGTCATCGGTCCAGATTGCATGACCGCCGACGCTCTGGCGACGACTCTGCTGGTGCTCGGCGAAGAGGCCGGGCTCAAGCTGATCGCATCGATCAGCGAATACGAAGCTCTGCTGTTGATCGCGACCTCCGAAAACGAATTTCGCACGGCCATGAGCGCCGGCATGTCGCGCTGGCTGCGGCCGGAGTGAAATCGCGCCCGGTTGCAATTCACGATACTGAATACTCATGCGTATCCCCCGCCAAAAGCGTGCCGGCGAATTCGCCTGAATTGTACTCCGGCTCTTCGTCGTAGTGGTACAGCCACATCTTTTGTTTCAGGCTGTCCGGCAATTCACGCAGTCCCGAAATATGCGGGTGCACGCCCGAAGCGAAACCGGTTTCGCAGTCCATATAGACGACGCTCGCCTGGTCGTAGAAGTGGCGCACCTGGGGCGGCATGAACAGCTGCGTATCGGTCGGAAAATAGACGCGATGGGCGCCGTTCTCGAACATCAAGCCGTACGAAGGCATTAGATCCCGACCGGCCACGACGTGGGTCGTAACGATCGTATAGTACTTCCAGGAACTACCGCCGTCCGGCATCGAGTAGTTCTTGTTGCTCTTCATATTCCGCGGTTCGAAATAAGTATCCAGGCGCACCTCTTCGACGCCCTGGATCGTGCGCAAACCCGGATTGGCCGCTTCCCAGGATTCGTCGAGCACCGAAACATGCCCCATCAAATCCGGCTTCATCGTCGCGGGCAGGCTGCCGTGTTCGCACAGATAGCTGGAGATCGGCGTCTGACCGAGCAAGGCGGCCTTCGCCCGGGTATAGCCCGGAAAAAACAGCGTCGAAAGCGCGATGCCTTCAATGCCGCCGATGTGGTCGTTGTGGGGGTGGGAAATGTACCAGGCGTCGATGTCCGCCATGCTCAAGCCCACGCCGGCCAGGCTGTGGCGAATATCGCCGCCGCAGTCGATCACCAGGCGAAAGATGTCGCCGCGGACTTTACCTGGAGCGTCGAACTCCAGCAAAAAATTTGACTGCCAGCGCGGCTGATAGGTCCGACTCAAAGCGGGCTCTAATTCGGCTAAGATCGCCTCAGCCTTGCGACTGGCGACGTTGGAACGGGATTCGCTTTTGTCAGACTGGCACAGCCTTTCGACCCACTGCCGGATCGCATCCGCGGAATACATCTCCGCGTATTGGCCTTTTGCGAAGGCGGAATTTACACCAAGTGCGGTGACTCGCATATCGTTTCTCCGATGGTTTGCGCGTCGGTAACTATATGCAGCACCGACACGCGAATATTCGGAACGATTTCGTTGTGCGGGTTTCCGTCGTTCCTATCAGTCGACGAACGATTATTAGTGTTTACTATAAAAAAATTAAAAAAACTCAGGGCTGCTCGGCCGACCACTCCAAATTCAATCGCTCGCACTTGCGATATAGATTTGTTTCCGAAAAACCGGAGACTGTGTAGAGAAAGGGTGACGTTCCGGCGACGCCAAAGGCGGCCTCGTTCCGGGGCGCATGCAAATGCTGCATTTCTATAAAAGCCGAAAGCTGCTTGTCCGTGCGATAGACCCGGCCGTCCTGCCGATACATAAACAGGCGGTAGGCGTCGGCGGCGATTCCGGCCAGGTCGCCTCCTGCGGGAATCGCCATCGTTTCCCAACCGGCATCCAGTTCGAGGTCGTAGACGTGGAGCGTTTGCAATGGATTCGCCGGCGCAGAGCTGGCGGCATCGGCCAGCACGTACAGGCGATGATTTAGACAGGCGGCTCCATACACGTCTCCGGCGATGGGGGTCGCATCGTCGGCCACGCTCCAACTACCGGTAGTCGGGGCGGCACCCGCCGCGGAGCTGAATTTATACATCGTTTTGTTCCGCGCCCCGGCGGATCGGGCTGTGCGGCCGCCGACCACGTATAGACTGTCGTCGCAACTGACTGCGGCATGCTCGAAGATCCCGGTCGGCAAAGACGGGGCTTGCACCCAGCCTTGCGGGAGGCCCCCGGCCGCATTGAAACTGTTAGAATACACCGCCCGATTCGCTGTACCTCCCGCGAGGTTCTGGCCGCCGGTACACAGAATCGTATCTTTGTAAGCCGCACACTCCGCGCCCAGCACGCCGATCGGATACTCGGGCAACGGAGTCCAGGACTGCGAATCATACGGGCTGAAATAGCCTCTCTGTTTTTCGGAGAAATTTAATTCTGGCGACCCCATTATGACCACCAACGATCCCACCGCGATCAGATTCCCGTTCTCTAATGCGGTCGGAAGGTCGTCTTTATTCGAACGCGGACCGTAGTGCCAGTGGAAGTCGCTACAGCGATAGTCGTTGTTGACCGGCCCGAAACCGATTTTTTTATTCTTACTGTCCTGATCGTTGAACTGAATATAACGCTCTCTAAAAAAGGCCAGGCCCAGTATATTCGGCGAATCCGCGCCCACGATGCGCAGGGCCGACCGATATTTGTTTTCGCCTGAGAGCTGCCGCACCAGGTAGTTTCGAGGGCCGAGTTCCACAGACAACGATTGGCGATCGGTCGCGGTCTTCACATTCAAACTGAAAATGGGCAGACTGGCAAATATCTCTTGCGAAATGACAAAGATCCTCCCTTCGCTGTTGAATATATTTTCCGTGCCGCAAAGCACTGGCATGGTGCACCCATTGCCGCCGTCGTAATTCAGGTTCACCCACGCCTGCATCTTATTGAATAGCGCGGCCGAAAGTTCGATGCCGTCGGTGCCTGAATCCAGAATAAAATTTGCGGGGCGGCGGATAATCGATTGAGCGGGCTTGCCGGGTTTCTGCCCGCTCATCGTACCCGCGATTGCATACCTGCCGTCAGAATCTGCATTGCTCGTATAGCTGAGGTTCGTAAAAAGATACTCGTTATCGATCGAAAACTTATGCGGATTGCCGAGCTCCAATCTCCCCATTCCGTCGACCAGGCAGATGCCCGCGATATTCGGCAGCCCCGAAGTGATGCCGCTTCGCTCCGGAACCCGCGCCCGAAAGCGCTGCCGCCTACCGACGGTCGACCGCTGAGTGCGATAGGCGGGGCCGGCCCCCGGCAGAGTGGACAGGCTCAACCCAAACAGAGCGCGACCGCCCTGCCGATTGGTTGCATAGACTCCACCGAAGCTGATTTGAGTGGTCGCGTCCCGGAGAGCGAGGCTCCGCGCAAATTTACTACCGAGGAAGTTTAACGTGAAACGGCATAATTCAGGAGAGCTAGCGCAGCCGTCGGGTTCGCAATAACCAGGGGTGCCGCACTGGATTCGGGGGATGCCGGTCGGATTCAAGCAACGCAGGTTCTCTATGCAACCGCAGGCGGCCCCGCACTGAGTCAAAGGCACGAGGACCTGCGGACTCCCTGTGTCGACCTTCGCTGCCAATTGGATTCCCCCGACCTTAAGATTGATGTCGGCTTGCAATTGCTCGCTGTCCTGCAAGAGGGGCGCGTGGGTAAAGTCCAGGCTGACGGCCGGGACGGAAAGCTCTGATCCTGCAGCCAACGGATTCGGAAGACTATCCGCTCGTAAAGTACAGCAGATCATCAAGAGCAGAGCGTAACAGGCCAGGCGAATTCGCATCTTCGAACAATACACGAATCACCTATAACGTCAATGCGTTTGAGTCCCCATCGGCGCCGGGCCATCTGCCGCATATTGACCGCTAAAAATTCACGCCCAGCGAAAACACCCCGCGCCACTTCCGGGGCGGCTCGCCGGTCTTCAAATCGTACGGCGTGGCCCACTCGACTTTCATGACGACTCCGGGAAACAAAAACCAGAGCAGATTTTCGAAGTGCACCCCGGCCCCGTACGATAGATACAGATCCCGCGTCGCTCGTGTGCGGCTCTCGTAGGCCTGCCAGTCCTCCGGACGATCGAAGGCCCCGCCGCCGTCGAAAAACACGACGCCGCGAATCCAGCCGGGCGACCAATCGAAAGGAAAGCCGAAGAGTAAATATTTCACCAGCGGGAATCGGAATTCCAGATTTCCGAAGAAGGCGTAGCGGCCTTCAAATTCCTGGAAGTCGTAGCCGCGAATCGTGGCGAAGCCCCCCAGGCGAAAGGGATAGTCGAGAGCGTCCTGACCGCCGTTGCCGCCGGCGAAAGCCCGCGCCGCGAAAACCGAATCCCCCGGGAACCAGTGGTGCAGGCGATAGTCGCCGATCAGAGAATAGACTTCGCGTTCGTCGCCTCCGGGACGGATCGGTATCGTATAGGCCAATAATAAAGCCTGGCCGTCGAAGGGGCCGTACGGACCGAAGACCGTATTCGAATAACGCAACGCCAGGCCGGCGCTGTAGTACTTCGTCGAGATGTCTTCCTGGTCGCGCTGACCGGATTCCCGCGGGCGAAACAGAGTTTCTTCTGCGCCCGCTTCGATTGTCCCGGCGATGCTCGCGAATTTCGAAAGCGGGTACACGGCTCCGCCGTACGCGCCGTAGCTGGACTGGTCGAGCACGCGAAAATTCGGATCGTACAACACATTGTTCAAATTCAAATCGAAGAAGGTCGCGACGGGAAAGGCTCCCGACTCGCGAAAGCCGCCGACGAAAAAATCCGGGCGATACCGCAAGTACGAATATCGCAGATCCACCGTCCACTCGGGCGGGCTTTCGCCGTAGCCGGCCAGACCGAATATTTGATGATCGCCCGTGTCGTCGGCCAGACGCGCGGCGACGAGTCCGGCAATCCGGGTTGCGCCGTCCGCGTCGGTGCCGCCGCCCACGAAAAGATAGGGCACGCCGTCGAAACTCAAAACCGGTTCGTATTCGCGGCCGATCAGATAATTCCCCTCGAAACTCTCTTCAGAATTTTTGGGGGCCTGTCCCGATTCGTCCGGAGCGTCGGCCCAGGCGAAGGGCGTAAGCGCGATCGGCATGCGATAAGCGGCCGGATCAAAGCTTCGATCCGCGAGGGGCGGCGTTTCGACCGCCGTAACTTTGAGTTCTTGCAGCGGATCGCTTGCTCCGGACCCAGGCGCGTCATTCAAGGCGACTCCCGGCGGCAACACCATCATTTCCAGAGCGCCCTCGCTGCGCTCGGTGAATACCAGATATTCTCCGGGCGCGGGCGGCGGCGGGCGATCAGCCGCAGGCGGAGCGGGCTGCCGTCGCGTTTCGGAATCGCTTTCGAATTCGAATTTGTTTTCGGGCGAAACGATCGTCAACGCGACGTGTTCGATGCCGGTAATGCTGCGAGTCAGCGCGATCAGGTCTGCGCTTTGAATCAGCCCCGCGTCCTCTTGCCGGTCGTCGCCGATTCCTTCGCCGCCCAGCGCCCGCGTGAGAGCTGCTCCTGGAATCCGGTACGCGTTGCGCACGCCGGTAAAATCCGAACTGATAATCAAACTGCCGTCGACGCCGGCCCGGGGATGTCTGGCGCCGCCGGGCAGCGCTGTGATGCGCGTCGGGCTGGATACCGGCGTCTGGCCGGAGCCTGGAATTTGCGCGCGAAAGATGTGGCGATCCGAACGCTCTCCCAGCGGCCCGGCCAGCGACGCATCGTCCCGGGATCCCGCACAGTTCGCGCTGTAGTAGACGCCCCGCCCGTCGGCCGCGAAGGCCGGATCCGTTTCATAGCAGCGATCGTCAGTCAGGCGGAGCAGCCCCGGCGCCAGTTGCTCCGGAGTCTCAAACTTATATTCAGTATCATCTAAGCCCGGCGCGCCGAGATCCAGAACGTACAGGTCCGCCTGCCCCCGCGCTACGCCGGTGAACACCAGCCGCCGGCCGTCTTTTGCGAATACCGGAAAGTGAATCGCCGAGAAAGGCGGACGAATCGTGCGAACGATCTTTTCGCTTTCGATGTCGACCAGCAGCAAGGCCGCCCGCCCGGCCCGCCGACCGGCGACCAACAGGCGGCGGCCGTCTGGAGACCAGCTCACGCGTGTCGTCAGGGGCTGGTAGCTTTCGTAGTCTGAAGAACGCAGGGCCCGTAGAACAATCGTCACGTCGTCGACTTCCGATCGGGACACGCCGGGCCCCGGCGCCGCCTTGACCGCAAGCGCCGGAAAGGGGCCGGAGGCCGTCAAATAGGCCAGGCGCCGGCCGTCGGGCGAAAGCACCGGATGCAAATGAAAGCCCGTGCGGTCGCTGGCGTGATTGTCCGGATGATAACGAAAGCTCGCGACGCGCAGACGCGGATCGTTGCGCGTAAAGTCCGCGCTTTCGCGATCGATCTGCCGAAAGGCGGGGGCGTAACGCGCGTTTAAGTCGGCGGCGAAGGCGAAATCGAATTCTTCGGGCGTGGTCGCGAAAGCCGTGCGAAAGGCCGCCCGCAAATCGCCGCCGCCGGTAGCCGCCGCCTCTTTTAAAAAGAATCCGATTCGTTCTTCGCCGAAGCGTCGCGCCAGATACCAGAAGGCCGCCTGCCCGACTTTATAATGATCGTACGCGCTGCGATGGCGTCCACTCTGCAGCGCGCCGATGCCTGGTAATCGAGCGTGCAGGACCAGGTCGCGCACGTATGTTTCGGCCTCGGCGTCCCAGCCGACGGTCAAATACTCGGCCATACCTTCGATCATCCAGAGCGGATAGCCCCCGTAAAAAGGACCGGGCAAAATATCGAATTGGAAGGCGTGGACTATTTCGTGCGCGAGCACGTGGCGCAGAGCGGCGAAGTCGCCGGTAAAAGGCACGACCACCCGGCGTCTGGAAAAATCCGTAAAGCCGCCGGTGCCTTCTCCGGGGCTATCGGCGAAAAAATTGCCGGCTGCAAAGTCCTGGTGGCTGGCGAATAAAAACACGGGAATGACCGTGCTCATCCGATGGCGCAGCACTCGCGAAAGTCGCAAATGGCTTTGCTCGGAATAAAAGGCCGCTCGTTCGGCCACGTCTTCCAGGCCGGCCGGATAGTGGATTCGAAAGTGCAGGCTATCGAGCACCCGCCACTCCCCGTGATCGACGGAATTGATCTTCCAGTGGGCCGGTCCGCCTCCGGGAATTCGCCCCGGACTCTGAGCGAGCAGCGCGCCTGCTCCGTCGCTAAAAATCAGCAGCATTAGCAGTGCAAGCGACAGATAGCGCCACCGGCCGCTATGATCGGCCGTGGGAGTCGCCGCGTTTTTTCGCCGCCGATTGAACTTGACCCGATCGCCCGCCGCAAATCTCTTACGAATGGTGGCGCGCCCGAAAATCAGTACCCAAAAAAATGGCGGCTCGAAACGAGTCCGCAAGTGGGGTCCGCGCCGATTTCTAATCCTGGCGGGCTCTGCTCTCGTCATCATTCTTACGGCGCCGTACATCCTGGAACGCTGGATCGATTCGAATCTGGACTACGATCGGATTCGAAAGCAGACCGAAGCGGCCGTTCTGGAGCGAACGGGGCTGCAGTTCAGCAGCCAGGGGCTCCGATTTCACCTGGTCCGCGGTATCGTTTTTAACGGTGCCAGATTTATCGAGCCAAAATCCCCGCAGCCAGTTCAGATTCGCCCCGGCGACGTGCGGCGCAGACAAAAGCAGGCGATCCTGGCGCGCACGGAAAATCTGGCGCTGCGCTTTTCGATTCTAAACTATCTGCGGGGTTTACCGCCGGTGCATACGATCCAGATGGACGCCGGTCGCGTGATCGCCGGCAACCGTCAGGCCCGGGATTTCTGGAATCTCTTTGAACGCATTCTGAAAGGGCCAGTGCCCGGGGAGCCCGACGATTCCGCAGCCGACAACGAGGGTGCCGCGCCGCGGGCCGGCGACGCTGCCAGCGGTGGCGAGTCCAGAGCAGAAGCCACCGCGGCTTCGATCGCCGATCCTGGCTATCTGGCTCCGCGCCTGCGCTTTGTCGCGCGAGACATTCAGGTCCAGAGCAGTCAGGGCATGACCGGCGATCCCGGACGCATTCGCATCGACGTCCAGGCGACCATGCCCGACCCGGCGGTACCCGACGATCCGGCGAGTTTCGAATTGAACGTGCGTTTGCCCCGGGTCGCCGCCCAGGCCGGTGGCGATCTCGATCCTAACGCGTCCGAGATTGTGGGCGGTCCTCTGCGCTGTCGGGGGGACTTTCGCCGCGACGGCACCGGTCGCCTGTACTTTACTTTCACCGAAACCCCCCTGACTTTTATTGCGCGAATGTTAGAAGATTCGCCTCTGGCCCCCCTGCGATTGACGACGCGGGACGCGGGCGCTTCGGCGAAAGCCCCGGGCCTGCGAATTCGCGCGGGCACCATCAGCGGCGACGGCAGCTTTGACGTATATCCTGGAGCTGAGTCCGGCGCGATCGGCGTCAATTTTTCGGGACGTTATAAAGGCCTGGGCGCGCGGCTGTACTTCGCCGGCGGCCGACTGCTGGAATTCGAAGAGAACGCCGGCCGGATTCGTTTTAACGGCGGCTTTGAAATCCTGGGCGAGAACAGCCATTTCGAAACGACCCTCACGTCGGCACAGGCGGGCGGCCTGGGCTCCAGTCTCTCGTCGGAACAAAACGGTTACAGCATCGAAATTTTGCATCGCGACATTGAAAGCGACGCCAAAAACAGAACCGGCAATCGGAACGTTCCCCGCCCCGCCGGCGATCCGGTCTCAAATATTGACGAAGACCGTTTCGCGATCAAAGGTTTTTTGAGCATCGATCGTAGCGTGCGCCTGGCGGGTTTCGCTCCCGGCGGTCGTGTCGAATTTGATCTATCCCTGGATCGCAACGCCCGCGGCCTGCGCCGTTCTTCCCGCAGACCGCGCAGTTGGGATCTTAGCGGCAGCATTCGCGGCACCGACCTAAAAATTCGTTTTATGCCGCCGGTCGCCGCCGCGCCCTCGCCCGCCCTGGATTCTACGGCCGACAACGCGGGCGCCGATGACTCGATCTTATTCAAGCAGGTGCGGATGCAGTGGCGTGCAGCTCAGAATCCAACGCAGCGGCCCGGCGGATCCAATTTCGAATTCGACGCTCGCGGCGCTTTCGCCGGCGGCGAGACCAGGCTTCAGGCCGAGGGCCGTCTGACGATGCAGCCGACTCCCGATCGCAGCGTGCCGGTCAGGCTGGTGTCGGACCTGCAGGTGAACGGCGGCATCGAGCGACCGCAAATCGGAGCGGCCCTTGAATTTTTGCGGCGTCGCTATCAAAACGTGCGCCGCCTGGGGTACGATCCGGAATCGCGCCGCGCCGAAGACGCCGGTCCGCTCTGGAAGAATCAGTTTTTCGAATCGGACTTTTATCGCGCTGTCATCGAAGGCATGCGCCTGCGGGCGCGCTTAAATATTCGTTCCGCGGCCCCGGCCGGCACGCTGCCGCCGGAGCTGGCCTTTACCGGCCGTGCGGAAAACGGCTACGTGCGCATCGAATCCGAAAACGGCCGCAGCGGCTCCCCGGCCGATCCCCTGGAATTCCAGCTGAAATACGAATCGAATCTCCAGGCGCAGCTGCCGCGTCAGGATTTACAGCTGCGAGCGCGGGTGCCGGAGAATCGCCTGAGTTTCGAAGCCTTTACCGCCCATTCCGCGGCGCCGGCGGCCATTGACCTGCGCTATCTGATGGGCGGCGAAGGAATTTTGCCGGGCGATCTAATGCAGCGGACGTACAGTCGCCTGGAAGTAAAAGCCCGGGACATCCGCCTGGGCCGCAATCGCCTGCTCGATATTATCCGCCACGAAGCGGGCCTGCCGGGCGAGCAAATCCAGCTGTCGCTTTTGGATATGACCCGTTCGACCGACGGCAGCGAAAGCAGCCTGCGCCTGCGGGCGAGCGCGCCGGATTTGCTGAACGTCGAGGGCTCCGGCGAAAACCTGGCCGGCATTGGCGGGTCGCTGCGGCTGCGCTTTCGCTATCCCGGCGATCCCGGCGCGGATCGCAGCCTGCGCTTTCGCATTCGGCCGGACGGCGGCTACGTGCCGGAGCTCTAAGTCTTAACTAACAATATTTAGCGCGACATTTCAATATCTGAACGCGCTCCTGAATAGAATTATTCCCTGTCCGCTCGCGAATAAATCATATTACAGGATTTCGCCGCTTTTTGCAAAGTTTTCCGTTCCAGGGTCGTGCAGTACCTTGCCAGAAAGTCGATTCCCCTCCATACTGGCGGTGTGCGGGATATCGAAGCCCTCATGAAACGGATCGGCACCTGGCTGAAAGAACTGCGCGGGCGCAAAGGCGTATCCCAGGCGCAGCTCAGCGATCATATCGCGGCGCGGTACGGCATCCACCTGGAACCCAGTCGCTATTCGCAAATGGAACGCGGCCAGGAAGGTCCCCCCACGCTCAAAAGCTTTCTGGCGATGGTGGACTATTTCAACGCCGATATCGCCGGACTGCTCAAGGCCGATGACGACCCCGGCCAGATCACGGGGTTGGAGTTCTTGTATCAAAACAGCGAACTCGCCGATGAATTATTGCAACTGCGCGACAACTGGGGCGAAGCGGCCGCGGCTCAGTTTCTGATTCAGGTCAGCCGCAGTGCAAACGAGATCAAGGAACTCGACGCTTCGCCGAAACGTAAAGGCGAGAGCACTCGCGCGGCACGCCCTCCGGCGCCGGCATCGAAATCTAAAAAATCGCGCGGCGAAATGTCCGCAAAAAAGAATCAGCCCGCGAACAAAAAGAAAGATCGCAAAAAATAAAAGCTCCGCGCCCTCGTTTCCGTCCCAAAATCCTCCGCATTGACCCGGCAAAAGTAATATGATTCCCCGGCGCGAATTATATTACGGAGCCATAATTGCATTAGCAATAACTTACCACCGGATAACAGTATTAAACCAGAGGCCGTCTGATTTAATGATTTTACATTTCTGAAAAAAAAACTGTACGGGCGCATTGACTTTCGCTGCGACCGCTTGCCGTGCCAATTCCAGAGGCCGAGAATGACGACATGAGCACGTCTCTGGAGCATATTGTGAAGAAAATTGGCGAACGGCTGCGCAACGTACGAGAAACCAGAGGCAAGAATATGACCATCGCCCGCGAAATACGCGAACGCTACGGAGTCAAAATCGATCCGAGCTACCTGTCGCGCATGGAACGCGGCAAAGCCGAAATTCCGCTGCGAACCCTCTTCGCCCTGGCCGATTATTATGAAGTCGAAGTTTCGAGCCTGCTCGATCCTTCCACGAGCGGCGACGCCGCCGACATCGAATATATCTTAAGCGATCCCGACCTGGTGCGTACGATCACGCATCTCAAGCTGGAGCTGGGCGAAACTCTGGCGCGCCATCATATCAAACGTTCGATCGAACAGCTGCTGGAACTGCGCAAGAATACGAAAGACGATTGAAGCCGCGTCGCCGGCCGGCGATTGACTGCCCTTTGATGTCGCCGTCTTCCGGCTGCTGCAATTGACTCCGACTTTACAGACCAGGAGACGGCGCAGAATATAGCGCCATGCCACGCAAGCCTTCGATTCTCGTTCCATCTGGATCGCGCCCTCGACCCGAATCTCCAAATCCCGTCGGCTGCGCCTCCTGGGCCATTCTCATTTTCGCGGCTGTGTGCATGCAGGCCTGCGAACCGGCGCCCGCCCAGGACGATCCGCTGTCTGTCGAATACGCCTTTCGCCTGGAACGGACTCCGGGCTCCGGGAGTGTGCCGGCGCGGGAGGCCGTCGCACAGGCGGAAAAGCTGCGCGCCGCGGGCTACGCCGCGTATCGCGCCGGTGAAGATGAACAGGCGATTCAAAAATATCTGTCCGCGCTCAAGCTGCATGCCAGCGCCGCCATCTATTACCAGTTCGGCAACAGCCTGATGAATGTCGGTCGCTTCGCGGATGCCGCCGAAGCGTACCAGCGATCCGTGATGTTGTACTACGAACGCCCCGAACTCGCTTTCTATAATGCCGCCTGCGCGTACAGTCGTATGGAAAACGCGCCAAAGGCCTACGAACTTCTCGCCCTGGCATTTGATCGCGGTTACGACGCCTTCGCTCACGTGCGCAAGGATCCCGATCTGGCCTACCTGCGAAAGCAGCCGGACTGGGAAACGCAGCTGCGCGCGCTGATTCCGCCGGAAGTCGAGTACGACGTAGAGAGTCTCAAAGGTTTAATTCTCAAGTATACTCCGCGGTTGCCCAACCAGTACTACCTGTGCGCCAACGGCGTATCCCTGGAGCACGTGATCTGCGAAGGCGGTTTCATTCGTGGGACCTGGCGCATCGAAGCGGGAGACCTGGTCATTTCGGAAGACACGATTTGTACGACGATCGGCGAAGGCCGGAGCCAGGCAGGCGGCGCGTGCGTTTATTTTGAGCGCTATCGATTTGCTGGATGCACGCCGCAAAAGACGCCGGCCGGACCGAAGCTGCTGAAAAACGAAATTCGCCGCGGCCTCCAGCAAGCAGTCCGCGGAGTCGAACCGGAGATCGAAGAACTCGGATTTCGCAAATACGCCGCCGACCCGGTCCAGTGTGACCCGGCTTTTATTCCACAGTCGCGCGAAGATCTGACCATCGAGGCCTTTGAGGATCCCTTCGGTGATCGTCAGTAAACGCCGTCGCAAACATCAGTTTCCGGCAGCAGTTAAAACTACTGGACGAAGTGATATAATCAGGCGCGCTGGTGTATGCTCGGTTGCATCCGCTGCTTCATTCTGATTTTCGTGGCTCTGGTCCTGTCGGGGTGCGAGCAGGCGCCGGAGCATTTCGATCCGCTCTCGCCGGAATATGCTGCACGTCTGGAACGCAATCCCGGCGACGGTCGAATTCCAGACTCGCAGGCCAGAGAGTATTCTGCAGAGTTACGCGACGCCGGCCTCGCCGCTTACAATGCCGGCGAATTCGCCCTGGCAAACGAAGCCTACCTGGCCGCGCTGTATCTGCATGCCAATGCGACGCTGTACTACCAGTTCGGCGAAAGCCTGATAAAGACCGACCGTTTTGCCGCCGCCGCCCAGGCCTTCCAACGCGCAAAACAGCTTGGTTACGAACAGCCAGAGCTGGCTCTTTACAAAGTCGCAGCCGCCTACAGTCGCCTGGAAAACGCGCCCAAAGCCCTTGAATATCTTTCCCGGGCTTTCGATCGCGGATTCTATGCCCGGGCTCTCGTTCTTGTAGATCCCGACCTGGCCTATTTACGCGAACAACCCGATTGGGACGCGCAGTTTCGCGCACTGGTTTCGCCCGACGTCGAGTACGACGTAGAGAGTATCAAAGGTCTGATAGTGGAATATATGCCGCGCAGTCCGGACCTGTTGTATCTATGCACGAACGGAGTTTCACTGGAGCACGTGGGGTGCAGCGGTGGATTTGTTCGCGGCGTCTGGAGGATCGAAGCGGGCCATCTCGTGATTGACGACGAACTCATCTGCACGGGAGTCGGCGAAGGTCGTTTCGCTACGGGCGCTGACTGCCGGCGCTATGCGACGTTTAAATTCCGCGGATGCGAAAGCGTGCAAAAACCGCCGCGGATCCAGTACCTGAAAGAAAAAATGCGTCAGGCGTTCCAGATCAAAGCTCGCGGCGAAACGCCCGATCATTTCGAACTCGACTTCCGCAAATACGCCGCCGATCCGGTGCAGTGCGATCCGCACTATATTCCGCAGACCATTGAGGATATACACGTCGAAGCTTTTGCGGACGAGACGACGAAAGCTCAATAAACGACCGTAGACCAGATCGTCGCGCTGCGCTTCGCCAGCGGCAGCCTGGACCTGCCGCCCAGGCTTTGATCGTGAAAGCGTCGAATCAATCGGATATAGACCGGCCCGGCCGGCGCGTCGATCGTGAGTGTGATCCGATCTTGTTCGGGACGAATGCCCGAGTTGCGCTTCAGGTCGCGATTCCAGATCAGCGCTTCGGGAGCGGTTTCGTTGCGCCGACCGGCCTGGTAATATCGCGCCCAGCGTCGACGATAGTATACTCGCTGAAAGCCAGGATCATAAGCGGCTTCGAGAGCGATCGATCGATACAGATCCCCGGTCGGTAATATGTGTCCACGGTCCGCGATGCGAAAGGCCAGGCGAATCGTCGCGCCTTCGTCGCGCTCCGCCGAAAAATCATAAAATGCATTCGGCATCCGGTCCGTATTCTTGCCGCCGACCAGCTCGTGACCGGCGTAGTGGCACTGGTGGCATTCGTTTTTCGAACCGGCCGCCTGCCACTCGGCGAAAGTGTTCTGCATTGGTTCGTCGGAATAGCGCAGTGGATTCGTCGCGGTTGGAAAATTGAACTGGTGGCAGCCCGCGCAGAATTCCGCCGAACCGAAGCTTTCGCGCGCGCGAACCACGCCCGCATCGCAATTGCCCACGCGAATCGAAATGATTTCGCCCTGGCGCACATGACACGCGGCGCAGTTGATGCCTTCCTGTAATTCGGGAGCCCGCGCTCCCTCTGCCCGCCAGGCCGCCTCCTGGCTTTCAAGCGGAGCGTGACAGTTGACGCACCACTGGCGCGGCTCATGATCAAAGGCTTCCTGAAAGACCGGATCGGTCCACGCATGTGCGTGCTGACCCCGACTCCATTCGGCGTGGCTGGTTTCGTGACACCCCAGACAGTAGGCCGCTTCGAGTTTTTCCGGCGTTTGTTCCCAGCCCGTTTGCACGGCGTGGCGTCCCTGCGAAAACAATGCCGGTTTAGATTCAGGAGTCGGTTCGCAGTGCAGGCCGATCGTCAGTAATAAAAAAAGCCAAATATGCCTGTACATTTGCTTGCGATCAGCGCGCGGATCTCTGATAACGATTGGCGAAATGATCGCGGTCGGGCAAGCAGAAAACCTGCTCGTTGCGCACAGCGCCGCAATTCAGGCAATTCAGGAAGGTTTTCGAATGCGTCTTCATCTATTCTCAACGGTCTCTATCGCGCTGGCGATATTGGCGACCGCGACATTCTGCAAACCGGAAGTCAATCGCGATCCGCTCTCGGCCGAGTACGCTCTGCGCCTGAATCGCAATCCCGGTTCTGGAACCATGGAACAGCAGGCGGCGATCGAAAAGGCGCGGGCTCTGGTCGAGGCGGGCATCGCCGACTATAAGAACAAGCAAGCCGAGGCCGCGGTCGCGAAGTACTTCGAGGCGCTCAAATATCACGCATCCGGCAAAACCTACTATCATCTGGGCAACAGCCTGATGAATCTCGAACGCTTCGCGGACGCCGCCACTGCCTATCAGCACGCAGCCCTGCTGCGCTACGAACGCACGGAACTTGCGCTCTACAATACGGCCTGCGCCTACAGTCGTCTGGAAAACCTCGACGAAGCCTATAAATATCTGCGGCGGGCAATGGACCGCGGCTACAACGCTTTCAATTATGTGCGCCAGGACCCCGATATGGCCTTTTTGCGAGCCCAGTCGGATTGGGAGTCGCGCCTGCGATCGATGGTCCCGGTTGAATTGGAATACGACGAAACGACTCTCAACGGACGCATGGCTTTGTACGGCATGCGCTGGGCGGATATCTGGTATCTTTGTGCGAACGGTGTGGTGCTGTTTAAAAATGAGTGCGCCCCCGGCTTTAATCGAGGTCGCTGGCGGCTGGAAAACGGCGCCATCTCCATGCAATACTATGAGAACTGCACGCAGGAAGGTATCGATCGTATCGATTATCCGAATAACACGAATCCCTACGCCTGCACCTCTTATGAAAGCTATGGACCGCCGCGCTGTGAAACCCGGGAAAAACAATATGTTCCGGATCCGATTTCACAGGGCGACATTCGCGAAGGATTACGGAATCCGGATGAGCCCGAAACCCTCAAATTTGACCGGAGCGACCAGGAACCGATCCAGTGCGATCCGAAATTCATTCCGAAGACGCCTGAAGAATTGAAAGTCGCGGCCTTCGATTACCGCTGATTGCGCTGATGGCCCAGGGGAAACGCTTAAGACAGCCTTTCATACAAGTTCGCGCTTGCTGATTTCGCGCAGCAGCAATGCTGAAAAACGCGTCGCCACGCTGTACGAACTGAATTGCCACGAATCGATCAACTCTTCGTTGCGGTCGTAGACATAAAACAGGGGAATCGGGAACCCTGTCGTTGGAAAATATTCTGGATGATGGAGCGGGTCATACTGCGGCATGCCGATCCATCCAATTCTCGACCATGGCACCCGAATGGCGGGCCGGAACTGCCACAGGCGATCCTGAATCGTGAATTGCTCTGGATCCACGGTCGCGATGACTCTCTGAAAACAAGCTCTCACACAGTCGAACAGCATCCAGGCACTCATAAAAAACAGCGCGAAAAATACGATGTGGATCATCATCCTGTAGTCTGAATCCTCCGGCGTGTACACGCAGATCAGGATCCAGGCGACCAGAGTCACCGTGGTAAATACGACGCTGCCGGCCAGGGCGACCGCGTTACAGGAGGATGTATCGAGCGTCAGGCGATAGCTTTCTCCGGATCTTGCGGATTGGATTAACGAGCAGTGTTTCATGCGCTGCTACTCTTGATCAGATTTTCCAGAGCGCTCCAAGTGCTCCAAGTGCTTCAACTCCAGATCTGCCAGATTCTTTGCAAAAGAAAATACACCGGCGCGAGAAACAGCAGCTCCATAAGCTTGACGCTCAAACCCGCTTGCCTGTTCAACCAGACGATGGCCACGCGAGCCAGAAGCGCCAGGGAGAGCAGCCCGCATACGGCGGTTTCAATGAACGGATTCACGGTTCCGTCTCGCGAGTATTCGATGATACCAAAAAACGCGAGTATGATCACCGGGATTAGAATGATCCGAAAAAACATTAGCTGGCTGCGCTCCCGGGGCGGCAGCTCGCTTGCCAATTCGCTCAGTTGATCGAGCAAGTCTTCACGATCCTGCATTTCGACCGGGATCATGATCCGGTCCCGCAGGCCCCGACCGTGAACCCGGAGATCTCCGCGCCCCGTAAGGCGAATATCCATAATATCAGCTTTTAATATTTCAACTACGGGGGAATTCGCACGCATCCGGCGAATGCGATCGGCAGATATTTCGATTGCGAGGGAAGCAAGCGCCTGACGTTTCAGATAAACGACAATCGTGACGCCGATCAGGGCCACCAGAAAAACAATCGCGGGCGCCAGGAGCAGCTTCCAGGTCGCTGAATCCTGCAGACCGATGCGATAGATCAGGAACGCCGAAACCGCAATGCTAAAGATGACGGCTTGCGGGGCGACGCTCCGAGCTTGATCGATGTAAGCTGTGGGTTGGGCAATATAACGTTTCATTTGTTAAAAACCTCTGTCAGTCACTGCACTGATTTCCACACTCACCGGGATCGAGCACGCAGCCACAGATAGCGTGCGACGAAAAGCGCGGCTGCAGCTCCCAAAAATAACACGTCGAACCAACGGACAGCGCTGACGTCCGGATCAATTCGCGAAAAGGCGCTCATTCCGGCCAGGGTCGCCAATGCAGGCAAAGACCAGACTGGCACGACAAAAGTCCAGAACCAGACTTTCAGCACCGACGGAATTTCTTTTAATATCCCGTTGAAATTCAATGCAATCGCACGCCCTGCCGCCGCAGCTCAGCCTGCACCCCGGCGATGTTTACGCCGGCAGCGCTGGTGCCGGTCTTAAGCGAAACGGCCGACGCGACGCCGGCCCCCTGCCCGCTAACCGTACAGCACATCATATTACGCACGGCGGCATGCGAAATCGCGTCTCCGGCGATTGAGCGCCCCGCAACCAGCAGATTTTCGAGACCTGGTCCCCCGGCCGCCGCTTTCGGAATCAGAGCGCCGAAGGGCACGTGAAAATAGCGGCCGGTCGTGGGCAGAATCAAAACGCCGTAGCCGTCGATAAACTCCGGAAAGATGCCGATCGAATCATCGAAGCGGGCCTGGTTCCGCACGTCGTCTTCAGTAAGATCATAACGACCGCGAATCTTGCGCGTATCGCGGATGCCGACGGTCATGCCGAAATTGCGCAGACGCGCGTCGCCGAAGCCAGGCGCGAAACGATTTAGCGCACGAATCGCCTGCATGGCCTGGCGGCGGCCTTCGATTTCGGCCCGGGTCAGATCCCAGACGTCGGTGCCGTCGTACTCGTTCATGTGGACCATGTTTAAGTACGTCGCTTCGCCGTGATCGCTGATCGTGCTCCAGGTGCCGCCGATGCCTTTCAGACCCGGCGGAATCACGCCGGCCGCCCGCGCTTTCTCGAAGGGCTCTTCTAAGTACGGGCTGAAGAGCTCGTCTTCTTTGCCGGAGGTTTCCATGTCCCAGTTGCGGCCCCAGTCTTTGTATTTGACCGGATTCGCTTTGACGTACTCCAAAAAGCGCGCCTTATCGACGCCGGTGCACGAAAACATCACGGTCACGCCGAGCATCTTTTCTTTTTCCGTTTTAACGCACTCGCCGCCGGCCAGGTGCACGAGATCGGCGTCCCCCGTGGCGTCAATCATGCGCTTCGCAAGGATCGCCTGGCGGCCGGACTTGTTTTGAATGATTACGCCCCGCAGCGTATCGCCGTCGCGGATCACGTCGGCGGCGGTCGAGTGTAACAGAGGGCGCACGCCGGCCTCCGCGATCCAGTCATCCGCCACCACTTTAAACAGCTCCGCGTGAATCGCTTCGCTGTTCGATTGCACTTCGCGTTCGGCCGCGCCCTGCTTGCGAGCGCGCTGTTCGAATTCAATGCCGATGCCTTCGACGTCGACCGTATCCCCCTGGCGATACCAGGCGATGCCTTCCACACCCACGTGAGTTAGGTTGCCGCCGAAGCAGCCGTAGCGTTCGACCAGCATCGTATCGACGCCGGCCCGGGCTGCAGCGACCGCCGCGGACAGACCGCCGGGACCGCTGCCCAGGACCAGCACGTCGGTTTCGGCGATCACGGGAGTGACGCGTTCGGGTTCGCGAATTTCTCTGTTCATAAGATTTTGCGACTGGCCTGCGGAAAGCCGGACAGCATTAAGTACTCGCCGATCATTTCATTTCCCAGGCGCGTGGGATGCGAGTCCTTTTGATAAAAATCATAATAGATATGCATGCCGAGATTCTTGATTTCCGGAAAGGGATCGTAGTACAGAATAGAGCGCTCGCGAAAGAAAGCCGAATAATCATGGCGATGACGACGGCCGCCCGCCCACAGGTGTTCATATTCCGGATAGCGCATAACCAAAAGACGCCGGCCGTCTGCTTGCGTTCGCCGAATCAGCTCCGAGAAGATCGCCCGATGCAGACGCCGTTCCTCCGGATAGATCCAGAGGTTCAGGTACAGACGATTCAGCACCAGGCTGCGGCGCGCGATGCGTTCGAGCAGCGGCGGTCCTTGCCGGGTTTCTCGCTTTAGTTCTCCGCCGGAGACTCGCAGCATCGGCCTTGCGCCCGCGTCAGCGCGAAAGGCATGCAGCGCGCGCTGAAAATCATCGTCGATAAAAACGAGAAACACAATTTCGGGACGCAGAATTGGCGCGTACTTTTGATAGGCCAACAGCATCTGGTCGATGCCCCAGCCGGAGACGCCCGCACTATAGACCCGAAAGCGCCCGTCCAGCCGTCGTTCCAGAATCCTGGCCAGCGTGGCGGACTGCCGGATCCCGGAGCCGAATACGAAAGAATCGCCGAGAAGCATGATCCGCGGAGGCCCGGCCTCACGCGCGGCGTCGGCGAAGTCCTCTGTATTGCGAAAGCCTTCCCGGTTGACACGATAGTCCTGGCCCCAGAAGAACCCGGGCGAATCGAGAGTCGGCGGCTTAAAGTCAGGGTTCAGTCGCCAGCCCAGTTCGCTGTCCGGTATAAAGCCCGCATGCAATTGGCCGTGGCCTTCCCCCGGATAATAGCGGATAAAGATTTCGCCACGATTGCAGGCGAAACTTTCGCATTGCCACAGACGCAGGCCGGCTTCCAGGCCCAGGAACAGGCCGGCGAAGACCAGGAGGTTAACGCCGGCGACCAGGCTGATGTTGCGCAAATCAATCTTCAAAGCACCCGCTCGCGATCAGCCCGTGGATTCTGTCCGAGATGCACTCTGGCGCGCTTCGCCCCGCATAAAAAACCAGGTCGAGACCGCCGCCGCCATTCCAATCGCAAGCAGCAGATTCATAAAGCTGTCCCAGCCCCCCGCGCCCGCCGCGAGCCGGCCCGCCAGAAATCCAAACGAAGCGCTGGCCGCAAAGGCGAACATATCGATCAGGGAAACAAGCGTCGCCGAGTGCGGTCCGCCGTACTCGATCGAAAAGATGCTCATGGGAATATAGTAGGCCGGCGCGGTCGAAACTCCGAAGACCACGATCAACGAAAGGGCGAGTCCGAAGCGCATCGTATCTCCGAGATCGTAGCCTGCCAGGCTCTGCAAAATAAAAATACAGCCGGTCGCGCAGATCAGCATCAAAGTTAGAATCCCCCGCAGCTGGCGCTTCGAAAAGCGATCATAAAAGGCGATCGAAAGCAAAAGGCCCAGCAATGATCCGAGCGGCATAACCGCCGACGCCATCGCGGCCTGGGAATCTTCCAGATTGTACACTTCGAGTAAATAGGCCGGTAAAAAATCCAGGAAGGCCATCGCGCACGTGAGCATCATCAGCATCAGTACGACCCAGTAGACCCGGGGACTCTTTGCGAAGGCCGACAGACCCTGCCAGAGATTCGTGCCGTCTAAAGGATGCGGCGCACTCGCGCCTGTCCGTGCGTTCGCAGTAGTCGTCTTTTCAAGGTCGCTCGTCGTATTCGCAGTCATTGCCGCGCCGCCCGGCGCCGTCATCTCCGGACGCTCTCTTAAGAAAAGCTGACACAGCACATAGATCAAGAGCGCGGTGCCGGTTGAGATAAAAGCGACCGTCCGCCAGTGAAAGTGGCTGAGCAGATAGCCGAAGAGCAGCGTGCCCAAAAAGACGCTCGCCCGGGAACTCGTGGAAAGAATCGCCCAAATGCGTCCATAGCTCGACGGCGGAATCCAGTTGCCGACCAGCTTGGTCATGCCCGGCCAGCCAGACGACTTCGTGGCGTAGGACGCGGCCGAAAACAGCGTAAAGGCCAGCACGTTGTACGACAGACCGAAGGCCGCAATCAAAAGCGCCGTCAAAAAGATTCCGAGTAGAAAGGTCGAGCGCCCGCCGATCCGATCGGCCGTCGGCCCCCAGATCAGCTTGCCGACCATCGCGCCGATGGTCCCGAAGGCCAGAATATCGCCGGTGTCTTTGACCGTAAAGCCCAGGCTTTCGTCTTTTAAGAGCGCTGGACTGAGAATCGTAACCATCTGCCGGCTGATCATCATGGCGCCATAGCCGGCGTACATGCAGGCGATCATTCTCAGCTGTGTTGCGTTAATACGAAGGCTCCTCACGCCAAGCTCGCCGCCGCCAGGCGCGCTCGGTCAAGAATCTTTTGGCGTCACCCGCAATGCGACCGGCCGTCAGCCCGCATCCGGCGCGCCCTGCCGGCCAATCCGAACAAAAAGCAGCATCGCACTCCGCCCGAAAGGGCTTGACCGCCGGTTCCTGACGGCGGCCCAATTCTGCTCTACTCACGCGGCTGACGCTGAGTTTCCGGAAAATCAGAGAGGCAGCCCCGGGCGCCGGTATCGATAAATGCAATTTCGAGACGTATTACAGGAGCGAATCTTCAACATCTCGAATACGCTTTCGGTCCTGCGGATTCTGCTGTTGCCGGCCTTCGTCTATTACAGCCGCGAATACGTCCAGAGTCCGAAACAAGACGATCTGTTTTATCCCCTGATCACCATCATCCTGGTCGGCAGCCTCTCGGATTTTCTGGACGGCTTCCTGGCCCGTCTCCTGAATCAGGAAACCATGCTCGGCCGGTATCTGGATCCCGTGGCCGACAAACTGACCGGCACAGTCGCCCTGATTACTCTCGTGATCTATTACGACCTGCCCCTGTGGGTCCTGCTGGTCCACGTCGCCCGGGAAATCGGCGGCGTCTGGATGGGCACCTTTCTGTATTTCAAGCGCGATATGCAGGGCAAACCCAATATCTGGGGTAAGCTCGGCGTCACCCTGACGGCGATCGTGGTCGTCTGGTACGTGCTCACGCCCCGCCTGGCGGCCTTTTATCCCGGCGACCGCTGGTTCCTGCACCCCGAATTCGCGGCCTACGCCCTGGCGGTCGTGCTGATCGTCGGGATTCTGGCCTACTGGAAGACCTACTGGAACGTAATCATCCATAATAAGACGCCCGACTGACCGGGAGCAAAAGATTCTGCGAAGGATCAGGAATCGGGTCCGAACGCAGCAGCCCACAACCACCACACACGAAGCGAAAGCCCAATTCCAAAAAGCTCGCGCGATCGCGTGCTCCCGGTTAAAAACCCGGATAATGCAAAACCGCACCGTCGAAAAGACAGCGGATAGGACGCGCACGCAATCACTGTATGTCGAGGACTCCCTCGACGTTCATTGGAACCGGGAGCAGAAGATTCTGCGAAGGATCAGGAATCGGGTCCGAACGCAGCAGCCCACAACCAGCACATGCGAAGCTAAAGCCCAATTCCAAAAAGCTCGCGCGATCTCATGCTCCCGGTTATAAACCCGGATAATGCAAAACCGCACCGTCGAAAAGACAGCGGGCAGGACGCGCACTCACTGCATGACGTGGACTCCCTCGAGGAAGGTAGGGCGGGGGGGCAGGAGAGTGTGTGAGGGATCAGGAAACGGGTCCGAGCGCAGCGGCCAACAACCAGCACATGCGAAGCTAAAGCCCAATTCCAAAAAGCTCGCGCGATCTCATGCTCCCGGTTATAAACCCGGATAA
>JANSYA010000008.1 GCA_024742665.1 bacterium
GAAGAGTCTGTTGAAAAAGCCCGCGAGGCGACGCAGACGCTATAGTTTGCTCCGCAAACTCACGCAAAACGGCCCTGCGGGCCTGTCTGCGTCGCCTCGCGGGCAACAGCCTCCCCTTGCGTCTGTTTTTCAACAGACTCGAAAACGTCACACCCACCTGCTATAATAGGCCGGGGGAATCCGTGATCGCATTTCCAGGCGGGATTTGGGCGGGGCGGCTCCTCCTGCGCGAGCCCGGGAACGCCCCGTGAGCCCGGATAATATATTGACTCATCGGTCAGTATGAATGATTCAGGCTAATGCAGACGATCAACATTGCCGGAATCGATATGCCCCGCTACAGCGAGGATCCGGGCTGGATCCCCGAAACCCGCCTGGTATTGACTCCCACGACGACCCGCAATCTGCAGAAGATCCTGCATCCCCTGAAGCAGGGCTACAATCTGCTGCTGGTCGGGGACGCCGGCGTGGGCAAAAACGCTCTCATCTACTATATCAATCAGCTGCGCAGCCATCCGACCATTCGCTACAGCTTTAACGAGGACACCCTGCCGGAGGATCTGGTCGGCGCATATCGCATTGATCCGGCGACTCACAGCTTCGTCTGGTCGGACGGACCGCTGGCCTACGCGATGCGCCGCGGCGGGACCTTCGTGGCCGATGAAATGAACCTGTCGCCGCCGGAAGTTCTGAAACGTTTTTATTCCGTCTTCACCGATCGGAGTCTGCAGCTGCTCGAAGGCGATTCGAGCGAGATTGCCGCCGGCCCGGGATTTAACTTCGTGGCGACGCAAAACCCCGCCGAGGGCTTTGAAGGCCGTAAGAATTTGCCGCGCGAAATTCAAAAGTACTTCGCGACGATCTACGTTGATCCATATCCCCACGACGAGCTGGTCGAAATTCTGAGCGGCCTGCATCCGGATCTGGAACGCGATTTGATCGACGGTCTGGTGCGTGCGAACGACGGCGTGGAACGCCTGCTGGTCGACCGTAAGATTGCTTCCAAAGATCTGGAGCGCTATCATTTCAATATTCGCAACCTGGGCCGCCTGGCCAGCCGACTGGGCGCGACTGCGCAGCAGGACGCCGGCCGTCTGGCCGTCGAAGAGCTAAGCGATATTTATATGCGCCCTTTTCGCGCCGATGAAGATCAACGTCTGGTCTTTGACGCCATCCAGGCGATGGTCGCGCCGAAGCAGGATGATGCGATCGTGAATGCTGCGGGTGAAAGCGCGGAAGCCGGTGCTGGCGATTCCGCCGGAGCAGCCGCTGCGAAAGCTCTGATCCCCTGGCCGGAGAAATTCGAAACCCTGGCCGACCACGGTGCGATCGGCGACGAAATCGAAATTCATATCAACTCGCGCGAAGGCAAAATTCAGATCGGCCGCGCCACGCTGGAATGCGAAGGCGCGGGCGACGAGATCGCCTTTCGCAATCGCGTGAACCAGGCCTTCGAAGATTTTCCGCCGGTGCGGGCGAGCCGCCCGGTGCTGGAGTCTATCGGCCGCGCGCTGGAGTTCAGCGAAAACATTCTGCTCGAATGCGAAGCCGACGTGGAGCCCGAAGACTACGTGCATTTTTTCGCCGACCTGCTCGGCCGCCGCATGGTCGTAATCACGCTTTCGCGCGGTATGCATACGGCTGATATTCTGGGCGGCCTCAAACCCAATGCGGAAGCCGGGAACAAATCGGGGCAATCGCAAAACGGCGGCAACGGGCAAAGCGCGACGGACGCTGTTCGCTGGGTGGATGGACCGCTTACAGCCGCCGTGCGTCGCGGCGATTTGATCCTGTTAAAAGGCCTCGAAGCGGCGGGTCCGGAACTGGTCGAAAAGCTGAATATGCTTTTGGATGACGCGAAAGCCCTGGCTCTGCCGCCGGAATCCGGCGAAACCGATCCGCTGTATCTCAAGCCGGGAGCGCGGATCTTCGCCCAGAAATTCTTTCGGCTGCAGCGCAGCACGCCTTCGATCAGTCGGGCGTTCCGGAATCGTTTTACCGCTCTGGTTGTGCCGCCCCTTTCGGATGACGACAGCCTTAAAGAAATCGTGGCCAGCCGCCTTGGAGTCGGCGAAGACGATGCCGATCCGGAAAAGATCCGCGACGTCGTGCGGGCGATGGTGAATTTCCACACGGGCATTCGCGAACGTTCCGACAAACGCGAGATCGGTTCGGGAAATCTACAGCCCTATCAGTTCGGTCTGACCAACCTGCGTCGCTGGTGCGAGCACGTCCGCGACGGCATGCAGCGCGCGGCGGAAGCCGAGGGCGAAGTCAAGGCGGCGAATCAAGAAGACGATCGCCGGCTGCTGCACAAATATCTGATTCGCGGGGCGGGCGTCGCTTATATCAACGAGATCTCGGATCCGCCGGAGCGTGAACGCGTCGCGAAGATGCTGGAAAGTCTGCTCGCCGGTTTGCCGCTTGAATCTCTGCTCGATGAATTTCGCAAGCTGAGTCTAAAAAAAAAACTAAACGAGAACCGCAAAACCACTAAGAAGATCTGGTGGGACCAGGAAGAGCACTGGCGCGAAGCCAACACCGGCAAATTCAAGCCGAAGATGATGGGCCAGGACCTCAAGAAGGGCGTGAATATCGATACGCCCGAGACCGGCGGCAATACCAAAGAAGGCGAAGACGCCTGGTACGGTTCGGACACTCAGGGCAATCAAGGGCAGGGCGAACCCGGCGCGGGCGGCGGCTCCTGGGGCTATCGCACCGAAGAGCTGTATAAAGAATTTCTGAAAAAGCGCCGTGCTCTCTGGGAGTACAATATCGGCGTCACTTTAGAAGATTTTAAAGAAATCTTCGAAGGCGAAATCAATCGGGTCACGATCGACTTCGATCGCCTGCTGGATCCGCAGATCGATATCAACCGGCGCTATATGTCCCAGGGCTCGCGCGTCGACGCCCGGCGCTATCTTTCGTATCTGGCGGGGCGGGGCGACGGCCGGGTCTTCGACAAGACCACCGTGACGGTCGACGAGGATCGCCTGAAGGGCGTCGAGATCATCTTCGCCGTAAACAAAGGTCGACGCATCTTTAACTTCGAGTACTCGATCGCGACTTTAGTCGCGATCATGAGCTGCGCCATCATTCTCGAAAATCATCAGCTGCCCTTCGGCGTGGCGGGCTATTCGGATCTGACGAATATGAAAAAGGCGATCGATCTGAACTGGTTTCGCCGCCTGAACGACGACACGGGATCGAACTCCGAACAGGAAGCGGAGCTCTTTTACGGCATGGCCAAAGAGTGGCACGGCGATACCGTCGCCGAAGCCCAGGTGCTGGAAGAACTCGCGGGATCTTTTACGCCCGAAGCGCGGACTCGCATCATCGTAATGATTTCGGATTTTCGCGGCGCGCGCGGCAAGGTCACGATGGAAAAGGACATGCACAGCGACGATACGGCGCGCCTCAAGCAGACGGTGCTCGATTTAACGAAACGCGGCATTGTCCTGCTTGGCGTCGGCACCGGCGCCCGAACGATTGCCGACTATGTTTTTCCGGAGTCGGTGCAGGTCGGCGGCGAAAACTTCGCGAATTTGCCGGCGCTGATGGCGGGACGGGTAACGGATCTCGTTCACAAACACCACAACGCGGCAGTGATGTGATTTTTGTAAACGAAGGGCGAAAATCGCGCCGGGCACTGTGGGGCGACAAAGCCATAATCGAGCAGCCGAAAATCAAAATGAAACAGGGACGCGCATGACAGACGATCAGACGGGGACAGCGGCGAAAGCCTGGAGCGACTACGTTACGATAGAAGCGCCGGGCCCGGGGGAAGCGGAGGCCTTTATTCATCCCGCAGGCGTCGTGGAAGGCCGGGTCACTCTGGGCGCGCGCAGCTCGGTCTGGGCCGGAGCGGTGCTCCGCGGCGACTTAAATACGATCCGCCTGGGCCGCTGCGTAAATATCCAGGACAACACGACGCTGCACGTGGATTCCCGTAGTCCCATGACGATCGGCGACTATACTTTAGTCGGCCACAACGTCATGCTGCACGGCTGTAAGATCGGCCGCGGATGCATGGTCGGCATCGGCAGCATCGTGCTGGATAAGGCGGTGATCGGCGATGGCGCTATGGTCACGGCCGGCTGTATGATTCGCGGCGGCAAAAAGATCCCGCCCCGGGCGCTGGTCGTGCAAAAAGACGGAGAGACTCGCGTAATCGAAAACGGAGCGAAGACCGACTACGCGGTCGCCGGCAGTCTGGAGTACGAAGAACTGGCGCGACGCTATCGCGCGGGGATCGTGCGTCCCTTTGATCGGGACGAAGAGCTGGAGTTCCTGAATCGCGCGCGGGATATCATTCGCACCGAAAAAATTTAAGTGAAGACTCCGGAAGCGATAATCGCTCAGATCGCTTGAGAGATTCAGGCGAAGTGATTCAGCGGCTGCTTAATCGTCGTCCAGATACTGTTTCTGAAATTCATCCGGAGTCATGACCTTAAAGAAATTGTCCAGCTTGGCCAGTTTGAAAACGTTTAAGATCATCGGCTTCAGGCCGTACAGAATCATTTCGCCGCCGTAGTTGCGGGTTTTATTCAGGCCCTTGATCAGCGAGCCCATACCGGAGCTGTCGATGAAATTCAGCCCGGTCATATCCATGCCCACCCGCGGAGGCCGGGAACCGATCATCGACTCGAATGATTTCTCGAAATTCTGCGTTTGCTCGATGTCGAATTTTCCGTCGAGCTTGATGATCAAAAGATCGGACTTTTCCGTTTTCGTGATATTCACGCGGACACTGGAGACCGATTCAAAAAGGCCGTCAATCATTCCTCTACAAATATTCGATTGAATCCGGCGAATCCAAAGGCTCCAGCGAATCCAATTCCGGCAGGCGGACTGCCGATAGCGATCGGCCGCAATCGATCAGCGCGCAATCGTGCGGATAATTTCGAATTCCAGGCCGGCTTCTTTGGTGCTCAGCCAGACCTGCTGTTTGCCCGACAGACCGACCAGCAGGGCCTCCTGGCCCAGGCCGCCGTCGGTTTCGATGAATCCCCGGCTGTAGTAGCGTCGGCCGAAGAAGCGCGCGGCGATTTTGTAGTCGCGGTTCAGGCTGTAGTCGACGCCCAGGCGTAAAAGGAATCCGTCCCCCGCTCCCTGGCGAATGCGAAAATTTATCGCGCGCTGGATGTGATGATCCCTGGAACGATTATAGCCGGAATTAAGCATGAACAGCGCGTCGTACGTGAAATCCCCGTGGCGATACCGGTAGCCGGCGCCGACGGGAAATTCCAGCACCGCGTCCGCCAGACTGTTGCCGATGCCGATCGGACCGAGAAAGGGGCCGGTGGTCGTACGAATGTACTGGATCGCGTCGTATACATAGTACTTCGCGTACGAATACCGAACGGCTCCGCCAAGATAGAACCCCGAGTTCTCGCGGGCGCTGACGGGCAGAAACATCTGAAAGGGAAAGACTCGCACCAGAACTTCGAGATCGTAGCGCGAAAGCGAAGTGCGCGCGCGGGCGTCGGCGAAGTTTTGATTGCCGGCGATGGTGTAGGCGGAATCGCGGAAGCGCCACTTGCCGGTGTCGAAACCGTTGCGGGTCTCGGTGGAATTGGACGGGAGCGTAAAGTCTTCATTGCGCGCCCCGCCCGGGTCGATGTACCAGCCGGTCGTCGTGCCGCGCAGGTGCAGTTCTACGGGCGAACGGATAAACGCGAGCCCCAGGCCGGCGAAATTATGATTGCGAGGATAGGTCAGGCGCGAGCCGCCCGCGAAGCCCGTAATATCCGGCGTGCGGCTGCCGGTTTCGAAGATCTGTTCGCCCTGGTTGCGGCCAAAGATCAGCGAAGCCTGGATCTCGGTTTCGGCGTGGAGCTGCTGCGGTGCGATGAGCTGTCCGATCAAAACCAGGCCGGCGCCGGCAAACAGGCCGGCCTGCATCGCGAACGAGGCCGCCGGAGCTCGCGCGAGGCGGCGGCCGGGAGTCGGCACACGCAGGCCGTTTCGGACTCTCCGCAGTGCAGCGCAATTGCCGGAAGGAATGCGAGTCGTCAATCGGCGCTCCGAAAGCGGCGAGACGGACGGGCCGGGGCGAAAAAAGAATCGCTGAAATCGCTGGCGATAAAAGTCTGTCTTTGTCCCATCCTGGAGTTGAGCCTGCTCCCGGCTTCTCCCGGGATCAACTACATTCAGATGATCGAGTATCTGAAATCAAATTTTTTCACGCTGAGCCTGCTGGCCCTGGTGATCGCTTTTATTCTGTACCAGCGGCTGCCGGTCTATATGGCCACGCGACCGCTTGTGGACCAACCGGCGCCGGATTTTTTCCTGCCGACCCTGGACCCGGAGCGTCCCGTGCGCCTGAGTGATTATCGAGGCAAGAAGGTGCTGCTGAATTTCTGGGCCACCTGGTGCGGGCCCTGCGTGCGCGAAGTGCCGGATCTCGCGGCCGTGCACGCCGAACTCACAGCGGCGGGCGAAAACTTCGAGATGCTCTCAATCACCGCCGACGATCCGGCGACCGTGCGACGCTTCGCCGAGAATCACGAGATTGAATATCCGATCGTTCTAGATCCGACCGGCGTCGCGCACGAATTATATAAAGTCAGTCTCTTTCCGACCATGGTCTGGATCGACGAAGACGGACGCGTCGAAAGCTTCGGCCACGGCGCCGACTATATCCTGAAACAAAAGATTCGCTTCTGGGTCACCGGCGGCATATTCGAGGCAGCCCCATGAATTCCCGCGCAAAGATCGTCGTTCTGGATTTCGGCGGACAGTACGCTCATTTAATCGCTTCGCGCATTCGTCGGCTCGGCGCCTATTCGGAGATTCGCGCCTGCGACGATCTGGACGTAGAGACCGCTCGCAGGGAATACGCCGGCATCATTTATTCCGGCGGCCCGGCCTCGGTCTATGAACCGGGCGCTCCCCGCTGCGATCCGGCGCTGGTGGAAAGCGGCCTGCCAGTGCTCGGCATCTGCTACGGCCATCAATTGCTCATGCAACAAACCGGCGGACAGGTTGAAACCAGCAGCAGCCAGGAATTCGGTCCGGCCCAGCTGGAACTGCTGCAGCCGGCGGGTCTCTTTGAAGGCGAGGCGGTCGGTCCTGGAATCGCTCCCATCGATGCGACGGTCTGGATGAGCCACGGAGACGAAGTGTCGCAGCTGCCGGCGGGCTTTGAAATTCTCGCGCGCACGCCGGACTGCGCTCACGCGGCCGTCGGCGATCTGAAACGCCGGCTCTTCGGTTTGCAGTTTCATCCCGAAGTGACCAATACGGCCCGGGGCGATGAGTATTTAAGAAATTTTATTAAACTTTGCGGATTGGAAAACACCTGGAGCCTGGACGATTTTCTCGAACAGGAAATCAGCCGCCTGCGCGATACCGTCGGCGACAAAAAGATCTTCTTTTTGATTTCGGGAGGCGTCGATTCCACCGTGGCCTTCGCGCTGCTGGCCCGGGCCCTGCCGGCGGAGCATTTACTGGGACTGTTCGTCGATACCGGTTTTATGCGTGATCGCGAAGGGGCCGAAGTCGCCGATGCTCTGCGCAAGGTCGGCGTGAATCTGCACGTCAGCGAAGCGGGGCCGCTGTACTTCGAAAAGCTGGATCGCGTGTACGATCCCGAAGAAAAACGCCGCATTATCGGCGAACTGTTTTTAGAAGTGCAGGGGCGCGAAGTACCGGCTCTCGGTCTGAACGCGGAAGAGTGGTATCTCGGCCAGGGCACGATCTATCCCGATACGATCGAGTCGGGATCGACCAAACACAGCCATAAAATCAAAACGCATCACAATCGCGTGCCCGCGGTCGAAGAGTTGATTCGTCTCGGCCGGGTCGTAGAACCGATTCGAGATTTATATAAAGATGAAGTGCGCCAGCTGGGTCGTCTGCTGGAACTGCCGCCGACCATCGTGGAACGCCATCCCTTTCCCGGTCCGGGGCTCGCCGTGCGCTGTCTGTGTCTGGAGAAAGCTCCGGAGCCGACGGCGGAAGAAGGCGCGGCCGCAGCGGCCCTGGAGAACCCGAAAGCGAGCGCCGGCGCTGCGAACAAGCAGGGCGGAGTCGCTGAGCCTGGAATCGCCGGCCTGCTTACTCGCCTGAATCTAACAGCGCGGGTACTGCCCGTGCGATCGGTCGGAGTGCAGGGCGATCAACGCAGCTACGCTCGCTGCGCTGCGCTGTTTGCGAACCATCCCCAAAATTCTGAGGGAGCGATCGCGGCGGTGCGGGGCAGCGCGGACGCCGAAGCCTGGTCGGAAATTCTGGAGCTGGCGCGACTGGTGCCGAATCAGTATCGATCTTTGAATCGCATGTTATTATGCACGGCGCGCAAAGACGGGGCCGCGGCGACGGCGGCTCCAGAAGCTCCGCCCGAAATCGCTGCGCGTTTTCCCGTGCATCTGAGCGAAGACCGCATTGAGATTTTGCGCAAGGCCGACCGGATCGTTCATGATTTTCAGCTCGAAAAAAAGATTTATGACGACATCTGGCAGTTTCCCGTCGTGCTCGTTCCGGCGGGCCTGGCGGGAGGAAATTCGGGCGAATCGATTGTGCTGCGGCCGATCGTATCGACCGACGCCATGACCGCTTCGGTCTATCCGATGGCGCCGGAACTATTGCAAGAACTGAGTAATCGCATACTGGAACTGCCCGGCTGCGACTTCGTATTCTATGATCTTACGAGCAAACCGCCCGGCACCATCGAGTGGGAATGAGTCCTGATGCCGCGCAGCGGGACCAGGGCGAAAAAAATTCAATCAGCAACACTGGAGATACTACTATGAGTGAACGACCTTTCAAAATTCTGGGCCTGCAACAAATCGCGGTCGGCGGCACCGACAAAAGCGCGCTGGCGAAACTGTGGGTGGAAATCTTCGGACTCGCGGTCGCCGGCACATACAAAAGCGAAAAGGAAAACGTCGACGAAGACATCCTGCGTCTGGGCAGCGGCCCGCACGCCGTGGAAGTCGATATCATGCAGCCCATCGATCCGGAAAAAAGTCCGAAAGTGCATACGCCGCCTCTGAACCACATCGGCCTGTGGGTCGACGATCTGGCGAAGGCCGTTGAATATTTAACCGCGCAGGGCGTGCGTTTCACTCCCGGCGGCATTCGCAAAGGCGCTTCCGGCTTCGACGTGACTTTTATTCATCCCAAAGGCAACGATGAATTTCCTCTGAGCGGGCAGGGCGTACTGATTGAACTGGTCCAGGCTCCCGAAGACGTCATCGCCGCGCACAAATAAAACGTTTTGCCTTTGCATCATATCGCCATCGCCGCGCGCGATCCGGAGCGGCTGGCGGAATTCTACGAAGCGGTGCTGGAACTCAAACGCCTGCGCCCGGCGGGGATTACCGCAAGATCGGTGTGGTTTTCTCTCGGGCCGGACGCGCCCGACGATGCCGCCGCGACCGAAAGGCCAGGGGATCGGGCGAGCGCAGAGACGATACTATGGGAAACCCAAAGTCTGCTGATGCTGGAGCAAGCGGACGCGACGGTGGCGGACGAAAGGACCGACGGGCGTTCGCTGGCAGAGGGGGCGAATCACGCAGGCCATACCGATTTCGCGCGCAAAGCGGCCGGCATTCATTTGCTTGCTCTGCGCATCGCACCCGCCGAACGCGAGCGCTGGCTGAGGAAACTGCGCGCGGCCGGCGTTCGAATCGAAAACGAAAGCCCGTATACGATTTATCTTCGCGATCCGGAAGGCAATCGTATCGGGCTTTCGCATTATCCTGAGCGTTATTAAGAAGCGCGCAGTTCCTTCAGGGCCGTCAGGAATCTGGCGCTGGGCCTGAATCCGCTTTCATCCGCCGAAAAGGAGGCGCGCAGGCCCTTTAGAAAATACATCGTCATTTCGCCTTTGCCTTTGACCGATCGCGCCGGCCGCTCTTCGCACTCGAAGAAGCGCTCGATCAAGGCGTGCGTCGACCATGATAGATTGATACGTCCGGGTTCGCTCGCGGACTCCATGCGACTGGCAGTGTTAACAGTGTCGCCCCAGATGTCGTAGGCGAATTTTTCCGTGCCGACCACGCCGGCGGTGACCGGTCCGCTGTGAATTCCGATCCGGATGCTCCAGTACTCTTCGCCCAGCTGAGCTTTGACTTCGGCGATGCGGTCCATGAAGGCGAGCAACTCCAGCGCGGTCAGGCAGGCGTCGAGGGCGTGCGAATGGTTTGTGAGCGGCACGCCGCCCACGCACATATAGGCGTCGCCGATGGTCTTGAGTTTCTCCAGCCCGTTGCGTTTCACCGCCTGGTCGAAGTGCGTGAAGCAGCCGTCGAGTTCTCTGATCAAATCCTGCGGGCTCATCGCCGTCGCCGCTTTCGTAAAACCAACGAAGTCCGTAAACATGACGGTCGCCGATTCGTAGGCCACCGGCGCGACCTGGCCTTTTTCTTTGAGTTCCTGCGCCACGTACTCCGGTAAAATATTCAACAGCAGCCGGTCTGATTCGCGGCGCGCGGATTCGCTGCGTTCTTTTTCGATCTGAACGACGCGCCGCAGTTCGTTCGCGCGAATCACTCCGGCGATCTGATCTCCCAACAGAGCGAGTTGCTGACCCTGCCGGCGACTCAGACTCTGGCCGGCGTATGCGGTAAAGTTCAAATAGCCGATCAGCTCGTCGTCGACGAAGAGCGGAATGATCAGCAGATTCGACAGGTTTAGCGCCCGCGCCACGAAGTGTTCCTGCTGGATTCCGGCGTCTGCGATGATCTTCGGCAAATACGTCAGCTTGCGCCCGCGCCGATAGGCGGAGGCGAAGACGCCGTCGGGATCTTTCAGGTCGATCGGTTCGCGCACGCCTTTGTGTTCCTCCGGGCTCAGCCAGTCCGGCAGCGTCATCGATTGCATTCGTAGAAGCATTTGATCGCGATCGAAAGTATACAGCGAATAATTTGTGATGTTAAAGGCTGGAACCACGACTTCCATCACTGCCTTCATAATCCGGTCGATATCGTCCATCGTGGTGATTCGACGCAGGAGGCGGTTCAGGCTTTCCGTTTCCCTTCGCAGTCGCTCGGTCTGATCGCGCTGCGCCTGCATCTGCTGAAAGAGATTCGCGCCGTGGACCGCCCCGGCCACCTGGTCGGCCATCGCCTGCAGCTGGTGGATGTCATGGCGGCCGAGTCCCAGGCTTCCGGTCGAACCCAGCACGAGAATACCGAAGGCTCGCCCTTCGGCCCGCAGCGGTAGATGGGCGACGCTCCGTAGCCTGAGCCTGCTTACGATTTCGCTATCGATCGCCGAGGCGCTTAGTAAGGCCGCCGGGATCCGACTCACATAGAAGACCCTGTTGTTCTGAATCGTGCGCGTGAGGATGCTGCTTACGGGCTCAAGGGGTAGCTTCGTTTTGTAAATGAAATCCATGATCGCCGGAGACTTCAGTTCCGGTCTCGCCGCCGACATGTGCGTGCTGTGGAGCTCGCGGTCTTCGTTGATCAACAACAACCAGAGATAGTCCGCCCGGTAGCGTTCGAAGACGAAACGTTCCAGAATCTGCATCATCCCGGGAACGTCGGTCTTTTCGGTGATCCGTCGGCTGAGTTCGCCCAGGATTTCTGATTCCTGATGCGCGCGTTCGGCCTCCGCCTGACTTTGCGCCAGTCGGGCGGTGCGGTCCTGGACTTTCTTTTCCAGATTGGCCGAAAGATCTTCGACCTGTTGGAACGCGCTGTTGTAGCGGCTGGCGATGACGAAGGATTGCATGCCGAAAAAAAATAGGGCACCGATCGCACTAAAATTCGTTGCGCGAGATTGAGTCACAAATCTGTCGAACCAGATGTCTACAAGTACTGTAGCTGCCAGAATGAAAAAACCCAGGAGAAAGAGGAGCGCAGCACTTCGCTGGTTGAGAGCTGCTCGAATCGGGACGTAGATTGTAATGCAGATGAACATCAAGATTACAAAATTAAATAATCGCGAGAAGGGAGTTAGATATTGCGATGAAAAAAACAGGCTGAGGGTGAAGGCAATACCGAGGCCTACAAAGACATTGCTTACCCAATCGGGACATTCGTCAGTAAAGAGGGCACGCAAAAGCCGGGAGCAGGCACCGACCGCCAGATATGCGGTCGCATGTTGGATGCGTCTTTCAATATTCCAATCCAGTAGCGGGGCGAAGACATAAATAGTTTCACTACCAGTAACGAGAGTGCGGGTCGCAAATAAGAATGCAATCAATCCAAACCATAATGCGGCCCGATTCTTCCGAATAAATTGCAAAAGTATATTATAGATGCCAAATGCTGCAAAAGCGCCGGTCAGAAGAGAATCTTTCAGGCGAGCGCGCGATAACTCTGATCGGAGGTCCAGCGTTCTACCGAAGCGAGGTGCGTGACGTATTCCACCCCAATAATTTTCATCGTTGGCTACTTCCACCGTAAGTAGAGCATCTCGACCCGGTTTTTCATTCACGAGGAATATCTGTGCTTGTTGATTGATTGGAGCCTTAATTACATGCTTCCCAATCGAACCGAATTCCTTAATGATTTCGTTTATTCGGAAACGAGAAGCGGAATACGTTTCCGCACTCAACAAAGCCAGGGGCTCCGTCGTTTCCGGTAGCAAAATCCGCAGGCGATAGGTTCCGAAGCCCTCTCCCGCAGGCGCGTCTTCGTCCTGATTATAGGCGTTCCAGTAGGCTGGAGGTCGGTATTCCGGCTGCGTCTCCGGTCCGATATCGTCGGCGAAGCGTTTCCAGTAGAATTCCCACTCGCCTTCCAGATCCAGCGATCCGTCGCGTTCAAAATCCCATTCGCGCAGATCGAGTACTCCGCGTTCGGCCCGGGGGGCCGCAGGGTCTGCTGCGCCGGCGCAGGAAAGGATTAGCAGGAGAATGGCGGGCAGCAATCGACCGCCGGGTCGGAGGGTGCGCATTTTACAATACCTGCGGTTAATATTTGATCAAATCAAGTATTATTTGCCTGGGGCGTAAGCTTTTCCTGGTGGGATGTTTGGGGAGGGTCCGCGCCGCCGCTTTCGATTCGCCTGCGCCCGGTGCGGAATTTGAGGCGGGCCTCCGGATTCTGTAGCTTCGCAGCTGAAAAATCCAGAGGCCGTCTCGTTCGGTTTGTGCATCATCCGTAGCCGTTCAGGCGTTTCGCAAATCGAAACGATCCAGATTCATAACCTTTGTCCACGCCCGCACGAAGTCGCCGACGAACTCCTGCTGGCTGTCAGCGCAGGCATACACTTCGGCCAGCGCCCGCAGCTGCGAATTCGATCCGAAGATCAAATCCACTCGCGTCGCAGTCCATTTGATCGCGCCGGTCTTTCGGTCCCGACCTTCGAATAGCTCGTCATTATCCGTTGTCGCGCGCCAGGTGACGCCCATATCGAGCAGGTTCACGAAAAAATCGTTCGTCAACTGGCCTGGTCGATCGGTGAAGACGCCGTGCTTCGACTGAGGCGCGTTCGTTTCCAGCACGCGCAGGCCGCCGAGCAGTGCCGTCATTTCCGGCGCGCTCAGGGTCAATAGCTGCGCACGATCCACCAGCAGCTCTTCGGCCGATACCGAAAACTTCGCGCGCGCGTAGTTACGAAATCCGTCGGCCGCCGGCTCCAGCACGGCGAAAGATTCTACATCGGTTTGCTCCTGACTCGCGTCGGCGCGACCCGGAGTAAAGGGCACCTCGACTGTCGCGCCCGCCGCCTTCGCCGCCTGTTCGACGCCCACGCCGCCGCCCAGCACGATCAAATCCGCCAGCGACACCGGTCGCGCGGCGTTTTCCGCGTTGAATTGTTTTTGAATCGCCTCGAAGCTTTCGAGCACTTTCGCAAGTGTCGCCGGCTGATTCACCGCCCAGTCTTTCTGCGGGGCCAGACGAATCCGCGCGCCGTTCGCACCGCCGCGCATATCGGATCCGCGGAACGTAGAAGCGGAAGCCCAGGCGGTCGACACCAGCTGTGAAACCGAAAGCCCGGAATCTGCGATCTTTTTTTTCAAAGCCGAGATGTCTTCCGGGTTGATCGGCGCGTGCTCGACTTTCGGAATCGGATCCATCCAGATCAATTCTTCGCCGGGAACTTCTTTGCCGAGAAAGCGTTCGCGCGGACCCATGTCGCGGTGCGTCAGCTTAAACCAGGCGCGGGCGAAGGCGTCCGCAAATTCGGCCGGATTTTCGTGAAAGCGCCGCGAGATTTTTTCGTACGCGGGATCGATACGCATGGCCATGTCGGCGGTCGTCATCATGATCGGAACGCGTTTGCCAGAGCCGTCGACTTCCGGCGCCATATGTTCGGGCGCGAGATTCTTCGGGGCCCACTGATGCGCTCCAGCGGGGCTCTTCGTCAGTTCCCACTCGTAGCCGAAGAGCACGTCGAAGTAGCCGTTGTCCCATTGGATCGGGTTGGCGGTCCAGGCCCCTTCGATACCGCTGGTGATCGTGTCGACGCCTTTGCCGCTCTTGTAATCGCTCTTCCAGCCGAGTCCCTGTTCTGTGATATGCGCGCCCTCCGGTTCGCGTCCGACGTGAGATTCGGGGCCGGCGCCGTGGGCTTTGCCAAAGGTGTGGCCGCCGGCAACTAAGGCGACCGTCTCTTCGTCGTTCATGGCCATACGCGCGAAGGTCTCGCGAATATCGCGTCCGGATGCCAGAGGATCCGGCTCGCCGTTCGGTCCCTGGGGATTCACGTAGATCAATCCCATCTGCACTGCGGCGAGAGGCGTTTCGAGATCGCGCTTGCCGCCGCTGTTATCATAGCGTTTGTCCCCGAGCCACTCGCTTTCGGTGCCCCAGTAGACGTCTTCTTCCGGCTCCCAGATGTCGGCGCGACCGCCGGCGAAGCCGAAGGTCTTACAACCCATCGATTCCAGGGCGCAGTTGCCGGCGAGAATCATCAGATCGGCCCAGGAAAGCTTTTTGCCGTATTTCTGTTTGATCGGCCACAGCAGCAAACGCGCCTTATCCAGATTCCCGTTATCGGGCCAGCTGTTGAGCGGCGCGAAACGCTGCGAACCCGTGCCGCCGCCTCCGCGGCCGTCGGCCGTGCGATAGGTTCCGGCGCTGTGCCAGGCCATGCGGATAAACAGCGGCCCGTAGTGACCGTAGTCCGCCGGCCACCAGTCCTGGGAATCGGTCATCAAAGCGAAGAGATCTTTTTTGACTGCATCTAAATCGAGGCTCAAAAATTCTTGCGCGTAGTCGAAATCCTTCTGCATGGGATTCGAGTCAGCGGAATGCTGGTGGAGAATTTTTAGATTCAACTGGTTCGGCCACCAGTCTCGATTCGACTGGCCGCCTCCGGCCGCGTGATGAAAGGGGCATCCCCCGTTTTTTGATTCCGACATTGTTTTGCTCCTGCTCGCGTTCTGCGCTTTGATCTTCGCGCGCCTGAATGTACATGTTTTGCGCCGCGCAGTCCAATCTTCGCAAACCATGAATGCGAAGGCTACGACTTAACGTAGTGCAGTGCGTCGCGGAAGATCCGAACTTTCAGATCGTTATGCGAAGATCTCGTGCGAATCGCCGAACGCAGGTGAAATACGCGCGAGCGATAAGCTATGACTATCCGGTGATAGGAAGAAAATATAGCGGTGAGAAGCGGGGCAAGTCCGGCATCAGCGGATCGTGTGCTTCTGTACTGGATATTTGCGGAAGATTGCTAATCAGACCGGACGTTGGGGGCTCTGAGGAGCCACGATTGGCGAAAAAAATTCAAGAATACTCGGGATTGGACTCACTGTGGGCTCGGATCAAGAGACGCAGAAGGAGTAAATTAGACGGCGCCTCGCATGAATTGTTAGAAAAAATTCAGACAGACGTTTGCAAACCGGTCCATTCTTTGAAGCGGTCGCGAAGCTTTGCAGGCTTGAGGAGATCGTTTTGAAGTACCCGGGGCGGGGCTTGAACCCGCACGGCGCAAGGCCCCAGGATTTTAAGTCCTGTATGTCTACCAATTCCATCACCCGGGCAGACGATCTGTTGGCTCAGTGATCAAAGAAATTGGAGGCGTCGACCGGATTTGAACCGGTGATGGAGCTTTTGCAGAGCCCTGCCTTACCACTTGGCTACGACGCCGAATTTCTAACTGAAACCAGAGGGACAGGCTTTCAAAATCCCGGGGGCCGTCAATTGAGTTTCGCGGGCCCTTTCAGCAGGGCCTGGAAATCAGCGGCGGTGTGCACGGGCCGTTCGCAGCTCAGATTCCGACAGACGTACACGGTCGCTTTGTCGTCTTCGCCGGCGGTTGCACGATTCTCAAGCAGTGGAACCACCGCTTCGCTTTCTGTGTCTCCCGCCGTGCTGGCCGCTGTGATCAGTTCTCCGGACGCCTGGCTGAGCAGATCCGCGATGCCGGGCAATTCTCCCGCATTCGAGTCCGGGCCCGTTGTAGACTGCCAGAACAGCTCGCCGGCCGCGACGCCCTTCGGCAAGACTACCGCGACTTCCGCCGATGGATTCAGGTAGGCCGCGAAGGCCACGCCCAGATACGAATGGCTTGCGCCCTGTTCCGTCAGACCCGACTTGCAGTAGCGAAAGATGCCTTCCGCCTGCGCGCGATTTTCGGCGGGATCTTCGCCGTACAGGGCCAGGGTCAGAAACAGACGCGCGGTAGCCGCGTTGCCCGAGGGCTCTACGCCATCGTAGGTTTCGATGGTGCGCACGATCAGATCGGCGGAGTCGGCCCGGGTTTCGAAAAATGCGCCGCGGCCCCCTTCTTTTTCATCGGCGAAGCTCTCGCGGATCTGTCCCGCCAGGTCCCGGGCGCGAGCGAAGTCGGCGGGATCGAAGCCGGCCCGATATAAATCCAGGTGGGCGTTCGCAAGCAGCGCGTAGTCGGGCAGGGTGGCGGCAATGCCGGCCTCGCCTTCACGGTAGCGGCGATAGAGCGACCCGTCGGAAGAGTGCATATGGTCGCGAATGAAATCGGCGGCGCGGCGTGCGCGTTCATATAGATCGCGGTCCTGAAAGGCCGTGGCGGCCTGGGCCAGCGCTGAAATAAAGAGCGCGTTCCAGGAAGTCAGGATCTTATCGTCCCGCAGAGGCCGGACGCGTTTGGAGCGGCGTTCCAGTAGCGCCGCCCGGGCTTTTTCGACGACGGCGTTCCATTCGTCGGCTTTTTTGCCGCAGCCGGCCAGGAATCGATCGCGGGTTACGCGTTCGTTTAAGATCACTTTGCCTTCGAAATTCCCGCGCATCGAAACGTCCCAGAACTCGACCAGCAGCTTGCGATCTTCGATATCAATGCCGGCTTCGCTGAGAACCTCTTCGATCTCCGCCGCGGACCAGACGTAGAATTTGCCTTCTTCGCCCTCGCTGTCGGCGTCTTCGGCGGAATAGAAAGCGCCTTCGGGGGCGGTCATGTCGCGGGCGACGTACTGGCAAACGTCCAGCGCCCAGGTTTTATAGCGCGGATTTTGCGTCACGCGATAGCATTCAACCAGCGCCCGTAGAAAGAGGGCGTTGTCGTAGAGCATCTTTTCGAAGTGCGGTACGAGCCAGTCGTGGTCGGTCGCATAGCGCGAAAGGCCGCCGCCGATCTGATCGTAGATACCGCCGCGCATCATAGCGTCGAGAGTGTCTTCGACCATCTGTAGAGCTTCGCCGTTTTCTTTGGGCGAATTGCGCCGATAGTACTCGAGCAAAAAGACCAATCCCATCGACGGCGGAAATTTGTTCGCGCCGTTGCCGGCGAAGCCTCCGCGATACGAATCATACATGCCGCGGTACTGCGCGAAAGTGCGGTCCAGGACCTCGGCCTCGGGCAGGCTCTGATCGGTCGGGGCGTCGCTCTGCTGCAAAAAGGCGTGCAGGGTTCCGGCGGAGTCGGTCAGCTTCGGGCGATTGGTATGCCACAGCTGATTGATATTATTCAGGACGTCGGTGAAGGACGGTCGCCCGTGAGCGGCCTGAGGCGGAAAGTACGTGCCGCCGGTAATCGGCAGCAGGTCCGGCGTGAGAAACATATTGAGCGGCCAGCCGCCCTGCTGTCCGGTCGCGTGCAGCGCCTTCATGTAGATCTGATCTACGTCGGGGCGTTCTTCGCGGTCTACTTTGATCGCGACGTATTTTTCGTTTAAGACGGCGGCGGTCGCTTCGTTCTCGAAGCTCTCGCGTTCCATAACGTGGCACCAGTGGCAGGTCGCGTAACCGATGCTGAGTAGAATCAGCTTGTCTTCGCTGCGGGCCTTTTCGAAGGCTTCGGGGCCCCAGGGGAACCAGTCGACGGGATTGTGGGCGTGCTGCAGGAGATAAGGACTCTTCTCTTGAGCTAAACGATTCGTATGTTTGGGCGGGGTTTGAGCGTCGGCCATTGGTCAAACTAGTAAACTATGTCCGCGTCGGCAACTCAGTGTTGTCTTTGCCGATCCGCAGGGTTTGCTGCGGTCAGCACGGATTTTTCTGCCACGGATGACACAGATGGCACTGATACAGGGAGCGCGCAGACGTGCGCAGTGTTGATAGCGGATTTGGAGCGGGCTCGCCCGGTGACGCGTTTGATGCGCAAGATCAAGAGATAGCGAAACCAGATCCCCTTCATCCGTGGAATCCTGCTATTCGAGAAATTGGCGTAAATCATGCCGCCCGAATTATAAGGCGGCGTTCCGTTTAGCGGCTTGCGGCGCGACTTATTATTCGACGATAATCTCAGCGTTCAGTGCAACGCGAGGAGCGGCTTTCGCATCGATCATCAGTGAGCTTTGCGAAGCTTCTTTCAGGATGGCCGGCTCTTCCGGAACGACGCGCAGAAAGACGTCGGTCACGAGAAAGATCATCAGGATGATAAAGATCACGATCGGATAGATCAGGCCGAAACCCCAGGTGAGCCAGCCCTCGTATTTCATGTGCATGAAGACCATGATCACGAGCATCGCTTTGACCGTTGCAATCAACATGGCCACCGTGATATTCGCGGCGAAACCCAGACCGGTAATCCCGCCCCAGTCCACGAAGGAGGCGGCGACGGTGATCACCGTCAAAACCAGCAGAGCGGCTCCGGTTAAGAGATAAGTCTTTCGCGGGAGAATGTGTCCGCGGCTTTCCTGGTCAGGTATGTGCATATAATTGATTCCGTGTGAATTTCAGTAAGTCGAATCCGTGCCGTTGTTTTCGTGCTATCGCACGAGATAGAACAGCGGGAATAGATAAATCCAGATTAAGTCCACGAGGTGCCAGTACAGGGTGCCGTTTTCGATCGGGGTATAGTACCAGTGGGAGTAGCGGCCTTTTATATTCTTATACAGGAGAATGGCGATGACCGTCATGCCGATCAGTACGTGCAGACCGTGAATGGCAGTCATGACGAAATAATAGGTAAAGAACAGGTTGATGCCCTTTACCATATCGTCCGCTGCTTTACCGACCAGGCCTTCACGCTCAATATAGTCGCTGACTTTGATATAAGCTTTGTCCGGGGAAGTCGGGTCCACGATCTGTTCGGCGTTGCCGGGTCCGATATTGTGTTCGAATTTGCCGCTGTACTCGAAGTATTTTACGACCAAAAACCCGCTGGCGAAAACGAGCGTCGTCGCCAGAAAGATATTGGTTAGCTTCTTTTTACCGCGCTGGACTGAATCAAGCGCCAGCACGGCCGTGAGCGAACTGAGAATCAGAATGACGGTGTTGACGCCGCCCATCAGCGGATCGAGTGAGAAGTGCGCGAGTTTGAATTCTTCCACGAATTTCCCGTGAAAGATCGCGAAGCCGGCGAAGAGAACGCCGAAGAGCAGAAGTTCCGTGGCCAGAAAAAGCCACATTCCCATTTTCGCGCCTTCGTATCCGCCCAGTTCTTCGTGAACTGGATGCGTGTCCCGTATTGCGTGTGCGTCAGCCATAGTTTGAGATTCCGTTCTGGTTTAAGTTAAGTCCGTAAAAATTGTCAGCCCCGGTCGCGTCCTGCCTTTAGCCGGCCTCCCGGGCGGGGGCAGTGCCGGTATCGTCGTGTTTGTCGGTACCGTAGTCGTATACGCCGGTCGCCGGGAAGGTCGGAACCGTTTCAAAGTTGTACTTGTGCGGCGGCAGAGTCGCCTGCCATTCCACGCCCAGCGAGTTGAAGGGGTTGGCTTCGGATTTTTTACCGCGGAAGGCCGCATACATCAGGTGACCCATGATCAAAGCGTACGAGCCGCCATTGATCCAGGAGCCAAACGTGGAGATCAT
Source organism: bacterium (assembly GCA_024742665.1). Lineage (GTDB taxonomy): Bacteria > Spirochaetota > Leptospiria > Leptospirales > Leptonemataceae > JANSYA01. Next base: position 20,082 of record JANSYA010000008.1, read on the forward strand.
ATGCCAGGTCTGGAACTGCGGCAGATAGTCGTAGTAACGACGCGGCATACCTTCCATACCCAGGAAGAACTGCGGGAAGAACGTCAGGTTGAATCCGATGAAGAGCAGCAGCCAGCCCCAGAAGGCGACCTTGCGATTGTACATCCGTCCCGTCATCAGAGGGAACCAGTAGTGCAGACCGGCGAAGAGCGCGATCACCGTTCCGCCCTGCATCGTATAGTGGAAGTGAGCCACGACGAAGTAGGTATCGTGCAGAAAGATGTCGGTTTCGAGAACCGCCAGGTGCGTGCCGGTCAGACCGGCGATCGAGAACAGGAAGATGAACCCGAGCGCATACAGCATCGGAATATTAAAGTGAATCGATCCGCGCCAGAGCGTCGAGATCCAGTTGAAGATCTTGATCGCGGTCGGAACGGCGACGAAGAAGGTTAAGAACGAGAAAACCCAGCGAGCCCAGTCGGACATACCGCTCACGAACATGTGGTGGCCCCAGACGATGAAGCTCACGAGGGCGATTGCCAGCGAAGAGTAGGCGATGGCTTTGTAACCGAAAATCGGACGGCGCGAAAAGACCGGCAGGATTTCGGAGATGATACCGAAGCCCGGCAGGATCATAATATAGACGACCGGATGCGAGTAGAACCAGAAGAACTGCTCGAACAGAATCGGGTCGCCGCCTTTCGCGGGATTAAAGATACCGATGTCGAGCACGCGCTCCAGAATCAGCATCACCAGAGTCATGCCGACGATCGGCGTCGCCAGAACCTGGATAATAGAAGTAGCGTAGATGCCCCACACCATCAGCGGAATCTTATCCCAGGTGAGACCGGGACAGCGCATGCGGTGCACCGTTACGATGAAGTTGAAGCCGGTCATAATGGACGAAAAGCCCATCACGAAGGCGCCCAGGGTCAGCCAGATTACCAGGCTGTTCGAAGTCATCGAGTAGGGGGCGTAGAAGGTCCAGCCGGTATCGGCGGGAGATGCGAGCGAAACCAGGGCGATCAAAGCGCCGATGATATAAACGTAGAAACTTGCGAGGTTAATGCGCGGAAAAGCGACGTCTTTGGCGCCGATTAAGAGCGGCAAAAGAAAGTTACCGAGCGTGGAGGGAATCCCCGGCACAATAAACAGGAAGACCATGATCGCGCCGTGCATCGTCATGAGCACGTTGTAGGTCTGAGCGCCGACGATGGTTTCGCCGGGAGCGATCAGTTCCAGTCGAACGAGCAGAGCGGATACACCGGCGATCACGAAGAAAGTCAGGATCGTGTATAAAAACATGATCCCGATCTTTTTGTGGTCGGTGGTGGTCGCCCAACCCCAGAAGCCTTTGTCGGCCTGTAGGAAATTTGCGTCTTCTGCGTGTGCTGCCATAATAGTTGCGTCTCCGTCTGTCTTACAGAGTCTTCATGTATTCGATTACCGATTGAATCTCGGAATCGCTCAGATTTTGAACGGGCATCGCGGCCGGATAGCCTTCGACGATCTGCTCGTTTGGATTTAGAATAGAACTGCGGATATAGTTTTCATCCGCTTCGACGCTGGTGCCGTCGGCCATGGGGCGATTCGTGCCGTAGACTCCCTGAAAGGAGGGACCCACGATCCGGCTGCCGTCTACCGAGTGACAGCTTACGCAGTTCCCCTGGTAGATCTTTTCGCCTTTTTCGACGCTGATGTCGCCGGCTTCGGCTTCGATGCTGGCGATCTTCGCGCGAAAGTCTTCCGGCGCCATGACGACCGCGTGGCCGATCATATAGCTGTGGTCTTTGCCGCAGTATTCGGTGCAGAAAATATCGTAGCGGGCGTGCTCTTTGTCGGTCTTATCCGCTTTGTCGCCTTCTTCGCTGATGACTGCTTTCGCCAGCTTGATGCCGCCCTCTTTGATCAGGGGCGTAAACGTTACGTAAGTAAAAATATTCGGAGTTACGTCTTCTTTCACCCGGAATGCCGGAATGAAAAAGGAGTGCAGCACGTCCTGGGATTTCATCACCAGTTTGACTGCCTGACCTTCTTCAAGATAGAGCGTATTGTAAGTTTTGATCAGCGTCGCCTTGTCCGCGTCGGTGCGAAGCTCGGCGGGGTAGGTGTATTCCCAGGCCCACTGCTTGCCGGAGACCGAGATGATCATGGCGTCATCCGGTGCGGTGCGCATATTGATGAAACCAACCAGGCCCCATACATACAGAACGACGAAGACGATCGAAGGAATCACCGTCCAGATGATTTCGACCGTGGTACTGTGCGCGATGCTGGAGGTCCGATCGTTGGGACCCCGGCGGCGATAGACGATGATAAAATAGACGAGAACTGCATTCACCAGCAGAAACGCGCCGATGGTGAGAACGTTGATCCAGAACATGAGCAAGTCATGGTGTGGAGCGTTGAGAGATGCGCCTTCTATATACATGTAGAGAATACCCTGCTCTCCAGTAATAATTCCAGGCTGAAGGGCTCAAGCTTTTTCCTTTCTGCGCAGCAAAAATATTAGTCCCACGATAAAAATCAGTGTCAAGACTCCGCCGGCTCGCACGAAGACCCAGACTGCGGGAGTGTACTTCCCTTCTTGTTCGTCATAGCGAAAGCAATAGAGGAAAATTCGCTCGGCGGTGTTGCCGATTTTCCCGTACGACGATTCGATCAGGGACAGTCGGAAAGTTCCCGGCTGAAAATTCACGCCGTACAGGTAGCGCGTGATTTTTCCGTCCGGCGAAAGCATGACGATCACCGCTCCATGACTGTAGTCTTTCTCGCCGTCCGGCCGGTAGCGGTACCCCACGGCGTCCATGAGTCGTGCCACCTGGTCCGCGTCCCCGGTCAGAAATTGCCAGGCCGCGGGTTTCAGCGGGGGAGTGAAGCGCTGGCGATACATTTCGCCCTTTTTCCGGGCTATGGCGGTCGTATCTTCGGGTCGGAAGCTGACCGACAGGATGCTATAGTCGCGTCCGGGAGTCAGACCACGGGAAGCCTGGACCTCCGCGGCCGCCTTGTGGACCGCGTTAAAGACGTAAGTACATAAACGCGGGCATATATAATAAGAAGGAATCAGAATTACAGGTTTTTGAGATCCTGTCTCGAAGAGATCTGCAAGGCTGACCTCTTCGCCGTTTTCGTCCCGCAGGAGCACGTCCATCGGGACATGCTCGCCCAGAAGTTCACTCGGGGCCAGGTCGTCCTGGTCCCGGGTGGTCTCGCCGAGCAAGGGGATTAACGCCGCGCCGGGTCCGATCGCCGCCAGAAGCACCAGGCAAAGGCCCATACCCGTCCGGATGGGGCTGAAAGCATACCGGCCGCTTCCGGGCTCTGATCGGCCCGGTCTGTGAGGATTCCGCTGCGTCAGGAAGGTGGAAAGGATCATTTTTATGGTTTCCCGATAGACTCCGCTTATTATTATCTGCCTGAGCCCCTGCCTGGTGTTATTTTTTATCCCGGCCGGCTTTAACAGGAGTTTTTTAATATGAAAATCGATCTCGTAAAATCTTCCCCGGTGGAACTGCGCAGCCTGATCGCGCTTGCTCTGCGGGCGCTGGTCATCGCGACTATCGCGGCCGGCGTTGTCGCCTGTTCGTCCAGTGAAACGAAAGAAGAAGGCGCCGGCGCGGAAGAAAACGGAACGACCGAAGAAGCGATGGAGCGCGGCGAAGCCGCGATCGACGGCAAAGGCTGCGTGATCGGCGACTGCGAGAACGGCAGCGGCACCTTCGTTTATGAAAACGGCGACCGCTACGTCGGCGATTTTAAGAACGGCGAGCGCGACGGGAAAGGCACTTTTGAATACGCGAACGGCGATCGTTTTATCGGCGGCTACGCGAACGGCGAACGCAACGGCGAAGGCACCTACGTATTCGCGAACGGCGATCGTTACGTCGGTCAATTTCAGAACGGACTGCGCGCCGGTAAGGGCGTATACACATTCGGCGGCGGCGGCGTATTTCGCGGTCAGTTCGAGCAGGACGGCGACAAAGGCAACGGCACTCTCGTGCAGGGCGAAACGCCTTTCGACTGCGATCTGCGTAACAAGGGTCTCTACTGTGAAGCTTCGAAAGAAGGCAAAGTAATCAAAGAAGCCGTCGACGACTCAGGACTGTCCGGCGAAAACCAGTAATCGAATTCAAGCGCGCTCGATTTTCCGCTGAATAAAATTAGCAAAGTGCTCTCGGCAACGGGTGACCGGAGTCGGAGGTACTGCGCTGGTTGCGCGCGCGTGACTTGATTGCGGCCCTGATGCAGGCGAGTGCGAATGTCAGGGCCAAAATCAAAATCCACGAACGGCTCTCAATGATGTCTGACGATTCCGCTGCGACCGAAGCCGCATCCCCGTCTGAATCTACGGACGATCATCGCGGCTCGCACGAGATCACAATCCCGTTGACGCACATAAAGCTTGCCGGGCAGAACTGGCCGGCTGAAGCTGAAGCGTCGGAGAAACTCCCGGTGCTGGCTTTGCACGGCTGGCTCGACAACGCTGCCAGCTTTCGCAGACTGATCCCGCTCTTGCCGAAGGATCGCCGCTTTGTCGCGCTGGACTTACCCGGTCACGGCCTGTCCGAACACCGCCCCGCGGGATCCTACGGCTACTTCATGGACTACGTGCCCTTCGTCTTCGAAGCGGCCGACGCTCTGGGCTGGGAGCGATTTGTATTGATGGGGCACAGTATGGGGGCCGGTATCGGCACCCTGGCGGCGGGGACCTTTCCGGATCGCGTGGCCGGACTGATTTTGATCGATGGCATGGGACCGCTGACGGAATCCGACGAAGGTGCTCCGGCGCGCTTTCGCAGCTTTTTGCAGAGCGTGCGCCGTGCGCAAAAGAGCGAAGCCCGCGACCGAGGCGCGGCACCGGGCGATTCCAGCAGCGCCGCGGCCGTTACGAATACCGGAGGCGGCAGCGTGTACTCCAGCGAAGACCATGCGGTGCGTGCCCGCAAACTGGTCGGGGGGTTGAGCGACGCTTCCGCTCGCCTGCTCGTGCAGCGCAATTTGATGCAGCGTCTTGATGGGCAGGGCGCGGTCGACGGATTCATCTGGCGCACGGACGCGCGCTTGAAGCTGCCGTCGCCGATGCGTCTGACCGAAAAGCAGGTGCGGGCCTTTCTCTCGGAAATTGAAGCGCCGACTCTGATGCTTGCCGCCCTCGACTCTGAATTTGCGGCCTATGAAAATCTGATTCAAGCCCGCGCCGGTTCCATTCGCGATCTAAGCACGAAAAAACTGAGTGGCGGCCATCATCTCCACATGGAAAATCCGGAGCCGGTGGCGCAGGCGATAGCGGAATTTCTGGGTCGCGTCTGATCATTTAAAACAGAGCCAGGAGGCTGCCTGATGTTCGATTTCCGAAAAATACGCCCGACAATTCAGCGCACAACTCCGCTTTCGACGATCGCCTTCATGATGGGCCTCCTGGTGTTCGCAGCGATCGGGGGCGCCCACTGGTCTCGAATCGAATCGCAGCCGGACGACGCGTACCGCCGCACGCTCTTTATCAACTTTCGCGGCGTGACGCTGACCAAAGGCGCCTGGGACCCCGTGAAAAATACGGCGGGCATGCCGCTGCACAAATCGGGGCCGAACAAAGCGGTTTTTCCATTTTACTCACCGCCCTGCAAAACAGACAGCGACTGCCGCGTGGGTTCCTGCTCGTATCCAATGCCGGAGCGCAAGGCCTTCAAGTACAATCCCTTTAAAGAAAAGCCGTTCAAGCGCTGCAGCAAACCCGATCCGCTATTCGAAAAGCAGGTCGTCTACTACGCGAAAAAAATCTTTGAGCAGTTCAACGTTCGCATCGTCTCGGAAAGACCGGCGTCCGGCGATTACGATATGATCGTCATGAACTACAACAGCACGGTCGGCGTGCCCCACGGCGGCAGCGCCGGCTTTACCTGCGATGCGAATCGCGGCAATATGATCGCCTTCGTTCAGGATTCGCGCTGGGGGCACGGGCCGAAAAATCTCGCGAATATTATCGCGCATGAATTTGGACATACGCTGGGCCTGGCGCATACGGACGCCCAAACCCGCACGGATCCCATGGGCGCGGGGGGCTGGGGGCTTGACATTCCGCGCTTCGAAGATCGCTGCTTAAAACACGATCGCGGGGCCCGCAAGGGTTGCGAGATCACAAAGCAACACTGTCCGGCCGGCCAGCACAATACCCACCGCATCGTTATGGATCGCCTTGGCCCCCGGCAGCACAGCGAGGCGCTCGTGTTTCCCCAGGGGGAGGCGGGCCTCGTCTTCACGGCCTATCACGGGCAGCAGAAATCGGATCGGCGGGAAATGCTCTGCCAGGATTCCTCCTATCTCGTGGGTCTTGAATGGCACTACGGCGCGATCATCGATCGGGTGCGGGGGATTTGCAGCAACGGCGCTGCTACGGGCGATCTGGGAGCGAACTCCGGCAACGGTCCGGACCGTTTCGTATGCGATAAAAAATCCGGCGATCGCATCGAGTCGATCGCGGCCCGGGCCTTCGGCTACGGCGACGCGATCGAAAAGCTTACGATCAAGTGTAAGAGCGGCCAGTCGAAAACCGTCGGCGGCTGGGGCGACGACGGCAAATTACAGAAGCCCGCGCTGGCATGTCCTCCCGGCTCGCGCCCCGTGGGTTTGAGCGGGAACAAAGGCGCCTGGCTCAACGCGATCGCACTGGCGTGTCGATCGGAAAGCCCTGCGCCCCCGGAGCCCGGCTTTCGGGTGCGGGGCGGTGACGCGCGCCCGATTCCGCGCATCGATTGATGGAACTGAAATACAGCCATCCCGGCCGCCTGTGGATCGGCCGGGATGGCTGGCGGAGCGAGCCGGGTTTCAGTACATCGTATTTTCGTTCGCGGAGTTGGCCGGGATCTTTTGAATCGCGTCCCAGTGCTCGCAGATCTTACCGGCTGCGTTGAATCGCAGGAAATCCATCGTAACGTACTCTTCGCCGCCGGGCCAGATCTGGTGAGTATGGAGCGCGACCAGATCGCCTTCGGCGATGCAGCGCACGAATTCGATCGACTTGTCGGGATATTCGCGCTGCATACGCTGGAAGTATTCGATGAAACCGTCGGGGCCGTTCGCCACGTCGGGGTTGTGCTGGATATATTCGTCGCCGACGTAGCGGGCGACCGCGCCTGCGGGATCGCCTTCGTAGGCTTCGCGATAGAAGGCGACGGCGTTTCGTTTATTCGCTTCGAGATTCATGGGTGCTCCTGGCGCCGTGCGGGACTTTACGAATTTGGAACCGCCCGGTGAAGATGGAAACGAAGCATAAACCTGGCGACGGTTTTGCACAAGGTCGATTGGACACCGAGAATGGTTAATATCGAACCGGGTCCGTCCGGGAGCGCCGGCGAAAGCGAGCCGGAGTTTCGCCGGCGTAGCGTTTGAAATATTTGACGAAGTTCGTGGTTTCGTCGAAGCCCAGTACGACCGAGAGCTCTTCGATTGGATCGTCGCCGACCGCCAACAGGCGTTTCGCTTCGACGACGACAAATTGATCGATGACCTGTTTGGCCGTGCTGCGGGCGACCTCTTTGCAGACGGTATTCAGATGCTTGTAGCTGATGCGCATCATGTCCGCATAGTCTGTCGCATTGCGGCTGGTGCGATGGTGCTGTTTGATCAAACCGAAGAAGAGCGCAAAGGACTCAATTTTTTCGGACGAATCCACGGTCGTTGGCGTCGTGCGACGCAGGCGGCAGACCTGGAGCAGCAGATAGTCGAGCAGGGCGCGCAGAATATCCGCCCGCTCGGAATCCTCGCCAACTTGCCACTCCGCGCTCAGCATCTGAATCGTCTGGATTATCCGCTCTGTGCTTCGGATTACGGGGGGATAATCCGTCAGGGGATAGAGTAGATTCAAGAGCACCGAGTTGGAAAGTGAGGCCTTCCGAAACATGAAACGTTCCGTGAAGAGAATCATGATCCCGTCAAAATCGGCCTGGTTTGCAAAGCGCTGCAGCTGTCCCTGGCCGACGAAGACCAGATCCCCCGCGCGCACATCGTAGCTCTGTAAGTCGATCGTATGGCTGCCGGCTCCCCGATCGACGTAGATCAGGATACAGAAATCCGTGCGATGGGTCAGCGTGGGATCGTGTTCGTGATTGCTCTGCTCTAGAATTTTTCTGAGCCGGGTGATTTCAAATCCGAGCGGGACCTGATCGGAAAAATGAACGAGCGGAATCGGCTGTGGAGTTGATTCGGACATGGCCTGATCAGCCGCCCAAACAGGCTCCGGTGGCCGAGGTGGTTAAACAAATCTGGCGTCGATCTTCAGGCGCGGGTAGATTCTGGCAAATCAGTACGGCGGCCAGGCAAATCGACGCGCTCTCTTCATAGGAAGGATCGTCATCATCGGAATCGCAGTGGATGAGAACCGCGCAACAGAGAATCAGAAGCAGGAGCAGGCGTTTCATTGTTTGCGTTTTTCCCGAACAGGAAGGCCGGCGACTGGCGAAATGAAAACTGAGCCTCCGAGCGGATTCGAACCGCTGACCCCTTCATTACGAGTGAAGTGCTCTACCAGCTGAGCTACGGAGGCGTAAATTCTGGTGTGAAAGTCGAAACCGGGAAGCCCGGCTCGAAATGTATTCAGCAAAAAAGGAGGCTTTCCCGGCAATCAAAAAAGAAAACAGCCGCCCCCGTTTATCGAGAAGCGGCTGCTGTCGTCTATTTGACTGTTGCTCCCTTCTTACGGGAGCGCAGCTCTGTGCCAGTAGCTCAATGAGCTACTGGTTCTTGTGCAAATCCACCGGACTTGAGCGCTCCCGCGCCGCCTTTCATGCCGGCTTCGACGATCTCGGCGATGTCCAGGACTTTGACGCTCTGTTCCAGGCCCATGCCTTTGATCCCGTCGGTCATCATCACGTTACAGAAAGGACAGGCCGTCGCGATCAGATCGGCGCCGGTGTCGACCAGCTGGCCGGTGCGCTTTTCGTTTACGCGACCATACTCTTCTTCCATCCACATTTGCGCGCCGCCCGCGCCGCAGCACAGGCTCGTCTTGTGGTGGTCGACCGCTTCGGAAACGTCCACGCCGATCGCTTCGCGCACGAGGGTGCGGGGCTCGTCGTAGACTTCGTTGTAGCGACCCAGATAACATGAATCGTGGTAGGTCGGGCGACGATCGGACATCTTCGCGACTTCCGCCGGATCCATTTCGATTTTCTTCTCATGTAGCAGATTTTCGATATAGTCGGAGTGGTGCTCGACTTCGTAGTGTCCGCCCATCTGGGGATATTCGTTTTTAAGCGTGTTGTAGCAGTGGGGGCAGGCCGTAACGATCTTCTTCACGTTGTATTCGTTCAGTTTATCGATGTTGGTCTGCGCGAGAGTCTGATACAGATACTCGTTGCCGCCGCGGCGCGCGCTATCGCCCGTGCAATTTTCTTCGGTGCCGAGGATCGCGAAATTCACGTCCGCCTGCTGCATGATTTTCACGAAGCTGCGAGCGATGGTTTTGTTGCGATCGTCGAAAGACGCCGCGCAACCCACCCAGTAGAGCACGTCGACGTTGGAATCTTCGGCCATGGTTTTTACGCCGAGATCTTCGCACCAGTCGCCGCGGGTGTGCGCGCCCATTCCCCAGGGGTTGGAGTTGTTTTCCATGTTTTGCATGGCGGTTTGCAGTTCCGCCGGAATCCGCGCTTCGACCAGAGTCAGGTTGCGGCGCATTTCCAGAATGGCCTCGAGCTGATTGTTGCCGACCGGGCACTGATCCACACAGGCGTAGCAGCTGGTGCAGCTCCAGAGCTCTTCGTCGGTAATGTACGGATTGCCGATGACCGGAGATGCGGCGTGGGTGCCGTCTTCGGCTTTGCCGGCCCACAGGCTGTCCCAGTGATCGAGGGTCGCATGCTTAACGTCGACCATGATCTTTTTGGGATCCAGCGGCTTGCCCGTGCGATTGGCCGGGCAGGCGACCGTGCAGCGACCGCATTCAATGCAGGACAGGCCGTCCATCATCGCCGACCAGGGCAGTTCGCTGACGTTGCCCGCGCCCCAGACCGCGTCTTCGGCTTCCAGATCCTTCATGCTCATCGCGCCGGCCGGAGTCGACTTGACCATGAAGAAGTTCATCGGAGCGAAGATCAGATGCGAGTGCTTGGACTGCGGCACGACGATCATGAAGACGTAGACGGTGCCCAGGTGCAGCCACCACGCGAAGTCGCGCACGGCCGTGGCCGTTACGTCGTCGTTCATGCCCATGCCCTGTAAAACATACAGGACGGCGTTGTTGATCCAGATGGCGTGAGCGCCGTCTTCGAGAAAGCGCTGGGCAGCGGCGCCGACCAGAGTCGAAGTCATCAGCGTGCCGATCAGCAGCAGGACGATTGCGGATTGCGTCGACGGAATGTCGAGGCCCTTCGCCTGGCGCACCCAGCGGCGATAGGCGAAGTAGCCCAGGCCGCTCAGAACGAACAATGAGAAATACTGAATAAAAGCTTCATACAGCGGAGTGCCGGATCCGATCAGCACGGCGAAGATGGCGCCGAACATCGCGAGGGAAATCGCGAGAGCCGTCCACTGCAGCAGCGGATTCGTGAAGAAGTTGTTTTGCTTGCGAAAGCGCAGGCTGGAGAAAACCCCGATGACGACCGCGATGCCCGCGACCAGAGCCGCGACGGCGACCGCCGCCTGGGTGCCGGTCAGGCTGAGGCCGAGCCAGGTGAAGTCGGTCAGGTAGAACGTGTAGGGATTCACGCCGTTGACTTTGAACAGCGCCCAGGCGTTGCCCGCGATCATCTGACTGGTGGTGTGCACCAGATAGGCGATGAAGCCGTAGAAGATGAAGGCGTGCATGATGCCGCGCACGGGATGTTTGAACAGCTTGTATTGAAAGATGACGTTCAGTAAGAACGAGCGAATGCGGGCTTCCCAGCCGGCCAGGCCCTCGACGGGCTGGACTTTCGTCATCATCATGACGCGCACGCCGACGGCGTAGACGAAGAAGACGTTCGCGATTCCGAAAAAGGTAAGATGGAAAATATTGGTCAGCAGATCAGCCGTGGCGGGCATATAATGTTTCTCCTGGATTTAAGGCAGCGATTTGAGTGAATTTGATGGATTCATTCGAATCAGTCAGGCCCCGCAGGGGACCGGTTCGAAAGCAACGTTTCGTGAATTCTGATCCACGTCCAGAAAAAAGCTGTCCCTCTGTATCCTGCGAATATTTTTTACTGTCATGGCCCTTTTTACTCCCCATGCGACAGACGCGATCCTTGAGAAGGCCCTGGCCGGCGAACGCATCACGCCCGCCGAGGCTCTGGCCCTCTATGACGACGGCGATTTTCTGAAAATCATGAGCGTCGCCCGAGAATTGAGAAACCGTCGCAATAACCCGAACATCGTGACCTATACGATGTTCCGGGTGGTGAACTACACAAACTTCTGCAACGTGGACTGTAATTTTTGCAGTTTCATGGAAAGCTACGGCTCCGACCGCGGATATGTCCTGACCCCCGACCAGATCGTCGAAAAGATGCAGGAAGCAGTGGAGATGGGCGCCGATCAGATGTTCCTGCAGGGGGGCGTCTACACCGAGCTCGGTCTCGACTACTATCTGGACATTATGCGCGCGGTCAAAGAGCGCGTTGGTCAGCACATTCACATTCGCGCCTTTTCGCCGGTCGAAATTCTGAGCTTAGAAGAAACCACCGGTAAGCCCCTGCGCGAAGTGCTGCGGGAACTCAAAGCCGCCGGAATGGATTCGGTGCCGGGCGCCGGGGCCGAGATTTTAACCGATCGCATGCGTGCCATTCTCTCGGAAAAGAAATCGGGCGTCGACGGCTGGGTCCGGGCCATGCAGACCTGTCACGAAGAAGGCCTGCCGGGCAGCGCCAACGTCGTCTTTGGTTCTGAAGAAACTCGCGACGAAGTCATCGAACACCTGCGCGTCGTCCGGGATCTGCAGGATCGCACGGGGGGCTTTAAGTCTTTTATTCCCTGGACCTTCCAGCCCCAGACCAAAAAATTCAAAGTCCGCAGCGTGGGCACGCCGGAGTTTCTGAAAGTCCTGGGCATCTGCCGCATCTTTCTTGATAACATCGACCACATCGAAACCTCCCTGATGGTTCTGGGGCAGGGCGTGGGCTCGATCGCCCTGAACGGCGGGGCCGACGATATTTCGAGTATAGTTATAGAAGAAAACGTTTTGCGCAGCTACGGCGTGAAGTCCGAGGAGAAGGCCCGGGATTTCATTCGGGACAGCGGCTATGAGCCGGCGCGGCGCAATCTCGTATACGAAATCCAGGAAGGTCCGAAGCAGGACGCGAAAAAACCGGCGGCCGTCTGAGCCCGGCGGCCAGGCCCCGACGAACCCGCATTGGCGCGATGACGCAGGCGGGGATCCGCAATCTCTTACAGAATCATTATGGCATACTGGCTGATTAAAAGCGAACCCTATGAATACTCGTACGACCAATTGATTGCGGACGGCTCGACCCGCTGGGACGGCATTCGCAATTACATGGCCCGCAACAATCTGCGGGAAATGAAAAAAGGCGACACGCTGCTGTTCTATCACTCGAATAAAGGCCTGGAAATCGTCGGCACGGCGAAAGTATCGAAAACCGCCTATCCCGATCCCTCTGTCGATCCGAAGGCGAAGCAGCAGGACTGGTCCGCCGTCGACGTAGTGCCGGGCAAACGCCTGAAGCGGCCGATCAGCCTGAAAGAAGTCAAAGCGGATCCGATCTTATCGAAGAGCAACCTGGTGAAGTACTCGCGGCTGTCGGTCGCGGCGTTTACTAAAGAAGAATACGATCGCGTGATCGAGCTTTCGAAGCAAAAGCCGGAGTGAGCGGGAATCCGATGACATCGCCGCACTGAAAGAATCGTACCTTCGCCTGCATGCTGCCTCAGATCGAAACTGCTCTACACCTCTTTCACTTCGGCCTGGTCGTTTTGATCTGGATGGTACAGCTGGTCATCTATCCTTCGTTCAAATACACCGACCCGGGTCAGTTCGCTGACTGGCATCGGATCTATACGGAGCGGGTTTCGCTTGTGGTCGTGCCGCTGATGCTGGGGCAGCTGGGTTTGAGCCTGGCTCGTCCGGTCGTGGAGTATTTGCAAAGCGGCGCGATTACGCTGCCGTCGCTGCTGGTCTTGTTGCTCGTGCTCGGCTGCTGGGCGGCGACCTTTCTCATCTCCGTTCCGATTCACGCCGAGCTGCAGGAACGGGGCCGGGTGCAGTCGGTCGTGGAGCAGCTGGTGTTGACCAACTGGATTCGAACGGGGCTGTGGAGCGCGGTCTGCCTGCTGGACTTTTTTTATTAAACCGCGCTGGAGTTTAAGATTCGATCCTGATTACGACTTTGCCCCGGGTATGACCGGCGCTCAGATAGGCGAAGGCTTCCCGGGATTGCGCCAGTTCGTAAACGCGATCGATGGCCGGTCGGATCTTCTGATCGCGAAGCATCTCAGCCAATCGCGCCAGAAGTTCCGGCGTGGATTCGGACGCCATCGAGAGAATCTGTGGTCCGCCCCGCAGCTTCGCGTATAAGCCCAGGCCCATCGCCGCGAAGGGCGCGCCGGTCGAACCGCCGACCAGCAAGTATTTTCCATTCGCCTTCGCCGCCCGCATCGCTTCGCTTACGGGGCGAAAGCAGGCCGCGTCGAAGACCAGATCCCACTTACGATCCAGCCGCGTATAGTCCTGATGTTTATAATCGATTACGTGATCCGCGCCGAGCTCGCGAACGAAGTCTGATTTACCGGTCGAGCAGACCGCGGTGACTTCCGCTCCCAGGGCCTTTGCGATTTGCACGGCGAAGCTGCCCACGCCGCCCGTCGCTCCGTTGATCAAGACGCTCTGACCGGCCTTCAATTTCGCCTTGATAAGACCGGCCAGGGCCGTCGAGCCGGAGATCGCAACCGCCGCTGCTTCGTCGAAACCCAGGTTCTCGGGTTTGTGTTCTAATTTATGCTCCGGGACCCGGCAGTACTGCGCCAGGGCTCCGCCGTAGTCGTGGAAGCCGTCGCGCCCGCCGAAGACCGCATCCCCGACTTGAAAGCGAGTTATGTTTTTGCCGATCGCCGCGACGACGCCGGATAGATCCGCTCCCGGCACCGGCTGCTTCGGTCGGGTCAGGCCGGTCATGAGTCTCAGGATTGCGGGTTCGCCTTTCAGTATCAGGGCGTCGCCCGCGTGCAGGGCCGCGGCGTGCACCTGGACGAGCACTTCATCGTCGCCAGGCAGCGGGCGGGGGATGTCGTTGATCGATATCAGCTCCGGTCCGCCGTAGGCGCGGACCGTCGCGGCCTGCATCGTGCCGGTGTGATTTGCAATTGTTGTGGGATTCATTTTTTGCGGGCTCCTTTCAGCAGATTGGCGATGCCGGTTTTCAGGCTGGCTTCGAAGTCGATCGACATTGTGGCGGCGAAGGCCGGATCCTTCAGAACTTTTTTCTCGGTTTCGCCGGGCTGCGAACCGGCCCAGAGGCCCGTCGCCAGATAATAAAAGTGCATGCTCAGATCGCCGAGCTCCTGCATGGAAAGCTCCGGGTAGATTCTGGCGAGCTCCGCGAAGACGCCTTCGAAGGCGTCGAGGGAGCTCTGAAAGAATTCGCGCAGGTGCTGTTCCGAACTGTTGCGTTCCAGGGAGAGCTTGGCCAGCGGCGCGAGATCGAGAAATACGGTGTGGCGCGCGGTTTCCCTGGTCCACACCTCCGCGAAGCGCTCGGGGGCGGCTCCGCGCCGCAGGGTTTTCAGGGCGGTTTCCAGTCCGGCGGCCCAGGCTTGCGAAGTATCGCCGAATATACGCAGAAAGATCTCTTCTCGCGAAGAAAAATAGCGGTACAGATTGGACTTCGTAAAGCCAGCTTCGCGCGCGATCGCGTTCAGGCCGGCGCTGCCGTAGTCGCCCTGTAAAAATAATTTCCGGGCGGCGGCGAGAATCTGGTCCTCCCGCTCTTTTTTTTGGTCGGGGCGAGTCGCGCGAAGATAGTCCATAGTTAAGAGACCGCCGGTCTGCTGTTTTTTCATTTAAGAGACTGATGGTCTCCTGTCAAGAAAAATCAAAAGCGCGCGGCCTCGAAATTTTTCAATCGCCGCCCCGGCGTGGCCCGGACTGTCGCAAAAGCCTTGCAATCATAGAGGTGCAATCGATCGGCCTGAGCCGCTATAAACTCGTCGCCGAACTGAATTCAGACAATGCAGAGCAACTGCCGCCCGGGCAAAGACCTCTACTTGCCGGCCGGCTCCTTTCTTGAGCGTTGCGCGGCATCGCCACCGGTTACTCGGAGCGTTCTTTGAATTCGGTCGTGGGCCCCGATTTATTTCCGGCGGCCCATCTTTTTGACGCGCTCGTAGCAGTGGCAGTCGATCGTGTGATCGTTGACCATGCCGACGGCCTGCATGAAGGCGTAGACGATGGTCGGTCCCACGAATTTGAAGCCGCGCTTTTTCAAATCTTTCGACATGGCTTCGGCTTCCGGCGTTTTGACCGGCACCTGCTTGAGCGTCTTCCAGCGATTCTGGATCGGAGCGCCGCCGACGAAGTCCCACAAATAATCGCTAAACGAACCGAGCTCTTCGCGCAGTTTCAAATAGGCCTGCGCGTTCGTAATAAAGGCGTTTACTTTCAGGCGATTGCGCACAATGCCCGGATCTTTCAGCAGCGTTTCGACTTTGCGCGGCGTATAGCGGGCCATCTTTTGGGGATCAAAGCCGTCGAAGGCCTTGCGATAGGTCTCGCGCTTCTGTAAAATCACCAGCCAGCTCAAGCCCGCCTGGGCGCCGTCCAGCAGCAGCTTTTCGAAGAGCGCCTGATCGTCGTACTCCGGAACGCCCCAGTCTTCATCGTGGTAGGCGGCGTACATTTCGTTGTCGGCGTTGACCCAGCCGCAGCGCGTGAGAGATTGTTTCGTCGCCTTTTTAGCCGTCTTCTTCGCGGGTTTGCGCGCCGGTTTTTGGGAATCAGGATTTTTCATGCGTCGATGGAGCAGGCCAGGATCTTGCTGATATGATTGAGCGAGCGTCCGCCACTTTCTTTGCGCCACTGTAAGAAGGCATTCTGAGCGGCCTGGAGATCTCGCTGCGATGTCGGCGCCTTCGTCAGAATCTTTTGGTGAACCAGAGCGGCGACGACGTCATTCGAAAATAGAAATGTATCTTTGCCCATAAAGCGCAAAAAATACATGCCGCTCGCGCCCCCCAGGCGGTCGGCGTGTTTTTTCAAATGCTGCGAGAGACCGATCGGATCGTCGTCGGGCCAGTCGGCGAGAAATTTCCCGAAGCCGCCATGCTCTTTCGCGCTTTCCAGAACGAAGACCGCGTTCTCACGGACCGAATAGATCTTCTTGCGATTGCGGATCAGGCGCACGTCTGTGGCCAGTTCGTCCAGAGCTTCATCGGAAAGCCGCGCGACCTTCGCCGGCGCGAACTGAAAGAAGGCCCGCTCGAACTCCGGCCATTTGTCCTCGACGACTTTCCAGACGAAACCCGCGCAGAACACGCGCTTCGCCATCTGGGATAGATAGCGATCGTCGGGAATCGCCGCGATCTGCTTCGCCTTCAGGGGCGGAGCAACCGCGGCCTTCAGCATTTTTTCGAAGGCCGCCGGGCCGCCGTGGCGTTTGGCGGCCCGTGCCAGGATCTGGTCGAATTTTTCCATGAGGGTAGACGGCTATTTCGACGATTCATGCCCGGGCTGGAAACATTTTTTACCGGGGGGAGGCCGCGGCCGGAGCGCCGGGACGAGCCCGGGGCAATCGGCTTGCGTCGCCGATCACGGCCGATACGCTGGCAGGATGATTTCGAATCCCGGGATTTCTGAGCTCGCGCTCGTATGTCGGCGGCGAATTGCAAAGCCGGCCGT
This sequence comes from bacterium, assembly GCA_024742665.1. Taxonomy (GTDB): domain Bacteria; phylum Spirochaetota; class Leptospiria; order Leptospirales; family Leptonemataceae; genus JANSYA01. The sequence goes on from JANSYA010000008.1 coordinate 36,883, forward strand.
TCTCTTGGCTACGGCTTTCGTTTTCGTGTTAATGATGTGGCCCGGTGATCGGCTGCAGGCATGCAGCTGTACGCCTTTTTGGAATGAGTACATGCGTCTGCGTGTGCGGAGCGATCAAGTGCGCTTGCCGAAAAATTTCTCCGCCTGGTCGCCGCCAAATCTGATGTATACGATATCATATCCGGATCCGCGTATGCGTTCGCGCAAGTCGCTGCCAATCCAGATCCGGGTGGGCGCCGGCCAATGGGATTACGCGACGATGGAGCTGAAATCCCCGGGCGAGATCGATCCCGCGGCAGCGGCTGAAATCAGCGCCTTTAAGGCGCGAGGTATCGCGATGGCTGGCCGGGAAGAGCCGCACAGCCCCGCCTGCGATAGCTGCATCAGCCCGGCCTGCTTTTTCTTTGCACCGCCGCCGCCGCCCTGCCGCTGTCCGCCGCCGGATATCCCCGCGCCGATCGTGCCCGGCGCCTACGACGTAGTCGAGCAGGCGGTCGAGCAGGCGGGGCGTTCGGAAGCGTCTCTCCCGGTGCCGGTTCTACGGAGGCTCACCGTCGCATCGAATCGAAAGGCCGTCTCCCTGTGGCTGCTGTTTCCAGGCGAAGCGCGGGAGACGCGGCTTGATTTTGACGTAGTCGAGTCCGGCCGCATTGAGTTGAATTCCTGGTCACTCAATAAACACCGGCGGTCGGTTCCATAGCCTGAAAACCCGGGAGCTCGCTTGCGGTTCGGGCGACCGCGCATACTCTCCGGACACAAAAAAGGCCGCGCTATTTTAAGCGCGGCCTTTTGGGCTCTGAGAGCCCTGGCGACCCACAGGTCGCGTTAGCGACTTGCAGAGGTTGTCGCGGGAGGCGTGATGCTTTTGATCAGCTTCAGATCCGCGCGGTTGAATACCTGGATCGTCGTATTTTCGCCGGAGCGGGGTTTGCCCGTCAGATAGATCTTCTCTTTATAGAAAGTAATATCTGAATACAGGTTCACCGGCTCGGAGCTGGCCGCGTCAAGCGTCAGGTCGTTGTTGAAACGCGCCAGGTAGTGCTCGCCGTCTTTTTCCATGATCGCATAGATCTTGCCGTCTTTGTTGATCATCGGAGTGTTCCAGAACACTCGCTCTTCGGATTCGGTTTTCTTATCCAGATCGTCGGTGTTCAACAAAATCAGACGGTGCTCGGAAGGATCGTCGACTTCGCCGATATAACCCGTCACCAGGATGCCCGCGTCTTCGACCACGATGAACTCGCGGCTGCAGATCTTCGAGAAGCTGCTGCGCTGCAGGGCGTCGTCTTTGGTCGCGTCGATGTACCACAGCTCGTTGTTGTAGTGGCCTTTCGAGGTATAGCGCAGAACGCGCATGAAGAGAATCTTGTCTTCGACTACGTTTTCGGAGATCTCTTCTTTTTCTTCCTGAGCTTTTTTCAGCTCTTCGTTTTCTTTTTGCAACTCTTCGACTTTCGCGGCGTCAGTGTTATCGCCGGTATTGTCGCCGGGCTGATTGTTGTTATCGCCCGTGTTGTCGCCGGTATTATTGTTGGCCGCTTCTTCTTGCTGCTCGGCGATTTCCTGCTGCTGCTCTTTGACTTCTTCTTGTTTCTGAGCGGTCTCTTCTTGTTGCTCTTTGACTTCTTCGATTTTCTCAGCGACTTCTTCCTGCTTCTTTTCGATCTCTTTGACTTCTTCTTCGGCTTTCTTGATGTCGGCCGGATCAGCATTGGGATCGTTGCGCAGTTCTTCCAGGCGCTTGCCGGTGTCGGTGCGGGAGTCTTCCGTTTTCTCCTGCTCGCGCTTCAGCTCTTCTTCGTTCTTCTTGAGGTTTTCCTGCTGCTTCTTGAGCTCGTCTTCTTTCTCCGCGAGTTTTTTCTGTTCTTCGCGGTTGCGTTCTTCCTGGATTTTTTTCAGGCGATCGATTTCCGCCTGATCCACGTTCTTGGTTTCTTCGTTGATTTCTTTGTTGTTCAGATCGGTCTCGCCCGGACGAACCGCGCTCAGGCGAATTGGGATGACCATCTGGGTATTTCCAGACCAGTTGCGGTAGCTGCGATCAATGCCGAGCTTCTTGATATCGATATTTTCAGCGACGGCCGGAATATATTTGTCCGACAGGAGCTTTTCGCTCTGGCGATTGTTTGCGTTATAATAGAGAACAAAACGCGCGATCGCGGTGGCGTCGGCTTCGCTGTATTCGAAAGCCTTCATTAAATAGCCCGTAATCACGCGCTGGATGCGGTTGATGTGTCCGATGTTCGCAGACGGTTCGATCGTTACGACGTCGGCGCCGTAGCCTTTCGCATCTTTGTCGAAGATGCGCTTGATGGTGATGCCGTCGTCGGTGGCTTCTTTTTTCTCGATCACCTGATCGGCCAGAGTTGAACCGGAGGCGACTTCCGCGCGGCGCGCGGCCTGGCTATACGGAGTATTGTTGCGGTTGATGAAATCCACGCGGGGTGAACGAATTTCGTCGCGATCCAGACCGGGAGTGCCGGTCGGAGCGGTGGTTGTGCCGCCGGTGCCGTCCTGGGAGAGGAGGGCGCCGCCCGGCAGAGTCGCGAATAAAAGCGTTGCGACCAGAATTCCGGTGAATCGGAAGAGGGTTCGAGTGCGAATTGGTTGAGTCCGTTTGAAGTTCATGCTGCTACCTTGTGTAATGCCTGTGGCCAGTATATACAGGATCGGCCCGTGTCCCGTCAAATTGTATTCCTTGTCTGCGGAATTCTATGGAAAATCCTGGAAATTTGAAAAAGCTCGCAGCTTTTACGACGTGGCGCGAAAAATGGAAAAGTCCTTGCTGGCAGCGGCCTGATTTTTGACATAATCCGCTCGACCTTTCGTATTGCACTGTCACTTCCCCGCCGCGGCCCCCTACAATTGTGAAACAAATCCTCAAGGCGTACGCCGATCAGATCCTGCCGCCGGTTTTGCAAGAAATCCGTGAGTCCCGGTCTCTCGGCGGAGTTTTGCCGGCTTCCTGCTCTTTTCTCGCAGCGGCCATCTATGACTCCGAAAGCGATGCCGGTTCGCTGGTCATCGTCACTGCAAGCAACCAGGCAGCCGAAAGCCTGGCCGCCGAGTCCTTGCTGTATTTGCCCGCGCGATCCATCGCCTACTTTCCAGGCTACGAGAGCATCCCGTACGAATATTCGGGCGTCGGCGCCGAAGTCAGCCTGCAGCGCATTCGTGTGCTGAGTCGACTGCTGGGGGGCGAGCGCATGCTTGTCTTCGCTTCCGCCGACGCGCTTTTACGGAAGATTCCCGCGCCGGCTCGGCTGAAAGAACTGTCGATGCGCTTGAAAGTCGACGATGAACGGGAGCCCCGGGCGCTGATGCGGCAGCTGATCGCCATGGGCTACCAGCGTGAAGAACGCGTCGAGGCTCCGGGGCAGTTCGCGCTAAAGGGATCCGTTCTGGATTTGTATCCCGTGAATCTGGATGAGCCGGTGCGTCTCGACTATTTCGACGATCTGATCGAAACCATTCGCGTTTTCGACGCCGATACGCAGCTGGGTGCGAAACAAGTCAAAAGCGTTACGATTCTGCCGGCGGGCGAAGTCGTCCTGGATTCCGAAGAGAGCGCGGCGCTGCGGGAACGCCTGCAAAAGCTGAGCGCGGCAGCTAAGGGCGAGCCGCTGTCCTTGCCGCCCTGGGCTGCAATCGCATCCAGGGATTCTGCCGATTCGAACGACACCGCATCGGCCGCATCGGCAGAAAACTTCGGGAGCGCTGGCGATGCGGACTTTTCCGGGGACACCCTGTCCCAGTTTCATCATCCCGGAGTCGAAGAACTGTTTCCGGCCGTGCTGCCGGCCGCCAGTTTTCTCGACGCTTTCGAATCGCCGCCGACCGTGCTAATGTACCCGGCGCCGAAAGTGCGGGAAGCCGTCGCACGGATCAAACGCGAATTTCATTCATTGTATCAGCGCGAAAATTCAGAGCGGGTGTGTTTGCCGCCCGGCGAGCTGCTGGACGATTTTCCGGGCGAACATCCCGTCGCCGCTTTGCATGAACTGGCGCGATCACAGGTCTCCGGTGAAGCTGAGTCGGCCGGCGATAATGCGCCGCAGTCCCGGGCTTCGGACGACCCAGACCAGGATGAAGCGGCGAGTGCAGACGGGGATCCAGACGCTGACGATGCAGATCCCATCGCCGTCAGCGGACCGACGCCGGGCACGCGCGAAGTAACGGGCTTCGGCGGCCGCATCTCCGAAGTTCGAGCGCGCATACAGGAGCTGATCGCCGACGGCGCGCGCATCTGCATCACTTCTCCCTACAGCGCGCAGATGCGTCGCATCGCCGGAATCTTCAAGCAGGAACCCGGCCTCAACGTGCAGATTCACGAAGACGCCCGGGAAACTGCTGAAGAGGCCCGTCTGCCCGGTGAAAAGAAGCGCCCGAAGGCGGGGGCCAGCAACGGGGCCGGCCTGGTCTTCGATGCTCTGGAGCCGGCGGGCAACAAAAAGAAAACCGGCAAGCAGGCCTCGAACTCGAAAACCAAAAAAAACACGCTGCACATTTTGCGCGCCGCCCAGCAGCAGGGCTTTTATGTTCCCGAACTGAATTTTTATGTTCTGACCGACGCCGAAATATTCGGCCGGACCTACAAACGCCGCAGTCGCTTCAAAAAACTCGGTACCGTTCCCATCGAAAGCTTTCTCGATCTCAAAGAGGGCGACCACGTCGTGCACGTGACCCACGGCGTGGGGCGCTTTTTGAAATTGGAAAAGGTGCGGGCGGCCGGCCGCGAGCGCGACTTTCTCGTGCTTGAATATGCCGAGGCGGACAAACTCTTCGTTCCTCTCGACCAGATCTCGATGGTCCAGCGCTATATCGCGCCGACCGATAAGCCGCGCCTGGATCACCTGGGCAAAGCCTCGTTCAAAAAGATTCGCGAACGCGTCGAACAGAAGATCGAAGAGTTCGCCGGAGAGCTGGTAAAGCTCTACGCCGTTCGCATGAGCAAGCGCGGCTTTCAATATCCGCCGGACACCGTCTGGCAGGAGGAATTCGAAGCCGAGTTTCCGTACGAAGAAACGCCGGACCAGATCACCGCCATCGAAGCGGTCAAACGCGATATGGAAGCGCCGCAGCCCATGGACCGCCTGATCTGCGGCGACGTCGGCTACGGCAAAACCGAAGTGGCGATTCGCGCCGCGTTTAAGGCCGTCATGGCCGGGCGTCAGGTGGCGATCATCGCGCCGACGACGATTCTCGCGCTGCAGCACTTTCGTAATATTCGCGAACGCTATCGCAACTATCCCATCAGCATCGACTGGATTTCGCGCTTTCGCTCGCGCGCCGAAATCAAAGAGGTCAAACAGCAGCTATTAAAAGGCGAGCTGGACGTCGTCGTCGGCACCCACGGCTTATTATCAAAAGATGTGCACATTAAGAATCTGGGCCTCTTGATCGTCGACGAAGAGCAGCGCTTCGGCGTTTCGCACAAAGAAGCGATCAAAAAGATGCGCAATTTAGTCGACGTGCTCACGCTGTCGGCCACGCCGATTCCGCGCACTCTGCATATGTCTCTCGTCGGCATTCGTGAAATTTCCGTGATTCAAACGCCGCCCGTGGATCGCAGACCGGTCGAAACCCACGTGATGGAAAACAGCGACTCGATCATCCGCGAAGCCATCAGCCGCGAACTAAAACGCGACGGTCAGGTCTTCTTTTTACACAATCGCATCGAGACGATCGAAAGCCTGGCTCTGCGGGTCCAGGAACTCGCGCCGGACGTGCGCATCGCGGTCCTGCACGGCCAGATGCTCGAAGAAGAGATCGAAGATATTCTCGTCCAGTTCATGGAACGCAAATTCGATCTGTTGATCACGACCGCCATCATCGAAAACGGCATCGACATGCCGAATGTAAACACGCTGCTCGTCGACCGCGCGGAGATGTTCGGTCTGTCGCAGCTGTATCAAATTCGCGGACGGGTGGGACGGGCCGGTCGGCAGGCCTACGCCTATATGTTGTACGAACCCGCAAGAGTTTTGACCGAAACCGCGCAAAAACGTTTGAATACGATTCTGGAATACCAGGAGCTCGGCTCGGGTTTCAAAGTAGCCATGCGCGATTTGGAAATTCGCGGCGCGGGCAATGTAATCGGCAAAGAACAGTCCGGCCAGATCATGGACGTCGGCTATGAGCTGTATGTAAAGCTGCTCGAAGACGCGGTCAAACGCGTGCAGGGGGCGAACGATCCGGAAGCTCTGCCCGAAGTGCGATCGACGATCAATTTGAGCACGGACTTTTATTTACCGGAAGAGTACATCCCGGACACGCGCCAGCGGATCGAATTTTACAAACGCTTCGAAGCGGCCCGGGACGAAGCGGAAGTCGACGCGGTCAGCACTGAAATGGAAAATCGTTTCGGACGCCTGCCGGAAGCCGCCCTGGTTTTCGTGCAGGTCGAAAAGATTCGAGCGCTTGCGTCGAACATCGGCTTCGAAGAAGTCTATCAAGAAGACACCGGTCGCATTCGAATGCGGACCGGCGAACATCTATTGGTTCCGCCCCAGCACATTGTAAGCTGTTTGAAAAAAATTCGCGGCCTGTCGGTGCAACCGGGCACGCCGAATACACTGCACTGGACTCCCGAGGCGCGTCGGGGCCCGACGGTGCTCTCGGGCGTTTCCGACGACGACGCCTATCCGGTGGATCTGGAAGAGGTGATTTCTGTCCTGCGACGTCTGGCCGAACCGGCCGTGGCGCGTCGTGCGCGGGAAAACGCTGCGACTGCCGGTGCCGCGTCTTAGGGCCGCCTCCTGAGATTATCACTTGCCGCCGTATCTGCCCGACTGAATGTGTCCCAGAACAGCCGGTTTGGACGCGCCGGTTAGCCTTTGGCGCATTCTCAAGCGCTGAAAACTTACGCAGTCGCAAGCAGCGTCTATAACTTCGAGGAAGACCATGAAATCGCATTTGTTGAAAAATACCGCCCTGTCCGGCCTGCTGTGCTGGATGCTCGTCTTTGCTCTGTCCTGTGAACAGGGTGAGGTCATTGAAAAGATCGGCAACGAATCTATCACGACCGCGGAATACGAAGACAACTACAATACTTCCGTGGAACTGGCGACGCGCTACGCGAACGCTGAAAAATCCACGCTCTACAAACTGGTTTGCAATCCTTCGCTCGCGCCCAACGCCCAGGCCCGCGATATGGCTTTGCAGCTCGCGCCCGGCGTAAACTATCAGCAGTTTCGCGACGCGCGCATCGTTGAGATCGTGGCTGAAGAAGAAGGCTTCCTGGATCGCCCGGTGGTTCAGAAGATTCTGGAACAAACCCGTCGCAACACTCTGGCGCAGCTCTACGTAACCGAAAAACTCTGGGAGCGCATCAAGATCTCAGAAGAAGACAAACAAAAGACCTGCCAGGAGCTGCGCAAAGAAGATCCGGCTCGCGTCGGTCCGCTGCCGCTGGACGACTGCCTGCGCATCGCGGAAGGCATTTTGAAGACCCAGCAGTCCCGTCGCGAAGCGCAAAAGGTTTTCGACGAAATCAAAGAGAAAGTCAAGATCACGAAGAACGAAGAGTTCGATCGCGAAGACTATCTGAAAAACGGTCTGGAACTTTATACCACGATTAAGACCGAAGGCGGCTGCGCCGACGTGGACGGCGAATCGACCGATCCCGAAACGAAGGCTCCGGCGGCGCAAGTTCCCGGATTCTAATCGCCTTCACCGGCGAAGCACAGACCGAGCGCATCGCTACAAAAAACGCCCGTCATATTCGACGGGCGTTTTTTTATGTACGGCCGGGCGATGATGACGGCCCGAGCATGCCGCGTTTTTATAATACGAGATCCAGGCAGTGGCCGCGCGTGCCGTAGCGGTTGCTGCTCATGTCGGAGTAGCAGTCCGCATCGCGAAAGCGACCCAGTCCCATGAGAGTGCGGCGGGCCAGTTCGCGAAAATCCTGTTCGCGAAAATCGCGCCGGCGTGAAAGCAGCGCAAGCTGGCGAATCTCGTCGTGAGCGAGAGCATAGCTGCCGGCCGCTGCGTCGTCCTGGCTCAGGGCCTCCAGCTCCGTTGCCCGCGCGAGATACAACCGTGTGAGTTCCACCCGCGCATCGAATTCAGTAGTGTAGGAACCGCTCGCGATAGTCAAATGCTGGATCGCCGCTGCGCGATGTTCGGCAGCCGCGTCGCCGCCCGCGCGCCGGGCCGCCATCAAACGCACCAGCGCCGCGTCGCGATGGAGCGCCGGTCCGTCCGCACCCGGCGACACTTTTAGCAGGCGATCGTAAATCGACAGTGCTTCGACGGGAGCCACGCAGGCCAGGCGTAGATCCTGATTGCCGGCAGGGCGACCGTTGGGCAGCGCCGTGCCGATCCGACCGTTGCACGCCGAGGCGTCGGCCGGATCGACCGGCGGCCCGCCGAGATACATGCGCAGCGCGCGAATGTACTCCGGAACGCCGCTCAGTTTTTCCAGGATCAGACGCTCGCGCTCCGTCGGTCCCAGGTCGGCCAGGGCCGGCGCGGGGCCCGCCCGGGAAGGCGTCGGCTTGCCGTCGGTGATGTGCAGCCAGGCGCGCTCTTCCTGAAAGCGGGCGTAGTCGCCGTAGGCGAGCATCGCGAGCTCCGGTCGACAGGCGGCCCGGCCGAGACGCGCGACCAGGTCCGGCACGACTGTCGTTTCCAGAGTGGGGTCGCCCTGATCGGCGCCGGTGATTTCGTAGGCGAACTGCATGGCGCTGACCGCGTCTCGCAGGGATGTGAGCACGTCGCCCAGGTTGTCGCGCCAATAGAGGTCGGGTTCGACGGTCTGCGGACCCGACTCGGTTTGAATCTGCCAGGCGTCGAGCTTCTCCAGCCAGTGGGGCCGGAAATCTTCGACGGATCCGGTATAGCGCAGCGGCAGGAAGCTTCCGCAGGTGCGCTCCATCAGATCCAGGCGGATCGGACGCACGCGTTCCCGGGCCTCGTTGACATAGCCAAGAGCGCTCATGGGATCCTGACGGCCGGGCTCCGGCAGTTCGACTGTCAGACGCACCAGCCAGGCCAGCATATTGTGACTGTTTTGAAATAGAAAAACACCGGCGCCGATCCAGACGACTGACAGGATCAGCAGCGGCCATTTGTGTTTCAGAATTTGTCTGAGGATCAGCCGGAGCATGTATTACAGTATCGGCACGAAATCCAATCCACCGTTCAGATGGTGCCGGCGGTCGCGGTGAAAAGCGTCGCGGTCCCAGGATTCAGCCGGTGAAAAAAGACTGGCAGCCGGACCCACCGCCCGCGATACCGGAACCATGCCCACATCAAAACAAAAAGACGTAAAAAACAAGCATCGCAAAGCCATCGAGCGCGAGAAACGCAAAAAACGCGAAGGCCAGGCGAAGAAAAAATCCGGCTGATCCTCTGGCTCTGGACAATCACAGAGGGGGGCCGGCTCCCATGACTGCCCCTCACCAAAAACGCCGCCCCGCCGCCTTCGCTGCCCTCATCGCCTTCTCGCTGGCGGGCGCCTTCGCCGCGATTCACGGCGATCCTCTCGATCGTTTCACCGGCCCGGATTTCGAATCGTCTGTAGCGCTGGACTCGGCCGCAGCCGGCATTCCCACGCTGGCCGGCGTCGGCACCGCCTTTCCCGGTCCGGCCGATGCGCCGAAGATCGGCGAGCTCCAGGCGCTGCCCTCCCTCGACAGCCACCCGGAAATTCTGCTGCGGGACGCCTTTCGCGCGGAAATCGCAGGGGACAATCGCCAGGCTCTGGAGAGCTATGCGGCTTTCTTTGAAAAGGGCGAAGACAGCGCCCACGCCCGGGCGGCCTACGGGCGTCTGCTTGCCGTAAACCGGCGCTTCGACGATGCTTTGCGAGAACTCGATCGCGCGATTGAGCTGGCCCCGCCCGCCGCGGGCAGCGAATACGCGATTCTGAAAGGCGAAGTGCTGCGCCGGGCGAAGCGCGACGGCGACGCGCGGGATTTTTTGAAGCAGGCCCGCTTTCGCTACGAAGACGATCCCGGCATTGAATTTCTACTCGGCGAAATCTACTACGATGCGCGGGACTATCCGCTCGCCTGGCAGCACCACAAACGCACTCTCGTCCATCTCGACCGCGCCGGCTCCAGGGCCGCCACCTATCGCAGTATCAGCCTCTGGCGATTGGCCGATTTGAATCTGCGCGCAAACAAATTGGAGCGCGCCGGACAGTATCTGGAACAATATTTACGGCACAACCCCCGAAGACACTATCCCCGCTATATTCTGGCCGACCGGGTGTACTATCGTCTGGGACGCTACGAGGACTCTCGTCGAGAGCTCGAAAATTTGCTGCGCAACGACGAAGTCGACCTGGCCGAGCAGAGCGTTGACCTGGCCCGGGGCTACGGACTGCTGGCCCGCATTTATTATCTGTTCCAGGACGTGCGATTTATTCCAACGCTGCGCCTGCACAGCGCCTATAAAAAAGACAATCAGCCCGGGATCGTCGAGCGCTCCCTGTTTCTTGCGCATCGCGGCGACGAACGCGAGGCTTTGCGCATTCTGCTGCCGATTGTCAAGCGCCAGGAAAACACCGTCTTCATTCCCTGGGTCGCCATTCTGCGGATCGTTGAAAAATCCGGCCGCCCCGAACTGATCGCCGATCAACTGACCCACGTCGCTTCCATCGCCGAAGGTTTCGGTCGCCATCGCATGGCCTTCAGGTGGCTGCACGACGCCAGCGCGATCAAAGCCAGCGCGCCGAAAGTGCCGGTCAGCGAAACTCGTATCAATCAGGTCTTCGCCGCCCACTATGAAGCGACGGGGCAAAACTATCGCGCGTCCCTCTATCTGGACCGGGCCATCCGGGCCGCTGAAGCCGCCCATTCCGCTCGAACTGAATCGAAAAAAGATGCGGGCGACTCAGCGGATTCGACCGCCCCCGATACCCCCGAGAGCGCCGCCGACGAATTCGAAGAAGATCTACAGGACGTCATTGCGCGCCTGAAACTCACGCGGGCTTCGATCCTTGCGAAGTCGGATGTGGGTCAATATGATCTGGCGGCGGCTCTGGCCCGCGAAGTCGGGGAGAGCGCCCTGGCCCATGCGACGCGCGGCGAAATCGAATATTCCCGCGGCGATCTGGCGGCGGCTGAAGCGGCCTACACCCGGGCGATCGAACTGGTTCCGATCGAAGCCGCTCGACAACAAAAGAATCCCCGGGTGCGGGAAGTGCTGGGCGTCGGTCGCCGCAGTCGTTCGAGCTATTATTTTATGCGGGCGGCAGTCCGCTACGATCGCGGGGCGGTGGCGGAAGCGGTCGCCGACCTGGAACAATCCCTGGAACTAAATCCCAAATTCGCCATCGCGGCGAATTTTCTCGCCTATTTGTATGCGCGCGAAAATCAAAAGCTGCTGACCGCCTTTCGCCTGGTGGACGAAGCCATCGAAAGCGATCCCGTCAACGGTCACTATCTGGACACCCTCGCCTGGATTCATTTTCGTCGCGGCGAGTATCCGAAGGCGCGCTATCATGCTTCGTACGCGGTGCGTTTGCTGGAATACGAAGGCGAAACTTTCTCTTCGGGGGCGAAAACCGGCGGCGAAAAAAATTCCGGTGTGGAACCGGAGATGCTCGCGCATTTGGGCGATATTCTGACGGCCCTGGCGCGGCCGACCGAAGCCGGACGCAATTATCGCCGGGCGCGCGCGCTCTTAAAACAGCGGCAGAGTCTGCGCGACGACAGCGGCCGAGCGCGAAACTTTGGACTGCACGATCGGAAGCTGCTGGAACGCCTGGAAGGGCTGCTCGGCGCATCGCAATCCGACTCCAGCACGACGACCCAACCTGCGGACTGAAAAACAAACTTTTTCCCAACGGCGGCAGTCTAAACTGGACTCGACCGTCTTCACTACTACGAGGCAATGATTCTGAATTCTATGATACCGAAGCCATTCAATACTATTCGAACGAAACTGTGGGCGTTCCTGGCGGTCGCCTGCCTGTATTTTTTCGCGGCCGCCTGCGAGACCACCGGCGATACCCGCCCGCCGCCGGATTTAACGGACGACGCCAGCGTCGAACTCGCTGAAATTCGCAAACTATATGCGGCGCCCGACTGCTACGTGGCCACCTTCTCGATTAAGGGCCGGGCCGCGGGCCAGGCGGAACAGGAAGCCCGGGGCGTCATTCGCGCTGACAATATAAATCAGCGTCTGCTTTTGATTTTCAAAGATCCCTTTTTGGGTATCACCCTTTCGCGCGTGGTCATTAAAGATGGCATAGTAATTCTCAGCAACCCGCGCAACGATCTCCAGCGGGTTCCGTTAGACCGATTTCAAATGCAGGGGCTGGGCAACAACGGGATCCAGCTGCCGTTTGCCGTTTTCCAGGATCTGCTGTTTGCGCGCCTGCCGGATGAACTCTTCAGCGAGCAGGCGACTCGAACCTTAACCGGCACGGAGCTGAACGTAAATCTACAGCGACCGCCTGAGGATTTTCGGTACCGTTTTAACGAGCGGAGACTGCGAGAGATCCGTTACCAGCAGCAGGCCGCGCGGCCTGTCGACGTTCAGGTGAAGCTTGAGGGAACATATCGCGATACGGTCTTTCCGGCGCGCATCAATCTGCAGGCGCTGTCGCCGGGCAACGATCGCCTGCAGATTCGTTTTTTAAGCATCAATCCGGGCGCCGTCTGTCGCGCTTCTCAATTCTCGGATCGCTGAGCTTATTCCTGACGCTGCAAAGAATTGGCCGTACCGGTGGCCAGCCCCAGCAGCGCCCAGTACAGAGTCGTGACTTCGTCGTCCTGGAAATAACACTGCGCGATTCCGGCGACGAAGAATCCGACCGCGCCCAGAAGCAGCCAGGCATCGCGGCCGTCTCCGGCCCGCTCGAATAACTCACGCGTCGTAAAAAGTACCAGCGCTAAAAAGAACAGAGCCGCCGGCAGTCCGCCGGTCGCCGCCAGATGCAATAGATCGTTGTGGGCGTGCCCCCGGGGCGTATTCCGAAAAAAGTAGAGCGTTTCAGGATGCTCGCGGACGAAGGCTTCGCGCCACTCCAGGCCGGCTCGCTCAAAATTTCCGGGCCCGACTCCCAGAACCGGCCGGGCGGCCGTGAGTTCGCCGGCCACGGTCCACAGAATCGGCCGGGCGAAATCCGTATGGCGCTGCACGCGTGCAAGCGCTCGATCGCTTTGCAAGCGAACCGCGTCGGAAAACGAAACCAGACTGAGCGCCGACAGGCCGGCCACCAGTGCAGCGAGGGCCAGCGTCCGTCGCCGCCAGCCCCGGGTCCGGAGCAGCAGCCAGAGTCCCAGCAGTCCCGCCACGCCCGCGCCGAGTAAAATCGAACGCGTGCCGTTGATCAAAAGCAGCGCGCCCCCTGCGAGCACCCCCGCGGCCCAGGCCAGCTGAACCAGTCGCTTCCGGCTCAAGAGCGTCCGGCCGGCGGCCCAGGGCAGGGTCAACATCAGCAGGCCGGCGAAGGTCAGGCGGGTGTTCATGAAGCCGATCGGTCGGTACACGGTCCAGCCCCCGACGACTGCGAAAGGGTGCTGGGGCCGATTGGCGGCGCTCGCCAGCAGTTGGTCGCTCTCGGCGGCTTCGAAGAGCTGGCGAAAGAAATGCGGGATGGCGCGGGCCAGGCGGAATTCGGAAAAGGCCGCCGCGACGCCGCTGAGAATCAAAAGCACAAAGGCCGCGGTCAGGCCTCCAAAGAGCGCGTTCTGAAATTCGGGTCGCCGGGCATGGCGATAAACCAGGAGTCCGAACAAAAACAGCGCCACGTCGCCCCATTCGCCGGCCGCGCCGCGACGCATGCCGTCTGCGAAGGCGAGGGCGCCGTCCATGAATGATCCGGAATGCCCGGCGCTGGCAGCGAAGAAGGCATCAGCGCAGCTGTGTAGCAGCCCGCTCAAGAATAACCAGACAAAGAGCCCGCAGCCCGCCAGCCAGACCGGCGGCAGCTCGCGCAGGCGATTCAGCAGGCTGCGAAACGTGCCGGATCCATGTCGCGAATCGCGGGCGCTCAGTCGCTCTTGAAGAAATACGATGAAAAAACACGCGAAGCTCAGACCGATTAGAATCTGGGTGGCGCTGATCGAAAGCGTCATGGCCGGAAAGGCCAGCGCCGTCGCATAGACGCCGACGATTTCGGTCTTGCGCATCGAAAAAAACGACGAATTAGAATCCGAGGTCGTTGTCCGGGGCATCGCCATTCTCCGGGTCCGTGGCCGGGCGTTCCACAGCGAAACGAATTTCGGCGGCGATCTTGCTGCGCAGCTCGGCCAGCAGAGTGCTGGTATTTCGATCGAGAGCGGCGGCCAGCACTGGTTCGTACTGCGCGTACAGCTCGCCGAGACTCAAGTCGCGGTCGTAAGGTTCGGCGGTTTCCGTCGCCTCCAGATTCGCCTGGTAGATCAGACCGGAGTCGGCGCTGTAGATATTCAGCACGAGAACGCTGGTGACGCTCGCCGGCACGGCTACGATCTTCGACACAGAGTGATCCGCGAGCACGGTTACAAAATAGCGGGCGCCGAGGGCGCGACTGCTGCGCAGCATCAGCTCTTCTTCTTCAGCGTTCGTAATGATTGGCAGCTTTGCGGTATTCAGAAAAAACTTTTTGCGCAAAGGAAAGCGGCCTTCTTGGTAGAGCGCGTGGTCGAGCACGCGATTCCGCGGGATCGTTTGCATTTGCAGTTCGGTTTCCATGATCGCCGTGATTTCGCGGTACAGATCGCGATAGTTCTCGTCGGTTCGCCGGGCGATCCAGTTCAGGCCGTTGCTGTTGGCATAGCCGAGTTTGCGCACGATCATGCTGAATAAAACGCCGCCGGCTTCTTTTTGGAGCGCGGGCCGGCCGCTGCCGACGACGGCGCCCGTATATAGTTCTTTCACGCAGCCGGCCGTGCTGAAGAGGATTGCGCAGCTGATGAGGACCGTCGGCGCGAATCTGAATCGCGGAGCGCTACGAATTCGTGCGCGCCCGGATGGCCCCGTTTGTCGACTCTTCGTTTCGGCCGGATTGAATATGTGCTGGCAGTGCATTATGGCATGCTCCTGGGATGGGTCGAAGCGGCGAAACGGGCGGCGAAGCGAATCGCCGCGCCGCCCGTTTTCACCGGAGCGGGCCCCTTAGTTGATGGTGAAAGAGATGGTCGTATCCCAGACGATGTCTCTGGCTTCCCCGTCCACGACGTACGGCCGCCCTTCCACGCGGGTTTTGTTCAGCAGGACGTTGCGAATCGAGCGCACGAATTCCGCCTTGAAGGGTTCATGACCGCCTCCCTGGCTGCGAATATTACGCACGCGCACGTCTCGCACGCGACCGTTCTTATCTATATAGACTCGCACCGCCGCCGTTACCCGTCCGAGATTCGCCCGCCGGGCCGGATCGGGATAGTCGTCGTCGCCGGTGCGCGCGTCCAGGAAGATGCTGTAGCGCTGGTTGATGTCGAGCGTGGGATCGACTGCATTCGCCCAGTTGATCTTTTCTTCTTCCAGCAGCTTATCGACTTCCACGATTTCGTCGGATAGATCTTTGGATTCCGGCGTTACCACGTCTTCGACTTCGTTGTATTCTACGAAAGTCATTTCGGTGCTTACGGCGAGATCCACATTTTCCGGCGCGCCGTCGGGCCACAGCCAGACGCCGATCTGAAACAGGACGATCAAAACGACCTGGAGTAGAAAGCCGACCGGCAACCATTCCCGTAGCCCCCAGCGCTCCGTGCGTTCCAGCCAGTGGCTGTAGCTCAGCAGGGCGGCCGTCATAGCTGGCCTCCCTCGGCGCCGGCGCTGTTTTCCGAAGAGGAGCCATCAGGGCCGCCTTTCGGAATCCCCGCGCCTTCCGGTCGCGTGGTGATGACCAGGTTGCGCACGCCGGCGTCTTTTAAGGACTCGACGACCGCGTTCATATTGCGGTAGGGCAGGTCTCGTTCAATGTTTAGATAGACCCGCACCGCCGCGGGCGCGAAGGCCGCTCGTTCTTTGATCTGCTGCGCGAGCTCCGGAATCGGAATCGCCTTGTTGAAAAAATAGGCGCTATTTGAATCCGCCATTTCCCGATCGAGATAGATGATCAAGGGGTAGGGCGAATTCATCCCGCGTCCCGCCAGTTCCGGCACCTCGACCGTTCGCGGCTTCTGATCGGTGACCATAGTAGTGGCCATATAAAAGATCAGCAGCAGGAACGCGATATCGCCCATGGCCGCGATGGGAATCGGCGGGGCTTTGCGTTTTTTCTTTAACTGCATAACACGCCTCCTCTTATCGCTTTGCGCCGGCGCTCTTCGGATCCATTCCGATCGATACGCGGACGATTTGCAGGTCTTGTAAAAGTTTTACGATTTCCGGAATGGCCTGGGCCGGAGCCTCCGCGTGGGCTCGCACCACGACGACCAGTTCGGAATTCGCCTTGAATTGTTCTGCGATCACTTCGCCCAGCTCCGGCAGCTCATAGGCTGTGCCGTCGTGGGAAAAGCCGCCGTCGGGCGCGATGCCGATCTTAAAGACGTTTTCTTTTAAGATCTGCATCGGCGGCGCGTCCTTCACCGGCAGGGGCATTTGCACCCCGCGCAGTTCTAAGAGCGCGCTGGCCGCCAGGAAAAAGACGATCAACAGAAACGCGATATCGGAAGTGCTTGCGAGAGGAATTTCATCAACTTCGCGGCTCTTCCGTTTTACTCGAAACGCCATTGCGTTCGCGCCGCCTTACTGCAACTCGCCGGAAACGGCGGAGGCGGATCGTTCTACTTCCATCGTGAAATTATCGATGTAATAGATAAACAGGTTGTGCACCAGGTAGGTCGGAATCGCGACCAGCAGACCGGCCGCGGTCGTAATCAGGGCTTCTTCTACGCCCCCCGCGAGATCCTGAGCCGTGGGCGCCGCCTTATTTACGAACTGCAAAAAGCTCGCGCGCATACCGACGACCGTTCCGAAGAAACCGAGCAGCGGCGCCAGATTACCCAGATTCGCCAGCAGGTTCAGGCCGCGTTCCAGCTTACCGATCTCAACGATCGCCGTGCCTTCGATTTCTTTTTCGAGTCGGGCCACGCCCTTCTCGCGCTTGCGAATGCCGGTCATGAGAATGCGCGAAATCAGACGATCGTCGTCTTTGATTTCTTTTTCGAGCGCGTCGAGTCCGCCCTGAGAAAGCGTCGCCGTGATGCGTTCGTAGTAGCCGCGAGTATCAATTTGCTGGTTGCGGAAATAAAAGAAACGTTCCAGGGCGAAGGCCGCGATGATCGTCGAGATGATCGCCAGGCCGACCATGGTCAGGCCGCCTTTGTAAATGACCGAAAAGATCGACTCGCTGCTTGCGTCGTCTTCGCTCTCGGCCGCGCTTTCGTCGGTTTCGCCTTCGGACTCCGTTGAGGCCTGCGCGTCTTCGCCCGCGGCGTTTTCCGCGCCATCGGTCTCAGTCGTTTCGGTTTCGGCCGGCTGCGGGCCCTGAGCAAAGAGCGGGGCCGGGCCGCTGAAGGCGCCTGCCGCAAGCACGACGGTCGCCGTCAGTACGATCGCCAGCAGCCGGGGCCGGCGGGCGACGGAAGATAAAAAGGAATCAGTTGTAGTATGCACTCGATTTCTCCAGGTGAATAGGGGTTATGTTTGTGACCTGGTCATGGACAATGTTTGGATATGGATTCTTCGGGTATGTAGCCAGATGTGTCGAATGGGATGATTGTTTGTATATTTTTAAACAGGCCGCGATTTTTTATGTATTTGGGCCGTCGCCGGAGTACTTTCCGCGCGACACGATCGTCGCAGGCATTTAGAATACCCGTGCGGGACCGTCCATACCAGAGCCCTTTCTACGGGCTCCGTGTAAAGAAAATAAAGAGTGGCGGCTTGACCACTACAGATCTACTCTAATGCTACAGGTTGGGTTATGATTGTAAACGGCAAAGAGCTATCCATCGACGATCTGAAAACCGAGAGTCCGGTCGCTCTGATCGAACACTTTGAGCTGGATCCACGGGCCGTTGCGCTGGAACGCAACGGTGCGATCCTGCCCCGCTCGGAGTGGGACCGCCAGCGACTGGCAGACGCCGACCGAATCGAGATCATCCGTTTTGTAGGCGGCGGCTGAGTCGCCGAAACCATGAATTTCGCGATGTCTGCCTCCCTCCAGACTCCGGGCAGTGAGCAGGAACGTCTCGCTGCTCCGAAATTTCCCGGCCCCGGCGTCTACCCGCTGCTGGATCACGATACCTGTCGGAAACGCGAGCTGGATCCGCTGGCCGTTCTGAGCGACTGGCGGGACGGCGGCATCGTGCGCTACTATCAATGGCGGGCGAAAACCCTGTCAGATGCGGAGTATCTGGAGGTTGCGCGGGAGCTGCGGCGGCACGCGCCGGAACTGGCCCTGTTCGCCAACGATCGAATAGAGCTTGTGCTGGGTGACGATACGCGACACCGCGATCAGCCCGAAGCCGCCGTTTTTGCCGGCCTGCATCTCGGACAGGAAGACCTGCTGGCCCTTCCCGATGCGGATCTGGAACGACTGCGGGAATTGCGCCGGCGCCGGCCGGATTTCGTATTGGGCCTGTCGACCCACGGCGTGGTTCAAATCACGGGGGCTGCACCGCAGCAGGGTTTCTGGAGCTATCTGGCCCTGGGGCCGTGTTTCCCGACGGATTCCAAACCGACCGGTCGCGATCCGGTCCTGAGTGCTGCCGAATTCCAGACTTGCCTGGGAGGTCTGGCCGGGGCTCTGAGCGGCAGAGAACTGTCCTCTGGCTTCCCGCTGGTCTTGATCGGCGGCATCAACGGCACTAATATAGAAGAACTTCTGAATTTGTACGCCGGCGTTCCGCACTCGGAGCGGATCCAACCGGTCGTCGCCGGGATTGGATCAACCCTGGACGCGACGCAAATTTCAGATCTTAGAGGGAAAATTCAAAAGTACAATAGTTGACGTCCCGAGGGGACATAATATCCTTCATCTATTGTGATAGGGGAACTCGTATTGAGCGGCCAGTCGGCAAAAGAAGATCGGGACTATATTCTCGAATATAAGTCCATGGACTTGAGCAACCTGAAGCGGGAAGAGCTTCTGGATGTACCGGTGGATAATGTCTCGCGGGACGAAGCGGTCGCCGCGATCCTCGATATGATCGAGCGAAAAAACGGTCCCCATCACATTCTGTTTCTCGACCCGCTGAAGCTCATGCGCATGCGCCGCAGCAAGAAGCTGGGATTCATTTCCGACCAGGCGCGCATGATTCTGGCGGACGGCGGCGGTCTGGAATGGGCCGCGCGCAAGCTGGGCGTTCAACTGAAAGAGCGCATCCCCATGATTGCCATGATCATGGACCTCGTACGACTCGCTGCGAAAAAGGATCTGACGATCTATCTTTTGGGTTCCCGCATGGAAATTCTGGAGCGAGTCTTTTTCAATCTACAGCGCAGCTTTCCCGGCGTGCGGATCATCGGCCGCCAGGAAGGCTATTTCAACAAAGACCGCGAAGTTCTGGTGAAAGAGGCTCTGCGTAAGTCTTCTCCCGATTTGATTTTTCTCGGCCTGGGATTTCCCCTGCAGGAAGTCTGGATGCGCGACAACTGGCAGTATCTTTCGAACGCGGTTGTGATCGGCGTGGACGGTTCCTTTGATGTGCTTTCCGGCAAACAGAAGAAAGCTCCCGACGGCGTTCAACTGGCCGGTTTCGCCTGGCTCTGGCGCACCATTACGCGCCCCTTCCTCCTGGATCGTATGTTCGCGACTATCGGCTTCTATCTGATGGTGATGTGGCGCGCCTTCAGAAAGAAGAAGTAAGGTTGGCGACGCGTTCGCATACCTGTGGTATGCTGTTGCGCGCGAAAAGCAGGGGGCCGCGCGCGGGGCTCGTTTCAAATATCTTCGCGTAAATTATGCAGCACCGGCGGCACCCAGTCGTCGATCAGGGGTTCGCGGACTTCGCCGGCGGCGCCGTACTTGAAGGCCAGCTGCACGTTCGTCCGGGCGATCTCGTTATCCAGCGACATCTTCCGGGCCGATTCGATTGCGTTATAATAATAGCGCAGGGCGTTTTGCTCCAGCTCTCTCAGATCTTGTTCGGCGCCGCCGCGGGCTTTGAGTTCGATGAACTCTTTTTCGTACACGGCTCCGATGTTATTGTAGATCGCGGCCAGGCTCAAGAAGATGTAGCGTTGTTCGTCGTTTTGCTGGTCCGGCCGCTCGATTTCGTTCGCCCGGCGTTCGAAATCGCTTTCCAGTTTCAGATAATTTCCCAGAGCCGCGCGCAGCTGGTCCGTATAAAAGTACGAATTCCCCCGGGCGATTAAGAGCACCGGGTCGGAGTTGCTGTAGACCGGATCGATGGCTTCCCACTGGCGCAGGGCCGTTTCAAAGTCGCCGCTCACGTAGTCAATCCAGCCCGTCCAGTAGTTCAGGTGGGCCTGCGCCGCCGCGTTGTTCAGATCTTCTTCGAGGGCTCGCGTGAAGTACTCCCGGGCCCGGAGCAGCTCCCGCCGACGGTTCTGCGTTTCGACGGTTTCGGCGCCGCGACCGCGGTCCGGATAGATGCGCGTATCGGGGAAGCCGATGCGGGCTTCGTTGGAGAAACCGGCGTTGCGCAAGAAAATCAGCGATCCCAGGTTGTAGAATATTTTGCCGTAATCACCGGCCAGCAGAGTTTCGTCTTCCGGACGATTGCCGGCGGTGCTCTGAAAGCGAACGTAGATGCGCGCCGCCTCTTCGAAATAGGGGGCCGCCCGATCGAAGTCGCGCAGATCCTGGTAGTATTCGCCGATGGCGTTGACCGCCAGGTAGTGGCGCTTATCGAAATTGTGCGCGTTTTGAAATTGCTTGAGGGCCCGCAGGGATTCCTTCTGGCGCATCAGAAAACGTCCGCGCTGATAAAAGGCTTCGCCGTAGCGGCTGCCGACGATGGTCTGGCCGTCGCGCTCTTCTTCTTTCTGGAAGACCAGCTCCAGCAGGTGCGCCGCGTTGGCTTTGACATCCAGGCCGGAGAGGGGGTCCATCGGATCGACCTGATAGTGGATACGCAGATTGTCTTCGTCGATGTCGATATAAAAGCCGGCCAGCTTCGTGGTCAGATAGATCGGCAGATCTTCCTCTAAGCCGAGCTTGCGAATCTCGCGGTGCTTGGCCATGACCAGCCTGGGATCTCCGTTGGCTTTGTACAATTCGATGTAGGTGTTCAGCAGACCGGCGTGGCCTTTGATTTCCATCGGCGACTTTTCGATGATCTTTTCGTACTCGCGGGCGGCGGCGGCGTAGTTGCCCTGGTTGTAGTAGATCAGCCCGATGCCGGCGATCGCTTCGACGTCGTCCGGGCGATTCATCAAAGTTAAGATCAGGCGATAGTAGTCGATAGCCAGGGCGTCGTTTTTGTAGCGCTGTCCGGCCGGGCTTTCGATGAAGTTGCGGGCCTTGTTCGAATGAAAGCGCGCCAGATTTATGAGAGTCGTGCGGCGCAGCTCCTGGTCGCGCAGGCGGTCGACGATATAGGCGCCGGGAATTTCCACCTGCCGGCGCACGTTATCTCGATCCGTTAGAATCGCTTTGCGTCCGGCCTGGCGCTCCTGCATTTCCGGCCAGCCGATGCCGGGGATCATGCGAATCAGGGGAGCGCGACGTTCGGGAAAACTCCAGGCGCTCGCCGCGCGCTCCGAGCCGTAGTCGGGGTCGACCTGGCCGTACAGTTTAACGAAGGCCCTGTCGTAGAAGCCGGCGTTCATATAGGCGATGCCGTACCGGTTCAAATAATCCTGGTTGTATACTCCGTCCGCCGCCGCCCGGGCGCCTTCGAAGTGCTCTTCGGCCTGCGCTTTGAGTTTTAAGCGTTCACCGACGTCTGTGGTATTGCGCGCCTGGTACAGCGCCTCGAGGCCGTCGTCATAGCGGCCTTTAATGCTCAGCCAGTCATAGATCAAGGCGGAACCGATCAAGGTGCCGACCGCGAAAACCGCGGCGGCGCCCAGCAGTGCCAGCCAGCGATTGCGGGATCGGCGGCGCGCAATCTCGTCGGGACTCATCTGGTCCGCGTAGATAATCTGAACGCCGTCTTTGGTGACCTGGGAAGGCGTCGTGTCCGGGCGATAGCCCAGGCGCGCGTCGATAAAATCCGCGATCTGATCCGGCTCGGCCTGATCGATGATCATGTTCATCAGCAGGCGCTGGTCGGGCTGCGAGATCTTTTCGTTAATGACGATGTCGATGACCGACTTTTTGACGCCGGGCGGATAGTCGGTGAGGGCGGTCCGAATATTGGCGAGGTCTTCGTCGGTGAATTCATCGCCGATGCCGCTCTCCATCTGGGCGGCTTCGGACATCGCGTCCAGATCGCTGGTATCAAGGGTCAGGTCGCCGGGGTCGGCTGAAAGATCCGCCGGTACGCTCAGGTCCGCGCCGAGATCTCCGCCAAGGTCCAGGCCGCCGCCCAGATCCAGATCACCGGCGTCTCCCGACAGCTCCAGATCGCCCGCGTCTCCCAGGTCCGGCGCGCCGTCGGTTTCGGGCGCGCCAAAATCTCCGAAGTCTCCGAAATCCCCTGCGTCTCCAGGATCGCCCCCGGTGTCGCCGGCATCTAATCCGCCGAGATCTCCGCCTAAGTCGCTGCCGAGATCTCCGCCAAGGTCGCCGCCAAGATCGAATTCGCCGGCACCGGAGCTGTCGCCGCCGTCGCCGGAATCTCCGAAGTCTCCCAGATCGCCCAGGTCACCGAGTTCGGTCAGATCTCCCAGGTCACCACCTGCGTCGTCTCCCGCGTCCAGCGCGTCAGCAGCGACAGTCAGTCCCGCGTCGTCGCCGAAATCCGCGGCGCCCGCGCCCGGATCTCCCGTATCCGTCGGCAGTCCGAAGTCGTCGGTGTCGCCACCGTCCAGCAGATCGCCCAGGTCGCCCGCGTCCCCGGCATCACCCAAATCAGCGGGTGCGTCAAAATCGCCGAGGCCGGTCTCGTCACCGGCTCCCGCTTCTTCACCGAAGCCGGTCGGAGGCGCATCCAGATCCATGTTGGCGATGTCGCCCAGGTCCATCCCGCCGGCATCGCCCCCGGCGTCTGTGTCTCCGAGTCCCGCGTCCAGGTCGCCGCCCAGATCCCCGAGTCCGAAATCGTCTGCACCACCGGCGTCAGCCGCTGGATCTGCGGGGCCGGCCAGGTCGCCCAGATCACCGAGGTCGCCCAGATCTCCAGCGCCGCCGTCGTCGGCCGGCGGGCTTGCATCGAGGCCGCCGAAATCGCCCGGATCTCCGAGGCTTCCAAGATCGCCCAGATCCCCGAAATCGCCCGCGCCTTCAGCGTCCGGGGCAGGGGTGTCGCCGCCCTGATCAAAGACGAATTCATCCGGATCAGGAGTCGCGCCCGCGCCGTCGGCCGGGGGAGCAGAAGAGTCGAGCAAATCGCCCAGGTCTCCGAGATCGCCGGGATCTCCAGGCGCGTCAGACGTTCCTGAGTCACCGGCCAGGCCTTCGAGTCCTTCCAGCCCGCCGAGCGGGTCGCCTGCGGGCGATTCGCCGCCGTCAGTCGGGGTTGCTTCGAGAGAATCGAGGTCCGGCGGAACAAAAGGCTCTTCTTCCGGTTCCGGCGCGAATTCCGCCATGTCGGCGTTGAATTGCTCGAGCATGGGCTCGAACACGCCGGTCTCCGGGGATTCATTCAACGGGCCCAGGAGATCCTGGACCTGTTCTAATTCTTCGGGTGTGAGTTCTTGCCCTTCGGCCATACGATTTCGGAATTTTTGCGAATCCGCCTAAAATGTGTCAGAGACTTCGTTGAAATTATCGACACAGTAGAACAGATGCACGTCGACGATTTCTTTTTTCGCACACATTTTGGAACGCAGGGCGACCCCGGCGCGGGTCACCGAAACGCTTCCGGACGCCAAAATTGGCTCCGAATGCTTCGCCGCGGGGCCGGATTTACGCTTCTGCTGCTGATCGTGAACGCACCGCCGGGCCTGGAGGCCCGAAACGGAGATGACTGGGTCGGCGGCTATAATTCGGCCGAAGCCGGTCTGGAAGACGCCCTGGACACCGGCCGGCGGAAACGCGTTTACAGTCTGCATAATATCGAAACCCTGCGCCGGGCCGTGCGCCCGCGCTACGTTCGCATCGTCAACTCCCGGCACTACGCGAGCGGCGGCGGCGAATACCTCGAAAAGGGCATACTGTTTACTTTCGCGAGCTACCGTTCCCGTAAAGTCTATTTGTCGGGGGACTTTAATAACTGGGGGCTGATCCCCATGCGGCGCAATCAGATGGGCGTCTACTACCACGTGTTGCCTGTGCGCGAAATCGAACTGGGCGAAAAGATCGAAAAGTATCGTTACAAATTTCAAATCGACGGAATCTGGGCCCACGATCCTTCGCACCCCAACCGGGTCGACGACGGCCTGGGCGGCTATATCTCGGAGTACCTGCTGGATGACATCGACGTGGATCGTCAGATCAGCGTGCGGGTGCTCAAAGAAGTTGAACCGGCGGCAGAGCGCCTGGTGGAATTCGCGATCTATCTGCCCGGCGTCGAAAACCTGTCCCTGGTCGGCGATTTCAATAACTGGAATCCGGAACACGATCTGATGCGCAAAGGTCCGGACGGCATCTTTCGTCTGCGTTTGCGCCTGCGGCCGGATCAGTACGTGTACAAGTACGTCGCCGACGGCAAGTGGATGCTCGACAAATTCAACGAAGACGCGCGCTTTCATCAGGGGATCGGCGAGCTGTGTTCGTATATTGATCTGAAGTGATTGACGCGGTCGCCCCGGCCGCCAGAGTCACGGCGTGTCTCGCCCGACTTTGAATCTACTCCGTTCGATCTCATTCGCGGGGGTCTTGCTTGCACTGCCGCTGGCGGCGGATCCCGCCCGGGGGACTCGCAACGAGCTGCCGGATCTGGAATTCGTGCATCCGCTGGAAGGGCCGGTGCACATCAGCGGCAGCTTCGGAGAGTACCGCAAATTCAGTCGCTATCATCACGGGCTGGACTATAAGACTTTCAATCGAAACGGACTGGTGGTACGCACGCCCCTGGCCGGCGTCGTCGAACGGGTCCACGTTTCGCGGCGCGGCTACGGCAACGGTCTTTTTTTGCTGAGCCCCGGCGGCGTTCGCACGACCTATGGCCATCTCAACGATTTTCTGTGTCCGGGAGCCGCGGGTACGAAACGCGCTGCGCTGGAAGATTTGCGCCGGGCGATCGAATTCTTAACTTATCATCGGGGAGTCTTTATAAAAATTCCGACCTGGTTTCGCTTTCAATCCGGCGAATGCATCGCGCGCAGCGGCGAGTCGGGATCCGGCGCGCCCCATTTACATTTCGAAGTTCAGAAGAACGGTCGCTATATCGATCCGCTTTTTCTGCGCGGCATGGAGATTCCGGATACGAGTCCGCCGACCATGCTGAGTCTGTACGTCGAGGACGCTCGCGGCGTGCAGCGCCTGCCGGTGCGTTTGCGGAGCGAGCCGCCGGAATCCGATCAGACGGAAAGCTCAGCCGTCCAGCCCAAATTTGAAGCATCCGTCGAGGCGGGGACCGAAACGCCGGCCGAGCCGCGTCGGGTCTACTATGAACTGGATCCGGACGCGCGTCTGGAATGGACTCCAGGTAAATGGGTGCGCTATCTGGTCGGCGGCTACGATACGATGGCCGCTCGCAACCGCAACGGCCTGCGCAGCATGACCCTCAGCGTCGATGGCCGCGAAACATTTCGCCACGAACTGGACGCGATTCTCCGCCGGGACCTCGCGCGATCCGGCCGGGTCTATCACACCGCTCGCACGGTGATCGGTCGCGAGTACGTCTATCTCTTGTATCCCGGCGGTCCGCGGTCGGGCTTTTCGCACCGCAGCAGCGCGCCGATTCGGGTGAGTCTGGGCGACGCTTCGGGGAATCAAGCGATTCTGGAAACGACGCTGCCCGCCGGACCCGATGCGATCCGGGCCGCGGATTCAAATGAGGGAAGCGGCGCCCGCGTCGCATTACGTCCGATCGCCGCGGGTCGTTCGACCGTGCTGGAAACCAGCGGGCCCCGCGCGAGCCTGCGCGTTACATTCGGCCCGCGCAGCCTGCACGAAGACGCCCGGGCCGGCCTGTCGATTTCCGATCGCCTGCCGGTGGCCGCTCGAAAAAACGTGCGCGTTTTGCGTTCAGACCGCGGACGAGCTGAAATTAGCAATCCGGCTCCGAAAGATCCGGCCGCTTCCGACGCATCGAAGGCTCCCGTGTATCAGCTGGAAGGTCCGGTCGTCACTCTTACGGGCCGGGATTTATTTTATCGCAGCGGGGCGCGGGCGGAAGCCTGGTTTCAGGCCGAGAGCTCCGACGCGGAAGGGACAGTCGCCCTCTACGTGTACCACGAGACTGTGGGCCGCTGGCTGCTGCTCGCGTATCCCTATCGCGAAGAGCAGGGCCGCATGTACTATCGCTTTCCCTTTCGTTATGAGGGCAGTCTCGCGCAGCTGCGGGATTTGAGTCCGCCGCGGATTCTACAGCCGTCTTTGTGGAAGCCGCCGACTTTATACAGCGAAAACAAAAGCGAAATCGTGCGCGAGTTTATGGTGATCGATCGTGGCAGCGGCTTCAGTCGTGCGAATACGCAGGTCTTATTGGATGGTCGAGCGATGCCCTTTCAGTGGATACCGGACCGCGCGGCGCTCCAGGTTCGACTGCCCCCGGCGATGATCCCCGATCGCGGCGTTATGCTATCGGTGCGCGCGGGCGATCACAGCGGGAATTTCTCGCCGTGGCAATTCGATTTTCTGGCACCGCCGCCGCGCTGATTCTGAATCGGCCTCAGCCGGCTTCGGGTTCGTGCCAGACGCCGTTGTCTTTTAGCAAATTGACCAGCTCTTCGTCGGCGATATTCGACGGGATATTCGGCTTCACGATTTCTTTGCCTTTGTAGAGATGGATGTGGCCGGGAGCGGCGCCGACGTAACCGAAGTCAGCGTCGGCCATTTCTCCGGGGCCGTTGACGATGCAGCCCATCACGGCGATCTTCACGCCTTTCAGATGGCCGGTCTTCGCCTTAATCCGGGCGGTGGTTGTTTGCAGATCGAAGAGCGTGCGACCACAGGACGGACATGATATAAATTCCGTTTTCGAAAGCCGCAGGCGCACGCCCTGCAATAAATCCAGCCCGAGCTTTAATAGAGCGTCGGATCCCTCCGGGCTGACGGGCGATCCTGCCGCAAACTGCGCGCAGTCTGTAGGCACCGGCAGGAGCAGGGCGTCGCCGATACCGTCTAAAAACAGGCCGCCCGCGTGAATGGCGGAATCGTAGAGCGCGTCCTGCAAATCCCGTTCAAAGCCGTCGGCGCCTGGCTGCAATACCACCGGAGGCAAACGCTGTCCTTCGTTTTTATGCAGAGCGGTGAGCGCCGCAACGAGCGCCCGATACGCGCGCGTGCCTTCTCCGGAACATTCGATCGAAAAGGCCAGGCGCTCGATGTCCGAAACTCCGCGGTCCTTCTGGGGCGCCTTCGCGGCGAGCTCGGTAAATACCGCGGCCAAAAATTTCTCCAGGGCCTCCAGATCGCGACCTGCTATAGAAGCGAGTCGTAGATGGACCAGCACTGTCCGGGGGGCGTCATTTGATGCGGCCAGGGCGCCGGCCACTTTCGCGACCGCAGCCGCTTGCGTCGCGTTTGCGCCGGGGCCCACGTTCAGACTGAGGCGAAAACCGGCCGTGGCGAAGTGAGTGGCTATAGCCGCCAGGTTCGTCGCGTCGTTGTCGCCGGCGTCGGTCTCGCGATTGAAGTTCAGATTATTTGCACTTAGATCATAAATCAAAGCGGGCGCTTCGCTACCGGCGGGGGATGCGGCGCTCAAGCGCTCCCAGGCGCTCCGGGGAACGACGAAGGCGTCGGCGCCTTGCTTATTGTATTCAGCCAGGCGGGTGAAAAATTCGGCGGCGCTTTCGCCGGCGGTCGGAGCGGCCGGCAAAAAGATTCGGTGCTGGTGTTTCGATCCGAAGTAGACCGGACCGGCCTGGACCGCTTCCGAAAGAAAGCGGGTATAAACGTACGGGTTGACCGTCTCGCGAAAGCACTCCGCCAGGGCCGCCGGACTTTGCCCGATGGATTCGTTCGCGTTCGCGCGCGGCCCGGCCTCCGGCGATTGCTTCTGCCCGGCGGCCAGGCGTAAATTGTACGGCGCGGCGATGCGGCGTGCGGCGGGGATTTCGTGAACCGCGTCTTCGGTCAGCGATACGCGAATGGTATCTCCCAGACCGTCGTCCAGCAAACTGCCAATGCCGACGGCTGATTTGATCCGGCCGTCCTGGCCGTCGCCGGCTTCGGTCACGCCCAGATGCAGGGGGTAATCGAAGCCTTCCAGATAAAAACGTTCCATCAGCAGGCGATAGGCCTGCACCATCACCTGCGGGTTCGATGCCTTCATCGAAACGACGATATTGTGATAGTCGACCTCCCGGGCGAAGCGAATGAATTCGAGCGCCGACTCGACCATGCCCAGGGGCGTATCGCCGAAGCGGTTCATGATTCGATCGGAAAGCGATCCATGATTGGTGCCGATGCGCATGGCCCGCCCCAGTTCTTGCGCACGCAGCAGCAGCGGGCGAAAGGTTTCTCGCACTCGCCCGAGCTCGTCTTCGTACTCGGCGTCGGAGTACTCGATGATTTTGAATTTCTTTTTGTCGGCGAAGTTGCCTGGATTGATCCGGACCTTTTCGACGTATTCAACGGCGATCAGGGCGGCCTTCGGGGAAAAATGAATGTCGGCCACCAATGGGAAATCGTATCCGCGGTCGAGCAGGGCCTGCTTAATATGGCGCAGGTTCTCGGCGTCTTTGGGGCCGGGGGCGGTAATGCGCACGATTTCGCTGCCGGCATTGTACAGCTCAATCGCCTCGGCGACGGTTGCCTCGGTGTCCATGGTATCGGAGATGGTCATGGACTGGAGGCGGATCGGATTTGCGCCGCCGACGCCCACGTCTCCGATCCGGACTTCCCTGCTGGCGAAGCGCCGGTACTGAAACGGCGAAGCCGCCAGATAGCGACCGGCCGGCCGGTCGGTGGTGTTTGCAGACGGACCGCTCATACACCCATTTCAAAAATACGCGGGGCCCGGACAACCAGAAAGCGACCGTCTTCCGGCGCGGGCAGGGCACCCGGCTGTCTAAAAGACGCCTGCAAACGCCCGGAGATTGACTTGAGATCTGGATCCCGGGGCGAAAGCATGTCCCATGACGCAGACCTACTCCGGTGACGCCGCTATCCCATCCCAGGCGTCCGGCGAAAACGCCGCGACGAACCCTGGACTTGCTCCCTTCGATATTTCTGACTACCGGGGAGTGGCCGGCTACAATTTCTATAAAGAAGATCCGCTGATCAGACGCTTTGTGGCCCAGAATACCGGCGATCAGACGGCGAAACACGCTGCCGCGATCCAAAACCATCTGATGGAATTCGGCGAGCTGGCAGGCGGGGTCTTAAACGATCTGACCATCGATGCTCACAAAGAAGGCAAGTACGGCGAAGTCGTGCAGTTCGATGCGGTCGGCAATCGGATCGACGAGGTGCGCTATTGCTATGAGCAGCGCGAGATTCGTCGGATCTGCTTCGAGCAGGGCATCGTCAATCTGAACTATCATGAAGATTGGCCGCATGAATTTACCATGCTGCACCGCATGGCGCTGGCTTATCTGGCGAATCAAAACGGCGAGGGCGGCGTGACCTGTCCGCTGGCCATGACCGACGGTATGATTCGCGTGCTGGAAGCTCTGGGCACGCCGGAACAAAAAGAGCGTTATCTGCCGCTGGTCGCCGGACCCGAAAGCGATTCGCATTTCATGGCCGGCCAGTACGTGACCGAACGCGTCGGCGGCAGCAACGTCGGCCAGAATCGTACGGTGGCGCGCAAGCGCGAAGACGGCACCTGGATCCTAAACGGCGAAAAGTGGTTCTGTTCGAATCCCGGCGATCTGTGGGTGACCACCGCCCGGGTGCTGGACGCGGCCGGCGAGCCCACGGGTACGATCGGAATGTTTCTCGTGCCGCGCATCAAACGCAACGGCGATTTAAACGGCTGCCGGATCTTACGTAAAAAGGACATTATCGGTTCGCGCGGTAAGATTACCGTCGAAACGGTGTACGAAGATCTCGAAG
Source organism: bacterium (assembly GCA_024742665.1). Taxonomy (GTDB): domain Bacteria; phylum Spirochaetota; class Leptospiria; order Leptospirales; family Leptonemataceae; genus JANSYA01. The sequence goes on from JANSYA010000008.1 coordinate 66,905, forward strand.
CCGAAGAACTCGGCCGTCCCGCCCACGGCCTGGCCAATATGATTAAGTACGTCATCGGCACTTCGCGCATTCACGTCGCGGTGGCCGCGAGCGGCATGAGTCGTCGCGCGTTTTTGGAAGCGCGGGCGTATGTACAATCCCGGGAAGCCTACGGCAAGAAGGTGATTGAATATCCGACCGTGCTGCGGACTCTCGCGGAAATGCAGATTCTGCATTCGAGCATGAACTGGTGCAATTTTCGTAACTATCTGTGGAGCGACGAAAAACACGCCGCATCGCAGCTGCTCACGCCGCTCTTGAAATACGTCTCGACCACTCACGCCACCTGGATCACTCACGAAGCGATGATGCTGCACGGCGGCAACGGAATTCTGGGCGACTTCAGCGTGCTGCCGCGCCTGCACAACGACGCGATTATTAACGAAACCTGGGAAGGCACGCACAACATCATCGGCGAACATGTGTTGAAAGCTTTTTCGCGCCCGCGCATTCGCCAGGCGTACTTCGAATTGATCGAAGACAACCTGAAGGTTTATGAGGCGGGCGACGTGGAGCTGCCGTACGTCAAAAAGATGTTTCAGCAGGAACGCCGCGTGCTGGAAGACTGCGAAGACTACGGCTCCGAGTGGGCTTCGATGAATCGCCTGGCGATTTGCGATGCGCTGTATCACTGCCTGGCGCTGTCGGAGTGGATGCGCGAAGCCGGCGACGGCGAAGAGCTGATCATAGGCTTCGCCCGGGGCCTGGCGGAAATCGTTGAACGCGGCCGGCTGGGACCCACGCGCCCCCACGGAATCTTCTCGGATCGGGATCTACTGGAAGCGCTTGTCGCTTACTAGGCTCGGGGCGCTTGTTGCTTATTAGCAGGATTGCGCGGATAGCAAGATTACACGGATTTTTTTTGTGGGATACTTCGCGATGGGCGCGACCGGTAAAATGAGTGCGATCGGGCAAACCCCGGACCTCAAGTCAATCCAAACCTCATCCGTCCAATCCGTGTCATCCTGCCATCCGTGCCAAACACATCATTCGTGCAATCCTGCAAAATTTTGAAACCGGGTCGGTCTCGTTGCGTCTGAATCAAATCAGTGGAGGGTACCCCCAGGCAATGAGCGATAAAAAACGTCCCTATTATTACGACGCGGCGGATCTCGCGCGCTTTACCGAAATCAAACGGACCAATCCCGACCTCGGCAATTCCTACTTCGAATACTACGGCAAGGCCATGGGGCCGGGCGCGTTGACGGAGCGGGAAAAGTCTCTGATCGCTCTGGCGGTTTCCCACGCTCTCAAGTGTCCGTACTGCATCGACGCCTACAGCCAGGCCTGCCTGGAGAAGGGCGCCGACGAAGAGCAGATGAACGAAGCAGTGCATGTCGCCGCGGCCATGGCCGCCGGCATCACCCTCGTGCACGGCGTACAAATGATGAATAAAGTGGATGATCTGTCGATATGACGATGCCCGTAACCGAACAGCTGGAACATCTGGCGGCCTTCTCCGGAGGAAGCTTCGCGGCCGACGTCGCGAAACCGCTGGAGGCCGAGACTCTTACGACCTTTCAGATTAACCTGGGCAAAATTTGCAACCAGGCCTGCCGTCACTGCCACGTCGACGCGGGACCGAACCGCACCGAGAGCATGGATCGCGAAACGGCCGACGCGTGCCTCGCGGTGATCCGCGCGCTGCCCGAAATTAAGACCGTCGACATTACCGGCGGCGCGCCGGAAATGAACGCTCAGTTTCGGTATCTCGTCGAAGAGTCCCGGGCGGCGGGCAAACATGTCATTGATCGCTGCAACCTGACGATTCTCTCCGTGCCAGGCTACGAAGACCTGGCGGAATTTCTGGCAGGGCACGAAGTGGAAGTGATCGCGTCATTGCCGCACTTCGCCGCGTCGCGCACCGACAACCAGCGCGGCCGGGGAGTCTTTGACGCATCGATCGCCGGTCTGAAAAAACTCAACGCGCTCGGTTACGGCGATCGATTGCCGCTGCATCTGGTGTATAATCCCACGGGAACTTTTCTCTCAAGCGGCCAGGCTCAGCTCGAACTGGAGTTCAAGCGGGAGCTCGATGCGCGCCACGGGGTTCGCTTCAACAGTCTGTTTTGCATTAACAACCTGCCGGTCAGTCGATTTTTAGAATCCCTGGTGCGGGCCGGCAAGCTCGACGAGTACATGAATACGCTGCACAGCGCTTTTAATCCGGCGACCATCGACGGCCTGATGTGCCGCCACCAGGTTTCGGTAGGTTATGACGGGCAATTGTACGACTGCGATTTCAATCAGATGCTCGAAATTCCCGCAGCCATCGGTCACATAAAAGATTTCGACGGCGAAGTCTTTCGCACGCGCCGCATCAAAACGGCCAACCACTGCTATGGCTGTACGGCGGGCGCCGGTTCCAGCTGCGGCGGCGAAATCGCCTGATTCGAATTTTTTAGCGGCCCGGGCAGCGCCGTGCAGCCGAAACGAGCGCCGGGTGAATCGGTGAATCGTCGGCGGGCGATGCTATTTCCACAAAACAGCCTGCACGCTTTCGAGAGGCAGCGGGCCCAGCTGCCGGGAATCCAGGGCGTGGACGCGGTTGTCCGCCAGCACATAGATCTGGCCGTCGGGCACGATCACCGGCCCGGCGAAGTCCCGACGCAGGCTGCCCGAATGCAGGGGCTCGCCCGGGTAGCGCAGCTCGGCGGCGATGCGCCGCTCCCACTCGGATTCGAGGGGTTTGTTATTCACGAACAGCCGGCGGGCGTGGATTTGCACCTGCTCCCCCGGGAGGGCGGCGATGCGGCGGATCATATGCTGATCGGGATGTTCTGGATGCGTAAGCAAAACGACGTCGCCCCGGGTCAGCCCGGCGGGATCGAAGATCTGCAGGAAGTACGGGCTGCTGCCGGCCGGATAGGTCGGTTCCATGTCGGGAGAGCTGATGCTCAGAGGAAAAACGATCAGGGCGTGGACGGCGAGCCGGACAAAGAAAGCCACGACCAGGGCGATCAGCGCTCCCTGGATCCACTGGCTGCGGTCGGTTCCCGACTTTCGGTTGGGTACAAGGTCGCGGTCTCTGCGAATCACGCGGTAGCGGGGCGCGGCCGAAGGATTTCGTCAAGCAGGATCGGAGCCCTGAATTGGGCCGATTTCCCGAAAATTCGGTCGATTTAGAAACCTGGCCTGAAAACCTGGCACTTCGTGTCGGATTATCTTTTTATTGACCGCCAGCACCAATTGGACCTGGCCCTGACTTCCCTGGCGAGCGTTGATTGCATGGGGGTCGACACAGAGTCCTCCGGCTACTATACGTACTTTTCAGAGCTCTGCCTGATTCAAATCAGCGCCGGCGAGCAGCACTATATTATCGATACCCTGGCGGGTTTGAATCTGGACGGCCTGGGCCCGCTCTTTGCAGATCCCGGGATTACCAAAATCTTTCACGCGGCGGGCTCAGACATCGTCGAACTCAAACGCGATCTGAAATTCGATTTCGTGAACGTCTTCGATACGATGATCGCCTGTCGCATGCTCGGCCACGACTCCTGTTCATTGCTCAGTCTGGTAAAACACTATAAGAATATTGAGCTGGAAAAAAAAGAGCAGAAGTCCAACTGGAAGAAGCGTCCTTTGACTCGCTCGCAGCTCGACTATGCGAATCTCGATACGGTCTATCTGGAAGAGCTGATGCGCACGATGTCGGCGGAGCTGGCGGAGCTGAATCTAAGCGAAGAGATCCAGGAAGAATTCGACTGGATCGCTTCTCGCACCGGCCAGAACGTCGAGGATCCGGCGGAGCGGGATCTCGATCCCAACGGCTGGCTGCGCATTCGCGGAGCCATCGATCTGCCGCCTCAGCAGCGGGCGGTTGTAAAGATTTTATATGAAATCCGCGACCAGCGGGCGCGCAAAGAAAATCTGGCGGCCTTTCGTCTGGTGACCAACGACGCCCTGCTGCGTATCCTGCGTAAGAAACCGAAAAGCGTGCGCGACTTAGAACAGCTCCGGGCGATCAATCCGGTCATGCTGCGCAAAGACGGCGAACGCCTGCTCGAAGCGCTGCAGACAAGCGGCGAAATCACGGACGATCAATTACCGAAGCCGTCCGCCGAAGATAATCCCGAACTCCGGGCCCTGGTGCGGCGTCTGAAACGGTGGCGGGGCCGCGTCGCGGAATTCCGTGGCATGGATCCTTCGATGATTGTGACGAATAAGGCGCTGTTTAAGCTGGCCGAAGTCAAGCCGCGGGATTTATCTGAACTGAAAGAGCTGCAGCTTTTGACCGACTGGAAAGCCCGCAACTACGGCGAGCATTTGCTGGGGATTGTGCACGGCACGTACAACGGCGAACTCCCGGAGAATCTGCCGCGTCTGCCCGAGCAGGTGCGCGAGGCGCGGATGGCGAAAACCGGCGCTCGTTCGTGAGCTGTTCTGACGCGGCCGATCTGAGCGGTGCGCGGCAGCCGGCTGAAGCGGCAGCCCGGGGAATCGAGAAGATGCTCGTCCCGTTTTCAGACTGAAAACTATTTGAAAAAACGCTTTGAAAACTTCGCCAAAATACCCTGAATGAAATATAGCACCCGATTTTGAGGAACGCGAACCATGTCCCGAGAATTTAAGATTTCACGACTGACTCTGATCAACATCGTCCTGACGACTCTGCTGCTGGGCACATTCCTGAGCCCGATCTTTTACGGCGGCTTTAAGGGCGCATTCATATCGGACAATACGGCCGATGCCCAGCCCTTGACCGAATCCGAGCAGAGCGCCGCGCTGGCTCTCCAGCGTTCGTTTCAGAATATATATAAAAAGGCGTCGCCCTCGGTGGTCTTCATCAAAACCAACGTATTAGTGCGTTCGGGCTACTGGCTCGACATTCAGCGCGGCCAGGAGCAAGCGGGTTCCGGATTCATCATCGATAAAGAGGGCTTCATCGTAACGAACAGCCACGTTGTGGCCGGCGCCCGTAAAATCGAAGTCATCTTTCACGACAACCGCGTGGCGACCGCCAAGCTGGTCGGCCGCGACGAAGCGAGCGACGTGGCGCTGATTCAGGTCAGCGATACCGACGGCCTGGTGCCGGCGACCCTGGGCGATTCGGACGATGTGGCGGTTGGTCAACTGGCCTTCGCTCTCGGCGCCCCCTTCGGCCTCGACCGGACTTTCACGGTCGGCAGTATTTCCGCCAAGCAGCGCAGCATCGACAACTCGCGCTACTCTCGCATTCAAACCGACGCCTCGATCAACCCCGGCAACTCGGGCGGTCCTTTGCTGAACGTCTTCGGCGAAGTCGTCGGCATTAACCAATCGATCTATTCTACGAGTGGCGGCAACGTCGGCATTGGCTTTGCGATTCCGATCAACGAAGCCCGCAGCGTTATCTCTCAGCTGAAAACCGAAAAACGTGTGATTGGCAAGCCGACCCTCGGCGTGCAGATCGGCGTGCCGGCCGAGACCCTGCGTCAGGATCTGGGCCTGGGCGATAAAAAAGGCGTCGTCGTAATTCACGTGCTGCCCGGTTCGGCGGCCCAGGATGCGGGTCTGAAAGAATACGATTTCGTCGTGCAGGCGAACGGGCAGCCGGTCGGCGAACCCAAAGATTTGATCTCGCAGGTCCAGGAAGTCGGGGTCGGCGGTTCGCTCAAACTCAAGGTGATTCGCAACGGCAAAGAGCTCGACCTTACGGCGAAGGTCGGCGAGACGCTTTCGGAATAAGATCGCTCAGGCGCCTTCGATTTCGTTCTCGGATCGCAGGCGCGTTGGTTCCACGATTCAGCGAATCGCACGCGAATACTTCTGTGTACATTCTTGGCGTAGACATCGGCAATACGAATACCGTTTTCGGGCTCTTCAACGATTCCCGGGATCTGGAGATTCTACACGACTGGCGCACAGTCACGCGGCGCGATCGCACTTCGGACGAACTGGGAATCTATCTATTGGGATTTCTGGAATTCGCCGGAATCAAACCGGCCCAGGTCCAGACGGTCGTCTACTCTTCGGTCGTGCCTTCGTTCAGTCCGATCGTCGAGCATATGATTCGGCATTATTTCCAGACCGAACCCCTGCGAGTCGACCATACGCGCAATCTGCCCATTCGTTTGCGCTATCCACAGCCTCAGGAAATTGGCGCGGACCGCCTGGTGAACGCGTCGGCGGCGGCCCACATCTACGGCGGCAATATTATCTGCGTCGACCTGGGCACAGCGACGACCTTCAGCGTGATTCGCGACGGCGAATTTATCGGCGGCAGCATCGCGCCGGGTCTGAAGATCTCGATTGAAACTCTCAGCAATCGCACGGCCCAGCTCCCGCCGATTGAATTCAAACGGCCGCCCGGGGGCGTCGTCGGCGAGTCGACCGTGCAGGCCCTGCAGAGCGGCTTTTTCTTTGGCTGGCTGGGCATGCTGCGCGAGATCATTCAGACGATCCGCGAGGAACGGTCGGATCTGGAATACGAAGTGGTCGCAACGGGCGGTCTTTCCTCTCTGTTCCAAACCGAGGCCGAGGGATTGCTCGATCACGTCGATCCGCTGCTGACTCTGAAGGGGCTGAAGATTATATACCAGCACCAGCAGCCCCGAGGCTGTTGAAAAACAGCCTCAGGGCGGACTCGGCCGATCGGGCGTAGAAAAAGGGTTAACACCGCAGCCCGTCTCAGGATCTCTGTCATTGCGTTTGCTCCCACTGGAAAGCAAGCAGCGAGAAAACGGAATCCCGTAAACTGTGGCCTATCACCTTGTAAACTGGGGCATGACCCTCGCGCTGGCTCTGTATTTGGCCGGATTTTATTTTCGACGGCGGGATCTGGCGAAGCATCGCGTGCTGATGAGCGCCGGCGTGATCGTAACGCTGGCCTCGGCGGTGGCTTTGATTTTCGCCGTACACGTCATGCACGGCGGCGATCGCGAAGCGGCGGGATTTCTTGCGGCGGCCGACGAGTGGGTGATCCTTACGCACCGCGCGGTTGCGAGCGTTACTTTTCTGGCCATGTTCGTGATGGTCTGGTCCGGTGCGACGCGGCGACGGAAGATTCATGTGAATACGGCCCGGTTCTTTTTGCCGGCCTTTATCTTCGTTTATATTTCAGGACTTTTTATTTTCACCAATTGATTCGCGCGGCCTGCGAAAGTCGCAGGAGCGGGAATCGGAACAGCTCAGAGGTTCGCAATGGCCAAATCCAAAACGAAAAAATATACGGACGCGGAAATCGCGGAAGAAGCCCGCGGCATTCGCCAGATGATCGTGCGCATGGTGCACGCGGCGAAGTCCGGCCATCCCGGAGGCTCTCTGGGCCTGGCGGATATTTTCGCGACGCTGTACTTCGACGTGCTGCGCTATGATCCGAAAAAGCCGCAGTGGCCGGAGCGAGATCGACTGTTGCTTTCGAACGGACACGTTTCGCCCATCCGCTACGCGGCCATGCACGCCGCCGGATTTTTCGGCAAACAGGACCCGCTGAGCTTTCGCCAGCTTGGCTCTCCCTTTCAGGGGCATCCGTCGACGCGCTATTTACCGGAAGTGGAAAACGCGAGCGGCTCGCTGGGGCAGGGGCTTTCGAATGCAACCGGCCTGGCGCTGGGCTCGCGCTTTCAAAAGAAAAAGTACCGTGTCTTCTGCTGTATTTCCGACGGCGAGTGCGGCGAGGGCATGACCTGGGAAGCGGCGACCTCCGCGGCGCATCACAAGGCTCCGCTAATCGCTTTCATGGATTTTAACGGCATTCAAATCGACGGCAAAACCAAAGACGTTTGCGATCTTGGCGATCTGGGCGCAAAATTCGCGAGCTTCGGCTGGCGCGTAACCAGCGCGGACGGCCACGATATCGGCGCGATTCGCAAGGCGTTCCACGACGCCATCGCGCAGCAGGATCAAAATCCGGACGTCGGTCCGCAGATGATCGTCTTTCATACCATACTCGGGAAAGGCGTTTCGTACATGGAAGACCAGCCGGGCTGGCACGGCAAAGCGCCGAACGACGAACAGGCCGCACAGGCTCTGAAAGAACTCGGCGCCTGATTCGCTTTCCGGTCCATGCAGCCGGCGACCGCTAACGATTCCGGGCGGCCTTCCGCTCAGCAGGCCCTTCGCGTGCATCGAATCAAAAAAATTATGCCGCGCCTGAGTCTTGCGGCGCTGGCGTGTTCCGCAGCAGCCACCCTCGCGCTGATTTTTATTGCGCCGATCTTAGAGGATCGGCCGCTCTTCGTTGCGGGCTGGCTGGTGGCGGTGACTCTACTCTGGTTGGCGGGCGTCGCCTGCCTGGACTATCACGGATTGCCGGAGGCGGGCGATTCGGATTTCGCCGCCCCGGGCCGCGGACCGCTGGCTTTGATACTGGCCGCCTTCGTACTGGCGGCTTTCGTTTTCGCGCCGGTGTATTTTTCCGACGACAGCGTGCGGCATATCCACGATGGATTCTATCTGCTGCAGGGCGTTGACGTGTATACGACGCCGCCGAAGAGCCTGCCGCCCTTTCTGGATCGCCTGCCCAATCACCCAGACGTGGGCACGATCTATCTGCCTTTCACCCAGCTACAGGCGGTGGTCGGCGCCGCGCTGCATCCGCGCTACGGCTTTCTGGCGGTGTACTATAGCGTGATTTTCGCGCTGCTCGGACTGGTCTGGTCGCGACTGCGGTTTGGTCGCGAACGAAGCATCGCGCTTGCGTTTATTTTTTCGCCTGCATTTTTGATTCCGCTTGCGGCCCGCCACGCGGACGTGCAGGGTCTACTGTTGGTCGCGGCCGCGGTGGCGCTCCTGCGGACTGGCGATCATGCGGAATCTCAGACCAATCATGACGACGCCCGCCCGCCTGGGCTACGGCGCGACGGGATTTTCGGGCGGCACGCTCTGGCCGCAGGCTTGCTCGCGCTGGCCGCCGGTTTGAAACCCGAGGGTTTGCTGTGGGCCGGCACGGTCGGTCTGTATGTTTTCGTTCTTTGCGTTAACGATTCTTTTTCACCGGCCCGTCGGCGAGGGCTGTATGGCTTTATCGTTGGTGGGGCTGTGACGGGCGGGGGACTCGCTCTCTTCGCCTGGATGGTTCTATTTCCTACCCCGGATGCGTGGCAGAGCTTTATGCGCACGGTCGCTCTGTTTACCGATTGGTTCGCCGCGTACAATCCGATCCTGCACGCGCGCGAAACTCTGTATCCCGATGTGGAACGTCCGGCGCTGCTCGGAATCTATCGCCGGGAGGTGTTGCTGCTTGCGCTGCTGTGGTTTCTATTGCCGATGCATCGTTTTCTACGCGGCGTGCACGGACAGGCGGGGGCGGCGCAGTTCTTAATCGGCCGACTGCTGGTGGCGCTGCTGACGGCTTCGATCCTTTCGAAAGGCGTCTGGCATCCCTGGTACTTCTTATGGCTCCTGCCGGCTCTGTGGCTGACCGGTCGGCGCAGGGGCGCTATGTTTCTGGCGGGCGCTTTGCCGCTCTTCTATTTGCCGGTGATCTTTTTGCGCGCCACCGGCGAGTGGTGGATGCCGGTATTTTACGGAGGCGTTCTTGCGTACGCCGCGCTGTTTTTCGTCTGGTGGATCTGCGCTTACAAATTTTTCACGAATCCTGCGGAAAAGTTGCGGTCGGTATTCTGAGCCGCCGGCCAGGAGGGCCTTTCCCGGCCAAATTTTGGCAGGGTTCTGGTTGACAAAATGTCGGAGACTGCATTCCTTTCAGGTATGGCTCCAGATGAGGCGCGCAAATCTGAGCAACCGTCAGACCGCAGTCAGGAAATCGATTTCCTGCTGAGCTGCCTCGTCGATACGGAAGGCCCCGAATCCCGCCAGGTCGTGCTCGAACGCCTGCTGGAACTGATGCCTGTCGGCCATCATCCTTCGCTGTACGTCGAATCCGTGTCTGATCCGCGATCACGCATGGTTTTGCGCGATCGCTACCAGCGCTTTTTAAACGAACTCAAATTACGCCACGACTTGAAAAAGTTAATGGAAGCCGGTCCCGGCGGCGAACTGAATCTGGAGCTGGGTAGCTTTCTGATTTCGCGGCTGGGCGAAGAGCAGTCGATCACTCCCGAAGACTTCGCCGACGAACTGGATCGCATCGCCATGCCCTTGCGCAATCTGCTGAACGTGATTCCGGATCACGAATATGAAGAGCGCATCGGCGCCTTTCGCCGCTATCTGTTTTCAGAGAAGGGCTTTCGCGGAAATACGGAAAACTATTACGATCCACGGAATTCCTTTCTGACCCAGGTGCTCGAATCCCGCAGTGGAATTCCGGTTTCGCTTTCGGTGCTGTGTTTGTTGATCGCGCGACGCGTGGGTTTGCCGCTCCAGGGCGTGAATTTACCGGGCCACTTTATTCTGAAGTACCAGGCCGGCGATTATCTGATCTATATGGATCCCTTTAATGACGGGAATTTGCTGACGGAAGAAGACTGTTTGAATTTTCTGGTACGGCAGGGGCTGGAGCCCACGGTCGCCTACCTGGCTCGCGCCAGTTCGCTGACGATCTTAAAACGAATGTATCGCAATCTTATCAATTATCATTCCGCGATTGGAAACGTGCGCATGGAAAAAATTCTGCGCCAGCACTTCTCGATCCTGGAAAACCATTCCATTCGCTCGTAATATGCCGGGGCCAATCAGCAGGGCGGTTCTCGTCAATCGATTCAATACGAAACTGGGCCGGATCATCGGCGGGCCCGAGCTTCCGATTCTGAAAAAGATCAAGCAGTTCGTAATCAAAAGCGGCGGCAAGCGCATCCGTCCGATCACCCACTATTATTTTAGCGGCATCCTCGAATATGAAGGCCGGGAGTGGGAAGACGTCGGCGCCATCGGCGAACTGATCCACGCCGCGAGCCTGCTGCACGACGACGTCGTCGACGAATCGAATATGCGTCGCGGCAAACCGTCGGTCAACGCTCTGCACGGCAATAAGACCGCAGTGCTTTCCGGCGACTATTTACTGGCCGCGGGTCTGGATCATTTGCGGACCCTCGAACGCTCTACGGATCTGCTGGGCGTCTTCACGCGCGTGATTCGCATGTTATCGGTCGGCGAGCTGCTGCAGATGGAATGGGAGCGCGAATTCAAACTCGCGCCGAAAATTTACGATCGTATTATTCTGGGCAAGACCGGCTCGCTCTTCGGGGCCATGTCGGAAGGCGCCTACGTGCTGGCGACGCCTCCCGGCCAGGCCGTAGACCAGGAGCAGGCACGGCGCTATCGGGAATTCGGCGAGCGCATGGGACGCCTGTTTCAGGTCCGCGACGACTATCTGGATTATTTTGGCGACGCCAAAACGAACGGCAAAGAGCTCTACCAGGATTTTCGCCGGGGTCTGATCACCCATCCGATCATCGTTTTGCGTTCCATGGTCGACGCCCGCAGCCGCAAAACCCTGGCGGGTCTCTGGAAGGACGATGGTCTGCGCGGGGCCCCGGAGGGCCTCGAACGCTTCTTAACGATTGCAGGCGATAGCAAGATTCAGACGCGCCTGGCCCGGGAAATTGAAGAGGAAGTTCATGGTCTGATGCATTTTGTGCGCAGCCATCCCGAATCGCAGTACCGGGAAAAGATCCTGGAACACCTGACGACTCTGCTCGTGCCCCAGCTGGTGTGAGTGTCGGCGCCGCCCGACTGTCCGATTCTCTGCTTTACATCTTTCGTACGACAAAAAACGCTGTCGCGTGATTCTGATGGTTCGGCGATGGGGCAGGGGGCTGCTGAAACTTGGCGGCCTGGGGCTGGCGATTTTTGTCGGCCTGGAACTCAGCCTGCGATTGTTTCAGCCGCAGTCGCTGGACTATTATCGCAAACTCAAGAATCTCCACGTCTATCATCCCGAATATCTGGTGGGCCTGGAAGCGGGCGCCGACTACTATCTGCGCCACAACAACGGGCTCTGGGAAGGCCGCTTTCAGATTAACGAACTGGGCTATCGCGGAAGCGTGACACCCGCTCCTGACGAAATGGTGCTGGGCTGCCTGGGCGACAGCCTGGTGATGGGTTTCGGCGTTTCCGACGAGGACACTTTCTGTCGGCGACTGGACGGGATTACGCTCGGCGGCCAGCGCTATCGCAGTCAAAATCTGGGGGTGGACGCCTTCGGTTCTCAGGGTTACGCGGGGCGCCTGGACGAGGCGATCGATGAAAAGCTGCCGAATCTGGGGACGGTTTTGCTGTTTATCTCCCCGAACGATTTTACGCTGCCGCAAGAGCTCCGGGATCGCGGCATTGTTCCCGACGACGAGACCGACGCGGTCCGCGAAGCGAATCCCGAATTCAAGCAGGCCTTTCGCCTGCAGTTCACGCTCACGCGCTATTCTTACGCCCTGCACGCGGCGTCGGTCGCCCGGCACCAGCTGCGTATTCGCCGCGCTTCGATGCAAAAGAATATGCGCCGTGAATTAGTGGAAAGCGGCATTCTCGAATACCGTCCGGAAATTGACGGCGAGATTCCTGCGGAGCATCTGGGCTTTCGCAATTATCTCGGCCGCAGCTTCTATCGCCCCCCGGAAGCGCCCGATTGCGACGTTGATTCCGCAGCCGGACCCGGCGAGTCCGGCGGTCCAAATTCAAATGCGACGCCTGTGGCGCGTCCCGTCTGTCCGACGCCTGTGCCCGAGAAAGTTCGTTGCGACGCGCGTCCGCCGGCTTCGCAGAGTCTCGAAGCGCTGCCGGAAATTACGCGCGTCGCCTACGAACGCATGATCGCGAGCGCGGACCGGGCCGGCGTGCGACTGGTGGTCGTATTTTTGCCGGTCCAAATGGAAACGCTGCACTGCGAGCTGAACGGAAAGTACTCGCGATTTTTTAATCACGCCCTGAGAGCCGGAAAATATTTTCGGGAGCAGGACATTCAGACGATCGATCTGCGAAAATATATTCCTGAAATGTGCGGCGCTCCGCTGCTGAACGCCGACGGCTCCCTGTGGAAGTACTCGCAGGTTGAAGACTATATCATCCAGGGGGACGGGCATCTCACCGTGGCGGGCAATCGTTGGGCCGCTGAAGCGCTCAAGCGCGAACTAAAAAAAATGGCCGGTGCGAATGCTCTTTAATTCGCTCCACTATTTCATTTTCGCGCCGGCTGTAATCGCGGTTTATTTCGCGCTGCCGCCGCGACCCCAGAAGGTCTGGCTTTTACTGGTCAGCTTTTATTTTTACGCGGTCTTTCGGATTCCCTTTACGGCCCTGCTGCTGTTCTCGATCGCCGTAACCCACATCGCGGTGATGGGCATGCGTCGTTACGCGGTCGACGAGTCCTCGCAGCGCAATCAGCGAATTCGCAAGGCTTTCCTGTGGATCGCGATCGTCGGTAACGCGTCGCTGCTTTATTTTTTCAAATTCATAGACTTCAGCTTCGAAGTCTTTAATCAGATTCTACGGCTCGCCCCCTGCGATCCGATGTACGCCCATGCAACCGGCGTTGTCTTGCCGATGGGCATTTCCTTTTTCACGCTGCAGGCCATCGGCTACGCCGTCGACGTGTATCGCGGAACAATCCCCGCCGGCCGGGTGTACAGCTTCGCATTATTCCTGAGTTTTTTCCCGCAGTTAGTCGCCGGCCCGATCATGCGCGCGAAAGATCTCCTGCATCAGTTCGAGCAGGAACACCGTCTGACGTACGAAAACGTGCGGGCGGGCATGGGTTTGATCGCGATCGGCCTGTTTAAGAAATCGATGATGGCCGATCCCGCGGGCGTAGTCGTCGACCAGGTCTACGGCGATCCCGGAGCCTATAGTTCCTGGACGATCTGGCTGGCCGCTATGCTGCACGCGCTGCAGATCTACGGCGATTTTTCCGGCTATTCTGATATCGCGATCGGCACCGGGCGCATCATGGGCTTTCGCATTCCGATCAATTTCAATCGGCCGTTTTTGGCCGTCGACATGACCGACCTCTGGCGGCGCTGGCATATCTCGCTTTCCACCTGGCTGCGGGACTACGTTTATATTCCTCTGGGCGGCGGGCGCGTATCCACGGTGCGAACCTATGTGAACGTTTTTATTACGATGTTCGTAAGCGGGATCTGGCATGGCGCCGGCTTAAACTTCGTTATGTGGGGCGTCTTTCACGCTCTGATGGTTGTGATCGAACGCTTCGTCTTTTCGTTCGAGAGCATCGGGGAATGGTATCGCGAACGTTTGCCGCGAATCTTAAAGATCGTATACAGCTTTTCGTTCTTTACTTTTCCGCTGCTGTTCTTTCGCGCGCGGGCGCTGCCGGAAATCGGCGACGCGGCCGACGTGGGCATCTTCATGGCGGACCGTCTGCTGAGTTTCACCGGGGGCGCGGGCGTCGAAGTGCCCGCCAGCCTGCTGCTGATCATCTTTCTGCTGATGGGTTCCGAGGTGCTGACGGAAGGCCGCAAAGACTTCTTCGCATCGATTCTTAAAAAGGAAGGCGTTTACTGGAGCCTGGTGGGCATCATCGTCGCCTATTGCCTCTTACTGTATAGCGTAACCGACAGCGCGCCCTTCGTATACTTTCAGTTCTGAAGGCGGCGTCCCATTTTAAGTGGTATATACATAAAAAATGCCGCCTTCGCAAGGCGGCACTCCAATTCAATTTGTACATAAAAAATGCCGCCTTCACAAGGCGGCATTCAGGGTTTCGAGCCCGGAAGGCCCGAAACCGAAATTTATCTCGAAATCTGAATTACAGTTTCGGGATGTTTTTGGTAGCTTCGCTGGCCGCTTTATCAGCGCCTGCTTTGACTGCGTCTGCAGCTTCGTTGACGGCCTGCTTCGCAGCGCCTTCAACAGCAGCTTTCGCTTCGTCAACAGCTTGCTCTGCTTGACCTTCCAGTGAGGTGTCTTCCGGGGGAGCTTCTTCGCTTCCGCCGGGGCACAGCAGGGTGGTAAATGAGAGAGCAGCAATAAGCATCAGGAGTAGACTTTTTTTCATGATCCTGTAGCCTCCACAATGGTTTCGGAATTTTTCACAAACTTGTCTTACGGTACCGCGATTCAACCAAAATTTTTGTGACCTTTCTTTTTTTCGCCTAATGCTGTGGAAAATTTTCTAAAAATTGTAAATCGACTCACAGGGGCTGAAAATTCACCAATCCCGGCGGCGACTACAGGCCAGAGCGCTCCAGAACTACCTCGGCGAGCTTGTGATGGATTCCCAGCGGCGGCGTTACCCGGAACTTAATCTGTGGAAATTCCGGGGCGTTTTCTTCCACAATGCGCGGAATATCTTCGGTGGCGTGACGCCCGGCCGAAAGCATGTACGGGTGAACGATAATTTCTCCGGCGCCGTCCGCCACGCAGCGGGCGATGCCCGCCGGAATGTCGGGCGCGGCCAGCTCCATGTGAGCGGTGTGCACGATCAACTCCGGCGACAATTCCCGCAGGAAGTTTGCAATCGACTCGATCGATTCGTTGGCCGCAGGACGCAGGGATCCGTGATCCACCAGCAGCAGTGCGCGTTTATTATTCGTATTTTGCATATCTGTTCGCTTCTGGAGCGCCTGCGCGTCTTCCAGCGGATTGGAATTTCAAGAGAGTCGCCGTTAGTAGGCTCGCTGGTCCCAGCCCGCGTCGGGAGAAGGGTCCTGAAAACATTCACCGGTGAAGGCGTAGTTTTTGCTCAGGGGAAGAAATTGGCGGCCGGTAATACGAAATCCGTAAAAACGGCCGGCTTCCAGAGTGCAGGAACCCGCTCCCCCCGTCCGATTCGCAGGCCGGACGAACCAGATCACATAGTCGCCCGCTTCGAGATACATTTCGTCCACCGGCTGCTTGAGCGATTTGTGGTGATTCGGATCGGCTGGATCTTCCAGCCAGAACCGGAGCCCTTGCTGGCGCAGAATGGCAATCTCATGGCCCTGGCGCTGGCCGGTGTAATTTTTGAAAGAGCTCAGGCAGCCGGGGCCGAACAACAGAATCAAAACGCAAGGGATTGCGGTCATCGGCGCAGAAGGGTGTCGTCTATTCATAGTGGGTGCGAAAATCGCCGGGTCCTGGTCGGTATCAAAGCTAAATTAATCAAGCAGGGGCCGAACGCCCAGGCGAAACAGCTCCTGGGAGTCCGGGCCGGGATGGCCATCCTCCGGGAGATACAGGTCCGGCAAATGCCGGTGTTCGTCGAAGAGGGCCTGCAAATTCCGCAGCCGAACGCCTGGCGCTGCCCGTGCCAGTTCGATGATCGGCGCCTTGAGCGGATCGCTCGCCAGAGGCCCGCCGTTTTGGCGGTCGATATCCGGATAGACCAGCAGAATCAGACTGTGCCCCTGTTGCATATGATGTTTGCCGGCCAGCTGAAAGATTTCCCGGGCGCAGACATAGGTCGGGTGATTCGGATCCCGGGGCGCGGCCGTGGCTGAAACAATGGGCGCGGGCACGGTCTGGACCCCGGGATCCTCGCCCGGGCTTTCCGTTTCGGCCTCCGGGTTACGGTGTGCGAGCGCCGAACGAAAAAAATCCGGCAGGGCGAAGGTTTTCGTCAGCCAGAACCGCGTTCGGAAGGCGGCGCTGAGAAGAACCGAATCGCCGCGGCGAAGATCCCGCAGATCGTCGGTGTAGTCGGACGGATTAAAAATCCAGATCGTATGTCGTGGGCCGCCGCCCGCGCTCCCGGCGCGCGATTGCCGCTCGGCCAGAGCGCGCTGGAAAACGCTGAGAATGCCGCAGGAACCCAGCGAGTCCACGCCCAGATTGCGGATGCGGTACTGCGGCAGATCCCGGGCGAGCAGATAGGCCAGAACCTCGCGATCGTCGTTGCCGTAGCCCATGGCGATCGAATCGCCTATCAGCCAGACTTCCGGACGGGCTGAATCGCTGGACGGATTTTGATCCGGATCGTGGACAGAATGATCCTGCGCAGACTGATCTTGCCTGGACTGATTGCTATCGCCGTCGCTGCCATGCGAGTCAGGATAGGCAGTGCGTTCGCCGCGAGCGTTCGTCGTTACGCCGTATTGAAAGCCTGCGGGATGTTCAAATTCCAGACGACGGTTCGGGCACAGCAGAATTTGGCCCGTTTCAGAATCCAGGCAGTGCAGCGCCCGTTCGGCCCGGCGAAACTGCAGCTCCGGACCCGGGTTCATGCGGACCAGCAGCTCCGCTCCCGCCAGGGTCAGCAGAAGTACGATCAGGCCGAAGAGCAGCGAGCCTCGCCGGCCCTTTCTTTCCGGCATCTCAGGCTCGATCCGCCGACGGCGAAGTCGCGACGCCGCCCGAACTGATCGCGAAGCCGACCAGCGCCCAGAAGGGCAGCAGCACCTCGTCGTCCTGGAAATAGCATTGAAAGAGTCCCGCGCCGAGAATCGCCACGGGACCCCACTTCCAGAAATTCGGATCCGCTCCCGATGGTCGCAGAATGTGGCGCACGTAAAAATAAAAGAAAGCCAGATAGCAGAGCAGAGCCGGCAGCCCCGCGATGGTCAGGAAGTGCAGCATATCGTTGTGGGCGTGGCCGCGCTGGGCCAGCTCGTAGGCGACCCACAGATGCGGCTGGTCCTGCCCGTACTCGACCACGTTCTGAATAATTGAGGGCTCGAAATTTCCAGGCCCCACGCCGAAGACCGGGTTTTCTCCCGATAGCTGCAGGGCGCCCTGCCAGACGAGGGTGCGCTGAAAGTCGGTGTGCTTTTCGCGGCCGAAGAGCGCGCCCACGATCTGTTCAAAGCGACTGTGCACGCCGGCCGAAACCCGATCCAGCACCACGAGGGATGCTACCGCCAGCAGAATCAGGGGCAGCAATCGCAATACCCGGCGTCGCCAGCCAGTTCGAGCCAGAACATAAAATCCGAAGCCGGTCGCCAGCAGCATGCCGAAGATCGCCGAGCGGCCGTTGTTTAAGATAAAGATCAGCGAAGCGGCGGCGAGAGCCAGCGGCCAGATCCACTGCGCCGGCCGCACATTTCGCAGCGCACGGAGCAGGGCGGCGGGACCCGCGCCGTCGTTCTGGGCGCCGGGATCGCCATCATCTACTGTATCGCTTTCGCCTGCTGCGCCGGGCGCGACTGATTTCACCGGACCGAGCAGCAGGCTCAGGCTGCGAAAGACCAGCACGGGAAAGAGCATCATCAGAATGCCGCCGTAGGTCAGGTGGGTGTTCATCAGGCCGATCGGCATGTACAGATGCAGCGGATTCTCCGAGCCGCCGAACAACGAACCGACGTGGTGCTGGTAGCGCGCATTCGGCCCGGGCTCCCAGCCGTGGGTTAAATGGTACGGCAGCTTTTGCAGGCGATAGATACTGAAGATGCTGATTAGCCCCGCGATAATCATGATCCCGAGGGCGATCAGAAACAGGCGCTCCAGGCGCTTGCGATTTTCGGGGCTGTGGGCGTAGGCCGCCGTCCAGAAGGCCATGCCGACCAGAAAGACGTCTTTGACCTCCGTGCGATAGCCGCGGCCGACAAAGGCCAGAAAATCATTCGATTCGAAGCCGTTGATCAGCAGCGCCACCAGCTCCACTCCGTAAATCAGAGCGGCAAAGAGCAGGGCCGGATGCCGGACGAAGGGCAGTCGCTCGCTGCTCGCGTCGCCGGCCAGTCCGCCGTCGTCGTTTCCAGGAGATTCGGCCAGCCCGCCCGCGTCGGCCTTCGGGCGCTGCAGAGCCCACAGCAGCCAGCCCAATAAAGCCAGGGCCAGGCCGCCCTGGGAGAGGCTGACCGAGACGGGAAAGGTCACGATGGCAGTCGCGCCGCCGAAGACGCTGACCTTATAAGCCAGCCGCCGGAGCCGGGAAGCGCCTGGCGAGCCGGAGGCGGCCCCGGTGACGGGAGGATGGGAACGGGATTCAGTATTGCTCATGGCGGTCCGGGCTCGGGGATTGGGAGGTTCGGAGGATTCCGGTCTGGATTCAGTTCCGGATACTCTGCCTGCGGGCGATTTTGCGGCAACCGGAATGCCGGCTGTCTCAGAAAAGAAGCCCCAAAAAGAAGCTCGCAAAAAAGATCCTGTACTTTTGAGCGCTTTTTTTTCTTTGTGGGGCTGCCGGGCGACATAATGTTTTAAGCCCTTTCGAAAACCCGCCGAAGATCCTATTAGAGGAATCCGATGGCGCGGTTTCGATTCCCGGTTTGCGCCGGGTTTAGGCGGCATTCGGAAACAGAACAGGCAGCGATCATGTCACTATTTAACAATACGGGCACCATGCGGACCCTGGCCATGCTGGAGCAGGGGCTGGACGCCGCGACTCTGCGCCGCAAAGTCATCGCCAACAACATCGCCAACGTCGACGTGCCGCACTTCAAGCGCTCCGAGGTCGTCTTCGAGGCGGAACTCAAGCGCGCCGTCGATCACGAAAAGTTCGTGAAGGCCGACCCGCTGCCCATGCGCACCACTCATGATGCGCACTTCGAAGTTCGTCGCCACGAAAGCTTTCGCGACGTGGCTCCTCGCACGCATATGGACTATCTGTCCACGATGCGCAACGACGGCAACAACGTGGATATGGAAGACGAGGTCGCGAAACTGACCCGCAACCAACTGCAATATTCTTTGATGGTCGATCGATTCGGCGGGACGTACCGCTTGATGAATTCGCTGATTCGCCTGGCCTGATATAATTCGATCTTAGTTTTTACGAGAGTACGCATATGGGAATGTTTGATGCAATCAACGTGGCGGCGACCGGCCTTTCGGCCCAGCGCCTGCGTCTGGACGTCGTTTCGAATAATATCGCTAACGCGACCACGACCCGCAACGCTCAGGGCGACGGCCCCTTTCGCCGCGATCGAGTGGTCATGACCCCGATCAATTTACGCAACGTCTGGCGTTCGCCGGTCTATCCGCGCGGCCTTGAAACCGGCATGGGCCGGGGCGTGAAGGTCGAACGAATTGAAAAAGATCCGTCGGAACTGCGCGTCGTCTACGATCCCGGGCATCCCGACGCGATCGCCGTCGGTCCGAAAAAAGGTTACGTCGAGTATCCGAACGTCAACATCGTCGAGGAAATCACCGACATGATCTCCGCTTCTCGTTCCTACGAAGCGAACGCCCAGGTGATTACCGGCACCAAGCAGATGTTTAACAAAACTCTGGAAATCGGGCGCGCATAAGGCCGCTCCGTCTCTATTTCAATATAAAAATTAACACACAAACAATTACACGAATCAGGACAGAATCAGATGGATATTTTCAGCGCGAAAGGCGTCAGTTTTCCGAACGCATACCCGAAGGTGATCGGCTCCCAGGCCCGCGTGGACCTGCCGATGCAAACCAGCGATGCCCGCCATATGCAGCCGGGTTCCACTCCAACGAATCCGGAGCGCGTAACGGAAGGTTTCGCGGCGGCGCTAGGCGAAGCTCTGGGACGCGTCGAGTCTCTGGACGTGCGCTCGCAGGACCTGACGGCCCGGGCCGTATACGAACCGGATTCCGTCGAGGCCCACGAAGTCGTGCTGGCCGCTGAAAAAGCCCGCTTCGCTTTGAATCTGACGAAAACCGTAACCGACGGCCTGATCCGCGGCTACCAGAGTCTGACCAACCCCCGCTAATAACGGCGTGATCTGAATGATGCGGCCGAAGCATTCATTGCTTCGGCTGATTTCGTTCTGTCCCCGGCGATATCCGGTTCGGCGAAATTGCCGCCCGCTCTCGCGGTCAATGAGCAACGCCAGGATCAACGGTTTTCTTCCGGACCCAGGCGAAAGACCCGCTCGGTTTCCGGGGCGGCCAGCGTCGCCTGAATGCGTTCCACCAGATCCGGCCGCCGATAAAACGGATGCTCCCGAAAGAGGGGAGCATAGTCGTTCTGATAGAGCCGGTCAAAGCCCGCGGCCTTCGCCCCGGATTGCCGGCGCAGCTTTTGCAGATGAGATCCCGTGAATTTAATATTCGCAGGGTCGACCCAGCCGGCCTTAATAAAGCCGGCGGTTTTCTTTTCGCAGCGGCAGGGATTGTTCGTGTTGATTAAACCGCACTTGTCGTTCATGAAAGCGCTCAGGTCGCGGCGGGCGCGCTCCAGCCGTTTGCGAAAGGCCGCCGCCGTGATGCCGAGAATTTCGCCGCCGACCTGCGACGGCGCTTCCATGATTTCGCCGATCAAATAAGTCAGCCGCTGCTCTCGATCCAGACACAAGAGCATGCCGAGCATGCAGCCCAGCTTCGCCTCTTCGATCAATACGTGGCGTTCCGGCTCCGACGCCCCGGCGACGCTCAGGTTCTGTAGCGGAACCTGGTCCAGTTCGCGGCCGTAGTCCGTGAAATTTGTGATCGCGTTTTCCAGCCGGCCGCGACGCGCATCGAGAAAAGTATTCGCGACGATGCGATAGGCCCAGGTGCGAAAGGCCGACCGCCCTTCGAATCCGCCGATGCGCGTGACGATTTTGATCAGAGCTTCTTGAGCCAGGTCGCCGGCGTCGACGGGATTCAGCATGAACCGCAGCGACAGATTGTAGATCCAATCGTGATGCTTTTGGACCAGGCTTTCCAGGGCCGCCGCATCGCCGTCCCGCGCAAGCAGCGCGAGACGGGTGTCGGATCGGTTCTCTGAGGAATCATCGTCTTCGATGAAGGGATTGCCCGGCGCTTCGTCCGGGCCCGCTGTTCGGGATTCTCTGGGAGCTTTCACTGCGTACCACCTGCGTCTTCGATAAAGAGCGCGAAGACGATGCTCTCGTCAATGCCTTCGAAAAAAGGTTTCAAGTCCGGATCGGCCATCATCGCAGCACCGGTCGCCTGCCAGGCTTCTACGCTCTGCCAGCCTAAAAGATCGCCGAAGGCCCGCTCCGCGTCAAGTCGCCGCAAACGCGCGCCGCCTGCCAGGCCAGAACGGCCGGGGAATTTTTCTTCATATAGTAAGCGCTGCGCCTGGAGGTGTTGCTCCGCATCCTGCACCGTATAGGCGGCGATTTCGATAAAGCGCGCGCCGGTTAAAATCTCGTTCAGTCTCCCGGCTGCATTCCAGGCGCGGTAGTGCGTGAAGTGGCGAATGTCGGCGATCGATTCAACGAAGGGACCGTAAGCCGGATCGCTGGCGACTTTTTCGGCGGCGGCCTTCGCGGCCGCGATGGATTCCCACGCCAGCACGTCGGCGAAGAGCATTTCGTCTGCGGGCTTGTGATCTGATTCGCCGTCGTCCGGCGAATTCGGCAGAGCGCCGGGCGGTGCGATCTTCAGCGGTCGCCACCACAGGAAACCAGCCTCCTGGCTCAGCCTTTTGCGAGTTTCGGCGCGGATCGCGCTGTGCTGCTCCGGGCTGCGAGCCGTGTACACTGCGATCTCCAGAGTTGCCGTCTCGGTCGGGGCGCAGGAAGTCAAGGCGGCCGCCATGGTCGTGGCGATCACAATCCCGGCGCCGGTCGCCCTTCGAGTTTGAGTTTGCCCGGGATGCCGCCATCGATGTTGGGTTTGATCGGTAGTCATCTGTTCAGTACGCTCCATATAGATGCCCGTAATTCGGGCGAATGTGCGAACTTGGACGACGCCCGGGACGCGCTGTGACTCCAGATTCGAATTTTTTATGCGCGGAGTCTCGGATCCGTGGCCTTTAGCATTTTTTCGGGATGCGACATAAAAAAAACTTGTACTTTTGCCTGGCGAAGCCAGGTTACGGAAAAACCAGCGACATCGCGCCCGAACGAGAAGCATCATGCCCGAATTTCTACAAAATATCCTCAGTCAGGTCCAGGGACTCTGGGGAAAACTCGACAATACGAAAAAGATCACACTGGCAGCCGTGCTCGGTGCGATTGTCATCGCCTTTGTCGCCATGGCTTCGTTTTCTTCGCAGCCCGCTCGCATTGCGCTGTACGAAGATATGAGCCAGTCGGACTTTGCTTCCGTCACTCAGGCCCTGGAGGCGATGGGCTACGGGTACTCGGCGTCCGGCGGCTCGAATATTTACGTCGAACCGGCCGACCGGGACCAAATCATCACCCGGCTGGCCCAGGACAATCTGATTCCCGCCGGCGTAGAGGGCTACGAAATCTTCGACATGTCGCGCTGGGATGAAACCACATTCGATAAAAACGTAAAGCTGCACCGTGCAATCAAAGGCAGTCTCGAAAAGATGCTGATGACGCTCGACTTCGTCAAGCGCGCGACGGTGAACCTGGCGATTCCCGAACGCAATAACTTCCTGAGCGACGACGAGCCGGTCAAAGCCTCGGTCGTGATTCGCTTGCGGCCGGGCGTTGAAAAGCCTTCGCGGCGTCAGGTGATGGGCATCAAGAATCTGATCTTTCGCTCGGTTCCCCGTTTGAATCGCGAGAACATCAGCATCAGCGACGAGCAGGGCAAAGAGTTCGTCGAGCCGGACGAGATCGACGACGCTCAGCGCGAGCTGGAACTGGTCGAACGCAAGAAAGATTTTGAAGAACGCGAACGTCGTCGCTGGCGCGAAGAAATTCGCGGACGGCTCCATGATTTTTATCCGGAAGATCGTCTTTCGATCATTCGCGTCGCCTTCACCGTAAACTGGGACGAAGTCCAGGAAAAGCAAACTCTCGTTTCGCCGGTCGAGGAGACCGCGGAAGATCCGAATACGCCGTATCCGGATCGCAAGATTATGCCCAACGGAACGCTGGTCGTTTCTGAAAATTCGCGGCAGGAGCGCTTTAAAGGCAACGGCTTTACGCCTGGCGGTCCGACCGGCACCGAGCAGCAGCTGCCTCCGGGTTACCGCGACCTGGATTACCAGCGTTCCGAGTACGGCAACAACGACGTGATTCGCAACTACGCTTTCAATCAAACGGAAAAAGATATCAAACGCCAGCCCTGGGATGAACGCGCGCGTTCGATCGCGCTGGCAGTCGACGGCGTCTGGACGAAAGAGGGCGAAGAGGAGCTGCCCAGCGGCGACTGGCGTTATATTCGCAAATACACCGAACCCGCTCCGGAAGAGCTGCGTAAACTGGAGCGTCTGCTCAAGGCATCGCTGCTGTACAACTCCGCTCGCGGCGACCAGATCGAAGTCCAGTCGCTGCAAAAAGACCGCCGCGCAGAATTCGCAGAGGAAGACGCGGCGCTCAGCCAGCGAAAATTTGTGCAGCGTTTGTTTGTAGTCTCGGCGGTCGCACTCGCGGTCTTCCTGCTGGTCTTCCTGCTGTATCGCGCGATCAAAAAGGAAATCGCCCGTCGCCGTCGCCTGCGTGAAGAAGAGCTGGCCGCCCAGCAGCAGCTGATGCGGGAAGCCGCTCTGCGCGTCGCCGACGAAGGCGCGGCCGAAGTCGAGCTGTCCGTCGATGAAAAGGCGCGGCGCGAGATGCTGGAAAACGCCATGAACCTGGCCCGGGAGAAGCCCGACCAGGTGGCGAAACTGATCCGGACCTGGCTGTCCGCGGATGAGGCCTGATCCCGGTGCGCCGGGAATTGGAATTATAAAGAGCTTTCTAAAATACACCTGAAACCTGACGGGGCGGGGCGTTTGCTCCGCCCTTTTTTGTGCCCGGACAGGATGGACGCAAAATTGCCCCAATTCTATCATATCATGTTCCTGTGACGCTTTTGGCTTGCTTTAGCCCGCTTTTTGTGTTATGGTCCCGGCCGTCGCCTGGCCCGGTCCCCTCCATAGTGTAATTGACTGAGAATCAGCCCACCGCCAAAGCCACCCACACGGGGGCGGGCGAGCTGTGTCTGCGCCCTTGGGGCTTTTCGCTGTTCCGAACGCCCAAAACAACCGATACAGCAAAGCAGGGCCCGCGATGTGCGGCTGGCGACGCCAAAAGTGCTTGTCAGGCCGCCGACGCGCGCCAGAATCCCAGGAAACCCGGGCGAATATGCTTCAGTCGAAGAAACAACAGCTATCCGGTCGCCAGAAGGCCGCGATTTTTTTGATCACCCTTGGTCCCGAGATCGCTTCGGAGATCTTCAAGCATCTGCGCGAAGACGAAGTCGAGACGCTCACCTTCGAGATGGCGCGGGTCGACAAGATCACGCCGGACGATAAAGAGCAGGTCCTGGTCGAGTTCAATGAACTCATGATGGCGCAGGAGTTTATCACCACCGGTGGTATCGACTATGCTCGCGAGGTTCTGGAACGGGCCCTCGGCACGCAAAAAGCGATCGATATTATCAATCGCCTGACTTCGTCGCTCCAGGTGCGGCCCTTCGATTTTATTCGCCGCACCGACCCGCAGCATCTCTTAAACTTTATCCAGAACGAGCACCCGCAGACCATCGCTCTGATTCTGTGTTATCTGGAGCCGGCAAAGGCCGCTCTGATTCTTTCCAGTCTGCCGCACCAGATCCAGGCCGACGTCGCCAAGCGCATCGCGACGATGGAGCGCGTCAGCCCGGACGTTCTGCGTGAAGTGGAACGCGTACTTGAGCGCAAGCTTTCTACGCTCGCGAGCGAAGACTATACGACTGCGGGCGGTATCGACGCCGTCGTCGAAGTTCTGAACTTAGTAGACCGCGGAACGGAAAAGACGATTATCGAGGCTCTGGAAGAAGAAGACCCCGAACTCGCCGAAGAAATCAAAAAGAAGATGTTCGTCTTCGAAGACATCGTCTTACTCGACGACCGCGCGATCCAGCGGGTTTTACGCGAAGTCGACAACCAGGAGCTCGCGAAGGCCCTCAAGTCGGTCGACGCGGAGGTCCAGGAAAAGATCTTCAAGAACATGTCCAAACGCGCCGCGGCGCTCTTGCGCGAGGATATGGATTTCATGGGTCCCGTGCGACTGAAAGACGTCGAGGACTGCCAGCAGAAAATTGTGAATATCATTCGCAAGCTTGAGGACGCGGGCGAGATTGTCGTGGCCCGTCACGGCGAAGAAGAGCTCGTCGTCTAATAAGATGGCGGACGGGCGATTCTTCGGCTATCAGGAAGCGATAGCCCTTGATGAGACCTACGAATCCTATCTCGAATTCGCGGGTCTCAAGCCATTGCGCGAACTGGCGCCGGAATCCAACGCGAATCTGACGCGCGTCTTTCTCTTTCCTTCTTTCGATCATTACGAGTTCTATACGATCGATGAAAGCCTTCGTCGGACCGTGGAAGCCGTCCGCGTGCCGAATCTCTGGTACGGCATTTTACATCTGTCGTCTGAAATCTATATTCGACTCGGTCACACTCTCGAAGACATGCGCAGGGACGACGGGGTGCATATGGGCGGAGCCGACTTCATCGTAACCCGACCTTACTTCGCGGCGGCGAAAAGCCAAAAGATCGAGGAGCTGCACGCGGCCATTACGACCGGGAGTCGGCGTTTGTCGGCAGGCCAGAGCCTTAAGTTTTCCTATCTGCTGCACAGAGCCGGCGCCGAAGTCGACGATGAGCGGGATCGGAACGGAATGCGTTTGCGGCGTCTGGACGGAACCTCGATTATCGTCGAACGACTGCGGGGTTCGCGCTATGAGTTGATGCATAATCTGGGCGGCCGGATCCGTCCACGCCTCGATCGATTGGCCGCGAGCCTTCAGGATTGGACCGTGGCTATTGAAGCGCCGGCTGAGGAATTAACTAAATACGAGATGCCGCCCGAAGAAAGACCGGCTCATTTGAACCCCGCCCAGATGAAATTTTTAGGGATCGCCGATCGCATGACTGCCGCTGAACTGCTGCGCGGCGACTGCCCGGAATGCGGCGATGCGTTCAGCGTCGACGTGCATCGGATGCACATGAACGAGACGACCCATAAAATTCTGATCAATTCGCGCTGCGAAAACGATCATCGCGCCGCTCATAGTTTTTCGTTGAAAGATTGTCGCCCACCCTGGCTCGACGGACTGCCGTCGACGATCGACGCGGAGCAAGAATTTACCGCCCTGATTCGCGAGGGTCGTTTTTTTAGCGTCGATCAGAGTGAGTGAGCCGGGAACGCCGCTTCCCGGGAGTCGCGCGTGCCGCTATGCTGGCCTGGCTCAACGGGCCAGCATCAACACGCCGTGCTGTGTTCTGGCTGTCACGCTGTCGTTTTGAAACGAAGACATCGCCTCGGCCATATCGGTATCGCTCATGCGACTCATCGATGCCACCGCGTTGACCAGATAGTACGCCTGACCTCGAATGCGAAACGTGAATACATTTTCCTGGACGCCCGCCAGGGCGCGGCGTTTACTGAGTTGCGCCAGCGCGGCGTCCGCATGGGCGATGGCCTCGAACGGCTTGCGTTTCAGATCGATGCGGCGGAGGCCCAAATTTTTCGCGGTTAAATTTTCAACGACCAGCTGTTTGTTAAACTGACTGAAGCGCGCGTTCATATCCAGTTGATCCAGTAGCTGCTGAATTTCACCCTGCGCGATTCCGCGTTCGTCCGGGCCCATAATCCCGCCGGTATTGCGCACGATCAATTCTCGAACCCGCTGCACAAGGCGGTGGTTCTGCGCGATCGTGCCTTCGACGAAGCGGAGATAATTCCGATAGTCACCGGCGTTCATCGCTTCGCGTCGCAGGCCCTGCACGAGTGTGTCCATCTCTTCGGCTACCGCCAGACCCGCCGGGTCCAGGGCCGCCCTCGTGATCCGTTGCCCCGAGGCGAGCTGGCCCATGGTCTTCCGGATTTGCGCGTTCTGCACGCGATTCTGGCGCAGCACGAATTGCTGTGTGCCCTGGCGCAGCACATAGAAATTGGCCCCGGATGGTTGGAAGAGCGACTGCGCCACGATTGCCGACGGTCCCATCAAGACTGCTACTGCCAGAATATAAGTCCAGAGATGTTTCATAAGCTATGTTTGATTCTCGACCATTCTCGCGAAAGCTTGATGCGGCGGCTCGTGGCCGGATGCGGTTTGTCAGCCGCAGGCAGAGGGTTCTCGATTCGCCGCGTGCATACGCTGGATGATGTTCGTATTCTCGGCGTGGTGTTTTAAACCTGCCAAACGTTTCCGAATATCCCGCTGAAAAACCCGGCTGATGATGGGATTGAGCAGAAACTGCGCGAAGCGCGGCTCAAAGCTATAGACGAAGGTCACGCGGGTTGAGTCATCGGACTGCGCTGCTTCGAATTTCCAGGTGCCGGAGAATTTCGCAAAGAGCAGCGAATCCCCGTCCTCCATCTGCATGGCTACGGACTTTGGGCGATTCAGAGCGATGTAGCGCACAGTCATGGCCATGCCGTTCTTCGCGCGGACCCAAACGCGCACTCCTACGGCGGCCTCGGCGGCCCCGTCGAGAAATCGCATGGCGCTCAGGAAAGGGTCCCATTCGAGGCGGAGACCGTAATCTTGCGCCAGATCGAAAACGTCTTCGGGCGAGCGGCGGATTAGAATCTCAGAATCGATGCGAGGCATACCAAAGAACTAACGCGTCTTGTGGGCGCGTCCAGCGATTTTACCGGAGCTTTAATTTCTTGAGGCTCGGTTTCGGATGCACAGACTTCGTGAAACCGGTCCTCCTGCCGCCGCACTTTCGGTTCGCCACCACTCCCTGCGCCAGTTCGGCTATCCTCCAGATATGCAATTGCTTGCGACTGAGACGGTTCTAAGACAGGCTGAGTTAATTGCGGCTGAGCTTGCCGGATAGCGGATCACAAAATAAGTCGGAGGATCTTTGCTAATTCTGGCGATATCTGGCCTTTCCACTCAGCCACATTTTCACACTCACTCCCGCGTCCGATACAGCCGCCAGCGATCCGCCTTCGTCACCGGCGTCAGTCCGTGTTCTTGTGCGACCTTCGCGTGAAGTTGTTCCGGTGCGCCGATCAGGACGTGCGTGAAGTACTGGAGATCGTTTTTTTGCAGCCGCTGGGGATAAAATTCCAGGCGGGGGGTCCAGGGGTGCGGAGTGCTGCGATGGGCTACGGGGCAAAACGGAAAGTCGGCAAACGAGAAATGAATCCGACCGCCGCGAATCAACTGTCCGTACGCCGCCGAGTGAAAAAACGGATAGCCGTGAATATATTCGCTGCTCTGATAAAACGAAAGCCCGAGCACTGACGGGTCTTCCGGCAGGGACCGGATCGCGTTCATAAAGCCGGCGTATTCGCGCTGTTCAAATTTTCGCCACTGGGCTGTGGTAATGCCGACCAGCGCGATCAGAGCGAAGGCGGCGACGGCGAAACTGATGCGATTTAAGCCGCGTCGATCTCCGAAGGGCAGGGGCGGAGCCGCGATCAACAGAAAGGCGCAGGCGTAGGGCATCCAGCGTACGGCTACAAGCGTCGAGCTTGAGTTCCCGTCAGGCAAACTCAGGGCCCATAAAAAACACAGACCCGCGGCGAGCAACAGATCGCGATCCCAGCCGTTACGGCCGTCGCGACTATCCTGGTGTTCGGATGCACCAGACTGTTCGCGCGCCAGGCGTCGACTTCGCTGAAAGCCGGTCCACGCGACGGCCAGGCAAAACAGCGCCGCGAGTACGAAATACAAATCTTCGATTCCGTGTTTGATGCCGCCGAGTGAATTGCGCACGAGCGGGCCAGGTGCGATGCGTTCCCAGGGAGCGAGCAGCCAGCCGTACTCGGGAACGGGCTGCTCCGGTCGAGTCGTAAGCCAGAGCAATACGACCGCGCATCCGGGCAACATCGCCAGACCCGCGAAAAAAGATGTTCGCCGCAGGGCGGGGCGCATGAGAAAACGTGCCGCGATAAAAACGGCCGAGAATACGACCCAGTAAACGTGAACGAAAAAAGCAACAACGCCGTACACCGCAATCCAGCCGATCCCGCGGCGGCCTTCGCTGCGCTGCAGCAGCCGCACGAAACCCAAAAAGAAGCAGGCTCCGAAGACGTGATGGATCAGCCCCCAGTACAGGCTCTGGTTATAAAAAAAGCCCAGCGCAAGCACAGTGCCGGCGCTGAAGACGATTGCACGGTTGCGTCGCAGAAGTACGGCCGCGGTCCAGGCCAGGGATAATAAGAGCATCGCAGCGGCGACCGCCTGGAGCGGGTCGAAGAGCGCCAGAGCCGCGACCACGAAGGCGTACGTCATCGTATAAGGCGTGAACAGGTCGACCTGATAGGGCGAATCCTTTTGCCAGGCTTCGCCGAGGAGCAGGCGGCCCTGGTTCATGTGCTGCGGCAGATCCGTGAGCGGGGGGAAGTCGACGGCCAGGAAGGGGAGACCCAGTCCGAAGGCGATCAGCAGCATGGCTGCCAGATTTCCAGGCTTTAGTTTTTGCATTCCCATAAATTTCAGAAACAGTCAGTGTCTCACGCTGAAACGAAAAGTCAAGCCGGCGTTGCGGTGCGACCCAACTCGATCCGAATCGCGTTCATTCGGCCTGCTCGCGATCGGCCTCAGGATGCGAGCGGCTATTGGCGCCGGCACCGGGAGCGCGTCCCGCCAGCATGTGCAGGAACTCAGCGCGACCGGCCGGCGAGAGTTTGCGAAACGCGCGAAAGGGCGCGTGTCGATCGCTACGATCGGGATCCAGTTCAATGCCCCACAGGGGCAGGGCGCTGTTCGGCAGCATGCTGTACCGTAGATCGCCGAGCAGATCCGGCCGCGCCGGATGGATCGCCGTGAAGCCGTCGGAAAATTTGTAAAAGCGTCGGATGTCCCCCGCGAGCGCCGAGTCCGAGGCGATTGCCGCCAGACGCTCATATTCTGAGTCCGCATGGCGCTGCGAATACGAGCGCCTGGCCGGCTGCAGGAGATCTTGCGGCGTGATATGACGCAGCGATACGTCACCGACGTAAATTCGCTCCGGCGTCTGGAGCAGGCCCGGCCGAACGGCGTCGACGTACACGCGGTCATCGGCGGTGATATAAACCGAGCGCCAGAGCAGGGTGTTCGCAAACGACGGCTTCACGACCATGCGCTCGATCGAGTGCCCGCGCCGCTGCGCAAGGTCGCTCGCGATGCTTTGCGCGCGGCTTTGCTGTACGAAAGCCCAGGCCAGATACAGGACGCATAGCAATAGTCCGACGCGAGCGAAAACAGCCCGCCGCCGATAGAGCGCCGCGCAGCAGGCAATTAGCAGCGCGCCCGTGAATACCGGATCGATGACCGACACCAGATTGAGCGCGATCCGCGCGTCGGAAAAGGGCCAGAGTAAATGCGTGCCATAGCTGGTGCAGGCGTCGAGCAGCCCGCTCAATGCGTAGCCGCACAGGCTATAGCGATAGAGCCGCGAAAAATCGAGACGCTCGCTCGCTGGCCGGGATCCGCGAAAAAGCCGAAATAGTAGATAGGCCAGACCGGCACCGATTAAAGCGCCGATCAGGGCGCCGACGGGAATAAAAGCCAGGGCGTGAGTGAAGTGGCGATGGTAATCCAGGTTTAATAGCGGGTCGTTGGCCGACTGAATCAGCACGTCGGCGTCCGCCAGCATTCCGGCTACGAATCCGACGCCGGCCGCGCGGCGAGTCTCGTCGGCGGGCGCCGCGGACTGGGCGCAGACGGCGCCGAGTAAACCCTGGGTGAGTAAATCCATGAGGTGAAATTAATATTCCTGGAGCTGCGGAAGGTCTTTTATGTGCTCTGGAACTGCCCTGAGCGTCGCGATGATTAGTCTTTCGTGCGACTCTCCCACCAGTCGTCGGCCGCTTTGATGTTGCGTTTGCGTTCCGGAACCCAGTCGTCTGCTAGAATCTCTTTCGTATTCATTAAGAACAGGCGATCGTCCGCGATTTCCCAGGCTTCCGGATCTACGTCTACGCGCAAGCCCCAGGCCATTCCATAAGCGCAGTAGCCGCCGTAGTCAGGCATGTACTTCGCGGGAGTTTTTATAAACAGCTCTTTGTGCTCGGCCTTCGCAAAGAACCAGCGCGCTCCGGCATGGCTGACACTGTGGCGGGCATCGCCAGGTACGGCCTGGCTCATCGTAAAATAGGCGACGGGATCGTAGCCGTGAATTGCGACTCCCTCTGCGTTGGCATTCGCGCCTTCGATGCCGACGAACATACAGTTCACAGTCAAGAGCAGCGCCGGCAGCAGGCCTCGGATATAAACTGACAGGGACGTCTGGATCATACTGCGCATGAAATCAGTCGCGCCCCCGTCGATGCCAGCGGTTTTTCCCGGTCCAGGCCCCTGTCTCGTCCGGATCCGATCGCGCTTTTCTGCATGACGCCGGGGGCGAATTTGTGACAGAGTCTGCGTATGCCCCGGAAATCGAATCAGGTTTCGCGCGTGCTGCTGCTGCCCGCCCTGGCGACCGATCGCAATTTGTATCGATCGCTTTTAGCGGCGCTGCCGCCAGGCAATTGCGAAATTGTCGCACTGCGCTACGGCGCTTCGCGTCCCGGCGAAGGCCTCAGCGAATATGTGCGTCGCCAGTTCCTCGAACAGTTTCCAGCAGCGGGCAAGGCGGCTGTTCGCTTCGACCTGGTAATCGGCACCTCGCTGGGAGGCATGGCCGCCCAGGAGCTGATCGCGAGCGGGCTGGTGTCGTCCGATCGGCTGATTTTGATCAGCACCTGTTTTTCCGGCCGCGATTTGACCCGCCTGGTGCGCATCGTGTCGCCGGTCTTTTCGATCCTGCCCCGTATTCCGCGCGGTCTGCGCCGGCTGGCGCTGCGGATTGTCGCCTGGCTGTTTCCGATCGTACGTCGCGGCGTTCCTGATCCGGCGGGCTTCACGGCTATGACTGCGCGCGCCGACGTTGACTTTTTGTTTGCGTCAGGAACAATGATCGCGAACTGGAGACTCGGCGAGCAGCCGCTGAATATTGCAGCGGGGCTCGCGCCGCAGACTCTGCACATTCACGGCACCCGGGACCCGGTGCTCTCATTCGAAAGCATCCAGCGCCAACGACCGCCGGAGATCGCGGTGCCAGGCGGCGACCATATTTTGATTCTGACTCGTGCGCCGGAAATTGCGGAGTCGATTGTCGGCGCTGGCTTTTGGAAGTGAAGACTTTCCGAAGATTCGTCGATTAGCGCTTTGCCGGGCTTTCGCTCAGGTATCGGACCAGAGAATTTCGATTTCGTACTCGCCGCCGGACCCGTCGACTTCGCCGCCCGCTTCGGTTTTGATTGTGACCGTGCCGGGTAATTCTACGCGGTGACCGCCCAGCCGAAAACGACCCTTTTCAACGGCGTCCGCCAGGCGTCGTAGTCGTTGGGCGGCCGCTTTGCGGCTGATAACGAAATTCGCCTCGAAGAGTTTGAGTTCTTTTTTCATCATGCTAAGGGCTCCGCGCTCAGAGTGACGGTTTTCTTCCAGGAGATCGGCCAGTTCAGCTCGACTTCGATCTCGTGATGAACGCCGTCATCCTGCTGAATTTCTTCCAGCTCGATTTTGAGTTTGAACTCGGCCGGTAGCGGCAGGCTGGCGTCACCGGCCGGCAGGGAACCGCTTTCTATCTGCTCGGCCAGGGCCCGAAGAGCGGCGGCTGCGGCGGCGGGGGAATCATCGATTTTGGACTCGAATTCTACTTGAGATGGCATCGCCGGAGAGTGCGCCGGGAAGATTCCGGGATGTCAAGCGTAAGATTGGCCTTAGAATCATCTTAGATTTACTTTCTGCGGCACATGCCTGCGGCTTGCGGGGCAGTTGGCCGCTATTTCAGGTGCCGGCAGAAAGAATCGGGACGGGGCAGCCAGATCAATGCGATCCAGGCGCCGATCAGGCCCAGTCCGCCCAGGGCCGGAATGATCCAGCCCGGCGCGAGCACTTCCAGAAAAACACTGCTGGCGCCCCAGACGAGAGTCAGCACGCCGATCACCGAATTGCCCAGGGCGACGAAGAGACTGCGGTACTCCGGCGGCGCCGCATCGACAATATAAGTCTTACGGCCCAGGCGAACGCCGGCGTAGCTGACTCCCAGCGCAAAAAATACGAGCGTATAATAGAATTCGCGATCAATGCCTGCCGCGAGCCAGCGCCACCACCCCGGGGAGTCGGGGCCTGCGATTTCCTGCGGTGCGAAATTAGAACCAATCAGCGGTGCAAAGCAGCACAGAGTAAAGAGCAGGCCGCCCGCGCTCATGGCCAGTCGGCTGGAACGATCGGCCAGGCGGCCCCAGAAGGTCGAGCTGAGAATCTCGGAGCCGGCCATCGCGATCATTAAGGCCCCCGAGCGAAAGATCGCCGTCTCGCCGCTGCCGCCATTGCCATCGCCACCTCCAGCCGGGTCCAGAGCCAGGATTGCAAAAAACGGCATGGCCAGAGGCACGGCGAGCAGCAGTCCCCGGGTCGCCAGAAAAATCAGAAAGTCGTGCTCCCGGAGCAGGTGCAGGCTGGCCAGCACGTCGGCGAGCATATCGTCGGACTCGGAGGTGGAGCCCGACTCCTCCGGAATCCAGGCGAAGAACAGCGCTGCGGCCAGCCAGAGGGCTACAGCCGGACCGAGCAGCCAGGCGAAGGCGAGGGCTCCGGCCGCGTCCTGCTGCGAAGCCGGCAGATAGTACCACTGCAGCGCCGCGCCGGCGCTCAAAGCCAGGGCGCCGCCGACAGTCGCGCGGGCCGCCAGTAAGCGGCCGCGGCGCCCGCGAGGAATCGTTTTCGCCAGCACCTCTTTGAAACTGATCGAGGCGACGCCGCTGGCCAGGCTAAAACAGAGCACGGCCGCGACGACCGCGAAGCCGAGTTCAGCCGCCCGACTCTGGAGGCAGATGTAGAGGATCGCCGCGATTGCGATCGCCTGCACTGCGGCCGAGGCGCTCCAGAACCACTTGCGAATCGCAAAGCGGCGAATGCCTCCGCCGGCAATCAGCTGGGGCAAGAGCGATCCGGCCTGGCGGACGGGCATCAGCAGGCCGACGTAATAGGCCGGGATGCCGACCAGCGTCATCAGCAGAGGCAGCACGATTTCCGGTCCCGCGAGTTTTTCGGCGAGCTTCGAGCAGGCGCCATTGGCGAGATTCCAAAAAAAGCTGCGAGATTCTATCGCGCAGGCCGCGTCGGAGATTCCGGCGCAGTCCGCTGCGTTATCGTTCGCGAACAGGGTTCTGTAGATTCGATCGCTGAGTCTGGAAAGCATGCGGCTGGACGAATGCGAAACTGATATCCTGCTCTCAGCCCGGACCGGCCAGGTATTTCTGAACCGCGGGCAGCACCAGCTCCGGCGATTCTTCCTGGGGTGTGTGGCCCGTGCCGGGAAAGATGATCAACTGCGAGCGCGGCAGTTCCGCGTGCAGTCGTGTCGCGTTTTCCACCGGGATCCAGGTGTCTTCGGCGCCCCACAAAATCAGGGCGGGAATTTGAATCTCCGGAATCGCCGCGGCCAGGTCGCCGCCGAAGTCGTCGCTGCGCAATAGCGACAGGGCCGCCCGACTACCGCCCGCCATGCGCAGGGGCGCGTAATAATTTTGTACATCTGGGTCCGCGACTTTGCTTTCGTCGTAGTAGG
This sequence comes from bacterium, assembly GCA_024742665.1. Lineage (GTDB taxonomy): Bacteria > Spirochaetota > Leptospiria > Leptospirales > Leptonemataceae > JANSYA01. The sequence goes on from JANSYA010000008.1 coordinate 101,949, forward strand.
CGTCTTCGAGCATGCCGCGCACGCGACTTGCGCTGTTGAAATTCGAAAGGAATTCGCCGATGCACGGTTTCGCCGCCAGAGAGAGCAAAAAAGGCCGACCCCGGGAGCCGTCCGGATAGGCCGCCGCGTCGATCAAAATCATGCGGTCGACGCGCTCCGGCGTCTGCACAGCGGTCAGCAGCGTGATCTTGCCGCCCATGGAATTGCCGGCAAAGATCGCGGAGCGGATTTCGAGGTGATCGAGCAGGGCGAGCACCTGGCGCGAAAACAGATCCATCGTGTAGTCGACGTCCGGTTTGTCCGAGAAGCCGAAGCCGAGGAGATCCACGGCGACGACGCGATAGTTTTCTGAAAGCGGTTCGATCAAATGCCGCCAGGAGTACGTCGAGCTGCCGAAGCCGTGAATCAATACGATCGTTTCGCGATTGTTCCGGCCGCGATCCGTAAAGTATGTTTGGTGCCCGTTCCATTCGAAGAAGGCACCGTCCGCTGCGAAGCGGCTGTCCGGCTGCACCTCTGAGACTGCCAGGCTGGAGCAGGTGGCTGTCGTAAGACTGAACAGGCCGAGCGCCGCCGCAAAGCAGAGCGCAAAGAGTTTTTTGGCGGGCCGGCGTAAGTCAGAATGGATCATTGCAAATTCCCTGATCTGAAGAAAGGCCGATCGAGCTCTGCTGTCGACCAGAAAGTCCGGATATTGGATACGAAACGTTTTCGTGAGCGCTCACGGACGGCATCGCGATTGACGCCAGGCGTCCGGCCGGCCGATAATACCGGAAGATATGAAAATCGGCATCGGCTTGAAGCTGAACCTCGTCATTCTGAGCGGTCTTGTCCTGCTGGCGACCGTCGCCGGCGGCGCCTTTTACTGGCAGTACACCGACTACCTGCTCGACTCTCTGCAAATGCGCCTGAAGACGGCTGCCGCCGCCAGCAACGCCATCATGCGCGCCGAGCGCATCCTGGAGCTTGGACCGGGGGACAATCAAACCGCGCTCTATCTGGAAGAGTATGAGCGCCTGTTCTATCTACAGCAGGAATTCGACCTGGCTTATCTTTACGTTCTGCGCGCCGCAGACGACGGACAATGGATGTTCGTTTACGATTCCGACGACGATCCCCGAGTCGACGAACCCGACGACACCTTCCACGAAATCTATGAGGAAGCGCCGCCGGAGGTCGCCCTGGCCTTTCAGGAAAGTCGCGCGATCTTTGCGGAAGAGTATACCGATCAGTGGGGAACATTCCGCTCGGTGTTTTTGCCGATTGAAGATCCGCGCAACGGCAGTGTCGTCGGAGTTGTCGGCGCCGACGTAGAAGTATCGTTTATCAATGCCATGAAGCGTCGGGCGCTGCTTGTCGGCGTCGCCGTGCTGGCCCTGGCGCTGCTGGTTAGTTTCTGTACGTATTTATTTATTCAAAGCCTGCTGATCCGTCCGCTGCGGCGATTGCGCCGGGGCGCTGCCCGCATTGCCGGCGGTCGTCTGAACACCACGGTCGATATCGAACAGCGCGATGAAATCGGAGAGCTGGCCCGCAGCTTCGAGACGATGGGCGATCGACTGAAAGATGTTGTGAGCCGGAGCCAGAGTGTGGCCGGCAAGGTCAGCGCTTCCAGCCATCAGCTGAGCGCGGGGCAGTCCCAGATCCAATCGGCGGCGGCCGAGCAGGCTTCGTCCGTAAATCAGGTTTCGGTTTCTCTTGAGCGCATGCTCGGTTTGATTCAGCGCAGCGGGGCGAATGCGGGTCGAACCGAAACGATTGCCCGGGAAGTCGCCGACGCCGCCCGGGCCGGCGGCACAGCGGTGCAGGCGGCGGTCCAGGCCATTCAGACGGTCTTTGAAAACACGGCCCTGGTTGAAGAGATCGCCGGGCGCACGCGCCACCTTTCGCTGAACGCCGGCATCGAAGCGGCGCGGGCCGGGCAGGCCGGCGCGGGATTCGCGGTCGTTGCGGAAGAAATCCGAAAGCTCGCGGACCAGAGCCGCCAGTCTGCGGCGCGAATCAGCGAGATTTCGCGTAACGGAGTCGAATTGGTCGAGCGCGCGGGCGCGATGATCGAAGATCTTGTGCCGAAGATTCTCAATACGGCGGAATTGGTGCATCAAATCGTCGCGGGCGGCGACGGGCAGCAGCAGGCGGCGGCGGAAATCCATTCCGCCATCAGCAATCTTGAAGAAGCGATTCGCCACAATAGCGATTTCGCCCGGGAGCTGGGCGGAACTGTCCAGGAACTCAACTCTCAGGCCGAACAGCTGACTGCCAGCCTGGCCTATTTTTCCGCTGACGACCGATGAAAATTGGCGACAGTCCAGGCTCTTTTTTACTGGAAGGAAATGGGCTCCTGTCAGAGAAGTAGATATTATGAAAAGCTATTTGATGGTATTCGGCGGAGTCTTTGGCGCGATCATCGCTCTGACCTTTGTTGCGCCGCTGGTAATCGGTCTGGCGGGAGCGATCGCCATTGGCGGCGAGGCCGTCGGATTCGGTCATTATTTTGCGATCTTTTTTCTGGGTCTGGCGGCTCTGGGCCTGGCCGGCACTCCGTTTTTCGCGGTCATCAACTATCTGGAGCCTGAAAATCCGCTACAGCTTTCCTCTGCCATCATTTGCATCGTTGCGGGGGCCATCGTCGTGCTCGCGGCGATCATCAGCATGTTCTATGGATTCAGTCTACTGCAGCTCGTCGCAATTCTGATGGGCGTGCTGGTCATCCTCAGCGGCCTGTTGCAGGGCGAAATCCTGGAGATGGAATACTAACCGATCGCGGAACGGAAGCAGGCGGACCCGACGGACGAATTGCGATGCAGATCAAACTCTGGGGAGTGAGGGGCTCTCTTCCGACCCCGATGGATCGGGAAGAGGTACGCTCGAAGCTGAAGAGCGCGATCGAACACGCCCGGACAGCCTGGCAACAGGAACCCGGTCGCGACATTAGCGACGTGATCGATTCCATGCATCCCGGTCAGAAGTCGATCATCGGCGGCGAGACCACCTGCGTGGAAGTTCGTCACGGAGAAGTTGAACTGATCTTCGATATGGGCACCGGTGCGCGGCGCCTCGGCGTCGATATGATGCAGCGCGGCCACAAAGGCGACATCAACGTTCTTTTCACTCATACTCACTGGGATCATATCCAGGGCTGGCTGGAGTTTCAGCCGGCGTATCAGCCGGACAACACCGTTCATTTTTATTCCTGTCTCGAAGATCTGGAAGAGCGATTGAATCGCCAGCAGCATCCCGAACACTCGTCGATGCGATTTTCCGATTTGCCCTGTAAGAAAGTATTTCACTATATTCCCCCGGGCGAGTCTTTCGATGTCGGCGACTGTCATATTACAACGCAGCCTCTGATTCATCCCGGCGGATCGATCGCGTACAAAGTCGAAGCGGGCGGCAAGACCTTCGTCTTCGCCACCGACACCGAGTTCTACGGCCCGGAAATTCACGAGCGGATGAAAGAATACAATCGCTTCTTTCACGGCGCGGATCTACTGGTCATGGACGCGCAGTATTCGCTGGAAGAAGCGGAGCAGCGCAAGGGTTGGGGCCACACCGCCATGACCATCGCGGTGGACTGTAGTCTGTACTGGAATGTGAAGGAACTGGTTCTGACCCATCACGAACCCGCCCACAACGATGAAAATATCTGGAAGCTCTTCGATGAAGCCTCGGAATACTTAGAGGAATTCGCACAGCAGGACAAAGAGCTGAAGATCTATACCGCCAAAGAAGGCGACCAATATGAACTTGAGTGACCCACCTGGAGCGCGCGAAGGAGCGCGCGCCAGGTGGGTCACTCAAGTTCTGGGTGGGGTCTCTTCCCAACACTCAAAGCCAGGCAGGGGCACTCGGCGCACGCTCTGTTTTCCGCGTGCGTCGAGTGCCCCTACCTGGCGCTTTCAAAAATTGAGTTCGGCGCCGGGGTAGGTGAGCTCTTGAATATCCGAGACGATCAGCAGGTTGTCGAACATCAGCGCGACGTCGCCGGCTTTGCCTTTCGGATGCGATCGGATCAGAAAGCCCAGGAACTCGTGGCGGTAGCGGCGTTCTATGTTGCGACCGCGACGATAGAGCTCCGGCGGCAGCTGCACTTCCAGACGCCGCCAGCCGTGCCATAAGAGCGGACCCAGATTCGCACGCACTTCTTTGCCGTCGGCGTTGCGAAAGAGCAGGCTCAGGCTGTGGCGATACATCCGGCTGTGCACCCAGATCGACGCGCGATAGAGCTGTCCGCGGATTACGACCGGTTCGCCGGCCTCCAGACGATAGGACTGGCGGCCCGGAATTTCAAACGATGTGTGCAAAAAGAGGGAACGCTCAAAGCGCAGGGGATCGGGTCCGGTATTGCCGTCCGGCGATTGCAGGCGATTGCGAATGACTTCGGCCTCGCGGCGAAAGGCCGGATCGTCGGGCGTCTTGTACAGAAAACGCAGATCCGAAAGCATGCTCGAACTGGCCTTTGCGCGATACAGCCGCTGCTCTTCGAATAAATCGGTCGGCCACAGGCGGTAGCGTCCGCCCGTCGTTTCGATCAGCTGATCCAGAACTTCGACCTGGCCGGCCGCGTCGTAGGGCGCCGGGTATTCGCGTGCGCCCAGCGTCGAATCGTCGGCGCTCGCGCCGATCCACAGGGTCAGGCCGGCCGCGATTGTGCCTCGTATGAGAATCCCGCGCATATCACTATACACTACGGCAAAATCCAGCGCAACCGTGAGGCAAATGCGCCTTAATCCCGGCGGCGGCGCGGGCTGCGGGTCGCTTTTTTTCGCCGGCCCGGTTTGCGTCTGGGATCCGTGCCACCGCGCTCTCTCCGGGCGGCGCCGCGGCCTTCGCTCCGGTCATTGCCGCCAGTTCGCTTCCAGACGGAGTCGGCCTCGTGAGAACTCATGGCGCTTCGGGAGTCGCCGGCCTTTTCGAAGATGCCGAAGAGCTCGCCCGCATTTTTTAAGACCTGTCGAAATTCGGCGGATTCAAATTCAACGCCGGGCGCCGGTGGATCATAGGCTTCGACGGTTTCGTCGCCGAGCTGGAAGCGGATCGCAGTCGCATGGAGATAAGCCCGGTCTTCGCTGCGGGCCAGATCGTAGCGGCTGTAAAGGCCATCGCCCAGGACCGGAGAGCCCAGGCTTTTCATGGCCACTCTGAGCTGGTGGGTGCGGCCGGTCTTCGGCTGTAGAATGAATACGCGCAGTCCCGGTCGGCGGCCGGGCAGGCCGTAGCTGAAAAAGCGGGTGATGGCCGGATTGTTTTGTTCGCGCGTTAGAATCCAGGCGCCGCCGCGACCGCGTTCCATGTCGCCGACGATCTTGCCCTGCTTTTTTTTCGGGCTGCGATCGGATATGGCCACGTAGATCTTACGCACGCGACCGTGACGAAACTCGTTGCCCAGCAGATTCGCGTTGTTTCTACCCCGCGCGAAGACCAGGATGCCGGACGTAATGCGATCCAGGCGATGCACTGGATAGAGGCGCGGCCCGGTCGGGATTTCGCCGGCGGCTTCCATGTCGCGAATGATCTGCAGCACTCCAGGTTCGCCGGGAGCGCCGGTGCGGGCGTACTCTTCGGAGTCCACGCGCTCGGAATGAAAGGCGATGCCGGGGCCCTTATGGACAATCAGATAGCGATCGGTATTCTGCAGAACGCGAATCGAAGTCATAGCCGCAGGCCTGGCGTATGAGAATCAGAGTTCGTTTGCTTCGAGTTTTTCGCGCATGATCTTCAGATCGTACTTTTGCGTGAGCTCGCCCTGGACCTTCATCTGTCCGGCCTGACGCTGACTGCCCTCGAGATTGGCGCGAATCGCGGCGCGGGCCTGACCGAGACTCTGTCCTTTGAAGCGATTTTGCCGACCGATATTGTACTGCTCAATAATCTGCTCTTCGCTGACTTTGACTTCGGGCTGATTCTTGCTGTAGTACGTTGAGGCCAGGGCTTCGTTTTCGCGCAGCGTCATCATGAATTCATAGTCGTCGTTGCCTTCGACCGCCTGGTAATCAGACTCGTCTTCTAAAAGCACCATCGGAACGATCAGGGAGTTTAAGATTTGCAGTTTCTCTTTGAGCGGCACGTCGCCCGCGGCTTCGCCCAGGGCCTTGTTTAAGTCGCCGTACGTATAGGTGCGTTCGCCGATCGTAAACAGGGCCGTGTCTTCTTGAAACGCGGCCGGATCGGCTTCGCCCTGCACCCGGGAAGGCGGCAGCAGTTCCAATTTTTTGGATTCGCGCAGATCGTTCAAACGATTGGTCAAAATACCGTTGGTCTCTGTGCGCTTCAGGCGGTCCGTTTGCTGCTTCGCAAGGGTTTCGATCGCGGCTTCGTCCATGATGATCTGCTGAAAGACGGGCGACTGTTGCTCGGCTTCCGGCAGCTCGCCGCGCCGGTTCTTCGCGATGCGCATGGTGCGCGTGTGATAGTTCTCGAAGATGCCGTCCAGGTCGTCCAGGGAGCGTTCGTATGCGCGATACTTGCGAATCAGCCAGATCGCTTCGGGGCTGTTGATCTTAATGAAAGTGCCTTCTTCGGATTCTTTCAGCGGATCCGTCAGGAAGCTCAGGGGATTCGGCCGGCAGCTGGTGCAGTGCGGGTCTAAATAGCCGCCCAGCCATTTGTAGCGCTGGTGTTCGGTGCGCTGGTAGATCAGTTCTTCGAGAGCGGCCGAATCGTCTTTGACTTCGTTCAGCTTCGCCAGCAGTTCTTCCGCTTCCGCGTCCCGGGCTTCGGTATTGTCGGCGCCGCCGGCGCGCACCGGTAAATATACGAACTGCATCTCGATGAAGCTCAGCTCGACATCGTCGGCGTTGTTACGCAAATGCGTATTATACGCGAAGAGCTGCGACTGCAATTTTTTCAACACGGTGCGGTTGCGAACGTCGTCGGTCTCGTCGAGCTTCTGCTCTCTGGCTTCGATCGCCGCGATTTTCATGAGCGAGTAATTCGTAATCAGCTGGTTTTGCTGATCGATGGTCGCCTGGGACTGCGCCTCGGGACCGTAGATCATCGAGAACATGTTGCGCAGTTCGGCGCGAGTGACTTCGCCGCCTTTGTAGGTGGCCAGAACTTCACCGCCGTTGCCGCAGGCGGCGAACAGGGACAGCGCCAGGATCGCGACGCCGACGCGGGAAGCTCCAGAAAGGAAATGAAAACGATGGGAGGAGGTGTGCTGAATCATAACGGTTTGCTGCCGACAGCGCGCCGGGCGCGGCGCTGTCGGGAAACCCTTTTTTAGATTCGCAGGGGATTATTTCTGGACGAACGTAAAGTTAAAACTCTCGTCCGACGTTTGATCGCCGCCTTCGTTTTTGGCGGCTTCGCTGCCGCGCTTATTTTTTGCGGGACGTCCGGAGGCCGAGGGCTTTGCGTTGTCGCGAGCCGGGCGGGAGCCGCCGCTCGCCTGGCTTTTGGAATCACCTTTCGAGTCGCCTTTCGATTTGCCGCCGCCTGCAGGAATGATAATCTCCGGCGGACGCAGCATATTTTCGGCGTCGCCTTCCGGGGCTAGAGCGGGGCGGGCGACCGCGACCGGACGGGGTGCGGCGGAATCGGCTGCGGCAATGCGGGCCAGAGCTTCAGGGGGATTTTGAATCACCTGGGTCAGGATCTTGGCCTGCAGCTCGCGCATTCGAACGGTCTCGTCCTGCAGCGAGGTGCGCAGGCGGCTGGTATATTCTCGATCGTCCTGAAGAGTCGATCGCAGTGTAGAAATCTCGCTCAGGTCGCGCTCAATGCGCTCCATTCGATTCAGGAGATGGATCGCTCGCAGTTTCACGACCTGATAGAGCGCGGAATTCGCGTTCCTGTCAAGTGCAATTTTGCCGGGCCCGGGCGCTGAAATCGCTTGTAATATGCTTTCGGAAAAAGGCACTGTCAGCCAGCCTGTAGCAGCCCACATGACGCAAACCGCAAATCGAAGATCACCCTGGATTCGGATCGAAGCCGCCCGCACTCCTGCGGGGGATTTTAACCTGGCCCGAAAAATCTATCATACTGCGGGCCTGATCATCCCTCTGTTTCTGTACTTCGACGTCTTTGGATTTCTCGCTCCCGAGCGTCCGGTCTTTACTCGCGAAGTCTGTCTGGTGCTGTTGGTCGCCTTTATCGGGTTGATGTTTATTCTCGATACTCTGCGCTTCGGCAACGAGCAGTTGAACGCGCTCTTTATGCGTTTGCTCGGACCTTTGCTCAAGCAGGAAGAGAGCAAACGTTATAATGCGACTCTGCCGTACTTTCTGGCCTGCACGGTGCTGATGCTGATCTTCTCCGACATCGTCGTCGTATTCGCCTGCATCTATCTAATGATCGGCGATCCCTGGGCCGCCTATATCGGCGGCTACCGCGGTCGCGTGCGATTCTGGAACGGCAAATCCCTGGAAGGTCTGCTGGCTTTTATCGTGGTTGGTTTTCTGGCCTGCTTTTTGTTTTTGCTGCTGCACCAGAGCCTGGCGGGATCGAGCGCGCCTTTCGCATTACTGAACGCCGAGGGCGCGGTGCGACTCGCCGTGCCTCTGGTTATCCTGGCGGGAGTCACCCTGGCGGCTCTAGCCGAGTTCTTTTCGGTGATCGCTCTGCGCGGTCTCTTCGACGATAACCTGGTCGTGCCCCTGGCCGGCGCTCTGGGCATTCTGATCGCGGCCTGGTTTACCACCGAGGTCCAGCCGAACGAAATTTATTTTTCCGCCTCGCGACTCTTCGCGGGGCTTTGATTCGAACGAGGTTCCGAGTATCGTATGGCGATGAATGCGAGATTTTCCGGCGGGCTCCGAATTCTGGATCGATATATCGGCGGCGAGTTTATTAAGAGTTTCGCCTTCGCACTGTTGGCCTTCAGTCTGATCTGGCTTCTGTACGAGTCATTCGATAAAAGCAAAATCGACAGCGACCAGCCCCAGATCCATTTGTATCTCTATCTGCTGCTGATTATTCCCGGCGTGGTCGTGAAGATTCTGCCGGCCGCTTTGATGTTCGGCGTTTGTTTTACCGTCGCGCAGTTTACGGTATCGCGCGAAATGGTCGCGATCTTCAGCGCCGGCGGTTCGTTCTATCGCGCGATCGCGCCGCTCTTGATCGTCAGTCTGGCAACGAGTCTGCTGCTGTTCGTTTTTAACGATTTTCTGGTTACGCCGGCCAACCAGATGGCGAACGAACAGGAAGACATCCTGAAAAAAGGCACCCGCCAGGCGACCGTGAAGAACCTCATTTTCCAGAAGAATCTGCGCGGTCGAGAGGGGTACTATTTCATCTATTTCTTCGACGCGCAGAAGCTGGAGATCATCGGCGGTTTCAATTATATGAGCGTCGCTTCGTCCGGTCGTCCGCGGCGTATGCTGCAGGCGAATAAGGCGGTCTATCAGCCGGAAAACAAAAAGTGGATTCTGCACGCGGGTCGCGAAGTGCGCTTCACGGAAAATATGCGCGTCGACGGAGTGGAAAGCTTCGAGCAGCGCGAAGTCGGCTTTCCGGACGACATCGACTTCTTCGCGAATTCGGGGCGGAATGCGAACGAAATGAACGTCTTCGAGCTGTCGGCTGAAATCGATCGCCTGTCCGCGCTTGGCTTTGATACCATTCCCTACGAAGTGCAAATGCATTCGAATCTTTCGTTTCCCTTGATGTGTATTATTCTGACGATCGTCGGTTCGATCGCGGGACACACCGGCAGCCTGCGATCCGGCGGGCCGCTGATTCGCGCTATCTTAATTTCGACGATTACCATGTTTGTTTATTACCTGACCTTCAGCTTAACCGAAAGTATGGGCCGCAAAGGCGTCGTGCATCCAGCCCTCGCCAGCTGGGGGCCCACAGGAATCTTTATGGGGCTTGCCGGTTTGATGGTCTGGCGCTTTCGCCGTTGAATACTGGCGATACCGGCATGCCCGCGTCGCGCAAGACTTCTTCAAAAACGCGGACCGGCGCGGATCATCAGGCCTCACGGGCGGGCGCGCCGCGAAAAAAAAAGGCGAAAAAGTCGAAGCAGGCCGGGGCGAGAAAAAAGACGGCGGCGGCCCACGCCGATGCCGGACAGCAAAACGAAGACAGTTTCGAAGCTCGCGCTCGCAGCGCCCCGTTGATCTATCGTTTTTTCAACGCGGCCGACAGCTGCGGCGGATATCTCGCCGGCCGCTGGGAAGGGCGGGGTCTACAGGGCGTGCCGGTCTGGCCGGTGGACGTGGCGATGCAGGCGGTGCTGGAATGTGGTGCATCGTCCGGCGGTCGAGCTAATTCAGTGCGCTTTGTTCTGCGCGCGATCGTTTCGCGGGGCGGGCTCTTCGCACGGTTAATGCGCGGAATGCGCGGACTCTTTTCGGGGAATGCCAGCGCGAACGGCGCGAGCCCTTCGCCCGCCGACAGGGAATCGCCGGCTCGCAGTCGTTCCGAATATAGTTCCGATCCATATGCGCAAGATGGGAGCGCAGATAGAATCAGGCGGTCCAGCGTGGTCCCACAGGAATCTGCAGCCGGCTACCGTCGCGAAATCGTCTTCGATCTTGAAAATGAAATCCAGTGTGAAACTAAAATCAAAATCGAAGGCGAAACAGATTCGCTGCCCCTGAGCGATAAAGACCAGACCACACAGAACGCCTTCGGCCCGGACTATGCGCGCTTGCGTCGCGGGGATTGGGAGCTGACGGTCCAGGTGCTGGAAAACGTGCGGGCTCACGCCCAGCTGCGGCGTCTGGACGGCCTGGCGTCGATTTATTTTTCAGGCGTGCTGCGTAAGACGCGCTGATACAAAGCCGGGGTTTCAATCCGTCTGGGGCAGAGTGTCCAGATCTTCGGGTGCCAGCAGCTCGTACTTCAATTTCTCGAAAACGTTGCGGGCCGTAATCCAGTTCAGACAGGCCAGGTCCCCGCGAAAGCAGGGGCGACTGCCGGTAATTGAGCACGGTCGGCAGTCCAGATCGTCCGGGGCGATCTGGATCACCGTGTCAGGGTCCGCGCCGTACGGGCCGAAGCCGGAATAGGGGTGCGTCGCGCCCCAGATCGACAGCACCCGTTTGCCGAGCAGCGCCGCCAGGTGCATATTGAATCCGTCCATGGCGATCATTACGTCCATGCGCAATAATAAAGCGATTTCGCCGTCCAGGGAAAGATTGCCGGCCACCAGCACCGTGTTTTCGAATTTTCGATGCAGCGCGCCGAGCTTCTGGATCTCGTCGGGACCGCCGCCGAAAAGAAAGACCTTCGCATCTAAGTTGCGCTGAATTAAACTTAATAACTCGTGAGTGTGCACGACCGGCCAGGTCTTTTGCTGATAGCTGGCGAAAGGAGCGATGCCGATCCAGGGCTGCCGCTTTTTGTTTTTGATATCGTTGGCCAGCAGAAAGTCTTTGGCCAGCGCCCGGGAACCCGTGTCGGGATTGATCCAGGGGCCCTGGTCCGGCATTGCGCTGATCCCCGCTCGTTCAAAAACGTGCATGTAGCGCTCGACCATATGCGGCAGCGGTTCCAGAATTTTATTGCGCCGGCGAATGTGCAGACGTTTTTCGCGCTGGCCTTTCACGATCCGGGCGAAGCGCAGACTGGTCAGCAGCCAGAATAAAAAACCTAAGATTCGCGAGCGATATGTGCTCTGCAAATCCACGCCGTGGGTATAGGGCCCGAGCTTGCGCAGCTGGCGGTACAATCGGTAGAGACCGTAAATCCCGCGATACTCGTGATCGAAGTCGACGCCGATGACTTCGACGCCGGGAATATTATAAAAGAATGGTTCGAAAGCCTTCCGCGTCACCAGCGTGATGCTGATCGCGGAATACTTGCGGGCCAGAGCGTGCAGGACCGGCGCGAGCAAAGCCACGTCGCCCATTTTGCCGAAACGCAGTACGAGAAACCGCATGTTCTAAATTCAGAGAGCTCGCGTCACTTGTTAGCCATTTTTCTTCTGGTCGCGGCCGTAGAGCACCGGGTTCAGCTTCTCATCGTTGTACATTTTCATCTGCCGGTAGACTTTCATATAGCGCACGCCTTTTTGAAAATCCTCGACCAGTTCGTCCAGGCAGCGCGCGAGATCTCTTTGCTGTTCGAGCAGGATCGCCAGCTTGCTATTCGCGTTCGCCAGATGCGCCTCGTCCACGTCGGTGCGCTCGGTCTGTTCGCGCCAGTGATAGACTTTCAGCGCCAGAATCGACATGCGGTCGATCAGCCAGGCCGGCGTTTCGGAATTCTGGCGCGCGCCGGGCTGGCGGGGCAGATCGCCGTATTCGTTCAGGAACCAGTCGTCGATCAGCTCGACGGTGTCCGTGCGGACCTGGTTGGAGCTGTCAATGCGGCGTTTGAGCTTCAGGACTTCCGGACCGGCCAGGTCCGGGCTGCGAATTTCGTCTTCAAAGTGCCACTGCACCGTATCGATCCAGTTTTTATGATAGAGCAGGTGTTCGATGGAATCGGCCGGGTAAGGATTCTTTTCCGGCGCTTCGATATGATTGGGAATATGATAATCGGAGATGGCCTGCTCGAAGATCTCGTTGCATAGCGTGCTGGTGATTGCTGACTTTTCGCTCATCGGATTCAGGATTCTGTAACATCGTTCCGGCAACAACCACAAAACAGGCCCGGACGGAGGCCGTGGCACAGCTGTCCTGGGCATGGCACGATAATTGCTCTAAAGCCGATGCAGAATCATTATGAGCAGTACCAGCAAATCCATCTATTCCCGGGCCCGGGGCGATGAAAAGCACCAACGCCTGGATATTACGATTCAGGAAGCCGGCCCAGGCGGTCTGCGGATGAAAGTCGACGCGGAAATGAACGAAGTCGGAATCCTCTTCCGTCTGTGCGCGGTCCTGTACAGCTACCACTGGAATATTCAGGGTGCCCGGATCTACACGCCCGGTCCCAACGCCATCAGCGACGAATTTCATATCGTTACCGGAGAAGATCCTACGGCAATGAACGAGGATTCCATGCGGGGTCTGATCGACGATCTCGAGCGGCTGCTTTTTGGCGGCGTGTCCGTGCTGGAATATCTCACCGAGCATCATGCGCGGGTGCCCGCGAAGGAGCGGGAAAGCTCTGAAGGCGGCGGCGATGTGGTGCTGCTCAAACAGGGCCAGCAGAGCGTGATCGAAGTGACCGCAGTGGATCGCCCGGGACTGCTTTTATCTCTGTCTCAGGCCTTTTATTTGATGGATATCAACATATCCGAAGGCGAAATCACGACTCAGCCGGACGGTGCCGTCTGGAATCGCTTCGCCGTCGATCCGGCGGACAAACGCTTTCAGAGCCCCGAGTTTCAGCGCCGGCTGCGCGAGGAACTCAAAGTTCTATTCTAATTCCCGGCTTCGATCCGTGGCGGCTTCGACCGCTCGCATAACGGTGCCGTGAAAGCCACCGTCTTCCAGGGCGGCGAGCCCTGCGATGGTTGTGCCGCCGGGACTGGTTACCTGATTGCGCAGAGCCGACGGATGTTCCCCGGTTGTGCGCAGTAAATGGGCTACACCCAGCAGAGTTTCTCGCGCCAATTCGAGCGCCGTGGGGAAGGGCAGTCCGGCCTGAACGCCCCCTTCGGCCATAGCGTGCACCATTGCCAGCACGTACGCCGGGCCCGACCCGGAGAGTCCGGTAACGGCATGCATCAGTTCCTCCGATTTTACGCGGGTCACCTGGCCGATTGCGGAAAAAATCGCCGCAGAAAGCGAAAAAAATTCATCATCAGGGCAGAAAACCCCGCTCGCACTATGGCCCGCCAGAGCTGAAATATTGGGCATTACGCGCGATATATGTGGATTCTGCCCTTCCGGAAAAAAGCTTCGCAGCCGTTCGGTGCCCACGCCGGCGGCAATCGAGATATAGCGGCGATCGCCTTTGAGTCCCGCCAGAGCCGTTTGCAGATCGCCCGGCTTCACCGCCAGGATCAAGACGTCGCACTGCGCTTCCAGTGCATCCGGGGACGGAAGCAATTGCAAACCGGCAACGGATTTCACGACCGTGTCTGCCAGCGGCGCCGCGTCGAAGGCCAGCAGATGGAGGTCCGCCGGAGCGTGATTTTCCCGCAGCCCGCGGGCGATGGCCTGGCCCATCTTGCCGAAGCCCAGAAAGCCCAGGCGCAGGCCCTGCAGGGCCGGGTCGCTTCGCCCGGATTGGGATCGGTTGTCGGATGCGGATTCGTTCATGCTGCTTATGCTGTGCTCGGGGCGATCGCGCAGGCCCCGCCTTCCCGGCGATTTACGCGAGCCTTCGCAGACCGGCAGAATTCCGCCGTTGGCTGGCCCGAGCAATAGAAAATAATCCCGGGAAAATGAATTGAAATTCCGTCGCTGTATGGCATTCTGCGGCCATGGAAACCGCAAGCACCGCCTCCGCCGCATCGAGCAGTGAGCGCATCACAACGTACCGGGATTTCTATCCGTTCTATTTGCGTGAGCATTCCGATCCGCTCAATCGAGCTCTGCACTATATCGGCACGACGCTGGTTTTCGGCGTTGTCGCGCTCAGCGTCTATTTGCAAAACTACTGGCTCCTGTTCTTAATGCCGGTGATGGGTTACGGTTTCGCCTGGGTCGGCCACTTCTTTGTCGAACACAATCGTCCCGCGACCTTTACCTATCCCCTCTGGTCCCTGCTATCGGATTACGTGATGTACTTTCGATTTCTGACCGGGCGCCTGGGAAAAGACCTGGCCCAGGCCGGCGTAAAATAATATCGATTCGCCCTTTGTCTGATTCCGACGATCACGCCAGCATCGATCTAAACCAGGATCTTGATCCGGAGCTGGAAACAGTTTTCGCCGGGATCTGCGCCACGGTGCGCAAAGACATCGACGAGCGCCGTCGCGCCGCGCGAATTTCAGCCACCGGCGGAGCGCTGGCGCCGAACTACGCCGCCGCGCTGCTGCAAAGCATTCAGGACCGGTACAATGCGGGCCAGCTCGATCGTCGCGGCTTCGATTACTGTCTGGCCGCCGCCGGCGAAATCTTCGAATTGGAAATGATCTTCTTCGACAGTCAGTTCAGCACCATGCTTACAGGGGCCGATCCACAAGCAGAAACACAAGCAGAAACAGCACGCGAAGGCGAGTGAGATTTTTCAGCAGTCTGTCGTCGCATTTCAAGGGGCGCTCACTCATCGTCCCGACGTAAATAGTCGCCGTGGACCAGGCGTTGCGCCTTTTGCAATGAATGATTGTACAGATAGATCCAGGCGTCGGTGGCAGCCGTAACTTTCGTTTGCTGATGATTGGATTTCCCGTCGCGCGCGGCCGCATTTGCCGCGGAATCGGATGCGAATAGACGCACCGGGCGGACTTCGCGCAGGTACTCCGTGGGTTCGGCGAAACCCGGGCCGCATTCTTCGTAGGCGTCGAGACGTTCGAAGAGCAGTTGCGCGTCGCCGACGATTTCGTACAGCTCGCCGATGACGCGGTCGGTCGGATCTTCGGAATCAATTACGCCCGGGTAGGCTCCGAGGTCGAATAGCTGTCCCTGGAATTCAGCCGGGCCCAGGTCGCGCGCGTGTTCGCGGATCACGCGGTGCAGAGGATGCTGCGCGTCGGATCGCAAAGTGCCGTACACGAACAGGCAGGGACTGTTGGCCGGGGTCGTCACCGTTGGGCTTGATTCTATTTATTCAACGCTGGTTTGCAACGCGCCCTGCAGGCGATGACGGTCCAGGGCGAGCTCAATCAGGCGATCGAGGAGCTTATCGAAACTCAGACCGCTGTGTTCCCACAGTTTCGGGTACATGCTGATGCCGGTGAAGCCAGGAATCGTATTGACTTCGTTGATATATATCTCGCCGGATTCGAGTACGAACATGTCGACCCGGCTCATACCTTCCAGGCATAGCGCCTGATAGGTGCGAATCGAAATTTCCTGCACGCGTTTCACGGTCGCCGCGTTCAGACGCGCGGGGATTTCGAGCGCCGCTCCTTTTTCATCGAGATATTTCGCTTCGTAGCTATAAAAGCCGTCTTTGGGAATGATCTCGCCGGGAATCGATGCCGCCGGCTCCTCCTGGGAGCCGAGCACAGCGCATTCGATTTCGCGGCCGACGATATTCTCTTCGATTAAGATTTTATTGTCGTACTTTAAGGCTTCGTGCACCGCTGATGCGAGATCTTCGACCGACTTCACCCGGGTGATACCGACCGAGCTGCCCATATTGGCCGGCTTTACGTACAGCGGCAGGCCGAGCTCCGCGACGATTTCGCGGGCCGTTTCGGAAACCTGCGCGGCATTCGCATCGTCGGTTTCGAAAGCTCCGAAAGCAGAAAGGGCCGCCTGGCGTAAATACACGCGAAAGCGCGCGTTGGGAATGTCGGCGTCTCGCAGCAGTCGCTTCATGACGTCCTTGTCCATGCCCACCGTCGATCCCAGCGGATCGGGCCCGACATAGGGAATGCCCAGGAGTTTCAGCAGCCCCTGGACGCTGCCGTCTTCGCCGTAGGTTCCGTGCAGCACCGGAAAGATTACGTCGACCTGTAGTCCAGGCGAGCCGCTCGACTGCGCGTCGCCACCGGTCTTGAGCGCGCCCGCACTGGCGCCCGGTGCAAGCGAGAGTGCCTGGCCGGAGCTCACATTCAGCACCGGCAGGCTCCTGGCCGGATCGGGGGAGTCGACTAATAGTTCGGAGGCTTCTCGTGCCGTGAGCCAGCTCCCGTCACGGTCGATTCCGATCGGCACGACTTCATATTTCGCGGGATCCAGTCCGGCGATGACGTTGCGCGCCGACACCAGCGAGATTTCATGTTCAGCGGACCGGCCGCCGAAGAGCACGCCGACTTTGATTTTCGTTTGGTCGTTCATTTAAATTGTGCGGGTTGGCCTGCGGCGTCAGAAGCGGCGATCAGCGCGCTACGGGGCCGGAGTTCTGGTATTCGCTCAGCAGTGCGGCCTGGGCCCGGTCGAAGGAGCCGTTGTGGCGTTCGATGTAGGCGCGTGCGCCGCCGTGTTCTTTGACCAGGCGCCGCAGGCCGACGCGGCCGTACTCGTCGCGGACCCACTTTTCGAAATAGAAAATCTCTTTTTCGCTCATCGAACGCCGCGGTTGAATCGTGCGCGATGCGGCCATGTTTTCGCTGAGATCGTCCAGACCCAGGCCGCTGATCGCGCTGGTCTTGATGATCGACACCAGGTCTTCTTCGCCGGGGCGGACGAAGCTCAGGGCGGCCTTCAGGGCGTAGTAGCTCTGCTTCGCTGCGTCGGCGGCGTCGGCTTTGTTTAAAACGAAGACGTCCGGGATTTCCATAATGCCGGCTTTCATAAACTGAATGCCGTCGCCGCCCAGAGGCTGCAGCACGAGATAGATACGATCGGCGACGTACTGAATTTCGATTTCGTTCTGGCCGATGCCGACGGTTTCGATTAAAACGAAGTCGAAAAGAAAAAACAGCAGTCGCGCCACCTGGAAGGTGCTGCGGCTGACGCCCCCCAGTTCGCGGTCCGAGGCCTGGCTGCGAAAGAAGAGTCGCTTTTCGTCTAATGCGAAATTGACCCGCGTTCGATCGCCCAGAATCGAACCGCCGGAGACTTCGCTGGAGGGATCGATGGCGAGCACCGCGACGCTGAAATTTTCGCCTGGGCCTGCTGCTTTAGAATCCTCCGCACCGGCGCTGCCCTTTTGGATCAGGCGGTTTGCGAGTTCGCCGATCAGGGTCGACTTGCCCGCGCCGGGCGTGCCGGTCATACCGATGAAGCGTCCGCGGCGTGAGTCGGGATGCTCTGCGAGCAGCCGCAAAATTTCGCCGCGCTGATCGGCCGCCGCCGGCCGTCGGTCTTCGAAGACGGAGATCAGTCGGCCGATCGACCATTTGTCGCCGGTCAGCGCTTTTTCAACCAGTTCTTGCATTGCTGAATGCTGCGTCATATTTTTCGACCACGTCCATGATGCGTTCCATAATGTCGATCAGGCTGTAATCGGTCGGGGTAAAGATCGCGCGAATGCCCTTCGCTTCGAGAGCTGCGAAATCATCCTGGGGAATGATGCCGCCGAAGATCACCGGGATATTGTCGCCGGCGCCAGCGCCCCGCAGTTTGTCCATCAGCTGCCCGGCCAGTTCGATATGCGATCCACTGAGAATTGAAACGCCGATTATATCCGCGTTTTCTTCGACCGCGCTCTGCACGATTTCTTCCGGAGTCAGGCGAATGCCTGAATAGATTACGTCGAATCCGGTGTGGCGCGCGGCGACCGCGATCACTTCCGCGCCGTTTGAGTGGCCGTCGAGGCCGGGTTTGCCCACGACAATGCGCGGGCGATGGCCGCTTGCTTCGGCGAATCCATCGATGCGTTCGCGCAGCGCCCTCACGCGATCGTCTTCGAGACCCAGGCGCTGGCCTTCAATGCCGGTCACGGGCCGATATTCGCCGAAGACTTCGCGTAAAACGTCGGCCCATTCGCCGGTCGTGATCCGCGCCAGAGCACATTCGATCGAAGCCTCCATCATATTGTCGCCGTTTTTGGCGGCTTCGCGCAGTTTGTCCAGCGCCGCCGTCGCCCGGGCGGCGTCGCGTTTTTGTTTCGTGGCCTCTAAGCCGCGCAGGGTTTCGGCCGCCGCCTCGTCGTCGATCTTGAAGATGCCGCCGTCTTCGCCTTTCAGCAGCGGGGAGGGCAGACCTTCGGTCCATTTGTTCAGGCCGACGACCGTCTGTTCGCCGGTGTTGATACGGCTCATGCGTTCGGACATGGACTTCACCAGGCCCGATTTCATGTAGCCGGATTCGATCGCGGCCTGCACGCCGCCCATGTTCAGGATCTTGTCGATCTCTTCGCGGGCGCCTTTTTTCAGATCGTTCACTTTCGATTCGATCACGGGGCTGCCGTCGAAGAGGTCGGGGTATTCAAGTAAGTCGGTTTCGTACGCGAGGATCTGCTGCAGGCGCAGGGACCACTGCTGATCCCAGGGACGCGGCAGCGAAAGCGCCTCGTTCCAGGCGGGCAGCTGCAGGGCGCGGCAGCGGGCGTTGCGACTCATGGTCACGCCCAGGGTTTCGATCAGAATCCGCCAGGCGTTGTTTTCCGGCTGCGCTTCGGTCAAGCCCAGGCTGTTGACCTGCACGCCGTAGCGAAAGCGGCGGTACTTGGGATTCGTTACTCCGTAGCGATCGCGGGTGATTTCTTCCCAGAGTTCGGTGAAGGCCCGCATCTTGCACATCTCTTCGACGAAGCGAATGCCCGCGTTGACGAAGAACGAAATGCGCCCGACGATCTTGTGAAATTCTTCGCCCTCAATTTTTCCGCGCTCGCGAATCAAGTCCAGAATGCCGATGGCGTTGGCCAGAGCATACGCCAGCTCCTGGGCCGGCGTCGCGCCCGCTTCTTGCAGGTGATACGAACAGATATTCGATGCGTTCCAGCTGGGAATGTTTTCCAGGCAATACTCGTACATCTCGGCGATGATACGCATGCTGGCCTTCGGCGGAAAGATGTACGTTCCGCGCGCCAGGTACTCTTTAATAATATCGTTTTGGGTGGTGCCGTTGAGTTTCTTTTCGTCTTCGCCGCGTTCGCGAACCAGCGCGACGTACAAAGCGAGCAGCCACATCGACGTACCGTTGATGGTCATCGACGTATTCATCTGTTCTAACGGAATCTGATCGAACAGAACATGAAAATCATCCAGGCTGTTGATCGGCACGCCGACCTTGCCGACTTCCGGCCGCGCCAGGGAGTGGTCGGAAGAATAGCCGCACTGGGTGGCCAGGTCGAAGGCGATCGAAAGGCCGGTCTGGCCTTTCTCCAGATTGCTGCGATACAGTTCGTTGGAAGCCCGGGGATTGGAGTGGCCCGCGTACGTTCGAAAGATCCAGGGGCGGTCGCGCATTTCTTCGCCCTCTTTGTCGTAGATTTTGTGATCCAGTTTGCCGTTTTCGCCGCTCATAGTCCTGCTGCTCCCTGCGATTGACCGCGGCGCGCTTGAATGAAAATCAGCGCGCCGCGTGGTACCGTTGTTTCGGAATCGCCCAGATCTTTATAGCTTTTTTGCGCTGCTGATATCTTTCAAGTTTTTGTGCCATTCCCGATCAAAGAAATCGTCGGGATTTGAGATCGCTTCGCCGTCGGTTACCGCGCCGAATTCCGCCGAACCCACCAGACGCGCGTATTTGGCCGCCACCCCCCGATCGTAGCGGGTCGCCGGCGGCTGCCAGTCTTTCGAACGGGCGATCAGCTCATCGATGGTCAGATGCACGTCCAGGCCGTTGGCGTGAGAATCGATGGTGATCACGTCGCCCTCGCGAATCAAGGCGATCGGGCCGCCTACCGCGGCTTCCGGAGCCACGTGGCCGACAACCATGCCGTAGGTTCCGCCGGAGAAGCGGCCGTCCGTAATCAGGCCGACCGCGTCTCCCAGGCCCTTACCGATCAGGGCCGAAGTCGGGGAGAGCATTTCCCGCATACCCGGCCCGCCGCGGGGACCTTCGTAGCGAATGACCAGGATGTCGCCGGCCTGGATCTTATCGGCGAGAATCGCGTCCATGCACTCGGTCTCCGAGTCGAAGACCCGCGCCGGTCCGGTGATTGCCGGGTTTTTGACGCCGGAGATTTTTGCGACCGCGCCGCCGGGGGCGATATTGCCGCGCAGAATTACCAAATGGCCGCGGCTGTACATCGGTTTGTCCAGCGAATAGATCAGATCCTGGTTTTCCGGAACGCCGCCGGGAATATTCGCCAGATTTTCGGCCACGGTCAAACCGGTGACCGTCATGCAGTCCCCGTGCAGATGGCCGGCTTCGAGCAGCATCTTCATGACCCGCGGCACGCCGCCCTGAGCGTGCAGGTCGACGGCCAGATATTTTCCGGAGGGTTTCATGTCGGCGATATGCGGAATCTTTTTGGCGATCGTTTCGAAGTCGTCGAGGGAGAGTTCGACGTTCATGCTGTGGGCGATGGCCAGCAGGTGCAACACGGCGTTGGTCGAGCCGCCGAGGGCCATCACGACCATAATCGCGTTTTCGAAGGCCTTGCGGGTCATGATCGCGGCGGGCCTTAAGTCGCGCTTGATTAAACTTACCAGAGTGCGGCCGGCGTTGGCCGTCGCCTCGATGATTTCCTGGTCGGGGCTCGCCATGGTGGAAGAGCCGGGCAGGGCCATGCCCAGGGCTTCGATGGCGCTCGACATGGTATTGGCGGTGTACATGCCGCCGCAGCTGCCGGAGCCGGGGCAGGCGTGGGTTTCGATCGCGCGGAATTCTTCTCTGTCGATTTTGCCGCCGTTGAATTCCCCGACCGCTTCGAAGACCGACACGACGTTCAGGTCGCGGCCGTTATGTTTGCCCGGCTTGATCGTGCCGCCGTAGACGAAGACCGACGGAATATTCAGGCGCGCGATGGCGATCATGGCGCCGGGCATATTTTTATCGCAGCCGCCCAGCGCGAGCAGGCCGTCCATGCTCTGGCCGCGGCAAACCGTCTCGATCGAGTCGGCGATCACGTCGCGGCTCATCAGCGAGAACTTCATGCCCTCGGTGCCCATCGAAATGCCGTCGGAAATCGTAATGGTTCCGAAAGTCTGGGGCATGCCGCCGCCTTCGCGGACGCCCTCGGTTGCCGCGTCTTCTAAGCGGCGCAGGCCGGAGTTGCAGGGAGTGATGGTGCTGTGGCCGCTCGCTACGGCCACGATCGGCTTTTCGAAGTCCTGATCGCCGAAGCCGACCGCTCGCAGCATGGCCCGGTTGGGAGCCCGGCGGTCGCCTTCGGTGATGTTTTTACTATTCCAGTTGTTCGCCATCCATTCACGATTTGCTCAAAGCACCCCGCGTCAAGCAGCATCCGGGCGCGACGAAGCGGGCGAGCTTTTAGTGAACACGTGTCGCGCCAGCCGGCCTGTACGATCGCCGGCCCGCAGCTCGGGCGGCAAACACGGGTCGCTCAGATCTGTTAAAGCGTTCCGAGCTGCAGGCCGACATCCAGGCGAATCAAAAGGCCCGCCAGAGCTCCCCCCGCGAAGGGGACGATCGGTCGCGAGCCATAGCTTCCGTTGGTGCGATTCGTGATCAACAGGCCCCCTTCGCAGGTTTCCGTGATTCCGGTGGTAGTAATCGTCGTGGCGGCCGTTCCGAAAAACAGAGGCGCACCGACCACGCCGTTTACATCGACTCCGTATACAACGCCGTGGTTTGCGCCGCCGCCCCCGTGGGAAAAGGGCGCGATCGCGGAGCCGAAGCTCGCATCGCTTGTGCCCCCGACCCAGGCGCCGCCGTTGCGAGCCGCGCCTACGGCGGGAGTGTCGATCACATCCGCCCCTGCGCCGCCCACGAAGGTCAGCCAGAGCAACGCGCCTTCCGCGCTGTATCGCGATACGAGAAAGTCCGAGCTGCCGCCGGCAAAGGGCGAGAGCGGCGTTCCGTAGCCGGCCGCGGTAAAGCCGGCCAGGATAATCGAACCGTCGCTTTGCACCGCTCCGCCGTTAAAGCGCTGAACCCCCGAGTTTTCGCCCTGGAAGGTATGGTAGAGATAGGCTCCGTCCGCGCTCAGTTTCACAAGCAGGGCGTCGTCGCTGGCGCCGCCGGAATAGTTTACGATGGTATTCGGATAGGCCCCCGAGAGGGCGTTGTTCGCGTTGCCGAAGGCGTATAGCTCGTCGCTCGCGGTTCCGGCCAGCCCAAGGAATAAGGTCGAGTTGACGCCGCCGAAAAAGGAATGGCTGATGGCGTTGCCGTTCGGGCCCAGACGCTGGGCGAAGCCGGCGTCGGCTCCAGGGTTCGGGTGGACGATCAAACTCGTCCCGGCCGCGCCCAGAGCCGGGTTTTGCATACCGCCCGTGATCCAGAAGCCTCCGTCCGAGCGCCGAAAGATGCCCGCTCCCGTATCGTTGCCTGCCGTACCCTGGTAGGTATGCCAGGCGAGATCGCCTTCTGGACTGACCCGGGCGACCAGAATGTCGTTGCCGCCCTGGTATGCATTGATCGGGGTTCCGAAGGCAGCGGAGGCGTTGCTCAATAGCGTTACGCCTTCTTCGCCGACCGCCAGTTGCGCACCGCCCGAGCCGTTGCTGCGGCCCAGGTAGGTTCCCCAGATGACGCTGCCGTTCGAGTCCAGGCGCAGCAGAAAGACGTTCAGCGTGCCGGCCGCGCCTTCGAAGGCCCGCCGCGGACTGCTGATAAAATCGTCCGCGGCGAACCCCGCAACGTAGTGTCCACCCGCGCCGTCGGGCTGCGAGTCCAGGCTTACGCTGGCATTGGCGTTGCCGCCCTGGAAGCTGTGCCAGGAATTCGTCGCCGGGCAGTCGCTAATGCCCCAGGCAAGCAGGCGGCCGTCGCATAACAAATCGTTCGGGGCGCATTCCGTACGCACGCAGGCCGGGGCGACGATCGAGAATGAGAGCGCCAGAAGCGCCGCCGGTACAGCGCCCGGGATTCTGCGAGCGAGTCGGCAAAAGAATGCCTGCGGAAGCGATTGAGCGGTGCGCCGGAAAAGCGCGACGCGGCGCGAGACGGTTTCAGGAAGTGTCAAAGGACGCCGGATCGACATACAGGAATGAATCGAAAAAGCCGCTCGCCGCGCTATAAAAAAATCGTCACCGGCGGGCGTGGAATCTTCACGCTTCCATGAATTCTTATTCGCTGACGAGCTGCTTTTGTTCGACGTACCGCCAGGCCGGGTTGGGCTCCGGGGAATCGCCGTTGATCATCACGGAAAGGGGCGAGCCGTCCGGGAGCTTTTGCGCTGCGATCCAATCAAGAAAGTCGCCGTCGGTGTGGTGTGAATTGCCGAAGCCCGCCAGCACATAGACGTGTTCGGTTTGTTCGGCCTGCTTGATCTTTTCAACTTCGTACTTGATCCGTTCGGTTTTACCGGCGGCGTAATTGAAAGGCGGCTTGATTTGATCGCTCAAAAACTCGCCGTTCATTTCGAGTTCTACGCCCGTGATCCACTCCGGCGGCACGCCCAGGGATTCAGCGGCGCCCCGCACGAAAAAAGTCGGGCTCGCCGACACGACGCGAGTTTGCACGCCGTTGTGCTGCAGGCGACGGATGATATCGATCGATGACTGGAAATAGTACTTCGTCAGGCGCTGTGCGAAATGCGCGTCGACGATCGTTTCGAATTCCGATGGCCGTGCGCCGGCAAAAATTTGTGCGATGTACGCGTAGGCCTCGGCGTGGCCTTTGCTTGCCTCCAGGCGATCGTAGTCCTGCCGATAGCGTGCGAAGCCGTCTTCGCCCAGGTAGCGCGGCGCAATGCCCGCTTCGATCGAAAGCTGTTCCAGGCCTTTGTATTCGACCTCGCCGCTCTGCGGATCCGTCAGACCGTCGGTGATATCGCCGTGGATGATCGTGCCGTCGAAGTCCCAGAAGGTTACGAAGACGCACTTTTCTTCGGCGCAGGGATGGCTGCCCTGGCGTGAATAATTTTCAATATAGAGCCGGGTCTGTTCGATGTGATCGAGAATTTCTTTGGCGTGGGCTTCGTCGGTGATCATAGGCGGGGCGCATCCGACAGTCGCGGCGAAGGTCAATCCAAGCGCGGCGCTCAGAGCCAGCGCGGTCGGCAGCCGCGAAAGCGAGACGGTCCACCTGCGAGAGCTTTGCACGGCGCGTGCGATAGAGTGGGGGACCGGTGCTGAATTCATGACGGATACCCGGGTTAAATGTCGGAGCGTGGATGGGCGGTCAAATCAAAAGCGTTCGGATTTTAGCGTACTCGAACCAGAGTCAAATACGACAGGGCGCCGGCCAGACCGCCGCCGACCAGAGCCGGCACGGAAGCCGAGGCCTCGCCGAATATAAAATAGCCCGGCAGGTACAATAGAAACCAGATCCCGGCGAAACCCCAGGCGGGCGTGTTGATATAGGGCGAGATCAGGGGCAGCGGTAAAATCGCCCCCATACGCGCGTAGGGAAAGCGCAGAGTATAGGCGACGATCAGAGCGCACACCAGTGGTTCGATCCCGGTCAGCAGCGGGCCGTCCCATTGGTAAAAAGCGGCGTGTCCCAGCGCTCCCGCCAGGATCGACAGGAGGACCAGCAGCGATGATTTTTTACGCCCGATCAGATCTTCCAGATCGTCGCCGAAGAGCACGAGCATATAAATATTCACAGCCAGAGATATCAGGCCGGGATGCACGCTCACGTAGCTGAAGAGGGTGACGCCGCCGAAGCGCAGGGCTGCGGAAGGATCGAAGGCGTAGAGTTCCCTGGCCGCATCCAGGTCGATAAAATTGATCAGCGACAGAAGCAAGGCGCCCGCGGCCATTAAATAAGTCAACAGGGGAACGCCGCGCGGGCCGCCGCTCATCTGAATTGGAATGCCGAGTAAGAAAGGAAATTTGCGCCAGTTATCGGGAATGGAAAGCTGCGACTCGTTGCGGACTTCGCTTAGCTCTTGATTCAATTCCTCGACGTGGTCTTTGTAGTAGTCGATTCGCTCTTCGAGGGTTTCGATTTTATTCGCTTCGAATTCATTTTCGAAATATACGAAAGGGCGCACAGTATCGGCCGTCGTCAGGCTTTCGAACTCCAGCCGGTCGAACCAGACGAACTGGCAGCGGCGGCACACGTCCAGGACGATTCGACGCACGGCGGTTTCGTCCATATCCTGCCGGCAAATGCTGCAGGGGCGACCGGGGTGCGGCCAGGTCGTTTCTTTGTTGGCCCACAGTTCGTTCGCCAGCGCCGGCTGGAGTCCGCGCCTGAGTACCGGCATACTGGCCAGACTGCCGCCGCAGGAGCGACAGGCCCACAGGTAGCCGTCCTTCGAAGCGCCACGCACGAGGCGAATTTGACAGGTCGGGCAGTGCATACGAAACTCAGTCTCCGTCCGGGGCGCTTCGATTGGCCGCGCTGTCGCGCATGAGTTCGCGCAGCTCGTCGGCGTAGGCGCCGCTCAGAATCGGGAAGCGACACCAGGTGCGCGGATCCAGATTTAGATCGTCCAGGTGAAAGGCCGGCGCGTAGCGTTCGCGCTTCCACTGATTGCGCGACCAGAGCTCGAAAAAGCGGCGCACGTACACGCGCAGAGTTTCCGGATCGGGGCGACTGGCTTCAGACTCGTGACTATGGCGCGCGCATAAAATTTCAAGAACTTCCGCCGGGGATTTTCGATCGCGGATGGCCAGCTTTTCGATTTCGTCGAGCAGGGGATAGGGCATCAAATCGCTTTCGTCGGTCTGCTTTTGTTCAAGCGGTCTTAGTTCGGCTGTCGGCGCCTGGGCGGTAATATGACTCAGTTCGGGGATCGGGCCGAGCAGCGGATCGCCGGTGCTTTCCATGAAACGCAGCCAGTGCTGAACGAAGGCTTTGTCGACTCCGGCGATCGGAGCGAGTCCCCCGGAGGTGTCGCCGTCCATTGTGGCGTAGCCCACGGCGGCTTCGCTGCGATTGCTGGTCGTAATCAAAAGACTGCCGGTCGTATTGGCGAGCATCCAGGCCATCGGCGAACGCACGCGGGCCTGGATATTCTGTAGCGCAAGATCGTCCGTATCCCAGTCCAGCTTGCGTCCGAGCACATTTTCTTCCAGACGTTTACGATAGCCGTCCATCAGCTCCTGCACCTGGACTTCGGAGTGGGCGCTGCCGGTCGCCAGAGCGATGGCTGCCGCCGCGCTGCGAGTCGTTTCGCTGCTCTGGTCGGTGCCCTGGTAAATCGTAAATAACATGCGCTTCGAAATTTGCGCTACCGTTTCGTTGATCGGATCGTTCAGCTGCAGGTTCTTCCAGAGATCCGTGCGGCCCAGGCGGTCCAGTGCCGCCTTCGCGCCCAGTTCGTCGACAGCGCGAGCGAACATCCGTTGCACCAGGATCGCGCAGGCCGCCGAGTCGGCGCCGCCGGAAAGCGATATGACGAAGCCTTTGCTGTGGGACTTTCGGAGATAGTCGAAGAGGCCGAGGGTCGTGGCGTATAAAAATTGCAGCTCTTTCGAAGGCGACTCCGGGCCGACGTGGCTGCTGCGGGCCGGAGTCGCGCTCTGTTCCGTATCTGGCGCATCGCCCGCATCGGTGGATTCGAAGCCGATTCTGGTCGCGGGCGAACGAGCCCCCGCGCGAGTTTGCGATTCGGGCGGATCCAGGCGTACAATCGGATTTTGATCTTCGATCAACGCTTCGGATTCGGGATCCGCCTGATCCAGATGCGAATAGAAGCGTGAGCGGTGAACCCGGCTGCGATTCAGGTCGAGCGGGACTTCATTGATGATATGATCCGCAAAAGAAAAACCGCCGTTTTCGAGCAGGGCTTCGCCCCCCGCCGCCACGATGCTGTGGCCGTCGTAAATCATGCGGCCGGCTTCGCAGCCCAGTAAGTTTACCTGAGCATAAATTACGCTCAGGGCTCGCGAACTTTCCAGAGCGATCTGGCGGCGGACTTTGTACTTGTCGAAGGCGAAGTGCGACGCGTTGGGATTCAGAATGATTTCCACGCCGCGTTTTAGATGCAGGAGGGCGGGGCGTCGGGCGACCCAGGCGTCCTCGCAAATTTCCACGGCGATGCGCACGCCCCGGTGTTCGATCAATAGCGGGCCGAAGGGCACGATTGCCCCGCTGGCCTGCGAGGAACCGGAACGGCGGTCGTCATGGTATTCCCGCTGGTGAAGATCGCGGTCGGCGACGAACCAGCGCGGTTCGTAGTGCACGCCGTCGCCGGCCAGATTGCGTTTGGGCACGAGGCCCTGAACGCGCCCATCCCGCAGAAAGGCGGTGCAGTTATAAATGCGATCATCGCGGCGGACAGGGAGGCCCACGGCGACCAAGGTTCCCGGCAGTTTCGCATGAGCGGTCTTTGCGATTTGCCGCAGGCTGTCATACGAACGGCGGGCGACATCTTCGGAATGAAAGGCGTCTTCGCAGCCATAGCCGGAAACGCAGAGCTCCGGGAATAAAACCACATCCGGCCGGTGCGCGAAGTTCAGGAAATCATTGAAGGCCGCTGTAATGCGCGCTCGATTCCCCGACCAGTCCAGGGGGATCTGATTGATTGCGACAGTGGCCAGGCGAAAGGCGGGCATGGTCGACGAGTTCCTACACAGCCGCTGCGCAGCGGGCCAGCAAAGATTTTAGAATCGCATGGCCGTCGGTGTGCGCAGCGTCTGCGCTTGCGTCGCCTCCGATCGCCGGGTCCAGAGTGGTCGTCAGGGGATCCGTTGCGCGTTCGGGGTGCGGCATCATACCCAGCACACGACCGCCTGAGTCGCTGACTCCCGCGATGCTTTCAATGGAACCGTTGGGATTTTCAACGTAGCGGAAAGCGATCTGTTCGCGATCCTGCATTTCTTTTAGCACGTCTGGATCCACGCGATAGTTCCCGTCGCTATGGGATACGGGAATGCGATATCTTCGGCCGGCGCCATTGGCAGCCAGATCGGCGGCGAAGGGGTTGGCCGGATTCCAATCCAGCTCCACGTCTTTGCAAATGTGTTTGAGGCTCTGGTTGCGAATCAATGCGCCGGGCAGCAGGCCCGCTTCGCATAAAATCTGAAAGCCGTTGCAAATCCCCAGGGCCGCGCCGCCGCGCTTTACGTGTTCAACGAGAGACTGCATGGCCGGCGCCACTCGCGCGATCGCTCCCGCCCGGAGATAATCGCCGTAGGAAAAGCCGCCGGGCACCACGATCAAATCGAAGTTTTCCGTAACGGCTTCGCGGTGCCAGAGCATGCTGACTTGCGCCTGGAAAAAATTCTCAAGGACGTACTGCATGTCCCGGTCGCAGTTCGAACCGGGGAAGGTGATGATGCCGGCTTTCACTGAACCGGCTCCAGTTCGAAGTCGAAGGTTTCGATGACCGGATTGGCCAGCAGCTTATCGCAGTAAACCCGCACCTTCTGTTCGGCGGCGCCTTTATCGGCTTCGTCGACGCGGACTTCGATGTATTTTCCGACCCGCACGTCGGCGACCTCTTTGTGCTCCAGATTGTGCAGGGCGTGGATGACGGCCTGCCCCTGGGGGTCGAGGATGGATTCTTTGAGTTTGATATAAATGCGCGCGAGATACATGGGCAGGAACATATTTTTCCCGGGTGATTGCCGTGCAAATCTATTTCCCCTGAATTTTCCGGGCCCGGTTCCGGGAATCCGGCGGTAATCTGGAGGGGGTGTAGCGGCCGATGATAATAGCAGATGAGCGTTTTGAAGCGATTGAGTCCGGGATATTCCCGGAGCCAGATGCTGGCGGCCTGCGTGGTTGGCTTGCTGCTGCTGGGTTCCACCGTCTGGCTGGACGCGTCCTTTGCCGGGCCGGCGAACGAGCGCTTTCTGGATTCCGGAGACGGCACGGTGATCGACCGCAGCACCGGTCTGCGGTGGCAGAAGTGCAGCTACGGCCAGCGCTATCGCGGGGGGCTCTGCTCGGGGGAGGCTCTGCGGGTGCGCTGGCACGATGCGGTGCGCCTGTGTCGGGCGCTGGCGAAGCCGGAGCAGGGTGGGGATGCCGCGGACGCCGGTAGTCCAGGAGCGGGGTCGCCGACGGGACTTGCCGCTGACGGCGGCGACTGGCAGCTGCCCGTGCAAAAGGATCTGGAGAGTCTGCTGGTCTATCGGCCGGACGGCGCCAGGCCCTTCATCGATCTCGACTATTTTCCGTCTTCGTATCCGCTGCGCTACTGGTCGGGCAGTTCACAGATCGACGCCCGGGGCACTTCGGGCGTGGTCGTGAATTTTCTGGAAGGCACGGTCTACGCCGAACGGGCCGGCATCGGCGAATCCGACGGCAAGAACTATGTGCGCTGCGTTGACGTCGGTCGGCGGGCTGCGGCCAGCATTTCAGCTTTCATCGAACGCAGATAAGCGTCGTTGCCCGTCAGGCGATAGAGCTGTGCGCTGCCTTCGTAAATCTTCAGGAACTGAATCGCGATGCTCTCCGGGGAGGCGGAAAGCGGAGTGCCGCCTTCGCGGTCCCGCTCGCCGCGCAAGAAATCGGCCAGCACCCCCAGCCAGCCGTCTATGATGGATCGCAGCAGCGCCGCCTGGCGCTCATCCGGTTCCGGCACCTGGCCGCGAAAATTGGCGAGCGGGCAGCCGTAAAATCGCCCCTGGCGCACTTCGCGCAAAGTGAAATTGACCCACGATTGCGCGAAGCTTTCGAGATTGGATGCGCGCGCGCCGCCCGTCGGGCCGGCCTGCGCTCGCTCCGTCAGACGGGCGAGGAGGGCGTGAAAGTACTCGCCGCGCATTTCCAAATAGGCCAGGGCCAGGTCTTCTTTGGTTTCGAAATACCGATAGAAGCTCGCCTTATGAGTGCCGGACTCGGCGATGACCTGATTGATGCCGGTCACGCTATATCCCTGGCGATAAAAAAGTTCCGCCGCGGTTTCCAGCAGACGTTCCCGGGGGCCCGCTTTGCTTTTTTTTGCGGATCGTTTTTTCGGTGCAGACGCGCTCACGATTCTTTTTCCGGCGCGGCACATTCGCCGCGCGCCATCCAGTCAATATTGAATAGACAAATATGTCTACCCGATTCATACCGGGAAGATGCAGCTCTATATTCATCCAAATTCAACCTACAGTCGGCGGGTCCTGATGGCGGCCCATGAAAAGGGAATCTACGACGAACACATTGCGCCCGGCCTGCAAATCGTGGCGATGGAAAAGCTGGCTCACAAGAAGAAGGATTATCTGGCCGTGAATCCCTACGGTCGGGTGCCGGCTCTGCGCCTGGACAGCTCGCGCTGTCTATTCGAATCGAACGTCATCCTCGAATATTTGGAAGAAGTATTTCCGCAGCCGGCTCTGCTGCCGGCGGACCCGTACGCGCGCGCCGACGTGCGCCGCCACATGTTGCTTGCGGACATTGAATTCGGCCGACCCATGGGCGTGATCATTTTTCCGAAACGATATTTGCCCGAAGCGAAGTGGAAGCTCGACGATATGGCCGCCGCCGCGAAACAGATCAAGCGCCACTTCAAGCAGCTGAGCGCTGAGCTGGGCGATCGGCAGTTTCTGACCGGCGATCAGCTGACCCTGGCGGACCTGAGCTACGCACCCTTTCTTCAGTTTCGCGCTCTGACCGATTTGGAGATTCCGGAAAATATCGAAGCCTGGACCGGCCGTCTGCTGGCTCGCGATAGCGCGCAGGCGACCGTGCCGTCGCAATAAGCAGTCTATGCATGCGATTGCCAGTCTGAGTTACGCTAAAAAAAAGCAAGTCCGCATGCTTTGTCGTGCGTGATTCCGCTTGAGCCTCCGTCCAATTGTAGACGATAATAAATAAGTCATACAACCCGGAGGACTTATATGGACCAGGCGAAACTTCCCGATGAAGGCCACTGGAGCCGTACCTTTCGAAATCACGTGCTGGGCCTGGAACAATTCCTGGCGGAGCATATGCAGCCGCGCTGGCGGGACCGACTGCCCGGCGAGCAGACGGTCTATCTGGCCGGCATGATCGCCAGAGAGCTGGACCGCGGATACCGGGCTCAGATTCAGGACTACCTGGTCGAGGATCCGGAGAAGATTGATCGTATCGTACGCCGTCACGCTCAGTGCCTGGGCCAGAACGCGCCGGTCGTAACCCTTTCGCGCATCAACGCCGAGCACGCCACGCTGCAAATCGCAATCGACGCCTCCGGCGATCTACCCGGCGCAAGCCGTCTGTTTTTGCTGACTTTGCCGGCGCGCTATTTCGGCATCGCCTCGTTTTACGCTTCCCAGGCGGGCAATCAAAATCTGGCGCGCATCTTTGACTTCTTCCGAAATCATCTTAGCGTCGTCGTTGATATTCTGGCGGGCTATCTGGAAAGTCTGGAAACCCTCGATGCCGGCGATGCTTGCGCGAGCGATGCCTGTGCTGAATTTATCGCAGGTGATGTTGTATCGGGCGACTTTAGGAGCCGGCCCGGATTCGTCGCGCCGGAGATTGATCCCGAGTCGCTCGCCGCGTCCGACGCCTGGCGCCGTTTCGGCGACGATACGAACGAACGCAATCGCCGCAAAGAATTCTGGGAGGCGGCGGGCCTGGACCCGGCGAAGAAGAACCGCATGAGCGGCCTGGAGTTTCGCGCGATGATCGACTATACGCGACCGAATTAATCGCGCGGGACCACAGGATGTTCCGGCAGGATTCAGCGATCGTGTTCGGACAGGCGAATCCCGTGCTTGCCCAGCAGTTCGTCGATGGGGTCGCGGGTATAGTCCTTGGCCGGATAGTCGGAGTGCCGCACGCGGCCGTCCCAGACAATGATGTCCAGATCGATGGTGCGGGGCCCTGATTTGATCGGTCCTTTGACGCGTCCGAGGCGTTTTTCGAGTTCTTTTAAGTACGCGTTAAAGGCGTCGTAGTCCAGATCGGTTTCGATCCAAAAAGCGCCGTTTAAGAAATCGGGCTGATCCTGGTAGCCGTCGGGGGCGGTTTGAATGAAGTTGGAACGATCCAGCAGACTGTGTTCGTCGGCCAGGATTTGCGCCGCGCGTTCGACGTTGGCGTCCGGTTCGATGTTCGAACCCACCGAAAGAAAAGCCTGGTGCGAATGCGTGTGCGAAGTGCTCATGCCGAATGCTTTGCGATGCGTATCCAGGGCGCGATCTGAACCGAAACCGCCGGTTTAGTCTCCCGGATAACTGGCCGCGTTGCGACCGGTATCTCCCAGGGATTCTCCGCCGTCGATAAAGAGAATCTGTCCCGTGATGAAACCGTTCTCCAGCACCGATCGCACGGCCTGCTGAATTTCGGACGCTTCGCCTTTGCGCTGCACGGGGATCGCCTGTTCGCGCCAGCGGATATACTCCGGCGTGCGTTCGCCGGCCGGCAGCACGACGCCCGGCGCCACGCCGTTGACGCGAATATTGGGCGCGAATTCCGCCGCGGCGATGCGAGTGAGATCGGCCAGCGCTTTTTTGGAAAGCAGATAGGCGGCGTACTGGTACTGATGAAAAGCGATTTTGTTATCGATGATGTTGACGATGTTATTTGCATTGCTGCCGTCGGTCCCGTTTATCGCGGCCGCGAAGGCGCGCATGAGCAGCAGCGGCGCGCGAAAGTTAACGGCGAATTGTTTATCGAGCAGAGCCGCGTCCGTATCCTGTAGCGTCGCCTGGTCGTAAACCGAAGCGCTGTTGACCAGCACATTCAGACGCGGAAAACGGGCGCGGACTCGATCGATTAGACCCGCGAAGTCCGCCGCAAGATCCGAAAAATCGCAGGCGAAAATCTCGCAGTCCGCGCCGAGCGCTCGCAGTCGGTCGGCGGTTTCTCGCGCCGCGCCGTCGGAGGAATTGTAGTGCAGAGCGATGTCGTAACCATCCTGGGCCAGACCCTCGGCAATGGCTTTGCCCAGGCGAATTGCGCCGCCGGTGACCAGGGCGGCGGGCCGCTCGCCGGAATCGAGAGTGCTCTGATTGATAGTAGTCATTCTTTTATGTTCGCGCCGGGCCTTAGACCATCTTGCGCAAATACTGTCCGAAGGTTTCGAAGCTCAGGGCCGTGGGACCTGGTGTGCCCGGGAGTCGATCGGCTTTCGGTTCTTCTGTCGCGCTTACCAGGTAATCGCAGGCCGAGCCGTCTGATGCGGGATACACGCGAATGCCGATCGCTTCGAGCTGCTCTGAAATTGCGTTCGCGTCGCCCTCGATCTGCGCCGCCACAACGCGCAGCACCTGCTGGTCCGCCGCGGCTCTCAGGATCGGATGCAGCGCTTTGGTTTGCAAGAGCTCCGTCAGAGAGGCCGCGTCAAAAAATATTTGCACCGGTGTTTGCATTCAGGGCGTTCCGCTCCGGGCCGCAAGCTCCGCGGCGGTCGGTGGATTCTCAAGCGCCCGGCCGATGCGGGCCTCGATTTCGCGGTACAGGCCGATGGTGCGTTCGATTACCTCGTCTGGCAGAGCGGGGGCCGGCGGCCGCTTATTCCAGTCCTGCGTTTCCAGATAATCGCGAATGTACTGCTTGTCGAATCCGGGCGGGCTCCCGCCGATTTCGTAGCTGTCGGCGTTCCAGTAGCGACTGGAATCCGGCGTCAGGGCTTCGTCGATTAACACA
The DNA here is from genome assembly GCA_024742665.1 of bacterium. Taxonomy (GTDB): domain Bacteria; phylum Spirochaetota; class Leptospiria; order Leptospirales; family Leptonemataceae; genus JANSYA01. The sequence goes on from JANSYA010000008.1 coordinate 135,776, forward strand.
ATCTCATCGCCGATTAAGCCAAATTCGAATTTGGTGTCGCACAAATATATCCCCTGAGGCGCCATCAGATCCCGGGCATATTCGTAGATCGCGATCGAAATATTTTCCAGGCGATTGGTCAATTGTTCGCCGACGGCGGCGCGCATGGCCGCGACGCTCACGTTTTCGTCGTGATCGCCCAGCTCGGCCTTCGTGGCCGGCGTAAACAGGGGCTGCGGCAATTTTTCCGCCTGACGCAGGCCGGCGGGCAGGGTGTGCCCGCAAACCGCGCCGGTGCTGCGATAGTCTTTCCAGCCCGAACCGGCCAGATAGCCCCGCACCACGCACTCGAAGTCCACGCGATCCGTCCGCCGAACCTGGACCGCGCGTCCGCGAAAATCTGCATGGTCGCGATACGGGACGGGAAAGTCGGCGACGTCTTCGGCCAGCACCTGGTCGGAAAAGGACAGGCTCTGCATCAGGCCGGATTTTCGCAGAGCGCGAAACCACGCCGTTGAAATCGAATTCAGAATGCGGCCTTTGCCCGGAATCGCTTCGTCGAAAACCACGTCGAAAGCCGAGATGCGGTCCGAGGCGACGATGATCATGGATTCCGGCGCGCCGCTGTCGCCCGCGACCGGGTATAGATCGCGGACTTTGCCGCGGTAGAATGGTTCGGGAATACTATGAGATGCTTCTGTCATGATTAGATCATAAACCGTTTGAGAGGATGCGTTTGCGGTTTTAAGAATTCTTTGCGAGTCTTGTTTACGCGCCGCGCTGTGGCCAGGGGTGAGTATCGCGCGGCGGCCTTAGCGCGATCGCCCGCCGCCATCGTGCCCGGGCACTCGACGATCACGTCTTCCAGATCCTGGCGACTGGCGAAGGTCGATGGCCAGAAGGGGAAGGTGCTGCACTGCAGAGGACGCACAGGGTAGACCGAACAGCGGTTGTCGTCGTCGAGCAGGGCGCAGGCTCCGCCGGTGCGATGGACCGCGTAGCCGTTTTCTTCGCGCTGGACCAGGCGTTCTCGCAGGGCCTGGCGCTCGGACGCCGTGCGCAGCTTCAGATGCTTCTCAATCGCCTTGAGATCGGCGGGCGTGAAGTACACGCTGCCTGGACCCTTGCAACAGTTGCCGCAGGCCGTGCACTTGAAACGAAAGTGGTCTTCGCCGGTGATCTTCCGCACGTCGCCGCCCGAAAGAGCTTCGAAGACATCGGTCGTAAATTCCGCATCTTCCACGAATTCAAGACCGGTCGCAGGGGGCTTCGCGACAAGCCTTTTCAGCCCGGAAATGCCGCGAGCGGACCCATCAGCGCGATTTTTTCGGGCTTTTGTCTCATGGAATTGTCCATTTTGGGCGAATCTTGGAAGGATGAACCTTTTTCGTGGCATTCCCGGCCTCTTGCGGCCGACGAACGAACAACCGACTGCTTCTGGAAATTCCGGCGGCCTGCTGCCCTCCCAGGGGCCTGCCGCTCCGGGTGGATCTTCGAGCGAGTCTGGATTTCTTTCGTACCTGAAATCTTCACGACAGGCCGACGTCGCTTCCGCGGGAACGCGGCCAGATTCGCAGTGGGAAAAGCAGCGTCGGGCGGACGCCTCCGCATCGCGTGCGCAAGAGGAGCGGACCGCTTACGAGAGTCGCGAATCCGCGGCTCGCGATACCCGTGAAGCGGCCGAACGAGATCGCGCTCAACAAAAAGAAGCCGGTTCGCGGGCGGAAGATGCCTATCGCGAGCGGAATGAGCGACGCGATACAAGCGATAAAAATAACGCGGGCGACTCAAGCAAGCGCAGCGATTCAATCGATGAAAAACGCGCTGCGGCCGCGCTCAAAGACGAAGACGCCGCCGATAGTTCCCCCGGGGAAGGCGCGAGCGACAAAGAAGCGGAAGCCGCTGCGAAATCGAAAAAAGACGATCACGAAACAGTCGCCGCGAAAGGCGAGAACGCCAATCGAAGCGGCGATCAAGACGCGCGGGTAAAAGGTGAAGCAGCCGGCGACGCCAAAAAACTATCGGCAGAGCAGTCTGGAAAAGCGGGCATCGCCGACAGTGGTGTCGAGCGCTCGGCCGCGGAGTCTACAGCCTTCGATTCGACCGCAGCGGAACTCGGCGCGAATCTAAAAGATCTTTTACTGAATAAAAAAGGCGGCGCCGGCGAGTCGAAAGCGGGTCCCGGAGCCGACGCTCGTATTTCCGATAAAGCAGGCGGAGGCGAACAATCGCAGCAGGGTCTGGCCCGGGAAGGGGTCACCGGAAAGGCGCAGGCGGGCGATGCGGCGGAACTTGCCCGCTTCGCGGAGCGCGTGGCGGCGGCGAAAGCCAAACTGAGCGGCGAGGAATCCGGGCAAAAGGCTTCGAACCAGGGCGGCCAGGGCGGCCAGAGCGGCGAAAGTCAGGCCGGAACAAAAGAAGCGAAGATCGACGCTGCCAGCGGCGGCCTGCGGGTCGAACTCGACAGCGCGAAATGGCAGCTGAACGGTCGGGTCTACGGCGAACGCGCCGGCAACGATAACGTCGAAACGAAAGTGGCCGGCCTGATGGACCGTTACATAAAAGGGCGGGGCGCGAATTCGAAAGACTCAGGCGGCAATTCAAAAGATTCAGGCGGCGAATCCGGACGCGACCAGCGCGGCGATACGCGCAGCTTCGCGAATCGACTCAGCGATTTACAAATCATGAACGGCGGCGAAGCCCGCGACGCGAACAGCCAGAGTTCGCTTGATCAGGCGCGCATGCAGCGTGACAATCAGGAGATCGCCCGGGAAAACCGCCGGCTCTTTAACGATCTCGTTGAAAAGGCGCGCGTAAATGTGCAGAGCAACGGCAACTCAAGCGCCAGCATTAAAATGAATCCCGCGGCCCTGGGCCGCATGACTTTGAATCTGGAAGTGCATCAAAACCAGGTGCACGCCCGCATCCTCGTCGACTCCGACGCGGCGAAGCGCATGCTGATGGACGAGATGGACCATCTCCGGCAGGAATTGACCCGCCAGGGGATCACCGTTGAAAGCCTGAGTATTAAAGTACGCGAACCGGCGAGCATGTCCTTCATGGAAGGCAGCACTTCGGGCGAAAACTCGGGTCTTGAGCAGCAAGCGGCGGGGGATGAAACCACCGGCGACGGCGCGGCGAACGAGGGTCGAGGTGACGGCGAAGATCAGGGACTGCGCGCGACCGATCAGGCGGGCCAGGAATACGATCTGGCGGCCGGGGCCGCCGCCAACGCGGAAGCCGGTGCGCGCCGGGAGCTGAGCGCGGTAAACATCAGTATATAAGAACTTAAGACTCGCGCGCGATTATAACAGGAAACACGACATGCCAGGACCATCAGCACTCAGCAGCGAACAAACCAAACAGGGCTATCTGGGCCAGGACCGTCAGGTCAATATCCAGAAGAACTTAGAAGAGCAGGAAAAGGTCAAAGCCGGCGGCCTCGAAAATATCGAGATTCGCAAGACGGCCAAGCAGCTGGGCAAAGACGATTTCCTGCAGCTGTTGATTACGCAGCTCAGCTATCAGGATCCGACGGCACCCATGAAGGATCAGCAGTTTATCGCGCAGATGGCGCAGTTTTCTTCGCTCGAACAGATGCAGAATATGGCGAGCGCCGTAAGCAAGATGGCCGATCGCCAGGGCCAGGCCTTGATCGGAAAATTCATCGTCGGCAAAGACTTCGTTTCGGGCGAACAGATCTCCGGCGTGGCGGGCGCCTTCTTCTTCGACGACGCGGGTGACTCTTTTCTGAAAGTCGGCGGTCGCGTCGTTTCTGTGAATGACGTCGTGCTGGTCGGCGACGCTTCGCAATTTAAGCCGGAGTACGGCGGGACCGCCCCTGGCGGAACCGCTCCGGGTGCGAAGGCCAATCAGAGAGGGCAGGCCGCGCCCCGCCCGGCGGATGCGAGCGTCGGTCATATTCAAAAGGTGGGTCCGCAGTCGCCCGGCGCCGGTAAAGCGCCGGAAGTCCAAAACCAGGGCGCGAATGCTCCGAATGTTTCTGGTGGCCCTACGGCGGCCCAGCGTCAGGCAGCGTCGGCTTATGACTCGAATGCTCGCGTGGTCGAGAAACAACAGGGCCCGGCCGCTGCGCCGCAGGCCGCGGCTGAGACCGCTACGAATTCTCCCGCCGCCGCAAGCCAGGCCGCGAGCGCGAATCAGGCTTCCGGTTGGTCGGCAGAAAAGCTGAATCGCAACGATGAAAAACGCGACTCCGTAAATGCGAAAAAAACTCCCGTTTCGAGTGAGATGGAGTAAAGCATTTGGAAATTATCCCGAACTTAATACTATCACTGCTGACGATGTTATTATATATAGAATATCTCAGTCATTTCTAAAACACACAATACACGAATCACACGAATTTGATTTCAGATTTCAGTCACATATAGAAGGCAACAGGGGAATTTAAGCTTATGATGCGATCGCTGTATTCGGGTGTTTCCGGTCTCAAGAACCACCAGACTCGAATGGACGTAATTGGAAACAACGTTTCCAATGTTAACACGCACGGTTTCAAAATGGAACGCGTGACATTTATGGATATGATCAGCCAGAACATGGCGGGCGCATCCGAACCGCGCGAAAATATCGGCGGTATCAATCCCCAGCAGGTCGGCCTCGGCATGATGGTCGCCTCGATCGACAAGATCATGACGCAGGGTTCGCTGCAGACGACCGGGAAAAACACCGACGTCGCGGTTTCCGGCGACGGCTTCTTTATCATCAAAGACGGCGACAAAGAATTTTATACGCGTGCCGGCCAGTTCAGCCTGGATCGCGACGGCTTCTACGTTCATCCCGGCACCGGCCTGCGCGTGCAGGGCTGGAACGCCCGCGACGACGAGAAGGGCGATAAATTCATCAACTCCAGCTCGAGTTTAGAGAGCATTCAGATTCCGATCTATTCCAAGAAACCCGCGAAAGCGACGACTGAAATCGTTTACGAATCGAACTTAAACCAATCGGTGGAAGCCGTTCCGGTTGACGCCACCGAAGAAGACATTCAGAAATTTCTGACCGGTCCGGTCGGCGAGCGTCGCGGTCACGTGACCACGATCAACGTCTACGACCCCCAGGGTAATACCCGCGAAATGCGCATGGAAATGTGGAAAGTCGGCGAGAACCGCTGGCGCGTTCGGGCGAATATGGACGACGCGACCGAGGTTTCGGCGAACGTAATCGGAGCGGGCGGTCAGGATACGGCGATCGGCGGTTCCAATACCTTCGAAATGGGTTTCACCTCCGACGGGCGGCTGATTAACGTAAGCGACGGCGTCGACAGCTTAAACAGCGGCGACCTGGACGTGCAGCTTTCGTTTCGCATCGCCGGTAACCCGGAAGCGCAGACTGTTAGCCTGAAAATGGGCGAAGCGGGCGTCATGAAAGGCGTTACGCAGTTCGCTTCGGATTTCACGACTCGCGCGAAATCCCAGGACGGCTATCCGATGGGCTATCTGGAAAGCTTCGCCATCGACAACACCGGCACGATTACCGGCACCTATTCCAACGGCGTGAAAGAACCCCTGGCTCGCATCGCCCTGGCGAATTTCACCAACCCGGGCGGCCTCACGAAAGTCGGCGAAACCAAATTCAGCTACTCGATCAACTCCGGCGATCCGATCATCGGTGAGGCCGGAATCGCGGGCCGCGGGAAAGTCAACGCGGGCCTGCTCGAAATGTCGAACGTCGATCTCGCCGAGCAATTTACTGACATGATCGTAACCCAGCGCGGTTTCCAGGCGAATTCGCGCACGATTACGACCAGCGATCAGATGATCCAGGAAGTGCTGGGACTGAAACGTTAATAGTACCTGACCTTGACTTCTCGTCGCTATTTTTGAACGGCGGCGGAGTGGGCGAAACCCCGGCAGAGATGTCGGGGTTTTGTTTTGTCCCCGCTTGAAAAAACGTTTGAAGCCTGGTTCGGGGCGATCCATACCCCACGCATGCAGGGTTATACGCTGGAGGAGTTGCTGCATCAGAGCTCTGGATTTTCTCTGTACCGCGCTCGACCCGCGTCGTCGGGTTCTCAAGTTCAGAGCGGCTCCTCCCGGCAGCCGGAGCGCAGTGTCATCCTCAAGATTCTGCATAAGGATCTGCCGGAGCCGGAAGATCTGGCCGGTCTGCGGCATGAACGAGATCATACGCCGGCGGTCGGCGCATCGCCGGAAGTCGTTAGAGTTCTGGATTTGGAGCAGCGCGGCGGCGTGCTGGTTCTTGAAGATCCCGGCGGCGAACTATTGAAATCCGCCATGCGGCGCACGAATAACCTGGCCGAACGGCTGGATCTGGCGATCGCCCTGGCGCGGACTCTCGCGCAACTGCATCGTCGCGGAGTCATTCACAAGAACTTAAATCCGTACACGGTCTTCGTGCGACGACCGGCCGCCGCCGAAAGCGGCGTCCGCTACGAAACGCTTTTGACCGGATTCGAATTCAGTTCGCGGCTTTCGCGGCAGGGCAACGAAAGCGTGGCGCCGAACGCCTTACGCGGCGCTCCGGCGTATATTTCACCGGAACAAACCGGTCGTATGAATCAGTTCGTGGATCAGCGCAGCGATCTGTACAGCCTGGGCGTGCTGCTCTATGAAATCTTTGCCGGCCGCCATCCTTTTCCCGGCGCGCGGGACACTCTGGCCTGGGTGCATTGCCATCTGGCGCGGGAACCGGCGGAGTTAAGCCAACATCGCGACGGGTCGAAGGTTCCCGCCGCTGTGGCGTCCGTGGTACTAAAACTTCTGGCGAAAGCTTCGGGCGAAAGATACCAGAGCGTGCGGGGATTGCTGTTTGATCTGGAGCTGTGTCGCGACGCCGGCCAGAGCGAGCCGCCGGACTTCGTGGCCGGCGCGCGCGACCGGCCGGAGCGCCTCCAACTGGCGCAGAATTTATACGGCCGTACGAAAGAGCTCGATCGACTGCTCGATGATTTCGCCGCGGTCGCTGCGGGCGGTCGTCGTCTGGTGTTCGTAACCGGCGCTTCGGGAACGGGCAAGTCGGCGCTGATCGAAGAGCTGCACCGGCCGGTCGTGAGCCAGTCCGGCGCATTCCTGAACGGCAAGTACGACCAGTTTGAGCGCGGCGTGCCCTACAGCGCATTGATCCAGGCATTCGGCCAGATCATCCGGCGAATCTTAAGTGAAGACAATGAGAATCTAAGCTATTGGCGCGAGCGCATTCTGGGGGCCCTGCGCTCGAACGCCGGCGTTCTGACCCCGGTCCTGCCCGATCTGGGCGTTCTGCTGGGGTCTCAGCCGCCGGTGCAGGATCTGCCTCCGGCCGAGTCGCGCAATCGCTTTCACAATGTCTTTGGCGAATTCGTCGCGGCCTTCGCGGGCCTGCACCATCCCCTCGTGATTTTTCTCGACGATCTTCAGTGGGCCGATCCGGCTTCGCTGGATTTTTTACAGTCGCTGATTTACGACCGGGAGATTCCGTATCTGCAGATCGTCGGATCGTACCGCGATACTGAGCGCGAAGAAGACGGCCCCCTGGATCGTATGCTGCGCACGATCGAGTCTTCTACGGAAGCTTCGAAACAGGCGCATACAATCTCGCTTACGGGTTTCGCATTGGAGGACGTCGCCCAGCTGATTGCGGACTCTCTGGATCGATCGCCGTCGAGCGTTCGACGGCTGGCGGGGCTCGTGCATGAGCGGACTCTGGGCAATCCGTTTTTCGTTCGGCAGTTTCTGTTTGAAATCTATGAATCGAAATTTCTGAGCTATAATCACGAAGTCGGTGAGTGGCGTTACGACCTGGAAGCTATCGGCGGGATGCCGGTAACTCACAACGCCGCCGAGTTTATGGCGCGTAAAATCGAACGTCTGTCTTATTCGGCGACGAAGGCGTTGGAAGTCGCCGCCTGCCTGGGCAGCGAATTCGAATGGGGGATACTGAGCGGCGTTCTGGATGAAATTCATCGCGAGGGACCGCGGGGCGAACAAGAGCTGGATCTCGCGACCGGCATGGCCGAGGCTCTGCACGAAGGTCTGATCCTCTCCAATAATTCGGGGGGCGGCGGAGCTCTGATGCAACCCGAGTTTCGTTTTCTACACGATCGGGTTCAACAGGCCGCGTATTCTCTGCTGGGGACGAAAGAGCGCGTGCGGATCCATTTCGCCGCCGCGCGGTATCTAATGGAGCAGTCCGGCGGCGGAATCGGAAGGGGCGGGATCTTCGCCGACGACGAACGGCTCTTCGAAATCGCGGGGCATCTGGGAGCCGTGCGGGGTGCGCCGGATCTGCACTATCGTCCGGGAGAGCTGGAGAACGTGGTTCGCTTGAATTTCGAGGCGGCGAGGCGGGCCCGTTTGAGCGGCGCGATCGCCGAGGCGCTCGATTTTATTCGGACCGCGCGGGAATTTCAATCCGCGGCGGCTGGTCTGGACGCGATGGATTCGATCTCATCTACGCTCTCCTCGGACGTGGAGTTCGAAGCCATTCAGTGCGAGTACTTAAACGGCAATCATGAAGCCGCCGGCGAAATCTACGCCCGGGCGTACGGCAGCGTGACCGACGACGAAGACCGGGCTCGCCTGACCACGGTCATGGTGACGCTCGATACGAATCTCGGGCGGTTGGACGAAGCCGTGGCACGCGGAGTGCGGGCTCTGCGCGCCATGGGGCTCGGGATTCCGCTCCGACCCGGCGTGCCGCGAATTCTGTGGGAAGCCGGGCGAGTGCGCTGGCTCTTGCGGGGCTTGAAGATCGAGGATCTGGTCAAGCACCGCGAAATGGAGGATAGCCGCCGGCGCCATCAAATTGATTTACTGATGAGCGTCGCGCCCGCGGCGTTTTTTACGAATCAGAATCTCTTCGCCGTAATCGCGCTCAAGGTCGTCGGACTTTCGCTGCAGTACGGCAACGCTCCCTATTCATCGTACGCGTACGCGACCTACGGCGTGTTTCTACAGAGCGCCTTCGGCGAATCTTCCCGGGCGGCCGCCTTCGGCAATCTGGGCCTGAGCCTGAACGAAGGTTTCGATCTCGATGGATTGAAATGCAAGCTCCGGGTGATTTACGGAAGCTTCATCAATCACTGGGTCGCAGATATGCGCACAAGCGAAGAGCATCTGATCGAAGCCTACGCGCTCGGCCTGGAGCACGGGGACCTGGTGTATTCCGGATACGCCCTGGCCAATCGAATCTTTTTACTTGTGACCCTCGGTCGGCCTCTGGACGAGGTAGACGATTTAATTAAAGGATTTTTACGTTTCGCGCGCCGAACCGGCGATCGCGACGTGGAAGGCGACTTCATTCTGGTGCTCCAGGCTTCGCGGAATTTGCGCGGCGAAACGCGATCTCTTGATGAGTTCGGCGATGAAGCCTATAATGAAAGCGAGCACATTCAGGAGATGCACACCGGCAATCCGATTACCCTGTTTTTCTATTATATGCTGCGCATCCGCAATAAGCTGATTCACCGGGAACTACAGGGCATTCACACGCTGCTAAAAGCCGCCGCCGCTCTCCAGGAACCGATCCGTCCGCTGGTGCTGGGGCATGAATTCGTGTATTTACGCGGCCTGTGCGAAGCGCTCTGCGATGATTCGCCGCGCGTTCTACGACTCCTGCGTTTGCGTCGGGCAATTCGGAAATTCGAAGCCTGGTCCCGGAGCAGCCCCGCGACTTTTCGTTCGCGACTGCTGCATCTCCAGGCGGAGTATGCACGTATTCGAGGCCGCGTGAAAGCGGCGGGCCGGCTGTACAGCGCCGCGATCGAAGAAGCGATGGAACACGGGAATTTGAATGTCGCGGCCTTCGCCGCGGAGCAGGCCGGTCGTTATTTTAACCGACTCGGCATGCACGATGTGGCGCGCCTCTACCTGGAACGTGCCATAGATTTCTATCGCCATCGGGGCGCAACGGCGCCCGTCGCCGCGCTTCGATCGGAGTTTTCTTACCTGCTCGAAGGCGGTCTGGCCGGCGTCAACGGAGGAGTCGCCGTAGCGGGTCAGGAAGCAGCCGGACCTTCGGGCATCTCCAGAGCGGTTCATACCGGCCAGAACGCGGGGATTACATCCTCGGGCGCGATGGATGTGCAGAGCATTACGCGCGCTTCACGCATGATTTCTGAAGAGATCGTGGTGGGGCGGCTACTTGAGAAGATCATGGATCTACTGCTGAAGGAAGCGGGGGCCCGCCGTGGCTGTTTGATTCGCCGGTCGCCGCGTTCTGATAGCGAAAAGGATCAGGGCGATTATGAAGATTCACGTTATGTGATCGTCGCCCGCGGCGCTCCAGATAAAATCACAGTCTACTCCGACGGGCAAAGCGAACTTCTGGAGCGTCAGGTTCAGGGGAATCCTGAATTGCCTCAGAGTCTGCTGCAGTACGTTATGCGCACGGGCGAGTCCGTGATTCTAAACGACGTCGAGCAAGATCGAGTGTATCGCGAGGACGCCTATATTCGCAGCGCCCGGCCGCGTTCGCTGCTGTGCATTCCGATTCGCGCGCGCGGCGAAATCACCGGCCTGCTGTATCTGGAAAACGATCTGATCACCGGAGCCTTCACCGAAGAGCGCCTGGAAGTTCTGGGGATTCTTTCGGCCCAGGCGGCGGTGTCGCTCGAAAACGCAATCCTCTACGATAGCCTGGAGCAACGAGTCGCGGAGCGCACGGCTGAACTGGGCGCGACTCTGGAACGCGTGCAGGAACTTAAAGTTTCTCAGGATTGCGATTATTATCTGACGGCGCTGTTGATTCAGCCGCTATCGGCCACCAGGATCGAAAGCTCATCGATCCAGATTCACAGCCTGCTCCGGCAGATGAAAAATTTTCAGTACAAGAAGTGGAGCGAACAGATTGGCGGCGATATCAACGTCGCTCGCAGCATTCGCCTGCAGGGGCGAAGCTGCACCGTTTTCTTTCAGGGAGATGCGATGGGCAAATCCCTGCAGGGGGCGGGAGGAGCGCTGGTCTTCGGAGCGGTTGTGGAATCGTTGATTGCGGGAACGGAAGTCAACGTCGAAACAGCGGCCCTGGATCCCGCGGTCTGGGTCGTCCGCAGCTTTCAGGAACTGCACCAGGTTTTCGAGAGCTTTCGCGGTTATATGATGATGTCGGTGATGCTGGGAATCATTGAAGACGATACGGGGCGCATTCACATGGTCAACGGGGATCATCCGCCGGCCGTCCTGTATCGGGACGGTCGCGCGAGCTTCCTCGACGAAATCCCGATCACTCACAAGCTCGGCGCCTATTGGTACCGCCGCAATGTCGTAAACCATGAGTTCCAGCTTTCGAAAGGCGATGTCGTTCTCCTGGGCTCCGACGGCCGTGACGATCTCGTTGTTGGGCATGACGAAGCTGGCGAATTTCAAATGAACGAAGACGCCGATCTCTTTTTACGAGCGGTCGAAGCGGGGCAGGGCGACGTGGAAGCAATCTTCGAAGAAGTGCGCAAGTCCGGGGAAATCAAAGACGATCTTTCGCTCATGAGCATCGCCTATCGCTAAGGCGACCCGGCCGCCGGGCTGGTGGACCGCCTGGAAATCCTGATAGCTGGCAGGCACAAAAAAACCCGGTCCTTGCAGACCGGGTTTTTTTTGTTTCGATTGGATTCGATGAAAGTTTACGATAAATCTTTCGCGCGAATCAGCCTTTCGGACCGTGAGCAGTGAAATCGAATTCGCTCGAACCGTCGACATACTGCTTGAAGTTTTCGATGAACATGCCGGCGAGTTTCTTCGCCTGCGCGTCGTAGTCTGCGCGGCTGGACCAGGAAGCCCAGGGATGCAGCAGATCGGAAGTTACATTGCCCATCTTATTGGGGATACTCAGGTTCAGAGTTTCGTTCGTCGTATAGTCGTCGTGATCGAGCGTGCCGTCGAAAATGCCGTCGATGATCGAACGGGTCAGTTTGATTTTCATGCGGCTGCCCACGCCATAGGGGCCGCCGGCCCAGCCGGTGTTGACCAGATAGGCTTTTACGTTGTGCTTTTTCATCTTCTGTCCCAGCAGGGCCGCGTACTTTGTCGGGTGCAGAGTCATGAAAGCCGCGCCGAAGCACGCTGAAAAAGTCGCGGTGGGTTCCGTTACGCCGCGCTCGGTGCCGGCCACTTTTGCCGTATAGCCGGACAGGAAGTGGTACATCGCCTGTTCGGGCGTCAGCCTGGAAACCGCGGGCAGAACGCCGAAAGCGTCCGCGGTTAAGAAAATGATATTCTCGGGATGACCGGCCACGCCGCTTTCAATCCGGTTCGGAATATGGTGAATCGGATAGCTGACGCGGGTATTTTCGGTTTTCTCTGAAGAAGAGTAGTCAACGGTTTTGTCGTCGTTGAGCTTCACGTTCTCAAGCAGCGCGTCGCGCTTGATTGCATTGTAGATCAGTGGTTCGTCGTCGGGGTTCAGGTTGATCGCTTTCGCGTAGCAGCCGCCCTCTAAGTTCCAGATACCTTCGTCGTCCCAGCCGTGCTCGTCGTCGCCGATCAGCGGGCGTTTGGGGTCGGTCGAAAGCGTGGTCTTGCCGGTGCCGGACAGACCGAAGAAGAGCGCCGCGTCGCTGCGTTCTTTGCCGACGTTCGCCGAGCAGTGCATGGTCAGAATACCGTCAAGGGGCTTGTAGTAGTTCATGACGGAGAAGATGCCTTTCTTCATCTCGCCGCCGTATTCGGTGCCGCCGATAATCGCGATGCGCTTCGCCAGATCGAAGAGTACGAATACATCGGAGTTCAGACCGTGTCTTTTGTAGTCGGCGTTTTTCAGACCTGAAGCGTTCAGGATCGTAAAGGTGGGCGCGAAGTTTTCAAGCTCGGTTTCCGTCGGCTCGATAAACATGTTCGTGCAGAAGTGATGCTGCCAGGCGCGTTCGGTAACGACGCGCAGACTCATGCGAGTGCTCTTGCGAGCGCCGGCGAAGCCGTCGAAAACGTAGAGCGATTTGCCGGAAAGATACTCCTGCACTTTGCCGTACAGTTCGTCGAAGACTTCCTGCGAACAGGGCTGATTGATGTTGCCCCACCACAGATTGTCTTTGCTGCCCGGCTCTTCGACCAGGAATTTATCTTTAGGCGAACGGCCGGTGAAGATGCCGGTATCCACGGTCATGGCGCCCTGGGCGGTCTCGGTGGTTTCGCCGTTTTTCTGTTCGTGTTGAAAAATGTCGTCGTAACTGAGATTGCGATAGATTGCCGGTGTATTTTCGATTCCGGGAATTTTTTCCATCTGGGATTTCATGTATTACCTCGATTCTGGCATGGAACAACGGACGGCCGCACAAGCTGCTCTGGCCGGAACCCGCATTCAGCTGCAGATAGCTCCGAAAAAAAGCAAAATATTGAAAAAGGCCGATGTGTCAACCCAATTGCACGGAACCGTCCGCGGTGTCCAACCTCAGGCCGGGCTGGATCCGCCGACGGGCAGAACGTCAAAGCGGCCGGCATCCAGCCCACGCGACTCGATCATCCGCTGCAATTCGCGGGGTGGTTCGTGCACGGCTTCGTCCGCCAGATCGAAGGTGCCCCAGTGAATGGCCAGCATGCGTCCCGCTTCCAGATCCAGGAAAGATTCGATCGCCTCGGCCGGGTCCACGTGCACGGTCTGCATAAACCAGCGCGGTAAATACGCACCGATCGGCAGAATCGCCAGGTCGATGGCTCCCAGAGTTGAGCGGATTTGTTTGAAATGCGGTCCGTAGCCCGTGTCTCCGGCGAAGAAGATCGAGCCGCGTCCCCGGGAGATTTCCCGCGATGGCGTAATACCCCAGCTCGCCCACAGGGTTTGATTGCGGTCAAAGAGCCCGCGTCCGGAAAAGTGGCGCGCGGGCAGGCAGTGAAAAGTTACATCGCCATGCTCCAGAAACTGCCACCAGTCCATTTCACAGACCCGGGCAATGCCCAGCTGTTCCAGAATCGGCGCGACTCCCAGAGGCACGAACCACCAGGGCCGAAAACGGCGTTCCAGTTCCAGAATCGCGTCAGCGTCCAGGTGATCATAGTGATCGTGGGAAATCAGCACGCTGTCGACCCGGGGCAGCTCGGCGATTTCAATCGGGTTTTCCGTCAGGCGCCGCACGCCCGCGAAGCGGGTGGGGCCGATAATCTTGCTGAAGACCGGGTCGGTGAGAATGATCTGATCGCCGACGCGCACCAGGGTGCTCGCGTGACCCAGCCAGTAGGTGCGTGGACTGCGGGGAGCCGGCCCGGCCAGCTCTGCCGGGTCGATGCGCTGTACAGGCGTCGGATCGAAACCCTGCAGAGAGCGAAAGGCCCGGCCCAGCATCCAGCCGGCGGCTTTCAGCGGGGATGGGTTGCTCGTCTCGGGCTCCGGAAAATTACGAAAGCCGCCCCCGGGGGCGTGGTGTTCCGTATGGTATTCCCGGTGATTTTGAATATGGTTTTTGGGATCAATTGCGAGTGCGTTCATTGATTGAGTACCGGATATAAACTATAACAGCAGAGTGTGACAGAATCCCGATCTTCGTTGGAAATAAATCGGCAAGGAGCCGGCGCGGACCGTTTTTCATCGTGCGGCGTATCACATTCCGGGCATGAAATTGTGCGCCGCATAAAAACGCGATCTTCTTTTTTGCTGCGCGTAAGATTTTATGTCATATAAGACGCGAAAATCTCGCTTCCGTTAACAAAAAACTAATGATTCTGCGTGATTTTTTGGAATATCGCAGAATCGACAGACTGTGCGAATTCACAATCCGACATAATACCGGACGGAGCGGATTCGGGGGCGGACTTCCAGATCAGCGAATTCACTCTATTTACAGTGGAAAAACACGCGTCCGCGTCTGGAGCGAGCGGTCGGCGGCGAGACATAACGGTTTTCCCGTGAAACACAGGGAAATGACTCAGGTTTTTGCTACGGATGGCGCTGACTGCGCGGATCCCCTTTTTGCCACGAACGACGCTGTGTATACGCATCCGCCTGGCGCAGCTCCGCGCAGAAAGTCGATCGTCGATCCGCCTGGCGCAGATCCGCGAGCTCAGCCGATCTGCTTAACGCAGCTCCGCGAAATAAGTCGATCTGCTTAGCGCAGATCGACTTGCACAACGTCGAATACGTTTTCGAGCTGAGAGACTTTTTCGAGGGCCGCTTTGTCCATCAGGTCGTCGATCGTGACGACGCAGTAGGCGGTGCCGCCTTTGGAATCGCGGCTGAGTTCCAGGTGGGCGATATTCACGTCGCTTTCGCCGAGGGCCATGCCGATGTTGCCGACCATGCGGGGCATGTCGCGGTTCTTGAGGACGAGCACGATGCCTTCCGGTTTGAATTCCAGAGGCAGGCCGAACATCGAAAAGACCATCGCTTCGCCTTTCATGGCGGTCATTTCCAATTCGGTTTTGTTGCCATTCGAGGCGGTGAAGGTCACGCGCACGAAACTGGAAAAGCCCGTGGCCTCGGCGGTCTTGTGTTCGTTGACTTCAATGCCGCGATCCTTGCCCAGCACCGGAGCGTTGACCACGTTGACTTCGTCGCCGAGAGCCAGACTCAAAGCGCCGGTCAGAATCGAAGTCGTAACCGGCTGCGTCATGTACTTCGAAATTTCGCCGCAGTAGTCGATGCGAATCGATGCGGGGTCGGCCTGCAGCATATGGCCGAGCAGTTTGCCGATCGGCTGGCCGCCGGCGAAGTAGGGCTTGAGAAAGTCCATCGAATCGGGATCGACGGTCGGAAAGTTCAGCGCGTTGCGGGCGACGCCGAGCTTGAAGAAGTCGATTAGCTCGTCGATGGTTTCCATCGCCACGGCGAATTCCGCGTCGCCGGTTGACGCGCCCAGGTGCGGAGTCAAAACCGCGTTATCGAATTTGATCAGCGGATGATTCGGATCCAGGGGTTCTTTGGTGAATACGTCGAGAGCCACGCCGCCGATCTGTCCGGACTCGAGACCTGCAACGAGAGCGTCTTCGTTATAGATGCCGCCGCGCGCGCAGTTGATCAAACGCACGCCTTTTTTCAGATCTTTGAGATTGTCTTTGTTTACGAAGTCGCGGGTCGTATCGGTCAGCGGCGTGTGAACCGTAATGAAATCGGACTGCTTGATAATTTCTTCGCTGGAAACAATATCTATTTCCAGGCTCGCCAGATTCGCCGCCTGGATAAAAGGATCGAAACCGATCACGCGCATCTTCAGGCCCTTCGCGCGCTTGACGACTTCTTTGCCGATGCGTCCGAGGCCGACGACGCCCAGAGTTTTGCCGGTCAATTCGACGCCCTTGAATTTGCTTTTCTCCCACTTACCGGCGTGCATCGACTCGTTCGCCTGGGGCGTCTTGCGCGCGGAGGCGAAGATCAGGGCCAGCGCTTGCTCGGCCGTCGACACGGTGTTGCCGCCGGGCGCGTTCATAACGATCACGCCGCGGCGTGAAGCTTCGGGGATGTTGATGTTGTCGACGCCGACTCCGGCGCGGATAATGATTTTCAAATTTTCGGCTTTCGCCAGGACTTCTTCGTCGACTTTCGTCGCGGAGCGAATGATCAGACCGTGGGCGCCGGAGATAATATCCAGCAGTTGTTCGCGAGTGTGGCCGCCTTCGTAGACCACATCTAAATTGCTTTCTCCTTTCAGACGCGCAATGCCTTCGGCGTCGAATTTATCGGAGACCACGATCTTATGTTTCATATATACCAGAATTTCTGGTAAGGACGCGGTGGCAAGTGGAACCCGCTTCGAAAGCGCGATCGTCTCAGCGGCCGGAGCGGCGCTCGGGACCCGGACCGACCAGATTGTCGGGCTGGCGCAGAGTCGGTTCGGAACCGCCGAAGAGACGCTTCCAGAATCCCGGTCGACCGCCCGCAAAGCGGCCCCGGGCTTCATGACCTTTGCGTTCGCCGTGTTCTTCGAGGGTGTCGCGGATAAAGGATTCGATGTAGCGAAAGACGCGAGTCCTGGCGCGAATGTGAGTCAGCAGAGTGTGCATCGTCGAAAGATCCGGCGGCAAAATAAACATGAAGGCGCGCTTCTCGCGGCTCTGAATGTGATTGTGAATATAGATTTGATTTTCCGCTGAAACCGTTCGATCGTTCGCGGCGATGATCGAGCAGTACGGAACTGAAATGCGCCCGAGCCCCCGGCGCACTTCGCCCAGGGCGAGCTTGAAGCTGTGCAGACACTCCACCGAAACTTCGCGCGCGTAGCCGACCCACGGGCTCAGCTTTTCCGTGCCCCGCGGCCGGTCGCCCATTGGTAGAATCGGTTTCACGTGGCGCAGAATTCCGCTGATGACTGTCGCCGGCTGATGCATGATAAAGCGCCCGTTATAGAATCCGTTAAAGAAGACCGGCGAAGAGATCGTGATGATCCCCGAAGGACGAAAGGTGTCGGCGTTGCGGGCGGCGACTTGCAGGCAGATGGTCCCGCCCATCGAAAAGCCAATCAGAAATATTTTACGATACTTCGAGCGTTCCGCCAGGTAGTGTTTTTCGACGAACTCGACGAGATGATAAAAGCGCGTGCGCGCCATGTCTTCAATGCGCGTGCCGTGGCCGGGCAGGAGCACGCCGATCGCGGTGTGGCCCAGGCTGTGGATGAATTCGCCGAGCGGCTTTACATTAAAGGGGCTGCCGCGAAATCCGTGGCAGATCAAAAAGGCGATGCCCGAATCTCCTTCTAAGCGCCAGGGTTCCGCGCCCGGCATGATCTGGGCCGGAGTGGGTTCCGGCGGCGGCGGCAGTCGTTTTTCGGGCAGGCCGAAGTGGCCGATGGCAAGCAGCACGCCGAGTAAAACAACGAGAATCCAGAAGGCAGACATGAATCAGGGAGAGGGAGCTCCGCAGGCGAACAGAGGGCAATCATAAATTCGAGCTCGCTCCAGAAGACCGGCCGGCCGGTAACAGATGATTGACACCTGCCGGGGACGAAGACGACTCTCCCTCCGACTATGGCGGATTATACCAGGCGCGTGCAGATTCTTTTGACCGAAGAGCAGCACGATTTTTTAACCGGCCTGGCCGAGAGCCGCCGGCGATCCGTCGGGGATCTGGTCCGGACGGCATTTGAAGAAGTGTATCGGCCGTCCGCCTCGATTCGCGAGCTGCAGGCGCTGGAGCGACTCGGACAGCACACTTATATAGAAGAAAGCCCCCGGCAGATTATTGACGCGCTGGAAGGCCCCCGATTCCCATGAGTTCGCCGGAGCAATTCGAAAACCGGCTCTATTTGGACGACGCCTGCCTTTTACTGCTGGCTGCGGCCGGCGAACGCAAGCAGAGCCTGCTGCAAAGCCTGGCCGATCACGTGAAACATGAGGGTCAGGTGTTCACCAGCGCGGCCGGACTTGCCACTGTGCAGGAATACTTTCTCGCTCATTCGAGCGCCGCGGCTTTGCGCCAGTTCTGGAGCGATCTTGACGGCCTCTTTCGCGAGATTCTGCCGGTGCGCGGCGAGGATCTGGGTCGCGCTCTCGATATTCTGGAGTTCACACGGCCCGCCGGGAATTCATCCGACGTCCAGGCCGGGTCTGCGTCGCCGGACGTCTCTGCGAATTCGAAGCAGCGGTCGATCCCGGGCCGTGCAGCCTTCGCCGGTCCCGCTCTACACGCGGCCATCGCTCTGAACAACGGCATTGAATGGATCGCGGACCCGAACAATCGCTATGGCGACATCCCCGGCATAAAAGCGTTTGAATTCTGACGCGGCTCTTTGATAGTACGGGCATGTCGAATTCCTCTGCCACCCAGAATTCTACTTTCGATTCCGCGACCGGATCGGCGCCTGCTTCGGTGCCGGCTGCGTCGGCCGAACAGGTCGCCAGTTTGACCGAAGCCGAGCGCAGCGTGCGCGATCTGGTCGCCTCGATTTCCGACGGTGAGCTGGCCCCGATCGCGGAGCGGCTGGATCGCAACGAAGAATTCGCCGCTGGAGTATTTCAGAAGCTGGGCGCGGCCGGATTGATGGGCATCGTCATTCCCGAAGAATACGGCGGAGCGGGGGCCTCGTTTTTATCGGCCGTGCTGGTCATGGAAGAGCTGGCGCGCAACTGCGGCGGCACCGCTCTGAGTTTCGGAGCACACGCCTTCATCGGTGCTTATAATATCTATAAAGCGGCAAGCGAAGAACAGCGGCGGCGCTTCTTGCCGGATCTGTGTTCCGGAAAAAAACTCGCGGCCTGGGCGCTGACCGAACCGGGCAACGGCTCCGATGCGATGAATTTGCAAACCCGCGCCGTCAAAAAAGGCGATCGCTATATCCTAAACGGCAGCAAAACTTTTATTACGAACGGCAGCGTCGCCGACACGATCATGGTGATGGCGCGCACCGGTCCGGCGGACAGCGCGCACAAAGGCATATCGGCCTTTATCGTCGAACGCGGCTTTCCCGGATTTTCCAGCGGCCAGCCCATGGAAAAGATGGGCATGCGCGCGAGTCCGACGACCGAGCTATTCTTCGAAGACTGCGAAGTGCCTGAAGAGAATCTGCTGGGTGCCGAAGGGCAGGGCGGCTATCTGGCGCTGCAGGGCCTCGACATGGAGCGAACTCTCTTTTCAGGACTGCCCATCGGCTTAATCCAGGGGGCTTTGAATATCGCTTTGAAATATACGAGCGAGCGCTCCCAGTTCGGCAAAAAGATCGGCGGCTTCCAGCTCGTGCAGGCGATGGTCGCCGACATCAGTATGCAGCTGTACATCTGTCGGCTGCTGGCCTACGATGCCGCCCGCAAATTGGAGGCGGGACAGAACGTAACTCTGGGCGCTTCCTATTCCAAGCTGTATGCCAGCGAATCCTGCGTGAAGGCGACCCTCGATGCGATTCAGCTGTTGGGCGGCTACGGTTATATTCGCGAGTACGGCGTCGAGCGACTCATGCGCGACGCGAAGCTGATCGAAATTGGCGGCGGCACTTCGCAAATCCAGCGGCTGATTATCGCGCGGGAAGTCTATAAACAGGCGGGGCTGGATCTGCGCTGAGCCGCGACGGTCCTCAGAAATCGCCGGCTGTTTTTTTGTTATGGTGTATCAAATTAGATGAACCCCGATCGCATCGCCAGACTGGCGGAACTCAAAAAAATCGCCCGGGGCATGGGCGGGCCCGAAGCCCTGGCGAAACAAAAAAAACGCGGACGGCTGAACGTGCGCGAGCGCCTGGATCTGCTGTTTGATGCGGAGAGCTTTTTCGAAATCGGCCTGCACGCCGATCACGCCGGCGTCGCCCGGGATCTGAAAGATCGCGCAGTGCCCGCTGACGGCGTCGTTACCGGCTGGGGCAAAATCGACGGCCGCGACGTGCTCGCAATCGCGTACGACTTTACGGTGCTCGCCGGCACCATGGGGCGCACCGGCGAAGCCAAGTGCGCGCGCGTGCGGGATCTGGCCGTGAAGCATCGCCGACCGGTCGTCTGGCTGGTCGACTCCGGCGGCGCCCGCGTGCAGGAAATGGGCGGCAGTTTTTTTGCGACGACCGGCTATCTCTTTCGCGAGCAGGTCACGCTCTCGGGGGTCGTGCCCCAGGTGAGTGTCGTGATGGGGCCCGGGGCGGCGGGCACGGCTTATATTCCGGCTCTGTCGGACTGCGTGATTATGGTTCGCGAGCAGGGCACCCTGGCCCTGGGCGGGCCGCCGCTGGTCAAAGCGGTCTTAAACGAAACCGTCAGCGAACAGGATCTTGGCGGCGCCGACGTGCATCTAACGCGCTCCGGCGTCGCGCATATCGGCGCGGAGTCCGATGCCGAAGCGCTTGCTCTGTGTCGCGATTATCTATCGTACTTTCCCTCGCACTCGGGGGAAGCGCCGCCCGTGCGCGGACCGGCGCCTGAGAAATGGAGCGGCCGCGCGGACGACGCGCTGCTTTCGATCGTGCCCGACGATCCAGCGACGCCCTTCGACATGCAGGCGGTGATCGACCTGCTCATCGATCAAGAGAACAAAAGTCTGGGCTATATGTCGCGCTTCGGCCACAGCGTCATCACCTGCTTCGCGCGCATCGGCGGCTATCCCGTGGGCATCGTCGCGAGCCAGAGCGATCATCTGGGCGGGGTCCTCGAAAACGACGCCTCGGACAAGGCCGCGCGCTTTATCAGCGTCTGCGACGCCTTCGGAATCCCCCTGGTTTTTTTACAGGACGTGCCGGGCTTTCTGGTCGGCAGCCGCGTCGAACGGGCCGGCATCATTCGCCACGGGGCGAGCCTGCTGTTTGCGGTCAGTCGCGCGACGGTGCCCAAGCTGACCTTTATCGTGCGCAAAGCCTACGGCGCCGGCTATTTCGTGATGTGCGGCCGGGCCTTCGAGCCGGATTATATCGCGGCGTGGCCCACGGCGGAAATCGCGCTGATGGGAGCCGAGGGTGCTGTGAATATTATGTACGGCAATCAGCTGGCGAAGCTTGGCCCGGAAGAAGCCACCGCGAAGCGCACTGAACTGGAAGCGGCCTATCGATCGGAAGTGACGCCGGAACGAGCGGCGGCGCTGTTTGGCGTGGACGATATCATCGATCCCCGCGATACTCCGGGCATCGTCAAGCGCGTGCTGGATCTTACGTTCGATAATAAAGAAGTGGCGAGACCCGCGCGCAAACACGGCATCTTTCCGGTGTGAATGCCTGGCGCACGGCGGAGAGCGGAAGCAGGCCTGGCCTCCGGCCTCCGGATTGAAAGGCGTGCGCGAAGCGGAGCGCTTCGCCTTATTTAACTTCGCAGAGGATCTTATAGTTGGCCGCGTCGCAGCTCGAAGTCGTGCCGCCGACTTTGCAGCCGCAGGCCTCGGCCTTTTTGCGTTTATCCCAGTTGTCTTTGCCTTCGAATTTAACGTAGGTGTAGGGTTGACCCTGGCAAATATAGCAGCCGTCGCCCTGGGCAAGCAGGGGATCCGGATCGGTGAGCCAGGTGCCGGCCAGCGCGATGGTGACCAGCATGAGCAGGCCGGCGAGCAGGCGCATGCGATGTTTCAGGGAAATTCGAGGGTGATGATTCATGTCTGTACCGGGGGCGCCTGTGATGCGCTGACTATTGGAAACAAGCGGGACATGCGGCGGCTGTCCAGCATTATTGGTCGTGGTGGTCGGGGCATGAGTTCAAAAAAAGCGGCCGGCGAGCGACGATTGGGCCAGAAAAGGAACCCAGAGCACCAGGGTGCGGGCGGGCGATTGCGGGAAAGAATTGACGCTCGTGCCACGCACAAAACTCTGGCCGGGAAACGTGTGGAATGGTAAAATATTCCATTAGTTTTGTGCTGCTCGCCCTCTTTTTCGGGCTGATGATCGGCACGGTTGCGGGATCTTTGCTGGAGCAGATCTTCGGGCTGAGTCTTTTGAACTGGCCACTGTTCGGCGATGAGCCTCTGACCTTGATTGAGGACTTTTATTTTATCACAAAATTCGAGATACAGATTACGCCGGGCGGCCTTTTAGGTTTCGCAATTACCGCGTATGTGCTGTATCGCAAGGGACGAAGTTAACAATGTCGACTATTTCCATGAAAAACCTGCTCGAAGCGGGCGTGCACTTCGGTCATCAGACCCGTAAGTGGAACCCGAAGATGGCGCCGTTCATCTTCACCGCGCGGAACGGGATTCATATCATCGACCTGCAGAAGACGGTTCAGATGGCCAAGCTGGCCTACGTCGCTCTGCGGGAATACTCCCATCGCGGCGAAAAGATTCTTTTCGTCGGAACCAAGAAGCAGGCCCGCACCGCGATCGAACGCGAAGCGGAGCGCTGCGGAATGTTCTATATTAATAACCGCTGGCCGGGCGGTCTTTTGACCAACTGGGCGACCGTGAAAAAATCCACCGCACGCATGAAGCGTCTGGAACTCATGGAAGAGAGCGGCAGCTTCGACCAGGAAGCGCGGACGAAAAAAGAGGCCCTGGAACTCCAGCGGGAACTCGACAAACTGCGCAAGAACCTGGGCGGGATCAAGGACATGCAGACGATCCCCGAGATCATGTTCGTTATCGATCCTTCGAAAGAAAGCATCGCGATTCAAGAAGCACGCAAGATGGGCATCAAGATTTTCGCGGTCGTCGATTCGAACTGCAACCCGGACCTGATCGATTATCCGATTCCGGGCAACGACGACGCGATCCGCGCGATTTCGCTGTTTCTGCAGACCATGGCCGACGCCGTGATCGAAGGCACCCAGGGCATCGCTTCCGGCGCGGAGTTCACCGACGACGACGCTTCGATGGACGCTGAAGAGATTCAAAAAGCGGACGCGCGTTACAAAGGTGAATACGACGAAACCGGCGAATTCATCATGGACGAAGCGAACGCAGCGGCAGCGGCTGCTGCTGCCGATGCAGCCGCCGCTGCGACAGCTGCGGGCGGCACGGCTCCCGCGGCCGAAGGCGAAGCAGCAGCTGCTCCCGCCGCCCCGGCTGCGGAAACGCCCGCTGCGCCGGCGACCGAATCCTGATCGGAAACGGAACGCATGCGAGAAACGAGCGCGGTCCCGCCTGTTCAGGGTGGCCGCGCCCGGATTCACACACTTACTGAAATTTATTCGAAAAGGTACTGCTGAGAGTTATGGCTGACGTAAGCACAGACGATATCAAAAAACTTCGCGAGATGAGCGGCGCGGGCATGATGGACTGCAAAAAGGCGCTCGTCGAAACCAAAGGCGACGTGGAAAAGGCCGCGGAGAACCTGCGCAAAAAAGGCCTGGTCAAGGCCGTGAAGCGTATGGATCGCGACACCGCTGTTGGGCGGGTTTTCTCTTATATTCACGCCGGCGGTAGCATCGGCGTATTGCTGCAACTGAACTGCGAAACCGACTTCGTCGCCAAGAACGACGACTTCGAGGCGCTGGGCAAAGACATCGCCATGCAGATCGCTGCTGCGAATCCTCTGGCCCTGACCGCCGAGGATCTGGACGCGGAAGAGCTCAAGAAAGAAGAAGCTGTCTATCGCGAGCAGTTGGCCAAAGAAGGCAAAGACGAAAAGACCATCGAAAAGATCGTCCCGGGCAAAATGAAGAAGTACGCTTCCGAAGTCTGTCTGATGGAGCAGGCCTACATCAAAGATCCCAAAATGAATATGCAGGATCTGGTCAAACAGTACATCGCAAAATTCGGCGAGAATATCATCGTCGCGCGATTCTCGCGTTACCAGGTAGGGTGAGCCGCTTCCGGTTGTGAATGATTCAATGAGCGATCGGAAAGAAAGAGGATTCCCCTACAAGCGAGTGCTGCTGAAGCTTTCGGGCGAAGCATTCGGTAAGACCGGAATCGATTACAGCAAAGTCGCGGTAATCGCCGAGCAGATCAAGCTGTGCCAGGAAAACGGCATCAGCCTGGCGGTTGTAATCGGCGGCGGAAATATCCTGCGCGGGCAGACCACGGCCGAACACGGCATGGAACGCACCACCGCCGACTATATGGGCATGCTGGCCACGGTGATCAACGCCCTGGCTCTGCAGGAAGGCTGCGAAAAAGTCGGCCTGCATACGCGCGTGCAGAGCGCCATCGAAATGAAAAACATCGCCGAAAGCTATATTCGGCGGCGGGCCATGCGCCATCTCGAAAAAAATCGCATTGTGATATTCGCGGCGGGCACCGGCAATCCGTACTTCACGACCGATACGACTGCGGCTCTGCGAGCGGTAGAAAGCGGCTGCGAAGTGATTCTCAAAGCCACGAAGGTCGACGGCGTATACGACGCGGATCCGAACAAAGAATCGGACGCGAAATTGTTCGATCAGATTTCATACATGGAAGCGATTCAGCGCGGCCTGAAAGTCATGGATACGACTGCTTTGACTCTGTGTATGGAAAACGATATGCCGATTATCGTTTTCGATATCTTCAAGCAGGACAACCTGAAGAAATTGATCACCGGCAGTCAGATCGGCACCTACATCGCGGCGGACTGCGAACTGAAATTCGCTTGATTCCGCGGCGCCGGGCAGCCTGAACAATATCCCGGCGCATGCAGTACCTCGCACTATATCGAACTCGGAACGGAATATGTCAGAGACAGAACAAAGCGCTGAAGAAATTCTATTCGAAGCGGAAGATCGAATGGAGAAGAGCCTGGAAGCCCTGAAGCGCGATCTGGCCAATATCCGTTCGACCCGGGCCACGCCCAATATGCTCGACCAGATTTCGGTTGAGTACTACGGCGCGATGACGCCGCTCAATCAGATGGCCACGATCCAGGCGCCCGAGCCTCGCATGCTTTTGATTTCTCCTTTCGATAAGGCTTCGATGGGCGACATTGAAAAGGCGATCTTAAAGAGCGATCTCGGCCTGACGCCGCAAAACGACGGCACCGCGATTCGTCTGTTTCTGCCCGAGCTTTCGATGGAACGTCGCCAGGAGCTGGTCAAGCAGGTCCAGAAGCGCATGGAAGAAGCGCGGGTTTCGGTCCGCAATATTCGTCGGGATACCAACGAAGAACTCAAGAAGCTTAAAACCGGCGGCGTTTCGGAAGACGAAATCAAAGGCGCTCAGGACGAAGTCCAGAAGCTGACCGACGCCTGCATTAAGAAAGGCGAAGAGCAGGCGTCCCAAAAAGAGGAAAGCATCCTTTCCGTTTGAAACGCCTTCACTCGCGTTCTTTTAATCAGCCCTTCCTTTTATCATCAGCATGCCGGCCCGTCGAACCAGTCCTGCTCTGCGCGGCTCGCGATCGGCCGACGCCTCTCCAACGGCCGGCGCGCATTCTAAACTGATCGCCGCTTTGGACCCGGCCAATCTGCCGCAGCACATCGCCATTATTCTCGACGGCAACGGCCGCTGGGCGAAGGCCCGGGGGCTCAGCCGATCGCAAGGCCATCGCGCGGGGGGCGAAAATCTAACCCGGCAGATCGACTTTTTTTTAGAGCTGGGAATTCCGGTCGTTTCGCTGTATGCGTTTTCGACCGAGAACTGGAAGCGTCCGACGCGCGAAGTTAACGCCATCTGGAAGCTGTTCAACGAATTCTTTGATCGGCATTTGACCCACTGTATTGAAAAAGAGATTCGGGTGCACGCTTCCGGAGATCTGGCGAAGCTGCCGGCGCCCAGCCGACGCCAGATTCAAAAGGCCGTACAAAAAACCACGGAGTTCTCGCGCCTGACCGCGAATTTTTGCGTGAATTACGGTTCCCATCATGAGATCTTAAACGCGGCCAGCACAGTGCTGAAAGAACGCCTGGCTTTACAGGCCGCCGGTCAGGCCCGCAAGGCCGCCGCTCCGATCAAAGCCGGGGAACTGGAACGCCATCTTTATACGTATCCGCTGCCGCCGGTGGATCTCTTGATTCGTCCAGGCGGGGAGAGTCGAATCTCTAATTTCCTGCTCTGGCAGTGCGCGTATTCGGAAATATACGTGACGGATACGCTCTGGCCCGATTTTAATGAGGAAAACCTGGTTGAGGCGATCGCCTGGTTTCAAAGTCGGCACCGTCGGTTCGGCGGTCTCTAGTCGCGAGTCGTCACGCGAAGACGAACACAGGAATTCTTATGAACGAAACAGCGAAACGAATCCTATCGGGTGTGACTCTCGCCGCCCTGGCCTGCGGGGCCCTGTATAGCGAATTCTTTAACTGGATCCTGCTCTTCGCGCTGCTTTTCTTATTCTCGCAGATGGGTCTGTATGAATTCTATCATCTCACGGATCGCGGCATTGACGGCCGGCCCTTTCGCAAGCTCGGGGCCTTCTTCGCCGCGCTGATCGTCGTCGGATATTATGCGCAGTTCCTGGCCATGAAGGGCGCCCAGGGGCACGAACTGAGCGAATTTGCACAGTGGCTCGTCGCCTGGTTTTATCCGAACGCGAATAACCTGGCGCCGACCCTTTTGTTCCTGTTTTTTATTTTCGCGAGCGTGCTGCAGATTCTCACGCGTCCGCTCGACGGCACGATCTACAGCCTGGCCGTCAGCGTCGCCGGTATTGTTTATACGACCCTGGGCGTCTGCCACGGCATGCTCTTGATGGGATTGGAACACGGCTTATTTTATCTGGTGCTATTCGCCGTGCTGCCGATTTCCACGGATACCGGCGCCTATTTCGCGGGCCGCTGGTTCGGCAGTCATAACGCGGGACTCAAAGTTTCACCGAAGAAAACCTACGAAGGTTACGCGGGCGGCATCGTTACGGCGGTGCTGGTCGGCGTCGGTTTCCTGTACGGCTGGAACGCCTACGCGCCCGGCGCGCTTTCCGGCGTGCCGATGCATCCGATAGAAATCGCGATTGTTTCGTTCGTGATCGCTTTCGTTTCGATTTTCGGCGATCTGGCGGAGAGCGCTCTGAAGCGCGATGCTAAGATTAAGGACTCGGCTTCGACCATTCCCGGACACGGGGGCATGCTCGATCTCGCGGATGCGATCTATTTCAGTCTGCCGGTCGGCTATTTTTATCTGACTTACAAATCCATGCTGGGCTACGCCCTTTAATCTCAGGTCCGTGCGCGAGTGATTTCGGAAAGGTGCTGTGAACTGCTGAACGCCGGCGCCGCTGAACGGACCCGGAGCGTCGTCGTACTCGGCGCGTCGGGATCGGTCGGCGGATCGACGATCGAATTTCTTAAATCGCTGAAGTCTATTCAGAACGAAGCCAATCCGGAAGCGCGGATGCATCTGGCGGCCCTCAGCGTGCACGGCTCGGTCGACCGCCTGCGCGAAATCCTGCGGGAATTTCCGGACACGAAATTCGCCGCCGTGACGTCTGATGTCGCGTACGATGAGCACATCGCCGCCCTGCGCCGGGAATTCGCGGGTGTGGTTTTCTTTCGCGGCTCAGACGGCGCGCTGGGGATGATCGAAGCCGCCGTCGACGCCGGCGCCGATACGGTGCTCACGGCGGTGGTTGGCGCGGCGGGCATCCAGGCGACGATGCTGGCCTTGCGCCTGGGCGTGAAGGTCGCGCTGGCGAACAAAGAGACGATGGTCACCGCGGGCCCGGCGATCGAAGCGCTGCTGCGCGATCAATTCGCGCAGGCCACTGACGAGGCGAGCGGGCAGGCGGGCGCCGGTGACGCTCTGGATGACGCGGCGCCAGGCAAACGCCCCGTGATTCTGCCGGTCGACTCGGAGCACAACGCGATCTTTCAGGTGATTCACGGCCTGCGCCCCGATCATATTCGTCGGGTGATTCTCACGGCGTCGGGCGGTCCCTTTCGCGACTGGCCAATTCATAAGATTCAGCAGGTTTCGCGGGCCGAAGTCTTGAACCATCCCACCTGGAGCATGGGCCCGAAGATTACCGTCGACTCGGCGGGCATGATCAACAAAGGGCTGGAGTTGATCGAAGCGCACTTTTTGTTTTCAATTCCGTACGCGCAGCTCGATGTTCTGATTCACAAGGACAGCTACGTGCACGGTATGGCGGAAACCCGCGACGGCGGCTATCTGCTGTGCGCGTCGCGGCCACATATGGTCTTTCCGATCGCCCACGCCCTGTGCTATCCGGATCCGGTTCCCGCGCCCCACGCCATGGCGACCCGGCCGGAAGCCTGGCCCGGACTGGAATTCGAAGAGGTTCAACCGGATCGTTATCCCGGTTACGCCCTGTGCCGGGCGGCGGGCGAGCGGGGCGGCACCGCCCCCGCGATCTTAAACGCCGCAAACGAAGAGGCGGTGCGGCTCTTTCTCGACGGCCAGATCGGTTTCACCGGCATCCCCGGGCTGATCGAAAGCGTTTTGAACGCTCTGCCGGTAGAATCCGGCGTTCAACTGGAAATTTTTCTGGAAGCGGACCGTGCCGCCCGGGAACTTGCCCGTCAGACGGCGCAAAAGTCGGACTAAACCGCCGCGTCCAAATCGAACAGGGGCATCGACTTTGTGTCGTTCTTTCCCCGATTCCCTGGTTAAATATACATTATGATTATTTTTATTCTCGGCGGAGCCCTGATGCTCGGGGTCTGTATTATCGTTCACGAGCTCGGGCACCTGATCGGCGGCAAGCTGGTGGGCGTCAAAGCCGAGATCTTCTCGGTCGGCTACGGTCGCGGCATCTGGAAAAAAAAGATCGGCGATACGACCTGGCAGGTGACCGCCATCCCCCTGGGGGGCTACGTTAAATTCTACGGCGCCGAGGACTTCGAACAAACCGAAAAGGCGCCCGGCGGCCTGTTCAGCGTCGGCCCGATCAAGCGCATGATTCCGATTCTGGGCGGACCGCTTGCGAATTTGGTGCTGGGGCTCGGCATCTTCTTAATGCTGCATGTTCTTTCGGGACCGCTCGCCCCGCGGGTCTATTTGCACGAAACGCTCGGTGAAAAATCCCCCGCGTACGCCGGCGGCCTGCGCAACGGCGACGAAGTGCTCGCGGTCGGCGACGAGTCGGTCAGCGATTTTCATGATCTGGTCAAATTGATTGTGCTGTCGGAAGGCCGCCCCCTCGACTTTAAGATTCGTCGGGAAGGGGAAGTTCAGAATCTAACGATCACGCCGGTCGTGAATTCTTCCGGCACCTCCGAGATCGGCATTCGCATGCCGGGCGATATGTATTTAATGGTCAGCTATCCTTTTTACCAGGTGTTGACTCACAATTTCGCTTCGATCTTCGGCGACCGTCCGCCGCCCAAAGAGCTGCGAGCCTATCCTTATTTGCGCGATGGGGATCGGATCATTACTGTTGAAGGTCAGCCGATTCACAGCGTCCGCGATCTGCAGCGAGTGCTGGGAGCCAACCACGGCGAAACCGTTACCGTGACGGTCGATCGCGAAAGTCTGCCGTGGCTTGCGCCCTGGCCGACGCATCGCGCGGAGGTCGAGATTCCTTCGGCGGCCGAATTTATCGTCCATATTCGTGATGTTTTCGATTTGAAGTACGATCTTCCGGTCGGCGATCAGATTCTCGCTTCAGTGAGTCCGGCTCACCAGGAGCGGCTGTCGGAAATTCGCCTGAACGGTAAGGCCCCGGGTTCCTTTCCGCAAATGGGGCGCGATTTCCCTCAGGCCGCGCCTGTCGCGCTGTCGATCAGCGGTCGCGAGTATAAGGCCGTAGTCGAAACCGAAAAGATTGGCACGCTGGGTTTTCAATCGGCGGCGAGCATTCGCGGCGACTATCTGGAAAACCACGACACGGTAATGGGCGTGCTCGGCGCCGCGTACAACGATACGTTTAAGAACGTCATGATCTATCCCGCTTTTTTCGCGGGTCTGTTTTCCGGGCGGATTTCGTTCATCGATAACGCCGCGGGCCCCGTGCGCATCTTCGGCGCGGCGGGGATTCTGATTAAATCAGACTACCAGAACTATCTGCAATTATTCGCCGCGATCTCGATCGCGCTGTTTATTATGAATCTGATACCTTTTCCGATAGTGGACGGCGGGCACATCGTATTTTATTTGTACGAAGCGATCGCCGGCAAACCCGTTTCGCCGGCCGTGCTGGAATCGATTTATAAAGTCGCGTTTTCCATGCTCATGTTTTTGGGGCTCTGGATCATGTATCGCGACATCATCTGGATCATAGGTCTATAAACTAAAACTATATGTTAGCATCTCGTTCTTTAATCGCCACACTCCGGGACGATCCCGGCGACGCCGTCGTCGCGTCCCATCGCCTCATGATTCGCGCGGGTCTCGTGCGCAAGCTCGGCGCGGGGCTCTATCATCTGCTGCCGATGGGCCTTCGAACCTTTCGCAAAATTGAAAATGTGATTCGCGAAGAGATGAACGCGGCGGGCGCGCTTGAATTTCAACTGCCGATTCTCACGCCGTCCGAACTCTGGGAACAGTCCGGCCGCTGGGAGAAGATGGGCAAAGAGATGATGCGTTTTAAGGACCGTCACGAGGTCTGGAACGCGCTCGGTCCGACCCACGAAGAATCATTCTCAAGCCTGGTCTCCGAGCTGATAAAATCTTACCGCGATTTACCGTTAAACGTGTACCAGATTCACACCAAATTTCGCGACGAGATTCGGCCGCGCTTCGGAGTGATTCGTTCGCGGGAATTCTGCATGAAGGACGCGTACTCTTTCGACCTGGACGAAAAGGCGCTGGATATTACCTATCAGAAGATGCGCGTCGCGTATCGGCGGATCTTCGCGCGGCTCGGGCTGAGCACCGTTCCGGTCGAGGCGGATACTGGCGCGATGGGCGGCACGGGTTCCGAGGAATTTATGGTGCCGTCGGAAATCGGCGAAGAGACGCTGCTCGTTTCGGAGAACGATAAGTATCGATCGAACCAGGAAAAGACGCCCGTCAGCTATGCGAAAGCCGGCGACTTTAGCGCGGCGAATCAGGCGGCGCAGCCGACCGGTGATCTGAAAGGTCTGGAGCGCCATCATACTCCGGGGATGAAAACCATCGCCGACGTCGCGAAGCATTTGAACGTGGCGGCGACGGCGATACTCAAAACGGTCCTCTATTACGCCGACGGCAAGCCCGTCGCGGTATGTCTGCGCGGCGATCGCGACGTAAACGAAATCAAACTATCGAATCACCTGGACGGCGCGACAGTCCTGCCGGCGACCCCGCAGCAGATTAAAGAGCTTGGTTCGGTAATCGGATTTATCGGTCCCCTGGGGCTTTCGAAAGACGCACGCATTGTGTGGGATCTATCTTTGACCGAAGGCGGCCCCGAATGGATCGTCGGCGCGAACGAGGCGGAGTACCACTGCGGCGGCTGCGTGTTGGATCCGGCCCGGGAAAGCGTGGACCTGGCACTGGCGCAGGCGGGCGATCCGAGCCCGGCCGGGGACGGAGTATTAAAAGAAATCAAAGGCATCGAAGTCGGTCATATTTTCAAGCTCGGTAAAAAATATACGGAAGCCTTTAAGGTCACTGTGCAGGGCGAAGACGGCCGGCCCCTGACGCCAGTGATGGGCTGCTACGGCGTGGGCGTGAATCGCACGATGGCGACCATCATCGAACAGTGGCACGACGACAAAGGCATCCTCTGGCCGATCAGCGCGGCCCCGTACGAAATAGCGCTCGTCAGCATCGCCAAAGGTGAAGACGAAATCGCGAAAGCCCGCGAGTTCTATGAAGCGCTCACGGCCGCCGGCTGCGATGTGCTCTGGGACGATCGTCCGGCGCGGCCCGGCGTGAAATTCGGCGACGCGGAATTGATTGGCTATCCGATTCGCCTGACAATGGGCAAAGGTTATTTTCAGGACGGCGAATTGGAAGTCGTGCGCCGCGCCGACGGCGAGCAGCTCAAATGCTCCGGGGACACGGCGGCCCTGGTTGGCCAGGTCTTAAAGCTGCGCGAAGAACTATACGCCGAACTTGAGCACAACGCGGCAGGAGCCAGCACATGAGTACCTCAACTGAATCCAACAGCGGAATCGCCGCGTCAGTTTCAGGAGTCGTCGACGAACGGCCCGGTTATTTCGGCGAATTCGGCGGAGCCTACGCACCCGAAGTTTTGATGGGAGCCCTCGGCGAAGTCGAAGCGGTTTATAATCGACTCAAAGACGACGCGCAGTTTCAGAAAGAACTGCGTCAGCTCTCCGGGGAATACGCGGGTCGCCCGTCGCACTTGACTTTCGCGCCGCGACTCACGGAAGCCTGGGGCGGGGCGGAAATCTGGCTCAAGCGTGAAGACCTGAATCATACCGGATCGCATAAAATCAATAACGCTTTAGGCCAGGCGCTGTTGACCGTGGCCATGGGCAAAAAACGAATTATCGCCGAGACCGGCGCGGGGCAGCACGGCGTCGCCTCGGCGACCGTGGCGGCGCGCTTCGGCCTGGAATGCACGGTCTATATGGGCGAAGAGGACGTGCGCCGCCAGAAACTGAACGTGTTTCGCATGGAGCTGCTGGGAGCGAAGGTCGTTCCCGTAACTTCCGGTACGGGAACCTTAAAGGACGCGACCAACGAAGCCATGCGCGACTGGTCAAAGAACGTGGACACCACGCACTATATCATCGGCTCGGCCATCGGACCGCATCCGTTCCCGACCATCGTGCGGGATTTCCAGGCCGTGATCGGGCACGAAGCCCGCGAACAGATGCTCGAACGCACCGGAGCTTTGCCGGACGCGGTCGTCGCCTGCGTCGGCGGCGGTTCCAACGCCATCGGTATCTTTCACGGTTTCTTAAACGACGAGTCGGTGAAGATTTACGGCAGCGAAGCCGGCGGCCGCGGCGACGATCTGGGCGATAACGGCGCGAGCGTCACCTTCGGTCAGGTCGGTTTTTTTCACGGCACCAAATCGCTCTATATTCAGCACGGCAACGGACAGATCGAAAACGTGCACAGCGTTTCGGCGGGCCTGGACTACCCGGGCATCGGCCCCGAGCACGCGCATTTAGCGGTGAGCGGGCGCGTCGACTATCGCCGCGTGCGCGATGACGCGGCGCTCGAAGCCTTTCAGGAAATTTCGCGCCTTGAAGGAATCATTCCCGCGCTGGAATCTTCTCACAGCTTCGTGCTGGCGAAGCAGCTGGCAAAAGAACTGGGGCGGGGCGCGCGAGTGCTGGTGTGTCTGTCGGGCCGCGGAGACAAAGACGTGGTGGAAGTGGCGCAGCTGCTGGGTCGCGAAGGGTTTTGACGAAAGGATTTTAACTGCTGTGAAGCTGAACGAATATATCGAATCGAAAAAAGGCGGCGGCTCGGTTTATATGCCGTACCTGACGATGGGAGATCCGTCGTACGAGAAGACGGTCGAGTACGCGCTGGGGATGATCGACGCGGGCGCGGATTTACTGGAGATCGGCATTCCGTTTTCAGATCCGACCGCTGACGGTCCGGTGATTCAGGAGGCCATGGTGCGTTCTCTTGAAGCGACCGAGTTTTCAATGGATAAAGTTTTCGAAGCGGTTTCGAAGATTCATGCGGCGCGTCCCGAAGTGCCGATCGTCTTTTTGAGCTATATGAATCCAATCCTGAATGGATTCGCCGAGAGCCTGGAATACGGCCGGGCCGATCTGACGAAACCCATCGGCCAGCGTTTGACCTACGACGCGCCAGGGGCGATTGAAGTATTTCTGAAGCGCTGCCAGACGAGCGGAGTGCGCGGCCTGGTCGTGCCCGATCTGCCCTTTGATTCGCCGGAGTCGCAGGTTCTGCGCGAACGGGGAGCGGAACTGGGCGTCGATCAGATCTTATTGGTCGCGCCGAATACGACGCCCGAGCGCCTGGCCGGTATTTGCAGCGCGGCCCGCGGTTTTATCTATTATGTAACCAGCATGGGCGTCACCGGGATGCGGGCCGAGCTGCCGCCGGATTTACGCGAGCGGATCGATCTGGTGAAAGAGAAGTCGGGGCTGCCGGTCTTTGCCGGCTTCGGATTCAGCGATCCGGAGCAGGCCCGCTCTTTGAGCGGTTCAGTCGATGGCATTATCGTTGGCAGCCTCAATCATCGGATCATCGCCGAACACGGCGTCGCATCCGACGGGCCGCTGATTGAGATTACGCGCGGTTTCGCCGAAGCCTGCCACGCCGGCGCCTGAGGCGATGATTCCGCCTCGATCCGCAGAAAGGGAAAGGACCCGGACCGGATCGGAAACCCGGGACCGATCGCCCGGTTGGCGGCCCGGCTTTTGAAGCACCCGGATCGGCTTTGACGACACCCGGGGCCCGGCCGGGAAAGTCCTTTTTCGGGAAAAATTGTTGTAAAACAAATGCCCGCCCGGAACCCTCTTGATTATGCGGAAGATTCTCGCCTACGTTTTGATCGGCACATCGATCACTCTCTTAATTGCGATTCCGATCGCCTTCACTTTTAACATCGCTCTGGGCGAGGATTACTATTCGACCGGCCTCAATAAGCTGCTGATTGGATTATTCCAGGATTATTATTTCACGATCTTTCTCGGCGCCCTGATGCTCGGGCTGTATCTGCTGTTGCACGACGCCCACGCGGACGGCTCCAAAGAAGTGCGGACCGTCGACTACGTCTGGATGGGCGTCGGCCTGGTGGCCTTCATCATTCACGTGCTGGCCTACGCTTCGACGAAAGAGCTCGACTCGATCTTTTACCAGTTGAACCCCTTCCTGCCCTTTCTGGACTTCAGCGGGGTCTACGTTGTGCCCGGCCAGTCGGTAGGATATGCAGGTCCCGGCCTGCATAAATTCACCCTGTGGATCAGCTTCTTTGTCATCCTGCTTTCGATCCTGTCATTGTTCGGCACCTTCGAACGGATGGGCTTCGATAAAAAGAAATACGGCGCCATGTTGATCAATACCTTGATCGCTCTGATCCTTGCGCTGTCATTGATCGAAGTTCCCGTCG
This sequence comes from bacterium, assembly GCA_024742665.1. Lineage (GTDB taxonomy): Bacteria > Spirochaetota > Leptospiria > Leptospirales > Leptonemataceae > JANSYA01. Next base: position 170,760 of record JANSYA010000008.1, read on the forward strand.
TACACATCCTCGAAGAATTCTTTGTCAGCTATCGCTATCAAACCACGCGCAACTACGCCGGCTCGGTCAACGAAAACGGCGAACCGTACTGTCCGGCGCCGGACTATAAAAAGGCGGTCTTCGAAGCCCACGCCGCCGAAGCGGAAAAACTCGACGGGCAGATTATGCTCGTGCCGCGCTTTCCGACTCCGCCCGGAGTCCGCGACGACATCGAAATCATCGGCATCATGGACCGGGACATCGAAGAGAGTCAGGGCAAGTGGCCGCTTGACTGGGGCATTTATGCTGATGTAGCCGAGCGTCTGGGCGCCGCCGAAGAGAGCGTGCTGCTGTTTGACATCAGCTTTCTGGATAACAAAGGCATCTTTGGCGGCGACAACTGTGGCACGACCATGGACTGCAAGGCGCGGGCCGGTCAGCCCCTGAAGCGACAGGTCGACGTGCTGGCGGATGCGGTCGGCCGCAGTCCCCAGCGAATCGTAGCTGACTACCCGATTGAAGTTACGACCGAGTCCCTCGATAAGCTCGTTGAAATCGACGAGCGATTGCGCGTGCTGCGCGAAAAGTCCGGCCTGGTCAACGTGAAGCACGGCGACTATCTGGACTACTGGGCGATTTTGCCGAAGCCGCCCGTGGCGAGCATCGGCGCGAATCTGGACGGCATCGGCTTCGCGAACGTATACATCGACCCGGTTACCAAAATCAACCGCAAGGTTCCGCTGGTGATTCGCGTCCCGAAACTCGAGCGCATTACCTCCGAAGACTTCCAGCCGGTGATCGACGATGACTTTCTGCCCGGCGTCGCGCTTTCAATGGCGCTCGCGTACTACGGCGTGGATCCGGTCAAAGACGTGGAGGTCGACGTGCTCGCCGGCTACGTGAAGATCAATAATATCCCCGAAAAAGCCGAAGAGAAGTTCAACTTCGATACGAACGAAATGGAGCTGGTCGACATCATGGCCCGGCCCAACGCTGATCGCAGCGTCACCATTCCGATGGACAACACCGGTCTGATGAATATCAACTTTCGCGGCGGTCTGTTCTGTTTTCCGTACCAGGAGATCTATCCCGTCGCCCGGCGTAAGTCGCCCGAAGACGTGGCCCAGGAATTTCGCAAGAAGATCGCCCTGGTCGCCATGTACTACGCCACCGGCGTTTCGACCGCGGCGGATGCTCACCTCAGCCCGTACGGAACCATGGCGGGCATCGAACACCAGGCCTACGCGATCAATACGATCTTGAATCAGGACTTCGCTCACGACGTTCCGCCGATCGTGGACTTCATGATCTTGCTGCTGATCGCGCTGCTGACCGGCGTGTTCCAGCCGCGGGTCGCGACCTGGATGAGCTTCTTGCTATCGATTCTGATCGGGGGCGCGTATGTGATTTTTGCGCTCTACGTAACCTTTGGTCTGTATAGCTACGTGCACGTTCTGCCGACCGTACTGGTCGAACAGGTGCTCGTGCTGATCGCTTTCATTTTCTTCAGGGCCCTGGCGGAAGAAGAAAACGTGAAGTTTATTCGCAATACCTTCTCGAAGTTCGTCGCCCAGGACGTGGTCGATGAACTACTCGAAAATCCGGAAGCGATGAATCTGGGCGGTTCTAAGAAAGAGATTACCGTCTTCTTCTCGGACGTGCGCGGTTTTACGACGCTATCGGAGCGACTCAGCGCCGAGGAGCTGGTGAAGGCGCTGAACACCTATCTGACTGAAATGACGAACCTGATCATTCAGTACAAGGGCACCGTCGACAAGTACATGGGCGACGCGATTATGGCCTTCTGGGGCGCGCCGAACGAAAACCCGGAGCACGCCTACTATACCTGCGTGGCGGCCATCGGCCAGTACCAGAAGCTGACCGAGCTGCGAGAAGAGTGGCGCTCGCAGGGCGCCGAAGATATCGACATCGGTATTGGCATCAACACCGGTATGGCCGTCGTCGGTAACATGGGATCGAGCGCGCGCATGGACTTTACGGTCATGGGCGATACGATTAACCTGGGTTCGCGCCTGGAAGGCATTACGAAAACCTACGGCGTGAAGATTGTGATTTCCGAATTCACGTACGAACGAGTGAAAGAACGCGTTTGGGCTCGCGAGCTCGACCTGGTGCGGGTGAAAGGCAAGACCGAGCCGGTTCGCATCTATGAATTGATGGGCCTGAAAGACGAAGCGGATCTGGAAAAATTTAAGACCGGGAAGCTCGCGATTCCGGTATAATCGACAGTCCCTGCGGGGGCGGACAATCTCATGAACCAGTATTCGCTACTCAAAACGATCGAGAGCCCGCGGGACCTGCGCAAATTGCGCGAGGACCAACTGCCGCAGGTCTGTACCGAGCTGCGCGAATACATCATCGATACGCTTTCCGCGGTCGGCGGCCACTTCGCTTCGAATCTGGGCGTGGTCGAGTTGACGGTCGCTTTGCACTACGTGCTGGAAACCCCCGAAGACAAATTGATCTGGGACGTCGGCCATCAGATCTATCCGCATAAGATTTTGACCGGCCGGCGCGAACGCCTGAAGAGCGTGCGACGCAAGGGCGGCCTGTCTGGTTTCCCGAAGCGCGACGAATCCGAATACGATCTCTATAATACCGGCCACGCCGGCACTTCGATCTCGCAGGTCCTCGGGGAAGCCATGGCCCGGGACGTGCTCGGCAAAGAACACAACTGCGCCTGCGTGATTGGCGACGCGTCGATGGCCGCGGGCATGGCCTTCGAAGCCTTAAATCACGGCGGCGACGTGGGCACGGATTGTCTGGTCGTACTCAACGACAACGATATGTCGATTTCGCACAACGTCGGCGCTCTGAATCAGTACTTAAACAGCATTATCACGTCTTCGATCTGGAATCGCTGGCGCAAGCTCTGGTATACGCTGCTCATGTGGGTTCCGGTCATCGGGCCGGCGATTCGCAGCTTTTCGCGCCGGCTGGAAAAATCGTTCAAGGATCTGCTGACCCCCGGCGGCTTTTTCGCGGATCTCGGCTTTCGCTACGTCGGTCCCGTCGACGGGCACAACGTGCGCGATCTGGTGAAGACCCTGCGCAAGGTCGTGGCCATGAAAGGCCCGATTCTCCTGCACGCCTATACGCAAAAAGGCAAAGGCTACGAGCCGGCCGAAAACAATCCCATCCGCTATCACAGCGTGAGCGTCTTTAATCGCGAAGACGGAACCTTCGCCGGCACCAAAGATCCGGCGGCGGCGGAGCGCATTAGCTTCTCGGAAGTGGTCGGCCAGACTCTGCTCGAACTCGCCGAGAAAAACGAAAAGGTCGTGGCGATTACGCCGGCCATGATCGAAGGCTCGGGTCTGCGTCCGCTCTATAACAAGATGCCCGAGCGGGTCTATGACGTGGGCATCGCCGAGCAGCACTCGATGGCATTTGCGGGAGGTCTCGCTTCCGGCGGCGTCGTGCCCTATCTCTGTATTTATTCTACGTTCTTGAATCGCGCTCTGGACCAGCTGATCGAAGACGTGGCCCTGATGAATTTCCCGGTGCGTATGATCGTCGACCGGGCCGGCTGCGTCGGCCCCGACGGCGAAACCCACCAGGGTCTGTACGATATCGGTATGCTGCTTTCGTGTCCGAATGTTGAAGTCTACGCTCCCGCGACCGGGGGCGAGCTCAAGGCCATGCTGCAGCACATGGAAAGCTACGAAGAGCATCCCATCGCGGTGCGTTTTCCGAAAGCCACCTGCGAGCGCCGCAGCCTGGCACCCGAGAATTTACCCGACGTGTCGTCGATCAAGCCGGTCCTTTCGGGGCAGGGCAAGGATCTGGCGATCATCACCGTCGGCGTCATGTGGGACATGGGTCTGGCTCTCGAAAAAGAGATCCGCAATAGCCACGGCATTCTTTCGACCGTAGTCGGTCTGCGCTGGATTCGTCCCCTGGATCTGGAAGCCCTGACGGAGACGCTCGGCGACTGCGAACACTTCATCATCATCGAAGACAGCTATATCCACTCCAGCGCCGCGGCGTACATCCAGCAGCTATTGCCGGCCGCGATCAACGGGCGCCACCTGAAAACCTTCGCTTTTCCCGAAGAGAGCATCGATCACGGCGGACGCGACGAGATTCTGGCCGATCACGGCATCAGCGTGCCGGCAATCAGCGAATATCTGCGCGAACACCCCGCCTATAGCGGAAAAGTTTTCTCCTACACCGCCAATCCTTCCGAAGTTTAACTCTACAGGGTTCGCACGGCCGCGCATATTCGCGCGCAGCCGTACAATAGATACGCGAACCCCGGAGGGAATTATGAATCCGGATGCGCGGATCTTTCATCAAGAAGGCATGAGCGACGCGATCGTCGGCAATTACGATGCCGCCGAGTTTTATATTCTGAAGTCGCTGGAAATCGAAGCGTCGGTGCCGGGATATGCGACCCTTGGCTGGCTCTACAGCTGCGTCCAGCGCCGGGATGCGGACGCGCTGCGCTGCTTTCGCAAGGCGATTCGCCTGAATCCCCGCAACGGCGATCTGTACAATGACTGCGGCGCGGTGCTGCTGCGTATGGGCAAATTACAGGAATCCGTGAAGTGGTTTCTGCGGGCCTTAAAATCCGAAGAGGGCTCCAAACACCACCTGGCGCTGTTCAATCTGGCGATCGTCTACCGGCGCTGGAACCGCCCCGAACGCAGCCGTCGCTACCTGAATCTCGCCGTAAAACTGCGCCCCGATTTCGAGCGCGCCCGCTCTTTGCTTGCCGAAATTCGCACGGAATCTCAAACCGTGAATTGATGCCTTTCTCTTTCTCCGGCGCGGCCGGCGGCGTTCTGCTGCTTGCCGTGCTCCTGACCTTGCCCGCCGCTCTGTTCGTGCGCCCCCTGGCGGCTCTGGCCGCCCTGGTGGCGGTGACATTTCTGACCGGACTATTGCTGCTGGCCGGCAACTATTTCTGGCCCTTCGCGGGCGCGTTTGTCCTGACAGGAACTCTACTTGCGTGGCGGAGGGGACGCTTTGCCGCCCTGGCGCTGGCAGACGCCCGCGCCAGCGAAGCCGGCGTTTCCGGGAATTCGACGGAGGCGGGGGCGAAGCTCACCGGCCGCCGCGCTCTGATCGCTCTGCCGATCCTGATCGCGCTGGTCGGCGGCTGGCTGTTCGTGTTTTTGCCCGAGCTCTCCCGGGTCGTTCCGATTTTGCCCGCCGACAGCCCGGCCGACGTATTCAGCTGGGAGCGCATTGTTCAGGATCTACAGACCAACCGGGCCGCGCCGCTGTTTGCTGCGCCCTGGCTTGCGTTGATGGTCTGGGGCGTTTTTCGTGCAGGGGATTCCGGAACATAAAAGCGGGTCGGCCAGGATTCTGATGCATGCATAAACTCTTCGATCCAGCGATTCTTCTGAGTCTGGCGATGGTCCTGCACGCCGGCGGACTGTGGTTCTGGTTCGTACGACGAAATCCGGTGCGGGCCGTATTCGTGGGGGCCGCCGGCTGTGCTCTTTTGCATTTGAGCCTGCAGCGTTATCATAGCCTGCTGAACTCGCCGTCTTTGCACGTGCAGATGTCGTTGTTCTGGCTGGTGCCGGCGATGCTCTTTGCGCTGTCCGGCCGCCTCGTCGACGATGCGGACCGGATCCAATCGCGGGAGCAGTCCGGTGCTTCCCTGGATCTGTGGACGGCGGCCGCAGTGATCGTCTACGCCCTGGCCTTCCTGATTGTGTACGCGACGGGGTTTCTGTCGGATCTGCTGTTCGTGCTTTTGCTCCAGCCTGGCCTCCTGCTAACAGCCCTCTATGTTCTGGGCCGCTGTCAACAGCCGGCGTACGTCTGCGCGGCGCTCGCGTTCTTTTACGCCGTTCTAATGTACGTTGGATATGCGCCGCTGGCCCTGGATAACGGGGGCGGCGACGAATACCAGGACCCTGCGCGTCTCTGGCCGCTCCAGCGCGCCTTCCTGGCGTTGCTCTGGGCGATCGGCCCCCTTGTGATTCTACGCGACGCCGTCGACCGATCGCGCATGATGGTCGTGGCCGCTCTGGTTTTGTTTTCAGCGCTGGTCCAGTTTCAGATGGAAGCGCTTGCGCCGTATCTTGGATCGCTTTTGATCGGCGGGGCCGTGCTGCTTGTGGGACCGCGGATTTTGCCGCAGCGCTGAGCTTGCGTGATCGCCCGAGTCCGGCGGCCCAACAGCCCGCGACCGGCCGGGCGTCTCCGTTAGGATCCATTCATTACGACCCTACGACCCTGCTATCATGGAGCAACCAATAGACACATCGGAACTGCTGCAGGTCTTCGCGGCCGACTCGCCGGCCCTCGGCGAGATCCTGTCCGGCTACAACTATCGTCCGCAGCAGGAAGCCATGGCTCGCGCCGTCGCCGGGACGCTGGCCCGCGCCGATCAGGAGGGAGCGCCGCAAAGTCTGCTGGTGGAGGCGGGCACCGGGGTCGGCAAAACCCTGGCCTATCTATTGCCGCTGCTGGAGCGCGCCATTCAGGACAATACCCGCGTCGTCGTGTCGACCGAAACGAAATCTCTCCAGAGCCAGCTGCTTGAAAAAGATCTGCCGATCGTCCAGAAGCTGCTGGGGCGGCGGATCAAAAGCGAAATCTGTCTGGGCGCTTCGAACTACGTCTGCAAACGCAAGCTCTCGAAGGTGATGGCTGAAGGCAGCTTCGGTCCCGAAATGGCCGGCCGCACCGACGCATTTCTCGATTGGGAAAGCGGGAGCCAGGCAGGGCTGCGTTCCGAGTATCGCGGTTACGCTTCGCCCGCCTTCTGGCGCAAAGTCACGCGGGACCCCGACGATTGTCTGGGATCTCGCTGCCCGAACTACGACATCTCATACTATTTTCTGGCGCGCGAGCAGTGGCGCCAGGCTCAGCTTTTGATCGTCAATCACAGTCTGCTCGCCAGTCACTTCGCCTTAGAAGGCCGGTTCCTGCCCGAGTTTTCGCATCTGGTGATCGACGAGGCCCACCGCTTTCCGGAGATCTTTCACGGCGCTTTTGTGAATGAATTCGCTTTCAGCGAAATTCAGAGCCTGGCCCAGGACGCCGGCCGTCGCGGGGTCGATCTGTCGAGTCTCTTCGAAGCCTTTCGCGATCACCTGCAAAATCTGATTCCCCTGCAGCGCGGCACCCACGTGCGCCGCCAGACCGGTCTGGACTTCCCCGGGGGACACGCTTTACGCAGCGGCGTGGTGCGGGCCGAGCAAATTGTTAAGTTGCAATTGGAAGAAGTTAAGGCGCAGCAGGAGCTGGGCTTCGGCGAAGCCCCCGATGCGCAAGGGGCGGGCTCCGAACCTGCGCGCCTCCAGCAGAGCGTGGAGTTTATTGAGCTCCAGTCCATGAGTCAAAAGCTGGCGCGCCTGCGGGCGCTGCTCGACGCCCTGCTGCACGGCGCGGGCCGCGAAGCGGTCTTCTGGCTCAGCCGGGAATCGGGGCCGGCTGCCGAAGCGACGAGCGATCGATCAAGCGCCGCCTCTCGCGAAGCCTCAAGCGGCTACTGGCTGCATCTGGCGCCGCTCTATCCCGGCCGGCTGTTTCGGGACGCCTTCTTTTCCCGGGAAATGCGGGCGACGATTTTCACGTCCGCGACTCTGACGACCGGGCCGGCGAATCATCCCGAGGCCTTTCGCTATTTCGGCGGGGAGGTCGGTCTGATCGAAGCTCCCGCTCGTGCTTCCGATACCGTTTCTGAGCCGGGGCTGCCGGCCGCTGCCGCCGATCATCCGCCAGGCGCAGGCGCGCCGATCCCGGTGCCCGAAACGCTGCAGCTGGATTCGCCCTTCGACTACGCTTCGCGGGCCATCCTGTACCTGCCGCCGGGCATGCCGGACCCTGCCCGAGAAGAGCAGCGTTTTCACGAGGCTGCTGCCCGGGAAATCGAGCGACTGCTTCTGCTCAGTCGCGGCGGGGCCTTTGTATTATTTACGTCGGTCCGGTCTTTGCGGGCCGTGCAGGCTTATTTCCAGAATGCCGAACGCCGCTATGCGGGCGAGGAGGGCGATGAAGCCGCCTTCGAAATTTTCAGTCAGCTGGACCAGGGGCCGGCCGCGGCTCTGGCTCGTTTTCGGGAGCACCCCCGGGGGGCGCTCTTCGGGCTCGCGACTTTCTGGCAGGGCATCGACGTGCCAGGGGATATGCTGCGCCTGGTGATTCTCGTGCGCCTGCCCTTTCGAGTGCCCGACGAGCCCTTGCTTGCGGCCCGCATGGAACGGGAAAAGTCCGAAGGCCGGGACGCCTTCGGGGGCTTGCAGCTGCCGGCCGCGACTTTGAGCATCAAGCAGGGCTTCGGCCGCCTCATTCGCACCGCCACCGACCGGGGCATGGTCGCGATTCTGGATCCTCGTTTGCAGACCAAAGGCTACGGAAAAAAGATCCTGGCCGTGCTGCCGCCGGCCAGGCGACTGCGGGCCTTCCCGGACGTCGCCGCGGCCTTTCGAAAGCTTTTTATCTGAGCACGGCGGAGGCCGAATGGCCTGCGCCGTGCGAATTTGAATGCTGCGCAGGCCATGGGCCGGTGTCGTGCGAATTTGTATTGGCGCACAATGCCGCCTTGCGCTCTTTCTGGATTCTGCCGATACGTACGGTATGCGCGTACTTTTCACACCCCGGTTCTCCGCCGGCAGTCGATTCGCAATCTGGAAAGGTCGTCGGGTCGGCCCGGTCATTGGCGCGATTATGATTGTCGCCCTGGCTCTGAGCGCGACGGCTTTGTCAGGGCGGGACCGGAGTCTTTTTTTTCGCACGCCCGATTATCATTTTATTCAGGAGCTCGACGAGCACTCCTCCGTCGATTGGACCGGCGGCTACGTCTTCGCGCGCTCCCGGGTGCGCCTGCCGCGCATCGTCTACGATTCTTCGCATCCTGATTTCGGCGGTCCGGGCACGGCTACGTCGATTAGCGACGCCCGCGCCACGGCCCGGAACCGGGCGACGGAACTCGCCAGCCTGCGCTTGATGAATTCGGTCACTTCTTTGCGCCTGGACTCGCGTTTTACGCTAATCGAAAAGATGCGGGCCGACGCCGGCCTGCGCGAAAGTCTCGGCAGTCTCGCGTCGCGCTTTATTACGAAGTCGCGCAATACCGGCGAGGGCTATGTTTCGGTCGAGCTGGCCATGCCCTTTCTCGGTCGCGATGGATTGTACGGCATGCTGGGCCGCAGCAAGTACGGCACCCAGCGTCCGCCGGAGGTTTCAGCGGTGGACGTGACCGATCGCATCAGCGGGCTGGTCGTCGATTTGCGCGAGTACCCCGAATTTCGGCCGAGCCTGGAACCGCGCATTTTTACCGACCGGGGGCGTTTGATTTTCGGTCCCGAGATGGCCGGGCGCACCTGCCTGCGCCTGGGCCTGGTTGCGTACTACGCATCGGCCGAGCAGGCCCGCCGGGATCGCCGGGTGGGGGGACAGCCCTATTATACCTATGCGGCCGGCGTGATGGGCGCGGGTCGCAGCGATATATATCTGGACGCCGAAGATGCGGAGCGCATTCTCGGACACCGTTCCGGCCGGATGGCGCTCAGTCGCTGCAGCATTGTATTCGTTTTGAAGCAGTCCGCGGAATCAGCGCAATTATAAATCAGCGCCAGTATAGTTAGATGAAAGACGTCTTAAGCCGCTTCGCCGGTTCACATATCCTGGTCGTCGGCGACTTCATGGTCGATGAATATATCAAAGGTTCGGTCGAACGAATCTCGCCGGAAGCTCCCGTACCGGTCGTCGTGGAACGCGAAGTGCGCACGGTGCCGGGCGGCGCGGGCAACGTCGTGCGCAATCTGCGGAGTCTGGGCGCGCAGGTTTCCGTGGCCGGCGTCGTCGGGCAAGATGAAGCGGCGGGGATATTGCGCGCGGACTTCGCACGCCTCGGTTTGAGCGAAGCGGACAGCGCGGGTTTGATCGCCGTTGCGGATCGTCCCACGACTCGCAAGACGCGCATCATGGCCGGGCAGCAGCAAATCGTGCGTCTGGACCGTGAAAGCGAAGCCGCCTTAAGCGACGGTAGTCGCGCGAAAATTATCGCGGCGATTCAAAACTTCGTCGAAAACGCGACGCCTCGCGTGCAGGCGATTATCCTATCGGACTATGATAAAGGCGTGATCCGCCCCGACGTGATCCAGGCGACAGTCGAAGTCGCACGGCGGCACGATTGCTTTATCGCCGTCGATCCCCAGGTGACTCACTTCCAGGACTATAAAGACGTGGGCGTGCTTACGCCGAATCACCACGAAGCCGGCCGTCATCTCAAACGCAAACTGGTCGACGACGCCGACGTGCACGCCGGCGGTCTGGAGATTCTGGAAAGCCTGCGCGCGAAGATGCTGTTGATTACGCGGGGCGAAAAGGGCATCACTCTGTTCCAGGCCGGTCAAAAGACGGCCGAAAATTTTCCGACGATGGCGCGCGAAGTCTTCGACGTGACCGGCGCCGGCGATACCGTTATATCGGTCTTTACTCTGGCGATCGCCGCTGGCGCGAGCGCTCAGGACGCGGTGCGTTTGAGCAATCTTGCGGCGGGTCAGGTCGTCGCGCATCTGGGAGCGGCGACGGTGACCGTGTCTGAATTGGAAGCGGCCCTTTAAGACGATCGGCGGCCGTACGTACCCGGCGGAAGCCCTGGTCTCCGTTTCGCCGGTCGCCTGCGCTCTGAAATACCATGAACGAGTTTTACGAAAGCCTCGGCGAAAAATTTCGGCGAGATCGCGACGCTCTTGCGGCGCATCTCAGGAGCCCCGCCTTCGCCGGCCGGACGATTGTATTTACGAACGGCGTATTCGATTTACTGCACAGCGGCCACGTGAGCTATCTGAATCGTGCGCGCGACCTGGGAGACCTGCTGGTGATGGGCGTGAACTCGGATGATTCCGTGCGGCGTTTGAACAAAGGGCCCGAGCGTCCGCTGAATCCGCTGGCGGATCGCATGCTGGTGCTGGCTGGCCTGGCCTGCGTGGACTTTCTGGTGGGATTCGAAGAAGACACTCCGATCGAAACTCTGGAAATATTAAGACCTTCGATTCACTGCAAGGGCGGCGACTATCGCCCGGAAGATTTGCCCGAAGCGCCCACCGTTCAGGCGTACGGCGGCCGGATCGTCGTGCTGCCATTTGTCCCCGGGTATTCCACGACCGGTCTCGTGCAGCGCATGCAGGAATGAGCGGCGCGGGCTATTTTCTGCCACGCGGGTTCCTTTCTGCCACGGATTTCGCAGATTCCACCGATCAATCCAGCGATTTCAGTGTAGAGCCGGCGGTTGGCCCTCTGTGAAATCAGAGAAATCCGTGGCGAAGAAATTCAGGGGCAGGGGGTTTTCTAAAACCTGCTGGCTGGCGGTTTTTTACAAAACCCACCACGCAGGTTTTTCAGAAACCTGCCGGGGAGACATAAAAAAAATCTTTCGATGCGGGGGGGCTTTGTGAATTTGGCCCATGCCCGACAGCAAAGCCTCCCAGGACCAGAAATCTTCCGCTAAATCGGCGGGTGCGAAAGACGGAGGCAAAGCGTCGGAACCCGGGACTCGCTATATCTTCGTGACCGGCGGTGTTTGTTCCTCGCTTGGTAAAGGCGTCACTGTCGCGGCGCTCGGCTGCCTGCTGGAAAGTCGCGGCTATCGCGTGACTCTTCAGAAGATGGATCCCTATATCAACGTGGATCCCGGTACGATGAGTCCCTTTCAACACGGGGAAGTCTACGTTACCGACGACGGCGCCGAGACCGACCTGGACCTCGGGTACTACGAACGTTTTACGGCCAATACAAAATTAACGCAGCTGAACTCGGTTTCGACCGGGCAAATATATAACGCGGTGATCCAGCGCGAACGGCGCGGCGATTATCTCGGACGCACGGTGCAGGTGATCCCGCACATCACCAACGAAATTAAAGAACGCATTACCAAGCTGACCCGCGACGAAGAGCTGGACTTCGTGATCGTCGAGATCGGCGGCACGGTCGGCGACATCGAAGGCATTCCGTTTTTAGAAGCGATTCGTCAGATGCGCCGCGAACGCGGACGCGAAGGGGTGTGTTTCGTGCATCTCACGCTGGTGCCGACGATTACGGTGGCCGGCGAAGCGAAGACCAAGCCGACCCAGCACAGCGTCAAAGAATTATTGCAGTACGGCATTCAACCCGACGTGCTGGTGTGCCGTTTGAATCGCGGCATGTCGAAGGACATGAAAGAAAAACTTTCGATGTTTTGCAACGTGCCTGAAGCGAATATCATCTCGGCCACGGACATCTCTTCGAGTATCTACGAGATTCCGCAAATGTATCGCGAAGAGCAGATCGACCAGGTCGTGCTCGATCACTTTCGCATTGAATCACCGAAGCGTTTGAACTTCAAACGCTGGAGCGATATTTTAGAAGTCATTAAGAATCCGCGCAAGACCGTGCGCATCGCCGTTTGCGGTAAGTACATCGCGCTGCAAGACGCTTATCGTTCGATTTACGAAGCGCTGATGCACGGCGGCATCGCCAACCAGGTCGACGTGGAATTCGTCAAAGTGGACCCGGAAGAATTGGAAGAAGAGGGCGTCGGTTCGCGTTTCTCCGGCGTGCACGGGATCCTGGTTCCCGGGGGCTTCGGCAGTCGCGGTATCGAAGGCAAGCTGATTTCGATTCAGCACGCGCGCACGAAAAAGATTCCGTTCTTCGGCATCTGCCTGGGCATGCAGTGCGCGATCATCGAATTCGCGCGGAACGTGCTGGGCTTAGACGACGCGAATTCTTCGGAATTCGATCCGGCATCCGAGCATCCCGTGATTTCGCTGCTGGAAGAGCAGCACGGCCTGGAACAAAAGGGCGGGACGATGCGTCTGGGCGGTTATCCGTGTCTCGTCAACGAAGGCACGCTGGCCCATAAGCTATACAAAGAAAAACGCATTCGCGAACGGCATCGCCATCGCTTCGAATTCACTCTGCGTTACAAAGAAGCGATGGAAAAGAACGGCCTGATTTTCTCCGGCATGAGTCCCGACCGACAGCTGGTGGAAATCATTGAATTCAAAAACCATCCCTGGTTTCTGGGCTGCCAGTTCCATCCCGAGTTTCAATCCAAGCCGATCAAGGCGCATCCGTTATTTGCCGGCTTCGTCGCGGCGGCAGCCAAACTCGCGAAATAAGAACAAGAAGTCGGAAGGCGCACTGGAGCCGGGAAAGTTTCGCGACTTTTCATCGCCACGGATTTCGCTGATTTCTCAGATAATACGGGGAGTTGCGGCGATTTTCTGCATTAGCGGAGTTGGATACATGCACAGTATCACAAAAAGGATCAGTGTTCTATTCATTCTGATTTTTTCCAGCCACTGCCTGCATCACGCAAGTGTGGGGGGCGATCCCATCGGAGTCCTGCCGCTGCTGAATGTCGCGGAGGCTCACAGTCAGCAGGAATTGCCGGTCAGATTGATCTTTGACGAGGCGAGTCGGCTTGCCTCAGAAGAGCGACTGGCAAAAAAAACCGGCGATGATTCTATATCGCCGTTGGTCGAAAGTTATTATTCCGAGGCGATGCTCGGACACTTTCAGCAGAGTCGCTATTTTTTCGTGGAGCCGGGCGCGAATGTCTCGGTGCGAGTGCAAACCACGGTCGGCTCGGTCTCCCTCGCGCATCAGAATCCTTTTTTTCTGCTATCGATTCTTACTCTTTCGATCATTCCGGCAATCGGCGCATCGAATGGAGCGATTAGTTTTATTCTGACTGACTCGGAAAACAAAACAGTACTCGCGCGCTACAAATATCCCGTGAGTCATCAGTATCTGGCGGGCATTCTAACTCCGCTCGCGAGCGTGGTGACGCCCTTTCTCGATCGCGTGGATTATTCGGGGGATGTTAGAACGGATTCGATCGTCGACGTTGTGTACGATCGCTTTGAATCTGATCTGCGAATTCAGCTCGCCACGGATGAGAAACTGGCGGCGCGTTTTTTCAGCACGCCGGCTCCGGCGTACGCTGTAATGCCCGTTGATATTCCGGGCTCCGCCTTTGAGGCGGATAAGCAGGAAGTCCGTGAATCGCTCGAGCGGGCATTGGTACGTTCTGGTATTCAGATGGTGGAGCGGGCCCGCCTGCGAGCGCTGCTGTCCGAGCTGGAATACGGTCAGAGCGGTCTGACTCTCGACCAGGGGATTCGTGTCGGGCGTCATATCCAGGCGCAACGATTGATCTTTGCACGGGTTACGAAAGCGAATGGCGTACCTTCAGAAAATCCGGATGCGGCCCGGATTGCGGTAAAGTGCGTGGACGTATCGTCCCGGCGAATCCTCTGGTCGGAATCCTTCGACGCCGGTAACCGCTCCGGCAAGCAGGATGCGGATGATCGAATGGATTTTCTGATTCGCAGCATGGTTTCGAAGCTACGAACGAAAGGCTTTATTTGATTGCCGGGCATTCGATTCGGCCGATCCTCCGGCCCATGTCGGCAAGAGTACTCCACGTGATGGCACGGATGATCTTTTGATTTGGATGGTAATTTATGATTCAAGAATCGGCAATTTTACGCAACGATCGCATCGGCCGTACGCCTTCGGTGAAGATCCCGGCGCTTGCCATCGGGGCGATGCTGTTGTTCTTGCTACCCCTTGCGTCGCTTACCGATTCGGCTGGACTCCTGGCAGATGCGGGGCCGATCACGGCCTTACCCGGTGGGAATGTGCGACCGGTCACGGATTCTCAAATTCATTTAGATTCGGAGCTCGTTCGCATTCGCCTGGGCCAGGAGGGCTATCGCGTCGAGGTTCGCTATCAGTTTCGAAACGCCGGCAAAGCCCGGACCGTGGAGATGGGTTTTCCGAACAGCAAGCCCGTTACGTTTATGGACAGCCCGCTCAAGAATTTTGAAGCGGCTCTTTTGGTCTCGGGGCGGGAAGAGCCGCTGAAGGTTACGCCGAAAGCGAGCCCCGATCCGGACGCTTCCCCCTGGGACTTATTTGAAACTTTCTCCGTGCCCTTCGCTGCGGGTCAGCGCCGGACCCTTATCAATCGCTACGAGCAGATTTACCAGAGCGTCAACTATGACGGCGACTATGATGAAGTGAAATACATCTTACGCACCGGCGCGCTCTGGGCCGGTAAGATCAAGAAGGCGCGCTTTGAGATTTTCTTCGATCGGATCCATCCCGAGGACACAAAGTCCCGGGTCGGCGTGTTCTGGAATTACGAAAGCAAAACATTCGAATACTATCCCTACGGAGGATGGAGGCTCGAGGGAGGGCCGGGCAAGGTCGTTTCGAACAAGGAGGGTCTGGTGATCGAGTACTTTAATATCGAACCAGACTTCGACGTGACGCTGCGATTACCGCATCGTCTGTATGCCGGCGCGAGTTCCTCTTCGCAACTCAAGGGAAAAGACGCGCAGGGAGAAGATCGTTACGCCGCTAATAAAGCGATCGACAAAGATGTCAGCACCGCCTGGGTCGAGGGAGCCGCGGGCGCCGGCGTCGGCGAATCGCTGACGATCTTCGCGGCGCCCACCAAGCACGGCGGTAAAGTTCAGGGTTGGTATCTGATCGAAGGAGTTGAGATCGTCAACGGCTGTGCTCGCGACCAGCAGCTCTTTCTGGCGAACGGACGCGTTCGCAAAGTGCGCGTCGAGCTGTATTCTGTGCCGCAGCGCGCCTACAACCCTGAGTTTCCATTGGTTTCGGCGCAAGAAATGGAACTCAAAGATCGCGCCGAAGCTCAGGTGATCGAATTCGCGCAGCCGGTGATTACTGCCGGAGTGAAGCTGACGATTTTGAGCGTCTATCCCGGCGAAAAATTTCAGGATACCTGCATTGCCGAAGTGCGCCTGCTACCGGTGCAGCTCGCGACGGACAAAGATTCGCCTTTCTGAATCATGTCGCGGTCCTCGTGATTCGCGCGGATTATTCGCTGCAGATTTTTTTTTGCCACTGATTTTTTGCCACGGATTTCGCCGATGCCACGGATGATCTTTTTGGGGCTGGATAATATTTTTATGATTCAAACATCTGAATATTTACGCAACGATCGTATCGGCCGTAAGCCTTCGATGAAAATCCCGGCGCTTGCAATAGCGGCGATGCTGTTGTTCTTGCGACCCGTTGCGTCGCCTGGCGATTCGGCCGGAATCCTGGCCGATTCAGCACCGCTCACGGCCTTACCCGGCGGGAACGTGCGACCGGTCAACGACTCTGAGATTCACCTGGACTCAGAGGTGGTTCGCATTCACCTGGGCCGGGAGAACTATCGCGTCGAGGTTCGCTACGAATTTCGAAACGCCGGCAAAGCCCGGACCGTGGCGATGGGTTTCCCGATCAGGAAGCAGGACACGCATATGACCAGCCCGATTCGGGATTTCGAAGCGGCCCTGCTGGTTTCGGGCCGCGAAGAAGCTCTGAAAGTTACGCCCAAAGCCAGTCCGGACGCAGGCGTATCCTCCTGGAATTTATTCGAAACCTTTTCGGTGCCCTTCGCCGCGGGCCAGCGCCGGACCGTCATCAATCGCTATGAACAGATCTATCAGGGCGTGAACTACGACCATGATTACGACGAAGTGAAGTACATCCTGCGCACTGGCGCATTATGGGCCGGTAAAATCAAGAAAGCGCGTTTTGAAATCATTTTCGATGGCCTCAATCCTGAAGATGTCCGGTCCCGGATCGGTCTTTTTCCGAATGAAGAACTGAAGCGCCTTGAATACTATCCTTATGCCGGCTTAACGATCGAAGGCGGCAAGGGCAAAGTCATTGAAAACGAACAGGGCTTCGTAATCGAGTACTTCAATATCGAACCGGACTTTGACCTGGTCCTGCGTCTGCCGCATCGCCTGCATTCGTGGGCTCATGTCTCCTCGGCTGCTGCCGGTGACGATGCGAAAAATAGCTACGGCGCGAAGCAGGCGATCGACAATGACGTCCGCACGGCCTGGGTTGAGGGAGTGGACGGCCCGGGCGCTGGTGAATCGATTACGATAGTGGTCGGTCCGCCGATGCAGGGCGGCAAGATTCGCGGCTGGTACCTGATCGAGGGCGTTGAGATCGTCAACGGCTGTGCGCGGAATGAGAAACTCTTTCGTGCAAACGCTCGCGTCCGAACGCTGCGCCTCGCTCTGAATACTCTGTCGGAACATCTCGTTCCCGTCGGCGAGTCCCGGTTCGGGCCGGGCGAAGAGCATGCACTCAATGATTCACGCGATCCTCAGGTCCTAGAATTTGCGCGGCCGATTTTCGTTTCCGAGTTGAAGCTGACGATCCTGAGCGTGTACCCGGGCGAGAAATATCAGGATACCTGCATCGCCGAAATTCGCGCTCTACCGGTGCGGTACGCGAAAGAGAAAGATTTGCCCTACTGAATCTGGTTTTGACGTCTGCGCAGGATCCTGATCAGGCGTAAGATACTCTACGGCTCGCGTCGCATTCCACGCAGCATGGGCCGCAAAAAAATCCGTGAAATCAGCGACATCCCTGGCGATTCCCGGTGGGTCCCCGAATATGCCGTCGCATTTTGCCGATCCCGGAGCTGGTGTGTTTTTGTGGGATAAAAATTTCCGAAAATCTAAAAAAAATCACGTTTGATCGGAAAAAAGTTCCTGCTGGAATAAGACTTGCTAAACCGCCCTGATTCGAATATACTGAATTTCACAGGAGCTGCGCGGGCCTGCATTCAGAGGCCGGCGTCGTGGATGTCGTAGAATATGATTCAAGAACGTGAATTTCTCAAAGGCCACCGCATCGGGGGCGAGCAGCCGTTTTTTTTGATGGCGGGGCCGTGCGTGATCGAAGGCCGGGATATGCTGGCCCGGATTTGCGAGCAGATGCTCGAAGTCACAAACGAGCTCGGCATTCTGTACATCTTCAAGAGCAGTTTTGATAAAGCCAATCGATCATCATCGGACTCGCGTCGCGGTCCCGGGATCGACGAGGGCCTGGCCGATCTACGTTATATTAAAGAAACTTTTGACGTGCCGCTGGTCACCGATTTACACGAGACCGCTCAGGTGCAGGCGGTTGCCGACGTGGTCGACGTCCTCCAGATTCCCGCCTTTCTGTGTCGCCAGACCGATCTCGTAAACGCCTGCGCCGCGACCGGTCGCTGGGTGAACGTCAAAAAAGGTCAGTTTCTGGCGCCGTCGGATGCGGGCAGCATCGTCGACAAAATCCAGGCCCAGGGTTCCGAGAAGTATCTGATCACCGAGCGGGGCACTTCGTTTGGCTATAACAACCTGGTCTTCGATCCGCGTTCGAATGAAATTTTGCATTCGATGAATATCCCCGTCGTTATGGACGGCACTCACAGCACCCAGCTGCCCGGGGGCGGCAAGACCAGCGGCGGCAATCGCCAGTACGTTCCGCTTTTGACCCGCACCGCGGTAGCCGCCGGCATCGAAGGACTGTTCATGGAAGTGCATCCGAAGCCGGAAGAAGCCTGGTCCGATGCGAGCAATCAGTACTGGCTGGATCAGGCGCCGGAGCTTCTGCGAAAACTGTATCGCCTGGATCGTTTCGTGAAGTCGGAGGTCCTGCCGGCCGCGGCGGCGACGCTCGCTCAGAAGCCCGCGGCAGAGAGCTGATGCGATGAGCGCTCCGGCGACCAGAACCTGCGGCCGCGGCCTGATTCGGGCGATGATTGCGAGTCTCTGCCTTTTTCTGAGCGCGTGCCCTGAGAGTTATCGTGTGATCGATGAAGAGGTCCGCGAAAACGACGCCGGCATTCGGATCAAAGACTTTCGCCGCGAATCGGTTCAGACCGACGGTCGCAAGCAATGGTTCGTCGAAGCCGACGAAGCCTTTATCTATCAAAAGGGCAAGCAGCCCGAACGAATCGTCGCGTATAATTTTCGCTTCGAACAGTACGACGCAGACGGCAATCTTACGGATCTGATGACCGCGGACCGGGGGGAGATCGATCAGGACGACGAGATGTTCTATCTTTCCGGCAATGTATATTTTAAGGGCCAGGACAAAGGGCGCACCGTTCGAGCCGAAGAAGTCGAGTACGACCGCATCGAAGAAATCTTAACTTCCGATAAGCCGATCACGATTATCGAGGAGGGGCTTACGACTCGCTGCACCCGCGGCGCCGAAGTCGACTACGCGAACAACCGTCAGGTCTGCAAAGGCCCCGTCGTTATTTCCGTCAGCAATTCCAGTTCCGAACAGAGCGCGGGGGATCTCTTTCAGTGAAGGCGCTGCTGCTCAAAATTAATGCGGCGAAGATCGCGCAGGTCTTGTTGCTGCTTTTGCCGATGCTGGTATTCGCCTCGACGGCCTGCGTCTCCTCCGGAGTGCGTCCGGGTCCGGCGCCGGATCAGACGACCGACGAGCGTCCACTCGAAGAAGCAGCCGTGGATGTCGCAATCAACGAAAGCGAAACGCCGCAGGAATTTACGCCGCCTCCCGGCGACGACGCGCG
Source organism: bacterium (assembly GCA_024742665.1). Lineage (GTDB taxonomy): Bacteria > Spirochaetota > Leptospiria > Leptospirales > Leptonemataceae > JANSYA01. Next base: position 190,084 of record JANSYA010000008.1, read on the forward strand.
CACGGTCCGCAGCACGAAACCCGACAAGAAGGGTCGGCGGGTCAGCACCTCGTTTAGCGGCTACGAATTGATTCGCGAAGTCATCGAAGACGACCTGGGACTCACGACCGTGCGCATTACGATTCGCGGCAACGCCACGATTCGCCATGAAAACGTTCTAATTACGGCGAACCGCATGGTGATCGAAGACGGCACTCGCGGCAAGCTCGAAGGCGCCGTGAAAATTTACGATCGCTCCAGCGGACTGCGGGTCTACGCCGCCCGGGCGGATTACGATCGCGACGAACAGATGGTGGAACTGAGCGGTCGGCCGTATTTAACGGTAAAGCAGGGACGCAATAAGCCGACTCTGGTCACCTGCACAAAGATCACCCGCGATCTGGAAGCGAAGGAGTCGGTGCTGGACGGCGACGTGCGCATTCATCACGACGCCTGGAGCATTCTCGGGGACCGCGGAGTCTATTACGACGACGAAAATCGCGTGGTGCTCGAAGCGAATCCCTTTCTATTCGGCAAGGACCAGTTTCTATCCGGGGATCGCTTGATCTATGAAGTCGAAGATCGCCGCGTCTTGCTTGATGGACAGATCGCGTTTTTATCGAACAACGGCGGGGGCATCGGCCCTGATGACGCCGAAAAAGACGATGATGACGGCGGGGAAGATGGCAGGCCGCCCGGACTCGAAGAATACGTGCGGCTCGGTGGATCGCTGCCCGTGTTCGGCGGCGATTCCGACGAGGCGAATGCAAACGATACGAATAAAGCGAATCCAGGCGGCGCGCGAAATCAAACCGCGGGCGGGACAGAAGAGGCCGACGGCGAAAACGACGCCGCCGTTCAAGAACTAACGGCGCTCACGGCGGACCGTATCATTCATTCTTTTCCCGCCGACGAAGAAGCCACGACCGAAGTCGAAGGCCAGGTGATGATGACGCGGGGCGAAAGCCTGGAAGTGCGCACGCCCGCGCTGGTCGCGCTTGGCCGTGATTTTCATACGATTCATACCGAGCAGGGCGTGGAGATGCGCGATCGATCTCAGGATATGTTCGTGCGCGCCGACGTGATGGATTATCAGCGCGACGAAGAACTGCTGCGCCTGGAAGGCGATCCCGAAATTGAATTTTATAAAAAGGGCACCGATGAAGTCGAGGCGACTCTGCGCGGCGCCGTGATTCAGCGCGACTTCGCCGCCGAAAATACATCGGCGTGGGGCGGCGTCGAAATCGAGCGCGAAAATTTGCTGGCGACCGGCGAGATCGCGACTTTTTACGAAGACGCGGACGTGATTGTTCTGGAAGGCGATCCGGGCTTAAAAGACGGCGCGAGTTCGGTGCGCTGCGAGAAAATTTTGTTTTACCCTGAAAAAAATCGTATACTTTTGTATAATCGCATTAGAGGTTATCTGGGAGGCGAGCAGTAAATATGAGCGCCTCGACCAAAAGTACGAAGACCACCAAAACTACTTTGAAGAAAAAAACGAAGAAAGTTTCCCGGAATTCGAAAACCACGCGTCGCGCCGCCGAATCGACGAAGAGCGGCCGCGACCGGAGTTCTGACTTCAACGAATCAGGTTCCGCAGTGATGGAACGGGAAGCGGACGATTTTTTTGATGGTTCGCGCGTGCGCACTCTGCGCGGCGAAAGCCTGGTAAAGATCTATAACAAGAAAACGGTCGTCGACGGCGTAAGCTTCGAAGTCCGCCAGCGCGAAATCGTGGGACTGCTCGGTCCGAACGGCGCCGGCAAAACCACCTCGTTTTATATGGCCGTGGGCCTCGTTACTCCCGATCGCGGCCAGGTATATATCGATCACGACGATATTACCGCGCTGCCCATGTATCGCAAAGCGCGTCTGGGTATCGGTTATCTGCCGCAGGAAGCTTCTGTTTTTCGTAAGTTAACGGTCGCGGAAAATATTGAGGCGGTGCTGGAGATGCAAAAACTCCCGCGAGCCGATATTATTCGCAAGCGCGATATGCTCGTCGACGAACTGCACTTGAACCGCGTCGTAAATCAAAAGGGATTTACTCTGTCGGGGGGCGAACGCCGCCGCTGTGAAATCGCCCGGGCCCTGGCGACGGAGCCGGATTTTATTTTACTCGACGAACCCTTCGCGGGGGTCGACCCGATCGCGGTGAAAGACATTCAGGAACTGGTCGCCCACCTGCGTGACCGCGGTCTGGGGATTTTGATAACCGACCACAATGTCCGCGAAACCCTCAAGATTACAGACCGCTCTTATATCATGTACGCCGGGCAGATTCTGCGCGCCGGACGTCCCGAAGAACTTGTGAACGACGAAGAGATTCGTCGCAAATATCTGGGGGAGGACTTCCGGCTCTAGGGCTCTCGCGCCCCTATCGCCGTCGCACAGTTTATGGCGCTCAGTCAGAACCTCGTTCAAAAACAAACCCAGCGGCTGGTCATTACGCAGGATCTGCGCCAGTCGATCGAGCTCTTGCCGCTCTCGAATCTGGAGCTTTCCGAACGCATTCAGCAGGAAATTCTGGAAAACCCGCTGCTGGAAGATCGAGGCGAGGGCGGCGAAGGCGACAGCAACGCCGATCGCGATATGCCGGCGGCGGTCGAGCCGCCCCGGGAACCGGCCCCGGAAGATTCCGAAGCCGACGACGGCTGGCGTTCCGGTCGCGAAGAGTTCCGGGAACACCAGGGGGATCGCGCCGGCAGCGCCGAACGCACGGAGCAAAAGCACCAATTTTTACAGAACGCGGTTCGTTCGACTGAATCCCTTTCGGATCATCTGCTCTGGCAACTGCGCATGTCGGATCTTTCGCCCGAGCAGGTCGCAGCCGGCGAAGTTTTAATTTCGGCGATCGACGATCGTGGCTTTCTGAGCCAGCCCCTGCCGGAGCTGATCGAGAGCACCGGAGTGAAACTCGCCGACGCGGAGCAGGCCCTGACCCAGCTCTATGCTCTCGATCCGATCGGCTGCGGCGCGCGGGACATCGGCGAGTCGCTTTTAATCCAGGCGCGACTGCTGCGTCCAGAAGATGAAATCACGCATCGCCTGTTGAAAGAGCACTTCGAAGATCTCGAAAAATTCGACTATAAGAGAATCGAGAAGATGACCGCCTATAACCGGGAGCAGATCGAGTCGAGTCTGCAATTCGTGCGCACGCTGGAACCGTATCCGGCGACTTTGTACGCGCCGCGCATTCCAGACTATATCGTGCCGGATGTGATCGTCATTGAAATCGACGACGAATTTCAGATCTTAATCAACGACGACTGGCTGCCGGCGCTCGGCATCAACGAAGAGTATAAAAACATGCTGCGCTCTCAGGGACGGGGCAGCGACGATCGCGAATATCTGCAGACGAAATTGACATCGGCCCAGTGGCTGATGAAGAGTATCCGCCAGCGGCGCCAGACCCTGAGCCGCGTGATGAAATCCATTCTGGAATTCCAGGAGGAGTTCTTTCGCAAAGGACACGGCAATCTGAAGCCGCTGACTCTGCGCATGGTCGCCGAAAAAGTCGAGCTGCATGAATCCACGGTTTCGCGGATCACGACGAACAAGTACGCCCAGACCAGATGGGGCGTTTTCGAGCTCAAATATTTCTTTTCGAGTTCGCTGCGCAGCACCGGCAGCTCCGGCGATACCCATTCGGCCCGCAGCATTCAGGATCGCATTCGCCAGCTGGTCGACGAAGAAGACGACGACAGTCCGCTGTCGGATCAGGAAATCATGGAGCGCATTAAATCCGAAGGCGTGCAGATCGCCCGGCGGACTGTCGCCAAGTATCGAAAGATTCTGAAAATCCTGCCGGCCGACCGGCGAAAAAAACTGAAGAAGCTCAACGCCCGCAGCGAAGGGCCGGGATCATGAGCGCCGGCGAAGGGCTCGCAAGCCGTCGCAGGCGTCATACTTGACATGAATCGAAAAGATTGACACGCATTTCGAATAAAATTAAGCAAATGAAATCAGGGAGTCGAAGGAAACTATGAACATAACCTACTATTTTCAAAACCTCGAAGCGTCGGACGCGATCAAAGATCATTGCGCTAAAAAAATCGAAAAACTCTCGGATCACTTTCATACTCTGACTTCGGCGGATGTGCGCTGCAAAGTCGAAAAGATCCACCAGGTAGTGGAGATCGCGATCCACGCCGACAACCATCAATTCATCGCTTCGGAACAGCATGAAGACATGTACGCCGCGATCGACCTGGTCGAAGACAAACTCGAAAAGCAGGTTCGCCGGCACAAAGAAAAAGTTCTGGATAAAAGGCATCGGCCGAAAGTCTGATCCGCCTTGCGGCTCGCTCCCTGAGCTGAGCGGGTTGGATTCGTAGCCGCGGTCGTTTTATGAGCTATATCGAAGCCGGACAATTACTCGAAAAACACGCTGATCTGGAGCTCTCGCTTTTGGCGGGCCGCGGCGGCATCGGCCGCCATCTGGTTTCGATCGACGTGAACCGTCCGGGCCTGGCGTTGGCCGGCTTCTATCGCAACTTCGCTCAGGATCGCATTCAGGTATTCGGGCGGGGCGAAACAGCCTATCTTGAAGACTGCACCGCCGCGGATCGCGAGCGAATTATCGCTGAGTTTTTCCGTTATCCCCATCCCGGACTGATTTTTACCCACGGCAACGAACCGCCGCCGGAGTTTATCGAAGCATCTGAGAAGACCCACACGCCGCTGATGAAAACCAAACTCAGCACGCATAATTTCATCGTGCTGTTCACCCAGTATATGAGCGAAGAGCTCGCGCCGAGTACGAGTTTGCACGGCGTGTTGATCGACGTGTTCGGCGTCGGTATTTTGCTGATGGGGGCGAGCGGCATCGGTAAATCCGAAACCGCGCTGGAATTGGTCGAGCGGCATCACCGTCTGGTCGCCGACGATATCGTGCACATTCGCTGCTTCGGCGAAACCGAACTGGTCGGCCGGGCCAGCGAAGTGATCGAGCATCATATGGAGCTGCGAGGCGTCGGCATCATCAACGTCAAAGATCTATTCGGGGTGGGCGCGATTCTCGGGCGCTGCAAGATCGATCTGGTCATTCGCATGGAAGACTGGGACCAATCCAAAGACTACGATCGCCTGGGCATCGAAGAAGAAACCGTCGATATTCTCGGAGTGCAGGTCCCGCGCATTCTATTGCCGGTCCGTCCCGGTCGTAACGTTCCCATTCTAATCGAAACGGCGGCCATGAATCATCGCTCGAAACGCATGGGCTATCATGCGGCTCGCGAACTTTCGAATCGCATCAACGAACAGATATTGCAAAAGAACGCGCGTAAAGCTTCGCAGGAATCATCCTGATGGAATCAACTGAAATTACAATTACTCACGCCGAAGGCGTGCACGCCAGGCCGGCGTCGGTATTCGTTCGCGAAGCGGCGAAATTTAAGTCGGAAGTCACCCTGACTTCCGACGGCACCACCGTAAACGGAAAGAGCATCATGGGACTGCTGATGCTTGCTTTGTGCAACGGCGCGCAGGTCACGCTGAATACCGAGGGGCCGGACGAACAAGACGCCGTCGCGAAACTGGCCGAAATTCTCTCGGGCAAATTCTAGCATGCACTGCGGCTCATATTCGCGAGCCGGCTGTGTACTATTTTCGCGCGTGATTTCTGAACGCCCGCCGTTTTCGTTTCGAAAAGAGGTTTGAAATATGTCCAAATCCGCCGCACCTGCCGCGCCCTGGCAACAGGAAGAGCGCAAGATCTATCTGCGCGACATCTTCTTTTTGATTCTGATCGTAATTCTGAGTATCCTGGTTTCGGAACAGTGGCTGCTCGCGGAAGACGCGAGCCCTGTTGACCGCATCTTTACGTACCTGCTGCTGTTTATACCGGTCGGCACGCTGAACCTGATCGCGCATTATTATTATCGCAACCGGCGCATTCGCCAGACGGGCAATCTGAGATCCAGCCTGCGCTATCGTTTGAGCCTGGCCTTTATGCTGATCGCACTGATTCCTTCGATTCCGATCTTTTTGATTTCCGCCAACAACGTTGAAGTCGTAACCGAAAGTTTGTTTAACGTCGAGGTGGCCGACGCGATGGATTCGGCCAATGCGACGATCAGTTATTACGAGCGCGAAATCGCCGGACGCTTTTACGAAGACCTGGTAAACGCGAGTCCGTCGCTCGCGAAGCTCAGCACGGATCCCCGCCGCGACATCGAACGGACTTTCGAGAAACAGGTCTTGATTCCCGGCCGGGATTTCGCCGGAGTTTTCGCGAACGGAGAATTTCGTTTCGCGTCGACGGACATCTTTTCTGACCAGAAGCTGCCGATTTTTTTAGAACAGACGGAAGAATTCGGATATAAGGCGCCCTTCGCCGCGGCGACTTTGCGGGGCAGCGACTATATCTTTTATCGATTCCCGGCGAAGCTGCAGGAAGGCGGCCGCGGGCGACCGGCTACCGACGCCTTCGTCATCCTGGGGCGCAAGCTGCACCCGGGACTCGAAGATCATATGCGCAATTACCAGCGGGTGTACGAAAGCTTTCGCGATGAAGGTTTCTGGAAACAGGAAGTGCCCGGTACCCTGCGGCTGGGCCTGGCGCTGCTGTACATCTTCATGGTTTGCGCGGCCCTGGTGATCTCGCTGATTATCGCACGTCAGATTTCGCTGCCGATCGTATCGCTGGCGGCGGCCACCCGCGCCGTAACCGACGGGGATCTGGACACGCGCCTGGAATTGCGCGCTTCCGGGGAACTGGGCATCCTGATCGAAAGCTTTAATCAGATGACACAGGAGCTGCGCAGCCTGCGCGAACGCCTGCTGCACAGTCAGCGTCTGGCCGCCTGGCAGGAGGTCGCCCGGCGTCTCGCGCACGAAATTAAGAATCCGCTGACGCCGATCCAGCTCTCGGCGGACCGCATGATTCGCCGTCTCGACCATCCCGAAAAAGGACACCTGCACGAAGTCGTGCGCAGCGGCTGCCGCACGATCATTCAACAGGTCGAGGTCCTGAAAGAACTGGTGCACGAATTCGCGAATTTCGCGCGCCTGCCCAAAGCCCGCATGCAGACTGGCAGTCTGGACGCGATCGTTTCCGAAGCGGTCAACGGATTCCAGGCGGTCGTTCCTGGAATTCCGATCGAAATGCATTTGGCGGGGAACCTGCCGGAGATTCCGCTGGACAAAACGATCATCATCGGCATGACCAACAACCTTGTGAAAAACGGCGTCGAAGCGATCGCCTCCCAGCCGGCGGACCAGCGCCGCCATCCCCCCAGGGTCGTGCTGTCGACGGCTCTGGTTCGTCAGGGCATTCGAAAATTCGTGCGCCTGCGAGTCGAGGATACCGGACCCGGAATCGATGAAGGTCTGGAAGACCGGGTCTTCGAACCGTACTTTACGACGAAAGGCCGGGCCGGCAGCGGTCTGGGACTATCGCTGGTGGAACGGGCGGCGCTCGAACACGATGCGCGTCTGCAGGTCGGCCATTCGCCCCTGGGCGGCGCCGAGTTTACGATTCTGTTTCGGATTCAAGAAGCGCCCAGGCGCCAGAGGATTTTGTGAAAATATTCATCGTCGACGACGACAAAAGCATTCGCTCCACGCTGCGGGACGTTCTCGAAGACGAGGACTTCGAAGTCGAAGACTTCGCCACCGGTCGCAATATGCTCAAAGCCCTGGCGAAGGGCCGACCGGCTCTGGTCCTGCTCGACGTGTGGCTGGGCAAAGAAGACGGCATCGACGTGCTGGAGAAGATCAAAGAAACCTATCCGGCGCTGCCGGTCGTCATGATCTCCGGCCACGGCACGATTGAACAGGCGGTCGCGGCGACGAAGATCGGCGCCGTTGACTTTCTTGAAAAACCGCTCTCTCTGGAAACAGTGCTCGCCCGCATCACTCAGGTGCTGGAAATCGAAAAAAACAAAAACGGCAAAGTCGAACCGCCGCCGGAACTCGAATTCGACGACATCATCGGCAACTCCGAAGAGATCATCGAAGTCAAGCGAGCCATCGCCCAGGCGGCCAGGACCAACGCCCGCGTTTTTATCTACGGCGAAAACGGCACCGGCAAAGAACTGGTCGCTCACGCGATCTATCAAAATTCTCGGCGAAAATCCGCGGATTTCGTCGAAGTCAACTGCGCGGCCATTCCCGCCGACCTGATCGAAAGCGAACTCTTCGGCCACGAGAAGGGCGCCTTCACGGGCGCGACCGAAATGCGCATCGGCAAATTTGAACGCGCGCACGAAGGCACGCTCTTTCTCGACGAAATTTGCGATATGTCTCTGGCGACCCAGGCCCGGGTATTGCGCGCCCTGCAGGAGCAGCGATTCGCGCGAGTGGGCGGCACCGAAAACATCGAAGTCGACGTGCGCATTATCGCGGCCACGAATATTTCGCCTCAAGAAGCGATCGAAGACGGCCGCTTTCGCGAAGACCTGTACTATCGCCTGAACGTAATCCCGATTACGATTCCGCCTTTGCGCGAACGCCGCAAGGACATCCCGCTGATCCTCGATCATTTCCTGAGCGCCTTCGCCGCCGAAAATCAGATGGAGATCAAAAAATTTACGCCGGGCGCCTTAGAAGCTCTGGTCGACTACCCCTGGCCGGGCAACGTGCGGGAACTGAAAAACGTGGTCGAACGCCTGAGTATCATGACCGCCGAAGCGGAAATCGACGAAGAGGTCGTCGCGCGACACCTCAGCGATTCGCGCAATCTGCCGTCCCAGGCGGAGAACGTCAAATTGACCGGCGACCTGCGCAAGGCCCGCGAAAACTTCGAGCGTTCGTATATCATCGAGGCCCTGCGCAAACACGAAAAAAACGTCAGCCGGGCCGCGCGTTTCCTGGGAATCGAACGCACAAATTTACATCGAAAAATGAAAAGCCTTGGCATCGAACACGATGAAATTTAGTTTATTGTACGCAGCCAGCGCGCCGGTCGGGTCGCCGAAATTTAGGGCGCGGCCGTTCGCGGCACTCCTGACTCTGAAGCCCTGGTGAAGCCAGGCGAGAAGTAGATTTTGCAAACGAAGTCGTCAACCAATGCCCCGCAGACTGAGGCCGCGGAACTGGGACGTGTGCTCCGGGACTTCGCGCACGCCCTGCAGGCCGATCCCCATGCTCTGATTGCGGCCTTTGCGAGCGAACCGGATCCGGATTTCGTGCAGCTCGTGTACCATCCGCCCGCGGCCGCTCCGGGTAGCGGGGCGGTTTCACCAGGCGCAAGCGGAGCGGCCCGGATAGCCGCGGCGACCGCCGTTCCCGGCGTGCAGTCGGGCATCGCCACGGGCGATCTGCCGGCCAATTTTCGCTGCGACCTGTGCCCGGATCGCATGTATCCCGTGCGTCGCTATAATCGGGAGGGGCGGCGGCGCATTCTGGTGCTGTACCACAGCGGATCCTTCGGCGCCCGGGGGCCGGCGCGTCTGGATCGCAGTCGAGAAACGATCTTCGGCAGCCCCGAAGAAGACGATCTTTTTACGCGCATGCTGGGGGCAGTGAACCTGGAAATCGACGAGCTGCACTACCAGGAGTACCCGGCCTGTCATTTTAACGCCGTGCGCAGCGCCCCGGACGATTGGAGTCAGCGCGGGGAGCACTGCCTGAGTCACGTGCGCGATACGATCAGTCGACACGACATTGAGCTTTTAATTTTAACCGGACCGGCCGCCGTGATCCTGCTCGGCGAAGAGCGGGCCCGCGCCCTTTCAGCCGAGTGCGGACGTGCCATGATTTCTGCGGGAGAGCGGGAAGTGCCGGCTCTCGTGATGCGCAGTCCGGCGGCTTTGATTGCGCTTGAAACGAAACGCAAGCGACTCCAGGAGCGGGGCGAAGAGCAGTCCGCGGCTGCAGCGGTCGCAGAAGAAAAACGAATCAAGAAGCAGGTTGTCGCGGCGTTGAAAGCCGCGGTGCCGCCCACGCCCTGATTGATGTTCGATCTATTCGCAGACGTCGCTGTTCGACTGCCTCTGACGGAGCTGTTCACCTATCGCGTGCCGCCGGAATTCGCCGATCAGATCGAAGCCGGCCGGAGGGTCCTGGTCAGTTTGCGCAATGTCGAAGAAGAGGGGCTGGTCGTACGCCTGCACCGTAATCCCCCGGACTTCGAAACCCTGCCGGTGCAAAAATTAATCGATAGCGAACCGGTTTTGAACGCCGATCAGCTGCAGCTCGCCGAATGGATGGCGCGTTACTATCTCGCCGGGCCGGGGGAGTGTCTGTTTAAGATGTTTCCCGGCGGCAAACGCAATCCGCCGCGCGTGCCGGAAAACAAACGGCGCAAATCCGGCGACGTGAGCGGCTTTGCGCCGGCCCACGATTTGAACGCCGCCCAGGCCGCGGTCTACCAGGCTGTCGTTGCCGGGCTGAATGCGAATCCAGTCGCGAATCCAGAAGCCGGTCGCGATACGGCCGCCAGCTTAAGTCCAGGGTCCGGAGCGGTGCAGTCAAGCCGGCCGCCCGCGCATTTGATTCACGGCATCACCGGCTCGGGCAAAACCGAAGTTTATATTCATACTCTGCTCGAAGCTCTGCGACGGGGACGGGGCGCGCTGTTGCTCGTGCCCGAAATTTCCCTGACCGTGCAGCTGATCGAACGCCTGCAGGCGGTATTTGGCGACGAGCTCGCGCTCCTGCACTCGGCCCTCAGCGGCGGCGATCGGCGCAGCGCTTATATGCACGTGCTGCGCGGAGAAAAACGCATCGCCGTCGGCACGCGCTCGGCGGTGTTCGCGCCGGTCGCGTATCCAGGCGTAATCATCCTCGACGAAGAACACGACGGTTCTTACAAAGAACACAGCGCCCCGCGCTACGACGCCCGCCAGATCGCCCACAAACGCGCCGCCGATCACGGGGCGGTGCTCCTGCTCGGATCGGCGACGCCCCGCATCGAAACCGCGTACGCCGCGCGGGTCATGCAGGAGCAGACCGGTTTCGTTTATCACAGCCTCGGAGAGCGGGCGACCGGCGCGGAACTGCCGCCGGTGCGACGGGTGAAGATCGCTTCTTCGCAAACGCCGATTACGGGCGAACTCTTAAATGAAATCGATATAAATTTAAAGGCCGGCCAGCAGAGCATCCTATTGTTGAATCGGCGGGGCTATAATCCTTTCGTATATTGTTCGAGTTGCGATACGACCCAGAGCTGTCCGAATTGTTCGGTGGCTTTGAATTTGCATAAGGGCCAGCGGCTGGTCTGCCACTACTGCGCCTATACCCGCGCCTTTAACGGAGCCTGCGAAAACTGCGGCGGTGAAGCGAAGCCGATCGGCAGCGGCACCCAGAAGCTCGAAGAATATCTGCTGAATCTTTTTCCGAACGCGCGCCTGGAACGCCTGGATACCGACGCCGCCTCTAAACGCAACACGGTCCGGGACTGCATCGCGCGGCTGATCGCGGGCGAAATCGATATTCTGCTCGGCACCCAGATGATCGCCAAAGGACTGGATGCGCCGGGCGTGACTCTCGTCGGCGTGTTGCAGGCGGATCATGGACTGGCCATGCCGGACTTTCGATCGGCCGAGCGTACATTTGCGCTGCTCACCCAGGTCGCCGGTCGGGCGGGGCGGGGCGAGTTAAAAGGCCGGGTGATTTTCGAATGTTTGAATCCGGAAAATCCCGTGATCGTCAACGCCGCCCGCCAGGAGTACGAAGCCTTTTATCGCGAAGAAATTACGGAGCGCAGCGACGCGGTCTATCCGCCGTTCTGTCGTATCATTCGTTTACTCTATCGTAGCGAAGACGACGACCGGGCGCGCACGGCCATCGAGCGATTGCATATCCGACTGAGTCAGCGGCTGCAGCCTGCGAGCGGCGAGCTGGCGACGATTCTCGGCCCGGCTCCGGCGCCGCTTGAGAAGCTGCACAACCAGTACCGGCACCATCTGATTCTCAAAACCCTGCACATGAAGCGGGTGCGCAATATTCTGGCCGAGCTGCTGCCGGAAGAGCGGGCCCGCAGTCGAGACCGCCTGCACCTGGAAGTGGATCTGGACCCCGTGGATCTACTCTGACGAACACCGGCGCGTGCTCAAAAACGACGCGCCGCCGGCCGGCTCCGGCTCCCGTAGCAGCCCTGAACGCTGGTGTTCCGATTCCGGGGTCGACAGGTGAGCCAGGACAATGTCCCAGGATTTTTTCCGTGATTTGAAATTTCCCTTTTAGACATAATGCCTGCTGGAAATCTGGCCGGAGCAGGCGCCGATCGGTATCTTGTTTAAGAAGCACCGGCCGACGATAACGCCCGCAGCGCATCGCGACCATCGCCCGAAGGCGATGAGACCGGAGGAAACGCATGTCCCTGATCGCCAACAATCCCTCACGCAACCCCCTGCAAAATACGGATCACTACGAACGCCGCCACATTGGACCGGGCGCCGCCGACGTGGAGGCCATGCTGCAAACCATCGGCGTGGAGAGTATCGAAGCGTTAATCGAACAAACCGTTCCCGCGTCGATTCGTTCGCAGTCGGAACTCAAGCTGGACGCCGCCCTGAGCGAACAGGACTATCTGAAATCTGTCGCGGCCATCGCCGCCGAAAATAAAATCTTTCGCAGCTATCTGGGGCTGGGGTACTCCGATTGCATTACGCCTTCGGTGATTCTGCGCAACGTTTTCGAAAACCCGGGCTGGTATACGCAGTACACTCCCTATCAAGCCGAGATCGCCCAGGGTCGCCTGGAAGCACTGCTCAATTTTCAGACCGTCGTGATGGATCTGACCGGCATGGAAATCGCAAACGCCTCGCTGCTTGACGAAAGCACCGCCGCCGCCGAGGCCATGGCGATGCTGCACCGCCTGCGCACGCCGGCCCGCCGCGCAGCGAATACGTTTTTTCTCGATCACAACAGCCTGCCCCAGACCATCGAAGTCGTGCAGGCGCGCGCGGAACCCTTAAATATCGACGTAAAGCTCGGCGATCCCGCCGCGGCTGCAGCGGCCGGCGACGACGTCTTCGCGGTCCTGTTGCAGTACCCGGATCGTCACGGCCTCGTACTCAATCCGGTCGACGTCACGGCGGCTCTGCGGGCAAAAGAAATTCGCGTGGTCTTCGCCGCGGATTTGCTGGCTCTGTGCGTATTAAAAAGCCCCGGCGAATTCGGCGCCGACGTGGTGGTCGGCAACAGCCAGCGCTTCGGCGTTCCCATGGGCTACGGCGGCCCCCACGCGGCGTACTTCGCCACGCGGGACGAATTCAAACGCAGCATGCCCGGCCGTTTGATCGGCGTTTCGGTCGATCGGCACAACCGGCCGGCCTATCGCCTGGCTCTGCAAACCCGCGAACAGCACATTCGCCGCGAAAAGGCGACTTCGAATATTTGTACGGCCCAGGCGCTGCTCGCCATCATGGCTTCGATGTACGCCGTCTATCACGGCCCCGACGGACTCAAGGCGATCGCCGAGCGGGTGCATCTGGCGGCGCGCAGCCTGGAAGAATCTCTGGCGAAGTTCGGACTCAAGCAGTCCAACGCCGCATATTTCGACACTCTGCGATTGGCGGTCAGCTCCGAGCAGTCCGCCGCGATCAGGAAAGAAGCTCTCGCCGCCGAAATCAATTTGCGCTACATTGAGGCGGACGCGGACGGGCGGCCCTCGATCGTCATCGCCCTTGATGAAACCGTCACCCCTGAGGATTTGGCCGCGCTGGTGGGCGTGTTCGAACGCGCCCTGAACAAGGGCGCCGGAGAGATTTCCGTACAGAGCATCGAGGATCTGGCGATCGGCGTTTACGAAAAGTACACCGGCGGCATTGAAAGCCGGATCCCCGCCGGCCTGCAGCGCACGAGCGCGTATCTCGACCATGCGGTCTTTCACGCGCACCGCTCCGAAACCCGGATGATGCGCTATATTCGTTCTCTCGAACAGAAGGACCTGGCCTTAAACACCGCCATGATCCCCCTGGGATCATGCACGATGAAGCTGAACGCCGCCACGACGATGATTCCCGTCTCCTGGCCGGCCTTCGCGCGCATCCATCCCTTCGTGCCTCTGGATCAGGTGGCCGGCTATCGGCGCATATTCACCGAACTCGAAAACGATCTGTCAGAAATCACCGGCTTCGCCGCAACTTCCCTGCAGCCGAACTCCGGCGCTCAGGGCGAATACGCCGGCTTAATGGTGATTCGGGCCTACCAGAGATCCCAGGGGCAGGGCAGTCGCGATGTCGCTCTGATTCCCACGTCGGCCCACGGCACCAATCCCGCGAGTGCTACCATGGCCGGTCTAAATGTCGTGCTCGTAAAATGCGACGACCAGGGCAACATCGACGTGCCCGATCTCAAGGCGAAGGCCGCGCAGTACAGCGAACGCCTGTGCTGTTTGATGATCACCTATCCTTCGACTCACGGAGTCTTTGAAGAAACCATCGAAGCGATTTGCCGCGATATTCACGAGCAGGGCGGGCAGGTCTATATGGACGGCGCGAATATGAACGCCCAGGTCGGCCTGACCAGTCCCGGGCGCATCGGCGCCGACGTTTGCCATTTGAATCTGCACAAGACCTTCAGCATTCCCCACGGCGGCGGCGGACCCGGCATGGGACCGATCTGCGTGGCGAAACATCTGGCGCCCTTTCTGCCGGGGCACAGTCTGGCAGAAGATCTGGGAACCGACTCCTCGATTCCGGCCATCGCCGGCGCGCCCTACGGCAGCGCGAGCATCCTGTTGATCTCGTACGCTTATATCAAAATGCTCGGCCAGCGCGGCGTACTCGAAGCTACGAAGTACGCCATCTTAAACGCGAACTATCTGAAGACGCGCCTGGCTGACGCATATGATGTGCTGTACACCGGCAAGAACGGCCGGGTGGCCCACGAGATGATCCTCGACATTCGTCCGTTCAAAAAACTGGCTGGCATTGAAGTCGAAGACGTGGCCAAGCGCCTGATCGACTACGGCTTTCACGCCCCGACCATGAGCTGGCCGGTGCCCGGCACGCTGATGGTAGAGCCGACCGAAAGCGAACCAAAAGAGGAACTCGATCGTTTCTGCGAAGCGATGCTGCGCATTCGCGCGGAGATCCAGGCGATCGCGGATAAAAAGGCCGACGCTGCGGACAACGTGCTGAAAAACGCACCCCATACCGCGGTCGAAGTTTCGGCTGACGAATGGACCCACGCCTATACTCGCGGCGAAGCGGCCTATCCGGTCGCGGGATTGCGCAACGAAAAATTCTGGGCGCCGGTGGGCCGCATCGACAACGCCTACGGCGATCGCAATCTGGTGTGCGCATGCCCGCCGCTCGAAGACTATGCGGATTTCGAAGCCGACGCGCAGGCGCAGCCGGAACTCGCGGCGCGCTGAGCTGCACGCTGATTTCCAGACGCTCCAGAAAGCGCCTGGAAATCAGCCATAGAGCCGAGCAGAGAAAAGCCGAGCAGAGCAGGCCGGCGGAATTCTGACCGAACGCGTCGTGCGCCTCAATTCAGCGACAGGCCGCCGGCCGATTCCGGCGGCTCCAGTCCGCGTTCCTGAACGATCTTTAAGAGTTCGATTTGCTTGCGATACATGTCGCGGACGCCGGCCATCAGATCGGGCAGGGTTCGTAGCTCCAGCAGCTGTTGCTTCTGGTGCTGCGGAACGTGCAGCAAATAAGAAGCGGCGTAGCTGAGAGCGCGGGCATCGCGGGGGAGCTTTGAGTAGTCCATGCGGTTGGCCGCGTCTTCCGGATCGGAGCTGCTGACCAGCTCCACGTATTCTTGAATGAGCGGCAGGAGTCCGGCGGCTTCGCGATTCTCGGGTTCGGTGCCTTCGCTTTCGTCTTCATACTCGACTTGACCCTGCAGATAGGCCGCCCCATCGCGGTCCAGATCCATGATCCGAAAGCGCCTGGTGCCGATCGCCACCAGATTCATGCGACCTTCGGGCAGGGGCTGGACCTTCAGGATTTGCGCGCAGGTGCCGTGGCTGTGCGTGCGGGCGATGGGCCCCAGAGCTTCCCGGCCTTCTTCGATCAATACGACGCCGAACTCCTGGTCGGCCTGCCCCAGACAGCGCCGCATCATCTCCTTATAACGCTCTTCGAAAATGTGCAGTTGGATCGGCACTCCCGGAAAGAGCACGGATCCCAGGGGAAATAAAGGCAGTAGATTCGGCGCGGCCATTGATCGAAAAATAGCGATTGTGCGCTCTACCGTCCACGAGGCGATCCTGGAACTTTCGGATTGACGCGATGCCCGCCGCCGGTGGACCATCCGGGTCTATGCGCCTGGGATATATGGGAAGCCCTGCGATCTCAGCTCGTTTGCTCGAAGCTCTGCTGGAATCCTCCCACGAAGTGGCCTTCGTCGTGTCGAATCCCGACACCCCCCGCGGACGCAGTTCGCGCCTGCAGCCGACTGAAGTTTCAGCTCTGGCTCTCGAACGGAATTTGCCCCTGTTTCGGCCGCAGACCCTGAAAAACGGCGCAATCACCGGCGAACTGGAGGCTTTCCGGGTCGATCTGATCGTGGTCTTCGCCTACGGTCGGCTGTTACCGCCGGACGTGTTCGAACTGCCGCCGGCGGGCACGATCAATCTGCACGCGTCGATTTTGCCGCTGCTGCGCGGCGCATCGCCGATCCAGTCGGCGCTTTTAGAGGGCTTCACCGAAACCGGCTGGTCGATTCAGTTTATTGCCGCGGGAATGGATACCGGCGATGTGCTTTCCGAAGTCCGGCTGTCGGTCGATCCCGACGAAACCGCGGGGGAGCTTACCGAGCGCCTGGTGCCGGCGGGGGTGCAGCTGATGCTGGATACCCTCGAAACGCTCGGGAAAGCCATGCAGCAGGGCGGCGACGTGCGCCAGCTCGCGACGCCGCAGAATCACGAGCGGTCCACGCACTGTCGCAAAATTACGAGCGAGATGGCCCGCATCGACTGGAGCCGGTCCGCCCTGGAAATTCATAATACGATCCGCGCGCTGAATCCGAAGCCGATCGCCCGCACCACGATTCTGACAGCCGACGGCGGCGCTTTGAAAATTCACCGAACCCGGCTGCTTGATATGGCGACGCTTGAGAGCCTGACGGACTTCCAGACCGGGGATGCCATCACCCCGGAAAACCTGAAGGCGATGGCTCCGGGTCAGCTGCTGGCGGTGCGTCTGGCGGCTGCTCCCGCTCTTGCTTCCGGTTCCGATCGTGCCGACTCCGGGGCCCCGGGCAGCGTCGCCGGGGGGCAAAAATCTGCGGCGCCGCGTCCGGCTGTGCTTGTGACGACGGGAGCGGGCTGCCTGGAAATTCTGGAGCTCCAGCCCGAGAATAGAAAGAAATTGACCGCAAAGGATTTTCTGAACGGTTATCGTAAGGCGAACCCCGTCTTACTCGGAAGTACAACAACATGAGTGAAAAACCACAATACCAGTTCCTGACGGGCTTTGCCCGCTTCGTATTTTATTTCGTCCTGACTCTGGCGCTCTTCTTTGGAGCCGCCGTGATCATTTTCGTTCTGCGCGGGTCCAGCACCGAGACCAACGCGATGCCCGACGTCACGGGCAAATACTACGTCGACGTGCATGAAGATTTGAACGGGCGCCTGCAACTGCGGGTGCGTCTGGAGAAGCGAGCCTTCAACGATCGCGCGGCGGGACTGGTGCTCTATCAAAGCATCGCCCCGGGTTCGCTCGTGCAGCCCCGGGAAAAAATCGAACTGATTGTCAACCAGCCCGATCCGCTGCTGAAGATGCCCGACCTGATGCGGACTTCGATTCAAAACGCCAAATCGTCGATCGCTCGCCTGGCCGGAGACGAACGTGTCTATGCGTTGACCCTCGGCGCGGTTAGCGAGATTGAAACCGACGAGGCTCCCGCGGGCACGGTCCTGGCCCAGTTCCCACCGGCAGGAGAGAGCGTTTCCCCCGGAGAGGCGGTCTATCTGCTGGTCGCCCGGCAGGCGCGTGAAGTTCCCCTGGCGGTCGTGACCGCCGAAGAGCAGAGCCGCTGGGTCGGCCAGAACGTTACGATTCTGACCGAGTACTTGAGCCGTCGCAATATCGACTATCGCCTGGGGGATATCCAGGCGCCGCCGTCCCGCGCCCAGAACGGCCAGGTGTACGGCGTCCAGCCGGCCGTGCCGTCGGGTGAGCCCTTTCGTCTGGATGTGTACTTCGATCCGCCGGAAGAACGCTACGGCAGCGGCTACGAAATGCTCGAAGTCGACCTGGATGAAGCGGGCAGTTGCCGCGGCGAGATCCAGGCCTTAAGTGAAACTGACGCCGGGGAACTACCGCCGCCCCGGAGCGTCTTCGCCACGAAGACTCACGCGGAAGACGAAACCGTCAGCGTGATCCTCTATCGCCGGGGCGAGAACCGGGTGCGTTTTTCGTGCGGGGATGAAGTTGTCTATGAGCGAACCTTCCGGCCGGAATTTCCGGGCTGATTGGAAGTGAGGCGCAGGGCCGGCGGACTATTTTAGACCGCCGTCGTTAGAATTCCTTGACCGGGCCCTGGCCCGGAATTGACTGGTCGGATCGTGGTTCGAATAAGATTACAAAGACTGGGTTCAACCCATCGCCCCTTTTACCGCATTGTTGCGGCCAACTCTACCGCCCCCCGGGACGGCCGGTTCATTGAGATTCTCGGCACCTATGATCCCGTGAAAGTCGCGGCGGATAACGTGTCTCTGAAAGAAGAACGCGTCAAGCACTGGCTTGGTCATGGCGCGCAGCCTTCCGACTCAGTCCGTTCCATTCTGGAAAAAAAGGGTCTGCTGACGGCGGCGAAATAAGATTCGCACAGCCGGGCAGGGAACCGCATCCAGGTTTCTGTATCGGCGGCGATGCTTCGCTGTATCTGGCTGAGACGCACAGGAACAACAGGACGCAAGCGTGACGGAATCAACGAATTCGACGGAACTCGTAGAGTATATTGTTCACAGTCTGGTGGAAAATCCGGATGAAGTGCAAATCAACACGATTCCCGGAACTGAAGAAACGATCATTGAACTGCGCGTCGCCGAGTCCGACGTTGGCAAAGTGATCGGCAAAAACGGCAGCGTCGCTCGCGCTCTTCGCACTCTACTCTCGGCTCTCGGTTCCCGGGACGAGAAAACCTACTCTCTCGAAATCATCGACTGATTGAACTATCGTGCAACCGCAAGATCTTGAGGATCTAATCGCCGTCGCGCGATTGACCGGCGGTCTTCCCGGAAAAACTTCGCGCTATGGCGTGACTGTCGGCGGCGACGGCCTGGCGGATCTCAAACCGCCGATTCAAATCTGGCTGCATCGCCCCGCTTACCGTGGCAACGATCTCAAGAAAATTCTGAGCTCCGTAAAACCGCATCCGCGATCGGACGGTTTTTTCGCCCCGGTGGAGTTACTCTCGCGGAAAGTGCGGGGCAAAGGCAAGGGCGAAGTCCGCCTGAAATTACCGGAAGATTTTACCGGCGACGACGGCGACCTGGACTTAATGGGCTGGTGGCTGTGCTGCGAACGCGAACAGCTGGCGGCCACCGGCGAAGTCTACGTCTTCCAGATGATCGGTCTGGCGGTCCACCGGCGAAACGGAGAGGGCGAGCCTTTCGAAGAGCAGCCAGTCGCGACAGTGACCGGCTACATAGAAACCGGCGCCCACGGTTTGCTGGAAACTCGAACCCTGGCAACGGGAGACGCGGAGCCAATCGAAGTGCTCGTGCCCCTGGTGCCGGAGTACGCCGAACTCGATCTGCCGAACAAGCGCGTTTATGTGCGGGGATTCGACGACCTGATCGTATAGGCCGGACTGTCATGAACATTCAGATTCTCACGCTTTTTCCCGAAAGATACCACACTTATGTCGAATCAGGCTTGCCACAGAAGGCCACCGCTCGGAACTTGTTCCGATTGCATCCTGTGCAGCTTCGGGACTTTGCTGAACCGGAGCGAAAAGGACGCGTGGACGACGCTCCGTACGGCGGCGGGCCGGGCATGGTGCTCCAGCCTGGACCGATTGACCGGGGCCTGCAGTCCATGCCGGAAAAATTGCCGGTCGTCTTGATGACGCCGCGCGGCGAGCTGTTAGGGCAGCGTCGCGTTCGGGAATTCGCCGGGATGCAGGGGCTGACGATTGTCTGCGGCTATTATGAAGGCGTGGATGAGCGAGTGGCCGAACACCTGGTGGATTATCAAATATCCATCGGCGAGTTCGTGCTGGGATCGGGAGATCTGGCGGCCCTGTGTTTGATTGAAGCGGTTACCCGCCTGCTGCCTGGATATATGGGCAGCGCGGACAGCCATCGCGTGGAAAGTTATGAAAGCGCGGAGCTGGATGACGGCGCGGTGCAGGAGCAGGGGGTGCGAGAGCATCCCCAGTATACGCGCCCCGCGGAGTATCGGGGCTGGAAAGTGCCGAACGTTTTATTAGAAGGGCATCATCAAAAGATTGCCGACTGGCGGCGGGAAGAAAGCCGCCGGATTACAGAATTACGCACAGAAAACCCCAAGGACGACTAAGATGTCGGAAGAAACTGAAGTACAGCAAGAAGAAACCGGTGCAGCCGAAAACGCGGCAGCTCCTGCGAAATTATCTTATCTGCCGCTGAACGGCGGCAAAGTGGCCACGACCATGAACGTGGACGAGCAGATCAAAGATCGTCCGGCTTTCTCCGCCGGCGATACGGTCAAAGTCCACTACCGCATTAAAGAAGGCGATAAAGAGCGTGTGCAGGTGTACGAAGGCACGGTCATCGCGATGCGCGGCTCCGGCATGGACAAGACCTTCGTCGTTCGTCGGATTTCCCACGAAATCGGCGTGGAGCGGATCTTTCCGTTTCACTCTCCGGCGATTCAAAAAATCGAAACGACCCGTCGTGGTCGCGTGCGTCGCGCGAAGCTGTTCTATCTGCGCCACAAGTCCGGCAAAGAAGGCCGCATCAAAGAAGTCTTCGATGCTGAACGTTTCGAGGCGAACAAAAAGAATCGCAAAGAGCGCAAGCGTCGCAAGAAGCCCGAAGCCAAAGCGGCTCCCGCGGCGGCTGCACCGGCTCCCGAGCCTGCATCCGCTCCGGCTGCGGCCGCTCCCGAATCCGGGGCGACCACTCCGGCCGCCGAATAATCTGTCTGCGCGGGTCGGAGCACTCTGAGCCCCCGCTCGAATAAAACGCGCGCTTCCTCGAAACCGTCGCCGGAGTTTGAAGACTTCGAGCGTCGGTTCCTCGATCGCTTCGGGGGACCGGTGGCGGGCATCGACGAAGCCGGTCGCGGCCCCCTGGCCGGTCCGGTTTCCGTCGGCATCACTGTCTTTTCCCCCGATCTATTTGCGCCGGATTTTTATGATCCGGAACATGCCGACCGCGAACCCTTTCGCGGTCTCGACGATTCCAAAAAAGTCAAACCCGCTCTACGGGACGAGTTGTTCGACGCCGTGCGCAAACACGCGCGTTTCGCCGCGGCCATTCACATCTCAAGCAAGCTCGTTGACGGCATGCGCATCGGCGGCGCGCTGGAGTTCGCCATGCTGCGGGCCATCGCCCGGGCCGAACAGGCCGGCCAGCGCCCGCGCGTCGTTTTAATCGATGGCAACTACAAGCTCCCTCAGGTTCGCGAACGTTATCCCGATATACATATCGAGTGCGTGGTCAAAGGCGATTCGCGGATTTTCAGCATCGCCGCCGCGTCGATTCTGGCCAAGGTCAGCCGCGATCGACGTATGTCCCGGTATGAAAAACTCTTTCCCGGATATGAGCTGGAAAAGCATAAAGGCTACGGAACCGTCGTGCACCGTGCGCGCATCCGCGAGCTGGGTCCCTGTCCGATTCATCGACGCAGCTACACCTGGTAAGTGGTGGTAACTGGCCTGGAAATTTCCTCTTCCCTGAAACTCAATCCGGTCCGACTGGCGAAGCCGGCGCTGGAATTAATCCGCAGCATGGTCGGGCGGGAAATCCGTGCCACGGTCGTACGCGGAGCCGGCGCCGAAGGCGGTTTGATCCAACTGCGCTCCGGGGGAACTCTAATTGAAGCCCGGGCGACCGGGGCTCCTCTGCGGGCAGGGCAGCATCTATTTCTGAAAGTCGAGCAGCCGCAGCAGGGCACCTATCGCCTGGTTGTGCTCGATCCACGGCAGCCTGCCGGGGGGCCGGCGATCGCCGCGAAACTCCTGCAGTCGCTGCCGCCAGGACCGCTGCAGCAGCTCTTCAGCGCGTTCCTGCGGCATTATACGCAGGCCGGAAAAACAAAGGCTGCTCCCTCTGGATCCCCGGGCGGAACGCTCGATGCGGCCGGTCTAAAACAGGCGGGTAAATCAGGTTTGGTGAGCGGCCCTGCCGGCGCCCCGGGCGGTGCTATGACCGGCCGGACCGGAGGCGCATCAGAGGGCGTGCCCCGCAGCATACTCGACTCATTTTCGCAGCTGACGGCACGCGTGCCTGATCTGGATCGCAGCGCTCTGGCACCGATTCTACAGGGACTGCTCCAATCTCCGGGCGGCGAGCAGGCGCCGGACTTCTGGCTGGGCCAGGGCTGGGGGCCGTCAGCTGCGGACGACGAAGGCGACGAGCCGCTTGCCGAAGACTATGCGGCCTTCGTCGGGCGTCTGGCCGAAGCTCCGTTCTATTTTATGAGCGACTTCAAGCTGGCGGCGACCGGACGGATCGGCGTGCTGGTGCTGTCTCCTGACCCGGACTTTCGACGGCTTTCGCTGTATTTGCATCCCGAGCGGGCGGATACGGCGGACTGGCTCGAATCCCGGGCGCTCTGGTTGAAGGAACAGGTCGGGCAGGCGGTGCAGTGGGAACGCCTTGAAGTCATCCGGGCGACGGAGGCCGGGCAGGATGTCGGCGGCGGACTGCTCGATTTGCAGGGCTGACCGCTTCGGGCCGGGATCAGATCGGGCAAATACTGCTAAATTTGCTCTGATTGGTGAAAATGATTGGTTTTTTGATCGATGATTCTTGCATTGCATATAGATTCGTCTCCTGGGGAAGGTATGAGGCGGTCCGCTGCCTTGAGGAATAGAGATTGAACGGCAAAGACGTCATTCGCGCCGGCGCGCTCCGGTTTCGGGCCGAAGAAGATCGTGCGCCGCGACTGGTTGCGAAGGGAGCAGGAGCTCTGGCCGAACAGATGATCGCCGTTGCGCGAGAATCGGGAACAACCGTGGTCGAAGATCCGGGGCTGTGCGCTGCTGTTTCTGAATTGCCGGTCGGCAAAGAAGTCCCGGAGAATCTTTATCGGGTTATGGCGGGTCTATTTGCGCTGGTATACGACCTGAACCAGCGGAACGCAGGATAGTGACGGATGGCGGGCTGCCTGCAAAGGTCAATTGATTGAATTTATGAAGAAGATTAAGGTCACGGAGCTCAAACCGGGCATGATATTCGACCAGCCGGTCTACATCGATCCGACGAATGTGCTCGTCCAGGCCCGTCAGGAAATCATGGCGCGGGACATCGAACGTCTGGTGAAGTGGGGCATTCTTGAAGTCGAAACGAACGGCCAGATTGTAGGCGAAGGCAAAAGCGATGACGCGGCGCAAGAGCCGGCCGCTGCAGCTCCGGCGGCCGCGTCCGGTGCGAAACCCGCGGCTCCGGCCGGCGGCGCTGGTGGCGCTTCTCGGGACGCCGAAATCAAAGCGGTTGCCGCGGACTACGAGGTCCTGCGGAAGTACAAGCGCAGCTTTCGCAATCTGGTAGTGGAGACCGGCGAAGTTCTGCAAACGAATATTCAGGCGCTGGTCGATAACAAAAATTTTGACAATCGCGCTGTGATTGGCGTGGCTTCGCGGCTGGTTGAAGAGCTGACGACCAGGAAGCTGCTATTGGTAGCTTTGCGGGGTCTGCGTTACGGCGGCAACTGGACCGTATACCATTCGATTCACGCGACCGCCTACGGTATTGTTCTCGGGCATACCATGAACTACTCACGGCCGAAGCTGCAGGATCTCGCCTTCGCCATGCTGCTGATGGACGTGGGTATGCACAAACTCCCCGGTCATATTCGGGAGAAGGCGGCCGAGCTCACGGACACCGAACGCACGACTGTAAAAACTCATCCGCTGATCGGCTATAAGATGCTGACCGAGGTTGGTAAAGTAAAAGCCAGCCTGGCCACGATCGCGCTGCAGCACCACGAGGCCTTCGACGGCAGCGGCTATCCTCAGGGACTCAAGGGCGGCCAGATCGAAGAGCTGACGCGTATCGCGGCGATCACCGACAGCTACACGGCCATGATCGAAGGACGTCCGTATCGTAAGGCGATTCTACCGTACGACGCCATGAAGAATATGCTGTCCGTGCAAATGGCCCGTTTCGATCCCAAGATTCTGCGTACTTTTCTCGGGCGCATCTCGATCTATCCGCTGGGTTCTCTCGTGCAACTCAGCAACCAACAAATCGGTATGGTCGTCGGCTGTCGTCCGGACAAGCCCTTGCGGCCGATCCTGCGCTTAATGCGCGACGAAAATTCACTGCCCTTGAACGGTCTGGCCTTCGTTGATCTAATCAAGCAGACCGACGTGTACATCGTCAAGGCTCTGGAAGCCCACACCGCCGGCATCGATCTCGATTCGGAAGTCTGAATTCCTGCGCTAACCTGCGCTTTTCGCACTACCGGCGGGGAGAGCGGGGAGTGCGGAGTTTTACGAGCATTTCTTCGTGCAATACGGCCGTTACGATCGCCAGCGTTTTCGTCACTCCGGCGAGGCCCGCGCTCTGGCATACGTCGAGGAGCGCGGGCATATTCTGCTGCGGCACAACTATCATACGCGCTTTTGTGAAATCGATCTGATCACGGCCGTGCCTTCCGAGGACTTTCGTCTGCATGCGATCGAAGTCAAAACGTGGCGGAGTCGACCGGGCTTCGCGGAACCTTTCGTGCATCCGCTGCGTTCGCTGAATCCGCGCAAGCAGGCGAAGATGCGTCGCGCGATGGAATCCTTTCGTTTGCATGCCGCTCGCAATCTCGACTTTCGCGTCGGATCCACTGAAGCCGCGATCGACGAACCCGCCTGGGTGCTGGCGCAGGCAGGCTGCGTCGTCGGGATCGATGAATTAGACGTGAGCTTCGATTTGCTGTGGCTGTCCGGACACGACGCGGAGAACGAGACCTGCGAATTTTTTACGGATCTGTTTTAAGCGGGCGCCCGCGCTCTGGCATGCGGGCAGCAGGCCCTCGATGCGCAATACGAGCTTCGCGGCGGGTCTTACGTCGCTTTGCGTTTTTTATGTCGCCTGCCGCGAAAGGCCGCGCGACGAAAATCTTCCCGCCGGGTTCTGTTTTTCCCCGTCCAATAAGAATAATCGTACCGCATACTTTGGTCCCGACCGATTTTTCATTTGAGACTGCGAGGGACATCCAGCCAACGATCATTCGGTCGTTAGCTCGATCGCGCATCAGGATGTATGCGTGTTTGCTTTCGTCGTCTCTATTCCACGGATGGAAATTTTTGTTACAGGGATGTAACCATGAGAACACTACTTGAAGAAGATCTGGCTTTAGAAAGCCCCGGGTACGGACCTGACCCGGTAATGATGAAGAAAAAAGGTCAGCCGAATCTTTCGCGCGACATCACGGATTTCAAAAAGAAAATCCGCGATAAAAAATACATGGATCATGCGATCAATCGCATTGCCATGGAACTCATGCATTTTCTGGCGCGCTAAAAACGACGTCTGATTTGCGAATCGTAAAACAAACAAAGACTTATAGTCTACACGCAATGCTTTCTCCGCAGTACGGCCCTCTATCCATCGCTCAGGACCAATAACGATCCAGACAGCGATAGTAGAGGGCCTCCTGTAGATCCGTCGCCCGGATTTCCAGGGAGCCTTCCAGATCCGCGATTGTTCGCGCCACCCGCCGCAGCCCCGCCAGAGAGCGATGACTGTGCCGCCGGGATCCTACGAAATCATTCCATTCATCCTGCGCCGCCTTTGAGTTCAGAGGCGCGAAGCGTTCCAGCTCCGCCGCGGAAATCTCGCCGTTCGAGCGGGCCGGACTGTCGTGCAGGCGTTCGCACTGCGCGCGCCGGGCGATTTCAACGGAGCGCCTCAGACTCGCGCCTGTCAGCTGTTCGTCTTCGCATGCTACTCCTTCCACGCGCACTTCCAGATCGATGCGATCTCGAAGCGGGCCCAGGATGCGATTGATATAGGTGCGAATTTCAGTCGGACCGCAGCTGCACTTTCCCAGACGATGTCGCCCGCAGGGGCAGGGATTGGTCGTAGCGACCAGCAGAAATCGCGCGGGAAATCGCGCCTGTTCGCGCCCGCGACTCAGATCGATATAGCCGTTTTCCATGGGTTCCCGCAGAGCCTGCAGGGTGTCCCGGGAAAATTCGGCCAGCTCGTCCAGGAGCAGCACACCGTTGTGGGCCCGCGTGATTTCACCAGGCGCGACCGGGCTGCCGCCGCCGACCATCGCCGGCCGGGTAATGGAATGGTGCGGGGCGCGCACCGGACGCTGGATTTCGATTATTTGCCGGTGGGATTTCGCCCCGGGGATTGGACTTCGTTCACCGTCCCGACCACTGGCAGGGGCCGGCCGAATTTCCGGGAGTGGGTCGCCGCCGATTAAAATTTCCAGGCATTCGCTTTGATCGGGCGGCGCAAGCAGCGGCGCGACCGAACGAGCCAGGCTGCTTTTGCCGGTGCCCGGCGGACCGATCAGGAGCATCGAATGCCAGCCGGCCGCCGCGATCGCCAGGGCCCGGCGCGCCCGCGGATCCAGCTGCAGCCGGTCGAGGATCGGCGCAGGGGCCGGCGCGACGCCTTTGATTTGCAGAGGGCTTCCGGGATCTTGAGTTTGTCGCGCGGATGCGGCGCCTGCCAGCGGGGACAGCAGCTCGCTCAGAAATTCGATGCCGATGCAACGAATCCCGGGGATCAAACCGGCCTCGTGGGTCTGGCAGGCCGGCAGCACCGCCTGTCGAAATCCGAGGCGTCGACATTCGCGCAGTAGCGCCGGCAGCCTGGGGACCGGTCGCAGGCGCCCGTCCAGGGCGAGTTCGCCCAGATATACCGTGGGCCCGTGGCTTTCGTTGATTGCCGCGCCTGACGGAAACGACGCGATGGGAGCTTTTTGCAGCGAAGCGGTCGCAGCGTTCGCAGCGTTCGCAGCGTTCGCAGCGTTCGCGCGCAATATACTTACGGCAATGGAAAGGTCGAGATAGGCGCCGCTCTTGCGCAGGTCGACGGGCGCGAGATTGATTTGAATATTCGCGCCGCCCAGGCGTCGGTTGCCCGTGGCGTGCAGCGCGCTGCGAATGCGATCCGCAATTTCGCGGGCCGGCCCCAGGCCGCTGATTTGAAAGGCCGGCAGTCCGCGGCGGATCATCGCTTCCGTCGTAATCGGCACGGCCTGGAAGGGATTGATCAGGTAGACCGCGGGCAGGGCGGCGTAGCAACGCCCGGATCCCTCTGGGGATTCCGGAGAACTGGAAAGGGGCTGGCTCATAGTTCTGGATGGGGAAGGGAAATTCGCTTCGTTCCGCTTTTTCTTGCCGTACGGCGCGCCGCGCAGGAGCTTGCATTCGTGTTTTTGATTTCGCGCGCCGCATCCGCCTTCGACCGACTTATGTTCCATTCTACGAAACCATTATTACCGGGGGCTTCCCGGCGAATTGCGAATCGAAATTCGCGCATGAATTCGAACCCGGATGCTCGCGGGCTTTTTCAGCAGACTCTAATGCTGCTGGCTCTGATTGGCCTGACTGCGGCGAGCTGCACGACGGCGCTCCTGCGGGAGGACGACGTGTCCTCCCTGAACGATCGCTATCGAGATCTGGAGTTTGTTACCGCGACGGACATTCAGCCGACCTTCAGCACGACCGCCAGCGACGCCGAACCGGAAGTGATCTATCCGGCCGGGACTCGCGTGAAGATCTGGGTCGAAAGCGACCAGGACTGGATTCGCGTGCGGGCTACTCCGGTGGCGGAGAAGCGGGAACATAATCCGGGTAAGATCATCATCTATATTTTTCGCGATTTTTTGAAAGAGGATGGGGAATCCGAGGAAGTCCAGGAGCGCTATCCGGTCTCTCGACTTGAGGCGGAAATTGCGGAAATTCTGACGGAAGTCGGTGGTTGAGCGTCGTAGATATTGTAGATTTGCGGGGCGAGCGGTCGATAATACCGGTATGCTGGCAGGCGAGAGCGAAAGAATGAAAAAACGGATATCCTGGAATCGCGGAGCGTGGACTTTCACCGTCGCCATGGCGGCCTTCCTGATCGGGGCGCCCCTTCAGTCGGAACGCGATGTTTATAGCCGCAAGGCCGTCGCGCCGCCGGCCGAGGCGCGCACCGGTTTCGACGTCAAACCCGAAGGCGACGAGATCGATCGCGAAATCGAGCAGTATTTCTCCGGCGTCAGCAAGTCCCAGAACACCGACATCGATGAAAAAAAGCTGGAGCAGCTTTTTGGTCCGGCTACGCCGCTCGACCATGAAGGCGGCGAACACAACCATGCGGCTGACGGCGGCGAAAGCGGCAGCTTCAGTTTTTCGAACTCCGGTGCGAAAGACGCGGGCAACGGCGTCGCCGCTCATAAAGTCAAAAAGGGCGAAACGATCTGGAGCATCAGCCGGCGCTACGGCATGAAGCCGGCGCGAATCGTCGAACACAATCCCGAGCTGAAAAGCCGTCCGCTGTACATCGGCGAAGAAATTCTAATTGTTCGCGAAGCGAAAAAAGGGCCCGTAACGGCCAAAAAGAAAACCCGGGTCGTATATTACAAAGTCAAGTCCGGTGATACGCTTTCGCACATCGCCCGCCGCAACCGGGTTTCCGTCGCCAATCTCCAGAAATGGAATCGCATTAATAAGAAGGGCGTGATCAAAATCGGTCAGCGCCTGAAAATTTATAAGCGCGGCGGCAAGGCCGGCCCGCCTCCCGGTTACAAGTACGGTAAATTCTTCGACTGGCCCCTGCGCGGAGTGATCACTTCCGGCTATGGTCGGCGTTCGAATCCTTTCGTCGGCGCGCGGCGCCAGTACCATCGCGGGATTGACATCGGCGCGCGCATGGGCACGCCGATTCGCGCGGCCCGGGACGGCGTCGTGATCATGTCGCGGCGTATGGGCGGCTACGGAAACTGTATCTTCGTCCGGCACTCGAACGGCTACGTATCAGTTTACGCGCACAATATGGTGAATAAAGTTCGCGTCGGTCAGGTGGTCAAACGCGGCGCGATCATCGGCAAGGTCGGTCGCACCGGTTCGGCTACGGGACCGCACCTGCACTTTGAGATTCGCCGCTGGAAAAAGCCGATCAATCCTCTGAGCGCTTTGAATATGAAAGAACTGATTCCGAAAAAGGTGGCCACGCGCTGAACCCAGGCGGATTGTACGCAGTCTAAGCGGTGCCGACCATGTCCGAGTATGTTCTAAAGCTTCAGAAGAATATCTTCGCCATTACCCTGGGCACCTCCGTGCTGCTGGGGATTTCGCTCGCGTACCTCGGCGCGGTGGGCTTCCGTTTCTGGTTTACCACGAACCAGAAGCCGCTGAATGTGAAAACGCGAACCGCCCAGCGTCCGGCCCAGGAAACGGCCTATCGCGGCGAAGAAGAGTTTCTGGGCATCGTTACCGGAAATTTCGTGCGCGACGCGGGTTCGTCTCCGGAAGGGGACGCGTCGGCCGCCGCGGCGGTCCAGGCCGCCGGCGAAATCGAGCTGATGGGCGTGCTGTATGCCACTCCGGTTCGCTACGCCCAGGCACTGATCAAAGAGAAGGACGCATCCAGTCCTGAATCCTACGGCATCGGCAAGACTGTCGCGGGCCATAAAATCGTCTGGATTCACACGAACGGGATTACCGTGGATGTGGGCGGCAATCGCTTCAAGATCAAAGTCGGCGAAAAATCCGGCGACGCGGCCACGGCGCCGCCGAAGACCGCGGCGGGGCCGGCCAGCGCGGGCAGTCAGCAGATCACCCTCAAGCGCGATCGCCTGCAGCAGTTGATGAAAAAACCGGACGAAATCTATAAGAACAAGTTTTCGCCGGCCATCGTGAACGGCAAAATCGCCGGCTGGAAGCTGATTTACGTGCCCAACGACAATTTCCTGTATCAGCTGGGGGCCCGCAGCGGCGATATTTTGCGGCGATTTAACGGCGAACCCCTGGAAAGCCAGGAAAAGATGATTCAAATGTGGCAGAATCTACAGTCCAGCAACAAAGTCACCGTGGATATCGAGCGGGGTGGGAAAATTTTCACCTACGATATTCTCATTCAATAAAAAAAGCGCGCGTTCGCATTCGATTCTCAAGCTTTCTGATGTCGGCGACGCGTCCCGGCGCATGCGCCTCTGCAATCATTATGAATCCAATCTCCGTCAGGCTTTGCATCGTGCTCATTCCGCTCCTGATCGGCGTGGTGCTTTCGTATGATTCCGACCGCGGACTGCTTGCTGAGCCCGTCGCAGAAGCTCCTCGGGAAATTGAGGCAGGGCTCTTTTCGCTGATTATCAGAATACCGGAGGGAGTGGACAGAGCGGAAGTTACGAATGTCCTGCGCCGGATCGTCGGAAACGATGTGAGCGTAGCACCGAATCTTCAAAAGAATGCGATCGCTGTGATCGGCAGCGGCACAACCGTGAACCACATTGAAGAGATAATGAAGGGGCTGATGCTGCCGATGAGCGGCCGATCGGGCACCCGGGTTTTCAGCCCCGACTTCGTTCAAATCTACCGCGCAAAGCATATCACAGCTGACAGTCTCGCGAGCGTGCTTTTGGGCTTGCCCGATCCGCAGTATTTATCACCGCCCGTCTCAAAGAGCGCCGCCGCGGCCGTGCTTTCGAATCAGCAGTTCGGGGGAATCAGGGCTATCGCGTACGCGCCTGGCAATTCTGTGATCGTAATCGCGAGTCCGGAGGAGTGGAGCGAAATCGTAAAGCTGATTCAGGATCTGGACCAGTTGCGCCAGCAGATTCGCATTCAACGGGACTGGCTGCTCCAGTTCATGGAAAAGCCCGACGAACTCTATGAAAATAAATTTTCACCGGCCATCGCGAACAGCAAAATTGTCGGCTGGAAGCTGATCTACGTGCCGGGCGACAATTTTCTGTATCAGCATGGGGTCCGCAGCGGCGATATTCTACGGCAATTCAACGGCGAACCCCTGGATACTCAGGAGAAACTGATTCTGATGATCCAGACGATTAAGTCCAGCGACCGGTTCACCCTGGGTGTTGAGCGGGGTGGGAAAACGTTCATCTACGAGATTCTGGTTCAATAATTATGAATCGACTCTGCCGAATCGCGCGTATCGTTCCGCTGATCGGCGCGGTGGTTTTTTATTCTCCCGGCCCCGAGCTACGCGCTCAGGCTGCAGCGGAATCGCCCGGAAAAAGCGAGGCGGAACTCTACTCGCTGGAAATAAATATACCGGATGAATTTAACGCAGGGGAAATTGCGAAAATTTTGCGCCGGATCTGCGGAAAAAACGCGACGATAGCGCCGGACCGCCTGGTAAACAAGATCGCAGTGATCGGCAGTGGCGCGACGGTGCGGCAGGTCGAAAGGATGGCGAAGCTGCTGCTCGGCCCTCAGCGGAGCCGGCTTTTGGGCCCCGACTATATTCAATTTTATCGCGCGAGCCATATCACAGCCGATAGTCTCGCCAGCGTTCTGGTGGGGCTTCCCGATCCAGATTTCGCCGGGATCAGAGTGCTGACGTACGGCGCCAGCAATTCGCTCATCATATTCACAAGCCCGGAAAAATGGAACAAAATCCTGCCGACGATTCAGGACCTGGACCAACTGCGCCTGCGGATTACCCTGAAGCGGGATCAACTGCTACAAAGGATGAAACAGCTGGATGAGATCTACGAGAACAAGTTTTCGCCGGTCATAGAAAACGGTGAAATCGCCGGTTGGAAGATGATCTACGTGCCGCAGGACAATTTTCTATATCTATTAGGTATCCGCAGCGGCGATACTCTGCGCCGATTCAACGGCGAAACCCTGGAAAATCAGCAAAAATTGCACCAGATGTGGCAGAATCTGCAGTCCAGCAGCAGGGTCACCGTAGATATCGAGCGGGGTGGCAAAATTTTCACCTACGATATTCTCATTCAGTAAAAAAGCGCGCGTTCGCATTCGATTCTCAAGGGTCCGGGTTCCGATAACGTGTACTGGATATCTTTCCGTACGCTATAATTATGAATCGAATCTTCGGCAAGACACGCATTCTGCTCCTCGCTTTCCTGATCGGGGGGGTGTTTTTGTATCATCCGGATCCGGGCCTGCAGGCCCAGTCGGAGTTGAAAGGCACATTCCAGCCCGAGTTTAAGGACGTCGAGATTCGCGACTTTCTCAAGACCATGGCGCAGATTACGCGCCGCAATATCCTGATCGACGACGCCATCAAAGGCAAGATCACCGTCGTCAGCCATCGCAAGATTCCCCGCTCCAAAGCTCTCGATTTCCTGAAGCAGGTCTTAGAAGTGAAGGGCTTCGCCGTCATCGACGAAAACGGATTTCTCAAAGTCGTGCCTTTCGATCGCGGCAAGGACTCCTCGCTGCCGGAGGGGGATGCGACCGCCCAGGACCGGGCCGGAATCGTTTCGCGCGTGCTCAAGATGCCGGCCGGAGTGAACGTCAATGAAGTCGCCAACGTGCTGCGCCAGATCGCCGGCAAAAATACGACCGTGGTGCCGTACCTGCCGAGCAATACGATCGTCGTTACCGGCTACGCGACGAACGTGCGCCGGGCCGAAGCGATCACCGGCGAACTGATGTCCCAGATGACCGGACCCTCCGGTTCGACGACTACCAGCACGGACTCCGTGCATATTTACAGGGCGAAGCATATTACGGCCGAGAGTCTGGCCCAGGTGCTCGTGCGCCTGGACAATCCCCAGATCATTTTGACCGAGCCGGCGAAGGCCCCAAACGGAGCGAACGGCGCGAACGGTCAGCCGGTCCAACCGCAGCCGGTCGCAGTGCCGACCGGCCAGCCCGCGGGTAAGATCAAAGCGGTCGCTCACAAAGAATCCAACTCGATCGTCGTGACGGCGAACCCCGGGGAGTGGAACGAAATCTTACAGATTATTCAGCGGCTGGATCAGCTGCGCCAGCAGATTCTATTAGAAGTCCTGATTGCGGAAGTGACCAGTTCCAACTTAAACGACTTCGGTATCGACTGGCGCTACCAGGGCAACGACGGTCCGGCCGGTCAGTTTAATACGGGACTCGCCGCGGAAGGCGGACTGGTCGACGGCGAGACCGGCAATATCTCGGGGAACAATACTCTCAACGGCTTCAGCCTGGGTTTCCTGGAACAGAACGGCGAGCTGTTAGGAATCTTAAACGCGAATATCAACAATCGCAATTTTAACGTGCTCTCGAGCCCGCAGGTGCTGACTCTCGACAACCAGGAAGCCGAGATCAATGTGGGCCAGGACGTTCCGGTGAGAACGCAGGAACGAAATTCCGGCGGCGGCAACGCGGAAGCCACGGTCAACTCTTTCGAATACCGGCCGGCCGGTATCAAACTCAAATTTACGCCGTACGTCAACGCCGACGATCGCATCGGCATCGATCTGTTCAGCGAGATTACGACGATCGAAGGCGGCCAGACCGCGGCGACCAACCCAACGTTCAATAAACGCAATATCAAAACTTTCGTAAACGTGAACAACAAACAGACGATCGTGATCGGGGGCCTGGTCTTCACCGAAAAGCTACAGGCGGTCGCGAAAGTCCCGCTTTTGGGCGACATTCCGCTGATTGGCCATCTCTTTCGCCGGACGACGCATAACGTGCGCCGAACCAACTTGATGCTGTTTATTACGCCGCATATTCTTTCGAATGCGCGCGCCGCCGACAATATTACGAAATACAAGCGCCGGGAGCAGCTGAAGGCTCAGCGTGAACGTCACAATGAAGTGATCCTGTGGCCGGAAGAACCGATCGAAACCGATCGCGACGAAACCTTCGAGAAATTCGACCAGGATCTGGATTGATTCATTCGGCGTCGGGCGAAATCCCGGCGCCGGCGTCGCGCCGCGGGCGAAATTCGGCTTGCGAAACGGCGTCGCGCTGTGCTAAGATTACGGGCTAATTATGAGAAAACAACTGGGGGAACTGCTCTTAGAAGACGGCATCATCAGCCGGGAAGAACTGCAGGAAGCCCTGAAGATTCAGAAGAAGTCGAGTCTCAAGCTCGGACAGATTCTGATCAAAAAAGGCCTGGTCGATGAAGAGCAGGTCACGAAGGTGTTGGCCCGCCAGTTCGGTTTTACGTTTCAATCCCGCCTCAGTTTTAAGTACGACGAGAGCTTCACCAGGATTCCGGTGAATCTGATCCATCGTTCGCGCCTGGTGCCCGTCGGTCGTTCCGGCAAGACCGTCACCGTCGCCGTCGCCGATCCCACGGATTTGCATCCCATGGACGATCTGCGGGCTACCCTGAAAGAGATGCGCGTGAAATTCGTGCTCAGTCCCGAAAGCGAAGTGATGCGCGTCATTCACGGCAGCTTCGACCAGGCCGCCGCCGCCGCCCGGGAAGTCATGGACGGCATCCAGGAAGAAGAGTACAGCGAATTCGCCGAGCTCTCCGAAGACACGATGGACATGGCCAACGAGGCCCCCATCATTCGCATGGTCAACGCGATCCTGACCCAGGGCACCCAGGAACGCGCCTCGGATATTCACGTCGAGCCGTACGATAAGTCGGTCGAAGTGCGCTATCGCATCGACGGTATTTTACACAAACGGCTTTCGCCGCCCAAAATGATTCACGCCGGTCTGGTCAGTCGAATCAAGATCATGGCGAACTTAAACATCGCCGAGAACCGCCTGCCCCAGGACGGCCGGATTCAAATTAAAGTCGCCGGCAACGAAGTCGATATCCGCGTCTCGACCATTCCCACGCGCTACGGCGAACGCGTCGTCATGCGTCTTTTGAACAAAAGCGACGTGCGCTACAGCATGGAGACGATGGGTTTCACCGGGGCACTCGAGAAGAGCATTCGCAAGGTCATCGCCGAACCCGACGGCATCTTTCTCGTAACCGGCCCGACGGGTTCGGGTAAATCGACGACGCTGTACGCGGTGCTGTCGGAGCTCAACGACGAAGAACGCAATATCTTAACGGCCGAAGATCCGGTCGAATACGAAATCGAAGGAATCGGTCAGATGCAGATGCAGGAGAAGATCGGTTTAACATTTGCCACCGCGCTGCGAGCCATGCTGCGTCAGGATCCCGACGTGATTATGGTCGGTGAGGTTCGCGACCAGGAAACGGCGCGGATCGCGATTCAGTCGGCTCTGACCGGTCACCTGGTGCTCTCGACCCTGCATACCAACGACTGCCCTTCGGCCGTCACGCGTTTGATGGACATGGGCATCGAGCCGTACCTGATCACCTCGACGGTCCAGGCGGTGCTCGCCCAGCGCCTGGTGCGGGTGATCTGTCCGAAGTGCAAGACCGGCTTCAAACCCACGCCCGCCGAGCTGAACGATATCGGCCTCAAGGCCAGCCAGCTAAAAAACGGCAAACTCTTTCGGGGCAAAGGCTGCGAGCACTGCGCCGGGACGGGCTACCGGGGCCGGGCCGGGATCTATTCGTTCATGCATATGGATACGGAAGTGCAGCGGGCCGTTCTGAGAGGCGACGACTCGGATCGCATCGGTCAGGTGGCCCGCCGGGATTCGCCGCACAAGATGTTGACGTTGCTTGAATACGGGCGGATCAAGGTCATTGACGGGGTGACCACCATCGAAGAAATTCTGCGCGTCACCTGAGTTTTCGTATGCCGATTTTTCGTTACGTAGCGCTCAACCGCAAGGGTAAAGAAGAGAAGGGCATCATCGATGCCCCGGGCGCCGCGACCGCTCGTAAAAACCTGCGTCTGAAGGGGCTCTATGTTCGCAGTCTGACCCAGGACCGCGAGAAAAAAGAGCGCGAGCTCTTTCCTTTTCTGACGAAATTTCTTTTTCGCGTGCCGCGCAAAGAGGTCGGCCTGTTCGTGCGCCAGCTCGGCACTCTGCTTGACGCGGGTTTGCCGCTTGATCGCTCCCTGGCGAGCATCAGCGATACGGTCGAAAACGAGTACCTGAAAAAGGCCATCATTGAAATTCGCGCGGGCATCGTCGAAGGCGAAACCCTGTCCGACGCCATGCAAAAACACCCGGCGATTTTCCCGCCGGTCTATCATCATTTAGTTTCGGTCGGCGAAAAGACCGGCGCCTACGAGCAGGCGCTCTTACGCCTGGCCGATTTGGAAGACGCCAACCAGGAGCTCCAGAACAAAGTTCTGACCGCCGCCTTTTATCCCCTGATTATGCTGTTCTTACTCGGCGGGATTATGCTCTTCATGCTCGGCGTCGTCTTTCCGAAGATCCAGGCGCTCTTCGCCCAGGTCAAAGCCGAGCTGCCTTTTATTACGAAGCTGGTAATCGGCATGTCGAATTTCGTCGCCTCCGGTAAGATCCTGTTTCTCCTGATCTTTCTGATCGGCGCGTATTTCTTGTTTGATTACTGGAAGAAGACGCCCGAGGGACGCATCGCCTGGGAAGGCTTTCTGATGAAGGTGCCGATGATCGGCAGCATCAGCAAAAAAGTTCTGCTGACCCGTTTTACGCGCAACCTGGGAGTGATGCTTGAAAACCGGGTGCCGTTAATTTCGGCGCTGCAGGTCGTTTCGAAAATCGTTGATCACGGCATCTTCTCGACGGAAATTTCGATTGCGATCGATAAGATCAAAGAAGGCACGAAGATTTCGGACGCCTTTCGAAGTTCGGTGATCGTCAATCAGATGACGCTCGGCATGTTGAACGCCGGCGAAATGTCGGATACCGTACCCCAGATGGTGACGAAGATCGCCGATGTGCTCGACAACGAACTCGATTCAAGTATCCAACGACTTTCGCTCTTACTTGAACCGATCATGATCGTCGTGATGGGCGGGGTGATCGTGTTGATTATGGTCGCGATCCTGCTGCCGATGTACAATCTCACCAAGCAGCTGCAGATGTGATGCGGGCGATCGCTCGCAGGCTACGCGCGGCGCTGCCTTTAACCTGGCGCTATCGGTGGCGGCTGTTCAAGCTGCGCCGGTCCCTGCATGCTTCTGCGAGGGATTCTGTACCGGCCGCGGCGCCTGTCTCCGACGAGGCGTCTCCCGGGCCCGACCCGAATAGTCCGGGCGCATCAGGATCAGCCGCCGCCGATTCGCCGGCCGTGCCGGACCTGGAAACTCTGAGTTACAGCCCGACCGAGTCGGCCACCGTCGCGGACGTGCATGCCTGCTATCGTTTGTTTCTGGGCCGCGCTCCCGACCCGGAAGGTCTCGCCGCCTATCAGGACGCCGTTCTGCGGGGCGGCCTGGATCTGGCGGGCCTGGTGCAATCGTTTACGCGTTCGGCGGAGTACCGCGAACGGCAGGCATCGCAGGCGGAGAACCGTGAATACACCGTGGCCGAACTGGAGCTCTTTCGGATGTATCTTATGCCGGACGATTGGTCCGTGAGCAAAAGCATTCTGGCGACGGGCACGATGGAACCGCATGTAACTGCCGCCCTCCAGCGCGTGCTGAGACCCGGGATGAGCTTCGTCGACGTCGGCGCGAATATCGGCTATTTTACGATGCTGGGCGCGCGGCTGGTCGGTCCCGGGGGGCGGGTGACCGCCTTTGAAGCGTCGCCGCAGAACTGTTCGCTCATCTATGCGAGCGCGGCTCTGAATGGCTTCGAGAATATTCGCATCGAAGCTCTCGCGGTCGCCGAAGCGGGCGGTCCTTATCTGTACCAGAGCTCCGGTAGCAACGGGCGAATCGTCCCCTTCGATCTGGCGGCCGGGAGCCCCGACGCTCTGCGCGGGGACTTCCTGTGGGCCGGGACTCTGGCGGAGCGTCTGGCCGGGGAGCCGGCCGTAGACGTCATCAAAATCGATATCGAGGGAGCGGAATACCGGGCGCTTCTGGGGGCGGGCGATATTCTGCGCAAGCGGCGGCCGGTGATTCTGACGGAGTTTTCGCCGCCTCAGCTGGCCGGGGTTTCCGGACTGGACGATCGCGGACGGGGCTATCTTGAGCTAATTCACGAGGCGGGCTACGAGTTCGCCATTCTCGCCGGGGACGGAGCGGTCGTGGAGTGCGGTGGCTCGATTGACCGGGTGCTCGGCTATTATGAAGATGCGGCCCAGGGGCTGCTCGATCTGATGTGCACGCCGACCTGAATTTCCCGCCGGGTCGGTCGGGCTATGGCGCAGGCGTGGGGCGAAAACGGCCGGCTCGCGTATAACTTGACGAAAGAGTCACAAATGTGGTAGTGTGTTCGAAATCGGAATCTATCCAGACAGGTATATATATGTTTTCTTCTTCGTATAACTTCGCACAGAAATTTCGGGAACTGATGAAATCGCAGAGTCTGGCCGGTCGTCGCGCCCGGCTGCTGGCGGCGCGGCGTTCCGCGGAGCTGGATGCAGGCGATGTGAGCGCTCTGCGCCGGGGGCTGACCCTGGTCGAACTGGCGATCGTAATTCTGGTGCTCGGGGTGATCATGACCATCGTGATCGCGAACCTGGATCTGGGCATCATCGACGACGCCAAAAAGCTGCAGGTCAAAAACGCCGCCAAGACCCTGGAATTTACTATGCGTCGCTATGAAATGGACAGCGCCGCTCTGGGCGAGGGCGACCGACTGGGGATCCTGGCGCGGAAGAACCCCAACAATCCCGGCTGGCGTCCCGTTGACGAAAGTCTGGTGATGGATCCCTGGGGCGAAGAATACTTCATCTGCCTGGACGATCTGAGCCAGAAACAGATCTGCACATACGGCGCGGATCGCGAGCCCGGCGGAGCGGGCGACGCACAGGATTTCTTTTTGACCGACAAATCCAGCTGGCCGTCCTGGTTGAGCGGCAAAGGTCCCGACCAACCTTAAGTTCGCCTGAGTTTGCTTCGGATTTTTCGCTACGAACTGCGAAGCCTGCCGGGCGAAAATTCGGTTTGCGATATTTCGTAGATTGGCCGCAAGCAGGGCGACTTGCAGTATCCCCGGCGCTTTCGTCCGTCCTGCCCGAGGGGGCGAAAGACCGGAGCTGATCGGTCGCCTTTTCATGCGTGCGAACATGCCAAAACTCTTTCGCGGTAAAAGCCGCAGCTCCGCGAGTCGTCGTCGGATTTCGCGTGCCGAACGTTTCGCCGCGCTCCCGGGATACCCGGCTCTGCGCGCGGGGCTGACCCTGGTTGAGCAGGTCATTGTGATTCTCGTGCTCGGAATACTGCTCGCGATCTTTATGCCGCTCCTGAGCGAATTCACTTTTTTACAGTCTTCGGAAGATCAGGCGGGCAATCTCGCCAGGCATCTTTCGGCGGCCAGGAATACGGCGATTAAGGCCAATCGCCTGGTTTATTTCGAGTTCGACCTGGACGAAGATATCTATAGCGCCTATACCTACGCTCGAGAATCCAGTGAATTAAAAAAAGAGCCGCTGATCGAGGAAACCTCCGCGCGTCTGGTAGGAGTGGCCGCGGCGAACGGCACCAAAATTACCGAAGGCAAGATTACGCTGAAGATGCAGCCGTCGGGAGTGGCCGAAGAGATGGCGATCTATTTGGGTTCGAGCGAAGATGAGATTTACGCGACGATGCTCTTCAGCCGTTATACCGGCGAGGCGCGCGTGGAACCCGAAGAAGTGCTGGTCGATTTGAAAAGACCAGAGTGGCGCCACGACCCGGAATAGGCCGCGAACGATTCGCTCTCGAAGACTCGATGAAAGGGCGCCGGGCCGCGCCGTGTCAGATCACACACAGATGCTCGAACAGAAATCCAAAACGATGCGTCCGCGCCTCCGGCGTTTGTGGCGTAAATTACGCAATCGCGCGCGTCACCTGCAGCGCCGGGCGGGCTTTACTCTGGTCGAGATGGCGCTCGCCCTGGCCATCGCGTCGTCCTTTCTCGTATTTTTGACCGCGAACGTGTCCGAGGGAATCCAGATGCAGCTGGAGGCCGATCGCATGACCGTCGCGGTCGCCATCGCCCAGGCGAAGCTGTCCCAGCTGCGGAACAATCCCAATCTCAGTCCTCTCGAAAAAGAAGATACGATAAGTGACGCGGGCATGTACAGTGGCTACAAATTCAGAATCAAGGTCACGGAAGAGGATCTCGACCTGGCCGAAATTCAGCAGTCGGGTAAGATCCAGTCGCCCGCCCTCGGAGACCAATTGCCCGCCGGAGTGCAGAACCAGGCCGGGAACGAAGAGTCCCTGGGCACATCCGAGTCGACCGCGACCGGCGGCAAGATCCCGACCCTGCGCATTCTGGTGGTGATTGAATATCCCGTCGGCACTGGCTTTCGCGAATTTCGCGTCGAAACTCTGCAGGCCGCGCGCCGGGCTTCCCAGGGCTCCCGTTCCGCAACCGGAGGCATCCAGTGAAGCGTCGGACGGCTGCCGCTTTGAATAGTGCTTCGGCGCGTCGCGGCCTGGCCATGCGTCGAGCGGGCGGACATCTTTCCGCCCGGGCGGGCTTTACCGTGGCCGAGCTGGTGATCGTCGTGCTATTGATCGGCTTTTTGTTTTCGATGATGTTCGGAGTCATCTTCGGACTGACCCAGGTGACGACCATGTCTTCGCCTTCCAGCACGGCGAAGGCCGCGGGTTTTCTGGCCCTCGAAAATATCCGCAGCAGCATCGATCAGACCTATTTTCAGCGCGATATTCGACGGCTGGTCTTTCTGGCGAAGACTACAGGGAAGGGCGATCGTCGTCGGGACCAGGTGACCTTCGCCTGCGTGCATCCAAACGCCGATAGCCTGGGAGTCCCGGCCGTGCGGGAAGTTTCGTTTTATCTGGAAGAAGATAAAGCTGATACGGGCGATGTGAAAACCTACGTATTGATGCGTCGCGAAGATGAAATGGTCGACGACAAACCGGGCGAAGGCGGCAATCACTATCCGCTGGTGCGGGGCGTGCTCGCCTTGAAGATGCGCTACAGTCTGAACGGCAAAGACTGGAAAGACGATTGGGATAGCACCCGGCGGCGTCGTATTCCGCGGATGGTGCAAATCCAATTGCGGATACAGGCGGGCAATCGCAGCATTCGTTTCGAAACCATGGCGCAGCCCGGGCTGTACATTCGCTGACCCGGCACGATTGAATTCAATGCAAGTGAATCGAAATATATTTCGTCCCCCGCAGCGGACACAGAAGAGTCATCGCCTGGCCGGTACCCGGCGTTCGGTTCGTAGCCGGCGTCTCGGGCTTCGCGCGAAGCATGTGTCGCGGCGCGGCGCGATCGTCCTGCTTTCGATCTTTATGATCGGAGTGTCTTCGCTTTTGATTTCGGCGCAGTTTTTAGAAGACGTAACGGATCACTATCTGGCCGTGCGGGCCCAGGCCGACGGCTTTCGTTCCCGGGAGCTGGCGATCGCCGGCTTCCAGGCGAGTATCACCGCGCTGAAAACCATCCCCGAAGACTTTCTATATCAGAAAGGCGTGATACTAAAAAGCGGTAACCAGCCGGACATTGAACTGGCGAAGGACTGCCTGGACGAAGCGGAAACCGACTGCTACTATTTTATGGTGGGCTTTCGCCTGCAGCCCGAGGACGGCAAACTAAATCTGAACAGTCTGGTGCGCTACGACGATCAGCCGAATCAGAACTATCGCGAGGTCGTCAAACGCCTCTTTCGGTCTCTGAACATCACCGGCGAAAACGCGGATCCGATCGTCGACTGGATCGACGAAAACGATTTTACCGAAACGGCGGGGGCGGAGGACGATTTTTATAATAGCCTTGAGCCGCCCCGCAAAGTGAAAAACTTCCGGCTGTTCTCGCTTTCGGAAATTCCTCAGATCAAAGGCTTCGATCACGATATGTTGTATCGTTCCCGGGCGCCCGAGGACTGGGAGGAGCGCCAGGAAGACCTTTCGTTTCAGACGGACGACGAAAAGAATCTGATTCAGCCGGAGGACTGGATCCTGGCCAACAATGTGACGGCCTTTATGCCTTTCACCGAAACCGCCGAGGAGAAGGTCAATATCAATGCGGCCCGCTATTTTACCATGCTCAGTCTGTCCGATGCTATGACTCGCGAAGCGGTGCTCGCGCTGTTCAAACTGCGTCGCCAGAGCCAGGGATATATCAAAAATATCAGCGAACTGCGGGAGCTGCCCGAATTTCAGGTTCCAGGGGCCCTGCCGGATGTGACCCTGTACCAGG
Organism: bacterium; assembly: GCA_024742665.1. Classification (GTDB taxonomy): domain Bacteria; phylum Spirochaetota; class Leptospiria; order Leptospirales; family Leptonemataceae; genus JANSYA01. The sequence goes on from JANSYA010000008.1 coordinate 232,096, forward strand.
AACTGGCCGGCACCGGGGGCGAGGTTTCGGGTATGATCAAGACCGAAGGGGAATATTATCGCGTGGTGGGAGTGGGTACCATCATCCGCCAGTCCGATAATAATGAGCAGAGTACGCGCGCGGTTCGACTGGTCTGGGGTATCTGGGACAAAACGAATCGGCGTCTGATCTATTACTCGGAGGGCTGAGACGCTTTGGTGTTATTTTCAGAAAAATACCTGGTCATCGACTACGGCAGTACCCACATCAAAGGCGCTCTGCTCCAGAGCGGGGGGCCGGGGGGCTTCAAGATTCTGCGCCTGGAAAGCCTGCCGATTGTCAGCCTGCCGCAGGTCGCGGCCGTCGCCGCCGGCGAAGGCGCTCCCGACCCGGGGGATGCGCCCGACGGCGGGCTCGACGAGTACGAATACAATCTGATTCGGTACGTGCAGTCCTTCTTTCCCGAGGAGCAGAATTTTTTACTCAACCTGCCGGTGGATCGCCTGTTCGTCCGAGACGTCACCGTTCCGACGACCAATCCCAAGCAGATGGACGAAATTATCCCCTTCGAAGTCGAGGGGCTCCTGCCGGTCGCTCTGGAAGATGCGGAGGTGATCGGTCAGGCCTGGGAAACGCGCGAAGAGGATTCGAGCGTGATTACCTTTACGGCCCGCCATGAGAGCCTGGAAGCCGTGGTGCGGCCCCTGCTTCGAAACGATACTTCCATTCGTATGCTGTCGGTGGATGCGGTGGGGCTCGCGGGCCTGGCGCGCATGTTACCGGCGGAACAGTGGAAAGGCCAGAGCGTCGGTCAAATCGATGTCGGCGGACACTATACGATCTTTAACGTGGTGCGCGACGGCAAACTTGTATTCTCGCGCCAGCTGCCCTACGGCGGGCAGGACATCACCGATATCGTCGCGGAGAAATTGGGGCTATCCATCGAAGAAGCCGAACGCAAGAAGCTGGAGCTCGAACTCAACCTCGGCTACGATAGCAAGCGCGCCGCGAAACCCGACGTATTCTTTCGCCGCAATCGCGTGGATGCGAAAGCCTACGAAGCGATTATCGCCGCCTGTCGTCGGAACTTCGACGAACTGAACGAGGAGATCGAGCGTTCGATCCTGGCTTTGCCCTGCGAAACCCCCGCGACCTTTTACGTGAGCGGCGGCGCCGCACAGATGGGCGGGGTACGCGAATTCCTGGAAGACGCCCTCGAACGCCGCGTCATTCACTATCCCCTGGGATTGAGCTCCGGCCAGGACATGAACCTGTGGGCCACGGCGATCGGCACGGCCGAACACTACCGCGCGAAGGCTATCGACCGCCTTGATTTTCTGGACAGTCCCTTCGGCGCGACCCTGCGGGGCGGTAGTTTTAATCTGGGAATTTTTTCTACGCCGATTCTATTTGTGTCGGCGTCGGTGATCATCTTTTTGATTTCGCTCCTGCTGAGTATCTGGCAGGACAAGCAGGAGATCAGCAAGTACCGGCGGCAGGTCGAACAGATCGCCAAACAGATCCCCGGGCTGGGCACCAAACGCACGGTCGAAGAATACGTCGCGGCGGCGCGGCGCATGTGCCAGGAACGTTTGCTTTCGACCGAAGGGCAGGGCGGCGCGCGCGTGCTGGATATCTTAAAGACTCTGAGCGATTTGACTCCGCCGGCCTCCGAGCTGAACTTCCGTTTTTCTTCGTTTCAGTACGATGAAAAATCGGTGCAGGTCATCGCGCAGTTCGCAGGCGCGAATCAAGCGGAGAGTTTGAACAGCGCGGCTCAGCTTGAAGAAAAGTACAAAACCAGTCCGCTGTTTTCGAATGTAGAAGTCTTGCGCCGTAATATTCTTCCCGATCGGCGCAGTGTACGCATGACCTTTAAGTTGACTTTGAAACGAGAGACCGCCGCGACTTCGGTGAGGTGCCGCTGAAATGCTGGATAAACTGGAACCACGCGAAAAGGTGCTGCTGATTGCCGGAGCGATTTTGATCGCTGTGGTGGGATTGTTTGTCATCGGTCGCACCGTGAGTCGGATGCGCGAAAAGGTCAGCGAAAATGTGGCGGCTCGTCGGGCGGCGGTGCAGCAGATGATCCGCCTGCAGGGAAATATCAACGGACTCAAAGCGCCGACCACGCCGCCGAATCGCAGTCAGTTCGTCGCCAACGTCAACAACCTGCTCTCCCAGTACGGATTGAACGCTTCCGCCTTCAATGAAAAAGAAAAGTCCGCCCCCGGTCGGACCATCTATGTCATCAGCATGACGCTGCGCTCGGTGAGCCTGGAAGCGCTGCTCAAATATCTGCACGCCGTGGAATACGGCCGCCGCGTTCCGGCCACCGTCGAGAATATCCGCATCAATCGAGCCGTGTCGGGAAAAGAAGTCTACGACATCAATCTCACCCTTTCGCTTTCGGTGCCGAATCCTAAATAATCGAATCTGCGAAATTGCACAACAGCTATGGCCACCAAAAAGAAACCAAGAATCGCGGAATTGCAAAATGATTCCGCCGAACTCCCGGATCTGACCGATGACGGGCTGGCCGGATTCGATTCCGGGGAAGAGGAGCTGCCCCTCGTCGACGAAGACCAGGAGCAACGGGCCTTTGAGGCCGAAGGCGAGGGCGACGAAGATCTCGATCTGCTGGACGAAGAATTCGAAGAGAGTCGCCTGACAGGCAAGCAGAAGGTCTTCGTATTTTTGACTGTGACCCTCAGTTTCTGGATTTTTACGGCCGTGTTCTTTCCCCTGGATGATGCAATTCGTCACCAACTGCGCAGTTATGAAAAAACGGTGGCCGTCGATTTTGCGACTCTCGACTTGAATCTGTTGGGAGATGATACGATGGGGGGCTTCAGCGCTGAGCTGGCGAATGTCTCGATTGGATTCTCCGCGGAGCAAATCAAATCGGAGCTTTCGTGGTTTGATCTACTGGCTTCGGCGCCGAAGGGTCTGGTGCAGTTCGAAAACGCCGAGTTTCATATGCAGGGCTTCGCATTTGATGCGGCGACTATGGACCTGAACCTGGACATCGAAGACGCGGAGCGCCTGCTGACGACTTCCCGGGGCCGCGTTCGACTGCTGGCCGGCGGCGTGAAGTTCACGCAGCTGCCCCTGGACAGCCTGCCGATTCCAATCAGTCTGGACGAGCTGGAAGTTCGTCGGCTGGATCTGGTGCTGAATTTTTCGAACGGCGGCGTGGACTTCGAAGACTCGAACCTGCTCAGCGATCTGTTCACCGCCCGCCTGAGCGGCACCGGTCGGATCGGTCAAACCCTGAGCAGCACGACCCTCCAGGCGAAGCTCTGTATAAAACCGGGCAATGATCTGGAGAATAAGAATCCGGAGCTCTTTACGGTTTATATTATGGGCGGAGGCGCGGCAGGCGGCGAGCTGTGCGTCGATATCGGCGGAACCGTGGCCCGGCCTCAACTGACAGTCCAGCGCAACGATTCCGGGGGCTTCGGCCAGTTTTCGGGAGAAGGAGTCCCCGGCGAAGGCGACGATGCCGGAGAAAGCAATGCGGTCCAGCCGGACGCTCCGGAGGCGGAGCCGACCGGAGAGCCGGGATGAAGTCGATCGCCGGAAAAGAAACCGGCGCCCTATTATTCCGGGCGCTGTCGCTGGCAGTCGTCGTCGGTCTGAGTTTCGTTATACCCGGGACCGGACCCGCCGCCGAAATGCGGCCGCACATTCCTTCGCCGCACGCCGCACAGGATGCGCGCGGCGAGCAATCCGGGAAAGACTCAAAGATTCCAGAGAGCAAATCGCAGCCGCAGCCGAAACAAACGCGGCGCGTCGTGCGCGCATTCCCGGCCACGAATTTCCTCGCATTCTTAACTTATACTGACGAGCAGCTTGAAATTCTGAGTCGCAGCGAAGAGCCCGCCTTCGACGGCGTGGTGCTGGGCCGTTTGCGCGCCCGCATGGCGCGGGTCGTCTCGCCGGGTTTCTATCGTTTCGATCGGGAGTGCCCGCTGGTTTTCGATCCGAAATATCAGGAGCCGGAGGCCGCTTTTGTCGTTTTGCAGATCCGCTGTTTGCCGGCGCATCATCGGCGGGCCTATGCCGTGCGACTCTATCCGGGCAACGCGCTTTCGGGCGTGCGTTTCTCATCGTATGAATTGCTGCGGAAGCTGAAAACCCGCCGGGAATTTATCGGCGAGGCGCGGCTGGCGGCCGCCGATCTGCTGGAAGGTTTCGCTCCGCTCTGGCGCTGGCAGGGCGACGCGGCGCTGCCGTACGCGAACGCCATGCTCGATACACTGCGAGCCCGCTATGCTATGGACACCGAAGAGCGTCTGCTTGCGCCCGAAACTCTGCGGGCAAATACAAAGACGCTGCTCAGGCGCTTCGCCGGCCTGACCGAAGACGCGGGCTACTCAAGTCAGCGAGACCTGGCCGAGGATTTCCGGGCCGTCTATCCGAACGGCGTCTGGATCTATTTCGGCCGGAGCTGTCCGCTGGTCGTGGAGGAAGCCCTGCGGCGCGAGCCCGGAACCGAGCTTCTGCGACTGCATTTACGCATCAGCTGTCTGGAAGGTTTCGACCGGCTGCGCCCCGTGCGCCTGCTCTTACCGGAAAAAGCCCTGAAAGAGCTCAGATCCGAGGCCGGCGGCGCCGCCCTGCCTCTGGCTCCGGGAGAGCGGATTCACGCCGGCCTCAAATTTCGGCGGATTTCTTCGGAGAATACGCCGGCCGGCCTTCAATTCTTACCGGTCTGGGATACGATAAAAGAAATACGGCCTGATTTGCCGCTGGTCCGTCCGAACCCATGACTGCATTTAAGAAATTATCGATCGCCATCTCTTCGTCGAGCCGGCTATCCCGGAGCCTCCGCCGGTCGCGCCGGAGTGCTTCGGGGCCGGCTTTGCCGGCCACGGCGCTCGTCTTGCTGTTGGCTCTCGATTTTGCGGGCGCGGGTGGTCGGGCCTCCGGCGAACTGCTCGCCCAGGATAGTCGGCCAAAGACACAAAAGTCGGTCGGGCAGGCGAAATCGTTTTCGGCTGGCGAGCGCCTCGTTCGAATTCGAGTCGTCGTCAATCTATACGAAACCTTAAAACCTTACGCTGCCCCCGGGATTCATGAGTGGGTTGGCAGCGGGATCTGGCTGGGAGACGGCCGGGTGCTGACCGACCTGCGTCTGGTGCGCTTCGCCAGCGTGATCGAATACTGGCCGCCCGGCGCGGATCCCGGGAAAGTTCGGCCGATCCCGGCGCGACTGGAACACCGGGGGCACGACTGCGGGCTGGCGGTCGTTGCGAAGAGCGGCGAGGGCGTGAGCGATCGCGTGCCGGCTGCCGCCCCCGCGTTGTTTGCGGGGCCGGGCGCGTCGGTCGGGGATGAGCTCAAGATATTCGGCTATGGTTCGGCCAGGGGTGCGACCGTATATCGCTCGAAAGCCCGGGGCGTACTCGTGCGCGAATATGACCCCGCGGGTAAAATCGCCGGCAGCGATATCGATGAACATCCCCTGTACAGGGTCGACGCGGTGCGTTCCAACCGGCCGCCTCAGCGCAGCTACAGCGGCGGGCCGGCTGTTATCGATCGCCGGCTTGTCGGCGTGTATATGAACGAAGAGCGAACGAATCATTCGTACGTTCTGTCGGCGGGAGTGGCGCGGGCTTTCCTGGCGGACATCGCGGCCGATGGTCGCTACGATGGATTCCCGCGCACCGGCCTGCATTTCGAAAGCATCGGCAGCGACGCCGCGCAGCGCTATTTAGGACTGCGTTCAGCGAAGCTCAAGAACGCGGTGCTGGTTCGACGCGTCGATTTCCAATCCGCCGCCTGGGGGCGGGTGCGGCCTGGAGACATTCTGCTTTCGGCGAACGGCAAAGCCGTCGACTATTCCGGCCGCATCATCGTCTCATCAAAAGAAAGCGTGCCCTTCGAACGCTGGCTTCGGGCTTTGCCGGGCGCGCCGCTGAAGCTCAAGCTTTTACGCAACGGCAATCCGCTCGATGTTCAGCTCGATCTGGAGTCTCCCGCGCTGCGATCGCCAGGCCCCGGTCGCAGTCGTTTGCTGGATCAGCCGAAGTACTTCCTGGGCGGCGGTCTTGTGTTTCAGGAGCTGGAATACGATGTCATTCACGCGGATTCTGACAAAAGCGCCGGCGATGACGCCACCGCGCGCGGTCCGCGTTCGGAACCCGAGATCATGCATCGCTATTATAATTACTATACGGATCGCATCGGCGAGCAGGTCGACCGCGACATCATTCTGACCGGCCGTCTGGCCGACCCGGTCAACGCCGACGCGGATCGTTTTATCAACGGCATTGTGCGTTCGGTGAACGGCCGCCGCATTCGTAACCTGAAAGACTTCGCCGCCGAGTGGACCTATACGCGCGAAGCTCATGTGGTCGTTGAATTTCTAAACCACGACCAGCCTCTGATTCTGGATTTCGCGGCCGCACGCGAGGCCGCCGAACGCATTCGCACGCGTTATCGCGTACAGGAGAACGGCCGTGTTCGTTAATCGCAATTTTCGGATGCCGGGGACGATGGTCCTGGCGATCTGTCTGGGGCTGGCCGCCTTCGTCATGACGCCGCCGCGCATTGACGGCGCGCCGGGCGTGAATCCGGCCGCCTTCGCGGTGCAGCTGCGCACGGCCTATCGCGAAATTCCCCATACGCGTCCCTGGCAGATCACCGGCATTGAACGCAGTCTGCGGCCCGCAGTCTACCTCGGAAACGGAACCTTCCTGAGTTTTGAGCCGGCCATGGACCGTGCGGTCGGCAGCACGCTGCGTTTCGCAGGCGACTTTGAAATCAGCGCGCATCTATTGCACCGGGATCGTCAACTGGGCCTGGGTCTGCTGCGCATCGACGAGCAGGGTGACGAAGCCGGCGACTGGCGCGCTCCGCCGCGTACGGTGCTTGCGGAATCGATGGACCTGCGCGGCCGCGGCACCGCGCTGCATCTGATCGGCTATGGCAAAAACCGTTCCGCCGGTCTCAGGCGGCACACCGTCTTTCTGGAAGGCATGCGCGCGGGTGAGATGCCCGCGGTGGCCGGCAAGCACGGACGCAAGCTGCCTTTGATGCAGTTCAGCGGCTGGACGCCCGGCATTCGCCCCGGCGATCTGCTGTTCGCCGAACGCGGCGGCCGTCCGCAGCTGGCGGGAATTGTGGTGCGCTTTCACGAAAACGATCGCTACGGTTTCGCGCTGCCCGCGCCCCTGCTGGCCGGCTATGTCGAGCAGGCCCTGGCGATCTCGGCCAAACAGAAGGCCGCCGAAAAATCGAACAAGACGACGCAAGAGCCGCCGCCCGCGGATTCGGTCGTGAGCGATCCGGGCTTTCGCGCGGAGACCATCGGCAGTCGCACGGCGCGAGCGTACTACGGTCTTGCACCCGGTTCAAAATCGGGAAACGCCGGCGCGATGCTGGTAACCCGGGTTATGCCCTATCTACTCACGCTGCGCGACCGGGTCGAAGCGGGCGATGTGATTGTCGGCGTAAACGGTCGGCCGCTGGGGCCGGGTGGGACGATCGACGACCCGCTCTACGGACCGCTGTCGCTGGAAGCTCTGCTGGGCTTCGCGAAAGGTCGGCCGCAGGCGGCGGGCACGCGCGTGCGACTCGATATTATTCGTAAGCGGGAGCGGCGCACGGTGAAGCTTGAACTGCATCCGCATCGCAAGGACTATGTGCGTGTGCCGGAGTACTTCGAGCGGCCGGCCTATTTAATTGCCGGGGGGCTGGTATTCGTTGAATTGAGCGAGCGCTATTTGCAAGAACGGTCGGCGGCGGGCGTAAGCTCCGAAGCTCCGCGCCTGAAGTTTCTGGCCCGGGCCCGCCAGCTGCTGGATCGCCCGGAAAAATCCCGCTATGTAATCCTCGATCGAATTCTGCCTGTGCCTTTGAATGCGGACTACCGGGCCGTGGCCGCCCGGCGACCGCTGCTGCTTTTGAGTTTGAACGGCGTGGCCGTGCGTGATCTGGCGCATTTAAATCGAATGCTACAGGAACATTTGGCCGCGGGTCGCGACCTGGCCCTCGGTCTGGAAGACGGCCGTCTGATCGTACTGCCCGGCGCGGATCGCGGCGTCGCTCTGAAGCAGGCCGACTCGACTGTTCGGGCCCGCCACGGGATTCCTTATCTACAGGCGAACCTGCTGAACCAGGCCTCAAATAGCCGTTGACGGTCGAGTCAATCGGCCGAACCTGACATCTTCTCCGTCCGCACCGTTTCCGGCCCGTGTGACTGTTTGAGCGCGCGATCATGGCTTCCAAAAAAGACAAAAACGCGGGTCCGAAAGGGCCGCCGGTGATTGAAAATCGCCAGGCCCGCTATAATTACGCGATCGAAGAAACTCACGAAGCCGGCATTGTCTTACAGGGTACGGAAGTTAAAAGTCTGCGTCTGGGACAGGCCACGCTTACGGACGCGTACGCCGTGCCGAAAAACGGCGAAATGTTTTTGTTGAATTTGCACATCAAACCGTATGAAAACGGCGGCGCATTCAACCATGACGAAACTCGCACTCGCAAGCTGCTCTTAAAAGGCTCCGAGCTTTCGAAGCTCACGGCGAAGATTCGCGAAAAGCGACTGACCTTCGTTCCGCTTAAGATGTATTTTAACGATCGCGGAAAAGTGAAGGTTCTGCTCGGTCTGGGTAAAGGCAAGAAACTGGTCGACAAACGCGAAAGCGAAAAGAAGGCGCAGGCGGATCGCGATATGGCGCGGGCTCTGCGCGATGCGGGGCAATAGTATGGGACGCGGACTCCAGTCCAGATTACCGCGGGTGGCGTTGGTGGGGCGTCGCAACGTCGGCAAGTCCACGCTGCTAAACGCGCTCTACGGTCGCCGCCGCGCCATTACCGACGCATACGCCGGCCTCACCCGGGACGTGCTCGAAGTCGAAATCGATCGCGGCGGTTATCACTTTCTTTTGTGCGATACGCCCGGTCTCGATATCGACGATCCGGATCAGCTGGAAGGCGAAGCGATCGAACGAGCCCGACGTTTTATTGAAACCGTCGACCTGATATTATTTTTACTCGAAGCGCCGGCCCCCGAAGCCTTCGATCATGAATTCCTGGCTTTCGTTCGCAAGACAAAAGATCACACGCCGGTCGTCTATGCGATCAACAAAGTCGACGGATCCGAACGAGCCGACGACGTGCTGCCCGAGTTTTACGCGGCCGGCCTGACCGATCCGCTGCCGGTGTCCGCGAAAGGCCGGTGGAACTTAAACGCGCTCTTGACCCGCCTGGCCCGGGAGCTTCCGGAGCTCCGGCGCAAGAATCAACGAACTCCGGATTCGGAAGCGCTCGCACCGGCCGGAGCCGGAGCGCAAGCGAGCGCCGCGGCCCGCGAAGCCGACGAGGACTCCCGGGATTATGAAGATCATGACGGCGACGACGGCGGCGATGAAGAAACCGAGTCCGGATACGTCGAAGCGATTGAATACGATTTAGACGGCACATCCGATGACGACGACAGCGGTCGTCGCGTGCGTATTGTAGCTGACGAAGCTCATGAGGAAAGCGGAGCCGAGGACCAGGCAGCTGGCAGCGATCGAGTAGAAACAGGCGAGGACGATCACTTCGAGGCGGGTGCTGAATTCGAATACGAAGCCGATGTCGTCGATGAGGATGCGGGCGAAAAGGCCGACGATCATCCCGCGGCGAAAGCAAAAGCCCCGGGTTCGAATAAGCGCGACCGGCGCGGGGAGCGGCGTCCACGGGCTCGCATTGATAAGAGCGGTCGCGAATTAGACGCCCCGGGACTCCATGGTCTGGAAGATTCCACGGTGATCTCCGACGCCGCGGCGGCGGAAACCCGCATCGCAATCGTCGGGCGGCCGAACGCGGGCAAGTCTTCGCTGCTGAATCGCCTGGCGGGGCGCGAAGTTTCGCTGGTGTCGGATATTCCAGGCACGACCCGCGATACGGTCGACACGGTATTCGAATTTCAAGAGCGCCCGATTCGCGTCATCGATACGGCCGGCATGCGTCGCCAGACGAAACTGCTCGCTTCGCCTGATAAAGTAGATTATTATTCCGTCACGCGCACCCGCCGCGCGATTCGCGACTGCCGCGTGGTGATCCATATGATCGACGCGGTGGCGGGGATTACCGACTTCGATAAAAAGATTTCGGCGATGGTCAAAGAATTCGGCCGGCCCGTAGTCGTCGCGGTCAACAAATGGGACGCCATCGAAAATAAAGATCACAAGAGCATGGACGAGTTTACGGATCGCATGGAGTTTCTGTTCCCGCATTTACGCAATCTTCCAATTGTATTTTGTTCGGCTCTGGTCGGTCAGCGAGTGAATAAACTGATCGAAGTCTGCCTGGATCTGGATCGTCGTATGCGCACCAGGGTCGCGACCGGCGCTTTGAATTCTCAGGTCGAAAAGTGGATGCGCCGCGCCCCGGGCAGCGCGCGAAACCTTAAGATTTTTTATGTTTCCCAGGTCGACGCCGAACCGCCGGTATTCATTTTCTTCGTGAATAAAAAGAAGACTTTCACCGGCGCCTTGATCGCGTACTTCGAAAACCATTTACGTCGCGAATACAATCTGGAAGGCATTCCCCTGCGAATTTTCGTACGGGAAAAAGGAGCGGAGGCCTCTTAATGTCGCTGGCCCTGCTCGCCGTTGCGGCCTTTCTACTGGGCGCCGTGCCTTTTCCGTTTCTCATCGCCCGGCTCCGGGCCGGTATCGACATTCGGGACCACGGCTCCGGGAATCCCGGGGCGTCGAATGTGTTTCGGGTGGTGGGCGCTCCCGCGGGAATCATCACGTTCGTACTGGACTGCGCGAAGGCCGTCGTCGCAGTCAAGCTGTCGGTCTGGTTTTTGCCGGTCGATTATCTGGATATGGAACAGCTGATCTGGTTTAAGATCGGCCTGGGCATACTGGCGGTTCTGGGCCACGTCTTCAGCCCTTTTCTCGGCGGGCGAGGCGGCAAAGGCGTCGCCACTGTGATCGGCGTATTCTATATTTTGTTTCCCCTGGGGCTTTTGACCGGCGCGCTGTGCGGTCTGGCGGTAATTATCGTCTATCGTTTCTTTTCTCTGGGCAGTCTGGTCGGCGTCTGCGCCCTGCCGGTCGCTTATTTCCTGCTGCATGAGCAGCCCTGGCATCCCGCCAGCCTGCCGATATTGTACTTGAGCCTGCTCGCCATGGCGCTCGTGCTCGTGCGCCATACGGATAATATCAAACGATTGATTTCCGGCCGCGAACACGGTATGGTACAGACATGAGAATCGACGAAATCTCGGAGCTCGGCAAAGGCGAACTCACCCCGGAAGAAAAGGTCTTTGTGGCCGAAGAATTTCTCGATACCTACGATCCAGGCGATCCGCGGGATATCTATCGCTGGCTGTGGGAAGGGGAATTCGGTCCCGGCTCGCATATTCGCGAACACTCCCTGGAACAGCTGGCCCAGGACATTCGCCGCGCGCGGATTCATCGCAGCCAGGATCAGCAGGCGGTCTGCGAAAGCCTGGGGCTGGCGAACGTTTTCGTCAAAGTCAATTTGGTGCCCTTCGCCGACACGGGCTGTCCGCTGAAGCGTCTGGTGATGATCGAGGAGCGCATCAAAGACGTCCGTCCGGACCCCCTGCGATTCAAGAAGGACTGGGCCTTTATGAAAACCGAACTCGTGCCCGGCATGCGGGTGACCACCGAGCGCATGAATTCGTTTGAACAGGAAATTCCCTTCCACATGGCGCCGGAAGTCGAGTTCTCAAACGAGTGGTACGACGCCTACGGGCTGGGCTATCGGGTCGTTCCTCGCAACGTATTCTTTCAGTACTTTCCGGAGTACACCCTGGAAATCGGCGGGCCCCGCAACAAACCCTACAAGTGGAATCCGGATTTCGAATTAGACCAGACCACGTCCGGAAAATCCTGACCGTGTCCGGCTATCCGGGCCTGTCTTTTGGGCCTTCTGATTCGACGGCTTCAGGAGCGCCGGCGATCCAATACTTCGAGCAGGGCCGCTGCGGTATTTTTTTCCGGATCCACCAGCACCTGATCCATTAAATAGCGCAGGTTTTCGCCGATGGCGGGGCCGCTCATTCCCAGGCGCATCAAATCCGCGCCGCCCACCGCCAGGTCTCGAACGATCAGGGGCTGAGTCGCGAGAATTTCTTGCAGTCGATCAACCGGCACCGGCGCCCCGGGATAGCCGCGCAGGCGGTCGAGAAATTCTGCGGCCTCGGTCGCGCCGTAGACGTCCTTCAATCGCGAGAGCCAGATGCGGGCCGCGAGCTGGAGATCCCCCCGGGCTTTGCCTGCGGTCTGCGACGTGTTTGGGAAGGTGCTCTTGAAGGGCGCCGCGCAAAATTCAAAATAGTTCTGGGTCCATTCGAGATCGCGGATGCTTTTGTTGGAAAACTTTATGTTTCGCGCGAGATCCCGGGCGCGGTCTCCTGTATAGTTCAGTCCGGCCCACCATTCGGCCATACGCACCACGGGATAAGCCGCATCCAGGGCGTCCAGCCGCTCGCAGACTTCGTCCGGCGTGGCGCCGGGGCGATCCTTGAAAAAAAGATAGAGCAGCCCGCTGTCTTCCAGGCGTCGAATCATACGCGAAACTTTTTTCGCCCCGAAGCCTTTCCAGAGTTCGTCGGCGAAACGCTCGACCGCGACTTTCGCGGTGCGCATTTGAATTTCCTGATTGCGCAGGGCCATTTCTGTTTTGACTTCGAGATCGAATTCCAGCGTGGCCGCGAAGCGGCAGGCCCGGATCGTGCGCAGGCCGTCTTCGAAAAATCGTTCTTCCGCCTTGCCGATCGTACGCAGCAGGCCTGATTCGAGATCCGCCAGTCCGCCGAAAAGATCGATCAATTCGCCGGAACCCGGTTCGTAGGCGATCGCGTTCACGGTAAAATCGCGCCGGCTCAAATCTTCCTGCAGGGTTTCGGCGAAGCGAATATCGTCCGGTCGCCGCGCGTCGGTGTATTCGCTTTCAGCGCGATAGGTCGTAATTTCGAAACTTTCGCTGCGAATCGCCGCATCGCCCGGCTCTGGTTTTCGCTCCGGCAGCAATACCGTGATCGTTCCGTGTTGCAGGCCGGTGGGAATGGTGCGGCGAAAGAGCTTCGCGACCTGGTCCGGGGGCGCGTTGGTCGTCAGGTCAATATCCCCGGCGGGACGTTTTAACAGGAGATCGCGCACGGCGCCGCCGACAAGATAGCATTCGAAGCCCGCCTTCCGGAGCCGCTCGTGGGCGAAGGCGATGTTAGAGCGAGTGGCGGGGGCGAGGGCCGCCATTAGATCGGAGCGGGAAGCCGGAGCGGTCATGAGATATAATAGTTGCGACGGGCTTTGACCTGAATCAGCTCGTCGTCCTGGGTATTCATGGCCGTGAGCGAGCCGCCGAATACGCAGCCCGTATCCAGGCCGACCGATTTTTCGCCGACGATCGGATCGTGCTCGCCGGCGCTCCCCAGCACATAGTGCGAGGGCGTGTGGCCGTAGAAGACGCGTTTGCCGTTCCAGCGGTGTTCATTGCGAATCCACTCGTCCCGGATCCAGATCAGATCTTCCGGGTCCTGCTTCTCGATCGGGACCGAGTCGTTCTTCTTACCGGGCGCGATTCGCACGCCGGCGTGCACGGCGATATAGTCATCGGTTTCGTAGTAGAGCTGTAGATTTTCGTAAAACTCACGGTGGCGCTTCGGATAGCGGTCGTAGGAATCGCTGTCAGTCAGGCCGTAGGAACGCAGCGTCGCCGGCCCGCCGTTGCCGACAAAGGTCCAGGCCAGGCCTTCGCGACTTTCAGGGTCCCGATAATAGGCCATCATCATATCTTCGTGGTTGCCCTTCAGAAATACGGAGCGATGTTCTTCTTCCAGCACCCGGTCGACGACGCCCGCCGAAGCCGGACCCCGATCGATATAATCGCCGATGAAGATCAGGCGGTCCTTCCGTGGAATCAGGTCGAGGAGCTCTTCCAGCTCATCGAGGCACCCATGAATATCTCCGATTACCCACATTTTGACTGTATCTGCGTCGGCCCGCGGTAAATCGCGGGCGCTATTACTTTGAATCCACGATGCTAACCCGCTTCAATCCAAATTTTTTGATGAAAAAATATTTTGCCGCCTGCGTGCCCCGGAGGACTTTGACCATCACTCACGGAATAGATAGTCATTTGTGATTGCCCGCGTTCGGGCGTATGGACGACCGGCGCCCGGCGAAAGGGCCGGCCTGAATCCGCCGGGCGCGACTAAAAACGAGGAAATAGCGAATCGATGAAACTACACGAATACCAGGCAAAGGAAATCCTGCGCAAGCATGGTGTCAATGCTCCCGAAGGCAAGGTCGTCGAGGCGGCCGATCAGATCGGAGCGGCTTATGACGCGCTTGGCGCTCCCGCGATCGTCGCGGTGAAAAGCCAGATCCACGCGGGCGGTCGCGGTAAGGGCACGCTGTATGACGGCGAAGATCCGAACTCGGCGAAGGTCGTACAAGAGGGCGGCGTAAAAATCGCGAAAAGCAAAGACGAGGCCGTAACTTACGGCTCGAATATGATCGGCAACTATCTGAATACGATTCAGACCGGCGGCAAAGCGAAGCAGGTCCTGAAAGTGTATCTGGAAAAGGGCACGAACATCCAGAAAGAGTTCTATCTCAGTATTCTCCTCGACCGCGCGATTCAAAAGCCGATCATCATGGTTTCGACCGAAGGCGGTATGGACATCGAAGAGGTCGCCGAAAAGAGCCCCGAAAAAATTCTCAAAGTCGCGATCGAAGCCGGTCTGGGTCTCCAGCCCTGGCAGGCGCGCCAGATTCTTTTTAACCTGGGCGTTCCGAAAGAAACGATGAAGCAGGGCACGGCCTTCTTGAAGAAGCTGTGGGACGCCTACATCGCCGAAGACGCGAATATGCTCGAAGTCAATCCGCTGGTTCTCAACTCGGACAACGAACTGATCGCTCTGGACTGCAAGATGGCGATCGACGACAACGCGCTCTACCGTCATCCCGAATCCGCAGCAATGCACGATAAGACTGAAGAGGATCCCCTCGAAGTTAAGGCTGCTGAATTTAATCTGAACTACGTCAAGCTCGACGGCAACGTCGGCTGTATGGTCAACGGCGCGGGCCTGGCAATGGCGACGATGGACATCGTCAAGATCGCCGGATCCGAACCGGCCAACTTCCTGGACGTCGGGGGCGGGGCGAACGCTCAGACCGTGGCGAACGGCTTTCGTATTATTCTCGGCGATCCGAACGTGAAGTCGATCTTCGTTAATATCTTCGGCGGAATTGTTAAGTGCGACCGCGTCGCGAACGGTATCGTCGAAGCGGCCAAAGAAGTTAAGATCGGCGTTCCGCTGATCGTGCGTCTGCAGGGAACGAACGCGGTCGAAGCCCGCCAGATTCTAAAAGATTCCGGCCTGACGATCACCGTCGCGGAAACCCTGCAGGATGGCGCGGACCGCGTGCGCGAGGCGATGGCCAAAGCCTGAGCGAAGCGAAAGCATAAGGATACCGGGCTCGCGGAACGCGAGCGGATGCCTGAGCGAAGCGCAAAAGGCGAATCATATTAGTAATATTACTGGAGATAAAACGGAATGGCAGTTCTCGTAGATGAAAATACACGCGTGGTAGTGCAGGGCATTACCGGCAAAGAAGGCGGTTTCCACGCCTCACAGATGATCGAATACGGCACCAAAGTCGTGGCCGGCGTGACTCCCGGCAAGGGCGGTCAAAAAAGCGACCACGGCGTGCCGGTCTTTAATACCGTCGCCGAGGCGATCGAAAAAGAAGGCGCAAACGCCGCCGTAATTTTCGTGCCGCCGCCGTTTGCGGCCGACGCGATTTTAGAATGCGTTTCGACCAATATTCCTCTGGCGATTTGCATCACCGAAGGCATCCCGGAAGCGGACATGGCTCGCGCGATTCCCACGATTCGCGCCTCCCTGACCCGTCTGATCGGACCCAACTGCCCGGGCGTAATCAGCCCCGGCAAATGCAAGATCGGCATCATGCCCGGTTTTATTCATGAGCCCGGCAATATCGGCCTGGTCTCGCGCTCCGGCACCCTGACCTACGAAGCTGTAAGCCAGCTGACCCAGCACGGTCTGGGCCAGACGACGGCGATCGGCATCGGCGGCGACCCCTTCATCGGCACGCGTCACAAAGACGCGGTCGAACTGCTGAACTCCGATCCCGATTGCAAAGGCATCGTGATGATCGGCGAAATCGGCGGCACCGACGAAGAAGATGCGGCGGCCTGGATTAAAGAAAATGTCAAGAAGCCCGTCGTTGGTTTTATCGCGGGCCAGACCGCGCCTCCCGGCAAACGCATGGGCCACGCCGGCGCGATCATCTCCGGCGGCAAAGGCACCGCGCAGTCCAAAATGGACGCCATGAAAGCGGCGGGCATCGTCGTTGCGGAAAGCCCGGCGGATATCGGTCGCAAGATGAAAGACTTGATTGGCTGAAACCCGTTGGCGTCGGTTTACTCCGACGATTCCAGTCTGTAGACTTTCACAAACGGCGCCGCAGGTACTATGCGGCGCCGTTCGTATTTTAAACGCGCTGGCGATCGCCGGTCTGGACGCCTGGAGTTTGCGGTATCGGGTCGGAGATTCCGGGCGGACCGAAGAGGATCCGCGCCGCGCTCTTCAGATCCGGCGCCCTTCGCAGGGCGCGCAGCAGCGGCGGAAACTCGGAAAACCAGACCCGCAGCGGGTTCTGCGAATTCAGGGGCGTAGTCAGTCCATAGACCGGACGATGCGTTTCCGCTTGATAGGTGCCAAAGAGGTGGTCCCAGATCATGAAGATGCCGCCGAAATTTTTATCCAAATAGATATCGTCGACGCCGTGGTGGACTCTGTGGTTTGACGGCGTATTCAGAAACCAGTCGAGCACCGGCAGTTTGCCGATCAATTCCGTGTGGATCCAGGACTGATAGGCCAGCACGATGATCTGAGCGAAGACGACCTGACCGGGATGAAAGCCCACGAGAATCATCGGAATCATAAACGGGATCGCCAGGAGCGGGTCGATGATGCTCAGACGGAAATTCACCGAGGAATTGAAAACCGGCGACGAGTGGTGCACCGAATGGGCGAGCCAGAAAAACCAGGACGCGTGGGAAAGACGGTGCTGCCAGTAATAGATGAAGTCGGCCGCAAGGATCGCGGCAAGGGTGCTCCACAGCTCGATGGGCAGCTGCCAGGCCGTCTGCTCGTACGTCCAGAAGAGAGCGCCGATCAGGAGCATCCGGACCGCCAATTCGCCGATCACATAACCGACCAGGGTTCCCAGGCTGGATATGGTTTCTTTAACTTCCAGTAAGCGCAACTTACCGGTCGCGAAGCCGACGGTCCATTCCGCTATGAGCATCGCCAGGGACAGGACGCTGGTCCAGAGCAGGGCGTCTTCGCCGATGAGTTCTAAGTCGATCATTTTTTACTCCTTTTGTTGTCCGCCGGCGAATTCGGCGGTGGTTGCAGACCGCGCAGAAGCGTGCGGTGGATGAGAGCGGGAGCGTCCCGAAGCGCCAACGATCCGTCGGCGATCGCGGCCCAGGCTGAAAACAACAGACCGTCGAGGGCGGCGGTGAAGAAGGCGTCCGGGACCGCGGGATCCAGATCGCCCTCCGCCTTCAGGGCCCGGGCCAGCTCGGTGGATTCGCTGCGCTGTTTTTCCAGTCGTTTCTGAATTTCGGGCAGTCGTTCGATATCCGGGTCCTGATCCATGACCCGGAAGCGATCGCCCAGCACGATCAGGGATTCCAGGATCGCTCTTAAATAGTCCGCGGCGCTTTCGGTTTCAGGGGTCTCCGCCGCTATTTCGTCCACGCGATCCAGAGCGTCGCGGGCGATCGCCTCCAGCAAAGCGCGCCGACTGGCGAATTTACGATTGAGGGTGGCGCGGCTGATTCCGCAGGCCCGGGCCAGGGTTTCTGTGCTGGCCCGGGGATTCCGGGCCAGTTCCGCCGCGGCTTGCCCCAGGAGGTCCCGTTCGTCGAGTGACCCGCTCACCGGGTCGCCTGCACTGCATTGATATTGTATTGCATCATATGAGACAAAAGTGTCTCATATGAAAATCGACAACTATTTTTTTAGATTTGCGCGGCCGCAATGGGCCGGGGCAAACTGCTACTGACTCCGGGTTTCAGCCGGAGAGGAATCTATGAATCGGCGTGAGTTTTTGCAGGCCGTCGCGGCGAGCGCTGCGGCGTACTTTCCGTCCGGAATTATGGCCGGAACCCCTCCGGAGCAAAGGCAGCTGACCCGCGTGATTCCCACTTCCGGCGAGCGGATTCCGGCGGTTGGCATGGGCACCTATATCAGCTTCGATGCGGACCGCGACCCTGCGCGCAAACGTCGTCTGCGTGAAGTGCTGCGCATCTTTCACGCGGCCGGCGGTCGCCTGATAGACAGCTCGCCGATGTATGCTTCGGCCGAACAGGTCTTCGGCGAGCTGAGTTCCGACCTGAACGTGAATCCGGATTTCTTCGTCGCCACGAAGGTGTGGACTCGCGGCGCGGCGGCCGGTCGCGAACAGATGCGCACGAGCCTGCGCAAACTGGGTCGGGAAAAAATCGAGCTGATGCAGATCCACAATCTCCTGGACTGGCGGGCGCACTATCCAACGCTCCGCCGCTGGAAATCGGAAGGTCGCTTTCGGTATATCGGAGTCACGCACTATACGACCGGCGCCTTCGCCGAGCTGGAACGCGTGCTCAAAGCGGAAGCCTTCGATTTTGTGCAGCTGCCGTACTCGGTTGCGACGCGGGAAGCCGAGCGGCGGCTCCTGCCGTTTTGTAAGGACCGCGGCATTGGTGTTATCGTGAATCGTCCGTACGAAGGCGGCGATTTGTTTCGCATGGTGCGGGGGCGGGCGCTGCCTGAATTCGCGCGGGAGCTGGACTGCGACAGCTTCGGTCAGCTGTTTCTGAAATTTTTACTCGCTCATCCGGCCGTGACCTGCGTGATTCCCGCCACCTCGAAGCCCCGGCACATGCGCGATAATATGGGGGCGGGTCTCGGGAGATTGCCGGACCGGCGACAGCGCGAACGAATCGCGGCTCTGCTTTTTTCAGGCGCGCAATCCTCTTGACAGGCTCCCGGTAATAGCGGGCAGTTAGGCCGTGATCGATATTCACGTGCACTTTTTCCCGCCGGCGGTCTTTCGCGCGATCTGGCGATTTTTCGAAGTCGAGTCGAAGGGCCTCTGGCCGATTAAATACAAGATCCATACCGAAGAACATATTGCGCGGCTCACTGAATACGGCGTCGAACGCTTTACGACTCTGGTCTATGCGCACAAGCCGGGCATGGCCGCTCATTTGAATCGTTTTATCGCGGAGTGGGCAGCAAAAGAAAAACGCATTCTACCGTTTGGGACCATCTATGCCGGCGACGCGGATCGCGTGGCGGAAGCTCGCCGCATATTTGAAGACGAAGGCTTTCTGGGAATCAAACTGCATCCCTTTGTTTCGAACGAAGAGCTGGACGACTCAGGCTTTTTTCCGGTCTATGAAATGATCGAAGACCTGGGCCGGGTCGTCGTCTGTCATCCCGGATCCGCGCCGGCCTACCACAGCCAGGACGGAGTCCATCGTTTGCGCAAAGTGCTCGAACGCTATCCGAAGCTCAAAGTCGTCATCGCCCACTGCGGCGCCTATGAATACGACGGCTATCCGCTGCTGGCGGATGAATTCGAGAACGTGTATTTCGACACGGCCATGAACTGCATTCACGGTTCCACCTGGCATAACAACTGCCCGGGTCCGGCCTTCTTTCAAAAATATCAGGACCGGATTCTATACGGCTCGGACTATCCGAATATCCCGTACGCCTATCCGCAGCAGCGAACAGCGCTCGAAGACTTAAAGCTGGGACCGGAAATCGAAGCGAAGATCTTTCGCGGCAACGCTGAGCGCCTGCTGGGCATTGTAGCCTGAGCAAGGGGAACATATGAACGAAGCGAATCACGACGCGAAAGATTCCGCGGGCCTGAGTTTTGGTATCTTCGGGGCGGGGAGCATTGGCTGCTATTTGGGCGCGAACCTGGCCGCCGCGGGCGTGCCGGTCGTGCTGCTGGGGCGGGCGGCCCTCGGCGAAGAGATCCGCGAACACGGTCTGCGCGTTACCGATTTGACCGGGCGAGATTTTCGCGTCGCGTCGCCCGATTCGCCCGATGAGGTCGCGGCGAAAGCGTTTCGCTATTCGACCGACCCGGCCGATCTCAAAAACTGCGACGTGATTTTGATTACAACCAAATCGAGCGATACCGAAGAGGCGGCGCGGACTCTGGCGGACATCGGCCTGAAAGACGAGGCGATCGTGATCAGCTTTCAGAACGGAGTGGGCAACGCGCGGATCGTTCGTGAAACTCTGAATACGAAAGGAGCGGGTGCCCCCCGGGTTCTCGCGGGCATGGTGCCCTATAATGTCGTGCGCAATCCGCAGGCCCACTTTCACTGCGGCACGACCGGCAAGCTGATGTTCGCGGACGCTCCCGTCGGCCAGGCCGCTGACGAGGCCTGCGCGCGGCGCCTGGCGGAGATCGCGAAGACTCTTTCGAAGGCGGGTCTGGCCGCGGAAACTCACCCGGATCTGCAGGGCGTGCTGTGGGGCAAACTGATCTTTAATCTGAATAACGCCGTGAACGCTCTGGCGGGCGTGCCGCTGCGGGAAGAGCTCTCGCAGCGGGCGTATCGGAAAATCGTCGCGGCGAGCATTCGCGAAGCGCTGTCGGTAATGAAGGCGGCCGGCGTACGACCGCGAGCCGCGGGTCGGATGATTCCAGGCATCGCGCCCGTGATTTTGGGCCTGCCGGATTTTTTATTTTTTCGCGTGGCCGCGCCGATGGTCAAAATCGATCCGGAAGCGCGTTCCTCGATGTGGGAAGATTTGAACCGGGGGCGCAAGACCGAGATCGATTTCATCACGGGTGAAATTGTGCGCCTGGCGGAAGAACACGGGATCCCGCAGCGAGCGCCCATCGCCCGGGCTACCGTCGCTTTGATCAAAGCAGCGGAGGCCGCCGGACAGGGGTCGCCGGGTCTGTCCGCGGCGGATCTCGCCCGCGCTCTGAAAATCGATTAGTCTGTCCCCGCAGTCTTCGATTCGAAGATCGCTCTTTTGGAAATACATATGCTGCAAAAACTACGTGATATGATTCGCACTGTGGATCCGCGTCAGATGTCGCCGGCGGTGCGCCAGATTCTGGATCAAGAAGAACGCAACGGACGCCGGATCGCCAACCGAATTCGCTACGTGTTCATTGTAATGATCGCTCTTGCGGTTTTCATCATTCGGGATACTCAGGGCGGCATTAATATCAGTTCCTGGATGCTGTTTGTGTATTTTGTGACGACTGTCGCCCACACGATTATTATCGCGCGTTCGAAATCGCCGTTGCTCCAATCGGTCGCGCAGTACGTCGCGCTGGTTGTAGACTACGGCGTATTTCTGGTTACGCTGTTGTACTATACTTTCGAGGCGAGCCCTGATAATTTTGGTTTCGCGACGAAAAATCCAATTTTCTATTTCTTTTTTCTACCACTGGCGCTTTCGACTTTGCTATTTCGCCTGCGTCCCGTTCTGATCGGAGTCGGCGTGATTCTCTTGATTTACGCCGGGCTGGTGACGCAGATCATAATTTCAGGCGTGCCTCAGACTGAGAATTGGACCGAGTATATTCTGGGGCCGGCCGTCATCGTTCCGGATTTGCTGAGCACACGCATCGTGGTGATTCTAGGACTGGGGCTGGTTTTCAGCTATTCGATCTATCGCGCGCTGCGCATGGTTCAACGCATCGCGGCCATAGAAGCTCAAAAAACGAGTCTGGCCCGTTATTTCAGTCCGGAGGTCGTCGACGAGATTACGACCAGTCCCGATGTCTTACGCAAAGGCGGCCGCCAGGCGGTGACGGTTTTGTTTACCGACATTCGCGACTTCACCCGCATGTCCGAAGGCATGGACGCCCTGGCTCTGGCCGAATTCTTGAGTGAATTTCGCGGTCGCATGAGCGCGGCGATTTTTGAAAACGGCGGCACGCTCGATAAATTTATCGGCGACGCGATCATGGCGACCTTCGGCACGCCGCGCCCGAGTAAGATCGCCGGTCAGGACGCGAGTAACGCCCTGCGGGCGGCCCGGGGCATGCTCGCGGCGCTGGAGAAATTTAACGCAGAGCGGGAGTCGCGGGGGCTTGCGCCCGTGCGCATCGGCATCGGCTTGCACTCGGGGGAAGCCTTCGCCGGCAACGTCGGCTCGGAGGATCGGCTGGAGTTCACGGTGATCGGCGACGCGGTCAACACCGCTTCGCGCATTGAATCGCTGTGCAAGAAGCTGAACGCAACGCTGTTAATTTCAGAAGCGGTCTTCGATCAGGCCGGCCGACCCGAGGACGCCGAAAAGATGCCCCGGGTGCGAGTCAAAGGCAAAGTGGATCCGCTACAGGTCTATCGCATCGCGAAGCTGGAAGCCGATCGGGCCGACGCCTGGAAGTCGCGCGGCAAGTGAGTGGCGCTCTAATCTTTGTCCCCCCGGGACACGTGAAATTTTCGCGAGCCGGGGGCGTCCGGTGTGAAATGAACTTCGGTCAGGCGCCAGCCCGCGCCCTGGTTTTTGCCGCGCGTATGGGCCATGCCGGAGCCCCTGGAGCCGGATAGCTCAAAGCGAAAGGACGCCGTGCGATTGTCGGCGGATCCCGAGACTGTGCCGTTGACCCAAATACTGAGAGTCGGGTCGTCCCCGATCCAATTCAGGACCCGGGAGTCCTGTACGAGAATTTGTTCCGCCTGGACGATCGTATCATGATAACGAAAGCTGTGCCAGAAGAACACGCCGACGATGAGGGGCACGCCAAAAGCGAAGAGCAGAATCTTTTTGATCATGCCGGTACTTATAGGGTGATCCGCGCGTAGTTCAAGATAAAAAGAAAGGCGGCCTTCGCTTTCGCTGAAGTACCGCCTGCTTGTGATCTTTGCGAGGCCTTTCGCCTCTGGCTTTCTGAATTGGCCGCTTGAGCCCTTAGATGCTCGCCGCACGCGCGGCTTCGAGTTCACGGGCTTTGCGGCGTCGTTTGAGCATGAAGGCGAAATGGCGATAAAAGGGCAGCAGCGGCTCGGGAATCATTTCGACTGTGACGGCGCCGCCCTTCGAGCGAATCTGCTGCACGATTTCCAGCGGCAGATCGAATTCCACCTGGCCGGCGAACTGGCGCAGGCGGCGGCATATTTCGCGGTCGATGACGTCCTCGGACATCTTTTCCATTTCAGTGCAGAGCCAGAGCAGATTCGTGCGCTCCAGGGATTGCTGCAGTCCGCCGCTGTAGTCGCGATAGTCGTATTCGCGGCCGGCCGACCGATGTTTGGTTCTTGAAAGCGTTGCGGTTCCCATCAGTAATCACTCGGATCGATTTCGAGAATTCCGGATAAAAAAATCACTTCGCCGCGACGCAATCCGGGGCTAATTTGACCTGTGCGAATTCATCAAATTTATACCGGCAGCAATCTGCGCAATTTCACCTATGTGATTCACTCCGAAGACGGGGAGCGGGTGTACTGTATCGATCCCTATGACGCCGGCCAGGTGGCCGATTTTCTGGACGCCCGGGGTCTGCGCCTGACGCATATTATCAATACCCACGAACACCACGATCACATCAATGGGAATCCCGGGCTTCTGGAACGCTACGGGGAAACGGCCGTGCGGGTCTGCGCCCATGAAGCGATCTGCGGAATGATTCCCGGCTTCGACCAGGGCGTGGCGGCGGGCGATCGCCTGCCGATCGAAGAAGGCGCTTATTTCGAAGCCCTGGATACGCCAGGCCATAGCCGGGCCCACGTCTGCTTGCTGTTGCGAGATCGCCAGTCGGAAGAGCGAGCCCCCCAGGACGCGCGCCAGGCCCCCGCCGCTGTTTTCACCGGCGATATTCTCTTTAATGCTGGAGTCGGGCGCTGCAATATCGGCGGGACTCCCGAGGCGTTGTTCGAAACCATTCGCGACCAGTTTCAGATCCTGGCCGACAGCGTGAAGGTCTACCCGGGCCATGAATATATGGGCAACAATCTGCGCTTCACCCTGGAATACGAGCCGGAGAACCAGGCCGCCCGGCGACTGCTGAACGAATACGAAACGGCGATCGCCGCCGGGCGCTACATCGTTTCTGATCTGGGGCTGGAGCGCGCCATGAATACCTTTCTGCGTCTGGACTCTCCGGATTTACGCCGTGAGCTGGGCCGGCGCTTCGCGCGATTGGACGCCCGGGGCGCGAGCGAACGCGATATCTTTTTGCAGCTGCGCCGACTGCGAGATGACTGGTAGCGGCGCAACGCCGCGCAGCAATTGGTCGCGGCGCAATGCCGCGCAGCAACTGGTAGCGGCGATATTCTGAATGCAGAGCGACCGGCCGCTTTCGGAAAATTAGAGCGCGGAATTCCGGCCGGGCGAAGAGTCGGGATTCGCGGGCGCAGGACGTTTCGCCGAAATGCGTCGCGATAGTTGATCGATGGCCCTGTCTCGCAGCGCGGGATCGTCGTCGAAAGCCAGCTGTACGCCCATAATCCGAGCTGCCAGGTGGGCGGCGATGTCTTTCACCCGCAAGCGGGCGTCAATTGAGGACCGGAGCGTGGCCGGGCCTATTAGAGGCGCGAACCGATTGTCGGCGAACAGGGATTGTAGTCCGGGAAGCGCGGCCGGGCCCAGTCCAATCAATAGATCGGAGCTTTCGGTGGAGCCCAACCACGGATGTCCCCAGGCGTTAAAGGTGGAGTGACGGCCGAGTGCGGCGATCAAAATCTCCCGCTTCGATGCGAGCGGCAGGGCGTCATATGTGTTGCGGTCCAGGCGGGCCAGCGCGACCAGAGCCAGAAAAGAAGCCGCGTCTTTGCTTCGGACGGCCTGTAGCAATTCGGGAACGGCCGCGCTCCCCGCGTTTTCCGCCTCCCGGACGGCGATAGACAGATGCGGCGGAACGGATCGCTCCGACTCATAGCGCAGTCGTTCGCTCAGGGTGTCGCCGTCGATTTCTTTGACTGCCTCGGCTTGACGACAGTGCGCGAAGAGCAGCACGGCCGCCGCGACTCCCAGGAAAGTCAATCTTCGTACGTTCATCATCTTCTCCCTATTGGGGCAGGGGTTGCACCGGCACCATCGGGCCGCCGGTGGCGCCGGGATTCGAGTTGTGCCGCGCCGCCTGTCGGTTGTACGATTGCGTCGCGGCGCTTGAGTTCGCGCGGTCAGCGTCGGTCGCCTCGCGTATCTCGACATCGGCGATATCGCCGTCTTTATCGATCGTGAAGGTCCAGTAGGCGCTGCACAGAATTTTGTTTTTGCACTCGTCTTCCTCGGGGATTTCCGAGAAGCGGACGGGATACACCGAATCCCGTCCGGCGCATATCAGGCACGTTATGAACTCGAATTTTCGATTTCTGAGCCCATGGGTGACGCCGGGATTGTCGCGCATATCCGCGGTATTCGGCGGAGGCCTCCGGGTGGCGGGGCGCGGATACCAGGCGTCGTTGGCCCAGCCGTTATCCACGGCCCAGCCGTCCGCCGTTGCGCGGTCGGTAACCCACGGATCGTCGTGGTAGGGGCGTCCTGTATTCAGATTCGTGACCCGGCCGACCTGAAGAAATTTCAGGTTTTCACAGGGGCATTTTTCGTCTTCGTCGACTGTTCCGGTGATCGTCACGGAAACCCCGGCGTAGCTGAACGGCACGATCTGCTGCGGTCCGATTTGTATCGGGATTGCGAAGTTATCGTCTTCGTCGTGCTCTTCCACCTCAAAGACGAGCGTGGCGTTTTCGCATTCAACGGTTTCCGTACAGTGGAAAGACCAGAACGCCAGACTGATCGCCAGAACAATATTGCGACTGAGTTTCAAATTGTGCATCCCGGGACCCAAACCGTTAAGTGTCGGCCGCCCAATTCTACGATAGCTACTAGAGTTTGACAAGAAAATATTAGTAGCCCTGTGTCTGTCGCCGATCGGATTTCCCGCCGACAGACTGGCGCGGCTGAATTCATTCATTTGGGTACGACTGCCGGGAGATGCGGTGTGTTGGGAGGCGCGGGCAGGCTGGCTTCGGCCCGGAATGCCGGAGTGCCCTGACATTCCGGGCGCCGCCCGGGATCAAATCAACTTGCGTCCTGCGAATTCGGACCCGCGGGCGGCTCGACGCGCGTTTTGAGTTCGCGAATTTCGCCCAGAAGATTCGCCGTGTTGAAATCCAGATTTTCGCCGACGATGGTCAGCCCTTCGGCGATCAGCTCCAGCAAACCCAGGATCAAATCTTTGCCCGCGAACATGGGCGCCGGACCGCTGGAGGCGTAGCCGATGCGATAGCAATCCGGGAGGACCTCGATGCCGAAGGACTCGGCCTGCCAGAGCATTTCGTCGGGCGGATCGAAATCCGCCTGGATCCGGCCGTCCGCTCCGAGGGGAGGCTCCAGACCCGCCAGCAGACGCACGAGCTCCGGCAGCTCCGGCAGCCAGCTGGCCATAATCAGATTGCAGAGGAAGCGAAAGCGATTCTTCTCCGAGTGGATCAAGAGGATCGTATTCTGAAATTTCTCGGGGAGATCCTTTGCGCCGAGAGTGTCGCCCCGGTTATCGTGAATGCTGAAGTACGTGCCGCGGATCAGGCGCACGTCAAGCTGCGAACGCTCTGAGAATTCATGCTCTAAGTCGGCCTTGCTGATCGGGAAGCGTCGCTCGGCCCGCTGCATCGCTTCTTTTTCCCATTCGTCCAGTTCGCTGTCGTCCATAGCTTTATTGCTCCGGCAGAGTTCGCCTTAGTCCCGCTCTGCATCCTGCGATGCAGAGTTCGCGGATCTACAGCAGACCCTTTTGGGTCTGCGCAGATCCACTTAATAATCAAACTCCAGCTTGCCGTCTTTTGCGCGCACAATGACGAGTCCACCTTTGGTCAGACCGCCGAATAGAATTTCAGAGGACAGGGCGTGACTGATTTCGCTTTCGATCAGACGGCGAATGGGACGCGCGCCGAAGCGATCGTCGAAACCGGTATCGATCAGGTACTTGCGCGCGCTTTCCTCTAAACGCAGCTTGATCTTTTTCGCCTTCAGGCGGTCTTCGAGTTCGCCCACCATCTTATCGACGATGCGACCGACATGCTCGTCGCCGAGACGATTGAACTGCACGACCGCTGTCAGGCGGTTGCGAAATTCGGGGGTGAATGCGTTCTCGACCGCTTTCAGATTGCGATTCGTATGAATGTCTTCGCCGAAGCCGATCGAGCGACGCGAGGCTTCCTGGGCGCCGGTGTTCGTCGTCATGATTAAAATGATCTGGCGAAAGTCCGACTTGCGGCCGTTGTTGTCGGTCAGAGTCGCGTAGTCCATTACCTGCAGCAGGATATTGTACAGATCTTCATGGGCCTTTTCGATTTCGTCGAGCAGTAGCACCGCGTGGGGATTGCGATGAATCGCTTCGGTCAACTGGCCGCCCTGATCGAAGCCGACGTAGCCCGGCGGCGATCCGATCAATCGCGAAATCGTATGCTTTTCCATGTACTCCGACATGTCGAAGCGGATGAATTCCACGCCGAGATGTTCGGCGAGCTGTTTGGCCAGTTCGGTTTTGCCGACGCCGGTCGGGCCGGCGAAGAGGAAGCTGCCGACGGGTTTGTCGGTTTCGCCCAGTCCTGCCCGCGAAAGCTGAATCGCCCGCACGACCTGGGAGACCGCGTCGTCCTGGCCGTAGATCTTTTGCTGTAGCTCTTCTTCTATATTCTGCAGCTTTTTGCGATCGTCGGTGCGCACGGTCTTCGTCGGCACTTTGGCGATGCGCGAAACGAGGGCTTCAATGTCTTTTACCGTAACTTTCGGACGATCTTTGACGGCGACCGCGGGCAGGGGATCGGCCGGAATCGGCGGCGCGCCCGGATCGGCGGCGACTCCGTCCGAGCTTTCGGCGGCGGCTTCAGCGGCCGCATGTTCGATGCTTTCGCCCGGCGAATCGCCGGCGGCGCTCGTCTTGAGCCGGTCGCTTAGATCAAGCACGGTCGCGCCGGATTCGGCGTCGGTCGCCGTGTCTTTCGCCTGCGTTTCGCCGGGAACCGGTGTAACCTGCTCGCGATTGGCCGGTAAATTGTGCCGCAGCTTGACTTCGGCGCCGGCTTCGTCGAGAATATCGATCGCCTTGTCGGGCAGAAAACGATCCGTGATGTGTCTGGACGATAATTCGACTGAGGCCTTAATCGCCCCCGGGCTGTAGCTTACGTTGTGATAGTCTTCGTAGTGTTTCTTCAGGCCTTCGAGAATCTGCACGCATTCAGTTTCAGTCGGTTCGCGGACTTCGATCTTTTGAAAACGGCGCGAAAGCGCGTGATCTTTTTCGAAAATGGTCCGGTATTCTTTATAAGTCGTCGTGCCGATGCAGGAGATCTCGCCGTTCGCCAGGGCCGGCTTAATCATATTCGAAGCGTCCAGGGCTCCTCCGGATACGGCCCCCGCGCCGATGATCGTGTGAATTTCGTCTACGAATAAAACCGAGTCGGGATTCTGCTTCAGCATTTCGACGACGGCTTTCAGGCGCTCTTCGAATTCGCCGCGATATTTGGTGCCCGCCAGCAGGCCGCCCATATCTAAAGCGAAGATCGTGCGATCTTTCAGTGCTTCGGGGACTTCGCCCGCGACGATACGCAGCGCGAGACCTTCGACGATGGCGGTCTTGCCGACTCCCGCGTCGCCCACGAAGATCGGATTGTTTTTACGCCGGCGCGCCAGAATATGAATCGTACGTTCTAATTCGACGGCGCGGCCGATCATCGGATCGATTTTGCCGGCGGCGGCCTTGTCGTTTAGATTTACGCAGAAACGCGCCAGGGGATCGCCTTTTTGATCGGGACGGCCGCCTTCGCCGCGTTCGCCGCCGGCTGTGTCGTCGTCGCTCTCGCTGCTTTCGGAATCGCCGGCCAGGCTGTAGGTCGGATCGACTTTGGAAATTCCATGCGAAACGAAACGCACCACGTCCAGACGGCTCACGTTGTGTTTGTCCAGAAAATAGGCGGCGTGGCTTTCTTTTTCGCGAAAGATCGCGGCCAGCACGTTGGCGCTCGTGACTTCGCTTTTGCCCGAAGACTGTACGTGGGCGATGGCGATTTGCAGCACGTACTGAAAGCCCATCGTGTACTGCGGCTCGTAGTCTTTGTCCGGTTCCGGCAGCGCTTCGATTTCGTCTTCTAAGAACTGCTTCACTTCCTGGCCGAGTTCGTTAATATCCGCGCCGCAGTGCAGCATCACATCGCAGGCGGTTTTATCGAAGGTCAGGGCGTAGAGCAGGTGTTCGAGAGTAATAAACTCGTGTTTGCGGCGCTTCGCTTCTTCGTACGCTCGCTGGAGGGTGCGCTGTAATTCATCGTTCAGTGTCATTCGTCGTCGCCTTCTTCTACTTCCATGACGCATTGCAGGGGGTGTTCGTTTTGTTCCGCCAGGCTGTGGACCTGCTGGACCTTCGTGCGGGCTACGTCGTGCGTGAAAACCCCCACGATGCTTTTGCCTTTGTGATGCACTTCCAGCATAATCCGCGTCGCGTCTTCCATGCCCTTGTGAAAAATCTTTTGCAGCACCCAGACTACAAAATCCATCGGCGTATAGTCGTCGTTTAACATAACGACGCGATACATGCTGGGTTTCTTCGTTTTCTGGCGGCGTTCCGTCAGCAACTGCGTGTCGCCGTCGTCGTCCCATCCATCACCGAAGCCCGGTCGAAATCTATCCTGATCGCTGCCTGCCATAGTTCCTGTACTTAATCTAAAATTTCGTTCGCTCGCTGGAGTCTCAGCGCATTCGTTCATTCGCGAGATTTCGTCGGCTCGGTTTCCCGGCCGCCCTCGCGTTCCCTGAGATGTTTCAACGGAGACTGGGCGTTGTACCCGTGTATGGTTTGATGAATATAATCGCGTTCTGTTTCCAGAAATTGTCGGATGGCCCGCTGGCCCTCGGGATGGCTCATGCGGTGCGAGCTATAGCAGGGCCGGGTTTCGAAGCCCCGCAGAAATTTGTGTTCCCCCTGGGCGCCCGCCTCGAATACCTTTACGCCGTGCTGGATGGCGTAGTCAATCAATTGATAGTAGCATAGCTCGAAGTGCAGACAGGGATATTCGTCCGATGCGCCCCAGTAGCGGCCGTACAGCTTGTCGCCGCCGTGAAAATTTAGCGTTCCGGCGACGATTGCCCCGTCCAGATAGGCGAGGGCCAGCACGATGCGGTGGCGAAAGTGTTCGCGGATCAGCTGGAACCACCGGCGATTCAAATAAGGCTGGCCCCACTTGCGATTGCCGGTATCGATATAAAAGCGATACATCGTCTCCATCATGTCGGGGGTGATCGCATCGCCTGTAATCATCTGAATGTCGATGCCCTGGTCGGCGACGCTGCGGCGTTCTTTGCGCAGCTGCTTGCGTTTTTGGCTGCGCAGATCCCCCAGGAAATCGTCGAAGCATTCGTAGCCGCGGTTGAACCAGTGAAACTGTGTCGAAATGCGGGTCAGGAATCCGCGCTCTCGCAGCAGATCGGACTCCTCTTCGGTTACGAATAGAAGATGCAGAGAAGAAACCCCGGCTTCCTCGGTCGTTTCCAGCAGGACCTCGATCAGCCGGGATGCGACGGCTTTGAATTCGTAGTCGGGATGCACGAGCAGTCGCTGGCCGTTGGTCGGAGTGAAGGGCGCGGCTACCAGACCTTTCGGATAGTACGGCAGGCCCGAGCGCATATAGGCGTCGGCCCAGGCGTGGTCGAAGATATACTCGCCGTACGAGTCGAATTTGAAGTAGAGCGCCACCGCGCCGATCAGCCGATCTTCCGCCGCCGGATCCCGTAAGAGAACATAGCGGGGATGCCAGCTCGTTTCCGGACCCACGCAGCCGGAGGCTTCGAGGGCGTACAGAAATCCGTATTCGAAGAAGGGATTGTCCGCCGGGACCAGAGCGTTCCAGGCCTCGGCCGGGATGTCGTTCAGATCACTTCGGACTTCTTCGCGATAGATCGAATGTTGCGGCATTTTGTATGGCTAAAATAGGGACTCCGCGGCCTTCTGACCATGTATGACCGGTGCGGAATCCCTGAAAGTCTTCGGCTATGGTTCTTTACTGTGGAATCCCGGCTTTGATTACGAGCAAAAAACCTTCGCCCGGCTGGACGGCCACCACCGGGCCTTCTGCCGTCTGTCCGTGCGGCATCGCGGAACGCCGGAAAAGCCGGGCATGGTCGTGGGCCTGAAACCCGGCGGCAGCTGCCAGGGGATCTGCTACACCGTTTCCGGTCGGAATCGAGCGTCCGTTTTGAAATATCTCGACGAGCGGGAAGGCGCCGGCTACCGTCGGGAGCTGGTCCGGCTGGAGGCCCTGCAGGCAGCGGCCGATTCTTCAGAAAAAAATCCGGCCGTCGTCGGCGATTCTAATGCGCAGTCGCCCGTCATGATTCAGGCCTATACCTATTTGCCGGAAGAGGACCATCCGACCTATGCGCCGGATCTGGGCGAAGACGAAACTGTGGCTTTGATTGCGCACGGGGTGGGCAACAGCGGCCGGGCTCGGGACTATTTGAAAGAGCTCGTGGAACACCTGCATCGCCTGGGCATTGACGAACCCGAATTCGAGCGCATGTGGTCGCGCATCCAGGAAATTCCAGCCCGAGCTACGCCCTAAAGCCCACAGTCGATGGACCGGCCGCAAAGAAAAGCTCTCTTGCGCTTATGCTCCCTGTGTAAAGGCAGTCGTCCGGATTCACGTGCCGGACTAATTTTCACAGGGATACGGGAGGACGAGATAGCTCAATGGTGTAGAAGAACTAACAGAATTCCTCGAAGCTCGCAGTCGGTGTGCCGGCAGCAAAAAGAAAAGCTCTCTTGCACTTTTGCTCCCTGTGCAAAGGCAGTCGTTCGGATTCACGTGCCGGACTAATTTTCACAGGGATACGGGAGGACGAGATAGCTCAATGATGCATAAGAACTAACAGTATTCCCCGAAGCTCGCAGTCGGTGGGCCGGCAGCAAAAAGAAAAGCTCTGTTGCACTTTTGCTCCCTGTGCAAAGGCAGGTCAAGTCCGGGTTCACGTGCCGGACTAATTTTCACAGGTATACGGGAGGACGAGATAGCTCAATGATGCATAAGAACTAACAGTATTCCTCGAAGCTCGCAGTCGGTGGGCCGGCAGCAAAAAGAAAAGCTCTCTTGCACTTTTGCTCCCTGTGCAAAGGCAGTCGTTCGGATTCACGTGCCGGACTAATTTTCACAGGGATACTGGAGGACGAGATAGCTCAATGGTGTAGAAGAACTAACAGAATTCCTCGAAGCTCGCAGTCGGTGGACCGGCCGCAAAAAAAAACTCTCCTGCACTTTTGCTCCCTGTGCAAAGGCAGTCGTCCGGATTCACGTGCCGGACTAATTTTCACAGGTATACGGGAGGACGAGATAGCTCAATGGTGTAGAAGAACTAACAGAATTCCTCGAAGCTCGCAGTCGGTGTGCCGGCAGCAAAAAGAAAAGCTCTC
>JANSYA010000001.1:0-1187500 GCA_024742665.1 bacterium
CGGGCGGCAGTGTTTGAGTTCATCGAACTCTTCTACAATGCCCGGAGGGTTCACGGCAGCATCGGGTTTAAGAGTCCGAATGAATTCGAGGTTTTATCGGCTGCCTGAGATTTTGGTGTCTCAGAAAACGGGGATAGGTCAAATCTTAAGTGTCCGAAATCTCTTAACTCACTGATCCCAATTCTCCAGAATCCAGTGTTTGCCGACTGACCAACCGAGAAACACCCTGCCCCTCGGTTCGGCGGGTGTCCCATCGATCGCGCTCAAGAGACCGTCGATAGCCGGTCGAAACCTCGTCTTGAAGCTGTCCGATTGGGCGTTGAAGGTGTCACGCAGCCATACGGAAAACGCATCACAATCGCCGGCAGGGAGAAGCGAAATATAGAAGATCATTTGCCTCCACGCATATGCGGTATTCTTCGTCATCACCAGGCGGGCATGGTAGTTTTGGATCTTCATTTGCTGTCGTCGACAGATCCAATGGAAACATCGTTCTGAGAGAACCCTTAGCTGCGGTTGAAGGCTGCTCGTGAGATTCAGTCCTTTGAAAAGCACGGCCAGGTTCTGGGTCGTGAGAATCTGTTGCTGCTCGATGATTGTCCCGTTCGCAGCAACACTCGAGGCACCAATCGGATTCGCGGCCCTTCTCTCGCAGATGCCGGCAAACGCGTCCGAGCCTGGTGCGCCCACTCTGGAGAAGTGTTTCGACTTGCTCTTTTTCGGCGCCTTTCGTATCAGGCGGGCGATTTCCTGATACTCGATGGAGTAGTACCTTTCATAGACCGTCCCTGTGAGCAGGGTCCCGGCTATATTCGCAGCCTCTGCGAACTTCGGGGAGAAGCTTCCCATGAATATGTCTGCCGCAAGCTCATCGACAATCGGCAGTTTCAGCGCCGCCGACGTGCTCATGGCGCGGACTTCTTGAAGCAGTTTGTTCGGAAGGATCGCGTGGGGGAAAGCAACAATCGTTTGCTCCACAATTTCGCGCAATGACTCCGTAGCAACCCTCGAGCCGTCGAGGCCACGCTGCTTCAAATCGGCCAGCTTTTGAACCCAGGGAATCTCACGAAGTTGAACCTGAGTTTCCAAATTCAGGAGCAACAATGATCTTCTTCTCCTGAAGGCCTGGTACAGGGAAGAGTACAGTCGCCTCAGTTTCTGATCGGGGATTCCTGCGGCCTGAATATGGGAACTAACCTGTGGCAGGACAGTAGCAAGGGTATCTCCGGACGTGATGACTCCCTCTGTGATCAAAACGTTGATCGGCCCGGCCATACTTTTCCGAATCTTGCTTGTGAAATAAGCTGGCAGTTGACTGTTCTCTGCCATTTCCCTGGATTCGAATGATCTAATGAAATACTCGTAGTTTTCGATGCCTTGCTTGCTATCAAAGTTTTTAAGATGAGACACGATGAGTAGGGCTAACTGCTCAAAGATCGGTCCCGCGATTTGCTTTGCCTGGTCATCTCGAATTCTCCGGTTCCTGGCAGACCCGGGTAATCCGTTTCTCGAAGCGTATCTCCCCAGGATCAAGGCGAGCCGACCGAAAAGTATGGCATCCGATTCATGGCTTTTGTTTAAGAGAATGCGGGATAGATGAACTATCTGAAACAGGCTTGAGTTTTTCCGACGAGGTTTCCGGCAGCGACTGTGTTTCGTAAGCAACGAGTCGTATTTCCCGACCAGATCCCGAAGACGCGATTGCCAGGCATCGTCAAAGTCGAAGGTCGTTTCCCCGAACAATTGGAAACGGCCGTTCTCATCCACGAGAAGCGTCCCGTCTGGTTTGCATTCCACCCGGGGAGCTTCTCCGACGACGGCTTCCAGAAACAATGCGATGAACTCGTCGTAGAGTGGCAGCCAGATCGAGATCGTTTCCTCCTGTCGAAGCACGTCTTCGGCAGAAGAGAAGTCCTGGAGTTGGATGATGAGTTCCCCGACACTCCTGAGGAAGATGTTGCCGCCGGGTGCGACGGGTTCGTTCGTCGGTATCGGGTAGAACCTCAGAGTGTCGAAGTACGGACTGATCTTCTCGATGATATCCTCGGCTTTTTCCACCTGTTGATTCGACAAGAACCATGAGACTGCCAGCAGGGCACCCTCTTCGGGTACTCCAATCTCATAGCAACCCGATTCAAAGAGGTCCGATAAGAACTTGATGCCGTCGTCAGAAAGAAAGTAGGTGTTGAGATACGTGCGGGCTCTGGGATCCTGCCGGGAGATGCCCATCCTATCAAGCATCCGCAGCTCATGCGCGCACAGCTCACCACCGGCCAGGAAGCGTCCCGTCGCGAAGCCCCCCGTCAGGACTTCAAGAGTCACCCATTCAGGAGCGTTAACAGGTGTTCGGGAGCCTACGGAAATACTGCCATCGTACATCCCGGCGAGCAACTGCTCCCATTTCCGGATCTTAGCACTCATTCGCTCCTTTTCCCCGTCATCGAGTGAGTTAGCCTTCGTATTGAAGGCTTTCGCCAGCTGAAAGAGAGGGTAATTGGGACCGACTTCGATCTCGTGCATGCTATCCACAGTAAAAAAACTGGAGTAAAAGGCTGGATCCGAGGGCTGGATTCACGCCAGCACCCTCCCGATTGGAAGTCGGGCGCTCTAAACTTGAGCTACCTCGGAGTATTGACGATAGACTCAAGCGGGCAAGGCGGCGAAGGCAAGAAAAATACTCCGAAACTGTGCGGCACACGATCCGGACACCAATGGAAGCGGCCATGGACGTTCGTGACATCGCTACGGCGATTTTCGGAAGGATGAAGTGGCCGAATTTCATGACCTGCGGCCCGACGCCGACGTGCTGCCGATCAGTCGCCGCAGGATCCCTCGTAAACTGTCTCGCTCAGGATCGCCGGGTCTTTGAAATCGCCGGCGATGTCGGGGTCGATCGCTCCCTGCAGCCGGTATACCACAGAACAGCGCGCCGGTCGTCGCGCCAGCCGCGCCTGAATCGTTGCGTGCGCGCCGTACTCGTCCGGCCGCGGTTTGAGCGTCGTGTCGGAAATCACAGCCCGGTCGACGACCCGGACTTCTTTGCGAAAGTCGTAGCGATAGAGTTCGCCGCCCTGCGCGTCGTAGATATAAAAGCTCAGTATGCGAAACAGGTCGCCGGTCGGAAAATGATGCGCGATGCGTGGAATCGAAAGCTTCAGCGTTACGGAGTACTGCCTGTTCGCCCTCTGGCCGTCCTCGCCGTCCGGTCCGTCTTTCGCGGGTCGGGCGGCACCAGGCCGCGTCGTCGCGATTTCGATCACCATCTTATCGCGCAGTCGTCGCGCGCCTTTCGATTTCAGAGAGTGATCGCCCTGCGCATAGTGGCAGCCCGTGCAGCCGGCGGGATACAGCGCGCCGTTCGACTCGCGTGATTCGCGCACGACGTTCTGCATGGGATGTTCGTCGCCCTCGTAGACCGTGAAGGGTTCCAGCTCATGTACGAAATTGAACTGGTGGCATCCCGCGCAGAAAGAATCCCGGGCGAGTCCCGGATCGTATCGCACGGGATGAAAGAGTTTCACGTCCGGCTTTTTCGAGTAATCGGTCGCGGCATGAATTTCGCCGTCGCGCACGTGGCAGCTCACGCAGTTGATGCCCTCGGCGTACAGCGCCCCGATGTCGGGCTCTTCGGCGATGCTGGCCGCTTCGCCGTCGCGCCTCGCGTCCCACAGCGGCGCGTGACAGTTCAGGCACCAGGCTTTCCGGTCTCGCTCGAAGGCGTGCTGAAAGATCGGATTCGTAAAGGCTCGTCCGTGCGCCGAGTATTCCCAGGCTTCGTGCGCGGAGGCGTGGCAGCTCAAGCACTCGGCAGCGCGAAAGCTATCGGCTTTGAAACTGGCAAACTGCGCTGAAGGTTCTTGATGCGCGGTTGCACTCTGAGGGATCGAGCCGGGAAAGACGCGATTCGGATTGAGCGCGTGTACGCCTTTGCTGAAGGCCGCCGCCGCGGGTCCGTCCCATTCCAGCGTCGTGCGAATGTGGCAGCCGGCGCAGCCCGGCCCGGCCGTTTGCAGCGGGCGGCCCGGCTGTGAAAGCCAGTAGAAGCCGCCGGTCACGGCAATCAGCGCGGCGCCGGCGATGAGAAATCCGAATCGCAGGAGGATGCCTCTGTCTTAGTGGATGCCTTCGATCTCTGCGCCGCCGAGGGCGAAGCTGCAAAGATTCGCGGAATGAAAGGCAACATCTTCAGGAATTCTGACAGTGGCATTGACGTCTTCCGGTAGGTCCAGAGTGAGATTCTTGCCCGGAAATTCGATTACGACTCGACTCGCCTCGGTATTGTCGAAGCAGACCTGATCGACTTCCACGGTAAAACACTCGCGCCCGCATTCTTCGTAGCGTCCGGAGACCTTGAGCGAAGAGTACTTGATGTCGCGATCGTACGTCTGATACCAGCGCATTGCCTGACCTTCGCCGTATTCATTGGTCAGCGTGCCTTTATAAACACTCGATTCGTAGACCCCGATGGCGGGCGAGCTCTTAAACAGCGCCAGGACCTTCCAGTAGACTTTCGGGTCGTCCATCTTCAGTTCGAAGCGAAAGCGTCGCGCCGCCCGGTCGTATTCGCCCACGCCGTACTTGAGCGCCGTGAGCATCGCGCGCTTTTCGAAACTGTCCGGCGCCATGATGTCGTCGTCTGAAAGCTTGCGAAACTCCTTTAATTTACTGGGATTGGCCGCCGCAAGAAACGAAGACAATTGCAGCGGACGCACGCTTAGCTTTTCCCCGTCCGCAGTACTGAGGTCGAAGGCCAGACCGTTTTCGTGAGCTTTCGCGCGGATTCCAGGAAAGATCCGTTCTTCGGTGGACCCGCTCGTTGTTTTGTATTTTACCACCGCGCCGAATTCCAGATCGAAGAGGACGTTCACGACCGGAGTGTTGGTCGCGTCGGCTTTCACGGCGGCGGTGTCGGCGGTCGCCAGGGCGGCGTTCCCTGCCGGCGCCTGTTCGGAATCGGATTGTGTTGCGGCGGTATCCGAAACAGAGTCGGCCGCGGGTACGGCTTCATACGGAGCGTCGTTCAGAATCTGCTCAAAGATCATCGCGCGATAGAGCGGCAGCGTGAGGCGCGTATTAAATACTTTCGCCAGGTCGCCGAAGTTCTTCGCCTGAAATGGAAAATCGTAGCCCGTATTTTTCGCCTGCTCGTCGAAGAGCCCGGAGCTGTAACCATGCAGCGCCGATAGAAACGCGAGTTGTTCCTGAGAGAAGCCGCTGTCTTCGGCGCTCGCGCCCGCCGCGATTTTGATGATGCCGGGATAAGCCCGGTAATTTTTCAGGTACGGAGCGAAGGCTTTGTTGCGCAATGACTCCTGATGTGAAACCGACAGATAATAATATTCGGCGATGCGACGTTCCCGCTCCAGATCGTCCTCGATGTGAAACAGGTGCGAGTCGATCATCCGGATGATCGTTTCGGCATCCCACTGCCCGGTAACTTCCGGTAGTTCGCTCCCGGGATTTCGCAGCCATTCGCGGGTTTTCTGCGCCGCTTCCAGGTTGGCGCTCGTGAATCTTCGAAACGGGCGCACCGTTTCGAAGGCGAAGCTTTCTTTCGCATCCTGAGCGTCCGCCCCCATGCGTAGATTGTAGCGCTGATTTTCATCGACGTCGTTTTCAAAGCCATAGACGAGGCTGCCGGGCACGTAGGCTTTGCTGCCGTTGCATTTCAATTCCGGCGGACAGGTCAGCTGAAGAAAATAGTAAACGGTATCGTCGTATTCGACAGTCAGCGTGCCTTCGATCTCCAGAGATTCGACAGCGCGGCCGTTCCAGGTCATCGTCTCCGGTTTCAGCGGCTGCTGCAGAATTTCCACGCTGGCTTCCGGATCGGCGAGTAGCAGGACCTGCGGTTCCGCTACGGGCTCGAAGGTCTCCTGCTTGCACGCGCCGATCGAGAGCAAGAAAGCCAGCGCGATGATTGCGATGGCTCTGGCTTTCAGTGGCCGAGGCTGCTGGTTGGAAATGAAAGTCAGGATCCGATGCATGATAGCCGGATCCTGTGCGGCCTTGCTGTTGTTGTCCAGACGTTTTCAGCGTCGGTGAGAATCACGGCCCGGGATTACTGAAACGGAAACCCCGGTCGCGTAACCGCTGAGCGCAGATTGCCGGCGCCGGGGATCGTAAAGGGCCCTTCCCAGGTTTCGCCGCCGCTGGTCGAGATATAATATACGCCGCCGACGCCGCCCGCGAACATCAATCGCGGATCGTCGACGGTAGCGGTCGTCATTTGTACGCTGCCGCCTGGATTGCGATTGAAACTCCAGTTGATGCCGTCTTCGGATGTATGAATCGCGCTGGCGTCGCCGACCGCGATTCCGAAGCCGTGGTTGTTCGCGTCCGTCGCGCGCATGCCGGTGGGTCCCGAAACGGCCGACGGGGTCGCGCCTGTAAGCGTGGTTTTTGCGAGGAGCAAGCCCGCGTCGGTCCAGAAGAAATAGTCGCCGGTCTTCGAAAACTGCGAGGGATTCGAAGTACTGGAAAGTCCGA
Source organism: bacterium (assembly GCA_024742665.1). Taxonomy (GTDB): domain Bacteria; phylum Spirochaetota; class Leptospiria; order Leptospirales; family Leptonemataceae; genus JANSYA01. Next base: position 6,490 of record JANSYA010000001.1, read on the forward strand.
CGGTCCAGTCCAGACCGTCGCTGGAAAAAAATACGATGCCGGCCGCCACATCGCCGGCGATAAACTGTCCCCCGGCGAAACTTAACAGGTTCGCATCGGGGGAGGCGTCGAAATCCGAGGTGCCCAGGTCCGCGTCCGAGACCGCGCTCCAGGTGAAACCGTCCGCGGAGGAATAAATTTGCGGGGATGGCAAATAGATCCCCGTAACAACGAAGCGACCGTTGCCGAAGGCGATGCCCGAAAAACGGCCGCCGGTCGTAAAGCCGCTCGCCGTCGAATTCCAGGTCAGGGCATCGCCGGAAAAAAATACGCGCGGTGGCTGGATCGTATTATTGGAGGTCAGCCAGAAGCGATCGTTCTGCCAGATGATATCCGTTAATTGAAAGCCCGAGTCGACGACGATGGTCTGCCAGCTGCGTCCGTCGTACGAAACGTGGATCTGGCCGAGGCTGTCGCCGACCACAATGACGGGTGTCACAGACTGTGCAGCGTACCACAGGCGGAAGATATCGCACTGGGGGTCCTTATCGGAACAGTCGCCAGGGAACTGCTGGCAGGCGCCGCTGAGTAGCACGAGCAGCCCGACGGCGATTGCGCTGGCGATAACATTCGCGGCCTTCGTTATACTGCGCCGTCCGGAAATAGAGTAGATGAGTTCGATCACAACGGGCTCTTCGTTCTCAGCTGCGAATCGCCTGTAGCGTGCGCTCGATGGCGTGGCGCGCTTTTTGAAAAACGCCGCGATCTTCGTATAGCTGATAGGCCCAATTCGCGCCGTGACCGATGGCGTTCAGCTCGAAGGCGATCTGTTCGGTGTCGGTATCGCGCTGGATTTCGCCGGCCTTTTGCGCGTGATACAGTTCACGCTTCAGCAGTCGCAGCCATCGGGACATCGTGAACTTAATTCGTTTGCGCACGCGACCCGCGCGGCTGTCGAACTCCGAAGACACCGCCAGGAAAAAGCAGCCGCCGGGCAGGGTATCCTGTTCGTGGTACTTCAGCCAGAATCCGCACAAACTCATCAGCCGGGTAATGCCCTTCGTGGATTTTAGCGCCGGCTGCACGATCTGGTCGTTGTATCGATCGCAGGCCAGGTCCACCGTCGCCAGCTGCAAATCTTCTTTCGATCCGAAGTGGGCCAGGAGCCCGCTCTTGCTCATATTCAAGCCGGTCGATAGACGGCCGATGCTCAGTCCTTCCAGGCCTTCCTTCGAGGCGAGCTGCATCGCTTTCGAGAGAATACTCATGCGGGTGTGTTGCCCGCGAGTGGTTTTTCCGGGGATCATGGTTTTCATAGCGGTTCGATTCGATTCTGTGAGCGATCCGACTGCCGTCAACGCAAACAGAAGCGGCCGGGTTTGAATCCCGGGCCATTCGGGCCGTGCAATCGACTCAATCGACTCAATCGACGCGTACGGCTTCAAAGACCAGGTTCTTGCCGATGATCCGACCACCGGTGAGAATGTCGGCCAGTCGGCTGAGGGGAAAGATCAGCGAGTCGTAGATCCGAATTGAAGCGGGGGAAACTTCGCCCGCGCCGCCGGTCCATTTATAGAGCAGCGTCGCGAAATATCCCAGGCAGTCGAAGTAGCGACAGTCCAGCACACGAAATCCATTTTCACGAAAGAGCTCGCGCAGGCCCGCCGGATGATAACGGCGCTCGTGACCGACCAGCACGTCCATATTCGAAAAGAGTTCGCGGCGCGCGGGCACGAAGATCTTTACGCGGCCGCCGGGATTCAGGCGGCGATGAAAATCGCGGACCGTCGCGACGTCGTCTTTGATATGTTCTAGCACGTTCACGGCGTAAATCAAATCGAAGCGGCCGTCGACATCTTCAATATTGCAAACGGCCGGGCAGATGATTTCTGAGTGCATGGCCGCGTCCAGTTCCACTGCTTGAATGCGAGGACTTTGCTCCCCGGTGTCGCTGGTCGTCGGGTGATCCACATCGCGTCGCTTCGCAAAGCGATTGCAGAACTCGCCTTTGCCCGCGCCGAATTCCAGAATTGAACCGTCGGTCTGAAGTCCGCGCCTGAGCCAGCGATAGATCGTATCGTTATAGCGCACGGCGAGAGCCATCGCGTCCAGATTCTCTTTGCCGGTATAGTCGAAGGAAGTCATGGTATCTCAGGCGCGACGCGGTGCGTTGCCGGCGAAATAGATCTCGAATGCGCGATTAGTCTTCGCGAATCCACAGTAGCTCGTACTGCGTGCGAATATTGCGCGCCAGAGCGTCCAGTATCAAGCCGATCGCGAACGAAAGCACGGCCAGGATCATCAAACCCGTCGATAGAATCGCCAGGGGCACGTGAGCCACGTATTGCGTTTCAATAAATTCCAGAATCACGGGAACGCCGGCTGCCAGGCCGCTCGCGAAAAACAGCGAGCCCACGGTCGCGAAAAAAATAAACGGGCGATAGTACCGAAAGATCGTGAAGATATAGCTCAGCACGCGAAAGCCGTCGCGAAATGTATGCAGCTTGGAAAAACTGCCGGTGGGCCGCTCGGTATACTGGACCGGAATTTCGTGCACGCGATAGCGTTTGTCGAGGGCGTGCAGGGTCATTTCGGTTTCGATTTCGAAGCCGGCGGAAAGAATCGGAAACAGCTTCACGAATTTGCGACTGAGCACGCGGTAGCCGCTCATGATGTCGTTCAGCTGCGAGCGAAAGAGCACATTGATGATGGCCTTCACCAGATGATTGCCGAAGCCGTGAAAGGTGCGTTTGTTTTCCGACTTGTAGGCGCCCGTGGCGTGGCGGTCGCCGACGACCATATCCGCGCGGCCTTCGAGCACCGGGCGCAACAGCATTTCCAGATCGGAACCGTGGTAGGTCGTATCGGCGTCGACCATTGCGAAAACGTCGGCGTCGACCATCTGAAAAGCGCGGCGCAGCGCATGGCCTTTGCCCTGGGCCGGCTCGTTGATGATGCGTCCGGGGCTCTTGATCTTGCGCAAACTTTCGGCGGCGATGGCTTCCGTCCGATCGCTGGAGTTATTATTGATGACGACGATTTCCGCCTTCGGGCAGTGCCGATGCATGTCCTGAATGCAGGCCGCGATCGTCAGCTCTTCGTTGTACGCGGGAATCAGAATGGCGACGCGCGGTCGCTGTTTTTGCTTGTCTTTGCTGGTCGCCATGCCTCAAGCTGCGTCCCGGCGCGAGGCCGCGATTCCTGACGACAGTTCCGGGCCGCCCGCTCCCCGTAAATTTCGATTTTCCGTCGAAATGCCGGAACGAAAGCAAAACTCAGGAATTCGCCGATCGCCGCTCTCCGCGGGCCTGCGCGATGATCTTTCGCATCTCCGGGGCCTCCGGGGCCTCCGGGCTATCGGGCTGGCGCAGCAGCCAGCGTTTGGCCGCCCGGGCCGCCGCTCGACTGTCGCCGGCTTTATGATGGGCGTCGACGAGGAGGGCCAGCATCGGCGACTCCAGCGCGAAGCGGGCCTCGTAGCGCTGAAGCAATCGCGCGAGCTCCTGCCAGCGCTCGTCACGGGCGGCAGTCTGGATTTCGTTCGCGGCATCGGAGCGGAGCCGGTCCAGTTCCGGACGAGCGGGAAAGTCCTCGCGAAAGGCGACGCGGACCAGGCTCAGGTCGTCGGTCAGCTGGCCGCGGGCGAGAATGCTGGCGTGAATTTCATCAAGATCTCCGCCTCCCTTCGCCACGTGTCCCAGGAATTCGTCGTCGTCCGCATTGAGGATTCGATTGCCTTCCGGATCGAGTCCTAATAGAATATCGTCGCGGCCGTCCGAACCCGTGATGATAAGATCGTCGGGACGCAGAGTGAGAGTGTTCACCCGGGCGACGCTTTTTTCGCCCAGATCCATGCCGATCTTCTGTAGAAAGGCCTCGTTTTCTATAAAGGCCGCCCGCCCGTCCCGGTAGAGCACCGTCGGGGGATGGTCGGCGTTGATCCAGAACAGAGCGCCGCTGCTTTCATGCACCAGTCCGAGCGTCAGAGATATTAGCATGCTTCCATTGAATGTTAAGAATATGCTCTGGATTTCTTGATAGCAGTCGTTCAGCCACAGTTCCGGGTCGCGGTTCGTTTGTCGCCCGGAGTTGTTTTGCGTGCGATTGATGATTGAATTAAAACTCGTGCCCAGAACCAGCGCGCCGCCAGCGCCCTGCATGGATTTGCCCATCGCGTCGGCGTTCAAAAAAACCGCGTAGTCCTGGTCGTTCAATCGCAGTCTGTGCGCGGAGGAAAAGTCTCCGCCGATTTCTCGAAACTGATTCTTATACGCGAATTTTTTATACTGGCGGTCGAGGGTGGCGACCTGGACCGGTTCAGGTTTAGAATTAGATATAGATTCCAGGCGCGCCGGGCCTTTGCCGCTCAGAGGACTCAGCAGCAGGGAGGTCAGAAAATAGTCTCCGTCCTGCATCGTTCGCAGCCGGCGCGATTCGCTCAATGCCGCCTGAAGTTCCTCCGTGCGCTGCTCGACCTTCTGTTCGAGACTGGCGTTTAGTTCTTCGACCTGGTTGTGGACCAGCATAAAACGACTGGCCAGCATGACGGCGATGCCCACCACCAATCCGAGAAAGGCGTAGCGCGCGACAGGCTCGGATTGAATCACGTAGCGGGCGGCGAGGATATCGTGAATTACGGCGGCGAACAGAACCAGAACTCCCACTACCAGAAAAATCGCTTCGGGTTGCCGGCGAAGGACGGCCCGCACTATATAGAAGGCCGCGTACGGGATCATGAAAATTAACGAGGCCTGCCAGGCGCTCAGCGCCCCTTTCATCGTTGCATAGTCGCCGAAGACCGTCAACAGCGCCAGCGCCCCGCAAAGCGCCGCGTAGATCATACCCGGGCGATCGTGGCGGCGGTCGAGTACCTGCGAGAGAAACTGCACGAAGAGCGGAGTAAGTAACAGAAGCGAAACGATATCCAGGCGGATGCGCAGCAGATTGGCTTCGGCGAAAATCGTCTGGCTGCTGTCGGAGCGAAAGAACCAGTACGCGGACAAAATAATCGCGAAGGCGCCGAAGTAGAGATTGTGCAGATCGCGCGGTCGCCAGGCGGCGAGCAGTAAATGATAGGCGCCCACCACGAGATAGATCGTCAGCAGCAGCAGCTCGATCGTTTCGGACCTGCGGGCCAGGGCGAATATCTCGTCTGCGGGCCCGATGCGCACAGGCCCCACGATGCGAAAGCCGAATTCCCCCGGACTGTACAGGGCGATCGTCAGATAGTCCGTTCCGCTCGGGTCGGGCCGGACGTCGGGCAGCGCGGTCAGCAGACGCAGCTCATGACCTGAGCGATAGGGGTCGACGGAACCGAGCGTGGCCACCCGTTGTTCGTTGAGATAAAAGACCGTGGCGTCCCCGGAGCGGCCCGTATACAGAGCGAGCCCCGCCGCCCGAGCCGCCGCGGCCAGCCGCGGATCCTTCGGCAGACGCGTCTTGACCGTGACCCAACCGCGATGTTCGCGCAGATTTTCAAAGCGACGGAACTCCACCGGAAAAGACACCGGTCGCCAGGCGGGCGCTTCTATATCCTGCGTGAGAAATTCCGGAGCGAAACCCGGGCGAAAGTGCCATCCTTCGAGATCGACTGTATTCGCGGATGAGTGACAGCCGGAAGCCGTAAGAAGCAGTGTCGCGCATGCCAATCGTCTGAACATATCAGTGGATTCAGGCTGCAAAGTCTTAAAAAAACAAGACTTTTCTGAATTCGATTCAGGCGAGAATTCCCTCTTGCATTTCTGACGCACGTCATAAACTCTATCGCAACGATTATGAAAGACGAACTACAGCAAAAAGCCACCGAGCTCTCGCGCGATCTGGCGGAAGGAACGCGCAGCGTGGTGCGCACTACCTGGCGCATCGTGAAGTGGGCGATTGTGCTGGCTCTGGTTGCCGGCGGATTGACCGGCTGGTTCGTCTATACGGCCAACTATAGCGAAGGCAGTCGCAGCGGTCGCTTGATCAAGATCAGCAAGAAAGGCGTAATCTTCAAAACCTGGGAAGGCCAATTGGATGTCGGCGGTATCTCCGGCGGCGGTCCGACCGGAGAGATTACTTCTCTCTGGGAGTTTACGGTGCCGGCGAACGAGACGGGCGTGCTGGAAAAGCTCGACCGTCATTCGGGCAAAAAGGTCAAGATCTACTACGCGGAGAAGTACTTCCAGCTCTTCTGGCGCGGCGATACGAAGTATTTTGCCAGTCGGGTCGAAGCGCTGGAATAAGCCCCGGCCACTCCAGTATCCCCGTATCCCCATTTCGATATTCCTCGAAAGTCCCCCCGGGGCCCGAAAAATTATTGCGATTTCAGAACCTCTGGCAATTTTTGCCTTATTGAGAATGAGTCGCAGTATTTTTAAGCGGAAGGCCGTAGAGTGATTTGCGCCGCAGGCCGCGCAGTACTGTAAGCAGGGGGAATCATGGGCTTTCGAAATGAAAATCAGCGCCGGCAGCCATCCGGCGGTGGCAGGCGAATGAATGGGGCAGTGGGGGCTGCGGGATCCGGGGCGCTGTCCGCGGCGGATGGCGGTCGTAAGGCGGCCCCGATTATCAGCTTTCTGAACGGACAGTGTGCTCCCTGCTGCAGTCAGGAGGAAATGCTGCGGGGTCTGTTTTCGCTCGGCGGCCCGGCCGGTCGCGCCACGAGTCGCTGAGGTCGACGGCTTCGCTCGCGAAGTCCATCGCGGGGTCCATCGGGACATTCCGGGCCAGAGCACACCTGAGTTTCATCGCGGCCGATCCGGGTGCTTGTGCGCACTGTCGGTCTGGTTTAGATTCTCAGGATGATTCAAATAGTCTTCGATTGGTGCGTTGAGTTCTTAATCTACTGGGCCGGGATCTTCGGCATTACGTACGAAGAAATCAATGTATATCTCTTTTGCGTTGCGTGGCCCTTGCTGACGATCATACAAACCGTCTGGTTGATCGCACTGTATCGACCGGGCCTGCGGTCCGCCCTGAAAGCCAGCTGAGCGGGCGAGTGAGGCGGACGGTTTTTTAATCACGGGATCCATAAAACTGATGGCTTGTGGCGGCATTGCGAACAGATTTCGCATGTGAAAGAAATTCGTACCGCTTCCGATTCTGACTCCGCTAACAAAATCAGCAGGGCCGCGCTCCTGCGTCGTGGCGGCGCGACACTGCTTGCCGCCGGTGCTCCTGCAATTTTTGCAGCGGGCTGTTCCACTTCGATTCCGCGAGTGCGCGAAGTCCGACTGACCCGTCTGGATCAGACAGTCATTGATCTGCGGCGGGTTGCCGCGGCTGAGAGCGTTGAGTTGCCGGGAAAGTGGACCCCCGCCCACGTTTTCCGCCACTGCGCGCAGAGCATCGAGTATTCGATGAGCGGCTACCCCAAAATGAACAGCTGGCTGTTTCGAAATACCATCGGTCCGATCGCGAAAAGCAAATTCATCGGCGATGGCGCGATGTCCCATAGCTTAAACGATCCGATTCCGGGCGCGCCGGATATCGAAAACACGGACGATCACGCCGCTGCGATTGAAGAATTGATCGTCGTGATTGAACGTTACGTCGCGTACGGCGACGTTCTGCGGGATCACTTCGCGTTCGGCGAAGCGACGCATGCGGAGTACGAAGCCCTGCACGCGATGCACATCGCCGATCATCTTTCGGCCATGCAGCTCTCTTGAGCGGCGCTCAGGCTTCGCGGTCGGGCGCCCGGCCGGCCGGGCTATAGCATCTTATTCTTCCTCTTCGAGTAGATCTTCCAGGCGATCGGCTTCCGTCGCGGTTTCCCAGATCGCGGCGGCCAGCATCTGCGGAGTCAGTCCGTTCAGCGGCAGCGCGGCCTGCACGGCGATGTTGTCGTCTTCTTCTTCGTCGATGTACAGGCGGCACAACACGAAATCGCTGGCTTCGCGCAGAAGACCGGCCAGGTCGACGCCTTCTTCATAGCCGGTGACGTCGGCTTCGAGAAAGAGATAGCTTTTCGTGTCCGCGTGATCCAGTTCGGTTTCTTCGTCCAGCCACAGATAGACGATCTGGTTGCGGTCTTCTTCGAGTTCCAGCTCCAGAATAAAATCGCTGCCGTCTTCTGTTTCGCTCTGGCATTTTAATATCTCGACGGCTTTTTGAATGAGTGCTTTGTGATCCATAATATGACTGTTTCATCCTGACCGACGGACAATCGCCCGCCTGGTCCTGTTCCTGTTTCCGGGCAAGCAAAATCCCGCCGCCTCTGTAGTGCGATCGAAATTCAGCGGCGACTTCCGGAAATGCGGGGCTTTTTAGTGGACATGCCAGGAGCCGTCGATCGGAATTCTCGTATGGACCAGGCATTTTCCCAGACAAACCGCTACTATTCGCGTAAGAAATTCTTCAAGATGTTCGGCGAAGAAATGCGAATCTTCGACGAATCGCGTTCCCGGATTTTGTTTTTCGTGAAGCAGAAAGCCTTCAAACTCAAAGAGGAGCTGACGGTATACTCCGATGAAACTATGAGTCGCGAGGTTTTGAAAATCAAGGCGCGCAGCGTTCTGGATTTCGGCGCGACGTACGACGTGACGGAAGTCGCGAGCGGCGAACAGGTCGGCGCTTTGCGACGCAAGGCCCTGCGTTCTATGTTCCGGGACAGCTGGGAGATACTCGGCCCCGACGATCGCGCGATTGGGACTGTCGCCGAAGACAGCATGTTCATGGCGCTCCTGCGGCGCTTTTTGATCAATCTGATTCCCCAGAGTTATTCAGTAGAAGTCGAAGGAGCGCCCGCAGGCGAGATCAAGCAAACCTTCAATCCCTTTATCGCGCAGTTTAAAGTCGATTTCTCTGAGGATAGCGCCGGTCGTCTGGATCGCCGATTGGGAATTGCGGCCGTGGTTCTTTTGCAGGTGATCGAAGGCCGACAGGAATAAGGAGCCCGCAGCGCAGCGATTGTTTCGATTGTTTCAACGCGCGGCCTACGCGTCGCGCCCGAAGATGTGCGTGACGATCGTCGTGCCCGCGCCGCCGATGCTCTGCATCATCCCGATTCGATTGCGTTCGATCTGATTGTCGCCGGCGGTGCCCTGCAGCTGGCGAAAGATCTCTCCCGTTTGGTACAGCGCCGATGCGCCGATGGGGTGACCGCGGGCTTTCAATCCGCCGCAGGTCGAAAGCGGCAACTGACCGTCGCGAAAGATCTCGCCGTCTTCAGCCATACGCCAGCCTTCGCCGGCCTTTGCGAAGCCGCAGGCTTCTAAGGCCAGACAGCTCATAATTGTGAAGGCGTCGTGGGCTTCGAAAAAATCAATTCGCTCCGGCGAAAGATTCGCGCGGGCGAAGGCGCGTTCGGCCGACCAGCGCGAAGCGTTTAGGGCCAGGGGGTCGGGCCGTTGATCGACGCGCATATGATCGCAGGCGACCGCCGAGGAAAGTACACGCACGCGCTGCCGATAACGATCCGGGTTCGGCTGCGCGCTGACCATGACCGCCGCCGCGCCGTCGCAAATCGGAGCGCAGTCCATAATTTGCAGCGGCTCAATCACCGTCGGCGATTTTAGAATCCGCTCCCTGGAAAATACGCGGCGAAAGAGCGCCTTCGGATTCACGGCCGAGTTCTGGTGCGCGTTCAGCGAAAAATTCGCGAACACTTCGTGGGCGACCTGATAGCGTTCCATGTACGCGCGCATGAGAGCGGCGTTCGCGCTAAGCATATTTTCGCCCCGGCCGGATTCGAATTCCGCGTCGAGCACATGCGAGAGCGCTTCGGTCGCCTGGCCTTCGCTCATCTTTTCGACGCCCAGGGCGATCGCCGTTTCAACTTCCCCCGACCCGACTGCCAGAATCGCCGTGCGCAGGGCGGCGGCCCCGGCGGCGGTGGCGGCCCGCACATCGTAGGCTTCTTTGCCGATGAAGCCCGCTTCGGAAGCGATGAGCGGGGCCAGGTGTTTCTGCTTTTGTAGATCGTCGGAGAGCAGGTTGCTGAGATACAGCGCGTCGAAATCGTCGCGTCCCGCGTCTTCCAGCACGCCCTTGAGCGCCCGTGCGCCCATCTCCCGCAGGGAGGCCGATTCCCGTTTTCGAACCGTCTGGCCGAATTGGCCGATTAGGTAGACTTCACGCACGATACCTGTTTCTCTCTCTGTAAGAGAACAACAACTCCGATTTTCAAAGGGGCCCCGGGAGACGCAGATTTTAATGATTGAGCAATAAAGCGCTGACCGAAATATAGTACTACCGTGACGGAAGCCTCCGCCGAAGAACTCGAAAGCCCCGAATTTATCGGAAAACTGAAGCAGCAGGACCCAGAAGCTTTCTCGCGACTGGTTCGGGCCTATCAGGACAAGATCTATAATCTGGCATTACGTCTCACCCGGAATGCGGAAGAGGCCGAAGAAGTTCTGCAGGAAACGCTGCTTTCGGTCTTTAATAAGATCCACACCTTTCAGGAGCGCAGTCGGCTTTCCACCTGGATCTATGCAATCACTTCGAACGGGGCTCTGAGTCGCCTGCGAAAAAAAAGCTCTCAGTCCGTAACCTTCGAAGAGGACTCCCTTCTAAAAACAGAAAGCTCTTGGTTCCGCAACAGCAATGTTGTGTTCGAAGTTACGGACCAGAACGACCCCGTAATATTAAAAGAATTACAGGAACGTCTTGAGACCGCTATCGAAGGTCTGCCGGATGGCTACCGCGAAATCTTCATCATGAAAGAAGTGAATAAGATGCCCGTCAAAGACATCGCCGACATCGTCGGTATTAATCCGGGCGCGGTCAAGACGCGGCTACATCGCGCGCGCCTTTTGCTGCGGGCGAAATTGAGCGACTACTGGGTCGAGGAATAATCAGATGGATTGCTCCAACTACGTGGATCTGATGACAGAGTATATGGAAGGGGACCTCAGCGCTCCCGACCAGAATCTGTGGGAAAAGCACTTTAACGGCTGCCCGAATTGCAAAGACTTCTTTCGCAGTTTCGAAAGCAGCGTGGAACTAATTAACTACGTGAAAACCGAGGGCTGCCCCCAGCCGGTGCGGCAGCGCCTGGAAAAAGTCCTACAAGATCGTCTGAACCTGCCAATCGACGGCTGAAACCAGCCGCTTTCGTTTAGCTGACCGCGCAAATCGCTATTGAATCCGCGCCAGCGCCTGTTCGCGCTGCTTCTCAAAAGACTGTAGCTGCGTGGCGGTCATCTGCTGAATTTTCTGATACTGCTGCTTGATGTCCGGCGACATCGTCGCGCCCTTTTCCGTCAGCACATAGTCCACGAGTTCCGCGCGGTCTTTGTACTGTTTCATCTGGTAATTATAAAAAGTCGAGACCTGCTCTTCGGTCGCTTTGCCCTGGGCGATCAGCGATTGTAAACCGAAGACTTTGTTGCGTTCGGTGGCTTCCGCGGCCTTTTCTTCCGGCGTCTGCCGTTTCGGAATCATCGAGTTGTTCGGAAAGCGTTTGCGCAAATTGTTGAAGACTTTCATCACCCGGTCCGGATAGACTTCGCCGGTCATGGGGTTCTTCGGGTTATTCGGATTCGCGGGCTCCAGAATATCCGGTTCGCCGTCTTCGGGCCTGGCTTCCAGGGGTTCGTCTTCGATTGGTCCCTGAGCCGCGCCCACTTCCCAGAATTCAGAGTTAAACAGGGAGCCGCTGTCGTTGTCGGGAATTCCCGTGCGAACTTCGTCGCCGCCGCCGATCTGATCCGTCTGGCCTGAAAGCAGCGCCGCCAGATCGTCCGCTTCGGAGCTGGGCTCGGACTGCGCGCCGCCTGTGAACATAAAGTAGATCGCGACCAGGCTGCACAGTGCCAGGTAGGTAATATAAACGATGCCGTTGGTTTTCATGCTGGTTTCTCGCTAGCGATTGACCCAGCCTGGGCGGCGAAGGTCGGCTGTCAATTGTCTGACGCGCGGCTTTGCTCGCGGGTTCGCCGGGCCCGGCCCCCTGGATTCCGGCGATGGGGCGGTCTGCTTCAGACCGGGAGATCTGGCTTGACCGATGGTCGAAATAGCCTGTACTGGACGCGCGCCATGAGTTTTCGCCGAAAATCTGGTCTGAATCAGGGTCCCGAAAAGGGCTTCGGAAGCCGCCTGCGAACGCTGGCTGTCGGCGTCGGGCTGGGCTGGGCCGTGCTGCTGACCCCGGCCTGCGGCACGAATACGGACGAGCCGGTTCTGCCGGTGTATTTGATTTTCTCGGCGGTGGGCGCGCCGGCACTGGTGTCGGTTACGCCGGTGGAAACGAATCCGCCCGCGACCGCTCTGCGCTACGAGTTTGACGTTCGCTATTTCGTGACCAATACCGAAGACGGCTTCGTCGGCTATAATCTGTATATCGACTCCTCCCAGACTTCGGCCCAGGCGGCCATTCTGGGCATTACCGGCGATCCCTTTCTGCCGGAGGGAATCGCGCCGAGCTTCAGCCACGCGACTACGACGCCCAGCACGGCCAACGCCGACATCGTTATCCAGCGCGTTTCGAATTTCCGCGCGCCGCCGGCCCCCGAGAATTTTCAGGCCTGCGAGCTGTACTTTTTCAGAATCACCGCCGTCACCCGTAACGCGATCGAGTCACCTCCCAGCGCTCAGGTCCAACAGTGCGCCGCCCTCGACTCCGGTCTGTGTCCGAAGGGCAGCCCGTGCAATCCCTGAAATCCGGCCCGGGGCCCTCCGAACCCGGAGACGAACAGCCCTCCGCACCGGCTCAGGACCAGCAGCGGAATCCGCAGAACGCGGCGGACCTTCGGACACGAGCCCAGATCCCGCCGGGCCCCGCGCTGTACATCGTCGCCACGCCCATCGGCAATCTGGAAGACGTCACCCTGCGGGCTCTGCGCATTCTGGAGCAGGTCGATACGATTCTCAGCGAAGATACCCGCAAGACCGGCATCTTGCTCAAGCACTACGGCCTGAGCACCCGGCAGAAATCCTATCGCGTGCACAACGAAGACCGCGATCTCGAAACGGCGCTTTCGTTTTTACGCGAAGGCCGCAACCTGGCGTTTTGCAGCGACGCCGGCACGCCTGGCATTTCGGATCCTGGTTCGCGTCTGGTGCGGGCGATGCGCGATACGATGCCGGATGCGCCGATTTTCACGATCCCGGGCCCCTCGGCGCTGGTTGCGGCTCTCAGCATCTCCGGCTGGCAGGCGCATCCTTCGGTATTCGGCGGCTTTTTGAGCCCCAAACCGGGCCGGCGGCGCAAATTTTTAAACGCCAGAGCCGATTCCGACGATCTGATCGTGCTGTACGAGTCCGTTCACCGCATCGAAGGGCTCTTACGCGACATAAGAACGATTTTTCCGGACCGTTTTATTCAAGTGGCCCGGGAATTGACCAAAATCTACGAAGAGGTCGTTATCTTTTCCCCCGATTTTTCCGATTTGCAGTGGGAAGAGGCCTTGAAAGCACTGTCCCGGAAGGGAGAATTTACGGTGATTATTGGCCCCCGGCGGGAATCTTTTTAGAAAAATGTTTATGTATATTTTCAATCCGGTCGATAATTGTATTGGAAAGAGGTAAATTGCCATGATGATCGATAAAGTAGGCGGCATTGGTCCGAATTACGGACCCCGCAAAAACGAAGCAGTTGTAAAACAAGACGCTCCGATCAAAGCCGGAGACAATGTTGTGATCTCCGCGGAAGCCGCGAAGGCAGCAGAAGTTTCGCGCACGGCCCGGACGGTCCTGAATTCGACCGACACCGAGCGAGCGGATCGCTTGAAAGAAATCAAAGAAAAAGTAGCCCGTGGGGATTACGATAGCGTCAGCGATGAGCAAGCTGACAAGATCGCTGATTCGATCATGGGAGTATTCCTCCAGGGATAACCCACACTTTTAATTAAGACTACCTCTTCCGGCTTCGCACGGTCCCTGGCATGGGCCGGCGAAGCAACATACGGAAAAAGGACGCGGTAAAACGCGTCCTTTTTTGTTTTCAGGGCCCGGGCCGCGTCCAGCGTTCTGCGCGACCTGGCTCGTCGCTGCGCGGCGACTGGCGCAATCAGTTCAATCGAGCTTCGCTCTGACGATAATCCACAGATAGACTCCCATTCCGATCAGAATCGCCACCGTAACGAGTGATAAAAACATCGCATAGCTCATAGACTGTCCTCCAGTCTATAGGGCTGCCCGCCGCCCGGCCCGGCCGCAACGAGATTTCGATCGCAGCGGCTGCGAATGCGCATACGATCCATGCGATTTTTATCATAGCGTTGCGGCAAAAGACTTGTCGAATCATCTCGTCGGCGCGAATCCCGACTGGCCATGCACGATACAATAGATCGGAAATTTACGAGTCTGTATTTTCTCATCGCCGGCTTGATTGCGCTGCTGGCTCTCGTCGACATTGGAACGATCTACGCCTTTTTGAAACCGATTCCGATCTGGATGCTGCTCGGCGTCGCCGCGCGTGCGCCGCTTGCGAAAACCAAACGCGGGCGGGCCCTGGTACTCGGCCTGGCATTGAGTTCGATCGGAGACATCACTCTGGGACTGCCGATCGAACTCGCGTTACTGCTCGGCATCGCCGCGTTCTTTTTCGCACAGGCCGCCTACGCCGCCAGCTTCTTCGCTCTGTTTGAATACCGGCCGAAGCGCCTGCCGATCGCGCTGCTGGTCGGGGCCTGGGCTGCGCTGATGGTTTATATTCTGGGCGACCACCTGGGCGATATGGCGCTGCCGGTGTATCTGTATCTGGGCGTCGTCGCCACGATGATGCTCGCGGCGCTCTTTCGCAGTCCGGTCGCGCTCACGGTCTTTTACGGCGCCGCGGTTTTCGGTGCTTCGGATTCGCTGATCGCTCTGAATCGCTTTGTGGAACCGATCCCGCTGAGCGGATTCTGGATCATGAGCACGTACTATATCGCGCAGTATTTAATCGTGCGGGGTTCCCTCGAAGACCACGCGGGCGAATAACAGAAACGAAGCGCGACCGAAAAACCGCCGTTCCACGGACGCAGCCGGCAACAGCTTGCCAGGCTGGATACCACGGTGGAAATCTCCGCGGGTCCAGAGCCGCCGCCTCAGGCCTGGACGGCGACCAGAGAGACCGAAAGTTCGTCTTCCAGTTTTTTGATGCGGGCGAGTTCGGCTTCGCTCAGATCCGCGGGCTTTAGATCGTAGGGGGTGAAAGCGATAAAGGTCTTGCCCAGATCTTTTTCCAGTCGCTGCACCGCTTCCAGCTTATTGGCGTCTAACTTCGAAACATTGTAAAGCATGAGATTTACCCCGGTCTGGATTTCTAGTGGTGCTAATCTAACAATGAAAGCGTTCGCGACTCAAGAAATATTTTGGGCCGAATTGAAAAATACGAAGCCGCGCGTGTTCGCCGGTAATATGCTTTCGACACGATTTTTGATTTCTATTTGACCGATTTTTTTTCCGGTCTTCAATCTCGGGCGCTATGCGCTTTCTCAATCTATCGATCCCGTTTGATTTTACCGGTATCGCTTTCGCCGCCGTCATCTTTTCATTCGCGAGTCTGAGCTTCGGCTGCTACGCGAAAATTGAACGCGGCGTGTATCCCGCGGCCTGGCATACGGCCGGCGTTGTGTCCACGGAGTTGGTGCGCGGCTATGCCGACGAAAATACACTCAGGCTTGCGATCATTTCCGGGGATCCGCCGGATAAAGAGGCGTCGCTCTTTCCTGAACTGGAAACGCGGCCTGCGCCTCCGGAGTTTGTATTGCATCTGCGGATGGCCGGGCATCGCGTCGCATTCGTGGCTGAGCCTGCCGAACTCAAGAAGTTTGCTGAAGCTTCGGACTTCGACCTTGTGATTCATTACCGGAAAAAGGAGCAGGTCTGGACGCGCTCCGGGGACGCGTCAACGGCGAGTGTTCTCGCGCTGGGACTCTTTCCCCTGTACTCGGATACGGGGACGGTATGGGAATTGAAGTGCGGACGCAACCTGCAAAGTCTTGCGCCGATCGACGCTCCTGAATTTCACATCGATCGCGGAGACGGTTGGATTCCGTGGCTCAACAGAGTGTGGTTCTATGAAAACGCGAATCAAACGCTCCTGGGATTTCGCCGACTCGCGCAAAAACCAGAAGAACGCGGCCTTTATTTTCAGCGCAATCTGGCGAATGCGATAGTGCATATGGCGAATACAGGCGGGTGTGCGCTATGATCGCGACGAGTTTCGCATCGGCTTTCAGTCGCGTTCGCGTTCTGATTATCCTGCTCTCTATCTCTGGTCTGAACTGTACGATCCTGGGCACGCATCATCCATGGAGCTGCGAATCCTGTGCGGTTCATGAGGACCTTCTGTTCAAGATGAGAGTCTATGAAAGCGATGCGGCCCGGCTGAGCGGACCCTTCAACAATATTTACGAGGGGCCGGTTCGCCACAGCCGTCCACTGGGCAATGGGAAAATGGAGTACATCGGTGAGAGCGGGCCGGGTATGGGCTGGCCGGTGGGAACTCGCATCGAAGGCCACTGGGCGATCGCCTGGCGCGCGCACTACAACCCCTCGCAGCCCCAGGGGAGGGTCGTCGCGCATCTCCCCAACGGATTCGCCGTCGGCGGAACCTGGCTGCGCGATCAGTCCGATCGTTTATTTATCGGCGATAGCAGACTGATCGAGGGCCCCGGCTTTGTTCGCTTTCCGAACGGCGAAAACTTCACGGGAGATTGGTCGCGTCTAAAACGCTACTGGTATCTTTGCTATCGCGGGGACTGTCAGTCCGGCTCCGGCGCGACAGTCGAGTATCTCGTGCGCGAATTTTACCTCGGCGAATTTCAAGACGGCCGTGCACACGGGCACGGTGTGCGCTTCCGGCGTCGTAACGGCGCGGACCACATTATCTTTGCCGGCGAATTCGCGGACGGCGAAACGCTCCGGGGCACCTTCTATTGTCGCCGGGGTGATACCTCCTGCCTGAATCTGCTTGCGAATCGTCGTGAGAGCCCGGACCTCAAAATCGAGTGGGTGGATCGCTTTGGATTTTTTCAGAGCGTGGACGCGCCGCTGCCGGCCGAGCTGGAAGCGGCGGCGGAGTACTTAGCCGGGCTGAATCCGCCCGCTTCTGGAGGCGCGAAATGAATTCATATGGCCTTTGCGCGGCGGCGACGCTTTCGGTCGCGCTGTGCTTTACTCTGAGCTGTGCGACTACTGTCACGTATACAGGCTATCCCGCCGATGCGGCCCTGGCGATGGCGCCTGCGACCGGAAGCGCCGGCTCCGCGAAGCCGGAATCCAGCAATGGATTGCGTTCGCCGGGATCGACCCGGCTGCGAATCGCGGCGATCAATGTGGCCCCGCTCGATCTGAGTTTGCTGCCGTCGGCTTCGGATCAGATGATCAGGCGGGTTCCGGGCTTCGTAACCTTGCTACAGGCCGCCGGCCATGAAGCGCACTTTTTTACGAAAAATGATCCTGAAGACGTCGGTCAGTACGACGTGATCGTGCGCTATCGGACGGCGGAGGCGCGCTGGCGCGAAGCGAGTCCGGTCGATATCCTCGCGCTGCCGACCGCGGGTTTGTGGCCTTCGTGCAATGATATCGGCTGGGTCAGAGAAGTGGTTTTACGAATTCCGGGCGGCGCTGCGACGCGCTTCGAAATTGAACAGCATAACAGCAGATGCTACGGATGGATCCCCTGGATTTATCGGACAATGCAGCTGGAGCGCACGAGCGGGGACTGGTTGGAGGGCACATTCGTTCCAGCCGACGCGGCAATCAATCCAGACGGTGAGGCGGAACGCCTGGCTCGAACGATCGTGGATTTCGCAGAGCGGGCCCGGCCGCCCGCTACTGACGACGGCGGGGAGGATACGGCCGAGCCGCCTTGATAATCAGCGATACTTTTCGACTTCGACGGCCATCTTTTCGATCACCTGTTCGTAAGCCTTCGCGATCGGACCATCCGGCTCTTTGCCGATAATCGGCTGGCCGTCTTCGCCGGCTTCCATGATCGACTGCTGCAGCGGAATCGAGCCGAGCTGGGGCACTTTGAATTTCGCGGCAAAAGCCTCTGCGCCGTTCTTTGAAAAGATGTGCGAAGCGTGGCCGCACTTGGGGCAAATAAACTCAGACATGTTCTCGATCACGCCGAGCACCGGCACTTTGATTTCGGTGAACATATGCACCGCGCGGCTCGCGTCCTGAATCGCCACGTTTTGCGGCGTCGTAACGATGACCGCGCCGTCGAGATCCACCATCTGTCCCAGGGAAAGCTGCACGTCCCCGGTTCCGGGCGGCAGGTCGATGATCAGATAGTCGAGCTCGCCCCACAGTACCTGAAACAAAAACTGTTCGATGGCTTTGCCGAGCATCGGCCCGCGCCACACGACCGCCTGGTCGGGATTCAATAAAAATGCAAACGATACCAGCTTGATGCCGGCCACTTCATGGGGCTGCACACGATTTTCGCCGTCGCCTTTTAACGGCAGCTTGCCCGGCACGCCGAACATCTTGCCCAGGCTGGGACCGTAAATGTCCGCGTCGATCAGGCCGACCGCGTGACCCTGTTTCGCCAGCGCGAGCGCCAGATTCGCCGACACCGTAGACTTGCCCACGCCGCCTTTGCCGGAACCGACCGCGATGATATTTTTTACGCCGGGAATGCGATTGCCGATGTCTTCGGGTTTCAGCGATTCGTCGACTTCGAATTTAATCTTGAGTTTGCCGGGGAGTTCGGCCGAGCGCAGGGCCCCGCGAATTTTCGATTCAAGATCGATTTGAACTTTGCGATCGTTGTCGGGGCTCTTCAGGAACAGGCGCAGGTTTTCGCCGTCTTCTTCCAGACGGGCGAACATGCCCAGGTCTTTGAGGTTCTGTTTGAATTGCGGATGCTCGATCTGGGCCAGGGCCTGCAGGATCGTCGGTTCCAGTTCGGTGATATTGCTCATAGCTCCAAAACAAGATGGGCAGGCCGGGCCTCCCGGGCCACCACTTTCCGTTTTTTGCCCCGGCGGCCCTGGAATTCGCTGGCCCGAAGCCGCGCCCGCTGCACGCTGGGCGGGATGAGCGCAAGCGACAAAAACTCAAGCGGCACCCTGGCCGACGCCAGGGAAGAACAGCAGGCCCGGCGCATGCGGCGCTTCTTTCGCATCGCCTTTTACAGCTTCGTGGTGATCAGCGGTTTCTATCTGCTGTCCGGCACGCTTGGCATGCTGCTCGCCGGACTTGAAATGGCCGGGCCGCCGCCGGAGGCCGAAGTGCCGGTGATGCCGCCCGTCGCCCGATTGCTGGGATCGCTTCTGGTGATCGCTCTGGGAATGCCCGGCGTCTTCGCGCTTTTCAAACGCCGGAGCCCGAACGTATCGCGCTTTTTGAAAATAGGCGGAATCGCCATTCTGATTCTGCACACTCTGCTGGCCGCGTCCTCGCTGGAAGCCCCCCGCGGGATTACGATCTTCCTGCTGCTGATGGCGATCATGGGAATGTGGATCACACTCGTCGCATTTCATCCCCGCACGCCGGCCCTGATCGCCGAGCGCGCCGGGCAGTCAGCCGCCGGCTAGACTCATCCCGACCGATCTTGCCGCCTCACTCTCGATAGAAAGCGTCGCCGCCGGAATCTTCGAAGGTCTGGGCCCTGGCCGGGTCTGCTTCGCTGCGCTGCACGACGACTCCGTCGCCCCACAGGCGCTCCAGATTATAAAAATCGCGCTGCTCTTTGATGAACAGATGCACGACCACGTCGATGAAGTCGATGATCACCCAGCCCGAGGCCACGTCGTCAGGACGCATGCCGCCGGTTTTCGTGGGTAAAGCCGAACCGAATTTTTTCGTAATGTCGCGAACGAGCGATTTCAACTGAACCTGAGAGTTGGCCGTGGCGATTAGAAAGATGCTGAAGTACGGATTCACGTGTTCCAGATCCATCAGCACGACGTCGCTGGCCTTTTTATCTTCGAGGAAGACGAAGAGCTTCTGAGCCAGGTCGGCGGTGTTGAGTTCGGATGCGTCCGAAGTTTTTTCAACGGGCGACGCTTCACCGGGATTTTGATTCTGTGCGGACATTTGTGAAAATCCTTTACGTGCGGGTGCGGGCCAGGCCCGCGAACGTCAGTCTAACCGGCCGGCTTCTATAAGCGCAATTGTTTTGTGTCGAAGTCGGCGCCAATAATAAAGCTGGCGTCGACGTCCAGGACCGTGCGGCCGAAGACGACCCGCGTCGCTTCGAGCGCGGTGATCTGCATCAGCCGGGTTGTCACATAGGTGTCGCCGGACCGACTTACGATAAAACTCTTCGTCAGCGGTTTGTGCGGATAGTTGTCCGCGTCGAGCACCTGCAGGCCGCGATCCTGTAAAAATTGTTTCACCCGCCGCGCCAGGCCGCCGACTTCCGTTCCGTTCAGCACGTCGATCGGAAACAGATCGGTCTTGAGTCGGCCCGCGCGCAGGTTCTCTTTGAATTCCCGAAAGACTACGCGACCGCGCTTCGGATTTACCAATAAGAGATCCTGACGGCGAGGCTTCGGATTCTTTACGATTTCCATCGGCACTTCGAGCACGCTCAGATGAACCTCGTTTTCGAGATTCAAAAACTCAAAGAGACTCGCCAGCTCTTCGGCGTTCAGATTCGAATCGACCAGGCCGGCGGCGAAGGCGCTCAGGTCGGCGTGACCTAGTTTTTCGCGAAATTCATCGAGCCGCCAGTACAAATTCAGAATCATAGATTCCGTGCGATACAGCTTCTCGATCGTATTCAAATAAAAACGCGAGGGATCCTTTTCCAGAGTGCGCTCTGACAGAGCGTATTCCAGGATCTGTTCGCCGGGATAAAAACGCACGCCGCGCGGATATTGAAAACGCGAGTTCGGAAATTCCTGACTCTCTTCGACGATCAGAGTTACGCCGTCGAGCAAATCGAGCAGGCGTACGGCCTGGCTGCGATTCACGGTCAGATAATAATCGTTGGATACTTCGGTGAAGTCGGCGAAACGATCGGCGGAGCGCGGGCTCAGCTTTCGAATCGCGTCGTCGTCGACTTCGTGTCGCGCGTGCGTATTGACGAAGTACAGCAACGCGCGCTTTTCTTCCGGCCACACGACGACCTGAGCCAGCGCTTCTAACTGGTTTTCATTGCGATCGTCGAGGATCGCGAATCGGATCCCGAAGGGTTCCGCCGATGAGAGCTTGAGCTCCAGATCGTTCGAGGTCAGGCGCTGGTAACCCAGATAGATTGCGAACAATACGAGCAGGGTGCCGAGGCCCAGCAATACACGCGTCAATGCAGACATACTTCCAGGGTTTTCAGCCGACCCCTGCCGGCCAACCGGAATTCAGGATAATCCCCGTCTTATCCCGAGTACAGGCCGCGTTCGGCGATGATCTGCGCCACCCGCGGGCTCAGACAGTCCGAATCGTCGCCCGCGGAATTATGTTTCGTGGAGCGGTGTCGCGTTAAAATGCCGCGCACGTTTGTGCTCGAACAGGGAAAGAGCGGATTGTCCAGCGCCACGAACCCCGGGCGATTGTCCGGACCGGCTGTCATCGGCGCGGCGAACGGTTCCGGGATCGGTTTCGAGATCTTTTTCAATAGATGCGCGATCATCTGTTCCATGTCTTCGAGCGATTCGCCTTCGCGACGGAAGACGTACACGGGGTGTTCCGCGAGGATCTCCTCGACTCGCGTCCAGCGCTCGAAGTCGTGCAGGCTGTCCGAGCCGATTAGAAGACCGATCCTCTGGCCGGGATACTTTTTACGCAGAGTCGCACAGGTGTCCGCGGTATAGCTCGGCGGCGGTCGCTCCAGTTCCAGCGTGCGCAGGTGCACCCGCGAAAGATCGACCGGCTCATCCGCCAGGTGATTGCGATCGATCGCCCCGGCGGCGGACCGCGATTCGTCGGCGGTGCCTGGATCGCCCTCTCCGGAGTCGAGTAGATCCAGGCCCTCGGCCAGGTCGAGCAGGGCCGCTTCTAACAGTCGCCGACGATCTTCGCCGGAGGTCGGCGGTGCGTCGGTCTTAAACGGCGATACGGCGGCCGGCACGAGATCAATCACCGGCGCCAGATTCGCGCACAGCGCGTAGCGCAAAATCGCGAGGTGTCCGCGGTGGGGCGGGTCGAAGGAACCGCCGAAGATCAATCGATCGCAGCGGGGAGGCGTGCTTGCATTCGACATATGCGACGGTTCGATTTTGTCTTGCGCGTCTCCGTATCGATCGACCTGCATCGAACGGAACCAGGCAAGGCCTCAGCTTCGAATGTGCCCCGAGCCCTGCATGACATACGTGGTGGTCGTTAGATCGCGCAGGCCCATCGGACCGCGCACGTGCAGGCGGCCCGTCGAGATGCCGACCTCGGCGCCCATGCCCATCTGGCCGCCGTCGTGAAAGCGCGTCGAACAGTTGATGCACACCGCGGCCGTATCGACCGAAGCCTCGAAGCGGCGAATCGCCAGGGCGTCCTGGGCCATAATACACTCGGAGTGTTCGCTGCCGTACTTATAAATAAAATCAACGGCGGCTTCCATATCGTCGACAATCTTTACGGACAGGCGTTCGTCCAGGTACTCGGCGCCGTACTCCGCGTCTTCGTCGACGATTTGTTCGGCGCCCGGAAACAAGGCGCGCGTGGGTTCATCGCCCAGCAGCTTCGCGCCGGCCTTCGCAAGCCCCGCGAGTAAATCCGCGCCGCGCGGGAAGTCTTTGTGAATGATTAAATTTTCGATCGTATTGCAAACGGAAGTGCGCTGCAATTTCGCATTAATTGCGACGGCCAGGCTCTGATCGAAGTCGGCGCTCGGATCGACGTACAGATTGCAAACGCCTTTGTCGTGTTTGACGACGGGGATGCGCGAATGCTGCGCGATAAAACGGATCAGCTGTTCGCCGCCGCGGGGCACGACCAGATCGATCAAATCGTCGCGCTGCAAAAGGCTCAGCATAAACGCGCGGTCGGTTTCTTCGACTAGCTGAACGGCGTTCTCGGGAAGGCCTGAATCTTTTAACGCGCGGCGAAAGAGCGCGGCCAGGGCCACATTGCTGTGCACGGCCTCTTTACCGCCGCGTAATATCGCACAATTCCCGGACTTCACGCACAGCGCGCCGATGTCCACAGTCACGTTCGGGCGCGATTCGTAGATCGTAAAGACCACGCCCAGGGGCACGCGCTTTTGAATCATGTCGACGCCGGACGCCAGCTTGCGTCCCAGAATCACTTCGCCGACGGGATCGGGCATGGCCGCGATTTCGCGCAGCGCCGCAATAATATCGTCCAGCCGCTTCGCGTTGATTTCCAGGCGGTCGATCAGATTCGCCCGCAGATTGTTCGCGCGTCCCGCTTCGACGTCTTTGCGATTGGCCTGCAATATCTCGTCGCGCACCCCGGCTTCGCCCAACAGTTCCGCCAGACGGACTAAAACCTGGCTGCGTTCGGCGTTCGACGCCTGGCGAATCGCGCGCAGCGCCTGGCGGGATTCGCCGCTAATACGGCGTGCTTCGCTCTGGTAAGATTCCTGCGCGGCTCGCTGAAATAACTCGTTCAGCTCGGCCGGCGGTTGGGGGACGGCCTGAGTCTGCTGAGAATCACTGTTAGTAGTTGATGCGCTGGTATTCATAGGCTTGACACACGAACGGCTGGACGATGTATACTGACAATAATTTAAAGCGGAACAGTCGATGAGTCAATCACAGGAAAATCAAAATACGGGCGGAAACAGCGACAGAGGCGGGCCGAGAACTCCGGGCGATCTTGAGCAGGCGCCGGCGATGGTCTTCGTGCTGGGGATTGTCACCTGCGGGCTCTACATTTTTTACTGGTATTACAGCCGCTATCGCCAGCTGGAAGAGATGGCCGGCACGACGCCGACGGGAAACACCTTCATGCTGGATCTGCTTTTGATTCTGGCGACCTGTACGCTGTGGCACGTTTATGTCGACTACCGCATCTCGATGATGTTGAACGATCTGCAGCGCAAGTACGGCCTGCCGGAAAACGATACGACGACCCTGACGGTCGTACTGGACGTCGCCGGCTATGTGACGGGATATCTGACCGGACTCGTATCGACGGCGATCCACCAGGACCAGATCAACGACCTGCATCGCGCGCGCCCGGCGGGGGAGCTGGTTTTCAGCTAAGGCTCCCTTTGGGCTATCGCGGCCGTATCGCCTGATGCGATAAGGATCGCCTGGCCCGGATCAGATGATATAACGCTTCATTCAATCATGCAAACGAATCCGCAAAAAGAACCGAGCGCTCCGACCGGCGGCGACGATCCGGTGACGGGTCCCGGCCCGGCTCCGGAAGATTGCCTGGCGTCGACGTACTTTCTCGATCACGCCGATCCCGCGATCCAGGCGTTCGTCGCGGAGCATACCGAAGCCGGCGCCGACAGGCAGAGCAACGCCGTGCGATTGTACTTCGCGGTGCGCGACGGCCTGCGCTACAATCCGTACAAAGTATCGCTCGAACACAACGCCTATCGTATCAGTCGGGTGGTCGCTCTGCGCCAGTCCTATTGCATTCCCAAGGCGATGCTCTTCGCCGGCGTCTGTCGCGCGATCGGCGTGCCCGCGCGCCTGGGCTTCGGCGACGTAAAAAACCACCTTTCAAGCGAGCGCCTGATTGATTTTCTCGGCACGGATCTCTTCGCCTATCACGGCTACGCCGAAGTCTATTTGAACGATCGCTGGGTGCAGGCGACGCCGGCCTTCGATCGCGTACTATGCAGGAAGTTCGGAGTGGCCCCGCTCGATTTTAACGGCGAAGAGGACAGTCTCTTTCAGGAATTCGCCGGCGACGGCCACAAGTTCATGGAGTATATAAACTATCATGGCACGAGCGCGGATCTACCCTTCGACTGGCTGATGCAGGGCATGACCGCGGCCTATCCGAAAGTTTTCGCGCAGCGGTGTCAGGTGATCGATCTCGACGGCGACTTAATGAACGAGGCGTGAGCGGCGATTCCAAACACAGCCTGATCGCTTTTTAGAGCGGGCCGGGGGAGCGCAGCGTCGCGACGGTCGGCGGCTCTAATCTTCCAGCATGAGATCGTTGCGATGGATCACGACGTCTCCGTTGCGGTCGCCGGGCTGCTTCAGGTGCGTTTGAATTTCACGCGAGCTATAGCCCGCGATGCCGCGTCCGAGAACTCGACCGTTCGCGTCCTCGATTTCCACGACTTCTCCCGCGAGAAATCGGCCCCGGACTTCGTGTACGCCCACTGATAAGAGCGAAGATCCGCGTTCGGTCAGCGCCTGAGCCGCCCCCGCGTCGACGATGACGCCGCCTTCGGCGCGGGCGAAGAGCAGCCACTGCTTGCGCGCGCTGAGCTTCTTCGTCTGAGGCACGTGAATGAAAGTCCCGATGTCTTCGCCGTCGAAAAACGAACGAATCGGCGTGGGGTGTTCGCCGGGCAGAATCGCCAGCGCGCCGCCGGTTTTGCCGCAGAGTTCGCCCGCGCGAATCTTCGTGCTCATACCGCCGCGACCGGGTCCTTCGGGACCGCCCGCCTCATTGCGATGCGTTTTCGTAATGCGATCCAGTTCGGCCACGCGCTCGCCGCCGACCAGAAAGCCTTCGACGCTCGTTAAGATCATCAGCAGGTCCGCGCGAAACAGAGACGCCACGACCGCGCTCAATAGATCGTTATCGCCGAACTGGAGTTCGTCCGTCGAGACCGTATCGTTTTCATTGATGATCGCGAGGGCTCCCATCTTGCGCAGTTCCTGGATCGTATGGCCGATGTTTAAATAGGCGCGCCGATCGCGAAAGTCCCGGGCGGTAATCAGCAGCTGCGCGACGGGTATTTTCGCTTCGGCGAAGGCCTGGGCGTAGCGCGAAACGATCCGGCTCTGGCCGATCGCCGAAAGCGCCTGGCGTCGCGTTAAGCTCGGTTCATTCTGTAGATGCAGGCCGTACGCTTTTAATACATGGCGTCCGGTTCCGACTGCGCCGCTCGAAACCAGCATCGCATCGACGCCCCGCTCTTTCAGATAGAGCACTTCGTCCCGCAACTTTTCGATCATGGCGTGGTTTACGCCGTCGGGCGCTTCGGCGTCGCTGATCAGACTCGTGCCGATTTTGATCACGACCCGGCGCACGGCGTTCCGTTCCAAAAAGCGCGCGCGGATCACAGCGAATCCTCTCCGCCGGACCCGCGTTCTTTGTTTTTATCGAGCAGCTGATCGGCTATTTTATGAGTAAACAGGCCGGGCTCGGTTTCTTCGACGTCGGCGGCGAGCGGGCCGCGCACGGCCTCTCGATCGAGGGCCGGCTTCGATTTCGTTTTTATATGGGGGCTCTGGTCCCGGCTTCGATCTGCGGGGAGATCGTCGGCTCCGGGTGAAGTCGCGGGAGAATCCGGGTCGCCTGGCGGCTGCGCGTCGCCGGTCCCGCTTGCGGCGGGCGCTTTCAGACCGGAAGGATCTTCCACTAACACCGCTTCGGCGAGGGTTTGCTCCGGAAAGGCGGCGAAGAGCTCCGTAATGAATTCGGCGGTGCCGCGTTTTTCTTTCGCGGACATATATACGATACTCGGAATATGTCCGGGCGTTTCCGGCCACAGTGCGGGGCTCCGCAATTGCTCGACTGAATCCTGCGCGAATTCCAGATCATAGTCCATCTGGTCGACTTTGTTGATCACGATCAAAGCCGGACGCGAAAGCAGTTCGGGACTATAAGATTGCAGCTCGCTTTTGAGCAGACGAATTTCGGTTAAGGGTTCCAGGTTCGCGCCGTCGATGACGTATACGATCAAACGCACGCGTTCGATGTGACGCAAAAACGCAAGGCCCAGGCCGTGGCCTTTGCTTGCGCCTTCGATAATCCCGGGAATGTCCGCGAGAATCAAACGGCGCACGCCGCTTTCATTTTCTACAATGCCGAGATTCGGCGTGAGGGTCGTAAAAGCGTAGTCCGCGATCTTCGGCTGGTGCTGGGTGACGGCCGCAAGCAGTGTCGACTTGCCCGCGTTCGGCAGGCCGACCAGGCCCACGTCCGCCAGCAGCTTCAGTCGCAGATGCAGCTCGAACTCCTGACCGGGCATGCCGGGCTGCGCGTGCGTCGGGGTTTGATTGATCGAAGTCGCGAAATGCTGGTTGCCGAGACCGCCAATGCCGCCCACGGCGGCCACGTATTCGGAATCGTAGCGGTCTAAGTCGGCGAGCTTTTCGCCGGTGATCTGGTCGAAGATTTCGGTTCCAACGGGAACGTGGATGATGAGATCAGCGCCGTGGGCGCCGGTCTGTTGGTTGCCGCGGCCGGGTTCACCGTTCTTCGCGGCGTACAGCTGGGATTTTAGGAGAGCTCCGAGGGTCTGGAGCGAGGAATGGCTGCGGAAGCGAACTGTGCCGCCCTTGCCGCCGTCACCGCCGTCCGGCCCGCCGAATTCGCGAAACTTCTCTCGAATGAAGCTTACGCAGCCTGCTCCGCCGTGGCCGGCCCGGACGTGTATGGTGATTTCATCTACGAATCTCACAGCTCATCCGGTTCGGTCGCAGCGGAGCGGCGACGGTGGGGAAAGATCCGCTGCCCTTAAGCTTCCGCAGCGACGGGAACGATGCTTACTTTTTGTTTTTTGCGGTCGATGTGCTCGAACTGAACCATGCCGTCGCGCAGAGCGAAGAGGGTATGGTCGCGGCCGACGCCGACGAAATTTCCGGCGTGGATTTTGGTGCCGCGCTGGCGCAGGATGATCGTGCCCGCCAGAATATTCTGACCGCCGAAACGCTTCACGCCGAGTCGCTGCGCGTTGGAATCGCGTCCGTTTTTGGTTGAGCCGCCGCCTTTTTTATGTGCCATGAGCCTGTACTGTCCTGAATGTATTTCGCTAAAATCAGCGTTTTGAATTCTTATTATCGTAAATAATATCTTTTAGATTGCGATCCGTAGATCTCTATGTCTCTATCTGGTGTATCCTGATCCGATCCGGATACTGTTCCGCCAGCACCCGCAGTCCCAGGATCGCGGACTGGAACAAAAGCTCGCTTGCGTCGCTCGAATGTTCCAGCGGAATCTCGACTCGATACAAACCGTTATCGGCCTGAATCTTCGCCGGCGCTTTCAGCAACAGCTTGAGGCCGCCGCCCAGGTTTTCGCTCAACACGGAAACCGCCGCGCATAAAATATCGTTGCCCTTCGTCGCCAGCCCTGCGTGGCCTTCCACCTGCAGAGCGGCTGTTCGGGCCCGACCGGCAAAGCCTTCGATCGTGATTTGAATCACACGAAACCTGCGCCGTACCGGATCCAATCGGGCTGCCGTTTCGTTCCTGACTCAGGAGCGCGAACCCGAAATTCAGGTCGCCGCGAAACGGTGAGTACTTCTCAGCCTTTAGCCTTCAATCGCCACAACCTGCAGCTTCTGCAGATTCTGACGATGGCCCCACGTTCTGCGGTAGCCTTTGCGGCGCTTGTATTTGAAGCCGCGGATTTTGGGGGCGCGGAGATTTTCCAGCACCTTCAGTTTCACCTGCGCTCCGTCGACCATGGGCTTGCCCAGTTTCAGGTCGGTGCCGTTCACAACGGAAAGCACGTCGGTGCAGCTGAATTCCGAGCCAGGTTCGTGGCCCGTCAGGTCGCTTACGATCACCTGATCTTTTTCTACTTTGTGCTGATGTCCGCCCAGCCGAATAAATGCGTACATTTGTTGGAATCCTATTGTTCTATAAAAACCAGAGAGTCAGTACAGGGAAAGGGCGTCCACTGTCAAGCGGCTAAACCGCAATATTCCGCGAAGCATCGGGATTAGCCTGCCGCAGAAAGGGATCGAGTCTCTTGCCTTCCCCCGAATCAATGTGACATAATCTACAGTCCCGAAGCCTGGTGTATGCTACGGCCCGCGGGAGTCCACGCAAGCGCGGACCTGCGCGACCATTCGGTCGCTGCGGTTGCGGTAAGTCGTTTTGCAAAGCTATGTTTCTTCGGCCCGGACGCCAGCGTGGGGCGGCGCTGCGCTGGCCTCCGGGCATGTGCCGCTCGCTCGCAGCCACTTTGTGGCTGCTGACCTGCTGCGTCAGCTCCGACGCATGAGGAATTTTTCGAGATACTCGGTGATGTCGTTGATGTTGCGATTGATCATGCGCTTGAACTCCGGGGGGATATTTTGCGACTTGATCACGCGATAGTAGTTCAGGGCGTTCTTGAGCATCTTACGACGCGTGAACTGCTGCGCCTTGATCAGCATGGGCTTGTACTTATAGTACGCGTACTCCATCGTATGGTAATCCTGGCTCAGCTTAAAGGAGTCCGGGATCTTCGTGAAATCGTACGTCAGCGTTAAGAAGGGCGCGTCGTCCTGATCCGGGGGTTTTAGCTCCAGCACGCCGCTGATTTCCTGCGGCGGCGGTTTGTCCTCTTCGGATTCGTCAGCTTCCAGGTCCGGAATCTCCGGCGCTTCTTCGACGCCCTCGCCGAACTCCGGTGTATCGGGCGCGCCGCCACCTTCGCCGGCTCCAACCTGGGCCGGCTCGGGAATAAAGGGATCGTCCGCCGAAGGCATTCCGACGGGGCTTAAATCCGGGCCGACGATCTCTGTCTGAGTAAAGGCGGCCGGCAACTGTTCCAGTTCGGGTTCCGGCTCTGGCTCGGGTTCTGGCTCTGGCTCGGGTTCTGGCTCCGGCTCCGGCTCTGGCTCCGGTTCGGGCTCGGGCTCGGGCTCGGGCTCCGGTTCGGGTTCTGGCTCGGGTTCGGGTTCGGGTTCGGGTTCCGGTTCCGGCTCGGGTTCCAGCTCGGGCTCCGGTTCGTGCAGGGGCTCGGACTGCGGTAAATCCAGCTTTGGCAGTTCGGGCACGTCGCCTTCGACCAGGGGCATCGAATGCGGGAGATCGAGTCGCGGCAGGTTGGGCTCGCTCGTTTCAATCTTGAGCGTTTCCGGTTTGAGCCCCATGAGCTGGGCGTGCATCGGCACGCGCTCTTCGGGTTTTGGTTCCTCTTTCTTTTTCTTGAGAAATTCTTCGAGCTGCTTCTTGCGCTCTTTATGATGTGCGAGCTTGCGTAAAAACTCTTCGCGTTCTTTAAACAGATCGCGAACGCGGCGATCTTCACCGGAGCGGCGATCGCGACGGCGGGGATCCTGGCTGCGTCGGCGGTCCGTCGCCTGCCGGCGTTCGATGCCGCTGCGCCGATCCTTCAGGGGCAGGTTCTTGAATTTCTCCCACTCGCGATCGAAGTCTTCGTCGTTCCAGCCGTCGGTTAACAGGTTGCCGTTTTCGTCGAATTCAAAGCCCGGCGGATAGCCGGTGTCCGTCTCGGCGTCGGCATAGGCGAGCTCCGATCCGGGAGCGCCGCCGCCGACCGATGTGATTTCGCCCATCGCGGGAACCGTCGCGCCACCAGGGGCCGGGGCGAGCGCGACCGGCGCGCCGGAACCGCCGCCGCCCATCGGGGCGCCGATCGGAGCGCCGAGCGCCGCCGGAGCCTGCCCTCCGGAGCCGGGAGCTGCCGGCGCGCCACCACCGCCGCCGGTGGGAGATGCGATTGTGACCGGTCCAGTCGCGGTCACCGGGCCGGTGACGGTTGTGCCGGCTCCAGAGCCAGCCGATTGGCCAGCTCCGCGTGCTTCGGGTGCGGCAGGTGTGGCAGCCGAACCCGGACCGGGAGCGCCGGCCGTGCCTGGCGTTCCTGCCGGCTGTGACGATGGCGCAGAACCCGGCGTTGACGGCGTTGACGATGGCCCCGCACCCGGAGGCGCTCCGCCGGGACCGCCCGCTCCGGCGAAGGCGTTCGCCAGCTGATTGACGATACCTTCCGAAATATTGCGCAGCCCCTCCGAGAGATTTTCCAGGGCGATGGCCTGGGTCGTGAGGGGAATGATGATCTCGGGAAACTTGATCGTCTCTTCGTCTTCGAGATCTGTGCCCGACAGCCAGCGTTTGATATCTTCGATGTTTTGCTGGATGCGGGTCTGAATTTCCGGATCGGGCACGCGCTGGTGGACGCGTTCAAAAATCGCCAGGGCCTCTTCGCCTTTCTGGCGCTCGACCAGGGTTTCGGCGTTGGTGAGCGCGCGGCGATGGTAGGCATGGCGCGACGAGCGCGCGATCAGATCGTCCGTCGAATAGGTGACCTTGAGCGGCCGCTGTTTGGCCGGGGATTTCTGACCGGCGGCGCTTTCCGGCGGTACGACTTTTCCTGTGACCGGAGATGGGATCTTCCCCAGGGTTTTCTGGAGCGCCTCAAGAGCCTCCGGCGTAGACGGAGCGGCGGGAGCCTCGCCCAGTACGACCGGCTTGCCCGCGTCGGCCGCTTCGGCGCTGGTGCTTGCACCCGGCAGGCCGGGACTGGAGCGCGGGCCCGTGCCGGCTTCGTCGCGGTCGTCGCCAAAGGGATCCCCGCCGCCGGCGGCCGAATCCTGGTCGGACTGCTTGTCACCGGAAGCCGCCCAGAGGCCGACTCCGACCGTGAGGGCTCCCAGCAATGTGAGTAGTAAGATTTCCATCTATTTGAGTGTGCAGCGGGGCGCTGTATATTATCATCGTCTTCGGAGACCCCGGATTTAACCCCTGGTTTGCATTATGGCGCTGCCGATTGACCGTTTGAACGAAAGATTTGAAGGGGAATTCGAATTCAAACGCAAGGTCTTCAAGGTGCCCTATACCCTGCCGGGCGATCTGGTCCAGTTTCAGCTGCGCTTCCGGGGCCCCAAACACGAGCGCTTCAAAGTTTTGCACATCGAAGCGGCGGAATCCTATCCGCCGGAAGTCGCCCTGGCCGATCCTTTTTGTGCTTATCACGGTCGCTGCGGGGGTTGCCGGGCCCAGCATCTCGCGTATGACTTTCAGTTAAAAACGAAATGCAATCCCGTGCGAGAAAAAATGCGCGCGCAGACCGGCGTGGAGCCGGAGCTCCTGCCCGCTCCCGCGATTGGCGGCTATCGAAACCGCATGGACTTTGTGGTCAACGGTTCCGACTGCGGCCTGCGCCCCGTCGGCGATTTCGCGAACTTCGTCGACATTGAAAACTGCGGCATTCAGCGCGACGGCGCAAACGCGGCCCTGGCTCTGTGTCGCCGCCTGCTGGCGCTTCCGGAATGCGCCGGCGCCGCGCACCAGCGCGACGATCATTCCGGCGCTCTGAAATATATTACGATTCGTCAGGGCGCCGGGTCCGGCGCGATCATTTTGACGGTCCACGCGGCGGCGCGGGAATTGCCGGCTTATATCGTCTTTCGCGACGGACTCCAGAGCGAGCTGGCGAAAGTCCGCGAAGATTCCGAATCGCCCTTATTCGAATACAGCCTGATCGAAAGCAGCACCGAAGCTGTCGAAGCCGAAGTTTCGAATCCGCCCGGGGGACGCACGCTGCTCGGTCGCGATGCCTTGCGCGAAGAGCTGGGCGGCCTGCAATTCGACGTGCCCTACGACGCCTTCTTTCAACCCAATCCGCCGGCCTTCGATCGTTTGCTGGAGGCCGGGCGTCCCTGGATTCGCGCTGAGCTGGAGGGAGCGCCTGTGGGCGATGCGGCCAGTGATGGAGCAGGCGAAAGCGTGCTGATCGATTTGTATTCCGGCGCGGGCGTGCTGTCGGCGGTGATCGCGGACTGGTTTCCGGGCGCCTTTCAACGCATTCGCGGCTACGAAAGCACGGCGTCGGCGGTCGAACGCGCGCCCGCTAATTTTCGTTCGGCAGGTGTTACGGAGCCGGCGATCGATTTCCAGGCCGTGGATTTACTCGCGCCGCCGGCGGATTTTCTCAAAGATCCCGCGCGACTGATCGTGCTCGATCCGCCCCGCGCCGGTCTGAGTCCGGCCGTACGCGAAGCGTTGCTTCGCCAG
Source organism: bacterium (assembly GCA_024742665.1). Taxonomy (GTDB): domain Bacteria; phylum Spirochaetota; class Leptospiria; order Leptospirales; family Leptonemataceae; genus JANSYA01. The sequence goes on from JANSYA010000001.1 coordinate 39,078, forward strand.
CGTCCGGCGCCGGCCATGCTGTACATCTCGTGCAATCCCTACAGTCAGCTGCGGGATTTAGAAGAGCTCGCGGACGCCTACGAAGCCAAACACGCCGTGCTTGCGGACTGCTTTCCGCATACGCCGCATCTTGAGCAGGCGGTATGGCTCGTGCGCAAGGATTGAGAGCCGGTCAGGAGTGACGCCCGGTCCTCAGGGACCTGGTATTTGAGAATCGATTGGCTTGTTTAGAAACTGCGATGCCAGGCTGACCGGCATGGGCTTCGAAAAATAGAATCCCTGAAAGCGATCGCAGTCGTAACGTCTTAAAAAATTCAGCTGCTCTATGGTTTCCACGCCTTCGGCCGTGACGTCCAGCCGCAGATTATGGGCGAGGGCGATGATGGTGCGGGTAATCGCCCCGCTTTCGGTGTCGTCGGGTAAGTCTTGAATGAAAGAACGATCGATCTTGACCGTGTCGACCGGCAGCCGCTTCAGATAGCTCAACGAAGAATAGCCCGTTCCGAAATCGTCGATGGCCAGGCGCACGCCCGGTTCCCGCAGCTGTTGAAACAGCCGGATCAAAAACTCGGGGTCTTCGCTCATCGTCATCGCGCTGGACTCCGTGATCTCTAACTCCAATCGACGGGGATCGATGGAATAATTGCTCAGCAGACGATCGAGATCGGCGGCGAAGCCCGGGGCGCGGAGCTGCCTGGGCGCGAGATTCACCGAAACGAAAAAGTACGGCCGACCCTGATTTTGCCAGCTCTGAATCTGCTGGCATACGCTCTGCAGCACGAATTCGCCGATGTCCTCAATCAGTCCGGTGTCTTCCGCCAGGGGAATAAACTCGCCCGGGCTTACCAGGCCGCGCTCCGGGTGGCTCCAGCGAATCAGGGCTTCGAATCCCTCCAGGCGATAATCGCGGTCGCTGGCGGGATTCTGCGCGTCGGGCGCGGCCGGAGCGAAAGCATCCGCCGCGTCGGTTCCGGGGACCGGCCGCTGGGCCGGCTGAATGATCGGCTGATAATAGACTTCGAATTCACCGCGTTCGAGACCGCGGCGCATGTCGGTTTCTAGGGCGACCATGGAGCGGGCCCGATTGCGCATTTCGGAGTCGCTGAAGTTGCTGCGGCTGTGAGCGCCGGGTGGAATTTCGCGTAATGCGGCCTGGGCGTCTTGAATTACTTCGTGGGCGCTGGTGTAGTGAGGGGCGGTGAAGGCGATGCCCGCGGCGGCGGTTACGAAGACTTCGCTGTCTTCGATTAGAAATGGAGCGTCGAAGCACGCGAGCAGCTGATCCACGAAGAGCTGTGTTTCGCTTACATTTTCCAGATCGACCAGCAGCAGCCAGAACTCGTCCGCTTCGGGTCGCGCCAGGGTATCGCCGGCTCGCAGCGCGCTCTGCAATCGTTCGGCGACGGCTTTGAGTAGAGTATCGCCGCGTTCGTGTCCCATGCTCGCGTTGATGCGCTGGAATCGGTCCAGGTCGATGTGCAAAACGGCGTACTTCGAAGCCGCGGAGTGTTTCGAGAGGCGAATCAGGCTGTTCAGTCGATCCACGAAGAGGGCCCGGTTGGGCAAAGCCGTGAGGCGATCATAAAAGGCGTTGTATAGAATTTGTTCCTCCGCCCGGGCCCGTTCGGTGATTTCCCGCCCGAGTCGCCGGTTGGTGTTTCGCAGCACCCACACGACGCGCGTAAAGGCGGCCGCCGCGACGAAACCCAGCATCATAATACCGGCGATGATCAGTATTCCCCGGTTGGCGGCGGCGCGGGTTTGTTCCAGAACGTGTTCGGCGTCCCAGGCGATTTCCAGCAGTCCGGCGATGCTGCCATCGCTGGCTTTGATCGGCGCGAAGGCCGAGACCCACTCGTGATTCGACACGAGCGAAAAGTATACGCCGGTGCTGGCGGCGGAGGATTCGCCCCGGAGGACGGGCAGCATCTCCGGGCGGGGTTGATACGCTTCGCCCGTGAAGGGCTGGTCGTGAGTCATGACGGCCCAGCGCAGGCTGTAATCCGCCGGGTCGTTTTGTGACTCTGCTTCTTGCGTCCGGGCCTTGCCGGGGCGTATTGCGCCGGTGGCCGGCGCGAAAGTATATACGTTCTGTTCCGTAAACTCCAGCGCTGACTGTGAGCGGATGATGCGCTGGAGTTCGTCTTTGATCGCCGCGAAGTCGCGGGTTTCGCTGAGGCCTTCCCAGTCGGTTTCCGGGCGCGCGTCAAACAGCCGGGCGAAACGATCGCCATCGATGCCGGCGGCGCCGGTGCGGGCGATCGCCGTTAGTTCGCGGCCGATCGCGGCCTTTTTTTCTTTGATGCTGGTATTATAAGATTTGTACGCCAGCGCGCCTGCGATTAGTAACAGCGCGCAGAGCACGATCGCCGCGAATGACAGCGTTCGCCGGGTGTCCGGAAGAACCGCAGATCTCATTATAGTGTAGACTCTCCGGCGCGGCCTGCGTCACAAAAATCAAGTTAGCGGCACGAGGCGCTTCGAACTAACTTCAGAAACCTTCGAATGAACTTCGGAAACCTTCGGAAACCTTCGGAAACCTTCGGTTTCCTCACTTACGGTTTTTCCAGCAGTCGCCGACGGCCTTTGCTACTTTGGCCGCCACGCCGTCTTCCATGACGGAAGGTATGACGCGACCGGGTTCGGGATCGTCGACGGCGTCGGCCAGAGCGCGAGCCGCGGCAAGCTTCATCTCTTCGGTAATCCGCCGCGCGCCGGCGTCGATAGCGCCGCGAAATATTCCGGGATAGGCCAGAACATTGTTCACCTGGTTCGGAAAATCGCTGCGACCTGTGCCGACGACGAAAGCGCCGGCTTCAAAGGCTTCCTCGGGCATGATCTCCGGAGTTGGATTGGCCATGGCCAGAATGATCGGCTTGTCCGCCATGCTGCGGACCATGTCCTGGCTTACCGCGCCGGCCACGCTCACTCCCACGAATACATCGGCGTCGACGAGGGCGTCCGCCAATTGGCCGTCGATTCCCTCGTGATTCGTGATCAGCGATAGCTTAACTTTGTACGCGTTACCCTTAATATCTTCGCGATGGCGCGAAATAATGCCTTTGCTGTCGCAGATCAGCACTTCTTTGACCGGCTGGCAGACGTCCGGATCGTGACCGACGCAAAGCAACATCTTCGCGATGGCGGTTCCGGCCGCGCCGGCGCCGTTGATGACCACTTTCAGGTCGGTCATGTCTTTGCCGGCGAGCTTCGCGGCGTTGATCATGGCCGCGACTGTTACGATCGCCGTGCCGTGCTGGTCGTCATGAAAAACGGGAATGCCCAGATCCTGGAGCTGCTCTTCGATTTCAAAGCAGCGCGGGGCCGAGATGTCTTCTAAATTAACGCCCGCGAAGACGGGCGAAATATTGCGCACGAGTTTGATGATCTCTTCGGTGTTTTGCGTACGGACGCAGATCGGGAAGGCGTCCACGCCGGCGTACTGCTTGAAGAGCACGGCTTTGCCTTCCATAACCGGAATCGCGCCGTAGGCTCCGATGTTGCCCAGGCCGAGAACGGCCGAGCCGTCGCTGACGACCGCCACGCAGTTGCTTTTGATCGTTAGTTCGGAAGCCCGTTCGGGTTCGCTGGCGAGCACTTCGCTAATGCGCGCGACGCCGGGCGAATACATCAGCGAGAGATCGTGCTGGTTTTCAATGCGCGCTTTGGGGGTCGTTTCAAATTTGCCGCGCAGTTTTTTGTGTAACTCAAGTGATTCTTCGAATATGTCCATAGATCGTTCAGGCCGACGCCCGCGCTTCGCTTCGAATTCGTTCCGAAGCGAAGGAGTGGAGAGGTTTTGAGCGCGGCGGTCCAGCGCAACCGTAAAATGAACGGTGGCTGCCTGTGGTCGGCCCGGGCGTATGTGTCGTAGCGCCGGTTTTGAAGATTCGCCGCGTGCGAATTGGAATCAGCCGCGCCACGCCGGGATTTTAACGCCGCCTGGATCGTCTTCGAAGTAGCTTTCGCCCAGGTAACGCAGATCCGGCGGAGTGATGTCGCGGGGATCGCTGTGGCCGAGCACGCGCGTGATCTCCAGCACGTCTTTGTGAAATCCGGACAGGTAGTGGTGAATGCGCGTTGCTTTTTCGGGAATATTAATGCCGTGACTGCGCCAGGGGCTGTTCGTGGCGATGCCCGTCGGGCATTCGTTCGTGTGACACTTCAGAGATTGAATGCAGCCCAGAGCGAGCATGGCGCCGCGCGCTGTGTCGATGCTATCGGCTCCCGCGGCGAAAGCCAGAGCGGCGTGGGCCGGCGTCAGGATCTTACCCGAAGCCGAGAGCGCCACGCGATCGCGGATGCCTGCTTCTTTCAGGCGATGGTCGAGATAAGCGGTCGTTTCGATCGCCGTGCCGTAGCCGACGTAGTTCAAGAACAGGTTGTGTCCCGCGCCGGTGCCGCCGTCGGTTCCGTCGAGCTGGATCGCGTCGGGGCCCTTGCCTGTACTCTTCATGGCTTCGACCAGGAGATCCAGCTCTTCGACGCGGCCGACGCACAGTTTGATTCCGACCGGCAGGCCGGTTAAAGTCCGAATCTCTTCGACGAAATCGATCATCTTCTGGATGGATTCCTTCGGAGTAGCCGCCATTATCTCCGCGTGCATGGGCGGGCTGATTACGGTCTGGCCGACGGGAACCTTGCGCACCGTGGCAACCGCTTCGGTGACTTTGCCGCCGGGTAAATGACCGCCGAGTCCGGGCTTGGCTCCTTGAGACAGCTTGATTTGAATCATGCGAATGGCGTCGTGCTGCTGCACGAGATCCTTTAAGAGCTGGCGATTCAGCACGCGGGTCGGCGTGCCGTCCGGCAGGGTGTCTTTGTCGCCGACGCCGAATTTTCCCGTGCCGATTTGAAAGACCACGTCGCCGCCGCCCACGCCGTGCGGGCCGAAGCCGCCTTCGCCCGTATTGACATAGCCCACTTCGCGCGTGCCGAGTCCGATCGCTTCGGCGGACTTGTAGTTGATCGAGCCGTAGCTCATGGCGGAAATATTCAGGGAGTTTTTGACGGCGAACGGCCGCACGTCGCCGCGGGCCGCGCCGATCTCGAAGCCGTAGGTGGGCGATCCATTCGGCAGGACGCCGCCGAAGTTGCGGTGTAAAATCCGCGCGCCGATCGTATTGTCGCGGTCGAAGTTATCGAGTTCGGTGCCGAAGCTCGCCACGGATTTTACGTCGTGGGCTTTTTGGTACACATAGTCGCGCACGATGCGCGGGATGGGCCGCCCGTCGGTGTTGGTTTCGTTGAAGTACTGCAGATATTTGTCGCGAAAGACTTTTTCGAATACGAAACGCAGCCGCCCGGCCGGCCCGTAAATGCGCACCAGGGCGTGATCGTCCTGCACGAAAAGTTCGCGAATGGTCCACAGCACAATCACGCCGCCGAGCAAGGCCAGGGCCGCCTGCCAGCCGTGGGCGTAATAGAGATAGCCGACGACCGGCAGGGCGATCAGGCAGATTCCATCGAAGACGTATTGCAGCGGCGGCTTGTGCTCCGGACGAACCAGGGATTTGGCTTTGCCCCTGGATTCGAAGCGGCGAAGATAATTTCGGGCGGAGCGAGAGGGAGTATACGACATAGATGCGGTATGCGATTTCGCGGGAAGCAAAGATCAAGCAATTTTACAGTGACTCAGAATTCGTGTTCGATGGGTCGCCAGAGACATTCCTGACTGCGAGGCCAGAGCCCTCGGGCGCGAAATTTGTCGAGGGTTAATTCGGCGCTGTTCTGTTCGTAAAAGCGATACATGCCGTCCAGCTCCCGCGCCAGGCCCGCGTCGTAAATGTGCAGATCGTTTTCGTAGTCGATCTTAAAGCTGCGCTGATCGAAGTTCGTCGAGCCTACCAGGCCGTACAATTCGTCGAAGACCGCGCCTTTGCTGTGCAGGAGTCCAATCTGGAAGTGAAACATCCGCACGCCGCCTTCGAGCAGCTCTTCATAGTAGTTGTGGCCCGCGTAGTATGCAGGGGCTTCCAGGATATACTTTTCATCCGGGATGACGATGCGCACGTCGACGCCGCGTTTGCTGGCGGCGATGAGCTCGTCGGTCAGGGCCTGGTCGGGTACGAAGAAGGGCGTAAAGATTCTGATATTTTCGCGCGCGGAGCGAATCGCAAAGAGATAGTTTTCGTAAATGCTGCTGGTGCTTTCGTGGGGAACTTCGCGTGGCGGGGAGCTGCCCGAGGTCATTGCGAAAATATTTCGTCGAGCGTCTGTGGATCGCGGCTCCGATGATTCCGCAGCGCGCGTCGCCTCTTGCTGCGAATTCGTCGCGGGAAAGTACTCCGGGCCGGTCAGGACTTCATCGGAAACCTGTTTCCAATTTTCAAGAAACACCGACTGCAACTGTGCGACCACGTCGCCTTCGACGTAGGCCTGCAAATCGAAGACGGGATACTTAAAGAATTGATAGGGCTCGTGCCACCAATCGGTAATCGCGAAGCCGCCGACCATACCGCGTCGTCCGTCGACTACGACCACCCGGCGATGCGTTCGAATGCGGTAGTGCCACATGTCGAAATAATTCCATCGATTGTAGAGATAGACTTTTACGCCGCCGGCTTCCAGTCGTTCGGCGGTTTCGTCTTCAAAATAGAAACCCCCGACGGCGTCGATCAGCAGGTTGACGCGCACGCCGGCCTGGGCCCGCTCGATCAACAGGTCGGCCAGGCGGTCGCCGGTCTCGTCCGTATTATAAATGTACAGCTCCAGATTGATGGAATGACGCGCGGTGCGAATCATTTCAAACAGGCGCTCGAAAGTGGCGGCGCCGGTGCTCAGAAATTCGACGGCGTTGTTTTCGGAAAATTTGCGACCGGCTATGCCGGCGACCGTCGCCGGGAAGGCCGGATGCGCGACTGCGATCGTAGAGTCCACGCGCAGCATGCGCGAGCTGCAGCCCGAGATGGTGATTGCCACCAGCAAGAGCGCCGCCGTTTGCGGAGCCGCCCCGCCCCGGACTTTCGAAAACATGCGATAGATCACAGACGTCCATACCTGCACGTCTGGATTGGGCGGCAACCATTCCAGCGCTCTGATTTTTTGTGGACGGTTCGCTCGCGCTGAACGACCACGAAACTGCGTGAACAAAAGCACTCGCAAAGCTATTCTTGAGTTATTGAGCCAGTCCCTGACTTCGGATCGGATCGATGAGCTGGCCCAGGACGTCGACCCGGAGTTTCGGCTGCATGAACTGACCGGCTTCGGAGAGCAGATTCGGATTCCCGGTCAGGTCGCGGCCCAGTGCGTCCTGGATCACTTCGACGCGGACAAGGATCTGCTTCAGTTCGTAGCGCACGTTCTTTTGAGCGAAGGCCGAGAGGATCGCCTGAAAGGCCGCGAGCGCGTTCTGGAACTGCTCGCCCGGGAAGACTGGATTTTCGACGCGGCTCTACGGCAGTTCGTTAAAGATCAAAACGCGAACGTTACCGACGACTGGGGCTATATGCTGGAAGGCCGCGAGTACCGCCTGTGCTTCGCCAGCGTCGACGTGGTCCGCAGCACCGCCCTCGCTGAAGCGACCCGACCGCCGGAAGTCGAGCAGACTCTGAATCGCTTTCGAAACTATGTGCGCAAGTACACCGAACTCTGGAACGGCCGTCTGTGGAACTGGCACGGGGACGGCGGCACCGCGGTTTTTCAGGGCGGCGATTCTGTGAACCAGGCCACCGTGGCGATGGTCGGAGTGCTTCTGAACCTGCCCGTATTTAATATCCAGCAGAGCCGTTTGCAAAGCGAGCTGCGCATTCGCATCGGCATGCACTGCGGCACGGCCCACTATCAGTCCGAAGTGCAGCAAATCTATTCGCACGACATGCGGACGGCCGCACAAATCGAAAAAGAAGCCTGCGAAGAAAACGGCATTACGATTTCGGCTTCGGCGCATTCTTTTTTGAAGAGCGAGATACAATCCTTCTTCGCTCCGGGCGATTCCTTTCAGGGCATGCGCATCTTCCGTTATCGGCGTTAGCACGCCTTTGCCGCCGACGCTCTGATATTTTAACTCTGCTTCAGCGATCGGCGCACAGGCTGCAGCCATTTCGCGGGGCTCGCGCGGGTTAATTTCACGGTGTCGCACTGATTGAAGTCGGCGAAGTTCCGGGCTGACTGTGCGAAAGCCGCCGCGAATTCGTCGGCTTCGCCTGTAGACGCAAGCGTGGGATCCTCAATATGCAGGTGAATCAATTCCAGCACGCGATCTTTGCGATGCGCTTTGCAGTCGACCCGTCCGACCAGCGCGTCGCCGTACAGTACAGGCAGGCAAAAATATCCGAAGCGGCGCTTCGCCGCGGGCGTATAACATTCGAGGCGATACTGAAATCCGAACAGCGCCTCGACGCGGTCGCGATGGATGACGGCGTTATCGAAAGGCGAAAGCAGTCGCAAATTTCGCCTGCCGATTTTCGGACGCGCGTCGAGAGTTCCGGGCCGCGCATACAGCGGCGGCAAATTTTCGAAACTGTGTTCCAGGAGGGCGCTTGCCGCGATTCGTTCTTCGATTTCTGCGCGCACGGCCTGGCGCAATTCGGCGCCGCTGCGCAGATGCAGAATTTGTTTTAAGGTCGTGAAGCCGTGGGCGTCCAGGGCGCGGTCGATCAAATAGGCTGCGAATTCAGACAGGGGCGGCTCGCGGACATCGGCGGCGTCCGGCAGGAAACGCTCGCGCAGTTCGTATACTTTTTGCATCCCCTGGCGGTCGACGATCATTAAGTCGCCCTGCATGAATAGTCTTTCCAGGCAGTACTTCGCCGCCGACCAGTTCCACCAGCTTTCCTGTTTTAGACGTCCGGCGGTTTCGAAATCCCGGGCTTTCAGCGGGCCCTCGTCGCGAATGCGATCGAGCACGTAGCGAGTCATCTTCGTTTCCGGCCGGCGAAAGTGCGCGATTTCTCCGCGACGCACGGCGGCCATGTTGCGCAGCGCGAAACGGTAATCGCGCATGGGCAAATAGGCCGCCGCGTGAAACCAGTACTCGAATATTTCGCGGTCGCGCACCAGGGCGTTCAGCGTGTCGGTCTGATAGGCGGCGTTTCTGGTCCAGAGAGTGTGATGATGGGCGCGCTCGACGACCGCCAGAGTATCGATCTGAATATATCCGAGCTGCGCAATGAGATGGGCCGTAGCTCGCCGGTCGGAATCCCCGGCAGTCTGTCTTCCCGGCCGCCCGAGGAGTCCCTGAAAATGCAAAGAAATCCGCCTGAGTTGTTGATCCATATAAGAGCGCCGTGCGAGCAGTCGGGATAATTCGGCTTCGACCGACGACTATATTTTTCTTTTAGCTTTTCGCGCGTAAATATATTCTGACGATTCTTTATGAGTTCAGCGCATCCAAGAATCTTGCTGGTGGACGACGATCCCGCGATTCGCGATCTGGTCAGTCGTCGCCTGGAAGAGAGCGGTTTCGATTGCGTCACCGCCAGGGACGGGAACGAAGCCCTGAATCTGGTCCAGAAGCGTCCCTTTGATCTGGTGCTGCTCGATGTTATGCTGCCGGATATCAACGGCCTGACGATTTTGCGTAATCTACGAGAAGCGGAAGCTACGGCGAATCTGCCGATCTTGATGATTTCCGCTAACGACGAAAGCGTGCAGATCGTAGAAGCTTTTAATTCCGGCGCGGACGATTATATCACCAAACCGATCAATTTTCCAGTGGCTCTGGCGCGGATTCGGAGTCGTTTGCGCCATTTCGACGAGGAGAGCGCCGTCAGCAGAAGCGGCGAAGCGGAGCCGCCGGCGGAAAGCGCGAAGGGCGCCGGATACCAGGTCGGTGAGAGTTACGATATCGTCTTTTTGTTCATCAAACTGGAAATGCTCGCGCGATTGGCGACCAGCCAGAGCGAAGCCCGCCTGTCGACTATGATCGATTCGATTCTACAGCTGTTCCAGGAAACTTCGCTGCGTTACGGCGGCGATCAGTGGAGCCGCGGCGACGATTCGTGTTTGTTCGCTTTCGCCGGCGATCAGCGAGAGTCGGCGCTGCTGGCCGCGATCGAAATGCAAACTTTAATCGACATGTACTATATGCTCGAAGAGATTACGCCCGGTCAATTGACGCTGCACGCCGGTATGTCCCGCGGTTCGGTGGTCTATCGCGAAGATCCGTCGACGATTTACAGCGAGGCCCTCAATCTCAGCTCACACCTGGCGCGCGAATCGCGGACGCGCGGCGGCATTCGTATTTCGGCGACTCTGGCCGCTGAGCTCGGCGAACGTGCGGGCTGGTATCTGCGTGACGCCCGCCCGGCCTCCGAGTATTTTGAATATCGCTTTCCCGCTTGAGTACTTGCCGGGCTTATCGAAACCCTTTTTGAACGAGTCCCGCTTCGAGGTACTCGCGCCACTGTTCTGCGTCGTGCGCGACAACGATATGCAAACGGCCGTTGCTCGCCTCTTGCATTTCGCGCAAATCGTAGAGCGTGCGAATCTGCGCGGCGACGCGGTCGCGGTCTTCGCCCAGAAACGCCAGGCTGACGAAGCGCGGTCGGCCGCGTAGTTTACGGATCGCGTCCATATGCCAGACAATATCGCCGACGAATAAAAACTCTTCGCCGTCGGCCAGCGTAAGATAGATCATCTGACTGCCTGTGCTATGACCGGGGGCTTTGATCAAAACCAGACCCGGCGCCGGCGAGTGCAGACGCTCGTAGTCGAAATCGCGAAACTGATCCAGAGCCCCTTCGGCGAAATTCGCCAGCGCGATCGTCGGGCCGTTGATCTGGTCGCGAATCAGCAGAGTGCGCGGCGCGATCTCGGCGAGGTGCGGCGACTGAGCGATGCCGCCAATATGATCCATGTGCTCGTGAGTGATGACGATCAGCGCGGCCTCTCGCATGGCCTTTTGCATCACGTCGTACGCATCATCGAGAAAACCTTCCGTGCCGAAATTCGCTTCGTGAATCGATCGGTCGTGGGCCGTCTCGATGATCACGCTGCGATCCGGATACACCGCCTGATAGGACGTAAACACCAGGTCCCGGTTGGAAAACAGGCCGGCTCCGGCGACCGCCGCACTGTCAGGAAAAGTGCTTTCACCGACCAGCAGGCCGCGCAGTTCCAGCGGCAGCGCTCCGGGCTGACTGCGAGCGACAGCCCGGATCTCGTCCAGATTGAATTCGTAATTGGAGCTCTCCGGAACGGGCGAAGTATCGAAGAGAAAGTACTTAATCCCCCAGAGCACTGTCAGGGAGACGACGGCGATCGTAAGAATGCGGGCGAAGCGGGATTGCATAGGGAACGGTCTTCGCCCGGCCGCCCGATGAGTGGCAAGTAGAATTTCGCGTGGCCTTCGCCGGGCCGCTTGAATTCGCGCGCGTCAATCGTCGCGAAAGGCCCGCGCGCGATCTGCGAGGATCGCCATCCAGCCCGCCGCGATCCAGAGGCCACCCGCTTCGCGAAAGGCTTCGTCGCCGAACCACCCGGAAATAAATCCCGGAAAGATATACAGACCGATCGCCGTATACAGCACGGCCAGGGCTATCGACGGCGCAAAGCAGGTCCGACCGAAAGTCGCCGCCAGGGATAATATCGCCGGTAGAATATACGCGACGATCCAGATCCACGGATCGGGATCGTTGTACTGTAGCGCCGCCGAAGCGACGAACAGGCCGCAAAACAAAAGCGAAAATAATCTAAAAATCATTTCTGTACGACCAGGCGAAAGCCCGCGCTGCGATCCGCGCTCAGCTCCGGAAAACCGCCGTAGTCGCGAAAGTCCGCGCGCGCGAACTCCTGGCGCTGATCGTAACTTCCGCCGCGAATCACCTTAAAGACTTTGCCGGCTACCGCCTGCTTGCCTGCGAAGCGATGTCCCGGATAAGGACCGTACCAGCTGGACGTCCACTCGCGCGCGTTGCCGCACATGCCGAAGACTTTATAGGGACTCGCGTCTCGCAGCTGGCTGACGGGCACGGGCGCGCCGCGGCCGGACTCGAGGGTATTGCATAATTTCGGATCGAAGCTGTCGCCGATCGGATAGATGCGCGGCCGCCGAAAGATACTCTCGGGATCGCCGTTTTCAATTAGGAGGCTTACGCCGCCCCGGGCCGCAAGCTCCCATTCGAATTCCGTCGGCAAACGTTTGCCCGTCCAGCGAGCGTAGGCCATGGCGTCCGTATAGGAGGCGATGGTGATCGGATGATCGCCGGTGTTTTCAGGATAACGATTCGTGTCGCGCCAGGCCGCGGGCATGGGATGGCCGGTCTGCACGACGAAGCGGTGAAACTCTTCGTTCGTAACTTCGTAGCGATCGATATAAAAGGGCTTCAGGCGTTTTACGAACTGCTCCCGGCGTTCGTCGAACTGCGGATTGAAATTATCGAGAGTCGGATTATCGCCCTGCCCGAAGATCACGAAGTGCTCCGGAATATAAGTCATGATCTTGCCGTCGATCTGGTGGCGAAACTCCCGGAGCGTCTGTCGCGATTGGGTGACGGATCCATCGTAGGCCGGCCGTAGATAGCCCGCCTTCGGTCGATACAGGCCGGCCTGGTAGCCGACCGACAGAGTGCGCAGGCCGACGCGCGCGTCGCTCAGGTCGAAATAACCGTACAGCACGATCTCGCGCAAACCCTTCGGACGCTGGCCGTGATCTACGACGACGCGCGTGCCGTGAAACTTGCCGGCGACTCGTCCCTGGCGATCCAAAAGGGTCAGGGGCTTCATCTCGGTCAGAAACTTTTTTCGAATGGCGGCCGTGGATTTGCGCCGCAGCTCTCGCGGCTCAGGGCCCAGAATTCGCAGGGCGCCCTTGTCTTTTTGTACGGCGACCACCTCGCCGAAGGCGATGAACTCCCAGCGATCGCTCACTCCCGGAGCGATATGCCGCGAACGCTGGAGGATTTCCGGAAGAGCCCGACCGTCGCCGCCCTGGTCGCCCAGATCCTGAGAATCGCCGGGGTGGAAGGGCAGAATCCCCAGCAGGAGGATCCCGAGCGCAAAGGTCGGGGCGCTCCGGATCTGCTGCCAGCGGCGATCGGCAGGTTTTGCCCGCCTCTTGCCGTCACTATATATGGAAGATTTCGTATTTTTCACCTGCAGGCGCGCTCCTGGCCGATTCCCAAAAAAAATCGGCTGTCTGGTCCAAATATCGGCACAAAGTCCGATTTCTGTCACACCCGGATGTTAATCTGCTCCTCGTTGAAAGGCAGAAACGGCGCCAAACCGGTCGAAACCCGATCCTGGTCGCCGGACATGCCGAAATACTTAATAAAAATTTAGGTAAACGAATAAATTGTGCTTGTCATCTATGTAGTGGTCGGCTATATTTGTGACATAATTTTTTTTCAATCGACGGTGGCGGGTCTCGAAAAAGCCTGGTAAATTGTCTGAAGAGACATAAACTTTGAGAGCCGGAATCCGTCATATATTACATGTGAGGTGACCCTGATGATCGTTAAACAAGCAGAGAGCCCCATCTACCATCGTAGAAAACGCGCCAGTCTCCCTGGAAAGGGTGCGGAAGCGCGTGCTGTGAATCGGGAAAAGAGCTTCGACCAGTATCTGATCGAGGCCTTCGACGGCGAAGTCGTAAAAGAAGGCAATCGATTCGGAAACGTCAGCGACATGACTCGCGACAATCTGATCCGTCTGAGCCAGTTCTGATCCCCGGCGATTGATTCGAGACCATTCGAATGCAATCGGAAGCAAGGCCGCCCGCGCGGCCCGGCGGAGGCTTTGCGCGAATCGAACGTGAGCTGAGCAGCACTCAGCTGCGATCGAATCAAAGCCGGGAAGCTGGGATCCAGGAACCGCAGCAGTCTGCGCAATTGCACCAGACCCGCGAGATCCGCCGCCAGGCTTCACTACCCCTCGCCGGGCATTCTGCTGCTCGTCCCGCGGTTCTGTGGCGGACTTTTCGCCGCACTTTTTGATTCCCCGGCCGGGTTCCTATTTCAGGCGATACCGCAGATAGTCGAGCATGCCTTTGTACACTTCATCTTTGCCGTCGCCCTGGCCTTTCAAGAGCATCTCGCGGTTGTCGTGGATGATGACCGACTCGTTTTCGACCCGCGCCTGGTAACGTTCAATCAGCGTATCGCGGTTTTGCATTAGATATTCGCGGTTCGCGTAAACGTGTTCATAGCCGCTGATGGGGATTCGCAGAATTTCTCGTACGGAAGCTGCTCCCACGTCGACCATGCCGAGAATCTTTTGCACGTCCTCGCGTTCGGCGCCCCGGGCCATTTTTTCCACCTCGCCCCGCACGGGAATCGCGCCCCGGTTCCAGGCGGCGTCCAGGTCGGCGCGAATCGATTCGAAGACTTTGTTTTCCTGAGAGCCGAGCTTCTGTACGGCGTCGCCTTCGCCGGCGCGCTGGCGGGCCAGCTTGCGAACTTCGTCCCTGGCTTTTTTCGCCTCGGTCTTTTGATTCGTTTCGGATGGAATCCGCATGCGGGAGAGGCGGCGTTCCTGGTCGGACTGCAGATTCTGACGAATGCGGGCGAGTCGCGCGTCGGTCATTTCGGAGCTGGTCAAAAATAAAAGCAGGCGGGACCACCAGGGCAGGTGGCGGGCGTACGAACGCCGAATCGTATGCCGTAGTTTTTCGATATAAACCGGCGCCAGATATTGTTTGATGTGGGTGTCGGACTCTCGAAAAATTCCGTAGAGGCTTTCCAGCACGCGCAGCAAATAGACGTCGTCGCTTTTTTCGAAGAGCTCGGTCGCGGTCTCGACCGCCTTCGCCGTGATCGAACGGTCCCGGTAGATGATGTGAATATTATCGAAGAGTTCCAGGTCGGTTTCGTTCGTGATCTCATCCGGCCGCATATAGGGTTCGGTGCAGGCCAGAATCCCCGGGATCTTGCCGCGCAACATCATACGCTGTAGATCTTCGCTGATAGTAATGCTGCGATTGTTGCGCGTTCGATAGACGCCGCCGAAGGCTTTGATTTTCGCGATGACGTCTTTGAGTTCGCTCTGGGCCGAATCTTTGGCCTGCTGCTTCTCGAATTTTCGATACCACTCGCTGAGCTTCATGATCTCGACGACCAGCAGCAGTTCCTTTAGCGGCGGTTCGTTCTGGGTGATCAGTTTTTCGTACGCGTTCTGGGCCACCGAGCTGAAGAACTCCGATTCGCTGATTTCGCCCGCCTTGCGTTTGCGAGCCAGGCTGTTGTATACCTCGGCGCTCAGCCACTCCCCGAGATACTGCGGTTTCAAATAGGCGCAAATCGAAGCGAAACGATTCTGGATTTCGCCGGTCTTCGCAAATAGCACGATGTCGTAGACTTTCTCGGCGCCGGCAAAGCCGGTCTTGCGAACGTCGTCGCAGCTGATCGAAACGAAGAGGCGATCGCGCACCGCCTGCATGAGCAGCGGGCGATACAGGCGTTTGTAAAGCTCCTGATTGACCTTGCGCACGTGGGCCAGGTCCGTCGATGAAATCGATTGGAAGCCTTTTTCGTCGATATACATGCCGCGCAGAGCCTGGTCGGCGCGACCCATATGCAGCGGCAAATCCGCGATAGACGTTGTGCCGTGAAAGAGCGTGCCGTAGTCGTGGCCGAACTCCGCTTTTTCGATTACGCTTTTGAGCGTGCGCAGCGACGATTGAATCGTCGATTTATAGCCGACCAGCACCTTGTCTTCGTGTTTGTCCGTGGGCGCGACATAGCGATTGACGAACTGCAGGCCCGACTTGCCGTCCGGTGCGACTTCGCGCAGAATATGAATCAGGGGAGGCGTTTGCGCTGCCAGACAGATGCAGTACTTGCGCAGCTGCTCGTCAGTCGGCATCGGAATCTTATCGCTGATCGATCGTTTATAAATGACGAGGTCTTTGGCGACGTCTTCAATTTCCGGATAAAAGATATCGTCGCGGCGAAAGACGCCGGTTAAATAGCGCTGGATCGCCTGGTAAACCTGGCTGAGCGCTTTGACCTGCTCGCGAAAATCAGCAGTGAGGTCGTTGGAACCATAGCTGCCCTGGGAATTGAAGATCCGATCGGCTTCCCTGGGATGAATTGCCAGCAGCTTTCGCGGGTCATACTCCTGCTGGCCGCCGCTGGATTCAGCGGCCTCCTGATTGTTGGGCACGGCGTCGCTCATAGCTTATCTGGCGTTGTGCCGCTCCGAAAGCTCCGGCGAGTTCAATGGTTCCTGCGGCGCACGCGGCTCCAGCAAGTACGATCGCATTTCACTCAGAGACACGAGATGATTCTGCAGCGCCTGCCAGGCCGTCGCGGCAGTCAGCAGCAGGGCCGCTCCATAGACGTAGATCGAAAAATGAAACCGATACTCCGCCGGGTCGCTCATCAGCGTATGGACCGGATTCGGCCAGAGCATGCCGGCCAGATACAGTGCGCCCACCAGACCGACGACTCCGTAGAACGCGGGCAGACGAAATCGGCCGCCGATAAAATACAGCAGGAGTCCCAGGGGGCCGGGTAGAAAAAAGAAGATGCGGTAGACCGAGCCGCGTCCGGCGACTTCCGGCGCGAGTAGATTTACGTCGTACACGATCCAGGGGAAGAGCAGCGTCGTGGCGATGATTCCCAGGCAGCCGGCCAGGAAGGCCACTTGAACGAGGCTTGTGTCGGCGGCCCTGGCGCCCACAGTCCTCAGCAAGGCGGTCGCCAGCGACCACCAGCCTTCGAATACGGTTCGCAGATAGCTGCGCGCCAGAGCCCCGGCGGACGGCTGCGGCTCCGGCGAGATCGTTTCCGAAGCCAGCGTGTCTCCGCGGCCTTGCGTTCCAATGGTGTCCCTCGTGGATTGCATTCAGTGAATCTGATCCGCATTCGGCGGCAGGCGGCAAGCCCCTTTATACCAGAAAATGAATTTCCAGTTCGACTGTGGCGTTCAGGGGCAGGACGGCGACGCCCACAGCGAAGCGCGCGTGAATGCCGCTGGCGCCGAAAATTTCCTGAGCCAGATCCGAAGCGCCGTTGGCGACTTTGTGCTGATCCGCGAAATCCGGCTCCGAGGCGACAAAGGCTCCCAGCTTGAGCACGCCCTGAATTTCATCCAGATCGACCACGGTGCCGGCGGCCGCCAGCCCGTTCAAAAAGCAGCGTCCCATAGCGTTCTGGGCGTCGTCAAGGCTGCGGCCGCTTTGCATGGGGCCGGTCATCAGCAGATTGCCTGCGAGTAGAGGCAGCTGGCCGCTGACGTAGATCACGTCCTGGTGCCGCTTCGCCGGGACGTACGATGCCAGCGGAGGAGTCAGGGCCGGGATCTCAATGCCCAGAGTTTGCAGTCGTTTGCGTAGCATATAGATACACACGGCATCGCCCGCCGGGCCGTTCCGAGCAACCAGATTTCCTTGACACCCCCTTCACAGACGGGGCTCAGCTATAAGATGTCTGAGGCCGATCGTGCGAGTGAGTTGATCGATTTTCTGGGGGATTTTGTCACCGAGAACAAACGTGGCAAGATCGCGGAGGTGCTCGCCGACCGTACGGATTATGTCGCGGTTGTTCTGGAAGATATCTATCAGCCGCACAACGCAAGCGCGGTGCTGCGCACCTGCGAATGCTACGGCGTGCAAAACGTGCACATCGTGGAGAATCGAAATTCGTACAGGGTGAATCCCCAGGTGGCGATGGGTTCTTCAAAGTGGCTGGATCTGCACCGCTATCGCGAGCCCGAGCGGGACAATACGGCTGAGTGCCTGGCTGCTCTGCGGGAGCAGGGCTATCGGATCGTTGCGACTTCGCCGGACACAGAGCAGGATCGCGCGAGCCACACGCCCGTCGACTTACCGCTCGACCGTCCCGTGGCGATTTTATACGGCACCGAGGAGCAGGGCCTGACGGCCGACGCGCTGGCCGCCGCCGATTGTTATCTGCGACTGCCCCAGTACGGCTTCACTCAGAGCTATAATATCTCGGTGAGCGTGGCGATTACGCTCACGACATTAATGGCCCGGCTGCGAGCGGCGGAGTTTAAGGGCGAATGGCGATTGAGCGAAGAACGCCGACGCGCGCTAACGCTGGCATTTTACCGGCGCATTGTAACGCGCCATGAAGCCCTCGAACGGCGGTACCACGAGGCGCTTGAGCCGAGTTAGCGTCAGGCGCTTGAGCCGAGTTGACTTCAGGCGCTTGAGCCGAGTTAGCTTCAGGCGCTTGAGCCGCGCTAAAGCTTAAGAATCGCCGCGGCGAAAGATCGTCCGCGAGCCGGCGTAGCGCGGCTTCCAGTACGAGTTGCGAATGTCCGCGTAGCTGACGGTCTTGCCGCTGCTCGGTGCGTGGATAAACTGATAGTTGCCGACGTAGATGCCCACGTGGGAGATGCGTTTTCCCGAAGTGCGAAAGAAAACCAGGTCTCCAATTTTCGGCGCGCGGACGGCGTTCATCTTGCCATACTGTCCGGTTGTCGCCCGGGGCAAACGATAGCCCGCTTTTTTATAAACATAGCTGGTGAAACCCGAGCAGTCGAATCCGGCCGGGCTGTTGCCGCCGTAGCGATAGGGCGTGCCCAGATACTTTTGCGCTAGCTGCACAATGCCTTTGCCGTCGTAACGGGTCAGGCGGCGTTCAGTCGGTCGCTCGTGGGCGCCCGCCTGCAGCGCGCCGGCGCCGATCAGGAGGCCGGCGGAAACGGCGGCCAGGGCAAAAGCGAATCGCCGTCCCCGGGCGCGGCCGGGCGCGGTCCGCTGCGATTGGGCCGGGAATTGAAATAGGGCGAAGATTGCGGCGAGACGATTCATATCTCTATGATCGAACCGCACGCGGCGAAAATTAAGCCGTCGTCGTCGGATTCAGCCTGGATTCTTACGGGGAGAATCTCAGGAAGCGGCCGGCGAGTTTTACGAACCTGCGAATCCTGTGGGAAATTCTGGCGTCAGTCCTTCAGGGGAAACCAGCAGGCGGCGGCAGAATCGCTGTTTGAGTTCGACGCGTTCGATTCCAGTTCGGGGCGTTCGCTTCGGCAGCGGTCCTGGACGATCGGGCAGCGCGTGTGAAAAGTGCAGCCCGACGGCGGGTCGACCGGACTCGGCACTTCGCCCGCGAGCAGGGCCGGCTTGCGACTGCGGTCGAGAGTCGGGATCGAATCCAGCAGGGCGCGGGTATAGGGATGACGCGGTCGCGTAAACAGCTGATCGGCGCCGCCCGCTTCGGCGATGCGGCCGAGATACATCACGTAGACTTCGTCGCTGATGCTGCGCACAAGCGAAAGATCGTGCGAGATAAACAGCAGCGAAAGATTCAGTTCGTCTTTTAGTTCCATCAGCAGATTGATGATCTGGGCCTGGATCGAAACGTCCAGGGCCGCGACGATTTCGTCGGCGACGATGGCCTTGGGCCGCAGGCCGATGGCCCGGGCGATGTTGATGCGCTGGCGCTGACCGCCCGAAAAGGCGTGGGGATAGCGTCCCATATAATCCGGCGAAAGACCGACCTTTTTCAGGAGAGCGGCCACTTCGTCCTGTGCGTTTTTCTGATCGCACAGGCCGTGGACCAACAGGGGTTCGGAAATGATTTCGTAGATCGTATGGCGCGGATTCAGCGACGTATAAGGATCCTGAAAGATGATCTGAAAGTCTTTGCGAAATTGGTCCCAGCTTGACCGACGCTGAATATCCAGATCGTGTCCGTCCAGTCGGACCTGTCCCGCCGTCGGCTGAACCAGGCCGAGGATCGCGTTGCCGAGAGTGCTTTTGCCGCATCCCGATTCGCCCACGACCGATACCAGCTTGCCCGGCGCGAGACTTAAGCTCACGTCGTCGACCGCTTTCACGTGGCCGACCGTGCGGCGAAAGATGCCGCCGCTGACGGGGAAATATACTTTAAGATTTTTAACTTCGACGAGCGGGGGCGCGGCGGCTGCCGGTCCGCCTTTGGGTTCGTTCCGGGGTCCGCCTCTTGCGTCTGAACTCTGAGCGCTTTCGTTCATGAACGGATCTCCCTCGCCGCCGACTCATGCAGCCAGCAGGCGACTTCGCGATCTTTTTCGCCGTGAATATTGCGCAACCGGGGTCGTTCTTCGCAGCGCTCCGGCGGGCTGACATCCGAACGGCGATGGCAGCGATCGCGAAAGCGGCAGCCGTCATCGTAGTCGGCGGGCCGGGGCACCTGGCCGTCGATGGCTTGCAGACGCTTTGGGCGGGTGACGTCCGGCAACGCCGCGAGCAGTCCCTGACTATAAGGATGGTGCGCCTGGGCCAGAAAGCTTTCGACCGGCGCGTCTTCTACGATCCGGCCGGCGTACATCACCGCCAATCGTTCAGCGTATTGCGCGATTAATCCCAGGTTGTGGGTGATCAAAAGTACCGACGTGCCTTCTTCGCGCTGTAGTTCGACTAACAGCTCCATGATCTGGGCCTGCACGGTTACGTCGAGAGCGGTCGTGGGTTCGTCGGCGATGATGATGGCGGGTTTGAGCAGCAGCGCCATGGCGATGACCACGCGCTGGAGCATGCCGCCGGAGAGCTGATGCGGGTAGCTCTTGAGAATGCGATCGGGATCCGCGAAGCCGACTCGGGCCAGCAGTTCGCGTATGCGTTTCTCCGGGCTCGCGACGCCGGGCGCTTCAGAGAGATCATGATAGGCGAAAACTTCGAAGAGCTGTCCCTCGATCGTCATCAGCGGGTTCAATGCCGCCGAGGGTTCTTGAAAGATCATCGAGATCTGGCCGCCTCGCAGTTTGCGCAGCTCGTCGTGATCGAGGCTCAGAATATCGCGCCCCTGAAATTGTATTCGTCCGCCCAGGACCCGTCCGCCGGGAGAGGGTAACAGTCGTAGCAGAGCAAGAGCGGTAACGGTTTTTCCGCAGCCCGATTCGCCGACCAGACCCAGCACTTCGCCGCGGCGCAATTCGAAATTCAGGCGATCGGTGATCGCCGTGACGGTTTCGACGGCGGTTCCGCCCTTCGTCGCGCGGGACGCGTCTTCGCTCGCGAAGCCGATTGAGAGATCCTCGACCTCTAAGACCACATCACTCATAGTTTTACTCCACCCTCTGGCGCGAACGCGGATCGAAGACTTCGCGCACGCCTTCGCCGATAAAGGTCGCCAGCATTAACGTGTTAAACAAAGCGATCGTCGTCATGACCGTAATGCGCGGATGCTCCCGAATGACTTCCAGGCCCTGCTGCAGGAGCTCGCCCCAGGACGGCGTGGGCGGCGGCAGTCCGAAGCCCAGGAAGTCCAGCGCCGTGAGCGATCCGATGCCGCCGATCAGGGTGAAGGGCAGGATTGTAATCACGGGCGTAAGGGCGTTGGGCAGAATC
Organism: bacterium; assembly: GCA_024742665.1. Lineage (GTDB taxonomy): Bacteria > Spirochaetota > Leptospiria > Leptospirales > Leptonemataceae > JANSYA01. The sequence goes on from JANSYA010000001.1 coordinate 60,259, forward strand.
TGGCGAAAGAAGATTCGCGGTCCGCTGAATCCCAGGGCCCGGGCCACGCGCACGTAGGTTTGATCGCGCATTTTCAGGAACTCGCCGCGCATATAGTACGACAGCCCGATCCAGGAAAAGAGCGACATCACGAAAATTAAAACGGCGAAGTTTCGCCCATAAATCGATCCGATTAGGATCACCACGTATAAAAACGGCAGGGCCGACCAGATTTCGATCAGGCGCTGCATGACGATGTCGGTTTTGCCGCCCAGATAACCCTGCACGCCGCCGATTACAACGCCGAGAAAAGCGCTGATGACCATCAGAGTCAGAGAAAAAAGCATGCACAGTCGGAAGCCGTACAATAAGCGCGAAAACAGATCCCGGCCCAGGCGATCGGTGCCCAACCAGTGTCCCCGGGAGATGTTCGGGCCATACGGCGGCGTACCTTCCATATCGAGATTCGCGCTGTTGGGACTGTGGGGGATGGGAGTGCTCAGCCAGAACGCGCGCTCGCGAAAATCATCGTCGTAGCGCAGCTTGGGATAGTCGGCCTCTTCGTCGAAAGGCTGGCCGAATTCGCGTCCCGGATAAAAGGCGACGAGAGGAAAATACGCCTGCCCTTCGTGATAGATAAAGACCGGTTTGTCGTTGGCGATGACTTCGCTGAAAATCGACAGGAAAAAGGCGCCGCTTAAAATCAGCAGCGAAATGTACGCGCGGCGAATGCCCTTGAAGCGGCGCCAGCGATCCTGTGTGATTTCTGAAAACATTGAGTATGAAGTGCGATGAAAATATGCCGGAGAATCTCGGTCTCCGACGCTTGTGTTCGCTTTCAGTCGAAACGAATTCTCGGGTCGATCACCACGTATAAAATATCTGAAAAGAGTCGGCCAAGCATGGTCAGCACCCCGACCATCAGGATAATGCCCATCACCACGTTGTAGTCGCGGTCCAGGATCGAAGTGTATACCAGGAGCCCCATGCCGTCGATGTTGAAAACCTTTTCAATTAAGAGCGCGCCGGCGAAGATTAGCGTGAAGATTTCGCTTAATCTCGTGGCGATTGGAATCAGCGCGTTGCGCAAAGCGTGCTTCCAGACGGCGACGCGAAAGGGCGCGCCTTTGACGACCGCCGTGCGAAGATAATCTTTACCAATTTCGTCGAGCAGGCTGTTTTTCATAAGCAGAGTTAGAAACGCGAACTCCCCCACCATGTAACAGACCATGGGCAGCGCCATATGATGTAAAAAGTCGAGAACCTGATCGACAGGACCCATGAACTCCCAGTCGTCCGATACCACGCCGGACACCGGAAAGAGATCGAGGTAGCTGCCCCCCGCAAAAAACACGATCAGCAAAAGGCCCAGAACATAACCTGGAATTACGTAGCCGGCGAAAATTATCGCCGAGCTGCCTATGTCGAAACCGGACTGGTGTTCGAGCGCCTTTTTGAATCCGAGGGGAATGCAAACGGCGTAGGCGATCAGAAACGAAGTCAGTCCAAAGAACAGCGAAATCGGCATGCGCTGTTTGATGACGTCCCACACGGGTTCATGATAGCTGAAGCTTTCGCCGAGATCGAGCTGCAGCACGTTGCCCAGCCACAGAAAATAACGTTCGTACGCGGGCCGATCGTAGCCGTAGTAGGCGCGGATATTTTCCATCTCCGCCTCGGTGATCGCCGTATTGACATCGAGGCCCTGGGCGCTCAGGGATTGCTGGATTTTCGCGATGTACTGCTCGACGGGGCCGCCGGGCAGGAACTGGATCAGTGTAAACAGCAGGATGGTGATCCCGAGAATGGTCGGGATCATCAAAAGCAGTCTTCTAATTATATAGGCTTTCACTCAGTCGTCTTACAGTTTGATCGGAGCGCGGCCGTTCGGGTGCGCCGCGGGGTCCAGTCTGGCTCAGTCTTTATAGATGATCGTGCCGGGTTCTTTGGGCAGCGGGGTTTCATTTTTCACGGCCTCTTCGAAGGCCTTGATTTTGGCCGGATCGTACCACCAGTAAACCAGCGCCGAATTTTCGCGGTTGAATTTATTCAGCACATTTTTCGGCGTCGCGAATTTATTATAATAAAGCAAACGCGTGCGATCGGACTGCCACAGCAGCACGAAGGGATTGATCTCATCAAGGCGGGCGTCCAATTGGCGGATCAGCGCGTCGCGGCGGCCCAGATTCGGCTCGGACTCCAATTGGTCGAGGATCGCGTCGATTCGCTCGTCTTTGATGCCGGCGTAGTTGAAAGACGATTTCTTATCCGCCTGATCTGAGCGGAGCAGGGGGGCGGGATCGCGCAGGCGGCTTGCTCCCGTATTAACCCAGAATAAGTCAAAGTTAAACTCATCGAGCCGCTTTTGAACTTCGGTCATAGAAAAATGATCGATCTTCGCCTGAATGCCCGCCTTTTTCAGATCCTCCAGATATACGTTCAGATGGCGTTGATCGTTGGCGAAGGTCAAAAAGGTTATGGAGAGCGGCTGGCCGTCTTTCGCGCGAATGCCGCCTTTGCCGACGGTCCAGCCGGCTTCATCCAGCAGCGCACGAGCTTTCTCGGCGTTAAAGAGACGCAGTTCAATGTTTGGATTTTTGTAGCCGGGATACAAATCCGGAAAATAGGAGTTCAGTAGAATGTACTGATTGAACATCAGTTTTTCGTTCATCCGGCCGCGGTCGAGCAAATACTGCAGGGCCCGGCGCACACGCACGTCCTGAAACTGCGGCCGCCGCATATTGATGGCGATGCCCTGGAAGCCGCGCGGTTCTTTATTCGAAATCTCCTGACGCACGACGTAGCCCTTTTGCACGTCGTCAAAATTCGTTTGCTGAGCCCAGGTCGAAGCGGTATAAACCGCGAACATATCGTAGTCGCCTTTTTTGAAGGCTTCGAGAGCCGCGTTGCGGTCTTCGATGAATTTGTACCGAATGTAATCGAAATTGTATTTGTTTTGATTATAGCGTTTTGTGCGGCCCCACCAGTCGCTGCGGCGTTCGAGCAGCGCGAAGCGGTTGCGGCGCACCTGGCTCAGCTTGTACGGGCCGCTGACCACCGGAAAATCAAAAGTAATCTTGTTGAAGTCTTCGCCTTCCCAGACGTGCTTCGGAAAGGCGAAGAAGCCCCCGGCGTCCCAGAAGGCCTTCCAGTATTTCTCTTTGGCGACGATGCGCACGGTTTTGTCGTCGATGATTTCCGGGCGTTCGAAGCGGCCGACGCTTACGCGGTAGACCGTCGTCAGATTTTTTTCGTTCATGATCACGTCGTAATAGAACTGAATATCTTCTGCGGTGATCGGATGTCCGTCGCTCCAGGTTGCGTTCGGGTGAATCTTGAAGGTGAAGGTCTTGCCGTCCGGATTATTCTGCCATTCCGTCGCCAGATCGCCCACGGGGCGGTTGTCGGTGGAGTGCAGATCCACCAGGCTGTGAAACATCAGGGAGTTGATTTCGGAAACGGTGGCCCAGTTTTCGAGCCAGGAATTGAGCGTCTTCGGAAAGGGGCCGCCCCAGCGATTCAGCACGCCGCCGCGCACGGCGTTCTGGCCCGCGATCGGATCGACTTCGCCTTTTTGTTCTAATTCAATCGGCGTGTCCTGGATCGGCGGGAGGCCGGCCGCCTCTTTTTTTCCGTTGCAATTCCAGAGGGCCGTCGCCATCAACAGAAGTCCGCAGGCGACTGCGGCGCGGCGAGCGACGGAACTGAGCGTGATCGATTCGAATTCTTGGTTTTTTTTCATAGGGGGCGGCGGTTATAAATATATCGGCGTGCGATTGCGAAGAGCGACGGTCGCGGCGCTGATTTGGGCAGTGTTTCCTGGAATTTGCCTTCAGTGCAATAACAATCCGTATGATTCTCCGGCCGCGGCCGGTCGCGTATTTTATACTTCCCTCGACGAAAATCCGACGACGGTCGATCCCCACCGCGTATCCGATGTGGATTCGCAGTATATCGCTTCCAATATACACGACACGGCCTACGAGTTTCACTATCTAAAGCGGCCCTTCGAAATCGTTCCGTCTATGGCCCGGGCGCTGCCGCAGCGGGGCTGGCGACAGGACTTTCCGGGCCTGGCCGGTCAGAGAGTGTACGCCCTGCGTTTCGCGCTGCGCCCCGGCCTGCGGTTCAACGACGATCCCTGTTTCGAGGACGGTCGCGGACGTGAAATTAAGATCGACGACTTGATCGTGGCATTCCGGCGAGCGGCGGACGATCGCATCGAACCCTTCGGCAAAACTTTTCTGATCGATAAGCTGATCGGTTTTCGCGAATATCATGAGCAGTTCATGGCGGCCGTCGACTCCGTAGAGGCCGGCGCTCCGCCCGGGCGAATCGCGACCGCTTTAGCAGAGCCGATTGCGGGCGTGCATCGCGTCGACGATTATACGATCGAACTGGCGTACTTCGCGCCCTATCCGCAGTCTCTGTTCTTTTTAACGAACGTTACGTCGAGTCCGGTCCCGGCCGAGTGTCTGGCGTACTATAGCGGCGGCGAACGTGGAACCTATGATCGCAAGGCCGTGGCGAGCGGCCCCTTCTACTTAAAAGAATGGCGCGATCACTATCGTTTGATTCTGGCGAAGAATCCGAATTATCGCAAAGACGATGTGTACCCGGCGACGGGCGCGGTCGGGGATGCCGGGCAGGGCTTGCTTGAGGCCGCGGGCGCGACTCTGCCTGTGCTTGATGAAGTGCGGCTGCGAATTATTAAACGCGGGCCGCCGCGCTGGGCGCTCTTCGAACAGGGCTATCTGGATCTATATCGCAATCGACTGGATTTGCAGGAACGCCTGATGCAGAGTCCGCGACTGCTTGCGAACTATAATGAGCGCGGTGTGCGCAAGAGCCGCGAAGTGGAGCTGTCGGTCTTCGGCTGGACTTTCAATCTGGAAGATCCGCTGTTCAAAAACAACGCGGCCCTGCGTCGCGCGATCTCTCTGGTCATCGACCGCGAAGAGTTTATTCAGCTGTTTTTACCCGGGCGCGCGATTCCGGCCCACGGTCCGGTGCCGCCGGGCCTGGAAGGATATGATTCGAAATTTCGCGGACCGTACAGCCGCTATGATTTAGATGCTGCGCGTCGTCTGTTAGTCGAAGCGGGCTATCCCGGCGGCAAAGATCCGGCGACGGGCCGGGCGCTTGAAATTCGCCTCTTCGATCGCGCGGCCCAGGGACGCGCCGCGATCTATCGCTATTATATCGATCAATTCGCGAAGATCGGGCTGCGGCTGGTCGTCGACGAAATGGACTTCCCCTCGCTGATTTCGAAAATGCACGCGAAAGACTTTCAGCTGATTCACTGGGGCTGGGGCGCCGATTATCCCGATCCCGAGAATTTTTTGCAGCTGCTCTATGGTCCTAACAGCGAGAGCACGTACAACGACGGCAGCTATCGCAATCCCGCGTACGACGAGCTGTATCGAAAAATTTCCGGCATGAGCCCGGGGCCGGAGCGCGCCGCTTTGATTCGAAGCATGCTGGAGATTCTCGCCGCCGACTTGCCGAAAACTTTTTTGTTTCATCGCGAAAGCCACTATTTCACCCAGGCCTGGACTGCGCCGCTCAAGCCGAGCCCGATGGACTATCGCGAAATGAAATACTGGAACGTCGATCCGGTCGCGCGAGCCGCCAAAATCGAAAGCTGGAATCGCGTCGGCTGGCGGGGCTACGTTTTATTATTCGGGCTGCTGGCCGGCCTGGTCGGACTGATCTTTTTTTCCTGGCGACAGTTTCGCGCCCGGGCCGCGACGAGACTTGAGAAGAGCTAAGAGCTGACTGATTATGGGCGCCTATATTATTCGTCGACTGCTGTATTTCGTGCCGGTGTGGTTCGGCGTCTTTCTGATTACCTTCGGCATTTTTCATCTGCGGGATCCGCTGACCGTCGCCGCCGTGCAGTTGCCCCAGGCGCCGATCGATCGGCTGCAGGCCTGGGTTCGCAATCATAACTATCATTTGCCGCGTTTTATCAACCTGCCCGAAGACGCGCTGATCGAACGCGCGGACGGTCGCGTGCATTCTGAATTCGCGGAGCGCGGTCTTTTTTATTCGCAGTTCTTTTTGAGCCTGGGCGATTTGCTGCGCTTCGATCTGGGCGTCGATCGCACGCGCAAACCGATCGCGCAGTCGTTAAGAGAACGGATCGGCCCCACGCTTTCGATCATGGCGCCGGCGCTCATATTGACTGCGTTCTTCAGCCTGATTATCGCGTTGTTTTCGGCGTACCTGAAAGGCACGTCCTTCGATCGCGCGATCGTCTTCGCGGGCATCGCCATGCTGAGCGTGGCCTTGCCGGTGTACATTCTGGCGGCGCAGTACCTGTTCGGGCGCGTGCTGCCGGTGGTCCCGATTTACGGTCACGTGCTTTTGCCGATCCTGATCGCCGTCTTCGCCGCGATCGGCGGGCAGGTGCGATTTTACCGCAGCGTATTTCTGGAGCAGATGGGTCTGGATTACGTGCGCACGGCCCGGGCGAAGGGCGTGCCGGAAGCCGCGATTCTCAAGGATCATATTCTGCGCAATTCCTGGATTCCGATCCTGACCCAGGTGGCGCTCTCGGTGCCCTTTTTGATTACCGGCTCGGTCCTATTAGAGCAATTCTTCGGCGTGCCCGGCATGGGCGATTTCCTGTACGCGGCTCTGGTCAGTCAGGATTTTCAGGTGATCAAAGTTCTGGTGTATCTGGGATCGTTCTTTTATATGCTGAGCGCTCTGGCGACCGACTTGCTGTACGCGGCGGTGGATCCGCGGATCAGCTTCTAAAATTCAGGCGTGAATCAGCTAAATTAACATGTTAAGCGTTTTTATATATAATCTTGCGATCCTGGCCGCCGGGGCGCTTGTGGTTTTCGGCCTGCGCGGTTTCGTTTCCAATCGTCATGAAGCGATGAGCCGGCTCTGGAAAAATCGAACTGCGCGCTATAGTTTTATCGTGCTGGGCGTTTATTTATTCGTCGGCTACGTCGATCTCTTTCGGTTTCCGTACGGCGAAGGTCTGAACGACGCGAGCCCGGTTGACGTCGTGTTCTCGCAGACGACGCAAGAGCGAACATACAGTGCGCCCTTCGCCCGGACGGTCGTGCTGGCCGCCGACGAAGATCCCGAAGCGGCGGAAAACCAGGTGCGTGGGCTGCACGTGCTCGGCACGGACGTGAACGGCTACGACGTTCTGTACAATGTCATGAAGGGCTGCAGCACGGCTCTGCTACTGGTGATCGGCACAATGTTGGTCAGCTTTCCGGTCGGTTTGATCCTGGGCGTGCTGGCCGGCTATTTCGGCGGAATCGTGGACGATCTGGTACAGTGGCTGTATACGACGATCGCGAGCATTCCCTGGCTGCTGTTCGTGCTCGCCTTTCTGCTGGTCTTCGGTCGCAGCCTGTTCTGGATTTGCCTGGCCTTCGGTCTGACTTCCTGGGTGGAGCTCGCGCGATTGGTTCGCGGCGAAACGCTCAAGCTGCGCGAAATGAACTATATTCGCGCGGCCCGCGCTTCCGGCGTATCGACCTGGCGTATACTATGGCGACATCTGACGCCGAACCTTTCCCACGTCGTGATCATAACCTTTACGCTGACCGCCTCGGCGATCGTGCTCGCCGAAAGCGTTTTGACTTTTATCGGGATCGGCGTGCAGCCGGGCGGCGCGTCCTGGGGTCGCATGCTTGTCGAAGCCCAGGTCGAGTTAGTCCGCACGCCTCCGATCTGGTGGGTATTTGCGGGGGCTTCGTTCGTCGGAATCTTTCCGTTAGTGCTGGCGCTAAACCTGGCGGGCGACGCCTTACGCGACGCGCTGGACCCGCGGGATTAGCCGAATATTCGCAACGGGGTTCGAGATTGTGTAGTGAAGTTTTTGCTACGGTCTGCGGGAGATGCGGTGAGTCGTTTTGCAAAGACAAATGACGTCGGCCCGGACGCGTTCTTGTGTCGCTTGTAAAAACGCGTCCGGCAACTATCCTTATTTCGCGACTTCGTAGCGTAAGATCGTGATATACTCGTTCGGGTCGCCTTCGAAGATCATGCCGGGACCTTTTAGATATTCTTCTTCGTGCATGCCGGTGATGCGATAGCCCTGGGCTTCGATGTGAGCTTCAATCTTTTCGGTCGTCGCCGTCATGTCTTCGTATGATCCGATGTGCAGAATTTCGGCGACGGTGCCGTAGTCCCAGGTTTCCAGTCGTATCGCAGGATCGGCCTTCGCGTACTCTGGCGGTATTTCAGTCAGGCTGTCGGCGACGGGCACCGCGAAGACGCCGCGCCATTCGGACATAGGCGTTGATTCCGTTAAAATGCTGCGCGACCAGCGGGAACGCGGCCAGGGTTCTTCGACGCTCGCGCCGTCGATCGAATAGTATGCGCCGTACAGGACGCCGAAGGCCGCGCCGGTGGTTTCGTTCGGATCGCCTGTGATTTCGGTGACCAGCATTTGCATCGACGCCTTTTGCGAAATTTGCGGCGTTTTCAGATGATCGTACTTCGATAGATCCGGACCGCCGCAGGCCGCGATCATCAGGGCGAGAGCGCTGCTCGCGAGCGAAGCGCAGACCAAACGGAGATTATAGATTATCGCCGTGTTTACAGTCATGTTCTTTTTGTGTACAGTCATGGTCGTGCCCTCATGAAACGAAAAACGCCTGCGAATCGAGTGTACGAAACGCAGGCGTCTGATTGCGTAATTCGCAGAACTCAGTTGTTGATCTGAAAAACTTCTTTGTTGGATTCAATCCACTGCAGCAGTTTCTCGACGCCCTGGCGCGGAGAAATCTGCGGCTTGAAGCCGAATGCTTTGTTCGCCGCGCTGATGTCGCAGATGAAATAGCGCATATCGCCGGGACGTTCTTCGTGCATTTCCACTTCGGGTTTGCGTCCGAGAATTTCGCCGATCAGATTGATGCACTCGATCAGACTGATCTTGTGATCCGGGCCGCCGCCGATATTGTAAACGCCGGGAACCGGGTTCTTGAAATAATCGAGGTAGGCCTGCGCTCCGTCGGAGCCGAAGATGATATCGCGAGTTTGTTTGCCGGTGCCGAAAATACGCAGAGGCAGTTCGAAGACCGAACGAATCGCGAAATTCGCGACCCAGCCGTGGTCTTCGCCGCCGAACTGGCGCGGTCCGTAAATTCCGGTAAAGCGAAACGAAGCCGCGTTCGTGTTCAGCATGTCGGTGAAGGTGCGGACGTAATGCTCGGCCGCCATCTTCGAAGCGTGCAGCGGTGAGATCTGGCCGACCATCACCGATTCGTCTTCGCCGATCGCGACGGGGTTGCGTTCGTAAGCGGTTGCGCCTTCGGTCAGCGTCTCGTTGATGTGATTGCCGTAAACGTGGATGCTGGAGGTGTTCACGACGGGGATCTTGTGCTGGCGGCCCGCGTCGAGCACGTTGAATGTTCCCAGCACGTTCGTGTTGAAGTCCAGTCGCGGGTCTTCCCAGGAGATGGTCATAGCGGGTTGGGCCGCCGTGTGAATGAGGAAGTCGCAGCCGGAGCTGTGGTCTTTCATGGCCTGTTCGTCGCAGACGTCGGCCTTGACCATTTCGCAGCCCATGCCTTTGAGTTCGTTCCAGTTGAAATCGCGGGTTTTTTCCGTGCCGTAGCCGGTGCGCCCGAGTTCGTATTTGGTCATGCTGTCATAGCTGACTACTTCCCAGCCTTCTTTGCGAAAAAATTCGCATACGTGCGAGCCGAGAAAACCGCATCCGCCTGTTACGAGTACTTTCATCTGGATCTATCTCCTAATTACCGTGTTTGTAAAACTAATTCGAATATCGCGGCGGCTTTGCGGTCGCCGCGAATATGAGCCAGCGCGGCCGTCCGCGCCTCGATCAGGATCCTAAGATCTCTTTCAGATCTTTCGGGATCGCCGCGCCCAATACGGGGATTTCGCGGCCGAGTTCTTTCAGCGTGTCGGCGCTCAGGCGCTGACTGGTTTTGCCGGGGCCGAAGTCGAGGATGTGTGTGACCTTTTTGTCGGCGACGGCGGGAGCCATGGACTTGTCCCAGTACAGCGGGTTGATGGCCATGTCTTCGAACATCTTGACCGGCAGCTTCGCACCGGACTCCTGCAGATTCGCCTGATCGTAGAACGAATACACCGGAACTTTCAGTTCTTCGCCTTTGTAGTCGAAGCCGATGCGTTCGATTTCGGGCAGAAAGAATTCGCGCACGGGCTCCATCAATTTGCAGTGAAAGGGGCAGGTGGTGCGTAAATAAACGAATTTGAATTTCTTTTCGTCGATGTCGGCCTTATACTTTTCGTGGAATGCGATCAGCGAACCGCGATACGAAGACAGGATGCGGTTGGTCGGGCTATTATAGAGGCTGATGTAGATCTTTTGATCTTCCGGCAGGCCGGTGTTTACTTCGTCGACCATCTTCTGGATGGTGTCGTGGTCCAGGCCCAGCACTGCGACCATCGGCGAAGGCGCTTTGCCGCCCAGTTCTTCGGACTTCGCGTTTTCTTCCGCCGTCGCTTCGAAGTGGGGGAAAGCCTTTTGCGCAGATACTCCCAGATAGAGTAAGTACTTCATGTACTTGTTCACGGCGGCGTAGTACTCGTCGCCGCTGCGGTTCAGAGCGACCAGCGAAGCGGGGATCAGTCCCTGGCTGTGACCGGTGGTGCCCGCGAGATTCGCGACCATATCGTTCATCGGGAAACCGTTCTGCAGCAGATTCTCAAGGTGCGCGAGCTGGGCCATTTGAATCATGGCGATCGATACGGCCGCGCAGCCGAGATAGTCTTCAGAGGGAATCTTGCTGTCGTCTTCTAACCAGCCGCGGGCGTCGATGCCGTGCGGCAGTCCAACGGAGCCTTCTACGCGGGGACGTTCTTCGTCGATAGCGCTCAGAGCGGCGTCGAAGAATTTCTGGAATGCGGGTTCTTTGTAGTATTTCGCGAGTTCTTTATACCAGGGAGCGCCCTGGCCGCCGAATTGAACGTAGAAGTGAGCGTTGCCCGCCTGGGCCTGTTTGAGAATTGCCGCGGTTTCTGACATGATGGATGACTTTCCTGTAATTTAAAGTTTCGTTGAATTACTTAATCTAATATTACTGAATATTACCTGGCGCGATGCCGCGTTGTCCTGAGTCGTCGAAAGCCGCCGGTGTGCGGTCGGTCGGTAGACTCGTAAACTGCGACGATGGTCCCGAAACGCGCGCTTATTTATTCACGCGCTCCACGAAGGAGAAATCGCGCAGGTCTACCTTGACGACATCGCCCTGTTGAATGTACAGCGGCACCTGAATCTCGCCGTTCGGCTCGACGGTGACGCGCTTGCGCGAAGTGCCGACGGTATCGCCTTTGAGCGCGTCTTCGGCGTAGGTGACTTCGAGTTCGACGAAGGTCGGAGGAATTACGCCGATCGGTTTGTCTTCGTAGAAAGTGACTTCGACCTGCATCTCTTCTTTCATGAAGGGCAGCAGTTCTTCGACCATCTCCGCGTCGACGCTGATCTGTTCGTAGTCGTCGCGGTCCATAAATACAATCTGATCGCCGTCGCGATAGATGTACTGCATATAACGCTTTTCTAGCTCGACCGCTTCGACTTTCTCGGAGGACTTAAAGGTCCGCTCGATAACGTTGCCGCGCTGCATGTGCTTGAGCTTGGTGCGCACGAACGCGCTGCCCTTGCCTGGGTTCACGAACTGCGAAAATGTGCAGTTGTACAGGTCTTTATCGAGCTTGATGACCATGCCCTTCTTAACTTCGATGGCATTTACCATGGTAGGCAGGTTTTGAATGAAGGAGACGCCCGTCAAACACTTGTTGGACAGGTCAAAGCCCATTCATCGACAGGCGCAGCGGTCGGAATGGGGAGATTGGCGGTGGCAGCTGAGAAACCAGATTCAATCTCTGTCCGAACTGTTAGAAGTCCTACCTGATGCGCGGTCTTATGTCGCGGCCCGTGCGCCTGTCGATGAATGGGCCGGTCTGGAAGCGGAGCTCGCGGAGAGCTTTCGATTCGCAATCACGCCGTACTATTTGAGTCTCGCGCGGCCCCGGTCTCCCGAGCAGGCGGTCGTCTCGACGACGGCGAATTCGCATCCGGGGATTGCCCGGGACGATTCCGAAAAACCTGTCGATCCTATCGAATCCGTCGATCCGATTCTGGCGCAGATTCTGCCCCACCCGAATGAGCTCGCCGACGCCGGCTACGACCGTCCGGATCCCCTGGCCGAAGAGCGGAACTCGCCTGTTCGCGGTCTGACCCATCGCTATCCGGATCGCGTGCTGTGGTATCTGAGTCATAGCTGCGCGGTCTACTGTCGCTATTGTCTGCGCAAACGCAAAGTATCAAGAGCGGAATCGGCGCCTTCGCGCGGCGACATCGAAGCGATCTTTAAATACATCGAAAGCCATCAGGAAATTAAAGAGGTGATCCTGTCCGGCGGCGATCCGCTGTCGATTGCGGACGATCGATTAAATGAAATCCTGGAGCGCCTGCGCAAGATCCCGCATTTGAGCAGCCTGCGCATTCATTCGCGCATGCCCGTGACCCTGCCCATGCGAATCACCGAGGAGCTGTGCGAAGTTCTACGCCGCCACTATCCGCTGACCCTGGTCACGCATTTTAATCACGCGGCCGAGCTTTCGCCGGAAGCCGCGGCTGCGGTGCGGCGACTGCGCATGGCGGGCGTTACTGTTTTGAATCAGGCGGTTTTATTGAAAGACGTAAACGATACGGCCCGGCGCCAGGAAGATCTCATTCTCGCTTTGCTCCGGGCGGGCGTCGTGCCGTACTATTTACATCGCTGCGACGAAGTGCGCGGCGTATCGCACTATCGCGTGCCGCTCGAACGGGGCGTTGAAATTCTCGCGGAACTGCGCGGTCGCAATCCGGGCATCGCGCTGCCGCGCTACGTTGTGGATCTACCGGACGGCGGCGGCAAGATCGCGCTGGAACCGGAGTACCTGATCGACAAACAGCTGAACCCCGAAACGGGCGAGCTGGTGTATCGCTATTGGAATTATGAACGGGATCGCGAATATATCGTTTCCGATTTCGTGGAGTGATATCAGCCGCGAATTCATAGATAGCCGGTAGCGCATTCGGGCGGGCGATCGTAAATGATCCGGAAGATCAGGGGCCCGCCCATGTTTCTGGATCGATCGCTTCGCCGTAGATTTTGTACGAGGTCCCATCGAAACGGTAGCGATTTACGCCGCCAGACTTTTGCATGGCGAGCCTGATTTCAGCCTCCCAGTCGCCGTGCGAAGCGCGGACGCATTCCGGGTTATCAAAATCGTACAGCGGCACAATCGATACAAGTAGTTCCGGCATTCGGCTGGAGTCCCGGACTCCCAGGCGGATTTTACGTTCAAAGCCCGCGCAGCTATTATTCGGCGGCGATGCGATCTTCGTCTCGAAGACTTCGCGCGGAACCAGAGTCTCGGGATGCGTCAGCATATAGGAGAGCGTGGCGTGGCTCATTGCGCCTTCGGTTTCTACGCGATAATCCGGAATTCCGTCGGCGTTCAGATCGAATACCTTCACGGTCGAAGGGTATTTGATGCTCCAGGCGGTCGTCCATAGCAGCCGAAAGCGATCGGGTTCTAATTCCTGGAGCGCGATATATACATTCAAACGGGTCCAGTAAACGTCGAAATCGCTGCGCTGTTTGCAGCGGATCGTGCGAATTCGAGGATTGCGAGCCCGGAGCACAGCGCCCGGCCGGCACCTGGATTGAATGGTCGGATACACTCCCCCCGCAGGGCGCGGTTGACCACCGCTTTCACCGGCGACATCGTATCCGAACTGATCGAGAGCTTGCTGGTCATTGAGTGACAGCGTAAATTCATCGCCGACCTTAAGGCTCCATCTGCGATGTTCTTCCAGCGGGCTCTGCGGACTGAGTTTCGGCGATGAGTCTTCAGCGCAATTATGAAGGACGCCAATGATCCAGCTGAATGCCAGAATCGAAATGACGGTTTTACGGCGCGTCGTAGCGGCCGCTCCCTGCGATGTCACGGATGGCCGACGACGATCATGGTCAGATCGTCGGTGTTTTCGAGTTCGTCGGGATCGCGTCCTCGCAGGCGCGCGAAGTCCTGGATCAGTTTGTCGGCCATGAGCGCGGACGGTCGGCGTCCGGTGTGTTCCGGCGTTAGGAACCAGCGCGTGCCGACCGGTCGTCCGGAGACGTCGAGCTCTTCGCACAGGGCGTCGGTAAATAATAGCAGCCGGTCGTTCGCATCGATATCGCAGGAGCGTTCTTCATAGCCCGGTTCTTCGACGATGCCGATCGGCGGACCGGAGCTGGCCAGTTCGCGCACATCGCCCGCGCCCAGCAGATACTGCAGGTCGTGGCCCGCGGAAGCGAAGACGAGCTGCGATTCATATAGATCGGCGATGACCGCCGAAAAGCTGACTGAGTCGCCGTAGTGTTCAAAGAATTTCTGATTCAGTTGAGAGAGCGCCTGGGCCGGACTCATTTCTTCGTGATTCAGATTCGCCCATTCGCTTTTGATCAGCATGGCCGACAGCGATGCGTTGATGCCGTGGCCGCGAGCGTCCGCCAGAAAGATACGCAGAACGGCGCCCGCGTCGCGCGTGATTTCGCCGAGTTCGTACAGGTCGCCGCTGAGCTCCCGCGAGGGGATGTGCTTCAGCGCCAGATCGTAGCGCTGCTTGATATCGTCGAAGTCCTCGGAATGATAGAGGCGTTTTTGCAGCTGCTTGGCGATGGCCAGATCTTCCGAGAAGTGCAGGCGAAAGCTTTCCACTTTGCGATAGGACGCCTCGTAGTTGCGCGTAATGCTCGCCATGACCACCGAGAAAAAGAACAGAGCCAGAACGAAGCTGATCAGCACGTCTTCAAAGCGCTGCTGTTCGCTGGTGTAGCCGACGATCCATTCGGGATGAATATGTTCCAGATAGATCAAGCCGGCCACTACCGCGATCAGCACCAGGCTCACGGCGAACTTCGCCCATCCCCGGAGTAAGACCGTAATCGCGCTCGCGACCAGGAAAAAGTAGTACTGACTGCCGCCCTGGCTGCCCGCGTTGACCGTCCATAGATACGCGAGCACCGCCAGCATCAGAGTCATGCAGGGTACTGCCAGCCAGCTGAGGCGTTCGTGAAAATAGGGCGCGTTTCGCGCCAGTGCGTAGAACAGCAGGAAGAGCAGCCCCGCCGGAATCAGAAGCACGTGGGCGAAGTCCAGGGAGAGCGCGAGGCTGATCACCGAAAAGGAAATTGAAATGATGCCGGCGTAAAAAGTCGTAACCGTGAGCACGCGCGCATCCAGAGATACGCGTTCTTTGTCCCCGAAAAGCTTTCGGGAAATATTTCGATAGAAGTCTTTCACTCGCGGAATGCCGGCCGCCTGCGCTGCGTCGCCTGCATTACCTGTGTTCCGCGCCTTCAAAAGGACGGCAATTCGCTTTTTTTGTGAAAGAACTCGCGGTACAAAAACTGGAATCGAAACTGGCGCGTGCCCGCGATTCATATCGTAGTTTTAAGCGGCGGCGTCGGCGCGCGGATGGGCGCGGGACGCCCCAAGCAGTTCCTGCCTCTTGCCGGGCGCCCGGTTCTCGTCCACAGCCTGGCTATTTTCAGCGGATTCGAGCCGGCGAGCCCGATTTGCCTGGTGGCCCCCGCTACTTATATAGAAGAAACTCGCAGTATTGTGCAGGCGGCTGGCTTCCAGGCGGCCCTGCGGCTGGTTCCCGGCGGCGCTGATCGGCACGCTTCGACGCTGGCGGGATGGGAGTCTGTCCAGGCCTGTGAACCGGCGCCGGCTGACGAAGATCTGCTTTTGATTCACGACGCGGCGCGACCGCTGGTCGAGCGGGCTGAAATCCAGCGTCTGGTCCAGGCTTTCGAAGATGACCCGGCGCTGGAGATTGCCAGCCTGGCCGCGCCGATTTCCGAAACGATCGTGGCGGCGGAGGCTCTGCCGGGGCCCATGGCCCGGAGCGTGGATCGCTCGAAGTTCTTCGCGATCAAGACGCCCCAGGCCGTTCGCATCGGCTGCCTCCGGCGAATGATGGCGATGCGGTCCGGCGCGGAGGGCGATGGGAGCGGCGGCTACACGGATCTGCTGACCTGGGGGGAAGCTCACGGGGTTTCCGGCCGCCTGGTCCCCGCCGGTCCGCGAAATCTCAAGCTGACCCATCCTGCGGATCTGGTCTGGTTTGAATCGCTGCTGGACGCTCCGGCCGACGAGTAGCGGAATAGCCGCCGGCGAGTTTTGTTGTGTACTAATCGCGGGCCCGGTCTAAAACGGGGCCCTTCGCGCGTCCGATTCGTCTGCTTGCCCTGACCTATGCGACTGTTTATAGCCATCCCCCTGCCTGAAGAAATCAGCGAACGCGTCGCGGGAGTTTGCCGCGGGCTGCCCGACGTGCGCTGGGTTTCGCCGGAGCGCATGCATCTGACCCTGCGCTTTCTCGGGGACGATATTTCTCCTGAACGGATGGAAGCAGTCGTCGACGTTCTGGCGACCGTGCGGTGCCCGGGATTCGTTTTGCGACCGCGGGGCATCGGCCGGTTTATGCATCCGCGATCGCCGGGAGTTCTCTGGCTCGGCGTCCATGAAGAGCCCGCCCTCAGAGAGCTGCATCGGCGCATCGACAGCCGTCTGAGCAGCGTGGGCTTCGCCAGCGAGAAGCGCGCCTTTGAGCCGCACATTACGATCGCACGCCTCAAAGGCGTTTCCGACAGTCGCGTTCTTGAATATTTGCAGTTGCACGGGGAGTTCGCCACGGACTCCTTCGAAGTCGAAGACTTCGTATTGTTTTCCAGCGTGCTGCGTCCTGGCGGCGCGCAGCATGAGATTGAGGAAGTCTTTCCTCTGGAACTGCCGGCTGCGAATTCGGATTCCGGTGCGGCGGCCGGGCAGGGCGGCGAGGGTGCGGCGCATGAAGGCTGATGGCAAGGACCTGTCTCCCGGGCGCAAAGCGCACCTGGCCGCGGAAGCCGCGCTGCGTTTTCGCGCCACCGAGTACGTCGGATCGTATCCGCGGATCGAAGACTGTCCCGACTCGAGCTTGATTCCGGTGATTGCGGTGACGGGTCGTTCGAATTCGGGCAAGTCCAGCCTGATCTCCGCCATGTGCGATCATCACAATCTGGCGCGGGCCTCGGGCGCTCCGGGTAAAACCCGGGCGCTGAATTACTTTCGCGTGCCGCAGCACTCGGCGCCGCCCCACGGTCTGTATCTCGTGGATTTGCCGGGCTACGGCTTCGCAAAAGTTTCCCGCGGAGAGCGCCGGGCCCTGCGGGCGATGGTGGACCGCTTCCTGGCGGAAGTGGAAAACATGGTCGTGCTGGTGCTGGTGCTCGACGCGAAGCGGAAGCTGGAATCGGAGGAGGAGAGCATCGTCGCTTTTTGCCGGCAGTTCGGCCGGCCTCTGATTCTGGCCCGGACCAAGTGGGATCGCCTGAACGCGAAAGAAAAGAACGTGGCCCGCAAAGACTGGAAAGAACGCGGCCTCTCGGAAATCACCCTGCCTGTCTCCTCGACCAAAAAAACCGGCATTGGCGAGCTGCTGAAAGCGGTTCGTTCCCACCTGCCCGGTTCCGATTCGCAAAAAGCTGCGACATAAGGAGTCTGTTGAAAAAGCCCGCGAGGCGACGCAGACGCACGAGTGGATCGTTACACGATCCACTGGGTTTGCTCCGCAAACTCACGCAAAACGGCCCTGCGGTCCTGTCTGCGTCGCCTCGCGGGCAACAGCCTCCCCTTGCGTCTGTTTTTCAACAGACTCTAAGCCAGCGCACCCGGGTGCCTGGCGATCCGTTCACTCGTTGAACAAATCCGTTGACGCAAAGCCCCCGACGCGGGACTCGTCTGGCGACTCATATGGGACTCACCTGGCGAAGCCATGCCCGGACCCTTTGAGTTTATTCCGGAATCCAGCCTTAGCTCCCCGGCTTTTTACTGAAACAGGATGGTGGCCCGCGCCGCCGACTCCTGGATCGCCCCAAAATATCTATTCCCCAGGGAAACATTACCATGCAAAAAACAGCTCTCATTACCGGCATCACCGGCCAGGACGGTTCTTATCTGGCCGAGTTGTTGCTGGAGAAAGGATACAAAGTATTCGGAATGGTTCGCCGTTCCTCTTCAGAAAACTTCGATCGCATTGAACATCTGCGAGACAAAGTCGAACTGCGTCAGGGAGACCTCCTCGACCAGCTCAGTCTGATCAATTTGATCGACGAAACCCAGCCCGACGAAATCTACAACCTGGCCGCTCAGTCCTTCGTTCCGACTTCGTGGACCAAGCCTCTGCTCACGGGCGATTTTACCGCTCTGGGCGTTACGCGAATGCTCGAAGCGGTTCGCTATGTGAATCGTAAGATCCGTTTTTACCAGGCGTCCAGCTCCGAGATGTTCGGAAAGGTTCTGGAAGTTCCCCAGAGCGAAGTCACTCCGTTTTATCCCCGCAGCCCCTACGGCGTCGCGAAAGTCTACGGCCACTTTATTACGGTCAACTACCGTGAGTCGTACGATATGTTCGCGGTTTCCGGCATTCTGTTTAACCACGAAAGCCCCCGCCGCGGCAAAGAATTCGTAACGCGTAAAGTTACCGACGGCGTAGCCCGCATCAAGCTGGGCCTGGCCAACGAACTACGCATGGGCAACCTGGACGCGAAACGCGACTGGGGTTTCGCCGGCGACTACGTCGAGGCGATGTGGCACATGCTGCAGCAAAATGAACCGGACGATTATGTCATCGCGACGGGCGAAACCCACACCGTTAAAGAACTGGTGCGCGTCGCCTTCGAACACGTCGGTCTGGATTGGGAAAAGTACGTTGTACTGGACGAACGCTTCCTGCGTCCCGCGGAAGTGGACCTGCTGGTCGGCGATCCCTCAAAGGCGCAAAAGAAACTGGGCTGGAAACCGAAGGTCAGTTTCGAAGAGCTTGTGCGCATGATGGTCGACGGCGACCTGAAAGCGTTGCAGGACAATCCGAAAAGATAAGCTCCGTCGGCCCTATCGTTATGGCTTCCAGCAAAGAAAACCGCGAAATATCGGAAGAGCTCCGCCACCGGATCTTTCAGTTGTTAAACGCGCACCCGGATATCAACCAGCGCGAGCTGGCGGCGAAGCTGGATATCAGTCTGGGCAAAGTAAACTATTGCCTGCAGGCTCTGATCGGCAAGGGCTGGGTCAAAGCGCGCAACTTCAAGAACAGCAAGAACAAGCTGGCCTACGCGTACTTTATTACGCCCGTCGGCATTGAAGAGAAAGCGCGACTGACCTTTCGGTATCTAAAGCGCAAGCTGAAAGAACACGAAGAACTCGTGCGCGTTATCGACGAACTGAAAAGCGAAGTCGCCGATATCCGGGCGTCGGATATGCCTGAAATTTCAGAAATGGAATTCGATCTGGAGTATCCGGAACAGCTGAACGATCTACGAGCGACCGGCAACGCGGGCTGAGGCGGAGCGAAGCCGGTTTAGACGCCGGCCTGCGTGCCGATTTCAAAAATCAAAGTGCAGTCCCAAAACGAATCGATCCGAATCGCGGTGACCTCCGCGACCTTTTCTTCGACGCCGGAGCTGGTTTCCGCGCTGAAAGAAAAATACGCGCACGTGAAGATCAATTCTCCCGCGCGCAAAATGCGAGACGATGAACTGGTCGAATTCCTGGCCGACTGCCAGGCCGCGATCATCGGAACCGAAGTCGTCGATCGAAAGGTCCTGCAGAAATCGCCGCAGCTGAAAGCGATCGCCAAGTACGGCGTGGGTCTGGACAGCCTCGATCTGGATTGCATGCGCGAACGGGGAATTCCCCTGGGCTGGATCGGCGGCGTGAATCGGCGGTCGGTTTCGGAGCTGACGCTGGCGTTTTTCCTCGGACTGGCCCGCAACGTATTTTTCTCCGGCTTCGATTTGAAAGGCGGAGCGTGGAATAAACACGGCGGCTTTGAGCTGACCGGCAAGACGGTGGGCCTGATCGGCTGCGGTTTTATCGGCGAGGACGTGCTGCGGCTGCTGCAGCCCTTTCAGTGCGAAGTCCTGATTTGCGATATCCTCGATAAAAGCCAGCAGGCGAAAGTATACGGAGCGAAACTGGCGAGCTTCGATGAAATACTTGAACGCTCCGATTTCGTTTCGCTCCACGTTCCTCTGACCGCCGCCACGAAAAATATGATCGCGGCTCCGCAACTAAAGCGCATGCGCGATACGGCTTATTTAGTGAATACGGCCCGAGGCGAACTGGTCGAGCAGCAGGCCCTGAAAGCGGCGCTGCAGACCGGCGAGATTCAAGGCGCGGCGCTCGACGTCTTTCAAGAAGAACCGCCGACGGATCTGGAATTCTTGAGCCTGCCCAATCTAATGGTGACGCCTCATATCGGCGGCAACGCGGCCGAAGCCGTGAAGGCGATGGGCTACGCCGCGATTGCGGGTCTGGATAAATCGGTCGCGGAGGCCGGGCTCGCTTGAGTGGAGATGTGACGCCGGCGAGAATCGCTGCGTAATCGACGCTTGATTTAGAACATGAACGACGCGTTAAAAAATATTTTTCAAGGACGCAAGGTTTTGGTGACCGGCGCCGACGGTTTCATCGGCAGCCATCTGGTCGAAGCGCTGGTGGAGGCTGGAGCCGAAGTGCGGGCCTTCGCGCTTTACAATTCATTCAACAGCTGGGGTTGGTTGGATACGCTGCCCCGGGAAACTCGCGACTCTTTGGACGTGTTCACCGGCGACATCCGCGATCCAAACGGCGTGCGCAAAGCGCTGCAGGGCTGCGATACCATCTTTCACCTGGCGGCTTTGATTGGAATTCCGTACAGCTATCATTCGCCCGATACCTACGTAGACGTAAACATTAAGGGAACTCTGAACGTATTGCAGGCGGCCCGCGATCTTCAGGCTCAGCGAGTGCTGGTTACGTCGACCTCGGAAGTATACGGGACCGCGCTGCGGGTGCCGATTGACGAAGAGCATCCGCGTCAGGGACAGTCGCCGTACTCCGCAACGAAGATCGGCGCGGATCACATGGCCGAAGCGTACTTTCGAAGCTTTGAGCTGCCGGTTACGATCGTGCGGCCCTTCAATACTTACGGACCGCGCCAGTCCGCGCGAGCCGTGATTCCGACGATCATCACCCAGCTGCTGGACGGTGCCGACGAGATCAAGCTGGGAGCGCTCACGCCGACCCGCGATCTTGTTTTCGTAAAAGATACGGCGCGCGGTTTTATGGAAATCGCCGCTTGCGAAAAGACCATCGGCGAAGAAGTCAATATCGCGACCGAAGAAGAAATATCGATCGGCGATCTGGCTGAAAAGATCATCGCCCTGATTCGACCGACAGCGAAGATTCTAACGGATGAACAGCGCCTGCGCCCGACGAAAAGCGAAGTCGAGCGGCTGCTTGGTTCGGCGCGGCGTCTGCGGGAGCTGACCGGTTGGTCGCCGGAAACGCGGATCGAGGCGGGACTCGCCGAGACGATCGAGTGGTTTCGCGATTCCAAAAACCGGGCCGGCTATAAGTCGGACATCTACAATGTTTGATTTGCAGGGCACGGTGGATTTTATTCGGAGCCTGTACGGCGATGAAGAATTTATTCCGCTGCACGCGCCGCGTTTTGTCGGCAACGAAAAGAACTATCTCAACGAATGCGTAGACAGCACCTTTGTTTCCAGCGTCGGCGCCTTCGTGAATCGTTTTGAAGAGCTGGTCGCAGAGTATACCGGAGCCCGGCACGCGATCGCCGTTGTGAACGGAACGCAGGCGCTGTACGCGTCGCTCAAGCTGCTCGGAGCGCAAAGCGGTGATCTCGTGATTACGCAGTCGCTGACTTTTGTGGCGACGGCCAACGCCATCGCTTATACGGGAGGGCGGCCCGCCTTCGTCGACGTGGACGCAGATACCCTGGGTATGTCGCCGGATTCGCTGCGAAGCTTTCTCGAAACGCAGTGCGAGCGAGCGTCCGGCGAAATCAGGCACCGGGAAAGCGGCGCGCGAGTCCGGGCGGTAGCGCCCATGCATACCTTCGGACACGCATGTCGCATCGAAGATATTAAAAAGATCTGCGGCGAATTCGAATTGCCCCTGCTGGAAGACGCGGCCGAAAGCCTGGGAAGCTGGATCGCAGATTCGGACACGGCGCCGGATGAGAATCGTAAACGGCACACGGGAACTCTCGGAGTCCTCGGCACCCTGAGTTTTAACGGCAACAAGATCATTACGACCGGCGGCGGCGGTATGATTCTGACCGACGACGATGAGCTTGGAAAACGAGCCAGGCATTTGACGACGACGGCCAAAGTTCCGCACGCTTTCGAATTCATTCACGACGAAGTTGGTTATAATTTTCGCATGCCGAATTTGAACGCGGCCCTCGGCGTCGCGCAAATGGAAAGCCTGGAGCGGCTTCTGCGGGGGCAGCGGAGTCTGGCGGATCGCTATCGCGAATTCTTTGCGCAGAAAGACGGCGTTCGCTTCGTAGACGCCCCCGACGGATCCGATTCGAATTTCTGGATGAACGCGATTCGATTTGAAACCGAGAGCGGCAGGAATCAATTTTTAGAAGCGGCGAATGAGCAGGGCATCGGCAGTCGCGCGGTCTGGCGGCCGATGCATATGCTGGATATGTTCGCCGACGCTCCGCGGCAGGCGCTGCCGGAAACCGAAGCGGCGTACAACACAGTCGTAAATATTCCGAGCACTGTGCCGGCGGATTTTCTTTCAGGCGGCGGAGCGTCGGCGAGAGCAGCCTCGTGAAACGCGTGCTGCTGATCGGCGGCGGTGGGATTGAGCATTGGAAGAGCAGATGAAAATTGGGTATTTCGCAGATGGGCCGTGGTCCCACAGGGCGCTGGAGTCTTTGCTCCGGGATGATCAGATCCAGATTTTGTTTATCTGCGTGCGTGACGACCGGCCGGACCCGGTTCTGAAAACGATGGCCGATCAGGCCGGGATCGATTATCTCCATCACCCTAACGTTAATTCAGATGAATTTATAGAGCGTATGAAATCGTACGAAGTAGACCTCTTTGTGTCTATGTCCTTTAATCAGATTTTCAGAAAGAATCTTCTGGCGATTCCGCCGATGCGAACGATCAACTGCCACGCGGGAAAGCTCCCGTTTTATCGAGGGCGCAACATACTAAACTGGGCCCTGATAAACGACGAAAAGGAATTCGGCATCACGGTTCATTACATCGACGAAGGAATCGACACCGGCGACATTATCAAACAAACGCTGCATGCGATTACGGATGCGGACGACTACGGGACTCTGCTGGAAAAAGCTCACGGTGCCTGCGCGGATATTCTGGTTGAAACGATAGCATTGCTTCGGAAGTCGGAGCGACCGGAGGTCATCAAGCAGGAGGACATTCATCCGCTTGGATCATATTGCATCGTGCGTAAAGAGGGCGACGAAAAATTAGACTGGAATCAGTCTTCGAGAGACGTGTTTAATTTTATTCGGGCGATTTGCGATCCGGGGCCGCAGGCGCGGACCTTTCTGAATGAGAGGGAGTTGTTGATTAACCGGGCGGAATATATCGAGGACGCTGTCGTCTATAAAGGAATCCCCGGATCGGTCCTGAGATTCGAGGGGAACAGCTTTCTGGTAAAGACTCTGGACTCTTATGTGAGGGTCCTTGAGTGGTCCGGCGTCGAGCGTCTTCGCATTGGAGATCGGCTGAAATGAGCGTTCTGTTGATCGCCGAAGCCGGCGTAAATCATAACGGAGACTTAGAGCTCGCGAAGCGGCTCATCCACGCGGCCGCGGAGGCGGGCGCCGACTATGTGAAATTCCAGACCTTCGTGGCGGAGCGTCTGGTGACCCTCGACGCGGCGAAGGCGCCGTATCAAAAAGAAACGACTGGCTCCGACGAAACGCAGTACAATATGCTCAAGAAGCTTGAGCTCAGCGAAGAAATGCACGTAGCGCTGATGGCGGAGTGCGAATCGCAGGGGATTCGCTTTCTGTCGACGGGATTCGACATCCAATCCGTGGAATATCTACACCGACTGGATCTGGGCCTGTTTAAGATTCCTTCAGGTGAAATTACCAACGTTCCGTATCTCAGAAGAATTGCTTCCTTCGGAACGCCGGTGATTCTCTCGACCGGAATGGCCACGATGATGGAAGTCGAGTCGGCGATCGAGTGCCTGCTTCAGGGCGGAGCGGAGCGATCGGATATTACGGTGCTGCACTGCACGACCGACTATCCGGCGGATTTTCGCGATGTGAATTTGAAGGCAATGCAGACGATTCGCGATGCTTTCGGCGTTTCCGTCGGTTACTCCGATCACACTCCTGGAATTGAAGTTTCCCTGGCTGCGGTCGCGCTTGGAGCCACTGTTATCGAAAAACATTTTACTGTAGATCGAACGCTGCCCGGGCCGGACCAAAAGGCGTCGCTTGAGCCGGACGAACTGCGAAACCTCGTAGCGGGCGTGAGAAATATTGAACAGGCTCTGGGGGACGGCGTAAAGGCTCCCCGGGAGAGCGAACTAATGAACCGCGAAGTGGCACGAAAGAGCATCGTTGCCGCATGCGATATCGCGGAGGGCGAAACTTTCACTGAAGAGAATCTAACGACGCGCCGCCCGGAAACGGGAGTCGGTGCGGGGAAATGGGACTCCGTGATCGGTCGATCGGCAGGTCGCGCGTACAGAGCCGGTGAACTGATTCAGTCCGACTGAATTCGGCCTGGTCGGAAAATCTCTGAGTCTTTAAGGCGAGCTATTTTTGAAGATACTCGGTTTCATTGGAGCGCGCGGCGGCTCGAAAGGTCTGAAGAACAAAAACACTCTGGATTTCGCGGGAAAGCCTCTGATTCAGTGGTCGATCGAAACCGGGCTCGACTCGAAGTTCATTACGGACGTAGTCGTTTCGACGGACGACGAAAAGATTCGTTCGGTGGCGATCGCCGCCGGAGCAAGAGCTCCGTTCTTGCGCCCCGCGGAGTTGGCCGGGGATCGCAGCGACGTCAATGACGCCATCATCCACGGGATCAGGTGGTTGAGAGAGAATGAAAATCGTGATTATGACCTGGTCGCGCTCTTGCAGCCGACGCAGCCGCTGCGCACCGCGAAATTTGTAGATCAAACTATTCATGATTTTATTCAGAGCGCGGATTTGGAGCGAGATAGTCTGGTCGCCGTCACCCGGGCGGAAGCGAAGCTCGCTTACCTGATGCAGGCCCGGGATGGCTTTGTTGATTTCGCGATTCAACGCGACCGGACTCCCGCCAATCGCCAGGAATTGCCGGAATACTATCTGCCTGCAGGGTCGATCTACATCGCTCCTGTGGAGCGTTATCTGAAACAGAAATCTTTTTACGGCGATAGAACCAGGTTCGTTGAAGTAGACGAGGCGACGGCGGCCGACATCGATTCAGCGGAAGATTTTGAAAACGCTTTGAGACTGTACCGATCAAGAGAAGTGAATCGCTGATGTCTGGCACGAATCGTAAAAGACGGATCGCGATCGTGACCGGATCGCGAGCCGAATACGGAATCATGTGCTGGCTGATTCGAGGAGTGCAGAACGATCCGCAGCTTGAACTGCAGCTGATCGTTACGGGAATGCATCTGGTCGATGAATTCGGGAAGACCGTAGATCAAATCGAGGCGGACGGGATACCGATCGCGAAACGCATCGATATGCTGCTGGCCTCCGACAGCGACGTTGGTGTAACGAAATCCACGGGCCTGGGAATGATTGGTTTCGCGGAAGCTTACGCGGATTTGAAGCCGGATTTGATTGTCGTGCTCGGCGACCGTTTTGAAATACTGGCCGCGACCGCGTCGGCTTTATTGGCAAGAATACCGGTAGCACACTTGCACGGCGGAGAACTGAGCGAAGGCGCCTACGACGATTCGATCAGACACTCGATTACGAAGATGTCGCACTTGCATTTCGTCGCGGCGGAGGAATACCGCCGTCGCGTACTGCAGCTGGGCGAAGAGCCAGGGCGTGTGTTTAATACGGGCGCGGCTGGCCTGGACAGCATCGCAGGTCTGGACCTGCTCGACCGGGCGGAGTTTCAGCGGCAGAGCGGTATTGAGCTGTCAGAGAAAAATCTGGTAGTCACCTTTCATCCGGCGACGCTCAGCCCTGGCGAAGCAATGCAGCAAATGCGACAGCTGCTGATCGCTCTTGGCGACGAAGAACTGCGGGATAGCACAATCGTGTTTACCGCGCCGAACGCGGACAACGAAGGGCGAGCGATGATCAACGAGATCCAGAGCTTCGTTCAAGAGCGTGGGGGCAGGACCTACTTATTTCGCTCGTTGGGGCAAATGAAATATCTATCGCTGCTGCAGTTCGTGGACGCGATGGTCGGCAATTCTTCCAGCGGACTGATCGAAGCGCCGTCTTTTAAGATCGGTACCGTCAATATCGGTGATCGGCAATCGGGTCGCCTGAAGGCGGAGTCCGTAATAGATTGCGAGGCGCAAAGTGATGGAATCCTTTCGGCTATTCGCAGGGTCTATTCCGACGAATTTCAAGAGCTTCTTGCCGGCGTTGAAAATCCTTACGGCAGCGGCGACGCGAGCGAAAAAATGCTGAAGATTATCAGAGAGTGCGACCCTGGCTCCTTGCTGAAGAAAAAGTTTCAGGATTACGAGGTCCAATAGGATCTCAGACGCGTACATCACTGACAACGCCGCGTGCTAATATTACATGAAACCAGATTATCATAAAGCTCTCATTCACTCCGATCGCACTATTAAAGATGGGATCGTGATGTTGAACGAATCGGCCATGCGGATTCTGCTCGTAGTTGACGAAAAGGATCGTCTACTGGGGACCGTTACGGACGGCGACATTCGGCGGGGGATCCTGAAAGAGGTGGCCCTCTCGGAAAAGATCGAAAGGATCATGTTTCGCGAACCGCGTGTTTTGCCGCTTGAGGAACAGGATCGCGCGCCGGCCTACATGAAAGAATTTCAGGTGACCTCTCTGCCGATCGTCGACGACCAGGGTGTGGTTCGCGATCTGGTGATCGGGCACGCGTATTACAATCAACGGCATTTTGACCCGCGTGAAAACCAGGTGTTCGTATTGGCCGGGGGCAAGGGTACGCGCCTCAGTCCCTTTACAAACATCTTGCCCAAGCCTTTGATTCCGGTCGGCGAGACTCCGATCGTAGAATTGATCATGCGAAAGTGGAAGAGCTTCGGCTTTAATCGCTTTATTCTTTCGCTCAACTACAAAGCTGAAATGATCAAGGCGTACTTCGGAGAAAATCCCGAAGGCTTCGATCTGCAGTTCGTGCAGGAAACAGAATTTCTGGGCACGGCCGGCTCTCTGCATCTCGTCCGCGGAAAGATTCAGGACACTTTGTTCGTAATCAACTGCGACGTACTGCTGGACGTCGACTTCGACGACTTTTTCCGATTTCATAAAGAGAGCGGAGACGACGCGACGATGATTGGCGTAGTGCATCAGGTGAAGATTCCGTATGGAGTCATCGAAATGCAGAACGGAAAGCTGATCAATATGGTCGAGAAGCCGGAACACGAGATCGTAGTGAATGCGGGAATTTACGCTCTCGAACCCTCAGTCCTGGAATTAGTGGCGGACGGCGAATTCCTGGATATGCCTGGCTTGCTGGAGCGCTCTCGCAAAGGCGGCGGTAAAGTCGGCGTGTATCCGGTATCGACGGAAATGATCGACGTCGGCCATTGGGAAGAATACGAAAAAGCGAATAATTCGATTAAGCAGGGAAGTCTGACCTGAATAAGGTTTCGGAGGTCCAAAAAATGACGAATAGTGAAATGAAAGACGAAACGATCGTTGTAGAAAAGAGAGACGTACTCAAATTATATAATTTGCCGGAAACGGTCCAATTCTGCAAGCGCTGTACGATTTCGAATCAGCGTCCCCGGATTTCATTCGACGAAGAGGGCGTGTGCAGCGCGTGTCGCTTCGCGGATTACAAACAAAAGGAAATCGACTGGGACAAGCGCGAGCAGGAGCTGAAAGAGCTCTGCGATCTGCACCGCAAAGATACGGGGGAGTACGACGTAATCGTTCCCTGCAGTGGGGGCAAGGACGGAGGCTTCGTCGCGCACCAACTGAAATATAAATACGGTATGAATCCCTTAACGGTAACCTGGGCGCCGCATTTGTACACTGACATCGGCTGGAAAAACCTGCAGAACTTTATTAACGTGGGCGGCTTTGACAATGTTCTCGGCCATATGAACGGCCCCGTGCATCGCAAGATGACGCGCCTGGCCTTCATGCATTTAGGAGATCCTTTCCAGCCGTTTATATACGGTCAGACGAATTTTCCTCTACGAATGGCGGTTTTGCACGGCGTTTCGCTGATTATGTACGGCGAAAACGGCGAAGTCGAATACGGCGGCGATATGAAAAACGCGAACCGGCCGACGCGCGAAATTGCCGATCATGACGGCCACTATTTCTCAGGCATGCCGCCGGAGTTCTGGCAAAAGCACGGCATTTCAGAAAAGGAAATCTGGCCGTACCGGGCGCCCGAATTCAAGCGGATCCAGGAGAACAAAACCGAGATCCATTTTATGGGCTATTATAAGTACTGGGATCCGCAGGAAAACTATTACTATTGCATTGAAAACAATGGCTTCACAGCGAACGCTGAACGTTCGGAAGGAACCTATTCGAAGTATGCGAGCCTGGATGATCGCACCGACGGATTCCATTTTTACCTCGCGCATATTAAATTCGGAATCGGGCGAGCGACCTCGGACGCGTCGCACGAAATCCGGGACAACAAAATCACTCGCGAAGAAGGCATCGCTCTCGTTAAAAAATACGACGGCGAATTTCCGAAGAAGTACTTTCAAGTCTTTCTGGAATATTGCGGAATTACCGAAGCGGAATTCGAGGCTGTAATTGATAGCTGGCGTTCAGATCATCTCTGGAAGAAAGAAGGCGGCGAGTGGAAGCTGCGAAAACCGGTCTGGGAAGCGGATTAGTCCGGGCGTTAAGTGTCAGGAACAGCGACGCGAAAGAAAAGATGCAGGAAAACCATATCAAACCGAGATTGATTGCGCGCCTGGATATCAAAGGCACAAACGTTGTCAAAGGCATCCACTTCGAAGGCCTGCGAATCATGGGGGATCCGGACGAGATGGCGACCGCCTACTATGAGCAGGGCGCCGACGAGTTACTGTACATCGATACGGTCGCGAGTCTGTATGGTCGCAATAATCTTCTGGAAGTCGTGCGAGGCGCGGCGAAGCATCTATTTATTCCCATGACCGTTGGGGGCGGAGTGCGCAGCCCCGAGGACGTGAAGCTACTGCTCAGAAACGGAGCCGATAAGGTGGCGATCAATACGGCGGCGGTCGCCAACCCGCATCTGATTTCTGAAATCGCCGAGATTTATGGGTCGCAGGTGATTGTCGTTTCGCTGCAGACGAAACTGCTCGAAGACGGGCGGCGGGTTATCTTTACGGAAAACGGACGGGAAGCGAGCGATATCGACGCTCTGGACTGGGCGAAGAGAGCCGAAGAGCTGGGCGCTGGAGAGTTGTTGTTAACAAGCATCGATCAGGATGGAACCGGCCGGGGCTTTGACGTCGAATTCGCGGCCCAGGTCACAGAGGCGGTGAGTCTACCGGTGATCGTATCGGGCGGCGGCAACAAGCCGGAAGATGTGTCGGACGTCATTCACAGAGGCGGAGTAGATGCGGTGGCGGTGGCGTCCATGCTGCACTATAAAAGAGCGACCATCGGGTCGATTAAAGAACATCTGGAAGAAACTAAGATTCCTACGGCCCGGCATTAGACTTTAGAGATCGCGACTTCATTCATGAGTACCAAAAACGTAGCAATCATAGATTATTTCGCCGGCAATATTTACAGCGTCACGCGGGCCTTCGAGTACGCGGGATGCGAAGTGTCAGTCGTAACCGAAGCCGAAAAGATCATGACCGCCGACTGCGCGGTGCTGCCGGGCGTCGGCGCCTTCGGCGACGGAATGTCGCGCTTAAAAGAGCAGGGCATGGTCGAAGGCATTCGCGAATTCGTGCAGTCCGGCAAACCCTTCCTGGGTATCTGTCTGGGAATGCAGATGCTGTTTTCATCGAGCGAAGAGTTCGGTCAGAACGCGGGCCTGGATTTAGTGCCGGGTCAGGTGACGAAGCTGCCGGACCAGGCGGGCTATAAGATTCCGCACATCGGCTGGAATCCGGTGGTCGTTCCGGAACACGCTGAAGAGTCGCTGTGGGAAAAAAGCATTCTGGCTTCGTATCATAGCAAACGAGATTTCTATTTCGTACACTCTTTCGCCGCTCGCACCGAGCGCCCGGAAGACTGTCTGGGCGAAACGCTCTTCGGAGACTATCGCTTCTGTTCGGTCGTGCGTCGCGACAATATCATGGGCACGCAGTTTCATCCCGAGAAAAGTAAAGCGGCCGGGATGCAGCTGATTGAAAACTTTTTGCGACTCTGAGGGAATGGAAAGCAAGTCGTGGGAGATTGCGCAGGCCGATAAAATCGAGCGGGTTTTCGGAGTTACGGACGCTCAGGTCGATCGGAGAACTCTTGATTTCTGGCCCCACGCTGAGTGGACGCGTCGCGGCGCCCGGCTGAGCTTTCTGCAATGCGACGAGATTTTAATACCGGGCACGAATCCGGAGATTGTGGACGAGCGACTCGTGCAGCGCTTCGCTCTGGTTCGAGAGCTCGTAGAATTTTTACGAAGCCAAAAGAAAAATCCGCAGAGCGTTTTCATTCTCTTTTTTCTGCACAAGCTTGATCCGGCGGATTATCGTTTGCTGCGAGCGGTCGACCGCATGGGATTTCGCTACGCTTTCTTACTCAGCGACGACGGCGATTTGCCGCAGCCGGACTTTCAAGATTTCAACGAGCTGCTGGTGAAGGACGTTCGAATCCGGCCGTTCTTCTGGAGATTCAAGCATCGGACGAAGCTCATTTTGATGGCCTTGCTCAAGCCGTTTCAAAATCTGAAACGAGTCTTTGAACTTACTCTGAGCGAGGGACCCGGCGTATTTCTATATTTTTATTATAAAGCCTTCAGCAAAAGCTACGGACTGCGCGGTCCGGATTTCTGGATCGGCAAAGGGCAGGGTTCGATCGACGCGTACTATCCGCAGGCGCTGCCGGTCGGCCGCGATACGCGCATTTGCTGGACCCATCTTTCGATGTATGATCGCTATCTGGCGGTAAAAGACGAACTAGCAGAGGATCTGACCAAAGAGGATTTCGCAAAAGAGCGGGAACAGGCCGCGCAGGAAACAGGCGCAGACAAAGAGATCGCGCTCTTTCTCGGCCAGAACGCGCCCTTTTATACGCACCCCGGCTATCGCAGCGTTATCGAAGCGGAAGACTATTATCCGAAGCTGGTCGGTCTTTTCGAAAGTATCGAGCGCCGCCTGCAGATGAAAGTCCAAAAGACGACCCATCCCTGGGGCCAGCCCGAACGCATTAACGAATGGATCAAACCTTATCAGATTAGCGCGGGCGATTCGATCAAAGCGGTCGCGAAATCGCGCTTTGTAATGGGACACTGTACGACCGCGCTCTATTACGCGGTGCTCTTTCATAAGCCCGCCGTATTTTTTACGACCGATCAGCTGGAGTACATGGCGGACTACGGCCCCTATACCCGCACGATGGCGGAACAGCTGGGCAAAGACGTGATCAATCTCGATCGGGTATCGCCGGATGAAATCGATTGGGAAGCGCAGCTTTCGATCGACTTAAACAAATACGACGCTTTTAGAAATTATTATATCAAACGCCCCGGGTCGCCCGAAGCGCCGGCCTGGGATATCGTTTGGAACGCGATTCAGGATCCGCAGGCGACTGGTCTGGCGGAGCTCAGAAAGTCTTAAAGATCGCGAGCCGCTGACAACTATGCAAGATACAATCAATCAGGGAACTCCGGAAGACGAGTCCGGGGAGCGGTGGTGGACGACCGCCATTACGAGCAAAAAGCCTCTCGTAGATTTCCAATTTAGAGAGATGTTCGAATTTCGAGATCTCTATATGCTTTTCGTGCGTCGCGATTTCGTCGCGCTGTACAAGCAGACGGTGCTCGGTCCGCTGTGGTACATCATCGAACCCTTAACGACGACGGTCGTATTCACGCTCGTCTTCGGACGCATCGCGAATATTTCGACCGAGGGCGTGCCGCACTTGCCCTACTATATGTCCGGCGTCATCGTCTGGAATTATTTCGCGGAATCTCTGCGCACGACTTCGGGAACATTTACGCAGCACGCGGGAATTTTCGCGAAAGTATATTTCCCGAGAATCATTGTGCCGCTTTCGACGGTCAGTTCCGGGCTGATTAAATTTTTTATTCAGCTCATGATCTTTTTGGCGTTCTGGGCCTACTATCTGTACGCCGGAGAAGGAATCCGACCGGGGCCCTGGATCGCGTACGTGCCGCTGCTGATCTTTCAGATTATGATCACAGGACTCGCGGTCGGGCTGGTTGTATCTTCGCTCACGGCGAAGTACAGGGATTTGTTTTATCTGGTGGGTTTTGGAGTGCAGCTGTGGATGTACGCGACACCGGTCGTTTATCCGCTGACGGTGATTCCGGAACAGTATCACATTTTCTTTTATTTTAATCCGATGACGGCTGTCGTTGAAAACTTTCGGTACGCCTTTCTCGGCGTGGGCAGCGTCAACTCACTGATGATGACGATCAGCTGGAGCGTTTCCGTCGTGCTCTTCGTCTTCGGCTTATTAATGTTTAACCGCTCCGCGCGTTCGTTTATCGACACGGTGTGAAGCGCAGTACACTCAGATGCGTAGAATCGAAATCGACAATCTTGTAAAAGAATACAAGCTCGGAACCATCGGGCACGGAACGCTCTACAAAGATCTGCAGAGCTGGTGGGCGCGCAAACTCGGCCGCCCCGATCCGAATGCTCTGATCATGGAAGACGACAAGAAGCTCGACGCGGGCGGGAGCTTTCGCGCCCTGAACGGGATTTCTTTCGACGTTAATGACGGCGAAATCGTAGGCATCATCGGTAAGAACGGCGCGGGAAAATCCACGCTGCTGAAAATTCTTTCGAGAGTGACTCTGCCGACCACCGGCGCCATTCGTTATCGCGGTCGCGTCGGCAGCCTCTTAGAGGTTGGAACGGGGTTTCACCCGGAGCTTACCGGACGGGAAAATATTTTTCTGAACGGCGCGATTCTGGGAATGGCGCGCGACGAAATCAAAGAGCGTTTCGACGAGATCGTCAGCTTCGCCGGCGTAGAACGTTTTATTGAAACCCCGGTGAAACGTTATTCCAGCGGGATGCAGGTGCGACTGGCCTTCGCGGTGGCGGCGCATCTCGAACCGGAGATTCTGGTAATCGACGAAGTGCTTGCGGTCGGCGATATCGACTTTCAACGCAAGTGCATCGGCCGCATGAACGATCTGGGCAGCGCCGGCCGCACGATTCTATTCGTCAGCCATAATATGGACGCGGTGCGCCGACTGTGCCATCGCGTCGTCGTTCTGGAAAACGGACAGGTCGTGTACAACGGTTCCACCGAGGGCGGCATTAACTATTATATGCATCGCTATTCGGAGCTCGACAGCGGCGAGTTGACCGTCGAAGAACAGGAATCCCTGCCGGTGCAAATTACAAAGTGCGCCGTATTGAATCATCAAGGCGAGCTCGGTCGACAGATCAATTACGCCGACGAGTTTTTCGTCGATATGCACATTCGCGTTCGCAAGCCGAACCCGGACTACTATTGTACTTTTCAGGTATTCGACGCGGAAGGCCACGCTTTGATGTACAGCACCGACTGGGAGCAAGAGACGGCGCCGATCACGCAAAGACCGGAAGGCGACTTCGTTTATCGGCTGCGTCTGCCGGCCCGTTTGTTTCGACCGGGCACGTACTGGATCAACGCTTCGATCTCGAATCGACATCTGTTCACGATCATGTCGCTGCAAAAGCAGCTGACTTTCGAAATCGTCGATACCGAAACGATCCGCGCCCAGCGCAGTCTGTATTCTACGGGCACGATGGTCGCGCCCGAAATTCAGTGGGAAGCGTCCCCGGTTTCTTAAGCGATCATCGTAGCAGACGCCCAAAAGCTTTAACGACAGCAGAGAATGATTGAAATCAAAAAAATATCTCCGTTCATAATCTTCAGCGAAGAAACCGTTTTGAACGCGCTGAAAAAGATCAGCGAGAACCAGAGTCGAATCGTATTCGCGGTCACCGAACACGGAGTCCTCGAAGGGTGTCTCAGCGACGGGGATTTTCGCAAGTGGCTGCTCGATAGCAAAGACATCGATCTGAATATGCCGATTACGAAGCTTTTGAATCGCGACCTGATTACGGCCACGCCGGAAACCGGACGCGCCGCACTCGAGTCGAAATTTAAAGCCGGCGTCGACGCGATTCCCGTCATCGATCAACGCGGACATATCGTTTCGGTTTTTTTGAAAAAGAGCGCGAATCTTATTATAGAGAATTTTACGATCGGCGAAGAAAGCCCCGTCTTTATTATCGCGGAGATCGGCAACAACCACAACGGCAGCCTGGAGCTGGCGAAACGACTGATCGACGAAGCGGTCGGAGCCGGCGCGGATTGCGTCAAATTCCAGGCGCGGGATATGAAGTCCCTCTACTCGAACGAAGGCAATCCGGACGACATCGAAGAGGACCTGGGCTCGCAGTACACTCTGGACCTGCTTTCGCGCTTCCAACTTTCGCGAGAAGAGTTGCAGGCGGCCTTCGATTACGCCCGCGAAAAGAAAGTTGTGCCGATGTGTACGCCCTGGGATTTGAGCAGTCTGGATTTCCTGGACGCCTGCGGGATACCGGCCTTTAAGATCGCCTCGGCGGATCTTACGAATCACGAGCTGATTCGGGCGGCCGGCGAAAAAGGCAAGCCGATCATTTGTTCGACGGGGATGTCGACCGAAACCGAAATCAACGAAACGGTGCAGCTGGTGAAATCGAGCGGTATTCCGTCGATCTTTTTGCATTGCAATTCGACCTATCCGGCGCCGTTCAAAGACGTGAATCTCCAGTACCTAAAACGCCTGCGCGATATTACCGGTTTCTCCGTTGGATATTCCGGACACGAGCGCGGCATTCATATCGCCGTCGCGGCCGTGGCTCTGGGAGCCCGCGTGATCGAAAAGCACTTCACTCTCGATCGCGACATGGAAGGCAACGATCATAAGGTCAGCCTGCTGCCCGCCGAATTCGCGGAGATGGTCCGGGGCATCAGAGAAGTCGAAGAGTCCTTCGGCAAAGGCAAAGAACGCAACATTAGCCAGGGCGAAATGATGAATCGGGAAAACCTGGCCAAGAGCCTGGTGATCAACCAGGCGCTGCAGAAAGGCCAGACCATTACGCGTTCGATGATCGAGATTCGCAGCCCGGGCAAAGGACTGCAGCCGAATAAAATCGATCTGCTGATTGGTCGACCGGCTCCGCGCGACTATGTCAGCGGCGATTTCTTTTATGAGACGGATTTCTTTTCCGGCGCGAGTGGCGCGAAAGACTACAGCTTTCGTCGTCCCTGGGGTTTGCCCGTTCGCTATCATGATCTGGAACGCCTGCAAAAGAAATCGAATCTCGACTTAGTCGAATTTCATTTCAGCTATAAGGACCTGGAACATTCTCCCGAGAAGTACTTAAGAGAACGTTACGATATGGACGTGGTCGTGCATTCTCCGGAGCTTTTTCAGGGCGATCATATCCTCGACCTGTGCAGCCCGGACGAGGACTATCGCAAACGTTCGATCGGCGAATTGCAGCGAGTCGTTGAAATTACGAAGAAGCTGAAGCCCTTCTTTCGCGGACCGGAAAATCCGCTGATCGTAGTCAACGTCGGCGGCTTCAGTCGCGAAGGATTCGTATCTCCAGACGAGGCGAAAGCCATGACCGCGAGACTGGAAGACAGCCTGGGGCGGATCGACGCGGCCGGAGTCGAATTGATTCCCCAGACCATGCCGCCCTTTCCCTGGCACTTCGGCGGCCAGAGTTATCATAATCTTTTCGTTACGGCGAAGGATATCGAAGAGTTTTGCGTTCGCAATCAGATGCGAGTCTGCCTTGACGTTTCGCATTCGTATCTCGCGGCGAATCATATGAAAGTGGCCTTCAGCGATTTTCTGGAACGCGTGGCGCCCTTCGCCGCGCATCTGCATATCGCGGACGGCGAAGGTCTCGACGGCGAAGGCCTGCAGATCAGCGAGGGCACGATGGACTTCGCGAATGTGGCCCGGGTTCTGGACTCTAAGGCGGCGCAGGCTTCGTTTATTCCGGAGATCTGGCAGGGCCACAAGAACGAGGGCGAAGGATTCTGGAAGGCCCTAGAAAAACTAGAACGATGGTTTTAAGAGATCGGGCGAGATCGATATTATCAATGCATTGGGAATGGAGCTGGCAAGAATGAGTGATCAAAAACAACAACAGGCGCCGGAAAGAATCGGCTGGAGCGGCAAGAGCTTTAATTATACGCAAGCAGAGCTCGACGTAATCGTACAGACCGCGTCTTCGGCGGATCCCCTTACGAAGGGCGGACACCTGAAAGCCTTCGAAGAAAAATTCGGAGCCTATATCGGCGGCGGGCCGGCTTTCGGCGTAACTTCCGGCGCGGCTGCCTTAGAGCTGATCGCGCTGCTGAGCGGCGTAAAAGCCGGAGACGAAGTGATTCTGCCGGCGCACACCTACTGCGCTTCGGG
This sequence comes from bacterium, assembly GCA_024742665.1. Classification (GTDB taxonomy): domain Bacteria; phylum Spirochaetota; class Leptospiria; order Leptospirales; family Leptonemataceae; genus JANSYA01. Next base: position 96,849 of record JANSYA010000001.1, read on the forward strand.
CATCCCCTTCGGCCGGGCCGGCGCGAAGCTGGTCTGGGCGGACATCGATCCGGAAGCTCTGGTGATGGATCCGGCTCACGTCGAAAAACTGATCACGCCGAATACGAAGCTGATTCTCGCCGTGCATCTCTACGGGCGTCCCTGCGATATGGAACGCCTGCGGCAGATCGCGGATAAACACAATATCATTCTCGCGGAAGACTGCGCCCAGGCCCTCGGAGCGAAATTCAAAGGCAAGCGGGTGGGATCCCTCGGAGATTTCGCGGCCTTTAGTTTTCACGCTCAAAAGAATATGACTCTGATGGGCGAAGGCGGGGCGATCGTGGTCAATCACGAAGAATCCGTGAAGCAGGTTTTCGGAATGCGCCACAACGGCCATCGTCCCTGGCCGGAAGGACGCGAACATTACTGGGAGCCGGCGATGGTCAACGTCGACGAGTATCTGCCGGGAGTCTGGCCGTACAATTTTCCCTTAACGGAAGTTCAGGCGGCATTAGGAGTAAAAGTTCTCGATCGCCTGGATCAGTTGAACGCGGAACGAACCGCGCGGGGACGTCAGTTCATCAAAGCCATGGCGGATTTCGACGAACTGAAATTCCAGTCGGAGCCCGCCGACGGAGATCACGTTTTTCACCTGCTGCCGGCTCGCGTTACGTTGAAGTCCGGCAAGCATCGCAATGAATTGATTCAGATGCTGCACCAGCAGTACGGCATCAAGACGATCATCCAGTACTATCCGCTCTATCGTTACGATCTGTTCAAGAAGATGGGCTTCGGCGCCGCGGACTGTCCCGAGACTGACGAGTTCTACGATAATATGATTTCCTTTCCCTTTCATCACTGGATGAGCGACGAGGACTTTCAGTACATGATCGATTCGACGAAGGCGGCCCTGACGGAGCTGAGAAAGTCTTGAAGGTCGCGGCGGTCATTCCGGCCCGGGGCGGAAGCAAAGGCATTCCGCGCAAGAACATCAAAGCGATTCAGGGAAAACCCCTGATCGCCTGGAGCATCGATGCGGCTCGCGAATCGAAGCTTCTGAGCGAATTTTTTGTATCGACCGACGACGAAGAAATCGCGCGGGTCGCCCGGGAATGCGGAGCGCCGGTTTTGATGCGGCCGCCGGAGCTTGCGACGGACGAATCGAAGACCGTGGATCTGTTGCAGCACCTGGCCGGACAAAAGCCGGAGATGGACGCCTTTTGCGTTTTGCAGCCGACGTCGCCGCTGCGCTACCCGGGACTGATCGACGAGTGCATTACAGAATACGCCGACGGCGATTACGATACGCTGGCCACCGGCTTTCTGTGTAAATTCAGAGAGTTTGGAACGCACGGCAACGAACGCCGCCAGGACTATAAAGGATTCTTTTACGACGACGGCAACGTGTACGTGATCGATCGCGCTCTGGCCGCGGCGGGTCGCTGGTCGGGCGATCGCATTTGTAAAAAAGAAATCCCAAAAGAATACAATTTTGAAATCGACGACGAAGTCGATATCCTGCTGCTCGAAACGCTGCTCAAGCGGTATGCCTGAGCTTCGCATTCACCGGGTTTCGTCAGGCTTCGTTAGACAAATATATCAATCATCGCGATAAATACACCACCCATCGCGATGGATCGTCGGGAGACCGAGGGCCGGTTCGCCGAAGGAATTATTATGCAACACAGAATCATCAAGCAAGTACCGCGCATGCTATTCGGGGCCGGAGCGCTCGGCCGACTGAACGAACTTTTACCCGCGAAGAACGGGGCGAAGGACTGGTACCTGTACGTCGTGGATGAAGTGCATCGCACGACGGGTCTCCTGGATCGCCTGGATCTGAAACCGGAAGATAAGCTGTATACGATCAGCACGGCGAAAGAACCCACGACCGTGCAGGTGGACGAATTGCGCGATCTGGTTCTGAAAGAAAACGAGAATCGCCCCGCGGCGGTGATTTCGTTGGGCGGCGGCAGCACGATGGACGTCGGCAAAGCGACGGCGGTCATGTTAAATAACGAAGGATCGTCGGCGCAGTACCAGGGATGGGATCTCGTTCCGAATCCCGCGGTCTTCAAGGTCGGCATTCCGACTCTGGCGGGGACCGGCGCCGAAGCCAGTCGCACCGCGGTCCTGACCGGCCCGGAAAAAAAATTCGGTATTAACAGCGATCACAGTATGTTCGACGCGATCGTTCTGGATCCGGAACTGTCCGGCACCGTGCCGGCCGAACAAAGATTTTATACGGCGATGGATTGTTATATTCACTGCGTCGAATCTTTGCGTGGAACCATGATCAACGAAATCGCCGCGGCTTACGCTTCGAAGGCTCTGGAAATGTGCCAGACGGTATTTTTGTCGAAGGGCGAAGAAGACAAACTGATGGTGGCTTCGTATATGGGCGGCCTGAGTATCGTGAATTCGGAAGTGGGTATTTGCCACGCGCTTTCGTACGGTCTGAGTTTGATTCTCGGCTATCGTCACGGCATAGCGAATTGTATCGCCTTTAACGTTCTGGAAGAGTACTATGACGAACACGTCGTCGAGATGCGCGAGATGATGAAACGCGAAGGCGTGACTCTGCCGACGAATGTTTGCGCCGGACTGAAGCCGGAAGAATTGGAAGCGATGGTCGACATGACTCTGCGCATGGAGCGGCCTTTGACGAACGCGCTCGGTGAAAATTATAAAGACATTTTGACGAAAGAAAAGATTCGCGAGCTTTACGCGAATATGTAAGACTGAGATAAAAGTCTGCTATTGTGCAGGCTGATGGGGCGACTATGAAAACCGATAAGATAGTACCGAAACCGGAATCCTCGATCGTAGGAGAGCTGGAGAAAATCAAAGGCCCGAAATTCGCGGAATATCGCAAAAAATGGGACGAGGTCAACCGCTTCGAATTCGAATCGGATTTTCCGATGTTCCTGCACATCGAAACGAGCTATAAGTGCAACTTTCGCTGCCCGATGTGCGTTCAGGGAATTCCCGCTCTGCGCGATAAATTCGGCTACGAAGAGGCCATGACCACCGAGAAGATCACGGGCATTTTAAAAGAAGCGCAAAAGTACAACTGCCCCTCGATTTCTTTTCAGGGCGATAACGAACCCTTCTTGATTCGCGAAATCGTCGATTGGTTCAAACTGGCCGCAGACCACGGTTTCCTGGATATTATGGTGAACACCAACGGTTCGATCATGACCGAACGCCTGGCCGAGCAGATTATTAAATCCGGCCTGACGCGGATTCGTTTCAGTCTCGACGCGATTACCGAAGAAACCTATTCGAAGATTCGCCTGGGCGGAGTATTCGAAAAGACGATGCGCAACATCGATCTGTTTTTACGCAAGCGCGAAGAGCTCGGTTCCGAGCTGCCGAAAGTCGGCGTGAACTTCGTTCGCATGAAGCAGAACGAACACGAAGTCGACGATTTCGTAAAGTACTGGAACGATCGCGTGGAATACGTTGTAATCCAGGACTTCATGACTCCCGACACCGAAGGCGACTACGAAGATCTCTCCGGTCATCGCGAAGAAAAAGAAGATACCTTCAAGTGCAACCAGCCCTGGCAGCGCCTGTACATTCGCGGCAACGGCGAAGTCACTCCCTGCTGCGCGATGTTCAGCTCCTATTTGAAGATGGGCGATATCGGAGAAACATCTCTAAAAGACATCTGGGATTCTTCGGCGGCGAAAGAGCTGCGCAAACTTCACGCGGAAGGCCGCTATCACGAAAACCCGGTGTGCCTGAAGTGTTCGAAGGGCATGGGCCACGAATAAGATCGAGCGACGCGAACGACATGCAGACCTGCTATCTTTGTAAAAGCTCCGAATTCAAACGCCTGCCCGGCCAGGTGCGCGATAAGGCGGAGCTGAAAATTCTGGAATGCGAATCCTGCGGCCTGGTCTGCCTGGATTCCTTCGATCACATTCAAGACGGCTATTACGAAGATTCCGGCATGCACGACGGCGGCGACGAAACCACGGTGCAACAGTGGCTGCGGGAGTCGGCGGTGGATGATCGTCGTCGAAGCGAAATGCTCGGCGCCGCGGCGACCGGGCGCTCGCTGCTGGATTTTGGCGCCGGCGCCGGCGGTTTCGCGGAAATGATTCGCGACACCGCGGCCAGCGTGGCGGTCGTGGAACCGGAAAGCCGTCTCGAAGAGCGCTATGCGAAGCTCGGGGTTCAACGCTATGCCGACGTCTCCGATTTACCGGAGAAACCCGCCTTCGATTTGATTACGATGTTTCATGTTATGGAACATCTGCCGGATCCCCGGGCGATGCTGCAGGCGCTTGCGGCGAAGCTGAAGCCGGGCGGGCGAATCGTGATCGAAGTGCCCGCCGCCCACGACGCGCTGCTGCGTCTGTATGAATCCGAAGCCTTCTCGAAGTTTACGTACTGGAGCTGCCATCTGTTTCTGTTTACGAACGAAACGATGCGCGAGCTGCTGGAGCAGGCCGGCCTGAAAGTAAATTTCATCAAGCAAATCCAGCGATACAGCGTCGCCAACCACATGCACTGGCTGGCGAAAGGCCGCCCGGGCGGACATCAGCAGTGGTCGTTTCTTGATTCCCCCGAGCTGCACGCGGCCTACGAGAAGCAGCTGGCTTCCCTGGGTCTTTGCGATACGATCATCGCCGAAGCGACTCTCGTCTCCAGCTGAAGGCGAAGGCAGTCTTAATCGATTACGAATACGAAAGTAACTATATATGAAAATACTTGGAATATACTGGGGTCTGTCATCGACGGCGGCCCTGTTGATCGACAATAAAATTCAGAGCGCCGTCAGCGAAGAGCGTTTTACCCGGATCAAGAACGACGACGTATTTCCCGCCCAGGCGATTCGCTACGTCTTAGAAGCGAACGGCTTGAAGGCGGAAGATCTGGACGGAGTGGCCATCGCTTCGAACGAACAGTATCTGCCTTATTCGATTTTGCAAAAGGCGCGCTGGTCGATCGACGATTACGTGCGCGAACAAACCGATCGCTGGTATCCGCGCATTTACGAAGGCAAACAGGTTTCGGATCTCGACGTATTCGAAGATAAAGTCAATCGCGATCTCTATCCGCAAGACTACTGGGCGAAGAGCGCCGAAGGTCTGAAGCAGCAGGTCGAAAGCTTTTCCGAAGATCGCAAAAAGATCTTCGCGGATTTCCTGGGAGTGGATCAGTCGAAAGTCCGCACGATCTTACACCATAAAGCCCACGCTTATTATGGCTACTATAGCTCGCCCTTTCGCCAGCAGGACGTGTTGAGCATTACGATGGACGGCTGGGGCGATAACGCGAACGGCTCGATCGGCGTCTTCAATCCGCAAGGCGATTTTCGATTCGAATTGGAAACCGTGAACTGCAATATCGCGCGGATCTATCGCTATATTACGCTCGTGCTCGGCATGAAGCCGAACGAACACGAATACAAAGTGATGGGACTTGCGCCGTACGGCAAAGAGCGCATCGCGCAAAAACCCTACGAATTATTCAAGCAGACGCTGGTCGTCGACGGAATCGACTTCAAGTGGAACGTCGAACCCAAAGACAGCTATTTCTGGTTTCGCGATCGGCTGCAGGGCTGTCGCTTCGACGGCATCGCCGCGGGTCTTCAGCGCTGGGCCGAAGAATTGCTGACCGAGTGGGTCGCAAACGCGGTGGATCGATTCGGCATCGGACAGGTCGTGCTTTCCGGCGGAGCGTCGATGAACATTCGCGCGAACGGTAAGATCGCGGAGTTGCCCGGCATCGAACAACTTTTCGTGGGCGGCTCCGGCTCGGACGAATCCCTGGCTCTGGGCAGCGCCTTTTGCATGGCGGAAGATCTGCACAAAGAACGCGGCACCGAGTGGAAGCCGCAGGACGTTCCGTATCTGGAACGTTTGTATTTAGGTCCCGAGTCGAATCTCGAAAAAGAAAAGGCGGCGGTCGGCGCGCTGGACGATCGATATATCGTCGAAGACCAGGTCGATTCCGCCCGGGTCGCGGCGTTGCTCGCGGACGGCAAGATCCTCGCACGCTGCGCCGGTCCGATGGAATTCGGCCAGCGTTCGCTCGGCAATCGTTCGATTCTCGCCGACCCGACCGTGCCCGACGTGATCGGCACGATCAACGCAGCGATTAAAAACAGAGACTTCTGGATGCCCTTCGCGCCGGTCGTGTTGGATACGGACGCCCCGCGCTACGTATTAAATCCGAAGAATCTACGATCCCCGCATATGACGATCGGTTTCGATTCCACGCCGGTCGGCTGGGACGAGATGCGAGCCGGATGTCATCCCGCGGATCGCAGCGCTCGCGCGCAAATTCTGACGGAAGCGGCGAACCCCGGTCTGTATGCGATCATCACGGAGTTCAAAAAGCAAACCGGACGAGCGGCGCTGATCAATACTTCGTTTAATTTACACGGCTACCCCATTGTAAATACGCCCGAAGAAGCGATCGACGTGCTCGAACGCTCCGGCCTCGACGGACTGGTCTTGAATCACTTCGTCGTGCTGAAAAAATAAAGAGCCGCTTGTCGCTCTAGCTGCTATGGAATCAAAGTCAACGGACTATCATGACTACGTCTTCAAGGGCGGGAAGCTCGTCGGCGAATTCGATGAGATGTATCGCAATTCCAGCGAAGTGCCCTGGCATCAAGACGAGTCGGCCTTCGCCTTCTTTTCGGATATGACCCTGGCGGTCCTCAAGAGCGTCGACTTCGCTTCGTTTATGGAACTCGGCTGCGGCCTGGGATATTTTACGCGTCGCATTCGCGATAGCGTCGAAAATCCGGAGCAGCGTAAGATCTACGGAGTGGATATTTCGGAAGAAGCGGTCGTTCAGGCGGCCGGCCTGCACGCTGGAATCGACTTCTTCGCCTTCGACGTTCTGGAAGACGATCAGGTCGCCCGGGCGATGGAACGAACGGGCGGGCCGGTGGACCTGCTGCTGTCGAAAGAAGTTCTGTGGTACGTGACCGATCGCATTGACGACTACGTGCGCAATACCCGCCGGCTGATCGGCGACGGCGGCCGCCTGTATATTTCGCAGTCCTTTCCTGAAATCGATAACTATTACGGCAAAGAGCTGTTCGCGTCGCCGGCGATGATGCGTGAATTCTTCGATCGTTATTTCGTCGCCGAGTACGTCGCAGTCGAAGAAGATTCGCGCAGCGATGGGAAGCATATGCTGCATTATATCGGGCGGAGTCGTTAGAGGCCAGGCCGCCGACCGTGTCGCGTTCTTTGATATTGAGTGGCAGTCCGATCGAAGTCGAGGACGTCGATCGCTATAAATCAGCCGTAATTCTTGGCCCCTGGTGCTGCGCGTATCGCAGCGATCTGCGCTTCGAAGACCAAAAGAGCTTCGAGCTTGCGCCGCCGCCCTGGGATTGGGCGGCGCTGAAAGCGGCCAGCGATTATGTCGACGGATTGGCGGATCGCCTTTGCGATGCGTTCTTTGCCTCTTTGAAAAAAGAAAATCCAGGCCTTGCAAAGGGCAGCGTGGATCGAGACTTTATTCGCCGGCACTTTAAGGGCTGGCTGCTGCTCTGGCTGGGAATCGCCTTCGAACGCTTCCGCAGACTGGAACACATCCGCGAAGCATATCCGGGCGAAGTCTTTCGAGTCCGGATTTTCAAACGGACGCACTATAATGAAAGCGGACTGACGGAGTTTTATAGCAAGCAGGTCGGACAGGAATACAATCTGCTGTTGTTTTCCGATATGATTCGGGAGATGCAGGGCCGCTGGAAACACTTCGAAGCTTCTGAAATCGAATCGGAATGGAAAGAGACATTCGTAGACGTCGATCCGGACGCGCGTCGCGAAGCGGCCGCCCGGGCGGCAGGCGAACAGGAGCGCGGGCCGACCCGTCTACAGCTGCTGAAAAGGCGCATCGCAAGTCTGGCGGCGAAGTTGAATTTTACGATTCGCCCCGACGTGCACGGAAGATCCCTGAGCTTTCGCGAAAGGCTGCGGCTCCAGTGGAAGCTCGCTCCGAGGCATCTGTTGTTTCCGTTCGTATCTTATGAAATGCGAGAGCTGCCCGTAGTCGAAAAGGACTGGGGGCGGTGGGGCGAATTCTTCGAAGCGCAAAACGATTTTGAAAGCGTGCTGCCCGCCCTGCTCTGGAAGTATATGCCCGCCGACTATGCGAAGCTCTACGCGGCGCGGACGTCGCGGCGAAAGCTGGCTCAAACGGTCTGGATTGGCGGCGACAACTACAGTCCGGGCGGCAACGATCTGTGTTCTGAAATTCGCGGGGCCGGCGGCAAAGTCTATACCTACCAGCACGGCGGCGGCTATGGACAGTACGCGAGCTTCGCAAACGAAGACGTCGAACGCGTTCAGATTGACGCTTTCTTGAGCTGGGGCTGGACGGACAAACGCGGACCGGCGATCGCATTGCCTTCGCCTTATCTGAGCGATCTAAAGCGGCATAACAGTCAAAGCCAAAATCAAACGACGCTGATTCTGGCCGGCACGATGCTGCCGCCGGTCGTTTATAAACTGCAAACCTCGTTGAGTCCCGAGCAGCTATTATCTTATATCGAAGACAAAAAAGAATTTATACAGGCCCTTGAGAGCGGACCGAGCGAGGCGCTGGAATATCGCCCCGCGAAATTGGATTTCGGAATCGAGGAGCAGCGGCAGGTCGAAGCGTTCTTGCCCGCTGAAAGAATCTCTTTTTCCGGACGACTGACCGAACGCCTGCAGCGGTGCCGCCTGGCGGTGTTCGATCATATGGCCACCAGCTTTCTGGAAGGCCTGGCGATGAATACGCCGAGCGTTTTATTCTGGCGGCCGGAATACTTTGGATTAAACGATCAGGCGGCGGAAGATCTGGCAATGCTGGAGCGCGCGGGAATCTATTTCGCGAACGCAGCGCAGGCGGCCGATCATGTCAATCGGGTCTGGTCGGACGTAGCGGGCTGGTGGCATTCGAAACAAGTGCAGAACGCCCGCGAAAGTTTTTGCGAGCGCTACGCCCGGCGCGACGACAGCTGGTTGGAAATCTGGCAAAAAGAATTGCGAGCGGCGCAACGCGCGAAATAAACTAAACTGAAATTGACGGCATAGTTTTTTTAAGCGGATCGCCTGCGGCCGCTGAACGAAGACGGAGATACAATATGAGTACCAATTCTGATAACAGAACGGCGGACTTCGCCGATTACAGTCGACGGCTCCAGGCCGTGCTTGCGGCGGAGAACTGGGATTCAACGGCGGCGCTTGCGGATGCGATGTTCGAAGCCTGGGTGAATCGCAAGCGCGTGTATCTGTGCGGCAACGGCGGTAGCGCCGGAAACGCGATCCATCTCGCGAACGATTTTCTGTACGGCGTGGCGAAAGATCTGGGACCGGGCATGCGAATCCAGGCGCTCCCGGCGAACGGAGCCGTGATGACCTGCCTGGCGAACGACATCTCGTACGATGAAGTCTTCGCGGCGCAGCTCGAAGTGCTCGGCGAAGAAGGCGACGTGTTGGTGGTCCTTTCCGGCAGCGGAAATTCGCCGAATGTAGTGCGGGCGCTGGAGGTCGGGAACAAACTCGGGCTGCGCACCTTCGCGATTCTCGGTTATTCCGGGGGGCGTTGCAAAGAACTGGCCGAAACGCCGTTGCACTTCGCCGTCGACGATATGCAAATATCGGAAGATTTGCAGTTAGTTGTCGGGCATATGCTCATGCAGACTCTATACAAACGCATTAAGGCGCACGTTGAATCTCCGGCGGCCGCCAGCAGCTAAGGCGAAGCAATGACGGCGGATTTGAAACAGAAAAAGGCTCTGGTTACCGGAGGCACTCGCGGAATCGGAAAGGCCATCGCGGGGGCTCTGGCGGACGCGGGAGCGCAGGTCAGCATTACGGGAACGGCCGCCAGCGGACCCGCAGGCGAAGAGCACGCGCGATACGAGTATCTGGGAATCGACTTCTCGGATCGCAAAGCGACCGAGGCCTTCGCACAAGAAGCGCGCGCCGGGCGTTACGACATTCTGATTAATAACGCGGGCATCAATCAAATCGGCGCTTTCGCCGAACTGAAATTCACGGACTTCGATCGCATTATCGAAGTCAATCTGCGGACGCCCTTTCTTTTGTGCCAGGCGGTCCTGCCGCATATGCAGGAGCGCCAGTGGGGCCGCATCGTTAATATTACTTCAATCTTCGGTATCATCAGCAAAGAATTTCGCGCGCCGTACTCGACCAGTAAATTCGGGCTCGATGGAATGACGGCGGCCCTCGCGGCCGAAGTCGCGGAGAGCGGAATTCTTGCGAACTGCGTCGCGCCGGGCTTTACCGATACGGACCTGACTCGACGAGTGCTGGGGGAAGACGGTATCGCCGAGCTCGCGCAGCGAGTGCCCCAGCGCAGACTGGGCCGTCCGGAAGAAGTCGCATCGCTTGTAACATTTCTGGCGAGTCCGGAAAACTCTTATATCAGCGGTCAAACGATCGCAATCGACGGTGGTTTTACGCGTGTCTGAATCGATGAAAATAGAATCGCATCGGGGTCCTTACCAGGTGCACTTCGTTCGCGACGCAATCGAACGATTAAAGCAATCCGACCCGGAACGTTCGCACTTGATTCTGGATCAGAACGTAGCAAAATTGTATGCGGAGCAACTGAAACCACTGCGAGAAACTCTGGCGTCGGTGCTTGTCATCGAAGCGACCGAATCCGCGAAATCACTTGAGTCCTTTCCGGAATACGTTTCGCACCTGGTCGCGAATAAAATTCGCAGGAACCACAAGCTGATCGCGATCGGGGGCGGGATTATTCAGGACATCACGTGTTTTATCGCCCTGACGATTCTCAGGGGCATCCCCTGGAAATTCGTGCCGACGACGCTGCTGGCCCAGGCGGATTCGTGCATTGGTTCGAAGAGTTCGATTAACGTCGGCGACGCGAAAAATATCCTGGGTAGCTTTCTGCCGCCGGACGAGATCCTGATCGACGCGGACTTCCTGGAAACTCTGGAGCCCGTCGACGTGCTTTCCGGCATCGGAGAGATCATCAAAGTGCACGTGATCGACGGGCCGCAGTCTTTCGCCGCTATTCAAAAAGATTACGATCGAATTCGAGCCGATCGGGAAGTGTTGCGTTCTTATAACTTAAGAGCGCTTGAAATCAAGAAACGAATTATCGAAGAGGACGAATTCGATAAGGGACCGCGCAATGTAATGAACTACGGTCACAGCTTCGGGCATGCGATTGAGTCGGCGACGAATTTCGCGATCCCGCACGGCCTCGCCGTGACGATCGGAATGGATATGGCGAATTACGTCAGCTCTCGATTGAAGGTCGGCTCCGAAGCAGTCTTCGCCGGTATGCACCAGGTAATGTTTCGCAATTACGAAAGCCATCGCGAAACCGAAATCCCGCTCGAAGCCTTTCTGAACGCCATCGGCAAAGACAAAAAGAATCAGGACGGTAAGCTGGGATTGATTCTGCCCGACGCCGATGCGCATCTTGCGAAACACATGGTGCCCAATGATCAACTGTTCCAGGCGGCCTGTTCGGATTTTCTGACTCGCGGACGCGTCGAGCAGGCATTAGTCGGGGCTTGAACGATCGCCGTTGTCGATTGTAGAAACGATCAGAAAAGCGAATATAATAGAATGAAATCTAAGGCGATCGAAATCAAGCAGGCGCTGAAGTCCGGAAAACCTTCGATCGGAAGCTGGATGCAGATTCCGGATTCGTCCGTGGCGGAGATCATGGGAGCGGCGGGTTACGACTGGGTCGCCGTCGATCTGGAACATGGACTCTTTTCGAAAGGCCTGCTGCCGGATATCTTTCGCGCCCTGGAGCTCGGCGGCACTGTACCGGTGGCGCGCGTGGGATTGAACGAAGCGCTGGGAATCAAACACGCGCTCGAAGCGGGCGCGCGAGGCGTGATCGTACCGATGATCGAATCGCGCGCGGCGATGGAGCGGGCCGTGGAGTCGGCTCTGTATACCCCCCGGGGCAAGCGGGGCGTGGGATTTTCGCGGGCCAGCCTGTTTGGAAAGAACTTCGAAGATCACCTGCAGCGCTGCGATGACGAATTGATTCTGGTGGCGCAAATCGAAGATATTCGGGCGGTCCGCGAGATTCAAGAAATCGCGCAGACGCCCGGCCTCGACGCGATGATGGTCGGGCCCTACGATCTTTCTGCATCTATGAATTTGACGGGACAATTCGAGCATCCGGATTTTCTTGCCGCAGTGGGGGAGATTCGCGCAGCGGCCCGGTCGGCGGAAGTCGCCATGGGGATGCACGTGGTCCAACCGGTTCCGAAAAATCTGGCGGCCAGCGTCGCCGACGGCAATCAGTGGATTGCGTACGCGACCGACGCGATCTTCCTGCACAAAAACGCGGAGCGACCAGCCCTCTGAGGAGGCGCCCGCACTGACCTGAGGTTATTATATTTATGTCAGAAAAAGCGAATCTGAAAATCGCGGCGATTATACCCGCGCGCATGGGGGCGACTCGTTTCCCGGGCAAACCCCTGGCGGACATTCTCGGTCTGCCGATGATCGAACACATTCGCAGACGGGTGGCCCTGAATGAGAACCTGGATCAGGTGATCGTCGCGACCTGCGATCAGGAGATTTACGATGTGGTCGTCGCGAACGGCGGCGAGTGCATCATGACCTCGTCGGCTCACGAGCGCTGTACGGATCGCGTGGCCGAGGCCGCGGTCAAAGTCGACGCGGATATTATTATCAACGTGCAGGGCGACGAACCCTTCGTGAATCCGGATATACTCGACGATCTGGTGAAACCCTTTTACGACGAACCCGGAATCCTCAGTACGAATTTGCTTGGTCGCATTGTGAGCGAAGAAGAATTCGAAACCGTCAACGAAGTCAAAACCGTAATCAATCTGGCCGGCAACGTAATCTATTTTTCGCGCGAACCGATCCCTTCGCGCAGAAAGGCGCCGGCCGGCGATTTCGAAAAGCTCAAGCAGCTGGGTTTGATCGCATTCACGAAAGACTTCTTGCTCAAGTTTACCGCTCTCCCCGAGACTCCCCTGGAGCGCCTGGAGTCGGTCGACATGCTCAGAGTCATCGAGCACGGCTACACAATCCGGGGCGTGATCACGAGCGAACGCACTGTATCGGTCGATACGCCGCAGGAATTAGATGAAGCGATCCGCCTGATGAAAGACGACGTCATTAAAGAACGTTATATGTAGATCTGATTCTTCGGGAACACGAATTTATAATAGCATGTCGAAACCAGAAGAATACCAGAGCAAACAACTGCGAGTCGGAATCGCGGGCTACGGCGTGGTCGGCAAGCGCAGACATCAGTTTATCGATGCACACCCGGCTCTGAAAACCGTCGCCGTTTGCGACAAAGTATACGCCTCAGAACCGAAGCCGGTTCGAAAAGAGGGCGGCGGACTCATCGTACACGAAGACTATCGTGAGTTGCTTGCAGAAGACCTGGACGTGCTCTTCGTCTGTCTGCCAAACTATATCGCGCCGGAAGTTACGATTGCGGGCCTTGAAAAAGGACTGCACGTTTTCTGCGAGAAGCCTCCGGGCCGGACCGTCGCCGATATGGAGCGAGTGATCGCGGTCGCTCAGTCCTGTCCGGAGCTGAAATTAAAATACGGCTTTAATCATCGCTATCACGACTCGGTGCGCGACGCGCTCAAAATCGTAGAATCGGGCGAGATGGGCCCGATCGTGAATATGCGCGGCGTCTACGGGAAGGGCATGATCATTCCGTATGAAGAAGGCGGCTGGCGCTCCGAGCGCCGCTATGCGGGCGGCGGGATTTTGCTGGATCAGGGCATTCACATGCTGGATCTGCTGCGTTTGTTCGGCGGCGATTTTTCAGAAGTGAAGAGCTTTATTTCCAACGATTATTGGAAATTCGACGTCGAGGATAACGCGTACGCGATCCTGCGAAGCCAGAGCGGCGTCGTCGCGATGTTGCACTCCAGCGCGACTCAGTGGCAGCATCGCTTTTCCCTGGAGATCGCCTTCGCCCAGGGCTATTTGAAACTGGAAGGGATTCTTTCCGGCACCAAAAGCTACGGCGAAGAAGTCCTGATGGTCGGTCGTCGCACCGACGAGACTACGGGAAATCTAACCAACACCACTACCAGATATTTGCAGGATAATTCCTGGCGCGACGAGATCAACGAATTCGCTGGCGCAATCACAGGCGGGGATCCTGTGCGGCACGGTCTGGCGAACGACGCCCTGGAGACGATGCGTTTATTGGATCGTATTTACAAGGCCGACGGAAGCTGGACCGAAAAGTGGGACGATTGATCGTCTCTCCGCTTTGCTTATGAAAGAAAACGAAATTCGCCCGAAAGAGATTTTCGAAGAGTATTTGCGCCTGAGCCGCCTCGATGCCGAAGCGATGGATCGCAGCGATCTGGTCGACGTGCAGTGCGTGGCCTGCGGTTCGGAGGCTTCGCGGGAACATTTGCGAAAAAACGACTTTCAGTACCATCTCTGCGATGAGTGCGGCAGCCTGTACTGCAATCCGCGTCCGTCAGAAGCGGCCCTCGATAAATTATACGAAAACAGCGAATCCGCGCGCTTCTGGGCCACGCGTTTTTTTCCGGCGGTCGCCGAAGCGCGCCGGGAGAAACTCTTTCGCCCCAAAGCGGAACAGGTCAAAGCGCTGTGCGACTCAGCCGGTTTGACCATCGAAACGATCTGCGACGTCGGCGCGGGCTACGGTATTTTTCTGGAAGAGCTGGCGAAAGTATTTCCCGGCGTTAAGTTGTACGGAGTCGAACCTTCGCCTGAGCTGAGCGAGCGCTGCCGGGAGGCCGGCATCGAAACTTTCGAAGGCATGGCGGAAGATTCCGGCGAGTGGGCGGGGCGCTTCGACCTGGTGATCAGCTCCGAAGTCATCGAACACGTTTTTACGCCGCGCAGATTCGTCGAAGCGGTGGCGAGGCTCGTGCGACCCGGCGGTCATATGCTGCTGACCGGTCTCGGTTACGAAGGCTTCGATATTCTGACGCTGCAGGAAAAATCGAACAGCATCTTTCCTCCGCATCATATCAATTTCATAAGCATCGCCGGCTTCGAGCGGTTGTTTACGGCCTGCGGTCTGACGGACGTCGCCGTGCATACGCCGGGCAAGCTGGACGTGGACATCGTGCGAAACAGCGGTCAGGGCGGAGAATTCTTTCGCGTGCTGGCGGAGCGCGGCGAAGAAGCCATCGCGGATTTGCAGGCGCTGTTGGTGAAACACAAGCTCAGTTCGCACATCTGGGCGCTGGCGAAAAAGCCGGAGGAGGGCTGAGTCCTGGTTTCACTCGCGGGATTTATTGACGGATTTAAGCCGCGCGTTCGCGCTATTGAGCGGCTGCGGAATTCGCGGGCCGGTCAGCGCTGTTTTATCGTCGGCAATGGACCGTCGCTGAAGCAAATGGATCTTCGACCGCTCGCGAACGAAGACGTTTTCGTTACGAATTTATTCGCATTGCATCCGGAGCTTGAAGTTGTGCGACCGGAGTTCTATTGTCTCAGCGATTGGGTGCACTGGAAAAACGATCGTTTCTTGCCGGAAATTCGAGAGACGATGCGCAAGCTGCCCGATACGAAATTCTTTCTGGAAATCACGGCTTCGCCGGCCGTCGAAAACGAGCGCAAAGAAAATCCGGAAATTCTCAATCGGGAACGGATCTATTATCTTACGGTCGACGGCGACTATACCGCCTGGGATAATCAATATTCCGCCGAATTAAACGCGGGCGGACGGCCGGCGACGGTCGCCTGGGGCAAAACGGTCGTTCTGGATTTCTGCGTGCCTGTCGCTGAATTCCTGGGTTACAGCGAGATTTACTTAATCGGAAACGACTACAACTGGAACCTCGAAAAGAAAGCGGATCTGGCCGAGGGTTATTTCTACGATATAAAAAAGGATTCGCGCGGCCTGATTGAATCGCCGGATCACATCGAACAGACTCGCAACGACGAGCATGTGCGCCTCATTCTAAAAAGTTTTGAACTGGTACAGGCCGGCATGCAGAGTCGAGGGCGATCGATGTACAACGCGGGAATCGGCGGCGCCCTCGACGTGATTCCCCGCGTGAAATACGAAGACCTGTTTTAATTTATCGAATCGAGGCCGGCCGCCACAGGCCTGGTTTTATTGCATGTTAAGATACTTAAAAAGACTCGCGCACCCGCTTCTGAACGCCGTCGCGCACCGATCATTCTTTCGAAATACGGTTTCGGAACGACCTGAAAATTTCGTCATCACGCACCGGGTTCCGGTCGGCGAAAAAGAGATTCGAGTTTTCGGCTACGGTGCGGTTTGTCGTTGGCGGGCGGATACGCTCCTGTCGAAAGAACCGGAAACGATCGAATGGATGAAGGGCTTCGCGACCGGGGAGACGCTCTGGGACGTTGGCGCGAATATTGGCGTCTATACTCTGTATGCCGCGGCGATTCGCGGTTGCAAAGTGGCGGCCTTCGAGCCGGCCGCGCAAAATTATTATATTCTGAATAAGAATATCGAACTGAACAGGCTTGCGGCAAGCGTGCGGGCTTTCCCCATCGCGTTCTCGTATGGATTTCGCGCCTCGTCCTTCACAATGAGCAACCTGGAAGGCGGAGCCGCGCTTTCCACGATTGAGGACGATCCGGAGGTGAGCGCAAATTTTACCCAGGGATTGATGGCTCTGAGTCTTGACGAATTCGTCGAACGAGGAGGCACGACCTTCCCGGATCATCTCAAGATCGACGTCGACGGAGAAGAGCATAATATCCTGCTGGGCGGAAAAAAACTTCTGGCCGACGGGCGCCTGAAGACGCTTTTGATCGAACTGGACGAAGACGAAACGAATTTCGCGGAATCACTCGAACTAATTCGTGCGGCTGGTTTTAAGAATACAGGCGAAGGTCAGGCGGACGACGGTAATCGAATTCGGAATTTTATATTTCGAAAAGGCTGAAGGAAGTGATTCAGCGAGGCCGCACTCATCGCGTAGACGGTCACCAGGGGTACGACGACAAAGGGCATGAGCACAGCACGCAAAATAATGATCACCGGCTCGGCGGGATTCATCGGTCAGCATCTGCGCGAAGCGCTGGCGCAGGCGAATCCCGACGATGAATTAGTTCCCGTCGGATCGCCGCGCAGCGCGGGCGAAGACTTGATCAAGATCGATCTCGGCGATAAAGCGGCGGTGGAGCGCTTGATTCAAGAGCGGCGGCCGACGCATATCGTACATCTGGCCGGTAACAAAAATTTGGGCTACTGCGAGCGGAACGCGGACGAGGTGCGGCCGATCAATCTGGAGTCGACGCAAACGATCTGCGAAGCGATGCCCGCCGACTGTCGCCTGGTGTTTTTATCTTCCGACTACGTATTCGACGGCGAACGCGGCAACTACGCCGAGACCGACGAGCCCGCGCCCGGCACCGTTTACGGCAGCATGAAGTACGAATCCGAGCGCATGATTCAGAAAAGCTGCGAACGTTATACGATCATTCGCACCGGCGGAGTCTACGGCGTCGGCGGCCGTTTCTTCGACTGGATTCTGGACAGTCTGAAAGGCGACGGTCGAGTCGAAGCTTTCGTTGATACCAGGTTTACGCCGACCTATATCGGCGATCTGCTGCGCGTAATTCTGAGCGTTCTGGACGCGGACGACAACGCTCTGTATCATGTAGCCGGTCCGGTTTCAGTTTCGCGCTATGAAATGGCCTGCGCCGTCGCGCGGACTCTGGGCGAAGACGAAAGCCGGGTCGACAAATCGAGCGTCGCCGACAGCGGGATGCTGATTCCCGCGGACAATTCGCTGAATAGCGATTGGACCCGCAAGCGCCTGGGAGAGACTTTCACCGGCGTCGTCGAAGGCATTCCGCTGGTGCTGGGAAATTAATGAGCGATCTACAGATTTCAGTTATTATCACGACCCTGAATCGCGAGGCCGACATCGGCTTGACTCTCGATCGACTCGCGGAGCAAAGCCTGGAAGCGGATCGTTTCGAAGTGCTGGTCGTTGACGGCGGTTCCACGGATCGCACGGAAGAAGTCGTGCGCGAAAGATCCAGGCAGCATGCGCGGCACAGCTTCCGATTTTTACTCGAACGCGAACCCGGAGTCACCGCCGCCCGTCACCTGGGCGTGAATGAAGCGCGCGGCGAATTTCTGGTATATATCGAAGACGACGCCCGGGCGGAACCGCGCACTCTGGAAGCCATTCTAGAATGTTTCGCGGACCCGCAGGTGCATCTCGTCGGCGGTCGCTGCGTGCCCGACTACGACAGTCCGCCGCCGGCCTGGCTCGAAACTTTTTTCCAGAGAAGCGATGACGGTTTTACCTGCGGCGCTCTGAGTTTGATCGACCAGGGCGATCGAGTCCAGGAAACTTCGCCCCATAACGTGTGGGCTCTGAATTTTTCGATTCGCAAACAGACCCTGATCGATCTGGGCGGCTTTCATCCCGACCTGATGCCGCCGGGCTATAAAGAATATCAGGGCGACGGCGAAAGCGGCGTCTCGAATAAGCTGATCGAAAAGAAGCTCAAGGCCGTCTATCATCCCGATGTGACAGTGCACCATCGCATTCAGGCGGATCGTTTCGACGTAGCCTACTTCGAAAAACGTTATCGTTTTCAAGGAATCTGCGATTCGTATACGGCGCTGCGCTCCGCGGAGGACGTGCAGACGGAGCTGGGAGACGCTTCCGCCGTTCCAGAAGCGCCGTCGCGTTTCAGCGAAATATTAAAATCAGCGCACAAGCTGCCTGGAATTCTCGCGGGCAAACTTCGCGGCGCCCTGGGCGACGGCGAAGCGGCCGAGCAGCGACTCGGAGCGCAGTACTATCGCCAGGCGATGCAGGCCTATCGGGACGGATTCGAATTCCACCGCGAAGCCGCGAAAAAAAATCCGGCGCTGATGGACTGGATTCGACGGGAAGACTATTTTAACTGCAGCGTCGAAGACTATGTCGGCGGAAAGGGTAACTAATATGATTCAAAAAGTCTTTCACGGAGAGCAGATGCTCGCTTTGATTCTCAAGGCGGAATACGACGAGCCAGGCATTCAGTTTTTCACGCCGGACGAATTTTCGCAGCAGCTCGCGCATATGAAGCATCCGTCGGGCAAAATCATTCAGCCGCATGTTCACAATCCCGTGCCGCGCGAAGTTCAGTTTACCCAGGAAGTCCTGTTTATCAAAAAGGGCAAACTGCGCGTCGACTTCTACGACGACGATCAGAACTATCTGGAAAGTTATATTCTAAGCGACGGCGATACGATCTTACTGGCGACCGGCGGACACGGTTTCGAAGTGCTGGAAGATCTGGAAATGATCGAAGTCAAGCAGGGGCCCTACGCCGGCGAAGCGGATAAGACCCGCTTTCAAACCCCGGAAATGAAGCTGACGATCAAAGGCAAAGAAGTCGGTAAGGGATGAAAACGATACTAAAACGAATCGCGGGCTTCCTGGCGCGCCACATCGAAGAGCGCTTACAGGATGCGCAGCCGGGCAAAAAAGATCTGGCCCAGATGCAGGCGACCCAGGCCGTCCTGAGAACGAACGCGCAATTGCTCTATCGGCAAACCGGTCGCGCCCAGGATCTGCGCGATACGGAGTTCAGCTGTTTTTCTCAGAACTTCGAAGACGGGAATCTGTTCTATCTGTTTAGTTTAATCGGCGAAACCAATCGTACGGCGATTGAGATTTGCGCGGGGGACGGCATCGAATCCAACAGCGCGAATTTGATTTTGAATCATGGCTGGCGGGCGCTGTTGATCGACGGCAACGCCGAGCAGGTCGAGCGCGGGAAAAAGTTTTTCGACGCCTCGCCCGCGTCTTCGCTGCAGCCGCCGATCTTCGCTTCGCGCTGGATTACCAGAGACAATATCAACGACTTACTGAGCGAGTACGGTTTCGCCGGGGAAGTGGACCTTTTTATTCTAGATATCGACGGCAACGACTACTACGTTTGGGAAGCTCTGAATCAGGTGAATCCGCGGGTGGTGATGTTGGAATTCAACAGCGTCTGGCCCGCGAAGGCTCGCAAGGTCATACCGTACGCCGAAGACTTCGTCTTCGAACCGAAGCCCGGCTACTGGCTCCACTATTGCGGCGCGTCCCTGGGGGCCTACCAGTCCCTGGCGCAGCAGAAAGGCTATCGGCTGGTGGGCATCGAAAGTAAGTACGGCTTCAACGCCTACTTCATGCGCAACGACGTGGGCGCCGAGATCTTCCCCGAGATCGACGCCGAAGAAGCGTTGACGAAAAATCCGCATCGCATGGCTCATACTCCTTCGTTTCGCGACAATCCCGATCCTGAGTTTCAGGCGGAGCTCAAGCGAGTCCAGTCGATGCCCTGGCTCGACGTCTGAGCGGCGAAAGGCCGCGCGCGCGTACATAAAAGCGAAAACGCATCGACTATAAACAATAGCTTCCGGAATTCATGAAGACACTGCTGAAAAAAATCATTCGATCCGTCGGGCTGGACCTTCGTCGTTATCGTCCCGGAGACGAATACGATCCCGGGAAGCGGACGATGGAGTCGGTGCTCGCGAATATTCGCCGCATTGGATTTCGCCCGGGAACGGTCGTCGATGTGGGCGTGGCCGGCGGAACCTACGCTCTGTACGAAACCTTTCCGGAAGCGAAGCATCTGCTCGTGGAACCCCTGAAAGAATTTAATCCAGAGCTGGAAAAGATCTGCGAAAAATTCGACGCCTCGTACGTGAACGCCGCCGCCGGATCGGAAGAAGCCGAGCTGAGCTTTAACGTGCACGTCGAACATCTCGAAGGCTCTTCGTTTTACAAAGAAGAAATGGGCGCTTCGTTTGACGGCGAAGAACGCAAAGTTCAGTGCAAACGCGTCGATAAACTCGTGCGAGAACGATCTCTGCCCGGTCCCTATATTCTCAAGGCCGACGTGCAGGGCGGGGAATTGGACGTCGTCGACGGCGCGGCCGAAATTCTGGACGAGTGCGAAATCATCATCCTGGAAATTTCGACTTTCTATTTTATGAAGGGCGCTCCCGATCTTTTCGATACGGCGGAGTACATGAAAAAGAAAGGCTACGTCATTTACGATATCTTCGATCTGGGAGAGCGGCCTCTGGACGGAGCGCTGGCGCAGATGGACATCGCCTTCGTAAAAGAAAACGGACTTTTTCGCACCGATCACTCTTTCGCCCGGGCGCAGCAGTGGCGCGAGATGACCGGCAAAACCGGCGAAGAATAGTTATTATAGAATCTCATACTGGAAGAACTACTATGGAAAAAAACGCTAAGATCTACGTCGCGGGACATCGCGGGCTGGTCGGTTCGGCCATCATGCGAGTGCTGGAACGCGACGGCTATACCAACGTCATCAGCCGGACTCATAAAGAGCTGGATCTGATTGATCGTAAACAGACCGACGAATTTTTCGCGAAGGAAAAGCCGGAGTACGTATTTCTGGCGGCCGCCATGGTAGGCGGAATTCACGCGAATAATACTTACCCGGCGGATTTCATCTGGAGCAATTTGCAGATTCAGGGCAATGTCATCGACGCGGCTCAGAAGAACGGCGTGAAGAAGCTGCTATTTTTGGGTTCTTCGTGCATCTATCCGAAATTCGCGCCGCAGCCGATGAACGAAGATCAGCTGCTCGCGGGCAAGCTGGAGCCGACGAACGAACCGTACGCGGTGGCGAAGATCGCCGGTATCATCATGTGCCAGAGTTACAATCGCCAGTACGGCACCGACTTCATTTCGGTGATGCCGACGAACCTGTACGGGCCCGGCGACAACTATCATCCCGAGAACTCGCACGTGCTGCCGGCCTTGATTCGTCGCTTTCACGAAGCGAAAGTAAGCAAGGCGCCTGAAGTCGTGGTATGGGGCACCGGCAAACCACAGCGCGAATTTTTATACTCCGACGATCTGGCCGACGCCTGTGTCTTTTTGATTAACAACTATTCGGGTCAGGACATCGTAAATATCGGTTCCGGAATCGAAGTGACGATCGAAGAGCTCGCCCGCACGATTTCAGAAGTTGTCGGCTACGAAGGTCAGGTTCAGTTTGATACGACCAAACCGGACGGCACGCCGCGCAAGCTGATGGACTCCGGCAAACTGCACGCCATGGGTTGGAGTCACAAAGTAAAACTACGCGACGGTCTGGCGATGGCTTATGCAGCCTTTCAGAAAGAGCAGGAAGGCTGAGCTCTTCTCCGGTGCCGCAACACATTCCAATACAGGTCTGCGAAGACGAGCAAGCGATCCTTGACGCTCTCTTTTCGCCGGAGCAAAGCGGCGAACAACAGGACGAGCTGCGGCTGCTGGGATTTTCCGGCGGCTCGATCGTGCAGGTCTTCGCTGAATATCGCGAGCGGATGATTGAGGCCGCGCAGGCGGGTGGCTGGCGTATCTTTCTCGTCGACGAACGTCAGGTGCCGGTGGAAGACCCGGACTCGAACTGCGGTCAATTCATGCGTAAGGTCTTTCGCGAAGCGGGGATCTTTCATTTGCACTCGATTCGCTCGGATCTCGATTTGGACCAATGCGCGGCCGATTATGAACGGCGCTTTGCGCAGGCTTGCCTGGATACGGAACGCGATCGCTTTGATCTGGTCGTTATGGGCATCGGCCCGGACGGTCACTGCGCTTCGCTCTTTCCGAATCACGACTCCGGACGTTTTGCGATTCAAAGCAAAGATCAGGCGGGCGCATCCGCGGTCGTCCCCGATGCCGGGGGGATTGTAATTCCCGTGCGAAACGCGCCAAAGCCGCCGCCGAATCGCATTAGCTTTTCCGGTCCGGCTCTGGCCGCCGCGAAGCGCATTCGTTTTCTGGTGCGCGGCGAAGCCAAGCGGGATCTGATTGAAATGCTGCGCAGCGATCCCGAAGCCTATCCGGCGGGACGTCTGTTGTGCAAGCATCCCGACGCGAAAATTCTGGCGGACCCCGCCGCCGCTTCCTGAATCGTCGCGCTGTCCGGCGCGCTTTGCTTTCGTACCCACACTAACCGTTCCCGCTATTCCGACCATGTCCGCTGAAAACAGGCCAAAACGAATCGCCTTCTTCTTGTACGAATCCCGGGAACTCTCCACCTATCCTACGATTACAAACGCGGCAGAGCTCCTGGCGCGCGATGGCTACCAGGTCGACATCTATTTGCCGGAGCACATGCTGTGCGATATTCAGATCCCCGGCATTACATTGATTCATAGCTCCCGTGCGAATTCCGCCGATTATATTCGTTCGACGCTGCGCCGGCTGCAAAAATCAAAAGCAGCATACGATTTCTTTTTCGCCGCGTACTTCGAAGGCCTGGCGATCGCGGCGCTCGCCCAGAAGCTGAGCACGAAAAGAACGAAAAGAATATTAAGAACGCCGATCGTATATCTGTCGATGGAGCTGATCTACGGCGATTATGCGCACGAACTGGAAACGATCCTGAAAGATCCGGCGACGAAACGCTATCGCCGGCTATTATTTCTACTGCGATTAGTCGAAATGACGGAAGCTCTTTGGTCCAGGCTGCCGGCGATGATCGCCCGTCCGTTTCAAAAGATTCGGGACAGCCAGGGAATTGGTCGCGTCGCTTCGGCCCGCTATCACCGGAGCGTGCTCGATGAAACCCTGAGCGTCGCGCGGGAAGCCGTCGCTTTTTCGATCGTCCAGGACGAGCATCGCGAAAGCGTCCTGCGTCGCGAATTTGATTTCGTCGATCGCACGGTTCGTTTGCCGAATAGCTATATCGGCTTTGAATACGGAGCCTCCGATTTCGCGAAGCGGCGTTTCGGAGTGCCGGGCGGCAAGAAGATCGTTTTGTATTCCGGCGCCGTCGAGCGCGGCTTCGGGAGCGAGTTCTTCAAATTGCCCGGCCAGCTCGGCGAAGACTTCGTGCTGATTGTAAACGCCTACAGTCGCGACGGCTATCTGAACGAACTGCGCGGCGAGTTAAGCGGCGATTTAGAAAGCGGACGTTTGATCTTAAACGATACGCTGCTATCGGATGCGGACTACGAGCAGCTGGTGCAGAGCAGTCGCATCTGCCTCGCCTGGTACGGTCCGCCGGATGACGGCGACGATAATATGTTTTATTTAGGACTATCGTCCGGGAAAATGAATCGTTATCTCGCGTGTGGTCGACCGGTGATCGTGCCGGATTATTATTTCGGATATCGCGAGCTGATGCAGGAGACGGGGGCCGGTATCGCCTGCTCACGCGTCGCCGAAATCGCGCCGGCCATTATGAAAATCGACGAGAATTACGATTCCTATCGCCAACATGTGAAGACCTTTTTCGAAAGCGAACTTGAATTCGAGACCTGCTTTCAGGGCGTGCTGGACGAAATGCGAAGAACGACTCAAGAGGCAAGCCAATGAGCGAAGAACAGCCGTTCATCCCCGTATGCGAGCCGGCGCTGCTCGGCAACGAACTGGAATATGTTTCGGAAGCGGTGCGCACCGGCTGGATTTCGTCTTCCGGCAAGTACGTCGGCGAATTCGAACGCAGCTTCGCGGAGTACTGCGGCGTAAAATACGGCGTGGGGGTTTGCAACGGCACCGTCGCCATTCACCTGGCGCTGCGAGCGGCGGGCGTCGGGCCGGGCGATGAAGTCGTGATTCCCGATTTCACGATGATCGCGACGGCCTTCGCCGTGTGTTACGCCGGCGCGAAGCCGGTCTTCGTCGACGTCGACGCGCGAACCTGGAATATGGATCCGGACGCCTTCGAAGCGGCGATCACTTCGAAGACGAAGGCCGTCATTCCCGTGCATATCATGGGTTTGCCCTGCGCTATGAATGCAATCCAGGCGATCGCCGACCGGCACGGAATCGCCGTGATTGAAGACGCCGCGGAATCCCACGGCGCGGAATACGACGGCCGCAAGACCGGCGGGCTCGCTAAGATGGCGGCCTTCAGTTTTTTTGCGAATAAGAATCTGACTACCGGCGAAGGCGGGATGGTCGTAACTGACGACGAAGAGCTGTACCAAAGGCTGAAGTACCTGAAGAATCTGGCCTTTCCCCTGGGTGCGGCGCGCGAATACGTGCACGACGAGATCGGATTCAATTATCGGCTTTCGAATTTGCACGCGGCGGTGGGCCTCGCCCAGGTCGAAAAGGCCGACGACTACCGACGCATGCGCATCGAAAATCACGAGCTCTATAGAAAGCATCTGAGCGATATTCCAGGCATAGAACATCAATTCGATCCGGTCCACGATTCCGGCGTCGCGGACGGGAGCGAGACGCGGGCCGTTCACGTCCACTGGATGAACGCGATCTGCCTCGATCCGAAAGAGTTCGGCGTCGGCCGGGACGAGCTGATGTCGCGCCTGAAAGCCGTGGGAATCGACAGTCGAAAACTGTTTACAGGAATGCACCGACAGAAATCCTTACGGGACTACGGCTGCGACGTCGGCGGAGAATTTCCGCAGACGGATCGCCTGGCCGCAAACGGTCTGTATCTGCCTTCGTCCAGCACTCTCGACGAAGCCGCGATCAGGCGCATTTGCGCGGCGGTGCGAGACGCGCGCTAAACGCTGAGCGTAAGTGCGAACACGTACTACCCAGAAGGAATAAAAAAGCATGGCGGTCTTCGGAGCTTATTCGAAATATTATAATCTCTTGTATCGTGATAAAGACTACGAGGGCGAAGTAAAGTACCTGCAGAGTCTGCTTTCGCGATTCGCCGGCGGCGAAACGGGGAGTCTAATGGAGCTCGGCTGCGGAACCGGCAATCACGCTTTCCTCTTCGGTCGAGACGGCGTGGCCGTTTACGGAGTCGATCAGTCCGCGGACATGATCGCCGAAGCGAAAGATCGCCAGGCGCGAGTCGGCGAACATCTAAAGGCGCAGCCCGAGTTTCACGAAGGAGACGTGCGTAACTATCGCGCGAATCGCAGCTTCGACGCGGTCTGTTCTTTGTTTCACGTCGTCAGCTATCAAAATTCGAACGAAGATTTGCTGGCCGAATTTCAGACAGCCCGAGCGCACTTAGAACCGGGCGGCCTATTTATTTTCGACGTCTGGTACGGTCCCGCAGTACTGAGCGATCCTCCGGTAGTCCGGGTGAAACGTCTGGCGGACGAGTCTACGGAAGTGACTCGCCTGGCGGAGCCTGAACTCCACGCGGAGCGCAACATCGTCGACGTAAACTACGAAGTCATCGTCAAAGATCGCGCTTCGGGCGCCGTCGAAGCGGTCAAAGAAACGCATCACATGCGATATCTGTTCACGCCCGAATTGGAATTCTTTCTCAAGCAGGCCGGTTTTTCTGAAATTCTGCACAGCGAAGAGTGGATGACCGGCGACGCGCCTTCGACCGAAACCTGGGGAGTCGTTTTCGTCGCCCGGGTTTGAGCTAGTCGAGATGATTTTTGCACTCATGATGTGCGCACGACTTCAACGGCGACCTTTACGCCGCCTATATAAGCAGGAATCGAATAATGATGTATTTGAAAAAATTGTTACGACCGTTCTTTAAACCGTATTTCGCGTGGCGTGAGGCCAGGGCTCATATTGTAAGGAACGCTCAGTTTCGAGCTGAAGATCAGAGCCGGGTTGATTTTTACTCTCAATTCGTAGGAAAGGGCGAACTGGTATTTGACGTCGGTGCGAATGTCGGTAACCGTGTTCGGGCTTTTTTAGCATTGGATGCGAGGGTGTTGGCGATAGAGCCTCAAAGAGCGTGCGCGAAAATACTCCGATCATCTTTTGGAGCGCAAAACGGATTTAAGCTTTGCGCAAAGGGTGTGTCCACGGCCGAAGGAGAGGCGGAAATTTATATTAGTAATGTGAATACGATATCCTCGTTCTCTGAAGGTTGGATACAAGCAGTGAAAAAAAGCGGCCGCTTCAGTGAGTTTAATTGGAGTCGCAAGCAGAAAGTCGAAATGACAACATTGGACCGTCTGATCGAGTCATATGGATTGCCATCGTTTATCAAAATTGACGTGGAAGGCTTTGAATTCGAAGTAGTCGGCGGCCTATCGCAACCTGTAGATTGTGTATCGATTGAGTTTACACCTGAATATTTTCAGAATACGCTTAACTGCATTATGCATATGGATAAGCTTCATGAAGGAAATTGTTCTTATCAGCTTTCGCTCGGAGAGTCTATGGTATTCGAACTACCAGAGTGGTGTGATAGAGCTGGAATCGAGAAAGCGCTAAATTCGTATCGGAAGTCTTCTGGCTTGTTTGGCGACATCTATATTCGCAAAGGCTAAGGAAATTCTGATGATCCGAGTGAAGTTTTCGAGTAACGCCAACGGCTTCCCTTTTTTGCGCCAAACGCCTGGTGGCAAGGGGAGATGGATGGATTTCCAATTTGTCTATGATGAGCATATGGAGTCCTGCGACTGGTGGGTGGTTTACGAAGGTCTGAAGCAAAGGGAGGTCGTTGACTGTCCTCCTGAAAATACTATCCTGGTTATGGCTGAACCCCCTTCAGTTAAAGTATATAACCCTCGCTTTGTTGCCCAGTTCGCTCATTCGATTACAGCGAACCCCTCGTTATCCGGAAAAAAGTTTATTCATAATCAACCCGCTCTTCCCTGGCTGGTAGGATGGGACGGAGAAGGGCCCAATCCGAACCGCCCCTCTGACTATGATGCGTGGAAAAATCTTGAGTTTCCTGAGAAGACCGAAGCTCTCTCGGTGGTTATATCAAACAAAGCGTTTACACGCGGGCATAAGCGAAGAATCGAATTCGTCCGAAGGCTAAAAGAGTACTTTGGAAATCAGCTGCATTTATATGGGCGAGGTTTCAATGAGATGCGGGACAAATGGGATGCGATAGCACCATATCGTTTCCATTTAGTGCTCGAGAATTCGATATACCCTGACTATTGGACTGAAAAACTTTCTGATAGTTTTTTAGGTTGTGCATATCCTTTCTACAGTGGGTCGCCTGCTATTTTAGAGTATTTTCATGCTGATGCGATCACTCCGATTTCGGTAGCGGATCCGGAAGAATCAATCAAGAAGATAAAGCGGGCGATGGATAAAGGGCTGGATCTTACGAACAGAGATGCTCTATTGGAAGCCCGGGCAAAGGTGCTCGAAGAATACAATTTGTTCGCGGTTTTGAAAGATACCATAAATCGAATTGGAATTTCAAGAAGACCAAGTCGAGGCGGTAAGAATACGCAAACTGTTTTGCATAGCGAATTCGAATTGATTGGCCTCGGTCACCGGATTCGGAGTCGCTTGCATAAGTTTGCGCATAAGCTGTTCTAGCGTTACGATGTCGAATGGATTCAGATCTGAGGCTTTATAAATCAATATGAGAAATAGTGCATTCATAAATTTTTTTCGCAGGCAATTGGCGTTGTTCAGTCTGGGACGAAAATCCAGGTTTGAGATTACTGCTCCGTCCGAAAAAGAGCAAACACTGGCGAATGATGCCCGTCAGCGCCTGATTAATCTGGATCCGTTGGAGTGTACGACTTCAATGAGCCAGAGCGAAAAAGAGTGGGTCGAAAATCGAATTGTTCTTCGAAGTCTGATAATGTATTCGGACCTGAGATATTTTTTGAAATGGAACATGATCCGCCATACGATGTTTGCCTCGGAAGCGTCGTATACGTCGAAAGAAATCGCTCGCTTGAAAAAGGAGGGTGTTTCGATGGACGAACTCACTGAGGACTCAGCAGGTTTCCCGGATCCATTACTCTTGTATCCGGAGTCGAGTTCGAATCTTGTGCATCATAAGTATCATTTGCTAAAATACGACAGTGGTCTCGAGGGAGGGATTGAGGGTTCTCCATTTATATTGGAGTTCGGTGGAGGCTACGGGAGCTTCTGTCGTTTAATTCGTCGGAACGGTCATAAGGGGCAATACGTGATATTCGATCTCCCTGAATTCTCCATTTTACAAAGGTACTTTCTCGAGATGATTGATGTGGCCGTGCTGGAGCCGAAAGACTATTCAGCGGATAAGCCGGGTGTGTACTTGGTTTCAGATGAAGGACAGCTGCGCTCTATTCTTAAGGGGAAGCCGGAGCAAAGCACTTTTGTGGGAGCCTGGTCCATTTCGGAAACATCTATTGAGTTTCGGAACCGTTTTCTTGATTTGATCGGTGACTTTTCGGACTATTTCATCGGCTACCAGAGCCAATTTAATGAAGTGAATAACGTAGAATATTTTGACAGGTGGGCTGAAACCAAGTCTGGTATTGAGTGGATCAGGCTTCCACTCGATCATTTGCCTGCGAATGTGTATTTCTTCGGGCACAGAACCCGGGCTTGAGCTGAAACGATTGTGTCAATAAATCCGACTCGATTAA
Organism: bacterium; assembly: GCA_024742665.1. Taxonomy (GTDB): domain Bacteria; phylum Spirochaetota; class Leptospiria; order Leptospirales; family Leptonemataceae; genus JANSYA01. Next base: position 126,051 of record JANSYA010000001.1, read on the forward strand.
CCACGATGCAAACAACTCCAGCCGTTTCTGTCCTCATGCCGGTCTATAACGCCGAGCGCTTCGTAGAAAAAGCGATTCGCAGCGTATTGAATCAGAGTTTTCGCGACTTCGAGTTAGTGCTCGTAAACGACGGCTCGCAGGATCGCAGCGTTGAAATTATCGAAGGCATTCAAGATCCCCGCATTCGTTTGATTCACAACGAAAAGAACATGGGTCTGGCGCGCGTGCGCAATCGCCTGTTGGAACTGGCGACAGGAAAGTACATCGCCTGGTTGGATTCCGACGATTATAGCGAAGCCGGGCGGCTTCAGGCGCAGTTCGATTATCTGGAGAGCCGGCCGCAGACTGTGCTCTGCGGCGGATTCGTGCGACCCTTCGATCACGACTCGGGCCGCCGCCAGCGCGTCTGGAAATATCCGACGGATCCGGGGGAAACTCGCGTGCGTCTGTTGTTCGACGATCCTCTGGCCACTTCAGCCGTAATGGTTCGCCGAAATATTTTCGTCGAAAATGAAATCGAATTTCGTCTGGAATATCCGCCGGCGGAGGACTACGATGTTTGGGAACGCGTCGCGCAGCACGGTGAAATTGTAAATCTCAAGCAAGTCTTCACGCACTATCGGATTCACGCCAATCAGAGTTCGACGGCCGGTCGCGATCGCGAAGTGGAATCCGTGCGCAAAATTCAAAAACGCCAATTGGATCGTTTCGGCATCGAAGCCAGCGAAGCGGAACGTGAAGTGCATTTATTATTCGGCATGAACGCGTATCAAATCGAAACGAGTTTCGTCGACGCCGCGGAAGCCTGGCTGCGAAAACTACTGGAACACAACGAAAAAAACGCGTATTACGATAAACAGGCCTTTCAAAACGTCGTCGCGGATCGCTGGTATCGCGTGAACTATGCCGGCTGGCGGCAGGGTTGGAGCGCGCTTCGCAGGTACCGCTCGTCGGATCTGGCGCGCATAAAAGGCGCTCGACGGATCAGTCCTGGCGCTTTCGCTCTGCGCTGCGGCTTCGCGTCCTTTCGACGCTTCATGATGAAACCGGGTCCGTGGAGCGGAACCGTATGATCGCAAAACGCATTCGGGCTTTTTTCGCGCGTTCTGTTAAAGCATTGATCGCGAAGACGCCCTATCGTTTGATTCACGGCGCCGAGCTGGAGCTGAAAGATCGCGCACTGGCGGCGGTCGGCGAAGCGCATCTCAATCCGCTTGCCGACGACGGCTCCGTGCGAGCGATTATTTTTTCCCGGGATCGTCCGCTGCAGTTGCACGCCTTACTCAGCGGCTACTTCGATTGTTTCGACGAACCGCCTCCGGTCCGCGTGATGTATTCCGTCTCGGGCGAGCGCGAAGCCGCGGCTTACGAAGAACTCAAGACGGCGTTTTCAAATCAAGATCTGCAGCTGGTTCGCGAAACGGATTTTCGTGAAGATCTATTAAAGCAGCTGGAGGCGGCGGGGTCCGGCCGAGTCTTCTTTCTCGTCGATGATATCGTTTTTTTGGAGCCGATTGCGGCCGCCGACCTAAAAAATTTCCCCGTGGGAACGCACGTGCTTTCGCTGCGTCTCGCGCCTCGAATCGACTTCTCGTATACGACGCAAAAATCTCAACGGCTGCCGGAGCTGCGAGACTACGCGACGCACGCGCAGAACGGTCGGGGTCTTTCGCGGCCGGCGCTGGAATGGAACTGGGCGAGCGGCGAGATCGACTGGGCCTACGCCTTTAGCGTCGACGGGCACGTCTTTCGCGCCCGGGAAATACTCCAGCTTGCGAAAAGCGTTCACTTTCGCGCGCCGAATTCATTTGAAAGCGCCATGCAGGCTTTCGCTCCGTACTTCGCGGCGCGGAAAGGCATCTGCTACGAACGTCCGGCGCTGGTGAATATTCCCTGCAATCGCGTGCAGACCGAAGTCGATAATGTGCACGGCTCTATGCACCAGGATCGCCTGTTGGAACTCTGGGAGGCGGGACAGCGCGTGGATTTTCGAGCGCTCTACGGCGCCCAGACGAACTCCTGCCACCAGGAAATGGTATTGCCTCTGCGAAGCGATAGCGAAGCGGAAAAGAGTTCAGTATGAAGGTTTTGCTGCTTGGACAGAACGACGGCCCCAGCGGAGCCGGTCGAGCCGTCGCGCGGCTGCACAGCGGACTATTACAAGCTGACACCGATTCAACATTAGCGGTCGGCGAGAGCGGGGCGCAGCTCGTCGGCACGGTCGTTCCCCGCGGCATCGCCGCGAAAGTAGCGGGCGTTCTGCGGCGATACGCGGATCGCCTGCCGGTGCTGGCCTATCGCAAGCGACGTCGCGGATTTTTTTCGACCACCTTCTTCGCCGGAGACGCCCGGAGCTCCGTGCGTGCGGCGGGAGAACACGATCTCGTTCACATCCACTGGGCGAACGGGGGATTCTTGCATCCCGCGGCTTACCGCCGATTTCAAAAGCCGATCATATGGACCCTGCACGACTCCTGGGGTTTTACCGGCGGATGCCATGTGCCGGATGACTGCGAAGCTTTCATCGAAAGATGCGGAGCGTGTCCGCAGCTGGGTTCCCGGAGCGGATTGGATTTGAGTCGATTCGTCTGGAAGCGCAAACGCAGAGCCTGGCGCAATCTGGAAATGACCCTGGTTACGCCCAGTCGCTGGATGGCGGCCAATATTAAACGCAGTTCTTTGCTGGGCGAATACCCGGTCCACGTGATTCCGAACGGAATCGATACGGGGGTTTATCGTCCCTTCGAAAGACAGGCGGCCCGCGAAAGGATCGGCCTGCCGGCGAAGGGGCGGATCGTTTTATTCGGAGCGATCAACGCGACAGCGGACAAAAACAAAGGTTACGATCTTTTCTCCGCCGCCATGCAAGATCTGGCGCGTCGCGAAGTCGGGCGCGGTCGAAACGAAGAGCCCCTGATTCTCGCAGTCTTTGGTTCACGACGGGATCCGCGGGCCGGAGCCTTGCTGCATGAATCCGGCTATCCACTTTTCGAACTCGGATCTTTCTCCGACGATCTGGCACTGGCTCTAATATATTCCGCGGCCGACGTTATGTGCGTTCCTTCGCGCCAGGAGAGTTTCGGACAGACTGCGGCCGAAGCGATGGCCTGCGGGACGCCGGTGGCGGCCTTCGGCGCGACGGGCCTGCTGGATATCGTCGATCACAAAGAGAACGGCTATCTTGCGAAACCCTACGATCCGATCGATTTCGCCCGGGGAGTCGAATGGCTCCTGAAGGAAAGCGGCGAAGCGATGCGCGCAGCGGCGCGAAAAAAGGTTATCGATAGCTTTCGTCTGGATCTTGTCGCGCGCAAACACATCGAATTGTACGAGTCTCTGCTAAAATGAAACAACTCAACAGCACCGCTTTGAAAGTAGACCAGGACAGAATTTCGATCCTGGATCAAACCCGACTGCCCAATCAAGAGATCTGGCTGGAAATTCCGGACCCCGACGCCATGGTCGGCGCGATTCGTCGACTCTCGGTGCGCGGAGCGCCGCTGATCAGCATCGCGGCCTGCGTAAGCCTCGCCTTGCACGCGGCTAAGATTGAAAGCGAAGGTGTTAGCGGAGATGAATTCGCGATAAATATTCGCGAAACGGCCGAGCGGCTGCGCGAAAGCCGGCCGACCGCCGTGAATCTGATGCTCGCTCTGGATCGAATGGTCTTTCGCGTCGCGCCGGAATCTCTGTCTACCGCGCATCTGATCGCGACGGCGGAACGAATTTTCGAAGACGATCTCGCACTGTGCGAAGCAATCGCAACCCACGGCCAGCAGGTGATCGAAGACGGCGACGCGATCCTGACTCATTGCAACACCGGCGGTCTGGGAACGACGGGTATCGGCACGGCGATCGGCGTGATTCGCAAAGCGCATGAGCTGGGCAAACGCATTCACGTCTACGTGGATGAAACGCGTCCTCTGCTCCAGGGCGGCCGGCTCACGACCTGGGAACTGGATCGCGCGGGCGTGCCCTATACTTTGATTTGCGATAATATGGCGGCCGGCTTAATGCGCGACGGCAAGATTCAGCGCGCGATTGTCGGCGCCGACCGCGTGGCGCTCAACGGAGACTTCGCGAATAAGACCGGAACCTACAGCGTCGCCGTGCTCTGCGACTATCACAGGGTTCCCTTTTATTGCGCGGCGCCGTTCACAACCGTAGATCCCGAATGCGCAAACGGCGATACGATTCCGATTGAATTGCGTGACGGCGACGAAGTGCGCGGCTTCGCCGGAACGGGCCTGGTCTGGAGTCCTGCGGAGTGCCAGGTTTATAATCCGGCCTTCGATGTCACGCCCGGCAAACTACTGACCGGCTTAATCCTTGACAGCGGCTACTATCCCTCTGATGCCATTGAGGCGGGCGCCCTCACTGAACTCTTCGCTCCCGGCTAAAAAGCACCAGGACACACCTGCTCCCCTCTCAATCCTTCGTGCGAGTCTGAAAGCGAAAGCGGGAATCCTGCTTCAACACCTCCATCACTTCCGGGCGATCTTTGATAATCTCAAACTCGCCGATCAAGCCCTCAATTTCCATCACCCTCGCATTCGCACGCCGCTCCGGCGGCGGCGGCCGCAGAATAAACGCGACGTTCCGTTCGCGCAGATATGCAAGCGGCGCGTTCTTCTCGTGGCCGATCCATCCGCGTTCCTCAAGAGGCAGTCGTGCGATCTTGCGATCCGTCAGTCCGGTCTGGGATTCGATCGCCGTCGTAATATCCCAGTAAAAGATTAACGCCGCCTGGGCGCCGACGAAAGCGACGATCGGATCCGCCGCCTGCATGGTCGACCGCGTCGCGATCGCCGTCTCGCGCAATTGGCGCATGCCGTCTTTCGTATAGATTTTATATTCTTCGCCGACGTAGCCGATGACCGGCAGCGGCCGGCCGCGATACGGATCGTAGCGCCCGACGGTCGCGAATAAAACTACAAGCGCGGCGATCCACCAGGCGCGGGGCATAAGCTCCGGCCGTTTCTTTCGGTATAAATTTCGCAGTGCGATTTCGCCGGCGAAGTACAGCAAGGGTGTAATCGGAACCAGAAAGCGTCCGAACATAAAATCGCCGCCGACCCAGATCACGTACGCGATCCATGCGCAGCACAGTAAGGCCGGCAGGCCTCGACGATCCCGCATTCGCACGCTTGCGAAAACCGCGACCGCGAGCAAAGGCAGCGCGACCCAGTAAGCCGCGAAATAGAGTCCGGCGTAATAGAAACCCTGGCCGACGTACGGATCGTGGGCGGACTTTGCGTAAAAGGTATTCGGCAAAAGCTCGCCGTAATAAAAAAAGCGAAAGACGAAAGATCCGCCGACTACCAATCCGAAGAAGGCGTGGCGGCGGAGCTCGGCCAGAACCCAGGCGAAAAATCGGCGGAGCGCAGGCTGGCCGGTCGTGTCCGAATGCAAATTACGAAGGGTTTCGAGAGCGACGAAGATCGCGGCCAGACCGTAGATCAACAGGCCGTCGGGCCGGGTCACGCAGGCCAGCGCGAGCAAAATGAAAGCGACCCGGTCGCCTTTGAAAAAGGAAGCCGCGGGAGCGCCGGAATCATTGAAAGCTTGCGTTCGCGACGCGACGAGACGCAGCACGCCGGCTGTGATCAAAAGCGTAAACAGGGGCGTCTCCAGACCGGAGGTGGCGAAAACGTGCAAGTGGTGATGGGCGGCGACCGCCGGCAAAGTCCACGGCCAGAAAATCCAGCTCGGACTGCCGGCGGTTTTGTCCTGCGGGGCGTTGTCTGTTCGAATGAACTTCCGGCCCTGGCGAAAATACTCCAGTAGCATCAGGCCGTAGCAAATAATTCCCAGGGCGGCCGCGACCGCGGTGATGTCGACATCAGGATCGATCGCAAAGAAGGGGCTGAGCAGCAGGGTCCAGAGCAGGTTCGTAAAGCCTTCGACGTATTCGCCGGCGTTAAACACCAGGCCGTCGCCGCGCGCGAGATTCAAAGCGTAGCGAAAGGATATAAAAGCGTCGTCGCACATCCAGCGCAGGCGCGTGGAGCGAGCGATTCCATACGCTGAGACAGCGATGAAAAAGAAAGCGGCGAGGCGGTCTGTGAATCTAAAGCGGCTGAGTGGGGCGGGCATGGAGAAATGAATTGACGGCGGCTCTGGCTCTGGCCTGTATACGAAGACGGCCCCCGTAGCTCAGGTGGATAGAGCAGTGGTTTCCTAAACCATGTGCACAGGTTCGAATCCTGTCGGGGGCACTGGCAATTGGTTTTTTTTCCGATACTCAAAAGCATGCAGACGCGCGTATTACTGGAACGACTGGAGCGGGAAGTCGAAGCTTTCAAAGAGCTGGAGTCGAAGCTTGCCGATCCCGCGTACGCCGAGGATCCCACGCAGTTAAAGGAGCTCTCTCGGGAACATGCGCGCATGCGCGGTCGAACCGAGCGCATCGAAACTTATCTGGTTCTGATCAAACAGCAGGCCGAAGTGCTGTCCGTACTGGAAGATCCGGATTCCGACGAAGACATCCGGGAGATGGCGCAGGCCGAGCTGGCGGAACTCACGAAGATCATCGAAAAAGAACAGGAAGACATCGAATATCTTTTATTGCCACCGGATCCGCACGCCGGCCGGAGCGTCATCATGGAAATTCGCGCGGGCACCGGCGGCGACGAAGCCGGTCTTTTCGTCGGCGATCTGCTGCGCATGTACACCCGCCTGGCCGAGCGCCGCGGTCTGCGCAGCGAGATGATCTCGGCGTACGATCAGGAAGTCGGCGGCTATCGCGAAGTGATTCTGTCTTTCGCCGGGCCGGAGGCCTACGATCTTTTGCATCAAGAGGGCGGTGCGCATCGCGTGCAGCGCATTCCCGTGACCGAGAGCGGCGGTCGCATCCATACGAGCGCCTGCACAGTGGCGATCATGCCCGAAGCCGACGAAGAGGAAGTCGAGATCGACGATAAAGATCTACAGATCGACGTCTATCGCGCGAGCGGAGCCGGCGGCCAGCACGTGAACAAAACCGAGTCGGCCATTCGCATTACGCATATTCCCAGCGGCGTCGTCGTCACCTGTCAGGACGAACGTTCCCAGCATAAAAACAAGGCGAAGGCCATGCGCGTTCTGCGAACGAGACTCGCCGAGCAGCAAGAACGCGAACGCCACGCGGCCGACGCCGCCTTAAAAAAAGAGCAGGTCAAGTCCGGGGATCGCTCGGAGCGCATTCGCACCTATAATTTTCCTCAGGGCCGCGTCACGGACCATCGCATCGGCTTTACGGCGTACAATCTGGCGGCCTTCATGGAAGGCGAGATGGACGATCTGCTCGAAGCTCTTTTGCGCGCCGAACGCGATGCGAAGCTGCAAACCCTCGAAGCGTGAGCCTTAAGCGCGATTGTCTCGGTCGTGCGCGGCGCGGCGGCTTATAAGCCGTTCATCGCAGCCAGTCCCAGATATAGCGCCTGCGTGCCAGAGCGTGCGTGGCCGTGTTTTGCGAGCGCCTCGTATAGATCGCGCACTAACTGGAGGCCTGGCAGTTCTAAGCGCATGCGTTCGCATTCTTGCAGAGCGAGGCCCATGTCTTTGATGAAGTGTTCGATGAAAAATCCAGGCGCATAGTCTTCGGCGACGATTCGCGGGCCCAGATTGTTGATCGTCCAGGACCCCGCGGCGCCCTTGCCGATTACGTCGATCACCGCCCCGGGATCGAGGCCGGCGCGCCGGGCATAGAGCAGCGCTTCGCACGCGCCGATCATATTGCCGGCGACGAGAATTTGATTCGCGAGCTTGGTCGCCTGGCCCGCGCCGGCCGGTCCCATATGCGAAATATTCGCGCCGAGAATTTCGAACAGGGGTTTAGACCCGGCGAAGGCGGACGCGTCTCCTCCGACCATAATCGCCAGACGGGCTTCCCGGGCGCCGACGTCGCCGCCGGAAACGGGCGCGTCGAGGGCTGCGATATTGAGTTCCGTCGCCCTGGCCGCGATTTCGCGGGCCAGATCGGGGCTGCTCGTCGTCATGTCGATGACGGTCTTGAGTGCAGCAACCCCGGCGTTCGCTCCATTCCGTTTGCGTGCGGCCCCCGCGAAGACGCCGTCTTCGCCCAGATAGACCGCGGAAACGTCGTCGGGATAGCCTACGATCGTAAACAGGGTTTCGACCCGGGCGGCTACTTCCGCGGGCGAATCGCACCAGTGAGCTCCCGCGGCGATCAGCGTATCCGCTTTCGCGCGCGTGCGATTATAAACGTAGAGCTCATGGCCCGCCGCGCGCAGGTGGCCGGCCATCGAAGCCCCCATCACGCCCGCGCCAATCCAGCCGATGCGTTGGAGACTATCGTTCTGTATTTTGCTCATCAATGTTCGCTCGTTGTCAGGGCCGCGTGGCGGACCGGAAAATTGCAGGAGCTGCGTATAAAGCACATCTCGCCGGCGCGTTCGTGCAGGCGTTCGGCCCGCTCGACCATTTCCGGCGCGGTCACAATCACTCGCGGTCGCAGGAGCACGTCTGTAAATCTTCCGCCGCCTTTGCCGTCGAGTTCCATTGTGCCTTCGGCGGAATCTTCGTACTGGGTTACGATGATCTTCGCCGTCGCGCAGACGTGCAAATACGAAAGCATATGGCAGGCGGACAGGGCGGCGAGCAGGAGATCCTCCGGATTATGAAGATCAGCGGATCCGCGAAAGGTCGGATCCGCGGAGCCCGCCAGATCCGGTTTGCCCGGAATGCGCACCGTATAGTCGCGGCCGTAGGCCCGGTACGACCCGGTGCCTTCGCCGCGGTTGCCCCGCCAGATCGTCTGCAGTTTGTAGCGGTGAGGACTTTGCATCAGACCATACAGGCCGCCGGCCGAATGCGCCGTCAATCCCCTGACGATTTTCCGCAGGCGACTTTTCCTTTACTCGCGCTTTCGATTAGATCGCGCGAGACTCGCCTTCAGCCCGCCGACTCCGATGGACCCGGTCGACGATATTCGCGCACGTGCTCCGGTATCTCGACGTCTTCATCCAGGCGCTCGTCCGGAATCGCCGCGCCGTATCGTATTGCGCAGGGCAAAACGCCGGCCCAGATCGGCAGGGCGTAGTCGGCATCGTCGTCGTTCGGGGGGCCCGTCCGCACTTTCGCCGAAGCTTCGTCGATCGGGAAGTCGAGGACCGTCGTCGCCTTCATTTCCTGCTCGGTCGGTGCACGGACCGCCGTCCAGCGATCCGGAATAATGTGCTCGGTGAATAAGCGCAGGCCGCGTTCTTTCTGTTTCGGATCTTCGATCAGGCGCGCTTCGCCGAAGAGCACGACGGAACGATAGTTGACCGAGTGGTGAAAGGCCGAGCGCGCGAGTACGAGTCCGTCGATTAGAGTTACGGTGACGCAAATCGGGATGCCCCCGGCCAGGTCGCGCATCATCCGGCTGGCGGACGAGCCGTGCAGATAGAGGCGATCGCCGTCGCGGCCGTAGGCCGTTGGGATCACGAAGGGCCGGCCGTCGGGGCCGTTGAATCCGACGTGGCAGATCAGGGCTTCGTCGAGAATCGCGTGAATGCGTTCCCGATCATAGACGCCGCGCCGCGGCGCCCGGACGAGGGTCGTGCGATCTGTTCTCGAATATTCCATTGGTGCTTCTCCTGTTTTTTTCTGTAGCAGATTACTCAAAAGCTCCCGGCCTTCCGGGGCAGTCGTATCAAAGCATGAAAGTGGTCTCACTAAAAGATCCGATTATAAAAAAAGAATGGTGCCAATTTGCGAGCCGGGTATGATCGCAAGCATGCCCCGTCGTTCTAAAACGCCTGCCGTGCGCAAAGCGAAGGCCCCCGAAATCATTCCGGAAGACGCACTGGCGGAGTTCGCGGCCCGGATGCGGGCGGATCTGCCGGAGGGACCGGCGAAAGCAGATCGTCGGGCTGGCGCGGCGGCCGAAGTTCGATTGTACCGGCGCATCTACGCCTGGTTTCGCGGGGCGATTCTGGACAGCGTGCTGCCGGGCGGCTCGCGTCTGCCGCCGGGGCGCACGCTGGCCCTCCAGCTCGGCGTTTCCCGAAACACGGTCACGAATGCTTTCGAGCAGCTGATGGCGGAAGGCTTTCTCGAAGGCCGGCCCGGCTCCGGAACCTTCGTCGCAGAACTGCCGGCCAGCGCGATTCGCGGCGGGGAACGACCGCGAAAGCCAGAAACCAGAAAAGGCGCATCGGCCGGCGAACTTTCGAAACGCGGCGCGACTCTCGCGAATCTACGCGTGACCCGATCGCGCAATCCTGGCGTTGGCGGCGTGCCCGACGCGCAGGGGGTCGCGCCGACCTTCGCGCCCGGCGTTCCCGGACTGGACCGCTTTCCCTGCGAAGAATTCGCCCGTCTGTCGGCGAAGGTCTATCGCGACGTGCAGGTCGCGCCGGAAAGCTTTGGTTATACGGCGCCGGCCGGATTGCGTACGCTGCGCGAAACGATCGCCGCTCATCTGAGCATCGATCGCGGAGTGCGCTGCGAAGCAGATCAGATCGTCATCGTAAACGGTTCGCAGCAGGGACTCGATCTTTGCGCCCGGCTGCTGCTTGATCCAGGCGATCAGGCCTTCGTCGAGGATCCGGGATATCTCGGAGCCCGGGGCGCCTTCGCCGCGGCCGGCGCGAAAATCGTCGGCGTGCCGGTGCATGGGAAAGACGGTCTGGATATTCGGGCGCTTTCGAAGGTCGCCGGATCGCGCGGAAAAACGAAGCGACGGGGCCTGATCTATGTTACGCCTTCGCATCAGTTTCCGCTGGGTATGACGATGAGTTTAACCCGGCGGCTGGAGCTGTTGGAAGTCGCACGGGAGTCGGGGCTCACAATTATCGAAGACGATTACGACAGCGAGTATCGTTACGACGGGCGACCGATATCGGCGATGCAGGGTCTCGATGAAAGCGGTCGGTCCGTTGTATATCTCGGAACCTTCAGCAAGGTTCTCGCTCCAGGACTGCGGCTGGGCTATCTGGTGCTGCCGCCGCAGTTGGTGGACGCCTTTGTTTCCGCGCGGGCTCTCGTCGATCGCCAGCCGCCGGTCGTGGCGCAGGAAACCGTCGCGCGTTATATGGCCGGCGGCGGCTTCCATCGTCACCTGCGACGAATGCGCGAGCTGTATCGGGAGCGCCGTGCGAATCTGCTGCTGGGTCTGAGCGATCTGCCGCTCGTGCCCTTCGCGTCGGATACCGGTCTACACGTCACGGCCGCAATCACCGACGAATACCTGAAAAGCCGCGGTCGCCGCCGAAAGGCTGCTCCACTGGATCGCGAACTGGCCCTGCGGGCGGCCCAGGCGGGCTTGGACCTGCCTGCGCTTTCGAATTATTATCTCAATCCGGACGGCGCAAATCAGCTGCAGGGATTTCTTTTCGGCTTTGCGGCCTTTCCTCTGGCCGTAATGCGCACGGGCTTTCGCCGGCTGCAGTCCGTGTTTGAGTGAGCGTCGAGCGCGTGTTATCGCATTGCGTTGCGTTGCGTTGCGTCGCATCGCGGTCGGCGAAGAGTTCGCGCGCAAAAAAACCCCGCCTCGTACGACGACGGAGCGGGGTTTTTTTGCGATTTGTCGCCGGAGTCCTGAAAGATCGATGATAGGACACCCGGGCGAGTCTTCGACTGTGAAGAATCAAAGATTCTTTGAAGTCCCAGACCTTGCAGAATCAAAGATTCTGCGAGGCAAAGTCCCAGTTTACGAGTTTATCGAGGAAGGTACCGATGTAATCGGGGCGCTTGTTCTGGAAATCCAGATAGTACGCGTGCTCCCACACGTCGATCGTCAACAGGGCTTTTTTGCCGTGAGCCAGCGGCAGGTCCGCGTTCGCGGTTTTCATGACCGCCAGCTTGCCGCCGTCTTCTACGAGCCAGGCCCAGCCGCTGCCGAACTGCGTCGCTGCCGCGGTCTTGAACTCTTCCGCGAATTTTTCGTAGCTGCCGAAGTCTTTATTGATCCGGTCCGCCAGTTCGCCGGTGGGCTGGCCGCCGCCGTTCGGCTTCATGCTGTTCCAGTAGAAGGTGTGATTCCACACCTGCGCTGCGTTGTTGAAGATGCCGGCTTTGGAAGCGTCGCCTTTGACCTCGGTGATGATCTTTTCGAGGCTCTCGTTTGCGAGAGGGCTGCCTTCCAGCATCTTATTCAAGTTGGTAACATAAGCGTTATGATGTTTGCCGTAGTGAAAGCTGAGCGTGTTCGCCGTGATGTGGGGTTCCAGAGCGTTTTGCGCGTAAGGTAGCTCGGGTAAAGTGATTGCCATTCGTTCCTCCGTTTCGCTTAAATTAACATCGTACGAACGAAGAGTCAACCCAAATTTAGAAGGGCTCTAATCGAGACGGGGCGCGGAATTTTTAATCGGAGCGATTGCGGATCCTACTGCGGGGCGCTTTTGTCGCCGTTGGTTGCAGGCGGATCGGCCGGAGTTTCCGGGGCGGCCGCCGCTGCTCGCTGCGCTGCTGCGGCGAGTCGGGCGTCGACCGGTGCAATGCGATCCACGCCGATGTCGCGCAGGCGGGTGTGCATCGCCGCGAGGACGGAAGACGACACATCGCGCATAATATCGCCGAGCACTTTTTGTTCGAGGATTTCGGCGACGACCAGGCCGACGTCTTTCGTCAGGCGATCCGCGAAGACGCCCATCAGGGGAATGCGCCGCAGCTCGCCGATCATGGACTTGCTGCTCAGGCTTTCTTCGACCGTGGCCCGCAGGTCTTCGCGGTGGCGTTCCATGGCCGCCCTGGATACTTTCTCGTAGTCGAGGGTCATCATCACTTCTTCCACGCGATTCAGCGACTGCATGAATACGGCGTCGGCGATCGTATCGACGATAGCGTCGCGAAAGCGAAAGGTTAGATCCCGGGTGAGCAGCTGGCTCACGTCTTGCTCGGCGCGGCCCAGTTTATAGTAGGCGATGACCAGCTTCACCGCGCGCAGCAACAGGAACAAACGCAGGGAAGACAGTGGGATCGGCACAAGTCCGATCACTTCGTACCAGTGATAGGAAACGTAGCTCCAGCGATCTTTTTCTTTCAGAAAGCGGTGTAGAAAAAACAATCCCCAGATTACGACTACGGAGATGTCGAATGCGACGATCGCCGAGGTTACCACGAAGGGAAAGAGCGCGATCAGGTTCGTACTGAACAGGATGACAATCGAATCGAGAATCCCCAGAGTGATTAGAAAATAATCGCGCTTGGTTCCGGGAATCACCGAGAGCCAGTAGCGCACAGACTCGCGAAAGCTGCGCTGTGGCCGGCCGGTTTCATGCGTCGCGTCGCCGTTTTGTTCGCCGCCGTTGGCCGCCGGGGCGGGCTGAGGAGTCTCGTTTCCCGGAATCGGTGGAATTTCGCTTTCGCTCATGAATCCTTGCCGGCGGGCTCATCGACCTGCCGCGCGTCGGATGATTCCGTCGCCGCCAGGCGATTGTACAAAAAGCAGAAGCTAAAAGAAAAGATCAGCGAGTCGACGATCGCATAAAACAGATCCAGAGTCGCGCCGTAGAAGTGTTCGAGGGGCCGCAAATTCGCGAGGGATGCTCGAAAGGGATGCGGGTGCACCGAGTTGAAGGCGTCCATGAATTCGGCTCCGAACTGCGTTGACGCCCGGGACCATACGGAGATGACGAAGATCAACACGGCGAAGATCGTCGTGAATGTGATGGCGAATGCTTTCGCGTTCAGTTTCATATTACCTGCCTGAGACCCCATTCAGCGGCGGGGGGCGCAGCCCGTCACCTATTTCTCGTCTTACTTCAAGTGTAAGATCGAGCGACTGCGTTCCAGTCGCAGGCGAATGGTCTCGGCCCGGGCCTGATGCGCCGCCTGGCGATCGGAAGGCATGTCTGCGAGATAACGCGATAGCTCCAGTTCGAAGAGGAGTACGCGCTCCACGCACTCGGCCGCGCGCGTAGCCATGTCGGCGCACGAAAGGACCATATGCCGGGTGTTGATATGTTCGGGGGCGACTGTGTCGATCAGCGTCTCGGCGATTTCCGGGTGAATGCCGCCGCCGACGCTGGTGCGCAGATCGTTTTCGCGGCAGCGCGCGATGATCAGGCTGCAGATTTCCAGCACGCGCGGGTCGTCCGCCGTCAGTTCCATTGATCCGGATAGATCAGAACGCGCGGCCGTAACCTGATCCAGTTCCGCCGCCGCCGGGCTGCTCAGAATTTCATTCATATTCTGAAAGCCGGTGATGGTCTCTAAGTTGATGCCCTTTTCGATGCGGTCGTAGCTCGTCGGGCCCAGGCAATCCCGCAGGCTGCCGATAAAATTTTTCAGCGCGTACGGCGATTCGATCATCGGTGCGATCAGCCCGTCCACGCCGATGCGGCTCAGTTCACGGATATCGTTGCGGGCCTCGGGGCCGCCGATTTTAACGTACAGCGGGAGCAGTCTATCGCTCAGAGCCCGCAGCAGCCGGATCTCTTCGAAGGACATGTCTTCGACTTCGGTGCCGGTTTTCAGGGCGGTCAGGCCGCTGTCGCGTTTGAGTTCTTTGAGCTGAGATTGCAGGCTGGAAAAGGACGGTGCTTTCATAGTGTTTTGGCCCCTGTAGTACCCTTTCGGAAAATAAAGCTCGATAATAAGTAAAAATGTACGGGGCAATCCTCCGCCGTACAGCGGAATTTTATAGCAAAATTCGGGCTGAGAGAAAAAGTTACACTATGGCCGAAATCCAAATCACTAAAAAAGAGGGCTACGCCCTGCTGACTATCGATCGCCCGAAGGCGCTGAACGCACTCAACAAGGACGTCCTGACGGAGCTCAAAGCCGCGATCAGCGAATTGAACTCCGCAGGGGACATAAGAGTCGTTATTGTCACCGGCAGCGGCGAAAAAGCCTTCGTAGCCGGCGCAGACATCGCATCTATGAAAGATATGACCGCGGACGAGGCGACCGCCTTCGCCGAGCTCGGCCACAGCGCCATGAACCGCCTGTCCGACAGCGGAATGGTCTCGATCGCCGCGATTAACGGCTTCGCTCTGGGCGGCGGAATGGAACTCGCTCTCGCCTGCGATATTCGCCTGCTTTCGGAAAACGCGAAGATGGGACTGCCGGAAGTTACGCTGGGTTTGATTCCCGGATTCGGCGGCACCCAGCGCCTGGCACGCATTGTCGGCCAGGGCGTTGCGACCGAACTGATTCTGACCGGCGATATGATCGACGCGAGTCGGGCCCGGGAACTGGGCCTGGCCAATCACGTCTACGCCCCCGGCGATCTGCTGAATGAGGCGGAGGCTCTGGCGCAAAAGATCATCGCCAACAAATCGCGTCCGGCGCAGCGGGCGGCCAAGGCTGTCATTCAGCAGGGTCTGGACCTGGCGCTGATCGCGGGACTGCAAAAAGAAATTATCGAATTCGGCGAACTCTTCGACGGACCGGATCCGAAGACCGGCATGACCGCGTTCCTGGAAAAACGAAAGGCGGATTTCTGAGCGGCGATCGCAAGCCCGCTTTTCGCTAACGCTTTTTCCTGAACTTCCGTATGTCCATACCCGACAAAACCTTTCACCCTGTGCTGGCGAATCTGTTGCGCAAGCATCTGGGCGAAGGGGCCGTCGTGCCCGGTCAAATTGAAAATCTGATCGGCGATCTGGACGAGCACCTGCACGCGCTGGAATCCGAAGACGTCGCCGCCGACCCGGCCGCAGTCCCCGGCACGATTCCGGGCGAAATCGAAGAGCGCTATCATCTGCTGTTAACGCATTCCCCCGACGCGATCGTGATCGTGCAGGCGGAGCGCGTGCGGTACGCCAATCCCGCCGCGGCCCGAATGGGACACATATCGGTCGAAGAAATTGTCGGCCGGTCGATCTTCGATTTTATTCCCAGGGAATCTCACGCGGAACTGGTCGGCGACCTGGCCCGGGTCCAGGCGGACCGCGAGCCGCTGCCCCTGCGGGAGTCGCGCTTGAAACGTCTGAACGGCGAAGCCGTCGACGTGGAGCTTACCGCATCGCTCTGTACCTATCAGGGCGAAGAAGCGGTCATGGTGATCTATCGTGACACCAGCGATCAGAAGCGCGTCAACCAGATGCTGCGCGATATGCTGACCGGGATCTCGGCTCACGTCGGCGCGGAATTCTATCCGCACTTCGTGGAAAGTCTGGCCCGCACTCTGCGAGTCGACATCGCCTATCTGGCGGAAGTCAGTCCGGACGTCGCCGATGAATACCGGACCTGCGCTTTTTGGGCCGACGGCGAACTGCGCGAAAATTTTCACTATCGCCGGACGGGCACGCCCTGCGAAACCGTCGTCGGAAAAAAAACCGAGGTCTATGCCCGGGATGTCGCGCAGCGGTTCCCGCAGGACCGTTTCTTAAAGGGCGAGAACATCGAAAGCTATATCGGCGTTCCGCTCTTCGACGGCGAAGGCAAACCGCAGGGATTGATCGCGGTGATGAGCCGCAAGCCCTTTTCGAACAGCGAGCTGCCGGTTTCGATTATGAAGATTTTCGCGGAGCGAGCTTCCGCGGAGATGGAACGAACCAGAGCCCTGTCCCGTTTGTTGAACCAGGAGCGGCACTTTCGCAAGCTCATGGACCAGGCGGCGGACGGCATCGTCGTGGCTTCGCCGGACGGCAGCGTGACGTACGCAAACGAGCGGACTGTTGAGCTCTTCGGTTATACGCTGACGGAAATTCTGGGCCGCAAATTCCGCGATTTCCTGATTTCCGACGAAGTGCATTTGCTCGGCCGCGATTTGAAGAATATCAAACGCGGAACCGTTCTGAATATTCAGCGCACGCTTTTGCGCAAAGACGGCGAAGAATTTCGCGGCGATATCAGCGCGATCCTCTTAGACGACGGCTCGATCCAGGTTTTCATTCGGGATATGACCGAGCGCCATCGCGTGGAAGAAGAACGCAAGTCGTATCTGGAAACCATCGCCATGCTGGAAGAGGTGGCGATCGAACTCGACCGCACCTATAAGATTGTACGGGTCAGTGATTCCTGGGAAAAACTCTTTCACGACCAGAGCGGCGAGTCGCCGATCGGTCGCCAGGTCGAGAACTGGTTTCATCCCGACTATCAGTACTATTTAGTTCAAAACTTAGAGAATCTTTTCGAGAAAAAGAAAACCAGCGTGGTCGTGCACATTCCCGTGCCGCTCTCCAACGGCACGAATATGTGGCTGGAAGGCAAATTCATCGGCGTGAAAAACTCGGCCGATAAAGTTACGGGCCTGCGGGGCGTGCTGCGGGACGTGACCCTCGATCACCTGACCGATCGCCAGATTACTTTTTACGCGTACTACGATAATCTGACGGGCTTGCCGAATCGCATTCGCATGGAAGAGAACCTGAACCGGGCGCTCAACCGCGCGGAGCACGCGAACCAGCGCCTGGCCGTGGGTTTTATCGACCTCGACAACTTCGACGAAATCAATAATTATATGGGCCACCGGGTCGGCGACCTGGTTCTGCTGTACGTAACCGAACGCCTGCGCGACGCCCTGGGAACGGGCGAAAACCTGTACCGCTGGGGCGGCGATAAATTCGTGGTGCTCCTGACCGACATCGGCGACATCCAGGCCGTGCGCCAGATCGGCCGCCGCCTGATGGATATTTGCCGCACTCCCCTGGAAATCGAAGAGGAGCTGATTCACATCAGCTACAGCGTGGGCTTCGCGATCTATCCCGACGACGGCCTGACCACCGACATATTGATGGGGCAGGCGGACCGCGCTCTGGGCTATGCGAAATCCCAGGGTCGTTTTAATTTTCAGCTGTCCGGGGACGTGCCCCGTCGCGGCATTTACCGCGACCAAATATCAATTCGCAATAAGTTAGCGATGGCCATCGCCCGTCGCGAAATCACGGCCTATTTTCAGCCGAAGGTTTCCGCTCGCGAACACAAGATCGTCGGCGTGGAAGCTCTGGCTCGCTGGTTCGACGAGTCGGGCAAACCCATGATCAGTCCGGCCATGTTTATTCCGGTCGCCGAAAACCTGGGTCTGATCAGCGATCTCGGCGAACAGATCATGGAACAAAGCCTGGAGCTATTGAGCGGCCTGCGGGCGAAGGGTCGGATTATACAGCTGGCCGTCAACGTTTCGCGGCGCCAGCTCTTCGATCCCTTTTACGTCGACCGGGTCTGCCGTACGATCGAAAAATATCGCATGACGCCGAAGGACGTGACTCTCGAAATCACGGAAAGCATCGCCATGCTGGAAGTCGATTTCGCAATCGAGCGATTGCATAAATTGCACGAAGCTGGCTTTCATCTGTCCATCGACGATTTCGGCACGGGCTACTCGACGCTTTCGCAGCTGCATGAAATGCCGGTCAGCGAACTGAAGATCGACATGTCCTTCGTGCGCCGCATCGACACCTATGAGGGACTCCAGGTCGTGCAGGCCATCGCGAATATGGGCCGGGCGCTCAATCTGGATGTGGTCGCCGAAGGCGTCGAAACCAGCGAAAACTGCCGCCGCCTGGAAGATATCGGCATCAATCTGCTGCAGGGCCACCTGTTCAGCAAACCCATCTCGGGCGAGGCGCTGATCCAGCTCCTCGAACAGGAATCTCCCGGGGATTGATCGATCTCGCCGCGCGACCCGGGACTCAGACCCCCGGCGAAAAGCCAGAATCGGTGTCCAAGCTCGTAAAATTGTGCCCCGCCTCAGTGGCATTCCTGCATATTCCGCCAAAATCGTGATTTTTTTGCGTTTTCGTGCCTATTCTTTGTGCATCGCACAAAAAAATCATACTCTCATACAGGCCTGCATGATAATGTAGTCGAATATATAGGGCAGGCTGTTGAGCGATCAACAAGCCGCCTGCGGCGGCAGGGAGCCGCCCCAGATCAAGTGTTGCATGTAATTTGCACTGGAGATCGATTATGATAGTAGAAAGAACGTATTCACGAGTCGCTTCGCGGACCTTTCAGGACTTTCAAGTTCAGGTAACCGCAGGCGATCGCTATTTCGCCGGCGAGCTGGGCGATATCGCCGAATCCGGACTGTGTGTCCTGCTCCCGGGGGCTGTGCGCATCGCGGACGGCGAAGAAATTCAGGGCAACGTGCAGTCCGCCCATATGCCGATACAGATTCAATTCCAGGGACGAGTGGCCTGGACTTCCGAAGCCGTGAAGGGCGGTCGTCCCTGCTTGCTGGTCGGAGTCGCTTTCGAGCGCGAGATTGAATTGCCTCCGGCAGTGATTGCACTTGGCATGTCGGCGGCCTGAGTTGAAGTAGGCCTATGGGGTCTGCTGATTCAGGCAAAGCCAATCAAGAGGCCGCTGGCGCAAGCCAGCCAATTCAGGATCTCCGTGCCTCGCCCGGGGATACCGCTGGCGGCAGCCAGCAGATTCAGGATCTCCGGAGGGATTTCGGCCGGGACAGTCTTACAGAAGAGCTGGCCGGCGATGATCCCTTTCTGCTCTTCGGCCGCTGGTTTGACACGGCGCTCGACGCGGGGCTGCGCGACGCGAACGCATTCGTTTTGTCGACTGTCGACGAAGCGAATCGCCCTGTCAGCCGCGTGTTGTTGCTAAAAGATTATTCGCCCGCCGGCTTTGTATTTTATACGAACTATGCGAGTCGCAAGGGCAGCAATCTCGCTGAGAATCCCCACGCTGCGATTCTTTTTTACTGGGCGGAACATGAGCGCCAGGTTCGCATAGAGGGCCGGGTTGAAAGAGTAGCGCGCGAAGAATCCGCGGCGTACTTCGCGTCGCGCCCTCGTGCCAGTCAGCTTGGCGCCCACGCTTCGCCTCAGAGCCAGGTTCTCAGTGACCGAAGCGATCTAGAAAAGCGCTTCTCCGATCTTGAACAGCAGTACGGCGCGGACGCTCCGATTCCGCTGCCGGAAGATTGGGGCGGCTATCGTTTGCAGCCCGGTCGAATCGAATTCTGGCAGGGGCGCAGCAATCGTTTGCACGATCGTCTGGAATATACGATCGTGCAGGCGGGGTCCGCTTCGGGATCGCAGGCGAAGGCCGGGGCCTGGACTCGCGTGCGGCTCGCGCCCTGAGTTTCAGTTTCGGCAGAATAGCAAACGGTTTTCCACCGTGCAATCTCGGCCTTTCTCGTTCGACTGAATATCGTCTTCGACCAGAATGCCTTCGCCGGTGGTTCCGTTCTGAGTGAAAGTGCCTTTCAGTTGCGTGCCGTCGGTAAAACGATAGGTCCCGATGCCTTTTAGCTGGCCATTGTTGAATTCGCCGACGTACTTGTCGCCGTTCGAGAATGTATAGGATCCGAATCCCGTGCGTTTGTTCTCTTTGAAGTTGCCGTCGTATCTGTCGCCGTTGGCGTATTCGAAGCTGCCCTTGCCGTCGCGATTGCCGTTCGTGAATTGCCCGCGATATACGTCGCCCGTGCTATAAACATATACGCCTTCGCCGTTCACGCAGTTGCCTTCGACACAGCCCTGGCTGCCGGGCAAAATCGTCGTGGTATCGATCGCTTTCGCCGATTGCTCACTATTTTCCGCGTTCGCCGTAGACTCCGGAGTCGGGCTCGAGTCTACGTTTTCCCCGCGTTCTGTTTTTTCCGTATTGGGCTGCGGAGCCGGCTGGCTCGATTGGCAGGCCGGCAGCAGCGCGAAGAGCAGGACTGCCGTCGGCAGCAGGGTCGTTATATAGTGTTTACGGTTCATATTGAGCCTCGCCGCTCCCGGTCGGAGCGGATGTCTTCTATATATGTCGACGAGCTTAACCCCGTGATTCTACTCATGGCGGCCATTTCTCTTTAAAAAGTTTTAGATTTGGGCGGTTTTTTCCGTTTTTCAGCGCCGCAGCGGCGATTTTCCTGCGCGGGTTCTCACTTATGTCTCATGCCGTTTCGCGGGTTGAACCGACGACTTTGCGACGAAAGCCCTGCGCAGCGCTTCGGGTATGTAAGACTCTGCAGTGAATCGGCGCGCCGTTGTAAATGCTGCAACGCCCGTCGGCCCGCCGGCCAGCCATATCGTTGCAAATGCTTACGACTCGCTTTGCTTGTACGGTCCGCGTTTCTCAGTCGCGATCTTCAAAATATTACCGGCGGCTCGACTTCTTCGGGAGTCGTCTTCGCACATCGCTGTCGCACGCGCGAAGACAGGCTTCTGGACTTCGGATAGTTCAATCATGCGCGAATCCAGTCGCCTGATTTTCTTTGTACGGTATTCGCATCGCGTCCAGGCTCGCGTAATTATGTGAAAAGAGTCGCGCGCTTTCTTTGTGAATAGTTGGCAAATTTTATGATTTTGCTTCGGAAAAAAAATCGTGCGTTCGCCTCGCGTTTTATGAAAAGCCCTTGTGCGATCCTCGGAAGTGATTGAATTCATCGATCGCGCGCAATGAGCGTGCGGCAGATTTGTATGGATATCGTTTCGAAAAAAAGCGCGTGTGAGCTCACCGCGACCCCGGCCGCGGAGCAGTTGCGATTGTTAAGTGTTCCGCTACGAATGTTAGCTTTCGATAAGGGCGCGGGTCTGTCTGAGGTTGATGCGGCCTGGCCGGAGAGTCGACCTGTTCAGCCTCTTGTGTCGTCGGAGTGTCCGGCGTTTGCCCGAATGGCGGGGGAGAAGGAGCAAGCATGACGCCCACATTTACCGTCATTCGCGACGTGAGCGAAAGCCTTAAGACGCTGATTCAAACGAATATCAGCGAAGTGTCGAACGCCAACCGGGTCGTATTTGATTCTCCGGCGGAAGTCAACGCAGGCGGCCAGCCGCGCCTTTCGATGTTCCTCTATAAGGTTCGCTACAATAAATATTTGCGGACCGAGCCGCCGGTGCGCACCGGGCCGAACCAGCTGCAGGACAAGCCGCTCGTGCTCGATCTGATGTACTTGATGACTCCTTTCGTAAACAACACCGAAACCGAGCTGATCATCATAGAGAAACTAATGTCGCTCTTTTATGACAACGCCGTTTTGCGCGGCGATCAACTCGAAGGGGATCTGATCGCCAACGGCAACGAAGCCCTGCGCGTAGTGCCGGACGATCTGTCCGTAGACGAAATCGAAAAGCTCTGGACCGCCTTTCCGAATAAAGCCTATCGCCTGAGCGTTCCGTTTCTGGTTTCGCCGGTTTGTATTCCGTCTTCGCGCGTTAAGACGGTGCCGCCGGTCATTCAACGCGATATCGAATTCTCGATCGTGCAGGAGTGACGGCTGAAGATCTTATGAATACTATCGCAGTAAATACGCGCAGCCTTCGGGTCTCGGTCGCTTTCGACCTGGTCGATCTGGTTTCCGGACGCAGGCCCCTCAGCGAGGTCAGGGTTCGCGTGGCCGGCGTCGATCAGGTCGCGACGGTCAAAGATTCCGGCTACGTGCTCTTTCTCGATTTGCCCGAGAGCGAATACGAAGTGCTGATCGAAGCGCGCGACTATGCTTTACAGGATCCCGTTTTTTTTAATCCCGCGGCTCTGGATCTGACTCAGGCCACCGTGCCCTTAAATCTCGCGCCCCGGGTCAGCTATCCCTTCGATCCGGACGCGACAACGCTCTTCGCAACGATAGTCGACGAGCAGGGTATGGGCGTTCCCGGCGCGAAAGTGGAAGTGGTCGGCGGCCTCTTCGGCGAGACTTTCGCGCGGACCGACGTGAGCGGGCGCTGCGCTCTATTTTTCGACGAAGCGGATGAATCCCGCGTACTCAATTTGATCGTTTCGAAGGATTCTTATGTAAACAAATCCGTAGCCATTACGATTTTTCGCGGCCAGCAGGTTTCCTTCGTTTCGGAACTGGAGCAGCTCGCCGGGGCGAATCTGGCGGTGCTGATCGGTCGAGTCGTCGACGTCGCGAATCTCGTCGTCACTCAGGCCCAGGTCAGCGTCAGCCCCTGGGGCGTGAGCGCCCAGACCGATTGGGACGGCCGCTTCTTTCTCGAACAGAGCGTTACAGCCGATGAGAGCGTGACCTTGAATATTTCGCAGGACGGCTTCGCCGATCAGTCCCAGGCCGTGACGGCAGTCAAAGGCGAGGTCGTCGATACGCCGGTGGTTATGAATCTCGATGTGCTGCCGGATACGGCCTGCTTCGGCGTCGAAATCACAACTGACGGTGGTTTCGTACAGGGGGCGCTCGTCGAGGTGATCGAGAAGAGTCGCGCCGCTCTGAGCAACGCCGACGGCCTGACTCGTTTCTATTTTAACGATCTGACCGTCGACAGCGAGACGGTCACGCTCCGGGTCAGCAAGACCGGATATACAACCAAGACCGTGACGCGTACGGTTCGCCGCGGTCTATCCGTGCGGCGAAGCGTAAACATTAAACCAGAGTAGATTAAGATTAAAAGTTCTGAATATCATTTTCAGTTAGTAAGTTCAGGAGGGCGAATATGCCAACATATCTTTCACCGGGAGTATTTGTGGAAGAAGTGCCAGCAGGCACACAGCCTATCGAGGGCGTGGGAACGTCCACGGGGGCCTTTGTAGGACTGGCGGAGCGGGGACCTACCGATTCCGCTCGTCTGATTACGAACTACACCCAGTTCGTAAACGAGTTCGGACGCCACATTGAAGATAGCTTTTTGGCCTATTCGGTCTTCAGCTTTTTTGCGGAAGGTGGTAACCGTTGTTATGTGGTGCGCGTAGCGGGAGCCACGGCCGCCGCTTCGACCATCAGCTTAAACGGCGGCGACGGTAGCCCCGCGCTGCAAATCGACGCGGAGTCTGTTGGACTCTGGGGCGATCGCGTTAGCTTTAACATCGACGCGCCGACCAACGAAGATCCGACGACCCACTTCAAGTTGACCGTGCGGTTTCTCGATCAGGTCGGCGGTCGCGATAACCTGGTCGTTGAGCTGTACGACGACGTTTCGATGGACGACATCGAGTCGCGAGTGAACGGCGTCTCTTCGTATATCAGCGTCAGCTATCTGCCGCTGGCGACGGACGACAACCTGCGGACTCTCGTTCAGAAGCGGCCGGCGGACTCCGTCGACGCTGTGACCTTTACGCCGCTGGCCGGCGGGGCGGACGACAATGCGGGCGATTATATCGGCAGCGAGTCGGCGAAGTCCGGTCTGTACGCTTTCGACGTGATCGACGACATCAACATCGTCGCGATTCCGGACCTGGCGAAGATCGACGACGAAAATACCATGCGCAATCGCACGATCGACGCGCTGGTCTACTGCGAGAATCGCGCGGACTGCTTCTTTATCGCGGATACTCCGGACGGCGTCGAGCCTTCGGCGGTGCGCGAGTACAAGCAGGGCGGCGGTGCGACCTATACCGGCAACGCGCTCAATTCAACCTACGGCGCGCTGTACTATCCGTGGATCAAAATCAGCGACCCCTTAAACGGCGGACGCGCGATCGACGTGCCTCCTTCGGGAGTGATCGCCGGTTCATTCGCGAACACCGATTCGACGCGCGGCGTTTTCAAGGCACCCGCGGGCACCGTGGACGGCTTTCTGAATTCGGCGCTGGGCATCGAACGTCAGGTGACGAAAGGCGAACAAGACGTACTGAATCCCCTGGGTGTAAACGTGATTCGCCAGTTTCCTTCGGCGGGTATCGTAATCTGGGGCGCGCGTACGCTTTCGAATATCGCGGAATGGCGTTACGTCAACGTGCGTCGTCTGATGCTCTTCATCGAAGAGTCTATCGACGAAGGATCGCAGTTCGTGGTCTTCGAGCCGAACGATCCGACTCTGTGGGGCAAAGTTCGCCGTACATTAACGGCCTTTCTGACCCGCGTATGGCGCGACGGCGCGCTCTTCGGCAACAGCCCGGAAGAAGCGTTCTTCGTAAAAGTCGATGAAGAAAACAACCCGCCCGCGGTTCGCGACGCCGGTCAGTTGATCATCGAAGTGGGCGTGGCGCCCGTGAAGCCGGCGGAATTCGTCGTGATTCGCATCGCGCAGCAGACCCAGTCCACGAACTGATCGTGGCCCCATCAGGAGGAAATTAGACAATGGCAACAGGTGATAGAATAGACCCCTTTTTAGGCTTTCGGTTTCGCGTGGAAATCGACGGCATTCAAACGGCCGCCTTTTCGGAGGCGACCATTCCCGATACGACGACCGCCACCGCGGACTATCGCGAAGGCACCGATCCCAAGAACGTGCGCAAGCTTTCGGCTCTGAACAGTTACGGCAACGTAACTCTCAAGAAAGGCCTGAGCGCTTCGCGGGATATCAGCGACTGGCAGCGGGACGTCGAACAATTCGGCGCCGGCCGCAATCGCCGCACGATTTCGTTGATCTTAGTCGACGACGAAGGCGTCGATTCGGCGCGCTGGGATATTATCGAAGCGTGGCCGACCAAGATCAATACGACGGGTCTCAACGCGACCGGTAACGCGGTGATGATTGAAACTCTGGAGATCGTGAACGAGGGTATCTCAAGGGTTGCCTGACGGCAGCCCCGAGATGATCTAAGAAATTGAGAACAGTCAGGAGCAGGATATATGCAGGACGTGATGGAAACCGTGCGAACGGAATTTGAATTCGTATTGCCCAGGGGGCTCGTCGATCCGGAAAGCGGAAACGTTTTTCGCGAAGGTTCGATGCGCCTGGCCACGGCGGCGGATGAGATTCTGCCGATGCGCGATCCGCGGGTGCAGCAGAATCCAGCCTACCTGACTGTGATTCTATTGTCGCGGGTCATAACGCGGCTTGGAAATCTAACGAATATCAATCCGCGGGTGATTGAAGGTCTCTTCGCCACTGACTTCGCGTACTTGCAGGAAATGTACAATCGCGTGAATCAGAACGGCAACAACGCCGTGCGAACGCAGTGTCCGGGATGCGGACAGCAGTTCGACGTCGAAGTGGAGGCCGCATCGCCGGGGGAGGAGTGAAGGGCTATCCCCTCGATCGTTTGCACGAGGAGATAGCCTTTGTTTCGTATCACTTTCACTGGAGCCACGGCGCTCTAATGCAAATGGAACACTCCGAACGCAAGCGCTGGTGCGAAGAGATCAGCAAGATCAATCGCAAAGTCGCTTCGAGTGAAGAGAATCAAAACGAAAGATCGTTTGAACAGATGCTTTGATGGTTTCGCGCACGTCGCGGGCCCCCTGGAATTACGCGCGGCGCGAGTTTCGCACGGCGCAATCTGAGCGATACAGGAGAAGAATATGCCGGTAATCGGATTTTCAAATAGAGCGGCGATCGCCGGGAGTTCTACGGGCACCCGTCTCGATCCCTTCATGGCGTATAATTTCCACCTGGAAATCGACGGCCTGATTGTCGGTGGCTTCGAAGACGTTTCCGGACTATCGATTACGACTTCGGTCAAAAAGTACCGCGAAGGCGGTCGCAACGATTCGGAACTGGTCTTCGCCGAGTATACCAGCTTTCCCGATATCGTTTTGAGTCGGGGTATGTCCGACGTTGATCAGCTGTACGGTTGGTACTACGACGTAACCCAGGGCAAGATCAATCGCAAGAGCGGCACGATCTACTTATTGGACGACGAAGGAATCCCCGTCACCTGGTGGGATTTTTCAGATGCCTTTCCCGTGAAGTGGGATGGCCCGACCCTGAGCGCGAAGACCAGCGCGATTGCGACGGAGAAGTTGACTCTCGTACATGAAGGACTCAAGCGCAGCGAAACCGCGCGCTTACTGTCGGCCTTTCGCAACGTGATCGGTTAAACGAATTACTATTTAATCAAATGAAACTACGAGCGAACATAAAAGAGCTTCCGCCGCTGGCGGGACGTTTGCAGCGCCGCTTTGTATTGCCGCGGGCGCTGCAGATCTTTCGCCGCCTCAGTCTGCGGATGGATCTGAATCGATCGTGGCCGGATCTGCCGTATATGAATTTCGTTCGTAGATGGAACGGGCGCGGCGACTCGCAAAACGATCGCCCGACCTCGCGGGCTTCGACGCCGATCCATCACACATCGCTGCATACGCACATCGCGCTTTCGCCGGTGATTACCAGGATCGTGCGCGAAGAATATACGCTGCCGGTGCGCGAACTGCGATCGGACACGGCGGGGGATTCTCGCGATAGTCTGGACTTCGCGTCCAGCGCCGGTCCGGGCGGTGCGAGCGCGGGCGAAAACGATCGCGCTTCTCGACTCGTGCAATTGGTGCAGGTCGTGCATCGCGAGCGGCCCGTCGTTGTGCGCGGCACGGAGCCGCCGCGTTCCGCGATGGAGAGCGTGGGTTCGCAAAATGCGCCGGCGATTGCGGCGAATCAATCCGACGTTGATCGGAGTTCGGGTGCGGCCCCTTCGGGACTTACATATTCGCGTCCGGAACGGAGCGCGCTGGAAGGCATCGCCCGGGAATACGGCCTGGATTCGAGCGCGATCTCATTGATGGCCGGGGCCGGAGAGTCGATCGGTCCGGACGCTGAGCAGACTCTGCCGGCGCCGATTTTGCCGCCGGAGATGCAGGAATTTTTGCAGATCAATCCGGAAGATTTCGCGCCCCACGCGAAACGATTTCAACCTGCACGCCGCGCCGGAGGCCCAGGCGGTGGACAAGATGATACGCCGCCGGTTGTGGGGGCCTCCAGTCCGGGAAGCGCGAGCCGGGCAAAGCCGCCGGAGCTGAAACTGCCGGATGCCTCCGCTGATTTCGGAGCGGATCGATCCGGGGGCTCGGAAGCGCGTCGCTTTCGCGCATCCCGTAAGAATCCTGGAAGTGCGGCTACGTCCGTCGTACGCGAAGCGCGTCGACCGACTATCGAACGCGAGCCGGAAAACATCAGGGATCCGCGGGCGGAAGCCGAGGTGCAAACGGCGATCGTACAGGATACGGTTCGTAAAACTCTGCGAACTTTATCGCAGCCGGACGTCGAAGCCTTCGCCGATCGCGTTTCGCGTTCGATTGAAAGGCGTATGCAAATTGATCGGGACTGGAGGGGCGACCGATGACCATTCGCACGAGAGCGTTTATCGTATTTCAACTGGATAAGGGCAGTCGATTGCCGGGGGGCCTGCTCCCCGTGCAGTTCAACCCGACCGAGCTGTCCGAAAGCACCACAGCTGTGTACACAAAGCAGACCACTTCGGAGGAATCGGGCAAAAATTATGTTCAGACCAATCGAGACGACTTCACAGTGAAGTTGTTCTACGACGCGTCCGAAGCGAGCAATCCGATTCTGCGGAACGTAATGAAGCAGGTGAAGCCCTTACAGCTTTTGGTGCGACCGACGATCCTCTTTCCCGACATCAAGGTGCCGCCGACCTGCACGTTTATCTGGGGCACTTTTTTCTATCGCGGTCAGATCACCCGTATCCAGGAAAACTACAGCTATTTCACTCAAGAAGGTTTTCCGATGCGTGCCGACGTAACGGTGACCTTCTCTTCCTGTAAGAGTCAGCAGGAAGCCAAAGAAACCAATCCCAGCAGCAACAGTCGCGTGCTGCGCACAGTCCGCGAAAGCGATCGTCTGGATTTGATCGCCTTCGACGTTTACGGAGATTCGACGAAGTGGCCGTTGATCGCCGAGGCCAACGACATAGTCGATCCGGTCGGCTTCCCGCGGGCCGAAGACCTCGGAACTCAAATTGCGATCCCGGAGCTTTAACTCGTGGAGGCTGATAACAACAGTTTATCCGTCGCAGCCGTCGACGTGAAGATCGACGGGCGAACCCAGAGCGCCGCCGACGCCAGCGCTCTAAAAGAGCTGCTGGTCGAGGACTGCATCAATCGGCCGACCATGTTTTGCGTGAAGTATATGATCTATCGCGAGCGCAGGAAGAGCGCAGGACTCGACGGCGCCGGCGCGGTTCGCATCGACAAGGTCGACGACGATATCTTCGAGCAGTTCAGTCTGGGCGCGGAAATCGAAGTGCAGCTCGGCATCAATGAAACTGTAAGGATGATGACGGGCAGAGTCGCCGCTCTCGAACCCGACTACGATCCCGCGAATCCGTGCCTCGCCGTTCGAGGCTATGACGGCATGTTCGATTTGCGTTTCGGAACGAAGAGCCGATCTTTCACGGATATAAAAGACAGCACGATCGCGCAGCAGCTGGCTGCTGAAGCCGGGCTCGGCGCTGATATCACCGATACGCGCACAATCCATCCGTATTTATTCCAGAACAACCAATCGAATTATGATTTCCTGTGTGAACGCGCAGAGCGCCTGGACTACGAGCTGCTAATCGAAGATGATCGTGTGCTGCGCTTCGGTCCGCCGCGCGAAGCCCAGGAGCCGGAAGCCGAGTTGGATTTCGCCATCGGCGGGGAAATCAAACAGTTCTATCCGCGTATGAAAACTCTCACGCGCGACAGCGAAATCGAGCTGCGAGGTTGGGATGTGAATCGCAAGCAGCTGATCCAGGCCCGGGCGCGTCGCGGCGACGAGCTGGTGATTCCGCGGGGCGGTCAGCGCAGCGGCTTCGATTACTCCGTCGACGGCTTCCGCGATTCCGCGAGCACGATCATCGACGAACCGCTCATCGACGATAGTGACGCGCAGAATCTGGCGCAGGCTCGCTATCGCCGTAGCCTGCGCGGTTTTATTACCGGCGAAGGCGTGGCGAAAGGCGATCCGCGAATTCGCGCCGGCCGCACCGTGCGCATTACCAGCATCGGCAGCAAATTTTCAGGCGTTTACTATGTGGTGTCATCGCGCCATCACTTCACATCCCAGGGTTACGAAACCAGCTTCAAAGTCCGGAGGCCCAATATATGAGTTTATACGACGCTATGTCCGGGGGCGGCGATGCCGGAGTTTCTCGTCACGGCCTGCACGAATCCAAAGTGCTGGGAGTGATGATCGGAGTCGTGAGCGACAATCAGGATCCGGATCGCCTGGGGCGCGTGAAAGTGCGACTGCCTCGGTTGACCGGCGAAGACGAAAGCGCGTGGGCCCGGATCGTAACCTTTATGGCCGGACCGGATATGGGCGCGGTGTTTATTCCGGAAGTCGACGACGAGGTGCTGGTGGCTTTCGAGCAGGGCGACGTGAATCTTCCGTACGTTCTGGGTTCGCTGCATAACGGCCGCGACGCCGCCCCGTACGCGAACGCCGACGGCTTGAACAAAGAGCGCGTCATTAAATCGAAAAGCGGTCACGTCATTCGCCTCGATGATACGCCCGGGCTGGAGAAAATCGAAATCATCGATAAGACCGGCCAGAATATGATTACGATCGATTCATCTGAGAACAAAATCAAAATCGAAGCGAAGGCCGGCATCGAACTAAAGGTCGGGGACGACGGCGATTTTACGATGAGCGCGAAGCAACTGAACTTCGAGGCGAGCGACGCGATCAATTTTACGGCGACCGGCGCGATCAACGTGACCAGCTCCGACAAAGTGAACGTAATCGGACCGGAGATAAACTTAAACTAAACGAAGTAAATGACGCGCTTCGGCCGTATGCGGGCGGCGCGAAACTAAGACTGAGAAACGAGAGAGACTATGGGACAAGCAGCGGCGAAAGAAGGCGATTTGATTACGAATCCGAGCGACATTCATCTCGTGGTGCTCGACCCCTTGACTCAGGCGCCGGTTCCGGTGCCCGGGCACTCTTTTTCGGGCGCGATCAACGCGGGTCTTTCGCCGAACGTAAACATCGAAGGTCGCAAGGCGGCTCTGAAGGGCGCGACCGCCGACAACAGCCCGCCCCATATACCCAACGGTCTGCGTTTCTTTAAGGAACCCGAGAATACGGCTACGGTGACCGGCGGCAGCTTTACGGTGAAGATCAACGGGATCGAGGCGGTGCGCGCGGGCGACAGCGCTACGACCTGCAACGATCCGCCGGTGCCTGACGGCGGCTCGGTGGAAGTGCCGTTCTCTACGGTTCGAATCGGTTGAGTTGGATGCCCGCAGTGCGCAGGACGAAGGACAGGAATAGATTATGACGAACGCGGATTTTTTAGGAGTGGGATGGAAGTTCCCCCTGTCGCTCAAGGACGGAGAGTTCGAGCTGGTCGAGGCGGAAGATTCGATTCGTGAATCGATTCTATTGATACTCCGGACTTCGAAGGGCGAACGCGTCATGCGTCCGAACTTCGGCTGCGGCATCAACGACCTGGTCTTCGACGGCAACAACAGCGGTACCGCGACGCTGATTCAGACGACCGTCGAAGACGCCCTGCGCGATTTCGAAAGCAGAATCAACGTCAGCGACGTGCGAGTCATTCCTGACGAGCTCGAAGAAAATCGTCTCAACATCGAGATTGATTATATCGTTCGCACTTCAAACCGCCGCCAGAACCTGGTGTATCCCTTTTACCTGGAGGAAGTATAAATTATGGCTCTCACCGCTCCTCCTATCGATCGCCGCGAGCAGGAACAGCTGGCCGCGAAGCTGCGCGAATTTCTCGTCCAGTACGTAGACGAATTTACGGACGTCGATCAGGTCCAGGCGAATGCGCAGCTGGAAACGATCGTGCAGCTCTTCGGACGATTGCACGAAGTCATCAATGACCGTCTGAATCGCGCGCCCGATCGTAACTTTCTGACTTTCCTGGAATTAGTCGGCGTGGATATTTCGCCGCCCAAATCCGCCGCGGCGCCGCTGGTCTTCGTGCCCGGCGATCGCGCGTCCGGCGACATACTCGTTCCGGCCGGGACCCCCGTGATTGTCGAAGGCAGCGAAGACGATCCGATTACTTTCGAAACGCGCGAAGACCTGACCGTCGTTCGCTCGACTCTGAGTCGGATTGTTTCGATCGACCCCGTCGCGGATCGATTTACGGATCACGCGTCCTTGCTGGACGATGAAAGTGAACTGGTCGAGACCCTGCTTGCGGGGCGCACTCCATTAACGCACCGAATTTATTTCGGCCACGACGCGCTCTTCGACTTACAGGACGCGGCGACTTTGCGGATTCTGACAGAGCAGCCCTTCGCGTACGGTTTCGCGCCGGACGTCTGGAGCGTGAACTGGTATAAATACAACGCCGCCGGAGAACTCGAAGCGTTAACGCCGCTTGCTCGAGAGGACGCCGAGGGAGCGGCGATCGACGCGCGCGTCAACAATCTACTCGAAGGCGGCTCGGTCGAATTCGAATTGATCGAAGCGATCGAAGCCGCGCCGGTCGGCGGTTTTTCGCGAGGTGCGTCCGGCGCGAATCCCCAGTGGCCGGAACTTTCGGCGGAAAAACGCTGGATCGTGGCGGAGCTGAGCACTTCGATTCCGACCGAAAGCTATTCGAAGGCCCTCGGCCTGCAGCCGGATTTTATCTATTTCAACAACAGCGAAAATCTGACGGGGGAAAGTTTCTTTCCCTTCGGCGAAGATCCGGAAATCGGCGACGCGAGCGTTTTCGGCGACGCGGAGATCCTTGGAAACGCCGGCGCGACGATCGTAATGAACTTCGATCTGGCCGCGCCGAATATACCGGCTCTTGCGCCCGGCGGCGTCCGCATTCAGTGGCAGTATTTGATCGACAACGGCTGGCAGGATATCGGCTTATCGGACAGCGACGGCGTAATATCCGGCGATTATAACCTTGTGGATGAGACCGTGGCATTCACTCAGTCCGGGCAGGTGCGCTTTTTCTGTCCGGAAATTCCGCTGTCGACTTTTCGCAGTCAGGACGGTCGCTGGATTCGCGCCCGGGTCGAGTCCGGCGGATACGAGGACGGGCCCGGCTCTCCCGACGGTCCAGAGGCGATCACCTTTTCAATGGGCCACAGCTATGTGCCGGAGCTGAATCGCATTCGAGCTCAAATCGAGATCAGTCCGCCGGAGCCGAAACAGGCCGACGCCGCTTTCTCCGGCGCTCAGCTGCTGGACATTTCGAAAGACTTTTTTCCCTTCGGAAAGAAACCCGAGTTCAACGCTACGTTCTATTTCGCCTTAAAGGACGCTTTCTCTAACGCGGGCACCCTGGTCGATTTGCAGGTCGCGTTGAGTTCCGGATTCCCCGCACCGGATACGACGGCCGTCGAACTCAGCTTTGAATTCTTCGACGGGTTCACCTGGAAAGAACTGGGTACGACCACTGAAGCCGGCGTCGCGACTCCGACCGGCGTTTACAGCTTCGTCGATACAAGCAACGCTTTTACGCAATCCGGCTCCGTACAATTCGTATGTCCGCCCGTCGAGCAGGCGACCGTGAACGGCCGCGAAGACTATTTTCTGCGCGTTCGCATAACCGGTGGCGACTACGGCCGCGAAGCCTTTTTCGATAACGTGAACAGCGTTTTAATCCCGGCGACCTTTCAGCCGCCTTCGCTGGCGAGCTTTCTTATCGACTACGCCTTTCTAAATACGGACGACCCCGAGCAGATTCTGCTCGAAAACGAATTCTTTTTTCGGGACAGCACCGCGCAATTCACGGAGACTTCCACCGGCAGCGTTTCGCCGATCACGGCCTTTGAGATTTCCGCGGACGAAGATCCCGCGCTGTATCTGGGTTTCGACCAGGAGCTGAGCAGCGTTCCCGTAAGTTTGTTTTTTCCGATTCTACCGGCGCCCTTTCAACTGACGGACACCGGCGCCCCGCCCACGATCCTGTGGGAGTACTGGGACGGAACCGAGTGGCAGGTCGCGACCTTCAATGACGATACGCAGGGCCTGACGCGCAAAGATCTGGCGCAGGTGCTCGTGCCCGGCAATTCGCAGGAACGGCCGCTGTTCGGCACGAATCGCAACTGGGTGCGTCTGCGCCTGGCGTCCGGTGAATTCGTGACCAAACCGGAGGTCAGCTCGCTGCATCTGAACGCGGTCTGGAGCGACAACCTGATTACGACTCGTGACGAGCTGCTGGGTTCGAGTAACGCGGAGCCGGATCAAATCTTTCGCGTGTCGCAGAACCCGGTCATCGACGGCCAGCAGATCGAAGTGCGCGAAACCGCGCTGACCGCCGAAGATCGGGCGAAGATCATCGAAGAAGAGGGCGATGACGCCGTGCGCGAAGTTGTGGACGAAGCCGGCAACGTCACCGACATCTGGCTGCGCTGGCACCAGGTGCTGCGCTTCGAAGCGTCGGACCCGCAAAGCCGTCACTATATTTTCGACGCCCTGACCGGCGAGATTCGTTTCGGCAATGGAGCGCGGGGTTTTATTCCGCCGGCGGGTCGCAATAATATCGTAGCCCGCTTTTATCAATTCGGCGGCGGATCCCGTGGGAACGTCTCGGCGAAATCTATCACGAAGCCGCGCAGCGCCCTGGTCGGGATCGATTCGGTTTTCAATCCGGAGCTGGTCGCGGGCGGAGTGGATCTGGAAAGTCTGGATCGCTTGCGGGAGCGCGGACCGCGCGCGATCAAGAATCGAGGCCGCGCCGTAACCCTCGACGATTACGAAGCGCTGACGATCGAATCGACCGGCGAAATCGCCCGGGTGCGGGCCCTGGCCACGACCGATCCCGCTCTGCAATTCGCTCCGGGCTGGGTGACAGTGCTCATCGTTCCGCAAAGCGACGATCCGCGTCCCGTGCCTTCCCAGGAGCTGATTCGTTTTGTCGCGGATTATTTGCGGGCGCGCAGCGCGAGCCACATCGCTGGAACCCTGCCGTCTCAGGTGAACGTGGTGCCGCCTGGTTATCTGCGCGTCTTCGCCGAAGTCGACGTCGCCTATAAGAATATCAACGAGGCGCGCATCGTTCAGAGTAGAATTAACGAGACGCTGACTGAGTTTTTTAATCCGCTGCGGGGCGGCCCGAAAGGAACGGGCTGGGATTTCGGTCGTAATGTTTACGGAACTGAAGTTTACCAGCTTGTGGAGAACGTCGAAGGCGTGGACTTCGTCGACAGCGTCATTCTGCGGGCTTCGGAGCAGATCCTGTACGCCTTCCCGCAGACTCCTTTTCGCGCGCTGGCGGGCTATCCCGCCGGCAGCGAAATTGAATTCATCCGTGCAACCCCCGGCGGGACGCGCCGGGCCAGCTATCTGATCGGCGAAAAGATCGTCGAAGACGAACAGACCGACCGCATCACCGTGCTGGGAGTCAAAGAAGGCGACGTCATCACTCTGCAGACCGGGGCGACGCAAAACAATTTCCCGATCAACCTGGTGGTGGAATCGGTCGCGAACGATTCGCTGCGAATTAATCCGGACTTCGCCCAGGTCACCTATCCGGTCGGCAGCGTCATTAGCAGCGCCGACGGTCGTCTGCGCACGACGCTCTTGCAAGAAATTCCAGTGGGAGTCTTCGAAGGGCTGACGGTGATGATTCCCGAAGCCGGGGACGACTACCAGCTGCGTTTTGAAAATCTCGCGCAGATCAACGGAGAAGTCGCATCCGTTTCCGACGAGGTCGAGGTGATCATTCTCGACGAGAACAATCTGACTTATTCGGGAACCCACGTAATTCGAGCTCTGCAGCAGGATGCGACGGGTTGATTCGCGAGCGGCTCTGATTACTAATATATACGAAAGAAAAGCTTATGCCAATTCCCATTCCACAACTCAATGATCGCGATTTCACCAGCCTGATGGAAGAAGTGCGCGCGCTGATTCCGCGTTATAACGTGCGTTGGACCAACTTCAACGCTTCCGATCCCGGCATCACCCTGCTCGAATTGTTCGCGTGGCTCTGCGAGCAGATGCTGTACCGCGTGAACCGAATTCCCCTCGAAAATTTCACGGCCTTTCTGAAATTGCTGGGCGTCGAAAAAGGCGAAGACGAATCTCTGGAAGATGCGATTCGCAGAGCGCAGCAGCTCGTGAACGAACGCTATCGCGCGATTACGGCCGGAGACTACGAATTTCTGGCTCTGCAACGCATGGACGAATTGGAGTCCGGTCTGGCCGGTCGCG
Source organism: bacterium (assembly GCA_024742665.1). Classification (GTDB taxonomy): domain Bacteria; phylum Spirochaetota; class Leptospiria; order Leptospirales; family Leptonemataceae; genus JANSYA01. Next base: position 161,570 of record JANSYA010000001.1, read on the forward strand.
CGATCGTTTTGAACAACGTGGATCTGGAAGTCGTTCCCGATCCGATTGAAAGTCTCGAACAGATTACGCGCCCCGGACACGTCAGCGTGATCGTCGTGCCGCGCTGCGAAGGGATGAGCGCGACCTACTGTGATCAGTCGGCCGCGCCGCTGCCTTTACCGACCCCGGCGCTGCTATCGGAAGTGGATGCGCTGCTTGCCGAGCGTCGTTTGCTTACGACGCGCACTCACGCGGTCGCTCCGTTCTATTTGCCGGTTCAGCTGGAGGCCTTCGTCGTGCTGGAACCAAAGGCGACCGCCGATGTCGCCGCGAATATCGAAGCGAGCACGCGCGCATTCTATAATCCCCTGGAGGGCGGTCCCGAAGGCGCCGGCTGGCCCATCGGTCGCGACGTATATCGCTCGGAGTTTTTCCAGATCCTGGAAGGCACGGAGGGTGTCGATTACGTCGAGCGGATTCGGCTGGCGGTGAGCGGCGGAGAGGGGCGCGACGCGAATATTGAAGTTCAGCCCTGGGAGCTGGTGAACGTGGAAAGCGTGACGGTGAATATCGTGGATGCGGCGGAGAGTTTATGAACGAATCAAGCAAGTACTTAAAATTCCTGCCGGACGTCTATCGGGAAGACGACGGCTCGACCGGCGAAAATTTTACGGGGCGTTTCTTAAATGCTTTCGAACGCGCCCTTGCGGGGGATCCGAACGACGCCGGTCCCCGGGGCGTCGAAGAGCTGCTCGACCAGATCCAGGGATACTTCGATCCGACGGTCGCGCCGCCGCAGTTTATCGACTGGCTCGCCAGCTGGGTCGCTCTGGAATTGGAGCAGTCTCAGGACTGGATGCAGGCCGACTTCGGCCTGACCCAGGCGTCCGCCGATCAGCTCGTGCCCCTGGACGCGGCCCGGGATACGCGCAACCGCCGCCTGATCCAGGGAGCCGCGAATCTGTATCGCACGCGCGGAACGAAAGCCGGCATCGAAGCCTACCTGGGATTGTACGCCGGCGATCTTAATGTCACCTTAAACGAAATTACTGATCTGTTTATTGTCGGCGTGTCGTCCACGGTCGGCAGCGGGGCGATGATCGGGGAGCGGCCGCACTATTTCCAGGTCAAGGTCGTGGTGCCCGCGCCCAACCCGGAGATTCTCGTGCAGTACAAACGGTCTGTGCGGGCGATCATCGACAGCGAAAAACCCGCGCATACGTCCTACGATCTGCTGATCGAAACTCCGCGCATGCAGATTTCGCCGACGGGGTCGCGGGTCGGAGTGAATACGCTGCTGGGCGGCATCCAGCTGGGATAGCGGTCGGCGGCGAGCCATCATGAGGGAGAAAAATTGAGGAGCGAAGAATGCCTGAAGATATAAAACGAATGCGCTATTATAACGGACTCTTCTTACAGCAAGAAGAGTTTCAGTTAGAGCAAGATTACAACGTCCGCATGCGTCGGATTCACAACGCGCGCCTGCACGGCCGTGGAATCGTGTGGGGTCTGGACGTTACTCTGGGAACCGTCGCCGATACGGTGATTGTCGGTCAGGGCATGGCCCTGGACTATTATCACGAAAGCAACGAAGCCGAATACACCGGGCGCGAAATCGTGGTGCTCGAACCCACGCCCGTCGATCTGTCGCAGTATTCCGGCGACGACGAAATCTGGATGTGGATTCGGTACGACGAAAGTCCGGCCGGCGACGATCCCGATCGCGGAGACGAACCTTTCAATACGATTGAATCCTTTCAGATCGAACACTCGTTGACGCGGCCGATCGACGAGCAATTGAATATTATTCTCGCGCGGGTCGTCGTGAATTTCGACGGATCGATCGACGCCAACAGCATTTTGTTTACGGAACCGGGCGGCACCGAACCGATTCGCGTCGGTTCCGGCATCGCCGGGGCGCGCGTCGAAACGGAGCGCCTGGATTTTCGCATCAACGAATTGCTTGCCGACGAGTGGCCGTACCTGGTCGGCAACAATTTCACGCCGGGCGGCGGGCCGCCCAACGAAACCGGCATCCAGGCCTTCGCGGATCGCACGGAGTTCAAGGGCGCCGTGGACGTGGACGCCGACCTGAGCGCGCGCAGCGATCTCAGCCTGGCGGGCGTCGCGCGTTCGACGAATCCCTCCGACGCTTTCGAAATCGACGACGATCTACACGTCAGCGGAAATCTCAGTCTGCTGACGGGAGCGTCTGTCAGTGAGATTTCGACCGACGGTACTCTCGCCGACAACAGCGATACGGCGCTGCCTACGGAACAGGCGGTGCGCACGTACGTGCAGGCGCAGATCGCGCAGTTCGCGAACGATCAGCTCGTGGGCTCTGTCGCGGCCTTCGCCATGAACGCGCCGCCGACGGGCTGGCTGGAATGCGACGGCAGCGATGTCGATCGAGCGGTCTACGCCACGCTTTTCGCGCGAATCGGTACGACTTTCGGCGCGGGAGACGGGAGCACGACTTTCGCTTTGCCTGACCTGCGGGGCGAATTCATTCGCGGCTGGTCCAACGGCGCAACGGTGGACGCGGGTCGTGCTTTTGGCAGCGCGCAGCAGGATGAATTTCAGGGCCACCGTCACTTCCCGCTTTCCGATATGGATGAGTTTTTTGGGCCGGGCCCGAATAATTCGTTTGTTTCGACCACATCAGGAGGCAACCAGCAACCAACGACTGGCGACCCTGCCCCGGACGCAGACAACGGTCCGCCGCGCACGGGCCCTGAAACTCGTCCGCGCAACGTGGCGCTGATGTACTGCATTAAGGTCTGAGGGTAAGTTTGTACGCTCAGCACTTACGCTCAGAATAAATCGCGCGGAGTCGCGCACTGATATTAACAGGAATCAACTATGGCAGCAAATGAAAATAGACCGGACCCTCGCAGGCTGCGTTATTTCGACGGTCTGATTATGAAACAAGAGGAGTTCATCCTCGAACAGGACTACCACGTCCGCATGCGCCGACTGCACAATCGCATGCTGCACGACGGCGGGATCATCGAAGGGCTGGAAGTTACGATCGGTAACGCGCCTGGCGAAGTGCTGGTGACTCAGGGTTTCGCGCTGGATCGCCATGACGACCCGCAGTTTTCGGAACGCATCGGGCGGGAAGTCTATCTGACCGACGACTGCGAAGTCGATCTATCTTCGTACCAGGCGGGCGACGAGGTGTGGATCTGGGTGAACTACGCCGAAGAATTCGTGGACGTTGTTCCGGACCGCGGCGGCCAGGAGCCGATCCACATCAAAGAAACCGCGGTGATCAATCACTCGACGACCGAGCCGGTCAATCGCAACAAAGAAGACGTCGTGCTGGCGGTCGTCGAGATCGGCCCCGGCGGCCTGATCGACGGCACCTCGATTAATTATATCTTCGGAGGCGAGGAGCTTCGCCAGCGCACCGCGTTTAAGATCGAGCGTTTGAGCGCTCAAGTGCTATCGCTGACCGATCCCGCGATCGCGGACGAAAATACGCCGACTCTCGACGGCTTTCGCTTCGATGACACCGGGGACGACGGTATCAACGTCGATTCCGATCGCACGCGCTTCTTCGGACGCGTCGACGTCGACACGCGCCTGACTGTCGGCACCGATGCGAATGTCGCCGGTAATCTACAGGTGGATACGAACACCGACCTGCTGGGCGATCTCACCGTATCGGGCAACGCTACCGCCGAACAGAACCTTACGGTGCAGGGCGTGGTCAATTCGACGAATCCGAGCGGCGCCCTCGAAGTCGACGACGATTTGCACGTCACCGGCACGCTGCAGCTGCAGTCCAGCGCCGCGATCAACGAAGTTTCGACGGACGGCACCCTCGTCGACAACAGCGACACCGCCGTGCCGACCGAGCAGGCCGTTAAGACCTACGTTGATACGCAAATCGACCAGGCAATCGACGATCAGTTCGTCGCTTCAGTCGCGGCCTTCGCGAAGGGCGCGCCGCCGACCGGCTGGCTGGAATGCGACGGCCGGGCGCTTTTGCGTACGGAGTACGCGCGTTTATTTGCAGAGATAAACATCGCCTTCGGCCCGGGCGACGGCATCAGCACCTTTAACATTCCGGACCTGCGCGGCGAATTCGTGCGCGGCTGGGACAACGGCCGGGGCGTGGATTCGGGCCGCGCTCTGGGAACGTCGCAGTTGGATGCGTTTCAGGGGCACTGGCATCGTTGGTTTGCCGCCAATTTCAGTGCTGGCCCAGGAGCCGCTATTAGTGCCGACTGGTTAAACCAGGTTCCAGACGGCACGAACTCGAACAATGACGTGCGAGTGCGTGAAGCTCTAACAGACGGCGTCAATGGGACTCCGCGCACCGGCCCGGAAACGCGGCCGCGCAACGTCGCATTCATGTATTGCATCAAGTATTGAGGAAGATCATATGTATATAGTACGCGATAAAACAACAAAGAACATCATTCATAAAAACCCCGCGCCTCTGCATCAGGGCCTTTCGCCGGTCGAAGTCTATCACGCCTTCGACGCGGCGACCATGGAGATCGGCAAAATCGACGGGGCCCTGCCCGGGCACTGGACCATCGCAGGCGATGGCTCGATTCGCGAGCTGACCGACATCGAAAAGATCGCCGGAGGCATTCTGAATCCCGGACCCGACGAAAAGGTGGTCAACGGTGAGATCGTGCCGAAGACCCGGCAGGACCGACTGGACGACGGGGAATTGAGCTATACTGAGCTGCGCGAAACCGAAGTGCTTCGTCTGCGGAGCGAAGTCGAAAGTCATTTTAGCACTGCGAAAACTGTGAATGGCTATCGCCTGGACAATCTCGCGCGCCAGAAGGCCGCGGTCAGCCTGCAGTTTCGCGCGCTGGCGGATACGGATCCGCAGAAGAGCGCGCTGCTTGCGGACGGTATTATCTACGCCGACGACGTGACCGATGAAATCCAGGCGGCGGTGGTCGCCATTCAAAACGCCTACGTCCAGGCGAAGGCCGCTCTGAACGCCGCCGTCGCCCAGGCGAAGAGCGTAGCGCAGTTCGAAGCGATCGCCCTGGCGAATTATTTGAGCTGAGCGCGACGGGCTGCCGCCGGGGTTTTGCCTTGACAGTTGATCGGAGCCGGCCCGTGCTCGGCTTCAGATGAGAGAGCGTATCCTTGATCTGGCCCTGGGTCTGCTGATCGCCTGCGTGGTGTTCAGCGTGCACTTTCGCGCTCAGGTCGTAACGATTTCGGATTCGACCTGGAACGTCTATACGGCCCTCAGTCTGCTCGATCAGGGCGACGCGGACTTAAACGAATACGAAGCTCTGTTGAAAGGCATGGACTTCTGGGCCATCGATACCATCGACGGCCGCCACTATAATTATTTCCCGATCGGTCCCTCGATTTTCGCCGTCCCGCTTATAGCGGCGGCCCGAAAATTTCCCGGCGGGTTGCTCTACTTCAATCAAAACGGATTCGCGCACCGCGATCCGCATACGAACCTGCAGCTCTATACGGCCAGCTGCGCGACCGCCATCGCCGCGATGCTGATGTACCTGATCGCTCGCTTCGGCTTGCGTCGCGCTCCCGCTTTCGTTCTCGCGCTGCTCTTCGCCTTCGGCACGCCCCTGTACTCGACGGCCAGTCGCGCTCTCTGGCAGCACGGTCCTTCGCTTGTTTTTTTATGCGCGACGCTGCTGGCTTTAGTCGCCGCGAAGCGCGATGAACGCTGGCTGCCGGCCGCGGGAATCGCCATGGCTCTGGCATTCGTTATGCGACCGACCAACGCCATCGCCGTCGTGTTTCTAAGTCTGTACGTTTTACTACAGCACCGCCGGGGCCTCGCCCTGTATCTCGCGGGAGCGGCCGCTGTCGCGCTTCCGTACCTGCTGTATAATATCAATGTCTATGACGCCTGGTTTCCGCCGTACTCCGCCGCCAGTCGAGTGGGGGGCTGGAATTCTTTCGCCCAGGCGCTGCCGGCGAATTTGATCAGTCCCGCGCGGGGCGTATTGGTTTTTTCGCCGATCGTCGCGCTGTCCGTCGCGGGTCTGTGGCTATTGGCGCGGCGAGGCATGCTCGGTCTATTCGACGTCGCGCTGCTGCTGATTCCTGTCGCGCATCTGATCGTCGTTTCGCGCTTCGGTCACTGGTGGCTCGGTCATAGCTTCGGCCCCCGGGGCATGACCGATATGTTCCCGTTCTTCTTCTGGTTTTTAATTCCGGTGCTGCAAGAAATCGATTTTCGAAATAGAGCCGTGACGGCCGGTCGCGTTCTGCTCCTGGCGGTTCTGATCTTAACTTCAGTTTGGAGCGTCTTTGTACATTATCGCGGCGCGAACGACACGGCGACTTTATTCTGGAACGTGACTCCCGTCGACGTGGATCAGGATCCGACGCGCGTCTGGGACTGGTCCGATCCGCAGTTTTTACGAGGGCTTTGAGTTCGCGCCGGGCCGAAGAATTTCGGATGGGTTCAGGCCGCCCGGCCGTCTTTGCCGCTTTTATTTGAATTCGAGTTCGCGCTGTCTGAGCCGTCGCTGTCGCCGTTCCAGTAGTACTTCTCGTACGGCGGATCGACTTCGTGCACGCCGACCAGACCGCGTTCGATCAGACTCTGCAGAATCGCGTGAATCGTGGCCAGGGCCGTGATATAGTGGCCGCCGCTCTTCGCGCGGGGGCCGATCGCCTCGCGCACCATCGTGCTCAGATCGTACTCGCCTTCCCGCAGGCGGCGCATGATGCCGCGTTCGAGCAGGGCGAGAGTTTTGCGAATCAAACGAATCGCTTTTTGCGGCGATTCGGGAATTCGGCCGTGGGCGGGCATCAGTCGTTTAATCGGCAGATCGATCAAACGATCGAGACTCGCGTAATAGTCGGCGAGATTGCCGTCCAGTTCGGCGTAAATCGCCGAGACGTTTTCGAGAATCAAATCGCCGGTAAAGTACACGCCTTCGCCCAGCAGGTACGGCGTGAGATGCCAGCGATTGTGGCCGGGCGTATAAATAAAACCAATCTCGCGTTCGCCGACGCGAATCACGTCGCCTTCGACCAGCTCCACGTCCATACGCAGATCCAGATCCACGCGATTGCCCTGATCGACGGAGGACAGGAATTTCTGCCAGCCTTCGTGGGCCCGCACCAGTTCGAAGTCGCGTTCGCTCTTATCGTGGTGGGCTTTATAGATCAAACGATTCATGGCGCGCTGAAAGCGATGCACGAAGTCGACGAAGTTGCCCACATAGTCGGCCATGCCCGCCATGCCGTACATCTTCGCGTTCGTATAGTGGCGCAGAGTCAGCGCGGCGCTGATGTGATCGATGTGTTCGTGGGTATAGACGATGTGTTCGATCTTCCCCAGCGAAAGCCCGATTTGCCGCAGGCCGCGTTGCAAAAGACCCAGGCTTTGAATATAACCCGAATCGATCAGAGTCGGTTCGCCGGAGTTGATCAGATAGACGTTGTTATCCGCGTAAAAAGGCTGCGGTATCGGAATCGAGTAGATCTCCGGGCCGACCTCTTCAAACTTCGGAATTGAATCGTAGCGATGCACCTGCATGGGCCTATCCTCTTTTATCCCTGAAAGGCCGCGATCGACGCTTCGAGAATATCAAGACCTTCCGCCGCGCGTTCCAGACTGATGTTCAGCGGAGGCATGACGCGGATTGTACTTTCGGCCGTACAATTGACGAGCAGGCCGCGGTCCCGCGCTTCGATGACGACCTGCTGCGCCGGACGATCCAATTCGATTCCGAGATGCAGTCCCAGGCCGCGGACTTCGGTGACGCAGGCGAATTGTTTTTCGAAGAGGCGCAGACGGCGCAGAAAATATTCGGACTGAGCGACGACGTTCGCCAGAATATCGCGCGTGACTAATGCCTTCACTGTTTCGAAGGCGACTCGCGTCGCGAGATGGTTGCCGCCGAAGGTGCTGCCGTGCTGACCCGGGCCCAAATACGACGCGAATTCGTCGCCGATGATTAAGGCGCCGATTGGAAACCCGTTGCCGAGCGCTTTCGCCAGGGCCATCGCGTCGGGAATGATTTCGTAATGTTCGTAGGCGAAGAGTTTGCCCGTGCGGCCGATGCCGGTCTGGACTTCGTCGACGATAAATAAAATATCGTTTTCTTTGCACAGGTCTCGCGCGGCCTGCACGTACTCTTTGTCCATGACGTGAATGCCGCCTTCGCCCTGCACGAGTTCCAGCGCGAAGGCGCAGATGTCCTGACCGCGATCGTCGATGGTCTTTTCGAGAATGTCGAGATCGTTGCGCGGCAGATAAATCAAATCGCTTTCGGGCAAGAGCGCGCCGAAGCCCGTGTGGATCTTTTCCTGGCCGGTCATGAGCATGCCGGCGGTGCTGCGGCCGTGAAAAGAGTTTTCGTGGGTGATAATAACGCTGGCTTCGTTTTTCGCCTGCTGGCCGTAGCTGCGGGCGAACTTAAAGATCGCTTCGCTCGCTTCGGTGCCCGAGTTCGTGAAAAAGACTTTGCCCGGGAAGCTGTAGTTGACCAGGGCTTCGGCGAGCAGCGCCGCTTCCTGATTATAAAAAAGATTCGAAGTGTGCATCAGGCGCTCGGCCTGATCGCGAATCGCCTCGACGATGTCCGCGTCGCCGTGGCCGAGATTCGTGACGGAAATACCGCACAGAAAATCGATGTACTGCTTGCCTTCGGTATCGTAGAGGTATTCGCCCTGGCCGAAAGACATAGCGATACCCATCGGATAGGCGTAGGTTCCCAGAACGTATTCGCGGGTTTTCTTCTGGATCTCGTCCAGACTGAGGCTCTGAAAAAAGTCGACGCTGCTCATGGCTGCCCTCCGAATCTCTCCCGCTTGCCCTGGTCTGATTTTCAGCCGAGAAGCCGTTGAAAAACAGCCGTAGATCGACCAGTCGACAGACTGGCGGCAGTGAGATTACAGCACGGTTGAACGAGCCCTTCTCAGGGCAAGCATAAGATGTTCCGAGCTTTCGGCGCGCTACATAATTCGCGTGTCTGCGCTACGTTTCGCCCGCGCTTCGCCAGGGCTCAGGGCAAGCATAAGGTTTATGCCAGGCCGGTGCGGGCGAAGAAATGCCCCGAGATCGAAGCCAGCTCGTTTTGCAGTTCGTCCATCGCCAGCTGCAGCTCGTCGAGGCTGCTGGGCGTGCTTTTCGAGTGCAGGCTGGCGTACAGCTTGACTTTCGGTTCGGTGCCGGAGGGACGAATGGTCAGCTTGCCTTCCGGCTCCAGCAGCAGCTGAACGACGTTCGCGGGGGGCAGCAGGCCGAAGACCTTCGGATCTTTTTTGCCGTCGCGCGTTTGGTTCTTATAATCCAGCACGCCGGTGACCGTGCGATCGCCGAGTTTCCAGCCGATCAGGTTTTGTTCGCGCAGGCCGTCGATGATCTCCTGGATGCGCGCCTGTCCCGCCGATCCTTTCAGAGTGATCGACTTGAGATCTTCCAGATACAGACCGTACTTCAAATAGATTTGATTCAGATAGTCCAGCAAGTCGCCGCGCTCCGCCAGGACTTCGCAGAGCAGGAGAGCCGAGGCCAGCGCGTCTTTATCGCGCACGAAGTCCACCGGTAGATAACCAAAAGACTCTTCGCCGCCGAAGAGATATTCGTCGCGACCCTTTTTGAAGCCCGCGGCCTTATCGCCTTTTTCCATCAGCTTCATTTGCTCGGCGATGTACTTAAAGCCGGTCAGCACGTCGCGAACTTCAATGCCGTTGGCTTCCGCGATTTCTTTTTGCAGATCGGTTGTGACGATGGTTTTCAGAACGTGATAGCGGGGCTCTTTCGCGGCCTTGTTTTTCTTTTTGCTTCCAGTGGCCGCCTTCGCGTTTTGTGCCTGGCGGGCTTCCGTAACCTTTTCGCACAGGTGCGCGCACATAATGCTGCCGATCTGGTTGCCGTTGATGAGCGTATAGCCGCCGGCTGAATTGCGCACACCCGCGCCCAGACGATCCGCATCGGGGTCCGTCGCTAAAAATATATCGGCGCCGCGCGTGCGTGCGAGTTCTTCGCTGAGCTTGAGCGCTTCCGGTTCTTCGGGGTTCGGATATTTTACCGTCGGGAATTCGCCGTCGGGTTTTTCCTGTTCGGGAACCATCTCGACGTTAAAGCCGTACTGCTTGAGCAGGCCCGGCAGCCAGGGACCGCCGGTGCCGTGCAGCGGCGAATAGATGATCTTGAGTTTCGATTTGGCTTTGTTTTGTTTCGCGGTGGAGACGAAGTCCAATCGCTTGAACTCCGCGTAGTACGATTTTTTGATTTCGGGGCCGACTTTTTTAACGTTGCGTTTATATACTGGATCCTTTTCGAACAGAAAGGGGATGCCTTCCCAGCCGCTGACCGCGGCGATCGCGTCTTCGAGATGAACCTGCGCGTCGCCGACCAGCTGCGAACCGTCGTCGATATAAACTTTGTAGCCGTTGTATTCAGGCGGGTTGTGGCTCGCCGTGATGACGACGCCGCCGGAAGCTTTCAGTTTGCGAATCGCGTACGACAGAACCGGAGTCGGCGTAACGCCGTCGAAGAGATAGACTTTCAGTCCCAGACTCGCGGCGATGCCGGCCGTGGTCTGCGCGAATTCGGGACTCATCCGGCGCGAATCGTGGGCGATCACCAGCGAGGCCTTCTTCTTATCGCGGGATTTCAAATAGTTACACAGACCGACCGTAGTGCGGCCGACGGTCCAGGGATTCATACGCCCGGCGCCGTTGCCGATCACGCCGCGCAGACCGCCCGTGCCGAATTGCAGCGGATGCATATAAAAGTCCGCGGTGTCGTTTGCGCCTTTGCGCACGTAGTCGGCGAAGACCATCGCCGCCTCTTCCCGGACTTCCAGCGGAAAGGCGGGACCGGACCAGTCCAGAATCGCGGATTTGGCCGCGTCTTCCGGGCTCATCGCCGCCGCTTTTGCGGAACGGCCTTTCGCGGCGGATTTCGTGGTTTTTCGAGTTTTGCCGGCGGCGTTTTTCGGTGATTTTGAGGGCTTTTTAGATCGATCTGATTTCATGATAGCGGTAGTTTCTAAGACGATTCCTTCGGTCCGCCGACAGGAGCCAAATAAAAAATAACTCTAAAAGTATTTCTTTTTCGAAGATGGACAGAATTTCGCGGGTCTCGCAGCCGATTTTAATACCAGCACTTGAAAAAAGTACGTGTGATTGTCCGGAATGCTTCGTCTGTTCTGGATAAGGGAAAATTTATTTGACCTGGAATCACATACAAGGGTTAAGTCGGTCTGTATGATCTCTTCGGAAACTCGCGGCAGCGTTTTGGTGCTCCACATCCAGGAGCCCAGAGTGGATATGGTCGTTGCCAGAAAATTCCGGGAAGGTCTCAGCAGCTTTCTCAAAGACAAGCCCGCCCGCATCGTGCTCGATCTGAAAGAGACCGAGTACTTTGACAGCTCCGCTCTCGGCGCTCTGGTCGCCTTCATGAAAGATGTGAAGGCCTACGGCGGCCAGTTAGTCCTCTGTAACCTGAGCCGGTCGCTTTTGACCCTGCTCAAGCTATCCAAGCTCGATCTGCTCTTCGAAATCTCCGACGATCTCGAAAAAAGCGTTCAGTAAGCCGTTCCGATCGGCCGCTGTCGTTCCTGACGCTCCCGAACCCGGAATAGTTCCGAAAGCTCCCAAAACCCCCTGAAACCTTCGCTGCGGCCCGAAATGTGCCGGTTCGCGTTCATTATTCGGGGGTTTTGGGAACGATATACAGAGAGTGGCCGTGCAGCAATCAACAATGGAAGAGAGCCTGGCGGAAGCCCTGCGCAATCTTACACCCCAGCGTGCCGGCCAGGAAGAAGTCGTCGAGGAGTCCATCCTCGGTTCGGACATCAATCAGATCCGACATCTGTTCTACTGGCTCAGATCCGAATCGCGCTCGGTGCAGGTCAGCTACGGATCGGAAGAGTACAAGGCCACGGTCTTCGAGGTCACGAATACAGTCGCCCATATGCGCATACCCGGCTTCGAGGGGGAGCGTGCGCGCCGCTGTCGGATCAAATTCGAAATTGTAAATATTCTCTATCAATTCGAAGTGCCGATCGTCGACATCGGCCCCGACACCCTTTCGATTAAGATTCCCGCGCATATCCAATCCGCCAAGCGCCGGAAGAATCGCCGCATCTGGGTCGACGATATGTACATGCGCTGGATCATCGCGTACCAGCCGCTCTTCGGCCGGCGCGGCTCCGGTCAGATTCTGGAAGCGCGCTATCCGCATATTGTCGCCGAGCTCCGTCGCGACGAACCCGATCTGTATCTGGTCAATCACATCGTCACGGAAGAACTGGCGGAGATTGCGCCGGATTTCGAAATTCGATTTTATCCGGAAAAGTACCGCCGCAATCTGATGGAGTCCATGATCGCCCAGGAGAAGAAAACCTTCTATCTGGGCGACGTTTCCGACGTGGAGAGCTACTACAAGACGCGGCGCACGTACGGCCTGATCAACTATAATCGCGAGTACCGGCAGATGCTGCGCACGACCTCGGAGGAAGAGGCCGCAAAGCAGTTCGAGCAGATGCAGCAATCCGACATGCATCATCACCTGGCGAACTATGTCTGCGCTCCGCTGATGATCTTCGACGAAGTGATCGGCCACATCTACGTGTACTCCACCGTCTTCGACTACGGCGTGCTATCGGAAGATCAGGCGCTGCAAATCGACATGCTGGCCCAGCTCATGAACTACGCGATGAGTAAGACCGTCGTCGCCCGCAGCTATTTTCGCCATACCTTTTCGCGAGTCGTCAATATCAGTATGGGCGGTCTGCTGTTCGAACTGAACAATCGCACAATCTTCGACTACCTGACTTTTCACGATCACCTGAAGATGCAGATTCAGATTCGCCACCATCTCATGCATCTGTCCGGCGAAATTACGCGCTACTATCCCACCCGGGAAGGTTTTAATATCGGCGTGCAGTTCTACCAGGCCGGCCCCGACGACTACAAAGTGCTGCAGAATTTCGTCTCGGAAAGAAGTCGGCTCATGTTTGAGTGATCGCCAGGCCGGCAGCACGAGCGAATACCGTCGGTGAGTGGGCGCGGCCGTCCGTGGCCGAGCCCACTCACCGCTTCGCCTTCCTGGCTCCGCTACGACGGCACTCGCCCGCGCTGGCTGCGTCTATCACTCAAGCACTTCGCTGTGGATGGAAATTGCCCTCCTGGCTCCGCTCCGACCCGAATCCGCGCCCGCATGCGAATTACTCAAGCACTTCGCTGTGGATAGAGGCTGCCTTCCTGGCTGCGCTGCGACGGCACTCGCCCGCGCTGCCTGCGTCTATCACTCAAGCGTTGCGCCGTAATCTTATCTGCCTGGCGGCAGACCTGCGAGTATACTTCGCATACTCTGGTGCAAAAAAAAAAGGGCCCCGCAAACTGCGGAGCCCGAGGAGTTACACGAATGACTCTTAATAGATCGGTCGGTGTGCGATTTCGCCGCTGAACTTTTTTATGATCGGGGCCGAGTCGCTGATCGCGCGGCGGGAAGCTATCGTGCGAATCATAAAAAATTTGATTTAGCTTTCTCCCGGTTCTTCCGGTGACGTTTCAGGATTATGTCGCATTGCTATCGCCGCTTCTGTCGCTGTATGCTGCGAGCGAGCATGCGTATACCTCAGGACGTCCGGCGCTATACGCCGGACGACGCGACTTTGCTTTTCGCTTAGAGTGCGATCATGAAACGAAAGCCAAACTTCAATAAAATTCTGCGCATCGCCGGAGCAATCATATGCGGAGGCGCGGCGCCGGCGGCGAAATTAGATCGCGATCGAGTCCGGACTTCAGGTGCTCATCGCTTTGAAGGCGACGTTGGCTTCGATCAAACCGAAGGGGGCGTAAAAGTTCAGGCCGATTGTCGGCATGGGGGGGATTTCCGGAGCCTGCTTGCGAATGTCGACGACCATCGGCACGGTCAAATCCAGGCCGGCGTCGCCGGCGATCAGCATCTGCATGGCGTTGCCGGTAATCATATTCGCGACTTCGCCGATCATATCGCGCCATTCCTTTTTCAGTTCCGCTTGATCGGCGCCGGGCATCAGCTGGGAGGCGATCTTGTAGATCGTCTCTAAGTTCATGGAGTAGATTACCTGGCCGGGGTTCTTGCCTTTAACGCCGACGAAGATTGCGATCTCATGGGCCGGCGCCGGCGTTTTCTTGATCAGCGTGCGACCGCGCACCAACTGCACTTTCAAGAGATCTCGAAAGACGTTGGAAGTCGCTACGAGGAATGGATTGATGTATTCGGCTTTCACAGTCGCTGCGCTTGTTGGAGTTTATTGAACGTCGTCGGCGTTGACCGTGAGGCGAAACTGACCGCGCAGAGATTCTTCCTGCACCAGGAACTGATAGAACTGGCCGGTTAGACCGCGCCCCGCCTGTTCTTTGATCTCGTCTTTTTTCGCCGCAGGCATCGCGGCGCTGCCGGGCAGGGAGACGTCCTGCACTTCAACGTATACAATGAATTCGCCGTCGGTAAAAGGACCGGCCGTGAAATTAGAGCGGCGCTGGCCGAACACTTTTAAGAATTCGGGCGTGCTCAAATTCGCGCGCGATCCGCCGCCTGCCGGTACGCCGCCAAGTTCCTGGAGTTTCACTCGACCGGCGTTGAAAATGTCGACGTCCAGAATGCCGGCGACGTCTTCCAGGCGAAACTCGGCCGCGCCCTTTTTGGTGAGCTCGTCGACCTTCTTCGTCGCGGCTTCGAGCTGCTTGCGTGCGAGCTTCGTCTTCAGGCGATCCTGCACGAAGGCCTGTTCGTCTTCGAAGGCTTTCGGTTTCGCGTCGGGTTCCTGTTCTTTGCGTTTCGCCTGTTCTTCGGCGAAGGCGGTCCGCACTTCTTCTTCGGTAACGCTGATCGTCTTTTTAATTTTCGCCAGCATTCCCGGGTTGTTGAATCGAATCAGGCGCAGAGCCACGCCGGTTTCGCCGGCCAGCCAGCGGGCTTTCGCGGCTTCGTCGCTGATCGTAATCGTTTCGTTCAGGATTTGGCCGGTTCGGTCGACCGCGGCCTGACGCCGGCGCAGTTCGAGGGGAAAGTTCTGGAGGCTGCGCTCATAGATCATGATCGGGGTCATGCGATCTTCTTCGAGCAGGCCTTCCTGCTGGCGCGCCTGAGTGATCGCTTCCTGCTGGGCCTGCTTGCGCACTGACTCCATCGATACTCCCAGGCCCATGCGCTCCGCGATCGTCGGCAGCACGTAGGCCTGCTGGAGACTGCGGCGCACGCAATCGTTGAGATTGAAAAATGAATCGATGGACTGGCCGGGACCGAGCAGGTCGCCGAACTGCTGGCGATACAGAGTCGCCTGCCGGTTACATACGTTGTAATGGTAGGAGTAGTCGCGGCCTTTGATCGTTTCGCCGTCGTAGCTGCCGACGCCGCCGCGGTTGGCCAGGGCGCCGGTCACGTTCAGATCCTGGCCGGTAAAGGTGATCGCCATCATCCCTACGAGCAGCAAGATGATAACCCAGGCTCCCGCCCGCATGATAATCTGTAGCAAATCTTTCACAGAGCAAGATTCGGCCGGCCCCTCTGGTAGGACCACCCGAAAAAAATTGTTCAGGAACCCGGCGTTCCTCAGGATAATCAGAGGGAATGGTACTTCTTGCGATAGCATTAATCGGCGCGGGTCTCGCCTGCCTGGGATTCGTCGGCTTCAGTCTGTTAAAGAGCCGGCCGGCGGTCGGGGCTTCGGGCGGCTTCGCGCCTGCTGCAGATCCTGGCCTTGCATCTCCGCCGCCGGGCCCGGCGACCCGGAGGCCGATGCCTGGCGCCGGCCCGGGGGTTTATCCGCCTGCGACCGCGGCCGGCGATCGCGCGCGGGCGTTCGCCCCGCGGCCGGAGTCCGAAGACAGCGCCGTCCTCGATCAGGGCGGTTATGCAGAAGAGCCGGCCAGCAGACCCGCTGCCGGTCCGGGTTCCAGCGCGGGCGGCGGCGCAGCGGCGGATTCTCGACCCGCTCAGCCCGCGGCGTCCGGCCTGGATCCGCGCGACCGGAATGAACTGAATTTCTTACGGGACCGCCTCTCGGGTTTGCAACGCATCGATCCGGATTCCCTGAACGAGTCCCTGCGAGTTTTTGAAAAGACCGAACGCGAAACCCCCGAGCCGGCGCCGCAGCTGGTCGTGACCGGCATGCTGTATCTGGATCACGGACGGAAGATTCCGGCGCAGCTTGGCCGCCGGGGCGAAATTCCCACGCGAGTTTTTTCGGAGCTGCGTCGCGTCGGCAACGGAACTCTGATTCTGGAAAACAGCAGCTTCCTGATTCACTGCGGCAATACCAGCTATTCCTATTCGGCCGGCGACCTCGATCAGATTCTCTTTCAGGGCAGCGGCCTGGCGCTGGTTCCGATTCATCCGGATCGCCCGATTCCGCTGTTTTTGACGGCGCAGGTCGATTCCGTGAAAGCATATATTAAAAAGAATGCGCGAATTCGCGCGCTTTAGGCAATGACAGAGAAACGATCCGCCGGAACATTCCGCCGTTTTCGGCCGCCGGCGCGATCGATCTGTTTGTCATGTACTATCAATCCTTCGAACCGAAAAAGAAACGAGGTCGCTGGCTTGTCTGGCTGATTTTGATTTTGGGCCTGGGCGCCGGCGGCGCAGCGGCCTATCGCTACGGACCGCAGCTGTACTACAGCGTGACCGGCGACGCCCTTGTGCGCCTGGAAAAACGGACGGATGCATTCGGCCGTCAGCTGCTCGCCTGGGACGGCGGCAACGATGCGCTGCCGGGCATGCTGGCGGAGCTTGACGAAGTGCGGCGGATCGCGAAGATCCAGGAACGCAACAGTCCGGCGGAAGCCGATGTCTATTTTTATCTGGGCCTGATCGATTTCTACGAGCTGGTCGTGCGCGTACCCCTGAGCGGGCCGTCGCTTATGCAGCTGACCGGGCGCGGCTATCTGCCGCTGCAAAAGAGTCTGGAGTCCGTTCCCGAGGCGCCCATCCCCCGTCTGAGCAAGCGCATCTCGCGCAATATTCGCAAGGCCCTCGCTCTCGATCCTGGCCTGGATCGGCGGGACGCGGCCTACCTGATGCTGGCCTACGGCGATTTGTTTTTTACCGAGCGGACCGACCGCAATTTGCAGATGATCCTTTCGGAGTTTATCGCCGGCGATCAGGTGACGCCCGCTCTGGAGCGCTACCGGGATTGGATCGGACTGGCTCTGTTCGCGCTGTCCGGGAACAAGCAGGAGATTCGCCAGTTGGTCCAGCAAATCGATGCGGCCTCTGCGGTCGCGCCGGCCCCCCCCGTCGTTCCGGCCGCAGCTGACGATCCGCCCCCGGCTGAGGCGGAGCCCGCTCCGGCCGCGCCCGCGACGAGGCTGCAGTTGGATGAGAATATTCGGGATCTGGTGTTATGTCACGCGCACTATTTTGCCCGGGATTTTTTACCGGCGCTGCGCCTGGCGCGCACTGTAAAATATCGCGCGACCGCTCCGGATATACTGCGGGTCGAAGCCGTGCGAATGGAAGCCGAGATCTTTTTGCTCCAGCGGGGGCCCGGCGCGGCGTGCTTCTTTTTCAACGAAGCGGCCCGCATCGGTTCTGATGATTTCGTCAGCGAACGCATTTCCGCGGTCTGCGACAGCGCCCCGCGATAGTCGAAGCGCGAAGCCGGCCCGGCCGGCCCGTATGATTTCGGTCGCGCTTTTCGCAGCGAAAATGCGCGAAATCCCTAAAAAATGGGGGTCAAAACCTGCTTTTCTTGACAGGCGTCCCTGATACAGGGCTCTGGTTTAACTCAGTGTATCGCATTAGCGAAAATCCCGAAGCACCATAAATATCGATTCCCCGATCTGTGAATTCATCTTTCGTCGCCATTCAGTCTCCTCGATCTGCCTCCGCCGTCGACGCGGCGCCCGCCCGGGGACTCGCTGGAATGACGCGTGAATTTCCGGCGGTTTCGGACAGCTCTTTTTCAGGCTATCCGGCGCAAGCTTCCGATAATATTACAAACCCCGCAGGAACTCTTTAAATGTTTTTAGATCAGGTATACGGTCTCTTTTCAAACGACATGGGCATCGACCTGGGCACGGCCAACACCCTGGTGCATGTCAAAGGCATGGGGATCGTGCTGTCCGAGCCGTCAGTAGTGGCGGTTCAGTCTTCGACCGGGAAGGTTCTGGCGGTCGGTCACGAAGCGAAGCGCATGCTCGGCCGGACCCCCGGTGACATCGTCGCCATTCGCCCCATGAAGGACGGCGTGATCGCCGACTTCGAAACCGTCGAGAAGATGATTCGCTATTTCATCCAGAAGGTCCACAAGCGGACCACTCTGGTAAAACCCCGGATGGTCATCGGCGTTCCCTCCGGAATTACCGAAGTCGAAAAGCGGGCCGTGCGCGAATCCGCCGAACAGGCGGGCGCGCGTGAAATCTTTTTAATTGAAGAAGCCCTGGCGGCGGCCATCGGAGCGAATGTTCCGATTCACGAGCCGGCCGGCACCATGATCGTCGACATCGGCGGTGGTACTACTGAGATCGCGGTCATCTCTCTGGGCGGCATGGTAATCGCCGACTCGATTCGGATTGGCGGCGATGAGTTCGACGAAGCCATTATTCGTTATTTACGTACGCAATATAACCTGGTGATCGGTGAGCGCATGGCGGAAGACGTCAAGCTGACCATCGGCAACGCCTATCCGGAAAAGAAAACCGAAGTCATGGAGCTGCGCGGTCGTGATGCGATCAGCGGTCTGCCCCGAACTCTGGAAATCGACTCGAACGAGATTCGCAAAGCTCTGAAAGAGCCAATCGATGCGATTCTCGAAGCGGTCAAAAGCAGCCTGGAACGGACCCCGCCGGAACTGGCTGCGGATATCGTCGAGCGCGGTATTGTCATGACCGGCGGCGGCTGCCTGCTCAAGGGCCTGGACAAATTCCTGAGCAAAGAAACCGGCGTGCCGGTATTTCGCGCCGAAAACCCGCTGACCTGCGTGGTTATGGGAACCGGAAAATACCTGGACGAGCTGAAGTTCATTCGTTCTGGTATGAAGTGAGCGGCCGGGTAAGCGAGATTTGAAGTAGTTCGCGCCGGGGTCCTGACCCTCGCGGGACGAAACTCCGTCTGCGGTCGCCCCCCGACTGCCGGCCTGGAAAACGCGGCGGTTTGCTATACGGCTGCGTCTAATTTGTTATGCTGATCGATATTCTCTCCCGCAACCGGAATCTTACCAGTCTGACCTTCTGTGTGAGCTTTTCGATTCTGTGCATCGTCTGGCAGAGCAACCCCTTCGCCCAGGGCGTCGGCTATTTCGGCAAAGTCGCCGACCGGATCAGCGGGGCCCTGAGCTCCGGCCTGCGCTTTACGGGCACTCTCTGGGTTGAATTGGATCAGTACCGCGAACTGGAGCAGCGCTACGAAAACGCCCAGAAGGCTATCGAAGAGTTCCGTCTTGAAAAAGATAAATTCGATTTGCTCCAGGCCGAGAATGCGCAGTTGCGCACGGCGCTCGGATTTTCGCCGGCCGGCACCTACAAAGAAGTCCGGGCGGAAGTGCTGGGCATTCGTTTGAATTCGATCAGCCCTCGCATCATTATCGACAAAGGCTCCGAAGACGGTATTCGTCCGCTGATGCCCGTCTTAACCCGCGCCCACGATCTGGAAAACAATCTCGTGCGCTGCGTCGTCGGCGTCGTGGCGGCCGTCGACTCTTCGACGGCGATTATCCAGCCCCTGACCCACCCCGGCTTTCGCATGGGCGTTCGCATCCAGGGATCTTCCGAGTGGGCGATTATGAGCGGCAACTCCGGCCGGGTCACTCAGGTGCAGCTGCAATATCTGACGGCGAACCACGCGCCGGAGCAGGCCATTCTCGCGCGCAGCAATTTGGAATACAAAAAGAACGACTACGTGGTTTCCAGCGGCGAAGGCGGCATCTTTCCCCGGGGCATTCCCGTGGGTGTCATCGACGAAGAGGGGCCCCGGGACGGCGAGTTTCGCACGGCTTACGTGACTCCTCTGGCGCCGATCAGCAATCTCGACATCGTTTCGATCGTTCTGAAGGCGCCGGAAAAATGGGCAGCCGGTTGGGAGCAAAAAGAACGCTGGGAAGAACATCTCGACACGGAGTTCGGGCCGCCGGTCTATTTCGAAACCACCGAAACCCGCCGCAAACCGAAGCCGGCGCCCCGCCAGACCGCCCCGGCTCAGACGAACGCGAACAACGGCGCCGCGAATGCGAACCCCGGTTCTGAATCCGCCGCGACTCCGGCGGCCGGCGACAATAGCGGCGAAGCGGGACGCAAGCCCCGCAGAATCCAGAACCTCGATTTACCGGGCCAGAACTAAATAAGATATGTTAATAGAAGTCGGACTGATTATTCTCGGGATGCTGATCTCGTACTTTCTCAAGGACATTCAGTTTCTGAGTCTGAGCTTTGAGTTCTTAAATACGGGCATTATCGGCCCGGACTTTCTTTTGATCTTCGTGATTTTCTTTTCGCTCTTTCGCGGCGAATTCGTCGGTCTGTGGGTCGGCTTCTTCGCCGGAATTCTCGAAGACGGCGCCAACTGGGTGCTCGGCGGCGCGACGGGCGGCGGTTTCGTGCCGATCGTCGGCATTCACTCTCTGGTATATTCGATCACCGGTTTCGCGCTGGGAAAACTCAGCCAGATTTTCGACCGCTACCAGACGGCCCCGATTATCGCGCTGGTTTTCGTGTCGGCTTTTCTGGTGCGCTTTCTCGCCTGGAGCATTCAGGGGATCGTAGAAGATTTTAATAAGAACTATTCGTTGATTGGCCCGGCGGTCTTTACCGCGATCATTGCGCCGATCTGGTTTTCTTTTCTGGGCTGGCTTTACCGGGTAAAAGCCGCGGAGTTATGATCGATGGCCAAATCCTTACATGAATACCGCCTGGAGCGCAAATTTCAGCAGCGGCTCTACGTCTTCACGGCGCTGGTATTTCTGGCGACCCTGACTTTCGTTTTCCAGCTCGGCAATCTGCAGCTGGTGAAAGGTTACGAAAACCGGATTCTGGCCAAGAAATTCGTGTCGCGTCAGGAGTTTACGGTCGCTCCCCGCGGTCTCGTATACGATCGCAATTTTAAGCCGGGCGATAAGCCGATCATCGAGAACATTCGATTCATCGACTTCGTGGTGTATCCTTCGCGCTTTAAGTCTCGCGAGGTAGCCACGAAATACGTAAACACTTTCTGTTCGGTAATGGGCCGCGACTGCTCGCAGTTCTCGAAGTACTTCGGTAAAAAGAAGTGGCGCCAGCTCGTGCGCAAAAACGAATCCATCACGCTGTTGAATCGCATGACGCGCCGGGAGCAGGAGCGCCTGTCCGCATTTCACATGGCGCAAAAGTACGGCGAGTTCGTAACGAAGCATCTGCGTTATTATAGTATGGGCCCGGCGGCTTCCCACGTGACGGGTTATATCGGTCTGCCGACCCGCCGCCAGCTCGATCGCAAGCAGGCGCTTTCGTACCAGACTATCGGCAAGGCCGGCGTTGAGTCGCGCTACGATTCCGAACTGCGCGGCACAGACGGCGTGCGCATTCGCCACCGGATTATCAACGAAGAAGAACAGGTCGCGGGCACGGAGCAGGGCAATACGCTCGTGCTGACCATTGATCGCAACGTCCAGGCCGCGGGCTATCGCGCGCTGCAGCGAGCCGGTCGGCGCGGCGCGGCCGTCGCCATGAATGCCGGCACCGGCGAAGTCCTGGCGTTGATTTCGAATCCTTCGTTCGATCCGAATATTTTGTCGAGCGGAACCGTCGATCAGCGTGGCAAGCACTTCAAGCAGGTGAAGCGCCACAAAGGATTTCTCAACTTAACGATTCAGGCGAAATTTCCGCCGGCTTCGACTTTCAAGCCGCTCGTCGCACTGGCCGCCCTCGAACGCGCCCCCCGGCGGGACATCAATGCGAATACGCCGTATACCTGCTACGGCAGCTTCGTGCTGAAGTCCACGCTCAAGAGCGCTCCCGACACGCGCTATTCCTGCTGGACCGCCGGCCACGGACGCGTCGATATGATCGGCGCGATCGCTAACAGCTGCAACGTATACTTTTATAATCTCGGTTACCACATTGGTTCGAAGCCGATGATCCTGTACGCGCGCGCCTTCGGTCTCGATAAGAAGACCGGCATTGACCTGCCGGGCGAAGTCGAAGGCCGGGTGCCCGATAGTCGTTGGAAGCAGATCCATCTGTCCGGCGCCAAGTGGTACGACGGCGACACCGTGAACCTCTCGATCGGCCAGGGTTATCTCGAAACCACGCCGATGGAAATGGCGGTGATGTACAGCGGCCTCTTAAATCGCGGGAAGCTCTATCGTCCGCATCTGCTGCGGGAAATCCGCGACCCAATCAGCCATCGCCTGATTCGCCGCATGGAGCCGCAGCTCGTGAGCGAAGTGCCGGTTTCCGCGGCCAGTCTGCGCACAGTGCAGGACGGCATGCGAGCGGTCGTAACGCGCGGAACGGCCCGGCGTTTGCAACAGTATCCCGTGCCGATCGCAGGGAAAACCGGTACGGCTCAGACGCGCAGTCGCGTGCAGGGCAAAAACCACGCCTGGTTCGTAGGCTATGCTCCCCACGGCGCGCCGCCGGAAGAACAGATCGTCGTGGCCGTATTCGTAGAACACGGCATGGGCGGCGGTATGGCCGCGGCGCCGGTCGCAGGCGAAATGCTGAACGCGGCCTTTCCCGACTGGACTCCCCAAAAGACGCGCGAGCTGATCAATCGCGCGGCTCGTCGGGACCAGGCTCCCGATTTTAACGCATCGAATACGATCGATCCTTCGAATGGCTTTCCGGCCGCCGAGCAAAACGGTGATTCGCGCTTCAGCGTAAATCCGAACGCGACTCAAGAAGGCGCTCCGCAATCCGGGTCAGAGCCGGGTTCAGCCGAGCGCGAAACTCCGCCGGGATTCATTCCCGGCCAGCGCCTGCGCGCTCCGGCGAACGGCGATGCAAACAACGGCGCGACTGGAAATCCGGTGCAGCCGAGAGCTACGGCTCCCGGTACCGGCAACAACCGTCTGCCGATCAAACGCAGCGAGCGTCGGGAAGCGGCGCCGCCGCGAGCGCCTGCTCCATCTTCAAACAACGAGGAGCCCGCCGGAAACGGCCGGTTGAGTCTCTAATTTGGGCAAAACCTTTCGCATTGATTTCATTTTGTTCGGCCTGGTCGTCTCCGCGACCCTGGCGGGCATCTTCACGCTCTACGCCCAGGAGTCGGTTCTGGACGAGTCTCCGGGGCGTTTCTTTCGGCAGGTCGTCTTCTTCGGCATCGGCCTGGTGGTGTGCTTCGCTCTGCGCAAGCTGCAGTACCAGACTCTGGGCGACTACGCGCTGCCGCTGTACGCCGTGGCGATTGTGCTTCTGTTAATTACGCTGATTCCGGGCATCGGTTCGGAAAGCAAGGGCGCGCGTTCCTGGATTCGCCTGGGACCCGTCGGCTTTCAGTCTTCCGAGGTCGCCAAGCTGTGCACGGTAATCCTGCTCGCGAAGTATCTTGAGCTGAAAGAAAAGGAAATGTTTAAGCTGCCCTCGCTGATCATACCCTTTATGATCGCGATGCTGCCGATGATGCTGATTGTCGTACAGCCGGACTTCGGCGGCGCTTTTTCGCTGGCGCCGATTCTGATGTCGATGCTCTTTGTGGCCGGCGCCGACATCTATCACATCGGTTCGGTGCTGATGTTCTTCGGCGTTTCGATTTCGATTCCGCTCTATATTGAATACCATAAGATCACGATGATCGATCCGCTGAAGCTGTACCTGGCGGAAGAACTACAGAAGCCGGACCTGCTGCCCATCGTTCCGATCTTAAATTTAGACGTGTGGAAGTTTATCGATCGCGGCCTGATCCCCGCGTCGGTCGCCGACCAGGACCGCAGCTATCTGATGGGGATCTTAAACAACGCGAGTCTTTTGCAAGATTTGCAGGAAGCCGCGGCGGCCGTGCGCTATAAGTCCGGCGGTTTGCTGCTGTTATTATTCGAAAATATTACCCTGCTGGTCGTGCTGGGCTCCCTGATGGCCCTCGTCGCTCTGGTGCTGGTCGTGCTGCGCTATACTCAGGGGCGTTCTCTCGAAGGTCTGCGCAAGGCCTATATCCCCCTGGGCGTGCTTGGAATTTCGCTGCTGGCGGCGACGACCTTTCATACGGCGTTTTCGTTTAAGTATCACCAGGTGGTGCGGGTGACCGCCTTCGTGAGTCCGGAAAAATTTCCACGAGATCTCGCGTACCAGATCCGTGCGTCGAAGGCCGCCATCGGTTCGGGGCAGGTCGTCGGCCGTGGTTTCTTCGAAGGCGATATGACGATGGGCGATCGGCCCCTCGTTCCGGAAGCATATACCGATTTTATTTTCACCGCCTGGAGCGAACGCATGGGCTTTTTGGGGGCGGTCGCTCTCTTGCTGGTGCTGATCGGCATTCCACTGCGCAGTTTGCAGCTGAGCTTCGAGGCCAGGGACCGCTTCGGATCGCTGCTGGCGGCGGGCATCGCCTTCATGTTCTTTTATCATATCGCGCTGAATACCGGGATCGCCCTGGGGCTTTTGCCGGTTACGGGGATACCTCTGTCCTTTGTAAGTTACGGTGGATCGCACTTAGTGACCTGTCTGGCGGGTGTGGGAATATTGTTGAGCGTTTATCGCCGCAGGTTCGCGAACTGATGAAGGATCGGGAAGCCGACGCCGGCGCTTCTTCTGCGCGGGCGGCGGGCGAGGCCTCGTCGGCCGAAGAAATCCCGCTGAAAGTACACGACTACGCCCGTGCCTGTCGCAGCGAATTGGAACGTTTGCAGGGATTACAGTCCGAAGCGGATGTCGGTTACCAGGCCGCGCGCGAGGCGGTGGCGCGACTGGAGTCTCTGGCGGGCTCTGTGCATCCGCTGTTGGCCGAAAAGATCCGGCGCGTCGCGGCGATCGTGCGACGCATGGGACAAGAGCCCGCGCACAATCCGGCCAAGCCGCAGCGCTTCGAGTCTTTGTTTCAGCGGCTGGCGGAGATTCAGGACAGTCCGCTCTGGGCGCTGCCCGCGGCGATTGCGCCGACGAGCGGAGCGAGCGCCGCAAATGCACGGAGTCACGCATCGGCGCGATCGAAGCTCATGCAATCGGGCCCGGTCTTAAAACCCGGCGAAATATTTCCGGACCGCGTCGTGTTTTATATGCTCGGGGATCTGCGCTTTATGGTTCGCGGCACCCTGAAATACAATCTGCATCGGGCCGATCTATCCCGGGCGTACGCGACCCGTCGCGGCGGGCCGCTCCTGCCGATTTTTCCGAATGCCGCCAGAGACACGCAGGCCTTTCCCGCACCGTCCAGCGGCGGCAATCTGATGGTCTTCGCCGCGCCGGCCCGGGGCGAGGGCGGCTGTCTGGGGCTGCGCTATGATCGCATTCTGGCTATCGAAGACTTCGCTTTTGCCCGCCATGAGCGCGGCGTGGAAGCCCTGCATAAATCGCACGAGATTGTCTCCGGCCGCCTGGTTCGAGGCGGCGACGATTACTATGTAATCCAGCTCTGAATTTGTGAACGAATCAGAAAGCGTTGCAATGCGGCTTTCGCGTAGAGGACAAGCCGCGGGTCGCAGTGGCCCGGGGTCCTGATGAGATGCGGAAGATGCGAGGGAGATGAGTTTCTGGCGGGATCAGTTCCCGCCGAATTTCGTGAGGAAATCGTTAAATTCGGCCATGTCTTTGGCGAACTGATTGGCCCGCGCTTTACCCCAGGATTTGGCAAGTCCCTGCAGGAGTTTATTCTCACTATCGCGCAGGCTTTCACTGAGGCCGCGTCCTTTGCGAGTTACGGAGAGTCGCTTCACGCGCTTGTCTTCCGAGTCGGCGTGGCTGGTAACGAGACCGGCGTTCTGAAGGCTGCGCACAGCCTGACTCATGGTCATCGGGTCGCGGCGCAGGATGCGTCCGAGCTCACCTTGAGACACCTCAGGATGTTTATCCACGAAGCGCAGAATCGATAGCGCGAGCGTCGAATGCTTGTCTTTCTTGGAAAGATTTTCGCGAACCAGATCGATTGAGCCGCGGTAAGCCGCGCCCATGGGTAATAAAATCTCGGAGCTCATAGTTTCTTTAGTGCGTTTCATAATATTCTTATGTCAATATAAAAAATTAAAAATTTAAGTTCTTATAAATATTCTAACAGTTCTGCAAAAAATGACACTCGCTAAGTAAATCTACGTATGATCGAGGCGTCGGTCGCGGAGCCGTGCATCGCCAATGTTAGCGAATCTCATTGATACTTTATAAAATAACATGATAATAGCGATCTGCATCTATCCTTTTGCTGTCGGATGCAAACGATTTCTTAACGATCCATTGCTCGCCTGGATGATGTAGTACTATTGTCGTGCGTTTTCCAGCAGCGCCCGGCGCTCTGCCGGGCTGCGTTCGTTTAACGCGTGCATGCGTTTCAGAAAACAATCCCACTCGCGACCGCACGCCGCAAACTCCGCGGCGAAAAACGACTCTCCCGATTCGTATCGAAGATGACTGAGGAAGTGCGCGTTGTTCCATTCACGTTCACTCAATCGCTTTAAGTTCAAGTAGCGGAACGCTGATTCCTTCTGGATTAGCTCCGCCCTTAGTTCTTGCAGGAGACGATAGCGGCTTTCCCGTTTCCAGTCATCTGTTTTATTTTGATTGTATGTATCATTTAGCTTTTTCGCATACTGGCGAAGAATTAGTGATAATTCATTAGACTCTTCGAGGTAAGCCAGCTGAGCGCGATAGATGCTGCTATTGGCCCCGTATTTCTCCCGATAGTATTGGAGTGCGCCTTCGCGGCCCACAAAAGATGCAAAGGATTCATTGAAGCCGACGTCCCCGGGAAACCAGAGCGTTGCGTGAGATGATTCATGGATCAAGAGCTCGGCGAGCTGTCGCTCGGAATAGCGCATCTGCGGAGAGACCAGGGGGTCGTCAAACCAGCCGAGCGTTGAGTATGCGGCGACCGTTGTTACAATCGCGTCCCAGCCCTCGGCGGCGAGCTCGCTCTGCAAATCTTCGGCTTCATCCCGGGAGAAGAATCCCAGGTACGGCACCTCGCCTACAATCGGAAACCACCAGGTCTTCGCTTTGAGTCGCAGCTGTTCGGAAGCGCTTACGTTCCAGGCGACGGCGGAACGATCCAGATGTGAATACTCCGTAAAAGTTTCTGCGACATGCAGCCCCATCTGATCCAGAGCGAATTCGCGCACGCGCTGCACGTGCTCCAGTTTCGCACGCACCTCTTCGGGAGTGGCGGAATCCGCCAGGACTTCGGGAATCGGCCGGCGGTTCCACAGAATTTCGAGTTGTCCACAGCCGGCCCGGGCCAGGTAACCCACGCAGGCTGTTTCGGTCGCCAGGATCAATGCGGATAGGGCCAGCAATTGCGCGCGGCGTCGAAGGGGCGAGCGTCGTGATGCTCTGATGGCGCCGGCACGTCCCGACCTGTGGAGGCCCTTTTGGTTGACGGGGGGGGAGGCCGTAGATTTGCTACCTGTACATTGCATTGGGCGGACTCCTTGTATCCGCGCTGCGGAATCGTCGCTGCTATTGTGCATTTGACGAACGAATACCCGCCCTTGCATGTAAACAGTATTTATTTCAGGATCATGATCGAATGTTAAAAGATTTTTTATTCACGTCAGAGTCGGTTTCCGAGGGACACCCGGACAAAGTCAGCGATCAAATTTCCGACGCCGTTCTTGACGCATATCTCGCCGGTGATCGCGCCAGCCGCGTTGCCTGCGAAACTCTAGTTACGACCGATTTCATCTGCGTGGCGGGCGAGGTTACTTCTAAAACTCACCTCGACGCGGCTAAGATCGAGCAAATCGCGCGAAAAGTCGCGGGCGATATTGGTTATACGCACGACGATATCGGCTTCGATGCCGCGACCGCGAAAGTCCAGGTGCTGCTGCACGAACAATCTCCGGATATTTCTCAGGGCGTAACCGCAGGCGAAGGGAAATTTAAAGAACAGGGCGCCGGCGACCAGGGTATGATGTTCGGTTTCGCGATCGACGAAACCCCCGAGCTGATGCCGACTCCGATCTTTTATTCGCACGAAATTCTCAAGCTGCTGGCCAAAGAGCGTCACGAAGGCCGCATGCCCGAGATTCGCCCCGACTCCAAAAGCCAGGTGACGGTTGAATACGTCGACGGCAAGCCGACTCGCGTAAACACCGTCGTTATCTCGACGCAGCATACCGACAACATCACTCAGAAGAACTTAGAAGAAGAGCTGATCGAAAAGATCGTCAAGCAGGCGATTCCCGCGAAGCTGCTCGAAAACACCCGTTATCTGATTAACCCCACCGGTAAATTCGTTGTGGGCGGTCCGCACGGAGACTGCGGTCTCACCGGCCGTAAGATCATCGTCGATACATACGGCGGCTGGGGTCGTCATGGCGGCGGCGCTTTCTCCGGTAAGGATCCGTCGAAAGTGGATCGCAGCGCCGCGTACATGGCGCGCTACGCCGCGAAGAACGTCGTCGCGGCGGGTCTCGCGAAGCAGTGCGAAGTTCAGGTTTCTTACGCGATCGGTTTCCCCGAACCGGTATCGCTTCTGGTCGACACCTTTGGAACTGGTGCGGTCAGCGAAAAAGAAATCGCCGAACGCGTTTCTCGTGAATTCGATTTCAAACCTTCCGGTATTATGAAAGCTCTGGGTCTCCTTGAAGAGGGTCGGACCTATCTCGATACGGCCGCTTACGGTCACTTCGGTCGCACCGGCGACACCTTCACCTGGGAAAAAACGGATCGGGCGGAAGCATTGAAGAAGGGCTGAGGCCCTTCGTTTTCGCGCGTCTAATATTCGCATATTCACAGGTAGATCATGGCCGGTCCTTCGCAAAAACTTTCCACTCGCGCCGCTTATGGCGACGCTCTGGTGGAGCTCGGTGGAAAACGCAAAGACATCGTCGTCCTCGACGCGGACCTTTCCGGATCGACCTATACGAATAAATTTGCGAAGGCTTTCCCGGACCGCCATTTCAACGTCGGCGTCGCCGAACAGAATCTGGTGGGGATGGCGGCCGGCTTCGCCCTGTCGGGCCTGACTCCTTTCGCCTCCAGCTTCGCCATGTTTCTTTCGGGTCGCGCCTGGGAGATCGTTCGTAATTCAGTGGCCTATCCGGGTTTAAACGTGAAGCTCGTCGCTTCGCACGCGGGTATCACCGTCGGCGAAGACGGCGCGAGCCATCAGTGCATCGAAGACATCGCGACGATGCGCGCGATTCCCGGCATGCAGGTTTTCGTTCCGGCGGACTACGAAGAGACGAAACAAATCATTCACCGGGTCAGCGCAACCGATAGCCCGTGCTATGTGCGCTGCGGTCGCCCTAATTTGCCGCAGCTGCCGCACAGTAAGTCTTATAAATTTCAGGAAGGCAAGGGCGAAGTGCTGCGCGCCGGCGGCGATGTGACGATCGTCGCCTGCGGCGTGCTGGTCGCGGAAGCTCTGGCGGCGGCTGAAATTCTGGCGAAGAAGGACATCGACGCGGCCGTGATCAACATGGCTTCGATCAAGCCGATTGACGAAGCGCTGCTGAAGCGCTATGCGAAGAAGACCGGGGCGATTCTGACCGCGGAAGAACACAACGTGATGGGCGGCCTGGGTTCCGCCGTTTGCGAAGTTCTGTCCGGGAGCTTTCCGGTTCCGATTCTGCGGGCGGGTATGCAGGATACCTTCGGTCAGTCGGGAACCGCCGACGCGCTGCTTGATCATTACGATCTGCGCGGCAAGGGTCTCGCAAAGATGGCCCAGAAAGTGATCAAGCTGAAAGGCTGATCGCTTTTTCAATCTGCTCACTCCACTCAGTTTTGCGGTCTTGCGGTCTTGCGGTCGACGCTGCCGCGTTTCGTTCAGTCTTCTGAATCCAGATTCTCGTAGATTTCTCTGAGCACATCCGGAAGCGTCATCGGATCAAAAGGCTTCGTCAGCACCTTCGTCGCTCCGGCCTTTCTGTATTCTTCCAATTCGTGCTGCTGGGCGCGCGCCGTTATAAACACGGCCGGGGTCTTCGCTGTCGCTGGCATTTTGCGCAACTCCGCCAGAATTTGAATGCCGGACATATCCGGAATCATGACGTCGAGCAATAATAAGTCTGGATTAAACCCGGCGGCCGCCGCTGCGATGGTTTCTTTGCCGGTCGCGTAGGCCTTTACGGCAATCCCGCCGGTGCCCTGCAAAGACATTTCGAGAATTTCGCGCAGATCGTCTTCGTCTTCCGCGCAGAGGATCTTTTTTAATCTTTTGTTTTTCATTATTTGCTTCCGTGGTTTGAGCCGTCTTCCAGTTCCGAGCGAAATCGCAGGCGCGCGCCGGATTGAACCCGGGCGTATAATTCGTGAAAGCGTTCGTTGGGAACCAGGCCTTCGTTCTGCATGGACAGCTCCGGTCGAATCGATTTTAGAAAGTACATGTCGAGCATGCCGCGGTTTTTGGCGGGGACCTGGCCGCGGTAATCACAGGCGAAGAAGTATTTGATTTCTTCGTAGGTCGAACGCGAAATATTGATCTCGCCTGGTTCGCTGTTGGTTTCCATGCGCGACGCTACGTTCACCGCGTCGCCCCAGACGTCGTAGACGAATTTGTTTTTGCCGACGACGCCCGCCACGACCGAGCCGGTGTTGATGCCGATGCGCAGCTCCCAGAATTCTTCGCCGGTCAGCTGCCGTTTGATTTCGCGGGTTTGCGCCATGAATGAGCGAACTTCGAGCGCGGCCAGGCAGGCGTCGACGGCGTGGGTCGAGTTCGTATTTGGCAGACCGCCAGCGCACATATAGGCGTCGCCGATGGTTTTGAGCTTTTCAAGTCCTGATTTCTCGACGATGTGATCGAATTGTTCGAAGATCTGGTCGAGCTCGACGATCAGTTCGCGAGGATCGCGCCGCTCCACCCGGGAAGTGAAGCCTTTGAAGTCGGTGAATAGAACCGTCGCGGATTCGTAGCTCTGGGGATTGACCTTGCCGGTTTGTTTTAGCTCTTCGGCGATCGCCTCGGGCAGGACGTTCAGCAGCAATCGGTCGGACTTTTTACGTTCCTGTTCGACCTGGCTCAGCAGCGAAGCCGTGCGAACGGCCCCGGAGAGCTGTTCGCAAAAGCGAGCGATACTTTCCAGCTCGGGTTTGCGCAGCATCATCGGCGAATCGAAGTTGCTGAAGACAATCATACCGCTGACCTGATCCTGAACGACCAGGGGTACGATGTACATCGCGCTCAGTCCCAGGGAATCGATGCCTTCCTCGTCGGCGTCGGTGCCGCCGCTCTGGCGAAAGCGCGGCAGATAGAGCGGACGACCCCGACGAGCGACTCGCGCCAGCACGCTTTCGCTATCCAGATCGACCCGGCGGTTTTCAATATCCGTGGCTTTCGCCGGGTCGATGGAGTCGGGCAACATCGACTTATAATGATAGAGTTCGTTCTTATCTTCGTCGCGCAAATAGAGATAGCAGCCGTGCAGGCCGAACTGCGAAATCACATAATAAAAAATCTTTTCGAGAATTTCATCGAGATCCGTGTTCGAGCTGATTTCCCGCGCGAATTTGTTGAGCGCTTCGAGTTCGTAGCGGGCGTCGTTCGCGCGCAGGCGTTCGGCGCGGGCCTCGTCGACGGCGGTGCGGGCTCGTTGCAAAAGGTTCGCGTGGTTGATGGCGCCGGCTACCTGCTCCGCGAAGCGGTCAATGCGCCGAATATCGTCGCGGGAAAGGCTTAGATGTTTATTGTACGAGGTCAGCAGAATCATCGCGATGACCTCTTCGTTGATCGCTACCGGCACGAGCACGAATGATTTCAATTGCAGGGTGTCGACGATTTCGCGTTCGGCGCCCGCCGGGAAGGCTCGATTGTCAAGTTTCGCCAGATAGAAAGTGCGCTTACGCTGATA
The DNA here is from genome assembly GCA_024742665.1 of bacterium. Lineage (GTDB taxonomy): Bacteria > Spirochaetota > Leptospiria > Leptospirales > Leptonemataceae > JANSYA01. The sequence goes on from JANSYA010000001.1 coordinate 193,378, forward strand.
GGTTTTGTAGATGATGCCGCTGCTTTCGTCGAGTTTAACGCGCAGGTTGCGGCTGTAGGCGATCATCTCCGGCGTCGCGTTCTCGGGTTCGGTCGTGCTGTACGAATAGAGTTCGTTTGTGTCGCGGTCGATCAGCTGCAGGATCGCGGCTTCTACGGCGAACTCGGCCTGGAAGTACGCGAAGACGCGTTCGAGAATCGTGTCGAGGCTCGTGCTGGCGTTCACCTGCCTGGCGATTTCGCTGAGGCTCTGGATCTCTTCGTTGGAACGGGCCAGGGCTTCCGTGCGAAAAGCGATCGTCGAGTCGAGTTCGCCGATGACGCGGCTCAGGTACTTGCGCGTTTTTTCGAGCATCGCTCCGGCTTTCGCCACGCGCAAAATCAATACGAAACCCAGAGACATATAAAACAGAAACAGCCCGTAGTGCGAAAGGAAGCGGCTCCAGCTCAGCACGCCGGTCGCGACCAGAATATCGTGCACGCTGAACGCGGCGCCGATCAACAGGCCGACCAGAATTACGCGGGCATCGCTTTTGCCGCGATAGACTTCCAGGACCGTCGCGCCCACGGTCAGCGTGGTCATGAACAGAAAGAGCGCCTGGGCCGGCATCAGCGTTGTCGTGAGCGGCACGAGGCCCATCAGGGCGGCGCTCAGGGCCGCCACAGCGTAGGCGATCTGCATTAGGGCCAGCCAGAGGCGATGCTGGAAGCGTCCCGCTCCGAAGATCACCTGAAACTGAAAGTAGATCGCGGCCGGCAGCAGATAGAAGGCGCCGAATTCCAGGTAGGACCAAACAATCGGGTCGGCGAAGATCACCTGTTTGATCTGCGTGCGGGCGATGCCGTACAGGCCGCCGGCCAGGCACAGAGCCGCGAAAGCCAGGAAGTTGCTTTCGTCGCGCTTGCGTAAAAATAGAATGAAGGCGAACAGTCCGGCGAAGATCGTCCAGCAGCCCAGCACGAGTTTGTCCAGATCTTCTACGACGATGCCGCGCAATAGAGTCGCAGCGGAATCCAGTCGCGGCTGACCGACGATGCCGATGTTCACGTGATCGGAGCGAATATAAAAATACACCGTGCGCGTTTCGCGATCCAGTGGAATGATATGAAAGGGATAGCCTGCGAAGGCGACGCGACCATCGCTGAATTCGCCGAATTCGTAGGCCGGCTTTTCCTGATCGACGTCGGTGTAGACCGTCGCGATCTGATCGAAAGTCTGAATATAGATCCCGGGTTCCGCGAAATCGAAATCCGGCAGCTCCGCCCGCAGCCACAGACCGCGCGTTTCGCCGTCGAATTTCGCTTCCGGCCCGGTGGGATTCCAGATCTTTTTCGTCGGCCGCCAGGCCTCCGGGTCTTGTTCGGACGGTATCTCGCCGATGAGCTCATTGTCCCAGGCGTAGCTCCACTGTTCGGGAGCGACGGAGGACTCTTCCCTCGAACCGCAGGCGACGAGCAGGCTCAATAGCATCACGGCCGCGAAGCAGCCGGGGCGATAAGGGCGAGGAACGAACATTAAGAAAGCCTTTATTGAGTGTCACAGGTGTCCATCATAACGAGTGGATCCTGTATGATTATTATCGGTTCGGAATTTGAAAAAATAATACGCCGCATGTCGTTCTATTACCGTTTGGATTGAGGTGAATCGTGCGCCCCTATCCGGCGGAGACGTCGGATCTCAGGGCGCAGCGGCCAGACGGGAGGCGCCCCAGTGCGTTACGAACTTACTCTGTCCGCGCGAGTCGATGGAAAGCTGAAAGAAGCGGCGCCCGTCCGAAGGATGCAGAGCCAGGACTCCGTTTTGAATCAGAAAGGCGTCGGCCGCGACGATTTCGGTCGCGCTCTCCCGGCCCGTGGGGGTGTCCGCGGAATAGCGCAGGCGAAATTTTTCTTTGTAGCGGTCGCGCGGTCCCAGATACTCAAGCCGCAGTTCTCCGCGAATCTCGCCGGTCGCGACCGTGCGGACCACGAATGCAAGGCGGAGCTCTTGCGCTTTCATGGTCTGGATGCGTCCGGTGCCGATGCTTTCTCCGGCGGCGTACCCGGTCAGGGCGATGATGTCGAAGCGGTCGCCCGAGGAGAATTTACAGAAGCTCTGGAAACGGAAGGGCTGTTTCGCCGAAGTTTCGCCCAGAGCGCCGCTGGCCGAAAGCAGAAGCGCAGTCGATAAACAGGCGATCAATATTCGATGCGAAGTCATAATTAAAAAGCCGTCGCGGAGCGGCGGAATACGCGCGTGCCGCACATCGCCGGCGCCGACTCAGGGTTGCGTCTGCGGCTGTGGCAGCTGCAGGCGAATCTCGATTCGTTCGTTGCGGTAGCTGGCGAATTCTGTGCGTCCGTCCCGGGCCAGCTCGGCTTCTCCATGGCCCCGGTATTTTAGACGATTGGCGGGGAAGCCCTGTTTGAGAAAATATTCGTACATGCTGCGGGCGCGCTGTTCGGTTTTCTCCAGATTGCTTTCTTCGCGGCCCGGCAGGGCGGAATGGTTTTCGATGATGACCTCATAGCTGCCGTAGCGGCTCAGACGGGACAGAACCTCATCAAGCGCGTCTTCGCCCTGATCCGTCAGTCCGTAGCTTTCGTTGAAATAATTCTGGGCGGGCAGGCGTGAGTACAGAGCGGGACGGCCGCGGCTGACCGGACGAAAGAGAACGCCGCTGCCGATTTTGCGCGCCGCGCTGCGGGCAAGATTGCCGGCCCGGTCGCGCACTTCGTATTCGATCGTAAACTTTTCCAGACTTTCGCATGGAATGCCTTCGTCGGAAGTGCCGTCCCAATAGATTTCGTCCGGCGGTGTGCCGGTCGTTCCGGCGAAGGTGCGGTACAGCCGGCGAAAGTCGCCGACGACGTCCACCCGGGCGTTGGGCGTCGGCGTCAGCAGCACGCGAATATTCCAGCTGGCAATGCCCGAAGGATCATCGAAGTCCAGCTTCAGCTTCAGGTATTCCTCTTCACCGTCGCCGTCCGGGCGAATACTCGTGCGGCTAATTGAGAGATCAGCGTCGGGGGCCGCGGTATCGATCCACAGGGACTTGTTCAGCGTGGCGATGCTTTCGCCGCCGGCCGTAACTCGCAGGCGTACGAAATACAGGCCGTCGCTCAGAATATCCCCCGCGTCGTCGCGTCCGTCCCAGACGAAAGACTCGGGGGGCGCGCCTGATCCGCGCTTTCGATAAAAGACGGTCTGGAGATCCGTTGAAACAACTTCCAGGACGTGCTCGGCGATAGTGGCGGCCAGCGGCGATCTGCTTAAAGCGTTGCCGGCCTGATTGATATAGGCCGGACGCAGCTGGATCTGATCCCGGGAGCCGTCGCCGTTCGGCGAAAATCGGTATTCGTCCGCTCGCAAATCCATTCTTAAATCGCGCGGAGCCAGCAGTAGATCCTTAACTTCCGCCTGGCTGCGGTTACCGGCCCGGTCGACGGCGCTGATACGATAGAGGTAGTCGCCGTACGCGATGCTCTCGTCTTCGTCGGCTTCGGTTCGGATCTCGTCCCAATAAATAAAAATGCGTTCCGGTAAAGAGTCGTCCCAGCTGCGCTCGCGAATCGGCGTTCCCCGGGGACCCACGACGTTGGCGTCGTAGCGCGTGCCCGCGTCGCTGCGAGCCGTTTGCTGAATCTCCAGGCGTTCGCCCGCCGCCCGCAGCGAGGGGCCGGAACCCGGCGCGCGCACGAGCAGGGAGATCGGCGCGCTGACTTGAAGTTCGGGGGCGCTCGTATCCACGATTACCGGCGCCGGCTGAGACTCCACGAAGCCGCCGTTGTCGGGCAGCTGCAGCCGCAGAGTCAACTGGTAGACGCCCTCGGGAACGCGCTGGCCTTCGTCGTCGCGCCCGTCCCAGATAATTTCGTCAAACAGGGCCAGCGGTCTTAGATCGTCGCTGCCGGGCAGGTACAGATTGTTAATCGCCCGGGAGGCCCGAATGCGACGATGATCGGCGGCGAAGGTCCGAACGATTTCATTCGCGCCGCTGCGGATTTCCAGGGTCCAATCGCGGGGGCGCAAAAATTCATCGCGCAGTCCGGTCGGCCGGACCACGAGAAAATCGCGCACGCCGTCGCCGTTCGGCGAGAAGGAGCCGGGATCGAGAGAAAGCCCCGGGGCGGAAGCGCCGGTTTGAGACGCCGCGGGGCTCAGAAACAACAGGCCGATCAGCAGCGCGATCAGTGCCAGTGCGCGGCCGGCCCGGGCTGTGAGAATCGATCGTTTCGTTGATAGCGACATTGGTAGCGATATCCGCGGCGACTCTGGCGGCGGCGCTCCCGGTCGAAGGCGTTGGAATCCGCGCCGCTGCGCGGTCCGAAGCAGGAAGCGGACCCGGACAGGATTCGACTCCGCTCCGCCAGGGCAAGCGTTTCCAGCGATCGCCGGACTGTCAGAGTCGCCAGGGTTTAGCCTTATGAAAATCGGTCAGGGCGGTTCGGCCCCGGCGACGTCGGGAAAAAACGAGCTCGTCCGGTCGGAAAACTTATGCGGGGCCTTTTTCACCCGCCCGATATTCAGAGTGTGTATCAAAAGACTATCGCTTTCATTTTAGCGGGCCTGCTGCTCGTCGTCACCGGCGGGGCCTGGACTGCCTGGACCGCGGACCAGGGCTATACCGCGGGCGCGGGGCAGCTCGACTATCTGGCGCGGGAGTCTCTGCCGGAAGATTTGCCTGACATTCCCGGACCGCCGCGCTCCGCGAAGCGCACTTTATACGATACTCTGCGGGGCGGGGCTCGTTCCGCAAAATCAGCGCCGGCCGCCGCAGACCGGCGATCGTCTGCGAGTAGTCCGCGTGCGACCCGCAGCTCGGGCAAAGACCTGCCGCTGCTGCCCGTGCGGAGCGCTGAACCGTCCTCGCAGTCGGCCGACGAAATTCGCGCATCCCGGGAGGCGCGCCTTGAGCGGGTCGCCGAACCGGTTCCTCAGCCCCGAACTGCGAAGAAGTCCGAGCGGGCCGGGCCGCAGAATGAATCCGTCGCCCCGGAAAAAAAGCGTGTGAATTCCGCGCCGGCGTCTGCATCCTCCGCCCGCAGCAATGCCAGCGGAGCGCCGGACAAAGCAGCGGCTTCTCAGGCGAAACGTCCTGCTGCGGTTCGAGCGAAGCGTGCCGCCGATCGCCCAAAGAAAACGACGGCGAAGGCCGCTGACGCAAAGCAGTCGAAATCGTCGAAGCCCTCGAAGCAGTCCGTTCGCTCCGATCTTAAAGAACGCAATGAACGCAATGAACGGAAGACGACTAAAAAGACCGGGCCGGGTTCTAAGCGAACGGTCGGCAAATACGATCCGAAGATTGCACCGACCCCCCGGGGCGAGTTTCGTTATTATGCGCCGCAGTACTATCGCGGGATTTATCTGAATAGCGGCGTTGTTCGCAGCAAGCAGCGCTACGATAAATTGCTGGAACAGAGTCGCAAATATAAGATTAACACGCTGGTTGTCGACGTGCAGCCGCGTTTTCCGGCGAAAGATTTTATTCGCGCCGCGCGGGAAGGCGGTTTCTATCTGGTGGCGCGAGTCGTTGTATTCGAAGGCGGCCTCAAGCAGCCCACGATCCCGGAAAAACATCTGAGCAAAGTTCTGGATGTGGCGGAGCAGGCGGCTCGCTCGGGCTTTATGGAAATCCAGCTGGACTATATTCGATTCGCGGACCGCGCGCGGATCGGCAATCTGAGTTTCAAGCAGCGGTACGAAGTGATCGCGGGGATTCTGAAGCGCGCGACGGATCGTCTGCGGCCCCTGGGCGTTCGCGTGGGCGCCGATATTTTCGGACGCATCCCGTTTAACAGAAACGATCGCATCGGCCAGCGTATGGAAGTCTTCGCCGAACATCTGGACACTCTCTATCCGATGCTGTATCCATCGCACTTCTACGGCGATCCTTCGTACATTAAAGACCCGTACAAGACGATCTATCAGGGCCAGAAAAGATCCATCGATCGCGTCGGCGATAAAATTCGCACCATCGCATATATCCAGGGATTCAAAATGAAAATCGGCCCGAGCGGTCTTTCGTATCACAATTATATTCGCAAGCAGCTCGACGCTTCCGCCGATTCGGGCGGCGCGGGTTTCGTGGTGTGGAACGCGCGCAGCAGATACGCGCCCTTTTTCAAAGCTCTGGCGGACCACGATCGGCGGCGTTCGCGCTGAAGTGGGAAAATACTTGAGAAACGAACCTGGATTGATTTACTTCTGATCGCATGCAGACTTTCGAGCAAGAACTCCAATCGAATTTTTTTACGACGGGAATCATTCCCGATCTCAACTTTCGTTTCGTGCTGGCGCGCAACAACAGCGCGGCGGCGGAGGCGGCCGAACGGCTGGGCACGTCCTCGGCCTTAGAGGCGCTGCTCGGCGAAACCATGCTGGCGGCTTTCTTTCTCGTGACCCACAGCGTGAAAACCAAAGACACCGTGAGTCTGCATCTGGAAGGTTCGGGGCCGGCGCATCGCATTATCGCTTTCGCCGACACCGACGGCGCCATGCGAGCGACGACCGCCCGACCCACGGCTGTATGGGACGGCGATCTCTGGCAGGGCGTGGGCTCCGGAATTTTGCGCGTGAATCGCTGGCGAGACGATCAGCAGTCGTATTCATCCGCGGTGGAAATGCGCGATGTCGGTCTCGGCAAGAATCTCCAGGAATTTATCGCGCGTTCGGATCAGATCCAGACCTTCCTGCGTCTCGAAACCAGCTTTGAAAACAGTCCGCAAAGCAACGGGGAGACCGGCCGCGGGGCCGACGGCCAGGGCAAAGTGGTTCGGAACGTTTCGGGCTTTATGTTCCAGGCTTTGCCGGGCGCCGGAGCGGATGAAATCGACGAGATCCTGAATATGATCGGCGAGCGCACGCCGGATGAAATGATCACGGCTCTGCTGCAGCCGGCCGATGAAGCGGGCGGAACGTTTCGTCCGGGCACCGTCGCCAGTCATCCGGTGAAAATCTTAAAGAACGGATCTTTTCACTATCACTGCGACTGTAATCTGGAAAAGGTCAGCAAGGTGCTGTATTTGATGGGACGGGAGTCGATCAGCGATCTGGCGCAGGAAAATGGTTGCGTCGAGGTCTTTTGTGAATTTTGTAAAAAGAGATACGAACTGAGCCCGGCGGAAGTCGACGAATTGTTTTTAGATCGTTAGGGCGAAAATAACGCCGTCTTATTTCGTCTGATACGATTGGAACTGATTTGGATTTTATTCCTATAAATTCGATCGCGGATATTGATCCCGAAAAGATCTCGATTCGAGATATCAACAAACGATATATCGATCGTGAGGGGAATAAGTATGCGACCCGCTTTAACCTGCAATCGCGCAAAGTTGAGGTCGTACGAATCGTAAAGACCCGCGCCGAAGCCCAGCGGGTCAGCCAGCAGATCAAAAAAGAACGCTTTGAAGACCGGCGGGCCCGCCGCCGCCAGCCGGAAGGTCTGGAAGACTCCGAATCTTCCGAAGGCCTGGACGCGGCTTCGGATGTTCCGGCGCCGGATCTGCCCGACCCCGAGATTCCGGATTTCGACGACCTGGAGTCTGACGATCTGGCGCCATCCGATCTGCTCGGATCTTCGGAGCCCGCCGCGAGCTCTGGAGGCGGAACGCAGAGCGCGCCCGATATGCACTCGGGCGTCTTTATTGAACAGCATCTAATCGACGATATCGTCAGTCACCTGGGCCGCTGCAAAGAAGGTCAGCAGGTCGTCATTAATAACTTAAAGAACTCGCGCTGTTTCGAAGGAACCGGCAACGAGCTGAACGATCTCATTCGCGAAATCGACGTGGACTGCTGGCAGGCCAGCGAAACCGCGATCAACTATTACAAAGAGCTCTACGGCTATCCGCGCTCCGTCGCGCAGTACATCATTCGTCTCACGCCGGAAGAAAAAGAACGGATTGAAGCTCTCGCCGACGACGCCGAGCGTATGGAAGTGATTCGTCGATTGGAAACCCGCCGCTCCTTCGAGCAGCTGTACAAAAAGATTCACAGCATGACCGAAGGGATTCTCAAGCTGATCGAGTCCGTGCCTGATGAAACGAAATCGCAGCTGCTCGCCGCGCCGCGCCAGCAACTCCAGGACGCCCAGGCCTCGACGGAAATTCTACTGAGCGAAGTGAACGAAAAGCTGTTCCAGATTGAACAGTGGAAGAAACGGTATTACTAATAGAGTCGACTCCGCAGGAGGCGACTCGTAACTCTGCACGCCAGTGCAGAGACCGTACGGCAGTACCCCCCTGATTTTCTGCACGTGAGTGCAGAGCGGATTCGCTTCGCGAGTATCATGATTCGCTTCGCTTCGCGATTTCATGATTCGCTTCGCTTCGCTTCGCGAAGCTCACCCGGCCAGGATCGCGCCTTCCAGCGCGCTGGTTCTGATTTCGCTGAGAGCTTTGCCTTCCGTTTGCAAATAAAAGCTGTCTTCGGTCGTGCCGCGATCGTTGGTTAAGATCACGGCGCTCCATACGTTTACATTTTCGCGCGCGAGCACCTGGGTGATATGATACAAGAGGCCGGTCCGGTCGGGAGACTCCACGAACATCTGAGTCATGCTGCCGTCGGCGGCCTGCTGAAAACGAATCGAACACGAGTCCGCGAATAATTGTTCGCGATCGGGCGGCGCGACTTTGTGTTCCGTCAGCAGGCTTGAGGGTTCCAGATCTTTTTGCAGAACCGTTTCCATTAATACGCCGAGGCGCGTGGTGACCTCGTGCATCGGAAAGTGAAAATTATCCGGCTCGGCGATACGTAAAACGAAGTTGTCGTGGGAGTACAGCTCGCCGGATTCAGAGTCGGGTTCGGTTAAAACGTTTCCGGATACAACATCCATTCCCAGAACGTAGATTGCCGCTGTGAGCCTGTGCAGAGTGCCGATGCGAGTGACGGGAGTGCGGACTTGAATTTGAAAGCGATGGTCGTCGATGACCGACCAGGCGAATCGAATCATGCCGAACCCTGCAATGGCTGCAGAATGTCCTGGCACCATCGAATAAATAATTCCACGCTGATACTCTGCACCATAATCGTTTCGCGGGCTTTCTTGACTTCAACGTCCATGTCCTGCTCGACCGCCAGACGATGCGCGAAGTCTTCTAAGTTCGGACCCAGGGCCTTGCTCATTTCGCTCCAGTAGATTGTAATCTTGCCGGAGAGATCCAGACCAAAAACTCGTACGGCCTGACAGCGAAACTCAAACTCCTGCTCATCGTCCTTTAAGTACCAGTTGCCGTCGGCGTCGACGCTGCTACAGATCTTCCACAGGGCGCGGGCCGTGGTTTTGCGACCGCCTTTTTTTTCGGGACCGATCTGCTCGACCAGCGGCTTGAGAGCGGCCAGTCGCACCTGCTGAAACGATCCGCGTGCGCCCTGGTTTTCCCACCAGGCCTTCGCCGGCTTGCCTGCCAGCAGTTTGTCGAGAACATTGAGCGCTTTTTTCCAGATCGCCGCCTGGCGATCGCGCGCGACAGAGTCCGTCCAGCCGTCGTGGCTGACTTCCAGCAGCAAGCCTTCGCCGGTGCGGCTGCGAGACGCGCCCAGGTCGCGAATGCGATAAGTGATGGTCGTCGTTTCGATTTCAGGATCCCAGTCCTGCTCGCGCCAGCTGTAGCGCACCAGACTGTACTTGTCGGATTGCATGAGGCGCATTTCGCTCGAACGATCCTGTTCTTGCGAAACGAGATTGCGCGACATAATCACGCGCGGCGCGAACCACTTGCGCAGTTCGTTCTGCGAAGTGAGAGCCCGAAAGACCTGTGCGGGAGTGGCGGTCAATTTCAGAGATGCCTCAATGGGAGGCGGGGGCGATGCGGGCGTCGATGAAGTCGTGGGATCCTCCTGGTTGACCTGGTGCTATAAAATCTTCGGCCCCGGATCATGATGCGGGCCGCTTTCCGGAATTTCTATTTACGTTTCATGCTTACGCTGGCATCACACGTAAATTCCGCGTCCATGATAGTGTACCATCGACCCGCACGGCAAGGCCGAAATTCCACGCAATCAGCTTTTCAGGGCCGGCAATCGTCGCGCGCGTTTCGGGCGTGGTCGTGCCTCTGCTGCGTTTCGCTCGCGATGGTCGTCGCTCCCGCCGCTCTGGCCCGGGATTTCAGCGCGCTGGATCGGGCTCTACAGGCCGAAATGCGGACCACCGGGCCCGGGGCGCTGGTCTTGATCGATGCGAAAACCGCCCGGCGCGTGTACGAATTCGCAGATCCCCGCCTGCGCGGTCGCAATCTATTCACGCCGGGATCGCTGGCGAAACCCTGGTCCGCCGCCGTGCTGCTCAAACATGCCGCTGAATTAGACTATGCGCCGGAGCGAAACTTCCGCTGCGCCGGGCGATTTTACCCGACCGGAACCATCGCTCCGGTTTCTGGAGATCGACGCGTGCTGCACTTCCGAAAAGATGCGGCCGGTCGCGAGTATTTACCCTGTTCGAAACCAAAGGGGCACGGTCGCGTCGGTCTGACGGAAGCGCTGGCGCAAAGCTGCAACGCCTATTTCTTAACCGCCGCCGGGCGACATCCGCGCCGGTTTTACGAGCTCCTGCTTTCGGAATGGGCTTTCTCTGCGCCGCGGTCGCATGCGATGCAGGCAGTGTCGGCGGATGGTCTGCCCGGAGATGGGGGCGGCAGCGCGGCGTCCGTCGGGCCGTGGGGACGATCGCCGCTGCCGGTCCTGCAGCGCGCGGTGGCTCCGTCGCGACTTTCGCCTTTACTGGCTACGACCGCGGCGATCGGCGAAGGCGGCGCGCTACGCATTTCGCCGGCCCGGGCCGCGCAGCTCTTTCTCGCGCAGGTGAACGGCGGTCGCGTGCTGGCACTGCAGAACGCTGCGAATCCCGGGGGCGCTTCGCGACTCGGGCCGCGCCGGATCCAATCTCTGCGCTTTTTGCCCCATGACCTGAGTCGCATTCGTTTCGCCCTCGGGCGGACCGCCGAAAGCGGAACCCTGTCCGGACTTTCGCGTGAGCTCGCCGGCATGCCTGCGAAGTCCGGCGGTCCCTTGCGAGTTCTCGCGGCGAAGACCGGAACCGCGACGCCGTACGCGAAGCGCTACGGTTCGCACGGCTGGCTGGCAATGCAGGTGCAGTCGACGTCCGGCGCGATTCGCAAGCAGTACGTGCTCGTGGCCTTCGTGCAGACGGGTTCCGGCGGAAGCGAAGCCAGGCGATTGGCCATGCGCGCCCTGTCACTGCCGGGGCTCAGCCTGTGAAGAAGCGGAGTAATCGGCGCCGCATGCATCGCGCGCTGGCGTGCGTCCTGGCAGGAATCGGCGGCTTGAGTTCCTGCGATGGCGACGTCGCGTTGCCCGTGGTTTCCGCGCCGGAAAAAACTATCCGAATCGGCATTTTGTCGAAATTCGCGCCCCGTCGTCTGGATGTGCTGCTCGACAGCGGACGGCTCTTCGCGAACGGCGAAACGATCCTGCTTGCGAAAGACGCAGACCGGAGCGAAGCGCGGACTGGCGCGGGCAGTTCCAGCGCCGGGCAGCCCGGTATTCGTCTGGAATTAAAAATGCTGTCCGCCGCGATGAAATCGAAAGGCCTATCATCACCGTCATCGGATGTGCGTGCGCCGCGCTCTCGAATGCGCGTGCGAATCTTTTACGCGTCCGCGAAATCGCCCGCTCGCGTCTTCGATACCCGGAGTCTGATCGTGGATGCCGACGAAAGCTATCGGATCTTATTGCCGGGATCTTTCGATGGCAACCATGGCGCGCAGCCAGGCACAGCGCGCGTCGCAGCCCGCTCCGCAGACTCCTCCGTCTCGAATTCGGGACGCGAGGGGTTGTCGCGCACGTATCGCGGTCGACTGGAGATTTTCGCAGAGCTCAGTCTGGCGGCGGTGGTGCACACTCCTTTGCAGCGCTATGTGCAGGCCACCGCGCGGGCCGAACTCGGACCGCTGCTGGCGTCGACCGGGCCGACCAGGCTGGAGCAATCCGCGCGGGCCGAGCTTTTATCCGCGATGGAAACCGTCGTTCGCAGCTACGCACTCGCGCATCGCGATCGTCATACGGATCACGCTGACCTCTGCGATCTGACTCACTGCATGCACTTTCCCGGCCTGCTGCGGGGCGAACGAAGTAAACCGAAATCCGAATCTGGTCCGCGAATGGTTTTAATATTCAAAGATGCCGCGCGTGTCTCCGGCGCAGCGCTTGCCCCGCGAGATTTTGTGCCGGCCTATTTTCATTCGACCTGCGGCGGAAGATTGGTTGCGCCTCAGGAGTACTGGCCCGGCACGAAGCGACCCGAGCTGGTTGGAGTCTTTCGCGAAGGCCGCGATGATCTCAAGAACAATAACGATTCGCCGCTGTGTTCGGCTTCGCCGCACTATCGCTGGCAGACTCGCGTCGCCCACGAAGATCTGCGAAGCATTCTGACGCATTCGCAATCGCAATCACTTTCGCGTTCATTATCACCGGGCCCGAACGCGCCGTCACACGCGTCAGGACGTCCGGGCGTCGGGATTCTCGATCCGATGCGTCGCGTCGGCGGGCGCGTTGTCGCAATCCGGGTCGGTCGGGAAAACGAGCTGGCGGCTTCGGATTTTCTATCGCATGCGGGCCGCGTCCTGGGCTGGAATGCGATCAAAAGCAGCGACTTTATAGTCGAAGGCCTGCCGGACCGCAGTTGGAATTTTCGCGGACGAGGCCTGGGCCACGGCGTTGGTTTCTGTCAGTGGGGCGCGCGAGAACAGGCGCGGCTGGGACGCAGCGCCCGCAAGATTCTTGAGTTCTATTATCCCGGCGCGCGAATTGCGCGACTGGCAGGGGGGGCGCAATGACGCGTGCCTGGCGAATTTCGCGGGCCCGGTTCGTTTCGCTGATGTGTTCAGAGGGCGCCTGCGCGCTGGCTTTGGTCGTGGCGGCATTCCTGGTCGGCACTTCGCGAGTGATCGGCGGGCCGGCGGAATTTATAGCGGTCGAAGCGAATCGCGCGCAGTATCGTTATTATTTTCGCGCGGACGCCCGGAGAAATCACGATGGTCTTCGGAGAATGATCAGCGATTTCGACGATGTCTTCGCGGCGGCTCGCGAGCGCGTATTCGCCGGGCACGGCCTGCGGGGACCAGAGCGCATGACGATCGCGCTGGCCGGCGACGCGCGAATCTTTCAGCGATTGACCGGCCGTCCCTGGTACGTCGCGGGCCTGTACGATCCGCTTTCCAGGCGACTTTTCTTTCAGAATCCAGCGGCTCTGCGCCGGCGGGGAATCCTGCGTTCGACGGTGACTCACGAACTGTGCCATGTCGCGACGGCGCACGCGCGACGCGGTCGTCGAGATTCATTAGTTGCAGCACCGGCGACGAACGCACGCATCCCGGTCTGGCTCGAAGAAGGCTATTGCGAAGCTCTGGCCAACACATCCTGCGAAGCCGATCAAAAGGCCGTCCATCGCATCGTGCGTTCTGCTTCGGATTGGCAGGCTTTTCACGGCTGGCTGGAATCGCGGCTGGGCGGCGGCGCTGTTTCCGGCGGCGAGCGTCAGGCGAAAGGCACAGTCGGCGAAGCCCATGACTATCATCGGCCGGGCGCTGGAATCACGCGCGAAGAGCGTCGGCAGGCGTTCTGCGTCGCTGCGTTATTCGTGTCGGACTGGACGGCGGCGGTCGGTCGTAAGCGGGCCTTCGCGTATCTGACCGGAAGCTCTACGTTTAGCGCCGACTTTGAACCGCAGCGATTTTATCCGCGCTTCTATAATAAGTTTCGTTGATCCTGCGCCCCCCGCTTCGATCTTCGGGTATGTTCACTGGAATCATCGAAACTTTCGCCGTCGTGAAGTCCATCGAAGATCGCGGGGGCAATCGGGTCTTTCAACTGGAGACCGAGATCGCCTCCGAGTTTCGCCCGGAAGAAAGCGTCGCCCATAACGGCGTGTGTCTGACCGTTGAAAATGTAAACGGCCGCGCCTACCAGGTTACGGCGATTCCGGAATCGCTCCAGCGCAGCATGCTCGGCGAACTCGCCGTCGGCGATCGCGTGAATTTGGAGCGGGCCCTGCCGGCCGGCGGCCGACTCGACGGCCACTTCGTGCAGGGCCACGTCGATGCGACCGGCGAAATCATACGGGTCGTCGAGCCGGAAGCGGGCGCGGCCGTCGCCGACAGCAGCTGGGAATTTTTCGTACGCTACGCCCCGGAGTACGAAGCGCTGATCGTCGAGAAGGGCAGCATCTGCGTGAACGGCATCAGCCTGACTGTCGCAAGCAACGATCCTGTCGCGCATACATTCTCGGTTTGCATCATCCCCTATACCTGGGAACATACGAACGTAAAGCAGTGGGTCGCGGGATCAACGACCGTGAATCTGGAGTTCGACGTGCTCGGGAAGTACGTGCAGAAGATTCTATCCCTGCGTCCGCAGGCCTGACCGTTCTGGCTGATCTTGCGGGTGATTGTCCGATGGCAGACTTTGCGCCTGGCCATCTTGCGATTGGCGCGGGATCGATCAGGCGCGGTTGTGTTCGCGGATGGCGCGGCGAATCAGCGGCGTCAGCTGGCGCACGCAGCGCGGGCAACGAATCTGAATCTGCGCGTGGACCGGCTGTAGCATCATCTGCAGGGGACGATTGCAGCCGGGGCAAACGATCGTTTCTTCGAAAGGCGTAAATTCCGCCGTCGCGACGCTGCCGGTAGTATGCGGAGACTCGTTCATCTATGATAATGATCGGTCGGAGCCGTAAGAGCTTAACCGGATTTTTTCGCGAAAATGCCGGCTGTAGCGCGCCGCTCCGGTTAGATTATGAGCCGTCCGTGAGCATCCGTCCCGGGCGAAACGCGGGCCGACCGCGGCCTGAACGCGACCATTATGCCGTTTCCGGCCGGCTTCAGGCGCCCGTCGCGAAATAAAGATACGAGAGCATGCCGGCGGCGGTCGTGATTGACAGCGTGGTGAACAGGCCGAGGCGCGCGGCGAAAAGCAGCGCGAAGGCCAGGCCCGCCAGCGCCACGCCGATCCACTGGACGCTCGCGAATACCGGCCAGTCCATGCGAACGATGCCGTACTCCAGAATCGCGCTTTCGCTGAAGAGCGTATGAATCGCAAACCACAGCGCGAGATTTAAGATCACACCGGTCACGGCGGCGGTGACGCCGGCGAGCATATCGCGCGCGGCTTCGTTTTTGCGCAGGGCTTCCATGTACGGCGCACCGGCGAAGATCCACAGAAAGCAGGGCGCGAATGTGACCCACACCGTCATCAGCGAACCAAGCGTGGCGGCGATATAAGGATCGGCGAAGGGCGCGGCGTTGCGAAAGGCGCCCAGGAATCCCACGAACTGCACGACTTGAATCAGCGGCCCCGGAGTCGTTTCCGCCAGCCCCAGGCCGTCGAGCATCTCCGGCGCTGTCAGCCAGCCGAGATTTTCAACGGCCTGCTCCGCGATATAGGCCAGCACTGAATAGGCCCCGCCAAAAGTCAGCATCGCGGTTTTGCTGAAGAAGATCGCCTGGGTGACCAGCACGTGATCTGGACCAAGCGTCGCAACGACCAGGAGCGCGGGCGCGATCCAGACTGCGAGCCAGAAGCCAACCGTGCGCACAGTCCTGGCGACGGTGGGCGGCTGCGAAGACTCCAGGGAATAGAGGATCGCCGGGGTTTGCACGGTGTTTTCGCCGGTTGCATGATCCCCGTCGCCATCTCCAGTTGCCGCCCCTCGACCGCTGCTATGTTTGCGATCGCCGTCGCGCCGCCTGCTCCGGCCGATCCACAAACCAGCGGCGGCGGCGCAGATGACGATGTACGGAAACGCGACGCCGAAGACGAACATGGCCGCGAAGGCGCAGGCCGCGATGGCCACAGCCCCGCGGTCTTTGAGCACGCGTTTGCCGATTCGAACGACGGCCTGGACGATGATGGCGATGACCGCCGGTTTCAGCCCGAAGAACAGGGCCGTAACGATCGCCAGATCCTGAAAGCCCACGTAGAGCACGCTGAGAGCAAAAATAGAAAGCAGGCCGGGGACGATGAACAGGCTGCCGGCAATCAGGCCGCCGATTCTGCCTTGCAGCAGCCAGCCCATGTACGTAACCAGCTGTTGCGCTTCCGGGCCGGGGAGCAGCATACAATAGTTCATCGCATGCAAAAAGCGGGATTCGGGAACCCAGCGCTTTTCTTCGACCAGAATGCGGTGAACGACCGCGATCTGGCCGGCGGGACCGCCAAAACTGAGGGCGGCGATCCGAATCCACACGCCGAGTGCCTCACGCCAGTGTACGCGGTGGGGCGGGTGTGGATCCATAGGATCAGGAAGCTGATTTCAGTTCGCGGCCTTTCTCGTCCCGGGCCACAAAGCGGTCCGGAGAGTGCGGGTCGCTCAGTCTCAGTCTTTCGTTGTAAGATTCGGCCTTGGCCAGCGCTCTTTTCCTGTCTCGGGTCGCTCCGACCGTTGTCAGTGCAAAAGGCTCTTCACCAGGGCTGACTCGCCAGATTGAATAACGCATAAGCCATCTTTTTGCAGTGCACACAAGGGTCAATTCGGAAAGGATGCCAGGTTGTACTGAAATTAACCCGGCAATATGCGTGCACCGTCCGATTTCACGACAGGAAAGTGACGAATTCCACGATCGACCAGTGTTTCGGTGACTTTTTTGTGCATTTCGGGCTCTGGAGCGTAGCAAAACAGGGTCCCGCCGCCCCCCGATCCATTGATTTTGCCCCCGAGAGCTCCCGCATCGTTGCAAATTTGCTGGATTTCGTCGATCAGCGGGGTGGCGATTCCCAGGGTCTGGCTCAGAATCCGGTGCTCTTCGTTCAGCATGGCCCCCAGACGCTGCGGATCCGGGCGCCCGGAGCGCAGCATGGCGATCCCCTCCTGGCACAGGTCACGGTTGATCAGGTGATCGCGGACGATGGTTCGGGCCGGCTCCGGCACGGCCGTCTGGGCGGCCGTGTACTGGTCCAGGGGGATGGTCGGCAGGGAAAAGCCCTGCAGATTTTGTGCGGCGCTCTCTACAGCGGAGCGCGCCCGATCCCCCACCGATGCCAGAATGCCCTGGGTATCTTTGGGTTGGCCGGAGTCGATCAGGATCACGCCGCTCATATCGGGCAGATCCAGCATTTCGACTCCGTAGCTGCGCGATTCCGCGACCGGCGGTGCGCCCGGATAGCCTGCCGGGTACACGTAGAGCAGTCCGCCCAGATAGCAGCTGTACTGATCCATCATCCCGCCGGCGCCCTGGAATTTCTCTTTTTCGCCTTTGTATACCAGATAGGCGACGCGCTCGGGATCTTGAATATAATCATCGCGCTGTGGATGTTCGCCGATTTCGATCAGCAGGCGCATCCAGGCGGCGGACATGGCGCTCGACGATGAGCAGCCCGCGCGAAAGGGAATATTCGAACGAAAGATCGCGTCGCCGCCGCACTCGAAAGTGAAGCCTTCTTCGAGCAGCGTCTGGCCGATGCCCCAGCAATAGTCGTCGTCGCTGCGCGGTGCAGCCGCGGCGATGTCGAGCTGCTGGGGCGGTCGGTCCGGCAGATCCGGCGTGTGAATCGTAAAGACTCTGGTGGATTCGTTCGGCGTAAATTCGATGCGAAAATCGCGGTCGACCGCCATGGCGATGACCGGCAGTCCCAGATAGTCCTGGTGTTCGCCGAACAAACAAATGCGTCCCGGCGCCGCCGCGGTGATTGTGTTTTCGTTCGCGCCCGGACTGCTGTCGGGGTCGCTGCTGGCGGCGGAGTTCTGAGGCATAGGCCTCTGTTGAACGCGAGTCCGGCGCGGCTGTCCAATAGATTTTGCGCACGCCCCGGGGGCTTCCAGAACGTATACATCAGATTGATGCTGCGCCTCAGCCGTATCATACCGGGCTTGCAGCGTCCGGCGTTTCGATCGGCGGAAGATTCCCTTAGAGCGTGCCGCCCATCGATCCCGCGTAGCCGGTCATTTCGACGTAGCCGACGCCGCGCAGGGTGCGCGTAGTTCGCGCCGCGCTATCATCTACGGTATCGTTTTGCATAGAATCGTTTTGCGTAGAATCGTTTGCGGGCCGTCGCGTCGCGGTCACGTCGACGGCGCCTTCCCAGTATGAAACTCGCGAGCCTTCGCGTTCACCGGGATGCGCTTCCTGGCCGTCGAGCCAGGGTTTGATTTTCAGCACGGTATCTTCGACGACGATCTCCCACTCGACGGGATAGGCGGCGCCGGTGGCCGGCGAGGTCCAGACCCGGCCGGGTCGCATTTGAATGCGCTCGGCGTCGACCGGGCGAATGCGGCCGGCGGCGTCGATGACCGAGGCGGAATAAAAATCGCGGCCCGCCGAATCGCGCACGCGAAAGACCATATAGCGCACGTTATTTTCCAGGCTGACGTGCAGCCAGTCCCAGCCGGTTTGCGTTTTTGAAAGCACGTTGCTGCCGAACTCGATGTCCATCCAGGACTTCGCGTATAGCTTTTGCGTCTCGCCTTTCGCTCCGATTGTCAGACGCGCTTCGCCGAGCAGGTCGGGAATTGAAATATAGTGCGAAGCGCTGCCGGGCGTATAGCCTTTGCGGCTCACGCTGTTTTCGCCGTGGGTGAGCGGTCCGAGAGCGGTCGTGAGATCCAATTCCAGGCGAAAGTCGTCGGCGCGCATGCGGATGCGATGATTGCGACCGCTGTCGTCGATTTGCAGGGTGTTGTTTTCGACGTAGACCGTGCGACTTTCGGGATCGTAGCCGGCCATACCGGGGAAGTGGCGCTGCAAACGTTCGGTGAAATAATATTTGCGGCTGTGTTCGTCGGTCAGAGCCAGGTGCGCCATGAAGAAGGTCGCGCCGCGGCGATAGTCGCCGGAGGGATTGGGCGCGTTTTCGATCTTAAAGATCGTAAACTGATAGCCGTAGCGTCGGCCTTTGTACTGATCGTCGCCCTGGAGTGCGTCGGTCGCAGCGCTCGCGCCGGCGCTTTCGGGATACAGGTGGCCGGTATAGTACCACCAGCTCGTACGATAGCCGTTGCGGGGTCGCAGGTCCCGGGGAAATTGAAAGCGGTAACCCTCTTTTGCGTAGCGGAAGGCCGGCCGATCATCGCTCTGGATCTGCGAGCCGGGAGCGAGCAGCGCGAAGGCGAAAAATAGAAGCAGCGTTTGGATTTTGCGTGATTTATTAAAATTCCGGCGCACGGCTTAGTCCTGTTTGAGAATACGGGCGATGTTTTGTCTGCGAATCAAGCGAATCGGAACGAGCGCCGCCGCCAGAGCCAGCAGGGTGATGCCCGCGGCGGCGGCGATCAGGTCGGGCCAGGGCACGGCCGTCACGATGGTCCAGCCGAACGAGTATCGATTGATGACGTGAATCAAAAGCAGCGAAAGCAAAACGCTGCCCGGCAGCGCGATCAGCAGCGAACTCCAGGCGATGATCTGAGATTCGTAGGCCATGGCCCGATCTAATAGCTTCGGGCGGGCGCCCAGGGCCTGGAGCGTCGCGAATTCCCGACGGCGTTCGAGGGCGAGTCCCGTTAGCGTCGTGATCACCGAAAGCGCCGCGATGCCTCCCGCAATCATCTGCAGAATATAGGTCAGCCGAAAGGTCTGATTAAAAATCTTGATCGCCTGTCCGCGAATTTCGGTGCTGAGACTCATCGTTAGCGGATAGCGGGAAAAATCCGCGCCGATCTCGCGCATGGCCGTTGCGGCTTCGATGGGCTGGCCGCCGGCTTCGGAATTTCGCTCCTTCAAATACAGAGCGACGCCCGCGGGGTTGCGCGCGCCGAAGAGTCGATCGAATAAAGCAGTATCCATCAGCACGTAGCCGCGTTCGGAGGCGTAGCTGCGAAAGACGCCGTGGATTTGCAGGCGGCCCTGGCGGCCTTCGCCGCTCTGGCTACCTTTGTACAGTTCGATCGAATCGCCGCGGCCGAGCCCGAATCGATTCGCGAAGACCTCGCTGACCAGCACGCCGCCTTGCTTTCGCGCGCGTTCTAAATCGGCGATTTCGCCGTCGACGAACGAAAGCGGACGGCGCGCGGCGGCGATTTCGAATTCGTTCGCGCCCAGTCGAATCATCTGTCCTTGAAAGATTCTTTCTACCGAGCGGATGGTCATGGCCGCGTCGACGCGCGGGTCGGCCCGCAGGGCGGTGATCAATTGTGGATCCAGTTCGCCGTTCAAACGATTCGCGCCGGAGTCCGAGCGAATATAGATATCGGCGATGACGGTCGTGTCGAGCCAGCTGACGACGGTCGTGCGAAACGAATGCACCATGACGCTCACAGCCCCCGCCATGCTCAGGGCGATGCCCAGAGCCGCGACCGCGACCGCCAGCTTGAGAATATGTTCGCGGGCGGCGGCGGCCGCCAGGCGAGCGGGGCCGCTGCCGCGTAAAATATATCGCGCCAGTCTGGCGAGCCCCCAGATCGCCAGGGGCGCAAGCGCACTCAGGATCCCGACCAGCGCCGCGACCGAACCGTAGCCCGGACCGGGAGACTGCCACGCCCGGGCGAGCGCGAAACAGGCCGCGAATATTCCAAGAAAGAGCAGCGTCCCGGCGATGCTCCAATACAGCAGCTGCGGCCTGAATTCGCTGCGGCCCGGCCGGCGCAGGCTGGCGACCGGCACGCGCGATCCACGATACGCCGGGAGCCAGGCGGCCAGGGCCGAGAAGACCAGGCCTAAAACGAAAGATCCGAGCAGGGCGGCCCAGCCGGCGGCGTCGCCGCGCACAGGGTCCAGACGAAAGACCGCTTCGAGGGTCAGGTCGACTTCGCGACTGGCGATCAACGATAGCCCGTAGCCGAAGACCAGACCGATGCCGCCGCCAATCGCGCCTAACCACAGGCCTTCGACGATTAAGGCCGCGAAGACCTGGCGCGGCGCGGCTCCCAGACTCAGCAACGATCCAATCAAAGACTCGCGCTGGATCACGGAGATGTTGATCGTATTATAAACCAGATAGGCGCTGACCAGAAGGGCGACGATTCCCAGAGCCTGCAGATTCATCTGAAAGGCGGCGAGCATGTCGGTTGTGATTTTCGTGCGCTCCGAAACAGTCTGGATACGCGCGCCGGGAAAGAGTTCAGCCAGACGCGGGCGAATTTCGGCTACGGCTTCGGGTTCGATCTGAATGTCGACGCCGCTCAGGGCCTGGCGGGGCGTAAACTTCAGAGCCGTGTTTAAGTCCAGATAGGCGGTGTTTAAGGGCGGCTGGCGTCCGCTGATATTTTGCAGCGCGTCCTGCACGAGAAAACGATGCCGCGCTCCGTCGATGTTGATCGTAACGGTGTCGCCGACTTTACCGATCACGCTGTTTTCAGGAACGATTAAGCCGGGCAGTCCGCCCTCGTCGGCGAAACCGGGGGGACCGTTTCGCTCGCCTGGCGGCGCGCCGCTATCATTCTTCGACTGCGCCTGCGTTTCGAATCCGCGAATGCGGCTCGCGCCCAGAAAATCAAAGCCGAAGAGCACGATCGCCTGGTCTGCGCCGCCGTCGATTTTCGTGGATGCGTCGAGGCGAACATAGGGCGTGAACGCGCCGTAGTCCCACAGGAAGCGCAGGCCTTCCAGCCGCTCCGGAGGAATACCGCGATCATCCGAGAGACGCAAATTCGAATCGCCGGCCAGGCTTTCGATCGAATCGCTGAAGCTTTCAATGACGCGGCTGTTGGTCAGGTTAATCGAGCCGGCCACCGCGACTCCCGCGCTCAGGCCGGCCACGCACAATAAGAAACGCCCCCGATGCCGACCGTAATAACGCGAAGTAAGCGCGCGAAAGATCGCCCGGAAGCCCACGATCGATTTGGCGATCGTATTAGGTGACGATTTGGTGATAGCGCCCGTGATCTTCTCGTTGGCAGTTTCCGGAATCATTCCGGCGATCCTGTCGAAGTAGCTTGCGAAAAACTCAGGTGTCCGTCGTTCATACGCAGCGTGCGCCCGGCGGCTTCCGCGGCCCGGGCCGAGTGGGTGACCATTACGAGAGTCAGCTGCGTTTCGCGATTAATTTCGCCGAGCAGTTCGAGCACTTCGTCGCTGTTGCGCGAATCGAGTGAGCCGGTCGGTTCGTCGGCCAATAAGAGTCGCGGCTGTAAATTTAAGGCGCGGGCGATCGACACACGTTGCATTTCGCCGCCGCTCAGAGTTTCCGGCAGCTGATCGGAGTGGCCGAGCATGCCGACGCGTTCGAGATAGTAGCGCGCGCGTTTTAGGTCCGCCTTTTCGCCGCGCATCAAAACAGGCAGGGTGATATTTTCGAGCACCGAAAGCGTCGGCAATAGATTGAAGTCCTGGAAGATCATCGCGACCGTACGGCGGCGGTACTCCGCCAGTTGGGCCGCGGAATAGCGGGCGGGTTCTTCGCCGGCTACCCGCAGAATTCCGTCGTCGGCCGTATCCAATCCGGCCAGCAGATTCAGGAAAGTCGTCTTGCCGCTGCCGGAGTCGCCCATGATGGCGACGAATTCGCCGCCGGCGATCGTGCAGTCCACGCCCCGCAGGACGGGATAGTCGCCGTAGGATTTGCCCAGGGCCGCGGCCTGAATGAAGCCCTTGCTTTCGGTGGATGCGCCTGGCGCTTCAGATGATGGAACTGACATGAGTATTGATGAGTCGCGAACGAAGACTGCGTCGCTCTGCGCGCAGTTGTTTTAGAAAAAAGCGTACGTCTCTTAGTTTTGTCCGTCTTTTTTTCTTTCCCTGTTCGCGAGCGCGAAGTCCGCTGTCTCAAGGAAGCGGCAGCTGCATGTATATTGCGATTATCGGCGACATTCACAAAGCCTGGGACGACTTTGACGTTGCGTACTTCAACCAATCTTCCTGCGACGCGCTGCTGTTTATGGGCGACCTGCCCGGTCGCAGTCATCGGGGTACGGACGCGGTCGCGGCCGAACTGGCCCGGGTTACGAAGCCGGCCTATTTCATGCCTGGCAATCACGACGGTGTGACCATCGGGCAGTTCATGGGCGAGCTGCGACAAAACGAAAAGTGGATTCAGAAGTACGCCCGTCGCCAGGCTCCGCTGTGCGACAGTTTGCAGACGGCGCTCGGCGACATCGTTTATACCGGTTACAGTCGACACGACCTGGAAGTCAGCGACGAGCGCATCCATCTGGTGGCGGCCCGACCGCACTCGATGGGCGGTGCGACCCTGGCCTTTGCGCCGTACCTCAAAGAACGGTACGGCGTGGCGAGCCTGGAAGATTCGGCGGATCGCATTGAGGCTCTTTTCGACGAGTGCGACGGCCCGATCGTCGTCTTCTCCCACAACGGCCCCGCCGGTCTGGGCGCCGAGCGCGACGCGATCTGGGGCTGCGATTTTACGCGTGAGGGCGGCGACTTCGGCGATTCGGATCTGGCCGAGGCTCTCAGGCGAGCCCGCTCCAAAAACAAGCAGATCGTCGCGGTGATCGCCGGACACATGCACCACCGGCTTAAAGGTGGCGGTGAGCGACGATGGTTTCTGCGGGACGAGCACGGCACGGCGTACATTAACGCAGCCAGAGTTCCCCGCATTCTGCGATTGAACGGCGAGCGCCGGCATCACCATGTGGCTCTGCGTATCGAAAACGGCACGGCGGCGGTCACCGAGATTCTGGCCGGCGAGTCCGGCTTCGATCTGCGCAATCCCGCGGAATAGCGGCCGGTTCCGCCAGGAAAAGCCTGGTTGACCGTAGCCCTGAGCCGATAATTAAAGCATGTGTGCGTCGAGCGTGATGGTCATACGCTCGCATCAGTTTTCATGAATCCCACGGAATCCCAGGAATCACAGGACGCGGCCGAAGATATGCCGCAGGTGAGCTCTCCCGCCGCCGCGGAATCCGCCGGATCCGCCGTCGCAGCGGAAGGTCCGGAGATGGGCGGACAGGCGCCCGGAGCGAGCGGCGAGGCTGCGCTGCCGGAGGGGAAAGATCTGCTTTCGGAAGAGAATCTGAAAGCGATCATGATTCAGTTCAATCCGCATTCGTTTAAAGATATTACCACGATCCAGAAGGGCGTCGAAAATTTCTTTTTGTTCGCCCAGAGTCATCTCGCGCTCACGCATCCCGAACAGCTGCAGCATCTCGGCGAAAAGGATCTGCTGCACTTAGAAGAGCGCGGCGCGATCGAATTCTATGAGTACCTCAAGCTCAGCGAAGATCGAAGCCGACTGTCGACGAAGAAGGTGGTGATTCGGCCCGCGTCTTTGAAAGCCGATCAGGTCGCCAAGGTCAAGCTGGGCTGCGTGCGCGGCAGCGTCGTGGCCGTTCTGGAATATATTCACGAGCGCGATCGTAAGCTGCGCGAACTCGAAGCGGAGGGCCAGCTCGGCGCCTGGTTGAACCAGCGATTCCTGCGAGATCTGGCCGCCGAAAACGGAGCGGACTTCGGCTCCGGCGCCGCGTCCGGCCGGGCGGAATTGAATAAGATGATTCCGGCTTTGCGCAATCTATCTTTCGACGGCTTTCTGGCGAACGAAGTCAAACCCCGCGACGATCTTCTGATTCCGGTCCTGTCTCTTTTGGGCAAACGTTCCGAGGATTTGCTTTCCGAGCTGGCGGCCTTCGCGAAAATTTCCGAAGCAGGCGAAGAGGCTTTGCGTGCGCGCATTCCGCGTTCGCTTTTGATTCCCCTGGCCGGAGATTTCCAGGTGCTCTCGCCGGCCGCGACAGATCTGATCTCCATGCCCGACGCGAAGGTCAAAGAAACTCGATCGGAAATTGAATATATCTACGTATTGTATGTGCAGATGGCGCGCAAGATTCTCTTCGCCCTGCTGCCGCGCGAGGAGACCGGCTGGATTTCCGGCAAGGGCGTTTCCCAGGACGAACGGTATTTAGAAGAACTAAAAAAGCACGCTTCGTTTACTCAGGGGGATCAGTGGGTCGACGGCGCGACCTTTCTCCAGTGCTACAGCGCGCTGATTCGCCACGTGCGTTCCGTGCGCGAAGTCCGTAAAGAGTTCCTGATCGATCTTGTGGCCCAGGAAACGGTCTACAAACTGAATATGCAGTTCGAGCCGGTGCTGCTGCGCCCCGATACTTTCGAAGTCGCGGACTCTTCCGTGGATTCATACTTACCCCGGGAAGAGCTCTACAAAGCGGTCTGCGAAAAAATGAAGTCCCTCGAAGACGTGGCCTTCATGGAAGAACGCCGGACCGGACCCCAGGCGCCCGGAGAGAAGCGCGGCGTGTACTTTATCTTTCGCGCGAATCTGGCCCAGGCTTTCATTCGATTTCCGAATCGACGCAATTATATTCAGCTCTTCTGTCGCAGTAACAGCATGAGCAAAGGCATATACGATCTTTTGATCGACGTGAATGAAGGGGTGACTCCCGAAGGGATCGTCGACGAACAGATCGCTCTGGCCCGCGCCATCCGGGAGTGGGAAGACGAGCAGGAAAAAGAACGCCTCAAGAAAGAGCGAGCGGGCATGGGGCTGATCGCCCGACTGGTGATTTTCTTTCGCAATCTATTCGGCATGGGTGAAATTGCCGGCGGGCGACGCAGCGACGACCCCGAGAATTCGGGCGAAGGCGATCTCGGCGACGGAAGCTCCGAGGGGCGCGAAAAGAAAGGTCGGGGCGGACGCAAGAAACGTTCGAAGGTTATTAAAGGCCCGCGAGAGAAGGAACTGGTCGTGCCGGCGCGAGTTCAGAAAGCCGTCGACTATGTGGAACGAAACTTCAAGGGCCTGATCTGGCTCGATGAGGTTCTGCTGGCTCTGAACACCGTGAAATTCAATCCCGACCAGGTCGGCGATATGCTCTACTATGATAAGTACGATCGCTATCTGGAAGTGCGCGCGCTGATCAATATTCGCCGCGTTTTTATTTCCCGCGAAAACGAGGAAGACCCCGCCTGGGTCTCCTCGACGATCGACTATCTGGAAAACGTTGTGCCCCAGCAGGAAGAGCACCGGGCGCTGGTTTCGTATTTGCGGGCGCTGTAGTCTTTCTGAAAATTTCCGCGATCACGGCGGCCCGCGCCTGATTATTTTTCGCGATCATCGCGCTCGCGTTTGTTAAGTTTAACTCTGGCGCTCGTTTTATGAATACCGCTTCGCACAGACTGCCCGCCCTGTTTATCGGGCATGGCAATCCGATGAACGCCCTGGCGTCGAACGAGTACACCGAAGCCTGGCGCAAACTGGGCGATGAATTGAAATCCCGGGTGCGGTCTGTAGTGATCGTCTCCGCTCACTGGGCGACGCGCGACGGCCTGGCCGTAACGACCGCGGAGCGACCGGGAGTCCTGTATGATTTTTTCGGTTTCCCGGACGCGCTTTCGCAGGTGCAATACGACTGTCCCGGTCATCCGGAACTTGCCCGTCATATTCAGCGGAGGTTTTCCGCCTTTCGCGCGGCCGGCGCTCAGGTCCCGGAAGTGCAGGGCGATCCGCAGCGCGCATTAGACCACGGAGTCTGGTCGATCCTGACGCACATGTTTCCCGACGCCGACGTGCCGGTCGTACAGCTGAGTTATAATATGAACACCAGGGCCGCCGGTCAGATCGCCCTCGGTCGCGCGCTCGTGGAAGATCTTTCAGATCAGCAAGCTTCTGATGAAGACAAGTTTACGAACGCGTCTCTTCGCGATCAGGGCGTGCTGTTGTTGACGAGCGGGAATATCGTGCACAATTTGCGCGAAATCGATTTCGATCCGCACAGTCCGCCCCACGACTGGGCACTGGAATTCGACGCGGCGGTGCAGGCGCGGCTTGATCAGGGGCCGGGCGAAATTGACGCGCTGTTAGCGCCCGAAGATTTCGGCGAGGCCGGTCGACTGGCGGTGCCGACATTGGATCACTATATTCCCTTTTTGAATTTTCTGGGCATGGCCGCGTCGCGGGACCGCTTTGATTATCCCTGCGAAGGTATTCAAAACCGATCGATTTCGATGCGTGCTGTCCGCTGCGGCTGAGTGTTTCTGAAGGCCGGGATCGATCGCCTCAGGCGGGCTTGTCGGCGCGGTCGGAACTCGTCTGGCGTGAGATAGCGGCCAGGCGATGCTGGTAACGGACCAGATCCTGATAGCGGCCCTGGCGAATCGAGCGATTCGCATCTGCTGCGATATCGTTGATCGTGGCCATGGTTTGTTCCAGGCGATCAAGTTTTTGATATACGGGCGCCAGGGCTCCCATATTGTATTTCGCAGTATCGCTTGCTGGATTCATAGTATTAAAATCGGCCTTTCAGGTTACAGCGGCATGGCTTTTTCATAACCCGTTCTAAAAAATTAGACGATAAATGTTAACGCGAAACTCGCCAGCGGGGTTACGAAAACGTTACAATTGATCAGGCAGGGTTTGACAGGCTATCGAGTGCCGCGGCGCCTTTGGGAGTCAGCGTGGGCCCTTCCGGATGACCCTCCGCAATCAAACCTTCCCCGACGAGAGTGTGCCACGCATTTCGCATCTGCGCTTTTTCAGCCGGCGGCCAGCTTTGCAGTTCGGCGGTCAAATGCGCTTTAGGCAGAACCTGACCGACGCCGATGGAGTGTATGCGAAAGAGATTCAGAATTTTTTGTACAGGGTTCATAGTGCGACCACGCCAGAATTTTTTAGGCTGCGGCCCGCGCCAGAAAATTCTCCCGATGCATGCCTTCGCGACCCGTAATAATTGTGTAAGAATTCTCATTTCCGGGTGGCGCAGGAGACTCTGATTCGTCTTAATAACAGTAAGCAGGGCGGGGGCAATGACGGATACAGCGGAGAACGATTTTCGAATCGATCGCGAAGGAGATACGGTAATCGTTCGGATCTTCGCGCAGGAACTGACGATGTTTCACGTGCCCGAGGTGCGGGCGGACGTCATGAGCGTAGTTCAGGAAAACCCCGCCCGGATTCTTTTCGATTTTACGCCGACCTCATTTATTGATTCTTCGGCGATCGCGCTGCTGTTTAAGGTCAGCCAGCAAATCTCTCAAAGCGGAGCTCGTATGGGCGTCTGCGGCCTGCGCCCGAGTTTGTTGCAAGTGCTGCAGACGGTCGTCAAGCGCGGCGGCATTGAATTCTACGAATCGGTCGATGCCGCCCTGGCAGCCGGCGACTGACTGAACCGCTCGACTCTTCGGGCCGTCCAGTTTCGCCCGCGCTTATTCGATTTCCAACCAGTCGTCGCCGTAGTGCACGGTGATTTCCTGATCCACGGGGATTCGCGCCGTCGCGTATAGATCGAAGCCCTCAAATTCCGCGTTCGGATTCAGAGAGTGATTCGTAAAGCGCAGCGAATTGCGTCCGGAGATGCCGACGGTGTCGCCTTCTTCCGTTTCCGCCCAGAGCACGTGAGAGCCGTTGCGCTGCGCTTCCGGTCCTTCGTAGCTGCCGATATAATCGCCGGACTTCAGCGGGACGCGTGCGAAGAGGCCGCGGCCGTGAATTGCGGATTCGTCTACATAAACTCGTTCGGAGTAGTTTTCGTAAGCGACTGGTTTTTTAACTGTTAGTGTTTGTGACATAATATTTTTAATATACGCGCTACGAGATCCTGATCATTCACAGATCGCGTAACGCTTTTTGATTTAGTTGGAACGCCTGGGCGGGGTGATCGTAGAAAGCCGCGAGCTCAGCTGCCGCGATTCTTCACCGGACGGAAGGGATAGAGCCACGCCGAGAACGAGGGCACCTGTCGCGTTTGAATCCAGAGCTTGCCTTTGCCCGAGAAGCGCGCGACGAAACCTTCGCCTGAAAGAAAGAGCGATTTATAGCCGCCGACTTTCGTGACTTCGTAGTCGAGACCTTCGGTGAAAGCGACGATGTGACCCGTGTCGACGACGTACTGGCCGTCCACGTCGAGCTCGATCATGCCGCCGTAGGTATTGAACCACAGATCGCCGGGACCGGAGCAGCGGATTAAAAACAGAGATTCGCCGGAAAAGAAACCTTTGATCATTCCCTGCCACTTGCTTTCGACGGCGACGTTCATGCCGGATGCGACGTAAGCGGAATTTTGCAGATACATCGTTTCGCCGTCTTCTAAGTATACGTGTTCTAAATCGCCGGGGGCGCCGGGAGCCACCGCGATTTCGCCGGGGCCGTTTTCGGCGGTGAATTCGTTGATGAACAGAGACTCGCCCGTCAGGAAGCGACTGAAGCCGCCGCGCATCTTCGTTTTCATTTTGATGTTCGTGTCCATCGCGGCCATAGCGGAGGCCTCGACTTTCAGCGTCTGGTTCGCGGGGATCGTTACCCAGGTCATGCTGAAGTCGGGTTTGCAATCCATGCGATATTCGTAGTCGGTTTTCGTTTTATCCATAATGCTGTGCTCGAATGTACTGTTCGGATGATTCAGGCGTCATCGTGTCGCCGCGTTGCCGTGCTTGAGAGCTGTCGCTTTTGTCAGTCGTTGATTATCGCGGTCTGAGCTTCGGACCGACGGCCGCGCCGAAGGAACTCGCGTTGTGGGACTGACACCAGACCGTGCCTTTGCCTTCGAAGCGCGTAATCAGACCTTCGCCGCCGAGAAAAGAACCGATCAGCGACTTGCCCGCTTTGGAAATCGTAAAATTGAGCGTTTCGTCGAAGGCGACGATGTGGCCGGTGTCGACGATATAGGCGCCGTCGACTTCGATCGGATAGATCGCGCCGAAAGCGCTCAGCACGATTTTGCCCGCGCCGCTCATCTTCAGCCAGAACATGGATTCGCCGGAGAAGATCGATTTGAATCCCTGCCAGTCCATATCCATCTGGATCGATTTTTCGGCGGCGAGAAAACTGCCGCTCTGGACGATTAAGGTTTCGCCTTTTAATTCATGGGCCAGCAGATCGCCCGCAAGCACCGGGCTGACCCAGACTTCGTCGCCGTCGGCGGAAGCGGTGAAGTGATTCAAGAAGAAGCTTTCGCCGGCGATCATGCGCTTGAGAGCCTTGAGCACGCCGCCTTTGCCTTTTTGGTAGGTGCTGGTCTCGATGTTTACGTTGCCGCTCATGGCGATCATCGATCCGGCTTCGGCGGTGACGCTTTCGCCGTTCGCCATCTTGAGGCGGGCGGCTGCGTTTCCGGGGCTGTGTTCAATCGTAACGTTCATATTCGTTCCTGTAAAATTTCGTGGAGCCTGGTTTGCGTCGCGCGATCAGCGTACGCGGCTTAAGTCGTCGGCTCAGAGCCGCGGATTGACCCAGCCGGCCAGCCCGCTCAGGCTGCGGCTCTGGAGTATGATCG
Source organism: bacterium (assembly GCA_024742665.1). Lineage (GTDB taxonomy): Bacteria > Spirochaetota > Leptospiria > Leptospirales > Leptonemataceae > JANSYA01. Next base: position 223,418 of record JANSYA010000001.1, read on the forward strand.
TGCCTTTGCCTTCGACCCGGGTTACCAGGCCTTCGCCGCCGAGAAAGCTGGCGATGATGCCGCCGGCCAGCTGCACTTTCAATTTCATCGAAGGTTGATACGCGACCAGATGCGCCGTGTCCACGATGAATTCGCCGTCAATGTCGCGCTCGAAGAGGCCGCCGTACGCTCCGTACCACAGAGTGCCGGTGCCGGTCACCATCAGCTTGAACAAACCTTCGCGACCGATGAAAGATCCGAAGCCGGCCCATTTAATGCCAAGTTTAACACCCGGAGTCGAGCTGACGTAAGCGCCGGGTTGCAAACACAAACCCTGATCCGAATCGGCATTGAGCTGAACTTCTCGCACTTCGCCCGGAGTGGCCTGCACGAGAGTCACGCGTTTCGTCGAGTCGGTGTTGTTCGTAAACTTATTAATGAATAAAGATTCGCCGCCGAGAAATTTCTTCAACAGTCCGGAAAAGAAACCGCCGTTGAACGAGGTTTCCATGTCGAGATCGGCCGCCATGCTGGCCATCGCGTCGGATTCGGCGATGACGCTTTCTCCCGGTTCTAGATCGATGTGAATATAGCAGAACGAAGGTTGGCCTTTGATTTCAGATTTCATAAACTCTGTGCGACTCTTTTTTGGAATTTTCGGAAGTCCAGGGGGAAACGAATGTAAGCCGATTCGTCCGCTTCGGATTGTTCAAGCAATTTTTGCATCGCTTCAATTCGCGCTCCCGTGTCCGGATGGGTAGATAAAAAATCGGGAATGCCCAGGTCTTCGGTGCCGGTGGCTTCTTCGACGTCTTCGGTCATCGCGTCGTTCATCTCTTCCTGGGCCGCCTGCAGCTTGCGAAACATTTCGACCATACCCCGCGGATTGATGCCTGCGTCGCGCATAAAGGCCAGGCCGACCTCGTCGGCGTCGCTTTCATGATCGCGAGAGAATTTGAGCGTCAGCAAATAGGAACCGTTGTCGAGAATGACCGCCATGAGTCCCTGCATGTCTCCCAGAAAGGCCTGTGCCAGCAGATAGATGCCGAGAGTCGAGACGAGCTGCCGCATGCTGTGCTGCTGCGTAACATGCGCGATTTCATGGGCGAGCACGCCCGCGATTTCATCGGGGCTTTCCGCCGCGAGTATTAGACCGGAGTGAATCGCGACTTTGCCGCCCGGCACGGCGAAGGCGTTCAGCACCGGATCGCGCACGATATGAAATTCATAGTTGTATTCGCGTTCGCTGCGCTTGTTGACGGCGGCCACGAGCGGGTCGGTGATTTTCGCCAGATCCTTTAAGAGCGCTTCGTCTTCGATCAGCCGGCCGCCCGCCGTCACCTGGGTGAAGGCGAGATCGCCCAGCTGCTCTTCCCATTCGATCGGAATCTGCGCGGCCACCGCGCCGACCAGCGGATCCTTCAGGAAGGTCAGGGCGTAGAGCGCCAGCATCACGGCCGTGATTCCCGCCGCCACGGACAGCCAGCGTCCGCCGCGTTTGCGCCGCAGGCCCGCGAGCTGCTGCTGCATGCCCGGGCGTCGATTCAGGGCGGGGTCTTTCAGAATCGCCGGGTCCGCCGTGTGCAGAGTGCGTTCGGGATGTCGCGGATGAGTAAAGAAAAACAGGCGGCCCGCCGCGCCGCCGGGTTTCGCCTGCAAACCATCTAAGGGTAGAGTCAGGGGCAGAGTCAGGCTTTCGCCGGAGTCCGTATCGAAGCGCAGGCCGCCGCTGCTAATCGATAGCCGGCCTGCCGCCCGGCCGCGAGGCAGTTCGGGGTCGAAAGCGCCGCCTTCATATTGGGAGCTGGACTCACCAGGGCGATTGTTAACGGTAGCAGGAGACATGACGGAACCTCACGCCCAGCGAAATTGAATTGCCGTATTCTGAAAAGAATTATATACTCGGCACCCTATGATGGAACTGGCTCGCCGAAATCTGGCGCAATGCGAAGGACTTCTGCTCGACTTAAACGGCGTATTTTACGTCGACGATGCGGCGATCCCGGGCGGGCGCGCGGCGATTGAACGGCTCAGGTCGCGCGGTCTGGCCTGTCGCTTTACGACGAATACGACGACCTCCTCGCTCGATACTCTGCATCGCAAGTTGAACAGTCTCGATCTGCCGATTCAGAAAGATGAGATCTTCACGCCGGCCCAGGCGGCGGTCGTTTATATCCGGCGCGAATTCGGCGACGACCCGGCCTTGCATCTCTTGCTCGACGAAGATACGAAGCGGGACTTCGCGGACTTTCGCCAGGATCATACGAATCCGGACGCGATCGTTATCGGCGACATCGGCGATCGCTGGAATTACCAGATCATGCAGCGACTCTTCGAAATGGTGACGACCTTCGGCGCGCGCATCATCGCTCTGCACAAGGGCCGCTACTGGCAGGCGGGCGCGCCGTCAGGGCTGCGCCTGGACATCGGCGCCTTTATCGCCGGCCTGGAATATGCGACCGGCAAGCCGGCTGTCGTGATCGGCAAGCCGGAGACTTCTTTTTTCGAAATGGCGCGAGCGGATTTGAAACTGTCCGGCGAGTCCCTGGCGATGATCGGCGACGACATTGAAAGCGACGTCGGCGGCGCGCAGCGGGCCGGTCTGAAAGGCATCCTCGTAAAGACCGGCAAGTACCGCCCCGAGATGGTGGCGCGCTCCGCCGTGCGGCCCGACGGCGTGCTGGAATCGATCGCTGACCTGGCGCATTTGCTTTAGGCGAACTGTCTGGAATACGGAGCGCCCATACGATGAAGTCTTCACCGATTAAGTTATATCAGTTCTGGTTTTCGCATTTCAACGAAAAGGCTCGCTGGATCCTCGACTACAAAGGCCTCGAATACGAAACGGTTACTTTCGCGCCGGGTATGCACTTTAAAGGAATGCGGGCCGCCACCGGCCAGACTTCGACTCCGGTCGCGCAAATCGGCTCAGAAAAAAATAATAATAACGAGTTTGTCGTCGGCTCCGGCGCGATCGGCGAACGCGTCGACGTCCTGGGATCCGGCCCCGCTCTGCTACCCGAAGATGCGAAGCGACGCCAGGCAGTTCTCGAAGACTGCACCTGGTTCGATCGCAAGATTGGCGGATTGCACCGGCGGAGTCTGTTTCACTTTCTATTCGAACACGATCGCGGTTCCGTGGCGGCGCTCTTCGGAATCGCGCAGCCCTTCGCGCGCCGTTGGTTTTATACGCTTTCGATGCCGATGCTGTGTCCGGTCCTGCGCAAGATGGATCAGATCAACGCGGAGACAGCCGCCCAGGGCGAAGCGAATATCGAAGCGGCGCTGGCTCGCGTCGCGCAGGCGGACGCCGGATCGGGATATCTGCACGGCGACGCCTTCAGTCTGGCCGATCTCACGGCCGCCGCTTTGCTTTTTCCCGTGGCGCTGCCGCCGGAGCTTTCGTTTAAGATTCCGCCGCGGGCCCGGCCGGCCTTAGAAGCGTGGCGAGATCGCTGGCGGGATTACGCCGGAATCGAATGGGTGCTGCGTATGTTTCGCGAGCATCGCGGGCGACGCTGAGTCAGGCCGCGTTCTTAGCTTTTATGCGTCGATCGTTAGCGCGACGGAGATCAGGGCGATGGAATTTAACACCAGGTGCATGGCGATCGGTATATACAGCGATCCGCTGCGCCAGCGGGCGACGCCGATGACGATGCCCAAGACGAAGATCGTTACGATGTCGTGGATTTCGTACTGCATGTGAATGGCGGCCCAGATTACCGCCGGAATCAAAATCGCGCCGGCCGGCCCGACCGGAGAGCGCGAATAACCTTCGAAGACGAAGCCGCGAAACAAGATTTCTTCCCAGAGCGGCGCCATGATCACAATCGCCGTCGCGAATAAGACCATCGAACCCGCGGTGCGATAGCTTTCTTCGATGAAAGTTGAAGCGACCGGAAAGTCCAGGAAGTACTTCGCGTAGTCGGCGGCGACCGCGGCGGCGATGCCGATCGCGCACCACAGGGCGAGGGTCTTGAGCGAAACCGGTCGTAGCGCCAGGTACTCGCGAACGCCAGGGCCCCGGGTCCAGGCGAAAAACAGCGTAAACAGGATGGCGGCCGGCGCGGTCGTAACGGTTACGATCCCCAGAAAAAATCCGTCCATCACCATGGCTTCGATCGCTTCGGGAGTGAGATCGCCGCCGGTAGCCTGTACGTAAACGATCAGAACCACGGACTGGAGAATGCCCCAGGCGACGATGATGATCAGCGCGAAGAGGCTGGTCAGCCAGAAACCATAGGGGCGCGATTTGCGCAGCGCCTTCGCGTTCGCCGGGTCTTCAGGCGTCGGGGCGATCGCCGCGTCGGGATTGGCGTAAGGATTCTGGTTTTCGTTCATGGATTCAGAATTTTCACGGGCGCGTAGGCCTCTGTGCCGGAGATTGTGCGCGCGCTTTCCGCGAACTCCGTCGAGCCGGCCGCCGCGTCGCGTGTGTTTTGATCGACCAGGCAGCTCGGACAGTCGTCATCGGCTTCGCCGGCTTTCGCTTCGACGATATGCGCGATCAATTTACGCGCGACGAGCAGCGCGTCGCCGACGAAAGACAGTTCCCGCCGGCGAAAGGAGCCGGCCACGGCCGCCAGCACATCCCCCGTGGCGATCCCGATCGCGTAACGGAAAGGCACGTCGGATTGAAAGGGCGCCAGATCCGGATCCACGAACATGTCGAAGTACTGATTCAATTTGATCGCGCAGTGCGTCGCCTGAGCGGCTCCCTGCGGATCGCCGTCGGGATAGCCGAAGGCGGCGAGCATGCCTTCGCCGCCGATCTCCGCGATCGAGCCGCCCGACGATATCGTCATCTCCATCATATCGTTGAGCACGCTGCTCAGGATGCTGGCCGCTTCGCCGTCGGCTTCCGCGAGAAACGCGTCGAAGCCGGCGCTGAGGTCCACGCGCAGCAGCGTCATCGTCGCGCGATGCACGGGCAGGCGCTCTTCGACTTCCGCGGGGGTGTGTTCTTTTAAGAATTGCGATTTCAGCTCTTCGATGTGCTTCTGCCCGAAATAGGAGGCGATCATTTGCTGGCAGTAGCCGAGTTCCTGGCGCAAGCGTCCGATGCGATAGCCCTGATTGCGAATGGTCAGCAGCGTCGTTAATCGCGTGTGCAGTTCGCGCAGCTGCACCGGCACCATTAGAAATTCTTCGACGCCGCATTCGGTCGCCTGCTGCAAAACCGTCTCGTCATAGTCGGGGGTCAAAAGGATGATCGGAATATCGACCAGATCCGGAGCGGAGCGCAGATCGCGGATCAAAGCCAGAGCGTCGAAGCCGGGATCGGAGTCAGCGGAGCGATGGACCAGAATCACTCGCGGAGCCCAGGTGCGGATCAATTCGACGGCCGAGGACGGTTCGCGGATGCCGCGCATTTGAATGCCGGTGCGCCGCACGTACTCTTCGATCGCTTCGTGCCGGCGCGGATTTTCGTCGATCAAAGCGATGCTCGCTTCCGGCGGCACGCGATGAACGGTATCCTGCAGCGATCGCGCGAAACGGTGGCGCGTAACGCCCGCGCGAACGCGTCGCCGCAATTCGCGTCCGGACACGCTGCCTTTAACGATATAATCCTGCGCGCCGAGAGACATGCAGCGTCGTTCCGTTTCCACTTCGCGATTCGAAGTATGCACGATGACGGGTACGTCCAGTCGGCGCGTGGCGATTTGAATAAATGTTTCCAGCCCGTCGCTGTCCGGAAGGCCCAGATCGAGGATCAGTGCGTCGATGGCGCCGTTCTGGATATAAGACATCCCGGCGGAAAGTCGACCGAGGGCCCGAATGCGAAAGCTCAGGCCGTCCGGTTCGTCCGGATATTCGCGCAGCAGGTTGTGGCGAATCAGATCGACCGCCATCGGATCGTCTTCCAGCAGAAGAATATTTAGCTCTTGTGGTTCCAATGTGAAATTAGAGGATGTGTTGAGCGATGGCGTCCAGCAGGACGTCCTGGCGAAAGGGCTTTTCCAGCCAGGCTTTAATGCCCTGACTTTTGATTTCCGCTTCGTGTTCTTTGCCGGACTCGGTAGTCAGCATGATCACCGGCAGGTGCGATTTGCCGTCGGTTTCCCGCAGCCTGGTGACGAATTCCAGTCCGCTCATGCCTTCCATATTTACGTCGCAGATGATGAGCGAGAGTTCGTTTTCCTGCGTCGCGTCCAGGCCTTCGGTTCCGTTGCGCGCTTCGATCGGATCGAAGCCGGCTTTTTTGACCGAAGAGACGACGACTTTGCGAATAAAGTCGGAGTCATCGATTATTAAGATTTTTTTGGACATCTGAGTTCTCTCCGTGTTCTGGTGGATAATTTTGCGTTGCTATTGTGTTTATGTATGCTGATTGATGTAGCTGATTTGCGCCGAGCTGCGGCTGAGATGTTCGGTCTTATCGTTCACAGTTTCGATCAGGCTGCGGAGATTTTCCGTAAGCCCCGCGACTTCTTCAATATCGCGGCTGTGCATGCGAATGTGCTGGTCCAGGTCGTGATTCTTTTCTACGTCGACCAGCTCCTTGATATCCGTCAGTCGGCTCCAGGAGTCGTACGACTTTTCGAATAGCTTCTCGGATAACGAACCCAGCTGGTGGCTCATATGATCCAGTTCGTTCACCAGCTTTTGCTGAGTCGAAAAGGTGTCTTTTAGCTGCGAAGTCATGCGGACGTTGTTTTCGATCAGCTCTTTAAATACGACGCTGCCGAACATGATCGGCACCAGCAGAGGCGCCGCCGAACGGATCACTCGCGCGGCGCCGGTCAGGCCGTCGGCGTAGACGCCGTAAATATTACAGAGCTGAACGACGATGATCGAGAGAAAAGCGATCGATAGCCGCAGGCGGTACTTTTTGCGATGTTTCGCGTTCAGGTAGATGATGTAGGTCAGAACGAGAATGAAATAGATCGAAAACGAAAGCTGGAACGAAGAATTTTCGAAGAGCATCCCCTCTTTGAATACCGACAGCCAGCTGATTTGAATCGGCGGATAGGCGATGATAATACCGATTACGTTGGTCCAGAAGAAAGTCTGGAATACGTCTTTGCGCGTGATAAATTCGTAAATAAAAGCGTGGGCGAGGGCCAGCACGACGATCACGAACATGCTGTTCAAAAGCAGCGGAAAAAACGACTGCGGCGCTTCGATGTCGTAGAAGATCAGCAGGCTGTACGCGACGATCGTCGCGACGTTGATGATCGTAATACTGCTGCAGGCGGTCAGCTTAAAGATCAAGTCCGCGTTGCGCGTGCGAATATATTCCGCCGTTAGAATATAGATCATCATCAAAAAGAGAACGGCCTGCAAAAAATGCAGAAAGGCCAGTCCTCCGTTCGATTCCAGGAATTCCAGGAAAGTCATGATCCGGTCGGCCCCCGGGCGCTCTCGTTTTCACCCAGCTTCGCCTGCCGGGCGCGATGCAATAAATAGAAGATGCCGACCAGAGCGAAGAACAGCACTGGAGCGAGGATGGTGCTGAAGCCGTCGAATTTTACAATCAGCAGGGTCGAAACGAATTCGACCAGAATCAAGAAGATCAACATCGCCACGATGCGTTCCCGGGAAATGCCCGCGCAAACGAAGGCGCCGAGCGGGGCTCCGAAGATTACGATCGGCACGCATACCAGCCAGTAGTCGAAGGTCGCGCCAGAAAAACTATCCAGGGCGAAGTGATGTACGAAAAACCCGACCGAGGAGTTGATCGCCATCAGCACCACCGACGTGGGCGTGGCGACCTTTTCGGAAACGTTGAAGTACAGAACCAGCAGCGAAAAGGTTAAAAAGTCCAGACCCGTACCGACGATCGAAGTAAAAATACCGCCCAGAAATCCGACGCCCATCAGCAGCGAAGCGGTCGTCGTATGATTCGTATATTCGATGTCCTGAAAACGATTCGCGCCGCCGTGATAGCGATTCTCAAGCATCAGTACGAAACCGAAAGCCAGAGTGATAATCGTAAACGCGATTTTAGAATAGGCCGGAACCATGTGCGGAGCCACATAAAAGGTTCCGAAGACGATGCCGCCCGCGCCGCCCAGCGACGAAAATAGAATCGCCCGCTTTACGATCGGCACGCGATAATTCAGAATTACGAGCGAGGCCGCGCCCATGCCGACGGTCTGGATCGCCAGGGCGAAGGTTCGCGCGATATTCGGCGGAATCGAAAGGACTTTGGTGAATACGGGGAAGGCCACCGCGCCGCCGCCTTCGGAAGTGGCTCCGGCGATGAACGAACCGAAGACCATCGTCAAACTCAGGGTCCAGTGCTGGGTGAACAAAAACAAACGGTCCGAGAGAACCATATAGGCTCCCCAGACCCCCAGGATGACGAACGAGGGGATAAAATAAAATAAACGATACGAAAGGCTTCCGCGAATATCCATAGCCTGTGTGCGACGCCCGCGTCAGCTCTGACGAAAGTACTCCGTGATTTCGCGCATTTTAAGAAAGACGTCTTCCAGATTGCGCACATTCTTGTCGCGCTCTTGCGGCGATTCTTCGTCTTTCAGTTTGCGCGTCAGTTCAATGCCCGTCGAGCAAGAGCTCTGGATCAGCGTGAGCAGTTCGCGAAAATTCGTGGTGAGGCTGTCCATCACGCGCGAAAGCTGACCGAGTTCGTCGTTGGTATTCACCTGAAAGCGAATGCCGAGTTCGCCTTCGGAAACCTTGCGCGCGTTCCGGACGATCGACTCCAGAGGCCGCACGATCATGCGGAATAGAATGATTACGATGCCGGCCAGCGCCGCGAATACGATCAGGAAGGCCAGGACGGTGCGCTTTTTGGCGCTTTCCAGCGCGGATGCGAAAGGACTCGGCCCGGGAACCAATTCCTGCAGCGACGCGTAACCGGCGCTCAGGCCCGTGCGAATATCCTGTTGATTTTTAGCGTTCTTGGGCGCGGTTTCCAGCGATTCGATTTGTTCGGCCAGGGCCCGGCGACTCTTCGCGCGGTCGGCGCGTTCTTTTAAGAATTGGTCAAAGGCCGCGGGGCCGAGTCGGCGGGCCGCTTCCGCTTTGAGGACCCACTGCTCTTCGAGATCGGAAATGCGTTTCGCGTCGGCGAGCATCACCTTCGAAGACGCGCGTTCGCCGCCGACGAACCACAGCAGAGAGACGATGACTACCAGGAAGACGGCGAAGGCCGAGCCGAGATAGATGATCGTTCGCAACCAGATGCTGGAGTGATTTTGATTCATGGACGCTGCTGTGTGTCTGAGGGGCTGTGAATCGTTCCGGGGTTCAGGCTTTGAGCGCCGCGGCGAATTCCGCTTCGCTGAAAGGTTTAATCAAAACCGCCTGGGCTTTGCCGCGCATCTCTTCGCTGATCTGGTCCGCGTAGGATGTAACGACGATGTACTGAAAGCCGGGATCGAATTCGCTGATGCTCTGAATCGCTCCGCCGCCGGTGCCTTCCGCCAGGGCCAGGTCGGCGATCAGCAGGTCCGGACGAAATTTTTTATAGAGTTCGACGCATTCTTTTTCGGAGTTCGTTTCGCCGACGATTTCATAGCCGGCGGATTCGAGAAAGCGCCGCTCCATGGCCCGAATAAAAACGGCGTCTTCCATAATCAGAACTTTTCGGTTCGCTGCGGTCATAATGCTTCCAGTTCAGGTTAGAGTCTTGCTTGGATAAGCAGGGTGGAGTCAGGATTCGGTTAGCTCGAATGCGTACAAAATACGCAGTGCCGCTTCGGGCCCTGCCAGGGTGATAGACTTCGTCCTGCTTGTTGCTTCGTCAATCAAATCCGCGTACTTTTTAATCTGCGGGACTTTGATCATAGAGCTCGCCGAGTTTCGCATTTGCACTACGATGTCCCCGATGATGAAATTCAGGAGTTCTCCGACAGTATTGGCGCGCAGATCCGCGTCGATCTCGGCGGAGTCGAATTCGCGCTCCATGGCCTTTGAAAGCACCAGTCGGGCGATGTGCCCGGCGGCGTCCTGATTCAGGGCGATGGCGATATAGCCGTGCAGGCCGCCTTCGATGGCCAGGCTGATCGCCAGAGCGTCCGGGCCGGGCGTATTGGAAGGCGACTCGTGGGTGCGCTCCAGACGCAGGTCCGCCTGGATATCGAAGGTCTTGATGACGCTGTCGAGAATGATGCTGTGGTGGCGTTCGAGAATTTCCATTCAACCCCCCGTCGCGTGAATCATCGTTTCGCGAATCTTGTCTTTGGAAAAAGGTTTTACGATGAATTCGCTGGCTCCCAGATCGATCGACCGGCGGATATATTCTTCTTCGCCCATGCTGCTGACCATGATGACGACCGCGCCCGGATCGATCTCTTTGATCTTTTGAAGCGCGTCGATTCCGTTCAATTCGCCCACCAGGGAGATGTCCATGGTTACGGCGTCCGGACGCTTCTCGCGGAAAACGCGAATCGCATCTTCTACGGATTCCGCTTCGCCGATGATCTCAAACGATCCTTTGAGCGCGTCTTTGATCATCATGCGTATAAAAGCCGCGTCGTCTACTACCAGTATCCTTTTCAAAGCTATAGTCTCCGTCGTTCGTTGCGATCAGCTCAGCGCGTTGCAGGCGGCTTCGATGATTTTTTCTTGTGTAAATGGTTTCACTATGAATTCGAACGCGCCCATGTGTACGCATTCGCGAATTAAATCCGGAATGTCTACGGCGGAAACTACAATCACTCTGGCGTGCGGATTTTTTTCGAGCAGGCGGTCCAGCGCGATCAAACCGTTCATCTGCTCCATGATGATATCCATAAATACGAGATCCGGGTGATAGAGCGCGAACTGTTGCAGCAATTCCACGCCGTTCTCCGCTTCGTAGATATCGCCGAAGCGCAAGTCCTGTACGTGTCGCTTAATCATATGCCGGATGAAGTACGCGTCGTCCGCGATCAGCAGGCTGCGTTCCGGAAATGCGCGCGGAGCTTCCATGAATCGCTTCCGAATCCCTCAGGACTGACGTCCTCCTGCGGATTTGCGATGCAATTGAATCAATTTCTGGAAGCCGTCCGAGCCCGGCATGATATAAAAATAGAACAGCGTGTTTTCGCCGTCTAATTTGAATTCAGTTTCGATTACCAGAGTGGGATGCGATTCGTCGGCGTGTTTCAGCAGACCGTGATCGAAGACCTGTGCGTACTCCGGCACGTGCACCGGCGCCGAAGGCAGGATGCGCGCGCCGGCGATTTTGCTCATGGCGTTCGTAAAAGAAACCGCCATTAAATTCGTAACTTCCCGAATCGCCGAAATGGTTTCCGGACCGGCTGTCTGAAAGCGATCGGGATCGTACATCATACCGGCCAATTGTACCAAATTGCGTTCGTCGATGAGTAAGAGCATATTGCCCTGTAATTCCTGCGCCAGGCTTACGTAGAACGCGTGGGCGCCGGACTCCGGGAAGGCCCGCGTCAGTCCGGCTCGCAGACGACTCAAAGATTGAATCCGGGTTTCGCTGAATTGAATATCGATCGTCGCGCTCTGCGCCACCGAGCGAACCGCCTGAATCGCGGCGGCGCGCCCTTCGCGGATCATCGCTTTAATGATCGAGAGGTCGGCCTTCGCCATCGTAAAGGCCGCGCTGCGCTGCGGCTCCTGCTCGGCGGGTTTCGTCCTGGAGCCTGGAGCGGGTTGCGATGTCGGGGCGGCTGAAGCCGTGGGAGTAGACGCGACGGCCGCTTTGTTTTCCGGCGCGGGCGGGGCGACGGACTGCGCAACCGACGGCGCGCTGGCGGGCGTTCCGGAATCGGGACCAGGACTCGGGGCGGTAGCATCTGTATTCTTGCGGTCGCCGTTTTTCCCGTTGGCCGCGCGATCCGCGACAAGCGAACCGCCGTTGCCGATGAAGCTGTCAATCAGACGCTGGGCGTCGAGGATCAAACAGATTTCGCCGCGACCGAGGATGGCGGCGCCGGCCAGGCCTTCGATTTCTTCGTAGTTGCGGGCCAGGGATTTGATCACCATGTCTTCGTAGCCGATTAGATCGTCGACCAGCAGACCCACCCGATCTCCGCGGTACTGGACGATAACGACCGGCTTTTTCGACGATCGCGATTGGACGCGCCGCGCCGGTCGCAGAGCTGCCGCGACCATGCCGGCCGAATATTCGTCGGCGCTCTGGGTCGGCATTTCAGACAGACCGATTTCGCGGGCCAGTCGAACCAACGATACGTGTTCTTCGCGCACTTCCACGACTTCGCGATGTTCGATTTCCCGAATGCCCAATTGTTCGTCGACTTTGATCGTTTCGAGAATGGCGTTGATCGGAATCGCGTAGAGGCGGTCGTGAATTAATACCTTGAGCGCCGTGACGATGGCCAGCGACAGGGGCAGTTGAATGCGAAAGCGCGAACCTTTGCCCTGAGTGGATTGAATTTCGACCTGGCCGTTGATCGATTCAATATTGCGCCGGACAACGTCCATGCCCACTCCGCGTCCGGACAGGTCGGTGACTTTTTCGGCCGTGCTGAAGCCGGGTTGAAAGATCAGCTCGAAGACTTCGCTGTCGTTCAGCTTAAGCGCCTCGGCTTCCGGAATCAGTTCGCGTTCAATCGCGCGATTGCGAATGCGTTCGACGTCCAGACCCTTGCCGTCGTCTTCCACTTCGATATAGATATGATTGCCGGCCTGATAGCTGTTCAGACTCACGATGCCGGTGTCGGATTTGCCCGCGGCGATGCGGTCTTCCCGGGACTCAATGCCGTGGTCGATGGAATTGCGCACGAGATGCAGCAGCGGATCGTAGATCATATCGATCTGCGTCTTGTCGACTTCGGTGTCTTCGCCGCGCACGTTGAGCGTGACGGATTTTTCAGGATGATTGGCGTTGAAATCCCGGACCAGGCGGCGAAAGCGCGAAAACACGGTGCCGACCGGAATCATCCGGACCTTCATGACCTTCTCCTGCAATTCCGCGGAAATCCGTCCGAGCTGTTCGGAGTTTTCGCGGAAGTTTACGAAGAGTCCGCGGTTGCCGTGCTTCGCGCGAAACTCGGAGGCCAGAGCCATATAATGCGAATTCGCGGAGAGCAATTCGCCGACCAGATTCAACAGGTCGTCGATTTTGCGCACCGGAACCCGCAGCGCGTCGAGGGATTCGCGCATACTCGAAGAAGCTCCGCCGCCGTCGCGCGAAGCGCCGTTCGGATTGCCGGCGACCTTCGATGTGTCCGAGTCGCCGGTGGCGTCCGACACATCGAAGAGCGTCTCGCTTACTGTGTCATCGGCGGACAGTTCCGCCGGAGTAGAATCGGCCGCGGCCGGTTCAATCGAAATCGTTTCGATTTCCAGGCTGCGCACGCCGGCTTCCAGATCCGACTGCGTCGCCGCCGTGAGCAATATAAATTCCAGCGCGCCGGTGAAATCGGCCGCGTCGTATTGTTCGACTTCCGGGCTTTCGCTTTTGATTTCGCCGAATTCGTCGATTTTGCGCCGGAGCAGATAGGCCCGCGCGCCGGGCAGGGCTGTGCCCGATTTGAGCTGGATTTGAATGCGAAAGAGAGTTTCTTTCGAGGCCGTTTCGTCCGCCTCTTCGCCGGCGGCTTGCGAAGCAGCCTGAGCCTTCTGCTGGGATTCGCCGCCGGCCAGAAAGGCGGCGATCCGTCCCGCCAGAGCGTCGACGGGAATTTCAGTGGCGGCCGGATCGTTTTCGGCGAAGGCGGCCAGAATCTTGCGCAGCACGTCCCCGGCTTCGAGCAGCAGGCCCGCCATACCCGGTTCCAGGCGGATCAGGTCGTCGCGCAGCTGCGCGAACAGGCTCTCCACCGCGTGCGAGAGATCGACCATATTGTCGAGTCCCACGAAGCCCGCGTTGCCTTTAATCGTATGAGCGACGCGAAAGATCTTATTCAGCAATTCCTTGTCATCGGAGTGCCCTTCGAAATCCAGCAGGGCGTCGTCGTACTGCTGGAGGCGGTCGGCGACTTCCGTCACAAAGGCTTCTATTTCGGCTTCTTCAAGATCCATACCCGGGTTTATTTAGAGCGAGACAACGGCGGCAGCGTGCCGCGTGCGACTCGCCCGCGGTCGTTTAGCCGCGCGTTTCTTCCACGTCCGATAGTGTGATGTCGTCCAGCGATAGAATCTCGTCGACGGAAAGCACGCGGGCGATGTCGAGTAGAATCAGAACGCGTTTTTCTACTTTGGCGATGCCCGTAATATATTCCGCCGATGCGTTGCGCGAAACGGTAACCGGCGCCTTTTCGATTTGTCCGGGGGCCAGGGTGATGACTTCGGCGACGTTGTCGACGATCATGCCGCACATGCGGTTTTCGATTTGCCCGATCAGAATACGCGTGAATTTCGAATAGGCCTGGGCGGGCAGTCCGAATTTTACGCGCAGGTCGACGATCGGAATGATTTCGCCGCGCAGGTTGATGACGCCTTTCACATATTCCGGGCGCCGGGGTAGCCAGGTAATGGGAGTGCGGCGGATGATTTCCTGCACTTTTAGAATCTCAATGCAGTATTCTTCGTCCGCGATATTAAACACGACGTACTGCTGACTGAGGGGCGCCTCGCCCGTGATTGTCCCTTGCTGTTGCACCTGGATTTACTCGTTGTATAGATCGGTTTAGTAGAGTTCGGTGAAGCGGTTGATCGTTTTGGCGATGACTTCTTCCCAGGCCGCGCGAACTTCCGGAGAGTAGCGCGGGTCGTGCTTTTCGATCGTTTCCAGCAGGCTCTGCACCCAGAAGCGATACATATCCGGTTTTACGTTGACGTGACTTTTATCATGGAGCTGCCCGATGCGTTCGATGGCCAGCTTGCCGTTTTCGTTGGCCGCGCCGTACAGCAAAAGAAAGGAGATGCCTTCGCGCAATAAGTCCTGCTGCTTGCGCATGTCGGTCTTGGCGAAGATCTGCGGAATTTCCGGATTGCTCGCGAAGAAAGTTTCGTAAAAGTCCGTAAAGAAATTTTTAACGAGGGCGCAACGTCCGAAGCTTTCGCGCGCGGTTTGCAGGGAATCTGATGCCATCTGATATATGCTCCTGTGTATTTTGAATTCTATATGGCGTAAACGGCCGGATTAGATTTCCGTCCCTTTGTTTTCGCCGGTACCGCTCAGGGTAAAGCGCGCCAGGCGCGTGCGCAGTTCAGCGGCGCGTTCCGCCAGGGAAGAGGCGCGATCTTTGTTGCCCTGCACGTTGCGCAGGTTTGTTTCGGCTTCTTTGGTTACGTTGGCGATAGCGTTGGAAATCGCGGTCACACGCTCTTTCTGACTGCCGGCGATTTCCTGGGCGTTGTCGGCTTTGCTCGTAATGTCGACGGTGATATTCGTTACGGACTGAAAGGCGCGAATCTGATTACTGACCGTTCCAAAAATACGTCCGGAGAGCTGTACGATTCCGTTGATGGCCGCCCGCACGATTTCCGCGTTCGCCGCCTGGGTTTCTACTTTCGCGTTCACCTCGGTCGATAGCGTCTGCACCCGTTCGAAGGTCGAGAGCATTTCGCCGGCCCGGCCGGCGTTCGCCGCGCCGATTTCCTGAATCTTATTAACGCTCGTCGTCGTCGCCTGACTGGAAGATTTAATTTCCTGAAGAGCGGACTTCACGTTTTCAGTCAGCATGGTTCCTTCCTGAACCCGCTGGATGTTCTCGCGAATATTCTGCGCGATTTCGCTGGCGGCTTCCGCCGAGCGTTCCGCCAGTCCGCGAACGGCCTCGGCCACGACCGCGAAGCCCTTGCCGTATTCGCCGGCCCGGGCCGCCTCGATGGCGGCGTTCAGCGATAGCAGGTTGGTCTGGTCGGTGATGTCGGTGATCGTATCGATGATCTCGTTGATCTGTTTCGAAGATTCGTTGATGGCGTCGATGGCCTGAATCATCTCTTCGAGAACCTTCTCGCCGTTTTCGACGGAATTCAGCGCCTGGCCGGCCTGTTCGTTGGCGGTCTGCGCCGAGTGCGATACTTCGCTGGCGGACTCGCGCACGACGCTGGCGATATCGATCGCTTTCTGCGCTTCCGCGGACATGCTCTCCGCCGAATCTGAAATCGAATCGCCGACGCGGTTTAAGTCCTTCATTTCCGCCAGCGTCGCCTGAGAAGTGCAGCTCTGCTCTTCGGTATAGGCCGCGTTTCGCAGGGACGCCATAAAGTTCGTGTCCATCTCGGTGCGCGCATAGCCCGCGGCGCCGTGCACCATTTCGACGTTCTCGACGACTTTCGCCGCATTTGAGACGATATCCGCCAGAATCTTCTCCGCGTTATTGGCGTTTTCCATCTGGCGTTCGGTAGCTGTCAGGACGTTGCCGGCGTTCGCGTTGATTTGATCCGAGGTCTCGCCGAGCTGATTCGATACGACGCGAATCTGGGCGATGATTCCGCTGAGTTCCCGCATGAACGAGTTGAAACCTTTCGAGATCTGGCCGATTTCATCGTTTGAATCGACCGCGACCTGGCGGCTCAGGTCCCCCTGGGAAGCAGCCTGGAAGGCGTCGAGCAGTCCGCTTACGTCTCTGAGCAGACGGCCGACTACTAAAAATCCCAGCACGCCGGCCGCCATAAAAGCGGCAAGTACGAGAGCGATGTTGAAATACAATCCCAGAGTGGCTTCGCTCTGGCGATCCACCAGCTTCTGATCGAGGATCGGCGCGATCTCATCGTAGTCGGCCCAGTAGGGGGAGATGATCGCTGTAGAGCGTTTGAAGATTTCGGTGCCCGAGATGCTAATGTCCTCGGCGTTCTTGTTAATGATTTCGCGTTGAATCAGGTTCGCGAAATTCGCGACATCCGCGTTTCGGCTCTGCATATCTTTCAGCGCTTTAATATCCGTATTGTAAATCAAAGCCTCTTGAATATAGCCCTGCTGGGTGCGCTGGGCGAACTGCAATTCGAAGATCAGAAATTCTAAGCGTGCCTGTTGCTCCGGGGTCTTGCGTTTGCTGGCCGCGATGGCGCCGGAAATTCCGCGGATCTGTCCCATCTCCTCCAGCAGCGGCGGCGCGCCGAGGGTTACGATGGTCATGAGCGTATAGCTGGGAAGGTCGCCGTCGAGAATCAAGTTCGAGGTATCCGAAATTTTCCGGATCATGGCGACCAGGCTTTCGTTAAGGTCGGTGTGTTTGCGCCAGCTTTCTTCCGGAGGCATTTCCCGCGAGCTGTCCAGCAGGGTCTGGGTGAGTTTGCGCAGGCGTTCGGACTCCTCTTTGACTTCCAGCTCCGCCCCGTACAGCTCTTCGACTTCGGCGACTTTCTTGAGCTGCTCGACGGCGCGGACTCGAAAATCTTTCAGCTTGCTTTCATTCTCTGTAGCGCCGCCAAGCACAAGGGCCATGGTTCCGCGATGCAGCTGCATGGTCTGGTTCAGCGGGGCGATGGCTTCGATGTAGCGAATCCCGTGGACCTCTTTTTGAATGAACGAGATCACCGAGGCGTTGATCGTCGTGAACAGCTGGTAGATCAAAAACAAAGACGCCGCGATCAAAATCGCCGCGACCATTCCCAATTTTTGTCCAAGCTTAAGCCGCTTTAACATTCCCTTCTCCCGACGGCGATTTACAGCTGCTTTTTAGCCGCCGCGCGTCGCCGTCCTGCTCGGGCCTTCCGGTATTCAGAGCCCTGTGTTCCTTATCGGACGAGACGGCCCCGTTCCCGCATTATTTTGTGAGTGTGAAAATTACGACTGCGCGGAGTCGCTTTGCTTACGGAATCGTAACTGTTTCCCGGCTGAAATCAGATCGTAGACCCGACGAAATTCATCGTTGGGAACGCGACCTTCGGGGTCCGCCGAAAATTGTTTTCGCAAGCGTTCGACGAAGTACATGTCGACGGCGCCTTTGCCTTTGGCCTGCACGCGTCCCCGGTATTTACACTTAAAGAAGTACTGGGCCTGCTCGTAAATCGCGCCGGAGATGTTGACTTCGCCGGGTGTGCCGGACGATTCCATGCGACTGGCGGTGTTCACTGTGTCGCCCCATATATCATAGGCGAATTTGTTTTTCCCGACCACGCCGGCCATCACGCCGCCGCAGTGCAGGCCGATGCGAATTTGCCAGAAATCTTCGTTCGCGGCCTGCTTGACCATCGCCATCTGATTCATGAAGTCGCGGAATTCGAGCGCGGCCAGCACCGAATCGATGCGATGGGTGCGGCTGAGTTCGGGCAGACCGCCGCAGCACATATAGGCGTCGCCGATCGTCTTGAGTTTTTCCAGGCCGTGCCTGGCGATAATTTCATCGAATTGAGTGAAGCAACCGTCCAGTTCCTCGACCAGCTCGATCGGCGACATGGTCTCGGCGATCGAAGTAAAGCCGACGAAGTCCGTGAATACGACCGACACCGATTCATAAACCATCGGCTCGACGCTGCCGCGCTCTTTCAGTTCTTGCGCGACGGAAGCCGGCAGCACGTTTTGCAGCAGACGTTCCGACTGCTCTCGCTCCGCTTCGACCCGGGACATCAAATTGGAGTTATGCAGGGCGCCTTTGATTTGATCGCAAAAACGGTACAGCCGCCCGAGATCCGACTCGGGCAAATTCACGCCGCCCTGGCGGACCCAGAGCATACACAGAATCGCCACGACCTGGTTGTCGGCGATCAGCGGAATTTGCAAACAGCCGGTGATAGCCAGATCCCGGGCAATGCGCTTCTCCAGTTCGTTCGCGTTGTGCAGATGGCTACCCACGTGGCGAATGGTCAGAGGCCGCCGGTGGCTGAACGGATAATAAATCGAAGAGCCGCCGATTTCGATCGGAGTGCGAAACTCGTTCAGGAAAGTCGTGGTCTCTTCCGGCAGCTGCATGGCGAAGGCGTACGAGGATCCTTTCGTAAAGATTTCGCCCGTGTCCTGGTCGATGCTCAGCAGCCAGACGCCGTCGGTATCGAAACTGAAAATCAAGTGCGTGAGAATCTGGCGGATGACGCCGTCGACGTCGCGTTCTTCGTTGAGTTTGCGCGAAAATTCGTTGAGCTTGTCGGTTTCGTTGAGCGCCCGCTCCAGGCCGGACTTCGCGCTTTGCAGCTCGCGAGTGCGCTCGAAGACCCGCTGTTCGAGCGTGCGGTTGGTTTCTTCAAGCTGGCGGCGCGCTTCCCGGAGTTCGGCTCCGCTCTGAGCGACTTCCGACGAAAGCGCGAGTTCGCGCTGACTGCGCCCGCTTTCCCGGGCGATCGCCAGCTCTTCCGACAGAGATTGATCGCCCGGCGTGATTTCGACCCGCACCCCTGCGATCGACTGATTGTCTTCGTCCGGGATCAGGGTTTCCCCGGCCTGGCAACCCGTGCCGAATACCAGCGAAAAGACGCCGGTCAGTTTGCCGCATAAGAAGGGACAGCCCCAGCGTTCTTCTTCCGGCTGCGATAGCTGGAGCAGCAGCTCCCAGGGCCCAACGACTCGTAAGACGGCCCGGGGCGCGGAGTAATCGATCGATTCGAGTTCGAGGGATTCCCACCAGCCGGCGCGCCGGCCTTCGGCGGACCACTTCTGTAAACCCTCCACGAAATTCTGCTCGCCCAGGTCCAGAATTAAGTCGTGGTCGAGTCGCCCGTCTTCGCTGACCGCGGCGGCGACGGCCCGGGCGAAGACCTCCGGGCCGGTTTCCTGAGCCAGGGTTTCGACCAAATTCATCAGGCTGGGTTTGAGCCAGAAAGACACTACCTCGCGATCGAAGACGGTCGCGTGCTCCGGTGGCTTCCGATCGGCAGTCGAACCCGTTGCGGCGTCCGTATTCGATAGGCCGGGGTTCGTGGGAGATGTATTGGAACTTTGCGTTTCCATCCGTACAGTTACTTATCGTCAGGAACGGGGGTGTCCAGACAATAAAAGCGAAAGCTGCCGGTCAACGACCTATAACATCGCGTTAAAAATGCGTTGGGAGACCCGGGAAATTCGAGGGCCCTCACGAATTAGCATTGCGCAGATGCTGAATGCCTGGGCATCACCCGCGCGCCTTGCGGATGCGCATATAATACAGCAGGCCCGTGCAGGTCAGAGCGATGCCCAGCGCCGAGGCGACGGGCGCGGTAATCAGCGTGACCAGCATGAACCAGACCTGAATCAAGAGCACCAGCGGCAGCACGACATAAAACAGCGGGACGCGAAAGGGGCGCGGGGCGTCGGGCAATTTTTTGCGCAGGACCCACACGGCGGCGAAAGTCGAAACGTTAAACACCGCCGATGTGAAGCTAAAAAAGTCGATCATGCGTTCGTAGCCGTTGCCGGCCACGGTCGCCGCGATCAGCAAGACGGTCGCCCAGGCGCCCTGCAAATACAGCGCATTGTTCGGCGTGCGATGCACGGGGTGGATCTTCGCCATCGGTTTGAAAAAGAGGCCGTCCCGGGCCATGGCGTACCAGGTGCGGGCCTTGACCAGAACCTGGGTGCTGACGTTGCCGAATGTGCTTAGCATTACAAAAAAAGCGATTAATATCCCGCCGAGCACTCCCGCCGCGTTTTCCATGGCGACGGCCGAAATCTGGCGCTTGGCCACGATCACTTCTTCGGCGGGCAGAATGTACAGATAGGCGAAATTGACGGCGAAATAAATCAGCATTACGCCGCCGATGCCCACAAAAAGCGAAAGCGGTAGATTCCGGCGCGGGTTCTTGACCTCTTCGGCGACGTAGGTCGCGCCCTCCCAGCCGCTATAAGCAAAGAAGCCGTAGCGCATGGCGTGGCCGACGGCGAACATCGTACCCCAGCCGAGTTCGTCGGGCCACAGCGGATTCGTAAAATTCGAAGTCGATCCGTCGCCCGCGAAACAAAAAGCCACGATGCTCAGCAGCGCGAATATCTTCAGGCTGCTGAAGATATTCTGCATGATGCCGGATAAGAATACGCCGAAGGTATTCGCGAAAGTTAAGAGCCAGATGATCACGAAGGCGATGCCGCCGACGGTCCATTTATCGAAAGCTGATTCGCCGGCCGGCACGCCGGTCAATCGTCCGTAAAAGAAACCGGTGTACTCCGCGAAGACCAGGCCCACCGCGACAATCGACGCCGTTTCGCTCACAAAGAACATGGCCCAGCCGCGCAAAAAGGTCCAGAACTCCGGATAGGCCGCGCGCAGGTACGCATACGGTCCGCCGGACTTCGGCATCATCGCCACGAGTTCGGCGTAACATAAAGCGCCGAGCATTGTGGCAATGCCGCCGATAAACCAGGCCAGGAAAAAGAGGCCCGTGGAAACCTGACCGGGAGGGATATCGACCAGGCTGTACTCGGTGCTGGTGGCCAGGCCCGCCGCCGCGATCATCATCACGCCGGGCGTGCGAAAGATACCCGAGCCGATAATGCGACCGATCACGATCGAACAGGCTTCGGTTAAACCCAGACTGCGTTCGAGCTCGGTGTCTTCGGTGAAGAGATCGTCGACGGCCTCCGTCTGAGGATTCGCCTCGAAGGAGCCAGGTCCGGCGCTGTACGGATCCGCGTTGTTCGGATCCCCGCTCATTTGTATACCGGCGTGAGCCAATCGCGGTAGTCGTCGTTTTCGCCGTTGACTGTGCGCATGAAGATATCGCGCAGTCGTTGAGTAATCGGGCCGATTTCGCCGTCTCCGATTTCGCGGCGGTCGATTTCCGCCACCCAGGCGAGCTGCGCGCCGGTGCCGCAGAAAAATACTTCGTCGGCGATATAGAGTTCGGTCCGGCCCACGTCGCGTTCGATAACTTCGATGCCCTGGTCTTTCGCGATCTGAATGATACTGCGCCGGGTGATGCCTTCGAGTACCGAGGCCGCCAGGTGGGGAGTGATTAAGGCGCCGTCGCGCACGAGAAAGATATTCTCGGCGCTGCCTTCGCTCACGAAGCCGCGGGTATCGAGAAAGATCGCTTCGTCGAAACCGTTTTGCACGGCCTCCGATTTCGCGAGAGCCGAGTTGATATAGCCGCCGGAAGCTTTGGATCGCGTGGGAATAATATTATCGTCAATGCGGCGCCAGCTTGATACGGCCGCCCGCATGCCGCGACTCGTGTCGAGATAATCGTTCAGCGGAATCGTATACATCGCGAAATCGTCTTCGACGTCATGCAGACGCGGCGAGAGCTGCAGCGCGGACTTATAGATGAAGGGCCGGAAATAAACGTTCTTGCGATATTGATTGCGTCGGGCCAGCTCCAGCGCGATGTCGATCATCTGCTCGGCGCTCAGGGGCGCTTGCATCTGCATAATTCGTGCGCTGCGGTGCAGCCGTTGAAAGTGGTCGTTCAGGCGAAAGAGAAAGAGATTCTTGCGGTCTTCGTTGTAATATCCACGTACGCCGCCGAAGACCATCGTACCGTACTGCAGCGCGTGGGTCGCCATGTTGACCTTGCACTCGCTCAGGGCTTTGTAGGCGCCCTGGTGATAGGCGATGCTTTCCAGTTCCATTCAATAGAAAGAGGGCCGGCTACGCCCTCTGGCTGTCAATCAAAACCAGCTTGAGCTTTTCTTGCGGCGGCGTCTGCGGGTCGTGCTGATACCCAGGACGCCCAGCAGGCCCCGGGTCACTTCCCGGGCGACGGTCCGGCCGATTTGTTTCGTCAGCGGGCTGGATGCGATCTTTTCGAGCGTGGACTTCTCGGCTTTGGTTCGACGGCGCGAAGCGCCGGATTTTTTCGCCTTCGTTTTTTCGGCGACGGCCGCTTCCTGTTGCTCGGCGATATCTTCGATCTTCTTCGAGAGGATTTCGTACGCGCTCTCGCGATCCACGACTTCGTTGTACTTTTCGCGCAACTCTGAGCCGGCGATGGCTTCGTCCAGCTCGGCCTCGGTCAGGACGTCCATGCGCGAAGCGGGGGCGCGCAGCATACAGTGAATCAGCGGGGTCGGCTTGCCCTTTTCGCTCAGGCCGGTAATCATCGCCTCGCCGATGCCCATCGTGGTCAGCAGATCCGCGGCGTCGTAAAAATTCGAAAGCGGAAAATTCTCGGCGGCGAGTTTGATATTCTTGCGATCTTTCGCGGTGAAGGCGCGCAGGGCGTGCTGCACTTTCAGACCGAGCTGGCCCAGCACCGAAGCGGGAATATCGCCGGGGTTCTGCGTGACGAAAAAGATGCCGACGCCTTTCGAACGCACGAGCTTGACAATCATTTCGATTTGTTCCAGCAGCACTTTCGACGCGTTGCTGAATACCAGGTGGGCTTCGTCGACGAAGATCGCGAGCTTGGGCCGGTCCAGATCGCCTTCTTCCGGAAACTTCTCGTACACTTCGGCGAGCAGCTGTAGCATAAACGTGCTGAAGAGCGCGGGTTTGCTCTGCACGTCGGTCAGGCGCAGCACCGAGACCATACCTTCGCCGTCTTCGTTGATGCGCACCAGGTCTTCGACGTCGAAAGAACGTTCGCCGAAGAAGATGTCGGCCTCTTGTTGTTCGAGGGCGACGATCTTGCGTAAGATGGTGCCCGCCGATGCCTTCGAAACTTTGCCGTACTCCTGGACGACGTCCTCATGGCCTTCCGCGACGTACATCAGGGCTTTCTTCAGGTCGGGCAGGTCTAATAATAACAGGCCGTTGTTGTCGCAGTACTGGAAGACGACCGCGAGAATTCCCGACTGGGTTTCGTTCAGGTCCAGGATCTTGCTCAAAAGAATCGGACCGAATTCGGCTACAGTGGCTCGCAGGCGCGCGCCCTTCTCGCCGGACAGCGTAAAAAATTCCACGGGATAACCCCGGGATTCAAAGTCGATGCCGATTCCGGCGTGGCGCTTCGTAATAAAATCTTTTTCTTCGCCCGGCTGCGCGATGCCGCTCAAGTCGCCTTTGATATCCATCAGGAGCGAAGGCACGCCGACAGCGGATAATTCCCCCGCAATAATTTGTAAGGTTTTGGTTTTACCGGTACCGGTCGCGCCGGCGATCAGGCCGTGGCGGTTGAGAGTTTTCAGGGGGATATTGGCCGGGACCTCCGGCGTGACGACGCCGTCTAAAACGGCCGCGCCCAGAGTGATCTGCGGGCCCTTGTGGGTGTAGCCGGGGGCGACTTTCTTCTCGAAGGCGGCGCGCTGCTTTTCGCTCAGCTCCGGTTCGGCCTGCTCTGATTTCTTTGTGGTCTTCGTTTTGGTCTTCTTACTGGATTTTTTTGCGGTCTTCTTTTTTGCTTGAGTTTTGCGGGCCATGTTTGCGTATTTCGCCCGGTTCGGAAGGGGTCAAGTGTATTTACGAAAAGTCCAGTTAAACCCGGTAAACGGCGCTCCGGGGCGATTTGAATTCGCTGCAGAAGGCATCGGCGTCCGCAGTCGACGGCGGACGCCGATTGGCGTGCTGCTTTGCGCGCTCGCGTTCGTCACATTATCCGCCTGCTTCTCCGGCAATCGTCGCGCCGCGGCGGACGCAGTGCTCGTATCGGAGCGGCCGGACCTGGCCGAGTTTACGCCGATCAAAGACGACGCCCTGGCCGCCCGCTACGCGCCGGTGCTCGTGCCGTCGCCGGACTACGGCGATCCCGTCGCGCTGTACTATCGCGCGAGTAAAGACACAAAGGGCAATACTCACTTAACGTATCATTTTCTGTGGGAATTCGAGCGTAACGATACCGGCGGCTGCCTGCCTTTCTTAAGTCGCAATATTTACACCGGCGGGCTGGGTTTGCAGCGGACCATGTTCGGCCCCGGCGACATTGAGCTTGTGTCGCTGCAGATCGATCCCGCCGGGCGGGTCTTCGCGTTGTTTTACGAGACGGCCGAAAACTACGATCCGTCGAGCTTCGGCGTGAAACACAAACGCGTTTCGCGGCTTGTGACGAGCGGCGAAATCAAAGGGCCGTACTTGTTTGAAGTGATCTCCTGGAACCATCTGTTTGAAGCGCGGGAGATGGAAAGTCTGAGCGATGCGGAGCGCGCGAATCTTGTGCAGCTCACGCCGGAATACTTCAGCGAAAAACTCTGGCGACAGTACGAAATGTACAAAGCCGAAGAATCCTTCTTCAGCCGCAGCCGCGCGCATGAGCCCTTCGAACGCGAAGCGTTCGAGTAAGTGAAGCGCGAAGCGTTTGAGACTATAATCATGAAAAAATCCATTCATCCATCCCGGGGCGCGCTGCTGTGCGCGATGATCTTGTTCGCGACTCCGGGGTGCCGACCCGATTCGAGCGCCGGCCTGCCGCGCTCTGTCGATCCGCTGCCCGGCGAAACGCGTCTGTCAAATCTGCGGATGCTCACGGATGCCGGTCAGAATGCGGAGGCCTATTTTTCTTTCGATGAATCGCGGCTGGTGTTTCAGGCGAAGACCGGCGACATGGGCTGCGATCAGATTTTTTCGATGAATCTAAGCGGCGGCGACGTGCGCCGAATCTCAAGCGGGGAGGGCGCGACGACCTGCGCCTACTATCTGCCGGGCGATGAGCGAATCGTGTACGCTTCGACGCACGCGGCCGGACCGGACTGTCCGCCGGAGCCGGATCGCTCGCAGGGCTACGTCTGGCAGCTGTACGACAGCTACGATATCTATTCCGCCGACGCGAGCGGCGGCGAGGTGCGGCGCCTGACCGACGCGCCCGGCTACGACGCCGAAGCGACGGTTTCCCCTCAGGGCGATAAGATCGTATTCACATCGATGCGGGACGGAGATCCCGAGCTGTATTTGATGGATCTGGACGGCGGCAATCAGACGCGCCTGACCTTCGCGAAGGGTTACGACGGCGGCGCTTTCTTTTCGCCTGACGGCAAACGTTTGATCTTTCGCGCCAGCCGGCCGGAAACGCCGGAGCAGCTGCGAGTCTATACCGAGCTGGTGGAAAAGCAGTACGTGCGACCGACGGAGCTGGAATTGTACGTCATGAACGTCGACGGCACAGGCCTGCGTAAGATCACGAACTATGGTCGCGCGAGTTTCGGGCCCTTCTTTCATCCTGACGGCGAACGCGTGATCTTTTCTTCGAATATGCAAAGCGAGAATCCGCGCAACTTCGACTTGTATATCGTGGGCGTTGACGGGCAGGGGCTGGAGCGGATTACGCACAACGAAACATTCGATGGTTTTCCAATGTTTACGCGGGACGGTCGACGCCTGGTTTTCGCTTCGAATCGCCACAACAAACAGCGCGGCGACACAAATATCTTTATCGCCGACTGGAATGAGTAAGCGAAGCGACTGAATTATTCCAATCGCCTGAAAACGTCCGAACTATTTCAATCGCCTGAAGGCGTCCGAACTATTTTAATCGCCTGAAGGCGATCATGGCAATATCGTCATTCAGCTGCGAAGGGCCGTCGCAGAAGATCTGTTTGCCGGTGAAACGTTCGACCGCCTGGGCCAGAGTTTTTACGATCGCGTCGGGTTTCTTGCGGCCGAGAGCGCGCAGCACCTGCTCCATGCGATCGGTGCCGAAGAGGGCGTCTTGATGGTTCATGGCTTCGTTGACGCCGTCGGTATATTGGAAAAATAAATCGCCGGGACCGAGCTTCACGCTCTGGGTTTCGACGATCGTCGCGAACAGATCGTTATCCACCGCGCCGATCGGCATGCCGCCGGCCGCCACAGTTTCCAGATTTTCCGTGCGATAGCGATAGATATAGGCCGGGTTGTGGCCGGCGGATACGTAGCGGATCGTGCTGTCGCTTGCATCGTAGATCCCGATAAAGAGCGTAATAAAAATATTCTCCGGCGTGTCGGCGTACGTGCGTTCGTTTAATTCCAGGATGATGCGCATCGGATCCGTTTCGCCGCGTCGCACGATGCTGTGCAGCTGCGAACGCATGAGAGTCATGACAATCGCCGGCCCGACGCCGTGATTCGAAACGTCGGCCACGCAAAAAATAAAACGTCCGGGTCCCGCGTCGATGAAATCGTAGTAGTCCCCGCCGACGCCGGACATGGCTTTATAGAAAGTACCGAACGAAAGATGTTCGTTCATGCCTTCCGGCAGTTGGTCGGCGATCAGGCGCTTTTGAATTTCTTCGGCGGCCTGTAGTTCGCCGCGCATCTCTTCGCGCTCCTGCAAACCCGTAACCATATTGTTGAGCGAATCCGTAAGCTGTCCCAGTTCGTCGCGGCCATTATAATCAAAGCGCACTTCCAGGTCGCCCTGACCGACGCGCCCGGCTCCCGCGATAATGCGACGAATCGCTCCCACCAGCAGGCCGGAGAGCAAGAAGGCCAGGAAGATACTGCGCAGGCCGATCGAGAGCGCGGTGTCGAGAAAGCTGTCGCGTTCGGCGCGAATGCGCGCGCGAATTTCAGTCTGGTCGACGACGATACGCGTAAAACCCGCGGTCGTTTCGTAGAGCAACTGATCCACCAGGCGACTCAGGGGCTCCGTATCCAGGCGAAACATTTCGGACTGTAGATCTGTACGCGTGCGAGTTAAGAGCGCCCAGCCCACCAGTTTGGGATTGATATAGATTTCGTTCGTCGGGCGCGTGATCCAGTTGCGCAGATTGCGCCAGCGATAGGCGTGCAGCTTGCGCACGTTTGCGAACTTCGTGTGGTTTTCGTACGAAGACTGGTCCGGCGAATACGAAAGCATCGCCGTATGATAGAGCGCCGCGTCGCGCAAATATTCGAAGGCGTCGGCGATTTGCTCGGTGCGGGAAAAATCGCGCTCGCGATGCTGAGAGCGAATTTCGCCGATCTCCGTCAGGATCGCGTCCTCGCGTTTTTTGAATTCGTCGGGGTCGATCGCTTCCGGCGTATTCGCATTGCTCTGCCGATCCGTCCGAAGCTGCTTCAGCGAGTCGTTGAGTTCTTGCAGGCGGCTCAGTTCGGCGGCGTAGGCCGGGTCTTTCTTTAAAAAGAGTTCGCGGCGAAACTGGTCTATCAGAGCCGCGCGTTCTCCGAGAGCGGCCTCGTACTTTTGAAAGAGTTCGCGTAGTTCGGCGTCCCGTCCGGGCGGAATCGGCCGGAGTTGTGTTTTACCGGCGCCGCCCGCATCGTCGGAATCGCTTTTGGGATTGCGCAGGAATTTCAGGCGCTCTTCGATGCGCGCGGCGATCTCCTGCAAGTCGGCGATGACGCCCCGCTCGCGGTACGAATACTGGCGCCAGAGTCCGCTGGAATTCAGGGCGCGTTTGACCAGCAGCGCCCGTTCGGAAACGTCCGGCGTGCGAAACTGGGTGCGCGTAATCACGAAATAGCTCGCGTCCGCCTGATCGAATTCATGGCGAATCGGCTCGGCCATCGGTCGCTTCGCAACGAAAGGCTCATATACTTCGAGAATCGCTTCGTGGAGCGCTTCTACTTTGCGCCATACGAAGGCGTTGATCGGCGCCGGCTGGCGGCGTTCCAGGCGCGAAAGCAGACGGGCCGTGTCGAAGCGCGGACGGCGATAGCGGTCGATCGATTCGGCGCGATAGCGATCCAGGTTCAGTCCGGAAAATGCGATGTCGATGCGCTCGTCGAAGTCGACGGCGTTGCGCAGATCGCGCTCAAAATTCCACATCAGTTCGCCGTACTTCGCCGTGCGCTGCGGGTTGCGCGCGAAGTACGCCGCGCGACGTTGAAAGGCTTCGAATCGTTTGGGATCGATGGGATCGCTTTTTTCCGAAGGGCGAATGCCGGAGCGTAAGTTGTTCTCGGCCGCTTTTAACTGTTTTTCGTCGAAGAAGCGATTATAATAGTCAGGTTTCGCGTTCTTATTACGCGCTTCATGGCTGCGAATTCGCAGGCGAAATTCTTCTAAGCGAATCAGGTTTTCCGCGGTCTGATCGGTTTCCAGAGTCAGAGATTCGACCGGACTTAAAAAACGCGTCACTTCGCGTTCCGCCAGTTCGGATAGAGTCGAGCGCTGCTGCTTGAATACGATCGCCAGAATCACGCCGATCAAAGCGAAGAGCATTACCCCCACGAAGAGCGAAAGTTTCGCGGCCAGGCCGATGCGAATTTTAGGGATCCAGTTGAGCATAGTCGTACAGTCGAGTTCGATCGAGAATCAGGATTGGTCCGCGGGCAATCAGGACTCGGCTTCGTTCGGCGCTTCCAGCGGCAGTTTCTTTTCAAGAATCAAGCGATTGCCGCCGCCGTCACGTGCTTCGTGATGCGCACGGTCCATGAGAGTCATATACAGGAACACGCCGAGTCCGCCTTCGTTCGAATTTTTCGCGTGTTCTTCGAGATTGGGTTTCGGCAGCACAGTCGGGTCGAAGAGCGGACCGCGGTCTTCCAGGGCGAAGCGCACAAGGTCGGCGAAACGTTCCATCGTTAGATCGATGGGCGGCGCTTCCGTTTCGCCCGCGTCTTCATACGAATGCTCGACGATATTCGCCAGCGCTTCGTCCACAGATAGAATAATGCGATTGCTATCGATGCGGTCGAAAGAGTCGCCGAGAAACTCTTTCATCGAATCGCGGACCCGGCTCAGTTCGCTGACGTCGCAGGAGATTCGCAGATTGCGACGATCCAGGGCGTCCAGGTTTAGAGTCCCTTCGCCGCGGCGTTGATGTCCGAGGCGATCGTAAACAGCTTCGTGAAGCCGAGCACGTCGAAGACGTCTTTGACTTCTTTTTGCAAACCCGCCAGGCGCAGGTCTCCGCCGTTCTTTTTGGCGTCGACCAGGCCGGCCTTTAGAGTGCCGACGCCCGCAGAAGCGATATAGCTGACGCCCGCCATATCGCAAATGATTTTCGCGTGGCCGGTGCCGACCAGGCCCTTCAGTTCGCCGCTCAGGGTCGGCGCGGTTTTTGCGTCCAGCTTGCCGGTAATCACAAGCACGACGATGGCGCCGGCCTGCTTTTTTTGAATTTGAAAATCGGACATAATTTAAGAGACTCCGTCGGCCGATCGCGAATCCAGGCGGAAGCGGCCGGACGCCATCTGGGACCCGGGCAAGATTTACCGAAACGATTTTTTCGATTCCACATGGCGGTATTTAGGGGAAGGCTTGCAATGTCTGAAACCATTGTCAGACTGGGGCGTCCAGACAGATATGCGGCCGCCGACTGCCCGCCCGTGCGGCCGGTATCGCCAGTCCGCCCTCAGGATTTACAGGAGAGATTCACCAATGCATTCCAACTTATTCAACTTTCATTCCCCTCGTGCGCAGGATCGGCGGATCGGCCGCGCCGGCACGTTCCTGATCGCTGGATGTTTCGCGCTGACTCTGGCCGCCTGCGGCCCCGGCGGTATTGAGAATTCCATTGGCGCGGTGAAACGCGTGATCGGTCAGGCGGAGCTGGAGCACAACGGCGTTCGGACTCCGCTGAAGACCGGCGATGTTCTACCCCAGACCGGTACGATTCACACCGGCGCTGACGGCGTCGTCGTCGCGGTGTTGAAGCAGGGCCGGGCGGAAGTCGAGATTCAGAAGAACAGCGAATTTCATTTGAAGAAACTCGCCGAAAAAGAAAGCGAGCTGCATTTGCGCAAGGGCAATCTGTGGGTGCGGGTGAACAAGATCAGCGCGCGGGAAAAATTTCACGTGCGCACGCCGACGGCCATCGCCGGCATTCGCGGCACGAAATTCTATACCTTTCACATCCAGGACTTCGAAGGTCGGGACGTGCATGGAACCTGTCACTGCGAAGGCGAGGTCAGCTACGGCACTCACGACGAATCGTACGAGGATGTGCACACGGGCGACTTCGTCGTGCTGACCCGCGAAGGCAAAACGATTCTGATGACCCCGGAAGAGATGACGTCATTCATGGGCGACGGCGCCACGGCCCACCGCCACTCGGCGCTGCCGGACAGCCCCCTGGGACCGGAAGAGCAGCAGATGACCCCCGAACAAATGCGGGCCTTTATGGAGCTCGCTGAGCGAAAGTTCGCGAAGGAGTAGCGAATGCGCGGCGCCATGTCGTTATTAGTCGATGAGTAAAGTATGCGTCTTTTATCGGAAGCTTACCCCGTCCTTGCTGCAAGCACTGGTGCTGACGTTCGCTCTGATTCACTGCGGTGGGTCGGTAGATTTTAATATCGTTTCGTTTTACGATACGCCGTCATCGGACGACTTCGACCGGTTCCTGACCGACAACGAATTGAAATCAGCGTATTCCGGTTTCTCGAGATCCATTCGCGCATCGATGACGACGGATCACCTGGATCCGTCGCATTTTCTCAGGCAGGGAACGGACTGGCGGAAGCTGGAAATGCCGGCTTTCGCGATGCCCCCGCGCGAAAAGTGGCGCAATATACGCCCGGTTATTCGCTTGATCGAAAACGAAATCATTCCTGCGATTGGCCCCGTAGAAATCCTCTCCGGCTATAGAAGCGCGGAATACAATTCCAGGGCTGACGGGGCTCCGGGCAGTCGACATCTTAAGTTTCAGGCTCTTGATCTCGTGCCCGCGAATTTGATCGCCAGAAAGCAATTGCACGCGATCCTGCTGGATTTATGGAAGCGGGAAGGGCGGCGATACGGCCTCGGCCTCGGTCTCTATAGCGGCCATCGCTTTCATCTGGACACGGCCGGCTATCGGCGCTGGTAGTCAGAGGCACCCCGGCGCGAGAGGACGATCCCGCGATCGAATCCCGATCAGATCGGCGCGTGGGAAAATTCGCCGCGGCGTCCGTCTGGCCGTCTACGACTTCAGTTCGCTCCACATATCTTTCGCTGATATGATCTTATACAGCTTCTGTTCGAGGCCGTCGATCTCGTTGAAATAACGAATCTCGGGATTGCCTTCGAAGACGTGGGCGTACTTGCGGATGCCCATAATCGTGCGCTTGAGATCGCCGCGGGTGATGCTCTTCTGAATATCATAGTACAGATTGATGGCGATATTTTCCATCACCGAATAACGAAAGGTCTCGTCGCGTTCCTGTAGGGCGTCGATCAGCTTTTCGACTTCGTCGCGGTTATTGTTTTCCTGGTCTCCGTGGGCGATCAGATAGGCGGCGATCAGTTTGCGACAGCGCGGCAAATCGTCGTTGCGATTGGCGATGACGATCTTATGAAACAGGCTCACGGCCTGGCGCTGCATCTCGACTTTGATTTTATAGCGATCCAGGTCGACGGGCTGGAAGGCCTGCTTCAGATCGTCGGCGCTGATATTCTGCAGACCCTCTTCGAAGATCTTCTGGCTGCGATCCTGGTGCAGCTGATTGAAATCATTCAGGGGATCGTAGAGGGTCTGAACGAATTCAATCGCCTCGCGCGAAGTCGAGATTTTCGAGTGCATCGGCATGCGTTCGAAAAAGAAGATACACGAATCTCCGAGAGCCGAGAGGCTTTCGTTCATGGCCGAGGAGATCAGACGTTTGCCCAGGGGGCCGACCGTATGCACGGCCGTCGAGTCGGCCAGGGCCCGGTCCATGCGCTCCATCAGCTTGCGGGCGGTTTCATTCGAAGCGCGGCGTTTCCAGCCGCCGTAGTCCAGCGGCTCGTATAGATGCTTGAGAAAGAGCTTCTTGCCCGTCATCGCCAGCAGGCGAATGATCTTCACCAGGTCTTCGGAGACCGCGACGGGGACTTTGACCATCGATTGAATATCTACTGTGGACATTGTCTGAATCACACAGACCTTCAACAAAGGCCTGTCCTGTCAATATCGGCTTGCCGGGGCGGGAAAAGCAGGCGTAACCGCGCCCGGGTCGGCTCGTCTCAGAAAAACGAGCGATTCGCCGCCGCTGCGTTTCGATTCGAGGGGCGCTACAGGCCCTGATCAGTATACTATCATCTAGAGGAAATCATCAATATGGCACGTGCAATCTGGAACGGAACCGTCATCGCCGAAAGCGACGATACAGTCGAAGTGGATGGGAATCTGTATTTCCCGCCGGACTCCCTCAAGACGGAAATTTTCAAAGACTCTCCGACGACCACCGTCTGCGGCTGGAAGGGCACCGCGAATTATTATCATCTGGAGCAGGGCGGCGAGAAAACCGCGGACGCGGCCTGGGTGTATCGCAATCCCAAAGCCGGCGCTATTCAGCTTCGGGACCGGATCGCCTTTTATAAATCCAGAGGGATTCAGATCGAAGGCTGAATGTCCATGATTCAAAGCGCGCAAGGCCACTATGAAAGCCTGCTGGCTGACCGCTATACCTGGCTCTACGGCGGATTCGAAGCGAAGGCCGCCGAAAGCGCCGCCTGGTTTCACGAGCAGGGCGTCGTTCCGAAGGCGCCGAGCGGTCGGGCGGCGGACCTGGGAGCGGGTTCGGGCTTTCAATCGATTCCCCTGGCGGAAGCGGGCTTCGGCGTGGACGCCGTCGACCTGAGCGCGACGCTCCTGCGGGAACTGGATTCGCGTGCCGGGCTGCCGGGCATTGCAGAGTCGGGCGGTTCGGTTCGGACGATCGAAGCGGATCTGGTTGAGTTTTTGCAGAGGGACTCGACTCCGGCGTCCACCCCGGGTTCCTACGAGCTTCTGGTTTGCATGGGCGATACGCTGCCGCATCTGGAGTCCTTCGCCGCCGTGGAGGCGTTTTTTGAAGCGGCCAGGCAGAAACTGGAGCCCGGTGGAAGATTGATTCTGGGCTTCCGCGATTTGAGTCAGAGCCTGGTCGGCCTGGATCGCTTTATTCCAGTGAGATCCGACGGGGAAAGAATCTTCACCTGCTTTCTGGAGTATGATTCGGACGAGCACGTTATCGTGCATGATTTGATTTACGAACGCGGCCCGGCTGATCGCTGGGAGTTTCACAAGAGCTGCTATCGCAAGCTGCGCGTCGGGCCGGTCTGGATCGCGGAACGTTTGCTCCGTGCCGGTTTCCGCATTGCACACGAAAACATGGCGCAGGGCTTCATGACTTTGATCGCCGAACGGTGAAGGCGGATCAAACGTCGGGCTTGCGAACGCGCCGGGGTTAAGATTGACTTCGCCAGTATCTGCTTTGTATAGTACGAAAGGTCTAGAAAGATCTGAAAATCCCTGTGTTTTTCGACTCTTTCCCATAACTTTAAACTTTTTTCAGTAACTTCATTTTTCTGGCTTGCATCCTTCGGCGGAATCGGATACATTCAAAAGCACTTCGCAGCAACGAAGGATCTGAAAGAAATGGCTGGCCTCGAATTACTCAAAGATACGGACGCGCAATTTTCGCATGCGCCCGCAAGCAGTGCCGGTGCCGATCGTCTTGCCCGGATGTCTCCGGACGAATTGGCGCAAATCGTGCAGGCCAGCATCGACGGCTGGGCGGTCTTTATTGAAACCGGACTTTCTTCGGAGTACTATCGGGAAGCGCGGGAGCGCGTTGGATCGGAGCGCGCAGCGCGAGTCACGCTGATGCATCTCTATCTTTCGACCTTCGCTCGCAGTGAGCGTGTGCGGCTCGAAACGGACGTGGATTATTTCCTGGAATACGCCACTGGATTTTTGCGGGAGCTGTTTTTACCGCTGCCTTCCGCGGATGAGGCTCGCCGGGATTTCCGTCGCTCTTCGCGGTTGATTTTTATCCGGGCCATGCGCCGCATCTTTCGCACCAGTCTCAGCGAGACCCGCCGTTGCCGCCAGTCAGACCCGCACGTATTCATGCGCAATATGATCCGCATGTGCGCTTCGGTATCGGGAATCGTCGAAATCTGGGACGACTACAAAGAATACATGTATCGCTTCTATCCGCAGATGCATTCCCTCGAATCGACCTGAACCGCTTCGATTGCCCGCGCGAATCTATAAGCCCGGGGCTATCCGGTTGCGTTTCCGAAAACAGTCGTTCGCTCAGAGGCCGTTTCTTGAGCCGTAGCCTCTTGATTGGTCCATGGCAACGATGTTAAATATTTGCAAGCAGCGTCTCGGAAATCGCCGTAAACTGTTCATATTTGCGGCGAATTGACGGATCATGCTGCACGCGGCGCTATCGTCTGTAGAAAGTTGGCTCATTTTGGCCGGTCGCTCAAATTTTTTGTAGTCGGCGTGGATTAATTCGAGTCCTATGCATCAACTATGCAAGCCGGACACCCGGAAAAGACCGCTACCAAAACCAGAAATCACGCTGACCGTTCAAAATGTCCCATCGCCTGGGCGCTCGATGTCATTGGAGATCGCTGGACTCTGCTGGTAATCCGGGATCTGATGTATCTGGGCAAGCGCCAGTTCGGCCAGTTCCTGGAATCCGGCGAACGCATGCCGACCAACATTCTGGCCGATCGCCTGCGCCGCCTGTCGAACTGCGGTTTGATATCCAAAACGCCGTACCAGACAAACCCCGTGCGCTACCAGTACGAGCTTACGGAAAAGGGCGCCGGGCTGCGGCCGACGATGGAAAGCCTGGGCGACTGGGCCGGCAGCCATCTGTGCGGCGAAGGCAAATCTCCCGCGGATTGCTAAGGCGACGCGGGTCGGTCTCTAATTCAAATTCGCTCCGTTTCGCGAAACTCTGGATTCAAGTTTGCTTCGTTTCGCTTTGCGAAACTCCGGATTCAAGTTCGCTTCATTTCGCTTTGCGAAACTCTGAATTCAACTTCGCTTCGTTTCGCTTTGCGAAACGAAGCTCAGGTAATTTCTTCGACCAGCACGTCGGGAAAGAGCTCTTTCTGATTCCCTTCCACATCGTCGTGTAGTGCCAGGGGATAGTCGCCTGAGAAGCAACCCATACACCAGCCGCGCTTTTGCGGCGTCGCGCCGTTGGCCCCGTTGGAGTTCGCGGCGTGGCCGTTCTGTTCGCCGGCCACTCCAATCTCGTCCGATTCGATCATGGCGGTCTGGGTCGTCTCCAGGCTCATATAGCCCAGGCTGTCGACCTGCAGGTACTCGATGATTTCATCGACGGAGTTGTTCGCGGCGATCAGCTCGTCCCGGGTGGGGATGTCGATGCCGTAATAGCAGGGAAATTTAGTCGGCGGCGCGCTGATGCGCATATGAATTTCGGTGGCGCCGGCCTTGCGAAACATCTTGATCAGCTTACGCGAAGTCGTGCCGCGCATAATCGAATCGTCGACGAGCACCACGCGTTTGCCTCTGACCGCCGAGGCGATCACGTTGTACTTGATCTTCGCGCCGAAGTCGCGGATCTTCTGCTCCGGTTCAATAAATGTCCGCCCGATATAGTGCGATCGGATCAGGCCCATCGTATAGGGAATGCCGCTCTCCTCCGAATAACCCAGGGCGGCCACGGTCGAGGAATCCGGCACGGGAACGACCACGTCCGCTTCGACGGGGTGTTCTTTGGCCAGATGGCGGCCCAGACTCTTGCGCACGTCAAAGACCGAGCGTCCGAAGATGACGGAGTCCGGGCGGGAAAAATAAATATTCTCAAATATGCAGAGCGATTCCGGGATCGGCTTAAACGGAAAGAAAGAGCTCACACCCTTCGCGTCGATGCGCACCAGTTCACCCGGTTTTAAATCGCGCACGTATTCGGCTTCGGTAATATCGAAGGCGCAGGTCTCGGAGGCGACGACGTACGAGCCGTCTTCCCGGCGACCGAGCACCAGCGGGCGGAAACCGTTGGGATCGCGGACGGCGTACAGCGCGTCTTTCGTCAGCATCAGCAGGCTGTAGGCGCCCTTCACCCGGGTCAAACCGTGGCAGAGAGCTTCCAGAAAGTCGGCTTTGCCGCTGCGGGACATGAGGTGGACGATGACTTCGGAATCGACGGTGGTTTGAAAGATTGAACCGGTGGATTCCAACTCCCGGCGCAGAGTCCAGGAGTTTACCAGGTTGCCGTTGTGTGCCAGGGAGAACGCGCCCAGATTCGATTCTACTCGAATCGGCTGGGCGTTGCGCAGAAACGACGCCCCGGTCGTCGAATAGCGATTGTGGCCGATGGCGGCGTGGCCGACCAGCTCGTTCAGCTTGTCTTTATTGAAAACGTGGGAGACCTGGCCCATGCCCGCTTTGCGATAGAGGCGCTCGCCGTCGGTGCTGACGATCCCGGCGGACTCCTGTCCGCGGTGCTGCAGGGAATACAAGCCCAGGTAAGTAAAATTGGCCGCTTCAGGGCATCCGTGGATGCCGTAGATGCCGCACTCCTCGCGCGGATACAGCGCGGGATCGTGCTCATAAGCGGACCGCGCAACGTCCGAAGATTCAGTTGAGGCGGAGGAAGCATCCGCATCGAATCTGCAAGCCATATGTCACCCATACATCTCAGGCGGGTTTGGATACTATAATTTCGAGATAGAAAAAACTTCACAGGCCGGCCGTCTCACCGAGTGCTCACATGTCTCCAGGCGGTGACGGTTGCGGATCGAGCGGCGATCGGCTGGCCGGCGCTTTCATGCATCGTGCCGGGCTTGCTCGCCTGGCGCAGGGGACTCAGCGGACTCCGTGGGTGCGCCGGGCCCGAGAGGCTGGCCGTAGCTGAATTCGATGACTGTGCCGTTGGGATCGCTCACGCCGCAATAATAACCGACCGGATAGTCTTCATCCACGGGCTCCCAGCTCAGGCGGCCTTCGCGGCGCGCGCGTTCGGCGATGCGGTCGACGGCCGCGCGGGATTCCAGCGCGAAACCGATGTGGCCGTAGTCTCGGGGAGCCGGCGTTTGCGGTCGGCCGCCGGGCATCAAAACGAAGATCAGCTCGCGCTCCCGACCCGCTTCGGCCATCCATACGATCCGCTTCCCGGCATCCGGACTGTCGGCGCTGGACTTTTCGGGGCTTCGTTCGTGGATGATCTGCATGCCGCAGTACGATCGATAGAATTCGATGCAGCTTTCAAGATCGGCGACGTGCAGCGCGATATGAGTCAGGGTCGGTCGCATACTCCAGAAGAATGAGCCGCGTCCGTCGGTCGGTTGCCAGTAAAAAAACGATCCCGCACGATAATTTCTTGATCTTTGGCCTTCGCCTTCCAGCGTCTGAATATGTCTGATCTATTAAATTTATTTTCGATGAATCTACAGCGTTCGGCGCTGGCTCGCATCGCTCTGGCGGTTTTTCTGGCGACGATGACTTCGGCGTGCGGCGGACCGAAGCCGGAGCTGGTAAGCTTTACGAACGAGAATCTCTTTCCGGAAGGCGTCGTCTACGACGCGCGTCGCGGCCGCTTCCTGGTCAGCTCGCTGAAAAAAGGCGTGATCGGCTCGGTGAGCGATGACGGCGTATACGCTCCGGTCATTCAGGACGAACGCATCGTCTCGGCGATCGGTCTGCACATCGACGAAGGGCGGGATCGTTTGATCGTCTGCGTTTCCGATCCGGGCGTCAGCATTCGCACGGCGGCGGCCACCCAGAAAAAGCTCGCGGGCCTCGGCGTATACTCCCTGGCCGACGGTAAAAACTTGTTCTTCAAAGATCTGGCCGAAGTCTCCGCTGCGATGCCTGGCGCGGCCCACTTCGCCAACGACGCCACCGTCGACGGGGACGGTAATATCTACGTAACCAACAGCTTCAGCCCGGTGATCTATAAGATCACTCCCGACTATCAGGTCAGCGAATTCCTGCGCGATCGGCGCTTCGCCGGCGACGGCTTTCGCCTGAACGGCATCGATCTATTCGGCGAGGCCTTGATCGTGGCGAATTCGAGCGCCGGCACTTTGACTCGCATTCCCCTGGCCGACCCGCAGGCGCTGACGGAAGTGAAGCTGGAGGAGCCGCTGTTCGCGGCCGACGGCGTGACCCGCATTAACGATCGCCAGCTGGTTCTGATTACGAATTCCCCCGTCGGCGAAGCGAAGCCGAGCGCCTATATTCTGGAAAGCGACGATGACTGGGCTTCGGCGAAGGTCGTCAAAACCGTTACGAAAGACTGGCAATTCCCCACGACCGCCGACGTGCGCGACGGCCAGGTCTACGTGCTGCAGGCGAAACTCAATATCCTGTTCAGCGGCTCAGGCGAAACCGTTTCTGAATTCGATATTCATAATATTTCGCGCTGAAGTTTTCGCCGTGAAGCTGCATGTGAAAGCTTTCACATACAGCTCGCAGCTCCGCTCGCCCGGTCGGAGCTGCGATTTAAGAGGCGTCGCGGTAATCGATACAGATCACCGCGATGTCGTCCCGCGGCGTGCTGCCTCCGGAAAATCGGGTTAAGTCCTGCATCAGCTTCTGTACGATTGGATCGTCCGGGCCGCTCGCTTGCTCCGTTTGCGCCGCCTGCTCGGTCAAGAATTCGGCCAGACGATGGTCGCCGTAGAATTCCCCTTCGGGATTTTGCGTTTCGGTCAGGCCGTCCGTGTACAGCACGATACGATCGCCCGGGTGCAACTCCACTTCGCCGGATCTGTATTCGAAATCCGGCTCCACGCCCAGAAAGAAACTATCGCGCGTCGTCCATTCATGGATTGAATTGTCCGCGCGGCGATGCAGCAGCGCGGGCGTGTGGCCGCCGTTCGAAAATCGCGCGCGTCCCGCTTTTAAATCGATGATCAAATAGTAGGCGGTCAGATAGTGATCCAGGTCGCGCACGAATTCGTACATTGCGGCGTTGATCGCTCGCAGGACGTGGCCGGGTTGCGCGTCGGCGGTTCCCACATGATTCGTAAAGGCCACTTTGGTCATACCGGTAACCAATGCCGCCGGGACGCCGTGACCGGAAACGTCGGCGATAAAAAATCCAAAGCAGCCGTCGCCCAGGTCCGCGAAGTCGTAGTAGTCGCCGCCGACGCCGTCCAGGGCCAGGTAGCGGGCGCCGACCGAAAGCAGGCGGTGCTCGGAAAAACGATCGGTGCTCGGCAGAATCCCCTCTTGAATTCGGCGCGCGATCTTTAAGTCCGCGTCCGTTCGCGAGCGCTGGCGTCGCAGTTCCCGATTCGCATGATCGAGTTCGCGCCGGCTCTTGCGCGCTTGAATCAAATGTTTGGCGGCGCGATCGGCGATGCGTTTGCCGCGAGCCGACGTAAGGGTCAGCCATAAGAGCATGATCAGGCATGCGATCAGAGACAGCACGTAGGCGGCGGGCTCGCGTTCCAGAAAACCATACGCCGTCTTCGCGGCGAAGGCCGGATCCAGGTCGAGGAATCCCGTCAGGAGCGTCGCCGATACATAGGTCAGAGTGAAGGCCGCAAACCACAGCACCCACATGCGATTTCTGACAATGCCCAAAAGCGGCAAGCCGGCGGCGAGCACGCCGAATGCCGGTACGATAAAATAAGCCGGCATAATATATGCGACGTAGGCGTACACCATGGCCGCGGGAGCGCTGAGTAAAAACAGACGGTCGGCCCATTTACGCAAACTCCAGGCGCCGCGCTGCAGGCGGTCCGTCGCATACATTATCGTTCCGAGCGAATAAATCAGAAAGAGCGCGATGGACCACCACGGCAGTCCGACCGCGGCCTCTGGATCAAAGAGGTGGACGATCGTAGCCGCGGTCATCACAAAGATCGGGCCCTGTAAATAGGTGATCGTGGTCCGATGAAACAGGAGGTTGATCAGGAGCGGACCTTTGCTGGACTTTGCAGCGGGCATCGAACGAATCGAATGTCCTGCCCTGCGGATTGCAAGCAGGTTCGGGGCGGCGATTATTTTTCCTGTTCGGCGCGCATCGTATTCAGCGCCGCCCGGGCCAGGCGTTCCCAGCGACTCATTTCGGCGGGCGGGACCACGAACCAACCCTGCATGGGCGGCTTGTCCTTAAACGGATTCAAAAAGCGCCACTCTTTGACCTTGAGCGTGGCGGGGTCGAAACCCTTTCCGAGGCGAAAGACCATGTCTTCGTTCCAGAAGAAGGCGAAGACCTTGCCCTTGCATACAATGCCCGGGGAAGACATCATGCGCCCCGCCTGTACATTTCGCTCCTCTCCGGAGAGTTTCGCCAGAATCTGTGCGAATTTACGAGCGGCCGGCGAAGGCCGGGAGGCGTCGGCTTTCGCGGGTGGCTGCGGTTTCGTCGCGGCGCGCGCCGTTTTCTTTTTGCCTGCGCGGCTGATCTTTTTGTTAGCCATATGGTTAAGCATTTTGTCGCGGAAATTTTCTGCAATCAGGAAATCTTTCCGAAGAGTTCAGGAGGCCGCGCGGCCGCGCAGCCGCCCGTGTCGCCGGGGCTTTCAGGCCGGCGGCAGATGCGTGAGTTCGGCGCGGATGTCGCAGGCCTCGAAGATTTCGCGCGCACTTCGTAGATAGCGGCGGCGCTCTTCCGATTCCGGGGGGTAGGCCTGGGCCGCCGCGGCGAAGGCCCGGCCGCGTTCCCACTGGTGGGGGCTGCCGTCCAGATAGCGCAGAGCGCGCTCGTAGATCGGCCGGGCTTTCGCCGGACCTTTCGTAAGCTGGATATAGCGCGCGTAGGCGGACTCCGCCGGTCCGCGCATGTACGAAAAAGATTTGCCCAGGGAGCGGGCTTTGCGGCAGGCGCGGCGCGCGGTGGCCAGGAGGTCTTTCTCTTTGATTGCGCCGTTCGAATTTTTTTTATGTTCGCGCGCGCGCTCCAGAGCGAAGAGCGCGGCTTCGGCCGCGTCGACCAGGGCGATCTTCACGTGAGGCAGGTTGACTTTGTAGTCCTGGTTGATGCGCAGGATTTCGGCGGCCAGGCGCGCCGCTTCTTCGGGATCGTTCGCGTGGCGCGCGACGACCGTCAGGTGACCGCAGGTGATGATCTGATTCATGAGATCTTCCGCGGCCAGGCTGATCGCGATCGCCTGGTTCAATCCTTCGCGCGCCGCGGCGATGCTCTCGGGCGTGCTGTCCGATAATAAGTATTTACAGAATGTACCTTTGCAGTACTTCCAGCCGAGATGAACGGAAGAGTTCAATTCGAATGCGAGTTCGCCGCACTCGTCGTACTTTTCGCGCGACTCCGCGAAGCGCGAAAGTAAAAACAGCAGTTGTCCCTGGGTGCCGAGGCTGGTCAGCAACTCCCAGATACCGCCGACGGCGCGATTGATTCGAATCGATTGATCCAGATCGTCCAGACCCTTCGCAGGATCTTCGCGAAACAGATGTCGCGTGCCGCTGAGTTGTAACAGCAGTCCTTCGACCAGGGGAGCGCTACGCAGGGGGCGGGCAAGCTCCAACCCGCGATCGAAGTAGCTGTCCGCGGCTTCGAAAAATCCCATCCCGTTTAACATAATGCCGTACGGGCCGTAGTACTGGCTGAGCTCCGCCGGATCGCGCAGGCGCTCGGCCAGGTTGACGCCGTAGACGGTGCTCCAGGCGAATTTTTCCAGGTCCACCAGCACGTAGATTTTGGTAAGAATTCGAATCGCCCGCAGTAAGAGTCGCGCCGGCTTGCGGCCCTTGGGGGGAATGCGTCGCGCCAGCCGCGGAAATTTTGAGTACACGAAACGCACGCCGAACTGGTAGAGCAGCGAAAGGATGGTGCTCGCTTTGGTTTGCGGCGGTTTGACGCCCAGCAAGCGCATGGCGCGTTCCATTTCTTTTACGGCCTGGCCGGGTTCGCCGCGTTCTTGATAAATCAGGCCCATGCCCATGTGAACGTTTGCGAGCTCTGTGGAATCTTTCGTGAGTTCGAGGCACTGGCGATAGCCGTCCAGGGCTTCGTCGTAGCCCCCGATGCGGCTGCGCACTTCAGCCAGATCCTGTAGAATTCTCAGACGCAGTTCGTCGCCGGGAATCGAACGCTCGCCTGCTTCGACGCGTTCGGGCAGAGTGGTATCGGGGCGGTCCAGAATTTCCAGGGCTTGTTCGAAGTAACCGATGGCGTCGCGGTTCGCATAGCTTTCGCGCGCTTTCGCGCCGGCCATATATACATAGCGCAAGGCGGCGGTCGCGTCGGAGCCCTGCAGATAGTGAAAGGCGAGGGTGTCCGCGCGATCGCGCAGGTTTTCTTGAAAGATTTCTTCGAGGTGTTCGGCCAGCCGGCGATGAATATATTCGCGCGTCGAAAGCAGCATGCTTT
The DNA here is from genome assembly GCA_024742665.1 of bacterium. Classification (GTDB taxonomy): domain Bacteria; phylum Spirochaetota; class Leptospiria; order Leptospirales; family Leptonemataceae; genus JANSYA01. Next base: position 265,816 of record JANSYA010000001.1, read on the forward strand.
CGTAGGCCACGTCGCGAATGACGACGTGTTTGAAAATATATTCGAGCGGCGTGGGCGATTCCAGGCGGGTTAAATCCATGCGCTCCAGATCGATCAGGCTGTCTTCCGCCTGGTCCGCTCGCAGGGTGTCCGGCAGCAGCCGCGTCAGCACGTCGAAAGAGAAGACCCGACCGATGACCGAAGCGGTCTTGAGCGTGGTCTTGGCGTTTTCATCCAGGCTGTCCAATCGCGCGAGCAGGACGTCGCGCAAACTGCCGGGCAGTCGAATCTGATCGACTTCGGTCGCCAGCACGTGTTTGGCGTCGTCTTCGTGCTTGCCGTTCGGCGACTGGCCGTTCGCGTTCTGTAAATGGCCCTGTTCAATCAGGCTTTCCACGATCGATTCGATAAAGAAAGGATTCCCGTGGGCCACGTTCAGAATCATGCGCTCAAGTCCTTCGTTCGGAGATTCCAGATTCAGGCGATGGCGTACGAACTCGTCGGCGTCTTCGTCGGAAAAGTGTTCGAGGCTGAGTTCCGCCAGGCGTCCTTCGACCGCCGCGGAGGATTCTTGCAGAGTATTTATGATGGGATCGGGGCGCAGCGAAAGCAGCAGAATCACCGGCAGCTCGTCGATGCGCGCGGCGATATATTCGATCAGGCGAAACGAGGTTTCGTCCATCCAGTGCACGTCTTCGAAATAGAGACAGCCCGGCCGGTCGCGAAAGGCCGCTTCGATCAGTTCGAAGATGATTTGAAATAAACGCAGATTCTTTTCGCGCGGATCCAGCGCGCGCGTGACCGCGTTTTCAGTGGCGCGCAATCCGATCAGTGCGCCCAGCGCCGGCGCCCAGTCTACGGAAACATCTTCCAGACTGCGCAGTCGTTCGGAAATTTTTTCCAGCGTGCCTTCTAAGCCGTCCGCTAGTTTTTCGCTTTCGTCGATTTCGAGCAGCTGTAATAAGAGTTCTTTCCAGGGATAGAACGGAGTGCGGCGTTCGTAGCTGAAGCAATGGCCGCCGACCAGAGTGACGCCGTTTTCGAGCATTCGTTGCACGAAAGCGCTGACCAGGCGGGACTTGCCCACGCCCGCTTCGCCGGTCACGGCGGTTACGCCGCCGCGTTTTTCGATCAGTGCGCGATTCATGCGCCCGCTTAGGAAATCGAGTTCGATTCGCCGACCGATCAGACGATCCTGGTGCAGGTGAAAGAGGCCGGTCAGTTCTTTTTCCGAGAGCAGTTCGTACGCCGTGAGATTGTCTCCCATGCCCTTCAATGCGACGCCGGAAATTTCCTGGGCTACGAAGCGGCGCGGCAGACGGCCGGCGGTCGATTCATCGATATGCACGGCGCTGCGATCGCCGTACGACGCCAGGCGCGCGGCTAAATTTACGCAGTTGCCCAGAGTCGAATAAGATTTACGCATCGCGGCCCCGAGGTCGCCGCAGTACGCGTCGCCGGTCGCGAGTCCCGCCTGGACGACTTCGAGTTCCGGGAAGGCGGATTTGCACGCGACCAGGCGCAGGGCCAGGCGTGCGGCGGCCGCTTCTTTGTTTTCGATCGCGTTGGGCGCGCCGAAGAGGATCATGAACATGCCGCCCTTATCGCTCAGGTCGGTTTGTAAAAACAGGCCGTCGGAAGTGCGGGCTTCATTTTGTACGAAACAAAAGAATGCGTCCAGCTGCTTGCGCAGATCTGAATTTTCGCGTGCGCTCAGGTCGAAACCTTCGAAGCGTAGAAAGAGCGCCGTTATATTTCGAAATTCACCGGTAAAGCCGCGATGGCCCGTCGTGATTTTTTTCAGCAGGGCGTCTTGTATAAAGTACGAACAGCGCCGATACAGTTTGGTTTCGTCGAAGCCGGTCGGCAGGCTGAACGATGCGCGAAAGCGTTCGGTGGCGGCGGCGACGCCTTCGATCAGAGCGTAATCACCCGGGTCATTCGAGTCATTTGCGTGATTCGCGCCGGAGGCGTCGAGGGCCAGCAAGCGGGCGCCGTCGGCCGGTAGCGATTCCACTAACTGACGGGTAACGATACTCTGGCCGGCCACGGCCCGGACTTCCGCGTTCACCGCGCCGCGCACGGCGGATCCCACGAGCACCGGGTGAAACCATAGTTCCTTCTGGCCCAGTTGCAGTACGTTATAATCTCCGAAGGACGCGCCGGCCTTGGTTTGAATTTTATAGCGGCCGCCGAGGGCTTCGAACTCGGCGTGTTCGGCGACGCTGGCGTGCAGTTCATGGGCGCAGCGCGCCGCGCGCAACGCTCCCGCGGCGTCGCTTTCGCCTGATTGGAGTTCCATGCCGGCCAGAATAGAATCGCCCGCGAACTGGTAGACCACGCCGCCGTAGTCGCGGACGAAATCCAGCAGGCCGTTATAATAACGACTCATGATTTCCTGCAGCGCCTGCATCCCCGCCTGTCCCTGGTCGGCGAGAGCCGCGGACATAGCGGTAAAGCCCGCGATGTCGATGAAGATAACGCCGCCGCGTTTCGCTTCGGAGCGCGGGAGACGATCGAGCTCGATCAGTCGCAGCACGGTCGAAAATGGTAAGTACGGAATAAGTGATTTTAAGCTTGACCTGGTTGCGGGCATAGTCACCTTTTTTGAGGTTCGAAATTATGACTGAAGTCTTTGCGAATTTGACGAAGGAATTGGCCGTCGTCGCCGGCGAAATCCCCGGCTGGTATCAGGAGCCGCTCTTCTGGCTTTTTCCGGTCGGCGCGAACGTTGTGGCTTTCGCGGCCTTCGTTTTTATGGCCGTTCCGCTGACCCTGCTGGCGCTGTGGAATCCCCCCTGGGCGCAGCGTTTCTGGATTCAGAATCGGCGTTCCGCATCGCACCATCGCATCGTGCGTATGTCCGTCAAGCAGCTACTGATTAACTTTTCTACACTAATAATATTCAGCGTGCTCTCATGGCCGGTTCTGCGGCTGACCGGGATTCACGCGGGAGCCCTGCCGGCGTGGTACGTCATCGCCGGCCAGATTTTGCTCTTCGCAATCCTCGATGATTTTCTGTATTACTGGCTGCATCGAACCATGCATACGAATCCCTTTCTGTACCGGAAGATCCATACAGTGCATCATCGGATCGCGACCCCGCTTTCGATCTCGGGCAACTACATGCACCCGATCGAATTTCTACTGATTTCGAGTATGATTCTGATTGGTCCGATTCTGGTGGGAGCTCACATCGTGACTCTGTATCTGTGGGTGATCGTGCGGCAGTGGGAAGCCGCGGAGCAGCATTCCGGGTTCCAGTTTGCATTCAACCCGGCCCACTGGCTGCCCTTTTATGACGGCGCTGTTTTTCATGATTTCCACCACTCGAAATTCTACGGCAACTACGCGGGACTGCTCTCCTGGACCGATACGGTCTTCGGCACCCGTTCGAACAAGTACGACGAATATATGCAAAACCAGCGGCGCACCGAGCTGACGAGCGTAGAGCCGCCCGAGGCGAATGCGGCTTCGGCCGCGTCGGCGAATTAAGCATAGCGTCGATCGAATCGCGATCAGAAACCCGGAGCCTGCACATGGAACTCGAACCGAAGAAAGTCCTGCGAAACCGCTGGAATATTTTGCGCACGATTTGCGACGAGTGGCGCGACAAAGAGTGGTGGTACACCGGCTGCTACGACGCCGCCGGCGATTTTTACGTGAGCTGGTACTTCGTGCGCACGAATCTCGCCGATCAATTCGTCATGAGCGTCTTCGATCCGAAGATGCCCGAGCCGGTGCACTGGAGCAAGAAGCTGTTTACGAATCGCAAGATTCCGCCGAACGAGCTCAGTCTGAACTATAAGTGCGGCAAGACCCGCATCGCCTATAACGGCGCGTTCCGGGAGCAGTTCAACGGCGTCGCCGATCCGGTCGATCCGACGGACGGCGCCTGGAAATTTGAAATTCAGTCGAAGCGCTTCGAAGGTCAAATCGACATGAAGCCGACGATTCCTTTTTTCACGAAATTCGATTATAAGATCCAGGACCGCTACGGTCTCATGCATTTCTTTCACAACCGGGCCAACGGCGTGATCCGCGCGAACGGCAAAGAGTATGTTTTAAAAGACGCTCTGACGTACTATGATCACTGTTGGGGTCGCGTGCCCTCGAAAACCGGCTGGCACTGGCTGGCGGTGCAAAACGAAAATGTGGCCCTCGCATCTCTGGTAAACTACGGGGCCTACAGCCAGCTCTATACCCAGGTTTATTTGACCGACGCGATTTCAAAGAGTCCGCGCAAGAACGAGTGGGTTCGTTTGGATCAGGCGGTTTCGTTTGAGTTTCAGAAAAAGGATAAGTGGAGCCAGACCTGGCATGTAACCAGTCCGGATATGAATCTGGCGGTGACTCTCTTTCAGCGCAAGACCGACAAAACCTGGATTCCTTTTTTCATCGATCTATTGCATACCGAAGTCTATGTGAAGGCGAGCGGCGTGGTACGCGTCGACGGCGTCTGGGTCGAAACCGGCGATATGTTCGGGGTCATGGAAGAACACAAAGGGTTCTGGTAATCTTGCGGAACACAAAGGGTTCTGGTAATCCTGGGGCATTTCAAATAGCGCCGGCTCCGATTATGGATGGCTCATGGGCATACCGATTTCGCCGATGACGTCCAGGCAGATCAGCGCGATGTCGTCTTCCGGTTCCTGATCGCCGCGAAAGCTGTTCAGGGCGTTTAAGAGGCCGTTCACGGTCTGTTCGGCGTCGAGCTGGTTATAATCTTCTAAGAATTTTCGCAGACGCTTTTCGCCGAACATTTCGCCTTCGTCGTTGCGGGATTCGGTTACGCCGTCCGTATAAAAGATCAGACGATCCTCCGGCTTCAGCGGCAGAGCGTTGTCTTCGTATTCGTCGAAGGGGAGCAGTCCCATAATCATCCCGTAGGAATCCAGCTCGGTATATTCGCCGGTGCTGCGGCGATATAGAATCGGACAGCAGTGGCCGGCGTTCGCGAATACAATCCGCTGGCTTTTGGGTTCGATGAAAGCCATGAAGGCCGTCAAAAAATGCGTGCCGGTTTTACGATAGAGCGAGCGATTCAACAGCGTTAAGAATCGCGCGGGAGATTCGGCCTCCGGCCCGTGCAGCGAAGTGGTCATCTTCAGCATGGCGGTGATGAGCGCCGCCGGCACTCCGTGTCCGGAAACGTCGCTGATGAATACGCCGACCCCGCGTTCTTTTAAGTCGATGAAGTCGAAATAGTCTCCGCCGACCTGGTCGACGGGGCGATAGTGGGCGAAGCAGTCGATCCCCGGCACGTTCATAAAGCGGCGGGGCACGAATTGTTCCTGAGTCTTGCGCGCGAGCAGCAGATCCTCTTCCAATTCCTGGTGCCGTTTTTCCAGCACGCGATACTGGTTATAGATCGTCGTGCGTGCGTCCGTGAGCTGCTGACTCGTCGCTTTGAGCTTGCGTTTGCGGACGAATTCTTTGCGGCCGGAAGACTCTTTAAGATACGCCGCCAGAAACGACACGATCGACGCCGCGTTTAAGAGCAGAGTTTCGTACAGCAGTTCCAGGAAAGGCGGATTCGACAGGAAATAGTGGGCCAGAAAATATCCGACCACCAGCATCGAATTCGCGACTACCGTATACAGAAACTGCGCTCTGGGAATCAGCGCGTAAAAGATCAGAACGCTGTAGAGGCTGCTGTCGTAAATCGAATTGATCAACCCGAGATGGATGCTGCCCGCGCCGACGATCAAATGCGAAGCGAACAGGCTCAGGCGAAAGATCCGCCGGAAGCCCGGGCGATAGCTCCAGAGCAGCACCGCCAGGGCGGCCAGGCTGACAACCGCCCGGTTGGCCGAAAGCTCCAGCATGCGTTCCGGCATCAGGAAATAATCGAGGATCAAAAAGCAGCTATAAACTACGATCCCGAAGAGCAGCGCCCCGCGCACCTGCACGACGTAGGCGTCGTAGAAGTCGGCGATGTATTCCTGCAGGGTATCCGGAGCGGTAGCCGCGGCCGGATCTGCGGCAAGAAAGTTCATACGAGTCGAATTCGGCAGGGCTTTCATTCAGAGCGGGAAGATTTTTCGGATCCCTGTCATCGATCCGGAGCAGCTCAACGACGGGGATTATGGCCCTGGTCTGACCCGGATTTCAAGCATTTTACGAAATCCGCGGGCTGATTTCAGAGCGGTGCCAGGCCGATAATATACCAGTCTATGGAATTACGCGACTACGTTCGACTGGCCGAGCGACTGGGGCAAAAGCGCGAGAAGATCGAGATTTCCTTTTCGACTCTGGCGGGCCCGGAAGAGCAGGTGATCTACGGTCTCCTTACCGGAGTGCTCGGGGATATTGGCCAGCTGCATCTGGAGAATACCGTCCAGCTGGTCCTGGGCGAACTTTTGCGGAACGCGGAAGCGGTCGTGTTGCAGGAAGCCTATCTCAAAAGTCAGGGCCTCTCGGAGTGGAAGCCGGCGGCTGCGACGGAGTTTCGCAAGCAGATCCTGGAAAACCGCAAAGCTCTGCGGCGAGACGTGCCGGCGAAAGGCCCGGCGGGAATGATCTTCGAAGCCGAATTATCGGGGGACAGTCTGATTCTGTCGGTCAGCAATCGGGGCGGCCTCAGTCAGGATATGGTCCAGAAGATCGAAAACCGCCTGGAGCTCGCGGGCCGCCAGCAGGGCGTCGAGGGCCTGTCGGAGCTGCCGGATATGGAAACGCCCACCGGTCGCGGTCTGGGTCTCGTCGTATCGATTCTTTCGCTGCGCAATGTCGGCATCTCGCGGCACCTCTTCTATTATCAGCACAACGAGAAGCGAACTACTTTTACTTTTGAAGTGCCCGTGAATCTGGCGAGCCAGAACAAGCTGAAGGAAATCGAAACCGAGCTGATCGCCGAGGTGCGGGACCTGCCTTCGCTGCCGGAGCAGTTGAATCGCATCATGCAGCTGTGCGATTCGGAAGATTCATCGATCAAACAAATCGCCGAAGAAATTCAGCGCGACCAGGCCATCGCCGGCCAGCTGATTAAACTGGCGAACTCCGGCGGCTTCGCCGGCGGGCGGATCGTCGATCTGGCGGAAGCCGTGAAGGTCGTCGGCCTCAAACATATTTCGCAATTTCTGCTGCAAATCGGCAGCTTCAATATTCTGGTCGAACGCTACGGCGAAGCGCGCGAGCTGACGGAACATCCCATGCGGGTCGGTTATTTTTCACGTTCCCTGGCGCGCCGTCATGAACGCGCGAAGCTGGCGGACAACGCCTACGTCGCGGGGCTGCTGCACGACATCGGCAAGGTCGTCCTCCTCACCGCCACGAAAAACAAAAAGGATCTGGAGCATATCTCCCAGGACCGGGACTTTCGCGATCGAGTGCGTTTAGAAGAGCTGGCCTGCGGCGCAAGCCACGCTCTGATCGGAGCTTTGCTCGCGCACAAGTGGAATTTTCCGGACATCCTCAAGCTTGCCATCGAATACCACCACTCCCCCGCGCGGGCCGCGCTGCTTACGGATGAACCCAAAGAGCACTACGAGATCATCATGATCGTGTATATGGCCAACGCGATTTCGGACTATCTTGATAAACGGCTGGCTTTCTGGGCCGTCGCGCCGGTCGCGCTTGAATATTTTAATCTGACGACCGAAGACGCCTTCAAGATGACGGCCGCCACGCTAAACGGCGAATTCCTCGAACTCAGCGAACGCTGATCGGCCGACGGCTGTTTTGAGACGCCCGGAGGATTATAGCGCTGAAATGCGATGATTCAATCGCCGCTGCTTCCGAATAAATGCCGCAGGCGACCCAGCTTCCAGGTCTGGTAGCGCAGGCGATACAGAAAGAGCGCGGGCGATCGCGAATCGAAGCGCAGAATGTGTCCGACGGGCAGCTGGGCATTAAAGCGATTGCTCCAGCGAATGTGTCCTGGAACCTGCGGCGAAACCGCGTGTTCGCCCCGGAGGCGAATCAGCACGCGTTCGTTCTTCTGGAATTTTTCCTGGTCGCTGATGAAAATACCCGAGGGCAGCAGGTCCATGGCGATCGCGACCATCTTTGGTTGACCCAGGCGTTCCACTTCGACGGTCAGGGCCATCGGCACGCTCAGCAGAACGTCTCGTAAATACAGATAGTTGATCTTGTCCGCGGCGAGGAGCATGAAGCCGACGGTGGCCGGAAATACAATCAGCAGCGAAATTTGCACCTGCCTGTCGGGCAGGCTTTGAAAGATTCCGGCGTCGGGCTGGAAGTACATCAGAGCGCCCATGGCCGCGGCGATCAGCAGCGCCAGGCAGCCGAGCGCGGTAGTGATCGGCGACCACTGATTCAGGAACAGACTCGGTCGCGGTCGCTCTTCGTCCTGATTTTCTTCGAGCCACTTCTCGTACTCCTGCTGGCACAGGAAGACTTCGAGATCCTCGACGTCGATGCCGATCATATTCAGCACGTTCTTGCCGAAGTAGAGGCGGGCCCGATAAAATAAGTTTTCGAGAAAGATGAAAGCTGAAATCAAAATCAGCGGCGTGATGACCGTAAACGAACCCAGCAAGAAGGCCGCGTCGTAGGCGGCGTGCAGGCACCAGGGAATCAAAAAGGCGGTCCCGTGCAGATACCAGATGCGCGCGGAGCGAAAGCCGGAACGGTTCGCGCCGTCGGGATAGGTCGTCGAGCGCAGATGGGCGTAGGAAATAAAAAAGGCCATGATGCCCGATAGAAAGGCGTGCAGCGGCGCCGAGGTCAGGGATCGCAGCAGAATCACGAAGCCGTTGTAGTTCAGGCTGTAATGGAAGTTCTCGACGACGGCGAATCCCAGGCCGACCAGAATTCCGTCGAAGACGCCTTCGACGATCGTAAAGGTCGGTCGGCTCCGTCGCAGATAAAAATATATGAACAGAAAGCGAATCAGCTCTTCGATCAGAGCCGCGTCGATCAGCGCGCGACTGAGAGTCGGGCGATCCGTTGGGAGAAATCGTTCCAGGCCGTAGAGCTGGACGATGAGGGTGACGGCCGCGCTGAGAACCCCCCAGAAGAAGGCGGCGGTCTGGAGCACCGCCGAGCGGCGGAATACAAAATTACGGAAATAGAAAACAAAAAAAATCGCCACAACTCCGAGAGATGAGGCGATTTTAATCAATGTTTCCATAGAGTGCGCGTCGCAGAGACTTCAGGCTGCCGATCTCTGATCGAAGCCCGGGCGACGGCCGTTCATTGTTTGAACGGTTCGATTGTCGCTTGAAACAGGCAAACGGGCCGCCGCGAAATGCATCGCGACGCCCCGTTCTCTGTTGCGGAAAGTAGATACTGTGTAATCTTATCGATTAGACGTTCTGCTCTCCGGTTTTTCTGCGATAGGCATACAACAGGCCGAGGCCCAGCAGCGCAACCACAACCGAGGTCGTGATTACCAACCAGGTGCCCTGGCCGGCGTTGCTGAGGAAAGCCGACAGACCCGTGCGGCTCGAATCGCCGATACGCTTCAGACGCACGCTGCGGATTTCGATGTTCGCGTCGTAGGCTCCTTTCTTGTAGCGATCATTCAGCCAGGTCAGGTTGACCGTGACGTTGCCGCCGCGCAGATCGAGGATCGCCTTGCCTTTCTTGAACTTCGTCTCGTGGGCCGGGATGATCGCATCGCCGGCTACGCCGTCAGCTGCTACAGTGACCTGGAAGTTCTCGTATCCCGGCGGCAGTCCGGTTTTGCCGTAGTTGCGAGCTCGAACTTGAACTTCATAGGTGCCCGGCTTCAGGCCGTAGAAACAGTAACCAATGGTCTGGTTGCGCCAGTAGGTGCGAGCCGTGCGTGCTTTCTCATCGTAGAACCAGCGGCCTTTTTCAAAGCAGTAGTTCTGAGCGTTCCGACGGAATGCCTTGCGCTTACGAACCTTCGGCTTTTTCGACAGAGCGACTTTGGTGATGTGAATGTTCGCATCGTAAACGCCTTTCTTGTAAGCGTCGTTCGTCCAGCCCAGGTTCAGATCAGAGTCGCCAGAGTTCAGATAAACCCACATGCGGCCTTTTTTAACTTTATCGTCGAAAGCTTTTACGAACATACCGCCGAGCTGGCGACCGGTTATATTGTCAGAAACCGTCAGGTTAAAACGGCTGTAGAAATCCGGGAGCGGTCCGCGAATATTCTTCGCTTTGACTTTCAGCTTGTACCAACCGGCTTCGCAGTTGCCGCGAACGCGCAGGATCAACTTCTGGCGCGCCCAGAAAGTATAAACGCCTTTGTTGTCGTCTTTGAACCAGCGGCCCTGAGTCGGGTCCAGCTCGATGGAACGCGTGTTACAAGCAGCGTTATTGTTACCGTTATTGCCGTTGTTTCCAGTGTTCCCGTTGTTCCCGTTGTTACCGTTGTTACCGTTGTTACCATTCGTAGCTACATCGCTGTCGCTATCGTCCGCATCTGCGGTGGACTCGTCGCTGTCGCTGTCGTCAGCTTCGGTGCCTTCGCCGTCGGGATCGATGGTATCGCCGCTCGTTTCAGAGCCGTCCGCGATTTCGTCGGTGGTTTCTTCTTCGGTATCGCCCGCATCAGCGGTCTCGCCGTTTGCAGCGTCTTCCGCCGCTTCTTCGGCCGCGTCTTCCGCTTCGGCGGTTTCGGTGCCGGTTTCGTCAGCATCGTCCGCGCCGGTATCTTCTTCTTCGTCTACCGCTTCCGCTTCTTCTGCGACTATGATCTCAAGGCCGTCGGTGATATCCTGCGGACTCTCTTCGGGTCCGCCTTCACCGGCGCCGCCCAGAGGAAAGAGCAGGAGTCCGTCGTCACTGTCGCCGGCACAGGCCGGCAGGTACAGCCCAACGAAGGTAGCCAGTATGACTGTTAGTATTTTTTTCTTCATTTGTGTGTCCCTGCGGGGGGTTGCCCCCCCAATATTTTCGCGCAGCTCACATGGAGCTGTGGTTATTGTATGTATAAAAGACGGCTTAATTCAAGAATAAATGAGTACCGGGCAATAGAGGTGCGTACGATAAGCGTTAAAAGTCCATGAGATGAACAGGATTATGTCGTATAAGACGTCAAATCGGTACATTCTGACTACTAGCAAGTTATCCACACCTTTGCAGCGAAAAGATTGATGCAGCGCGCCGCCAGGGAAGATTGGCCGGCATGAACGCCGAAACCGCCGCTCCTCGCTCCGCAACTTACCTCGCAGATTACGCTCCGCCGGCCTGGCAGGCGCCCGATTTGGCCCTTGAATTTGAGCTGGAACCCACGCAAACGCGGGTTCGGGCCCGCGCTCGTTTTACCCGGGAGGCCGCCGCGCCGAAAGACGCACCGCTGGTCCTGGACGGCGAATCTGATTCGATCGAACTATTATCTATAATAGTAGATGGATGCGCTCTGAAGAGCGGCGAGTATCGCATCGACGAGGCGGCGAATACGCTGGTAGTTGAGGCGGGGCTGCCGGACAGTTTTGAACTGGAGCTCGAAACGCGAATCGCTCCCGCGAATAATACGGCCCTCGAAGGCCTGTATATGTCCGGCGGGAAATTTTGTACGCAGTGCGAAGCCCAGGGCTTTCGTCGCATCGTCTACTTTCTGGATCGGCCCGATGTGATGGCGCGTTATACTACGACCGTCATCGGCGATAAATCTAAGTATCCCGTGCTGCTATCGAACGGCAATCCGATCAGCCGCGAAAATTTACCGGACGGCCGCCACAAAGTCGTGTGGGAAGATCCTTTTCCGAAGCCGACCTATCTTTTCGCCCTGGTCGCCGGCGATCTCGGCCTGGTCAAAGACGAATTCGTTACGCGTTCCGGTCGCACGATTGCTCTGGAGATTTACGTCGATCACGGGAACGAAGATCGTGCCGGTTTCGCCATGAACTCTTTAAAGCAGGCGATGGCCTGGGATGAAGAGACCTTCGGTCTGGAATACGATCTGGATATTTATATGATCGTCGCGGTGGACGATTTCAATATGGGCGCCATGGAGAACAAGGGCCTGAATCTGTTCAATTCCAAGCTGGTGCTCGCCAATCCCCGGACCGCCACCGACGACGCCTTTGAATTTATCCAGGCGGTGATCGGCCACGAGTATTTTCACAACTGGACCGGTAATCGCGTCACCTGTCGCGATTGGTTTCAGCTTACATTGAAAGAAGGTCTGACCGTCTACCGCGATCAGCGTTTCACCGAAGATATGACCCACGCGGCGATCAAGCGGATCAAAGACGTGACGCATTTACGCGTGCACCAGTTTCCGGAAGACGCGGGGCCGATGTCGCATCCGATCCAGCCGAAATCTTATATTGAAATCAATAACTTCTATACGATGACGGTGTATGAAAAAGGCGCGGAAGTCATTCGTATGATCGCCACGCTGATCGGCAAAGAGGCCTTCCGCCGCGGCATGGACGTTTACTTCGAGCGCAACGACGGGAAAGCGGTGACGGTCGAAGAATTCGTCAGCGCCATGGAGCAGGGCGCGGGGCGCGAGCTGGAACAATTCCGACGCTGGTACGATCAAAACGGAACGCCGGAATTGACAGTCGTCGGCGAAGAATTCGACGCGGCCGCCGGGGAGTATCGCCTGACGCTGGAACAGGCCAATCCCGTCTTTGAAAAGAGCGAGGCCGCTCGCGCCGCCGGTTTCGCAGACGTCCCGCCGCTATTGATCCCGGTGCGGCTGGGACTGCTCGATCGAGAAGGTGCAGGCATCGCCTTAAAAGCGGATCAGCATCGACCGGTAGCCGGGGTCGACGACGGCGAAACGATCACGCTGCCCTTTTCCGAAAAACGAACGACTTTCGTATTCAAAGACGTGCCGGAGAAACCCGTGCTGTCTTTGCTGCGCGGATTTTCTGCGCCGGTGCGCCTGAAGTACGAACGCGACCCGGCGGACCTGGCCTTTTTGTTCGCCCACGATCCCGACCTGTATTCGCGCTGGGAAGCGGGGCAGAACCTGATGAAGCGCGTCGTCGATCAAACGATGGCGGCCATGGAACAGGCGGGTGCGACGCAGCCCGAAATCGATCCGCTGTTCTTAAACGCCTTCGCGGAGTTGCTGCAAGAGCCCGATCTGGATCCGGCCTATCGATCGCTGGCCATGCAACTGCCCTCCGAAACCGAAATCACCGCCGAGCAGAACCCCGCGCGCTACGACCGGGTTCATGAAGCGCTGCAAATCATTCGCCGCACGCTGGCGGAGCGCAATCGGGATCGTCTCCAGCAATTTTACGAAAGCCTGAGTGCGGACGCCGGCGGGCAGGATCGCGCGGCCATCGGCGGCCGGCGGCTCAAGAACCGCTGTCTGGCCTACCTGATGAGTCTGGACGACGCGGATATCGCAGGGATGTGCTTCGCGCAGCAAAAAGAAGCCCGTAATATGACGGACGAAACCGCGGCCCTGTACCTGCTCGCGGACGGAGACGCGGGCGAACGTTCCGATAGCCTGGAACTCTTCTACGAACGCTGGCGCGAAGACGGGCTGGTCATCGATCACTGGCTGAGCGCCCAGGCCCTGTCTACGCGGCCCGATACTCCGGAGCGAGTCCGAGCTCTGCGGGAGGATCCGGTTTTTACGATTAAGAATCCCAATAAAGTTCGCGCATTGATCGGGGCTTTCAGTCGCAACGGCCTGCGTTTTAATTCGCCGGCGGGCTACGCCCTGATCGCCGACGTCGTAATCGAGCTGGATCCGGTGAATCCTGGTATCGCCGCGCGCCTCGCCCGGGCTTTTAACGAGGTCGGCCGCCTGGACGCCGGGCTCAAAGCCGCGGCCCGCGCGGAGTTAGAGCGAATTCTGGCCGGGCGGAAGCTGTCGAATGACGTTTTTGAAATCGTTTCGCGCTCTATACAATTCGCCTGAGTCGGTACGGATTAACATGGTTGAATATTGTGAATTAGTCGTCGCTAATTGGTGATTAGTATCGCACTAATGAGCTTTATTTTCGTTACGAGTTGTTAATCGAATATGTAAGTATATTAAGCACGGAGTGTTTTGCTTCGTCCGAAAAATAAGACTGACAGATTTAATGTGTTGGTTTAGTCTTGCCGCATGCCATACAAGAAGACGGCCCGCCGAGGCCAGCCTCCCTTATATCCCGGCGATCCTTTGCGTTCGACGAACGTGAATCTGCCGAGTTCTTTCTATCGTCGCATCGATCGATTGGTGAAAAAGGGCGTATTCAATAAACCTTCTCAGGCGATCCGCAATGCGATCGACGCGGGACTGAAGTCCTTCGAAAAACAAACCTGACCTTCGTGGGTGCGTCGAAAGGATCCGCTACGCCTTGATCGTTCCGTTTTTATTTCACATAGTTACACATCACACCGCTTCGCGTTGACGTATCCACAGAATTCGCTATTATTTCTCGTATCCGGACTCCGCGCCGTCGATCTTTGCTTTCACCTTCGCGCTTTCGGGGGCATACCGCCTTCCGGAGTGCGCGTATGTTTAATATAAAATCGATCGGAGTTTCGTCATTCAGGAACGCGTGCAGCGCCTTCACGGTTCTACTCGCCGGCTTCGCACTGCTCGTACTTTCCCAGAACGCGACCGGGTCCGGGCTTTCGGCCCAGGCCCAGGGCGACTCCCGTGAAGCCTTTCCTGAAGATTCTCGGGCGCTGGAGATTCTGGACGTGGCGCGCACGGAGTCGGGGGAGAAGAATATTATCTTTTCCGTAAAGGCCCGCGGCCTGGGGCCGTTTTTGAACTCCGCCTCCGACGCCCTCCCGGTCGGCGATGCTTCCGACGAAGCGGAGGCTTCGCGTGAGCGTAAACAAAAGAAAGCGACGGTGGACGAACGGGACGCCGCGGCGACCGCGCTGGAATCGGAGCTGAATCTGCAGGCCGCAGGAATTCCGGTCAGCATCGTTCGCAATAGTTTGAATGTCGGCTCGAACGGCGGCGTCGTCTTCGACGCGCAGCTGACGCGGCCCGGCAGGCGTGGGCGCGCCCAAATCGAAGTGGATCTGGTACTGGAACACAAAGGCCGGATCAGCTCGCCCTATGCGATCACTCTGCCGGGTCGCGAATCGGAGCTTTCGGGACCAGGCGAACAGCCTTTGATCCTGAAGATCGGGCCGGCGGGCGGAACCATCGGAGATACGATTACGATCACCGGTCGCAACTTCGGCGGCGACATCGACGAAATTCAGATTCGATTGGAAGATCAGTTTCGCAAGAAGGCGGACGAGTCGCGCTTCGAGGAGAACCGCCATGAGTTTCGCCTGATCACCTGGGTGACTCCCTTTTATTTGTCGCCGGTCTTAAACAGTCAGTCGGACCAGGAGCTGCGCTTCACCGTACCGCCGGGCTATCCCGATCTTTCCGGCGATCAGTTTTTATCGAATCAGATCAGCATTAGCGTGACCCGCGGCGGTCGTAAATCGAATCGTCTGCAGCTGGCCGTCGCCCGGGACGACTGGCGCTTCAAGTCGGCCGGCATCAGCGTCGTGTTGATGATCTTTTTGCTGGTGCTCGTTTTCGTTACGGCGCGCAGCCGCGCTTTTTTACAGACGATGATTCTCGACGGCAATACGAACACCTATAGTCTTTCGCGCTGTCAGGCGCTGTTCTGGACATTGATACTGGGCGGCAGCTATGTTTATATGACCATCGGCGCGGGCTTGATTCTCGGGGGCGGGGTCATCCCCGATTTTAATTCGTCCCTGTTGGTCTTGATGGGTATCAGCTACGGGGGACTGCTCAGTTCGGCGGCGGCCAGCACGCGCTATCCGAAGAACGAACTGAATCATAAACCACTGCGCATGAGTAATTTGTACGCCGAGGGCGGCAAGATCAGCGTGCCGCGTTTGCAGCTGCTGATCTTTACGATCATATCCGCGGTTGTTTACCTGTACATTTTATACACGGCGGATATTATCGCGACGGGTTTGCCTGACGTGCCGCCGACGCTGCTGGGCCTGATGGGCATCAGCCAGAGCGGCTATCTGGGAGACAAAGTTCTGGGCGGGCGCTTCTCGGTAAGCTATGTGCTGCCGTCCCGCGTGGCGCTCAATAAAAGCGACGCGAATTTGACGCTGATTGGCACGGGATTTTTACCGAATACGAACGTGATGATCGAAGGCGTGCCCGAAGCGATTCCCGCGCGATTTTTAAACGCGAACAGCCTGGCCGTGCCGCTGCCGGAGTTTACGACGCCGGGCTCGCGTCAAATTGTGCTGGTTCCGCCGACCGGCGCGAGCGTCACTCTCACCGGAATGTTCGCCGCGGGGGAATCCGAAGAGGGCCAGCAGAGCGAAAAGAACGCTGCGAGCGATAAGAGCGCTGCGGTCGCGCCGCTCCGGGAACCGGTTTCGCCGCCCGGGATTTGAGATGGATCGTCTGAAAATGATTCGGAGATAGCGCCGGGATTGCTATTCGGCCTGTATATAAAAAACGCCCGCCGGCTCCGGTCCGCTTTTCAACAGACCGGGGCTGACGGGCGCTGGCAGGTTTTCGGAATTCGCCTGGAATTCCGAAAACGAGATTGCCGTTCGAATCAGTACTTGATGACGCGGGGCAGCTTTTTGGCGGATGCGATCCAACCGGCCACGCGCTTTTCGCCGGGCATCTGGCGAACGAGTTTCTTTTTCGCGTTGGTTTTTTCGAGCATCTCGTAGAGCGACTTCGCGTTGCGCTGGGCTAGTTCAGGCACGGTGTCGACACCGGCTTCTTCCAGCAGGTCAGCGTATTCTTCGCCGACGCCGTTGACCCGGAAGAGATCTACGTGGTTGATCCATTCCAGCAAAAGCTTCGCGCTCACGCCGGATTCTTTGGCCAGTTCTTTGCGTCCCTGGGGAGTTGCGCCTTTGGTCAAGAGTGCGCCAGTGGTTTTAACGCCGACTTTCGAGAGTTGCGCCGCGTACTTCGGGCCGATTCCTTCTACTTTTTCGAGATTCGCCATATCTTAAAATGCTCCTGAGTTATTCTGAGTGATGCGGGAGCCGGCCTTCAGGCGGAAGAACCGGTTCCGATCGATCTGTGCTTGAGTTTTGAAATTACTTGAGAAAGCCGCCGAGCAGCTTGCCGCCGATGTTGATCAGGTCGTCGCTGATGTCGCCGTCGTTATCGGTGTCGAGCAGCTTGCCGAGAACGCCCATTGCGTCGGGATCCTGCTGTTCGACTGATGCTTTCTCCTGGCCCAGGAAGTCGGACAGCGCCGAAGCGTCCAGGCCCTTTTCGGACTTAATCTTGCCTACCGCGCCGAGTACGACCGGAGCCAGAGCGGCGAGGGCCGTGTTGACCTGCGAAGCATCGAGGCCGGTCGCTTTGCTGAGGCCGGAGGATACAACGCTTTGCTGTCCGCCGAGGACGTGTCCGAGAATCGCCGCGCCGTCGCCGAAGTCGCCGCCGCCGAGAAAGCCGCTTACGTCGCCCAGAATCGAACCGTCGTGTTTGTTTTCGAGCGCGCCTGCGAGTGCTTCCGCTCCGCCCTGATTCGCGTTCTTAGCGAGCGCCTGAACTAAAAGCGGCAGCGCGCCTGATACGACCGAAGCCGCTTGCGATTTATCAACGCCGAGTTGTCCGCCGAGTTGTTCGATTGCGGTTTGACCGAGTTGTCCCTGTAATAGATCTAAAATGCCTGACATATAAGCCCTCCTGACAGTAGGCATTGCGGTCCGGTCGCTTCCTGTACTTCAAGGGTTTTTTTAATTATGTGCGTACAAAAAACATTTCTAATGATCGGCTAACTCTGCGGAGCCTCGGGCGCCCGCGAGAATGTTTGCTGGACGATGGAATTGCGGAGATCAAAGGTGTGGGATGACTGAACGCAACGACGCCGTGATTCGGCACGTGATTCTTTACAAGCATGGGATCGGTTATTTCAAACGCGAGGCGCTCGTAGAGGGCGACGGCGTGATCGAGCTCCAGTTCAAAACGAAAGAGATGAACGACGTGCTCAAATCGCTGACCGTCTACGATGCCGACGGCGGTCTTGTGCCGGGCATCTCGTACGAAGGCGAGGCCGGCCAGACGCCGGGCGATACCGGGCTGGAGTATCCCCACCAGCGGGCTCTCTCGGGTTTGCTCGCCAATTTAATCGGCGTGCGACTGACGCTGACCATCGGCGACGCGGAGATCTCCGGCGAAATTCTGGGTCTGGAATCCTTCCCGGCCGACAGCGTGCCTGCGGGCCGGCGCTCTGAAGCTGGAGCCGCGGCGGCCGGCGATCATCTACATCGCAATCGCGAGCAGACCCGATTGCTCCTGCGCTGCGATGACGGTCCACTCCGGAGCTTTAATATTCTGGAAGTCGAGGCCTTTCGCCTGCTGGATGAAAAGGTCGATCAGGACGTCAGCCATCAGCTCACGTCGACTGTGTACTGGAAAAAGAAAGCCGCTCGCAAGATTACAATTCACTCCCGGGGCTCCGGCGAGCGTCGCCTGATTCTGGGCTATGCGATCGAGGCGCCGGTCTGGAAAACTTCGTATCGGATTTTGTTGCCGGAGCGTTCCGCTCTCGCTGGCGGCCGGCGCGCGGATGACAGTGCATCGGCAGGGGCGCTGCGTTTACAGGGCTGGGCTCTCGTCGACAATCCCCACGACGAAGACTGGGACGACGTGCGACTCTCGCTCGTCGCGGGACTGCCCGTCTCATTCACTCACGATTTATACAGTCCGCGCTACCAGCAGCGTCCCGAAATCGCCGTCGACCGCGGGGTCGCCTATGGCGCGCCGGAAGTGCAGGCCGGCTCGCCCCCGGCACCGCCCAAACGGATGAAGGCGAAATCAATGGCGCCCCCCGGGGGGCCGGCGATGGCCAGCATGGATTTGATGGAGATCGGCGAATTTTCGGAGGAGCCGGATGAAATCGTCTCCGGCTTTCCGGGACACCTCAGTCTCGGCGGCATTGACGACTCCTTTGCCCCGGACGTGGACGTCTCCGGCGGCGAGCTGGACGGCGGCAACGCGTACGTTTATCATCTGGAACATCCCGTGTCGGTGGGCCGCGGACAGTCGGCGCTCGTTCCGATTCTGGCGGCGGACTTCGAAGGCGAACGCGTCGCTCTTTATAGTCCGCAAATTCGCGCGACGAATCCCATGGCCTGCATTCTACTGAAAAATTCGACCGACTCGACTCTCGAAGGCGGGCCGGCCACCGTCTTCGATCAGGAAAGCTACGCCGGCGAAGGCATGCTCAAGCTGTTTAAGCCAGGCGAAACCCAGTTCGTGCCGTACGCCGTCGAGCTCGGCTGTCGCATCGCTCGCGACAATGAATCAATCGAACGCGGCGTCTATCGCTCGCTGATCGTGAACGGCGCGTGGTCTATGTTTCATCGCAGGCTCGCGCTCGCGATCTATAAAATCGACAATCGCGCGAATCCCTATCCCCTCGAACTCTTTATCGAACACGATATTCGTCACGGCTGGAGCCTGGCCGACGCGGCGGCCGGCGATCCGGGCATCGCTCTGGATTCCGACGGGCTGTCCGAAGTCGTCGGCGAATTGCACGAAAGTACGCCGGAACACTATCGATTTCGCATGAGCGTGCCCGCCGGGGAAACGGTGCGTTTTATCGTACGCGAAATGGGGGAATATACCAACAATCACAATATCGGCGCTCTGGACCGGGATTCCCTGAGCGCCTTCGCGGCCCGGGGCTATCTGGACGAAGCAACGCGGAAATTGATCGAAGAGCTGATCGGCCTGCAGAGTCGCGCCGCCGAACTCAAACGTGAACTGCGCGACTGTGAAAGCGAAAGCCAGAACCTGAGTGCGGGACAGGAGCGATTGCGCGAAAATCTTAAAAGCTTCAGCGGGCGAGCCGATGAAGAAGATCTGCGCAAACGTTATTTGACCCAGTTCAAGCAGGACGAAGATCGCTTCGAAGAGCTGCGCGCCGAAAATTCACGAATCAATGGCGAGCTGCAGGAAATTCAGAGCAAACGCGATCGCCTGCTGGCCGAAGCCAGTCTGGACTTGATGGTGCAAAATTCCTGAAGAGCGTGTAGATTCTAATAAAGCATGCAGCGTCTGATGAATCCGCGCGGCGAATCCTGATGCGCGCAGGCTTAAAGCAACTTCAGCGCAACATAGCCCGCTGTAACCAGCAGCTGGCCGCAGCCCAGACTGAACAGCAGAC
Source organism: bacterium (assembly GCA_024742665.1). Lineage (GTDB taxonomy): Bacteria > Spirochaetota > Leptospiria > Leptospirales > Leptonemataceae > JANSYA01. The sequence continues at coordinate 285,789 of JANSYA010000001.1, forward strand.
GACCCGGCGCGATGCGAATCGCAAAGCGCGATCCGAACTGCGCGCCGATCACGCTGCCGAGCGCGATGCAGATGCTCAGGCCCAAATAGATATTGCCGGCGATTACGTAGTGCAGGGTGGTCAGAACCGACGTGATCAGAATGCAAAAGAACGAAGTCGCCACGGCTTCCGCCGGCTTGAATTTTAGCGCGAAAACGAAAAAAGGCACGGCGAAAAATCCGCCGCCGACGCCCAGCAGCGCCGACAGCGCGCCGAAGCCGCAGCCGACGAGCAGCGTCGCAGCAGGCCGGCGGCGAATGCGAAGCGCGCGTTCGGCCGCGATCATCGCATCGGCTTTCGCCGCGGCCTTTGCTTTCGGGTTTGCGTTCGGGTTTGCGTTCGGGTTTGTTTTCGGGGCCGCCGCCGGATCCGCATTCGGGTTCGATCGCGTTTCCGATTTGTTCGCATCTTCAGTCGCAGTCGCAGTCGCAGTCGCATTCGCTTCAGTTTGATCGCTATAGCCGAACGAACGATACACATTGTACACGCCCAGCAGGCCGAGAAAGAGACCGAAGCAGAGCAGCAAAAAGAAATCGGCGATACTCAGCCCCGCGATGAAAGGCGCATCGGCCGCGCTGGAACCCCGCAGGTTGCCGAAAGCCATCGCCATCGCCTGGGACGCGGGAATCGCGCCGAGCAGGAGCAGCAGGCCTTCGCGGTACAGAATCTTACGCTGGCGCGCGTACTCGATCATGCCCGACAGACTCATGAAGGCGATCTGCCCCATCGAAGAGGCGACGGCCAGCGGCGCGGACAGCTGCAGCACCGAGTGAAAGAAGGGCGTCACGACGAAACCGCCGCCGATGCCGAACAGCGCCGAGACGAAGCCGACCGCCAGCCCGATGGCGAAGCATACGGCGACGCCCGCGAAGAGCGAACCGAAGCTTGCGGCGAGCGGCGTCAGGTCGAAGAGGATATCCATACGTGAAATTGAATGCGCAATATAAATCGCGAAGCGAAGGCTTGACCGCTGGATCGCGATCGGGGACACATTGTCATGGATCGCTCTTCGCGGCCAGGCAAATCCGTATTCTCCTGGCGTCGCCTGCTGCGGCGAAATTTTCGTTTCGCCCTGCGTCAGTTTCGCAAGACGCGTCGCCTGACGGCGCGCAGTCCCGGCCGGGATTTTCCCCGCGCCGCTTATACCGAAGTTCATATCGTTTTACGTTATATCTATTTGATCCTGCCGATCCTGTACGTGCCCTTCGCGGTCTACGATGTGATCGCCGCGTTCGTCGGGTGGAGCATAGACGCGCGCATGGTGTACTTCGACCTGGCGCTCTATTGCGTGCTGCTGTCGATGGGAGCGATGCTGGGCGGGTCTCGCGCGAATCGCGTGTCGTTCGCGGCCCTGCGCTTGCAGTGCGTGCTCGGCGTCGGACTGTTTTCCCTGGGCGGAACCGCGGCGACGATCTTGCTTTTCGAGCAGGCCCAGGACCTTTCGTTATTCACGGGCGTTCTGCTGGCCATCGCCGTTCTGTTTCGCTTTCCGGACTTTACGAAATTCGGAATCTACGCGCTGAACTACGCGATTCTGTACGCTTTTTTCTGGAGCGAAGGAGTCGTGAACCCCGTGCATGTTCAGAATCCAATGTTCGTTCTCTGTATCATCGTGCTCTTCGATCGGCTGACCTATTTTTCGATGAGCAACAGCTACTTCAAGAACCAGCGCATCCTGCAGCTGAACCGTTTGATCCTCGAAGAAGATCGCAACAAAAGCGAAATGATCGGTATCGCCATCCACGATTTGAAGAGCCCCGTGACCGGCATTATGAGCGTCAGCACGCTTTTACGCGAAAGTCCGGACGGCTTTACGCCCGACGAACGCGACGAAATTCTGGGCGAAGTGCAGGAATCCTCCCGGGCGATTCTCGGTCATATCGAGGATCTGGTGGATATCGCGCGCTCGGGCATCGGCGGCATCACCTTGAATTACGAAACATTCGATGCGCTGGAGTTAGTGTACGGCACGATTCAGAATTTCAACTACCAGGCTTCGTTAAAAGACATCCACGTCTATACGCGTTTCGCCGACGGTCCGGCCAGGATTCACAGCGATCGCCGGTCCGTGGCGGGGATCCTGGAGAATTTAATTTCGAACGCTATCAAATATACGCCCCCTGGCGGCAGCGTGCTGCTGCAATCGCGCTATCGTCGCCCGGCTTCGATTACTCTCGACGTATGCGACGAAGGTCCGGGCTTTACGGCCGAAGATCGTTCGCGCTTGTTCAGTCGCTTCAGCCGGCTTTCGGCGCGGCCGACGGGCGGCGAATCTTCGACGGGCATCGGCCTGTTCACTGTTTATAAGCTGGCCCAGGCCCTCGACGGCGTGGAAATCGATCTCGCAAATTTGAACGACGAAGCAGCAGGCACAGGAACCAGGTTCAGCGTATCGATTCCACTGGCGGATTCGGAGCAGGCGTCGACAACAGAGTCGGCTTAAGACTTCGCGGCGGAGTTGGCATCGCAACCGGGCTCGGAGTCCGCCGCCAAATATAAAAACGGCCGCCGGATTCTCGCGAATCTTCGGCGGCCGCCCTTCCTTCGTTGATTGCGGCGCCGCGCGGGTTTCGCGCGAGGCCGCGTGTCACGAGCGATCGGCTCGGGACCGATCTTTCGCTCTCGATCGATTTGATCGAATTATAGACCCGTCAGGGCGCCGTTGATGATCGGCCCGACAATGCCCATGCCTGGATCTTCGGCGTTGTAAGCGTTTTCCGGTTCGTAAATGCGAATGCGCTGATCGCCGCTTACGAAACGATCAAGAAAGGTTTCGAACGGAACGAACTCGCTATAGCATTTATAGGTCTGACCCCAGGGCCATTCCAGATACTCCCACCAGTAGCGTTTCTTTTCCATGCGCTGGCAGGCGTGGCTGCCGATAAACGTGATGATCGACGTGCAGTGGCTGTCGTTGATCTCGCGTTCCCAGGGCAGGAAGTAGCTGAAGTTGCTCAGGCCGTTCATCTGGTTTACGAGATTGTCCTGGTCCTGCTTCCAGTACGACAGAATCGTCGCCTGGTCGATGCCCGGATAAAAACGTTCGTACGAAAATCGCGAGTAGTTAAAGTCGCGGGAGTACGCCGTATAGGCCATTTGGTCGTTCGGAAATTCCTGAGATACGACGCGGTTGATCGTGCCGAAGTCGTTGATGTCGAAGCTCGCGGGCAGATCGGCGAAGACCGAGTCGAGATCCCAGGAAGTGCGGATCTGGTTGTGCAGACGCTTCGAAAGCGAGCTGGCTGAAGGCGCCGGAAAGATGGGGCCGGAGTCGTTCAGCATATAACCTTTCTGCGGATTGAGCGTCCGCCGCAGATTGTAGTACGCGGAAATGGTCGCGGTGCCGCCGGCGCTGAAACCGCTCACGAGCATCTTACCGATATTCGGAATTTGCGCGGCCACATGATCCGCCGCCGCCAGGGTATTCGTATAGCCGGCGTGGTGCCAGTTCAGCGGCGGTTGCTGTCCGGCCGGGTCAGTATAGGTGACCACGTTGTTGCCGACGTGCACGTCGCCCGTACAGTACGGCAGAAAGACCACGTTCCAGCCTTTGGTCACGAGATCCGTCCGGCTGCGCAGCGGCAGTCCCGGGTCGGCGCCGTTGACGATCGGGGAAACGTACTTCCCTTTGAACTGGGTCATATAGTCGTCCGCGATTCCGTTGGGGTTCGCCGCCCCCAGAAGCCCGGTTTGACCGCTGCAGGACTCGTAGTCCCAGCACGCTCCGCCGCCCTCGAAATAGAAGACCACGTTCGGGGAAGCCGTGCGATGCACGAAGAACTTGTACTGCGATCCGTTGCCGCACTTCGTTCCAGGCAGTTCGACCTTCTGCCAGCTATAGTTGTTGCCGCCGTCGACGATGACGTCCACGATCGTGTCGAGAATATCGGCCTGGGTCGCGCCGAACGGCAGAGCCGTCAGCAGAACGCCCAGGAGCAGCTTGTGCTTGAACGAGCCGACTTTGCGACTCGCTTCGGAGCCTGATTGAATTTTTCTCATCAGAACACCCTCCAGATTGATTTGTTTTGTGTTAGGACAATAAGCCGCGATCGTCCCGGTCGCAAATCTTCTGGGACGAACGGTTGCCTTGCGATGCCGAACGGTCGGGGCCGATAGCGGAGCTTTCGCGCGAAGATCGCGGGCCTTCGCACGCTAATCGCGGCGAAAGTTTGATGCGAAATTGTATCTTCTGTTTTCGCGTGCGCGGAAAGAGTCGCTTCGCCGCTGCACTTTCGCGACAGATACAGTTCATCCCGCATTGCGAACCGTTCATCCCCGGCGGCTTGATTATGACGCGACGCGGGCGTAGTATCGGATCAGATCTTTCGAATCGAATCGAAGCCGGGGCCTAAGCGAAAACTGACCCACAAAGATTCGCTGATCTAAATCTATCGTCAAGTTGAGAGTGTCGATCATGTCAGGACTGCCTTCTATACTAAAATCGCCGTTATTCTGGAGCGCCGCGCTGGCCGTAGTACTAACGGGCGTCGTATTCGCGCTATTATCCGGCGGTCCGTCCGGGGGCTATGAGTCCGGCCCGGGCGAGGTCTCGGATCGAAGGGACGCGACCGGCGGCATGCTGGACGGGATCTTCGATGGAGATCCCGCGGCGACCGCGCAGGCCGGCGACGATGCGGTCGACGGCGAAGCGCCGCGTCCGCTCAGTCAGGAAGCGCAGTCCGCCGAAGTGGATCTCGTGGCCGTGCGCAAGGCGCTGCCGAAGAATTTATACTGGGAACTGGCGGCGCCGACGGAAGACGTCGCCGAACAAAAGCGGCGGCGCGAACGCGAAAACGAAATCAACGAGCAGTTCGGTCGCGTGCAGGCGAATGTGGCGAGCGAGGCGGAGATTCGAGAATACTACGCCTTTCAAAAGCGGCGCTCCCAGGACTTCATCGAGTTCTTGAGCTACGTTATAAAAAAGCACGGCGACGAATTGTCCGAGCGCGACGAAGGCCTGTATGGTCTCGGCATTGAACTGCACACAGCCCGCATCGAACACATTCCGCGCGCTTTAGAAGAAGCCCTGGCGCGAAAGACCGTGCACGATCGAAAACGCAGGGAATGGCTGGCCGGCCAGAACTAAGGCCTGCTTACATGTGATCGGCTGGCTCTCTTTTGTCTTTGCCGAACGGTAGCCATACAGAACCATGGTCGGACTCCTATGGGCAATCGATCATGAATAACTCCGCCACCCGGCCTGAACCCAAAGGACTCGGTACCGCGCCCGTATTTTTCGCCGCGATCGGCACGATTCTGGGCGCGATTATGTTTCTCAGGATGGGCTACAGCGTGGCCCACGTCGGCCTGCTGGGAACCTTCGGCATTCTAATCCTCGGCCATCTGGTTACGATTCCCACCGCGATGGCCATCGCCGAAATCGCGACGAACGACAAGGTCGAAGGCGGCGGCGAGTATTTTATAATATCACGATCCTTCGGCCTGTCGATCGGCGCGGCCATCGGCGTCGGTCTTTATCTTTCGCAGGCGATCAGCGTCGCCTTTTACCTGATCGCCTTCGCCCAGGTCTTCGAACCCGTTTTCGCCGTGCTCCGCGAAAGCACCGGCCTGCCTCTGCACGACCTGCGCTTTGTAAGTATTCCGTCCCTGGCTTTGCTCGCACTCATCATGTACACCCGGGGAGCCGATATGGGCACGGCCATGTTGTACGGCATTGTCGCCGTGCTCAGCGTGGCGATCCTGTTGTTTTTTCTCGGCAGTACGGGCTATGAGCCCGGGGAACGGTTTTATCTCGCAACTGTAGAAGAACCTGACGACTTTTTTAAGGTCTTCGCTGTCATCTTTCCGGCCTTCACCGGCATGACCATGGGCGTCGGACTGTCCGGCGATCTGGCCCGACCGCGCAAATCGATTCCCCTGGGTACGCTTGCGGCTACATTTCTCGGCCTATTCGTTTACGCCCTGATCGCCTACAAGCTCGCGACATCCGCGGGCCCCGAACAGCTCGGCGACAAACAGCTTGTCATGAGCGATATCGCGCTCTGGGGGCCGGCTATTCTGATCGGTCTGGGGTGCGCCGCGATGTCCTCCGCTCTGAGTAGCTTAATGGTCGCTCCGCGTACCTTACAGGCTCTGGCGAAAGACCGCGTTTTGTTTACCGGCGCGGTAGGCCGCCTTCTGCGTCACACGAAACCCGGCAGCGACGAGCCCCGGGGCGCATTGTTTCCGACAGTGGGGATCGCGCTGGCCTTCGTGGCCCTGGGCGACGTTAACGTCGTGGCGGGCGTGATTACCATGTTTTTCATGGTGATCTACGGAACGCTGTGCATCATTTCGTTTTTGAATCACTTCGCGTCGGATCCATCGTACCGGCCGGCCTTTCGATCGCGCTGGTACATTTCGCTGCTTGGAGCGGTCTGTTGCGTGTACTTTATGTTTCGCATCAACGCGCTCTACGCCGGTCTATCCCTGGGCGCTATGGCCGCGCTCTATCTGGCGGTGCGTCGGGACAGCGATGAGCGGGGTCTGGTCGCGCTCTTTGAAGGCGCCCTGCAGCAAACGGTGAACCTCTTGCAGGTGCGCATTCAAAAGGCGAATGTGCGTCGGGAGCGAAAGCGCTGGCGGCCGGCGGTAGTCTGCCTTTCGAGCCGCAGCTTTAAGAGCTACGACGCATTGGATCTATTGCGCTGGATCGCCCATCGCCATGGCTTTTCCACGTACATTCATTTATTGACCGGCTATCTTTCGAAGGTCAATGCCCGCCGTTCGGATCGCGCTCTGGAGCGACTGGTTACGATGGGCAACCAGAGCCACAGCAACGTGTACTTTACGTCGGTCGTCAGTCCGTCTTATACGTCGGCCCTGGCTCAGGTGCTGCAACTGCCCGGAATCTCCGGCCGGCCGAACAATACGATCGTCTTTGACTATGATCGCGAAAAGCCCGACGAACTTTCCACTCTCGCCGAAAATTTCAATCTGATCAAGACCCGCGGCTTCGATGTGTTGATGCTCGGTTCGACTCGCCGTAAATTCGGCTACCGTCGGGAGATCGACGTATGGATTACCGACGCCGATCACGAAAATGCGGAGCTTTTGATTCTACTCGCGTACGTCATTCTGGGCCACCCGGACTGGGCGCACGGTAAAATTCATATCAAGGCCTTGTGCGAAGCCAGCGAACAGGGCAATCGACGCCAGGAACTTGAGACCATGATCGAGTCGGGGCGTCTGCCGGTCTCGCCGCGCCATCTAAACATCATTGAAAAAAAGCGGGGAGTGTCGCTAAACGAAATCGTCAACGAATACAGCGCCGCGGCGGATTTGACGATCGTCGGCTTTCGCGGCGAACGCCTCATGCGCGAACAGCGCTTCGAACGATTTACGGGTTACCCCGACGTCGGGAATATGTTGTTTGTGAACACGATGGAAAAAAAGTCTATCGAGTGAGCGCGCGGGCCGATTGATTCGCACACGGATCGGCCGCCAGGCGAAGCGGCGCTCAGCCGAAATTCTCAGCCGAAATTTTCGGTGCCGCCGTCGTCCGTGAGGATTTTTTTCAGGAGATTGTAGCGCGAACGCGAAAGCGCGATTTCATGCTCGCCGCCGACGATGACCGCGTAGGTGTTGTTTTTTGCGCGCATGATTTTGTTCACTTCCGCCAGGTTGATGATGTACGAACGATGGCTGCGAAAAAAATCTGAATTCAACTCCGCCAGAATCGAATCCATCGTGCGGCGAATGCGTTCGCTGCGACCGTCTTTTAAGCAGATGTCGGTGAAATTGCCGACGGCCTGCAGATACAAAATCTCCCGGTAGCGAATCAGTTCGATCATCCCGTCCTTTTTAATCGGCAGACTGTTCTTGTACTGGCCCTGGGCTTCGGCGGCGTTGCGCATGCGCGCGATGCCGGCCATGAATCGTTCGCGGGTGAAAGGCTTTACGATGAAGTCCAGCACGCCGTAATCGAAGGCGTTGACCGCGTTGGCCGTGTCCGAGGAAACGATGATTGTATAAAACGCGTTCTTCTCGGGGGTTTTTAGAATGTCGAAACCGGACTCGCCGTGCAGGTTTATGTCGAGCACCAAAAGATCGATTGGATTTTCGCGAATATAGTACAGCGCCGGCACCAGGCGATCGAACTGGCGAATCATGACCGTCGCCGCGCCGCTTGCCCCGCCAGCATTTCCTTTTTCAGACTGAAAGGCCGTCTGGCAGAAATGACGAATGGTGCGCGCGGTCAGCTTGTCGTCTTCAACGATGACAATCCGAACCATAGCCGTGCAAAGAGAGGCTTTCGCGCGCAAAATGTCAAGCAAAGTCGCGAACAAAAAGCTTGCCGATTCAGTCCGAATTTCTAAACTATCGGTATTCCATTTATTTCGAGGTACTCTGTGAAACGTTCCGTAAAATTCAGCGCGCTGGCGATCATCAGCGCATTCCTGTTTATCGCTCCCGGCCTGGTCGCCCAGGGTCCGACTCCTGTCGGCGTATGGCAAACGATCGGCGACAAAGGTGAAGACAAAGGCAAAGTTCAGTCCTACATTCAAGTCTACGAATACAGCGGCAAGATCGGCGGCAAAGTCACGAAGCTGTTCAAAGACCCGGCCGCGAAGTGCCACGCGAAGTGCCCCGGCAAGAAAGCCAACGCTCCGATCCTCGGCATGAACATCATGTGGGGTTTCAAAAAGACCGGCGATAACACCTGGGAAGGCAAAATCCTCGATCCGGAAGATGGCTCGATCTACAGCTGCATCCTGACCCTGAACGGCAACAAGCTGCAAGTTCGCGGCTATATCGGAATCTCGCTGCTGGGCCGTACCCAGACCTGGACGAAATTGAACTAATTCCAGGCCCACGCGAAATGTGCGAAGCCGCCGCGTATTCGAGATCTTTCGAATACGCGGCGGCTTTTTTTATTCGCCCGCGGCAACCCGCCCCCGCCTCAATTGAATTTTGAGCGCTCAGTGCACCTTCGCCGATGTATGGTGTCATCTAGTCGCGCGCTTCCCGGTCGTTGTATGACGAAGATCATAGAGTCGAATCCCCGTTCTGTAATTAAAGATACTTGACTCGCTTATCCGGATATATCTGCCTGAGTGAGCCGGAAAGCCGGTGAAAACGAAACGGGTGTTGCTATGTTATCGAAATCACAGGCGCGTGCTTTTTTTCTGATTGGAACGGCGCTTTTCTCGGCGCTATTCATCGGCTTAACGGTCGATACCGTTCGCCAGACCGCAGCCAGGACCAACGAACAAAATCTTTCGGATTCAGTGAAGCGCGGCAAACTGATCTGGGAAAAGAACAACTGTATGGGGTGCCATACGATTCTCGGCGAAGGGGCCTACTACGCGCCGGAGCTTACGAACGTCGTTAAGAAACGCGGCGCGGAGTGGATCCGTACCTTCATCAAAGACCCCGAGGCGATGTTCCCCGGCGAACGCAAGATGGTGAAATATGACTTCACCGAAGACGAAATCACGGACGTAATCGCCTTTCTCGAATGGGTCGGCGAAATCGATACGAACGGCTGGCCGCCCGAGCCGGACCTCAAAGCCCCGACGGTCGTGGCGGCCGCTCCCGGTTCGCCGCAGATCGGTGATGCTCCGGAAAAATACCGGCAGCTCTGCGTCGCCTGTCACGCGCTCGGCGGCGAAGGCGGCAATGTCGGCCCGGCGCTGGACGGCGTCGCATCCCGTTATGACACGGAGTATCTGAATCGCTGGCTGGCGGATCCGGCCGGCGTCAAGCCCGGTACGACTATGCCGAAACTGCCGCTCACGGACGCCGAGCGTCGCGAGCTGGTTGGTTTTCTGGGGCGCCTGAAATAATCATTAGAGGATCGTCATGAGATATAAAACACAACGAATCGCTTATTTATTCTTCGCGACCGTCATGCTGCTTCTCGTATTGCAGGTGGTGTACGGTTTCATTATGGGTTTCGCGCGCATCGGCTACGATGTGTTGCACGACTATATACCTTTCAACGCCGCCCGGGCCACGCATACGAATCTGCTGGTCGTCTGGTTGTTGACCGGATTTATGGGCGCAGCCTATTATATTATCCCCGAAGAATCACAGCGCGAAATTGAATGGCCGCGGATCGCGATATTGCAGTGGGCTTCATGGGTGATCGTCGGCGTCGTCGCGATCATTGGTTTTCATTTCAACTGGTGGGAGGGCCGCAAATTTCTCGAAATCCCGCGGCCTCTCGATTACCTTGTGGTCGTGAACGTGCTGGTCTTTCTGGCGAACGTCGGAATTACGCTCTGGAAAGGCAAACGCATCACCACCACATCGATGGTTTTCTTCTTCGGACTATTTTGCGCCGCTTTGCTCTATTTGCCGGGCATGATCTACTTCGAAAATCAGACGCTCGATTCTTATTTTCGCTGGTGGGTCGTCCATCTCTGGGTCGAAGGCGTCTGGGAATTGATTATGGGCGGCATTCTTTCGTACCTGTTGATCAAGCTGACCGGCATCGATCGCGAAATCGTCGAAAAGTGGCTGTATGTGGTAGTCGGACTAACATTTCTTTCCGGAATATTAGGCACCGGTCATCATTATTACTGGATCGGCACCCCCGGCTACTGGTTGATGATCGGCGGATTATTTTCGGCCCTGGAGCCGCTTGCTTTTCTGGGGATGGCCATGTGGGCCCTGCAGATGTATCGCAAAAAGGGCCGCGAACATCCGAATAAAATCGCCATCTACTGGACGCTCGGCTGCGCGCTCATGTCTTTCGTCGGCGCGGGCCTGCTGGGCTTCGCGCACACCTGGCCCGCGGTGAATAAGTGGACGCACGGTACATTAATCACGGCGATGCATGGGCACCTGGCGTTCTGGGGCGCCTACGGGATGTTGGTGCTGGCGATCATCGCGTACTCGCTGCCGCAGATGACCGGCCGCAAAATCTGGAACAACAATACGGGCTACGCAGCGTTCTGGTGTTCGAATATCGGCATGGTCAGTATGACCTGCGCCCTCGCTGTTGCCGGCATTGCGCAGGTGTATCTGGAACGCAAGCTCGGCATGGATTTCCTGGCGGTGCAAAAAGAAGTCGCCGTACACTTTATCGGAATGCTGCTCGGGGCCGCGTTGTTTACGTTTGGCATCGCGCTGTATATCTATCAGTTTATTCGCCACGGACTGCCGAATCTGGAAGCCATGATTCCAGAAGACGCCTCCAATGATTACGAATTCGAAGCGCGAGGGGCGGCGACCCATGGCTGATTCGGCGATGCCGCTGCCTGCAAACGAAGAGACGCTGCCGTACTATCGGCCGGTCGATCGCGAGATCGAGGTATTTGAAGCGGCGGCGTCGCAACGACTGGCGCTCTTGCTGAAAGGCCCAACCGGTTCCGGAAAATCGCGGTTCATCGAATATATGGCCGCACGGATGGGCCGACGCCTGGTGACGGTGACCTGTCACGACGAAACCGCGGCGGTCGATTTGCTCGGACGCCATCTGATTGTCGGCGGCGATACAGTCTGGCAGGACGGTCCGCTCACGGCCGCGGTGCGCGAAGGCGCGATTCTATACCTGGACGAAATCGCCGAGGCTCGTCCGGACGTCATCGTCGCCATTCATTCTCTGACCGATCATCGTCGGTCGCTGTATCTGGATCGCCGCGGCGAAGAGATTACGGCGTCTCCGGAGTTCATGTTGGTCGCTTCTTTTAATCCCGGTTACCAGCGGGGCATCAAAGAGCTCAAGCCATCGACCCGACAGCGATTTATTGCGCTGGGATTCGAATATCCGCAGCCGGCAGTCGAAGAAGAAATTCTAATCGGCGAAACCGGTATCGATCGCGACCGGGCGAGCAGGCTCGTGCGGCTTGCCGGCAAGATTCGCGGACTGAGTGAGCTGGCCCTGACCGAAACCGTTTCGACTCGCTTACTGGTAGACGCCGCGAGTCTGATGGCGGGCGATTTGCCGCCGCGCCTCAGCTGTCGCGTTGCGATCGTCGAACCTCTGAGCGACGACCCGGATACTGTGGCAGGGCTGACAGACCTGGCCGCTTTGTTTTTTTAATCCCCGCGCGCTTTCATAAATGGAATGGGATCAGCGAATTTTTCGCGCGCTCTGGCATGCGACGCGACGCGCCCTGCGGCGGAATCCGCCTGCGGAACCGGCGGATCCCGCCGCCTTTCTGGGGCGTCTGCAGATTTTCGCCAATATCGCTGCGGGGACGCCGGTGGAACTCGTTCCCACGAAGGGGGCGGCCGGCGTCGACGATCGACGCTTGCTTTTACCTTTTTTTCAGCCTTTAATGAAAGACGAAGCGGATAGCTTCGAGTTTTTACAGTTTTGCGTTTTACTCCTGGCGACGTCCTTTCGGAGCGCGTGTCACAGTTTCAGTTGCGAGAGCGCCGATCAGAATATATTGTCGCGTTCTTCATCAGCGCCTTTGCGACGCATGCGAACGATCTTCGCGGCCTATCCTGAATCGCGGGCTCTGTTCGGTCGGGTGAAGGCCGCGATTCGAAGTGTAGAGAGTGAGGACGCAGGGCTCGCCGTCGCCCGTCGACGCAATCTTCGCCGGCATTTGATTGCTCCGGTATTCGCGCCTCCACGTTTGACGCTGCATGGAGAGCCTCCGGATGCTCTCGAAAATCCAGACGGAAACGGAACTCGTTCTCGAAAAATCGCAAGCCAGGCGAAGCTGCGTCCGATCGAGTTGCCGCGCGATCAGGAATTACTCCAGGTGAATCGTAAAGAAATTGAAGACTATACGCTCAGTCACAATTTCGAGAAAATCGAAACCGCGGACGAATTCGACGGTCGCTGGCGAGATATGGACGACGACGAAAATCTGGACGAGTCCTTCGAAGCGCTGCAAGAGGTGAAGCTGGGCTTTCGCATTCGCACGACCGAGACTCCGGACGCGGTGCTCAGCGCTGACGTGGCGCCCGCCGAGGTCGGAGACATGGCCGCCGCCGACCAGGGCGGGCAGTGCGTCTACTTCGACGAGTGGGATTTTCGTCGCAAGGCCTATCGCCAGAATCACTGCCGCGTATTCATTCGAGACTTTCGTGAATCGCGCAGCGGCTTTGCGGCGGATATTCTGCGACGTGAGCGCGGCAGTCTACAGCGATTGGACCGGCGTATGCAGCAGGCCTTTCAAGAACTCGAAACTGTGCGTCGCCAGAGCAGCGGAGACGATCCCGACCTGGACGCGGTGATCGCCGCCGCGGCGGATCTGCGCGCCGGCCGCAACCCCGACGATAGACTGTATCTGGCGCGTCGCAAGCGACGCAAAGCGGTGACCCTCCACTTTCTCCTGGATCTGAGTCTTTCCACGGATTCCTTCGTCGCCGATCGACGTGTGCTGGATATTGAACGGGAAGCCCTCGTGGTTTTCGGCGAAGTCCTGGAGCGCTACGACTGCCGCTTCGCGGTGAGCGCCTTTTATTCGCGGACGCGCAACGACTGCGTTTATCTGAATGTGAAATCTCCCGCCGAAAGCTGGCGTGCTGTTCGCGATCGTCTGGGGGCGCTGACGCCGCGCGGCTATACCCGGATCGGGCCGGCTCTGCGTCGTTCGATTGACGATCTCTCGAAAGCCAGGGACGAACAGCGCTGGATCGTGATGTTTACCGACGGCCGCCCGAACGACTATGATCGCTACGAAGGCGCGTACGGCAATCGCGACGTGCGTCAGGCGGTGCGGGAAGCGGAGGCGGCCGGGATTCGTCTACAGGCCTTTGCCGTCGATCGCAGCGGACGCGCCGCCTTTCAGGAAATGCTGGGGGCCGCCGGCTACAAAGTCTTACGTGACCCGGCGGCTCTGCCCGAATCCTTAAATGACTTTTTTCTAAGATTAGTGCGCGCCTGAAGTGTCCGGGCCCGCCCTTCTTCGCGAATGAATTTAGAACGCGCGCTGCGCTTTCTTATCCGGCAGCGCTTCTTCTCTGGCGGCCTCGTCGGGCTCGTTCAAATAGTAGAGGGGGATGACGCCCTTGCCTTTGATTTTCATGCGGCCCCGGCGCTTCGTCGAAAATTCGTCTTTGATCAGCAGATGCGTCGATGCAGCGATCTGGATTCGATTCGTCGGGGCGGTGCTTTCCATGCGCGAAGCGGTGTTTACCGTATCGCCCCATACGTCGTAGATGAATTTTTTGAATCCGATAATCCCGGCGGTGACCGGGCCGGAGCACAGGCCGATGCGAATCCCCGTATCTATGTCCAGTTCTTCCGTAATCTTCTTGCTCGCGGCCAGCATATCCAGCGCCATGCGAGCCATCGCCGGGGCGTGGTCGTGCTTGCGATCCGGCACGCCACCCACCACCATATAGGCGTCCCCGATGGTTTTGATCTTTTCGACTCCGTGCCGTTCGGCGAGCTGGTCGAAGACTTCGAAATACGCGTTGAGAATGCGCACGACTTCGACCGGCTTGCGATCGGAGGATAGCTTCGTAAAGCCGACCATGTCCGAGAACAATACCGTCGCCTCGGCGAAGGTGTCGGCGATGTGTTCCTCGCCCAGTTTGAGTCGCGCCGCGACGCTTCGCGGCAAAATGTTTAACAGCAGATCTTCGGACTTCTCGTATTCTTTTTCAAGCATCGACTCGGAGTTGCGGGCCGCGGCGTTAAAGATGAACGCGAAGATGCTCATGATTCCGAAAACGCTGACCACGTTCGTCACGAAAAAAATCTGTCGAATCCAGTCGTCGACTTCGACCCGCGGCGAAAGATCCTGGCGAATTAAAGCGTAAGTGCCCAGGAAAACGATCAGGCTCAGAGTGGCCATCGACAGGGGCGCGAAGAGGTTCCGAAAATATCCCAGGCAGATGAAACCCACGACCAGCATGGCGAAGTACTGAAAGCCAAAATCCCAGCCGAGTAAATAAACGGCGAGCACCATATGCGCCAGGACTTCGACCGCGGCGACGATCATAACGATCAGAACACGCCCGCGAACGCGCACCAGCCAGATGCAAAACGAAAAGAAGATCGTACTGCCGATATTAAAATAAAACAGCGGCAAAATATTCAGCGCGAAGAAGCTCGCCATCCATCCCGCGTGGACCAGCCAGGCGATATAGGCGCCGATCAGGGTTACCAGATAGGCGCGCCGGTGCTGGGGTTCGATGTTTGCGGGGGAGTCGAAGAGTAGTTTAGAAAGGATTTGTTTCATAATATGCTGTGCGAGAACGCGGCGAAAGTTTCACGTGTGTCGCCCCGCCGCGGTGACCGTTTGCTATCAAATATCAAATATCAGATTCTCCTCCGTAGCCAATAGTCACATGGCTATTGGTGGCAGGTATAACCGTCACGCTTTTTACGGACAATTAAGAGCGGCGGGCGAGGATTCCTGGGTCACAGGCGGCGAGCAGGCAGTGCAGTTCTTTGAAGTCCAACCGCCGCTATCGTTCACCATCAGTGAAATCCAACCAGACAGGACAAGGTTGTCAGATCCCGTCACGGAGAAATAGTATGAGTCCTGTGTCAAAACATGCAGATCGCCTGGAGAGGTAAAGGAGCGATAATTCGCGGCTCCGGCGGCCGTGCTTCGCTCTGCCTCCATCGCGTCATGCCAATCGCAGGAAACAGAGTCCGCTACTGCATATGCGCTAAGATTCCTGACATTCCCGCCCCACATGGTGCTATCGGGCACATAGGCTTTTCCAGAATCCAACAGCAGGCCGACATTATACATGAAGCGCTGGGGGCCGTCGAAGGCCGAATTCACCTGCGAAATCCTCGTGGTGCTGTAATGATTCGCCACGGACTGGATAAAGTTTCCCATCGTGATTGTACTCATGCCGGCAGAAGAAATGCCAGCAATCCAATCGGGAGCATTGCTGCCGGAGCCCCAGTTCGTGACCGACTGACTTTTCTGCGTGGCCGACGCACTCACGCCGGCTGTCCCATCCATGATCAAATGCGTGCCGTTTGACCGGTAGGTTTCTTTTATATACGGAAAGTTGAATAGAGCACCGGAGGCTCCCGCACTCTGACCGACGACAACGACGCGCCCCACATTGCTGGACGGATAGTTGGTCTTTAGATACTGAAGCACAGCCAGGAAATTATCAAATCCTCGGTGGTGGATCGTGGTAGGGTTGCCGGTAACCGGATCGGTATAGACCTGATCGTTGGAACCCTGGTGCACATCGCCGGTGCAATAAGGAATATAGATCTTTGTGTAGCCGGACAGGGAGTTTCTTGTATCTGTACTCGAAAGGATTCCCGTAGCCACCCGAGATGCAACAATCTCCCGGTTCAGCGACCCAAAGATACTTAGCTCGGGGATATATGTTGCGGTTGCGTCGGCACCGGTGCAGTTGTCCGCATCCCAACAGGCTCCGCCGCCCATGAAATGAATCATCAGATTGGAATCACCAGGTTTTACAAAGAATGCGTAGTCTGCGTTTGTGCCGATTCGCCCGGAACAAGTGGGGCTGTAGCTAAAGTTGCGCGTAGTGGAGCCCTGCACCGGGATGCTGATAGACCCGGACTGCACTTCCTGACGCTCCCAGCCGCTGGGCTGGTTCAGGATCGCAAATAGGCTGATGCCTGCCAGTTCTGTATCCGAGGGCTGATCTGCCTCCGCCACGCAGGCCGCGAACAGGAAAGGCACCAGGCTGATTGCAAGGAGATGATATTTCCAAATTCGATTGTTCATCTGCTCTCCATCGCAAGATCACTCGCCGCTGGCCAGGCGATTCAAAGATCTCCTGGTTCAGACATTCATCCCGCGGTCGCCCGTTGTCAGAACCGCTTCACGTGTGAAGTTATCGACAACCGTTAACGCGTGAAATCGGCGACCGCCCTCAAGGCCGTTCGAAACGAATTCCATGCTCCACCGCTCATCTGGACGCGTCGCTTCAGGCAGCTTGATTACCGACCGATCGCAGCCGAGATCGTACTTCGCGCACGGCTCTTTCGCCCTGGTGCGCCTCAGTGGCTTGCTTCAAGCCACGCGGTGCGGCTTCCAAAACGTATAAATCAAGTTGGAGCTGCACTATTCGCTCTGGGCTTTTTGCACCCGCTGGCGCGTCATCAACATACTGTTGAGCGCCTGCAAATAGGCGCGAGCGCTGGCCACGATGATGTCGGTATCGGCGGAACGGCCGGAATATTCCTGACCGTCGTCGGCGCTCTGAATGCGGATCGTCACTTCGCCCTGGGCGTCGATGCCTTCGGTCACGGACTTCACGCTGAACTCGGTCAATTCGGGAGTTTGCCCGGTGATGCGGTTCATCGCCTGGTAGATCGCGTCGACCGGGCCGGTGCCGACGGCGGCGTCGGTACGCGAACTGCCGGTCGGATCCATCAGGCGCAGAGTGGCGGTCGGCAGGGATTTATCGCCGGCGCTGACCTGCACCTGCTCTAATTTCCAGGGCGGATCCTCTAACTTGCGCAGCTTGTCGGTTACGATAGCGATCAGGTCGCGGTCGTCGATTTTGGATTTCTTGTCGGCCAGTTCTTTGAAGGCTTCGAAGGCCTTTTGTAATTCGTCGCCGACCAGAAAGAAGCCGAGTTCTTCTAAACGCGCTTTGAATGCGTGGCGCCCCGAGAGCTTGCCGAGGACCAGCTGCGTGCCCATCGGAATGCCGATCTCGACCGGATCCATAATTTCCCAGGTTTCGCGCAGCTTGAGAATGCCGTCCTGGTGAATGCCCGAGCCGTGGCGAAAGGCGTTCTTGCCGACGATCGCTTTGTTCCATTGGATGGGCATGCCCGAGTATGTCTCGACCATCTTGCTGGTGCGATAGATCTCTTTCGATTTAATTTCGGTGTGAAATTTCAGAAAGTCCGCGCGGGTTTGAATCGCCATGACGACTTCTTCCAGGCTGGTATTGCCCGCGCGTTCGCCGATGCCGTTGATCGTGACTTCGACCTGACGCACGCCGTTCTGAATCGCCGTCAGCGTATTCGCCGTGCACAGTCCGAGATCGTTTTGCCCGTGAAAGCTCAGGCGCGCTTTGTTTAAGTTCGAAACGTTTTTCAGAATGCCCTGAAAGATTTCGCCCAGCTCCTGGGGGATCGCGTAGCCGACGGAGTCCGGCACGTTGATCACAGTCGCCCCGGCGTCGATGCAGCGTTCGATGATCTGGTGCAGAAAAGCGGGATCGGAGCGCGTCGCATCCATCGGGCTGAATTCCACGTTCGAAGTATAAGACGCGGCGTGTTTGACCATCGCCTCCGCCTGAGCCAGAACGTCTTCGCGCTCTTTGCCCAGCTGGTGGGCCATTTGAATATCGCTGGAGTTGATGAAGACGTGGATGCGTGGATCGGCGGACTGTTTGATGCCTTCCCAGGCCGTGTCGATGTCGGATTTAACGGCGCGGGCCAGCGCGCAAATCGTACAGTCTTTGACGGCGGCGGCGATGTCCTGCACGCCCTGCAAATCGCCGGGGGACGAAGCGGGAAAGCCGGCTTCGATGACGTCGACTCCCAGACGCTCTAACTGTTGCGCGATCTCAAGCTTTTCGCGGGGAGAGAAAGAAACGCCGGCGGATTGCTCGCCGTCGCGCAGGGTGGTATCGAAAACGTAGATTTTTTCGCTCATAAGAAACGACTCGCGTTGAATAAATTGGAAGAATGACTGATCGAAGGAGTATTGCGGAGTTCGCGGAAAATCAACTGGCTGTCAATGATGGGCGCCGGCCTGGGGATCCAGCTTCTCCGTCTTCGGAGTGCCGAAATAGTGCAGGCCCTGTTTCGTGATGAAACCCCGGGCGTAGATATCGTTGGCTGTAATCACCAGGGCGTCGCAGGCCTGCTCGTTTTTCTCGGCGTCGCCGTCGTTTTCCTGGATCATGTAGGCATGAATCGAGGAGCGCTGCTCGGCGTTCATGATTCCCAGCAGCGCGCCGGCCAGGCGACCGTCCGCGGCGTTGAAGGCCCGGGCGAGAACCTGGGGCGGGACCCGCTCCATTAGATAGTAGAGGGCCAGATTATCGAAAAATAGTAGATCGTTGACCTTTCGGACGACCTTTTCCGGAGTATTCGCCATCTATTAGTAGCAAGCGGGGGTGAACATCGGGTGTCAAGAAAAAGCCCGAGACGCCGAATATATCAGGGGGCGGACTCTTTCGGAGCCGGGCCGGCGCACGCTGTCGCCGACCGGTCCGGCGAAGGCCCCGGGAGACACGACATGCATCAAGAAAATCATCAACAAGTCGGCGCGAGAAGCGGCCTTTTCGCTTTCGGAGCGAAGTCGCTTTTTTTTAGACGCGGCGCGATCTTCGCGAGCGCGCTGCTTGTACTGCTCAGTCTGGGCGCGACCTCGCTGAGCGCGGCCCGGCGCGTCTACGAAAGCCATCAGCCGCTGGAAAAAACCGTGGTTAAGATGCTGGATCAGATGTCCGCCGCGAAAATGAAATTCACCGTGCGCAAAGTATACGATCGCAAGGCCGACGGCAAAGAAGGATTCGTAATGTATCTGGCCCCGCGCAATACGCTTTGCGAAATCACTTTTCGCGCGGACCCCGATCAGCCGAAACGTTCGGTGATCGTCGTATATACCCAGGACACGCGCGACTCCGAAACCCTGCATCGCTTTTTTACGCAGCGCATGCAGCTGGCGGAAGTCGGCGTCACCGACGAATTCGACGACTCAAACCCCTGGCCGGTGCGCGTACGCTAACCTGTAGCTAACCGCAGTTCCAAATCGCGTTTCGTGAGTTTCGAAGCGCGGCGCGAAAACTCCTTGTGTCGTATTCCGGCGTCACGCTCAGTTGGCCCGGGCGCACAGGGTGAAACGCGTAAAAAATCAGTCAGCCAATACGGTCATCAATCTAACGCGGATCGTATTCAGTTCGATCCTCGTGTACGTTTCGATTTCGTGGGAATTGCGCACGCTGTCCTATGTCTTGATCGTCGGTTGGATCAGCTCTCTACTATGGTTGATCCTCACTGAAACCGTCGTCGAAGAAAACCGCTACCCCTCCGCGGCCTATTTCCCGACGACTCTCGATCTGTTTATCATCACCGCCTTTATCTATTTTTCCGGCACGGCGAATTCTCTGATGGCGGCGGGATACGTATTCAGCGTATCGCTGTGTTCGCTGAATACAAAAATTCGCCAGGGGCTCTACGCGACGATCGTATCGATTCTCTGCTATGTTCTGATTATTTTGCTCGTGTATCTGGAGTGGATGCCGGCGATCAATGTATTCGGCGGCACGGCCCACGTGACGCTGGCGAATATGCTGTTCGCGTATTTTTTTATTCCAACGTCGATCGTGTTGATTCATTTGCTCGTGCACGGGCTGGTCGTGCGCAACGAAGCCTTGATTGAAGACGCGCGCGCGGCGAGCGAAGCGAAGATGGATTTTCTGGCGAATATGTCGCACGAAATTCGCACGCCCTTAAATGCGATCCTGGGCGTCGCGGACCTGCTAAAAGAAAGTCGACTCAACGACGAACAGAGCCGACTCGTGAACGTCTTTCGCAAGTCGGGCCGCATGCTTTTACAAATCGTAAATGATATTCTGGATTTCGCCAAGATCGAAGCCCGGGAGATTCGTTTACAGGACAGGCCCTTTGATCCGGAGCAGGTGCTGCGAGACGTTCACGACACTTACCGTCTGGCCGCTTCGGAAAAAGGCCTGACCTTTTTGCGCAGCGTAGAAGGGTCGGGGCGTTACGAATGCTTCGGCGACCCGGATCGTCTGCATCAAATTCTCGGAAATCTCGTCGGCAACGCCGTCAAGTTTACGGAAGAGGGCGAAATCGAAATTCGATTGGAGCTGATCGTCGTCGGCGGCGACGCTCAGCTCCAGTATACAGTGCGCGATACGGGCATCGGCATTGGCCCGGAAGATATCGAGGCGCTCTTCGGTCGTTTCATTCAGGCCAGACAAAAACGCCCCGTCGATGGTCGCGCGACGCATCGGCCAGGCGGCACCGGCCTGGGTCTGGCAATCAGTCAGGAACTCGCACGCCTGATGGGCGGTCGCATTACAGTCGTCAGCGAACCAGGGCGAGGCAGCGAATTCGTCGTCGAACTTAATTTTTCGATGCTGCGCGAGTTGCCCGCCGAAGTAGACGAGCCGTCGCATGATACATCCGGGGAAAGTCAGGGCGAGGCCCGGGCGAAGATCGCGCGAGGAGCGAATGCGTCATCTGGAACGTCCGCCAGGGCAAGCACCGGAATCGCTTCCGGCCCCGCGAAACGGATTCTGATCGCGGAAGACGCCGAAGAAAATCGATTCCTGCTCGAACACTATCTTAAAAACGAGCCGCACGAAATTGTATACGCGGAAAACGGAGCGCAGGCCGTTGCGTTTTTTAACAGCCAGAGCTTCGATCTGATCTTCATGGATTTGCAGATGCCCGTGCTCAACGGCTATGAAGCGATCCAGCAGATTCGCGCAATCGAAGCGGCGCGTCCCGGAGCCGTCGGCGGCATTCCGATTGTGGCCCTCACCGCCCACGCCATGCGTCAGGACGCAAACCGGGCCACCGACGCCGGAGCGGATCACTATCTAACCAAGCCGATCAGCAAGGCTCGCTTTTTACAGGCCGTCGAAGACTACAGTTCGCCCTGACGATTGAACCGGGATTCATCGAGCCCGACAAATTCAGGGGGCGAAGGCGGAAAGCAACTCGGCTTCTTCGAATTTCTGGTCGCGTTCGAAGAGCTTCGCGCGATAGAACTCCGCTGTTCGCGGAGGACGCAGGGCATCGCCTTCGCGCGACGCCGCGGGCGCGGAGGCCCCGAGTAAAATCAGCAGCGCCTCGCGATTGAGAAAGTTTTCGCCGCAGCGTTTGAACACCAGGCGCCGGACGTCGTTCGCGTCTTTGGCTTCGCGACCGATCTCCGCGTCGATCCAGGTCGCGACGCTCGCGTTCGCATTTTCGGTTTCGCCCGTGCGGTCGGCGCGTTCGGCGAGGATCAATGCGATCCGCGCCAGGGTATCGCGGTCGATGCCGCGACCGAGTAGATCATAGGCCTCGGCCAGGCGATGGAGAATTTGCGCCTGGATCCGGAGGGCCTGCGGATTGTCGTAGCGCAGGCGAACTCCGGTGTTTTGCGCGGGTGTGGTATTCGCCGCCATCGTTTCGTTCGGCGCGTCGCTTGCCCCGCTGCTGGCCCCGCCGCTGGCATGGAAGGCCCGCCGCAGAGCATGTAAAGCCTGGATCGCCCTGACTTTGCGCGCCTGGCCTCGAAAGTCCTGACCGCGGCGTAGCATATACACGCCGTAGCGATACATGCTGTTCAGGTCGTTGACGAAAAAAGACATGCGCGCGAAGTGCAGCCGCTTCAGGTACTCCCGCGTATGCTTCAATCGCTCCCGCGCCGGAGTTAAGGCGCCCCGCTGAATCGCCGCGATCTGCCGGCGTTCCAGGCTTTCGAGCTGCTGCAGGCACACCCGGTGGCGAATCGCTTCATGCGGGGCGGCCATCAGCTCGGCCAGGGGTCGCCCCAGCTTCGCGCGGACAGCCGAACTGCGCAGGCTCTCGGCGACGATCCTGCGCAGTTCGGCCTGGCTTTCGCTGCCGACCGATCCCGGCGGTGTTTCTTCTATTATAGATGCGTTTGCCGGCGCGTCGCTGGAGCGGGCATCGCGACTGCCGTAGAGCAGCGCGGCGAAGGCCGCCTGGGCAATTTCCGTTTCGCCGAGCGATCGATCCCAGAGCGCCGCGGTCAGTTCGAGGCGATCGAAGGGCTGCGCTTCGCGCGCTTGCCAGAAACGATTGGCGTCCCCGTCGATCGTCTCCGGACAGGCCAGGGGTGCGAGCGCGGTCCAGGCGGGTATGCCGGCGCCGGTCGTGGGAGCAGAACCGTCCGCGGAATCCGGCCGGGGCGCGAAGTTCGCGCGGGCCGCCTGCGCCGCGCGAAAATAGGCCCGGGCGGCCCGGCTTCGATCCCCGTGACGCAGATTATAGTCCCCCAGCAGATACCACAGAAAGTCCGATCCCGTCGCGGCGGGGCGCGCTTTGAGGTACGCCAGAAATTCCGGCATCGCCTCCCGGTCGCGGCCTTCGAGCAATAGCAGCAGACCCCGCAGCTTACGCGATTCGGGAGTTCGGTCGATCAGCTCGCGATCCAGTCCGCGGGCGGCGGAGAGCCGGTCCCGGGCGCGCTCCGGCCTGGCGGCCCGGAAATCGGCGATCGCCTGGCGCAGGTAGCGCGGCGCGTCCGAGTCGGCCTGGGCCGCAGGCGGCGGGAGCGCGGGCAGCAGGAATCCCACGAGCACTGTGAGCACGAGGGCTCGCGGGATTCCTGCAACTGTCGCAAAAGAGCGCATACTATCAGTTTCTTCTATTTTAAACAGAACTTGAGCAATATCTTCGGCATTTTGAAATCTCTTGACACAGGGCCCAATTCTCAATCTCTGGGAAGACTATTTATACTTCCGGAACGTATATTCGGATTTATTGGAATTGCTGCCGGCTCCGTTGATCTGAACGCCTCAGATCGCCCATTCACGCCGGGAAGCATCTCAATTCGCACTCATATAGGAGAATCTTAATGGAATATATTTACGCTACGCTGGGGGCAGGATTGATTTCCCTGCTGTTCGCGTTCTGGCGATCCGCATGGGTCGGCCGCCAGGATCCCGGCACCGAGAAAATGCAGAAGATCGGCAAGTACATCGCCGACGGTGCAATGGCGTTCCTGAAAGCCGAGTACCGCGTACTCCTCTGGTTCGTTCTGGGCGTCGCTGTTTTGCTCGGGGTTTCCGGTTACTATCAAAGCATGCCCACCGAGGGCGCTGACGGCGAAACCATCGCCGGCAAATCTTCCCCGCTGGTCGCGGTATCTTTTATCGTTGGCGCTCTGTGCTCCGCTCTGGCCGGTTTCATCGGCATGCGCGTGGCGACCAAAGCCAACTATCGTACGGCTAACGGCGCTCGCTCCGGTCTGACCCAGGCTCTGGCCGTCGCTTTCGGCGGCGGTTCTGTAATGGGCCTTTCAGTCGTCGGTCTCGGCGTCCTGGGCCTCGGCGGTCTCTTCGTCGTCTTTCAGCAGGTCATGACTGACGCGCCGATCGCAAAAGTCCTGAACGTGGTTTCCGGCTTTTCGCTGGGCGCGTCCTCAATTGCTCTGTTCGCTCGCGTGGGCGGCGGTATCTACACCAAAGCAGCCGACGTCGGCGCTGACCTGGTGGGTAAAGTCGAAGCCGGTATCCCGGAAGACCACCCCCTGAACCCCGCAACCATCGCGGATAACGTCGGCGATAACGTCGGCGACGTCGCCGGTATGGGCGCTGACCTCTTCGAATCTTATGTTGGTTCGATCCTGGGTTCGCTTGTTCTGGGCGCGGCTTTCATTCCGGTCATGCTCGAAGGCGGACTGGATAATTTCGACGGCATGTCCGCTGTTCTGCTGCCGCTGGTGCTCGCCGGTCTTGGTATCGTTGCTTCGATCATCGGAACCTTCTTCGTTCGCACGGGCGAAGGTGGAGATCCCCAGGCTGCGCTAACTCGCGGTCACCTGATCTCTTCGATTCTGATGCTGGGTCTGACCCTCGGCGCGATCATGCACATGCTGCCCGAAACCTGGAGCGCGGTCGACACGCTGACCGGCGTTGCGCGCGAATACACCGCGATGGGCGTATTCTACGCTACGGCGATCGGCCTTGTCATCGGCCTGCTGGTCGGTTTCGTAACCGAGCACTACACTGGCACCGGCAAACCGCCGGTCGTTAACATTGTAAAACAATCCATTACCGGTTCCGCGACGAACATCATCGCGGGTCTGGGCGTTGGTATGATGTCTACCGCTATCCCGATCCTCCTGATCGCGGCCGGTATCATCAGCTCGTACTACTTCGCCGGTCTGTACGGCATCGCAATCGCCGCTCTGGGTATGCTGGCTAACACCGGTATTCAGCTGGCAGTCGACGCTTACGGTCCGATCGCGGATAACGCGGGCGGTATCGCTGAGATGGCGGAACTGCCGCCGGAAGTTCGCGAGCGCACTGACAAACTGGACGCGGTTGGTAACACCACTGCTGCAGTCGGTAAAGGTTTCGCGATCGCTTCTGCGGCTCTGACCGCTCTGGCTCTGTTCTCTGCTTTCATGCAGCAAACCGAGCTCACTTCGATTAACGTTGCGAATCCGTACGTTATGGCGGGTCTGTTCGTCGGTGGCATGCTACCGTTCGTATTCTCCGCTCTGGCGATGGGCGCTGTAGGCCGCGCCGCGATGGCGATGATCTTCGAAGTGCGCCGTCAGTTCACCAGCATTCCCGAGTTGAAAGCGGCTCTGGAAGTGATGAAGAAGTACGAAGGCAATCTCGACAAGATGCGTTCCGGCGATCGTAAGATCTTCGACGCGGCCGACGGCAAAGCGGAATACGCGAAGTGCGTTGAGATTTCCACGCAGTCCGCGATTCGCGAAATGATGGCTCCGGGCCTGCTCGCGATCATCACTCCCGTTCTCGTCGGCTATCTCTTCGGCGCTGAAACCCTGGGCGGCCTGCTGGCCGGCGTAACGGTTTCCGGCGTGCTCATGGCGATCTTCCAGTCTAACGCCGGCGGCGCCTGGGACAACGCGAAGAAGATGTTCGAAGGCGGCGTCACCATCGACGGCGTAGAATACAAAAAAGGTTCCGACGCTCACAAAGCGGCCGTTACCGGCGACACCGTCGGCGACCCGCTGAAAGACACCTCCGGTCCTTCGATCAACATTCTGATCAAACTGATGAGCGTTGTAGCTCTGGTGGTTTATCCGCTGATTCGGTAAGTTTGATTTAGAAGATCTTATGCACGGCGCGCTCCTTTGAATTGGGAGCGTGCTGGCCTGAGCAAAAGCCGCCGTTCCGCGATTCGCGAGACGGCGGCTTTTTGTGCGCGCGCGAATTTCTAAAATCCGCTGCATTGCATTCTATGCAACGCTTCTTCAGATTCGCGAAAGAATGTGAAATTCGCGGCGCTTTTTTTCGCCGCGTTCCCGGCCCGAAGCAATGCGGCCGATTCCCGCCTTGACGGGTCATCGATTCCGGCCAGAATTTCAGGCCTATGGGAAACAGAGCGTGTAAAAAACCCGCGGCGCGTAGCGGGATGCAATCGAAGTCGCGACCGCCGCAGAACGGCCTTGCGATCCAGCGCAAGACGCTGTCGATGAGCGCCGCGAGCGATCCGCTTGAGTCCGAGGCGGACCGCGCCGCCGACCAGGTGATGAGCGCGCCTTCAACGGCGTCCCGTTCCACGCCTCGACCGATTATCGGGGGCCGGCCGGCCGCACCACGGATTTCCCGACGCGGGGACGGTGCTGCGCAGACCACGGCCGGAGTTTCTCCGCAGGCGAATCAACGAATTTCGTCAGTCAGCCGCGAACCGGGTCAGGCGCTTCCGGATTCGGAGCGCAGTTTTTTCGAGTCACGCTTTCAGCGCGATTTCGGCAATGTCCGCATTCATACGAACGCAGCGGCGGCGGAAGCGGCCGAGTCAGTGAACGCACGAGCCTTTACTCTCGGTCAAAACATCGCCTTCGCCGGGGGCGAATACCGTCCGGGCACGACGAGCGGTCGACGTTTGCTGGCCCACGAACTGGCGCATACGGTGCAGCAGCGGTCGGTGAGCAAGCACTCTATTCAGCGGGAAGAGAAAAAGAAGACAAAGCCGGGCAAAGCTCCTCCGCATCCGCTGGATGCAATTTTTCTAAAAGGGACGCGCGTGCGGCGTTATGCCGACGGTAAGGTGATGTATGTCGAAACCGTTTTGGGGCCGAGGATATTGCAGGATACCATTCAGGCGCCCGAGAGCCATACCGGATCATCAAGCCAGGGGATTCGCAGAACCATCGCTTCGCATCCAGGCGTTGGGTCTGCAATCGATCGAACCCGGGTTACGATTTTACGCGCGGCGTATATTGGCGGCGGTCGATTTAATTTTGCTGACGGGCATATCTGGAAGGTGGATCCTCGAATAAAGGGCGACGCTTTTAATATTGTCTCGCGCGCCGATAAACACGGACAGCCATTTACCCTTGTGGACTTTCGCGGTAATTCTGAGAATCGACCCGTGAAGGGCGGTGAACGTCCAAGGGTGGATCTCGGTTATTATAAAACTCCAAAGGGTCGAAAATTCGGCGATGGAAAATTGATCTGGGTGGAACGATACGATTATCTGGACAGTTCTTTTCTGGGCGCCTTCCGGGGCAGAGCCGGGGCGTGGAAATGGAAACCGGCTCCCACGGAGAAACCGCCTCATAGCGAAAAGAAACCGTGGCGGGATATTCTGAATGAAAAACTGAATCCGCCGAACCCTGCGGGTCATTTTCACGAATTGATCAATGTGGACGCTGATGGAAAATTCGACGACTCTGATCGCCCCTATCGATTTCCCTGAGAAGCTGAACGGCATCGAATCGTCCCGTCGTTTCTCTATCGCAACTCGCGGCGCACAAAACGAAACAGCCGCCGCGTCGCATAATACGAAACGGCGGCCTGTTATTCGCGCGACTCTAGCTTACAGCGACTTCGGCGTATAGTCCACGCCTTCGACGAGCTCCGGGGCCACGAATCCGCCGTCCGCGTTCGCCGAGCTGGAGAGCGGTCCAAATTCCGCAGCCGTGCCGACCGGGCAATCGCCGGAATTGGCGCAGGCCACAATCGAAGTGTAGCAGGAATTTGACGCGTCGCAGGAAAATCGGCTGCTGGTGCAGCCGGCTATGTTCTGGCGACAGCTGCTGTTGGCGGCCGCGTTGTTATTGGCGACAACGACGGCTGCGACCAGCAGCAGCGCGGTATCTTCATCCAGACCTTCCGCTTCTGGCTCGTCTTCTTCCGTGCTGCACGCGCCCAAAAGGGAGATGCAGGCGATCAGGCTGATCACCGTGAATTTTCTGAATTGTTTCATATTAGAGAAACTCCATAGATTGAATCTTTTGGTCTCTAACATGGATATTAAATATTTTTAGATTAATTCTCGCTATCCCCCTGCGCGGTCAATCGCTTTTCGATAGCCGAAACGCCACGCCGCTGTATGTCTTGATCGCCGGCCGGCTGAACCGCCATAAAACCGGCTCCAATCGCGCCGATTCAGCTGTTTTGAGGGTCTGGAGAACGCTTTTTCCCGGTTGCAGGCCAGGCTGATCCTGATTATCTTTCCAGTACTATGGCCGAAACTGAGACCCTGAAAAAGCAAGTTTGGGAAGAAATCGCGAAAGTCGAGGACCCCGAAATCGGCCTGAGTTTGACCGAATTGGGGCTCGTGTACGACCTTACAATTGACGAAAATAAAAAGGCCGACGTGACCATGACCTTTACTTCGATGGGCTGCCCCTATGGGCCCCAGCTAAAGGCGGAAGTGCACGCGGCGGCGACGCGGGTCGAAGATATTTCCGACGCGCACGTCGAGGTGGTTTTCAGTCCGGCATGGGATCCAAGAGAAATGGCCAGCGAAGATGCAAAGATGCACCTGGGCATCTACTAGTTCAAGCACCCGGGCAATTATTGACCCGGGCACCCGGGTATCTGTCGCCTCTATCACGCGGGCGGCGATCGCATGGATCGGGCCTGCTGCGTTCTGGAATCCTGCTCATGTGTTTTGCGCTGGCGCTGTTTTTCGCGCCGGCCTGCGGGAGCAGTTTGCCGCTGCAGCTCTTCTTTCGTCCTTCGGGCACCACGGTTGAAGTTTATAAACGGCGCCCGGTCCCGCTCAAGCTTGTCGTATATCCGAGGCCGCCCGGCGGCACGGCCCGCGGCGCGGTGATCTTTATCCATGGCGGCGGCTGGAGCGTTGCCGGCGCCGGTATCCCGACCTATCAGGACTGGCACGAACCTTTGCAAAAGGCGGGGCTGCGCGCTTTCGCATTAGAGCATCGCGTGCCGCCGCGCTATCGCGGACGCGATCACATTAACGACTGCGTCGACGCCGTGCGATACATTGAACGCAACGCGCAACGTTTCGGGATCCCCGCGGATCGCATGGCCCTTGTCGGATTTTCTTCCGGCGGCCACCTGGCGGTCATGACCGGGCTGACGCTTTCGCGTCCGCGGCCCGGCATGCGTTCGCTATCGGGGGCGGGGCCGGTGCAGGCGGTCGTCGCGTACTATGCGCCCCTCGATCCCGAAAGACTGCTGGAAGATACCACGAACCCGGAGCTGCGCAAGGTCCTGGTAAACTATCTGCCGCGTTTTTCGGTAACGCCCACGGATGCGCCGAATAGTACGGGCAATCAGCTCAGCGAACTGCGGCGCAGTTTTTATGAACGCGCTCTGACTGATATCTCCCCCATGCACCACATGCACGCCTTCGCGCCTCCGATGTATTTGCTACACGGAGTCCGCGACGAACTGATTCCAGTCGAACAGAGCCGGGCCTTTCGCGATCGGGCGAATTCGATCAAGCCTGGAGCCGCCCGGCTGGAAGAAGTCGGGAAGGGCGATCATCACTTCATTCGTTCGCGCAACCGCTGGGCTCGTGCAGCCGACGAAGCCGCTCTCGATTTTATTCAGGAGCGCTTCGAGCACTGAGGGATACGTTCGCCTTTGACGGGCCGCGATATTACCGCGCCGAATTGGCTTCGATCTTACTCCGCCAGGTTGGCTTCGATAAATTCGCGGATGAGGCGCGTCGCGTTCGGTTGAATGATGCGAAAAGGATTCATGCGTTCCAGGGCGAGGCCCGGCCCCTGAAGATCCCGCTCCTGCTTTTTCAGGAAGTGATTCATGGCCGGCAGAATCTGCAGCCGGTAGTTTTTATTCGTGCGCAGTTTGTCCGCGAGATCGCGCGTGCTTGCCATCGCTTCCGGCGGAAGTTCCGAATCCATCGTGCCGATGAGATGCAGGACGGGCACGTCGTATTGCAGCAGCACTCGCAGCGAAGCTTCCAGATCGAGCTGCGCGGCTGTCTCCCGGAATTCGCGCATCCCGTCGGAATGCAAAAAACGCAGAGCCTCGCGAAACGCGACCAGGTCCGGCGGCGGCTGTTCCGTCGCCGCGATTTCCTTTTCCGGCAGGCGGCCGTCTTTTAGAAGCTGTCGCCATTCGGCGCGAGCGCGTTCCACGATCGCAGGATCCACGTTCTTACGCTGCATATTATACAGCAGCTGGCGACCCCACTGTTCCAGCAGCGTTCCCGAGGTATCGCAGGCCAGCAGGACGACGCCGGCCGGTCGCGGCCCCGGCTTCGTCGCTCCGGCCTTTGCCTGCTTGCCGTTGGCGCGGCTCTTTAGTTCGTCGGCGACCGCTTTGAGCGCCAGCGCGCAGCCGCTGTCGTGGGCGATATAAAAAACCGGCGCGGGCCCGGCGGTGATTGGTTCGGGACCAAGCCCTTCAATTTTAATGCTCGGGGCAAAACGGCGGCGGCCCGCCCGGGCGACGCTGAGAATATCGGTCGCCATTAGCTCCAGGTCCGTGCTGGTTCGCCTGGAAGCCCGGGTTTCGCCGGTGCCGCGATGATCAAAACGCAGGCTGTGATAGCCCGCGCCGCCCAGGATCGCGGCGAGCCTTTCGCCCGTGCGAAACGATACCGAGCGAGAATTCCAGTCCCGGTCCAGGCTGCGTTCGGCGACCTGAACGATGATTGGGCGCGCAGTGTCCTGCGTCTTGACCTGCACCGCGGTCGTCGCCAGGCTCGCTCCATCCGCCGCCGTAACCTCGAATTCTTTTTCGTTATAGTCGAAATCCTCCGGGATGTCGTCGGGCGTATAGAGCCGCGTGAACATCGAATAGGCGACCAGCGCGATCAGGGGGACGGCGAGAGTGATGATTACAAATTTACGCATAAGATTTGGTGTTCCTGTGAGTCGCGCTTGATCGACGCTCATTCGTCGTCGCTCATTCGTCGGCGGCCAGACGGGCCAGAGCTCGCTCTGCGATGTGCCGGCCGATCGCGAGGGAAGAGGTCGCCGCGGGCGAAGGCGCGTTGCCAACATTTAACAACCCCCCGTCTTCGTGAAAATAAAAATCGTCGATCAGGCCCCCATAACGTGCGCAGGCCTGAGCCCGGACTCCCGCGCCGCCCGGGACCAAATCCTCCGATTGAATCTCCGGAATCAGCTTCTGGAGGGCGCGTGTGAAGGCCGCCTTCGAAAACGAACGATGCATTTCTGCCAGGCCGGTGCGCCAGTAGCGCCGGGCAACCGAACGAAATCCAGGCCAGGCGCAGCTGCGCAGCACGTCCCGGGGCGAAATATCTGACCAGCGATAGCCTTCTTTTTTTAGAGCGAAGACCGCGTTCGGACCGGCTTCGACGCCGCCGTCCATCATCGACGTGAAGTGCACGCCGAGAAAGGGGAAGGCCGGATCCGGAACCGGATAGATCAGACTGCGCACGAGATGCCGGCGTTCGGGGCGGAGCTTGTAGTACTCGCCGCGAAAGGGCAGGATGCGATAGTCGATCCGCGCGCCGGTGTCTTGGGCGCAGCTTTCGGCGACCGTATCGGAGTGCAGCCCGGCGCAGTTTATGATCATGCGCGCCGTGACTTCTCGCTCGCGATGGTTGTGCTTGCCGCGATCCGCGCGACCATCGCTTGAGATCGTCTGCAGTACGATTTTGCCGTCGTTGGATTTGTGTGCGGCCGTCACCCGCGTGCCGTGGCGAATTTCGCCGCCGGCTTCTTGAAAGAGACGCGCGTAAGTTTCACACACGACGCGATAGTCTACGATCCCAGCGTAGGGCACCTGGATCGCGGCGACTCCGCGCGCGTGAGGCTCGATTTCTTGCAGCGCTGCAGGGCCAATTTTCTGAATTCGCTCCAGGCCGTTCGCCAGGCCGCGTTCGTAGATGCGCTCCAGGGCCGGCACTTCGTCGGCGTGAGTGGCGACGATCACTTTGCCGCACAGACGATAGGGCACGCCGTTTTCTTCGCAGAAATTCAGCAGCTGCTGATAACCGGCGCGACAGTTGCGGGCCTTCAGGCTGCCCGGCGTATAATAAATGCCGGAGTGGATGACGCCGCTGTTGTGACCCGTTTGGTGCGAAGCGATCGCCGTTTCTTTTTCGAATACGACGATGCGTAGCGGCGATCGCCCCTCGCGCGCTTCGCTCAGGCGCAGGGCCGTCGCAAGACCGACGATTCCGCCTCCGATGATTGCCAGATCGAACTGCATGCGGTAAGGACAGTTGGCCGCGCTGCTTCGGGCTGGCAAGCGTGATCCGGTCGATTCTTGCGCGTCGATGAGTCGTCGTTTACTCGTCGCGACGGAATCCCGGCGACGAATTTTCGTCGTCCGGCCTGGCCCTGAATCATCCCGTTTAAGATGTATACTGTGAAGCGCATAGAATCTGTGTTTCGCGACGAAATAGAAAAATCTTCGGCGCGGCACGCGAATTGCAATGACGATGGCAGTCAGTTTCCAGAGATCAACCTGCTGTTGTGGCTGGAATTTTGAAACCCATACGAGATTACATGGAACGAACGGGCGCTCGCCTGCGGGGCGCCCGCTTTTTTGATTCCGCTCGAAGCCCTGCGGGTTTTATATTTATGCGCCGGTCGTCTCCGGTTTATAATATCGTTACGGCCTGCATGCTGCTTACTGCGGGTTGCGATTCTTTCGAATCCTTTACTGTCGATGCGAATGAAGGACACGCCGCGGACAACGCCAATCGCGCGCGGTCGTCGGAGGCGGATGTCTTTTCTCTGAAGGGTGAATGGCGCTATCGTGTTCTCGATGGCGGCGCGTCTTCAGGCGACGATGTCGCGAGCGAAGCGGAGTATGCGACGAAAATTCCCGACGCGGCGGTCTGGAACACAATCGAAGTGCCTTTCGACGCGGGCCAGTCGCCCGAGTTCATAAAGCTCGCCGGCTGCCTGCAGCTGCGTCGCGCGCTGCCGGCGTCGATCGTTGAGCGGGCGCGCCGATCGGCCTTCGCCCTGGATTCCGGTCATACCTCCGACGTCGCCCGGTTTTATATCAACGATCCGAAGACCGGCATGATCGGCGGCTTCGGCAATGAACCTCTGCTTGCACCGGGCGACTATGCGACCGGCCACGACGGCCGCCTGGTACAGATCATACCCGCCGCCGCTTTGCAATCGGGTGTGAATGAGTTTTACGCCGAGGTCTGCACGCGACCGGGCAAGCCCTTGTTCTGGCGCGGCGCGCGAATTCTGATCGGTCCCGCCGATGAGATTTTCGACAGCTTCGCCGTGGAAGTCGCGGTGGCCTTTGGGCTCGCGGCGCTGTACGTCAGCATCGGCCTGTATCATCTGCTGCTCGCTCTGCGCCGACCCAGGGATATCTTTAATCTGTACTTCGGCGTCTTCGCGCTGGCTTTCGCCTCGTTTCATCTGGCGAATACCTCCGGTGCGGAAATGATCTACGGTTCGGCCAAAGAGCTGCAGTCGAAAGTCGATCAGGTTTCGCTGATGATCTTCGCGGCGAGTCTGCTGCTGTTTCTATCGCGTTTCTTTTTGAATCGCCACTCGCGCGTCGCGATCGCTCTGAGTTCCTTGTATGTGCTGTTCGCGGCGCTCGATCTATTCGTGCCGCATTCGATTCGCCTGGCTTTATTGGAAGTCCTGATTTATACGATGGTTTTCGCGCTGCCGTACATTTTGTTTCTAACCGGTCGGGAAGCCTGGAACGGAAACCGGGACGCGCGCTTATTATTGATCGGCGTTGCTTTGATTGTGTGCGGGGCGGTCCATGATATTCTCGTTGAGCGTCGCGTAATTCAATCGATTCTGCTGATGCCTTTCGCCTTTCTTGCGTTCATCACCGGCATCGCGTTGATTCTGGCGAATCGTTTTGTGCGCGTCCATAGTGAAGTCGAAGAGTTCGCGGCGGAGCTGGAAGATAAGGTCCGGCGCCGGACCGCGGATTTACAGGCCAGCTTAAATGAAGTGCGCGAACTCAAAGACAAACAGGACGGAGACTATTTTCTAACGGCCCAGCTGTTGCAGCCTCTGGCGGGCAACTACGCGCGCCGTATTTCCCCGGAGACCGCTCCGCCCGTCGACGCGGAGTATTTGAGCCGGCAAAAGAAAACCTTTCGGTTTCGTCACCGGGAAGGCGAGCTGGGGGGAGATCTATGCGCGATTCACTCGCTGCGTCTGCGAGAGCGCGACGTGCTGGTCTTCTTTAACGGCGACGCGATGGGCAAGTCCATGCAGGGCGCCGGGGGCGCGCTGATTATGGGTACGGTCTTTAAGACGATCATTACCCGCACGCAAAAATCCGCGAAAATACAAGCAAGCTATCCGGAACAGTGGTTGCGGCAGTGCTACCAGGAATTGCAGAGCGTGCTGCTCGCCTTTGACGGTCGCATGTTGATTTCGATGGTCGTCGGCATCGTCGACGAAGAAACGGGCATGCTCTATTTTGTAAACGCGGAGCATCCCCATGTCGTTTTATTGCGCGCCGGCGCGGCCGAGTTCGTTCAAGAAAAAGGTATTCTGTGTAAACTCGGCGTCGACGATCCCGCGGAAGTTTTCGTCGTGCAAACGCTTCCGCTGCAGGAAAACGACGTGGTGCTGATTGGGTCCGACGGTCGGGACGATTTGCAGATCGGCACGAACCCGGACGGCCTGGCCATCATCAACGAAGACGAACGCGCCTTTCTGAGCGACGTCGAACGGTCTCACGGTCGGCTGGAAAATCTGGAGCTGCTGATCCGCGAGCGAGGGGCGGTGACGGACGATTTGAGTTTGATTCGCATCGCCTACCGTGAAGACGCTGCCGCCCTGGACGAAGCGATTCCCGCCCACGATCTCGGCCTGCTGCGGGATGCCCGCGACGCCTATCGCGGCAAAGACTATGATCGGGTCGTTCGCGTGTTGGAGCCTCTCGCGAAACAGGCGGGGCTGCCTCCGGAGCCGCTGGCAGGGAACGCGGCAGTCGCCCTCGCATCCGCGGAGCCGATTGCTTTCGTTGAGCGGAAGCCCGGCCGGGAAGTCTTACGAATGCTTCTGCGGGCATACATCGAAACCGAGGACTTTCCCGCGGCGACGCGCGTAGCCGAAGCTTATACGAACAGAGTTCCGGAAGACAACGAAGTGTTGCTCTGGCACTCATTCGTGCTGCGGCGGATCGCCGAGCACTCTCGGGCGATTGACGTCGGTGAACGGCTGTTTATGCGCGACCCGGAGAATCTACGTAATCTAAAGCATCTGGCGCGGCTGCATCTGAAATTCGGCAGTCCCGAACGCGGACGCTATCTCGATTCGCTGCACGCGACCGGGGCCAGCGTCGCCTGATCCGGCTCCGCTTCTATTTTTGTCTTCTTGGGCCGCGGCGAAGAATTGATTTGCAATGCCCCGGCTTGCTTTGATTCTCGCACTGTGGCGATTTCCTTCGATCATTCGACGTCGTCGTCCGGCGATTCCGCTTGTTCGCGGGCGCATGCGCCGCGGCGAATCGGCGCCGCGCTGTTTTTCTGCGCTGCGTCTTTGCTTTTGCCCGCGTCGCTTACGTCCTGCGGTCCGGCGACTCCGGCCCAAACAAAGCCGGCCGTCGCGAGCGAAGGGCGAATCGATCTGCGTGGCGTTGATCTGCGTTCCCGTGTCGTAAACCTGGCCGGGGACTATGAATTTTATTGGAGCGAGTTTTTGCAGCCGGGCCGGGATCGCGCGGCGGCGCCTTCGCCGGATGCTTATATCGCGGTTCCGGGGGCGTGGAATTCGCAGCGGATTCCACCGGAAACCGGCGACGAAATCGGCAGCGTCGGATACGCGACGTATCGCCTGATGGTTTTGTACGACGCGGATATGCGTCCCGGACTGCGCGTGCCGACGATGCATACCGCCTATCGCCTGTTTGTAAACGGTCGGGAGCTGAGCTCGAACGGCAAAGCGGGCCGGAGCGCGGAAACGAGTGTGGCCGGATACGAGCCGCGCGTCGTTGAAATTCCGGAGGCGCTTGAAGTAGTGGGCACTGAGGGGTCTTCGCCGGATTCATTTCGCGTGCTGGAACTCGTGCTGCACATCTCGAATTTCCAGCATCGAAAAGGCGGCACCTGGTCGAATATTCAAATCGCTTCGGCGGACATGCTGCGCGCTCAGCGCGAAGAGGATTTGCTTTTCGATTTCTTTTTGTTCGGCAGTCTGCTGATCATGGGGGTCTATCACGTCGGCCTGTTTTTTATGCGACCGGGCGTTCGTTCGTCTTTGTACTTCGGCTTGTTTTGTTTACTGGTTTCTCTGCGAATATTGACCACCGGGGAGCACTATCTGCTGCATATGATTCCCTCGATTCCCTGGGAGTGGTACATTCGTCTGCAGTACTGGGCGGTATTCCTGGCGCTGCCGGCCTTCGGCGCTTTCGCCTATCACGCATTCCCTCGCGAAACTCCGCGCCTGTTTTTGATTTTCACGACGATCGCCTCTGTCGGGGTTTCGCTGCTTACACTATTCGCTCCGGTGCGAATCTTCAGCTGGACCATGGCGCCCTATCAGGTCTTCATCGCCGTGGCCGGCGTCGTCATGCTGGGCATTCTACTGCTATCGCTCTGGCGCGGTCGCGACGGGGCGCTGCTGTATATGATCGGTTGGATCTGCCTGTTTGCGACGGTGCTCAACGACATCCTGAATACGGCCGAATGGATTCAGACCGGCTATAGCGTGCCCTACGGATTCTTTTTATTCATCGCCATGCAGGCGATCTTTCTTGCGCTTCAGTTTTCGCGGGCCTTCGAGACCGCCGAACGATTGTCGGAGACCCTGGAAGATCGCATTCAGGATCGGACGCGGGAGCTGGAGGAATCGCGCGATCAGTTGGAGTCGGCGAAGGAAATCGCTGAAAGATCCGATCGTGCGAAGTCTGAATTTCTGGCGACGATGAGTCACGAAATTCGCACGCCGCTCAATTCGATTTTAGGAACGGCATCTCTGCTCGATGAAAGTCCGCTGTCCGGAGAACAAAGGCAACACATCTCAATCTTGAATCGGGCGGGCAAGCGGCTGCTGACTTTGATCAACGAGATCCTGGATCTCTCGAAAATCGAAGCCGGGAAACTCACGCTGGAAACCATGCCCTTTCGCGTGCGCGATGTCTGTTCCGACTTACAGGGTTTGATGGGCAATCGTGCGGAGTTGAAAGGCATCACATTGAGCACGCGCTACGGGCCCGGCGTTCCGGACCGCTGCCTGGGAGATGCCAATCGCCTGGCGCAGATCCTTTTGAATCTGGTGGGCAACGCGATTAAGTTTACAGAATCCGGCGGGGTCGTTCTGAGCGTCGAGCTGGTGCAGCCCGATCAGTCCGGGACTCCGGCGACCGGCGCTTCGGTCCTTTTGCGTTTCAGCGTTGAAGATTCGGGCATTGGAATTCCGCTGGATAAACAAAGCGGCATCTTCGAAAGTTTCGTGCAGGCCGACCAGAGCGATCGGCGTCAGTACGAAGGAACCGGCCTGGGCCTGGCCATTTCGCGCAGCCTGGTCGAGCTGATGGGCGGCCGCCTGCGTTTGCGCAGCGAACCAGGGCGCGGCAGCGTCTTCTGGTTCGACGTCGCCCTGGGTCTGGATGCCTCCGCCGAAACGCCGGTCGCCGCGGTCGTGCCGGAAAGCGCGCAAGCGATTTCGCTGCCCGCCAGAAGTGAAGACGAAGGCGATGCGTCACGGACGCCGAAGCTATTGCTGGCGGATGATAATCCGGACAATCGCTATCTGGTCGAAGTTTTCTTAAAAAAGAGCGGAGTGGAATTGCAGACGGTCGAGAACGGGCGAGAAGCTTTCGAAGTGGCGAGCGTTCAGAGCTTCGATTTGATTCTGATGGATATTCAAATGCCGGTCATGAACGGCTACGAAGCGGTGCAGGCGATTCGCGATCACGAAGAGCAGGCCGGCATAGACCGGCCAACGAAGATTCTGGCGCTGACGGCGGACGCGACGCGCGAAGCCTATCATAAAGCGATGGCGGCGGGTTGCGACGGATACCTGACCAAGCCGATTCAAAAACGAGCTTTGATCGAAGCGATAGAAGAATATTTAGCCTGAATATTTAGCCTGAATATTTGGCTTGAATACCTGGCTTGAATATCCGGCCGAATAACCCGGCGGCGCATCGGTTTTAAATATCCGCGTTTACGGCGCGGAACGGATCGGCAGCTCGACCGTGAACCGGCTGCCCTTACCGACTTCGCTTTCCACGCGAATCGTTCCATCGTGGGCTTCGACGATGCGCTTGACGATCGACAGTCCGAGCCCGGTGCTCTTTTCGCCGCCGGTCGGGCGATTCGCCGTTCGATGAAAGGGCCGAAAGATCTTCTCTATATCGTCGGGCGGAATTCCAAGACCCTGGTCGACGACCGTTACGAGCACGCCTTCGCCGTCCGCCCCTGGATCCAGGCTGATTCGCGCAGTAGTTTCGGCAGGCGAGTACTTAACGGCGTTGCCGATTAGATTGTTAAAGACCTGCGCCAGGCGTTCGCGGTCCGCGTAAAACTGCGGATATTCCGCGAGTCTGTCGTCCAGCACGATCCGCTTTTTTTCGGCGATGATTCGATTGGATTCGATCAGCTCTCGCAAGAGCTCCGTTAAATCGAATTCGGCCGGATCGAGAGTTAAAGAACCGGACTCGGTTTGCGATAGTGTGAGCAGATCGTCGAGGAGTCCGAGCACGCCTTCGCCCTGCTTGCGGATCTTTTCGAGAAATACAGACTGTTGCTCCGTGAATTCCTCGCTGTCGGCCAGCAGGATTTGACTGAAGCCCATCATAATGCCGACCGGGGCGCGAATATCGTGCGCGGCCATGCCCATGAGATGATTCTTGAATTCGGTGATCTCCATGAGCTCACGATGGCTCGTGTCGGACATCTCCGTCAGGCGCCGACTCAAACGCAGCAGGCGTTCGTACTGGCGACGCATCGACTTCAGTCCGGCGCGTAGTTCGTCGCCTGAGGCGTTTTCATTTTCGAGAATGACCGCGGCTTCGTCGAGAGCGGCCTGCTCTCTGGCGAAGACGTCTTCCGCCTGCGACGCGTCTTTTTCTGCGCGGCTCTGACCTTGTTCGGAGGGATTCACTTTAAGTCCGGTACCAATTCGAACGAGAGTTCTTCGAAGGCTTCGCGAAAGTCTTCGCCGGCCTGGAGCAGAGCCGAGCGCTCGGGCGGATAGTGCCACACGACCTTCACCCCGCGTTCGGGATTTTCTTCCTGGGCTTGCTCCAATGAATCGAGCCAGTCGAAGATTACTTTCGTCGTGCTGCTGTTCAGGGCGATATACGAGAGATGCAATTCCGCCGGTACTTGCGAAGACTGTAGAAATTGATTCAGCCAGTCGCTGATCGGTTTATAAAATTGAAAAACGTTTTGCGGATAGGATTTTCCGGCGACGGAGAGGCGTCCGTCTTCGGCGCGAAAGTCGATCGCGGGAGTGTCCGCGGTGGCTTCTATGTTTAGAGACTCCATGGATTGCTCAAACCTGCACTGTCAAAATAAAATAATAGCCCGGTGCGTCATCTCGTAAAGGACGTCCTACAATCCGCAGCGGCGTGCGGGACTTGCGAGCCATCTGAAGCAAACCCAGACGGCTGCTGCTGTCGGGTCGCAGGCGGCCCTGTCGGCCGGTAGATTGAAACAGGCCGGTCAACTGTTCCGGGGTCATGCCGTTCAAATCTTCGACCTGTCGCTGCAGCTCGTGATACCTCGCTTCCGATACCCGGTTGCCGGTGCTGACTTCGAAATTTCCCGACGCGTCGTGCCGGACAAGACACATGCCCGGAGTGAGAGCGTCGTTCGCCGTGCCGGAATTATGTTCGCCGTGATTCAAAACGTTTTGCACCTGTTCCACCAGCACTTCGTGCACAGTGTGAATCCGATCGGCCGGGACCGCCTGAGCGGCCAGTCGCGCGTCGAGGGATTCCGTTAGCGCGACGAGCACGCGTTGATCGAGGAGTCCCTTGTAGCCGAGCACGATAGAGTCGTCGCCGAGGGCCAGGGCGAAATCTTCCGGAAGATCGTGTTCGATCGCTGTGCTTTCTGTTGGAAGGCTCATAAATTAAAATGGATCGCGGCCAAAATGATTTTTACGTGAAGCTGCGCCGTCCTTTCGTTCGTTCCACGGTCCGCAGTCTCGATCCGCATCGAAGCAGGAATTCGCGGGGAAGTCAAGCCATGTATCGCAATGCGAACCAGGTGATGTCGTCGGGATAGGGCCGGCCCTGGCTGAATTTCAGGAGATCCGCGCTGAGGCCTTCGCTGAAGTCCGCGCAGTTGTCGGTGGCCTGCGCGTGCGCACCGAGCGCGGCGATCATACGTTCTTCGCCGAACATATCGCCTGCGGCGTTTTCCACGTCGGTGATACCGTCGGTGCTGCAGAAAAGAAAGTCACCGTCCTGCAGATCGATGCTTTCGAAATTTCCGGTGACCTTGCGTTTCATTCCGGCGGCCAGATTATTGCGGATCAGTTCGATGCGCTCCGAACCGCGCAGCAGCTGCATCGGCGGATGCCCGGCTATGGCGTAGTCGATGCGGCCGGCCCGGGCGTCGTAAATAAATAAAACATAGGGCACCAGCACGGTCGTCGGCACCTGGGCGTAAAAGACATGATTCAATCCTTCCACGACCTGATTGAGTTCGGGCGTGCGAAGAACGATCTCGCGAAAAGATACCCGCAGCAGACTGATGAACAGCGCCGCCTGGACTCCGTGCCCCATCATATCCGCGAGTAAAATCATATGCCGGTCTTCGCCGAGATCGATGAAGTCATAGTAGTCGCCGCCCACGGCGATATACGGAATATAGCTCAGGTGAAAATCCGCGCGGGGAAAGCTCGGAATCGCGTCCGGTAAAAACTGCTCCTGGTACTGGGCGGCGAATTCAATCTCGCGGTCAAAAGACAGCTTGCGATCCGTAACGTCTCGCAGCACCGCCAGAAATCCGCCGGGGAAATGCCGGCCGGTCGGCGAAGGCTGCAGCGCGACTTCCAGATAGCGGCGGCCGAGTTCGGGCGACTCGACTTCGGTTTCGAAAAAATGAGCGTTGCTCTCTTCCGCGAGATCAAGCAGGCCGCGCTGTTCGACCTGCAGGCGTAAAAATTCGCCGGCCCCGGGGCCAAGTAGTTCGCTGGTGCGCCCATTCAACAGGATCGGCGTGAAATTTCGATCAGTGGTGAGAATGCCCTCGCTAATATTTCCCAGGATCGTCTTAAAGCGAGCCTCTTGAATAATTACACGTTCTACGTTGATTGAGTGATAGCGGCTCAGGCGACCGCGCATGCGGTTGAGCATCTTCATGATGTCCCGGCGTTCGTCGTTGCCGCGATTCCACTGCAGCGGTTCGTAGCGATGCTCCGCCATTCCCTCCATCAGCGCCTGGATTTTGCGCAGGGGGCGAATCTGTTCCCGGGCGAGCATTCCCGAAAACAAAAAGAGTGCGATCGCGACCAGCAGCAGAATCAGCGCCTGCTGTTTGACCGCGCTATAGACCGGCGCCATGGCCGCGTCGTAGGGGCGCGTCAGGATGCCGATCAGCGGCAGGCCTTCGAAGCGCGAACACAACACAAGCTGTCGTTCGCCGTTGATCGTAATCACCCGCAGGCCGTCGTACAAACCGTCTTTGAACTCCGCCTGTAAACCCTGCGTCCATTCCCGCGGAATGCGAAAATCGGTTTCGATTCTGCTCGAAAGAATCGGCTGGAGCTTCGCGCCTGTTAAGAACAGAGTCTCTTCCGGCGCGACGTTTGTATT
Source organism: bacterium (assembly GCA_024742665.1). Taxonomy (GTDB): domain Bacteria; phylum Spirochaetota; class Leptospiria; order Leptospirales; family Leptonemataceae; genus JANSYA01. The sequence continues at coordinate 327,273 of JANSYA010000001.1, forward strand.
CGCCAGGGCTTCGTCTTCCAGAAAAGCCGCATCGAAGAGATACAGCAGCCAGCGCCCGGTACGCTGGCCGCCGATTTCGTCGCGCCTGGCGAAGAAGAGCAGCAGCGATCCGTCCTCTGTATTAAAAAAGAACAGCAGGCTGCGATGATCCGGGGCGACGTCGTCGGCGGCCTCGCGCAGGTCCGCGGGCAGGCGGGCGCCGGCGATCGCGTCGGGGAGCTGCGGCGTGCGCGCGGCGTCAGAACGCTCCGGCACGCGCAGGTTCGCGAGCAGCGCGGGATTGTCTGTCGAAAGATAGGCCTGGTCTTTCAGCGCGTTTTCAAGATCGATCGCGACGAGCCGAATGCGCACAAGGAAAGATTCGAAGACCAGTCGTTCCGTCGTGCGGCGCTGGCTTTCGATGAAGAAGGCGCCGGTTAAAGCGAAGGGGATAATGAAAATCAGCAGGAGCTTGAGGAAGGTCTTCGCTTTGACCGAAAAGCGCAGGCTTCGCAGGGAATGCAGCCGGCGGCGCCACTTCATGCTCTTCACAGATGTTTTCCGAATTACACTTAAGCGTCGTCGACGACGGCGAAATTGGACTGGCGAATGTACAGCGTCCGCGTCGCCTCGCGGTTTTTCAGCCGGTCGATCGCGTAAAATTCAATCGAGTAGGTCGCTTCGCCTTCGTCGGCGAGCACGTCTTCGCTCAATGAAATCGGACCGGAATAGTCTTTGAAAACGCCGCGGGCTTCGCCGTTGCGAAAGATACGGTACCTGAGCTGCGCGACGCCGGAGCCTTCATCCGCCGCTTCGAGCATAATCGTGTTTTCGGGGCCGGTGAAGATGCGGCCGTTGTTTTCGACCAGCGTCCGTCCGAAGATCAGCTGCGTCACGGGGGCGTGCCGATCTACGAGAAAGCGCGCCTGGCGCATGGCCTCTTTGTTGCCGACCTCGTCGATGGCGTAGTAACGCAAAACGTACGGCCCGTCCTCTTCGAAGTGAATTCGCCCGGAGTATTTCTGAAACGGGGAGTCGTTGATGCTGAAATAGATCGTCGCCTCGCCTGAGTCGTCTTCGGCGCTCAGCGTAATCGAGTCGCCGGTAAAATAACGTTCGGTTTCGCCGTCGGAGCGTTCGACCGTGCGAAAGATGTCCTGTTTTTCCTGGCGGTTCACGAAGACCGGCACGGGGAAAACGTCGCTCCAGGCGCCGGGAATATCGTGGGCGCCGATGGCGCGCGTGCGAAAGTACTTTAAGTTCGGAGTGGTCGTTTTTAAGTACGGCAGCTCATCGAAGCGTTCTACCAGAACCGGATTCGCGACAGTTCCGGCTTCCGGTGAATATTCGGCCCCGAACCATTCGATCTGATAATAGCGGGCGTTCGGCACCGGCGGAAAATCCAGGCGGAACTGGCCGGCGGTCGTCTGCGCCGTAGCCGTGTTGCCGGCCAGAAGCAACAGGGCGGCGCATATCAGGGCGATCGAACTCGCCCGCAGCCCGGCGGCTGTTTTAATAGTACGGAAAGTGCGTGTTAGCGGCTGGGGTGTGTCCGTCATTCGTCTACGTCAATTTGAGGCGCGGTCGGCAGCAGGAAGGGCTCCGACGGCGGCTGGCCTTTTTTGACAAAGGTTCCATAGCCCGCAGGAACCTCAACGGTTTTCCCCTGGGCCCCGACCTCCACGAGCCCTTTGTAGCAGCCGACAGTCGTATTTTCGGCCTCGTCGACGGTGGTCACGAGCTCGGTTCCCCGAACCGAAGCGACGGCGGCCGGAGTTTCAATCGAAAGCCCCGGGAATTTTGAGCCTTTTTGGCTGCGAAATGAGGAGTGCAGTCGTCCTTTTTGCAGCAGAACGCGGGTCGAGGACTGTTCTTCGAGAATCTTGTTATCCAGCACGATAATCGTGTTTTTGCCCAGGGTCAGCAGGCCGTTTTTGATTTCCAGCCGCAGCAGACCGGCTTCGCGCGTCCGGACCCGGTCCTTGCTGAAGAGATTCAAGTCGACCCGGGTCGGCCCCCATTTGGACGCCGCCGCCGTAAAGTACTCCGCCACAATGCGGGTGTAGTTCACCCGGGCGATCGGCCGGCGCGCCAGAAAGTCCGGAATCTTAAGCTTCATGCCGGGGTAGATCAGGTCCGGCTTCGGCACGTTGTTGTATTTCAAGAGTTCGCGCCAGCGCTTGGGGTCGTCGAGATGTTTCTTCGCGATGACCGATAGCGTTTCGCCTTTGGCCACGGTGATTTCGGTGAAATCTTTTTGAGCGTTCAGCGGCAGGCCGAAGCCGAATACCGCCAGAGTGAATATGAATATAAAAGGCCGTCGAAGTGCGCGCATAATAGAGGCATCGTATTTTTACGGTAAAAACGCAACGGTAATATCAGAAAAAGCGTGTGAGTTTCGCGAGATTTACGTAAAAAATCAAGTTGGCGCTTCCGATCTTGAACTATGCTTCGCCCGCGCGTCCGCCGTATGCTCTGCCTGACGATCCTGGTCGGCGGATTGTTGCCCGGATTTCCGGCGGTCTGCGCGAGCATCGGCGATGCGGGCGATCTTCCTGACGCCGCGCTCCGGGCCCGCGCGCCCGCGGATTTTCGCAAAGCCAAACGGCTTATGCGCGAGATCTACGCCGGCCTGGAAATGTCTTTTTACTGCGGTTGCCGCTATGAAAACGGCGGAGCGCCGGATGCATCCACCTGCGGATATCGACCGCATCGTCCGGACAAACGATCGCGACGAATTGAATGGGAGCACGTCGTGCCGGCGGCCTGGCTGGGCCGCGAACGAGAGTGCTGGAATCGACCGGTGGCCTGTCGTCGCGCAAACGGAAAGGACCGACCGCGCCGGGCCTGCTGTCGCCGTATCGATTCCGAATTTCGTTTAATGGAAGGCGATCCGCACAACCTGGTGCCGGCGATCGGGGAGTTGAACGCCCGCCGCCTGGACTTTCCTTTCGGCGATATTCCGGGAGAAGCGCGGGCCTTCGGCGCCTGCGATTTTGAAGTCGGCGCAGGCGACGATAGCGAAGCCGCCTTTGGACGATCGCGCGGTTTGGTCGAGCCGCGTCCGGAAATTCGGGGCGACATCGCTCGCATTCATTTTTATATGATCGATCAGTACGGAGTGCCGATCGAAACCAACTACCTGAAGATGCTCCAGGAATGGGCGCGCCTGGATCGCGTCAGTCCGATCGAAAAGCTGCGCAATGAACGCATTCGTGAACGCACCGGCTTAAACAATCCTTTCGTTAGCGGCGAGTTGGAATGAGTCGTGGATAGTCGAAGATACTTGAACAAAGCCCTGTAGATTCGCGCGGTAATCTGTCCCGCTTGCTATCGCTGAAAAAACGAAGGCCGCTCCCGCGTTTCATACCTTTGCTATTGTATGATCGAAACGACAGTCGAAGCGAAATTCAATCGCAGCGTGGAAGAGGTCTTCGCGTACGTCTCCCGCATGGAAAATCTCGGTGTCTGGGGGGCGGGCATCGCCAGCTGCGAACAAATTCATGGTTCCGACGCGGGCCCCAAAGCGCCGGGCGTCGGAGCGGTCTATCGCTGCACGATCGGACCGTCGGTTCCCGTGCTCGGTATGACCGGGGACTATCGCATCATCGCTTTCGAAGCCAATCGATCGATGGTGTGCCGATTGGATTCGCCGATGCTGAGCTTTGAAGATACCTATACTTTCGAAGAACGCGACGGCGGCACGCTGCTGCGCATTCGCGATCAGCTAACGCCGCCGTTTTTTCTGGCGCTCGCTTCCGGAATGCTGGCCCCGGTGATTCGTCGCCAGCTGGAGCAGGACTGCCGCAATCTGGAGCGCGAACTCGCCTGAGTTAACGGCGGGGGCCGGCGAAAGCGGCCGACGCGGAGACCGCGATCGTGCGCGGAGCTACTCCGCCGCGTCTTCGTACAGGAACTTGCCGACCCGCTCCTGGATCTTCGGATCGTTTAACAGGAAGGCGTGCTGGTAGTCGGAAAGCGTTACGTCGTGGCGAATCGGTTCCGGCGGCAGCATATCGCGATACAGGACGCTGCCGTCCCCCGGGTGTAGCGGCTTTGTTTCGAAATTCCATTCGGCCGGTTGCGATCCGTCGGCCTTCGCTTTCCGCTGCACATGATGTAGAGTCGGATGGGCCTTGCTGCCAACTACGAGCACCGGCGGATATTTTCCGGCGGCGTGGCGTGGCTCCATCGCCGCCCGAAATTTTTTCGCGACTGCCAGGGCTTCGCCCAGAAATTCAATGCGTTGTTCGGCGTCGCCGCGCCACTCCGCGCTCTCGGGGGCGAATACTCCGAAACCGTTTTCCCGCCAGACTTCTGGATCGTAGAAGTTAAGCTGCATTGCCTGACCCTTTTCGTCGAGCACGACGTCGGTGTTTTCGAAGGGTCGGCCGGAGGGATAAAACGAATATACGCTGGGGTGACCGAAGAGCACCTCTGAAGACAGCAGATCGCCGTTCAATCCGATCTGAACGCCCTGATGCATATTATCGAGATAGCCGATGCCGCCGCGAAAGGGCACGCCCGCGAAAACAATGCGATCGAATAATTCCGGCCGCCGATTCAAAACCGAAAGCGTAATCATGCCGCCCATACTGTGCGAAACGACCTGAATCTTTTTGCCGCCGTAGCGTTTGGAAATCTCGTCGAGGAAGGCTTCGAACTGGGCCGAGCTTTCGTTGTTGTCGCGGCGCCAGTCGTACGAAAACAAATGCAGCGGCCGATCCTGAAGATCGCCGGCGAAGTCGACGAAGGGCGCGTAAAAATCCTGGCTGATCAGTCCGCCCAGAATGCGCACGTCCAGAATCACGCCGTCGGGTCGCAGATCGTCGGCGCCCTGCGTGCCGTCCTGCCAGGCCAGGGGCAAATCCAGATCGCCGTCGCCGAAGCCCAGTCCCTGGCCCGCAGTGACCCAGCGCTGTTTGCCCGCGGAGTCCTTGAGCAGCGAGCCGTTCAGGCCCGGAATAAAAACGAGAGGCAGAGCGATTTCAGATTGGGTCATAGCCGGGTCCGGTTGGGGTGCGCGGGTCGGTCCGCAGGCTGCGCTCAGCGTTGTAAGCAGAACGATCGCGATCGCGAATGTCGGCGCGATGAAAATATGATTTCTGGATTTCATGATTTCTCCGGTCAAAACGTGAGTCGACAATAGTTTTCGGCCCACGGCCGGCGCAGCGGCCCGGCTTCCAATAAGCGGGCGTGGCTTGCGTGCGCACTCCAAAATTTTCAAATATTCCGTATGACAGCAAAGACGCCCTGTCCAATCTGGGTCTAATTCATTGACATTTGAGTCAATGAATTGAGTCGGCGGCCAGGGCTGTTTGCCGCATACCGGGGAATGATACTATGAACTATTTGATTATCGGCGGATCCAGCTACTCTGGCAAATGTACGATCCAGGCGATCCGCGAGACGGACGCCTCGGCGACCATCATCTCGACGACTTCCGGCGAACGAGAAGTTCCCGGCGTCGAACACACAATTCACGGCATCGATCTGGCCCAGGCGGACGCGCCGGAGCGAGTAAAGTCCGGCCTGGCGGATCTGGCCGGCAGCCTTTCGAAGGAGGGGGCGGCCGGCAGGGACGGCGGGAAATCCAGCGAGACGCCGCCTCTGCGAGCCCTGATTTACATTCCGGCCCGGGGCGAAGTCGGCATGCCGGCCCGGCTGGCGACGAAGGCTCAGGTCGACGACGCGGTCGATTATTGTATTACGCCCATGCTGAAGATGATGGCGAGCCTGCAGCCCGAACTGACCGTCTGCTATTCCGGCTTTATTACGATGGATCCGCTGCTGCAGTGCTACGGCGCGATGTCCTTCGTGAAGATCGCCATGGAAGATTTCGTGATCCGCCACCAGGACCGCATGCGCGTCATTCGTTTCGGCATGTTCCCCAGCAATTCCGTCCGCGGCATCGGGCTCCTGGTTCAGCGCAACACTATGCGCAAGCTGTATCCCGAATACGAAGTGATGTACGACGAGTGGAAGGCTTCGAAAAAGAAATTCATCGATTATTTCTACGACAAGAATTATGTCTTCGAAGAGAAGAGCTATTCGCACGTGAGCGAGGAGCCCTTTCGACCAACGAACGAACAGGACATCGTCGACGGCGTGAAATTCGCTCTGAATACAGAGGCCAATGCCGCCCCGATTGTGAATGTGCTCGGCAGCTGGCTCTGGACCGACGACGCCATGCCCGATCTGCCGCCGGTTATCGCCGATAATCCAGCGCTGATGCCCGAGAATCTGGAGCGGCACCTTCAGTGATTTCGGCGACCGGCCGGCTCTCTCGCAGAAATGTCACATTTCTCAGGTGATTTCTGATCAACAAGACCGCCGGAATTACCGTCAAATAAGAGGATGACACGGGACGGAATTTTTCAACGAGGATGGTCGCGAGCTTTGCGCTCCATGCTACTGGCCCTGTTCATTGCAGTCGGTTCTGCCTCCTGCTTGCAGTTTGAGTCGAGCGTGACGGATATTACGGATAGTCCCGGCCTGGCCCTGTTTGCTCTCCTGAGTGGATCCGTGAACGGCGCCGGCACCAACAGCGTGGTCCGCACGAAGTACGTCTATATCCCATTTCGCAACGAAGATACTCTGCGGATTCTGGAATTCAACGCCGATACCGGAGCTCTGGTCGAAACGGCGGGCGCGGGCAGTCCGGTCGCGACCGGCATCGAGCCCATCGGCGTCTGCTTGCATCCCACGCAGCAGTATCTGTATATTACGCAGCGCGGTTCGAATTCGGTGGCCGGCTATTCGATCGACGCGTCGACCGGGGCGCTGACTGCCCTGGCGGGCAGCCCATACGCGGCGGGCACGCAGCCCTGGGATTGCGAAGTGCATCCGAATGGAAATTTTCTATATGCGGCGAATTTCGGCGGCGGGGCGAATCTGAGTTTGTATACGATCGACCCGGCAACGGGCGTGCTGACCGCGGGCGCAGCTCAGACCAGCGGCGGGAACTCCGCACAGAGCATCGCATTTTCGAGCGACGGCTCCTTGCTCTTTGCTTCGCATACGATCTCTACCGACGTGGGCGTGAACACAGTCAATCCGACTACCGGCGCGCTCACGGCCGTCGGCGGCAGTCCTTTCGCGTCGAGTAATTTCAACAGGCAGCTGGCGCTCACGCCGACCGGAAATTTTCTTTACGTGCCTTCGCGCAATGATTCGAATTTCCGAATCTATAGCGTCGCCGCCGGCGTGCTTTCCGAAACCGGAGGCAGTCCTATCGCTTCGTCCGGCCAGGTCCAGGGGGCAGTGGTCAGTCCCGACGGGAATTTTTTCTATACCGGCCAGCAAACAGCGGCTGTCGTCACCGGCTACAGTCTAGATCAGGGAACGGGCGCCCCGACCGCACTCGGTGTCGGTCCCTTCGCCGCCTCCTCTCCGCAGACACTGTATTTTGAACCGGGCGGTTCGTATTTGTTTGCAATCAGTTCGGTCGGGGCTTCGGGCGTGGCTGTCTTTCAGTGGGATTCGTCGACGGGCGGCCTGACGCCCGGGCCGAGCAGTCCGCATACATTTGGCAACAGTCCGCACCAGGCGGCGTTCTTTACCGAGACCGTAACGCAATAGGAGCGCCTCGTGATGACGTCCGCCCGCGTAGGCCTCGGAAATTCGCGGTCCGGGGCGACACGGCGAACCGGCGAACCGGCGAACCGGCGAATTTCAGATAGAGGGCGCGAGTCTACCAAAGATCATAATGACAATCCAGCTTTTGCGATTTACAAAGCCTTCGCCGGGGGACCTTTAAGCCTATGATAGAGTGGGGATCAAAATACGAGCTCGGGATCGCTAAGGTCGACGGCCAGCACCGCGTGCTGGTGATGTTGATCAATCGACTCGAATCGCTCCGGGATTCCGGCGCGGCAAGCGACCGGGATCTTGACGAAATCCTGAAGCATCTGGACCAGTACGTGCGAACCCATTTCGCCGACGAAGAGCGCATGTTAAACCAGTTGGGATACGAGGGCAACGAGGAGCACTTGGCGGAGCATCGAGCCTTCGAGGAGCGCATTGTAGAGCTGCGAGCGGAATTTGAGTCGGGGCAGACCGACGTCCTGAATCAACTTTCTGAATTTCTGGGCGGCTGGCTCACCCACCACATTCTCGAAAGCGACCGGAGTTATGTCGACGAGTTCCGCGCCAGGGATCTGCTGAAACAGGCGGCGAGTTTATGAGACCGGCGGCGTTTTCACAGCCATGAGGCTGCGAAGTGCCATTCGCCTCGCACAGGCTTCGCACTAAGCTCACGAGCAGTATCGTGAATCCGACTACCCGGGCGCTTTCAGTCGCGGCGGGCTAAGTTTTCCCAGGTTAAACCGAAGCGCGCCAGATATTTGCGCAACCGGTCCGAATCGTTTTTCGTTTTCATGGATTTACGCGATACCGAAAAGAGCCGCCGCCCCGCCGCCGCGAGCGTTCGTTCTTCGCGGCAAACTTCCAGCACGCGCCGCAGCTGAACTAAATCAAAGCGATCGTACTCGGCGGGGTTGAGCAGACCGGCGAAGATGGCGTCGTCGATCTGCGCCTCGTCGCCGGAGGCTGCGCCGGATTGATGCGCGCCGGCCCGGTCGCCGCGATTATGCTGTCCGGATTCGGTAGTCGGCGATCCGGCGGCTCCGCGCCACTGTTCGGAGATGCGTTCAATTTCCTGGCGGACTGTCTTCACGTCGATGCGCCCGCCGGGGCTCAAGGTCGCCATGCGCGTCACGCCCGCGTTCAGATCGCGGAAATTCGCGGTCCACAGTGCGTCCGGCGATGTCGCGAATTCCAGATAGAGGGCGCGGGCTTCGCGGCTGAAGCGCACCATGCGGCCGGAATCGCGGGCGAATTTTTCGATTTCGTACTCCAGATTGGGTTCGATGTCTTCGGGGCGCTCGCGCAATCCCGGCAACGCGAAAGTCCACAGATTAATCCGCGCGAGCAGGTCTTCGCGAAAGTGGCCGCCGCGCACACGTTCCGGTAGATTTCGATTCGATCCGGCGATCAGCTGAAAATCGCTCCGGGTTTCGCGGTCGGCGCCCATCGGTAAAAACGATTTATCTTCGAGCGCCCGCAGCAGCATGGCCTGCTCGTCTAAACCCAGCTCGCCGATCTCGTCTAAAAACAAAATCCCCTGATCGGCTTCGCGCAACAAACCGCCTCGCGCGCTGGCGGCGCCGGTAAACGCGCCGCGCACGTGACCGAAGAGCGTCGACATGGCGCCGTCGCCGCGCAGGGTCGCGCAGTTCACTTCGACGAAAGCGCCTGAAACCTGGCTGCGCAGTTTCTTGAGTTCGTACACTCGGCGCGCGAGCTGCGATTTACCGGCGCCGGTCGGGCCGCTCAAAAGAATCGGCGCCTTCGAGTGAATGGCCACGCGTTCGATTTCTTCGATCAGAGCGTTGAAGGCGCGGTTGCGCGTATCAATGCCCGACTTCAGATAGCTCACGCCGGCCTGGCGTTCCTGTTTGAATCGCGAGGCGATATTATCGTAGCGCGAAAGGTCCAGGTCGATGATGCGATAGGAGCCCGGGTTGTCCTGCTTCGTCGCCCGGGGATCGCTGCGGCGCTGTCCGCCGTCGCCCTGCTGGGGCGAACACTGGATCAGTCGTGCCGGAAAGTAGCGCGCTTCCGTTAACAAGAACAGGCAGATCTGGGCGACGTGCGTGCCGGTCGTGATATGAACCAGATAGTCTTCGCGGTCCGGCCGAAAGTCATAGCCGCGCGCGAAGTCGTGCAGTTCGCCGTAGACCTCGGGAAAATCCCAGGGATCCTGCGTTTTAACTTCATGCAGCACGACGCGGGTTTCGGGCGAAACCGCGGCCATATCGGCGACGATCGTTTTGGCCAGCTTGACGTGTTCGCGCTGGTGCAAAAGATCGAAGCGGTCGATCAGCAGATCGGCGTGGCTGGCCAGGGCCACCGTCGGCCGCCACCGGTTCCAGCGCTCGGCTTTGACGCCGCGATCGAGCATGGTGCCCAGAAGGCCGATGACTACCTGTTTCTTGCGCGGCACGGGGAAGACTCACGCCCGCAGGGCGGACAACGGCAGTTTTGCGGATTCTAGAATATTGTCTATTATATTAGAAAATTATCTATATTGACTGGAGCGGGTTCCGAATTGTCCCCGATTGGCCGGGCATTGCCGCGAGGACCGTTCCTGTCATTCGCTATGAATCGGCGATTCGCGGCGTTTTTCGCGCATCGGTTCGAATTTTCAATATTTACGATTTTTTATACGCGGTGGCACGCCCGTTGCAATAGCTCAGTATGGGTCACAATCAGATGAAGAACGCGAATACGGAAAACACGAATCCCTACGAAGTGCTGCAAGCCAAAGGCGGCGGCCTGGTCAAAGCCTGGATCAAAGGCGTGCCCTTCGAAGAAAAGGCGCGGGCGCAGCTGTTGAACGCCGCGAGCATGCCCTTTATTCACAAGTGGGTCGCGGCGATGCCCGACGTGCACCTGGGAATGGGCGCGACGGTCGGCAGCGTGATTCCCACGGTCGGCGCGGTGATTCCGGCGGCGGTCGGCGTCGACATCGGCTGCGGGATGATGGCCGTGCAGACCAGTCTCGCCGCAAGCGACCTGCCGGAAAACCTGCGCGAAATGCGTACGGCGATCGAGGCTGCGGTGCCGCACGGTCGCACGGATAACGGGGGTCGCAACGATCGCGGCGCCTGGGGCGAGCCGCCGGCGAAGATCGTCGCGGAATGGAACGAGGCGCTAAAGCCCGGCTATGAAAAGATGCTGGCGAAGCACAAGAAGCTCAGCAAAGCGAACAACCTGAATCACCTGGGAAGCCTCGGTACGGGAAACCACTTTATTGAGGTGTGCCTGGACGAAAGCGATCAGGTCTGGTTCATGTTGCACAGCGGTTCGCGCGGAATCGGAAATCGCATCGGCACGTATTTTATCGAGCTGGCGAAGCAGGATATGCGACGCTATCACGTGAATCTGCCGGATAAGGATCTCGCGTACCTGCCGGAGGGCACCGAATATTTCGACGACTACGTCGAAGCGGTGTCCTGGGGTCAGGACTTCGCCTTTCGCAACCGCCGTATTATGATGGAATACGTCATCGACGCGGTCGCGACGGTGCGGGGAATACCGCCTTTCGAAGCGCAGCTGAAGGCGGTGAACTGTCATCACAACTACGTGTCGCGCGAACACCACTACGGGCAGAACGTGCTGGTGACGCGAAAAGGCGCGGTGCGCGCACGCAAAGGCGATCTGGGAATTATCCCGGGCAGCATGGGCGCGCGTTCATACATCGTGCGCGGAAAAGGGAATCCGGAGAGCTTTCACTCGTGCAGCCACGGCGCCGGTCGCGTCATGTCTCGCACGGCGGCGAAGAAGCGCTTTACGATCGAAGATCATAAAAAAGCGACCGAGCGCGTCGAGTGCCGTAAGGACAGCGAGGTGATCGATGAAACGCCGGCGGCGTATAAGTCGATCGACGCGGTAATGGAGGCGCAAAAGGATCTGGTGGATATCGTGCACACGCTGCGCCAGGTTGTTTGCGTAAAAGGATGAAAGCAGATTGGATTACAATCGACGGCGGGGCCGGCGAAGGCGGAGGACAGATCCTGCGCACTTCGCTGGCCCTTTCTCTCGTTACGAATCGCCCGTTAAAAATCGAACGGATCCGCGCGGGACGCTCGAAGCCGGGACTGTTGCGTCAGCACTTAACGGCAGTCCGGGCGGCCGCCCGAATCGGCGGGGCCGGAGTGCGCGGCGACGAGATCGGCTCCGGCGAGCTGGAGTTCGTGCCCGGCGAACGGGAGCCCGGATCGCAGGCGCCCGATAACGAATCCAAGAAGCTGGCGAAAAACAAAAACGAAAGCGGCGAGCGCGCTGCGGACGCTTCCGGTGCGCGCGAGTCCGATGACGAATTGCAATTCGCCGTCGGTTCCGCCGGCAGCGCGACCCTCGTACTCCAGACGATCTTGCCGGTGTTGTTCGCGCCGCGCTTTCGCCGTTCGATATTCGAACGCTTCCGCAGGCTGCGTTTTATCGGCGGCACGCACAATGCCTTCGCGCCGCCTTTCGAATTCCTGGAGGCGAGCTATTTGCCGCTGGTGATGCGTATGCCCGGCGCACAGGCCGTTCCTGTAGTGAAATTGATTCGGCCGGGTTTTTATCCGGCGGGCGGCGGAGAAATTGAGTTTGTCCTGGCGGACCGGGACGTTGTGAAGGGCGAAAGTGCCGCTCCTGTTTTTGATTTGAGCGAGCGCGGCGAACTCCAGGGCCTTGCCGCGCGAGTGATCAGTTCGAATTTAGCGCGACATGTCGCCGAACGCGAACGCGAAACGATTCAGGCGCATCCCGCCTGGGGCGGGGCGGACATCGCCGTCGAGAATATCCGCGGCGGGGTCGGCCCGGGCAACGTGGTTCTATTGCTTGCGCGCTATGCGAATGTGACCGAAGTCTTCGTTGAATTCGGCCGGCAGGGATTGCGCGCCGAAAAAGTCGCCGGGCAAGCTCTGGCGGCGGCGGAAGGCTATCTGGCGGGACGCGGAGCGGCCGGGGAGTATCTGGCGGATCAGCTGCTTTTGCCCCTGGCTCTATTCGGCGGCGGCCGTTTTTCAACCGGCCGGCCTTCGCTTCATACGATCACGAATATCGACGTGATTCGAAAGTTTCTGGAAATCGAGATTCGCTGCGAAGAAGTCGAGTCGGATCTCTGGATGATCGAAGTCGATCGTTAGCGGCTCTTTGTCCGGGCTGCTTGTTATCTTGCGGTGCGTTCGAATTGCGAGGCGGGAAAATGTACGCCGGGGTTCAGCGCCGCGAGAATGCGATCGTTATCTTCGATCGAAACCGTGAGATGATATTCCAGTTCGCCCGCTTCGTGCGTGGCGACGTGTCGTCCCGCCTGGAATACCAGGCGCGTATTGCGATTCGCCGGCACGCGTTCGCCGTCGGTCAGAATGCCGATTAGATTCAAAGGATCGGCGGCGGAGAGAATCGCGAAGGCGGTCGTGCGTGCGTCGCCGGCCTCTTGCGTCGTCGCAGCCGATTTACTATCAGTCGCGGCGAAGTTTTCGCGCAGCGCGCGCAGTTCTTCGATGACTTTCGGCAGCGCGAATTGCTCGCCGCTTACGCCGGTAATAAAACGGCCGCCGCGGATTTCGCCCCGCGCTTCTAAGTTGCGAAAGATCGGCAGCAGCGCGCCCCAGGCCGGCGCCAGGCTTTCGCGGGTGAGAATGTCGCGGCAGACCACGCCGTAGCGTTCCAATAAAAGCGCGGCCCAGCTGCGCAGCCGCTCTTCGCCTTCGACCTGGGGCAGCGGGCCCGGAAAGACCGCGACGCGCCCACGCGGACTAAGATTGCGTCGGACGCGATCCCGGCGGCGAAAGGCCGGCGATACGTACGCTCGCAGCGCGGCGAAACCGTCGGCGGTGATGCAGCCTTTGCGGGCGAGTTCTCCCAGTCCGCTGTCGAGATCCGCAGCCGAAAGTTTTGTTCGGGCCCGCAGCTCCGTCGTGAACTGAGCGCCGCCGCTTTCCAGCGCCGCGAGAATTTGCGCCGCTCGTTCGCTCAGATTTTTTTCGGCCGCTTCCCGGACCTCAGGATAGATCCACTCCAGGTCTTCCCGGAGCGCGAAGGCGAAGGGCACGCCGCGGGACATACCGCGGGCAGCCGGCCTGGAGTTCGCGCGATCATCGTCGTCGTTTTTCTTCTCAGGGCCCGGCGCGCGCATGCGGCCGTACGTTAGCAGACCGGACAGCGTTAATTCGTCGAGCCAGCGGGGATCGTAGTCGGCGACGCGGGTCGGCAGGATCGCCGCTTCCCATTCCCCCGCCGCGGTTTCGAATCCCTGCAGCTGCATGAGCGCGGCGAGCAGACCGTCTTTGCCGGTATAGCGCGACTCCGGCTGCACGCGATGGCGTTCGATCAAGTACGCGAGATACTCCCGGGGCGAAACCGGGCGAATGCGATCCCGCAGCGCGGTCAGAGTCAGGCGATGGATCCGCTGTAGCAATCGCCGATCGCACCACTGCAGCGGGAGCGCGGCCGTCGTCGACTTCGCTTCGTCCGGTGCATCCGGTTTCGGATCGCGTCGCCAGCGGCCGCGTAATATTCCGCCGCTCGCTTCAATGCCTTCGAGATGAATCTCCAGTCCTGCGTGCGGAAACGCAAGCAGCTGCGCGAGCTCGGCCGCGGTTTGCATGGGGCGCACGGCGAGCTGTCCGCTCAAGAGAAAGGCTTTCGCGGCGACTGAGTCCGGTGCTTCGTCGAGTCGCGGCGGTGCGGCGAAAGTGTGAGCGTGTTCTCGTGGGGAGCCGGGTGCGGTCGGTAAATCGATCTCCGCGGCCGGCGCAATGATTCGCTCCGACTCCCGGGCGATCGTCGTGGACTCCAGCTGGCTTTGATAGGCGGCGCGAATCACTTCGATTTGTTCGACGGCGAACCAGAATGCGCGTCCGTCCGCGAATCGCAGCGCGCCCGCCCGCCCGCTTTTGTACAGGTCTTCGTAGAATGGATTCCAGTCGGCGGCCTCTCCGGATTCGTCGGCCTTGCCGAACGCGTCGCACACCGGCCACAGGCCGCTCGTATACAGGACGTCGTGCAGTTCGTCGGCGTCGCGCACGGTCGGCCAGGCTTCGGCGGCCACGCGCGCGATAGCCTCCTCGTCGAGCCAGGTCAGATCGCGCAGCTCTTCGATCGGCAAAACGCGTCGCTGGCTGAGAGCGCGCGTGCGTCGTTCCAGCAAACCCGCGTCGTCTAAGAATGCGTACGGACTGGCGTTCAGACGTTCGTAGGCGAAGGGCGAAGGTTCGCGCGTATCGCAGGCGCTGAGCGTGATTTTTTTCGTGCGAATTTCTTCGAGCACGTGCGAAAGGCCGTTCAAGTCGGCCGCGTCCGTCAGGCAGTCGCGCATGGTTTCGCGGACTAATGGATGGTCGGGCAGTTCAATGTCGCCCGTGATGTGTTCGAAGCACTGGGTGCTCGCCGGAAAAACGGAAGTTAAGAGATCGTCGCCGCGCATGCGCTGCAACGCCGGAGCCACGCGTTTGCCCATGCGATTGCGTAAGACCGCCAGAGATCGATTCGCGTTCCACTGCCAGCGCGTGCGAAAGAAGGGCACCTGCAAAAAGGCCTGCTCTAAGAGCGGCCGCACGTTGTCCGGCGTCAAGAATCCGAAGAGCTGTTCGATCGGGAAGCTCTGGTTCGGCCCGAGGGATAAAACGACGCCGTCGTCGTCGGCGGAAGCCTGTAGTTCAAAATCGAAGCTGCGGCAAAAACGTTTGCGTAAGGCCAGACCCCAGGCGCGATTGATGCGAGTGCCAAAGGGAGCGTGAATGACAAGCTGCATGCCGCCGGTTTCGTCGAAGAAACGTTCGAACACGATTTGCTTCTGGGTCGGCACGATTCCCAGAGCTGCCTGCTGCACGGCCACGTACTCGACGGCCTGGCGATTCGCATGGGGGTTGTCGCTGACTTCGCCCGCGAGCCAGCTGATGGCGCGGGCTATGCTGTGTTCCGATCCGCTGTCGGTCTCATCCCGGGTTGGACTTAAGTCGTTTGCGTTTTGCGCTGTTCCCGCGTTCGCAATATTCAAGTGTCGCGCCACGCCTTCTCGCAGTTCGGAAACCGCCGTCGATAGCTCCAGAGTCCGACCGGGCGCTTCGCCGAACCAGAAGGGCATGCCCGGCGGAGCGCCGTGAGCGTCGCGCACCGTTACGGTCAGGCCTCGCGTGTGAATGATCTGCCAGGAAGTGTTGCCGAGCAGAAAGATGGTGCCCGCGCCGATTTCGGTGGCGTAGTCTTCGTCGAGCGTTCCGACGAAGGTATTGTCTTCTATATTGACTACGCGGTATAAGGGCTGTTCGGGAATCGCGCCGCCGCTGGTCAGGGCTACGATCCGAGCGCTGCGGCGAGCCCGGACCCTGCCGTTGATTGCGTCGTGATAGAGATAGGCGACCGTGCGCGAACGATCGCCGTAGCCGCGGGCGAGCATGTCGATGACTTCGTCGAATTCGGCGCGGCTCAGATTGCGATACGAATAGGCCCGCCGCAGCATTTCATAGAGCGCGCTCGTGTCCCACTCTTCGCAGGCGACCGCCGCCACGATCTGCTGGGCGAGAATATCGAGCGGGCTTTCCGGAATGACGACCGGATCCAGGCGCCCCAGACGAATCGCGCGAATCAGAGCCAGGGATTCGACCAGTTCATCGCGAGTGAGCGCAAAGAGCCGGCCTTTCGGCAGCGCCCCGACGGCGTGACCGGAGCGACCCACGCGCTGCAAAAACGCGGCGATGCTGCGAGGCGATCCGATCTGGCAGACGAGATCGACGTGGCCGATGTCGATGCCGAGTTCGAGGCTCGCAGTCGCCACGATGGCGCGCAGCTGGCCGGCTTTGAGGCGTTCCTCGGCTTTCAGCCGGGTCTCTTTCGACAGGCTGCCGTGGTGGCTCGCGACCGCCTCTTCGCCGATGCGCATGCGTAGATGGTGGGCGATGCGTTCGGCCATCGTGCGGGAATTTACAAACAGGATCGTGCTGGTATGTTCTTCGATCAGTTCGCACAGGCGGTCGTGAACTTCCGCCCACTGCTCATGCGAGCACACGGCCGACAATTCGCTCGGGGGAACTTCGACCGCCAGATCCAGATCGCGAATATGGCCCGTGTCGACAATCGCGCACGGCCGTATGCGTGTCGCGTCGGCATCTTCTGTACCGGCCGAACCGTTCGCTGTTTCGCAGCCGGTCAAAAACGCGGCGATGGTTTCGATCGGCTTTTGCGTGGCGCTCAGGCCGATGCGCTGCGGTCCCGGGCTGGCGACGCGATCGCCGGGAAATGATTCGACGGAGCCGGCATCGCTTCGCTCGTCCCGGGCGGAGTCGTCGGGGTTGGCGTCGCCGTCGTCGGCCGTGATCTTCGCCTCGCGTGCAATCGTAAGATGATGCAGGCGTTCGAGGGAAAGCGCGAGGTGCGATCCGCGTTTGTCGCGAGCGACGGCGTGGATCTCGTCGACGATCACCGTGTCGACGTCGCGTAAGATCTCGCGGCTGCGTTCGGCCGTGAGCATTAAGTAGAGGGATTCGGGAGTCGTAACGAGTATGTGCGGCGGCTTGCGCACGATGGCGGCGCGCTGGCTCGATGAGGTATCTCCGGTTCGCACGCCGACGCGAATCTCTGGCATGTCGCTATGGCCGGCGGCGGCCACCATTGCCTGGATTTCGCGCAGCGGCTCCGCCAGATTCTTCTGGATGTCGTTCGAAAGCGCCTTGAGCGGCGATACGTATACGACCCGCGTGCCGGTCTCGTTTAAATCGCCGCTGACTGCGCGGCGTACGAAGCGATCGATGGCGCACAAAAACGCCGCGAGCGTTTTGCCCGAACCCGTCGGTGCGGCGATCAGTGTGTCCTGGCCGGAATGAATGACCGGCCAGCCCGCCGCCTGGGCCGCGGTCGCCTGTGGAAAACGCGTGCGAAACCATTCGCGCACGATCGGATGAAAGCCGGCGAGAGCGGTCTCAGGTGTCGCGGGTTGCGCGATCATGATACTGGAGCTGGAACGGGGAGGAGTCACGCTCCAGAAACATGGCGATCGGCCGGCGCGCTGGCAATCAGAATTTCAGCAACGGATCCGAATGCAGCCGGGACGAATCCCGGCGATCAGCTTGCAGCGGCTACTGGACTTTTACTTTTTTCAGAACGCGCCCCTGCTTGCTCTTATCTACGATGATTTCCGCCGTATAGTTCCCGCGGGGCATGCTTTGATTTTCATAGCCGACCATAGCCCAGATGGTTCCAGCACTGGAGATCTCCCGATCCGTCGACGAAATTCGTTTGCCGTTTCTTTTCCAGACCAACTTGAGCTTCGAATCATCGAGAGTGTCGTTGTGCGTGAAGCTGATGTGCAGTTCGCGGGTTCCGTGCGGAATCGTGTGAAAGCTTTCTTCGCAGGTATTGTCTACTGGCTCTTTGCAGATTCTCAAATCGCTGAGCACCGCGCCGTATTCGTCGCCCAGGGCCTTGCGGGCGTCGATTTCAGCCTGGGTATTCCAGACGCTGAACTTCATGCCGTTGATTAAAGCGTCTTCGGGATCTTTCAGCAGAATTTGATACGAACCGGCCTTCAGGCGTCCGGACTTGACGGGGATGGTGATCAACTCCTGATCTTCCGGCTGCACGAAATCGCTCGTATACACTTCGCGAGGTTCGTCTGGATCGGAAATATCTTCCAGGCTGACGCTGATATTTTCGCCGGCGTCTACGCTGCTTTCGCCAGATAAGTAGAAGGTGCGGTGCTTGATCAAAAACATATCCAGCCCGGTCGGGCAGGCCCCGTCTTCGAGCTTCTGGCACATACGCAAATCGTCGACGGCGGCGCCGCACGAAGGTAAAAACAGAGCGGCGGCGCAGGCGTAGAGCAGGGGCAGCGCGAGCCGCGCCAGGAGTTTACGTTTGCGATTCAGTGGACTATGCATTGTGGCATATATTGTAAATTTTCATTATCAGTCAAAAGATTATTTCGGTGCTGTATTTTGATGGGTCTCCATTCAGACCCGGTGCCGGATCCTTAGAGGGCCTTCATGAGCTGGATGGGATCGTCCGGGTCGTAGAAATCGAGCGTCAGCAGCTCGGATTTCGTGAACTCTGTTTGGATCGCCAGCATAAACTGCTCCGAAACGAACAGCCTGTCGCCGCCGCCCATTTCCGGAGTTTCTACGATCGGAGCGCCGCCGGCCAGCTCCGGATGCAAAACCATCTTTTGGACGCGGGAAAAAAATTTGTGATTGGGGGCGTCGGCCCACTGATACTCGGAGCGCTGTAAGTCGATGAAGCCGTCGACAATGCAAAGATTGTAAATCAGATAGTACGCTTCCGGGAATACCTGGTCGTCTTTCGCCTGCAGGTGAATGGGAATTTTTTGAATGTCCACTCCTTTGAAAGATTTCAGTAGTCTGACCATTCGTTCCGACCAGCAGGGCCAGTCTGCAAAGTTGCACAGAACCGCCTTCGCATGGTATTTTTTTCGGGGCGCGCGAAAGACAGGAGTTTTGAAGCGGGCTGTTTTCACTCGCTTTCGAGGCCACCGAAACAGGAGATCTTCCAGATCTGCTGGCATCTCACCGTCCTGAATGTAGCTCGCGTCTCTAAAATGCGCCCCCATTAGATAGTACTTCATTGCTCTTTCCTCTGTAGTAAAGACGTGTCGGATTCGCCAGCAGGCCTGGCGCTCCGTTCCGGGCGCCCCGGATCGGGCCTCCATTGCAGGTTCAGACCGGGCGGCCAGGTGTGCCCATTTCCGACCAGCAGGGCTCCCAATAAAATCGAACACCATTAGATTTTTTTGCCACTTTTTCAGCGGCCCAGGTTCTCATTCCCCAACGCGTCGGGCAGGGCAGTATGAAAAAGACTTGCACTATTTAACGGCGTTAAAATAATAGGTCAAAATAAATTAATGGCGTTAGATAGCGCCGGGGAGCCAAACTCCATGATTTCTGCGATTTCCACATTCTTCTCGTCCATCGACTCGACTACCTGGTCGCTGATGGCGATTGCCGTCTTCTTCACGGGACACTGGATTATGTCCGTGCTGATGCAGAGCTTTTATCTGCACCGCTACGCCGCCCACCAGATGTTTACGTTCCGCAGTCCCTTCTGGGAACGCGTCTTTCACTTCGTGACGATTGTCGCCCAGGGCCCGTCGTACCTGAATCCGCACGGTTACGCGGTTCTGCACCGCATGCACCACGCCTTCAGCGATACCGAAAAGGACCCGCACTCTCCGCATCACGCTGACAACTTCTTCGATATGATGCTCAAAACGAAGACTCTGTATCATAAATTCGCGTATCGCGAAATCATGCCCGCGAAGGAATTCGCAGGCGCCACGCCGAGCTGGCCGACCATCGACAATCTGGGTCAGTCCTGGGTATTTCGCATCCTGGCCGGCGCCGCTTATGTTCCTTTCTATGCTTTCTTTGTGCCGGAAGGCATGTGGTATCTGTATCTGCTGCTGCCCGCTCACTGGCTGATGGGCCCGATCCACGGCGCGATCGTGAACTGGGGCGGTCACAAATACGGCTACGTAAATTTCAAGAAAACCAAAGACGAGTCACGCAACACGCTGCCCTTCGACTTTCTGACTATGGGCGAGTTGTTCCAGAACAACCACCACGGCCGGGCCACTTCTCCGAACTTCGCGTATCGCTGGTTTGAAATCGACCCGACCTACCAGTTCATGCGTGCTCTGTCTCTGTTCGGTATCATTCGCATGGGGCGCGAAAAGAGCGCGGCTCATAGCGAAGCCGAAGAGAGCTCCGCAAGCGAAGCGCCCGCTGGCGTGCCCGAGCTGGTCGGTGCCGCAAGCTCCGCCGTCGTATAAGATTTTCCATTTCTTCACCGCTCAAACCGACCGGCCTTCGCATTCCACTGCGAAGTTCGGTCGGTTTATTTGTTTGACCCCGGCTGATCGCCGGGTTTTTTTGCGGCCACTGATTTTATGCGATTTTTCCTGCGTGGTCCTTTTACGATCGCCGGCGCGATTACAACCGGCGCCGGCGTGCTGCTGCTCGCTCTGCTCGCGATTGCCCTGGCGGTCGAGGCGCGTCCGCTCTGGTCGTGGCTGCTGGTCTTCGCTTTGTTTGTTCCTCTGATTCTCGGCGGACTGATTCTATGGCGCGTCGGTTTGAAAGAACTTACGAGCGACGCGTCCGGATTTACGATGCGCATGCCCGCCGGCCGACCGCAACGCATTGATTATAAAAACATGCGGGTGGCCGGAGCCGATGAAACCTGGTTCGCCCGATTGAACCTGGTGCTGGTCGATACGCGCAAGCCCGCGGTCGCCGCGCGTATTTTGATTCCACGCAACGTTTCGGTTTATCCGCAGGTGCTCGCCGAACTAAAGAAACACGCGCCCGAGGTGTGGGCAGCCGCGGCGCCGGGTTTGCCGGTCGTCGCCGATCGCCGCTTCGAGTACGTGGCGCTGATGCTGCTGGGAAATCTGACGATGCTGCCCATGCTCGTGCTTCTGTGGTGGAATACGGATCTTGCGACCCAGACTTTCAGGGATCTGGCCGCGGGCGGCTTCGTGACGCTGTTGATCGGCGGCGGTCTGGCCGGAGCGACGTACTATATGCTGCAAACTTTGAGCTATGCGATATTTCGCCGCGACGGTGTACTCGCGGGCTCGATGATCGGCCTGCGCCTGGACGCTCCCGCCAATCGTATTAAGAGTCTGGAAGTTCGCCGTCAGGAACGCAGCGTAAAAGGTATGCGCTACTTCGAGGACGATCTGTTCGTGACGGACGCGGACGGCGTCGAATTCAAATTTCCGCAGCGCTTGGTGCAGACTTCGCGCGTCGGCCCGCGTGAACTGGCTGTGTGCCTGGGGGAAGCCTGGGATTTGCCGGTCCAGGAAACGGAGCGGCGGATGTTTACGCCGCGGGATCCGGAGCGCGAGGACTGAATTTGCGCGATCGACGAAATTTTAATCCGCGAGTTCCTGGATCGCGGCGGCTTCCTTCGTCAAGATCGTAAAGACGTCGTTCATCCGCGCGAGATCGAGCACATACTCGCACACCTGAGAAATATCCGCGAGAATCATGCGCCCCTGGGACTGCTCCAGGTCCGTGTGCAGCTGGTACAATCGTCCCACGCCGGTGGAACTGATGTCGGTCACGTCGGCCAGATTCAAAACGAATTTCCGCGCGCCGGTTTCGAGATGCCGGCGAACCGCTCGATCCAGATCGCCAATTTGATCCAATGTCATGCGGCCGCCCGCGCGCAGGATGACGACGCCGTTCTCTGTTCTGCTTTCAATCTTCATATCGGAATGTCGAGGGGCGGGGAACTCAGATCGCGGTCTTCAGGGCCGCGTGGGCCTGCGCCTCCGTTTCGAAATCGGGGAATAGATCCCGGAGCTGCAGCATGTCCAGGATCTGCAAAATGGCGGGGGAGACTTCGGCCAGCACGACGCGCCGCTCGGCTTTTTGCAGATTGCGCGACATGCTCAGCATTGCCCCGACGCAGCTGGAGCCGACTGATTCCAGTCGTTTGAAGTCCAGAATTACGCCGCCGCCGGGTTCCGGGATTTGCGCCAGATCGTCCTGAACTTTTTGAAAAGCCTTTGTCAGAATCGCGTGGTTGGCCGGCGTTGCGTAGCCGCTGAGGCGCAGAATGAAGTGCGAAGGCGAGCCGGAGATGGTGGACTGCTCGATTGCCAGTTCTAATTCGCCGCCCATTTCCGACAGCTTATAGTCCTCCGGCGATTCCGGAAACCAGAAAAGCAAAAAAGCCATGTAAGCATCTTGCAAGGTTCGCGAAAGAGCATCGCAAGCGCGGGCAGCCGCGTCGATTTGCGAGGTGCGTCTTGATTTAATCGGGTGGCAGGGGAATGAAATCGTCGTCGCCGGGAACCGGTGGAAAGCGGCCTTCCCGCCAGTCGGCTTTTGCCTGTTCAATGCGTTCTTTGCGGGAAGATACGAAATTCCAGTAGATGGTTCTTTTTTCCGGCAGGGCCTGACCCCCGAGCAACATCAGACGCGCTTCGTTTTGATCGTCGGCGTTGCGAATCTGAAACTTCGCGCCGGTGCGATAAACGAGAAGTTCGCCGACCGCGACGTTTTCGTCGCAGCTTTTAAGCCCGCCCGGACCGTGAGCCAGATAGACCGCCGCTTCCATGCCTTCGCTGTCCAATTCGAACGAACCCGACGCGGGCAGTCGCACATCCAGATAAAATAGCGGTGAATAAATTTTGACCGGCGAGCTGTGTCCGGCAATCGATCCGGCCAGCAAGCGAACGCGGGCGTCGCCGAGCTCAAAGGCTGGCAGGGCGTTCTCGGGGTGATGATGAAATTCGGGAGCGATTTCTTCGTATTCGACCGGCAGCGCGACCCAGGCCTGCATCCCGTGAATGCGCTGGCCGGCGGCGCGAACGTCGGCAGGCGTGCGTTCCGAATGCACAATGCCGCGCCCCGCCGTCATCCAGTTGATATCGCCGGGGCGAATGACTTGATCGACGCCCAGGCTGTCTTTGTGTCCGCCCAGACCTTCGAAGTGATAGGTCACCGTCGCCAGGCCGATGTGGGGATGCGGCCGAACGTCCATGCCGGCGCCGGGAGCGATCTGTGCCGGTCCGAAGTGGTCGAGAAATGTGAAGGGGCCGACGGTTCTACGTCGCGCATAGGGCAGCACGCGTCGAATGGTCAGTCCCTGAATATCTTCGAGTTCTTTGGACCGCGCGCGCACGATCATATCGACGTCGGGATGCTCTGACTCTCGGTAGTATTCTTCCATATCAGCTTAAGCTCTCGGCGTTCCGGCGGCGGCCGGTCCGCAGGAGTCGGCGTTCTCGTTTCACGCCTTCGTGGTCCGGCGTTTGCGAACGGCGGCGGCGAACTCGCGCAAGAGCTGTTCGCTGTTTTCCCAGCCCAGGCACGCGTCGGTAATGCTCTGGCCGTAGTTCAGGTCCTGCCCGGCTTTCACGTCCTGGCGGCCCTCAACCAGATGGCTTTCGATCATGACGCCGAAGATGCGTTTGTCGCCCCGGGCGATCTGAGCCGCCACGTCGGAGCCCACGTCCACCTGGCGATCGTACTTCTTGCGGCTATTGGCGTGGCTGGTATCGATCATAATCCGCGGCGCAAGCCCGGCCTGCTCCATGAGAGCGGCGGTGTCGTCGACGCTCGCGGCATTATAGTTGGGCTGCGGTCCTCCGCGGAGAATTATATGACAGTCGGGGTTGCCTTCGGTCTGAAAGATCGCGACGCGGCCTTCGCTGGTGACGCCCAGGAAGTGGTGCGAGTGGCTGGCGGAGCGGATCGCATCGACGGCGATTTGCACGCCGCCGCCGGTGCCGTTTTTGAATCCGATCGGGCACGAAAGCCCCGAAGACATTTCCCGGTGACCCTGGCTTTCGGTCGTGCGCGCGCCGATGGCGCCCCAGCTCACCAGGTCCGCCACGTACTGGGGGCTGATCAGATCGAGAAATTCGGTGCCGGCGGGCATGCCCTGTTCGCCGAGATCGATCAGCAAACGTCGCGCCAGGCGAATGCCGCTGTGAATTTCGAAGCTGCCGTCCAGATTGGGATCGTTAACGAGACCCTTCCAGCCGATGACAGTGCGTGGTTTTTCAAAATACACCCGCATTACGATCAAGAGGTCGTCGATCAGCTCGTCGCGTAGCTTCTGGAGGCGGCCGGCGTACTCGCGGGCGGCGTCCGGGTCGTGGATCGAGCAGGGACCGATCACGACCATCAGACGATCGTCTTCATGCTTCAGTAATTTACTAATCGCCTGGCGCGTTTCGAAGACGGTCTTCGCCGCGGTCTCGCTGATCGGCAGTTCGGAGTGAACTTCTTCCGGAGCGGAGACTTCTTTCGTGGATTTAATTCGCAGATTGTCAGTGGGAAAATTCATGGGTTGCTTTTTGTATAGATTTCCCGTGGTTGGCGGAACGGTCTGCGTCGCGGCGGGATCAGGTGCTTGATCCAGAGGGCCGGGAGATTCGTAAATCTTTTTTGCAAGACCCGGGCGTCGGCCGGGCAGATCGCTCAGAGAGCCGGCAGCTCGTCGAACCAGGCTTCGATGACCTTGTTGATCTCGTCGGCGCTGAGCGGATTCATTCTGCCCGAGGACACGCCCGAAGCGAGCAGAGCTCCGGTCTTTACGTGAGTCAGTTCGCCGGAGAAGATGACCTCCGCTTCGGGCCGCGGGATAATCAAGAGCGGCGGCACCAGACAGGCCAGGGCCAGCGGATAGTCCAGGCCGCCCTTCTGACGAATGTTGAGCTGTCCGGTAAAGACGGCCCCCGCATCCAGCAGTTCGCCCAGGCGGACTGAATTTTTCGTGAGCCCGGATTGCTGGAAGGCCTGCTCCTGTTCGACCTGCTTGATTTTGATGCGCTGGATCGGCGCGTAGCCTCGATCGAGAAAATTTCGGTTTACCGAGGCGATCAGGTACTCTGAGAAGCGCTGCTCCAGATTCGCGCTTTCCAGATCTTCTTCGAAAATGATGGTCGATACCTGCTGCGCGACGCGATCGAAAAGGCTCCCGTCGATCGTATTGTTCACGCGCATTTCCGTAACCGCGACGATCTGCGCGGAGGAGAGGAGCGACTCGGGCGCGTGTTTGACTTTCGCGCTGTAACTACAGGCTGCGAAATACGGCAGAAAGGCGCCAATGAAACAATAGCGCAGAAGGCGACCTGAAATGATCATATAGCAAAACTATGTTCGGCACCCCCCGGCGCACTCGAAATTTTTTAGCGCAGACTGCGCGAAAATTAGAATATCTCGATTGGATGACGGGTCGCGAGGGTTTTTTAAGTCGCCTCTTGCAGCTGGCGCGAGCGCAGAATCAAATACAGGGCGAAGCCGGTGGCGACGCCCGGCACCAGACCGATCAACAGCGCGATCCACCCGTGGCGAATCGACAGGCTTTTGCTTTCGTATACCACCCAGATGGCCAGGACCACCCAGCACAGGATCGTATCCGAGGAGTAGCCTGATGCGTAGGGATTGACGAAGCCGGCCAGTGCGGCTCCGACGACGTCGCCCGACTCCAAGAGAGGCGGCACTACGACGACGCAAAAGATAACGGCGAAAGCCAGGCCGACGGCGGCCACTGAGATTCGGAAAACGTTTTCGCTCATATCCGCATGTTTGCATGCGCGGCAGTAGACTGTCAGGTGTATTTTCGCAGTGTACGAGCGGACGCCGACTGGCGCCGAAGTTCGTGCCGGCTTTCGATCGCCGCACAGGCCTTCAAAAATACGTGCGAATGTCTTCGACCAACTGAACGGAGGCTTCGATTTCGGCTTTGCGCACGGCTACGCTTTCCACGTTGCAGCCGATCGGCAGATTCTTTTCAGCGGCGTACGCGATGAGCTCCCGCATCGTTGCGCGACAAAGATCGACGGACTTTTGTAGAATATCGCCGGAGTTTAAGAGATCGTTTTCCAACCAGCGTGGGATATTAATCCCGAGCCACTTCATGAATTCGAGGGTTTTCGGCGAACCGCAGGGCGTGATCGTAAAGATGATCGGTCGCGGCTTCTGATCTTGTTCGAGGCAGGCGTAATAATAGTCGGACAGTAAATTCTTCGAGGCCTCTACGTTATAAACCGCCTGCGATACGAAGAAGCTGCAGCCGTTGGAGATTTTTTGCGCCAGGCGGAGATGTTCGTCTTCGCGTTTGAGGTGGCGTTCGGGAATAGTTACGCCGCCGAGTATCAGGTCCGGATTGAGCTTGTTTCGCAGGGCGTAGGCCTCGCTCATGCTCAGCTGCGTGCGTTGTGCCTTCGTGGCGGCGGCGCCGACGAATACGCTGTAGCGATTCGATGTTTGCGAATCGTCTTCGTTTTCAGCCGCCAACCAGCGAGTGAATTCGTCGCGCGAGTACTTGCCGACGCAGCGATAGACGATTTTCGGCAGCGCGAGTTGCTTGAGATAGTCGCGGCTGTACACGTCCGGATCGACGGTCGCGATAAAGGGAAAGGGGCGTTCAACAGTCGTGCGCTCCGCTTCGGACTGGATATCGTACAAAACGAGGCCGTCGATGGCAAGGTTTCGCACGCGTGCGATCTGCTTTTCCGCGATTTCGCGCAGGCGTTCTTCGGATTGACCGGCTTTCGGCGGAGTCAGGCCGTACAGCAGAATGCCGTTCTGTCTGCTGAGAATCTTTTGTTGGAGCGTCGACAAAAGCTGAATACAAACTGAATTTCGATTTAGAAGACGAAGTAGATGAAGCTGTGGCTGCCGACAGCGACGGCCGGCATGATCAGGCCGGCGACGATCGTGCCGAGGGCGAACAGCAGATAAGGATCGTACTTGCGCCAGTCGTCGAAGAGCCCTTCGCGATACTGGACCAGGTGAAAAAATCCCAGAGCGAGAAACATCGTAAAGATCGGCTCCCAGTTGCTCATGCTGTTGAGCTGCAGAATTTCGTCGCCGAATATCGAATAGGCGAAGGCCGTGTCGCCGCCGCTTGCCAGAAACTGTGAGGCCGCCGCGCCCGGCCACTGCGTAAAGACTCCCGCGAGATGATCGACCATCATGCGCGCGGATGAATACTGGAATACTTCGCCGGTGAAGCTGTCTATATAATGCAGCGGCTGCGAGCGAAACATGATCGCGCCCAGACAGAACAGGAAAAACATAAAGGCGACTTTCAGTACGATTAAGACGCGATTCTTTCGCGGAGTCGTATTGATCCCCAGATCGTCTTCGACGAATCTTTCCACTGCGAGCAGCACGCCCCAGAAGCCGCCCCAGGCCACGTAGGTATAATCGGCGCCGTGCCACAGGCCGCCCAGAGTAAAAGTAACGGCCAGGTTAAAGTACGTTCGCGCAGTGCCCAGGCGATTGCCGCCCAGGGGGATATAGATATAATCGCGTAGCCAGGTGGTGAGCGTGATATGCCAGCGCTGCCAGAGTTCGCGAGCGCTGCGGGCGAAGTACGGCGCGCGAAAGTTTTCGGGAATCTGATAGCCCAGCAGATTGGCGATGCCCCGGGCGATGTCGGTATAGCCGGAGAAGTCGCAGTATACCTGTAAAGAAAAGCAGGCCGCCGCCAGAAAGAGGGACCAGCCGTCGTACGTATGCGGCGCCGAAAAGACCGGCGCTACGATCACGCCCATCGGGTCGGCGAGCACGACCTTTTTCACCAGGCCGCCCAGAATCAACCAGAGCCCGTCGTACATGCGGCGACGATCGATGCTCGGATTGTCGAGCTGGCTCATGAAATCGTCGGAGCGCATGATCGGCCCGGCGATCAACTGCGGGAAAAACAAAATGAACAGAAAGAAACGCGCGGGACCGTGGTCGCGGTCGATCTTGCCGCGACTAACGTCGACGACGTAGGCTACCAATTGAAAGGTATAGAAGCTGATCGCCAGTGGTAAAAAGAAGCCGATCGATTCGACTTCCGGCGGCATATTCACGCCGAGATCGATCAATACGTCCCGAAAAAATGTGAAGTACTTGAAGATGCCGAGATTGAGCAGGTCGAAGACGACGATGAACTTCAGCAGCCGGCCTTTAACTACATCGCTCGACGCGTTTAAGATCAGGCGGGTGAAGGCGTAGTTCACCGCCACCATAAACAGGAAGTGAGCGGCCCAGCGCAGGCCCCACCAGCCTTCGGATTGCAGGCCCCAGGTGGCGTAGAAAACGATCGAGGCGCAGATCAGGAAATAGCGCCGGCCGGTGTTATTCGCCAGGTTCCAGTATACGATGTAGACGACGGCGAAGAACGCCAAAAATACGAACGAATTAAAGAGCATGCTCTAACTTTTGTTTTCGCGCGCTTCGCTGCTGGCGCGCACGCATTCCGCCACGAGCGGAATAAATTGTTCGACCGCGGCCTCTAAGTCAAGCGGAATCGTTCCGCCGCAGGCGTTGCGATGACCGCCGCCGCCGTAGCGGTTGACCGCGGGCAGGAGGTTTACATCGCCTTTCGAGCGCAGCGATACCTTCGTGCGACCGGGTTCGCGCTCGGTAAATAGCATGCCGGCCAGGATCTCGCCGGGTTCGATGAGTTCGTTGAGGATGCCGTCCAGGTCTTCGAAGTTACACGATACTTCGTCGAGCTGCCGGCGGCGGATCGCAAACCAGGCCATCTGGCGGTCTTCGTCGACGCGCAGATTTTCATAGAGCTTCGCGCGTCCGAAGAGGCGTTCCGTCGACCAGGTCGAGAAGAGGCGATCGCCGACCTTCGCTGTATCGACGCCGGCTTCGAGCAGCTTCGCGGCGATCAAGTGCGTGCGGGGTTTCGTTTTCTGATATCTGAAGTGTCCGGTGTCGGTGACAATGCCGGCGTAAATCGCGGTGGCGACTTCGGCGGTTAAGCCGCCGGCGGCCTGTTCGATCAGATAGTACACCATCTCGGCGGTCGAGCCCGCGCCGGAATTCAAAAAGTATGTCTGGTAGTCCGAAGCGATGCCGTCGTGGTGATCGATAACGATCAGATTCGACTGGTCTTCTTTGATGTACTTGCCCGCGTCCCCGGAGCGTTCCAGGTCCGAGTTGTCGAGCATGACGACGGTGCGGTTTTCGAGTTCGGCCGGCGGAATCGATTCGCCGGCGTGACGCGCACGTTTCTCGGGATCCAGGAAGCTATAGCGCGGATTGATCGGGTCGTGGTTGTAGATGATGCTGTCTTTGCCGCGCGCGCGCAGCAGCGAATCCAGAGCGAGCTCCGCGCCCAGTCCGTCCGGGTCCGGACCGCGATGAGTCGTGAGCAGAAATCGATCTTCGCTTAGAAGACGGACCAGCAATTTCGCGTAAAAATTTCCATCGCTCACGCGGGTGTTCCTGTTTGGTTTAGTACCAGAGCGCGGGCTCTTTCGCGCAGCGGAGCCTCTTCGTTCGGTAGACGATCGGCTTTGACTTCGTCGAGCAGCTGCTTTAGAATATCGCCCATCTCGGGGCCGGGCGGCAGTCCCAATTCCATCAGGGTGTGGCCGTCGACGACCAGGTCCGGAATCTTCAGCTCGGCTTCCTGCGCCCGAATGCGCTCCATATGACGGATCAAATCTTTGATCGCCCGGGGCAGCGCGGTTTTTTTTCCGCTGCCTTTGCGATCCGCTAATCGTAATGTAATCATATCTTCCAGCATGGCCGGAGGAACTTTCTTTACGAAGCGGCGCACGGCGCGGTCGGTCCACTCGCCCGTATAATGAAACATATGATTGCGCACGAGAAAGCGCACGTGTTTCAAAATATCCGGACCGAAAGCGAAGCGCCGCAGAATGCGTTCGGCGTGGCGCGTGCTGACCATCTCGTGGTTATGGAAGGTCGCTTCGCCGTTCGGCAGTTCGCGACGGGTATTGACTTTGCCCAGATCGTGAATCAGCGCGGCCAATCGCAGGGGCAAATTCGGGCCGTCGACTGCGTCGCAGGTGTAAATGCTGTGATAAAAAATATCGTGTTTGTGATAGCGGTTTTGCGCGAGATCGCGGCCCGCCGCGAGCTCCGGCAGGAACCATTCGAGCATGCCGACTTCGCTCATGACTAAAAACGAAGCGCTGGGCCGCGCGCCGCACATCAGCTTCTTAAACTGACGATGCAAAAATTTCCGGCTCAGCTTTTCGGCGTCTTCGCGGCGAAAGTCGCGCGCGATTCGTTCTTTTATATCCGCGTTCAGTTCAAAGTCGAGGGAAGCCGGCAGGACCGCCAGGCGTACAATTTCAGCGGCGGCGAAGACTGTCGGCAGCGGCCGGTCGGGGACCGGATTTAACGCGTGCGCTTCCAGATCGCGCAGGGGTAGATCGGCGTTTTCTTCGCCGTAAACAGCGGCCAGGTCCGGATGGGCTTCCCAGCCGCGCCCGGAATTATCTTCGTTGCGAAAGACCAATCGGTCGACGTTGAAAACGATTTCGTTTTTGTCGGGCGCATCGTCGAGATCGTGCCCGCGAAAGATCAGCAGGTGGAAGCTTTCATCGTAGCCGGGGAGATCCAGGATCAGCTTGATTTCGCGTGCGCCGACTCGCAGCTTTTGCAGTCGCGGCGCGGTGAAGCGATCCGCGTCGGCGGCCAGCCGATCGAAGTCCGCGGGATCCTGGGTGCAGCGGGCGACAGGCAGCCTGGAACGAAAGTACTTGAGGCTCGTGCCGCGAATCCAGAGCGGTAAATCGGCCGCACGCAGCCATTCCAGCAGCGCGGCGGGCGGCAGCGTTTGATTTTCCTGTTTTGACTGTACGCTGACGGCTGACATGTGTGACAAAGTCTCGCGAAGCGGATTCGAAGGATCGCGCCGGGTAGCGGGCCGCGTCCAATTCGTAAGTCGAAAAGTCGACTCGTAAGAAAATAAAATCCGCCTGACTCAGGCGTATACCAAAAAATCCGGCCGTATCGCGCGGGCCCTCGCAGACGGACCGGACTCCGGAGAAACTGCCGTGCAGCAAGATACCCATCCCCGCCCTGAATTACTCATTTCCGCCGACGCGATCGAGCGTCGGGTGCGGGAAATGGGCGCTCAGATCTCCGCCGACTATGCCGGCGAGTCTCTGACATTGATCGGCGCGCTGAAAGGCTGCTATGTTCTGATGGCCGACCTCAGCCGTCGGATCGATCTGCCGCTCTATATCGATTTTCTGGAGGTTTCGTCGTATGGCGATTCGACCGAGTCCTCCGGCATCGTCAAAATCACGAAGGACTTCAAGCACTCGATCACCGACCAGCACGTCTTATTAATAGAAGACATTGTCGATACCGGCCTGACTTTGAACTATCTCATGGATCTGCTGGCGACCCGGCGTCCCGCGTCCCTGGCGATCGCCGCTCTGCTGGTGAAGCCGGAAAAGCAGCAGCTCAAGCATCCCCTTAAATACGCCGGATTTGAGATCGAGGACCGATTTGTGGTCGGGTACGGCATGGATTACCAGGGCTACTATCGGAATCTGGATTACGTCGGAGTGATCGACCCAGAAACCCTGGACAATCCTGGCGGATTCTAACCCTTTTTTCATAAAAATTCGATTGTTTTTTGTGCGCCGCCCCAGGCATTGTGCGTCTGATTATAAAAGATACGCCGATGTATTTAACATCCACCGGATAGGAGGAAAGCAATGGCGGACTTAGATATGAGAATTATTGGAAAAAGCGCCCGCGACGCCCTGCACATTGGGCTGGGGCTCTACAACGTCGTCCGGGAGCAGATTGGTATGCTCGAAAAGGACGTGACCGACACCTACGTGGAGCTGGTCACCCGGGGCGCCGCCGAACAGTCCGGAACGGCTGTTCAACTGCGCGGTCTCCTGGACGAGAGCCTGGAGAAGATCGAACGGATTCGCGAGCACGAGTCGGAGCAACCGGCCGTCGAGCTGTCCAACGTCTGATCGATTGACGGCCGCCGTTGGACCGCGCCTGCGGACTCCGGCGGCCCTGCCCGCGGAATACTGAGGGGCCCTGCCCGCGGACTCGGCGGGCCTTGCCCGCGGACTCGGCGGGCCTTGCCCGCGGACTCGGCGGGCCTTGCCCGCGGACTCGGCGGGCCTTGCCCGCGGACTCGGCGGGCCTTGCCCGCGGGACACTGCGGAGGCTGTTTCGCAATCGCCGAAAATTCCTGAAATTTCAGGAAAATCCCCGGAATAGGATTTCGCCTGGTTCGGCCTTTTCAGATCGTGCGATCTGAATGCGATTCCGGGCCATCCAGCGTTCCTATTCCAGCCTGCCTTACAGTCACCGAATCTTCGTGGCCACCGCCGGGATCGTTACCGTTGCCATGACCTGCGCGGCGGTGGTGGACGTGCTGAATTCAATTCCGAGCGTCGCCGCTGTTTCCCTCGGCGGGGCCTGCGCCTTCGGCGTCCTGACCTACCTCGCTTTCCAGCGCCGCAATTTTAAGAATCTCTTCTGGGCCTTCGTAGGCCTATCGCTCGTAATCACCATTCTACAGCAGATCAATCAGGCCGGTTACGACGGGGCCGTGCCGATTATCTATATCGCGGTCGCGGTCGTTTTATTTTCGATTGCCGACCCGAGCCAGCATCGCAGAATTCTGGGCGTACTATTGGCGACGAGTCTGGGGCTTTTCGCATTCGAGGAATTGCGGCCTGATTGGCTGCAAAGCTACGCCAGCGAGTCCGCCCGTCGCCTCGATAGTTTTTTCGTAACGCTGCTCGCCGTCTTTAGCGTGTGGGGCGTCGTCGGCGGTCTGCGCCGGAATTTCGATACGGAACGGGACAAGCTCCGCGAGTCGAACGCGCGATTGCTGGAGACGGCTCGCAAGCTGCGTCGCGCCCAGCAGACGAGCGAGACAGCGACGCGAGCCCGCAAGAGTTTTCTTTCGACCATGTCGCATGAAATTCGCACGCCGCTCAATTCGATTATCGGTCTGGCGCATTTGATTCAATCCGAAGAAGATGGGGCAGGCGCCGCTAAAAACGACGGTGCGCTTTCCAATGACGATCGCAAGTCGGTGCGGACCATTCGCTTCGCCGCCGAACATTTGCTGAGTCTGATCAACGATATTCTCGATTACAGCCGCCTCGATTCCGGCGTCGTAGAACCAGAGGCGCGCTTAATTCACGTTGAGAACTGGTTAAACGAACTGATCGAAACCTTGCGTCCGGCCGCGCAAAAAAACGGCGTGGTTTTAGAACTGCATTTACCGGAAGCCCGGCCGCTTTATATTCAAAGCGATATCTCGCGTCTGACTCAGATCCTCAGCAATCTGCTGAGTAACGCCATGAAATTCGCGGAAGGGGGGCGGGTCGATCTGCACCTGCATACGCGCAAGTTAACGGAGATTACCTGGGATCTGTGCTTCGAAATCCGCGATACCGGCGTCGGAATTCCTGAAGATCGGCTGGAGACGATCTTCGATGAATTCACCCAGGCTGAATCGAATACCTATCGGCAATTCGGCGGCACCGGACTGGGGCTGGCGATTGTGCGGCGACTGGTCGAGCTCTTCGGCGGCGACATTCGCGTTGAGAGCGAAGTCGGAGTCGGCAGTCGCTTTTTCGTGGATCTTGCTCTGGGCGTGGGATCTCCGGAAAAATCCGGGCAGACCGGCGTGGAGCGAAGCGATAACGCCGAAGATTTCGGCGGCGACTCCGCTCGACAGGGACTGCCTGCGGCCGGCATGTCGCAGCCTGAAGCGCACGCTGGCGTCAACGACTCTGCGACTCTGGCCGGCCGGCTCGCGCTGATCGTCGAAGACTTTGAAATGAATCGCATTATTGCGGAGCGCTTTCTTAAGCGCTGGGGCTTAGAAGTTATGGCCGCCGAAAGCGGCGGCGCGGCGCTGGCTTTGCTGGAGGATCCGCAAAATCATGATTTGCATTTCGATGTGATTTTGATGGATATTCAAATGCCGGGTCTCGACGGCTACGAGACTACGCGTTTGATTCGCGGTCTGGGAGGAGCCAGAGCGACCGTGCCGATTCTCGCGCTGACCGCGGCGTCGCTGCCCGAAGAACGCGAGCAGGCCATCTCCGCGGGTATGAACGACTACGTGGCGAAACCCTTTCGCCCCGACGATCTGCGCCAGGCGCTGCTGCGTAATTTGCGCAGCGCGAAATGATGCGCGTTCTGCGCACATGTTCGAACGCTACGCGTTCTGGTTTGCCTTTGGCAAACTTTGCGCACTCTACGAGTGCTTCTGTCCGCTTGCAGCGGACGTGCGAACGCTACGCGTTCTATATCTGCCCGGTGGCGACCATTTTGTATACGGCTTCCATTCGATCGGCGCATTTGTTGATTTCATGGTCCTGGGCGATTTCCAGGCTCTGCTTTGAAAAGCGATGGTAGGTTTCGGGATCGCCCAGCAGCTCCATTGTTTTTTCCGCGAGCGAAATATGATCGAAGGGCTCGACGATATAACCGTTGCGGTTGTGCTGGATCAGCTCCGGCAGCGCGAAGGCGTCCACGCCGATGCAGGGCAGGCCGCAGGCCGCCGCTTCCAGTACGACGAGCCCCTGGGTTTCCATTGTCGACGCCGTCAGAAACATATCGTAGCGCGGATAAACTTCCGGCAGCGTCGCGTGATCGACGAAGCCGTGGAAGACGACGTTGCTTTCGATGCCGAGCTGAGTCGCGTGAATTTTAAGCGAAGTCAGAGCGGGACCGTCGCCGTAGATATCGAGAGTCGCGCCGGGCACCTTCGGTAAGATCAGCGCGAAGGCTTTCAAAATTACGTCGCAGTTTTTTTCGTACGAGATGCGGCCGACGTGTAGAAAACGCGGCGGATTGCCGGGAGCGGTGCGCGGTTCTGATTTGAAGCGCGTGAGGTCCATGCCGTTCGATACGACTTCGATCGGCTTTTGCACGCCTTCGCGCTGGAGTTCTTCTTTAATCAAATGGCTCGGCGTTATAATCAGGCGGCCGGTTTCATACAGGCCGTTGCAGAGCTTTAAGATGATCGTCTTTTTCAGGCTCTTTTCTTTTTTGCGTTCGATCTTCTCCAGGCGCTTTTTGACTTTCTTATCGGACGCGAAGAAGTCCAGCAGCGCGTCGACTTTGAGCAATCGATAGAGCGAAACATAGGTATCCTGCTCGGAGACCAGAGTGTGATAGGTGCCGATCAGGGGCACGCCGTACATCTTCGCGGCGAGCACGCCGTACTGGCCCAGCAGTCCCGGCGTTTGAATGTGCACGAGATCCGGCTTAAAGTACGACATCGCCTTCGCGATGCGTTTTTGCGAAGGCAGCACGACCTTTACGTCGGGATACGACGGCAGCCCCGCGTTGCGAAAGCGCACGATGCGAACATTGTCCGCGAGTTCGACGGTTTCGTTTTTTTCGTACTCCGGCGCGCAGATCACGAAATTGTGGCCGCGGGCCGAGAGCAAGCGGGTGAAGTTGCCGACGGAAATGCCGACTCCGTCGATTTTGGGCAGAAAGGTGTCGGTGAAGATTACGATGTTCATAAATTCATTGTGCCTGTGTTGTGTTTGCTTCGGAGTTCGCTGATGGGTTCCGCCGGTTTTCGCTTTCGCTCGCGCCGGTGTCGCTATCTTTTATTTCGTCGGCGGAATCATTTTCCGGCGCGGCTTTCGCGGGAGGATTGCCCGCGCGAAAGGCTTCGCGGATTGGATCCAGCTCCCGGTTCAGCGGTTCTTCGTAATAGAGTCGCGAGTGAATGCGCATTCCTGTATATAAAATTAATACCAGGCCGACCGCGATCAAACTGAAACGCGCCGCGCGCCAGGCTCGCCGGGTCGTGCCGCGCCGGGCGATCCATTCACGGCTGAAGCGCCGGGGTTCCGCCGCGGTCTCCGCCGCTTCGCCCGTGGGTTTGATTTCCGAACCGGGGGCGCCGCTTGCGGCCGCGGCGGGATAGAGACCCAGCACAAGCAGCGAGAGCAGCAGAACGCTCAGGCCCAGACCGGTGACGATCGGATACAGAATCGGCAAAACGGCCAGACAGAGGCTCAGAATCGCGAGAATCTGCAGCAGATGAGCCGCAATGCCAAGAACCGGTCGCACGGATTGGAGGGTGGATCGAAGGCGAGCCGGCGGCAAGTGTTTTTGCGATTGGGGTTGCCCGCTCCGCCGCGTCCTCCGGGGTCCGCCTGGTAGTACCTTGACACGGCCGGCTCGTCGGGCCGTGTATACCGGAGAACGGTAGATATAGGAGTAAGAATATGGCCCAGGTAAATCTGAAAGGGAACCCCTTTCAGTTAGCAGGCGAAATGCCGAAAGTCGGCGACGCCGCTCCCGATTTCAAAGTCGTCAAAGACGATATGTCCGAAGTCAGCTTAAAAGACTTCGCAGGCAAGAATAAAGTTCTCGTAGCAGTTCCCAGTCTGGATACGCCGGTTTGCCAGAAAGAAACCCGCGAATTCAACGCAAAAGCTTCCGGCATGAAAGATACGGCGGTAATCGTCGTCTCCGGCGATTTGCCCTTCGCAATGAAACGTTTCTGTTCAACCGAAGGTCTTTCGGATGTCGTCACCGGATCGCAGTATCGCGATTTTAATTTTTCGAAAGCCTACGGCACCCATCTGGCGGAAGGACCTCTGGCGGGCCTCTCGGCGCGCGCGGTGTTCGTCGTCGATAAAAACGACAAGGTCGTCTACAGCGAGCTGGTTCCGGACATTACGGAAGAGCCGAAGTACGATCAGGTCCTGGACGCGGTCTCGAAACTGGGTTGAGTTCCGAACTTACAAAAACTTCCGGTTTTGCACCCGGCGGCGTGGCGAAGTCTTTCGCCGCGTCGCTGCAGTGGCTGGCGGCAATCTTTCGCGGCCCCGAAGCGGCGGCCCGGGGGTTTTTGCGTTCCGATCAGGGCAGCGCCCTGCATCTGTTTTTATTTTATCACGCGCCGCTGCTCGCGATTTTTCCTCTCGCGGGTCTGCTGTGTCCGGCCGTGCATCTCGGCTTCGGTCGCTTTTCATTCGCGCTACAGATCGTGGCGCCGCTTGTGCTCGTAATCGGCGCGCTGCTTTTCGCGGCGATCTTCGATCAGATCGCGCGCTTCGCGCAGCATCCTCGCATGGAAGCCAGCGCCGACGAAGTGCGCGCAAAAAACCTGGCCTTGTTTCTGCATTTGCCCCTGTCCGCGACGGGTATCTTTTTCTTGTTCCATCCGGTCCTGGGCTTCTTGATGCTGCTGGCGGCGCTCGCGTACTGCCTGTGGATTTCGATCGAGGTCTCCGCGATCTATTATGAACGCAGTCGGGCGCGAGTGCTGGTCTATATGATCAACGCGGCATTGCTGGGGATCGTACCTCTGGCGCTCATGACCTTTTTGGGGAATCTGCTGCGTAATATCAGTTATATACAAAAGCTTCTTTAATTATTAAGTAAATTTTAAGAATCAATCGGGCGGTCCGCATGCATATTCATCTCACAGGAGTCGGGGGCGTCGCCATGGGCAACCTGGCTGCGATGCTCAAGCAAAGCGGACATACTGTGACCGGTTCCGACGGTCCGCTGTATCCGCCCATGTCCGATAAGCTGCGCGATTGGGGGATCCCCGTGCGGGCTTTCGACGAACGCAATATTCGCCGCACCTCGGGCGCCGGCGCCCACGTCGACCTGGTCGTGATCGGCAACGCGATTTCGCGGGGCAACGCCGAAGTCGAATACGTTTTGAACGAACGCGTGCCGTACATGAGTATGGCCGCGGCTCTGTCCGAGTTTTATTTGAAAGACAAAGAGGTGATCGTCGTCGCGGGCACGCACGGCAAGACCACCACGACCTTTTTGATCGATCATTTGATCGCGGCGGGGGGGACTCCCCCCGGTCTCTTCGCGGGCGGCGTGCGCGGGGACGGCATGGACGGCTGGCGGGTTTCGCCGAAGAGCCCCTACTTCGTGATCGAAGGCGACGAGTACGATACGGCCTTCTTCGATAAGTCCGCGAAATTTTTGCACTATCGCCCGCGCTATCTGGTCGTGACCTCGATTGAATTCGATCACGCCGATATTTACGATAACGAACGATTGTATCGCCGGAGCTTCGAACGTCTGCTGCGCCTGGTGCCGTCGGCCGGATTGGTCGTGGCTTTCGCCGCCGATAAAGGCGTGCGCGAAACTTTGGCCGGTTACGATTATTCCGACGTGCAATGGTACGCGTCGCCGGACTATGTAAAAAAATCCATGCGATCCGGTTCCGGTCGCGCCGGGCTGCGTCTGGCGGGCGGGCTGTTCTCGTTTCAACGCGACGGCCGCCGCGTCGACTTCGACTGTCCGGGCCAGGTCGATCGCTTCGCTTTGCTGGGCGATTATAATACTGCGAACGCGCTCGCGGCGAGCCTGGTGGCGAAGCGGGTCGGCGTCGCCGAGACCGCGATCGTCGGAGCCCTGACTGATTTTCCCGGCGTGCTGCGTCGCCAGCAGATTCGCCTGGACCGGGTGGCGACGAAGCAGAGCGGGTCGCCGCTGACATTTATCGAAGATTTCGCGCATCATCCGACGGCGGTGGCCGCGACCATCGCCGCGGTTCGCGAAGCCTATGCCGGACGTACCCTGCATGTTTTATTCGAGCCGAGAAGCGCTACGAGTCATCGTAATATTTTCCAGCGCCGCTACGCGACGGCTTTTCGCAAAGCTCACTGCGTGTACTTAGCCGACATCTTCAATAAAAAGAAAGTGCCGCCGGCCGATCGTCTGGACGTGCGGGCCATCGTCGCCGAGCTGCGGAAAAAGCGCACTGCGACGACGACTCGCGCCGGCAAAAAGAAGGCCGGCTCCCGCGCGGCGAAATCGCAATCCGCAGTCGAATTCGGCAAAGATCCGGACGCGCTGTTCGCGAAGTTTCGCAAGAATTTTCGCAGCACGCCCGGCGGCGGCGACGTCGTGCTCGTACTTTCGAACGGAGCTTTCGGCGGCATCTATACAAAACTGGACGAGTATCTGTCGGCCCTGTAATCGAATGAATATTATGCAGCGTCGCGAATATTCTGGCCGGAGCCGCGGATTCATAGCCCGCATTTCGCTGTGCCTGGTCGTCGCCGGAATATTTTTGACGGCCTGCGACGTTTCCGACTCGATTCAATCCCGGGTGGATCCGGTCGATCGAGAGTCGCTGCGATTGGACGCGTTTCCCGCCCGGGTTTCGCTCGCCGGACATATCGAATACGCTGTGGATCCGGAGGGCTCGCGTTCAGTCGATGAAATCGCCCGGAGCGCGGAGTGGCGGGTGGCGCCCGGCGCGGAACACCCCGGCTTCGGATTCACCGACGCCGCGTACTGGATTCGTCTGCGAGTTCAAAACGACGGCCGCGAAAGCGTCGACTGGTTTTTGCAGCAGAGCTATCCTCTGATTGATTCCCTGACGCTATACGAACCGCGGCGGGCGGCGAAGGCTTTCGGATCCACCGGAATTGCCGGCGCGCAGAAGTGGCGGATAACGCAAACCGGAGATCGCCTTGCCTTTGATCAGCGACCCGTGCCGCATCGTTCGTTGATGTTCGCGCTGAATACGCCGCCTGGATTTTCAGACTGGATCTATTTGCGCTTTCAGTCGTCCGGTTCGATGAGCATCATCCTGCATGCCGCGGATCCCGAGAGCTTTCGTCGCGCCGACGAACGCGCGGCGGCCTTTCTCTGGCTGTACTATGGTCTGATTCTAGCGATTCTATTGTACAGTCTGTTCATCTTCGTGTCTCTGCGCAGTCCGAGTCACGGTTATTTCGTCGTTCACACTTTCTTTCTTTTGATTTTCGTCAGCTCTTTGAGCGGCGTCGCCAATCAATATCTGTGGCCGCAGTCGGTGTGGCTCGCGAACGTCGCGACGCCGATGTCCCTGGGATTGTTGGGCGCCGCCCTGCTGCAGTTCGGCCGCAGTTTTATTCGATTGAGAACGCTGTCGGTTTTTTGGGACCGGGTCTATCTCGTGTTTCTGGCGGCCCTCGGCGTGGCCGTCTTGAGCGCCCCGTTCATCGAATACAAATACAGCATCGTAATCATATCGGCGCTGAACAATATCGGAATCGTGGTATGCGTGCTGATCGCCATTCCCTATCTGGCGATTCGCAAAAAATCGCGCGAAGCTCGCATCGCCCTCGCTGCGATGTTCGGACTGATGTTCGGCGCCGCGCTGAATTTCTTGCAAACCTTTGGATTCATTCCCGCGAGCGAGCTAAACGAATTCAGCTATGCGATCGGCTGGGTGCTGGCTTCGATTGTATTGTCTTTCGGCCTGGCCGATCAGATTCATATATTGCGCCGGCAGCTGGCCGGATTGAACGCCGCGCTTGAGAAGAAAGTCCGCGTGCGTACGGCGGATCTGGACCGGGCGCGAATCCAGGCGGAGAACGCGAATCGTTCCAAAAGCGAATTCCTGGCGAATATGAGTCACGAGATTCGCACGCCGATGAACGCGATTCTCGGCATGGCGGAAATGATCGGCGATCCGAAGACGCCGGCGCGTCTCGAAGAGCAGCAAAAATATCTGGGGATATTGCGCGGGGCGGGCGAGACGCTGCTTGGATTGATCGACGATATCCTGGATCTTTCGAAGATCGAGGCCGGGCGCATTGAACTGGAATTCGGTCCCGTGAATTTACGCGCGCTGGCGAGCGGCGTCGTCGACATGTTTCAGCCCGCGGCGACCGAAAAGAAATTGGAGCTGAGTCTGGACGTCGCTCACGACACGCCCGCCGCTCTGCGATCTGACGCGAACCGCCTGCGCCAGATTCTCGTAAACTTAATCGGAAACGCGATTAAGTTTACGGACGCCGGGGCGGTGCGCGTAACGATTCGGCCGGAAGCAAACGGGGACGGGGTGGAATTCTCGGTCGTCGATACCGGTCCGGGAATTCCCCCGGATCAGCAGGCGCTGATTTTCGAAGCTTTCGTCCAGGCGGATTCGTCTACGACCAGGCGTTTCGGCGGAACCGGCCTGGGCCTGGCGATCAGTCGTCAACTGACCGAGTTGCTCGGCGGCGCTCTGGCCCTGGATAGTAACTCAGGCAGCGGCCCGGAAGGCGGCAGTCGTTTCTATTTTTCATTGCCCCTGGCCGGCCCGCGCGGAGCGAAAAGCGGTGCGCAATCAAAGACGCTCGGAGCGGGCGGAAACGACGAGGCCGGGCTCGCCGTTTCGGATAACGAAAGTCGCAGCGCATCTTTGTTCGCCCGGAGCACGAATGACAGCGGAGAGGCTATCGCGCGGCGCGAAAAGATTTTACGCATCCTCCTGGTTGAAGACAATTCGGACAATCGCGCGCTGATCGAAGCCTTTCTGAAAACCACGGACTGGCAATTGGACTTCGCGACGAACGGCCGGGAAGGCGTAGAACAATTTCGCGCCGCCGCGTACGATCTCGTGCTAATGGATATGCAAATGCCCGTTCTCGACGGTTATGAAGCGACGCGCCGCATCCGCGCATACGAAACGCAGGAGTCGCGGCCCCCGACTCCGATCGTCGCCCTGACGGCCCACGCCATGCAGGAAGCCATCGCCGAAAGTCTGGCGGCCGGCTGCGACGGTCATTTGAGCAAACCGATTCGAAAATCCGATTTACTCGCGGCGATCGAAAAATATACCCTCTGATTTATGCGCAGCAGTATTTATCCTTACGATAATATGATCACCGAGGACGGTTTCGTCTGGGCCGTCTCGAAAAAGAACGACGCGCTGCAGGCGGTCGTCGTCTTCGAAGACGTTTCGCAGCGCTTCCTCGACGAGATGGCCGAAGAACCCGTCGACTTCATTATGCGCAGTCGATTATGCCAGCTGGGCCTCGATTGCGAATTGACGAATATCGACCGTCCGCCCGGCACCACGCATCGCTTAGAGGTGACGGTGACCCTTGGCAGCGCTCGCGGGCAGGTCGCGGATGCCGTGCTCGAATTCGTCAGCCGCAATCACGATAAGATTCGACTGGGCAAGCTGTTTATGCTCGCGCGCAAGCGCCGTTTGAACTACGAACAGATCTTACAGAACGTATATACTTCATCGACGCCGCTGATCGAAGCGAACGAACTGCATCGGGGACCCGGCGACTGCATCGTCATTCCTGTGGATCATATCGAGTACGAATATTATACGAAGAGTCTTCCGAGCGCGGATCAGCTGCGCTATCTTTTGAATCAGGGTACGCGGCGGGATTTGGACTTCTTTCGCCATACGCATCATCGCGAAGTGCCGCTGCTCGTTGCGCCCGGCGGGTGGGTGCTCAGTCAAATGCCGCTCTTTCGCGTACGCGAACATTTCGCGTACATCGCCGGCCTGACTCTCGGCGGCGAAATCGTGCCGGAGCTGCGCCACGCGAGCGCGCGTCTCTTCGATCCGCTCAGCTACAACGAAACCAATACTCGCCAGATGATCGAAGTCTTTAACACTTCCGATCGCGAAGTTCGTTTCGACGGCGTCGCGATCGAAGTCTATCGTCCGGAGCGTCGCCGCTGTTCGATACAAATCCCCGCGACGATTCGCATGTCCGAGCTGGTCGCGGCGAAATCCGAGCTGGCCGGCTGGATGGATCGCACGCTGGTCGGCACGAGTCTCGCGAACGGCAAGCGCGTCAAACACGCGGCCTTTATCGTCGATGCGAGCGAGCTGGAAAAAATCGAAGAGATTAAATATACTACGATCAGCGACGCGACCGTTCGCGCCCGGGATCGCGGCGATTTGCGTTTGAAAGATTGTCCCGAATTCGATTTGCTCGAAGAGATTCAGCAGGGTTATATTCGCGCGACGGGCTTTTTGTTATCATATTATTTTCCGCGCTGGGATATCTGCTCGAAGATCGACATGAGCTGCGATAAAGTCGCCGCTTTGATCTTTCGTAAGGCTTCCCAGCGCAACGATCCCTTCTTTTCGGAGTTCGACATCTCGCGCTTAAAAAATTTCTATAATCTGGGAGTGCGGTGCCTCTGGCTGCGAGGCGATCAGGTTACCGAATACGTGATGCGCGACGACTGCGGATTTTTTATGCCCTCGGATTTGATCGAACGTTTCCAGGCGGCGACCTTCTTCGCCTGCTATGGATCGAGCGCCGTCGTCGACGAAGAGACCATCGCCGAGCTTCCGGCTTTCTTCGGTCAGCTCCGGGAGCTCTTCGGCGAAATCGGCGTGGTGACCGGGGGCGGCCCGCGTTTGATGGAAGCGGTGAATCGCAAAGCGCAAG
The DNA here is from genome assembly GCA_024742665.1 of bacterium. Taxonomy (GTDB): domain Bacteria; phylum Spirochaetota; class Leptospiria; order Leptospirales; family Leptonemataceae; genus JANSYA01. Next base: position 370,237 of record JANSYA010000001.1, read on the forward strand.
AGGCCGGCATCTTATCCGCGAGCAGCGCTCTATCGACGGAGTTCACTGAGAATCCCCAGGCGCTCAACAATTTCAGCGACGTGTTCATGTACTTCGACGAATACTGTCGGCACGTGCGCCAGAAGAATTTCAGCATCGCGCGATTTCCGATCTTTTTTCCAGGCGGGGTGGGCACGCTGGAAGAGGTCGGCATTGAACTATGCAATTTGAAGCTGGGCATCCACCAGAACGCGCCGTACATTTTCGTGGGCTCCGAGTACTGGAAGCCGATCCTGGATTTTTTGCAGCAGGCCGTGCGCGAAAAGATGGTCGGCGAAAAACTGCTTACGAACGTGCATCTCGTCGATTCACTTGAAGAAGCGGTGAACGTGTATCGCGGTTTCATTCTTTCGCCGGCGCGCCTGGCCTGAGGTTATCGCTTTGGCCGCGCGAACCACTCCGGCGCTGTACGCCGTTTGCACAAACCACGGTTTCGGTCACGCTTCGCGCAGTCTGGCCGTACTGCGCGAGACGCATCGCCTGGCGCCGGAGCTGCGGATCATATTAAATACAACCGTGCCGGAAGACTTCGCGCGTTCCATGCTGGGCGACACGCCGGTCGAATTTCGCGCGCGTCCGCTCGACGTCGGCATTCACCAGAAAGATTTCCTGACGATGGATCTGGAAACGACTCTGAGCGCCGCGGACGCGCTGTATTTACAGGACGCCGGCGACTTGCTTGCGGCCGACGAAGCGCGCTTCTTGAAACAGGAACACGTCGGCCTGGTGCTGGCGGATATTCCACCGCTGGCGGCGGACGTCGCGGAGAAAGCCGGCGTTGCCTGCTGGATGCTCGGTAATTTCAGCTGGGACTTTATCTATCGGGCCTACGCTCCGCAGGACGCGGCCTTCGCGCATATCGCCGATCGTATCGTCGCGAGCTACAGCAAAGCCGAACGATTGTTTCGCCCGCCCTTCAGCGAAGGCGCAAGTATGGACGCCGTCTTTTCGCGGATTACGAACGTTGGCTTGACCGGCGGCCGGCCGCGATTTGATCGAAGCGAAGTGCTGCAGCGGCTCGGTCTGAGTGCGGAGCTCGACAGCCTGAATATATCCGAAACGCAGCTTGTGCTCCTGAGTTTCGGCGGCCTCGGTCTGGCCGGCATTCCCTACGCAGGCCTGGCCGAATTCGACGGTCGCCGGCGACCGCGCCGGATCTTTTTAACTTTCGATCGCGGAGCGCCGCCGGAAATTCCCAATCTACGCGTCATCGCGGACCCGGAGCTGCGACAGGTCGATCTTTTGCCTTTCGTAGAGCGAATCATTTCGAAGCCGGGACACGGAACCTTCTGCGAAGTGGCGCGCACGGGGACGCCCTTCGTCTGCCTGGAGCGCGCAGACTTTCCCGAAACTCCCGAACTGCTCCGGCAGCTGCGAAACTATTTTACGCATCGCGTGCTGTCCCTCGACCAGTTCTTTCGCGGCGACTGGAATTTTATAACGGACGAGCTTTCGCCGCCTGAGAATGTGCTCCGGTCGGGCAGGGGGGATCTAAACGACTCCGACGGCAATCTCAGCATCGCCCGCGAGATCGCCGGACATTTCGCCCGCGTTTAGTTCTTGTCAGGGCGGCGGGGCGTAGATCTACTTTCTGCGGAACCGATCGATTCGAATATTTGTTCGCGATTTAATTCAGGCTGCTACAATCTATGTCCACCGAGAATTCTGAGTCGGTAAATCCGGAATTGGAAAGTCTGCGATCCGGCGTCGCGGCCTGTGAGCAGTGTCGCCTGCATACGACGCGCACGCAAACGGTCTTCGGCGAAGGCGCCGCCGACGCCGAAGTGATGTTCATCGGCGAGGGGCCGGGGCGTCAGGAAGATTTGAGCGGACGGCCTTTCGTCGGCCGGGCGGGCGAGTTACTCACGCGCATCATCGAAAAGGGGATGGGCGTGCCCCGTTCCCGGGTCTATATCGCCAATATCGTGAAGTGCCGTCCGACCGTTGACATGCAGTTCCAGCGCGATCGTCCGCCGGAGCCGGACGAAACCGCCGCCTGCAGTCCGTATCTTCTGCGTCAGATTGAGCTGATTCGTCCGAAAGTCATCGTAACCCTGGGCGGCCCTTCGACTAAGTTTATATTAAATACAACTACGGGGATTACAAGATTGCGCGGTCGCTGGGGCGATTTTCGCGGCATTCCCGTTATGCCGACCTTTCATCCCAGCTACGTGCTGCGAAACGGCGGCGACCAGAGCCCGCTGCGGCGCGAAGTCTGGAGCGATATCAAGCAGGTGCTGGAGCGCCTGGGCTGGCCGATTCCAAAGCGATCCTGAGATTTTCGCGGGTCGGCAGGAATGCCAGGAATCATATCCGGAATTATACGAAGAAGCGTACTATGTCATATATACTCAGCACAGGCGACATCGATCGAATGGAGTTCTTCCGGGAACGCGCGCCCGGCGTATTTCGCTGGTTGGTTTCCGTGTTGGGCGTCGCGGCGCTGTGCGCGGGGCCCGCTCTGTACTACGGCGAATACCTGCGCGCTCTTGATCTCCCGGTGATGCTCGCGGGTTTCGGACTGCTCTTAATCGCCGCCGGCCAGTTATTAGGGATTCAAATTCGAAGTCTGCCCGCCGCGATGGCGCTGGACAATCGCCGGGGTGTCCTGGAAATCCGGGAGCACGACGGTCGCGAATTTTCGTTGGGCTACGGCGATATAGAACGCGTCGCTCTGCGCATGCGCGGCCGGGGTCGCGTGGTCGTCGCCCTGATTCGAAGCAACGGCGCCTACTGGGATCTCTATCGCACGAACCGCCGCTCGACGGCGAGCGAAGTCGGCACGCGGATTCAGAATTTTATTCAGCAGGGGCGACGCAAAGAGCGCACATATCCGGATCCCGGCGAAGGTTTCGAAGAGGCGCAGGACCCGACGGCGATCTACTGGCGCGATCGATTGATGCCCCGGGCGTCGCTTTGGGTCTTCTGGTTGATCGCCGGTATGGCGACGCTTGCGGGAGGCTTTTTATTGCGCGCGGAGTTTTCGCTGAACGTGGCGGCGGGCCTGCCCGCCATCGCTCTGGGTTTATTCGCCGCCTTTTTGCTCTTCGGTCTGTGGTTCGATCGCCGGGGGATTCGCGTCTGTGAAGCAGGATTTGAATACGGCTTCGCACGCCGCGATCAGTGGGTCACGCGTAAGTCTATTGATTTCGCCGACATCGCGGACGAACTCTATAACTTCGATATGTACGGCGGCGTGCCGGAGATTCTATTGCCCGACGCGGAGCTGTATCCCCGGATTACCGGTCGCGATGCGCCGGCGGCGGGTTCGGGCGCCGGCCAATCGCCGGCTGCGAGCTCAAAGTCCAAAATCGGTCAGGAGCTCGCGCGAATCAAAGCGGATGCGCGTGCGGGCCTGCGTGTGGCTCGCTTCACGCTGTCGGGAGTCGGTGCGGGGGACGCTCTGGCCCTGGAGTTCTGGCTGCAAAAACAGCGCCGCGAACATCGGACATAATCTGCGGCCAGAACTGGCTATCTGCGATAATCAAAAAACTTAACTCGAGTAAAATTTTCCTGTTGCAAGCGGGCCGCGCAGGCTTTACAATTGCATATGATCCGCAGCAACTATTACGAAGACAACCCCGATCTCCAGCGTCACGTCGATGCTTTCATCGATTGGAATGAGATCGTCGAGCTGTATGAAGACGGCTTTCGCGACGCGAAAGAGTACGACGAGTCCGGCGACGAACGCCTGGCCTTCGCGCCGCGCAGCGTTGAAGAGGCGGTCGAGTATTATAAACAGATCCTCGACGGTTACGGCGATCTGAGCGGCAAAGAGATTTCGCAGATCGCTCAGGATATGGACAGCCAGGGGCTGAAATTCGAAAACGGGCAGGTCACGCATCCGCCGGAATTCGAAGAGCTCTTCGTAAAGTTTCAGGACGCGGGTTTGCATCCCGTAGGCTTCGAGCGCAAGTACGGCGGCCTCGGATTGCCGCACATCGTAAAAGCCCTGGCATTTGAAATCGCCTATCGCGCAGACACGGCCTTTTCGATCGCGGCGGGCAGCGTGAACCTGGCGGCGATCATGGAAATGTACGCGTCTCCCGAAATGTGCGAAAAGTGGCTGCCGAAGTTGATCGGCGAAAAGTACACCGTTACGATGGGGCTTTCCGAACCGGACTTCGGATCGGATTTGCCGAATGTGCGTACGACCGCCGAACGATCAGGCGACCAGTGGCTTTTGACCGGCACCAAACGTTTTCAAACGATGGCCTGCGGCGTGAACGGCCATCCTTCCGCGCTGCTGATTCTCGCGCGCACCGGCGGCCCCGAAAGCGGCGCGCGGGGGCTTTCGTTTTTTCTGGTCGAAGGCCAGCACGTCGAAGTGACCGGCCTGGAAAAGAAGCTGGGACTCAAAGCCTCCGCGACCTGCGAAGTGGCTTTCGAAAAGGCGCCGGGCCACTTGATCGGCGAAGAGGGTCACGGCCTTTCCCGCTATGTCATCGGCATGCTGAACGGCGCGCGTATGAGCGTCGCCTCTCAGGGCACAGGCATGGCGACGGCGGCCTACTACGAAGCGCGTAAATACGCGAGCGAACGCATTCAATTCGGCAAACCCATCGCCGAGATTCCCGCCGTTAAGCGCATGCTGCGACGCATGGAACGCGAGATCGCAGGGATGCGCGCTTTGATGATCGAAGCGGCGACCAGCGTGGATCGCTATCATTGGCGCGCTCTGCGGATGAAAGAAGCGCAGACGCCCGAACGCGAAATTCGAAGCGACGCGCAAATTCGCAAGTGGGAGAAATTCGCGAACGTAATTACGCCCATGTCGAAGTACTATATTTCCGAGATGTGCAATTCTTTGATCTACGACGCGCTGCAGGTCTTCGGCGGTTCGGGCTACTGCGAAGAATACGACGTGGCGCGCTTATATCGCGACGCGCGCATTACGAATATTTACGACGGCACCACTCAGATTCAGGTCAATGCGGCCATCGGCGGCATTACCGCGGGCATGTCCGCGAAGGGCAATTTCCGCGAGTATTTGGACCAGATGTTTGAAAAGATTCCGGTCTCGGCTTTGTTGCCGGAGCTGCGCGCGAATTTCGAACAGACCGTCGAGGCGTACAAAGGACTGCCGAACGCGGAAACGAAAGGCGAACTCTCGTTCGAAGTGGTTCACTCCGCCACGCGTCTGGTGATCGGCCTGCTCTTAGAGAAAACCGCGCAGAAGTTAGAGGGCGAAGCCCGCGCGGAACGTTTGCAACTCGCACATGAATACAACGTGGACTCCGAAGCGATCCTCGCCGGGAACCTGATTCGCATGCGCCGCGCTGTGGATCCCGCAGCGAAGCCAGTCGCAGTCGCCGGCTGATTCGCGGAGACAATATTATTTCGGCCGAGGTACAGTAATGGTCTCGCGACCACGCGAGACATCCTTATATCGGTCGCGGTACAGTAATGGTCTCGCGACCACGCGAGACATCCTTATATCGGTCGCGGTACAGTAATAGTCTCGCGACCACGCGAGACATCCTTATATCGGTCGCGGTACAGTAATGGTCTCGCGACCACGCGAGACATCCTTACTTCGGTCGCGATACAGTAATAGTCTCGCGACCACGCGAGACATCCTTACTTCGGTCGCGGTACAGTAATAGTCTCGCCAAATAAGCTGTAGTCATTGCCGCCGATGCGGGCGATGGGATCGACGGCTTTCGCGTCCACGTTCAGGCGGCCCTCCGGATTCTGCGCGACGGCGTCGTCCACGTACACCTGGTGCACGTTGCCGAAGACGACGCCCTGGGGAGTGTTGCCGACTTCGAGGATGCGTTCTTTCGTGCAGGCGAAAGCGATGCGCGCTTCTTTCAGGCGCGGGAGCCGCGAAACCGAAGCCCCATTTTCGTCAATAAAGGGAACCGTTTCCAGATTCAGCTGTTCCAGCTCCGACGTTCCGTGGGGCAGGCTGGCTGAGGTTGCCGTGACCTGGGGCGCCATTTCTCGATGCGCGATGTGCACGATGAAGTCTTCGCGTTCGTCGATGTTCACCAGCGTGTCTTTGCGGCTGCCGTCGGCTTTTTTGCCGATCGAAAGCATGATGATCGGCGGATTGCTTGAGACCCCGTTGAAATAAGAAAAGGGCGCCAGATTGTAGCCGGCCTCGCCGCCGTTATCGGAAAGCACCCAGGCGACCGGTCGCGGGATGATTGTTTGAATAAAAGTATAGTAGATCTGATTCGGTGAAAGTTTCGATAGGTCCAATATCATGCTTTGCCGTCGGTCTGCGCCGGGTTTGTGTCAACCGGTTTCTATGCCCGCGGTCGAGGACCGGCGTCGCAGCCTGTCGCGCAGCGGCCCGTCCGCATGAGATTCGGCGTCAAAAAATTCTCGAAAGGCGTTGGCGAATCTGGAGTCTGGTCATCGTGATTCGACGCCTCTGGAATTCGACTGCGCGATCGCCGCGCGTCAGTTGGGCCGCGTTCCGACCGAGCGCTTTCTGCTCTCGTTTCGGCTTCGAGACGCTGTCCGCGGCTGCTCTGTTCTGCGGGCCCTTGCTGTTGTTGCTGTCGGTATCGCTGGCGTGTCGGGCGGGCGGTCTGCGGGACGCGGAGATCGCAATGCCCTCGGGCTGGTCGCGATTTCGCCTGGAGCCGGCGCCGAGTAACGCCACAGGTAGTTTCGGCATCTTCGATCCGTCTTTCGCGCGGGCCGCCGCAGACGATCCAATTTACATGGCTTATTCGACGGTCAGTCCGTCCTACCGCTGGCCGACCGAGCATCCCCATGTCGTGCAGACTCGCATCGCCGTTTCGACGGACGGCGGCCAGAGTTTTGTCGGGCTCGGGGATCGCGCGAACGCGGCATTCGACGAGCCGGATCACAATCTCGACCGCGATCTGTTCGGAAGATCGCCGCCGGTGACCTGGCAACACGAAGTTTCTTCTATCGTTTATGTTCCGCAGGCGCCGGTGGAGGAACGCTGGCAGCTCTTCTGGCACCAGTATCCCTTAATTGACGGCGATCGTCGCTTTGAGCTGGGCTGGATCGCGCACAAGGCCGCGGCGACGCCCGCGGAATTTCATTCGCGGCGTGCCACGAAATATTTCGTCGGCGGAGCTTACGACCCGGTCCGCGCCGACGCCTACGACGGTTCGCCGCGCATCGCGTTGAACGAACTGCACGGCGATCTGGTCGGATGCGTCGCCTTTACGGAACCGGGGGCTTTCATATTTGAAAATCGTCTGTTTCTGGTTTTGCACTGCGCCGACGGCCAGCAGCCGGCGAACGGACGAATCGTCCTGCTCGAAAAGACGCCGGCCGCGGGCGATGCAGGCATCAGCGCCGGGAGCGGGGGCTGGAGCTATCGCGGAACGCTGCTGGATAATTTGCGCGACGCCGCGCTGCTCGACAACGGATCCGATTTTACGGGCTTCGGCGCGCCCGACCTGTTCCACATCGAGGCGACGGGTCATATCTATCTTGTGGTCACGCCGACCAGGCCGCGTCGCCATCCCGGCTATCGCGGCTGCATGGTCTTTCGCGTGCTCGATCTCGATACCGCCCGCCTGCAGCGCGATGGCATGACGCCGCGCCTGGCTGCCGTCAGCAACGGCGATCGGGAACTGCACAGCGGCGGTTGCGCGTATCTGGATGTGCGCGGGCCTTCGTCGACTTTAATACAGGGGCAGGTCTATCCGAAAAGCGTGGATCGCTTTCGCCTGTTTCGCACGGAGGTGCGCCTGTGAATCGCGGTCGCGGTCGGCATCGCCAGAGCCGGACATCGACGATCGTGTGCCTGCTTGCCGTGCATCTGCTGTTGCAGTGCGCCGTCTTTCGCGACGTTGGCCAGAGCGCGACGCCCCCGGACGTTCAGGAACATCGTTTCGGTAATATCGTCTACGAAATGGTGAACTGGGAGAATCAAAACGCGGACAACGATGCCGGCGAAATCCTGCTCGCGACCCTGGGCTCCAGCGCGAGTTTCGCGGGATTCGTCCCGGGAGTCGGCGCCCGGGATTGGTTCGTGCAAATCGTGCTGGAGCCGACGCCCGGCAAGCGCGAGCTTGGCGCGCCGGTGCTGGATCGACCGGCGCTATTTGTCGTGCAGCAGATCAACGGCATCGCCTTCGGGCAGAGTTTCTTCATGATTCCGAAAGTGATCCATCTGAAGCGCACGGTGAAATTCGTCGTGTGGCGTCGAGGCGAACTGCAAAAAGAATACGTCTACGAAAGCGACGCGTGGGTGCTCGTCGGCTGGCTGACATTGTTGCTGGCAGTGCCTTCGGAAAGCGCGTACCTGCGCTACGATATGAGCCGCGTCGCGCGCAGTTTCGTGGCCGACGCCGCCCGCGACGGACTGCTTGCTCCGGGAGACGCAGATTGAATTCTCATGCTTTCGCGCGGGCGCTACGGCTGCTCTGTCTGATAACTCTGCCGCTTGCAGTCGGCGCGAACTGCACGAGCTTCGCTTCAGCGGAAGTCGGGCGAATTGCCGTCGACTCCGCTACTGACGCGGGCTTCGCCGACCAGGCCGCCGTCGAACCCGGCCAGGTGCAGGCCGTCGCCCTGCGTTTTACCGCCTGGGGCAATCACGAGCGATACGTCGATGGCATTCGGGAGCGCTTGCGGCAGCGCGGCTATCGTTTGCGGGAAAAGGCTCCGGATACTCTGGAGCTGGTGCTGGAAGAGTCGGGCACTACGCCGGGTTTTCTGAGGCTCGTGAATTTTATAGCAACGATCGCCACGGGAACCGTGCTGCCTTTTTATAATCAGGTCAACTATCGTCTTGCGTTTCGACACTTTCGCCAGGGCGAGCTGCAAAGCGTTTGCCGCTACGAACTCCGCAACAACGAGCTGGTCGGCGTGCTGATGATTCCCTTCGCGCCCTTTCGCTGGCCGACGAGCGTGCTGAACGCGACGCTCATCGAAACCGTAGACGCCTACGCCTACGGCTGCCGCCCGCTCGCGGTTCGATCGTCGAAATAATTCGGACGCTTTCTAAACAGACGCCGTCTGAATTATTTCGAAGCCGGCCCGCGCTTCGGGTCGGGGGCATAGCTCCGGCGATTCAGCTGATAGTTGAGCTGCACTTCCTGGACGGTGTAGCGATGCAGCAGGGCGTCCGGGTCGCCGACTTCCGTGATGTCGATTTGGAAGGGGAAATAGTATCCCTGCACGACGCGGAAGTCTTTGTAGTACGCCGCCGCGGTGACGAAAGGCATATTGTCGCGAACCGTAAAATCCACGTGATGCAGACGGCCGTTGTCTTTGCGAAAGTACGCGACGTACTGATCGATCTTCGAATTGGGTCCGTAGCTGCCCCAGGTGATATAGACGACGTGCAGTTCCAGACCGTCCATCTCGACCGTTTCTACGTAGTCGACGATTTCGCCCGCCGGCAGCCGCATCGCCATTTCCAGAAAGTACTGCACCGTCGGAAGCTTGAATTTGATATCTCCGTCCGGCGTATAATCGGCCGGAGCGTTTTCGCTCGAACGCTTCCAGGTGTTCCATTCATGAATGCCCTGGCTCTCGCCGGTGGCCTCGCCGCTTTCATCTAGTAAGTACACGATGCCCGCGTCTTTGCCGGGCACGAACTCAAAATCGAATTGTTGGGGATTATTCGGCCAGGAATTGGCCAGCAGGTTCGCCAGGCCGAACCATTCGTCAGTCACGCGCGCGCGAACTCCCGGCATGGCCAGCCAGCTCTGTAGGGAAGTACCGCCGACGGTCTGTGCGGCGGCGCCGGCGTTTAATATCTTTCGCGCCTGATCGGCGTCGGCGGCGTCGGTGCGAGTTTTCAGGACTTCAGGCCGAATATCCGCAAGACAGGCAGTCGATAGCAGGGCCGTGACGAGGGCGAATGCGGTCATGAGTTTGCGCTGCGCCGACAGCGGTCGTGAGGGGGACATGCGCCGGTTCGCACGGGCGCGGTTGTGAAATGAATGCATGCGCTTTAGAAGCGCGGGCCGCCGGAATGTCACAAGAGTTTTTTGGGCGCGCCTGTTTTCGCTGAGTCGAAGCGGCCGGAGTCGGGAAGCGCGCGCCGCCGAATTGGAAAGCTCTCCGAATGGCGGGAGAAAATAAAAGCGGGGAGTGAAATAAAAAGACAGGAAACCTTCCGTAGCGGCTGCGATCAGCACTGTCGATTCCGGATTTTGCGAATATTCGCCCGCGCAATTTACACGTCGGAGCCGGAATTCAAAATGCCGTCGCCCGGGGAGGGACCAAACTCCAGGAGCTACGGAAGGCCGGTGGTCTGAATGGATTGCAGTAAGCCGTGAAGCTCCTGCGTCGAAGCGTTGCTGCAGCTTACCGCCCAGCCACCTCGCCGGTCATAGATAAATCATTTTTCATTTTTGGACCACCTCCTCTTGCGTGACCGAAATATACACCGGCCCGAACAATCGTCAAGAAAAGCCGCGAGAAATTTCGGCGCGTTTTTCCAGGCGGCCTTCGAAAAATTTGCGGACGATTTCGTCGCGCCCGCTTAAGGCGTCGCGGAGGCGCAGGCCTTAAGCGCATTGATCATACGCGTTTCAGCTTCGATCCAGACCGCGCCGTAAAAATTGATTCAACAAACCTGTCAAGCGTCGCAGCTGCTCCGGTTGATCGGTCGGGAATGGCGTGTGCCCTGCGATGTGCAGCATCACGAATCCGTGCATGAGACTCCAGACGTGAAAGGCCATCAGCACCGGCTTGCGTTTCTTAAACAGGCCTTCATTCTGACAGATCCGAACCGTTTCGATCAGGCCGTCGAAGGCTTCCTGTCCGACCGCTTCCAATTCGGCGTAGGGCGATCGATCGGGGATCGTGCCGCCGAACATCAGTTCGTAGTGCTTCGGTTTGGATATGGCCAGGTCGATGTACTTCTCCATAGATCGGCGAAAGAAGGCGCGCGTATCCCGCGGTCGGTCGGCTATTACAGCCTGGACGCCGTCGCGAAGTAAACGAAAGCCCTCGGTCGCGATCGCGGCCAGCAAATCCTCTTTGGATCCGTAGTGGCGATAGACCGCCGCGGCGCTGACGCCCTGCTGGCGGGCGGCCTTCTGCAGAGTTAAGCCGGCCACGCCCTCTTTTTCGATGATTTTGACGCTGGTCTTCAGCAGGGCCTGTTTCAGGTCCCCGTGATGGTAGGCCCGGGATCCCGCGGCGGCCGCGCCGGATTTTGCAGATTTGGATGTGCGCGACATAGTATGTCGAAAGTTATCGATTTTCTTACAATTGCCAATAAAAAAATGTTGCCGAGATTAACATTTGTGAGCTTATTCAAATTATCCCGAATGTGAATAGCGTTAACATCTGGGATGGTCTGAGATTTAGAATCTGACAACCTCATATCCGAACGGATTCGGATTTGAGTCTTTATAGTAGTTCGTCTTTCATCGAAATTTATTCGATGAAAGACTCAGGAGTGATCTATGTCAACGGAATCGAAAAAGAGCAAGCAGGCCCCGGGTCAAAAGGAGCCGATTCGGGATCCGGAGGAAATCGGACGGATCATGCAGGAAGGAGCCGGCAAGCTCAATCCTGACATGCCGCTGCCGCCGCCGTCCTTTTTGGAAATGCAGGGCGCTTTCGAAGAATACAGGCCCGGCGAGTCGCTGCGAGTTTCGTTTCCAGTCCGACCGGAATACGACAATCCAATGCGCCGTATGCAGGGCGGTTTTATCTGCGCCGCGATGGACAATACGATGGGGCCGCTTTCTTTTCTCGTGACCGGCGGCGCGGCCGTAACCCTTTCGTTAAATGTGGACTTCGTGCGCGGGATCAAAGCCGGCGACACGCTGACCTGCGTCGCCTCAGTGCTCAGCCGCAGCCGCACGAATTTGATAATGGACGTGGAGGCTTTCGACAGCCGCGGCAAATTGGTCGCGCGCAGTTCGAGTCAGTTCCAGGTCTTTGGCACGACGCGCGGAAAATAGAGTCCGCGCTTTTGAATTGAGTTATCTATAGCAAACTTAACAGGAGTAATAACATGTTATTTATACCGAATCTACTGAACGGACTGGACCATCTGGTGTCCGGATTTTCTACCCGCGATAAACTCTATCGCCAGGGCCTGGGCGACCTGGAATTTCTGCGGACCATTCCAGACCGCCACCCCCGCGACGTCGCGGCGGCGAAAATCGAATGGGACGATGAAATCGTCGCGGAGCGTTCCGGCGCCACCCGCCAGCAGGGGACATTTAGGAGTCCGGCCGCGGATTGGCTGCCCGAAGAGTCCCGGACCGCTCAGATCGAAATGATCCGCCCGGCGAATTGCAATTCGGATACGCCGGTCTTCGTACACTTCGCCGCGACCGGAGACGAAACCTTTTTGCCGCGCCGGTTCCTGCTGGCGAACGCGCTGGCCGACGAAGGTATCGCGTCGATCTTGCTGATGAATCCTTATTACGGACCGCGGCGTCCGAAGACTCAGTCTAATTTCTCCGTGCCGACTGTTAGCGATCAGATGCGCATGAACGGCGCTTCTATTTTCGAAGGCGTCGCTCTGGTTCGCTGGGCCGAAGCCGAAGGCTATACCCGGGTCGGAGTCACCGGAGTCAGCATGGGCGGCAGCATGGCCGCGACGGTCGCGGCGATGATCGAAACGCCTCTGCGGGCCGCTGTATGTATCGGGCCTGTGGGGCCTGCCCCCGCTTTCACCCAGGGTGCGCTGACGGGCCAGGTCGACTGGCAGGCTCTGGCGAAGGACTACGGCCTGCCGTACGGCGCGGATCCCGAAAGCCTGCAGCCGGTCAAAGACGCTTTAAATGAAACGATGGGTGTCGTCGATCTGCGCGGCTCCGCGCCGCCGGTCCGTCCGGACTGGGCGATTCTCGTCGGCGCCAGTCACGACGGCTATGTTCCCGCCGATTCCGTCACGGCCTTGCACGAGCACTGGCCCGGCTCGGAGATGCGCTGGATTTCGGCGGGGCACGTGACGGCGGTGATGCTACACGCGGGGGATTTTCGCCAGGCCGTTATCGACGCGGCCCGGCGCTGAGGCTGAGCATTGAGCGCGGAGGGTTGAGCGTTTTATGCACCCTTCGCGTTTTCAAACATTATGAGACAAATCTCGTGCAAAATCGCCCGTTATCGATGTTTTTCTACTTGAAAAAGAGACATAATCCTGGCCCAGTCATCGCAAACTGGTGGATAAAAGATGCGGCTCGCCGATAGGAGATAGACAGCTTAATTTGAGCGTGATAGAGTAGCCGAAAATTTGATTGCCCTGGCACAGTCCCGACGACACTCAGGATAGCCAGAGCAGGATTAAGATCGAATATGAGTCAAACGTTACAAGAGACCCTTGACGCGGCCATAGAGGCTCGCAAGCATCTCGGTGAATTTGCCGTAGAGTTCGATTATACGGTCGGTGGAGTCGAGAATACTCTGACTATTGACGGTGAATTTTACCAGAGCGGAAATACGAAGTACGCTCGATTTCAGTCGCTGAGTCTACGCGCCGGTTCACATACAAAAGACCTGGCCGTCGCAAAGTTTCGAGCTCTGGCCCGGCTCTTAACATCGTTTCTGACACTGCTTGAACGCCGGAGGCAGACTGATAACTATCGTAACCTGCTCCTGCGAAGCAATCCGGCTCTCGAAAAACAGCTTTTAGAGTTCGCGCAGTCCCCTGAGTTTCGAGCGCCCCCGATTGATACTGACGGAGATTCAATCCCTGTTTTTGAAGAGGATTTCGTCCTGTCAGAGGATGGATCGCGTCTGCAATACCGGCTCTATAATCGTGCGCCCGTTAACGATATGTCTCAGATTGAGCAAGTTGTTATCGACAATCTGAGCGAGCGCAAAGGGGAGCAGCCTGAGGATGGGTTTGCTCTGGGGATTGCCAGCGAAGGCAGTCGTACCACTTCCGGGCGCGAGAATTTTTCACTGGTCTCTTGATGCGGACTCTTTTTGCGTTAATTATTCGTCCCTGTCAGTAGATGATTCTATTTGTTGCTTGATAAATGGGCCTCCGTGTAAGAATGTTCCTCGCGTATGTTTGGAGCACGGGCTGTTCGCTGGCAGTACATAGATTTTCTGCTCGGCGGTCTGTATAAGCTTAACAAGAACATTCACATCGTTCGTACTGTGGATGCCGCATATACAAAGCAAGAGCCTCCGCGGGAACTGGTTACGCTTCACGGAAATTGTTGGATCCAGTTTGTCTCGCAGTCTCGTTTTTCAGGCGAAGGAACGCCGCTCGAAGGCCCTATCGTTCTAGGTGAGCGATCTTTCATGTTCGGCTATTTCGCGGCGGAAAGAGATTTTGTCGGTCCACATATAGAGCTTGATTACTTCTATGATTTAATTGAGCTGATTGAAGTTGTTTATGGTCGAGAGCAGGTCGTCGGCGTTCTTGGCCCGTCGATGGCGATTCATTTAGAATTTATCGATGAATTTAAAGTTCCCGCCCACCCCGTTCCGATTCGAAGGCGTTTGGAATGGCCGGGATCTGAAGAGCGGAGTCCGCTCCAATCAGTGTGAATCTGCTGTAGTCGGCGTCCCCGCTATTCGGTTAATACGCCGATTGCGAATCTGCCGGGTGATTTTTTCGACCGGTTTGAATTGTGTCGCCGGATAGGATCCCCTGGATCTGCCTCATAGATCTGCGTTTTCCAATTCTTCCACTTGACGCGCGCCGGGTCTGCTTGCGATTGAATATCACTCTTATGATTGAACGCTATAGCAACCCTGAAATCGCCGGCATCTGGTCGCTGGAAAATAAGTTCCGCGTCTGGCTGGAAGTCGAAGTCGCGGTATGCGAAGCCTGGAACGAGCGCGGTGTAATCAGCGACGACGAACTCGCTCAGATCAAAAGCAAAGCCGACTTTCAAGTCGATCGCATTCTGGAAATCGAAGAAGAAGTCCAGCACGATATGATCGCCTTTCTCACGAACGTGCGCGAGAACGTGGGCCCGGCCGGCCGCTGGGTGCACTACGGATTGACCAGCTCCGATGTGGGCGATACCGCTCTTTGTATGCAGATGAAACGCAGCGGCGAAATTCTGCAGACCCGTCTGGATCAACTGATCGAAGTCGTAAAAAAACAGGCGATTCGTTATAAGAACCAGGTCGTGATCGGTCGGACCCACGGGATTCACGGCGAGCCGACGACCCTTGGCCTCAAGATGGCGCACTTTTACGCGGAGCTTTTGCGCGATCGCGAGCGCCTCGAACGCGCGATCAAAGAGATTTCCGTCGGCAAATTAAGCGGCGCGGTCGGTACATTCTCGAATATCGATCCGAACGTCGAAGAAGAAGTCTGCAAGCGCCTGGGTCTCGCTGCCGATCCGATTACGACCCAGGTCATCAATCGCGATCGTCACAGCGCCTATATGGCGACGCTTGGAATTATCGCCGGCGGACTGGAGCGCGTCGCCCAGGAGATTCGCTTATTGCAAAAGAGCGAAGGCCGCGAAGTCGAAGAACCCTTTTCGAAAGGTCAAAAGGGGTCGAGTGCTATGCCCCACAAACGCAATCCCGTGATCTGCGAACGCGTCTGCGGACTCGCCCGCGTGATTCAATCGAACGTGCAGGCGGCCTATCGCGACCAGCCGCTCTGGCACGAACGCGATATTTCGCACAGCTCCGCCGAGCGCGTCATCGTGCCTGATTCGGTCATCGCTCTCGAATACATTATGAAGAAGATGATCTTCGTCATCGAAAATCTGCACGTGTATCCGGAGAATATGGAGCGCGTTCTGTGGCATACCCGCGGCCTGCTCTTTTCTCAGAAGCTGATGCTGCGTCTGGTCGATCAGGGCATGGAACGCGAAGACGCCTACAAAATCGTACAGACCGCGAGCATGGAAGTCTGGGCGGATTCCGAATTAACTTTACAGAAGCGCATGAAGTCCGATCCAGAAGTCGCGAAGCATTTAGACGAGGCCGCGATCGACGATATCTTTCAGATCGAACCGTACCTGCGAAACATCGACGCGATTTATGCGCGACTTGGCTTGAACTGATTTGCAGGCGTTTCGCGGATTCTGATCCGGACGCGGTATCAGACTTTCTGGATGGCCTGTATATCGACGGCTGTCCGGATCAGGACGTGGCCGTCACTGAATCACTCCTCGATCGGCAGCCAGATCTCGTTGCGCCGTAAGAACCACAGGCTAAACGGTGAGTTGTAGCGCGACCAGACCGGTTCGTCTTTATATTCAACGCCGCCTTTGTTCAGCGCCGCTTTGAGTTTCGCCAGGCCTTCGTCGTAACCGCTCTTCGACCAGAATCCCGAATAGGTATATACCGCGTAGCGTCGCGTCGGCACTTCCGCGAGTTGCACATCCGGATTGTTCGGCTTCGGAGCCGTATCGATCGTAAACTTCGACGGCAGAATAAAACGAATTACGAATTTTCCGTCGCGCTGGCTCTGGGTCACCGGAGCGGTCATGGCGATTTTTTCGGATTCAGAATTCTGCGCGGACTGTGTTACCGGCGCCGTCATTGAAACTTTCGTCTGACTCTGATTGTCGCCGTCGATATAATTGAACAGTCGTCGAAAGGCACGGTTGCCGGCTTCTTCGAAATCGGCTTCGACTTCAGTTTCAATCGCGACGACCGGTTTGTATTCGCGGATTTCATAGCCGTCGTTTTCTTTGATGACTGTATACTCAGGTTCTTCGATGGCCATAAGGCCTCCGGTGAAAAATAAAAATCCCGCGAGCGTGCTGAGCAGAGTCGCCGCTGTGGCGAAGCGCTTTCGATTTTTAGCATGCTTGCGTTTTTCGAAATCGTTTCGATTCTGCATGTCGTTTCGTTTTCCGATGTTATCGTTTTTCTGAATGTAGTGTCGTTTCATAAGCGCTTCGTCGTCGGCGATCATTCCGATGTTCGCACAATAAGCAAAATCCTGGCGGTGGACGGCCTTTTTTTGAATCCCGGGATTGGACGATCGGCATGTGCACAATGGATCTTTCATTCATATCAAAGTCGGAATTGACTTTCCGCGGGCGTCGCAGCTTATTAAATTGAACCAATGCTGAACTACAAACTACTCGGCCGCTCCGGCCTGCGCGTTTCTGAAATCTGTCTGGGGACCATGAGCTTCGGTCAGGACTGGGGTTTCGGCGCTGACGAAGCGACCAGTCGCGAAGTCCTGGACGCCTACCGCGAAGGCGGCGGCAATTTTCTCGATACCGCCGACAAATATCACAACGGCCAGACCGAAGAGTACGTCGGCCGCTGGATGCAGGGCCATCGCGATAGCATGGTCGTCGCCACGAAGTACACGCTTTCCATGGATCACGCCGACCCTAACGCATCGGGCAACCATCGCAAAAATATGATGCAGTCGGTCGAAGCGAGTTTGCGTCGATTGAATACGGATTATATCGATCTTTTGTGGGTGCACGCCTACGACGACGATACTCCTTTCGAAGAAACCATTCGCGCCCTCGATGATCTGGTTCGGCAGGGCAAAGTACATTATATCGGCATGAGCGACTGTCCGGCCTGGATCGTCAGCGCATCGAATGTGATGGCGGAGCTGCGCGGCTGGACTCAGTTTATCGGCATCCAGGTGGAGTACAGTTTGCTGCAGCGCGATGCGGAGCGCGATTTGATTCCGATGGCGCAGCACTTTGATCTGGGCGTGACCGCCTGGGCGCCCCTGGCCGGCGGCGTGCTTTCGGGCAAGTACACCCGCGGCGGCGAAAACGATTCGCTGCGTAAGAGCGGCAACGCCAGCAAAGGCCGCGATTCCGAAGAGTCGCTGCGCGTCGCGCGGATCGTCGACAAAATCGCCGACGCTCACGGCGTCAGTTCGGCCCAGGTGGCCGTCGCCTGGGTCTTGCAGCAGGGCTACGGATTTTTCCCGATTGTGGGCGCGCGCAAGGTTTCGCAGATCAAAGACAGCCTGGCCGCGTCGCCGCTAAGGTTAACCGAGGCCAACTTAAAGGAACTGAACGAGCTCACCGCCATCGAGCCGGGTTTTCCCCATGACTTTCTCGCTTCCGATCACGTGCAGGAGATGGTCAAAGGCGAAATCGCCGGCAAGCGGATCAAACGCCGCTCTCGTTGAGAATCGGCGGCGAAGGCGGCCCTGTCTTTCGTCCGCGCAACCCCGACTGTGATCATGGCCGCCGTCGCGAGTGCAGGCGGCCCGCGAAGATCACGCAGACGATCGCCACTAACAGGTGCAGGCCCCAGACCAGACTGAACTGGTCTGCGGGAGCGGCGCCCGCCCGCGCGGCATGAAATAAAATCGCGCCGCCGGCGGTCGAGCCGAAGGCGAAGCCCAGGGAGTCGGCGATATTCAAGGCGACGGCGGTGTGGCCGACCCTCGCGCCCGTTCTGATCGCATGCGCATGTTCTTTGTTTTCATCGCCATCGCTGTGCGTGCTCGCTTCGTCGTTCGCGAGCGCATCGGTTTCGCGCATGGCGATCGCGTTTAATGAAAGATACGCGCAGCCCACGCCGAAACCGGCCACGCCCCAGGCGAAAAACATCAGAGCGATCGACACCTCCGGACGCAGCACCGGCAGAGCCAGGGCGATTCCGATCGCCATCGTCACAAAGCCGGCTCGCACGAAGGCGACGGAGCGTGCCGCGTCTTTTTGAAAGCGAGCCACCAGCACGGAGGCGGCGGCCCAGGTCAACGCCGACGGCGCGATGGCCAGCGACGCCAGGAAGAGCGAATAGCCGCGGACTTCCTGCAGCGAGAAAGGGATGAACGAATCGGTGCCGAAAAATGCGAAGTGCGACGCGAGTTTGAGCGCGATCGCCGCCGGCAGCACGGGCCGCAGCCACAGGGTGCCGGTCGGCATCAGCTTCACGAGCGCAAACAGAGTCAATCCCGCGCCGGGCAGCAGGCTCAGGATCATCGCCGCCGGCTGCGATTGCACGCTGCCGAATTGGAGCAGCGCGGCGCCCGCGCACAGCGCCACGGCCAGCATGATCCGCCGGGATTCCTGCGAACGAAACAAGCCGGCTTTCGTCGGGTGGGCGGCCCGCGCCGGCGGATTTTCGGAACGCGAATATCCGCGCATAGCCGGCAGCGCGAACCAGGCGACCAGCGGCGCAAAGGGCAGCAGCGAAACGAAGACCCAGCGCCACTCCAGCACGGGCAGGCCCGCGAGCGCCGCGGCCAGGGGCGGTCCCAAAAGACCCGGCGCGATCCAGGCCATCGAAAGTCGCGCGAGGATCGCCGGGCGTTCGCCTTCGTCGTAGGCGATGTTGATCGAAGCGTAGGCTACCGTCAGTAAGAGGCCGCCTCCCGCGCCCTGCACGGCCCGGGCCGCAATTAGTAATTCGATGCTGTTCGCCAGAGTCGCGCCCAGAAGTCCCAGAGCGAAACTGCTCAGCCCGAAGGCGAAGGCGCCGCGGGGGCCGTGGCGATCGATATACGTTCCCGCGATGACCGACGCCAGAATGCTCGCCAGCAAATAGACGCCGAAGATGACTCCGCTAAAATCCCGGCCGTTTAAGTCGCTGACCACGTCTTCTAAAATCGCGACGATGGCGATCTGTTCGAAGGCGTGCAACGATACGGCCAGCACCAGGCCGCGGGCGAGCCTGCGCCGGGCGTTCTCGTTTGTTTTTGACATCTTCAGTGCGATTTAAGAAAACTTCGCGTTTACTCCCTGATGTATCCGGCGTCGCGAAACCAGTTCAGAGCGCGCTTGACGGCTTCTTCAATCGATACTTCTGGTTTGTAGCCGAGTTCGCGTTCGGCCTTCGCGCCGTCTAAAAACTGACCGGCGCCCATGACGGCGACCGCCGTGCGCGAAATTTTCGGCACCGGGCCGAGCCCGATTTTGTAGCGCAGCTCCTGAACGCGCGATAGCAATTTTACGATTCCCAGAGGCACGCTTTTCGGGGTCGGCACACCGCCGGCCTGCGCAATCATCTCGATGACTTCGCTTAAGTGCATATTCTGACCGGTTATGAGATACCGCTCGCCGGGCCGCCCCTTTTCGATCGTGAGGGCCAGGCCGCGGCCCGCATCGCCGGCGTAGATGACGTTGCGTTTGCCGTTTACGTAGCCCGGCAGCGTTCGGTTAACGGTCTCGACGATGAAGGCGCCGGTCGTCGGGCCGAAGTCGTACTCGCCGAAGGTCATCGTCGGAATGCCGATGCAGACCGGTAGGCCTTCGCGCGCTTTTTGCAGGGCCTGCTGGTCCATCGCCCACTTGACCTGGACGTAGGGATTTTTATCGGCGGGTGCGCCCGGGTACTCCAGGCTTTCGTCGCCCGCTTCGCCATCGGGATGTTTGCGCAAAGCGATTCCACCGCCCAGATAAACGATCTGCTTGAGCTGTGCCGCTTCGCATGCGCGATAGAAGTTCTCCATTTGCGTAACGCCGATGTTCACGTCTTCGCGCCAGGGACGGGGCAGAGTCGGATAGTGTGCCGCGCAGTTGATGACGGCGTCCAGAGATTGGAGGGCGCGTTCCATGGCCTGCGCGTCGTTCAAATCGGCGGCCCGGGCGGTGTATTGCAGATCGCCCAGTTTGTCCAGATTTGAGTCCGGACGATGTACGACCGTGAGCTCGTGGCCGCGGGCTTTGAGTGCCAGCGCCGTATGATGTCCGAGCATACCCGTTGCCCCGATGATTCCGACTCGCATATTCGCCTCGCCTGTTTCGAATGGATCGCGCGCGAAACCGGGATTTCGCCGCGTCACAGCGAAGTGCCGATCCACAGGCTCATTCTGTCAACGCGAAAGGCGGCGTTCGCCCGGGGACTGTGATCGTGTGTTCACTGACTTCGGTTCATCATGCTCCGGGAACGATCCAGGAAGTGCCGGGCGGCTTCGTCCTTCGGGTCGGCATCGAGAACCGCCTGAAAACTACGATGCGCATCGGGATAACGCTGCTCCTGATAGGCTGTGATGGCCCGGGCGAATTCAGTATTGTGCGCTTCGAGTCGCTGTGCGGATTCGACAGTGAGGCCGTCCAGAACTTCGTATACGCCGATATGCGCGGTTTTGCCTTTGAGCGGCACCTGCCCGAGATAGCGCATGCGATACGTTTCGGCTTCGCCGAGCTGCTCGCGCACGTCGGCGGTCACCAGAATTTGCGAACCGTAGTTGCGCGTGAGCCCTTCGATGCGCGATGCTACGTTGACCGTGTCGGAAATTACCGTGCCTTCCATGCGATCTTCGGCGCCGATGGTTCCGAGCATCAGCGTGCCGGTGTGAATGCCCATGCCGACTTCGATCGGCTCCAGATTGCGTTCGCTTCGGTCGCGATTGTACGCGCGAATCTCCTGCTGCATCTTGATCGCGGTTTGAATCGCGGGCCCGGGACCGTCGGGGAAGAGGGCCATGATCGAGTCGCCGATATATTTATCGATGAAGCCGCCCATTTCGCGCACGATCGGCGTCATGCGTTTCAGATAGGAATTCAAGAAATCAAAATTTTCGCCGGGAGACATGCGCTCCGAGAGATTCGTAAATGAACGAATATCGGTGAAGAGCACCGTCATCTCGCGCTGCACCTGGTCGCCCAGCTGGATCTGGGTGATATCGTCTTTCTCCAGAAACTCCAGGAACTCCCGGGGAACGAAGCGGCTGTAGGCGTTGTTCGTTTCCTGCAGCTGATCCGACAGACGTCGCACGGCGAAGAAGGCGTTCGAAAACAGTCGCGAAAGTAAATACGATTGGGCGAAGATGAATAAAAACAGGCCGAAGGGCGCGAGAAAGGGCGTATTCCAAACGCCCTGCGAAACTAAAATATCGTGCATAATCGCGCCGCCGAAAAATCCGCCGCCGATCAGCGACGCGACGGCGCCAGTCCGGCCTTGAAAAATCGCGACGATAACAATCGAAACGCCATAGACGATAACCGCGAGAGTAAACAGCTGAAAGAAGACCAGGTATTCGCTGAAGACCCGGCCTGGCGTGAGCAGCAGGTGCGCGATGAAAACCATCGGAATCGCCCAGCCGGCGATCAATACCGCCTGTCGCGTTCGTTGTGCGAAGACCACCGCGAAAAACGAAAGCACGATCGGCGTGCCGATATAGAAAGTCATGTATTCGCCGCGCAGCTGCCAGACCCACGGCATCTCGGGAAACATCAGCGTAATAAAATATTCGCCGGTGAACAGGATGCGTATGGCGACGGCCAGGCACATCGAACCGAATACCAGGGACGGGATATCGTCGCGACGGTTCAGGACCAGGCCGAAGTGGTACAGGGCCATAATCAAAAGCGCGCCGAATAGAAAGAAGTCCATGAACAGCGCGATTTCGCGTTCGTTTTGAATCTGCTCTTCGGGGCCCAGGCGTACGGATTCGATGAAGCCGCCCTTGCGATGATGAAAATTGCTGACGTGCAGGACGATGTTCAGCTCGGCCTGCGTCGCGCGAAAGGATTTCACCAGCTTGCGATAGGCCGGCGTGGTTGTTTCTAAATTTGTGCCGGCCTTGCCTACCTCTGCCAGTAGAACGCCGTCGACGTACAGGCGATACGCGGTGCTGAAGATCGGCAGGCGTAGCGCGAGAGTTTCGCCAACGGCTGAGTCGGGTAGAAGAACCTTCAGCCGATAGCTTGCGAAGCCGTCCGCCGGCGCTTCCCATCCGCCAGGGACCTGCGCATACTCACCCGTCGTCGCGGCCGTTGACGCAAGCTGGCGTCCGCGGATTGTTTCCCATTCGCCGTCGAGGGCGTACACCCGCATCACCTGCCCGACAGCGGCGGCGCCTGTGTCGCGCAGATTGAGTTCGCCGCGAGTCGCCTGAGCCGCGGTGGATTCGCCGGCGTCGTTGCAGCTGACGGTCAGGGTGGCCACTGCCAGGCTCAGAATCAAATCGCGGAGCATTCGCATGGCCCGGAAAGTTGCACTGAATTCGATCTAATGCAAGCGACTTTCGTGCGATCTTCGCGTCGCGCCGCGCGAAATACAATTATTTTTAGTAATTTACTGATTTACCCTCGATCGAATCGGGCTCGTCGCGCTGGATCGAGTCGTTTTCCAGTCGACAGGCGATCCTTCGATAGTTTACGCCGTCATCATGCAGATCCGCGCCGCGCTTGCCGAAGACCTGCCCGAACTCGCCGGGCTGTTGGGCTATCTATTTGAACAGGAACCCGAAATGACTGTCGATTCGCAGGCACAGCTGCGGGGCCTGGAAATGATCCTGAATCAGCCGGAAATCGGCGAGCTCTTCGTCGCGGATTCCGGAGATGCGATTCTTGGAATGGTCAATCTATTGTATACGGTGTCGACGAGCCTGGGCGCACGCGTTGCGATTCTCGAAGACGTGATTGTCGCGCCGGACGGGCGCGGCCGCGGGATTGGTTCGCAGTTGATTCAAGAAGCGCTGCGTTCGGCGGAGGTCCGGGGCTGCAAACGGGTGACGCTCGTTACCGATCCGGACAATGTTCGCGCGCAACGTTTGTATGAATCCTTCGGCTTTGAGCGATCGGCGATGGTCGGCTTTCGTAAGATGCTCGGAAGGCGTTAAGTGCGTGAATGCGTCACGGCGCGTAGCTTTGTCTGTTTTAATCGCGCCATTCGCAATTCTCGCGTTGGCGATCGTTTATTGTGAATCGTAGTCGCTCAGTATTCGTCAGACGCGTCGCTCTGAAAGATCTTCCAGATGTTCTGCAGTCGCTGAGTTTCGATTTCGCTGCGGCCTTTTAATATTTTCTGCGCGAAGCTTTCGTCTTTATAAATTTTGCGCAGTCCGGGAACCAGTCGGCTGATTTCCAGAGCGCGCAGGGCGTGCTGTGTGGCTTCGACGGCGAATAATTTCTGAAACAAAGCGAAGTAATCCATGTTCGGGTTCAGCAGAGCTTCGATTGTAAAAAACGCGTCGTAGTGCTGCGAACGCTCAGCTTCCGGCGCATGATTTTGGATGATGTCGAAGTATCGGAGGGGGGCCTGCGAACCGTAGCTCCAGAACGGCCCCTGGATGCTTCGGGAGGCTCGCACGGCGAAGAGCTCGCGACGAAAGATCGGCAGGAGTCGCGCGTCTTGCGGAAGCACGAGAGTATCGAAGCCATTGGGGAAGGTGAAAGTGAAAGTCATATACAGCTGTAGCAGATCGCCGAACAGCGGATGCGATTCGAATTCCAGAAGCTGCGTCGCCACGTCGGGCGTCTTGCGCAAACGCAGCATCGAACGCATGCACACGAATAAATCCCAGCCGTGCTCCATCGTCGCCATCGAATGAATGGCGTCGTCAAAACGTCCCGTGTGTAGCAACTGCTGGACTGCGGCTACATGAACAGGATTCTCTGTAGTCTCCTCTTCTTCGTCGTCGTGGCCGTCGCCATCCGTCTTCGAGGATATTTGTACATAGTGCAAGTCCGAAGAGCTTTGCGTTTTCGCGGGCGTGAGGCGGAGCCCCGATGGATCAGGAGAAGTCGCCGACTGCAATTCCGCCTGTTCCGGCACGCGTCCTCCGGTATGCAAATAGAGTCGCGCGATCTGGGCCTGCTGTTCTTTGTCGTTGGGCCCGCCGGTTCTGCTGATCGATTCGGCGACCACCGTTTCTCTGTCGATTTCGGGCGAGTCGAAGCCCGCGAATACAAAACGCGCTTCGACCAACCAGATGATGCTTTCCAGGCCGGCAGCGAGAAATTCGAATTCGGCGGATCGCGTGGGTGCGTGGGCCAGGTCGGTGATCAGACCGTCGAGGAGCATCGCGTCCGCCACACTGTCGAAGTCGGGGCCAGCATCTTCGCCGTCATATTCGCTTTCGCCTTCCGCTTGCGTCGCTTTCGCCTCAGCTTCTTGCGCTTCTCGCTCCGCGGCCAGGCGGCCTTCCTGTCGCCAGTCTTTCCGGCGCTGCGCGGCGGCGCTCAAAAAGACGAAGCGCTTCGCCGCGTAGAATTCCGCCAGCCGTGCGAGGAATTCTTCGTGGCCGCGCAACACCGCGCTGTAAACCAGATGGGACGCAAGAATCATCGCTGCGATTTCGTCAGGCCAGGTTTCGCAAATTTCCAGGGCGACTTCCAGAAAGGGCAGAATCGCTTGCGGACTTTCGAGCAATTCATCGGCGATTCCCAGTCCCCTGGATTCCAGGCTGTTGACCGACTCAGCGAGCACTGCTTCGATATAAGGTCGGGCAAAATCCGCAATGAAGGCCGGGTCTTGTTCCAGAATCTGGCTCAGTTCGAGAACAATCTTGCGTTCGCGCACCACGCTCCGGTAGCGTTCGTGTTGTCCTTTGCGAAGATAGGCATCCGCTAAAATTCGATGCGGCTTATGCAAACCGGGCGGCAAGACATCGAGCAGTCTTTCGGCTTGAATGGGATTCTGATGCGCAATACGCCGAATCAAATCTTCCATTAACTCGGTGTCTTTGGATTCGATCCTTTCGATTGCCTGCAGGTCGCGCAGAAGGGCTTCAAACCAGGCCGCCGCCAGGCCTGCGTTTCCGCCGGAACGTTTCATTTCGATCATCACGCCGAGGCGCAGCACGATCCGATCTTCCGGATAACTCAGGTTGCGTTCAGTATGATTCCAGATTTGTTCGAGAACTTCAACTGCGGTGGGAGGGTTTTCATGCAGGGCGCTCATGATCGCCGTTCGGGCGCTGCGGTGATGCTGCCAGATTGAGCGGTCGCCTGGCAGCAGCCGCACAATTTCTTTCCAGGCTGCTTTTCGCAGGCGTGGCCAGGGGATCAGTTCGACGAGGCATTCGATCAGCTCACCCCAATCGCTCCCTCGCCGGACCCGTGCCGGGCCTGCAGGAAGTCCCTGCACGGCCGCCGCAATCACCGCCAGGGTTCGCAGCTCGGCCTGATCTGAATAACCGTCGACCGGCGTCATGCGACCGAGATGCTCCAGATAAAAAACGAAAGCGTCCTTTTCGGGTGCGGCGTTCCGGGCCAGCCCGAGCAGAATCAGGCAGTACAAATCGATCGCCCGGCGGCAATCGGTATATCTGCTGTTAATGACGCGCCGCATGCGGTTCAGCCATTGCGGTCGCTGTGACGTTTCAAGGGGATCGCTGCGGGTGGTCGCCAGCACCGCCGCTTCTAGAATATCGTCGGATTCGTCGGAGTCCAGAGAGGCGCCGTACAGCAGCGCATCCATCAATTCAGCGTCGCCGCCGGTCCCGTCTCCGGCCTGTAACAGACTCCGCACTGCGGCTTCCGGGTGCAGCGTTTCGTGGTTCGGCGCGCTCATAATCCAGCGGATGCTCCCGTTTGCTTCGGTCCCCGTCCACGGGAATTCCTTGACCCATCCCCCTGTGCCGAAAAAATCCCATCTGACGCTCTTCTGTGGCCGCAAAAAGCGGTCCCCGACGGCTCCCGAACGCAATCCTATGGAAAAAGAATCACTCTATCATCTCGTGCGCGACACAGTCGCAACTTACGCCGAGCGCCCGATCTACTGGGTCAAACCCGACCGGGAGAATTTCTCGGCGGTCAGCTATTTCAACTGGCGCGCGGACATGAAACGCTTCCAGGCCTATCTGCTGCATCGCCTGAATGTCAGCCACGGCGAAAAGCTCGGCTTTCTGTGCGACAACCGCTACGAGTGGAACCTGATCTGCCTGGGTCTGAACAGCATGGGCTGCGTCGACGTGCCCCGGGGCTGCGACGCGACCTCCGGCGATATCACCTATATCCTAAATCACACGCAGACTTCGATCGTGATCTGCGAACACGAGAAGATGCTCAAGCATCTGGTGGAACTGCTGCCGGATCTGCCCCACGTCAAACACGTCGTCATGATCGAACCGCCCTCGAAGATTCGCAAGCTCGAAGATCACAAAGCGGCGCTCGGTAAAATCAAGCTGCACTTCTTCATCGACATGCTGACCATCGGCGAAGAGCTATTAGAACAGCACGGCGAAGGCCTCTTAAAAAAGCGCGGCGAAGCGATTCGCCCCCACGATCTGGCCACGATCATTTACACCAGCGGCACGACCGGCGCGCCCAAAGGCGTCATGCTCGACCATCGCGCGCTGTGCTGGTCGGTTTCGCAGGTGCAGCACACGCTGCCCATGAATGAACGCGATCGCTGCGTGGTCTTTCTGCCGCCCTGGCATATCGCCGAGCGCATGCTGGAAGTTACGATGATGGCCTGCGGCGCGAGTATGGCGCCGTCGGGCGTCGTGAGCTTAACTGCAGATTTAACGGCGGTTAAGCCGACGATCTTCGTATCGGTTCCGCGCGTGTGGGAAGGTCTGCACAAACGCGTCTTCGATACCGTGCGCAAGCAGCCGGAGAAACGCCAGAAGATCTTTCGTTTCGCATTAAACGTGGCCATGACTTACGCGGACATCATGGACAACCTGCTCGATCGTTTCGCCGAAGTCGAAGAGGAGAAGGCGGTCGATCGCATCGCGCGCAAAGGAATCTCTCTGGCTCTGCTGCCGATCTACGCGGTGCTGAGCGTGCCGGCTTCGCTGATTCTAAGTAAAGTTAAGAACGTGCTCGGCGGTCAGATTCGTTTCGCGGTTTCCGGCACCGGCGCCATTCCGCAAAACGTCGCGACATTTTTCCGCGCCCTGGGCGTTCCGATTCTCGACGCCTGGGGCATGACCGAAACCACCGGCGCCGCCGTCGCTTCCGCATTGCCCTGGCCGAAACGCGGCGCGATCGGCAAGCCGCTCCCCGGCGTGCAGATCCAACTGCGCGACGATACCGGCAAAGTTATCAGTCGTCACGGCGTAAAGGGCGTGCTCTGGATGAAAGCCCCCAGCGTGATGCAGGGCTACTACGAAGCGCCCGAAAAAACCGAAGCCGTGTTGCAAGACGGCTGGATGAGCTCCGGCGATATCTTCCAGTGGACCCTCGACGGGGACTTAAAATTCTCCGGTCGCGCGAAAGACACGATCGTACTCGCGAGCGGCGAAAACGTCGAGCCGGGGCCGGTCGAAACGAAGCTGCTCGACAGCGAAGTGATCAGCCAGGTCGTCGTGTGCGGCCAGGACGAACGCACGCTCACCGTGATCATCGTGCCGGATTGGGAAGCGGCGCGTCACGCCATGACCACGGCCGAAGTCAATGTTCCCGAAGACCAGGCCGCCTGGAACGACGACAAAGGCGTGCGCAAATTCTATCAGGCGATCATCAAAGATAAGATCTCGAACGCGAACGGATTCAAGAGCTTCGAGAAAGTCAGCGATTTTTATATCGTACCGAAAGACTTCGAAAAAGGCCGCGAGCTGACCGAGTCGATGAAGATCAAACGCAACCAGGTCTTCGAAATCTACGCCGATCAAATCAAGGCGATGTACAAAGACTGAAATGATGCATCGCCTATCGCACGCGCTTTTGTTCCGAGCGCGCAATAATTTGCTTCTGAATTTCCGAAGTGCCGCCGCCGATTTCGGCGAGCTTCACGTCGCGATACAGGCGACACACGCGATACTCCTCCATATAACCCGCGCCGCCGTGAACTTGCACGGCCAGGTTCGCGACTTCGCGAGCGTAGGTCGAAGCCAGCAGTTTGACTGACGCGGCCCGGGCCGTGAGATCTACGGCCTGGCCGTTATGAGTGATCTTGCGTTTTTTCGGTTTCGCCTGATTCGCCGGTCTGGTCAAAGTCGTCGTCGTACTGCCGCCGCTTGCGCCGGTCGCGTTCTGTGATTCGTCGCCCGCGTCGGCCGGACTGTAGGCCTGGTCGAAGAGCCACGCTGTTTCGTATAAAAGCAATCGCGACGCTTCGTACTTCATGGCCATGTCGGCGATCATAAAGGCGACGCTCTGATGTTTCGCGATGGGTCGGCCGAAAGCCTTGCGTTCTTTCGAAAATCGCCGGCTGTCCTGCAAACACGCCGACATCACGCCCACGCTATAGGCCGCCAGGGCCAGGCGTTCTTTGTTGAAGGCTTCCATGGTCACGCGAAAGCCCTTGCCGGTATTGTCCCGACCGCCCAGCACCTGATCGCAGCTGATGCGCGCGTCTTCGAAAAAGATTTCGCCGGTCGGCGATCCGCGCAGGCCCATCTTCTTCATGGATTTGCCGAGAACGACGCCTGGAATATTCGTGTCGACGATGAAATGCGTCAGGCCCAGATCGCGACCGTCGTGTCCGCGAGTGCGAGCGAGCACGATCGCCGCGTCGGCAATAGGCGCGTTCGTAATATAGGTCTTCTGGCCGTTTAAGACGTAGCTTTCGCCGTCTTCCGTTAAAGTGGCCGTCGTCGTAAGCCCCGACACGTCGGAGCCCGCGTGAGGTTCCGTCACCGCCAGGCAGCCGATCAGATCACCGCGAATGGTCGCGGGCAGGTATCGCTCTTTTTGTTCCGGTGTGCCGTGGGCGTCGATCGGGCCGCCGAACAGTCCGGCCGATGCGCCGACCGAAAAGAAGCTGGAGCCGCAAACTTCGGCGAGCACAATCTGGGCGAGAGTGGCCAGAGTGTACGTTGCTTCCTGGCCGCCGAAGCGCGCTTCGTGCAATAGGCCGTTGTAGCCGATGGCCCCGAGCTTGCGATAGTGTTCGCGCGGGAGCTCGCCGTTCTCGTCGGCGGCTTCTACGTGGGGCGCCAGTTCCTTTTCGCAGAATTTGCGAAAGTGATCGATGAATTCCTGTTCTTCTGCTGTGGGATCGAAATCTAACATTGCGTTTTCCTCCGGTTGCGCGCCTTCGCGCGGCATCGTGTATAATTCGCGGCGATGCTTGAACGCCTCATTTATAATTCGCGGCGATGATCGAACGCATGACTTCGTTCGTGCCGCCGCCGAGGGACGCGAGGCGCGCGTCGCGATAAAATCTTTCTACTGGATATTCGTGAATGAAACAGTAGCCGCCGTGAATTTGGCCTAACTCATACGCCGCTTCCATTAAGGTTTCGGTCGTGTGCAGCTTGGCGATCGACGATTCATTCGGAGCAGGCTGGCCCTTATCCTTTTTCATGGCGCTGATATATAAAAGCAGGCGTGACGCGTCGATCTTCGAACGCACGCGCGCGATCTTATCCTGGATCGCCTGGAAATTGATGATCGGCTCGCCGAATTGCTCGCGATTTTTGGCGTAGCGAATCGATTCGTCGAGCATGCCGGAAATTCCGCCGAGACCGCTGGCCACCAGCACCGTGCGCTCCCATTCCAGGGTCGCCTTGCCGATGCGCAAGAATCCCGAGTTTTCTTTCGAGAGCAGATTCTCTTCGGGCACTTCCATGTCCTCGAAGATCAGTTCGCTGGTCGTCGAAGTGCGCATGCCCATCTTCTCTAATTTTTTGCCGGAGCTGAAGCCCTTGAATTCCTTCTCGACTATAAAAGCGGAAATACCCATCGGCCCCTTCGCTTTGTCCGTGACCGCCATGACGATAAACACGTCGCCGATCGGGCCGTTTGTGATGAACATCTTCGAGCCGTTTAATACGTAGCGGTCGCCTTTTTTTTCGGCGCGGGTCATCATCGATCCCGCGGCGTCGCTGCCGGAACCGGGTTCGGTTAAACCCAGACCCGCCGTGAATTCGCCGGTCGCGAGTTTGGGAACATAGCGCTGCTTTTGTTCCTCAGTTCCGCACAAAACAATCGGCATGCTGCCGATGATTGTATGCGCGCCCCAGGCGAGGGCCAGTCCGCCGTCGAAAGCGCCTTCGGAAAATTTTTCGGCGGCGTAGGTCGTGGTCAGACAGTCGGCGCCCTGTCCGCCGTACTCTTCGGGAAAACACAGGCCGAGCAAACCCATCTCGCCCATCTTGCGCCAGATCTCCGTCGACCATTCCTCTTTCGAGTCGCGCTCTTCGGCGCTCGGTTGCACATGTTCGATCGCGAACTGTTTGACCGCTTCGCCGAAATCAATCACGTCTTCAGGCAGTGCGAAATTCATAAGACCCTCTCTCCCGCGGACTCATCTGGTCCCGGGATGCACGCGTATCTTTCGTAACGATCGGCGAAGTCGTAAAGGACTTCGCGTTATTAAATCAATCGTCGTCGATTTGTCGACGTCGGAGCCCTGGCTATCACCTGGTGCCGAAGCTGCCGCCGTTAATAAACACGCGCATTTTCTTTTTGATAGATTTGATCTGGCGCGAATCCGGCTTTCGTACGGGACTGAAGATCCCGGTCGAAAGCGAAGTCAAAACCATCTCGATGGAACCAAAAAAGGCGATCGACAGCAGCCGCGGATCGGCGTCGGCCGGGAGTTCGCCCCGGGCGATGCCGT
Source organism: bacterium (assembly GCA_024742665.1). Taxonomy (GTDB): domain Bacteria; phylum Spirochaetota; class Leptospiria; order Leptospirales; family Leptonemataceae; genus JANSYA01. The sequence continues at coordinate 401,242 of JANSYA010000001.1, forward strand.
CTTTGAAAATATTTTCGATCATCTGGATAATGCGCCGCGCGATTTCAATATTCGGCAGCGTTTCCAGATGGCGGGCCCGCACGATTTCCTGCACCAGCAGGCGAATGATATCCGGCCGCGCAATCAGCGTATCGAGCATATAGTCTGAGATCTCGGTCAGCTTTTCCGCCGTCTTCAGATCCGACTGCGCCGATATCTTCTGAATGCGTTTGCCGAAGCGATCCCACAGGCTCTCCAGAATATAAGACAGAATGTTCTGCTTGCTTCCGAAGTAGTGATACACCAGCCCGTAGGCGACCCCGGCGCGCTCGGCGATATCCGAGATGCGCGTGCTGTGATATCCCTTTTCAGACATCACGGCGATGGCCGCCGCCAGGATATCCGCCTGGCGTTCGACTTTCTGGCGGGAGCGCAGTCCCGCCGGCTGTTGCTTTGTGGTCGGTGTCGATTCCGCCATTTCTGATTCCTGCGCCATATTTCGCTCTGTTGACATTTGTGTCAATGATTGATTTGTCAGTCAATATCGCCACCCGGCAGAGGGAGGGATACAGACGGAATCGGGCCGGGGCCGCCTCAGTGCAATCAATGTCCGGCGCGTTGGCCGTTTTAGGACGTTTTGGGCTTTTTTGCTGGACTGCCGCCCCTGGTTTCCGCATTCGAATCGAACCAATCCTATGCTCCATACAATTCCGGACGAAATCACCTACGATCAGGAAAACCTGACCATTCGCTGGAAGGACCAGCACAGCTGCAGCTACGAGCTGCTGAATCTGCGCAAGAACTGCCCCTGCGCCCACTGCCGGGGAGGGCACGGACCGGTCGCCGACCGGCAAACCGACCACATTACCGAAATTCGGCTGATTTCGTGGAAGAAGGTCGGTCGCTACGCGCTGTGCATCACCTGGTCGGACAACCATGACACGGGAATCTACACGTACGACGCCCTGCGCGAGTCCTGCGATGCGGGCGTGCCCTACGCGCCGCCCGGCGAACGCTGAGGCCCGGCTGGCGCGGAGTCGGGGCCGTTCCGCGGGCACCGTGCCGGCGCAGCGTCACCGCTGTAAAAAATCATAGTGGCTTGTAATATTAAACCCTGTTGACCCCGGGCTCCACTTTCATTTTCTTCACAATACTCACGCTATCGTTACGTTTTCGAAGCGATTCCGTAATAATTCTTCCGCGCGGGTTTCCGGAGCAACTGATGCAAGCCATACGCAAGCAAGACGCTTTTCTATTTGGAATATTTCTATTTCTGGCGATCGGAGTGACCCCGGTCCACGCCTACCTGGATCCGGGCACGGGATCTTTTATTCTGCAGATGATTCTGGGCGGCGTCGCCGGGGCGGCGCTGCTCCTGCGTGTGTACTGGCAGAAATTTCTGGCGCTCTTCGGCTCGCGTTCGGCGAGCGATTCGGAGCAGGCGAAAGGTGCCGGCGAAACCAGTGGCGAGTGACGCCGCCGCCCGCCTCAAGACAGAGCCGGGTTCTTTCCGCGATCGCAACAGCCGGGTCGTCTATCAGGACGGCCGCATTCGCCGCGTCTTAAACGATCGCGCGCTGGGACACTGGCGCGCTCTGGCCGCTGCGCCGTTTTTCGAACGCCGCCAGGCGGACGGAAGCATTGTAGCGACCCGCGAACTGGAGAGCGACGCCGCCGGAGCTCCCGAGACCGGCGACGCGGAAGCCTGGGTCGCGCGCCTCGAACACGAAGCGATTCCGTTTTTATCGTACGCCTACGAGTGGCCCTTCTCGATGCTGAAAGACGCGGCGCTGCTGCATCTGGATCTGTTGAGCGACGCTCTCGACGCGGATTTGATTCTAAAGGACTCGACCCATTTCAATATTCAGTGGCGCGGCGCGCAGCCGGTATTCATCGACATTCCGTCTTTCGAAAGTCTCGGGGCCGGCGAAGCGTGGACCGGCTATCGGCAGTTCTGCTGCATGTTTTTGTATCCGCTCATGCTCCAATCCTATAAGGATATTCCTTATCATGCCTGGCTGCGGGGATCGGTCGAAGGCATCGCGCCGGGAATTATGAATCAGCATATGTCCGCGCGGGATTATTTGCGATCCGGCGTGCTGACTCACGTCTACTTGCAAAGCAGTCTGGAAAAACGTTATAGCGGCGGCTCGCAGAATCTACGCGGCGCTGTCGCCGACGCTGGATTCCACAAAGAGATCATTCGCAATAACGTGCGCGGTCTGCGCAAGCTGGTGAACAAACTCAGCTGGGGTGACGGGCACTCCGAGTGGTCTCACTATGCCACCCAGACCAGCTACGATTCCGATGAGACCGCGCGCAAGCAGGCCTTCGTCAAGCGGGCGGCGTCTTCGAAAGCGGACGGCTGGCGTCTCGCCTGGGATCTGGGAGCGAACACCGGCGTCTATTCGCGCATCGTAGCACAGCACGCGCAGTCGGTTCTGGCGATGGACGCGGACCACCTGGCCGTAGATCGCATGTACCGCCAGTTAAAGCAGGAGCGCGCAGACGCTTCGACTTCCGGCGCGAGTGTGAGCGGCAGCGAAAGCTCGAACGCGAACGCGAACGCGAACGCGAACGCGAATGCGAATGCGAATGCGAATGCGAATGTCGCCGCGAAGATTCTGCCCCTGGTCATGAATCTTGCCGATCCCACGCCGGCTCTCGGCTGGCGCGGAGCGGAGCGCAAGAATCTGGTCGACCGCGGCCGGCCGGAGCTGGTGCTCAGCCTGGCTTTGATTCATCACGTGGTGATCGCCGCGAATATTCCCGTCCGGGAGTTCATCGAATGGCTGGCGAGTCTGGGGGCGTCGATCGTGATCGAATTCGTTACTCGCGAAGACGAAATGGTGCAGCGTCTGCTGCGCAACAAAGTGGATCAATACTCCGACTATACTACCGATTATTTCGAGGCGTGCCTGGCGGAATATTTTCGCGTGCAGGAACGTGAAGAGTTGAAGGGCGGCCTGCGGATCATCTATTTCGCGCATCCTCTGAAAAATCCGCCGGGGGCGGCGCAGTGAAAACGAGCCCGCTTTTCGACGGACTGCATCTGGCACTGCTCGCGTCCCTGGCTTTCGCGCAGCCGCTGTACGATATTCTCGGCAAGCATCCGCAGTTCTTTTTGGTGCGTCAGCTGGCCGTGCCTGATTTGTTTCTGTTCTTAATCGTGCTCAGCGTACTGATTCCGCTGCCGTTTTTTCTGGCGCCCTGGATTGTCGCGTTCGTCGAGAGAGTGACTCGAAGTTCGGAGGCGCGCGATTCCGGCGGCGAATCGCGATTGCGTCGCGTCGTTTTTCTGAGCCTGGCGGGACTGCTGATCGTACTGATCGTTCTGCCTCTCGTTGACAAGATTCCGAATCTGCTGGGCTACGCGAAGCTGGGTCTGGCGCTGCTTCTGGGAACGGGCGGGGCGATCCTGCTCGGACGCTTTGCTATCCTGCGCAGTTTTTTGAGCTATCTTTCGCCGGCCATGCTGGTCTTTCCGCTGCTCTTCTGGATGACCTCGGCGGCCTACAGCATCGCCGCGGCTCAGAGCGGTTCGCGGGCGGTGGCGCCGCAAATCAGCGCAACGAATCCCGTTGTATTCGTAGTCCTCGACGAATTTCCGATGCTTTCATTGCTCGATGCGAATCGCGACATTGACCGAAAGCGTTTCCCGAATTTCGCGGCGCTCGCCGACCAGGCGCACTGGTTTCGCGATGCGACGACGATCGAAAGCATCACCGCCACCGCCGTGCCGGCCATTATCACCGGCCGCTATTCGAAAACGACGGGGGTGGGGGTCGCTCTGTATTCCGAGGCGCCGGAAAATATCTTTTCCCTGCTTTCGCGGCAGTATGAGCTGCGCATCTTCGAAGTCGCCACGCGTCTCGCGCCGCCGGAACAGAGCCGCCAGGATTCCGAACTCGAACAGAGCTTCGGCGATCGTTTTACGGAACTCCTGGACGACACAGCCTTAGTTTACGTAAATCTGATCTTACCGAGCGGGATTCGCGTGCGCTATCCCGAGTTGAGCGCGGGGCTGATGGAGATCTTTATCCGCGCCGACGTGCAGCAGGGACAGATGAAAGCCGCCGCCAATCCCCTGGCGGCCATCGTGCAGAATTTCCAGGGCGCCTCGGCGGACGCTTTGAAGGAAATGCGCGAAGCCGGTATTCCCGACTGGCGGCTGTACCAGTATCGGCAGTTTTTGTCGGCGATAGACGATCGCCCCCGGAGCTTCTATTTCGTTCACAGTCTGTTTCCGCATATCCCCTTTCGCTTTTCGCATACGGGAAATTATTATTCGAACGACGTCACGCTCGCCGGCTGGGATCCCGAGCAGGACGCCTGGCACGACGAAGAAGCCCCGGTGCTGCTCGCCTATCGCCGGCATCTCATGCAGGTCGCCTATACCGATCGCCTCTTCGGTCGATTGATCGCGCGCCTGAAAGCGGCCGGGATTTACGATGACGCGATCATTGTCGTTACGGCGGATCACGGCATTAGCTTTCGTCCGGGCCGCAGCCGTCGCGATCCAGACGAAACGAATCACCACGAAATCGCCAACGTGCCGCTCTTGATCAAATTGCCCGGTCAGAAGCGGGGCCGAATCGACGACCGCCCCGTACAGACCATCGACATCGTGCCGTCGGTGGCGACCGCCCTGGGAATCGATATGCCCTGGGCTGTGGACGGCCGCAGCCTCTTTGAAGACGACGGCCAGGGCGGCTTTCGCGCGTCAGACGCTTATACTCAAGACGAAGCGGAAGCGGTCGGCGGCCCCGTCGTGCGTCGCATCGGCCACGCGGAATTCACTACGACCTTCGCCGAGACGGGCGGGCCGGCTTTGCAGCGCCAACTGGAGCTTTTTGGAACCGGCGACAACGGCTTCGCTCTGAGGGGGCCCCACGACGAGCTCGTCGGTCAGCCCGTCTCCGGAATGACGGTCGTCGCCGAAACGAATCCGGAGTGCGCATTTCGACTGAAGGACGCCGCAAACTACGAGCGGGTGCGCCCGGCAAGCGGCGCGATTCCGGCATATATCACGGGCGGTCTGGGATGCATTCTGGAATGGAAGCAGGCGGCGATCGCGGTGAACGGCGTAGTTCAGGCGACGGTCGAGACTTTTCCGGGCTATGCGAAGCAGATGAGCGTGGCGGCCATGGTGCCCGAGCAGTCCTTTCGCGCAGGATTTAATTCGGTCGAAGTCTACCTGATCGAGCCGACAGCAGCCGGCCAGGTGCAGCTAAGGCAGATTCGCCGGCCTGAGGCTTCTCCATAAGAGAAGCCGAAAGATATCTGGAAGCGGGGCTGAAAGATAGCCAGAGGCTGAATCGAAAAATTAGCCGGGGCAGCGCAAGCGCTTGCAGGAAGAGGGGAGCAGCAAAAGCCGAAACGGCGGGTTTGGTGCGCCCGGAAGGATTCGAACCTCCGACCCCCTGATTCGTAGTCAGGTGCTCTATCCAGCTGAGCTACGGGCGCACATACCGTTGCGTTAATTTGCTTAACGCACTTTAGGCTTGTATTTTTCAGGCCCCGGCCGGTCAATGATTATTTAGCCGGGCCGGCCGGAGCATCCGTTTCAAGCAATCCGGGGCGTCTCATCCAGCGGGCTCGGCCAGCACGTACTGGTATTTCGCCTGAGCCGCGCGTTTATTGGCGGCGTTATAGAAATCGCATACGAAATTCAGGCGCTTGCCTGCTTTCGAAGTCAGTCGCGCGACGGCCCGCACCGTGTCTTCGCGAATGGGACGCAGATAGCGAATCGAAGCGTTGATGGTCAGCATGCGTTCGGTCTCTTTCTCCACGTGATACATGCACATCAGGGCGGTCATGGTGTCGCCGACGGTGAAATAGCAGCCGCCATGCATGAAGCCGTGGAGCGCGCGATTGGATTGCGCATAGGGAATGTCGGCTTCGGCTTTCTCGCCTTCCAGGCTGCGGAGCTCCATGGCGGTCGCGCCGGGATGACACTGACTCAGCAGGTGCTGGGCCTGCTCCAGGTCGGAGGCCGTGTCTTTGAATTCGAATAAATCCTCGGGAACGATGCTGCGGATCATATCGTATGCGTTCATTGCTTGCTCCATTCCGGCGATATTCGCCGGGAGACTGTGTTGTCTCCCGGAGGCTGATTTAGGAGACAAAGCTGTCTACCTTTTTTCTGGCGCAAAATTCAGCCGTGCGGGGAACTGGCCCTGAGGGCAGGCGAGGATGACGCGAAAAAAAAACGAGAGCGCCGGCGAAGCGATCAGCGGCCGGCTGCACGCGAATCCTGGAGCGCGTCTGCTGGACGCCGCCCGGGAGCTCTTTTACGAACACGGCTACGCGGCGGCCGGCATCAACGAGATCATCGCCCGCTCGGGCACGTCGAAAAAGAGTTTCTATAATTATTTTCCGAGTAAGGCCCGGCTCGGCGAAGCGTATCTGGCCCGGGAGCGGGCGGATCTCTTTGATTCTCTGGACGAACGAATCGCAGACCACCGCGACGACTTTCGCGGTTTCCTGCGCAGCTGGGTTCGCGATCTAAAGCAGGCGGCGGCCGGGCAGGCTTATTTCGGCTGCCCCTTCGCGAATATCGCGGCGCAAACCGGCGGGCAGTTCGAAGAGATTCTGGCCGCAACAGCCCGGGAGTGGCGCGAAAAGCTGCGCGATTTTCTACGGGGCTGCGATTTAGGACTTTCGCCGAAGCGAGCGGACGCCTTCGCCGAACTGATGCTTATGCAGTACCAGGGGGCGGTGCAGATGTGGCGTCTCAGCGGAGACACGCACTACTTCGATTTAATCGAAGAAACTTTGAAGAGTCTGGCGGCGGAGACCCCGGCACGGCGTCGGAAGAGTTCGGCCCGGTAGAGCACAAGAGCGGGGCGTACAAAGACAACGGCCCGGACGATATCGCCCGGGCCGCTGTCTGAGATTTTGCCGCTATCGCGGCGATTCAGTTTGAATGAATTTTAATTCAATGGCGTCCTAACGGCGTCTTAGTGACGAACCTGGGGACGCGCTTCGTTTACGACCAGCGCACGGCCTTCGATTTCTTTTTGAGCCAGCTCGTCCATCGCGCTCAGCGCTTCGTTTTTGTTCGGCATTTCTACGAAGCCGAAGCCGCGTGAGCGACCGGTATCGCGGTCGATAATCAGTTTTACTGATTCAACTTCACCGTAGGGCGTGAATACGTCCCGCAGCGAGTCTTCGTCCATATTATAGTTCAGGTTCCCGACATACAATTTCATCTTTTCAATTCTCCAGTAAATGCACCGACGCAGGTATTCCAATAGAACCAACCGATCGAGAAAGAAAAAGAAAAGGTAAAGACGCGGGGAAAATTGCTGCTCTACTCAGGTTTTTTATTCTGAGGACGGAAACGTGGACACCTGAAATCGGAATCAGCGGCAGCATTCCCCGCGAAGGCGAGCGGGTCAATGCGAAAGACGAATTTTTCCAATTTCGCATAAAAAATGCCCGGCGTCGCGGACTTCGCGCTCGGTCGTGAATACTCTTCGCGTATCCAGAAGAATGTTAATAGAAAAACGAAGCCGGTCCCGCGCCGTGATCGTTCCAGCATTCGCTGCGACGCCGCAGTTCCGGATCCGCTTCCCACTGCGCACTGCGCGTCTGCAGCTCTTCGATCGTCGTACCGTAGCGGGTCTCCAGTCGCGTTACAACCGGGCTGCCCGCCGCTTTGAGATCCGCCAGTCGCTGCAGTCTTGCGCTTATATTCGGCAGCGTCGCCAGCAGCTCCGGGCGCAGGTCGATGACGATGCCGATTTTCGTGAGCATCGCGCGATCGTACGCCGGTTCGCCGGTGCTGCAAAACGCCGCTCCGCGTCGCAGTACATTGCTCAGATCCAGGTAGTGTTCGTGTCCGGGCCGCCAGCGCACCAAAACGGGCAGCTGCGCCACGTCCCGGTTCGGCAGAGCCTGTTCGTCGAGAATCTTAACGCCGGGTCCGGCCGCCACGCCGAAATATCCCAGGCCGATTCCCTTCAGACAGCCGGCCTGGGCCTGGCTGTTTGTGATCCAGAAGTCGTCCAGTTGCAGGCAGCTCTGGAAATCGCGAAACGTTCGCCCGCGCTGCCCCCAGGGATGATTCTGGCCGGTCAGCAGCGTGGGTAAGCCGCCGCTTATGTCGCGCACGAAAAACTGGCGCTCATCGGATATCGAACCCTGGTATAGAGGAATCGGTCGCAGGGCGCAGGCGAAAAAGATCGCGAGCAGCGCCAGGTGAGCGACATAGTCCGGGAAGCGATCGGGGATCAGGCGGCCCAGCAGTCGTCGAGGTAAATCCGGCGCGGCGCGAAAGAAGCGATCGGCCAAAAGCGCGAGCATTACAATCTCGGGTAAGAGAAAGCGAAAGGCCATGAAGTCGCCGCCGACGCGCAGCACGTAAAACGAAAGCAGCGCGACTACGCCCAATTCGCGCAGATACGAAACGTAGGCTCGCGGGCGCAGCAGCGTGCGAAAGCGATGCAGCAGCGGTAGACCGAAAACGGCCGCGACGATCAGCACCACTCCCGGTCCCCACCACAGCGCGTTGAAAAAATAACGGAAGCCCTGGAGATAGTAGGAACTGAGTCCCGACTTCGCGTAGTACGTATTCGGAAAGATGTCGTGATAATAGATTCCGCGAAACAGGTGATAGCTGCCTGCGAAGAGTAGTATGCCGGCGGCCCATTGCAAGAGCGGCCCAAGCGTCGACCAACTGCGCCAGAATCCCAGCAGGCGACCCGCGAAACCGGCGTCCGTCGGGCGAAACACTTCGATCAAAATCCACACGGAATAGTACGCGACCATCAAGCCGAGTTCCGGGCGACATAAGTACAGCAGGGCCAGCAGGCTCGCGAACGCGAAGGGGCGTTCCGTCAGGCGATAGCTTTCGAAGCCTCGAAAGAGCAGCGTCAACAGGAGAAACACCAGGGAATACTCCATGCCCGCGGTGGCGAAATCGCGAAAACCGGAGATGCTGACCAGGGCCAGGGCCGCGAAAGGAAAGGCTCGCACGGCGGCCCCGGCCCCGGGGGAAGCGAGAGTCTGCGAAGCGTCCGATCCAGCCGCCGTCGTCGGCGCGTCGTCGGTCGACCAGCGCGGCTTCATCATCAGCACCAGAGCCGCTCCCGAAAAACCCAGCCCCAGCAGAATCGCGCCAAAGTGGAGCGGCAGGCCCATGCCGCGAATCACGATCAGCAGCAGGGTCCACAGGGGATGCGTCGAGGCTTCCGAATACACTCCCGGATTGAAAACGAGCCCGTGGCCGGCGTACAAATTCTCCACGCTCCGGAACGTAATATAGGCGTCTTCGGCGACCCAGATTCGGCTCAGAACGGCCCAGGCGATGAAAATCGCGCAGAGGAGGATAAATAGATTTCGCAGGCGAGGCGTCACAACGGCATACATTAGAAAAAAATTGGTTGCCGTAGTCGACGGTTTTTCGTCTAACTTATGAATACCGGAAAGAGTTTCGGAGGCCGTGCCGCTCGTTTGGGCGGAGCGGGACGACGGGATTCCTTCTCGGGGACGAACTGGTTTCGACTGCTGTGATTTCGAAACCTGGATTGCATGCGGAGCTGATGAACTCCTGAAAAGCCTCACCTTTTAACTGCCAACAACGAAATGGCACTCGCAGCTTAATTGCTGCTTGCGCTCTACTTGATTCTCCCTCTGGGATCGGGATAGAGTGTCACAACTCAGTGGGTGAGTGAGTCTGGCGCGGACTGCGGACTTGCTGACGTTTACAGATCGCAAAGCGAAGCCCATCCCGTCGGCTGGTAAGGGCAGCGCTTAATTTATAGCCGACTAAGCATGTAGAGGTTCTTGTTTCGCACCGTAGGACGCGGGTTCGACTCCCGCCGTCTCCACAAGCGAATCCGGAGGATTCGCGCGGGTCTGCATCAGAGATGCAGACAAAATAAACGCAAGCAATGCGACGTCTGCGCCGCAGGTGCAGACAAATCCGCATGACAGGCTCATAGCCGGTTCTACGGACAGAGCCGGCGCATCCGCCCGATCGGCTTCGTCCGTTCGCGGAAACCTGCCTCCCTGCTATGCGTCCCAAGTGCATGGCCCACGAAACCCTGGTCGGTCTTGATATAACCGACGATCCAGTATATCAATCCTATCGCGAAGCGATGATTCCGATTCTGACTCGCTACGGCGGCGGATTCCGATACGACCTGCGCGTAAGCGAAGTGTTGAAATCGGAAAGCGACGCCGGAAATATCAACCGTCTGTTCATTATCTATTTTCCCGATCGCGCGGCGAAAGACGCGTTCTTCTCCGACGCCGAATATACACAGGTGCGCAAACAGTTTTTCGAACCGTCCGTGAGCGCCGTAACGATTCTCGCGGAATATGATCGTTGATCCGTCCTACTCAAGACTGAGGCGATGGTGGATCATGGCGGCCGCCCGGGCGCCGTCGGACGCGGCGGAGAGCGCCTGCTGCATTGGGGTCGTGAGATCGCCGGCCGCGTAGACGCCCGGGAGATTCGTCTGCATCGCCGCGTCGACGGCCACGAATCCGATGTCTGTCAGCGATAGTTCCAGGGACTGGACCAGATCGGTCTGTCGCTGACTGGTGCGCACGAACAGAACTTCGCGGAGTATTTGTTCGCCGTCTGCGAGTTCGATTGCTTGCAGCGTCGTGTCCGCGTTGTCTTTGCGGGAGTCCTGGCCCGCGTCGATGTCGGTGTCGGAGCTTGTATCGGATGCGATCAGCTTCCGCAGCGGTCGCTCTTCCAGCAGGATTTTCGCCCGGCCAATCTTCGCCTGCAGGTCATCGGGCACTTCGAACGCGCCGTTTGTAAATACGATCAGATCATCGCTCCAGCTTTTTAAGAGCAGCGACCATTCGACATCGGCCGGGTTTTCGGCCAGCAGCGCCCAGGGGCGATCGCGGACTTCCCAGCCGTGACAGAAGGGGCACAGAAATATGCTGGCGCCGCTTTCCCAGAGGGGAGCAAGGCCGGGCAAATCGGGTAGCCTGTCTATCACCCCGGTCGCGAGTAAAACGATCCGGGCGTGAAGCGTGCCGTCCGGCGTTCGAATCAAAAATCCTGATTCCCCCGCCGATTCTATTGCCGTGATTCGCGCGTCATGAAAGCTCACGCTATCGTAGGAACTGATCTGTTCCCTGGCGATGGCGCGCATTTCGGCGGGCGGCGTTCCGTCCCGCGTTAAGAAGCCGTGCACATTCCGGGCGGGGGCGTTCCGGGGAGCGCCGTAATTCAAGACGACCGTTCGCCGACGAGTGCGTCCCAGAACGAGCGCCGCGCTCAGGCCCGCCGGCCCGCCGCCGATCACGGCGACCTCGTAGGATGTGTCTGATTCTTTGAATTCGTTTTGCATATCCGCAGTTTAGCGGATTGCATCGCTTCGGGCCAGACGCATCTTTCGCAAAGTCCGACGAATCTTTCGATCGGGCGCCCTCAGTCGGATTTACGACGTGTGCGAGCGGCCTGGCGCCAGGCCTTTGGGGTCGCGTTGTGCTCCCGCCGAAAGAGACGGGTGAAATGATCCGGCTCCGCGTAGCCCACGTGCTCCGCGATGCTTTCGATCGTCTCGTCGGTATAGAGTAAACGCTGTCGTGCTTCGTGCATACGCCCGGCGATGATCCAGGCGAGAACCGGCTTTCCCGTCGCCGTGCGAACGGCCGTGGTGACGTGGGCGGGGGAACGCCCGATCGCGTCGGCGACGTCGGCCAGGGAAATGGGGCGCAGGCAGTGATCTTCAATAAAACGCAGGGCCCCTGCAACGAGGCTGCGGGGAGTGCCGGCTGACTCGTGGACCTTTTGAAAGGCGCGGTTTACTTCGATCAGTAAGAGCGATAGCAGGTAGCGCGCGGCGGCGTCGTTGCCGGGCCCCGCGTTTTGCGTTTCGCGCTCCAATTCTCTCAGCAGGTTCTGCATATGGGGTTCGCGATCCGAGTTCGCGCGCGCCACCGGCAGGCCGCCGGATCGAACGCGATCGTAAGGGGCGAGCAAATTCAGCGAAGACTGAGCGTTCAGGTCGGGGCCGGCGAAAAAACCGACGCCTTCCGCCGTCGTCTGCGGTGAATCCGAAGCCTGCCGCATGCTATGCGCCATGCCTGCCGGGATTAAAAGGATGTCTCCGGCTTCGCACTGTAGCTCCGAGTCCATCCACAGACCGGCCCGGCCGCCCGTATAAATCATCAAGACGTGATAGTCATGGCGCGCGCCCGGACAGGCATGCGGACTGTGATGCTTTGAGCGCCGATAGTAAATCGGTCCCGTATGATCGGCGATGGTATTCAGGGGGCAACTCCGGTCTTTGTCTTTTGGATGCCCGAGCAGCCCGTGGGATTCTTTTTTCGAATAACAATTCGTTATTGATTCTATAGAACCTATTTATTTTACATATGTATCGTTTCGGTGTAGGCTGCTCCCATGATGAATGAAGCAAGCAGGCAAACAGAATCAGGGGAGCGAGTGCACGCCTGGAATCCCGGACAGTATGAGCGGGCCGCAGGCTTTGTGGCCGGCCAGCTTGGCGCGGACGTTGTGGAATGGATCGGTGCGGAACGCTTCGCCGGGCGGCGAGTGCTGGACCTCGGCTGCGGGGACGGCGATCTCAGTGAAAGATTGGTCGAGCTGGGTGCGGACGTGACCGGCGTCGATAGCAGCGCGACGATGATCGCGGCGGCGCGCAAGCGTGGGATTCCCGCGGAGGTGTTCGACGCGCGGGAAGTCGGCGAATATGCGGCGCAGTCGACGGACGCGCCTGCCTGCGGCGAAGCTTCGCCTTTCGACACGGTCTTTACGAACGCGACCCTGCACTGGATCCCGGAGAAGGATCGCGTAGTGGCCGGAGTGCGCCGCGTACTAAAACCGGGCGGAGTATTCGCCGGCGAATTCGGCGGCGCCGGGTGCGTGGTGATGGTCCGCGAGGCCGTGCGAGAAGCGGGCCGGGAATTATTCGGCGGCGAGATCACTCCGCGCTTTCCCTGGCATTTTATTACAGAGGCGGAGTTTCGTGGGATCCTCGAAGCGCAGGGCTTTCGCGTGCGGCGCATCCTGAGCTTCGATCGTCGCCCGGTTTTGCCGGAAGGGATCGTCGGCTGGCTGGAAACCTTCGGCTCGACGATCTTCGACGAAGCGAAAGTTTCCGTAAAGCAGCGGCGCGGGGTCTGGGAAGCGGCGCAGGCGAAGCTTGAATCCCGTTTGTATTACGACGGCGGCTGGCACGCGGACTATGTCCGGCTGCGCTTCGAGGCGACGCGGGAAGGCTGAGTCCGATTTAATATCGCGTCGTGCAGTGGCTGTCCGGCGTCGCTCGTCAGACGTCGCCTAAATATAGCCGCGCAGCCAGTACGCGATCAATCCGATATACTCTTTGATCGCCATCGAAGAAACGCTCAGGCCCGACGGGGCGGGGAACAGGCCTTCGGGGCCGGGGAAGATTCGCGAGCGATAGAAGTCGACCGGAAAGGGGATCAGCTCCAGTTCCGGCGCGGCTTTGCGAAAGCAGGCGACGCTGCGGGGTAAATGAAATCCGGAGCTTACCAGAATGATCCGTCGCCAGCCTTTCTCCCGGGCGAGCTTCGCGGTTTCGATGGCGTTCTCGGCGGTATTGCGCGAAGCGGCTTCGACGCTGATCGGCGTCCCGCGTCGCGTGAGCCACTCCTGCAAGATCAGCGCTTCGGAACCGCCGGTCTGTAAGAGCAGGCCGGAGCCGCCGCTGATCATCAGCTCCGGCGCCGCGTTTACGCGCCAGAGTTCTTCGCCCGCGAAAATACGGTCGGCGCTGCCGAGCAGTTCCGGACGATCGCTGCCCGGCGGCGAACTCAAAGGATCGACCATGCCCGCGAGCACGACGATCGCGTCGGCGGAGCCTGGCTGCAGGTCCGTAACGCTCCGGGCCGGGTACTGTTCTTCAAGGGCGCCGATCAGCAGGCCGGAGACCGGATTGATCGAAAGCAGGTACAGCGCGAAAAGTCCGGTGCGAAAGACCAGGCGAAAGCGAGAACGCGGCAGACGATAGGCCGCGACCGCGCAGAGTACAAAAAACAGCGGATACGGAAAAAGGAAGCCGGCGAAGATTTTCGATAGATAAAAGAACACGGTCCGATTTCGCGCAAAGCTCAGGTGCTGGCAATGAATTCCAGGATGCGATCGGCGGTCCAGTCAGGAAATTCCATCGGGAAAAAGTGCGATCCGCTTTCATGGCGCAACCCCCGGGACTCCGGATGATTGCGCGTCAAAATACGCCTGGCGCGGTCGGGGCAGACCTGGCCATTCGCCGCCTGGATCACGAGAGCGGGCGTCGTGACGCTCTTGTGATATTTCCAGTGGCCGGCCCTCAGGGTGCGGAAGATGCGCGCTTCGATCGCCGGCGGCAGCACCAGTTCGTACTGCCCGTCGTCTCGAAGGCGCAGGGCGTATCGCAGGTACGCGTCGTACACGTCCTGTCGCCAGTTCATAAACGCGGGATGCATGCGATAGCTGCGCGCGACGATTTTCAGGGACTTAAACACCCGCCTGCGATTCTCCGCGGCCTTCGCCATCGGATTCGGCAGAAAGCGGAGCAGCTGCACGAGAAAGGGCGTGAACACGGTCGGGTCCAGCAGGCACAGGGATTCGACGACGGTCCGCGCCGCGCCGGATTCCTTCGTATTTCGAGCGCCCCCCGGATCCCCGGCGCCGCCGGAAATCGCGGCCGCCTGTGAGGGACTGCAGGCCGGGGACGAATCCTGCAGTGCCGCCGCGGCCAGGAGCGACGACGCCCCGCCCAGGCTGTGGCCGATCAATCGCACCCGGTCGAGCTTCAAATGCGCGAGCAGCGTCAGGGCCTGGTCGCGAAAATAAAACCAGTCGTCGAAGGCGCCGGCAGGTTCGTCGGAGTTCCCGTGACCGGCGAAGTCCAGCGTATAGACAGTATAGCCGGCGTCGGCGATTTTCCGCAGCAGCGGCGTATACGTCAGACCGGCGTAGCCGTTTGCGTGCAGCCAGAGCAGCGGAGCCGCGTCGTCTCGGGCCCTGCCAGAGGAAGGATCGAAGCGATAGTAGGCCAGTCGGCGATCCTGAAACGATAGGAACTGTGGTTGCGGGTAATCAGACTGCACGGTCAGTCTATGGTGGATGGAGCTCCAGGGTGCAATCTCTTTTCTGAGGGGTTCGCCAGGCGCTGTAAATTGAAGCAGCAGCAATGGATTATGTCACATTTGCGGATTCTGCATAATTTACCAACAGGTGACTCCCCCGAATCTCAAGCAAATGCCCTGAGAAGAGCAAGCTGCGACGCGATTTTCACTCCTGTATTGAATGCCTTATTTTTGAGCAGGCCGAAAGAAAAAAATATGTATGAAAATTGGGCAGTAAAATTTCTACGTCTATATAGTTAGCATATTGTCCAGTCTGTTTGATGCGGGTCTCCGGCAGACAGACGGGCAGATGGGCTGATGCGAGGTCCACTATGAACAATGAAATTACACAGGGCGAGGCTCTGAATTTCATCAGCAGCATTACCAGCGGGATGAACCAGAACGACGATCCGGAGAGTGTTCTGGATCAAATCCTGTCCGCCTGCATTCAGGTCGCAGCGGCCGAGTCCGGCAGTATTATGTTGGTCGAGCCGGGCCGTGAGTATTTGCACGTGCGCGCTTCGCGGGGATTGACCGCGGACAGCGGCTCTCTGCGTCTGCGAGTGGGTGAAGGCGTTATGGGCTGGGTAGCCGCTCACGGCAAGCCGCGGATCGTAAACGACGCGCGATCGGAAACCGATTACGTGCAGGTCAAAGAGGGATTGCTGGCGGAGCTCGCTGTGCCGATGATCGTCGGCGATACCGTGGTCGGGGTGCTCTCAGTGGACTCGAGCCGGGACAACGCCTTTCATGAAAGTCACAAGGACTTCCTGTCGATCATGGCCAACCTGGCCGCCAAGATTTTCGTGAACCTGCGAGACAATCGACTGCTGAAAACGCGCGATCGTTTTCACCGCGTGATGATCGAAATCTCGCGCGTGGTCTCCGCTTCCCTGCGATTAGAAGACGTCTTTCGCCAGATTATGGCGATCACCGAGAAAGCCTTTCGTTTCCATCGCAGCACTCTTCTATTATACGATCGCGAAGCCGGCCGCTTGAATGTGGCCGCGGCGGTCGGCGCCGATCCTAAAGATGTCGACAAAGTCAGTTACGCCCCGGGCGAAGGCGTGAGCGGTCAGGTCTTTCTGAATAAGAAGCCGGTATTTATCCCCTCGGTTCGCAAAGAACCCGATTTTTTGAATCGCATGCAGCTGGTCGTCGATTCCGACGACATCGGTTTCTTTTGCTGTCCGATTTTACAGGGCACCGAAGTCGTCGGCGTCTTTTCGACGTTCACCAGCCAGCCGGACGGAATCGAGCCCGAGTCCCTGCTTGAATTTTTGGAAATCGTCGTTTCGTTTATATCGCAGGCGATTACGATTCAGCAGCTGGTGAAAGACGAGACCCGCGTCGTAGTTTTTGAAAATATTCAGTTAAAGCGCGAATTGTCCGGGCGCTACCAGTTCGGCAGCTTGATCGGGCGTTCGCCGAATATGATCAAGCTCTTCGAAAAGGCCCGGATCATCGCCGATTCGCGCGCGTCCGTCTTGCTGACCGGCGAATCCGGCACCGGTAAAGAGCTGATCGCTTCGGCGATTCATTATAACAGTCCGCGCCGCGAAGGGCCCTTCGTGAAAATCAACTGCGCCGCCATTCCCGAAAATCTGCTCGAAAGCGAACTCTTCGGCCATCGCAAGGGCGCTTTCACGGGCGCCGTCGCGGATAAAAAAGGAAAATTCGAAGTCGCCGACGGCGGCACGATCTTTCTCGATGAAATCGGCGAGCTGGATTTGAATCTCCAGAGCAAACTCCTGCGAGTTTTACAGGAGCGCGAAGTCGAGCCCGTGGGCGGTCGTACGCGCCAGGTGGATATTCGGGTGATCGCGGCGACGAACGCGGATCTGGAAGTGCAAATTCAACAGAAGAAATTTCGCGCGGATTTATACTATCGATTGAACGTGATCCATTTGCGAATTCCGCCGCTATCGGAGCGCAAAGAAGATATACTATTGCTCGTGCAGCACTTTCTGGAAAAGTACAACGCCGAAAACGAAAAGAAGATTACCGGCATTTCGCCCGAGGCCATTCAGCTGCTGGAAAACTACGACTGGCCGGGAAATATTCGCCAGCTGGAGAACGTCATCGAGCGCGCGGTCGTGCTCAGTCAGCGCGAAGTGCTGACCGTCGAAGACTTTCAGGATTCCACGCTGCCCTTTCGGGATCTCCGGGCCACCGCCATCGAGAAGCGCCGGGAAGCCGTCGCCATCGAAGCGGTGGACGCGGGCGACGACGTCGACTGGCCGGAACGCAATCTGCCGCCGGAAGAGCACCTCAGCGAAATCGAAGGCCGCGTTTATCAGGTCGTAATCTCGGAAGTCGAGAAACGCCTGATCGTAATGGCCCTCAAGAAATTTCGTTACACGAAAACCCAGGCGGCTCGCTACCTGGGCATCAACCGCAACACGCTGGATAAGAAGATCCGGGAATTGAGTATTGATTACTAGCGTCTGTGAATTTATTCACAGACGCGCAACTCCGCCGAAGGCGGAGCAAATCCTAAAGCATGTCAGGCAGAGCCTGGCATGCGAACTCCGGGACCGGGCCCGATCCGCTCACTCTTTTAAGAAGTTCGAAGTCACCAGACGATATTGAAAGTTGCCGCCGCCTTCCCGGCGCAGATTAAAGGCCGCGGCCAGAAACCTGCGATAGATGGCGCGTGATGGTATGGAGCGGCTGTAGTACTGGCGCAGGAAGCGCGCGTGATCCAGAGACGTGGGCATACGAACCGTCACCACGCCCGGCCCCTGCAAACGCGCGCCCAGGTGCGCGAGCAAATAATTGTACGTATCAACTTCCGTCGCGGGATCGAGAGTCAGGCGATTGCCCGTGAAAAACCAGGCGCTTGCATCGGCGGACTCTTCGCCGAGATCCGGCATAGACTGCGGAGTGGCCAGGCCGAAGAGCTGTCGCGGCGCGCCGCTGCGTTTCGTCGTGGCGCCCAGGCTCAAGCGTTCCATCGTCTCGAGACGTTCGAAAAAGAGCGCATCGGTCGGGTTGCGATAATCGGGACGGCGGTCCGTGGATTCCGCCGCGACCGCTCGCACGCGAAATTCTTCGCTGAATTCCCAGCCGCCGATCAGCGGGGGATGCGAAGCCGCCGCCATGCTGCGCGGATTCAAAACTTGAAACAGGCGGTCGCCGCGCTCGGGCGCAATCGGTGCGAGGGCGTGGACTTCGCTCAGCCAGTAGTACGTAATGCCGGACTGGCCGAGACCGAACATCGCGCGATACTGTCTGGAAAGCTCTTCGCGCAAATCGTCGACGATCATTCCGGCGCGCTCTCGGATCAGGTACTGGTGCATGCGGCCGCGCAGAAATCGTCCGGTGGGTTTCAGGCGCACTCCCTGCAGGCTGCGATCGCGGTAGGTCAGGCGAATGGCGCGCTCGGGGCTGTCGATCAGAGCGACGAAATTCTGACCTTTCGGCAGGCGCTTTAAAAGCTTCTCAACGACGGGCGTATATACGGGCGTCGCGGTCTTCGCCTGCAGGCGTCGCGCGGTCTGATAATTGCCGTACTCCTGTTGATAAAAACCGATGTCGAGCAGCGCCTTCCATTTTTCGGCGGCGATGGCCCGCGCTCTGAGAATCCCCAGGGCGATCGGGACTTCCGCGCGAACGCTCGCCTGCGCGTCCCCGGCGAGAATCGTCGTCTGGAGCTGTGCGAAATTCTCCGGCGCGAATTCGCGAGGCAAGCTGGTGTACAGATCGACGATGCGCTGCTGGTCGGCTTTGTTTAGATCCGAATGCCATTTTTTAATCAGGCGTTCGCGCCACTGTTGATCGCGTCTTTTGCGTGCGGCTTCGCTCTCTTCGCGCTGCCAGGAGCTGCCGTTGTTTCTCAGGAGCGGAATCATATCCGCGGCGTGCATTGCCGTTCCCAATCTGGCCAGGCGCAGCCGCAGCCCCGGGTTTGGAATGGAGTCGTCGGCAAGATCGACGCAGGTTTGTAAATAGCGTCGAGAGCTGTTGAAATCCTGCGCTCGTAAAAAGGATTCCGCCGTGCTCAGGGCCATACGCAAAGCCCGGTTCAGACTGACTGCGCGTTCAACGCGGATTAGATTCTCCAGCATGCGCGCGATTTGCAGTTCCGGATCGTAAATAATATTTGCGATCAGCAGTTCGAAGATCATGCCGCGTTCGAGACGGCTCACGCTGGTGTACGCGTTTGCGCCGGCTTCGAGGCTTACGTTTGAAATATCCAGGATATTCGCCGGCTGGCCGCTGGAATACAGGCGCCACTGTTCAAAGAGTCGCAGACGAAATTTCGCCAGAGCGAGTTTGTTGCGCCGTCGCAGTTCTTCTTCGATCGATTGCGCATGCTCTTCGTACCCGCGCCAGTCGCCCTGATATGCCAGGTGCAGCGCTTCCAGAGTGTCGTCCTCCGCCTGACTGAAGTCGACCGCCGTCGGTCGCGGTCGTGCCGGACGCCCGGGCTGCGACACGTTCAGCAGATGTTCATCGACTTCGTTTTCGTATTGGGCGAGTCGGGCCTCGCTTCGGGTCGAAGGCCGCTGCGCCAGTTCGCGGCCCAGCTGGCGCGCCGCGCCGTGCTGCGAATGTTTGATTAGGTCGTCGAGGAATTCGGTCGCGTCGGGGCTCGCGACGATTTGACGATAGACGCGGGAGAAATCTTTCGTAAAGCGTCGGTTCTCACGAGAGCCGTCCCCGTACTCGACGGACTTCAGACGCGCCCGAAAGCTCAGCAGTGCGTTCTTGCGAATGATTTCCGCTTTGCGATCGGGGAATCGATCGATATAGGCGCTGAGATATTTTCGCGCGACGTGCGGCAAATTTTCGACCAGCAGCGTTTCGATGGCTGTATCGTAAATGCGCGGCAGTTTTACGGCGTTATTGGAATACCGGGCGAGCAGGCGATCGAAGCGGGCCGTTCGATTCGCGCCGCGATTGTTGCGATTCTCCCGCACCTGAATGCGAGCCTGGCCGAGATCGTTTTCGAATCGCAGGAGCGTTTCCTGCGGGTGAGATTGAATATAGGACTCGGCCAGGGCGTAGCCGGTCTTCGCGATTTCTAACTCGCCCCGGTCTTCGGCGGCTTCCGCCGCCTGGCGCGCCTGGACGTGTTTTTGCAGCAGGACGTCGTAGAAATTGCGGCGCAGGTGCCCGCTGGAGCCGAAGACTCGCTTCGCGTACATCGTATAAGCTTCCGTTCCGCGTGCCTTAAGGATTTGATGCACGGTTTCCCGGCCGGGCTGTTCGCTGCGGAGCTCGCGTAATTCCTCTTCGGCTTCCAGAGCTTCCTGTGATTTTCGATCGGCGTCGCCCGAATCTTTCGCGCCCGGCGGACCGTACTCAGCGAGGCGGTCGATGTCGGCGAGAGCTTCCGTCGCCTCATCGTTATCGGCGGAAGTTCCGATGAAAGCCACGGTGCCGGTGCCCGTCGCTCGCAGGACTTCGTAGATTCCGGCGTCGCGCCGGTAATTTGCACGGCCCGTGAGCGTTCCCGGAGATGATGACCCGGCGAAACTTTCGGAAGTCTCGGGGCGACTGACGAAAGCCAGGCTGGTATGACGTTCGTCGGCGATCCAACCGCGCGGATCAAAGAGATTCTTTTCGCCGGCCGGGAACAGAGCGTTGGTTTCCCAGGCGCGCAGGCCGATTACGTCCGCCTGCTGATCGCGAACCCGGTCGCTGTTATAAACCAGACCTGTGCGCACGTTTAGCAAATTGAGATTTTCGCTGCGCGCGATGGGGTCGCCGCGGTCCAGGAATCCGGCGAAGCTATCGGTGAGTCGCGTGCTGTAGGCCGGACGATCCTGTCCGGTCGCTGTAGCGATCATTCCGGCGACATCCAGATTGTACAGCAGGGGATCTGAAATCACAAACTGTTCGTTTGCCGCGCGTCCTCGAAAGCAAGAGCGGCCCAATGTGCGCACCGCGTTTGTGATGGCGGCGGATCCGGTCGCTTGCGGCTCCGCCCCGTCGATTGATTGTGTATTCAGCGGGATGCGAGTGAAGCGCGCCGCGGGGCCGCGAAAGCACCAAGCGGATACGGCGGTCTGCGGACCCGCGCTATAAAAGAGGCGCAGCAGGCTCTGGTCGGCGCGCAGTCGCGGAGCCGAAGCGGTCTTTTCGACAGATTGCAGCAGGGCTCCGGTAAAGGCGCGCAGTCGCGGACGCGCCGCGGACATGCGGGCGAGGGCCGCGTTCATTCGTTCGCGGGTCTCCCGTTTGCGCTCGGTGATTTTCGCGAAGGGCTTGCGTTGTATCCGCAGCAGCGACTCGGTATCGTCCAGTTGCAGCAGCAGAGACCGCGACTGTCGGACCAGGTTGTAGTCGTTCTGAAAGCCCGCCTGGCGAAACTCAAGCGGATTGCGATAGAACTGCCAGCTTAGATAATTCTCCCAGCGCTGTTCCAGCAATTGCAGTGCGCGTTTCGATTGGCCCTGGCGAATATAGAAATCCGCCGCGGATTCGAAAAACGGATTCGCATTTCGGCGAATGCGAGAATAAACCTGGGGATTATCGGATAGCAGCTTCGCTCCGGCTGCGAAGTTGACGGACGCCTGTTCGCGATCTTCCGGGCGACCGTAGACTGCATGAAGTTCGTCATAGACTTCCGCAAGGACGCCGTGGGCCAGCCACTCTTCGCGGATTAAATTAAATTCATATGCGTCTTCGATGATGCCGCGCAGAGCGCTGCGAGCTTGTTGAAGACGTCCGGCCGTGCGCAGGGTGCGGGCGCGATTGATGCGAATGCGCAGCGCTTGCTGTCCGCTCGGATTGGCGCTTTGAAAAACGCCCAGGGCGTCGTCGTAGCGGGAGACGGCGCGGTTCAGGTCCGCGTACGCCAGGTCGAGAGCCGCGCGCGAAGTCGCCTGGCCGAGGCGCAGGCGGCCCAGATAAAAATATAGCGTGCCTTCGATCGATAGAATATCGAGCAGCTGCTGATTGAGTTTTTGCTGGAGAGCCTGGCCGTCGCGTTCTTCGTCGAACTCGTAATCGGGTACTTCCGCCGTGCGCGCGGCGATGAATTGTTCGCGCAGCTCGTCGCGATAGTTCTCGCGAAAGTTCTCGATCTCTTCCAGGCCGTCTGTAATCTCTTCGACGGCGTCTTCAGGCGATTGCGCGGACCCGGCGAGATTGTACGATTGGTTTTCAGCGGCCTCGACTCCCGCGAAGAGCGCCTTGAAATAATTATAATAGTTCTGGCGGAAACTCTGAAGAAAATCGAAATCCCTGGAGCGGTCGGCCGCTTCGCGAAAGACTTCCGCCGCTTCCGAGAATTCTCCGGCGCGGTAGTGGTTCAGGGCTTCCTGGTTCAGTGTCGCGACGAATCCCTGGCGACCCAGACGAACGTCCATGTCCTTCGCCTGGAATGCCTGGCGTCGCTGCCGTAAAAGATACGAAGCGCCTTCCAGATCTCCCTGCTGAATTCGATTTTCCAACTGCACTCCGAGAGACAGGTGATACTGACGCAGAGGCGAAAAACCGTACGGCGTGCGGCCTTCGCCGATAATACTGAAGTCTTCGCCGTACGGCAAAATACATCCCAGGGCGCGGCCTCCCAGAGTCTGTGGTTCGTAGCGTAAATCGTTGCGAGTCAATCCGCGATCTCGGGCGTAACGGCCGGCCTGCAAGGCTCGCGCGTCGGATTCGCCGTAGTTGCGCTGACTCTGGTGGGCCAGCGCGATAAAATTCATCAGGCTCGCTCGTTCGACGACCGCCGGCCCGCCGCTCGTCGCCTCTTCGCCGAAAAAGCCCGTATCGTTGCCCCTTCCGTCCGCGTTTTCGTACAGACGCAAGATCGCGTCCTGATAAAATAAAACCGCTTCGTCGGGGCGGCCTGCTTCCCAATGGGCCAGGCCGATCATCGCTGCGATGAGCGCCATCTTCAGGCGGACTTCTTCGCTCTGTTCCAGAATGTCTTTGAGTTTCTGCCGTTGAATCCGGCGCTCCTGCATCGAATCTTCCGTCGCATTTTGAGAAGTCGCCAGCACATAGTTCAGCGTCGAGAAGCGTTCGTGCAGCGGTTTGCGTTCGGATTCGTCGTAGATATCGTAAGCTTTTTGCAGACGCCGCGCCGCTTCATCGAGGCGACCTTCGTAAAATAACGCGCGGCCCATATTAAAATGAAACAGAGCATGGCGGCGGTAGTTATCGAAAGGCGCGCTTTGATTCTTTCTGGCGGCTCGCTGTATATAGTTTTCAGATTTTTCGTAGTGTTCGGTCGCGCGCTGAAAATTCAACAGCTTGAAATAGTTGTTCGCCAGATTCAGGTGGAGGTTGCCGGTCGCCTGATCGGGAGCTTCCCCTTCGACTTTCTGCAAAGCCTGCCGAAACAGTTCTACGTTCGATTCGTACAGGTTCTCGGGAAAATAATTCTGATACAGATCCGCGTAAAAACGGCCGTCGCTGAGAGTCGCGGGGTTGGAGCGCGTGATATAATAATAAATATTTTCAATAAAAGTGGGGACCGTCTGCACCGCTTCGCTTCGCCGATCGTCGATATACTGATACAGCCATCCCTGGAGCAGGTACGCGTCGACGTTCAGGGGATCGACGTTCAATATATACTGGAGCAGATAATCGGCGTGTTTGAAATCCCGTAAGATTTCTTCTTTCTTCTCGATCAGGAGGCTCTGGGGCAGGCTCGCGCCTCCGCCCGGCGCCAGGCCGGTGAGCCCCTGGCGCGCAGCCGAGGCCTCTCGCTGTAAATTTTCATAAAAGGCTTCGCGTTCGGTATTCTTTTTGATCAGAATATAAGCGTAGCCGTACAGAAGCGACAGGTCGCCCACGTCGCTCGCGGTCTTTAAGGCCGAACGGTAGCCAAAGATTAATTCATCGTAAGTTTGCGAATCGTAGGGGTCGCTTTCCGAAACCAGCGCGACCAGGTCGGACTGATCGAGGACCAGGAGGTCTCGGGTGCGGGATTCCAGCAGGCGCTGGTTTTTTTCCGCGGCGATATTGATTTTCAAGCGCTGGTAATATACCGCTCGTTCTCGATACAATTCGCTCAGTACGCCGAGCTTCTTGATATTCAAGAACATGATATTCAGAATGCTCGCGTTCGCATAGCTTGCGATGTACAGAAGGTCGGCCGCCGTGCGAGCCGATTTGATCGGGAACTCCGCGAAATTACGATTGTCCAGGCGTTCGTAGTTGTTCTGACAGAACTGGACGTAACGTTCGTCGTAGCTCGGTCCCAGGGAGACGAAAAGAATTCGGTTGCGCGAAGAGGGCTGGCAAAATTCATACAGCACGTCCATCTCAGTGCCGCCGATGTCGATCGGCGAATTCGTAACGGCGTCGATCGCCGCGCTGATCGTCGCTCCCAGGAGCACGCTTTCGTTTTCTTTGACCGTGGTTGAGATGTCGCGAGCCGTGCGCAGATACAGATTGATGAAGCTTTCGCTTTCTTCGATAATATCGATGAAGTCCTGGGTGTCGATGTCGACGCTCGTTTCGCGGGAATAGGCCCCGCCGTAGTTGAGCTTCGCCGCATAGGCTTCGCTGAAATTGCCGAGCTGTTCCTGGACGTACGAGGTGATTTGCCAGGCGCGGATATAAATCGAACGCCAGCCGTCGGCCACGGCCTGTCCGGCGGGCCCCGGAGGAACGCGAGCGAGAATCGCCGTGCTTTCGTTGAGGGCGTCGAGATAACGTTTGTCGTCGTACATCGCGCGCGCGCGGATCGTCAGCAGAGTCAGGCGCAGAAAATCGTCGAAGCGGGCCGGATCCTGATTGCGTTCGCGACCCAGAGTAAATTCCGCGAGTTCCAGGGCTTCCGCCGGAGAGCGCCGCTCATAATAAAAGTCGAAAAGATCGGAGTGAATCAGCTCCTGAGAACGGGCCTGGTTGCTCCGGCACTGTTCCACTTCGGCGGCCAGGGCGTCGCCTTCGTCCTGATTTTGCGGAGCTGTTCCGCAGGCCCGGGCGCGAATTTCTTTGAGCAGCGTGGAATAGGTTTCCGGAATCAGCGGCAGGCTTTTTAATTCGCTGGCGTCGCTCGCCGCTTTTATGCGTTCGAGATTCTCGCTCAATTCAAGGCGCGCCTGGCGCAGCATAGTCGCGTCGCGCAGGTGGTAGTCGGGAAAAGCTTCGTTCAGGGCGCTGATGCTCGCCAGAGCTGCGTCGTCGCGGCCGAGTTCGCTATAGCTGTCGGCGAGCAGCCTGTAGGCGGCGGCGAGCACGACCCGCGCTTCCGCGTCGGATGCGTACGGACTCCGGTCGGCCTGGATGGAGCTGATGAAATCGTTGATCAGTCCGGGAGCTTTATCGCGCTCCGCGCCTCTCAGCTTCGCCCGTCGAATTTGCAGCGCGGCGAAGGGGTTGCGTTGCTCTGCGCGTCGCGTGCTTTCGCGCAGCTCGTTGAGCTTCCAGGAGGATGTGCCGCGACTTTCATAAAATCGCAGGCGTTCCTGAGCGAGCAAACCTTCGTAAGCCAGGAATTCTTTCTGATCTCCGTAGTAGCGTTCGACGGCGTCGAGTGCGAGCACGAAGCGATCGGGATTTTGTTTCGCGTAGGTTTCGCGCAGTTCGTACTGGCGATGGATGTCCGGTTCGAGGGGAATGATTCCCCGCGGTCGCAGAAAATAAACGTTCACGCTGTTATAGAGGCGCGCCGCATACAACAGCACTCCCCCGATAGTATCCGAATGCGTCGCGCCCAAAAGCGGCGCGCTCGCGTCGAGCAGCTGCCGTTCGCCGTGCGTTCTCGCGTTCTCCGGCTTCGTCGAAACGTCGTACGCATATAAAGCGGCGCGATCTCCGCCGTCAATTCGGTCGTTGCGGTTGGTGTCTTTACGTATAGAGCTATAGTACAGAGTCAGGCCGGGCCGTAGTTCGTTCGTACGCGAATCGCGGCGGCGGCTCAAGATGGGATTCGCGTAAATATACGGCGAAGCGGAGTTAGCGCCGGGCGCCGCTGGCAGATCCAATTCGCGGACCGTGGCGGGCACCAGGCGATTCGAACGCAGGTCGCCCAGATAAATCCGCCCGCCGGAGCTGTCGCGAAAGCTAATAAACACGAGTTCGCGGGACTCCGGGCCGAAGCGCGGTTGCACCCCGCCGCCTTCCGTTAAACGATAGAGCGCGATCGGCGTGGCCTCTTCCATCTCCAGCATCCAGACGTCGTAGTCTCCGGAGTTGCAGCGGTCCGTTGCGAAAGCGAGCAGGGTGCCGTTGTGATTCCAGACCGGGTCGGTTTCCGCGGCGTCGCCCAGACAGCGGGCGTTCATATTTTGCGCGGCGGCGAGTTCGGCGATAGCGGCGCTCAAGTCGACGGAATCCTCCCAGAGATCTTCAGGGGGCACGCCGTCGAGGGTGTTCTCGATGACTTCGGTCGCGTTGATGGTGACGATGCGCAGGTCGCCGCGCGGATCCTGATCTTCCGTAACGAAAACCAGGCGGTCGCCCGGCGGAGTGATCGCGGGTTTGTACTGCTCGGCGGGATGTTTGATCAGAGGAACGTTTACGGTCTTGCCCAAATCGCGAATCCAGATGTCTCCGGAGCCGAGCACATTCGATGTATAAAACATGTGGCCGCTCAGAGACGTGACGGGCTGCAGGTTCGTGCCGCGCTGGATCGTAACCGGGAAATGGCCGGCGGGGTTCGTGCGAAAATAGCGATCCGCGAGTTGGTCGTAATTGAAGCGGGGCGGCTCCAGTCCCTGGGCGGTCTGGCACTGAATCAAAAAGGATCCGGCCGCTGCGATGGTGAAAGCGAGACGAAATATTCTTAACTTGGAAATCATAGATGTTAGCGTGCGCGAAGCCATTGCCTGCGGTCCGAATAAATCCACTCGCCCGACCGGGAGCGGGCTTCGTTGTACCAGCGGGTTAAATACTGGTCCCGCAAGGATTGCAGTTTCGCGTCGTCGGTCTTGCGCGCTTCGCTGCGCAGGTATTCGTAAATCCAGAGGCGGGCCCGGTTGACTTCGCGGGCCACTTCGGCGGCGGTATCGCTCTCCTCGGAGAAACGCGCGCGGGATAGATTCGCCGGCACCACGCGCAGGCGGCCGTCGAATCCTTCGCCGAGAAGTTCCTGGCTGCGAAATTTCAATACCGTCGGGTTATAAAAATCCAGAACGCCCGCTTCTATTCGATAGCGCCGGTTCTCGCCGTACAGTGCATCCAGATCGTTCGAGCCGGCGACGGCCCGCGCGCCCGGTACCCGGCCTTCGGGACTTGCGCTCTGAGCCGATGCTATCAGCCAGCCTTCCGATTCGATTTCGCCTTCCGTTCCGATCAACTGGCGTTCGGCCGCGGTGCGCTCGGGAGTCAGAGTGATCGGCGGAATGTCGACGCTGATGCAGGCGCCGCGGCGCAGGAGCTGCATGGCCGGATCTCGAATGGGTTGAATGATCGCGCAGTGTCCGCCGGCCAGGCCCGCGAGCAGCGCGCCGAGATAGACCGCGCGTCGCGCGAAGATTGCTTTCGATTTCAGATGCTTCATAGATAGATTTATTCGATGCCAGTTTTTGCGATATGCCGATTGTTGTGCGCGCGAATCATTCGCCGGCTGCTTCCGCCTGTTTCGCGGCGGCGTCGTCTCTGCGACGCGTGCCCAGCTCGTTGCGGGCGCGTTCCAGGAATTGCGCGATGGGCATCCGCTCCTGTTTGATCTCTTCGCCGCCGGGTTTTACCAGATAGCCGAGAGCTCCGCCGCGACGCACGCTGACGTACGAATAGACGAGCCCGCCTTTGACCTCCGCGCGAATGCGGGGGATGCTCAGAGTATTATTTACGATCAACGCTGCTACCTGAGTCGGCAGCAGAATCCGCGTGACGAAGCCGCTGAAGTCGTCCTCGATTTCATGAATCGAAGCGAGCGCTTCGGTATTATATAAAAAATCTTTCAGGCTGGCGGTCTTCCACTTTAGATCGCCGCTGATTTCCGCCTGGTAACGATTGCGCCCCGGCAAAAAGGGTTCCAGGTCCAGGTCCTGGATTTGAACGTTGAGACCCAGCTCCATATTTTTCGGCTGTAAATCCGCGAGATTAAAAAAGACCGAACGCCCGTCGACCGTCCCGCTGTTTTTCCATTCGCCGCGTCCGGAGCCGGGAGGGCCGGAGCCGTCGCTTTTTTTGTAAGTGGTCAGGCGCAGCCAGTCCATAAAAACAATATTGTTGCGATAGTTCATTACCGCCGCGACAGCCGGCAGCGCTTGTTTTCCGGGGCGACCCACGTAGTGAAAGCGCCGGTCATCGCTCTGGCCGCTGAATTCGCCGTTGGGTCGGTGGCTCGAAGCGACGGACATCACCGTGAGATTCGGCGTGCCCGTGCGACCGTAAGTATCCTGGTAGTCGCGCCCCGCGTTTTCGGCCAGCGACAGAATCCGGTCCGGCGAAAGCTCGTGTACGAAAGGCAGATCCAGATTCAATCGGCGAATGGCCAGGCGATAACACTCGGGCCCCGCGTTCGAGCCGGAGCACAGACCCTGATCGTACTGCAGATCCAGATTTTGAATATCGACTTTACCGCGGGCCTGATCGTCGTCGACTTTCGCGTTCAGGCGCAGACTGCCCTGCAGGGCGATATTTTCATGCACGCGAAACAGATTTTCCCGGGCGACGCGCAGATCGATATCCGCCTTCGGTTTCCAATCGCCGGCTTTATTCCTGGTTAAGTCGGCGCTCGCATCGACCGCCAACGCGCCGCGCAGACCGCGCAAACGCACCGGGCGCATTCGAATGTCGCGATCGCCGAAGCGCATATCGGCTTCGATGTCCAGATCTTCCAGTTTCAGGAAAGGCACTTTTAAGATCGAGCCGCGCTTGATATTCAGGCCGAAGAATTCGTCGGCGATGCGCATTTGAAATTTCGATTTGAGCTGCACGCCCTGGGATAGATAGATCTTATAGGGTGCCATGATATAGCGGATGCTGCCGGGAAAAGCCGAGTGCAGGCTTTCGTAGTTAACAGTCAGGCGTTTGACGTTAATATCATAGATCTGATCGTCGGCGAAAACGATGCGGCCGTCCGCGTCGAGGGCGGCCAGGCGCGAACCTTCGGGATTGGAACCGGTCAGGCGCAGTTTGTCGATGTCGATCGTAAAGTTGTCCTGGAATAAAAGCGCGCCGTTCGCGGTCAGATTGAGATTGTGCAGTCCCGAGCGCGAACGATCGAGAAAATAACGACCGTCGCGCAGGCGGACGGTGCCGTCGAAATCCATGCGATTGAAATTTTCCGGCGAGGCGATGCGGACTTTCGCGTCGGCGTTGCCGCGTAGAATTTCCGGCAGGACGCTTTCCAATTTGAAATTCGCCACGTCCAGATTCGCGCGCACGCCGGCTTCGGGCGTTATAGCGGCGTCGCCTTTGACTCGCGTCGTGCCGTAGATCGCGCGCAGTTCGGAAACCAGCAGGCGATGAAAGACGCCGAAGGCCAGATTCGCGTCGGGGGTATAACCTTCCGGTTTGTCGATGAAGGGCAGCAGGCGGTACAAATCCATCAGCGCCGTAAGATCCAGCTGAAAATCCCGCAGCACGTCGATGCCGGAGCCGGGCGCTATGCGAATTTGATTCGCGGCGACGTTGCCGCTTAAGTTCAGGCGTTCCAGATCGCCCTTGAGGCCGAGCTTCGAAATCGTAACGACGCCGTCGACCAACGGGCGTTTGCCGTCGCCCAGCAGAGTCGAAAGCACGCCGCCGATCGGTCCCAGGTCGATGCGCGATTTGCTAACGTCGAGGCGGAGCGTGCGTCGCGGCGTCGTCGCATTATGCACTTCCGCATCCATGCGCAGCCAGCGATCGCCGGCGTAGTCGACCGCCACGACCGGAATCAACAGGCGATCGCGAGTGGCGTCGTAGCGGGTGTCGTACCGCAAAGACAGGGCCGGACTGCGGGGAGTGGCGCCGCCGCGGCGTACAGTCAGGCCGGTCGTGTTGGCTTTTAATCGCGACGCAAATTCAGTTACGCCCTGGTCGGTTTCGCGAAATAGAAAGTACGTCAGGCGTGCGGCGCCGGCCAGGGACGCGGCCTGAGGATCGGCGGCGTTTGTTTTTAAGCTTACGCCGATCGGCTGGTAGGGATTGAGCGCGAGAATCAAAGTATCGAAGAGGTCTAAGAGCCGCAGATCCAGGGGGATCGTCGAGAAGTGGCGGGTGATGGCCGCCAGTCGGAGATTGACGCGTTTCAGTTCCAGTTGGAAGTCGCTCGTCTGCCCCGGCGCGGCCTTCGTCTGCGCGCTTTGCGTTCCGGCCGGCGTCGTCGGCGCATCTTGCGAGCCGTCTTCTCGAATGCGCATCGTCAAGGCGAAGTTGCTGATTTTGAGATTCGCGTAGACGCGAAAATTCAGCAGCAGGTCGATTTGATCCGGGATGACCGTTTCTTCGTCGTCGTCATCTTCCGGCGAAACCACGCTGGTCCAATTCCAGCGGCCTTTGTTTTTGATGATATAAAGATGCGGGTCTTCGATCGCCAGTTCGCGCACGCCGACGTGTCCGATTAGAATCGAAGGCAAAAACCAGGAGAGTCGCACACGACTCGCCGAGAAGAGCGGGGTGTCGTCGCGCCCGTCGATCAGATTCAGGTTCCGAAATTCAAAGCCGTAGATCAGGCTCGCGCGTTCGACGTCCAGTTCGATGCGCGCTTCGGTGTAGTCGTGAAAGATCGTCTGGACTAAAGCCTTTATATTAGATGGCTGCATCAGAAAATAGTACACCAGGCCCAGCAGGAATACGGGGATCAGGAGCTTATAGACGAGGCGGGCGGGGCCAGAGCGCTTTTTTGTTCCGGTTGTCTCGGTCGACATATGCAGGTCCAGGCGGCGCAGGGCGAATAGCAGCGCGACAGCCTGTTTTGAAGCAATTCACCAGGTCCTGGGGTATCACACCACCCATTTTGAGGGCCGGGGGCACAGATTTTTCGGCTGTTTTCCGGGTCTGGCGGGCGGGCAGGGGCCCTGAGATCGGCGGGATCGGCCGGAATGGGCGCCGGAGCGCGCCGCCTTTTGAGCATGATCCGGCGATCGTCTGGCAGTCGACTGACAGATTTGCAGGCTCCGATTCCCGGAAAGCCGCAAAACCGGAAATTCAGCGGCCTGGCACCTGGCACGCGGGTTGCAATATATCCTCCAGAATGGGTAAAGCCAACGAGCTTACACAGGAGGAAACAAATATGAATTCACTTACAAGAACCAACCGCGTACCTTCGCTCTTTGAGAGCTTTTTTCAGGACGTCGACCGGGCGCTGACCAACGGCGCGAACGGCAAGTCCGCTGCGACGCACTCGCCGGCCGTCGAAATCACGGGTAGCGAAGACGCATACAAAGTCCGCGCGCTTCTGCCGGGCGTGGCGAAAGAAGATCTGAACGTGAAAGTCGAAAACGGCTATCTGACGATCTCCGGCAAATCCAGCTGGAGCAAAGCCGAAAACGAAAAGGACGTCTATTCGGAAATTCATCGCTATCAGGAATTTCAGCGCTCTCTGCGACTGGACGAGCGGAGCTTCGCCGTCGAACAGGTCCAGGCGAAACTGGACAACGGCGTGCTGGAAGTAACGCTGCCGATCGCAGAAGCCGCGAAGCCGAAGAATATCTCAGTCCAAATTGACTGAGTGCCTGAGGGTCGAGATTGACTGAGTCAATACGAGTCAATCCTGACAGTCTGGCAAAAGAGTCGGGGCCGCTTGCGAAGGCCCCGCTCGCTTCCTGCGAATTGTAAGCGTCGCCGGGTCGGTCCAATGCACGTGACCGGCCCGGCGATCCGCTCTGTTTTTTAGTGGGCGTTTCCTGGGCCGCGTGCTCCTCTGGCTCGCGTATGACTTCGCCGACCGCCGACCGCGCTACAAACTCCTTCGCATCGCAAATTCCTCAGCGCGTACTTCTGTACGTCAGCCTGGGCGAAGACCTCTTGCCCGCCGAGTCCGCTCCGGAACTCGATCGCCAGTTAGTGGCGCGATGCCTGGCCCTGTGTGGGGCCGACCTCCAGGCGATTCACATCTTACACGTCATCGACGTGGACTCCGACGATCCTTCGCTCCAACTACCCAATACGGAAGCTTTGCTGCGCGAAGAATCGGAACGCGCTCGGGCTTTGATCGAGGCGGACCTCAGGCCGCTGCTGCCCGACGGTTTACGCGAGCGCTGCTCGATTTCCGTTTCGGTCGGCGCGCCTTCGGAAGAGATCTTAAAGACGGCGCGAGCTGAGGGCTGCGAACTGATTGTGCTCGGCGCAGCAGACCTGCGCGGACTGGAGCGATTGACTGAACGGATCTGGCATCGCGGAACTGTCGGTCGTCTGCTGCGTAAATCGGAGCTGCCGATCTGCATTCTCGATCCTGAGTCGTTCGCGAAAAATGAGGCTTTCACCGGAGACGAGTCGTCCCGAGGGGAAACGCGGCCGCCGCGGAGAATTCTGGTGCCGGTGGATTTTTCGCCGGTTAGTAAATATCTGGTCGCCCGGGCGGAAGCATTACACGCACAGCACGGCTGCGAATTGTATTTGCTGCATGTGCTGCGGTTGTCCTTGCAAGAAGCTTTGCGGCGCTTTCCCGATCGCAGCTACGAGGCCGATCAGTACGAAAAAGATATTATTCAGAACGCGGAAACGAAAGCGCGTGAATTGCTTGGCGATCGCTACGATCAGTGGACCGTGCTTTTATACCAGGATCGCCTGAATCGTGCGGTCCCGGCGGTGGTCGCTGAATACGAGATTGATTTTCTGTTGCTGGCGGGAATTTCGCGCCGCCGCACGGGACTGGCCGGAACGGTGCTCGGTACGAACGCCGAAAAGATTCTGGGGGCCACGCATATTCCGGCCTGGATCATTAAGCCGACGGAAGATTCTGACGATGCCGCCGATAACGAAGTTTCCCCGTAAGTTCTAAGAAAATCCTGCTTGCGTTTCCTGGTCCGGGTGCATACAAAACTCCCTTATGTTGGAACTGCCTGGCTACCGGATTCCTGGTGAGTCTTTGCATCACACGGAGCGGTCGCGGGTCTATCGAGGCGTGCGTCTCAGCGATAACGCGCCGGTTGTCATCAAGCTGCTCAGTCCCGAGCTTCCGGGGCGCCGGCAGCGGACGCGCTTTCAACAGGAGTACGAACTTGTACGGACTCTGACCGACTCGATCGTCGCCGCAGACGCCACCCGGGCCTCCGGCGCGAGCGAGGACGGCGATGCGGACGCGGGCGAAGCCTCCGAGGCCGCAGGCGAGGCCGCCGGCTCCGAAGGCATCGACTCGGGCGCGTCCGTGTCGGGAGTCGCGCCGGCTCTGGCGCTCGAGAAGGTCGGCAATTCCCTGGCCATCGTCTTCGGCGACGCGGGTGGAGAGTCTCTGGCGCGCATCTTTTCCCGGCGTCGCCCGCGGATTGCAGAGTTCCTGAAGATCGCCGTGCGCATCGCCGATTCTCTCGGCGCGGTGCATCGCGCTAAGATCATTCACAAAGACGTTAATCCTTCGAATATCATTTATAATCAGGAGACCGAGGTCGTGCAGTTGATCGACTTCGGAATCGCCGCGCGCCAGGCGCGCTCCGGGCGGGCGACAGATTCGGCGGCGGAGTCCTTTGACCGAGACGCCCGTTCGAACGAGACCGCCGCTAATATAAAATCAGCAACAGCTACGGAGCCGGCGGCCCGGGCGGCCGCCGCCCCGATTGAAGGCACCTATCAGTACATCAGCCCCGAGCAGACCGGGCGGATGAACCGCCAGCTGGATTTCCGCAGCGATTTTTACAGCCTGGGCGCGACCTTTTATTTTTTACTGACCGGGCGGCCGCCCTTTCCGGTTACCGATCGTCTTGAACTCGTGCATTCCCATCTGGCGCGCATGCCCGAACCCGTCGAAAGCTTTAATCCGGAAACGCCCGCCGTGCT
Organism: bacterium; assembly: GCA_024742665.1. Classification (GTDB taxonomy): domain Bacteria; phylum Spirochaetota; class Leptospiria; order Leptospirales; family Leptonemataceae; genus JANSYA01. The sequence goes on from JANSYA010000001.1 coordinate 435,079, forward strand.
ATCGAAAATCGTCGCGAAGCTGATGGCGAAGACGGCGGAAGAACGCTATCAAAGCGCCTACGGTATTCGCGCCGATCTGGAAGAGCTCGCGCGACGACTGGACGATTCGCAGGAAGTTGAAGCTCAGGAGCTGGATTTCGAAATCGGCCAGCACGATCTCTCCGACCGCTTTCATATTCCGGAAAAGCTGTACGGCCGCGAAGGGGAAGTGCAGCGACTCATGGACGCCGCAGCCGCAACGGCGGCCGGCGCGACGGAAGTCCTGCTCGTAACCGGTAGGTCGGGAATCGGCAAGTCTTCGGTCGTGCGCGAAATTCAGCGGCCGATTACCGAGAAGCGCGGCTATTTCATTTCCGGCAAATTCGATCAGCTGAATCGCAACGTGCCCTACGCTTCGCTGATCCAGGCTTTCGCCGAGCTGGTGCGCCAGGTGCTGGCGGAAAGCGCGGATCGGGTGGCGGCTCGTCGCGCCGCTTTGAGTCGGGCTCTCGGGGGCAACGGCCAGGTGCTGATCGACGTCATGCCGGAGGTCGAGTTGATTCTGGGCGAGCAGGAGCCCGTGCCCGAGCTGGAGCCGGCCGAAGCGCAAAACCGTTTTCATCTGGTATTCCAGAACTTCGTGCGAACTTTCGCCCAGGCCGAGCATCCCCTCGTGCTCTTCCTCGACGATTTGCAGTGGGCCGATACGCCTTCGCTACAGATGCTTCGCATGTTGACGACCGGCGAAACGAAGCATCTGCTTTTGATCGGCGCCTACCGGGATAACGAAGTCGATTCCGCGCATCCGCTGACGACGACCCTCGAAGAGATTCGCAAAGCCGACGGAGTCACCGTCGATCATATTCATCTGGAACCGCTCCAACCGGAGGACGTGCGCGCTCTGGTCGAAGACACGCTCTATCTGGATCACACCACGGCCGGCCCGCTCGCGGATCTGTGCGCCCAGAAAACCAACGGCAATCCGTTTTTTCTGAACCAGTTTCTCAGTCAGCTGCACATCGATGAGCTGATTCGTTTCGATCCCGAAGCGGCCCGCTGGACCTGGGATCTGGAACGCATTACGGAGATGGAGGCCACCGACAACGTCATCGAATTGATGACCGCCAAGATTCGTCGGCTGCCCGCGAATACTCAAGAAATTTTACAATTCGCCGCCTGTATGGGCAATATATTCGATCTGCAAATTCTGGCGACGGTTTGCGGCAAGAGCGCCGACGATACCGCGGCCGATTTGCTCGAAGCCCTGGTCGAAGGCTTGATCATGCCCCAGGCTCTCGACGTGCGCGCCGTCACCGGCGATGAAGCGGGGCAGGATTCCATCTCCTATCTGTTTTTGCACGATCGCGTTCAACAGGCGGCCTACGCGACGATGGGCGACTTAGAGAAGCAAACCGCTCATCGCGCCATTGGCCGCTTGATGCTCGAAAATTCGACGCCGACCGAAATTCAGGAACGCATTTTTACGATTACCAACCATCTGAACGCCGGTCTGAATCAAAGCGGCGCCGGGATTCTCGACGCCCGGGGCGACCATCTGCGTCTGGCGGAATTGAATCTGGCCGCCGGTAAAAAAGCCAAGGCTTCGGCGGCCTACGCGCCGGCCTTTAACTATCTGCGCACCGGCACGGAGCTGCTCGGCCCGGACGCCTGGAGCGACCAGTACGATCTCGCTCTGGATCTGCACATCCAGGCGGCGGAGGCGGCCTATCTCAGCACCGACTTCGAACAGATGCAGCGCCTGTCGGAAATCGTCGTCGAAAAAGCGAAGAGCCTCCTCGATCAGGGGCGCATCTATCGCATTCGCATTCAGGCCTTGATCGCTCAGAACCAACCGGGCGAAGCGATTCGCACGGCGCTCTTCGTCTTAAAAAAACTGGGCGTGCGCTTTCCCGAGCGGCCGACGCAGCTGCATATCTTCGCCGCGCTCGCGCGCACGAAACTTGTACTGTCGGGAAAATCGCCGGAGAAGCTGGCGAATCTGCCCGCCATGCAGGACCCGACACAGCTGGAGACGATGCACATTCTATCGAGCGTCGCCGTAGCCGCCTACGTCGCGGTCCCGGAGCTGCTGGTGCTGATCGCCTTTCAACAGGTGCGCATTTCCGTACGGCATGGCAATACGCCGCGCTCCGCCTTCGGCTATGCGACTTACGGATTTATTATTTCGGGGGCCTTAGGCCAAATCGAGCAGGGCTATCGCTTCGGCACCCTGGCTCTGGATCTGCTGCAAAAATTCGACGCGCGCGAATTGCAGGCCCAGACCTATCTCGCCTTCAATAGTTTGATTCGTCACTGGAAAGATCCATTTCGCAAAAGTTTGCCGCGTTCTCTCGAAGGCTATCAGCTCGGCCTCGATACGGGCGATCTCGAATACGCCTGCTACAACGCCGTAATGTACTGTTATATCTCCTGGCTGGCCGGCGAAGGCCTGGAGAGCGTCGAGCGCGAGATGCGTCGATACGGCGGCGTCGTGGAACGTTTCAAGCAGCAGACGCCGCTCTACTGGCATAACATCATCCACCAGACAGTTAGCAATTTAATGGGCGCCGGCCGCAAACCTCTGGCCGCGACCTCCCCGACCTCCGTAATCGCAAATGGATCATCGCCGGAGGATCAGGACGATGTCCACCAGGCGGATTTGACGAAGCTGAAGGGCGCATACTACGACGAAGACGCGACGCTGCAAATTCACATCGACGCGAACGATCAGACGACGCTCTTTTCGGTTTATTTCAACAAGCTGGTGCTGGCCTATCTACTCGGCGAATTCGAAACGGCCAGGGAATACGCGGATCGGGCGCGCGACTATCTCGACGGCGCGGTCGCCACGCCGATGGTGCCGGCCTTTCATTTTTACGAAGCGCTGACCGCTCTGGCGATCTACAGGCGCAATCGCAGCACTGTCGGTCGTCGCGAACGCGCGCGCCTGATGCGCCGGGCGAACGGCAATCTGAAAAAGCTGAAACGCTGGGCTGTTTTCGCGCCCGAAAATCAGAAGCATCGCTACGAAATTCTGGAGGCGGAACGCCTGGCCGTGCTGCGCAAAGATCAGCAGGCGGTGGCCGCATTCGATCGCGCTCTCGAATCCGTTCGCAAGACTGAGTTTTTGCAAGACCACGCTCTCGTGAACGAGCTGCTCGCGCACTTCTGGCGCCGGCGCGGCCAGTCGGACTTCGCCGGCCTGTACTTTTTGAAAGCGCTGCACGGCTATCATGTCTGGGGGGCGCACGCGAAGACCGATCAGCTGAAGACGAAACATCTGGCGCTGCTCGGTCGCATGCATTCTGTTTCGGCGGCGGCGCTCGCGGTGGGCACGCCGTTTTCGCCCGGCGGCACGGTCACGACTACGACCACGACTTCGACTTCTATGATGGGCGGCGGCGACGGCACGGACGGCTCCGATTCGAACCTGGATATCAGCACGATCTTAAAGGCGTCGAACGCGATCTCGGGCGAAATCGTCCTGGCGGATTTGCTGCGCAGCATGATGCGCATCGTAATCGAAAACGCGGGCGCGCGCCACGGCTTTCTGTTGCTTTCGACCGACGAGCGCTGGTTGATCGAAGCGGAAGGCGGCATCGGCCGCGAAGACATCAAGATTCTCGAAAGCCAACCTCTGGACGGACGACTTTCGCCGGCGGTCGTGAACTACGTGGCCCGCACGCGATCGCACGTCGTACTGGAGGACGCCGCGCGCTACGGTCAGTTCACCGGCGACGCCTATATTCGCGAACATCAGGCGAAGTCGGTGTTATGCTATCCGCTGGTGAATCAGGGTAAACTCAACGGCATCATCTATCTCGAAAACAATCTGGCGAGCGGGAGCTTTACTCCGGAGCGTCTGGAAGTTCTGAAAATGCTTTCGACGAATATCGCCGGGGCTCTGGAAAATTCGCGCCTGTACGGCGATCTGCAGGCGGCCCTCGACAAGCAGACCGCCTTGACCAACGCGTACAGTCGTTTCGTTCCGCGGGATCTGCTGCGCTTTCTCGGCAAAGAAAGTATCATCGACGTCGAGCTCGGCGACCAGATTCAGCAGGAGATGACGGTTCTATTCTCCGATATTCGCGGCTTCACGACTCTTTCGGAAAGCATGTCGCCGGCGGATAATTTTAAGTTCATCAACTCGTACCTCGGTCGCATGGAGCCGATCATCAGCGCGCATCACGGCTTCATCGATAAATATATCGGCGACGCGATCATGGCGCTGTTTCCATCGGACGTCGAGAACGCGGTGCTCGCGGCGATCGAAATGCTGAAGCGGGTCGTCGAATACAATCAGAGCCGGGTCGACCGCGGCTTCGAACCGATTCGCATCGGCGTGGGATTGAATACGGGCGAGCTGATGCTCGGGACTATCGGCGGCAAGAATCGCATGGAAGGCACGGTGATTTCGGACGCGGTGAACCTGGCTTCGCGCATCGAAGACTTAAATAAAATTTATGAAACCAATCTGCTGGTCGGGGAATCGGTCCGGGCCCGGCTGGACGACGGGCGCTATAAAATTCGTATGATCGATCGAGTGCGCGTGAAAGGCAAGTCCCGGGCGGTCACGGTTTTCGAAGTATTCGACGCGGATCCCCCCGAGCAGCGTCGACTCAAAGAAGAAACTCGCTCTGAATTCGAGCGCGGTTTCGCGGCCTACCGTAAAAAAGAGTTCACCCGGGCCAGAGAAATTTTCACGGCGGTCTATGAGCGCAATCCGGAGGACCGGGCGGCGGATGTTTATATTCGGCGCTGCGAAAAACTTCTGGGCCGCGGCGTCGGCGTCTGACAGTTTGGGCCCATAAATAAATGCAAGTATTCTCGAACGTCAGAAATCCCGGAATTTCGCGCGCGGCCCGGCCGGCCGTTCTGATTTTTGCGGTCCTTGTGGCCGGTCTGATCTTTCCCACGACCGCCGGTCAGGCCCAACAATCATCGGGGGCCGCGGCCGGGGCCCGGTCCTTCGTGGCCGAAGTCGGTCGTCAGGCCGTCGAGACGCTGCCGGCCCGCAGGCTCGGGCGACCGGCGGCCCGGGCCGCGTTTCAAAAACTCTTGCGAGCGCGCTTCGACGTGGCCGGCATCGCGCGCCGGGTCTTCGCTGATGAATGGCAGTCCGCTTCCGGCGATCAGCGCAAAGAAGCGCAGGAGCTGTACGAGAAGTGGGTCACCGACGGTCTCATGAATTTACTCGGCCGCCACACCGGCGAAACCTTTCGCCTGCTCGGCGCGAAGGCGACGAAAAAGATCAATGCGGGCCAGTACGTCGTCGGCAGCGAAATCCGCCGCCCCGGCGGTGAACGAGTGCGAGTCGATTGGAGCGTGCGCCGGGCGGGGCAGAGCTGGCTGATCACGAATTTGCGTACGCCCGACGGCGGCGATCTGGTGGCGACCCATCGCGCCGAGTTTCGCATGATTTTAGAACAGGCGCCGTCGGGGGCGGAGTCGACCGGTCTCGAATACATCATCGAAGAGCTGCGCATTCGCACGGCGCCCTGAGACGCCGGTTCTAAAATCATGCGAAATCCTTCCGCTAAATTTTCGGCCTTTCGGGGTCTGTATCTTGTGCTGCTCGCGGTGACGATGACAAGCTTCGCCTGCAATCGCGGGGAGCAGCTTGCGCCGGGAGATGCGAGCATCGAACGTACGACCGAAGTCGTTTCGGGGTGGGAGTATCGCTTCGAAGAAGACGCCGGCGCAACAAAAGCCGGCGAAGCGGATTCGGGCGCGTCCGGGTGGCGTCCTTTCGCCGGCGATGCGATTCGTCCTTTCAGCAACCGTGGCCGGATTCTGTATATTCGTCACGCGACTCTCGCCGCGCCGGATTGCTCCGACCCGGCGCTGTACTTTCCCCTCGTGCACCAGAGTTTCGAGGCGCGCGCGCCCGGCGGCGACAAGCTGCTCTATCGCTTCGGGGATCCGGATCTGGGCGCGGCCGGCTATCGCGGCTGGCCCTTTCATTTGATTTCGCTGGGCGAAAGTCCAGGCATTGAGCTGAAGATCTATTCGGACTATGCGCAGATCGGCGTGGCCGGATCGCCGATGATCGGCTGTCGCAGCGAAATCGTCGAAGACCTGCTGCGAGAAGACATCGACCGCTTTGTGCTCGCCACGATCGCCATCACGACCGGCATCTTCGTTTTGATTTTGTATATTCGCCGCCGCCTGGAGCTGATTTATTTTTCATTCGGGCTGCTGGCTTTCGACGCGGGCCTGTATTTGCTTTCGAATCGAACTTTGCGTCTGCAGTATATTCTATGGCCGGCGCATATGGTCTGGATGTACGTCGAATATATTTCGCTGTATACGCTGCCGCTCTGTCTGGGATTTTATTTTCGCCAGGTGGTTTCGGATTCGCGGGTCATTCGTTATACGGTGAACGGCATGGTGCTTTTCGTCGCCGGACTCTTCGCCGTGCATCTCGCGGGCGTTCCGATTTATAAAACCATTTTTACGTTCTTTGAGGTTTCGCTGGTCGCGACTCTGCTGCTGTTGTTCCCGCTGATGCGCGCCGTCTTTCGCGGCAATAGCGAAGCCCGGCTGATCGCGGCGGGTGTGCTGGCATTTCTGCTCGTGGCGCTGTACGATCTTTCCGGCGTGCTCGGGTTGATCCCCTGGCCCCGGCAATTGATCAGCTATGGTTTCGCGGTGTTACTGAGTTTTCTCGCGCTGGTGGTTTCGCGGCGCTATGAAGAAGTTCGCAGTCGACTGCACGATTATTCCCGGGAATTGGAAAGCGCCCGCAACCAGCTCGCGGCCCACGCCACGAATCTGGAAGAGGTCGTCGCGCGACGCACGGGACGACTCAAACGAAACCTGGAACGAGTGCGCTGGTTGAAACGCCAGCAGGACGGCGACTATTTTTTGATCGCGCGTTTGATGGCGCCCTTTGCGCCGCGCCCGAACGTCGAAAGTGAAGCTCTCCATGGCAATCGCCTGCAGGCCTTGCAGCGCAATCGAATCGAAGAGCTGCGAACGGAAACGATCACCGTGCAGTCCTACGTGGATCAGAAAAAAAAGTTTCGCTTTAAGCACTGGCGCGAAGAGATCGGGGGCGACATTTCGATGGCCGCCAAACTCCGGCTGGGAGATTCCGATTGCGTCGTTTGCGTAAACGCCGACGCGATGGGCAAATCCATTCAGGGCGCCGGCGGCGCGATTGTTTTGAGCGTGGCCTATCAGGCTATGATCGAACGCGAGCGCAATCGCCGCCGCATTACCGACGCTCTCGAGAAGGGCGACGCGAGCGCCGCCGACGGTGTGGACTTGAATATCGTCGATCCGGGCATCGGAAGGGATCCGCGAAGCTGGTTGAAAGAGTGCTTTCTGGAATTGCATCGAACCTTTTTGCCTTTCGAAGGCGGCATGCTCGTGACGGCCTGGATGGCCGTGCTGGTGGAAGGCACGGGCGAACTCTTCTGGATCAACGCGGAGCATCCCGGCTCGGTGTTGTTGCGCGACGGTAAGGCGGAGTTCCTGCCCGAGACCGGTTCGACCGGCAAGCTGGGCGTGGTCGGCTCCGAAGATGATTTCACGGTCGAGCGCTTACAACTTCAACCGGGTGACGTAATCGTTTCGGGTTCCGACGGTCGCGACGATATTCTCGTACCGGCGCCGGCAAGCGGCGGCGAAACCGCCCGCGTGATGAACGAAGACGAGTTTCGTTTCGTGCGATTGGTGGCGGAACTCGAAGGCGATCTGGCGGCGATCGGCGTAGCCCTGCGGCAGGGCGACAGCGAACTCACCGACGATCTGTCGCTCTTGAGTTTGCGCTACGGTTGAGCGATGGCCGCGGCGAGACGCAGTTCGCCGGCGATCGCTTCTATTTCGGGAATCGCGCAGTCCGGCGCGTACGCAGCGCGTTCTCGCAGACACGCTCCGAAGATCGCCTCGTATTCGAGCGGGCGTCCGGCCCGGTAATCTAAAAGCATCGAAGGTTTATAATCGTTCATGGCGCGAGTCTTCGCCAGCTGCTCCGCGACGATTTCGTCAGTATTCGCGCTCAGGCGATATTCGCCGCAGTTGATCCGACGCGCGGCCGGCAGCCGTAGGTTGCGTTCCAGCAGCGCCGCATTGATGCTTTCGCCCAGATATATGATTTCGCGCATCGTGGCGCTGACGCGATCGGCCATGCCGGGCATCGCCAGCAGTTGATCGGTGCCGCAGTTGTGAATCGTACACAGCGCATTAAAGGGCACGTTCCAGATTTGTTTGCGCCAGCGCATTTCGATATAGTTCGGTCGCACCTGGCAGTCGACGCCGCTCGCTTCGAATAAATCGCGCACGGCTTCCGGAGTCAGGGCGTCTCGCGGCGCGGCGAAGGCTTTCGAATACGGCGCGAGATGAATCATGGCGTGTTCTGTGTGTTCGATTTCCCCCGGCGCGATTCGATTCGAACATAAAAAAGCGGTGCCGCCCAGAATGCGTTCCGGCGGAAACAATTCCGCCAGGGACGCTTCATTGCCGAGTCCGTTTTGCAAACACAATAAAACTGTGCGATCCGCGTGGAAGAGGGGCGGCAGCAGCTTCGCATAGGCTTCGGCGTTGGCGGTCGTCTTCAGTCCGATCAAAAGCAAATCGACGGGGCCGAAGTCGCGGGCGAGGGCCGCGGGATCGGCCCCGTCGAAGACTTCGAGTTCGTCGGCCGCAAGTTTGAAATCGCCGTCGGTGGAATGCACAACCAGGCCGCGAGAGCCGAGGGCCGCATAATCGCTGCGAGCGAGAAAGGCGACGCGATGGTCGGCCTTGTTCGGTCTTGTTTTGCCGTCGCCGTCGCGCCTGTGCTTCGCAAGCAATCCTCCGTAGTACAGGCCGAGAGCGCCCGCGCCGACGACTGCGATGCGCACAGTCATTTCGCGGTTCGGGTGCTTCGCGCGGACGCGCCGGACTTCGTCTGTCGCGGCGATTTTTTAGTTCCGGCCGGCGTGGCCGCCGCGCTCGACGAGCCGGCGAAGGCGAATTCCGCGACGGCGGCGGCGTACTCGTCGAGCATCGTGCGCGCGTCGGGTACGACTCCGGCCAGGCTCATCGCCCCGTGAATCAAAGTTGGATAGAGTCGGGTTTCGCACTCGACGCCCGCCGCTTTCAACTGATCGCCCATGCGTTGTCCCTGGTCGCGCAGGGGGTCGAAGCCGCACAGCTGGATCAGCGTGGGCGGCACGCGTTTGAGCTGCTGCGCTTTCGTATAAACGGGCGAGACGGCGGGATCGTTTAGTTTTTGCGTGGAAAGAAAAGTATGGCGCGTAAAATATTCTAACAGTTCAAGGGTCAGCGCGTACTCCCCGCCGAGTTCGCGATAGGATTCGTCTTCGTGCGCCGAGTCGGACACATCCACCCAGGGATAGATCATCGCCAAAAAAGCCGGCGATTTCAGACGCTGGCTGGCGGCCTGCAAACATATATTCAAGGCCAGATTGCCCCCGGCGCTGTCGCCGCCCACCCCCACGCGTTTCGGATCGACGCCGAACAAGGGGCCGTTTTTTAAGATCCAGGCGTAGGTCGCCAGAGCGTCATCGACCGCCGCCGGATAGGGATGGTCGGGCGCTAACCGGTAGTCGACGGAAATTACGATGCAGCCGGATTTTTTGCTCAAATATCGCATGGTCGCATCGTAGCCGGCGGTATCGCCGATAACGAAGCCGCCGCCGTGATAGTAGACCAGCGCGGGCAGCTCTTTCGCCTGGGCCGTCGGGGCGTAGAGCCGCATGGGGATGCGAGTGGAGATGCGTGCGACGCCCGGCACTGAAATATTTTCCGCCCGGGGCAGCGGCTCTGGATCCAGGTCGAAAATTCGCACGAGTTCGCGCAGTTGCTGGCGGGCCATTTGCGGCGGCAGGGTATGGATGTCGGGTTTCAGGCGATCAAGGCGCAGCGCCATTTGAATGCGAGCGTCCAGGCGATGTCCCGCCTGATTCGTGCGGCTTTTGCCGCCGGAGAGCGCGTACAGCATGCTATCGGGAAGTTTCAAGATGGCGCGGGCCAGGGTATATTCTAGTTTTTTTAATAGAGTTTGTGGTGCAGGCATAAATTTACAGAGTTCGTTTCGCGTAATACAGATGACACTCGCGCGATACCGTCGGGTTTTCCCCGGTTTAGTCCCGGTCGCGAATATGTGATTTGTTTTTATGTTTTCTAAAAATTATTCTTTTATTTTCAGGTGATAATTTGCCCCGTGCATAATTAACGCATGCGAATTTCGCGCGGCAGGAGCAGGTCATGATCGATCTTCAGGATATTCAAATACCGCCACTCTCGACTGTTACCGTTCAGGTGATGCAATTCGATCCGCTCGGCGAAACCGCCAGCAGCCAGGGCCTCGAAAGAATCATCGCCCCTGACGAGGGAGTCTGCTCCGACCTGCTGCGCATTGCGAATTCCGCATACTACGGTCGCTCCGGCCGGGTCAAAACCCTGCGAGACGCAATTACCCTGCTGGGCCTGAAAACCGTCAAGAATCTGGTGATTTTGCTGGCCTCCAAGTCCATGAACAATTCGCTCAAAGGAAAGATCTTTTTGAGCTATCTGAACGAGTTCACAATCACCTGCGCTCTCGTCGCCGAAGAACTGTGCGAAAAAATGGGTTTCAAGCAGTACAAAGAGCAGGCTTTTCTGGGCGCTCTGCTGCACAAAATCGGCATGACGATTCTGGCTCTCGATCAGAAGAAAGCCTATTCTGATTTAATCGAAAACGCGGAGAAAAACTTCGCCGATTTGATCGAAGAGGAACGCAAGCTCTTCGGCGTGGATCATATCGAAGTCGGAAAGCTGGCCTTCGAAAAATGGAATATTCCCGACGCTTTGCAGGCTGTGATCTCCGATCACAATTTTCCCGCGGGCGAAGTCGGGACGCAACCCGATCTGGTTCGCATCACGGCGCTCGCGTCTCTGACCACTCGCGAGATGATGGGCCTGTTGCTGTCGATGTCGGATCTCGAACGACGCGCGAGCCTGGCGTCGCACTACGACGTCGTGGACGTCGTCGGTACCTACAACGAAGGCAAATACAATCAGCTGAAAGAGCATCCTTTTTACAAACAGGTCGTGGGATCCTGACGATCTTCGAGTCGGTCGCGAGCCGAGTCGCGAAGCGCCGCCGGGCTTCCGCTTGATGGCACTGGCTGATTGAGTAAATGGATAAAATTCTGATCATAGAGGACGACGCGGACTACCGTGGCCTTCTCAAGCAATACGTTTCCCTGATGGGCTATGAAGTCCGCGTGGCGGAAGGCGGCCAGGAGGGTCTGGACATCTTCTTCGACTGGCGGCCGGACCTGGTGATTACCGACATTCATATGCCGGAGATCACCGGTCTGATGGTCTTGAAAAAGATCAAAGAGCACGCCGAGATGATCGACGTGCCGGTAATTATCATCTCCTCCGACGCATCCGAAGAGATGCTCGTCGTGGCCCTGTCCACCGGCGCGAGCGAGTTCATGGCGAAACCGATTCGCATCGCCGAGCTTACGCCGAAGATCCAGAAAGAAATCGAGCTAAAGAAATATAAAGAAAAGTTAATCGAACTGACCGAAAAGCTGAATCGCGAAAAGCTGGGGCTTTCCAAGTTCTTTTCCGACGATCTGGCCCAGAAGATCATCAGTCAGGAAATTTTGCCGGAGCTCGGCGGCACCCAGCTGGAAGCCACGATCATGTTCTTCGATATTCGCGGTTCGACGTCGCTCGGCGAAATCCTCGAACCGAAAATCTTCGCGGAGTTTCTGTCGTCGATTTTCACCGATACGATGGACCTGGTGTTCAAACACAAAGGTTCCGTAAATAAGCTGCTCGGGGACGGAATGCTCGCGACCTTCGGCTGTCCCGTGCCGACCGAAGAAGACGCCTTAAACTGCGTGCGCTGCGCTCTCGACATTCGCGCGTACTTGACGCAGTTTAACGATGTGCGACCGGATTATCTTCCGGATCCCGTGACTGTCGGCATTGGCATCGCCACGGGCAACGTCTTCGCCGGCAACGTCGGTTCGAGTCGGCGTCTGGAATATACCGTAATCGGCGACTCGGTGAATTTGGCGGCGCGCCTGCAGAGCCTGAATAAGCGCCTTGGCAGCGACATCGTTATGGACGGCGCCACGCAGGAAAAAGTCGGCGACGCGATTCCAGTCGCGCAACGCTACCGGGCCCAGGTGCGCGGTAAAAACAACGAAGTGCTGGTCTATCGCCTGGCCGGCGAACCCGGCTGAGAAGTGCGTCCCTCAGCGCGCCCGAGTTCCCCACATGCGAATCGTTTCCGTCAAGGCGTCCACGCCGGACTTCAAGGCCGTAGGGTCGCCGAAGAGTCGGATCGTGGTCAAATTGCCCCACATCATTGATAACAGATAATTCGCCCGCGATTCGATTTCGGCGTCGGTGGCCTGCATCTGGCCGAGAGTCCGCGCCCGGGTCAGGCTGCTGACAAAACCGTCGATCAGCATTTGCCGATACGCGGTGACCTTTGTCTGAACCTGCTTCGACATCTGTTTCACGTCGAGGACTGTATTCACCATCAGGCAACCCCAGTTCGCCGGCGAATCTTTCGGTTTTTTCTCGGCCATGCCCTCGAAGAACGCCACCAGGGCCGGCAGGTCCTGATCGATTATACAGCCCTGTAGGACGCCGCGCGCCATTTCCATATAACCGTCGAGGGCCCGCATGAAGAGGGTTTCTTTGTCACCGATGGCGTTGTAAAGGCTGACCCGGGCCAGTCCCGTCGCCGCCTCCAGGTCTGCCATAGACACGCCTTCGTAGCCCCGCTCCCAGAATAGCATCATCGCTTTTTGGATGATATCGTCCTCATCGAATTTTCTGGGTCGCCCGGTCTTTACCATGCTGATCAGAATAATCTCTTTTTTTATACTGTCCAGTAAAAAAGACTTGCGATTTTGTACTGGGCGGTAAAGAAGTGTTTACTCTTTTGTACCGGCCGGGATAAAAGTGGCTCACTCTCAATAATTTCAGATTTCAAAAAGGAGTAACATTATGAATTCAATTAATTCCATACAAAAGCTTTCGATTCTTGCCGCTTTCGCGCTAACGACGATTGCCTGCGGCACCGCTGACATTCGACCCGAATCCCTCAAGAACGGGGAGCCGTCCGCAAATTCCGTGGCGAAAGGCCGCGCGATTTTGGAACGGGTCTTCGCGGCGTCCGGAGGGCTGGACAATTGGAAGAAGTACGCTTCAGTTCGCGCAAAATTTCGTGACGACTGGTCTACGGCGCCTGCGCCGGCGAAATGGCTGTTTATGGAATACGAAGAGCACAATCTTCCGATTCAACTCGACGCCGTTCTTGGTACTTTCGGGAATTCGCGTATGACCTTTCTGGACGGCCCCGAAAAAGGAGACGTCTGGGGTGTCGTCGACGCGGAACGGTTTTATACGATCGACGCGGGCAAGAAGACGCCGGTGTTCGCCGAACACGGCGGTCGACAGTTATTTTTGCAAAACGCGGAGTTCTTTATCAGCTTCCCGTTCTATCTGGAAAGCGCCGATCAGGTAACGCATCTCGAAGAAGTGGATTTCGAAGGAAAGCCGCACGACCTGATTTTTCTTTCCTGGAAAACCTTCGCGCCCCAGCCGGATATCGATCAATGGCAGATCTGGGTCGACCAGGCCACCGGACTGATTACGCAGATAAAATTCACCGTACGTGATACCGCTCCTTTCATCGAAGGCGTGTACTATTTCAGAGAATACCGCAAAGTCGGCGAATTTACGATGCCGAGAAAAGCAGACGCGCGTTTTAGCGAAGACGATGCGGCTGCCGTGCACACCTACGATTTCTACGAAATAGAGTTTCTGACGGAAGCTCGTACGGCCGAAATTATTCCGCAATAGTTCTGGTAAGCGATAGCAGAAATTTTCCAGGACGCGCTAGTGGACAATCGTCTCAGCGCGCCCTGCTTTTTTTGCGGGCCTGAGTTTCTGGCTTTCGTTTCGTTCTTTTGCCGGACTTTTTCGCCGCCACGCTTTTGTGCATCTTCGCGCGGGCTTGGATCGGCAGAGCGTAGTTCGTCTGCTTCGCACGTTTGCGGCCGCGTTTCACTTCTTTTTTGAGTTCGTGCAAAAAGTCCTCGAAGTCCACCTGCATGGTGTGGCGCGCTGAATTGAGATAGCGTTTGTGCATTTTCGCCTGAGTCTTTTCGATCTGGCGCTGCATTTCGTTTTCCGAAGGCAGAGCGTACTCTCCCGTCAGATATTCAGCCAGCCATTTGGCCTGCGCCTCCGAGAGCGGCATGACCGGTCCGAGGGGTTGGAGCAGGCCGATGAAAAACAAATCGTGCAGCCCGGGCTGGATCGCCCGGTGAAACAGCGGCAAATCGTTTTCGTGCGCGGCGATGAAGCCTTCGTCGAAGAACGGAAATTTAACGTTGTAACCCGTGCACCAGATGACGACGTCGGCCTCGACTTCGCTGCCGTCGTTGAAGCGCACGGTCTTCGCGCTGAATTCTTTTATGCCTGGCTTGAAGCTCAGGTCGCCGCTGCCCAGTCGGCCCAGAATCTCATGCGAGATCGTCGGGTGGGCCTGGCCCAGGCGAAAGTCCGGTTTGGGCAATCCGAAGTCTTCCATCTTGCCGACGGCGATGCGAAAGGTCAGCGTGCCGATTAGTTCTTTAATGCGAAAGGGGACCCAGGGAGGAAACAGTTCGGTGAATTTATCGAAAGGTTTGCCGAATAGATATTTAGGAAAAACGTAGGCTCCACGTCGCCCCGACAAGTACACTTCTTCCGCGACGCCCGGCCGGCAAATCTCGCTGGCGATGTCCATCGCGCTGTTGCCCATCCCCACGACGACGACCCGTTTGCCGTGCAAATCCAGGGGCTTTTTGGGGTCCACGTAGTGGTGCGCGTGAATTTGTTTGCCCTTGAACTTCGACTGGCCGGGATATTCCGGATCGGGCCACCGCTCCGACCAGTGGTGGCCGTTGGCGACCAGCACCGCGTCGTAGTACTCAATTCCCCCGTTATCGAGACGGACTTCGTAAGTGCCGTCGGTCTGGCGTTCGACGTGCTTCACTCCCGTGTTTAAGTGGATGTGAGGGTATAGATCGAAGCGTTCACAGTAGCTGCGAAAATAATCATGAATCAATTTGTGTCCGGGATAGTCCGGGTAGTGCTCGGGCATCGCCATGTCCCGATACTCCATGCGATCGCGGTGGGTGTTAATATGCAGCGACTTATAAATGCTGCTCATGCCGTTATCGTTATGAATGCGCCAGAGGCCGCCGATGTCGCTGCCCTTTTCGTAAACGTCGAAAGGGATGTCCCGATCTTTCAGGGCCTTCGCCGTCGCGATGCCGCTGCAGCCTGCGCCGATGACGCACACGCGGGGCAGTTCAGATGCAGGATGATTTCGAAGCATGAGCGACCTTCGAGCGGGATGCGCGCGATGGCAAATGAATTTAGCGTCTGTATAGTAGCTGCGGCGGCGTGGAGTGTGTATCCTGGCGCGAAGGGCGGGAGTTGGGAGTCAAACTATCGCCCCGAACTTCCAGGCTCGCGAAGATCCTTTCGCCGCGAAAAAATGTAGACGTCGCGCTTTCGCCGACGGAATCGTAGTCAGCAAATGCGAACGACGATCTGAGCTATCGCGCTTCGCAGGGAGCGGCGCACCATGACTACGCGAAAAACAAACGGCGATCACAGCCAGAGCGATTTTAATCCGAACGCCGGGGCCGCGCAGATCGCGTACGACTACGACGCGGTCGTCGTTGGCAGCGGATTCGGCGGCAGCGTATCGGCCATGCGTCTCAGTCAAAAGGGTTATTCGGTCGGTCTCTTCGAATCAGGCAAACGCTGGCCCAATCGCGAATATCCTAAAACGAATTGGAATCTGCGGAAGTACTTGTGGATGCCAAAGCTCGGCTTTTATGGCATTCAACGCATCAATATCCTCAAAGACTTTCTGTTGGTCAGCGGCGCGGGCGTCGGCGGCGGCAGTCTGGTCTACGCCAATACGCTCTACGTGCCGGGCGAAACTGTTTTGACGAAGGCCACGTTCAAAAAGATGGGCGGGCCGAAAGCGCTGCATCCCTTTTACGACGTGGCCAGTCATATGCTCGGCGTGACGCAGAATCCGAAGCTCTTCGAACCGGACCGCGTGCTCAAAGAAGTCGCCGACGATATCGGCAAAGGCCATACCTTTACCCCGACGCCGGTCGGCGTATACTTCGGCAAAGGCGCGGGGATTGCCGAAAGCGATCCGTACTTTCTGGGAGACGGTCCGGAACGGGTCGGATGTAATTTTTGCGGCGGCTGCATGGTCGGCTGTCGTTTCAATTCCAAGAATACGCTTGATAAAAATTATTTATATTTCGCCGAACAGCTCGGAACCAAAATCCACGCGGAGACCAAAGTCGCCGGCGTCGTTCCTTTAAACGCGCAGGGCGTCGCGGATCCTGAAGCCAGCGGCGAGCACGGCTACGAAATCACGACGCGCTCCACGACCGGCTGGTTCGGCTATCCGCGGCGACGCTTTCGCGCGAAGAGCGTGGTGCTATCGGCTTCGGTGATGGGCACGGTCGGTCTGCTGTTGAAAATGCGTCAGTCCGGGCAGCTTTCGCGGATCAGTCCGCGTCTGGGCGATCGCGTGCGCACGAACAGCGAAACAGTGCTCGTGGCCACGAAGTACGGCAAGACCGACGCCGGCAAGGCTCCCGACTATTCGCACGGCGTGGCGATCACTTCCAGTATCCACGTCGACGATCACACTCACATCGAGCCGGTGCGCTATCCGGCCGGCGCCGATTTCTTCGGACTGCTGGCGAGCCCCATGACCGACGGCGGGGGCAAAATCCCGCGCCCGCTCAAGTACTTCTATCTGTTGTTTCGCCATCCGATCTATTTTCTCAAGGCCTCGAATCCCTTTGGCTTCGCGAAGCGTTCGATGATTCTGCTGGTAATGCAGACTCTCGATAACAGCATCAAGCTGGTTCGCAAACGCCGTTTCGCCTGGCCCTTTCAGCGCACGATGACATCGGCTCTTGAGCCGGGGACGACCCCCAGTCCGACTTATATCCCGGTCGGCAACGAAGTCACGCGGCGGGCGGCCGAGAAGATCGGCGGCATTCCCCGTAGTTCGCTGAACGAAGTACTCTTAAATGCGCCGGTCACCGGCCACATTATGGGCGGCTGCATCGTCGGCGAGACTCCCGAAGAGGGCGTGATCGACCAGGAGAACCGGGTCTTCGGCTATGAAAACCTGCGGGTGTGCGACGGTTCGATGATTACGGAAAATCTGGGCGTAAACCCCAGTTTGACCATCACGGCGATGAGCGAGCGCGCGATGAGCTTTATCCCCGTAAAAGACGCGGGGCAAAAGCCGCATGTCTATCGCTTCGAAACAAAGTTCGGCCTGGCGAAGACCCTGTTCGGACCCGCGGCCGGTGGTGCGGCGCGGTCCTTGCCTGCGGCGGGGAAAAAGAAGAAGCAGCCGGCCGGAAAAAAGAAAAAGAGCAAAGTCGCCGCAGCCCGCGGCTGACGCTGTCCGCGCTCCCGGCTGATTCCAGGTTTTGGCGGCGTGAGCGAATTTCGGGCGCAAAAAAGCTTGCATAATATGATATGTGCATTAATGTGCACATATACATGAAATCTGCACGCAAAGCTTCCCGGCAACTGCTTCAGGCCCTGGACTGCGTGCTGGATCCGGCGGTCTTTCGCGTTCTGTCGGAAGAAGTTCGTATTGATTTGTTTAAGTTCCTCCTGCTAAAGGGGCCGGCGGATGTGGGCACCATCGCTTCGGCCTTTCCGGTCGATCGCTCGGTGGTCAGTCGGCATCTCAGTATGATGGAAGATGTGGAGCTGCTGCGTTCAGAAAAGCTGGGCCGCAGTCGAATCTACAGCGTTGATCTGGCCTGTTTCATTGAAACTTTCGAAGAGGGCGCGAAGGTCCTGCGAGAGCTCGGTAAAATAACGGCCGGAAAGTCCTGACGCCGCTCCGGTCCGATCGGCGATTTTAGAGTCCTGAATATGATGATTGAAATTTCGAAATCGTTCGCGAAAAAATATGCATAAGTGTGCAAGTATGCATTTGTTTATCGTGAAAGAGCATGGCGTGAGTGATGAAATTAAAGTGGAGAATGCAGCAATGGAAACGAAAACCGAGACAAAGAAGATCCTTCTGGTCGACGCGCATCCCGCGGAGGACAGTCTCTGCCGGGCTTTCGCCGATGAATACGAGGCGGGCGCCCGCGCGCAGGGCCGACCGATTGAGCGACTGAATCTACGCGATCTCAGCTTTGATCTAAATTTTCCAGGCTACGGTCGCGGTAGTCGCGAACTGGAAGCGGATCTAAAAGAGGCGCAGAATAAGATTCTGGCGAGCGATCATATCGTCTGGGTCTATCCGGTGTGGTGGGGCGCCTGGCCGGCTCTGCTCAAAGGTTTCGTTGATCGCGTGTTTACGCCCGGCTACGCCTTTCGCGGAGTCGGCAAATTCAAATACGAAAAACTGCTTCGCGGTCGCAGCGCGCGCATTATCGCCACGATGGATTCGCCGGGCTGGTACTATCGTCTAAAGGGAAGGCCGGGCATGATCGCGCTTCGAGATCACACGCTGAAGTTTTGCGGCATTGATCGGGTTGCCATGCAGTCCTTCGGGCCGGTCAAATATGCGAGCCCTGAACGTCGCGAACAGTGGAAGCGCCGGGTGCGGGAGCTGGGCCAGGCGGCTGCATAGCGTCCGGTGTTCCCTGGATTTGCAATCGCGGGATTGCGCGAGCTCTGCTGGAATCTAAAAAAGGTGACACATGCGTCACTTTGTGCTTGCCCGGAAAGCGCCGGGCAGGGTCCGATGTGGCCGATGCCAGAAGCAGTGGATTCTGAAAAATCCGGCGGCGTGCGGGAAGCGCGCAAAGCCGCGAATAAGGCCGCGATTTTGGGGGCCGGCCGCAAAGTATTTATCGAGACCGGCTACGAAGCCTGTACGATCCGGGACATCGTGCGCGAAAGCGGACTTTCGCCTGGAACTTTCTATAACTATTTCGAAAGTAAAGAGGCGGTGCTCGGAGAGCTCGTGCAGGATCTGGCCGATCTGGTGCGGTCCCGCGTGCGAGAAGCCCGGGCCGCTGCCCGGGATCCGCGCAGTTTCATGGAAGACGCCTATCGCGCGTACTTCGACGTCTTCGCGTCGGACTCGGCCACTCTGCAAATGGTCGCTCGCAATCAAAATATATTTCGCGGCGTCGTATTCGGCGCGGATCAGGGCGCTCTGGAAATCGCTTCGAGCGGGGATGCCAGCGGCGATTCCAATCGGCCGGTGCGCGGAATCTTCGAAGATCTCGAAGCGGATCTGAGCCTGGCGATTCGCTACGGACTCTTTCCCGAGTTTCCGGTGGAGCTGGCGACCTATGCCATGGTCGGGGCGGGATTTGAATTGCTTGTGCGTATGGCCAACCACGATGATCTGGACCCGGAGCGGGCCGCGAAATTCATGGCGGGGCTGTTGATCGGCGGCCTGCCCGCGACCGGCGAAAAAAGCTGAGAGGCTGATTCAGCCCGGACCTTAACTGAAAAGGATACAATCTTATGCAATCGAAACTCAACTCTGCGGCGCGGACTGACCGCGATCCGATTTTTTCTTCATCAACCCGGGGTCTGGCCCGAATCTCTGGCGCAGTAGCGTGCTTCGCGCTGGTATTCAGCGCTTTTGCCTGCGGCGGCGAGACGAACGAAGCCGTCGATACTTCTCTGGATACGCCGACCACTCGCATTCGCACGGTCGATAAGATGCAGGCCGTCTTCGATCTCATGCCGAAGAGCGCCCACGACGATATGATGGAGATGATGGGCGGCGCGGATTCCGTTAAAACGGCCGGTGACGAACATGCCCACCACGGCGGTCACGATCATGCCGGAGATTCCCACTTCGTTCTTTTGACTTTGATGGACACGGCCAATCGCGGCGCGGCGGTCACGGACGCGGAAGTGAGCTTTCGCGTACTCGGTCCTGGCAATCAAGAGCTCGCGCAGGGCGGGCACGTAATGAGCGGCAAGGGGATGCATCACTACGCGGTCGGTTTCGTCGGAAAAGATAGCGGTCAGTATACTGTCGAAGCGCAGATCAAACGCGGCGGCGTGAGCTATGACCAAAGCGTTCAATTTGATATCGGCGGAGAATGATTCCTGAAAATCCCGCCGGCGATTCGGCTTGCAGCGAAAGTCAGTCGCCGGCGATTTCTTCTACTTCGCAGTGAGCGCGCACGCGTTTTAGAACTTCAGCGATGGTCGCCTCGCCCGCTTCGACCTGCAGTTCACGCGGCGAGGTGCCGATCACTTCCACTCCGGCGACCTGTCGGACTTTGCTTTGCCAGTCTTCCGGCAGCATATGATGCGTGGAAGAGCGGGGCTTGAGAAAGATGCGGTAGCTTTTGAGTGGGGCGGGCATAGTCGAAACCACGCGCAGAATCGGGCGCGAGTCATGCGCCGTCAAGATCGATTTAACGGGCGGTCGCTCCGAAGACGATCCCCGAAGCGCGCCCGCCGATCTTTCAGAGCGCGCTCACGTCGCTCAGCCCTCGCCGTCGCCTGCGAGCCTTACCCCGCCGGCCTTTTTCGGATCCCGGGAGAGGACCGGTCTCTGAGCGGTCTGACCCCAGCTGATTACGGTCTTCGCGATCATTCCTTCGATGTTCTCCACGAAGCGCGTAAATTTTTCGGGGCTTTGCGGGTCGTAGGGCGTTACGCCGGCCAGAAACAGAAAGCGTTCGCGCTTCAGGGCTTCGACGATCAGTCGGTATTCGACCCAGTTTTCGTGAAAGCGAAACAAAGACAGCGTGCCCGATAGAATCGTAATCAGCACGCCGAGGACGCCCGCCGCCAGAGGCGCCGCGACGCCGGGCTCATCTCCGAGCAGCGTCGCCGCCGAAAGCAGGGGAATGCACGCCGCGGCGATGATCGCGAGCAGGGTCAGCCCCTGGTAGATCTTACGATTCCGCGAACTCTTTTTCGAGTGCCAGTCGATCTGGTCGTCGACGCGCTGTTTGATATAATCTTCGGGACTCATGCCTGTTCGGCGATCGAAGCAGGCGACGCCGGCTCTGTCATGCGAAAGCGGGTTCGCGTAAGGGCGGCCGTCGGGAAATCTATGAAATACGAAATCTGATGCAACGAATGCGGCGAAGCGTTGCATATAATTCAGCGTTATTTCTGCGCGTAAATTTCGATGTACTTGATTTTCCCTTTGCGCGGGCCGTCGGCGAAGAGGACTACGGAGAAGCCTTTCTTGTCGTAGAACAGAACGCGTTCTTTCACGGCGGCTATGTCCTTTGTCTTCTCGGCTTTGCCCGCTTTTTTGATTACCGCCGCCTCATCGTCGGCAAAAGCGATTTTCGCGGGCAGGCTCCCGCTGTACCGGGCGTACGACGGGAAGGCCTTGTCGTTTAGCAAGACCGCGAAGGAAACCTGATGCTTCGCGTCGAAGTGCAATTCGACGCCGCGCTTTGCGAAGCTATAATAATATTCCGCATCGGCGGATTCGAGCTTCTCGACTGTGTAGTCGCCGAGCTGTTTGATGGTGATGCGCACGCTCGACTGGGTCTTACTCCGGCCCAGCATATTTTTATATGTCGTATAGCGATCAAGGGGTTGGGCGTGAGCCGTCGCGATGGGGGCGAAGACTCCCAGAACGGCGCCGACTCCGAGAACGGCGATGGTCGCGTGCAGCAGGAGAGGCGCCGGGCGTGCAGGCTTTCGAAGGTGGACCGGTAGAGCAAGAACCATAGCGCATGCTGAGTTGTGGACGCAATCACGCAACGATTTTCGGAGCCGGCTCGCGCCCGGAGAACGGCAAATTCAGTTTTTCGCTTTCGTGCGCCAGGCCGGCGCGCGTAGAAAAACGAAACCCGCGATGACTCCGAGATTGAGCACCGCCGCTAACAAAAAGACCGGCAAAAATCCGAATAGCTCCGGCGAAGCGGTCGCGGCATCCCCGGCCATGCTTTCGAAAAGCGTCGCGCCGATTCCGGAAAAGAGCAGGGCGCCGAAGGCCACGTTGCCGGCCATACCACCCAGAGAATGCGTGATGATATTATATAAACCGTACACCGATCCATAGAGATGATCCGGCGTGCTTGACCTGAGCCAGTAGATCACGCCGATGTGGTAGCCCGTAAAGTGAATGCCGTGCAGCAGCTGGCTGTAGATCGCCGGCACGGGTTCGAAGCCCAGCACGGTGGCTGCGACCCAGGCGAAGCGCAGCGCCCCCGCTCCGGCCGATAAAAAAATCAGCGTGCGAATTCCCGTCGAACGCGCGAGCTTCGCCGCCACGTATAAAAATGGAATCTCCAACAGTACAGCCAGGAACCAGCCGCCGTATACGCCCTGCATGCCGCCGGTGTGCAGCTGCCAGAAGCGTCCGAGATAATTGTCGACGAGCTGAAAGTTAAAATAAAAGACAAACGAAAGGCCGAGCAGCGCCAGGTGCGCCGGTCGCAGCGAAAAACTCAGGGCGTCCGCGAAGCGATAGCGCTCCTCCGACTTGCGATGGCGCTGGACCAAAAGCGCGAGGGGCACGCAGGCCAGAAAGGCGAAGGCGCCCGCCCGGCCGCTCTGACCTGCGTCAATGATCAAGCGTGGCGCGTCGGCCGTTGCGATACCACTCTGTGTGGTCAGCAGCAATTCGGGCAGGAACCACAGAGTCAGCTGAAAGACCGCGAAGCCGATCGTACCCGCGGAGCGCATGCGCGCGTAGGGGCCTTCGCCGATCGCTTCAAGCACGGCGATCGACATCAGCTGCAGATTCGCCGCCAGCAGCATACGAGTCAGTCCGGAAAGTCCCAGGGTCAGCGTCGGAAATTCGGCGCACGAAAACAGCGCGAACTGCGCGGGAGCAAGCAGGGCGATGCCGGCCACGAGAAACAAACGCAGCTGCCGCGTGCGATCCGAAAGATAGCCCGCCAGAAAATAACCGGCCGGATAACACATTTCCGAAGCCAGAAAATATTGATACGATGTCTCTCCGTACGCCGCCACGATGTACGGCGACAGGCTCGATAGATACGAACCCATGCCCAGGAAATACACGAACAGCAAAAAGACGAAGCGCAAGCCGTCAGGAAACGGGCGCGCTGGATCGCGGGCAAGTAGAAGAGCAGTCGAGTGGGCCTTCGCTTTCATCCTCCAGGATCGCGATGCGTTTCCGGGCAGGCCACGCCGGATTGACACCGGGCCCTCATGCGAAACTCTCGTCGACATGTCAGATCCGGTGTCCGATTCTATGTCAGATCCTAACGCCTTTTCCGATCAGGAGCGTGCCGCCGTGTATCGCGCGATTCACGAACGTCGCGACGTGCGTTCGCAGTTTCTATCGGACCCGCTGCCGGACGAAGTGCTCGCGCGATTGCTCACGGCGGCCCACCACGCCCCGTCCGTCGGTTTTATGCAGCCCTGGCGTTTCGTGGTGATTCGCGATGCGAAGGTGCGCAAACGCATTCACGGGCTGTACCTCGACGCCAATCAGGACGCGGCTGCGTCGTATGGCGAAGCCGACGGCGCGCGCGCCGCTTATAAAAAACTCAAGCTGGCCGGCATTCTGGATGCGCCGGTGAATCTGTGTATCGTATGCGATTCCAATACCGATCGCGGCCGCGGTCTCGGTCGCGCGACGATGCCGGAGACGGCCGCCTATTCCACGGTCTGCGCCGTGCAGAATTTATGGCTGGCGGCCCGATCGGAAGGCGTCGGCGTCGGCTGGGTCAGCATCTTGCATCCGGAGCGTCTGCGCGAAACTCTGGGCATTCCGGAAAGCGTGCTGCCGGTCGCTTATCTCTGCCTGGGATATGTTTCGCACTTCGAAGAGCAGCCGGAATTGGCCAGCAAAGACTGGGAGCAGCGGGCGGATCTGGCGGAACTGATTCACTTCGAAGCTTTCGGCGAAAGCGATCCGGAGCGAGCGCGCGCCTTGCTCGGGGATTGATGGGAGTCCTGTTCGAACCGAACGCGCCCGGCCGCGTCGAAATAAGATGTCCTCACTGAGAATAGAAGCGATGCGCGGTCTTCGCCGCCAGGCTGTGGCGCGCTACTGGAGTCTGCGGCCGATCGTGATGGTCTTGCTTGCCGCCGGCACGCTCACTGCGTGTTCCTGGCCGGGATCGCTGATCGTGCACAACGCGCATGCGACAGATACCATTACGATCCGCCTGTACTCCGACGAGCGCATTCAAGATCGGTCCATGGTCCGCGACGAGGCGGGCGAGCTTCTCATCGCCGGGGCGCCCGCCGACGCGGACCCGGCGGGCTTCGGACGCGAGTCATGGCAGCCGGCGCCGGAGAGCGTGCTGAGCGTTTCGGAAAACGGAAACGGAGACGGGATGATCGTTGAGATTCGCGTGCCGCCGCGGAGCGCGATTAACTTAATGGTGAAGTCCTGCTGCGATGGCTACCGCGGCGAGGGCGCCTGGTTCAACCGCATGAGCGTGATCCAGCCAGGCGGCGAAATCAGTCTCGATGCTTCCGAGCGTCATTTTTTGCAGATCTGGAAACGAATTGACCGGGGGCGCCACTATCTTCGCGTCGCCGACCGTGTCGAATACGACTGAATCGCGTCCGAGCATCTCCATAAGTCATTGACCCCGCGGCCCGGCGCGTCGCACACTGGCCGCCATGAGCACTGACCTCTTCAGCGTAAAAGATAAAACCGTCATCATCACCGGCGCCAGTCGCGGCATCGGCCGGACTCTCGCCGAGGGCTTCCGCGACGCCGGGGCGATCGTCTACGGCACCGGCAGTCGGCCGGAATCCGTGGAGTGGATGGCGGGCGCGGGCATTGAAGGGCGTGCGGCGAATCTGATGGAACCCGGCGCGATGGCCGCGGTGATCGAAGAGGTCCACGGCAAACACGGCCGTCTGGATTGCCTGATCAACAACGCGGGGGTCGCCACGAATATTCCCAGCCTGGGATTCAAAGAAGACGACATGGAACGCATGATCGATACGAATTTCAAAGGCGTCTTTCGCGCCTGCCAGGCGTACTACAAGCTGCAGCGCAAATCCGGCGGCGGCACGATTATCAACGTATCGTCGGTGCTCGGCCACGTCGGAACGAAGCTCGCCGCGGTCTACTGTGGAACGAAGGGCGCCGTGATTCAAATGACCAAAGCCCTGGCTCTCGAATGGGCCGGCAGCGGCTTTCGCCTGAACGCGCTCTGTCCCGGTTTCATCGACACAGACATGACCGAAATGATCCAGAGTCGACCGGCGGTGCTCAAACAAATGAACGACAGCATCCCCATGGGGCGCATGGGCCAGCCCGGCGATCTACTCGGCGCGTCGATCTTCCTGGCAAGCGACGCCTCGGCCTATATGACCGGCCAGTCGCTTATCATCGACGGCGGCTTCGTCGCTCAATGAATCGAAGTACGAATCGAAATACAAAATAAACTATGAACGCTGCAATCAAACCAATCCATAAATCCGAATCGAAACTCAAACCAGGCGTCCCTTTCGCTCAGCATTCCGCGCCGGCGATTCCATCCGTGCGATCCGCGAAATCCGTGGCAAAAAAAACAATCCTCGCCGCCGCGATCCTGCTAACCGCGACGAACTGCGCCGCCCTGCAGGACATGACCGGCGTCGGCAAGACCCCCGGCTTCTCTCTGGATCGCTGGGAGTTTACGGGCATCGATTTGCAGAAGCTGAGTCTGCGTTTGTTCACGACCGTTGAGAATCCCTATCCGGTCGCGGTGCCGCGAACTGTTACCGATCTCGGTCTCGGCCTGGAGGGCGCGGAGCTCTTTCGAATCAAGACCGACGTAAACGACGGCATTGAAGCGCGCGGCAGTCGTCCGCTGGCCTTCGACGTGCAACTGCCGTACACCGGCCTGATCAACGCGTACAATCGCCTGCCGAACAGCGAGACCTTGAAGCTGAGCCTGACCGGCCCGGTGAAACTCTATCTGCCCGAAAATGCCAGCATTCCGGGTCTGCTCGATCACGCGACGATCGACGTGAAACAGGACGCGGAGTTTCCCGCCGTGAAACCTTCGATCGAGATTCGCAACTTTTCGATTCAAAAGCCGACCGCCGACGATTTGACCGGCGCTGTCGGACCGCTGCTGGCGGGAGTCGCCGGTGCTTATATCGATCGTCTGCTGAGCGATTCCGGCACCGCGCCTGGTTCCGCTCTGGCTTCGGGGCTGGCGGGTCTCGACTTCAATTTGACCACCGAATACGAAATCGTTTTAAAGAACGAAGCGGCCGCCCGCCTGGATTTTACGAAGCTCAACTACTCGCTCTTTCTGGAAAACAAAAAGCTCTTCGACGGCGTTTCGAGTAATATCGAGAACACCGGCACCGAATCGGTCGTCAAAATCGTTACGAGTCTGCCGCTGCGTTCGATTACGAGCGGACTTTCCCGGGCGATCAAATCGAAGAACGCGGGTTTTCGCATTGCGGGCGACGCGGGTTTTGATATTCCGTCCATGCCCTTCGATGATCTGCTGAATCTGGATTTCAATCAGACCGGCCGCCTGACCTGGTAATCGCGGGACGCCCGACCGGGCGCGTATACTGTCGCAAGCTCCATGAATAAAAACATCTTCGCCGAATGGCTGGATCGCCTGGTCGACTTCAGCCGCAACCTGTACGATGCCGCGGCGAACCGGCTCTACCGCATTCGCCTGCGATTGGGGCCGGTCCTGCGAAGGCTTTTCGAAAAGCTGGTCGGCTATTCCGGCGAGCACTGGAAGCGTGTGATCGTCTTCGGCGTGCTGGGCGTTTCGGTTTTCGTGATCGGCTTTACCGGCGTCGTCTTTGGCATCTATCTGGCGGATCGTTCCGAGATCGTCGCGGAGCTGGATCAATACAAGGACTGGCTGCAGGGTCGGGGCAAACGCGAAAAGATTCCGCCGATTCAGTTTTACGCCCAGAACGGCGCGCACATCGGCGAGTACCTGCCCCATCGCGATTCGCGCATGACCATGAATACCTGCGGCAAGCTGGAGTGGCTGAAGCGCGCGGCGGTGTCGGCCGAAGATCGCGATTTTTATAATCACAGCGGCGTTTCTGTGCGCGGGATTCTGCGCGCGGTCGTCAGCAATGTGACTTCGTTCAGCCTGCGCGAAGGCGGCGGTTCGATTACGCAGCAGCTGGGCCGCAATCTGTTTACGGATCGCGCGCGTTCGTTTACGCGCAAACTCTACGAAACCTTCGTCGCCTTTTTAATCGAGGAGAAATTCTCGAAAGATGAAATCCTCTGCCTGTATCTGAATAAGATCTACATGGGCAAGGGGCGCATCGGCGCGGAAGAAGCGGCCTGGTACTATTTTCGCAAGCCGCCCCAGAATCTGAGCGCGGCCGAAGCGGCGATGATCGTCGGGCTGTTCCCGAGTCCGGTGCACTACAGTCCGCAGAATAATATCCGGCTTTCGTTAAAGAAGCAGCGCCTGGTGATGCTGACCCTGCAGCGCGACGAGTACCTGAGCGAAAAAGAAAAGAACATCGAGCTGCAAAAATTCTTGAAGCGCTATCAGGTGACCGACGGACCGGACGGCGACGCCGGCCAGATCGGACTGTACGGCGCGAGCCGCGATTTTCGAAAAAATCTCGCGCCGACCGCGAACGACTATATCAAAGAAACGCTGTACGAAAAAATCCCCGAAGAACAAATCGAAGCGGGCGGACTAAAAGTCTATACCACGATCGATCTGACGCGCCAGCGGGCCGCTCTCGATGCGATTCGCAAACGAGTCGCCGCGGTGCGGGCGAAGCTCTTGACGAACACGAAGGTCCCGCGGGATCAGATGGAGCGCATCGCACGGCGCATGAACGGAGTCTTCGTCGCCCTGGATTCGTACACCGGCGATATTCGCGCGGTGGTCGGCGGCTACGCGATCAGAGAAGGCAATATGACTTTTCGCGTGCGGCGCATGCAGCGCCAGCCCGGTTCGGTCATGAAGGGCGTGCTGTACGCGACGGCCTTCGACGAAGGCATACTGCAAATCAACGACGTCGTCATCGACGAACGGATTAATATCAGCGGCTATAAGCCGCGCAACTGGAATCATAAGTACCTGGGGCCGGTTGCTTTACGTAAGGCCCTGGCCATGTCGATCAACACCGTCGCAGTGAAGACCCTCGACGACGTGGGCGTTTCGACCTTTCGCGATCGTTTGCTGAGCGCTCTGGATCTGTCTTATAGCGACGGTCGCAATCGGTTCCCGGCTAATTTGAGTCTGGCCCTGGGATCGGGGGAAGTGTCGCCGTTAGAACTCGCGCGAATTTATGCGATGATCGAAAACGGCGGTCGCGTCGTGTATCCGCGTTTAGTAACGCGCATCGAAAACCAAAAGGGCGAAGTCATCTGGCAGGACTACGGCCGTCCCGACGACGGCGAAATCGTTTTATCTTCGGAGGCGTGTTCTCAGGCCGTGCGCTTAATGGAGTCCGTCTTCGATCCGGAAGTGGAAGGCACGGTCGGCTACGTCGGCAAATCGCGGGCGAAGAATCCCGCGTACCTGCCCTTTCCGATCGCCGGCAAAACCGGCACCGTTCAGAGCGTGGCCGCGACCTATAAAAAGTATCCGGGTATGCGCGGCGCGCGCGACGCCTGGTTCGTGGGTCTCGCGCCGGGCGAAGCCGCCGTTGTCTGGATGGGCCACGACGAAGGCGCGCCCTTTCCAGGCGGCGGTTCCAACAGCGCGGCGCCGGTCTGGATCGAATACGCTCAGCGCGCATTAAAAGGCCGCGTCTCCGACGTGTGGCCGGAGCGCGTGCGCGAGATTGAAGTCATCGATCCGGTGATCGAAGACCCTGAAGATATTTCTGAAGAGGATCCTGAAGGGAATTCGGATTCGGATCCACAGGTCGATCCGGGCGAAGCCGCCGATGGCGAAAGCGATCCCGCAGCCGGGCCGGATGGCTCGACGGATCTGGAGCCCGAAACAAATCCAAACGATTCGAATGCGAATCCGGAGAAACAGCCGGAAGATGCTCGCCCGGGACCCGCGCCGGTCGGCCCCGCAGATAGCTCTGACGCCAACTCGACGCCGGCCAAACAGCCGGAACCCGCGCCCGCTCCGCAGCCGCAGGCTGAGGACGCCGCGCCGAATCCTGGGTGAGTGGGAGTTTCGGCGGCCAACAATCCGGCGAAAAATTCGTCCAACTATAGAATCGCCCTGCCGGCGGCGCAGCGTCTTTTCCCGAGCCGTGCTGGCTCCGGCTGCGGCTGCGGCCGCGATGATGAGGACTGGATCTATGTTAAAAAATTTCAGTGATCGTTTTCACACGCAGGATGCGCGTTGGTTTCAATCGACCGGCGCCCGCCGGCCGCGCCTGGCGATTC
This sequence comes from bacterium, assembly GCA_024742665.1. Taxonomy (GTDB): domain Bacteria; phylum Spirochaetota; class Leptospiria; order Leptospirales; family Leptonemataceae; genus JANSYA01. Next base: position 464,327 of record JANSYA010000001.1, read on the forward strand.
CGATCGTCGCGCTGTTCATCGCCTGTATCTGGACCGGCGGACTCTTCGCCGAAAAGAATTCGCCCGCACAGCCTGTCGGCAAACCGGGCGTGGCGGTCGCGCCCTTTGCCGGCGACGATCGCGGCGAGAGCGCAGGCGATGCCGATACAAACGAAAAATCTAAAAAGTCCGAAATGAACAGCGGGGTCGGTGAAACTCTGGCCGCGCAGATTCTGGCCCGCCTGCAGCGCGCGAACGGCCTGACGCTGATCGAACGCGGGCAGCTGAAGAAAGTGCTCGCGGAGCTGGCTCTGAATCAGAGCGGCGCGGTCGACGAATCCAACGCGCCGCAGATGGGCCGCCTGCTCGGAGCGGAGTACATCATCCTGGGGCGCATCAGCCTGGAAGGCGAGAGCGAGGCCGCCGCGACTCAGGATCGCGATCGTCGCGCCGCGAAATCGAAGCGAGACTATACCGCGAGTCTGCGGGTGGTGCGCGCGGAAACCGGCGTGGTGATCGGCGCGGCGCATGCGACTGGCGACATGCGTCGAATCGCGGACAGTCTCGCGGCGGAAGCGCTGAAGACTCTGCGAATTTATCTGGCGCTCGAAAATCCTGAAAGTCCGTACTCAGTGCTATTAAAACTCAAGGGCGGCAAGAGCAAACACAAAGACGGCAAGAATCCCGTGTATCGCCTGGGCGACGAACTGAACCTGGAGTTTAAAGTGCTGCGCCATGCGGATCGGGCTCCGAAGTACGTCTATATTCAGCTCTATTCGATCGACGCGAAGGGCGCTCTGACCATGATCTATCCGAATAAATTTTCGCCTCAGGCGCGAATCGAAGTCGATCGCACGTACAAACTGCCGGCGGACCGCGACGATTTCGAGTGGGTGATGGCGCCGCCGGTCGGACACGAAAAAATCCAGGCGATTGTCACGACCGAAGCGATCGACTTTTTTCAAATCGGCGAACGCTACAAAACCGAAGCCTTCCCGACGGCCGATATGCGCCGCTTTCGCGACGATCTGCGCACATTCGGCGGCATCGTTACGCGAATTAAAAAAGAAAAACTCAAGGACTGGTCGGCGGAGCGGGTGAGCTATGAACTGGTCGAACCCTGAAATTCCGAGCAGGCTTTAACGGGCCACTCGGGGACGTTCTGGAAAATTAAAGATACTGTGACCGATCGCGATTCACCGCAAACGAAATCCACCGCCGCGCCCCGTAGTCCGGCGGTGGAGGCCTCTTCGCCCTTCGGCCTGCTCGGTCTGTGCTCCGTTTTTGTCGGCGCGATATTTGCTTTCATCATCGCCATGGAATACGACCCCCTGGCCCGGGAATTCAAGGACGCGCAAATCCAGGCGCGCGGCCGCGTGGTCGCGAAGGCGAACCTGCATCTGAGCGTGCGCTATGCGCCGAACGAAAGCGGCCGGACACCCGCCGAAATCCAGGCGCGATCCGTGCGGCCGCTGTCCCGGGGAAACTTCGCGAGCTTCGAAATCGGCGAAGAGATCGATCTGTTCGTTTCCCCTCGCGATCCTCAGTTGATCTGGCCCGCGCGAGATTTTCCGGCGACGCCCCGCCGCGCGAGCGACGCCTGGTTTCCGCTGTTTCTTTTCGCCCTGGGCCTGCTGGGAGTGATCGCCGAGCCGGAGGTTCTGTATGGATCAATGCGCTCCCAAAAACGAAAATCGAAACATAAATCCAGACAAAAATCCCGGCAGGCATCCGGGCGCGAGGCGGCCGGATCGTGAGCGACGCGGCCCTGCTGTTTGCTATCGCCTGCGGTTTCACCGCCGGCATCGGAGGACTGGTGTTCGGGGCGGCCTCCGGCGCCTATCGCCGCACTGCGCTCTGGATCTGCGCGGGCACGGCGCTGTGGCTGTTCGGCGGCTTGCTGATTGATCTGGCCCTGTCGGCGGCGAAGGTTGTATCGGCCGACGAGGCTTCGGATTCCGGCGGCGTTTCGCGCGATGTCTTTCGATTTTATACGGAGTTCGGCGTCAGCGCCGTGCTGTTTTTTATTTTTGTCGTGCCGTTTTACGGTTTTCTGAGCGCGCGAATTTTTCCCGCTATTAACGAACAAACGATTTTCGCGGTCTGGGCGCTCTTCGCGTATCTGTGTTTCGTGCGGGGATCGGTCTTTGCGGATTTGGGCCGACAGATCGCTGTGCCTGGAATTCAATGGGGCTTTCTGATTGCGGGCGGTCTGGGGCTCGCCGCCGTCTTCGCCGGCTTTCGTCCGCTTGCTTTGCGGATCGCCCTGTACGGCTGGCATCTCGGGGCGCTGGGTTTTCTGTCTTATCTGGAATGGCCTGTGATTGTCGAACTATTCGCGGCGTCCGATCCAGGAACGTCCGCGGTCGGTTCGCGAATGCTGTGGATCTTTTTTGCGGCGATGGCGAGCGTTGTGCTTGTTTTTCACGCCTGGTTTGGTCTTAAGTACCTTTTTATTATCGTTAGCTGCGTGCGTGGTCGAGGGCGCGAGCTCGCGGCGGATTTTTTTCAGGCGAAGTTCGGCGCGCCGCCCCTGTCGACGGGAATTTTTGCCGCCCTGGCGATGCTGCAAATCGCGGCCTATGCCGGCAACGCCGCCTGGGATTGGATTCCGGCGGCGGCGTTGATTCAGGCGAGCGTGGCCCTTGTGCCCGCTTTGCTCGACGGGCGATCTGCGAAGGAGCTTTAGTCTGTGTCGTTTCCGAAATCAAAGAGACCCGGCCGAAGCGCCCTTTCGATATTCGCGGGTTTCGCCGCCTTTGTGACGGCGACTATTCTCGCGCCGTTTTTCACGCCTGTATTCGCGGAGTCTCCCGGGACCTATTCGCGTCGTTCGGATTTCGTATTTCGTCCGCTGCCGGACCGCGACGGTTATACCCAGGCCTACAGCGTGAACTTTCGCGGCAACGGCTTTCGCATCTATACCGTTTTTTTGGTCAGCAATATCGGACCGAAGAGTCTGAATAACGGCGTGGCGGTTCTGATCTATCACAAAGGCCAGAGTCGGGTCTTTACTTCGGAGCAGGACTATCGCACGCTGAAGGCGAAGCCGGGCGAGCTGGATCTGCATTCGGGACCGCATCGATTGAGTCTCAGCGGCGGCGGTCCGCCCTTTGGCAAACAAGATCGTTTGAAGTTGTTCGTAACTTCGCCTCAGTTCCAACTGGAACTGGACTTCACGAATCTGCAGCGCGGCGTGCGCCTTTCGGGCGGGCCGGTCCGTGTTTCCGACGAGCCGTCGGATTTTGTGCGAGCGGATATTCCGATCGTTCACGCGAACGCGCGCGGCAAAATGTTGTTTCAGGGCGAGCGTTATGACCTGCGGGGCGTCGGCGGTATGGATTCGATCTATACGAACGTATCGCCCCACAAATACGCGAAACGCTTCAGTCTGACGCGCAGCTATAATCCGGCGAATGGATTCTTCCTGGGCGTCATTCAGGGGGACGGAGCTTTCCCCGGGAATTTTCAGGCGCGCTTCGCCTGGCTGCAATCCGGCGCCGTGAAAAGCTGCGGCGTCGTAAATAAAATCGAAGTGTTGCGCAGTCGGGTCGATCCGCTTTCGGGATATAAACTGCCGGTTAAAACGCAGTATCTGGCGCGCACCGACCCGGGCGAGGAATGTCGCATCACGGAGACCGTGCAGCGGCCGGCCGGCGGCTATTCGGTACTGGCGAGTATCTCCGGTTTTCTGCGCTGGATTCTGAGCGTATTTTTCGCGCGGCCGTACATCCTGCATTTCGAAACCGAGATCGTTTTCGCCTGCCGCGAATCGCCGGAAGGCGAATACCTCGAACGTTCGCGCTTTTCAAACGTGCAGAATTCGCACTATATGATCAACGAGTGATGTGCGCTCCGCTTGCTTCTGAGTAGATTGTTGCAATGGCGGCCGACTGCACGCGTTTTGACATCGAGCTGCTGTTGCGTAGTTTTCGCAACGGTCTCAAGCTGCGCCGACGCGATCTGAGCGGTTTGGATTTGAGCGGCCTGGACCTGTCCGGCACGGACTTTACGGGCAGCCTGCTGGTGAACGTAAGCTTATTGGATGCGCGTCTGGCCGGGGCGTGCTTCAGTCGATGTAATTTAAGCGGCGCCGATTTTTCCCGGGCCTCCGCGTCGACGACGAACTGGAACGGCGCTCTGGCGCGCAAGGCCTGCTTTCGCGCCGCGGATCTATTCAACGCTTCATTCGTGCGCGCGCAGTTAGAAGAGAGCGATTTCTCGCAGTCCAGGGCGGTGCAGGCGAATTTCGTTTGCGGCGTCTTCGATCATTCCCGCTTTCACTCCGCGGATCTTGCGCGTGCGGATTTTATGGGAGCGCGCCTGACGGGTTGCGCCTTCGATCGCGAATCGCGCCTGGACGGCGCTCGAATGGATGCGGCCGACGCCGATCGTCTCCTGAGCGACGCGCAGCGATCCATGCTGCTGGCGACCGACGCGGGTCACGATTCGTACTACGGATGAGCTCGCCTTTATGTTAAGAGGTCCGGGTCGTACTTTTGCAGAATCTCGCGCACGAGTGCACGCACTTCGTCGACCGTGCCGTCCATTCCACGACGGAGCCAGAAGCCTGCGGCGTGCCCGGCGCTGAAATAATAGTTGTACGGATCCGCTTCTTGACTCAGATACTCGTCTCGATACACGGCGTCGAATTCGTTTCGCAGCTGAAGGCGGCCCGCATAGTCTTTCGCCTGATATAGTTTTAGATAAACCATAAACCGATCTTTACCGGATTCTGCTTCTTTCTCGCGCAGATAAACGTCGGTGGCGTGCAGCACATGAAAGGCCCGGGCGAAGATCTCATCGTAGATTTCCTGGTAGCTGACCACGCCGAACACGGTGTCTTTCGGCGGCGGGATCATATTGCGGCGGGCCCAGCGAATGATTTCTGGGTTATAGTAGTTCACCTTCGTTGAGTAACGCTGGTTCCCCTGGCGCGGCGCATAGAGCGGGATGCCCGATAGATCTGCAATACTACTGGCGATGCCGCCGTACGGCAGGCCGCGTTCGTCGGTGGCCTCGTTGATATAGCGCCAGTTGGTGCCGGCCAGTTGGCCGGCGCATGTGAAGAAGGGCAGATCGTAGCGGGCGCCGTTCGGTCCTCCCAGGAATACTCCGATCTTGCGCCGGCCGAATACCAGGCCCGGGCCGTCCTCGGCGAAGACCCAGCGCGCGTCGATGCGACTCAGAGAACACTGCGCGAGATAGGCCATTTCGCGCTTTGAAATTGAAAGTCCGGTGGAGTTGTTTTCAGTTCGGCCGAAGAGCGGCAGGGCGATCAGCAGGGCCAGGGCGAGCGCCGCCGGCAGGGCGAGTGTCCGCAGCCGCAGGGCAGGCGTCTGATCGTCTGAGAGATGATTCGAGAAAGTTTTGGATGGGTTTCGCATGGTATTCATAAAGCTGGCTATTATCTTGGACGAGCTTTTACTCCAGAATGTTTTCTTGAATCTTCCGGGCCCAGTTGCCCGGCGTCTTGCCGAAGCGACGTTTGAAGTTGCGGATAAAATGCGAAATGGATTCGTAGCCGAGCTCCGAGGCGAGCTCGGTGATATTCCGATGGCCCGCTTCGATCCTTTCCCGGGCGCGGTCCATGCGCCGGTCGAGCAGCCAGTCGCGGGGAGTCTGGCCGAAGCAGCGCTTGAAGTCGCGCAGAAACGTAGAGCTGCTCCGTCCGGTGAGCTGCGCAAAGTCTTCGACGGATAGCGGCCGATCGTAGTGGCGCAGCATAAAGCCGCGCAGATCCCGCGTATTTTCGCCGTCGAGAGGCGCTGACATTCGCCGGGCCCATTCGCCGATCGCGGGGTTGTTCATGTACAGCAGCTGCAGCCCCTCGATCAGCTTGGTTTGCAGCAGCGAAGCCACGCTGAGATGATGATTGCCGTTCGCGTCCGGTTTGCCGCGAACGTTAACTTTCGCGCTCGCGTCAAACCTGACGCTCGCGTTAAATTTCGCGTTCGCGTCAGGTTTGACGTGAGCGCTCAAGCTCCGAAATAACGGGCGTAGCGAAGACTGCCAGAGGCGCAAACTTTCGGACGATCGCAGTTTCAATACGTCGGTGCCCGGGGGCGGCGGCTCCAGAGCTTCGCGCAGACCGCGGGTCGGCAGGGTGCGCACGAAGTCGGCGAGTCGCGCCGGCGCGATAAATACAATCAGGCTTTCGAAGCTGCCGCCGTCCGGGGCAAGCAGATCCGAAATTTGGTACAGGTCGGCCGGCAGGGCCAGGATGTCGCCGGGAGCCATGTCGAAGCGGGCCTCGCTCGGGGCGCTGTGACTGTCGCTATCGTCCTCATCGCCATGGATGTCGCTGCGACTGACGCTCACGATTTTTTCGCCGGCGTCTAAGAATGTCAGAGAAGGGACCCGTGCGAATACGCTGCGATCGTGCAGCGCTTCCCCGAGAGACTTAAACAGAATCGTCGATTGATCCCGCGGCGCGCCGTCGCCCGAACGCGCGATGATTTCAACGCCGGTAGCCTGAAGGAGTTGATCGGGTGCAAGCAGCATGGGATTCTCAGGCGGGGTTCAGCACGCGAAAGACCGCTGAAAAGTCTTCGTGTTCGTTCGCGCCGTCGTCGCCGGTCGGCAAAGCCAGTGCGAAAAGATTCCGCGCTGAAGCCGTCAGCGCCATGGGGAGCCCCTGAGTTTCCCCGGCGTCGACGGCCAGCCTGAGATCTTTATGCATATGCTGCAAGGGAAAGTGCGGCGTGAAATCTCCCGAATCAATCCGGGCGCGCAGGGCTCCCAGCACAGGCGCGACCACCGGCGTATTCAGCAAAACGTTTTGCACGACTTCTGGTGAAAGACCCAGGCCGACGCCGAGAGCGACCGCTTCGGTGTACGCGGCGATGCTCGTGCCCAGCATCAAATTGATCGTCATCTTGAGCGCGCTGCCGTCCCCCGCCGCGCCCGCATGCACGGTCTTTTTGCCCATGACGTTCAGCAGTTCTTCGACGCGCTTTAGATCTTCGTTTGCGCCGCCGCATAGAAACACAAGCTCTCCGGACGCCGCGGGCTCTTTGCTGCCGGCGACCGGCGCGTCGATAAAAGCGACGCTGTGCTTTTGCGCCTCGCCGTGCATGCGCCGACTGAAAGCGGAATCGACCGTGCTGCAGTCGACCCAGATCGGCGTGCCGGCCGGAATCGCATTCGCAACCGGATCTGATTTCGCGTCGCGATCGCCGCCCGCATGCTGTGCCGCTCCCGCCAGCAGGCCGTCTTCGCCGCCGGCCACAGCCTCGACCGCCGCCGGGTTCGAGAGCATGCTAAAGATCACTTCGCGTCCGCGCGCCGCTTCTGCGGGCGTGGAGGCTTTGCCCGCGCCCAGATTTAGACAGTCCTGTAGACCTGCGTTTTGCGAACGATTGTAGACGACGACGTCGTGTCCGGCTCGAATCAAATTGGCGGCCATGCGCGCGCCCATAATGCCGAGACCGATAAATGCGATTTTCATAGTGCGATATCCTCCGAAAGTATGCAGGGGATTTTACGTTTTTTTGCCGGCGGCACTAACCCGAATGCGTCAGAAATGCCGCGGAATCGTCAGGGGCGGAAGTTTTTTTGGAGAAATTTAACCGCCGCCGCTCGTCAGATAGATCGGAGTGATCGCTGAGCTGAGATGATGTTTCGGATTACAATTTGCCTCGTCGCCCTGGGAGCGTGGACCGCCTGCGCCGTGCGAGTCCTGCAGATCCCTCCGCCCGTCAGCGAGGAGCATCGTCCGACCGGCGAAATGCTCGCATCCGAAACCTCTGGCGACGCCGAAGCGGACTCACAGCCGGCGTTCTATTTTTTACGTGATTTCCAGATCGCGTACAATCAATCTCTGGCGCACCGGGGGATCTCCCGATGGATTGAAGACGACGATGCCGGCGTCACTGGATTCCAGGAATTTTATAGGCGCGAGATGCGCAAGCAGCTGGAGCTGCGAATCGAAAACTGCCCCGCGCCGGGATCGGGTGCGCTGGATGCGCGTCTGCTCATGACCTACTACGAACCTTCGCATCTTACGGTCGCCGGATTGCCGGCCTACTATCCTTTCGTAGCTTACTGGCCGCTCCAGATCGTGGAAGGACGCTTCACGTCCCGGATTGAACTGCGTTTCGAATCGGGCGAAAGACGGCGCATCGATGAGTCCTTTCGCGAGCGCCTGTACTTCTACGGCTTTTTTCAGAACGATGTTTTCGAGCACCGCATTCGCAACACTCTGCAGACGCTCTTTCAGCGTGCCGCGCAGGAGGTGTGCGAAAGATGAAGCCTTTGCGTTTTCGATCTTCAGCGCCGCGGTCGGCCGCTTTCGCGCGCGGCCTCAGTTGGGTTGCGGGAATCGCACTGTTGCTGAATGCGGCGGCTTGTGCGAGCTTTCAAAATTCGTATCGGAATCCAGAAATCGACTACAGTCAAACGAACGTCGCCTGCTTCGAACGCTATCGCGAAATTCGCGCGAATCAGGCGTACCGCCTGTACTGGTACGGCCCGGCGCCGGTTCTGGCTTTCGGATTCGGCTTGCCGGGCTTGCTGTTTCCGATCGTTCCGGAAATCGTGAATTCGTATCGCATCGACGCGATGCAGACCGAGTACGCGGAGCATTGCGATGGGGAGGAGGCGACGCATGACGCGATCTGAATCGCATTCCAGGCGGGTCGCTTCGCATGCGCGGCTTTGCTTCGCTCTCGGCCTTGCGCTGATCGCTTTCGGAAATTGCGCGACGATCTTGAAAGGCGAAGCCGAAGGCCTGGTGCTGTCCACGCCGGAACCCGCGCCCCGGGCCGCCGACTATTACGTCACCGTGCGCCGCAGCGATACGGACGCGGTCGTGGCGGAAGGTCCGGCTCCCCTGCAGGTCCGATTGAAAACCGGAGCCGGCTATTTCGCTGGAGCGCGCTACCGGGTCGTCGCCGAAGATCCCGAGGGGCTTTTGCCGCCGCGCGAACTCTTCGTCGAGACCCGCTGGAGTTGGCCGCTGCATCTATTCAGCAATCTCGTGCTGGGCGGTTTTCTGGGCTGGTTCGTCGTCGATCCCTATACGGGAGCCATGTGGGAATTCGATACGGAAGACGGGCTGATTGAAATCGTTCCCGCGCCTTCTGAATGAATTCAGATTTGTTCACGCGAATTCCGTCTGGCAACGCCGGGTTAACATCACGAGCGGTCCAGGCGCGCGAACTCCTGCTAGATTCGTTCGAGTTCTTTCAGGTGTCCGTGAATAGCGGGCAGACTTTCGAGGGGCGCGTACCAGCCGTTGGGGCCTTCGTTCACGCGAATGCCGTAGACCGGCGGCGGCGCGGGGCCGGAGTACTGGGCGGCGCTCTGGGACTGTTGCAGGCGAGCGAGCCACTCCAGGGCCTGATCGGGATTCATCGTAATAAAGTGCGCGTTCAGCTCCGCATCGAGCATGCCCTGGGTATCGGCGAAGCGTCGCAGGCGTTCATGATCGGTGAATAGAAACAGCCACAGCTGATCTTCCAGCTGACCAATAAAAGGAAAGGGATCGCGTCCGGGCATCGGCTGAACCAGAAACACCCACTCTTCGAGCTGCAAAAATGCGACCCACAGATTGTCGAGATCTTCGATGGAAATCGGCGGAGCTTCCGTTTCGCCCTCGCTTTGATCGTCCGCGTCGCCGGCCGACTCGCGATTCTGTTCGGCGTCCTGTGCGTCATCGGGCGGAGTCAGATCCGCGAATGCCTTCGCGACCAGCGCGTCGAAATCGGGATGATGCGCGGGGTCCGTTGGATGTCGTTCGGTTTCGCCTGCCGGAGTGGAAGGTTCGGGAGAATCGCCGGATGCAGTCACGCCGGAAGGCTCCGCTTTTGGGCGTCGCGGGTCAAGAGAAATCCCTTGCCTTTCCCGCCGCTGTCCTTAGTTTGCGCAGGCTATGCGCCAGGGAATCTTCGCCGGAATACTAATCGTCTGCACCGGTCTCACCGCATGTGAGCGAATTGTGAGCCTGGCGAACGAGCCGGAATCAAAGATGATTCTGCCGGCAAGCCCGACGAGTGCCGTGCAATTGAACGGCGCCTGGGAATTTTATCCGAACGAATTCTGCGAACTCCAGTGTGAAACCTCACCCGAGCCGATCGCCGCCGGTCCCTGGAATGATCTGATCGGACGCGATGGTTTCGGCACCTATGTTCTGCGCCTTGATTTGCCCGAGGCCTGGCGCAATCGTCCGCTGGCGCTGCAGCTCGGCGACGTCGGCAGCAGCTTTCGCCTGTATGTAGACGGCGTCGAAGCGCTGGCGATGGGCGAGATCGGAGCGACCGCCGCCGACACCCAGGCGAAAGTCGCGACCGGCGTGGCGCGCTTTACGCCGCGAGAGACCGATCGCGTTCATTTGAATGTGCAGGCGGCGAACTTCGTGCATCGCGTGGGCGGTCTGCGCGTTGCGCCCGTTTTCGGACTGGCCGACCAGGTGCAGCGCCTGCGCGACCAGGATTTGATTCGCGATCTGTTGCTGCTCGGCGCGATTCTCGCGATGGGCTTTTACCATCTCGGTCTGTATCTGAGCCGGCGCGAAGACCATGGCTCCTTGCTTTTCGGAGTGTTTTGCCTGGGCATGGCTTTGCGGATTTTTACGACGAACCAGGTGCCCGCCCAGATCGTATTCCCCGAGCTGAGCTATCTATGGCAGGCGCGGCTGGAGTATCTTTCGTTCGTGATCGGGGCCGGTCTGTTCTTGCTGTTTCTCAGCTTTACTTTCGAAATTCGGTACGGCAAAACCGTCGCCTGGATTTATGCGGGCGTCTGCGTCGCCTATAGTCTGGTAATTTTGTTTACGCACGTTTCGTTTTTCTCGGAGATTTTGTACCAGCTGCAGATTATCGTTTTAGTCGGCGTGGTCCTCGCGCTGGGCACATTGATTATCGCGGCCTTCGCCGGGCGGCGCGGGGTCTTCGCATCGCTTCTGGGCATGCTTTTCTTCGGCGGCGGCATCATCAACGATCTGCTCTTCTATCGCGGCGTTCACGATTTCGGTCCGATCTTTCACTATGGCCTGTTCTTTTTTATTCTGGCGCAGTCCTATCTTCTGTCCCGGCTCTTCGCCTGGGCCTACGAAGCCGTGCGTCAGCTGTCGGACAATCTTACGAGCACGAACCGGGCCTATCAGCGTTTCGTGCCTCTGCAATTCCTGGAGCTCTTAAAGCGCGATGATATCACCGAGGTGCGTCTGGGCGACCAGACCGCTCGCGAAATGACGGTGCTCTTCACCGATATTCGTTCATTCACCGAGCTTTCGGAAACCCTGTCGCCCGAAGAGAACTTTAACTTTCTGAATTCGTATCTTAAGCGAATGGCGCCGATCGTATCAGCCCACGGCGGTTTCGTCGATAAATACATCGGCGACGCGATCATGGCGCTTTTTCCCGGTCCGCCGGAGCAGGCCGTGCGCGCGGCCATCGCCATGCAGGCCGAGCTGCGACTCTATAACGAACATCGCGCGAGCATGAACTACGCGCCGATTCGCATCGGCATCGGCATTCACACGGGCCAGCTCATGCTCGGCATCGTCGGCGCCGAAGAACGACTCGAAGGCACCGTGATTTCGGATACGGTCAATACGGCGGCGCGCATTGAAGGCCTGACTCGCGCGTACGGCGTGGGCCTGCTTGTCAGCGGCACCGTGCGCAAGCTGCTCCAGGAATCCGGCGAAGATTTCGCCCAGCGCTTATTGGGCCGCGTGCGCGTAAAAGGCCGCCGCGAAAGCGTCGAAATTTACGAGCTGCTGGACGCCTATCCCGACGCAGAGCGAGCGGCCTTCGTCGAAACCATCGATCAATTCGAGACGGCCGTGCACGCCGCCCTGAAAGGCCGCCGCGAAGAATCGCTGAAAGATTTCGAAGCGGTGCTGGCGCGGAACCCGGACGACAGCGTCGCACGATTTTATATGGAACGCGATCGCAAGTCGGCTTGAGGGGGCTCGCCCTTCGTCTTGCGATATTTCCCGGCGCTCATCCCCGTTTGTTTCATAAAGGCGGCGTTGAAAGTCGATAGATTCTTGAAGCCGACCTTGAGTCCAATCGCAAGGATCGTCTCGCCGGGTGACTCGAGTAGCAGACGGCTGGCTTCTATTACCCGGTAGCTATTGATGAAGCTATAGTAACTCTGACTGAAATGCGCGTTCAATAGCGCCGAAAGATCTTTTTCGTTAATATTAAGGTGTTTCGCCAGACTTGCAAGCGTCAGGTCTTCTCGATACAGCTTATCCTGCTCCATCGCACTGACGAGGGCTTCGCGCAGGGCATCGACATCCTTATTGGCCAGGCGCGCAAGCTGAGCCTGCCTTTTTTCGGATGCTCTGGCTTCGATCGCCGACTCGATAATCTGATCCTCGCCGACGCGATCGAGTAATTTCTGGCGCGCTGTTAAAGATACCAGAAAGAAGACGGATTCGAATAGATGTCCCGCGAAGGGAAGATAGATGATATACCGCGAAGCGTTTAGAAATTCAAGCGTGCTGAATCCGAAAAAGACCACCAGAGCCAGCATAAATATGATATTGCCGAAGAGGGAATAGATCGCGGGTCGGAATCCGCGCCGGACCGTCACCCACGCGGCCACGCAAAAAGTGGCCACAATCAGAACAAATAGACCTTTGGCCGCGAGAGAAATCGGCGTAAAGGGAGCGCCCGGTATAAGGGTGGCGATACTAATCGCGAGGCCAGCGACGATCTGAAAGTTAAAGAACCGATTGATTCCCGGCGCATAATCTTTTAAGAACAAGAGGCGCTTCCAGAATAAAATCAACAGGAGGGCGAAGTATCCCGTGGCCCAGAGCGCGATCAGAGCGGAGTCCGTACCCGGGTCGAAAAATCCGAGGCTGTCGAAATAGCCGAGAACATTCGCCTGCCACGCTCCGAAGAAGCTTAATGCGCCGGCGTACGTCAGGGCCGGCCATGCCCGGTGCCAGAAGAAGAACAATACGTTTAAAGCGAGCACGATCGAAAGGCACGAGAATAAAAATCCATGTAAGAACTGGTCCGACGCGCTCTGCTGCCAGAAAATCGCGGGCCGGGCCACTGCGAGGTTTAATATTTTCGAAAACGGCGTTTCGATCCGGACAAAGATCCGACACGCGCGGCCGCTCAGAGTCATTTCGAAAGCGTTTTTGTGCCCGCTGTCATGCCCGAAGTGAATTGGGAATTCAAAGGCGGTGTTGGAATGGATCGCGCCTGAGTCGTTCCCGGAGTCATCGGAGCAATATCCGATCGGCGTGTGCGTCTGCCAGCCGAAGCGCGACCAGAGCACCCATTCGGAAGTAACAGACTCATTGATCAGATCGAATCGAAGCCAGATATTTCTGGTTTCCGTTTTTAGCTTCGATTGATCTTCTTCGGTCAGGGCCCAGGCTGCTTCATCGACCAGGCGAATGTCCGCAGGTGTATCGTCCGGCGATTCTGCGTAATAGTATGAACTGGAAATGACCGACGCTGAAGTCGTTGTGTCGTCGATGCGAAGCGTATCTTGGGCGAAAACTTGCGTCGCTGAAATCGCATAGATACACGCGAGAGCAAAATAGAATCGGCCCGGAGATCGGCGGGTTCTTTGTTTCTGATTTTCGGAGTAAAACAAGCCGGGCCCGGGTATTTTCATGTCGCTTGCGTTTTTTACGATATGTGGACTTATACCAATTCACATATTCGCAAGATCAGGTCTTATCTGTTGTCTAATTTGTTTCAGGGCCCACCACAAGAAATTTTTCATGACTTTTGTCTGGCTCGCGCCGGGGCCAGGCTGCCTGCGGTGATCCTGTCCGATGTTCGGCTGTTTTTTCGTGCCGCATACGCATGCGCTTTCAGTATCCAGTCGCAAGCGGCTTATCAGATTTTCGCCCGCATTTACTGGAAAAAAGTGCCGTCTGGATCCATTCAGTAGACCGCCATGCGCTCCGGTGATACTATTTGGATCAGATTCAATGGAAGTTAGAGCTGATGCTTTAGGTTTCGCGAGCGCCGGTGCCCGGTGATCGCGAGGATAATTCAGCTTATATTTTTCCGTTTGTCGAGTGGCGGTTCTCCCGGCGCCCGGCGGTGCATCGCAATCTCATGTTTCCCCTCCCTCCCGAAATTCTATACCTGACCGGCGTGGCCGCTGCGGGGCTATTGCTCCTGTTTGTCCATGGAGCGCGCGGAGAATATCAGCGGGCCGTGCGTTCCATTTCCGCGCTTCGAGCACGCTGCCTGCCGCTCCGGAAGCGCCGTGCGATCGCCGCCCGGATACTGATCTCTCAGGAGCAACTCACCCCCGCCGAAGCCAGGCGCGCCGTCAAATCTGTCCGGGATTCAGACGGCGCCGCGGCCTGCCCGGCTGAGATTGCGAAGCTGGCGATGCGGATCTGGCGTGGGGAGCGGTGAAGCGCGGGTGGGTGGCTTCGTGGGAGGGCCTATCAGCAATCGCAATGTTTCGTCTGGTTTTGCGCATGGATTATTTTGCTACGGCTTCTCGGACCCGTGAGCCGGGCGCAGCACGGCGTGCGGTGAGTTTGCGCAGCGGGTTGGGTGCTGGCTTCGGCCCGGACTTGGGAGTGGGTCGTGTCGCCTTGAAAGGTAACCGCGACGAAGTCCGCGCGATATAGAAGCCGTGTTCCCGCATGAGCCCACCGATACAGCTGCGCGCCTTTAGATGAGGCGCAGGTGTAAGTTTGCATCCCGGTGCCTCGCGGACTATTCTGGTATCTCAAGGACTAGGCCCTCTGGAGGACAACCACTACAGTCTCTAACGACAATTCGCTGAAAAACTCCATCGCCCTTGCGAGCCCTGATCGCGCCTGCCATACGGCCCGGACGCCACTGACTTTCAATGTCTTCCCTGGTCATAGTGCCATTCACGCTGATCTGCAAATCGATGTTCGTAAGCAAATATGCTTCCCGCTTATGGATACCGTTCTTCTGGCGGGTTTCCGATACGAAAGCTGCCCGGTAAGCTTCATTCACACGATCCTTCAACGCTCGGAAGGCCACCGTCGGATCCCTTCTCTGGGAAGGGGAACCTGATAGCTGCTTGAATTGAATCGGCTGACCGGTGTCGCGATAGAAGGCGTCGAAACCGGGCTGGTTGTCGTCTCTCGGAAATACGATCGATCGATTCTCTGAATTAAATAGCTCTTGCGCAGCACGAATTTCTTTGTCTGAAGGCGTGTGCCCCTTGTCTGTTCTCCAGAGACCTGACGAAGACGGCAAAGTGTTCATATTGCCCAGATCTACTTTTGCGAGTCTGTCCAGTGAAACCCGCCGTCCAGTCGCGTCATACGCATGCTTCCGATTGATAGGAAGCTGAGGGCTGACTCTGTTGGAAGCCGGTGTGTTCGACCCGCCGGCGATACGATCGTTATCTGGATCTGAGTCTCCTTCAATGGCGCGATTGGGGCTGTTATAGAGTCGATGGTCGGACGAATAGCGCAGGTTGACCGAATTGCGTGTCCTATCGTATGCGAGGTCGCGCATTCCCTTGTTGGCGTTGTTCAGGTAGTCATAATACCCCTGTATCAGATTCATCTCGCTATGTGCAGAACCGAGACGGTTTTCGATCAGGCCTGCGCCGGCCATTTTTTCGAGAATCCTCGCCAGGTTGCCAGGATTTCGCAGGATTTCATTTTGACGGCCGGTTAGATTTTCGAACCTGGCAGCCGTAACTTCGGTTGAGGCAGATGTTACATCCAGGTGCTTTACCACGTTGAGGCTGACATTCCCGAGCGCATCCGTAACGCCAAGTTCCTGTTCCATTATTTTATTGAAATTCAGCCTTTGCTCTGGCGAGAGGCCTTCCGCTACGCGGTACAGGGTTGAGTGATTCGCAGTGTCGCGAAAATCATTCGACATTCCGGCAGTATGCTTCATGACTTCCATTTCCATTTCAATAAAAATGGCGATGGGGTTCTTGTCCTGACCGGTTGCCGACGTAACTGATTTTAGAATCGTTTCGAGCACCGTCATATGGGTCGTAAAGTCGATGTCCCTCTCGGAAGTATCGTAGCCTCCGGCCTGTGCAAGGCGCTCGACGTCGGAGTCCTTCGGCAGCAGGTCGCCGCCGCGTTTCCGAAACTCCAGTTCCGCCTCAGTTTCAGCTTTCAGGTTGTTGAACTCTACAACTGAATATTCATAGCTCAGGATTCGTGCTCTGGCTTTGCTGAACTCTCGCATCTCTTCTTCATTGCATTTTGTCTGGGTGCAGTGCAGTAACCATTCTCTGTACGCTTCGTGGGCTTCTGCCCGGGCTGCCTGGTTGCTCGCATTCGCGATTCCAAACCGCTCGATATCTTCCGTTAGCTCCTCATATTCCCCATTGTGAACAAGAATTGCGCGTTGGGAGACAAAGTAGGTGTCCGCGACTGCCACGTCGAAATTGTAGACGGTCGACCGACTCCGGACGATAGATGTCGCCCGAATGGGGATTGTACGCGCGGAATGGTGCAGGTCAGACGACGCGACGATGCTGTTACCTGGCGTGTCGCTACGATCTATGAAAGCGGTTGCTACCGACCCCACGGTATGGGAGCGATCTCTGGCATCCAACTCGGCCGCATTCACCCAACCGCGGTTATCAATATAAAACGGATGTGTGGCCGTCGTCTCAATTCGCGTGCCGTCGGCGTACTCGATTATATATATTTGTTCGGTCCGGCGCACGAATTGATTAATAACGGGTTGAAACGAAATCTCCCCGCTTTCCTCATTCCAGCTCAGGACAACATCGCCGACTTCAATCTCTTCGATGCGCTTATACCAACTGCCGTTCTCCTCGAACGCCCCGCGCGTTTCCGGATGCACGCGCACCAGCGTCCCCGCCACAAAACACGTCCGCTCGTGATAGACTCCCTTGTCGTCGACCCACCCATGGCCGTCGCTGTTGTGTCCGAAGAGCCCCGCGATTTCGCCGCCTATGGATCCCAGCCACTGAGTGAAAGCGTTTGCATAGGTATCGCCGTCGCCTTCATTCACGAGATCGCCTTCGCCGCCTTCGAAAATATCGTCGCGATAGTCGTCGTTCTCGAGCAACGACGGGTCCGCTTCCAGTCTGGCGTACTCCTCTTTGTCGTTTCTCGCCGCGAGAATTTCCAGAGCCCGCTTCCAGCGCGCGTACGGCAGATCCGCCTGGCGACGGAGGATTTCCAGACCTTCGAGTGAGTCCTTGACGCGATTCAGCTCCGCTGCGAGAGCCGCAAGTTCCTCACCAGTGGCGTTCGCGATCTGTGCCTCAAGCTCGGCTTCGCGAGCCGTCTGACGTTCTGTGGCGGCGAGGATCGCCTGCTTCGCCTGTTCTTTGGTTTTCGTTTTGAAATCGATCGAGATGTTCTGGCTCGAGTCGACGTAGCTTCCGTTCGCCGCAAGTTGAAAGCTGGTGTTTACGTTCGCGCCGGCGCCGTTGAGTCCGGGCGCGAATGGGTTGGTCAAAGCAATCGAATTTGTAACATCAATGCTGGAGGTGCCGTCGGGATTGATCGTCAGTCCGCCGCCGAGGGTGTATGCGGTGTGCTTCTGTTTCTCGTCCTCCTGTTTGCTGCCGCTTATGCTGACGTTTGCGCTGGCGCCGGCGTAGCTGAAATCGGAGCCGAAATTTACGCCCAGACTGCCGTTCCAGTTTTGATCGCCCTCGGTGTTGCCGCTTAAGGTCGCGGAGATGTTGCCTCCCTGGAAGCTTCCGTCCGGCCCGAAATTCAGTCCGAGGTTTGCGCCTTTGTCCGGAGCGAAGGAGTTTTCCTGCTGGATGCTCGCGTTCAGTCCGACGCCGGTAATGCCTTCGCCTTCCTGCCAGCTGATGTTTCCGCCGGCGGTGAAGCCGTCGTTATTCATGCCGTAGCCGAAAGATCCGCCGAAGCCGTCTTCGTCGGAATACGTCAGACTCATATTCGCCTGGCCGCCGGTGAAATAGCCCAGGGCGCCGTTGGCCGCTCCCGATACCAATCCGGCGTAGCCGGCCTCTTTTTCGCCGGTGCGCAGGTATGCGAGGTATCCTTCTTTTGCGGCCATATAGCCGATGTAGCCGGCCGTAATAACAGTGCCGGCGGATCCGGCCATGAAAGCCATCGCGGCCGGTCCGGCAGCGCCGCTGGTGGCCACGGTAATGCCGACCGCCGCGCCGACCTCGACAGCCCGCAAGGCCATGCGCTGGTCTTCGCTGCCGTACTCCGCGTTGCGCCAGATATTCCAGGGATCGTTTTGCGCGCGTTCCCGCTGGCGCTGGAACTCTAAACGTTCTAAAGTATGTTCGGTATAATCGCGCACCGCGCCGACGACATGGTCGCGCAGCTGGGGCGGGATATTGTCGCCGTAGATTGCGGTCGCTGCGTCGTCATAGACCTGCGCGTAGACGGCGTCGTCGTAGTCTTCGCCGCGAGCGACGGCCATCAGATAGGCCTGGTTCTGTCCGGTCGCCTCGCCGATTTGTGCGGCCAGGCTTTCGCGGACCATGATCTCTTCGGGAGTGAGATCGTCGGATGGATTGGTCAGCGCGGTCAGCGGTCCCATGACCGCACCCATCACGCCCGTCAGAGAATTGGAGATGCCCGAACCAATGAAGCCAGGCAGATCGCCCAGGGTCATGCTGCCCAGGTTTTCGCGTGCTGCACGATCTTCCGCAAGAGCGCGTTCGATGCGTTCGTCGTACTTTTCTGCCAGGTCGCGTCCGTCTGTGCGACCGCTGGCGATATCGCCGAAGTCGTCGGTCATTTCCCAGAGTTCATCAGCGTTGCGCGGCATCAATCCCGGGCCGGCCGCACACGGTTTACAGCCCAGTTGACCGTACAGAAAAGTGGTGGGGCCGCCTATGGGGCTCAACAGAGTCGGCGGCAGACCCAGGGCATTGCCGAAGGTCTCGCCGCTCAAGAGGCCCAGCGCGCTGTTCGTTAACTCACGACCGGCTTCCGTGTGGCGCAGGAGATGCGCTCCCATCACCAGACCGTTTCCACTCACCAGCGCCCGGCGTTCAGAGTCGACGCGTTCGCGTTCCGCCTGGTGTTCACGGTGTCTCGAAAGCACCAGCGCGCCGAGCCCGGGAACGCCGGTCTGCTCTTCTAAGGTTTCGGCGAAGATCTGCTCGCTGTAATTCTGAAACGAAGCCTGCATGGCTTCGCCGCTCATGTCGAGGCCGCCAGGTCCGGCAAGGCCGCCGACGAATCCGGCGGGCAGTCCGGTGGCGTCGACGACCGCGTTGGTAACGTAATCGGTTACCAGATATTCCGTCGCTTCGGTGAGGGCGCTCTGCCAGCTCTGGCCGTCGAGCACGCCGTTAAAGAATGTCGATGGGATTCCCGTCGCCTCGGCGATATGCGCCGAGACCTGGTTTTGCATATGATCCGTTACGGCTTGATCGAGGGACAGGCCGCCGGAGAACATTGCGCCGGCAATTGATGTCAGAAAGTTGCCGACGCGACTGTCGCTTTGCCGCTGGCGCTCCATGTTGATCGCATTTTCGATTTCGTTTTCGCGAAATTTAATGAAATTCTGCCGCGCCGCGTCGGCGGCTTCGGCGGCGCTGCCGACCTGGTCCGCGAAATTCGACCAGGCGTCGCCGCTGGCCTGTGCGTAGTTATTCTGATTGCTTGCGAGCTGATCAAAGAAATCGCCCTGGTCCCAGTGTTCAAAAAGGCTGCCGGTGCTGGCCAGGCGCATGGTCGGCGGCGGTGCGATCGTCAGGGTCTGCTCCGTCATTTCGGCGGAGTAGTCCATCATGCTGGTGCCGTTGCCGCCACCGGTGCGAATGGCGCGGCCTGAGTTGATCTGGCGCGTGGCGGTGATGGCGCCGTTGGGACCGACAGCGACTTCAAAGCCGGCAATCTCGCCGCCGGCGCCGTCGCTGCCCAGATACTGTGCTTCCAGAGTTGCGCGCATATTATCGATTAGCGATTGCTGCTGGCGATTCGCATAATCATCCTGGGCTCCGGCGAGCGCCGACTGACGAATTCCGGTGCCCAGGCGATTTATGTCGGTTAACAGTTCGCGTAGATCCGGCGCTTCAACCGAGGGGCGGGGCACGCTCAAATCCTGTTTGGCAAAGTTCGCGGCGGCATTTGAAAGAAAGGCGGTTTCCTGAAGCGATGTCAGGGTCGAAAGCGAATTCGTACCGGATGCACTTGAGCCGGTGCCACTGGCTGCTTGCAGATTCGCCTCTTGTTCGGCTGCTGCTGCGGCTCGTTCTTCGGCGCTTAGATTCCGCCAGCGTGCGGCTGTGTCGCGATACGTCTCCTGCATGCCCGAGAGCCACTTCGTTCGTTCGCTGCTCAGGCTTGCAATGTGATCATTATAGTCCTGTTCGGCCTGCGCCTCCTGGAGGGTGGCTTCGGCCTGCCAGGCGGTATGGGCCGCGTTAAACGAAGCGACCTGGGATTCCCAGGTTTGAATCGCGGGCAGCAGGTTGTTATTCCAGTGATCCGCGACGTCGGTGATTTCCGTTAGGTAAGATTCCCACTGCTGATAGTTCGCG
Organism: bacterium; assembly: GCA_024742665.1. GTDB lineage: Bacteria > Spirochaetota > Leptospiria > Leptospirales > Leptonemataceae > JANSYA01. Next base: position 484,721 of record JANSYA010000001.1, read on the forward strand.
TCCGCGTTGGGATCGTACCAGTCGAAAGACATCGATACGCGAAAGTGAGCTTCGTGACGGATATGATACTGGCCGCGGGGGCGGTCTCTCCAATAGTACGAGGAACGGTCTTCAAACAGAAAGGCCGAGTTGCCGCGGGAGGAATAACAATACTGGCCTTCGTTGTGGTGCGCCCCGTTGATCGTCGGCACGGTCGTGCCGCACAGATCCATATTATGTACGGCGGTAATCTGCGCCGCGGAGTGTACGAAGGTATTCGCCAGAAAGTCCCGGGCGGCCTGGCTGGAGTTGTCCTGCCGGTAGTTGATCACAGCGGCCAGAGAGGGATTGGCCATAATGCCGCCCCAGTCGAACAGGGGGGCCACCCGGCCCGCTTCGTGAATCCACACGCCGAGGCCGTTGTTCGTCGCATAAAACAGACACCCGCGATTCACCGCCGGGTTGCCGCACTCGTGATTGCTGCGCCAGGTCTGCCCCCAGGGCGTGAAGCTGGTGTTCGAGTCGCCGGTGTGGGTTCCGCTGATTCGGGCGGACCACTGGTCGCGCAGATCTTCGGCGCGCGTGCGACTCTGCTCGTTATAATCGTTCATCAAAGTAACGAGCGTAGAGATCGGCGCGTCGTTCGTGAGCTCGGTGCGAATGCCGTCGATCAGCGTTTGCAGCGCGACGCCGTCGGGCACTTTCGTACATTCGTTGAGGTCGTCGCAGTCTTCGTCGTAGAACAGGCGGTTCGTATCGAGGTAGTTCTGCATCTGGTCCACGGCGGTGGTGATGCCCTGACGTACGATTTGTTCCCGGGCTTCGTTTGCCTGGCGTTCGCGTTCGAAGTCCGCGCGTCGCGCGGCAATGTTTGCCTGGAAAGTTTCGTACTCGTAGTCGGCCTCCGCGAAGGCCGCACTGTAGTCGGCCATGCCCTGCTGAACCTGTTGGCCGAAGGCGGCCTCCCATCTCTGAGCGGCTTCGATCGAGTTGGGCGTCGCAGCCTGTTCGGCGGTCTCGACTGCCTGCTCGGAAGATTCGTCGGTCTGCCGCGCTCGTTCGTCGCTCTGATCCGAGAGAAAGGCGACGCGCTGCGCTTCGATTTGCGCGTCGGCCTGGGCCTCCCAGAGGGCGTAGGCGCTTTGCTTCTGGATCTCCAGTTCGCTGCGTAGATAGGCGCGGTATTCCGCCGGCGTATGAAAAAAATCGCTGTGGCCGATCGCCGCGACCTGCGCGTCAATCGCCGCGTCGACCTGAGTTTCCCACTGGGTTCCGAGTAATATGCGCGCCTGGTCGATCAAGACTTCCCAGTTTTCCTGAGTCTGGCTGCCCCGGGCGGAATTAAAATAGGGATCGAAGTCGGTCGTCTGGAATGTTGGCGTGCCGAGAGGGGGCACCGGGACCGGCTGCGCGGAGAGCGAGACGCGGGGCCCGCTGAAATCCGCCAGCGCCGCCAGGGCCAGCACGAGGATTACGCCCCGCATACGGCTAATCTGGAAGAATCGTGTCTTTGTTGCGCCCATCTATATGTCCCCTGTATACTCCTCGAAAGAAGTACTGGTGAGATCGACTATAGGCCGGTTCTGCTGGACGATTCCACCGTTTGGATCCAAACTGTGATTTTTTTTAGTGAAAAGTGACGGATTTTAAACGTGAGACGCTCCGTGATACTTCGATGGGTGATTGTTCTGGCGCTGTGTCCGGTCGCCTGCAGCCCGACGGAAAACGGTTCGTACCCGCCCTTGATGGACTCCGGCGGCGACCTGAACCTGATTCATATTGCCGGGGCAATGAGCTACCGCGAGGATCCGAGAGCTTCCCTGAGCTTCAGCGAGGCCTGGCGTGACCGTGACGGCTGGTCGCCGCATCCGCAGCAGACCCCCACATTCGGCTATACCCGGGCAACGATCTGGCTGCGGTTCACTGTCGAGAACCGCGGTCCGGAGGCGGCGCCGATTGTTCTGCTGATCAACAACGAGTACATCGACCGCCTTGAAGTCTACGGCGTGCGCTTGCCGGTCGGGGCGGACACGAACCCCGGGCAGATTAACAGGCCGTCCGGGGAGCCGGGCGGGGAGATGCCCCTGGCCTTTCAATTTGTAGGCGGCCGCGAGCTGCCCTTTTATGAACGCCGGCTACCTGACCGCAAGTACGCCTTTCCGATCGTTCTGGAAGGAGCGAGCCGGTACGAAGTGGTGCTTTCGGCGCGTTCGGGCAACAGCCTGAATGTGCCCGTGTTCGTCCTCGCTCCGGCGGACTACGGCGAAATGCACGGCCGAGAAAATTTGCGCATGGGTCTCTATGGCGGTCTCTTCGTTTTACTCTTCGTTGCGAATCTCGCATCGTTCTTCGCCCTGCGCGAACGCCTGTTTCTATTGTATGTCGCTTATCTACTCTTTAGTTTTCTGTATCAGTTTTCTCTACAGGGCTACGCCTATAAATATCTCTGGCCGGGCGCTCCCGGCTGGGCGGGCATTTTCAATATTCTGGCCTTCTGTCCGTCGGTGGTCATGGCCGGCCTGTTCTGCCGCGAATTTCTGGAGCTGCGGCGTCGGCATCCGATTACGGATCGGATCGTGCTCGCGCAGGTTCTCGTGTGGGCTGTGTTACCCTTCGGCCTGCTGTTCGTATCCGCCGGAGCACTGGAAAACCTGATGGCGAAGTTTCTGGGACCGGCGATTCTGATTACGAACTACGTTGCCGGCTGGCGGGCCTATCGGTCGGGGTTTCTTCCGGCGCGTTTTTACGTTCTGGCATGGAGCTTGTACTTCCCATTTGTCTTTTTTTACGTTCAACAGATCAACGGTGTCTTACCCAACGGTTTTCTGGGCGTGGACATGCTGGAAAACCTGGCCATCGGCATCTCGCTCGAAATGTTGATCTTTCCCTTCGCCATCGCCGATCGCATGCGCCACGCTTTGCAGAAGCCCGGGGCGCCGGCTTTGAGGACGCGGCCCCGGTCGACCGCCGATTCCGCCCGGGCGGCCCGGCTGAACGCGGACGACGTGGCCCGCGGACTGCGCGAAGCGATGGAAGTCCGTAAGGTTTATCGGGAAGAACTTACGCTTGTGGCTCTCGCCGCAGAAATCGGCCTCAAAGAAAAAGATCTCTCCAGTTATCTGAACGACGTTCTCGGCCGGAGTTTCTACGCCGTTCTCAACGAATACCGCATTGCCGAAGCGAAAGAACTCCTGCTCGATAAGCCTGAAGAAAAGATTGTCGGCATCGCTCATGCCGTGGGCTTTCAATCCCTGTCTACGTTTCACGGGGCCTTTCGAAAACACGTCGGCATGACACCGCGCGAATTTCGCAAGCGCGGCGGCGCAGGGTGAATGCGATCGCCTGGCTTCGATGCCCGTTTGCTCCGGCGCCCTGTCTGAATATTCCTGAGTATTTTAGTGTATTTCAAATGCCCGGGCCGCACCACTGCGAGTCGATTTCATCGGCCTGCCAGGCGGCAAGCAGCGCGCGAGCCCTGGCCAGGGCCTTCGCATGTTTTTCAGGATACGGATGCGGTTTGTTTCGCGTGTGCTTGATTTCCGATTCGATCGCTTCGCCCTTTCTGGAGTGCGCGACGGCTTTTTTGTACAGGGATTCGATTAGATTTCCGTCCTGATAATAATAATAGCGCTCCTGAACTTCGGTGTCGACTGTCGCCTCGCTGTTCGTCTCTGGATCCCGATAGTCCGCCGGCGCATCGGGATCGAAGGCCCAGGTATTTTCCGTTTCCATAATGAATGCGATTTTGTCGCCGACGTAAACGAGCGCTTCCAGGCTGAGATAGCCGTGTTCGTGGCCGCCGCCATAGCGCATCCACTGTAGATTTTTGTCGACGATGCGACTGACAAAGACGCCCGCGAAGGGTTCGGTCGGGCACTGGAATTCGATCTCGCGCGGGGGGGCTTTCATCGCCCGGGAGTGGTCCGCGCTGATTTGCATGACGGGGTCTTCGTTCTGTTCGCTCGACTCCTCGCTCGATTCGGAAGCAGCGACTGCGTCCGAATCCGCGGCGCTGTTTGGATCCTGGCAGGCGGCCAGGCCGATCGATAGCAGGCAGGCGATCAGGGCGCTGCGCATCGGCCTGGGAAAACGAATATGAAATGAGGTCGAAGAAGGTGCCATTCGAAATAGATACAACATCGTCGTGAATTGTCATTCGCTTTTTGTTGAACGGGTGTTTCCGGATACTGATTTGATTCGCGATATGCGGATCGCTTGACATCTGCTATGCGCCGCGCTTCGATTCGAATATGCGCAGCGTTTCCATTCAACAAATTCTAATATTGTGCTCATGCTTCGCGGCCCTGGCTTTCGTCTCGACTACGCCGCCGCGACCGGTCCACGCGCAGGATAGCTCAACGCTCAGCCACGATCGGCTGGCGCTGAAAGTGCCGGGCGTCTGGCAGACCGCCAAACAAAACAAAGTGCTCCGGGCCCAGCCGCCGTTTACGAAAGCCGGCGGATTGATTCTGCAGCCGGCCGCGCAGTTCGGCGCGAGCACGGCGCCGGCCGCAGCCGCCGCAATCGCGAAGCGATTTGAAAAAGGCCGCCGGGTCGTGAAGAAATTTCCCGACGCGCCGCAAACGGGCGTTACGAAATCAGGCGCCGGTTTCGCCTTTCAGAGCCGCGTCAGTCGCGGCGTCGGCCAAGACGTATGGTATACGGCCTATTATACTTTTTCGGCGGGCGGTTCTTTTCAGACGGTGATTGTGCTCGCGAAAGAGCAGAATGCATTCAAGCAGCTGATGAAAGAACTCGCTCCGGCTCTCGATACGATCGAAGTGCGCCTGGAAGAACGGAATCCCGGTCGCGGCGTTAGCCTTTCGAAAAACCACGCCTTCTTTAATTATACGGCGAAGCTGCCGGCGCGCTGGCGGCCGGACGAAGGCGCTGTGGCGAATCTTTCGCAGTTTGAAATCGCGCTGAAGCGCCAGGCCTATCTCGCCGAACCTTTCCAGGCCGCGGTCGAGCTGCAGCTTTCGCGGCCCAATAGTCCGGTCGCGGCTCTCGTTCGTTTTCTGGAATCCCGGGTGCTGTGGAATTATCGCGGGAGCTATTCTTCGCGGACCTCGCTGAAGTTTTTGAGCATCGGCGACGGGCGTCTGCCGAACGGCCTGCACTACGTTTCGGTGGTGATCGAAAAGCCGATCAAGTACAAGGACGATGACGCCTATCGCAAAGCGGGCATTCTCGTATACGGTCCAGATTGTTCGGTGCTGCTCGGATCGGCGATCCAGATCGATAACTATAGTCGGCGCTTCAAGAATGCGAAGATGAATGCGGACATCAAAGCCTGGAGCGGAGTCGTCAGCGATCTGCACGCGGTGGCGGGCAGCCTCCAGTTCGCGAATCAAAATATATCGCGGATGGCCGGCACCGAGGCGCGTTTGAAATCGAAAAAGCGCTTTCGTTATCAGAAAGAAAAGTCCGCCAGCAATTCGCAGATTTCGTTTTTTTCGAGCACGAAAGTCGCCTGGGATTTCGGTGCCGACGGCTCCGTGCGCTACGATATAGATCGCCATCGCAGTTTCAACGCCTACGAGTACGATGAAATCGGCCGCCCGGATTTTTCTTCGGGATATATGGAAGGATCTCAGGGCAGTCAGGGTGAGCCGGCGAAATTCGGCGTATACTCGAATCGGAATTCGAACAAAGAATATATCGTGGTGCGCTATCCCTCGGGGCTCGCGACCTTTCATCCGGTGCAATTTCAAGGGCAGCAGCTGACGATCGACGGATTTAAGGACGGCTGCTGTCGATGATCTGGCGCGGGTGGGGTTTACAGGGATACGGGAGTTGTGGAATCGGTCGGATTGAAACAGGCGCGTATCTGATTTTTACGATCGTTAGGTTTCCAAAAGGAAGGATTAAGCTAAAATATTTTTTGTCTCATGTCGATTTAAAATGGCATGAATGCTTTATCCAGGCGTCGCGCTCGGGCGGCGATTTCGGCTCCGGCTCTGTTTTTGGCCTTCTTTTGCGGATTCCTGCTTTCGAACTGCTACGATACGACCCTCCAGGTAAGAAAATTCGAACAGAGTTCGAAAGCTCCAGAGAATTCGAATAACTTACCCGGCTCAAACAATACGAATAACCTGATCGCTACAGGCAATACAGGCAATACAGGCGCTAAGGACGATACTGCAGGTCTGTTTGACTGCATCGTTGAGCCCACGGCCGAGGCGGGGATTCCCTACAGCCTGACGGAGCCGGTTTTCGTTCTGACGCGCAAGCCGCCCACGCCCGATAACCCGGAGCCGCAGTATGAGCTGGAACTCCAGAACATTCCCGACGCGGACCACGTTTACAGCATTAACGTAAAGAAACCCTGTCTGCGGGAAAACGATCTGAATCTAAAATTCGAGTCGACCAACGGAGCCCTCACGTCGACGAATTCGACTTCGCGGTCCGTAGTTGCGAAGAGTATCGTCGCCCTGGGCCAGTTTGCGGCCGCCGCGGTCAGCGCGGCTACGGGCGGGACGGTGCGGGTTGCGGAAGATTCTTCGGACGACAGTGGGGTTGCTGTCGTGTATAATAGCACTGATACGACAGAGCCCGATAAATCTTTACGCGCAATGCTGATGGCCGACATCGAGACATTTAAGACCGTGCTGAAGCCGGACGATCTTGAAGCCATTGGCGAGTCGGACATCAAAAATGGAGACCTGAGTCTGAGAGACCTGGAAACGCTGCAGGATTCTCCGGACGACCCCACTATGCGCAAGAGCTTTAAGCAGCGATTGGAATCTTTTAGAACTGACAGGGAGCTAAAGCTGCGGTTGCACGATGTAAATACTTTAGAAGAACGATACCTTTATAGTTATCTCGCCGCGTTGCGATTCCTTTCGGACTATCAGAGTCGACGAAAGCAATATGTGGTGGCGTCTAAAAGGATGAAGGCAGACTACTCAAAGATCGCCGGAGTGCCTGAGGCGATTCCGGTCTTGGAAAAGGCGCTCAAGGACTGTAGTGCAGACCGGGCGACCAAAGCCTATGCGGATTTGCTGGCGGCCTTTCGCCGCGAATTGAGCTCAGAGGAGGGATCTGCATCCATGTCGATTCATGAACGCCTGGGTTGGGATCGGGACCTCGTGCGCTTGCTTGTGAAAGTCGAAGGCTTCGTCCAGAAAGCCAATCATTGCTTGATAACAGCGGAAGATTTGAATGTTTCGGAAATTGGTCTGGCGCAAAAAGTCAAGCTGCTGGATAAAATCGTGGATTTGAGGCCCGATGAGTGGCGCTACCGCCACGCCCTCTATATAGATCGCGAAATCAGAATAAGAATCAAAGATATTACACAATCAAAGACGCCAGGTAGGGAAGTCGATATCGGTCCGCTAAAAGCTGAAATTATAAAACTCAAAGACGAGCAGGCCCTGGTCGTAGACGCCGAGCGCGAGCGCGATCAGCAAAAGCGAATCCAAAAGGCGATCGACCAGCAGTTCTTGCCGACAGACTTGAATGCGTCAGTAACTCTCCGCGATCGTCTGCCAGCCCTTGGCGATTACGCCCACGCTCGGGCTCGTTTGGTGGATCTGCAGAAAATCGTGGCGAACAGAATCACGCAGCTCAGGCCGAAGAAGCCCGCGCCCCGCCCGGGAAAGACTGAAACGATTGTACCGGAATACTTCCTATGCGATGAGAAGACGGAGCAGCTCTGTCAGCAGGAAGCGCTGAAGAAGATGGAGGATTTGCGCCTTGAGATCGAAGGTCTGGCTTCACGCGCTGAAGCTCTCGACTCTCAGCTGTCGGACACGAAAGGCGAGCTCGCGAAAATCGATCCGGCGACAACCAGCGCTTCTGAGAAAAAGAAAAGATCTGATCTAATCGAAAAGCAGAAAAAGTTAGAAGAGCGTTTACAGAAAGCCCGGAAGAAGCTGCTCGAACTGGAAGCCCAGAAAAACCCGAAATATGTCATCATCATTCGAAGAGGTTACCAATGAAAGCGATACATCTACTGGCGGTCACGCCGCTCCTCGCGACGATGCTGTGTTCGACAACCTTCGCGGTGAAAAAACTCGACGAAGACGGCCTGAAAAACCCGGACGGCATTCCGTTTCGACCCATGACGGCCTACACGATTTCCGTCTACGAAGTCGACGGGGCGGATCCGAACAAACTGACCCGGGTGCACCAGCAGCGTCAGGTGATTCCCGATCCAGAAGCGGTGTACTCCGTCAACTACGAAGCCGGCTATTTTTCCGATGAAACTTTTACGCTGACTTTGAAGGCGGACAGTACGATTCAGGAATTTGATATAAAAGAAGCGCTCAAAGCCGACGAAACTTTGAGCGCCCTGGCCGGCGTGGCAGAGTCAGCCGGAAAGATCGCGGAAGAAGAGCGAAAGCGTAAACAGAAAGCCGACCCCGCCGTTCGCTTCGGGGAAGCCGTCGATCAATTCAAGACTACGACTGAGGAACTTCAGACATTCGAAGCAGTTCTGGGCGGTCCGGGAGCCGCCGCGGAAGCCCTGATCGATGCGGCCTTTGGTTCGTTGCTCCTTGCGGAAGAAGCGCAGGCGGCGCTCGACGATCTGGCCGAGGACGCGCCAGGCGCGGAGCGAACTAAATTGACCAACGACCTTTTGCGGGCTCAGTACGCCGCGAACAAAGCCTACGAAAAGGCCGGATTGATTCCGCCGTTTCCGGTCTCGTTTCCCTGATATTGCAGCCGAAGATTTTGCGCAGGCGCGCGGGACTCGCGCTTTCGTTCGCGTTTTTTCGAACTCAGCGATTGATTTTCGCCGGATTTACGCGAACCATTGCTTCGGCTCGCGCGCCTAAAACAACATGCGAAAGATGCAGCGAACAATAAACTATCGCGGCTTGGCCGCGCTGATCGGCGTCGCCCTGGCCATCGTCGCGCCTGGCGTCGCGGCCCAGATTCCCGGCCAGGACATGCCCGCCGCCGTGCCGTATGAAGTCGTGCGCGAACGCACCGGCTTGCAACTTCCGACCGGTCGCGAAAGCTCGCAAGATTCCGGCCAGCGTTCCAGTGAATCTCCGGCGCTGCTGCCCGGGCGCGGTATGCCGGCCGACGCTTCTGAAAGCGGTTTCGCCTGGAGTCGCGCCGAACGTGGACAGGCGCTGGTGACGATGGCCGAAACCTATCTGGGGCTGCCGTATTTGTACGGCGGCGCGAAGCCGCAGACCGGCTTCGACTGCTCCGGCTATACGGGCTATCTGTATTCGAAATTCGGGATCGCTCTGCCGCGGAGCGCTTACGCGCAGTCCGTCAGCAAGGCTTTGAAATCCACGCGGCGCCCCGCGCCCGGCGATCTCGTATTTTTTAAGATCAACTACAAGCGCGTGAGCCACGTTGGAATGTACGTCGGCGGCGATATCTTTATTCACTCGCCGCGCACGGGCAAGAACGTAGAGTTCGGTAACCTCAAGTTAAAGTACTGGAAGACGCGCTTCGCCGGTGCGAGCACTCCTTTTTGATCTGGAGCACTTCATAGCCCTGGCGTTTCATCGGGCCGCCGTCTTCGCCGATCGGATACGATTGCATGTGGCCGTTGGGAGACTGCAGATTCGGAGTGCGATCCACGAACCGCGTTCCAAGGGTGATGGTCATGCCGACAAATTTCAGCAGTCGCTCTTTGGAAACGGCGTCGCTCGGATAGAGCGCGACGCGACCGAGATCTTTCGTGAGTAAAAAGAATTCCTGCCCGAGATAGGCGGCCGTGGATTTGCGGCCGCTTTCATACGGAACGTGGATCAGCTTGCCGGTCAATTCGCGCGGTGCCGCTTTCGCCGCGTCCATGGTATCGCCGGAATCGTTCGGCCTTTGGCCGCTGTCGTCGACCGTCGCAGTCGGGCTGATACGCACGGCGCCGGGATTCAGTAAAAACTGCAGGGCGCGCATTTCCGGATCCGACTTGCACTGCAGCGTCGCTTTTTGACCGGGCTGCAGCTTGCGGCCCATCAGCTGCTGGAATTTCGGATCTTCGATCGCGCGTTCGCAGGGCACGTCGTAGCCGACCTGGTCGGCGTAGATATGCCAGGCCTTGATCTCCACCGAAGCGAGCGTCGATTCGCTGAAGATCACCATAATAAAATAGATTATTTCCATGATTTGTTTCCTTATAGATTGCCTGGATGGCGGCCGCAAGACAGTCGGGCTGGCAGGCTATGTATCCGTAACGCAGATCGTATGCTGCTAAAGCATTCGACGGGATTCCGGGGACACTTGTTTTGATTATTTCCGCATTTAGAAGACCAGCTGCGCGGAATAGTCGCCGTCGGGATGCTTCGAGCGCAATTCGCCCTTGCGATCGATGACGCTGACGGTCAGAGCGGTCTCGTCCACGTCGATGCGGGTGAAATTATCCTCCTGTTCGAAGAGCGAACAGGTATATCGCATCGTACAATCGCCGAATTCGAAGTCGTCGTCTTCGAGAGCCGAGTTGTGCACGAAGGTATTCGGATCGCCGTCGGAAAACGGGAAGGGCCAGTAAAAGGCCGAAGAGGTAATGCTGTAGGCTTTGATCGGCAGGACCTCGCCCTTCGAATGAAAGCTCATCTCGGCGACGATCGAGCAATGCACGTCGCCGCACAAAAAGACCACGTTCTGAATATTGTTTTCGACGATCGTCGCGAGCAGAGTCCGCCGCGTCGCGGGAAAGGCCGACCAGGAATCTCCGGCGCGGGGATCGTGCACGTTTTCGACGGTGTTCGGCACGAAGACCCCCGGCGATACGATAAACTTCGGCCGATTCCCGTGAGTCTCCTGGGCCTCGATCAGCCAGCGGCACAGCTGATCGATCTGACCGGGGTACTTCGGAAAGGCGCTCTCGTCCGGCTTGCGCGGATAGGGACTGTCTTTGGCGGGATAGCCCAGCAGATGATTGTCTTCGAATTTCTTTTCGACGGAAATTCTTTGCGTGCGAACGTCCAGCGCGAAAAAGGGATAGCCCTGGCACTCGAAGCTATAGTACAGGCGATCGCCGAAGTTGCGCGGAGAATGCAGCCACTGATAGCTGCGATAGGCCGCGATGGCGGTATTAAAGAGCAGGCGTTTTTCGGGAATATGAATGCGGCTCTGGTGCCAGTTGTCTTCGATCTCGTGATCGTCGAGCAACATGTACGTCGGCAGACTCTGCATTAACTTACGCAGATTCGGAGTTTCGAAAGCCGAACGATAGCGTTCCTGAAATTCTTCGAAGGTGTCGGCGCGCAGAATTGCCTGGTGTCGGCCCCAGAGATCCGCGTAAATTTGATCGCCGATCATCAAGAAAAAGCGCGCGGGCCCCGCGTCGGTATATATATGATCGGCGACGGCGCGAAAGATCCGGTCGCCCAGCTTCGACTGCTGGGCGAAGATCCCGGGATAACGGCACGAGCCGAATAAAAACGAAAGCGATCCGCCGGCTTCGGCTTTCATCGTCGCGAAACGCGCAACCGAAGATTCTTCAGGCAAAGCTCGCAGTTCATCGAGCCAGACCTTCGGCTCCGGCAGTAGCTTGAATAATTCTTCAGTTTGCATGACCTCGTGGGGGTCCTGGGTCTGCATCGTCAGGGTGCCGAAAATCGCGCGATACTGAGAGTCCGCTTCGAGATCCGTGAAGTCCACGCAGCCCGTGCGATCGTACTCGCGGCGCAGGCGAAAATAGCGGATCGATACGGGGCGCTTGTTGTTCTTCAGGAACAAAGCGGCCACGCCGATCGTGCGCTCGTCCGAGTCGTCGTCGCCTCGAATCCAGAGGCGCGTCGAAGTGGCCGTCGTATGCCCGATGATCGGGCCCAATCCAGGCGGACGCAGATGAGTCATGCCGGATTGACTTCCGCCGGGGCCGCGCGGTCAAGAAAAATGCGTGCGGGGAGTCATGCTCCTGGAAGTTCTGGTTCATGGAACCCTTCACGATAGAAACCGCCATCCAGATCGCCTGCGAATTTCACCGGGGCCAGAACGACAAAGCCGGATTTCCCTATATCTTTCATCCGCTGCGCGTGATGGAAAACGTAAACGGGATCCATCAGAAGATGGCGGCCGTCTTACACGATACGATCGAAGACACTCCCCTGACCATCGAAGAGCTCCGGAACCGGGGCTGCCCTCCGCGGGTGGTCGGCGCAGTCGAAGTTCTGACCAAACGCGAAGGCGAGTCCCACGACCAGTATATCATGCGGGTGGTCGAGTCCGGCAATCCCGTCGCCATTCCGGTGAAGTGGGCCGATATCACTGACAATTCGGATCCGCGGCGTCTGCAGTACCTGCCGGTGGAATCCCAGCAGCGCCTGTCTCTGAAATATGCCGCGGCGAAGCGCCTGCTGATGGAAAATATGTAAACGCCCGCGTATTGCGCATCCCGGGAGCGCATTGTCGGCCGCTCGCAAGGCGCCGGGCGTGGGCCCGGTTTTGCGCAGGGCCCTGATTTGACGGCAGCTTATAGTTAGCTGCCATATTAAATGCTTGCAGACTATTAGTGGGCGTGCTATGCCGGTTGCCAGGAAACGTCCGGTGCCCGCTCTGCGAAATCATAGCCCCTTTCGATCGCATTTTTCTCGCGTGCGAAGTCCCCGTGCGAGCGCTGCGCACTTGCTCTGTGGCGCTCTGCTTCTGCTCGGGACGGCTTCCTGTCTGGATTTCGATTGCCATTTTGCCGACAGCAGCTGCGAGCCGGTCGCGGCTCTACTGTTGTCCCAGAGCGCCGGGCTTCAGTCTGGCCTCAACGCTCAAAGTCAGCTCTACGTGGTGGATCGCTCGAACGATCGCATCGTGCGCATAGACGATATGCTTGGCGCCAACTGGGTCGAATTCGGCACATCCGGCGGCGGCATCAATCAGTTCAATACGCCGGAAGGCGTCGGTGTCGATGTGAATGGGGCTATCTTTATTTCTGATTCATTCAGCCGTCGCATCGTACGGGTGGATGATATGATCGGTTCGAACTGGACCGAGTTCGGCACATCCGGCGCCGGTATCAATCAATTCAATGTCCCGGTTGGAGTAAGCCTGGATTCCGGCGGACAAGTCTACGTTCCCGATAACGGAAACGGCCGCATCGTGCGAATCGACGATATGGTCGGCACGAATTGGACGGAGCACGGTACGATGGGCGCCGGTGTCAATCAGTTCGATTCACCGGAAGGTATAACCGTAGATGCCAGCGGACGGATCTACGTCGCGGACCAGAACAATCACCGCATCGTTCGCATGGACGATATGAGCGGAACGAATTGGGTTTCGTTCGGAACACTCGGCGGAGGTGTGAATCAGTTTAATGGCCCAACTGAAATCGCCCTGGATGCAGCCGGGCGGATCTACATCAGCGATAGCGGGAATATTCGCATTGTACGGATAGACGATATGGTCGGCACGAACTGGGTCGATTTCGGTACAATCGGAACGGGAGTGAACCAGTTCGGTGGAGTCGGTGAAGTTACCGTCACTTCAAGCGGCCAGATTTATATTCCTGACCAGGGCAACGATCGCATTGTACGGATAGACGATATGACCGGCACGAACTGGACGGAGTTCGGTACGACCGGCGCCGGAGTGAATCAGTTCAATGCTCCAGGCAGAGTCTTCGTGCACACGTTTCAAACGGCCGCCGGATTCTAATCAGGGCGCGAGATCTTCAACGAGAGTGGACATGGATTGCAATACGCGCGGCACAATTTTCATGAGCGTCTTGCGTTCCGTTTCGCTCAGACCGCCCATCGCGTCGGCCAGGCGGTTGAAATGATCCGGCAGCATCTCGTCGACGAAACGCCGGCCTTCATCCGAGAGCTGTATAATAATGCTACGCCGATCGCCGGGGCGCGGCAGGCGCACGAGATAACCCTGCTTTTCCAGACCGTCGAGCAGGCCGGTCATCGTCGCGCGCGAAATATTGCCGGCGTCGGCCAGGTCGGCGGGAGTCCATTCCGCTTCCGATTCGATGTACAGCATCAGCAGCACGCCGTAGCGCGCCTGGGAGATGCCGTAGCGCGAGAAGTGCGCCGTGAACCCGTTAATGATATGGTTCGCAAAAAAGAACAGCATGGATCCCATTTCCACGCCCTTCAGATCGGTGTCGGGAAAGGCCTGCGAAAATTTTGCGAAATAGGCGTCCTTCTTATCGCTGGCGGGAGAAAAAATTTCCATGAATGCTCAGTGTTCTGTCTATAAACCAACTACGTCAAGAGAAACAAAATGCAAATCGTAAATCAACATCTCCAGTATCCTCGCGCGCCTCTGGTCGAGCCGAACAGGAGCGGGTATATTCATGTCGGGATCGAAGTCGACAGATCTCGCCTGCCTTTCTTTCTTTTCACAAGCAACGCGAAGAAGACGATCCTCGCACGGGCGAAGTCGTTCGCCGAAAGCCTGGCCGGCCGTTCGGAAGTGAAGGCTGCGAATGTGTTTCGCGCCGTAGTGCGTCCGCCTGTGAATCAGCCGTATCTGGAAGCCGTGAGCGATCGCTTTCACGTGGCGCGATATGACGTGGCCGTGTTGATTGAAACTCAGGACGCAGGCGCGGCCCGCGCGATTCGGGACAGCCAGGAGTTTCGCGACTTTCAGGATTTCATTAACGATCTGGCGAAGTTCGTGCACGTGGTCGTCACCGAAAACGCGCGCCGGATTGCGGAGGTCGATAAGAGTCGACCGGGCGTGTTCTTGTTTAACTATTTCTTTTCCGAACGACCGGAAGATCTCCTGGCCGTCTGGGAATACACCGCCGGTTGGTTTATCAAAGAAACTGGACTTGATAATTCCACGCTGATGATCCCGGCCGCAGGGGAAGCATCGGAATACGGTGTGATCAACCACTGCCGCTGGGACAGCCTGCCTCGATTGATGCCGAGTCTGATATTCAAAAAATCCATGCAGACCTACGTCATGGAAAATTTCGCGGCGAATAAAATCGCGGTCATGCCGATTCTCTACCGGCTTGCGTAAGCGCCGCTGGCATGGGGTGAGCCCAGAAGTTCAGCTTTGAATTCGGGAAGGCCCGCGCAAAGATCGTGCGAGTCGATAGCTCCGCGCGAACCCGGCATAAATCATAGCGCCCCGGCCGCAAATTTCTGGCGATGCACGGCGCACCCGGAAACCTGAGTCATGGCTATTCGGCGACCCGACTTCGATCAGTACCGGTCTATACAGGATTCAGTGGCGCTGCTGGGGGATCTCGTGGATCGCTTGCAGGTCATGGTGCGGACCCATCTCTGGGCGCAAATTCTGTTCGGGATGCTGCTCGGCGTAACCACCGGTCTCGTGCTTTCGCCGACCGGCGGCGGCTGGCTGGAGGCAGCGGAGGCGGAAACCGTCGCCGGCTGGCTCGCGGTGCCGGGCCGGCTGTTTCTCGCCTTGATTCAAATGGTGGTGGTGCCGCTCGTGATTTCGTCGATCATGCTCGGCATCAATTCCAGCAGCGATCCCGCGTATCTGAAGCGCATCGGTCTGCGCATCTTTCCGTACTTCGTCGGCACCACGATGGTCGCGGTGGGGATCGGCATGGCCGCGGCCTTTTGGATTCGCCCGGGCGATTATATCGATCAGGGTCTGGTGCAGGCGGCGCTCGCGGAAGATGTGCCGGCCGTGAGTGACGGCTCCGGCGTGCCAGGCGAAAATTCCGGCGTGCGAAGCGCGGAGTCCGGCGGCGAGGGCACGCGAGAAGAGAGCGTGACGGAGTCTTCGCGCGATATTGCGATTCCCGATTTGATCATCGACCTGGTTCCCGTAGATCCACTTCAGGCGATCTTAACGCGCAGCATGTTGGAGCTGGTGATCTTCGCGATCTTGATGGGTGTCGCGCTGCTTTCAATTCCAGAGAGTCGAGCCCGGCCGCTGACGGATTTGCTGAGCGCGGTCCAGGAGATTTCGATGAAGGTCGTGAGCTGGGCGATGATGCTCGCGCCCTATGCGGTTTTTGGATTGCTCGCACAAATTACGGTGCTGATCGGCTTCGACGCTTTGCTCGGCATGTCCGTCTACGTCGGCACGGTGCTGGCGGGTCTCGCGGTTTTGCTCTTCGTCTATACCCACGTCGTCTGGTTTACGAGCGGACTCAAGCCCTGGAGTTTTCTCGCTCGTATACGCGAAGTTTTGCTGCTGGCCTTTTCGACTTCCAGTTCGGCGGCGGTCATGCCGCTATCGATTCAAACCGCCGAAGAGCGATTGAACGTGCGCGAATCCGTTTCGCAATTCGTGGTGCCCCTGGGCGCGACGATCAACATGGACGGCACCGCGTTATACCAGGTGGTCGCCGCCGTCTTTTTGACCCAGGTCTTCGGCATCGATCTGACGATTCCCGCGCTGCTGCTACTGGCGGCGACGACGATCGGCGCGTCAATTGGAGCGCCGAGTACGCCGGGCGTGGGCATCGTCGTGCTGGCGACCATACTCGCGGATCTGGGCGTGCCGGCGGCGGGCATCGCGCTGATTATAGGCGTCGACCGGATTCTGGATATGGCCCGCACTTCGGTGAACGTGGCCGGCGACCTGACGGCCTGTGTCGTGATGAATCGCTGGCTGCCGGGCGATAGCGTCGCCGAATCTCAGGGCTGAGGCCTGCGTTTTTTTGGTTCCGGACCGGCAAATGCGGATTTGTTTCGGATTTCGCCGCCGGGTTCTTGCGGGGGAAAGGCTTGCCGTATGACGCCCCGGAGTGCGCGGTGGACGCTACCGGACGGCGCGACGATCTTGAGGACCCCAACGATGCAGACGAGAGCCGGACGGCGCAGGGCGGGATTCATTTTCGTCGTCGGGCTGTGCTTCGCTTCGATCGCGTGCAGCAGTATACTCGTTCGCCATCCCGGCAAACGCGGCGGCGATCTGGAAAGAGACGCGACGAACACCTGTCCGAACTCGCCGGCTGATCGCTGCGCATTAGATTCTCCTCTGATGAAGCTAGCGGATCGAGCCGCCCTGGCGAGTCGCGACGGGGAGCGTGCGCATTACGCGACGATCCTCGACGACGGCACCGACGCTCTGCGTGCCCGGGTCCACGCGATTCGCGCGGCCCGGCGCTCGATCGAAATCCAGGTCTTCATATGGACGGCGGATACCGTCGGCGCGGCCATGCTGGGGGAATTGCAGGAGGCGGCCCGGCGCGGAGTAAAAGTACGTTTGATTCTGGATCAGCTCGCTTCGAGCGGCGACATCGATCTGGCGACGGTGCTCGCCGTCGCTCATGAAAACCTGGAAGTGCGTTATTATCGTCCGGTGGCCAAAAAGATCGATGCGAGCTGGCTGGAGTACATCTGGTCGGCGGTGCATCGCACCTGGCGCACGCAGCAGCGAATGCACAATAAGATCTTCGTCGTCGACGACCGCCTGCTGATCGCCGGGGGGCGCAACATCGCCGACGAATACTACGACGTGCATCCTGAATTTAATTTCATCGATCGCGACGTTTTGCTGGCCGGACCGGTCGCGGCGCGCGCTCGCGAGAGTTTCGAAGAATACTGGCGAAGCGATAAAGTCGTGCCCGTGCACGAACTGCACGACGTCCGCCTGCGCCTCTTCAAAGACGGAAAGCAGCTGCCGGTCGCTTCTTCGGTGCGGGCTTTTCGCAACGATTTTAAGTCCGTCGAGCACATCATGGAGCGAGTCGAAGACCGCGCCTATATTCAGAAGGTTTTCGCCGATCGAGCCTATCGCGTTGGAGACGTGGCTTTCATCGCCGACCTGCCGGAAAAAGGAGACTCGAACGAAAGCGCGGAGGAATCCGGGACGCTGCGGGAAATTCAGACCCGGCTCGCCGGGGCGCAGTCTTCGATTTTGATTCAGACGCCCTACCTGCTGCTGACCGAAGAAAATCTGGAGGGGCTGCAGCAATTGAATCGCGAGCGGCCCGGCGTGCGCGTGCGGGCTTCCACGAACAGTCTCTCGGCGACGGACAATCTGCTGGTCTACGGCGTGTACTATAAACTTCGCACGGAGTATCTCGATACGACCAATATCGAAATTCGCGAATTCAAAGGGCGGCCGCGCGACGGTTTGCGTTTGAATCGCAACTATATCGCGCTCGCCCGGGCCACCCCCGCCGAAAAAGATGAGTGGCGGAGAAAACTGCGCGAAAATCCGGATCTGCCTCTGAGCCCGGATCTGCCCGGGCCGGGCTTTGGAATGCACGCCAAGTCGATCGTCATCGACGAGCGCAGCGTTATGATTGGTTCGCACAATTTCGACCCGCGATCGACGGCAATCAACAACGAAGTTTTGATTACGATCGAAGACGCGGATTTCGCTCGAGCGGTCGTGCGCAGCGTCGAGAAGCATATGGATCCGGGCAATAGCTGGGCGATCGCTCCGAAGGCTCACAACGCGCTTACGCCCGCGAATGAATGTCTGGGTTCCGCTTCTCGTTCGCTGCCGGTTTTCGACGTGTATCCGTGGACCGGCTCGGCTTCCTTTCAGAAGATTTCAGGCGGCGAAGACCTGTCCCGCAGCGATCCCGCGTTTTACGAGAATTTTGAGAACGTCGGTCAGTATCCTGATACCGGTTTGCTGGCCCGGGCGGGGACCTGGCTGGTCAGCGCCTTCGGAGTGCTGTTGATTCATTTGCTGTAACGCGCCTTAACGCGAGATCGCGCGCTTTTTCTCTGCGCGCCGATTCGTCTCGCAGCGCCAGGCGGCGCTCGTGGCGCTGCTCTAATTCGGCAGCAACAGCAGATTCGTTTCGGGTTTCGTCGCCGGATATTTTCGTAGCAGCTCGTCGAGATTCGTCGCGCGGGTCGCCGGCGGGTTTTCGTCGATGTCGTAAAAGCGATAGCCGCGCTTTTTTAATTCGCCGAGCATTTGCCGGGGATCGAAGCCGAAGCCGCGAATGCTATCGGGACCGAACTCCATCACGATTTTCATCTTCGCATTGGAATCGAGCAGCCCCTGCATTCCCTGTAGAATGATCGCTTCGGCGCCCTGGGTGTCGATTTTGATCATGTCGACGCCGCGCGGATCGTCGCGAAAATAATTGTCGAGGGTCACCGCTTCGACTTCAACGAAAGGCAGCTCCTCGCCGCGATCCAGAACGTGGTGGTCGCCTTTGTTTTCTGCGGCGAGATACAGCTTTAAGGTTCCGGCTTCGTTGGATAGAGCCTTCTGTTCGACGACGACGTTCGTCAGGCCGTTCAATTCGACGTTGCGCTTTAAGATCGCGAAGCTTTCCGGTTCCGGCTCGAAGGCGAAGACGCGGCCGGTTTTGCCGACCAGGTTCGCGGCCACCAGGGTATAATAGCCCACGTTCGCGCCCGCGTCGACGAAGGTGTCGCCCGCTTTCAAATGCTCTACGATGATTCCGGTTTCCTGAGCCTCCCAGCTGCGGTAGCTCATGATGTACGGCGTAATAATTTTATCGTCCGGATTCAAAAACATGCGAAAGCCGTGCACCGGCGTCGCCGCAAAATTGCGATGAACCAGGCGAATCATTTTATAGCGCGCGTCGAGGCCGGCCCGGGTATGAAAGATGCCGGCGTACGCGAAAGGCAATGCGACCAGCAGGATCGCGGCGATCAGGCGGCGTTTTTTATTTCGGTGAAATGGGTTCATGGTTGAATGGAGGATGTGCGATGCCGGAGATCTTCATCGGCACTCGGAGGCATTCTGGCGGAGCAGGGCCAGGGAGCAAGTAGACTTCGCACGGCGCCGCTGGCCCCGCGAGTGCGAGTCGGATTCCCGCTGATTTGCTTATATTCAGATGTTGTGGTGTTTTTTCGCGGATGATCTGCGGCTTCGCAGAAAGGACTGAGAAATATCCGCGGCATTCGCCTTGACTTTTTTCAGTATCTGTCGGACTCAGGACCGTCCGCGATCTTCTTCCTATGCATTCTCGTTTGAAATATATGGTCGGCCGTGCGCTGCTGCTGCATTTGCTCGTGCTGGTGGGATTCTCCGTGGCGGGCCTGCACGTGCACCATCACAAGGGTTCCGCTCGAACCCATGTCGCCGCGGGCACGCCCTGTAGCAACGACTGTCACGACACCTGCGAGACGGAAGCGACCGCGCTGCACGTGCTGGAGATTCTGGGTTCGGCCGTGAACCCGGATTCGTCCGGGGCCTTCGCGGAAGCT
The DNA here is from genome assembly GCA_024742665.1 of bacterium. Classification (GTDB taxonomy): domain Bacteria; phylum Spirochaetota; class Leptospiria; order Leptospirales; family Leptonemataceae; genus JANSYA01. The sequence goes on from JANSYA010000001.1 coordinate 504,697, forward strand.
CTGAGCGAACGAGTCGCTGTATTTCATGGCATTGACGGCCGGGATTCCGGCGCAGCCTTCGCCATTCAAGCCCTCCGGCTGCGCGTACCTCTACAAATTCATTCGCGCCTCTTTCCGGGCGGCGAACGCATCGCCGCACCGATGGCGCTGCTTCGCGGTCGTCCCAACTCTTCGCGCGCTCCACCCTTCGCCGCTTCCTGATTTCGCTTCGCGAAGCCGTCGCGCTTCGCTGATCAATCCAGCAGGAGGTGGGCCATGAGCTCTCATTCTACCCGTACGATCGCCGTGGGCTTCGTACTGATCTTTAACATGTTTTATAATTCCGGGCTGCTGCGTGCGAACGCGCCGGAACAAAGCGCCGGAACGGGCGATTGCTCCGCGGCTTCCGGCGGCGCGGTATTGCTCTGCGTACTAAACAATCATCCGGAGCTGCAGGCTTCCCGAAAAACTCTCGACCGCTTCGCCGCGGAAAAGCGTCGCGCGGAGCAGCGCGTGAATCCCGAGTTTAATTCGCGCGTGCTCGGCGGCGATTCGGCTTTTACGGCGGAGGCCGCCCTTCGGCATACCTTCGAAACCGGCGGGAAGCGTGATGCGCGCATAGATCTCGCTGAACAGAACTTAAGGGTCGCCCGCAGTCGCGTCTATCTGCGCAGCAATCATCTGGTTTTGACTGCGGCGATCCAACTGCTGCAGCTGCGTCAGGCGAGCGAAGACGTCATTTTCTTCGAAGAGACCCAGAGCACTTACGCCCGGGCCATTCGCCGCATGCGTGCGCGACCTGCATTGAGCGCCGAGCAGCGGGTAAATGTTACGACGTACGAGATCGCCGCGAACGAAACTCGCAGCCGACGGGCCTTGTTGGAATCTGAAGTGCTGCGATTGCGATCGGAGCTGCAAATCGCCATGGGTTCGCACGGCCCGGAGCTTGCCGCTGCCGACGGCCTGGCTCTGGATTTTGACTGGCCCGAGCCCGATTCCCTGAGCGCGGACGCGCGGGAATCATTCGAATCTCTTTCGGAAGAAGAGCGCCTGGCCCGCACGCGCGTCGCCCGGGCGCAGTCGCGAGTGGACCTGGAAGGAGCGGAAGCCTTTCCGAATCTCAGCATCGGGCCGGCGCTGGAGTATCGCCAGTCCCGGGTGCCGTCCGGCGGAATCTTCGGCGGCACTTCCCGGTCGAGCGACGCCGAGATCGGACTGAGCTTTCGTTTTACACTGCCGCTGTTTCACCAAAACGACGGCGGACGCGAGGCGGCCGAAGCGGAGCTGGCGGCGGAGCGCGTGCGATCGGTCGGAGTATCTTCGCGCAGCGAGCTTGAACGCGAAAACCGTCTGCGAGAATATCGCCTGGCTCTGCGGTCTCTGCGCACCGGAATTTCGGAGCGCGATTTGCGGGCACGCATCGACCGCCTGCGCAAGACGATTCGCGGCGGTCGCGTTTCGCCGCCCGCGGTGATTGAGTTTTATCGCAGCGTATTTGAATACCGGCATCGCCGGCACGATCAGGAGTTACTGGCCCTGCATGCGCTGCTCACGATGTACGCTCTCGATGGCCGGCTGCTGGATAAGGTGCAAAACGATGAAATTTTTTAAGCTCGCGCCGGTTCTGTTCAGCGTCGCTTTGATGGCGCTGTTTTGTGTATCGTGCGAGGATCGCGCGTTCGGCGATGCTACGGAACACAGCGACGATCACGACGACGATCATGACGACGATCATGACGACGACGCGCATCATCATGGTCACCACGACGAGCACGGTCACGGAGGCGGACAGAGTTTCGGCCCCGGTATGGCTGTGACAGCGGCAGACGAAACGATCGGGATTGAGCTGGCGCCGGCCGCTCTGGATCGGCTTGGCGTGCGCTTTCGTCCACTGTTCGCTTTCGCGATCGGCGCGAACGATTCCGGCCTGGATTATCAGGTCCCGGCGGCGTCGATCATTGGCTTCGAAGACGAAAGTCAGATTTTTTTGCGTCGCAAAGACAATCAGCGGATTCGCCCGTATACGGTGCGCCCCGGCGCGATCAGCGGCGATCTCAGGCGAATTCGCATCACCGATCCCGCCTTTCTCAAAGCGCAGGCGAAAGAGGTCGAGCTCGTGACGGGCGCCGCGGCTCTTGTGCGGCTTTCCTATCTCGAAGCCTTTGGAGCTTCCGGTTCGGGACACGGCCACTGATCCCGAAACGGTCGCGCGGCCTTTCAGGGGGTCGGCGGCGTAACTATCCATTCTCTGAGTTCTACTGAGAGTACCTTAATGCAAACGAACGAAACCAATTCATTATCCGAGGAGTCGTCGGCGTCGAATCATCTCATCGACCGCCTGATCCGTTTTTCTGTGTGGAATCCGGCTTATGTGCTGATCGGCGTCTTCTGCGTGATCGTCGCCGGCGTCTCCGCCTTTCGGTCCATCCCCATCGACGCCGTGCCGGATATTACGAATGTGCAGGTGCAGATCAATACGGCGGTCGCCGCTCTGGCGCCCGAAACCGTAGAGATGAACATCACCTACCCGATCGAAAGCGCCATGCGTTCTATTCCCCGGGTCGAAGGCGTGCGTTCGATTACGCGCTACGGGCTTTCGCAGGTTACGGTTTCTTTTGAAGAAGGCGCGAATCTCTTTCTTGCGCGGCAGCTGGTATCGGAGCAGTTGCAGTCCGCCAGGCTGCCGGAAGGCGTGCAGCCGGTTCTGGGTCCGATCTCGACGGGGCTCGGTGAAATTTTTCATTACGTGATTGAAGCGCGCGAAGTCGCCGAAGATCCAGCCGCGCGCTTGCAGCAGCTGATGGATTTACGAACCTTGCAGGAGTGGGAGATCAAGCCGCGGCTTTTACAGGTGCGGGGCGTGGCCGAAATCAATACGATTGGAGGCTTTCCCGAACAGTACTATGTACAGCCCGATCCGAAGAAGCTCGCATTTTTCGGAGTGCATCTCGACGATCTGGGCCAGGCGCTGCGCGAAAGTAATAAGAACACCGGCGGCGGATCGATTCAGCAGTCGGCGGAGCAATTCATCGTGCAGGGCGACGGCGTCTTTCGTTCCCTCGAACAGATTCGCGCGGTGACTGTGGCGGTGCTGCCGGACTTTTCGGTCGTGACCGTCGGCGATCTGGCGACGATACGACCCGATCGCGAACTGCGCACCGGCGCCGCCGTTTGGAACGGGCGCGAAAGCGTGCTGGGTACGGTGTTCATGCTGCTCGGCGAAAACAGTCGTAGCGTCGCCGCCGCTACCGGCGAACAAATCAAAGCGATTCAGGAGAGCTTGCCGGCATGGGCGCATCTCGAAGTCCTGTACGATCGCTCGGAGCTGGTCGATGCGACCATCGCGACCGTACGCGAAAACCTGAGTTACGGCGCGATCCTGGTGATCGTCGTCTTGTTTATGCTGACCGGTAATATTCGCGCGGCTGTGATTACGGCCTTCGTCATTCCGCTGTCGATGCTCGCGACCTTGTTCTTTATGGACCTGAGCGGATTCTCCGCGAATTTAATGTCACTGGGGGCGCTTGACTTCGGCATCATCATCGACGGCGCGGTGATCGTGATCGACAACTGCATGCATCGGCTGTCGGAGCGCGCCCGCGCGCTGGGCCGCGATTTGAACCGCCTGGAAATTCGCGCAGTCGTGAGCGACGCCGCCGTTCAGATTCGAAACGCCGCCGGCTTCGGCCAGCTGATCATCGTGCTGGTCTTTTTGCCGATTCTGGCTTTGACCGGAATCGAAGGCAAAATGTTTCGTCCGATGGCGGTGGCTTTCGTCTTTGCTCTATTCAGCGCTTTCGTGTTTTCATTTTCGATCGTGCCGGGGATCGCGGGCGTCTTTTTGTCCGGGCGACTGCGGCCGGAACGGCGCGGAATTCTAAATCGCATTGAAGATTCTTATGAGCGGCTGCTCGGTCGATTGCTGCGCATGCGAAAGGCGGTGGTGGCGGTCGCGCTGGGTGTGCTGGGACTGGGCGTCGGGAGCTCTTTTATTCCCGGCAGCGAATTTATTCCGCGGCTCTACGAAGGTTCGATGGCGATCCAGTTTATTCGTCCGGTCACGATCGGCGTGGATCGCTCGGTGGAGCTGGAGCGGATCTCGCAAAAACTGATTCTGGAATTCCCGGAAGTGCGGACGGTCTTTTCACGCATCGGAACGGCGGAGATCGCGACGGATCCGATGGGCGTCAATACGGCCGACTGCACGGTGATGCTCAAAGCCGAGTCGGAATGGCCGATCCGGGCCGAGGGCGGCCGCCGGAGTCCGGCGGAGTTGCAAGCTGACATTGCGCGTAAGTTAAAGGCCGAGATCCCCGGCCAGCGTATTCTTTTGAGTCAACCGATTCAGCTGCGTTTTAACGAACTAATGGAAGGCACCCGCGCGGACGTTGCTCTGAAAGTTTTCGGCGATGATATGGACGTCCTGCAGGAACTCACCCAGAAGATCGCCGGGATTATCGGCGAAGTGCCCGGAGCCGGCGACGTCGAGGCGGAGCTGCGGGGCAAATCGCCGGTGCTGAATATTACGCCGGACTATCAGGCCTTAAAACGCTACGGCATTTCCGGACGTGAGGTGCTCGACGCGGTCCAGCTCGCTCTGGGCGGCGAAGAGGTCGGCCATATCTATCGGGGCGTGCGGCGCTTTCCGCTGTATCTGCGATTGAATGAGGAGAATCGGCGTTCGCTTGAAACAATTCGCGAGCTGCCGATCGGCGCGCAGGAAAATCTGACCGTGCCTTTGCGGACTGTCGCCCGGATTGAATTCGTCGACTCCTTCGATACCATCAAACGCGAGTCTTCGCGGCGGCGGGCGGCGGTGCTGATAAACCCGCGCGGTCGCGATACGGCCGGAGTGGTCGCCGACGCCCGCGCGGCGATCGAAGCGCAGGCGGAAATTCCGGAAGGCTATTTCCTGGAGTGGGGCGGAAATTTTAAGAATCTGGAGCAGGCCCGCCGGCGTCTGGCTGTGGTCGTGTCGCTGGCACTGGCCCTCGTCGCCTTCATGATCTATTCGGCCTTTCGCAATCTGGCCCAGGCGGCTCTGATATTCTTGCTCGTGCCCTTTGCTCTAAGCGGCGGTATTGTGAACTTAGCTCTGAGTGGCCTGCCCTTCAGTATCTCGGCGGGAGTGGGTTTTATCGCGCTGTCGGGCATCGCCGTTTTAAATGGCGTGGTGCTGATCAATTTTTATAATGAACTACGGCGCGGAGGCGCAAGCGGCCCGGCATTGATTACGCAGGGGGCGAAGCTGCGATTGCGAGCGGTCTTGATGACGGCGCTCACGGACATTCTGGGCTTTTTGCCGATGATGCTTGCGACCGGCATGGGCGCCGAAGTCCAGCGGCCGCTGGCGACCGTCGTCGTCGGCGGAATCTTTACGGCGACGATTGCGACGCTGGGACTTTTGCCGGTGCTGTACTCGATGATTCCTGAGCGAAGGCCGCAGGCTTGAGCGAAAATAACCGAAGGCCGGAGAACCAAGCGTGGCTCAGGCTGTCAGCTTCGCGGCAGGGGCAGTCCGTCGTGGTTGATCACGTAGTTCAGGACAGTGAACGGCGTCATATTCGATGAAATCATCGACTGGCCGCCGCCGACTTCCTGGACTGCGACCTCCTGTCCGGACGTCTGAGCGTCGTTCATGAAAATGGTTTGAAAGTTTGCGCCGGTCAGGGCCGTATTCCGGAGTAGATTGGGCGCCATTTCGGAATCCGTCGTGGTCGACCAGGGCATTGCCGTGCCGCTGTTTCCCGGATAACCCTGAAAGGGACCCCGGGCACCTGAGCTGCTATCGCATTTGAGAATGACTGTGATTGGAATATCGGTCAGTTGCGCTGTGGAGCTGACGGCGGCGTTGAGGGATGTCGCGTCGAGATTGGTTGTGTGCGTATGGGGTGGGAGATTTTCCGTTTTAATGGTGATGGTCTGAGTTTCAGTGCCCGCTCTTTCGCCGATCGTCCGAGAGCTCAAATCGGGAGCGTGACCGAATCCCATGAAGGAACGGCCCCGGAAATCCGGCACCATGAAGGTATTCCGACCGTCTCCGCCGTAAAAACCACTAATCACAGAATAGAGAGCAGTAAAATCGGCAATGCTTTTTGTGCTGCCATCGCATAAGAAATAGCCAGTGGGTGCATAGTTGCCGGCGAAGAGGGAAATGGAGCCTGAATAGTCTTCGGATGTCATCGTTTTTTGTCCTTGTTATACCCTTTGTTAAAAACGGCTACGTATATTAAGTACGCGGCGGGAACAGGCCGTCAGTGGTCATGACGTAGTTGGACGCGAGCATCGGTGGGATGGTCGCCGTGACGATGGCTTCCAGTCCTCCGGCGTTCTCGTTTACCTGAACCGGAATCTGGCCCGAAATAAAGCTCGTGGTCAACGGTAGCTGCGAAAGGCTTCCACTGGCGGTCGCATTGGCGGCCATGGTCGCATTGTTGGAAATCGAAAAGATATTGTTCGCGATAATGAGTGTGGCGCCGGGATAGTTGTGACGCGGAGAAATCCCGCCCCCCGCGGTTGTATGGCAAAACAGCGAACCGGTAAAAGTCGCGGCCCCATCCTGTTGGAAGGTCGTCGTTACGAAGTTATTCAAGTCGGCCGGGTTAAAAGAGGCGGTGTGGGTGTGACCGGGCATAGAGTCCTTTGTCATCTTAATGGCACTCACTTCGGAACCGTATAAAAAGCCCCAGTGCGCGGGTGGGAGCCCGAAGCCGATGCCGGCTCCGATCGGAGCGCGGCCGCGCAGATCCGGCAGGCCGACTGTGGTACGACCGTCTCCGCCGAAGGTGTCCCCGATCAACGCAAACAAATCTGTGTTGTCGCTGATCGGCAGAATCTGACCGGCGCAAAAATCGGTGTTGTGCGGAGCGTAGTTTCCGCCGACGCAGAAGATGGATCCAATATATGGTTCGGGAGACATGGTTTTAACCTCTCGGGGGAAAGAGTCCCTGGGCACAGATAACCTGGTGGAAGGCCTGCGCGGGCATAGCAGTGGGTGTTTCGAGCGGCGTGCTCTCGCCATTCGAATTGAAAGTTACCGGAATTGTGTTCGAACTGAACTGAGTCGTGGCCGGGATATCGTCGACGATTCCCAATGCGATCACATCGACGGCCATGGAACTGTTCGGTGTCGGAGACCAGGGCTGTGAACTCGAAGTGCCCGGATAGGCGCCCACCGGGCTGGCGACGCCTCCGGTCGTACGGTTGCACGCCAGGGTGCCGTCTACGGTAGTGTTCGTAACGTCAGAGATCGTCGCTACGAGTCCGTTCAACCCGGTCCGGTCGAAGGTCGTCTGATGAGTGTGGGGCGGTAGATTGGCCAGCTGCGGTTTCAGTGTTACGGTGGGGCTGCCGCCCATTTGGCCTAATGTGCGTGCAGTGAGACCCGGCCCCTGGCCGGCTCCGATCGCGACGCGTCCGCGCAGGTCCGGCACACCGACCGTAGAGCGTCCGTCGCCGCCGAAGGCCGTTCCAAGCAGCGAATACATTTGCTCGTATTGAGAAATCGGATAGGTCTTACCGTCGCACTCCAGATAGTTGGGACTTACGTAGTTTTGTCCCAGAGTGGAAACGGAACCTGTGTATTCATTGGAATCCATTCTAGCGTTCTCCTTTTAGAATATCTGCGTCGTTCATTTCGCGGCTCAATCCTGTAAAATACGCATGCGCGGACGCACATGTTCAAAGACCAGGCCCGGCGTCGCGCCGAGTTTGAATTTACAGCGAATGTCATCGCCCGGCGCGATTACCGGAATATCGCGCCGGTACAGGGGCATGGTCAGGCCGCTTTCGCCTTCGCGTAGTTCGACGTCTTCGCCGATGTGTATAATCGTAAATACAGTAAAGGTTGTGGCGTTGGAAATTACCGGCGGTGCTTTAAAGTCCGGTGTTTCCCAATCTTGCAAGCGAGCGTACTTTTTCGGCTCACGCTTGTGACGTTCTATTAAGGTTTCCTGGTCGAGGACTAAGATGCGACCCAGATCCTGGCGCAGGGCCAGTCCCGCCGCCGCCAGCGGATAGCCTTTAACGCCTTTAAATTCACTTTCCGGATCCGTGAGGCCGGCGCGCAGCTCGATGCGAAAAGGTATGATATCCGAATCTTCGGCCAGCTGCGGGACCAGGTTTTTGAAGATCGCGAACTGGGGTTCGCCGCGCAGACCCTGCTGCATGATCTCGGCGATCAATATATGCGCCGGCGGTCCGGCGTGTTTGTACAGCACCGCGTCGCCGTGCTGGAAGTCGTTCACATACTCTTCGAAAGCCAGAGCCTGGATCAATCGATTCGCTCCATCGAAGGACTCCTGCATGTACTCGATCATCGTGTAGCCGATTTCTTCCGGGCTGAAGTACGCCGTCGCCAGAATAAAAAATGGAGCGTTCGGTCCGGGGCCGGGATACAGAATATGCACGCGTTCGTCCGGGCGTTCCGCGCGGCGCTTGCGAATTGCCGCCACGAGCACGCGTAAAAATTTCGCCGTGCGTATCGCGTCCTGCATCGTGCTGATCGCGTAGCCCGGCGAGATGACTTCGCCGAAATCCGAAGCATGGCGGTAGCGCTGGTCTTCGGCCGTGACGGCGCTGGGGACGCCGTGCAGTTCGATGAGGATTTCTTCTAAGTCGGCGCAGGCGGCGCGCAGACGTTCGACTGGTTCTTCCGGATTGATTAATACGTCGCCGAGCTGACGCAGGTGGCCGCGGCGGCGATCCCGTTCCGGTGTGGGGAGTGCTGTCATAGTTATTTTGTATCCTGGCTGCGGTTTGGGTGCAGCGGGCAGGCTGCCGGGAAAACAGATGTAATTCATTGATGACGGGGCAAGCATTTTTTGAGCTGGCATGTGCGGACCGGCGCGCTTTCGTCCGGTCCGATCTGTCTGATCAAAGGTCTTGACGCGCTGCCTGCGAAGAGTATGACTCCTTATGCGAGGAGAACTGATTCGTAGAAACGGCGCGCAGGATTCCGGCGCAGATGACGCAGCCGCGTCACGCCAGAATAACTGTCGCTACTGTTCAGTTACGCATACGAGCGGCATTGCCGTCGACGGAGATTGATTCGCCCGTGTTATTTTCACCTGACTCATTGAGCGGCGGTTCGGCCGTCCTCGGCGTCTTGAACGAGGCTGTCGAAAATATCAGCCGGCATCAGGAGCGTGCTTCGTTCTGGCGCTCGGTCTGTGAAAATTCGCGCTGGATTTTGCCCTTTCGGCGAATGTGCGTATTGATGGATGGCGACACTGCGCGCGAATTCGTCGCACGATTCGAAGAAGGAGATTTCGTGGAAGCCCGGGGCGCAGGCGAAGACAATCAAACGGCGTGGCCCGGCGCAGGCCAGCGTGTGGAATGGGTCGCGGCTACGGCTGAGCCGACTTTTCCAGAGGGGGAATGCGAACTCTGCGATTGGATTCGAGGTTTCGATATTCACGAGCGCACTAATATGCGGCTGCTGAGCGTGCCCGTGCCGGGAGATGAGCGGGCTGTGGGCCGCATGCTCTTTTTAGTCGATCAGCCGGAGGAGACCGAAACGATTGCGTCCCTGGCCAGGGTCTACGCCCTGCACGTCGGCATGACCTATCGCATGATCGAAACCGTTGAACGACTGCAACAGAACGAACAGCGTTTCAGTTCTCTGTTTCAAAAATCCGGCGAAGGCGTCGTCGTGCATGATCTCGACGGAAAGGTGCTGGAAGCCAATCAAAAGCTGCGCGAGCTGATGGGGTACACCGAAGCGGAGATGCTGGATCTAAATGTACTGCAGTTTCATTCGCCGGAAATTCGCATCCTGACCACAAAAAACTTTGAGGCGGTACTGAAACACGGCTCTCTGAATCTGGAGTTTGAGATCCTGCGCAAGGACGGCGGCGCTTTCCTGGCGGAAATTACGGCGACTCTGATCGAAACCCGCGAAGGACCGCTGATTCAGTCGATCATTCGCGACGTGACGGAGCGGCGGCGCATGACGAACGAGCTGGAGCAGGCTCGCGACCGGGCGGAATCCGCGAATCGCGCGAAAAGCGAATTCCTGGCGCGCATGAGTCATGAGATTCGCACGCCGATGAACGCGATCATCGGCATGAGTGAACTGCTCGCGGAAACCAGTCTGGACGCGGAGCAAAAGAATTTCGTAAACGTGCTCGGTAAATCCGGCGAAGCGCTGCTGGTATTGATCAACGACGTGCTCGATCTTTCGCGCATTGAGGCGGGCGCCGTTCAACTGGAAGAGATCGCCTTCGAGGCGGGGGACATTCTGGCCGGCGTCTGGAAGCTGATGGGAGTCGAGGCGAAACGCAAGCAGCTCGCCTTCGACTTCAGACTCGGCGCGGATACGGCGCATACGACTCGGGGAGATCCCCATCGCCTGCGGCAGGTGCTTGTAAACCTGGTTTCAAATGCGATTAAGTTTACGGATCAAGGCAGCGTGACCCTGGAGCTGCGCCGGGTGGATGCGGAGACGGATGAAGATGCGAGCGTGGCCCTGGAGTTTTTGGTCAGCGATACGGGCATCGGCATTCCGCCGGAGCGCCGCGCCGCGATATTCGAAAGTTTTTCGCAGGTTGATTCTTCGATTACCCGGCGCTACGGGGGCAGCGGTCTGGGGCTGGCCATTGCGAATCATTTGATTCAGATGATGGACGGAAGTCTTTCCGTGAAAGACAATCCAGGGGGCGGGAGCATCTTTTCGTTTGTCTTGAAGCTCCCGACCGCCGGCGCGGAAAAATCTACGGTGCCGCTCGCGGAGCAAAGCGCTACGGCCAGACCGCCGTCGGATTTGCTGGAGCCGGATCCGCTGCGTATATTGCTGGTCGACGATTCCGAAGACAATCGCATGCTCGTGTTGACCTTTCTAAAAAAGTATCCCTATCAAATCGACGTCGCCGAAGATGGAGCCGTCGCCGTGCGCAGATTTCGTGAAAGTCACTACGATCTGGTATTGATGGACATGCAGATGCCGGTGCTGGACGGCCTTTCGGCGACGCGTGAAATTCGCAAGTTTGAACAGGAGAGCGGTCGAACGACGACGCCGATTCTGGCGCTGACCGCTTACGCTCTGAGTAAAGAAAAGCAACGCAGTCTCGATGCGGGCTGCAACGCGCATCTGTCCAAGCCGATCAAGAAAACCGTGTTGGTAGAAGCCATCCAGAAATACGCGGGCGGTTGAGCGCTGCGTTTGCAGGCGTCGCCGTAAACGCAGCGCCTGCGCTCCATCTCAGGCCTCGCTCAATCGCCGGCTGATATCGCCCAGTCGCAGTAACTGCTGATAAAACAGCGGGAAAACCATTACGCTTTCGATGAAACCGAAAACGTACATGATCACCGCGATAATTTCGCCGTACTGCGTTTGACCGCCGTCGCTACCGGAAGCGTCTACCGAGGCGGAAATCGACGCGATCAAAACAGTCGCCAGGATCGCCCAGGCCGCCGCGAAATTCCAGGTTTCCAGGTCCGATAGTCTGATATTCCAGCGCATCATTCTACGAAAGTGAGCCTTGATTCCAGACGCATGATTTTCCGCGATGACTTCCACCTGGCGTTCCTGCTCGTCGTTGAGCCCTTTGTTAAGAGCGACGATGCGTTTCTCGCTGCTGCTGAAAACCAGCAGGGTAAAGACGGCGCCGATCAAACAGTTTAGAAAGATATGCAGATCGATGAAGGCGATCACCAGCAGAGTGCCGCCGAAGTTGATCGCCTGGTTTACGATTTCCGGCAGCGAGTTTTCCAGAAATTCGATCAGCTCGGTGAACAGTCCCGCGCGCGCCGCCGTTCGAGACACCGGCGCCCCGCGTCGATTTTCGCGCTCTACGAATTCGCGGCTGATCTCCTGATAGATTCCGGAATAGACTCGCGTATCGTAAAAGCGCCGGCCGGCGCCGGTGATCAGCACCAGGCCGCACAGGATCGCCAGCGAAAGCAGTCCGCTGTAATCGCCCCGGATCAGGCCGTCCACAGACCAGCCGATCGCCAGGGGAAACATCAAAAACAGCAGACCGTCCGCCACGACCAGAAACCAGGTGAACGCGGTGCGGCTCCAGTAGCGGCGCATCAATAAAGACAGCGAGATCTTCTGCGAATTCTCCGGCATTGCGATTGCAGCATTCGCTTTGCCTTGAGGAGGGTCAATTCGATTCTCCCGGCCGGGCAGTAGGGCCTAAAATCCGCGTTGACGGAATATACTGAATGGTATATTCTGGAGTAATGGGCAAAGCGGAACGCACCCGGGCGGCGATCATTGAGCAGACGGCGCCTTTGTTTAATCGCCGCGGTTACGCCGGCACGTCCCTGAGCGATTTAACAGAAGAGATTCAGCTTACGAAAGGCGCGATTTACGGAAATTTCACGGATAAACAGGAGCTCGCGCTTGAGGCCCTGAAATTCAATATCTCACATATTGCCGGTGAGATTCGCACTCGCCAGGCCGCCGCGAACTCCCACATCGATCGATTGATGGCCTACCCCGAAGCGTATCGGAGTATCTATCGCTGGATTCTGGGAAACGGCGGCTGTCCGATTGCGAATACGCTCACCGAAGCGGACGACACGAATCCCGCCCTGAGTCGACTGGCGCTGCTGTTCGTTCGGCGCTGGCGGCGCAATATTGACCAGATCGTGCGGGCGGGGCAGGCCGAAGGCGAATTGCGCGACGATGCCGACGGCGATCGCCTGGGGCAGGCTTTGCTGGCGGCGATTTCCGGCGGAGTGATGCTGGCGAAAGCCACCGGCGACCACAGCTTTATACGCACGGCCCTTGAGCAGGCGTCGGCGATGGTTGAGCAGACCAGAGTCGGCGAATGAATTCAGTATGGGCGTCAGGCAGTGATTTATAATAAAATATACCGAATGGTATTATATGGGGCTCTGTGAGGCTGACGCGCAGAGGGAGCGAATCGCAAAATTGCGAAGTGATGGAGGATATTATGAATCAGAAGAGTAGGCAGAAGCTCACGGACGATGGGTTGGAGGACTTCGAACGCCGGACGATCACGTTTGAAGCGAACGAAAAGACCGTGTACATTTCCGGTGCCGGGCCGGCGGTGATCGTCATGACGGAAATGCCCGGCATCAGTCCGGACGTCGCTCGCTTCGCCCGCTGGGTGCGCGAAGCGGGCTTTACGGTTTATATGCCTGCGCTCTTCGGGCGAGACGGCGCGCTGCCGGGAGTGAAGGAGGGCGTCGGGGTTTTTAAGCGCGCCTGCGTCAGCGCCGAGTTTCGCGCCTTCGCAGGAAGCGGCCGCGACGGAAGCAACGAATCCAGTCCGGTTACGAATTGGCTGCGGGCTCTGGCGCGGCTTGCCCATTCTGAATGCGGAGGTCCAGGCGTCGGCGCGATCGGAATGTGTTTTACTGGGAATTTCGCTTTAACGATGATGCTGGAGCCGGCCATGCTTGCGCCGGTGCTGTGTCAGCCATCGCTGCCGGTTGACGATCCAGCCGGCCTGGAAATCGCGCCGGGAGATTTGCAGGCGGTGAGCGAACGTCTGCAGCGCGATGATTTGAACGTGCTCGGCTTTCGCTTCGCGGGCGACGACCACTGCCGGGCGGAGCGCTTCGCCGCATACTCATCGGCGCTGGGTAATCGTTTTCAGGGACGCGTGCTGCCGGACGAATCGGCGAATCCGGAACCGCCGCCTTTTTTCGCGCGGGTGATCAGGAGTCCGCATAGCGTCGTGACGGCCCACCTGATCGACGAAGCGGGCCAGCCCACGCTCCAGGCTCGCGACGAGATTCTAGATTTTTTCAAGCAACGCCTGGGCGCCTGAAGTCGTAGCGATAGGCGGCGTGCACGGATTCGTTTCAAACTTGACTCGTTGATGACGCCGGCGGAAACTCAAACCGCAATGATTCTCAGTAAATAGTACGATCGCAGCGGCGCAGTCAGTCCCGACTGGCGGAAAATTCGGGACTCGATGGATCTATTGAACAGCGTGCGAATCGAATTCGAAAACGGGTATTCGGTTGTGATCGGTCACGGCTTAAATCGGGACATGGATCGGCGAGGTTCGGCGCATATTTTCGACGCATGTCGCCTCGACGATGCGCAGATCTCAGAGGGATTGGAGTGTGACCGGTGGGCGGATGGCGCGGCGAATTGCTGCTTCAAGTTTGTTGCATAAGCGTTCCCGTTTTTTCAATGTTGGATTTCTCGCATTCGTTTTGAGATCGAAAAAAACTCCGCTTCATCATTCGATTCCCGGCATTGATAGTACACTATATGCGTTTTTTGAATCTCATGGTCTTGAATGAGTAGATTCTTGATCCGCCGCCATAGGCCTTCCGCGGGCGATGCTGATTCGCAATATTCCTCAAAGGAACCAAGAATCAGCGCCATTAGTGTGAATTTTTCGTCATCGTCCAGATTGTTTTCTACGTAATAACGCGTGAATTCTTCTACTCTTTCCGGATTGGCGCACTCGATTTCCCAATCCTGCATGTGTGGATCTTCAGTAAGTCGAAACTCCGAATTAAACCTGTCGATCGCCGCTCTCGTTGGATGTCTCATATTCGGCCCTCGGTTTCAGTATTCAGCAGGACCGCCTCCTTGCAAGCATATGGGGAGGGTGAGTTTCGCACTCCGGCGCGTTACGCTACACTTAAATCGGCCCCCACCTATCCGAAAATAGAAATAACAATCGCTGCTCAATGCCCATTTGACGCGCCGGCAGTGCATCTTTAAGGTGGAACCGGGGAAGCCATAGAATGCAGAAAATAAAAAAAGCAAGCGGTGGAGTCTGCCTCGCGCTCGGAGCCATCGCCGGCTTGACTATTCTAAAAAACGTTGCGACATTGATAATCAAGAACACTCAGCTCTCGCATGGATTTGTGAGTGGTATGGTTACCTCTACAATCCTTATGACTTTTGTCTGCGTTCTCTTTCTGTGGTGTGGATGGGCGCTCTGGAAGCAAGAGCCGGGGGCATGATACGTTTGCTCGTTTATTGAATTTTGCTTACTAAAAGGTACTGTCACGAGCGGCTGAACGCCCACTCTTTCAAATAAACAGAATCGACTTGCTCACTTCAGGACGATGCGTGAAATGCCCGTTCAACATCCTTACAGCAGCCGATAAGTTCTCGATTCGTCTCAACCAGCAACACCGGATCTGGTAGAAGTCCTTCGCACCATTAACGGCATGTGCCTTCCGGATCTATCAGCCGCAGATCCTGTCCGCAGCGCGAACACGGTACCGGTGATTTTAATACCGGAGAATATCCAGAGCGCGGCCAGTGATACTCAGACACGCCAACCCCCTTTTCTCACCTGGGACGCAAGCGCAGCGCCCCTTCTGGCTTCGACTGCGAAAAGGGTCGAGTAAGTCGAAAACGTTATTCTACAAATTTCCAGAAGGCACATGCCGTTAATGATGTTAATACTTCGCTTCGCAAGATCAACTCCAAAAACATTTCGCACAAAAATTTCGCTTCCAAATCGGATTCGGATATATTAACATGTTTTTATTCTCAATTAAGATTCGGAGGCGGCAGGACCCCGCAGCCTTTCAGGCTGCATGGCCTGCAACGGTGATCCCGTGACCTATTTTCAAAATAAGCTCCTCATTCAGCCGGATCGCCTCCCTTTAATCATATGGGGACGGTGAGATTCGAACTCACACTGTACACGTTCTGAGCGTGCTGCCTCTGCCGTTGGGCTACGTCCCCGTTTTTTGCGCCGGACAAGATCATGGCAGCCCAAAGGGCTGCCTTGCTTGCACTAACCAGGCTCTCGACCTGGTGCCTCTGCCTATTGGGCTACCGGCGCTTTTTCGAGCGGGCGGGACCCAGTGGCCTGAAAGGCCACACGGCCCGCAACACACAGGGCTTAAACCTGCTGTCTCTGCCGTTGGACTACCGCCCGTATTTCGGAGTAGGGAGGGATCGAACCTCCGCGTCTGTTACAACGACCTCGACTTAGCAGGTCGGTGCCTTACCTCTCGGCCACTACTCCAATTCGGAAGGAGAAGGATTCGAACCCTCTGTTGCGCAATAAGGCGCAACAGAGCAGGACATCACCTGCCAGTGGCAGGTGATGTGTCGCGCATCTGTTACGATGACCACCGGTTTCCAACCGGATACCTTACCACTCAGTCATCCTTCCAATCTTACGGATGGAGCAGGAATCGAACCCTCAGTTGCGCTATTAGGCGTAACTGAGCATTGCATGACGTGCCATCGGGCACGTCATGCGGTGGCGGCTTGTATGCCGGCTTTCGTTTTCGAAACGAACCCCTTACCACTCGGGCATCCATCCAATTCAAAGGGCGCACTTCGCCCATGTGCGCCGCCGAGGATTTGAACCTCTCGTCTCCCAACCCTCTCGTTTAATGACTGAAGCAGGAAGCTTTGCTTCCTGCGCAATTTACAGTCCGGCAGAGGGAAAGCGGCGCGTTTAAAAACAAAAAGCCCCTCGCGGATAATCCGGGAGGGGCTTCATCGAAACGTTAAGTTGTTTCAGGGCACTACATCGCCACCTCCCGCATGTTGCTGGAGCTATAAAGTGATAGCGATGATAATAATTTGCCGTTCATGACTGTTGCTTTTTGTATCAGACGAAATAGAAAGTCAATAGTTTAAAATTTATTCGCCATAAAAAAGATTTCGTACATTTGCTGGATCTCGCGTTGCTCTTCGCGCGAGCCAATCGTTTTCCTGAGAATTTCTCTATATACTAAAGCTGCTCCGGGAGGTGGATTCGAACCACCGTTAACGGATTCAAAGTCCGCTGTTCTGCCATTGAACTATCCCGGATGATATTCTGGGAAGGCGGGATTCGAACCCGCACCGTGCGCATTAACAGTGCGCCGCCCTGCCGTTGGACCACTTCCCAATATCAGAGGGGGCAGGACCCAGCAGCCTTTCAGGCTGCATGGCCCGCGAACACCAGATTTGGAGTCTGGTAGCTTCGACCTCTCGACTCACCCCTCTATGATTCGGCGCAGTGGGATCCAGTGGCCCTTTGGGCCACACGGCCCACGACCCCCTGCTCCCGAAGCAGGCGCTCTCCCACTGAGCTATACGCCGGAATATGCACAAAAAAACCCCCTCAAGCATTCGCCGGAGGGGGTTTCTATACGATATTCGTGCTATATCAGAATATTACACGACCACCTCCCGCGAATTACCGGAGTTTAAATTATTCTGTGGCCAAGAACTCTGTAGCGAATATCGAATCATAGTCTTTACTCAATGAAGATTAACGGCAAGATCAACCATACGGTCAACCCTTTAAACAGAAAAATTTAGATAATCAATAAAAATTAGCAAATTAACTCAGATTGTTTCGTCTAAACTCCTTGTTGGATATCCCCATACAAAGGTGAGTAAGAGAATCGATCGCCCGAAATGCAGCGTTGGTTTTGCGCGCTGATGACCGGCAGAGCTCTTCATTATACAGAAGAGTTGTTCTTTGACTCGACGAATCATCCAGAGCGAAGGGAGTCCGATACGCGAGGTGCTCCGATGACGGAACGACAAGATTGTATACGCACAGATACGGCCTCGGCGAAATTCGGGGCCGTATCGTTTTTTCTAAAAAAGAATACTGATTTTGTATTATTTTATTGACTATTATAGCCGAGTATATAATCAGAGAAAAGACATGCAAATCAACGGCATACATAGACTTGATCTGGCCAAGAAGGCCCCAGAGATGCAGCATAACTGTGAGCGTATTGCGTTTACAGGGAGGCCGTATTCGCCTTAGACGACGTTATTATATTAACTACGTTCAAAAGGCGGGCCTCTAAGGTTCGCCTTTTTTCGTATTTGGCCTATGCGAGGCCGCAAAAAATGTTTCGAGGAGGTATCGAAAGATGAATCGCAATAGAAGTATATATTTATCCGCCGGTGCTATGCCCCGAGAGCGGGAACTCAGTAGTCATTTTACAAATTTTATAACAAGCCGGCGTCGTCTAACGGTCAGGACGCCACACTTTCACTGTGGAAGCCGGGGTTCGACTCCCCGCGTCGGCAGAGATGCGCCCTTAAGGTCTATATTTACAGGTATTATAAACTCGGAAACGAAAAGAACACCCATGAACGCGATGCGAAGAACAACATCCGTGATAACCACGGCCGCCCATTTTGGAGCGAAGCATATCGATGCAGGGCATAAGTTTGTCCGCTTCGTCCGGGGAGATTCTATTACATAACACTGATTTAATTTCAGACAGATGTAATTGGAACCCTCCCTGGCAAACGCTGCGGAGGGTTTTTTCGTTTATACGAAAGCGAAACAAAGGAGGTGAAGGTGAAGAACGAAAGCGACAAGATTATCTAAACTCGGGTCCGGAGCTCGGAGGTTGAGCATCCGACTTTTAATCGGGTGGCCGTGGGCCGTGTGGCCCAAAGGGCCACTGGGTCCCACCGGACCCAAATCATAAACCAAGGAGGTTCGCATGAGCGAAAGTGATTTTGGAAACTGCATTTATTATCGTCGGAGAGCAAGTGTGGTCATTGCGCTGGTCTGAAAAACCAGAGAACCCGGTTCGATCCCGGGTCCGACGAATTCGCATTAGTAATGTAACGGATAACATTCCTGGCTTCCAACCAGGCCATCAGGGTTCGAATCCCTGCTAATGCAAAAACGGGCACGTAGTGTAGAGGAAACACACCCCTAAAAACGTTAGCAGGGGTTCCCCAAAAGGGAGGTGTAGGCGAAGCGGAACGGTTAAAGCACCGCGAAAGCGAGGCGAACCCTTTGGGTGTTTCCGTGAAGCTAAGCGAATGGGAAGGTTTGAGGATGCATCTGACAGCAGCCTGCGAAAGCGGGTGGGATAAGTGCGGGAGAAGCGCGTTTTCCAAACCCATTGTTGCATCTACGCAGCTCTGCACAGGATGTGCAGAGGTTAGCGCTGGCCATGGATGGCCAGGCGCAACCGAATCCTGTCGTGTCCAAAACGCCCCGGTAGCTCCAACTGGAAGAGCACCGTTTTCGTAATTCGGAGGTTGCAGGTTCGAATCCGTGCACGGGGCAAAACAATGCGATGTAGCGCAGCGGTAGCGTGCCGGGCTCATAACCCAGGAAGTCGGAGGTTCGAATCCTTCCATCGCAACATACGAGTTTAGTTCAGCTGGTTAGAACGCCTGTCTTACAAACAGGAGGCCGTTGGTTCAAATCCAACAACTCGTACATGGGGACGTAGCTCAGATGGCAAGAGCGTCTGTTTTGCAAGCAGAAGGCCGTCGGTTCGAAGCCGACCGTCTCCACATTTAGGGCTCTGGCTCAACGGATTAGAGCGCCTGCCTACGAAGCAGGAGATTACGGGCCGTGGTGGCCGAAGGCCACCTGGTTCCCGTGAGCCCTTTAAAGTCGCGTTAATTTAATGGTAGAATGCCTGATTGTCTCTCAGGCAGCAGGGGTTCGATTCCCCTACGCGGAGAAACGAAGCGTAGTTTAACGGTTTAGAACTCCGGTCTGATATACCGGCAGTGGTGGCCCGGTGTCCCGATGGACACCGGGGTTGCGCCTCCGGGCGCGACCGTTTCCATCCGCTTCGAATATCCCGGTAGCTTAACTGGATAAAGCGCTGTGTTTCTAACTACGTGATTCGGGGTTCGAATCCTCGCCGGGATGTGATGATAGGGGTTGGTGTATCTGGTAACATTCGGAATTGTGTCTTCCGAGCGGTGGGTTCGAGTCCCTCACCCCTGACCATCGGCGTATAGCTCAGTTGGTGAGGAGCGGCGACCTTATAAGTCGTGTCAGTCGCGGGTTCAAGTCCCGCTACGCCGACAATTCACTTGAGGACTTCGCAATACTCTTCGAGCCCTGCCGCCTCCGAATCTTAATTGAGAATAAAAACATGTTAATATATCCGATTCTTATTTGAAAGCGAATTTTTTGTGCGAGATATTTTTGGAGTTGATCTTGCGAAACGATGCATTAACATCATGAACGACATGTGCCTTCTGGAAATTTGCAGATTTACGTTTTCGACTTACTCGACCCTTTTCGCAGTCGAAGCCAGAAGGGGCGCTGCGCCTGCGGCCCAGGTGAGACAAGGGGGTTGGCGTGTCTGAGTATCACTGGCCGGGCTCTGGATATTCTCCGGTATTAAAATCCACGGTGGCGAAAAGCGAATCACCGGTGCCGTGTTCGCGCTGCGGACAGGATCTGCGGCTGATTGGTCCGGAAGGCTGCACAATCTGCGCTTCTGAAATAGCTCAGTTGCGATCATTCAAGGTTCAGGTGCCGCTGCTGACCCTCGAAATCATCAAGGCGAAACACAAAAACGTCTCCGCCTATCTTCGCGGCCTGATCGCGAAAGATCTTGGGCCAGACGTTTTTCCGTTAACGGCTCTCCAACGACGCGGCGGCGGAAGATTGAAAGTGAAAACAGATCTATAGACAAATGGAAGAAATTGCAGCAAACAGGGAGGAGTACGTATGCAAACAATTCAGGCGATCATTGAGAAAAGCGGCGGATTTGCGCAGTTGAAGCAGCGGCCGATTCGCATCGGCAACAGCGGGCATCCGCTTCTGGTTATCGAATATCTTGGGAAAACTCGCGCGGGCGGTCTATGTGGACGGCGACGCCGCGACTTTCGACTGGCGCGAACCCTTTTCGTTCCTGGCGGACGATGAGATTTTTCTGGCGCTTACGCCGCCGGGATCTTCAGGCAAACGCGGGAAAGGCTGGAAATCCGGAGGTTCGATTCGTGCGGTTCGGTTACGTCCCTCGAACAACCGCCCCTTCAGCCACCCCGAGCACATCGCGGGAGGTGAACAGACGTTACGTTGTTCGAAGTCGTTTCTTTCTGCGGAGAAGGGGGGATTCGAACCCCCGGTAGGTTTGACCCTACACTTGCTTTCCAAGCAAGCACCTTAAGCCACTCGGACACCTCTCCATTCGTTCGAAGCAGTCGAGTCCGTCTCGAAATTTCGAAGCGGGCTCGACGCCGATCAGAGTTTCCCGCCCCGTCCCGGGGTCAAGCGATTCCCGAAATCCTGTCCGGGATTGCCGCTAAGCGCCGCGGGGGATTCGCCCCTGAATCGGCGCTTGCAGCGGAGAATTGAGGAGTGGGGCGGATCTGCTCCGGGCTGCCTGCCGGCGCTGGCAGTATCGCTTTCGCCCGTCGGAGCGTGGCTGGCCGACGGATTCTCGGGCGGCGATCGCGGCACGCCCTGCGCTTTCTGATAGACGTTTTAGAAAGTGCATGCCAGCTTCGTTTGCAGTGGAAGCGAAGCGCCGAATAGATCGCAAGCGATCTAAAATTTTCACAACTTTTGCACTTCTGTTGTTTTTCGCGGGGCTTACGTCCTGCAATCCACGGCCGGACGGGATCGGCGCGCCACGCGTTCTGGACGGCGTGCTGGATCTGCGGGGCTGGAATTTCCAGGACCAGGGGCCGATCGAACTCAACGGCGACTGGGAGTTCTATTGGCGTCGTTTTGTGCCGCCGAATCAATTCGCCGGCAATGCTTCAGGCTTCGCCAGTTCTACTGAAGCGGGTTCGGCCCTGCGCGCGGCGGTACCCGGCAAGTGGAATCAGCAGACCATCGACGGGCGGAGATTTAGCAGCGACGGCTTTGCCACGTATCACATGCGGATTCTCTTGAACCCGTCGCAAATACGAAACTCCGATACCATTCCAATCTTCGCCTTTCGTTTGCGGCGAATCTATACGGCCTACCGTCTCTATGTCAACGGAACGCAAATCGTGCAGGTCGCCCGTCCCGCTGAATCGGCGGAGGAGGCCCGGCCGGGTTATCGCATCGTTCTAAAAAATCTCGCGGTTACGGAACCCGTGCTCGACGTTGTGCTGCATATTTCGAACTACAGCCATCCGAACGCGGGCCTACCCGTGGCGATTCTATTTGGAACCGAAACGAATATTCGCGCTGAACGCGAAGCGCGCCTGGCCTTTGATCTTTTTTTGATCGGCGGCCTGCTGGTTCTCGGTATCTATCAACTCGGTCTGTATTTGTTGAGCCGGGTGGACCGGGCGCCGGTATTGCTCGGCGTATTCTGTTTGATTGTCGCGGTGCGCCATTTGATCGACGACGAGCGTTATGTTGACGATTTGTTTCAGGGCATTCCCTGGATCGTATTGCATCGTATGGCTTATGCGGCTTTTACGCTGGCGGTGATCGTGATGCTGGAACACGTTCATCGTTTTTTTGAAGGCGAAGCGGTGATCTGGATTACGCGAAGCCTGCAGACGCTTTCGGCCGCCTTTCTGTTGCTCGTAATATTCTTCTCTCCGAAGGTATATAGCGCGCATGCGTATTTATTCGAGATCGTCGCAGTGCTCAGCGGTCTGTACTTAATAATCGTCGTGATCATCGCGACAGTGCGAAAACGCAATGAATCCCTGATGTCCGTCGCCAGCCTGTTGTGTCTGGTGCCGGGTATGGTGAACAAGATTCTATTCGATAGCGGTCACTGGGCGGGGCTGGATCTGCTGCCGCTGGGCCTGTTCGGCTTTCTCATGATGCAAACCCTCGTGGTTTCCAGGCGCTTCTCGCGATCATTCATCAGCATCGAAAAGTCTTCGAAAGAACTGGAAGTGCGCGTCGCCGATCGCACGCGGGAGCTGCAGGAATTCGGAGTGCAGCTGGAAGAAGCGAGAGATCGCGCGGAAGATTCCAATCGTGCGAAGTCTGAGTTTCTCGCGACCATGAGCCACGAGATTCGCACGCCTCTGAACGCGATCATCGGTACATCACAGCTATTGCGCGAAGACAGTCTGTCGGAAGAAGATCGCGCGCAATATGTGTCGGTCCTGGGCCGCGCCGGAGATAACCTGCTGCGCCTGGTCAATCAGGTGCTTGACTTTTCGCGGCTGGAAGAGGGGCAAATGCGTCTGAGCCGCGTGGGTATCGCGCCGGCGAAGCTTCTGCGCGAAGTCGTGGAAATCATGGAAATTCAGGCGCGGGCCAAGGGTCTGGAAATCGAAAGGGAGGTCGCGATCGACGATGCGCGACTCTTCCTGGGCGATCCCGATCGAATCAAACAGATTCTGCTCAATCTCATGGGCAACGCGGTAAAATTTACAGCCGCCGGTCGAATTATTGCGCGGCTGGCGGTGAGCGAAGATCGCGGAGCTCAGGCCCTGCGATTCGAAATTGAAGACGACGGCCCCGGCATTCCTTCGGAAAAAATCGCGCAGATGTTCGAGCGCTTCACCCAGGTGGACTCTTCCGATTCACGTCGCTTTGAGGGAACCGGCCTCGGCCTCGCGATTACGAAAAAACTCGTCGATCTGATGCAGGGCGATATCGCCTATACCGTGCCGCGTTCCGGACGCGGCAGTTGTTTTATCGTTACTCTGCCTCTGCCCGGCATCGCTGAATCCGCCGATGCGATTGCGCCGTCGCCTGTGAAGACGGAGCGGGCCGCTCAAGCGACAGAGCCGCCGGCAAAGCTTCGCGTTCTGCTCGCGGAAGATAACGAAGACAACGTTCTGTTGATTCGCGCCTTCCTAAAGAAGTCCGACCTGATCTTAGACGTGGCCGTAGACGGTCAGGAGGCGCTCGCAAATTTTCAAGCGGCGGTCGCGGCCGGCGGCGATGCGCTCTACGATATCGTATTGATGGACATTCAAATGCCCCGCATGGACGGTTATACCGCCACGAAAAAAATTCGCGAGTATGAACGCGCCGCGGGCATCGCCGCCACGCCAATCATCGCGCTCACCGCGAACGCCACCGCCGAAGACGTCCAGCGCAGCAAAGACGCCAGCTGCGATGAACATCTCAGCAAACCCGTGCTGAAGCCCCTGCTGCTGAAAACGCTGAACGAATTCACGCGGCCGAAAAACGCAGATATATAAAACGGCTTTTTGAAGGCGATCGCATAAGCGCCGCCGACCCTATTCGGCGACGGAGTCGATCTGCTCACGATCGCGGGCGGCCACGGCGGCGGCGTGCGTCTCTACGCTGCGGTCACCCTGGATCCGGCGCCACAGCTTCGCGAAACGATCCTCGCTTACATCGAACCGCGGTTGCCGGCGTTCGAAATTTTCGAAGTCGCCAGAGCCCGGCGTCGATTCCTTCAATTCGAATACGAAAATGTATTCGCCGTCGTCCGTGAGCCATCCATCGGAGCGCCCAAAGCGCAGATCGTTGAATATTAGAGATCCATCGCCGCTCGGCGATTCCTGGATCGTATAAAAGCCGCGCGAAAACCAGAGCAGTCGGTGAACGGCGCGCGAATCTTCGGAGCCGTGAATGTACTGCGAGTTTTTCGGCAGCGCGCGAAAAGCGATCAGGCCGTCAGCGGGATCGTCGAGAAAGGAAAACTGCCCGACCCACAGTCGATCGTTCTCCACGTCCTCGGCCAGCACCATCCACAGCAGAGTATTCAACGGCATGGGCGCCACAAAGAGGCGATCGTACTTAATTTGCTGAATCAGAAGTTCTTTTTTGAACGTATCGACGGCTGAAAAGCGCGCGCCAATCGAAAAGGCGATGTACAGACAGCTCAGGCCGAGTCCGACCCGATTCCATATGCGCCGGCGCTCATCCGAACGTGAAAAGATCATTGCGCCCAGCACGCCCAGGGCCAGGGGCACAGTGTACAGCGGATCGATGATAAACAAAGAGCCGAAGGCCGCGGGATAATCGCTGAAGGGGCGAAACAGCTGCGTTCCGTAAATCGTAAGATAGTCGAGGATAATATGAGTGGTGAAACCGAAGAAACCGACGAGAGTCCAGTCGCGAAAGCTCGCTTCGCTTCGGCGCCGGTTTAAGCGCCGCGCAATCCAGCCGAAAATCGGAGCCGCAAGAACCGCGAAAAAGAACGAATGGCTTAAGCCCCGATGCATATAGAGCTGTTCGACCTGGTCGAGCAGCGGATTAAAGAGAATGTCCAGATCGGGAATTGTTCCGGCGACCGCGCCCCAGAGGACGGCTCTGTTGCCCGCGCGACGGCCGGCAACTGCTTCGCCCACAGCGGCGCCGAGGGCGATTTGAGTCAGTGAATCCATATTACAATTATAAAGACTAAGCAGACCTGGCTTCGACGGCGGCAAGAATTTTCGCGGCGGATTTGCGCCGCCCGCTCGACTAAATTCTTACAGTCGTCGCAATTTCTTATTTCGAGCGGCGCTCCCGAAAAAAATCGCGCAGCAGGCCGGCGCACTCTTCGCGATATTCATCGAGCGCCACAAACTCCGGATAGTGGTTCACGCGGTACGCGTTGTCGCGCGTCGCTTCGAGCAGCTCGGCCATGCCCGCACCCTTTTCCGTCGGCGCGAAATAATAGATGCGATTCACCCGCGCGAGAACCAGCGCCCCGGTGCACATCATGCACGGCTCCAGGCTTACAATTAAGGCGGCGTCTTTTAATCGCTCCGATTTCTGCGCTTCGCACGCGGCTCGTAAAGCCAACATCTCGGCGTGGGCGGTGGGATCGCTCAGTTCAACGATACGGTTGCGGCTGCACGCCAGCTCGCGCCATTCGCCCGACGCCGCATCAATTTCGCAGATCATGGCCGCGACAGGTACTTCGCCGAAGGCCGCGGCGTCGCGGGCGGTTTGCATCACGCGCTCGCAAGATTCGCGCGGCGGGGCGGGGGGAGTAGAAGCGGAGCCGGAACTCGGGTGCACGTTGCAAAAGTCTGCGACATTCCGGATCTGGCGAGCCATTTTACTGAACCCCGTATCTGGATTTATCTGTATCGACTCAATTCGGACATGCAGTTGGGGCGATGCGTGGGATCAGGCTACGGCTGGCGGGAGATGCGGAATGGCGTTTTGCAAAGAGCGCAGGGGCCGGCCCGGACGCTGGATTGTAGCGATCTCACTCCGCCGCTTTCGTCTCGCCCTTCCGCGCGATGCGCTCCGCATACGCAGCGATAATCTTTTCGCACTCGGCGTGCAGCGCCTGATTCGACTTATTCTCGCTGTCGTTTCTCTTGCGCAAATCTACCGGATCATATATGAGATCCAGCGAAAGCAGCAGCTCCAGTTTTTTTGTGGCGTCCGGATCGAATGCTATGAAGCCCATTACCCAGGCAAGATAGGTGCTCGCCCGGGTCTGTTCCGCCTTCGCGCCGGCGTCGATTAAGACCTGAATCGTTTCGACCGGAAATCGCTGGAAGGCAGCCTGCAGCACGCTGATGCTGAACGACCTGCCCTCCGATGAGCGATCAACGACGAAATTCACGTCCGCCCCTTTTTGAATCAGGAGTTTCGCCATATCCGGATCGGAGGCGAAGAAGAGGGGCGTCATGCCGGTCGGCCCGCCCCAGCGCACGATGTAGTTTTTTTTCACAACGGCGTTCGGATCGGCACCATTCGCCAGCGCGTCTTTTGCCATTTCCAATTCGGAAAACAGCGCCGCGAAGTGCAGAAGTGGCAGGCACGGATCCTGCCGGCGCATAGAGTCGCCGTGCGCGCTGAAGTCGTCGCGGCACTCCGGCGCGTCGGGTCCGAGATGTTTGAGATCTTCGGCGAAAATCGGCGCAGCCTGCAGCAGGATCAACACGCTCAGTGCGTGGATCGAGAAAAACTGTACATTCATAAGTATTGAATGTATATGAAACTTCCTACAAGAATTGCAAGTGATTCTTTAGTGCCGGACAATGCGAATCCAGGGCGCCAACGCAAAAGACAATTGCGGGGAACGGGCAAATCACCAGGATCACTTCACCCAAAAAAATCCGTGCCATCCGTGGCTTAGAGGCCCAAGCCTCCGCCTGCCTTCGCCTGGCGGCGAAGCTGCGCGATTACTCCGTAATCGCTCTCGGACGCCTCCGGCGCTCTCGGTCTTTACAGACCGAGGCCACCACCTATCGCTGTTCGCCTGCGGCGAACCTTCGGGCCCGGATTGGGTCAGAGACCCAACCCGCCCCCTGCCTCCGCTTCGCGGAGCCTGCAATCACTTCGTGATTGCCTGGGCCGCGGTCGTCGGTTTGGCTTATAAGCCCAAACCGCCGCCCGCTATAATCTCCCGCATGATTTCTGACGTGCCGGCGTAGATCGTTTGCACGCGGGCGTCGAGGTAGGCGCGGGCGATGGGGTATTCCATCATATAACCGTAGCCGCCGAAGAATTGCAGGCATTCGTCGACGTGACGCTTGAGCAGTTCCGAACACATCAGCTTGCACTGCGACGCCTGGACCATCATGCCTTTCTTGCCCTGGCTGTGAGCGAGCATCACCTGATCCAGAAAGGCGCGGGCCGCGGCCTGTTCGGTCGCCATGTCGGCGAGCTTAAAACGAATGTGCTGGAATTTACCGATGGCCTTGCCGAACGCCTGGCGCGTCTTTACGTAGTCGATGGTTTGCTTGAGCGTCTCTTCGGCCGAGCGCATGTTGGCGATGGCGAGCACGAGGCGTTCCTGCTGCAGTTCGCTCATGAGATAACGAAAGCCGTGGCCCTGTTTGCCGATCAGGTTTTCTTTAGGAACTTTAACGTCTTCGAACGAAAGCTCGGACGTATCCTGGCCGTGCAGACCGATCTTATCTAAATTGCGGCCGCGGTTAAAACCGTCCATGCCGTCTTCGACCATCAGCAGGCTGATGCCGTGAATGCCGCGATCCGAAGTCTTCGCGACGGTGATGACCAGGTCGGAGATCTGGCCGTTCGAGATAAAGGTCTTCGCGCCGTTTAATAAATAGTGATCGCCTTTGTCTTCGGCGGTCGTGGTAATATTTGCGAGATCCGATCCGGTGCCGGGTTCGGTCATGCCGATCGCGAGAATTTTTTCGCCGGAGATGATGCCGGGCAGCCAGCGCTTTTTCTGTTCGTCGTTCGCATAATGCAGAACGTACGGCGCGATCACGTCGCTGTGCAGGCTGTACATGAAGGCGCTGTTGCCGACCCGCGAACCTTCTTCGATCGCGATCGCATTGTATAAAAAGTCCACTCCCGAGCCGCCGAATTCTTCCGGAAAATTCGGACAGAGGATGCCCTGTTCACCGGCTTTGGTCCAGATGGAACGCGGAGTGCGCTTGTCTTTTTCCCACTGTTCGTGATTCGGCGCGACTTCGCTGTCGAAAAACTCCGCGGCCATTTCGCGGAACATCTTGTGTTCTTCCGTCCACGGGATCATGCGTTCCATTGTTTTCATAGTCCGGCTCCTGAATAAAAAAATAGCAAAAATATTGACTCTTGTGTCAAGATTTTCGCGGAAAGAGCGGTGTCAATTGATTCCCAAGTCAATGTTTTGTCCCGGCTTGCCCTGGCTGATCCACTCGGGCCGCGCCGGCTGATTCAGAGCGAGCCGAACGATGAATTCGGTGCCCGGGTTGGCGTTCATGCTCAGGCCCGCGGTCGCTGGCTTCTCGTCGCCGATGGCGACCGAGCCCTGCATGAGCTCCGCGATCTCGCGCACAATCGACAGGCCGAGTCCGGTGCCGCCGAAGCCGCGACCGGTCCCGGGATTCGCCTGAGAGAAGGGCTCGAATACGCTGGCGCGTTCCGCTTCGCTCAGGCCGATGCCGGTATCCTGCACGGAAATTTTCAAAAAGGATCGGCTGTCGATGGATTCGTGAATAAAACGAAATCGGATCGAGCCCGCGTCCGTAAACTTCAGCGCGTTGGTCGCCAGATTGATCAATACCTGGCCGATGCGCTGCGCGTCGGCGAAGAGTTCGCGCGGCAGCGCAGGATCAAACGAAACGAAGAAGCGCAGTCCTTTGCTGATCGCCAGCGTGCGATATGGCGCCAGCGCGCTGCGGACTGTCGCCCGCAGCGCGAAGCGATTCGGATTCAGCGTGATACGGCCCTCTTCGAGACGCGCCATATCGAGCACGTCATTCAGCAGCCTGCTCAGGGATGCGCCCGCGGCGCGAATCTTACGCAGATAGACCGCTTCGCGCGGGCTCTGTTCGGCGCTCGTGATCAGCTCCGCGTAGCCGGTAATCGCCTGCAGCGGCGAATGCAGTTCGTGCGAAACCGAAGCGAAAAAACGACTCTTCGCGCGGCTGGCCTCCTCCGCTTCGCGGCGGGCCGCGTCTTTATCGTCCAGCACCAGCCGATAGTTGCGCGACGTGACCCAGAAGATCAAACAGGTCAGCGTTCCGTCCGCGATCATCGTCGCCAGCAGAGTCTCGTGGCGATAATTAAACGCGTAATAGATAGCGAAGGCCGCGATCACATGTCCGATATTCGAGCTTTTCAGATTCATACCGAGCTGGAGAATCAGTAACTGAAACAATACAGCGTAAAAACCGAAGAGCTGCGAATCCGGATGGGAATCCAGCCAGCTCACAAAAATCGTGTACGCGTAAATCGAAGCGACGAGAGCGGCCCGCCACATGGTCGCCGGCCGGCTCCCGCGATGTGCGAAAAGAATGTACCAGCATACGAAACTGAAGGCAGACATGCTCCAGCGAAAGGTCTGGATATAGATTTGTTGATTTTCCGGAACCGAGAGTCCGTCCGTTAGAATCATTAACGGATTGATGAAGGCCGCGATAAAAAAGAACCAGCGCGCCTTTTCTACGATCTCGTCATAGCGCGCGGCTTGAGGATTTTCGATGTGTCGAAAAAATCGCTCAAAGTATTTTCGAAAAGCTCCCTGTCGAAACTTCGTTTGTCCGCCTGCGTCCTGCATGAGCTCAAGCTGAGGCGGCGGGGCTCTCGCGCAAATTATATTTTGCGATGCGATTCTTAGAAAATTTCGCTTCGCTCAGGGAACGAAAGGATCCGCGAATTCGACGATCAATTCGCGAAAGCGATCGTGGGCCGAGGAGAGCCAGTGGCGATCGATCAGAGTCTGGCGCTGATTTTCG
Source organism: bacterium (assembly GCA_024742665.1). Lineage (GTDB taxonomy): Bacteria > Spirochaetota > Leptospiria > Leptospirales > Leptonemataceae > JANSYA01. The sequence continues at coordinate 534,344 of JANSYA010000001.1, forward strand.
TAGGCCGCCCGATAGTCGAAGCGCGACGTGGTCACCGCGCCCAGGCGCGCGGCGTGATCGCCGTTCATGCGCTGTTCGTACTGGCGGCCCTGGGGCGCAAGCGTGCACGGCTTGCCGTAGTACAGCGCCTCGGCCACAGACTCAAATCCCGCGCGGGATGTGTAGGCGCGACAGCCGGCCAGGTCTTCCAGAAATTCTCGCGAAGAGGATCGTTTGAAGCGAATCGTGTCGATTGTTTCGTCGGTCTGGTAGCCGTAAACGATCGTCGGAATTCCGCGGCACTGCTTCAGGATATCCTGCTTTTCGCCGCCCGAATTGTGATAGATCAGCAGGTGTTCGCCGCTGCGCGGTTCTAATTCGAAGGCGGCCCGGCGAATGAGAGGCGGCAGCACGCAGGTCGCTTCTTTCGCCCGCGTCGCAATCGGAAACAGACTGAGCGCGATATTTAAGTCCCCGGTGCGATGCATGAGCAGCATCGCGGCCCGCATGCCCGCGTAGTCTCGCAGGACGCCCGGGCTTCGCAGCGGCGGTCGCGGGCAGTCCCGCAGATAAAAGCGGCGATGCGCGTCGATCGTTACGAGTGGTACGCGATAGCGCAAACAAAACGAAGCGATGCGCGGTTCGAAGTCCGAGATCACAAGGTGCGGCTGCAGCCGCAGCACAAACTCGGCGATGCCGCCGGAGCTTTGCATCAAACGACCGAGGTCGCGGCAGTACTGCAGGGTCGTGCGCGAAAACGAAATTCGCCCGCGCGAATCTTCCGCCATCGCGGGACCGGGGAAATGAAATAGCGCCGGTTTGTCCGGCAGCGCGTCGACGGCCTTTAGAAACCAGGCGGCCGGCGGGCCGCCGACCGTCGCCAGAGTAATGCGAAATTGATCCGCCAGAATCTCCTGGTAAACAAGCGCGCGCGCCAGGTGTCCGCCGTACTGGGACTGAACCGCGATCAATATCTTCGGGCGAAGCTCCACAGATCGTTTCCTATCCAATCGCGCTCATCGCGCCAATCGCGTTAACTCGCACTGCTCTTGCGATCGGAAAGCCTCACCTGTATTTCACACCTTCGAAGGATTGTCACCAAACTATTCGAATTGCCTGAAAATAACGCGATTGAACTTGACGATTCTTGAGAACGAAGCCGTGTTCTGGTTATCCGCGATTCCTTAATCCTTCGATACGAAAGCGGTTTCGCGCGGGACGGTACGACGATGTGGGATGTCTTAATCAAAAATACGCTGCTGTTTGACGGACGCGGCGAAGCTCCGCACATTTGCGACGTCGCTGTACGCGACGGCTTGATCGCGGCGATAATTGATCGCGACGCGGCGGACTACGACGAGAGCGAAAGCTCCGCGCGCGAAGTGGTCGACGGGCGGGGACGCTGGCTGATGCCGGGCCTGCTTGATATTCACACGCACTTCGATCTGGAAGTGGAACTCGATCCGCGTTTGCCGGAAGCCGTGCGGCACGGTACGACCACGGTCGTAATGAGCAACTGCAGTCTGGGACTCGCCTTCGGCGCGCAGCGCGAAAACGATCAGAATCCCATCGTCGACTGCTTCGCCCGCGTTGAAAACGTTCCGAAGAGTGTGCTGCAAAAAGTCGTCGATCGCGTGGACTGGGAAGATCCGGCCGGCTACTATCGACACCTCGATCAACTGCCGCTGGGTCCGAACGTCGTGCCCATGATTCCGCACTCGATGCTGCGCATCGAAGCCATGGGATTAAAAGACAGCATCTCGCGCAATCCGACCGCGGCGGAACTGCGGCGCATGACGGAGCTGCTCGAAGACGGCATGCGCGTTGGTTACGCCGGCTTTTCGACCGACGCGCTGCCCTTTCACTATCTGGCGAACCAGCCGAATACCCGTCGCAAGATCCCGGGCCAGTACGGTTCGTATCGGGAGCTGCGAATTTTAACCGACGTCGTGCGTCGCCACGACCGTGTATGGCAGGCGACGCCGCCGAAAGACAATCCCCTGGCTGTGCTGCGCAATTTCCTCTTAACCAGCGGTCGGCTTTTCGGTTCCACGCTGAAGATTACGGCTGTCGCCGCGATGGATCTGGTCACGAATCGTTCGATCATTCAGCTGGTCGTGCTGTTGACGCGTCTATTGAACTCAAAGTTTCTGCGGGGCAAATTCGTTTTGCAGGCGCTGCCGGCGGCCTTTAAGGTCTGGGGCGAAGGCGCGATTACGCCCCTGGCCGAAGAGATTCCGGTGCTGCGCGAATTAAACGAAACCGAATTAGAAGACCGCGCGGGTCGAAAGTCCGTAATGGAATCGCCCGGGTATAGAAAACGCTTTCGCAAGATGTGGTACACCGGATTGAAAGGCTTCGGTCTGCACCGGATCAAACGCTGGCTGGGTCGCGAAGATATCGCCCTGACGCGTCGACTCAAGGATATGGTGGTGCAGAGCTGTCCGGTGGCGGAGTGGGCCGGTGAAGATCTGCAAAGCGTGTACGAACGTATGTTAGCGGACGGCGGTCGCTCCGCAGCCGAGCGGGAAGTCTTCGCGGAGCTGCGCCCGCTGGTGAAAGACGACGCGGATTTTATTTTTGAGCTGCTGCGAAAATTCGATACGGATCTCTACTGGCATACGGTTACGGCGAACGCGAATCCAGAAATCGTGCGAGAGCTGATCATGCATCCGCAGCTGCTCCCGGGCTTTAATGACAGCGGCGCGCATCTTACGAATATGGCGTTTTACGACGGCAACCTGCGGTCGCTGCGTCTTGCGCGGGAGATCGGCGCGGATCGCGGCGACGAACTCGCGGCCGTCGCTCGCATGGTCAGCCGTCTGACCCGCGAACCGGCCGAGCTTTTCGGGCTTACGGATGTGGGATCGATCAATATCGGCGCCCGGGCCGATCTGGTTTTGATCGATCCGGATCGTCTCGCGCGCTACGACGGAGAGGCCGGCATTGAAGTGCGCTACCGGGAAGAATTCGAATACAATCAGCTCGTCAATCGCTCCGACGGCGTCGTGCCCTGCGTGATCATCGGCGGAATTATGGTCTGGAAGGACGATGAAATTACGCCGGAGCTTGGCGCGGTCCAGGCGGGACGGGCTCTGCGTGCGGGGGCAAAAGCTCCGAGTGCTGCGCCGATTAAAGTGTGAATTTAATACTATTTGTGGTATGATCAGTCGAAAATGAAGAGCTTTCGCCTTGCGGCTACCGCGGCCCGGTCGCTTTTTTCAAATAAACATTGATTTGGACGCTGGCCTGTGCTAATTGTCAGGTGTGATCTATAGCGTCGAAAAGACCGAGCTGTATGCTCTCTTGAAGGTTCCCGAACCGGAACTGCGCATGTCTACCGTGGACTATCTTGAGCTGGTGCTCGCGGAGGCCGCCGAAAAAGAAGGGCATCGCAATCTATTGCTGGATCTCGGGGAAGTGCGCTTCGCCGACACCGCCGCCCTGCGAGTGATCATTACGGCCGCGAACCGCTGTCGCAAAGCAGGCGGGCGCGTGGTATTGTTGAACGCGCATCCTCCGGTGCAAAATGTGCTGCGCCTGGGCGGCGTCAACATCATCAAGTTCGCCGAGAGTGTGGAAGAAGCCGAAGCGCTCTTCGAATCCTGACGCGGTCCTATCGCCTATCGTTCGCGGCCTGCCTGTTGGCCGTCAGTCACTGATCGCCTGTCACCTTTACAATCCGCAACGCGCGAAGTTCCACCGCGCTTTAGAACGCCCGCAGCTGCGCGATCGCGATGACGCAAAGATACACTGCGACTTCAAAGATTTGCTGCGCGGCTCCCAGGCAGTCGCCGGTGTAGCCCCCGAAGACTCTGCGCAACAAGATTCCGAACAGGCCGTGGGCGATGGCGACGATCGGCAAAATCCATAAGAAGATCGCGTCGGCGAAGAACGCAAAGCTTGCGGTCGCAATGATCGCCCCCCACAGGACGTCGCTGAAAGGCATTCCGGTAATGATCGGTTTTACTCCAGCGGCGGCCGGAGCTTCGCCACCGGACTCGCGGGCGTACTCCAGGCTGTAGGCGAAAGCGCCGCTTGCGAATCGACTGAGGCTGTGTCCGACGACGATCGCCGCGGGAATCCAGACCGCGGGAATCGCCGCGATGGCCGCAACGCGCAAAAGAATCATTATGATCGCCGCGCTCGCGCCGACCGCTCCGACCCGCGATTCGCGCATGACTCGCAGACGTTCGTCGAGCGCGCCGCGGGTATAGACGCCTTCGCAAAAATCCACAAAGCCGTCTTCGTGCAGGCAGCCCGTAAGAAGCACCGTCGCGATCAGGCTGCATACTACCGCGATAGCGATCGGATAAATTTGATGCGCGGCCAGAAAGACGAGCGCGCCCGCGCCGCCGATGAGAATTCCGACCGCTCCACTATAGCGCAGCATTCGCTGAAAGTACTCCGGTCGAAATTCGAAAGCCGGAACCGGGAGCACTGTGTAAAACTGAATGGCCGTCAGAGCCGTGCGCAGTTCTCGCATATTCGTGCAGCGCCTTAATCTTTTTTTTCCGGGCGCTCAGCCCGCTGCGCGATTCTTCGGGTCCAGACCCTTGTCGGGTGCGGCGGCTTCGAAGGAGTGATCTGTGGTATGATCGCCCCGGTCTTCGCGGTCGGCGCGTAAAATTCGTTCCAGATCTTCGCCGCGTCGTCGGGCCATCAGAACGTAGTTGTCGGTGTCGCGGAAAAGCGGCGCCAGTTCACGCAGGTGCTTTTCGTCCAGGTGTTTGAAATTCATCGCGGCCCTGTGAGCCTGGTGCGCGCGAAAGCCCATCTGTCGCAGAGCTTCCACGCCCATGTCCAGCGCGGATCCAAACGTTTCCCTGAAGATGAATTGAGCGCCGGCTTCGTTCAGTTCGTAGGCGTGGCGGCGGTCGTAGGCCCGCGCGAGAATTTCCAGATTCGGGAAGTGCTGGCGGACAGTATGCACCAATTCGACGGCGCGCTCGCGTTCTTCGATCGCGACGATCAGCAGTTTCGCCGATTCGGCGCCGGCGGAGTGCAGCAGGTCCATGCGCGTCGCCTCGCCGTAAAAAACTTTGCGGCCGAATTTGCGCAGCAGTTCGATTTGCGCCGGATCGTGATCGAGAACCACCGTTTCGATTCCGTTGGCCTGTAGCAAGCGGCCTACGATCTGACCGAAGCGGCCGAAGCCAGCGATGATGACCGACTGCTGTTCGTCGATGGTATCCGCTTCGTCGCTTTCGCTCCCGGCAGTCGCGGCAAAGAGCGGCTGCACCAGTCGATCGTTGACGATCATCAACAAGGGAGTCAGGGCCATGCTCAAGGCGACGACGGCCATCAGGGGAGCGGTGATCTGATCCGGAAGGACGCGACTGCTGGAGGCGAACGAAAATAATACGAATGCGAATTCGCCGCCCTGAGCCAGGGAAAACGAATAGAGCAGATTCTGACTCGGACGCATTCCAAATACGCGGCCGAGAATGATCAAAACCAAAAACTTGATGCCGATCAGCGCCGCGACCAGACCGAGAATCAGGCCGGGATTGCTGAAGATCAATTCGAAGTCGATGCTGGCGCCCACGGCGATAAAGAACAGTCCGAGCAACAGGCCTTTGAATGGTTCGATATCCGATTCGAGTTCGTGACGGTATTCGCTTTCCGCCAGGACCACGCCCGCCACGAATGTTCCCAGCGCCGGCGAAAGACCGATCGCCTGCATGGCGACGGCGATGCCAATCACAAGCAGTAACGCAGTGGCTGTGAAAATTTCGCGCAGCTTGACGGCGGCGATTACGCGAAAGACCGGGCGAATTAAGAAACGACCCATGAACACAATGCCGCCCACGCCCGCCAGTACGATGATCGCCTGGAGATAGCCAGGCAGTCCCGCAATCAAGCTGGTGCTTCCGTGCCCGTCGCCTCCGTCGTGGCCGGCGTTCGCACCGTGTGTATGCGAAGCGGCTTCACCGTTCGTCGCGCTTTCGCCGCCCGCATTGCCGACGTCGCCCGCGATCGAATCGACCAGCTCGCCGACTTCCGGAACGCTCATTGCGAGCAGGGGCATGATCGCGAGCATGGGAATCACTGCGATGTCCTGGAAGAGCAGCACTGAAAAACTGGATTGTCCGCCCGGCGTTTTGAGCAGTCCCTTTTCGCCGAGACTCTGCAGCACGATCGCCGTCGAAGACAGCGCGAGAGTCATTCCGATCGCCAGCGACATCTTCCAGTCCAGATCGGCTACGGCGAAGCTCAGGCCGGCAATCAGCGCGCCGGTAATCAACACCTGGCAGCCGCCGAGACCAAGAATCGGAGCGCGCATGCGCCACAGCAGTGCGGGCTGCAACTCTAAGCCGATCAGAAACAGCATCATCACGACGCCGAATTCGGCGAAGTGCATCACGTCGGTCTTTTCTTCGCCGATCAGCCCCAGCACGAAGGGCCCGATGACTATCCCCGCGATCAGATAGCCAAGCACGGAGCCCAGGCCCAGGCGCTTCGCGATCGGCACCGAGACTACGGCCGCTGTCAGATAAATAAAAGCCTGGAATAAGAAGCTATCGGTGTCCATTCGGGTTCCCTGAAATTTTCATTGATATTCGAAGTCCAAATAAACGCGCGCGAATTATTGCGCGGCGTTTTCGCGGGGCGCGAGATCGTTCACGAAGGAGTTTATGCAGGGCATATCTTCGCAGCTGCTTGCAGAAAATTCGCGGGCCTGTGCCTCGCTGATTTCGCCGTCGCGCAGGGCTTCCAGAAGCCGGCGATATCCCAGCGCATGCTTGTCGCCTTCGCGCGCTTCCATGCGGTGCGTGCCGTGCAGGACGAAAGGCGGTAGATAGATCATGCCGCAGAGATTCGCCGTACGATCGAGAGGGGCCAACAGCTGGCGCATATAGTACTTGTTAATCCCTTCGGCGCTATACGAGTCTTTGCTGCCGCCGGTAGTCGTGACGTTGATCAAAATCTTGTCGCGCAGCGCGTCGCCGCCTTCGCCGTATGCGAAGCCGAATTGTAACACCAGATCCTGCCACTCTTTGAGAATCGCCGGCGTGCTGTACCAGTAAAAGGGGTGTTGCAAAACAATTACGTCATGCTCTCTCAGGAGTTGCTGTTCGCGATCCACGTCGATCATCATATCGGGATAGTTTTCGTAGAGATCGTTCAGGGTTACGCCTGGCAGGTGTTCGACAGGCAGCAGCAGCCGACGATTGAACCGTGATTTCTCAAGAGCGGGGTGCGCGAATAAAATCAGGATCCGTCGGACGGCGGTTTTCTGCGCGGCGGAGTCGGAGGACATATCAGCAAGAAGAATGGCCCCTGGCGCACGGCAATCAGAAAACGCCCCGGGGCGCGAATCTCAGCGGCGATAAATTTTCTTGCCAGCCATGCGTCGCGATTTGTGATCTCCGAATGTCTTCAAAATATCCACATTTACTGGCTCCCCTGGATCTCGGTTTTACCACTCTGCGCAATCGCGTGTTGATGGGTTCGATGCACACGGGCTTGGAAGAGGCCGAGAACGGCTACGCCCGGATGGCCGCCTTTTACGCCGAGCGGGCCCGTGGCGGCGTCGGTCTGATCGTGACCGGCGGGATCGCGCCGAATGAGGCCGGCCGCGTGCACGAGCACGGCAGCATCATGGTCGACCAGGCGGAGGCGATGCGCCATCGCCCGGTGACTCAGCAGGTGCACGACGAAGGCGGCAAAATCGCCATGCAGATCCTGCACACCGGTCGCTACGGATACCATAAAAAATCGGTCGGCGCTTCTGAGATTCGCGCTCCGATCAACGTCATGCGCCCGCATGCGCTCACGCACGATGAAGTGCTTGAGACGATTCGCGACTTCGCTACGTGTGCAGCCCTGGCCCGCGAAGCCGGTTACGACGGCGTGGAGGTTATGGGATCGGAAGGTTATCTGATCAATCAGTTTATCGCGCCGCGCACGAATACGCGCGACGACGACTGGGGCGGCTCTTTCGAAAATCGTATTCGCTTCCCGATTGAAATCATCAAAGCCGTGCGCGAAATATGCGGTCCCGATTTTATTATTATCTATCGTCTATCGATGCTCGATCTGGTCGACAACGCGGGGGACCTGGACCAGGCCGTGCAGCTGGCCGTCGAAGTGGAAAAGGCCGGCGCGACGATCATCAACACCGGCATTGGCTGGCACGAAGCGCGCGTTCCCACGATCGCGATGATGGTGCCCCGGGCCGGTTTTACCTGGGTTACGAAGACGCTCAAAGAAACTCTGGGCGATCGCGTGAAGGTTCCGCTGGTAACATCGAATCGAATTAATACGCCCGAAATCGCGGAGATGGTGCTGGCCCGCGGCGACGCCGATATGGTTTCGATGGCGCGGCCGTTTTTGGCTGACTCGGATTTCGTTCAAAAAGCCATCGAAGGCCGCTCCGAAGAAATCAATACCTGTATCGCCTGCAACCAGGCCTGTCTCGATCATACTTTCGTCGGCAAAGTCTGCAGCTGCCTGGTGAATCCGCGGGCCTGCCACGAAACCGAGCTGAATATGACTCCGGCCGCCACGAAAAAGAAGATCGCCGTCGTCGGCGCCGGTCCCGGCGGCCTCTCCTGCGCGACGGCCTCGGCGGAGTGCGGTCACAAAGTAACGCTCTTCGAAGCCGCGGACGACATCGGCGGACAATTGAATATCGCGCGCCGCATTCCGGGCAAGATGGAGTTCAACGAGACTCTGCGTTATTTTCGTAACATGTTAAAGAAATTCGGCGTCGAGCTGAAGCTTGGCCATCGCGTGACGGCCGCCGAGCTGCTCGCCGGCGGCTTCGACGAAGTCGTGCTGGCCACGGGCGTGAAGCCGCGCATTCCGAATATGCCGGGCATTGATCACGAAAAAGTTTTAACCTATGTCGATTTGGTTCTGAAAGGAAAACCAGTCGGCCAGAAGGTCGCCGTAATGGGCGCCGGCGGTATCGGCTACGATGTATCCGTGTATCTTTCCGATTTCGAAGACGACGCTCATGAAAATCCCACGACCTTCGCGGCGGAGTGGGGCATCGACACCAGTCTCGAAGAGAAAGGCGGATTGATTCCCGATCACGAACCGGAAAAGTCGAAGCGCGAGATTACGCTGCTCAAGCGCAGCAAAAATAAATTTGGCGCGACCCTCGGCAAGACCACCGGTTGGATTCACAAGGTCACGATCGACCAGCGCGGCATCGAAAAGATCGGCGGCGTAAGCTACGAAAAAGTCGACGATCAGGGCCTGCACATCTCGGTGAAAGGCGAAAGCAAAGTGCTCGATGTGGACAATGTCGTCATCTGTGCGGGACAGACTCCTAACCGCGATTTACAGGAAGAGCTGGAGCAAGGCGGGGCGAAGGTCCACCTGATCGGCGGCGCGGACGAAGCCTCCGAGCTCGACGCGAAGCGTGCAATTGATCAGGGCGCACGGCTTGCCGTTACATTCTAGAGATCTGTAGGTTGGCAAGCCACTGGCTTGCCGTGACATTCTAAAGATCTGTAGGTTGGCAAGCCACTGGCTTGCCGTTACATTCTAGAGAGCTATAGGATGGCAAGCCACTGGCTTGCTGTGACTTTCTAGAGAGCTATAGGTCGGCAAGTTGAGAACTTGCCGTTATATTCCACGCAAGCGATCCGCGCGGGTTCAGGCCTGCGCGGAGAGTTCGGCTTCGCTTTCAATAAAACGAAAGTACTCTTCCAAATGGGTGAGGCGCATGATACTGCGCACGGCGTCTTTTACAGCCAGCAGGTGCAGCTCGCCGCTCTTTTTTTCTTGAGACTTCAAGACGTGCGTCATCAGGGCGATGCCCGAGGAGTCCAGGTGTTCGACCTGACCGAGATCCATGACGAGCGAATCTGAGTCCGCTTCCCGTAGAATTTCTTCAAGGCCGGCTTTGGTGGCCGAATAGTTCTGAAAGTTAAGTTGTCCTGAAAGTGTAACGATGCGGTGCTTGCCGATCCGGCGGGTGGTCAGTGCCATCGGTTGCGCCCCCTTCTGATTGAAGAATTGGACGCAAGAAAGCGCGGCTTTCCTGTGGGTTTTTCGTGAGAATCTCTCCGAAGTATTTACGATTCACTCTTAAGAAAAACGATAAATAGTCTAAATGACATAGAAGAAAATCGAGATAAAATGGCAGGCCGCCGCCGCCATAATGAAAAAGTGCCAGATTTCGTGATTGCGCGGGATGCGCTCATATAGGAAAAAGAAGGCGCCCGCGGAGTAGACCAGACCGCCGGCGACCAGCCAGGCGAATCCCGCGGGGTCCAGGGCCGCGCGAATGCCGGGGAAGTCGATCGCGATCGTCCAGCCGCACACCAGATAGAACATAGTCGAGACGAAATTCCACCGGTCGCCGAAGACGCTCTTGAATGTGATGCCGACCGCCGCGAGCCCCCAGACCAGTCCGAAGATCAACCAGCCGCTCGTATCCCGCAGGGTCACCAGGCAATAGGGCGTATAGGTCCCGGCGATCAAAAGAAAGATTGCGACGTGATCGAAGACCTGGAAGACTCGCTTGGGGCCGCCGCGAAAGCTATGATAGAGAGTCGAAAAGAGAAACATTAAAAACAGGCACAGACCGTAAATCGTCGCGCTTACGATCTTGTACGCGTCTCCGGTCAGACTGGCGAAGACGATCAAAAGCACCCAGCCGATCAGAGCCAGGCTCGCTCCTACGAGATGAGATATGGAGTTGATCTTTTCGCCTTTGTACATCGTAGGCAAGATTCCGTCGAGGTGACCGGCGTGACAAGTTGAATCGTGCGCGACGAAGCTGCTTTTCGATTTGACAGCCCGCGTCCCGGGCCCTTCACTTCGAGGGCGGGATACGAGGCGGGCGAGGGCACTATGGCGAATTCACTGATTATCATCGATGACGATGAAAATATTCATGCACAGGTCGGCGCCTTTCTCAAAGAGTATCCGATTCTGATCAAATCCGCGCGAAACGGCCAGGAAGCCCTGGACCTCCTGCGCACGGAGGGGCCGGTCGATCTGGTGCTGCTGGACCTGGCCATGCCGGTCATGGACGGGGTTCTGTTTTTGGAAGCGATTCGTTCCGAGCGCCGCCACCCGAACAAAGAGGAAGCGGCCTTCGCAGATTCCGTGCGTAATTTACCGGTCATCGTGGTCTCGGGCACGGAAGATCGCGAAGAGATTCTCGGACTCAAGAAGTACAATCTGTCCGGCTTTTTAATGAAGCCGGTAAAGAAAGATATGCTGCTGCAGCGCGTCGAAGCGGTGCTCCGCGGCCCGCTGGAAAAGTCGAAATTTCCGGACATCGATATCATGCTGGATCTCTGACTGCACGACGACCCATTGGCATGCACACGCTCCACGTCCTGCGGAGAGTGTGCATGCAGCGGGCCTTCCTGGCCCGCTTGCAATGGGGCATCGTGCTCTGGTGGGGGAAGAGAGGGCAACCGAGTTCGGATGCGGCCCTCTTTCATCATTGGTTTGCCTGATAGCTTCCGCGAATTCGTTTCGAAGCTGTGTTCTGCTTTTCTTGCGCTTCTGTACCTTGATTTCGCTCGCGAGCCTCTTTAGCATATGAGCATGAATCGCGTGGATGATGGCCGTGCTGAAATTTCCGCCGCGAAGTCCGCTGACAATTCGCGGCTGGCTTCGCGCGATCGTGCCGGCGATCCTGCTTTCGACCGTCGTCGCGCGCGGATCGGGGCGGGGCTCGCATTGCTGGGCGTGTGTTCGTTTGCGCCGACGATTCCTTTGAGTAAATATCTCGTCGGGCAAATCGAAGTCTATGAGCTGGCCTTCGCGCGCATGCTGCTGGGCAGTCTGGCGGCTTTGGTTTTTTTGTCCGCGCGTCTCGCGCTACGTCGACCGACGCTGCCGTCGGTTTCGCGTCTGCCCGAAATTGCGATGACGGCTCTCGGCGTCGTCGTCGGCTTTCCGCTGCTTTTGGTATTCGCCCTGGATCGATTGCCCGCGACCTTCGGATCGGTCGTGTCGGGACTGCTGCCGCTGGTTACGGCGGTGCTGGGAGTCAGTCTGGGGCGCGAACGCGTATCGCCCTGGTTTTGGGTGCCCGCGCTCTGCGGCTCCTGCCTGACTGTGTATTACGGCCTGGAGCGCCTGGCCTTTGAGCCGGCGGTTGCGGTTCTGCTTGCGGCGATCGTGCTGGGCGCGATGGGCTACGTTTTCGGGGCGCGGCTGACCCGGGATTGGAATGCATCCCGCAAGAGCAATTTCGGTGGACCGCTGGCGATCGCCTGGGCTCTGGCTCTGTCTGCGCCTCTCGCGGCGGCGGGGGCGCTGAGTTTCTGGCCGCGGGAATTGCCCGCGCTCGATTTCTTCGGAGTCGCCGCGATTCTGTATCTCGGGATCGTCAGCCAGTTCCTGGGCTTCTTCTTTTTTTATGCGGGGCTCGCGGTGGGCGGCATCGCTGTGTCTTCGCAGCTGCAGTTGATCCAGCCTTTCCTGAGTCTCGGGCTTTCCGTTTTGCTGTTGGGCGAAAGCCTGGTCTGGCTCGACGGGGCGGCCGCCGCAGGCATCGTCTTTTGCGTGTGGCTTTCGCGCGTGCTGGCTCGTTCGACCTGATGTCGATTGATTTGATCGATTCGATTTATTCGATGACCGTGCCGCTGACATAACGCCGGAAGATTTCCATTTTGCGCGGGCCGAATACGCGGCGCTTGTTTTCTTTCAGCCACTTCTCGACGCCCAGATAGCTGACGCCGGGCTGTTCGCGTTTGCGCAGGGTTACGCCTTCTTCGTACAGAATGCGATACTCGCGCTTGACCATCTCGACCTGGCGCGAATAGGTCAGGTACGAGTCCACGTCTTCCCCGGACAGATGGGCGAAACGATTGTTCCACCAGTCGATCAGAATCTTTTTCAAGAACTCTTCCGGATATTCTCGCACCGAGTTATTCGCTTCGTCCAAAAAGAACATCGCGCCCAGGCCGTGGGCGCGCAGTTCGTTGATTAACACGCGATAAAAAACGTTCGGCCCGCAGTGATAGAGAAACACGTCCGGCTTTTCCACACCGGGAAAATCATCGAGTAGAATCTTTACGGCGGTATCGTCCAGGTTCTCGGTGATCAGGTCGTGGTAGGCGACGATCGCGTGCTCGCCCTGGCCTTTGCGAACGACGGCCGCCGCGGTGGACATTGGCGTATGCAGGAGGTCGTCTTCGTCGACATTGACATGATACGCGCTCTTTAGCTGTAAGATGCACTCTTCGAAATATTTGATCGGCACTTCCATGCTGTAGGCCGGACTGCGGTTCCAATCCCGACTGCCCAGTAAGGGCACCGCGATCATACTGGAGCGGTTCAGCTTGTGTTCGCGGGTTTCGATGACGATGTTCAGTGCCACCGAGCCGCCGAGTTCCTGAGCCGGGCGGTCCAGAACTTCTTCGATGCGTGGGCCGCTGTCTTCGGCCAGGGCGTCGCCGTCTCCTTCAGAGGCCAGTTCTCCGAGAACTTCGGCGACTGTGTACTGCAGCGCATCGTCGAAGGCCACGGTGATTTTGTGGCTGCCGGTAATCGGATCGACGATCTCCTCCTGAATTTTCAGGTAGGTGCGCACTTCATCGAGAAAGTGTTCGGTCTGGCGCATCAACAGCGTCAGGGGTCGGTAGTATTCTTTTTCGATTTCAATCGCGATGTTCTGCGTGATTTTGATCACTGACAGAGTATCCAACACCTTCTGAATCTCGCGCCAGGTGTTCTTCGCCCTTTCGTTGAATGTGCGAATCTTTTCGTACATTCGTTTGAGTTTTAAGAATTGAATCTGGCGGGGCTGGTTGGTCTGCTCGAAGTAGCGGCGTTCCAGGCGGCTGGCTTCTTTTAACAGGGATTGTTCCGCGGAGGTTTCGACATAGATCTGAAAACCCTTCTGGAGATGCTCAAGAGATTCTTCGAGCTTATCAGTAAATTGACCGACGGCCGTGCTGACGTCGGGCGGCAGAGTATCCGAGAGGAGTCGATCTCGGATGATTTCGACAGTGCTCCAGTGGGGGCGCAGCACCCCATCGATTGGTTTTTGAAAGACCCGGCTGTCTTTGATATCCGCGCTGGTAATATCGCCGGCGAAGTCGAGGTTGGGGGAGGCGTCTGCAGTTTGCGCCGGCTCGGGATCATCAAAAAACGGATGTAGCATGCTTCTTTTACGATCCGCTCATCTATCGCAGCCGATTCCCGACCGGCCGTCCGACTGGCAATTATATCGCCGGAGCCGGCTCTCAGCCGGCTCCGAATCTTTATACAGCCGGCGCAGGAGAAGGATCGGCTGATGACGGTCCGACTTCACCGGTCCCGGTCGAACCCCGTTTCGCGTGATTTGTCGTCTGGGATTCCTGCAGCGCCGGGCTGACGATATCGTTCAATTCGTCGGCGTTGATGCTTTCGCGTTCGAGCAGCGCCCGGGCGATCAGCTCCAGCTTATCTTTGTTGTTCTTCAGCAAATCGCGACCGCGCTGCAGCTGTTCGCGCACAATGCGTTTCACTTCGGAATCGATGGTCGAAGCGGTTTCGTCGCTGTAGTTTCGCGACGATCCCATGTCGCGTCCGATAAATACGTTTTCGCTGTTGTCGGAATACGAAACCGTTCCCAGTGTTTCGCTCATGCCCCATTCGCAGACCATGCGCCGCGCGATATTCGTAGCGACCTGAATGTCGTTCGAAGCGCCGGTCGATGTATCGCCGAAGGTCAGCTCTTCCGCCAGATAGCCGCCCATGAGCACGCAGATGCGATCGTCCCAGTACTTGCTGGGCTGAATGTGGCGGTCTTCGACGGGCAGACTCTGAGTGAGTCCCAGGGCGCGACCGCGAGGAATGATCGTAACTTTGTGTACCGGTTCGGCGTAGGGCAACAGCGTGCCGATCAAAGCGTGCCCGCCTTCGTGATAGGCGATGACTTCCTTTTCGCTTTCGGTAATCAGGAATGAGCGACGTTCCGGACCCATCATGACTTTGTCTTTGGCTTCTTCCAGCTCTTCCATTGTCACGCGGCGTTTGTTGCGTCGCGCCGCCAGCAGGGCCGCTTCGTTAATCAAATTCGCGAGATCCGCTCCGGTAAAACCCGGCGTGCCCCGCGCGGTCTGATTCAAGTTCACGTCCGAGGTCATCGGAATCTTGCGTGCGTGGATTTTTAGAATAGCTTCGCGACCGGTTACGTCCGGCGCGTCGACGACCACCTGGCGGTCAAAGCGGCCTGGCCGCAGCAGCGCGGGGTCGAGCACGTCGGGACGGTTGGTCGCGGCGATGACAATCACGCCTTCGTTTTCCTCGAAGCCGTCCATTTCAACCAGCATCTGGTTCAGGGTTTGTTCGCGCTCATCGTGACCGCCGCCGAGGCCCGCGCCCCGCAGGCGACCGACCGCGTCGATCTCATCGATGAACACGATACAGGGGCTGTTCTTTTTGGCCTGTTCGAAGAGATCTCGCACGCGGCTTGCGCCGACGCCCACGAACATCTCGACGAAGTCGGAGCCGGAAATCGTATAAAACGGAACGCCCGCTTCGCCGGAGATGGCTTTCGCCAGCAGCGTCTTGCCGGTGCCGGGAGGGCCGACTAATAAAACGCCTTTGGGAATCTTCGCGCCGATCGCCTGGAATTTCCGCGGGTCTTTCAAGAAGTCGACGACCTCGGTCAGTTCGACTTTGGCCTCGTCGCAGCCGGCCACGTCGGCAAACGTTACTTTCTTTTTGTCGTCCTGGTTCAGGCGGGCTTTGCTTTTGCCGAAGGCCAGGGCCCGGTTGCCGGTGCTTTGCAGCTGGCGCATCATGAACATCCACAGGATGACCAGAATTAAAATTACAGGCAGCAGAGTGAAGAGCGTGCCCAGCAGGCCGCCCTCGTCTTCGTTCAGGAATTCATAGTTGATGCCGGATTGCTCCAGCTGTCCGAGCAGCTCGTCGGACAGCGCGGCGGGCAGGCTTTCTACGACGAAAGGATGCGTGCGCGACTTGAGCTTTTCCACGTCGTCTGTGGGCTCGATCTTATCGAGGGGCTTCACGTAGCGGCCGGTAATCTGGCGCGTCGAGATTTGCAGGACGAAGCGCGGCTGGCTTTCGAATAGATTCGGAGTCGGCTTCAGCTGCTCTTTGCGCGTATAAATCGTGCCGATTTCCGCCTGGCCTGCTTCAGTCAGCATGCTCTTGAATTGAGAAAAGGAGAGCTTTTTGACTTCGCGGTTTTCGTTTTCGCGGAACTGCTGCGTGAAAACCAGGCCGAGAAAGATCGCCAGAATAATAAAGATAAAGTATTTCAGATTTTTGTTCATGAGATAGTCGCGTGTCGCCGCCCGGTCCAGTTCTGGGTATTCCAGATCGCGTCGATCCGGAGATCTTGCGCTTCCAACAGTACCGGGCTAATGCCGTATATAGCAAAGTAACGAGTCCGGAACGGACCGTCAATCATTCAGTGCTTGAATTTCTCGACGACTTCGTCGATGTCGCCGTGGGTAATCGAACGAATCGCCGCCTCGGCGTCGTTAATGATGCCGATCAGCTGCAGGTTTTCAAGGGGCTCGAATTCCTGTTTTACGTACTTTTCGCGTTTGAGTTTTTTGGGGTTCTCGCCCTTGATGCCGACCCGCACGCGAATGAATTCCGGCGATTTCAGCGCTTCGCGCAGGTTGCCGATGCCGGGATGGGCGTAGTCGTCGCCGCCCTTTTCCACAACCAGTCGCCCCATATCCAGAGTGAAATCGTCCATGATGACGATGATGTCGTCGGGTTTGATTCTGAGAAACGAAGCGATGTACAGAGCGGCTTCCCCGGAGAGCTCCGCGAAAGTCTGGGGCTTGAGAAGTACAATCTCCTCCCCCTCGAAATCCCCTCTGCCAATCAGAGATTTCTTTTTTTTGGTCCGGATGTCGACGTTGTTGTTATTCGCAATAACGTCGAGGATCTTAAAACCAATATTCGACCGGTGATTCGTGTAACGTTCACCGGGGTTGCCAAGTCCGATGATCAGTTTCATAAATAGTCGAGGTGTTGCTGCTTGATAACCTTGCTCAATGCTTCTGGCGCTTATATTAACTTATGCCGGCCCTGAAAAATTCAAGGCCGTTTGATTCAGCTCGCTTCCGCCGCCGCGGCGGCCGCTTCCGGAGCGTCTTCCGTTTCTTCATCCGCTTTAGTCATCCGCGAACGCGCAATGCGAACGATGATCGGATCGCCCTGCAGCAGAATTTCCCATTCTTTAGGAATGTCCAGCTGCGAAAGGGTTACGCCTTCGGAGACGCCCAGATTGGTCACATCTACGTGGATGATTTCTTTGAACGTCTCGGGGGTCGCGCGCACTTTCAGTTTGCTGATGTACTGCTCAAGAGCGCCGCCGGCTTTTACGCCTTTCGACGAACCAGTGACTTCGACCGGAACGGTCATCAGAGTCTTGCGACCGGGGGTGATGCGATAAAAGTCGACGTGCAGAACGCGGCCGCTGACGGGTTCGCGCTGCAGTTCTTTGACGATCACTTTGCCGGAGGCGTCGCTGCCCGCGACGTCCAATTGGATCACGCTGCTGGTCCGGAGGCCGGCCTGCATCACTTTCTGAAGCTCGGCGTTGTCGATCGTAATCACGGTGGATTTGCCGTCGGCGATAATATTGCCGGGAATCTTACCGTCGCGACGCATGCGTCCGACGACGCCCTTGCCGGTTTCTTTGCGCAGTTCGGAATTCAGTTTGAGTTCGCTCATAATAGTTCAGTCTCCAGTGATTTGATTAATTCGTGTCGTTTTGCTTCGCGGCGGCTTATCGTATTTCGTTCCGCGTTCAGTTATTCAAGAAGAGCGAGCTGACCGATTCCTCGTTGTGAATGCGGCGGATCGCCTCTCCGTATAGTTTTGCGACGGAGAGAGATTTGATCTTGTCGATGCGCTTCTCCGCCGGTAAGTCGATGGTGTTCGATAAAATGATTTCGTCGATGTTGGATTCCTGCAGGCGTTCAATCGCCGGTCCGGAAAGCACGCCATGCGTCGCGCAGGCCATAACCGAAGTCGCGCCGTTGTTCTTCAGCGCCGTCGCCGCTTTGGTAATCGTGCCGGCGGTATCGATCATATCGTCGTATAAAATACAGGTCTTGCCTTCGACTTCGCCGATGACGTGCATGACTTCCGATACGTTCGCCTGGGGCCGGCGTTTGTCGATGATCGCGAGACCCGCGCCGATCTGACGCGCGAGAAAACGCGCGCGTTCGACTCCGCCGGAGTCCGGCGAGACTACCACGAGATCGCTTAACTTTTTGTCTTTGATATATTCCACGAAGACCGGCGCGGCGTACAGGTGATCCACCGGGATGTGAAAGAATCCCTGAATCTGATCCGCGTGCAGGTCCATGCACAGCAGGCGATTGGGACCCATCGATTCGAGCAGGTCGGCCATCACGCGGGCGCTGATCGGCACGCGGGGCTCGCTCTTGCGATCCTGGCGGCCGTAGCCGTAATAGGGCATCACGACGGTCATGCGAGCGGCGGATGCGCGGCGGGCCGCGTCCATCATCAGAATCAGCTGCATGAGGTTGTCGTTGGCCGGACTGGAAATCGGCTGGATAATAAATACGTCGCGACCGCGCACATTCTCGTTGAGTTTGACCGAGATTTCGCCGTCGGAAAAGGTTTTGATCTGAGCGTCGCCCAGGCGCACGTCCAGATAGTCGCAGATTTCCTGGGCCAGCGGGCGATTGGCTTCACCGGAAAAGATTAATTGCTGATAAGATTTTGACACGCGTCCGCCCGCTCCCTGCTTCATCCCTCGAACCTCAGGCCAGCCCGGAGGACTGTGAGAGTTTGAGTTTTTCTTCCAAAAATTTCAGTTCCACGGGGGAGTTTACGCCCTGTGCTTCGGTGGCGTCCGTTAAAGTGACGGTGCCGATCGTGTGTCCGGCTTCGCGGTTCAATACGAGCGCGTCCGGCAGATAGTATTCGCCCTGGGCGTTGTTCGAACCGATCTTGCGCAGCAGCGAGAAGATCTCCGGTCCTGTAAAAACGTAGGTGCCGATATTTACTTCCTGGACTTTGCGAATTTCATCCGAGGCGTCTTTTTCTTCGACGTTGCGTTCGACCTGACCATCGGCGTCGCGCATAATCCGCCCGTAACCGGTCGGGTCTTCCATGCGGGTCGTCAGCAGGCTCAGGCCGTGGCCGCCGTTCGAGTGGGTTTCTAAAAGTTCGCGAAAGCTGCCGCTCTGGATCATGGGCTGGTCGCCGGAAGCGACGAGAATGGGGCCGCTGTAGTCGGACAGGGAGTCTGCCGCGCACAGAAAGGCGTGCCCGGTGCCGAGCTGTTCCGTTTGTTCGGCGAACTGAACTTGAATTTCGTCGCTCAGTCCGGAAGCCGCAATATGGTCTGCAACGAGCTTGCGAACGACGTCCTGCTGATAGCCGACGATAAAAACAATGCGTCGAATGCCCGCTTCGACCAGATGATCGATCACGTGACTCAGCAGGGGGCGTCCCGCGAGAATCGCCGCGACCTTGGGTAGATCCGATTTCATGCGAGTGCCTTTGCCGGCCGCCAGCACAACCGCGGCCTTCGCGTCTTTGGATGAAATCGCCATTGGATAGTGATAAAAAGCTGTGATTATGACAGGACTGCTGGGCCGGGAGGATTCGAACCTCCGTATGCCTGGACCAAAACCAGGTGCCTTACCGCTTGGCGACGGCCCAATGTTCTTGTATCCCTCCGCGAAACACATTCGCGAAGGGGCGCGTTCCCCGGAATTTCCGCTATCGCTTACCGTGAATCCGAATTCGTCGACGCGCTGCCGGCGAATTGGAACGGCTGAAATCGGAAGTCCGAAAACTGCTTTTGCATCCGCTCAAGCACCCGCTGCTGCTCTGTCTTATCGGACACCAGACCATACAGACTGGAACCCGATCCGCTCAGAGATGCGAACCGTGCGCCGTGATCGAAAAAAGCCTTCTTGACGGACCCAAGCGATGTGTGCATCGCGAAAGCCGGCGCCTCGAAATCGTTATTCAGATCATCCCGAACCGCGTTCCAATCTGACCTGGCCAGAGCGGCACGCGTATCCGTGCGGAGCCCCGACAAGATCCTGGGAGGGGGGGCTGGCTGTAAAGTCCTTTTTAACTGCGAGTACGCGATTCCCGTATCGATTTTCAACATCGGAAAGCACAGCACGCCCAGACCGGCGCCCACCTGAATCTCTTCAATTATGTCGCCAGTTCCGTGTAGCAGGGCCGGCTTCCCGTGCAGGAAAAAAGGAACGTCGGCTCCCAGCTTCGATGCGATCGGCAGCAGCTCATCGTTCGAGCGATCAAAGCGATCGCGAATCCAGGCGAGCAGGGTGCCCGCGTCGGAGCTGCCGCCGCCCAGTCCGCCGCCGGTCGGTACGCGTTTGATCAAATGAGCGTGCAAGGCCGTGTCCCGCAGGTCCTGGGTTTCCGCCAGGGCGCGCCACACGAGATTCGCCTCTGAAGCAGAAGCGGGAGCGCCGCCGGAGTTCTGGCGCTGCGAGTCTGACGAGCCGCCGGGCGCGTCAGCTTCACTCCCGGAACGTTCGCTGACCAATTCGAAGTCCGCGCGGATCGCGTCGGGCAGTTCGTTGTCGGTAGTCAGGCGATCGGATTCCGCAGGGGAGCCCGGGACTTCCGTAATGGTGAGGGTGTCGCCGAAGTCGATCGGCAGGAAGATGCTGGAGATGAAGTGGTAGCCGTCGGCCGCGCGGCGGTGGTGCACCTGCAGGCCGAGGTTGATTTTTGCGGGGCAGAGCACCCCGGGATTATTTGCTGAGTTTCTTCTCGACGTACTTCACGTGCTTGCGGGCGCGGGGGTCAAATTTCATGACTTCCAGTTTGCCCTGCTGCTTCTTTTTGTTTTTCGTGAACGTATAGAAGTGACCGGTTCCGGCCGTAGACTCAAGTTTGAACAGTTCCCGCATAGTGCCGCCAGATTCGGCGGCGTGTGTACCGTGTCTACTGGAATTCAGCGCGGGCGCCCGGCC
This sequence comes from bacterium, assembly GCA_024742665.1. Classification (GTDB taxonomy): domain Bacteria; phylum Spirochaetota; class Leptospiria; order Leptospirales; family Leptonemataceae; genus JANSYA01. The sequence continues at coordinate 555,226 of JANSYA010000001.1, forward strand.
GGTCGGCGGGGCATCGAATCCGGCGGTGCTTTCGGAGCATTTCTGCGAGGGCTGAAACCGTCGGTCCGGCATGCCGCGACACGGAGCTCCCGGGCCGGCGCGGTACCCGCCTGTGCGCCTATTTTTTCTTCGGTTTGAAATCGGCGGCGTCGATTTCGTGTTTGTTCATTTTGAGGCGAAAGTTGCCGCGATCCAGACCGCTCTGCTGGGCCGCTTTCGAGATATTGCCCCGGGCCGCCGCCAGGGCCCGGCGGATATAGTCGGCTTCGAAGGCGTCCCGGGCGTCGAAGTAGATCGTCTCGGGCGCTGCCCCGTCGGTCTGCGTTCGGCCGCCGGCCGCTTCCGAATCCTCGCGATCGTCCGTGCCGCCGGCGCTGTTTTGCGCGCCCGGATCGCCGGCTGATTCGGCCGTTTCGCCTGCATTCGGAGCGCCGTTCGGTGCGGTCGTCGCGTCGCCTGCATTCGTTGCACTGGCCGTAGCGCCGCCGGGCTGGCCCTGGCGCCGGGCCACGAAAATTTGATCGGTGTTTTGAATCAGCGGTCCGCCGGCATGCAGGATCACCAGGCGATGCACGGCGTTTTCGAGTTCGCGTACATTGCCGGGCCACTCCGCCGCTTCCATCAGGGCGAAGATCTCGGGGGCGAAACCCTGGATTTCGGTTTTGTTTTCGAGTACGGTATAACGTTCCAGGAAGTGCTGCATCAGCGGCGCGATGTCTTCGCGGCGTTCGCGTAAGGCCGGGATTCGCAGGACCACCGTCGCCAGCCGATCAAAGAGATCCCGGCGCATGAGCCCTGGTCCAGGATTTGCGCCGTCTTCCGAGCTGACCTGCGCCGCCGCCTCGGTCAAAGCCGGCGCCCGCTTGATTTCAGAAGGCCGCGCCGTGACGTCGCTCATGTCGCCGTCGCCGGCAATGTCGCGATTGGTGGCGGCGATAATACGCACGTCGACTTTGATCTCGTCGCTCTGGCCGCCGACCCGGCGAAACGAACCTTCTTGCAAAAAGCGCAGGAGCTTCGCCTGCATGGCCGGACTCATTTCGCCGACTTCGTCGAGAAAGAGCGTGCCGCCGGCAGCCGCTTCGAGCAGGCCGGCGCGGGTTTTATCGGCGCCGGTGAAGGCGCCCTTTTCGTAGCCGAAGAGTTCGCTTTCGAGCAGAGACTCCACCAGTCCCGCGCAGTTCAGTTTGATAAAGGGCGCGTCCGAGCGATCGCTCTCACGATGCAAAGCATCGGCCACGAGCTCTTTACCGACGCCGCGCTCCCCGAGAATCAAAACCGAAGCGCTGGACGGCGCGGCGAGATCGATCAGGCGCTGGACTTCTTGCAGTCCGGCGCTGCCGCCGATCAGAGTCCGGCGCTTTAGTTTTGCCAGGCCGGCCAGAGCGCGGTCGCGTTCACCGGCCACTTCTTCGAAGCGCTGGCTGGTGCTCAGAGAAATGCCGGCCTGGATCGCCAGCTTTTCCAGGAAGTAGTAGTCTTCTCCCTGGAAGGGGCGCGGCTCTTCGCGACTCACTGTGAACAGTCCGTGGGTGTGTTCGTCGATGGCGAAAAACGCCGACTCGGCCCGCGTCGGACGATAGCCGCCGGTTTCGCTGCCGCCCAGGGCTTTGCCGAGCGCCGCGTCCAATCCCGAAACGATAAAGCTGCGGTCGTAGTCGTGTTCGACCTGGCCGGCCTGCAGCGTCAGCGTCGCGGTCTGCTCGGCGGGCTGATCGCTTTGCGAGGTTAAGGGATCGGAAGTGCCGGCGCTGGCCAGCAGGCGAAAGCGATACTGCTTTTGTTCGGGCAGGCGCGGCGCGGCGGAATCGTCGACGGATTCACTCGTGCCGGCTTTGCGTGCGGTATCGTTTTTATGATCGTCGCGGCCGGAATCGTTTTTGCGACCGCCGCGGGCCGCGCCTTCGAGCAGCCAGATCTCGGCGCTGTCGGCGTCGAGCAGCGCGAGCGTTGAAAGCGTAATTGATTTGAGAAGATCGCGAGAGTCCAGCCGGGAGCTGATCGCCGTATTGATTTCGATCAGCTCCTCCAGCTTGCGTTTGCGACTCATAGTTTCAGCGTTCTATTGCAGTAAGATTTTCTGGAGAATCAGCTTCTCGCGGGCGTCGAAGTAGTCCGCGTATTCGGTCATGATCTCTTTCGCCAGATCAAGGCTCAGATAGTCGACCGTGCGTGTAAAGGCTTTCCCCCGGTACGGTTCGTACCACTGAAAGATCAGACCGCCGTCCGGTTCCCAGATGTCGGCGCCTTTCATTTCTTTATTCACGGTGCTGCGGGCGTTCAGACCGTAGATCACCGCCAGCTTGTCTTTGACGTACTGCGACAGGATAAAGGGCGTGCTGACCTTCACGTGGTAGAGGCGCGATTCGACTTCGTCGTGCTCTTCGGTGCTCAGATTATGATTTTGTAATAAGGCCACGTTGTAAGGCGTTTTATAAAAGCTGTAGCGATACATTACGTCGTTTCGTTTCACCAGAATAAAGCGATTGCGTTCTTCATTCAGGATTTCCACGCGTTCGATGGCGGTCGCGGAAGTCGCCAGGTTCTTCAGGCGCGTGCGCACTTCGGTGAAAGTGCTGCCCCAGGGCGCGTCGGCGAAACCGTTTAAGGGCGCGCTGCCGAGCTGACCGGCCTGCCCGTCGGCCTGGGTCAGGACAAAGCTCTCGGATTCCCCGGCCATGTCCGCGCTGCTGACGTCGTTGTTCATGCCGGGCGGCAGCTCCGCCGTGGCGTTGGGATCAAAAAGCAGTTCGTTTTCAGCAGTTTCGGCGGCCGCGTCTGAATCAAAGAGTCCGGTTTCGTTCTGGCTGTCGGCTTCGACGATGGACTGGGGGAACAGGGCGCCGCCCGTGCTCAGGGCGACGAGGGTCGCGGCCAGGAGTAGAGGCGCGGCGAAGAAGCGGGGGCCGGTGATCGAGGAAGCTCGCAGATTCATGTCCTCAGTATCGGTGGAAAAGCCCCCGAACATCAAGAGGATTTCGGATCAATTCAGGAAGCTGCGGGCCGCCGCTTCGACCGAAGGCGCTACCACGAGGGTGTTCGAGGTGGCGATAATTGCGATTTTGGTGATTCTCTCGGCGACGTTCGCCAGTACGAGTCCGCCGCCCATCTGCTTGCAGGTCATATTTGCGGCCATCAGGGCGCCGACGGCCAGAGAATCGACGAAGTCGATATGCGACATGTCGACGATCAGGTTGGACGGTCCGGCCTGCAGCGCTTCCTGCACCAGGCTGCCGATTTCGAAAAATGCGCTCTGGGCCAGATGATCGTCGTATATCCGGATCAATGAATAGTTTTCATGGGTGCTAACGTCGCATTTCATAGGTTGCCTGACTCTTTCCGCTTATCTTCGGATCTGCACCATAAGACGGTCGGACCACCGCTTCCGATATTCGAATAGAGTAAAAAAAGCGTGGGCAGCATTAAGAAACTGCGGAAATTCGAAGGGAAACGGCTTGTTTCAAACATACACATGGGCCGTTCCACGGTCCAGTAAAAGAAGCGGCCCTCCGCGGACTCTGACACCCCGTACCGCGGCCCCGTACATTACCGGGCATTATAGGGAATCCGGGGATCGCACCCCGGGATTCCTGCATTCGACTCCGCTTAAATCATCGACTGCGAATAGTTTTGCAGTCCGAGGCGCTCAATCAGTTCCAACTGCGTTTCCAGCCAGTCGACGTGCTCTTCTTCGCTGTCCAGAATTTCGGTCGCCAGGTCGCGAGTTACGAAGTCTTCGACCTGTTCGCAGTATTTGATCGTCTCGCGCAGATCCGGGATCGCGTCGTGCTCCAGGGCCAGATCGCCCTTCAGGATTTCTTCAACGTTCTCGCCGATGCGGAGTTTGCCAAGATCCTGCAGATTGGGCAGGCCCTCAAGAAAGAGGATCCGCTCGATCAGGCGATCGGCGTGCTTCATTTCGTCGATGGACTCTTCGTATTCCTTTTCGCCGAGTTTGGTCAGGCCCCAGTTCTTGAAGATGCGGGAATGCAGGAAATACTGATTGATAGCGGTCAGCTCGTTTTTGAGCAGTTTGTTGAGATGTTCGATAACTTTGCTATCGCCTTTCATAATAGACTCCACAGGATGACTGGATTGATTGATTGAGCACTTTACGCGCTGTACCAGCAGCGTCAAGCCCGGCCGGAACTCACCGCCGATCCGCGGCAAGTAATGATTCTGAGAATGAGTCCCGGCTGTCGCAAGCTGTCAGCAGCAAGATGCGCCGCTGTCGACGGGGATATTAAGGGCGGGCCCGGGCCTTCTGGATGCCGGCTATCGGACTGGTGCTGGACGACGGCCACCGGCCTTGGCTTCAGACAGCCGGCTCGAAGTTGGAGCCGCCCATGGGGAACAGGGTTTCTCGATTGCTGTGCTGGTTGCCGGAGTTTACACCGGGGCCGGAGCAGTGTTCTTCGAGAATCTGCTCGGCCTCCAGCATACAGCAGCCGCAGCCCTTTCCAAGGCTCGTACGTTCCTGGAGTTCGTCCAGGCAGGATACACCCTGACGCGCCAGCTTTTGGATCTGGCGGTCGTTTACTCGATTGCAGATACAGACATACATCCGGTGCACACTTTACTGAGACTTATTCTCAGTGTCAATCCGTACATGGAAAAAGGCGGCCCGTTTCCTCGATAATTTTGCGTACAGACATTCAAAAAATTCCAGTTTCCGGCCCCAATGCGGATGCTCTAATTGACCAAATTCCGGCGGACTTATGTCTCATTCGGTCGCGGCGCCCTGGCAGGCCCCGCCGGCCTGAGGGATTGCCTGAAAGCCTGCCGTGAGCCCGGGAAAGACGATATGCAGATCAGCTTCGAGAAAGACGGCCAGTTTGAGGTTCCCGACGAGCGCCAGACCCGGCCGGCGGTCGCGGAGGCTGGCGATTCCAGAGACGGCCCGCAGACTCTGCTGGAAATCTCGCTGGCCAATGAGATTCCGCACACCCACGCCTGCGGGGGGCATGCTCGCTGCTCGACCTGTCGCGTCCTCGTGCTGGAGCATCCCGAAAACCTGACGCCGCCCACGGAAGCCGAGCGGGAGCTGGCCCGCCGCAAAGGTCTCGAACCCGGAATTCGCCTGGCCTGTCAGGCCTGCCCGACGGGACCCGTCCGAGTGCGACGCCTGGTCATCGATCGGGAAGATGCGGAAATCGCCATCGCCGAAGGCGCTCCGTCTTCCGGGCGAGAGCAGCACGTCGCGGTGCTCTTCAGCGACCTGCGAGGATTTACCGCCGTCACCGAGAATATGCTGCCGTACGACGTGATTCACGTTCTGAACCGGTACTTTCGAAAGATGGGCGAAGCGATTCTGGCGAACCACGGCTTCATCGATAAATATATGGGCGATGGCATCATGGCGATTTTCGGCATCGAAAGCGCGCCGGCCGACGCCGCGCTGCCGACGGAAGAGTCCAGCGGGGACGCTTCGCAATCCCGGGCCAGAACGGCGGTCGCCAATGCGATCCGCGCCGGCCTGGATATGCAGGCCGGGCTCGCCGAGTTCAACGTGTATATGCGCGAACACTTCGATCACGAGTTTCGCATGGGCATCGGCATTCACTACGGCGAAGCGATCGTAGGCGAAGTCGGGCATCCCCGCAGCATGCAGTTCTCGGCTCTGGGCGATACGGTCAATATGGCGAGCCGCGTCGAGTCGGCCTGCAAGCGCGCCCAGGCGGAGTTTCTGATTTCGGAAGCCACGCGCGAACACGCCCCGGATCTCTTTCGCTTCGGCCGTCGCTTTTCGATTCAGCTCAAAGGCAAAGCGGGCCGCCATATTCTGAGCGAAGTGCTGGGGCCGGCCGCAACGCCTGGCTCAGAACAAAGCGGCGAAGCGCTCGTGTCGGACTCAGGAGTGGATCTGGCGACGCGCATTCGGCGCGAGCTGCGCCGGCGGATCAGTCGCGACCAGTCGCCGCAGTATTTGCGCCTGCTGTTTCACGATGCTGCGAGCGCTCGTGTCGATAGCGGAACAGGCGGCTGTGACGGCTCGGTGCGCTTTGAAATGGATCGCGCTCAAAACGAAAATTTGCGGGGCTGCGCCCGCGTTCTGACGCAGATTCAGACGGAATTCGCTCTGAACGACGTCGAGGTCAGCTTCGCCGATCTGTTGGTATTCGCTGGAGCTCTGGCCGTTGAAATATGCGAAGGCCCGCAGATCCCGCTCGAAACCGGCCGCCGGGACGCGGAAGGACCGACGCCGGAAGGTTTTATTCCCGAAGAGACCGATGCTCTGCCCACCCTGGTCGAACGCTTCGCCGCGATGGGTCTGAACACGCAGGATCTGGTCGTGCTTTCGGGCGCGCATACTCTGGGCCGGGCGAATGAAAAACCGTACACCGCCGATCTGTATACTTTTTCGAATACCTACTTTCAGCGCCTCGCTCTGGAGGAGTCGCCCGCGCCGGAGCTTTCGATGCTCGCGACGGATCTCGCGCTGCTGCAGAATCCGGAAGCGCGCGAGCTTGTGATGACCTACGCCCGGGACGAGGAGCGCTTTCACCGGGACTTCGCCCGGGCCTTTCGCAAGATGACCCGCGGTTCTCTCAAGAGCGCGGAGTGACATCGCGCGCGCTCCAGTTTCGCTTCAGACGCGATTCGCAAACGATTTGCGCCCGAATAGAATCGGTGACCGTCGGCGCTTTGCGGCGTCTTAAGGTACTATGAGCCTGAGCTTTACGAATCCCAGAGATCCAGAGAACCGGGCGCTGCGAGGGAAGATCGAAGAGTGGCTGCGCGAGTGCGAACTGATCGCCGCTGAAGAACGGCTGGCCGCGGTCGATGAAGAATCGGATCGCTGCGGCCCGAACTGCCCGCATACGGAAACGGTTCTGCGGATTGAAGCTTCTGTGGAACCTGCCGGAGAATCTCTCGGGGAATCTTCCGATCGAGAGCTGCGAATTCATAAGCCGCTGGTATTCGTGCGTCGCGCCGACGTGCGCGCTCTTGTGCGGTGATCGCGGGGTTGCGCTACGCGCGATGAACGGGAATCAGAATCCCGGCAGTGGTGCCAGCGATCGCGGCTGGCGAAGTCTCGAAGTCCGGGGCGCTTTCAGGCGCCGTCGCCGACTAAAAAGCCTTTCAGCATTTCGTCCAGATCGGCTGCTGCCTGCTTTTCTTTGTAGGCCATTTCCAGTCGCACGAGATCGGCGACATGCTGGGTCAGATAGCCGTCGCTGTCGAAGTCTTTCAGAATCTGTTCGAGATAGGCGGTCTCTTCGCCCTGCAGACTGCCTTCGAGATACAGATTGCACAGGGTCTGGATGCCGACGGCGCGGGCGGCGCTGGCTTCGTTTTCGCCGAGCAGATCTTTGATCGGGCCCATGATGATTCGTCGGTACGTGGGCAGGACGCTCGAAATCAGATCGACCGTGCCGAAGCTGATATTGTCCGGAAGGGCCCGGGCGTAGCGCAGGAGCATCTGCATCGAACGCAGGCTGCCGATGCTCGCCACCGCGTGGATTACGGCCGAGCAGTACTGGCTGTTCGTGGTCCAGCACTCCGGACTCTGGCACTCGGTCAGCATATCCTGCAGGACTTCCTGAGCCAGAGACTCTCCCGCTGCGGCGCGCGACGCAAGATCCTGCATGGCGCGCACCATATGGTACCCGCCCGCCTGGTCTTTGATCGACCCAATGATTTCAGAGCTTTCCGTTCGCATCAGCGTGATCCGGGCCGCGCGGCTGTCTGAGGCCGGCCGGGAAATCCGGAATCATCCGAATTCAGCGGAATTCGACTCCGAACGATTCGAGAGTGGATTGGTCGGGCAAGACATCAATCAAAAAACAGGCCCTGAATCCGCTTTTCCCGCGCTCCGCCCCGGGGATACCCCGATGGATCGGCGCGGATTGGCTCCGAAAATTCTGAAATAATATTTAGCACTCAAAGCTTGATAGAAATATTAATTCCTGGTTAGAGTGCCGATTTCTTCTTGTAAAACCCGTGAAACTTCGACTTTGATCGCAGACTCCACCTGCGATGGAAGCCTATGCATTTCCCGGCGATTGTCAGAGAGCCCGATTTCGAAGCCAGTGTTCGGCTGAATACCTACCGTGCCATGGCGGCCCTCGGCGCGGCGATTCTGCCCGTTTGGGGCTGGCTGCAGTATTCCAGCGGCGCCGACGTGGACGAACCTCTGGCTATTCGCGGGGTTCTGGCCTGCTTTTGCGCCGCATTTCTCGTCGCCGCCCTTTTCAGTCATTCATTCGTGGAGCGGATTCGGCCGATGGCCATCGCCCTCTACTGGGCAATCACCGCCTTCGCCGGTTATCTGGTGATGCGCAACGAGTTCAGCATGATCACGTCGATGGGTATGCTGTTGGTTTTCGTGGTCGTCGCGGCGATCCTGGATTCGCGACTGGAATTGATCGTTTATACTCTGGCACATTTGATTTTCGCCGCGGTCGCTCCGCGCTTCGTCGAGCAGCCGGAGGTAACGCCCTGGCTGTATTTGATCAGCACGCTCACCGTAATCGTATTTTCAGCGGCGGTCCATGCCGGTCGCCTGCGCAACGAACACCACCGGCGCAAGGCGGAGCAGGCCCTGCAGCAGGTGCTGGCTCGCCTGGAGCTGGAGGTCGCTGAACGAACGCAGAATCTGCAAAAATCGAACGAGTTATTGGTGGCCGAAATCGCCAGTCGTGGGCGGGCGGAGAAATTTTTACAGGCCCGGGGACGCATCCTCGAAGCAATTTCCCACGGCGGTCAACTGAACGATCAGGAAACTCTCGGCCACGTGTTGACCGTGATTCGGGAAGTTGACGATTGCATGTTGCCCGTGATCTTAATGCTGGATGAGTCCGGCGCGCGTTTGAATCCGGCGGCGGGTCCCGGCCTGCCGGAGGAATTTCTGAACGCGCTTCGCGAGCTGCCGGTTGCCGCGGATTCGGGACCGTGCGCCGGGGCGGTCTTTCATCGCCGACCGGAATGGGTCGCGGACCTGCTTGAGGAACCGGCCGTCGCCGCTGTGCGTCCGGCGATTGAACGAGCCGGTTTGCGCAGCTGTTGTTCGGTGCCGCTGCTGGATTCGGCCGGGCGGGCGCTCGGCGCGCTCTCAGTCTATTATACGCTTCCGCGAACGCCGGATCCGATCGAGCTGGAGTTTATCAGCAGCTGCGCGCACTATATTGCGGCGGCTCTGGAACGCGCGCGGACGAACGCGGAGCTGGAGCTGAGTCGCACGCGCTATCGTCTGGCGACTGGAGCCGCACGCGTCGGCGTCTGGGATCTTAACATTCGCACGATGGAACTTTATATTGATCCTATCTTTAAAGAGATGCTCGGCTACCAGGATACGCCCGACGAACACATTCCCCTGAAAAAGCTGCGGCTGGTGCTGCGGGACGCGGATCGGCGCGTCATTATGAAGGCGGCGCGTACGAACCTCGGTCGTCGCAGCAGTTCGCTGGCGATTGAACATCGCGCCCGCTGTCGGAACGGAGAATATATCTGGCTTTCGACCCGGGGCGCCGCGATTCGCGATGAGCACGGGCGTCCGGAACGTCTGCTGGGCACGGGAACGGATATCACTGATTTTAAGACGACCGAACTCGCACTGCAGGAAAACGAAGCGAAGTTTCGCAGCCTGTCGGAAGCGGCCTTCGAAGGCCTGCTGGTGCTCGACGGTACGAATATCCGCAACGCCAACGACAAATTTTGCGAGATGTTCGGACGGAAATCCGAGGAGATCGTCGGTCGCGATATTTGCGAGTTCATCGCGGCCGACAGCCTGGAGCGACTGCGGGAGTGTCTGGACTCGATGGGCTGCGGCGTGATGGAATTCGAAGCTGTGCGTCGCGGCGGCGATAGCTTCCCGGTGGAAATCAACGCCTCGCGTTTTACTCAGCAGGGAGTCGACTATCGCGTCGCGGCCTTTCGTGATTTGACCGAGCGTCGCGGTCTGGAGCGCACGCGCGAAATGCTGAGCGTTTTGGAAAAGGAAAAAACGATCCGGGATTTGCGCTCTCGTTTTGTGGCGCTGGCTTCGCACGAATTTCGCACGCCCCTGGCGACGATTCAAAGCACCGCGGACTTGCTGGTCCAGTACCCCGACCGAATCGATGAGGAAAAGTCCGCGGACTATCTCAAGAGCATACAGACGGAAGTCGGGCATATGACCGAATTGTTGGACGATATTTTACTCTTCGGACAGGCGGACGCCGGAAAGTTCAGTTTTCGCCCGGAGCCTCTCGACGTCGGCGCTTTGTGCGCGGAGCTGGTCGAAAAATTCGAGCGCAGTCCCGGGAATCGAAATCGCATCGATTGTTCGTTCAATGCGGAAAGTCGGCCGCATTTGGACGAAAGGATGGTTCGGCTGATCGTTACGAATTTGATTTCGAACGCTTTGAAATATTCTCCCGCCGACGGCCTGATTGAAATTCGCGTCGAATCTGATCGTGACGGAACGATCCTCGAAGTCGCCGACCAGGGCATTGGCATCGCCGAAGAAGATCGCGCGCTTTTGTTTTCGCCTTTTCACCGCGGCGCGAATGTCGGCGGCCGTTCGGGTACGGGCCTCGGCCTTGCTGTCGCGAAGATGGCGGCCGAAATGCACGGCGGAACGATCGAGCTCGATCCGCGCGCGGGCCAGGGCACGCGCATGCGCGTCCATCTACCGATGGCTCGCACCGAGATCGGCGTTCCGATCGGAGTCGGAGCACAGTGAAGGCTTTCGAGGGAGGAGGGATCGTATGAGCCTGCATAATATCGCGGAGAGTTTCGTTACGGAATTGCGACCGGGCGTTGAGCCGGGTCGAGTCTTGATTGCGGAAGATACGGAGCTATTGCTCGAACGCATCGCGCAGTTTCTCTGTTTCGAAGGCCACTCCGTTCAAACGGCGATTTCGGGCGGCGAAGCGCTGGAATGCGTCGAAAACTGCCCTCCCGATATTATTCTTTGCGACGTGCTGATGCCCGGGATCGACGGCTACGAATTCAGTCGTCGCGTGAAAAGCGATCCGGCTACGGCGCATATTCCGATCATCATGATTTCCGCCCGGGGACAGCGCGAAGAAGTCGTGCGCGGGCTTGAGTTCGCCGAAGAATACGTTACGAAGCCGGTTGATTTGCGCGAGCTCAAAGCGCGCGTCGATTCAATGCTGCGTCTCAAACGGGCTCAGGACGCGGTGCGAGCCGCGAATCAAAAGCTGGAAGACACGGTTCGCCGGCGCACGGTCCGTCTGCGCTTGAGCAATCGCCGTCTGGCCCGCGAAGTTCGCCGGCGGGAAGAGACCGAGTCGGCCGTTCGCACTCTGACGCGGCGGATTATTACCGTGCGCGAAGACGAGCGCGGCGCGCTCGCTATGGATATGCACGACGATGTCGGCCAGTGTTTGCTCGCGGCGAAGCTGGACTTGCAGGCGACATTCGCGCGGCTCGCCCAGGACGTCGACGTGACGACGGAGGCGGATCGAATTTTGAAGCGCGTCGATACGATCGCGAGTCGCATTCGCCAGATCTCCCACAGCCTGAGCCCGATCGGTTTACGCAACCTGGGCTTGCAGGACGCGATTCAGAATATGGTCGAGATGTTTATGGAGTCGCATCCGGTCGTGAAAATCGAAACGCGGCTGGCGCACCTGGACGATTATTTTCCGGGTGCCTGGGACGTGAATTTATATCGAATCGTGCAGGAGAGTCTTGCGAACGCTCTGAAACACGCCCGCGCGACGCGCATCATCGTGTCGGATGAATTACTCGCGGCCGGCGCCGGACTCCGCGTCTGCATTCGCGACGACGGCTGCGGATTTGAATTCGGCCAGGGCGACGGCATTGGATTATTTGTAATGAAAGAGAGAGCCCAATTATCGGGCGGCGTATGTACAATTTACTCTCGAAAGTCGTCGGCGTCAGAGACCGACGAAGTTTCGGGCACGGAGGTTCAAATTGATTTCAACCCAGGATAATCGGCAGGCGAGCAGGCAGGAAAGCCGGTCAGCGCATCGATCCGAAACCGGGACGACTCGTATACTGCTGGCGGACGACCACGCGATCTTTCGAGCGGGACTGCGACAGCTAATAGCCGGCGTCGCCGACTTTCAGATCGTGGGAGAGGCGGCGAACGGCAAGGAGCTGTTGGATCAGCTCGATCAGGTCGAATGCGATCTGGTGATCCTCGATCTTTCCATGCCCGAGCTGGACGGCCTCAAAGCGATCGAAGAGATTCAGGCCCGGCATGCCGGCGTGGAAATTCTAGTTCTGACCATGCACAAGGATCGGGAGTATTTCAGTCGGGCGATTTCGCGCGGAGTCGGCGGATATTTACTCAAAGATGACGTTTTCGAAGAGCTCGTCGCGGCCATCCACGACATTCGGGCGGGGAAAAAGAAATACTCCGGCGCGATTCAAGCGCAGGTCATGGAAGACTACGCCACGATTCGCGAAAACGAAATCGCTCTCGATCTGCTTTCACGGCGTGAGCTGGAAGTGTTGAAGCTGATCGCCTCCGGAAAGATGAACAAAGACATCGCAAAAGATCTAAAGATCAGCATTCGCACGGTGGAATCTCACCGGGCCAAAATTATGGATAAGCTCGATTTGCGCAACGTCGCGGATCTCGTGCGCTTCGCTGTCGCCCGCGCCCTGGTCTGATCTGATCTGAGATTTAGGCCGGGCGTTCGTCGCGGCGGGCTCGCCCTCAGGGTACGATCGCCGCGATTAGAGTCAGATCGTCGGTGACCGGAGCGTCGCCGCGAAAGCGGTGGGCGTCCGCGACAATCGCTTCGACGAGATCGGCGGCGGACGGCGCGCGGTCGCCGTGTTGTTGGATGCTGGCCCGCAGCCGCTCGACTCCGTAAAATTCGCCGCCGGCCGTTTCGCGGTTGGCTCGAATTTCTTCGAGTCCGTCGGAAAACATCAGCAGCCGGTCGCCAGAGCGGAGCTTCGCCGTTGCTTCGGAGTAGACAGCGCCTTCGAAGGCGCCGATTACCGCGCCGCGGGCCTGGAGCTCTGTGATTTTCCCGGCGCTGTACAGATACTGTTCGGGGTGGCCTCCGCAGGCGATGCGCAGTTCATAGTCGCGGGTGTCCAGGTCGATCAAAGTGCAGGTGAAGAAGGCGTTGAGGCTCGCGAAGCGGCGGATATAGGCCAGATTCAATTCGCTCAGAATCCGATTGAGGGGCGCGTCGCTGTCGCGCAGGCGCTCGTACTCATTTTTGATTAACATGGTATTTAGCGCGGCCTGGACTCCGTGGCCGGTGGCGTCGGCCAGAAATAAACGCAGGCGCCCCGGGGCGTATTCGTGGATGTCGTAAATATCGCCGCCGACCTGGATCATCGGCTCGAAGTGCACGGCGATTTCCACTTCGCCCGCCTTTTTCATCGGATCCGGCAGGAGGCTGCGCTGGACCCGGCGGGCGAGTTCCAGATCTTCGGATAGCACCGCCAGGGTTTGCGAGAGTCGGGCTTCCGCTTCCGCCTTTTCTTCGTAGCGCAGGCGGTCGAGTTCGGCTTCTTTCTCCGCGCTTTCCACGCGTAGACGGATTTGCAGATTGTTCAGCTTGAACTGGCTTTCGTTGCTGTGAACGGTTTCTTTGATTCGCTGGTATTCTCGCGTATGCAGGTAAGCCTTTTCGAAGTGCCCCTCCGCCGCCGAGATTTCGCCGAGTAATTTGTGGGCGCGCCAGGTGATGGGCAGGGCCTCTGAGTTTTCCAGAATGCGCAGCGCCTGGTGCAGCTCCACCGATGCGCCGTGCAGATCGCCGGTGTCAAAGGCGAGGCGACCGAGACTGAGGCGGGTTTCCGCTTCGATGTTTTTATTCGGCGCTTCGGCGGTAAATTCCAGACAGCGCCGATGACATTCCAGCGCTTCCGGAATGCGTCCGGCGGCCTGATGGATGCGGCCGAGTTCCATCAGCGCGCTCGCAATGCCCAGGGCCAGGCCGATCTCTTCGGAGGTGCGCTTGCTGGATTCCAGATATTCTAATGCTTTGCGGGTCTCGCCGATCTTTTCAAAGAGTCCGCCCAGCACGAAGAGTACCCGGCTGCGTCCCGCGGGATGGTCGATGAGTTCGAAGATTTCCAGGGCTGACTCAAGGCGCTCGCGAGCCTGCGCATCGTCGTCAATGGCCATGTAGATCATGCCCATATTGTACAGCGACCAGGCTTCGCCCCGGCGAAAGTGGATTTCCCGCGAGACCTCGTTATAGTCGACCGCCAGTTCCAGGGCGCGATCGTAGTTGCCAATATAGTTGTAGCAATTCGAAGCGACGTCAGTCGCCGTCGCGTAACCGTAGCGATCGCCGAGTTCAGAAAAAATATTGCGGGCGCCGTGGGCGAGAGTGAGCGCGCGGCGCAGGCGGGTTTTCACCAGGCAGTCGTAAGCCTGGGTACGCAGAGCGCCGGCGACTCCCCGCTGATAGTCGCTGCGACGGGCCAGACGCAGCGCTTCGATGCACAGCCGGCGACTGCGGGGCGGATCGAGCAGCGCGAGCTCCCAGGCGAGCTGATTCAATAGATCGATTCGGGTAAATGATGCGTCCGCGGGCGGAAAGCCCGCCAGCCTGGATTCCAGTTCCGGAATCGCGACCTCCATCAATCCGATCATCCTTTGAGAAGGATAGTCAGCGGCCAGAAATCCAGAAAGCCTTTTCCGTACTCGCGATCGAGTCTCTCGAAAATATTGACAGACTAGTTGACAACTTAATTGTCAATGTGGGAAATGGCCCGAATGGCTCAATCGCCCATAGAGCGAATGATGAATGAAATCCGGGTGGGATTTCACACGCTCGTTGAAGCGTATGAAACCGTGCATCGTGCGGAGGAAATCACCGTCGGCATGCGCGCGGTGCTGGAATTCGTCGATCGCGAAGGGCCCCGCACGGTTCCGGACATTGCCCGTTCCCGGCGGGTTTCGCGTCAGCATATTCAGACTCTCGCCAATCCCCTGGAAGAACGCGGCCTGGTGGAGTTTGTCGAGAACCCGGCGCACCGTCGCTCGCCGCTGGTTGCTCTGACCGTGCCCGGGGCGAATCTGATCGCGCGGATGCGTGCGCGGGAGGCGGAGTTTCTAAAGAGCATTCGCTTGCGTTCCAGTTCGCGGGATTTCGAGACCGCGACGGAAATCCTGCGATCTTTTCGCGAAGATTTGATTGCTGGTATTCGCGATCAGCACGCGCGTGAAGGAGACTGATTCAGCAGGGGCGGTGCGCGCCGGCTTCATGAGAGGCCGGCTTTTTATTTATCCGGTTTTGCCATGAGTGACAAGTATGTTGTCGAGATGACATGCCTAATGTCGTTTGGTGGCGCCGGGGAGCCAGAGAAAAAACAGGAGAAATGAAAACAATGATTGAATGGATATTAGTCAACGGTGAGGATTTGCAGTTCGCCGTATTCTTCGGCGCGCTGCTTGTGTTCGGGATGCTGGAAGCTCGCGCTCCGGCGCAGACATCGGCTCGAGTGCAAACAGCGCGCCGGCTGCGCTGGACGCATAATTTTACTTTGACCGCTTTGAATATTGTGGCACTGGGAGCGCTGCCGCTTTCGGGATTGATTGCGGCGGCTTACGCCGACTCCCGGAGCATCGGCCTCTTAAATGAATACGCGACGCCCGCCTGGCTTGCGCTGCTCGCGACTTTGCTCGCGCGGAGTTTTGTTTCGTATATCATTCATCTATGCAACCATCATATTCCGCTGCTGTGGCGCTTTCATCGCGTACATCATTCGGATCCGGTGCTGGATATTTCGACGACCGTACGATTTCATCCTGCGGAGTTGGCCGTCTCGGCGCTGCCGGTGCTGGCGACGATCGTGGCTCTGGGGCTCCCGGCCTGGGCGCTGCTGGTCTACGAGATTCTCGATGCAGGGGTAAATGTGTTTACGCATGCGAATGTGCGTTTGCCGGACCGGCTGAATCGATTACTATGTTATGTTTTTGTGACACCGGCCATGCATCGAGTCCATCATTCTTCACGAATGCTGGAAACGAATTCGAATTTCGGCGCGGTCTTTTCGTTCTGGGATCGCCTCTGTGGAACCTACGTGAGCCGAACGCCGTCTGAACTGGCAGAGCTGCCGATCGGCCTGGAGTACTGGGACGAAGACTGGCGTCAGAGTTTCTGGTGGCTGCTGGGATCTCCAGTCTGGACGCCGGTCGCGAAGTCGGGTCCGCTCGTGGATCGGAAGGTTTCGCTGTGAGGTCTCGGAGGCTGCGCGATTCGGCGGCGCTGCGGCGCCTGCACGCCTGGCTTCTTCTCGGTGCGGGTGGCGAGTTCAGGCCGGAGCGTGCCGCCCGGATCGAAGGCAGGCGCCGCCGTCGTCGCCGGCATCGTCTCCGGCGGATGCTTGCACGGGCGTGGCGACACCGTATGCGTCAGCTCCGCGGCACGTGGACTTTGCCGCACTGAGCCGCTGATATCGTGAAGAAATCACCTGCGCGGAACCCTGAGAGGCAGTCCGTGTAGGTCGGGGAAGGCGTACTAAAAGGAGGTTAGATCCGCTTAAAGCAGTGGTTCTATTAGTGAAAATGATTTTTCTGGTAAAATGCGCGGTCTTCTACAGACATGCGGCCGGAAGCTCAAGCGCATTGGCCTTGTGCTCGGGATCGCCTCGGCCGTCCTGCTGGCCTGCGCGAATTATTCAACGGAGCCGGGCTATCTGGGCTTTCTGCTCGCGGCCGGAGGCGACTCCGGGGCCGGCGGGGTTTCCGCAAATCCTGAATTTCAACTCTCCGTCAGCGTAACCGGGATTACAGGCGCGCCCACCAATCTGATCGTCCAAAACAGCAACGGCGATACGCTGAGCTTCGGCGCGAACGGCGCTGCTACTTTTGCGACGGCGCTTGTTTCCGGCACGGCTTATTCGGTGACCATCGCCACTCTGCCCACCGGGCCGGCGCACGCCTGCTCTGTCAGCAGCGGCGTCGGTACGATGGCCGGGGACGTGACCGTAGCTGTGAGCTGTTCGACTTCCTCATTCGCCGTGCAGGCGGGTGTGAGTGGCCTGGTCGGTACGGTCGTGCTGCAAAACAACGCCGGCGACAATCTAACAGTCAGCGCGAACGGCACCGCGACGTTCGCGACGGCGCTTGCGGACCTGAGCGCGTACGCCGTGACGGTGCTCACGCAGCCGGCCACGCAAACCTGCGCTGTCAGCGGCGGCGACAACGCGGACGGCACCGGTACGATCTCATCGATGAACGAAAGCGTCACCGTAACCTGCGTGACGAATACCTATACAGTGTCCGCCGCTGTGAGCGGTCTGGTCGGCACGATCGTACTGCAAAACAACGCCGGCGATAATTTAACGATTAACGCGAATGGCACCGCGACTTTCGCGACGCCGATCAACGACGCGACAAATTACGCGGTCACGATTTTAACCCAGCCGGCGACGCAAACCTGCGCGGTCTCCGGCGGTGACAATGCGGATGGCACCGGCACAATTTCTTCGATGAACGAAAGCGTGACCGTGACCTGCGTTACGAATACTTATACGGTCACCGCCAACGTCTCGGGGCTGACCGGCACGCTGGTGCTGCGTAACAACGGCGGCGATAATCTCACGGTCACCGCGAATGGCTCGCATGTTTTCGCGACCGCCATTAACGACGGCACCGGATATGCGGTGTCGGTATTTACGCAGCCGACCAACCATACCTGCGTCGTAACCGGCGGCGACAATGCGCTGGGCGCGGGCACGATCTCTTCGATGAACGAGAGCGTTACGGTCACCTGCGCGCAGACCGCGTTTGTGGTGTCGGCCACGGTGACGGGTCTGGTGGGCACGCTGGTCTTGCAAAATAACGGCGGCGACAATTTGACGATCACGGCCGACGGCTCGCATAGCTTCGCGACCACTCTCGCGAACGCCGCGACTTACGCCGTGACTGTATTGAGCAGACCTTCCGCTCAGGTTTGCACGGTTACCGGCGGCGACGACGCGGCGGGCGGCGGCACGATCTCCTCGATGAACGAGTCGGTGACGGTTACATGTGTGACCACCGCGCCTTCACCGCTCACGAATGTGCAGAGCGGCTCGATCACGATGAGCTCGGCCACGCAGAACGTGGCCGTAACGCCGGTGGTCATGAGCCGCTCGTTCGTCGTCTGTTATGTTCGTACAAGCGAATCATCCGCGTATTATCAACCGAGCTGTCAGCTCTCGGCCACGAACCAGGTGACCATTCAGTCGAATCAGGCGCTCGCAACCGCCGTTGTGCAGTGGTATCTGGTGGAATTTACATCGGGCGTGAGTGTACAGCGCGGTTCGACCACTCTCGCGGGCGGTTCCAGCACTTCGAACGTGACAATCGCGAGCTCGGCGGTCAATAAGTCTTTCGTTGTTTCGACGACGCGTATCAACTTGAACAGTACCGGCGCCGATGAACAGCGCACCGTGCGTGCTCGGCTTACCTCCGCGACCAATCTGGAGCTTTCCCGTAACGAAAACACGAACGCCGTAGTCGTCGAGTGGCAGGTCGTCTATATGGATGCGGCCTTCGTGCAGTCCGGAATTTCGACGATCGCCGGGGGCAGCGGTTCGGCCACAGTCAGTCTGCCGACGTCGGTTGATTTGAGCCGGACTTTCGTTCTCACGAATGTTCGGGTAGATGCTGCCAGCAATGGCGGCGATGACGACTACTTTGTCCGGGCCACTCTGTCCGGAACCAATACTCTGAACTTAAATCGCTTCGCCAGCGCGAGCGCATCGGTGGAGGTCGCGTATTTCGTGGTGGAGATGACCGACGGCAGCTCGGTCCAGGCGGGCGCCGTGACCACGCCCTTTAATACGACGACTACTATGAGCGCGACGCTCTCGCCGGCCATCGTGCTCAGCCGCTCCGTGCCATTCTTCGGCATCTCAGTTGGATCGGCCAGCACCCTGCACGTGGATTCGGGATCGTTTACGCCGAATTTCACCAGCACGACCGGACTGCAGTTTACGCGTGTATCGGCCCAGAGCGTTTCCGCCGCCACTTACTACTACGTGGTTCAGTTTACGCCGTGAGCGGCGCGCAGCGCTGCGAAATATATAGAGCGCGCAGCGCTGTGCGATGCGAATTCTGCGACGCGCCGAATCACGCCAGCGCTAAGACGCTCTGATTTACGCCAGCGCTAAGACACTGTCGATGCGCCGCGCGACGGCCTCGTAGCCGAGCAGAGCGAAGAGCGTGGGCAGTTCGAGGCCCTGCATCGTTCCCGTGACGGCGATGCGGATCGGCATGAACAGGCCGCGGCCTTTCGCGCCGGTCTGTTCGCCTGCGGCTTTCATTAAGGCGGAGTACTCTTCGGCCTCGGTCGGCTTCTTTTCCAGACACAGATCCCGGAAGGCGGTGACGGCCTGCTTCGCAAGATCGTCGCCGATTAGCGCGCGGGCTTCGTCGCTTTCGACTTCGATGCTTTCGCGAAAGAGTTCGCGCACATAGGCCGGGAATTCATCGAGAGTGTCGAGATAGACCTTTACCGATTCGAAGGTCTGCTTGATCTTCGATTCATTTTCGCCCGAGTCGAGCAGCTTCTTGATCTGCGCATCTTTTTCCAGAAAGACCAGCAGCTCCGGCCACAGACGTTCGATGGGCAGGTCGCGAATATATTTATTGTTCAGCCAGTTGAGTTTCGACTTCTTGTTGATGAATTTTTCGAGTTCCTGACGGCTCAGCTTCGTGGGATCGAAGTCTTCGGGTTCGGCCGCGTCGGCGCCTGCGTCGTTCTTTTCGTCCGGCTGCTTTTGTTGATTTTTTCCACCCTTGCCGCCTTTCGCGTTTTTGTTGTTGCCTTTATCTTTTCTGCCTTTGTCGATCAAAAAGAAATCGAACATGGCCGGCGCCTTCGAGCACTGCGCGACGTCGAATTTTTTCGCCAGATCGTCTCCGGGCATGTACTCCACGCCGTCTTTCGGATACCAGCCGAGCAAAGCCATGTAGTTCGATACCGCTTCCGGTAAATAGCCCAGTTCGCGGAAAAATAGAACGCTCGCCGCCCCGCGTCGTTTCGAGAGCTTCTTTTTGTCGGAGCCTACGATTTCGGAAATGTGGCTGTAGGCCGGCAGCGGAAGATCCAGCGCTTCGTGAATCAGAATCTGGCGGGGGGTATTCGAAAGATGGCCCACGCCGCGCACGACGTGATTGATTTTCATTTCGGCGTCGTCGATGACCACGGCGAAGTTGTACGACGGAAAGCCGTTGGATTTTACGATAATAAAATCGCCGATCAGCCGCGAATCGAATTTTACGCGGCCCTGCACGGCGTCCTCGACTACGATCTCGCGCGATTCGACGCGAAAACGGATTGCGAATTGTTCGCCGGCCGCTTTGCGTTCGGCGACTTCCTCTTCCGAAAGTCCGCGGCACTTGCCGTCGTAGACATGGGGCAATCCCAGGGCTTTGGATTTCTCCTGCTTCGCGCCCAGTTCGGCGTCGGTGCAAAAGCAGGGGTAGGCCTGCTTCGCTTTCACCAGGCGCTCGACGTAGCCGTTGTACGTGGTCAGGCGCTCCGACTGGCGATAGGGGGTATACGGACCGCCGGCCAGTACGCCTTCGTCTTCGTTGATGCCCAGCCACTTCATGGAATCGAGAATCAGCACTTCGCTTTCTGCGCTGGAACGTTCCTGGTCGGTGTCTTCGACGCGTACGATAAACTGCCCGCCGGTCGCCTTCGCGTACAGGTAGTTGAACAGGGCGGTGCGGGCGCCGCCGATGTGGAGATAGCCCGTGGGGGACGGGGCGAATCGGGTACGAACGGGATCGGTCATGATAGGTGCCAGTGCATGAGATGGACTGCCGGTGTAAATCGATTCTAGAGCGCGCAGCGCTCTAGTACGGCTCTGCCTCCGGCAGAGTTGCGAGCGCTTTGCGCTCTAGTACAGCTTCTGCATCCAGCGGGTCAGGCCGGCTTTGAAAACCTGGAGCACTACGGTATAGCTGCCGTTTTCTTCGGGATGGACCAACACGACTTTGCCTTCGGCCTCGACGAGACGGCGAATCTCCTCGCGGCCGTAGTATCCGATGCGCGAAGAAATAACGCGTTCGCTTTGCATGAGTTCCGTCGCGCGCTGCTTGCCCGAGTCTTCCCCGAGAATGCGGGCTTCGTCCCGGTCGCCTGCCAGCACGGTGACGTGAACCTGGTAGCTGTTGCTGGAGATCAAACCCTCCCGGCGATAGTGAGCGGGTAAAGTCGAGTCCGTCGGCAGTCCGCCGCCGCCTTCCAGTTCTACGAAGGGCGGCCGATCGCTGCGGGAATCATTCGCCTGACCGCTCAGGCACGCCGTGACATTCCCGATCACCAGCAGGCACAGGCAGGCCAGGCTCAGGTTGCGGATCTTTCTGATCTGTGCGGGCCCCAACTTCAATATCCCGGCGTTTGCAGGAGCGGAGCCGTTGCGTCCCCGGGGGGGTTGGCTGGATTGTCTTCTGGCGACTCGCGTTGTATGCGCCACTGTCTCTGGTTCTCCGGTTGGAAGGTCAGGCGTACCGCACGGATTTCCGCCGGCAGATCCCGGTCGCCCGCGCTTTCGATGCGAAAGACGACCGAACAAGCGTCCCGGCTACGATTTTCCTGTAAAGCAATGAATCCCCGATTCAGCAGGGCGCGGAAATCGACTTCCGCTCGAATCAAATCCCGGGGCGTGAATGCAAAGGGATAGTCCCGATCGAAGGTCGCCGACCCCAGCTCCAGTTCGGTGGGTTGATTCGAGATAAGATCCAGGCGGGTGTGCAGCATAACCCGCAGGCTGCGTTCACGGGCCACGCGTTCCGCGGCGCTCAGGCAGAGTCGGCGACCGCCCTCGGTGCCCCGGGAGGTTTCGTTTACGCCGGTCGATCCGATGGTTTGCAAAACGTGTTTTGAAAGAAAGCCTTCGTCCTGGAAATTGTAGGTGACGTGGCGTTTTTCCAGAAAGCGGGACGGCTGGCAGCCGGAGGCCGTCGTCGCTGTCATCGCGACCAAACAGACGAACGCGACGCGCGGAAGCACAGGACGAGACCCGGCGGCGGCTCGTCGATCGCGGTGTTGAGCGCTCGTCAGATTCTCTGCGGCGGCGGTCTCAAATTTCACGCGGAGCATGCCGTCATATTGAGAGTTTAGCTTTCTCGCTCAAGAAGAATCAGCACTTCCAGGTGCGGCGTGCGCGGGAAAAAATCGAAGACTTCGACCGCCTGGGCAACGTAGCCGCGCTCCAGGAATTTGCCCAGATCGCGGTTGAGAGTCGCGGGATTGCAGCTCGAGTACAGAATCGTGCCGACGCCGGCTTCGGCCAGCAGCGGGATCTGCTTTTGATTCATGCCGGCCCGCGGGGGATTGATCAGGGCCAGGCCGGTACCGCGCGGCACCGGCACCGGCCGGCGATACAGGTCGGTGTTTTCGAAACGGCCTTCGTAGCCGCGGCGCTTGAAGTTGCCCCGGGCCGCCTTCAAGCCGGTCGGAGCATTATCGTAGCCCAGATAATCTCCAAGCAGATCGCGCATATTGCCGCCGAGCAGACCGCTGCCGCAGAAGAGTTCGAGCGTCGCCGGTCGAGCGCCGTCGCTTTCGGAATCTTTCGCGGCGGTCGGAGCGCCGCGGCTATCGCGATCGCCAAGCATGCGCCGCGCGGCCTGCAGCCAATCGGAAAGTAAAAACTGATTCGCCTGGAAAAACGCGCCGCCCGGAATCGTCCAGGGCCGGCCGTCGACTTCGACGGGATCGTCCAGATCCAACTGCAATACGTGATGGCGCGGATTCGCCGAGCGCTTCGCCCGATCGTTGGCTTTCGTGTCGGCGCTGCCCGTCGTCGCGCTGGCGGCGCTTGCGCGTTCGTTCGGGCTTCCGTCGTCGCCCGTCGTCGCGGTTTCGTTCGCTGCGCTGTCGTCTTTTGCGCGAGCGTCAGAGTTTGCGTCGCTGGATGCGTTCGCTTCTGAGATCTCTTTTATTTCTTCAAGGATCGCCGCGTTCAAGTCGGGAGCGAGCTGGCGACAGCCCGCATCGCCGGGCAGTGGCACGATGCGATTGCTGTGCAGTTCGTAAAAGCCAGGCGGCGTGGTTTTCGTTTCACGATGCAGACGCGCCCGCGTGCGATAGCCGTTCGGCTCGCCGGAGTGCACCTGGAACTGATCGCGTTCGCGGGCGATGTCGATGCAGTTCTGCAAAGATTGAAACTCGGCGATCAGACGCAGCTTGAGTTCGACTTCGCTTTGATAATCGATGTGGCGAAACGAGCAGCCGCCGCAGCGGGGAAAGACCGCGCAGTCGGATTGCAATCGCTCCGGCGCCGGCTGCTCGACCTTTTCGACCAGTCCGAAGCAGTGGCGATTGTTCGAGCGGGTGACGCGGGCCTGCACGTCTTCGCCGGGCAGCGCGCCGTGTAAAAAGATGGGAAAGCCCTGTTTGTTTTCGCTTTCGGGACGGGGCGCGTCAAGATAGCCCAGGCAGAAACCCTGCTGGACCCACTTCTGCGCCCGGACGGACACAAGATCGCCGACTGCGGGGCCGGCGGATATTTCTTCGGACATGTTCAGGATTCCTGGAACAGGCGGGTCTGATCCGTGCTGTTCTCGTCGGCGTCGTCGTTTTCGACTTCCGATTCACCGCTGAGAATTGGTTTTTTCTCAAGCGATCCGTCGCTGCGGCGTTCCAGATACTCAAGCTTCTTTTCGGCGCGCGATAGCATCTCGGTGCAAATCTTGCGCAGCTCCATTCCCGATTCGTAGGCCTTGATCGATTCGTCCAGGCTCATGGCGCCGCTTTCGAGTTTGCGGGTGATCTCTTCGAGCTGTTCGATGGCCTCTTCGAAACCGATTTCGTTTTTGGAGGCGGAGTCTTTGGTTTTGCGGGGCATGGCTTTAGCGTGCGGTCGGCTGCCATCCCGTTATGGGGCGTCAGCGATGCGCTGCATCAAAGCATTGGCCGGGCGCTTGCGGTGACAAGTAAAATCCTGCGGTGCTACACCGGGGCGATTGCCGCCAGGCCGGGCAGCGTGCCGACACTCAGACGCGACTGTATGGAGTGCGCGGCGCAGTCGCCAGAATTCCCGGCGAGCGCATCAAAACGCGAATGCGGGTGTCGTTAATACTGGTGATATCTTCGACTGCTGGTGTGCGTACTTTTTTTGATGCTGCACCGCACATAGCGGCAAATTTTATTGAAGTCGAATCGAAGGGATGCAATGTCTGGGCATTACTCCAGTTGCAGGCGGTAGCATCATGTTCGACCTCAGCCAGCTCAACGATGGGATTCTCGACAACGGGGTCCTTGATTTTTCAGTGCGTTCTTATACGGATAACCGGCTGGTTTTAGTCGGCAGTTTCGATCTGGCGTACTACCAGGATATTCAAATTGAATTCGGCGGCGTGAGCTTTTTGTCCGTGCCGACCGAATTCTCCGACGCGTCGTTTCGATGTTTGCGCCGGGAGGAGTGCGGCGAATTGCTCGACTCGTTCTCGGACTATATGCAAGAAGACGATCGTGTTTTCGCGGTGGATCTATCGCGGTTCTACGACGTGCAAACCCACTACATCGTGGCGAATTCGATTCAGTACGCCTTCGGGAAAGTCTACTATTATCGACGCGACAAGCTGGAACCAGGCGAAAGCATCGCGCCCTGGGTGCTGGCGTCGCAGCCGCCGGTCACGGGCTAAGTCAGGAACACAGACGCACCAGGTCGCCGAGTTGCTCCGGCGGCTTTTGATCGCGGCGGGCGAATATTTTTTCGCAGTCGCTGACGAAACGCTGCGCTTCGTAGCGATTCCCTGCCAATCCCCACGAAAGCGGCGGCAGATATTTTGCGGGGCTGCCGCCGAACACGTTCGACCCCGCGTCCAGTACAGTGCCGGTGTTGAGCATCGTTCCGATGGCGGTCTTTACGCAGTCGCCGATTAACGAACCGAATTTGATTGTATGAGTGTCGACGGGGTGCCCGTCGATTTGCAATCGAACGGGACCGTAGTTGTTCTTCAGATCGCTCGTCGTCGAAAGCGCGCCCAGATTCACCCAGCGACCGAGCACGCTGTGCCCGACGAAACCTTCGTGGTGTTTGTTGCTGAAGGCGTCGAAGATGCTGTTTTCGATTTCGCCGCCCGCTCGAACCTGCGCTCCCAGAATACAGCCGCCGGTCAGTCTGGCATCGTCGATGCGCGCGTTGGGCCCGACGTACAGCGGACCTTCCAGATAGCTAAAGGGACTTATTTTCGCGCCCTGGTCGATGACAATCGGTCCGTTGCTGGTATCGAAGATCGAACCGGGCAACACCCGCGCGCTCTCGTGTACGAATAGTTGCAGCGGATCGCCGACGATTTGCACGCCGCCGTTACGTAAATCTTTGCGTCGCATCAGCCGATTGGCTTCGACGTTCAGCCACCATTCCAGATCGGCCGTGAGGCGTTTCGGAATGCGATTGAGTAAATCCAGAACCGGCACATTCGCCGGGGTCAGCACGTCGATGAAACCGTTGATCGCCGGGAAGCGCCGCGGACTGTGCAGATCGAAAATCTGATCGAGATTTTCACCGAATTTTTCTTCGATTGTATCGACGCTCGGCCAGCCGTAACGATCGGCCAGGCTGCGATACGAATCCAGGCCTTCCACGCCTGCAAGCAAACGTTCGCGTTCCGGATCCGCGTGAAAATATACGAACTCTCGATCGGGATAGGTTAATCGGGCGCGTTCAAAGCTGCTGTAGATCCCGTCGCGAAAACTGAAGATCGAGCGAAAGCGCGAGAAGGGCAGCAGTTCCGGCAGATCGACTTCGAGAAATAAAACGGGCTTCATGGCCATAGACTGTGAGACTCAGGGAGTCGGCCGATGCGTCAATAGGTTTTGTCCGATCAGCCGGCCGCGCGCAGTCGCGCTCTATTCCGGCTGACAGCGCGGACAATAGTACAGCCGCCGCGAGGCCACGTCGATTTTTTGAATGCGCGCCCCGCACTCGTAGCAGGTCCGGCCTTCACGAGCGAATACCGCGTGGCGATAGGCGGATCTGGTCGCGCCTTCGGCCTTTAATCGCGCGACCCGCTCGGCTTCGTTCGTTACGCCCCGGGTGTTGTACGCGCGCCGCGAAATATCCAGGCTTAGCCGGGCGAGGGCTGCGATCTGCGTCTCGTCCAGATCGCGCGGGCGCCGTTTCGGATGCAGGCCCGCAAAAAATAGAATTTCGCTGCGTAGATAATTGCCCGGCCCCGCGAGAAAACTCTGATCCAAATAGAGCGCGCCCAGACCCCGCCCGCGAAAGCGCTGGTCCAGCAGGCGGTCGCGAACCTGCTCCGGCCGCGTCTGCGCGTCGAGCACGTCGGGCCCCAGGCTGCGCAAAAACGGATGTTCCGCCAGCTCGTCGTCGTGCAGAACCGCGATATTCGAAGCGGAATAGAGCAGCGCCTGGCGATGATGATTTCGCAGGATCACCCGCAGATCGCGACCGGTCTTCGGTTCGCCGCTCTCTGTCTTGCGCACGAACCACTTGCCGTACAGCTGGTTGTGGCTGTAGATATTCCAACCGCCTTCGAATCGAATCAGCAGCGCTTTCGCGCGCGGCTCGACGGCATAGACGGTTTTGTTGCGCAGCTTTTTTTCGAAGGGTTTCAGCTCCTCGAACTTAAACCAGACTTCACGCACGGGTTCGTCTTTGTACGTCAGCGCGCGACGGATCTCGTCTGCGGCCTGCCGGATTTCCGGTCCTTCGGGCATATCGAAAAGATAGCCATCAAAGTCCCCGCCGCCCGCCGAAACGCGCACCAGTCTGGCCGCGATCCCGGCTATCCTCCGATCATCACTCGACTGTAACGGACTTCGCCAGGTTGCGGGGCTGATCGGGTTCGCAGCCGCGTTCGACGGCGACGTAGTACGCCAGCAATTGTAGCGGCAGCACAGTCAGCAGCGGGCTGAGCAGTTCCGAACATTTCGGAATCGGAAAGGCGTAGTCGGACATCGACTGAATCTTTTCGTCGCCCTCGGTGTAGATCGAAATGATCTTGGCTTTACGCGCGCGGACCTCTTCGATATTCGAAAGCATCTTTTCGTAGATATCGCCCTGGGGCGCGATGCAGACCACGGGCACTTCGTCCGTAATCAAGGCGATCGGTCCGTGCTTGAATTCGCCGCCGGCATAACCGGATGCGTGGATATAAGAAATCTCTTTTAGTTTGAGAGCGCCTTCCAGCGCGGTCGGATGGTTCCAGGAGCGTCCCAGGAAAACGAAGTCTTTCGTTTCGCGGAAGTCCTTCGCCCATTCTTTAATGACGTCGGCGCGTTCCAGAACGTGTTCCATCATTTCGGGCAGGCGTCGAACTTCTTCGAAGAGCTCCTGGCGTTCCTCTTTGCCGGTCAGCCACTTGATGCCGCCCACAAAGGTGGCGTACAGCAGCAGATGAATCAATTGCGCCGTATAGGCTTTGGTCGAAGCTACGCCGATCTCCGGCCCGGCCATCAGGTTGATGAAGGCGTCGGACTCGCGGGCGATCGTGGACTCGGGATTGTTCACGAACGAAAGCACGCGCAAGAATTTCGCTTTGGCTTCGTAGATGCCGGCGATCGTATCGGCGGTTTCGCCCGATTGGGAAATGGCGATGACTTTCGTGTCGCCCTCGGCGACCGGATTGCGATAGCGAAACTCCGAAGATAGATCGACTTCGGTGGCGACTTTCGTGAATCGTTCCAGATACATTTTGCCGACCATCCCGGCGTGCCAGGATGTTCCCGCGCTGGTGATAATCAGGCGGCTCAGGCGAATCAGAAAATCGTTCGAGCCGGCCTTTTCCGGAAAGTTGAGTTTGCCGTTGTCGCCGATGCGATGCTGAATGATGCGGCGGAGCATGCCGGGCTGCTCGAAGATCTCTTTGAGCATGAAGTGTTCGTAGCCGCCCTTGTCCAGGTCGGCCGCTTTCACTTCGATCTTCTTCAGATCGTGAGGAACCGCTTCGCGCTCTTCGTTAAATACATGCAGTTCGTCTTTGGTAATCCAACCCCATTGACCGTTTTCGAAAATATAGTGTTCCCGTGCGAGAGGCACGACGGCCGGAACATCGCTGGCCAGAAAAGATTCGCCTGCGCCTTTGCCGTAAATCAGAGGCGAGCCGTCGCGCGCAAAGAAAATTCGATCCGGATCGCCGTCGTGCAGGAGGGCGAAGGAATACCGTCCGGTCAGTCGTTTGATTGTATCGAAGACGGCGTCTTCGATGCTTTTGCCGTCGCGCAGGGCCTGCTCGACCAGGTGCGGAATCACTTCCGTATCGGTTTCGGAGTGAAAGACGTGGCCTTCGCGCATGAGCTCATGACGCAGCTCGTAATGATTTTCGATGATGCCGTTGTGGACGACCGCGATACGTTTCTTTTCGTCGACGTGCGGGTGGGCGTTGGTGCGATTCGCTTCCCCGTGGGTCGCCCAGCGAGTGTGGCCGATGCCCATGCGACCTTCGACCGGGTGGTCTCGAAGCATGGATTCGAGAGCCTTGATCTTGCCTTTTTCTTTGCGAATATGCAGCTCGCCCTTGTCGAGCACGGCGACCCCGGCCGAGTCGTAGCCCCGGTATTCCAGGCGCGTCAGCCCCACAAGTAGTACTGAATCCACAGATTTCGGGCCGATATAGCCTACAATCCCACACATATGCTACCACGGATTTGCAATACAGGCTTTCCTTCAACAACGAAAGGTCTCGAAATTTCCTCCATAGATATTTAGTGTGGCGGAAACGATACAGTCCGAAATAAAAGACCTTCCGGGAATTCGTCGACCGATCGGCCTGAATTCATACAGCGATGAAATCCTGTCACGGTCGGCCGACTCAGATCTCAAAATAGGTAGTTCCTGAAGCGCCTCTTTGGTTCCTTGCATACAGGGCATACAGGAAGCGCTATCGCGACCGCCCCCATCGCCATCATGTCAACTTTTATCGCCGCCACAGCGACCGCTCTGCCTTCGCACTATTATTCTCAAGACGAGCTGATCGGCGCGTTTCGTGAGATGTGGGCCGGACGCCATTACAACCTGGATCGCCTCGAACAATTTCACCGCAACGTTTTGGTCGGCGGTCGCCATCTGGCCCTGACGATTCCGGAGTATTCCGCCCTGAAAGGCTTCGAAGAATCGAATGCCGCCTGGACCCGGGTGGCTTTAGAACTTGGCGAAACCGTCGTGCGGGATTTGCTGGAGACGGCGGGCGTCTCGGCCGGCGAAATTCACGAACTTATTTTTACGACGATTACCGGTCTGGCGGTTCCTTCGATCGATGCGCGTTTAATGAATCGCATCGATTTTTCGCCGGCTTTGAAGCGGGTCCCGCTCTTCGGTCTGGGCTGTCTCGCGGGGGCGGCGGGCGTCGCGCGATTGCATGACTATCTCGAAGGCCATCCGACCGAGGCGGGCATTCTGCTTTCCGTCGAGCTGTGCTCTTTGACTTTGCAGCGCGACGATTTCTCGATTCCGAATATTATCTCAAGCGGTCTGTTCGGAGACGGCGCCGCGGCGATCCTGATGACCGGCAGCGAACATCCCCTGGCCCGACGCGCAGCCCGGAGCGAGGCCGGCAACGCTGCGAATGCGAACGGCGATGGCGATGCGAATCAGATTGCCGGAGTGCCGGTCGCGCGTTTGCCCGGGGTCGTCGACTCGCGCTCGATCTTTTTCCCGGATTCGGAGCGGGTCATGGGCTGGGATTTCGTCGACACGGGTTTTAAGATCGTGCTGTCTTCGGACGTCGCGCCTTTCGCACGCGAACATTTGCGTCCCGGTCTGGAAGCGTTCTTGCGCGAACACGGACTTGAGATT
Organism: bacterium; assembly: GCA_024742665.1. GTDB lineage: Bacteria > Spirochaetota > Leptospiria > Leptospirales > Leptonemataceae > JANSYA01. Next base: position 584,890 of record JANSYA010000001.1, read on the forward strand.
GACGACATCGAAACCTGGGTGGCGCATCCCGGCGGGCCGAAAGTAATCGAAGGTATGGCCGAAGGTCTGGGGCTGGAAGCGGACGCCCTGGCGCTTTCGCTCGACAGTCTGACGCGAGTCGGCAATCTATCTTCAGCGTCGGTGCTCTTTGTATTGCGCGAAACTCTGAAAACGAAATCGCCGTCGCCGGGCAGCTACGGAATTTTGCTGGCGATGGGGCCGGCGTTTTGCGCGGAGGCGGTGCTTCTGCGCTGGCCAGGATCCGGCGCATAAACGATACGAGGCCGCGGCCCTGAGGATGGACCGCGCTGCCGTTCACGGATACAATGTTTACGACCACGCAATATATTTTTTTCGCGATCGTCGCGCTGATGATCGTGCAGCGTTTGCTGGAACTCCGGCATTCGAAAAAGAACGAAGCCGCGATGATCGCCCGGGGCGGGCGCGAACATTCGCCAGGCCACTTTCAGTTTATGAAGCTGGTCCATACGTTTTGGTTCGTCGCCATGATCGCCGAAGTCGCGCTGCTGGATCGCAGTCTGGATTCGAATTTAGATTGGACGATCGCGATTATCGCCCTTGCCGCGACGCTGATCGGCCAGCTCCTGCGTTACGCCGCGATTCGCACGCTTGGTCCGCGCTGGTCCGTGCGGATCATGACCGTGCCGAATTCGCCGGCTGTCTCCGGCGGCGTCTATCGTTATATCCGACATCCGAATTATCTGGGAGTCATTCTCGAAATCGCCGCCGTGCCTCTGATTCACGGCGCGTATATTACGGCGATTGTATTTACAATTCTGAATGCGATGGTGTTATGGATTCGTATCGGGGCCGAAGAGCGCGCTCTGAATCTGGAAAACGGCAGCGACTACGATCAGCGTCTGGCGGGCCGCTCACGTTTCGTCGGGCTTCAAAAATCCGGCTCGGACGGAGACGGCTGAAGCGCTGAGTTTCTATTCGCAATCGTAAATCGCTGAATAATAATCGCCAAATATCAAACATCATGGATCGCAAAGAAATAGAACAGGCCGTGGCCGACGTGCTGCGAACGCACTGCAACGTTACAAAAGAGATTCGCGCCGAATCGCGCCTGGCGGAAGATCTCGGCCTGGATTCGGTTGGTCTGCTGACTATGGCCGTCGAAGTTGAGAATCATTTCCAGACGGTGCTGGGCGAAGAGCCGGAGCGCCCGCCGCGTACAGTCCATGCGGTCGTCGACCTGATCGAGCAGCGCCTAACGGAACGTAAGCTTTAATTTAAGCAAATGGACGACCAGAAGAAAGCCACTCTCGACGAAATCGCAGACGGCGTGCAAACATTGCCGCAAGCGCTGCAGGCCGCCGGCTCCGAGGGCGATTGCGGAGTGCATTTTTTTTCGAGAAGCGGCACTGTGGAAAGCCACACGTACTCGGAACTCTATCGCGACTCGCGCAGTCTGGCGTCGGTGCTGATCGCGGACTATCATCTGCGCCCCGGCGATTCGGTCGCGCTGATCATGTCCACTTCGTACGATCTTGTGCGCGCGCTCTTCGCGGTGTTGATGGCGCGTGCGACCCCGACCTGTCTGCCGACGCCGCGCCTTGGCCGAATGGCGGACTATCAAGGGGCGACCGCTGCGATGCTTCAGGCCGCCGGTGCGAAGCTGGTCTTAACCGAAGCGAACTCCGTTAAGAATTTGACGAACATCGTCGCCGCGGTTTCGCCTGCGCCGGCCCTTGCGGCGGTTTCTGAAATTGTAGCGCCGGACGCTCCGGAAGCTGTGGCGGCTTCGGCGAGCGAAGACGAGGTGGCTCTCGCGGACGAGCTGGCTCTCGAAGACGAGCTGGCGCTCGAAGACGAGCTGGCGCTAATTCAATTCTCGAGCGGCACGACCGTTGCGCCGAAACCCGTCGCCTTGACCCACAAAAATATTCTGAGCAATACGCGCTCGATTCTCGCGAGCTTTCCCGGGGACATTCGCGAGCAGAGTGGTTGCTCCTGGCTGCCTTTGCATCACGACATGGGATTGATCGGCGGACTCTTCGCGGCGGTCGTCGCCCGGGGCGACATGACTTTCTTGCGACCGGAAGATTTTATCGCGCGGCCGGGAGCCTGGCTGCGAGCTCTCAGTCAGAGCAAAGCTTCGATTTGTCCCGCTCCGAATTTCGCGCTTCAGATTTGCATCGATCGCGTGCGCGACGAAGAGCTTGCGGAACTGGATTTGAGTCACTGGAAGATCGCGCTGATCGGCGCGGAGACGGTGCGCGAACCGACCCTGCGCAGATTTTATGAACGCTTTGAGTCGACCGGTTTTCGCTACGAAAGTTTTACGCCGGTGTACGGTCTGGCCGAGGCGACCCTGGCCGTGACTTTCAGCGACGTGGAGCGTGCGCCCTCTGGCGTGCGCGTCGATCGCGAGAGTCTGGGCCGGGGCGAAATCCATCTGGCGCATGACGACGCGCACGGCGTCGACGTCGTGAGCGTGGGGCGGCCCTTAAGCGGCATTGATCTGGAGTTACGCGACGAAAGCGGCCACGTCCTCGGCGAAGATCGCGTGGGGCGGATTTTCGTGCGGGGCGATTGCGTCATGGCCGGCTACTTTCGCCGCCCGGACGCGACGGCCGCCGCCGTGCAGGACGGCTGGTTGAATACCGGCGATCTGGGTTTTATTCACCAGGATGAACTCTTTATCTACGGCCGCGAACGCGACATCATCATATTAAACGGCCGCAACCACGATCCCCAGACGATCGAATTCGCCATCGACCAGGTGCCGGGTCTTGATCATGACCGAAGCGCGGCCGTGCCGATTGACGATCCCGATCGAGGCACCGAGAGCTTTGTGGTATTAGTCGAAAAAGAAAAGGGCCAGGCCCCCGGCGGTCTGGACGCGCTCGCCCAAACCGCGCGCGAAGCCATCATTGCGGAAACCGGTTTGCTGCCGGAGCTGGTAGCCGTGCTGGCCACCGGTCGTCTGCCGCGCACGACCAGCGGTAAAATCAAACGCGGCGCCGCGCGCAGCCAGTTTTTGGCCGGCGAGCTGGAGCTACTGGCGGAAAGCCGCCGCTCATGAGCGCGGCCCGTGAATACCAGGCTGTGATTGTCGGCGGCGGACCGGCCGGGCTTGCCGCGGGGATCGTGCTGGCTCGCAGCGGAATTTCGACGCTGCTCTTAGAAAGGCGGACATTGCCCTACGCGAAAGTTTGCGGCGAAGGTCTGATGCCTGTGGGACTGCGGGCTCTGGAAAGTCTGGGGGTGGATCTTTCGCAATCGCCGAACGAAGTCGGCCTGCCCTTTCGGGGCATTCGATATCGCGACTGCGGAACCGGTCGCGCGGCGGAGGCGGATTTCGCCGAAGGTCCGGGGCGCGGTGTGCCTCGCAGAATTCTCGCGGCGCGTTTGCTCGCCGCCGCAAAACAGCATGAGCTGCTCGAAATTCGCGACGGCGTTTTGTGCGAAGCTTTGCGGCGCACAGCGGACGGCGCCTGGGAAATTCGAGCCGGCGAAAGCGTCTTTCGCGCGTCGCTTTTGATCGGCGCGGACGGCATTCATAGCTTCGCGCGCCGGGCCGCAAGGCTTGATCGAGATAGTGCGCGCAATGATCCGCGGCGCTGGGGCGCGCGCTGGCACTTTCCGATTGCGCCCTGGACCGACGGCTTCGTTGAAGTGCGTCTTCTGGCGCAGACGCCCGGAGTGGAATGTTATATTACGCCGGTCGGCGAACATGAAACCGGCGTGGCCTTTTTGTGGGACCGCCAGAGTTTTCGACCGGCCGGCGGCGATACTCTGCTTGCGTCTTTGCTGGCGATCTTTCCCGAAGTTGCCGCGCGAGTGCGGGATCTCACGCCGCTGAGCGACGGCGGGGCGATCGGTCCGCTGCTGCATCGCACGCGGGCGGTGAGCGGGTCGGGCGTCGCTTTGATCGGCGATGCCGCGGGCTATCTGGACGCCGCGACCGGCGAAGGCCTGAGTCTGGCCTTCGAGGCGGCGCTCGCTCTGGAGAACACGGTTGTGCCGGCGCTCGGTGCAGCGGCACGATCGAATGCTTCGAATGTGGCGAGTGGGGCGAATGAATCGGAGGCAGCGTCAAGCGCGGCTGCGGCTATCGGTGCGATGGCAACGGACGCTCGCGCCTGCAGACGACGCGAGCTGGATCGGGCCCTGCGGGCGTACTCCCGGGAGCACCGGCGCATTACCGCGAATTATTATCTGACGACGCGGCTGGTTTTGTGGCTCGGTCGCCGGCCGCGCTGGATGCGTCGGGTTATCGCGGGATTGGGAGCGAGCCCGGCTTTCTTTCAGCGAGTGCTGTCGGTGAACATGGGCACGCGCGGCGTCTTTGCAGTAAGCCCTGGCGCCCTCTTAAGATTTCTTAAGGGATTAAGGGCGCATTAAGCGCGTCAGGCGCGTTAAGGAAATCTTGAATCGTATCGTTTGTTGATGCGATCCGCTTCGGCGCTCGTCCGATTCTCGGCGGTATCTGCGGCATCGCCGTCTTCGTCGGCCCTGTCAGGATCCTGATCCGATTTTTCGCCCGATTTTTGATGCGTTTTTTGATATTCTTTTTGGTGCGCTCGCAGATCGACGATGATCTTTAGCATCACCCAGACGCCCGCCAGAGTCGTAATGGCCTGGCCCGGAAACATCTGCGAGAAACCGACAAGAGCGAAGGCGCCCAGGATGATCGTCAGATGCATGAGGATGATGCGACCGTAGGGTTTTGCGAAGAGGTCCATCACGCCGGTGGCGTAGTATTCGCGGCCGCGGATAAAATGCACGAAAAACGAAACGCCGTGACTGCCGATCAGGCCGGCTACGCCGATGGCAATCGGACTGCCGATGATTTGCCTGAAACCGCACTCGCCCGCGGCGATGACTTCCGGACCGCAGCCCAGCAGATTGGAAAGTTTGTCCGCGCCGATGAGCTCGGCTGGATTGTTCGCGCCGCTTCCGACCGCGGCGGCGATTTCGGGCATGAAGGTCAGAAAGACCGCGTGCCCGGCCATGAAACCGCCGAAGTGGGCGCAGAAAAACGCGCCCAGGGGAATCATACCGAGGAGCGCGATTGGTTGAAAGGCACCGGTCTTGCTATGGGAAATCGCCATCGACATCGCGATCAGATTGATGACGCCGATGATCGCGCTTTCCGCCCAGTAGATCCAGAGGATCTCCATCACCGACCATTCGAAAAAAAGCACTCCGAGCAGCGGCAGCAGATTGCCGACGACTAAGGCCAGGCCGGTGATCTTCGGATTGCGGCTGCCGGCGGCCAGAAATGGAAAGGCGATGACCAGCAGACGAAAGAGCAGGTGCGTGGAACGGTTCATAGGAAAGTGTTACGGCCTGGCGTGCTTTGCCGCGCACGAAGCTTAGCGTTTCAGGTCCTTCAAAAAGTCGGCGAAGGCCGCTTCGTATCGTTTTTTGGAAACCAGAAAAGCGTCGTTGTGGCCGCCTTGAATTTCAAGTAAAGTTTTGCGTTTCGTACGGGCGGCCGCATGCAGCCGTTCGGCGTGAGCAAAGGGCACCAGGCGATCCTGTCGACCGTGAATGATCAGCACGGGCAAATCCTCGCCGTTCACATCTTTCAGCGCGTGCGTGCGCAGTCGTTCCAGGCTTTCGAAGCGGTTGCGGGCTAATAGCGAAACCGGTAAGAACCAATAAACTTCGGCGCCGACGTCCACCGCGGAGGTAAAGGTGGATTCCAGAATCAGCGCCCGGGCCGGTCGTCGCGCGGCCAGATCGACGGCCATGGCCCCGCCCAGGGATCGTCCGAAATACAGCACGCGCTCCGCAGGAATCTTCAGAGTGTTCCGGAGATAGTCCAGGGCGGCATGGGCGTCGGCGTATAGACCGGCTTCGTCTGGAATCCCTGTGCTCTCGCCGTAGCCGCGATAGTCGTAGATGAATACCGAAATTCCCAGTTGGTGCAGCTGGCGCAAAGACCTCAGGTTGTGCGAAAGATTGCCCGCGTTTCCGTGGGAGTACAGCAGCACGAACGATGACGATTCGTCCGGGGATTCTTCCGCGGCCGGTAAGTACCAGGCGTGCAAGCGCTCGCCGGTCGGAGTCGGGACCCTGTGTTCCTGCACCGAAAGTCCGTAGTCGGCCGGCGCGTAGGCGTGCCGGCGAATCGGATGGTAGGTCAGTTGGTCCTGGATTGAATAGACGTAGGCGTTGAGAGCGGCGTACGACAGGCCGATCGCCGCGAGCAAGGACAGGAGAATTTTTCGAAACATACAGGCGGCGCTTAAAAAAACTTGTCTTCGCGCATGCTTGAAGCGCACCATCAATTATGCAACGAATATTGATCCGCGACGTGCTCCAGCTCCCGGGAGACGACCGATCGATTCAGGTCGCCGGCTGGGTCCGGACCCGACGGGATTCCAGGGGCGGCTTTTCCTTTCTTGAAATCAACGACGGCTCGACGATCAAAAATATCCAGATCGTGGCGGAAGCTACGCTGGCGAACTATGAATCCGAGATTTTGACTGCGACCACCGGGGCGAGCGTTTTCGTTTCCGGAACGCTCAAAGCGTCCCCCGGCAAAGGCCAGTCGGTCGAGATTCACGCCGGGTCGGTGACGGTGCTGGGCGGCGCGGACGCTTCGTTTCCGATTCAAAAAAAGCGCCACAGCTTCGAATATCTACGCGAGATCGCGCATCTGCGTCCGCGCACGAATACCTTCGGCGCGGTCTTTCGCCTGCGCAACGCCATCAGCTTCGCGATCCACAAATTCTTTCAGGAAAACGGTTTCTACTATATTCACACGCCGATCATTACCGGCAACGACGCCGAGGGCGCGGGCCAGCTCTTTCACGTTACGAATTTCGATTTGGATCAGGTGCCGAAGCGCGATCAAGAGCCAGGTCGTGGCGGCGTCGCCTTCGAAAAAGACTTTTTCGGCGCTCCCGTGCATTTGACCGTCAGCGGCCAGCTGGAAGGCGAAGCCTACGCGATGTCGCTTGGTCGGATTTATACTTTCGGTCCGACCTTTCGCGCAGAAAATTCGAATACTTCGCGGCACTTAGCGGAGTTCTGGATGGTCGAGCCGGAGATGGCCTTCGCGACCCTCGAAGACGACGCGCAGTTGGCGGAAGATTTTTTACGCTACGTTTTTAAGTACGTGCTCGAACACAGCCGCGACGATCTGGAGTTTTTCAATCAGTGGATCGATAAATCCTGTCTGGCTCGTTTGGAAAGCCTGGCCGATAGTCCCTTCGAACGCATGAGTTACACCGAAGCCGTGACGATTCTGGAGCAGGCCGCGCAGACGAAGTCTAAGAAATTCGAATTCCCGGTCGCCTGGGGCCGCGATCTGCAGAGCGAGCACGAACGTTATCTATGCGAAGAGCACGTCGGCAAGCCGGTGATTTTAACGGATTATCCTAAAGAAATTAAAGCTTTCTATATGCGCCTCAACGATGATGACAAAACCGTGCGGGCCATGGACGTGTTGGTGCCCGGCGTCGGAGAGATCATCGGCGGCAGCGAACGTGAAGATCGTCTGGACGTGCTGGAAGCTCGAATGCGCGATCACGGACTGGAGCCGGACGCTTATCAGTGGTATCTGGATTTACGCCGCTACGGTTCGACGCCCCATGCCGGTTTTGGCCTGGGCCTGGAACGGCTGGTGCAGTTTATTTCCGGAATGGAGAATATTCGCGATGTTGTGCCTTTCCCGCGGACTCCCGGCAATGCCTCTTTTTAGTTCATGCCCTGCCTATCTTGCACTCTCCGCCCGATCGGCCTTGCGTTTCAATTGCGGGTGAGCGAAAGGCTTCGAAAAGGTCGCGGGCGATGCCGATTAAAAAGGCTGGTATCCAGCGCTTGCGGTGTGCTATAATGCGGCCCGGCTTTCATGCACTCGATCAATAATAGAAATTATCGGCCGCAGCCGCCTTCGCCTTCCGCGGCGGAGCGGCGGACTCTACCGCTCTGGCGGCGCCTGCATATTCAGTGGCGCGCCTGGTTTTCCAGCGTTGATCCGCGATACGAATCCGTGTATCTGGAGTGCATGCAAATCATTCGCGACGAGCCGCAGCTGCAATTGCAGTCGATCTTTTTTGGAATCTACGATGAGCTGGAAAAGACCGGCGATGAAGAAGCGCTGCGCCAGTTCGCCGAGAGTGGACTGGAAGACGAATCCGGTCGGCGCTATCGTTATTTTCACGCCGCCGTCGCCGTAAAAAACTTCTGGGAAGAATGGGGGGCCATGCGCCTTTCGGGCCGGCAGCATCTGGCCGACATTCGCGGCGATCGTCCCGGCTCGATGGCTTACGATTATTTCTTTCGCGCGGGCCGCGACGGTTCCAGCAGCCCGTATCAGATCCAGGATCGCGCGGCGATGGCGGGCTATGTTGTCAAAAGCATGCAGCTGGACGATTCAGCGTCCACGCGGGGCTGGGTGCGTCGTCTGGCGCTCCTCTTGTGCGGCAACAAACATCAGCGCCTGGCGCGCATGCTGCTATGGGTCAATCAGGCGCGAATTTTTCACACCGTCGACGTGCGCGATTCGGACCCGCGCGAAGAGCTCGAAGCCGACGCGCCGGTCCAGTCGAAGCGCATCGGTTTGATTATGTTTGTTTCGAAGCGGCGCGAGCTGCCGCCGGAGCTGATCGAGGCTGCGGCCTTTCGACTGCGCTGCACATTTTATGATTCGCATTTGATTCGCTCAAGAGCGAAGCGGGCTCTGAAGATTCGCGATGAGATGTTTTTGAGTCTGGTCAGCACTATGCCGATCGGTCAAATCGTTCACGATTCGCAGCAGGTCCTGTTCGCCAATCCAGCGGCGCTCAAGCTGCTGGGCGCGACGCGGATGGACGAAGTCGCGCGTCGGCCGCTGATGGAACTCGTCGATCCGGAGTATCGCGAAAAAGTCTGGGAGCGCGTGCGACTGCTGCGAAACTCTCCGACCGGTACGAGTGTCGACTTGATGGACGAACGATTGACTCGTATCGACGGCACGCCGATCGACGTCGAGGTCATGGGGGTGCGCGTCGATTATTTCGGCACGGACGCCATTCAGATTATCTTTCGTGACATCAGCGATCGCAAGCGCATGGAGAACGAGCGCGAACGCCATCGCCTCTACGATTCTCTGACGGGCTTGCCGAACCGCTCGCTCTTTCTGGACCGCCTCGACCAGGCGATCTTGCGCGCGCAGACCGGGACGCCCGGCGCGGCGAATGCGGGCGCCGCCCGGGAGGAGGAGGATATCGACAGTCCCGCTTTTGGCGGCGAAGCGCCGGCGATTACCGGACAGGCGTACTCGGGACCGCTGATCGGCGTGCTCTATATAGACATCGATAATTTTCGACAGGTCAACGATCTCTTTCAGTTTCAGGCCGGCGATGAGTTGCTTTGCGAAATTACAGCGCGAATGGAGCAGTTCGTGCCGTCGGAGTTTACTTTCTCGCGGCTGACCGGCGACAAGTTCTGCGTTTTTCTGCCGCATATCGAAGGAACGGAGCAGGCGGTCTTCTTCGCGGAAGGCATGCAGGATCTCTTTCGATTGAAACCCTTCGAAGTTCGCGGCGAGCAAATCCCGCTGACCTTCAGCGCGGGCATTTCATTTTATCCGATCGACGGCAGCACCGCTTCCGAGCTGCTCAGTCAGTGCGAGGTGGCTCTGGCTCGCGCGAAGCGCAACAAGAATCAGCTGCAGTTGTATAACCGGGCTATGAACGTGCGCACCGCGGCCCTTTTCGAATTGGAAAAGGATTTGCTGCGGGCGATGTCGGCCAACGAATTTCTGGTGTACTTTCAGCCTCAGGTCGATTCGCGGCTGGGGATCGTTCGCGGCGTGGAAGCTCTGATCCGCTGGAACCATCCCGAGCGGGGCATTGTCTCTCCGGGGGAGTTCATTGTAATCGCGGAAGAGCGCGGGCTGATTCTGGAAATCGGCGAGTGGATGCTCGAAGAATCTCTGGCGCAAATCCGGCGCTGCCATCTTGACGGCGCGCCCGATCTGGAACTGTCGGTGAATGTCACGCCGCGGCAGCTGGAACATCCGGAATTCGTGAATATGGTTCGGAGCCGCATTCGACGCACGGATGTAGATCCGGAGCTGTTGAAATTTGAAATCGTCGAGCGGGGCATTGTCGAAGAAAACGAGCGAGTGCGTCGCGCTATGAACGAGCTGGCCGGCATTGGCATTCGCTTTCACGTCGACGATTTCGGAACCGGCGGCGCGGCGATTACCTATCTGCGTAATTTCCCGATCGATACGATTAAGGTCGACAAGTCTTTCGTGCAGGATCTCGAAAGACACGAAGGCCTGGTGCGCGGTCTGGTGGCCTTCGCGGAAAACCTGGGTTTACAAACAATCGTGGAAGGAGTCGAGACGCGCGAGCAGCTCGACTTTTTCGAAGCCCTTGGATGTCGTTATTACCAGGGTTTCTATTTCGCGCGACCGATGCCTTCGAGCGAGTGCAGCGACTTCATTAGAAACTTCAAGATCTGAAGGGCTGAGGGACTCAAGTTCTGGGCGACCAGCGGCCTGGCCTTCACTTTATACGATCGCGGGGGAAATTCAGCTCAGCCGGGCAGGCGCCAGTGCCAGGCTTTCGGTCGCACGAAGCTGCGAATTCCTTCTTCCCCGAGAGTTACGCCGATGCCCGAATCGCCGCGGCCGGACCAGGGCAGGCGCGGGCTGACGCGATCGCAGCAGTTCCAGTAGACGGTGCCGGAGTTGATCTTCGTTAAGATGCCGTGTGCGCGATCGGGATCTTTCGTGAAGACTCCCGCGGTCAGGCCGTAGGGCGTATCGTTCATCATGCGAATCGCTTCGCGATCGTCGCTCACGCGCTGGATGCCGATCACCGGGCCGAAGCTTTCTTCGCTCATGATTTTCATGTCGTGGCTGACGTCGGTGACGACCGTTGGTTCGAAATAATAGCCGCGGCGGTTCATGGTGTTGCCGCCGATTAAAATCTTGCCGCCCTTCGTGCGTGCGTCTTCCACCTGCTGCTTTAAGACCATCAGTTGTTCTTTGCGCGACAGCGGTCCGATGTAGGTGTTCTCGTCGAGAGGATCGCCGACCTGAAAACCGCGCACGGTTTCTACGAAGGCTTCAACGAATTGATCGTAGATTTTTTCATGCACGTACACGCGTTCGACCGCGCAGCAGCTCTGGCCGGTATTATAAAAAGCGCCGTCGGCCACCGCCGCCGCGGTCGTTGCCGGATCGACGTCGTCGCAAATATAGGCCGGGTCTTTGCCGCCGAGCTCCAGCTGCAATCGCGTAAATCTACGTGAGACGATGTCCGCGATTGCGCGCCCGGTGCGATAAGAACCGGTAAAAAACACGCCTCCGACCGGCCATTTCAACATTTCCTGTCCCGCGAAGGCGCCGCCGATGATCGGAATAAAAATTTCATCGGGCAGGTCCGACTGGTACATCACTTCGGCGATCGACATTCCGGTTAAACATGCAAACTCTGAAGGTTTGTACAGTACCGCGTTACCGGTCAGGATCGCCGGTACGAATACGTTCGATCCCACGAAATACGGATAATTCCAGGCGGAAATATTCGCGACGACTCCCAGGGGTTCGTAGGTGATGTGTTCGCCGGTGCGTCCGTCTTCAGCGGCCGCCGGCTCGACGGCCACGTCGTCCGCCAGCACGTCGCGGAAGTGATCGATGAAAAACTGCACGCGGGCCGTGGTTGCGAGAATTTCCGAGCGCGCCTGGCTGATCGGTTTGCCGGTCTCTTCGCTCTGGGTGCGGGCCAGCGTGTCGGCTTCGGCCGTCAGGGCGTCTTTGAAATTCGTCATGATCCGCGCTCGATCGTCGAGGGGGCGTTCCATCCATTCCAACTGCGCCGACATCGCGCGGTTGTACTTCTCGATAATGGAACGGCTATCGTCGGTTTCGAGTTCCGTGATCAGCTCTTCAGTGGCGGGATTGACGACTTTCAGCATACGAATTCCAACTATTCTCAGGCGCGCGGCGCGCCACCTGATCAGCATCACTATTTAAGAGGCGAGTCACAGCGGTCCTGGGACCGCACGGCGCGCCGCCTGATCAGCATCACTATTTAAGAGGCGCGCCCTGAGCCGCGATCATTTTTTGCCGTTTCTGGCGACGCGCATCGGTTTCCGACAAGAACTCAATCATAAGCGCGTCAGCCGCGAGCAGGCCGTCGCCTGCCACCTGGAATTCCGGATGCCATTGCACGCCGACGACATAGGGCGTTTCGCCTGCGAAGTCCGCGTTCTTAAAGCCCGCGAGCTGAGCGACTTCCGACGGTCGGGTCAGGCGCACGGCTTCGATAATATCGTCTTCGGTGGACAGCGCTTCGACCGCGAGTCCAGCCCCGACAGACTTGATCGCCTGGTGGTGAATGGAAATGATTCGGCCGCCGCTGCGGGCTTCGCCGTAGTACTTACTGTAGAGCCTGGCAATGCCCGAGTCGTTTTCAAAAACGATGTCGTGTTGCAGCTGATCGTACTGTTCCCAGTCGCGATGAACTAAGGCTCCCGGAATTTGTTCGCCAATATCCTGGTAGAGGCTGCCGCCGAGGGCCACGTTGATGATCTGGTGTCCGCGACAGATGCCGAGGACCGGTTTGCCGGCGCGCATGCAGGCTTCGATCAATTCGATTTCGTAGCGGTCGCGATAGAGGTCGCCGTTCCACTCCGGACGCAGGGCGCTTTCGCCGTAGCTTTCGGGACATACGTCGCTGCCGCCCTGCAGTAGCAGCCCGTCGATTTGTTCTAAGAGCAGTTCGGTGGATATGCCGCCGTGAGCCGCCGGGATCAGAATGGGCAGGGCGCCGTTCGCCATCAGCCATTGGAGCATCGACTCTTCGGCGTAGACCAGGCGTTTGCCTTTGAAAATCGGCCGGGTCGGATCGTGGTGAAAAAAGCAGGCCGAGACGCCGATGCGCAGCGGCTTTGCTCTGTCGTGGTTGAATTCAGTCGTCGACATCTTGGGTTGGGTTTGAAATTACGATGCCAGCGCGGCTTCGTACATCTTACGAAAATCTTCGCTCGTAACTTCACGCGGGTTCAGGCTATGGCAGACGTCGAGCTCGGCGTACTTCACAAGCTCGTCCAGGTCTTCGTTCTTGACGCCTTCGCTTTTTAGTCCGGTCGGCATGCCGACGTCCGCTTTGAGCTGCACGAGCCAGTCGACGAAACCGGCCGGGCTCTCTTTCGGAGCGCGGACGACTCGCGCCATCTCGGTAAAAATCTTTTCTATTTCGGGACCGGCCTGCGTATTGAATTCCATCGCGTACGAAATCATAATGCCGTTCGCCAGGCCGTGATGCAGATCGTTTACGGTCGAAAGCGAGTGCGCGAGGCTGTGAGTCACGCCCAGACCCTTTTGAAAAGCTACTGAACCCATCATCGATGCGTTCAGCAGCAGGCCGCGGGCGTGGATATGCTCCGGAGTCGGGCCGGTTTTCTCGTTGGCGAAGCGCACGCAGTCGCGCAGGCTCGCTGCCGCCAGACGCATGCCTTCCATGGCCAGGCCGTCGCAAAAAGGCTGAAATCCCTTCGCCAGCCGCGCTTCAACGTTGTGAGTCAGCGCGTCCATGCCCGTCGATGCGGTGACCGCTGCGGGTAAACCCAGAGTCAATTCAGGATCGGCGAAGACCGCGACGGGTAGAATCGCGGGCGAAAAAATGATGCGCTTAAAATGCGTGTCGTCTTCGGCGATTACTGTGCTGCGGCCGACTTCGCTGCCCGTGCCGGCGGTCGTTGGCAGAGCGACCATCACCGGGATTTTTTCGGCCAGGATCGGGCGCGCGCCTTCGCGTTCGTCTTCGTAGTCGAAGAGCGTACCTTCGTGATCGACCATCACCGCGACGGCTTTCGCCACATCGATGGCCGCGCCGCCGCCGAGAGCGATGATGCTGTCTGCGCCGTGCTCGCGATAGCTTTCGACGCCGGCGGTCACGTCGCTTTCGCAGGGATTGCCGGGGCGTCCGCCGTGCAGGCCGCACATCAGGCCGTCTTTATTCAGGTCCGCCTGGAATTCTTTGCAGAAGGGCAGGGCGGCGATGGTCGCGTCGGTGATGATGATCGGGCGGTCGACGCCGCGGGCTTTCATTTCGCGCGCGACCAGGTGCCGTGCCCCCGCTCCGAAAAAGATTTGAGTCGGAAAACTATAGCGATGGATTTCTTTCATAGTAAGTGTGGGGTCGCAGACGATTTACGCTGCTGAGCTTTTATACTGCAAAGATCTGAATCTATCCGAACCTTCGGGTGCGCCTCTTAAATGATCTCGAAGTAGCGCTTGAGCTCCCAGTCGGTGACGACCTGACCGGCCTGCTTCCATTCCCAGAATCGGGTGGTCGTGAAGTGTTCGACGAATTCATCGCCGAAGAGCTCTTTCGCGATCGCGGAATCCTGCATGAGCTGCGCCGAGTCTCGCAGATTGTTCGCCAGGCGCGGCGCGTCGGTGACTTCGTAGGCGTTGCCGGAAACCGGATCCGCTTTGAGCTCCAGTTTGTTTTCGATGCCGTACAGGCCCGCAGCCAGATACGCCGCGACCGCCAGATAGGGATTGATGTCGGCGCCGCCGATGCGGCCTTCGACGCGCGTGCTCTTTTGCGATCCGCGAATTACCCGTAACGACGCCGTGCGATTGTCGACGCCCCAGGTGACGGTGGTCGGGGCCCAGAAGCCTTCGACCAAACGTTTGTAGCTGTTTACGTTCGGCGCGAGCATCGGTAGAATCTGCGGCAGGCAGTGAATCAATCCGGCCATATACTGGCGAAAGACTTCGCTCATATTATGCGGATCGTTCGCGTCGTAGAAGGCGCTCGCGGTACCGTCGGCGTTCCACAGGCTCTGGTGTATATGGCCGCTCGATCCGGGCAGCTCGGTATTCCAGCGGGCCATAAACGTGGGAATCACGCCGAAGCGGTAGCCGATTTCTTTCGCGGCGGTCTTAAACAACACTCCCCGATCCGCGGCTTCTAAGGCGTCGGCGACGTAAATGCCGGCTTCATAAACTCCCGGTCCGGTTTCGGTGTGCAGTCCTTCCAGGGGCACGCCGAATTCGCTCATCTCGTCCATCAGGGTTTTGAAATAGGGCTGACCATAAGAACTGCGCAGGAGCGAATAGCCGAACATACCCGGCGTGAGCGACTGCAGATTGCGAAAGCCTTTATCGTTCAGGCTCTGGGGCGTTTCCTGAAAATTAAAAAACTCCAGCTCGATTCCGCACATCGCGCTGAAACCCATGTCGCGGCCTTTTTTGATCACGCGTTTGAGCAGCTGTCGCGGACAGACCGCCAGCCCCTGGCCGTCGGCGTCGCCGAAGTCGCCGAGAAAAAGCGGCGTGTGATCGTCCCAGGGAATGGTGCGATAGGTGCCTTCGTCGATGCGCGCTTCGGAATCGGGATAGCCCGTGTGCCAGCCGGTGAATTTGACGTGGTCGTAACATACGTCGGCCGAATCCCAGCCGAAGACCACGTTGCAAAATCCGAAGCCGCCGTCGAGGGCCGACAGGAATTTATCAACGTGGATGTACTTGCCGCGCATGATGCCGTCAATGTCGGTGATCGCGACTTTGATTTTCTGTGTGCCGGATTTTTTGATTTCGGTAATGAGTTGTTCGCGCGTGAGTTTGTGTGTGGCCATGTGCTTCGCCTGTTAGAAAAATCTGATACTGGAAATTGAAAGAGCGGGATATGAAAATCGTCTGAATTAAGAGTCAGTGCGGCTCCAATGTGATTCACAGATTTTGGAAGCCGGACCGCGCGATGATTTAAGCCGCGCCAGACCCTGAGTCCCGAATTCCGGAGGATCTGACCATCTTTTTTTCGGATTCGGCCCGCTCTATTTCTGAACGATTCTGTCGTGGCTCCGAGCGAAGTCGTAAAATACGTCTCGGATTTTGTCGGGCTCGTCGGTCATCAGTCCGTCCGCGCCGCGCTCGAGCAGGCGACGGGCTTCGTCGGCGTCGTTCACCACCCAGTAATCCAATCGCAGCCTCGCGGCGTGAGCGCGTCGGATCAGACGGGGGCCGTCAAAGCGCACGCGCTGTCCGATCCACCGCCGCAGTCCGCGTCCGCCTTCGCCATGTAAGGGCAGCTGCAGCGCGTGGCCGGCGATGCTGCGGCGACGCAATAGAAATTCGGGATAGAAACGCAGACGCATGAGGTCCTGTACGGACACGCCGGTTTCGCCCGGATAGCCGAGGCGCCGCACGTGTCGGATGATCTCGGCGTCGAAGCTGTTTAAGACAACGCGGCCGACCGCGCCACAATCCTGAATCAGGTTGAGCACCTCGCGCACGACGTCGATTTCGTGCTGCTTGATGTCGACGTTGATCACCGTTCTCGGAAAGGCGTTCAGCACCGTGCGAAAGAGCGGCGCCTGGTAGGCGCGATTCAGTTTGCCGAATAAAAATTTTTTGCCGACATTCCAGCTTTGAATTTCGGCGTAGCTGCATTCCGCTACGAGTTTATCGACGCCGGCCATGCGAAAGCCCGTCGCGTCGTGGTGTACGACGATCTGCCCGTCCGCCGTGCGATGCACATCCATCTCCAGGTGAGTGGCGCCGTCCTTGAGCGCTCGTTCGAAGGCCGGCATCGTATTTTCCGGATGAATGCGATTCGCGCCGCGATGGGCATAGAGTCGAAGATCCGGCAGTTTCGTTTCGGAGTGTGGAGCGGGTGCGGGGTTCATGCGCGCGTCATCAGTTAGAATCATGCAGGACGTTAGAGTCACCGATCGGAAGCAATTTTTTCGGATCCCGCTCGCATCGCCATGAAAAAAACGACGGTTGGTGAAGATTTGTCGTTTTGCTTTCGTCGAATATCTGGTTTGGCCTTCCAGACCCCCCGCGACTGAATGAAGGCGTTGCACAGGATTGTCCGGGAATCCCGCGCGCGTATTCGAATCAGCGTGTATATTTTCGATTTTTTGAGGGGTTGATTTATGAGTACCACAGACAACGAGTATCGCGTGCAGAATTATGTACGGCGACGCAAAAAACTGAGCGGTTTGATTTTCGAAACGGCGCTACCAAACGAATATCTTGTTCGCATGGGCACCGGAAAACCGCAGCCGATCCTGGGCGGCCGCAAGCTGCGCTTCTTCGGAATGCGGCGGTATCTACGAATTCCGGCATCGGTACAGACTTTAGAATTCGCGACCGACAACGCGAATATTCATTTCCAGGGATTGGGAATCGAAGGTTTCGCCGCCTGGCAGATCAATGCACAGAATCCGGTCCAGGCGCTCACGACGCTCGACCTCTTCGACGAAAACGATCCGATGGGTCGCACCAATCACGAACTGCGCACGATTTGCGTGGAAGCAGTGCGCCACGTGATCGCCAATATGACCATCGAAGATGCGCATCGTAAGAAAGAGGAGATTGCGCGTGAGTTAAAGAAACAATTGCAGCAGGTTGAAAAAAACTGGGGCATCGTCTTTCACCAGGTCGGCATTCGCAGCGTGAAAGTGATGTCCACTTCCGTCTTTCACGACTTGCAGGCGAAGTA
Source organism: bacterium (assembly GCA_024742665.1). Classification (GTDB taxonomy): domain Bacteria; phylum Spirochaetota; class Leptospiria; order Leptospirales; family Leptonemataceae; genus JANSYA01. The sequence goes on from JANSYA010000001.1 coordinate 602,337, forward strand.
TCGCAACGAGCTGCGGCTGGAGTCCGAACGCACGCAGGTGCAAACCGATCGCGAAATCGAGCAGGAAAAGAATCAGGTGCGCGAAGTCAGCGAGATGGAACGCCTGGCCACGGACCATAAGCTGGAAAGCGCCAGCCAGGAACAGTTGGCTAAGCGGCGGGAAGTGGCGATGAACGACGAGCAACGCTTTCAGATGACTGAGCTGCAGAATCATTCGGAGCTGGAAAAAAATCGCCTGCAAGAGGAGCAGAATCGCAAACTTCAGGAGCAGGTCAACAGTAGCGCTCTGCATCGCGAAGAGCTGGAAGGGGCCCGCGAAACGGCGGAACTCGAGCACGAAGTGGAACAGCGCCGGTTGGAACTCGAAGTCCAACGCAAGCGCGAACTGGAGCTGCAGCTGAAAGAACTGGAAGTGCGTAGCAAGGAAATGGAGGAGCGGATCATGGAGATCGACCTCAAGGCCGAACGCGTTCAGCGCGAAATCAGCCAGCACTACAGTCCGGAGTATCTACGCGCTCGCGCCATTGAAACTCTGCCGAAAGTCGCCGCGGAGATGAAAGTCGATCGCTATACCGTTTGGGATTCGGGCGGAGCCGGCGGAGCAAGTGTCTCCCCGCTGAGCCGTACGATTCAGGAAGTCGTTTCGATTCTGGGCGATAGCGAATTCGCGGGACTGTTTCAAACTGCGCTGGGTGCGAAACTCAAAGGCGGCGGCGAAAGCCCGGAGCCGTCCGGCAAAGATTGAAATCGCGATCTTGATTTGCATCGCGAGCGAATGGCCGCGTCGTCCTTTTGGGGCGGCGCGGTTTTTTTAGCCACGGATTCCACGAATGCCACGCCATCGGAGCAATCCGTGGCCGGGCCCTCAGTCTGAGCTTACCCGCATCGCCAGGGCGTAAAAGCGCGCAATTGGATAGATCGAAATCGCGCTGAAGATATGCCACAGAGCGTGACCCTGCCAGAGATGATCTTCGGGGTCGCACCAGTTGCGGCTGAAGTCGAGATAAGAGCAGTACGCGGCGAGTCCCATCAGGGCGAGCCCCGCCGACCACCAGAGATAGCGGCCGTCGCCGTTGGTTCCATAGAATGCGTGATTGCGTCGCAATAAAAATACGACGGCTTCGCTGCCGAGAATCGCGACGATATTCCAGGTGACGATCGCCTGGATCGGGATATCCAGAGCGGGGACATAAAACAACAGCCAGAAATTCAGCGCGATCAGGACGCCGTATAAAATCGTATGGCCGCGCACATTCGAAACGACGCCCAGTCGCCGCAGATTCCAGGCGATCAGCAGCGATGTATAAAAGAACATGCCGTAGAAATCGAAGAGCTGGCTGATATAATTATTCGTGGCGTGATAGATCAGCGAAAGCGCGCCCATCATAAAGACGACGATGCCGAGTTCGCGGAGCTGATAGCCCGGGCGGGAACCGCCGGAGCGATAGCGCCAGGCGACAATCACCGCCACAATCAAATAGGCGACATTGCTGAAAGTATTCGCCGGTTCTTCGACGTGTCCGCAAAGGCGTTCTTCGCACCACTTAACGTTGGGCGGTCCGTAGGTTTCGCGGTACTCATCGTACGGACATTGTTCGACGGGGAATTCACCAGACATGGACATGATCAGAGACCATGCGAAGCGGAGCGCAAGTAGAATAATCGTTCCGATGGGACCGGGCGGACAGAGAAATCGCAATCGCCAGCGGCTGGCTATGCAGGAGCGCCAGCGGACGAAGCGCGCTTTTTCCGCACACAAAAAAGAGGAAGCCTTCCGACTTCCCCTTCTCGAAGATCAGCCGACGCAAGCATCGGCCATTCTTTTAATCTTAATCTTATTCCTGGCCGATTACGAAGGTCATGTTCGTCGTGGCGCTGCCGCCGATGTTGAGCATGATGCCGTTCTTCGAACCTTCCACCTGGTAGCCGCCGGCCTGGCCGGTAACCTGCTTGTGGATGTCGAGGGCCATGCGAACGCCGGAAGCGCCCACGGGGTGACCCGCGCCGATCAGACCGCCGCTCGGATTGATCGGCTTCTTACCGGTCCGGGCGATGGTGCCGTCTTCAATCGCCTGATGTTCTTCGCCCGGCTTCGTAATGCCGAAGGCGGAGATGGCGGCGTATTCGCTGGAAGTAAAGCAGTCGTGAGTTTCGATGACGTCCATCTGGTCGATGTCGAGACCGGCGCGATCGTACGCATCTTTTACAGCCTGGCGCGTCCAGGGCAGGATATAGTCGTTGCCTTTGGACTCAGCGACTTTGTTTACGAACTGCATCGGAGCGACGCGATGGCCCCAGCCTTTGAGTACGGACATGCTTTCCAGTTTCTTGCCGGACTTTTTGGCGAACTCTTTCGCGTACTCGGGGCTCGCGATGACCATCAGCGCCGCGCCGTCGGTAACCTGCGAACAGTCGGTGATCGCCAGACGACCGCCGACGGCCATGTTGTAATCGCCGCCGCGGGTATTGGCGTGCTCTTTGTTCATGAACCAGGAGCGCGTTTGCGCCCGCGGGTTGGTCTTCGCGTTGTCGTAATTAATCCGCGAGATTTCCGCGAAGCCTTCCATGATACGGTCTTCTTTGACGTGGCTGTTGCGCTCGACGATTACGTCGGCCAGCTTGCCGAATAATTTCGGAAACGGAAACTCAATGCCCTTCGCTTCTTTTTCGTAGTAGGCGGCCGTGCCCAGGAAATCGCCGCCGACCGCGGAGTTGACGGTCTTCATCACTTCGAGACCGACGATGATGCAGACGTCGTAGTCTCCAGCGCGGATTTTCGTACCGGCCGCGTCAAGTGCCACCGAACCAGAGGCGCAGGCCGCTTCGTAGCGTCCGCCCGGCACGCCGTAAAACGCGGGATGCACTTCGGTCAGGAAGGCGCCCAGGTGACCCTGGTTCGCGTACTGCTCGGCGTCGAAATTGCCGACGAAAACGCCCACGCGGTTTTCTTTGTTCAAACGTTTGATTTCATCGTAGTCCAGGCCGACTGCCGCCAGGCCGTCTTCGACGATTTCGCGAAACATGGATACGAAGGTCTTGCCTTCTTTGGTCCAGTTGCGCTGGAAGTCGGTCTGAGCCCCGCCCAGAATGTAAGGTTTGATACTCATAATTGCCTCTCCGATATTAGAACACGAAAACCAATCGAACCGCTGAAATCCCGCCGGCTCGATGTCGTTCGTCGCACTTGATCACACTATATATAGATGAAAGTCCGCCGGATGCGTTACGAAAAGCGATCCAGTGCTCCATCCGATTTTGCGGGAGGTCAGAGTATATTCAGCGGGTTCTCCGGCAATCAAATTCTCCCGGGACCGCCGGGCCGAAGTCACGCCAACTGCCGATCAGAATTGCAGCAGCACTGAAAAAGGCGGGCCCGCGGCAGTTGAAAACCGCCCCGGTGCCCGCCGCCGGAAGATTGTGTTCCGTAAATCAACAGATAGAATGATGCAAGCGCTGTGCCTCTGAGGGTCTGCCGGTATGGACGGATATGCGGTCCATTCTGCGCCGGGGCCTGCCAGAGTGGCAGCGATGCGCCAATCCGTCGGAGTCGATCGGAGCCGGGTGTCGACTCTGGCAGACTTCCGCAGATCCGTCAAGGCGCGGGCGTTCCAGGAATTGTTTTGACGTGCTCCCGGCGAGGGCGGGAATGCGTTGTGTTTCGTATTGCAAATTATGCGGCGCGGTATGCGGCGCGGCACTGGATTCCGGCGTTTGCGCTGTGTGGACTGACGATCGGCTGCGGGCAGATTGTCGGTTCGCTTACGGCCGAAGCCCGCGAGCCGATGAAATTGCCCGTGGAATTTCGCGTGGCCGAATCCCACGCGAATCTATTCGCGCCCCTGGCCGGACGCCGTTCAATTCCCCGCAATAATCTGGACGCCGCCTTCGGCGCGATGCTGGAACACGGCGACGCCTACTGTGCGATGCTGTATCGCCAGCAGAAATTCGACCGGACCGCCGCCGCGAAGTTTATCGAAAGCGATCGTCTGGACGCCTTTCGCGCGTCGCATCGGTCCAGCTATGTCAGCAAGCTGATCGCGGGCTGCTTTAACTTTTTTATTATGAACGATATCCGGCCTTTCCTGGATTTCGAATTGGCCCGGTCGCTCTATCCGGATTTTAGCTACGATTGCTATAGCGTTGGCTTCATGCAGCCCTATATCATGCACAATATCCTCGGCTGCGATACTCTACAGATGCTCGACATCGACTGGCGCATTCACGCGGCCCACTGGCAGCTGCTGCGCATGTACGGCGAAGGCGCCTTCGGCGATCGCAAAGCGGCCCTCGCCGCGATCAAAAAATTGGAACTGGGGTGGATCGCGTTTTCCGGACCGCTCAAACGACGCAATGCCGTGGGGCTCGCGACTCTGTGTCGTCGCAATCAGGAATTGTGCCTGGACCATCTCGTGCGCTTCCAGGCCGGAGTCCGGCGGCTGGACGGCGTGCGTCTGGATCTCGCGGCCCTGCACGACGGCGAGTTTCGCATAAGCGATTCATCTTCTCGTGGAGACGGCGAAAGCGCCGATTTGAAAATCGTTTATTTGAGCAACGCGATCGAAGGCGTGTATACGACGCGGGCCCAGTTCAATCTATTGCTTGCGCGGGTCGCCGGAAGTCTGCCGGAGAACGGCCGTGCGATTTATATCTATCACGCCGCGGGTACGCGCTCGCTTGGTTTCTATGAGCAGCGGCGCACCGATGACACTGTCGCCGGCTACGAAATCAAAACCGTGTGCAAGGACGAGTATCGCCGTCGCGACGCGAACAACGAACTGGAAAGCTATACGACCCACTTCGAACGCATCAGCCCGACGAAACGCCCCGGATCGTGCCAGGCCGCCCTGCGTCGCGCGAAGCTGATTTAAGTGATGCCGCGCGAAAGCGATCCTGAAAACGGCGATCCCGTATTAAGCGAAATAGAATTCGGTGAAATAGAATTCGGCGAAAAAAATAGCCGGCGATGAATCAGGAATGTCCGGCCCGGCTCAGGCTCAATAAAGTAGTCGAGCGCTCACGAATGCCTTCGATGTCGACATAGACCGGCACCCGGTACTCCGCCACAATGCTGATGTCCAGTCCGTCCGCGTTTTTATCGTTCGCCTGCGGTCGATGCGTTCTTCCCGGATCCGCCAGCAGGTTGCGCTGATTGAATGCCAGAGATCTGCGCACCAGTTGCAGCGCGTCGCTTGCGAATTGCTCTTCGTAAAAGACGTCGCCGGCGATTAAGACATCGAAGCCGTTTAAGAAATCATCGCTTAGTTTCAAGACGTCGCCGACCAGCCATTCGCACCGCGCCGCTACATCGTTCGCCTGCGCCGTGCGCTCCGCGAGCTTCGGCCCCATCGGATCCAGATCGATGCCCGTGACAGTCGCCCCGACTTTCGCCGCCGCGACCGCCGCCAGACCGCTGCCCGTCGCGACGTCCAGCGTCCGCAGACCGCGAAATTCATCGGGATGATCGAGAATATAACGGGCCAGGGCGCGGCTGCCCGGCCAGACAATGCCCCAGAAGGGTAGGGGCGTCATCGCGTCAGCCCGTTCGCAGCTCATCTTCCAGAGATCGTTTAAGCGGCGCGTATTATAGGCCTGGAGTTCGGGCGCCAGCAGATCGGGGGCGAGGGCCGCGAAGTCTCGCATATATTCCGCCAGGAAATCTTCGCACAGACTTTCGTCGAAGCGCGCGGTGTACCCGCGAGGCCCGCCGGTCGGTCCGTTTCGATTATTTCGGCGGCGCTTCATCTTTCAGAGCAGGGCGCCGTATTCTTCGCGCAGAATTTTACGATGGCGTTTGTACTCCGGATCGAAGCGTTCTACAAGGGTCCAGAAATCCGGGCCGTGGCCCCGGTGATGGATATGAGCGAGTTCGTGCACGATTAAATAACGTGTTAATTCCGGCGGCAGCTGCGCCGCCCGCAGATTCAGCATAATGCGCCGCGTATGATGGGAGCAACTGCCCCAGCGCGTATTCGCCCGGCGCACCGTCAGCTTCCACAGAGGCATTCCCATCTCCTGCGTGATCGCTTCGAAGATCGGCGTGAGTTTGCGCAGGGCTGTGCGGCGATCCGGTTCCGGCGGTATTTCACGCGAGCCGCGGGCTTCGTTCAGTCGCAGGCGACGATTCACGAAGCGCCGGTGTTTGCGAATCAGGCCTTCGGCGAATTCCTGATTTTCGTTTTTTCGATCGCCGATGATGATTTCGACGCGGTTTTCTCTGGTGACGCCCAGGCGATAGCCGCCGCGAAATTTGCGATCGAAATGGATGATATAGTCGGGATACTCCGGCGCCGGATTCATTGCGGTTTGTTGCGAATTATCGCGAGGGCGATTCAGGCGGGCTTGCGAATTTCGTAGCCGACCACCGGAAAGTGCACGATCACTTCGCCGGCGCGTTCATCGATGCGGCGCAGGGCGATTTCATTGCCGACCAGTTTTACCAGCTCGCCCTGCACGGGATCGAAGCCGTAATCGGTCGCGACGATTTCGATCGTGTCCCCCGCTTTCCATTCGGGGTGTTCGACGAGGGCCTGATCCGGCGGAGGCGGCGGCGTTTTTTTCGCGAGTTCGACCGCGGCCGCGCTTTCGAGTTGATCGACAGGATCCTGGCGAAAGCCGTCGATGCGTTTGATCCATTCTTTCACGCGCGGATATTCGGCAAAAGGATCCTCTACGTTTGCGCGGTTTTGAATGAACCACATGACGTGATGGGACGCGAAGTCCGCGATGCTCGGCGAAGGTCCGCAGATGTACGGACCCTCATGGCCCAGCTGAACCTCCAGCGGGCCGATAAAAGAATCGAAGTGCGTCGGAGCGAGGTCCGGCGGCACATGAATGACGCGCGAATCCTGCATCATCTTCGTGCGGTCTTTTAACAGGCCGACCATCTCCCGGCGCGACATGCCTTCCGGAGCTCTCGCCGTCCCGCCGCCCTGGGGCTGGAACACGAGCATCGCGGCGATGCGAAACAGCGTCTGGTCCGCGAAGGCCGCGATCATGCGCGAAGCGCCGGCCACCGGAGCGGGATAGAGCGTCGGCTCCGGTTTCAAACGTTCCAGCACGTCGGCGATCAGATTCGTATCGCAATAGATGTGCGCGCCGATTTGCAAGAGCGGCGCTTTGCGGTAGCCGCCGGTCAGCGCGAGCTGGTCCGGTTTGGGCAGAACCTGCGGTTGCAGCACGGAACGATAGGCGAGTCCTTTGAATCCCAGGATGGTGCGAATTTTTTCGGAGTAGGGCGAAGCTTCGTAGTGATGTAAAATCAGTTCGTTCATTCAAAGGCCTTATCGTGTTATAGTATAGTCGTGGAATTGGGCAGAATCTAAATGATCCCCGGGAGCCGTCATCCAGAATCTCGTAAAATTCCCCGGAGCGCCAGCAGGCCTGCGATCGGTCCCGGCGCGAGGACGACGAACAACCACGCCGGATTGCTGATCGTCGTCGCCCACCAGCCGAGCACTTCGATACTGACGATCGTTAAAGCAAAGCCGATCGAATTGACGATAGTCAGAGCGGAACCCACCAGCTCGCGGGGAGCGGTCGCGGCGACGAGCGCGGAGAACTGAGGCGAGTCGCCGATGACGGTGAAGCCCCACAGCAGCATGCCGGCCAGAGCCAGGGGAAGCGGCACCACGTCCCAAAAGAGCAGCGGCGAAAGCAGGCACATTCCGCCGGAAATCGCCAGCTGCGAGAAAGCCACCCGGGCGCTGCCGATCCGCAGGGAAATATAGCCGCCGATCGCGCAGCCGAAAAAACCGATCGCGATTATCAGAAAACTCCACAGAGAGATATTCGCATCGCCGACGCTGATGGCGTGTCCAGGCGCGCTTTTCGAAAAGAGCGCGGCCAAAAAGATCGGCGTAAAGGCCCAGAAGGCGTAGAGCTCCCACATGTGGCCGAAATAACCGAGCGCCGCCCGGCGAAAGTCGCCGTCGCGAAAGATCGTGAAAATCGTCGGAGCGGAGCTCGTTAGTGCGGGCGTCGCACTAACTGAATGTGAAAATGGATTAGCTTGTGATATATTCTCCCTCGGCTGCTGATCTTCATATTCGCTTTTGTGCTCGCGTGCCGGCTCGCGCTTCTGTAAAAACGGGCCGTCGGGAACGAGTATATAGAGCGCGAAACCGCCCACGACCGCCAGCAGCGAAACCAGTCCCAGAATGATGCGGGCGCGCTCAGGACCGCCCGCCGCCGTTGCCTCAAGCAGCCCCGCCGATCCGAGAGCCTGCAGCAAATGCGGAAAGGCCGTGCCCAGCACGAGGGCGCCGACCAGCAGGCCGAGAGCGCTGCCCAGTCCGCGTTCGTACCAGCCGGCGGCGACCTTCATGCCCACCGGGTAGATGCCGGCCAGAAAGAACCCCGTGCAAAATCGCATGATCATCAGCGAAGCGACGTCCCAGGCGACATAGGCCCCGGCCAGATTCGCCAGCGCTCCCGCGAGACTGGAGAGCAGAAACACCAGGCGGGGCGAGGCGCGATCGGCGACGGCGAATAGAGCGAATACAAGCGTCCCGCAGATAAAACCGAGCTGCACCGCCTGGGTGATCCACTGGAGTTCCCTGGCGCCGCCCGCGCCGGCCAGTTGCAAATCTCCGAGCACCGCGTTGCCTGCGAACCAGAGCGAGGTGCCGGCGAACTGCGAAAATACAATCGCGGGCAGTAACATTGCGTGGCCGGGGCGCTGAGTCATTGCATGTTAAGAAACGGTTCGCCGCCAATGGTTACGATTTCGCGATGCGTCCCGAGAGCTCGTTTCGAATTAATCGATTGACGTACGGCGCGGCGCGGCGCCAGAATCGGCCCCGCGTTGTTCGATAAACGTCGCACTGGAACTGCGCTTTCGCTCAGCCTCAAGCTCCGGTCCGGGATAGAAGGATTCTCATGATTCGCAAATATTTCATCGCCGCACTGCTCTGTATTGCGATCGTCTGGAACGGTCCCGCTTTCGCCTGGAGCGAACACGCCCTGGGCGCCTATCCGGCCCTGGGGGCTCTGCCCGAGATCGCGGATGCCGGCGATATTCGAGTCGAACGCTTCGAAGACTTTTTGCGCGCCGAGCAGGCCGGGCTGGTGGAAGTGCTCAAAGAGCAGGAGCAGTGGGCCCGGGAAAATATGTCGGCTTACGCTCCGCTGCCGGCCGAGTTCGAATTCCAGGTCGGTCCGGATGGAGAGAGCGATGCGGATCTGCGCCAGCGCTTCTTGCAGGCCCTGCGCGTACATCCCGGCGTGCGTCTGGAATATTACGTACAGCTTTTGCCCGGACGCAAGTGCGTGAATCGTCCGCGGCTTTCGCACTTGAAAGTGAGCGTCTTCAGTGAAGCCAACAGCGGTTCATTGGCGCGTCTTCGTTTCTGCGCTCTGCGCCCGGGCGGCGCGGTCAGCCCGCTGGAAGTGGCGGCGACGGCGATCGACGAACCGGACTTCGGCCACGACATCAATCTCTGGGAAGACAGTCCCTCGGAGTTCGGACCGACTTTTAATTTCGGGAATCTATCTTTCGGCGATCCCAAGCTGTACTATGCGACCCAGGCGCCCTTTCATATGGGCTTTTATCATGAGTCCTGGCTGTTGTACGCGGTGGCCGGTTTTATCAAGCGGACCTATCCCGACTATCGCACGCGGCTCTATGAGCGACTGGCGCGTTACGCTTTCGAAACGGGCCACGACTACTGGGGCTACCGTTTTATGGGCTGGGGCCTGCACTACGTCACCGATCTCACGCAGCCTTATCACGCGACCGTCGTCCCCGGACTGAGCACGGCCTATATGCTCTGGATCAATTTCATCGCCACGATCGGCTTTACCGAAGCGAAAGACGATGCGATCCAGCTGGTCTCGAACCGGCACACGGCGCTCGAAGAATTTCAAATGCAGATGATGCATCGCGCGTATCGCAAAGAGCTGGAGGACCCGGAAGCCGCGCCGAATCCGGTGATCGCCGCCGCGACGCGTACGGAGCTCGACGCCGCGACTCCGCCCTACGACGATGATTATTTTCGCGACGTGCTCAGCGCCGAGTCGCACGCCCAGGCCGACATGATCGACGAAGCGCTCTCGGCGTACATGCCCCCCGAATTCGTGAACGATCCCGACTATCGCTTTTCCGCGGGACAGCGCGGCGAAGTTTATAATGAAGTCGCGAAAAACCGCAAAGACGCGGTCGAAAAAATGAACAAGGCTTTGATTCAGCTCTTCGAAAGATTTGGCGTGCATTCCCGGGCGTACGCGCGCTCGATTCTTGCGCGCTGAAATCGTATCGATATGAAATAGAGCGATAAAGCGATCGAACGCACAGACAGGACGCCGCCAGCAACTCGCAGCGCGGAATCCGGGAGTGCGCACGTTACGCGAAAGGCCATGACTTCCATCTTTCGAAAACTACGCGAAGCCGGCCGCGGATTCAAAGATCGCCTGCGCGGCGCCGGCAGCGGCGATTCTTCGGAGACGCCGGCCGCCGCCGAAACCACGGATCCATCGCGCGCCGCGAGCGCGCCGCCGATTCCGCCGCAAGATCTGGAGCGCATGCAGCAGCTCGGTCGCCTGCGGGTCATCGAACCCTTCGAAGGCTGGCAGCACTTAGAGGCGGTTCGTAAAACCATGACCTCGATTGAAAAGGGCGTGGACCGCGCTCTGGACTGGGGCCGCGGAGTGCGCGACAATCTTAAAGAGCGCGACTCAGTGCGCAAAGCGGGCGCCTGGATATCCCGGCAAACTTCGAGCGCGAGTGCGGACGGCGAAAATGAGAGCGAAGGCGGGCTCGGCCAGGCCGCCAGAAAGGCCGTCGCTCCAGCCCGGGATTTCGCTCAGCGAAGCTACCGCGACGCGGGGGAGTGGCTGCGAACCACGGGCCTGGAGAACGTGCAGGAAACTCTGGAGTATCTGCTCGCGCATGATCCGGCGGCCTGGGTGCGCAAGCGGGCCGCGAAGATTCTGAATCGTCCCGAACTGAAATCCGTGCGCGATTCCGAAGCGGCCTTCGCCGCCATGCGCGAACTATCGCCGGAGGAACGCGAGCAACTGGTCGACGAGCTGTATCCCTATGATTTGCCGGGCTTTGCGCCGTACATGAAAGCCGTGGATCTTACGGTCAACGTGGGACTCGGAGCGGTGGTCGCGACGAATCTGCCCGGCACCGGTTCGCTCGTACATCTGATTAATATGATCAAAACGATCTTTAAGATCGCCCACCGTCTGCATATGATGTCGACGATTCACGGCGCCGCGATTCGCGACCCGAACGCCTTGTTTGTAGTCAGCGCGAAAATTCTACAGTCCCTCCAGGGCTGGGAGGCGGCGGCCGATCACCGTCCCCTGGATTCGGCGGTGCTCGACGAGCTGTACGCCGCGGCCGGCGACGACGAAGCCCGGGCCCTGCCGGCCCTGTTGGGCGCGTCGCTCAAAAAGGATTTGTATATCAGCGTGCCCGGAGTCGGAACTGTAGGCGTCGGCAAGATCAGCCTGGACGACGCGCGTCTCGATCACTATATCCGCGCCTTCGTCAACAGCCACTTCGATCGTCGCCGGCTGGACGCGAGCTACGGTCCCGAGCGCGTCGCGGGGCGGATCGCGGAATTCGCGGCCGTGTACGCCGCCTTTCGCCGCCGGGATTATTTTCCAGAGATGCGTCGCCGCCTGAAAGCCCGGGATGAGGCCGAACACCGCCGTCAGGAAGAGCAGGAAAATCAGAAACGCGAGCGGGAGCAGCAGCAAGCGGAAAAACAGACGGCGGCAGTGGCCGGAAAAATGAAGGCGGCAGCGAGTCGCCTGTTTCGCAATATATCCCGCGGCTACGCGGCGATCGCGAAAGACGAATACTTCGAAGAGCTATCGGAGACTCTGGATCAATACGCCCGGGAAGTCTACAATCGACGCGCGGCCCGGCTGGATGCCGATGGTGCGAAGCCGGCCGGCGGGAATGATGCGCGAGCTTCGCTACAGGCGAATGCAACGGAAGCCCGCTGGCAGGAAGGCGACGTGCTGATCGAGCGCGAAGTCGACGGCATGCTTGCGGGATAAAGGGAAAGTCAGGCTGTAGTCAGCAGCGTAATGCGTTTGCTGTACGCACCGTTCGAATCTCGCCGCCGTGGCCCGTAACGATCAAGCGCTTCGTCTTTCTTCGCTATCGCGAATTTTTCGCCTGCGCCCGGCGCGAAACTCAGCTGCCGGCTTTCGCTACGTGTTCTTTGAACTGTCCGAGCAGCTCTTCGGTACCCGTGAACAGCAGTTCAATCTGATCTTTTTCGAGATCATAGATGACGGGCGTTTTCAGATAGCGAGTGAATTCTTCTTTGCCGAGATTCGCGGATTGATCGCGCAGAAAAGAATACCAGGTGGCCAGAATCACTTTCAAATGCGTGATTTCTTTTACGGGGAGAGAGATTGCTTTATCCTGTTCCATATCTTAATTGCCGCCAGTCCACCGATTCACCGGATTCAAATAGCAGCGAAACGCCTCGTAGTTACAGTTTGAAGAAAGGGCCACGCCGTTTCGCACGTAGTCCGCACAGTTGTTCACGTCCGACAGACGATAGCCGCTTTTCGCATCAATATTAAAACTCAGCTGAATCAGAGGTTCGGCCAGCTCCCGGAATAGAATCTGGTTTCCCAGAAAATCCGGACTGCTCGAATTCGTCAGAGTGCCCCGTCGCTGGGAACAAATGATCGTACCCGCAATTACCGAATCGGCGATGATATCCGTCGCCTCGTCGCCGCCGATCACCCCGGCGATATAGAGCCCGTCCGTTCCACAGGCCGGCAGAGCGATCAACAAAAGCGTGAACAACACAGCCGCAAATCGAAGCCGGGCGCTGTCCGCACTGTCGTCGTCGATTTCAGACGCGAGCGCCGGGGCCCGGTCTTTGCTGTTGTTTCGCCAGAGAACCTTCATACCTTCTTGGACGGATTTCTCACCGCTGGTTCTTCAAAATACATGCTCGAAAAACTACTGTCACAGACTACACAGGGGACGGTATTTGTAAAATACAATTAAGCAGCCCCGGTCTTTCGGAGGCCGCGATTCCCGGCGGCGATCAAAAATGATAGCCGACCGAAAACTGCCACTCGACCACGCCGGCCGGAAATTCGACCGGATTCTTCAGCACAGAAGCCTGGACCAGCCCGAGATTCGGTTCAAACACCGTCTGGGGCGCGACAAATGTATTTACGCTGGAAAGCGGGGTGATGCTGCCGTCGCGCAAATACCAGAACTCGCCGTCGCCGCCGTTGATCGTCCCGTTCCATTGCCCCAGATAGGTGTAGGTCGCGCGCAGGCCCGTGCGCAGGAATATCGATTCCGTGATATAGCGCCGCAATCCCAGCTCCAGCCTGGCGATGGTGCCCTGGTTCGAGATCTGGTTGATATTGTACGGCAAAAACTGGTTCGGCGAAAGCAGCTGGCCTTCCCCGCGCCAGCGCGCCGTTGGAACCAGGCCGAAACCGAATCCGCCTTCCCACTGCCACCGGCGCAGGGGCCGAAAGAAATCCATCTCGCCTATATAGTGATAGGTGAACATGAAGTACGGAATATCGAAAGTAAAGCTCAGGTTGGTCAGGGCCAGGTCGCTGCGAAACTCCGTCAGCTGCTGCTCGGGCACGACGAACTGTCCGATCGTAATGCCGAAGTATGAGGTCTCATCGTCGAAGATGCCCAGGCGCACGAAGGCTTCGACGGAATGGAAGTCCGAAAAGTCGTCGGTCTGCACCGTATTCAAAACATTGGGCGCGACCGAGGTGCGAAATTTACGCATGCCGCGCGTCAGACGATCTTCCGAGCGCTGGCCGGCCGCGACAGTCGCGCCGAGTTCGACCGGAATCGCGGACAGGGCTGCGGGCAGGGTCAGCAGGATCAGTCCGCCGGCCAGGAGCGATGTAAATAATACGGCGGCTGAATTCGACCGGCTCCGATTGTGGCCGGCCGTCGAATGCGATTCCGGGGCAGCGCGAAAGCGACCCCGCGATTTTAATTGACAGGCCCCCGAGCAGCCACTTGCATTCTGTCCGGTTTTATATGAACGAACTGCTCTATTTTCCCGAATCTCTCGTGCTCGCATTTCTGCTTCTGGTATTGCTGAGCGGGGTCTACCTGACCATCAAATTCTTGCCCATTTTGCCGCTGGGATTTCTGTTCAAGTTCCCTTTAGTGGCGAAATCCCTGGTCGGTAATCTGGATCCCGGCCCCGCCGGCATGCGTCTGTCGCCGGGACGGGCGTGGGTTCTGGGATCGGCCTACGATTCGATCGTCGGCGCGGGGCTCGGCGCGGTCTTCGCTCACGCTGTGGCCGGACCCGGGGCGCTGGTCTGGATCATCGTCGTGAGCGCGCTGGTGGGATCGGTGACCTTCGCCATCGCGACAGTGGCGCGCACGGTCGCGGCGGGCGGAGTGACGCTGCAGCTGTACTATGCGTTAAGCGGCATTGCGATTCCGTTGGTCGTGCTGGTGTTGGTATCGCAGAAGCTCGCCTTCGCGTACGCCTTTCTGGGCGTCGGCTTGATTTTCTGGATCGGCCGCGGCGGCATTCCCCGGGCCGGGATATTCGCGCGCTATTCGTATGTGATCGCGGTGATAGCCCTGCTGGCCGGAGCGGTGCAGCTGGCTCTGGGCGTCGGCTTCGCGGTGCCGATCGCCATGAACCCGGCTGAGATCGCCCTGTTGGCGGTGCCCTCCGGGATGCCGGAGTTCTTTCGCATGGTTACGGCGACGGGCGTCTTTTTTATTCTGAGCGGCGCGGGTTCGCTGCGCGTGCTGAGCTACGCGACTTTGAATGCGGCACCGGTTTCGCCCCTGGCATCTGCCCGGGTGGGGCTGGCCTTCGTTTTCGGGCCGCTGATTTCGGCGCTGATTGCCGTGGCGGTTTTCGCCGCCCTGGCTACCGGAGACGCGGTCGCGATTCTCTCGCGCCCGGAAGACTACTGGCTGCTGTGGACCGGCGTGATCGTCCTGAGTCTGTGCGGCCTGGTCGGTGCATACATGGGATCTGAAATCGGCGCGGAGTCGGAAGTGCGTCACGGCATCGCCGCCGCGCAGGATTCCGCCTACGGCTATCGTTTTACGAACCGGGGCCGCCTGCGGGCGATTCTGTGGAGCGCGGGCGCTTTCGTATGGCTGGGCGCTCTGTACCTGGGCGACGAAACGTCGGTGCTGCCGGCCTTAGTCCTGCCTCTGACGATCTACGTCACAATTGGTCTCGGAGCGGCAGCCGCCATCGCCGCGATTTTGTACGCCTATTTTCGTGCGAACTTCGCGACCCGGGCCCTGCGGGAGATCAAAAACGATCCGGACTGGCGGCCGCAGTTCGGCCGCGATTTACAGCTGCTGCTCTTTCATCTGCTGCCGACGAATCTGGTCAGCCGTCTCTTCGGCCACATCGCAGAGCTGAAACTTCCGAAGGCTCTGCTGCACCCATTGCTGCGCTGGTACGCGAAGACCTTTCGCGTGAATCTGGACGAGGCGGGCAAGCCCCTCGAAGAGTACGAAAGCCTGAATCTCTTTTTTACCCGGGAGCTGAAGCCCGGACTGCGGCCCATTGACGGGCGCAAAGCCGGCGTGGTTTCCCCCGTCGACGGCGTGCTTTCGCGCTTCGGTCCGATCGAAAACGGCACGTTGATCCAGGCGAAGGGCCTCGACTATCGATTGGAGGATCTGCTGGCGGGTTCCGAATTCGTCTCTCAATTTGAGGGCGGGCACTATGCGGTGATCTATCTGAGCCCGCGGGACTACCATCGCATTCACTCTCAGCTTGGCGGCACGATTCTCGGCTACGACTATGTTCCCGGGCGACTGTTCCCGGTGAATCTGCTGGCGGTGAACGGCATTCGCGATCTCTTTCCGAAGAACGAACGCCTGACCACGTACATTCAAAACGAAGACGGCCTCACGGCGCTGGTCAAAGTCGGCGCCACGAACGTCGGCAAGATTACAGTCGTTTACGATTCCGCCGTCCAGGCCAACCGCTGGTTTCGTCAGGGCGCGCTGCATCGCTATCGCGATCACGAGCGGGTCAGCGTGGAGCGGGGCGGCGAACTCGCGCGCTTTGAAATGGGTTCGACGGTCGTGCTGCTCTTCGAACGCGGGCGCTTTCAATTCAGCGACCGCGTGCATGAAGATATGACCGTGCAGCTCGGGGAGTGGATCGGAACGATGCGGGGTTGAGAGCGAGAACCCGGTACCTGCGCTTTTGCTGTGATCAGTGAAGGCGCCGGCCCCGGTACCTGCGCGAAGCGCCGCGCGCGCTTTCGATATGCATAAAAAAACCCGACACGTTAGCGCCGGGTTTTTGATGTCTCTTTTCAGAGAATTTTAGTAACTATAAGTGCTATGTCGGCACCGTCCTACTCTCCCACGGAGCGAACCCCGCAGTACCATCGGCGATGAAAGGCTTAACTTCTGTGTTCGGAATGGGAACAGGTGTACCCCTTTCTCTGTCAGCACCAACAAGGACAGTCAATACCAGGTGGGCCTGGAGGTCAACTACAAACGGGTTATGAGCAGCAAAAAATACCCCTGAACTGAAAAAAAATTTCCGGGTATTTTGGGGCGATCTTGGCGGCGGGGATGGCTGCCAAATACCCGGAAATTTTCTTTCAGGCGCCGGCCATGCAGGCCATGGTGCTCGCAGCGCTGCCGCTATTCATAGTGAAGCTGGAGCAAGTCGTCCTGCTTCTGCGAATGGACCGGCCCCGCGAAGCTCGCGTAAGTAATTTTTTTAATTCAGCAAATCGATACAACGCGGACGCCGCCCGGCGAATGCTCGGCGCCGGCTTCATGCTGATGACTTATAACTCAGACGTCTGGCGCGATTCCGCTCCTGAAAATACTCCCGCGATTGCATCGCGCTCCCGGGAAACTCTTGCGTGAAAACGAAGGATTCGACTTGATTGGGCATCTGAACTGTCGGCGAGTAAATGAAAGGCGATAAAAAAAAGAGCGAAGTGTCCACGGTCCTGAAGTGGTTCTGTTCTGAAGGCTGTACTCTGGCTTCGCCGATGGATATGCTGAACGGTCTGATCCAGGAATTGAATCGTGACGGTTTTGAGATTCGACGTTCGCATATTTTCATCCGAACGATCCATCCGCAGATCACGGTCGAAGCCTATCGATGGTATCGCGAAAGCCACGTTACGGCTCACGTCTTAAGAAAATATCAGTACGAAAGTTTGTGTCAGAAATATCCCGGCGGTCAGGTCATCCGGGATCTCATGTCGCACGGAGTGCTGGAGAGCGAGGGCTTTCTGAATAGCCCCGTCTGTCGGGTCGCGATGACCGGCGAAGAGTTTCGCAAACGAATCCGCCCCGGCGATGAAGGATCCGATTTTCCGATCTTCAAGCAGTTGATCGCGGACGGAGTGACCGACTATCTCGTTCTGCCGATGTCCTTCAGTCTGGGAGTATTCAACGCGATTTTTTGGGATACAGACAAAGCCGACGGCTTTGCTCGTTCGGAAATCAATGTGTTGCGCGCATTGATGCCTATGTTGACGAAATATTTTGAAGCGCATCTGGAACGACAGACCGGCAGGGTTTTGCTGGCCGCGTACTTAGGGCAGCGCACCAGCCAGAAGGTGCTGGAAGGCAGGATCAAACGAGGCGACTCGGAAGAGATCGAAGCCGCAATCTGGTTCTCGGATCTCCGGGTTTTTTCGAATCTATCGAACAGCTATGAAGCCCCGGAGATCATAGAGTGGCTGAATAAATACTTCGAGATTGGGGCCGACGCGGTGGAAGCGAATAAGGGCGAAGTGCTGAAATTCGTCGGCGACGCGGTGCTCGCAATCTTCCCGATATCAAAAGGCAGCTCCCGCGAAACCGTATGCGAAGCGGTGCTGCAATCGGTCAGCCTGACGCACGATGCCATGGCGCGCTGGAATCGTGCGCGGGTACAAGAGCAGCGGCCGGAGCTTCGTCACGGCGTCGGTTTGAATATTGGATTGATTCAGTATGGAAATATCGGAGCATCGCGGCGGCTGGATTTCACCGCGATCGGTTCGGCTGTGAACCTTGCTTCACGAATCGAAGGTATGTGCGCCTCTCTCGGGCGACAGACACTGGTCTCTGAAGAGTTCGCGTCGTTTTGCGCCTGCGATTTGGATTTCGCGGGCGAGCATACGATCAAAGGTTTTGCGGAGCCGCAAAAGATTTATACTGTGGCGAATTCACACTCTTGAGTTGCGTTCGCCGAACACGAAAGGCCTGAGCTAAGTCGAAGCCATAAGTAAAGCCGTACTCACAGGTCGCGCAAGGGCGGCGAACTCGTCGAATCGGGTGAGATCAGAACTGGTTCCAATAACCCGCCCGACTTACCGCGTCACAGAAGCGACCCTGCGCGCCAGTAGCGATCTTCAACACGAGCGGACTATTCGAAGGAATGCCGTAGATGAAACCGTTCGCCGCAAGCACGCCGTCGTTCCATTCAAAGGCTCCCGCGCCGACGCCGTTGATTCGCTCGAAATTTTCCGTATCGGGATCGATAATCAAAACGTCTCCGGCCGTGTTCGGTATCCCGTAGATGCGACCGTCGGATCCGAGCACGCCTCCCTGATAGCCGCCCGTCGTAACGCTGAAGGTGCTGGTCGTGTCTGTGAACGGATCGATGACAAGCACGCTGGTTTCTGAGAGCGGCATGCCGTAGATTTTTCCGTTCGGCGCCAGCACGCCGCCGGTCCACTTGCTGGTCCCCGCGCCGGGGGAGGCCAGGGTGTAGGTCGTATTGGCGACCGGATCGATTACGAGAATGGTCGCGGCGTCGCGCGGGATGGCGTAGATCTTTCCATTCGGCGCGAGCACTCCGCTCCAGTAGTCGTCGGGCGTGGCGCCGACGTGGGGAATCGTCGCGACCGTATTCGTCGCCGGATCGATCACGAGCACCGACGTCGTCGCGTTGTCGTTCGGGATCCCGTAGATCTTGCCGTTCGGCGCGAGCACGCCGCCCTTCCAATCCGAGGTGCCCGTTCCCGGGGCGACGATCGTCGTCGTAGCGTTGGTCGCCGGATCGAAAACAAGCACGCCGGGCTCCGACCACGGAACGCCGTAGATCTTGCCGTTCAAGCCGACCGCGCCGCCGATAAAATCGTTTGCGCCGCTGCCCGGGGAAGGGATCAACCCGGTCGCGTCGTTGTTTGGATCGATGAGCAGAATATTCGCCTGGTCAAAAGGGAAGCCGTAGATCAGGCCCTGGGGACTCAGAACGCCGCCGTACCATTTGTCGGTGCCGGCCGCCGGCGCCGCGAAGGTCGAGGCCGACGCCGGGCCGGTGCGTCCGAGTGCGGCCTGCGTTCGTAAATGATTCTCGACGAGGGGCCAGAACGCCGGCTGGATCAGCTGCTCCCGCGAGAGCAGACAGGGATCCGGCGCGTAGAGCGCGAAGGCCAGGGCCGGGTTGCACAGGCCGTCGCGCGAGTCGCATTCAAGCGACAGCAGATTGTCGCAGGACGGGCCCGCCAGTAGCGCAAGGCCAAGGCCAAGGGCGAGCGGCGTCAGGCGGCCAGGAAATTTTCGCAGGGATAAATCCAGCATACGGCGAATCAATATTGGAGCAAATTTCCCGGGCAATCCCCCGCCCCCGTGGGTGGTTAAATTGGCGGGGGCAACCCCGTACCAGGCGGCAGCCAGTCGGTTGAGCGCGAAGCGCGCCACGATCATAGCACAAAAAAGATTTAGCGGCAAGCGAAAAGCGTCACACCCGCATGCTATGATATGATCGGGGAAACGCGCGTTCCTGCTGCCTGGTTTTATGTCGTGGCGGGTTATGGCCGGATTTCAAGAATCAGATTCGGATCAGTCGCAAATTGTTTTTCTGAATTTCGATGAATTGTGTTCAGCAGCAGGGAGACCGCCGGCATGCGGTTGAGCTCGCAGAGGCGATCGAAGATTTGCGCGCGCGGGCGGACATCGAATGTCGACCGGAAAGCCGCTTACTCTGGAGATGCGCACCATACGATCTGCTTCTCCCGGTATTCCCCGGCAATAACGTCATCGGTTCTGGTCGCGACGCTACGCGGTTTCATCGCTGCGATCTTTCCCAAAGCATTGCTGATACATCCGCCGATAGTGTTCTCGATCCCCGCGGAATTCAAGGCGACGATCTTGAGAGGCGCAAAACCGAATAAAGGGATCAAACTCGGCTCGCGTCCACGCCGGAAGTTCCAGTTTGTGATGCATGTCGAAAACGCACATTTCGAATGATTCCACCCATTGCTCTGCGTGTTCGCGAGGACTCAGGTTCTTCTGCGGGCGGCCGATCAAATCGATCCATTCGCCGCGGAAAAAATCGGCCGGCGGCGCTAAGTCCATATGAACGGAGTAGAACAGAGCCCCCGTGATCTTATCCAGCAGGTCGAGGGATTGCGACAGTTCGTTCCAGTAGTCATCAAATTTCGCGGATCGCAACCAGAGCATTTCCGATAAACACCGGCTGGAAAGCACTGGATCCTGATTCCGGTATACCGATTCGTATGCGTCTTCCAGGTAAGGCGCATTCTCTCGTTTCGAAAATTTACCGAAATTATAGACCGTGGCCGCTCGAACGGATAAGTTCGGATAGTCCAGCTTCGCCGCCATTGCGTCGAAGAAACCGGCGAGGCGCAGGTATCGATCGTATCGCTCCAGGTCGCTGTTCGTCAGATCGGAACCGATCGCAATATCCCGCGCGAAGGTAATCGTGAAATTGTAGAATTCTGGATCGGTCGTCGATGCGGCCAGCCGGGTCAGTTCGGCGGCCAGTGCGTCCGCGCCGTAGTAATCGAAGACCTGCTTGAAACTCAAGTCGAAAGTATAATCCCGGATCAGTTTTTCAATGCTTTGCACGCGAACCTCAATGAGCCTTTGCTGAAGTATCGCCTCGCCGCGGCGCGCCCACTCAGGCGTCTAAGTTGCGTTTGCCGTACACGAAGCGCCAGAGATTCGCGAGCAGGCCGCGGCTGTTTTCTTCGCCGATGCGTTCGAGCAGGCGAGCCTGCGCCTGTTCCCAGAGGGGCAGCGCCCTTTGCAAAACGCCGTGACCGAGAGAAGTAATGCGCACTGTCCGCTGGCGTTTGTCGTCGGCGGCGTGCGAATACGAAATCCACTCTTCTTTTTCGAGGGGTTTGAGATTTCGCGTGAGCGTCGTGCGATCCATCACCAGCAGTTCGGCCAGGCGCGTGATCGGCAGGTCTTCGTGGCGGGCGACCGTCGCCAGAATATGAAACTGAGTCGAGCGCAGTCCGGTCGGTTCGAGAATCGTATCGTAGTGTTTGGTCACCATGCGCGTGGCCTTGCGCATATTAAAACCCACGCAGGTGACTCCGACGCGTTTTAGCCGCCGGCGATAGACCTGATCTTCTCCAGTAAATAGGTTCATTGTTTCATTATCCGCGGCGGGTCGCGCAACGCGGAGTGACGCCGGCCTCCACACGCGTCCGTCCTGGACGAGTGTGGAGGCTGCCGGACCCTCCATGGCCCGGCAACGGCATCACCCCGCGCTCCGCTCCGCTGAGCCGCGAATGATTCAATGGCTCAGCGGCGTAGACGGCATCATCCCGCACCGCGCTTCGCTGAACCACGAATAATTCAACAGTTCGTGGAGTGTGATAAAAATAGGACGAAAAAAACGCGGCGTCGCATCTGTTTGCGACGCCGCGGGGGGTTCATATTAGTTCGACAGCGCCGCCGGCATTTCTGCGGACGGCGCTTCCGTTCGAAAGCAGCCGATCAGTTCTTCAACTGCATGTTCTCGATTACGGTAGCGATGCCCATGCCGCCGCCGATGCACAGAGTCACCAGACCGTAACGTTTGTTCTGACGGATCAGTTCTTCGGTCAGGGTGCCGAGCAGAATCGCGCCGGTGCCGCCCAGGGGATGGCCGAGAGCGATCGCGCCGCCGTTGACGTTGATCTTTTCGTCCGGAATATTAAAGTTCTTCTGAACATACAGAACGACAGCCGCGAAGGCTTCGTTGATTTCCCACAGGTCGATGTCGTCGGCTTTCAGGCCGGCTTTTTCGAGCGCGATTTCAGAAGCTTTGACCGGGCCGGTCAGCATGATGGTCGGCTCGCTGCCTACAGTACCGATCGATACGATGCGGGACTTCGGCGTAAGATTGTTGGCCTTCGCCGCCGCGTCGTTGCCGATCAGGACGGTCGCCGCGCCGTCGACTACGCCCGAAGCGTTGCCGAGAGTGTGCACGTGATTGATCGCTTTGAGGTCCGGGTAGGTTTTCAGTGCGACCGCATCGAGCTCTTTTTCGCCGATGGTCTTGAAGACCGGGCCCAGCTTGGCGAGAAAATCGTAATTCGATTCAATGCGCGGGTGCTCGTCGTCGGTTACGACTCCGCCTTTGCCGTCGGGCACGCCGACGATCTGATCTTTGAAGATCCCGGCTTTGATGGCTTTGTCGGCTTTTTCCTGGGAGGCGACGGCGAAGCGGTCGACCTGCTCGCGGGTGAAACCTTCGCGAGTCGCGATCAGGTCAGCGGAAATGCCCTGGGGCACCAGGTTGTAGTGCTCGGCGATGACCGGGTTGCCGATGCTCATGTCGAGACCGGAGATATCGTCACCCATTTTCACGCGGGACATGGACTCCACGCCGCCCGCGACGACCAGATCCTGCATACCGGAAGCGACCGCGCCGACCGCGTTGTTGATGGCCTGGAGGCCGGAACCACAGAAGCGGTTTACGGTGTAGCCGGGAACGTTTTCGGGCCAATCAGCGGCCATTACAGAGTAACGCGCGATACATGCGCCCTGTTCGCTGACCTGGGAAACACAGCCCAGAATCACATCCTCGACTTTCTCGGGGTTCAGCTTATTGCGCTCCGCGAGCGCTTTCAGGGTAAATCCCGCCAGATTCTGGGGGTGTTCGTGGGCGATATTGCCTCGTTTCTTGCCTTTGCCGCGGGGAGTGCGGACTGCATCAAATACATATACGTTTTCCATTATTTCCTCCGGTTCCTTTCGGTATTCTTCTTTTCCAAAGCGCGTGTATATGCACGCTTTTTATATGTGCATATACACGGAAGTGGCCTGAGATTGCCAGCAAAAAATTCAGGAATGAGAAGATTCGATGTCGAAGGGATTCCAGGCGCGACGAACAGAGCGGCGCTGGATTATGTCGCATTGGCCCGGCAACTGCGTGAACTGCGGTCACAGCATGGCACCCGGGTCGGGAAAATCAGAGCCCGCCAGCGTCCGGGCCGAAGTGCGATATCATTGCAAAACGCCAATCCGCATCCGTAGCAGCCCGGCCGGGCTGCGCAGGTCCGCGCCTGCGTGGACTCCCGAAAGCTGTAGCAAAATCAGACCTCAGAGAATTCTAAACAGGAATCCGGGTCTGTGATGACCGTGACCGGGGGCGCGCCGCTTAGATAATGCCGCCGCCGATCATCAGGCGCAGGCCGCCGATGACGATCACCACGACGCAGATAATCAGGCCGGTCTTCTTTTCGGCCAGCGCGCCGATAATTGCGCCGATGCCCGCCACGAAGAGGGCGCCCCAGTTGAGCCAGCCCAGCAGCGGAATAAAACCGGGGAACATGAATACGGCGGCCAGCAGGCCCATGATGATCGAAATAACGTTCATGAAACGAAGATAAGCGCGGGCGGGTCCGTCTGCAACTGCCTTTTGTAAGTGTGGCGGCTTTACTGCTGCTGGTTTTGTTGAACTTGTTCGCTCTGTTCGACGTCGCCGGATTGCCGTTCGAGGGGCGGCTGTTCGTTCCCGGGCCGGGCGGCCTGATATCCGTCGCCGTCGCGGTCGCTATGGCCGAGATCGCGTTCCGGATCGATGCGATCGCGGACTAACTGTTTCAAATGTTTCAGCTCCGGAAAGCCGCCCGCCGCTTTGCGCGAGTAGATCAGTTCGCCGTCCAGTCGCACGTCGAAGGTGCCGCCCGTTCCGGGGACTAAAGCCACTTCCGCGAGTTCTGTGGGAAAGGTCGTCAACAATTCCTGGGCGGTCCAGCCGGCGCGCAGGAGCCAGCGACACATCGTGCAATACTCGATTTCAACGCGCGGCGAGCGGCGGTCGGAATTGGGAGCGGAACTTTCGTGCGGCGTTTCATTCATGGAGTGGGACTCAGGCTAAGTTAGATTGCGTGCATATTAGAGAGATTGGCCGCCGCCGTTCGTATAAGAGTCCAGGCGCTGAAAACTTTCGCGAATCGCGTTCACGAAGGCGCCGCGGCCGAGAATAAAAGACGTAACATGCCCCATGTCGATCCAGTGGAGCTGCGAGCCCGGACGCAGATTGTGAGTGATCGCCGTCGAGTACGCGGGAATATAGGCGTCGCGACGACCGCCGACGATTACGCAGGTTTCCGGAGCCGGCGGCGGAGCGAGATGCCGCAGATCGGAAGCGTCGAGCACGTGGCCCAGGAGTTCGCGGGCGCTGTAGCGATCGGCGAAGGGATTGGTGCGTTCGAGGGTCTGCCAGTCGCAGCAGCTGCTGAGAATGCCTTCGGTATACACCGGCGAAGCGGAGTGCGATGGAATGCAGGCCGCCACCGCCAGGGGCTCCGGATGTCTTGCGCTGACTGCCAGGGCCATATAGCCGCCCATGCTCACGCCGGTAACGCCCAGGCGGCGAAAGCCCATTGTATGAAAGTATCGTAGCAATGCGAGGGCTTCGTCCTGAGCGGCGCGCGACATCTGCAGCAGCTCCTGGACCGTCGCGGAGTTGCTGCTATCGCGGCCGGGCATGCGGCGGCTGCCGTAAAAGGGATTTTCTAAGATCGCCGAAGCGATGCCGAGCTTGCTCAGCGGTTCGGCGAGGGCCATGCGCCGCCGTGCGAAACCCTCGTCGCCGGTGGCGGCGAAGTGCAAAACGAGCGGCGGATTTTCGACCTTTTTCGAAAGGGGCGGGAGGATCAGCTGGATTCGCGCTTCCTGAATCGGCTCCGGCAGAGTATGCACGATGCGTTCGTTTTTTGAGCGGGCGCCGCGATTCGATCCTCCGCCTCGTGGGCTCCACTCATAGCGGAAAGGGCTCTGGAATCGGCCGATTTGATGCGAGGGGCGGTCGGCGGCCGGCGTCGGCTCCGAGGACCAATCGATTTCGATCGACGGCACTTTTGCGGCCGGTCCGTGGTTCAGGCGGAGGGGGTCGGTCGACAGGATGTGTTCCAGCAGTTGGGGGTCGCCCCACCCATGGGAAAAAAAGGGCTTTCGGTTGGCCAGGGAGACGTAGAGTTTATCTATCGTGCGCACGTTAAGTGCAGCACTGTGCGGTATCGATTTTTCTTCAATTAAATCACGCCTTTCACGGATTTCTATTTTTCTACGGATAATCAGCCGGCCAGGAGCCCCGATGTTTTTTCGCGCAAAGCAGGAAGTATATGACGATTTGAGCAATCCGGATTCGCCCGAGAACAAAGAAATCCTGGCGACCTGGCGCATCGCACTGGCGGTCGGCCTGCTGGGGACCGTCGCAGGATTGCCCTCGGATCTGGAGAATATTCCGGAGCAGTATCACGCCGTGGCGTACGCCGTGCGCGGAACGCACCTGGTCTGTATTGTGGCTTTGCTGCTGATCGCCTGGATGCGCCCGCTGATCGTACTGAGAAATCATTCGAGTATCGCGGTGATCATCATCGGTTCGGTGTACGTTTACCTGACCTGGCTCGACGCGACTTCCGGCAATATTACGGGGTCCGGCTATCATCGTAGTTTGATTATGCCAAGCATCGCGCTGATGGTCTTTCGCCGCATGCGCCTCTGGATTCAAACCGGCGCGCTGGTCTTCGCGGTTGTGTACTACGGCGTGGTCATTAGTTATACATACGATCTTTCGCTTTTCGGCGAAAGCGAAGCCGAAAGAAAATTTCAGGATATTTTAATGGATCTGACTCAGATTCATTTGATTTTGCTGCTGGTCTTTCGTCGCTACCGTACTTATCAGTATGAAGAGCTACGGCTGCGCGATCTGCTGAACCGCGCGAACGATGCGAAATCGGAAGTGATCGCCAAAGTCAATCATGAGTTGCACGTGCCCTTGCTTGGCATTCTGGCGAATCTGGACAGCCTGGAACAAAAGATCGGCGACACGAACGAAACCGCGCGCGCGCGTCGGATTATTGATCGCACCCACAATTATTGTGTGTATCAAAAGACTCTAATCCATAATATGATCTACGCTTCGGCCGCGGAAGGTCACGATCCCTTTTTTATCGATCGGGAAGATTCCGCCGGCTTGCGCGAGTGCTACGGTCGCTCGACGGATCTTGTGCGCGATATTCACGACGGAGAAATTCATACGGAAGAATTGCCAGACGTATTCGTCGCCTGTCAGAACGAAATTTTGATGATCGTGCTGGTCAATATTCTTTCGAACTGCGCCGAACATTCCAGTAATGTGCGAGTCTCCTGGGGTACGGAGGGCGGTCTCGTTGAAATGAAAACCGAAAACGATCTGGTTACGCCTCTGGACCTGGATGGGATCTTCGATAAGTGGACGACGACTCGCCAGGATAAAACCAAGCCGATCCTCGGCCTGGGATTGAATATCGCGCGCGATTTGATCCAGAAGATCGGCGGCGACATTCAAGTTCGACAGGACGGACAGGTATTCTATCTTAATATGCGGCTGCCGATTTTGGCCTGAATGTACGGCAGTCCATAGTGAATATCCAGGTCGATGATTGCGACTTGAGTCTGACCGATATAATCGCGAGTGCTGCCGAGAGGCGTCGTTTCGATTTGTAAAAAGCGATTCAGATAGGCATTGATTTGATCGTCGCTTTCGAGCAGCGCGATGCGTCCATTGTGAGGGGCGACCGCGCGAAAGAGATGCTTTACGATAGTCCGCATGATTTCGATTCCCACGCGCCAGCTATAGTTCTGCGCGACCAGGAATTCCGTGTCGACGCACATCTGGCTTACATGCCAGACGGACTCCGCCGGGACTCCCCGTTGATGGGCTATGACCGCCGGGTCGATGTGGAAAATCTTTTCGGTCGCCAGGCGCATATCCGGGCTCCACTGAGCCGCCCGCATCGCGCCCACAATGCGGCCTCCGGGAATGCGCGCTGCGATAAAAAAGCCGGTCGTCGCCAGGCTTTGCTCTTCTGAGAGCATAGTGCGATAATCCGCTTCCGACGGCCGCCATTGCTGCCGTTTGCCGATGCGTTTGACAAAATGGTTGAATACGAAATTCGTAAAGGATTCGATAGAATCTTTCCCGATTTGCAGATATTCTACGCCCTGACGTGCTTCGATGACGCGGTTCGCGGGGGGTGTGGGCAATGGGTACATTTTCGCATTCCTTCAGAGAAAAATTGGTTTTCGATTAATTGACTGACAGGAAACCTTTGTTAAGATTAGCTTGAGTGGAATTATGACGACGCAGCGGCCGTACAGAGTATATCTGATCGATGACGAAGTGATTGTGCGCGCCTGGCTGAAGGAGCGGATCGCCGAGGCGGAGGATCTGGAGTGTATCGGGGAAGCGCGAAACGGTCTCCATGCCCGGAACTTTCTGGAAGAATTTGATGGGGAAATCGATCTGGTCGTACTCGATCTGGCTATGCCCGAACGAGACGGTTTCGCCGTGCTCGAAGATTTGAGCCGTCTGCAGCCGCGAGCGCGAGTGCTGATTTATACGCAGCACCGGGATCCGGAATACGTTCGGCGAAGTAAAAAGTACGCTCATGGTTATATGCTCAAAGATGAGCCGGTCTCGCGGATCATGCCGGTCCTGAGGGATTTAATTCAGGGCGAAGCTTATTTTTCGCCCGGCGTCGCGGTGGCGCGCGAAGCTTCGCGTTCCGACCAGGTCGTTACGGATTTTCGTATGAAGCTCACGAAGCTTACGCCCAGCGAACGCGAAGTCGTGCTGTGCGCCGCTCGCGGGATGACCAGTCGAGACGCTGGAAAGTATTTGAATAAAAGCCATCGGACGGTAGAAGAGCAGCTGCGAAAGATTTACAAGAAGCTCGACGTTAATAATAAGGCCGAGCTGGCGCAGTTCGCGGTGCGTTCCGACCTGATCCAATAGATTTTTTAATATCGGACAATAGATTTTTTCGGGCGCAAGTTAGCGGATTGCAAATTTTATAGATTATTGTAGTCCTTTAGTATTAGATCGGGGTCGATTCGGAAAATAATTCTGCTCACGTGTAGAGGCGTGCATTTCGCGCAGTCGGAGTCGCGGCGGAACCGGCCGCATTTCGGGAATTGTTCTCGCGGTCCCGCGAATTTTTCGCGAACCTCCAGATCCCGGCCGGCGTCATAATTGGACGCAGTCTGAAAATTTCAGGAAGAATATGAACATGCTGAATCATTTGAACGCTCAAAAAACGGAAGCTGTGAATTCGCCTTTCGCGCTCTCGCTCCCCGTCATATCCGGGATCAGACGCCTCCGGTCGCTCGGTCTGGCGACTCTCGCGATTTGCGCTTTCGTACTGTACGCTTCCGCCGGCGCCGGCGAAATCAAAGCCGCCGCCGCTCCCGACGAAGAGAAAGAACTCACCGAAGCCGAAAAAATCGAGCTGTTGATTACGCGGGTCGCGAATTCAGGCGGAGTATTCGTGCGCAACGGCAGCGAACATTCCGCATCGGCCGCCGCCGCTCATATGCGGATGAAATACTCGCGGGCCGGGGGTTTGATCAAAACCGCTCGGAATTTTATTCAGCACATCGCGACGAAGTCGTCGATTACCGGCCGGCCCTATCTGATTCGATTTCCCGACGGTCGCGAATACAAATCCGCCGAATGGTTGCAGGCGCGCCTGGCGGAAATCGAGAGCGCGACCGCCGAAGAGTGCTGTTCGCTCAAACGCTGAGAGCTTCGATATCGTTCGTGTTTTCGCCGTCCGGCGTGGAGGCGGCCCCGGCGTCAGCATCGGGCGGATTGAATTTCTGCATGGTCAGCACGAGATAGACGCGTCCGAGATATTTACGTTCACGACGATCGCGCAGAAAGAAAATCATAATGTACTGCCGATAAATATTCGAGTCGATCGGAATCATCTTGTGATTCAGACTCTCCGGCGGAGTCAGCTCGACGTTGAAGCCGCCGTCCTGTAACTCGAATACGATATTCGAGGCCATCTGGTTGCTGAACTCTAAAATCACGGAGTCGGCCATGCCCTTCAGATTGGGATCGATCTGGTAGCGTTCCGCGATGCGCGGCAGCAGCTTCAGTTTCGTATAGCCGTCCATGCAGAAATAGATCTGGCCGTTTACGTCGCCTTCGAAGCCGATGCGCGAACAGCTTTCATAGCAAAGCCCTTCGTTCTTGGAAGGCCCGTAGGCTTCTTTGTCCGCGCTCAGAAACAGGTTCTCCTTAAAGAAGTCGGAGCAGACCCGATTGAGCGTCAGAATGATCTTTTCGTCGAGTAAGGGATCCATTTGAGTCGCGCGCGAATTAGTCCCGATTCGCAAATTGACGGAAGACGACGGCGCCGCTCTGCACCGAGTCGTACTGGCGCAGGCGGTTGAGTCCGGTCTTCTCGCTTTGCTCTAAAGCCGTGCCGGCCTGGCGAAACCATTCGTAGGCCGAGGCGGGGCCCGCGCCGTCGTCGTTTAGCAGGGCGCAGCCCGCGTTGACGTCGACGGCTTCCTGCTCGCGCACGAATTCCAGAAATTCTCCCAGCCGGCGTTCCAGTTCTTCCAGCGGCAGCTCCGGTCCCAGGGCCGCGAAAACGTCGGCGGCGACGCGATACAAACGAAAGGGCGCGGCGAAAAAGGATCGCAGGCCCAGGCCGAAGAGGCGTCCGCTGTCGGGATTGCTGCGGCCGCGAAAGCGCAATAATATGAGCATGCGTCCGTTTTTAATTTCACGTTTCAGCGAGTATTCGTGCAGCAGATCGCGGTGAAAGCTGAGGCCGTTGCTTAAAGTACTTTCCGGATCACTTACGGCTTCTTCGAATACGCGCGCCTGGAACAGGCTTTCGCCGAATTTTCGAATCTCATACCAGGCCGCGCTGAGCGTTTCGGCGTTGTACATCGGCCGGTCCGATTTCATGCAGATCAATCCGAGAACTCCGGGCGTGCCCTGCGGTGCCTGACGACAGGGCACCGGAAAATAAATTTCCCGGCCTTCTTCCATGACGACGTAGCGGCCGTCTTCCAGCTGCTTGACCAGGTGGTGCGCGGCCGGTTCCGAGCCGAGAGCGGCGCCGGAAATAAAAACGCTGCCGCTGCGGCGCAGGGTCGGATGAAAGCGCCCGCGCCGATTTCTTAAATACAGCGTCGCGGTTGCATGTGTCGCCAGGTCGGTCACCGCGGTCAAAAATCCCCGGGCAAAACTTTCGATATCCGCGATCTGTTCCGGATAACCCTGCTGCTCGTGAAAGCGATAATAACGAAAATCGAAAAGCGAGCTTTGATTGTCGAAGCCGCGGCCCGCGCCCTTCGCTGCCGGCCAGAAGTCCAGATCTTCCGCCTGAATCTTCTGGCGTAGCGGTTGCATTACCGACTGAAAGCCCGGCAGGTTCCAGCGCTCCTGTTCGAATTCGTAGCGCGTCGCGTCGCGTTCCCCGGCTTCGGCCTCAAGGGCCGCGATCTTTTTGCGCAGGCTTTGTTCTTCGTGCGCATTTAGCGGAGCCTGGAAAACAAAATTCGCGGGATCGGAAAGAATCTGGAAGCGGCGTTCCCCCGCCGGTGAAAGCGACGGCGCGGGTTCCGTGGATTTTTCGACTCCCCCGGAAAAGTCGGATTCGTCGATGGCTTCCGACGGACTCTGGTGGAGCGCGTCTGCGGTTGTTTCGTCGTAGAGTTCCGCATCGTGTGATGCTTGCTCGTCGTCGTTCATTGACAGAGGACGATTCGGGTCCGGCCAGGTTTCGTCGGTGAATACAAGCCGTCGCGGACGCGATTTGTTTCGGGCGCGGCGCGCCAGAGGTTCCCGCAGGCTGAGCAAGACCATCGCCAGTCCCGCGATGATCGCCGCGCCGGCAATGTACGGAGCGGCCGCGTCGAAGCGCAAGTACGCCAGCCGCGATACGGAGTGGGGCACGCCGAAAAGATTGGAGAAGCGTCGCCCGCCCACATAGATCTGTTCATACGCGATCGTAATCGCGACTTCTTCGATTAGCTCCGGCCCTTTGAGGATTTGTACGGGAAAGGTTTTATAATAATAGCGGCCGAAGCTGCCCAATTCGGGCGCGCGGGCTCCGGCTTCGGCCATCTCCCTGGCGATGATCGCTTCGCGCGCGACTCGATCTTCCAGTTCCTGAACGTTGCCGAAAGTGATGCGGCCCGCGTCGTACGAACGATGAATCGAAACGCCGCCCCGGGATTCAATGCGCAGATAAGCCAGCTCGTACTTATCCATCAGGGCCTGGCCGGCGGAGTACAGCCGACCGGCGTTGTTCTGGTAGTCCTGGAAGCTCTTACGAACGTCCATCAGCAGGCGGTCCGTCGGCGGATGGCGGTCCGCGGCGGGGCTGATGGGGAGATAGTTGGAGAGTGCGAGGCCCGGCGTGCCGTACATCGCCATCGCCCCGAATAGCACCAGCGCGCAGCCGCCGGCCAGGCCGGTGGCTATCAGAGCTGTGCGCAGTCGTTTGCGTGTGCCTGTCTTCACTCGACTATTAACGGTCGAGAAAGCTTCACGCGGCAGAATTTTTTTTGGACGCCGGCGGAGCGCCCCGGCCCGAATTGTTTTCGAATCGAGCTTATTGCTTTTTCTTGTTCATCGCGTCGAGCAGCTGCTGTCCGAAGCTGGACGTGCCGCTGGCGATGTCGTCTTTTTGCGATTCCATGTATTCTTCGTACTCGGCGCGGCTGTCTGCCTCGGCCACTTTCGAATAGGACAGGGAGATGCGCTCGCGCTCGCGATCGATGCGGGCGACCATGACCCGAATTTCCTGACCGCGTTCGAAGGCCGATTCGATGCGCTGGCCGCGCGGAACGCCGCTTTCGGACATGGGAATCAGGCCCGTGAAGTTGTCGGTCAAACGCACGAAGGCGCCGAAGTCTTTCAGGCTTTCAATGGTGCCCGCGACGATTTCGCCTTCGCGGAAGGGCAGCTCGCCCTGCCAGGGGTTTTGCAGCATCGCGCGGCGCGAAAGCGTAATGCGATCTTCTTTCCAGTCGATGGCGATTACTTTCACGCGCACGCTTTCGCCGGTCTTAACCACCTGCGAGGGATGGTTAACGCGGGTGAAGTCGAGTTCTGAAATCGGGATCAGGCCTTCAACCCCGCCGAGATCGACGAAAGCGCCGAAGTTTTGCAGAGAAATTACAGTGCCGGTGATGATGTCGCCCTCTTGTAGCGTACCCATCAGAATGTCTTTCTGGTATTCGCGTTTGCGATCTTTGAAAGAGCGGCGCGAAGCGATGACGCGTTTGCCGGAGTGTTCGGTGACCAGGTATTCCATGCCCTGGCTCTGGCGGCCGAGCTCCTCGTCTTCCATCTGCGAAGCGGGGCAGAAAGCCAGCACTTCGCCCAGCTGGATTTCGAAACCGCCCTTGATCTGGCGTGCGATCTTTCCGCGCAGAGGAATACTATCGCGAAAGGCGGTGGCCACGATTTCGTTGGCGGCGCGGCCCGAGGGACGAGTCGTGAATACTTTTTCGCCGCCCTGGGTATCCAGGTAGAAGGCGTCCAGTTTCTCGCCGGCCGAAACATTGATCTGTCCTTCGCTATCGAGTAGCTCTTCGCGGCGTATGACGCCCGGTCCGTGTTCTTCGGTCGATACGAAAACGAAGTCGCGGTCGTTGGTGCTGGTAATACGAACGTTCTGATAGTCGCCCGGGTTGAGGGCGGCCTGCTGCTTCAGGTTGACTTCAAGCATTTGTGCGAATGCGCCGGATTGCTGACGATCGCGTCCTACGTGTTTACTTTTCATTGGATGGCCTTTCTTAATTCGATTTAAATAATATTATTCGTTGGTCTTAAAGCGCAGACGTCCTTCGACGCCCAATTCTTCGGAGGATATCCCCATCTCTTCCATCAGGAGTTTGCGTTCGTCCAGAATGCGATCGCCGCCGCAGGAGCCGTCGTTCGGCGCGCGCAGAGTGTAGCCGTCGACTTCTTTGGGACCCATGCCGTAGCCGCCGCAGCCGGCTTTGACGATGTCCGCGGGCGGGTTCTTCCACATGGGGGTGTCCGCGAAGCGCGGGTAGGCTTTGCCCTGTTCTTTATAAATTCTTCTATATATAGCGCCGATCACCGGAGCGCCGATGCCGCCGCCTGCCTGGCCGGGTCCCAGCGTGACGCTGGACTTATCGAAGCCGAACCAGACGGTGCTGGCGTACTCGGGGTTAAAGCCCGTGATCCAGGCGTCGGAGTAGTTCGAGGTCGTGCCGGTTTTCACGGCGATGTCGCCGTAGAATCCGCCGTCCTGGCGCAGGCCGCCGGTCGCGGTGCCGGCTCGCGCGACGCCGGCCAGCATATCCTGTAAGATAAATGCAAGTCCCGGCTCGATCACCTGGATCGTGTTTTCGCGGGATTTGATCGCCAGGATTTTACGGATGCGGCTTTCCTGGCCGTACATCACGTTGCCGCTCTGGTCGGTGACGTAGCGCACGCCAAACGGGATCACGTCGCGTCCGCCGTTGGCGATGATCGACACGGCGGTCGTCAATTCCATCGGCGTGATTTCGCTCGCGCCGAGAGCGAGGGCGGGGTCCGGCGTGAAGCGTCGGGTGTCGGAAACCTTCATCAGGCGGGCGGCCAGGTCGATGATCGGTTCCGGGCCCACGCGAAAGTATACCTGCACGGCGGCCGTATTGAGCGATGCGGCCAGTGCGCGCTTCGCCGGCACGAGTCCCATAAAGCCCTGGTCGTAGTTGCCGGGCGCCCATGAGCTGCCGTCGGGAGCGATGGTAAAAAACGGAGCGTCGTTGATCGGCGTGGTCGAAGTCATCGATCGCGATTCGATCGCGCCGCCGTAGACGAAAATCTTAAAGGCGCTGCCGGGCTGGCGGCGCGCGCGCAAAACGCGATTGTACTGGTTCGTAGGCGAAAAGTCCGTGCCGCCCATCATCGAAGTGATATAACCCGAGCGCGGTTCGATTGAAATAAAGGCGCCCTGCACCTGGAGATTGGAAGTGTACGTATATGTGTCTTTGCGAAATTCTTCGAAGGCCGCCGCTTCGTTGTTGGCCGGCGTGAGATAGCTCAGGGCCTGCAGGCCGTCTAACATTTCGCTTTCGACTTCTTTGCGAAACTGACCGCGCAGATCGAGGCCTTTCGATATCGGCCCGCCCACCGGCAAAATCAGCGAAAGGCTGCGGTGCAATCCGAAGAGACTGAAATCGACTCCGCCGCGCCCGCCGGTCTTCGCGTACTGCTGGCCGATGCGATTCGCTTTGACCAGCATCTTACCCATTTCATTCTCAGCGATGCGCTGGTGATTCATATCGAGCGTCGTATAGACTTTCAGGCCGTGACGATACAAACGTTCGTCGCCGATTTCCGGCGCGGCCTCTAAGATCTGGCGCACGTAGTCGGTAAAGTACGGAGCGCTGTTCAGGCGCTGGCCCCACTGCGAGCGCGAAGGCGATTCGACGATGACCTTGTCCCAGTAACGATTCCAGAAAGCATTATGAATGCGGTCGATTTGCGCGGCGGGGATATAGCCCTGGTCCGCCATGCGATTCAGCACGAACATATGCTGCTTCTTCGAATTGCGCGGATACTTATAGGGACTGTAACCAATCGGCGACTTGGGCAATCGCGCGAGCAGCGCTCCTTCCGCGAGAGTCAAATCCTGGACGCGTTTGTCGAAGTAGAGGCGCGAAGCGCAGGCGATGCCCTGGCAGCCGTGTCCTAAATAAATAACGTTAAAGAATACTTCGAGGATCTCTTCTTTGGAAAGTTCCTCTTCGATTTGCAGCGCGAGCACTGTTTCGCGAATCTTCTGGGTGAAGGTTCGTCCGCGCTTGCCTTCGGCGTTCAGATAGATCTGCTTCGCGAGCTGCTGGGTGAGAGTCGAGCCGCCCTGGACAATGCGACCGGCGGCGATATTCTTGATCGCGGCGCGAACGATGCCCGCCAGGTCGATGCCGAAGTGGTTAAAGAAATTATCGTCTTCGACCGCCAGAAAGGCCTGGATCACGTGGGGCGGAATATCGCTGAGGTTGACCAGCTCCTGCCGGTGGCGATACAGCTCGGCGAAAACTTCGCCGTTGCGATCATACAGGCGAGTGGGCGTGGAAGGCCGATAGTTTGCGAGCATCTGCAGCTCGCTGCGGTCTTCGACCGCTGAAACAACCAGGCCGTAGATCGCGCCGCCGATGATCGCCGCGCTGAGCAGACCGACGATGACGAGGGTTTCAGTGCCTTCCAGAATCAGTTTTTTTACGCGACTCATAAGACGTCATCTACCTGTGGCTGCGAGGAGCGGGCCGGGGCGAGAAGCCCGGAATGACCAGAATTTTCAGTCCGCCCGTCTGCGGAAGTAATTTGTTTATTCTTCTGCTTGCCAGGGACGGGGCATTCCCCCGATATTCTCCGGGATGAGCAGCCGATGGAATCAGCAACAGGTGTACTATCCGCCGGCGACGGACACGGTGCTGCGCCTGATCGCCCTGATGACGACCGCCTTTCTGCTGCAAATTCTGGCCCGGAGCTTTTTCCACGCCCCGATCGAAGGTCTGACGCTGCAGTTCAGCCGGTTCCTGCCGACGCAGATTCTGACCCATCCGCTCCTGCCCTCCAGTCCGACCATATTCGGCGGGCTAATTGAAGTCTTTTTTCACAGTATCGTATTTTATTTTTTCGGCTCGGAGCTGGAACGGACCTGGGGCCGTCACAATTTCCTGAAATTCGTCTACGTCGGGCTGCTGGGCGGCGTCGGGCTGGGTCTCGTCGTTTATCTGATCCCCGGTGGTTATACCGGCCCGCTCTTCGGCATGGACGCCGCGATCGGCGCCGTTCTGGTCGCCTATGCGATTCTCTGGCCGGATCGTCAGGTGCTGCTGTTTTTCGTGATTCCGATTCGGATGAAGTGGATGGTGCTGCTCGTTTTTATCCTGCTGATCTTCAGCGGCTCGGGCGGGACGGCGGGCGTCCTGATGAGCCTGGTTCTGCATTCTGGCGGGGCTCTGGCCAGCGCCCTCTTTCTATATTATTACGCGCGCAAGGGCCGCGATTTTTCCGTGCTTTCATCTTCCAGTTTTACCAGTTCGAATAAACCCAAACCGCCCCGGCCCGGCCTGCGGGATCGCCTGAACGAAGCCCTGCGCAAGCGCCGCCTGCGCAAACAGCAGGAGCTGATCAACGAACGCATCGCCATGAAGGACGAAGTCGATCGCCTGCTGGCCAAGATTTCCCTCGAAGGCATGGACTCGCTTTCGCGCAAAGAGAAGGCCTTTCTCGATAAGGCTTCGAAGGAATTCTGAGGCGGGGTACTCAGGGTTCGGCGGCAAAACCAGATGCGACTTCGGGAAATTCACATTGAGAATTACAAATCGCTGCGGGACGTGCGATTTGAGCCGACGCCGCTGTCCGTCATGGTGGGGCCGAACGCGGCGGGGAAATCGAATTTCATCGATGCGATTGATTTTCTATCGGACGTGTATTCTGCGGGGTTGGAAGTGGCGATCCAGCGGAAGGGCGGCTATGAGAACATCGCGCATCGGAAACAGCGACGGACGAAGGCGGCGATTTCCTTTGGTATTGTGGCGGATTTTGAAACGACTATTGCAGGGACCGACTCGATTGAGTTTCGCTTAATACATACTTTTTCCATTAAGGCCTCCGGAGCCGGGATCAGAGCCGAGTTCGTAGTTACAGAAGAAAGTTTTTCCCTATTAATTGAGAATGGAAGCAGTTTCGTTCCCTTTTTGAAGTTGAATCGGGAGGTTGGTGCGGAGCCGACGATTGAAGTGGCAGAAGGGACCCTGGAAGCGAGCATCAGTTATGCCCGCAACCTTCGGGAAGCGTTCTCAAAAATGAGTTTGAGAGAGCAAGATCTCATGATGTCTGGTTTGTACGATTTGCTTCTGCTGGATCTCGCCACACAGATATCACAATGGAGCATCTTCCAAATCTCACCTGCGCTCACTCGTCTCTCCGCCGCTCCTACGCCGAATCCGACGCTGTCCCGCCAGGGAGAGAACCTTCCGGCAATGGTCGACTGGCTGAAGCATAAGCATTCAGCACTTTGGTTCCAGGTGATCTCAGCGATGCAGGAGGTCATCCCGGATCTCGAAGATATTTCCACGGACTATACGCATACTAAAACTCTGGGTCTACAGTTCAAAGAACAAAACGTAAGCCGCCCCTTTACGGCCGAAGACGTTTCGGCCGGCACGCTTCATACCCTGGCGATGCTTGTCGCCGCCGCCGACCCGCGGATTACATTGCTCTGCATCGATGAACTCGAAAATTCTCTGCACCCATGGATTATCAGCGTTTTGATTCGCCGCTTTCGCGAGCTGAGCTCGGATAAAACGATCTTCCTGACGACCCATTCTCCCACTTTGATTGACGCGCTTCATCCCGGTGAAATCTGGATCGTGCATAAGAAAGACGGGGAGACGCAGATTGCGAATTTGACTGAACTGCACCCGGATTCAGCAAAAGATTTTGAGTCGGGAGACATTCGTCTTTCGGAGTATCTCGGGTCTGGCCTTGTGCCCGAAGTCGTGCCGGGTGGTGTATATTGAAAATCTCCCTGATTGTCGATGGCCAGGCGGAATCGCAGGCGTTGCCCGGCTTATTGAGGAGGATTCAATTGCCGCAAGGCGTCCGGCTATTGAACCCAATTTATGCAGACATGCAGCCGAAGGCTTCTCCGGATCAGATTGCGCGCGCCGCAATTGATCGAATGAAACTCGTTCGAAATCAGAAAGCGGACCGAACAATAGTGCTAATCGATTTGGAGAATCAGGAAGAGCGAGGTATGTGTGCGCCGTCGTTTGCTGAGTCTGTTCAGCAAGCATTTACGAAAAAGAAAGTCGGCAATGTTCAAGTCATCATTAAAAATCGAAAATTTGAAAACTGGTTGATTGCGGATCCTGACGCGCTTTTGAATATGAGAGCGCGATTTTCGATCTCCAAAAAGCAACGTTCGCAAATCGAACCCAACCTTGCTGACTCAATTTCGGACGCTACGGAACTCCTAAATCGGATGGTGAAACAGGCCGCGTATCACAAACGAAAGGACCCCGTAATAATTTGCCAAAAAGTGGATCCGCTCAAGGTCGCCGCCAATTCTCGATCCTTTCGAAAATTCCTGCGTGCTGTCGGGCACGCCACATACAAAAATCAAAGTCACAAGCCGGCTTGAAAAACGCTCAACTCCGGGGTATCGCATCTCGCCAGCGTCCGGGCCGAAGTCCACACCCGGTTGCTCGCAGTCTTACCGCATCTCCCGCCAACCGTAGCATAAGCCCCATTGCCGTTGCCTGATGGCGACGAATCGTACAGCGCCCGGTATTCATCCTTGTCGGCCGGAATCGAGATCGCGAATAATTCGCAAAAGGCGGCCTCGGTCGATTTCCCCGGTCGCTTCCAGATCTTCGGCGGCGTTTTAGCAGTCGCGAAACGTGCGCAGTGCCGGGCCAGTCCGGCCTCGAACTGATCGGGGGTGACGACGGCCGGGATTTCGCAGATGATGTCCAGATCGCTTTCCGGCAGGTCGACATCCAGGGGAATCGTTCCGACCAGGCGCGGGTTCCTGCCGCCTGATTCCTGAATGGCCGACCAGACTCCGGCCAGACTTCTCTGGATTATGTCGCATTGAGCGATTCGCGGCGAAGCTGCGTCTCTGGCGTTTTCCCGTTGACCCTTCGACCCTTCTCGAAAACGTTGTCAGTTCTCTTATTATTTTCGCGGAAAAACACAGGATTATGGCCGTCACTCTTTCGTCCCAGCGGACAAAATACACTCGCAACGAAGACATCAAAAAGGACTGGGTCCTTGTTGATGCGCAGGATTTGATCCTGGGTCGTCTCGCGACCAAAATCGCGTATCGTTTGCTCGGCAAACACAAGGCGACCTTTTCACCTCACCAGGATACCGGCGATAACGTCATCGTCGTAAACGCCGACAAGATTCGCGTTACCGGCCGCAAGCTGGAACAAAAAGAATATCACGAGCACACCGGTTTTCCGGGCGGGTTAAACACCTACACGCTCAAGAAGAAGATGGAAACCGATCCGACCCACGCGCTCAAAATCGCGGTCAAGCGCATGCTGCCGAAAGGCCCGCTGGGTCGCCAGATCTTCGGCAATCTGCGGGTTTACGCCGGCGCCGAGCACAATCACAAAGGGCAGCAGCCCACCGTATGGGTGCCGGGAAATAAGTGAGAGATAAGTGATTCGGGCGAAGCAGCCCACGTTTTATTGATTCAGATACAGGATTTCACAGGATATGAGCAACGCTATCTTCACCGTCGGTCGTCGTAAGACCAGCATCGCGCGGGTAAAAATGAGCCCCGGCCAGGGCAATATCAAAGTCAACGGCAAGACCGTGGCCGAGTATTTCCCGGTTCCGCGTCTGGCGACCAAGGCCGTCAGCAGCCTGACTCTGGTCGGCGCGCAGGACAAATTCGATATCAGCGTTAACGTAACGGGCGGCGGCGTGGCCGGTCAGGCCGGAGCGGTTCGCATGGGCATCGCCCGGGCGCTCCAGTCCACGACTCCCGATACGCGTCCCCATCTCAAGAAAGCCGGTTTTCTCACCCGCGATTCTCGCATGGTGGAACGGAAGAAATACGGTCTGCGCAAAGCCCGCCGCGGCACGCAGTTCTCGAAACGTTAATTCGCATTCCGCGAATCGCGAATCGATTTTCTTTGCAAGAACCCGTTCATTGTCCGGGAGGCTGTTGCAAAACAGCCGCAGGACAGGGCGGGTTTTTTCGTGCCCGGCCAGGCGTTCCGCGGCGAATTCGCGGTAATATGCCAGGATTCACCAGCGATGACAATCGGCGGCCGTCATGGCCGCGTAATGCAGTCGTAATAATCCGCTTGCACTATTTGAACGAATGTCGGAGAACCGAACCTGAGCGAAGTCCTTCTTCGTCTGGCGTCGGCCCCGGCGCGTCTGCTCCTAATTTTACATAAAGAGAGTGTCCTAATGGCGTCTGCAATCACCCAGAAATTTTCCAACTATACGAAAGACAAAATCTTTCGCACCATCCACGGCAATCATCTGATTTATAACACCAGCTGGGAAGATCCGGCTATCGATCGCAAGCTGATGGACATCGATGAAAACAGCGACATCGTCATGATCACTTCGGCCGGCGACAACTTGCTGGATTATCTGCTGGATCGGCCGGCGAGCATCAACAGCGTCGATGTGAATCCCAAGCAGAACGCGTTATTCGAACTCAAGCGCGCGGTGATTCGCACGGCGACCCACGAAGATCTGTATCGCATGTTCGGCGACGGCTGCCATCCCGATATTCAGGAGCTGTATCGCACGAAACTACGTGATGAGCTGCCCGCTTTCGCGCGGGAGTTCTGGGATAAAAAACTGAAGTTCTTCGAGCGCGAAGGTCTCAAGAAATCTTTCTATTTTTACGGCGGCGCCGGCACGCTTGCGTGGCTGTGTCAGGGCTATTTTAAGCTGCACAAAAAACTCAACGAAAATATTCGCTGGTTATTCAGCGCGCAAACGATGGAAGAACAACAGCAGGCTTATGATCGTCTGGAGCCGCTGCTCTGGAACCGCGTCATCAGCTGGTTTCTCGGAAGACACATCACTCTCGCGGCGATGGGCGTGCCAAGAGCCCAGCGCGATTTGATTATGAACGGATTCGAAGGCGGACTGCTCGGCTTTTTGCGCACGAACGTGCGGCGCGTGTTTACAGAGGTGCCGGTTTCGGAAAACTATTTCTGGCGCGTATACGCGACGGGCACTTATACGCGCGAATGCGCCCCCGGCTATTTACGCGAAAAGAATTTTCAAACGCTGAAAGAGACCGTCGACAGCGCGAACGCGCACACGACGACGATGGTTCAGTTTCTCAAAGACAATCCAAAGGCTTATTCGCACTACGTGCTACTCGATCATCAGGACTGGCTGGCGTGGAACGATCCGGCCGGACTGGAAGAAGAGTGGCGCCTGATTCTGCAAAACAGCAAGCCGGGAACGAAGATCCTGCTCCGGTCGGCCAGCCCGGCCGTGGACTTTTTACCGGACTTCGTGCGCGCCGCAGTGGACTTTGAATTCGAAGGCGACCGCGCGACCGAGTTGCACCAGACCTGCCGCGTGGGAACCTACGGCAGCCTGATGATGGGAACAGTACGAGCATGACGACCGCTACAAAATCAAAATCAGCCGACGAAGTCTCGGCCCAGAAGCTCAACGAAAAATTCAGCGATCGCGGAAAACAAATTTCGAATCTGCAGAGCTATTATCGCCTGCACGCGATGGTTTATGACGCGACGCGCTGGGCTTTTCTGTTCGGTCGCAAAGAAGTGCTGCGGCGTCTGCCGCCCGCCGCCGAGCTACTTGCGGCGACCCGCGGCCCTGATGCAAACGCGAAACCCGGCGATCAGGCGAAAGCAGGGCCGCTGCGCATTCTCGAAGTCGGCTGCGGCACCGGCGTGAATCTCGCCTATCTCGCGCGGAAATATCCGGAAGCGGAGCTGGTCGGCGTCGATCTTTCCGGCGATATGCTGGGCAAAGCCCGCGCGAAGCTGAAGACCTTCGGCGATCGCGTGACCCTGCTGGAAGAACCCTACCAGGCCGGTGGCAATGCCGGCACGAATTTCGATCTCGTTTTGTTTTCGTACAGTCTGTCGATGATCAATCCCCAGTGGGCCGAGGTTCTCGACCAGGCCAAAATTGATCTACGCCCGGGCGGGATGGTCGCCGCCGTTGATTTCTCCGATTCGAAGTATCTCAGCTTTCGCCATCACATGTCGCGCAATCACGTGATGGTCACCGGCCATCTTCTGCCTGGTTTACGGGAACGTTTTGCGCCGGTGCTCGACGTCGAACGCGGCGTCTATCTGGGCTGGTGGAAGTATTTGATCTTCCACGGTCGAAGGGCCTAACCTGAGTTAGGCCCGCAGAGCCCGCTAAGGCGGGCCGTAATAAAGAGGCTTAAGTTCGCCCGATAATGTCTGGCGATAGCCAGGCTCGCAGAGCCCGGCAGAGTGCGCCGGAAAGCGGTCCGGAGCCGTGGCCGCGTCGCTCTCATCGGTCTGATCATCGGGGAGCTTCGCTCCAGATTTGCAGTTTGCCGAATTCGAGCGATCTGAGAAAGCCCCGACAATCATTCAATTGGCCGTCCGAGTCGCATTTGATTTCACGGGCTTGAATCGTAATCGCTTTGATCCGCCAGATTTCCGAATCCAATTCGGAACGTTCGTAACGCTCGCAGCGTTCCACATCCGGACCGAATTCGAAAAGTTCTACGGTGAGCTGATCGTCTCTGACCTGCCAGGAGCCGGAATGTTTGACGCCGCAGTCGTTCTCCACGCTGCTTCTGATGCCGCCGTTTCGCGTTAGATAGAATGTGAACTCCGTTTCCAGTTCGATTCGCAGATCCCGTCGTTCCAGGAACTCGGCCAACTGCGAGGTCTGACTCAGATTCCAGTGATGAATCGTCAGATGATAGTGCACGAAAAGAGCGCCCGATAGAAGTATCATAACCCCGGATAACATCATTCCATAGATCGGTAACACTTCCGCGATCACATCCGTCATGCCGGCACGAAAAGAGTAGAACGGTTCCGGGAGTCTCAAGAAACCCGCAAACGCCCGATCTAAATCTTTGAGCTCGGCTCTGTGCTTATACATCCACCAGCAGCGCCAGAATGCCAGAATCGCGATCAGCGGGATGGCCCATGTAAGGAATTCCATAAAGTTCACCCTGTGAGCCGCGCGGGGCGGCGCCGGTCGTGACCTATTCGCCGACGTTGTGCCGGAAATCTTTGACTTCGGGCATGAATTTACGAATCGCCCACACCCCCAGATAGATCAGCGGCGTATCGCAGAGGGCGATCAGTAGCTTTACGAAATACGAAGTTAGTATCACCTGGATGATCGTTACGGTCGTGGGGTCGTCCGAGGTCCAGGGCATTTGCCAGTAGAAATACAGAAAGATGCCGTTAACGATCGTCGTGTCGGCGAGCTGGGAAACGGCGGTCGAGCCGTTGTTGCGCAGCCAGAGATGTTTGCCTTTCGTCAGCCGCCGCCAGAAGTGAAACATATAGTTGTCGAGCAGCTGGGCGACCAGGTAGGCGAACATCGAGGCGAAGAGCAATAGGCCGGGGGCTTCGAATGTAAAACTGTAGGCCGCCTGGGCCGCGGCGCTGCTGACGCCCGTTATCGCGCCGGTCTCGTCGCGTAAATAGGTGTCGGGATGAAAGAAAGGCGCCATTTCCGCGCGAATCGTCCAGATGTCCGCCGGGGGCGTGGCCTTCGCCGCCGATAACACGAGCAGCATCATCAGCGAAGCCAAAAAGCCGTAGATCACCATCAGGTCGGCGCGCTGCTTGCCCCAGATTTCGGAAACGATGTCGGTGAACCAGAAAGTGAGCGGATAGGTGATCAAACCCGTCGTGATAATAAAGGCCGCGCCGAAGAGGCCGTCCGGCATCGATTCGCCGAAGAGCACGAAAAGTTTCGTGCCGATCATATTCGTGATCACAAGCAGGGCCACGAAGTTGCAGGCGCAGAATACGTAGAGTTTATCGGAACGCGACATCGCCATAGATCAAGCTCCTCCGCCGGGCCCGCGCAAGAATAGAAAGTACAGCGCGAGCAGCACGGCCAGGCCGTACATGATCGGGCTGACATCGCGTCCGCGTCCGGCGATCAGTTTCACCACAGGGTAGGCCATAAAACCCAGCGCGATGCCGTCGGCGATCGAATAGGACAGGGGGATGCCGAGAATAATAATGAAGGCGGGGATCGCTTCGCTGTATTCGTCCAGGTCGATGCGCTTTATATTTTGCAACATCATCGAACCCACGATGACCAGAGCCGGCGCGGTGATCGGACTATAGGAACCGACTACGGCGACCAGCGGACTAAAAAACAGGGCCAGTAAAAAGCACGCCGCGGTCACAACGGCCGTCAGACCGGTGCGCCCGCCCTGAATGATGCCGGTAATGCTCTCGATGTAGGCCGTCACCGTGCTCGTGCCCATCGCGGCGCCGGCCAGAGTTCCGACCGCGTCCGAAAGAAAGGCCTGGTTGCCGCGAACCAGGCGATTGTCTTTTACGAAGCCGCCCTGTTCGCTAACCGCGACGAGGGTGCCCATCGTATCGAAGACGTCGATGAACAAGAAGATAATGATAAAGGGCAGCATCTTGACGGTGATTGCGCCGGCCAGGTCCATCGCCATCAAGGTCGGTCCGAGCGAGGGCGGCAGACTCAGCGGGCCGCCGGCCAGCCCCTCCGGAGCAAAGCGGGTCATCAACTGCGACTCTTTGATCACGGCGGGGGTTTCCGCGCCGGAAGCTCCCGGAGCCCACAGAGCGGGCAATGCGAAATGCAGCATCACCGCCAGCAGAGTCGTCGCGGCGATGCCCCACAGGATGGCGCCGGTCACGCGGCGTGCGTGCAGTCCCGCGGTCAAAAGCAGGCCGAAAAAGAAGACGATCAGGTCCGGAGATGCGAAGCTCGTATTCAGAGCGACCGCTGTGGCCGGATCGTTTAAGATCAATCCGGCGTTGCGCAGGCCGACGAAGGCGATGAACAAACCGATCCCTACCGCGATGCCGTTCTTTAAGGCCGGGCTCACGGCCTGCATCAGCGCGGCCCTCAGACCCGACAGGGTAATCAGCAGGAACAACAGGCCCGCGATAAAGATCACGCCCAGGGCCGTTTGCCAGCCGGCGCCGAAGCCGGCCGCGCTGGCCGCGGGCACTACCGTTAAGATAAAAAAGAAATTCGCGCCCATGCCCGGCGCCAGAGCGATCGGATAGCGGGCCCACAGTCCCATCAAGAGCGTGGCGA
The DNA here is from genome assembly GCA_024742665.1 of bacterium. Lineage (GTDB taxonomy): Bacteria > Spirochaetota > Leptospiria > Leptospirales > Leptonemataceae > JANSYA01. The sequence continues at coordinate 647,117 of JANSYA010000001.1, forward strand.
TCGCGGCGGACAGGCAGGTGGCGGTCGTAATCGCGCCGATGTCCATGCCCGAATCGAAGCCGAACATCGCGCCCGAAAGCACGGCCGGCTGCACGAAGATGATGTAGGACATCGTCAGAAAGGTCGACAGTCCCGCGACGGCTTCCTGACGCGGATGGGTGCCGTTCGCGGCTAACTGGAAGTGTCGTTCCAGGAATCGGTGGATCATCGTGCGAGCGCGGTGTTCGGAATTAAAGCGATTCGAGGCTCTGAGCTTCGCCGCTGTTGTCTTCGTCTTCGTTTACCAGCTGGATCATATGATCCGCGAGTTCTTCGATGCGCGCGATTTCCGGGCGCAGGCTGTTGGATTCGCCGGTCAGGGCGGTCATATCTTTTTCCATGCGGCCGAGAGCGGTCGCGACTTCTTCGCCGCTCGCGCGCTGGTGCCCGGCGTTGCGTTCAATTTCGCCGGAGAGGCGCCCCAGCTGCTGGAGCTGATCGAGCAGGCCGTGGTTCAGAGTTTGCTGCTGCGAGAAGACCTGCTGCAGGTTCTTCATATTCTCGTCGATTTTGATCAGCTCGTCCTGCTGCGATCCAACGCGCTCACTAACTTTACCTGAAGAATTCTTTACCTGGTCGGTGAGCACGCGGCTCTGTTTGATGATATCCGCGATACTGCGGGCGTTGTTCACGGAGTAGTCCGCGAGCTTGCCGATTTCGGCGGCGACCACCGCGAAGCCACGACCGGCTTCGCCCGCCCGGGCCGCCTCGATCGAAGCGTTCAGCGAAAGCAGGTTCGTCTGGTCGGCGATATTCGCCATGACGCTGTTGATCTTGCCCAGGCGGCTGAGAGATTCGAGAATCTTCAGAACGGCCTCGTTCGTATTCTGCACTGACTGGTTGACTTCGTTGACGTAGGACCGAGCCCGCGCCGAGGTCTGGGCCAGGGTTTCGGTGGACTCGATAATATTGTTGAGAATCCCTCCCATGTCCGTGCCCTGCTTCTGGAGCTGAGAGAGGCTGTCGTTCTGCAAATTGACGCTCTGGGTCGTATTGGTCGATGCGACGGCGAAGCCCTCGACGATGGCGCTCATCTCCACGACCGATCCCGCCTGGCTTTCCATGCGTTCGAGCATATTGTTCAGGAATTCGTTAAATTGCGTAACCGACTTCTTGAGAACGCCCACGGCCATGGCCGTGTTCATGCGGTTTTCTTCCAGACGTTCGTAGGCTTTGCTCAGATCGTCGTGGGTGTGGGTCGCGCCGGAAACCATTTGGTCGCGGGAGCGCAGAAAGAGCGCCACCATCACGCCGACCAGCAGCGGGGTCGCGGCCTGCAGGGCGACCAGGGGCACGTCGAAGCGGGTTTCGGGAAAGCGGTTATTGAACAGGGCCGCGGCTGCGGCGAACATCGCGCTGGAGATGATACCCGCGCCGAAAGTCACGGTGGCGGAGCCCAATGACGCCGAGGCGATGATCAACATCACGGCCAGAGCGAAGACCGGCGAGAGGGCCGGCGCAATTCCTTTCAGCTGAACTGAGGCCGGCCACAGTCCGCACAGAATCACAAAACTCAAAAGACCGAGAATCCGACGCAAACTGGATTCCGGGCTGCGGCGCATGACGAAGAAGACGGCGCCCGCCAGAATCAAAAGCGGAATACCGGCCCCGGCGTACAACTGCTGCAGGACCGGAGCGTTGGCTGCCAGTCCGGCGAAGGCCAGCAGGGCCAGAGCGACGCCGGCCTGCACGACGGAAAACAAGGGGCTTACGGATCCCTGTTTGGTCTGCGGTTGCTGATCGGCCGTCAGGGCTGCGTCCAGATCGGGAGCTGCGTCGGCCCGGTCGGGCGTCGAATCTTCATTCATAGTGTTCTGTCAGCATTCAGCCAGAGGGCCGTCTTTTGCAAGCCTTATCCCCCGGTCGGCGATGATCCGTCCATGGTGCAATGCAAGCGCGAGCGGAGCTGACCTGATTCTTATCGGCCGAAAGAACCTGGAGTTTGACTTAGAGTTTGACCGCTTTCTGGAGGGCCTGTTCGAGCGTATTCCAGGAGAGCGTCGCGCATTTTACCCGGACCGGATATTTCTGAACGCCCTTCAGCGCTTCGAGATCTTCGAGCTCGTCCGGGAAGGCGACTTCGCGGTTGTCCACGATCATACCTTTGAAATTGTCGATCAAATCTTCGGCCTGTTCGACGGTCATGCCTTCGACGGAATCGGCCATCATAGAGGCGGAGGCCGTTGAAATGCTGCAGCCCCGGCCGTTCACGCGAATGTCGCTGACCACGCCGTCCGTAAGAATTAACTCGACGCTGACCTCGTCGCCGCAGCTGCGGTTCACCCCTTCTTCAACGACCTGCGGATGTTCCAGGTGCCCGCGGTGGCCGGGATTCTGGGAGTGCTCGATAATCAGTTCTTTGTAAAGATCTTCGCTGAGTGACATATAGAATTCAAATTCGTTCCGGGCGATCGTCGCTGGCGATGCGCTTATCGGAGGCGATGGTTCAAGCCGGAACCACGCTCTTGAATATTTCTTTCACCTTAACCAGACCGCGGACCAGCGCGTCTACATCTTCCGGTCCGTTATAGATATAGAAGCTGGCCCGGGCGGTGCCGGACAGATCGTGTTTGCGCATGAAGGGTTCGCAGCAGTGATGTCCCGCGCGAATGGCGATGCCCTCTTCGTCGAGAATGGTGCCCACGTCGTGGCTGTGCACGCCTTCGACGTTAAACGAAACGACCGCCCCGCGCTCGGCGAATTCCCGCGTGCCGTACAAAATGATGCCGTTCAAGCGCTCCAGCTCGTCGTAGGCGTACTTCAGAATTTCCTGCTCGTGTCCGTGGATCTTTTCCAAACCGACCTGATCCAGATAGTCCAGAGCGACGGCGAAGGCGACCACCCCCGCGATATTCGGAGTGCCGGCTTCGAATTTTTCCGGCAGCCCCGCCGCTTTGAAGCCGTCCTTTGAAACCGAGAGGATCATGTCGCCCCCGCCGAGAAAGGGCGGCATCGCTTCCAGCAGTTCCTGCTTTCCATAAAGCACGCCGACGCCGGTCGGGCCGAGCATCTTGTGGGCGCTCAGAGAATAGAAGTCGCAGTCTAATTCCTGCACGTCCACTTTGAGATGGCAGGCGCCCTGGGCGCCGTCGACCGAAAACATCGCGCCGACCGCGCGGGCTTTATCGCGAATCTGTTTGAGGTCGTGGATGGTGCCGACGGCGTTCGACATGTGCTGCACGGCGACGATCTTCGTCTTCGGTCCGATGACTTCGTCCAGACGGGTATAGTCGTAGCGCGAATCGTCGGTAAGGGGAATGTGCTTGAGCACGGCGCCCTTGCGTTCGGCGAGCATCATCCAGGGCACGAGATTCGAATGGTGTTCCAGCTCCGAGATGACGATCTCGTCGCCGGCCTGGATATTCGCGTCGCCCCAGGAGCTCGCCACGATATTAATCGATTCGGTGGTGTTGCGCGTAAAAATACATTCGATCGACGAGCGGGCGTTCAAGAAGCGCGCGATCTTTTCGCGGGTCTGGTCGTACAGATCGGTCGCCTCATAGCTCAGGCGATAGGCCCCGCGATGGATATTGGCGTTCCGGCAGCGATAGTAGTTGGCGAAGGTATCGATCACCCGCTGCGGCTTTTGCGAACTCGCGGCGCTGTCCAGGAAGACCAGGGATTGCCCGTTCATCTTCGTCTGCAGCAGCGGAAAGTCCTGTTTGATTTTTTGGTAGTCCAAGAGGCCCATAAAGCGTGTCCTAATAGATTAAAATAACGAGAGGGCCGGATCGATCAATCCAGATTTACTTCGATCTGGCCGTCAACGACCCGCACTTCATAGACTTCGATGGGCTCCGTGGCCGGCATTTGCAGCACTTCGCCGGTCCGGATGTCGAACTGAGCGCCGTGGCGCGGGCAGGTCACGCAGGGGCCTTCGAGCGTCGCGCCCTCCGCCGAGGCCAGGGGGCCGTCGTCGTGGGTGCAGCTGTCCTGAAAGGCGTAAATCTTGTTTTCGAAGCGGGTGAGAGCGACCGGTCCCATGCGAGTACGTTTGGTTACGGCCCGCCCTTCGGGCAGTTCCAGAAGTTCGGCTTCGCTGATGACCTTGATGAATCCCATGTGTTTATTCTCGTTCGGGGCTTCGCCCCTCACCCCTCACCCTCAGAGCGAGAGCTTCGCTTTCCATTCTTCGAGTAGACTTTCGTGCAAATCGGAAACCGGAAATTCGGCGATGACCTGCATCAAAAAGCCTTCGATCATCATCACCCGGGCGTCGTTTTCGGAAAGACCGCGGGACATCAGAAAGAAGATGGCTTCCGAATCGAGTTCACCGACCGTCGCGCCGTGCTCTGCGGCGACGTCTTCGGCCTTGACGATCAGTTTGGGCATGCTCTCCGCCCGGGCCTTTTTGTTTAACAGAATATTGTTGTTGGTCTGGTGCGAATCGACGTGCTTGCGTCCGGGTGGAATCATCAGGTTGCCGTTGAAGACGCTGTGGGCTCGGTCGCGGACTACCGTTTTATAGAGCAGCGAGCTATTCGTATGATCCGCGTCGTGGGCCGCGAGCATTTCCATATCGAGGTATTCGCCGCCGGAGGCCGCCGCAAGTCCGATGCCGCGAAATTCGCCGCCGGGCGCGGTCAGGCGGCCCGTAACGAAACTTTTGCCCGCGTAGCCGCCGTGCTGGGCGATGCTCACGTGCACGCGCGCGTCGCGTCCTTGAGTAGACTCAATGCGGTGAAAATTGTATTCATCGCCTGCGTAGTGGCGCAGACTGATATAATTCACGCGGGCGTTGTCCCCGCAGACAATAAAGGTTTCGCAGTTCCAGAGCGAAAGATCGCCGGCGGCGTCTTCGGGACCAGGTGCCGCGCGAAATTCTTCAAGGACTGTCAGCTCGGCGCCCGGCGCCGCATAAATCAAAGTCCGCTGCACGATCGATTCGCCGGGGGCGTTCTGGCGATGCGTAATTTTCAGCGGCTGTTCTCTGGGAGTCGCGGATTTCGCGCCGACGAAGGTCGCGCTGGTGTGTGCCGCGAGATTCTGCAGCTGGAATATATTCAAAGGTTCGCGATCGGTCAGCACGCCCTGATTGGTCGTGCCGCCTTCGGGCACCGGCGCGCCGATCCGGACGGTCTGATCGTTCAGATGCTGCTCGATCACCCGGGCGTAGGACGGTGCCGCGTCGTCTTCGAGAATACGCGCGAACTCCGCGACGGTGATCGCTTCCCCGTGAGGATTATCGATGGCGATGGACGCGCTCGCCGCTCCGGATCCGAAGAGGCGAAAGCTGTGAAGATCGAAGTCCCGCGAATCCAGGCGCAGCTTGCGCCAGGACTCATGCTGGTTGTCCGGCAGGCCCGCGGAGTCGTAGGCGTCGAGGGCGGTTTCCCGCACCCGGCGCAGGGCCTCGGGTTCGTTGCGCTGAAGCGCGGCTTCGCGCAGGGAGACGATGGTCTGGTTTTGAGTCATTGCTTGTGAACGAATATAAAATCGCGCGCGGTTCGCGTCTGCGCCTCGCCTGAACGAGGAGCCGGTCGTCGCGTCGCCGTAATTCGGGCCTTGTCTATGCGCCCGCCGTCTTGCTCTGCTGATCCTGGAGCACCCAGTCGTAGCCTTCGGCTTCCAGGCGTTCGGCCAGATCGCGGCCGCCGCTCATTTGAATGCGGCCTTCCATGAAGATGTGCACCCGGTCGAGCGTGAGATAGTTCAGAATGCGCTGGTAATGGGTGATGATCAGCAGCGATCGTTCCTCGCCGCGCAGCGACTCGATGCCTTCGGCGATGATTCGCAGGGCGTCGATGTCCAGGCCCGAATCGATTTCGTCGAGGATGGCCATCTTCGGTTTGATCAGCGACATCTGTAAGATTTCATTGCGTTTCTTTTCGCCGCCGGAAAAGCCGTCGTTGACGTAGCGGGCCATGAACGAGTTGTCGATTTGCAGTTCGCCCATCGCTTCTTTCAGCTCTTTGCGAAAGTCTTTCACCGGCACGTCGGCGCCGCGAATATTCTTCAGCACGTTGCGTAAAAAATTCGTCTGGGTTACACCGGGAATGCTGGTCGGATACTGCAGCGATAGAAAAAGTCCGGCGCGAGCGCGTTCGTCGGTCGGCATTTCAAGAACGGACTTACCGTCGAGCAGGATGTCGCCTTTCGTGATCTCATAGTTGGGATGGCCGAGGATCGTGTACGAAAGCGTGCTCTTGCCCGATCCGTTCGGACCCATGATCGCATGAATCTCGCCTTTCGGAATTTCCAGGCTCAGGCCCTTTACGATTTCTTTGCCTTCCACAGATACGTGCAGGTCTTTGATTTCCAACATTAAGCTCATTGTATTTCTCGTTCGATCTTGATAGTATGCTGGTCGCCGCGGGGCCCTGCGCTTGCACGCCAGGCGATCATTGCGGCGACTTTCAGCTCTGGACTGCGTCCTGAGTCTGGCTCGCTTCTTCCGGTCCGGCGATGGCATTGCCGTCCTCTAAGATCATGCGAATCAGGCGGGTCATTTCGACGGAGTACTCGATATTCAAATCGCGCACGACGCCTTCGCAAAATCCGTTTACGATCAGCAGTTTCGCTTCGTCTTCGTTGAGTCCGCGCGTCTGTAGATAAAACAGCATGTCCTCGTCGATGCGCGATACCGTCGCCTCGTAGTTTAGCGTGCCCTGTTCGCCGCTCACGTCGTTGTACGGATAGGCGTGCGACTCGGAGCGATCGTCCATCATCAGGCCGTCGCACTTGATATGGCTGTAGGCGTTCTCGGCGCCCTTTTCGAATTTCACCAGGCCGCGGTACGAATTGATGCCGCCGTCCAGCGAGATGCCCTTCGCCAGAATATTCGAACGGGTGTTTTTGCCCGCATGAATGATCCGCGCGCCGGTGTCCTGGACCTGTCCGTTGCCGGCGAAGGCCAGGGATAAGATATCGCCCGTCGAGTTATCGCCTTTCAAAACGACGCCGGGATATTTTACCGTCTGCGCGCCAATATTTACGTCGGTCCACGTTATATGAGCGCCGCGCTCCGCCAGACCGCGCTTCACGGTCCAGTTGTACATATTCTTCTTCCAGTTCTGGATGGTCGTATAGTGAATGCGGGCGTTGTCCATCGCCACCAGCTCCACGACCGCGGTGTGAAAATTCGTGCCGCTGTCCTGCACGGAGCTGCAGCCTTCGCTGTAGACGATCTCGGCGCCTTCATCGGCGATCAGCAGCGTGCGTTCGTACTGACCGGAAGATTGCGCCGTTACTTTGAAATAGGCCTGGAGCGGCATCGGCGTTTTGACGCCCTTCGGAACGTAGGCGAAGCTGCCGCCGGAGAAGACCGCGCTGTTCAGGGCCGCGAATTTATTGTCGTTCGAAGTTACGACCGTGCCAATGTACTTACGCACGATTTCCGGATATTCGCGAATCGCAGTATCGATGTCGCAGAAGATAATATCGAGCTCTTCGAGTTCTTTCGTAACGTTCGCGTAAACGGTTTCGGAATCGTTCATCGCCTCAAGGCCGGCGAGATAGCGGCGCTCGTGCTCGGGAATGCCCAGGCGCTCGAAGCTGCGCAGGACTTCCGGATCGACCTCGTCCCAGGATTTCTTTTTCTGTTTGTTCGCGCCCACGTAGTGGACGTACTGTTCCAGATCGATATCGAAGCCGGGCAGAAAACCCCATTCGGGCATCGGCTTGCTTTCGAAAATTTCGAGGGCTTGCAGTCGAAATTCGGTCACCCAGCCCGGCTCGTTTTTGATGTGCGATATGGACTCTACGACCCGGCGACTGAGGCCGGTCGGGAACGCGTCAGGAGCGTAAAACTCCCCCGCCTGAGATTGTTCGGGTGTCAGTACTTCTGTAGCCATTCCGTTTCGTCCTGTTTTGTCGCGCCGCCAGGCCTGGTTCGCCCTGGGCCCTTCCGGATGCGCCGCCCCTGGCGCGCCGATCAGCGCATCTTTCTTCTAAGATATACTGTCATCAGGAAAACGAGAAGAGCTCCTGTCGGCAATCAGAATGTCCGTAGTGAGCCGAAAAGGCGCGACATCCGGGCTGCACCCGGGTGCTCGCGTTACTGCCCGGGCGCTGCGGGGTAGGTCGCGCGAATGATGGAGTGAAAGTCTTCCTGGCTTGCGGCGCGGGAGAGCGCGCGCCAGTCGGAATCCTGCCAGGCCCGCAAATTGAGTTTCATGACTGCCTTCTCGGTCGAGCCCCCGATGAACAGGTCCTGGTCGAAGCGACTTGTGCTGCGATTGACATAGTCCGACAATGCGACGTAACGCAGGCCGGTATAGTAGTTCCGCGACCACCCAATCAGCTTGATGGCCTTCTCGTACGGAAAGCGGGTTCCGACCCAGACCGCGCCGCTGGCGTTTGCTGAATAGGCCAACGGTTCGGCTTCCGCGATTTGGGCAGGGATGTCGAGATCGTTGGCGAGAATCACCAGTCGCCCGGATTTATCCATGCGAGCCAGATGCAGGCGGGGACCCGTCACCGGGTCCTGCCAGAGATCCTGATAAAAGCGAGTCACCGGGCCGCGCCGGTCTCCGTTGAGCGTGACTCCGGTGCTGGAAGAGCAGCCGGCCGTAGAAATGGCGGCGGTCAGCAAGAGCAGGGCCGGGCTCAATTTATAAAAGGGGGTCCGTTTCATCGTTCGCGACTGCTGCATGGGCGTACTTGTTCAGCTATTGAGATGCCCGGCGTGAAAGCGAAGGTGGTCTCCGATAAAGCTGCTGATAAAATAATAGCTGTGATCGTAGGCTTCGCGGAGATTCACCGTAGCCGGCACCTTCGCCCGGCCGGCCGCCTCGACGAAGCGTTCCGTCAACAGCTGTCCGGCCAGAAAATCGTCGGCAGTTCCCTGATCAATCAGAATCGGCAGTTCCGGCTTGCGTTCCGCCACCAGGTGGCAGGCGTCGTACTCCGCCCAGGCATTGCGATCGTCGCCCAGATAGGCCCCGAAGGCCTTCTCCCCCCAGGGCACGCCCGCGGGATTGACGATCGGCGCGAAGGCCGAGACTGAAACATAGCGGCCGGCTTCCCGCATGGCGATGATGAGGGCGCCGTGGCCGCCCATTGAATGCCCGCTGATGGCCCGGCGTCCGTTAAACGGCAGGTGAGATTCCGCCAGCTCCGGCAGCTCCCTGGCGATATAATCATACATCCGGTAGTGTCGATCCCAGGGCGCCCGCGTCGCGTTCACATAAAAGCCGGCGCCCAGCCCCAGATCGTAAGCGCCTTCGGAATCGTCGGGCACATCCGCACCGCGGGGGCTGGTGTCGGGAATTATCAGGATGATCTCGTGTTCGGCGGCGTAGCGCTGGGCTCCGGCCTTTGTCGAGAAGTTGTCGTCGGTGCAGGTCAGGCCCGAGAGCCAGTACAGCACCGGCAGCTTCTGTCCGGCGACGGCGGCGGCCGGGGCGAATACCGAAAAGTGCATATCGCAGTTCAGGACGGCCGAGCGATGCGCGTAGCGCTGCTGCATTCCTTCGAAGCATTTGTTCTGGCTGACTAAATCCATTTGATTTCCAAGATTAGAGCGAAGCGACTCAGGAGCGATCGCTTTAGAAATAATTATTTTGTTTAGAAGTGAATCACCGAGCGAATCGATTCGCCGGCGTGCATCAGGTCAAAGGCTTTGTTGATGTCTTCGAGCGGCATCGTGTGCGTAATAAATGTATCCAGCTCGAATTCTCCGGCCAGATAGCGATCGACGTAGCCCGGCAGCTCTGTGCGACCGCGCACTCCGCCGAAGGCCGTTCCCCGCCAGACGCGACCGGTCACCAGCTGAAAGGGGCGCGTCGAAATTTCCTGGCCCGCGCCCGCCACCCCGATGATCACCGATTCGCCCCAGCCTTTGTGGCAGCATTCGAGGGCCGAGCGCATCACGTCCACGTTGCCAATACACTCGAACGAATAATCGACGCCGCCGTCGGTTAAGTCCACGATCACTTCCTGGATCGGGCGGTCGTACTGTTTCGGATTGATCACGTCGGTTGCGCCGAGCTGCCGCGCGATCTCGAATTTACTTTCGTTGATGTCGATAGCGATGATTCGACCGGCCTTCGCCATCGTCGCGCCGATGATCGCCGAGAGGCCGATGCCGCCCAGGCCGAAGACCGCCACCGAGTCGCCGGCCTGCACGCCCGCGGTGTTCGTAACCGCGCCCATCCCGGTCGTAACGCCGCAGCCGAGCAGGCAGACCTTTTCTAGCGGAGCGCTTTTGTTAATCTTCGCCAGAGCAATCTCCGGCACGACCGTGTACTCGGAGAAAGTGGAAGTGCCCATATAGTGGAAAATCGTCTGGTCGCCTTTCGAAAAGCGGCTGGTGCCGTCGGGCATGAGGCCCTTGCCCTGGGTCGCGCGAATCGCCTGGCACAGGTTGGTTTTTCCAGACTTGCAGAACTTACATTCGCGGCATTCGGGCGTATACAGGGGAATTACGTGATCGCCGACCTCGACGCTGGACACTTCGGGGCCGATCGCTTCGACAACGCCGCCGCCTTCGTGGCCGAGAATTGCGGGAAAGATCCCTTCCGGATCCTCTCCGGAAAGCGTGAACGCGTCGGTATGGCAGACTCCAGACGCTACGACTCGAATCAGGACTTCTCCCCGGGCCGGCGGGGCCAGATCGATCTCTTCGATTTCCAGTGGTTTGCCGGGGGCCCAGGCCACGGCGGCTCTGGTTTTGATTCCGTTCATGCTTTCAGCGCTCCTGATTCAATTGCGATCATCTGAATCCTGTCGAATCGGAAAGGGGCGGTCTCTGTAGGTCAAGATATAGTTCCCCCGATCCTCTTCAATGTTCGCCGCGAGTTCCAGCATCAGCTTGCTGTTCAGGCGGCCGAAGGGAATTCCCGCGTCGGGCCGGGCCGGATGCAGCAGCGCTCCCGACGGCGAAAGTCGGAGCGTGCCGGGTTCGAAGGGAAGTGTGAGTGAAGTGTGATTGAATCCGAGCATATCCTGTGTCTCGCCGGCGATCAGACGGTCGAAGATGATCGGCGTTCCCACGGCACGCACGAAATTCATTTCAGGGCCGCAGGGCGAGATCCAGGGGAATGCCGCCTCCGTGCCCGTCGTATTCGCGCGAAGCCGGCGAAAGAAGAAGTCGAGAAACGCGCGATCTTGCAATCGCGTCCCATCGTGGTACAGATCGCCGCTCGCGTCGACGTTGTAGAAATAGCTGCGAGTTGCTTGCGACATTTGGATTCCTCAGCGCGGCGACACCAGGTCAATACTAATAAAACACATGAAGTGTAGATAGTATAATATTCGCCCCGGATGTTGTCCGTGCGCGTTGCTCCGGCGTCCAATGATGTTTTGTGATGGTTTGATAAGGGGGTGATCTTCGTTACGTATCTATACGTAAAAGCCCATGTTGATTCTGCGCTGGTTTTTGTTGGAATCGTTATTCAAGTTTTGTAGTTTGCGCGAAGAAGAGTTTTTTACTGAAATGTTAGGCTTTGTTTTGGTTAGTGGTAGTAGATGATGAAAAAAGCTTTATTTATTTAATAAAAACTAAGGTTTTTTTCTCTTAAGCTTGACATGCGGTTTTGATTTGTTTTCATAGTGAAAAGGCTTTAACGCCTTCAGTAACCTTTGAGAAGGGGTGATTTTATATGGCAAAACTAAACAAGATTACCGGCATCAGCCCGGAACACGCTCTGCAGCTGAAAAGCGCCGGCGTCACTACTATCGAAAAACTCTTATCCCACGGTGATACGAAACTCGGCCGGAAGGCGATTGCGCAGAAGGCGCGAATCAGTGAAAAGCTGGTCGGGAAGTGGGTGCATCACGCGGACTTTTTTCGCATTAAAGGCATCGCCGGCTTGAAAGCCGAGCTGCTCGAAATGTGCGGAGTGCCGACGGTGAACGTGCTGGCGAAGCAGGATCCGGACAAGCTCTATGAGAAAATGGTAAAGATGAACACCAAGAAGTCCATGGTCGAGCGCGTGCCCGGTATGGTCCAGGTTCGTCGCTGGGTAAAAACGGCGAAGAAACTCAAGCCGGTTGTAAAATAAGCCGGCGCAGGCGATGGCCGTAATAAGGGGCTGCTTTGATCGCAGCCTTTTATTATGGCCATCAGTCGGCCTCGCGGCAATTTGGCCGGCATCATGGTCGATCTATTTTCCGCGGTCATCCTGGGCATTATCCAGGGATTGACCGAGTTCATTCCCATCTCCAGCACCGCGCATCTGCGGATCGCTTCCGTCTTTCTCGACATTCCCGATCCCGGGGCGGCCTATTCCGCTGTGATTCAGCTGGGGACTCTCGCATCGCTGCTCGTATACTTTCGTGAAGATCTGTGGAAATTCGCCGTGGCGGGCCTGCAGGGCCTGGCGAGCGGCGAGCCCTTTCGGGATCAAAACGCGCGGATGGTCTGGTATCTCGTGCTGGGCACGATTCCCGTCTCCGTATTCGGCCTGCTGCTTTCGGACTATATTAAGGGCCCCTTTCGTTCGCTGTACGTAATCGCCGGGAGCCTGATCGCCCTGGGCGTGATTCTCTGGCTCGTGGACTGGCTTTCGCCCAAGAATCGCGATATTCAGACTCTGGGCTGGAAAGACGCCCTCTGGATCGGTCTGGGGCAGAGTATGGCCCTGATCCCCGGTTCTTCACGATCGGGCACGACGCTGACGGTCGGACTGATGCTGGGATTCGACCGCTACGCGGCCATGCGCTTTTCGTTTCTTTTGAGTATTCCGGCGATCGCCCTCTCCGGAGTGTACGAGCTGATCAAAGACTTTCATGAGCTGGAATCGGCCGGTCTGACGGGTCTGGCCGTCGGCACGATCACCGCCGCACTGGTCGGATATCTGACTGTGGCGGGTCTGCTGCGATTTTTACGCACACATACGACACTTCCGTTTGTGCTGTATCGCATCGGAATGGGGGTTTTGCTGCTGATTTTGTTGTTTGCAGGACTGATCGAGCCGTGATATAATTCAGCAACAATTATTAAGGGGACGCTGAATTCCGCCGATAGGGGTCATACAAGCGAGCAATCCGGAGCGATTCATGGCAGCACTCAAAAAAAATCAGTACGACGCATACAAAGATACTGAAATTACGACGGCAAATCAGGGCAAGTTGATCATTATGCTCTACGATGGCGCGCTGCGCTTTCTGAAAATCGCCAACGAAAACATGTCGCCCCGGACCTACGATGTCGTGAACACGAATATCATCAAGGCGCAGGACATCGTTACCGAGCTGATGCTGGCCCTGAATATGGACGAGGGCGGTGAAGTCGCCGAGAATCTGTTCAATCTGTATGCGTATATGAAAAAGCGCCTGCTTGAGGCGAATATCGCCAAAGACACGGCGGTCGTAGACGAAGTGCTCGGCATTCTGAACCAGCTCAAAGGCGCCTGGTCCGAAGTCGCCGCCGGCGACGGCAAAGGCGCGGCCCCCGCCGCGAAACCCGCTCAGAGCTCGACGCCCCGCGAGGGCATGAGCTTCTCGATCAGCGGCTGAGGGTACTCCCGTTTCGGCGGAGATATTCCTGCGGCTCCTGCGATGGCGTCTACATCGCCAGCACCGGCTGCTGCGCGAAGAGCGCCTGCCGGAAGCCCTCGAACTAGAAGACCGGCTGGCGGAGATGCTGCCCGGCCTGAAAGATCTCGACCTGGCCGCCGCGCCGAATCCCGCAAGATGCGACGCGATCCGGGCCCGGTGCGCGGAGCTTTCTGATTTGATCCAGCCGTATTTGGAAAGCGAGCACCGGCTGCTTTCCCGCGAATGGGTGGAGCTGCAGGTTGATCAAGAACTCGGCCGCCTGGCCCGCGCCCCCGGTCCGCCGCCTCCGACTGCAACCGAGACTGATCCCCAAAACCCGCTTTGATCTGATTTGGTCCGCAGTGAAAAAGCGGCAGACTTGAGAACAAATTCCTCTTGCACTCCGTCCAACTCTTCATCAGCTTCTGTCAAATTCGTTTGGAGAATTTCGTATGACTTCATCTGCAGCTCGCCTGTTCAAAATCTTACGTCCCTGTCTGGGCGCGGCCATCGTGCTCATGGCGATGTTTTCCGTCACGAGCGGACTGTCCGCGGCGCGGCTCGGTTTGATCGTCGGCAGCAACTATAAAGGCAACAGCGCCGGCATCCCGCCGTTAGATTTGTGTGAGGCCGACGCGAAGCTGATGAAGAAGACGATCCAGACGCACGGTCGCTTCGATCACGTCGAGGTTCTGCTGGGACGCATGGTCTCCGCCGCTCGCGTCGAGAAAGCCGTCGACGCTCTGGCGAAAAAGGCCGGTCCCAACGATACGGTCGTGCTCTACTTCTCCGGCCACGGTACTTACCAGCGCGATTCCACCGCGCCGAACGGACTGCGCAATTATATTGTAATGTACGATCGCCCCCACGTTCCGGATAATATCATGAACGACTGGGTCAAAAAGATTCCGACCGCGAAGCTGGTCTGGATCTTCGACTGCTGCTATTCCGGCGGCATCGCCAAGAAAGGCCGTAAGTCGCGCGGTCAGGGCAACGTCCCGATCGATGAAGACCAGGCCGGTAAGATCATCGAAAACGGCGACGAGAGCATCTATTTCAATAACAGAGCGATCATCGCATCGTCCGACGCGAACGAAACATCGATCGAAATTCGCGGCGGCATCAATCACGGTATCTTCACCTATTATTTCGCTCAGGGCTTGCAGGTAAAAAACGGCGACCTCAACAAAGACGGCACTGTGACGGCTTATGAAGCCTTCGAGTGGAGCAAGAAGCGCGTCATCAAGGCCGCTCGTAAATACAACCATCGCCAGACTCCGCAAATCTCCGGCAAAGCTTCGGGCATTCTGCTGGCGGGTAAAAGCGATCCCCAGCCGCCGGAGCCGGTGCGCCCGGATCCGCAGCCGCAACCGATCGACGAACCGGACGAGCCGGAACCCCAGCCGGGTCCGGGTCCCTCTGACATCGAAGATCCGGTGACTCCCGAAGAACCGGAAGTCGTCGAACACGAAGACGACAGCAAGGCCGTAATCATCACGACCATTCTCAGAAATATTCAGGCCGGTCCGACGCCCATGGATCCGATGACTCTGATCCAGCGCCGCCGTCGCGGCAACGACGATCGCCGCATTGCCGTCGAATTCTCCGGTAACGAATACGATACGAAGATCACCTGGCTAAACGAGTCGGCTCTGAAGCGTCTGACCGGCGAAACGATCCCGCTCGGCTGGTACAGCTACAACGGCAAACGCTATCGCAACCAGGTCGCCATGATCGAAGTCAAAGGCGTGCCGACCGGCGTGCATCCCGTCGTGATCAAAGCCGACGGCTATCCGGTGATCGACGAGCGCCTGGGCGTGGAGAAAGATTCGCGCAACAACAAGCTATTCGTCGTCGCGTCGCTTTCGGGCTTCGGCACCATTCGCGGCAAAGTCTTTTATAAGAACTTCGACACGCCTCTCGGCGGCCAGACCATCTGGATGCCGACGGTCAAGCAGACCAACCAGGTTCACAAGATGAAGAGTATGCGCGACGGTTCTTTCTGGTTCCTGAACCTGTCGCAGGGCTCGGACTATTTCATCAAGGCGTCGTTCCTTGAGAGTCTGCCGCTCGATAACAAGTACTTCACGGTTGAATCCGGCAAGACGACGAAGCTCGATATCGTCCTGAACCGGCGCACGCTGCTGAAGCGCAAGTAGACGCGGCGCGCGACCCCCGCGATTTTCGACACATTCGACATACGATGTGACGATCCGTGACGATCCGCGACGATCCCGGCCGAATCGGCGGGATCGTCGTCGGACGGCCTCCTGGCCCGGGCTCTAATTCTTCGGCATTCCGGATTCTGATTGGAAGGGCGGGACCCACCCGCGATTCTGGCGACTGTTATGCTCAAACTCCTGTTGATTCTGCTGCTGCTGTGCCTGCTGGCCGGCTATATCGGCTATCGCGTGCTGCGATTTTTGACTCGCATCGCCCAGACCGTCTCCGGTATCCATGAGGAAGGCCAGCGCCCCCGGGACCCTTTTTCCGGCGATCCCCCCTACAGCGGCCGTCCAGGCGGTCTTTCCCGGGAGAAGGACATTACCGAACGGGTCCGAATCATCGAAGAAAAACCTGGCCGCGACGGCTGATCGGCCGATACTCTATTACAGGATGAAACGACTGTCTTCTATATCTACCTGGCTTTCGGCCTCGATCCTGCTGCTGGCCTTTTTCGGCGCTTCCGGCTGTAAGACGCTCTACGATACGCAGGGCGAATTCAACGAATCTCTGAGCCGGATCAAAAAAGGGCAGGGCCAGAAAGAAGTCGCGATCATCATGCGCGATTTCAATAAGATTCCCGCGGACCTTCAAGACGAAGCGGTGAAGAATATCGACGCCGTCGAAGGCGAAGTCGGCCAGAAGAGCCTGATCGCCCTGGTCAATGACCCGCGCGTCCGCGACGAGAAGGTTCGGGCCGACATCGCGCAGCGTTTAATCAAACGCGATCAGGACGGCAGCCCGGAAGCCCTGCTGGTCGCATGCCAGAATCGCCCCGACCTGGTCAGCGCTGAAATCATCGAATACTTCGGCGAAAAAAAATACACGCCGGCCATCCCGCTTTTACAAAAGCAAATCAACGAAGGCAAATTTGTGAGCGAGTCCGTTGAGGCGCTCGTCGACATGGAAGATCCGGCGGCGACGCTGTATCTGCTGACCCTGGCCGCGGATAAATCCAAGCCCGAAGCCCTGCGCGTGAAAATGTTTCAGCTGGTCGCCAAAATGAGCGAAGAGGACGAGCAGCTGCGCGCGAAGACCCTGCCCGTCTACGAAACGATCTTAAAGAATCCCGAAGCGGAACCGGTGGCCGTCGTGAAGCTGGCGATCGACGGCCTGCGTCGCTGGGGCGATCCTGAAAAGACCTTCGCGTTGCTCCGCGATATTTACGAAAACTCCGAGAACGAAGCTCTGCGCGCCCAGGCCTTGATCGCGATGGCTCAGATTCGCGGCGTCGCTCCTGACGTTATTGAAAAAGAGTACGCCACGGCGATGGTCGACATGGACGCCCAGATGGAGTTGATGCGCCGCCAGCAGGAAAAGAAGGCGCCCGTCAAAATCGAAAAGAAAACCGACCCGCGGCCGAAGCGGACGGTCGTGCGAAAGAAGAAAGGTTACGGCTCCAATTATGCCGGGCGCGTAAAACGTCAGTTGGACGAGTCCTTCGGCCCCGAACTTTCAGCGGAGATTCGCAACACGGTAAACAACGCTCTGATGACGTACGCCGATTACAGCGGCAGCGATCCGACCGCAAGATTCTTCGTGCGTTCCTATGTGAAGCACTACGGTGGCTCAGACGATGAGCAAAGCGCGCGCCTGGATGAAGGCCTCTCCTATCCAGGCAGCCTCTCAGTCATCATCAAAAACGTAATCGCCGAATACGGCAGCGAAGAGCTGCGCATATACGCGATCAGCCGTTTCTTCGCGGGCGTGAAGCGCTGGCAGGCGGCGATTCTGCTCGACCTGGTTCGCAAAGGCAAGATCTAATCTCAGGCGTCCCCGGCATTCAGACATGAAATCGCGCTCTTCGCATTTTAAGGCTTCGCGTTCTAAAGCTTTGCTGCTCGCGGTCGCGCTCGCCTGCGCGCTCGTCTTCGGCGGCGCCTGCAATCGCGAAGTGCGTGGAACCTTCGCCTGGGCCAGCAACGACGATCGCGGAATTCAGGAACCGGAGCGCAGCCTGCTGCTCGCCACGGAGTTTCGCATCGGTCGCGAAGACCTGTACTTCTTCGATTACGAGTCGATCTGGTGGATCTATCAAATCCAGGGCGGTTCCTACGAGGCGAACGGCTTTCTGGCCGCGCTCTACGAAAACAATCTAACGCCGGATCCGGTGGAAGTCGATTTGCGGCGCGTGCCGATTCAGCGCGACGGCTGCTGCGATTATATTCGTCAGTACTACGAGGATCTCGCGCCTGGTCGCTACCTGCTCAAGATCGCTCATAATTCGCAGGTCGTCGACCAGGTCGAATTCTATGTCGTGCCGCCGGAAGGTCCCGCGGGCATCGAAGCCGAGCGCAATCGGCCCGATCAGTACGGCGGATCGGATATCGAAGACTTCGACGGCGTGACAGACGCCTTCGAATCGGGCCCGGAGTCGGCTTCGCCGCCGGGCGAAGAAACCGACGATATTCTGCGCTACTCCAGCTGATTCCGCGCGGTCCCCGTATCCCTGCACCACGCGACGCCGCATCCCGGCCCGGGCAAGCATTGCAAAAGTACAAAGCCGGGCGAGGGGCGATCTTATTTCACGGGAAACGAACGCACGGTGTCGAGCATGGTTTGCACGTTCGGAATCGGCGACGAAGGATGAATGCCGTGGCCCAGATTGAAAACGTAGCCGCCGCGGCCGGCGAAGCCCGCGAAATTTTCCAGCACCCGCGAAGCCGCGGAGCGAACTCGTTCCGGTGTTCCGTATAAAGTGAGGGGATCCATATTGCCCTGCACCGCCATTTTGTTCAGCGCTCCGGCCGCTTCCATTTCGCGTTCGACGGCGGGAGCCTGTACGCGCCAGTCCAGACTCAATACTCGCGGTTGCTGCGCGATCATCTCCTTCAACAGGTGCGCGCTGTTGCCGACGAATAGAATCACCGGCCTGGGCGTGTATTCTTGGAGAGCCGCTACAATTCGCTGCGTGTACGGCGCCGCGAATTCGGCGTAGTCCGCCGGTGATAATATGCCCGCCCAGGAATCGAAAATCTGTACGGCGTCAGCGCCCGCGTCGATTTGCATTTTCAAATAGCGAATCATATGCTCGGTCAAACGATCCGACAGGCTGTGAAAGAACTCTGACGCGCCGAAAACGGCGCCCTTGGTCTTTTCGAATTTCTTTGAAGTTCCGCCCTCGACTAAATAGCTCGCCAGTGTAAAGGGCGCGCCGGCGAAACCCAAAAGGGCGGGGCGTTCGGTGCCGGCCGGTAGAGCGTCGATGTGAGCGCGCAGGGTTTTTAAAATATCGGCTACGTGGGCCGTGTCGACGCCCGGGTCGAAGTCTTCGCGCAGATGATGCATTTCGCTTTCGTCCGCGACCGTCTGATCGAGCACCGGGCCCTTCTTCTCTTCGAAGTGGAGGGGAATGCCTGCGCCTTTTAGCGGCGTTAAGATATCCGAGAACATGATGATGCCGTCGACGGCGAAGCGGCGAAAGGGCTGCAGGCTGACTTCGACGGCGAGTTCTACGGTTTCGGAGAGTTCCAGGAAACTGCGTCCGCGTCGGAGTTCGTTGTACTCCGGTAAATAGCGGCCGGCCTGGCGCATATACCAGATCGGCGTGCGCGGCGTGGCTTCGCCTGCGAAGGCCCGAATTAGCATCGGCAGGGCTTGATTGTCATTCGGTGTCGTTTGCGAGCTCATATCCTATTCCATGGCGGGTGATAAAATGACGGGGCGACTGAGGCTCCGTTTCGAAAATCTTACGAAATTTTACTATGTAGTTGTCGATGGTGCGATTCGTCGGGAACTCCGCGGTGCCCCAAACGCGATCCAGAATTTGATCGCGACTGACCGGCCGCCCTCGATTCTCTAAAAGCAGCCGTAGAATGTCGATTTCGCGTTCATTAAAACGAACGGTTTCGCCGTGGCCCTGTGCGGTTTGCGCGCTGGCGCCGTCGAGATCCACCCGGTAATCGCCGATGCGTAGATCATCCTGAATTGTATTCCAGCGCGCACGACGCAGACCGGCGGCGACCCGGGCGAGCAGTTCGCCCAGGTCGAATGGTTTGGTCAGATAATCGTCGGCGCCAGCGTTCAGGCCGGCCAGTTTGTCTTCGACGCCGCCTTTCGCCGTTAGAAAAATCACAGGAAACAACAGGCGTTGTTTGCGCAGGCGTCGGCAGAGTTCCAGGCCGTCGACCGTTCCCGGCATCATAATATCCAGAATGCCCAGATTGAATTCGGGCTGGTCCGTCAGGCTGGCGAGAGCGCTTTCGCCGTCCGCGAATTCGGAAACGGCGTAGCCTTCCGCCTCCAGATTCATGCGGATGCCTTTGCGTAATCTGTCTTCGTCTTCTACGAGCAGAATGCGGTGCTGTGGGGATGCGGGAATCGTCATGCGATTGCTTCGATTTATTTCGCGAGGGCCGGGTCGATTTTCGCCAGAGGCAGGCGAACTTCGACGCCGGTCCCGGCTGCCGGCTCGGGGGCGTCGACGATACGCGCTTCGCCGCCCACGCTGCGGGCTAATTCGCGCACCAGATACAGACCCATGCCGCTCCCGCGCACCGGGCGTTGGCCTTCGCTCAAACGATAAAAGGGTTGGAATACGTTCTCGCGTTCGCCGGGAGGAATCCCCGGGCCGGCGTCCTGGAATATCAATACGGCCTCGCGGTTTTGTTTTTCAGACCGCGTCGAGATTCGCATGCGTGGCTGCGAATCTCCGGCGTATTGAATCGTATTTTGTAAAAGATTGCTCAGAATCGTGCGAAAGCCGTCGAGATCGATGCGCAAGCGCAGCTGATCCGGTAGATCGAGTTCCGCGATCAATCCGGCCTGTTCGAAGCGCTTCGTGTTTTCCTGAAAGAAATTCCGGATTGCGCCGACCGCTTCCGTTGCGGCTTCGCTTCCGGCGCCGACGTTTTCGTCTTTCGCCTGTCTGCGACCCAGGCGGCCGGAAAGCAGAATATTGTTCAGCTGCTCTTCCAGCCGGCGCACGTCGTCTACGCTGTCCCGAATCAACTCTTCGCGGTCGTCTTTGGGCGGGTCACGTTTCAGGATCGTCTGTAAGTTCAAAAGAATCGAAGCCAGGGGCGTCTTCAGTTCGTGGGTGACCGAATCGATAAAGATCTGGCGTTCGTGGCCGAGTCTGCGTTCGCGCAGAATCGTTCGCAGCACGCGAAAGGTGCCGTAACTGCAAACCAGAATCACGAAAATCGTTTCGGAGACGAGCATGAAGAATGCGCGTTTGGTCGCCGAGTCGCGCCGATTCAGTTCCGCGGGATTGAGGCCGTAGCGTCCATCGGCGAAGAGCGCGAGGGGCGACTGGTCGCCGAGATGTTCGTCGTACTGCTGCAGACTCGCGCCGCCGCCGGTCTCCAGTTCGCCGTTCGCCGCGGCGATGCGCAGACGATCCAGCTGTTGTTGCAGTTCGAATGTCCGGGATTGGTTGCGCTGAAAGAAAATCAGCCACCAGCTCAACTGGGCGATAATCAAGACGAGCATGCCGAGGGCCAGCAGCACCGTGCCGGACCCGCGCAGCCGCCGGGATGTTTTGCCGCCGGCCCCCGACCGCGAAGGGAATTCCGGCAGCAGTTTCATTGGGGCGGGTTCCGCTCTTCTTTCGAGAAGAAGTCTTTGAATATTTCCAGCAGTCGATAGATTTGCACTTCCGACATCGGCGCGCTCAGGAAACCGACTTCATAGCCGGAAGGCGCCATGTAGATTCCGTTGCGCAGGCAATGACGATGGAGGCGCGCATATGTTTCCATACTTTCGCGGCGAATTTGATCGGCCCGCCGGGGGGCTTCGTCGCCATCCTTTGCACCCTGCGCGCTTTCATACAGCCAGAAGATCGAGCCGATGCTCGCCAGTTTCCAGCGAAAGCCCGCCGCGTTAAAATCGGATTTCAGCAGCTCGCCCAGACCCGCGAGATTTTTATAGACCGGTTCCGTAAGCAGCCGCAGCTGCGCGAGACCGGCCGACATCGCCACGGGATTGCCCGACAGCGTGCCCGCCTGGTAGACCGGACCGTCCGGCGCGATCTGAGCGAAAACGTCGGCGCGTCCGGCGAAAGCGCCGACGGGCATACCGCCGCCGATGATCTTGCCGTAGGTCAAAAGATCCGGTGCGATTTTATAGTACTCCGCCGCGCCGCCCGCCGCCACGCGAAAGCCGCTGATTACTTCGTCGAAGATCAGGAGGGCTCCGCTCTCGTCGCAGAGCCGGCGCAGGCCTTGCAGGAATTCCGGGCGTTGCAATAAGAGCCCGTTGTTGGCGGGGATCGGTTCTAAAATAATCGCGGCCAGATCTTTTCCGTGTTCGGCGACGGCCTTGCGCGCCGCGTCGAGATCGTCGAGCGGCAGCACGATCGTATGTTCGGTAAAACTCGCGGGCACTCCGGCGCTATCGGGCACTCCGGAAGTAACCAGGCCCGAGCCGGCTTTGACCAGCATGCTGTCGACGTGGCCGTGATAGCAGCCTTCAAATTTTATAACTTTGCTGCGGCCGGTGAATCCCCGGGCCAATCGCAGGGCGCTCATTACGGCTTCGGTGCCGGAGCTGACGAAGCGAATGCGCTCCGCCGTTGGAATGCGGGCCTGGAGCCGTTCGATGACAAACTCGGCCAGTTCGACTTCAGCTTCGCAGGGAGTGCCGAAGGTCAGTGCGCGATGCATCTGCCGTTCGATGGCCTTCATGATATCCGGGTGGCGATGTCCGTGAATGAGCGGTCCCCAGGAACAGCAGAAGTCGATAAACTCGTTGCCGTCCACGTCCGTGATGCGATAGCCTTCGCCCCGGGACATAAAGATCGGCGTGCCGCCGACTGATCGGAAGGCCCGGACGGGGCTATTGACTCCGCCGGGGATCGCTTTTACGGCGCGATCGTATAGTTTTTGCGAAGTGGGCAGGCGTTCGTTCATATAGATAATTCTTCCAGAAAGCAATCGTAATCGGGCTCGCTCGCGGAGGCGTAAACTGATTTATCCATATCCTGCAGAGCGCCGCGCGTCGTAGGTCCCAGGGCGCAGTACAGCCAGCCGGCTTCCCGGGATTTACGGGCCTGCGCGTCGGGCAGAGCCCGGCCGAGTCCTGTAAAAAAAGCGCCGGCCGCGGAGGGACTGCCGAAAACAATTTTTGCGCGGTCGGGCAGCTGCGCGAATTCCGCCGCCTCCGGCACGCGCGTCTCCGTGCGATACAGGCTCAGCTTCAGAGTGGCGATGCCGTGTTCGAATAGAATTTCATAAAACTCTTCGCGGCCTTTCTCGGCCGTCAGCGCCAGGATCGCGTCGTAACGCGGCTCGTGCGCCGCGATCTGGCGAGCGAGGCCGGCGCCGGTGCCGTCCGGACTCAAGAATCGGTAGTCGACTCCCAGTAGATCTTTTAATGCTTCGGCGGTTTTGTGGCCGACGACGCCCCATTCGATCCCGGCCAGGTTATGGCCCGTCTCTTTGATCAGATTGCTCAGGGCCCGCACGCCGGCCACGCTGAAGACGGCGAGCAGGCGGCGCGCATTGTCGGTCTGGCCCATGATCCAGTTGTCGAAGTCTTTGCCGACGCGCGAATCTTCGCTGAAGGTTTCGATCGTGGAAAGCAGAGGCATCGGCCGGAGTTCGACCCGGGGGTGCGCCGCTTTTAATTCGGCCAGTCGGTCGGCCTTGCCGGTTACGATAATCGGCATCGGCGATTTGATTTCGCTGATGATGGCGTCTCTTAGTTCGGCCGCGTTCGCGCCGTGCCGACGCGCGACGAACGAACGTTTCCCTCGATTGTCTTCCGCTTCGCCGCCGAGAAAGATATAGGCGCTCAGCCGGCCCGGACGCTTCGCCGCGCCCGCGCTTGCATTTTTTTCGGCGTCATCGCGCCGACAGTGCGCGCCCAACGGTAAATGGCAGCCGCCCTCTAAGGCTTTGAGAATCCCGCGCTCCACGTCCAGGCACGCTTCGAGATCCGTATCGTGGAGCTTCGCCAGAATGCCGCGGGTCGCGTCGTCATCTTCGCGACACTGGATGGCCAGCGCGCCCTGGGCCGGGGCGGGCGGAAATAAATCGACGGGCAGCGCGCGGATTTCCAGGCGATCCAGCAGCGCCTGCATATCGGGGTTCGCGGCGAAAAAACCGGCGGCTTTCAGTCGCGCCAGTCCCGCGCTCGCCAGCAAAATCGCGTCGGGCCGCGCGGGATCGTTCGCATCGAGAAAGAGCTTCTTGATGCGCGTGGGCACATTGCCGCGCAGGTCGATGCATTCCAGCTCCGGCCATAGATGCGCGATCAACGCCTGGCGGCGCACGGAGGAGGTGCCGATTTTCAGCGCCGGCCGCGAGGCCGAAGCGTGCGCTCCCGCGTCGGTTCCGTTGCGCGAATTCGCGTCTATGACGAAGGGTGCATCAACGCTTGCCAGGCGATCTTTCAGAAAGAGAATCGAGTCTTCGGCTTCGACGCGTTCCGGCAAGGCCGCGATGCACAGGCCTGCGGGCATGAGCGAAGGCAGATCCTTATAAGAATGCACGGCCAGGTCGACGCGTTTTTCGAGCAGCGCGTCTTCGAGTTCTTTCGTGAATACGCCTTTGCGGTCGGCGGCGGTGGTCGGCGCGCCTGCCTGAGTTTCGCTTTCGCTTTCAATTTCGTTGTGGTTTTCGCCCGCCTGTTTCGATGCGTCGGATCGCTCGCGCACGTAGGCGACCTGCGCAAGGGGCACGTCTAAGATACGATCGCCGCGGGTTTGGATAATTTCAATTTCGACTTCGAGCTTGCCGGAAGGATCGAGCTCGCGCAGACGGGCGGCGACGTAGCGCGACTGGGCCAGCGCCAGGTCGGAGCCGCGGCTGCCGATGATGATCTTCGTATGGGAGTTGGAATCGCTCAATGTAGGGGTGCCGGCGCCTTCGCTCTGTCTTTAGTGATTGGCGCTGGACGAACCGGGCGATGTCCGGAGGATTGCGTTCGCCTCGGCCGGCGGTTCCGACGGCGAGGCGTCCGGACCGCCGTAGTAGTGGCGCAGAATATCTTCCAGTCCCTGACGATGCAGTCGATTGAGTTCGCGATTCGCGCGAATGGCCCAGTCGTACAGCACGCGCCGGTCCCGGGCGCTCAGATGACTGAGGCGATCTTCCAGCAGAACGTCCAGATGACGCCGCGAAGTATTGCGCACGTCCTTTTGCAAACGCGTCATAACCGGCGAGCTCAGATTCGAAATCATCTGGGCGTTCAGGCGAAAGAGAATATCGTCGATCAAGAGATCCGCTTCCGCCGCCGCGAGCTGTCTGCGTCGGCGGTTCTCGGCCAGCTCTTCGCGCATGGAATCCATGTGGATGACTTCGACGCCCTGCAAATCTTCGCAGGTCGGATCGACGTCCCGGGGGAGAGCCATGTCGATCAACACCAGATCGCGTTTTTCGCCGTCGCGCTCGACTCGTTCGAGGGACTCGACGACGGCCGTAGTCAAGAAGGCGTCGCTGCGGGAAGTCGCCGTTACCAGGCCGGCCAGGGGACCGATGCTTTCCGGCGCGTTTAAGAATTCATCGAAGCCGACAACCTGCGTGTCGACCGCCGCGCTCAGGCTGTCGGCGAGATCGCGGACTTTTTCCGGCGTGCGATTGATCAGCACGAGGGGGCAACCCATCTTCGCCAGATAGCGCGCGCTTTGCTGACTCATCGGCCCCGAACCGATAATGCCGATGCGATCGCGATGACGTGAATCTCCGGCGCCGGCAGAACCGGCGTGCACGGCGGAGCTTCCGGAGTCGCGGCGATGGCGCCGGCCGAGACGATCGGCCAGCTTGCCGGTGGCCAGGGTCGCGACCGAAAGCGGTAAATGATTCAGCGGAATGCGCGAACGAATCTCGCGTGATTCGCGAAAGAGATTCTGGAATAAAAGTTTCAGACGTTTGTCGAGCGCGACGGCCGACTCGAAGCTCTGCTTGAGCTGCGCGCGAATTTCCGTTTCGCCGAGCACCATCGATTCCAGGCCGGCGGACAGGCGCAGCAGATGGCGGATCGCGCCGTTGCCCGATAGAAAGCTCGGCCGCAGTCCGGGGCGCAGCGCCGGCATCACCTCGGTAAACTCGACGGCGAAGTTGCCGTGCAGATTGCTATCGGCGACAGTATAGATTACTTCCACGCGATTGCAGGTGGATAGAAAAATGAAACCGCCCAGAGCGGGCAGGCGCGAGTGCAGCTGTTCGTACACATCTTCCGGGCGAACGTCTTTCCAGGGCACAACCCCGGATAGATCGCCGGCTTCTTCGAAGCTCAGTATTACGCAGCCAATATGATCCATGAATAGTAAACGAGACTTTCCTACCCTATTACAGCACGGCTCGCTATGGGATTTGTCAGAAAGATGTCAGGCGGTTTCGGCGCCAGTACGGAATGAGATTCATTCTCAGAATTGAGCTGTCGTCGGCAGCAGGTCCTGTGCGTTAGTATCGGCAGGGCGCTGGCCGCCTGAGACCGAAGACTCGCGATCCGGCTGGACTCGGAACGGCGGCTCCCGCGAGCTGGCGGCCTATGCATCGCTTTCGCGCGGATTTCTTCCTATTAATGTGCACGGTCCTGTGGGGCGGAACCTTCCTGGCGATCAAGCTGGTGATCGACACGACTCCGCCCATGTTCCTGGTGGCCGTGCGGTTCAGTCTGGCCGCGCTGATCTACCTGCTCGTCTTTCATCGCGCCATTGCCCGGGCCAGCCGGCGAGATGTGCGACGGGGGATTGTCCTGGGACTATTTTTGCTCGGCGGCTTTGGACTACAAACTCTGGGGCTGCAATATACGAGCATCGCCCGCTCGGCCTTTATCACCCAGCTGATTGTGCTGTTCACGCCCGCGCTACAGTGGCTGCTTTTCCGGCGGCTTCCGCGTCCGGCTACTCTCGCGGGAATCGCGATCGTGTTGGTCGGCATGTACTTTCTCACGTCGCCGGGGGGCGAGGCGCAGTTGAATCGCGGCGACTGGCTGACGCTGGGCTGCGCGATCAGCTTCAGTCTGTACATTGTCTTTGTGGATCGCTACGGCACGCGGGAGAACGCCGCGGCTCTGAGTTTCGATCAGACGCTGTTCGTCGCCGCCTTCGCCTGGCTGATCGCGGTGGGATTTGAATTCCCGCAGTTTCCCGACAGCCCGCGCCTGGATTTATTTCTGGGTTTGCTCTTTCTCGCACCCTTCGGAACGAACCTGGTCGTGTACTGGCAAACCCGCTGGCAGCCGGAAACGACGCCGGCCCGGGCGGCTGTGATCTTCGCCATGGAGCCGGTATTTGCAACGACGTTTGCGGTGCTCTTCGCGCAGGAAGTCCTGCCGGCGCGGGCGGCTCTGGGCGCGGCGATCATTTTTGCGGGGATGCTGGTCAGCGAGCTGGGCCCGGTAATTGGGGCGCGGAGGTCTGCGGCTGTAGAGGATTCATAGCGACCGCGCGAACGACGCACGCGGCTTGCGCGCCGGCGAAGACCGCGCTGCGAGAACGCAAAAGCCGGCGCTCGATGGCGGACGTGCCTGCGTCGGCAATCGAACGCAGCGCGCTTTGATTCCAGAGCGCGGAGGGGAGCGCAGACTTCGATTTGAGTCGCTGCCCGCTCTTCGCGTGCGAGCGGATCGGTCGGGGCAGGATGGTGCAGGAACGGTACGGCGGCAGTCCCCCGCGACGATCTTCCAGGCGCCACATTTCTCCCAGGCACGCGAAGAGATCCTGACAGCTCATGGCGTCGGCCGACGAATGCTCCGGGGCGAGATCTTCCCAGAAGGCGTAGCCTCCCTTTGCGAAACGCGCGGCGCTCTGCAGCGCCCGGGCTGCGCCGAAGCGACGGTAGTGGCGGACGACGCTCAGCGCTCCGTCGCGGCGCAGATCGCGCAGTTCCGCTTTGATAAAATCCTGCAGCGCCTCGTCGCGCTCGGGGTCGTCGCTGACCAGCAGCAATTCGCAGGCGTTCGACAGGCGAGCCCCTGATATGAAATCACGCCAGGCCAGGAGGCGGTCGCGGACGAAGGCATGCTCGACGTCGACTGCCCCCGCCGTGATGCTGAGCCGCCGGCCTTCGCTTTCGTACCCGGCCAGGGCGGGCTTTTGAAATACGGCGATGTGTTCGGTGCCGCTCGCGCGGCCGCGGCGAGCTTTTGATAAACGCTTTGTGTTTCGCTGATCGCGATCCGCCGGATCTACTTTTACGCTTTCGGGCGCACCGAAGAAAATCAAACGCAGGCCGTTGCCGCGGGCCACGTCGTTCAGCGCGCGTTTGACCGAGCCGCCCGCGCGCGACTCCAGAATCGCCACGCCGCCGCCGTCCAGCTTTGAGA
This sequence comes from bacterium, assembly GCA_024742665.1. Taxonomy (GTDB): domain Bacteria; phylum Spirochaetota; class Leptospiria; order Leptospirales; family Leptonemataceae; genus JANSYA01. The sequence goes on from JANSYA010000001.1 coordinate 675,014, forward strand.
ACAGCGGCACAGCCGCCCGTGGATTGCGGGGGGCGTCGATACCGGCTACGTACATTGCGTCCAGGCTGAGAGCTCCGCACGCTTCGAGGCTCTGGATCTCCGGCGGGAATTCAGGCAGACTGATGTGCGCCGCCCCGATGCGATCGGAGACTGCGACTCGACGGCTCCAGGGCGGCATAAAATGCAGCAGGATTTCTTTCTGAAGCGGAGTCACGACTCCGGTCGATCCCCGGCTTGTTCGCGTAAGTACAGAATGTACTGCGCGATCAGGCGGCGGTCCGCTTCTTTAATGTGGCGGTACGATTGCATGATGGTTCCGGGAACGCCCGTGGCGAGAGTCTGAACGATGGCCTGTTCGCTCGCTCCCTGTTTGTAGCCGGCGGTTTCGAGCAAATTGCGCGGCGGCGGATTCAGGCCGGCTCCGGCGGGCCCGTCGCCTTCGCCCTGCACGCCGTGACAGGTTTCGCAGCCGTTCGCGCGATAGAGACTCTTGCCCGAGGCCAGGTCGGCGCTCAGTTCCGCGGCTTGCTCTTGCGTCTCCGCGATTTTATTCGGAACGGGCTCCTGGGGCACGTCGGGGCCGCAGGCGATCGCGGCGAAGCTCAGAATTCCGGCGAGTAAAACCAGCAGGCCGCGCGAGTGGATCAGCGAAGGGGTTCTGTCTTGCGACGGCTTCGAAGCGGGTACGACCTTGCGAAATCTCATGCCGGGAATGCTCGGAGCGCGCTGCCCCCTGTCAATGGGAATATTCGCGTTGCCGCGCGACAGACCGGCGTTCTCCGGCGTGAATCTCCAGGCCTTATAGCAACAGCAGGTGCGGATGTTCGATGTGCTTGCGAAAGGTATCGAGGAAGCGCGCGCCTTCCGCGCCGTCGATGACGCGATGATCGCAGCTCAAAGTTACCGTCATCGTTTTACCCGCTACGAGTTCGCCGTCGCGCACGACCGCCTTTTCAATCAGCCCGCCGACCGCCATGAGGGCGGCTTCCGGTTCGTTGATGATGGCCGAAAAATTGCTGATGCCGAACATACCCAGATTCGAGGTCGTAAAGGTGCCGTCGGTGTACTCTTCCGGTTTGAGTTTGCGATCCCGGGCGCGCTTGCCGAGCTCCGTAATTTTCGCGGCTAATTGCAGAAGCGGGAGCTGGTCCGCGTTGCGCACGTACGGCGTAATCAGTCCGCCGTCGATGGCGACCGCGATGCCGATATCGACGCGGCCGTGCTGCATGATATGATCGCCGCGCCAGGAGGAATTGCAGGTCGGGTGTTTGGCCAGGGTCAGCGCGCAGGCCTTAACAATTAGATCGTTGTAGCTTACGCGCGGCGGCTTTTCGTCTTCGTCCGTATGGGCCGCTTTCAAGTCGTCGTTTAGCTTCGAGCGCATTTGCACCATCGGCTCCGCGTCGAATTCCAGCGTCAGATAAAAGTGCGGAATATTGTTTTTCGCGTCGTGCAGGCGTTCGGCGATGACTTTGCGCATGCCGCTGATTTCCACGCGTTTGTCGGGCCGCGTCGGCGCCATGCCCATCGATCCCGCGCCTGCGGCTCCCGCCCCCATGCCGTTCATGACGCGCATATATTCTTTTACGTCGCTTTTCGTAATGCGATTGCCGGGGCCGGTGCCTCGCACCCGGCCGAGTTCCACTCCGTGTTCGTGGGCGATGCGTCGGGCGAGCGGGCTTGCGAGAATGCGTCCGCTGCGATGAATCGACTTATTGTCGCCGCTCTTCTGAGTATTTTTGCGTTCGGTCGGAATCGGCCGCTCGGGATGTTCCTCTCCTGAGCCTGCGCCGCTTTGCTTTTGCGGCGCGGCCGTGCTCGCGGGCTTCGCCGGCGTCGCGCCGGCCGTTTCAGGAGCCGGGGTTTGCGGCGCGCTGTCGGCGGAGGCCGACGACTCTGCTGCCGGCGCTTCGGATTGCTGCGGAGCGCTGTCGGTTTCAGTATCGCCGCCGCCCGCGCCGGATTTTACGGCCTGCAGTTTTTGCTGCGCCTGTTCGATCAAGGCGCTGACTTCTTCGCCCGCTTCGCCGACGATGCCGATCGGCGCGCCGACCGGGAGCCGATCGCCGTCTTCCGCCAGTTGCACGAGCAGGATGCCTTCGTCGTAAGCCTCAAGCTCCATCACCGCTTTATCGGTTTCGACTTCCGCGATGATTTCGCCCGGTTCGACTGCGTCGCCTTTGCTCTTGACCCACTTTACGAAGGTACCTTCTTCCATAGTCGGAGAAAGCTGGGTGAGTTCGATGATGACCGCCATATGTTCGTTACCTGTCTAGATTGCGTTGATTGCGTTGATTGCGTAAATTGCGTTGCTTGATTCTGTGAGTTCGTTCGTGCCGTAAATTATTTCAGCAGATGCTGCACGGCCGCCATGATTTTTTCCGTGCTCGGCAGACTGGCCTTTTCCAGATTCGACGCGTAGGGCATCGGCACGTCTTCCTGGTGCACGCGTAAGATCGGCGCGTCGAGAAAGTCGAAGCAGTTGCGCTGAATCAAATCGGCGACATGCGAGCCGACCGAAGCCTGGGGCCAGCCCTCTTCGACGATCAGCACGCGATTCGTCTTTTTTACGGATTCGTACATCGTCTTTTCGTCAATGGGACGGACTGTGCGCAGGTCGACGATTTCGGGGTTGATGCCGGCCTTTTCCATTTCCGGCAGCGCTTCCATGACGAAGTGATAGCCGCGCGACCAGGTTATGATCGATAGATCCGAGCCCGGCCGTTTGATGTCCGCTTCGCCGATGGGGATCAGATACTCGTGGTCCGGCACTTCGTCCATGTAATTATACAGGACTTCCGACTCCATAAATATCACGGGGTTGTCGTTGCGAATACTCGACTTGAGTAAACCCAGGGCGTCCTTGGGCGTCGCCGGCATGACCACGATCAGTCCCGGACAGTGTACATAGTACGATTCGAGAGACTGGCTGTGCTGCGCGCTTAACATGCCGCCCGCGCCGTTCGGTCCGCGAAAGACCATCGGGATCGGGAACTGCCCGCCGGACATATACAGCATCTTCGCCGCGCTGTTGATGATCTGATCGATGGCGACCAGGCTGAAATTCCAGGTCATGAATTCGATGATCGGTCGCAGGCCGCACATCGCCGCGCCGACTCCCAGGCCGGCGAAACCCTGCTCGGAAATCGGAGTGTCGACGACGCGTTCTTCGCCGAATTGCTCCATCATACCCTGACTGACTTTGTAGGCCCCCTGGTAGTGGCCGACTTCTTCGCCCATCAAAAAGACGTCCGGGTCGCGTTCCATCTCTTCAGTCATCGCCCGTCGCAGGGCTTCGCGCATACTCAGTTTACTTGAACTCATAGTTTCAGATTTCCATTCAGGTCGCTCGCGTCGTCGATTCGCTTCGGTGCGGGTCGGCGTAGCGCAAGTCTATCGATTGTTTGCATCAGCATCAAGATTCAGATCGGGATCGTCGCGCCGGGGATTATACCAGCACGTCGGTGTATAAATACGAAGCCGGAGGCGGTTCGCTGTTCTCAGCGAACTCGAGGGCTTCGCGGACGGTTTCTTTCGCTTCCGCTTCCATGCGCGATAATTCTTTTTCGGGCACGCCGCTCAGCTCCAGTTCGCGCGCCGTGCGAGTCAGGGGGTCGCGTTTTTTATAGATCTCGACTTCTTCTTTTGAACGATACTTCGCCGGGTCGGACATCGAATGTCCGCGAAAGCGATAGGTGCTGATTTCCAGCAGGGCCGGGCCTTCGCCGCGGCGGGCGCGCTCTACGAATTCGTTTACGTGATTATAAACTTTCAGCACGTCGTCGCCTTCGAATTTGTCGCGGGCCATGTCGTAGGCCACCGCGCGAATGCTCACGTCCTGCACCGACAGAGCGCGGTACTCGGGGGTGCCCATGCTGTAGTGATTGTTTTCGCAGATGAAAATGATCGGCAGTTTCCAGAGGCTCGCCAGGTTCAGGCCTTCGTGAAAGGCGCCGATATTCGCCGCGCCTTCGCCGAAAAAACAAATGCAGACGTCGTCGGTCTTGCGGTAGCGAATCGACCAGCCGATGCCGGTCGCCAGCGCGACGTGTCCACCGACGATGCCGTGCCCGCCCATGAAATTCTTGTTTTTATCGAAGAAGTGCATGGAGCCGCCCTTGCCCTTGACGATGCCCGATCGTTTGGCCAGCAGCTCGGCCATTAAGGAACGCGGATCCAGCCCGCGCACGAGCGCGTGGCCGTGGTCACGGTACGTCGAAACCACGTAATCGTTGGCTTTGAGCGTATTTATCGAACCAACTCCGACCGCTTCCTGTCCAATATAGAGATGGCAAAATCCCCCGAATTTTCCCTGGGCGTACGCCTTCGCGGTGGTCTCCTCGAAGCGCCGAATTAGCAGCATCTCGCGGTACATTTTGGTGAGCAGGTCGAGCTGCGCGCCGCTGACTTTGACCAGCGGTTCCTCCTCGGCCATTTTCAGGTGGGGCGGCTGCTCCCGGGTGGTTTTGTCTTCTTCTTCGGACATAGGCTGGAAAAACTCCCTCACAGGGTTGCGACCGGCTGCTCCAGGCGGCCGGTTTCGGCTTTGAAACCCGCTATCGCTTCAGATCCTGGGGGCCGAGGGGAGAGAAGCAAGAAAAATGATTTCTTTTCCGCGAAATTCGTCGAAAAAAAGATCAAGAGCGAAGCTTTTTTTTATGGTCCTTTCGCTCGTCTATTATTCGTATCAACGGACCGGACGCCTGGCACACGCATTGTCGCGCGGAGGCTGTAAATTCGCGATGAAATTGTTCTCCAAAATGATGTCTATTTTTGCCTGGCCCCCGGTCGGGTCTCCGAAGACGGCCGCCCGATTCGGTGCCGGGTATTCGCGCCGGCTTACAATCGGAGTCGCGCTGTTGGCCATTTGCCTGGCCGCGCCGACCGGTATCCCGGCCGAAGTGCTGCAGCTGAAGGACGGCACGCTGCTGGAAGGGCGGATCGTCGGCCAGGATCAGAAGCGGGTCATTCTGAAGACGGACGCGGGCCAGCGAGTCGTGCCGAAAACTTCGATTCGCCGGATCGTTTACGATCCCGGCATGGGCGCGCGTCTGCTCGGCGCAGAAAAACGCAAGCGCGAAGCAGCCCTGGAGGCGGAGCGGCGTAAGGCCCTCGAAGCGCAGCGCGCAAAAGAGGCCGCCGAGCTCGCTAAAAAGCAGGCTCAAGAGGCGGCTCTAAAAGCGGAGGCGGATCGAATCGCCGCCGCTGAAGCGCGTCGCAAATATCTGGCGCTGGTCGAAGACTATCGGCGGCGCGAAAAGATCGAAGCGGAGCGCCGCGCCCGAGAAGAGGCTCTCAAGAAAGAACAGGAAAAGCAGCAGCCAGAGCAGAAGGAAGTCGCCAAAAAAGAAGAGACGCCCGTCCAGATCGATCGCTGGGGCGCTCTGTGGCGTTCCGCGATACTCCCCGGCTGGGGTCAGTTCTATGCGGGCAGTCCGATCTCCGGCACCGCTTATACCGGTCTGTTCACTTTCGCCGCCGTGAACTCTTACAATCTGCGGCGCATTGCGCTGTCTTCGCGCAACGATTATACGAATTTTACCGATACCAGTTTCCTGGTGCCGCTCTTGCCTGGCGCCGGCATTCCGGCAGCGACCGTCGTCTATTTCGAAACCTCGCGGCGTTCGGAAACCTACGCGCGCAACGTAAAGCGTCAGCAGCAATCGATTCAATTTCTGGGCGGCATCTATCTGGTGCAGCTGATTCACGCCGCCTTTCTTTCGACGGAAATCGACGCGACGACTTTCCTGCGACCCGATGCGGAACAGGACGCGACGGGCGTATCGCTGTTCGCGGATCAGACGCCGATCGACGAGCGCGATCAGTATCTGGGCGCGGGGCGCGACGGTCTGGATTCCCGCCTGGGCTTCGGCTATTCGTTGCGTTTTTGAACGGGGCCGGCTTTTTCAGTCCAGATGTATCGTTTAATTTTCCCACTCTTGATCAGCCTGTCGCTTGCGGTTTTGCCCGTCTGCGGTCCCGGCTCGGAGCCGCTGGAAACTCCGGATTCGAATCTTGATTATTACGGTTCCACGCCTCCGGTGAATTATCTGCTGGGGGATTTTTCGCCGGCTTCGCATCCTCTGTTCGTACGCCTGGATCGCGTGAATATTCCAACCGGCGGTCGCACGATCTATTTACGCAAAGAGACCGCCGACGCCCTCGGGCGCATGTACGCCGCGTTCCAAAAAGACCATCCCGACGTGGAGTTCTGGATCACTTCGGGCACGCGTAATTTTCGCGCCCAGCGGGGAATCTGGGAAGCGAAGTGGAACGGAAGTCGCAAAGTGGGCGGCCAAAAGTTAAACGAAACGATCGCGGATCCCGAGCAGCGCGCGCTCAAGATTCTGGAATATTCGTCGATGCCCGGCACGTCGCGCCATCACTGGGGCACCGACTTCGACGTGAACAAACTCACGAACGGCTACTATAAGTCCGGCCCCGGCAAGATTCTGTACGATTGGATGGTCGCGAACGGCGGCCGCTACGGTTTCTGTCAGCCCTATACGGCCGGTCGCACATCCGGCTATTTCGAAGAGCGCTGGCACTGGACCTATCTACCTCTGGCCCGGCGCTTTACGAAGGACTGGCAGCGCATGGTCGCCGATCGTTATCCGGCGGGCAAAAACTTCGCGGGTTCGAAAGGCGCCGGCGATCTTGCCCCGATCTACGTCGAAAGCATTAATCCCGCCTGTCAGTAAGTTACGCACGGTGTATGCCCGATACCGGATGCATCACTGACAGCTTTTGATCGCTTCGCGGACCGGGTGGCAACGGCCCCTCCGCTGATCGCTTCGCGGACCGGCCGTTAACGGCCCCTCCGCTGATCGCTTCGCGGACTGGCCGGCAACGGCCCCTCCGCTGATCGCTTCGCGGACCGGCCGTTAACGGCCAGTCCGCTCAGACCTCATCGTCGCAGAAGAATTCGCCCGGTCTGCACTCGAAGACTTCGCACAGCGCGCAAATGACGCGGTGCGAAGCGTTGTCGGATTTTTCGAGATGGGCGATGCGCTGGTGTGTGAAGCCGCTGAAATGACCGGTCGCGACAATCCGTACCGCGAGTTCTTTGCGGCTCCAGCCGCGATCTTCGCGCAGGCTGCGGATCTTTTCGCTCTGGAATCGCATGATCGAAGCACCGCAAAGTTTCCGTCGCACCGCGCCGGGTGCATCGCGCGGCCGACTTTCTATCTTGTTCAGTTTTTCGCACTGTCAACTTATATTTTTGTTTACATTCGCCGCGGTGATGCGCATAAAAATTCGCATGCAAGCAGCAGTGATCGGCGCGGGCGCCTGGGGCACCACTCTCGCGAAAGTTCTCGCGGAAAATATTCCCGACGTGGTGATCTGGTCCCACGATGCGAAGATCGCGGCGGAGATTAACGAGCAGCACGAAAACGTTTCGTTGTTTTCCGGCGTGCCGCTGCCGCCGGCCATTCGCGCCACGGCGGATCTCGCAGAAGCCGTCGACGGCGCGCGTTTGATTCTCCTGGTGGTAGCCTCTGCTTTTTATGGACAAACTGTGGATAGTCTGGGGGCGCTGCTGCCGGCGGCTAACAGCGCGGGCGGCGGAATCCATGATAACAACGACGGGCGTCCGATCCTGGTTTCCGCGACAAAGGGCCTGGATCCGGCTACCAATCGGCGCACTTCTGAGATCCTGGCCGAGCGCCTGCCGCCGGCTTATCGCGATCGCTTCGCCATTCTTTCGGGTCCGAATATCTCGCGGGAAATCGCCGCGGGTAAACCCGCCACGACTGTGATCGCGTCAACGAACAAGGCGGTGTCCGGCGAAGCTCAGAAGTATTTCAGCACGCCGTACTTTCGCGTATATACGAACACCGACGTGACCGGCACCGAGCTGGGCGGAACCCTGAAGAATATCATTGCGATAGCGGCGGGCATCGTCGACGGCCTGGAACTGGGAGACAATACCCGTTCGGCTTTGATGGTGCGGGCGCTGGTCGAAATCATTCGTTTCGGCACGCACTTCGGGGCGCAGGCCGAGACCTTTTACGGGCTGGCGGGCATGGGCGATTTGATTACGACCTGCTCGTCGGTGCTCAGTCGCAATCACTATGTCGGCGAACACCTGGCGAAAGGCCAGAGCGCCGACGAGATTCTGGGCGGCATGACGGCCGTCGCCGAAGGCGTCGAGACCACCCGTTTGATTCGCGGCATCGCCGTCGAGGCCGGAATCGACATGCCCGTGACCGAACAGGTCTATCAGATCCTATTCGAAAACAAGCCGGTGAAAATGGCCATTCACGACCTGATGACCCGGGATCTGAAGGCCGAGCAGCGCTAATTCTGCTTGCCTTTTCGATCAGCACCCGGGACAAGCACGAGACAATGATTATGTCGCATTAATGGCGCAATCGCGCCAGAACGATCCGGACCGGACCGGGCCGCGTCTGCTTTCAGCGTTTGCCGGATTTTCAGATTTCCGGAGCGGGGAACCAGACGGCCGATGGATTCGTCTAATCAGTCAGCGGTCCCGAATCGCGAATACAGAACACAGCATGCAACTCAAAGAAGAATTCATTAAAAAACACGGTCAGCGCTTCAAGGCCCAGGACGTCATTTTCGACGAAAACGATTCCGGCGACGATATGTTCATCGTCATCTCGGGCGAAGTCGAGATCCTCAAGAAAGTCGCGAACGCCTACAAGTCTCTGATGGAAATCAAAGCCGGCGATATCTTCGGCGAAATGGCGATCGTCGACAAGGAGCCTCGCAGCGCCCGGGCGATCGCCAAGACCGACGTGCTGGTGTGCGCGCTGAACGATCAGGTTGTCGAGAATTTGATCAATCAGAATACCTCGTTCGCCAAACGGCTGCTGAAGATCCTGACCGCGCGCCTGCGCGATACGAATCAGATCATTTCCGATCTACTCACGCGCGATCGCAAGAATATGGTCATCGGCGCGCTGTACTCGTACGCGAAATCCAACCGCGCCGAGAAAACCTACAAGGGCGCTTCGATCGAAATCGACGATTTCTCGAAGTGGGCCTCGGGCACGATCGGCCTGAACGCCAGCGACGTGCGCCACATCGTATTCCAACTGCACGACGAAGGCATGCTCGAAGAATCCAGCAGCTCCGCCGGCCATCTGATCCTGTCGAAGCGCTTCGAACGAAGGGAGTGAGTTCGTAGAATGAAACGAAGAGAGTGAGTTCGTATATAGAAACGAAGAGAGTGAGTTCGTACAATGAAACGGTGTGAGTGAGCTCGTCTCTGATTTGAAGCGCAGCGCCGCCGCGCTGGCGTTCAAAGTCGGACTTTTCCGAATTCGTTTGACAACCTGCGACTGATTTTCTTTGCTTCAGTCTCATGAAGAAGTTCCGGGATGAAATCGCCCTGTATATTGGCACCGATCTCAACAGCGATCAGATGCGCAAGATCATGGGGGATTTTGACGGTCGCTTTGACCCTCACTCCGAGTCCGGCTTCGAACGGGGCCTCGACATGCCGCGGCCGGTGCTGGCGGAGACGATCGTTCGTTATCTTAAAGACGATTGGCGGCTGCTCGATTTCCTTTCGCATCTGCTCGGCGAAGAGGACAGCAACACCGGCAGCGGCGGCGTGGTCAAGCTGCGGCACAAAGACCGGCTGTTTCGAGTTCTGCGTGCGCGGTCTTATGTGTACGACGGCGAGCGGCGTCGTTTTATAAAAGATCAGCAGCACGAGAAGACGCCGGACTGGGGCTTTCTACGCGAAGGCGATTCCGAAAATTTCACCTTCCTCAGCGTCGACATGGTCGACAGTTCGTCCCTCGGCGAAGAGAACGCCGCCAATCGCATCAATCATACGCTCTTTAATTACAAAGAGTTCGTGCGTAATTTCGTCGAAGGCGAAGACGGCCGCGTCTGGTCCTGGGACGGGGACGGCGGTCTGGCGGCTTTCATCGGCACGGATTCAACGAAGCAGGCGATGCTGGCGGCGCGGGGCGTGCTGGCCTATCTGCCCCACTTCAACGCCTCCGGCAATAAACTCGGCAACGGGGAGTTCTTGAGTCTGCGCCTCGCCGTGCACTACGGCTACTGTTCGTTCAGCCTCGATCGAAAGCAGCTCAACAGTCGCGACGTAAACGAAGTCGAGCGATTGCAAAAGGAAGTCGCGCGCTCGGACGAGCTCGCGCTTTCCGACGAAGCCTATCGTAGACTGGGCGCGGAAAAGCGACATCTGTTTCAGTCGGCCGAGGAGCGCCTCGGCGAAAAAGTATACACATACGCTCCCGGTCGGTCTTAATTCGCGCGGCGGGCGGCGAACATTACTATGAAGATACTCGTACTCGATTCGAATCAAAATTTTCAGGACCGTCTGACCGATGAACTGGAAGAAGCCTTCCCGGGACTCCAGCTCGTTTTCGATACGGACCCGCGTATGGCACTGGGATACGCCATCGATCACAAGCCGGATCTCGCGCTACTGACGTGCAGCATTAGCGATGGCTCCCTGTTTACCTATCTGGAACGATTTCGCAAAGCGAACGTGCCGTTTATCCTTACGTCGCACAATCCGGACTATCGTTTGATTGTGGAAGGCCTGCGCGCGGGCGCCGCGGATTTTTTCGTTAAGGGCGGCAGCAGCACGCAGGTTCTCGTGCAGATGATCACCCGGGCTCTGCTGCAGGGGGATCGCTGGCGGCATATGAACGCCTACGACGCGACGATCGCGCACCGGGAAGAATATCTGACGATCGATGGCGCCATGCAGTCCCAGGTCGAATCGAGTAAAGCCAGTCATAAACCCGAAGCGGCTCGTTCGCCTGCTTCGCTGATCGACGGCCACTATTATAATTTCATCTTCGTTTCCCTGGCGATCGATCTCGCGGAAGATCATATCACCATAAAAAACGATCCCTCCCGCGTCGAACTGCTGCAAAACGCGATGCTGGACGAGCTGATCCAGATTGGCGAATCGTACGGCGCGCTCCTCTGGAACCGCCAGTCCCTGTCGGCGATTCTGGCTTTCGCGAGCGAGCGGGCCACGCCCGCAACGCTCTTCGCCCTCGAAGGCGTCGGCGCGATCGTATCGAGCGAATTAAAAGTGGAAATGATTTCAAAGGCGCCAGGCTTCGCTTTCGCGATGGCCTCCGACAACCTGATGTATTCCGAGGGGACCGACCGCCTGTACTCCGACGCGGTCAACTGGAGCATGCACCTCGCGCAGTCCGGCGTCGCGCGGCAGCAGATCGCCGTCGACGAACGAGTGCATCAGGCTCTGGATCCGCATCTGGTCGATCACTTCAAGGCCGACCCGGCCGCGCCGGAATTCGAAGGCGTACCGTGCATGCTGTATCGGCCCTACGCGCTCCCCTGAGCTAATGCTTATTCCAGTACGCGCTGGTGATCAGCGCATCGCAGAGCCTGCCGTTGCTCTGCGGGTCGACGACAAGTATGTCATTGCTGTCGCGCGGAATCGCGTAGATCTTACCATTGGGGGCGAGCACGCCGCCAATCCACTTGTTTGTGCCGCTTGTCCCTGCTGGAACAGTCGTGGCGGTGTTTGTGTTCGGGTCGATGATGAGTAAGTCGTTGCTGTCGCGCGGAATTCCGTAGATCATGCCGTTAGCGGCGGGCACGCCGCTCGACCACTTGGTTGTTCCGCTTGTCCCTGCTGGAACAGTCGTGGCGGTGTTTGTGTTCGGGTCGATGATGAGTAGGTCATTGCTACCGTGCGGAATCCCGTAGATCATACCATTTGGCGCGAGAACGCCGCCAACCCACTTGTCCGCGCCGCTTGTGCCTGCGGGAACAGCAGTGGCGGTGTTTGCGTTTGGGTCGATGACGAGCAGGTCATTGATATTTTGTGGAATCCCGTAGATCCTGCCATTGGGGGCGCCGACACCGCCGAACCACTTGTTTGTGCCGCTTGTGCCAGCGGGAACAGTCGTGGCGGTGTTTGTATTCGGGTCGATGACAATCAGGTCATTGCTGTGCTGCAAAATCCCGTAGATCATCCCATTAGAGGCCAGAACGCCGCCACGCCACTTGTTTGTGCCGCTTGTACCTGCCGGAACAATATTCGCGGTGTTTGTGTTTGGGTCGATGACGAGCAGGTCATTGCCGTTTTGCGGAATCCCATAAATCATCCCATTGGGGCCCAGGACGCCGCCATTCCATTTTAGAGACCCCGTGGTCCCGGTCGGGAACGTTGTGACGGCGTGCGTATTCGGGTCAATCACCAGCACGTTGTTGTTATCTCGTGGAATTCCGTAGATCATACCGTTCGCAGCCAGAACGCCGCCAGCCCATTTCTCAGCGCCAGTTTGCGTAGAAGGAATTGTCGAGAATAACGGGGATCCCGCGGAACCGAGAGCGGACTGCGCCTGCAACTCGGCCTGCACCGCTGCGAAATTTTCCGGTTGAATGATTTGATTCCGGTCAAGCTCACACGCCTGAGAGCTTTGAATTTGCAGGGTGTAGAGCAGGCTATTCGCTGGATTACAGGTAACGTCAGTGCCAATGCAATCCGTCGGCAAACAGGCTGCGCGTGTGGCGATGATCAGAAAGCAAGCAGAAAGAAAGATCTGGCGGCGCATTTGAAAGGTGCACCCGTACAACTTCCCGGATGACACGTGATCGTAGCCCATCGGGCGAAAGAATGCCTCCGGTTACCCGATTTATCCGAAATCCGGAGAAATAATTCTGGCTGGAGCGCTTTGCCCGCTGCTTTTACGGGCGGCTTGTCTCGGGTTGGCCTGGGCGGCACTATGCGTCTTTCGGGGCGCGAGCGTTCCGCCGATACTTGCCAGGCGTCGTGCCGGCGAAGCGTCGGAAGGCTTCGTGAAAGACAGAAGAGGAATTGAAGCCAACAGCGTAGGCGATGGACAGGACGGTGCGTTTCGGATCTTTAAGGAGTAACTCGCTCGCTTCCTTGATGCGGTATTCGTTGATGAAGGTGCTAAAATTCTTGCCGAGCTGCTTGTTCAGAAACTGGGAGAGCTGTTCGGGGTTCATACGCAACGCGATCGCCAGATCATCCAGGCTGAGGTTCTCATCGTGGTATGCGCGGTCCGATTCCATCAGGCGCTTCAAGCGGCTGTCGATCGCTTCCAAATCGACGCCTTGCAAGCGATACAAATCCGAGCGTTGCCGGCGTATTCCTTCAACCACGTGAAACAATAAGATTGGATACCGCAGGCCTAAAAAATAGAGGCTAATGAGCATCAGAGTCACGCAAACATAAGCCAGCCGGACTAAAAGAATGGATCCGAAAAAATATCCGATTGCGCCGAGCGCGGCCGATAGCAGGAACAAAGCCAGGAACGCGGTCAGTGGGCGTCGATATCCCGCGACTGATTCTGCGTTGCGCAGCACGTAGATCAATGTACGCAGGCCCATCGCCGCGTAGATCAGGATCAACACCAGGGCGAGTTTGAACGTGACGGGCAAAAGAACCGGATAGGTTTCGCGCGGTCTTGTCTGGAGCAGGGCGATCTTTTCGTCGGCCGTAAGCGCGTAAATCGTAGAGAGCGCCAGCGTGGCGATGATGCCGGGCGCCAGTTGAATATATTGCCCCGCGCGAAAACGCGAATCGCTCCGGCTGACCGCATCGATATAAGCCGCCATCAGCGGACCGCAAAAGTACAGGGCCGGAACGTTCAGAAACAACAGGTGCGGCGCATATAGAATATCCCGGGAGTGCATCAAACCCGCGTGCAATTGGATCACGCCGATTGCAGCCAGAAACAATCCCAGGAAAATCCGGCGCTGATCAAGCCCCGGCCGGATAAACTGGCCGATGCTGAACAGGATCGCCAGGCCGCCGCCAAAATAGATAAACAGAAAGAGAAAGCGGTCCACGATCATGATATCCCGGATAGCTTCGACTCGAAGCTATTCGCAATGATAGAGAAAAAAAATCGTGGGACGCGCATCGCTTTCATACTCCAAACCTTCGCTGAAAGCGGCGCCGACTATCGCCGAATCCCACGATGCCAGGCGGTGCCTTCGAAATAACGATAGACGCGCGAAAAGAATCCGACCGGGCGCCCTTCGCAGCGCGGCAGGGAATCGTACTGCGCGCTGAGCAAGCCCTGGCCGCCTTCCCATAGTTGATCGCAGCCGCTTTCGCGCAATGTCGCGGTAACCTTGCGCCGCGCGCCTTCCGACAGCCCTTCGAAGTGATCCTGTAAACGCTTGCGACACCACAGGCGATAGGGGATCACCGGCAGATTGCGGTACTCGACGTCTTCGATCGTAACGTTGAATTTGCGACGGCCGGCGGCCGAGGCGTGCGCCATCGCCGAAAGATAGGGCAGATATGTGGCGCCGATCGCGCGCAGGATCGGCTGCCAGCCTTCGGGCAGTCGGCCGCTTTTTGCCGACCACTTTACGTTCTGGCGATTGCCCGGCAGCTTCTTTGAGATTTTCGTTTGCAGTTTGCGATCTCCCGCGGGATCGACGGTGCTATGGCGCGCTTCCCACATGCGCGCGACCCAGGCGTAGACTGCCGGGGCCTCTTCGCGCATGATGCGGGCGGGCGTGGGGTCGATGCTGAAGTGGCGAAACATTGACGCAAAAAATCCGAAGTCCGCGAGGGACGGCCGATCGCCGAGCAGAAATTTCGAATCGCGTAGAATCGCTTCCAGGCGCTGGAGCGTCTGGCGATATTCGCCCTCGACGTGGGCGCGTGTGTTCCGGCGAATGCCGTCGCCTTTAATGTACGTTTTCATCTGGCGATAGATTAAAAAACGTTTCGTCAACCAGCGCGTGCCGGGCGGATGAAAGATAAAGTCTTCGAGAAATCGCCGTCCGTACAGCTCGCGGTCTTTCTTAAAGCTCCAGCGATAGTGCAGCGCCGGCCGCCACATCCATTCGTCGGCGTAGTCTTCTAAGAGCCGACAGAAGAAGGCCTGGTATTCGTCGGCGGGCAGCACCGGGCCGGCGGGATAGCGCGCTTCGAACCAGTCGATCATCGGCGTTGTATCGCGCAGCCATTCGCCGTCGGGGGTTTCGACGACGGGCACCTGCATCATGCCGGTGTTCGGCAGAATCACGTTGGTCATCATGCGCCAGTCGATGTGCACCAGCTCGTGGGGAATCTGTTTGTAGCGTAAGTAGGCCTGCATCTTCCCGCTGAAGTACGAGATGTCCATATAGTACAGGCGAAACTTTGCACGAGCCGACATATGCCAGATGTCGCGCAGCCTGCGAGAACTTACAGCGAAATTCGTCGACGTCTTTCGGCGGATCGCTGAGTCGCCGGTTGCTTCTGTGGATTGCGGGGCTGTCCGGCGGGATCGCGGGGCTTATTGCAGCAGCTCGATCGTTTCCGCGACGCCGCCCCGTTCGATCAGCCGCACGCTCATCAGGGGCACGTTCTGCAGTCCGGGATTGCGGATGGCTTCGGCGATTGCCAGGATCTGACTGTCGTGGCGATCGAGGATGGGCCCGCGGGCGGCGGCGTTCAGGCCGTCCAGTTCATGGGCGAGGTCCCAGGCGTGCTCCCGCGCGCGATTCAGACTGAAGCGCATCAGGCTGTTTTCCGGGCCGCGGATCAGGGGATCGATCGCCCCCAGAGCGGGCCAGATCTGGCGCAGTTCCTGCAACACTTCTTCGAGCAGTTCCGAGAGCATGCGATCCATGCGTTCGAAGTCGGCGCGAAATTTTGGCAGGGCGTCGGCCGGTCCGCTGGCGACGGTGGCCACCGCCAGGTCGAGGTTGATGTGGGCGTTCAGAGCGAGCAGGATGTGCTGGGGGACGAGCAGCCAGAAATCGCGATTCGCGCGCAGGGCGATTTCCCACGAGCGCATGGGCCGGCCGCCCTGATTGAACAGGCCCACCGCTTCGAAATAGCGCTCCGCCAGCACGACGCTCAGGCGTTCCACCCGGGATCCGTCGTCGAAAACGCCGTCGGCGATTCCATCGCGCACGCGAACAATCAGCCGCGAATAAAAGGCCGCGAAATAGCCCACGCGATTCCGATCTTTCCGAGCGGATGCAATGATCTCCGCAAGCTTTTGCAGAATCCCGTCGATGGATTTGGCCGGCACACATTCAGGGGTGTTCAGGCTATCGTGCGCTACAAGTAAAAAATCCCGCGCGGCGCGGCGAACAGAAAATACTGGCGGTTCATCGCCTGATCGGCGGGAGTGTATTCCTGCCGTCGTGAAACGCATCGGCGGGGAAAAGTCATGTCGCAAGAAAAAAGTCAAGATCTGCCGTCGGGACCGGCGAATCTCGCGGAGCTCGAAGACCTGCGCGAACAGCTGCGTCGTTTTCTGGAAGCGCATTTGAAGACGCGCATTGTCGAAGTAAACAACGGTTCTCTGAAGATGCTGGTCATGCTCGCCAAAAACACGAACGCGAAGATCAAAGATAAGATGATCAACTACAAGCTCGCCGAGCTCGCCAAACGCCTGCTGGTGGACACGCCAGTCGGCCGCCGGGATTTCGTGGTGTGCGAGTTTCTGATCGAGGAGTTAAATAAATATGTGGCCAGCAAGCTGAAGTAGTCCGGCGCATCGCCCGTGCAGGATTGCATCGCCCGTGCAGGATTGCATCGCGCGGATTATTCGTGCGCTACACGCGTTCCGACTTGCAGGCGCAGGGGTTCAGTCGATCCAGGGGAACAGCTTCGCGTCCCCTTTCTTCGACTTTGCGCGCTTTTCTTTTGTGTCGTTCAGCTGCTTTTTGAGCTTCGACAGGCCTTTGCGCAGAATCCGTTCGGCTTCTTTGCGCGCCTGCTTGCGCTTCTTTTTATCTTCGGCCTGTTCTTTGAGCGAATAGGTGTGATCGCGCAAGAAGCTCATCAGTTCTTTGCGCGTCGGAAAATTTTTGAGTTCCTCATGCGAAATCGCGTCGCCGATGCGGACTCTTATTTTCGTGCCGATCTTATTCGTGATTTCGTTTAAGAGCAGCGAAAGGCGCAGGCTGGGATTGATATGGCTTGCGATCTGGAAGAGCCGGCTGTTCTGGCCGGCGAAGAAGATCGGTACGACCTTCGCCTTCGATTTCAAGATCAGCTTCGAAGTGAAAGGATTCCAGTCCGGATCTTCCGCGACGCCGAAGGGTTTTTTCGCCGTCGAGACCGCGCCGCCGGGAAAAATCAAAATCGCTTCGCCGCGATCTAATGAAGTCAGGGCTTCCTGGCGGGTTCGCACGTTCAGGTCGATCGCTTCGCGGGTCGTAGAGAATTCGACCGGCAGAAAGTACTGCTCTACGCCGGGAATCGCGCACAGCACGTTGTTCGTGAGAATCTTGAAATTCTTGCGGCGCAGCGACGCCAGATAGCAAATCAGAATGCCGTCAACGACTCCGAAGGGATGGTTCGCGACAATCACCAGCGGTCCGTCGCCCTCGGCCGGTAGAATATTCAGGCGCTCCTGGTCGAAGTCGACGTCGATTTCGAGCACCTTGACGATCTGCTCCCAGATGTTCAGATCCGACTCGGGATCGAGGCTTTTGTATAGCCGGTCCAATTTCGGTCGCCCCGTCACGATTTCAATCAGCTCCATCAGACCTCGTTTGAGTTTCGAGTCTTTCGGGGCCGCGTAGCTCAGTCGTTCACGATTATTCATGGGAATGGACGAGTTTTAGCCGGCCGGGACCTTCATGTCAAGCTTTCCAGAGTCGCCAGCGCCGCATTCGCCGGCGACTTCACGCCGCCATTTTTTGTCGTTCCAGATAGTCTTTCGTAATCCGAGCGGCCACGCCGGAGTATTTGCGTTGCTCGCGTCCGGTTATGTGAAAAAGTTCGGCGGGCTGGCGTAAGAATCGAAGGCGTGGGACGACGAAGACAGAGAGGCAGACGAAATTTATGGCGGCGCGCAGTTTAACAGGCACATTAAAAGAAGCGCGGGCCTGCACGGTCTGCAGCGAGCACCTGCCCCTCGGTCCGCGGCCGATCGTGCGGGCGCACAAACAGTCGCGCATTCTACTGGTCGGCCAGGCCCCCGGCACGCGTGTGCACAATACCGGCGTGCCCTGGAACGATCCCAGCGGGGATCGCCTGCGGGCCTGGCTGAATATCGACAAAGAAATATTTTACGACGAATCGATCTTCGCGATCGTACCGATGGGCTTTTGCTATCCAGGCCGCGATCAGCGCGGCGGCGACGCTCCTCCGCGGCCGGAGTGCGCGCCGCTGTGGCATGCGAAGCTGCGCAAGTACATGCCCGACATTCAGCTGACGATTCTGATCGGCAAGTACGCTCAGGCCTACTATTTAGAAGATCGCGTGAAAAAGACTCTCGGCGATACCGTCAAAGCCTATCGCGAGTACGGCGAGGGCATTATGGTTTTGCCGCATCCTTCGCCGCGCAATACCATGTGGCTCAAAAAGAATCCCTGGTACGAAAAACAAATCGTGCCGGAGCTGCGCCGGCGAGTGCGGGCCCTGCTATAGTTGCGATAATCGGCGGTCATTCCGTCGGGAATAAAATGCTGTCCGCGATTGAATAAGATTCCGTTCGAGCTTCTTCGCACCATGCCCGGACGTCGGCTTGGTTCAGTACGTTCGCCATGTACTCTTCGATCGCCGGAGCCCGGTCCGCCGGTGCCGAAACACCGTAGGTCTGAAAGCGAGTTACGACCGGAGCGTAAAAAATATCCGCGAGTCCGTACGCGCCGAATAAGAACGGCCCGCCGGAATCTGCGAGCGCGGCGGAGAATATAGAGAAGACGCGTTCAATTTCCGATTCCAGGCCGGCCTCGTCCCCGGCCGAAACTCGTAGATTGTGCGTGGAGCGAATATCGACCGGCATCCATTTGCGGATCTTAAAGAACCCCGAATGCATTTCGCAGACCAGAGATCGGGCCAGCGCTCGCGCGGCGGTCTCCTCCGGATACCAGGTCTGTTCGGGGCTCTTTTCCACGAGATACATGGCGATCGCAAGCGAGTCGTGAATGCGAAGATCGCCGTCGATTAGAATCGGAACGAGTCCCGTCGGTCCCCATTCGCGCAGTCGTTCTTTGTAGCCGTCGGCGAAGAGCGGGACGACGATTTCTTCGATCTTCTCGTCCGGATTCGCGGCGCTGAAAAAGCGAGCGACGAGTCCCGCGCGCATGGACCAGCTGGAGTGATTTTTATTTCCCAGAATCAGCTGCATAAATTTTCTCCGAATGCAATCAGTCAGGCCTGAGTTCGTCCGCGTCCGTTTCCGCCTGCTTCGTTGCGCTTTGGGCGTCGGTCTGCGACAGGCTTTCGCCGCGCGAAAGATAGGTCGCGCGATCGTTTTGCACGTCGAAGCCGAGGCTCTCGCCGACTTTGACGAGTAGAATGCGCTCCGAGATCCCGCTCTTCGCGATTGAGTCCAGGATCAGTTCCATTTCGGTGCCGCCGCGCCGATAAAACGTGCTGTGATGGATCGGCACCATCCAGCGCGCGCCGGTATCTTTGAAGGCCTGCACCGCTTCGTACGGATCCACGTGTACATATTGCCCGATCGCCGATCGCAGCAGCGAATTGCCGCCGCTCGGACCGACCGGAATCAACGCGAGATCGATGTCGAAATCTTCGCCCAGCTTTTTGAAGAGCGTGTCGTTGTAGCCCGTGTCGCCGGCGAAGTAGACCGTTACGTCTTTGTATTCGATTACGTAGCCGTTGTAGGGTTCGCCGTCCCAGAGATTGTCGATTAGAATACGTCCGCCGAAGTGCTGAGCGGGCACCGCCGTAACGCGCACTCCGTCACCTTCGACGACCGTGCCGTCCACGACCGGCGCTACCGAATCCGCGGCGACGCCGGGAATATATATCGCGCCGCCGGCCGGGACCAGCAGTCGTTTCGCGGAGGGCAGCGCCTTGAGGGATGCGCGGTCCAGGTGATCGAAGTGCGTATGCGAAATCAATACCCAGTCCAGCTCCGGCAGATCTTCGACCTGCATGGCCGGTTCGACGAAGCGTTTCACCGGACCCAGGTACTGACTGAAGCAGGGGTCCGTGAGAATCCAGCGATCGTAAATACGCAGGAGCACTGTGGCGTGACCGATCCAGTGCGCTTCGACGTTATGAATCGACTGCGGCTGCGAATTCGGAACGACGCGATGCTCGGCCGGTAGCGTGAATTGAAACAGGCTGCAGTTGAGCTGCACGGAGAGCGCCGCGAAAGCGATCATAGAGAGCGATCGAGTGATGAAGCCTGGCATTGCGTTTTCCGTTCAGCGTAGCTCAGTCGAGCGGCGCGGATTTCCCGGAGCCGAGCAAAAGAATTTGCATGCCGGCCTGGACTTTGAATTGCGAGTCCGGCACGAAGACCATCTCGCCGTTTTCCAAACGCACGCCGACGGCCAGCAAACCCTCGGAGCGCATATCCGATTCGTGCAGATTCTTGCCGATCAGCGAATCGCCTGGTTGCACGCGATGCACTTTCATTTCGAATTCGTAATTCGCGCGGTCGATCATCACTTCCATAAAATTGTCGACGTCCGGATTGACCAGGCTGCGGGCCATTTGAAAACCGCTGACCGCGTACGGACTGAGGACTTTGTCCGCGCCCGCCTGCAGCATCTTGGAGTGCGAAGACTCCCGGGCGATGCGCGTTTCAATGCGAATCTCCGGATTCAGCCGCCGCGCCGAAAGCACGACGAAGAGATTGTCCGCGTCAGTCGGTAAGACCGAAGCGAGACCGCGGGCTTTGTCGATGCTGACTTCGAGCAGGGATTCTTCCAGCAGCGCGTCGCGTTCCAGAACCGGCCAATCGACCTTGCCGGCTTTGCGCAATTGCATGACCGCTGAATCGGGGCTGGAGTCGAGCACGACGAAACTTTGACCCGATCGATCGAGTTCCCGCGCCAGCGCCAGGGACATACGTCCGCCGCCGCAGATGATAATATGATTGTTGAGATTGCGAATTTTATCGCGCATACGAGCCTCTTCCACGAGATTCCGGAAACTCCGGCTGATCAAAACTTTGAGTAAACCGTCGATGGCCAGACCGTAAAAGACCACGCCGCCGAGAATCAGCGCGATTGTGAACAGCCGTCCCGCGGTCGAGAGCTGCTCGACTTCGCCGAAGCCAACGGTCGTTACTGTAATCACCGTCATGTACAGCGACGAAATAAAATCCCAGCCTTCGATCGCGTAGTAGCCCGCGACGCCGCCGCCCAGCAGGAACAGCAAAAAGATTGTCGGGCGCAGGAGCGCCAGCGCGTCGCGAAAAAACAAATACAGAGAATCGCGCAGGACGTTGATCTCGGGTCGCATCTTCATAATGGTATCGCTTTCGCTGCGTTTCGCTACGTTTCGCTGCGCTCAGGATCTCGCTTCAGAAATTACGAATCCGGAAATTGCAATTCAATCGGCGCGCCGACCGCGCAGCCGAGTTGATCGCTTGCACGACCGCGATTCACAGCGATTTCCAGATAGTCCATCGACCCCGAATACATGAGAACGGCGCCCGCCGCGTGTTCGCCATAACTTTCCGAAACTCCCCGCAGCTCTTCGCCCCCGGCCCGCAGGCGCCACAGATTCCGTCCGTCCGCTCCGCCTGGAGCCGCCGCTGCGAGATCCGCGAAACGCAGATTCGTAATCAAATTGCCGAAGCGATCGACATAGCGCACGTGTCCCCGGGCGCCCCGGCGATCGACAGCGGGCGCTTTCCATTCGATCGCCGGCTGGACCGGATCGTCGATCGTCGTCGCGAGATCCGCAATATTCTCCGGTTGCCCGGCGCAGCGCAGGCTGATGTGAGCGGCCAGCGGCGCAAAGATATCGCGGCCGTGAAAGGTCGTGCTGCGATTCGCCGGCACAAGCTGCGGATGCGCGTCGGGATCGAAAGCAAAGTACCGGGTTTGCCGGGCGTATGCCGGCCGGGCGATCCCCGTTGGAATCAGGCCGTTGTCCGGAGCGACGAGCCAGATTGTATCGCCTGGCTCACCCCGCTGCACCCGGGCGATCAATACCCGGCGATCCGTACCCACGCCAGGATCCACGACGCAGCAAAAGACGCTGCCGGCTGGAAAGTACGGCAGCGACGCTTCGAGCATCAGGCCCGCGGCGGAAATATCTCCTGGCGGCGTCTCGTGGCAGAGATCGATGAGCTTTCGGTCCGGGGCTATGCCGGCGATCACACCCTGCATAATTCCCACGAACCAGTCCTGAACGCCGAAATCCGTGAGCAGGACGATCGGAGGCGGATGCGAACCGTCCGCCGGCGGCGCGGGCGAAGGTCCAGATGGCGCGGGGGAGAGCACAGACTCAACTGGCGGGGCGCGCCTTCGCTTTCAAGTCTTTTGCCCGGCCGTGGCCTGGCGTGAATGGGTTGCCATCGCAGCCGCTGCCGAAAGCAATACCGATCATGCAAGCCGAAACACTCTTTCAAATCGTGAACTATACCGCTTTCGGAGCCTGGGCGCTGCTGTTGATTATTCCAGGCTCGCGGGTCGCCAGGATCTTGCTTTTCGGTCTGGTGATTCCGCTGCTGTTTGCGGCGGTCTATCTGGCGCTCTTTGCAGTATATGGGAGCGAAGCTGAAGGCGGCTTCGGATCTTTACTCGATGTGGCTTTGCTCTTTCAACATCCGCATATCTTGCTGGCCGGCTGGGTTCACTATCTGTGCTTCGATTTAATGGTGGGGATCTGGGAAAGTTCCGATGCGGAGAAGCTCGGGATCAATCGCTGGTTTGTCGCTCCGTGTCAAATTCTGACCTTTCTGCTCGGACCGATCGGTTTACTCGCTTACGTGATTGTACGTAGTATAATTTCGCGTCGCCTCAGGCTCGACTATCCCTGATTTCGCGCGAAATCAAAAATTATACTATTCTATAAATCGAGCGGCGGGAGGGTGTCCGGGCAATGCTCGGGTCCGTCGCCGTTAATCTTCGCCGCGCCGATGAGCGAGCCCTGGGCGCCCTGTACCGCGCCCAGAATCAGAAGCTGTATCCTCTGGTTCTGATTGTGCTGTGCATTGTTATGCCCTTCTTCGCCTGGCTGGACAGTTTCGTCGTGGCGGATCGCTTCGGGCCGCTCACGGGGGATTTGTTCGTACGCGTCGATCTGGCGCTGGCGGCGGTTTACGCCGGCTTATTGGGCGTATATTTTCTGCGACCGAAATTCACTCTGCGCTATGTGCAGTGGTTCTTCCTGTTCGCCGCTCATATGATTCTGGCGGCGCAGTTCTATCTCTTGAGCCGGGTCGGCGACGCGGCCGAACCGTACATTATGATGCTGCTGATCCTCGGGCAGGCCGTCTTGATTCACCTGAAGCCCCGCGCGGGGCTCTTGAATCTGGGATTCATCGCCGCGTACAGCGCTCCGATGATGCTGTTTGGCTGGCCGATTGTTTTGTCTCTGGATTTTCTGCCGCCGCTGTTCGCCGTGCTGGCACTGGGAGTTGCGACGGTAATATACCGCAATACGCTGTTAAGCCAGCACATCGGAATCCATCGTAAGAATCGCGTGCTGACTCGCAGCCTGAGTCAGGTGAGAGAACTCAAACGCCGACAGGACGGCGATTATTTTCTCACGTCGCTCTTGATCAAACCGCTGGGGGGCAATCACGTCGATAGCTCCCGGGTCAGCGTGGATATCCTGACGCGCCAGCAGAAAGCCTTTCGCTTTCGCAAGTGGGACGTGGAGATCGGCGGCGATCTTTCCACGGCCTACCGAATTTCTTTGCAACGCCGCAACTATGTGGCCTTCCTGAACGGCGACGCGATGGGTAAATCGATTCAGGGCGCGGGCGGGGCGCTCGTACTGGGCACCGTTTTTAAATCGATCGTCAGCCGCTTCGAAACGCCGCTCGGCGGCCGCGATCGATCGCCGGAGTCCTGGCTGGCGGATTGCTTTTACCAGTTGCACGATGTTTTTTCTTCGTTCGACGGCGGCATGATGGCCACCGCGATTTGCGGGCTGCTTGATGAGCAGCACGGCGTGCTGTATTTCGTAAACGCGGAACATCCGCGAGCGGTGCTGCTGCGCAACGGTCGCGCCGACTATTTACTGGAGTCCGAGTTCATCGCCGGGAAATTCGGTATGCTCTCCGGACCGGGCCCGTTTCAAATTAATGTGGTCCAACTGCGCCCCGGAGATGCGTTGGTGATGGGCTCCGATGGACGCCAGGACATTTATCTCGATCGCGAAAATTCGGAGCTTAACGAAGACGGCGATCTCTTTCTGGAATTTGTGCGGGCCGGCAATGGAAAGCCCGAGGCGATTCTGGACCGTCTGCTGGCGGCCGGTCGTCCCGCCGACGATATTACCCTGCTCAGTTTGAAGTACCAGGCGCCGGAGCTGCGCGCCGAAGAGGTTGTGCCGCCGCCTGGCTACGTGCATCTCAAGCAAAAAGGCAAACGCCTGATGGCCGAAAAAGACTGGGCCACGGCCATCGACGCCTTCGAAAAGGCCCTGGCCTTCAAAGACGACGACGGCGAAATCTATCCGCTGATGGCGACGATCTATCGACGAATGCGCCGAACGAAAGAAGCTTCCCGGATGTACGAAACTCTGGCCTGGCTGACTCCGGCCGACGCGCGCTGTCTGTATATCGCTTCGTTCGGGGTTCGCGCCTCCTATCTGCTTGAAGGCGACGCGCCTTTGCACAAAGGCATCGACTTCGGCGAGCGCTATCGTTTGCGGGATCGCAAATCGGTGGTGAATCTCTTGAATCTGGCGGAGCTGTACCGCCTGAACGGTGACCTGGAAAAAGCGCGGGAGATCCTGACGGAGGTTCGCGACCTGGAACCGGGCAATCCCCGCGCCCGGCGTCTGGTGACCAGTTTGATCTATCGGGGCAAACTCAGGTACTGAGGACTCGCGTTAAAAATACGCCGGTTCCGCTTGACAGATTCATTTTTCGCCGTCCAATAAGTTCAGGAGACGCACTATGAACGAGCAGCGCAAGATGACTCCGCAAACCGGAAACGCGGCCAACGCCACTGATCGCATGGCGCCCGCCGTCGAGCTGCCGGCCGATCTGGCGGCGGACCGACTGGCTCACGTGGTCGACAGTGTCCGGGCCGAAGCTCAGGTCGCACCGACCGCTTATCTGGCCGACGCGATTGTGCCCAAAGGCGGCGAATAAACCCGCCCTCGCCCCTGAGCAGCAGGGCGAGCCGTACGACTTTCAGCGGCTGCTCGGGCAGGAGACTGAATACGCCATTCGGTTTTCGCCCCGGCCGCCCCACGCATCGGCCTCCGCTGTCCCTGCCACGGGGACCTGGCGCGCGGCCAAACTGGATTCCAGCGCCGGTTTAGAGCACGAAGAAGCACACCAGGATGATCCAGACTTTGGTCTGGATCCGGACCTGAACTTCGATCCCGATCCGGAAACCAATCTGGATGCTCCCGAGGATCGTAGATCCGAGCGCCGGCAGCGCCCCGGACATTCCCGCGTCTTTCACGCATTTCGCCACGCCATCCGGCGGATTGTCAAAACCCGTCCCGGCGAGTGGCTGTTCTTTCTCGAAAACTTTTTCACTGAAAACGGCGGAGCATTCAACTACGAGGCTCTGCCCCAGGCGCCGGAAGGCGGATTGATCGAAGGCGCGACCCCCGAGTGCCGCGGTCCCCTGGAGCTCGTGCTGTACCAGCGGGCCCAGGAAGCTCTGCTGCTGCGCGCCGTTCCCGAAGCACAACGGTACCTCCGGCGCTACGGCTACTCCGGCGAGCTGGCCCTGATCAAAAACTGCCGGGATGCGGCCGGCCATATCTACGGCGCTCAGGAAAGCTACGAAACCGAAATCGCGGCCGGCTGGCGCCTGTGGATCTATCGCGTCGGCGCCGTTCTGTGTTTGCTGCCGGTGCTCGCCTGGTGGGGGCTGTATCTTTTGCTGCTGGCGGTGATTGTCGTCGGCGTCCTCAGTCTGCAGCTCTGCCTCTGGGCTTCGTACGGCCTGCTTCATGGGATTCTGGATCTGCCCGGCAAAGTTCTAAACAGCGAATATTTGCGTTTCCCGGCTCGCTGGCTGGCGCGTCTGCGCAAGACGACTGTGGCGCGTTTTATGCGTTTGGTCCGCGGCGATCGCTTTCTGGCGATGGTCGCCTGGGCGGAGTATCTGCTGATCTATCCGGTCACGTACGTGATCCTCTGGCCGTACGCGCGATTGTTGCACTGGCTGGCCTTTCGCCCGGAACGTAGAACTCTGAGCGCATTCTTGATTTCGCGGCCGATCATCAGCGGGGCCGGAACTTTGCTGGACGGCGATCGTTTCGCGCTTTCGGAAAAAGCGACCGCCCTGCGGCGCATCTTTCGCACGAGTGTCAGTCCGCATCAGCGTCCGCTCTTCGACAGCGGAAACCTGCATAAGGCTTTTATACTGGGCGGCTTCGGCTTGGTCCTATTGCGCTTCGACGGGCTGCGGCGACTCTTTCGCAGCCGGGTGCGTTTGCAGATCGGCATGTCCGACGCGAATCGCTGTCAGCTGGCCGAGTACTTAAAAGTCGGCACGATGTTGCTGGTGATGGACGCCGCGCGCGCCGGTTATCTCGAAGACGCTCCCGTTCTGAAGTCGCCGCGTCGGGCGCTGAAAACGATTACCAACGACCCGGGCTTGCTTGCGAAGGTTCGTCTGCGCGGCGGCTCCGAAATGACGGCCCTGGAATTGCAGCGCTGGTACCTGAGCGGCGTGCAGCGTTTTCTCGCGGATCGGCGGCCGGCGGCGGAACCCCTCGACGTTGCGCGCCTGTGGGCGGAGACTCTGGACGCTCTCGAACGAGATCCGGGCAAATTGATCGGCCGCCTGGATTGGGTGTCCAAACGTTATTTGCTCGAAACCGCCGGTCGCGGAATCGAAGCGGATGCGCGCAAACGCATCGACATCGGCTATCACGAGCTGGGCGACGGTTTCTACGATCGACTGGAGCGCGAAGGCGTCGCGCCGCAGCTGATCGAAGCGGAGCAGGTGCAGGCCGCGATCTTTGAGCCGTCTTCGTCGGAGCGCGCTCAGCTGCGATCGCGTTTGATTCGCGGAGTAGAATTTTCCGAACGCCGCGTGCAAATCTCCTGGAATTCGGTGCGCGTCGGATACTGGTGGAACCAGCGCGTCATTTCGCTGGACGAATTTCGCCGTGAGCGCGACGAAAGCTGAATGACGAAGACCAGCGCAATAAAGTCCAGGTCCCTGATCCCGCTGGCGATCGCCGCAGTCTGTATTTTCGCGAGCGCCTGCTACTCCGTCGAATTCATCCCATCCGCCGATTACGCCGGGTTGCGCTACCTGGAAGCTCCGCCTGAGATCGAGGTCGTTTACGAGCGACCCGCGGGTGCCGTGCGCCGGCTGGGAGTGGTGTCCATTCGAGACGTTGCCGATCCGCGTTCGGCCGACTTTCGCGACTATGTGATTGAAGAAGCCCGCCGGCGCGGCGCGCCCGGAGCCTGGATTCGCGCGGATCAAATGCGCCGGGTCCCGCACAATACCTTTGGTTCGTGGCTGAATCCGGGCGACGGCATCGGCATCGTGCCGGTGGTATTGTTTCTCAGAACCGAAGAGTGAGCCGCGGTCGTCGTTCGTACGCCAGAGCGGCCAGAGGAGCCGGAGCGCAAATCGATCAGAGGATGGGCGAGCTGCCCGACGGCAATACCAGCGTGAAGATCGGATCGCCCGGAATGCGTTCGGTGATCAACGGAGATGGCGACTGCATTTCATAGACGGAGTGAACCGCGTCGCGTTCTTCAAATGAGGGTTCCAGTGCGCCGTACAGCGACGGCGCCATGACGTGATTCACATGGCTGGCGTGATCCATGCCCAGGCAGTGACCGATTTCGTGTACGACGACTTTGCGGCGAACTTCGTAGGGTTCGTTGGCCAGCTCTGCGAAAAATTCCAGCGGAATCACAATCTGACTGCGCTGAATCAAGCCGTCGGCCCGTTCGGTGACGCAGGCTCCTTTCATATGCAGCGCCAGCGCCAGAGCGCAGGCCTCGGGACTTTCGGCGCAGCTGGAAAATGAAATGCGATGATTGTCGACGGCGTTGGCCTCTGTGCGAACTTCCAGGCTGCCCACGTTCCAGGTATTGAGTGCATCCGAAACCATGCCGATCCGCTCGGCGTACAGGGCGGACGTAAGTAGCAGCGCCGCCAGGTCGACGTCCTGGCCGATCACGCACAGACCCTGGACGCAGTCGCCGCTGCCGCCGCTACAGCGCGTGCCGCTGACGAGAAGCATCAGCACCAGGAGCAATGTCGCGAACCTGGAACGCGCACGAATCTGATTTGTCACATAAGAGGTCTGCATGACTCTTTATATGACGTCAAAATTACATCAGGACTTCAATTGTGGCAAGCAAATAACGGGATTGTCACAATCGAGGCAATGCGTTGCCTTTGTTGCGAAGTGATTTATGCGCGAGCGATCTGCATTCTGCATCGCGCGATGCGTCACCCGGGGGTGATTTCGTGTCGGCGACCAGTGACTTCGCGCGGCCTGTAAACTGTTTGTAACGGGATTGAAATATGAGGCTGCGCCTCGGGCGAACTTTGCGAAACTCAGTCGGGGCGCAGTTGATTGCGTATGACTTTGCCGTTCGCAGTGCGGGGCAGCGCCGCGCGAAAATAGATTTCGCGCGGGCGCTTATAGGCAGCCAGATGTTCGGCGGCGAAGGCCAGGATCGCGCGCTTGTATTCTTCCGCGCTTTCCAGTCCTGCTATGACTTGGCGGGTTTCATTCTGTTCGCTGCTCTCCGCATCCACTGCGGCTGCATGCGCGAGCAGGGCGGAGTCCGCTGGAACGACGAAGGCCGCAATCACTTGAATGCCCGGCGCCGGACTGATTTCGCACACGGCGACTTCGCTTATGATCGGGCAGGTCGCCAGCGCGCGTTCGACTTCCAGCGGCGATACGCGGTAGCCTGACGCGTTCATGACTTCGTCTCGTCGTCCGAGATAGCGCACGTAGCCGTCGGCGTCGATCGAGGCGCGATCGCCCCCCGCGAACCATTCGCCATAGTAGACTGAGCTTTCTTCTTCCGGTCGATTCCAGTAGCCGAGCATCAAACCCGGGTCGCTGCGGTGCACCGCGAGCAAGCCGGCTTCGTCGGGTCCGCAAAATTCCAGCGCTTCGGTTTCGTCTTTCAAGATGGCGACGCGGCGGCCGGGCTGGGCTCTGCCGGGTGAGCCGGGTCGAGTCGGCGTTTGCGGGCCGCTTGAAATGTACGTCGAGATCTCGCTCATGCCGAGCGCTTCGTAGAGATCTGTGCCGGTCGCCTGCGTCCACGCCGCGTGGAGCTCCGGGGTCAAGGCCTCCCCCGCGGTGAGACCGTGGCGCAGCGTCGGTAGATTGCGAAGAGTCGTCGCCTCAGTGTACTTTAAAACGCGGCGATACAGCGAGGGAACCGCCGCGAAGATCGTGGCCTGCAGTTCGTCGATCAGCCGGGCCCAGATGGTCGGCTCGCCAGGCGGGCCCGCGTACAGCAGTCCGGCGGCTCCCGCGGCCCAGGGATCCATGAGACCCACGCCCAGACTGTAGGTCCAATTGAGCTGTCCCGCGTGCAGCAGTCGATCGCCCGGGCCCAGGCCGCTCCAGCCCGCGAGCATCGGTCGGCGTCCGGCCGCGCTGCGCTGGGCGTGCAGGACCCCTTTCGGTCGCCCGGTCGTGCCGGAAGTGTAGACGAGAAAGGCGGGATCTTCCGCCAGGGTGGCCGCGTATTCCAGGCCGCGGCCCGCAGCGCCCGCCAGCTCGCCGGAAGCGGTTGGGGTTTCGTGGAGCGCCCGGGCCTCTGGAGGTACCCGGGTCGCCGGCGCCGTCTGTGCCATATCGAGCAGCTCTTCGAGGGGGATCCAGCGGGGCGATTGCTCGCCGGTCCGGCGTTCGGGCACAGGCAGATCCGCTGCGTAGAAGATCAGGGCGGGGCGGGCGTCCGCGATTAAAAAATCAACTTCGGCGGCCGTGAGCTGGGGCGATACCGGAACCGCGACCAGTCCGGCGGCGATGGCGCCGAAAAAGGCGAAGGCGAATTCCGGACTGTGACCGAGCCGCACAAGCGCGCGATCTCCGGGTTGGGCGTCCAGGCCGGAGAGGGCCGCGGCGATTGCCAGCACCCGGCTTTCTAGTTGCGCAAAGCTATATTCGCGTAAGTAAAGTTGTGGCCCGGTGGAGTCCCCTGTGACCTGCTCTGCAAAACAGAGGGCCGTCGCCCCGGGCCGCTGCCGGGCGGAGCGGGCGATGCAGTAGCGGGCGAGGTTCATGTGTTCAGCGGCGGACACGAGAAAACAAAAGGAATTCAGGGCGCCGGAACGCGCCAGACTTAATCACTTAAGCATCCCACTATCCTATTAGACTATGGAACGCCGCTCCCTCGACCGAGATACGAAGCAGGCCCTGCGCCGATTTTTTATGGCGCAGCCGGTCTTCTCCGGAGTCATGCCCCGCAGTCCGGCGTGGATGGATTTTCTCAGCCGGGTGGAGCTGCGCCATTTTAATAAAGGCGAAGTGATCTACGAACCGGGTAGCGCGTCTCGCTTTATCTATCTGGTGCGGGACGGCGAAGTGCATATTCGCAGCACGTCGGCCGTGAATTTCAGTCTGACGAGCGACGCCCCGCGGCTTATCGGCATTCATGGCCGCGGCAGTTTGTTCGGCGAAGTCAGCTTCATGACCGGCGAACCGCATTCGTCGTACGCGATCGCGTCTCTGGATACGGGCGTCTTCGTCGTGCCCGGCGAGGCCTTCGCCGCTCTCATGACGGCGGAGGCCAGCGTGGGCTCTGCTATGGCGGAGCTGCTGTCGCAGCGTTTGCGACAGTCGCTCGCCTCTACTCCCAGCGAAAGCCCGGCGCACATACACGTACTCTTTTATCCGGAGGATCCAACGCGCGGCAGCGAAATCTGCACGGCGCTGGCGAAGGCCCTGATGTCCGAAAACCCCGGCCCGGTTTTGTTGTTAACGATCAATCCCGCCTCGATTTTCGCCGACGCCGACGCCGCGCCGTCCGGCGAATCGCGGCGTTCCCGGGCCGGGCGCGAAGATTCGGCGCGCGCCCTTTCGAAGATCATGGAGGGCTGGCCGAAGACCACCCTCGACCAGATTCTGGACTTTGTGATTCGACCCGAGGGCGGCTTCGACGTGCTGCTGGCGAACGAAGTCTATGGCATGGATTTGAACCTCGATCGGCTGGTCGCCGTGATGCCGGATATTCTTGGACGGCTGCGAAAGTACTACGCGATGATCCTGGTCGACGCGGGCGGCTTCGTCGAAAATCCGGTGCTGAGCCGGATCTTAAGTCAGGGCGACAACCTGATGATCGTACAAAACCCGGCCACGAATACCGACAGTCGCAGCGGCCGGCGTTTCCGTGAAGTGGTCGCGTACTGCACGGAGCTACTGGACGATTTTTTTGAGCGCGTGATTATGATCAGCGATCTGTGCGAAGCGCGGACCGGCGGCGTGGGCGATTCCAGAGCGCCGGCAGCCGAACGTTTCTTTCCAGGCATAAACTTAAACTCGGCGCTGTATCGCCAGCACCTGGAGCTGGCCTGCGTGTCCGGAGATCCCGCGCACCGGATCCAGGAGCGTAGCTTTCAGATCGGCGTGAACCGCCTGGCGCGCAGACTGTCGGGAACATCGCGCGGGCTGGCCCTCGGCGGCGGCGGCGCGCGGGCCTTCGCGCACATCGGCGTAATCGAAGTTCTCGACGAAGAGGGCATCGACTTCGATTCGGTGGCCGGCACCAGCATGGGCGCGGTCGTCGCCTGCGCCTACGCCATGGGCCGCGACGCTTCGGAGATCGCCTATCTCGTAAAAGAAATTATCCCCGACTCGAGGGCGATCTTCGATAAGGGTTTGCCCTTCGTCAGCTTCTTTCGTGGACGTAAATTAAACCAGGCGATTCTCTCGGCCTTCGGCGATACGCGCTTCGAGGATTTGCAAATTCCATTTTTTTGCAACGCCGCGGATTTGAATACGGCTCAGTCGGTGATTTTCGAAAGCGGATATGTTTCGACGGCGATTCGCGCCTCGGTCAGCCTGCCCGGAGTATTCCCACCGGTGCAGCTGGATCCCTACGACCTGGTCGACGGCGGCATCTTAAATAATTTGCCCGGCAGCGTTCTGCGGGACAAAGGTTATCATCGCATCATCGGTGTGAACGTTACGCCGATCGAAGACCACCGCTCCGCTCAGACCCAGGTCGAAGATCGGCGCGGCGGCATCTTCGAAAAGATTCGCGACTACTTTACTTTGCCGCCGATCTTAAAAATCATCTATCGTTCTACGACGATCCAGGGCATTGAGCTGCTGAAATTTCGCATGCAGAAATTTGATTATATCTTTCATCCGCCGATAGGCGACTACGATATCTTCGACTTTCATCGCCGCGACGAGATTATCGAGTCCGGTCGGCGCGCGGCCCGGGATCATCTGCAGGAAATCAAAGAAACCCTCTACCGTCCGAATATGAGTTGAGCCCCGGCGACGCGCGCTTCTGAATTGTCCGGAGTCCATCCCAACAAGGCCCCGAGTTTTAAGCTTGCTCGGACTGCATCGATTGGTTCAAACCCTGGATGCGTTCGTCCAGGCGGGTGACGATGGCCATCAGGCGGTCGGTTTCGTCCTGGATCATTGCGTGGCGGGATACAGAGGCTTCGATCTTTTTGCTGACCTGGCCGATGACGCGCATCATTTCTTGCGAAGTCGCGTGCTGATCGCCCTGGGTGTGGGCGATTTCGTCGACGACTGTTTTGATTTCGCGAATGGAGCGGTCCACGTTTTCGCCGGTCGTGATCTGCACTGCGATTTCGCCTTCCACTCGTCGGCCGATATCGCCCATGCGCGAGGAAACGTTTTTAAATGAATCCATGACGCTGCCCAGATTTTCGATTCGGTGCAGGCCGTCTTTGATTCGATCGCGGGTGTCGAGAATCAATTCCTCGATCGAACGCGTGGCCTCGGTGCTCTGCTCGGCCAGCCTGGAAATTTCGGAAGCGACGACCGCGAATCCGCGACCGGCGCTCCCCGCCCGGGCCGCTTCGATCGAAGCGTTGAGCGCCAGAAGATTCGTTCGGTCGGCGATGTCGTTGATGATTTGCACCGCGCTGATGATCTGTTCCGTGCCCGTCGTAATGCGATGGATGGCGTCGGTGGCTTCGCTTGTCGCAGCACCCGACTGCTCGGCCGATTCGAGGGATTCGCCGCTGCTCTGGCGGACTTCAATCGCCAGGCCGCCGATCTCCGCGACGGAACGTCCCAGGGTTTCGATCATGAGCGTGCCCTGTTCAAGATTGTGCGTTTGCTTGCGGGCGTTTTCCGCGACCGATTCGAAGGTTCGCGTCATGCCTTCGATCGAAGTGGAAGCTTCTTCAATCGCGGCGGCCTGGCTCTGGGTTTCGATCGACAGCTCGTTGATCGTCGAAACGACCGTCTGAGTTACGGTCTGCATCTCTTCTGCGGACTTCGCGACGACGGTGATCAGTCCGCCTAACTGTTTAAAGAAATCGTTCAGGGTCAATGAGAGCGCGCCGATTTCATCGTTGCTGCGGGCGCCCTGCCGGCGAATTCTACGCCCGGCCACGACTTCGCTGATGGAGGTGCGGATGCTGTCCGCCGAACGAAAGAAATTCGCGGCCAGGGAATACATTAACAAGCCGATCGCCGGAACGGCGCTCACCAGGAATAAGATCAGCCAGTTCCAGTAATCGTTCAGGTCCTTCAGGCGCACCGCGAGGGCGTAGGCTGAAACCAAGCGCGTTCCGTTGTCCAAATCCCTTGCGCGCACGGCGATCTCGTGATCTGAAAAATACGCATGCACCGTCGGCCCCTGGCCGAATTCGTGTAGCATCTGCGTGGGAATCGATTTGGTGGTCGCCGTCGTCGCAAGCAGTCGCCCATTGCGCGCGTACAGGCTGTGTCTGGTTCCAGCCGGAACTTCCGTCGCGTTGAATAAGTCGTCCGTATCGCCGTCGTCGCTGCGAACGAAATCCAGCGCATTCGCAAGCACGGTCTGACTGTATACCAGGTCCTGTTGCATGGAATGTACGATCTGGCGCACGCCGGTATAGTAGCCGAGTCCGCCCATCCAGATTCCAAAGCCCAAAAGAAAGGACATGGCGGGAACGACCAGCTTGCGTCGCACTCCGGCTTTATAGGGCAAAGGAATGTGCGCGTTATGCAATGCGAGAGACGTAAGCTCGTACGCCGGGGAAAGCAAATAGCCGGCGATGCCGAAGGTCAACAGCGGCGCCGCCAGCAGGCCGCCCATTCCGCCGACCCAGACGGAAGCGGCTCCCAGCGTTCCCATACCAGAGGCCATCCATAGCAGGTACAGGGCCAGCGAAGCCAGCACCCACAGGATTGCGATCAGCCCCGCGATCAACCAGGTGAGACCGAAGGTACGCCGACCCAGGGCTTCCAGCGCTTCAATGTCTATTTCCAGCGGCGTCTTCTGGTTGCGTGATTCTAAAAGCAGCGTCCAGTCCTGCACTCGCTGGCGCATCGCAACGAGCAGGACCGCAAGTCCGACCAGCAGGCCCGCGGCCCATACCGCGAAACTCTGCAAACCAAAGAGGGCCCAGCGCTCCGGGTCGGAGTTGCTCATATAGCGGATGACAGTGATCCACTGGCAGCTCCAGAGCGACCAGATGCTCGCGAAGGCCAGCAAGATATTCCGGCGGATCATGTTGAGTTCGGCGCCGGACGTGAGTTGAGATGTGAGTCGTTGGTTTTGCATTGAATCAAGTCGGCGTTATAAATTCTTTTTCACCGCGGCCCGGATTTCGTTCATGTTTAGATGTTTTCCCGGACAGGCCGTGTTTTGGACTTCGCGATGGCCGACGATCCGCTCGGGCGGAATATCGTAGCGCGTGGCCAGGTTGGTCAACAGAGTGATCAAGGCTTCCTGCTGCAGCGGCGCCGGTTTGTGGCGCTCGAAGTTTCCGACCAGCACCACGGCGATTCCGAAGTAGTTCGCGTACCAGTTGCGAGTGCTCAAATTCGCCTTGCGACTCTTCCAGAGGTCGCTTTCTTCGATCTGGCCGATCGTAGTATTCATGGAACCGTTGTTTACAATAAAGTGATACGCGATATCCGACCATCCCCGCTGCTCGACGTGAAATTTTTTATAATAGTCGAGATTGCCGATATCGGAAGCCGTGTGATGGATGAGAATATAACGCCATCGCATTTCTTTCCACCAGTAGTCGCCGGCGGCTGCAATCAGCACGATCGCCAACAGCAGACCGCCCGCGGTCGAAAGTCGCGGATAGGCGCGTAAAAAATTCCAGACTGTCCCGACGCGGTCGGCGAAGCCCCGCAGCGCCGGAGGCCATTCGCGGTTTTGCGCCTGGCCACGAGGTGCTTTGCGCGCCGGGGCGCCGCCGGAGTTTTTCCGGAGATGTTTGGGCCGCGGTGCGTAGTCCATACAATATACTATCGGTTCGAGCGTCCAGAGCTGGAATCGAAATCAGAGTTCTCCGAAGAGCGATAATTCCTGATCGGCTTTTGATTCTACGGACTGAGTCAATGTCACGGCTTCGATGCAGGCGGCGGAATCGTTGCGAGGTGAATTCATGGCCCGGTCGACGGGATAATAATTCATTTTCCGGGAGCTGTACTGGCCCAGGTATTGATTCAGCCTGTCCGGGGCGTCCGTGTCCGGATCGAGCCAGCCGGCGTACTGCTCCGCTTCGAGAATCACCGGCATTCGGTGGTGGAGATCCCGCATGATGTCGTTTGCCGCGGTCGTAATAATCGTTGAAGTTTGCACTTCGCTGCCGTCTTCGGAAAACCAGGTTTCCCAGAGCCCGGCGAATGCAAATAATTCCGATGTCACTGCGGCGGGCGCTCCGTCCCCGTTCTGGCGCGGGTGAATGAAATAGGGCTGCTTTTTTTTATCCGGAGTCGTGCGCCATTCGAAGAAGCCGCTGGCGGGAATCAGGCAGCGGCGCCGTTTGTAGGCCGATCGAAACGAGGGTTTTTCCGCCAGGGTTTCTGAGCGGGCGTTGATCATGCGGCTGCCGATCGAAGGATCTTTAGCCCACTCCGGAACCAGGCCCCACTGGGTGACGCCGAGTTCCCGCCGGCGCTCCGCGGTCGCGTCGATGCGAATCACGGCGACGGGCTGGGTCGGCGCGATATTGTAGCGGGGTTTCAGGGCAGGCGGAAGCAGCGGCAGTTCGAACTGTCGGGCCAGCTGTTCCGGAGAAGCGGCTAAGGCGAACCGACCACACATGCCGGTAGTCTCTATTGCCGGCGTCTTAATGATCCAGCGTTTTTTAGGGATTTTCGAGAACGCAGCCTTTGCGTTCTCCCAGATAGCGGGCGGTATTCGTGCGGCCCAATCCACTTGTGGTGACGGTCTGCTTTTCCGTGTCCAGTTGGAAGTCGCTGATGGAAACCCACTGGCGCGCGATGTTCTTGCAGAACTCTTCGTCGCGGCTGACGACGAAATAACACGAGCAGAATTCCTTGGAATACCAGGAGGAAATGATCGAAGGGAAAGAGCTGACGTGATGCCAGTTCGCGCTGAACCACACCCCTCCAAGAATGGCCGCAATCAGCGCCGTTGTGATCAGTATTTTTTTCATGATGCCTCGTATTGGTCCGGAGATCGCCCGGTGAGCTTAAGACTGAATAAAGTTCATTCGTCGACGACGCTGGCCGCTATGAGTTTAAGAAATTCGTTACGATCGAAAGATCCGTCGCGGTCGTCGCCGACTCGTACGATTACCATATCCAGCGAAGGAATTACGAAGATAAACTGGCCCCAGTGTCCGGAGGCCGAGAATGTATCTTTCGGAGCGTCGGGCCAGGCCGGCGGAATATCCGCGGCGGCGTAGCCGGCGTTCGTATACCAGTGAGCGGTCATAACGTCTTCGTCCAGACCTTCGTACTTCGGCGTGCTCACGTAGCCCGGCGCGGGAGTGCGGGTGAAATCCACCCAGCCTGCCGGCAGCAAACGTTCTCCGGCCCAGACTCCGTCGTTTAAGTACAGAAAGCCGAATTTTGCGAGATCCCGGGGCGTCGCGTAAATGTACGAAGAGCCGACGAAAGTCCCGGAGCCGTCCTGCTCCCAGGTGACCTTGCGCATGCCGATCACATCGAATAATTTTTTCCAGGGATAGTCGGCGTACTCTTCAGCGCCGACGACGTTCTTAAACATGCCCATCAGCAAATTGGTATCGCCGCTGGAGTAGTAGACGTACGATCCCGGTCGGGCGCGCATATTTTGTTCGGCGGTGAAGCTCGCCATGTCGGTGCGACCGCGCGTATAAAGCATGGCCACGACCGAGGACTTCAGGGGAGACGCCTCGTATCCTTCGCTCCAGAAGATTCCGGAGCTCATGTTCAGTATATTGCGAATGGTCATCTTTTCCCGGTCGTGCTGCTTCAGAGCGGGAAAGTATTTGTGCGCGGGCTGATCGATGTCGACGCGTCCTTCCTGCGTCGCGATACCGTACAGCGTATTGACGAAGCTCTTCGTCACCGACCAGACCAGGTGCGGCGTCTCGGCTTCGTAGCCGCGGTTATAACGTTCGAGAATTAAGCTGCCGTTGCGAATCACAACCAGGCCGTCGGTGCGAATGCCCTTGCGTTCGCTGTCTTCGCCGACCAGGGTCATCGCGTACGTGGCGGCCGCTTCCAGCTTCGCGCTGTCGACGCCGACCGATTCGGGCGTCGCGTCGCGCCAATCGGCGGTGGGCCAGTAGCTGCGAGTCGGCGGATTCAGCGGTTCCAAAACGACCGGCGCGGGATTCGATTGGTTGTCGGGGCCGCAGGAAAGCGAGAGCGCGAAGGTCGGCAGCAGAGCCGCCGTCAGAGCGCGCCGGGCGAAAGCTGAGACCCTGCGGACGGGCGCTGTGGCGGCGCTGCGCGGAGCCGGTGAAGATTGAGCGAAAGTCGACGAGTGCTTCGAGTACATACTGGAACGGAAAATATATTCCGATGGAAGATCGGCAAGCGGTTTCAGGAGCGACTAATACAAAAACTGAAATTCGCCGCCCAGTTCCGGCAGCTGACGCAGCTCGCTGCTGCCGTACCAGATCTGCCGCAGACGATCCCGATCGGCGGGCTGTGCGCGGGCCAGCAAATCAGAGAGGTCGGCCCGATAGTCCTGGATCAGACGAATCCGTCCGTGCAGTGTCAGCAAAGCCAGGCCGGGCTCCGGCACGCTGCGCGCGATCGTCAGGGCTTCGTCGTAGCGTTCGCGTTCGAAGAGCGCCCGGGTTAGATAGTACGG
Source organism: bacterium (assembly GCA_024742665.1). GTDB lineage: Bacteria > Spirochaetota > Leptospiria > Leptospirales > Leptonemataceae > JANSYA01. The sequence continues at coordinate 713,065 of JANSYA010000001.1, forward strand.
CAGGCCGGTTTCGACTGAGCCGTGCTTGCGCGCGAGTCCCAGCAGCTCGGCCGCCCCCGACCAGTCCTCCGCCAGGTAGGCGATATAACCCCGGCCGAAGAGCGCGCGGGCGTCGAAGGCATCTACCGCGAGAACCCGATCGTAATATTCCCGGGCGCGGCCATAGTCGAGAGCGTGCATGGCGTCGCCGGCGAGCCACAGAGTCGCCTGCATCCCGGGGGCGGCGGCGGAGTCAGCGGGCAGCCCGGCCAGGGCCTGCATGATCCAGCGCGCTTCCGTGAGACGGCCGGCCGCGGAGAAATCGACGGCCTGCTGGTACAATTGCCCGGCGGTCGACGGGCTGCGCGCGGCCAGGCGGGCGTAGTTATTCCGGGCCTGCTCGCTTTCATCGAGCAGCAGGTACAATCGCCCCAGATTGAGATAAGACAGGCTTGCGTCCGGTTCCAGCTGGATCGCCTGGACAAAGGCTTCTTCGGCGGCGGCCAATCGCTGCAGGCGGGCGTCCAGGACGGCCCGGTCGTTCCAGTCGGCGGCGCTCGCGGGATTTTCAAGAGCGGACGACGCGCGGGCATCTTCCGGGTCCTGCTGCTGGAATTCCTCGGTCAGGCGCTCCGGCCCGGCGTAGACCAAATGCGGATCGGCGGCGATGAGATCCCCGTTGCGGACCTGGGCCACGCAGCTCACAGCCAGCGTCAACAGCAGACCCATCGCGAGAGCGAGCCGCCGCAGCCGGTCGAAATTCGACGGCTTTCTATGATCGTGCATATGACCCGGCGTCTGATCGGGACTCTTCAGCGCCGGTCTTATATATAGAAGAAACTCGTGCATTTGCGTCAAGCGCGGGAAGGCTGCGAAGCTATTTGCCCGCCCCGGCACTCGTATTTCCGGCCGCGTTGGCATCGTTCTCCGGCACGGGCAGCGTCGGATCGGTGGGGCCGGCGTCGAATTTTCCCAGCACCCGGCCCTGAAGCAGCGAAACGGTCAATCGGCCGCCGTTGTACTTCCAGTGCTCCAGATCCGGAATTTGCGGGCTGGATTCGACTCGCTCCGGCTCGCCAAGCAGATTGCGCACGTCCGTGGCCAGAGCGCCTTTTTCGACCGTTTCGAAGCTCGCCGCCACATCCTCGGCGGATTTGCCGCAGGCTGCGGAGAACGTCGAAAGCATGACCAGCGCCGCCGCGACCGTCAATATATTACGAAAGAATTGCATATGCCCGGAAGCAGGCGACAGCGGGCGTCGCCGGTCAATCGAAATGAGGACGGACGGGCGAATACAGGCCAGGATCGGGCAGGCCGTGCCGGTGCCGGGGGGATTCCGGGCAGGAGACATAATCCTGCAAACTGCTTGCCAGGATCGCCGGTTTTGCGACGGTAGGAGTTTCCGATCCGGTATCCGGAGATGCAGCAAGACCTACTACCATTTCAAATCGGAGGCCCGGTCCCCAGCGAAAAGCAGGCCGGTTCCGAGCTCTTTCTCGAATCCCTGGAATATGAGCGCAGCCTGGAATTTTCCCTGGGAGTGCTCGACGCCCACCGCATCAAGCTGAGTCACCTGTACGACAAGCTCTCCAGCCTGTCGAATTCCCGCACGCGTCTGCTGCCCCACCAGATTGAAGCGACCTACCTGGTGGCGAACGCTCTGCGCCCGCGTTTTATTCTGGCGGACGAAGTCGGCCTGGGCAAGACCATCGAAGCGGGACTGATCGTCAAAGAGCTGATGTTTCGCAAAGGCTACCGCAAAGTGCTCGTGGCGGTGCCGGCGCCTCTGGCGGTCCAGTGGCAGCAGGAGATGCGTTCGAAGTTCAACGAAGACTTTGAACTGCTGAACCGTAAAAATTTTTACGAATTCGCGGCGAACTGGAGCAAGCATCCGCGGATTATTACATCGATCGACTTCGTAAAGAACCCGCGCTACGCGGATGATATCTTAAAAAACCGCTGGGACATCGCCGTCTTCGACGAGGCGCACCGTCTGCGCCGCGACTATTCGAAAGTAACCAAAGCCTACGATTTCGCGGAGCAGATGTCCGAGCGCTGCGAGGCTCTGCTGCTGCTTTCTGCGACGCCCTTTCGCGGCAAGCTCGAAGAACTGTACTATTTGATTCGCCTGGTCGATCCGCATCTACTGGGACCCTATCATTCGTTTTTACAAGAATATGTGATGAACGTGGACGGGCAGGAGGAGCAGCGCAAACTGAACGATTTGCGATCGAAGGTTTCGAAGATTCTGTTGCGTCGCCGCAAAGTCGAAGTCGGCGGCTTCACGAAGCGTCATGCGCGTACAGTTCGCTTTGATCTGTCGCCGGAAGAGCGCGCCTTCTACGACGAGACTACCGACTACGTGCGCCGCGAATACAATCTGGCTCTGCGCCAGAAGAACCGCGCGGTTTCGTTTATCATGATCGTCTTTCAAAAGCTTCTGGATTCGTCGACTCAGGCGCTGCTGCGGGCGCTCGAAAAACGCAAGACTCGCCTGGAACAAAAACTCTTCGGCCCGGCCACGCGAGCGGTTGTCGGACACGACAAAAGCGAAGGGCAGCTGCGAGATATGTTCGCTCTGGATGATATCGACGAAGCTGAAGATCTCGGCGAAGAGCTGGACGCTCTCGACGACGAAGACGAGCAGGTCCGCACGATCAAGGATTTGCGCAAAGAGATTATGACGCTCGGCTATTTGATTAAGCTCGGTCGCGCCGTGAAGTCTGACCGCAAGCTGATCAAGATGATGGATACGATGGAGCGCCTCAAGAAAGAAGGCCATCCGAAGTTCTTGATATTCACGCAGTTTCGCACGACCCAGGACTATATCGCGGATGCGCTGCGCGAGAAATACAAAGTCACCGTATTTCACGGCTCCCTGAGTCTGATGGCCAAAGAAGAGGCCGTGCAGGAGTTCCGCGAAGAGTCCGAAGTTTTGATCGCCACTGAAGCCGGCGGCGAAGGACGCAATTTACAGTTCGCGAATATTCTGATCAACTACGACCTGCCCTGGTCGCCGCTGAAAATCGAACAGCGCATCGGTCGCTTGCATCGCTTCGGTCAGACCAAAGACGTCTATATTATCAACTTCGCCACGAAGGATACGGTGGCCGAACGCATTCTGGAAATTCTGGAGCGCAAGATCAAATTATTCGACGAGTGTATCGGCACTTCCGACATTCTGCTCGGCACTCTTGAAGACGAAAACGATTTTCAAAACGGGCTGATGGGTTTCGTAACCGGTTCGAAATCACGGCAGGAGCTGGAGCGCGAACTCGAAGCGAAAGTCAAGCTGTCCGAAAGCGGCTTTCGCAAGCTCGGCGAACTGGTGACGCCCCACTGCGTGGACTTTAATCTTACGGACTATTACGATCATACCCAGGAACGGCGTTCGATCGAAAACGACGAAATCGAAGGCGTCGTGCGCAAATATATGGCGCAGAATCCGGAGTCTCGTTTCGTTTTGCAGCCGGCGGCGCCGCGAGTCCTGAACGGCCGCGGTCAACTGGCGGGTGACGCGAAGGCGCAGACGGCCGCGGCTTTCGCGGCCGAAGGCCCTGTCGCCGACTATGTCTTAACGGATACTGAAAGCGGCGCGAAACGGCCGGCGACCTTTCGTTCGGAACTCGCTCTCGAAAAAGACTCCCTGGAATTTCTGGCCGTCGGACATCCCCTCGTAGATGAAGCGATCGAGTACTTTCTAAAACACGAGCGGCGACGGACCGTGCAGAGTCTGAGGCTGCCGCGGTCGAGTGTCGGCGGGGCGGGGCGCGGTCGCGCTTCGGGATTCTATTTCGTATTTTTATGCCACTATCTGAACGGCATGAGTCGTTCGGAGCTGCTTTCGTGCCTGGTCGATGAGAACGGCTCTTCGATTCCCGAAGAGCTGCTGATTCCGTCGGGGCAGGATCCCGAGAGCATTCGGGGGCGTGGACGAGCAATCGGTCTCGGACGGGAAATCGATCCCCGGGAAATCAAGCGGGCCGCTCAGAGCGCTCAGAAAACTCTGGAACGCGAGGCGAAGGTCCGCGCCGAGAAACTTAAGAACGAACTCCACAGCGTCTTTAAGAAAGAAGAATACAAACTCGAAATCAGCTATGGTAAAAAGATCCGCCAGATCGAAGAGAAATTAGACCGCGCGCGATTGAAGTCGCGGATGGAACCCAGTGCGGCGAGCCGTGCGCAGCTAACCCGCACCGAGAATGAGTTAATGAAGGCGCGCCACGAGCGAGAACTGCGGGTGCATCGCGTGCGCAAAGAAAGCGGCGTCCAGACCCGCCTGGAACTGCTGCAAATTTACCTACTTGAGTGAATCGCCGTCGGGCGCTTCGGCTTCAGGCGCAGCCTTCGGCGATTCATCCTGCACGACGTCATAATAGTCGATTTGCTTGATGCTATCGCGGTCCATGCGAAAGACCCCGTCGGGAGCGTGCATGATCAAGATGCTGCCGGCCTGAGCCGCGATGGATCCGGCCTTCTGTTTGCCGTCGCGAAAGGTAATCACCTCTAAGAATTTATAGCGTTTGATCAGGTCGGCCTGGGTGCGAATGCTTTGATCGGCGGCGAGATTCTTTTGCAGCGCGTTCGCCCGGGTATCGAGCTGTTTGTCGTAGGCCTTTTCCACGCGAGCGCGAAGCTCCTCATCGCTTTCGCCTGAGCCCCCGGATGCCGTCGTCGGGGCGACGGCCTTTTCGAAGGTTTCTTCGTCGATCGTAATCAAGAGCTGCATTTCCGCGTTTTCCTGCGGCGTCGGTTCAAAGGTTTCGGGAGCGGCGACCTGGCTGCGTTCTAATTCGGCCGTCGCGGCGCTCAGGCGCGTCGCGCCTTTGGAGTCGGCACCTGTCGTTGAGCTTTCGCTCAGGGGCGCAGCCTGGCGTTCCGCGATCGTCGTTTCGATGGCGGTGTTCAGTTCCTGCGCTTTTTGAACTGCGGATTCGCTTAGCTCGCCTTCCTGATTGGCTGATACCTGCATGGTCTGCTTCATCAGCGAGGCGGCGACTTTCTGTAGCTCTGCGTCGGTGAGGCGCTCTTTCTCATTTTCAGTGAGCTCGCTATTTCCCTCGCTTTCCGGCAGGTTCAGCTTTTCCAGCGCGGGCAGCGAGGGGCTGATGGAAACAGTGCCTTCGAAGACGCGCACTTTCGCAGTGCCTTTCGCATCGTCGATCTCGACCATGAATGTCGTACCCTCTACGTCGAAGTTTGCATTCCGGGCGTTGATCCGAAAGGGAATCTTCTCCGGGTCGCCCTGATAGTCGACGGCAACGCCGCCCTTGCGCAGATACAGGATCCCGCCGCGGTCGTTCGTTCCGACTGGAATCTCCAGAACGGAAAAGGGCCGCAGTCGAATGGCGATGCCGCCGCGTCCCTGCAGTTCGACCGCTTCGCTGCCGGATTCAATTCTGTCGCCGGCGAAGAGCGGCACGCCCGGACCGCCGGCGATAGTTGCGTTATTGCGAACCACCCGGCAGCTATCGCTCGCGAAGAGCATTAGCAGATGACTCGTGCGCGGTTCATTCTTTTTCGCGTTTGCATCTTCGGTGCTGTTTTCGCAGCGCAGGGTCTGGCCGCGCAGCACGCAAAAGCGCGATGACGATCCTTCCCGGAGCAATCCCTGGCCGGTCAACTCGCCGGCTATGTCGGCGAATTCGCCGCGAAAAATCCGACCGTCTTTGAATAGATAAGAACCCGAACCCGCAGCCCGACCGCCGCGAAAGGTCGCGTTCAATACGTCGCCGTTTGCGAATTTATAGGAACCGGCGCCTTCGCGCAGTCCCTTGCGAAAAGCGCCCGCATATACGTCGCCGTTTTCATAGCGGTAGGTGCCGGCGCCGCCCTCGCAGTCGCCGAGGACGCAGCCCGTTTCTGCATCGGGAAATTTCGTATTCGTATCGCCCGCCGGTTCCGCTGTCTTCTGCGAATCCTGGATCGGCTCGACCGGGATGTTCGCATCTTCCGCGGGAGCAGACTTCGGTGCGGTGTCTCGCTTTGCCGCCTGGGTGCAGGCGACTGTCAGGGCGAGCAGGCTGACAGCGACGAGCATCGTCATCGAGGATCTTCGCTGGCTCTGACGGTTCTGATCTACCGCTGGCTCGTAAAGCGTGCGCGGTTCAGCAGATTTCGTTCCGTGAGCGTGGATGGGGTGCATGCCGTCGATAGTTCCTGCCCACTGGGGCAAGGGCAACGAAAATTCGCCGGAGCTGCAGAATTCTAGAATGCGGTGAAAATCAGTAATCGCCTTCGAAAAACTTTTGGATTCGTGTCACATTCGCCGCCGCTGTCTCGACAGAGCTATAGAGACCAGGAGCAACGGGGGAATATATGCAATCAAAAAGACGAACGGTGGCGGTCATCGGCGGTGGCCTGGCGGGTTTGACCGGGGCGCTCTATCTGGCCCGGGCGGGCCTGGATGTACATCTGTTTGAAAAATCTGCGCAGCCCGGCGGAAGAGCCCGCACGATGAGCACATCGGAGCTGCTGCTGAATCTGGGAGCGCACGCTCTGTATGCCCGCGGGGCCGGCCGCGCGATTCTCGACGAGCTGGGAATTCCTTATTCGGGACGGATGCCCGACGTGAGCTGCAACGACTTTGTCGCAGACGGTCGTCGGATGTCGATGCCGACAACGGGCCGCGCGCTGCTGATGCACAAAGACTTTGGTCCAGGCGAAAAATGGGAACTGATCCGGGTGATGGCGGCGATTCAAACAGCGCGCGTCGCGTCGGCGGATATACTTACAGGCGCGGGCGAAACAGATGTTCGCCGCGGCGGATCGCTTGCGCAGCAGAGTTTAATGGCCTGGCTGCACGCGCGCTGTCGCCGCCCGCGAGTGCGGAATTTTTTCGAAGGCATGTTTCGTCTGGTGACCTATTCAGCAGATCTCGATTTGTTGAGCGCGGACATCGCCCTCTATCAGTTTCAAATCGGCGCCGCAGGCGTTTTGTATTTAGACGACGGCTGGCAAAGCCTGGTGGATGGATTGCTCGCCGCCAATCTGGAAGCGGGCGCGCGGATTCATATCGGTCGTGGCGTCGAAAGCCTCGAAGCTTCGGCGGCGGGTCGTCTGCGATTACGATGCGCTCAGGCGATTCCCGTCTCCGAATTCGATCGTGTCTTGCTCGCCTGCGATCCGAAGGTCGCGGCGAAACTTGCCGGCGATCAGGGTCTTTCAATCCAGTATGCGGCGATGCGGCCGGCCCGAGCGGCCTGCCTTGATCTGGGTTTGCGCAAGCTGCCGCGGGCCAGCGGCCTGGTGTTGGATTTCGATCGACGGCTGTACTGCGCGATTCACTCGGACACCGCGCGTTTCGTGAGCGCGGGCGCGCCTTCCGAAACGGCGGTCATTCACACGGCGAAGTATCTGCGTCAGGGCGAGTCCGCCGACGACGCGCGCAATCAGTTGGAAAGTTTTCTGGACAGCCTGCAGCCTGGCTGGCGGGATCGCGTCATTCACGCGCAGTTTTTGCCGCGCATTGCGGTGATCAAAGATCAGCCGGACTGTTCGCGAGGCGGTCTGGCGGGGCGGGTCCAAAGCGACTGCGGCGCGCGCAATGGAATCTACGTCGCTGGAGACTGGGTCGGTCGCGAAGGACTCCTGAGCGACGCGGCCTTCGCCAGCGCGAAGCGGGCGGCGGAACAAATTATTGCGAGCTGACGAAACACACCTTCGCATCTTCGACGAACATCGCGCTTTGCTCTTCGGTATCGCCTATCGAATGCTCGGCAGCGTAATGGACGCCGAAGATATTTTACAGGACAGCTATCTGGCCTGGAGCAAAACGCAGCCGGAGTCGATCGAAACTCCGGCCGCGTTCTTGCGTACGCTGGTCGGGCGTCGCTGTCTGGATCATCTCAAGTCGGCTCGCGTGCGTCGCGAATCATATGTCGGCCCCTGGTTGCCCGAGCCTCTGCGAATCGAATCGGACCCGGCGGAAAACTACGAACGCGAAGAGCTGCTGCGCGAAAGCCTTTCGACGGCTTTCTTGATTTTGCTCGAAAGTCTCAATTCCGTCGAACGCGCCGTCTATATTCTGCGCGAAGTCTTTCAAAGCGATTTCACCGAAGTCGCCGGGATCGTCGAAAAGACCCCGGAAAACTGCCGGCAGATTTTGCGCCGCGCGCGGGAAGCCGTGAATGAACGTCGCAAACGATTTGTCCCGCCCGCGCCGGACGCCGCCGCGCGCATGCTGGAGCAGTTCCTGGTCGCCGTGCGCTCCGGCGATATTATAAAGTTCACCGGCGTGCTGGCGGATGACGTGCGTCTGCATTCCGACGGCGGCGGCGTGGTGACGGCGGCGCTGAATATTATTACCGGTCTGGAAAACGTCGCGAAGTTTCAACTCGGCGTCATGAAGTTCGTACCCGAAGACGTTCAGCTGGAGCTGACGGTCTTGAACGGGGCTCCGGGCCTGGTCCTGCGCACTGCGGCGAATGAAGTCTATTCGAGCATGCACCTGGATTTCGCGGAAGACGGACGCATCCAGAATATCTATGTGATGCGCAATCCGCATAAGCTACAGCATCTGGCGTAATCGAAACGGACGCGCAGCCCGCGGGCATTAGAAAGGCTTGCAATATTATCCGGGAATCGGCGCACTGCGGCCATGTTTGTTTTGCGTTATCTCGGCCGCTCGGTCGATACACTTCTCGATCGCATCTTCAGCGCGCTGGGAGCCGTGGCTCTGAGTCAGATCCCCCAGCTGATCAGTCAGTACTATGACGTGCTAACGGGAGCGCTGGCCGAAGCGAAGACCAACGTCGACGTCTTCCGGGCCAAAGCGGCTGAACTTGAACTGGACCTGCAGTCCTTTATCAATGAACACATCACGAGCGGCAGCCCGATCTTTCGAAAATCCGGCGAGGGCATGCAGCTGGCCCTGGATCGCTATGAAGCCTACGGGGCGGCTCAGAGCGCGCTGAGAGATGCGAGTGTCTGGGAGCGGCCTTTCGTATTCTTTCAACACCTCGACGCGACGCTTTTCGCGGCGCTGGAATTTCGGCCGGGGCTACCGCTGACTGTCGAAGGCGCGGTATACGCGCTGGTCGGCATCGTATTCGGGCTGGGGGTGTATCATCTATTTCGTACGCTGCCTGTACGATTGGTACGCGGTCCGAAAAAAAAGCGCCTCGCGCAAAATTCCAGCGGCGTGAAATCCGCGGGCGCCTGAAATGCGTCTAATGCCCATGACCTCGAAATATCCGTCTCTGTCCTCGCGATCTCGCGGCCTGGTCCGCCTCCTGAAAATCTGCCTGGCCGCCGTTTTGTGCGCCGCGGCGCTGCCGGCCTGCTCCAGCCTGGATTTGCAGGTCCAGCAGGAAGTCCGCGAATACAAAGGCATATACAAAATCGCCGTGCTGCCCTTTCAAATCGAAGACGGTGAGTGGGGCGAAGAATTCGCCTCGGCGGTCGGACTGCATCTGGCGCGCATCGGCCGTTTTGTTCAAGTGGAGCGAGCCGCGCTTTCGCGCATTCTGGACGAGCAGCGCTTCGCTGAGTCCGGTCTGGTCGACAACGAAACGCGCAAAAAGATCGGCCAGCTAACCGGCGCTGATTTGATCTTAACCGGCGTCGGTAAGTCCTTGAAATACGACCGTTTCGGCCGAACCTATACGAACCTGGTGGATACCGCGACGATCACCGCGATCGACGTTCAGACCGGTCGGCATCTGTTCACATTTCGCAAGGCGCCTGGCAGCGCCTGGGACTGGCGCTATCGGGCGAAATATATTATGGGGCTGACTTTGATCTGGGATCGGGACGACGTGCTGGTCGACAGCTCGAAGTACGACGACCTGGCGTATCAGTTTTCCGTACGCATGGATGAATCCTTCGCGAAGCAGGAAAAAGCGCCCGCGAAAGACGGAGAAGAAGCGGAGGCCGAAGAAGGCGGTCTCTGGAGCCTCTGGCCATTCTGACAGTCATGCGATAGGCTCGTTTCGCACTGTCGCGCTAAGCTGAATTTCAATCCGGGAGCGGCGCGCTTTTCTTCGCCCGGCGCGCGCCTTTCTGCTCCTCGGCTTTCGTGAGCGAAGGCAAAATCGTCGTTCGCTTTTGAATCGCGCGGCTGCGGTAATAAAAATCAACCCGCCGATGCAGGCGCAGGATCCAGCCCGAGGCCCGCGATATCATGCCCGCCAGAAAAACCGCCACCGACGATACGGTGGCTACGAGCGCCGAAGCGGCTTTGATGACCGAGTCCAGTTTGGAATCCACCGTGATCGGCAGTTCCGTCTGAATGTACTGCGTCGTCGGGCGTAGAGATTCCATCAGCCAGCCGCCCAGGCGAAATTGCTCCATCAATGCGGGCACGCTCCACAGCAGAGTCCAGAAAGCGCAGAGGCCGACGATAACCAATGCGGTCGTACTGAGATACGCGATCCGCTGCACGCGATTGCGCATGTCCAGGTTCAGAAAAATTTCCGGCGGCCTGCGCCCGAACAGAGTGTCGCGCCAGATCGTCATCTGTCCTTCGAGGCCGGATTTATCCGGGTTAAAGCGATCCATTTTCGCGACTCTTTCGCCGATCGCCCAGTGTTGCAGCGAGTGCCGAACCGTTTCGATCCAGTATTCAGGCAGGTGCTCGCGCAGACTTTCGAGCCTTTCGATTGTGTGTCGAATGCGATAGCTTCGCAAGCTTCGCCCGTACTCTTTGGGCTGTTGATCCGAAGCGATTCCGTGTCCGGCCCAATAGGTTAAGGCGAAACTTCCGCCGTACGCGAAGGCGCGGGCCGCTTCTTCGTCGATCAGGCTCAGTTGCAGTTCCGCATCGCGACCCCAGTCGTCGAGTTGACCGTGCAGCTCCAGTCGCTTTTCCGGCGCGAGCCCGGCGGCGAGCCGATCCCGTAACTCCGTGTTCAGAGGCATGGGTGGCTTCGGCAGTCCCAGCTGCTGCGCCTGCGCGTGAAACTGGCCGGCGGTGCGAAAGATCTGATAGTATTTGCTTTCGTCGGAAGGTTCGGTAAAACCGAAGCGGCTATCCGCATCCGCTTTCGGCGGTTTGGGTTTCCGATTGATCGGTGATTTCAGTCGCGAATAGGATTCCACGGCAAGGTAACCCAGGCGAAAGGCCTGCAGAACGACGTCCGCCGATTTCGATCGGACGGACGGGGCTTCAGCTTTTTCCGCGCTGCTCGATTTCGCGAAATTATTTTCATACGTCGCCATGCACGGTCATAGAAATCCGGCCGCTCAGAAATTTCAAAGCAAATCGTAAACATAGTTTCGCTTTATAGCAAACTAAGCAATGGGATTTTCGCCGGTCAATATGTCGGGATTGCGCACGCCGAACATTTGATACACCGTCGACGCGATGGCGAATGGTTCGTACTCGACGCTGCCGCTGGCCGGCACGGTGAACAGGCGATTGCGGGCCGCGCTGCCGGTTAGCGTTGTGCGGCCTTCGACCCGACCCAGACGACGATAGGCTGTGCCGCCCAGAGTCAGCAGGTTTTGATTATTCCCATGGTCCCATCCGCGGCTGTTGTTCAGGTTTACATTACGGCCGAAGTCACCGTAGACGTTGATCACAATGCGGTTTTCGGTGCCGGTCGCGCGCATATGATCGGAGGCGGCGCGCAGGGCTTCCATCACCCTGGTCATATTCGTGGTATAGGTGTTGATCGCGTCGGAGTGGGCGTCCCAACCGCCGATGCCGCCGTTGCCCACGCTGATAAAACGCGTCGTCGGATTATTCACGGCGATCTGCATCGCGGAGCGCAGACGATCCGCCATGGGATTGTTGGCCGGATATGTGACGCCGCCGGGCAGGGGCAGGGTGCGCAGATTCGTAATGAAATTCGAAACGCTCCGCCGCCGTTGAAAGAACTCCGCGGTTCGCTGTAAATCGGTATAGGTCGGTCGCGTCTGCACATGATGCGCTGTGACCGTATTCGCGAGATCTTCCAGGCGCGCGCTGTTGGCGGAGCTCAGGTTGCCGTTCGCGCGCTGTTCGTACGGATTACTGAGATTGCGACCGTCGAGCGCGACCGGACGCAGGCCGCTGGTGAGCTGCAGGTCGGAAGTATCGAAAATTTCGCCGTCGCCTTCGAGGGAAACGAACGGAAAGAGATCGTTGCCGGGGTCGACGACGCCGTTGCGATGCAGAATCGCGGCCAGGTTCGCGGCGATACCAGGGCCTTCCGGATTCAGGCCGCCTTTGAGATTCTGGCTGATGCTGCGGCCATGGGCCCGCGAATTGTCTTTGCGTCTGTGTATGGTGCGATAGACCGACATGCGTCGACTCGAAACCAGATCTTCCATGATCGCGCCGCCGGCCTGTTCCCAGAAACCGTTCGCGGTCACGCTGACCTGTCCGCCGGGGTAGCTGTTGACCGAAGCCGAAAAGATGTCGCTGCGATTCGTGAAATTCGCTCCGAGCTCGGAAGCGCCGCCGTACAGAAACACGTTGATGACGGTCGGCATGACGCCCGGTCGCGCGTAGCGTACGGAGTCGATCGTACCCTGGGCGGTGGTCTGGGCGAAGAGCGGCCGCGGTCCGAAGAGCGAAAGGCCGCCCAGGCCGCCTAAAGTCGCGCCGGCCAACTTTAGAAAATCTCTGCGGGCGATATTGCGGCTGTCTTTGTATTGTTTGCGTTGCATGATATTCGTGCTCCTGTAATTCGTGCGATCTTTGTTTTTGATCTATGATGTTTGCGCTGTAACTACGTAGCGTTTGCGCTGCGTTTGCATTCAGCTGCTTTCAAAACACCGCCGGATAGGTATAGAGTTCCGGCAGGCGGCTGAAATAATCTAAAGCGATCGAGGTCACCCGATCTTTATTACGGGCGATGGTAAAACCCTGGTCGGCGATGATTTCCTGCAGGGTCGCCAGCTCCTGGGGATAGGGTTCGCGCTCGACAATCGACAGAAACAGGAAGCGCAGGTATTCGCCGTCGGCGACGGGAGCGTTCATCAGTTCCGAAGACCAGCCGCCGTCGTTCGGGTTATTCGGATCGCGCTTTTGGTCTAAGGCGCCGCTTTCGCGCAGACGCGTATGGTGGTGCGCCAGCGAAAGCGAGTCGACGGGGGCCGGACGTTCGCGGCCCAGTTTTAATTCGAATACTTCCTGGCGCATATCGGCCATGCGATTCGGCAGATCGCGAAAGAAATTCGACGGCGCGCTCCAGCCGGTCTTCGCGCGAAAATTATAAAAGCTCTCTTCGAAGTAGCGACCCCGCTCCGCGGTCAGTAAGTACGAACGAGAATTCAGAATCGTTAAGAAAATATCGCGGTAGGTTACCGGCTTGCGCAATAGAATCCAGAGGGCCATGTCGCGCTGTTCGGCCTCCGTGAGCTGCGGGAAAAATCTCTGGATCAATACGAAGCCGGCGACGCCCGGAACCAGATCGTGGTTGGCGACCGTCGCGTAAAAATCTTCGCAGCTGGTAATCGCCTGGCCGGGACGCGCCAGAGCCAGCAGCTGCGGCTCCGTATTCGCGTTGCCGCCGATCACCAGTTCGTTGTCGCGATTCAAAGACCAGTTCTGGCAGGCTTTCGAGGCCTTCGGCACGTCTTCGTCGTGGAAGTGGCCGTTATAGATTTCCATCATCTCGCGGGTGTTGTCTTCCGGACTGCGAAAGCGGCGCCAGTTTTCTTGAGACACCATGTGTTCATACAGGATTTCGCGAATCGGACGGTCGGCGCTGATGCCCCGCAGCAGGCGTTGAAAGACGCGATCCATGTCTTCGTCTTCGACGGAGTCCAGCTCGCGGCCCGGCGAATACTGCACCGAGTTGAGCAGCACGTAGGTCATCCAGATGTCGAAACGATCTTTCGTTACGGGAAAGTGGTGGAACTGCGCCAGGGGCCGACCCTGCGCGGCTTCGCGAAAGCTGTTCGCCGCGACTTCGCCGTCGAAACGCACGCGTTCCTCGGGGCGAAGATTTCGGTGCATGCGCAGATTGACGCCGGTCATAAAGTTCGCGTACTTGGGTTTGAGCACGCGGTTATCCAGTCCGTTCTCGACGTCGAAAAGTTTATCGAGGGAGATGCCGCTGTACATGCTGCCGAGCATGCGATTCGCCACGCGATATTTTTGTTCGTTCGGTAGAATCGAAAAATCGTAATCGGTGAGCGGAGCCAACGGATCGGCCATGATCAAAAACCACAGCAGCATCATCGGCTGGTTATGATCGATCTCGCGCTGGTTGGCGCAGGCCACGCTGCCGGTCGCCAGTGCGATCAGCAGGGCGGCCATCGTCGTGGTCCGGGTCAGCCGGATCAGTTTTTGGGCTACAGTGCGGTGAATCGTCGTCTTCATTTGCACTGTAATTGCAGATCCCGTGCCAGGCGCTGATTACGCGATTTTGCGTTATTATTATTCCAGTTTCGGCGAAATGACTTCTTTCGGCGCCGCTGGATCTGATATGAATTTATAGCAGTGATGCATTTCGGCACCAATTCTGCGCTCTAATGGGATCTGATACCGTCGTCGGGCCGCGGCCGAGGGTCGCGGTCTTCTGGCCGGGTACAAAAAAAGCCGGGGCGCTGGCCCCGGCAGATTATCAAGAGGAGGAATCGTGTTCTAAAATTCAGAGGCGAGCGGCTGCTTTTCGCCGCCCGCGATGGAACGATCGTTTATTGAAAGCGAGTGTAGCTGACCGCGATGGCCGCGCCCGGCGCCGGTAAGGATCCACCGGCGAAGACGATGCTGTTGCCCGCGGCGTCGTAGCTGAAGCCGTCCGTCGCGTTGCGGGGGACGCTCGCGCCGTCGACGCTCACGCTGATCGAGCTGGATACCGGCGCATGCTGGAGCACGTATTCGCTGGCCTTGCCCGCTGTTTGAGCGGCGATCGCTTCGAGCACCGGCGAGTAGTCGGTGTTGCAGATGCTGGAAGAGCTGCCGCCGGTCGCCGCCGCCAGGTTATAGTAGGAAGGATCCGCGTTGTTCGATGACCCTGCGGACGGTCCGCCGCTTACGCCGCTGGAGCAGGTGCCCGGCTGGCCGCTGGCGTTCAATCCGATGATCGAATAGACCGCCACATCATTGGTCAGGAAGACGTTGTCCGTGAAGTCGAAGGCGGTGCCGCCGGTGCAGGGCGGCGAACCCGATACGCGGCGGCCGCCGGTATAGCAGGCGTAGTGATCGCCTTCGTCGCTCAGCATGATAACGGTCAGAGTCGAGTCGGTGCGGGGATAGCCGGCCGTGCCCAGAGATCCGCCGCCGAGTAAAGCCTGCTCCGCGAAGTAGATGCCGCTTTCGGTGCCGCTGCCGCCGAGACCCGTTACATTCGATTGGAACGTCGTCTTATCGTCGGTAAAGTCGCCGCCTTTCAAGCTCGCGCTGTCGGTGGTGATGACGCCGATGCGAAAGTCGAGGCCGGTCTGGGTCATGCGGTCAAAGAAATTCGCCGCGTTCGCCGCGACAGCGTCCTGCTCCTGACCCATCGAGCCTGAGTTGTCGACGACCCACAGAAAGTCGGCCTTTGCGGGAGCGGCGCCGCTGAAGCTGGAGACGCCGGTCATTTGCATATAGCCGGACGGCGCGGTGTTGCTGCCGTCGAGGAGCGAAGTCAGCGCCGCCTCAGCCGCCGCGTAGCCGTCCGCAGTGCTCACGCCCACGCCGACGATATTGGAATTCGCCGCGCTATCGTGGCTGATTTGCAGGGTTACGCGAAAGTCGTTCGTCGTCGTTTCGCCGCTTGCGCTGGTCGGCAGAGCCGTGACCGCGCCGCCGTTGACGGTGCCGATTGCGCCGATCAGGATATTGGAAAGTCCCGTTACGTTGGTCGCTGTCGCTGTCGTCGTTGCGATCTGAACGATCTGCGTTTCGAAGAGCCCGCCGTTCGCCGCCTGAGAGCTGATGAGATTCACGGTTTGCAGCTGGCTTTCGTTGTTCAAAGCCGCAATGACTTCGCCCGCGAGATCGGAGGCGTTGCCGGCGGTCGAGCCGACCTGGCTGAAAAAGCCGGCCACTTCCATGTTCGGCTCGGCCGCCTGGTAGGTCAGGCCGTTGAAGTCGCCTTCCGGAGTTTCGCTCGCGTTCACCGAATTCGGCAGAACGACCTGCAGTCCGTCGATTTCAACGGAAGATGTTTCTTCCGGCGCAGCTTCGCCGCCGGTGCCGTCGATGATCGCGCCGTTTTCCCCGAACATGGGGGGAAATAGCAGCAGACCTTCGTCATCGCCGCCGCTGCAAGCGGGCAGAGCGCCGAGGGTCGCGATCGAAAGGGTTATAATAATGTGGGATAGCCTGGTGTTCATTGCTGTGCTCCGAGTTTTTCTATGTATCTTTAGATACGGAAAAATTTCGGATCAGCAAACAGGCTCAGATGAAGTTTAGCGGGGGACTTACGCGTGGATAACAATTCGCGCGGGAATTCACCCGCGCGAAACGTTTCTATATTAATCTTAATGATTCCCTTACAGGCGCACGAGCTCGCGTTTTTGCGCGGGACTGCACTCTTTTTCAAGCGTTTCGCCGCTGACGTTCGGCGGGAAAATGAATTCGTACTGAATCAAGGCGTCGCCTTTCTGAGCGGGGCTCAGACAGATCGTCGTGGCCGCCATGCGATCGCAGGGTTGTTCGACGATCTCGCAGTTCTTCAGAGCGAATTTTCGCATGGTCGTATTGATGTTCGCGTAAAAATCCACGCAGGTGTCCGCGATGGTTTTCATGCGGCAACTGCCGACATAAGCAAGGCTTATGTCGCGCCGCTCTTCGACGGTCTTGAGTTTGCGCCGCTGGATTTGTTCGGGCGTCGAGCAGCCGGCCAGCAGCGTCGCCGCCAGACCCAGGCCGATGGCGGTCGTCGCCAGGCGCGAAAGAGCGCGCAGATTCGGGGATATTAATCGATTCATTAAGAGGCAGCATCCCGAGCCTTCGTTGCGCTTGCATGGCGATCATTTTACGAATCTGTGACTGCCGGCCAGGAATCACAAAAAACCCGGCGCTGGATCGATGAACCAATCGCCGGGAAGATGGAAGCTACACTGCTGTAAAATACGACGGAGGGCGGAGCGCGCGGGATCAGAACGTGTAGAATGACCTGAATGATCCCGGCGCTCCGCTTTGCAGCGGGGAATTAGAGATCTTCAAGTTTGTCCAGGACGAACTCTTTGACCTCGGCTTTTTGCTCCGCGTTCAGGAAGCCGTAAAACTCGGCTACGTAGTCAGGAGCCTTCTGGAAGCGCTCGTGTCCGCTTTCCATGCTGGTCTTCACTTCGGCCGCCAGGGCGTTCATATCCGGTTCCGGCTTTTCAAACTCGGCTTTCAGCTGGCGCATCGTCGCCAGACGGGCCTGGTGAGCTGCTTTGAGATCCACGAGTACCCGGGCCCGCAGGTCCTGGTACTTCGCCTGCTGTTCGCCGGCCAGATCCAGACGATCCGCCACGTAGTCGAGTTTCTTGATCATACGCTCGGAGCGGTCCTTGCTGAAGTGGCCGCGATGTCCGCAGGCTGTGAAGGCCACGGCGCCTGCGATTGCGATGATCGAGAGAAAGGTGATTTTTTTGAATTTCATTTTAGTCTCCATTTAAAGTTCGAATAGAATTGCGGCGATTGTCCGCCGCGGTTTCTGTGGAATAGCATACTCGATTGTCCGGAAAAACTGTTGTCTGGATGTAAATTGAGGCGGGGCGCTTTGTAAATTTCTGTAAATTCCGCCCCGGCCGATTTACAGAAATTTACAGGCGATCGGCCGTCGCGCTGCTAACAACTATGGACGCAAGACTGTTGATGATCGACGATGATCGAAAGCTGCAGAAGCTCGTGCGCGAGTATCTGGAGTCGTACGATTTTATGTTTCATTCGCTCTACAGCGGCGCCGGAGATCAGGTCTCCGAAGCCTTGCGCGAGCACAGTCCCGACCTGGTGATTCTGGATATTATGCTGCCGGGCAAGGACGGCCTGGAGATTTTGCGCGAGCTGCGCGGCGATCCCCTGGGCCGCCGCTTGCCCGTCCTGATGCTGACCGCCCGGGGCGACGAAACCGATCGCATCGTCGGTCTGGAGCTGGGCGCCGATGACTATCTGGCCAAGCCCTTTAATCCGCGGGAATTACTCGCCCGCATTCGCGCGATTCTACGCCGCACGCGAGAGCTTGCCGACGAAGATGCGAGCGGCCCGGGCGGCGGCGCCCGGTTCCAGGCCGACGATGGGGACGAAGATGTCGATGTGAAGGCTGCCGGGCGATCGGCCGGCGAAGCCGCTGCGCCCGATCGCCCGCCGGTCCTGCGATCCGGCGCGATCGTTTTGGATCGTGCGAAGATGGAGTGTCGCGTCGGCGAAGCGCGCCTGGATCTTTCCAGCGCGGAGTTTCAGCTGCTGGCGGTATTTTTGGAGGCGCCGGGCGTAGTTTTAAGTCGCGACGAATTAATGAATCGTACGAAAGGCCGCGATTATATGGGCTTCGAACGCAGCATCGACGTGCATATCAGCAAGATTCGCACGAAGCTCGATCAGGCCGGGGAAAGCGAGCGGATCAAAACGGTCTGGGGCGCGGGTTATATGCTGGTCGAAATCGCCGGCGAAAAGACATGAAAGTCAGCAAGCTCTATATTAAAATCTTCGTTTCGGTATTGCTGGGACTGATCGTCGCCGAAGCGCTGATGTTCGGAGCCTTTCGCAGCATCTACCGGCGCGGCTTTCGCCAGGAGGTCGGCCAGGTCGTCGACGCCCATGCGATTCTGATTCGCAGCTTCGTACACACGCGCCTGGCGGACGGTGCGAATTTGCAGCAGGTCGCCGTGGAACTGGCGGGCATTGTTCCGGGGGACGTCTGGGCCCTGGACGAACAGGGACGAACGATCGCCGCGTCGCTGCCGCAGCTGGCTCCGCCGCCGCTTGATGATTTCGACAACGAACGAATGACTCAGGAAGGCGTGCGCCTGGATTTTGAAGACGACGCGCTGCTGGCTCTATTGCCCCTGGACTATCCAGACGGCGGGCGAGGCCAGCTGGTTTTTGAGTTTCGTAAGGGGCATCGCGACGGCCCCGGCGAAAAGACTTTCGCTCTGGCTCTGGCCGGAGTGGCCGTCGCCTTCGCGTTTTTATTATATCCGCTTTCGCGCCTGCTGGGTCGACCTCTGCGCGAATTACGTGACAGCGTGCTGCGCATTGCCGACGGCGATCTGGATCATCGCGTGCGCGCCCTCGGCCAGGATGAAATCGGCGAGCTCGGTCGGGCCTTTAACCAGATGGCGGATCGGGTGGAACGCATGGTCGACGGCACCCGCGAATTGACGGCGCACGTCTCCCACGAATTGCGATCGCCCCTGGCGCGGATTCGCGTGGCCGCCGAACTCCTGCACGAAAGATCCGGCGCGCAAAAAGACGTCAGCGCGCCTGATCGCGCCCGGCAGATCGCCGGGCTGCACGATTCAATCAATCAGGAAATCGCGGACCTGGACCGGCTGATCGGTCGCATTCTGGAGCTTTCGCGTCTTGACCTGAAAGACCCCGCGCCGACAGTTCCCCGGAGCGCCGCGAAAATTTTTGAGCAGTTGGGCGAACTGGCGCAGCGCTACAGCGTGGCTTTCGAGCGGCGCGGTCTGGTATTCCGCTTAAGACTGCCGCAACGCCCCGCCGCTCTGGACAAAGCCCGCACGACGATGTTGACCCTCAGTCCCGCGGATTTGCAAACGATCGTATCGGCCGTGCTCGACAACGCGGTGAAGTACGCTCACGGTCGGGTGGCGATGTTCGCGATTCTCGACTCCGACGATGCGGCGCTGCGCATGATCATTCAGAACGATCTCGCACCGGCCGAATTAGAAGCGGGCGTCGACTGTGAACGAATCTTCGAGCCCTTTCAGCGCGGCGCGGTTCAGCTTGCCGATGCGAATATCGACGGCGCGGGGCTCGGCCTGGCGATCGCCCGGAAGGCGCTGGAAAACGCGGGCGGTTCGATTGAGGCCCGTCGCCGGGGCGCGCAGATTCAATTTGAAATTCGAATGCCGTCGTCTGCGCGAAACGCAGGCTGAGTCGTACCGTTTTGGGTCGCAAAATTGCGCCGGGCGAATCGCAGGGTCGCGGAATATTATTCGCCCTGGATTTCAGCGATGTGGTGCAGTTCGACCAGATCCATAACGTGGCGGACGCGGCCGCGAACGTTTAGAAACTTTAGCTTTGTTTTGTCGGCGTCGAAGCTGCGGTAAATGCTGACCAGCTCGGTGATTCCGCGGGAGTTCATGTACTCGACCTGTCCAAAGTCGATTTCAACGCGTTCCAAATCGACTTCGACGTACTCCTTGAGGGCGTCGACGATTTCATTTTCGCCTTCCAGTCTTGGATCCAGCAGTCGCACATACAGCGTGCGATTGTGTTGCTCGATTTCGATCCGCATATCTATTACATCGGCGTCAGGGAGAGGGCTCCGCGACGGGACAGGCGAAAAATTTCATCCGGGCCAGATCTTACCAGTCAATTTTCTCGGTTTTCCAGCCGGGAAAAAGCCGGCAGACCGGACCCGCGTTCTTGAAATCAGAACTTAGAGACTGTCAATTTCCTCAAGAATTTTATCGGCGTCTTCCAGAGCGCTGTCTTCGGAGATTTCGCTCAGAGCCGGCGACTCTACGACTTCGCTTTCGACGGACTCGTCTACTTCGGTCGACTCGCCGCCAGGGCATGCGGTCAGAAAGAGCGCGGCGGGGATCAGACCCAGCAGGATCCAGTGTTTGAAATTATTCATCAGCGGTTTCTCCTGCTGCTTCGGCTTTTTCTAATTTGGCCTGGAGCTCTGCGTTCTTTTGTTTCTTACGGGCCAGGTTTTCTTCGGCGCGCTTGATTTTTTCGCGCAGGCGTGTGGCTTTTTCAGTATCGCCTTTTTCTTCCAGGCCGTCGGCGATGCCCTTCAGGCGTTCGATCTTGCCTTCCAGCTTCTGGATGCGTTCGGCTCTTTTGGCCAGCCGGGCTTTTTGATTGGTAATGCGTTCCGCTTTGCGCTCGCCCTTTTCGGCCTGGCGCTTTTCTTTTTTGGCTTCGCGTTCGGCTTTTTTTTGTTCGCGCGCTTCTTTGCGTTCGGCCTTTTTCTGAGCCTTTTCTTCTTTGCTCAGTTTCTCGCGTTCGGGCTTGTCCGGAGTTGCCGGCGGCTGGGCTGCGAGTCCGGCCAGCGATAGACACAGGGCGCCTGCGAGCAGGCTGCGACCGGTCCAGCGCAGAATCTTTCTGCTGTTAGTCATAGTTGGTTTCCTCTGAGGATTGTCGCCCGCGTTCGTTTCGCGCGAGCCGACGATCCTCAGAAGCAGAACTGGCCCCGGATTCTTCACAAGCGTTTTTTGAAAGCGGCGGCTAATTCTTACGGGAAGCAAACATACGCGGCGGGTAAAATTTACGCGCGGACTGGCGGGTATCGAATTATTGCGCGGCGTCGGCGGCGCGCGCCTTCATGCGCGCCAGGGGTTCTTCGATAATCGTCCGGACGTGGGCCGAGAGTTCTTCCGGACTCATGTCGGCGTAAGCGGCCGCTGCGATCGGAGGGTGAATCATCATCTGCACTTTGCCGGGGCTGATGCGCTGAATTCGCGTGCCCCGCTGCTTGGGCGGCATAACCGCGCTCGCGCCGTGAATCGTGATGGGCTGAATGACGACCTCGGCGCGCTTGGCCAGGATGAAGCCGCCCTTCTTGAATTGCCGCATGCTGCCGTCGGGAAAACCGCGCGTGCCTTCGGGAAAGATCACTACCGAGCGTCCGGCTTTGACCATGTCGGCCGCGCCGTACAGCGAATCGAGAGCCTTGCGCCGGTCGTCGCGCTCGACCGGAATATAACCCGCGGCGGCCATGCCCCAGCCGAAGAGCGGGATCTTAAACAGGGAGGCCTTCGCCATCCAGGCGAAGGGTACGCGCAGCACCGAAAAGAATACGATGATGTCGACCATGCTCTGATGGTTGGAAATAAAAATGACCGGCCCGTCCGAATGCAGGCGATCGATTCCTTCAGCTTCGATGCGAATGCCCGCGAACCAGCAGAGCGTGCGTCCCCAGAGATAGCCGGAGCTGTGCATCGCGTGGCGCATGCGAAAGATCATGAAAGGCAGCGTTAGAATGCCGGTGATCAAAGTTATCAGAATCAGCACGATCCAGTAGTAGACCGAAGCGACCGCGCTAAAGAAACTTTTAATTCCGGAGTTGCTCATGGATTCAACCCTCGTCGTTCATTGCGATTCGAATCGCCGCGGTCTCTGCGGGACAGGCCGGGATGCACTGTCCACAGCCCGTGCAATGGTCGGCGAAACGGGGCAGTTTTTCTTTTCCGCGCCCGTACGAAATCACTTCCGGTACGGGACACGCCTTTGCACATTCCCGGCAGGTTTTTTTTCGGCCACCGCTTTTTTTGCGCGGGGATGACGAGCGTGCGGCGTCGCCTGCGGCTTTCTTATCCGGCGTCGCGTTCAAGCAAGCCCCGGAGATCACTTCCGCCTGTCCGAATTTCGGCAGACTGTTCGCCGGCAGCGGTCTCAGAGCGTCATCGTCGCAGGCGCTAATGCACGGCATGTCCGGACACAGCTGGCAGGCGACCGAGTTGGGATCCAGCAGCGGCCCCGAAGCTCCGCCCAGTGTAAAAATCACGCCGTAGGGACAGGCGATGACGCAGTCCCCGCAGCGAGTGCAGGCCCGATCAAAGGCCGCGGGATCCGGCAGGGCTCCTGGCGGCCGGGCGAATTCATCGGGGATCCGATAGGCGCTCGCATCGGAAGCGAAATCCCCCTGGTCTTTGCGGTTGGCGATGGCGTGATCGAGGCCTTCCGGCGCCAGCAGGTTGGCCAGATTCTGCAGCCGATGGCCGACAATTTCGCCGACCGGACCTTTCCATAGATCCTTGCCGATGCCTTTCAGGCCGTCTGTGAAAAACTTTTTGCGCTCCATACTATCCAGGCGTCGCGGCGGTTTTCGCGGGATTCTGGGACAAATCGCGCCGACCAGGCCCTCCGTCAGCCCTTTTCGGGGCAAAAACTGCTAATCCTCGCCATCAAAAAGTGCGAAGTTCTACTATATAGAGGACGATTTTGATGCAGCCAGACACACTGAGCCGGGACATAGAACTTGAAGCGATCCAGCCGACCGACGCCGGGCCGTCGAATTGGAACGAGGAGATTGGTGTCGCCCCGGCCGCCGAAGTCGTCGAGGCCACTCCCGCGGATCTGGCTCCGCTGGAAGTGGAAGGATCTGCGACCTCCCGCGATGCGTCCGTTCAGCAAACAGGCTCTACGGATACCGCGCGGGATTCCAACGAGCGCCGTCGTGCGCCGGAATCTCGCGCGGCATCCGGGACGGCGCCGGAGCGATCCGGCGTGCGCGATATCCCCTGCGATCAGTGCGGCGGCGAACAGTTTCTGACGATGTTCGAAAAAGAGTCGTCGCGCGACGAAGTCTACCAGGTCGTGCGCTGCGTCAGCTGCGATCTGGTGCAGGTCAATCCCCAGCCCGACGCGGCGACGGTCGCTCCGTACTATGCACGCGAGTACTTTACGAAGCGCACCGACCGCGGATATGATAACTATTTCTCAGAAGAACTTAAGGCGCAGATCAACAGCGTCTACGCTCAGAATCTGGGCGATCTTGGATTTTTCGAATACGAACAGCATTTAAAATCCGGCAGCTGGTTGATGCAGCACCTGGGCGGCCCCGCGGCGGGCGCGAAGTCCACCGGCCCGTCCACGGCGAAAACCGCGTCGGAATCTAACGCAAAGCCGCCAGGGGCTGCTTTGCAGCCGGATCATCGTCCCCGGAGTCTGGACGTGGGCTGTGCCGCCGGTTATTTCGTGCAGTATCTCGCGGAACGGGGTTGGAACGCCGAAGGTGTGGAGCTCTCGGAGGCGGCGGCTGAATTTGGAATACAAAAGCTCGACCTGAATATTCTGATCGCGGATTTTTTGACCTGTCGCAAACTCAAAGCCGACGCTTACGATCTAATTTCGCTCTGGGCGTCGATCGAACACATGCACAGCCCGCGCCAGGTTCTCGCTCGCGCTTTTGAGCTACTAAAGCCCGGCGGCCGCATGATTCTCTCGACCTGTCGCTATGGCGCGCTCGCGAAGTTGCGCGGCGTGAACTGGCGATTCATGAACGTGCCCGAGCATCTTTATTTTTTCAGCCTGCAGGGTTTGATTGATCTGGCCCGGGACATCGGCTTTCAGAGCGAAGCTGCGGTGACTTACGGCTCCGGTCTGACCGGGCGGCCGAACGCGAGCCTGTGGTATCGCGCGGCGAAGCGTCTGGCCGACCCCACGGTCAAGCGACTGAACCAGGGCGATATGATGGCGCTGCATTTAAGCAAGGCCGTGTGAAATCTTTTCGCGACAAACTGGCCCTGATTACAGGGGGCTCTTCCGGCATCGGCCTGGCCTGCGCGGAGGCGCTGGTGCGCGAAGGCGCCGCGGTTTGTATTATCGCGCGCCGCTCGAAACCCCTCAAGGCGGCCGTCGCGCATTTGCGGACGATCGCGCCGGCAGCGGGCGCAGGTCCGAAAAACAATCAGCGCATCGTCGGTTTCAGTGCGGACGTAGCCTCGTATCGCCAGTTAAAGAGCGCGTACCGCAAGTGCCGCCGGGATCTGGGCGTTCCCCATCTCTTAATCAACTGCGCCGGCTTTAGTAAGCCCGGTCGTTTCGCAGAGCTGCCGCTGCATCAGTTCTATCGCCAGACCGAAACGAATTATTACGGCGCCGTGCACGGTGCGAAGATGCTTCTGTCGGACTGGATCGCGCGCGGCGACGGCGGAGCGATCGTAAACGTGGCATCTGTTGCCGGCTATCTCGGGGTCTATGGTTTCAGCGCGTACAGTCCGACGAAATTCGCGGTGTTGGGTTTTTCGGAATCGCTGCGCCAGGAGCTGAAAGTTCACGGCCTGCGCGTGCACGTCGCGTGCCCGCCCGATACGGATACGCCGGGCTTGCGCGCGGAAAACGAGGGCAAGCCGCCGGAAACCGTCGCTCTTTCGGGAAAAGTTCGACCGGTCAGCGCCGATCGCGTCGCGGCGTCGATTCTCGCCGGAGTGCGCCGCAATCGTTTTATGATCTTCGCCGATTTCGAAAGCCGTTTCGTCTACGCGATCAGCCGGTGGTTTCCCGGTCTGACGCGCCGAATTATGGACGGGATCGTTTCGCGGTCCCGCAATGAGTAAATCGTCCGAGCGATGATTCTACGCGTTCTCGCGCGCGTCGTGGTCGATCGCTTCGATCTTTTCGCCTTCCGAAGTCGCCATGACTGAAGTGCAGGTTAAGTCACCGATGATGTTTACGGAAGTGCGAAACATATCGAGCAGTCGATCGAGGCCGAAGATCAAAGCGATGCCCGCGGCGTCGACGTTCGCCGTATCCAGAACGATCGCCAGAGTGATCATACCCGCGCCGGGAACGCCGGCCGCCCCGATCGAAGCCAGGGTCGCGGTCAGGATCATCACGAGCTGCTGGGAAAATGAAAGATCCATGCCGTAGACCTGGGCGATAAAGATCGCGGCGACACCCTGATACAGCGCCGTGCCGTCCATGTTTACAGTTGCGCCCAGGGGCAGAACGAAGCTGGAGACTTCGTTTGAAATCCCCAGGTTCTCGCGGCTGACGCGCATGCTGACCGGCAGAGTCGCGCTGGAAGAGCTCGTGCTGAAGCCGAGCAGCAGCGCTTCTTTGATCGCGCGCAAAAATCGCAGCGGGTTGATGCGCACGTAAAAAATCAAGAGCGAGCCGTAAGTGAAAGTCGCGTGCAAGAACAGACCCAGCACCACGACCGCACCGTAATAGGCGAGGGGCAGCAGAATATCCAGACCCATCGTCGCCACGACGCCGGTCATCAATGCGAAGACGCCGTACGGCGCGATCTCCATGGCCATGTTGACCATTTTGATTACGACTTCGTTCAGGCCGCCGATCGAATGGAGCAGAGCCCGCGCGTACATGCGCGGGTGGTCGCTGCCGCGTAAATCGTCGTCGTCTTCCGGCGCGTCGGGATCGCTGCGCAGGACCAGCGCCAGGGCTATGCCGAAAAACAGAGAGAAAAAGATGATCGCGAGCATATCGCCCTGAGATAAAGACTGAATGGGATTGGTCGGAGCCATGCGAACCAGCACGTCGAGCACCTTTTCGAATTCGCTGCGCTGGTCTTTCGCCGGTCGGGTCGCTTCGTCGTAGTTTTTTTCGACGCGTTCGCGGTACGCCTGCGCGTCGGCCTGGACTTCGCGGTTGCTGGCATCGCGCTGGATTAAATCGGTGACCTGTCCCAGTTCATGCCAGATCGTGCCGTCGCCCTGGGTTAATTTGCGCGTTGTATCGTCGGCGTACTTTTCAATTAGAGCGTCGCGGGATTCCGCGGGCAGATGGTCGCCCGGCGCGAGCATATTCGCCAGACCCACGCCGATGCTGACCGAAAATACGGTCGTCATCATAAAGAAGCCGAGGGCTTTCGCGCTCAGGCTGCCGACGCGCCCCGGGTTTTCGCGGCCGAGATTCGCAGCTCCGAGAATCAGCGAAGCCAGGACTAAAGGCACGACGACCATCTTGATCAATCGAATGAAAAGTTCGCCGATATAGTCCGTATATTTCGTGAGATCTTCGAGTCCGGTTGTGTGCAGAATCCAGCCGACGGCGATGCCGGCGACCATACCGATCAGGATCTTCGTATATAATTTCATAAAAATAACTTAATAGATGGGGCGGCCTGACTCAGCCGCGGCGCAGGGCGGAGAGTTCTTTCGCGACTTCGTCGATTTCGTCTTCGACGTTGCCGATGCGCTGGATCACGAGTTTCAGCAGCGAATACAAAAAGATCGGATTCGTGCGCGAAATTTTCATGAACACGGTTTCATCGAGGAAGCCGAGTTTCGCCTGTTTGGATGTGACCTGGACGGTCGCGCTGCGATCGCTCTTGTTCAGGATCGCCATTTCGCCGAAGAAGGCGCCTTCGCGCAAACGGGTCAGCTCGTGAGGTTCGCCTTCAATGTTGCGAATGACGGCGAGTTCGCCTTCGGCCACGAAGTACATGCGCCCGTCGGAGGGATCGTCCTGCCGGAAGATACAGTCGCCTTCGCGTCTAATTTCAACCGCCAGGTTGTTAACATATTCGAATACGTTCAGTGACATCGCTTAGAAAATTCCTCGCTGGCGTTTCTCGTTTTGCAAATCTTCGCGAATGCGCTGCAGTTTGTCTTCGGCGGCGAGCAGGCGGGAAATCGCGTACCGCAGCAGATTGAACAGGAACTGCGGACTGCCCCCGGCCAGTTTTAAAAGAATCGATTTATTCATCACGGCCAGGCGCGCTTCCGGAGACACGATGCGAGCGGTGGCCAGACGCGAACGATGGTGCACCAGCGCCATCTCGCCGAAAAATTCGCCGGGTTTCAGCCGGTTGATCTCTTCTTCGCCGCCGTCGCGTTTTTTGTACACGCCGATTTCGCCGGAGAAGATGAAATACATCGTATCGTCGGGAGGATCCCCTTCTTGAAAGATCGTGTGGCCCTGGGGGAAGAGCTGGGAACCGACTTTTTGCACGTATTCCAGAATCTTATTGGAAGACATTGGCGTACTCTGACAAACGGCCCGTCTTACGTCTCCTAAAAAAAGGCGGAGCGCGCCGAAGCCGTCCGTCGGCTGTTTGCGGGCCGGTTCGCCGATCGCATTCGGGCTCCAGATACGACATAAGATATTGCTTGCCTCCGGAGCGGGTGTGTGCGCCGCTTCGGTATGGCGTCCCGGCGGATTTGGAAAATTTCGAAGGCCGGTTCCATCGACCGACTCCGGCTGGTCGAGGGGGACGAACTGCCCGCCCCGGGTCCCGGGGAAGCGCGGGTCGCCGTGCGATCGGTCGGCCTGAATTTTGCGGACCTCTTCGCTTTGCAGGGTCTGTACTCGGCGACTCCCCGGGGAGAGTTCACGCCCGGGCTGGAGTTTTCGGGCGTCATTGAAGAGCTGCATGAGCTGCATCCCGAAGCGAAGTCTGAACTGCGGCCCGGCGACCGGGTGATGGGCGCGATTCGCTTCGGCGCCTATGCCGATCGTCTGAATGCGGACACGCGTTATTTGCGCAAGATTCCCGCGGGCTGGGATTTCGCCGAGGGCGCCGCGCTGCCGGCCCAGGGGCTGACCGCCTATTATGCCCTGCGGGAGCTCGGAAATCTGAGGCCCGGCCAGCTGGTTTTGATTCACTCGGTGGCGGGCGGCGTCGGCTTGCTGGCCCTGGAGATGGTGCGCAAGATGGGCGGTCTGGCGATCGGCACGATCGGATCGCCGGCGAAGATTCCGTTTTTACGCGAAAGCGCAGGTCTGGATCCGGCGGCGATTATCGTACGCGATCCGCGCCGTTTCGCCGCGCAGCTGGACGGAGCGCTGCAGGTGTTGGATCGTTCGGGATTCGACCTGGTGCTCGACGCGGTCGCCGGCGAATATTTTCAACCGGCCTTCGATCGCCTGGACGCGGCCGGTCGCCTGATTCTTTTCGGATCGGCGACGATGATGACGCACGCGAGCCGGCCGAATTATTTTACGCTCGCCTGGCGTTATCTGCGCCGCCCGCGCCTGGATCCGATCGAAATGATTTCGGAAAATAAGAGCTGCATGGCCTTTAACTTAATCTGGCTGTGGGATAAGATCGAAGCGATGACCAGGCTGTACGACGAAATGCTGGAGCTGGATCTCGCGCCGCCCCACGTCGGCCGGCGCTTCGCATTCACTGACGCTCATTCCGCCCTGCGATTTTTTCAAAGCGGTCAGAGCGTCGGCAAAGTCGTACTGGAGATTCCGGAGTCGGCCCAATCATGAAACGCAGCGTTACAGAGCTGCGGGGAGTCGGCGCGGCGAAAGCCCAGGCGCTGCTCGAAAATTGCGCGATCGAGACGATCGGCGATTTGCTCTATTATTTCCCGCGGCGTTATCTGGATCGTACGGTTACGGAAACGACGCTTTTGAAAACCGGCGAAGAGGTGACGCTCGTCGTTAATGTCGGCAGCGTCTATCTCGCTCACGGCCGCAAGTCGCGCTTAGTTGCCAACTGCCGGACCTTAAACGGGGAGGCCCTGAGTCTGGTCTGGTTTCGCGGCGTGCAGTACCTGCGGCGTCTCGTTGAAAAAGACACGACTCTCGTCGTATCGGGGAAGCTCGATTTCTTCAGCGGCATGCAGATGGTGCATCCGGATTTCGAGCTGCTCGATCCCGAGGACGAGGAAGGCCTGACCCACGTCGGCCGAATCGTGCCGCTCTATCCTTCCGGGGAGGCGCTCAAAAAACACGGTCTCGATAGCCGCGGCTTCCGCCGTCTGATGGCGCTGGCTCTGGATATTGAAAATCCGGAAGTGCCGCAGCTGGTGCCGGAAGCCCTGCGAAAAAAACACGGGCTGTACGATCGCCTGCGGGCGCTGCGGCAAATTCACTATCCGGACGACGCCGAGAGTCTGGCCGAAGCCCGCCGCACTCTGAAGTACGAAGAGCTGTATTTATTTAACATATTAATGTATCATAAATCCCTGGTGCGCGAGCGCATACCGCGCCGGGTCACTCCGCTCCCCTTCGGTTCGTCTCAGGAATTCGAGGGCCTGAAAAGCCAGCTGCCCTTCGAGCTGACGAAAGATCAAAAACGCACGATCGAAGAGATCGTCACGGAGTGCCGGGGCGAACACAGCGAAGCCTATCTTTTGCAGGGGGACGTGGGTTCCGGCAAGACCGTCGTCGCCCTTTCGATCGCTCTGCATTATATGGAAGCCGGAGTGCAGGCCGCGATCATCGCTCCGACGGAAGTTCTGGCCCGGCAGCACTACCGGACCGTGGCCGATTTGCTGGGACTGGAGTACGCGAATCGTCTGGAGCTTTTAACCGGTCAGCGGGGCAAGAAAAAAGACCGCGAACTGAAACTCGAACGCATCGCCAGCGGGGAAGCCGCTCTGGTGATCGGCACCCACAGTTTGATCGAACCGACGGTCGTCTTTCATCAGCTGGGTCTGGTAATCATCGACGAGCAGCATCGCTTTGGCGTAGAGCAGCGCGAAACCATTCGCGAAAAAGGAGTCAACCCCGACACGATCGCCATGACCGCCACGCCGATTCCCCGCACTCTATGTTTGAGTGAATTCGCGGACTTAAAGCTCGCGACGCTGAAAGAAAAGCCCGCCGGACGTAAGCCGATCAAAACCATGTGGCTGCGCGAAAGCCGTCGGGCGGCCATGTACAAATCCGTACACAAACACGTCAGCGCGGGTCGACAGTGCTTCATCGTTTATCCGATGATCGCCGAGTCCGAAAAGGTCGACCTCAAGGCCGCGACCGCGGCCTTCGAAGAACTGGACGGCGTGGTCTTTCCCGACTTTCGCGTCGAACTACTGCATGGCAAAATGAAGCCGCCGGACAAAGAGCGGGTCATGACCGACTTTCGCCTGGGTAAAACGCAAATCCTCGTAACGACCAGCGTGATCGAAGTGGGCGTCGACGTGCCCAACGCGACGGTGATGGTCATTGAGCACGCCGAGCGCTTCGGTATTTCGCAGCTGCACCAGCTGCGGGGCCGGGTTGGTCGCGGCACGGAAGAGAGTTTTTGTGTTTTGATGTCGGAAGCTGAAAATGAGGAGGCCGTCGAACGGCTTGAGGCTCTGGTGAACAGTGAAGACGGATTTTATCTGGCCGAAGTCGATTTGAAGATTCGCGGACCGGGGCAACTGCTCGGACTCAAGCAGCACGGTCTGCCCGGCTTTCGCATCGCCGATCTCGTTCACGATCGAAAGTTGACCGAATTGTCGTACGCCGACGCGCGCGAAAATCCGGAGATCGGACCTGAGGCCCGCGAATTCATTCGCAAACAATTCGAGCAGGGCATCATTATATTTCCGAACTAAGCCGAAGCGCCTCTCGCGCCCCGTCGGGAAAAAGCTCTGGACGCTCGCCCGGAGTTTCTGGTATCCGTCTTCCGGGAGTCTGCATGCTCAAAAGAACGCTCAACCTTCTCTCGGAGTTCTCAATCCCGCTGATCGGGGGCGTGCTCGCGGCCCTGGTGCTCGCTAACACGAACGAACACCTGTACCACCAACTGCTTGATACTCCGCTGCTTGGCGAAAACGTTACGATCTTCGGTCACCCGATTACCTTTCATTTTTTGATGAACGACATCTTCATGGTGTTTTTCTTCGGAATCGCCGCCGTCGAAATTACTCAGGCGGTAATCCCCGGCGGTTCCCTGAACCCGATATCCCGGGCGATTAATCCGCTGCTCGGTACGATCGGCGGCGTCGTCGGTCCGGTCGCCGTGTATTTCGGCATGTGCGTGCTGCTTCAGGTCGACGATATCGTCTATAAGGGCTGGGGTATTCCCACAGCCACCGACATTGCGCTGGCCTGGCTGGTCGCGCGTCTGGTTTTCGGCAGCCATCACCCCGCTGTTTCTTTTTTGTTGCTGCTGGCGGTCGCCGACGACGCGATCGGATTGGGCATCATCGCGATCTTTTATCCGGATCCCCTGCATCCCGTAGAACCCATCAATTTGCTCTTAACGGCGGTTGGCGTCGCGGTGGCCTTCGGCCTTCGAGCAATGCAGGTGAAAAGTTTCTGGCCTTATATCATTTTCGCCGGCACGCTTTCCTGGTGCGGTTTGATTCTCGCGCATTTGCACCCGGCGCTGGCTTTCGTTTTCGTGGTGCCCTTTATGCCGGCCGGACACGGGGCGCACGCCGAGCTCTTCGCCGACGAATCGGAGCATACGACCTTAACCGGATTCGAACATACCTTTAAGCTGCCTGTGGATATTGGTCTCTTCGGCTTTGGTCTGGCGAATGCGGGAGTTTCGCTTTCAGGGATCTCCGAAGTGACCTGGATCGTTCTCGCCTCTCTGGTCGTCGGCAAGATGGTCGGCATTACGGCCTTCAGTAAAGCCGGCGATATGCTGGGCTTTCATCTGCCGGAAGGCATGGGCTTTCGTTCCCTGCTGGTCGCCAGCACGATCGCGGGTCTCGGCTTGACCGTCGCGCTCTTCGTTTCGCAGCAGGCTTTCAGCGCGGATACGCATCCGGAAATTCAGGGTGCGGCGAAGATGGGCGCGCTGCTCTCGGCCGGCGTGGCGGGTCTGGCGATCTTCCTCGGCTGGGCGTGCCGAATCAAAAAGGTGCATTAATCTCTTATATTCTATTACAGGAACTATTGCTCAGGAACTATAGCTATGGAAACAATCGAACCCGCAGACGTTGAAAAGATGCGAGCTTCCGGCCGCAAACTCTTTCTCGTAGACGTGCGCAATCCCGATGAATATCAGGAAATTCGCGCGAAAGACGCCGTGCTGTATCCGCTGCCGGAATTCGACGCGGACGCCGTAGGCGAGGCTTTCAAAGCGGGCGACTTCGACGAAGAAAAAATCTACGTCATCTGCCGGAGCGGAGCGCGTTCGGCGAACGCGGTCGGTCAGCTGGAAAGCGTGGGCGTGAAGGCCGTGAACGTTACCGGCGGAACCCTGGCGTGGAACGCGGCCGGCCTGCCCGTCGAAAACGGCTGAGCCTCCGGGCTTCGCAATCGCTTTTCAAATTAGCTCAGCTCAGGCGCCGCGAGAAATTCGCGGACGATCGCCACGAATTCATCCTGGGCGGAATAGTGCAGCCAGTGTCCGTGGCCGGCAATCGTGCGGATTTCGCTTTTCGCGAACAGTCTTTCGATTTCGCCGAAGTCTTCGTCGCGAATATAATCCGAATCGCCGCCGCGAAGAAAGAGCGTCGGGCCCGCAAATTGCCCCTGATTGCCGCCTGCTATGGCGCCGGCGTTTTCCAGACCGCTCGTATGCGTCGCGTTTTTTAGAGCGGGCACGTTGACTTTCCAGGCGTAGCCTTCGTCTTTGCGTTCCAGGTTCATCTGTAAAAATTGGCGCACCGTACGATCCGAAACGATCGCTTGCATTCGCGCGTCGATATCCGAACGCGATGAATATTGCGAAACGTCGATGCTCAAAGCTTCGAATTCTTTCGAGTGGTGCGGCGGATACTCGCGCGGCGCGATGTCCACGACGACGAGGCCGCTCAGAGCTTCCGGATATTCGAGGGCGAAGGCCATCGCGGCCATGCCGCCCATGCTGTGGCCGATGATGATCGGCGGTCGGGAAAATCTCTGGTCGGCGATCCAATGACTTAAGTCTTCGCGCAGATCTTTCAGGCTATGCCCGTCGGCGTGGGGCGAGTCGCCGTGATTGCGCTGGTCCAGGGCGTAGACGTCGGTCGAATCCGCCAGCAGCTTCGCAACGCTGGTCCAGTTGCGCGAAGAACCGAAGAGGCCGTGGAGAATTACGATCGGCGGACGCGTTCGTCCGGCCGGCCCGCTTTCTTTCGTGGAGTTTAGTTCAAGTTTCATAAAATATTCTAATCTTCGCCGGGCTGTCTTTCTAAATGCAAAATACGCCGCCGCCGATTCTTCGGCATCTATTTTTCGCCGAAGCGCTCGCGAAAGCGGCGGTGCCATCCCAGATCGCCGTAGCGATCCGGGTGATTCGGATCGTCGAGCTCGCGGGCGCTATAGCCGGAGCGCACATCTGTGATTTGAATCGGCTGTGCGTCGTCGTCCGGCAGGCTATAGTTTACGCGCAGGGTCCGATAGGCCAGCACGCGTTCGACGCTTTCTTCTCCGGCGGGGCGGCTGATTCGTTTGCGGGTGTGATCGTCGGGATCTTCGCGCAGCTGAATTTTCACGAAGCGCTCCAGATCGACGCCCGCTTCCCGATCCAGCCAGTCGATTTTTTCCCGGGCGTTTGCAAGAAATTCAATTTCGTGTACGTGCGCCTCGCGATCGAAGTCCGTGGTCCAGCCGGCCGCGGCGTCGGCGAAGCTGTCGGCATAGGGCAGGTAGGGTTTGATGTCGTAGACCGGAGTGCCGTCCAGTAGATCGAAGTTGCGAATCTTTAGTTCCAGTCCGGCGATCGAAACGAGTTCGACGCAGCTCAGCCCGAGACCGTTCGGGCGATACGGCGAGCGACTCGCGAAGACGCCGACTTTCGGTGCGCCGGCTCGCGGCGGTCGCACGATTGGTTTCCAGCCGGCGTTGCGATGAAAACCATAAATCAGCCACAGACGTTCGAAGCGTTCTAAATCGCGCAGCGCCTGCTCGAAATTCTGACCGGGCCGCAGACGCAGCACTCCGACTTCGTCCTGCTCGGCGACGTTGCCCTGCCTGGGTGCTTCGTAGGGATAGGTCCGCGAACAGGAGAAGACGCCGATCGCTTCGAGGGACATTTCGAAATTCGCTTCATCCATCTTCGCTCAGGTCCGGGGCCCGCTCGCCGCCGAAGTTTCCCGGGCGCGCGCTGCGGCGATTGCGAAAGAACTCGCGAGATTCAGCGAAGCCTTGCGGCCATACATTGGAATCGTTACGATCGCGTCGGCGTCGGCCAGAATCGCCGCCGGCACGCCGAGCTCTTCGTTGCCGACGACGATGATACCGCTGCCCGGCCACTGGTATTCGCTATAGCTGATCGTCTGCTTGCGGCGGGCCTGCGGGGGGAGCGGCACCTCCGGACTTTCCAGCACGATCAAGGCCGCCGGTTCCGACTCCGGCCGCGCGAAATCGGGCGTCGCCGTATGCCGCACGCATTCGATCCATTCTTCGCAGCCCATCGCCGCGGAGCGCACCGAGCGATGATCGGGGCCCGGGGTGAAGCCGCTCAGATACACTCGTCGAAAGCCCAGGCATTCGGCCGTGCGAATGACCGCGCCCGCGTTGAATCCCGAGCGAATATCGTGCAGCCATACGGAGTAGTCGATCGTCGATCGCGGCGCGTTCGGATTGTCGGCCGCCGCTTCCCCTGAGACTTCCTGCGAACGACGATCGAAGCATTGCAAAACTGCAGCCTCCGGCCCGAGACCCGCCGCCCGGCGCCAGAAGAGATAGGCCGCGTAAATTTCCCGCGCCGTGGAAGCCGCATCTAAGACCGGGGCGGAATCAAAAGGCGAAGCGGAGCCGTCAGGGTTCTGCGCGTCTGTATCCTTTGTTTCGCATGCGAAGTCGCGCAGGCGCCGCGCTTCGTTCAGATGTTGCGCCGATCGATTGGCGTCGCTTTCGCGCGCGCAGTCGGCGAGTAAATCGGCGATTTTTTTGGCCTGGCTGGCGGCTTGCAGCGCACGAAACTTTTTTTCCGCAAAGGCCATATCAATTCAGACTGCTGCGCCGCATGCCATGTCCTGACTGAGGCGACGCAAGCGATGCGCGTGGCATACGCGCGATCAGTGCACGGAAGCTCCGTCCGGCGCGTCGCTCTGTATCAGCAGATCGCCGGATTCGCTGGAACGCATGGAATTTTCGCCGTACAGAACCCGGCCCGCCTTGACGCGCAAATCGAGTTTATCGAAGTCCTTAACGCTGACTTTCGATTTAGGCGTCACCGCGATGTCGCCGAATTGGAGCGTGGTACCTACGGGAATTTCGCCGGGTTCGATCAGTGCCGCGCCTTCCTCGGGCAGGTCGGCGGCGAGCAGCATCCCGCGGCTTTCGACGCCGCGCAGTTTGGCCGGTTTGAGGTTCGCGAAGAGCACGACCTTGCGATCCTTGAGCTCTTCAGGACTATAAACTTTTTTCAATCCCGCACAGACCGTGCGCTGTTCCGCCTGGCCCAGGTCGATCGTCAGAACGTAGAGTCCGTCGGCGTCGGGATGGTCCGCGACTTCCGCGATTTGCGCGACGCGAAACTCCAGCTTCGCCGCCGGATCGACCGGCGCTTGATTCTGCTGCTGCTTTTTATTTTTCTGTTTCGCATTCGCCGCATCTTTCTGGCCGCTTTTTTGAGCCGCCGCGCCGCCCGCCTGCTCGGTTTCATTTTCCAGGCGTGGAAAGAGCGCCGCCTGGGCCGCCAGACTTTCGCCGCCTTTTAAGACGCCCCAGCTGAGATCCGCATGGGTCGCTTCGGCGGTCCGGCCGAGCATGGCCAGGCCGGCGCGGGTTTTATCGGGCATGACCGGACTTAACAGGACCAGAGCGATGCGCAGAGTTTCGGCCGTCGTATATAAAACGGTCGGCAGTGGATTGTCCGGACCCGGCTCCAGCTTCGCGAGCTTCGAATCAAACTCTTTCGCGAGTTTCCAGGGCGCGCGCTGTTCGAGATAGCGATTTACTTTGCGGACCAGGCCCGCGACTTCTTCTAAAGCGAACGACAGCTTCATATCTTTTTTCAAGAGCTTCGCCGTGCTTTCGATCGTCGCGAGAGCCGCCGCCTGTAGATCGCATTCGAGCGCAAGGTCCGCGTCGGGATTTGCTTTCGCGTACGCGATGAGATCGCCTCCGGGCGCGACCGGCGCAGGCAGCACGCCGTCGAATTTACTGAGCACGAATTTATTTACGCGGTTGATCGCATTGCCGAGATCGTTGGCCAGATCGGTATTCACCCGGCTGACGAACAGATCGTGGCTAAAGGTCGCGTCCTGGCCCAGCACCATATCGCGCATCAGAAAATAGCGCACCACGTCGACGCCGTACTTCTCAGCGTAAGCCAGGGGATCGACGACGTTGCCTTTGCTTTTGCTGATCTTTTCGCCGGCCGGCGCATCGTTCTTCGCATCGCCTGCATTTTTTTCGCTTCCGACTCTATTTTCGCTGCGCTCAGGCATCAGCCACCAGCCGTGGGCCAGGATGTGCTTCGGCAGCTTGCGGCCCATGCCCATCAGCATCGTCGGCCAGTACACCGCGTGGGTCGTGAGAATGTCTTTGCCGATTAAGTGAAAATCCGCCGGCCAGGGATCGGCGCCGTCCTTAAAGCGCTGATCCAAAACGCCGGTCTGGTAATTTAACAGAGCGTCGAACCAGACGTACGTTACGAAATTTTCGTCGAAGGGCAGGGGGATGCCCCATTCGAGCCGGCTCTTCGGTCGCGAAATGCATAAGTCTTGTAAAGGCTGGCGTAGAAAGCCGAGCACTTCGTTCTTACGAAAGTCCGGCAAAATGAAATCGGGGTTGTCGTTGATGTGTTTGATCAGGGCGTCCTGGTATTTGGACATCTTAAAGAAGTAGTTCTTCTCTTCCAGCCACTCGACGGGTTTGCCGGACACCGGATCTTTGCCGTCGACCAGTTCGTCGTCGGTATAAAAACGTTCTTCGCCCACGGAGTACCAGCCGGCGTAGATCTCCTCGTAGATTTCGCCTTTGTCATACAGCTCCTGCAGGCTCTTTTGTACGAAGGCGGTGTGATCGGGATCGGTCGTGCGAATAAAACGATCGTAAGTGATGTTCAGCTTTTGCCACAGCTCTTTGAAGCGCTGGTGGTACTCGTCGACCTGGGCCTGGGGCGTGACTCCCCGGGCCGCCGCGGCCTGCTGAACTTTCTGGCCGTGTTCGTCGGTGCCGGTCAGGAAATACGTTTCATAACCCAGCAGGCGATGATAGCGCGCCAGCACGTCGGCCAGGGTCGTCGTATAGGCGTGGCCGATGTGCGGGCGATCGTTCGCGTAGTAGATGGGCGTGGTAATATAAAAATGTGATCCGGTCATCGGCGCGTTCTCGCGGTTCATTCTGATTTTGTAAGCATACAGGATTGTTGACGAGCCTCTGTCGGTCAAACAAACAAAGCGTTGACCGGCCGGATGGCGGCGGCGTCCACTGGCGTTCATGCGCCTGGGATTGCGGTTACGAATCGGCTCGATACTTTTTCCGGGCGGCGATCCAGAGAGCTATTCGAGCAGCCTCCGGCCGGCCGGCCTGCTGCTTGCGTTCTGCATCCTCTTCGCCCCGGCCTGCGATTCCCTGGAATTTTCCACGACGGATTCCTCCGATTCGGCCGGCGCGTCGAAGGCCGGGGGCGAGGCGCGGCGAGTGCTGCGTTCGGAAGCGCCGGCCGACACCGAGCGCTCCGTGTTCTATCGCGGGCAATCGATGCCGCGCTCCGATTATGAAGCGCTGCTTGCCCGGGAATACGAAGACTTTCGCAAAGCTTTGCGACGCGATTTTGATCGCTCGTTTCGCATAGCCGGTTTCAAGAATTTCCATATCGCCTGGCCCGATCCGGCCTCTCCTGCGACGCGCCAAAAATCGCGAGTGCTCACGCAGTACGTGCGGGCCTTTTACGAACAGGTCTATCCGCGTTATTACGACTATGAGCCGCGCCGGCCCTTTCGCATCGTGTATTTCGCGACCGCCGCGGAGTTTCGCGCGGCGACCGGCAGTCCCGCCTACGGCTTCTATCGCCCGGGGGAACACGTGCTCTACACGTATATAAATTCGGGGCACGGCACTCTCTGGCACGAAATGATTCACGCCTTCGCCGCTGAAAACAGCCGGCACAGTCTAACCCCCCAGTGGTTCAGTGAAGGTTTCGCCTCGTTTTACGAAATGGCCTTTTTGATCGACGGCCGCGTGAGCGAAGGCTATGCGAACTGGCGACTCCCGGCGATGCAGGCGGATTTGCGGGCCGATCGAATCGCGCCTTTGCGGGTGGCGCTCGCGCGTCCGCGCTTTCGCATGCTGGATCGCGACGTGACGCCGGCCGAGTCGCGAGACCGGGCGGCCGGCGCCTACGGCTACGCCGAAGCGCGCTTCTTATTTTGTTATCTCTGGACTCAGGGTCTGCTTGAAAAATTCGTCCCGATCGCCGCCGTTTCGCCCGCGGGTCCTCGGGCGAAACGGCGGCGATCGGGACGAGCTCGGTCCCGCCATCATCGAGCGATTGGAAACGCTGACCGGCAAATCCATCGAAGACGTCGATCGGGAAATCCGGGCGATGGCTTTGCGTCTAAGAAAAAACGAAAAGCTGCGCCAGGTTCCGAATCCTTAAGATTCGGCGGGCGACTGTTTGTCGATCGATTGATTCGCGTGCGAGCCTGTGACTTCGTCCGCGAAGGCTCGGTCGAAAAACTCCGCGACGCGCCGCACGTAGCGCTCGCGATTCATAAAATAAACGCCGCAGTGTTCGGCTCCGGGCTCGACCCACAGTTCGCAGGATGGACCCGCGCTTGCCTGCAGAGTCGCGGCCATGTGGGCGGGAGTCGTCGAGTCTTCGGCGCCGTGGATGATCAACAGCGGCCTGGGGGCGATATACGCCACGGCCTCGCCCGCGGAGTCGGCACCGAAGTCGTAGCCGTACAGCAGCTGATTGATTTTCCGGGCGAGCCAGACGATCGGCGCGGCCGGCAGTCGCATGCGCGCGAAGACGTCCCCCATCACGTCGGCGATCGAAGTGAAGGGCGAGTCGGCCATAGCAGCCAGGATCGCCGGGTCTTTCGCCGTCGCGCGAATGGCCAGGTTGGCCCCCATCGAAAAACCGAAGAGCGCCAGGCGGTACTGCGGAAAACGTTTTCTGGCGAAACGCAGAGCGGCGAGCACGTCCGCCATCTCGCGATGACCGATGGACTGGGGCCCGTCGTCGCTTTCGCCGCGTCCGCGAAAATCGAAAACCAGCACGTTGTAGCCGGATCGCCACAGGCCGGTGCCGATGCCGATCAAGCTGTCTTTGCCGACGCGCCGGCCGGTCAGTCCGATCAGCAGGCGATCGCTGTCCGAATTTTCGAAGAGCCAGCCCTTTAAGTTGAGGCCGTCGTCGCTCTGGAATTCAATATCGCGATGGGGAACTTTCAGTTCGTACGGCGTAATGAAATAATCGTCGATCAAATCGCGCTTGCGTTTGCTGTTGATGCTGTAGGCGGCATAGCCTGCGACGCCCGTCGCGATCAATCCCGTGAGCGCGCCCAGCCGCAGGACCAGGCCGATTACGATGCGAAATAAAGATGCCATGCTTGCTATGATTCAACGCCGGACGCTCCTTCCCGGAACACAATACTACTTGCGATCACGACGCTGACGACACGATAGAAAGCGAGCCGCGCCGCGCCCATCATATAAATGTATTCGCGCAGGGGCCTTCGCATGCCGATCGCCGCTGTTCATCCGTGGGATGCGGACGCCGGCTCGCCGACCGCAGTCTGCACAGCCGTGGATTTTTCGGTGGGATTCGCTTTGTCCGACTCGTATTCTGGTCCTGTGAGTTCATATCGGCATTCCCTGTTTGCTTCCGGATCTCCGGCCGGCCCTGCGGCGCTGCTCAAGATGGCGCTGCTTGCCATTGCGATGCTGGCCATGATTGGAACTGTGGCTCCGATGCAGGCGACGCCGCCTGCGGCAGGAGTTGTTTCCGGCGTGGCTCGCTCGGAGTATACCCGGGCCCGCCTGGTGAGCGCCCATCGCCGGCTTGCGCCCGGAGCGTCGTTTTATATCGGCCTCGAACTGGAGATGGATCCCCTCTGGCATACTTATTGGAAGAATCCGGGCGACTCGGGCCTGGCGACTTCCATTCGCTGGCAGTTGCCCGCCGGCTTTTCCGCCGGACCGATCTTATGGCCGACGCCGCGTCGGATCTTCGTCAAGCCGCTCATGAGCTACGGCTACGGCTCGGACGATCCTGGCGCAGTCGGACGCGTCGTGCTGCTCACTCGCGTGGAAGTCGCCGCGGATGCGCCAGTCGGACCGGCGAATCTTTCCGCGGCAGTGGAGTGGTTGGAGTGCAAAGAGATTTGTTTGCCGGGAGAGGGTCGCCTCGATCTGAAGCTCACGGTTGTTCCCGCTGTCTCGCCCGGGCATGCAAGCGCGGCGGAGTCTGTGCGGACCGGTGATCTGTCTGAAGGCGATTTGCTAACGGCGGATCTCCAGACGGCTCTCGCGCAGCTGCCGCGGGGGGCCGTAGCCGGATCGGAACTGCCGCCGACCCTGAGCAGTCGCGTACAAATTAAAGACGATCATTTGCGCGTCGAGATCGACGGCGTGCCGCCGGAGCTGGCCCAGGAAGAACAGTCGGCGCCGTACTTCTTCATCGAAAGCGAAGGCGTCGTCGCCCACGCCGAGTCCCAATCTGTCGAAGTCTTCGCAGACGGCCGCATAACCTTACGAATTCCCCGGGATCTGGCCGCGAACCAGTTGCCGGCAGATGAAAAAGAAGTGCGGGGCGTTTTGAAATTCGCGCCGGAGTCTTTGAGCGTCGTCGACGAAGCCTGGCAGATTCGCGCGCCGGTCGTCGCGGACGGCTGGTGGCGCCAGGCCGCGCTGCTGGCCGGGATGTTCCTGTTTGCACTGCTCGGCGGGGCGCTCTTGAATCTCATGCCCTGCGTGCTGCCGGTGCTTTCCCTGAAAGTCCTGGCGCTCGTGCAGGGCGTCGCAGAGGATTCGCGCCGGGAGCGCGTGTTTGCGGGCGGGGCCTTCGCGGCCGGCGTTGTCGCGACTTTCCTGACCCTTGCGGGGGTCTTGCTCGTTTTACAGGCGGCCGGCGCCGCGGTCGGCTGGGGTTATCAGCTACAGTCGCCGGCTTTCGTTTTGTTTTTACTGGCGATTGTCGGCGTCTTCGCCTTGAATCTACTCGGTGTTTTTGAATTCAGCGTCGTCGCGCCGCGCTGGCTGGCGGGCGAATCGACCCGACACAATCCTTCGGGAGCGAGCCACTTCGCGGCGGGCGTGCTGGCCACGGTGCTCGCGACGCCCTGCACTGCGCCTTTTATGGGGACCGCGATGGGTTTCGCCTTCGGTCAGGGGACGGCGACTACGCTTTTTATTTTTACCGGCCTCGGCCTGGGCATGGCGCTGCCCTATTGGATCTTCGCTGTCTTTCCCGGGGCCCTGGCCTGGCTGCCGAAGCCCGGCCGCTGGATGGAAAGCTTCAAGCAGTTCTCTGGTTTCTTACTTCTTGCGACGGCCCTGTGGCTGCTGTGGGTCTTTGGCCGCCTGACGGGGCCCGACGCCCAGAGCCTGGCAGTGGGCCTGATGTTGGCCCTGGGGCTGGCGGCCTGGATTTACGGTCGCTGGTTTTCCGGATTCGCGGGATCGAGCGGCGCTAATATGCGTCCGGTGTATATTAGTGCGGTCGCGGCTTTCTGGATCGCCCTCGCCCTGGCCGGGCTGCTCGGCTGGTCCGCTTTACAGGCGGGGGCGGCGGCCGGAAATTCCGCGCGGGCTGTCGGCGGCGACGGCGCTATGCAACAAGGCGATGCGAACTGGCAGGTCTATTCGCCGGAGCGGGTGGCGGATTTACGCGCGCAGGGGCGACCGGTTTTTATCGATTTTACGGCGGACTGGTGTTTGAGCTGCAAGGTCAACGAAGCTCTGACCTTTCGCAGCGAACGCGTCTGGCGGCGTATGCGCGAATTGGACGTCACGGCGTTTCAGGCCGACTGGACGAAACAGGATCCCGTGATTACCGCGGCCCTGCGTCGCTATGGCCGCAGCGGCGTGCCCCTGTACGTGTTGTACGGGCCGGGCCCGGAAGCGAGCCCGCGGATTCTACCGGAAGTGCTGAGCGAAGGACTTTTTCTGGCGGAACTGGAGAAACTGGGCTCGCCGCCGTCCGGTAGATAATTTATTATGGAGTGAGTCGCGACGGACCGGCGGAAACGCTGTGGGCTGCGACGGGCTATCAGATACGACCGAGGGGTTTCGCAGATATGATTCAGAGCATTCTCAAACGCAGTCATCTTTCGCAGGCGAGCGCAAAAACGAGCGCGACTTCGGCCTATAGATTTGCGGCAGGGCGGATCTATACCGCGGCCGTCTTCTCCGCGTGCCTGGCGCTGGTCATCACGAACTGTCGCGATCCGGAGCTGGACGCGCGCTCGACCGGTCTGATCGGCAATCCCGCGCCGGCGATTTCGCTACAGGATTCGAAGGGCGCGACCGTCAATCTGGCGGACTTCAAAGGCAAGGTCGTCGTGCTGGAGTGGATCAACTTCGACTGTCCTTTCGTGCGCAAGCACTACGATAAGTCGAACAACATGCAGACTCTGCAGAAAAAATACACCGAACAGGGCGTGGTCTGGCTTTCGATCAACTCCTCGGCGCCGGGCAAGCAGGGCCACTTCGACAGCGCGGAAATCAACAAACGCATGCAGGCGAAAGGATCCGCGGCGACGGCCTATCTGCTCGATTCCGACGGCAAAGTCGGACGGGCCTACGGCGCGCAAACGACGCCCCATATGTACATCATCGACACTGAGGGCGTCGTGCAGTACCAGGGCGCGATCGACAGCAACAGCTCCGCCAGCGCTGACACGATCCCCGATGCGACGAACTACGTGGCTCAGGGCCTGGACGAGCTGCTGGCCGGCAAAGCGCTGACGACCACGACGACAAAATCCTACGGCTGCTCGGTGAAGTACGGCTCTTGAAGAAGAATTGAATTTCGCGTAAATTATTGCAACAAGAACTCCCGTAAAGTTGTCTCAGAGCGATATGGCGAACACGAGCGTGGCGAATCGAATCCTCGATATTCCGGTCTTTTCGACGAAGCACGGAAATCTAACGCTGGAAAACGTTCCGTATCTGCTCTTTCATCTGACGCCCCTGGCGGCTTTTTTCGTACCGTTTTCGTGGGATCTGGTGGCTCTGGCGGCGGGCCTGTACTTCGTGCGAATGTTCGCCATCACCGGTTTCTATCATCGCTATTTCAGCCATCGCGGCTATCGCGTTCGCAATCGGCTGGTGCAGTTTCTGATGGGCTGGCTGGGCGCCACGGCTCTCCAGCAGGGGCCGCTGTGGTGGGCGAACCATCACCGGCATCACCATCGCTACTCCGACCAGGAAGAGGACGTGCACTCGCCGAAACACAAGGGCTTCTGGTTTTCGCATACGCTCTGGTTTCTACTGCTCAAGCAGCACGA
Organism: bacterium; assembly: GCA_024742665.1. Classification (GTDB taxonomy): domain Bacteria; phylum Spirochaetota; class Leptospiria; order Leptospirales; family Leptonemataceae; genus JANSYA01. The sequence goes on from JANSYA010000001.1 coordinate 756,523, forward strand.
TGAGTTCCAGGGCGACGAGCACTCAAAGCCCTCGGATCTGGCGAAGTATCCGGAGCTGGTCTGGCTCAATCGCTTTCACCTGGTGCCGCCGGTCACGCTTCTGGCTGGTCTCTTTCTGATCGGCGGTCTGCCCTGGCTGGTGTGGGGCTGTATTTCGACGGTCGTGCTCTGGCACGGGACCTTCACGATCAATTCGCTGTCGCATATATTCGGTCGGCGTCGTTTCGAAACCGAAGACACCAGTCGCAATAATTTCTGGCTCGCTCTGGTTACCCTGGGTGAAGGCTGGCACAACAATCACCATGCCTTTTGCGGGGGCGCGAAGGCCGGTTTCTACTGGTATGAACTCGATATCACCTACTACGGGCTGTGGCTGATGAGTAAACTCGGGCTGATCAGTCATCTTGGCGCCCCGCCGCGGGCGATTCTGGATCGCGGCCTGGAAAACGATCGTTTGCGCCGGAACGCCCGCCGGGTCGTGCGCTCGGGTATCGTGCGGAAGCTGAGCGCTCCGGAATTGGGGCTGCTGCTGGAGGCGGCGAACTGCTGCGTCGAGCGCTCGGTGCTGGCGCGGCTCAATCTCGGCGAAGTTCGACATCTGGTCGAGCGCTACCGGCAGGTGCGCGACAATTTGCCGCTGATGGTCGGGGAAGCCTCGCCAGGCTCGGCCTGAGCGCCCGAGATCCCGGCTCATTTGCGCCTCGCAGCGGGCGTTGTTTTAATTCCGTAACATGATAATCTGAATCGCATCCAAAAGTTCTGGACGTGATAAAATCATTTCGTATCGCTTCCATTGGGCGCGTGGGCGCGTGAGTGGCCTGGTTTCAGAGCGCGGCCCCAGACCAGATTCAGGAACAGCAGCATGATCCAGACGATTACGTCTCTGATCGATCGAATCGAATTCGATCACAATTTCAAAATAACTTTCCCCGACGGATCCAGCTATCAGCGGGGCGATTCGGATTTCGCTTTTCACGTGATCTTGAAGACGGAGCGATCCCTGAGGGAATTGATCCGACATCCATCGATCGGCCTGGGCGAGTCCTACATGGCTGAAGAGATCGATTTCGAAGGCGATATTCAGCTCTTTTATCACCTGGGTTTCCTGATCAAAGGCGGCCATATCAAGCCGAGCCTGATGGAGTCCCTGCGTTTCGCCGTGGGCTATTTTCTGCGACGGAATACGCTCGAAGGTTCCCGCAAGAATATCGCCGCCCACTATGATCTGGGAAACGAATTCTACAGCCTGTGGCTGGATCGCGAAGCCAAGCAGTACACCTGCGCGTACTTCGAAACGCGGGAAGATTCCCTCGAACAGGCGCAGCTCAATAAGCTCGATCTGGTCTGCCGCAAGCTGCGTCTGCAGCCGGGAGATACGGTCGTCGAAGCCGGCTGCGGCTGGGGCGGTCTCGGTCTGCATGCGGCGCGCAAGTACGGCGTAAATATTCGCTCGTACAATATTTCGAAAGAACAGATCGCCTACGCCCGGGAGAAAGCCGAGCGCCTGGGCGTGACCAACGTGGAGTACGTGCTCGACGATTATCGCAACATCGGAGCCGACGGCCGCAAGTACGATAAATTCGTATCGATCGGCATGCTCGAACACGTCGGCGTCGAAAATTACGGCAAATTCTATGACATCATCGAACGGGTCGTGAAACCCAACGGGCTGGCGCTCGTGCATTCCATTGGACGGGAAGCGTCGGCGGCCACCGATCCCTGGATGGAGAAATATATCTTTCCGGGCAGTCGCATGCCTTCGCTTGGAGAAATCGTGAGCCCCGTGGAGGTCGTGGATCGGCCGCTGCACGTCGTCGACGTGGAAAATTTGCGTTATCACTACGCCCTGACCCTCGATCACTGGGTCGCGCGTCTCGAAGACCACGCGGATCAGATTCGCACGACCTACAGCGAATCCTTTTACCGCATGTTTCGCATGTACCTGCACGCTTCGGCGGCCGGCTTTCGCTGGGGCGGCATTCAGCTGTTTCAGACGCTGCTCTGCAACGGCTACGACAACGAGGAGCCGCTTACCCGGCATCACTTTCTCGGACTCCCGGCTCCGAAGAGTCGCGGCGCAAACGGCAGCAAGCGGAGCCCGACGCGCGCTAAATCCCTGCGAGCCGGCGCGAAAAAAGCGGCGGGCAAGACCGCATCGAAAAAGAAAGCCGTGCGAAAAAAGGCGGCGCGATCGAAATAACGACGAATCGTGGTCTGTCGAAATTTCGCGCGAAACTGAAACAATCTGGAACTCTCATGTCACAAAACGAATACGATGTACTGATTATCGGCGGCGGTCCCGGCGGCTCGACCGCCGCGACTCATTTAGCGAAGGCCGGCAAACGCGTGCTCGTGTTGGATCACGCTAAGTTTCCGCGAGTGAAAGTCTGTGCGGGATGGGTGACGCCCGGCGCTTTGCGTTTGCTGGAGCTGAAACCGGAAGATTATCCCCATACCCTGCAGGCTTTCAGCGGCGGTTCGGTGATCGTCGACGGCAAATATCATTTTACCGAATTCGGCCAGACCGCCAGCTACGGCATCATTCGCAATGAATTCGACTATTTTCTGTTCCAGCGGGCGATCGAAGCGGGGGCGGAAATGCGCGACGGCGTGCGCGTAAAAAGCGTCGACCGGGACGAAAGCGGCGCGATCGTCGAAACCGTAGACGGCGAAAGCTTTCGCGGCAAGCTTTTGATCGGCGCCGGCGGATCGGGCTGTCCGGTTTCGCGCAAGTGGGGCGAGCGCCAGAAGAACGAAGATATTATTTTGGCCTGCGAGGTCGAAGTCAAAATCGGCGCGGAAAAATTGAAGCAGCTCACCCCCCACTACGGCAGCACGGAGCTCTTCGCCGAACATGATTTCTACGGCTACGGCTGGTACGTGACGAAGGGCGATTTCGTGAATATCGGCGTGGGTCGTTTCAAGAAGGCGACTTCGAATTTCAACGAAGATAAAAAGCGTTTCTACGAGATGATCAAATCCCTCGGACGCATCGATGGTATCGAAGACCAACTGCCTGATTTCTCCGGTCACAGCTATAAGCTGTACGACGAGACGCCGCGGAGGCTTTCCGGCGATCGCTTCATGCTGATCGGGGATTCCGGCGGCTTCGCCACGCGCTGGGCCGGCGAAGGCATCAAACCCGCGATTCAAACCGCGATCTTCGCGGCCCGGGTCGCGACCGAAGCGCTTGAGAAAAACGAGTTCGGGGAGGCCGGAACTCAGGCCTATACGGATCTCTGTCGCAAAATGTACGGCGAACAACGCATGGACGGGGTCGCGCGGGTGTTGAATCTGATGCCGCAGTTTGTGAAGTCCGGCGTGGCCGGTCAGATTTGCAAGCGTCGCGGTCTGCGCAAAAAGCTGATCTTCGAAGCGGCCTTCGGCTTCGAACCCGTAAACGGCTGAGCGCATAGCCTGCGTATAGCATCGGAGCGCCGCCCGCTCGGCGCTTCGCGTTTCGTTATTCGTATTTCACGCGTTGCGTTTCGCACTGCGTGTTTCGCCCTTCGTGCTTTGCACTTCGTCTATCTTTCGCCCTTCGTGCAAAGCACGAAGGGCTCAGGCCCCGCCGTAGACCGGCAGCACGGCGCCGCTCATGTCGCGGGATTCCTCTTCCAGGGCGAATCGAATCACCCGGGCCAGGCTGGCCGGCGTCACCCAGCTATTGAAATCGGCGTCGGGCATGGCCGCGCGATTGGCCGGCGTATCGATGATCGAAGGCAGCACGGAAAAGGCGCGCACGCCGTCGGCCCGGCCTTCGTCGGCTACGGTCTGGGTGAAATTGATGACGCCCGCTTTGGACGCCGCGTACGCGCTCAGACCCGCCGTTCCCTGGAGTCCCGGCCGCGCGCCGATCGTTATGATCGCGCCCCGGCTTTGTTTGAGCAGGGGGTAGGCGGCCCGTCCGCACAGAAACAGGCTGCGCAGATTTAGATTCCACATGCGATCGAATTGTTCCGTCGACGTTTCCACAAGCCCCGCGTATACAAAGCCGCCCGCAATGTGCACCAGTCCGTCCAGGCGGGAGTGCTCGCTGGCTGTGGTCTGGAAAAATTCGTTTACGGCGCTTTCGTCTGTGACGTCGACCTTGCGGCCTGACAGACGCCCGGCTGTCTGCGCGTCGCGCGTTTCTGCGATCGATGCGGCGAGCTCCGCGTATTCCTCGTCGACAATATACGTGACAATCACGCGGGCTCCGGCGTCGAGCAGACTCGCGCTTACGGCCGAGCCCAGAGCGCCTGTGCCGCCGGTCACGATCAGGACTTGATCCTGTAAATTAGAGGGACGCGATGCATTGGAATTCATGCGGAAGCCTGGCGCATCTTGTCCGAATTTTCAATCTTAAATTTCATGGACACCAGGGCGGATGCGTTCGACTTACGAAGCATGCAGGGTCCAGCAGCCAGAGTCAGTAAATCCAGCGCAAAATCCGGCGCGAAGTCCAGCCGGAAGGTCTGGATCTTCAGCCTGGCTCTGGCGGCGGCCCTGATCGTCGGCTTCGCGGGCTGGCGCTATCATAGATCGGCTCTGCAAACTCAGGCGGAAAGCCTGGAAGACGCGGCGGCCGAATACGTGGCGGCGGCCTATAAAATCGAACGCGGGTTCATTGAAAGCCTGCCGATTTACCAGGACTATGCGTCGGCGGCGAAAGAGGCGAAGCTGCGCACCTATCTACTCGCTGATCATCTGGAGGCGGCGAATCGCTTCGGCGTGGCACCGGTAGCGGACGAAGCGAGCATCGAGACATTAAGCAAAGCCGGCGATCTGGTCGTTGTCGAAAACACCGCCGAGACGGGCTTCTATTTCTATAACGTGCCGAAGCGCTTTCGTTATTTGACGCCGGCCGCCGCGAAAGGCCTGGACGCGATTGCCGCGCGAATGCAGCGCGTGCTGGCGGAAAAAGAACAGATTCGATTGCAGCGGGCAGGCGAAGCGCAGGGCGCGGCGCTTCCGGATTTGCCGACGGTGAAATTCGCCGTATCGTCGATGCTGCGTCCGGCGTCGTACCAGGCGCGATTGCGCGGCCGCAATGCGAACGCTTCGCTCGTTTCCAGTCACAGCCAGGGCGTGAGCTTCGATCTATTTTACGACGAGTACTATGTGCAGCTGCCGGATCCCGCGGCCGACTCGCGAGAGTCGGCGACGTCTCAGGGAATCGCCGGGGCCGCGGCGGTGCAGGAAACCATGCGACGGCGACTGGGCTATCTGATGGGCGCGGCGCTCCGCCGGCAGTTTCGCGCGGCCCTGACGGAAACTCTGCTGCAGCTGCAATCCGAAGGATTGATCTACGTGATTCTGGAAAAACGCCAGCGCTGCTATCACGTTACTGTTTTGCGCTGAGGGCGTGGCTGTGAGGCCGTTTGGAAAACGCCGGGCTGTTCTGTTGTCGGAGGATTTTATGTTCTCTGCGCGGATTTTCCCATTTACGAATGAACTATCGCGCGGTTTCCTTGGTCTAATGGGTTCTATGAATATGCGAAAATATCTTCGAATCGGTTTAATCGTTCTGCTTCCCGTAATGATTTCCGGTTGTTTTAATATCATCCACTTCGTCGACGTCGACAAAGACGGCAAAGTCCAGGTGCGCTGGAGAATGTCGGTGTCTTCTGCTCTGGCCGAGATGGGCGCGATGCAGGACGGTCCGGAGCAGGACGAACCGGGTCTGGCGGAGAACCTCGACGAAGCGAAAGAGCGCATTGAAGAGGGGCTGAAGGGCACCGCGGAAAAGGTCGCCGTCCAGAAATTTGAAAACGATCAGCACCAGGGCATCGACGTGGCGCTAACGCTGAAAAGCCTGGCCGCGATGAACGAAGCGAAGCTGCCGGAAGACGAAATGCCGATCGTGCCGATCTACGACGCGAAGAAGAAGCAGCTTGTGTTTCGTTTTACTCCGGAAAATACGGAGCAGCTGAAAGGCGCCGATGAAGAGCCGGAGCCGGAATCTCCTGAAATGGAAAGTAAAGACGACGCCGACGGGAGCATGGAAGCTTCAGACGAGGACGCGATGGGTCCCGATGCCGGCGAAGAAGATCCGATGGGCGGTCTGGAACAGCTCGGCGAAAAACTCGGCCAGCTGTTTGCCAGCGCGGCGAACTACGATATATTTATCGGCTCTGGAATGCCGGTGAAAGAAGCCTATATTCGTTCCACTTCCGGCAAGCGCGGCGATACGATCGAGATCATTCCGCTGGGGCAAACCAGCATGATTCGTTTCCCTCTGCTCGGAATGATTTCCGACGACGATAGCGACGATGGATTTGAAATCGTCGTTCAGCTGAAGAAATAATAGATCTGAGGCCGGGCCCTGTCCCGGCCTGCAGTCATAGGCTCTTAGCCCCTGTTTATCAGCCAGAGGCTTTTTCAGGCAGGGCTTTCTTAGCCCGGGTAGCGTGCGTCGCACTCCGCGGCACACGCATCGTCGCAGTACTTGAATTTAATATCGCACTGGCTGCGGCAACCGGCGATGGCCGGTCCCATTCTTTTTTCTTCGCACTTCTCATAGCATCCCGTGTATGCGGTGCACTTGCGCTCCCGACACTCGGTCATGCAGGCCTGGTTGCGAACGGGATTCGTGCCAGGATCGACCTTCGAAGGCTGGCTGCTGCACGCGGCAAACATCAGCAGCGCGGCGGTGGCGGCCAGGCAGGCGAGTCTGCGCTGCAGTCTTGAGTTTGCGTTTTGCCGGTTGTACATCATAGCTCCAGAGTAGTCCGGCGCTTCTTGCTTTCAATCAAATAATACCGGATCCTGGTCGGAACGGGTGCCTGCCACCGGAGCGTTGTTCTGGCAGTGATACGTAAAGATCAGACTCACCCGCGTTTGATCGGCGCTGTTGCGCAGAGCCGCATGCAAAAGCCGACTATGAAATAAAACCACGTCGCCGACTTCTAAGGGCACCGCCTCGGCGCTTTCTAACAGCTCCGCGTTTTCGGGCAGCTCCGGCCGAAAGAACTGCTCGGAATCGAATCGGTCCGCAGCAAAGTCCATGCGATGCGAACCCGGCACGAATCGCAGGCAGCCGCCGTCGGGTCCGGCTTCGGTCAGGGCGAGCCAGGCCGTGATCAGCTCCGGTTTCGCGAAGCGCCAGTAGCGCATGTCCTGGTGCCAGCCGGTTTCGGAACCATAGCGGGGATCTTTGAACATCACGCAGTTGTGGTGGGCGCGAGACATGGCGATCGGCGGCTCTAAAATTTCGGAAACGATATCCAGGATCGCGGGGTGGCCGGCCTGCTGCTGAATCAGAGGATGGCGATCGTAGATCGCGCGCAGGCGGCGCAGAGTTTTTCCGCCGGGAGATTTTCGCGAAGCCGGCGCGCCGGGATAACCGGTGTCGGCTTCGTATTCGACGGGCGGCGCGGGATCAATCGCGAGTTCGAGCGAGAGTCCGAGCAGTTCGTCGCAGAAGTCGGCGGCGCAGAGTTTCGGCAGGACGCAGTAGCCGTCGCGCTGAAAGCTCTGAATGGCCCGATCGCGATCGTCCTGGTTCAAGAACGGACCGGTCTTGCTTGCGAATTCCGACATTCGTTTATTTTTTCTGTTTCATCTTGCGCGCCTGCATCAGGAATCGCAGAGCCTTATCGGTGTCCCCGTTAAATAGATGCAGAAAGCTGAGATCGACCATGTCTTTCAGGTCGGCCTTTAAATCCGCGTCTGCGTCTTGCGGCTGCTCGCCCGCTTTTGCATCGCCCTCGGGAGCTCCGCCCTGGGCGGCTTGCTTTTTCGCGGCCATGCGCGCTTTGCGCTGTTCGATCTTTTTGCGCAGGCGCTGCGTGCGTTCCTGGATCTTATCGTCGATGCCGTCGAACAGCGCTTCGTACTCTTCGGCGTTCGCTTCGCGAGCCTTCGTAAGATGTTCGTTGAAGTCTTTGTACTTAACGTCGGTGCGAATGACCTCGCGGTACTGGTCCAGGCTTTCCTCGTAGCGATTCAGTTTGAGCAGCAGCCCCGCGCGCAAATCGTTTACGAAGGCGTCCCCGGGGGCGTGGCCGCGATATTTTTCAACGACTGCCAGAGCCTCTTCGAATTTTTCCTGATCGCTGAGCGAGACTGCGAGACCGAGCACGGCCGCTCGCGTCGTCGGATCGATGCGCAGGGCGTTTTGAAAATAGATCGCGGATTTATCGAAGCGCTTTTGTTTTTCGTAGAGATAGCCCAGCAGAATGTGGGCGCGCAGCAGACGGACTTCGAGTTTCAGCGCCGCCTTCAGATATTTTTCGCACTCCGGATAGCGCTCCAGTTTATAGCACTCGCTGCCCAGATTGAAATAGACGGCGGCGTCAGCGCGCAGTTCCAGGGCGCGACGAAAAAATCCCAGGGCCAGATCCGGTCGTTTCGCGCGGGAGTACAGGGCGCCCAGGTTCACGAAGGCTTCGCGAAATTCCGTATCTTCGCGGGCGGCCGCTTTGTACAGCTTGAGGGCCTGGTTGAATTTACCGGACTGCTGGGCTTTGAGCGCCGCCATGTAGAGGTCTTTGGCTTTCTGGGACATTTCTTTCTCGAATACGATATTCGCCGGAGCCATACGCCGCGGCGCCGATTTGCGGGCGACGGGAGCCCGGTGCGATTCGACGGGTTCGCGCCCGGGTGCAGGCCGGCCGCGGGATTGCTTTTTTTCTGTCGGTTTGGCTTTCCGCGCCGGGGCTACGGGAGTTTTTGCATTCATCCTGCTTTGAATATCGGACGAATCATGCGGACTCCCGCGCCTTCTTTCGCGCTGATTACTTACGTCGAGGCGATATCCAGACTCAGGTCCAGGAAGCGCGTTGTGTGCGTGAGAAAACCCATGCTGACCCCCAGGCGTCCGAGGCCTTTCAGCTGTCCGAGCTCATCGGGTTTCCAACCGCCCGAGAGCTCAATAAAGGGCGCCCTGCCGCCGCCTTCTTGATACGCTTTGACCTGCGCCAGGGCCTGCTCGATTCGCTCCCGGCGCATATTATCCAGCAGGATGACGTCGGGTTCCAGCGGCAGCACTTCCGCGAGCTGTTCGAGGGTGTCGACTTCGACGTTCAGAGGCAGATCTGGATTGTGCCGTCGAACGGCGTTCACCGCCGCGGTTACGCCGCCGGCTGCGGCGACGTGGTTGTCTTTGATCATGGCCATGTCGCTCAGATGAATGCGATGATTCGTGCCGCCCCCGCAGTAGACGGCGTACTTGGCCAGACGCCGGTATCCCGGCAGGGTTTTGCGCGTATCGAGCACGGCCACCTCCGGGCCGGCCAGGCGAACGGTCTCGGCCGTCGTCGTGGCGATGCCGCTCAGATATTGCAGAAAATTGAGGATCGGTCGCTCCAATCGCAGGAGCGCGCGCAGAGGGCCTTCCAGTTCCAGCAGCACCTCGCCGGGGGCGAAAGCGTCGCCGTCGGCCTTGCGGGTTTCGATCTGCAGCGCCTGCTGCGCGTCGGATTGCATTTCGCCGAAGATCTCATTGAGAATTCGTATCACCGGCACACCGCATAGAACGCCCGATTCCCGGGGAATCAAGCGGGCCCGGGCGCGCTCTTCGGCCGCGAAGATGGCTTCGGTGGTTGGATCGGCCGTGGGCCAGCCCGGCGGCGCATCTTCGATCAGAGCCGCTCGCAGCAGATCTTCGCAGTCTGCGCGGATTATGTTGCCTACTGGTGACGTATAGTGCGGTCGATCTGTTTCAGCCCGCTGATTTACGGCCGAATCGCCGGAGTTTGGTTTCATGTGAACCTGCTACATTTTTTTCTTGTAAGATATATCCCGCGCCGGTAAAACCAGTATCCCTCAGGAAGAAACACATGCAAAATCGATCACAGCTCGTGCGAGCGAAATATGTAAAGGGCGAAGCGACACTGGAAAAGATTCGCGAAGCCTGTATGGAAGAGATCATCTCGTTTGGATACCACCGAACCAGCGTGTGCGAAATCGTGCGCCGCGCAAATCTAACGCGGGGCGCCTTTTATAACTACTGGACCTCGCTGGACGACTGCCTGGCGGACTTGATCCTGGCGATTCGGGAAATCGTCAAGAACGACGAAGACGCGATCGAATATCATAGCAAACTGAACGATCCTTCCGCGACTGTCAAAAAGATTCGCGTCGTGCACTATCTGCTGCAGCAAAAAAAATCGCCTTATATGCTGCTACCCATGGCTCTGCTACAGGAAAAGACGATCGCAAACCAGGAGCTCAAAGATCTGCTGCGCACCTATCTGCTGACTGTGAAGAGCGAATACCTGAGCGTTCTCAACGAGGACCAGGCGGCGGGCCTGCTGCGCGACGACATCGACACCGAAGTGGTGTCCGCGGCGATTTTGAATTTCTTTAAAGGTATTTTCGAAAAGAACGTGCTGGAGTTCGACGAGTTTACCGAGCCTTTAGAAGCGGCTTTCGCGCACTTCCTGGGATCCTGCCTTGCGCCGGACTATCTGGCCGAACATCCCATCGCGGATATATTCCGTGCGCCTCAGGCGGAGGCTGCTGCCCCGGCGACTTCCGCAGCCGCTCCCGTTGCAGTCGTCGTCGACTGATCGGCGTCGCGGCGCCGGAATCGATCCGAAATCAAGCGCCGGGCGTTCTCCAGGTTCGCTCTGCAACGCCTTCCGCCGGCCACACACGCGTCGCCGTGGTTTCGCAGTGCGATGAGATTATCTGGCGAGTCTTGCGGGAAGCGGCTCTAACTCCGCCGGCACGATTTCGCGCGCTCCGTTGCGGCGAATCACCACCAGACGCAGAGTCTCGCCGGGGCTCATTTTGCGAATCTGCAGATTCAGGCTGTTGCCGGCCACGACCGGCTCCCCGTTCGCGCTGATAATCGTATCGCCGATGCGCAGACCCGCGCGTTCGGCCGGACTCGACGGCAGCACTTCGACGATGCGCGCGCCGACCGTGGGCGCGGCGTACGGATCGCGATAGGGATGCGCGTTGCGAGACCCCGTGCTGTATAAGATTCCCAGATAGGGCGGACCGGCGGGCTTGCGCACCACGTCTCGGGAGGGGGCGGCTTCAGCGGTCGGAGCACTGCGACACTGCACCGCCAGGAATATCAGCGGAATGCAGAGGAGTAGAAGGCGGCGTCGGCTTGCGTACATGGTTGAGATCTCCATTTATTCCTATCGTCTTCGCGGCGAAGCGCCTTTAGATCTCACAAAAGATTTTGTCCAGGGATTGCGCGTTCTCTGGCGCGCCAGTTGCCTTATAAATAGGCAAAAAAAAACGACCGATCGAAATCGGCCGTTCTCTTTTAGCGTGATCCCGCGCGAATTGAATATACAGGTTCGAATACGCGATGCGATCGCTTCGCATTCTACTTCGCGGGGGACTGGCGGTGAGTTTATCTGCGTTTCTTTTTCGTTACTTTCTTTTTTGCTTTCTTCTTGGAAGCTTTCTTCTTCGTTTTCTTCGCAGCTTTTTTCTTTTTCGCGGCCTTCTTCGCCGGCTTCGGCCAGTCTTTTCGATAGGCCTGGTCGGAGACCTGCTTCGGTTTCAGACCGTACTTCGGCGCGATATCGCCGGGTTCTTTACCGGCTTTGTATGCCTTCTCGATCGCGCTTTGCTGGGCCTTCGTCAGGTCAGACCAGTTTTTCGCCTTTGCCATATTTCCATTTCTCCTTAACGTTCAGCGTGCCGTAAGTTAGAGAGAATTTGTCGCGTTTAAAAACACTGTCAATAAAAATTACAATTTTTTGTATTTTCCACTTCGCACACGCGAAATACGTTTCGCGCGAAGCGAAGACGAAAAGCTTGTGGCGGAATTTCGCAGCCTTCGCGAAAATAACGCATGAGCGAGATAGAAGGAATCAACACTGTACTCATTGCGAATCGCGGCGAAATCGCATTGCGCGTTATCGAAAGCTGTCGTCGTTTGAATTTGCGATCGGTCGCGGTATACAGCACTGCCGATCGCGATATGCCGCACGTTCGCGCCGCGGATTTCGCCGTTGAAATCGGCGCGCCGGAAGCCGCCGCATCTTATTTAAACGTCGATCGACTGGTGCAAGCGTGTCGCGAAGCGAACGCCGACGCTGTACATCCCGGCTATGGCTTTCTTTCCGAGAACGCGGCCTTCGCACGCCGTCTCGCCGACGAAGGCATTCGTTTTATCGGCCCTTCGCCTGATACAATATTACAAATGGGTGATAAGATCTCGGCGCGCAAAGTCATGGAAGGCAAAGGCGTGCCCGTCGTGCCGGGCTATCACGGCGACGAACAATCTGACACAATCCTAACAAAAGAGGCGGAACGCATCGGCTATCCCGTTATGATCAAAGCATCGGCCGGCGGCGGCGGTCGCGGCATGCGTCTCGTGCATAAGGCGGAAGATTTTGTCGAAGCTCTGACCTCCGCGCGACGCGAAGCTCTGAACGCGTTCAGCGACGATCGCGTCTTCATCGAGAAGTTCGTCACCGCGCCGCGCCATATTGAAATCCAGGTCTTCGGCGATTCTCACGGCAACGTCGTGCATCTCTTCGAACGCGAATGTTCGATCCAGCGCCGGCATCAAAAGATCATCGAAGAGAGTCCCAGTCCCGCGATCACTCCTGAAATCCGTCAGGCGATGGCGCAGGCCGCGATCGACGCGGCGCAGGCCGTGAATTATCTGGGCGCGGGCACCGTCGAGTTCATCTATTCCGACGCGGATCAGAGCTTTTATTTTCTGGAGATGAATACGCGTCTGCAGGTGGAGCATCCGGTGACGGAAATGGTGACCGGCAAGGATCTCGTCGCCGAACAGATTCGCGTGGCCGCCGGTCAGCCGCTCTCGTTTCGCCAGGAAGATCTAAGGCAGAGCGGTCACGCCATCGAGGTGCGGCTATATGCGGAAGATCCCGCGAAGAACTTCATGCCCGCGACAGGCCCGGTGTATCGTTATATACCGCCGGTCGGCGAGGGCGTGCGCGTGGATAGCGGCATCGACAGCGGCGCCGAGATCTCGATTTATTATGATCCGATGGTGGCCAAGATCATCGCCTACGACGAAAGCGGCGATCGCCGCGCCGCGATTCAAAAGCTGGACCGGGCCCTGGCCGACACCGTTTTCTTCGGTCCCGAGAACAATCTGGATTTCTTGCGCGAAATTCTCGCGCATCGCGAGTTTCAGGGCGGCAAATTCACGACCGGATTCATCGAACAGCACTTCGCCGGCTGGCGCGGCCCGACCGTATCGCCTGCGGATCGAGAAACGGCCCGCCTGAGCGTGGGGCTGCTGCACTATAATGGCGCCGCGAATTTCGGCGACCCCGCGAATCAGGAAGCGGTCGGCGCGGATCAAGCCCGGGAGCCGGCAGCGGCGGGCGTCGCGAATCAGGGCGGCGACCTGGCGCCCTGGTACGATCTGCAGGGCTTTCGCCTCTGGGAAAACACCTGAGACGAAAGCGCGATCAATCGAAACGTTTGATTAAAGTCACCTGGTTGCCCACGTCGTTGTAGCGAACCGAGTCGAAAATATTGCGCGCCATGGTAATGCCGCGTCCGTGGGCCAGGCCTTCGGAGTTCGGCGCGTTGGGATCTTTTGCGAATAGCTTGCGGTGATCGAAGCCGCCGCCTTCGTCGCGAATACGATACCAGACGCGCTTTCGATTGAGAGAATAGATCACAGTAACTTTGCGATTGCGATAGCGAGGATCTTTCTGGCGTCCGGTCAGGAGTTCCATATAGCTTTCGCGATCGGTGGCGGTCGTTTTCTCATCATAGCTCACGGCCAGGTTGCCATGTTCGATGGCGTTGATGATCATTTCGCGCACGCAAATGTGAATGCCGAGCTTCGCCGAAGAGTCGGTGAATTTTTCCAGATTCTTGACGACGCGCTCGGTAATCAAATCCGCGATATTCAGGAAATTGCCGATGACGTGCACCTGACGTTCGGCTTCGACGAAACGCACGATGCTGTCTTCGAGTACGACCGCCGCTTTGCCCAGGATGACGTGTTTGTCATCGCCCGTTTCGTCCGTTTCGTTCGCTCCCGCATTCGTTTTGCCCGGGGCGCGTTCCCGTTTCGACTTCTTGCTATCGGCGGGGCTGGCCGGAACGCGCTCCAGGCGCACGTCAAGCTGGCGCGGCTCGCCGAGCATTGTCGCGAACTCCGCTTTGAATACGGCGGGGTTGCCCGTGCGAATCAGTTCTTTGATTTCCCGGGCGATGAGCTCGCGCTGGATGTCGGTGTCCGGCAGAATCTCTTCCAGTTCCGGCGAACGATAGAGCAGACTCTCAAAGCTGGTTCCAATCAATTCGGTGGGTCGCAGACCGAGGGTCGGCTGGATCGCGCGATTCGCGGTGAGAATGACGCCGTCGGCGCTCATTGAGAAAATGATATCGCCGCTGGATTCGACCAGGTGTTTGTATTTGTTTTCAGAGCTGCGAATCGATCGTCCGGCCGCACGCAGATCCGCCAGGCGCTGCCTGAGATCGATGCGCAGGGCGTTGATACGATCCGCCAGGCCGAGGGACAGCAATACAACCTGCAAGACGACGCCGGCGTGAATCGACCAGTTGGTCCAGAAGGTGTCCGGCAGTATCGCGAAGGACTTGAGACTGTACAGAAAGATCCCCGCGAGAACCATCGTCCAGGCCATACCGAAATAATAGGCGGAGCGGCGTCCCTGCAGGATTCCCGCGAAGGTCGCCACGACGATGCTCGCCGCGATCAATACCGCGAGCGCCGTCGCGATGACAATGCTGTACATATAGGGAACGAAAAACGCGGTCACTGCGAGACCGGCCGCCACGTAAATTTCGAGTAAGATCACGCGGTCCAGAATCGGCGCATCCCGGGACGTGCGCAGGTAGTGGCGCGCGAAAACGAGTCCGCTTACGTAAGATAGATTCATCCACAGGGGCAGACTGATATTGCCCCAGGTCGGCCACTCCGGCCAGAGATATTGAAAGGCCAGACCGTCCAGAGTGAACAGGAACAGGGTGATCGCCGCCAGATAGCCGGTGAAAAACAAATAGGCGCGCTCGCGAAGCGAAACGTACAGCAAAAAATTAAAGGCGAGCATGATCGCAAGCACCGCGTAGAGCATGCTCAAAATTTGAGTCGTGCTCTGTCCGTAGCGCTCGAAAGCTTCCGGCGTCCACAGGATCAGCGTCGCGTTCATCGAGCTTTCGCTTTGCACGCGTAGATAATATATGCGTTCGCTCGCCGCTGGCTGAGTGACGCGGAAGACCATGTGATGAAAGTCGAGCTCGCGTTCCGCGAAGCGCAGCCGGTCACCCGTGCGTCGTTCCGTATAGCCCTCCGAATTGGGAATGTACAGACGCAGATCGTCGAGCATCGGGTAGCGTGCTTCGAGTAAGAACTCCCGTTCGCGATCGTCGGGATTGCGCACGGTAAAGCGCAGCCAGTACGCGCTGTTCTGAAATCCGAAATTCGCTCTGGCCGTGCCCACCGGCTGCCAGTCCGGCGCGGTCGCATCGCCCGGCTTGCCTGCGCGAATTGTTTCGATCGTGTGGTTCTGCCCCGGCTCCTCCGCGAAATAGTCCATCGCGTATCCGACGGCCACGCCGCGGACAGCATGGGGGCGATCGGCGGCGGATAATTCCAGCGTCAGCGCCCGCCCCGCGGCGGGCGGCTCGGCGTGTAACTGCGCGACGGGCCAGAGCGCCGCCAGCCCCGACAGAATCAGGAAACTCGCCATGCGATATCGCCGCGGAGTCAGGCGTCGCGCGCCGGGCGCTGGTGCGAGTGTTTCGAATTTTGATTCTGAGTGCTGCACGACTGTTCTATTTGTCGCGTTTTTTGATCGACCGGACAAGAGAATTTTATAGCTTCCGGGGGAAATCCGCCGTAGACACCGATACATTAATATCCTTATGATCTGGAAGAACTACAAAAAACGATACGGCGCGCGTCGATTCGGGACGGGATTGGGTCTTGCGCTGTGGATTTTGCTGGCAGGCGGGCAATGCCTGGCTCTCGACGAAAGCTGCGGCAGCGACGATACGGACTGCCGGCTGGAACCGCTGCTGGCGGCCTATCTCGTCATTGAATCGGTCAGCTTCCGGCCGCCTGCCTGCGGCACTTTGAATCCAGCCGACTACGCCGAAGAAGGCGACGGCGTGCTTACGGCTCTGGTATTCGTCGGGCCGATCTCATTGACTCAATCACTGCAATACGACGCGGGTTTCGTGAATCGACCGCTGCATTTGATCGGTTGCGAGCCGGCCCTGGTCTCCAGTTCGATCAGCGTGAACGCCGGTCCGCCCACTGCGGTCAGTGAATCGTACACTTATAATGGTCTCGGCCAGGTGACCGCGAAAGTGCTGAATGTACCTGGAGCCACATTTCGCGTGGATGTATCGTACGCTTTGAACGATTATCCCGCTTTGATTCGCGGCGATTGCCAGGTGGGCGTGAGCGAGTCGTCGACGATTAACATGGATTACGACATCCTGAGTCGGGCGCTCTCGGTGAATCAATTTCGTCCGTTGAACTGCGACGCGAGCGCACCGAACCAGCGGGTGATCACCAGCGCTCTGGGATATACGGGTCTGGAGCGCCCGCCGACTTCTTCGAATACGACGGTCGTCGAAACTACGGCGGCCGCCGTGAATACGACGACTACGATTGCGGCCAGCGCTGCGATTACCCGGGACTCCGGGAGTCGCCTGACTCGCCGCAATCAGTCGGAAGACGTTACGGTCGTCGTATCCAGTCCGGCGAGCAGCATTAATTTCGCCCGGAATTTTTCGTTCGACTATACTTATGATTCCCAGGGGCGGATGACTCAGTTCGTCGGCACGCGGGGACCCACCACGAACGCGACGATCAACTATACGTACGACTCCGCGGGTCGGGTTGTCGGTATGAACTCGACGGGCACCTCATCCGGCATGGCCGCGAATTCGACGGATACCTTCACGTACGACGCGAACGGGAACGTGAGCACGCACGTGAGCAATTTTACGATCGGCCCGACGAATACGATCTCGACCTATACTTTCGCGTACTGATTTGTCGCCGGCTCTTTTGGATTCTCGCGCGTTCGACGGTAGAGACCACGTCGCCCCGGGCGCGCCGCGCGTTTCGTTGCGCGCGCTTCGCTCCGCGATTTAAAATTTCGCCGCGTCCAAATACAAGAAGCGTTGAAACAATCGCCGACCGTCGCGGGCTTTCGCGCGCACTTCCAGCTGGAGATAGCCACGGCTGCTTTTGTACTGTGGCAGGCGACCGCTGAATACGGAGCCGGTCTGCTTCAATTCCAGATCGCGGCCCCCGAGTCGCACGCGCACCGAGTCCCCGCGCACATTCGGTAAGTGCAGCGTAAAGCGTTCGCCGGGTTGCACGTGCGATCCGTCGGCGGGCTGCAGGGTCATCCCCCGGGGCGCTTCCAGGCGCAGGTACGATTGAAAGCGTTTGAGATCATCGCCGCGCGTAACCATATAACGATTCAGAGTCAGGCGATTATCTTTTTCGCCGCTCTGTACAAGGCCCGTGTGAATCGTAAAGGCCAGCTCGTAGCCGGCCGCGTCCGCCGCCGCGATCACCCGCCGGTCGTACACGCCGAAGGGATAGGCGAAGACGCGAATTTGCGCTGGCAGCTTCTCTTCGAGCAGTTTACGCGAGGCGCGCATTTGCCGCTTGAGTTCCCGGTCGGTAGTCTCTGGCAAAAAAGGATGGTACAGACTATGGGAACCGGCTTCGAAGACTCCGTCCTGAATCAGTTCCCGTACCTGATCCCAGTTCATGTACGCCTTCTTATTAGAAGAAAGCACGGTCGGATATAGAAAGAGCGTGCCGCGAAAGCCGTAGCGTTTGAGCAGCGGCGCAACGATGCGATAGTGCGAGATCAAGCCGTCATCGAAAGTCAAAAATACGCCGCGCTCCGGCACGCCGCCGGATCCCGGCCTGGCCCGACCGGCCAGCACGTCGATCAGCTGCGCCTGGCTCAGGCTCCGGTAACCGGCTGATTTCAGGTAGCGCAGCTGTTCTTCGAAGCGCTCCGGTGAGACGTTGAAGCCCCGGTAAGATTTTTCGCCGGGCTCAACCTGGTGATAGCACAGCACGGGGATGCCGGCTATGGCGCGCTCCGCCCCGGGCAAATCTGCAGCGCTCATAAATTTCGAAGCGGGGCCCTGGTCGGCGGCCGGCGCTGGCCTGGAATTACCGCGGGCTTTTTCTGCTTGCTGAGCGTTCGCTATCGTCGGCGCCGCACCTCCGGTAGCAGATGCGCTTGGACCGGCGCGTCCCGGCTGCCAGTCAGGATTCTCCCAGGTCGATGCGCCGTAGAGCTGCGCCAGACTTTCCGTGACTGCCTGGTCCGGGCCCATTTGCTGGAGTCCGCTGCGATCGGCGAAGTGGTGCTGCTCGGATTCCGTAAGCGTTGCATCGGCGGCACTGGCTGTCGCGGCGCTGTGCGTTTCCGGGAGTCCGCCGGTCTGCGCCGGCCGATCTCCGACTGAAAGATCGTTCGGGGCCTGGCAGCCGCCGCTGATGATTATTATGAGAGCGATTGTGATGCGCCGGGAAAGACCGCGAGTTGCTGACATGCAATGATTGTCGGTTGCGTGCGCAAATTTCTCGTTATAAAGGCAAAAGGCGTCTGCCCGGCAGGCCCGGGCCCGGTTTCGGACTTTATCTTGACCGACAGTGAAAGCCACGCCCGTAGTGTCGTATGGCAGACACTACCGACGATCGCTTTCCAGGCCAGGGTGGCAATGGCGGCGAAGACTCCGGCTCCGGTGGAAATCAAGGTCCCGGAGGCAAGGAGCGGTGGGGCACCCGGATCGGCGTTATATTCGCGGTGATGGGCAGCGCCATCGGACTCGGCAATTTCCTGCGGTTCCCCGGGCTGGCCGCCGAGTACGGCGGCGGCCACTTCATGATTCCGTACTTCGTGGCCTTTCTTTTGCTGGGCCTGCCGATCGCCTGGGTCGAGTGGTCGATGGGCCGTCTGGGCGCTCGCAAAGGCTATAATTCCACGCCGGGGATATTTTTCGCGCTCTGGAAGAATCGTCTTTCGCCGTACTTCGGCGTGCTCGGCCTGATCGTTCCGGTCGGCATCTATATGTACTACGTGTACATCGAGTCCTGGTGTCTGTACTACGCCTTCGGATACTTAAACGGCGACCTGGCGCTCGGCCGCGATCCTTCGGCTTATGTTGATCTGTTCAACACTTACACTGGTGCCACGCGCAACGGGGCGCTCTTTGACGGCGAGCTTGCGCCGGCGGTATATTTTCTGTTGTTTTGTTTTGCGCTGAATTTTGTAATCATCTATCGCGGCTTAAACCGCGGGATTGAATTCGTTTCGAAGTACGCGATTCCGATTCTGTTTGTCTGCGCGGTCGGCGTCTTGATTCGCGTGCTGACTCTTGGCACGCCGGACGTCGCGCTGCCGGATCAGAACGTATTGAACGGTCTGGGGCGTATGTGGAACCCCGGCAAAGACGGCCAGACTTTGCTTGAGTCGCTGGCGAACGCCGAGATCTGGCTGGCGGCGGCCGGGCAGATCTTCTTTTCGCTTTCGGTCGGCTTCGGAATTATTATCACCTACGCCAGCTACGTTAAAGACAAAGAAGACGTGCTGCTCTCGGGCACGACTTCCGCATCGGGCAACCTCTTCGCCGAAGTCGCTCTGGGCGGGATGATCACCATCCCCGCGGCTTTCATCTTTCTCGGGCCTTCGTTCTACGATAGCGTCGGTTCGACCTTTACTCTGGGTTTTATGACCTTCCCGAATATATTCGCGAATATGCCGCTCGGCAACGTGATGGGTTTTATCTGGTTTATGCTGTTGTTCGTCGCGGCGATTACCAGCAGCCTCTCGATGCTCCAGCCCGCCATCGCCTTCTTCGAAGAGGGTCTCGGCATGGATCGCCGGGCGTCGACGACCATGCTCGGTTTTATTACGCTCGTCGGCGCGGGATTCATCGTCTTTTTCTCGGAGGGCTTTAAGGCCCTCGACATCATGGACTTCTGGATCGGCGGCGTGTTTATCTACCTGCTGGCGACGATCACCGTGATCATCTTCGGCTGGGGGATCGGCGCGAAAGAAGGCCTGGCAGCCGCCGAGCAGGGTTCGCTCATGCGCGTTCCCAGAATCTTCGCCTTTATTCTGAAGTGGGTTTCGCCCGTGTATTTGATCGTGGTCTTCGTGGTCTGGATGTATCAGAAGCTGGGCAGCTATGTGGAACTGATTCAGACGGACCTGGTGGCCCAGTACACCATGCTGTTCATTCTATTCCTGGTAGTCTTTTTTACGCTGCTGGTGATGACCGCCGTGCGTCGCTGGCGCAGCGGCGAAAAATTCTCCGAAGATATGGGCCTGAAATGACAGGCGACGATAAAGCGCGAGGCATCCGGAGTATACGAGGTACATTATGACGATCGGCGGCTGGATCATTATGATTTTATCGGTAGGCGGCGTGTCGGCCTTCTTTGGCTGGGCGCTGACGATGGTGCTCACGCGCAAAAGCGATCCCAAAGACCGTTTGCACTCGACGCTGGACCGCACTCCGGACAGCGACTGATTATAATACAGACCGCGGGCTGAATTTATGGCCTGCGAAAGATCGAAGCTTCGGCGCGTGCGCTCACGCGATGGAGTTTCGCGCCAAGCTGCATTTATGAGAGATCAATCCCAGAAAAACATCCACGTCGAATTTCATAATCTGACTGAGGCGGAACCGGAGGCCGGACGCATCGCTGTGCTCTATCTGGACAATCCCGATACGAAGAACTCGATGACGCTGGAAATGGGTATGGCCTTTCACGGCGAGCTGCATCGCCTGGCTTCGGAAGATCCGATGATTCGCGCTCTCGTGATTACCGGCAAAAACGAGGTCTTCTCCAGCGGGGGCGATCTGGCGCTGTTGAAGAGCTTCGCGGAAAAAGATCCGGAAGAAAACCAGCGCTACATGGAATCGTTTTATAATCTGTTTCTCGAAGTTCGCAACATGCCGTATCCGGTAATCGCCGCCGTCAACGGCCACGCGATCGGCGCGTCTCTGGCGATGGCGATGGCCTGCGACCTGCGCTACTTCGTGCCGGACGCGAAGTACGCTTTCAATTTTGTGCGCCTGGGAATGCATCCCGGGATGGGATCGAGCTTTCTATTAAAAGAAGTCGCCGGATTGCTCCAGGCCCAGGAACTGCTTTTGACCGGCCGATTTTTTTCCGGCACCGAAGCCGGGAGCCGCGGACTCTGCCACGGCCTGCATGCCGCCGAGGAAATTCTCGATCGCGCAATCGCGGTGGCCCGGGAAATCGGATCGGCGGCTCCTCAGGCTGTGCGGCTGGTCAAACGCGGTCTGTACGCGAATCATGCGCTGCCGGAGACCCTGGAGTATGAAGCCCACTCCCAGGCGCAGAATTTCGCGACGAAAGACTATCTGGAAGGCCTGACGGCTCTCGGGGAAAAACGGCGGCCGATCTTTCGCGATCGTTGACGCCGAAACTTTTGCCGATTGCAGGCGTCTAAATGAACGTCTAATTATTTCGACTCTAATATCATCTTTGACTGAACCCAGGACTGCTGGCCATGCCGAAAACCACGCAAACAAAACGCAGCACAGCGCAGAAAACGAAATCCCCCGCCGCCAAAAAAAGCAGCCCAGCGAACGGGGCCGGCGCGGCGCAGGCGTCACGAAAGTCGGGGGCGGGCGGCGGCCGCGCTCTTGCCGGAAATAAGCTACGCCTGCTGGGCATCGCCGGCGCGGCGGCGGTATTGCTCGGACTGGGCGCGCTGCTGCTGGTCTGGACGGTCGTGCTGGGCGCGCCCGGAGACGGCGAGCGCAGCGTGGAATTCGAAGTGCCTTCCGGCGTCGGCGCCTTTCGCGTCGCCCGGGATCTGGAAGATCAGGGCATCATCAGCAGCCCGGACGGCTTTCGCATGTATCTGCGCCTGACCGGCAAATCTCAGGCGATTAAAGTCGGCGTCTACGAACTGAACGACGGCATGTCGGCCGGGCAGGTCGCCGATATTCTAACTGAAGGTCGGGTGCAGTTAACGGGCCTGACCATTCCCGAAGGCTGGACCAATCGCCAGATCGGCGACTACCTGGCCGAGAAGGGCTACGTTCCCGATCGCGCGGCCTTCTTGAAGATCGCCTCGGACGCGGAGACTCTGAAGAAGTGGGGCATCCCGGACCGTTCTACGGAAGGCTATCTATTCCCCGAGACCTATATGGTCGCGCGGGGTTCGAGCGCCGAAGTCATTCACGAAGCGATGCTAAAAAACTTCTTTAGAGTGCTCGAAGAAGTCGCCGGTTCGAAAGAGATTACGCCGGAGATTCGTTCGCGAATCGTGCTCGCTTCGATGGTGGAGCGCGAAGCTGTGCGCGCCGAAGAGCGCCCGATGATGGCGCAGGTCTTCTTAAATCGTCTCGATCAGAATATGCGTCTGGAATCGTGCGCGACCATTCAGTACCTCTTCGACCGACCGAAACCGCGGATCTTCGAGCGGGATCTGGAGATCGAATCGCCGTACAATACCTACCGGAATCCCGGCCTGCCGCCCGGGCCGATTTCGAATCCCGGGCGCGCGGCGATTGAGGCGGCTTTTGAACCGAAAGCCGGCGATTATTTATTTTTCGTGCTCAAACCGGACGGCTCGCACCACTTTTCCCGGACCTACGGCGAACATTTGCGGGCGAAAAAGAAGTTTATCGATTCCTGAGCCCGGCCGATACAGGAAGGGTGAAGACCGCGACGCGTAAGAAATCCTCGAAGAAAGCTCAGGGGCAATCGACCGGCAAGGCATCGACATCATCCAGTGTGAAAATGAAATCCGGCGAAGACTCAAAATCCCAGTCGAAATCCTCGCAGGGGAAATCTTCTGAAGCGAATGCGCAGCTGACCGACATCGCCGGCCGGCTGGGTGCGCATCTAAAAGAGCTGGAAAAAGAATATACCACTCTCGAAGCGGAGCTCAAAAAGAAAAAGGAGCTGCGCGCGAAGCTGGAAGAGAAGCGCGCCGCGAATCCCGGTTACAGCGACGAGGTCGCCCGCCGTCGCGCAGCCCGCCTGCAGCGTAATATCGATAAGTCCGGCGCCTACGTCAAAAAACAAAGCGCATTCTTACAAAAGGTCAAAGCCTTTCACGAACGCAACGAGCGCATGCTGGGCATGATCGCCGAACGTCTGGCGGGCCTGGAGCAAGAGCTGCAATCCCCCGACGGGCCGACCCCCGCGGCCCGCGAACATTTCCAGAATGAGCTGCTGAGCATGCTCGCCGAACTCCAGGAAATGCGAAAAAAACGCGAAAAATTGGTACAAGCGTCGACGTAGTTCTTTGACTCGGGGCTTCACGCCGAGCGACGCGCAACTCTGCACGCCAGTGCAGAGACAACAAGCGTCAGCTGAATAGCCTCTGGCTCGGGGCTCTTAGCGCAAACCGTAGACTGTTACCGGTTCCTGCCGGCCGCGCAAGCGCAGTTTTCCCAGACGCTTCAGGCCTTCTTCGAATGAGGCCATGCGCACGGTTTCTTCCGAGACGAGCACATCGTATTCCACCTGCTTCGTCGATTGTTCCAGACGGGCCGCGACGTTGACTGCGTCGCCCAGTATCGTCGTGCTGAAACGCTTCTCCGATCCGACGGTGCCGAGAATCACCTGACCCGAATGCAGGCCGATGCCGATGCGATAGGGCAAGAGGTCCTGCTGCCGACGTTCCTGATTATAAACTGTCAACCCGCCGAGCATAGCGCGCGCAGCCTGCAGCGCCTGGTTTGCGTCGGGAAAGAGGGCCATGATCGCGTCGCCGATGTATTTGTCGATGACGCCGCCGTGATTTGCGATGGCCGGAGTTACGTGTGAATAGAAACGATTCAATTCCTGCATGACGGCGTCCGGGGCCTGCTGTTCCGACATGCCGGTGAAGCCGCGGATATCCGCGAAGAGTACAGTTACGCCGACCAGCCGCGAATCGCCAAGTTGCGCTTCCGCGATATTTTCGCGTTCCAGGAGGCGCAGAAATTCCGTCGGCACGAATCTCTCCGAGGCGTGCAGCATGCGTTCCAGGCGATCCTGTAGATTGATCAGCTCGGTGATGTCGTCGCGAATTGCGATGTGTTCGCGGATTATGCCTTCGCCGTCGACGATCGGAATCACAGTCGTTTTAACCCAGTAGCTCGAACCGTCTTTCGCCTGGTTTTGAATGATGCCATTCCAGACCTTTGCCGTTTTGATTGTATTCCATAGATCATGAAAGGCCGCGGAAGGCATTGCGGGATGGCGAACAATATTGTGACGTTGCCCGATTAATTCGTCCAGGCGGAACTGGGCGACGCGGCAGAACTCGTCGTTCGCATACGTTATGAATCCCCGGGGATCCGTCTTGGAAAGGATGGTGCTTTGATCAATTGCGTAGCGGTACTGATGGAGTAAGTCTTCAGCGGAAATCGCATGTTTGTGATCGCTTTGAATGGGTGAATCTATCGTATTCAATGTTCGTCGCCTCAGTGCCAGCAGCCTTCTAAATGCGCCCCGTGTGGAAGGATTACGCCGGCCTCCTGAATATAAGCAACTCATAAGATGGCGCACACTGAAAGTCGCGGTGAACATTCATGAAGAATTTCATAGTCCGCTGAGCGGGTCTGAAATTTTAGATGCGCGAATGTTTACAATTCTGTGTCATTCGGCGTAGAGCCCCGAACAAGTGTTCGGCGTAGAGCCGTGAGCGAGTGTTCGGCGTGGAGCCGTGAGTTATTGCCTGGAGAAACGACGGCGGTGGACGAGCGCCCGCCTGCTTCGTGTGATTACATGCTGATCGCGCCGGAGTCGTTGAAACTTTCCAGAACGTAAACATCTACTGGATCAGCTTTACCGCGGATCGGCATTTTGCCGGCGTCGCGAATTTCCACTTCTTCGCGCACGGCTTCCAGAGTCGCCGCGTCCATCACGATATCCGTACCGATGGTCTTCGTCAGGTCCTGCAGGCGCGCCGCGAGATTTACGGGATCGCCGAGCACGGTGTATTCCATGCGACGCCAGGAGCCGACGTTGCCGGCGAAGATTCGTCCGGTAGCCATACCGATGCCGATGCGTAAAGGTTCGCCGCCGGGCAATTCGATCGCGCCCTGGTCGTTGAAGATTTCGATGTAGTTGCGCATAAAGGCCGCGGTCTTCACGCAGTTGTAGGCGTCTCTCTCCGTCGGCACCGGGCAGCCGAATGTGGCCAGCAATCCGTCGCCGGTGAGTTTGTTCACCGAGCCGAGATTTCCGAAAACGATATCCATTAGATCGCTCAGCAGGCTGCTCAGGAAATCCGCGAAGTCCTTCGGATCCATTTTCTCCGCGATGCCGGTCGAGTTGCGGATGTCCATGAACAGGATCGAAGCGGGCAGATTGCTTCCGCCGAGCTCCGTCGAAATTTCTTCCGAGAGGATTTTCTCGACCAGGTCGAAAGAGAAGTATTTTGACAGCAGGCCCTTTTCGCGTTCGAGTTTGGTGTTGAGTTTATGAAGCTGGCGTTTATAATCGAGCAGTTCGAGAGAGTTTTGAATCTTGAGCGTGAGCTCCGCCATGCGAATCGGCTTCACGATATATTCATTGGCGCCGCTCGACAGGCAGACGATCGTCGTCTCTTCCGTATCGTCAGTCGACATGATCATCACGGGGATTTCCGCCGTGCGCGCGTCTTCACGAATCGAGCGCAGCACGATCATGCCCGGCGTTTCGGGCAAGTACAAATCCAGCAGGACCAGGTCCGGAACCCAGTCCTCTAAGATTTTCAGGCCGGCCGAGCCGTCCTCGGCGCCGCGCACCTCGTAGCCCAGCATCGAAACGTACTGACGGATTAACGCGAGTTGGTCCGGGTCGTCTTCGATAACCAGAATGCGACTGGTTTGCTTTGAGCTACCGATGCTGATCATGGCGAAGCTGCGGGATCAGCCGCCGACGACCTGCTTATAAAAAGGATGATCCTTGATCATTCCCATGCGCTGTTCGTTGAATTCGCGCTCGATCGTATCAGTGCACTTATAGTATTCCATCAGCGCGGCTTTGCGCGCCTGGTCGCGTTCGTAGATTTGCAGACCGAGCATTTCCCTGGCCACCAGGCTCGCCAGGGCTGTCAGCCGCACGATGTCGGTGGTATCGTTCAGGCGCGCCGCGTCGAAGTTGTGTCCCGAAATAATATCCTGCAGCTGCTGAGGAAGTTTCCAGGTATTGAAGACCGTGCGACCGATCTCTACGTGGTCGGTCTTGAATTGTTCGCGTTCATGTTCGATAAAATCGACCTTATCGAATTCGGCGAGATCAAGCAGCCGTGAATATTTGCCGCCTTTGTTGATGGCGAGAATGGTCATGCCGATTTTATGCAGCAGGCCGCCGATGAAGATCTCTTCGCGCATTTCTTTGTGGCCCAGTTTCTGACTTAAATCCTGGGCGACCAGAGCGGTTACGATCGGCAGTTCCTGCAAGAATCGATTCAGCAGATCGCCTTTGATGTTCATGCTCAGACTCTTCGTCGAAAGCAGAATCACCAGGTTTTTAACGGTTTTGAGGCCCAAAAGAGTAATCGCGTCGCGGAGGGTTTTAATCTTTCCCGAGCGGCCGTAAAAGGCTGAATTGGAGATACGTAGAATTTCTGCGCTGACGCCCTTGTCCGGACTGACGATCTGCTCCATGCTGTAGCTGCTCGCGTCCATCGAGTCGGGATCGTACTGCATGATCTGGATGGCGACCATGGAAAGGGGCGGAATGCGTGTCTCTGTGAAATCGTCTTTCATATCATTATCCGGCGCTTGCTTCTGGACACTGATAGCATCCCGCCGCCGAGAAAAAAGTCATTTTTTTCGCCCTGATCGGCGTCCCGAGCGGCCCCGGCCGCCGTCCTTCGAACGCTCCCGACCGCTATCGCCGTCTTTGTGATTCTGCTGATTGTTCTTGCCCTGATCGTCCTTGCCCTCTTTTGAGCGGTCGCCGTCGCCTTTTGTGCGCGCCCGGGGCTTGCGGGTACTGAAGATCGGCTTGCAAAAGATGCGCATCGCTTCGGTGTCGAGGCGGTCGAGTTCCAGCTCCCATTTCTCGCCGAGCAGGGCCGGCCGCCCCAGGTTTTTAATGAACGCCGAAAATTTATCGGTCAGCAGTAGTTCGCGTTCGTTCGTAAGGTGCTGCGCTTCGACGACCGCTTCGGTCGGCATGCCTTCAATTTCCAGGAACACGCGATCATACTTAAAGCCGGTGATGAATCCGGTAAAAGTGGTCATTTTTTCCTGTTGAATATAACGCATCACTTTCAGGCGAAAGGTGTCGCGCTCGGCTTCCATGGCCCGGCGTTCCTGTTCGCTGGTATGCGTGCCGAGCTCCGCGACTTCGTCCGCCGTATAAAAGGCTTTCTTTTTCTCGATAATATTCTGCAGCGCGCGGTGTACGATCAAGTCGGGATAACGCCGGATCGGCGAGGTGAAGTGGCAGTAGTCGTCGAAGCCCAGGCCCCAGTGACCGCCGGGTTCCGGACTGTACGTCGCCTGCATAAAACTGCGCAACAGCAGCGTCTGGAAAACGTGATCAAGGCGCGCCCCGCCGACGTGCTTTTCGACGGCCTGCACCGCCTTCGTAATCGAGGCGTGGCGGGCGTCTTTGAGAGTGAAGTTGATATTGTACGATTCGAAGAACTGATTCAGGTTCGCGATCTTCGTGGGGTCCATCGGTTCGTGCACCCGGTATAAGGCGTTCGCTTTTTTCGTACGCAAATAGGCGCCGACGCAGATATTCGCCGAGAGCATGCATTCCTCGATCAGCATACTGGATTTCAAACGGTCCGAGTAACTGATCGAATCGATGCGGTCGGTGCCGGGGTTGATCTTAACTTTCGCCTCGGGCAAATTTAAGTCAATGCGGCCGGCCTTCATGCGGCGTTTGCGCTGGGCCTGGGCCATCTTCCACAGGTCCTGGACCATGCTGGAAATCGTCTTCGGTATTTCTTTGCCGTCGAGCCCGGGCCGGTTCGTCGCGCCGTCCAGAAAGCTCTCGGCGATATCGTAGGTCAGGCGCTGGTCGACTTTGATGATCGACTTATAAAAACGGGCGGATAATATCTTGCCGTCTTTTTTCTGAATCTCCATTTCGCAGGTGAAGGCCAGACGGTTTTGGTGGGCGATCAGCGAACACAGGTTTTCGGACAGCGCCGGCGGTAACATCGGGACCACGCGATTCGAAAGATAGTACGAGGTCGCCCGGCGCAGAGCCTCCTGGTCCAGATCGCTATCGCGCTCGACGTAATGCGCCACGTCCGCGATGTGCACGTACAGTTTCGCCTTGCCGCGTCCGGCCGGTACATAAGTCAGAGCGTCGTCGAAGTCTTTCGAATCCGCGCCGTCGATCGTAATCGTCGGCAGATCGCGGAGGTCTTCGCGTTTCTTCCAGTTGCGCACGTTTTTCGCGTTGGGTTCTTCGTCGATTTCTTTCGGCAGCTCGATGTCGGAAGGATAGCCTGGATCCAGATCGTACTTCATTAAGACGCGCGCGAAATCGACGTCGAGATCGGTGTCGTCTTCGAAACGTTCGAAGATCGCTTCGAGCACCGACGCTCCCTGATAATTCATGCGTTTGCCGGTCAGGCGTACGACAATCACGACGTCGGATTTCAGTCGGTCCCGGGAATCTTCCGGCAGGCGCGAAACGTCCGCGCAGGCAACTAATCGCGACGGCAGGTCGAGGGTTTCGCCGGCCGCGAATTTGCCCTGGGAATCGGCATCCTGCAGGAGTCGCATGCGATGATAAGTGCGCGAACGTTCTTGAATATCCATCACCGTGCCTTCGAAGCGGTCGCGGCTGCGGTCTTTGAGTCGCACGACTACCAGGTCGCCGTCGAGAGCGCTGCGGGCGTTCGGCGGCGCGATAAAGATTTCGCGCGCGGATTTGGGGGCGCCGCGCACGCCGACGAAGCCGGGGCCCTTCGGACTGAAAGAGATGCGGCCCGTAAGATGAAAAGGTTTATTGATTCGTAGTTTCGTGGCTCCGCTGAACTGCACGGCGCCGAGCTCGGCCAGGGCCTCCAGAATTTCGTGCACTTCCCCGGTTTCGTGCTGCTTGCCTTTTTTGGAAGCGCGACTGCGCCCTTTCGATTTAGAATCTCCGTCGTCGGAATCGCGCTGCTTGCCTTTTTTGGGTTCGTTGAGGGCGTGCAAGATCTCGGAAATTTTTACAGTTTCGCCGGCGTTGCGTTCGAGGAAGCGCAGGATCGGCGAAGCGCTGCTGGTGTTGTTATAAGCGGGGGGACCGCCCCGGCTGGTTTGCTTGCGTGAAGATTTCATAATGTTTCTTTGCTTTTATTAAATTTGGAAGTGGCCGGATCCATGCGCAGGTATTCGGGAACGAGTTCACTCCAATTCGACTGGCGCACGTCGCCTGCGTTGATTGCGTTCAAACACAGATCTCGTAAATCGACGGCGCGGGGCGGTTCGATGAGACGCCAGGTCTCGATCGCGGTGGATTCCCGCGAATAACTTTGAATGCTATCGAGATCGTCGGCGTAGACGAAAACCCCGGGATGCGACTCATACAGGCGGGTGAGAAACTCGTCCGGCTTGCGATCCACAATGGCGATCGCCTGGCCGGCCAGCGCGGCTTGAACCGTGCTATGGGCAGCAAATACTCGCTCCTGTTTGCCGTCGATCATAACCGCGATTTCCTGATCCGCCTGCGCGCCGGCCGCCTGTGCCTCCCGGGCGCAGGCGTACAGATACAGCGCGATCGAGGACACGGATCGCACGGGAATACTCCAGAGCTGCGCCAGATTGCGCGCGGCGCCGACGCTGATACGCGTGCCGGTGAAGCTGCCGGGCCCCCGGGTCGTCGCGATCCACTCCGGACGCTCGATGCCTGCGATGTCCCGCAGCCGCTGGATTTCCGGCAGCAGGCGGCGAAAGGATTCCCGGGGCGCCTCTTCGCGAATCTGGCAGTCCAGGCGATCGCTTTCGCCCGCGACGAAACCCGCCATCAGCCAGCGATTCGTCGCCTCGATTGCCAGGCAGACCCGCTCCGCGAAAGAGGCGACGCCAGCCACGCCAGCGCCGTCGGACCCGTCGCCGCTCCTGCCGCTGCGACCGTCCGGGTTTTCATGTATGTCGTCGTCGATGATCATGGCAGGCGATACAGCCGGAGGCGCCGGGGTTCCTGTGATTCCTGTAAATCTTCTGGTGCAGGACCGGGTTCCGGTTCTAGAATATCCAGAGTCAGGCGAAAGCGCGGGACGCCGCGCGGGATTTGATCGCCGGCCCGCTGCCACCATTCGATCGCGTGCAGGCGAGCCGGCTGATCGTCCGCGGGGCTTTCGCTCCAGCGTTCGACGAAATCCAGATCGTCCAGTTCGCCCGGATCCATCAGGCGATAGAGATCGTAGTGATAGAGATCCCGGGCCTCGGGAGCGCGCCGGGGATTTTCGTAAACATTCAGTAAATTAAACGTAGGGCTGTTGATATTCGCGTCGATACCGAGGGTCGGCCCCAGGCCGTGGACGAAGGCCGTCTTACCGGCTCCCAGTTCGCCTTCCAGCAGCAGCAGACAGTTGCGATGGGGCGCCAGAAATTCGCGGTAGATTTGCGCGCTTGCGCGGTCGGTGGCCGGGAGGTCGGCGGCGATCGTTTCGAATACCCGCGCATCGAGCGAATCGCTCACGGTGCTTCTCCCGATTTATGGGGCGCTTTCCGAGCAGGCCCCGGGCGTCCTCTTCCAGCATCGGCCGGCCCGCGACGTCCGGCGGGGCGAGCGCGTTGTTGCGGCGGCCTGGCTTTGGCCGCTTTGCCGGTCGCGGAGGAATCGTCCCCGCGGCTGCCGAAGAATCTCCGGGACTTTCGCAGGCGATCGCCAGGGGCCGGGCCGCTGCGCCGGCCGCCGCCGGTCCGTCTCGAACTCCAGCCGGAATTGCGGTCCGGGTCCCCGCCGGGCAGTCGTCCGAGGACCACGTATCCCGCGCCCGCGTAGGCCAGAAATACGAGCGCCGTAAAGATCGCCGTGGCGGCGAGGACGTGAGTCTCTCCGAGTCGCTCGGGAATTTCGAGCAGGGCGGGGTCCCACCAGGACAGCGCATAATAAACGATGCCGTAGAAGATGAACCAGTACACCGTAAAGACCACGGTGAAGAGTATTTTCTGCAGTAGAGTCAATGCAGGGGCCACGACAGTGATTTCCCGGTGGATTCTACAGTCAATCAACCTGAGACTCCCCGCAGTTTCCAGGGTCCTGCGGGGAGTAGCGGGCCGGCGGAAATTCAGCCTTTTTTTGGCCTGGAAACTGCAAATTCCAGGAAATCTACGGTTGTAATATAAGAAGCCTCGTCGTATGAATCTACGGCGCACACAATCATGCAGAGATCCAATCGAATTCCAGTCAGGCCGACGGGCTCCTCACGGCGTCGACATATTCTGGCTTCGCCCCTGGCGGGTCTTTTCTGCGCGCTGCTTGGAACGACCGGCCTTGCCTTCCTGCCCTCCGGAAGTTTGCAGGCGCAGCTCACCTGCACGGGGGCGGTTTGCGAAACGATTCCAGTCTCCAGCGAAGAATACAATCGTCTCTTTAATGAGCTCCAGCTCCAGTACACCAACGATCTCTTCGACCGCATGGCCGAGGCGATGGTCATATCAAATCTGGCCACGCCCTATACCGGCACGGTCAACTTAAACGACGCCTGGACCTTCGGCGCGAACGTCGCCGCCGGCTATACCGAAGCCGACGAGGTCGATATTTCCGCGACGAACGTCGGCGTCATCGAAGACGTGCCGACCGCGGGCGCCGCGATCAACGGCCGCTTTTTTGTGGGCGTGAACGTCGGCAAACTCTTCGGCATGACCTACGATCCTTTTGCCGGAGATTCCGAAGACTCAGAAGAGGGCGAGGAGTCCGACAACGAAACCCCGGCGTTCTATTCGCCCGCGAGATTCGACGTGTACTACGGGGGACTCAAACATACGGAGCGCTTTAATAACGAGAAGGGCGTGACCGGCAGCCTGCGGGCGACGACCCGCTCCGAGAGCGTGGAGATTCGATACCATCTGGTGGAAGGTTCGGATCTTGCGGGCGGATCGCTGCTGCGTTTTCGCGGCGTATCTCTCGGCGTGGGCTATTCGAGTATGGCCCAGCGTTTGCGCTACAGCGCCGGCGAAACCGACACGCTGACGATTTCGCTGCAGGAAGGCATTAACCTGGAGTGGCTCGGTCAGAACTTCGCACTATTAGAAAACAACGTGCGTTCGACGATGATCGAATTGCGCACCGGCGTGCAGCTGCTGTACTTCCTGAACCTGACGATCGGCGGCGGTTATGCTCAGAACAAAGGCCAGACCGATTTTTTTCTGACCCGCTTTGGGCCGGTCATCATCGCTCAAAACCCTTTCGAAAGTTTTTTTAATACGCCGGAAAGCGCGAATCTGTCTTTGACTTTGCTCGAACGCGGCGAAATTCCCGCTGATCTCTACTATTTCAAAGCGGGCATAGAATTTAATATCGCGATTTTCAAGCTGGGAATCGAAGGCATTATGACACGCCGCAACTACGGCGCCAGCGTCGGCGCCCGTTTCGAGTTTTAAGAATCACCAGCAGGGCTGGCAGTACCAACTGGCGGCTTTCCTGAATTTATCCGATGAGGCCGGCTGCAGCCGCGTCGCCGCTCCGCATCAATT
Source organism: bacterium (assembly GCA_024742665.1). Classification (GTDB taxonomy): domain Bacteria; phylum Spirochaetota; class Leptospiria; order Leptospirales; family Leptonemataceae; genus JANSYA01. Next base: position 789,052 of record JANSYA010000001.1, read on the forward strand.
CGATGCTTTCCATGGCTTCGGCTTCTTTTTCCATAACATAGGCGCGGCCTTCTTTGCCGGTTTTGTACAGGATCTGCGAGAGCAGCTTCAGATTCTTCGTCGACTCGGGGTTGCGCAGGCGGTAGCGTTCGCACAGATCTTCCGCCGCTTCCAGCCGGCCTGCCCGCAGCATCATCTTCGCGCCCGAAATTAAAAACTCGGTATCGTGGGGGCAGCCCTTCGCGTAATCTTCGGCCAGATTCGCCGCGCGATCCCACTGGTTGACCTTCGCGCAGGCCTTTGCCAGATGCTTGAGAATCGATTTCTGCGTTGGATCGGTCTGGCGGGCGCGGTCCAGCAGTTCGACCGCCCGGGCGAAATCTTTTTGTTCGTTCGCGGCGACCCGGGCTTCGCTCAGCAAAGCCCGCACGGCGGTTTTCGTTTCGGTGGCCGTGCTTTCATCTTTCGGACTGCCTGCGGCGATCGCGTCGGCGTGTTTCTCGGGATCGTCCAGATAGCCCACGCGAATCAGAGAGAGGTCGTCCGTGATCTGGCCGATGCGATCGATCGTCTCGACTAACTGCGTTAAATCGCCGCGACCCAGCTCGATCATATTCAGAATCATTTCATCGTCGTCGTTGATCAGGCGTTCGCCGTCCGCGCCGATGCCGACGTACAGATCGTCGCGTCCGTCGGAGCCGCTGAAAATCACGTCGCCGGGTTTCATCGGGAAAACCTGAATCTTAACGTTGCGGTGGTTTACGTCCGGGAAACCGATCTTTTGCAGCGGCATGTCGGTTTCCATAAACGAGGCTTTGTTGTCGCGATACAAGACCATCCCGGGGTGTTCGGCGTTGACATAGTAGAGCGTGCCGGTTTCATCGTCGACCACGCCGAGCACCAGGGAGATGAACATCGTCGATTCGAAGGTTTCGAAAACCCGCTGCAGTTCGACGAAGGAATGCTTGATCCACAGTTCCGGCGACTGGTTCTGAACGTCTAACGAAAGCTTGGAGCGCTCGATATTGGCTTCGAACAGGGAACCGAGCACGAGCACGCCGCCGGCGCCCTGCATCGATTTGCCCATCGCGTCCGCGTTGAGAAATACCGTGCAGGATCGCCCGCGCAGCTGCAACGAATGCGCGACACACAGATCGCCGCCGAGCTGTTCGTCCCACTTCTTAAAGCGAAACTGCTTCTTCTGACGCACGAACATGTCGACGGAAACGCGATCGCTGCGCACGCTCGAGCGCGCCAGGGGTTTGATCAACTGGGCCGTAAGAAAATAGTCACCGTCCTGCTCGAATTTCATTTTCGAGGTTTGCAGAACCTGCTCTTCCATTTCCCGGGACAGTGCTTCGACCTTGCGCAGCATGGCGCGATTCGTTTGCAGTTCGCCCGTGAGCTGGTTAAAGATCTGCGCAAAACGCGACAGATCTTTGCCGCCGGATTCCGGGAGGGCTTCCGCCTGCAGACGATCGAAATCTTTTTCGGCGATCGCCAGGCCGGCCAGCGCCGCGGCGGCGCGCATACGCCGCACCGGACGCCACAGGCCGAACCAGAGCAGGGCGCTGGTCGCGAGGCCGATCAGCGCGGCGGCGATCGCGGGGATGGCCCGCGCTTCCGGTTCAGCGGGGCTCAGAAAAACAAAGAGGCCCCCCGCGATGAGGGCCACGCAGAGCGGTGCGAAGACGGCCGCCAGCACCGGATTCCAGAGCGAACGCGGAGAGCTTCGGGGAGTATCTCGAATTGCTGCGGTGCCTGGTTCGTTGGGAGATTCAGTCATAGGCCTGTTTGGATGATACGCTCGCGGGACGTCCTGGAGACGTGAGGGCTGCAAAGATAGGGCGCACTGTCACTTTCGCAAGCCTTTAAGTTTCTGCTTATCGCTTTTACTGATTTTTTCCGTGGCCGCGCTGAAGGCGACCGAACTCAGAGCGCGAATGTGTTGATTCAAAAAGGCCAGGGTCTCACGGGGATAGGCGCGGCCGGTTTCGCGCAGAGTCCAGCCGACGCCTTTCTGAACATATACGTCAGGATCCGCCAATAGATTCTCGACCAGGGGTAAGATATCGCGCACGGGCGGCCGGCTTTCGCGCAGGTTGTCGTAACACAGCAGGCTGACGATCGACTGTCGGCGCAGCCAGGGCATCTTCGAGCGATTCCATTTGCGCAGGGTCGGATAGACCGCGTCGGGTGCGATCTCCAGCAGCTGCGCGAAGATTTTCGAGAAGCGATCCGAATGTTCCCAGTTATCGATATCTTTCGCCCAGGCTTTGAGGACCGGCCAGTGAATCTTCGCGTCGAGTTGATTCAGACGCCCTTCGTAATAGAGCAGCGGCTGGATCTTCGCTTCGAATAGATTGGATCCAGACCAGACCGCGCCCCAGGCGGCCAATCGCGATTTCTCCGCGGCTCTGTCGGCGGGAGTCGCGAGGCCGGCGGTTTTAGCCCCACGCGATTTCGCCGCGCTCGCCTTCGCCCCGGCCGGCTCGGATTCTAAAAATGAAAAACCGGCGCGATTGATGCTTCGCAGTTCCGGCAGAGCCAGGCCCAGCACTTCGAGCTGCGTGTTATAAATCGCGCGGCGTTTGGCGGCGGTCGTCTTTGGAATCCGCTGCCTGCGCGCCGCCTGGATTACCGCCGACTCGACCTCTTGTACGAAACCGCTCCGGGAGCGATCGCCGGCGGCATGCTCGCGGGAATCAGCGGGCATAGGGCTTCAGCAGTTCGCCCCAGACTCGATAGCCTTCTTCGCCGAAGTGAATCACGTCCGTGCCTCCGCCCGGGAGCGTCGCGTGGTAGGGTTCGGCCAGCTGCGGAACATTGCGCTCGGACATCACGCGCCACAGATCGATATATTCGACGCCGGAAAACTCTTCGGTAATGTACTTTAACTGCCAGTTATAAAAAGGCACCACCTGATTGGCTTTCCAGGTCAGGGTCGGGGGCACGCTCGTCATCAGCACTTTCGTGCCGGGCGCTTTCGCCTTGATCGTTTGAATCAATTTGCGGGTTTCGTCGAGAGTATGGTCGATGCAGCGACCCTGTAAAATATCGTTGCCGCCGATGGAAATCGCCACGGCCCGCGGTCGCAGGGCCAGCACGTCGGCTTCGATGCGCGTCGTGAGCAGGCCGACCGTGTCGCCGCCGATCCCGCGATTCGCGGCGTTCACGCCCGGCATGTACTTGTCCATCAGGGGCGGCATAAAAAGCGCGGCGATGCTGTCGCCGGTTACGACCAGTCGCGCGTTCTTACGCTGCGCGGTGTCCTGGGCATAGGCGATGCGAATGGCGTTGTATATCTGCAGATATTTATCGCGATCCGATTCTTTGACCTGGTCGGTATTGCACGTTTTGCTTTCGACGAAATAGTCGAAGCCCATGCTCGCTCCCCGGCGGCTGCCGGGCAAACAGGCGGTGGACAGCAGGGTCAGGATTGTCAGTGCGATTGCGAGAGTCGTTCGGCGTCCGCGACTGCGTCCGGTGTTTTGAGCGGGAATCGAATCGAAGGCGAGCTTGTGCATGAGGAATGTCTCCATAGAAAGTTAGATAGATAGAAAGAAAGATAGATTGTTTGTATTTGTATGTGGACTTATGTATTTCGCTGTGTATATCTTTCACTTCCCGTGCTGAACCGTAAGTTTACAGCGGGAAGCTCATGCCTGAATCACCGACGAGGGCCGGGCGCGATTCGGGCGATATTTTCCCGGCGGCCGGCCGCGATCCCGCTTGCGTCGCCGGCGGTCTTCGCGGCGCTTTTGCACGCGGCGGATGATGCGCGCGAAGACGTTGCGGCCTTTCTTTTCGCGACCGTGATTTTCGAGCCATTCCAGAACGCGCGGGAAGACGTCCTGGATCGCGCGATCGCCCAGGACGAGACCCGTGTGGCAGTAGTCGACTTCGGCGCCGCTTTCGCGTCCGAGCATGACGTACTCTTTGTGTTTTGAAGCGGCGCGATCGTGAGCGAATTTCACGCTTTCGGGCACGGCGATATGATCCCGGGCGCCGGATAAAAACAGAGCGGGCGCTTTGATTTTTCGCAGGCCTTCGCGGTAGTCGTGGCTGCCGTCGATCGTGGTTTCCCTGTTGTCTTTGATCCACACGAGGAACTGGCGCGCGAGACCCTGGGCGATATTTTCAATGCCGTTTTTCATCATGCGCCGGACCGTGCGGCTGTTGACGTTGTCCTTGCTATAGACCAGCTCCTCAAGCGGAGTCGTGAAGCGTCCGGTCAGGGGCGAAATCACCTGCGCGCCGAACTTAAAATCAAAGATGTCGTTGACCCAGGGGTAATTCGAGAGCGCGCCCCAGACCGAGCGTCGCGCATGATCGATGCGTCCCGGTCCGCCGAGAGATACGAAAGCGGCGATGTCTTCGGCGCCGTCCAGTTCGCGGCCCATAAAACCGTAGCAGATCATCGCGCCCATGCTATGGCCGACCCAGCTGATCTTCGGCGAGCCGGTCAGTTCCCGCGCCTTGCGAATGACGGCGGGCACGTCGTACTGCACGATGTCGTCGAAGTTGAAATCGCGATAGCCGTAGCGCGAAGAGTGATACGATTTGCCGACGCCCCGCAGCGACAGCACGAAGACCGGAAAGCCGTGCTGCTTGAGATAGTACGCCAGGCTGTGGCTGTGGTCCATGTCCACGCCGAATTTATTATTCGCAATTCCATGCGACAGGATCACGGGATAGGCGCCGACCCGCGGATAGGTCGGGCGGTGAAAGTGCATGGCGATATTCCAGCCGTCTTCGGTGTGAGCGTAAAAGAGCTGGTCGGCGATGTCGTCCATGCCGTACAGTTTGTCCCAGACCACCAGAAACAGCGGATAAAACAGAACGATCAGCAGCACCAGCATGGCCACGGCGACGGCGGCGCTGCCGACGACGATCGCCAGCAGCACGATCAGGATGATGGACGTTCCAATATAGAGGGCGCTCTTGCGTTTTCTCGGGGGACCGAACATTTGCGGCTATCTCGCCGCGCCCGCTGTCGGGGGTCAAGAGGCTGTTGAAAAACAGCCGCTGGCCAGGCTGGTTTTTTGACAGCCTGGCAAACCAGAGATCGTGGGGGGAGGACGGCGGCCCGGAGCCCTCTCGCTGTTTCAGGCCGAGCCGTTTTCAATCAGGCGTTCCAGAAAGGGCAGCACTTCCGCCTGTTCCCGCAGGCGATAGGCGGCGTGGGTCGCTTCCATGCCGACTTTGATCGTGATTCCATCGGAACGGATCGCTTCGAACATCTCTTCGTCGGTGCGGTCGTCGCCCAGAGCGATGAGCGTATAGTCGCGTTTTTTTCCGAGATCGTGCACGGTGCGATACCAGTTGACGAAGGCGCCTTTGCTTGCTTCGAGCATGCGCACCTCGACGACTTTTTTTCCGCGCAATATCGAAACCGGCATTCGCAGCAGGCTCCACTCCAGATCTTCGACCAGGCGGCGACTCTGATACTCGGCGAAATTCGAAGGCGAATTGCGAAAGTGCCAGGCGACGCCGAAGTTCTTGCGTTCGATAAAACTGCCCGGCACGCGAAACGAATAGTCCTTCATGATCTGGCGGGCCGGGTCGGTCCACTCGCGTTTTTTCGCGCCGTCCCTGGCCAGGGTCGTCCAGGTTCCGCGACGATGATCGTAGAATCGCGCGCCGTGTTCGGCCGCCATCGAAATCTGCATGCCGTCGAATTGACTCAGCAGGAACTGGGGATCCCGCCCGCTGACGACGATCAGCTCGACGTCTTCGCGTTTTTGCCAGGCCCGGAGTTTTTCCCGCGTCGCCCGATTCAGAACCGCGAGCTCCGGTTTGTCTTCGATCGGCGCGAGCGTGCCGTCGTAGTCCAGCAAGAAGACGCGTTTGCCCGCGAAGCTGGCCCGGACCTCTTCCGGCAGGCCGCGTGTGCTCTTGCGCGCTTTCGCGGTCGTTTCGGAATTCAGGACGGTCGTCGGCAGCACTTCGACTGAGTGCGCGGACAGACGTTTGATAAATGAAACCGCCCAGTTGGTCGCGTCGTACTTGTTCAGATACTTCAGGACCGGCGCGTGACGCTCGCGTCGTTCGCCCGCCGACAGGGCCAGCACCGCCGCGAGCCGATCCGCGCTTTCGCTGATATTCCAGGGGTTGACCAGAGTCACGTGGCTTAAGTTCGAAGCCGCTCCCGCGAATTCGCTCAGAACCACCACGCCGGGATTGCGCTGGTCCTGGGCCGCGATATACTCAAGAGCGACCAGATTCATGCCGTCGCGTTTGCTGCTGACGAAGAGCACCTGGGCGTGACGATACAGGGCGAGCAGCTCCTCGAAGTTTACGGAGTTGAATAGATATTTAACGGGGGTATAGGTCGCCGTCGAGAATTTGCCGTTGATCATGCCGACGAGCTGTTCGATTTCGTTGCGGGTCTTGATGTACTCCGGCACTTCCGTGCGAGAAGGCACGGCGATTTGCAGCAGGGCGACGCGATTGCGCAGCTCGGGGAATCTTTCGAGGGCGTCGTGAAAGATGCGCAGTTTGAGATCGATGCCTTTGATATAGTCCAGGCGATCGACGCCGAGAATTAAGATCTCGTAGTCGCCGTGTTTTTTTAAGTCGCGCATGCGCTGCTGTACGGCGGGTTTGGTCGCGCCTTTCGTAAACTTCGGCGTATCGATACTTACGGGGAAGACGCCGAACTCGGTCGTGCGACTGATCCGTTCGAGTTTGAGCATATCCGAATCCAGGCCCAGAACCTGGTGAATGGACTGCACGAAGTGGCGCAGATAGCTGTAGTCGTGAAAGCCGACCAGATCGCATTCGATCAGGGATGATAGAATTTTTTCCCGGACCGGCAGCGTGCGATAGACTTCCGAACTGGGGAAGGGGATGTGCAAAAAGAAACCGATCTTTAAATCATCCCGGAGCTCGCGCAGATAGTGCGGCAGCATGAAGAAGTGGTAGTCGTGGATCCAGACGCTGTCGCCCGCCGCGGCGACCCGCGCGATCTCTTCGGCGAAAAGGCGGTTCACGGCGCAGTACGCGTCCCAGATATCCCAGTCGAAACGCACGTAGTCTAATTCGTAGTGAAAGAGCGGCCACAGCACGTCGTTGGCCAGGCCGGAATAGTATTTTTCGTATAGCTCTTCTTCGATCGGAACCGGATGCAGGCCTTTGCCGTAGCGCTTTGGATCTTCGTCGCCGGCCACGGAACCCATCCAGACCGCGGCGCCGTCGAGTTTGACTCCCGAGAGCGCCTGGACGAGGCCGCCGTCGGACTTGCGAAACTTTTTCGTTTTCGGATCGAATTGAACCGGGAGTCGATTGCTGACCAGGATGAGTTTGTTTTTCATAATAGATTCGTTATCGATTCGTTGTCAATTCGCACACCGGGCTTCGGCGAGCCTGGAGGCAATGCGGACCCGAAGGTTTCGTGCGGCGTGCAGGTCCCGTCTTACCAGAGAAAGTCCGGTCGGTCCAGCCGGCGCGCGATACGCGAAGCCGCGTTCATTAATCCCACGTGGCTGTAGGTCTGGGGGAAGTTGCCCCACTGGCTGCCGTCGTTATTATCCACGTCTTCGCTCAGAAGCCCGAGATGGTTGCCGTAGCCCAGCAGATTGCGAAAGCCGTCGATCGCTTCTTGCGTGCGCCCCACGGCGGCCAGGGCTTCGATGTACCAGAACGAACAGATCAGAAAAGTCGTATGAGGTTTGCCGAAATCATCTTCGTGCAGATAACGATAAAACAATCCGTTTTCGGTTTTGAGTTTCGCTTCGAGCCCCTGTAAATGTTTGCGAGCCTTTTCCGACTCCGGATCCAGATAGCCGAGGGTGATCAACTGCAGCAGGCTCGCGTCGAGGGCGTCGAAGCCGATCGCGGAAGTGTAAACGCCGCGCTCGGAATCGTAGCAGCGTTCGATGCGTTCGGCCGATTGTTCGATCAGCTTGCTCGCCATGGCGATCATTTGATCGTCTTTAAAATACTGGCCGATGCGCCGGGCCGCCTGGGAGCCGATCCAGTGAAACAGAAATGTATAGCAGTGTAGATGCGCCGCGTTGCGAAATTCCCAGAGGCCCGCGTCGGGTTCGTCCATCGTCTTTTCGATCTGGCCGAGTAGATTAAATACCAGCTGCGTGCTGGCGATGGAGTTTAAGTGCGAAAAGCGATCGTCGACGATTAAGGGCAGCAGCGAGACCAGGATCTGACCGTAGACATCGTTTTGCACGTGTTCGACGGCCTGGTTGCCGACGCGTACGGGCTGGTTGCCCTGATAACCTTCGAGATCCACGACGCTTTCCGGCAGATCGTTCTGGCCGCGGATCGAATAGACCGGACAGTAGCGGCCGTCGGCTTCCACCGTAATATTTTGAATGTACTGAGCGTAACCTTCCAGCTCCGATCCGTGGCCGATGCTGCGCAAAGCGCTCAGCGTATAATACGTATCTCGAATCCAGCAGTAGCGATAGTCCCAGGTGCGTCCCGAGCCCGGCGATTCCGGGAGGCTGGTGGTCGATGCGGCGATGATCGCGCCGGTGTCTTCGAACTGGTGCAGCTTCAATGCCAGGCATGAACGAATCACCGCTTTTTGTTCGAAGGAATCGATCGTCGAATAGCGCACCCAGCCGCGCCAGTATTCGGTGGTTTTTTTCAGGAATTCTTCGGCTACCGATTCGAGAGGCGCTTCGAGAGGATTCGCGTACGACAGCACCAGATAGTGATTGCGAGTGAGCACGAAAGAACGTTCGTTTAAAATATAACTGAGGGGCAGACTGCCGGTCAATCGCAGGGCGATGCCCAGACCCTGGTAGGCGATATGATTGCTGCCGGGAGTGGCGGTCGCCTGCAGTTCGCCGTAGTTGTAGGTCGGCTTGCAGCGTACGCGAATTTTGGGGATGCCCTCCAGCACCTCGATTTTACGAAACAGCTGGTAAGGTTTGAACATGCGCTCAAACTGCGGAAAGCGCGGCGCGAAATCCAGAACGCGATAGCGCCCCGCAGAGCAGGTGAATTCCGTGCAGAGAATATTCGTATTGTCGAGATAGTACTGACGGCTTTCGTATTCGCCATCCGGCTCGATCGAAAACTCGCCGGTCTTTTCCGGGTCGAGCAGCCCGCCGAATACGCACGGACTGTCAAAGTACGGCCAGCACAGCCAGCTCACGTTGCTTCTACGATCGACGTGCGCTATATAGGCGCAGTTCCCAATGATTCCGCTGTCGTATGCGTGCCGATCCGTTTTGGTCATGAGCACCGTGATACTCCGACCGACAGGGGGCCGGTCAAGGGGTTTTCAATAAATGATCCGAGACCTCTGGCCCGGCTCCCGCGCCCGGCGGAGCGCCCCCTCCTTGACACGCGACGATTCCGCCGGAGTCTGTTCGAAATGGCCTGGAAAGAGCGCATCAGCAATCACCTGCGGGAAGTTCTTAAATTGAAAACTTCGCCTCAGGCCATCGCCTGGGGTTTCACGCTCGGGGCGTGTATCTCGGTGCTGCCGACCATCGGCTTCGGCGTGCTGATCGGCATCGTGCTGACCCTGTTCTTCAAACGGATCAGCAAGATCGCTCTATTCGCGGGTCTGGCAATCTGGAATCCGCTGACTCTGATCCCGCTCTATTCCCTGAGCTTTTTTATCGGCGACGCCATCTTCGGGGACGCTCCGGTCCGGACCTTCGAGCTCGCCTGGATGAATGAAGTCATGACCTTCACGCGCCGTTTCCTGGTCGGCAATCTGATCGTCACGACGGTCGTCGGAGTCGGCAGCTACTGGATCGTTTACTACGCGGCCCAACGCTACCAGTCCGAAGCAACGCAAGAAAGCTGATCGAAGCTCTGTATTATCCTTCCCAATTCCTGGCGGGCTGGCATATGGGCGCGAGACAGGAAGTTGAGCTATGGGCGTGCTCGTCCTCTTCTCCTCTATTGGCGCGGGGGTTGTCTGCAGTGAGGCAGGAGGCCGAGCCGTGAGAGCACTCTCCACAGGAAGTGGAGCGTGCTCTCACCAGGCAGCCCCCACGCCAAATGCTTTGACGTACAACCGACCGTACCGGGATTATGTCGCCGGATCATGGCAGCCAAACAATTTCAAGGCACATTTTTTACGCTGGGCTATCCGGCGGAATGGGAACTGGAGATCGTCGAGAATATTCCCTGTATGTTCGATCTGGAGGCGGGCTGGGTGCTACAGCTCGCCGCTTCGACGCTAAAAGACGGCGGGAACTACGATCTGAACTCCGAGTTCACCCGCTATCTCGAAATCAACCAGATTGAATTTCAGGAAGATCGGGTCGTGCGGTACGAAAATGCTTCGGGTCTGGACTGCCTCGCCGCGGAGTTCATGAAGGACAATCGTTTCTGGCTGGTGCAAATGATCGCGCGCGGACCGCGATTGCTGGCCGCGCTCTTTAACTCCGACCAGGTTCCGGATCAGGAACTGGCGGCGCAAATTTCGGCGACGGTGGGTTCGATTCAGTTTCAGGACTGAAAGCTTTCTAAAGTATGGGCGCGAAACGAACAGTGGTGCTCGCCTCCGGGCGCGGTTCGAATTTCCAGGCGGTGCTCCAGGGCATTCGCGAAGGTTCCGTACGGGACTGCGCGATCGTCGGACTCGTGACCGATCGGCCGAATACCGGCGCCGAAGAACTCGCCCGGGATTTTAATGCCGCCGCTGGCAAGCAAGGCGCGGCCGACGCGTTCGCGAAAATCGAAATTCATAGCTTTGACTTTAAGAGTTTTCCGAACCGCGATACCTACGATCGCCTGCTGCTCGACACGCTCAAAAAACTAAACCCCGACTTGATCTTAACTCTCGGCTATATGCGCTTACTCGCGCCGCAGCTCGTCCAGAATTTCGCCGGGCGTATTATTAATATCCATCCTTCGCTGCTGCCGGCGTTTCCCGGAATGCACTCCGCGCGTCAGGCTTATGAGTACGGCGTAAAAATCGCGGGGGCCACGGTGCACTTCGTCGACGAGGGCGTCGACACGGGCGCGATCATCGACCAGGCCGCGGTCGACGTTCCGGACGACGTTGACGCGGTCGGCCTCGCGGATCTCATCTTAGTGCAAGAACATCGTATATTAACGCGGGCCGTGGATTCGTTCTGCCAGGACAGGCTGCGGCTCGATCAAAACAAAAGAAAGGTAAGTACACTCTCATGATTCAGGTTAAACGCGCTCTCATATCCGTCTCCGATAAAAGCGGCCTCGCCGATTTCGCTCGCTTTTTAGCGGTCGATCAGAAGGTCGAAATTATTTCAACCGGCGGCACGCTCAAGGCCCTGAAGGACGCGGGCATTCCGGCCGTCGCCATCGAAGATTACACCGGCTTCCCCGAGATGATGGACGGCCGCGTAAAAACCCTGCATCCGAAAATTCACGGCGGCCTGCTCGCTCTGCGGGACAATCCCGAGCACGCGAAGGCCATGAGCGAAAACGATATTCCCGGCATCGATCTCGTTTGCGTGAATCTCTATCCATTCGCGGCCACGGTCGCGAAGCCCGATGTGAGCTTCGAAGACGCCATCGAAAACATCGACATCGGCGGGCCGACCATGCTGCGGGCCGCGGCCAAAAATTACGGCTATACCGCGGTCGTCAGCGATCCGGCCGACTACGCCATGATCCAGAAGACGATCAGCGAAGGCGGCGGCATCTCCCGCGAAATCAGCCTCGGCCTGGCGCGCAAAGTTTTTAATCACACGGCGGCTTATGATGCGATGATCTCCGGTTACTTAAACGATCAGGCGGAGGATCGTTTTCCGGAACGCCTGACGCTGACTTACGAAAAAAACCAGAGCCTGCGCTACGGCGAGAATCCGCACCAGGCGGCGTGTTATTATCGCCCGGCGATGGACGTGGCGCGCGAAAAGCACAGCGGCGTTTCCGGCATTGAACAGCTGCAGGGCAAAGAGCTTTCTTATAACAACCTGCTCGATTTTAACGCGGCTCTGCGGGCGGCCCTGAGTCTGCCGCGACCCGGCGCGGTGATCGTAAAACATCTCAATCCCTGCGGCGTCGCCGTCGTAAAAGATACGAACGTTAAAATCGGCGATCGCCTGAATGCGGGCGACCTGAACGATGCATTTATTCGCGCCCGGGCCTGCGATCCGGTCAGCGCCTTCGGCGGCATCATCGCTCTCGCGGGCGTGGTCGACGGCGCGACGGCGACGAGCATCGCCGAAAATTTCGCCGAAGTGATCGTCGCACCGGAATTTTCGCCCGAAGCGCTGGAAATCTTAGGCAAGAAAAAGAATCTGCGCTTGATCAAAATCGCGGACGCCGAACGCTATCTATACGAAGACGCGGCGCGTTCGAAAAACCCGCGCGAAGTGCGCCAGATCATGGGCGGTCTTCTGTACCAGGATCTCGATACGCACATCGCCCCGCGCGCTGATTGGAAGATCGTCACGGAAAACAAACCAGACGAAGCGACTCTGCACGCCCTTGATTTCGCCTGGCGCGTGTGCAAACACGTAAAATCAAATGCGATCGTTTTCACGGCGGAAACGGAAACCCTGGCGATCGGCGCCGGTCAGATGAGCCGCATCGATTCCGTAGAAATCGCGGCAAGCAAAGCGAAGAAAGCCGGCCTGGAGTTAAAAGGATCGGTGGTCGCCTCGGACGCCTTCTTTCCCTTTCGGGACGGCCTCGATGCTCTGGCAAACGCCGGCGCCCGCGCGGTGATTCAGCCCGGCGGCTCCGTGCGCGACGAGGAAGTCATCGCCGCGGCGAACGAACACGGCGTGGCGATGGTCTTTACGGGAACGAGACACTTTTTGCATTAAAGCATGTATGTCCGGCATGGCCGGACATACATGCGAACTCTGCGACCCGCAGGGTTGCAGAGCATAAAGATCGGCAGGCATCGCCTGCCTGAACTCGCAGCTTCGCATCTTTGATGCGGAGAAAGCGATGCGACCCGCAGGGTTGCAGAGCAAAAGATCAACAGGCTTGCTTTATGGACAGCCCGTTTGCGGTGTAAGCCGCACGTTCGCCGTATTAAACCCCTGGGTCGCGGCATAGGCGAGCAGGCTATCATACGTTCCCGTATCCAGAGTGCGGCTGCGGGATAATACAAACAGACTCCCGCGAAAAGGATCGCCGACGAGGGCGTGGGAATAGTCGGCGGCCAGAGCGATGATCCAATACGGCGCGCGAAAGAGCGGAACGAATTCTACTTCCAGCTTTGAATTTCCGCTGCCCGGCGTAACCAGGGCGCGACCGCTGATCGTATTGGCCGGCCCCGAAGCCGAGTTCAGGCGGCATTCGTTAAATACGCTGATCGTCGACGAATCGATCGCGCCGTAGGTCGCCGTCGTGCAGTGGCATCCCGCCGAAAAAAATTGGGGCAGCGACGCGATCTCGTACCAGACGCCGACGTACTGCGCCGGATCGACGAAGCTCACGGTCGGCAGCGGCGGCGGCAGGGTCGCGAGATACAGGGTTTGCAGAGTTTCCCTGTCGCCGTCGTCATCGTTTGCAAACGGAGAGTTGTCCGCGCAGCCCGCAAAGAACGCCAGCGATAACACACACAGCAGCAATGAGATCCTTCCGCGCGAAGCGTTTGAGCTTTGATCGAGCATGACGATAATCTAAGGCGTACGAGAGCGGCCGGCCTTAAAAATAAATGGATGCGGGGGATCGGCGACGGCGACAGACTGGCCGCGATGTCCGCAAGAAATCGTCGAGTCAGCGCCGATGCCTGTCTTTATCGGTCGACGTCCGCGCTGTTTATAAGCGTAATCTTCGCCTGCGTTTTGGCCGCGTCCACTGCGTCGTGTGTGAGCTTCGTCGATCTGCGCCCGCCCGCGAAGGGCAGCGTCGAGAATCCGGTCGAGTGCGCGTCGCCCCTTCAGCAGCGTGGCTATTTGAAACGACTGCGCCGCAGCGACGGCGAAACGCGGGTGCAGTCCGAGTATCTGGATTCCGTCGCCGGGCCGCGCGACGTGATCCTCGATCGCTTTCGCGTAGAAAACCCCGCGCCGGATGAGCGCGGCATCGGCACGATCCTGCTCGATCAATTTCGCAGCGAACCGGATTACCCGCCGGCCTTCCGCGTATATATGAGCATCTACGGCGAAGACTTTTGCGAATTAGAGCCGGTTCCCGGTTATGAGTTTCTGGGGCCGGATGCGTGACGATCACGCCTGCCGGCCAGGGCCAGCGTTGCAACGATTGCAATAAGAATTCCGACATGGGCGACCGCGCGCGCGTCAGCGTTGATGAAGCTGGTCACCTGGCTCCAGCGAGATAAAGCCGTAACGCTTACAAGCAGCACAAGCAAAGCGCCTGTTCGACTGCCTCCGATCAACGCCGCAATTCCGCATAGAGCGATCGATAGCTTCCAGAGTGACGCGGTGTCGGCTTCCGTTATCAGGTGGGAGTATTCGTAGAACTCCGGTGGAATGGATGCTGCGTGGATGCGGAGCAGGGCCGCCGCCGTCGCGACCGCCAATAGCATGCTCAGGGCTATGCGAAGCAGACGCCAGACTTTCAGCGGCTTATCAGGCAGGAGGCTCCAGGCGAAAGCGGCGAAGGCGACAGTGTTGAGGCTCGGGGGGATCAGCTCTGTCGCGGAATAAAATCTGGAAAACAGGAGTGGTTTGAGCCAGGAACTTTCCACGGCAGCCGTGGCCAGGAGGGCCAGGCAATACGCGCTGAATGCGATCAGCGCCCGTTTTGAAAATTGTTCGGCGTCGCGTTCGAGGGCCCGCGCGGCGAAGAGTGCCGCACAAAATAAAGACGCGTAGACTGCGATCCAGAGAATGTCGGCGATTTCAAGTAGCTGTCGGTACTTCGTGATTTCGTGTGCCCTTCCAAGATGAATCTTCGTTGCGTGCGGCGCGATTTCGAAACCGGCTATTTCGGTTAGTGCGATCCTCTGCGGCCCGGCCTGAGAGATGTCCGGGGGAATCCGGATGACGTGCGACCGATAGTACTGAGTTCTGAGCGGCCCGATTGGCCGGCCATTCCAGGTGATCGCAAGGCTGATATTATGCGAATTCAGGAGCAGGGCCAGCGGCTCGCTCGCTTCTGTATTGCTTTCGCGATTGATTTCGCGGCTATAACGAAAGGGCTGTCCGGGGGCCCAGCAATTGAATCGAAATAAGGGAATGATTCCGACCGATTGTTGCGCGATGGAATCGTCGTGGGCGTAGCGGGCCGTCCAATCGCCTTCAGCCTGCAACGAATTCAAATCAAGCGGAGGGTCTTGCAGCTTGCGAACCGCGATCTCTCCCGCGAGAAACACGGCGGTCGCGAGCATGCAGCCAATGCTCAGTTTCGTATAAACGTTCATTCTGAAACATGGCGCGAGGGCAGGAAGTCCGAGCGTCTACGGGCTACATCGCCTCCGGCGATGGCAGGGCGCCAGGGATGCCGACGCCCGTAGACCAATGCATGCTCACGATCAATAGGGATCCCGATCGTCGCTCGACTGATTCAGATCGCCGGCGTCTTCGCCTAGCTCGACGGAGCCCGCGTCGAAATCGTCGAAGCGCTCGGTTTCAGGCGCGGGACTATCGTACGCATCGCCGTAATTGTCGTCGTAGGATTCGCCGTAATCAGAGCCGGGCGCGTACTCGCTCGCCGGTTCCGCCGTGTGCAGGCGATAGCCGGCGTAGATGAAACACAAACCCGCGTTGATGGCGCAAAAGATAAAGCTCATGTGATGGTGCACGCCCCACACGGCCAGGTTGATCGCGCCCAGAGCGATCGTCAGGCTGAAGAAGAACGGCAGCTCGGTGGCCAAAAGGCGGCTTAAGAATCCATCGGGGCCGCCCTGGTCGCTTGCGACGTCTTTCATCGACGGCCAGACGATGTGCAGAATCAGCGGAAACAGAATCGACTGGAAGAAATAATTCGGGATCTGATCTTCCGCATGGTCCGGAGCGATCGTAATATCCGGCGAAAGCAAACCGCCAAAGAGCGTCAGCGCCCAGGCGACGGCGATGCCGCTCAGCAGCGCCAGATAGTTCAGAGCGGTTTCGCCGCGCGAAGTAAGATTCTCGAACTGGCGCAGAATAATGCGATACAGATCGATCAGTTCGTCGCGGGTATAAGAATCCTGCTCGCGTAAAAGATGACCCCAGTAGTCGAGAACCAGCACTACGCCGGCGAAGACTCCGAGCAGCGTCGCCCAGACCAGTATTTCAATAAACATCATTGGATTGCTTCGCCTCCGGATTTCGCTTCGCTTTCCGAAATTTTCGCCAGCAGCGGCGCGAAGCGATCGGCTGTGCCCGGCTCGGGATACGCGGCGTAGGTTTTGATGTCGGAGAGTGTGACATCGCTGAGATTGTTGTTGTGAATCGTACTGAAGACGGCGCCGGTGCCGAATTCCTGCCAGCCTTCGAATGTGAATTCCAGGCCGCGAATCGGAATCACCGATACCCACATCTGCATGCGTTCGGGGCGACCGTTTTCATCGGTTATGATTAAGTAGCTATCGCCGGGAGTTACGCCGCCGGACTCGTAGCTGACCAGCAGAGCCCGCTCGGCGACCAGCTTCCGGGTCGTGCCCGGCGCTCGCAGCATGCCGAAAGGGTTCAACCAGAAGACATCGTTCACGTGCCATTTGATCGCTTCTCGCAGGGCTTCCGCCGCCGCTTCGCCTTCTAACGGTGTGTCGCCGGCGAAGGCCGCGAATTGATTTTGATTCTTGTGATTGTACTGCACGCGCAGGGCTTCGTCGCCGGGCAGACGGACTTCGACGAAATCCCGGCGGCGGTCATAGAAGTGTTCGTTGCCCCGCCGATCGAAACGAAATTCGACGGCGGCGGTATTTTCTTTCCAGGCCTGCTGATTCGTGGCCGCGATAATTCGATCGGTCAGGGCTTCGGCCGCGGGGCCGCTTGCGCCTTCGGGCAGGGGCTGGTTTACGACCAGTCGGATCGTAAGCAGTATGATGAGCGCGCCGCCCAGCGTAATGCCGAGCACGGTTAAGAGGATCTTTTTGATCAAAACGATTCTTCCTGTGATTGTATCAAGTAGCGAAGCGTGGCGCGTCATCCGCCGTCGCGGCTGCGCAGCTTCTGAAAATCGCGCCAGACGATCAGCAGCGAATCCACGGCGTCCTGAATGTTCAGACTGACGGTATTCTGGCCTTCGTCCGTTTTATCAATCAAAATCAGATGACCGAATTCCGGGTCCTTGCGGGCTTCGTAGCCGGGAAAGAGATTTACCGCTCGCAGAATCATGGCACGGGCCCGGGTCTCATCGAGAGCATCGTCTTCGTCCAGGCGGGCCAGATCCGAGCGCAGCGCGTGATAGACGATGATGGCGAAGGCGCGGGCTTCTTTGCTCTGACCGGTGCCGGCGGCGCGATCGCTTCCGGGTTGGTGGCTGCCAGGCGTGGGCATAGATCGAAGATTCCGATCGCGCAAGAATCGCGCTTACTGGCGCACGCAGCGCAGGTACTGGACGGTGTCCTTCTGGACGATATTTTCCTGAGCGAAAGTATTCTGGGCGAAGTTGTAGGTGTAGGCTTCAGAGCCGTCGTTTTCGTTTTCGTTGCCGTTGCCGCTCCAGAAATCCTTATCGTCGGGGGTCTGGGGGAAGAAGGCGAGCAGATTCGCCCGGGTCAGCATGGACTGGGCCATCGTGCCCAGCTCGGAGCGGCCGGGCAGGCGCCAGTCGGAAGCCCCGGCGAAGACCAGGCCGTTGCAGCTATCGAAAGCCGGCCCGGAAGTGGCCGCGGGCGAGGCCGCATTGGAGTCGGTGCAGTCGGCGAAGTTGCCGGTCAGCACCGAGCAGAAGTTCAGGCTGACGGCGCCGAAGGTCGTGCCGCCCCCGGTGCCGCCGCAGGTGTTCAGATTCGAATCCCAGACCTGGCCCTGGGCGCATTTCATCCAGACGAGTCCCGTGTTCTGGGTCAGAGTGCCGTTGCCGTTGTCGGTAAAGACGTTTGTGAGGGCGCTGACGGTCAGCAGCTCCAGGCTTTCGTCATCGTTTTCGCTGCTGCAGGCCGCGGTGCTGAAAGCCAGCGCGCCGGCCAGGAGGACCATCGCCAGGGCTCGTTTCGAATGGGGTTCGTGCGTATTCATAATATCGATGCTCCCGGTTGCGGGCCCGCGCCGGCCCGGGATCGATCTTTCCGGGCGTTTTCAGGCGCTTTCAGTCTCGTCGGTCGATTCTCTTAATTTATCAAGCCTTTCCCGTCCCGCCGCGCTCCATAAATCCGGTAGATAGACGACCTGCGTTTGCGATTGCGTTTCGACCGGATCGTCGGGAATCGGCGCATACCGTTTTAGACGACGCGCCGAAGCGGAAATCCGGGAATTTTCCGGCTTTTTAGCCGCGCGACTTCAGCAATTCGTCGAGGCTCTCGCCCGCGTGATACGAGCTGCGCACCAGCGGTCCGGACTCCACGTGGCGGAAGCCCAGGCCCAGGGCGTATTCTTTGAGCTCGTCGAATACTTCGAGGGGCACGTAGCTTTTGAGCGGGGCGTGCTTCGGGCTCGGCTGGAGATACTGGCCGATGGTCAGCATCCCGCATCCAGCCTGCGCCAGATCCGCGATGACTCCGCGGACTTCGGCAATCTCTTCGCCCAGTCCCAGAATCAGGCCGCTTTTGGTCAGCAGACCGGCTGCCCCGCTCTGGCGAATGACTTCGATCGAAGTCTGGTAGTTGGACTGTGGGCAGATCGTGCGAAAGAGCGACGGCACGGTCTCCACGTTATGATTCAGGATTTCCGGTTTTTCGTCCCAGATCCGCTGCAGGTGTTCCGTCACGCCTTTGAAGTCCGGAATCAGCACTTCCATCGTCGTTTTCGGGTTCAGCTCGCGCACCCGGCGCATGACCGCCGCGAAGTGCCGGCTGCCGCAATCTTTGAGATCGTCCCGATCGACCGAGGTGATGACGACGTGCTTGAGGCCGAGCTGCTGCACGGCGGTGGCGGTCTTTTCGGCTTCCCGGGGATCGAGCATGCTCGGCCGGGCCGTGTTGATGTCGCAGAATCCGCAGCGGCGGGTGCAGGTCTCGCCCATGATCATGAAGGTCGCCGTGCCCTGGTTCCAGCAGTGCCCCAGGTTGGGACACGAAGCCTCTTCGCAGACCGTGTGCAGGCGGGCGCCGTGGACGGCGTCTTTGACCCGGGTCGCCGTGGACGGCGTGTCGCCGGCGTCCATTTTCAGGCGGACTTTCATCCACTTCGGCG
The DNA here is from genome assembly GCA_024742665.1 of bacterium. Taxonomy (GTDB): domain Bacteria; phylum Spirochaetota; class Leptospiria; order Leptospirales; family Leptonemataceae; genus JANSYA01. Next base: position 808,152 of record JANSYA010000001.1, read on the forward strand.
GCGGGGGAGGAGTTGTGACAGGATACTTCACGATACGAAAAAGGAAATCGTGGATCGTCGACCGTTCAAGCCTTTTTTGAACTTGCGGCTGGCCGGCTGAAACGGTTATCCCGGTCAAAGACGTATCCACGGGCCCGATTTTGCTTTGCAATTTCCCGCCCGGCCCTTAAAACGCCGGGAGCCGTCGCGAGCCCGCGCAAGCCTTTCAGGGCCTGCGTCGGACGAGCCGTCTGATCCACATACAAAATACGCTACACTATTAACGTAAGGAAGAGCTTCATGTCTGCACCGGAAAAACTACCGCCAGGGAAACAGATCGCCTATGCGATCGGTCAGTTCGGATGGTCCACGCTGGTAAATACCGTAAATATTACCCTGGTCTATTTTTATATTCCAACTGCGGACTCCGGCATTCCGACTTTCGTAACCCAGGCCGAATTCTTCGTTGTCCTGAACGTCGTCACCCTGCTGCTGGCCAGCGGCCGACTCTTCGACGCCGTCACCGATCCGCTGATCGCCGGTCTCTCGGATCGTTCCGGCCACAAGAAAGGCCGGCGCATTCCCTTTCTGGCTATGGGCGCCGTGCCCACCGGCGTATTTTGCGCATTGCTGTTCTTTCCGCTGGTCGGCAGCGAAAGCTTCGCGAATTTGATCTGGCTCGCCGCGATTCAGTTTCTGTTCTTCCTGGCACTGACGGTTTATGTTACGCCGTACTTCGCGCTGATCGCCGAGCTCGGTCATTCACCTCAAGAAAAACTGGGTTTGTCTACTGCCATCTCGGTAACATACGCGCTGGGTTTGATCGTCGCTTCGTTTACGCCGGCCATCGGCGGCGCGCTGCAGTCTGCTCTGCAGCTCGATCCCGTTCAGGGCATTCAGGGCGCGGTCACGATACTCGCGATCTTCGGCGTGATTCTAATGCTTGTTCCGGTCTTTTTCATCGACGAAAAGCGCTACTGTCGTTCGCTGCCGTCGGACACGCCGATCATTGAATCGTTGATGATGTGTCTGCGAAACAAGAACTTCTTGCCCTACGCCGCTTCCGACCTGACATATTTCATGGGCATCACGATCATTTTAACCGGTATGCCGTACTACGTCGAAGTTCTGGTGCAGCTCGATAAAAGTTTCGTCGGCATCGTGATGACGGCGATTGTATTAATCAGCTTTCTATTTTACTTCGTGGTGTACTTTTTGGCCGGCCGCTACGGGAAACGGAACCTGGTGCTCTTCGCTTTCCTGGTATTCTCAGGCGTCTTTTTGTTAGTTTATTTTCTCGGGAATATACCGATGGATCCAACCGCGCAGATGCTGTTGGTCGCCGTGACGGCCGCCATGCCCATGGCTTTTCTGGGCGTGTTGCCCAACGCGATCCTGGCGGACATCGCCGATCACGACAGTTTGAAGACCGGCAAAAAGATGCAGGGGATGTACTACGGCGCCCGGACATTTCTACAGAAGTTCGGAGTTACGGCCGGCCTGATGGTCTTCGCGGGACTGACCAATCTCGGTAAAGACGTCGGCGACGATCAGGGCATTCGTCTTTCAGGTATCGCCGGCATGGCTCTGTGTCTGTTCGCCTTCTTCGTCTTTATGGCCTACAACGAAAACAAGGTGCTCAAAGAAACCATCGAATTGCGCGGGCAGGCGGAATCTTGAGACTCGCCATCTATCCCGGTTCTTTCGATCCGATCACGAACGGCCATCTCGATATTATCGGGCGGGCCAGTCGGATCTTCGATCGATTGACCGTGGCCGTGGCGCACAACTCGGCGAAGCGCGGTCTCTTTACGGTGAACGAGCGCGTGGAATTGATTCGCGAATCCGTCCGCGCCATCGGCAACGTGGAGGTTTCGACCTTCGAGGGACTGCTCATCGATTATGCCAGCGACAGCGGGGCACTGGCGATCGTGCGGGGCCTGCGGGCTGTGACCGACTTCGACTATGAGTACGCCATGCACCAGATGAATTCGGAAATGAGTCCCGAAATTGAAACGATGTTTCTCGTGGCGTCGAAAGAGTTTTCGTATCTCTCCAGCACAATCGTAAAGGAATTCGCGCGCTACGGACGCCCGGTCGATAATTTCACTCCGCCGGCAGTCAGCGAAGCGCTGCTGAAAAAATTCGGTCACTGATGAAGAGCGCTCCCCGGGGAAGCAACAGTGCCCGCGATGCGAGCGGCGAAGGCCGCTATCTTGATACGGATTTCGAAATTCCCGCCCCGGAATATATCCTTTTTCGATATAGTCTGGCCGGTCCCATTACGCGCATGATCGCGGTGTTCATCGATCACCTGGTCATTCTCGGCTTGATTCTGCTCAGTTTTCTCGTGCTCGCCATTCTCGGGAATATTTCCGCCTTCGCCGAATTGGAAGCCGTGAGCGGTCTCATGACCTTCTTGCTGTTCATGGCGATGTTTCTGCTAACTTATTTTTATTTCCTGTTATTCGAGTGGGGCAATCGAGGCCGCACGCCGGGCAAGATGGCTCTGGGCTTGCGCGTTGTTTCCGTTGACGGCACGAGTTTAGATCTATTGCAGATCCTGGTTCGCAATCTGGTGCGGCCGGCGGATATGTTCCCCATGAGTATGGTGTTGTTTCCGACCTATCTGGTCGGCGGCCTGGGCGCCTTCGTTACGGGGCAGTCCTTCCGTCGCCTCGGAGATCTCGCGGCGGGTACGGTCGTCGTTCGCGAACAGCGGCCGCAGTTGAATATGGACTTCGCCGGTTCCGGCGCGGAGCGCATCGCCCATTTGAGCCGCGAAATGCACATGCGCATCTATCCTTCGCCGGCCCTGACTCAAGGGCTCAACGATTTCGCCGCCGGTCACGCGCGATTGAATCCGGCCCGGGCTCTGGAAATCGCTCAGGGCGTCGAAGAGCGCGTGCGAAAATTTTTCGGCGCTGAAAGCCTCGATTGCACTCCGGTCGAGCTGCTGCTCGCGGCGCATCATTATCTGTACAGCATGAGTCACGACGAGCTGATCGGCTTCGCGCCCTTGACCTCCGGATTGAAGGCGTCCGAAAATCAGTCGCAATCAATCGGCGGGAGGTCCTTTTGACTCCGGCGCAGTTCATTCAGCGGCGCACGCCGGACTGGCGGGCCCTAGAAAGCCTGCTACAGCGCATGGAGCTCAGCTCGGATCGCAAGCTGTCGCCGGACGAATTTTTGTCGTTTGGTCGGCTCTATCGCTCGGCCTGTACGGATCTGAGTTTGAGCGGAGCCTGGCGATTGCCGCGTCACGTGCAGCTGTATCTGGAAGATCTGGTTTCGCGCAGTCATAGCCATCTATACGCCTTTCACAACCGGCGGCGACTCGGCGAAATCAAAGCCTTCTTTCTGGATTTGATTCCCCGGGCGGTCTTCAGCGATCGGTACGTGCGCATCTGCCTGCTCGCATTTTATCTGCCTTTTTTTATGAGCATGTACCTGGCTTATCAGTCGCGGCCCTTCGCCGTCGCGATGGTCGGCGAAACCCATATGGAAATGTTCGAGGATATGCATTCCCGGGAAAAAGAAGACCCCGAGCCTGGCGATATGATCGCCGGCACGGGCTTTTATGTATGGAATAACGCGGGGCTCGCCGTGCTAACATTCGGAATTGGTATATTAGGCGGCGTTTTATCTCTGGTGATGGTCTTGTTTAACGCGGTCTTTCTGGGCGCGATTTTGGGCTATCTGATGACGACCCCCGCGGCCGAGAATATACTTTCCTGGATTCCCGGCCACGGTCCGGTCGAACTGACCGCGATCGCCTTCGCCGGCGCGGCCGGCCTGCGGGTGGGCTTTTCGTTCGTGGCGCCGGAAGGCCGCCGCCGACTGCGGGCTCTGCGAGAAGAAGCGGCTGCGGCGGTGCCCGTGCTGGTCGCCGCGGTTACGATGCTTTTTATCGCGGCCTTTTTAGAAGCGACTCTCGCTCCGGCGGTCCTGCCGATCCCGGTGAAATTCGCGGTGGGCGGCGCGACCCTGCTGTTGATGATCGCGTACTTCGGAGTGAACGGCGGCCTGCGGCATCGATTGCATTTGCGGCGGGAAGCGGCGCGGCTCCAGGCCGAGCGCCGGCGGGAACCAGGCACGGAGGCCGGAGGCTTGCGTCACGCACAGGGAGGCCGCGCGTCTGGACGTTCGTAATATCCAGTATCGCCTGCGCCGTCGACGGCTGGATGAGATCTTCGATTTCGCGGCGCTCGTTCTGCAAAAAAACGTCGGGAGCTTCCTGCTGGTGAGCGCGCCGGCCCTGATCATATGCTGCGTCGGGAACACCGTCCTGCTTTTGTGGCTCGGTCGTTACGGCCCCGACGAACTGGAGTGGCTTTCCTGGACGCATCTCGGATTATTATTGCTGCTGCTTTCGCAGCGCAGTCTGATTCATCTACCGGTGCTGCTCTTGAACGGGAGCTTGCTGTTCGACCCGCGTCCGAATCTGCGCGAAATTTTCGCGAACGCTCTGCGATTTTTTCCCCGCTATCTCTGGTCCCAGGCGATTCTATTGCCGGTGCAAACGGTCGTCTTCTGTTGGACTTTCGTATTGCCCTGGCGCGCGATGATTGCGCATTTCTTTCGCGGAGAAGTCATCGTTCTGGAGCGTTTGAAGGGCCGCGATATGATTCGCCGATTGGACGCGATGTCGGTCGGGCAGGGAGAGCGCAACGTCGGCTTCGTATTTTTGAACGGACTCATATTTCTATTGTACCTGGGAGCTACCGGTTTCGGCTTTAACGTCCTGCTCGGCATGGCTTCGCTTGCGGATCGTTTCTGGTGGCTCGACGCCGGCTTTTCTCTGTTCAGTCCGATCATACACTTCTTTTTTCTCGCCTACGGCGTTTTCCAGGCGACCGCGAAGTTTTTGTTTTATATCGACAGTCGCTCTTTGCGCGAAGGCTGGGACATCGAGTTGACGATGGTGAAAGGCGTGCGCGAAACCGAGGAGGCCGCCTGATGCGTCGCCCGGCGACTCGTATCGCCTTCGCCGCCTTCGTCCGCGCATTGCTCGTGTTGATTATTCTTGCGCCGGGCTTTGAGTCGGTCTTGCGATCCGAGCCGGTGCGCGAAGCGCTGAAAGAAAGCGAGTGGTTCGACTACACCGCGGACGATTATCGCGAGTACCGGCCCGAAGATATCGAGCTGCCGGAAGACAACTGGAAGTGCCGGCCTTCGAACGAACCCGAGCTCGCCGTACCGGAGGCCAGCGCAGTCCCCTTTTTCTTAAACGCGCTTGTGTATCTCGTGCTCGCGGTCGTGGCCGCGCTGATTCTGTATTTGATTTATCGCGTCATCGAGGAACGACGATCCGAGCCGGAGCTGCTTGAAGAACTGATCGCGGCCGACATCCAACATTCGGAGCTGCCGGCGAGCGTTGCCCGTACTGTCGACGCGCGCGAACCGCTGAACCAGAAGCGCCTGCGTGAATTGATCGAGGCGGCCTTCGCGTCGGAAGATCTGCGCTCCGCGGCCATCTATGTGTATCTTTTCGCTTTGCTGCGCCTGAGTCTGCTGGGTCGCCTGGAGCTGGCCGGCAATCTCACCGCCCGGGACTATTCGCGTCGTCTGGCGGCATCGAGTGGGCCGGCGCTTTTCGACTTCGACGCCGTGGCCCGCCTGTTTGAATTCGCGCTCTATCGCGGTGGATTGCCTGCGGACGCGGATGCGGAGACCCTGCAGCGAATCTGGCGTACGATCGATGACAGCGCTGCCGCTATGCGAAAGGCCGCTGGTGGGAGCGTCGCGACCGGGGAGGGCGGAGCTTGAATCTCGCGCGCGAATACGGAAAGGCGCGGCTGCTGGCCTGTGTTCTGGCGATCGCCCTGGCCTCCGGCTGTGCGGATCCTCTGGTCAATGAAAGCTACGCGACGACCGGCAATGAAAGCATTAACGGCATCGACGCCTTCTTGCGAACCCTTGAAAACGAAGTCGTCGAAGAGAATGACGGCGAAGTATTGCAGACCGCGTCTCTTACGAATCGCGTGCGTCGCGAGGCGGATCTGGTCGTTTATTTTGAACAGGACTTCGTTCCCGACTATCAGCGCGACGAATATTATCGTAATCTCGAAGCCTATCTATTCGGAATCGAAGCGGAAGGCCTGGAGCCGCGCGAAGGTCTGGAGGAGGAATTCGAAACGGAGCTGCCGGACGGATTCGATGCGGACGACCAAGACTTTGATTTAGACGATCAGACCGAGCCGGTTGAAATTCGTAACACCGGGCCGCAAAAACAAACCGCCCCGCGCGGCCTCCCTGAAATCGTTCAGGGTTCATCGCGTCTGGCGCTGCAGGAGGACTCGCTGGATTCGGGATCGCCGGACCCGGAATCGGATTTGTCCGACGCCGACGAACAACTAGAGGAGCCCGCCGATCGCTTCAAAACGATTTTGTATTTCTTAAAGGATACGACCGCCAGCGTGGCCTTCTGGAGCATGCTGGCCGATCAGATGCGCGAGCATCCGCCGCAGCGCGCGTTTTGTGAAGAGCAGCAGAAACTGGCCTTAATCAGTCGTTCGCTCGATTCTATTCCCTATCTGGCGCCCCTGAGCTCGCGCCGAACTCTGCACGCCGAAGGCGAGCTGATCGACGATTTGCGCTGGGATCGTGGGGTCTTTCCTGCGGCGAAATTTCCGGCGCGCGGCCTGCGTTATCCCGTACGGACCGTGCCCGGAGAGCCGCGTTCGCACTTCGATATTCTGGAATCCGAATTTCTGTACAGTCGGAGTCTGCTTGCGACCGCCGACGGTGAAGACTTAATTCGCGAGCTGCGTCTGCCCTCCGCGCGTTTGATTCTGATTTATAATTCGGAGTCCTTCCTCAATCATTCCCAGGTGCACCCGGGCAATCGCCGACTGGCGCTCTATCTATTACGGTACAGCCTGAATCACCGGGCCTGGTCGGATGAGCACAGGCCGGTCGCCGCGGTGGTGCGCAAGCTGGTGAAAACCGAGACGGCGGCGCGGGAAGAATTCGACATGCTACGATTTCTTAAAGTGTTTCCACTGAATGTTATCGTAATTCATTTTTTCGTTTTGTTGCTATTGTTTCTGCTTTCGCGCTGGCCGCACGCCAGGCCGCCTCTCGAAAACCAGGCGTCCGGCAGTCGGGAATTTTTAGAGCATATTCGGGCCCTGGGCGTGCGCCTCAGTCGCACGACTCCGCGCATGAAGGCCCTGGAGCCGCTTCTGCGCTATAAACAAAAAGTGACCGGCCGCGACTACTCGGCTGTGATCCAAAAGCTCGAAGAAGCCGCGGGTCTGCCGCCGGAAAAAGGCGACGCGGGCACGCCGCAGCGCGCGAAAGATTCGGAACATTCTGAGAAAATGAAAGACGTACGGCGACTAAATTCGCCATGGGAGAAAGACGGGTAATTTTATGACAGACACCACGCAAACAAACGGGGCTCCTCAAACAAGGCCTCCTCTCGACGTCGCGAAGATTCAGTCGGAGATCGGTCGGCTGCGCGAAGAGATCGCGAAAGTCTACGTCGGGCAAGAGGAACTCGTGACGGGAACTCTGGCCGCGCTCTTCGCCGGCGGACACGTGATGATCGAAGGCGTGCCGGGTCTCGGCAAAACCCTGTTGGTGCGTATCCTGGGCGTGACGCTCGGCTGCAATTTTTCGCGCATTCAGTTTACGCCTGATCTCATGCCTTCGGATATTACCGGCTCGCATATCTATAATCAAAAAGAGCAGAAATTCGTATTTATTCGCGGTCCGATTTTTACGAATCTGCTGCTGGCCGACGAGATCAATCGTTCGCCGGCGAAGACGCATGCCGCACTGCTGGAAATCATGCAGGAGCAGCAGGTGACGATCGACAATCGTCGCTACAAAATCGAAGCTCCGTTTTTTACGCTGGCCACGCAAAATCCGGTCGAGTCGGAAGGGACGTATAGTTTGCCGGAAGCGCAGCTCGATCGTTTTTTACTGAAGCTGTTGATTCAGTACCCGCAGGCGGAAGAAGAAGTCAATATCCTGCGGATGCATGCGGACGGCGGCTCCTTCGATTTGATCGAGAGCGTAAAGCCGGTCATGAACCAGGCGCGAGTGCTTGAAATTATCTCCGCGGTGGAAAGCGTAACCGTATCCGAAGCGATTCTGGATTATATCGCGCGACTCGTGCGCGCCACCCGCGATCGCCGCGATATTTACCTGGGATGTTCGCCCCGGGCGGGCATCGCGCTGCTGCGAACATCGCGCGTGCTGGCTTTGATGGAAGGCCGGGACTTCGTTATTCCCGACGATATCAAACGTCTCGCGCCGGCGAGCATGCGCCATCGGATCGTACTGACCCCCGAGGCGGAAGTCGAAGGCCGATCGGTCGACGATGTAATCGCGGACGTAATCGCCGCCGTCGAAGTTCCGAAGGGGGACGACGCGCGCCAGTCTTAGATCGCATCGCCGTCTTTTGCCGATCATGATTTACCCGACGAATCGTTTTTTGATTCTATGTTGCGCGCCCCTGGCTCTGGCCTTCGTCGTTCCGCTGCTGGAATTCTTAACCGACGTGCCCTTGCTGGTCATCAGCGAAGATTTTGTGATCGCGGCGCTGCTCGCTCTGGACGGACTGCTGCTTTTGCTTTTCGGCCTGGACGCCCTGACGATTCCGCGACGCAAACGCTTTCGCGCTGAACGCACGACCGATCGAGTGTTCAGCGCGAATTTTCCTCACAGCGTCGCGCTGGATATACTGCTGGCGCCGGGCTGGATCCGCAATCGCGTGCGAGCCTGGATCGCGGACGATGCGGTCGAAGGTATGGACGTCGTCGGTTTCCCTCATGACGCGCGTCTGAAGAGCGGTCACAACCGCATGGAATATCGTTTGCGTTCCCCGCGTCGCGGTCGCTACGAACTGCGCCGCGTCTATGTCAGCTGTTATTCGATTCTGGGCCTGGCCCGGCGCGTCTATCGTCTGCCGTGCGAAACCGAGATTCGCGTTTATCCGGATCTAAAAGCGGTGAATCGTTACGCGCTGCTTGCGCGCAAATCGCACCTGGGGTTGATCGGCATTCGTCGCGCGCGTCGCGCCGGCGGCGATAACGAATTCGAACGACTGCGTGATTATCAAAACGACGACGATTTTCGACACATCGATTGGAAGTCCACGGCGCGCCAGAACCGCATGATCGTGCGCACGTACCAGATGACCCAGAATCAGACGATCGTCTTTCTCCTGGACTGCGGTCGGATGATGACGGCGGAATTCGAAGGTCGTTCGATGCTCGATTACGCGATGAACAGCGTGCTCATGCTTTCGCACGTGGCTCTCAAGCAGGGCGATCGCGTCGGCCTGTTGGCTTTCGCGTCGGGAGTGTTGCGCTACGTGAAGCCGGCCTCCGGCGACGGGCAGCACCGCCGACTCGTGCAGGCCTGCTACGATCTTGCTCCGCGGCACGAAGAGAGCAACTACGATCTGGTATTTCAGTATCTCAATACGGTTTCGCGCAAACGCAGCCTGGTGACGCTGCTCACAAACGTGATCGACGATATGAACGTCGAGATGATGCTCGCCTATCTCGGAGCGCTCGCGGGTCGGCATCTGCCTTTCGCGGTGTTGCTCAAGCAGCGCGAAATTCAAGAGCTCGCCGATCGCCCGCCGCGGGTTATGGACGACCTGTTCGAGCAGGCCGCCGCCGCGGACTATTTACTGTGGAAGGCGGCGGTCGTACAGAAGCTGAAGAATCGCAGCGTGCTTGCGCTGGAATCGTTCCCCGATCAGCTCGACGCGCTGCTGATCAACGAATACTTGAATATCAAAGCGCGCAAGCTGCTGTGACGCCCGGCGGGAATCGCCGGCATCGATCCTGTCAGAGCTCTCTTAAGAGCGAACGATACTCGCGATAGCCGAAGCCCTGGCTCAGGCAGTACTCCGCGAGCGTCAGACGATGCGCCAGAAACTCCACGACGTAGATCCCGTGATACAGCGGTTCGCCGGGGTGCATGCGTCCCGCGCGACGATAGGCCCGGTCGATCCAGCGATCGCTGCGATGCGCCATACGATCGACCAGGCGGTCTTTCCAGCGAGACGGCATATTGGAAAATTCGTTTCGTTTCACGATGAGGCTCCGGCGGTTGGCGCTAACAGAATCTTATGCTGCTTTCGGGGCTTCGCAATCAAAAATTTCGCGTCGTGCGCCGGGCCTGTTTCTGAAGATCTGCGGACGGTAGGCTGTTAGCGCGCAAAGTAGATGCTGGCTTTCGCCCGGGCGGCGTGCAGCGCCGCCAGATCGACTTTGCCGTCGCCGTTCAAGTCGGCCAGGCCCAGGTCGGTGACCGGAGCCGGCAGGCTAATCGCCGGCAGCAGTCGCAGGGACTTTGTTGAAAGGCGCCCTTTGCCGGAGCGATTCTGGAACAGAAACAGGCGGGGGGAGCCCGGATCTCCCAGAGCGAAATCGACTTTGCCGTCGCCGTCGATGTCCCCGGCGCGCAGGACGACCGCCCCGGGAAATATTGCGTCGTCGGCCGGCGCGGGAATCGTTGCGGAGCGCGGAGCCAGGGCTGCGCCGGAGAATTCAAACTTCAGCTGATCGGCATTCGTATTGCGCATCAGGCGCAGATACGGTCTGAGGCCGCCCGCTTCGCGCAGGCCCAGGGCAATGTCGCGGTCGCCGTCCTGGTCGAAATCGGCCGCGGCGAAAGACGTCGCGACAGTTTTGGAGTCGCCGATGGCGATGCGGCGCGGCGTGCTTTCCAGATACGCGGCGGCGCCCGCGCTATCGCTTGCGTTCGGTTCGGCGGCTTTCACGCCGCGATAGACGAAAAGATCTCCCGCAAGCACAAGCAGGTCCGGCCTGGAGTCTCGATCCAGATCGGCCACGGCCTGCTGCCGCGGATCGCCGCTCCCGCGGGGCAGCGCGATTCGTTGAGCGGGCGCTTCGTTTTGATTGAAGGCTTTTTTCGGATCGCCGGAATGCGCGAAGACGCTCAGGTCCGCGCTCGATCGATTGAGTACGATCAGTTCCGGATGACCGTCGCCGTCTAAGTCGCGCAGAGCCAGGTCGATGGGGTCGTCGCCGACGGGACCGATGCTGCTGATTTCGAATCCGCCGTCGTCGTTGGATAAAAGTAGAGTCACCGTCCCCGCGAAATTATAATTCGCGACGGCCAGATCAGTTCGTCCGTCGCCGTTTACGTCGCCCGAGGCGATCGCGCGGGGTCCCAGGCCGACCTCAAGATTTCCCCCGGCGTCCGGCGCGAAGCCGCCCAATCGGCGCATCAAGCTGCGTTTGCTCGCGCCCGGCGCCTGCCAGAAGAGTCGGACCATAGCGCCGCCGCCGTTTTCATAGTAGTCCAGGCGCAGCTTATAAACGCGTCCGCCTTCCAATTCAATTTCGCCGCTGTGAAAGGCCGGCGCCATATCGTGCCAGCGATCGATGATCTTCTGATCGTTGATCCATAGACGCACGCCGTCGTCGCTTTCCGTCGTGAAGCGATAACGGCCCGAGCGGTCCGCGCGAAATTCGCCGGTCATACGCGCGCTGAAAGTATCGGCGCCGAAGCCCGGCAGCGGAGCGTCGTTGCCCCAGTCGAAATCGATCGCGTCGATTTTTCGCGTCTGACGTTTGCCTTTGAAGTCGCGATTGTCCCAGAAGGCGGCGTTGATCGGGCCGACGAAGCCGGCTTCGTTGCGCCCCGCGCGCATGACAGTATTTTCGCGATAGCTCGTAATGAACAACAGATCGCCGGGGGCGCGCTTGCCGCTGCTGTCGCGCGGCACGGCCAGCAGAGCTCCAGGATCCGCGCCGGTTTCGAATTCACCGCCGCCGATAAATGCGAAGCGCGGGTTGCGAGCGTCGAGCGTCGAGAGCATCGAGAACGTCAGAGCCGCCAGCAGGTATACGCTTGCCGGAAGCATCGAGCGCAATAAGGATCTTGGATTGGAGCGAATGAATCGATTCATATTTTAGATCTCGTCGAATGCTCTTAATAGACCCGGCGTTCGTCGATGCGGTTCGTTCAAAAATTCCGCCCGGGATCGTCGAAAATAAATTCCGTGTGAACCACGGCCAAACAAAGTGCGAACAAATCGCAGGCTGCGCCGTCAGGAGATGGCCTGCGCGCCGATCTTTCGGGCGTGCGCGAAGCCGAACGCATCGCGGTATGATACGCGGCCGCGATGCGCGCGTCGCTCTTGTTCGGTTTTTCTCAGCCGCCGAAGCCGGGAACGAATTCGCGTAGAAAGCTCTGCATGTGCTGATCGTACTCTTCGGGACGCAGGTTGATGTCCCGGGCGTGGGGCGCGTCCCATTCGTTAATATAGATGACTTTGCTTTCGTGCGGCACATTGTCGTAGATAGCCTGGCTATGATAGGGCAGCGTGCCCGCGTCGCTCGCCGAATGCGAAAGAAATACAGGGCTTTTGATTTCTTTCGCGGCCTGGTCCGGCGCCACTTCGCCGACGTTCATATCGCAGCGCATATTCGCAAGCCACAGCGCTCCCGGCAGCATCGCGCCGATTAGAACCGGGCCGTACTGGCGCTCGCCCCGTTCGACCATCACCGGGGTCAGCGCGCGATAGGGGGAATCGCCGGCGACGAAGGCCAGCTCCGGTTCCAGGGCTGCGGTCATCATTACGATCGAAGCGCCCATCGATTCGCCCATCAGGCCGATCTGATTTTTTTTCAGACCGGTTTTCATTTGCAGCCAGCCGATGACTCGCTGTAGATCGTAGCGTTCGTGGTAGCCGTAGCTGCCGCAGTCGCCGCCGGACTCGCCGTGATAGCGCGCGTCGACGGAGAGGATCGAGCAGCCGCGCTTCCAGAAAAGGGGGGCGTACTTGATCGCGCCCCAGCGGGTGCCGGTGTGCCCGTGATGCACGATAACCGCGCAGCGGGCGGCGCGGGGATTGGCGAAGTACCAGGCGCCGATTGTAACGGGCTCGGTCGCGGTGCCGCTTTCACTGACCGCGTTTAGAAATTCTTCGCCGATTTGAATTTTCTCCGGCTCCGGCAGGCCCGCGTCGGCCACGCTCTCGAATTTCAAATTCGTGCGATCTTCTTCGAGCGTGCGCTGAGTGAAGTGAATGATGATATTTGAAAAGAACCACGCACCCCCGGTATACAAAACAGCGAGAGTCACCAGGGAGATAAGCAGGATCTTATTGCGCGTCATGATAGGCCCGAGAATTCCGGAGGCCGTTTGGCGCGGCAAGTGGAAAATCGGGGCTGAGAACGCTCTGGCGCAACGACGCCGGAATCAGCTCCGGATGCAGCATCCATGATTCCGATCGCGGGATGCGCTTATGTCCTTCGAAAGAAAGATTGTCGCGAACGACGAATTGCTCTTCGCGCAAATTTACGGCTTCCCAGCGGACCGGCTCAGGCTGGCCCGTCCGGTAGCGAAACCAGACCTGCGCCATCCGAAGCAGACGCTTCTTCTTGTATGAGAGGTGCAGGCCCCAGTAACTTCGGCCGCCGTCGGTGGCGATGTCGTATAGAATCGTTTCGCGTTCCCCCTCGACTTTGCGGGCCATATAAAATAAATAACGCGCGCTGTCTTTTTCAGGACAGGCGAAGGTTTCGCATATGATCAGTTCCTGCCAGCCGACATGGTAATTTCCCGGCGCGGAAGGATGATCGACCGCCGGCATTGGGCCGACTGCGACGTACAGCCGTGTGTCTCCGTGCTGCACGGCCTTCCAGGAGCGGGCCGGGCCGCGCCGCGTTTCGCCGCTTGCGGCGAGTAGATTTTCTTTGAGAGTGTCGTAATCGGGCAGCCTTCCCCAGGGGCCGCGATAAGCCCGCGAGAGTTCGCCGGAAAAATCGGAGGGATCGGGCCGGCCGGCCAGTCCCTGGCAGGCGAGTGCGAGAATAATCCCGGAGATGAGCAATCGTCGACCATAGATGCGCATGACTGAACTTATGATCGGCCGCATCGCGTACGGCGCTGTTTAAAAAAAGCTTGTGTCTTCGAGGAGGAATCACAGAGTTCAGCTCCCGCTCCCGTATGATTCTCTTCGGCGATATTCACATTCACGTCTTCGACCTGGTTCTGATCGTCGTCTATCTCGTGGGCATGATCGCCTTCGGTTTCTATTACAGTCGTCACGTAAAGGGCGCTCACGATTATTTCCTGGCCGGTCGCAGTCTGCCCTGGTGGGTCGTCGGCATGTCGATCGTCGGCAGTAATCTCGGCTCCAACGATTATGTCGGCGCGGCCGGCGGCGGCTATCGCATCGGTATCGCCCAGGCGAATTTCGAGTGGATCGGCGCCATCCCGGCGATGATCCTGTGCGCCTTCATTTTTATACCGTACTTCTGGCGGGCCGGCGTCTATTCCATTCCCGAGTATTTGGGTTTGCGCTATAACCAGGCGGTGCGCGTGATCGCCGCTTTAATTCTGTCGTTCTTTTCGCTGTTCATCGTCGGCATCTACCTGTGGGCCACGGCGACCATGCTGCAGGTCTACGTGGGCATCGACATCAGCGTCGGCGTCTGGATTACCGCCGTGGTCGTTGGATTGTATACGATCACCGGAGGCATGGCCGCCGTCGCCATATCCGATACCGTGCAGTTCGGCATTATGATCGCGGGCGGTCTGGCTCTCGCGGTGCTCGGCGTGCATCGCATCGGCGGCGTCGATGAATTCGTCACGCGTCTGTCGACCGAGTTCCCGAATCATCTCAACGCATTTTTGCCGGCCGACCACGCCGAGTTTCCCTGGCCGGGAGTGCTGTTAGGACTCGCCCTGGTCATGTCGCCTTCGTACTGGTGCGCGAACCAGGTGATCTTGCAGCGGACCTTCGCGGCGAAGTCGCGCTGGGACGGTCAGGCCGCGATGATCTTCGCCGCCTTCGCGAAGACGGTCATGCCTTTCCTGATTATCCTGCCGGGCTTTTTAGTTTTACTCATGAGCACGGACTCCCTTGAGAATCAGGACCAGGCCTTGCCCTGGCTGATTCGCGAAGTGCTTCCGCCGGGTTTGTCCGGTTTGCTCTTCGTGGCTTTTATCGCGGCGCTGCAATCTTCGGTAGACTCAACGCTGAATTCGACGGCGGTCATGCTGACGCGGGATGTTTACGGCGTCGTGAAAAAATCCGACGCGAATATGAATGACGCCGCCGAACGCGAATCGCGCGACCGGAGCGATTTACGATTGGGCAAGTGGATTACATTTTCAGTGCTCGCACTCGGCGTGCTCTTCGCTTTGAATATCGACAGCGTGAAATCGCAGTTTCGCGGGATCTACTCATTCGTGCAGCTGGGGCTCTCGTACTTTCAGGGACCGATGTTCGCGCTTCTGCTTCTGGGGATTCTCACGCGTTCCGTAACGGCGAGCGCAGGCGTCTGGGGTCTCGGCCTCGGCGTGCTGTCCGCGGTATACATGGGCAGCTTCGGGCTGCCGGGTATGGCCGGCGGCGAATTGAATATGCTCTATATCGCGTTTTACAGCTTTCTGTTTACGGTGGGCTTGCTCTTCGCGATCAGTCCCTTTACGGCGGCGAAGAGCGACGAACAGCTGCGCAATCTGACGATTCAAACCACGGACAAACAAAGGGCCGACGATAGCGCGGAACGCGAAGGCTGAGAATCAGATGCAATCGATCTACGAAATAGTCTTTCAGACGGTGAACGCGTGGCCCCTGTGGTACGCGAAGGCCGGCGCGCTGCTGATCTTCGGGGCGATCCTCGCGCTGGTGTGGTCTTTGCCGCGGGCCTACGTGTACGAAGAGGGGGATGCGCTGCCCCGGCACCGGGATCTCCGGTACTGGGCCTCGGGTCTACTGGTGATCCAGTTCGTGCTGTACTGGATCTTCTAGCAGATCGGGCAATCGGGCCCGGGATGCGATATTGAGCAGTTGGAAGATCTGCGGCGAAGCTCAGTTCAGGCCGATCAGCTCTTTCAGTTCTTCCATGGCCTTATCTTTCTGGGCGACCTGGGTTTTCTTGATCGCTTTCTTCAGAACGTCGGGCCATTTCTTTTCCGGAATATCTTCTTTCATCTGCTCAAGCAATTCCAGAATCTCAAGACTCTCGGCCGTGTTGAAGATTTCGGATTGATCGTAGCGAAAGAGGCCGAACAGGCGCTCGATATAAGATCCGACGCTGCCGCCGGCGCCTTCGCCCTGGATGCGCTCGACTTTTTTTTCAGACCGGCGTAGTTCTCTTTCGATCCGTTCCATTTCAGTGCGTTTCATAGTCAATATCCTATCAGTACTGACGCGGGATCTTCGACCCCGCAGTGCTTCAGATGCGTTATTGAGTGAGTTTGATTCTTGCTTTGATTAGAAGAATACTTTCGCGAAGCGCAGAATGCCCTGCTTCCACGGGACCCGGTGAGAGACGCCGCTTGCGTTCGCGAAGTTGTCCTGATTTTCGAGATACCAGCGATAGTTGCGAACCAGCGCGTCCCGGTTGGAATACTTCGGAGCGTATCCGAGAATCTTTTTCGCTTTCTCGATCGATACGAACGAGTCCTTGCTGGCGGTTTCGTATACCCACTTATAAAGCGGGCTGAGTTTCAGAGCTTCAAGAATGCGCAGAATCCAGATGACCGGCGTTGCGGGGAAGCCGCTGATCTTTTTGCCGAAGCCGGCGTCGTCGAGTACGGCCTGGTAGTCTTCGCGCATCGTCAGAAACTCTTCCGCGCCGATATTAAAAGTATCGTTGGCTTTGGTTTTGGGTTTCGTCGCGGCGAGATAAATCGCGTCGCAGAGATCTTCTACGTCGAGTAATTGATAACGGTTTTTGCCGCTGCCGATCATCGGAAAGCCGTGGCCGGTAGCCGCCCAGTCGAAGAAAAGCGCGAAGACGCCGAGGCGTTCCGGGCCGATAAAAGATTTCGGGCGAATGATCGGAACCGCCATACCTTTCTCGCGATACTTCAGGCACTCTTCTTCGGCCAGGATCTTCGCTTTGCCGTAGGGGCCGACGCCGTCCAGGCGGTCGTCTTCGATCAGGGGGTGGTGGTCCGGGATGCCGTAGACCGCGGTCGAGCTGACGTGCACGACGCGCTTGATTTTATTCTGCATGGCCGCTTCGAGAACGTTGCGCGTTCCGTCGACGTCCGTTGACATGATGTCTTCTTCCGTATAAAGGGGCAGAGCGGCGGCCGTGTGGATCACAATATCGCAGCCTTTCATCGCTTTTTTCAGCGATTCGAAATCGCGAATGTCGCCGGTTACGATCTGAACTTTGTTTCGTTCGGGATAATCGAACTCTGCGATATCGTAAGAAACGCACTTGTGTTTCTTTGCCATCAGATGGCGCACCAGATTGATGCCCAGAAAACCGGCGCCGCCGGTGATAAAGTACTTCGCCATAATATTACCTGCAGATCTTTCCGGGAATCCCCGGCGGCTGGCCGCCGAATTTCGAATCGCGCGGATTCAGGAAAGATTAATAGACCACTAAACAAGCATTAAGAGCAATTTTTTCAAGTCTTTCCCGTACCTGCCGCGGTCCTCCAAACGATTTTCTAACAGTCCTCAGATCGTCTTCGGCGTTGCCTGCGAACCCCGGTCGTGGCGGTCTCGTCGAATGACGATGAGCGGGCGGGAAGGCTTATTCTTTCTAACGGCCGATTGGCCCGTTTTTTGAACTGATTTTGGGAGAGATCTATGTCTATTTTTTCAACTCGAAGACTCGCGGTATTCGGCGGGTCCACTTTTGCAATCTGCGCCGCGGTGATTTTACTGAGCGCCGGCGGCCGGCCGGTTTTCAGCGAGAAGCCGGAAGGCGGCAAGCAGCGCGCCTGTAGCGCGGACATTAAAAAATTCTGCGGCGGTATTGAGAAGGGCGAAGGCCGCATCATGCAGTGCCTCGAAGAGAATCGCGCGAGCGTTTCCAGCGAGTGCCGAACGAAATTGGAAAAGCGCGAAGAGCGCCGTGCGAAATTTGACGCGGCCTGCGGTAATGACGCGAAGCAGTTCTGCGGCGAAAAACGCGGCAAAGAGCTGCGCGCCTGCATGAAAGAAAATCGCGAAAAGCTGTCGACCGGTTGCAGCGAGTTAATCTCGAAGGCCCGCACTAAAAAGAAAGAGGGCAAAGAGCAGCGCAAAGAAAAACGCAAGGCCGTGGCGAAAGCCTGTCGTGCGGACGCTCGCAAAGTTTGCAAAGGCATCAAGCCCGGCGACGGCAAGCTGATGGCCTGCCTGCAGGAAAAACGTTCGGAGCTTTCCCAGGCCTGTGCAGCGGTTCTGCCCGCTCCGGCCGGTCAATAATTCGAAGCGTTAATTCATTCCCGACGACCGCCGCCTGAACCGGCGGTCGTCCTTCAGGGCGACGCTTCGGCCGCGCAATCCGCCTGAAAATAGGTGTGAGTCTCGGTACTCAGAGTCTTCCCGGCCAGCTTCCAGCTTTCACTGCTGTTCTGAACGTCGAGCTCGATATGCGTTACGAGTTTCACGTTGAGAATTTCTCCGCTCCGCGTTCCGTTGATCGTGGATTTGTAAGCGGTGAAGTATCCGTTGGCTTCGTCGTGCACGGTGCCGCGCAGTTCGCCCTTCACGTTTTCCGGATAAAAGCGCAGCTCAATTTTGCCATCGAAGGTTTCGCTCGCCACACTATAGCAGCGGAGTTCCGCGGCGCCCGGAGCCGTAGCGCTCAGATAGGCTCCGAAGACCCAGCCGCTTGCGTCGGCGTGCTGTACGCGGGTCCACTTGCCCTGCCGGTCACCGATCGTTTCCGATTGGGCCTGCACTTCGAGTACTTCCACGCCGGTCGCGTACGGAATCAGCTGCAAACGCTTTCCGTCCGTCGCCGGACTTTCGCGCAGCACCAGTCCGCTCGGCGCCGTAACATAACTGAGATTTGCGCCCGCTTTCTCGCCGCAGGCTAAGGCGGAGAGAAAAGCGATTAGAACCGCGGCTGCCCAATTGAATCGCATGGTGATTCTCCCGGCTCGCCGCTCTTAGCGATATACGTAGCCGTAGGTGTCGGTGATGACCGGCGTAAAGATGAGCGAGAACGGCGGGAGGATGTACCACAGGCTGTCGTAGTCCATATTTGTAATCTGAACTTTGGAACCGCCGGCTTTACGGCCGTCCGCCGTAAAAGAGTGGACGCTCGACTCGACGGTCGCGTTCCCGACAATCGGAAATATGCCGAGGCCCAGGTGCAGGGCGTAGTTCGTGGTGTGCTGATATACGCGGGGCGCGCCGTCCGGCGTGGTCGTTCCGTTGAACTGCGCGGCGGTCGAAGATGTGTGGATCGCGTCCCCCGGCGTTGTTTTGCATGCGGTCGAACCGGCGATCAGTGTCGCGACCAGTAATATTCCGAATAGTTTGTGAATTTGCATTCGCGTGCTCCTTTTTTACAAACGTGTCGAATCGATGCGTTTCGGTCAATTCGTTCCCGATATGGATTCACGCTTTACGAGCGGCGTCCGGCCGATCACCCGGTTCCTGTGAAATATTTCGATCCGAATTTCTATGAACGCGAAGATGATGCTGAAAAATCGCGCAAAGCGATTGAATACTACTCGGGGGCCCGGAGTTATTTTGAAAGGCAGTCTGCGCAGATCTTAGCAGAAAACTCACAGAGTGTGTCGACGGAAGCTTCGCCCGCATCGGACGAATCGGAGCGGGCTGTTGCAGTGCAGGCGGATCTTGGTCGCGCGATCGGCCGCCTGGGGGAGGCCTTGCGTTTCGCCGGCCGCACCGCGGAAGCCCTGGAATGCAAAATCAGCAGCCTGGAAATCTGGAGGGCCCTGGGGCGATCCCGGGCGGTGAACCTGGCAATGATTCGACTGGCGATCGTCCTGGACGAGTCCGATCGTCGGGCGGAAGCGCTGGAGATTCTACGAGAGCTGCGCGGAGGCCTGGAGGATCCCGCCCCGGCGGACGATCTGGCGGTGTACGCGGATTTTATCCACGAG
Organism: bacterium; assembly: GCA_024742665.1. Taxonomy (GTDB): domain Bacteria; phylum Spirochaetota; class Leptospiria; order Leptospirales; family Leptonemataceae; genus JANSYA01. Next base: position 827,952 of record JANSYA010000001.1, read on the forward strand.
GCCCTGGCTCTGGCGCTGTTTCGTCAGGGAGATGCGGCCGCCGCGCTTCCGGAGCTGGAGGCCGCGTTGAAAATCCGGAACGACCGCGGACAGGCGCAAATGATGGAGCGCACACGAGATCTGCTGCAGAGGATCGGCGATTCTTAAAATCCTGGATCGAGGCTGGCTCAGATGTACTGATCTTTTTCTTTTTTGATCACCAACGCGCCTTCTTCGTCGAGTCGGCGGGCGACCGTCAGCACGTACGAACGGGCCTCGTTGATTTCTTTCACCGACAGCGGACCGCGCCGGTCCATTTCTTCGAGAATATCCGCCGCGCGATTCTGGGACATCGAGTTGAAAAAGTGGCGGCGAATTTCTTCACCGGCGCCCCGCAGCCCCGCTGCCAGCAAGAGATCGTCGCCGATTTCCGTAATCAGCATCCGCATTTCGCGGTGATCGAGATTCACCAGCTCCTCGAAAATATACAGTCGTTCGCGCACGTCTTCGACGATCGCCGGCGCGGCGCCGCCCAGCACGTCGAGAATTTCGTCCTCTTCGGAGCGATCCATATGATTCAGGATATTCGCGAGCGTATCCGCACCGCCGATCTCCGAATAGATTTCGGCCGTGCGTTTTTCGAATTTTTCACGCAGGACTCGGGCGACGCGCTGCACCGCTTCCGGATGAATGCGCGAGGTCTTCGCGATGCGCATGGCGACTTCTGAACGAAATTCATTCGGTAGATTTCGCATCACCGCCGCGGCGATGCGCGGCTTTAAGAAGGATAGCGCGACCGCGGCGATCTGAGTGTGTTCCTGGCTGAGAGCCGCCGAAAGCACGGGCGGCTCAATGCGCTCCAGAAATTCGAAATCGCGGAAGAGGTCCCGCTGGCTCAGGCGGCCGATGATCTCCTCAGCCACGTCCTGGCCGTGGCTCAGTTCCAGAATCTTTTTGGCCTGCTCGAGTCCGCCGCGCACGGGCTCGTCGAAGTCTTTTACGACCGTATCGAAGTATTCGAGAATCTCGCGTTTTTCGTCCGCGCTGATGTGATCGATGCGCGCCATTTCGACAGCGAGCTTTTCAATTTCGCCGGGTTCCAGGTTCTTTAAGATCGTCGCGGCCTGGTCGGGACCCAGGGCGAGCAGCAGCCGCGCCGCGCGATTGGAGCCGTCCCGGGAGTTGAGCAAATCGCCCGCGGTCGCCGCCGCTCCGCCGCCCATTGGTACGGCGGCGCTGCGGGGCGGGCTGCCGCTTATGGGACGATTCGCGGAGGCCTTTTTGGACGGGGGGCCGCCGGAAGCGCCGCGCGGATTCTTTTGGCTCTGCTTTTTTTGGGCGCTCTTGCCTCCAGCTTCGGAGCCGGTCACCTGGGATCGCAGCGCTTTGAGCAGGCCTTCTTCGCCGACCGTAAAGTCGACCTGGCCGCCGGGCGCTCCTGCTTTTTGGGCCGCTTTGCCGGTGCTGGCCGCTTTCTTGCCGGATTTCTTTTTGCGTGCGAAGCCCATACTGTCCCGCCAACAATGCGACATAATCCGGCTCCTGGCAACCTGTTTTTTGGTTCGAGGCCGGGCGCTTCCGGACGACAGGAGTCGTGGGATCGTCATGAGGAAACTTCTCCCGGCTCAGGATTGGGACGCGGAACGCCGGCCGGTTTCGCACAGGCCGGCCAGAAGGCATTCCGAACAGCGCGGAGTGCGAGGTTTGCAAACCAGAGCGGACAGGTCGAGGATCGCCAGGTTGAGCTCCCGGGACCGGGGTGAGTTCACGAAACGATTCGCGAGTTCGATCACTTCACGATCGCGGCGGCTTTCGGCGTGATAGGGGCGGTCCAGGAGTCGGCACACAAAGCGGGCCACGTTGGAGTCCACCGCGGCGATGGGTTCATTAAACAGGCGATTGCGCAGCATGGCGCTGGAATAGGGACCCACCCCGGGGATCTCCTCCAGATCGTCAGCGGGCGCCGGGACTCTGTTTTCGTACGCGTCTTTCAGAAAATGCACGGTATCCCGGAGCTGCCGTCCGCGCCAGGCCAGGCCGAGAGGCTGTAGAATTCGCGCAAAGGTTTGCGGGCGAGCGCTTGCTGCCGCGCCCGGGGTGGCGTAGCGCTTGCAAAATTCGCGATAGACGGGCACGACCTGGTCCGCACGGGTACGGCGCAGCATCATTTCGGCCATCAAAAGATGGAACCAGTTCTCAGTTTTGCGCCAGGGGTAATCGCGCTGGTGCGTGGCGAACCAGCGCAAGAGGCCGCGACGCAGGGCGGGCAGCCGGCGCTTGAATAGTGTTACGACCTCTGCCGCGCTGTAACCCCCCGCAAACTCTTTATTCATGAACGTCTAACACGAAACCACGTGATTTTTCTGTAGATTTACTTGCATCCTACCACCCGAAGCGATAGTCTATAGCAAAGCAGCTTGAAATTGGATTAGATTTCGTCTAATTTTTTACAATCCCGGGCTCAGTTCGTAGAGCGCGGGTTAAAGGCGTACGAATCGGCGTAAGCATGTCATCTACACCGGAGGTCAAAACTAACGAAAGGAATCCGCATCATACGCAGCGGATTCTTGTTGTCGATGACAGCGATTCCAATCGCGCCCTGCTCGTGCGCCGCATGACCGGCCTGGGCTATGAAGTCGAGAGCGCGGATTCCGGCCCGAACGCTCTGGAGCATCTGCGCGGCACCTCGCATTTTGATCTGGTCTTACTGGACATTATAATGCCGGGCATGTCCGGTCTGGAAGTCCTCAAACAAATTCGCGAGGATTTTTCCGCCATTCGCCTGCCCGTGATTATGGTTTCGGCGCTGGACGAAAGCTCCAGTATCGCCGAAGCGCTGAACCTGGGCGCGAACGATTATATTACGAAGCCCGTCGATGCGATTGTAGCTCGCGCGCGGATTCGCACTCATCTGAAGTTAAAGGAAGCCGAGGAAGCCATTCACCGGATGGACGCCATGTCCGGTCTGGGGAATCGCCTGTATTTCAGCGAACGCCTGGACGAGGCCTTCGCTCGCTGCCGGAGCACCGAGCTCGGAATCTTTACCGTCGTTGTGTTCGGACTGGATCGTTACTATATGATCACGGAGTCGCTGGGGCCCGACGCTTCCGAGGAACTGGCCCGCCAGATCGCCGATCGTCTCAAGCACAATGTCCGTCAGTCTGACACCATCGCGCGACTCGGCGACAATGAGTTTGCGATTTTAATCGAAGCCGCGCCGGACTCGCCTACTGTTCTGGCAGTGAACGACTTTCTACAAAACGGCCTGCACGGGCCATTTCAAATTCACGGCACCGAAATCACCGGCAGCGCTAGCGCGGGCGTTGCCTGCTATGTCGCCGACTATGAACGCGCGGAGCACGTGCTGCGTGACGCGGGCATCGCCCGGAATCGTGCGAAAGACCTGGGCGGCAATCGCCTGATGGCCTTCCACGATCGCATGCACACCGACTCGACGCGATTGCTTCAAACCGAATCGGAGCTGCGCCGCGGTCTCCAGCGCGATGAGCTGCACGTTTTTTATCAACCGATCATCTCCGCTCTGACCGGTCGAGTGACCGGATTCGAAGCGCTGGTGCGATGGATTCATCCCGAACGCGGCCTGGTGGGGCCGGGCGAATTCATCCCGCTGGCCGAGGCGACCGGGCTGATTGTGCCGCTGGGAGAATACGTGCTGGAAGCGGTCTGCAAGCAGCTCACGCGTTGGGATCACACCCCGCTCGGTTCTTTGTTCGTGGCGGTCAACGTCTCGGCGCGTCAATTCGCCAATCCGGATTCCATCGAGCGAATTAAAAAGATCATTGGTTCATACGCTTCGGTCGTGCCCCGCCTGAAAATGGAGATCACCGAAAGCACGGTGATGCACGACGTAGAACACAGCACGCGGACTCTGCGTCACTTCAACGATATCGGCATCAGCATCAGCATCGACGATTTCGGAACCGGCTATTCCTCTCTGGCGCTGCTGAAATCGCTGCCGATTTCCACTCTGAAAATCGATCGATCATTCGTGCGGGACCTGAGCGAGAACAGCGACGACCGGGCGATCATCTCGGCGATTCTGGCTCTTTCGCGCCAGCTCAAGCTGAGCGTTGTGGCCGAAGGCATCGAAACCGAATCCCAGCGGGAATTCTTGAGCAACGTAGAGTGCGACGAATTCCAGGGTTTTTATTTCAGTCCGCCCCTGGCCATTGAAGATCTGGAAAAACTCGTGCACCGCTCTCTGGATCAGGAGAGCGGTCCGGGAAACAGTCCGATCTTCGCCAACTGGAAGTCTTCAGGCAACGCGGCGTCGGCCTGAGCTCTTGCGACCGCTGCGGGCCGCGCGGCTGCCGGCGGAAGTCTGGGGCTGCATCGCTTTTTTCGATCCGGACTTCGCGCCGCCGACTCCGCTCTCTGCGAAGGCCGTCAGCATCTGCCTGGCGATCGCATGCACGACGGGCACGGCGACCGAGTTTCCGAACTGCTTATACGCCTGGGTATCCGATACGACGATTTGAAAATCTTCCGGATAACCCATGAGGCGTGCGCATTCCCGGGGAGTCAGGCGCCGGGGGTTGCGGCCTTTGATCGGCACCAGAATTTCCGAACCGTCTTTATAGTACCGCGCCGAAAGCGTGCGAGCGATGCCGCCCGGTTCGATCATGCCGAAGCCGAAGCCGTGGCCGGCTTTGCGGTGCTTCTCTTTGTAAGCCTGTAGATAATTCCAGAGCCGGTCGGACAGATGATATCTGGGGTCGGTTTTCTTATCCAGGATATCCGCCATGCGCGGCGGCTGTTTGCGACTCGACTTGAGCTGCGGAAACTGAAAGGCCCGGGCGGCGTCTTTGTTCTGGAAGCCCACTAAGAAAATGCGTTCGCGATTCTGAGGCAGCACGTCGGCCGCGTTCAGAATGCGGTAGTCCATATGATAGCCGAGTTCGTCGGAAAGAGTGCGACGAATGATCTCGAAGGTGCGTCCGCCGTCATGGTATACCAGATTCTTAACGTTTTCCAGGACGAAGGCCTGCGGGCGGCGTTCCTTGAGAATGCGGGCGACTTCGAAGAACAGGGTGCCCTGGGTTTCATCGAGGAATCCGTGGGCGCGTCCCAGGGCGTTCTTCTTCGATACGCCCGCGATGCTGAAGGCCTGGCAGGGAAAGCCGCCGCATAATATGTCGAAATCCGGAATATCCGCGGCGTTGACCTCGCGGATGTCGCCGGCGGGCACGTCGCCGAAGTTGGCTTCGTAGGTCTTGCGCGCGAATTTATCCCACTCGCTGGAAAATACGCACTCGTTGCCCTGAGACTCAAAGGCCAATCGAAATCCTCCGATGCCCGCAAATAGATCGATAAATCGCAGTCCGCCGTTTTTCATACTCACCGTAGTATTTAGATCGGAAAAAAACGCCGGTTGGCTGTGCTTCTTTTTCAGCTTGTTCATGTTTTCGTGTCCTCTTGCGTCGCGTTTCCGAATGCTGCCCCGTGACGATCGCGGCCAGTCGGGCTCGGGCCCGGTGGACTATCGCGAAGCTTGCAGGGGCGCCGCGCCCGGGCCTGTATTGAACAGATGCCCGCGCACCGCGGTCTGGAAACAGGAGCAATCTACCACGTGGGTGTGACAGATTTTGCGTGAAAGACGGGTCGGCGGGAGATTTTTTTATTCGAGGCGGGATCGAAATGGCCGTAGGGGGCTCGAATATAGTGCGCTTCGTCGGCCAGCAGGATGTGCCATTTGGGCCGCTGCCAGCTGCGGCGAAATTCGGCCAGATCCCGGGTTAAGGCTTCGTCGGACTGTTCATTGCCGTCCAGAAACTGGATCAGATCCAGGCGCTGCTTTTTCGTGGAAAAATTCTCGTCGAACTGCCGCGCGATTTCGTTCGCCGGCAAAGTCGAGCGCCCCATAATGCGGACCAGGGGCAGACGCAGATTGGCCGCTTCATAGGCGCGATAGACGAGTTCGGTGCAGACCAGCTCCCGGTCGGTCTGGAAGTCGAAGTTGAAATCATAGGGGCGGCCGGCGTAGCGAAAGGCGTGCAGAATCGCCCGGGCGACGCCGACTTTGTCCAGGCGCGGTCGCAGCGTGGCCACGGAGTCGGCCGCGGCGGAGTGTTCCAGGGAAGTAAAACTGACGCCTTCGCTGATTGCCTCCAGCACTCGCGTGGGGTGGGGGACGGATCCCGGATCGGATTCGACGAAATCCACCCGGCTTTGCTGGTAGGCCACCCGATGCCGCCGCAGCAGTAGATCTTCAAAATCGCCGGACGGCACTCCCTGGCGGCGGACCCAGGTCTGGACTTCGGGGGTCTGGAAAAACGCGCGGCGCTCGTCGGCCGTGCCAATGTACAGCGCGGCGTGGGACCAGTAGCCAGGCAGGCCGATATTCGAAAGATACCACTCCCGGCGCTGGAGCATCACGTCGCCCGGCTGGAGTTGGGCCAGCATGCCGTCGATCTGGCCGGGTTGAATCAGCGGACGACCCAGGCGATATACTTTCGTATCGCCCATCCACTCGGCGACGCCGGCCTGAACCGGCAGCCAGGCGGCTCCCGTCGCGCGCTGCACGATGCCCAGTGCGTTCTGAAAGGTCATCGAAGGCCCGCTCCAGGTGGCGGCCTTCCATACGTAGGCGGTATCGCTGTTGATGTTGCGAGTCCACACGGTGGGATCTTTCGCATCGATCAAGCCCAGCCGCACCAGATCTCCGTAATCTGTGGCGCTGGAATCGCCGGTGATCGAAGTCGCGAAGGCGTGAGTGGTATAGAGCGTGTTCATGGCCGCGAATTCGGCGGCGCGGCCCAGGTTGAGATAGTGGTAGCGCAGGCCGTGCAGACTGCCCTCGGGCAGGCCCAGTTCCGGCACGGGTTCGTTTAAGAATACGGCGAAGCCGGGATCGCGCTCCAGGCGTTTCACGAATTCCAGGGAGTAGCGGTAGCGGGTCAAATAAGAGCTGTAGGCCGCCAGAAAGGAGCCGGCCCGGGCGGTGCCGCCCAGGCGATAGAAGTCCCGGCGATGATACTCGTTGATCGACTCCAGGGCCAGATGATAGTCAAAGAAAGTGCGATAGACTTCCCGCACGATTTTGCGGTCGTCCACGCTGAGGATCTTGCCGGTGCGGTAGGTCGCCCGGGGAAAGAGATCCGCCCGGCGATCCATGTACTTGATGATCGATTCCAGGCCGCTCCGATATACCTGGATCGAGCGCAGGTCGCCCCGAATGCGGGCGTTGGCCGCCGCCGCGTCCAGGTCGGTGATCGGCGGCGCGGCTTCCCGGTCGCCGAAGCTCGCGCAGTTCAGGGCCAGCGCGCAGGTCGCGAGGGACAGGAGGATGCGGCGCAGCGCCCGCATGCGGGGCGGATTACTATATAGAAGAAAGCGCATTGTTCGGTCGGCTCCGGCAAGAGGCTGACTGCTTATCGGTGAAAGTCAAGGGATTCCCGGCCTGCGTCGCCCGAATCCCCGACTGTTTCCGAACAGGGTGCGGCGGCCGACTACACGGCCCGGGAACCGCGCTTTAATTCCGCCTGCTCGCAGCGTTCCAAAAAGATGCCGGGCATGGGATCTTCCGGCAGAGCCTGCTGCAATTCTGTAAAGATCGTCCGGGCCGCTTCGACTTCGCCGGCGTGCAGGAGGCGCATGCCTTCCAGAATGCGTTCCCGGGATTCGAGTTTGCCGTCCCGAATCTGTGCAGGGTCATGATCGAAGCATTCGTATAATAGCACCGGCTCCTGCACACCCCGCACGCGAATGCGATCGATGATACGCAGATAAAAGGTGTCCCGATATTCTAATGCTTCGACGGTGTGCTCGGTCAAAAGCAGGGGCAGGCCGTAGCGTTTGGTTGTGGATTCCAGTCGCGCTGCTAAGTTCACCGGACCGCCGATTACGGTTGTGTCCATGCGGGTCATTCCGCCGACCGTGCCGAGCATCAGAGCGCCGGTGTTGACGCCCATGCCGATTTGCAGCGGGATCAGGCCGTCGGCCAGGCGTTCCTCGTTGTAGCCGCGCAGAGTGACCAGCATGGCGATGCCGGCCCGCAAAGCGTCGTCGGGTTTGCCGCGAAAGAGCGCCATGATCGCGTCGCCGATATATTTGTCGACGAAGCCGTCGTGGCGGCGAATGGCCGGCTCCATGCGCATCAGATAGTCGTTGATAAACTCAAAATTCTCTTCGGGGGACATGGTGTCGGACAGCTGAGTGAAATTCCGAATGTCCGAGAAGAGCACGGTCATCTTGCCGCGCATCTGGTCGCCGAGCTGCACGTCGGCGATGTCTTTTTTTTGCAGCAGCTTTAGGAATTCCGTGGGCACGAAGCGATAGAACGAATCCTTTTGTTTCGCCAGCTGTAAATTCAGTCGCTCGGATTCGCCGTGCAGCGAAACGAAGCGGCCGGCGAGAATGGCCACGAGGGCGAGCACGAGAAACAGGATCGCGTATTCGAGAAAACGAATATTGGTGTGAAAATAAAATGTGTCGAGCATATCCCACACTACGAATAAAACCGAGGCGCCCACGGCCAATACCATCCAGCGGGCTTCTTTAATGCCGCGTAGATTGGCGCGCACGATGTACACGACCGCGTAGATCAGCTGGGGCAGCGCGAAAATATACCAGGCCAGCAACAGCGAACGATAATAGCGATACGATAGAAGCACCATCGCCGTAAAAAAGATTATATTCGCCGCGTGCAGCGCGTAGACCCAATAGATCCGGGGCCGCTGCGCGGTGCCGATCGGAAAATAGCTGCGTAGAAATCCGAGAAAGAACGACAGGCACAGAATCTGGCTGGCGAAGATCGTCAAAAGCATCCAGCGCTGATCCAGAAGCAGCGAAGAGGCGTAGTTCGATCGCGCGAAAAAATAGAAGGCCATGCCGATCAGGAATGCGCTGAAGTACAGATTGTAGCGATCGTCGCGGCGATAGATGAACAACATTCCATGATACAAACCGAAAAATAAAAATACGCTGTATAGAACCAGTCGCGGAAACTGAAACTGCTCCTGCTGTAGCTCGGTCGAATCGCCGATCACATTGCCGCTTTGAAAACGCAGTCCGAAGAAATTGCCGCCGAAGGTCAGAGGCGCGGGGGCGTGTCCAACGAGATGAATCGTGAGAATATTATTTCCGTCCGGCTTAAGCAGCGCCGCCGGAAAAGGAATCACAGTCCGGATCTTATAGCGTGAATTTAATATCGAATCGCCGTCCGCCGACGGGTACAGCTCTTCTCGCAGCAGGCGGTCGTTCAGGTAAACGGCCCAGTTGTCGCCAATGCCGCTCAGGGCCAGAGCAGGATTGGCCAGGGAGTTTAGATCGGCCTGCGCGGCTTCGTCGTTTTGGGGAAAGATCGCGCGCAGCGTAACATGATGCAGGTCATGCCCCGCCTGCCAGTCGAAGACTTTTGCGGGATTGATCGGGATGCGATGCCCGGTCGCAGTGTTTGCTGAATCAAGCTGTGCTTCGGAATTAACGTTCCAGGCTTCGGGGGCGCCGCTGCGAACTTCCCACTCCAGCTCCGAAAGATCGATGCGAGCCTGCGGTTCCTGCGCGGTGGAGCCGCAGGCGATCAAGCCGGCAGCGCAAAATATGGCCAGCAGGGAAGATCCGAATCTCATACGCCGAAACAGGAATCAAGGCGATGCTTGTGACAAGCCTTTTAATGAATTCTCGTAGGGAAAGCGATGGAAGGCGAGTCCGCGACGGGGCGCCTCCGGGATTCGCCGGCCGGGCGGCGTCGCGCGGATCTCAATCGATGTCGAAAACGAGCGCTGTTAGATCGTCGGTGAAGGTGTCGCGCTCGCCCAGCATACGCAAGTGGTCGAGCAGGGCGTCGATCAGAGCCGGTGCGGTATCTTCGGCGTGCTCGAGCATAAACTCTTTGAGGCCTTCGTCGCCGAAGAGATCCAGATCGTCGTTGATTTCGGTCAGGCCGTCGGTGTAGATCAGAATGCGGTCGCCGCTTTGCAAGGCGACTTCCCGTTCTTCGATGTCGAGTTCGTCTTTTATACCGATCGGAAAACCGCGTCCCACCAGTTCGATCATTTCGCCGGTGGATCGGCGATGCAGGAGCGGGCGGCATTGGCCTGCCAGGGTGTACTTCAGGAGTCGTCGGTCGGGATAAAAACAAATATAGAGGCCGGTCAAAAACATGCCCATGACCGAGTACTGCAGCACCGCTTTGTTGATCGTGCCGAGCAGCGATGGCCCGTCTTCGCGGAAGGCCTGGTTATAGTGAAAGGCCATCTTGGCGACGGCGGAAAAAAACGCTCCCGGAATGCCGTGGCCGGTGACATCCGCCAGCAAGACCCCGAGAAATCTTTCTTCGCCGGTATCGTGTACGACGAAGTCGTAGAAGTCGCCGCCGATCTTATCCATGGGAATATAGCGGGCATGGATTTGCATGCCGGGGATTTCCGGCGTGCGATCCGGCAGGAGCTTTTGCTGCAAGGCCCGGGCCATATCCAACTCGCTTTCGATCTGCTGATTGCGCTGGGCGAGCAGGCGGCGATAGCGTGAAATGCGCAGCAGCGAATCGACTCTGGCGATCAGCTCCCGGCGATCGAAGGGTTTCGCGATATAATCGTCGGCGCCCTGTTCGAGACCTTCCAGCTTGCCTTCGGTGTCGGAGCGGGCCGTTAAGAGTACGACCGGGATCGCGGCGAGATAAGGATCCGACTTGATTCGATGGGTCGCTTCATAGCCGTCCATCTCCGGCATGAGCACGTCCATTAAGATTAGATCCGGCTTGAGTTTGCGCGCCTTATCGAGGCCGATCAGACCGTTGCCCGCTGTGATGATGCGATAACCTTTTTTACCGAGCAGCGAACTGATCAGGACCTGCATGTCCTCGTTGTCATCGACGACGAGGATTTGCGGCGTTGCGCCCAGGCCGCTGTCGGCTGCGGAGGCGTCGACGCCGGATTCTTTTTCCTCTTGATTGCCCATGTATGATTGCTTAACGGTTGTGCTTTATCTTGCGGTGCGAGGGCGCCGCGGCGATCGTCTATATGTCCATGCGCGCGCGGATGCTTCGGGCGAGCGTGCTACGATCGGCGTACTCGATGCTTGCTCCGGTCGGAATGCCGTGGGAGATACGCGTGACCCGGATGCCCGTGTCGCGCAGACGTTCGTGAATATAGTGGGCGGTCGCGTCGCCTTCCAGCGTCGGATTCGTGGCGATAAATATTTCGCTGAAGGTCTTCGCGGCCGCGCTTGAATCCGAATCCGCGTTCGATGTGCCTGCAACGTTTCGCACGCGTTCTTCTAATTCGCTCAGCCGTAAATCTTCCGGGCCAACGCCGTCAAGAGGCGAAAGCGATCCCATCAGCACGTGATAGAGTCCCTGAAATTCTCCGGTCTTTTCGATGGCGAAAATGTCGCCGGGCTCTTCGACGACGCAGAGGGCCGCCGCGTCCCGGGCGGGGTTGCTGCAGATTTCGCACAGTCCCGCGCTTTCGGAAAGGCCGCCGCAGTCGGAACAAAAGTGAACGTTGCGCCGCAGGTCTAACAGAGCCTGGCTCAGCTGTTCGGCCTGGAGCTCTTCGTTTTTTAAAACGTGAAAAGCGATGCGCAGAGCGCTGCGTTCGCCGATGCCCGGCAGCGTCGTCAACATGCGGACCAATTTATCAAGAGCGGGAAACACTATGCGTTCTCAAAGATTCAGATTGTTCGTCTGCTGTTTATGAATTCTTTCAAGACCGGCGGTCAAACGCCGAAGAATTTCTCAAGGCCCGGGATCGGCAGGCCGCCGGCCACGCCTTTCATTTCGTGGGCGACCGCTTCTTTGGCGCGTTTGCTCGCGTCGTTGATGGCGGAGATGATCAACTCTTCGACCATGGCTTTGTCGTTGGGAGTCAACAGCGCCGGATCGATGTTCACGCTCTGGACCTGGCCTTCGCCGTTTACAGTGACTCGCACCATGCCCGCACCGGCTTCGCCGGTAATGCTCATCTTGCTCAGGCGCTCGCGGACCTGGTCCACCTGGCCCTTCATGTCGCCCAGCTGCTTGCCGAAATCTCCGCCCAGGTTTTTGAGAATATCCGCGAAATTAAAGTCGGCCATCTGATTTCCTCCCGGCGGCTTGCGCCGCTGTCGGTAAATAAATATAATAAAACATATTCAACTTCAGCGCTCCTTTCTTCAAGACTCTTCGCCGGGGCCGGCGCGATTCAGGTCGGGCACATCGCCGTCGTTTACGACAGTGCCGAGAAATTGCTTCTGGAGTTCGAATTCCGGATTGTAGCTGGTGCCGCTCTGCATGGCGGCCGACAGCTGGTTGATTTTTCGCAGGACGCCGGTCATTGAAGGCCGGGCCAGCTTTTCTTGCAGCGCAATCAGCTCGATCTCCACCAGCACCCGGGTTTCATAAGAGTTGCGCAGGCGCAGGGCGAAGCTTTTGTTTAACAGATCGTAGACGCCGCTGAAAATCGTCGTCAATCGCACGGGATCGTAGGCGCCCAGAGCTTCGCTCAGGCGATGAATCTCCGGACCGGGAATACCCAGGAACTCGGCGTCGTCCACTCCGCGGCGAACGTGAATCGCCACCCGCAGAAAATCCAGATACTCCCAGATAAAACGTCCGAGATCGCCTCCCGCGGCGAAAATCTCGTGCACTGGCGCGAGCAGGGCGTCGGGAGCCGGGGCTTCGCCGGAATTCGAATCGGGCGAGCCGCTTAAGAGATTCGCGGTTAAAGTTAAGAATAATTCCGCCGGCACCTGGCCGATCAGCTCTTTGACTTTGGCGGTTTCGACTTTGCCGTCGCTATAGGTGATCGCCTGCTCCATAAAGGACAGACTATCGCGAACGGATCCGTCGCCGCGTCGCGCGATCCAGAATAAGGCCTCGTCGTCGGCTTCGATGTTTTCGCGGTCGCATAGTTCCCGTAAGTACGCCTGAGCGATTTTTAGCGGAACCTTGCGAAAATTAAAAACCTGGCAGCGGCTGAGAATCGTCTCGGGGATTTTATTTAGTTCGGTGGTCGCCAGAATAAATAGAACGTGGGCCGGCGGCTCTTCCAGAGTTTTCAACAGGGCGTTGAAAGACTCGGTGGTCAGCATGTGCACCTCGTCGATGATGTACACTTTCTTGCGCGAAACCATCGGCTGGAATTTTACGTTTTCGCGCAGCTCGCGAATATTCTGAATGCCGCGGTGCGAAGCCGCGTCGATTTCAAGCACGTCCAGACTGTTGCCGGATAAAATCGATTCGCAGGACTCGCAGTTATCGCAGGGTTCGCCGTCGACCGGAGCCAGGCAGTTCACGCGTTTGGCGAGCAGACGGGCGATGGTCGTTTTGCCGACGCCGCGCGGACCGAAGAATAAATAGCCTGAGCCGAGCCGTCCGGAGTCGAAGGCGTTGCGCAGGGCGCGTACAGCCGTCTGTTGTTCCACGACTTCGGAGAACTTTTGCGGCCGATATTTGCGGGCCAGAACGAGGTGATTGCTCCCGGAGTCCGACATAGGTGCCGGTAGCGTGGGTACTGTGGCGCGAGCGGTCAACGGTATAATTCTTTGCCAATTCGGCCGGCTGTAGGATCTGTCCCGAATGGCACCTCCCGTATTCTTAATCGCCGGCCTGGGCAACCCGGGCGATAAGTACCGACTGACGCGACACAACGCCGGCTTTATGGCTCTCGATTTGCTGTCCCGGCAGTGGGACATTCCCCTGGGCGATACGCGCTGGAAGGCCGAGCTCGGTCGCGGTCGGGTGGAAACCGAAAACGGCCCGGCCGACGTCGTGCTGATTCGTCCGCAGACATTCATGAATCTATCGGGGCAGTCGGTGGCGCCGGCCCTCGGCTTTTATAAAGTGCCGCTTTCGCGGCTGCTGGTGCTGCACGATGAAGTCGAGCTGGCCTTTGCGGATATTCGCCTGAAGTCCGGCGGCGGTCATAAAGGCCACAACGGCATTCGCGACATAATCGACAAAACCGGGGAACGCGAATTCGATCGCCTGCGCTTCGGCGTCGGCCGGCCGGCCCAGGGCAGCGTCGCCGACTATTCGTTATCGCCGTTTTTCAAAGAGGAGCAGGCCGAGCTGGAAGATCTGCTGGAGCGGACAGCCGGAATGGCCCGGGACTGGCTGGCGGCGGGGGTGCAGGCGGCCGGGAAATCCTGAAAGCGGCGACGGGCCCGGCCAGAAGCAGTCCGGCCGGCGTTCGGAGCCCGAACAGTCCGCCGGCAGGTGGAATCGGGCTTTAATCCAGCAGAATCATTCTAATTGCTAGAAAAGTGTAAAAAAGTATGATAAAGTAAATTCTAACTGAAAAATCGACAACATTCCGGCCAGAAGTTCCGTCCTATTAGCGAATCAGCACCCGTTACTAAGGCGGTGCTGGCCCACGGAAAGGTTTGACAGAGACGATGGACGCGCAAATGCAATCCAAGCTGGAATACTGGGACGAAAGTTACCCGGACTATTGCCGCACGCTCTACCGGGATTGGGAGCTTTCCCGCCAGCGCGGAACCCTCGACCCGACCGGCGCCGCCCGGGCCCTGCGGGAAATGGTCCGCACGGAGATTTCCCGCAATCGTTCGCTTGCGGTTTATATTCGCGAGTGCCTGGGTGCCACGCGTTCTCCAGAGCAGCGCCTGGAAGACGATATCCTGACCGTCCCGTATCTGAAGCTTCCAGGCAACCAGCAGTTCGCCGGCGTTTGAATTCAATCGTGGGCCAGGATTTCGGTTCGCAGCTCCTGCAGCACTGAACGTGCGTTTTGCAGCCGGCGCAGGCTCAGGCTTTCGGTCATATTTTCATAAAGCCGTCGCTCCTTGCGCAGCATGCTCATCACTTTTTTGCGACCCCGGGCGGTCAGTCCGTGCAGAGGCGATTTGTCGCTGTTCGGATTTCGATGCCGCTGCACATAATCCAATTCCGCCAGGCGATCCGCAACCTGCAGCATGCGCTGGCGGGTTCGTCCGCGAGTACGGGCCAGGGCGGGCACGCTTTGCGGTCCATCCGTAAACAGCGCGAATAACACTCCGCGTTCGCTTTCGCCCAGCAGTCCGTCGGCGTGCATATTTTCTTCGGCCTGGCGCAGCACCTGAAAGAGCCGCATCGTCTCGTCGACCAATTCGCCCAGGGCGATGGATCGTTGGAGATTTCGGGCTCGGGCCGTGGGCGATTTTTTGCGTTTCGATGCGGTCGGCATTGGATTCGATTCTCTCGTATGATTATTCGTGCGACAAATAATTTGTCATGATGGAAAATGATTTGTCGGTTGTTCGATTTTTTTAGCGACGCCGACGCCTGTAAAGAAAATTGTTTTGACGGTCCGCGTGATTGCGCGTGGATGCGGGGCGCACTGCGCTCAGGAGGCTCGCATGACACAGATACAGGATTCGGTAATTCAGGCCGGTCATTACGTGACCGTCGAGAATGTACGCATTCACTATCAGGAATACGGCGCCGAGCACGCCGGCAAGCAGCCCCCGGTGCTGCTCCTGCACGGCTGGCCGACCTCTTCGTTTTTGTGGCGGAACGTCGCGCCGCATATCGCGCAGGCGGGCCGGCGGGTCATCGCAATCGATTTGCCGGGCTTCGGTTTGTCGGACAAACCCCTCGACGAAGTCTATAGCTTTCGCTTTTATTCGAAAATCATCGACGGCTTCTTGAAGCAAATCGATGTTCCGGGACCGATCGCCCTGACGGTGCACGATCTGGGCGGACCGGTCGGCGTGTACTGGGCCTGCGCGAATCCCGATCGGGTCGAACGCCTGGCCTTATTAAATACGCTGGTCTATCCGGAGATGTCCTGGGCGGTGAAGTTGTTTTTCCTGGCGCTGCGTTTGCCCTTCGCGAAAAGCTGGATCACATCGCAGTCCGGCCTGCGTTTCGCCATGCGCCTGGGCGTCGGCGATCCCGGAGGCCTGGCCCCCGACACGATTCCCGGCACGCAGGAACCTTTTCAGAGTCCGGAAGCTCGCGCCGCGCTCTTGAAAGCCGGCGGGGAACTGAGTATTAAGGGTTTCTTTATCATGTCCCAGCGGCTGGGGAAACTCAAGATGCCCGCGCGTATGATCTACGGCACGGCCGATCGAATTCTGCCGGACGTCGCCGACACCGCGCAGCGACTCAAAGGCGATCTGCCGCAGCTCGAAATCACGGAGCTGCCGGGCTGCGGTCACTTCCTGCAGGAGGATCGCCCGGACGAGGTCGGTAGATTGCTGGCCGATTTTTTCGGTTGATCATTTGCGCAGGCGGGGCGCCGCCGCGTGGCGCTTCAGCCCCGCACGAAGCGCCGGACGAAGCGTTCGATGGCGCCGAAGTAGGTGTCGGCCTCCAGCATCAAATCATTGTGACCGGCTTCCGGAATCAGCAGCAGCTCGGCTTCAACGCCGGCCTCTTTCAGGCTTGCGTGGTTGCGCCGCGCGTGTTCCGCCGGAATTAGATGATCCTTTTCGCCGTGAATGACAAGGGCGGGCAGGGGGCTCTGCCGCAGTTTGTTTTCGTTGGAGAACATTTCGATCACCCGCGGCTCGAATTCCCCCGCGTCGATGCGAAAGAGCTGGAGCAGCAGGCCGACGTCGGAGAAGCCGCTGTCGAGAATCAGGCCGCTGAAATTTGCGGCCAGCTCCGAGGCCGCGATTTCGCTGGCCGGCGCGCTGCCCAGAGAACGACCGAAGAGGATCGGGCGGGGCGGCCGGGCGGCGTCTGAACCCAGGCGCGCCGTTTCCTCTTCAAGAGTTCGCAGAAAGAAACGCACGACCGGGCGGGCGTCTTCGATCAGCGAGCGCAGCGTGGGTCGGCCGGTGCTCCAGCCGTAGCCGCGATAGTCGACGACGAAAACGTTCAGCTTCGCCAGTTCCAGAAATCCGCGCGCGACGAAATTATAGTCGGGGACGGTTTCGCCGTTGCCGTGAAAGATCAAGACCGTGGGTAAGCTCGCATCGCTCAGGTACCAGCGAGCGCCCAGGCTCACGTCGTCCGTGATTGGAATATTATAATCGATCGCGCCGGGCGGCGGTTCGTTGCGCACCTGGCGCGGAAAATAAACTTCGGAAGCGATTTGCGGGCTGTCCAGAAAGCTATCGAGATCGGCCGCGACTTCCCGCGGTTTACACTGTTGCATCGACAATAAGACGAAACAAACGACCAATCGCTTCAAGAAAGGGCGACAGAAAGCGGAACGGGAAATGAACATTCCTCTGTGGTTTCCTCGCGCGAGTCGTCCGCCGGGATCCGCAGGGTGGGAATGCGGCCCGACGACTGCCCGGATCTCAGTCCCCTCAGTTCTTTGGAGTGAACTGCTTTTTCAGATCCGCCGCGATGTTCTTCTGCATCGCTTCGTTGGTGCCGCCGCCGATGCTGAGCAGGATCGCGTCGCGGAGCAGTCGTTCCACCGGGTATTCTCTAATATAACCGTAGCCGCCGAGCACCTGGATGGCGTTGCGCGCGACGCGTTCGGCCATATTGGTCGCGACGAGTTTGGCCGAGGCCGCGCCCAGGCTGTTGCGAGCGTTGGGGTGCAGCTGGGCCGCGACCTGATAGACCAGGGCCCGGGCCGCCGCATAATCCGCGTAGCTTTCGGCGAGCAGGCGCTGGATCTGGCCGTGGTCGACCAGGCTGCGGCCGAAGGCCTGGCGGTCGACGATCGCGTACTTCGCCATCTCATCGATGCAGCGTCGGGCGATCCCCACGGACTGAGCCGCGAGCGTGACCCGTTCGATTTCCAGGTTGCGCATCATCGACACGACGCCCCGGTTTTCTTCGCTGAGTAAATTTTCAGCCGGCACTTCCATGTCTTCGAAGTACAGGACGCAGGTGCTGGAGGCCTTCATGCCCATCTTCTGCTCTTTTTTGCCGACCGAGAAACCTGGATAGGCCGATTCGACGACGAAGCTGGTGATGTCTTTTTGATTCGCGTCGAGTTTCGCGTACAGCACCACGTAATCGGCGCAGTCGCCGTTTGTGATAAATTGCTTCGCGCCGTTGATGATGTAGCGGTCGCTTTTTTTCGTGGCGACGGTCGTCATGCCCAGCACGTCCGTGCCGACGCCGGGTTCGGTCATGCCCATGGCGCCGATTTTCGTGCCATCGATTACGCCGGGCAGATATTTACGGCGCTGCCGGTCGGTCGCGCTAACGTATAGATTGTTTACGAATAGAATTTCGTGGGCCAGGTAGCTCAGAGTAAAAGCGGGATCCGTGCGGCTGAGCTCTTCGTGCACGATCACTTCGGCGACCGCGTCCATGCCGGAACCGCCGAATTCTTCAGGGACGGTCAGGCCGAAGAGGCCCAGTTCGGAGCCCAGCCGGCGAAAGAGATCCACGTTGAATTCTTCGCGTTCGTCGAAGTCCGTCGCCTGGGCTTCCAGGCTGGACAGGCTGAATTTTTCGACCATATCGCGCAGGGCCGCATGGGCTTCCGTTGGATTAAAAAGGTCGTGGGGTTGAGTTTCGCGGTCGGTGATCGTGGCGGGCATAGTGCAAAGAAAATAATGGGGCGGGCGGGACGTGAATCACTTTTTTCTCCTTTCCTCTCCGGGCAGACGGGGGAAAACGGCCCTGTTCTGGAGACCGAAACGAGCGCCGAAGCGATCATCGCCCCGCCGCATGCGCGTCTTCCGATCATCGTCGCTCAGCCGCTCGTTTGAATGAGCGCCGCATTGAATCATGTCCATACCGTTGATCGTCGTCGCAGCTATTCTGTTGGTCCTGGTAGCCGGACTGAGCTTCTATCTGGACCGCCGCTTTCGTGTTTCGCTGACCAGCGTCGAAGAAAAGAGCGCCGGCCTTGCCTTTTACTATCGATCGCTCCTGAATTCCGTTTTCTCCGCGGACGCCGGCCTCGAAAACTGGCTGGCGCTCGCGCATTACGTCGCTTTGCATTTGTTGATCCCCGTCACGGGTCTCGGAATCTGGCTGCGGACCGACGGTAATTTTCTGGTCGTGATCGGCTCGCTGCTCTGGAGCATTCAGCTGGTGCAACGCCTGTATCCCGGCCCGGTTTTCGACGAGTGGGACGAGCCCGCGGATTGATTCGTGTCGAATTCCGTCGCGGCTTGCGAGCCGACGCTTCCGCGCGCAGACTCCGGCGGCCCCGGTCCGGGCTGCGACGAATTTATTGCGACTTCGGAGCGCGGAACGCTCGCCGGATTACGGGTGGGGTAATTTAATTGACCGTGCAGAGGCTTACAAAAGTGTTGCGGTTCCCCGGCCGTGGTTTCGCATATGGCAGCCTCACAGACGGTTGAATCGAAGTTTTCTTTAAGACAGTTTTGCACTGGAGGATGGATAAAGTATTATGAATATTTTCGTACTGGTTAAGCAGGTCCCGGACACTGAGACCCGCATCAAAATCTCCGGCACCGGTATCGATGAAAATGGTATCAAATGGATCGTCTCGCCTTTCGATGAGCACGCTCTCGAAGAGGCTCTGCGCCAGAAAGAGAAAACCGGCGCGACCGTAACGGCCGTATCTCTCGGGCCGGCGCGCTGCGTCGAAGCTCTGCGCACGGCATACGCTCTGGGCGTGGACAACGCGGTTCACCTGAAAGACGACGACTACAATGTATTCGACGTAAGCTACGCCGCGGCAGTGCTTGCGAAGTATTGCAAAGAGGCTGGCGCCGACGTGGTTCTCGCCGGTCATATCGCCATCGATTCACAGTCTTCTATGGTTCCCGCCATGCTCGCCGAGCAGATGGGCGTCGCCAACATTAACAACGCCGTCGAGCTGAGCATCGACGGAGACAAAGTTAAAGTCCGCCGCGAAATTGAAGGCGGTCTGGCTACGATGGAATCGGCTACGCCGGTCGTCATCAGCGCGGCCAAAAACCTGAACGATCCCCGCTATCCTTCACTGAAAGGCATCATGGCTTCTAAGAAGAAGAAAGTCGAAGAGAAGGCGGTTTCGGAACTGGGCGTCGACGGCGCCAAAGTCGAAATGCTCGCTATGGAACCCCCTCCGCCGCGCCCGCCGGGACGCGTCCTGGAAGGCGACAGCCCCGAAGCCAAAGCAGCGGAGCTGGTAAAATCTTTGCGGGAGGAAGCGAAAGTAATCTAAGCGCAAGCTTTGAATACCTCAGCGGAGTAATATTATGGCAGTACTTGCAATCGCAGAATTAAAAGGCGACGAACTCAAAAAAGTATCCAAAGAGCTGGTAAGCGCCGGTCGCAAACTGAGCGACACGGTCGTAGCCCTGCTCATCAACGGCAGCGACGCGCACGCGAAAGAATTATTCGAAGCCGGCGCGGACGTGGTCGTGAAAAACGGCACCGCGGAATACAGCCCTCAGGGTTATGCGAACGTAGCGGCGGCGGTAGCCGAAGCGAAGGGCGCGAAAGTAATCCTGGTTCCCCATTCCGTAATGGGCAAAGACTTCGCCGGCCGTCTGGCCGTGAAAGTCGGCGGGGCTCTGGCGGCGGACGTCGTCGAAATCAAAGGCAGCGCCGACGAAGTTGAAGTGCGCAAGCCGGTCTATTCCGGTAAGGCCTACGCGAATCTGAAAATCAAAGCTCCGGCTGTTGTGACGATTCGTCCCAACTCGCAGGAAGTCATCAGCCACTCCGGCCCGGAGACCATCGAGTCTTCCGACGCGGCTGAAGGCGATGTCGCTTCTCGTCTGACGGAAGTCGAAGCCGGCGGCGGCGAAAAAATCGCTCTGGCCGACGCTTCGGTGATCGTTTCCGGCGGTCGCGGCATCAAAGGCCCGGAAAACTGGCCGGTTCTGCAGGAACTCTGCGACGTGGTCGGTGCCGCACTGGGTGCGAGCCGCGCTGCGGTCGACGCCGGTTGGATCGATCATGGACATCAGGTCGGTCAGACCGGTAAAACGGTTTCTCCGAACTGTTATATTGCTTGCGGTATCTCAGGAGCCATCCAGCATCTGGCCGGTATGGGTTCCTCGAAGGTGATCGTAGCGATCAACAAAGACCCCGAAGCTCCGATTTTCAAAGTCGCGACCTACGGCGTTGTCGATGACCTCTTTCAAGTGGTTCCGGCGCTTACGACGGAATTCAAGAAAGTCCTCGGCTGATTTTTCGAAGACCACAGGGCCTGCCCTTTGTCCTCCGGCCCCGCGAACTGCGGGGTCTTGCGGGCGAGTGGGTGGGCCGTTGTTTTTTATGATGCTTCGCCCGATTACAGTTTTCGCATCGGCTCTGGTAGGGGCGCTCGCCATCGTTGTATTCGGCGCCTCCCATTCTTTATCCGCCCAGCAGGCGCCGGCCGAAATTCGTTCGGTCGTTTCCAAAATGAGTTCTCTCGGCAGCTTTCGCGCCACGGTCACGATCGGCTCCGGGAGCGGCGGAACCAGCGGAACGCTTTCGTATTCCGGCGGCAAAGTCCATCTCAAGCTGAGCGACGGACGCGTGATCGCCAGCAACGGTCGTGTCGTGATCGTTTACAATCCGGCCAGTCGCGTGGCCGGCAAGCAGCCCGTGGGCGGCGGCGGCGGGATCGGCTGGCTTTTGAACGGCTTCGAGTATCGGGTGGCGGGCAATCGGGCCACCGGTCGAGCGATCGACGGCAATTCACGGATTTCTGAAGTGAAAGTGCAGTGGGGCGACGGCTATGTCTTGCGAAAACTGTCGATGAAGAATCGCGACAGCGACAGCTGGTTTGTAATATCGCTGCGCAACGTGCGCTCGGTCGCTGGATTTCCGGCAGCCTTGTTTTCTTATAAGCCGCCGGCGGGTTCTCGCACGGTGGAAAATCCGCTGAACGAAATCAATTGAATCATCAGTATCAATAGAGCGATTTACACACAGGCCATCATTCCTTTATATTTTTAGCGTCTACTAAGATCGAATGGACCCGACTCTCACAAACACCCAGGCGCATAAAGTTTTCGGAGACCTGTACCGCAAACAGCGCCCGGCGGATCTACAGCAGAAAGTAGATCAGATTGTATCCGATACGGCGGACGTTTTCGTTCGCATCAAACGCATTGAAGATCTCGACGCGGGCTACCAGGCCGAACGTCGTCTCAAAGAAGGCGATCTGGCCGGCGGCCCGAAACGCGTCGCTCGCGGCGGAGCGGGCTCGGGCGGCGGGCGCAAGAGAGTCGCGACGAAAAAGCCGCAGGCGAAGAAGCAGCGCAGCGGCGGCGGTGGTGCCGGCTTTTTTTCCTGGCTCTTCGGCGGCGCGGGCGGCGGCAACGAACTGACGCGCTGGGGCGAAGAGACCGGCACGATCGAATCCGGTTTGTTTTCGCGCGGCATGCATTTATCGAGCGCGGTGCCGGCGATCTTCGATAGCTTTCGCGAAGATCAGATTACGCCGACGGCCAAAGGTTTTCGCTACGCGATTGCCGGCGCCTGGGAAGAGCTGGAGCCGGCGCGCTACAATGCCATCATCGCCGCCTATCAGTTTTTCTCGGAATTCGTGAAGGCCGGCGTGGCCTTTCGAAAATCGGAAGAGCCGGAGATCTGGATCACCGAAACCATCAAGCTGCAAAAGTTTTACGCCTTCTTATTGCAGTATCCCGAATTCGATAAGATCCTCACGCGGGATTTGCCCGCTTTTATTAAGCGCGGTTCCGAAGCGCAGGCTTTCGCGCCGGCGGTCAAGGCGTCGATGGACTATATCGTCGCCCTGGAGAATCGCAAGCCGACTCTGAAGAACGCGATTCTCGCGGTGTACATTCTGGCGCGCAAACGTCTATATGAATGGAGCGACATCGTCAAAGAACTGAACGTCAGTAAGCCGGCCCTCGATACCTATCGCGGACCGGAGCAGGTGATGGCGAAGATCACTCAGCGGGTCAGCGATTTGAAGACGCGTTATAATCAGTGCGCGGCCCAGCTAAAAGAAGTCGATAAGATCAAAGGCGAATATTTTCAAACCGACGCGAACGGTCGTCTCAAAACGGATTTTCTAAATCCGATCGTCAACGAAGTCGTGCATCGCACGTACGGCGAAAGCGCGATCAACGAAAGCCTGCTGCAATCGCACAAGCGCGAGCCGCACCGCCTGCTATTCGCTGTGTTGAAAGACATGGATCTTTCGTTTATCAATTTGATGAACGGTTCCGTGGGGGTGCGCACCGAGTCGCATCATCACGAAGACGTGCTGCTGTTCAAGCAGGGTCTGTTTAAGTCGTACGGCGACCGTTTCAGCCAGGTGATGCGGGAGATGGAAGCTTTCATGAAGAAGCACCGCGACATCAGCTACAGCTTCGCGGATTTCATGAATGAGCTGAAAGAACTGCCCGACGATCCGATTGTGCGCAACTTTCACGCGATCGTAAAAAATTCGATCGATCTGCTGGCGAAGATCAACGTCGATATGCAGACCGTGCTGGGCAATCACGAGCTGGCCCTCGATCGCGAGCGGGCCGGCAAAGTCAGCGAATCTCTCGCGCAAACCAAAGTGCTGCCGGTCGAGAGTCTGCAGGTCGAATCTCGCTTTATGCCTTATGCCGACCGGGAAATCGTCACGAATACTCGACTGAACGGCCGCACTGTTCACTCGGTGATCGAAGAGCTGTCTCGCAACGTCTATAATTTTCTGTATATCTTTCGGGATCCGGAACTGACGCGCGCTTTGAACTCGGGGCCGCAGCTGCAAAAACAAATGTCCGAATACAAAGATCGCCTGGTGCGTCTGGGCGCGCAGCCCGACAATACCTGAAGCAATCGACCAACCCAATCACTCACAGGCTCAAATATCTATGGCTGACCAAAACCAGAATCTGAAACGAATCGGCATCTTAACTTCCGGCGGCGACTGCGGCGGTCTCAACGGCGTCGTCAAGGGCGCAGCTTTCACCGCTCTGCACCACGGGATCGAACCGTGCCTGATCCCGAACGGATACGCGGGGCTTTATAATCTGGTCGATTTCGATTCGCTGACGGTGTTGAATCGGGAGCGCCTGGAAAAATTTCACGTGTATCTGGCGGGCAGCGAGGCGGGCAACAGTCGCGTCAAAGTCTCGAAAATCAAAGACGAAAAAAAATACGAGCGCATCCAGGCGGGGCTTGCCAAACACAATCTGGACGCCGTCGTGATCGCCGGCGGCGACGACACCGGCAGCGTCGTGGTCGATCTGGCCGGCCGGGGCATTCCCTGTCTGCACGCTCCTAAGACGATGGACCTGGACCTCATGACCTACAGCGTCGGCGGCGACAGCACAATCAATCGCATCGCCGATTTCGCGCGAGATCTATATACCACCGGCAATACTCACAACCGAATCATCGTAATGGAAGTCTTCGGTCGCTACGCGGGTCACACCGCTTTTCGCGGAGGCATCACCGCGGAGGCCGACGCGATTTTGATTCCGGAGGTTCTGGTCGATTTTGATTTGCTCTACAAACATCTGCGCGACGTATTCTTACGCCGGGTGAGCGGGAGCGATCATCGCGCCGGCAGCGCCATGGTGATCGTCGCGGAAGGTCTGCGAGACGCGAGCGGCAAAGAGCTGGTCGATGAAAGCGCGCCTGCGGATTCTTTCGGCCATAAGCCGCTGATGGGCGCCGGCAAGTACGTCGTAAACGAATTGAACAAACGGATCAAAAACGATCCGGAAATCAAAAAGTTCATGCAGGCCACCGGCCAGTTCGTGGAAAGCGTCTACGAGGTGCCGGAAGTGCGCGAAATTCGCCCGGGCCACCTTGTGCGCTGCGGCTTCACATCGGCGGTCGACGCGAATTTCGGCCTGCAAGTCGGCGCCGGTGCCGTCGAGCTCGCCCGTAATAAAGTCTTTGGCGTTACTGTGGTCGGCTATCGCGAAGGCGTCGTGGAATACATGGACTGCGCGGCGGCGATCGAACAGCGTTTCGTGGATACGAACGAAGTCGCCATGTACGAAGCGATGGGCGTCTGCTTTGGTCGCAAGCCTGAAGCTCCCAACGCGAAGCTCCAAAAAACTACAGACAAACCTGTGCGGCCGTACTAGTTACGCAAAGGCCCTTCGACGCTCCGCGCTCTGAAGGGGCGGGTTGCCGCGATTCTGCCGCGTAGCTTATAGACCTTCGTCGGCTTTTTCGCCGGCCCGGTACGTTGTGTAGAGAATTACGCGCATGTCCATCTCGCCGAGATGGCGATCGATTAGAGGCCGGACGTCCGTCCAGTCGAGACCGCCGACGCCGGTCGCAAGCCGGGGCATCGCCAGAGACTTGTATTCGCTCTTTTCGAGTTCTTGGTGCAGCTTGCGCAGGCAGTGGTTCACGTTCTCAATCGTTGCCTTGCCTGGATGCGATCCATGCTCGTAGGCGCCGGCCTGGGTGAGCAGGTTGTAGATCCGCGTGCCGCCCGGGCCGCCCCAGAACCAGAGGTTGCCGGGTTTCGGATGGTGTTGCTGACAGTAGTGCCGAAAATCTTTGTACAGCGCCGGCCAGTTTTCGCGCAGGCTCAGGGCCAGGCCCTGTTTGAAATCGTCGTTGGGCGCGACGCCGTGGGCGATGACATCCGCCTCGCTTTGAAGAATATCCCCGGTGACTTCGATGATCATATATTTTTACTCCGGCTTTGACACTAATGGGTCGGCCGGCATAAATCTATGATGCAGCTCACATAGCGGGTAGACTTTCGATCACAGCCAGTAATTCCGAAAGGATCATCGCGCTGGCGCCCCAGATTTTGAATTCGTCGTCGCCTTCGCGAAACGAAAAGTACGGAACGCGCACCAGACCTCGCTGAATTTCGCGCTCTTCGCTCAGGCGCTTCGTCGGATCGAGCAAATCCGCCAGCGGGATTTCCAGAATGCGATCCACTTCGCGCGGATCCGGCACGAAGTCCGGACGGCCTGCGGACCAACCGACGTACGGCGAGACCAGATAGCCGCTGGGAGGCACGTACAGCTGAGACAGCTCGCCGAGAATTTGAACCTCGTCCGGTCGAATCGCAAGTTCCTCTTCGCTTTCGCGCAGCGCCGTCGCCTGTAGATCGGGATCGTGGGCTTTTTCATAGGCGCCGCCGGGAAAGCTGATCTGCCCGCTGTGGGGTCCGGAGCGAGCGGGTCGCAGCATCATGGGAATATGGAAATCATGCAGCGAAGTGGGAGTATTTACCGGTGTCGCCTTCCGGTCGTTTGCCAGGCTTGTACGCGTTCGCGCACTGTCTGTGTGGGCTTGCGCGTTATCAGCCTGCGGATATAAAAGAATCAGGACCGCCGCCTGGCGCGCATCGGACGGCGGATGCGCGGTGACTTCCGGCCCCGCGCGATGGTCGGGCGCCATGCGGTACTGCGCGTCCGAGCCTGGCAAGTTTCCGTCGAGATCGCGGGCGAGCAGGTCTAAGGACTTCGGTGGCGAGGTCACGATTGGAAGGCTGGAGTCGATGCGGTCCAGAGTAAATGATTTAATTCGCGGGCGGGAGGCGCGAATTCAGCGATCGATCATATAAGTCAAGAAAGCCTGCATGCGTTGCTTCGGGATCGGCACTCGGAAATAGTGATCGTTGCGCCAGGCGGGGTAGACGAGCGAGCCCGGGATATAGTTGTCCCCCAATAGGGTCAGGCCGTCGTTCGGCCCAAATTGTGCAAGGTAATCGTAAAATGGTCGGGCTCGATTACTGACGTGGCGTCTCAGCGGCGCGGGAACGATATTGATCACTTCCATATGCTCCGGAATGGCGGGCTGGAAATTCAGGGGACTGTCTTCGCCGTAGCGCATCGACATGAATCCGTCCCAATCATAGCCGTACAAAAAGAAGTAACTTCGCGCTTCCAGACGAAACATGAATGTGCTATTTATATCGTCTATCAGCGGGCTGCCGTTGTTGATTCCGCCGATATTGTACCAGGCGATGACTTTTTTGAATTCAGGTGATTGCCCGCACAATTTTAGCGCGAACTTTACGTCGGCGCCGCCTTTGCTGACGGAAGCCAGGAGGATGCCGTTAAACTGCTGCGTCTTTTGAATATACTCGCAAATCAGGCGGCCGTTGGTTTCGGCCGTGCCGCTCTGTTCTACCGGGATGATCGCTTCTTTTAATCCCATTTCAGCGGCGATCTTGCGTAGCTGTTCGCCGCCGGCGCCGACGTCCGGATTGTCTTTCCAGAACATTCCCGGAGCCAGAGCCAGCAGTAGATTTCTATTAGAAAAGTCGGGCGTCTTTTCGATCAGCTCGTATTGACGCCGATCCAGATATTCGATCAGGCGACGATTGCGATCATCAAGGATGGCGCGATGATAAAAAACGGCCGTGGCTTTGTCCACGTCGCCGGTTTCCACTGTGATCTTTTCGAGCGCGGCCGGAGTGAGCGAAGCGAGCGTCGGATATTTTTCGTAATCAGCCGCCCAGCCAATAAGCTCCAATTCGTCTTCGCAGATTTTCTGTACGAAATACGCGGATTTCAGGCACAGGTACAGCGGCTGGTTATCATCCACAGTTTCGTCGCGTTCGAAGGAGCGGTCCACATTGCAGGCCGGCAACGAAAGCGAAAGGAAGCTCAATAGCAATTTGGGTATGAGCGAGGATCTGTAGTACTTCATTCAGGTGTTTAGAGAGTATTATTCAGAGGCTGCCGTGGATTGCGCTGATTGCCGAAGTTCAGAGTAGCGACGGTACGTATAGAGGGTGAAAAACACCAGCAAAAACGAGAAAATCGAACCGACGGACTGAGGATGCGTGGTGAGCAGCAAGGCAATGCCGCCGAGAACGCCGACGAGGCGCGCCGCGCCGAAATAAAGCAGTAAACGTCGCGGTGAATTCTGAAACGGATTCTTCCACAGCAAAAAGTCCAGAGGAGTAAAGGCGAGAATCATAATGGTCTCGTCCATAAACTCGAACTGCGTAAATAGCCAGACGAACCAGACGACGACGCCCGCGATGGTTCCGGCGATCGCGAGGGTTCGATTGGCCCAGATTTGCAAAATTCGGGACGGTCCGCTCGTCAGTTGCGAAAGCAGAATAAATACCGCCACGTAGAACGCCACGTCATCGACGGTAAATGAGGAGTCCGCAGGCGGCCAGCGATCCGGTAGCAGCTGGCGTACATCGCCTTCCACCAATTCGGCCTGGACAACGGCCTTTTGCAAATCGTACGGAGTAAAGATCAGCTCCGGACCGGAGCGCTCGCGGTCGGTATCGCGATCGAAAAGCAGCTTCTCGTTGATTCGTAGCCAAAACAGCGTTCTCGTATAACGGGTGACCCGACTGCGCCAGGTATATTTGTCCAGGTCTTCGAGCTGCAACGGAGCGCCGACCGCCTCGCCCAATATGTCACGGATAAAGGTGACGCAATTGCGGGTGAAGTTCGCGTAATCGTAGCTCTTCGTAAAATTGTCGCTGGATTCAAGTATGAGGTCGAGCACGCGTCGCTTTTGTGCCCGGGTCAGTTTCAAATCTTGCGCGAAGAGGCCGCGTCCGGACGCCTCCCAGCCCTGAAAGGCGGCCGCCATGGGCAACACATGAGCATAGAAGCGCGCGTGACCGCGCAGAAAACGCCAGAGGAAACTGGCGCTCTCGTCGTACTGCCCGAAATCGATATAGAAATCCTTTTGGGTGCAGGCCGTATTGGTGTAGGAATCGTAAGGACCGCACTCGTTTCCTGAAAAAGCCCGCAGGGCGATGTGGCCGAATGCAGTCGTTACCGTTTTGCCCGGAGTCGCCGTAATCAGCTGAAAGCGCAGTGAATCCAGGCGAGAACCCTGCATCTCCGCGGCGAATTCTTGAAAGGACTCTTCGGCCAGCTGATAAGCCGATTTAGGATCTTCCGCGTACAGCTTTGTGAAGTTTGCAAGTGCGAAGATGCTGAGCAGGATGATAAGGAATTTTTTAGGAGTGCGCAACGTTTGTCGCATAGAATAGATCAGATGAAAAATTACAGGAAGGAAAAAATCGGCCCCGGAAAACTCCGGGGCCGGGGCCTGGCGACGAATTATTCGCCGTTAACCAGAATACAGGTTTGTTGGTACACAGAGCTAACTACCCGTGAGTACGAACGGTCGACGGAATGTACTTTCGTGATGCCGCCGACGTCAGCAGCCGATTTGAGGCTGAGGTCGCCGGTAGCGATGAGACCCAGAATTACACTGGCGCAGCTTTCGCCGGTCTTGCTGCCGATCAGGCCGCCGTTGCCGCCCGTATCGCCGTATTCCTGTTCGCCGATGCAGTCTTCCGCACCCGCGCCACAGTTAACGTTGTCAGTAGTGCTTTGAAACAGTGAACCACCGGGCGCGTTTACTGCGAAGCCGTTTCCCGGGGGGGCGTCCATCAAGCCTCCCGAGCAAACGATGGTCAGAGCGCCGACGATGGTAGTAATCAATAGTAATTGCTTTTTCATAGTATTGGGTTTCTCCTTTTATCTCGTCAACCGCATCAGTCCCCGTTCACGAGGATGCAGGTCTCCTGGTAGATCGAGCTGAGGATTTGGGTGTTGTGCGTATCGATTGAACGAACGCGTGTGATGCCGCCGTTTTCAGCAGCGGTTTTGATGCCGACATCGCCGGTAGCGATGAGGCCCAGGATGCTGCTGGCGCAGCTTTCGCCCTGCTTGGATCCTACGCCAGCGCCTTCGCCGGTCGCGTCGCCGTATTCCTGTTCGCCGATACAGTCTTCCGTACCCGCGCCGCAGTTTGCGTTAGTCTTGACGCTCGTGAGCAGCGATCCGGGAGGAATCAGGGGGATGATGCCAGCCGGAGCCGTAACGAGAAATCCGTTGTCGCCGCGGCCGTTTCCGAGGCCGGAGCAAACGATCAAAGTCGCGCTCGCGAAAGCCAACAGCAGTATTAGTTTAGTTTGCATAGATTTCACTCTCCTAGTGATGGTTAAGTAATGCTGGCAAAGGAGACTACTTACTGGAATCGTTGCAAGTAATTCTTTGAATGGATGCCAATTAAATGAACGGGCCGGGGGATCGAAGCGTCATGCTTGCCCGGCAGTCTGATAGATGTGGCGGGTCCGGGATACTTAGATGAGCTTGCGCCCAGAGTAGTGTCGACGACGGTGTCGCATTTGCGGAGAAACTAAAGAAATGATACAGCTCTGTATGAACCCCGGGCTCTTCGGGCGAATCTCGGTGGCCTGCGCCGCGCTTTTCCTTCTGACAGCGTGCGTTTCCCGGGTCTCTACGCGTCAGCAGCGGGTTTTGTACGTGGATCAGCAGCTTTCGGAAGTGAACCGACAGCTTATCGGCCGCCTTTTTCGCTTTTACCGGGGCGTTACGGAGGCTGACCTCGCAGCGATCCAATCTCGTGCCGATGCGGACTGCAGCATAGAGGGGGCGCAAGAGGCGGACTCTCTGTACGACGGCCGCAAAATCCTGTATACGGGAGACTATCGCGAAGGGATCGCCCGGGGGAAAGTTTGCGTCTGGAGCACGGACGGCGAGCTATTGAAGTTCGGGGATTACGATCAGGACGGCCGGGTCCGGGGCCTGGCAGTCGAATCCCTTAAGGGTCGCCCTTATATTATTGAGAAGTACCTGCCGGAAAAGCAGCTACGGGTGCGAAGATCGTTTTTTTTACTGGATTCGGAGAAAAGATTCTATCGTGTTCTGGTGCGCCTGGAGCTCAACTATGAAGCAGAGGAGCGGCAGGTACGCTACGTATTCGATCATGTCAGCAGTGCTCTCCTGCGACGTTTGGAAACTCGTGTGAGCGCAACGTCCGGTAGTCGGGAGAAAATCGGACTGCAATTCATACTGAGTACGAATCAGCTTCAGCCTCTTTGCATCCTCCATACCGAAAGCGGGAAACGTCAGAATGTCGCCTCGGACAGATGCGTGCTGCCCATTGAGGCGGACCTGGTTACCGGCGGAAATCGAATCTAAACGCGGGGCGGAGTCGAGCAAAAGACCGGTCGCCTCTCGCGCTGATTTTTGGGGTTTTACAGTTCGCGCCATCTAGCCGGGTCTTCGCGCAATCCAATCGGGTCTTCGCGCCGTCCGGGCAGACGTTCGCGCAATGCGTGTGTCGAAAACAGGCCCGGACGAAATTTCTTGACGAAACACTGACGCAGGTAAGTAATCACCCATGCATCCGGAGGGTCGTTTTGTCCGAAAAATCAATTCAGGCAACGATCCGCACCGGGCGGCCCGTGGTATTATTACGATAGCAACAATCTGGCTATTACTTTCGACGGTCTCCTGCGCGCACTATATTGAGCATTCCTCCGAAGCCGCCCGGGTCGACATAGTTTCCTCTGAATCTTTCCCGAAAGAAAATCCGAAGATCGCGTTAATAGGATTTTACGGTTATACCTCAAGGCCGGCCGAAAACGCGGCGGGAGAAAGGGGGATCATCGCCGAGATCGATTATTCGCGCGATTTGAAGCAGGCCGTCGGGATGGGCGTGCCGGCGGCGAACATCCCCTTCAAAGGTTTCCGAAAGATTCAACCGGAAAATCGGAACGCCTTCATCGAGGATTATATCCAGTTCGCGCGGGATAGCGGATTTGTCGAGCTGGCGAAGGTCTTCAATTTTGACGGGGATGAGCCGCGCTTCAAACGGCGCGACGTGGATTTTTATATCATGGGCATTCACGTGCCCCCGTTTTCCGAGCGGCGCCCGGGCTGTCTGACGCTGCTGCCGGAGCTCGTTGGCTGGCTCACCCTGGGCACCGTCCCGATCTGG
This sequence comes from bacterium, assembly GCA_024742665.1. Classification (GTDB taxonomy): domain Bacteria; phylum Spirochaetota; class Leptospiria; order Leptospirales; family Leptonemataceae; genus JANSYA01. The sequence continues at coordinate 859,372 of JANSYA010000001.1, forward strand.
AGTCAGTACCAGTCGGGTTCGATCATTCACATCTACGACGGCGAGCTGGAAAAAGTCGGCAGCTATTATTACGATTCAAGCTATTCCGCCGTCGCGAGCTGGTGGTTCTTAAACGGCGACGCCTGGATTTCGGAGCCGAGCGCTCCGCCGCCTCTGAAGATCTGGAGCGGAGATGTTAAGCAGTTCTCAGAGGATTTTCAGAAGTTGCTCGAGCAGCCGTCTGAAACCTGAGGCTCTGCGTCCTTTTATATAGAAATCAGGAGAATTAAATGAAGAAGGGAAAGGACTTGCGAATATTATTTTTGCCTGTGTTCATGCTCGCGTTCGCGATCTTGAACGGTAATTGTAAGAGCGCAACGATTCACACAATCAACAACGATTTACGAGTCGGTCTACAGAAAGCCGAAAAACTCGCTGAAGACCAAAAGTACGACGAAGCTCTGGTGGTCTTGCAGCCGATCAAAGAGATCTATCCCGACGAACCCCGGCTGGTCGCGCTGCTGGATACTATTAAAGCGAACGGTGGGAAAGAGATCAAACGACCGGAGGCGCTGGGTTTCAACTATGCGTTTCGGAAAGAGGCCGATGCCGGAATTGGTGAGCGCATCGCATGGTATCTGCCGGATCGTTTGTTTGATGCTCTGGACCTGCTAACAGTCAAAGTTGGGATCGGATATAATTCCGGGCTTGGTGTGTGGGTTACGCGCTATGCGCAGCTCAAGGCTCTGGGTGGATACAGCTACGGGCTGTCGATTGCTCAGAAAAGAAATATTGGAATCTACGGCGGCGGCGGTGGCGAAGTCGCCGTTGGTCCGGCGGATATTGTCGGAATGGGCGAGTCCCGGGTCGGCACGAACGGAGTCGATTCGATCTTTATCGCTCAGTCCAAGATGATCACGGCGGGGGATCCGATCTTTATGCGCTACAGAGACGTCTGGGGCATCGGCGTTCAGGCGGCCGCAGGGGTCGATATCTATGCGGAGATACATCCCCTTGAAATCGTCGATCTGATCGCCGGGTTCTTTCTGATCGATTTTCTAAACGACGATCTGGCCACGACAGACCGCTTGCAGCTATCATCACGCGATTGGGAAAATCTGAATAAGAGCAGCGGCCAAATTTCGTCTATGACCAGGGCGAAGTACAATACGCTGTTAAAGACCTATCCCACTCTCTATTCAAAACCACAGTAAGCGAATCAGGCCGCCCCGTCTGCGTCCGAAATATCGGCGCAGGCGCTGGCAGCCGTCTCGTCCTTGATCACCGTTCAGTCGCCGTTCGGCGCGGACCAGGCGGATCCTGCCTGCCGCATCCAATCCTCAATACACAGTTTGCTCTAAATCTGCCAGGCGATGAGTGACTTCGCCTGATCCAGGTTTCATTTGAAAACCGGTGACGACTTTCCGGCCGGTGTTGCCCGAAAATTCCAGAGTTACCTGGATCGCGTCGCGATCTTCTCCGTCCAGGCCGCGGAGCGCGCCGGTCTGCCGTTCAAAGCGCCACTTTATGACGCTGGTGCTGGGCTTATGAATCGCGCCGGTGAGCGCGTCAATGGCGAGTCCGACGCCGAAGTTGCAGAAGTTTCCCAGAATCCAGAGATCGACGTCTTTCTCGATGAGCAGAGCGTGCGTTTCGTATCCGCTCAGTTCGAATCTTATATTGTAGTTGTTGTTCAGATCCAGGCGGTAGGTGCCGGGAGTCGTAATGTTGGCGATTAAATTTCTGCCTGAGAGAATTGATACGTTCGCCCCGGGCGGCTCGGATTCAAAGCTATAGTCGTAATTGCTGTCGCTGAAAAGAGTCGCGCAGTGCGAAGCGAAAAGGAGGGGTATGAAAGCCGGAAGCAGGCTGAGTTTGAAGTTCATTTCCGCAACCTGCCCGATCCGGCGGGCAGGGCAAGCGATTTCCCTGCTATTGCCTTGAGTTCTTCAGGAATGTCCTCAGGAATGCGTCGGACCTTTCGCCTGGCTTTTCAATATACAGTCGGATTTAGATCGCTCAGCCGGTGAACCACTTCGCCCGTTCCGCGTTTCATTTGAAAGCCGGCGACGACCTTCCGGCCGTGATTGCCCGAAAACTCCAGAGTTACGTTGATTGCACCTTGATCTTCTTCGCCGTTCGAATCCTGAGGTGTTCCCTCTGCGCGTTCGAATTCCCACCGGATCAGGCTGGTGCTGGGCTTATGAATCGCGCCGGAGATCGCGTCAATGGGCAGACCGTAGCCGAGATTGAGGACGTTGGCCAGGATCCAGAGGTCGACGTCCTTGTCGATCATGAGCCTGTGGCTCTTGTATCCGCTCAGTTCAAAATGAACATCATAATGCTTGCGCAGGTCGAGGGGAATGGAAGCCGGCGTCGTGATACTGGCGATTAAATTCCCGCGCGAAGTGATTTTGACGGTGGCCCCGGCCGGCTCGGACTCGAATTCGTAATCGTAGACGCGATCGCTGAAGATCGTCGCGCAGTGCGTCGCGAAAAGCAGTGGGATCAGAGGCAGAAGCAGGCCGAGTTTGAATTTCATTCCGATAAATTGGCCGGGCGGCTAAGCGCGGCAAGCGAATTTCTCGGGTTTACTAATGGTTCTTTAGAGATGTGTCCGCTGCCTGTTATTCAGCCGCAAGCAGCGCGACGCCTTATGCAGAAACGTACATAATCAGTCGGCCGGCCGGCTTTAATCGGAATCGTCGCTGCGGCATTCGCTCGGCACCTGGGACTGGCAAAAGATGCTTCCAAGGAGCAGGTTGGTCGTGCTGGCCCTCTGGGATGAAGAGGTGCTGCTACTCGAATTGGCGGCAATATACGAAGTCAGAACAGCCAGTGAGCAATCGTCCGCCGCCTGTCGTTTGGCTTCGCAGTCTCTGAAAGAGCAGCGCACCGTGAGCATTGCCGGCATCGAGACGGCCAGGGCGGCGATCGCCAGCGTTGATTTCAAGCGTGGGCCGAAAAGGTTTCGTATACTCATAAAGAATTCTTACTAAGTCTATGCGCTCCGGTCAAACAATAAATCGGCGGCCCATTCGCCGAAATGTCGCAAATACTGAATTGACGAAACTTAGGCGAGCAAACAATCTCGACTTTTTGACGGAGAATGTATAAAAAATGAAATTCAATTATTTTGCGGTACTCGCGATCGCTATGGGATTCGCGGTCGCATGTTCCTCGATGATGGGCGTCGGCGGCCCCGACGTGGGCGGTTCCATTTTTGGCCGCGTGGCGCGATCCGAATCGATTCCCGGCACCATCGGCAGCAAAGAGGGTAAGTCCTGCCAGTCAGCGGTTCTCGCGCTCTTCGCTTCCGGCGACGCTTCGGTCGAAGGCGCGGCGAAAGCCGGCGGGATCAGTCGCGTGAGCAGCGTGAGCTTTGAGCGGACCAACGTTCTGGGATCGGTGTATCTTGCGAATTGTACGCTGGTGACCGGCGAGTGAGTCGCGGGAGGATGAAAGCCATGAGAAATTCACTTCTCGCAATCGCCGGGGCGGCCGCGCTGCTGGTGGCCTGCGCCGGAACGCTGCCGGTCGGCGATCCGCGCTTTGGTCGGGGGGCGTCGCCTTTTCTGCCGTCTTCGTATACGTACCCGGCGCCGGGCTATGGCGCGGTCGTTGAGGTCGGTTCAAAGACCGGCACGTCCTGCATTACGGAGATGAGCTATCCTCTGCCGTATCCGCTGTCGGCTGCGACTCTTTCGATGCACGGAGACGGTTCGGTGGAAACCGCGGCGCGTCTGGGCGGCATCACCGAAATTACGAGCGTAGCGTATCGCTATAAGAATTCGGGGCTGGGTCTGTTCGGAACCCAGACTCAAATTTGCACGATCGTTACCGGCGAATAAAAAAACGCGCCGCTTCTGAGTATTGATTCAGAAGCGGCGCGTTTTTCGCTGCGCGATATGCGATATGCGATATGCGCGACGTGCTGCTTTCGCATGTCGTCGCGCTTTCATTTGTCGATTGTCTGCGTTTTTACTCTATCAGGCGATCGTGATTTGATCGTCCAAATACACGTCCTGGATCGTTTGCAGCAGCTGCGCGCCTTCTTTCATGTCGCGCTGGAAAGCCTTGCGACCCGAGATCAGGCCGGTGCCGCCCGCACGTTTGTTGACCACGGCGGTTTTTACAGCTTCGGCGAAGTCGTTGTCCCCCGAGGCGCCGCCGGAGTTGATCAATCCCGCGCGGCCCATATAGCAGTTCATCACCTGGTAGCGGCACAGGTCGATGGGATGATCGCTGCTTAAGTCGCTATAAACTTTTTCGTGCGTCTTCGCGAATTTGATCGCGTTAAAGCCGCCGTTGTTTTCCGGCAGCTTCTGTTTGATGATGTCGGCTTCGATCGTAACGCCTAAGTGATTCGCCTGTCCGGTTAAGTCGGCTGCGACGTGGTAATCTTTGTCCGCTTTGAAGCCGGAGTTGCGCGTATAACACCAGAGCACCGTCGCCATGCCGAGCTCGTGGGCGTGCTGAAAGGCCTGTGCGATCTCGACGATCTGACGATTCGATTCTTCCGAACCGAAGTAGATCGTGGCGCCGACCGCCACCGCGCCCATATTCCAGGCTTCTTCGATATTGCCGTACAGGATTTGATCGAAGGTGTTCGGGTAGGTCATCAGCTCGTTGTGATTGATCTTGACGATGAACGGAATCTTATGCGCGTACTTGCGGGCGACGGATCCCAGCACGCCAAAGGTCGAAGCGACCGCGTTGCAGCCGCCTTCGATGGCCAGCTTCACGATATTTTCCGGATCGAAGTAGATCGGATTCGGCGCGAAGCTGGCGGCGGCGGTGTGTTCGATGCCCTGGTCGACGGGCAGGATCGACAGATAGCCGGTGCCGCCCAGACGGCCCGAGTTAAAGAGCTGGCCCAGGCTTCGCAATACTTGCGGATTGCGATCGGTGATGCTGTAGATATCGTTGATGAAATTCGGGCCCGGCAGATGCAGCAGATCCTTCGAGACCTTCGCTGTGTGGCCGAGCAGGCTGGCGGCGTCGCCGCCGAGATGTTCTTCGATTTTTGCGTGAGTCGTTGCAGTCATAATTCGTTATCCGTTGGTTCCTCTGGGAGTATATATCCAGATCGTTCGCCTTCAGGAGGTCGGCGATCCGAATCCGTTTTGCTGTTTCTGTGCTGTGATTTCGTTCGCCTATTCGGCTTGCAGGCTTTCGACCAGCGCGCCCTGGGAAAGCCCTTCGTTCGTGGATTTGCCGAAGAATTGTAGCTCAACTTCCGAAATGCTCGCTTCGCTCAGCTGCGCTTCCGCGGCTTCCGTAAAGACCATGCGAACGGCAATCCAGGCGCGCGGCGTTTCAAAGAGCTGTTCGCGTCGAGTCGTACGGTTGCCCGTTGCCGAATTCGTTTCGCGCGGTTCCGATTCCCAGACCGGTCCTTCGACTTCGAAGTCGTCCGCGAGATCCGATACGAAAGCGCGAATCGCGTCTCGATTGCCGCGGCGTTGCATGCGCACGACATTCAGTTGGTCCGCCTGGGAAAAGAGCGTGATATTCGCGTCGGCCGGAGGGGCGTCGGGCAGTCCCGCGGTCGCCGCGATGCGTTCTGTTTCCGGATCCGCGCTACGGGTCGCTTCGAATTCCAGGCGCCCTTCGGAGTCCGCGGTCTGGCGCCAGCCGGCGTCCTTCAAATTCGCGGCGGTCTTTGAGGCTTGCGCGTCCCAGACGAAAACATCCAGAGCGGGTGGATGATCCAGGTCAGCTTGTTTGTCGCCGCCGCAAAACGCGAACGCTCCACCGACCAGGACGATGGCCAGGCCCTGCCGCATCAGTCGGAGCGCGCTACTAGATTGAGGAAAAGCTGAGGCCCGCGCAGCGGTCCGGGTAGAAACGATTTGAGATTCGGCGGGGTTTCGCATGCTTCCCGGGTACCCCGCTTGCCCCAGGTGCCAAGCACTATTTTACTATCAGCGCGTCTCGCGCGCGTTGTGCGTGCGAAAGCGCAGCATATCAAATAATAACGAAGCCGATCGTGGCGCAGGGCGGAAAACGATTGCCAGGAGAGACTTATTATGAGACATAATCCATTGGTCGGTTTTTAGACTGCTAAAGAACGCTAAACATATGTTTGCTGTTTTTTAGTGGTTTATGCGGCGGCGCGACTCGCGGGCGAAGAAGTCTTCGCTCTGAATTTCGAGAATCGTCTTCGCGCAGCTGCTGGTCGCGATCGACGCCGGGTCTGCCCGGGGCAATGTTTTATGAAGTACGATAAGATTCGCGGAAAGAGCGTGGCGGAGTGCATGATGAAGCTGCGCAGTGCGTACGGTTCTCAGGCGATCATTCTGTCGACTCGCGAAGTCCAGGAAGGCGGACTGCTGGGATCCGGTCTGTTCTCTCGCAAGCTCTACGAAATTGATTTTATGTTGCCCGAGGAAAGCGCCGGCTCGGGCGGGCGCCCCCTGATCTCCACGAAGCAGAGCAGCGGTCGCGATCGTTCAGCCCTGGGCCGGGCGCTCGTCGACGCCGCCGCGGCCCGTCAGGCCGCCGATCAACCGGACGCGTCTCTGCCCGCACTCGCCAAATCTGAGGGGCGCTCGTCGGCTGTGGATTCGACGACTGGCGCCGGAGATCGTTCTGTGGCCGCGGTGCGAACCGGTGGCAACTCCATTCCCCCGCTGTCTTCGTCCGCCGGACCGGGCGGCTCGACCGCTATCCCGGGCCCGCAGCGGCCGTATGCCGGGCTGCCGACGCCGCAAACGCCTGAAGAGATCGCCCTGGAGCGCGAAGCTCTGGATATGCTGCTCTCGGAATCCCATGCCGGGGAGGGGAGCCGGGTATCTACCGGAGGCCCCGCATCTGAGATATTTGCGGCCGATCCGGCTCTGAATTCAGCGGCGGAGCCCCGATCGCGCGGCAGATCCGGGCCTGCAGACTATGCGGGAGGCGAGGCGCTGGCGGCTGTCGTCGGATCTTCTGAGTCCCCCACGCATCCTCAGGAGGAAGCCATGTTTGATCGATCGGAAGGCGGCGCGACCGTCCGGGCCGGGCTCTCCGGGGACAGCGAAGAGCGCTTTGGTCGGACCCTGCACCGCATTCGGGGTCGATTGCTGTCCTCGCAGGTGAGCGACGATTTTGCCGATCGTTTTTTACAGCAGGTCGACCACAGTCTGTCGCGGATCGAGCGGGCCGAATACCGCAACGTCGAGGAGCGCTCGCTCAAAAAGCTGGCGGAAGTCATCCGAACAGTGCCGGATATCGCTCCCCGCCACGGCGAGTGCCAGGCGGTGATGCTGATGGGGCCGACGGGATCGGGCAAGACGACCAGCCTGGCGAAGCTGGCCGCTCGCTACCATATTATGCAGGGCCGGGACGTTTCGATCTACAGCCTGGACCACTATCGGCTGGCGGCCACGGAGCAGCTCAAAACCTACGCCGGGGTCATGGACGTGCCCTTTTTTGCGCCGCTGACCCCCCGGGATTTTCAGGAATATCTGCACCGGGACGGGGCCGAATTGATGCTGATCGATACTTCCGGCATCGGCTACAAGGATCAGGAGCGGATGGATCAGCTCCAGGAGTACGTCGAAGCCTGCGATGTGCGTCTGGAGAAGCATTTGGTGCTCGCGGCGAACACCAACGCCGGGATGCTGGAAAAAATATTGCTTGCCTATGACCAAATTGGGCTGGATAAAATTATCCTGACCAAGCTGGACGAGTCAGATTTTCTGGGGGCATTTATCGAGCTTGCCGATAAGTACAACAGACCGTTTTCATTTTTGATGAACGGTCAGGATGTGCCCGGAAGTATTCTGGAGGCTGAGTCGTTGGAACTTGCTCGCATGGTGCTGAGCGGACCCGGCGGCAAAAGCGATGGAACGGATTCCGGGGCGTGAGATACATCTCCTCAGGAATCTGACATAAGATGGAAATTATGGATCAGGCTGCCAACCTAAGAAAGCTGGCCGGTGAAAGAAGCGAATCCGCGCCTCCCTCGGGTGGTGTTGGAGCGACAACGCTGGAACGTACGGAACTGGAAGAAATCAGTGAACCTGAAACCCGCCGTGGGCGGGTCGTCGCCGTTACTTCCGGGAAGGGCGGCGTCGGTAAATCCACCCTGTCGGTCAATATGGCCATCGCTCTGGGTCGGCTGGGCAAAAAAGTCCTCCTCTTCGACGGGGATCTGGGACTCGCGAACATCAACGTCCTGATGGGCATCATCCCCGAGTTCAGCATCTATGAAGTGCTGAAAGGCAAAAAGAAACTTTCTGATATTATCATTCCGACGGGCTTCGGCATCGACATCATCGCCGGCGCGAACGGAATCTCACAGCTTGCTAATCTGACGGACGCCCAGCGGGACCTGTTTGTCGAACAACTTTCCGAACTGGAAGGCTACGACGTGCTTCTAATCGATACCGGCGCCGGCGTCGGATCGAATGTCCTGGGTTTGGTGCTGCCCGCCGACGATATTGTCGTCGTCACGACGCCCGAGCCCACGGCCATTACCGACGCCTACGGCATGATCAAGAGCATCGTTGCGGCGAGCGGCGCTACGAAAAAGATCAAATTGATTGTAAACCGGGCGCCTTCGGCGATCGAGGCGAAGCGCGTCTCAGATCGGTTGATGAGTATCTCCGGTCAGTTTTTAAAGGTCGGGGTCGAGAGCCTGGGATTTGTTTTTGAAGAAAATCTCGTCCAAAAGAGTATTCGCAGCCAGCGACCGCATGTCGTGCTGTATCCGGGTTCGAAGAGCGCGGCATGCATCAATCACATCGGGGCGCGGCTCGTTAACGCATCTGTAAAGGAGGATTCGCAGGGAATATTCGCGTTTTTTCAGCAGTTTCTCGGATTGGGCCAGTCCCGCAATAACGAGGAAGCTTAGGTCGACCACGTGAACCTGATGATCAAATTCGTCGGGGTCTTCGCCGTCATCGGGCTGATCCTCTCGGTCGCCTTTGGAATCATCGGCGGAAACAGAATTTTCTCGCTGGTCCTGACGGCAGTGCTTTGCAGTATGCTGTCTGGAGCCCTCGGAGCCGGGACCTACAAGGTTCTGGAGCAGCGGGTGCCGGAGTTCCTGGAGATCTTCATGCCGCAGGGCATGGGCGATGAACTGGAGCTTGGCGACGAGGCCGGTTACGATGACGATGGGCTGGACGCAGAAGGTTACGCGACCTCAGAACAGGATGAAAGCGTCGCCGCGGCGGCGGAAGATACGAAACAGTTCGGGGATCATATTATTGTAGACAAGATTAAGATTAAGAACGAACCCAAGTTGATCGCCGAGGCTATTAAAACAATGCTGGCGAAAGACGACGCATAAATTGCATTCTATCATAATCCTGGCGAAACAGTTTTCATAATCAAATTACATGGGCAAGATCTGGGACAAATATAAAGATCACGAAGAGATCGAGCTGTGGCGCGAATACCGCCGGAGCAAGAACCGTGAAGTGCGTGATTTTCTGGTCGAGAAGTACTCGCCCCTCGTAAAGTACGTAGCCGGCAAAGTGGCCATCGGCATGCCGCAGAACGTGGAATTCGACGATCTGGTCAGCTACGGCAGCTTCGGTCTGCTCGACGCCATCGAGAAATTCGACCCCGACCGCGACATTAAATTCAAAACCTATGCGATGACCCGGATTCGCGGGGCCATCTTCGACGAGCTGCGCAGTATCGACTGGATCCCGCGTTCGATTCGCCAGAAGGCGAAGCAGGTCGAAGAGACCATCGCCACCCTCGAAAACAAACTCGGCCACACGGTCGACGACGAAGACATCGCCAAAGAGATGAACCTCTCGCTGGACGAACTGCACACGCTGCTGACGAAAATCTCCGGCACCAGCATGATTTCGCTGAACGATATCTGGTATCTCGGCGACGACAACGACGAAGTCTCGTTTATGGAGACCCTCGAATCTCCGCAGAATTTGAATCCGGATACTCTGATCGAAAAAGAAGAGATCAAAGGCGTGATCGTCGAAGCGATCAAGCATCTCCCGGACAAAGAAAAGAAAGTGATCGTCCTCTATTACTATGAGGATCTTACCCTCAAAGAGATTGGCGAAGTTCTGGAAGTTACCGAGAGCCGCATTTCTCAGCTGCACACGAAGGCGATCATGCGTTTGCGCGGCAAGCTGATGCGCATGAAAAACGCGCTCAAGAAATAAGCCGCTCAGCCCGCACGGGCGACACCCGGTGATACACCCACCCCCATGCTATGCTATCATTGAGGAAATGTGTTCGTTTCCCGGGCCTTCTGGCGTTCTAAATTTCTGTTGATCTTGAGCCCCTTCGGGCGCGTCACATCTATATGTCCCGAATGATTTCCGTTTTAGTTTTTGTTGGCGCACTTGTCTTCGGCGGTGCCTGTAGTGCGGACCTGGCGACGGCTCAATACTATCTCTCCTCGATCGGAAAAGAATACAGCGTCTCCGAGCTGAGGGATGCTTCCGCGCTGGATCTGTCCGGGACCCGGGTTGACGGCTCCGGTCTGCGCTTTCTGGCTGCGCTGCCGGCGTTGCAACATCTGGATCTGGGCAGCACCAAAATCACAGACGCGGATTTACGATCCTTCGTTGCGCTGCGGCGTCTAAAAAACCTGGATCTGCCGGACACGGAGATCAGTGATCGCGGTCTGGAACATCTGAAAGCCCTGCGCAATCTCGAAGGGCTGCGCCTGGATCGCACGCGTATTACCGACGCCGGCCTGGAGCATCTGAGCGAATTTCCGGAACTGGTCGCTCTGGGTCTGGAGGGCACGGCGATTACCGACGCGGGCATGGCGCGGCTTGCACCGCTTCGTCGACTGAATTCCCTCAGCGTCGCGAATACGGCGATCACCGACGCGGGACTTGCACAGTTGAGTTCGCTCGAAGATTTGCACTATCTGATTCTTGAACGAACCCGGATCACCGACGCCGGTCTCGCGCATATTAAATCTTTTTCAAAGTTGAGTGGCCTTAATCTTTCCGGAACACAGGTTACGGATCGGGGTCTTGGAGCCCTGGAAAATTTGAGGCTGCTGCAGTGGATTATGCTCGAAAACACGTCCGTGACCGCGGCGGGAATCGCGGCGCTGCAGGAGTCGCTGCCGGACCTGGAAATTCAGGGGGGCCTGTGAATCAAACGATCGCCAGTCCATCGCGCGAAATTCCGCGTATTCCCGCTACTTCGCTGCTGCTGGGAAACCTGCGCGAGTTTATCGCCGACCCCACCGGATTCTTATTGGAGCTCGGAAACGAATACGATGAGATCGTCGAATCGCGCATGTTGATGTACCGTTCGAGTATGCTGGTTCACCCGCAGGCGATCGAACACGTGCTGCATCGCAATCATACGAACTACGATAAAAACGTATTCGACTATCGCATGTTGAAGCTGCGGCTCCTGGGCAACGGACTGCTGACGAACGACGGCGCGGATTGGCTGCGCCAGCGACGCCTCAGTCAGCCGGCCTTCCATCGGAAACGCATGGCGGGCTACGGCCTGGCGATGCGCGATTGCACGCGGCTGCTGGTTCAGCGCTGGGAACGCGAGGCGGTCGGCGAGGTTCTGGACATTGGCGAAGAGATGGCCGCTCTGACTCTGCAAATCGTGGGGCGGGCGCTCTTTTCGCGCGATTTGACCGGCGACGCCGACGAGATTGGCGCGGCGCTCGCGGAGGCGAATCATCTGATGACGGAGCGTTTGCTATCGGGCCTTCCTCCGTGGGTTAATTTTACTCCGCGCGATTTTAAGCTGAAGAAAGCCGCCCGGCGTCTGTGGGCCGTCGTCGATGCGATGATCGCCGAGCGTATGGCCGACGCTTCCTCCGCCGCGTCCATAAAAGATGCAGGCGATGCGGATGCGCCAGCGGATCTGCTTTCGATGCTCATGAGCGCCCGCGATGAAAGCGGTCAGGCGATGAGCCCCCGACAGCTGCGCGATGAAATTTTAACGCTGCTCCTGGCCGGCCACGAAACCACCGCGACGGCCCTGACCTGGACCTTTCATCTGCTGGCGCAAAATCCCGAAGCGCTGCAACATCTGGAACAGGAAGTCGACGTAAGTGTGCGCGACGGCGCGCCCGCTTTCGACGATCTCGCGAAGCTGCCCTACACCCGGATGGCGCTCGAAGAATCCATGCGTCTGTATCCGCCGGCTTGGTCGATCGCGCGTCGCGCGATCCAGGCAGATACAATCATGGGCTATCGCATTCCAGCCGGCGCGGTCTTGTATATGAATCCGCTCGTCACTCATCGCCACCGTTCTTTTTGGGACGAGCCGCTTGCGTTTCGCCCGGAACGCTTTTCGCCGGAGAATCGTAAATCGCAAATGCCCTACGCGTACTTTCCGTTCGGCGGCGGTCCGCGCCTGTGCATCGGTGCCGACTTCGCGCTGGCCGAGATGACGATGATTCTCGCGGGAATCGTATCGCGCTTTCGTTTACGTTCGACCCGGGCCGAAGTCAAAATGCAGGGACTCATCACGCTGCGCCCCGTAGACGGCATGCCGATGCGCATCGAGCTGAGAACCTGATGTGAAATTTCTCGGAGGCCGTTAATTTCGCATTCGACTCGCCCGCTGGTGACCATCCCGGTATCGCCCTGGGCCCACCCAGCGGACCGCGGTCCCCATAGCTCCGGGAAAATGAGACATAATCTCCTCCAAACGAGCGAATTTTTTCGTAAAATTTTTGCGACAATTCGGCCGTAAAAGAGCTCAGACCATAAAGTTCATCCACACAATCGTCGATTGCCTTAATGTGGAGGGTACTTCTATGGACACCCTGATCAAAGATGTTTTACACGCAAGCAATGGACAATCTCCGGTCTCGGAGACTCAAGCGGCGGTAGCGCGAACCGCAAAGGAATTGGCCGGCGCCGCTATCGAAGCGGCGCAGTTGAAGCTGTCGAATGATTCGACGGCGGCCGATGCCGGCGCGGAACGCCAGGGGCAAAGCTACACGGACGTAGCGGCCACTCCCGAGAATCGACGTCAAATCGAGTCCGCCGTAAAGGCGCTCGAATACGTGCACCCCGAATTGACCAGTGCGGACTCGCGCTATCAGATTCGTATGCACCAGGAGACGGGCAAGCTGCAGGTCGCGTTAGTCAATACGCAGACCGGCGAGACCCTGGAAGAAATTCCGGGAACCAAGCTGCTCGAATTCGCGGAAGCGATGTCGGAACTCGGTGGCCTCTTGTTCGAGAAACGCGCCTGAGCCTTTGCCATAAGCAAAGGCGAACCCTTTGCCATATGCAAAGGCGAACAGGTTGCCTGTCGCAGACAGGTGACCGCGAAAGTCTTAACTTTGCCATAAGCAAAGGCGAAAAAGTCGTCTGCCTTCGGGCAGGTGAGGCCGAAGCCATGCCCGCGGCCTGTCGTTGATCGACAGGCGCGAAAGACCGCGCGTTCCCGGTGAAAACCGGGGCGGGCGGTCGCGTGTATTCTGGAAGCGGTTCTTGCGAAGCCTTCTGCTGTGAAGGAATTGCGCGCTGAGACTGGCCCAAACTCAAGCAGGATCGCGCGGACGGCCTCGCCACTCGTCTTCTAAAATCGCCATGCGATACGCATTCCAGTAGTCACGCCCGGTGAAGGTCGTGCCGCGCATGAGCCCTTCTTTGCGAAAGCCCGCCTTTTCGTAGCAGCGAACGCCGGCCGTGTTGAAATCGTATACGTTGAGTTCGATGCGATGCAGGCGGTACTTTTCGAAACCCTGCTGGAGAATCTGACCCAGCATCTCGGGTCCGATTCCCTGGCCGCGATAGTCGGGATGCACCACCATTCGCGTTATAAATGCGGATCCTCGTTCCGTAATGTTGTACAGCTCGGCGTAGGCCAATCGGATTTCGTTTTCTTTCGCAGCCTGGCGCGCGGAGCGGGCGACGGCAATATATGCGCGACGCAGGGGAACCTTCACGTTGAGTCGCTTCGCATGCGCGGCCAGCTGCGCTGGTGTAAGCGGATGGCGTAGAGTGTTACCGGCCCACTGACGCAGACCATCGGGCGATTCGTTTTTCAGAAACGAATACATCCAGTCCAGATCGCGGGCCGGGTTCAATGGGCGCAGGCGCAGTTGCGTCATGAGCGCGTCGTCAGTCTTCGGCAGGGTCGACGGTTTTCATTTCGTTTTCGATCTCCACCATTTCGGCGTCGCGGAGCTCGCGAACAATCAGGCGAAAGCGGGATGCGTCTGCATACTCCCGGCTTTCTTCGCGGACCAGCACCAGCCGGTCGCGGCGAAATTCATAGTAGCTCGTTCCGTTCTTCGCCGCGCCGTCCCGCCAGCGGGTGATGATCTGTCGTTTCTCGGCGTCGACTTCCGGACTCGTAATGTCGGCGAAGATGTCGCTCGCCGCGAAACGTTTCGTATCTGGATCATACAGCCAGACCAGATAAGGAATATTCGGGCCGGCCGGCAGAAACTCAATCAGGCGCAGATCTTTATAGCCGTCGAAGTTCAGATCTTCAATGACGAAGCCGTCCAGATCCTGGCCGTCGATAATCGGACTGGCCGTAAAGCCTTCGAGCGTTTGAACTTCGCCGTTCCAGTATTGAATTTCAATTTCGCGGATGTCGGAGGCCGGTTGTTCCCGGCTTGCATCGCCTGAATCTGTGGAAGCTTCCGCGGCGGCCACGGAAGCGGCGGGCCCGGGGCGTAAAACAAATACCGTCTCGACCTGGTCTGAATGAATGCGCTCGGCGAATCGGAAGCCGGAATCATCAGCCCGGGCGGGGCCGCAGACGGAGAGCCAGAGGATCGCCGGGAAGAATGCCAGGATCAGGTTCTGGCTCTGCAGCCGGCGATTGGTCGATGCGATCGGTAGTCGTTTCATGGTGCTGTACGCAACAGGGACGCCCGAATCCGGGTCAGGGCAAGTCGTTTTTCGGGCGATGGGGCTCTCGCGCGGTCCCTTTCCCGGGCCTGCGGCTCATGCATTTTTTCCTAAAGCCGCGGTATCATTTGCCGATGATATCCACATAGTGAGGGGAATTTCCCTGAGGGGCAACTGCCCCGAAAATAAATGTAGAAACACACGACAAAATGACACATATGCGCGTACAGCCCTCTCCCGGGCTTTCAGCGGCTTTCTCCCCGAAATCCGCAGCGCAGCACCGGGCGCAAGCCCCGCGAAAAAAGTGACGCTTTTTTTGCGGGGACGTTCGTTTTTTCCGTACCCGGTGTTAAGTTCCCCCATCCCCCTCCCGATCTAAGTTAGTAATAAACCAGGTCCAGGTGTACCCGAAAGGAATCGGGCACACTTGAGATCTATATATAGAAAGATTAGTTACACCACTATAGATTTTCGAAGCCAACGGCTGAGAAGATCTATGTGCCGGGTTTTCGAAGCCAGTGGCAGCGAAGACCTGGAGGCGGGCCAACATCCCGCCTGGTCGTTATGACCTCGTGAGAGCGAAAGCTCTAACGACGATACGAAATATTCGGATACGCCGGTTCTGCCTGCGAATCGGAGTCTTTCGTCAGCCGTTCGTGTAACCGAGGAACATCGATCACGTTTCAAGGAGGAAACGCGAATGATCATCAACAATAACCTCTCCGCGATCAACTCCCATCGGGTGCTGAAATTCCAGCATGCCGAAGTGGACAAAAATATGGAGAAGCTCTCTTCGGGCATGCGGATTAACCGCGCCGGAGACGATGCGTCCGGTCTGGCCGTGAGCGAAAAAATGCGCTCGCAAATCAACGGTCTGCGCCAGGCGACTCGAAATGCCGAAGACGGCATGAGCATGATCCAGACCACTGAGGGATATCTGTCGGAAACCGCCGATGTGCTCCAGCGCATTCGGGTTCTGTCTGTGCAATCCGCGAACGGTATCTACACCGCTCAGGATCGTCAGATGATTCAGGTGGAAGTATCGCAGCTGATCGACGAAGTCGATCGCATCGCATCGCAAGCGGAGTTCAACCAACAGAGTCTGCTGCTCGGCGATTTCGCACGCGGTTCGCGGGAATCTTCGATGTGGTTTCACATCGGACCCAATGCGCACCAACGTGAGCGTGTGTTCATCGGCACCATGACCGCTCAGTCGCTCGATCTGCGACGCGTGGACGGCTCAATGGTCAGCCTTTCGACGATGGCTCTGGCCAACGACGCGATCGGCACCATCGACTCGGCCCTGCATCGCTTGAACAAGCAGCGCGCGGATCTGGGAGCCTACTTCAATCGCCTCGAACATGCGGCGCAAGGTCTTATGACCGCGTACGAAAACACCCAGGCGTCCGAAAGCCGCATCCGTGATACGGATATGGCCGAAGAATCCGTGGCGTTCACGAAGAACCAGATTCTGGTTCAGAGTGGAACGGCGATGCTGGCTCAGGCCAACATCCGTCCTCAGTCTGTACTCCAGCTCTTGAGATAAGCATTTTCGTAAGCTGAAGTAAACGGAACCCTGTGCGGCTCATAGAGCATTCATCGACGATTCGCTGGATATCTTGAGCGCCGGGGATTCGCTTCGCGAAATTTTTTCGCGAAGAGGAGGATAGTCGGACACATATAAACGGACTGATTGGATTGAACAGCAGGCCAGGTGGTCTGCGCATGATTCCTGCATTTAACTTTTTGCGTTCTCTCTTCGGCCGGTAGCCGGTTGCCGGCCGGGGGGAGAATGCAAACTCCTGAGCCTTCGGAGCTGAAGCTCTAAGGGCCTTGAGATTGTTTTCTCTGTCTGCCGCGTGAGCACTCGCGCGAAAGACTCACCGCCTCGCAAGGATGCGGGGCTTAAAAGAGAAGCAAAAGGAGTGCAGGATGATAATCAATCACAACATGAGCGCAGTGAATGCTCACCGTGCTCTAAAGTTCAATCAGTCGGCAGTGGACAAGTCCATGGCGAATTTGTCGTCCGGTATGCGGATCAACCGCGCCGGGGACGATCCGTCGGGACTGGCGGTGTCGGAAAAGATGCGTACACAGGTCCAGGGCCTGCGCCAGGCGGAAAGAAATACTCAGGATGGTTTGAGCATGATTCAAACCACCGAGGGCTTTCTGGCGCAGACGTCGGATATCATTCAGCGGATCCGCGTTTTAGCGGTTCAATCGTCGAATGGTATTTACAACAATGATGACCGACAGATGATTCAGGTGGAAGTTTCGCAGCTCGTAGACGAAGTCGATCGAGTGGCATCACAGGCGGAATTCAACCAGTATCAGCTGTTATTGGGTCAATTCGGGCGCAACTCGGCGGTGGCTTCCATGTATTTTCACATGGGGCCCAACGCGAATCAGCGCGAGCGGGTGTTCATCGGAACGATGACTTCCGCCGCGCTGAAGCTACGAGATGTCGATCGAATGGTCAGTGTTTCGACGCCGGGACTGTCGAATGATACGATCACGCGGGCCGATGAGGCTCTCTCGATCATCATGAAACAACGTGCGGATCTTGGCGGATACGCGAATCGATTGGAGCATGCAAGTCGCGGGCTTATGAACGCCTACGAAAACGTGCAGGCTTCTGAATCGCGGATTCGGGACGCGGATATGGCTGAAGAAATGGTCGCGCTGACCACGAAACAGATTCTGTCCCAGACATCGATCGCAATGCTCGCGCAAGCGGGAGTGCGTCCGCAGGGGATCTTACATTTGTTGCGATGACTTTTTTGGAGCTTACAGGAATTAGCTCCGGATATAGTTTATAATAGCAAATGAACGAATCCCACCGGTGTATAAAGAAAGACTTTTGCGGAGTTCGCGAAAGACTTAAAACCAGCGTAATCCCGGAGCTCCGCTCCGGGATTTTTTTTATTATCCGAGTGGGATCCGCTCCGGGTACATATCGGCGAAATATGGAAAAGCCTTAGGCAATTTTCAGGTCCTTAGAAGGCGGCCGGGCGCCGGCTATTTGATCTTGCGATAAAGCCCGTCGAAGTAGGCTCGCGCCCCATGGTAGTAGCCACAGTTCGTTTCTTTGACCGCGATCGTGCGAAAGCCTTTGTGATTCTTCAGGCGAAAGTCCAGTCGACAGCAGGGTTCGGCGCGTCGCCCGCCGTCGAATCGCTGACGAGCGGCGGTTTCGGAGTCGGGGCAATTCGGTCGCTCTTTGAATACGCCCGTTGCGCCGTTCTGCAAAAACACCTCGCCGTCGATTTCGCCGATGTGGGCGGTCGGGCCGCGTACGACTTCGATGCGAAATTTATAGGAGTCCTGTTTGTCGCCGGGTTCGAAGGCCAGGCTGCCGGAGAAGCCGTCGTCGTATTCACCGGGCAGACCCGGCTTTACTCCTTCGCGGCCGAAAGCCCGCCGCAAATATTGAATGCGATCGGTCGTGTAGTCCAGCGCGCAGCGATAGAAGGCGGCCTGGCGCGCGTCGGTCGTGGCGTTTTGCATCATTTCCGATTGGAATTCGCAGTTGTACTCTTTCATGCGAATCCAGCCCAGAGAGTTGTCTTTCAGATCGCCGCGCACGGGCTCACTCAGGCTCGCGCGCAGTTTTTTGTACACCGCGTTCAGTTCGCCGTCCGCCCGGGAGAATTCTTTTTTCAGGCAGGCCAGCCGGTCCGGCGGAAAGCTGATCTCAGCGCAGGGCGGTTTCCGGGGCGTCGCGTTTTCACCGGAATCCCGGGGTGACTCCGCCGGCAGGGGAACGCAGGCGCCCGCCAGGACTAAGAGCGCGAGCAGCAGCGGCAGCGTTCCCGCTGCTTTGTGCGCGTAAGTTGGGCGATTCGGGTGCTGGGTCATAGATTGATTCCTGAATGTTTGCCTGGCCAATTGCCGGGCGCTCGCTCGATCGCTTGCGATCCCGACCGGGATGCGGGCGGCCCCTGCCTGTATTATCGGCGGCCGTCCGTCGGGGGACTGGAAATCGCGTCCGGCGACGTGACTTTTTGCGTCTGCTGGACCCCGAGCAGCGTCGCGCTGCGCTTGCGACCATAGTGCCAGGACTGCCAGCCTGGCCGCGATCCTTCGCTCATATTGTAGTTCTGTTCCTGTTCCTGGAGCTCTGTCCGCCGACGATCAAGGCCGCGCTGTATTTGCGCGGCGGCTACCGGAGCGCTTTTTAGACGTTCGTGGGCCGCCAGGAGTTCGGGCACCGCGTCATTCGACAGACTGTTCAGATACGAAATATCAAGCATCGGGTCGTGACTGACGCGCGAGTCTCGTCTGGTCCGGCTGCGTTCGCCGGGATTTGCGGGCCGGGCCCGGGCTTCGGTCGCGGTGGCCTGGCTGCTGTCGGTCTGCGCCTCCGCCGTTGGGGATTGAGTCATCGTCAGGTGTCGTTCGACGTTGCGTTTTACGATGAAGGCGTCGGGGTTGATCGCGTTCAGCGTCACCAGAAACCCCAGGGCGGCGCCGACCATGCCGACTACGGCGAACTGCGACTTATCGCTTAAAATTACGCCGATCAAATACGCCAGCAGAATCGCCAGCCATGCAATGAATACGTAGACCTGCAGGCGCAGCTCCGTGTAGCCGAAAGTACTTTCGTAGAGCGCCATGCGATTGTAAGCCGAAACCAAAAGCACCAGCACGAGGGCCAGCAGCAGGGCCGTCAGCGCGCCGAACCAGCGCTGCTGGGTATCGCCTGTGCGTTGGCTGAGGCGTTGAGCCGCCAGTACGAAAGCGACGCAGAAGACGGCGGTGATTACCAATTCAAAGAATCCGCTGCGGGCGTAATCGGAATACGTGAAGTCTTCGGCCGTCGCGAGATACTCCACGCCGCCGAAGAGGTAGCTGATTTGAATAACAACGAAAGATACGAACAACAAATTCACGAGCGTCAACACCGTGATCGTTTCTACGAAGGCCAGCTGGAAGACCTTCGTCACCTCCAACACGCTCGCTTCTAAGGGACTCCGCGCGGGCGCCGCGGGCCGCAGCACCAGGGCGTAGACCAGGACGCCGGCCGCAAGCCAGCCGAAGATCGTCAGGCGAAAGACCAGGCCGATCCCGCTGAAAATCCAGTCGAGAATTTCGACCGAAAAGACGCGTGCCAGAACGTCGGCGAAGATTTCATCCGCGGAAACCATAAGCGCGCCGAAGAAAATCAGGAAGGGCAGGGAGATCAGGATTCCGCGCGCCACGGCGCCCCAGTGCCTGCTGATCCACGATCGCTGGCCGCCCTGTGCCGCCTGCTCCGCGCGCTGCGTTTTCATTTCGCGATGGAGCGTCGCGCCGGACACAAGCGCCGCCCGCCCGATATGCAGAGGGATCAGCGCGCCGTTCAGCAGTCCGATCGTCTGGAGCGAACCGGCGGCCAGATAAAAAGGCAGGAACAGCATGCCGGAAAAAACTGCGAGTAGATTTAGCGTCGTTAAGAATTCGTTTTCGCGAAATACGATCATGAGCGCGAAGTACAGAAAAAAAGGCAGCGGCCATAGATTCCTCAGGCGCAGCGCCGTGCGATTGTAGAGGGCGATGCCGATGAAGATCGCCGCGTACAGCGCGAAGAAAATGACTACGGAAATTCCCGGAGCATGCCCCGCGTTTGAATACAGTAAATAATTGCAGGCGGCGGCCAGGCCGATCGCCGCGAAAAAAATTGCGAGGGGGTTTCTCATATGGCGTCAGTCTCCAGAGGATCGACTCTATACGATTGGACGAAGCTTTCGCAAGGGAGTGCGTGCGAATCTAAGACACCCGGGTGCAAATATCAGAGCGCTTCAAGCGGCCCTGCCTTGCGGCGTATCTCCGGGAGGCACAGTCAGAGACAATCGTTGGTGGGCAGTAGTTGCTGCCGGTCCGCTTTCTGGCTGCTGCAAGCGGGTCCGGCCAATCCAGGCCGACGACGGGTGCGTCGCGCTGCCCTCAGTTCGACTGCGGAGGCAGCTGCGAAGACAGGCGCTCGCGGTTTTCCAGGCGACGCTGCTGGTGCGAATCAGTGGAAACGACCGGCCGGGGCTGAACCTGTTTTTGGCTGTACGGATATACGAAAGCGAGTTCGGTGAGAGCCTGCATGGCCCGGGCAATGCTGTGGCTCGCGCGATCGACGCGTTCGCTGACCTGCTGCTTCTGACCCTTGCGAAATTGGACCCACTTCAGGATCTCGGCGTTGTTGGCGGTGACGTGTTCGGCAATGAATCCGACGACGTTCTGGGTGGACTGCAGGGCGGCTTCTTCCCGCGCCAGATTCAATTCCTGGCGATGGGCTTCCAGCAGCGCCTTCTTCTTGCGCTGCCACTCAAAATAGACCGCCAGGAAAAATACAGCCTGGCCGGCCAGCAGCGGCAGAATGTACGAAGACAGCAGCTGCGTAATATACTGATGAGATTCGGCGAGAGGGACGAAGTGAGATGCCACGTAGATCTTGTTCAGCACGACCGCCAGATATACCAGGCTGGTGCCGGCGAGAATCGCGTAGATGAAACGACTCGTTCCCCGAATGAGGCGCGAGACCGTGGGCTGCTTCGAGGAACTCACGGTTGTGGCCGCAGAGTTCGACGTTTCAGCGGGTGATACTGGTGGCATTGGGACCTCCGTAGGCGGTGCAGAAAAGCCGTGCCCTGATCACGCCATCGAGAAGGGGAAGTGTCAAGTCCGAAAACTGGAAAATCTAAAATGACATAATTTTTAGGTCTGACGAGCTTTCTTCTATAATAGAGTGCGAATTCGTCTGGTGCGAAATCGCCAGCGCAGCCGCCAGTGAATCGTGCGGCGCACGAATTTCAGATGGGCGTCGATGCGGTGCGGACTGGAACACCAAAAAAGCTTTCCAAAAATGCATCCCGGGCCCACGATGGGTTATGGCGATTGATGCACGGCAAAATCACATTGGTGGAACGCTCCACGTAAAGAACAATCAGGTCGTTTCCGACACGAACCTGATCATCGACGGTGACGTGGTTACCGACGAACTGAAGGCTCCCGGCAAAACCGTCATCATCAGCAGGGGTTGCACCGTGCAGGCGAATATCGACTGCAATGTTCTCCAGGTGATCGGCACCTTGCAGGGCAACGCCAACGCCACCGAGCTGATTGAACTCGTCGACGATTCGCTCGTGCAGGGCGACATCGTCGCGCCTATGATCGAAATCGCTTATCGCGCGCGCCTCAGCGGCAACATGCGCTACAGCTGAAGCAATCTAATTCGCCTCGGGTTTCGTTTCGATTTTCGAATTGGCGCGAATAGCCTTGAAGAGCCGCTCCAGATCCTTCGCGTTGATCTGGCCTGAATCTTCCGTTCGAAGCAGTTTTAGACCGGAGGTCTTTACGATTTTTCGAATCCACGCTGAAGGCTCCGGGTTGACGGAAGGGAAGAGGGTTTCGAAATCTTCGAGCCAGAGCTTCGCCTGGCGAAACGCGTTTGTATTCGCCTGGACGGTGAGGTCTACAGGCAGCCCGGAATCGTTCAGGGATTCGCCGTCAGCTGTCAGATACTCGCTTACCCGGTGCTTCAGATAATGACGGGTTTGATTCCCATTGCGATCGGGGAAGCGTAACAAAGCGATCTGGTAGATGCCGGTCACTCCCGCGCTGCGATCGCCAATCAGCGCCGCCCGCCGATTCGAACGCATAGCTGCGGCGAAGATTTCCGCACTGCCGTAAGTATGCGCGTTCATCCAGATCGCAATCGGGATGTCGCCTCGTATGATCGGGTCGGTCGCGCTGTAAGTGACCTCATCTTTCAGCTTCGATTTCGTGCGCGCCAGCGGCAGGAGTTTCGGTAAAAATAGATCCGCCAGCTCAACGGCCGGACTCAACTGTCCGCCCGGGTTGCCCCGTAAATCAACTACGAGTCCTCTTATCTTTCCTTCCACTTTATCGTAATGCTCGATGACGGCCCGATTGATTTCACCTGAAATCCTTTCGCTGAAGTGGCAAATTCTTAAGTATCCAATGCCGGTAGCCTCGACGAATTCAAAATCGACCAGGCAAGCGGAGCTTTTCTCCGCTTGCTTTGCCGGTCGCGGTGCGAGCGAAGCTGTCCGCAGTCGTCCTTCGCGGGTGCGAATCACGAAGGGAACGGGCGCCGGCGCTGCAAGTGCGGTTTCAAGCCGGGCCTGGAACTCACGGGGCGTATCAAGCAAAACGATTTCCTTTTGTATCCCGAGAATGCGATCGCCGATTTCCAATCCGGCTTTCTGTGCGGGGGAATCCGGTGCGATGTGCGTAATCACCTGGCCGACCATTCGGGTTTGGTGCGTGATCAGGCCGAGTAACTGGCTCGTGTTCGAAAAGCGTAATTTCGAAAACTGGTCGTCATCCAGCAAAAATGACTGCCGGTCGAGAGCGTGCAGGCATCCCCGAGCAGAAATATCAGCGACTCCCTTCGCGTGTTCGGGGTTTCGCCGCACGAACCAGGCGACCACTGCATCGTATTCTGATTCAGGAAACGGCGTTTCTTTCCAGCGCGCGTCTAGGGCGGCTTCGAATTCGGCGAATTTCGTTTGTTTCGGCGCATTTGCGAACTTCGGCGTCGCCGGCAGGGCTGCCTCCACGATCACCGAGTTTTTTCCGATCACATCCAACGCGGCGGACGCCATGAGATTTTCTGAATTGTATTGCTTTTGATCTGCCGACGCGGTCAGCGGGAGCAGGAAGGCGTCGCCGGAGTCAGCCAGAGCGAGTCGTTCGGCCGCACCCCTGAGGCAATCGCGGTGGCGAAACGAATCCGACTCGGAATGCATACCGGATATCGTCTCATAAAATTTGGCCAGCGCGTCCGTTTCCGGGGAGGCATGCACAGACTTAAAAGCATAACCGCTGAATAGAACTATAGCGCTCAGGCACAGTCCTGTTCGATACCTCTTGCTTAAAATCATCATACGAATCATCCGGAGAACGGGAGATCTTCTGCTTTATTATTGAAATTTCGGTCGCCGTCGTTCGGTGAAGGCCGCAAACATTTCGCGTAGATCTTTACTATCCAGGAAGGCCGCGTTCCAGGTCGCCACGTACTTCAGGCTGTCGTCGAGGGAGTGGTCGGCGACGTAGTTCAAAACCTGTTTCGTGCCCCGGACGGCGATCGATGAGTTCGCCGAAATTTCTTCCGCGAGCGCCCGGGCGCCGTCCATGAGTTCGGCCTGACTGTCGAAGACCTGCTCCAGCAATCCCATCTTTTCACACTCGGCGGCGCTGAAGTCCCGGGCGGTGTAGGCCATCAGGCGAGTGTAGCCCATGCCGATAATTCCCGGCAGTCGGTTCAGGCTGCCCATGTCCGCGACGATCGCGACTTTTGCTTCGCGCAATGATATGCTCGCGTCTTTCGAAGCCAGGCGCAGATCGCAGGCGGCGATTAAATCCAGTCCGCCGCCGATGCAGTGTCTGTGCACGGCCGCGATATAAATATTCTGGCCTTCCGCCATGCGATTCGTGCCCGCCTGCATTTCCAGGATCATCTTCTGCAGGGCTTCGCGGCCGTCGGCGGTCTCCGCCTGGAACGTGGACTTCTTTTCCTGAAAAAAATCCACTAAGTCCAGGCCCGTCGAAAAGGATTTCCCCCGGGCGGCGACGATGACGACGCGCACTTCAGGATCCGCTTCGAGTTCGTCGACGATCAGGGGCAGGTCGCGCCAGTAGGGCCAGTTCATAGCGTTGCGGGCCGAGGGGCGATTGAGATAGAGATGGGCCACGCGCGTCGTGGCATCTTTTTCGACTTCGAAGAAGGGATAATCGGAATAAGACATATGTCAGCATTCGTTCACAAATCGCATTCAGCAAGAGGGATTTCCGCGAGAGCGCACGGCGAGCTGTCCGTCGTTTCGCCGGGCGGCGTCCGGGAATATTGGTTGCCGCCCGGGCCCGAGGCCGGAATGCTGCGGCCTATGCGGGAACTCGTGCAGGCTCATATTCAGCGGAGCATTGAAGCGAAACAAAAGCTGATCGCCGAATCTCTGGACGATATTGTCCGCGGCGGCGAACTCCTGACGGGAGTTCTGCAAAAGGGCGGCAAGCTGATGATGTGCGGCAACGGCGGTTCCGCGGCGGACGCCCAGCACATCGCCACCGAATATCTGGTGCGCTATCGCGCAAAACCCGAACGGCCTTCGCTGCCCGCGATCTCTCTGGCGGCGGATTCAAGCACCCTGACGGCTGGCGGCAACGATTTCGGTTTCGATCACGTCTTCGCCCGCCAGATCGAAGGACTCGGTCGCCCGGGGGACGGCCTGCTGGCCATCTCGACTTCCGGCAATTCGGTGAACGTCATCAACGCGCTGAAAACCGCGCGTGCGAAAGGCATGGCGACCGTGCTCTTAACCGGCGGCGACGGCGGTCGCGCTCTGGGGGAAATCGCCGATGCGATCGACGTGAGCGTGCGCGTGCCGCATGAGGAAACTTCGCGCATTCAGGAATGCCATATTATGATCGGTCAGATTTTTTGCGCGATGACCGAAAAGGCGATGTTCGATATCGACTGATTCAGAGCAGGCGAAGTCGGCGCGATGGGGAATTCGAATGCGAAGTAAGCCAGGCAGAGCGAGGCAGCCGCGATCATGAGCGAGATCCCGGACGTCTATCTTGGAATCGACCTGGGCGGGAGCAATATTCACGCCTGCGCCTTCGATGAGGGCGGAACGGTCGTCGCCGAAAATAAAATCGAAACCGAAGCGACGAACGGTTACAGCCACGTCATCGCGCGAATCAGCGCGCAGCTCCAGCGCATCCAGCGGAAGCTGAAAGACGGCGGCTTTCGCCTGGCGGCGGCGGGTCTGTGCGTTCCCGGCGTCGTGCTCGGCGAAGAGGGGCGCGTAAAAATCGCGCCGAACCTGGGCTGGCAGAATGTGCATCCGCTGCGCGATCTGGCCAGCGGCGATCTGCCCGTGATCTTAATCAACGACGTCAACGCGGGGCTGGTCGGCGAACTCTCGCGCTATCCCGATGAAGAGCGTCCGCGCAACGCGCTGGCGTACTTCTGCGGAACGGGCGTGGGCGGCGCGGTCGTCGTGGACGGTCGCCTGAT
The DNA here is from genome assembly GCA_024742665.1 of bacterium. Taxonomy (GTDB): domain Bacteria; phylum Spirochaetota; class Leptospiria; order Leptospirales; family Leptonemataceae; genus JANSYA01. The sequence goes on from JANSYA010000001.1 coordinate 885,148, forward strand.
TACCGGCGCGCGCGGGGGCGCCGGCGAAGTCGGTCATATGGTCGTGCGCCTGGGCGGTCGCAAGATGGAGCACGGCGTGCGCGGATCTCTGGAAGCGTACATCGGTAAGTGGGCTTTGAATCGCCGGATTCTCGAACGTATCGAAAGCGGCAAAAAAACGATGCTGCGCGAAATCATAAAGTACAACCTGCGTAAGTCGCCGGTCAAATCATCTTCGCTGAAAAAAGCCTACGAAGCGGGCGATCGCTTCTGCGTGGATCTCATGCAGGAACACTACTGCAAATATCTCGGAGCGGGCATCGCTCAGTCGGCGAATCTGCTGGATCCGGAAGTCGTCATTCTCGGCGGCGGAATTATGGAAGCGATGGGCGAAAAGCTGATGCCGGTCATTCGTAAATATCTCAAGCGCCACACGATCGGCTATCCGCCGGAGCTGCGACTGGCCGAGCTGGGCGATCTGGCCGGGGCCGCCGGGGCGGCGCATCTCGCACGGCTGCCTGACGCGCACCGGGTGGTGCGGCAGAGCAATATAGAGAAGGAAAAATAGAAATATGGTCCTGGTAATTTTATACGCGGGTGTTGGAATCTATCTGGGCGTGCTCGCCTGCGGTTGGATTCATAAAGGCTGGTGGGCGAAGATCGATCCCTATACGCGCACGAATGTGCGCGCGGCCGTCTGGATTCTGGCGGTGGGCGGCATTGCGCTTGCAATTTATCACGCGCATCTCTACAGTGAGTTTCGCCAGCGCCCGCCCGAGCTCAAGCAAGAGATGCAACAGCGCGACCGGCAACAACAGCAGGATGCAAGACCGACGCCTCTGCGCGTTCCCGAAACGGAATCCGCTGAGGGCGAAGTGACGCAGCCCCTGGTGCCGACTCCTTGAACTTGATCGGCGTGTGCTGAAATATACGCCCGGGTTATGCGTGTCGGCGATCCATTGATTCGACGCGAGGTTGCTATGTCATTTTCACCTGTACATCGACTTGCCGCATTCGGCGTGCATCTGTTTACCGCTTCCGGAGCGATCTTCGCGCTGCTGGCTTTGCGCGCGATTGCCCTGGACGAGTATCCGCTGGTTTTTTTCTGGATGGGCGCAGCGCTCGTCGTGGACAGCGTCGACGGGACGATGGCGCGCGCGGCGAAAGTAAAAGAGGTCTATCCGAACCTCGACGGCGCTTTGATGGATAATATCGTCGACTATCTCAACTACGTGATCGTGCCGGCCTACCTGTTGATCGAAACGGATTTGCTGGCTGTCGCTTTGCCGCGCGCGCTGGTCCTCGATAGCCTGCCGGGATTGTTCAGCCTCTTTGGCGCGAGTTTGATCGTGCTATCGTCGGCCTACCAGTTCTGCCGCACCGACGCGAAGACCGCCGACAATTATTTTACCGGCTTTCCGTCGTACTGGAACGTGGCCGTCTTTTATCTGTACGTGATCGATCTGGCTCCTGCGTTAAATTTCGCGGTGCTGGTCGTTCTCTCGGCGCTGGTCTTTATTCCGGTCCGCTATATCTATCCTTCTCGAACGGCGGCCTTCTTCAAATCGACCCTGGTTCTGACCGCGCTCTGGATGGCCGCGATCATCGCCATCGCCAGCTTGTATCCCGCCGCGCCCGACTGGCTCGTGATGGGATCCCTGGTGTATGTGCTCTACTATTTCGGGCTGAGCGTATTCTTGACCCTGCGGCGCCGCCAGACGGAGGCGGTCTGATCGTCGGAGCCATCCTGATCGGGGCCGGATCGCGGTAGATTTTCAGCCGGGGCGGGCCGGACGCGGCTGGAGAGATTCCGCCCGACAGCCGATAATAAGTACGCTATCCGCATGTACTATCGCAGCATTCACTTTCGAAAACAGGCGACCCTGATCGGTCTGGCATTTTGCCTGAGCGCCTTCGCTGGACTATCCGCAGCGCCGCCCGAGGGAGCGCGACATGCCGCAGCCGACCCGGCGGAAGTCGTGCCGGTGGAAATTCGTTCCGTAGATCTGGCGGAATATCCCCGCGTGCGGGTCATGTTCAGCGCCGTTTCGCCGTACCCGCGTTTTGTCGCCCGGGACGAGTTCCCTTTCCCTGGCTTTCGTCTTTCGGAAGCTTATGAAAACGCGGAGTGGCCGGTATTCGCCAGCCGTCCCGGCGCGGGCGTCGCGATCAATGGCGCCGGCGTCCGAAGCGGGCAGGGCGTGCCAGCCGGCGGGCAGCCGCCGGTCTTTCGCGTCGCGCGAACCGCCGCGGATCGTCTGAACCTGGTGCTGATCGTCGACTCGACGAAATCGATGCCGGAGAAAGCCTTTCGCGCCTCCCTGGCCGCCGCCCGGGCGATGGTTGAGCGGCTCGGGCCGCAGGATCGCATGGCGCTCTATACTCTCGCGGCCGAGCCGAATCTATTGAGCGGCTTTACCGGCGATCAGGAAACCCTGCAGGGCAAGCTGGCGAATATTAAACGCGAAGGCGAAGTTACTCGCGTCTTCGATACTCTGTACAGCGGCCTGTATACCGCGCAAAAAGCGCTGGGCAGTCTCGATCGCAGCGTCGCCGAATTCAATCAGCCTCCGGCGGGGGAAGCTCGCACGATGGTTTTGCTTTTGACCGACGCGCGTGACGAAGACAGTTTCTTGAACGATGAAGACTGTTTGAAACTGAGCGAGCTCGGCCGGCGTATGAGCATTCCCATTTACGTCGGCCTGTACGGGCGCTCGAAAGATTCCCAAAGCCAGCCGCGTCTGTTGAAACGACTGACTCTGATCACCGGTGGCTCTTTGATGTCCGAGCCGCGTGCTGCAGCGGCCGACGAGCTCCTAAAAGAATTTCGCCGACTGCCCCGGACCTATTACGAAATCGCTTACGACAGCCCGGCGGCGCTGCACGGTTCCGTATTTCCAGGCGCGACGATTCGTCAGCGCATCGCCCTGCTTTCGAACGGATCGGAATATGCGAACGTCTTCGACTATCGGGTGCCCTTCTGGTCCTGGGTCTGGATGCATCTGTTTACACTCTACGGCTTATTGTTCGCCCTCGTCCTGTTGATCTGTATATTGCTGCTGCTGTTGTTCTGGCAGTCGCGCCGTTCCCATGAGCGAACGCTCGCGCGAATGCGCGAAAGAGACTCGCGGCAATATTTCCAAAGCGGCGGCGGCGATATGAGCGATGCCGAACGCGGTTCCGGCGAGCAGTCGGCCCTTCCGGGAGATGCGATTCCGCCGTATCAGCATCAGCAAGATCAGAACGCCGCGGCGTACGATGAGGCGCCGGACATCGCGCCGTATCTACTGGCCGGCCATGCCGACGCCGAGCCGGGCACGGTCGTCGCCCATTCGGAGCCGGCCGGCGTGTTAATGGACGACGAGCGCACCCTGTACATGCGCGAGTATACCTATCGCACCACGCAGATGGCCGTGCGCCAGGGAATGAAATATCGGCGCGCTTCGATGGTGCTGGAACTACGGGGCGGCGAAAGCAGCCGCGAGTACGATCTCTTTTTGGAAACGACGGTGGTCGGTAGCGGCCGCTGGGCGAATATCCCTCTGCGCGATGAAACCGTGAGCGCGGTGCACGCGAAGATCAAACGCATTGACCAGCGCTTTATCGTATACGATCTGTTGAGCGCGAGCGGAGTATACATCAACGGTCGGAAGCTCTTGCGCCCCCGGGCCCTGCACGACGGCGATGAAGTCCGGATCGGCCGTTCGCGCTTTAGTTTCCGGGGAGTTCGCTGAAGATGCGGCCCGGCTTGAGGGCCGGCGCTTCGCGGCGACGATTCGAAATTCACGCCGCCGCTCCTGGAGCGCCGCGTTCCCGGCCGGCGATGATCGCCCCGCCGCCATTTCTGTTCGTTCTGCTGTTTCTTATTTCGACCGCTTTCGTCGGCTGCAGCGCGCGTCCCGGCTGGGTTTTGCGTTTGCCCGACGCGGCCGTGGCGCGGGAATCCCGGGCGGTCGCGCCGGATTCGCTCGTGGGCGTCTGGGAACGCAGCGTCGATTCGCGCTACGGCGTGGGCAATCCGCGGGCGCATTCGCTCGGTTCGGAAAGGCTGGAGATCGTTCGGGATATTTCGCAAACGAGCGCCGGTCTGAGCTATATTAAAACGCATCTGTATCGCGAGCAGGTCGGCGTCGAAGTGCTTACGAAGGGCTATCGTGAGTTCGGCGCGATCGAAACCCGCCGGCAATATTTACTCTTTCGCCCGACGCGCGCCGAAGATTTCGGTCCGGTGGAAAGCGAGGCCCTCCCTGGAGCCGCCGCGATCGAGATCACGCTGCCCCCGGCGAATGAGATTGCCTGGAGCCCGGCGGGCGATCCCGGTCCGCTGCTGTACTATTTCGAGGCGGAGCGCTTCGAAGCGACGCCGCACTACCGCGAAGAGCGTCGCATCGCGGCGAGCCTGACGCCGCTCGCCTACGAAGCCTTCGGCGTAATTTACGAGTATGGAATCTTTGAGGGCACGCGCGAAGCCTACGATTACGACTCGAAGAATTTTCGCGAAGCCTTGAATATCTGGAACGGGAAACGCAACCAACCCCACGCCTATCTGCGCCAACCCTGAGCGCGTCGCGCGCGAAGGCCGTTTTTCGAAATCGCCCGCTGCGCGCGAAGCGGATCTCACTGAACTGCATCGCGCCAGAGGGTGAGATAGTTTAATACGCGATAGTCCATCCAGCGCCGGTCCGGAAAAAACGGATGTTTGCGGGCAACCCAGCCGACGTGTCCGCCCTTGCGCGTTTCGTGGGCGACGATATTCGGGACGGCGTCCCAGTCGGTGGTGTCCCAGCCGGAAGTATGAATCAAGGGATCGTCGCGGGCGTGCAGCACCAGCCCCGGCGCCGTAATATACGGAATAAACTGCTGCGAAGAAGCGTGCAGATAGTACTCGACCGCTCCGCGAAAGCCGGCGGCGGGCGCGACGAAGCGATGGTCGAAGTCGAAGAAGCTTTTGATCTGGGCGAGTTCGCGTTCCAGCTCCGGACCAGGGGGATGGTCCGGATATTTTCCCTGTCGCGCGCGCTCTTTGATTTCGCCCAGAAAATTCGCGCGATAGATGCGATTGCCCGGCGAATCCAGCAGCTCGCAGGATAGATACAGATCCAGGGGCGGACTGATCGCGACGAAGGCGTCGGCCACTGGCTGTTTGCGTTTGCGGCGGCGCTTTCCGCCCCACAAAATTCGCTGCCGGTCGCGTTCTTGATCGTCTTCGCCCATCAGCTTTAATGTCAGACTTGCGCCCAGGGAAATTCCGGCCATCGCCACGACCGGCGAAATGTGTTCGCGAGTATAGTCCAGCACTGATTCCAGATCGATGGTCAAAGCCGCATGGTAGGCGCGCCGCGCGATCGGCCCGCCCGGGCCGCAGGTGCGCATATTCATTCGTACAACGTGAAAGCCCGCGCGCAAAAGTTTGTCCGCCAGGTGCACCATGTACGCGGAATCGGCGTCGCCTTCTAAGCCGTGAAGCAGCACAATCGCCGGCGCGTTATGATGCGCGCGATCGACGTAGCGATGGATATAAACGAAGAGGCGATCGCCGGTGCCGTCCTGGGTCGGCAGAATCGCCGTTTCATTTAACAAGCCCACTCGATTCAGGCGATAGCCGGGCAGGCGACCGAGAAAGAAGCCGCCCAGGGTTTGCGCGTGAGCATTGCCGAGTAAGGGCGGAGGTTTGAAGGGAACGGCGTGCATGCGGTCGCCCACAGGAATCGCGCTCGATCCGATGCAGGGCAAGCCAAATTCATCCAGTATTGGTTGATCTCGAGTTGGCGACTGGCAGACTGGCCCTGAACGCGGCGAAGCCGGGTTCCGAACCAGGTTCTATGTCCGCCGATTCAACAGACCAGTCCGCCGCCGGGGCGACGATCGCCGCGCTGCAGTCCGCCGTGAGCGCCCGGGATCCGCAGCCCCTGATTATCGCCGGCCGAACCTTTCATTCGCGCCTCTTCGTCGGGACGGGTAAATTCTCGTCGAACGCGGCGATGGCCTCCGCCATCGATGCATCGTGCAGCGAGATGGTGACGGTCGCTCTGCGCCGAATCGAGCTCGACCGCCCGGTTGACGAACAGGATATGATTTCCGCAATTGATCGTTCGAAGACCGTGCTCCTGCCGAATACCTCGGGCGCGCGCAACGCCGAAGAGGCCGTACGGCTGGCGCACCTTGCCCGGGAGCTGGGCGGGGGGGAGTGGCTGAAGCTGGAAGTGACGCCGGACCCGCGCTACCTGCTGCCGGATCCGGTCGAGACGCTCAAGGCCGCGGAGATCCTGGTCAAAGACGGCTTTCACGTTTTACCGTACATGCACGCCGACCCGGTGCTCGCTCTGCGATTGCAGGATGCCGGCTGCGCGACAGTAATGCCCCTGGGTTCGCCGATCGGCTCTAACCAGGGCATTCGCACGAAAGAGAGCATCGCCATTATTATCGAGCAGGCGCGGGTGCCGGTGGTCGTCGACGCCGGTCTCGGAGCGCCTTCGCACGCGGCCGAGGCTATGGAGCTCGGAGCGGACGCCGTGCTGGTCAACACCGCGCTCGCGGTCGCGAACGATCCCGCCGAGACCGCGCGGGCTTTCGCCCTGGCCGTGCTGGCAGGGCGTCTGGGACGATTGCACGGCGTCGGCGGAAGCGTGCGACCGCGCGGCGAACAGGCGGACGCGGGGCAAAGCGCAGCCGACCGGAATGCAAATGCTCCGGCTGGCGAAGGCTGGAAACCCGCCAGCGCTTCGAGTCCGCTGACTGGTTTTCTGGACGAAGACGCGCGCGGCTGACTGGTCCGCCTGTTTCGCACGGGCGATTCACCAATCTTTGAGCGACGCGCGCGCTAAATGAATCAACGAACGAACGAACGAAAACATGAAACGATTTCTCATGCTGGCTTTCGCCGCCCTGGCCTTTATCACGGCCACTACGATCCTGATCGCCAACCGCGAATTTACCGCCGCCGTGGTCGATGCGAACGGCGACGAGATTCCGGGAAGCATTGCGGTGATGGACCGCGTTGAACTGGGAGGCTTCGAGCAGTCCTTGTTAGTGCGCGGCGCAAGTTCTGAGCTGCCGGTGTTGCTCTGGTTGCACGGCGGTCCGGGGAGTCCCGGGCTGCCCTTCGCCCGGGAGTTCAACGCGGGCCTGGAACGACACTTTCTGATCGTGCACTGGGACCAGCGCGGTGCGGGCAAAAGCTTTCCGGAAAATCCGGACGCGCTGCCGCCGGAAGCGATGCGACTGCGCGAAAACTTCGTCGCCGACACGATCGAGCTCAGCGAGCGCCTGATTCGTAGATTTCACGGACAGTCTCCGCCGGCCGAACGCAAGATCTATCTTTTCGGTCACTCCTGGGGTTCTCTGGTCGCGACGCTGGCTGCGAAAGAACGGCCGGAGCTGTATCACGCGCTGATCACCGCGGGGCAGGTCGTGCATATGAAAGAGAGCGAAGCGCGTTCGTACGCCTGGGCCCTTTCCCGCGCGCGCGAAACGGGGAACGAAGGCGCGGTCGCCGAGCTGGAAGCGATCGGCCCGCCGCCCTACGATGCCGCATCGATGGGGGAAAAGACGCCCGTGCACTGGAAGTGGATTATGCAGCAGGGCGGCGCTCTATACGGCCGCGAGAGCATTGGGCCGCTCTTGCCCGTGCTCTTATTTTGCGATGAATACAACTTAGTCGATAAGGTTTCGTTCGTGCAGGGCGCGGCCTTTACGACGCAGCTGGTCTGGGATGAATTCATGGCGGCGAATCTGCTGAAGGAGGCGCCCGTTTTAAGCGTGCCCGTCTGGATGCTTTTGGGTCGCCACGACCGTCAGGTCGATCCCGATCTGGCCGGCGCTTATTTCGACGCGCTGCGAGCGCCTCGTAAGACCAGGCTGTGGTTCGAGGAGTCGGCGCACTCGCCGATGTTCGAAGAGCCCGAACGATTCGAAAGCGTCCTGCGCGAAATTCGCGAAGCCACTTTGCCGCCGGAGATTTGAGCTCATGATTGATTCGAAAAATTTACGCACCGAATTTAAGAACGCATCGCCCTCGGCGCTCGCCGTTATGCTGATCGCGGGTATGCTTTTCGCTTTCGCCGCCGCTTGCGAAGCCGATAAGCAGACGCCGCCCGTCGCCCCGGCCGCCCTCGGTGCCGTCGAAGAGTGTCAGCTGAGCGGATACGTCGCCGCTCCGGAAGGCGTCGCGATCCGCGGGCTCGACGAGGCGATGGAACTGCTGCGTCTGCCGCCGGAATCGATCGTTACGATTTCAGGCGTTTCGGAAGGTCGTCTGCGTATTTCCCGGGCGGTGTCCGTCGAAGAGGACGTGCTCTTTTCGAATCAGTCGAAAGGCGGCGAGGACGGCGGGGACGGCTGGATCGCCGCGGGCTTTCTTGTAACCGGCACCGAGCCCGACCCGGCGGCCGCCGCCGAAGCGGCGAATAGCGAAACGGTGAATACCGAAGCGTCCGGGGAAGCCGAGGCCGCGCCCCCGGAGGAAGCCGGCAGCGTTGCGGTGTATGCGGAAATTCCGGACGGGCGAATCGTCGGGCGCCTGGCTCCGTACGACGCGGTGAATATTCTGGGCTGTCGCGGCGACTGGGCTTATATTGAAGGCACGGGCCTGGAAGGGGATGCGATTCGCGGCTGGCTGGCACCGGAAAGCCAGTGTCCGAATCCCGTGACCAGCTGTTCGTAATTGTCGCTATGGATTTCAGCGAGCGCATTCAACAGTACGACTTCGATTTCGACGGCCTGGCCGCCCGGATCGCCGCGGTTTCTGCGGAGCGCGCCGCCGCCGAGATTCCGCGAGCCCTGGACTCCGTCGCCGCGGGCATCGAGCTGGACCTGGACGATCTGGTTGTCTTGCTTTCGCCGGCCGCCGACTCGCACTTAGAGGCGATGGCCCGTGCCGCGGAACACCTGACCCGCAAACGATTCGGCCGGGTGATTCAAATGTACGCGCCGATGTACCTTTCGAACTACTGTCACTCTACTTGCACCTACTGCGGCTTCAGCTTCGGCAACAAAATCAAGCGTCTGACTCTCAGCGTTTCCGACGCGGTCAAAGAAGCGCGCTTGCTGCACGACGCGGGCATTCGGCATCTGCTGCTGCTCACCGGCGAAGATTATAAAGAAACCCCGATCGATTATCTGGCGGAGGTCTGCGGAATCTTAAGCGGCCTTGACGGTGCGGCGTCCGGCGGCGATGATCGCGAAAGCGAGTCGGCGGATGCGCGGCCCTTTTCCTTTTCTTCGATCAGTTTAGAAGTATACCCGCTCAAAGAAGACGAGTATCGCCTGCTCCGGTCGCGGGGCATGGACGGCCTGGCGGTGTACCAGGAGACCTATGATCCCCGGCGCTACGCTGAAGTGCATCTGGGCGGCATGAAAAAGCGCATGCAATATCGCCTGGACTGTCCCGATCGCGCGGGACGGGCGGGCATGCGTAAGATCGCCGTGGGCGCGCTGCTCGGCCTTTCGAATCCCGCGGCTGATGCGGCGTATACGGCGCTGCACGCGCGCCATCTTATGAAGCAGTACTGGCAGAGTCAGGTTTCGCTTTCGCTGCCGCGTATGCGTTTCGCCGAGGGCGTAAACGAAATTCCGAACGTCACGGATCGCGAGTACGTGCGCTATCTTTTCGCCATGCGATTGTTTTTGCCCGACGCGGGATTGAATCTATCGACGCGGGAGTCGCCAGCTTTGCGCGATCGACTGGCGACGCTGTGCGTGACCCATATGAGCGCGGGATCGCGCACCGAACCCGGCGGCTACAGCGGCGCCGACAGCACGGAACAGTTTTCCGTCGAGGATCATCGCAGCATCGCTCAGGTCAGCGCGATGCTGGAAGCGAATCGAATCGAGCCGGTTTTCGTGGACTGGAGCCCGGTGCTGAAGTAAGGGCGAAGACACTCCAGCAGGCCGCGAATCGAAATGGCGCGGCTTGCTGCGGGCGTAAAAAAACCGGCGCGTGAACGGCGCCGGTTTTTTTGTTTGCGTTAAGAAAATCTTTATCTTTGGTCTGCAGCTTACGCTGCAGACTGCGAAGTCTTTCTTCGAAAGACTTCTTTACCTCGCAGCTCGCTAAAAGCGCGAGCTGCAAGGTGAGAAAATCCCAAAATAGGATTTTCTCACTGATTATCCTTCGCGTTTTTCGCCATCTTGAGAAAGAAACCTTCCACGTCGAAGTAGGCCTGGCCGGTGTAGAGCGTGTTGGTGATCTGCAGGTGATCGATACCGGTTACCCACCATGAGTATGAGGGCTGGCCTTTGTAGGTGCCCCACTTCGCGGAGGATACCGGAACGAGTCCGTCGTTCGCGCCGCCCATGCCGCTGAAGAGGCCGCCCGCGTAGCAGGCCGGGTGCAGGATCGCCAGCAGCGGGTGCTGAATGAAATCGGCCCATGCCATCTTAGAAGTGTACGAGTAGTACTTAACGCCCGAAGCGTTCGGCGTATAAGAGTTGAACGCGGCCAGGCCGTCGCTCGTCAGGCTTTCCATGGCCGCGAGTGCGTCCTGCTGGCTGCCGCTCCAGATGATTTTGACCAGGCCGTTGAAGACCGCGCCGACGAAAGGCTCAAGCCAATCGGGAATGACCGTCTTCACGATATCGGCGATCGGGCTGCCGCGGTGCGGGGTGCTGATGGTCGTCAGAACGCCGGTTTTGTTTTTCATGCCGAGATTCGAGATCATGTAGCGGCTATCAAGTCCGCCCTGGCTGTGGCCCATGATGTTGACTTTGCTGTAGCCGTTGGCAGCCATCCAGTAGTTGATTTTATCTTTCAGCTGCTGGCCGCGCACTTCATTTGATTGCGCTGCGGATTTGGTCGGCGCGTAAACAACGGCACCCTGCGAGCGCATGTAGTCGTCCATGCCGCCCCAGTAATTGACGATGCTGATGACTCCGCCGGAATCTTCGCCCCAGCCGAAGAGGCCGTGGGACAGAACGATCGGGTTGCTGCCCTGAAGCGGTTTGGAAGACGATGATCCGCCGCCGCCGGCGAATACAGATGTCGCCGAAAAGGCGAAAAAGCACAGGGATATTAGACCGGCAACGGCCGGTTTCATGGTTTTAACCATTGGAACACTCCTAGTTTATGTATGCCGCTGTTCGCCTGGCCCGTTCGTGCGGAGCCTGTATATATAGCAGCGGCTTTCCGGAAATACTAAAGTTTCTCCAGAAAGCCAAGATTGACACTGTGCCATTGATTTTGCAATCAGTTTTTCAACTCTGGACAGTCGCAAAGCCCTGAAAATTAGTTTGATGTGCAGCGCTCCATTCGGCCTTGACAGCCGCGCCGGGAGCCTTCACCAGATCGGAGCGTTTTGATGCAGTCCAGTGGTTCTCATTCCAGCGCGTCGCCGGCAGGGGCGGGCGCGATTTTCGTCCGCTATGCGCCGACATTCGTCGCCTGGACCGCAGCCCTCTGCGCTCTATATTTCGCGGCGCTGTACGTCGCCGGCTTCGAGCCCCACGTGATCGAAAACCCTGCGCTCAATAGCGACGCGCTGTACCCCTTTCTGTTCTGGCGGGACGTTTTCGACGGCGCCTTTCTCGGCGGCTGGAATCCGCCTCTGGCACCGTACGTTTTTCCGGATCTGCTGATTGTATTCCCGGCGGTCTTTGGGGTGCGCCTGTTCGATGGCAGCCCTCTGAGCGCCGTGCTGCTGGCGAGCGGCGCGATGGGATTCGCCTGGTTGATCGCGTACGATTGGTTGTTTCGCGTGCTTGGGCGTCGCTGCCGCTGGGACCTGGATCCCACGATGCGCCGGCTGCAGCCGCTCGCGGCGCCGCTGGCCGGCGCGTTGGTCTTCGGATGGATCGCGGCGGGTCTGGGCGGAGGCGCCGTCGAGTACTTGCTTGTGCCGACCTTCCACGCCGGCGCCGCGATTCTGTTGCCGCTCGTGCTCGGCCTGAGTTTGATCGCGCTGGAGCCGCAGGGCCATACAGATGCGGTGGCCGTCGATGACGACGCAGTACCTGTTCGAAAGGCCTGGCGGTCGGGCGCTTTCGCACGGCTGGCGCCGAGGCGGATCTGCGCGTTGGTCGCGCTGGCCTTCCTGATCGCTCTGGGTGTCGCTTCGGATCGTTTGTTTTATCCGGCGGCGCTGTTGCCCGTGCTGGTGACGTTGCCGCTTTTGTTTTTCGTTCCAGGCCGGCGCGCCCTTTCCGGTCCGGGTTGGTACGCGATCGCAGTCATGGCGGGTCTGCTGCTTGCGCGCGGATTTCGCGGCTGGCTTGCGGACCGAATCTATCTCAGCGAATTGAAACCGGAGTGGGGCGCGCTCTTCAGCGGCGAAGGCCTCGCCGCGATCTGGAGTGACGTCGGATCGGCCGGCGCGGTGCTCTTCGCAGCCCCGGCGATTCCGCTGATCGTTTCCGCGCTCATCCTGATCGGCACCGGCGTGCTCTTGTGGCCGACCCGGGAGCGCCGCAGTGATGCCCGTACGCGCATCGCGCTTTCGTCCTGGTTGCTCTGGATGATCGCCGCGCACCTTGCGATGGTCGCGATGCTGCTCGCCGGCATGCTGACTATAGGTTATCTGATTACCGGCTCCAGTGCGGTCTGGCGTTATGCAGCGCCCGCCCTGAGTTTGCCGGTTGCGCCGGCGGTGCTGTGTGTCTTCGTTCTGGTGAGCGAGCGGCGGCGTTGCGCGGCGGCGCGTCGTGATGCTCGCGAATCGCGGACGCCTTCGCGCCCTGTTCGCTTCGCGCAGGCGATCGGCGGAGCCTGCGCGATCGTCGCGCTTTCGTCTGTATTGTATGCGGTCCGCCCTGAGTTCAGGAGCGCCGCCGCGATTCGGGCCGATAGCCAGAGCCATCGCCTGGCGGACTGTCTATCGCGCAACGCCGCGGAGATCGGTCGCTTTGGTTTCAGCGATTACTGGACGGCGAAGGCCGTCAGCTATCTGAGCGGCGGTCGCGTGCTGTTAAATCAGCTGGACTGGATCGGCCGGCCGAAGCTGTGGATTAACAACTACGAATGGTTCTATCAGCCGCATCGCGCCGGGGACGGCTATGGTTTTGTCGTGCTCGATCGCCTGGACCGCAGCGCGATCGTGAAGCGCTTTGGTGCGCCGACCCGCAGTCTGTTTTGCGACGAGTCCGAGATTTTCGTGTACGATCCGCGCCGGACCGATCGTCTGCGTTTCGCTTATCCGCCGGAGCTGATGGATCTGACTCTCGACGCGATCGGCCGTCGGCGTCACTAAGGCCGACGACCCGGGCCCGGAAATTCCAGGTGGTTGTCATTGCCCTGGAAATTTCGTCGATCAACCGCGGCCCGGGCGTTCCCGAAAACATTGCGTTGACAGGCCGTCGATCCCCGTCAGCTTTTCGGCGTGAATCGATCTATAAAGAACGACGGCGGATCGGCCGGAACTACAGGCGCGGCGCAGGATAGAATCCCGGGGAGCGCGCGGCGCGAGAAACGGCGAAGGCCTGCGAGCCGCGGCAGGAACGCGCTCGTCGCTTTGGCCGGCGGATGCCTTTCGCTGTGCATGCTGGCTCTGGCGGCGCACTGCGAGCCCGCGCCGCCGAACGTCGAACGCCGGGAAGTCTTCTATTCGCCGGTGCTGCAGGTCGACGGCATCTATCGTTCGATGGAAGGGCCGATTGGCAGCGCGGTCTTCGACTTAAACGGCGCAGCGCAGTCTTCGAAAGATCCCGAGCTGGTCTGGTTGACCGGCTTTCGCTCGATCGTCGTCGACGAAGAGCGCAAGCAGCTCCCGCAGCATTTTATGTGTCATACGAATCTGGTCTATCGCGGGCTGGGCGGGCATCGCGAGATCTTTCGCGGCGCTTCCCTGGTGAATAAAGATAAGCTGTTCACGATTTCCCAGGGCGAAGAGCAGGCGCGCTTTCCAGACGGCTTCGGCGTGCCGGTCGTCAACGGTCTGAAGGGCGCGAGCTTCGGCGTTTTTAATCAGCTCTTGAATGTGAACCACAAGGACTTTCGCCGGCCGCTTCGGCTCCAGTATGAGAATACCGTCTTTTATGTGCCCGAGTCCGAGCGACGCTCGACGATCCGTCCGCTGTACCAGGCGCTCGGCCAGGTGATGGTCGCTGTAAACCAGGAGCAGGCGATCTATAATATGCCCGCGCCGGGGGATTTGCACGCCCAGGCGAGCTGCTCCGGCGGCGATACTGCGAGTCCGATGACATTCAAAGATAAATTCGGCCAGGAGTTTTCGTATCACTGGCAGCTGCCCCCGGGGCGCGAAGTGCGAACGACGCTGATTACGCGGACGATGCTCAAGCTAAAGTACGATACGACCATCCATCACATCGTCGCGCATATGCATCCCTTCGGCGAATCGCTCGCCCTAAAAGATCTTACGAGCGGCGAGATTTTATTTCAGAGCAATATGAAAAACTACGCGGACCGCATCGGCGTTGAGAAAGTCGAGCACTACTCCAGCGCGGAAGGCATCCCCGTGTATAAAGACCACGAATACGCCCTGATCAGCACGTACAACAACACTTCGAACGAAATCCACGACGCGATGGCGATCATGTACTTCTTTCTACTCGATAAAGAATTCAAAATACCCGACGAAGATGCGATGGCTCGCGGGCGGGGCTGGCGTCCTCCGGAAAATGAGAATCATCCCGGCGGTATGCACAGGCACGGGCACATGTAGGCGCAGGCCTTCGGTCAGTCTTCGCGTCGGAATCGCGCGCCATCAGCCGTCGCGCGGGATTAGCCGCCGGATTTTGCCCGGGACTTGCGCGATTTCGGCTTCGATTTTGATTCGCCTTTCGATCCGCTTTGCGATCCACTCTGAGTCCGGGCCCCGGACTTCGAGCCGGATTTCGACATCGCTTTTTTCTTCGACTTGCGACTCTGCCTGGCGGGCGTCGCCTGCTTGCTTGCCGGAGTACTGGAGACTTCGGTCGCGGAGGTTTCAGATGGTTTCGGCGCGCTCGGTGAATTCGCAGCGACGTCCGCCGCGTGAGTGAATAGATCCGGGGTTTGCTGCGCCGGAGCCTTGTGCGGAGCGGCGGGTCGACGCGGTCGGGGCCGGCGCGGCCGGGTTTGCAGCAGCTCTTCGACTTCGGTGAACAGCCGGCGAGTCAGGGCCTTGATGGCGTCTTTGTTTTGCATCGAACGCCAGGCGGAGCGACTGTGCGCTGCCGCGTCCGCGTTCGCCTGAGTGTTTTCGGCCGCGTTCGGGCTTTCGGCCGCGTTCGCGGCCTCAGGAGCGGCGAAGTCCGCGGGGTCGATGGCTTCGCCGATGCGATAGATGATCGAGCGACCGGCCGTCGGGCGTCGATTCGAAATCCAGCGGTTCAAATCGCTGAAGCCGTACGCTCCGACGAGAGCCGTGGGAATGATCGGTACGCCGGCCTGGATGGCAATGCGCGCCGCCAGGCCGCGAAAGGGCTTGAGCTTGCCGTCAAAGGAGCGCCCGCCTTCCGGATACATCGCGACCGCTTCGCCTTCGCGCAGCAGCTGCACGACGTTGGCGATCAGATCGTCGTAGTACTTCCAACTGCCGGCAGCGGTGCCGGTGCGATAGCCCCGCACGATCGGCAGAATTCTTGCATCCTGCAGGAGCTGGTTGAGGACTTCGAGGACTTCGGTTAGGATGCTGACGACCAGGCCGGGCACGCCCATGCGCCGGGCGCGCTCGATGAATTTCTGAAAGCGCCGCAGAGGGTTGCCGTCGATCAGCTCGGCCTTCGCCAGATAGCTGAGATTGCGGCCGGAATAGAGGCCCTGCACGAGCGGATCAATCAGGTCGCTGTGATTGCATACGATCAGCGCCCCGCCCGTTTTCGGGACGCGTTCCACGTTCTCCACCCGGACCGACACAATCGAATTGAGCAGGCTGTGGAGAAGATAGATGCGCTGGTTGTGGTCCAATCGCGTTCCTGTTCACGCGTCGCCGGAATACGCGGCTACGATTTCGTCGGCGGAGAATTTGTCGTTCGTGGAATCACCTGTGGAGGCGCGGGGCCGGACTTCGAATTCGCGAATGAATTCGATCGTCCGCTTCTGGTCGATAACCGTTTCCTGATACGCGCCGCCTTCGCCCGAACGGAGAATCGCAATCAAATCTTCGCGCTTCAAGAAACCTTCGTTGTAGGCCGCCAGGGCGAAGCCGGCGCCGCCCCGGGCCGCGCGCGGTTTAACAATCCGGTCGTCGTTTTGATAGTTTTTACCCACGTGCGAGGGCAGTGCATCGGCGATCAGCTCCTGCATTTTCGCGGCGTCGGGTTCGTCGCGGGAAAGATTGATCCACAGTCCGTCGACGGAGTTGAGTTTGCCGTGCTGTTTGAGATTCGCCTCGGTTAATTCGACGATCCGCCGCGCGGAATCTCGCGTCAGAGATTCGCGGTCCAGAAAGTTCAGACGATAGAGATAGTTTTCCAGATCTTTGCCGGTGATTTCGCCGAGCAAGAGCGTCTGGTACAGCGAGAAGATGAAGAAGTCGCTTTCTTTGTTATCGCCCATGAGAATTTCGCGCGCGCCCGTGGGCTGCATCAGGCGATTCTCTAAAAGCGTGATCAGTTTGTACGAGACGTGATCGAAGAGGCTCATCACCGAAGAGCCGAGAAATTTCAGCGTGCGTTCGACTGAGGCGCCGACGCCCTGGCCGAGAAAGTCGTTCAGGTTCAGCATGGTCTCCGCGAATTTCTTGATCACGTTATCGTAGATGCTGAGCAGATATTTTAAGTGCAGTCCCGTGATTTCGATTTCGTGATGTTGGAAGACCGACGACAGCGTGCGGCGAAAGAAGTGCGGCGACGCCGAGATAAACAAGAGCGGGGCTGCATGCTGGGCCCGGCGAAAGAATTCCGGCAGCGCGAAGATCGGTCGTTTCTCGCCGGGCTTTTCGAAGAGGGTTTCCATGAGACCCTGGGTCGAATGCAGCGGCGTATCCAGGAATGTCTGATCGATATCCGAAGTCAGAATCAAACCGGTGAAGTCTTCCGGAATGATGCGCAGTCGGCCGAAGCCGATCGCCAGATCGTTTTTTAAGATCAGCGAATCGCTGTTGCCGATGTAGGCCAGGTCGGCGACGCTCTGGCGAATCGAATCGATGCCGCGCAGCATCACGCGAAGCACGTAGCGGCCGGGTTCCGGCACAGCGCCTGAACCGAAGTCTACGGCATGCGAAAAGAAGCCGTCGTCCCGGGCGACGATCACGTCAGAGCTGTACAGGACCGGTGCGGCTTCCATTTGCGCTCCGGCTTCGCCTTCTCGGAGATCGCCGGGCGCTACATCCAGAATTTCTATTTGCAGTCTCGGGCGGCGCACACCCAACATGGTGAAATCTTCGATGGGGCGAATCAGCTCGCGGAAGTCGTCGGGTAAATTGTGCAGATTGTCCCAGGAGTCGAATTTCTGGTTGCGGGTGACGGGAATATCAACTACCTGTCCGCAGATCCGAATCCGGTTCGCCTGACCGCAGGCTCCGTTCAACAGAGCCACCCGCTTTTTATCGTGGGGAGCTTCGGGGGGCTGAGGGTCGCTGGAAGACGATTCCGCCGCAGGCCGGGTTGCTTCCGTTTTCGTTTCCGGAGCCTCGGACGATTTCGCAGCGGGTCCGGGAGCTGTGGAGCTTCCGGAGTTCGGAGCGTCGGAGGGAGTTGCTTGTTCTGGATCCTGAGTCATGACCTGGGGGCTACGGGACCGCAATCCGATTCTAATGTCACTTAAAAAACAGGATATCGCTCGATACCCACTGGCTGTTCATGAAAGATCTACTACTGTCCCCCGTTTTCTACTACGCCGATGAATACAACGTCGATCTGGGGGGGCACGTATTTCCGGCCGTCAAGTTCGGCCACATTCAAAAGCGTCTGGCCCGGGACGGCCGATTTCGCAAGCATCGCTTCGTAAAACCCTCGCCGGTCACCGAAACCCAGGCGCTGTACATTCACAGCCATCGCTATTTGCGCGATTTGCTGGCTCTGGAGCGCACGCCCCGGACCCATCGTAGCGAACTGCCTTTAACCCGTCCCATTCTCGACGGATTTTTTCTGGCCAGCGGCGGAACCCTCAGCGCGGCCCGGGACGCCTTTGAAGTCGGCCGGGCGATCAATATCGGCGGCGGCTTTCACCACGCCTTTCGCGAGCACGCCGAAGGATTCTGCTACCTGAACGACGTGGCGATCGCCGTACGCGTGCTCCAGAAAGAAAAGCAAATCAAGAAGGCGCTGATCATCGATCTGGACGTGCACCAGGGCAACGGCACGGCGAAGATCTTCGCCTGGGATTGGAACGTTTTCACCTGTTCCGTGCACGAAGAAAAGAACTACCCGGTGAAACAAAAGAGCTCGCTGGACGTGGGTCTGGCGACCGGCATTCAGGACGAAGAATATCTGCGCATCCTCGATAATACTCTGAGCGAACTGCGGGCCCGCATCGAGCCGGACATCATCTTCTACGTGGCCGGCGTGGACATTTACGAAAAGGATCGCCTGGGGGGCTTAAGTATTTCGAAGAAGGGCGTCCTCGAACGCGATCGAATGATCCGCGATTTTATGCCGAACGTGCCGCTGGTTACAGTGCTCGCGGGAGGCTACGCGATCAACGATCAGGATACAATCGACCTGCACCTGGGAACCTGTGAAGTTATGGCGGGCCTGAAATAAGAGCGCGCGCGTCGCGTGTCTTCGGCTCCGATGTCAACGGAGCCCGGGCTTAATTCGAAAGCGATCATGGGATTCTTCAGCGATTCAGACAAGTGGGGACGCGGCAAACGCGAGCTACCGCCAGAACTCGAACCCGGCGGCCCGGGTGAGCCCGGCAGCGATAAGTCGACCGACAAAGACTTCCCGGGGAATCTCCAGCTTGATCTCGACGAAGATATTCTTAGCGAAGATCTGCGCGGCTATCAGATCAGCCCGCCGACCCGCGACGGCAAAGTGCGGATGTTCGGCAAGTACACCCGCGAGGACATCGAAAATCAGCTGCAGTGGTCGGGTGTGACCGACGCCATTCGCGATAAGGGTTATACGAACACCGAGCTGGAGCTGAACTATCTTTCGGAGCTGGACCAGCGGATTTTCGTACGCGAAGCCGGCGAGGTTTTGATCCACATTCGATTAAAACTCTCGCACTTTCGCTTTCGCCTGCAGCCCGCCGCCCCGCGCATAAAGCTGCTGTACATCGACTGGCTGTTGACCCAGCATCCCCGCAGTCAAAACTATCGTCCGGAACGTTTGTTTCCCGGCCAGGAACTGCCGGGCCTGGGGATCTTCGCGCAGCTGACCGAATTCATTCGCAATCTGGCCATGGGCGTCGGGGCCCGGGGGGCCTTCAATATCCCGGAGTACTTTCACGACGCGATGTTGTTTCATCGCCAGTTTAATTTCTACGATCCTCTCCGCGAAGCCTTCTTTCGCGGGATCATCCGCGACCTGCGTCGCCACGGAGCCCGCGAGATTTCGCACGCTTTCGCGGACCGCCGCATCTTCAATCAAAACGGCGAAGCGCTGGATTGGAAGCCGGGCGAAATGATTTCGATCGTGACCCCGCGCCTGGCCGATCAGATCTGGTCGCCGGACTATTATACCCGCGTCGTGCGCGAACTCAAGCGGATCCGCTTTCGCCTGACCGAGCGCCCGCCCGAAGACGCCAGAGACGCGGACGCACCGGACGGCGCCGATGACAATGCGGAAACGCCCGCTTCGTCCGACGACTGACGCGATCGCCGTCAGGGTTCGCCGAAGAAGCGCCGGTACAGATGCGAATATTCGGGGTCGATCAGGTTCACGTAGGTTTCCGTGTCGAAGGCGTAGTCGAGATTCGTCGCTCCGAAGAAGCCGTTGATCGCCGATACGCCGAGCAGCGCGATCGTGAGCGCGAAGGCGCCGCGCCGGGCCAGCCTGGTGAGACGGGGTCGCACAGTGTCGATTTGGCCGTTTGCGTTTGCGTTTGCGTTAGAATTCGCGGAGTCGGGCGCAGTCGCCGCGTCTGGCCGGCGAATCCAGGCGATCCAGGCGAAAAATGCCGGCGTGAGCGCCGCGGCGGCCGGCGTCAGCAGGCGATAGCCGTAGGTAGGCCCGCCGGACCAGTAGGCCGTCGCGCTGGTCAGCAAAAAGAAGTACGCGAAGGTCCCGCCGGCGGCCAGAGCGACGTACGGCCGGCGCCGGGCCAGGGGCCAGAGTCCGAGCAGAAAAAATAAAAAGACCGGCGTGAATACGAAGACGCCTTTCTTCGCCGAGAACAGCAGGCCGCCCATGCCTTCTAAAATATCCGGATTCGACGCCCAGGGATAGTAGGTCGAAAGCGGCGCGCCGTAAAAGATTTGATTGCGCAGCAAAAACAGCGCGAAGGCCAGCACGGGGAAGATCGCCATCACAAACAGATCTCGAAGAACGCGAAGGTCGCGAGGGCGGCGGTGTTCCAACCAATAGGCCGCCGCAAAGATCGGTCCCAGGGGCGCGTAACTTTCTTTTATAAAAAACAGCAGGCCCAGAAAGGCCGACACCTGGAGCGGCCGCCCCCGCGCGAAAGCCGCAATCGCGAGCAGCAGCAATGCGGGCGCTACGCCTTCCGTATAAATACACGCGGCGAAATAGTACGCCGACAAACCGACCGCCGTCGCGAGAAGCCAGGGCAGATCTCGCAGGGATGATTCCGCTGCATTCGATGCGGGCGATCGCAGCGGAACCAGCGCGCGAATTTGGAGCAGGGCATAGGTGTACAGAGCGAACTGCAGCACAACGATCCAGAATTCACTCCAGTACGATCCGAAGGCCAGGAAGGGGTAGGCGATGATGGCCAGCAGCACCGGGTAGCCCAGGGGATGCCAGACGACCTCATCGCAGGTTTCGCAGCGATAGTCCGCGAAGGCCGGCCGTCGCTCAGCGACGAAGCGCTCGTGCATCGGCAGCGTGGACCGATAGGGATCGACGCCGGGCGCCGGCACGATGTCGTAGACTTCATCCCATCTATAGATTCGCGTCCCGGGATCGCTCGCTCCGGTCGCTTCGGTTGTATTATTCGTATCGATCGCAGCGGCCGGCGCCGGATTCGTCAGGCCTGGAGGAACCAGGTTCGTATGGCGGCTCAGGGGAAATCCGGATAGATACACGCCCTGAGAGTAGCGGGTCGCTTGCAGTTTCGCCTGAAGCTCCGCCGGAGTGTCGACCCGCAGCGTGCGGTGGCTGTCCCGAAAACGAACCGGCGCATAGTTGTTCGTAAGGTCCAGGTCGAAATCCCGGGCGATGCTATGGGCCGTGACCAGATAGTGCGGTTCGTCGCCGGAGCGCGCGCCGGGGCTTTGAAAACCCGGCCGCCACTTCTGGAAGCACAGCACCGGCAGGATCAACAGACAGAAGAGAGCCGCGCCGAAAAAAATCCCGCGATCGAAGATGTGCGCGCCGCTCATGAATTGGTTTCAGCTCGTAATGCGGTTGCGACCGGCCCGTTTGGATTGATACAACAAATGATCGAGGCGCGCGTAAAACTCGTCGCGACTTTCGCCGGCCGCGTAGCCTGCGCAGCCGATCGACGCGGTGACGGAAATGCGCTCCCGGGATTGCGAAGACTGGCCGGCATTGGACCTGCCGTTCTGATTGGATGCGGCTGACTCGGCGGGCGCTTCGATGCGCAGCTCCGCGATGCGGTCGCGAATCTTCTCGGCGGTGCGCAGTGCACCTTCGATTCCGGTCTGGGGCAATAGAATCAAAAACTCTTCGCCGCCGGTTCGCGCCACCGCGTCGGCGCTGCGGGTATTCGCGCGCAGGCTGCGCGCGATTTCAGTCAGGACTCGATCGCCGGCCAGGTGGCCGTAGGCATCGTTAATTTCTTTAAAGAAATCCAGGTCGAGCATCAGGGCGCTGAAGGCGGAGTCGTAGCGGCGGGCGCGATCGATTTCCGCGTCGATCTTTTCGAAGATCACCCGGCGATTCAAAAGATTCGTGAGGGGGTCGGTGGTCGCCAGCTCCGTCAGGCGCGTTTCGTTGTCGGCTTTGAAATAGGCGGCGGAAAGCACCGGCCCGAGAGCCCGCACATTTTCCAGATCGGCGTCGCTGAAGGGGCGGTCGCGCCGCGCGCGAAAAAAATAGACGACGCCCATCAGGCGGCTTTCGGCGAGCACCGGCGTGGCCAGCAGACTTACGGCCCCGTGCCGCAAAAATTCGGGCCGGGCCAGGCTATGGCTTTCGTATTCGTTGATGCAAATCGCTTTGCGATTGTGATAGATATAGCTGTAGGGCGTATCCGCGGCCGGCACTCGCAGGGGAGTCAGCGGTTCCGATTCGTCATCGCTCGTCGGTGGCCTGGCATCGCTTTCGCCGCGCGTTTCCATCGCGAAGCTTTCGTTCGCATAGTAGGTATCGAAGAGCACCGTTTCCTGTTTGGCTTCATAGACGCCCAGCACTGCAAAGTCGGCCTGCACGATTTCCGCGACGCCGCCCAGGGCCGCTTCGATTGTCGAGCGCGCGCCCTGCTGGGTCATCAGGCGGGTCAGGAGCTGGTTGATGCGATCCATGCTCAGGTACAGTCCGGGCGTCACGTCCCGGAACACGATCATCAGGCCGGTGATTGGAGCGTTCGTATCGCCAGTCGGCGCTTCGGCGTTGTCGGTCGGCGCCGGGCCGCCGTTCGCGTTGGAGTCGACGAAGCGCGATAGCGTTCGGAGCACGGCGGCATCGGCGGAGCTGTCTGGATTGCCGGCGGCGTCTGATTCGGCCCCGGGATTTGCGCCATCGTCGGTGACCGGGATGGCCGTCAGCAGCACCTGGATCAGGCTGCCGTCTGAGCGGCGAAAGCGGGCCGTGTCCGTCGAAACCAGTTCGCCGTTGCTCAGCCCGGGATCGTAGAGCTGCTGCGGCGTCACGTCGGGAGAGATCGTGTCGGCGATAATGTCCCGGATCGGGTGACCGCTCAGATCCGAGCGGGTGAAGCCCAGCAGACGGCAGGCGGTGCTGTTCGCATAATAGATCCTGGACCCGGAGTCCAGGGCGAGCACGCCGTCGCTGACCGCGTTGAGCAGGTAGTGATTGGAGTCGAAGCGGCCCTCGTCGTCGATGGCGTTCAGGCCGGGCGGCGGCGGCCCGTCCTGGATCAGCGCCCGGGTCGGTAGATCGCTTTCGAACTGCTGGCTCGACGGTTCCACGGAATCGCTAAGGTTGCCGCGGAAAACCGAGCTTGCAAGGTACTTTTTTATACGCGAGTCGCAATCCGTCGGATTTGGGGCGTCCGGCCCTCGACTTGACACAGCAATCATTTGTGAAATCCTGGCGGCATGTCTGACGTCCAAATTGGTGTAATCGGCGGCTCGGGTCTCTACGATCTGGACGGCCTGAAAGTGATCGAAGAGGTCACTCCCGAAACTCCCTGGGGTAAACCCTCCGACGCGATTCTGGTCGGGGAGTACGCCGGCAAAAAACTGGCCTTTCTACCGCGCCACGGCCGCGGCCACTTCCTGGCGCCGCATGAAGTTCCGGTGCGTGCGAACATCGCCGCTCTCAAAATGCTGGGCGTCGAAGAAATCGTAGCCTTTAGCGCCGTCGGCAGTCTGCGCGAAGAGATTCCGCCGCGGGATTTTATTCTGCCGCATCAAATCATCGATCGCACGAAGGGCGTGCGCCCGGTCACCTATTTCGAAAACGGCATCGTCGCCCACGCCACTTTCGGCGATCCCTTCAGCGACTATCTGGCCGAGATCATCGCTTCGCAAAAAGACGCCCTGGGCGGTATCACGCTGCATCGCAATAAAACCCTGGTCTGCATGGAAGGTCCGGCCTTCTCGACGCGGGCCGAATCGAATATGTATCGCCAGCTCGGCGCCGACATTATCAACATGAGCGTGTTGCCGGAATCCAAGCTTGCTCGCGAACTTGAGATCAGCTACCAGATGGTTTGTATGTCGACCGACTACGACTCCTGGAAGATCGAAGAAGAATCGGTCACCGCTGACGAGATCATCAAAGTGCTCGGCGACAACGCGGCGGCGGCGAAGAAGCTGCTCGCGGCGGTCATTCCCCATCTGGGACAGAAACCGAATCCCTTGAAAGGCAGCATGAAGTTCGCGATCATCACCGCGCCGGATAAACGCAACCCGGAAATCGTCGCGAAACTCAACAAGGTGCTCCCAGGATATTTCTAAGATGAGCGGGCGCGAGCCGAAATACTTTCGCGCCCGGGAGCCGCGCTTCCGCCCGCTTCGATTCCCCGGCGGTCGCGCGCTGCTCTTCGCGTGCGCTGTATTCGCCGGTCTGCTCGCGCCCGCGTCGGCGGTATTGGCGCAGGCTTTGAATCTACAGGCCGGCGGCGATACCGGCAACCAGATCGAAAAATTTCCGACGCCCCGCGATCCATCGTACGTGCCGCCCCTTCTTTCGCAATCCACGCTGGACTCGGCCAATGAAACGGAGCTGGGCGGATCGGCCCTGGTCTTTTCCGGCGGCGGCGGAGATCTCGTGAGCCTCTTCGCGGAGCGTCGCGCGGCGCAGTTGGAAGCGGCCCGGCGGGCGGATCGTTACGGCGAACGCAACGCCCAGTATCTGGACCAGACGGGCCAGGATCGCGCGCTACTCGAACAGAATCTCCAGCGCCAATTCGGCAGCGCCCGGGGACTCCCCCGCGATTTCGGTAAGTCGCACTACACCGAAACGCCGGCGCGTCGTTTTTCGGTCGTTTTCTTTTTATCACTGCCGATTACAGCGGGCGTTGTCGGGGGACTCTACCAGGCCTTCGGTCCCGGCGTGGTTATCGACGGCCCCGCGGACTATCCGGCGCTGCTTGGCATTCTGGGCGCGGGCAGCGTTTTCTCGGCCCTGATCGGCTACTATGATTATAAGCAAACCTACGAAGCGCGCGCGCACGCGGTCGGCCATCGCGCGCGAGAAGCCTATGAGCTGCGCAATCATCCCTTCGGTCCGCGCGGTGTGAAGGATCCTCTCGATTCTTTCGATACTCTGGATGCGCAGGCGGGCGAAGGCGATTCGAGTTTCTGGTTTGATCGTCCGGATGGACCGACCCGGCGCGTGTCCGCCGAATTCGATGGAGCCCATGGTTTCTTATATGTCCACAAAGCCTGGCGCACGGCCGCCGCTGACGATGCGCGCCGTTCGCTACGCAGCATCGCGAACTCAAAGGCCGGACGCGCAGTCGCCGCTTCGCAGGCCGGCGGCGCTGGAAATTTTCGCGCAGACGATCCCGCGCGGCTGCTGAATTTTCGCTGGCGTTTTACGTACTGAAGGCAGGCGCTTCGCACTCTTGTTGCAGGCGCTTCGCGCTCTTTTATCGCTCTGCCTGCGGCAGAGTTGCAGGCGCTTCGCGCTCTTGTATTGCTCTGCCTGCGGCAGAGTTGCGAGTGCTTCGCACTCTTGTACTAATTCGGATCGTCCTGCAGGATTCGCAGGCGCCGTGTTTCGTACAGTCGCCGCAGGTCTCCGGCGAAGTCCCGGAGTTTTCCGGTGGTCTGCTCCGGCGGTGACGATGATTCTGCGCGCTGAGCCGTCGTGCGATAGGCGCTATAATAGCCGCTGCCTCTAAAGGCGCCCGATATTTCTCCCAGGTATTCAATCTCCTGGCCGTACTCTTTTTCAAGTCGCGCGATTTCGCCGGATTTGCGCAGGCGATCCGCCAGCTCTAAGTACGAATCGAGCCGGCCGTTTTTGAGCGAGTAGTCGATGCGCTGGTCGCAGCGACAGGCGTTGTTCGAATTGACCAGGCCGCAGTTGGTGCCCATAAACGCGGCCATGCGAGAACGGGCCCGGGACAGTCGCTTGCGAAAGGCCGCCGTTTCGATTTGCATAATATAGGCGCCTTCTTCGCCGCTCGCGTCGAAGACCGCGCCGAGCAAAAAGGCCATGCGATATTCCCGGGTCAGGCACAGTAGCATCGCGTGCAGGCAGGCCATGCGAACCTGGTCTCGGAGCATGCCGAGCTCAATCTCGTCTTCGAAATCAGGGGCGCGGCTGCCGTGCTGGAGTTCGCGCTCGACCGTGCGAAAGGCGCCGGCACTCGTCTCGACATCGGCGTCGGTCTGCGCCTGACGTTCTGGACTGTGTTCGATGCCATCCGCGCCCCGGCTTTCGAAGCGATTCTCGAATCGATTTTCGAATCGATTTTCCGGGCGGCTCTTTTTTACGTTCAGCAGATAGTTCACGGCGATGCGGTAGGCCCAGGTCGGGAAAGCGCTTTCGCCGCGAAAGGTCTGCAGATTGGTCGTGATCTTTAAAAGAATCTCCTGGGTCGCGTCGGCCGCGTCCTCGGGCTGCCACAGAAATTTCAGGGCCAGATTAAAGACGCCGTTCTGAATGGCGCGCAGCAATTCTTCCAGGGCCGAAAGATTGCCCGCCAGAGCGCCGCTGACCAGGCGATCGTAGTCGATCGCCTGACCGGGGGGATCGGTCCAGTAGGCCATAGCCGCGTTCCGTTCTCAGGGAACCCTTTTCAGGCGACGCTGCGCCGGGCCAGCAGGGTCGCGCCGAGCGCCAGGGCCGCCGGGAGAGCCTGGATAAAGTAGATGCTGGGTTTCGCGGTGTAGCCGCCGTACAGACCCGCGACAATCACGCAGCCCAGAAAGAAGCACTGCACGCTAAACTGCATGTGATCTTTCAAAAAGAGCAGGGCCCAGAACAGACCCGCCGCCAGGAATCCGTTGTACAGGCCCTGGTTGGCCGCGAGCACGGCGGACTCGGCCGCGAATTCGGGCGTTGTGCCGAAGGCTTTCATGCCGCGTTCGGTCTGCCACAGAAACATTTCCAGAATCAAAATATAGACGTGCAGCGCGGCGACCGCGCCGGTCAGAATCTTACTTAACAATTGCATTTTCTTTCTCCTGTTGCTTACTCTTGATTGGACAATTCGCAGCCCGGCCGCGTGACCGTTTTCGTGAAATTTTTTAGAGATAGCCGCCGGCCACCAGCAGGGCTGTGGCGACCCCCACCAGAATCGCGGTCCAGGCGCCGGGATTCGCGCGAAAGACGTTGATCATCAGTTTGAAATAATATCGCATTGATTGGCTGGAATTGGGGGCGTCCGCGCCCTGAAATCGGACCGTCGGGATTTCGGGCTCAATTTAGCTTGACCGGGCAGGGGTTCTGCAACCCTTTCTTTTGGTAATGGCCAAATCCCGCAGCAAAGCCGCCAGCTCATCCGGACGGCGGAAGAGCGCCAGCAAAGGCGCATCGAAAGGCGTCTCCAAAAACGCTTCCAAAAAGAAAGCATCCCGCGCCGGGCGATCCACCCGTTCAGCCGCCCGCACGGATTTGAGCGACGCGGCCAGCCGTCCGCCCCTGAAGGCGGGCGACGTGCCCGATGATATCGAACTGCTGAACGTGCACCGCTATCCGGAATCCATGCCGGCTTCGGTCGTGGCTTTCGTGCGCAACGATCGCAGCTGCCAGCGACGCCTGGAAGAACTCGCGAAGAGCACGCCGGGCAAACGCGGCCAGTCTGGATTCAATCAGCTCTTTCAGCAAAAGCTGGATGAATCGGCGGACGGGCCGGGACCCGCCCCGAAGGTGTATCGAGCCGACGACTCGCCTGCCGGCAAAGACGGAGCCAGCGATGGAGCCCCGGACGGCGGCGGTCCTTCGAATTTCAGTCGCCCCATGCCCGCTCCGCGCCGACCGGAAAGCGGCGGCATCGGCGGATTCTTTCGGAAACTATTCTCGTGAAACACGCGCAAGACGTGAAACAATGGAAGATCGGACTGCTCGGCCTGGGCACAGTCGGTCGCGGCGTCGTAGAAATACTGGGTGAACGTTCGGCAATCCTGGCGGCGAGAGCCGGCGTGGACATTCGCGTCGCCCGGGTCTTCGATCGCAGCTGGCGTAAAAAGCAGGACGTGCTGGGCGACATCCCCGCTTCGGATAACGCGGACGACGTGCTGAACGATCCGGAGCTGGACGTCGTCGTCGAATTGATCGGCGGTCTGGAGCCGGCGCATGATTTCGTCCGTCGCGCGCTGGAGTCCGGCAAAAACGTCGTCACGGCGAACAAAGCTCTGCTGGCCCGCCACGGCAATACGCTGCTGCCTCTCGCGCGCAAACATCAGGTCAGCGTGGGTTTCGAAGCGGCCGTCGCCGGAGCGCTGCCGGTCATTCGCAATATGCGCCGCAGTTTTGTTTCCGATGACGTAAGCGCTATTCATGCGATCTTAAACGGCACCAGTAATTTTATCTTAACCCGTATGGAAGAAGACGGGATGGACTACGCCGAAGCGCTGAAGCTCGCCCAGGATCGCGGCTTCGCCGAGGCCGATCCGACCTTCGACGTGGGCGGTTTCGACGCCGGTCAAAAGCTCGCGATTCTCGCCGCTCTGGCGTTCGATACGGCCATCGCTGAAGACGCGGTGATCGTCGAAGGCATCGAAACGATTCGCCACAAAGACCTGAGTTTCGCCGCCGCCATGAATCGCGTGATTCGCCCCCTGGCGATCGCGCGCAAATTTCCGGACGGTCGCATCAGCCTGCGCGTGCACGCGGCCATGTTGCCCGCCGATCACGCTCTCGCCGCCGTGCAGGATGAAAAGAACGCGGTTATGATCGACACGTCTAATTCGGGACCCGCCATGATTATGGGACTGGGCGCGGGAGCGCGGCCGACCGCCGCCGCGGTGATCAGCGACCTGGTGTTTCTGGCCGGCCGCGAAAGCGGGCAGTCCCAGATCTGGCTGTCGGGCTTCGATCAGCCGAATCCGGTCACTGAATTCGAATATCGTTTTTATCTGCGCTTCCAGACTGTCGACCGACCTGGAGTGCTGTCGGAAATATCAAGAATTCTCGCAGGCGAACAAATATCGATCGCTTCAGTGCACCAGTACGAAGGTGCCGAGCCGATCGATCTGGTTGTCGTTACGCACACTGTCGACGAAGCCGCGCTCAAGCGCGCTCTGGACAGCATCGCGAAGCTGGAATCGATCCTGGCGGCGCCGATCTGGATTCGCATGAAAGAAGAGCACCAGTCGGGCGAAGGTGATTCTGGATCGTCGGTGCTCCCGGGCGCGGACGGCCGTGGCTGAAGGCCTGTCCTTCCGTCTGTGTCTGCATGAGTTTCCCGGCACAGGCGAAGCGCCGCACCTGGATCTTTTCGTACGGGCGACGTGGCGCGTTTCCCGGCTCGACACCTTTGAAATCTCAAGCGACTTTTTGCCCGAATTAGAGGGGCGGCCCGGGGAGTCCGCTCCCGAATCCGAAGAGGCCGTTCAAACGCTTTCCCCGCCGGGGCCTCTGTTCCGTCTCCGCATCCTGGAAGC
This sequence comes from bacterium, assembly GCA_024742665.1. Lineage (GTDB taxonomy): Bacteria > Spirochaetota > Leptospiria > Leptospirales > Leptonemataceae > JANSYA01. Next base: position 914,271 of record JANSYA010000001.1, read on the forward strand.
CGGCTCTTCGGCTGCGGGCGGGCCGGCGGATTCGAATCGGGTCGATTCCGGCGACTCGCGCGTCTGGCGGGCGGAGCGGAAGGCGAATCATCGCCTGCGGTATTGGAGTCATAGCGGTCCGATCGAGCCGGCGGAACCGGGCGGTCCGGAACGTGGACGGATTCGGGAAGTCGGCCGGGGATTTTTACTCGGTACGCTGCCACCGCAGTCGGAATCGGGATTTGATTTTCAGCTGGAAGTGAGGCGATAGCCTGGATTTTTTGCGTGTTTTTTTGGGCGGGTTGCCAGGAAATGTAAAAATAGCGACGGGTCGTCTCGAAAATTTCGTCTTATGTAGCGACTCCGGGCAAGGACGGAGACGGACGAAACGCAGATGCTGGCCAATACCGCAGAAGCCCAAATTTCCGCCTGGCGACGGCCGGGCTCTGGATATGGTGTAAACTTGGAACCGTGGGAATTTCCGGAGCTGGAGCTCCAGTTTGAGCGGGACGAATCCCTGACCGAATCGGTGATCATCATTCGATTCATCGGGAAGATCAGCAACAGCAACTCGTACGAACTGAACCGCCGCATCCACCACTTCGGGGACTATGGCCAGACCCTGATCCTCGATCTTTCGAAGCTGGAATACATCAATTCCACCGGCGTCGCGATTCTCTTTTCGATCTTCTTTCGTCTGCAAAAAGACGGCTACCGTCTGGTTATTGGCGGTTTGCATCCCTTTCTCCGCCGGGTTTTCAGCCTGATGGACTTGCCCGAAGAGCTGCTTGTGCTTGACAGCCTCGACGAAGCTAAAGCCTCTCTATAGGCACATGCCTGTACCATTCATCGATCTCAAACGCCTCGAATCCGGATTTCTGGATCGCTGGTCCGAAAAAGTCCGGACGATGTCCGAGAACACTGCCTTCATCGGCGGCCCCGAAGTCGCGCAGATCGAAAAAACCCTCGTCGAAACCACCGGCGTCGAGCACGCCGTCAGCTGCGCGAACGGCACGGACGCGCTCCAATTGGCCCTGCGCGCGGTCGGCGTCGGCCGGGGCGATACGGTTCTCCTGCCTGATTTTACTTTCTGGGCGACTTTCGAAGCGGTCGTAAACGTCGGCGCCGATCCGGTGACGGTCGATATCGATCCCGCGGAAATGCATATGGACTTCGATCTGTTTTGCAAGGCCGTCGATCAGCACAAACCCAAAGCGGCGATGATCGTACATTTGTACGGCTGGGGCACTTCGCGTCTGGCGGAGCTGCGGGCTTTCTGCAAAGAGCGCGGCGTGGTTCTGATCGAAGACGGGGCCCAGGCCTACGGCGTGAAATACAAAGGCGAGTCGATTTACAAGGGCGCCGATATTTCTACGATTAGTTTTTATCCGGCGAAGGTGTTGGGCGCGGCCGGCGATGCGGGCGCGGTGCTGACTTCGAATCCGGAGTACGCGAAAGTCGTGCGCTCGATGGCGAACCACGGTCGCAGCGAACACTATTCGTACGGCTACGTCGGCTGGAATTCGCGCATGGATTCTTTTCAAGCGGCCTTCTTGAATCTCGCGCATGAATTTATCGACGCGCGTATAGACAGCCGGCGCAAAAGCGGCGAATTTTATCGCAAGGCCTTCGCGGGTTCTGCGCACAAATGTATTACGCCGCCGTCGGACTACGTCGAAAACGGCTATTTGAATTTGATGATCTACGAACCGGCCGAACGCGATCGCATCGGCGCGGTGCTCAAAGAAAAAGGCATCGGCTTCGCGATGGTCTATCCGGGCGCGATGTCCGAACAGGAAGGCGCGAAAGATTACATCAAAGCGGCGATCGGCGGCGAACACGCAAGCACTGCCGGCAAGAGCGTTTTGAATCTGCCGCTCTTTCCGTATATGACCGACGCCGAGTTAGAAGAAGTCGTCGCGGCCGTGAAGGGCGCATAAGCGTTTCACGGCCGCCCGCCCGCTCGCTCTTAATCGCCCAGACGCCCGGGCCTCTAAGAATCGCCGGCCCGACCGGTTTCATACAGCCGCTCCGCCAGATCCAGTAAACGCAGATCGCTCCAGCGCGGGCCGATCACCTGGATTCCCAGGGGCAGCCCGGCTTCCGTTGCGCCGATCGGCATGCTCACCACGGGATTGCCCAGCAGATTGAAGGGAATCGTGTAGCCCGTGTGGGCCCGATAGTACTCCTGCGGGAAGACCGCGCCGTCGGCTCCTTGTACATTCACCGGCTGCGTGTAGACATTGCTCGCCCCGAAGACCCGATCCGCTTTCGTATGTTCGAAGGCCGCCGTTGCGGACACCGGTGCCAGCAGCGCGTCGAATCCGTGCGGGTCGACGGCGTCCTGCGCGAAATCGGCCGGTGCGAAAAAGCCCTCGAAGTCGACGATCGCCGCGTCCCGTTCCGTGAGCGTGCGCATGAAGGCTTCGAAACCCAGGGGAAAGATTTGCTCCAGACCGGCGGGTTTGCGTTTCCTCAGGGCGCCGATCAAAGCCATCGCCAGACGGGCCGGCAGGGGCGTCAGTGGAGCCAGGCCCGCGTTCAAGAGTTTGCCCCACAGCGCGCCGATGCGATCGAAGTCGAAGGGAGACTGCTTTAATTCCACGACTTCGAATTCCCGGTCGCGCCGGCGTAGCGCTTCGACGAATGCATCCAGTCGGCGCGCGTACTCCGCGTCGATCGGGTAGCTCAGGGACAGGGCGTTTGATGATGCGCCCCCGGGCGCAGGCTGCCTCCGGGCGCGATCGGGATGCAGCACCGCAATGCGTGCGCGTTTGTGCTTCGACCGGTTCGCCGGCGCGAAGCTGTGGACCGGAGCGATTTTCGGATCGTGCGGGTCCGGTCCGCGAATGAGATCGAAGGTCAGGCGCAGGTCTTCGAAGCTCCCGGCGATCGGTCCCGCGCTCGCCAGATGGCGCAGGGCGACGTAGTCGGGCTCCGGCAATCCCGGTAAATGGCCGTGCAGGGAAACTGAGTTTTCGGTCGGCTTGAATCCTAAGACGCCGCAGAAGTGGGCGGGGATGCGAATCGATCCGCCGATGTCGCTGCCGATGTCGAAGGGCACGAGCCCGGCCGCCACCGCGCAGGCCGCACCGCCGCTGGATCCGCCGGGAGTGCGCGCCGGATCCAGGGGATGGTTGGTGCGCCCCGCGACGGGATTGTCGCTCTGGATGTCCATGGCGAGAGCCGAGAGATTCGTTTTGCCGACGATGACCGCGCCCGCCGCTTTGAGTCGAGCCACCACCGTCGCGTCGTAGTCCGGCGGCGCGGACTGCGCGGTTTTTGCGTAGCCGTTCGTCGTGCGCAGATTCCGCGTCGCCCAGCTGTCTTTGAGGGCGATCGGCACGCCGTGGAGCGGTCCCCGACAGATGCCGCGCCCGGTTTCCAGATCCCGCTCCCGGGCGGTCGCCCTGGCTCCGTCGGCGTCGATCGTGACGAAGCAGTTCAGCCGGCCCTGGGCATCCGCGATGCGCTCCAGGCGTTCTTCCAGAATTTGCGAGGCGGTGGCGCGGCCCGCCTGGATGTCGCGCGCGAGCTGTGCGGCGGTCGACCCGGGCGGCGCGTCGTTTCGATTTGAGGTCTTATTTTGATTTTTAGCCGGTGCGTTCCGGCGTGATTTTGTTGTCACAGGCCTATCCTTGAGTAAAGTGCTGACCGTGTTGTAGCACAGGGCAGCGGGCGGGGCTTGACTCACAGTGCTATTGCGCCGACTTTTTTCGCCGGTCCGGATCGCCGTGACAGAGGCCGATCAGAGCAGGGGCACGCGGATTTCGATCCGATTGTCGGGATCGTCCGGAGAACGAAAGCCGGGCCCGTCCGCCGTCGAATCCGCATACACTTCCAGATCGCACTCGAAGCTCGGCCGCAGGTTGCGCTTCACCTTCGTCAGCAACGGCCCGTATATATAGAAGAAAGTCCGCTTCAGGTCGGCCACCGCTCCCCGGTGGATACAGATCAGATAGTCGCCGGCTGGAATCGTGCGGGTGCGGAGGGTCGCCGCGTCGGAGATCTCCGATTCGGATTCGTTCAAAAGAATCGCGGGGGAGTACTGGAAGGCGATCGCGTCATTCTGCACCGGCGCGTATTCGATCAGCCCGGCGAACTTCCGCGCCGCGAATCCCGTGCGGCCGTGGTTCCGTAAAAACCCGCCCCAGGCCTTGAGAATCTCCGCCTGGTGCGGGCCGACACCGGGACCGCAGGCCAGCTGGATTTCATTTAAAGCGCGCACGGCGTACTCTGGTTCGTCTCCGGCGTTCGTTTGCAGGCGCTGCAGATGCGCGAGCTGCTCGCGAGTGCACGCCTCCACGATGCCGTACAGCGGACCGCCGCCGCGCCGGCGATATTCGTCGGGGCTCACGCCGAAGCATTCCCGAAAGCCGCGGGTGAAGCCCGCGTGGGACCCGAAGCCCAGGTCCAGGGCGACGTCGATGATCCTGCGCTCGTCCGGGGCCTTCGGATGCGCGAGGGCGCGAGCCGCTTCGCTCAGGCGTCGCCGGCGAATGTATTCGAAGACGGTGAATCCGACGCAGGCGTGGAAGAGCCGCTGAAAGTGAAAGCGCGAGTACGTGGAATGAAAGGCGATCGCGTCCAGGTCAAGGCGGTCGCGCAAACGCGATTCGATGTACTCTACGGCCGCGATGATGTGTTCGATGGGTGCATGCATGCGTACAGAGAATCAGGCTTCGCCGCGCTTTTATCCGGCCGCCGCGATCAGCCCGTCCGGTAGATTCACAATTCGCAACAATTATTCCAGGATTTTCATAATGTTAAACAAAGCTGAATTTTTTTCTTTGATCGGGCCGCCGTACGGCGCGCCGGGACGGTTTCGCTGTTTACAGCCTCTGACCCGCGCCTTAAGGCTATGGCTCGCTTCCGGCATGCATTCCAGTCTCGCTGATATTTCATCGTTCGGTTCTATCGACGCCGATAACGACCGTTTCTTACATGATTGCTTCGAAGACCACGAAGCCTTCGAGAACGCAGTCCGGATGGAGCGCTTTTTACTGGTCGGCCGCAAAGGCTCCGGTAAGACTTCGATCTTCAAGAAGCTGATCACGACGCGTGCGCCGAATTATTTTTCGATCGGCCATACATTCTCCGACTATCCCTGGCACTACCATCAGGCCCAGGCCCGCGTCGGCATCCCGGATTTGCAGCGCTACAGTCATAGCTGGAAATATCTGATTCTATTAACTGTTTCGAAAATCATCTTAAACCAGGACCAGAGCCTGCCCTACGACGAGGCCTCGATCGAAGATATGGTTAAGATCGAAAGCTTCGTCGTCGATTCGTACGGCACGAAGAATCCGGATATCACCCAGGTATTTTCGCCTTCAAAGACGCTCAAGCTGCGCCCGAGTTTCACCGTCGACTTCAAGGTGCTCAAGGCTGGCGTTTCTCCGGACAATTTGCCGATGGAACATTTGCCGGTGATTATCCAGGACGTGAATCGCAATTTGACCAGGCTCGTGCTGAATACGCTGAATCCGGATCATCGCTATTTTATTTCTTTCGACGAACTCGACCTGGGTTTCGCGCCCGACGATCCCGAATACAGCAGTCGGCTGGTCGGCCTCTTCGCCGCGGCCCGGGACCTGAACCGCGCGGCCCGCGAAGCCGGCAAGAAACTCTTCGTCGTGGTTTTTTTGCGCGACGATATTTACGAGCGGCTGCACTTCGAAGACAAAAATAAGATCACCGAAAATCATTTTTCGCGGATCGAGTGGGATACCGAACATACTTCGCGGACTCTCAAGAGTCTGATGGAAAAACGTTTCGAAGTGATTTTGCGCGATCGTCCGGAATCCCGCTGGGACGATATCTTCGACGAAAACCAGGAGATCAAAGGTTCGCGATCGAAGTACGATTTTATTCTGGCCCGCACTTTTCTGCGTCCCCGGGATATGATCAAATTCTGTAACGTGGTATTGTCCCGCTTTAAGGCCCGGGTGCGCATGCAGCGTTCCGGCCAGACTATGCGCTTTCAGAACGAAGACATCTACGCCGCCTTGAACGAATACAGCCAGTATCTGTATCGTGAAATCGACGATGAGATTCACAAGCATCTGCCGGACTATCGCAGTTATTTCGACGTGCTGCGGCGCATCGGCAACTATCGCTTTCGCTTCGCGGATTTCCTGCGCGAGTACGAAAAGGGGCCGACGAACGGGAATCATCCCGCCCAGGTTCTGAAGTCCCTGTATGAATTTTCGATTATCGGATTTTTGCAGGGAGACGATCAGCGCCGGGGTTTCGTCTATCGCTATAAGAATCCCGGCCTGGACTATGACGAAACCTCGGAAGTCTTCGAAGTACATCCCGGTTTGCTGGACTGTCTGGGATTAAAACGTAACGCTCTGCGCTAGCTCGCGAGTAGATCTGCGCTAAAGCGCGAGTAGAGCTGCGCCAGCGCGCGAGTCTAGCTGCGCTAGCGCGCGATTGGAGCTGCGTCGGCGTACGAGCGTTTCAGCGGCTGCCGACGAGATCGTAGGGGAACTCGTTTTCGCCGGTGCGGGCGGGGTTGCCGCCCAGATTTTGCCAGCCGGTCAATCGCGGATCGCCCGTGTCGTAGGCGAGCAATTGATTCGCGCCGCCGCTTACGAAGATTCGCCCGCGATCGATGATCGCCTGGGAGCGCGACGGCAGTGCGTCGGCGTTGAATTTTTTCACCAGCGATCCGTCTTCGGGTCGCAGCTGCCAGACTCCGTCACGGTAGGTATTTACGAAGAGATAGCCGCCGGCCAGAGCGGGCGGTGCGGCGAGGGAGCCGCCGACTTTCGCCGAATCGCCGGGTAGCGTCACGCTCCATGCCGCAGGCGTTTCGCCGGCGTTCGGGCGCGCGGCGGTGACGCGATCCCCGGCGACGCGCACGGTCAGCTCCAGTCCGCGATGATAGAGCGGCCGCGAACCGTGAAAGGCCTGCAACGACGATACGTTGCCCACGCCCAGATGACGATAGGCCAGCCGTCGATGATCTCCCGGTTCGGCCGGAAATCCGTTCGCCTGATCGCGCTCTGCCGCTTCGCGTCCGGCGAGAGAGTCGGCCTGCACGCTGCGATCGAGATGGGGCGCGGGCGTCGCTTCCCCGGAATATTGCGTTCCTGCCGCATTCGCGCGATACATGCTTTCGCGCATGCTCCATTGATAAGGGGCGTCGACGCGCGCGGCGAAGTAGACGTCCCCCCGGACGAGGATCGGCGGGCTGGTGGCGCGCGCGTGTCGGGCCGCGAGAATTTCGCCGTCGGTCTGGCTCAGGCTATAAAACGTGCCGGCGAAGGTTGCAATCAGCAGGCGACCATCGCGAGTGGCGACGGGTGACGACAGCACGTCTTCGTCGATCAGTTTTTGCCAGATAAGTTTACCGGAGTGCAAGTTAAAGGCGGCAATCGCATGAGTGGCCAATGGATGCTTTCGCCGCATTGCGACGGGATAAGAAGTAAAGACGCGGCCGGCGTGAATCGCAGGCGAGCTGGTCTGCGGATCGCCGAGCCAGTGGGACCAGAGCATGTCGCCCGTATCGACCTGGAGCGCGAAGATCGTGCAGGATTCGGTATTCAATACGGCGACTCCGTCCGCGCAGACCGGCGTGGAAGGTCCTAAATCGCTGAGCCAGGTGATCCAGCGCAGTGCGCCGCTTTCTGCATCGACGCCGTAGACGTAGTGACTCTGAAAGCCGCCGCTGATAATCAGCGTATCGCCGCAGACGGCGGGCGTCGGACTCGCGGTCGCCGCCGGCAGCGTCGCGCGATAGCCATAGGCGGTGGCTTGAACGGTGTAAGCCGCGCGAAGTTTGTTATTTGCCGGACTGGACAGCCCCGGGCGAAACTCGGTCGGCAGGAATTGCGCGAGGGCGGCGTTGGCCTGTCGCGCCGCCGCGCTGATATCGCCTTCGCGATATTCGAGCGGCTGGAGGCCGGCGCAGGCGCTCAGCAGCGTGCAAAAAGATAGAATATAAGATACGAAAAAATGTTTGGAAGGCATCGGTGTTCCTGTTGGAGGTACAACAGGCAGCCGCAGGAATTTTTCAAAAAAATTTAAGAATCAATCAGGCGCGGATTTAGCCGATTTCTAATTCGGCGATCTGAGAATTCAAAGTGGTGCGCTTGATTCCGAGAATTTGGGCGGCCGCGGTTTTGTTGCCGCCGGCTTGCTGCAGCGCGTGTTCGATTAAAGTCCGCCGGTACTCGTTGACCAGTTCGCGAAAATTTCCTTCGAGCCGCAGGTCAAGCTCCGGGGCCCCGGCCCGCAGGCTGCCTCGCTGCGCGCCGTTGCGCTGAGCGTTTTGGGTCGAGCCCGGTCGCATCCCTTCCGGCGCTTCGGGATGATCGAGCAGCTGGGGCGGAAGATCTTTCAGCTGCAGCGTATCGCCTTCGGTGCCCGCGATCGCGCGAATCATTATATTCTCAAGCTCGCGAATATTTCCCGGGTATGAATAATTCGCGAGAGCATTCAGCGCTTCCGGCGCGATCGCGGTAATATGCTCCGCGTTCAGATCGGCGGCGAAGGTTCCCAGGAAGTGCTGCACCAATAAAGGCACGTCTTCTTTGCGCGATCTGAGCGGCGGGATTTCCACCTGCAATACGTTGATCCGATAATAGAGATCCTGGCGAAACAAACCTTCCGCGACCATCTCTTCGAGGTTGCGATTGGTCGCGAAAATAAAGCGGCACTTCGCTTCGCGCGTCCGATTGGCCCCGATCGGAGTGAAGACGCGTTCTTGCAAGAGGCGCAGCATCTTCGCCTGCATTTCTAAAGGCATTTCGCCGATTTCGTCGAAGAAGACCGTGCCGTCCGCGGCTTCTTCGATTTTGCCGACGCGATCGCTGCGAGCGTCGGTGAATGCGCCTTTGACGTGGCCGAAGACGTCGTCTTCCCAGAGCGACGCGGGAATTGCGGCGCAGTTGATCGCGACGAAGGGCCGTTTGCGCGACGGATGTTCCAGGCTTTCCTCGTGGATATTGCGGGCGATCAATTCTTTTCCGGTGCCGGTTTCGCCTAAAATCAAAACCGGCTGGCTGCTGGCGCGGGCCGCGTTCGAACTCTTGCGAATGACGTCTTCCATCAGCGGACTTGAATACAGGAGGGTCCGCCCGTTCACCGAAACTGTCTGGCGATGCGAAAGCGCCTCCGTGAGCTTTTCGACTTCGGCTTCGGCTCGATCGCGCATGATGTCCAGTTCTTCATAGTACAGAAAATTTCGAATCGCCAGGGCGATGGACGTGCGCACTCCGGCGAGCATCTTGAGATCTTCGCGATAGTACGGGTTGCGATCGCTTTTTTCGCCGAGCAGAATATAGCCGCAAATTTCACGATGCAAGATCAGCGGAATAAAGATCGGCAGCGACTGAGATTTCAACAGCTGCAGTAGCGAATAAAAGGTCCGGGAAATGCGCGGGAATTTAACGGCGAGTCGCGCCGGGCTGTCAAACGAAAGCGTGTGCGCGCCGTCGGAGTCCGCTTCCTTTTGGAAGTCTCCGCCCGCGCTGCCTTCCAAAAGGAAGACGCCGTCGAATTCCTTGAGAAATCCCTCTGGCAGCTTAAAGCGCTGGAAGCGATTGAGATCCGATAGAGGCAGCTTGACCCGCAGCGTGCGCAGATCGCCGCGGGCGGAAAAAACCGGGCGGCGAAAGCGATCGGTCGTTAAGATCAGGCCGCGTTCTACATCCAGACTTTCGCAGAGGGTGCCCAGGACTTCGTGGAGCAGTTGGTCGAGAGTCATATCGCGCAGGTCGAAGGCGCGTCCCGACAGCAGATGGACGAGGACCCCTTCCGGCCGCCGCGTCTTTTTGCGCAAGAACCAGGTGTCCAGTCGCGGTCGTACAAAGCGATCGTAGAGTAGGCCGCCGAAGAACAGTAGCGCGAAGAGCATCCACACGTACCACGGCAGGTTTTCGCGTACGGTAAAATGAAAGACGGCGAATAAGACCGAAGCCGCCGCGGCGACGACCAGAGTGTGAAAGAGCGTCGTCAGGGCGGCCGATTCTATGTCCACCAGGCGATGGAAGCTGATGGCATAGAGCATGATCGAAATAAATAAAAGCGAGGCCACCGGACCGACGAAATCGAATTCGGGAATTCCGTATAATGGTAGAACGTACGAAGTTAAGAGCGAAAGCAGAAGATTCAGCAGAATGCCGAGCGCGAAAATGCGAATATTTTTGCGAACGCGCAGATCCGGCAGCCGGCGAAATTTCAGGAAGAGGATCAGCACTCCGATGAATACGACGATCATCGCCCACAGGCCCATCAGAATAAACGCGGGGCCGGGATCGCCGACTTTGACGCCGTCGACGACCCGGCGATTCGCGACCCAGTACGGCGTGAAGGCCACGACGCAAAAGGGCAGGGTGATCAGCAGGACTCCGCTCAGGCGCAGGGCGAAGCCGCGCCCTGGATTCCAGCGCGGATAGAATTCGCAGAACAAATAGGCCGACAGCACCATGCCGACAATCGCCAGACCGGTGAAGCCGCCGTGAATTTCGGAGATGAAATCGAAGTGGATGGCGAGCACGACCGCCAGACCGTCCGAAACGATCCAGGCGAGCTGAAAAAAGAAGAGCGCGAAGAGCGCCCATTCCGGAGCGCTCTTACCGCGTTTGCGCAGAGTCAGAAATAAGAGGCCGCCCACGACCAGGGCCGCGATCGAATCCACGACTACGACTGTATCAACCCACCGCATGCCCAAAAGATTCATACCGACGATTTTTCGTCGACCAAAATGAATCATCGTTCCGGAAACGCGTTCGCCTTCGCGCGCGAAATCCGTCCGGCGAAACTGGTGAAACTATCGGATTCCGGGCGGGGTCGCCGCCGCGGTCAATCGAGCCGGGCCGCCGCGAAATAGGCCGAGCTCGATTCGGGATCGCCTGCGTTGCCTGCGTTATTCGTCGTCACGAGCGCATGCCGTTTTCGTTTCGCGGCTTCGGCATGCGGCCGGCCGGCGACGGCGAAGTGCGCCTCTCCGTCTTTGATTCGGGCGGAGACCGCGCTGAGTTTGCCGCCGCCGAAGGTCGTCCACAGACGGCGCTCGCGAAAGTCGGCCGAAACGATCAGCAGGGCCGCGCCGCCGGCGTATTTCGCGCCTGTTCTTTCGCCCGCGACTTTCAGCAATCGACCGTTCGGAATGCAGCACGCCGAAGAGCCGGCGAGATAGACATTGCCCGCTTCGTCGACGGCCAGGCCGCCGTTTTTCGCGCGAAAGGTGTTGCCGAGATTCTTTTTCGAAACCAGTCGCGGGATGGCGAACTGTCCGCGCAGCACGGAGCCCGTTCGCGGATCGAGTCGAGCATAGTACAGAATGTGCGCGCTCTTCAGAGCCCAGGGATCGTTGTATAGATCGCTTTTGATCAGCTTCGAGGTTTTGAGATCCCGCCCGTTCCAGCGAAAGATGGTATTGCCTCCGGCGCTTTCCCCGCTGACATATAGATTTCCATCGCGACCGATCAGCACGCGATATAGCCGCGTGTCGGCCATATCATTTGCGACGGCGCTGGCTTTGTATCCCCAGACTTTGCTTTTGAATTTGAGCGTCTTCAAATCGCGCAGTTCTAAATAGGCGACCTGCACGGGGTTGCGATTGCGTTTATTGTCGAAGCCGACGATGTATACCAGTCCGCTTTCTGCGGAGATTTCGACGTCGGTGACATAGCTGCGGCTTAACGTCGTTCGCGCGAGTTCGCGCCCCTGCGGCGAATAGACGATCACGGTTTTTCCGCTCAGGGCGGCGACGCTGCCGTCGCTGGCGATCGCCACGCGGCTGATCTTCGCGCCGCTCTGCGCATTATTCTCTGGCGATGCATTGGCTTTCGTCGCCTGCGTCCACAGCGCTTTGCCGCTCTCGGGATCGATGGCGGCCACGCCGCTGTCGCCGCCGATCGCGAAGCGTTCGTTTTTATAGGAGCCGGCGAAGTCGCGTACGACGCCCGGCAATCCGATGCGTTCGCCGATGTCGTAGAGTTCTGTAAGCCGGCCTGAATCTTTCGGCAGTCGCAGCATATGCGACGCGGCGGGATCTTTATCCGTCGCTGTTGTCGTCGTTATATAAAAGGTATCGCCCCGGGCGTTGATCGCCGTGCCGGCTATGCTGTCTCCCCGGGGAGCGAAGCCGGCCACGCGCGGATCGAGATTCAGGCTGCTCGTGGGCGTGCTTTCGCCGACCGTATAGCGCACCAGGCCCGCGTTGTGAACGATGGATGTTTTATCGCATTTGATCCGACCTTTTTTATCGCGAGAGGATTGAGTTATATAAGCTCCGGCGTACAGCGTGCGGCCGTCGGGTGAAAAGATCCGCGAACGTTGCGCGCAGCTTCCATTTAGCGGGTCGGGAATGGATTGATAGCGATCGGCGGAGGCCCAGCGTTTCACCTGGCCCTTCGCGTAGGTCGAAAAGAACTGACCGCCCGCGACGAAGCCGCCTGCTTTGTACCACATATAGAGCCGCGCCTGCCAGGGATGCCTTGCGAAATCGCGCGGCGTGCCTTCGCCGCCGGATCCGGCGGGCGCGTATACAAACAGGCCCTGCTGCGTGCTCGCGTAGACGGATTCGCCGTCCGATCCCAGGATTTTCGCCGGCCCGGCTTTGTTCCCCGTCGCGTTGACGTATTCTGAAAGATAGCGCCTGTACTCTGGATCTTTCGCGGGCACGCCGAAGGGCACGGCTTCCCAGCGGCTCTGCTTGAGATTCGCACGATAGATGGCCGTGCGTTCGAGTGCGCCGTTCTTGTTTGCGGGAAGTAGATCCGCTCGTTGACCGCGCAGCGAAACGAAGACTTCGCCTCGCGCTGTGACGGCCATCCCGCCGATGCCCTGGGGCGCTTTCGGCAGCGCCTGCGGAATCGGTTCGCTCCAGCGGCGTGCTTTGATGTCGTATACGAAGAGGCGCCCTTCATGTTTGCCGCCCGCGCAATAGATGCGATCGCCCACCGCCCGGGCCAGTTCGAATTTGCGACAGGCCGGCGCATGTTTTGATTTTTTGTTTTGCTGCGATTGCCGCGCCGGTTTCGCCTGCGCGAAAATTGTAAGCGCGCCGAGATCTTCCCAGGCGTCGGCCGGCTTCGCGTCGATCTTCAAACGATAGAGTCGCGTGCCTGAATGATCGACCGTATAGATGCGGCCTGCGGCGGCCAGCAGCGGGCGCACGGCGTAGCGATTGACCGGCGGCGCGATGTGCGTCCAGCGGTCGCCGGCCAGACGATACACGCCGTCTTCCGGGCCGACGCTCTTTTTATCAGACGCGGGGGTTTGGGAATCGATGGCGGCGTAGGCCGTGCCCCCGCGCGGCGATCCCGCTCCCGCAGAATCCAGAAAAGCCATCGAGACCAGGCGATAGCGGCCGTGCTCCGGCAGCCCCGCCCGCGCGGCGGTCCAGCCGCGATTCAGCTGCAACTCCGCCGTCCCGGCTCGGTTTTGGGCGCGCAGTTCGCGATACTCTGCAGTGCCCGGCACGGCAGGCATCCATAGGAATGCTCCGAGCGCCGCGCCGAGGAGCGCCATCGCCGGAATCAGCGGGCGTCGTGCATTCCGCCGGATCTTTGGATCTGCAGCGGCGCCCGCGATACGCTCGATATGCACGGCGCCTGCGCTATTCGCGCGAGAATTGCTTTTCGATTGGAATATCATCTTGTCTGTTAGTCGAAAAAGATTGCTTCGATGTCGAATAATTTCTCGTATTTTTCGCGTCTGAAGCGCGGGTCCGGGCTTCGGTTGCCAGCCAGCTCCGCGCATTTTGTTCTGTCACAATTTCGTAAAATCGCCTGTAGCCCGGAGATCAGTCATGTCGCAAAATAAGAACAGCAAAACCGTGCGGGTCGTGATCTACGTCTCGCTGCTTGTGAGCATCGTGGCGCTCGGCGTCGGTCTGGTTTTCGGGCGCGAAATATATCGTCTGTATAAAGTCGTATCGCTATTCGACGCAGGCGTAATCACCGAGAACTTCCGTCGTATGCCGGAGTTCTTTCCGTCGCACACAGTGAGCCGCGGCGACGGGGTCTTTGAATTTCAGAGCGCCCCGCAGGAGCTGCCGGCGACATATGAATACCGCGGCGAAACGCGCGACGTGCGCGAATTTCTAAAGCGCACGGATACGAGCGGTTTGCTGATCTTAAAAGACGATCGCATTGTTTTCGAGGAGTACTGGAAAGGCCACACCGTCGATACGCGTCATATTTCCTGGTCGGTCGGCAAGAGCTTCGTATCCGCGATGTTTGGCGTTGCCATCGATGAAGGTTTCGTCGAGTCGATCGAAGATCCGGTAACGAAGTACGCGCCGGAGTTAAGCGGCACCGGCTATGACGGCGTGCGAATTAAAGACGTATTGCAAATGTCTTCCGGCGTCGGCTTTGACGAAGACTACGGCGCTTTCTTTTCCGATATCAATCGCATGGGCCGGGTCATCGCTCTGGGAACTCCGATCAACGAATTCGTGGCTTCCCTGGAGAACGCCCGGGAGCCCGGCAGCTACCAGCACTACGTCAGTATGGATACCCAGGTGCTCGGCATGATTCTGCGCAACGCGACGAATCGTCCGCTGGCGCAGTACTTAAGCGAAACGATCTGGAGCAAGATCGGCATGCAGGCGGACGCGGCCTGGCTGATCGACGATTCGGATATGGAGCTCGCTTTTGGAACGCTGAACGCGACTCTGCGGGATTATGCGCGCTTCGGCCGGCTCTACTTAAACGAAGGCGCCTATGGGGGCGAACAGATCGTGCCGGCCGACTGGGTGCGCGCTTCGGTCACTCCCGACGCGCCGCATTTACAGCCCGGGCAAACAACATCCTCAAGTACGACGATGGGGTACGGCTATCAATGGTGGATTCCGGAAAATCGCGACGGCTCCGACTTTTCCGCGATTGGAATCTACGGCCAGTTCATCTACGTGAATCCTGAGCGCTCGGTTGTGATCGTCAAAAATTCTTCGTTCGCGGATTTTACGAAAGTCCGCGGCAGCTCCGGCGAAACCCTCGCCATGTTTCAGAGCATCGCGCGGGCTTTGCGCTAGACTTCGCGTTCGCCTTCACGTTCGGGTTTGCCGAAGGCGAAGACTCACGGAGCGAATTCAATCGGCGCGGGGGGCTCCGGTTTCGCGGAGGATTTTCCGAACCAGGCTACGGCCTTCCAGACGTAGAAGGCCCGGATCGCCGACATGCCGTCTTCGCGGCAGTGATCGCGGAGAAGGCGATCGGAAAAAGCGCGATCGCTCTCCGAAAGCTGCCGCTCGCGAATCAGCTGATAGAAGGCGTCGTGAACCAGGGAGCCGCGCATGAAATTCTTCGTATCGAAGGTCGGCCCGCTGGGACCGTCCCAGGCGTAGCCTTGTTTGATACGCATCAGGCCGTCGACGGTCAGTGTGACGTAGTCGCCCGGAACCCGGGCGGTTTCAGCGCCTGCGCGCTTCAGGCCGGTGTCGACTTCGTAATCGGCCATCAGTTGATATTTGTATTTGCGAATTCTTTTGTAGCGAATTTGGTTGTCGGCGCGTTCGTTCATAATCGACTGAAATGCTTGCCTCGTTCCGGCCGGGAAACAATCAGAAAGCACAGGGCGCCCCGCCGCGGTCGGAAATAAGTCGCGAATTTTGAATGTTATGAATGTGTTTGCATTCAACTGGAAAGAATATGCAGCGTTTTTGATTTCCTGCTTGAAGCCGCATCGCCCGCGCATACATGCTGCGGTATGCGAAAAATTTTGCTTATTATTTTAACCTGCGCCTGGACTCTGGGCGGCTGTGCCGGACTCGGAGTCGCGGATCTGGCCGGTCTGAACGAAGACTCGATCGATTCGATTCCCTTTATCGGGGCCATCTCCGAGAAGTCGGCGGAAGAGATCGGCGGCGGCTGCATGGGCGTGAAGGCCGACGTGCTGAAGAAAGTGCCCAAAGATGAAAAGGGTACGAAAGCCGTCTCGTCTCTGTGCGGGCATATCAATCGCGAGCCCTGCGCGAAAGAAGAGGCCTGCGTTGAGCGCTGTAAATCGGCGTGCAAAGAAGACGCGCTCAAAAAGATTCTATAAATTCATTCGCGCGCTTGCTTAAATGCGACCGTGCTTGTACTTTCCCTGGTAGTAGTTGAATTGAATTTCCTCTGCCAGGAATTTATAGTAGTTGTACTTTTCACTGCCGGGCAGCTGCTTTTCCGCCAGGGCGTTTAAGGACTTCACCAGATTCTTACGTTTCAGTTCGTTGTTCCAGTCTTTGCGCGGAAAGCAGAGCGATCCCGGCATACCCAGCACGCGATTCTTTTTGGGTACGATGACCGTGACGGCGATCGCGGACTTGATCGCCTCGGCCGCCTTATCGCGTTTCGCCGCCGGATTTTTTTTCATCTCGGGCATGCCCTGCAAAAGTTCGAGCAGGTCCTCGGGCGTATGTAAAATTTCCAGCAGCTGCTGGGGATCGCGGCGGTCGCCCTTCAAGAATAGCTTCTCCGCGCGCGTGGTGAGCCGTGCAATCGAGATGGTTTCCTGTTTTCCGTCTTTGTTGCCGCCCCCTGCGTCCTTCTTGCCGCTAACGCGACTGAGCAGCTTGCCGAAAAATCCGCCGGATTCGGCCCGGGTCCCGCCTGGCTTTGCTGATCCGGTGTTTGCGGATGAGCCAGGCTTGTGGGCGGCCGACGTCGATTGCACCGGAGTCGATTTTGCGCCGCCGGCCTGCGCGGCCGCCCTGGTCTTTTGCTGCGTGCTTCCCGCTCCGCGTTTCGCGCCCGCCGACTGACGATCGCCCGGAGCAGAGTGCTCTAATTCGATCGGCGTATTCATGAAGTCCTGGTCGAGCCGGCCTTCCACGGTGGGACTGCTATCATTATCTGGATTTGAATTCGCACTCGCATTCGAAAGCGGACCTGGGCTTGCACTTGCACTCGCGCTCGTCGGCGACGGCGCGCCAATCTCTACTGTCATCGGCACCGGCTGCGTGCTTCTGGCTGCGGATTTCGTGCGTGTGATTGTTTTCGCTGTCGTTGATGTTGTCGTCGATGTCGGCGATTTGCGATGAGTCACAACGCTGCGGCTTGCCCGGGTCGGCGCGGCGCTCTTTGCCTGTTGGGCTGTGGCTGTCGGTTCCGGCGCTGGAGCGACGCCGTAGACTTCGCGATCGCGCTGCTTTAGGATTTCCGCGGGCGGGCGTCCGGCTCGTAGCTTCTGAAGCAGCGCGGCGGAATTGCGGGCGAAGAAACGTCGTTCGGGCACGGTGCGAGCGGCGGTTGTTTGATTCGCCTGGGAGATGCGGCGATACAAGCGAATGCGATCTTCCAATTTGCGAACGCGTTGCTCGCTCAGCCACCCCCGGGCTTTCGCCAGCGCGCCGAGAGTCTGCAGCAGCTGAATCTTATTTTTCGCGGGGTGGGGCGAAATACAAATCGAATCGAAGGCGGTCTGGAAGGCCGCGTCGGCCGGAGTATCGCGCCGGGCCTGGAGCGCGCGTCGCACGCCGCCGGGTAGGTGCGGATTCTTGACGATTACGCGCAGCTGCTGGCTTCGCCGCGTTCGGTCCGATTCTTTCAGAGCGCGATTTAATAATCCAGGCACGGGGGCCCGGGCGACTGCGCGACGTAGATTGCTTTCGCGCGTTTGCACGACCGCGTCCGGCAGTATTTGCTGGAATTTGCGAATCATCGCGAGCTGTGCGCGCGGATCGCCCGCGCTTTCCACCGAACGATGAAATATATAGAGTCGCGCCATCGCCGCGTCGCGTTCGGAAAGCTCTTCGATCAATTCGCACAGCAGCTCTTTTTCGCGTGCGTCGACTTCGCCCGCGCTTAGAGCACGGCCCGCGAATTCTAAGGCCAGGTCCGGCCGCGTGCGATGGAGGGCGCGGGTGCGTTCCACGGTCCAGCCGCTTTCCTGGTTGGGATCCAGAGGAGCTTCCGCTTCTGAATGCGCGTCGCCGCCTGGTTTGCCTGCGCCGGAGTTCGCGGCGCTCGCGTCCTCCTGGACCGCCGGCGAAGATCGCCCGGTTTGTGATTGCGTGGGCGAAGGCCGCCCCGCGTCGAATTCGCGAATTTCTTCGCGGACTCGTTCGACGGGATCAAAGCGATGATTGGTTTCCAGTCGCGCGAGAATTTCCGGCAGCTCTTCGACTTCGCCGGTCGCGGTTTCGCGCTGAATGCGTTCGCCGATTCCGGCCAGTTCGGCCCCGCGTAGTTTCCGTTCGATCGCCGCCCGGGCCGGTCCGCCGCTCTGGAAGCCTTCCCGCAGGGCCGCCAGCATGCGCTGCTGGCGTTCCAGGGGCAGGTGCTCGGAAATTTCCCGGAAGACGTGGGCGTCGAATTCCTGCGCCACCAGGTTTTGATAGATCGTAAAGATCGTCGGCCAGATCGAACGAAAGAGCGAGTCCGTCAATCGCGCCTGGAGGTACTCCAGCTGTTCGCGCAGGGCGCGCGTTTGATCCTGTCCGCACTCGCGGCGAATTTCCGCGAGCTGCGCGTGGATTTGGTTCAGGAGCCTGGGGGCGTCTTCTCTTAAACTGTTGCGATAGTTTTGCAGGCGCGGAATTAAGTGCGGCTCCCGCGTAAGTATGGCTTCGTCCTGGGAAAGCTCTTCGATCAGGTGATCTACGAAGCGCCGCATTTCCGCGACGGTGAGGCGGCGGGCCAGTTTTGAAAGCAGCGCGAAAATGCGTGCGAAGAGCTGGTCGGCGTCGGCGAGAATTTCCTGCAGGTCGGCGCGATAGTGCTGGTACTGATCGTCGGCCAGCAAAGCCGCCTGGGATTCGTCGACGCGTTCGACGGGATCCGCGACGCGTCCGATCGCTTCGATTTCTTGCTGGCATTCCTCCAGTCCTTGATTCAATCGTCGCTCAATATCCTCCATCTCCGCCCGCCGGGCCGCTAAAAACTCTTCGAATTCGCGCGCCGCTTCCGGCGATTCGGAATCATTTTCGAGCGTCGCGTCCGCGCCCTCCGCCGCCGTTTCCGAATCCGCGGCCGGCGTCGCCATCGCGGCGAGCGAGTCGTCGCTTTCCGGCGCGGCCGGCCCGGCAATTTCAAAAGCGCCGTCGGGCACGGGAGCGCTCTGGGGCGCGACCGCAAAAGCATTCTGATCGTCGACATCCGCGTCGGAGTCCGGGGTCAGAGCGGCGTTCTCATCGGACGCTTGTTCCGGGGCGATTTCGAATCCCGTATTCGCATCGGCATTGGCGTCGGCATCCGCAGCTGCGTGCGCGTGCGCGTCCGCATCGACACTCGCGTTCGTAGCCATGCCGGCGTCCGCGGGGCCTCCCCCGGAATCTCCGGAGTCCTGAGACTCTTCGGACTTCTCGGATTCTTCGGACTCTTTCAGGTTATTCGCGTCCGCTGCATCTGCCTGAGTCGCTGCGGATGCGGTATCAGGAGGCGGCGAGGCCGCTGCGTCTATCGCCCCGGCCGTCGCCGGATCTTCGACGAAGGCCTGTGGCTGTTCTGCGCCGGTCGCGGCCGCCGCCTGCTCCGCGCTTGCTTCGATCTTGCGCAGCTCCGGCAGGTAGGGGGCGAGAAGGGGATCGGCTTCGGCTCTTAAAAGATAGAGTCTGGAAAGTTCGGGCGATTTCTTCCGGAACGCTTCGAAGTCTTCCAGCACGCGCCGTCGATTTTCGGCGGCGGCCGGGTCGGGGCTCTCGCTCGCGTCGTGTTGCAGACCGTCTTTCAATCGATGGTGATCGACTTCGATCGACTTGAGCGCGTTGGTCAGGCCGGCGTTCAGGGGGCGCAAGATTTCTTCGAAAAACAGAAGCACGAAGCTGCGCCCGTCGCTATAGTCCATGCGCGCGATCAGCGGAACGAGCGCTGCTCCATTTAAGCGACCACCCGCGGAAAGGTTGTGTAAATCCGTGCGAAAGCTTTCCGCGCGGTCTTTGAAATAAGAGGCGTAAAAGTACTGCGCGCCAGGATGCCAGCGCCGCCCGGGATGCGCCGTGCGAGCCAGTCCTGTTTCGAAATCATACAGGGCCTGAAAGGGGGCCCGTCGTTTTCTGATCTCGTCTGAGATGCTGCGAGCGCGCGGAATCAGCAGCAGGCGATTCGTGTTGCGATACAGCGAGGCGATCATTTCCAGGCGGCGGTCGCCGGACACGCGCAAGAATTCGGTTACGAAATTCTGCGTGCGCTCTTCGCTTTTACTGAATATCCCCATGCGTGCGATCGAGGCAGGCTGTCCCCCGTTTAATTAGACGACAAACACTTTAACGATCGGCGGGCTGCAGTCAGGAAAAGCAGGGTCGTCGGCAACTACGGCTTCAGGCGAAATCGGAAAAGCCCAGGCAGAGTGTCAGACAGATTACAGCCCACACGATACTGAGGGCCGCGGCGACTCTGCGTCTGGACTTGAAGGTTTCGCTTAGAATGATGATTCCCGGCAGCGCTCCGATCGCGGACAGGAGCAAACCGATGATCACCGGCAAAAGAAAGCCGGTGTTCTTAAAGAATCCGAAATACAAATCGGCCATACCGCTTACGTTGGATCGCAGAAGCGCTCCCGTCGCCGCGACGATCACCGGCCCCAGGCTCGCGCTGAGTATTGCGAAGACCAGAGCGCGACGCTGGGTGGTCGCGCGTTCCTGGTTCGGGCCGCGTTGTTTTGTATCTGCTTGCATGGATTGTTTCACAATGATTCTGAGTTCAGTCGCCGCTCAATCTGCCTGCGGGTCGGGGCCGTATTGATTGGGGCCCGGCGTGCCTTCCGCGAAACCGCATTCAAGCAGTACGGCCAAATAACCGAGAGGCACGAATAGCAGCAGCGCCCACACCCCCGGTTTATTGCGATCGTGATAGCGGCGCACGGTCGTGATCACATTCACCCAGGCGTACAGCATGCTGACGCCGATCACGATCATTCCGGCGGTGCCTTCGAGGAAAAGCCCGCCCGGGCCGGCTTCGCTCGCGCCACTGTCCGGCCCCTGGCCGCCGCTCGCTTCCGCCAGGAGCAGCGCGATGAAGAGAGCGGTGAAGAGCAGGCTGCCCACGACGTAGACGGCCCAGAAGCGCGCGCGAGTGGCCCGGCCGTCGACCCAGAAGAACGACTTCCAGAATCCGATGAATCCGCCCGGCGCCCCGGCGGTTCTGCCGGCTCGGTTTTTTGAGAACGCCGGCCGCTGATCTATGCGTTCGTCCGCATCGAAAGTCGATTCCCCGGTCTCGAACTGATTCTCGGAGGGCGCGGGCGTCTCCGGCGCCTCGGATTCGAAGCGACTGAATCGGTTGCCGAAATCTCGCGGAGCGAAGCGGTCGCCCCGGCGGGAATTGGAACTGCGGAAATCGGTCATAAGCGTTGAGTCACCCGGAGTAAAACTGGCGGTGTGCGGATTTCCTGTCGATTGTAAAAAGCCCCCCGCTTCGGCTGAATCCGTTCCCCGCAGCCCTCCGCGCCCGCCTTCGAAAGCGTGGATTTGCATTGACAGATCGTCGCAGGGAATATATTTAGATATAGAGTGTCAATATTTAATATTGTTACCGGCCGCGTAAATATATGCAGGGGTCGGTCGGATGCGAGCGGCCGCTCCGGATTCGTTTCCTGACGCGGCCGGCTTCCGAAACGCCGATATGAAACCGAAACGATCGTGAGCGCTGAAGATTTACAGACACGGGGAAGCCCCGGATCCCCCGCCGACAGCGCGGCCGTTTCACCCACCGCGGCGCAGGATCGCGAGCTTCTGGAAAGCGGCCGTCGTTTTTCTGAATGCTTGCTGTGGGATATGCAGCGGCGGTTTTTCGAGGAGCGGGGCATCGCCGCCTGGCGTTCGGGAGTCGTCCCGGAATATATAACATCGCATCCCTTTCTGGCGGAAGCGTACGCGAGGATCGCCATAGACTGGCTGCGGGAAGTGCACGCCGCTCCGGAGTACAATCCGGATCTGCCCGTGCGCATCTTCGAGCTGGCCGCCGGATCCGGACGCTTCGGCTTCTATTTCTTGCGTGCGTTCTCGAAAGTTCTGCGAATCGAGCAGCAGTGCCGTCCCGATTTTTTTATGCGACCGGGATCCGTGCGCTATATTATGAGCGATCTCGTGAAGGCCAACGTTGAGTTCTGGCGCGGTCATAAAAAATTCGAGCCTTTCCTCGAAGCCGGCCTGTTGGATTTTCAATGCCTCGATCTGGACTGGAATCCTGAAGAGCCCGACCGGGAGTCGCCCGAGGCCGCGCATGAGAAATCCAGCGTCGCGCGCGGAAATCCCGTAGCGCTCATCGCCAACTATTGTTTCGATTCTCTGCGCAACGACGTCTTTCTCGTACGCGGCGGACGTTTGTTCGAAGGTCGCGTCGACGTGTTTCGTTCTCCTGATACGTCGCCTTTAAACGAAACAGAAGATACTCATGCGCCCGCCGCCGGCGATGGCACCGCGAGCAAGGTCGACGCGGCCGCCTTCGCGCGGCTTGAATTAGAATACGATTACCATGAAGTCGCAGACATCTCGAATTATTACCGCGAGCCGGAGTTTAATGAATTGCTGGCGCGCTATCGAGAAAGCCTGGCCGATACGGTCTTTGCGTTCCCCGTCGGGGCCCTGGCCGTGCTGCGAAAATTCGCGCAGCTGGCGGACGGCCGTTTGTTATTGCTGAGCGCCGATAAGGGTTTCGCGCGGGAAGCGGATCTGCTGCAAAATACGGAGCCGGACCTGGTACTGCATGGTTGCTTTTCGCTGATGGTCAACTATCATGCGATCCGGCAGTACTGCGAATTGCCCGGCGGCTCGTTTACGCAGTCGGCCGAACCCGACGCGAGTCTGAAACTCGTGACCGCGCTCTGGGGGTTTGAGAATTCGCCGGCGAAATTTCGTGTGGCCGCGGCGGCCGACGAATATCTGGGACGCCTGAATCCCGAAGATCTGTACATGATGCGCAAGAATCTCGCCGCCGGCGACGCGCTGTCGACGCAGTATCCAGAAGGGCCGGAGGGAGCCGTCGCCCGCTTCGCCGGGCTGCCGGGAATTTTCGCACGGCTGCGTTTCGGCGGTTACGATAGCGAAATTCTGTTCGCCGTGTATCATCGCCTGCGGGAATTGCTGCCGGCCGCGTCCGCCGGTCAGAAACGCGAAGCTCTGCGCATCGCGCGCGAAATCTGGGAGAACTATTTTTCAATCGGGGAAAGCCGGGATCTGGCCTTTCATCTCGGCGTGCTATTACACGAAATCGAATACTATCAAGAGGCTCTCTGGTTTTTCGAACGTTCCCGAGAGAGTCAGCCGCCGGACGCTAACACGCTTTATAATCTGGCGGTGTGTTGCTATGAGCTGCGCGACTTCGAGCGCGGTCTGGACTTCGTGGCTGAAACGCTGCGCCTCGATCCGGATCAGCCCGCCGCCCGGGCGCTGCGGATCAAACTGGAAGCGGAAGCGCACAATTTCGGCGCCTGACTTTAGCGGGGTCTCCGGCTCAGGAATCCAGGCGCTTGCGCGCTTCGTCCGGCAGGAGCACGCGAAATCCGTCGCGGCTCATCTCGACCGGCAGTCGACCTTTGCGAAAGTACACGCGGTCGATGGTAACCAAATCGAGCGGCTCCGGTTTGCCTTTTAGCTGCACGCGATTTTGCTTGGAGATTTGCACCTGGTCCTGCATCGATTGCAGGGTCGCCTTGCTCACCACGACTTCGCCGGCGGTCGCGAAGGATTGAATTCGCGCGGCGGTGTTCACGACGTCTCCGATCACGGTCCAGTCTTTGCGATCCTGGTTGCCGACGCTGCCGAAGACCACCTGGCCGCTGTGTATTCCCGTGCGAATCGCGAGCGGCGCCAGATCCTGAAGTTCGCGAAACTGATTCAGCTGCTCGAACTGAAACTGAATTTCGAAGGCGGAGATGACGCCGTCGATCGGCTGCCGGTAAATCGCGAGAATGCCGTCGCCCAGGAATTTATCGATGACGCCGTTGTTCTTAATGATCGTGCGAACGCAAATGTCCATCGCGATATTCAAGAGGCTGAGCGCTTCGCCGGGAGGCAGGTCTTCCGTCATTCGCGTGAAGCCGACCAGATCCGAGAAAAAAATCGCGCGTTCTACGACTTCATTCGGCAGGGATTCGCCGCCGCTGCGCACGACCTCGCGCGCACGCTCCAGAACCGTGCGGGGAATATAGGGACTGATCAAACGCGAGGTGCGGGTGCTGTCTTCGAGAAATCCGTGGCCGAGAGTATGCGAACCGGAGCCGCTCATGATTTCCTGCCAGACCGTGTGCACGTGGCCGTCTGGTCCCGGCGCGGCGTTTACATGATAGAGAATGGATTCGACCGGAGCTCCGGCCTTGTTTTTCGCTGAGTCTTCGTCCGACTTCGCCGTAGTTGCATCGCCTTCGCCGCCGGCTTTCTGTTGCACGATCGGAACGGGGATGCGATAGTTCGTGATTGCGTGGCCGGCGCGCACGGCCTGCGGTCCCACGAAAAAATCTTCGTAAAATTTGCCGGGCAAAAAATCCGTGAGGGCCGCGGCGTTCGCCTGGCCGCCCGGTCCGGCCGGGGCGTGGCGACGCACGAATTCGGGCGTCACCGAAAGCAGGCGACCGTCGGGATCGAAAACAAGCGCGCTCAGTTTCATTTGAGACTGAACGCCGGCCACGATTTCCGCCGCCGCATCCGGCTCCAGAATTTCGCACGGAACCGCGGGCCGTTCTTGAAGGCCGCCGCGATACAGAATTCCCAGAGGGAATTTCAATCGCGCTACTGTTTGATCGTTTTCGAGAAAGATTTCCAGATTGCGGCGGGCGATGCCCATGCCGTCCAGAGTCATCAGCACCATGCGCAGACCCAGGCCCGCGCCTTCGCCGGCGACTAAGGCGTCGGCTTCGAGCAGCAATTCCGGATCGTCGGTCGCGCGCGTGTCGGCGGCCCGGGCGCCCGAATCATCGGCGGCATCGGCCGAGCCGGCGTTCGCACTATCGGCGGAGTTGGAGTTCCAGGAGCGTCCGCGAAAATCCAGAATTTGTTGAATGCGTTCGAGTTCTTCGGAAGTGGCGGCTCCGGGATTGCGCACTTCGAGAATAAAATGTCGGCGATTGATGCGCAGTCCCACGTCGACATACACGGCTTCGGGGTCGTCCGGCATATAGTCTTCGATCAGGCCTTCGTCGATGGCCGCGCGAAATTCTTCGCGCCAGTCCGGTAGATCGGTCGTCGTCGTGGTCGCAGTATCGGGCGACTGGCCGGCCCGCGCCCGGAGGTGATCGAGAAAGAAACGCTTCTGGACGGCCTTAAATCCGTTCGTAACGAGTTCGCGGGTCAGAGCGAGCAGGGTGCCCTTAAAGCGCGAGTTTACGAAGAGGCTGTCCACCCGGGCGACGGCTTCCCGCAGGCGTTCCATATTGGCGGAAGCCGGCCCGTTCAGTCGCAAATTCATGCGAAAACGTTCCAGAGTCTGATCGATTGTGGATTGTGACTGGCTCATAATAGAATACGCGGTGCGGCTTACAATCGTACGAAATTGGAGTAATTTCGGTAAATAAAAATCCTGCAGTAATTCAGAAAGTTTGGAAAAATTTATGAAAGCAGCTTTTCGTGAAATTCAGTATATACTTCAGGCACGAGGCTCTTCAGGCGATCCTCGTACTCGCGGCTCGCGCTGCGGTCTCGGACGTCAATGCGTAAATGATGGATCAGGCACAGATAATAGAAGGCCAATGTCGCACGCACCCGGTCTTTGTATTTTTCGACGACCGTCGTCAGGTCTCGAGCCAGGCGATCGGTTTCGGATCGTAAATGAGCGATCTCGGGCGGGGCGAGTTTGCGCAGACCCTCGGTGCCGACGATCTGCGCGTGAAAATAAGCCGGGAACCATTCATAGCTTCGGTCCAGATTGTGTTCGAAGCGATTGTACAGCGATTCGAATACTCCCGCCGCCGGCTCCGACGCCATCAAGCCCGGATCAAGCGTGCGCACGTCGATCAAACACGCGTCGCGATAATAGCTCATGCCCTTTTCTTTTAGATCTTCGCGTTCCTGCGAACACAGCGCTTCGCCCAGCAGAAAATGCAGCTGCGCGTCGCCCTGGTTCTGACGCCTGCGCGCGTACAACAAAATATCCGAAGCGTCGACGTAGTCTTCCAGGCGGATCAAACAGACCGCAAGCGTCTTGAGCAGATTCGTGTCGACCGCGCTTGCGCCTTCTTCTTGAAAAGCGATGCGATACTGTTCGGCGGCTTCGCGCAAAACCGCGCGCATAGTTGCGCGAAAGGCCAGGCAGCCGGAGTACTCGCGTTGATCGATCAGAGACTGGAAGGCGTCCCACTCGTTCATCAACCAGTCGGCTTTCGCGCGACCTTCTTTGACGGCGGTGCGCCGCTCTTCGCGATTGAACCACCAGCCGGCCGCGTAATATCCGCAGAGAAATTCAGGATTATTTGGAAAGATTTCGATCAGCTCGCCGAAGATCGGTCGGGCCCCGCCGAAGTCGCCGGTTTCGAGAGCGTCCAGGGCGACGCGAAAGCGTTCGGCGGTTGGATCTTCGCCGGCGCCGTCGCGCTGGTTCGGAGCGGACTGC
The DNA here is from genome assembly GCA_024742665.1 of bacterium. Classification (GTDB taxonomy): domain Bacteria; phylum Spirochaetota; class Leptospiria; order Leptospirales; family Leptonemataceae; genus JANSYA01. The sequence continues at coordinate 940,676 of JANSYA010000001.1, forward strand.
GCTGGATTTTCAGATTCGTCGGCGGGCATAGTGGCGCTGTTGGGATTCCGTCGCCTGCGGCGCATCGGCCGGACGATCGGTTGCCGGGTTAACGGTAGTTGTCGAAGACCGCCGCGAAATCCAGGTCGGCGTCCCGAATCATCTTTTGCACGGATTGCAGATCGTTTTTGCTTTTGCCGGTGACCCGCACGGCGTCGCCCTGAATGCGGGACTGAACCTTGATCTTCGAGTCTTTGATCATCTTCGTGATCTTTTTGGTCTGATCCTGGGTTAGACCGCTCTGCACGGCGACTTTGCACTTAAACACGCCGCTTACGTTCGTTTCGAATTCGCCCCAGTCGAAGGCCTTCAAATTTAATTCGCGCTTCAGCAGCTTGGTTTGAATGACGTCGATCAGCTGCTTCATGCGCATCTCATCCGAGGTGGTTAAGTGAATCGCGTCTTTGTCGAGTTTGATGTCGGCCGTCGCGCCTTTAAAGTCGAAGCGGTTGGCCACCTCTTTGCGCGCGAGATCCAGCGCGTTGTTTAGTTCCTGGGCGTCGACTTTGCAGCCGACGTCGAATGAATACTCTGCCATAATCGTTTGTTCCTGGTATTGCTCTGTGTTCTAAAGGCGAGCGCGAGGGCGGCGGCAAGCGGTCCGCGAGCCCTTCACCTGCGCCTTATTTTTTTTCCGCGAAGGCGTCGCGCGCCGCCTGCAGGGCCTCGTCCATTTTCGAAGCGTCTTTGCCGCCGGCCTGGGCCATCTCCGGCCGGCCGCCTCCGCCCCCGCCCAGAATCTTCGCCGCGATGCGAATCAGCGCTCCGGCGTCGGCGCCCGCTTCGGTCGCGGCTTTGTCCGCCATAAACAAAAGCGACGGGCCTTTCTCATTCGTATTGCCCAGCAGCACGAGCACGCCGCGACTTTTCTCTTTCAGCTTATCGCCGAATTTTCGCAGGCCGCCCGAGTCCAGATCCCGCAGGGCTTTGCGTACGACCCGAATCTCGCCGATGCTTTCCGCCTGCGCCAGGGTCTCGTCGACCGAAGCGAGCAGCTCGTCGCCCTTCTGATTTAGCAGACCTTTTTCGAGTTTGATCAACCGCTTTTCGGCTTTTTGCAGGGCGGTGCGCACGCTTTCGATCGTACGATGCAGCTGCAGAACATCGCCGGGAGCGTTCAGGGCCGCCGCGGCGGACTGGGGCAGATCGCCGGTCGAAACCGTGCACTCCTGAAAATCGCCGGCGGCTTTCGCGTCGCTCGATTCTTTTTGATCGGCGAGGGCCGCCTGCACGCGATCGTTGTGCGCGGCAAGCTTCGTCTGGAGCTCGTCGAGGGCGTCCTGGAAATGACGAACGACGTAGTCGCCGGTGACGGCTTCAATGCGGCGATTGCCCGCGCCGGGACTGGTTTCGCGGGTAATATGAAACAGGCCTATATCCTCGGTATTGTTCACATGGCAGCCGCCGCAAAATTCGAGCGAAAGTCCGCCACCTTCGCCCATGCTGACGATGCGAACTTCAGAGCCGTACTTTTCGCCGAAGGTCGCGACCGCGCCCTTCTTTTTGGCTTCTGCAATCGGCAGCACTTCGGCGAGCACCGGAGCCGCCTGAGCGATGGCCGCGTTGACTGTGGCCTCGACGCTTTCAACGGTCGCGTCGTCCAGCTTCTGGGGATGCGAAAAGTCGAAGCGTAGATAGTCGGGCGAAACCAGCGAACCCGTCTGGATGATATGGTCGCCGAGGGTTTTGCGCAGGGCGTCGTTGAGCAGGTGCGTCGCGCTATGATGATTCGTTAAGTTGCGCCGGCGCTCCGAATCGATGCTGGCCTTTACGCCTTCGCCGTTTTTCAAAACGCCGCTTTTGAGTTCGCCCAGATGCAAAAAGAAGGCGCCGTTTTTTTGAGTATCGTGCACTTCGAAGACCGCGCCGTCTTCGCCGATCAACTGGCCGTGATCGCCGAGCTGGCCGCCGCCCTCCGCGTAAAATGGCGTGCGATCCAGAACCACAATGCCGCTCTGACCTTCTCCCAACTCCGACACGAGAACCTGGTCGCCGCCTTTCGCTTCGCCGTCTTTCGCCGCGTCCTTTTCGGACAGCAGCGCGATCGTTTGCGCCTCGATTCCCTCGCTGGTATTGTTCTGGTCGCTGGAATCGCCGGCGCTATTCGCCGCAGCGTCGTAGCCGACGAAATCCGTTTTGCCCGCGGGCATGTCCGGGGGCAGGGTGATGGTCTTCCACTGGCCGGCATTGACCGCGCGCTCCTGCTGCTCCTGCATGCGAACTTGAAAGCGATCCATGTCGACTTTCAGGCCGCGCTTTTCCGCGAGCTCGATCGTAATCTCCGGCGGAAAGCCAAAGGTATCGTAGAGGGTGAAGGCGTCGTCCCCCGAGAAGTTTTTCGCTTTTTGTTTTTCGTGTTCGGCGATAATATCTTCGAAGCGCGCGAGACCCTGATCGAGAGTGCGCAAAAAACGTTCTTCTTCAATGCGAATGCGGTTTTGAATGTCTTCGGCTTTCTCCTGCACCGCCGGATAAAACGGCCCGTAGATTTCGGCGATCAACGGCATCAGACGATACAGCACCGGCTGTAGAATTCCCAGCTCCCGGGCGTACAACAATGCGCGGCGCAGCACTCGCCGAATGACGTAGCCGCGGCCGGTGTTGCCTGGAAAGATCCCGTCGGAAATCGCGAAGGCGACGCAGCGTAAGTGGTCGGTGATCACGCGAAAGGGGGCTTTGGTCTCCGCCGAGTATTTTATGCGCTGGCCGTCTTCGCGTAACTGCGGCGTAAGATCTTCTAAGGCGCTCATGACTTTCGCCAGCTCGTCGGTATCGAAGACGCTGTCTTTTTCGTTTAATAAAGCTACAATGCGTTCGAGTCCCGCGCCGGTGTCGATGCCCGTTTGCGGCAGCGGATGCAGCTGGCCCTGGGCGTCCTGGTGGTACTGGTTGAATACCAGGTTCCAGTATTCCATGAAACGATCGCCGTCGTCGCCGGGGCCGGTTTCATCGGGACCGCCGTACTCCGGCCCGCGATCCCAGTACAGTTCGCTGCACGGACCGCAGGCGCCGGTTTCGCCGGCCGGGCCCCACCAGTTGTCGGCCTTGCCCAGGCGGCGAATGCGTTCTAAGGGAACGCCGATTTCTTTGTGCCAGATCTCTTCGGCCTCGTCGTCGTCTTCGTAGACGGTGACCCAGATCTTTTCAGGATCGAGCTTCAGGCGATCCAGTGAAAACTCCCAGGCGAAACGAATGGCTTCGCGTTTGAAATAATCGCCGAAGCTGAAATTGCCCAGCATTTCGAAAAACGTAAGATGGCGGTCGGTCTTGCCGACCTCTTCCAGGTCCGTGGTGCGCACGCACTTCTGAATGGTGGCGGTGCGAGGATGCGGCGGCTTTTCGGTGCCGGCGAAGTAGGCCTTGAACTGGACCATGCCCGCGGTCGTAAACAGCAGCGTCGGATCGCCGGCGGGGATCAGCCCGGCCGAAGTCGTCTGGGTGTGGTCCTGGCTTTTGAAATAATCGATCCACTCGCGACGCAGGCGCGCGACCGTCCACTCGCCCGCGGCGCTTTCGGTCGAAGGGGGCGCGCCGGCTCCGGAGGTGGAGTCCTGCGGCGATTTGGATTGGGCAGTCGTCTTTTTCATAATAATAGAATATAGCTGCGTTCCAGTCAAAAGGGGAGGGCGAGGGCGTCAATTCCGTCTCGTTTCTGATCTACGCTGCAAGAGCGAGCTTCCGGCCCGGGAGCGCTCCCGGCTGCGAGTCTCGCCGGTCGGCGGCCCATCAAGAGATAGCTTGCTTTACACGCGACCCCGCCGCCGGAACCGTGACCGGGTCTATGCTGCATTCAGGAATTTTTGCGGGATCATCCGACCGTCGGCGGGCCCTGGCCGCTTCGGCGGCGCGAGGGCTGTCGCGAATCGCACTCCTGATCTGTCTGATGCCCCTTGTGTTTGCGGCCTCCTGCGCGGAAACCGGCGAGCAGGAGATGGATCTCCTGTTTCAAACCGACGTCGTCAATCGGGGCCAGGCCAAAGAGATGCTGCGCATGGGCATTCGGATCAACGTGAACGTCTGCCCGACGAATACCGTGGCCGGATATTACGCCATCCAGGCCACCATTCCGGAAGAGCTGAACTACCCCCATTACGAAGGCAGTCTTGTTTCGAACTGCAGTCTGCTCCTGGCTGTCGCGCCGTGTTTGCCGGCGGAAGCGAATCAAGCCTTTCTTGTGAATTACTATCGCGGGTTGATCCAGGTCTGCGGTCTGAAACAGGTCGGATTCTAAGCACCTGCGCGAAACCGCACGAATTCACGTTCCGATTTTTTCGGCGCCCGATCGCAAGCGCATGCAAATTCGATTCGGCGTTGCCACGCGATGCGACATAATCCAGCGAGCTGGCTGTCGATTGGATCGCGTTTGATTTCGGTTAGAGCTGGCTGGAATGGCCGATCGGGCTGCTGTCCGGAGCAAAAAGTTGGTGCATTCTCAGCGGCATTCCCTCAATACTATGTAAATCCCGCAGAACCGGCGGCCGGCCGGTTGTTTTTTCCGAAAAACGTGCGGTCGCCTGAAAAGTTTGTCGGGCGTGCGGCCGAAACTGAACATCAGGAGAAAGCTGTCCATGAAACGCTCCAGTATTCTGGCTATAACAATCAGCGCCGCGGTCATCGCGGGGTCGTTCATTCAATTTCCGGCAATTGCGCAAGACAACGCGGGTTCCGAACAAACGGCTCCCGGTGTCAATAGTAACCGGCCGAACAAGGTTACCGACCCCATGCGGGCCTGCGCGAACCGCGACAAACAGCCCTTTATTCCGGAAGGGGAGCTGCTGCTCGATTCCAATTCCTGGGGCAACAACCCGCAGGAAGGCCAGTATCGTCAGGAGATGGAACGGCTGCTCCGGATCGAAATCGCCAACGTGCGTCGCTCCCTCAAAGACGTGAGCGAAAAGCACCAGGACCTGATTGAACTGTATCCCCAGCTGAGCGAGTACCAGGAGATCGTGCTGGAAGACGTGCCCGGCACCTGGCGCGACGGCGTATACGTGAACTCCAAGCGCCTGATCATCTTCCACTACGGCGACGAGAAGAAGCTGGATTGCGTCGTGCTGGATTCCATGACCCGCAGCATCTACGGGGCCAACGAGTGGACCCGCAAGATCATCCGTCTGTACTATCCGAATATCCAGACCATGGAGCTGCACACCATGCGTCACAACTATACGCTGGGCGGCACGCTCGACAAGACCAGCCCCGAAGTTCAACTGCGGGCTCTGCGCCTCGTCTTTTTGAATCTGCGCACGGCGCTGTATTCCATGGACATGATGATCGCGGCCTACTACGATCTCCGGAACAAGAAAAACGAGTGGCAGATTAACCTTTAAGATCCCGCGAATTTGTTTCCGGGCGATGGGGCGACGGCAGAAATCCCGCTGGCAAATGCCGGTAAATCCTGCTTGTCGCCAGAGCGCGAAACCGGAGATTGACCCGAATCATGGCTGAAGAAACCGAAAATACAGAATCCGCTCCGGCAGCGGAGGCCGCCGAACCGGCCGGTCCGACCAAAAACAAAAAGATCAACAAGATGTCCCTGGCCGAAGTGGACGCCGCGATCAAAAAAACGCAGGAACACATGAAGAGCATGACCAGCAGCTACGCCGTCGCTCTCCACGCGCGTAAAAAAGATCTCGAAGCCGCCGGCTGATCCCCGGCATCCCGCGGCTCCGGCTTTTTGCCCGCCATTTTCGCTCCCGGTCCAATTCAACCGGGTGCCGCCCCTCGTTGCCTGAATCCCGGCCTCACAGCCTCCATCAGCGAAGGCCCCTGTTCCAACAATTCCGCTCCTCCCGTTGCATCGTCTCCCTGTGATTAGACCGGACTTGACCGCTCCCTTCTATCCGGCTGGTCTTGTCGATCTATGAGCACCCGCACGATCCAGGTCACCGACCTGCTGCACGAATATATTCTAAAAAACTCGCTGCGCGAATCCGCGCTGCTCCAGCGCCTCCGGGAAGAAACCGCGGCCCTGCCCATGGCCCGCATGCAGATCAGTCCGGAGCAGGGGCAATTTATGGCGCTGCTGCTGGGGCTGCTCGGGGCGCGCCGAACAATCGAAGTCGGGGTGTTCACGGGCTACAGCGCCCTGATTGCCGCGCAGTCCGTTCCGGCTGACGGATTCGTGCTGGCCTGCGACGTGAGCGAGGAGTGGACGGCGATCGGCCGCAAGTACTGGCAAGAAGCCGGGGTGGCGGATCGAATCGACCTGCGTTTGGCGCCGGCTCAGGAAACCCTGGCGGCGGTGCTGGAGGAGCCTGGCCAGGCCGGCAGCTTTGATTTCGCCTTCATCGACGCGGACAAGGGCGGCTACCGGGCGTACTACGAGGCCTGTCTGGAACTGCTCCGGCCGGGCGGGGTGGTCGCCGTGGATAATACGCTCTGGGGCGGGTCTGTGGCCGACCCGGACAACACCAAAGACGATACGGTGGCCATCCGGAACTTCAACGCCTTCGTGCATACGGACGATCGGGTCGATCTGAGTCTGCTGCCGATCGGCGACGGATTGACTCTGGCCCGCAAAAAGTAGCGGCTTTTCCTCGAAATGCGGGATAAATTGACGCCGAGCGCTTACTCCAGGGCTCGAAAAAGTCGAAAATAGTAGAGTGGCGAAATGACTCCCGGGCGAACTGCGCCGGCGCGGCCTGCGAATCTACTCGCGCCGAAGCCCTGCGGGATGTATCACAGGAAATCCAAATGAATACGAAAACCGTTTATCTGCTGACGATCTTACTGAGTGTCTTTGTGGCCGGCGCGGCCCTGGCTCAGAACGAAGGCGGCAACGCCGGCGAGCAGTCCGGGATTTGCTTTCAGCCGATGGATTTCGATCGCAACGTCTGCATCAACTTTCGCACCAGCTGGTATTATCCGTACGCGCTTTCCGAGTGGATGGTGTTACACGTGCGCACCTCCGGCACTCCCGCCGGCAAGTACATCTGGAACGCCGGGCAGTACCTCATGACTTTCGAAGAGTGGGAAAAGGTTCGCACGGCTCTCGCCGGGCAGGGACTTCCCGAGCGCTGCCTGCATCCGGAATACCGGATGACCAAAGAAGACAAAATCAAAACGCGCAAAGAAGCGTGTAAATTGAATAACTAGCGATCTCGCAGAGATCGCGCATCTCTGCAGCGCAAGATGCAGAGCCGAAGCACCAGCAGGCTGCGGAAAAAGTCGGGATTACAGGCAAGGTTCAGGCAGGATTTCACCGATTACACGGATCTTTTTTTCTGGCGGCGTGATGGTTCACGTCGAGCGTCGGTCTGCGAATTTGGTTCTCACAGCCCTCTGACGAACTGACCCATGTGCGGCGTGCCGTCCGTGCCGCCGTTCTTCAGGTCGCCGAAGAAACGTTCTAAGGCGAAGCGCGTGGAGTTAAAGGCGACCTCTTCCCAGGGTATCTCGTCTTCGGTGAAGAGCCGAACTTCCAGGGATTCCACCCCCGGATAAAAATCCAGGTTCTTGAGTTCCGCCAGAAAAAACAGGAATACCTGACCGATGTGCGGCACGCTGTAGACGGAGTGCAGACCGCCCAGTTCGACGGTGGCGTTCGCCTCTTCCACGGTTTCGCGGATAGTGCCCTGTTCGACGGTCTCGCCGTTTTCCATGAAGCCGCCGGGCACGGTCCAGGCCCCGTAGCGGGGCTCGATCGCGCGTTTGCAGAGCAGAACTTTATGTCCCTCCCAGATCGGCAGGCAGCCGACGATCACCTTGGGATTCAGATAGTGAATATGCTGGCACTCGCCGCAAACGTGACGGTGAGCGTTGTCCCCTTCGGGGATTCGCCATTCGAGCTGACTGCCGCACTGGTTGCAGAATTTCATGCCGTCCATCGAATCCTTCCTGATGTCGCGCTCGTGACACGCGTTTCCCAGCGCGGCGGCGGGAGCATTTAATATTGCGTGCCCCGCTGCTTCCCGTAACACTGTCCCCGCAATGCCCGATTCGCAAGTGAAACATTTGATCACCTGGAAAGACTGGGAGCCCGCCGAGATTCGCAAGGTTCTCATGCTGGCCACGCGCGTCAAACGCAACCGCCACTATTACCAGGGGACTCTGAGCGGCCGAACCCTGGTCATGCTGTTTCAGAAAACCAGCACCCGGACCCGGGTCAGCTTCGAAGCCGCGATGACCGAGATGGGCGGCCACGGCATCTACATGGACTGGAATACGACGAATTTCGGCCTGTCCAAGATCAAATACGAAACCGCGTACTTATCGCGCAACGTCGCGATCATCATGGCCCGCATGAAGCGCCACGAAGAGCTGCTGGAACTTAAGGCGGGAGCCTCGGTGCCGCTGATCAACGGCTGCGATAATATGTATCATCCGTGCCAGGCGATGGCGGATATGCTGACCATTCACGAAGATCGCGGCAGCCTGGCCGGCGCGAAGCTGACCTACGTCGGCGTGCACAACAACGTCGTGAATTCGCTGATGGCCGTTTGCGCCGCCTTCGACGTGGAGCTCACTCTCGTAACGCCCATCGCGCCGACCGAATCGATCGACGTGGATCTGCGGGACAATTTGAAATCCAAAGGTTTGCTCGTCGAAACTCTGGACATCGCCGAGGCGGTGGCGAAGACCGAATACGTCTACACCGATACCTGGGTCGACATGGAATTCTTCGACGATCCGGCCTACGCTCCACTGAAAGAAGAGCGAATCAAAACGATGATGCCCTATCAGCTGAACGCCGCGCTCTTAAAAAATTCCAGCGCGAAAATTCTGCACGATATGCCGATTCATCCCGGCTACGAGATCACGGAAGACGTAGTGGAAAGTCCGAACGCTCTGATTTTCAAGCAGGCCGAAAACCGACTCGAAGTTCAAAAAGCGATCATTCTGTATCTGCTGCGTTCGCTCTGGCTGTAGCGCGAACGGCGCCCCGCGGCGATGCGGCGGCATTGCGACCTGGCGAATTAAATTTAAGACGCGGCGCGTTTCTTCTTCGGATTCGCGGCCCGGCGCGCGGCTTTCTTTTTTGACGTCGACTTGCGCGCTTTGGATCCGGCGGCCTTCGTCGTCCCCGTTGAATCCCTGACGGCCTGCACCGGTTCCTCCGGGGTTTTCGCAGCCCGGGCTTTCACTTCGCCGTTTTCGAATTCGTGCGAATTTTCAACGCCCGGTCCGGAGCGCGCGACTTCTCCGCGATGAAGCACGAAGCGCTCTTCCCACTCTTCGTATGATATTCCCAGCTGGCGTGCGCTGCGCATGCGAAAGCGCCGTACGAAGTATACCGTGATTGGATAACCCGCGATTGATGCCGGAACGCCCAGCACGAAGCCGCCGATCAGCATCGGCCAGCCGAGCTGATAGATCATGAATTTCATCCAGTGGATCAATCCCTGGGTCATACCCAGAGCCGAGGCTTCGTCGAGTACGACGCCGAAGGTCGCCGCCGAGATTGGTTCGATCGCGTATCCCAGAATTGAAAAGAAATAGTAGCCGGTGATATAAAAGCTGTAGTACATCGGCACCATTGTGAAGGGATTGCTCAGCCAGACCCAGGCCACGCCGATAACGAGATGAAAGTGCAGGCGAAAGGCCCGAAACAGGACCCAGTTCGCCGTCACGAGCAGCATCTGGAATCCAACGAGCGGCGTCAGCGCCCAGAAGAGTCCGACCGCGCTGGCCATTCCCAGTTCTTCGATCGGATGGTGCGATTCGCGGAAGTGGCGCAGAATCTTATCGTCGACCAGAGTTTTGAGGGAGCGCGTAAATGATTCGAACATGGCGTTGAGCGGGGCAGTCGATTTACGGATAATATATTTTCTCGTTGCCAGTTTGTCTCCTACATTTATTGCTATTCCCGCGACTCATGAGGCTGTTCTTAATTCGTCACGCGATCGCTATGAACCGGGAAGACTTTACCGGCTCTGACGATTTGCTGCGTCCGCTGACCGACGTCGGCCGTAAAAAGGCCAGGCGCGCTTTTCGCGGTTTCCAGCGAATGTATGGCCGCCCCGATTTGATTTTACATTCCGCCGCGACGCGCGCGATCGAGACGGCCGAAATCCTGGCGCAGGTCACCGGCGCGCCGACCGATCAGACGAAGCTGCTGAATCCGGGAGCGGACTACGCCGCCTTCTTGAAGCTGATGAGCGAATACGGCGACGCCGCCGATATTGAGCAGTTGGTCCTGGTCGGACACGAGCCGGACTTCAGCGAGATTCTCTCGGGCTTAGTGGCGCCCGCCGCCGACGCTGCGAAAGGCCGCGCCGCCTTCCTGCACTTCGATATCAAAAAGGCGTCGTGCATTGAAGTGGATCTGCATGCTCCCGGTTCCGGCGAGCTGCTGAATTTTCTCAGTCCGAAAGCCCTGCGCCGACTCGGAAAAGGCGGAGACTGACGCCGTTGCGATTGGCATTCTGAATTACACAGCCGCGCCGGCGGTTCGAATCATCCGCCGGGCCGCGGGAGAGTACTATGTATTTTGAAAAACACGTATTCGTATGCGAAAATTTGCGGCAGGGCGGCCGCGAATGCTGCGCGGAAAAGAAATCCGTGGAGCTGCGCGGCGTCCTGAAACGTCGCGCGAAAGAAGTCTTACGCGAAGCGGGCTTGAAACGTCGCATTCGCATTAACGGCGCCGCCTGTCTGGATCGCTGCGAAGAGGGGCCGGTCGCCGTCGTCTATCCCGAAGGGCACTGGTTTCGTCTGCGCGATGCCGACGAAATCGAGCGCTTCGCCACGAGTTATTTGAAAGACGGGGATTTGTCCGCCGTCGAAGATTTGCGGCTTTCGGATTTGCATCCGACGGAGCGACCCCGGGGCTGAATCGCGATCTGTGTTTCGAGACTTGAGCCGCGAGCGGCTCGCAGTTTTACGATCGGTAGCCGCGCCGATTCTCGCGAATGCTTTGAATCGACGCGGCTGATCGAGTGAATCGCGCTTATTTGCCCTGATTGAGAAAGGGCTTGAGCAGCTCGATCGGAATCGGAAAGACCGTCGTGCTGTTTTTGTCCGCCGCGATTTCGGTCAGCGTCTGTAAGTAGCGCAGCTGAATCGCCACGGGATGTTTGCCGATCACTTCGGCCGCCTGGCCCAATTTTTCGGAAGCCTGGTACTCGCCTTCGGCGGCGATGATCTTCGCGCGGCGTTCCCGCTCGGCTTCGGCCTGCTTGGCCATTGCGCGTTGCATTTCGTGCGGCAGGTCGATGTGCTTGACTTCAACCATGCTGACCTTAATGCCCCAGGCGTCGGTTTGTTTGTCGAGAACGGCCTGCAGCTCGGCGTTGATCTTTTCGCGCTGGCTCAGAATTTCGTCGAGTTCCGATTCGCCCATGATTGAGCGCAGCGTCGTCTGGCTCAGCTGCGAAGTCGCGAAGAGAAAGTCTTCGACTTCGATGATCGCACGCTGCGGATCCATTACTCGAAAATAAACCACCGCGTTGACTTTAATCGAAACGTTGTCTTTCGTGATGACGTCCTGGGGCGGCACGTCCATGGCCACCGTCCGCAGGCTGACCTTGACCATCTTATCGATGAAAGGAATCAGCAGGATCAGGCCAGGGCCTTTGACGCTGATAAAGCGGCCGAGGCGAAAGACTGTCGCGCGTTCGTATTCGCGCAGGACCTTGACGGCGCTGGTGATTATAAAAAAGAACAGCGCGACCAGGGCGAAAATATAACTGAGCATTGAGTTTCTCCGGGAAAGTATTTGTTGAGTCTAAAAAATGATTCGGTTCATGAATGAAACCAGTCCGGGAGCGGGATTTCCGCGGACACGGGCGTCTCAGGCTGGGCTCACTCCCTCAACCAGCAGGACCAGGCCGTTGATGCCGACCACCCGCACGCGCTGGTTTTCCGGGATGCTTTCGCCTCGCGTGCGCGCCTGCCAGATTTCGCTGTGAATATAGATCCGCCCGGAGTTCGGCGTGACTTCGCTTTCGGTTACGCCGATCGAATCCAGCATCTGTTCCTGACCGCTCACGACCGGTTTGCGGTGACTCTTCGCGGCCATATATACAATGCCGCCCATCAGGCCGCCGGTAATCAGCGTCGAAAAAATAAACAGCGCAAGCGACGCGCCCACGAATGCGCCGCCGCTGCGAAACATCATGAGCGCGCCGAGAGTCATACACAGCGTGCCGCCGATCGAAAGCAGACCGTAGCTCATCACGTTGAATTCTAATATAAAAAAGGCGATCCCCAGTCCGATCAAAGCCAGGCCGGTATAGTCCACGCTCAGACTCTGCATCGCGTACAGGCCGAGCACCAAAAAGATCGCGCCGATCGCGCCCGGAAAGATCGCGCCGGGATGGTAGATCTCGGCGAAGATGCCGGCGATGCCGAGCATCATGAAGATCATGGCCACGTTCGGATTCGCCAGGAAATTCAGAATGCGTCGGCGAAAATCCGCTTCGATCGTTTCTACGCGCGCGTCTTTTAAGTCGAGAACGCGCCGGCCGTCGCTCATGCGTACACTCTGGCCGTCGATGCGGCGCAGCAGCTCGGCTTCGGTTTCGGCGACCAGATTGATGGCGCCCCGGTTTAACGCTTCGCTGGCGGTAATATTTTCCGCATGCGTAATCGAACGCACCGCGAAATCTTTATTGCGGCCGTGATACTCGGCCAGGGTTCGCATCTGAGCGCGGGAGTGATTCAAGAGCTTGCGCTTCATATTCAGCGTATCGTCCGCGCCGGCGGTTTCAGGAATGCGATCTCCGGCGGGGGCCGGAGTCTGCTGCGGCTGCTGGCCGGGTTCGTTTTGCGGACCGCCGGGACCTGAGGGACCCTGTGGCGCGGGACTGCCGCCGCCGATTTGCACCGGCGTCGCGGAGCCAATATTTGTGGCCGGCGCCATCGCCGCGATGTGCGAAGCGTACATTAAATAGACGCCGGCCGATCCGCAGGCAGCACCCGGGGGACCGACGTACGTGATGACCGGAACCCGCGAGCTCAGAATTTCGCGGATCATATTATCCATCGAGCTGACCAGGCCGCCGGGAGTGTCCATGACGACCAGCAGGGCCGCGGCGTTCGCCTGTTCGGCGGTTTCGATCGCCTGAGAAAGATTTTCCATGGCCGAGGGCGTAATCGCGCCGGAGATTTCCACCCGGTACACGACGGGGGTCTGGTCGGCCTGCGTATCAGGCGCGGCCGCCGGCTCAGGCGACTGGGAGTGCAGGCCGCCGCTTGCGAGGCCGAGTCCCAGGGCGACCGCCATAAGGGCGGTGGAAAAGAATCGTTTGCGATGCTCGATCATTCTAACAAAGACAAGCCACCCGGGCGCGCTCTGGCAACTACTATTAAGCGGCGGTTGATTCGCGTCTGCCTGACATTCCGCATGCATCGGCGGCTCCGCTGTCCGGCCGGCGAGCCATGACCCCTGGTTCCGGCCGTCAGCCGGCGACGAGGCCGAGCGTCTTGCGTGCGATGGCGAGCTCTTCGTCGGCTGGAATCACGAAGACGCGCGTTTTAGAATTCGCCGCCTGGATTTCGCCGTCGGGCGGCGGCGATTCGTTTTTCGCCGGATCCAGGGCGATGCCCGCGCCCGCGTCGAGCCCGCTCAGAATCTTTTCGCGTACGATCGCCGCGTTTTCGCCGATGCCGGCGGTAAAAGCGATCGCGTCGACCGCGCCGCCGAGGGCCGCCATATAGGCGCCGAGATATTTCTTCGCGCGATAGCAGAAGACGTCCAGAGCCAGTCCGGCCGTCGCAGCCTGCCCGGCATCGTCGCCGGCCCGCGCCGCCAGGATATCGCGCATATCGCTGTGCCCGCAGATGCCCTTCAGACCGGAGGCTTTATTGAGCATACGGCCGACCTCGTCGATCGAAAGGCCTTCTTTCTCGATCAGCACTTCGATCATCGCCGGATCCAGATCGCCGGAGCGCGTGCCCATCACCAGTCCTTCGAGGGGGGTGAAGCCCATGCTGGTGTCGATGGAGCGGCCGCCGCGGATGGCGCAGACGCTCGCGCCGTTGCCGAGATGCATCGTAATCAATTTGAGTTTGTTTCTGGAATCGCCGGATTCGTCCGTTTCGCCTTTCGCGCCGGCCTGCAGGCGTTCCGCGATCACCTGCGCGCAATATTCGTGAGAAGTGCCGTGAAAGCCGTACCGACGCAGCCCGTGCTTTTCGGCGATCGCGCGCGGCAGGGCGTACGTATGGGCTTCGGGTGGAATCGTCGCATGAAAGGCCGTGTCGAATACGCCGACCTGCGGCACTCCGAAAAGATGCGCGCATTCGCGAATGCCCGTTAAATTGGCGGGATTGTGCAGCGGCGCGAACTCGGCGCAACGTTCGATGATCGCAATGTTCTCGTCATCCAGCAGGACCGGCGCTTTGATAAAGGGCCCGCCGTGTACGACGCGATGGCCGACGCCCAGGCGATGTTCCGGGGGAAAGACGCCGCGCTGCGCGAAGATCTCGCTGATCTTTTGCAATGCGCTCTGGTGTTTTAAGCCGGCGACCGCGACGCGTTCTTCAGCCGGGGTCCTGTCATCGCCGCCGCTGTTTTCGCCATCATTATAAAAGCGAATCCGAAAGCCGGCCTCGTCCGAACCCAGTCGTTCGGCGGTGGCGTCGGCGATGACCGTGAGTCCTGCATTCGAATTCGACGGCGTCCGCGAAGCAGGGTCCAGGCGAAAGACGTCGATCTTGAGCGACGAGCTGCCGCAGTTGCAAACCAGAATTTCTTTCATGATATGATTCAGCCGCGCGAAAAAAATCTATGCTCCGTAAGAGCGAATCAAAAGTGGACTTTGCCGATTTTAACTCGTTTGCTGACAGTGGCGCCGGCCACGTAGACCGCGCAGGCGATGCCCATCAGCTTGCAAATCATCGGATCGGAGCGGCTGGGCAGCACGACGGGCGTCTTCGCGCCGAAGATCAGGCCCGCGCTTACGCCGCCTGAAATATGCGCGAAGGACTTCGCGAGCACGTTGCCGGTCGTGATTTCCGGCACCAGCAGAATGTCCGCGTGACCGGCGACCGGGCCGGTGACCTTTTTATATTTGGCCGCGACCGGATTGATAGCGTTATCGAGAGCGAAGGGGCCGTCCACGATGCCGCCGTGAAACTGCCGGCGATCGCTCATCTTCGCGAGGGCCGCCGCTTCGAGCGTCGCTTCGATATTCGGCTGGATCACTTCGACCGCCGAGAGCACGGCTACTTTGGGCACTTCAATATCGAAGAGCTGCGCGAGAGCGACGGTGTTGGCGATGATGCGCGCTTTCTTTTCTAAGTCCGGCTTAATGTTCATGGCGCCGTCGGTAATAAATAAAAGCCGGCCGAGATGGGTCGCGTCCAGAATGAAAACGTGGTTGAGCATATTGTCCGTGCGCAGGCCCACGTCGCGACTGATGACGGTGCGCAAAAAATCATCCGAATGGATATAGCCTTTCATATAAATCTGGGCTTTGCCGGAGCTGACTTCTTCGACGGCGCGATAGGCGGCTTTGACCGGATCCTGAACGTCGATGATGTCGATCTCGTGCAGATCGACGCCGGCCTTTTCGGCGTTCGCGTGAATCAGCTTTTCGTCCCCGACAAGAACCGTCGTCGCGATCTTTTCGTCCCGGGCCTGGGCCGCGGCGATCAGAGTTTGTTCGTCGGTGCCTGAGGCTACGGCGATGCGCTGGGTCGGATACTCCTGGATTTTCTTTCGAACTTCTTCGAAATTCTTAACGGGTTCTGTTGGCGTGCTTGCGGAGGATTCACTCATAGCGTAACTCGGCCCGCTTCTCTGCGGACCTGTCAAGCAGTTTGGATTTGAATCTGGTTGACGTGCGACACATCGCGATCCGGTGTTCGCCCATATACACGACCGCCGCCGGGCGGTCATCGGAGTGATTGAATGCGAGTTTTTCTCAAGCGAGGTCCGGCGCCGCGCGCTGTCGCCATGGTCCGTATGTTGCGAATAACGCGTCTGGCGCTGCTGACGGCGGCTCTGATCGCCCCGGCCTGGAGTCTGGCGGCCCAGAGTGCAGGCGACGATTCGAATCCCGCCGTCGCTTCCGGCGATTCCGAACAAAAGTACCGGGCCCTGCTGGACCGGGCGCAGGCCGGCGAAGCGGAAGCGCTCTTTCGGCGGCTGCAGACGGAAAGCGAAGAACTCAACTGGGCCCAGGCGGACGCGATCGAGGTCGTCGGTAATTTGCGTTTTCTAAAAATGGATCCCGCCGATCCGGCGACGAACGCGCCCGGCATCTATCTGATTCGTTCGCTTGAGGGCGAGCTCTTTGTGCTGACGCTGCCGGAAGATCGAGGTGAGCTTGCGAAGGGCTCCGCTTCGGTCTACGCCGGCCTGGCTGATCAGGTGAAATTTCGCATGAGCTTTCCGCTGCTTTCGGTCTCCGCGCGAGTCGACGGCGAAGAGTATCGCTTCGTGCGCTACGCGGGGGCCCCGGAACGCGGTCTTTTGGATCGCCTGTTTTATGTGTTCATTATTCTGATGCTGTTCTTCGTCATGATGGGCATGGGCATGACATTGCGCTTGAAGGACTTCGCCCTTGTGCTGCTCAAGCCGAAAGCGATGATCGTCGGGCCGCTCTGTCAGTTCGGAGTGCTGCCGGCCCTGGCCGTCGCCTTCGGATACGCCGCCGGCTATCCCGAAGAGGCGCCCTTCATCTTCGTGGGCTTGATTCTGGTTTCGGCGAGTCCGGGCGGCGTCACTTCGAATCTCATGACCTACTGGGCGAAGGGCGATCTGGCGCTGTCCGTTTCGATGACCGCGATCTCCACGATACTGTCGCTGTTTTTTACGCCGCTGATTTTAACCTATTACGCTTCGAGCGTTCCGACGGTGGTGATCCCGGTCAAAGACGTCGCCCTGCAGATTATGGCGCTGGTGATCGTGCCGCTGATCGTCGGCATGGCCGTGCGTCGCTGGGCGGAGGCCTTCGCGTTAAAGTCTGAAAAATTCTTTTCGGCTCTGGGAGTCTTCGCGCTCCTCTTTTTGATCATCACCGGGGTGGCGAATAATCTCGATAAATTCTCGGATCTGGATCGCTACGGTCTGAAGTTTTACGCGGTGATCTTCGGATTGACCATCAGCGCGATGGTCTTCAGCATGATCGTCGCGAAGCTTTTAAGCATCGACAATTTCCAGATTCGCGCGATCGCTCTGGAAACCGGTCTGCAGAACGCGGCCCTGGCCATGACCATCGCGATTCTCTTACAGGACAGGATGGGGGATTTTAATAGCTCGATGTTCGCGGTGGCCGGTCTCTTCGGTCTCTGGATGTACGTCGCCGGCGGAATCATGATTGCGATCTTCCCGCGAGTGCTGCCGGTGGATCATAAAGTCCGGATCAAAGACGAACGCTGAAAGCGGCCGCCTGGTGGAGGAGGGCGGCGAGTCGCGGCGGATGAGCCTTAAAAGAAAGAGCGGTGCGCGTAGATTCCACGGAGTTCTTCGCGCGCCATCTCGCTTTCCGCCAGCTCGCGCTCGAAGTGCTTGCGCTTTGGAACGTAGCTTTCTTTCAGCGGAATTTCCAGGCGCGCCGCGGTTTCGTTGAATTCGTTGGAGTAGACCGTGAAGGCGTGTTTGTCGATGCCGCTTTCGTCGAGCAGAATGCCGACCATGGTCAGACCGAGGCCCGCGCCTTCAGAATCGTCGCCGTGATCGGTATAGAAATCGAGCAGGCTCTTAAATGATTTCGCGGCTTCGAATTTCTTGCGAATCCGGCCCTCTTCGATGTCGAGCAAAGTGAACATATTCTTCACTTTGATATGCATTACGTCTTCGTTGTAATAGAAAGTGGCGATGACGGGGAAATTCATTTCGCGAAAACGATCACGATAGGTTTCGACCCGGGCGCCGTTCAGACGCTCCCGGAAAATTGTCATACCTTTTTGGTATTCGGAGAGGTCGTCCGGGTTCAGGCCCTCTTCTTGAAAGAGCACCCGTTTCAAATTCGCTTTGGTTGCGTTGATAACGAGTTCTTTGGCGGCCGTATAGACGATGTCCATCAGATCCATCCGATCGTACTTTTTCAGGATCGTCGCGGCGATGATCTTCAAAATACTCTCGCCGCGATCACTGAGGATATAGGTCTTCAGTGAGATAATCTTTTGTTCGTCGACGAGCGATTGGATCGCGGGTTCGAGTTCGTTCACACCAATGCGCTTCATGCTCTCTTCAGTTATTACGCTTTCTCCAGTAGTCATGTCACTGAACCGTACTGTCCTCTGTGGAATCAACGAGAAAACGCTCCGCTTCCGGGCGTCGGCTGAATTCACTCGTTCGCAGCGGGGAGGACTTTCCCCGGATTGAGAATACCCCCGGGATCCAGGACCGCTTTAATGCCCCGCATTAATTGAATCTCGGCTTGCGAACGGGAATAATGCAAGTATTTCTTTTTTAACAGGCCAATTCCGTGTTCGGCGCTGATCGATCCGCCCGCCCGGGCGATGCGGCTGAAGAGTTCCGCGTCCAGCGCCGGCAGCGACTCCCGGAAGCTTTCGAGCCCGGAATCCGCGCCGCCGGCCTCGGAGTCGTCCGGAATAAAATTCAGATGCAGATTGCCGTCGCCGAGATGGCCGAAGACCAGCATCCGCACGCCCGCGAATCCGGCCGTCAGGAATTTCGTTGCCTCCGCCACAAATTCCGACATGGCCGCCGCGGGCACCGAGACGTCGTGTTTGTGTACGGCCCGCGCCTCAAGAGCGATGCTTTCGCTGATGCCCTCCCGAAATTTCCATAGCTCCGCGGCCTGGCTGGAGTTGCCCGCCACGCGCACATCCAGAGCCAGACTCGCGACGGCGTCCGAAGAGAAAATCTCAAGCGCGGCGTCCATGCTTTGATCGCTTTCATCCCAGCTCATAATGACGTAGCCCGGATAATCGGCGGCGGCGAAGGGCGCCCGCAGATTCAAGTGCTGCCGTACGATTTGCAGGCTGGCCGCGTCGAAGTACTCGAATGTAAGGGGTCGCACCCCGCCGCTGCGGACGATCGTCAGCAAACGCAAAGCGGCCGCCAGATCCGGCACCGCGAAGAGCGCTGTGGCTTCCGTCCGGGGCGCCGGCGGCAGCCGAATCACCGCTTCGGTAATAATTCCCAGGCAGCCTTCGGAGCCGATGAAGAGCGAGCGCAGATCAAAGCCGGAGTTGTTTTTTAAGATGTGGCCGGGAAAAGTTAAGATTTCGCCGGTACCCGTCACCACCGTCAGGCCGGTCACGTAGTCTCGCAGGCCGCCGACGGAAATCATGCGCGTGCCGCCGGCGTTCGTGGCGATATTGCCGCCCACCTGAGAGGAGCCGCTCGCCGCCAGATCCAGTGGAAACTGGCAGCCGTGTTCCCGGGCGTGCTCCTGGGCGACGGCGGTGATCATGCCGGCTTCTACGTGCAGGGCCGGCAAATAAGGATCGAAGTCGATCAGGCGATTCATGCGACTCAGCGATAGAACGACTTCGCCGTGGGCGGCGACCGCTCCGCCGCTCAATCCCGTGCGACCGCCGGAGGCCGTCACCGCCAGGCGCTGTTCGTAACAGTAGCGAATCAGGGCCGCGACTTCGTCCGTCGTTTCCGGAAAGACCAGCACCGAGAAGTCCGGCGCGGTGACGCGGGTGCGATCGCGACCGTACTCCAGGAATTCGTCTTCGCTGAAATGCGCGTTAGCGTTCGCGCTCTCTATATCGGCTCGCGTATATAAAACGCCCCGCGTCAGGCATGCTCGCAGCCCCGCGGAGTGTCGGTCTTCGCCCGGATTCTGAAATTGCATATTAGACCGGCGGATCGGGATCTCCCAGCTTCTGCGAAACTATTTCCAGCGCGTAAATCGCCAGCGCGCCGAAGAGCGTCAGGCCTACGCCGATGCCGATCAGCGTCGGCGAAAGCGTTTCGCCGTGTAGATGATTCACCGGCCACAGTCCGCGCAGACTGCCGATCATCAGGCCGGTCAGGACCGCCATCGTCATGGAGTGGTGTCGATCGAGCAAAAAGCGCAGCAGGCGCACGAACGAAAAGATGCCGATGGCGATGCCCGCGATAAAAAACAGCACCAATGTCAATGCGGGCCAGAGCGCCGGATCCACCTGGCCGTTCAGCGCCAGATCTTTGAGCGCGCTGCTTAAATCGCGCAGGGCGCTGGTCGTTAACTTGTACTGGCCGAGAATTACGAGAATATAGGCGCCCGAGATGCCCGGCAGGATCATGGCGCAGATGGCCAGCGCGCCGCTGAATAAAACGAAGAGCGGAGCCGTGCTGCCTTCGGAAATCAGCTGCCCCTGAATCAGGATCGTGTCGCTTCCCGAATCCGCATCAGCGCGCGCCTCCGCTACGCCGTCTTTCAAAACGATGCGCAGATTGTCCAGGCCGTCGTCGTCGACCTGCGGCGCCGTCGATGCCAGCTGATCCGCCGGCGGCATGGTCAAAATAAATTCGCCAGCCGCCCCGCCCCGGGGGGTCGTCACTGTGACGCGATAGCTGCGGGCGGAGTCACTCAGCGGCAGGTTCAGATTCCATTTGCCTTTGGCGTCGGTGAAGATCGGGTGATCGGCGTCGCCGCCTATTCTGGAACTGACGCCCGATTGCCGCGCTCCGGGATCCAGCAGGGCGCGAAACTCCAGCTTCGCTTCGCTGACCCGAGAGATGCCGACCAGAAAAAAGACGGCGATCGCCGCGGCGGCCATCACCGCGAATTCCTGCCAGCGCCGCTGCATCATGCGATAGGGCACGCTGATCGAAAAGAGAATCAGTCCAAAGAAGAAAGCGTACGCGTAATAGGCGTAGTTCTCAAGTACGAAAGGAATGATACGGGTCATGATCAGCAGAGCCGCCACGATGCCGAGCAAGAGCGGGATCAGAAAGCCCCACTCGATTTCTTTGAGTTCGTTCAGTGCTGCAGCGCGCCTGGGGCCGTGCCAGAAAAATACGATCAGTTTCAGCATGCTCAGGGCGTGGCGCAGCTCGACTGAGCCGATGGCATGAATCAGGTGGTCGTAGATCCCGCTGATCAGGGCGATCGTGCCGCCCGAAACGCCCGGAATGATGTCGGCCAGGCCCATGGCGAAACCTTTGGCCAGCACAATGCATTTGGCCTTTAGCGATCGATACTGCTGCATAGACCCGCCAGAAAACAGCTCCCGGGGGACCTGTAAATTGAAAAACCCCGCCTGGGTGGAGGGATCGGTCGAGCGGGGCCGCGAATATTATTGCTCTGTGAAGTCGCCGCCGGATTGCTGTTCGGAACATGTCTTCCAGTTTACGTCGTTTTCATTCCGGTCCGGACCGCCGGGCCCCTGGCCGAAATCTCCCGGGGCGCGCTCGCCGGACGCCGGCATTTCGGATCGCCCTCGTGGCCGCCGGCATTGCGGTGCTGTTCGTATCGGCCTGCGAAACCACGCCGGACCTGGAATCGAGAATACGCCAGTTCAATCTGGCGCAGGTCGATAAGCTGACCGAAGACCGCAACCTGCACGCGGACCACTATCCCGCGTCGAACGAGCGCCGCATCGATCTGTTTCGTTCGCACATCGCGGATTTGAAGGGTGGATATATCGGCGTCGGCACGGACCAGAACCTGACCTTCGTGGCCTGGGCCAAAAGCGATTTCGCCTGGCTGATCGACTTCGACTACGTATCCGTCGACGTGAATCGCATTCATTTGTTTTTCATCAGCCGCGCCGCTACCGTTCAGGACTTTCGCAAGCTGTGGGACCGCAAGAATCGCAAGAGCAGCTTCGCCTTATTAGAACAGCGCTTCGCGTCGGAGCCGGATTTTTACCGGATTCGCAACGCCTTCAAGGTCGCCCATCGCGGCTGGAACGACGTGCCCGAACGTTTGAAAGAACTCGACTATATGGTGCGCAAGTTCAAGCTCGAAACCTTCGTAAACAATCCGGCCGACTACGCTTATATTCGCAAGATGGTGCTCGAAAATCGCATCCAGGCGATTCCCGGGGACCTGAAGGGCCCCACGACCTTGCTTGCCATCGGCGAAGCCGCGCGGCGGATGGAGATGCCGATTCGCGTCGTCTATACTTCTAACGCCGAAGAGTACATGCGCTTTCCGGAACAGATGCGGAAGAATCTGCTGGGGCTGCCCGTCGACGACAAAGGCCTGATCATTCGCACGACGACCACCGGAACCAAAAACGAACTGGGTTTTCCCGACGGCGAAAAATATCCGGACACCTTTCCCTTTCACTATAATATTCAACCGCTGCCGGTCTTCCAGGCCTGGCTCGCCCGCGGCGAAAATTTTCGCCTGCTCGATATGATCCGTCACAGCCGCAAGATTGAGAAGGGCATGTCGATTATGGAAAAAACGCCCCAGGCCCTGGCCCAGAGCGGCGGCTGAAGAAGCCGGGCGCCTCAAGCGCGACGGCGCTCATCGATGGAATCAGGGGACGCCCGGCGCTTCGTTTGTTAATGCGAAGCGTTCTGACTGGAGGAACGAGCCATGCACTCAAAGACCAAACGGACACAGCCCGGCCGGGTCGCCTTCGCCGCGTTCAGCGGTTTTATTTTGTTAACTTTCCCCTGCTGTTTTTTAATGAACGGCCTGACCGGCGCGCCGGAAGACGCGGCCTCCGTGCGTCTGACCGTCGTCGGCGACGTGATGTGTCACGCGCCGCAGCTTTCGGCGGCCTATAACGCCAAAAAGAAAGTCTACGAATTCGATTCTGTATTTGCGCCGGTAAAAGATTTGCTTTCGGCGGCGGATCTGACCATCGCCAATCTCGAAACGACGCTGCCGGGATCGCGCAAGCAGTACAGCGGCTATCCGCAGTTCGGCGCGCCGGACAGTCTGGCGAGTGCTTTGAATAATTCCGGCGTGGATATTCTGACGCTGGCCAACAACCACAGCGTAGACAAATTAAAAGCCGGCATGCTGCGCACGATCAAAGTCGTCGATCAAATGGGCTTCGAACATCTCGGCACGTATGCAAGTCTCGACGATCACAAAAAGCGGCGAGCGCTCTTTATCGAACGCAACGGCATTCGTCTGGCCTTTCTGAATTATACGTACGGCACGAACGGCATTCGGGTGCCGAAGGGCACCGTCGTGAATCTGATCGGCAAGGGCGCCGGCATCGCGGCCGATTTGAAATACGTGCGCGAGCGCAAACCCGACGGCATCGTCGTCCTGTACCACTTCGGCGGCGAGTATCTGCGCGCGCCGGACGCCTATCAAAAGAAGTGGGTCGACTTCGCGCTGGACCACGGCGCTGACGTTGTGCTGGGCGGGCATCCCCACGTGTTGCAGCCTTTCGGCGTGCGTAAAGTCACAGATCGCTACGGCGAAACCAGAGAACGCCTGATCGCTTTTTCGCTGGGCAACTTCGTTTCGAATCAGCAGCGGCGCTATACCGACGGCGGTAAAATTTTTCATTTTACGATTCAGCGCAATCCCGATTCCGAAAGCGCGCAGCGTCTGCTCTTCCGGGATATTCGCTACGATCCGGTCTGGGTGTATGTCGAACGCAAAAAGACCGGACGTTCCTATCACGTGCTGCCGGTGAACGCCTATCTACAAAACAAGGGCCCGATCAAGCTGCCCAAAAACGCCTACGAACGCATGATGCGCTTTTATAAAGACACGACCGCCCATCTCGCGCCCAGCGTCAAAGCCGTGGCGCCGTACGCCACGCCCCGGCCGGCTGCCGATTGAACTCGACCGGACCGGACGAAAGCCGCCGCGACTAAAATCGGAAAATCGCGTCAGGCCGGCGCCGCGAGCGGACGATAATCATAGGGATGTCGTCTGCGCCTCAAATCGATTTTTCGGAGCTGGAAGCCGCGCTGCCGGCGGACGCCCTGAACGGTACGATCTCAGAGCGCCCGGAGCTCGCGCCGCAGCTGCTGGAGTACCATGACTTTCTGGTGTACCAGAAAGACCTGTCGCCGCACTCGGTGCGGGCGTACCTGGTCGACGTGGTTGAATTTTTAGAACACGTCGCGCGCGAAAAGCTGCGCCTGGAAACTCTCGGCCTGGCGGAGCTGCGGGCCTACTTTACCGAGCGCACCGGCGCGGGCTTTCGCCAGGGCCCGCAGGATCCGCGTGCCTTAAGCGGCACCTCGCGACATCGTAAGTTGAGCGCGCGTTCCCAGGCCCGCAAGCTATCGGCTCTGCGCGGCTTCTTCGCCGACCTGGAAAGACGCGGCGTGCGCGGCGACAATCCGACCGAAGATTTGCGCGCGCCGAAATTTTTTAAGCCCCTGCCGGGCGTGCTGTATCCCGAAGATCTCGCGCGGCTCTTGCCGGACGACGACGCCGGCGATTCGCCGGCCGCGAAAGACAAACGAAAGGCGCCGCCGCGATCGAGCGGCGCAAAGCATCGCGGGCGCGAGCTCGAAAAAGACGCCGTGCCTGGAGCGTCGTTCGCCGATGGCGAGGATCCGGCCGGGGAGGCTCGGCCTGGTTTCGAAGTGCGGGATCGGGCGCTGTGCGAAGCGCTCTACTCTTCGGGCATGCGGATCAGCGAGCTGCTGGCGCTGACAGTCGATGATTTAAGCGGCGGCCGGCGCGGCGTGCCCGATCAGCTGAAGATTCTCGGCAAGGGTCGCAAAGAACGCATTGTCTTTCTGGGGGAGGCGGCCCGGGAGGCCCTGGCGGCCTATCTGGAAATTCGCGGCGAATTCAAACCCCGCACCGAGCGCCTGTTCTTAAACCATCACGGTCGGGCTTTGAGCGATCGCGGGGCGCGTTATATTCTGCGCGAAATGCAGCGGCGTCTGGGCATCCATCGTCGGGTGAGTCCGCACAAGATGCGCCACAGCTTCGCCACGGACCTTTTGAATTCCGGCGCGGAGATTCGAGCCGTGCAGGAGCTCCTGGGTCATAGCAGTCTTTCTACGACGCAAATCTATACCCACGTGTCCCGGGAACGATTGCGGGATACCTATCGCGATTGCCATCCCCACGGCCGGGATCCCGAATCGAAAGACCGCGCAAAGCAAGACCGCGCAAAGCGTCGCAAATAATAACTCAGCTCAAGTTAAGCTGGCCTGGTCCGGTGTTGCGCGTCTTCGGAATGGCTTTCGATTTGCGCGAGATGGTCCAGACTGTCGCGACCGAGGCGGTTTAGCTCAATCGTCGCGCGTCGATGCCCGGCGACGGAGCCGTGGGGCACGCCCAGATTGGGATGGGCCAGCTCGGAGCTGATCACATCGATTTCGTCGACCGGTCCGCGCAGGCGTCCCAGCAGGGCCTGTAGAAATTGCTGGTTTCGCAGGCGCAGCGACCACAGGCGCTGGAACTCCGCATCGCTGCGCTCGCTGTCCCGGCGAAAATCCCAGGTCAACTGCATCGCCACCATAATCTGGTGGGCGAGCAGCCCCGCGTGCAAGAGCGGTGCGGAGTACGACGCGAGCGCAAAGCCGTTGTGAAAGAACCAGTCGTGCGCGGCCGCGGCGCTCATTACCGAAAAAGAAATCAAGAGCCAGCGCCAGCGGCTTTCGCCGGCGCGAGCGCGCAGGATGAGCGATAAGACGATCCAGAGCATGGCCGGAGCCGTTACGGCGAACCAGTAGTCGAAGAGAGTATTCCAGAGCAGCAAATCGTCGCTGATCACGCAGCCCGAGTACATCAACAGACTGAAGCTATAGTAGATCACGTGCAGCGGCGTGTTGCGCATTCGCAGATACGCCGTCCAGAAGGCGATCCCGGAGATGCCCAGCAGGTAGTGGCCGCCGTAGTCCATCATCTTAACGAAGGCGAAGGGTTCGGCCGGCGTCAGCAACAGACTCAGTCCGGACCAGCCGGCGGCATCCAGGCTTTCCAGCCAGTCGTAGGCCAGGGGCGAGGTCCAGAATTGAATCCAGCCGGCGGCCCAGGAACCCACGGCGAACCAGCCGCGAATTTGCCAGGAGCGCGTATAGACGCAGCTCGCAAAAAATACGACCGCCATCGTCGCGAAGATAAAAGCCATCAACAGCTGCAGCTGCTCGGCGAGCACAATCCGCGCTTCGATCGCGAGCGGATCGTCGATATAGACTTCGCCGGAGCGAATGCCCGCGTCCCCGGCGAAGAAGCCGCGCACGCGCACGGCCAGCACGTTGACGCCTGGTTGGAGCGCCTCATGCGGGATGCGATAGACCCTGGGCCGGCCGTAGGCGTGAGAGCGAAAGTCGTCGATTTCGCCCATGCCGCCGATGGGAACGCCGTTCCAGTAAGTTTCGTCTGAATCGAGCACGGTCTGTATGTACAGCGCCACCGGTCCATTCGCCGGATCGATCAGACTGGAGTCCACACGCACGGACTTGCGATACCAGGCGACCCCCGCGTAGTGGCCTCTGAATAGAGCCCAGTTCGAGGGCACCGCGATTTTCGCCCATCCACGATCGTCGTAGTCGGGAGCGCGAAAGCGCGAGCTGTCTTCGAAATGAATCTTCCAGTCGTCGCCGCTCAGGTCCAGGTGACGCCCCGGCTGCGATTCGATGCAGCCGCCGGCCCCGCCAATGGCAAGCAGGCTGAGCAGCGCCGGGGCCAGACCGCGGACGATTCGCAAGCGAACAGCATTCCCGATGGCATTCCTGGCGGCATTCATTTCGGTAGCTCCACTTCGATCGTGCTGCCCTGGCTGTGCTCTGTTGTAATGCGCAGCCGGCCGCCGACGCTCAGGAGGGTCCGTTCGGCCAGAGCGAGCCCGGCGTCGAGTCCGGGCAGGGTGTGATTCGCCCCGCTGCGAATCGATAGCAGCACATACTCGCGCGGCGCGTAGCGATCGTCCCCGGACTCCTGCGTCGCGTTTGGAGACCGGGCCGGCAGGACGTGGATGCTGATCGCCGGGGCTTCGGGGTCGGCCGCTTCGCCGCTGCTGTCGTCGTTGTCGTTAGCCTTGTCGTTAGCGTCGAGGAATGCGATGGGAGTCGCGATCCGCAGGAGCAGCGCCAGGGCCAGTTCGAGGAGTGCGGGGTCGGAGCGGACGGTCGGCCCCGGGTCGATGGCAGTGTCGCTCAGGCGCGCGAGCAGCCCTCCCAGATCCACAGCCGTCGATCGCCCGCTCTTCAGGGCCGGGCCCGTGCTTTCCAATTCGCTGCAGGCCTTTAACAGCAGTCGGAGGGTCTCAGCGTCGCTCCGCAGTCCCCGGGCGATGGTCCGCGTCTGCTCGACGTTTGCGGACAGCGCATCGCTTTCGAGCAGCAGTTCGCTGCGTCCTGCGACGCGCGCGAGAATGCCGCGCAGCTCCGCCGAGAGCCGGGTCGGGAAATCGTTTTCGAAGGAGCTCAGCAGGCGCAGCTGCCGGAGATTGCGGATGCGGGCGCGCTCGGTTCGGCGACAGCGCAGAGCCACGGTGACCACGGCGGCCAGGCCCAAAACCAGGAGCACAGAGAGTTCGAATACCGGGCGCACGGCCGCTCGCAGGCGATCCCGCAGCCCTCCGAGGTCGTCAGCGCTGGCGGCGCGATTGGGGCCGCTGCTGAAAGCGCCGACGTCCGCGGAATCCACAGCCAGACAGGCCGGCATGCCGGACAGGATCAGCAGCAGAACCAGGAGTGGCAGGAGCGCGGCGCGACTGCCGATCTTTGCGCTGGACGCGGGGACCATTTTCCGTAGATTGTCCAGAGGCTCTCGCTGGATGCGGCGGCCTCTTATCAGACCCAGCACATATGGCATCCCCGAAAATTAAATCCACAACAATTTTGGCCGTCCGCGCGCGCGGCCGCACGGCTCTCGGCGGTGACGGCCAGGTGAGCATGGGCAATACAATTATGAAAGGCGGCGCTCAAAAAGTGCGTCGATTGAGCGGGCGCGATATTGTGGCCGGCTTTGCCGGTTCGGCCGCGGACGCTTTCACGTTATTCGAACTCTTCGAAAAAAAAGTGGAGCGCTTTCAGGGCAGCCTGAGCCGGGCTTCGGTCGAGCTGGCCCGGGAGTGGCGCACCGATCGCGTGCTGCGCCGTCTGGAAGCCCTGCTGATCGTCGCGGATCCCCAGGAGATGTATCTAATCTCCGGCACGGGCGATGTGATCGCTCCGGACGAAAGCCCGGCGATCAAGAACATGGCCGGCGATACGACTGCCCCGGCCGCCAGCCAGGATGGCGCGCAGGGGCCGGTGGATGGCGCGATTCTTTCGATCGGCTCCGGTGGGAATTATGCTCTCGCGGCTGCGCGGGCGCTCGTCGAACATACGGATCTGAGCGCCCATGAAATCGTAAAAAAAGCCCTGACCATCGCCGGCGAAATTTGCGTTTTCACGAACACCAATTTAGTCATCGAAGATCTGGGCCCCGCAACCCCGTAAGGCGAGCGCGTATTTTCTGGCCAGGCGCGGCGCGCGGCATCGGCGTCCGCAGGGCCTCCCAATTTTCACAGGCAGGAAACAGCTATCATGGAACCTCGCATCAACATCGACGAGCTGAGCCCCCGGGCGATCGTCGCCGAACTGGATAAGTACATCGTAGGCCAGCAGGACGCCAAGAAGGCGGTCGCTCTGGCCGTGCGCAATCGCGTCCGCCGCCGGCTGGTCGCCGAAGACATTCAGGAAGAAATCTATCCGAAGAATATTATCATGATCGGACCGACGGGCTGCGGCAAAACCGAAATCGCCCGCCGGCTTTCGCGTCTAACGGGTGCGCCCTTCGTAAAAGTCGAGGCCACGAAGTATACGGAAGTCGGCTACGTCGGTCGCGACGTTGAATCGATGATTCGCGATCTGGTTACGACTTCCATCAATCTCGTGCGCAAAGAGTATCGTGCGGGCGTCGAAGAGCAGGCCAAAAAGAGCGCCCGCGAACGCATTCTGGATTTGCTTTTGCCTTCGAGTCAGTCTTCGGGAAGCGCGGCGTCGGCTGTGTCCGGCGGAGTGAACAGCCCGCAGGATTTGCTGCGCAATTTAGCGGGGATGTCCGCGGCGGGCCAGCAAATCCAGGCCGGCCTGAGCTCCGGGGAAAGTCAAGGCGATGCGACCGATCTTTCTGCGACGGCTCCCGGCACCGACTCTGCCGCGAACGATTCCAAAACAGACGACCCCGAACAGCAGCGCAAGCAGCGGGCCCGCGAACTGATGGCCGAAAAACTTGATCGGGGCGAACTCGAAGATCGCGAAGTGGAAGTGGAAACCCAGGGACAAACTTCGCCGATGGTCCAGGTGCTGTCCGGCGGCCCCAACATGATGGAAGACATGGATCTGCAGGTGCAGAATATGCTCGGCGATCTGCTGCCGAAGAAAAGCAAACGCCGACGCGTTACGATCGAAGAAGCGCGTAAGATTATTCTGGAAGAAGAACTGGATCGCCTGGTCGATCCCGACAAAGTTCAGACCGAAGCGATCCGCCGCGCCGAGCAGATGGGGATCGTCTTCGTCGACGAGATCGATAAGATTTGCGGACGGCAGATGGGCGGCGGCGGCAGCGGCCCCGACGTATCTCGCGAAGGGGTCCAGCGGGATCTGCTGCCGATCGTCGAAGGCGCGACGGTCAGCACGCGCCAGGGACCGATCAAAACCGATCACATTTTGTTTATCGCCGCGGGCGCTTTCCATACCTCCAAGCCCTCCGATTTGATTCCGGAATTGCAGGGCCGCTTCCCGATTCGGGTGGGCCTGGAAAAACTGACCGAAGCGGAGTTCCGTCAGATTTTAACGGGGCCGCGGAATTCTCTGGTGCTCCAGGCCTCCGCATTGCTGGAAACGGAGCAGGTTACGCTGAATTTCTCCGAGGACGGCCTGGATGAAATCGCCGGCTTCGCCTTTCGAGTGAACGAAGAGACCGAGAACATCGGCGCACGCCGGCTGCATACGATCATGGAAAAGCTGCTGGAAGACGTGAGCTTTGAAGCGCCCGAGCTGCCGGAAAGCGAGCGTACGATCACAGTTGACCGGGCTTTTGTGCAGGGGCGCCTTTCGGAAATCGTGGAAGACACCGATACGAGCCGATATATTCTATAGTAATCAGCAGCATGAACGAATCTTCTGAACCTTCTCAGATCCCGGAAGCCCCGGGTGCCGTCGGTCCGGCCGACACAAATCCGAAGGCCGACGCAGCGACGCCGGCCCCGAACGGTGGAAACGGCGCCGACGGCCCGGCGACAATCGGAGGATACGACGTCGACCGGCTGGTGCGTTTCGTCGAAAAATGGGGCCGGAAACTGGCGCCGAATCCGGAACCTCCGACTCCCGCCCCGCCGACGCCGGATTCCGGAACCTCGCTGGTCCTGCTGGCCCTGAAGATCTTGCCCTTTATCTGCGCCCTGGGTTTCGGGGCGTCGCTGATCTGGGACTTTCAGGGGACCCTGCAGCTCCCCTGGCGCACTGATCCGATCGATCTGGAAGGTATTTTGCGCATGATCACGGTGACCGGTCTGGTGGGCTTCGGCACCAACTGGCTGGCCATCAAGATGCTGTTTTATCCGCGCAAGAAGCGCCCGCTGCTCGGCCAGGGCTTGATTCCCAGCCGCAAGGACCGCATCGCCACCAAGCTGGGCGAGCAGATTTCCAAAGAGATTATCAACTCCGAATTGATCGTCGAGCAGATTCGGGAAAGCGGCCTGGTAAGCCAGCACCGGCGGAAGCTACAGAACTCGCTGCGCAACATCGTGCACAACGAAGAGTTTCGATCCGACATAATCGAGCTGAGCCAGCACTATATTAATCAGTTCCTGCGATCCCCCGAGTTTCAGGAGCGGGTCAAAGACTTCGTGCGCGGCATCGACTTCGATAACGTGGGCCTGGTCGAAGGCGGCATCCTCCGCATGTACAAGGCGGTAACCGGCGACCAGGAAATTTCGGATCGCCTGCAGGATGTGATCGAGTCCATGACCTTCCGGATGGATCGCTACGAAGATCGCCTGGCGGACTATCTGCACAAGCTGCCGGAAGCGCTGGAAGAACAAAGTCTGGCGATTGAAGACTACGCGCTGGCCACGATCGTTTTCTTGATCGAGCAGGTGAATATTCAGAACGTGATCGTTTCGAATTTGCAGCGCTTTGACGAAGCGCGTCTGGAGAAACTCCTGTGGGGTTCGACTTCGGATCAACTGAACTATATTCAGTATCTCGGCTGCTTTTTAGGTTTGATTGGCGGTTTGTTTATCTGGCTGCCGGTGGAGTCGATCGTGTTCACCACTGTAGTCGGCGGGCTTGTCTGGGGTCTTGACGTTTTGATTTTACGCATGCGAAAAACGACGTCCTGATTCCGGGCGGCGACCGATAAAAGAAATTCGGAGCAGCGATTTGTTCTCGGGCGGTAACAGTGTTACCGGCCGGAGCGGCTTTTACGCTGTTATCCACGAATAAATAAACTACTAAACAAAAATATAGTTGTAGGCTTTTCCCGCTTTCGGCATTGTTCGCTCATGGAAAAGACAGCAACAGATACGGCCCGGATAGGGGAACGTTTGCGGCGACTACGGGAGTCCCGGGGGGAATCGATGGCGGTCGCGCGATTAATTCGTGAACGTTTCGGCGTCAAATTGGATCCAAGTTATTTGTCACGCATGGAGCGCGGGCGGGCTGAAATTCCCCTGCGAACTTTATTCGCGCTGGCGCGTTACTATGGCGTCGCGCCGGCGGACCTGGTTCACTTAGAAGAGTTTCAACATGGCGGTCCGCTCGAAGATGTTTTATCGCAGCCGGATTTGAAGTCGGAGTTGGAAGAGTTGTATGAAATTCTCGGAAAGGATCAATTGCTGCAATTATTGTGGTGGTATTTTCGCATTCTGAGAAGCACGCTCGACACTTCGCAGTCGGCCTGACGCTACATAATGTTGTATGCGCTATCAATTTTTCAGAAAATTTAATATTATATAATTTTAAATAATTTTTGTCGTGACGAAACACAAACGGTTTTATTAAGTGAACCGATCTTAATCTTAAGGTGAGGGTGTACTTCACAATCTTCAACAAGATATAATATACGTTGTAATATCTTTACGCGGAATATTTGATTAAGTAGTTATCCACGACAAAACATCTTACTAAACAAAAATATAGTTGAGGACTGTTGGGTTGCGTACAGAGTACAGTTATGGCTAATTCAGAGATTGATACAAGTCGAGTAGGTGAAAGGCTTCGAAAGTTAAGAGAAGCGCGTGGTGAATCTATGTCGGTCGCGAAAACGATTCGAGAAAGATTCGGAGTAAAGCTTGATGCGAGCTATTTGTCTCGCATGGAGCGCGGCAAAGTCGAAATTCCGCTACGCACTCTATTCGCCTGCGCCAAATATTACGAGGTGGATCCCTGCGATCTGATTCGTTCGGATGAATATTCCGGCGACAGTCCCATCCACACTATGTTCTTACAGCCGGATCTTAAATCGGCTTTTGAATTGTTGTATGAGGAAATGGGAAAAGAAAATCTGGTCGAGCTGCTGTGGTGGTACTTCCGAATTCTGACGCGCAGCGTCGAATTGGGATACGATTGCAAAAGCGATCCTCAGCTTTCCCGAATGGCTCCGCCGGAGCTGAAACGCCGCCGGAACGGCTGAGCTTCGGCGCGGTCTTTCGCCGTAAGCGAAGATCAATCATCGGAGTCAGCCATCTCGGGAAAGAATTCTATGCCGGAGCCCGCAATAATTATTGCGGGTCGTCCGGTAGCAGACTGTTGTCTTCCTGATATCGGCGGATGATCGCTCGCATGATTCCCGGGATCTGGATTCCCATCTGAGCCAGACGTTCCTGGTATTTGTTAAAAGACAGGTGGTGTTTGCTCGTAGCACACAGCCCGTCGAACAAATCCCGCAAACGGGGGCGCATGGTCTCGATTAACTTTTGATCTTCCACCAGCCGCTTCTGATAGGGCCGCAGAATTTTTACATTCACCGGCCGGCAAATCGATCGATAAAAGGCGAAGCGCAGCAGGACGTACGAATCCGCGTCGCCTTCCTCAAGGGCCCGCTCCAGGTCCGTTAGATTGATCGTGTCAATCACCTGCACATCGTAGACTCGCGTATTGCTGGCAGTGCTCTCGTTTTTGAGCGTACTCACCAGCTCGGCCTGAGCGCCCTGGTGGCTGTTGCAGATCCCCGGACAGCGTTCGCCGCACGGACCGGGACAGCGTAGATACATTACAATGTCGACGTCTGACGCGCTAATCGCCTGACCGAAATTGATCGAGCCGACGAAATCGAATGCGACGTCGAAGCCGGACTCGCTAATCCGCCTGGTATAATTGCGAAACTGCAAGAGCCGCGAGCGGGATTCTTTGGTTTCGTGGCTCCGAAAATAACGTTTGATTTCGTTAAATTCGCGAATGAGCGGATGGTCGGCGAAAGGAGGAATCATAGCCGTGCGGGTCCCATGCGAATCACGGAACGGCTCCTGATGAATCCCGCACCGCCCGGTGCGGGTTCCTTACAAATCACGGAACGGCTCCTGATGAATCCCGCACAAGAACGTCCAGATCGATGTGAGCGTGCTCGCGGTTTTCTTCGACAGTCGTCTGGCGGGGCTGTCCATCGGAGAGATCAATCTCTGCGAGAGTCACGGAGCGATCTTCGACCAATCGCATTATGTTTATAGTTTGAATCTTCGGCGCGCCCTGGGCGTCTTTTTCAACGTAGACTTCGGCGTAAGCGCCGCCGGCCTGCCAGCCGTACGGCGAATCGACGCCGCCGAAATTCGACGGATTCAAAAATACCGTTCCGTTGCGCATGGCCACTCCGTAGTCTTCGTGAACGTGGCCGCTTACGATCAGCAGCGGACTGTACTGATCCAGATAATTGCGAGTGCCCTGGCTGCCCACGTGTCCGATGCCCGGCACGCGATCGAAAAAACCGTAGGCCGGATTGTGTACGAGCAGTACGTCGGGGTTCTGCTCTTCGAAATAATCCTGGGGCTCGGAAAATAGCTGACCGTCCTTCGTCTTTTCGTGATAGCCGACCGCCAGCTTTTCCGGGATGCCCGAGGTCGCGATCGGCGCTCCGCCGTAGCCCGCGAATTTCATTCCGCTGATGGTCTTCTCGTGCTGATGCATGTCGCGATCGCGCAGAGCCGTATAACGTAAATCGATGTCGTAGTTGCCAGGCAGCATTACGCTTTCGGCGTTGCTGAATTTCTGGATCAGCCCCTCGATCGTTTCGTACTTGTCCTTCATATTCTTCGTGGCTTTCTCGAAGAGCTGGCGATACTCGGTCGCCTTTTTCTGGAGCTTGTCGTCGTTGTCGTAATTTTCAGGGAAACGCAGAATATCGGAAGCCAGGTCGAAAGGCACGATTTTCTTTTTGAGATTCCTGGCCAGACTCCAGAAGTCTTCCTGCAGACAGACGAATTCGTAAACCTTGTCGTCGTCGTAGAAAGCCTTATATAGGATGTCGCCGCTCAGTAAATAGAGATCGGCTTCGGTCGTGCTCAGCAGGACGCGCAGTTCTTTTAAGGCGTCGTGAATATCAGTTAAGTAAACGATTTTCATGGGTCCTCGGATTTAGACTGGATAATGATGTGATTGTCAGGTGCGTTCTGCGCCGTTGATCTCGCGGATCATCCCCGCTTGAAATGCGCCGGCTGTAAAGCGTGCGACGTTGCGCTGGAAATCCCGCGCCCGGTAGCGGATCTTTTCGTGCCGGTCCAGAGCCTCGTTCATCGCGGCAGCGCTTTGTTCCGGAAAAAAGACGCCCGTCGTTCCTGAAAGGCCGGCGCCGGCTTTCTTTTTCGATTTTCCGCCGCCGCGAGCGCCCCCGTCTTTTTTCGCCGCGTACGGCGCCGCATAGTTACGGTCGCCCAAAACGGTTTCCAGAGCGCCGCCGCTGCCGTAGGCGACGACCGGACAGCCCCGGGCCTGGGCTTCGACGGGCACGATGCCGAAGTCTTCTTCGCCGGGAAAAAGCAGCGCCGATGCTCTTGAATATAAATCGAGAATTTCCAGGCGTGTAGCGTGTCCGAGAAATTCGATCCGCGCCTGTCCGCCGTTTCCGGATTTTTCATCGGCCAGGCGACGCAGATTTTTATCTTCTGGACCCTTGCCGACGATTTTTAAGTGCGCGCCGCGTTTGAGGCAGGCCTCGATCGCCAGGTCCAGTCGCTTATAAGGCACGAAGGCGCTGACGATCAAATAAAAATCTTCGCGGCTTTCGAGAGCGGGGATTTGAATCGCGGCTTCGTCGGGGATACAGGGCGGTGGAACGACAGCCGCGGTTTTGCCGTAGTAGCGGCGGATGCGTTCGGCGACGAAGGCGCTGTTGCAAACGTACGCGTCGACCCGATCCCGGGCGGAGGCGTCCCACATCCGTAAATAGTTCGCGAAGAAGGGAATGATAAAGCGATTCGCGAAACCGCCGGCCGGGAAATATTCATGATACAGGTCCCAGACATAACGCATGGGGCTGTGAAAATAGCAGACGTGAGGAACGTGCGGCGGCGGAATGATGCCCCGGGCCACGCAGTGCGAACTGGAGACGATCAAATCGTAACCGTGAAAGTCGAAGAGTTCGATCGCGGTCGGAAAAAGCGGGAGATACCAGCGATACTTTTTCGATTTGAAGGGCAGGCGATCGATAAAGCTGGTCGTGATTTTGCGGTTTTCGATAAACTCGCTCACGGTGCCGGGATTGTGCAGCAGCGTGAACAGATCCGCGTCGGGATACAGTTCGAGGATGGCCTCCAGCACGGCCTCGCCGCCGCGCATTCCGGTCAGCCAGTCGTGGACCACGGCGACTTTTTTCGGCTTTCGCATCAATTTCCGGGCTACTTTCATAGGAATGCGGACTTCGCATCCAGCCTGGCATATTGGCGCTTTGCGTCATCCTGTATTTTTTACTTGCTTTCGGATAAGATACGACGGACCCGGATGAATGGAAGAGGAGTTTCACTTAATCGCGGCCGACGGGGTCCAGCTGGAAGGCACTGCCTGGCCGGCGAAGAACCCGCGCGCCGTTCTACCCTGGCTGCACGGTTTCGCCGAGCACAGGAAGCGGTATCATCACTTTGCGAGCTGGATGGCGAATCAGGGCATCGCCGTCGTGGCGATTGATTTTCGCGGCCACGGGGCGTCCCAGGGCAAGCGCGGGCACGTGAAAAAATTTCAGGAGTACCTGCTGGATGTGCGGGTTTTTCTGAACTGGGTGATCAAAAATTTTCCCGATCTGCCAATCGTGCTGGGGGCGCATTCGAACGGCGGCCTGATCGCCGCGCGATTCTTGCAGGAAGAGGGCCAGTCTTTCGATTTGCGTGCGAGCGTGATGACGGGGCCCTTCTTCGACGTGGGCACTCCGGTGCCGCCGGTCGCGGCTGCCGTCGGTCGATTCATGTCGAAGATCATTCCGAAGCTCTCGATTCCGACGAATATTCCGCCCGAAGCGGTCAGCCACAACGCGGACATCGTTCGCGACTACGGTTCCGATCCGCTGGTCTTTAAGACGGCTACGGCTCGCTGGTTCGTAGAGACCGTCGCCGCCCAGGAAGTCGCTCTGAACCGGGCTTCTGAAATCAAGCTGCCCCTGTTGATAATGCAGGGCATGGCGGACACGATCGTAAATCCGAACGCTTCGCGGCGCTTCTTTGAAAACGCGTCCTCCGAAGACAAAGAGTGGATTCCGTACGACGGCCTGCGCCACGAGATCTTAAACGAAAACGAACGCGAGCAGGTTTATCGCGCGATGCTCGACTGGATCAACGGGCGAATTTAGAAGTCGTCGCTTCCGCGATTCGGTACATTCGATCCAGATGAATCCGCGCGAACTACAAACGGCCATGACTGCGTGGCGGCGCGAGATTCACGCCCGCCCGGAAACCGCCTTCGCGGAGCATCGCACCGCGGCTTTCGTGGTCGATCGTCTGGAAGGCTTTGCGCGCGAAAGCGGAACGCCGATCGAAATCACGAGCGGCATCGCCGGCACGGGTGTCGTCGCGACAATTCGCGGCGACGTCGCCCAGGATCATCCGCGGGCCATCGCGCTCCGGGCCGATCTTGACGCTCTGCCCATGGACGAAGCGAACGACTTCGCCCACCGTTCGCAGCACGACGGCTGCATGCACGCCTGCGGTCATGATGGACACACGGCCATGCTGCTCGGGGCCGCGCGCAGTCTGGCGGGCCGCGCGAATTTTCCCGGCGTCGTGCATTTGATCTTTCAGCCCGCCGAAGAAAACGAAGGCGGCGGTCGCGCGATGATCGAAGACGGCCTCTTCGAACGCTTCGACGTCGAGGCGGTATTCGGTCTGCACAACTGGCCCGGCTTAGAGGTCGGCAAGATCGCCGTGCAATCCGGACCGGTTATGGCGGCCTTCGATAATTTCGACGTGACACTGATTGGCAAAGGCGGTCACGCCGCGATGCCGCACCAGAGCGTGGATCCGGTCGTGCTCGCCGCCCAGGCGATCCAGGCCTTCCAGATTCTGGTCAGCCGCAGCGATCCCCTTGATCCCGCCGTGATTTCAGTCACGCAGCTGTCCGCGGGCGACGCTTATAATATTATTCCCGATCGGGTTCAGTTAAAGGGCACCGTGCGCGCCTTTCACAGCGCAACGCGAGATCGAATCGAAGCAGCCATGCGGCGCACTCTGGAAGGTTTGTGCGCCGCCGCCGGGGCGAGTTTCGAATTCGACTACGGCCGCCGCTATCCGCCTACGATCAACAGCGAACGCGAAAGCGCTTTCGTCGCCGACGCGGTGCGCGATATTTTCGGTTCCGACGCGCTGGTTACGAATTATCCGCCGAGTATGGGCAGCGAAGATTTTTCGTTTATGCTGGAGCAGCGCCCCGGCTGCTATGTCAAGCTGGGAGCCGGCGATGGTCCGGGCTTGCACAATCCCCGCTACGATTTTAACGACGAGATTCTCGGCGCGGGTGCCGCGTTCTGGGTCGGCCTCGTCGAACGCTATTTCGCCTGAAGATTTCCTGGCGTCGCTTTTACCCATCGCTTTTAGATCAAACCGTCGCCCGGTCTTCGCAGGATCGCCTATAACCCCGGCACGCTCGCGTCGCGCTCGTGTCCAATCGGCTTGACCGCAGGCCGAGCGCGTTTCATAACCGGTTCCACGCTTATGAAACTGAAATCAAAAACCATCTGTATTACCGGAATCGGCGGCTTCATCGGCCGGCGCGTGGCGCAGCTGGCCCGTGAACGCGGCATGAGCGTGCGCGGGCTCGACGCGAATCCGGAGCGCGCCCGCGTCGCCCAGGACGAGGGCGCGACGGTGATCGTCGGCGATCTGCTGGATGAGACGCGACTGGCGGAGGCCGTGCAGGGATCCGACATCGTACTGCACACGGCGGCGATCGTACGCGAAGGCGGCAAGCTCGACGAATTTCGCCGCGTGAATGTGGAAGGTTCGGTGCTGGTCGCGCGAAAGGCTCGCGAAGCCGGAGCCCGGGCCATGGTGCATCTTTCGAGCGTGATGGTCTACGGCTTCCGCTTCCCGCCCGATATAAGCGAAGAGGGCCCCTATCGCGGCGAAGGCAATCCGTACTGCATGACCAAAATCGAAAGCGAGTCGGCCCTGCTGGAAGAAAACACGGACCCGGCCAATTTCGGCATCGTGATCATTCGACCCGGCGACGTATACGGACCGGGCTCCGAACCCTGGATCGTGCGGCCTCTGGAGTTGATGCGTAAAGGTTTGTTTTCGCTGGTCGACGGCGGCCGGCCGATCATCAATCACACGTACGTCGACAATCTCGCCGACGGCATTTTCCTGGCTCTTGAAAAAGAAGCCTGGGGCGAAGCCTTTAATATC
Organism: bacterium; assembly: GCA_024742665.1. Classification (GTDB taxonomy): domain Bacteria; phylum Spirochaetota; class Leptospiria; order Leptospirales; family Leptonemataceae; genus JANSYA01. The sequence goes on from JANSYA010000001.1 coordinate 979,217, forward strand.
ACCGACGGCATGGCGACGACGATGAAAGAATTTTATACGCGCCTGGCGAAGATGGCCGGTCTGCGTCCGCCGCGGATTATGCCCGCGTGGCTGGTCAAACTCAGCATCCGTTTCGTAAACATTTTCGAAACGATCTTACGCCGGCCGCACATTGCGCTGCCGGGCGGGGTCGAATTTATTCGACGTCCCCACGCCTATTCGATCGAGAAGGCGCACCATGAACTGCGCTATCGCCCTCAGGTATCGTTGGACCAGGGCCTGGAAAACACAAAAGCCTGGCTGAAAAGCCAGGCTTTGATCTCATGATTGTTAGCTTCTGAAAGCCGTCGCCTTAAATAAGCGGCGCTTCAGGACCCGCTCAGTCGAAATTGAGCGGGAACGATACGCCGGCTCTCGAAACTTCGTCGCCGAAGCCGGTGGTTGTCGGCGGCACCTGGTAGGATTTCACGGCCGGGGGAGCCGGCAGACTGCCCTCTGACTCGCTGATATAGACCGCACTCTCGCTGGCGGCGTTATGAATCGCCGCGTCAAGCGCCGCTTCGTCCGCGGATTTCGTCGAGGCCAGCAGGGAGGTCGATGTTATTAGCATAACAACCGCAGCTGCTAAGATATACTGAATCAAGTTTTTCATAATCGCCTTCCTCCCTTTCATCTCTGGTGTCTAAGTTTGTTATTAACAGTATAGACAAAAAATGCCCGGGCGGCGATAGATTTTTAGTCTGATTTAGTATTTGCTCTCCAGGGCTTGAACCGCGCCGGCCGGCCTGGACAGCCTGCGAGTTCAGTCCGGATCGTAGCTCAGAACCGGGCGCAGCCAGCGTTCGATTTCGCCGACGGGCATATTCTTGCGCCGGGCGTAGTCCTCTACCTGGCTGCGATCGATCTGGCCCAGGCCGAAGTACTTCGCATCCGGGTTGGCGAAATAGATGCCGCAGACGGAGGCCGCCGGATACATCGCTTTGCTTTCCGTTAGTTTCACGCCCGTGTGCTGTTCGGCTTCGAGCAGCGCAAAAAGTCCGTCCTTCTCGGTGTGGTCCGGCTGGGCGGGATAGCCCGGCGCCGGGCGAATGCCCTGGTAGCGTTCTTTGATCAGCTCTTCGTTACTGAGCTTCTCGTTCGCTCCGTAGCCCCAGGCGTCTTTGCGCACCTGCTCGTGCAAATACTCCGCGAAGGCTTCCGCCAGGCGATCGGCCAGGGCTTTGACCAGGATGCTGTTATAGTCGTCCTGATCGTCCTGGTAGCCTTTTGCGAGCTCTTCGGCGCCGATGCCGGCGGTCACCACGAAGGCGCCGATATAGTCGTCCTTGCCGCCGGCACTTGCGCGGGGTGCGATTAAATCGGCCAGAGCGCGGTTCGGTTCGCCCGCGCGTTTTTCCCCCTGCTGGCGCAGAGTATGAAAGACGTTCAGCACTTTCGTGCGAGACTCGTCGCTATAAACTTCGATGTCGTCGCCGATGCTGTTCGCCGGAAAGATTCCGTATACGCCCCGGGCCTTAATTTGATTCTCCGCGATGATTTTATCGAGCAGGACGTTCGCTTCGTCGAAGAGCTTTTTGGCTTCGGTGCCGTACTTCGGATTCTCGAAGATCGCGGGATATTTGCCCGACATTTCCCAGGCGATAAAGAAGGGCGACCAGTCGATGTACTCCCGCAGCTTCGCCAGACTCACTTCTGTTTCACTGACGGCCGTTACGCCGGGTTTCTTCGGTTGAACGATGGGCGTCGCATTCCAGTCGACTTTGTGGGCGTTGGCGCGGGCGTCGTTGATCGGCAGCAGCTTTTTGGCCTGCTGACGATCGGCATGCTCAGTGCGCATCGTCGCGTACTCCGCGCGAATTTCCGCCGTATATTTTTCGACTGTCTCGTCGGTGATGAGATTCTGTACGACGGGCACGCTGCGCGACGCGTCGAGCACGTGAATGACCGGACCGCTGTAGCCCGGCTCGATTTTGACGGCCGTATGAATGCGACTGGTCGTTGCGCCGCCGATCAAAAGCGGAAGCTTCATGCCCAGGCGTTCCATTTCTTTTGCGACGAAGACCATCTCATCGAGGGACGGCGTGATCAAACCCGAGAGGCCGATTACGTCGACCTTTTCGTCGATGGCCGTTTGCAAGATCTTATCGGCGGAAACCATCACGCCCAGGTCGATCACTTCGAAGTTATTGCACGCGAGTACGACGCCGACGATGTTCTTGCCGATGTCGTGCACGTCGCCTTTGACCGTCGCCATCAGGATCTTACCCTGGGCCTTCGAATCTTCGGTCTTCTCGGCTTCGATATAGGGCAGAAGCACCGCTACGGCCTTTTTCATGACGCGGGCCGACTTCACGACCTGGGGCAGGAACATCTTGCCGGCGCCGAATAGATCGCCGACGACCGACATGCCGTCCATCAGCGGACCTTCGATCACCTGGATCGGCCGCTCGAATTTCGGGCGGCACTCTTCGGTATCGGCTTCGATAAAGTCGACGATGCCTTTAACGAGAGCGTGCTCCAGGCGCTTTTCGACGGGCAGCTCGCGCCACTCCATGTTCTTTTTGTCCTGAGCGGCGCCGCCTTTATTTTTGATCTGCTCGGCGAAATCGACCAGGCGCTCCGTAGCGTCATCGCGGCGATTCAAGAGCACATCTTCGACCAGCACGAGCAGCTCCGGATCGATCTGTTCATAAACGGCGAGCTGGCCCGCGTTGACGATGCCCATGTCCAGGCCGGCCTTGATCGCATGATACAGGAAGGCGGAGTGCATGGCTTCGCGGACGACTTCGTTGCCGCGAAACGAGAACGAGATATTGCTCACCCCGCCGGAGACTTTCGCGTGGGGCAGATTGTCTTTGATCCACTGCGTCGCTTTAATGAAATCGATGGCGTAGTTGTTGTGTTCTTCGATGCCGGTAGCGACGGTCAGAATATTCGGATCGAAGATGATGTCCTGGGGCGGGAAGCCGACTTCTTTCGTCAGAATATCGTAGGCACGCTGGCAAATTTCAGTGCGCCGTTCGTAGGTATCGGCCTGGCCTTTTTCGTCGAAAGCCATCACCACGACCGCGGCGCCGTACTGCAGACATTTGCGGGCGTGTTCTTTAAAGGTGTCTTCGCCTTCTTTTAAGCTGATCGAGTTGACGATGCACTTGCCCTGGGCGCAGCGCAGGCCGGCTTCGATAACGTGAAATTTTGAAGAATCGATCATCAGCGGGACTTTTGAAATGTCCGGCTCCGAAGCGATGAGATTCAGAAAAACCTCCATTACCTTTTCGGAATCGAGCATGCCTTCGTCCATGTTCACGTCGACGACCTGCGCGCCGTTTTCGACCTGTTCGGCGGCAATTGACAGAGCCTCTTCGTAGGCTTCCTCTTTGATCAGGCGCGCGAATTTACGCGAGCCGGCCACGTTCGTGCGTTCGCCGATGTTTAAGAAATTCGCGTCGTTGCGCACGACGAGCGGTTCCAGTCCGCTCAGACGCAGCAGGGGTTCTCCCTGGCCCGCGACGCGCGGCGGCACGTCGGCCACCGCGTCGGCGATGGCTTTGATATGATCGGGAGTGCTGCCGCAGCAGCCGCCCAGGAAATTTACGAAACCCTCTTCGGCGTACTCGCGGGCGTACTTCGCCATCATCGCCGGGGTTTCGTCGTAGCCGCCCATTTCGTTCGGCAGGCCCGCGTTCGGATAGAGGCTCACGCGACAGGTCGCGACCCGGGCGATCTCCTGGATAAAGGGACGAATCTGCGGGCTGCCGAGGGAGCAGTTCAGGCCGACGCTGATGATATCGGGCATATGCGCGATGGAAATCCAGAAGGCTTCGGCGGTTTGTCCGGAAAGCGTGCGACCGCTCTGGTCGACGATCGATCCGGAAACCATCACCGGCAGGCGAATATTTTTATCATGGCGATACTGCTGCACCGCGTACAGGGCGGCCTTGCAGATCAGCGTATCGATCTGGGTTTCGACCATCAGCACGTCGACGCCGCCTTCGACCAGCGCGTCGATCTGTTCGTAAAAGCCGTCGGCGACTTCTTGAAATGTTACGGCGCGAAAGCCGGGATCGTTTACGTCCGGCGAAAGCGAAAGCGTCTTATTGGTCGGGCCGATCGCGCCCGCGACGAAGCGGGGTTTCGCCGGATTCTTTTTTGTGTATTCGTCGGCGGCTTCGCGAGCCACGCGGGCCGACGCGAGATTCAACTCGCGGACTTTATCCTGGAGTTCATAATCGAGCTGGGGAATCTTCGAGCTTGAAAAAGTATTCGTTTCGATGACGTCCGAACCGGCCTCAAGATATGCGCGGTGAATGTTTTTAATGATTTCGGGCTGCGTGATCGAAAGGACGTCGTTATTGCCTTTCAGATCGCAGGGATGGTCTTTGAAGACTTCGCCGCGAAAATCAGCTTCGGTTGGTTTGTGGCGCTGGACCATGGTGCCCATGGCGCCGTCGAGGATCAGAATGCGCTGGTCGAGCGCCTGGAGAAAGCTTTCAATATTCGAAGTTTGCGGAGATGTAGTAGTACCCATAATATGTATATGATGAAATCCGGCCACGGACCCTGGTGACAAGTAGTTTACCGCTCTATTATATAGAAGAAACCCACACCCGGGTGCGGGATCGTCTGCGGTATCCCGCGCAAATCGCGGCTAAGGCGCTTCTGAGAGACTTAGAGCGGGCCCGGAATCGGAAAACCGTCGAGTTCATCCCGCATCGCGTGTCGCAGGTGTTGCGGACTCAGTATGACGACCGAAGGCCCCATCCCGCGCAGAATCGAACGCAGCCAGAGACTTTCGGGAACCTTGCACTTACCGCGCATCCAGTGGGCGGGCAAATTCGCCGGCGAGTTTTGCATTCCCTCGCCGATTTCTTCGACATCGCTCAAACGCAGCGTGCGCTCCAGGGCGGCTCGCAGGTCCGGAGTGAAGGCCAGCTCCACCGTGAAGCCGTCGGGTTCTTTTTGAAAGATCGGCGAGGCCCGCAGCAGATCCTGGAGATTGGACGGCGGTTCGTTTTCCCGGGGGAGATCCAGGAGCTCGATGTGTTCCATGCGTTCCAGATGAAAGAAGCGCGGCGCCTCGCGCGTATGACAGTAGCCGATCAGATAGCTGACGCCGTTGTGTTTGACCAGGGCCCAGGGATCCAGTCGGCGCACTTCAGCTTCCTTCGAACTCAGCGTGCGATATTGAAACTCCAGCTGGCACGCCTCGTCTTCGCCCGCTTCTTCCGGGTCGCCCAGAGCTTCCTGAACGATCACGCGCTTCGTTCGCACCAGGTCCGAGGTTTCCAATTCGACCGGCACGATGGATATGCGCTTTAAGATATCGCGCAATAGATCTTCGCCGGGATGAGCGCCGTCGGCCGCCGGGCCGCTTTGCACATGGAATTCCAGTTCGCGGGTGATCACCTTCTGGACCGTAGACCACTCCGCCGGTGTCAGCGCCAGAGGCTGCTCCAGGCCCTGAGGGAAATCCAGAGAAACACAGCCGTCGTCGTCGATAAAAATCGTAATCAGATCCGAAGGCGAAAAGGGAGGCACTCCGAACATGGTCAGGCGGTCGAGGTCCTGTCGCAGCTGTTTCATGCCGGACGAGCCGGACAGCTTCTGCAGTTCCTTAAGATGAATTCCCTGATTGTTAAAGATCAGCGGAACCAGCGAAAAGATTCGCCGTAGATTGCGGCCGGTCGGCGTTTGCGATTTGCTTTCGGCGCCGCTCATTTTGAAACCTCCGCTCCGGTTTTCTCAGGTCCGGCGTAATTGTGTTTCAGAGCGCCCAGGTATTCCAGAAAACGCGCGTGGGTTTCGGCGGGGCCAAGTCGCCGCACCGAACCCGGATGGCGCAACATCCAGGAAAAAAACGCGGAGGGATTGGTCGTCAGCAGGCTGACCATGTTCGGAGCGCCGGCGTCTTCGCTTGCACCGGGCGTCTTCAGGGAGGCCGGGGGGCTGGAGTATTTCACCTGTGCGGAATCGGGCAGCCCGTTTAGAAAATCGAAGAGGCTCTCTTCGCGTTCGGCTTCGACGATCGCCTCGATTTTGAGCGGCGTCGATTCGATCCGCAGCGCCAGAGGATGCAGCGAATACTGCTTTAAATCGAAAGAACGGTCGGCCGGGTAAACGTTTTCGGTCAATTCGAGCCGGGCGATGCGGTCCACGTAGAACATACGGATATCATCAGCCGTGTGACAGTGGGCGACCAGGCACCAGCGACCGCGATGCGAAATCAATCCGCGACCGTCGACACGGCGGGTGTCGCTGCGGCCTGTTTTCCTGGTGTAGTCGATTTCGATGCTGCGCCGCAGGGCCAGCCCCTCGTGAATGCGATTCAGATTCTCCGCGACGTCCGGCGCGCTTTCGTGCCGGGCTCTGGGACGTTCGCGCGCGCCGGCGGCGGCGGTTTGCAGCAGCGCGGGATGTTTGTACAATAATTTGTACGCGGCCGATTCCAGGAGGGCGCGTTCGACGCTCCGGTCCGGATCCGGATCGTTTTCGGTTTCGGCCAGCTCCGCCATCAGAATCGCCGCCAGAGTGTGGACTTCCGCGCGTGACAGGTCCACAGAAGGCGGGCGCTGGAGTTCGTCCGCCACGATGTAGATCGAATGCGTGGCCATGCTGCCGTCGGGCAGAGCTTCTCCCGCCGCGTAGTGCCGGAGGTCCATGCCCAGGGAGCGCAGCTCGTCTTTATCCCGTTCGAACTTGCGACGCATCGACTCGGGGTCTTCGTCGGGGCCGGCATTGTATGCCGCCGGCAGATACTCGCGCAGCTGCGCGAAGGACAATCCTCCGGGATGTCCGAGAAAGGTCAGATACAGGACGGCGATGCGTTCGAGCTTATCCATAATACAACAATAAGATAACGAGCAAAACCGTGCGGTCGACGAAAGACTCAGCGCGGGAAGCAGCAATTGTGTGGCGCTGAGGCCTTCTGGCCGCAACATCTTTTTCGCTGCGCGCTCGGTCCGGGCGCCTGCGCAGTATGCGGAAATTTGTTGCTCTGCTTGAGGCCGGCTTCTATGAAAGCCTCACATGTCTTTCGGAACCGCCGCGCATTTTATGCTCAGTTTGAATTTTGAGCGCTTCTCGAATTCAACGGTCAGCGAAGTCATACTGCCGCCCAAAAAAAAGCGCGAGCGGTCGGGACGGCAAATCGAAATCGGCGTCGGTCCGGACGGCGACATGCAAGCGGACGTCTATCGTCCGGCCGGCGCGCGCAGCCACGGCACTATCATCGTCATCCACGGCATGACCGTGACCGGCAATCGCGATCCGCGGATTATCAATCTCGGCCGCGCCCTGGCCGAAGCGGGCTATACCGCCGTCGCGCCATTGATCCCGGGCATCCAGGATCAGCAGATTCGTCCGGCCGTATACGAAGACGTCGGTCTGGCAATCCAGCGCGTGAGCGATGACGCGGATTTGTGCCCGAGCGGTAAATTGGGTTTGCTCGGTCCTTCGTTTTCAGGATCGGCCGGTTTGATCGCTTCGGCCCGCCCTGAAAACATCGATCGGGTTTCGTCGATCTGTACGATCGGTCCCTATGCGACTATACCCAGCGCTTTCGATTTTTTCTTTAAGGCCGAGCAGCCCGACGAGTACGGCAAGACCATCGTGCTGTGGAATTTCGTCGAGTATGGAATCGGCAAGAACAAAGCCGTGCTCCGGGCGCTCAAACTGGCGACGCTCGATAACGGCCATCGGCGCAAGCCGGAGGAGTGCGAACTGCCGGCCTATCTGGAAACGATGAAGCCGAAAGACCGCGAGCTCTTCGAACGCCTGCGTCACGATCGGGACTTTCGTCTGGAACTCTGGGAGCAGCAGATTATCAACCATCCCGCGCTGGTCGATATGCAGCAGTACATTGAGTGCGCCGGCAATCTGCGCGAAGGAATGGCGCCGGTGGTATTAATTCACGGACGCGAAGACGACGTGATCCCGCCGTCGGAGTCCGGGCTGTTGTATGCCCGCCTGGACGAACTGGGAGTGCCGGCGCGATTGTGCATTACCGATCTGATTTCCCACGGCGATCACGGATTGACCCTGGCCATGATTCCGCAATCGATTGAGCTGGCCCAGGCCTTCGCCGCTTTCTTCAAACACGTCTGAGAGTGTGCGAGGCATTCGCGCGCCGTTTCGCGTGGGCCGGCTAAAGCTGATTCCTTCGAAACTTATGAATCTACGTCGCGTTGAGCGGCTGCTCTCGGCGGGCCAGCAGATCCTGAGGCGTGGGCTTATAGCCGTCCTTTTTGTAGCGCAGGTAGTCGCGCAAAATCGTCGCGTGATCGAAGGCCAGATCGTCAGGCAAGTGATCGGGATCTACAAGAAAGGCGCGCTTCGCATCGTCGCCGGCCTGCGGTCGAGCATCCGCGGGTGCTTTTGCGATAAACATGGCGGTTACGACCGGTCCACGGGGATCACGCCGCGGATCCGAATACAGGGCGAGCATATCGACCAGCAGGACGTCGAGGCCGGTCTCTTCTTTCGCTTCGCGGATCGCGGCTTCTTCGGCGCTTTCGCCGAGGTCCATGAAGCCGCCGGGGATCGCATGCCCGGGCGGTTCATTCAGCCGTTCAATCAAAACGATCTTATCGCCGATTTCGATGATGGCGTCGGCCGCGGCCAGAGGAGTTACGGGTTTTCCGCTCATATTGATTGCCTTCCTGTTGATAGCATTCTTGTTGGATATCGTTCACGTTCAGTCGAATCGCGTTCGTATCGGCCGCTTTTATTTTCGCGCGCCGGCGATGACCTTCAAATATTCGCGAACGGTTTCGTCGAGTCCGCGAAAGATCGCCTCGGCGATCAGCGCGTGACCGATGCTGACTTCCAGCACATTCGGCACGCGTCTTATAAATTCCGGGAGATTTTCCAGACTCAGATCGTGGCCGGCGTTTACGCCGAGGCCGGCGTCAACGGCCGTTCGAGCGGCCTGTGCGAATTCGTCGAGGATCCTTTCAAAACGATCGTCCGCGCTGGAAAGAGCGGCCGCGGGGTTCCGGGCAGCGCCGCTCTTGCTTTCGAAAGCGGCGGCGTAGGGTTCGGTGTACAATTCAATGCGGTGCGCGCCCAGGTCGGCCAGGGCGCGGATGCCGTCGAGATTGTCCGCGTCCATGAAGACGCTGATCCGAATTCCCAGGTCGCGCAGTTCCTGGATTACAGGGCGCAGGCGAGCGGCGTCGGCGGCGACGTCGAAGCCGTGATCTGAGGTGGGCTGGTCCGGACTGTCAGGAACCAGGGTGCACTGGGCGGGTTTCGTTTCCCGCACCAATTCCAGAAAGCGGCCGTTTGCGTCGAAGGGATTGCCTTCGATATTAAATTCGGGTGGGTGCGCAGTCGCGCCCGAATTCGCCTGCATGAATTCGCGCAGCTCTTCGGCGATGGCCGGCACGTCGACGCCGCGAATGTGGCGTTCGTCCGGGCGCGGATGGACAGTGACGCCCTGCGCGCCCGCAGACAGACAAACGCGCGTCGCCCGGCGCACATCGGGAATGCTCAGATGGCGGGCGTTTCGCAGCAGGGCGATTTTATTGATGTTTACGCTGAGAGCTGTCGTTTTCATAATATGATCTGAGTTGATGTTAGCGGTCTGGCCGCCGGATAATAGCGATCGATTTCATCGTTGATAATAGCGATCGATTTTATCTCTTTCATCGATCGAAGGGCGGCAGGCGATCGTGCTCTTTTGGCGGGAAGTGCGGGCGGTAGATGCTTGAGCCGCCGTCGATGCGCAGGGTTTCCCCGGTGATGTACGACGCGCCTGGAGAGAGTAAAAATAGAATGCCCGCGGCGACTTCGGCTTCGCTTCCGAGGCGGTTGGCCATACTATAGCGACCCATGTCGTAGACGGCCTGGCGAAATTGCGGTTCATAAGTTTCCAGACCGCTCGATTCGATTACTCCCGGAGCGACCGCGTTTACGCGGATGCCGTGCTCCGCCCACTCGTGCGCCAGGCTCTTCGTAAGATTGTCGACTGCGGCCCGGGCCGCGCCGGAGTGGGCCATCAGGGGAAAGCCGGAGTACATATCCATGATCACGTTCACGATCGCGCCGCCCTGCGCTTTCATCGTATGCGTGAAGACGGCCTGGCTGACTCCAAAGGTCGCGTTTAAGTTCGTATCGATGACGGCGTTCCAGCCGTTGGCGCTGATCTTTTCGGCCGGGGCGGGAAACTGGCCGCCCGCGTTGTTCACGAGCAGGTCGATGCGCCCCGCCTCTTTGACGATGCTTTCGCACATCGCCGCGACTTCGTCGGGTTTGCGAATATTGCAAACGATCGAATGGAGTTCGAGGGCCGGCTCGGACTCCGCGGCGCAGGCACGTTTCGCGGCTTCCAGTTTCTCGGCGTCGCGACCGCAAATATAAACCCGCGCGCCGAGCAGCGCGAGCTCTTTCGCGGTCCGCAGGCCGATTCCTGAGCCCCCGCCGGTGACCAGGGCGACCCGGTCGGCAAATAAATCAGAGCGATAGATTGAAAGCATTGGGCGAGCCTCTCCAGTTTCAGTCAAATTGGTCGTTTTGAAAAGGCGCGCCGCCCGGAGCCCGGATGCGCCGGGCCTTATTTCAACAGCGCGTCCGGGCTGCGCGTATCGTACTCTTCGCGCATCTTCGCCTGGATTTCCGCGATCTCGCGTTCGCCGAGCACGTCGCCGCCGCGCGTGCGAATCGTCAGCTTGCCCGACTCGATTTCCTGATCGCCCAGCACCGCGATATAATTCGCCTGGGAGAGCTGGGCGTTGCGGACTTTCTTCGGAATGCCTTCGCTCGAATCGTCGACGTGCACGCGAAAGCCCGCCTGCTGAAACTGGCGCGCGACCGTGAAAGCCTGGTCCGCGTGGCGATCGGCGACGCTGAGGATCGCGAGCTGCACCGGCGACATCCACAGGGGAAAGCGGCCGGTGTAGTGTTCGATCAGAATGCCCATGAAACGTTCGATCGATCCGTAGATCGCGCGGTGAATCATAATCGGGCGATGTTTGCCGCCGTCTTTGCCGTCGTACAATAGATCGAATCGTTCGGGCAAAAACATATCGAGCTGGATCGTCCCGCACTGCCAGGTGCGGCCGATCGCGTCTTTAATATGAAAGTCGATCTTCGGACCGTAGAACGCGCCGTCGCCTTCGTTGAGTTTGTATCCGCGGCCGGTCTGGACTTTCAGTTCTTCCAGGGCCGAGCGCAAGCCGTCGGTCGCCAGCTCCCACATCTCGTCGGTGCCGATCGCCTTTTCCGGCCGCGTGGAGAGTTCGAGATGGTACGTCAGACCGAAGGTGGAATAGACCGTGTCGGCGAGTCTTAAGACTCCCAGAATTTGATCTTTGATCTGCTCGCGCTCCATGAAGATGTGCGCATCGTCCTGATGAAAGCTGCGCACGCGAAACAGACCCGAAAGCGCGCCGCTCATTTCGTGACGATGGACGTGGCCGATTTCGGCTACTTTTAACGGGAACTGGCGATAGCTGTACTGGCTGTTGCGATAAAAGAGCATGCAGCCCGGACAGTTCATGGGTTTGATCGCGAATTCGCGTTCCTCGACTTCGGAGGTGTACATGTTCTCGCGATAATAATCCCAGTGGCCGGAGGTTTCCCAGAGCTCTTGCGAAAGCATGACCGGCGTTTTGATTTCGACGTAGCCGTCGGCGGCGTGTAGCTCGTTCAAGAATCGAATCAGCTCGTCGCGCACCGCCATGCCCTTGGGATGAAAGAAGGGCATACCCGGCGCTTCTTCCTGAAACGAAAAGAGATCCAGCTTGCGACCGACCACGCGATGATCGCGCTTCTTCGCTTCTTCCACGCGATGAATGTATTCTTTGAGCTGCTTTTTGTCCGGAAACGAGATGCCGTAAATGCGCGTGAGCTGCTGGTTCGCAGCGTCGCCGCGCCAATAAGCGCCGGAGGTTTTCGTTAACTTAAAACCCTGCACGACCTGGGTATTCGGAATATGCGGACCGGTACACAGATCGACGAAGTCTCCCTGGCGATAGGCCGAGAGCGTCTCTTCTTTCGCCGCGATGATTTCAGACTTAAAGGGATTGTCGCCGAAATCTTTTTTGGCTTCGGCTTCGTTTTTGTATTCAATGCGTTCGGGGACGATCCGCTCTTTGATAATCTTTTGAACTTCCGCTTCGATCTTCGGAAAGTCCTCTTCGGAAATTTGCAGATCGGCGAAGTCGTAGAAAAAACCCTCTTCGATGGCGGGGCCGATCGTGGGTTTCGCGTCGGGATAAATGCGTTTCACCGCCTGGGCCAGGATATGCGCCGAGCTGTGCCAGAAAGTATGCCGCCCTTCCGGATCGGCGAAGGTCACGATGTCGGCCTCATCGCCGTTTTGCAGCGGCGTCGTCAGATCTTTCAGTTCCCCGTTGACGCGTAAAAGCAGCGGCGCCCCGTCCAGATCCTTCTTGATCTTTTTGGCGAGGTCGGTGCCGAGCACGGCGGTCGCGTTTCCGTCCGCCTGATCTTTGGGTTCCAGGCTTACAGTGGAACCGTCGGGTCGTTTGATTTCGATGGCTGTTTGTGCGCTCATAGGATTCCCCGCCGAATTTTTTGGGGCCGCTGAACAGAATCGCTTGCTGCGGGCGATTCTGTTCGGCCGGCCCTCAGTGCAAATTTCTCCGGCAAGCATTGCCAGCAACCGTTTTGCGACCCCGCTTCCGGTTTCGGATCTGCATTTCGCCGCCGCCTGTCCGGGACCGCGCTCAGTTCGCCGGCTGATTCACACAAAGCAGTCGGGCCGCCGGCGCCCGCGATTATTTTCGTGATGGGCCGAACTTCTCTTCAATGCGCTTCACCAGGGCCGGCGGCAGCGGATTGCCACGCAGATTCAGCTCATCCAGATCAAGTTCAAACAAACTTTCGGGCACGTCAGTCAGCCGATTGTTCGGAGCCTTGAGCACGCGCAGCTTGCGCAGCCGGCCGATATCCTCCGGCAGGGCGAGCAGGCGGCAATCGCTGATGTTCAAGACTCTGAGGTTTTCCAGGCGGGTCAGGGCGTCGGGCAAACGGCTGATCGGATTCCAGCCCGCGTGCAATTCTTGAAGTTCCGTGAGCTGATCGATGTCGGCGGGCAGCGTCTGAATCCGGTTCACGTACAGCTGCAGGGTTTTCAGCCGTCGCAGCCGGCTCAGGTCCTCCGGTAAATAGACCAGGCGATTGTAGCTGGTCTGCAGCAGCTCCAGGTTTTGCAGCCGGCCGATGCTCGACGGCAGAACGCGCAGTTTGTTTTCGTGCAGGTACAGCATTCGGAGTCCCGACAGTTCGCCGATGCGCGGCGATAGCTCCGTAAGCTCCGTGCGATTCAAAGCCAGAGTGCGCACCTGCCGGGGATCTTCGCGTGCGTCCGTCAGAGCGGCGTCCAATTCGGTGTAGCGGCCGTCGAGAGCACCGTACAGAATCGGCGCGACAGCGAGCGCGGCGGTCCCGGCCAGAGATAGCAGCCAGCGACTGTATTCGTTTTCGTCTTTGAGGCCCGCGCTGTGTTCCCACAGGTACGGCAGCTGGGTCGCGGTGTATGAAAGCAGAAAAAAGAACGCGATCAAAACTGTGTTCATGATCAGCAGGGGCAGGGCGTATACGTCGAGGCCCGAGCTTTCAAGCGTGAACTGCCAGAAGATCGTATGCATCAGGCAGGCGAAGGCGAACAGCACGGCGTCGCACAGCCACTCCAGCGCCCTGGGAAGCTCGCGCCCTTTCGCCATCAGCAGCAGACCGCCCAGCCAGAATTCTTTACAGACCAGAACGAACATACCGATTTGCAGCCGCTGATCCGATTCGTCCGTGCCGCCGCCCAGGCTTTCGAACAGGGCGAAGAGCATTACGCCTGAAATTACGAAGTGGCAAAACCAGCCCACGAAAAGCAATACAGGCGGCCCCGTTTCCGCGCCCTCTGGATTCGCCTGGCGCGCCCCCGTTTTCAGACGTCCGGCTACGGCCTGGATCTTTCCATACAGGGCGGGGATTTCCAGTAGACCGATCGTGAGTACAATCCAGCCCAGAATCAGATCGGGGCGATTGTCTTCGACGCTGGAACGCAGGCGATCCAGCAGGCGGGGCGCGATCATCAGCGCGTAAATGCTGAATAAAACGTGAAAACCAACGGCGCCGAGTCGCTTTCGTAAGGACATTCCGGAAAGCTTCGTCTAATTCGGGAAAATCATCCAGTAGAAATTCGTTCTTTGCCCGGAAAGCCGAGCGGGATTTTTTATTGCCATATAACAGGCAGTCGGAAACTCTAAGTATTAAATTTCAGGTCCTCAACTCCTCATGACAAAAAGCAAAATCTTCCTCATCGAAGACGATCCCGATATCACCACTCTGGTAAAGGAGACTCTTGAAAAAGAGGGCTATGAAATTTCAGCCTTCGATCGCGGCCAGGAAGCCGTAAAGCAGGTGGAGGCGGTCACGCCGGATCTGATCATTCTGGACCTGATCCTGCCGGATACCGACGGGCTGGAAATCTGTAAGAATCTCAAGAAAGACTCGGCAACTGCCGGGATTAGCGTGCTGATGCTGAGCTCCCGCGATGGAGAAGCTGACATTGTCACCGGGTTAGAGCTTGGTGCGGACGACTACGTTACGAAGCCCTTCAGCCCCCGGGTCCTGCTGGCGCGCGTGCGGGCCGTTCTGCGCCGTCGGAGCCAGGAGCCGGTTGGCGAAAATTCGGTCCTGCGCTACAAAGATTTCAGCATCGATCCGCGGCGCTTCGAAGTGAAACACAAAGAGGATCTGGTTCAGCTCACCAAGAGCGAATTTCGCATCATGCACCTGTTTTGCCGCCGTCCGGGCTGGGTATTCACCCGCAATCAGATCGTAGAAGCCGTGCACGGCGAAATGACTCCCGTCACCGCGCGCTCGGTAGACGTTCTGATCGTCGGTCTGCGCCAGAAGCTGGGCGAGCAGGGCCGATTGATCGAAACCGTGCGCGGCATCGGTTACCGAATCAAAGAATAAGACACTCCAGCAGGTTGCCGTCCGGCGATCTGCGAGCCTTTACCGTCAGCAGCGAGGCCCCGGCAGAATCCTGCCGCGGCTTGACGTAGAGATCGGATTACCGTCTTCTCAGGCTTTTGCCAATCCGTGCAATCATTACCATTCTCTTCATCCGTGCAATCCGGCGCAAACCCGCCTTTAGTTCGCCGACGTTTCCACGATTACTTTTACGCTCGCCTTTGAGTCGGCGGCGGTATCGAAGGCTTCGCGGATGTCTTCCAGGCGATAGCGGTGCGTGATCAGATTCTTTTCCAGCGCGCTGGCGATGTCCGGGTTCGCGGCCAGAATTTCCAGCGCCCGCTCAAAATTGCCGCAGCGCGATGTGTGGATCTCGATTCCGCGCTCGGCGACCGCTTCGTGCAGCGGCGAATCGTAGCGGCCGTTCTGTGATTTCGTCAGCAGGACCGCGCCCCGCGCTCTCAAGATTGAGAACTCTTCGCCGGGATGCGGCCGGACGATCGCGTCGACTTCGTTCAAATTCGAAGCGACGGCCAGATCGAAGCGCGCGAAGGGCGATCCCTGAAAAAATTCCGGCCGTTTGTCCGCCGCGCTCAGTTTGCCTTCCGGATTCCCGCGGTCGGTTTCGCCGCTGGCTTCGAGGGACTGGACGACGTCGTCGACCGTGGCGCGATGAAAGCGCCGACCGTTCGCGCTCTTTTTGTCACCCGCGGCCTCCGCTTCGCCGGATTCGAGGGCGCTCAAATCTCCGGCGCTGACCGCCGGCGCGACGAAGACGTTGTGATTCGCGCGTGTTTCGCCGGCCTTGCTTTCGACCGGCCAGGTATAATCCATGTGTTCGGCCGCGGCCGGAATCAAAGCGATCTCGTCGACAACCATATCCGTGAGATGCTTCAGCCCCATCACTTCCTGGCCGTTCGTCGATTTTAAATGCAGCACGCGCCGGGTGAGTTCCAGCGCGACGGCGAAGCCTTCCGGTTTGCCGGTCGTATCGTAGACGATATCAAAAGCCTGCCTGTGCTGCGCCGCGTCTTCTTCGGCCAGATTCAATCCGGAGTCCGCGCCCAGTTCCATACACAAATCAAGCAGATGCTGGTGCCGCGCGACGGCGATGATTTCAAAGTCGATGCCCGACTGCTTGCGAAAGCCGGCCAGCGCGGCGATGATCAGCGAGCCCAGCCGGCGCGGTCCCAGCACCGCCACCCGATCGCCGGGACGCGGATGCGTGGATTCCACGCCCTGCAGAGCCGCGGCGAAGGGTTCGGTCAGCGAGGCGACCAGGGGCGAAACCGATTCCGGCACCGGGATCACCGCGTTGACGGGCGCCAGCATCACCGGCGCGAAACCGCCCGGCAGCCGGTCGATGCCCAGGGTAATCCGCCGGGGATCGTGGGGATGCATAATAGAATTGTACGGATCGTTCGAGTCGGCGATGCCCCGGGCCTGATGAGAAGCGTTGATTTCTACGACGACCGGCTGGCCCGCTTTGGTTCCGACGACTTCATGGCCGATCACCTGGGGCAGGGGATACGGCAGGAATCTGCGGGCCAGATCTGTGGAGCACACGCCGCAGTACATGGATTCCACCGGCGTGTAGCCGGGGCCCAGGCGATCGAATTCGGCGCCGTTGCGCTTGAGGACCCAGCCTTTTTGTTCGTCGCCTTCGTATTCATAGCGCGCGTCGGAGAAGGATCCGTCCGCCTGGTATTCGGGGGCCTGGAATTGAATATGGGTCATGCTGGTCAGCTCCTCTCTTTTATTTGGAAGAAACCCGGCGGCTCCGGTTTCAGCAAAGCATCCAGGTTTCGGAGGGTTCGAGGATAAAATAGCGCGTCGCGCCTATTTTGGGTCGGAATTTGTGGGAACAGGGCCGGTGGAAGGCGTTCGTGGGGCCGCGACGGCCGGCGGCCTTATATAGCTCTGGCGGGCGAGAGAGTTATTTGCCGACGTCAGTAACTTTGAGCTTGCTTTTGACTTTCCACTGGCGATACGGCGAAAGGGCCTGCATGCGCTCTTCGGAAACATAGAACAGGCGTTCGCCGTATTTCACGAGAATCCCTTTGTAGTGCGCGTATTTGGTCCGATGGTCGATCGCGCCGATCTCTTTGACATCGTTCCAGTTTTCCGCGGTCTTCAGGACCGGCACGTGGCGTAAATGCAGCTCACGAATCGTGCCCTCTTTAACGGAATCTCTAAGAATCTTTTCCCATTGCATATGCGGGGGCACTGTGTGACGAAATCCCGCATTTGTAAAGCAAATTGGCTATTTTAACCCTTTGGCCGGCGGACTCCGGGCGCAAAATGCAGACCGCGACCCGGCGAAATCTGGATGGATCGGCTCAAAAATCGAACGCCAATCATACGAAAATAGCGATTCCGGAGGAATTCGGAAGCGTTATTCGGAGAGATTCGCCGTCGTTCGGGACCTCGGGCGCTGCCCTGGAATCATTCCAGAGACTTCAGGAATTCGCCGTAGGCGGCGGAATCCATGAGTTTGCCCAGATCGTCCGCGCTGTAGTCCTTGAGCTTGATCAGCCAGCTGCCATAGGCATCGGCGTTGATCTGCTCGGGGCCGTCTTTGATGGCCGTGTTGGTCTCGGCAATCGTGCCGCCCGCCGGAGCATACAGGTCTTCGACGGCCTTCACCGATTCGATGTTTCCAAAGCTGTCGCCGGTAGCCAGGCTGGTGCCGGCGTCGGGAATGTCCAGGTAGACGATGTCGCCCAGGGAATCCTGCGCGTAGTCGGAGATTCCGATCCACAGCAGGCCGTCCGCTTCTCGGGCCCATTCATGCTTCTCGGTGAAGTAATATCCTTCGGGTACCTGATGTGCCATATCCAACAAAGATGCCAGAGGCCGCTCCGCTGTAAATCGCGAAAAGCCGTGTGTCAGCCGCCTGCTCTGGAGCGGCGGACTTGTCGGTTCAAAGCAGGCTAGGAGCCGGCGCCGCCCTTCACGAAAGCGCCGCGATGCACGCGAGCCGGCACCAGGCGGTTGCGCAGTTCAATCCGGAGGGGAGTGCCGGCCGCTGTGAGCGACGCCGGCAGATAGACGCTGCCGATGCCTTTGCCGAGGGTCGGCGAATGACCGCCCGACAGGACCGTCGCGAGTTCGCTTGTGCCGTCTTCGTCGAATACTTTGTATCCATCTCTGGGCACGCCTCCGCCTTCGAGGGCAAAGCCGACGACGCGTCCCGGCGCGCCGTTCTTTTTATGATTCATGATCGTTTCGTACCCAAGATAGGGGACGGCTTTCTCTTTTGCGACCCAGCCGATCCCGCTTTGCGACGGCGTCCACTCTGCGTTGAGTTCATGGCCGTACAGCGGATAGAAGGCTTCCAGACGCAGTGTATCCCGCGCTCCCAGTCCGGCCGGCAAAAGACCGTCGTCTTTACCGCCGGCCAGCAGCGCATCCCACAGCGCGACGCCGGCATCAATGTCTGAATAAACTTCAAAGCCGTCTTCGCCGGTATAACCCGTACGACTGATTCGTAAGCTGGAACCTTTATATGTTAAGTCGCGAAAAGTAAAGTACGCGATATCGTTCGTATGTAAACCGGTGGTTTGCGTAAAAATTTTTTCAGCATCCGGTCCCTGAATCGCAAGCTGATGCCACGCATCGCTCTGATCTTCGATTTCAACGCCTTCACGCGAAAATTTCTTGAAATGTTGCGTAACCGCTTCGTAGTTCGAAGCATTTGATACTATAAAATATTTATCCTCGGATTCGCGATAGATGGTGATGTCGTCGACGAGTCCGCCGTTTTCATTGAGAACGACGTTATACTGCACCTGCCCGTCCTGCATGGTGGATACGGTGTTGCAGGTCAAAAACTCCAGAAAATCAAGGGATTTTGGACCTTTTACGATGATCTCGCCCATATGCGAAACGTCGAAGAGACCCGCTTGACCGCGTACAGCCTGATGTTCTTGAATGATAGAAGTGTATTGAACGGGCATATCCCAGCCCGCGAAAGGAACCATGCGCCCGCCGAGCGCTTTGTGATGTTCAAATAAAGGCGTTCGGCGATTCCCCATTCAGTCAGAATTTTTTTTCAGGCGCTAAATGGAATGAAAAAATCCAATCGCTATTAAAAAAACTCAGTCGCGCGTACTTACCTGCACAAACATGCACGATCTTTGTGCAGATGCGTGCGGAAAAGCCCGTTGATACGCAGTGTATAATTTTTTTGGACCGCATATCCAATTTACTGGTTTTTGTTTTGACTCTGCGCCCACTTGCGATTTCCTTCGCTCTTCTCCGGCGAGCGATTGGAGTTAATCTTTTAGGAAACGGTGAATTCTTATTCACGGTTTGCTCAAGAAAAAGTTCAAACGCTCGTTGTGAAACGTCGGCTTCGATATTTCGTGCCACGTTTCGCGAACTCCGTATAAAAATATTTTTTTATACGGGCAGCTTTCCGGCCGACGGCTTACAGGTCGCGCATTCAGCGGAAAGCATGGGAGACGGGCGGAGAAGTCGTCCGGGGTGGAGTCGTCGATATTCGCAGTGAATGCGGATGCGAGCCTGTCTCGGAGCGGTGACATGCTTCGATTGGACATTTCTTCCAGTCGAGTGAAGCGCGCGCGTCTCAGATGACGGACAAAGTACTTAAGAATACATACTACTTTGCTTGTCGAAAATTATTAAAATACTAAAGGGAAACTCGGGATGTGTATGGCGGAGGTTGCGCAATCGGAAAAAGGAGAGTCCAATTCAGAGCTCGCGCTGGAGTGCGATGGATGTGGGGCTCATGTGGATAAACTGTTCCAGCGGAATCTCTGTAAGACCTGCCTGGTGCAGTCTTTCAGAGGCGTCGTTCAAGTAATCGACTATTATCGTGCGGGAGGCGGGGGTTCTGAACCCGCGCCCCATTCTTAATCAATCGGCGACCCCGCCCTCGGCTTCCGGCACACTGCGTGCAGTTTTCAGAAGTCGCTCGGCGGGGTTTCTATTTGGTCTGCTCCTGCTGCTGGGAGCGGCCGCGGGTCGCTGCGACGGCCTGAACGAATTTCTAAACCCCTACCAGCTGCCGGTGCGCGGTGTGAGTCTGGCCGAAGACCCGCAGCCAGCCGTTTCTGACGGACCCCCTGAGCTGATCTGGACGCTGAATGTCGGTCTGCTCAACGATTCGGAGCTGCCTCAGCTCACGGTCGCAGGCGTTCGCCCTTTATTAGAAGAAATCACGGCTCGCCTGGAGCCGCTGCTGCCCGGCATTACCGTTCGCTTTATTATCGACCAGCCCATGAACTCGGTCTTTTTGATCGAGCGGAGCGTGCGCAAGAAGGGCTTCCTGGGCCCGAAATACGACGAAGACGGCTCTGTGCTCTTATTGGGGGCCGGAGCGGCTAATGATGACAGGAATCGGGCGCGTCTGGCGCGTGTCGCAGGATATGAACCGGCCAGAATCGAAAGGGAGCTGGGACAGCTGGCCGAATTAAATCGCCGCGGGTGCGTTTCCGAGAAGCTGCCGGCCAGCGAGTATGTCTGGCGGGCCTATCTGGCCGGCCAGGTGCGCTACGATCTGGTGCTGAGCAACGCGCTGATCTATGCGGACGATCTGACCACGCGCTCCCGGCCGACCGGCTATCCTCTGGTGGCCTGGCAGTCCGGTTCGCCCCTCGTACGACAGGCGATTGTGCCAATGAACGGTCGCTCGGCGCTGGAAGGCTACGGCGCTCTCGTGAGCATGTATGGTTTCACGGCGCCGGCCGCCGCAGAATCGTCGTCGGAATCATCATCCGAATCATCGTCCTGGGCCGCGGCCGATGCGTGCTTCGACGTCGCGCAGGCCGTCGAACGGGTGGGGTATGCCGACTCTCTGACGCGTGCCATCTTTCAATTGCTGCGGCCGGCGGACTTTTCGCAGACAGCAGCGAGCGCCGCTCCCCTGCAATCCGCGGAAGACTATCTGGCCCGGTGCGATGCCGCCTGCGAGGCGGGTTGGCTGCGGCGCCGGACGTATCTGGCCACGATGGTTGATCTGGAAGCCGGCGGCGGCGCGGATGCCTGCGAACGTCTGGAAGAGAGCTATACGGATTATGCTCAGGCGCAGGCGACGCTGAACGCGGAGCGCGCCGGGCAGTACGAGCGCAATCATACCAAGTTCCGGCGACTCTGCGGAAAAAACAGATGACAGCGGCCTCCCGGGCCGATTGTTTACCAGAACTATGGCCAGGTCGAAGAAGAGCGATGCGTCCCGTGACGATCGCAATATAATCCGCGAGCGTTCGCTGAAAGAACTTTCGTACGCGCTGGTTGCGACCGGCATCACCTTCGTTCTCGCGGTGCTCTTTTATATGTATGTCCCGATTCTGCGCGAGCAGATGCGTGACAAAGATGAAAGCCTGAAGCATACCCGGGTCTTCACGGCGGAACCTGCCGGCGGCACGATCCGCTACGAATTCACGCAGATCGAAGGCGGCGAAGAGCACGACGAAGCCATCGATCACTATATCGAAGACCTGGAAATTCTGGGGCGTCGTTTTGGGCGCGGCGAGTTTTCGATGGTCAAACTCCCCGGTATGAAAGAGTCGGCGGAATACGAAGCCATGAGTCGCTATGTTGACGCCTTCGAGTACGAGGTCATCAAAGACGCCGAAGGCCCGTCCCTGGTGATTCGCACGAACAATCCCGCTGCGCGCGGTGCGCTCCACGACTATCTGAAGTATCTCGAAACCCGCTGGGTCTTCTGAGCGCGTATCTCTCGTCGCATCATCGATCGCAGCTCTCTACTTGCCCGACACAGAACGCCGGCTTCGGAATCAAATCAGATCGCGAAAGCCGCGTTCTTCTACGGTTTTGATGCTCGCTTCGACTTTTTCGCGCAGCCCTTGCTGATAGACTTCCATCGCATCCAGCAGCGCCGGATCGCCGGCGCCGAGGATACGCGCCGCCAGCAGTCCCGCATTTTTAGACTGATCCAGAGCCACGGTGGCGACCGGAATGCCGCCGGGCATCTGTAGAATCGAAAGAATCGAATCCCAGCCGTCGATGGAATTCGAAGACTTCACCGGCACGCCGATCACCGGCAGGCTTGTTAGAGAAGCGACCATGCCCGGCAGATGGGCCGCGCCCCCCGCTCCCGCGATGATGACTCGCAGACCGCGTGCGCGCGCATTTCGCGCGTAGCTGACCATGCGATCCGGCGTGCGATGCGCGGAAACGATGGTGAGTTCGTACGGAACCTTCAGCTCTTCCAGAATTTCGGCCGCGTCGGACATGATATTCAAATCCGACTGGCTGCCCATGATAATGCCGACAAGCGGTGACTGATTCATTGTAGTCTTCCTCGTAGTCTTCCTGCTGTAGATCGCATAAAGATGATATGCTTCAGGCGTCTGATTCGCCGATGATTTCAACGATCGCACGGATTTCCCGGGCTCGTTCGCGGACTGCAAGCAGCGCCCGGGTCGCCTCGCCGTTGTCCGGGTTCGTGGCCCCGGATGGGCCGGTGATCGTTACGTGACCCATCTTGCGGAAGGGGCGCGTTACGATCTTGCCATATAGGTGCACGTGTACGCCGGGCATCGCAAGAATTTTTTCCATACCGCGATAGTGCGCGGGACCGGTGCCGCGCGTGCCCAGCAGGTTGACCATCGCAGCGGGCGCGACCAGCGCGGTATCGCCGGGCGGCAAATCGAGCACGGCCCGCAGATGCTGTTCGAACTGGGAGGTTACGCAGGCTTCGATGGTGTGATGCCCGCTGTTGTGAGTGCGCGGGGCGATCTCGTTGACCAGCACCTGGCCTGCATTCGTTACGAATAGTTCCACGGCGAGCAGGCCTTCGAGTTCCAGAAGTTCGGCTATTTTCGTCGCGATTTCGTTTGCCTGACGCTCTACATCGCGATCGATCTGAGCGGGAGCGAACAGCAGCTCCACCAGATTCGCCGTGGGGTGAAACTCCATCTCGACGGGGGGATACAGGGCGACCTGTCCGGCCGGGTTACGCGAAACGATCACCGCGATTTCTTTTACGAAGTCGACCCGACGTTCGATCAGCGAAGGCGCGTCGAAAGCGACTTTTTCCAGCGCTTCGCGAAAGGCTTCGGATTCGACGCGCGCGGCGGTTTTAGATTCACCGGGTTCAGTCCCCGCGATTTGCGCGGGATCCGTCGTTGCGAAATCCGCGGGGTCGGGTAATTTTTGCACGCCGCGGCCGTCGTAGCCGTCGCGGCGCAGCTTTTGCATTGCGGGAAAGAGGTGGCGCAGCTCCGGCATGCGTTCGATTAGATCCGCGCGATTGTCGAGCGCCGCGAACTCAGCCGTGGGGATGCCGTTGTCGCGATAGAATTCCTTTTGTTTGAGCTTGTCCTGGACCAGAGCCAGAATGCGCGACGATGGCCGCACGAGCACGCCTTCGCTTTCGAGCTGCGCCAGAGCCTCGGTGTTGACGTGTTCGATTTCGGTTGTGACTAAATCGAAGCGGCGACCGAAGTCGCAGACGGTCGCAAAGTCCATCAGGTCGCCTGTTTGAAAATAGGCGGCGTTCGCCCGCACGGGCGCGGCGGGGTCCGGATCCAGGAAGCCCGGCGCGAGATTGAAGCGCAGAGCGGGAGGCAGTAGCATTCGGCCGAGCTGACCGCCACCAAGCACGCCCAGGCGGAGTTGTAGTTTATCGCGGGAAATTTCGTTCACAAATTCAAAGAGACTCGTTGGTTTTCGCGTGCCTGACGGTACGCTGCGTGCACCTGACATTACGTTTCGCGCACCTCGCGGTACGTCCCGCGCGCCTGACGGCGCGTTTTCGCGCACCTCGCGGTGCGTTTCGCGCGCCTGACGGTGCGTTTTCGCGCGCCTGACGGCGCGCTCAGGCCATTCGTCGGAATTCAGAGCTCAGACGTTCGAAGTCGCGGATTAGATCCGCGGGCGGCGGGCGAAGATTGCGGGCGAGGCTCAGGCCGTCATCGATCAGCTTGAGCAGGGCTTCGCGTTCCGCCAGGGCTCGCGCTCGCGGCATGTGGTGGCGTTCGTCTTTGTACTTCGCCGCCTTTTCGTCGATGATGGCGGTTATCTGATTCAGGGCCTGGATTTCTTCATCGCTCATAGACCGGTATCTTTTGAGTTCCCCGGTGTAAGACAAGCGGAAATCCACGGGATTCGAGCGGCTTTTCGGCGCGGCAGATTACTTCGAAGGCAAGCGCGTGCGCGGATCTCTGAATCACGCGTGCGGATACGGGCGGGCTTTGCCATCGAGCAGGGGCTGCAGCTCTTCCCATACCAGGTCTGGAGTCAGATCGCGCATGCAGCGAAAGTGATCTTTTGGACAGATCTTGCGTCCATAAAACGAGCAGGGGCTGCACTCCAGATCTTCGAGATAGGCCAGGCCCTGCTGTTCGTACTCGAACATGCCCGGGTCGGTCGAGCCGAAGATCCCGAGCGTCGGCACGGCCAGGGCCCGGGCCATGTGCATGGGGCCGCTGTCGTTGGCGATGAAGGCCGCACAGTGTTGAATGATTCCGCCCATCTCGGCGAGCGTCGCGCCGGTGAAATCGAAAATATTCGCGCGCCCGCCGTCGCTGCCGCTGCCTTTAATAGAGGCGCTCAGTTCGCGTTCGCCGGGGCCGCCGTTTAATGCCAGCTGATAGCCCGCGCCCGTAATGCGGCCGGCCAGCTCATGAAAATATTCGGCCGGCCAGCGTTTGGTCGCCCAGTTCGCGCCGCCCGCCAGGCCGATCACGGGCTTGCTTAAGTCTACACCGGCTTCAGTTAAGAGCGTGCGCGCCCGCTCTCGATCGTCCGGGCCGGGGTAATAACGCATGCGTCCGCGCGGGAGTTCGCGGCCGATCAGCTTTTCAACAGCGCGATGAAAGAGGTCGGCGGTGGGGGCCGGCGCCTTATAACTGTTTCGGCCGCGCAGACCCAGCCAGATCGCGGCGTTGTCGAGGCTGCTGCGATTCGACCAGCGGGTGATCGGGCGATTTAAGCTCAGCATATGAATCATGCGACTGCGCAGTTTGTCGTGCAGATCCAGACAGACTGTGAAGCCGGTCGTTTTTAAGCGACGCGTGTAGTCGCGCACGCCTTCGCCTTTCTGTAAGCCGATCACTTCATCGACTGCGGGGTGGTGGCGGATCATATCGCCGATGAATTCTTTGGTGCCGTAGACGATGCGCGCCTCAGGCCAGGCGGTCTTTAATGCGTCCAGGGCCGGCGTGGTCAGGAGCACGTCCCCCACCGCGGAGAAACGCAGCACGAGGACAGTCTGACCGGCCCCGTCTGAGCCGCCCGGCTTTTGCGCCTGTGTTTGATTGGAATGCGTTTCAGTCATAGTATGCGTTTCGTTTTTATTTCCGCGATCCGCCGTTCTGTTCCCGGAGGAATTGCGGCAAATTGGAAGCTTCGCGGACTTCGGTGTTCGCCAGTTCGTAGAGTTTGGCCCAGCGTAAAAAAGTCGCGAAGCTGCTGGAGCAGGCGATGATCAGCCCGCGATAGCCGTCCAGGAAACCGGCCTTCGCGAAATAGATTTCTATGAACTTGAGCGGCGGCTTAAACAGCATGCGCAGTAGATACAGAGGCTTGCGATGACTATGGCTGCGGCCGTGCGCGACTTGCTGGCGATGCCGCGCTCCTGCGTAAATGCTGGAGTACACGTTGATCGTGTCGACCTGGTTCGAAAGATCGCTCTTTGAATTGTGAATGATATCGCCCTTTAGTGTGACGCCGTTGCGGCGGTTCCAGCTTTCGCCGAAGTCCTCGGTCGGATAGAGCAGTTCGTGCAGCGGCATGCCGCCGACGCCGCGCCACTCGGCGCGCTCGCGACGCACCAGACGATAGCGATAGTGCGTCCAGCCGCCGTGTTCGATGTAGGCGCCCATGTGATAGGTCCGGCGACGCATACGCGCGCCTGTGATTTCATCCGGCACCGGCGCCGTCAAAAAACGGCGAATGTCTGCGGCGGCCCCGGGAGCGAGCAGCTCGTCCGCGTCCAGACACAGGACCCAGGGAGTATTCGTATATTCGAGCGCGCGGTTCTTTTGTTTCGCGTAGCCTTCGAAGGCCTGGGCGATGAAGCGCACGTTCGCGTACGATTCGCAGATTTCGCGCGTGCCATCCGTGGAGTTTGAATCGAGCACGAGAATTTCGGAGCACACGGGCGCAAGCGATTCCAGACACGCGCCGATGCGGTCCGCTTCGTTGTATGTAATGATCGCAGCGCTTAGCTCTGGGATCGGCCGGGGTCGGGGTTCTTCGGTCATCGGAAAATGGAATCTTACGGGGCTTCGGTATTCGTCGTCGACGTGTCTTTCGCCTGCGACTTCGCGTCAGGGACGCGATAGTCGGGCCGGACGTTGGAGGGCCGCTCCAGGCCGGTGCGCTTGAGTTCGTAGAGTTTGGCCCAGCGCAGAAAGGTGGCGTAGGCGCTGGACACGGCGATGATCAGGCCGGCCATGCCGTCGAGGAATCCCGCTTTGACAATATAGAGTTCGGTGAATTTCGACATCGATTTATAGATCATCTTGAACAGCGAAAAACGCGTGCCGCGTTCTGAGCGCGTGAAGGCGATGATGCTGGAAAATTTGTTGATCGTATCGACCTGGTGCGACAGATCCCGGAACGAATAGTGGATCAGATCGCCGCTAATGGTCGGGCCTCGATTGCGCTGCCAGTGGGGCCGGTCTTTCAGAAAGATTTGATCGTGGGGATTTTCACCGCCCCAGACGCCTTCGCCTTTGCGAAACAAACGGTAGCGCGCATGGCGCCAGCCGCCGTGGCGAATAAAGCGTCCCAGATGCCAGGTCGTGCGCCAGATGCGAACGCCCTGAGCCTCCGGATTTTCGGCGACAAAACGAGCCGCATTTTGGGCCAGCTCGGGGGAAGCCTCTTCGTCGGCGTCCAGCGAAAAGATCCAGGGACCCGCGGCCATATCGATCGCGCGGTTTTTCTGCTGAATGTGGCCGTCGAAGTCGTGCGCCGCGAATTTCACTTTGGGGAAGGCCGTCGCGAGTTCTTTGGTGCGGTCCTTCGAATGGGAGTCCAGCACGATCACTTCGTCGCACCAATCGTGCACCGACTGAATGCAGCGCTCAATCTGACGTTCTTCGTTATAAGTGATGATCGTGGCCGAGATGCGAGGACGTTCGGTGGGATTCATAGCGCGCAGGCTTATGCTGCCGCGCGAGGCTGCCAGGGCAAGATAATATTTTCGAATCGGAGCGGCCTATCCGCCCGATACTCACAGTAGAACGCGGGAAGGCTCGCCTCGCGCGTTCCTCAATCATTTTTCATGGAGAAAACACGATGAAACGCTGGATTGCCGCTCTACTTATCGCCGGCCTGTGCTTTACGGGCGCGGCTCGCTGCTATGGGTCATTCGCCCTGACGCGGACTCTGCACTCGGCTGTCGGTTCGATCGAAAACCGCTGGCTGCGTTCGATTGTCTTTTTTCTGATCGCGTGTTGGCCTCTGCCGATCGTATACGGCGTCGCGATTCTGGCCGATGCGATCATCCTCAATACGGTGGAGTTCTGGTCGGGCGCAAATCCCATGGCCCACCGCTACGACGCCCGCGGCGAATTCCGCTTGAGCGTGCGCGAAAAGGACGCCCGGGTCGATTTCATCTATCGCGGCTACGGAGAAAGTCTGGAGATTCGCCTGGTGGGCGGCGCGGGCGCGGCCTCGCTTCCGGCGGGGGAAGATTCGGCGCTGGCCGCCCGGACCGGAGAATCCCGGGAGCATTCGATGATTCTACTGCGAGACATGCCCGGTATTGTTTATATTCGCAAAGCGGGTCGATTGGTTCCGGTCGAAGTGCAGAGCCTGGACGCAGGCGAAGTCACCGCCCTCCAGGCCATGCAGGCCGGGCAGCCGGTCACGACGCGGCTGGTGCCGTCCGAGGATCTGGAAGAGCGGCGCGCGCGGGCGATGCAGGTGCTCGCACAGAGCGCTGCGTTAGCGCCCTGAGTCCGCCGGAATCTTCGGCAATCAGCCGAAACGTTGTGGATCTACTGCCGTACGGGAAAAAGTCGAAGCGTCGACGAAACGAAAAAACCGGGCCGCCGATTCGTCTGCGGAGCAGACGAATCGACCGTCCCGGGGAGTGAGTTTCTGTTTGCGAAATAGAAATTCGAAGGCGCGTCCCGGCGATTCCTGCGAACCGCCGGGCGTGCCTGAGCCCGCGCGAGGCTATTAAAGCGCGCTGTTCTTCGCGTTTTCCGCGAGTTTGTTGTAGAAGCCTTTCACGTCGAACCACAGCTGGCCGGAGTAGAACGCGTTGGTGATCTGCAGGTGATCGACGCCGGTCGAATAGAACTTCTCTTTCGGCCCGCTGATCCATTTGCCCCAGCGCATAGAACGGTAAGGGATGGCTCCGTCGTTTTCTTTGCCGATCTCGCCGATTTGCGGAGAGGACAGACGCGTGCCGCCGTGCAGGTTCGCCAGATAGAGCGGCAGCAGCAGCGGGTTGTGTTCGAAAATATTCCAGGCGCGAATCTTACTGCCGGTCGAAAAGTATTTCACGGAAGCGGCGTCATGGAAATTCGCGTTGAAGATATCCATTTCGCCGACCGCCATAAAGGTCGCGGCCAGCAGGTCCTGATTCGGATTATTGATGATCAGCTCGCCGTTATAAATCAAACCCGCGATCGTATTCACCAGGCCCGCCAGCAGATTCTGAATGCCGGAGCCGGGAATCAGGCCGAGCAGGACGTCCGCGAAAGATGTGCCGTAGTGCGGCGAAGAAATGGTCGTAACCGATGCGATGCGATTGCCGTGGGCGTTGCTCAGGCCGGCGAGTCCACCGGGAGAAGCCAGAATGCGCGAGTCCATGCCGCCCTGGGAGTGAGAAAGAATGTGGATCTTTTTGTTGTCCGCCGATTCAGACGCGAGCCAGAGGTTGATCTGGTAGCGCATCTGCTCCGCGCGATCGTAAGAATGGGCCAGGGCGGATTTGCCGTCGGTCATAACGCGGGCGCCGCGGCCGCGCAGGTGTTCGTCCATGCCGCCCCAGTAGGGCAGGCCGTATTTGTTGAAGACTGTTCCGTCGCGCGTATCGTCGTCCCAGCCCAGAATGCCGTGGGCGAGCACAATGTAAGTACCATCCAGATCGCTTTTGTTAGAAGAAGATCCTCCGCCGCCGGCCAGGACCGCGCTCAGCGGCAGAGTCAGCAGCAAGACGCTGAATGTGAAGAAGCGTGTGAGCTTTTGCATATTGTTGAACCTCAGTAATTTTCTGTGTGTCTGTATATGCGGTGGTTTTGCAAAGGCCGTGCCCGACCTTCGCTCCAACGAAAGATGTGCCGTGATTTTTCTCCACTCTCGCACGAATCTTCAGCGAATGGCCGCCACGCGCTGATTCTTCGCGAATTTTTTTTGCAGATCCCCCGACAACAATGTATGCCGCCGCTGGATTATGTCTTATTGAGGCGCTCAAAAAAAGCAAAGATCCAGGAACCTGGAATCCAAAAACCTGGACTGTACAAAATCCTGGACGAAAAATCGCTCGCGATACTCCTCCGAAGATGCCAGTCTGTTCCGTGAAACCCTTGAATCGTACACCGATGTCTAAAATCAGTGGCGTTTCCAGTCGAGAATCGCGTGCCCGACGCGCTGTTCGACCCGCCTGGTTCTTGCAGGTCATTTTTGCTACTGTAGGAACTCTTACGCTGACGGCCTGCGGTCCCGCTGATACGATTGTGACGGGGGCGGCGGGCCCGATTGATCTGAGCGGTCGAGATCTGCCCGGCCGAATGCTCGTGCATCCCGAATTTTTTGTGGAGCGGGGCGAGCAGATCGCCAGCGCTCTGACGATTCGCGACGTGGCGCGCCCCGACTTCGATGGCTTCGGTCCCGCGCCGACTCCACGCCTGAACTTCGGCTTCATTCAGGATCCAATCTGGGTGCGCTTTCAAATTCGCGGAGGAGCGAGCGCTGAGCGTCTGCTCGAAATCGGCTTCGCGTTGATCGATCGGATTGATCTATATCTGGTCGCGCCGAACGGGCGCACTGTCAGTCGGGACCGGGCCGGAGTTAGTTCGGCCTTCGCGCTGCGGGATCGCCCGTATCGCTATTAT
Source organism: bacterium (assembly GCA_024742665.1). Classification (GTDB taxonomy): domain Bacteria; phylum Spirochaetota; class Leptospiria; order Leptospirales; family Leptonemataceae; genus JANSYA01. Next base: position 1,009,144 of record JANSYA010000001.1, read on the forward strand.
ATTTTCGAGCTGCGGCCGCCGGACAACCGCACGCACACGGTCTATCTTCGGCTGGAAACCCGCAACGCCCTGGTGGTGCCGCTCGCCCTCTGGAGCGAGGCGGCCTTCCAGCAGATCGATCACCGGCTGCAGTTCGCGCTGGGCCTGTACTACGGCGTCATCGCCGTGATGATCCTGTACAATTTGTTTTTATTTTTTACGATCCGCGATCGCAGCTATATCTATTACGTTGGGACTTTGATCGCGGTCCACGGTATGTTTCAGCTTTGCATCGACGGGCTGGTGCCGGAACTCTTGCCGTACGAATTCCTGCGTTCCGGTCGTGCGATCGCGCAGCTCACCGCCGGCTCGGTCAGCATCGGTCTGGTCTTCGCCCTGCTGTTCTGTCGGTCCTTTCTCGATACGCCGCGCAACGCGGCCCGCCTGGATCCCGTACTGCGAGTGCTGGCGGTCGTGCATCTGTTCGCCGTGCCGCTGATGTTTCTTCTGGATTCCTACGTCGTGTTTCAGTGGATCGTTTTTCTGGGCATGGTCGCGGTGTGCTGGTTTTTGATCGCCGGTTTCGCCGCTTTGCGCGCTGGTTATCGTCCGGCGCGCTTCTATTTACTGGCGTGGCTTTTGCTGTCGGTTGGCGGATTTTTGTACGGTTTGAAATCGATGGGCTGGATTCCGAGCACTGAAGTTTCCGAATACGCCCTGCAGGTCGGTCTGGCGATCGAAGCCTGGCTCTTGTCTCTGGCCTTAGGTGACCGCTTTCAAACATTAAAGCAGGGCGTGATCGAAGCCCAGGACGAAGCGCTGGCGCTGGAATACCAGGCCCGGGAAACCGAGAAACTGAAAGATGAAATCTTCGCTCTGGAGTCGATGGAGCCGTCGGAAGGGGAACGGGCGGGCCGGGACGCGGAAGAAGCGCCTGTCAATGACGGCAGCCTGGGAGTACTGCTCGAAAAGATTCTGGCGTCCCTGCACCGATTGCTGCGCTTCGAACGGGGCTTTATCGTCGTTTCCGATCGCGAAGACCGCCTCCACTGGCGCAGCGTCGGCGCCATGCCGGCCGGCCTGAATACGATTCTCAGCGGCGAGGAATTTATTCAGAAGTTCCTCAAGATGCCGGCGGACTTTTTCGCGTATTTGAACTCGGTCTTTTTCCTGGAGCGCGGCCCCCGGGCGAGCGAATCGGAGACGGCGTCGCGCGTGGCACAGGAACACGCCGAGACCCTGGCGACGATGTCGCGGATCGTCGAAGCGCTTGAGCGCGAAAAATTCCATCTCGCGATTCCGCTTTCGTTTCGTCGCCAGACTTTCGGCTATGTGATCTTAAGCAAAAAGACCAGCGGCGCATCCTACGATTCCGGGGAAATTACGATTCTGGAAAGCTTTCGCCTGTCCCTGGCGCTCGCCGTGCGCAATGCGATTTTATACGAACAGATCAAACGTCTGCGGGGCCGCGCCGAGGAAAAAGCGCGCCGCCTTTCCGATTATTTCAGCGATATGCGCGAAGTCGTCAAATATCGCATGAGCGAAAAGACCCTGGTATTTGCGAGTCAGCGGATGGCGTATTTACTGGAGCTGGCGCAAAAGTACGCGAAACAAACTCGCCAGCCGATTTTGATTACCGGGCCGACGGGAACCGGTAAAGAATTGATCGCCCAGGCGATTCATGAAGACGGGAGCGGGGCGCAGTCGCCTTTCGTGGCCTTGAACTGCGCCGCCGTACCTGCCGGGCTATGGGAAACGGAAGTCTTCGGTTTTGAAAAAGGGGCGTTCACCGACGCGCGATCCGCCCATGCCGGTCGCGTGGAGCAGGCGGCGGGCGGCACGCTCTTCTTTGACGAAATCGGCGAGTTGCCCCTGGCGATGCAGGCGAAGATGCTGCGCCTTTTGCAAGAACGGGAATTTCAGCGAGTGGGCGGCAAAAAGAATATCCGCGCCGACTGTCGCTTCGTCTTCGCCACCCATCGCGACTTGAAAGAGCTGGTGGACGCGGGCAGCTTTCGCGAAGATCTGTACTATCGCATTCACGTGCTGGAAATTCAGGTGCCGCCCCTCGCGGATCGTCCCGACGACATTCCGATTTTGCTGAACTATTTTTTGCAAAAGTACGCGCGCGAACTGGAGGCCCGGGTGACCGCCATCGAACCCGCCGCGATGGAGACGCTGTTGCGTTACGCCTGGCCTGGAAATATTCGCGAACTGGAAAACGCGTTGATCTATGCGCTGCTGCACGCGGCCTCGGACACGATTAGCCTGAACGATTTGCCGCCCGCGATTTCCGCGGGTTCGGTAGCAGGCCCGCTCGATCAGGATTCCGGGTCGGCGTCCTCGGATTTGTTTTATTCGGGGACTTATGACGAGATGGTGCGCGGCTTTTCGCGCAACTTGATTTTGGACGCGATCGAAAGCGCCGGCGGCGATAAACTCCAGGCGGCCCGGCGACTGGGAATCAAACGCGCGACTTTTTATTATCGATTGAAAGAACTGGGCATTTCATGATTTGTCGTTTCGAGCCGCGCTGATGTCGAAGAGCCGGTCCTCATCTAATATTTCCGCGCCGGGGAGAATTTCCGCCAGATCGTATTCCTGATCGTAGATCAAGAACGCTTTTTCGCGAAAGCGCGTAAGGGCTACATAAAATTCGTTTAGATCGCGCAGGGAGTGATCGATATCCGTGTGAATCATGCGCGCCCGGCGAAAACGAGTATGTCGCTTGATCTTTTCGTTGTTCGCTTCGAGGGACTGCTGCAGGCGTTCGAACATAATGGCGTCCAGCTGGTAGCGTCGATCGCCGGGCACGTCGTACTTTAGAATCAAAGACTTGAAGTCGTGAGAAAGAAAGCGATTGTACATATCGTGTAGCTGACCGAGCAGTGCTCCCGTGATTTCCTTTTCCTGCAGCGCGTCGACGATGAAACGAATGCCGGGATCTTCCGATCGAACGCTCGCATTCGGGCGGCTGTTCAGGAAGTACACTAAATCATCGAGAGGGCCGGTGTCGCTTTGGAAGCGCAGGTAGCTGATGCCCGCGAGATATTTCGCATAGTATTCGATCATTACGTCGCAAAATTCGTCCAGGCGTTTCAGGGTTACGCCGTCGCGCAGGTACATATAATACTTCATGAAGCAATACTGGGGAAATAGAACGACGCCTGCGCGAAACTCAAGCCCTTTGATCGCGAATGGATTGTAGATGTCGACCAGCAGATCTTTTTTGAGTTTGTCGTACCAGCCCGGCGTCAGGCGGCCGGTGTGCCGGCGGCCGTAGTTCTGAGGATCGAAGAAGATGATCACGACTTCGTCGTACGCGTAGACTTTGCGCAGCTCGGTGACGATTTTCTTCGCGACGCTGATCTGTCGAATACCGACCGAAGGCACCAGGTGCACCGTCCCGCCCCCGAAGGCGTAGTTCGGCGTGCGCTGCACTTGATAGGTCATGGCCTTGCCGGTACTCATGCGAATCATATCTTCGGCGTGTTCGAGCATGATACGCCGGTGGTCGTACGCGATTTCGGAAATTTCGCGCGCCATTCGATAGCAATAGCTCAGCTTCTGGTGCTTGATTTCGAGCAATTGATCCCAGAAAGCGAGATCGGTTTCGGTATGATAGATGCTCTGGTGCTCGTCATAGGTACAGGTCAGCGTCGCGCCGCTGGCCTGTACGGCGCGAATGATTTTGATAATATAATTGTCTTCGTCGCGAGTGGGGAAGTCCTGGAACTCGTCGAAGAATACGTCCGTTACGCGAAATTTTTCCTGGCGACCCCGGAAGAGCTCCCAGTAAATTAACTTGCGATCTTCGTACTTTAGACCGAGTTCGCCGCGGGTTTTGCGCGCGAAGAAATCCCGCACGTCTTCGATTAATATGCGCCCGGGGTCCACGTTGAGTTTTTCCAGCATATCGCGCATATTCGCGGCGACGCTTTTCGTGAAGGCCAGAAATACGACTTTGAAATTGCGATCGCTCTGTTCGCGCTTTTGAATCGCGTGGGCGATGCGATGAGCCAGCACGACGGTTTTGCCGGTGCCGGGACCGCCCTGGATAAACATGATCTGGGCGGGGTGGGCCGTTACCTTGCTCTGCAGGGGATGTAGAAATAAGCGCCAGGTGTCCATGGGATAGCTGAGGGCCTGGAAGAGATCGTGATCGTCGTTTAAGAGCGCAATGTTGCTTTGAATGAATCCGGTCGACGCGCGGCTCGTCGCTTTGTATTCGGCGTAGGTTTCGGAATCGATGTCGTTGAAGGCCGCTTCTTTGATTTCAGGAGCGAGCTGACTCATATCCGTGGCCTTGCCTGGAGTCGGCGGATTGGATCTGGCTTCGTCGTTTTCAGGGCCGGCCGCCAGGGCCAGGTCGGGAGCCCGGCTGACCAGATGTACCAGACGCCGATCTTTTTTTGTTTCGGATACGGGCGTTTCGAAAACTTCGATGAAGTCTTCCAGATTCGTAGAGATCTGATGTCGGCGGCACCAGTCGTTCACGGAAACAGGCGGACCGATATAGAGAATGACGTACGTCGATTTTAAGCGCGCGATAATGCTCGTTACGCTCTGGCAAACCGTGACGAAGCTGAGCTCGATTTCTTCCGAGTGCTTGTGGATTTCGACGTAGGGGATTTCGAGTTCGGTTCGCAGCTGGAAGCACGCCAGATTCGCCAGGAATTTCTGCCAGGATTCCAGCTTGCGCGAATATTTCAGCGCGGCCTGGTGCAGGGCGATGCGCGGAATCTCCTGGGACGTGTCGCCGCTCGCATCCGCTTCGTCTGGATCGGCCTCTGGTTGACTTCTGTTTTCGTTTGCGTCGGTGGGCGCGACCAGGCTTTCGCTTTCTTCTGAATAAATAAAACGTTCTTTGGTCAGCTTGAGCGAATCGCCGCCGGGATTTGCGCGCGTCGTCAGAGCTTCTCGGATCAGCAGCATCTCCGGCTGCCGCTGATCTAAAACATTTTTCTGAAACCAGAACCACACCGCAATAAATTCGATCAACAGGTTGCCCGAGCGTTTGCGGCTGATCGCTTCGTCCAGATCGTGACTGACCAGATGGCACTGCTGTATTATTTTCCGGAGAGCTTTTAAGATACGAAGATCCCGCGTCGTCGCGCGCAGGTGGCGGATGAGCTGTTTCACAGGCGCGCTACGAGCCTCTGCTTCGCCGTGGCTCTTGCGATAGACCAGTCGCAGCAAAAGGATCGTGCACTGCTGGAGGTACGCCGAGGTCTGGCGCGGCCGACCGTTTTCCAGGCCGTCGTGTGCGCCGGCAAGGAGCTTATAAAAACGGAAATCGAATCCAGGTGCATTCGCGACTTGCGCCTGGTCCGGTCCCGACGCTTTGCTTTCCAGTTGAATGGTCGGGGCGCCGCCGCCAGGTGCATCATTGTCGCTGTCCGCGTGCTCTCGCATTCGACGGTGCAGTCCGGCGTTTAAGGCGCGGATCAGATTGTCAAAGCCGCCTTCGCGATACAAACGCACCGGTTGAAATTCTTTCAGGCGTTCGGGCAGCGCGCAGGCTTCGAGTAAAACCGGAATCAAATAGATATCGTCTTCGAGTAGATTTTGCAGAACGTCCAGCGCGTCGCGAATTTCTTTTTGCACGCGACCGCGCCTTCGCGCGACGTTATCGCTGACGCAGGCCAGAAAAAAATCGGAGTCGGCGATCGCATCTTCGATCGCCTGTTTACGTTTTTCCCCCGGCAGGATGTCGCGTTCATCGAGCCAGGGACGCCAGCCCGCCGCCTGCATTTGATCGTAGAGCTTTTCGACCTGCTCGAAATCTTCTTCCGAATAACACAAAAAGACGCGCGGCTGCGGAGGCGATGCGCTGCTATTGGGCTGATTGGTACTCATACGACCCGAAAATCAGGCGCGGCGTTCGAAGCCGGCCCGGATCGCTCCCGCGAGCTTAGACGCCCAGTCTTTGCGGCGACAGTCGACGTACTGAAAATCGCGCAGAGCCCGTGGAATCGGGCAGTCTTCGAGAAGCGCTGGAATTAAATATACGTCGGACTCCAGATAGTTGTCCCGGTGTTCCAGAGCCGTGCGAATTTCTTTTTGTAAGAAGCCGCGTTTGTCTACGGATCGCGGCGAGAGGCATATGACGACGAAGGCGGCGTCTTCCAGCGCGTTGTGAATGGCGACGGCCCACTGTTCGCCGGCAATCAAATCGTGCACGTCCATCCAGGGGCGAAAGCCGGTCAGGCGTAGAAAGGCGTAGATGCGTTCCGCGAACTCCTGATCTTCGCGAGCGTAGCTGATGAAAATTCTGTTCCCGGATTGCACAGTGTGAATCGTATGTTTTGTTTATTTTCGAGGCGCGCTTCGAAAACAAACTTTCGTGCCTCGCGCAGCGAGCCCGGTCAAGATGAAAGGCGCTGTTTTCGGCGCGCGCGAAGCGCAACCTGCACAATGTTACGGGAAACGATGCGTTTCCGGGGAATCGTTGAATGGGCTGCAAAGCCACTGCGCGCGATGAGTCTCATGGGCAAGAAGTGCTGGACAGACCGCGGCAAACATGGGACAAGTCCTGAAAATATTTCCCGCATTTCGGAACGTTCATGAAGAATAGTCACAACGAAACACAAACTGAATCGCCAGCGCAGTCGGGCCTTGGGCGAAAAGCAGGGGCGCTGCTCAAACCGGTCGTATTTTTATCGCTGCCGCTCGTTATTTTTCTGGCGCTGTTGCACTTCGGCTTCATGGCTCTGGTCGCAATCGAAGACGTGCCCGAGTTCAACTTTCAGTTCGCTTTAACCGGCTTTGGTCAGATGGGCGCTGACTTAGAAGACAGCGACGAAATTGTAGTGCTGCCGCCGAATTCTTATTTCCGTAAATCCATGCCGCACGGCCTGAGTCTCAGCGACAATCAGGGCAACTCGATCACGCACTATCACGGCGTGCGTCGCAACCAGCCGTTCGAAAAAGAGAAGGGGCCCGGTATAAAACGCGTCCTGACCATCGGCGATAGCTTCACCTGGGGCGCCGGCCTTTCGGACGAGCAGACTTTTCCGGCGATGTTAGAGGAGCGACTGAACGCTTCGCTTCCGGCGGGCGCGCGGAAAGTCGAAGTGTTGAACGCGGGGATCGTTTCCTCGACGATTACGAATTCCTATGAGAGCCTTATCAATCACGACCTGGCCTTCAAGCCCGACGTTGTCGTCCTGACCTTTTGCGATAACGATATTTCCGATCTGGCTTCCGACACCAGCATATCCCCGGGGCTGTACGAATTTCTACGCAAGGGCGTATGGTTCGGACCGATTCGATATTTTTTCGGGAAGAGCATTCAGCAAAGACGCCGTTCTATCGTCGAGAGCGTGCATACAAACGAAGGCATGGATCTGACCGGCGGCCGCTTCGGCGTAAAGGCGAAGGCGACGCATATCAATTGGCCTGAAGACGTGCCGGCTTTTATGAAGAGCGCCGGCGAGATTTCGACGAACGATATCGATAAACTCTTAACCCTGTATTATTATTCAACGACCGCCTGGATCATGCCCTTTACGGGCCCCGATCAAAAAGACACCTGGGCGCTCTGGAAGCAGTGGGAAGATGAGCTCTTGAAAATCAAAGCGCTCGGCCAGGAACACAACTTTGAAGTCGTGGTGCATGTGTATCCGATTTTCGCGCGGATTTACGAAGCGCAGTTCGATGATCAAAAGACACCGGAAAAAATTATTCGCGAAATCGCCGAACGCAACGACATCCGCGTCGTCGATCCCTTAAAGGAGTTTCGTCGGCAGGAGGCTGCCAGTCGGGCCGCGGGACAGCCCCTGTATTTTTATCCGGAAGATTCGCATCCGACCGCGGCCGGTTCGCGCATCGTCGCAGCAGAGCTTGAGCCGGTGCTGCGCGAAATGCTCGCTTCTGAGTGAAGGTCCTCCGCCGATTCATCGTTTCCGTTTTTTGCCCCGCCAGTCTGAGCGCGTACGCACATAAAAAAAGCGCGGCCCCTCGACTGAGAGACCGCGCTTTCTGAATCAACGGTGAGTGTTCGGCCACACGGAAGCGAATTTGTTCGTTTCCGCGAAGCCTGGAACGCACAGGCGCTAATATAAGATCAAAGGATCTTACATCATGCCGCCCATGCCTCCCATTCCACCCATACCGCCCATTCCACCCATGCCGCCCATATCGGGCATGCCGCCGGCGCCTTTGTCCGGCTCGGGCAGGTCGGTAATTCCAACTTCTGTCGTCAGCACCATGCCGCCGATCGAAGAAGCGTTTTGCAGAGCGCTGCGTACGACTTTCGCCGGATCGAGAATGCCCGCTTTGGTCAGGTCTTCCCACTGCAGGGTCGAAGCGTTGAAACCGTTCGCGCCGCTTTCGTTGATGGCACGCTCGACGACTACGCTGCCTTCGAGGCCGGCGTTGGTAGCGATCATGCGCAGGGGCTCTTCCAGTGCGCGATAGATGATTTTCGATCCGGTTTTTTCGTCGCCTTCGAGTGAAAGCTTCGTGATCACTTCGCGAGCGCGCAGCAGCGCGAGTCCGCCGCCGGGAACGATGCCTTCGTCGACTGCCGAACGAGTAGCGGAAAGCGCGTCTTCTACGCGGGCTTTCTTCTCTTTCATTTCGACTTCGGTCGCAGCGCCGACGTTGATTACCGCAACGCCGCCGGACAGTTTCGCCAGACGTTCTTGCAGTTTTTCACGATCGTAATCGCTGGTCGTATCTTCGATCTGCTTTTTCAGCTGAGCGATGCGGCCCTGGATGTCGGACTGGTTGCCAGCGCCTTCGATGATCGTCGTGTTTTCTTTATCGACGACGATTTTCTTGGCGGTGCCGAGCATAGACACATCGGAGTTTTCCAGCTTCATGCCGAGATCTTCAGAAATCACCTGGCCGCCGGTCAGAATCGCGATGTCTTCGAGCATAGCCTTGCGGCGATCACCGAAGCCCGGAGCTTTTACAGCACAGACGCGGATGGTTTTGCGCAGGTTGTTGACTACGAGAGTAGCCAGCGCTTCGCCTTCGACTTCTTCGGAGATGATCACGATCGCTTTGCCGGCCTGAGCGACTTTCTCAAGTACGGGCAGCAGTTCGCGCATGTTGGCGATTTTCTTTTCGTGGATCAGAATAAACGGATCTTCGAGGGTCGCAACCATGCCTTCCGGATCGGTTACGAAATAAGCGGACTGGTAGCCGCGATCGAATTGCATACCTTCAACGACGTCGAGGGTCGTGTCGATGCCTTTCGCTTCTTCAACGGTGATGACGCCGTCGTTGCCGACTTTTTCCATCGCGTCCGCGATCAGGTTACCGATTTCTGAGTCGTTGTTCGCAGAGATCGAAGCAACAGCCGCGATGTCGGACTTGTTCGTGCCGACTTCTTTCGCCTGGCTTTTGATTTCGCCGATTACAGCTTCAACCGCTTTGTCCATGCCGCGTTTCAGGAACATGGGGTTTGCGCCGGCCGCTACGTTTTTCAGACCTTCGTTAACGATTGCCTGAGCCAGAACGGTCGCTGAAGTCGTGCCGTCGCCGGCTACGTCGTTGGTTTTGGTGGCGACTTCTTTACACATTTGAGCGCCGAGATTCTCGAACGGATCTTCCAGATCGATTTCTTTGGCGACAGTCACGCCGTCTTTGGTTACGGTCGGAGCGCCGAATTTTTTGTCGATGATCACGTTACGTCCGCGGGGACCGAGGGTCGCTTTCACGGCGTTCGCCAGTTTGTTGACGCCGGACGCCAGTTTGCGGCGAGCATCTTCGTTAAAACTTAATTGTTTGGCCATTTGGGATATTCCTCCAATTACTATATTTCCTGAATCAATTCAGGTTCAGCCTATCGGCTTTCAGCCTGCCGGCTGCTAGCCTATCGGTTATTAACCTGCCGGCTGCCAGCCTCTCGGCTTTCAGCCTGTCGGTTATTAACCTACGATCGCGAGAATATCGCTTTCGCGTACGATCAGCATTTCCTGACCGTCATGCTTGACTTCGGTGCCGGAGTACTTACCGTACAGAACACGGTCGCCGACTTTGACTTCGAGCGGAATCGTCTTGCCGTCTTCGGTCCGACCGGGACCAACAGCTTCGACTTTTCCTTCCTGCGGTTTTTCTTTCGCGCTATCCGGAATGAACAGCGAACCGACTTTTTCTTCAGCAGCATCCAGCTGTTTGATCAACACGCGATCTGCCAGAGGTTTAATTGCCATGGTTCATGCCTCCAATGACTTGCATTATATAGAAGATTTTGAGTTTTCCCCCGCGATAGACGGAAGCCATCGGGGGCTAATATTAGCAGTCCTTCTTGTCGACTGCTAATATTAGCCCAATTAAACGCGATTGGGCCCATAGTCCACCTATTTTTGCAAAAAATTAGCACTCGATCGCATTGGCTGCTAATTTCGGCTCGCGGCCTGTAAATGCCGGATTTAGAGCGATTAGAGCGCGCGTCGGCCGCCCTCCCGGGCCGGATTGCGAGAACGTCCCCGCGCTCTGGAGGCCCATTAAGAAGCTCATTGACATCCGGCCCGGGAGCCGAAGGGTCGAAGCGAGTGGCGTCCCGTATCTCATCCAACACCCCGGCGAATTCGGCTCCGGCCCGGGCGCCAGCGGCAAGCGTCGGGGATCAGGCGATCCGCGACCGGCTCGGGCGGCCCATGCTGGATCTGCGGATTTCCGTGATCGATGCCTGCAACTATCGCTGCGGCTACTGCATGCCCGCCGATCAGGAGTATCGTTTTTTTCGACCGGACGAAAGGCTGAGTTTTGACGAGCTCGTGCGGCTGGCCCGGATTTTCGGCGAAGCGGGGACTCTGGCGATTCGCATCACCGGCGGCGAACCTCTGCTGCGCAAAGATCTACCGCAGTTGCTGGAGCGTCTGGCGGCTCTGCCTGGACTGCGCGATCTGGCCTTAACAACGAACGGCGAGCTGCTGGCGGAGCACGCGTCCGAACTCAAGGCGGCCGGTTTGCAACGGGTGACGGTCAGCCTGGATTCCATGGACCCCGCGCGCTTTCGCGAGCTGAGCGGCGGGCGCGGAGATTTGCGGCGAGTGCTGGCCGGCATCGACGCGGCGCTTGCCGCCGGACTGCGGCCGTTGAAAATCAATACCGTCATTCAGAAAGGCCGCAACGATCGCGACTGGCCGGCGCTACTCGACTTCGCCCGGGAGCGCGACATCGCCGTACGTTTTATTGAATATATGGACGCCGGCAATCGCAACGGCTGGCGTCCGGAGCAGGTCGTGACTTCGGCGCACCTGTTGGAAGAAATGCTTCAACGCCAGCGCGCAGGCGAAGGACCGGAGCTGGTCGCGGAACCGCACGCGCAGTTCGGCGAAACCGCGCGGCGCTACCGTTTCGCCGACGGGCGCGGCGGGGTTGGTTTTATATCTTCGGTCAGCAGTCCATTTTGCGGGGGCTGCACGCGAGCGCGTCTGTCCGCCGACGGCCGTCTGTATACCTGTCTGTTTTCGGGCGATGGTCTTGATCTACGCGCGGCCCTGCGGAGCGGCGCGGCCGATGCGCATTTGTCGGCGCTGATCGCGCAGGTCTGGGCGCGTCGTTCGGATCGCTACTCGGAAGAACGCTTTCTATCGCGCAACGCGGCGACGGCGTCTCAGGGCGCGAAAGAAAAAGTGGAGATGTTTCGCATCGGCGGTTGAGGCGGCCGATGGGAATCGTGTACAAATTTGTCGGCTGAAGAAAGCCAGGAAGCGGCAAAGTCCCGCAGACACATATCAGGAGCGATATCATGAAGTTGAGAATCAAAGGAAACTCGATTCGCCTGCGTCTGACGCAGTCCGAAGTCGAAATTTTCGGTCGCGAAGGGCGTGTCGCGGATTGCGTGCAGTTCGGACCGATTCGATCCTTAACTTATGTTCTGCTGCGCGACGCCCAGGCGCGTACCCCCGTCGCCGAATACACGGGCGACGAAGTGCGAGTGCTTGTCCCGGAAGAAACGGCGACGCAGTGGGTCGATTCCGAACAGGTCGGCTTTCGCGGCGAAATGCAGCTGGCGGCTTTGCCCACGGACGCGGGTGCCGGTCCAGGAGATCGGATCCTGCGCATTCTGGTCGAGAAAGACTTTCAGTGTCTGGTGTCGCGGCCCCACGAAGACGAATCGGATCACTACGTCAATCCTCTGGCTTCCGGAGGTGCGGGTGACGGCGCAAGAGCAGGCGAAGCGGAAACTTCGCAAGCCGCCGGGGACTGAATCCGAATGGAAGACGCCGTTGCCAGCAGAGGGGCGGGCGCAGGCGACCCGCGAAAGATGCGCGCCGCAGTTGGCGGAGTCGTTTTATGCGGCGGCGAAAGTCGTCGGATGGGCGCGGACAAAGCCGCCCTGCGATTTGCGCCGGGCGCGCCAGACGCCCCGGCAGGCAGCGACAGGACGCAGGACACATCGACCGGCTCCGCCGAAACCGCGCCGACCTGGGGCGAGCGCGCCTGCAGGCTGCTAGAAGGCTGCGGGCTGCCGGTAGTGCTGTCGATTCGCGCCGATCGCCATGCAGAATATGCGCAAAGATTTCCCGAGCGCACATTAGTAGTCGATGACGATCCGAATGTGCCCGGGCCGCTCGGTGCGCTTTTGAGCGTCTATCGCGCGACGCGCCGATCGCTGTTCGTGCTGGCGGTGGATATGCCGTTTATGCACGCGGATACGGTGCGTCTGCTGCTGGACCGCTTCGTGCAAAACCAACAGGCCTTCCCGGATGGTGCGGGAGAAAGGTATGGCGGCGTATGCTTCGGCGACGGCCAGCGCATCGATCCTCTTTGCGCGGTATACGCGGCTGAAGCCCTCGCGGTTCTGGAAGCGCGGGCGGCGGGTCTCAAGCGATATGATCTGCAGCAGCTGCGCACGCTCTTGAATCTGGAGGTGCTGACTCCTGCGGAGACCGAGCGCGCCCGATTGCGTAATCTAAACTCACCGGAAGATTTGCGGGCTGCGGGCGGCGCGGGCATCGTTTGAGGCATCGCCGGCGGCTATCGCGTTTTGCGTGCGAACCTGATTCTCGCTTGCCGTTGTCGTTTTATGAAGGTATTTTATATGCCACGGGTCTGGCGACTGCGCGAGTGCTTCCCGGGCAGAGGAGAGGCGGGCAGAAATGAAAACAGAAGAAGTTCAAATTTTCGTAAATCTTGTCGTGCAGTACTTTGAAGGCCTGTCCGGCGAAGCCTGCAAAACCGGGATCCCGCGTCTGGCGGGCGCCGACGACTATCATGCAAAGCCGATGACCGGACTGATCGGCATCTCCGGTCAGTACAAAGGTTGCATTTGTTTTTCAACCGGGCCGGAAATGCTGCGCGACGCGGTGCGCGCGACTCTGGGAGACGGAGGCGATTTCCCGAACGCCGAGGCTGATATGATCGGCGAAATCGCCAATACAATCGCCGGGAACGCCATGCAGGCATTCAACGATAGCTTTTCGATATCCGTTCCGATGGTGTGCGAAGACGCTTCGAAAGTAAGCCTCCCTCAGGGCGTTCCGGTTTATATTATCCCGATCAGCTGGCAGGGACACGCCGGCGATCTGGTCATTGGCATGACTTGAGGCTGAGGTGGAGCGCCGGCTCCAGCGATTGTTTGGCGCGTGCCGCGTGCCGGGAGTTTTAATATATGGAAGTACTGCAGGCGATTCTATTTCCGGAAGTGGGCACGGCCTGGCCCTGGTACATCGGCGGCCCGCTGATCGGTCTGGTCGTGCCGGCGCTGCTGTACTTCGGCAACAAACACTTCGGAGTATCCAGCTCGCTGCGCCATTTGTGCCGCGCGGTCCTGCCGGAGAAAATGCGAGCGGGCGTACCGTACTTTCAGTATTCGCTAAGTGAAAACAGCTGGAACTTAGTCTTCGTTTTCGGCATGCTCGCCGGCGGGTGGCTGGGTGCGAATCTACTCGGCACGCCGGAGACTCTCACGATTACTCAAGGTACCTCGCAAGCCCTCGCGGCTTACGGCATCAGCGGGGCGGGCGGTCTGGCTCCGATTGAAATCTTTAGCGTGGACGGTCTGTTTACTCTGCCGGGATTTATCCTGATTGTCGTCGGCGGGTTTCTGGTGGGTTTCGGCACGCGTTACGCGAACGGCTGCACTTCCGGCCACGCGATCATGGGGCTTTCGCTCCTGAGTCCAACTTCTTTGATCGCCACGGCGTCTTTTTTCATCGGCGGGATTCTGATGACCTACTTCGGATTCCCGCTGATCTTCGGCTCGCAATAATTTCGAACGGGCGACCTCAAGCAATCCTTCTATAAACTTATGCGCAATCTACTCAAACACTTATTCTATCTGGTCGCCGGAATCTATTTGGGCGTCGTCTTTATCAAAACGGAAGTGATCTCCTGGTTTCGCATTCAGGAAATGTTTCGCTTCGAATCGTTTCATATGTACGGCGTGATTCTTTCGGCCGTGATCGTTGGAGCGATTTCCGTTCAGCTGATCCGCCGCTTCGCTCTGAGTGATCGCACCGGCGCCCCCATCGATCTCACAGGCAAAACGCTGAGCAAAGGAACGGTGATCGGATCGCTGTGCTTCGGTTTCGGCTGGGCCCTGACCGGCGCCTGCCCCGGGCCGCTGTATACTTTAATCGGCGGCGGCGTGCCGATTATGGCCGTGGCTTTTTTGAGCGCCATGCTCGGTGCATATATTTACGGGCTCTTGCAGTCGCGCCTGCCGCACTGAAGTGTTGCGCTTCGCGGCGAAAGGGATCGCACGGGATGCCGCGAGTTTCGCCCTGAAGCTTCGGCGCCGGCTTTATTTCAGGCAGGCGAGCATCGAATCTTCCGCGAGTTCGATGTACTTCATGTCGCGCGTTGCCTTCCACATCAGCATGCTGCCGTGATAGATCGCCAGCATGCGGGCCGCGGCGGCGCGAGTTTCAATCGTGGCCGCCAGAGCTGACTGGCGCTGCATCTCTCCGAGAAAATCGGCCAGGCGATCTTCCCATTCGGTGACGAGTTCGCCGAGAGTCGGCGCGAAGGCGTCGTCGCGAACGTCGACCTGGCTGATAAAATTTCCGATCGGGCATCCGTTGAATCGCGCTTCGTGCAGACTGATGTCTTTTTTCACGAGCCGGATCCATTTGTGCACGAACTCCCCGGGTGTGTCGGAGTGTTTCATCATGCGCACCAGGCGCGTCAGCAGGTAGGCGCTGTATTCGGTCAGGTACTCCTGGCCGAGCTGTTCTTTGCTTTTGTAGTTATAATAGAAGGTCGCTTTGTTGGTGCCGGCCGCGTCGATGATCTGACTGATCCCCGTGCTGGGATAACCCTGCATATAAAACAGCTTGCGAGCCTGCTTTTTCAGCTCCGTTCGAACGCGTGGTTTCTTGGCCATGGGACTGTTTTCAGATATTCCAGGATATTCGGGGATACACTGGAGGATTTCGGGGGTGCCAGCAGCGGCAGCTCTGACTTACCGGTAAGAATATCGGAGGTGTGAGCTGCGGGCAAGTCAAAAACCGATTTGTAGGAACTCCTACGGGCCGCCTGAGTGGCCTCCATGATGGGCGATTCCCCCGACTACAGTCCCGTTCTGGACCGCTTCCATCCCCTGATTCGCGAATGGTTTTTGCGGAATGTAGGAACTCCGACAGATATCCAGGAGCAGGCCTGGCCGGCCATCGCCGGCGGGGAGCACGTTCTGGTGAGCGCGCCGACCGGCAGCGGAAAGACCCTCACAGCCTTTCTGTGGGCCGTGAACCAGATGGTGTCCGGAGAGTGGGAGGTCGGTCGCGGGATTCGGGCGCTGTACATTTCGCCGCTCAAAGCGCTGAACAACGACATCAACCGAAATCTTTCCGGCCCGCTACTGCAACTGCGCCAGACCTTCGAGGCGGCCGGCGAGCCATTCCCGAATATTCGCGTCATGACCCGCAGCGGCGATACTCCCGCAGGCGAACGCAGCCGTATGCTCCGGCGTCCGCCGGATATTTTAATTACCACGCCCGAAAGTCTGAACATATTGCTGACCTCGCGCCGCGGTCGCACGATCTTCGCGCCCGAAAATTCGCTGGAGCTCTCGTCGGATTTGGCAACTGGCGGCGCTGACGATCCATTGGCGCCGCGCATCGGTTCCGTGCGCACTGTGATTCTCGATGAGATCCACGCCGTCGCCGGCAGCCGGCGGGGCACGCACTTGATTACGGCGATCGAACGGCTGACGGAATTGACCGGCGAGTTTCAACGCATCGCGCTATCGGCGACAGTGCGCCCGCTCGAAGCCGTCGCGCAGTTTGTCGGCGGCTATGAACTACACTCTGAGTTAGACTCTGGACTACACTCTGAGCTAGACTCTGAATTACAGGGGGAAGGCGATCATCTCACAGCAGCTGGATCCGGCGCTGACTTCGACTTTCGCGCGCGTCCCGTGCGCATCCTGGAAACCCGCGTGCCCAAACGAATCGAGATTGAAGTCCGATCGCCGGAGGCGAGCGCTCCCGCTTTTGTAAACCGCGGCGATTCGGAGCACGCTCCACCCGGCTCATCTTCGCGCGAAGAATTACGCGAAGATGCGTTGGAAGACGTGCCCGAAGAAGATGCGATCTGGATCGCGCTGGCGCGGGAGTTCACGCAGATCATCGCCCGCAACCGTTCGACGCTCTTTTTTACGAACAGCCGCCGCCTGGCCGAGAAGATGACGCGCTTAATCAATCAGGAAAGCGGCGAAGCTCTGGCTCTCTGCCATCACGGATCGCTTTCGCGGGAGATTCGCCTGCTCGTCGAAGAGCGGCTGAAGTCCGGCGCACTGCGCGCCATCGTCGCGACGGGCAGTCTGGAACTCGGCATCGACATCGGCAGCGTCGACGAAGTGGTAATGATCCAAACGCCGCGTTCGGTCGCGCAAACGCTCCAGCGCATCGGCCGGGCCGGCCACGGCGTGGGGCAGACCAGTCGCGGCGCGATCTATCCCGCGCACAATCGCGACGTGCTCGACGCCGCATTGATGGCGCGGGCCGTTCTGGAGCGCGCCATTGAACCGGTGCGACCGCCGCGCGCGCCGCTTGACGTGATCGCCCAGGTGATCGTTTCGATGGTCGCCAATCAGGAGCGCGACATCGAAGAGGTATATGCGCGGATTCGCTGCGCTCACTCGTGTCACGGCTTAGAACGCCGGGCCTTCGATCTGGTGCTGGAAATGCTCGCCGGTCGCTACGCCGATTCGCGCATTCGCGAGCTGCGCCCGCGCATTTCAATCGATCGCGTACGCGGGCGCATTCGCGGACGCGAAAACGTGGAGCGTGTGCTGTACATGTCCGGCGGAACCATTCCCGACCGCGGTTATTTCGATCTGCGCGTAAGCGAAAGCAATGCGAAGATCGGACAGCTCGACGAAGAGTTCGTCTGGGAGCGGGCGGTCGGCGAAGTGTTCAGTCTCGGCAACCATCACTGGAAGATCGTCGACATCACTCACAACGACGTGCTGGTGACCGCCGGGGATCCCGGACAGGACATCGCGATCGTGCCTTTCTGGCGTGCGGATCAAGAGGACCGGGGCGGCCACTTCTGCGATCGGCTGCGGGATTTTCTGGAATACGCAGAGCAGCGTTTGCAGGAAGCCGGCGAAACGGCAAACGGGGACGCTGCGACAGACGCCCCCGGGGAAACGCCGCCTGGTATAGCTCATGCGACCGGGGTTTTTTCTGTATCTGGCGCGGAAATTCACGCGGGGCTCTTCGCCGAACTACAGCAGAACTATCGGCTCCAGGCCGAGCCGGCCGCGCGCCTGTTGCAGTGGCTGGCGCGACAACGGGAGGCGACCGGCGTTGCATTGCCAGGCCGGCGCAATCTTGTCGTGGAATACTTTCGCGATCCGGCCGGCGGCGGCGAACGCCTCCAGGTGATCCTGCATACTTTTTGGGGCGGACGCTGCAATCGGCCGCTGGCCCTGGCATTCCAGGCGGCCTGGCTCGAAATTCACGGCGAAAGTATTCAGGCGATTCACAACGACGACGCGGTGATGTTGATTTTGCCAGGCGAAGTGCCGGCCGTGCGTCTTTTCGGAATGCTGCGATCGGATCGCTTAGAAGAATATCTGCGCGTTACACTCGAACCGGGCGGATTCTTCGGGGCGCGCTTTCGCGAAAACGCCGGTCGTGCGCTACTGTTGCCGCCCTCGGGTTTCGGGCAGCGCCTGCCGCTCTGGCTCAATCGCCTGCGATCGAAAAAGCTGCTGGCGGCCATTCGGCGCTATCGCGATTTCCCGATCCTGCTGGAAACCTGGCGATCCTGCTTTCAGGAATCCTTCGAAATCGATCGCTTGCGGGGCCTGCTCGAAGACGTGCAGTCCGGCGCAATCGAGCTGAGCGAATCCCGGACGCGGGCGGCTTCGCCCTTCGCCGCCGATCTCGTCTGGCGCGATACGAATGTCTATATGTACGCCGACGACGCGGCCCGTTCGAATGCCGGCGCGGGGGAAAATCGAACGACCCTCGACGAACAGCTGCTGCAAGAAGTTGTATTCTCGGGCGAACGCCGGCCGCGCATCGCCGAAGATCTGCGACGCGAATTTCAGGCGAAACTGCAGCGCACCGCCCCGGGATACGCGCCGCGCGCTCCGGTGGAGATTCTGGAGTGGGTCAAAGATCGGGTGCTCATTCCGGTCCCGGAGTGGCAGGCCCTATTAGAATCAATTGCGCGAGACTTAAGCGAAGAGGGCGGAGCGCCCGATTCGAGCAGTGATGCAAAAGAGACGAACAAATCCGGAGGAGACAGCTCAGGACAGGAACACCCGCGCAATATTGAGGCCCTGCTTAAAATTGTGCGGGAAGATTTAATCGTCGCGGTGCTTCCCGGCGGCGGCATTCCCGTGGTGCTCGCCGCCGAAACCCTCGGTCGCATTGCGGATGATCTCGCCGCCGGCGCCGAAGATTCGGAGTCCGGGCAGGGCTCCCGCGGCCTGATCGCGCAATTTCTGCGGTACTACGGTCCGGTGGACCCGACGATCCTCTCGTTATGCTTTGGATTTTCGCTAACACAGCGCGAAAGTATATTAAAGGATCTCGCCGACTCTCGCGCCATTGTGTGCGCTCCGCTGCGAAAAGAAAACGACGAGCTTTGCATTTGCGACGCCGAAAATCTGGAAAGTCTGCTGCGCATGACCCGGCGTCGAGCGCGTCCGCAAATCCCGGCGCTGCCGGCCCGTCATCTACCGGCTTTCCTGGCCGAGATTCAAAAGGTATCGCCCCTGGGCGTCGTCAGGGACTTGCCGGCGGCCGGCGCCGTCGCTTCGCAAGCGGCCGTTATCGCTATCGAAAAAGAAAATGAAAATGAAAATGAAAATGAAGCCAGCTCCAGCGGCGGCCGTCCGGCTCTGGAAACTCTACAGGCGGTGCTCGAACAGCTGATGGGCTATCCGGCCGAGCCGGGAGCGTGGGAGCGCGAGATTCTACCGGCCCGCGTGAGTCCGTATTATACTTCGTTTCTGGATACTCTGTTTCAAGAGCACGACCTGGTCTGGTTCGGTTGCCATCACTCGCGATCCATTAGCTCAAACAAAAAAAAAGACGTCGCAGGCAAAGCGGACATCGCCTTCGCTTTCGCGGAGGATTTGGAGCTGTACGGGCTGAGCGGTGCGATGTCGTCCGCGGGCGGGCAGGTCGCCGAGCTCAAACTGTCTCGCGACGAAGAGCGTTTATTCTCCGCGCTGAGCGGCGGCCCGCGTTCGGTGTCCGAGCTGTATTCGCGCAGCGGCCTGGAGCCTGAAACCCTATCGCGATTGCTGTGGAGCCTGGCCTGGCGCGGGCTGATCAGCAGCGATCACTTCGGCGTTGTGCGCCGGGGCGTGCTGGGCCGTTTTCAAAGCGAAGGCGGCGTGGCCGGCGCAGGCCGGCGTCGCTTCGGCGGTGCGGGGCGTTCCCGCGGCTGGTCCCGGGGGGCGACCCGGGGCAGCGTGCGATCGGGTGGCAACTGGTTCGCACTGCATGAATTGGCCGGGCCCGCCGAAACCGAGCGCGATCTATATTATGACGCAGGGGATGGGTCAGGCGAAACTGAAATTGAAACTGAAGCCGCTGGCGATGGCGCAGCCTTTTCGCCGGAGCCGGACTTGCTCGATCGAGAAGAACTCATTCGCGAGCGAGTGCGAATCCTGTTTGCGCGATACGGCGTGCTTTTTCGCGAACTGCTGGCCAACGAAGCGCCGCTGCTCCGCTGGTCGGAAGTCTTTCGCCAGCTGCGTTTGATGGAACTCTCGGGCGAAATTCTGGGCGGTTATTTTTTCGAAGGCGTGCCCGGGCTGCAGTTTATCAGTCCCGCGGCCAATCGCCTGCTGGGCCGCGGCGTGGATCGCTCGGCCGTCTACGGTTTGTCGGCGAAGGACCCGGCGTCTCTGGCCGGCATCAAGTCGCGCAATTCTAATTTTCGCGACCTGAATTTTCCCGAACGCAAGAGCGGCGTGCACTTTGTCTTTCGCGGCGACGGCGGGGCCGTGCTGATCGTGCGGCGCAAACTGAGCGCGCTCGAAATCCTGTGTGCGCCGGAGGATCCGGTCCTGCCGATCGCGCTGCGATATTTCGCGCGATTGATGAGCCGCGACTTCCAGGCCCAGGGGCCGGTACAGGTCGAAACGATCAATGAGCGGCCGGCCTTAAAGAGCGAATATCGAGACGCTCTGGTCGCCTTTGGTTTCGAAAGCGATTTTAAGTATCTGACCCTGCGTCGTCCGCCGGGCCTGGGCGGCCTATGAAATCCATGCGTGGGCTTGCGAAGCGCTGCTGCGACTTCGGCTTCGGCCGCTATGTTTCAGAACTCGCGCTGGAGTCCAGCGCCGCCGCGCAGTGTTTGCAATAGACCGCATCGGGATCGTGGCCTTCGCCGCCGCAGCTCGTGCAGCTGCGCGTAAAATTTTCGATCGTATTCGGATGCGCGCGCATCGCCTGGGCCAGTTCGGCCGAGACGATGCCCGTCGGCACGGCGATGATGCCGTAGCCGGTAATCATAACGAGAGCCGAAAGAAACTGACCGAAGGCCGTTTGCGGAGTGATGTCGCCGTAGCCGACGGTTGTCAGCGTAACGATCGCCCAGTAGATACTCTTGGGAATGCTGGTGAAGCCGTGCTCTTCGCCTTCGATGATATACATCAGCGAACCGATGACGACGACCATCGTCAGGACCGTGCCCAGAAACACCGTGATCTTCGGCCGGCTGGCGCGCAGGGCCGTTAATAAGATCTGCGCTTCGCTCGTATAGCGCACCAATTTGAAGACGCGAAAGACGCGTAACAATCGTAAGATGCGAATGACCAGAAAGTAGTGCGAACCCGCGAGGGCCAGGCTGAGATACGTCGGAATAATCGCGAGTAGATCGACCAGGCCGTAAAAGCTCACGGCGTAGCGCCAGGCGACGCGCACGGTCAGGAGGCGCAGCAGATATTCAAGCGTGAATAGAACCGTAAAGACCCACTCAACGATTCGCAGGATGCGCTGATAAGGCTGACCGATCGTCGGCACGCTCTCCAGCATAACCGCCAGGACCGAAAGCAGGATCGCCCAGAGCAGGATAATATCGAAGGCTTTCCCGACCGGGGTGTCGGCTTCGAAGATGATTTCGTGTAATCGTCTGCGCCAGCCTGTGCCGGCGCTTTCCTCAGCTCGACTCATGATTAATCTATTGACATAGGCTGTTGATGCGCGTCCATCTTAATTCTATGAAGGCCTTTCGAATCTCTCGCCGTGTTCACAGGCCGACGGGCCTGGCGTGTTTGCTTGCTCTATCGTTTCTGATCGCCTGCGGCCAGTCCTACGGTCGCCCGCCCGTGCACGCTCCGGTGATCGAAGACGTCGGTTCGCACGAAGCTCTGGTCCGGGCTCGCAGCGATGCGTCGGGGAATATGTACGTGGAGCTGACGCGCGTCCTTGAAGCGGAAGATGGGGCGTCGGACGCGGCCTGGTCTGAGACGCGCCGGGTGCGGGTTACGGCGGCGAAAGACTATACGGGGGAGCTCCTCTTTGTGGATCTGGAACCCGCGACCGAGTACCGCTATAGAGTCTGGTTTGAACCGCGGCCTTTTTATGCGGCCTGGTTTTTCGGCGAGTCTTCGCAGTTCGGCTCTTCCGAGAACGCTCCGGCTGACGCGGCCGCTGGCAGCTTTCGCACGGCGCAGGGAACGGACGCGCCTCAGGCGGCGCGCTTCATCTTCGGCGGCGATATCGCGGGGCGATTACCGGGGCAGCGAATCGCTTCCCGGTACGCGATTGAATTTACTGAGCGCTGACGAGTTCGACGTCGAAGATCAGCGTCGCGCCCGGAGGGATTACGCCGCCCGCGCCCGCGTTGCCGTACGCCAGAGGCGACGGAATGATCAGCTTGTACTTCGCGCCGGGGCTCATCAGCGCGATGCCTTCGTCCCAGCCTTTGATCACCTGGCCTGAGCCCAGCTCGAACTGAATCGGTTCGCCGCGGGTCCGGGAACTGTCGAAAATGCGTCCGTCTTCCAGATAGCCCGTATAGTGTACGGACACCATCTGGCCTTTTTTCGCGGCGTCGCCTTCGCCCTTCGAATAAACGATGTACTGCAAACCGCTGCCGGTTTTTTGAATCTCCTGGTCGTCATTGGTGGGCCAGGGACGTACGATGCTCAGCAGTTCTACGTCGAAACGCAGCGTCGCGTTCGGCGGAATCGCGCCGCCGGCTCCGCGTTCGCCGTAGCCCAGATCCGGGGGGATGACCAGAATGCGTCGTCCGCCGACTTTCATATCCATCACGCCGATGTCCCAGCCCTGGATCACCTGGCCGCGGCCGATCGTAAAAGAGAAGGGCTGCCCGCGATCGCGCGAGCTGTCGAATTTGCTTCCGTCTGCCGCGAGAGTGCCGGTGTAGTGAACGACAACCGTATCGCCCGGTTCGGGAGAATCGCCGGTGCCGACTTTTTCGTCCCGGAATTCGAGTCCTGATTCGTGTTTGGAAAGTTCTTCGCCGCAGCCTGTCATAAGAACCGAGACTGCGACGAGCAGCGCCCCTGTAAACCACAGCGGGAATGCGGAGCGTGAATTTTTGCGGAGAAGGGCGATGCGATTCATGAAACAACAGACGACGGTTTCCCGCCTGGCTGTCCAGCGATTCCAGTGCAGGGCTACAGAAAAATCGGCGGCGGGGAACGGCTTTTTCGTTGCCATCCGTCCGGCAGAGGCTTTCATCCGTCCGTTCTGAGTGTCCGGCATGAGTGAATCAAAACGTGTCACAGCGGGGAGTGCGTCGACCGGGGCCGAAGCCAGGGCGCGCATTCTGGCTGTCGACGATACGATTCCCAATCTTGAATTTCTCCAGAGCCTGTTCGAAATGGAGCGGCTGCCGTACGAGCTGCGGGTGGCCGGTTCCGGGGCGCTTGCTCTGGAATATCTTGAAGACTATACGCCGGATTTGATTCTACTGGATGTGGCCATGCCGGTTCTGGACGGATTCGCGGTGTGCGAAAAGATCAAGGCGCGCAAAGCCACGCGCCACACGCCGGTGATCTTTCTCAGCGGCCGCCGCGATACGAACGATATTGTGCGGGGCTTCGCGGTCGGAGCCGCCGACTATGTGACCAAACCCTTTCAGTCCGCCGAGCTGATCGCGCGCATGCGAACGCATATCGAACTCAAGCGATCTCGCGAGCGGCTGGCCGGCGTACTGCGCGCGATCCGCCAGGATTTGTCTGTGGCCCGCGGAATCCAGGAGACGATCCTGCCCGGCCGGCTCGATTCCATTCGCAGCCTGCGCATCGCCGCGCGCTACGAACCCGTCGCCGATATTGGCGGGGATTTTTACGACGCGGCCGAAATTCGCCCGGGAGTCGTGCGTTGTTTTCTGGCGGATGCGACCGGTCACGGCATCCAGGCCGCCCTGATCGCCATGGCGATCAAAAGCGAATACGAAAGCTTAAAGCTGATGATCGATTCGCCGGCGCAGCTGCTCAGCCTGCTTTTGGATTCCTTCTGCGAAAAATTTCATTCGATTAAGATGTTGTTCACGTGCTTTATCGTCGACGTGCATGTTCGCGAAGGGCGCGTCGTGTACGGCGGCGCGGGGCATCCGGGCCAGATTTTGATTCGCGGAGGCACCGGCGTCATCGAAAAACTGGAACGAACCGGCATTATGATCGGCGTGCAGCGCGACGCCGTTTACGAAGAGCATGAATTGCCTTTCGCGAGCGGCGACAGGCTATTTCTATTTTCCGACGGCGTCTTTGAACAAATGAACGCCGCGGGGCGACTCTATGGTTTGCCGCGTATGATGCAGGTCTTCGAAAGCAGCGTGCGAAGCGCAGTCGAAAAGGTTCTGGACGCGCAGTTGACCGGTCTGGATCAATATCTGGACGGCGAAACGCGCCAGGACGACGTAACTCTGATCGGCATCGAATGTCCGTGAATGTCCCTGAATATCCTTGAATGGCTTTCGCGAAGAGCGACCGTTTTATACAAGCGCAGCCGGGCAAAGACTTATAGTATCATCGACGCGATTGGTCGGAGTTTTCGATTCCGGCGACGCAGGATCATCCAGGTGACGTCAGGAAAAAAATATGAAAGCAGCAGTACTGTACAAAGACCGCACGGATCTGAAAATCGAAGACTGGAAGTCGAAAAGCCCCGGCCCCGGCGAAGTGAAAGTTCGCGTGCACAGCTGCGGCGTATGCGGATCCGACGTGCACATCACCGTGCACAAGATCATGTCTTTGAAAGAATATCCGCGGATTCCCGGTCACGAAGCGAGCGGGGTTGTCGCGGAAGTCGGCGAGGGCGTCACGGATTTCGCCGACGGCCAGCGCGTCGTCATCGCGGCGGGTTTTAGCTGCGGCGATTGCCCCGCCTGCGGTCGACAGCGCGAAAACGCGTGCGAAGGCACCGGCGTCTTCGGTTTCGAGCGCGACGGCGCGTACGCCGAAGAAGTGATCGTGCCGGCCCGCTGTCTGGTTTCGCTGCCGGACGAAATTCCTTTCGATCAGGGGGCGATCATGGCCGATGCGGTCTCCACGCCCTATCACGCTTTGAAATACGCCGGCCGCATGGAAGCGGGCGAAGTCGTGGCGGTGTTCGGCTGCGGCGGCCTGGGCATTCACGCGGTGCTGCTTGCGAAGGCCCTGGGCGCGGGCAAGGTCGTGGCCATCGACGTGGACGACGGCGCTTTGCAAAACGCGGCGGCCTTCGGCGCCGACGATATCTTAAACGTGCGCGATATGAAGCACGTCGGCAAGACGCTGAAAGAAAAAACCGGCGGCGTCGACATAGTGCTGGAGTTCTCCGGACACTATGGCAACGTCGAGCAGTCCCTGCGGGCCATGAACCCGCTCGGCCGCATCGTCATGGTGGGCATCGGTCGCGGTAAGATTACGCTGCAATTGCCTTTGCAAATTACGAGTCGCCAGATTTCGCTGATTGGATCTTTCGGCTCCGACATGCGCGCGATTCCCGATTTAATGCAGCTCTTTCTCGACAAAAAGCTGGACCTCAGCCGTTCGATCACCTCGCACCATCCGCTGGAAGAATTGAACGACTGTCTGGAAAACCTGCACCATCGCAACGGCAATCCGATTCGTTATATCATCGAACCCGGCTCCTGACCGACGGCGAGTTCGTAGCGAATCCAGGCCGCGCGAAATTCAATGCGTGCGAGCGCGCGCTTTTCCCGGCGTTCGCGCAAGACGTTTTCGGCGTCGAGCAAATCGTTTAACCGCCCCTGGCCGCGCCGGTAGCGCGCCGCTTCCAATCGCACTGTGCGCGCCGCGCGATTGACCGCTCGCTGGCTGCGGGCCAGGTCCGCCCGGGACGTCGCAATGCCGCCGATCGCCTCGCGAATTTGAACGCCGATTCCCTGGATCGCATCCGTCCGCCTGCTTTCCAGAGCGCTTAGCTCGGCGAGCAGCGCTTCTTTGCGAACGCTGCGAGTGCCGCCTTCGAAGATCGGTAAGGTCATGCCGAAACTAAACGAAAACCAATCGTCTTCCTGTAAGAGTCCGTTGTCGACGTAGGTCCACTGGCCTTTGGCGAAGAGTCGCGGCAGAGCTTCGTACGAAAGTCCTTCGATTTCGACTTTCTTCGCGCGCACTAAAATATTCAGCGCCTGTAGATCGATGCGCTGCTTCAGGGCGAGGCCGCGCGAATCTTCGTACTCCGGCGCGGGCCCCGTCGGCAAATCCGTGAGGGCTGCCGGGGCGACTGGCTGTGCATAGCCCATGGCCCGTCCCAGCGCGAGATCCGCGACGGGAATGCCGGCGTTCAACTCCAGGCTACCCTGACGCGCGTCGTCCAGAGCCAGATTGATGTTCAGCAAATCGAGTTCGGCGACGCGACCGAATTCGAAGAGACGGCGAACTTCGCGCGAACGCCGGGCGAGAGTGCCCTGAAATTGCTGCAGGGCCTTGAGTCGCACGCGCAATCGCAGCGCATCGAAATAACGGTTCGCGCCCTCGGCCATCGCAAGCTGTCGGCGTCGCTTTGCGTCCAACTGCGCCGCCTCGGCGCGGTCTTCGGCGGCCGGAACATAAAACCACATATTCGCCGGATCCAGCAGCGGCTGCACGATTTCAATCGCGCCCTGAGCGAACTGCCGCGGTTCGCCCGGCACGTCGACGCCGAGAAGAGCCGGCCCGGGAATCTTGCGATCGCGCCACTCGTAGCTGAGTCCCGCGCCGACTTTCGGAAAGTACGTCGAACGCGAAAGCGCTTCGGCTCGCGCACCGGCGGCATCGGCTTCGGCGTAGGATCCGCGCACCGGCGGCGCCTGACCGGCTGCGAGCAATACGTCTTCGAGTGCAACGTTCTCAAGCTTCGGCGGAGTCTCTGCTTGCGATTGCGATTGCGTTTGCGATTGCGTTTGCGATTGCGTTTGCGATTGCGATTGCGATTGCGATTGCGATTGCGATTGCGTTTGCGCCGCAAGCGATCGCGTCGGTGCAAGCAGCGCGAGCAGTCCCAGGGTCGCCGCCGGCAGCAGCCACCAGACTCCAATCGATCCCGAACGCAGGCTCCGTAATTCGCGGGCCTTGTTCGCTTCGCCGGACGCTGCGCGCATCAGCCAGAGCCGGTAGAGCGCGGGGATCACCAGGATGGTCAACACCGTCGACAGAGCCAGGCCGGAGATGATCGCCCAGGCGAAGGGCGGCCACAGACTCGCCGATGTAAAAGCCAGCGGCAGGAGTCCGGTGATCGTCGTCAGAGTCGTCAATAAGATCGGTCGCAGGCGCCGGCCGATCGCGTACTGCAGAGCCGCCGTAGAATCTGCGCCGTCCCGACGCTGGCCGTCGATGGCGTCGATTAACAGAATGCCGTTGTTTGCGACGATACCCGCGAGAGCCAGACTGCCGAGCAGCGAAAGAAATCCGAAGGGTTGTCCGCTCAGCACCAGGCCCGGAGCGACGCCGATAATCGCGAGAGGAACCGCGACCAAAATGATCGCGACTTTTTTGAACGAACGAAATTCAATCAGCAGCGATACCAATAGCAACGCCAGGCCCGCGGGCAGAGCGCGCGCGATGGCCTGATTGGCCTGGCCCGATTCGGCTTCTTCGCCGCCGTACTCGATGCGAATCGCCGGGTCGAGGGCCAGTTCCGGCAGGCGCTGTTGAAACTTCGCGAGCAGCGGGGCGACGCTGGTACCCGGCAGAGTTTCCGCCAGCACGCGCACCATGGTTTGACCGTTGCGATGATTGATCACGGAGGGCTGCCACTCCAGACCGGGCGCTGCTACGTCGCTTACGTTGATGTCGGCCACCCGGGTGCGACCGACGTAGGCGCCGTACAGCTCCTCGTAGTCCAGCTCTTCGCCTTTGCTGGATCGCAATAGAATCGGAATCGGATCTTCCCCGGCGCGATACTGGCCGACCTCCAGGCCGCGAGTGCGGCCGAGCAGCACTGAGGTAACCTGACTGCGGGCGAAACCGAACTGCAGCGAATTCGCATCGCCGACGGTGAACTTTATATTCGGTACGCCCTGACCGAAATCGCTGCGCACGGCGTCGACGCCCGCGATATCGCGTAGCAGGGCGACCACGCGATTCGCCGCGTTACCGGCGACGGCATGCTCCGCGTGGATTACGCGAACTTCAATCGGCGCCCTGGTCGGCGGCCCCTGCTGGAGTTCGCGGACGATCACCGTGCCGTCGAAAATCATTTCGCGGCCGATTTGCTCG
This sequence comes from bacterium, assembly GCA_024742665.1. GTDB lineage: Bacteria > Spirochaetota > Leptospiria > Leptospirales > Leptonemataceae > JANSYA01. The sequence goes on from JANSYA010000001.1 coordinate 1,037,183, forward strand.
ATCCGCTGGCGCATAGCCGGCGCGAGTTCAAAAGATTCCAGTTCGACGATCGCCTGGGCGACGTGCGGGCTACGAGGGCTGCGCACGAGATTATAATAAAACTGCGGCGTGCTGCGGCCGACGAACGTTGAGACCTTCGTAACGCCTGGCAGTTCCCCGATCTTTTCGCCGATAGCGAAGGCCCGGTCCCGCGTCGCACGAAAGTGCGTGCCTTCCGGCAGGCGCATGTCCAGCACGACCTGATTGCGATCCGCCGCCGGAAAAAACTTAGACTGCACGAAAGCAAAGCTTGCGCCGGCCAGGGCGAGCACTCCCAGGGCGCCGGCCAGTACGCTCAGCGGCCGGCGAAAGATTAGCGCGCCGAAGAAATCGCCGAAGGGACGCGTAAAATTCCACTTACGGGCCGCGCCGGGTTTCAGCACGAAGAGCGCCAGAGACGGCGTCACCAGCACCGAAAATAAATAACTCACGCTCAAAGTCAGCATGGCGATCAGCGGAATGCTCCGCGTGAAATCGGCCGTCGCGCCGCTCGCTCCGAACATCGGGAGAAAGGCGGCGATGGTCGTGCCGGTCGCCGTCGCGAGGGGCAAAGCGAAACCGCGCACGGTCGACACCGCGGCCGCCTGGAGCTCTTCGCCCGCGTCGATCTGTTCCTGCATATTTTCGACGATCACGATGACGTTGTCGATCAGCAGTCCCAGGGACAGCACGAAGGCCGCGATCGAAATTTGTTGCAGCACGCCGTCACCCGCGGCGTACACTCCGAGCGCGATGACGCTGATGACCGGCACCAGCAGCGCGGTCAAAAGTCCGATGCGAAATCCCATCGCGAAAATTACGACGCAGGCGACGATCAAAATCCCGCTGAAGAGCGAGAAGGCGAGTCCCGAGATGCGATCCGAAACATAGTCGGGTTGAAAGTTTACGATTTCGATTTTCAGTCCGGGTTTCGCGGCCTCGTTTTCGCCGTCGCCTGTTTCGATCTTTTCGATTGCCTGCGCCCCGTCCAGTCGCGCCTGGAATTCGGCGATGGCGCCCCGCACGGCGACGCCGAAATCGATTAGATTAATATTCTGGAGCGGAATGACGCCGACTCCGACCGCCGGGCGGCCGTCGACGAACATCGCCTGGGTGCGGGGCAGGGCGATTGTCCGGCTGACTCGCGCCAGTTCGCCCAGGGCGATGACCTCGCCGGAATCGAGCAGCACCGGGAACTGTTGAATTTCCGCCAGGTCCGCAAACGAAGAATTGGTGCGCACGCTGATGGACTGGTCGGCCATGCGGACGGACCCGGCGGGAATGGCGCGGTTGCTTTCGAAGAGCTGTTGCGAAAGCGCGGCGTAGTTCAGGCCGCGTTCGCGCATCGCGCGGTCGTCGAGTTCGATGCTGATCTCTTCGCCGGGATCGGTTATGATCGTGACGCCGGAAACGTTCTGCAGGCGCAGGAGCTCCGCTTTCAAATCTTCGGCTGTGTCTCGCAATAGCAGCGCGTCCGTCGAGCCCGTGATCGCCAGCACGATCGCTTCTAAGTCGATGACCTTGCGATTTAAGTCGTAGGCGGAAACCCCCGGCGGAAAATCCCGGGCCGCCCGGTCGAGGGCGACGCGAATGTCGCGCCACGCTTCGTTGATGTCCGACGCGCTCGATAGCGAATCTTTTAACTCCAGGCGACCGATCATTACCTGCGGGCGGCTGGTCGTTTCGAATGATTTGATTTCGCCGATTTCCGAGAGGCGGTCTTCGACCGCTTGCACCACCAGCCGTTCCATTTCGCGCGTATTCGCTCCGGGATAGACGATGGTCAGAATTCCGTTGCGTTCTTTCAGGCGGGGATCTTCTTCGATCGGCATGGTCAAATAGGCGAGCACTCCGGAGGCGATCAGCACTCCGGTGAGCGTAAAAAATACAGGCCGCAGCCGAACGATTGCATGGGCAAGATTCATAGCATCGCCTCCGCGAGCGGTTCAACGCTTTCACCGTGCAATAGATTCGCATGGCCGCGCACTACGACGCGCTCGTCGTTGGCCAGTTCGCCGATCACTTCGATGCGCCCGCCGCGGGGGGCGCGATCGATCACGGTAACCGGTACGCGTTCGGCGAGATGGCCCTGTCCTGCGCCGGACGCATCGCCCGGGGGTGACACGATGCGCATCAAATACGCCTGGTCGCCGGTCGGATTCAGTATCGCGCTGAGGGGCACGCGGAAGCGCGGCACGGGTCGACCGGGATAGGCCAGGAATTCCAGCAGCAGGTGATCGATGATGCGGGCTTCATAGCGAAGTCGAACGATGACGCGTTCCCCGCTGACCGCGACGATGGAGCCCGCCAGCCGTCGCTTTGCACCCTGAGTAGGCAGCAGCGCCTCGACGCGATCCCCCGGGCGAAAGTATTCAGACAGGCCAGGGGGCAGGCGCAGTTTCGAGCGGTACTCCTGCATGCCGCCGGAAGCGGCGCCCGCGCTTGCATTCCGGGGACGCAGGAAGCCAGAGCTTCGCAGGCCGGCGGTCCCGGAGCGCGTGACCAGCTCGACGGATTCGACCATCACTCGCCGGGCCGGGGCCGGCCGCTCTGCGGAGTCCGCCGTCTCCCCACAAGCTGTGCTCAGTGCCAATCCGGCCAGAATGACGCTACAGATGGCCGGGAGCCGGCTGGAAACGTTAGATCGCCGGGGCGTGCCGGTTGGCGGCGAATATTGGGTTTGGTATGTGGACAATGACAACATAAGCTCTCCAGAAGGTCCGGTATTTCAGGAATGCTGAATGATGTCCATAATATAAACGGTGTTCAGCGTTATGGTCAAAAAAAAATGCCGAACGGCCGGGGATCATCGAGGGGGCTGGCGGGTCACGTTGGCCATCATCTGGCCCATGGCCTGCTCCATTAGCCTGCGATGGCCCGCTTTGTCTGGATACATTGTCATGCGGTTGCGAATCGAAAGGGCGGTCATACCGTGCATGAAGGACCAGATGTACAGGCTCCCGACTTCCGCGTCGGGCAGGTGAACGAGGCCCGCTTCGATGCATTCGGCCACTGTGTCCTTGAGATGCTGAAAAGAACGCTTACCGGAGTCCCATCCCTGATCTTCCTCGACCGCGCTTTCCGGCCGGCGCATGATAAACATCAGGTCGTAGTACTCGGGCTGCTCGCTCGCAAATTCGATATAGAGATGCCCCATTGCTTCGAGGCGTTCGAGCGGATTCGCGATCCGGGCGGATTGGGATAATTTCTGCAGGAACATCGAAAAGCCCCGCTCATGAATCGCGTGGAGCAGTTCGCCTTTGTCTTTGAAATACAGATAGATCGCGGCGGGGCTGTATTCGATGCGCTTCGCAATCTTACGCAGGCTTGTATTTTCGAAGCCTTCTTCCAGAAACATTGTGGTGGCTGTTTCCAGAATTCGCAGGCGCATGGCCGCCCGCTCCCGTTCCTTTCGCTCCTGAATGCCCATCGTGACCGCTTTTCATTGCGCCCTGCCGGGGGTCCATCGTCCAGTCCCTTTTGCGGCCGGGGCCGGGCGAATTCTCACGTCGTTGCATTCCAGTGCGCTTCCGGGCTTGACGGGGGCGCGGGGCGTAATTAGCGTCGCTTTGAGATGGCCGCGATGGAAGTTAAGACCAGACAGAAGGGCGAGGTCCTGCTCGTGGAGATTCGCGGCAGGGTCGGAATTAACGAAACGCCGCTGCTGAAGCAGGAGCTGGAAAAGCTCTTCGAGCAGGAGAAGAGTCTCGTCGTGAATCTGGCCAGCATTCAGTACATTGACAGCTCGTGCCTGGGAGCTTTGATTACGGTGCGCAAAGAGCTCGAAAAAAAAGGCCTGCATCTGCGTCTGGCCGAGCCCAGCGACATCGTGCGCGACGTGTTGAATTTAACCAAACTCGAAAGCTTCTTCGAAGTTTCCGAGACCGAAGAAGAAGCGCTACAGCAGCTCCGACAGCTCTGAGTGCAAGCCGCTGTCGGATCTGTTTTTAATGATTCGCTAGTCGCCTTCGCCTCGCTCCTTTTCATCGCTTTCGCTCGTCGTCCCCTGGCCGTCGACGATTCCCGTTTTCCCTGATGCTCTGGAACTATCCGAGGCCTGCGCTTCGCCGGCCGCTTCGAAATATTCTCCGCGTCCCCCGTCCAGTCCGGTCGCGTCGCGTCGGTCTGATTCCCGGGCGGCCCTGTGGTTTTGCGAAGAGCAGCCCGGGCCCGTCATGATCAGCACGAAGCCGCAGACGAAAGCGATGACCAGGGTCTGCGACAGCAGTGCGAAACGCGGGCGTCGGGAACGGGACTCGGAACTTCGGAGAGGGCGATTGGAATGCATGGTTCTGTATTAGAAGCGCGGCATAGCCCCCGGGTTCGTCCGCGAGGCGATTTTTCGACTTGCCTTTGCGTTTTCAGAACCCCATGTTTTCTGCGGAATGTCCGGTGTTGAGCATTACCGCGGTTCGGACGGCGGCATCGCCTGGGAGTACTATACCCGCGAAGCCCCCGCTCATTTAGCGCCCTTCGTACGGGAAATGAACGGATACACCGAAGCGACGCCCGGTCTCCTCCAGCGCCGGGAGTTCGCCGGCGGTCGCGTCGTATTGATATTTGAATTCGGACCGCCCCTGCGAGTCTTCGGCGGCGAGCTCGACGGCGCGCATTCCCACACAGGCGCCCGGCGTTTCGCGCGGGGATTTGTGGCCGGCATTGACCAGGCCTTTACGCTTACGGAGCACGACGGCTATCAGTGCGGAATGCAGATCAACTTCACGCCGACCGGAGCGCGTTTGTTTTTCGGCCTGCCCATGTCGGAGCTGAGCGGCCGGGTGATTCCCTTCGAGGATCTGGCCCCCGACCCCGAGCTGAAACATCTCGCGGAGCGCCTGTACGATCTCGGCGATTGGACCGCGCGCTTTGCGCTACTGCAGCAGGTGCTGAGCCACCGGCTGGTCGGATCGTCGGAATGGAAATCAGACGCCGGCTTCGCGGCGATCGACTGGGCCTGCGGCGAAATCGAACGGCGGGGAGGGCGCGTTGCGGCGGCGGAGATCGCCGAGGAGCTTGGCTTCAGTCGCAAGCATCTCGCGCATCTGTTTCGCCGTCATGCGGGCCTTTCGCCGGGCGCTCTCGGTCGTGTCGTTCGTTTTCAGCGCTTGCTCGAATACCTGCGTTCAGCCGGCGATTCGCGCGAATCAATGCAGGCCGGGACAGGCGCCGCCGATGAAGCGATGCGCGAAAACTGGGCGGACCTGGCCGCGCGTTTTGGTTATTACGACCAGTCCCATTTGATTCGCGAAGTAAAATCATTCGCCGGCCGCACGCCCGGCCGTCTGCACGAGGTTCTGAATCCGGTGCACGGCGAAAGCGCGCGCCAGAGATCGTAGGCCGGCTAAAAGAGCGCGTCCCAGATGGAATCGATTTTTTTCGCGGCGGCCTTCAGCGTCGGTACATTGAGGCGCCCCGCCCGATCGCTTTGAATTAAAACGGCCGTGCCCCTGAGCTTTGCCGGCCGTCGCGGCGAAGATTGCGATTTCGTCGCTGAATCCGCCAGCTCCGGAATCGCACCGAAGGCTCCCAGGCGATCGATCGGATCGTGAATGTCGAAGTCCAGGCGTATACCAAAACGCTCGCGCATCCACTCTTCGATGCGCAGGTCCAGCTCCGGCGGCGAAAGCTTCTGTTTCGAAGTCAGCAGATGATAGTAGACCAGCATAATCTCTTTGGTGATTTCTTCTTCGGCCTGATCGACCAGGGAGTGCAGCACGGCTTCGTTGGCGGCCAGGTTGCGAAAGAAGAGCGTGTCGGTGATATTTTTTTGAAACTGGATTTGCTTGCGGCGATAGTTGCTGTACTGTCTGAGCGCGAAGCCGCCGAGAGTCGCGACTACCGTAAATAGCGCGATCAGCACCGGGATGGCGCTCTGGATCTGGTACTCCTCTAAGTCGAGCAGCGCCAGGATCTCAGGGCCCATCGTAAAAAAGACGATCGCCACGGTGATGATTAAAATTTGCGGCAGGGCTTTGATCAAGAGCCAGACCGCCGCGCCGATCGCCGGAATGATAAAGAGCAGCAGATCCTTGATGGTCATGCGGGTTTCGAGATTCGGAAACAGCACTTCCAGATCGTGGCGAGGCACGTTCTTATAATAGTACAGATATAGTTTGCCCGGCGTAAACATGGCGGTCTGCTTTGATTGGCGCCGCCCCGGGCGTTTCGCGGCGAAATATTCGGCGTCTTTGAATTTCAGCATGAGCACCAGGCGTTCATACACGGCGATGCTGCGCTTGCGCTTCCAGAAAAACAGTTTGCGTACGACGGTTTCTTTGAAGCTGTCGCCGCGAGTATAGCAGAGCATCTGCTCGAAGTCATTGAAGTCGACCTTCGTTCGCAGCTGAATCAGGGATTCCTCTTCGAAGGCCCGGGCGAGTTCGGCCCGGGACAGGGGCCGGTAGTTCGCCGCCGCCAGCACTCGTTCGAAAATACGAAAGAGGCGGTTCTGGCCGCCGTCGCTTTGTGAATCATCGCCCCGCCTGGATTTGCCGCGCGTGCCGTTCAGTCCTTCCGGCCGGGGTAGAGTGTCGGCGTCCGGATTCAGGGAAGCGAAGCAGTCTTTGAGAGTTTCGCGCACCTGCAAATACTGGTAGTGGTAGCTCGCGAAAAGCAGCCGGCAGAATTTTCGGAAATGCCCGTGGTCGCGCCGGGGCAGTCGGCCGTCGGCCAGGCACATCTCCAGCAGATCGGCGCGTCGAAATGGAATGAACTTCGCGGCGTCGGCCTGCCGGGCGGACGCGCCGGACTGGAGACCGGGCGAATTCGATTGCTTCGAGTCGTACGAGGAATCTGCGGGCATATTGAAAAGAGCCGGCCTTCGACGAGGGGAGTCAATCGAAACACCAGATCGCCACGGACGCAGGCCCATCCGTGGCGATCATGAGCGCAGATGCCGACGCTGTGCAGCGGATTCAGTCGGCGACCGGGAGGCCGCTGGGAACGCTGGCGGGGATTTCGCCGCTGAGATCACCGAGAAAGGCCGGGTCGCTCAGGCTGCGCAAAAATGCCGTGAGCTCGGCCCGCTGGCCGGCGGACAGGCGTCGGGGCCGGGCGACGCGGCGATCCCGGGCGTCGATGCGCGCCTGGATGCGGGTCGCGTTCGTGTCGACCGTCGCGATATAATCCGAACGACCGAGCTGAGACCCGTCGTAGTTTTGAATACCCGTCGCCGTATTGGCGTAGTGGGCGACAACCGCTTCGAGGCTCGTATAAGCGCCGGCGTGAGTATAAGGCGCCGTCAGGGCGACGTTGCGCAACGGCGGCGTGCGAAATTCATAGCGGTCGCCGCCGTTGCCGGAAATCAGCTGTCGCCCCGGGTCGTCGCCGCCGGAAGCGCCGGGGCCGAGCTGCGGCGCAGCGATGCCGTGAAATTGATTGTCGGTCAACAGCGGTCCGTTGTGACAGCCCGAGCAGCCGCCGGCGCCGCCGAAGAAGGTCAGAGCGCCGCGCTTTTCGGAATCGGAAAGGGCGAGCAGGTCTCCCGCCAGATAGCGATCGAAGGGGGACCCAACGGATAGAAAGGCCTGGCGTTCGTAGGCGGCGATGGCGCGGGCGGCGTGGCCGAAGTTCAGATCGTCGTAGTTTGTAAGCGTCGGAAAGGCGGCGCTGAACAACGTGCGATAGGCCGCCAGTCCGCCGGAAGATCCGTTGCCCGTGCCGACCAGGCGCGCCATGATCGCCGCCCAGGCCGCCTGATTGTTCGCCGCGTCGCGAATGTCGTTGCCGGGCTGGCCGCGCATCTCTTCGTTCGAAGTGACCGGAAACATCGCCTGCGCCGCCAGAGCGCTCGTCAGCTGCGCTGTAATATCGGAGCGAGCGGGCGACGCTCCGTTTAATGTTGATTCAGGAGTAGTTAAGACGCCACTCGCATCGTCGCGGCTCACGCGGCCGTCCCAGAACATTATATTCATTTCGTTTACGCCCAGATTAAATAGAGGCGGCGCGTTGCGGGCGATCATCTGGCCGCCGCTGACCGCGCGGGCGAAGCCGCTGCCGGAACCGCCGGCGCCGATCGAGGTCGGTAGCTGATCGCCGGAGCCCAGGGTCGGCAGGTGACAGGTGGAGCAGGCGATGTCCTGATCGCCCGAGAGAATCTTATCGAAGAAAAGCGATTTGCCGAGCGCGATCATCGCGTCGCTTTCCTGTGTCGGAACGGCGATCGGCGTAACGCCCGCCTGGTTTAAGGCCCCGGCGAGCTGTGTGTCGAGCGGACCGGGCGCTCCTAATAGAGTCGGCGGAATTACCGGGCCGCCTTCGCTGCCGGCTTCGCATTTCACGGTAGCGAAAGCCATGAAAAGATAGGCGAGGGTTGCCAGCACGGTGATCGCCTGGGGGGCGTGCAGCTCTAAGAAACGTTTGCAAAAGCTTTTCGACTGAGTGGTTCGATTCATCATCAAGCTCCGATCGGTATCAGTGGATACCTCGAAGACAACAGGCCCCGGTTTTTCTTTTGCGGCCTTTTCATGCGGCGTGCGGCAACGGCGCAAAAAACGTGGGAGCTGCGTTTGCTGAAATTTTCTTCGATCCGAGTTTATTTCGGAGAGAATTTGAAAATTTTTCGTCGCTGAATCTTTATCGCTCGGTCGATTCGCGTTCGCATGGCTTGACGAAGCCGATCCCGCCTGGCATACTGGACCTATGGAAACCACGACTCTGTTGCTCAGCTTTGGCGTTCTGGGAATCGGCTTTCTCGGAATCGCGATCGGCGTGTTTTTCGGCAAAGACACGGTCCGGGGATCGTGCGGCGGTCTGGCCACGCCCAACGCGGACGGATCGTGCAGCGTGTGCGGCGGAGATCCCCAGCGCTGCGACGGCGACGGTCCCCAGGAAAAAGAGCACTACAGCCGCCTGCAGCAGGCCCTCCAGAAGAACCGCAATATCTGAATCCTGAGACCTGAAGAGTCTGTTTTTCAGAAGGCTCTGAGCCGCCCGGCACCGGCGGCAGCGTTTTTTGCAGACATGTAACAGTTCTACCAGTTTGCGGGGAATTTGCGTTCCGTATGGTGCTCTGCAAAATATTTGCATTGCGTTAGTGATTGTCTACCGAAACTATGGACACATGGTTTCGCGCATCGCCACCAACATCCACAGCCCCTATCGCGTGCTGATCGCCGACGGCGATCGTGTGGTCCGGGAATATCTGGAGCTGGTGCTCCGGCAGGGCGGTTATACCGTCGAGAGTTCGGCTCTGGCGGCCCGGGCGCTGCGCAGCATCGAAGACTTTCGCCCGGATTTGATTCTGGTCGATACGGGCTTCTCCGAGAGCGGCGGCTTTTCCGTCGTGCGTCGAATGCGGGATCTGGCCTTTCGTCTGAAGTACGAGCCGCGCATTGTCATGACGACGTCAGAAGACCGGAAATTCGAACGAGAGCAGGCCGCGGCCGCCGGCGCCGTCGACTATATCATCAAGCCGATCCAGCCGACTCCGCTGCTGCGACAGCTTTCCGATTTGATGGCTCTCGAATCCGCCCCTGTAGCCTGACGCGTCTATTCCGATGCGCCGGCCGCGTCCGGTAATAAAGAGGGGCCCGGCGCCGTAAAAACCACGCACTGCCAGTAGGTATAAGCCCGGCTTTCTGCTGCCAGATGACCGGCGGCCGGATACAGATGCGCGTTGGTGCTTCCGCCGCGATACTCCTGGGAGCACTCCATTTCGCGGGTCTGGTGAAATTCGGCGAAGAGTTCCTGCGCACGCTCCATCGCCGCGAACTCGGCTTCAATGCGCGAGTCGCCTTCGCCGGCGATGATCGCGGAGTCCGGCGTCTGGCGGATGATGCGCGAATTCTGGGCGCAGGATACGCAGACCAGCGTGGTGATGAGAATCGTCACGCCCGCGATAAGCGCGTGGGTGAGCGGGCGTCGCCGCGGGCTCACGGAGTGTCTGTCGACCGACTGTTGCTTCATGACTCTAATTTCAGCATAGCCACGGATTTCGCGGATGGCACGGATTCTTTTTGAGAAGCGCACAGGAATATTTCCTGCCCTTCAAGCGATTAAAGCAGACGAAATATGGAACGGGACGAAGACGAAAATCCTACGGCCGCCTGCACGGCCGCTCTTCCAATCCGTGGCGAAAGCCGCATCATCCGCGTCATCCGGGCGACCCCTGAGGATTAGCTGCCGAAGTCGTCGAAGTCGATCATGTCGCGTTCGACGCCCAGATCGTAGAGCATATTCTGAACGGCGGTGAGCATCATCGGCGGTCCGCAGAGATAGTACTCGATCTCGGTCGGGTCGGGATGGTTCTTCAGATAGTTTTCGAGCACCACCTGGTGGATGAATCCGACGGGGCCTTCCCAGTTTTCTTCCGGAAGAGGTTCCGACATGGCGATGTGGAATTTGAAATTGTCGAAATCCTTTTCGATGGCGCGAAAGTCTTCTTCGTAGAACATTTCCCGCGAAGAGCGCGCGCCGTACCAATAAGAGACTTTGCGATTCGTTTTCTTTGTATGAAAGAGGTCGAAGATGTGGCTGCGTAGCGGAGCCATGCCCGCGCCGCCGCCGATGTACAGCATTTCGCGTTCGGTTTCTTTGGCGAAGAATTCGCCGTAGGGTCCGCTGATCGTAACTTTGTCGCCGGGTTTGAGATCGAAGACGTACGACGAACAGACCCCGGGCGGCACGTCCATGCCCCGGGGCGGAGTGGCGATGCGAATGTTCAGCATGACCATATTGCCTTCGGCGGGATGGTTGGCCATCGAGTAGGCGCGAAAGATTTCTTCGTCGTTTTTGGCGTTGTAGCGCCACATGTCGAATTTGTCCCAGTCGCCGCGATATTCTTCCTGCACTTCGAAGGTCTTGAAGTTGATATCGTACGGAGGAACGTAGATCTGAATATAACCGCCGGCTTCGAAGGGCAGCTCCAGTCCGTCGTCAATGTCGAGGACCAGTTCTTTGATAAAAGTCGCGACGTTGTCGTTCGAACGCACAGTGCAGGTGAATTTTTGAATCGAAAGAATTTCTTCAGGAACGGCGATGTCCATGTCGGCTTTGACTTTGACCTGACACGATAGTCGCCAGTTTTCTTTGACTTCTTTGCGGGTGAAGTGGCCGGCTTCCGTCGGCAGAATGTCGCCGGCGCCGTCGAAGATCTGGCATTTGCACATCGCGCAGGTGCCGCCGCCGCCGCAGGCCGAAGGCAGATACAAACCCTGGTTACTCAGAGCCGTCAGCAGCGTGCCGCCGGCCGGCACCGACAGGGCTTTGTCTTTGTCGTCGTTAATGTTGATGGTCACTTCGCCCTGGGGCACGAGGCGTTTTTCCGCCGTGGTGATGATCAACACCAGAAACATGATGATGCCCGAAAATACGGCGATGCTCAGTCCAATGATTAGCAGGTTTTCCATAATCGACTCTGATCTATCTCTTGCTTTCTTCTATATAAAGTAGCGTCTAATAACGTCGCGTTCTCGCGCGCTGCGTTTGGCGAAGTTTATCTTTTTTAGAGTTTAATGCCGACGAAGCACATGAAGCCGATCGCCATCAATCCCGTAATAATGAAGGCCATGCCCAACCCGCGCAGTCCCGGCGGAATATCTGAGTAACGTATTTTCGTACGAATCGCGGCCAGAGCGACAATCGCCAGCATCCAGCCGACTCCCGAGGAAAGGCCGAAGACCGTGCTCTGGACCAGGTCGTAGCCTTTGGTATCCATGAAGAGCGAGGTTCCAAGAATCGCGCAGTTCACCGCAATCAGCGGCAAAAAGATCCCCAGCGAAGCGTACAGGGTCGGCGAAAATTTATCGATGATCATCTCCACGAGCTGCACCATCGCCGCGATCACCGCGATATAGGTAATGAAACGCAGGAAGCTCAGATCAATGGTCGGCATGCCGAGCCAGGCCAGGGCGCCGTCGGTCAGCAGGTAGTGATTGATCAACCAGTTGGCGGGGGCGGTGATTCCGTTGACGAAGATCACGGCGAAGCCGAGGCCGATGGCCGTATCGATTTTTTTCGAAACCGCCAGGAACGAACACATCCCGAGAAAGTACGCCAGCAGGATGTTTTCGACGAAGACGGATGTGATTGCGATATTAATAAGATCGGACATGATAGAATACCTGGATTATAGAAAAGCTCTAGGGATGGTTCAGTGCGTTTCGTACTGCTTGGAAATCGAACGCTGCGCCCAGATCAAAAGTCCCAGAATTAAAAACGCGCCCGGCGGCAGAATCATCAGGCCCACGTTCTGATAGCCCATTTCGTAGAACGACGCCGGAATTACGGTCATGCCGAACCAGGTGCCGCTGCCGAAAATCTCGCGCGCCGTCGCCACGATCAGCAGGATCAGGCTGTAGCCGAGAGCGTTGCCCAGACCGTCCAGAAACGAAGGCCAGGGTTTATTCGCCATGGCGAAACCTTCGGCGCGTCCCAGAATAATACAGTTCGTAATGATCAGGCCGACGAATACTGAGAGCTGCTTGCTCATTTCGAAGAGATAGGCTTTCAGGACCTGGTCCACTAAGATAACAAGCGAAGCCACGACCGCGAGCATTACGATGATGCGAATCTTGCCGGGTATCATATTGCGCAGGGACGAAACGACCACGTTGGAAAGCGAAAGCACCACGACTACCGCGCAGCACATGACGAAAGTCGTGCTCATCTGAGTCGTTACGGCCAGGGCCGAACAAATCCCCAGAACCTGGAGCGTGATCGGATTATTATCCCAGAGCGGATCGCGGACGATCGCGCGTTCTTTTTTGCCGAAGAGCGGCTGCTGCGGTTTTGTTTCCGGTGTCGCTGTTGCTGTGCTCATAGTTCGCCTCGCGCGCTCAGGAGTTCTGGCGCTTGATTGTCGCTTTTCGCGCTAACATCGCCGGTGTTTTCCCGGATCGTTTGAAAATATACGTTGTATCGCTTCAGATCTTCGTAGAGAAAGTCGGTTACGCCCCGGCCGGTAATGGTGCCGCCGCTGATGCCGTCCACGTAGTGTTCGGGCTGGTCGGGGTGCACGTCGGAGACTTTGCCTTTGACCACGCCGATCGAGGTGTAGGTTCCGTCCTCTGCGAGAATCTTTTTTCCCGGAAACTGGTCGGTGAAGACGGGCGTTGAGATTTCGCCGCCGAGACCGGGAGTCTCCTGGTGTTTATAAAAACGAATGTCTTTTACGGTGATGAGATCCGGCTGCAGTGCGATATAGCCGTAGATCATATCCCAGAGGCCGAAACCTTCGACCGGAACGATATAAGCCGCGATCTCTGCCTGGCCGCCGGGCTGGTGCAAAAACAGCAGGCTATAGCCGGGATCGTACTCGTCCTTTTTTACGCCGGCCTTCGCCGCGAGCAGGCCGATCTTCGCGCTGAAGATTTCGACGATTTCGAAAGCCTGCTTCTGATCGAGCTCCTCGGGTTTGTAGCCGAGTTTTTGCAGCTCGGTTTTGATCGCGTCGATCGAAACTTCCTGATTGTTTTTGTCGACCACGCGCGCGTTAAAATCTTTTTCGAAAAGATCGATCACCGCTTTGGGATCCGTCGCCGCCGTCTGATTGGTCTCGGCGTCGTCGTAGCCGGCGACCGAAAGAATATTTTTTATCACGTCCAGGCGCGCGCTGATCTGCTGGGCCGGCTTGAGATTGGTGGCCGCCAGAGCCAGACCGACGCTACAGAAGAGCGTGACCGCGAAGGCGAATCCGAATGTATACAGGTTACTGCGTTGCACGTTTCAGTCTCCGGTTGATGTTTCGCTGCATGACGAAGTGATCGATCAGGGGCGCGAAGATGTTCATGAATAAGATGGCGAGCATCATGCCTTCAGGATAGGCCGGGTTCCACACGCGAATTAAAATACATAGCACGCCGACCAGGAAGCCGTAGATCCACTTGCCTCCGGTCGTACCCGCGGCGCTGACCGGGTCGGTGGCCATATAAACCGCGCCGAACATGAAGCCGCCCATCACGAGATGATACAGCGGCGGCAGCGCGAGAAAGCCGGGCAATTCGGGGCCGGCGACTAAATTCAAAAAGAAAGCCATGCCGAAGCCGCCGGCGATCGTGCTGACGATAATCTGCCAGCTGCCGACGCCGGTCGCAATCAGAATCGCCGCGCCGATCAAACACGCGAGCGCTGAGGTCTCGCCCATACTGCCGGGCACCAGCCCGATAAATAAATCCAGGAACTCAAAATTCGCGAATCCCCCGTTGCTTAAGGCGGCGATGGGATTCCCTCCTTTGCCGACGTCGGCCACCGTTAAGAGCGCGGTCGCGCCGGTATAGCCGTCGACCAGGGCCCGCGAAGCGTCGTGGAACATGAAGCCGTCGAGATAAGGAAAACGTTCGGGGTGAAATTCGCGAATCCAGACTTTCGCGCCGGAGATGTCGGCGGGAAACGAGAAAAACAAAAAGACGCGGCCGGTCAGCGCCGGGTTCATGATGTTCATGCCCGTGCCGCCGAAGATTTCTTTGCCGATCACGACGCCGAAGCTCACGCCCACCGCGACCTGCCAGAGGGGAATCGTGACGGGCAGCGTTAAGGGAAACAAAAGTCCGGTTACGAGAAATCCTTCGCTGATCTTATGCCGGCGAATGACGGCGAAGAGGCCTTCCCATAGACCGCCCGTCGCGTAGCTGACCAGAATGATCGGCAGGTTGGCGATGGCGCCGTTCGCGAACATCTGCCAGAAGCTCAGGACTTCGTGTTCGCCGTAGGCGACGGCCATTTGATATCCGGTGTTATAAAACGAAAACAGCGTCGGCGGGATCAGGGCCATAACGACCGTAATCATCAATCGTTTGAGATCGATGGAGTCCCGGACGTGAGGGCCCTTTTCGGTCACTTCGTCGGGAGTAAACAGAAAGGTGCTCTGGGCGTCCCATAGGGGGAACAGCTTTTCGAGCTTGCCGCCTTTGTGAAAAAGGGGATCCTGTTTTTCCAGCAGTTTGAGTAAGAACTTCATATCTTTCCTGTAAGTTCGTTGTGCGAGTCGATCCAGATCATCCAGATTATAATCGGCGCGATCAGGCGAGTTCCGCCTGCATTAGATCGAGGCCCTGCTTGATAATCTCGGTGAACTCGACCTTGGAGGGGCAGATATAACTGCAGAGGGCGAAGTCCTCCGGCGAGCATTCCATAATGCCGAGTTGTTCCATCAGCTCGATGTCTTCCGAAAGGATCGCTTTGCACAGATAGTCCGGCAGCACGTCCAGCGATATGACCTTGCTGTAGTCGCCGGTTTTCACGAAGGCGCGCTTTTCGCCGTTTTTATTCGTGTGCATGGCGTACTTTTTCCCCGGCATGATCGCCGAGACGAAGGCCCGGGAGTAGGTCCAGCGCGCAAGGCCTGGCAGCATCCAGCCGATAAAATGACGTTCGCGTCCTTCCGGAAGCACGGTCAGCGTGCCGTCGTAGAATCCCAGGGCGTTGCCGCTTTGAATTTTTGCGCCGGTTAACAGATTGCCCGAAACGATGCGCTGTTCGCCTTCGGCCAGATTCTTGCCGATGATGCTCTCCGCGCTCTGGCCGACGCGCGCGCGGTAATACGCGCGCTTGTTCACCCCGTTGCCGACGACCGCGACTACTTTCTCCGTGGGATACTGGCCCACTAACAGAAAGCTGCCGAGCATTACGACGTCGCGGGCGTTCAGATACCAGATGACTTTGCCGTGCCCGCCGACCAGGGGATCAATGCGTGAGATATGCGTGCCGACCAGGCCCGCGGGGTGTTTGCCGGTGAAGGTGTGCTGCTCGACGTTTGCGCCCTTCGCGCGCGCGAAGACCGAGTCTTTTGCGCGGCCGTTGGTCACAATGTGCACTGTGTTGTTCGCGGCCAGGACCTGCAGGGCTTCAATGCCCGCTTCGAATTCGGCGAATTTATCTTTGAGCGCGAATTCCGGATCGGCCGCCAGGGGCGCGGTGTCCATGCAGTTTACGAAAATCGACGCAGGCGTCGCGCCGGGGCTCGCGATGATGTCGAAGGGACGCTGGCGAATGTACGGCCAGACGCCGCCGGAAAGCAGATGTTCGATCAGACGTTCGCGGGCCAGGTTCTTAATTTCACCCTGGCGGAAGTTTTCGAACTGCTCGGCGTCGTCTCCGGACGACTGGATCGTAATGCTTTCGATCACGCGGCGCGGTCCGTACTGGATGTCGGAGACTTTGCCCGCGGCGGGCGATGCGAAGACGACTTCGGGCTGCGCCTTGTCCACGAACAGCGGACTGCCGATCTTGACGGAGTCTCCGGTTTCGACTTGCAGGCGGGGTTTCAGGCCGTCGCCGAAGTCGAGGGGATGGACGGTGTAGTGGCCGGGTCGCGGAGCCTCCAGCAGGCCGCCGGATACATCGGCCTCGCCTTTAACTGGAATATTATAACCGCGCTTGATGTGAAATGTGCTCATATACGATCGTGGGATAAGATTCGATTTCGGGAATAGCTGTCAAGATAACGCGACGGCGGCGACAGACATTGCTGGATTTTTTTGCGTTTCGCCGCTTGCATCCGGCTTCGCGCAGTGCACAATGTCTGAAAGCTTCGCGCGCAACTCCGAGAATGGCAGTCCGTCTTTCGCATGTCAATTGATTCACTATTGTCGGTAAGAATTCGTCGCCGACTGATCAAACTTTGTATGTGCGGTGCTCGCACGATTGCGCGGCGCACCACGAGGAATTGCTTGCATAAAGATTCGTTTTCTCCATATATAAGCATCTGCTGAAACATTTCGCAGAGGGAGGCAGGTATGAACTACACCGCAGATCTGGCAGCGCCCGCCGCCAGTCCCGCCGCTCTGGCCCGCGATTTCATGGTCGTCAAGCATCCGACTCTCAAACCGGATATGCCGATCTTAAAAGCCGTGGACCTCTTTCTGAAAACCGGCGTTACCGGCGCGCCCGTTGTCGATCAGTACGATCGATTGTTGGGCATTCTCACCGAGAAGGATTGCATCAAATTGCTCGCGAAGCGATCCTATTATCACGAAGAGCCGGAGCGCACCGTCGCCGACGACATGGCGACGGGCATCAAGACCGTCGACGCCCAGACGGATCTCCAGAAGATCGTCGATATCTTTCTGGGGAGTCCCTTCCGACAGCTGCCCGTCGTCGACGCGGACAACCGGCTGGTCGGAATGATTTCGCGACGCGACGTCGTGCAGGTCATTCAGAAGATGAACAAGCGCCGCTGAGGATCCGGATTCAGCGGCGGTGAGTACGTTCCGCCCTCCGTCAATTTTTCTTGACCCCCCGGAGACAGGGGGCGGAACTACTGCCCACGGCTCTCATCCGGATTGCCGCGAAAGGCGCGTTCGCGCACGAAGGAGATCAGGAATCTTGCAGTACTCATCGACGATCAAAGACATCCTCGGCGAAAAGGGTTATCATATCCTTTCCATTGGATCCAACGGAACCGTATACGAAGCACTGGAGCTGATGGCGGCTAAAGGCGTGGGCGCTCTAATGGTGATCGACAGCGGCGAACTCAAGGGAATCTTCTCGGAGCGCGACTATGCGCGGAAGGTGATTCTACAGGGCAAGTCTTCGCGCGATACGCCGATCCACGAAATCATGTCGACCACTCTGACCACGGTCACTCTCGAAGCGGACGTTTCTCAGTGTCTGGCGACCATGACCATGCAGCGCATTCGCCACCTGCCGGTCATGGACGGCAAACGCGTCATCGGCATTGTGTCGATCGGCGACCTGGTCAAGCAGGAGCTGACCGATCAGAAGAAGCTGATCGAGCTGCTGCAAAACTATATCTACTCGGGCGGCTACGCCTGATTTTACTGCGATAGTGGCGTTGTTCTCGCGTCTGAAACTGGCCGCGACCGTTCGGCGCGTCTGAAAGCGATCGCGCTCGAAGATTCACGCCGGAACCCTCCATCATGCCCGAACTGCCCGACCTTGAATATATTCAGGCCGGGCTGGCCGCGGCGCTTGCGGGTCGTAGCATCACCGCCGTAAGCGTTAAGCAGCCCATTGTTTTACGCAATCTGCTGAACCAGCCCTCGCCCGACGGCGCAGCCCCGACCCCGCGCTCCATTGACGGTGCGCTGCTCGGTCTCGCTTTCGAATCCGTGCATCGCCACGGTCCTTTCTTGCGCTTTCATTTCACGGGAAGCACTTCGGCCGCCGCCGTCGATTTGATCGTGCATCCGATGCTGGCCGGACGTTTTCATTTAAGCGAGGCGAGCGCTGAATCCTCCGCGGCGAAAACGATGAAGTCGACGGGCAAACGAGCCGCGAAGTCGAAAGGCCCGGGTGCGGGACTGTGTTTGCAGCTGGAATTCGACGACTGCGTGCTTTCGTATCTCGATACGAAAAAGATGGGTAAGATCTATGCGACGCGCCCTGGCGAGACCGGCGGGATCCCGCGCTATGACGATCAGGGATTATCCGTGCTCGGCTCCGGGTTTACCCGCGATGCGTTTTTTCAATTATTAGAAAAGCGCAAGCGGCAGCAGGTGCGCGTATTCCTGATGGATCAAACGAATCTCAGCGCCATCGGCAACGCCTACGCCGACGAGATTCTATTCGCCGCCGGCATTCATCCGAAAACCACCGGCGCGCAGCTCGACTCCGAAGAAATAACATGTTTATTCGGTGCGATCCGCGACGTGTTGCAGGCGGGGATCGCGGCCGTGCGAGCGGCGCAGCAGTCGATCGATATAAAAGTCCGCGATCATATGCGCGTGCGCAATCGCCGCGACGAAGAGTGCTTTGTATGCGGCAGTGTCATACGTCGCGTCGCGGTTCTCGGGCATGACGCGTTTTTTTGTCCAACCTGTCAGCCCGCGAAACGCGATCTTTTCATCGACTGGCGTAAATCCTGAGAGCTCTGCCTTATTTTTGACCCGGCTTGTACCGCCTGAGTTTTGACACGTCGGATTATATATTAAATTTTATAAAATATCCTTGATGATTGTTCAGTGGTTCGGAATACTCGTTCCCGTAGTTTCTTCGGGCATGCGGTATGGTGAACGGCTTGGTAGTTAAAAAAAAGAAGAACGGCGATTATCTGCTGCTGGCCTTCGAAGCGGCGCGCCTCGATCCCGCAAACTGCGCGGTGCTTCAAGCGGAACTAAAATCGGAACTGGACGGCGCCCCGACTGATATTATCATCGATATGCGTGGAATCGCGTACGCGGTTTCGCCGGCAGTCAACGTAATTCTCGACGCGCATGAACGCTGCCGCGCTGTTGGGCGCTCCGTGGTTCTGGTCGGATTGCAGCCGGCCGTGCGGCGAATCCTCTCGCTGTCGGGACTCAGCTCGCTCCTCATCGTTCGCGATGATTTGAAAGCGGCCGAAGAATTTCTGGCCCGTGAAAATCATTCGAACTAGCAGCTCGTTGCAAAACACTCCGGCGTACGCCGACTCGCTTCGCGCGATCTATAAAAGGCCTGTATAAAATTCTCAGGCGTCACGCGCTTCGTCCAGACGGCGCACTACAAAACCCGCGTCGCGAATGCGATCTTCAATTTCACGCATATGCGCCGCGTCGCGCGTTTCGATGGCGAGGTCCAGGTCGGCCTGACGAACGGAAACGCCTGCGAAGACTCGTTGGTGCGTTACGCTGATGATATTGCCGCCGCCCGCAGCGACCAGCCCCGATATTTGCGCGAGCATACCCGGCGTGTCGCTGATGACGACGCGCAATCTGGCGATGCGGCCTTCCCGGGCCAGCTCCCGCAAGAGCACTCCGGCCAGCATCCGCGGATCGATGTTGCCGCCGCAGAGTACGAGCCCGACGCGTCGCCCGCGAAAAAGCTCCGGATTCGCGAGCACCGCGGCGAGTCCGGCCGCTCCGGCGCCTTCGACGACGGTCTTTTCGATTCCGGCCAGCAGACTGATCGCGGACTCGATTTGACTTTCGCTTACGATTAGAGTCTCGTTCAGGAATTCGCGTACGATCGCCAGGGGCAGCCGGCCGATGTTTTTCACGGCGATGCCTTCGGCGATCGTCGCTCCGCCGGGGATTGGCTGCAGATCGCCTGCGCCGGTGGATCCGGTCGCATCGGGGGCAGGCCGCTCATCGTTCTGACCGGCGAGGGTCAGAGTCAAAGATGGATAGAGTTCGCTTTCCACGCCATGAATTTTCGCCGGGGACTCCAGGCCGCGGGCGGCTGTGGCGACTCCAGAGATCAATCCGCCGCCGCCCACCGGCAGCACGAGATCGTCGAGCTCCGGACGGGCCTGCAACATCTCCAGACCGACGGTGCCCTGGCCGGCGATGATGCGCGCGTCGTCGTAGGGATGAATAAAACTCAGCCCGCGCGAGCTCTGCAGACGGCGCGCGCACTCGAAGGCTTCGTCGACGTTTTCGCCTTCCAGCACGACTTCAGCGCCGAAGTCCCGGGTGTGGCGGACTTTAATAAAGGGCGTGTGCTTCGGCATGACAATCGTCGCGGGAATTTTCAAGCGGCGCGCGTGATAGGCGACCCCCTGGGCGTGGTTGCCCGCCGACATGGCGATGACTCCTCGCCGACGTGCGTCGTCGTCTAAAAGCAGCAGAGTATTCAGGGCGCCTCTTTCTTTAAACGAGGCCGTGTACTGCTGGTTCTCGAATTTCAAAAAGATCTCGGCCTGGCACAGGCGCGAAAGCGTTCGCGAATGCGTAAAGGGCGTATCGACGACGGCGCCTCGAATGCGTTCGGCGGCGGCCCTGACGTCCGCGAAGGCGACGCTCGCAGAGTTTGACTCCGGCTCAGCTGGATTCTGTTGCAATGCTTTGACTCGTCCTGAAAAGATTCGCGCGCAAACGCCTGTTTTTATTTCTCGCGACGGGCGAAATCGCAACCCGATTTCCGGGCCTTCCCAGGCCGCGCTCCGTTTTTTTGTTTGACCCGCTCTGGTTTTCGCGCAGGATCCATGGTCGTCGATCGCATCTCATTCCGGGTCGGGAGGACATTTATGGAAAGCGTTTACAAAGTCATTGAATTGGTCGGGTCGAGTCCTGAGTCCTGGGAGGACGCGGCGCGCAAGGCCGTCGAAACGGCGGCGCGCTCGGTGAAAAATATGCGCGTGGCTGAAGTCAAAGATCTGGATATGAAAATCGAAGACGGCAAAGTCGTCGCCTATCGGGCGAAGGTCGCCGTATCGTTTAAGTACGAGGTTTGATCCATTCTTCGATCGGGCCGGTAATACTACGGACGCGAATATATTAAGATTCTGCAAGATTCCACCCGGGCGGTGCGCGTTATATCAGAGAATTGTTAAAAGTGTTAAATTGATTATATTTTCCGTTGCCTTTTCTGCCGTAGATCGATCTAAGAGAGATAGGATGCAGTACATCGCCGAAAGAGAGGACGGGATTTTAATCATCCAGCTCCAGGAGTCCGTGCTCAACCAGCAGATGACCGACGACCTGCGCAAGGTCCTCTTCGGAGGATTGCGCGATAATCATCGGGCGACGATTCTGGACTTCGGCGACGTTACCTACGCCGCCTCTTTACCGCTCAGCATTCTTTTCGCGATCGGCGAACAGCTGCGGGACTACGGTCGCAGACTGCTCTTAGTCGGCGTTCCGGAAATCGTGCGCCAGGCGCTGCAATTTCAATACAGCACTCAGCCCTTCGAATATTGCTCCGATCGCCTGGAAGCCCTGCAGGCGCTGCAAACCGTCTAGCCGCTGGCTCGATGCACTCGGCGCTGCGTTCTACGCGAGCAGCTCCAGGAACTCCGTTTCGCTGACTACGGTCACGCCGAGCTTCTCGGCCTTCGCAAGCTTGCTGCCCGCTCCGTCTCCCGCCAGAAGGTGCGTGGTCTTAGAGCTCACGCCGGTTACGATTCGCCCGCCTCGCAGGCGGACGGCTTCCATCGCCAGATCCCGCGGTCGAAATTCGGCGAAGCTGCCGGTGACGCACCAGCTTTGCCCGGCGAAAATTTGCGGGAAGCCCGGGCCCTCCGCGCGTTCCGGCACGGCCATTTGCAAACCGGCGGCTTTCAGTTCGTCGATCAGGCCGAGAATTTCGGGATCCTGAAACTGTTCTAGAATCGCTTCGGCGGTGCGGGGACCGACGCCGTCCATTTCGGCCAGAATTTCTTCGGCGTTCTCGGCCGTCGCCAGCTCGATAATACGATCGATGGAGTCGTAACCTTCTGTAATTAGAATACCCGTGACGTGCGTCGCGACTTCGCGCAGTCCCAGCGCCGGCAGCACGTAGCGAAATTCGCGCTGCTTCGACGCTTCGATGCCGTCGAGTAAAATGCGCACGGACTTTTCGCCGAAGCCTTCGATCGTCTCCAGCTTCGCGCGATGTTCGTGTAGACCGTAGATATCCGGAACGCGTTTGACGTAGCCCTGTTCGAAGAGGATCTCCATGACGCGCTCGCCCAGGCCGGCGATATCCATTTGTTTGCGGCCGGCGAAGAAAACCAGGCGGTTCAGCTGCTTTTCAGGACACTCCGGATTCGGACACATCCAGTCGACGGCGTCGTCTTCGCGTTGTAAGCCGGTCTTGCATGCGGGGCATTTCTTCGGGAAACGATAGGCGCGGCCTTTGCCCGGATCGACGACCTCTTCGACGGCGGGGATGATTTCGCCGCGTTTCGAAACCTTTACGAGCGATCCCTTGCGCACGCCCAGCTTCTTAATATAGTCGGCGTTGTGTAAGGTCGCATAAGTCACCGTCGTTCCGGCCAGCTGGACCGGCGCGAGACGCGCTCTCGGAGTCACTCGACCGGTACGGCCGACCTGCAGTTCGATGTCTTCGACGGTCGTTTGCCCCAGCTCCGGTTCGAATTTCAGCGAAGTCGCCCAGCGGGGATTGTTCGCGGTGAAACCCAGGCGTTCGCGCAGTTCCAGATCTTCGACTTTCAACACCAGGCCGTCCACCGGCATGGGCACGCTTTCTTTCGCGGCGGTGAATGTCTCGATTTCGTCGGGGAGCTTTTCAACTTTTACGAAGCGATTGTCGGGGGAAACCGGCAGGCCGAGTTTCTTGAGCTTTCGCAGTACGGCTTCGTCGCTCTTGATTTTATTCGCACGCAGATAGTCGCGATCGAAGTGGCCTTCGAAAGCGACCCAGCGCAGCGGGCGTTTGGCGACTTCGGCCGGCTTCTTGTGTTTGAGCGTGCCCGCCGCGAGATTGCGCGGATTCGCGTAGACCCAGCCGATGCTTTCGTTATACTCCGCGAAGTCGGCGAAGGTCATATAGACTTCGCCGCGGGCGGCCAGAGTGACTTTTTCTTTCAGGGTGCGCGGCACGTCTTTGATTGTCAGCGCGTTCGCCGTGACTTCGTCGCCGACCTGTCCCGTGCCGCGGGTGACCGCCCGGACCAAACGCCCGGCCTCGTAGTACAAAACGAGTGTCGCGCCGTCCACTTTCCACTGCACGCCGACTTTTGTATCGTGGGGCGCGGCGTGTTTTTCGGACCACTCCAGGGCTTCTTCCGGCGAATAAGTATTGCCCAGAGAAAGGACGGGGATCGTGTGCTGAAATTTCGGGAATTCGTTTTCAAGATCCGAGCCGACGACCTGCGTTGGAGAATCCGGACGGGCGTCGTCAGGATATTTCTTTTCGAGCTTTTGTAATTCGGCGAAGAGCCGGTCGAAGTCGCGGTCGGAAATCTCCGGCTGATTCTTTTGATAGTAAAGCTGCTGGTGGTGGCGGATCTCTTTTTCCAGAGTTCGCATGCGTTCGGCCGCGGGGCCGGGCGCCGCGGTCTGTGTAGTGGGAGCGGCGGTCGCTTTTGACTTCGCTTTGCCTGCGGTCTTCGTGGTCGCTTTTTTCGCGGCGCTCTTTTTTTTGCCGGCCGCCGGTTTCGCTTTTTTCGCGGCCTTCTTTTTCGCGGCGTTTTTTGCGGACCTGGCCGCCGGCTTCGAAAACTTTTTGGCGCTTTTCTTTTTTTGGGTGGCTTTTTTGCCGGCTTTTTTTGAGATCTTTTTGGCGGCCTTCTTTTTGCCGCCGGCGACAGTTCGAGTCATGATGTTCTGCTTTCGTGTGCGATGATGGACGTGCGGTGATGAGTTTCAACAGAGCGCGGACCGGGTGTCCTGCTCGCGGTATATCCGGTCTGGCGCCTGAAATTTTACCAGCCAAAAACGGACGAAAGGCCGGCAAAAAAAGAAATTCGGAATTGGAACGATTGATGTTTGCGGATTTTATTCAGAAAATCAAACGGCTTGCGGGACGCGACGCCGGCGATCCGAACGATATCGACGCTTTGATCGAACGAATCGGAACGAAGCATACCGCCGAGGATCGGCGGCGGGCTTATGCACTGTTCTTAACGAATTCGCTGTACGCGCCGGTCGTCTCGTTTAAGGACGACGCGTCGGAGGGCGCCGGGAAAAAGAAGGCCGCGAAAAAAAAGAAAACGAAAAAGAAGACCAAAGAGAAAGCTGGCAAAAAAAAATCCGCGAAGCAGGGCCGCCGGGGATCGCCGGACGAGCAAGCCATGAACCTGGCCATGGCCGGGGTGAACGGCTTTCAGATGTTTTTGATGTATACGAGCGGCGAAGACGAGCGGATCGCCGAACAGGCGCAGCACCAGCTCCAGCTGCCGGGCCGCCGGGCCTTCGAGATGACTCTGCAAACCCAGGGCGTCGACGGTCTGCTGATTCACAACAGACGCAATGCCTGGATGGCCCTGCCCAATGAACTGGTCCAGGAAATTCTCGAAGTCTTTCCGGAAGACAACGAAGCCGATCACGCTCAATAACGGCGGCGATTGCGAAGCGGCCGGCGTACCAAAATCGGATCGATCGCATCGCGACCGCCGGCCGCCTGTTCGGTTTCAGGAATTTTCAGGAGCCGGTCTTCTTCGTCGAAGCGCCGGCCTTCGCCTGCGTCGTTTTCCCTTCGGCGGCCATCTTTTCAGCGAGCGACTTCACGCCTTTCAGATTGCGTTTGCCGGTTCCCAGAACAGGCAGTTCGTCTACTTGATACGAGTCTCTCGGGCGCGGTCGAAAGAGCGCCGGATACTCGGCCAGGGCCTGTTCCAGTAGATCGCCGACGGGACAGGGCAGCGCCGTATACAATAAAACCAGGCGTTCGCCTTTTGCGGGATCCGGAACGGCGGCGACGGCCACTTCGTAATCGCTTTCGTCGTCGGCCGCGCCGGAATCGCCGGAATCATGCGGGAAGTTTTTGCGAATATACGAATCCAGCGCCTCTTCGACCGAATCGAGCGGCACCATTTCGCCGCCCAGTTTCGCGAAGCGCGCGAGTCTGCCGGTAATAAACAAAAAGCCGTCTTCGTCCAGTCGCCCCATATCCCCCGTGCGATAGCCGTCGAGCACGAAGGCCGCGTCGGTCAAATCGTCGCGCTTTAAATATCCCAGCATGCGCGCCGGGCTGCGAACGATAATCAGCCCTTCGCTTCCGCGGGGCAATTCCTCTAAGGTTTCAGGATCGACGATTAAGATTTCAATGCCCGGCAGCGGGCGTCCGACGGAACCGTCGCGAGCCGGCGGTCCGGCATAGATTTCGCCTTCGGCCCCGCCGCGAGCGATGGATGCATTCTTCGCAGAATAATCGGGAGGCTCGGCCTGGGCCGAGTCCATCAAATTCGCCGAGACGATCGGAGCGAGTTCGGTGCAGCCGTAGCCTTCGAGCAGCGTCGCCTTGAAGCGATCCTCGAAGGCGACGCGCAGTTCCGGCGGACACTTTTCCGCGCCTACAATCGCGAACTGCATCGTCGCGAATTGGTGCGGCTGGACTTTTTTCAGGTACTGGCGGCAAAAGGTCGGCGTGCTGATCATGCAGGTCGCGGAAGTTTTTTCCGCGTGGCGACCGAAGGCGGCCGGATCCCGGGGATTCGGAAAAGCTGAAATCGTCACGCCGTTCGTCAGGCCCAGCCAGAAACCGGGGACCAGGCCGAAGCTGTGAAAGAGCGGCAGCGCCGTTAAGAGGACGTGCGCCTGGTGCAGATTCAATCCCGTGCGCGCCGATTCAATATTCGCCAGGATTTGCGCGTGCGTCAGCTGGATGCCTTTGGGATCGCCGGTCGTGCCCGAAGAAAATACAATCGTCGCCACGTCCTGACTGCGTCCGCGATCGAGCTTGCGCAGGCCGCCGTGCGAAAGCAGCGGCAGTCTCGCCATATTCGCCAGGGTCTTCGCTTTCGAAACCCGCGGCAGTAAATCCAGGTCGGCCAAAAGCACGCGGCCAGGGAGCGCCGGCGGATCGGTCAGGCGATCGAGATATTTTTGCGCCGTTATGATCGTCGTGATTTCGGCGATTTCGCACATGCGTTTCAGCTGCGCTTCTCCCGCGGTATGATTGAGATTCACAGCGGTTCGCCCGGCCAGCGCCAGGGCCAGATTCACGACCGTGCCGCCTTTGCCCGGCGGCAGGAGCACGCCGACGCGCGCGGCGCTGACTTCGGCGTCGAGCAGGTCCCGCAGACTGAGGGCCGCCGCGGCCAGACGGACCCGACTCATAGAGCCGGTCGGATCGACGATGGCTGTGTGGCGCGGGCCCGATTGCACCGTATGTAAAAAGGCCAGCCCCAGACTGCGATCGTCTGCTTCGCGGCGGGCCACCGCTTCCTGGTAGGTCATCACTCGATACAGGATTCAGCCAGAGCAAATTCGCGAAAGCGATTTTCTCCCGATCTTCGCAACGATTTCAGGCCGGACGCGAAGGGCGCGTGCGTCCATGGCAATAGATTGAGGTAGATTTGAAATAGATTGAAATGCAGCGGAGAGCTGGAGAGCGCGAGCGAATGCCGCGTGAATCAGTTGCTGGCGGACTCGCCGGAGTCGTCGGGATTGCCGCGGGCGCAGCTGCCGGTCGTGCGAAGTTCGACGCACTTGCCGTACAGATTCAAAGAGTGGTCGGCCAGATCATAGCCGTGTTCGCCGGCGATCTTGAGCTGCATCTCTTCGATGGCGTCGTTGACGAATTCGTCGATACGGCCGCAGTCCAGGCAGAGAATGTGATCGTGGTGATCCTGGCCGGGAATGTGTTCGTAGTACTTGGCGTTTTGGCCGAAATTGTGTTCGGTCAGCTGACCCGCTTCCACCATCACGGAAACGATGCGGTAGATGGTCGCGCGCGAAATCTCGCCGCGCCGGTCTTTCAAAGCTTCCGCCAGAGCGTCCACGGTGAAGTGGGACTCCATGCTAAAAACTTTCTCGGCGACCAGCAAACGCTGGCTGGTGATCTTCAACCCCTTCTTCTTGAGGTAATTGGAAAAATTGGCCAGCTGTTTGTGAATATCGACCTGTGGTTGCGGAGTCGTCACGTGGTGCTAAATTATGAAAATTCCCTGAAAATGCAATGAAATTCCGGGGGAGAGATTCCAGACCTGTAAAAAAATATGATTCTTTTGATTACCGATCGTCCTGAACGCTTCTCCGGCCTGAGTTCCGCGATCACGCTCAAATCGCTGCGCCTGGTCCGTCCGGAGGCGGCGCTGATTCGTCAGATTCTGGAGCGCCGGGAAGAAGAACCCGAGGCGGTGCTGTGCGATCTGGGCGCGGCCGGCGCGAAGCAGAGCGGCGCCGCCTCGGACGTCCAGGCTCTCCGGCGATGTTTCGGCGATTTGGTGCCCTTCGTGCTGGTATATGAAAGCGGCGATTCCGTCGCGGCTGCGGAGTCGCCGGGCGTCGCCAGGGCTGAATCCACGAACTTCGGCGTCGCGGAAATTGTCGCCCTGGCCGACCAGGGTTTCGCGCACTTCCGGTCGATCGACGATCTCTTTGGAGCGGGGGTCGACTCCTATCTCTATAGTTTGATTCAGCAGTACGAAAGCCGTCAGATAATCCAGGGCGTTCGTTCGTTTTTTATCGATCAGGTCGTGCGCGACGAGTTGATTCGCACGCATGGTTTGCTCGATGCGCTTGAATCCGGCGTGATGCTTGTAACGCCCGCTTTCAAAAATCAGGACTTCTTGATTCACAATGTCAACGATATGCTGGAGATTCTATTTGAAACCGACCTGCGTTCGTTTGAAAATCGAACTCTGAGCGAACTATTGCGCAGCCCTGAGGTTCGAGAAGAAGTGCGCGAGGCCTTTCGCGTGGACTTAAATTCCGTCTTCGGCGGCAAAGGTCCCGCCAGCAGTTTCGAAAATCAGGCGCGGCGTTCGATGCTGCTTTCGCTCGGTCCGGAGGCGTACGTCGAACGCGTGATTTCGCCGTTCTATCAGCCGGACGGCGCGCTCGCCGGCTACGTGTTATTATTCCAGGACATGACTTTTGAAGTCGAGCGCGGTTTAATCGATCGCGTGACCGGCCTGGTCGGTCGCGATCAATTAGAGCGAGCGCTCGCCCGACGCATTCGGCGGATGGAACGTTTCGCCAAAACTCGCTGCGGCGAGCTGGGCGCGATTCTCGTTAAGATCCGCGGTCTGGATTCCGGCGACGGCTTCGGAGACCGCGCGGGCAGCGAAGCCTTAGAGTACGTTCTGCGCAAAGCGGGGCAGGGACTGAAATATTCCGTACGCAACGCGGGAGTCGTCAGTCGCGTCGGCCGCTCTGAATTTTTAGTCGCGGTGCCGGGCCTGCCATTGGAACGAGTGTGCGAAGCGAGTCGGACGATTCTGGCGCGCATGCGCGAAATACATATTCAGGCCTTCGGACCGCTGGAAGTGAACGCGGGCGTCGTGCACCAGGCGCTGCCGTCGGAATTTTCGGCGGAATCCGGCGCAGGCGAAAGCGAGCTGCGAACGATCCAACACGAGCTTGCGGCGCGTCTGGACGAAGCGCGACGGGCCCTGCATCGCGCGGCGGACTCCGGACCGAATCGCGCGATCCTGTACACGCGCTCCGGCGGCTATACCGAAGTCTGAATTGGAGCGAGCGATCGCATCGCTCAGGTGACGTCCGCTACTGCTGGCGAACGGCGCGTTCCATTTCGATGGCCATCAGATCATAGCCGTTTTGCGTCGGGTGCAGCGGATCGCCCGCGTCGTAGAGCGCGGGCACCGGGCTCGCGTTTTGAAATACAGTTTCCAGATCGACCAGCACGCTGTTGTCGCCTGCATAGCGCGCGACGTGCTCCGGTCGCAGGGCGGCGTTGTTCGCGGCGATGGCCGGCGCGAGAGTTCCGATTAAAGTCCCCGGCATCGTAAAATAATAGACGCGGGCGAAACTGCGCTTGCGGAGCTCGGCGTGAAATGTCGCCACCCGTTCCAGAAACTGCGGGGGAGCGAGCGTGAAGCCGTCGTTCGTGCCGAGCGGAACGAGAATATAGGCCGGCGGCCCCGTCGTCGCCTGGGCGAAGGCTTCGTCCAATCGGCCGATCCAGAAATTAAAGTCGGTGTTGATGATGCCGCGAAAGGCGACGGTGTAGCCGGGCCCCAGGCGCGACTGTAAACCGAATCCCGAAGAAAAATCGGTCAGAGAATCGCCGATGATCAGCACGCTCTGATTCGTTGTAAGCGTTAAGGCCGGCAGCAGTTCCGAAACGACGTCAGTATTGGACGAACGATTCACGCAGGCCAGGGTGGCGCTCAGGCAAAGGCCGCCCATAACGATCGCATGCAGAATCGCGCGCAAGATACCGCGCTGCGTTCCGCACGAGACGGCGTGCGCGAACTGAGTCATGGCTGCGGCCGGATGCACATCGGCCCCGGCTCTGCCTGTCGTAGTCGTCGACTGCGGTCCTGTACTTGAGATGAACGCCATGCGAATGCTGCCCGCGATCGATTCTGCTGGTCTCCTTGCCGGTGTCGACCGAAATCCCCGGCGGATCAGGAGCGCCGCGCGCGATACAGCACGTGCGATCGCAGGGGATGTCCGGGCGCCAGGGCCGGGTGCTCGAAGTCTTCCGCGGCCGAGCGCGTCATGCCGATCTTTTCCATGACCCGGCGCGAGGCAGTATTTTCGACGGCTGTGAAGCTGACGATTTCGGGCAGCTCCAGCTTCTCGAAGGCGAAGCTCAGCACGGCCCGGGCGGCTTCCGTCGCGTAGCCGCGTCCCTGGAACTCCCGGGCCAGTCGCCAGCCGATTTCCATCGCGGGTGTAAACTTCGCTTCGAAGTCCGCCAGATTCAGTCCGGTAAAGCCGATGACCGCGCCCGGGGAATGCGCGCTTTCATCGTCCGTGTCGGTCGCCGAAGACTGCGAGCGCAGAGCGACGGCCCACATTCCAAAGCCGTGGCGCGCGAAGTGCGCAACCGCGCGATCGAAGAGCGCGTCGCTCTGTTCGCGATTCAGCGGTGCCGGAAAATAGCGCATCACCTCCGGGTCGGCGTTCATGCGCGCGAAGCCGTCGCGATCCGTGTCGCGCCATTCGCGTAAGAGGAGTCGGTCCGTTTCGATCGTTGGATGATTCATGCCGATGCGATGAAAACAATCGACTTTCGATGACGTCAATTCAGATTGTGCCCATGCTGCGTCGGCTTATCGTTTGTTGCGCTCTGCTGCTAGCCTGTGATCTGATCGCGGCCGCGGCCTTCAACGCCATGGCCGAAAATTTTCCGCCGCGTGCGACGGCCGCTCCGGCGGACGGGCAGGTCAAGCGTCCGGTCGCGGAGTTCGATGCGGTCGTCGTTTTTTGCGCGGGTATCGGTCCGCATTCGGGACTGGATGCGACGACCGTCGAACGCCTGCATTTCGCGGCGGAGCTTTATCGCCGGGGAGCCGCGCCGGTCGTTGTGGGGATCGGCGGGCACTGGCGCGAGAACCGCCTGGCGAAACGGCGCGACGGCATGACGCGGATCTCAGGCGCGGCCGGTCTGCCAGGCGGTGCGATCGTTCAGGATCGGGAATCCTATGATACGGTCACGAACATCGATGAGTTCTTTCGACTCGCCGATGCGTACGGGTGGCGTCGCGTCGCTTTCGTGACTTCGCCCCTGCACATGCTGCGGGTGCGCTATGAAAGCGCGTCTCGATCGATCAATGCATCGCAGCCTGATAGTATATCCAGTGTTCCCGTCGCAGAATCGCTGGAGATCGTTTCGCTGCCGTTTACGGCCAGCGGACAGGCGAGTCTTTTCGCGGCGTGGCGCGAAGCGCATCACGAGTGGATCGCCTGGAGCATGACGCTCGTCTTGCCCGAAACGGTCTTTCGCAAGATCATGCGCTGGCGTCGGCTCTGAACGAAGATCAGGCGATGAAATTCCAGTAGTACAGAAACCAGAAGAAGGCGAAGAGACCGATCACGAGCGCGGTATAGAAAACGCGGCCGGCTTTGCTCCAGTAGCGTCGGGACCAGGCCGGCAACACGTACGTCAGAGCGAGCAGCTGCAATAGAAAGGCGGCGAAAGGAATATAAAACGGCCAGCGCGGCGGAATCGAAAATACGAATTCAATGCCGCTCATCAAAAAGGCCAGCACGCCGAAAAATACGAGGTACGTGCTCACAATGCCGAAGCCCACCCAGCCGGCCCGGCGCGCGTCGGCGTCCAGCCCCGCGCGATAGCCCCGCGAAAGCGCCATCATCAGTCCGGTCGGTCGAAAGACGAAACCGCCGATGATTAAGATCGCGCCGATCGCAATGATTGCGAAGTGCAGGGGCGGCCATTCGTACCAGGCGACGCGGTGAAAGGTCATGATCGCAATATCGTTAACGAGGAGTGAAGCGACTTCGCCGGATGCATTGCGCAAAAATACGAAGCGCTTGTGGCCCTCGCGTTCCTGAAATACGTCGGGCGCGATCGCAACGAAGTCCAGCAATTCGCCCGAGAAAAAATCGCGAATCAGCAGACCGTCGCCGGTCTCATTCAGCTTTACGTTGATGCTCATAAAAAGCGCGATGACTTTCGTGAAATCCGTTTCGGAGCGGCGATTGGTCGTATAAAATCCGGGGTAGGCGTCCAGGTCGATCGGCGCGACTGTCTGGAATTCTTGCGCGAGGACCTGCCCTGTCGGCGCCGGAAAGAAGGTGTCCAGAAATTCCGCTCGGAGCTCCCAGACGGGGAGCGTGCCCGTGGCGGAATTCGTGGAGATAAAAAAGCCGAGATCCTGTTCCGGCATTATTCCCGCCAGGCTGTGAAAGAAAATCGTATCGCCGCTGTGGCCGATGATCCGTTGCCCGTGGCTGTCCAGTTCCATAAAGCCGTGCGCGAAACCGTTGCCCAGGGCGTGGGGGCGAAAGAGCGTCGAGTGCATTTGCCGGGCTGTCGCCGGCGATAGCAGTGCTCCGGAGCGACCGCCCTGATGGTGGGCGAGGTGCGTCGCGAGAAAGCGGCCTAAATCATCGGCGGTCGTACTCAGGCCGCCGGCCGATGTGCCCTGGATGATTTCGAAAACCTGAGCTTCGAATTTCGCCGGATCGATCGCGATCGTCTCCGGCTCTGCATCGGCCTCTGGCATTTCACCGGTATACAGGAAACCGTCCGAGAGCTTTGCTGCGAGCGCCGCGGGCAGGGGCTGGCGAAAACTGGAGCTCCGCATATTCAGCGGCGCGAAAATATTTTTTTCAACATAGTCTTCGAAGCTTTCGCCGCTCACCTGCTCGACGATGTACCCGGCCAGGATGGCTCCGTAATTCGAGTAAGCGATTTCCTGGCCGGCCGGCAGGACTCGCTGCGGCGGCAATACTTCGACGGCTTCGCGCAGGTTCTGGGCCCGGGCGGGATCATCCGCGAAGAGATTGATCGCGCGGTCTTCAAAACCCGTCGTATGGACGAGCAGGTCCCGGACAAGAACGGGACGTTGGTCGGCGAGTTCCGGAATGCGAAACAGAATTTCGCCGCTGTCGGGGTCGCGACGCTGCACGTATTCGTTTACGTCGGCGTCCAAATCCACGCGCCCTTGCTCAATCAATTGCATCAGGGCGGTGAATGTGAACAGCTTCGAAATTGAGGCGACGCGAAAGAGGGTTCGCTGCGGATCGACGCTTTCGCAGGCCTGTTCCGGTGTGATGCGGGCGCAGCCGAAACCGCCGCTGTAAACGACGCGGCCCTTGTGTACAACGGCGACGACGGCCCCCGCGACGGCGTGTTCGTCCAGCTTCGCGGGAACGCGCTCTTCGAAGAAGCGCGCGAAATTCTGCGCCGTGCGGGGCGATCCTGTTATCGCGTTCGGATCTGTTTCATCGGCGCTCAGAGTCGCGCCGGTCGAAAGATACAGTGCGAAAACCGCGCAGGCGAAGAGACGCACTGCGATTTTGAGGAGACGAATCGGGCTTGCTTTCGAAATCCGTAGCTGCATGCGAACGGTTTCTGAAAGGGGAGCGGTCAGGGCCAGTAAATTTCGCGCGGTGCGAAGGGCATCATGCCAATAAAAAAGGCGGCCCTTTTTACAGAACCGCCTTTCAAGACGCGCGAAAAATCGTGTAGACGATTGCTTACGCGAAATCACTCGAACGAGAATTCGTTCTTCAAGTGATCAGTAAACTCCGCCGTTGACGTCGATGATCGCGCCGTTGACGTAGCTGGAGAGCTGTGATGCCAAAAACAGGATCGGACCGGCGATGTCGTCCGGCTCGCCTTCGCGGCGCAGCGGAATGCTCTTGATCATTTCTTCGCGCAGCTTGTCGGGAATCGCGTCGGTCAGACGGGTTTCTACGAAGCCCGGAGCGATGCAGTTCACGCGAATGCCCATGGAACCGATTTCTTTCGCCAGGGCCTTCGTAAAACCGATTACGCCCGCTTTCGCCGCGGAGTAGTTGACCTGACCGGGGTTACCGGTGCGAGACAGCGAGGAGAGATTGATGATGCTGCCTTTTTTGGCTTTGCGCATCACGTTCACCGCAGCGTGGGTGCAGTGATAGGTGCCGTTCAAGTTTACGTCGATCGCGAAATTCCACTGATCGGGTTTCATGCGCAGAAACAAACCGTCTTTGGTTACGCCCGCGTTGTTTACGAGGGTGTCGATCTTGCCCCACTTCTCAACGGTTTTGTCCATCATCGCGTCGACTTCTTCGCGCTTGGTGATGTTGGCGACGATCGGCAGAACTTCCGCGCCGCTGCGGCCGATTTCTTCGGCGGCTTCTTTACAGACGCCCTCGTCAATGTCGGAAACGACGACTTTAGCGCCGTGGTCCGCGAACATTTGCGCGGTCGCCTTGCCGATTCCACGACCGGAACCCGTTACAATTACTACTGTGTCTTTGATATCTTCGAATGCGTATTTCACCCAAACCTCCTCGGAATTGGTAGGCAGGATTTTCGCAGCGGCTCGTTTCGACAATGAGATTCTGTTTTCGCGATTCGATTTGCTCCCGAACCGAAACGGCTTCGAAGGAAGTGGCCAGGCCCGCTGCGGAAACGGCCTTTATGTCGCATGCCGGTGAATTCCGGACAGGCTGCCGGTCCGGGAATCGGCGCGGTCTCTCAGAAGTGCTGAAACCACTGCGGCCTGTCCCGCGTTTCGAATGCGGAGTTTCGGAGCAGGACTCTTTCTTCGGCGTCGGCATCGGCGGCCTGGCGCGCGCCCGGACTCTCACTCGGACTCGGACTTGAATCCAGGGCTGTGACCCGGCCGATTTCCGCGCAGGGGAAAGCGAAGTCGAGGCCCGGCTTCGCGCTGAACAGCAATTCTAATTCTTCTCCGCTGCCGAGCGCCAGCCGCTGCAGGTCGGCTGCGGTGCAGGCCCCGGCGTCGAGCAGGGTCCGCCAGGCCGATCGGATTTCGCGCCCATCGCTGTAGGAGTCCGAGGAGTCTGACGAGTCCAGGGAGCCCGGGGAATTCGAAACGTCCGGCACTCCGACTCCCGGTAGCGGCAGGCGATCGCAATCGATCGTGTAGCGCAGCCCTGGATTGGCTTCGGCCAGGCGGAGCAGATCCGCGTACAGGCCGTCGCTCAGATCCAGCATGCTCCGCACCAGCGGATTTGATCGCAGGGATCGGGATTCCGCCAGGCGGGCGCGCGGGCGCAGATGGCGTTCGACCGCGGCGCGATAGAGCGCACTCGCGTCAGGATGATTTGAGCCGCGCCGGGCGGATTGCTCCCGGAGGGCTTGCGCGATGTTTGATAATCCGATATCTGAGTTTTGCGTCGTCTTTGCCGCCCGGGATGCGCCCGACGAATTTCGGGCGTCTGCGCCGAGCAGAAGTTCGTAGCCCAGAAGCGAGAGTCCTGGTGCGCCGGTCACGTAGATCGCGTCGCCGGGCGCCCCGCCGGCCCGGTCGAGATAGCGATAGTCCGTGGCTTCGTCGGACCGCCAGAGCGATCCGGCCAGAGTTAAGGACAGCGTGATCTGTGACGAACGAAAGGTGTCGCCGCCGACCAGGCGGCCGCCGTCGCGTTCGCATTCGCGGCGGAATTGGCGCGCGAAGGCTCGCAGCCAGTCGTCGCCGATGTTCGCGGGCAGTCCCAGATTCAAGAGACACCAGTCCGGATCGCCGCCGCTGGCCGCGATGTCGGACAGGTTTACGTTCCAGAGTTTGATTGCAAGATCTTCGGGCCCGGACCAGTCCCGACGAAAGTGCGTGCCTTCGACGACGGCGTCGGTCGTTACGATGTGCTGCGCGTCGATGCGCGCGCAGTCGTCTTGCGGAACGCCGGAGCGATCGGCGCGCGAAAAGAACAGGGCGATGATGTCGGACTCGCGCATAAGTCGCTCGTTCGCTTGTTTGATTGGCCGTTCGCCGCGATTATTTCCCGCGATAGACCGGCTTGCGTTTCTCGATGAAACTCTGCACGCCTTCGTGGGCGTCTTCGGTTTCCATGAGTTCCAGCGCCTTCGGCTGTAATTTTTCCGCGGCCGCTCCGGCGCCTTCGCGCTCCGCCACGCGCGCCATCTCAATCGAGGCCTGCACGCCCAGGGGCGCCTGCTCGGCGACGCGGGTGGCGAGTTCAAAGGCGCGATTGCGCAGCTCCGCTTTGTCGACGATCTCCTGGACCAGACCGATGCGCAGCGCTTCGTTTTCATCGAAGGTGTCGCCGGTTAAAATATAGCGCATCGCGTTGCCCCAGCCGCTCAGGGCGGGGAAGCGTGTCGTCGCGCCGCCAAAGGGCAGCAGTCCGCGCTGAACTTCGATCTGTCCGAAGGCGCTCCGCGGCGCGCACAGACGAATGTCCGCCGCGAGCATCAGTTCGATACCGAGAGTGATGCACATGCCATGCGATGCGACGATGATCGGAGTCGTGCGCACCGGCCCGCGGATCCCCCAGGGATCCAGATTGCCGTCCGGCAGCGGCACGCGTCCCTCTCTACGCATCGTCGCCGAGACGTCGGGCAAATCCAATCCCAGGGTGAACTGCTTGCCTTCGGCGTAGACGATGCCGCAGCGCAGCTCCGGATCGCGGTC
The DNA here is from genome assembly GCA_024742665.1 of bacterium. Taxonomy (GTDB): domain Bacteria; phylum Spirochaetota; class Leptospiria; order Leptospirales; family Leptonemataceae; genus JANSYA01. The sequence goes on from JANSYA010000001.1 coordinate 1,073,229, forward strand.
GAGGGTTGTATAGGCGTTGCTCAGGGCGATCAGCATTTCAGTGTTGAAAGCGTTGCGTTCTTTGGGACGGTTGAAGCCGATCCAGAGCACGTGGCCTTCGCGCCTGGTTGTAATTAATTCGCTTTGCGATGCGTTGTCTGTGCCGGTGGTCATAGGGGGTCCTCTTGTTGTTTGTTGCCTGAATATTGATTTCGATTTGTTGGCGTTTCTTCTATTAACGATCGTTCAGGATCGCGCCGCGGCCGTCCTGATTCGCCAGCCGTTCGTACAGCCAGAGAAAGGGCTGGATTCGCCGATAAGCCTTTAACTGCTGCTGATGCGGTTCTAAGAGCGGCGCTGTTTCGCGCAATTTAATCTGTGGACGATAGAGCAGTTCGTCGAGCGTGCGCGCCATCGGCGGGGTGCTCGCGAAGGCCGAGCCGATCAAGGGCGCATCCGGACCGGCGCTGCTTGCTGCGTCGCCGGAATTCACGGGGGCCAGGAAGAGCGCTTCGAGCAATGCCAGAGCGGCTTCGCGCGGATGAAAGATGCGCGCGACGTGGGGCCGCAGTGAAGATTCAATCGTGCGCACGTCCAATCCGGGCCGCTGGAAATTTTTCGTGATCATTACGCGCGGTCCGCGACCGGGATGCTTTTTTAAGAAACGATCCAGGCGATGAAAGAAAGCGGGAATGTCCATGCGCTCCGTATCCAGGCTGGCCAGAATCAAAGCGGGCAGGGGCGCGTCGGAGTCTGCGAAAGCGTCGGGAGCTTCGAGCAGTTCCAGGCTCTGCTGATCGGCGCGCACGTCATGGCCGGCGAAGTACAGCATCTGCCGGTACAAACTGCGATAGGTCGGATCGTCTTCGATCAAAAAAACGGGCCCGGCGCGGCGGGAGCGGGGCAGGGCCGGAAACAAAATCGGATCGCCCGGAGCGGGCAAACGCCAGCAGGCGGCGATGCCCGTCTCGAAAAGCTCTGTCTCGGCCGGCGAGCGCTGCACACTCCGACCCGCCAGGACCAGCAGGGGGCGGTAGCAGCCGAGCAGCTCCCGGCGATCCTGAGCCTGGCTGTTCGGGAAATAGTTGAGGCCCCGGTGCAGACGTCCCGGCTGGAGGTCGCCCGCCGACCAGCGACGCAGCTGTGGCCCGGCCGCCCCCAGCCAGTATTCGATCAGGGACTGCTCGGCCTCGTCCAGGCCCAGACCGGCGACCAGGGGAAAGTCGGTTGTTTGAAATTCCGTAAATTGCGGTTGCGGCGCAGGGGAAGCCATGCGGCATCATTGTTTTCGAGCGGCCTGCGCGGCGAAAATCAAAAAACTACGCAGGCGTGCGCTTTCTTCTAATATAAGACTCCAAAATATGCTGCCAAATATAAGATCCGCCGCTCTGCCGGGCCCAGGCCCGACCCCCGGCATCCCTTCCCGCCTGATTCCGGTTTCGCTGCTCTCGCTCCTGCTGATGTTGCCCGCCTGCTGCACGACCTCCGAAATCGGACTGGATCAGGCCGGCCGGCCGGTGCGGACGATCCTCGGAATCGAAAAGCGGGCCGAAGGCCGCATCACTCTGTACGACCTGCCGTCGAGCTGCTGGCCCGACGCCCCGGATCGAGGCGACCACGGGGACGGGGAGCTATTGCCCACGCGCTCGGAAGATCCGCTGTTCAGCGGCCTGGATGCGGTTTCGATCGATCACTTTGCGCTGCTCAAGAATCGCCGCTTCGCTCTTTTGACCAACGCCACGGGACTCGACCGGAATCTGGATCGCGGCCTGGAGCTGATGCTGGAGGCCGGCGTGCGTCCCGAGCTGGTCTTTGAACCGGAGCACGGTCTGTACGGCTATCTGGACGAGCCCGGCCCCGATGGTTTTCAGCGGGATCGCAAGCACGGCCTGCGCGTCCTCAGCCTGTACTCGAAGCGGCGTAAGCCGGCGCCGGAACATCTGGCCGGAATCGATTTGATCGTCGTCGACATTGCGAATCTGCCGGTGCGCTGCTATACCTATGTTTCGACTCTGACCTATCTGATGGAAGCGGCTGAAGAGAATGGCATCGAGCTGCTGATTTTCGACCGGCCCAATCCCTACGGCTTCTGGCAGGCCCAGGGATCCTTTTTACAAGAAGGTTATACCTCGTTCGTCAGCGAAGCGCCGGTGCCCTTTCTGTACAGCATGACGCCGGGCGAGTACGCCAACTATATGGCGGACTTACGTTTTCATGACCTGAAGTTAAGCGTCGTGCAGGTCGCGGGCTATCGCCGGGTGGAAATCGACGCGCCCCTGCGCAAGAGCTGGATCAATCCCAGTCCGAATATTCCTTCGCTGGAATCGGCCCTGGTCTATCCGGGCATGGTGTTTTTCGAAGCGGTGCCTTTCAGCCTGGGACGCGGCACGACCCGGCCTTTCGTGTATTCGGGAGCGCCCTGGCTTGAGGCCGAGTTGATCGTGGAAGGTTTACGCGAATTGAATTTGCCCGGAGTCGAGATCAGCGAGGTTTCGTTTCGACCGACCGCTTCGGTGTATAAAAACCAGACCTGCCTGGGAGTGCAGCTGACGCCCGTGTCTTCGCGCTTCGATCCGCTGCGCACCGGCTACGAATATATGCGGCTCGTGCGCAAGCTGCATCCGGACCGCTTTCGCCTGCGCAAAGATCGGCAGGGGCGTCACTTCATCGATAAGCTCTGGGGCGGCCCCGCCTATCGCGAAGCGATCGAAGCGGATATTCCGTACGATCGCTTTCGCCGAACCTGGTTTCGCGAGGCCGAGATCTTCGAAGAGATCGTCGAACGCTATCGCCTGTATTGATCGCGACCAAACGCGCAACCCATCACGATTGTTTACGGCGCGGCTTACGCTTCTATTGTAGGCCTTCCCCGGGAACGCCCTGAGCTCCCGGGATTTTAGCACCGCGACGTGATGTGTTGCTACAGCAGATGCGGTCAGCCCGGCCGGTTCAAGGTTTTGCCTGCCAGAAACTCATGCGAACGCTCATAAGGTTTTGATTGGACGGCGCTTTCATTTTTTTTCGCTTCTATTCCAATCCAGATATAAGTCGCAGCCAGCGTCGCGAACATGGGGAAGGGTCCGACCGCTTCAAAGGCCCAGAATATAAGGCCTCCCAGTACGAATAGGACGGCCAGGGAGCGCGGAGTAAGCCACTTTTCCTGAAGCGCTTTATACACGATAAACGCGTTCACCGGCAGATACAGTAAAACGCCCGTATACAGGCCAGGGCTGAAATGCCAGAAATACAGGGTGCCACCGGCATGGAAGATCACGTTGTGCACTTGCGACGCCATAAAAAACAAAATGGCTGATTGTGCGCTGGCCTTATTCTCAAGGATTTGATGCAGGATAATATATACGAGGGTGATCGCCGTTAGAATCAAAAAAACCACTTCAGTAGAAAGCGGGTTATTGTCCGCAAAATACTGCAGGCGCCATTCCCTGAAATTAAAAATGACGTGTTCTTCAAAATGATGAATCGTGTAGGCGAGCGGCGCGAACAACAAGCTTATTGCAAAAGGGATTTTCTTCACTGGACTTCTCCGATTTAAGTTCTCTATGTATTTCATGCGTGGGAAGCCGGGGCGGAAGCTCGTCGGCCCGGCTTCTTCGCTGAATAGGGCTGACTGATTTATTCCAGCAGCTTGATTCGCATGCCGTCGCGGGCCACGACGATCTCGCCATCGTAGATTTTATCCATGCCCTTGATGAAAGCGCCTTCAATAAAACCGAGGGCCGGGATGGGCGGGATCAGGTGAGTCAGCACGAGTCGCTCGACGCCGGCTTTGGCCGCGGCTGTCGCGACTTCGTTGGTCGGAGTATGAGTGGTTCGGATCCGCTCGATTCTTTTGGGGTCGACATTGCCGCCGTGCTTCGCCACAGCTTTTGTGATGGTTCGCATCATCTCCAGATTCACCGCCTCATGAATTAAAAGATCTGCATCGCGGGCGTGCGTAACGATCGCCGGGGTGTAGCGCGTATCGCCGCTGACCACGACAGTTTTGCCGCCGTACTCAATCTTATAGCCGTAGGCGAAGTCCCAGGCTGGATGGTCGACTCGAAATGCGCTGATTAGGACTCCGTTTTCGCTATAAACAGGGATCGCGCCGTCGCCTTCGATTTTAAGATCGCGCGCCTTCGCCATATCGAGGTGCGAGCCGTCGGGTTTGATTCCGACGATCCGCTGTCGTTCGTGCATGTCGTCTTCAAAGGATTGTCGCACGCCGTTCAAAAACTTCGTCGTGCCGGGCGGGCCGACAAGATTTACCTGATTTCGTCGGCCGTACAGCCAGCCGTTGTGCAGAACGTCTCCCACGCCGGAGATATGATCGGAATGCAGATGCGTGAGATACACCGCATCGAGGCTTAGAATAGGAGCTCCGACAGCGTGGAGCTGGCGCGATGCGCCCTGGCCCGCGTCGAAGAGAAAAAAACGACCGCCGGCGACGACTCCAAGGCATGGCTGCGCGCGATCCGGTTGATACAAAGGCGATCCGGTGCCGCAGAAAACGATTTCGAAACGCCTGTCCGTCACGGTCTGTTGCTGCAGTGTCGATGGGACCTTGCGCTCGATATACGATCGCATCAAGGCCATCGAGTTCATTCGAAGCGTGATAAATGCTGCGGTTCCGACTACCGCTGCGATCGCCAGGATTAAAGCCAATTTTTTTAACATGTTATCATGAACCTTTTTTTAAAGCGTACTTCGCCAGTCCGCTCGATAGATCTCCGGCAGGAATCCCCCGAGAATGGACATTTCGGTTTTACAGTGCTCTTCCAGGTCGGTCGCCAGGGAACGACGAAGAGCCATAAAGCGGATTGCGGGCAGATTGGCCAGCGCGGCCAATCGAAACACTCCGGACGTTTCTCCGCGCCCGGCCACTTGACCGAGCCAGAAGCGCGAGTGCATGACAGCTCCGCCTGGAACATTCCGAACGATGTGACACATGCGACCGGTATCGACCGGCAGTTCGAGCTCCCCCACGATGGCGCAGACGACGAATGTTTCTTCATTGTTGGGGTCGGTCTGAAAAAAGCGAGCGGGATCCACGAAATGAATCCTGAGCTTCATCAAGTCCGGTCCGATATTTTCGTGAACCAAATGACTGGCCCCGACGATTCTGCCGGGGCGTTTGGCTTCCCAGTCCATCCAGAAGTGGGCGCCGGGGTACCAGCGTTTGTAATGCTCGGTGGTCTGGAGATATGCAGCGAACCAGAAGCGGACCATGTCCGCCGTAACTCCCGGCAGCGAGGTTTTTACCGACACCTGATAGGTGCCGTCCAGGAAGCGCTCCGATCCGGTTCTGAACTTGCCTTCGAGCAAGCCATCCGTCGGAGCCTGAGTCGGCAAATATGCGAATGCCGCATTCAGCCCGCAAAAAAGAGCGACAAGAATAATAAAGGATGCACCGCTTCGCTTCATGACAGTCTCGGACGCCATGCAGCGAACTCAGAATCGAAGCGTCAACAAAATTAGAACATGTTCTAGTTTTAAAACCCGTTCCGATTGTTCCGAAATCTCCGGGTGGGGGCTACCCTGGCCGGACGGGCAAATCCAATTTCCGGAGCGCACGATTGAGGCCCCGCTGAATTCTTTCGGGCGGGACTCCGAGGATTCCCAGGCAGTGAGCCAGCAGTTGCGGTGAAACTGCGAGGATCTGAAACTCTGCGTCTTCCAATCTTGCGCCGACTGTATCCTGCAAAAGGCCTTTGACGGCCAGGGAACGAAAATAAAAGTCTTCGCAGTTCCACTCGGGATGGAACTGGCCGAACAGCTCCTGATTTCGTTCGGCTGCGTTTTCCATCAGCAGTTTCGTGATCGAATGTGAATGATAGGCGACCCGATAGAGCTCGGCGACGGGCCGGTTTCGGGCGATGACTTTGATTTGCAGTCCGATTTCCAGAGCGAAACGAAACACCACGTCTTCGGTCTTGCCCGCCAGATGGTCCGCGCGGTCGGCGGAACTCTGAAAGACCTCCCGCACGATGAACTTCAGGATCTCTTCTTTGTTCTTAAAGAAATGATACAGGCTTCCGGTCGTGATTTTCGCCGACGAGATGATCTGACGGATCGTCGTATTCGCGAAGCCTCTGGCGATGAATAGCCTGCGCGCCGCGAAAATAATCCGGCCGCGGACTTCTTCTTCGTGTTGCTGACGTTTCATGGACAAAAAAGCGGCGCTGCTTTGCGCTGGTTCCCCTCGGTAGCTTCTGATTTCGAAAACAATTCGCCGCGAGCGACAGAGGGCAAGTCAATATCTTGAGAAATTATCTTGCTGCATCTATGCGAAACGATTTTATTTTTCCGGCGATTGGTGGATTCAGATCGCTTTTAAGATCAAAAACTACAAAGCTGACGATACCGGGCTCGAGTGCATTGGAACCGGGAGGCAGCAAATCGGCGACGGTGGTTTCATCGCTCAGATTAAAGATAAAAAGACGGGCTCCATTCTGGCCGTAACGAACAGTGCCTTACGCTGTATGGTTCTTCATCGTGCGCCTCTGAACGAAGCATGTGCTGAAGAAGCGAAGCCCACAGCGGGAGAGAGGAGATTGCCAGTTCACCGAATTTGCAGAGCCTCAGCGATGGGTTCAGCCTGATTTCGATCACAGCTCCTGGCCACATGCCACGGTGTATTCGGCTGAAGCGGATATCCCCTACGATCGCTTTCGCCGAACCTGGTTTCGCGAGGCCGAGATCTTCGAAGAGATCGTCGAACGCTATCGCCTGTACTGATCGCGTCAACTTTGTCTAAAACCGTACACAGCCCCGCCCCCTTTGTGGGCGGATCCATGGAGGCGGGGAAAGTGTTTATCCCGCGCAAGCGGGCGGGGCGCTGCCTGCCTTACGGCTCTTGCCGGTCGCCGACAGTCTAGCACGAAAAAAACAGACAAGCAAGGCCGAAAAAAGTCACACTGGCATGCTATGCTATCATCGGCCCAATCCGCGCGGATCAAGCCCGGCAATCACCAGAGCTGCTCCCACCATTTCTTTTTCGCGGGATATGGGTTCGACGATTTCGCGGTGACGCCCATCTTCTGGCGAATGTCGTTGATATTCCAGCCGGTCAGGCCGGCCAGGCTCTGGGCTTCTTTTTCGTAGCGGGCCGGCAGGCTGCGGCGATAGCTGTCGGCCGCGCTGCAGCTGGAGCCGCCTTTATACGCGTGGCGCAGAACATAGCGTCCCTGAAAATTCGCGCGGTCGGCTGTTTCCTGAAAGACCAGATCTTCGGGAAAGGTTTCGCCGGTATATCGCACGTGCAGTCGGGTCACGAAAGCGTTTTGCGCGCCGCCGGGGCCCGGGGCGATGCGCGAGCCGTTCGGATCGCGGGTATTCGGCGCGTCGATCCAGAAGACTCCCAGTTTGCGCAGCTGTTCCGCTGATAAAGGATCGGCGGCGCAGGGATCGCACCAGCGCATGTCCCAGGCGTATTCTAAAAAGACCGCGCGCATATTTTCTTTTTGTACGGCGCGCGAGAACATATCGCGATAGAAATCGCTGAACTCGTTTTTGACGTAGGCCGGGATCTGCTGGCCCGTCGGCATGCGCACGGTGCGATAGTTACTGGTTTCAACGCGGCCGTTTTTGGTCAGAGCGAAAACGAAGAGATCCTGCGGGCCTTTCGCGTTCAGCGTGCCCAGGCGAATCGGCAGCATGAACTTCGGCGATTCGTATGCGACCTGCAACGGGCGCAGATAGCTGAAGCCGTTCTTCGACTGCTTTTCCAGATTGACCTTCGCGACGAAGAATCGCATGTCCTGTTTGATGTAGCTGCCCAGAACGCGCGATGCGCCGTTCGGGATCTTGTAGCCGCTGACCGTCAGCCAGCGTTCGAGTCCGTTGCTTTCTTTCGCCGAAAGAATTACGATGTCGTATTCGTCCACCTGGTATTGGGCTTCGACCGTCACGCCGGTGCTTTTTTCCAGATCGCTTTCGCCCGCGCCGCTTGTCGGAGCGGACTTTGATTCGTCCCTCATCTGCATGCGTTCGTAGCGTCGAATATTACACGGGTCCTCGTCGAAGTACTCGACGAGGCGCGGCGCGCTGTAGGCGTCGAGATGGTCGATCAGCGACGGATCGGCGACGTTGATCTGGCCGCGTTCGATAAAGGTCGGCACGGGTACGACCAGCGCGAAGTCTTTGGGTTCGCCCTGGTAGTCGTTAGCCATCGTGAGGACCGTGCGGTCGCCGTCGCGGACAAGTACGACGCGCGAAGCCTGATTGTACAGCTTCGTATCGGCGCGCGCCACGTAGAAGCCGCAAAAAGCGCGCACCTCTTCGTGAAAGACGCCGGCCAATAAGACGGCGAAGGTCGCGGGGATCAGCGCGGCGCGCGCGAATCGCTTGCGCAGGCTCGGTGAAGGTTTCGTATTTGCAGATTTCATTTTCCAGCTCCAGATAGAATGGGGGCGACCGTCGGTCGTTCGCCTGGTGTCGTTTGGCTTTCGCGTGTCAGGGCGAAAGGATTTTGCGCGAAGAGTCGCGTTCGCTTGCTGACGCGATCGATGAGAGGCACGCTAAAGGCGCACCAGAATAACGACCAGAGCAGGCCGTTGCTGTTATACAGTCCGAATTGGATCGCGAAGGCCACGGCTGCGGTCAGGGCGGCGAAGACGATGCGGCCGATGCGCGCATCGGGCGTGCTTTTGGGATCCGAGATCATAAAGAAAGCGAAAATCAAAAGCGCGCCGCTCGAAAGTTGATTTATGACGATCGGCCAGGGATCGCCCAGCCAGGTCGCCCGAAGCAGAACGAGGCCGCCGTACATTCCGAGAAAGGCCAGGGTGATGTCGCTGCGCAGCGCGCGAAAGAGTACGAAGCCGCCGGCGCAGGCCACGAAAAAGAGCAGCAGGCCTTCGCGCCCCCACTGACCGGGTGAAACCCAGGCGTCGCCCGAAAAGATAGCGAGCACCGCAATAATGCCGAACAGAGACGGATTGAAGACGTGTTTGCCGTTTACGCGAATCAGAAATTTGCTGCCGATGGCCAGCGCGCCGGCCAGGGCCGTGATCCACAGTTCGTTTGTGCGCAGAAGCAATGCGAGAGAGAGCGCGCTGATAGCCGGGGAACGCCAGTCGAAACCGATGCGCACGGGATTGGTTTTTTTGCGCAGGGCGATTACGCCGAGCACTTGCGCAAACAAGCAGGCGGCGAGTACGACGGGGATGTGTTCGATATAACGCGAAAACTCCAGAAACTTCAGCCCGTAACATAAGATTACGATCTGACAGAAGAGCTGGTACAGGCGCGGATCGCTGCGCGAAGACCATGCGGCTTTCGCCGGCCCATTCGATGCAGCCGGCATAGCCGGACTTGATGGCGCCGCCATGCTCGATGACGAATTTTGAAACGCTGCCGATTTCACGCACGTTGGACGTAAGCCCTGGCGGGGATGTTCGCGGCCGGACGCGGTCGAGGCTCGAAAAAATCGCGCGGACGGGCGCGCGATTTTTCACTGGAAAACTAATTCGAGAGATTGAGAGCGATGACCTCGACGGGGTCGCGTTTGCCCCGCAGCACGACCGGATTCGGACTGTGGACTTCGACGCCGCGCATGCGGTTGCAGTGATCTACAAAACCGTCGCGCGTAATCAGAATCGGTTGGTCCAGTTCTTTCGTCGCCGCTTCTAAACGACTGGCGACGTTGACCGTATCGCCCATCACCGTTAGTTCGCGCCGGGATTCGGAGCCGATATTTCCGCGGATGACCGGCCCGCAGGCCATACCGATGCCGATGCGCAGCGGCGAAAATCCCAGGCGTCCGATCTCGGCGTTGGTTTCTTCCATACCTTTGATGATTTCGATCGCCGCGCACAGGGACAGCAGGTGATGCTGGTTGTCGCAAAACTCGGCGTCGAAGACCGCCATCACCGCGTCGCCGATAAATTTATCGACGAAGCCGTTATAGCCCGTAACCGACGAAACGATACGCGAAAAGTGAATATTGAGAATGCGCACCACGTCTTCGGCGGAGTGCTCTTCCATCATGCCGGTGAAGCTGCGCACGTCGGAAAAGAGCACGACCGCTTCTAAACGTTCGCCGCCGTCGGTTTTGACTTTACCGTTCAGGATCAGGTCGCGGATTTCCGGAGATACATAGTGGCCGAAGAGGGTTTTCATCATCTCCATGCGGCCGAGCTGTTCGCTCATTTGATTCAGAGTCCGTTGCAGGCGTCCGAATTGATCGTCGCTCTGCACGACGACGCGCGCCGAAAAATTATGATTCGCGATTTGCCGCGTCGCTTCTTCCATATGCTGGATCGGCATCGTAAAAGTATAAGCCGTAAGCCAGGTCAAAACGAAACCGAAGCCCAGAAAGAGCGCGCCGACGATGCTTGCGGCGACCAGGGCCCGGCCGATTTCGCCGGGATCGTGAGGACCGTAAAAATAAGCGATGGCGATGACGCCGGCCATGGCCAGAGCCGGGAAAACTCCGTTTACGAGAAAGAGATCCATAAAACGCCATGAAAGCGTCGGTCGCCAGAATTTGCGTTTCGCGCGAATGGGGCTGTCCCCGAACCAGTCGGGAATAAAAAACACGCGATTCATTAAGTCGGCGGCGTGATAGGCGATGATCGCGTTGACCATCGTCGCGAGAAAGCCGACGGCGATGGCCGGAGCGGCGGGCAGCCCCTCGGGAATGTACGAATAGTAGATGAACATACCCACGCCCCAGAGAGCGTAGGTCGCGCCGACGAGAAAGGCCGGGAACTGAAAGATGCGGTTTCGCGCGCGAATCAGCTGAGTCGTCGTCAACTCTTCGCCGCGCCGCCGCAGGCGATGGGCGATGAAGACCGGCCACAGATAAAAAATCATCAGCGCCCAGTAGACGCCTTCCAGGGCGCCGAGCCAGAAAATCGACGCGTTGTGAACGGGGACTTCCTGTAAGAGATAACGGATGATGACGGCGTCGGCCGCCAGCACCACCGAAACTTCAATGGCTTCCGCCAGCAGGGCCGGTCCGATCAGCATAAAGTACGGAGCGTAGCGCCGCACGAAATCCGCGACGCGTCCTGTGACGAAGCCGTACGGAACGGCGGCCTGAGCCGATGTTTGAGTCTGCGCGGCGCTGTGCGCAGTCTGAATTTCGCGGGAGCCCGCTGCTTCGTCCTTATGTCCTGCTGACATTATGCGAATCTCTCAGGAATCCGGCCCGGTCGCTTCGTCCGCGTCTTTTGCGGGCTCGTTAATATCGTCGGCGTCGGCGTTGCAATTCGGGAGCTGGAGCTGCTTCAAATCGTTTTCCAATTTGCCCAGAATCGTGACCAGATTCTGATTGTGGGCCCGCACCAGGGCCGCGCCGTCGCTGGAAGCCGCTCCGGCGTTCGCGGCGTAGCTGCGTTCGAACATGACGGCCTCGCCGTACCGCAGTAGAATAAACTGAACGTCGATTACGGAAGCAGGTTGGTCCTGACGAAGATCGGCGTAGATTTCGTTGACCTGCGCTTCCAGAATATAACACGCATCGACCTGGCTGGAAAGATCCACGACTCGCGCGAATATGCCGCTCTTCGAAAGCCAGCGCCGGGTTTCTTCGGTGATATTCACCGCGGCGCCGGTCAGAAATTCATTATAGAAATCTGTTTCGTAGCTCACGTCGCTGCGGCGATAAACGAGTCCGCGGCTGGCGAAGCGCGGCGAGACGCGAAAGCGTCCGATCTTCAGAGCGTCGGCGAACATCGAAGCTTCGAGAGTGGATCGCTGCTGCACGCTGGATTCCGCGCTCAGGGCGAAGAATCTTTTTTCCGGATACTCTTTCTCGAGACTGCCGAGGCAGGCGGCCGTCGTGAAGGCGGTCAGCGCCGCGATCGCGAGTGCGGCCGCCGGTAGAACTCGCCGCCGTTTCAGAATTCGTCGGCCAGGATTTCTGGATTCGTAGTGCATGGATTGAAAACCGGCCCTCATTGATTTTGACCGGCCTGTCCGGGCGGTTCGCCGAAGAAAATCAGAGAAGGATACTGTCGCGCGTTCGCGGTGAGCTCTTTCATATCCTGCGAAACCTGGCGCAGATTTTCGACGGCTTCGGTGACGCCGCCCTGGTTGCCGGCGATCAGCGTATCGAGTCGTCGCGTCGTCCGGCGAATGTCGGTAACGGTCGCGCTGAGCTCGCCCGGAATCTTTTTCATCTGGGGGTCTTCAGTGAAAGCCCGCAACGATTCGTTGGTCTTACGCAGCTCGGCGATCAGCCCTTCGGTTTCGCGACTCAGGCGATCTACCCGCGCTTCTTCGATCGCGCTGGTCATCACGACGACCAGCCGGTCGATATTGCGAGCGATCTTTTCGACTTCGGCCTGCTGCATCTCTTCGATGAAATCATCGACGGCGGAACCGATGCGGGCGAAGGCGCTGGTCGCCGAAGGTATATAAAGGTTTTCGGGATCCCAGGAGATATCGAGGGGCGGATTCTTTTCCGGTTCGAGATAATCGACTTCCAGAAAGAGCTGACCGGTGATGCCGGCCGCGACCAGGCGTACGCGAAGCCCGCGCGCGATTTCCGAGTTCAGGCGATCGGGCTGGAATTTCCCTTTGGCCGGCAGGCTCATTTTTACGACGACGTAGCGGCCGAAATTTTTGGGATCGTTTTCGGCGGTCAGCGCGTAGCTGTTCCGCGCGAAATCGATCTCTTTGACGATGCCGATCTGTACGCCGCGTTCTTTCACCGGGCTGCCGACGCTGAGGCCCTGGACCGATTCGTCCAGATAGGTTTCGAGATCGATCGTATCGCGCATTAAAGCGCCCGCTCCCAGGACCAGAATGCCCGCCACGCCCAGCAGGACGGCGCCCAATACGAAGAGGCCAAGTTTGAAATACGAAGATTTTGCGTTCATAGATTGCGGCGGGTCCCGCCTGATTTGACGAAATTCACAGCCGGCCTGTTCTCATAAGAGGCGGTGCTGCTGAAAATCCATCGCCTGTTTTCAGAGGAGACGGCGACCCGTAGACCCTTATCGCATCGACACGAGTCGCGATCAACTCCGATTTGAAAACCCGCAGCTTCCTCGCGAGACATAAGTCGAATCATTCGAAGATGTTCGGCAGCGGATCGCGATTGAAAAACTGTCGGACCCAGGGGTTGTCGCTCGTATCGCGCAGGTCCGCGGGGTCTCCTTCGGCGACGATGCCTTTCGTGCGTTTGTCGAGCATGATTACCCGGTCGGCGATCGAGAAGATGCTCGGCAATTCGTGCGTTACGACGACGAAAGTGATCTTGAGGTTGTGGGCCAGGTTTACGATCAGGTGATCCAATTCCGCCGAAGTGATCGGATCCAGACCGGCGGAGGGTTCGTCCAAAAATACAATCGAAGGATCGAGGGCCATGGCCCGGGCGATGGCCGCGCGCTTTTTCATGCCGCCCGAGAGTTCGTCCGGTTTGCGATCCGCGAAGCTGTCCAGGCCGACCAGTTTGAGTTTCATTCGCGCGATCAGCTCGATCGCATCGTCCGGCAGATCGGTGAATTCTTTCAGCGGCAAACATACGTTGCCCAGCACCGTAAGATTGCCGAAGAGCGCGCCCATTTGATACATCACGCCGAAGCGCCGCAGAATCGCGCGGCGTTCGTCGCCCGTCGCGGATACGATGTCGTCGCCTTCGATTAAGATCCGGCCGGCGATCGGTTCGATTAAACCGATCATTTGTTTGAGCAGCGTGCTCTTGCCGCAGCCGGAGCCGCCGAGAATTACAAAGACTTCGCCGCGAAAGACGTGAAAGCTTACGCCGTCCAGAATCACCGTGCTGCCGTAGCCGGCTTTCAAATTGTCGACTTCGATGATGGTCTCCGGCGGCATGCCGGAGGTTACCAGGTGAGATTCTGTTAGATAATTCGAGTCGGTCATGGCGGCTTCCAAATCGTTGCGTTTGCCTGGTCTATATATCCAGCAGATAAAAGATCACGGCGAAGATGCCGTCGACGACCGCGATGGCGATGATGCCGCTGACCACCGCGCGCGTCGTCGATTCGCCAACCGCGCCGGCACCGCTTTTCGTATGCAGTCCCATATAGCAGCCGATGCCCGCGACCAGCGCGCCGAAGACCGTGGATTTCAAAAGGCCGCTCATCAGGTCGGTCATATCGACGGCCGATAGCACCTGATTATAATAGACGACCAGCGGATAGCCGAAGGACTTCAGCACCGTAAAACCGCCGATCAATCCAGAGATATTAAAAAACAAAGTCAGCAGCGGCACCATCGCGACCGCCGCGACGATGCGCGGGAGCACGAGAAATCGCATCGGCTCGACGCCCATCGTGGTCATGGCGTCGATCTCTTCGTTGATTTTCATCGTGCCCAGCTCGGCGGCGAAAGACGAACCGGTCCGTCCCGCGAGAATGACGGCGGTAATCAGCGGGCCCAGTTCGCGCAGCAGCGAAAGGCCGACTAAGTTCGCGACGAAAATTTCCGCGCCATAAATGCGCATAGGAATCGCCGACTGAAAGGCCATGATCAGTCCGAGTAAAAAGCCGATCAGAATAATAATCGGCAGCGCGTTTACGCCGACCTTTTCGGCGACCTGCAGGGTTTCGCCCCAGCGCAGAGAGAAGGGCTTGAGCAGGGCCCGCAAGGCGTAATAAAAAAATTCGCCCAGGAAAATCGTGCGCTGGCGAAATTTCTCTTCGAAGATTTCCAGCGTCGCCCGGCCGATGGAATCCGGTAGATTAGAATAAATGACTTCGTGTTTTTCGAGGCGCTCGAAATCGGCCGAGCCGTACATTTCGATGAGAGCGTTCAGGTCTTCGCTGGCTCCGATCAATTCGAAGGGCGCATCGCTTTTTCGTTCGCCGGCATCGCTTTGGGTTTCGACGGTGCTTTCGATCCGGGTCGTCGTTGCCGCCACGTCGGCATTCGGCGGCGTTCCCATTCGGCGCCGGCATTCGGCGATATAGCCGACTCCCGCTCCGTCGCAGTACATCAGCCGGCTGGCGTCCAGGCGCAGGCGGGCCGGCTTCAGAGTATTCAACAGCCGCAGGGTCTGGCGCCAGGCTCCGCCAACGGATTCCACATTCAACTGCCCCATCAGGCGCAGGGTCAGCACGCCGTCGATGTGTTCGGATTCGAAGACGAGCTGTCCCGAAGTTTGTTGGCTCTGGTGTGCTGGCAAATCGAATCCCCGCGGCGGCGAGCTACTGGGAGCGTCGTCGCCGGTGAATGGAGGTTGTGAGCCCTGGCGTTCCGCGTGGCAAGCAATTTCGGTTCGCTATAATGCAGCCGCTGCTTCAGACCGTCGCGGGCGTTCCGTACAGCATCTCGTGCACCCGGGCGCGGGATGCTGGCGTATAACGATCGGCGGTGATGTCGGCGATCAGGCGGCCCTGCTTTAAGAATACGTAGCGGCTCGCGGTCTCGCGAAAAAAATCTTCGTCGTGGGTGGTGATCAACGCCGCGCCGCCGCGGGCCGCGAAGTCCCGGAGCAATTCGCGCATGGCCTGAGCGCCTTCACGGTCCAGTCCGGTGAGGGGTTCGTCTAACAGCACCAGATCGGGCTGCGTTAAGAAGACGCGACACAGGCCCAGTCTCTGCTGCATTCCGCGGGAGTAGGTGCGCACGCGATCGTCGCGTCTCCCGGCGAGTCCGGTGCGAGTCAGCAGCTCGTCGACGCGCTTTCTGTATTCGGATGCGTCACGCTTGCGGGCAGTGTACCGGCGATCGTTGATGCTCAGAAAGAAGCTCAGATTTTCGGCGGCGGTCATATCCAAAAAGAGACCCGGCTCGTGTCCGAGAAAGCCGATGCCCGCGAGAAATGCGCGCCGCTCTTCGATCGTGCGAACCGGCCGGTCCTGAAAAAAGATTTCGCCGCCGTCGGGCGGATTGCGCGAAGTCAAAGCCGAGAGCAGCGTCGACTTGCCCGCGCCGTTCGGTCCGAGCAGGCATACGATTTCCCCCGCGGCCAGATCGAGCTCAACGTCGATCAGAGCGCGCCGGTAGCCGTAGCGTTTCGTCAGCCCCGCCAGGCGCAGGCCGCCGCCTTCCGGATTCGATAGTCCCTCTTCGGCCTTCACAAAGCTTTAACTCTTACGGCCGCCCGAAACGAGACGCAGCCCGGAGCCGCCGATCAGCGAAGCGATTAAGAACAGCACGCAGATGCCGGCGATCACCCCGACCGTCGTTTCGAGACCTGTATTAAAGAGCGGGTTCTCGTCGGACTGCAGCGGATTTTCGACGAAGACGCCGCCGGCCGAGAAATCGTATTTCACGAGCGGCTCAGCGCTGCCCGGCCCCGGATAGACGACGCGTAGAGCTTCGCCGATATTCGGAATCGTAATCGCTTCGGCTTGCGCGCCTTCAATTTCAGGGCGGGCGTTCGCCGGCTGCCAGAAGACGATGCGAAAGTGATGCGGACTACTGGCGAGCGGTCCGGCGCTGCCCGGAGCGTTTTCGCGGGGCGCGCGGGCCGGCGGCAAACCGGAGCGGCCTTCTTCCTGCGGTAAAGCGTCTGCGAATTGCAAATCGGGCAGCAGATAGTCGATGACCAGCTGCGAATTGCCGGGGCGCACGCCGCGGTCAATGCGATAGCGGTTTTCTTTGCCTGATACCGCGTCCATCGTCAGAGGAATCGGGACGCGGGTGCTTTCGTGCTGCAAACTCGCACGAATCGCTTCGGCGCCCGGGGGAATATAGACATGGTAGCCGCGGGGATCATAGCTGCGCGGCGGCGAACTTTCGTTCGTGATCACCATGTACTGCTGGATGGCCAGGCCGCCCGCTTTGAGTTTCGTTACGCGCATGGCGCCGGTGATCTGAACGGAGCTTCGATCGGCGCCGCTCTCGAAGATCGTAATCGCCTGGGGCTTCGAATAAAAATTCGGGGCGGGCGGCACCATCGTCGAATAGCGTTCGCCGCGAAAGGTCGCGCGAATCAAATGGGGGGCTTTCGGCCGGGGAATCGGCGCGAAGGCGAAGCGCGGACCGGCGTTCGTTAAGGTCTGCACAGTTTGCATTACGCCGTCGCCAAGCTGAATCAGTTCGAGGGTTTCGACCGTGGCCGGAGCTCCGCCGCGGGTCCCGTTCGCGATGAGGCCCTGCAGCACGATTCGATCGCCCGCTCCGCCGGTCTGCTGGCCCGGCGCCTGGGCATGCATCGCGGAGGGCGTTAGAAGCAGCGCGCCGACTGCAAAAGCGCCGCCCAGAAACAGCAGGAGCGCGCTCGCGCCCGTGCTGGAATTCGCGTCTGAATTCGATCGGGCGTCGCTGACATCGCCGGTCTTTGAGCTGTTTTCGCCGGCGGGCAGATCCCATTCAATTTGTGCCGGGCGGCCGCACTGAATGCAGCTCGCGTTTTTCAAATCCGGCTCGGCTTCCCGGGAGGCGTGGTTCAGATTTCCGCAGTCCGGACAGAACCATCCCAGGCGGTTGCGACGGACGCCCTTCGAACTCGCGGCGGCGCCGCGACTGTTCAGACGTCCCTCGACGGCTTCCAATTCGCCGAACAGCGGCTGGGCCATCGCGGCGTATTCAGTCGGAGAGAGCTTCCCGAAATCGCGCTCGATTTGAATATCGCGCAGGTTTTCGAGCAGCACCCGTCGCCGGATCAGCAGATCGGCGGTGCCGGCCTGTTTGTTGCCGGGGCCGCCGCCCCCGTTCGTAAAAAAGATCAGGGGGTTGGGCACTCCCCGCAGCAGCGGCCAGAATAGCGATAAAACCGTCGCGATGCACGCGATGCTGAGAACAGTAACTGTGATTGTCATAATGTTAACGATCGAGATCGCGCAGTCGCGTTTCCCATTCCTCGTCGCCTTCGCTGGCGGCCTGCTTCTTGTCTGCGGCGTCTTTGCCGGAATCGTCCCCGGAGTTATTTCTGGAGTTGTCTCTGGAATCGTTTCCCGGTGATTCTTGCGCCCCCGGCGACGTGGGCCGCTGCTTGCCGCGATTCCGTTTCCACCAGTACGAAAATAACAGCGAAGCGGTGATCGCCGTGAATAGTAGAATCGCGATTAAGCCGAAGGGCGACGCGTGAGCCGAGACTCCCGGCCCGTAACCGCGTTCGAGTCCCGTGATGACGTCTTCGCGCCCTTCTTTTAGATAGCGCTGCACGAGGGGGTATTCGCGAATTTCCGGTCCGAAGCCGGTTTCCATCTTCGCGAGAATTTCTTTCGCCGACATGCCTTCCTGGATTTTGATTTCCATGAAGCGTCGAACGGGAATGCCCCAGGGACACTCGACGTGCGGACAGGAGCTCAAAACGAAATGACAGCCGCACTGACAGATCAGGCCGTCGGAGACCTCGGTGAATACGCGAATCTGTTCCGGGTCGGTGAGATCCGTATAAACTTCCTGGGCGTGCAGGTGGTGGCCGGAGTCGCCGGGTTCAAGCAGCGGCAGCACGGTTGGAAATGCCAGCCAGCCGAGGAGCACGAGCAGCGCCGCGTGGGGTAGATAGTGTAGGATTCGTTTCATAAATATTTAGAATTTTCGGCGGTCGTTTTTTTAGCGGCCGGCGTTCAGCTTTTCGCCCGGGTCAAAGAATCTGTCGCCGTTTTTGTCGAGATATTGAACTTCGACGCCGTCCCGGAATTCGGTTTTGCGTTCGGCGAAGCCGTCCTGATCGGCATCTTCCAGGCGCAGTCGCAGATTTCCGTTGCGGTCATACTCATTAATGATTTCGTAAACGCCGTCCGTGTCGCGGTCGTGAATTACGGTGACAAGTTTCTCCCGGGCGCCGTAATAGAAGATCGAATCGGGAACGCCGTCGCCGTTTGAGTCGCAGTACTTCGCGCTCATTAATTTGGTTTCAATCCACCGTTCGATTTCGCAGCCGGTCTTCTCTTCGAAGCGACCGTAGTGAAAGACCGTGCGCCATTCCCCGTCGCCGCTTTCTTCCGCGATTCGATTGCGATTGCTCATGAAGCCGAGCAAGACCGTCGTGCCGAAAAACAACACGGCGGCGGCCTTCCAGAGCCACGAGCTTTCGCCGCTCGCCCCGGTGGAGGAACGATTTCTGGCGGTGGAATCATCGTGCTGCGCGCGGGATGTGGATGCGCTGCGTGAATCGCTCGCGAAAGAGGGTCGCGCCGGGATGGAATCGACGCCTGGTTCGTCCTGGCCTTCAATAATCCCGCGGGCTTTTTGAAAGTCGTCTTCGGCGACCCACAGCGTTGGCTGCGCTTCGCCGAAGGGGATTTCGCCGGCCAGGGGATTCAGATCGCCGCCGCGCAGTTCTGAGTTTATGCCGTGCTCGTCCAGTAGAGCCTGGATCGCTCCGGCCTCCGGATAATTCGCGGCGCTGTAAACTTCAACCATTCGCATATTAGCAACTTCGACGCCGAAGCGGCCCGCTCAGGACAGCTCGCGTTCTCCGAAGGGGATCAGCAGGATCAGGCCGCTGAAGAAGAACAGCAGCGAACCCAGCCAGACGAATTTCACCAGCGGATTGATCCAGACCTCCAGCGTCGCGACCAGAGCGGGGGGAAAGAGCGCGGCGTAGGCCTGGGGGCCGCGATCGGTCTGGTAATAATAGAATTCGTAGGCGTGATTCAAATCCGGATTCGGACGTTCCGGATCGCCGCTCGAAATCGCGCCGAGCTGGATATAGATGTCTTCGTTCCAGGTGCTGCGAATATCCGGTTCGCTCGTCGGCGTATGGCGCGCGCGCGAATCCTGCGAACGGGCGACGGCGCCGCTGAGCGGATCGATTTGCGGATGAAACTGCCGTTGCGTGCTCATGCGGCCGTCGACGATATAACCCGTCAGCGTTTTGAGCAGCTTCGCGTAGGCCGGCGGCGGACGATTCGCGAAGGCGAAGGGCGATACGTCCGGCGGGCGGGCCGTGTCGTCGCGCAGGCCGGTGCCGTGCTGAATGTGAAAGTGGGCCTCTTGCGAAATCGTAAAGTGCACGGGGTTCGCGGGATCGGCGTGCTGTTTGAATTCGGGACGCAGATAAAGATCTCCCGCGGCGATTTCGTAGTTTTCCAGATAGGCCTTGTCCGGGCTGCTATAGCGCACGACATCGTCGCCGTCGGCTCCCGGCCACTGCATCTTATAATAATGGAATTCGAATTTTTCGGTCTTCTTAAAAGTGCCGCCGGAGTAGCCCACGAACAGAAAGACCATCGACAGGTGCATCAGATAGCCGCCGTAGCGACGCTTGTTACGCAGGATCAATCGAATAAAAGCCAGCACGACGTTTTCGCCGAAGCGCAGCATGCGCGAACGTATGCCCTGATAGTATTCCTGGCCGAGACCGACGATCACGAAAAACGCGATGCCGATCGTTAAGATCGAAAGAATCTCGGCGACGATGCCAGGACCCCAGGAGCTGTGGTCGGCGCCGGACGCCCGGGTAAAGAGAGCGCCGTAGCTGAACGAAAAGATCACAGCGCCCAGCACCCCGGCGATCAACGGCCAGCGCAGAGTTTTTTTCCAGACGTCCCAGGCCGACTTGCGCCAGGCGAGCAGGGGCGAGGCGCCCATCAGAAAGAGAGTCAAAAGACCGACCGGCACCATGATCTTATTAAAGGCGCTCTGCTTCCACTCGACTTTGTTGCAGGCGAAACCGTCGCTGCCGAAGCCGCAGTCCAGAGGCAGGAGCGGCGAAAAGACGCCGACCAGAATGATCAGCATCGAGAGCGCCATCAACAGGTTGTTGAGCAGCATGCTGCCTTCTTTAGAAGTGACGTGCTCCATGGTTTCGGCGGGTTTGAGCGCGGCCCGGCGAAAGTATACGAATCGAATATAAAACAAAAAGCTTCCGGCGATATAGATAATCAGCGGAGCGCCGATCGTGGACTCGGCGAAGGTGTGAGGCCCCTGTAAGATGCCGCTGCGCGTAATCCAGGTTCCGAGCAAACACATGTGGTAGGTCGCGGTGATTAAGATCACATTCCAGAATCTTAAGAGCCCGCGTCGTTCCTGGACGATCAATGAATGCAAGAAGGCCGTCGCCAGAAGCCAGGGCATCAGACTCGCGTTTTCGACCGGGTCCCAGGCCCAGTAGCCGCCCCAGCCGAGCTCTTCGTAGGCCCACTTACTGCCGAGTAAAATGCCCGTCCCTAGAAAGAACCATGAAAAGATCGTCCAGCGGCGAATCAGGGGCAGCCAGTCCGCGCGCAAATTTCCCGAGATCACGGCGGCCATGCTGATCGCGAAGGGAATCGCGAAGCTCACATAGCCGACGTATAGAATCGGCGGATGAATGATCATCGCCCAGTGCAACAGCAGCGGATTCAGTCCGCGACCGGCGACCATCGGACTTTCGAAGGCGCGAAAGGGCTGCGCATCTTTGAAGAACAGGTTCAGTAAAACGAAGCAAAGCTGCAGCGTGCCCAGAACGATAAAGAGCACCGGCAGGCGATTAAAGAGTTTCGCGCGAGTCTGGTAGACGACCGCCGCGCTGAACAGAGTCAGCAGAAAGTACCAGAACAGGAGGCTGCCGCTGGAGCCGGCCCAGGTCGCGGTGATGCGATAAAAAGATTCTAAGTCCGCGGAGGTATTCGTTACGACGTAGCGGTTCGTTAAGTCGCCGGTCCACATCAAAACGCCCAGCACGACCAGCGCCAGGGACGCGAGCATCAGATTGACATAAAAGGCGCGCCGCGAAAGTTCGAGGGCCATCGCCTGGGTGCCGATGCCGGACCAGCGCAGGATCGAGTGTTTGACCGGCCGCCAGACGGAAAGCACGCCGCGGGCGAAGCGATGCGAAAGCGTGCCGCGCCCGAAGGCCCGGCTGCGCCGCCGTTCATCGGAGTCGTTTTCCGGTGCTTCCCCGGGTCGCGAGCGATTGTCCAGCAGCTCCAGAGAGAGCAGGCGGAGCAGGCTGCGTTCAAGGGGCAAGCCGAGCCCGAGCAGAGCGGTGATGATCGCGAAGATCACAGTAGCTCCTGATAAGATCAGAATGATGGCGCCGAGTTCGTTCATATTAAGAATAAACCTCTCCATCCAGGCTCCCCCGGCGCACGGCCCTTACAACGAAAAAATATGCCGGCCGCTTCCGCGATCGGGCGGTCGGAGCCGCCGTCCAGGGCCTGGACGGAAGCCGCGTCCGGAATGTATTGGCGGCTCCCGCTCTTGCGATTCAAAATGACCACGCGTTTTTTTCTTGCAAAGACTCGAATGTGATTTGCATCATAGAAAGGATGATGGCTGCCAACTCCTCTTCCGACGATTCCACTGGTGGTGCCGGCGACGCCGCTGCAGATGGAGATGATTCGTTTCCGTCGAAGGGGCGCGTTACCGTCGACGGCGCTGAGTCTTCCACGCCCCCGCAGGACATTCTGGTCATCGACGACGAGGAGGCCTATCGCCAGCTAATCGGCGCGATCCTTTCGGCGCGCGGCTATCGCATTCACCTGGCCGAGAACTGTCAGCAGGCCCACGAGTTTTTACAGAGCCGCACGGAGCTGCCGCCGCTCGTTATCACCGACTGGAATATGCCCGACGGCGAAGGCATCGATCTGGTCCGACGGATCAAGCGCGATCCCCGCTGGCGTTATTTACCCGTGATCATGTGCACCGGTCGCACGCAGCCTGAAGAGATTCAACGCGGTATCGACGCCGGCGCGTTCTTCTATATTACCAAACCGATCGACGGTCGGGTCCTGACGACGGCCGTCGCCGCGGCGGTGCGTTCGTACGAACCGATCCTGCGCCATATCGC
This sequence comes from bacterium, assembly GCA_024742665.1. GTDB lineage: Bacteria > Spirochaetota > Leptospiria > Leptospirales > Leptonemataceae > JANSYA01. The sequence continues at coordinate 1,095,796 of JANSYA010000001.1, forward strand.
CGAAGAGGTGCACGACGTATCCGAAGTTCTGCCGCACATCCAGGAGCTGAGCCTGGAATTTCGCATGGTCGAAGAGGCCATGAACATCGCGCGGTGGACCAGTCGCTTTTTTCCAGACCCAGAGGGCGCGCGTCTGGGAATTCAGGAGCTGCTGTATAACGCCATCGAACACGGCAATCTCGGCATCAGCTACGAAGAGAAGAGTCGCATGCTGGAAAACGCCGCGGGCTTTCACAATGAAATTCTGCGGCGCCTGGAGCTCGACGAGTTTCGATCGAAGCAGGTCAAGCTGAGTATTCGGAGTCGCCCTGACTTCGTCGAGTGTTTGATTGAGGACGCGGGCGTCGGCTTCGACTTTCGTCAATTCCTGAAGCTGACTCCCGATCGCGCCCTGGACATGCACGGCAAAGGCATCGCCATCGCGAACAATATCGTCTTCGACGAGTTGGAATATATCGAACCCGGAAACAAAGTTCGCGCGCGCATCTATCGCGAAAACGCGTCGCGCTCCGGCGACAGCGCCACGCTGGTCGGCGACGAAGCTACGGCCGTTTGATCGGGTTTCCCTGTTGTGATTCGCGACGCCGCGCGATTCTGTCTCAGGTGCCCTGGATCGTTCGTTCGCGCGGAAGCGCCGGGCTCAATAGTCGGCTCTGGCCCGCGCGTTGGTCGCGGGGTTGGTGCTGATCTTTACCGGCTTCGCTGAATTCATGGGAATCGCATCGGGATGCAGGGGCGCCGTCGCCGGTCGAGCGCCTTCGGCGTAGTCGGCTTCGTACTTCGAGGCGCATTTCGCTTCGACTTTCGTCGCCAGCAATTTCGGATTGGCTCCGCTTTCCAGGAGCTGACCGTCGACGCGGACCGGCGCGCCATCGGCGAAGGTATCGGGCAGGATCGTATCGCCGTTGAAGTGCACGGGAATTTCGCTGCCTTCCTGTTCGACGATGAAGTCGGCTTTGTTGCCGTAACGCAGAATACTGCCGGTCTTAACGAAGCCCCGCATGCGCAGCTCCTCCCCCGTGTACTTCGCAGGAGTGGCGGCGACCTTGATCGTGTCGACGACGATGATACTGTCGCGTTTGCCGTCGCCCGTGTTGAGCATGAGCGCGAGCACGGAAGCGACGAGGACGCCGGAGATGATTAAAAAGCGAGTTTTCATGCGGATGGCCTGAATCCAGTTTGCGGGACTTCGCGGGTGCGAAAGTCTCGATGCGGATAAGATACCGGGAAACCCTGGCCGGGGCCTCCAGAAAATCAAGCCAATTTCAGGGAATTGGGCGGGGAGTGGAAGGCGATGCGAGAGTGCGCACGCCGCGCCTCTCCGCTAACGGCGTTAGCGGAGAGGCGGATTCGATTCAGCGTTCGATGTTGGCTCGCGCCGGATATCCTCTCATTACCGCGCAGTAGCGGCCGAACATCAGTCCGGCGAAGAGCGGAAACGAGGTTTCCATCTCAGCACTCATGAACCCGGTGGTGCCTTCCGGCGCCCGAGACATCGCGTCCGCGAAAGCTGCGTTATAGCTCTGTTCGCCGACCGGAACAAAGAAGATGTGCTGGCGACAGCCTCTGCCTTCTATTTTTTCTTCCGAGAGTCGTTCCAGTTTGCTGTCCGGCAACTCCTGGGTTGCGATGAATTTACCGGTTCCCAGAGTGCTCTTGCAATTTGCGGTCGCAAGCAGAAGTATGATCACGGCCAAACCGAGTCCGCTCTTCGAAACGCTTTTATAAATGGGATTTTTCATTTTACCACCTCGCCGCGAATATTGAAGCAAGACTTGCCGTAAATCTCGAAGTCCTTGAGGCCGGTCGCACCGGGGTTGTTGTTCACGACCTTGTTCATTTCAGTCGTGTATTGCGGAAGGGTCAGCCCGCATAATTTCTGATTGTAGGTATTCGGCCGAATGTCCGGATATTCTTTTAGTTCGGCGTCGAATTCGATGTATTTTACAGCGCCGTGCCGAAGTGTTGCGCACGCTCCCATTGCCGTAAGGCAAAGGGCGAGCGTCAACAGGCGCATCGCTGTTTTGCATTGTTGATGCATGTAGTCTCCTGATATTATCTTAATTTAGGTTTTTCTCTGCATTGATGGATATATTGAAGCTTGTATGTATGTGGACTCCAGAGCTCCAGTTGGCGGATATTAATTCAATAAATTTTAGGAAATCATTTAAGAAAAACCGAAAACCGCGGTGCGAATCGCCGAATCTGCTCGCCTGATCCCCCTTGACGCCTGTCGGCTCTAAGGCGAACTGGAGCGATGTCCCTTTCGCGCAAAGACTTCTTAAAATACGCCGGCGGGGCCGTGGGCGCGGGGGTCGCGGCCGGCGTCGGCTATCCGCTGGCAGTCAAGGGCCGCTATCATAGCGAGACTCCGGTAGTGCCGGGCAATTCCGCGGACCTGAAACCGAACGGGCAGAGCGTTTTGATTCTGGGCGGCGGCCTGGCCGGACTCCAGGCCGGCTGCGAGCTGGCGGACCGCGGATTCAAAGTTACGATTCTGGAAAAGTCCGCGGTGCCGGGCGGCAAACTCAAGGTCTGGAAAGACAACCACTTCGCGAAGAAGTATTTTCCCGACGGTTACCATCGCGAGCACGGCATGCACGCGATCTGGGGCTTTTACAAAAACCTGCGCGAGTTTATGGGTCGCCACGGCTACGGCATCGAGCGCATGGACGATAATAAGTCCTTCTATACTTTTATAAATCGCGAAGGCATCTACGACTATCAGTCGAAGACCCAGGTCGCGACCTGGCTGCATCCCTTCGACCGCCTGCAGATGTTTTTTCAGCAGGGCCTGTTCATTCCTTCGAAGTTCAATCCGGGCGCCCCGCAGCCGAGTATGACCGCCGGCAACGCGCGGGCGATCAGCAAGCTCTGGGGTTTCAACTGGTACGACGACAGCGAACGCAAATTTCTCGACAGCATTACCTTTTACGACTGGGCCCGCCGCTGCGGCATGGATCGCCAGTACCTGAAGCACTATTTCGACGGCGTGGCGGAGATGGGATATTTCATGACCACCCGGGAAGTCTCCGCCCTGGGTATCGCGAATTTCATGAAGCTGGCGAGCATTCCCCGGGACGCCCGGGTCGATCACTTCAAGTGGCCGCCGGACGATACCTTTTTGTATCCGATGGTGAAGCGCATTGAAAGCAAGGGCGGGCGGATTCTGTACATGACCGAAGCTTCGGGCGTCGTCATGGATAGCAATGGCCGCATCGCCGGCATTCAAACGAATCAGAATCTACCGGCCGGTCGGCGCGTGCGTCGCTGCAGAGCCTGCGGCGAATTGATCATCGGCGATACGAAGCACGATCACTGTCCCTTTTGCGGCGCGCATCCCGAGATGTTCGAAGACCTCACCGGCGAAGCCCGCGCTCCGGGCACATTCAAAGCCGACCACTACGTCGTCGCGATGGATATACCGGGCGCGCGAAAGTTTATCGCGAATTCGCAGCTGCCGGCGAAGCCGTATTTCAAACGCATCATGGATCTATCGACGGCGACGATTCTATGCGTGAATTTATTGTACGAGAATACGGACGCCTGGGAACAGCGTTTCCCGGAGCGGGCTTCGGTCGACGCGGATGATTTTTTCCCGACGGGCTTTAAGGTGATCGGCTGGACCCAGAACTGGTCGCGCTTTCAAATTCCGCATCTGCGTAAAAAGCGCGTCGATCTGATTGAAGTACAGGTTTCCCAGTGGCACCAATTCGCCGGCAGTTCTTTTAAAGAGATCGCGCGAGCGGTGCACGAAGAACTCAAGACCGTAATCCCGAAGCTGCCCGAACCCTCCGATTTCTATATCAACCGCTGGGATAACTATACCGGCTGGCGTCCAGGCGACGAACAGAACCGCCCCGGCGTCCAGTCGCCCGTCGAAAACCTGATGTTCATCGGCGACTGGGTCTATGTGCCGCAGCAGAGCGTATTCATGGAGCGCACGAATGTGACCGCGAAGATGCTCACGAATCACCTGTTGAAAAAGGTCGGCCAGAAAGACGGCAAGATTGAAATTCTGAATAGCGGCACGCCCGACTGGATGACGGGTTTGATTGGTAAATTTACGACGGTAAAGATCTAAGACATGGAACCAATTCCCAACGCCTATTTTCTAATTTCGCCGGCTCCCGCGTGGGGCTGGTTTTTCGCGCAGCTGCTGATCGCAGCCTTCGTCTTCTGGGGCGAAGGCACCGATCGCTTTCACCTGGCCTATTCGAAGTTTCGTTCGAAGGCCGGCGGCATCTCGACGCGAGCGGGTATGTTGATCATCTACGGCCTGCCGCTGCTGGTCGTGCTGCTCGGATACAACGCGGTTCAGCGCCCCGACACTCCGTACCATATCGTGCTCTTTCTGGCGCTGGCGATCCACTTCGGCAAACGCTGCCTCGAAGTGATCTTCGTGCATCGCTATTCGCGCCCGATGGGCATTCCCACGGCGCTGCTGATCGCCGTTCTGTACAGCCACGTTGCGATGGCGGCCCACGTCGGTCAGAATATCGAAGTCTCGCGATTGATGGGCGACTCTCTGCCGCTGCTCCCCCTGATTCTGGGCGGGCTGATCTTTTTGGCGGGCCAGGCGGGCAATCTATATCACCATCTGCTGCTGCGCAATTTGCGTCGCCCGGGGGAAAGCGGCTACGTCATTCCCCGGGGCGGCCTGTTCGGAGCGGTGACCGCGCCGCATTATTTGTTTGAAATTATCGCCTGGATCGGTTACGCCGTAATGGCGCGGAACCTGGGACTGTGGGGCATCACTTTTATTATCGCCGGCTATCTGGCCGGCCGCGCGAAACAAACCCGCGAATGGTATCTCAAATCGGTGCCCGGCTATCCCGAAGAACGCAAGGCTTTGATTCCGGGCGTCTGGTGAGATCCGGCCTGATTGCTTAACCGTTACGATTATGAAGTTTAATGGAGCAATGGTAAAGGAGCTGCGCGAAAAGCACAGCTGGACGCAGCTTGAAGTCGCGGTCAAACTCGCGGCCACGGGGAAATTCAAGGGCCAGACCCGCCAGCGCATCCATCAAATCGAATCCGGCAATCATGCGAGCGCGAAAACCATCTGCGCCCTGTGCGAAGTATTCGAAGTCAGCCCGGACGTGCTCTTTGAAGATTGATCGAATGCAAATATTTACGAATCTGCGATCGTCACGCCGCGGGCGCCGGAATTTCGGGCTGTCAGTCATGGTCATCAGCGCCGCGCTGGCCTTGCCCGGCGTTTTCGGACTGTGCGAAACAGCGGGAACGCTGAATGCCGAAACGCGATCCTCGGACGAGGTCTTCAAGAAGTGGCTCACCTGGCAGCGCGTTTACGAAGACGTGGACCTGGGCGACGTCGACTATCTCGACGAAAAAGCCGCCGGCGAACTGGCCGGCAGTCTGCCCGCGGCGATTCGTCCCCAGCTGAAGTACTTAGAACCGCCGGCCTCGACCCAGGACCGGGCGGCCCTGAAAGGCTTCGCCGCGAATCTGCGCGAAACCCTGGCCGCCTTTGCGTCCCCCGGCGACATCGAAGACTGGCTGGCCGAGCTGGCGAAGCCGAAAACGGGTTTTACCAGTTCCGCGCAGAACACAGCCGAGCGCGAAAGCAAGTTTCGTAAGATTACGGCGAAGTATCGCGAATTCCTGGAATGGATTTCCGGCGCCGGCGAAGAGCGAGCGGTCGAAGTTCGGCGCTTCGCCATCGCCAATCGGTTTTTCGAATACTGTTTTTCGCCTGCGACCCACGCGCAGTTTCGCAGCTTTATCGATACGCCCGCTCTGCGCCCCATCGCGCGCATGCTGTACGCGAATATCTGGTACAATCTTTCGGGCAACGGCTGGCGCTACTGGCACGCCGACGCCCTGGCGGCCCTGCGCGAACGTTCCCGGGCCGGCGGCGAGATCGTCTATATCGCGGGCGGTTCGGATATCCTGCTGCCGATTCGCAACGGCATTTATAATATTCGCATTATAGATCCGATGTTCCCGTCCCAGACGAAGTACTACTCCGAAGGCTGGGAATTTTTAATTCGCGGCCGGGGGCCAGGCGGCGGTCGCGGCGATACGATCGATTTCGGCGGCGACGGCGAATCCGGCGGAATTGTGATGCGGCGTATGAGCTATCGCGAATTCGGCCGCTTCGAAACCGGCGAGCTCTCCGACGGCAAAAAGCTGACCCTGCCGAAGAGCGAAAGCGTCTGGGAACTCCGCGATCGCAAGGGCGCGCACCTGGGGCGCTTCACGTTGGAGCGGCGTTTCGTAAGCCAGGCGGACTTTCATACCCGCGGCAAGCGCAGTCTGCTGATTTCATTTAACGAGCTGTATTATATTACGGCCAGCGGGAGCTCCGGCTGGGGCATCGACCCCCGGAAATTTTCCGACGGCGTCGAGATCTTCGTCAAGCAGCTGCGCAAGCCCGTCGATCGCGCGGCCATGATCCACATGCGCGAAACCAACGAAGCCGACTTCTATTATATCAAGCTGGGAACGTCAGTCGATTGAACCTGGAGCGCTCCGGCGATCGGCGGGCGCCGCTGTCTTCGGCGCGGGGCATATACGCGCTGATTGTTCTGCAGCTGATCGCCCTCGGTCTCTGGTTGGCCTTCGCCCAGGTCGCCCACTACGGATACCGCAACTATTTTATTCTGATGGCTCTGGCCTGGGCCGGCGGCGCGGCGCTGAGCGGCCTCACGCCGGGCCTGCGCTGGTTCTGGTTCGCTCTCATCGGCCTGGCCCTGCCGCGCATCGCGGGCATCATCCTGCAGGCGCCGACTCATAATCTGGTATTTCCCTGGCTGGCGGGTCTGGCCCTCGGCCTGCTGCTGCGTTTGCTGTTGCCAGCGGGGCTGGCCGTCCTGCGTCGATCCCCGGCGGTCGGCGCGGAAACATCGTTGCCGGTCGTGCCGCAAGAGTCCCGCCCGCTCGCGCTGAGGGCCGGCCCGGGCCTGAGCCTTGCGATCTTCGGCGCCTTTCTGATGGTCGGAGCGCTGCGTGCTTTCTTTGAAGCGTACTCGCCCTATGTGCTGCTGGGGCTGCCGGTGATGGATCTGGAAATGGCGCCGGGAGTCAGCGCGAACTACGGCTTCGCTCTCAGTATGCTGCTGATCCTGAATCTGACGGGACCGCTGCTGTTTTATTTCGCGAGTCATATTTACGCGCGCGCCGGCTGCGAGAAGGCCAGCGGTACGCCGCCGATCGCGTGGCAGCTGCTGGCGGGGATCGCCTGTGCCGCTCTGATTCATCTGTGCGCTCTGGTATCGGAGTCCTTCGGTTTTACCTGGCTGGCCGCCGGTGCCGGAGACTTCTGGCAGCAGGCCGGTCGCCTGCCGGGGATTTTGACCGACTCGGGGAGCTCGGCCCTGCTGACTCCGCTCTTGATCGCGAGCCTGGCCTTCGCCTGTTATCACGCAAGCGTGGCCTGGCAAAACCCGGGCGGCGCGTCGCCGCTCCGGCGCTACGGACTGCCGGGCCTGATCGCCGGGGCTCTGAGCCTGGCCGTGTTATTTCCATTGAGTTACTGGCATGGCCGGGCCTTCTTTATTAATACGGCTGCGGTCTTCGCCTTCGCTCTTTTGGTGTTCTTCGCGCTGTGGATGCGCAGCCGACGAGCTCGCGAAGAGTCGTCCGTTAACGCAGGATCGAGTCGCGTGCGTTTCGTCCTCGCATCCGGTGCGCTGCTTGTCGTCGCGGGGCTGGGCCTCTACTGGTTCTATCGCACCAGCGAGGTGCCGGCGATTGTATCTCTGCGTGCGGGTGTCTATCATATGCTCCCGCGGCTGGTCCAGGGAGAATGGTTCGCGGCCTTTGCTTTGCTCGATCCGGCCCGGACGGATTATTTTCGTTTCGGCGTGCGCTTGATTCAAGAGAGTCCCTGGATCGGCCACGGTTTGAATAGCTTTCAGGTCGAGCTGACGCGCTTCGTATCGGAAGCGCCGGAGATGATGATCGACAATCCCGGCAGCCTGCCTCTGGGGCTGCTGAGCGACAGCGGCCTGTTCGGGGCGGCTCTGTTTGGAATGCTCGCCGTCTGGGTCGGTCTCGGCTTCGCGCGGCTCTGGCGCGCCGGCGATAGCATCAGCCTGTGGCTCGCCGGCCTGCCGCTCGCTCTGGCACCCGCGATGCTGCTGGGCTATCATCTGGTCCTGAGCGAATTCTGCGTGATAATGTTTATTCCGTTTTTCTTATTCGAAGCGGCGAGCGTCGGCGCTCTGCGTACGCGATGGGCATCAGTGCTGCATACGCTTGCGGCGATGCTTGCCGCGCTGTGGCTGTTCGGGGTCGTCGCGCACTTCGCGTCTACGAGCGGTGGACCGGAACTCTGGCGATCTTCCAAAATCGGCGGGCCGCAACCCGCGCTCAGCCGCTAGTCGATGAGACTATGGTGCAAACTGTTACAAAAATGCCTGAAAAATCCGCCATTTCAGGCTGAAAGCGGTAAGTCGATAAAATAATTGATTGATCAATCCGGCGAAGCGTAGAAATTCGCTGTATGGCTACCAAAAAGAAGTCCAAATCCGTTAGCAAAAAGAAAAAAGCCGCTTCCAAGAAGAGCAAGAGCGCTCCGTCTAAAAAGACGTCGAAGAAAACGGCCAAGAAGACCGCACGGAAAACGACGAAAAAGTCCACCAGCACATCTTCCGCATCAGGATCTGCATCTACCGAAGCCCCCGCTTCCGATTCTTATATGGATCAGGAATTCGCCGCGGCTTCCAGCGCGAGCGCATCGTCCTATGGCGCCGGTTCATCCTACGGCTCCGGCTCGAATGAAGACGAAGGCAAAGGCTCGCTGTTTCGCCTGGGCGCACTCGTCGTCCTGGCGGTCGTGCTGATCGTCCTGCTCTTTATGATGTTCTCCGGTGGTGATTCGAAAGATGTCGCGGACAACAACCAGGCTCCGGCGATCGAAGAGGCCGAGAAACCGGCGGAATCGGAAACCCCGGCTTCCGCTGAAGAAGACGAAGCTCCGGCTGAAGTCGTCGAAGAGGAAACTCCCGCACCGGCTCCCGCTCCGAGCGGCGACGCGAAAACCTATACGGTCAAAGCGGGCGACACCCTCTGGGGCGTGGCTCAGTCGCAAATGGGCAACGGCAATCTCTGGCAGAAGATCTACGACGCGAATAAGCTCACGAGTCGCAGTCTCGAAGCAGGTCAGAAGCTGACCATTCCCGCACAGTAATCAGGCAGCGTAAAATAAGCGGATCGATTCGCTGCGACGCCTGTCGCGCAATTCGATTCGATGTGAAAAGCCCCGGCGCCGCGAAGTCCAATTCGCACGGCGCCGGGGTTTTTTCATGCCCGCCTGCCAGGCGTCTCGCGCCTTTTCTAGACCGTTTGGACTCCGGCGATGATCGCTTCGAGGGCCGGCAGGCCGTCCGTAAACAGCGCCGGTCCTGGCTGCAAAATGATCGCGCTGTCGATTTCATGCAGGCGATCGTCGAGCTGCAGCGCGGGCGTATCGAGCCAGGCCTGCTGCCTGCGAATCCACTCGTAGTCTACGGCTTTGCCGCACCACGATCCCACGATTAAGTCCGGACGCCGCGCCGCCACCGTCTCGACGTTCGTAATGCGATCTTTCGCAAGCGACGCGTTTTGTAATTCCGCGAAGCAGTCTTCGCCGCCGGCGATTTCCACCAGCTCCGAAACCCAGCGAATGCCGGTGATCAGCGGCTCGTCCCACTCCTGAAAGAAGACGCGCGGCCGGCGTGATCCGGGCCTTTGCGCCAGGCGGGCCGCGACGCGCTCGCGGCAGTCGTCCAGATTTCGGCGCCACTGTGTAATCAAGGCGGCGGTATCGGGACCGCGCCCGACGGTGTTGCCGAGCATCTGCATGGCCTGGAAAATCTCCGCCAGGGAACGCTGGTTTAAGATCAGCACGTTCAGCCCCTCTTTGATCAGATCCCGGGCCAGATCCGCCTGGATATCCGAAAAGCCGATGACGAGATCCGGTTCCAGAGCCTTAATCTTCGCAATGCTGCCGGAAATAAAAGCCGATACGACCGGTTTCTCGACCTTCGCGCGCTCCGGCCGCACCGTATACGCCGAAATGCCGACAATGCGCCGCTCCTCGCCCAAAAGATACAAGAGCTCGGTGCTCTCTTCGGTCAGGCAGACGATCCGCTCGGGCAGGTTTTCGGAGATACTCACGCAGTCAGCATAGGAGCGGCGGGCATTTTCGCCATGGATTTTGTGGACATGATCGACGCTGTTCGCGCACTTCAGGCCAGGGCTTGCAGGGGTTCCGGTTCGTGCAGCCAGTAGCCCTGGGCGTAGTCGATGCCGATCTCTTTGAGCATCGTAAGGATCTCTTCGTTTTCCACGAACTCGGCGACGGTCTTGATCTTCATCGAAGAGGCCAGGCTGTGAATCGATTGGACCATGGAGTGGTCGATGCGATCCTGGTGAATGCGGCGCACGAAGCTGCCGTCGATTTTCAAAAGGTCAATCGGCAGATTGCGCAAATACCCGAACGACGCGAGCCCCGATCCGAAGTCGTCCAGAGCGAAGCGAATGCCCAGACGGCGCAGCTCGTTTATAAATTTCAGGGTCTGACCGGGATTCGCGACCGCGGCCGTCTCGGTGATTTCGAAGCGCAGCTTGCGAAAGGGCACGGAAACTTCGGCGAAGAAGCGGCGGCAATAGGATTGAAAGCGTTCGTCGCCCAGAGACTTTCCGGACAGGTTGATCGTTAGAAAATCGATGCCTTCGCTCAGGCGCGGGTGCGCCTCCAGCCAGCCGAGGGCGTTGCGGACCACCCAGCGATCAATGCGGCCCATCAGATCGTAGCGTTCCGCGGCCGCAATCATCGCGCCGGTGTTGCGGGCTTTCCCGTCCGGTCCCATCAGGCGCAGCAGCAGCTCGAAGCGAATGCCGGGTTCCGGACTTCCCAGGGGCACAATCTTTTGAAAGTACAGCTGAAAGGCGTCTTCGGCGTCGAGGGCTTCGGAAAGCTCGCTGACGCTCAGCATTTCCCCGCGACGGTCGTTCAGGCGATCATCGTCAGGACGAAAGAGATGCACCTGGTTGCGCCCGGAGTCCTTCGCCGCGAAGCAGGCGAAGTCGGCGTCTTTCAAGACCTCATCGAAAACCAGATTGTGTTCGTCGATCATGGCGATGCCGATGCTCACACCGATTCGAAATGAATGCCCTTCGAAAGCGAAACGAAATTGCTCGATCAGGGTGCGCAGGGCCTGAGCCTGCTGCACGGCGTCTTCGCTGTTCGTATCCAATAGGATGACGCCGAACTCGTCTCCGCCCAGCCGGGCGATGACGCCGTTCTCCGGCAATCCCAGACTGAGCTCGCCGGCCAGCTGCTTCAGGAGTCGGTCGCCGGCGATATGGCCGCAGGTGTCATTTACGATCTTGAACTGGTCGAGATCCATATAGAGCAGAGCGTGGGCGCAGCCGCTTCGCCGCGCGGATTCGATGGCGCGGCCGGCTTCGCGTTCAAATTGAAAACGATTGGCCAGCATAGTCAGGGAGTCGTGGGTCGCCTGGAATTCCAGGCTTTCGTTGAGTTCTTGAAGGCGGGTGATATCCGTCGCGATCGATGCCAGCTGGACCTCGCCCTGTTGCTCCGTGCGCCAGACCACGTTGCGAAAGTGCATGCGTCTTTCGCCGACGATGATCGTATTTTCGTATTCCGCCGGTTCGCCGGTGGCGATCACCCGCTCCAGCCGGGCGCGAACTTCGGCGTGTTCCGCCGGCGGATGAAAGTCATAGATGCTCGCGCCGATCACGTCGTCCAACTGCATGCCGGCCGCGACCTGGTTGACGAAAACGATTTCGCCGTCGGCGCGATAGCGAACCAGGTAGTGCGGAAAATTTTTGATCAAATTCGAAAGAGCGCCTTCCTGTCGCCGCAGTTCCAGCAGACTCTCTTTTTCGTTTGTGACGTCCAGGAAAGTGACCATCGCCCCCGCCACCTGACCGTCGCCGGGATCGCGCACGGGCGTCGCGCGGAACACCGCCCAGAAGAGTTTGCCGTCGGGACGCTGCACGCCGATCGTCGCGGGAGGCTGGGTTTGCCCCGTCGCCAGAGCGCGGCTGACCGGATATTCTTCGATCGGAAAAGGCGTGCCGTCTTCGCGAATCGTCGCGGGCGACCAGTCGACGGTGTAGCGCTTCGTTAGCTCATCGTAGCTATAGCCGAGCATGCGCCGGGCTTCCTGGTTCGCGTACAGAATCGCGCCGTCCGCCGAAACGTGAACTACGCCGCCGGGCATCACTTCCAGCAGGCTGTGGTGCATCGCCTCGGCGCGGCGGGCCTCGGCCAGGGCGCGTTCCTGCGTCTCGCCGTCCGCCTTCGAAGCGTCATGATCTGACTGTAAACTATTTTTAGTAGTTTTGGTGCTTTCGGATTCTGGCTGCATGGTTTGCGGACGGCCGTCGTTTTAACGGTGCCATGTCTACATCTGCGTCGAAATATTGTCGAGGGAATTACGCTCGTTTCGAAGGATTCCCTGGCGAATAATCGCGGGCTTTTCGCGGATTTCCGTTTTGCGTCGCTGTCTTTTTTTTGCGACGATCAAGAGTAACTCGTGCCGCTACTGGTTCAGGGACGCACTGCCGCCTGGAGCGCGATCAGGCGCGCGGATTTGCCGTCGCGAACCACGTCCGCGGCCAAATAGGCGCCGACCGCCAGCAGATCGCAGAAGGGCCGCCCGGCTTTGACGCGCAGGCGTTCATTGTCTCCGTAGAGATCGTCAAGAACGAAGCGATCACCGCTGATCAATGACACGGCTCCCTCGATATGTAAAATCTCCGCGGCGAAATCCGTACGATTGTCCCCGGTCCCTTCGGCCTTTGCCAGCGCCGCATTGAGTTCGTCGAGGTACGCGCTGTTCGCTGTGTGCTCCGCGAAGATCAGTCGAACGCGTTCGCTTTGGGACGGCGGAATCCAGTTCCCGGCGGACGTCCACTCCAGAAAATCGCGAACCTTCGCCGCGATCGCTTTGAGCTGCCCTGGCGAAGCCAGAACTTTGCGCGGCAAAAACCACTCCAGAAATTGCGAGAGCGGCGCGCTCATCGCGCCCGCGGAATGTCCCGCGCAAAAGCCTTCGTTTTTCGAAGCCGTTCCGGTCCGCAGGGCGCGCTCGTCTTCGTCTAACAGGGATTGGTGCGCGTACTGGTCGAGATAATCGAACCAGAGGTCAAGGTCGGGATCGTCGCCGTTGGTCCGAACGTAGATTCGTTGCAGGTCGCGGATCGAGGGCGACGCGGCGCTTGCGCTGGCCGGGGCGTCCGATTGAATCGGCGAAAGTTGCCGGCGGGATTCTGTGTCCGCCGGCAGCCCGAGCTCGTCCCGGAGCGCGTCGACCGAAAGCGTCCGGGGTAATTGCAGGTGGGGGAGCTCCAGCAAGTCTTCGACCGATGCGGCGAGGCAGGCTTCAAAATCCGCCGAGAGGGCCGCGTCGGTGAAGCGGTCCAACTGACTCTCCAACTGAAAGATAATGTCGTTGGCTTTGCCGGTCAGGCGGCGATCGGGATTTTTCGAGAATTCGATCCGCGCTTCGTCGTCTTCAAAGGCGGGCAAATGTTCCGGCGAAAGAGCGGTCGGGCCCCAGGCGGAGCGCAGGGCCTGTACGAAGCCGGCCGTTATATCGAATTTACCTTTTTTATAAGTCGCCAGGCAAAAATAGGTGCGGGCTTCGATGAACAGCACGACCTTTCGCCGCCGGTGCGAAAAGATCGACGCGTGCCAGTCCGTCAGCACCGGCCGTTCGTCGTTGGCTTCGCAGGGAGCCAGATCTCCCGGGCGCAGACGTAATTCTTTGCGCAGCTTTTCCGTGGTTCGCAGGCGGATGAGCGTAGACATAGAGATTCGCGCACGCCCTCAGCTATGATACTTTTTCTTATCCGCGATCAGCGACTCGACCACTGACGGGTCCGCGAGAGTCGTCACGTCGCCCAAAGCGCCGAATTCGCCCTCGGCGATCTTACGTAAAATGCGGCGCATGATTTTTCCGGAGCGAGTCTTGGGCAATCCCGGAGCCCAGTGGATGACGTCGGGCCGCGCGATCTTGCCGATCTTTTCGACGACGATGTCGATCGCTTCTTTCTTGAGGGCGTCGCCGGCCTGCTGTCCGGTTTTGAGAGTTACATAGGCGTAAATGCCCTGGCCTTTGATATCGTGGGGATAGCCGACCACAGCCGCTTCGGCGACCGCCTGGTGTTCGACCAGTGCGCTTTCGACTTCCGCCGAACCGATGCGATGACCGGATACGTTCAGCACGTCGTCGACCCGGCCGGTGATCCAGAAGTAGCCGTCTTTATCGCGCTTCGCGCCGTCGCCGGTGAAATAGTATCCCGGGAACTGCGAAAAGTACGTATTAAAAAAGCGTTCGTCGTCGCCGTAGACCGTTCGCATCATCGAAGGCCAGGGATGTTTGATACACAGATTGCCCTGGATCTCGTCGCCTTTGTTCCAGCGGATTTCTTTGCCGTCGTTGTCGACCAGCACCGGCTGCACGCCAAAAAATGGAACGGTCGCCGAGCCGGGTTTCGTGGCGGTCGCGCCGGGCAGGGGCGTAATCAAAATCGAACCGGTTTCAGTCTGCCACCAGGTGTCGACGATCGGACACTTCGACTTGCCGATCTCTTTATGATACCACTCCCAGGCTTCGGGATTGATCGGCTCGCCGACCGTGCCCAGCAGGCGCAGTGACTTGAGCGAATATTTTTCGACCGGGCCGGTGCCCTCTTTCATTAACGCGCGGATCGCCGTCGGCGCCGTATAAAAGATATTCACCTGATATTTATCGACGACGTCCCAGAAGCGTCCGGCGTCGGGATAGGTCGGCACGCCTTCGAACATAATCGATGTCGCGCCGTTCGTGAGCGGTCCGTATAAAATATAGCTGTGCCCGGTGATCCAGCCGATGTCCGCCGTACACCAGTACGTATCGTCGGCCTTATGATCGAAGACGTAGCTGTGAGTCAGACTCGCGCCCAAAAGATAGCCGCCGGTCGTATGCAGCACGCCTTTGGGTTTGCCCGTCGAGCCGCTGGTGTATAAAATAAACAGCGGATCTTCGGCGTCCATTTCCTCGGCGGGGCACTCGGCCGACTGCTCGCGAATCAGATCGTGCCACCATTTATCGCGATCGGCGTTCCAGCCAATGTGATGGCTTTCGCCGACCCGGCGCACTACAATCTGCGAAGCGACTTTGTGTTTGGTCCGTTCCAGAGCCGCGTCCACGTTGGCCTTCATGTCGATGACTTTGCCGCCGCGAAAGCCGGCGTCGGACGTGACGATCAGTTTGGGCGTGCAGTCTTCGATGCGCCCGAGCAGAGACTCCGGCGAAAAGCCGCCGAAGACGACCGAGTGCACGGCGCCGATGCGCGTGCAGGCCAGGGCCGTAAAGGCCAGCTCCGGAATCATGGGCAGATAGATAATGACGCGGTCGCCTTTTTGCACGCCCTGGGACTTGAGCAAATTCGCGGCCCGCCCGACTTCGCGGTGCAACTGCTGGTACGTAAAAGTCCGCGAAGCTTCGTTCGGATTGTCCGGTTCCCAGATAATGGCGGCTTTGTTCTTGAGATCGCCGTTCAGATGGCGATCCAGGCAGTTGTGGGCTACGTTCAGCTTGCCGCCGACGAACCACTTCACTTTCGCTTTCGCAAAATCCTGTTCGAGCACGCGGTCCCATTTCTTGAACCAGGTCAGGCGTTCGGCCTGCGCGCCCCAGAAGGTCTCCGGATCCGAGACGGACTCAGCGTACAGCTTTTGATAAGCGGCTTCGTCCAGATTGGCGGCCTGCGAAAAGTCCGCCGGGGGCGGAATCAAACGGGATTCGAACATGTCGATTGTTTGCGTTGTCAGTGCCGCTCAGGGCAAGCATTTCCTGAGGAATTCGGGCATAAAAGTAACAACTTTACATTTCCGGCGGCCGTCTGATATGCTATGTCCCGCATGCAAGCCCACATCAAAAATCGCCATCCCGGAGGAAGTCGTCGCGCCGGCGGCCTTGTATTCCTGCTGAGCGTCGGGTGCGTCCTTGCGATGTTCGCGTCGCCGCTACTGGCCGGTTCAGAATCGCGCGCGCTGGTGCTGGCCGTTCGCGGAGACGTGCAGGCCAGCGGGGCTTCGCTCCAGGCCGCCCGGAATCTGAAACAGAATTCGACCGTGCCCGCCGGCGTAGAGATTCGCACGGGTGCTAAGTCCTCGGCGACGCTCCAGCTTTCGCCGACCCTGCTGTGCCGGATCGGCGCGAACTCTGTCGTGCGACTGGAAGCTCTGTCGGGCGCTGCTGGAACGACTCGTCTACAGCTGGCCAGCGGCAGCGTCGGCGCGGAGGTGCAGCCGAACTCGGGAACGAAAATGGAAGTTGTAACGCCGACTGCCATTGCGGGAGTGCGGGGCACGCAGTTCATCGTGGAGACGGATGCGCCGCTGCCGCCGCAGGCGGGCGGTGAATCGAATCCCGCCGCCGGCACCGGCGACGCGACTTCGGATGCGACTCAAAAATCCACGGTATTCGTCAGCGAAGGCACCGTGGCCGTCGGAACTCCCGGCGAAGAGAGCGCGACCCGGGACGTGGAAGCCGGGAATAAAATCGTTTCGGACGGCGAAACTCTGAAGCTTTCGATCCTGGAAAAATTCGAGGAGCAAAAGTTTGCGATCTTCGAAGCCTTCGGCGATCTCAAAAAGAAAAACTTTGAGTCTTTCATGGAGCAGGTCCGCCGCAACGAAGAGCTGAAAGAGCAGATGGAGCGCATGAAAGAGATGCCCTAATTCGCGCGGCGAAGCCAGACTAAAAAGTCTGCTCGTAGTTTTCGCCGGCCCTCCGGCGTCTCGGGCGTAAGGCCCGCAGGGAAGAGCTCCCGCCAGGCGAATTCGCCGGTTCGGAGCGCGCCGCGCAATCCTGTCGCCAGGTCGCTGCCTGGCTGGCGAGGATCGCCCGGACTACCTTGCTCGCTCAAATAGGCGCACAACCAGGCGGCCGTCGGTCCGGCCAGCGCGCCGGGCGGTCTTTCTTGCAGGAGATCCGCGAGACCCCGACCCTGTACGTGCCGAATCACCCTTTCCCGCAGCGCGCCGATACGCCGGGGCAGGCGCGCCGCCCGCGTAAGATCTTCGGTTTCTTCTAATAAAAGGGCCAGTCCCTCGTGCAGCCAGAACGGCAGATCGCCGCGGCGATCAAACAGAATCGCATGGGTCCATTCGTGCCGCCAGTCGGCGGGATCGGCGGCGGCCGGTAGATGCAGCGATCGAGTGCGGCTGTCGTAGCGGCTGCGGCTTTGCGGTAGCAGTCCGGACTGGCGGCGGGCATGCCGATCGTACTCTGCCGCTGTCGCGTACAGCACCAGGCGAAAGGGCTGCGCCTGATCGGCGGGCGAGTTCGAAGAATTCGAAGGCGGCGCTTTAGACGAAAGTGGATTCGCCGGAAGTGCGAGGGCCCGGTGCACGCGAATATAGGCCCGCCGGGCCCGGGCCGCGGCCGCCCGGGCGTTCTCGTCGCTCAGTCCAGACGAGGCGCGAATCAAAATCGGGGGCGCGGATTCCGGCGATTCTGATTGCGTCCCGGCCGGGGCTGGATCGACGACTGTGCGAAATCCCGCCGGATATTCTGCGGCCTTCGGATCGCCTGGATGCGATCCGGGCAGCTGGCAGGCGCCGATGAAGAGCAATGCAAGTGGTGTCGCGGAGCGGAGGAGCAGCGACGAGATTCGCGACGTCGCGCAGGTCAGCCGGACCGGCGAAGCGAGGCCGCCGGGAATTTTCATTCCTCTTTGAGTCGCACGTCGGCGATCTTGTGCATTTCCACCAGGTCCAGAATCGCGTTGACTTTACGGTCCACGTTCACCAGGCGCAGTCGGGTCTGGCCGTCGGTCACGTCTTGAATGCGCCGGTGGATGCCCACAAATTCGGTGATTCCCAGGGAGTTGAGGTGTTCAACATTGACCAGATCGATTTCGATGGCTTCCAGATCGGTCTGAAAGAAATTGCCCTCCGACAGGGATCTTAGAATATAATTCTCCCCGTCGATGCGCGGATATTTGACCAGGACGTAAACCACCTGATCGCGTTTTTCGATATGAACCGGCATACGAATCTCAGGCCCACCATCGTAGCTTCTTGAAGTATATCAACCACAACAATCTGCTTTTTTTGCGCGAAGTCTTCGCCTCGGGCGTGGAGCAAATCCGTCTCGCTCTCAGGCTCGCGGCCCGCTATCCGGAGTGGCCCCTGAGCGCCGCGGCCGGGGCTTTTTATCTGCATCAGCTGGAGCATCTGCCGCTGCTCTGGCGGCTTTTATTCGCTGCGGTCGGCGTCGCTTTCACCTGGGGCTTAATCTATGCAGGGCGCATCTGGCTGCGCCAACGGCTCGCGCAGTCAGAGCTCAGACTGGGGCCGGAACTCGTGGTCGCGGGAATCCTGGTCGCCGGCGTTTACTGGACGGACTTCGTGCGCGAAAGCTGGCAGGTCGTGATTTTGCCGATCGCCTTCTGGCTCTGGCTGCTCTGGCTTTCCTGGCGCGGGCGCGTCGGGGCTTTTTACGCGGGATTCGTCGGCTTGCTTTTATTCGTTCTGGCTGTGAGCGCGTATCGCGTGCTCTTCGTGCAGGAATGGCTGTACGGCTATGCCGCGTACTATTCGCAGCGACAGGCCGCCGTGGCGGAGTTGGAGCAGCGCCATCGATGGGAGCAGTCTGACGGCGGGCGGACTCTGTATCGTTCGGACAACGCGGTGTTACGCGTGCCCGAGCTGCCGGGCGTCTGGTTTCACGATTCGCGATTGATCTCTTTTATTTACGGAGTTCCGGAGCCGGGCGTCGGCATCTGCTATCTGTCCGCCAGCGAACAGGACCCCTTCGCCGTGCCGGCGGTCGCCGTCTTCCAGGCGAATCGTTTGTTGAATGCGACCGGACGCGAGGTCTTCTCGAAATCCGCGGCTCCGGAACTGAGCGAGTCCGCGATCGAGTTTCTGCGCGATACAGTCGAGCGGGCCATGCTTTTGCGGCGTCGCAACGGTGAAATCGAAAGTCTGGAATATCGCGGGCCGACGCGGCTGCCGGCCTTTCTGAAGCTAAAAGATTTAAACGAATCGCCCGGCATTCTGTACACGTATCGAGATCGACTGCTCGACGAAGACGCGCGGCTGATCATGTATCTTACGCCGGACCGCCGCTATATCGTAGTCGTCAACGACGCGCCCGACCCGGGGCTGTTATTTGAACCGACGAGCCTGGCGATCCTGCGGGGTATCCGCCTGCCTGACTCTCGCTGATTTGTCCGGCCATTCGATGCGGGCGTAATAACACCGTTCCAGTGCTGCGGTTCAAGGGACCTCTGCGCCTGAACTCAGTCGCGGACCGGCAGCGCCAGAAACGAGAGCGGTTCGACGGGCACCCGACGCACATACACTGCGATGTGCAGATGCGCTCCGGTCACCGCGCCGGTCGCGCCGGCCTTGCCGATTTCCTGACCGGCCTGCACGGTCTGCCCGGGTTGTACATTCAACGCGCTCTGGTGCATATAGATCGACATCACGCCCTGACCGTGATCGAGCATCGTAAATTTGCCTTCGTAGTACATCGCCTCGGCGACCGCCACCGTACCCTTCGCCAGGGCGTGGATCGGCGCGCCGGTCACCGCCCGCAGATCCAATCCGCCGTGGGTGCTTGTCTTCGGTTTGAGATTCACGCGTTTGCCGTTTTTCATTTTAAAGCGGCTGACGACGCGCTTCGCCCAGAAGGGCGAAGTGATTTTATGCAGATCCCGGGGATGCGAAAGGCGATCGTCGATCTGATTGGCTGTGCGCAGATTGAAGGCGCGATTCTTTTTTGCGCGCCCCGCCTGGATGTTTTTAATCTGCGCCTTTGTGAGTGGTTTGGATTTATCCGAGAATTTCCCCAGATTCATAGCGGAGCGGTACACCGGGAATTTGCTTTTCGCGATTTTGACTGTGTGGCGGCCGGTTTTGACGCCGCCCGGCGCGGTTCCCGCCGTCACGGCGAAGACGCTGTTGCCGACGGCCGCGTACGGCGCGATGCCGATGAATCCCCGGTAGCCGAAGGAGTGCCGGCTCAGAGGC
Source organism: bacterium (assembly GCA_024742665.1). Taxonomy (GTDB): domain Bacteria; phylum Spirochaetota; class Leptospiria; order Leptospirales; family Leptonemataceae; genus JANSYA01. Next base: position 1,115,816 of record JANSYA010000001.1, read on the forward strand.
ACTGACTTCTTATTATGGATCAGCGCGGCCTGGAAATTTTTCGGCGCGGCCGAAGTGCCGTCCGGCGGCAATATTTCGACGTAGACCGCGCGGCCCTGGGCGAACTCCTGCGCGTACAGGCGCAGCTGGTAGGTGGGGCTTTGAAATAATTTCCTCTGCGGCCGGGGCGGCGAGTAGCCGTCGGGCAGGGCGATGCGCGTTTCCCCCCGGGCGTGCCAGCGTCGGATGCCGCTTTCGATCTTCTGTTGGGCGGCCGGGGCGGCCTGGGGCCCGGCGACGATTGGCGCGCTCGCAGCCGGGAAGAGCGCCAGATACAGCAGCCCGCCCAAAAAGAGGGCGGCGGCGGGGAGCAAGCGTCGGAAGGGCCCTGTTTTTGAGCGGGTGTTATTATAGTGCCGGGAGCGCCGCGCGAGTGCAATCGCCCGAAACCGGGCTGATTTTGTGAACGATGTCCGCATCTTTTTCCTCTGAAACTGGTCTGAGCGCCCGCCTGGCCGGAGCACTTCGGCTGCAAGGCCTCGAAATACAGGTCCTGGATGACGATAATAAAACGATGATCGACGTGCAGGGCGCGCCTCTACAATCGTAGAATCGTCCGTTTTCGTTGTTCATCAGACGCAAAAATTTTAGACCTGTTCGGATTGAAATCGATCATGAAGCCACTTGCCTTTTTCCACTCTATTATGATTCAAATCAGCGGAGCCTCGCGCTCGAAGTCCCGCGCGGGAAGCGCAGGGCGACAGCTGCGCGCCGTACTGACCATCGCCTGCCTGGCGAGCCTGATGGGAGTTGCACCGCTGGCCGCCGATTTTGAAGAGCTGACTGGCAGCGGCGACGCCCGCGCCGAATATCTGGCGGAAGGTTCTCAAAACTCCGCCGCCGATTCCTTGAAACGAGCCGGTAAGGAAATCGAAGCGGAGGCCGAAGAGATCGTCGAAGAAGCCGCTGAAGATCTGATCGAAGCAGTCTTCGGTTCGGACGGCGATGATTCGAAGAGTGATGATTCAAAGAGCGCCGGCCAGGGCAGCTTCGCCCAATTCGAAGCAAGCGGCGCGTTGATTTACTATCATACGGATCTAAAAGATGCCGTGGCGAAAATCGAAGAACCGATCCAGCGCGGGCTGGCTTTAATCCAGAGCGAATTGGAAAGCCCGGGTCTGCCGCGTTCGCCGCAGTTCTGGCTGGTCGCCAACGAAGCGCAGCTCGCTGCTTTGCTGACGGAAAAATTTCCGCAGATGAAACCCGAAACGCTCAAAGCCGCCGCGTCGGCGCGAGCCTATGTCAAAGACGATGCGTTTTTCCTGGTGTATAAATCCAGAATTGCCCGGCAGCGATTGATCCGATTGATCTATAATGAATTCGCGCTGCTGCATTTGAATGTGCTCGCCGCGGGCGGACCCGATAAGCGCGTCGCCTGGTTTCACTCCGGCATGGCCGCGTACATGGCCTGGATTTCCGAGGCGGAGCTCGCCGGCACCGGTATCAAAGACGTCGAAAAAAAGATGATTCAGTATTATGTACGCAACTTCGATCCGGCGAAGGCCCGTTCGTTAAAGCAGCTGGAGCAGCCCGCCGCCTGGGCCGAGGCGATCCGGACTGATCACAAAGCCGTATACGCCCAGGCCGCGCTGACCTGGATGTATTTGGTGCGCCGTTCTTCTCTGAGCGCCGGGCCGCTGATCCTGCGCAGCATGGCCACCGGCGAAAGCTTCGCCGACGCCTTCTTAAACGCGACCGATTTGCGCCTGGGCCGCTTCGAACGCGACGTGCGCGACAGCTTCTATCCGGAGCTGAAGGCCGCGCGCAAAAAAGTGCGTCAGGCGAATGCGGAAACCGTCGCGGACGAACAAGCCCGGGAAAAAGAAAATCAGGCAAAGGAACCGGCTAACGAAGCCAGCCCGGCGAATGCCGGTGACGATGCGAAAGAGACCGAGCCTGAGCCTGAGCCTGAACCGAAGGTGAAGGCGAAGTCTGACTCTGAACCGAAGGTGAAGGCGAAGTCGGAAGCGAACCCCGAAGCGAAAGCGAAAACAAACTCCGAGGCTAAAGCGAAGTCTGAGACGAAAGCGAAACCGGAGGGCGGTTCTGGTGGAGCTTCGCAGGCGAAACCCAATAGCGACAAAGCGACGGACTCCGACAACACCGGCCGATCCAGAAGAGGTCCCCGCGCCTGAGGGCCGCAATTTTTAGCTATCGCGCATTGATTTCACGTAACCATCTCGGACGATTTCGTTCTGAATGCATATGAGCGAAGTCCCCGGTCAGAATAACGCGGAGCGGGAAGCGCGCGCGATCGGCGAAGCTGCCCGGGAATCGGATTCCGGGCAGCGCGCCGGATTTCGCGGCCGTCTGATTGTCGCGACTCTGCTGGCGCTCGGTCTGACGGCGGTTCTCGCGAGCTGGCTGGCGTCGGCCTTCGGCGCGCAGCTGGACCCCGTGCAGTTTCGCGTGTACCTGTGGGAAAACGCGCTCTACTTTCTGTACTTTCCAGCGGCTTTCTTGATCTTCGTACTCGCGCGCTTGCTGACCGGATATGGATACCTGCGGCGTGGGCCGGCCTGCCTGGCCGGGTGGGGCGTGGCGGCCGGTCTGCTCTGCGCATCCCTGTGGGGCTTTCAGATCGTACGGCCCGAAGCCATCGTGTGGACTGAGCTTTCTGTCGGCGGCGGGTCGGCGGCGGGCGAAAGTCTGTGGCTGCCGCAGCGAGTCGCAAAGGCGCGCGCCCTGGGCCTGCGGGAACAGCGGCCGGTTCTGTATTATCTACACGCGGACTGGTGTCATTCCTGCGAAGATTTCGAAAGCTACGTTCTGGGCAGTCCGTATCTGCAGCGGGATCTGGAGCCATTTATTAAGGTCCGCCTGGACGTGACCGACATCCATCGCTGGCAGGATTATCTGGATCGGAAGCTGGGAGTCAGCGCCGTTCCCTCTCTGATTGTGCGGGATCGCGCCGGGCGCTTGATTCCGCGCCCCGTAATTGGAGAAAATGTGTCGTTACGGGCGGTTCGCAGCGTTTTAGAGGCTGCATCGGTCGAATTGCCGACGAAAGCGGCCGTTCGTTAGGCCTGCGGGCGCTTGCGCGTCATGGGGCGCTGAAGCGCTTTCCCGGCGGCGTGTAAAAATTTTCCGGATTATAATTTGCCAGACCGCGCCGGCTCGTTACCTTTAACCAGGAACGCAGCCATGTCCGTCTTCGTTTGTGGAACAGATACCGGGGTCGGAAAGACCATCACTTCAGCTGCGCTGATGCGAAGCTATCGGGACGTCCCGGGCCTGTGCTACTGGAAGCCGGTCCAGACCGGCGATGACGATGATCGCCGGACCGTTCAGACTCTGTCCGGAGTCGATGGCGATCGCCTGTATCCGAACTCGTATCACTTCGCCGAACCGCTCAGTCCCCATCGTGCGGCCGAGCTTGAGGATGATCACATCGTGATGGATCGACTGCTGGAAGACCTGGCCCGCTACCGTAGTTCCGGTCCCCTGATCGTCGAAGGCGCGGGCGGTCTGCTGGTTCCTTTGAATCGCCGTACGACCTGGCTTGATTTCTTAAAGCTCGCGCAGTTGCCGGTAGTGATCGTTGCGCGCACGGCCCTGGGAACGATCAACCACAGTCTGCTGACGGCGCGCATTCTAAAAGACGCCGGGCTGCCCGTCGTCGGCTTCGTTTTCTGCGGCCCGGATAATCCGGACAATGTGCGCACGATTATGGAGTTCACCGATCTACCGGCGCTCGTTCAGTTCGAGTACACGGACGGCGATCCGATCACGACGAACGTGGACCCCGCCGGCCTGTTGCTGCGATTGTGGTCGAAGCGATAGCGCCGCTCGACTGCGTTTGAAGGCCCCGGCGAGCGCGAAGCCGCGAAAAATTTCGTTTGCCCGTCTTCGCGATCCCCGGAGCCTGCGTTATGCCCGCTGAGTCCCCCGAATCCATCCGCAGCGATGCCCGCGAATATTCGCTCGATGAACTGCTCGAATACCATCGCCGACACGCCTGGCAGCCCTTCACCCAGATGAAGCTCGCGCCCGACCCGCTGTTTATCGAGCGGGGGAAGGGCTCGCTGCTGTATACCACAGACGGGCGATCGCTGATCGACGCGATCGGATCCTGGTGGGTCAACGTGCACGGCCACAGCAATCCGTACATCAACCAGGCGATCGCCGAACAGATGGAACGCGTCGAACACGTGATCTATGCCGGGCTTTCCCACGAGCCGGCGACGGTGCTCGCGAAACGTTTGAGCGCATCGACCGGCGATCGATTGCCGCGCGCCTTTTACAGCGATAACGGTTCCACCGCCGTCGAGATCGGCTTAAAGATGGCCTTTCAATATTATGCGAACGCGGGCGCCACCGAGCGGCGCGAATTCGTCGCGCTCGGCGACGGCTATCACGGCGATACGATCGGAACGATGTCCGTCGGAGCGCGCAGCGTCTTTCATGAAATGTACTCGCCGCTGCTCTTTCCGTGCCATCTTCTGCCGGCGCCGCGCGCGCCCTTCGAAGTTTTCGGCGACGACGATCGCGCCCTGGAACATCTCGCGCCGGTCCTTGAATCTCTGGAAAAACTACTGCAAGAACGCGGCGATAAAATCTGCGGACTCATTTTAGAGCCGATCGTGCAGGGCGCTTCCGCCGGCTTTAATATGTATCCGCCCGTGCTTTTGAAACGAGTGCGGGAACTGTGCGACGCCCACGGCGTCTTCTGGATCAGCGACGAAGTCTTTACCGGCTGCGGACGCACCGGAAAGTTTTATGCGAGCGAATACGCGGACGTCTGGCCCGATATCGTCTGTATTTCGAAGGCGCTGGCGGGAGGTTATCTGCCTTTCGCCGCGACCCTGGCGACGGAAAAAGTCTACGCGGGCTTTTACAGCGACGAGCGCCGCCATACACTCTTTCACGGCCACAGTATGACCGCCAATCCCCTGGGCTGCGCCGCGGCGCTCGCGAGTCTTGATTTAATCGAGGCGGATCAGAAGCAGGGATTCGCGGGAGTGCTTAAAATCGAAGCGGCACACCGGGCGCATCTCAAGCAGTTGCTCGACTCGCCGATCGGCAAACAGATCCGCGAAACGCGCTGCCTGGGATCCATCGCCGCGGTCGAACTTGACTTGCCCGCGAATTATACTGCGGACTTCGGCTGGCGTCTGATGTCCGCGGCGATCGAGCGCGGAGCGCTGCTGCGACCGCTGGGCAACGTGGTGTACTTAACGCCGGCCTATACGATTCAGCCGGCAGAACTCGATCGAGCCTATCAGGTGCTGCAGGCTTGCCTGCAGGAACTCCTGTAAGGGCGAAAGCGGGCTGAGTCGCGCTTGCTGGAATTGCTCTTCCCGGAGGATTGCCGTGCTTTGGTTCCCCGAAAAAGGCCCCTCATTCCCGCGGCTTTGACCGTCTGTCCCGGATGTGCTAAAACCAGCGATATCCGAAGGGAGAGGGTGCCGCCGTGCGTGATTATCAATATCCGGAAGTTTTTGAATCGTTCTCAATGAAGGCGGCGCCGTCCGGGGTATTGCTCGGCGTCGTGCTGGGAATCTTGATCGCGCTGATCGCGGCCGGCTGGCGGACTCTGGCCGCCGCCCCCGGAGATAGAGATGGAGATGCGCGACCGCTCCGCGAGTCCGCTGATGGCGCGGTCGATCCGCTCTGGGCGAAAGCCGTCGCGATCGCCGGTCGCAACGATCGCTGGGTCGCGCGTCGCTTTTCGGAAGAGCGTCGCGTATACAACGCCGCGGGCGAGCTGAAAGAAACGACGCAGAGTACATTCGCCGTCTCGGGCGCGGAAAAAAGCGATCTGGCCGTGCGGGTCTTAACTTCTCTGAAAGACGGGGCGGACTATCGCGCGGCAAAGGCGGCGGAGCTTGCGAAATCCCGCGAACGCGAAAAGCGCCGCTCCGGCGGGGACGGTAAAAAAGAAGCGGAGAATCCTTTTGCGCCGGAAAATCAAGCGCGGGTTCAGGCGCGGCCCCTCGGGGCGGAGCGAACGATAACAATCGCCGGGCGTAGCTTTCGCGCCTTCGCATTTACGCAAAAGACGGCCACGGGCCCGTGGGACGGCGTCGCCTATCTGGACGCGCAGACCGGCGCTCCCGGACGATTGATCAGCACGGCGCGAGTTGCGACGCTGCCCCCGTCGGACGATGCGGCCTTCGAGCTGCGCGGATTGCGCGTGCGTATAAACTTCGCTTTCGCCGAGCTGGATCGCTGGCAGGCCAGGACTGTGCGCCTCGACCTGAAAATTCGCTATCGAGTAGCGCCCCTCTTGACCTTCGAGGGGCGCGTGCGAAACACGTATCGTTTCAGTCAGTTCGAACGACTGGGCGGTTGATTCAGATGATACGCTTCTTTCATTTTTTCGCTTCGCGGCATCTGCTGGCCAATCTGCTCACCGGGATGTTCCTGCTCGCGGGAGTCGGAACCCTGTTTACGATCAATCGCGACCTCTTTCCCCGCGTCGAACTGGACCAGGTCGTGATTCGCACGCTCTTTCCCGGGGCTTCGGCGGAAGACGTCGAGTTAAACGTCACCAATAAGATCGAAGCCGAGCTGGTCGGCATTACCGGCGTGGATCGCGTCTATTCGACTTCCGCCGAAGACGTTTCGGTCATTACGGTCTTACTCGATAACAATTTGAGCCGCGCCAATATCGACGCGACGATCCAGGACATTCGCGAAGCGACCGGCCGCGCGCGGAATCTACCCCGGGATTTGCCGGCCCCGCCGATCGTCAGCCGCCTGCGGGCCAGCGAGATTCCGATCCTGGAAGTGGGCTTCGAGGCGCCCGAGCTGAGCTATTCGGAACTGCGCGAACGCGTGCGGGTGATCGAAAAGAAAATGCGCGAAATTCGCGGCGTCGCGAAAATCGAGATGTTCGGTTTTCGCGCCCGGGAAGTGCGCATCGAAGTCAGTCCCGACGCCTTGAAGCGCTACGACATTCCTCTGACCGAAATCGCGCGTATGGTTCAGGCCCGCAATATTCGCGGCACCGCCGGCACGCTTGAGTCTTATACCAGCGAACGCAATCTGGTGACGACCGCTCAGTTCGAACACCCCTTAGAAGTCGGCGAGGTGATCGTGCGCGGAAACTTCGCAGGCTACGGCGTTCGCGTAAAGGACATGGCGACGATCAAAGACGATTATGAACGCGAAATCGTCCGTCCGCGCATGAACGGCCGGGAAATGATCGTCTTCAGCGTTTCGAAAAAAGAGTCGGCGGATATTATTCGCACCGTCGAGCGGATCAAAGAATTCGCCCGCGTCGAACAGGAGCGGGATTCGCGCCTCTTTCGCGGACTTTCGGTCGCCTATAGCAACGATCTTTCGCGCTACGTGCGGGCGAGCTTCGGCGTTGTGGCGACGAACGGAGCCCTGGGCTTTCTGTTAGTCGTAATCGTCCTGACCGTGTTCTTGAATTTTCGCACCTCCCTCTGGGTGGCGATCGGCATTCCGGTTTCGCTTTTGGGAACGATCGCGGTCATGCCGATCTTCGGCGTCTATCTCGACGTGGTAACGCTCACGGCCATGATTCTCGTGCTGGGCATCATCGTCGATGACGCGATTATCGTTTCGGAAACTGTATACCGCGAGTGGCAGAAGGGGCTCAGTCCCGTGGACGCCGCCGCCGAGGGCGTGCGCAGAGTCTGGCTGCCCGTTCTGACGACCATCGCCACGACGATCCTGGCGTTTTTGCCGATGTTTTTTATTCCGGGGGAGATCGGAAAATTTATTATCGTAATCCCGATCGTAATTACGATCGCGCTTTTGATTTCGCTCTTCGAAGGACTGATCGCCCTGCCGGCCCACGTGGCTCAGGCCCTCACGAAGACGGAGCAGCGCGCCGCAGCGGAAAAAAATATTTCTGGAACGGCGGCGAATGCCGGAGCAGGCGCGGTTGACGAACGCGGCAACTGGTTCGGCCCCTTTCGCGACCGCTTCGAAGTCTGGCTTGAAAATATGCTGCGCTATCGTCTGTCTTTGATCGGCGGCTTCACGGCCTTTCTGACGGCGACGCTTGTATACGCGGTCGCCGCTATGCCGATCGAAATCTTTCCCTCGGACGGCGCGGAGCACTTCACGGTCTTCGTCGAGACGCCGGTCGGCACCTCCCTCGAAGGCACCGCGGCGGCCGTGAGTCGTGTGGAGGCCTTGATCGACGAGCTCCCGAAAAGCGAAATCGACTCGTACTTTACGTTGATCGGAACCCACGGCGGCTTTCTGACCCAGGATCACTTAGCCGTCATTTATGTGAACTTAACGCCGTACTCCGGCCGCGATCGGCGGGCCGAGGAGATCGTCGAGGCCCTGCGGCCTGTCGCGGAACGCGTCGAAGGCCTCGAAAGGATCACGCTGGACGTCAAAGACAGCGGGCCTTCGCCGGAGAAGTCGGTGTCTTTGCGGATCATAGGCACCGAAGACGAACCCCGGGAAAGACTGGCTGAAGACATCGCTTCGTATCTGAGCAGCATAGACGGCATCACCGACGTGGATTCCGGAATCAAGCGCGGCAAGCGCCAGGTGCAGCTGCGCCTGGACTATCCGGCCCTCGCGCGCCTGGGCCTTTCGGCGGCGGAAATCGCGCGGACGGTGCGCATCGCCTACGACGGAGAAGAAGTCACGCGGGTGCAGTACGGCGAAGACGAAATCGAATTTCGCCTGACCATGCCGGCGTCGGCGAAAACGGATCTGGCGACTCTGGGCGAACTCCTCGTTCCAAACGCGCTGGGAAATCTTGTGCCCCTCAAACACGTCGCCTCGTTTAAGGACACGCCTGAGACTTCGGCTTATATCCCACACTTTAACGGCGAACGCAGCGTGAATGTGCAGGCCAATACCGACAAAGAAATTTTGAAACCGGAAGCCGTGCCGGCGATGGTCTTGAAAGAATTCGATCTGGCGAAATACCCCGGAACACGAATTCGCATTGAGGGCGCGGCGAAAACTCAGGACGATAACATTGGCCACGCGCTGCGCACATTTGTAATGGCGGTCGCCGGAATTTATTGTCTGTTGGTGCTGCTGTTTAATTCGTTTCGGCAGCCTTTCTATGTGATGACCGCCGTGCCCTTCGGCATCTCCGGGGTGATCGTAACATTCGCCATCCATTCGTTTCCGCTCAGTTTCATGGCGATGCTCGGCATCATCAGCCTGAGCGGCGTGGTCGTGAACGACAGCCTGGTGCTCGTGGATCATGTCAACGGCCTGCGCCGGGAGCATCCGGATACGCCGCTGCGGGCCGTCGTCGCCAGGGCGGCGGCGGATCGATTGCGCGCGATCTTGATGACGACCGTCACGACCGTGGCCGGACTGCTGCCTCTCGCGTACGGCGTCGGCGGCGAAGATCCTGCGAATGCGCCGATGGCTCTGGCCCTCGGCTGGGGCTTATTGTTCGCCACCGGTCTGGTGCTGGTGCTCGTGCCCGCGCTGTATTTAACCGGCGAGGAGTGGAAGGCCCGCAGCGAAGAACGGCGGCGTATACGCCTCGAAGCCCCGGGGCGCCTGGCACGGCTGATAGCGAATATCCGCGGCCGTTTTGCTCGAAGCTGAGCTTCGCCTGCATTGCAAATATGTTTCAATTCCCCACCGGATTTTAACCCGGCTCTCATACGGGGTGCGTTTTTGTGATGGACGAACCGGCGAGGCAAGGGCTGTCTTTCCGGGAGCGGGCGCATGAACGATTTCCAGACGACAACCCTCTATAAACTGCTCGGTCAAAAGCTGCCGCCGATCCATCAGATCGAACAGGAGCTGGGGACCATCGACGCCGGCATTGTCGCGGACATGGTCGCGTCGGAGCCCGAGATCGTTTTCATCGTCGATTATTATTTTCGCCTGCTGGATCCAAAGATCGGCGCGCGCATCGTCAGCTCCGAGAGCTTCGCCGTCGGCGCCGCCCTGGAGCTGTTCAACTGCCAGATCCTGCGCTACCAGCGCAGTCATCTCGCCGGCGAAGAAGGCTATGATTTCGCGTACGCATCGATGCTGGAATCGTACTGGCGCGAAGTCGACAATACAAAGCTGACGCTGATCTTTCAGGAACTGCTGCGCCTGGGAAAAAGCAATCACTTCGCCGCGATGTTGATCTTGCAGCAGATGAATCTCGACAATCTAATCTTCATGCAGGCGGACGCGAATTTTCGTTCGCCGGCTATGCTCGCGCTCTTTAAGAATCTGGGCGGAAACGTGCAGAAGCTGATCTCGGAAAATCTGGACCTCTTTGATTTCGTCTATCGCCTGGCCTCGGATTTGAAAGACGAAGACTATCTGACTTTTCTCGATGAATTCACCGGCTTCGTCATGGAGATTCGCATCGGTCGTACATTGGCCGACGACGCGGCGCAGCACCTGGACGAACACGGCAAAGTCCCCCTCAATACCGTCGTGCATTTGCTGGAAGGCATCCCGGACGAGTCGCGGCGTATCACGCTGGAGATTATGCGCCAGCGCGGACACATCGATCCCGGCCTGATGGAAGGTTTGATGGCGCTCCAGGCCGAACTCGGAATTCGTTGATCGCCCTGGAATGCGCGAAATCCGCCTGACCCGGCGCGAATCGTTCACGAAAACGCCTTGCCCGAAATCACCGGGACCCCGGAATAGTCTCTATGGCCCAATCCGCGACCGAATATCTAAGAGATCTCCGCGACCGTGTCCAGGCTGCCGTTGACTCCGCCCGCGACGGCGATGTTCCTGAATCCCTGCTGAGCGCGGACGAGGCTCTGCGGATTCTGACGGACCGCGAACTCGATACCGAGAGCCTGCTGGCGATCGGCGCGCTGCCTCGCGAGCGTTTCTACGGTCGCGGCGTGCAACTGCATATTCTGAATAATGTTCGCAACGGCCACTGCCCGGAAGACTGCGGCTACTGCGCCCAGAGAAAAGTCGGACCGGATCAGGAAGCCAGCGCCGATCCCGGTCAGCCGATCGCGAGCTATCCCACGAAAACCGACGCCGAGATATTAGAAGAGGCCCGCGTGGCCTACGAGTCCGGCGCCTTTCGTTATTGCATGGTGACGGCGGGCCGCGGTCCGAACGAACGCAGCATCGAACGCTTCGCCGATTTGATTCGCGAGATTAAGTCGAAGTATCCCCTGCAGATCTGCCTTTCCGCGGGTCTGGTCACGCGTCCTGAGTACGCGCAAAAGCTGGCGGAAGCCGGCTTAGATCGATATAATCATAACTTAAACACCTCCGAGAAGCATTACGGCGAAATCTGTTCGACCCACGATTATCAGGATCGCATGCAGACTCTCGATACGGTAACCGGCGCGGGCATCTCGCTGTGCAGCGGCGTCATCGCCGGCATGGGCGAAAGCGCGGCGGATCTGGTCGAAGTCGCTTTCGATTTGCGCAAACGCGCGGTGCCTTCGATCCCGGTGAACTTCTTTATTCCGGTGCCGGGCCACGCTCTGAAAAACGTCACGCCCATGACCGCGGATTATGGTCTGCGAATCCTGAGCCTCTTTCGCCTGGTGAATCCCGCCGCGGAAATTCGCCTGGCGGCCGGCCGCGAAATTCACTTCGGCAAAGACAATGCTCAGGCCCGGGCCTTAAGCGTCGCGAGTTCGATGTTTGTGTCGGGCTATCTCAACGTGCGCGGCTCCGACGCCGAAGCCACGATTCGCATGATCTATGACGCGGGTTATACCGTCGACGCGCAGCACTCCGATTTCCCGGCGCAGCTGAAAGAATTGCTGGGTGAGGGCGATGCGGCTGCGGTCGGCTCCGGTCGTGGAGATCAAGGCGAAGACGCTGAGGCCGTTGCGGCGGGCGCGGTCGTACTGAAGGCGAAGGCCGACCTGCGGCCGTTTGAATCCACGATCGCCGGCGATTAGGCCCCCCGAAACAGGGGGTTTCCGGGAATATCCTGCTTAATTCGCTTGCGCGCGCAAATCGCCCGGCGTTGAATAAGCGGCATGAGCACTTCGCAGGCGCTGCCGACAGCCCGCATCGGCATTGTGGAAAACGATCTCGAGTTTCGCGAAGAGGTCGTGCGTCGTCTGGAAGCGCTCGACTTTGTCCGCGCGCCGGTCCTGAACTGGGCTTCCGCCGAACAGTTCCTGCGCGAAAAACCGGCTCCGCGCCTGGATTTGATGTTCGTCGACATCATGCTTTCGGGGATCAATGGAATCGAGCTCATAAAGATACTCAAGCAGCAAAAGCGCGATCTAAAGGCGGTGATGCTGACGAATATGAATTCCGACGAGCTGATCTTCGAATCGATCAAGCACGGCACGCTCGGTTATATATTAAAGAGCGAGCTGGGCGATCTGGAGCACGCGGTGCGCACCGTTTTGTCGGGGGGAGCCATGATCACGCCGACGATCGCGCTGCGGGTTTTCTCCAGCTTTCAAAAAAAGGCGAAGTCCGCGCCGGACTTAACGGATCGCGAGCGTCAGGTGCTGGAGTTGATGGTGAGGGGTAAGACTGCGAAGGCGGTCGCGGAATTCCTGGGCCTCAGTCCGCATACGATTCACGACTATACGAAACAAATCTACAAGAAGCTGGAAGTTCACAATCGCAGCGAGTTGATTCTCAAGGCGCAGGAACTTTCGTTGATGTGAGCGAAATCCGATCTCAAAGAGCCGCCGCACGTTCCGCGCCGGGCTGTGCGCGAAGACTGCGCGTCGGCGGTTTCTTGTATGTGATTTGTGCGATGCTTTTTGTTTCAGCGGCCTGTGCTCGCATGGCCGAGCCGGGACCGGTTCCGGGCCGGGCCTACGCCGGCGCTGCGGTTACAAACGATTCCGATTCCGATTCCGAATTCGACTCGGACTCGGACTCGGACTCGGAATCGGAATCGGAATCGGACGCCGCCAGATCCGCGACTGTCAATTTACGTCACGTTGATTTCGCCGGCGGCGAAGTTGTGCTCGTACCCACGCGCTGGGAGTTTTACTGGCGGCGCTATCTAAAACCGGAGGATTTTCGCGCGGTCCGGCGACCCGCCCTCGACGCGACCGTCGTCGGTATGAAACCATGGGGCGAGATCGGTCCGATTGATTCGCTCGGATCTTCGCCGCCCGGCGTGGGCTTTGCGACGTATCGCCTGCGCTTGCTTGTGCCGCCCGTCGCTGCCGGCCGCGAATACGGATTTCGCATTCAGCAGCAGCTAACTTCGTATCGCGTGTACGCCAACGGAGAACTGAAACTCACGGCGGGGCGAGTCGGTCGCGACAGGGCAAGCAGCGAACCTGAGCGCATGCAGCATAGTTTTTTCGTGCGACCCGATGCCGACGGCGAAATCGAGCTGATCCTGCACGTCGCGAATTTTCATATTTTTCGCGGCGGGCTGCGCGGGGTGCTTGCACTCGGCGAACGAAGTCCCCTGGAAGTTTATACGAATCGTAAGATCGCCTTCGACTTTATACTGTTGGGATTATTCGCCGCGGTCTGTCTGTACCACCTGGCTCTGTTTTTGATGCATCCGGGCGAATCGTCCTTTCTCTGGTTTACGCTGCTGTGCCTTTCGTTCGCCTTGCGCGTGCCGTTCATGAGCGAAAAAACCGTAAACCTGGTTTTTCACGATTTGTCATGGGAGTTCAGCCTGCGGCTTATCGGTTCGATCAATATCCTTTCGCCGGCGATGATGATGTTTTTTTTACGTTCGGCTTTCCCCGCGGCTGTTTCGCTGCGAGCAGTCGCGCCGTATCTGATCGTATCTTTACCTTTCCTCGGACTGCATTTCTTCGATATCAAATATTTTGCGCCGATCATGTTTGGCCTGTATCTCTTTGCGATCGTGCCGATGCTTTCCCACGCCGCTTATGTGACTTTGCGCATGGGTTTGCGCGGCAGCGTGGGCGCCCGGATCATGTCGATCGGCGTATTGCTCTGCGTGGTCTTCGGCTTTTACGCTATGTATCTGAACTGGAAGGCGGAAGATGCCGCTCCCGTGGCGCTGCTCGCTTTCGCCGGCCTGGTTATGTTTCAATCGGTCGGCCTCGGGCAGAGCTATCGAGATCAACTCGACGCCCGGGAAAGGCTGCGTATGGGGCTGGCCCGCAGCCGCGAAGCTCTCGCGGCGCAACGCAAAGATCTGGAGATCAACCTGCACGACAGTCTCGGCGGCGCGCTTACGGATCTGCAGGTGCTCGTCGATCGTCGTCTTGAAGACGTGGAGAAGAGCGTCGCCTTCGACGCGCGGGAAATGCTGCATTCCGCGCGCGAACGTCTGGATACAATGGGGCGAATGTTTCGCGGCCAGCTGCTGTTCATGGAAGATCTGGAACTCACCGCCCGGGATCCGATCATCGGCCTGCGGATGGTGCTCCTGCGGCGTTATACGGACGCGCAGCGCGAAATCGATTTCAACATCACCGATGACGCCGTGCCGGCCCTCAAGCACGCTATGGCCGACGATCGCTGGCGCATGGATCTCGTGCAGCTCACGCGGGAGCTCTGCACAAACGATTTGAAGTACGGCGCCGGGGAGAGCTACTGGCGATTCACACTCGATAAAGATCGAGGCGCTTCCATTCAGCTTGTGCAGTCGAACGCGCTTTTGCCGGAGCGCTCCGATCCCGTCGAAGAGGAGCGACCTGGAGAACAGGCAGGCGATCAGGACATTCGCGTTTCGCGCGCTCGCGAGCGGGTCCTGAATATGGGCGGCGAAATCCGAACCCGCTGTACAGACGGGCGATTCAGCGCTGTGATTTCGCTGCCCCGCCATTCTTCGCCATCTTAAGTCCTGCGCCCGCGTCGGGATCCTGCTTTTAGCGCTCGTGAGCAGGGCTACTTCAGTAGACAAATTTCCGCGGGGTGAGGATAGCTACCCCACGATATACGTGAGCCCGCGTCGTAGAACCGTCGCAGGCTGGAGCGCCCATGGTACTGGATTTTAGAAAGATTCGAGAACGAGGATTGAACCTGCGTCTGCTGTGGGACCTGTTCATGATCTTTATCGCGGTCATAAACGTTCTGTTGATCGTATTCGATTGGAGCTATTTCTACGCGCGCCCCTATTTATTTCAGTACGCTCCCGCCCTGACCCGGGCCTACGATCCGATCAAGGCCGTAGAAGACGACGCCCAAACTACCGCTTATCTTGAGTTAAGTGAAAAATTTTTCGCGTCGTCCGGAGCGCCCGAACGGGAAGCGCTCGCCGGCGAGCTGGTCGAGCTATCCCGGGAAATGGCCGCCGACAATCCTCTGACGGAATCCGGGCAGAGCGTGAATCTCTATCGGGCCGCCCGGAGTCTGGCGAATTTTATGGCTGTCGGGGAATCCCGGCAAAGCGGAGACGCAGCCGCGCAGGAGACCGCCGAAGACCTGCTGCTGAATCTGCCGCGGCCTGGCGAGCTGCGCGGCGATCGGACTTTCGAAACGGTTCCGGCTTTTGCGGCCGCGGCGGAAGCCTTCTGGAGCGCGGGCTTCACCGGGGACGTGGATTCTCAGGACGCCGAACAGTTCTTTGAAACGGAGATACGCCCGCTCTTTGAAGTCAACTTCAATCGCCGGCGCGGGCTGGACGGCAGCTACGAAGACTATTTTCTTTTAATCGACGGTCCCTTTCTGATCTTGTTCTTTATCGAATTTATGGCACGCTGGTTTCTCGCAATTCGCCGTCGCGAGCTGGTGCGCTGGTGGCTCTTTCCCGTCTACAATTGGTACGACGTGCTGGGTCTGATTCCTTTCGCGGAGTTTCGGGTCTTCCGTTTATTTCGCGTGCTGTCGATTTACGTGCGACTTCATCGCAGCGATCTCACCAGCATCGGCGACGATTTTGTCAGCCGGACGATCAAGCGTTACTCCGCTATTTTGACGGAAGAAGTCTCCGACCGGGTCGCCGCCCGCATTCTCACGGAGATGCAGGACGAAATTCAGCGCGGCGCTTCGATCGATATTTTTCTAAACGCTCTCGAACCCCGACGCGAGGCGATCAAGAAATTGATCGTCGGCAATGTGCGGCGTTTCGCCGAGCGCCGTCCGGGCGAGCCGACCACTCGCGAACTGCTGGCGGTGAGCCTGGAAGAAGCGGCGCGCAACGTGCCTTCGCTGCAGCTCGTGCCGGATTTCGTCAAAGAACGACTGACTCGCGAAATCGGCGTGGCGGTTTTCGACGGCATCAATGCGACTCTGGCCCAGGCGGTGCAGGGCGAACGCGGCGAAGAGATCGTCGGCGAAATCGTTGACATGGTTATGGACGACGTTCTGCGCGAAGGGCAGGGCAGTCCGGTCGACGAGCTGTATCGCGCGATCAGTATGGACGTTCTGGAAAATATGAAGACGGCTGTGAGTCAGAAAAAGTGGGCGCGTTGATTGCATGAAGTCGCCGGAACATCGGGTAAGTCGCCGGGCCGCGATTCTGGACCGACTCGCCGACCACGTTTTAGCGGAGGGGCTGGCGGCTTCCAGCCTGCGCTCCCTGGCCGACGCGGCCGATACCAGCGATCGCATGCTGCTGTATTATTTTAAGGATAAGGCGGAAGTCATGAGCGCGACGATCGAATGCATCGCCGGACGCCTGACGAAAATTCTTGAAGAGCAGAACGGATCCGAATCGCTGGCCTTCGAGCCTTTGCGGGCGAAGATCTGGGAGATTGTCAGCGCGGACGAACTCTGGCCCTTCATGCGACTCTGGTTGGAAATCGCGAGCAGATCGGCCCGCGAAGATCCATTTTATCGGATCGTCGGCGAACAGATCGCGCGCGGTTTCCTGGCGTGGGGCACGGCCCAGTTAAAGAGCGCGACGCCCGCGCAGCGCGAAGTCGACGCGGCGAAGCTCCTGGTTTCGATCGAAGGCATGGTCATGCTGAAGAGTCTCGGCCTGGAAGATGCGTGTCGCACCGCCCTGGAATCGGAGCTCTGAATCGGCGGATGGCTTCCGCTCCGCGGGCTTGTTTCAATCACAGTCAATAGCCCGGATTTGGGCCCGTCTCAGCGGCGGTTGGTGGTCAGATTGAAATTGGAAAGTCCGGCTTTTTGAATTTCGTCGATTACGCCGATTACGTGCTGGTATTCAGCGGTGGCGTCGCTTTTGATATTCACTTCCGGTTCGGTCGCGTTGTTCGCCACGGTCGCTTTGAGTCTGGCGGCCAGATTCGCCTTTTCGACGACGGCTGCGTTGATCGTGATCGAGCCGTCCGCCTGCACCAGAATATCGATCGCCTCTTCGCCCACGTACGAGGCTGTCTCCGATTGGGGCAGGTCGATTCGAATCGCGGGAGTCTTCGCGAGCGTCGAGTTGATCAGGAAATAGGCGAGCAGCAAAAAGATGATATCGACCATCGGCGCCAGATCGATTCCGCTGCGCGTTTCGACGACTGTAGCGGAAGTCGCCTGAGATTTTTTTCTGGATCTTGCCATACGACTAGCTCCGTTCGGCCGCGACCGCGCTCCCGGAAATGATAGTCTCTCGCTGCCGGCTCAGTTCTTCAGAAATTTGATCGCTCAGGAGAGTCGTTTCCGCCGCGATCTGATTCACGCGATTCGCGAAGTAGTTGTACGCGATCAGCGTCGGTATGGCCACGATCAAACCCAGGGCGGTCGTAATCAGCGCTTCGTCGATTCCGCCGACCAGCTGCGCGTTCTGGACTTTATCTTCGTCGAAGGCGTGAAAGGATTTGATCATCCCCGTCACCGTTCCCAATAATCCAAGCAGCGGCGCGATCGTGCTGATGGTCCCCAGGGCCTGCAAAAAGCGCTTGAGATAGGAAGTCGTGCGATGCGCTTCGGATTCCGCGGCGCTTTCGAGATTCAGCCCGCGCCGTCCCGATTGGATCAGAGTGATCGCTACGGCGAAGGCGGGATGCTGGCGTTGCTGGCAGTAGGCGGCAGCCTCGTCGAGACTTCCCGCGCGCACCAGGTCCAGGACTTCGCGCTCCTCTTCGATTTTGATCGCTTTGATTCGGCCTAACAGCAGCCGCGCTCGATCGACGATGATCGCCACGGCGAAGATCGATATCAGCAGGATGAGCGCGGGAATCAACCAATCCGGAATCTGGCGTACAATTTCAGTCATATACGATACCTGCTAAAATGATTTCGTTAGTTTAGTTTGAAATAAAATGATGTTACGACTGACTCGGAGTTTTCGCCTGGAGTCCAGCGATGCTTGCGTACTCCCGCCAGGGCGGCTTCATCCAGAACGCCATAGCCGGTGCCTTTGATGATGCTCGCTTCGATCACGCTGCCGTCCGGGGCGATCAGCGCGCGAATTTTAACGCGTCCCTGCCAGCCCATGCGTTGCGCCATGCGCGGATAGACGATGCTGTCCCAGATCGAGCTTGTGTGTTCGCGGATCACGTCGGAATTAAAACGGCTGACGTGCTTCACGTTCGCGCCTTCCGCCGGCTTTTGTTTATTGGACTGCTCCGGTTTCTTTTCGAGGGGTTTCGGTCGTTTGATTCGCGCGTCGATCGAACGGGTCGTCGCCGTGGTCGCGGAAAGTTCCATTTCGCGGCGAAGCGATGAGTCGAAAGCGCCGGCCAGCAGCAGGGGCGCGACAATCAAAGCCAGATGGCCCACAGCGGATATCGCCGTCGCCGCCGGGAGGCCGCTGCCGGCGAAGCGATCGTAGACCCCGGCGTCGAGGCTCGCGTAGCCATCGCGTGATTGGTTTCCGGCAGACATGCGTGGATCCTTGTTTTCAGCCCTGCGATTCCAGTCAAGCGAGAATGAGAATGAGAATGAGTCTCTGTATAGTATTGGAGTATTGGCCACGAAAGCCCCGTTCAGGCCCATGCTCGTTTCTCGCGCTCTCCGGCCAGTCCCATCAGAGCGAGGGCCAGGCACGCTGCGGCGCAGCCCAATAAAATCGCAGCGCCAGGCAGAACCGCACCGATTCCGGCATCGTTCAGCAGTACCTGTTTGAAACCGTCGATCGCCCAAAAATTCGGGGAGAGGACGCTGATGCTCTGGATCCAGGCGGGCATCAGTTCGATTGGACCGAAGGCGCCGCCCACGCCGGCCAGCACAAAGGTGCCGATGTTGACGATCGAGTTGATTTCCTGCAGCGAAGCCAGCCAGGCCGTTAAGGCCAGCCCGGCACAGACCGCGAAGGCCGCCAGGGCGAAACTCAGGGCGAGATAGGCGATGAAACCCGCGCCGTTTATTTTTACATCGAAGACTATGCTGGCCGCGGCGAGCAGAGTCAATTGCTGAGCGACGACGGCAAAAAAAGGCAGCAGCGCTTTGCCTGCCAGCACCGAGAAACGCGAAAATGGCGCGATCATCAGGCGATCCCAGGTCGACCAGGTGTGTTCGCGAAAGACCGCGAAAGCCAGAAAGGCCATCGCGAAATTGCTGAATAGCACCGCCATGCCCGGCATCGCCTGCTCCGCGCCGCTTGCCTCGGCGAAGCCCTGTTGAATCAGGGCCGGCCGCATGGCGGGTGCGACGAGATACAAAACCACGAAAGGCATGACGAACATGATCGCGAAGATCGTCGAATCGCGTCGGGCTATGCGCAGTTCCTGGCGAAAAATCCAGCTCACATCCCGGAGAGTCTGAGCGATCGCTTTCATGCGAGCGCCGCCTGCGCCTCGACCTGCGCTGCATGCGCGGCGAAGTAGATCTCTTCCAGATTCGCCTGCGGATCGCCGCCGACGATTTCTTCGAAGCTGCCGTGGCGGATGATGCGGCCGTCGCGTAGAATGGCGATGTCCGCTTGCAGGGCTTCGATTTCCGGAAAGTAGTGGCTGGTGTACAGTACGGTGGCTCCCTTCGCGGCCAGGCCGCGGACCGCGTCCAGGATATAACGCCGGGCTTCGGGGTCCGAGCCGACGGTCGCTTCGTCTAATAAAATCAGATCGGGTTCGTGCACGAGAGCCATCGCCGTATGCAGTCTTCGCTTTTGACCGCCGGAAAGCAGGCGGGCCTTCGTGTCCGCGAGCGATGTCAGTCCCAGCAGGGCCAGTGTGCGCGTCGCCGCGGCCCCTAAGACTCGACCGCGCAGGCCGTAACAGCCGCCGGCGAAGGTCAAATTTTCGATCGCGCTCGCGTCGGGATAAACGCCCGTTTCCTGGGGCGCGACGCCGATGCGGCCGATCAGTTCGCGATCGCGTCGAATCGACCCGGCAGTCGCGATGGGCTGTCCCTGAAAAAGAACTTCTCCCGCGTCGGGACGCAGGCGGCCTGCGATCACCGACACCAGGGTCGACTTGCCGGCGCCGTTTCTGGCGAGCAGCGCCGTGATTTTTCCGGCGGGGATGCTCAGGTCGAGGCCCCGCAGTACGCGTCGGTCGCCGAAGGATTTTTCGACGCCTTTGATTGCGAGGTCAAGCACGGGAGCCGTGCCCCCGTTCGAAATCGCTCCGGCTCAGGGTTAACAGATCCGCCGTTTTTTCCGGGAAAGTGATTTTATGTTCAAAGCGAAAGCCGAGAAATTTCATTAAGCCGAGGACCGCCTTGTTGTTTTCGTCCGGTTCCCCCACGATGCGCTCGCATTCGGGCCAGCGTTCGAAGATGACGCGCATCAAAGTGATCGAAAGGCGAATGATAAACTTTTTAAGGTACTTCTCTTCGCCGATCAGGATATGCAATCCGATGTCGGTCGGCCGCGGTTCATAAAAATCTTTGATCCGATCGCGGGCGGGGTCGTAGGTTTCGAAATATCCGAAGGCTTCGTCGTCCATATAGGCCATGTACGGCTCGAATCCCGGTCGCGCGATCGCATCTTCCAGATATTTGCGAATCCCGGGCAGCGGCCAGTCCATACGCCAATACGGCACGACGTGTTCGCGGTTCATGAACGAATGGACCAGCGCCTGGTCGTATTCCGCGTCGACGGGGCGGGTCCAGAATGTTCGTTTCGCCATCGAGTACTCTTCGAAATAGATCGCCCGATCGGCCAGGCCCTGCGCGTATTTGGTTTTTAGTTCCGTGAAATCCTGCCAGGGGTCCTGCGGTCTGTTAAAGACCGCGTCGGTCGACGGCGAAATCAGCGCCGTCGCTTCGCCGCTTTCGGCGGCGCGTCGGCCTTCGTTTTTTTGGGCGATTGTGCTCATATTTGTTCCTCTTCGATTTGATACAGGGGATTGTCTAACAGGCTCGCGACCGAAGCCGTCGGTCGTTCGGCGCTGTCGGCATAGCCTATATCCAGCAGGCGCGTCGCATTCAGAGTCAGCTTCGGAAAGGCCGGCGCGAAAAGATTGAAGTGATCGAAGCGCTCTTGCATTTCCGGAAAACGTTTCTGATAGGCGCGAATCACCCGGACGACCCGCTGCCAGAAATCGCTTTCGTTCATCAACTGGTCGTCCGCGAGAATTTCCGTCAGGTAGCGAAAGACGCAGACGAAGAGGCCGCTCTGGATCCACTGAATCAGGGCCAGGGGCTCCAGGGCGTCGAGCAGATCGTACAATTCTTCGGGCAGACTTTCGTGTTCCGGCAGGCTGTCGATGCTCAGGTTCGCGTCGTCGACGAAGTCCTTGATCACCAATCGCGTGGGGCGATTGTTCTGCAGGGCGATCAGGGCGTTCTGGCCGTGAGGCGAAAACACGAAGCCGTATTTGTACAGAAAGTGCAGCAGAGGTTCGAGCACCGCCTTCAGAAACGCGTCGATCCACTGGCCGGCGTCGAGTTCGGAAGCGTGAATCAGAGCGGCCAGCACTGAGTCGCCCTTCGGGTCGCGCTGAAATAAAGCCGCCAGGGGTAAAGCGCGTTCGCCCGCTTCGCGATTTAAGTATTCGTCGGCGCTTTCGCGAAAGATCGCGCCGAACATCTCATTGTACTGGTACGGAACGCCAGGCAGTTTTGAATACAGCGAGTGGCGACACTGGAGCGTCGCGAATTCGCCGAGGAGTACGACGCGGGTTTCCTTCTGTAAAAAATCGTCGGCGCGCGCGACGGACTGCAACCAGTGAGTCAGAGCCGGCGCGTACTTCGCGCGTTCTACCGGCAGGCCGCGATACACTGAAGTATTCAGGATGCTGATCGGCAGCTTGACGAAAGGTCGTTCGGGATGCGTTATATTCGTCAATGTGCGAATCGATTGCTGCGGTAGATATTCGTCGGAGCCCGCACCGAGATCGAGCAGGCGGCCCGCGGCGAAATCGCGCGCGAATAAATAGGCGATGCGGTTTTCAAACTGCCAGGGATGGGCTGGCATCAGATAGTAGTTTTCGGGATCGCGACCGTGTTCGCGCACGCGGTCTTCGAGGATCGCGCGTTCGTCCGTAGTCAGCAGCCGTTCCAGAAAGGCGTCGTAATCGAGATCGGGAACGCCGCTGAACTCGCCGCGCTCCCTGGCGAGTCCCAGCCATCGCAGCTGGAAGCTTCGCGCGGATTCGGGGGCGTAGCGCTCATAGTCCGCCGTAGAAAAACCGAGCCGGCTTTTATTCGCCACAATCCAGGGGTGCGCGCTCAGCTCGCCTTCGATGCGCGCGTCGTCGGCGCTCAGCCAGTCGGCCGCGCTGAGGCGACGGGGATCGGACAGCATGCGATAGTCGGCGAAGAGCGTATTCGATAGCTCGCGAAATGCCGGCGCGAATGTGTCCGCCTTGAAAGAAACGATCAGGCTTAAGTCAATCAAAAGCGTTTCGACTTCGATCCCGACCCTGGCTCCCGCGTCGTCCTGGCCCGCGCTCAGGTCGGCCATCGTCTTGACCGCGAGGTACTGCCAGTCGGTCTGTTCGTCGGCCGGATCATGCGCACGCGTGTCGACGCGTTCGATCGAATCCGGCAGCACGCGATAGAATCCAAAGCAGGCCCGGGGTTTCGCGGCGAAGCGATATTCCAATCCGTCCGCGATGCTCAGAGAAAAATGCGAGCGGGAATCGCCGTCGACGGGGCCGCTGCGATCGTTCTCGAGCGTCGGGTGGATCATCTCTTCGTACATGAACTCCGAAAGGATCTTCGCCGCAAGCTCTCGATTGACGCGGGCCCAGAGCGCGCGATCGGCAGGAAGCTTCGCCGGCGAATGATTCGCGGCGAGTGTCGTTGTCTTATTCATCTGACGCTCCCTTGTTTTTGCGCAGGGTCATTTGCGCCGCTGCTTCGCGCTTCGGCGGCTCGCATTCCGCTGAGTCCGAAGTGCTGGTAGACGTTTTTATCGCGGATGCGATAGTGCTCTGTTCCGATCAGCGCGTTCGCGATCATCGCCGCGCGATAGGCTCCCAGACCCAGGTCGGGAGCCCCGATGCCGTGCGTATGGATTTCGCCGTTCTGAATAAAAATATTCGATCGGCGGCGGTCGGCGGAATCCTCGCCGCCGCTGCGTTCTTCGCGCGCTTCGTTTTCGGAGTCGGCCAGGAGCGCACGATAATCGCGGCTGATCAGCAAGCGGTCCAGTTCATCGACGGCGAGGGCCGGCAAAAGATTGTCGAGAAAATCCGGGAGCGCGTGTTCGTAGCCGGTTCCCAGAATGACCAGATCGGCCTGGTCGTCGAAGGCGGCGCCCTCTTCCCGATGCCGCAGCTCCAGCTGATAGGCGTGCGCGGCCTCCGAAGCGGCGTCTGTATTCGCGCGAAGATCGCACAGCTCCACGCCGGCCATCAGGCGTGGACGCGAAGCCTCAGGGTCCAGGGAGCGTTCGTAGAGCGCGTCGTAAATCTCAGCGATGGTATCGCCGGAGATGCCTTTATAAAACAAATCCTGGCCGGAGCGGACGCGATCGCGGGATTCCCGGGGCAGGCTGTGGAAATAGTCGATATACTCGGGCGAAAAATATTCCAGGCCGAGTTTAGAATATTCCATCGGCAGAAAACCCTGACCGCGGGTGTACCAGTGCAGTTCGACTTCCGGGGCCGTGCGCAGGATTTCCAGCGCGCATTCGCCCGCGCTCTGGCCGCTGCCGATGACGACGACCCGTCGCGCTCCACTCAGGCGATGGCGATTGTCGGCGAAGGCGGCCGTGTGAAAAACGCCCGGCTCTGAAATCTCGCGCGCGCAGGGCGGCACGGTGGGCCGGGTGCCGTAGCCGAGGACGATGTGTCGCGCTGTCACGGAGTGGGTGTGGCCGCCGGAGTCGGTATAGAATACGCGATAGCCTTCCGAATCGTGCGCGCCGCTGCCGTGTTCGGGGCGCACGTCGGTTACGCGAGCGCCGAAGCGGGTCGACTCAAGATTCTTGCTCACCCACTGGCAGTACTGATTGTATTCTTTGCGAAAGATTTTGAAATTTTCGTAGAAATAAAAATTGTACAGGCGGCCGTGTTCATGCAGATAATTCAAGAAGCTGAAGCGACTGGTCGGCGCGGCCATCGTCACCAGGTCCGCGAGAAATGGAACCTGCAAAGTCGTGCCCGGCAGGATCATGCCGGGATGCCAGTCAAAGCCCGCCCGGGCTTCTAAGAATAAAGCCTTCGGCGAAGTTTCGCGCGCGTCCGCGTTTTTCAGGCGATGCTCTTCGAGCAGGGCGGCCAGGCTCAGATTGAAGGGGCCGAGTCCCACCCCCACCAGATCGTATTCGTATGGAGAATGACTCATGACTGTACCTCCCGGGCGTCGCTCGCCTGGTTCGAAACTGATTCGTAGTCCGCGCGATCGCATTGCATGATCAGCGCGGTCTTGTCGTGTAAATGCACTCGTCCGACTTCGCGGTGCCCGAGTTTCTGCACGAAGCGATGCATGCGAAGATTGCGCACGTCGGGTTCGCAGTAGACGGCGTTGCATGTGCTGCGAGCGAAGAGCTCGTCGAGAATCGCCCGCCCGACGTGGATCGCGTAGCCGGCGCCGATAAAACGCTCTTCGCCCAGGAAGATATGCCAGCCTCGCGAATCTTCAACGCCCGGAAACACTTTCGCGACCGGATCCCGATTGTATTCGTATAGCTCCGTGTAGCCGGCGGCGGCGCCGTCTATGTAGATCAGGCGCGGTTCCAAATAAGCGGAGTCGATCTTCTCGCGCAGATATTTTCGCACGCCGTCCAGGCCTTCGCCCAGAACCCAGTATTCGCGCACGTGGGCTCGCAGGCTCCAGGCGTGCATCAGCCCGGCGTCCTGGTCGGGGTCGACTCCGCGCAATTCAATGCGCGGCGTATTCCCGGAGTCGTCGATCTGCGCCTCGTTTCGCGCCCGGGTCCTGCGGGATGAGTCAACGCCCGACTGCATGCAGTTCCTCCGCGAATTTCTTGATCACATTCTCAACGTCGACGTAGACCGACTGCGTGGCGATGTCGCCCACCAGCTCGTCCATATTGAAGTACTGGGTCAGCAGATTGCTTTTACACGGCAGGCGTTCGTTGCTCTGCAGATGGTCGATCATATCGAGGGGGTAGCGGGCCGGCTCCCGCTTTACGCGATCCAGCAGGGCCGCGAATTTTCGCATCAGGGCCGCTTCATCCGCGAGTCCCTGCGTGCCCAGGGCGTTGATCATCGAAAAAACCTGATTGATAATCAGATAGTAGACCAGGCGCTCGTTGGCCAGGTCCTCGGGAAAGATCGATTCGGTGACTTCGCCCAGGCCCGGAATGACCTCGCAAAAATCTTTGTGCGCAGCCTGGCGATGAAAATATCCCTGGCTGTCGCGGTACAGATAGCGCACTGGGTAGCCGTCTTCTAATTCCAGCAGCGAGTTCTGTCCGTGCGCTTCGAAGCACAGACCCCGGCGAAAGTACAGCTTGAACAGATTGTAAATCGAAACGTCGAGATAACGATCGAACCATTCGAGGGCGGTTTCTCCGATGGCGCGCTTTTCGCGTTCGGCGATTGCCGCGATGATATTGTAAAGCCGATTGCGATGCGAGTGACCGAGGGGGTGATCCTGCACCAGGCTGGCAATCGCCGTGATGTCGCGCACGCGGGCGGGATCGTCGGCATCGTGGGCGAAGGCTGCTTCGCGAAAGGTGCACGAGAGCGGCTCGATCACCTGGTCGGCCCACTTTACCGAAAGATAGGCCGGATCCTGAATGAAAACGAAGTCCGGCACGTCCGCCTGGATTTCGCGACCGTAGTCGCTTTGCATCAGGCGCATCATCTCGACCGAGCGATCCAGCTCGCGCGTAAGATTCACTCGTACGCTGTTTGTGATCTTTATGTTCAAAGAGAATTTGAACATATATTCGAAATTCTCGCGATAGACCGTGCGCACGGAAGTGGTCGGCGTCCATTCGGAACCCGCCTGACCCAGATCTTGAATCAAACCGTCGGCGAGCAAGCGCTTCACGCTGTCGAGGGACTGAACGTAGCGCGCCTGCCAGGGGTGCACCGGTAAGATCACCCAGGGCTCTTCGCAATGGTCTTTGATTACGGCGGGAACGGCCGGATCTTCTCTCAGCATTCGCTTTACGATCGCGTCGGCGCTCTCGTCCGGGACGGCGCTCGACTGGTGCGCGATTTTCGGATGCACGCGAAAGAAGTGCAGGGGAAAGCGGCCGCGCAGTTCGGGCGAATAGGCGGCCATCTCCGATTCGGAAAAACCTTCGCGCGATTTCGCCGTCGGATGCGTCTGGTGGCCGATCAGCAGGGCCTGCTCGGCTTCGATGAACGACAGCGGATCGGCCCCGGTGATTCTTTCGATGTCCGCCGCGCGCTCTCGAATGAAACGCGCGATATTCGCGCGGCTTTGAAAGATCTTTTCGAGCATTTGCTCGGGCTCCGGCGCGCGAGGCGTTTTCAGGCGAGACGCGATTTCCTGGAGCGTGCTGCGCAAAAATCTTTCCAGATCGATGGGAGTCGCCTGGCCTTCGCTTAGATCGCGCTCGACGGCCGGCAGGCGAAATTGGTGGCGGCCGGTCAGGCTCCAGTACAGCACGCCGATCAGTATCTCGCGCCCCTGGCTTTCGAGGGGAATCCGAACGACGTCGCAGAGATCAGCCGTCGAAAAATCTTCGGGGAAGGCCGCGAGCAAACGCGTCGCGTCGGGAGACGCCCTGTCTGCGGCTGAGCCGTCCGGCTTTTGGATTGCGTGGCGCTTCCAGGCGTCGTCGCCGGTTTCGCGGAGCAGGCCGTTGACGACAGTCTGGTAAGCGAAATCGAATTCGGCTTCGGATTTATTCGGGCCCGAATGGGCCAGGCGCTGTTTGGTTTGCAGGGTCATTTCAGTATCTCCGTAGTTTGGGCAGGTTGCGTTTGTATTTTAGATTCTGGTTTGCTATTGGTATCGAGCTCGCTCGCTGTGCGGGCGACGAGCTCCAGTAATTCCGAAAGCTCCGCGTCGCCGGCGGTCGGATTCATTAAAGTCAGCTTGAGTACGACCCGACCGTTCAGCCGGCTTTCGCCGATCACCGCCGCGCCGCTGGCGAGCAGTCGATCGCGCACGGCCGAGTTTAATCCATCCGATCCGGTGACGCGAAAGAGGACCGTGGTCAGCGCCGGCTCCGCGACGAGTTCGAGCGTCGGGTGATCCGCGACGATCGTTCGCACATACGCGGTCATTTCAAGCAGGCGATCGATCATCGCCTCGAAGCGATCGCGCCCGACGCCCTTCATGGAAAGCAGGAGCTTCAGAGCGTCGAAGCGTCGGGTGGTCGCCAGGGAACGGTCGACGAGATTGGGAAAGGCGTCGGATTCGCGATTCAGATAGTCGGCGTGCTGGCGCATGCTGGCGAAGCTGCGAGCGTCGCGGGCGAGAAACGCGCCGCAGGCGATTGGTTGAAAAAATAGCTTGTGAAAATCGACGGTCAGCGAATCCGCCAGTTCGACGCCCCGCAGACGATCGCGATGGCGAGTCATTAAGAGCGCGCCTCCGTAGGCCGCGTCGACGTGAAACCACAGATCGCGTTCCCGACAGAATGAACCGACCTGCTGGAGATCGTCGATTGCCCCGCGGTCGGTGGTGCCGGCCGTGGCGAAAAAGACGAACGGCAGCAGCCCGTCCCGGATCAGCTGTGCGTGAACTTCGCGGGCGACCTGTAAATTCACGCCGCCATCGCGCGCGTGCACGGGAATCGGCACGATCGCGTCGCGTCCCAGTCCCAGCAGGCCCGCGGCCTGGGAAGCGCTGAAGTGAGCGTGCTCCTGGCACAGAATTCGTAGCCGTCCCGCTTCGGCGGGCAAACCGCATTGGAAGGCGCTGATCCCGAAGAGGCGCTGGACCGCCGCTTCGCGCGCAAGCAAGAGCCCCATCAGATTGCTCTGGGTGCCGCCCGATGTAAAGACTCCAGCGCTGCCGGCCGGCTGTGTCGCGTGTATGCCGAAGCATTCGCGTCCCAGCCAATCGATCATATGGCTTTCGATCAGCGTCGCCACGCCGGATTGATCGAAAGAGTCCATCGATTGATTTAATAGCGCGATCAAGACCTCGGCGGCGACGGCCTCGCGAAAGGGCAGGCAGTGTAGATGCGCGGCGGTTGCGGAATGCCGCAGCTGAATCGAGTGCCGGACCACGCCGCGCAACAATTCCGAACGCCATTCTTCGTCGGTCGGATTCCGCTCTCTGGCGCCGGCGGATTCCCCTGGCGCATCAGCGAGGATTTCGCCGAGCGTGTCTTTCAGCCAGACGCGCAGTTCTTCGGGAGTCGCACCGGAATACGAATGCCGCGACGCGTTTTCTCCATCCTGCGCGGCGTGATCCGTCGACCACTCTTCGCCGACGATTTCAAGAATGCGCGCGATATTCGTCTGGAGTTCGCTCAGGTCTTTAGGGGTGCGAATAAAGTCGGCGGCGAAGCCGGCCGTGAAATTCGCGGCGCTCAAGCGAAATCTCCCGCGTCGTCGGCGGCGCTGATGATCGCTTCGCCGAGAATGGAAACGATTTCGTGCACCAGAGCGAAATCAATATTCAGAGGCGGCAAAAAGCGCAGCACGGAACCGAAGCGCCCGCCGACTTCCAGAATTAAACCGCGGCGAAAGCACTCTTGCTGAATTCGCGCGGCCAGGTCCGGGGCCGCGGCGGGAAAGCCGGCCGGATCGAGCTGCCCGTCCGGTTGAATGATTTCGGCGCCGAGCATCAAGCCGCGCCCGCGGATCTGCGCGATCATCGCATGGCGAGAACGGAGACCCTCCAGGCCGGCGCGGAGCGCTTCGCCGACGCTGCGCACATTTTCAATCAGTCCGTCTTCGGCGATGATCTGCATGGTGCGCCGGCCGGCGACCATCGCCAGCTGGTTGCCGCGAAAGGTGCCGGCGTGCGCGCCCGGCGGCCACAGGTTCAGCTCTTCGCGAAAGAGTACGACCGAGATCGGGAAACCGCCGCCGATCGCTTTCGAAAGCACGAGCACATCCGGTTCAATGCCGGCCGCTTCGAAGGCGAATAGATTCCCGGTGCGGCCGAGCCCGGTCTGGACTTCGTCGACGATCAGGGGAATCCCCGCTTCGTGCGTGAGTTCGCGCAGGCCGCGCACCCATTCCAGCGGCGCCGGGTTGACTCCGCCTTCGCCCTGCACAAGTTCCAGGATCATACCCGCCGCCGCGGTCATGCCGGATTCCGGATCGTGCATGAGCTGTTTGATGTACTGTAAATTCTGCGCCGTGATCTGGGTTTCGTCCGGCGTCGCATTGGCGCCGCCCCGGGCCAGATCACCGGAGGTTTGCAGCGGAGTGCGGTATAAGTCCGGGTAGGGCAAGAAGTGGATGCCCGTCGCGAGACCGGGCATGCGGCGTTTCGCTTTCAGGTTGCCGGTCAGTCCCAGGCTGAAGTGCGACATGCCGTGATAGGCGCCGCGAAAGGCCAGCATGGTATCGCGGCCCGTCGCGAATTTGACCAGCTTTACGGCGGCCTCGACGGCATCGGAGCCGCCCGGTCCGCAAAACTGAATCCGGTACCGATCGCGCCAGCCCGGCGGCAATAGACCGAAGAGGGTTTCAATGTAGGCGGCCTTCGCCGGCGTCATCAGATCGAGCGTTTGCCAGGGCCCGCCGTTCTGGAGGTACTCGATCACCGCCGCGTTGACCCCGGGATGATTGTGCCCCAGGGGCAGGGCTCCCGCGCAGGCCAGGCAGTCGATGTACTCTCGACCGTCGGTGTCGGTGACCCGGGCGCCCCGCGCGGACTGGATCACCATGGGCAGGCGCCGGGGGTACGAGCGAGCGTTGGATTCAATGCCGGCCTGGAAGGCCAGCAGCTCTTCGGTCTGACCCGGGATGCCGGCCGGCGATTTGGCGTCGGCGGCTGCGGCTGAATACTGAGTTGCGGATGTGATCATATGGCTTCTGTCCTTACGAGGGCCGGCGCTCGTTTCGCGCTCGACACATGCGAATGAGACTCCATCTCATTTTTGGCGAGGGCATACAAGATCCTGAAAATCGAGAGCTGTCGCCCCTCAGCGGGATTTTTTCAGACCCGATTGGGATTTCTACAGCTGCTGTGGGGACGGCTCGCGGCGGCTGATTCAAACAGGGCTGTCCGAAGCGGGTTGACAGATTGTCGAGGCTTTCGATGGTGATTTTGAGAATCATTTGCATTTGTGCGATCCCGGATGGAAAGAGCGCACGACGGCCCGATTCCTGATTTCGTATGCATTTCAGCGCCGAAACCCTCGAACGAACCCGCTTTGAACGCCGTCTGCTGGGCCTGCTTTCGTCGGCCGGCGCCTGGCCGGTGCCGGTCGATCCCGAAGCTCTGTCGGGGAGCGCCCGGACCGCCGGGCTGCATCTGCCGGCGAAAATCGGGACCGGTTACATTCGAGCGCTGCGCCTGCGACCCGGTCTGGAAGCTCTTGCCATCGATTGCCGGGGCGGCGCTGGCGATTTTCGCTGCGCCTGGCGGGCCGATCGAAATCTGAACCTGCTCGGAATCAGCCTGGAGGGCCAGGCGCGATTGACGGTTAACGGAGCGCAGCTGCCCGATTTGGCTGCCGCGGCCTGGTCGGCTCAGATTGAAAAGGGAGCCCGGGTCGAGTGGCATCTGCCGGCGGCGGGGGGGCTGCGCGAGCTGATCTATTGTTCCGGTGAATGGCGCGATTTCGTGCCGGCAGCGTCCCGGGCGGAGCAGCCGCGGATCGCTTTGCTGATCGAACGCCTCTTCGAAATGATCGCGGCTCCCGGTCCGGAGCCCGAAGCCCTGGCCCTGCTGGCGTACGCCTGGCTGGGGGATACGCCAGCGCCCGGATATGATAGTTTGCCCGGCGCCGTCTCCGGGCTCCCGCCCGCCGAAATGCGTAAGATCTATCAGGCTCGGGCGATCGTCCGGCAGGAATATCTGGCGCCGCCCACGACTGTGCGCCTGGCACAACGCGTCGCGCTGAACGAATACAAACTGAAGCGTGGCTATCGTCAGGTCTTCGGGGACAGCATTCACGCGGATCTCCGCCGATACCGGATGCAGCTGGCGCGCGACCTCTTGCTTGCAGGGGAGTCCAGCGTGGCGGCGGTTGCCTGCGCCGTTGGATACAGCAATCCGGGCCACTTTGCCCGGGCCTTTCGTCAGGAATTTGGTCTGGCACCTGGCAGTATAACTCGCTCTCAGCGGACCTTCGGTCGCGCCTATATTCTTGACTCAGATAGTGAGAATGAATCACAATCTCATTTATGATTGACGGCTGGCGGTACTGCTTTGATCCCGGCTCTCATGCAGATTTTGTTTCCAGCGTTCAGGGGGCGCGGGGGCCCGACTGGCCCTCAGTTCCCACGGGTCGTCGATCCAGCTCTGGCCGGCGCCGGGCCTGGCGTTCCTCCGGGCGAGGTCTCGATTTCATGAAGGCCGAGACG
Source organism: bacterium (assembly GCA_024742665.1). Classification (GTDB taxonomy): domain Bacteria; phylum Spirochaetota; class Leptospiria; order Leptospirales; family Leptonemataceae; genus JANSYA01. The sequence goes on from JANSYA010000001.1 coordinate 1,147,285, forward strand.
ATCCAGAAGCTGCATCGCTGGCACGCCTGGAGCGGGCTGATCTTCGGCGCGAACCTGATTCTATTCAGTTTCACCGGCGCGGTCCTGGTATTTTATGCGGAGCTCAACCGGGCGGTCGGGCCGCGGCCTCCGCAGGCGCTGCTTGCGGCGATGGCGGCGCGGGACGGCGGGGCGGGGAAGCTCGCCGTCGGCGAGCGGGCTTTCGATTCGGGCGCGCGCGCCAGGCTGCCTGTGATTGACGAGCGCGGCTGGGTGCCGCTCCAGCCGCTCCTCACGGAGATTCTCGGAGACTATCCCGGAGCGCGTCTGGCGCATTTGCAACTGGCGCCGGCCCGTGAATCCCAGGCGGAAATTCACAAAGATCTGGACCGCTTTCATCGTCTGGACATCGACCTGCCCGCGGCGGGTGAACTCGCGCAGTCATCGTCTGAGGCGGGCGAAGCCGAACACATCAATATTTATATCGATCCGGCGAGCGGACTGCACGCTCGCGCCGATGAGCGCCCGGATCCGCTGCGCTGGATCTTTCACTTACACGCGACCTTTTTCGCCGGGAGCACAGGCAAGACGCTGCTGGGATTCGTGGCCCTGGCGCTGCTCGTTTCGAGCGTCACCGGCGTGATCATCTACTGGCCTTTCAGCAAAGCTCAGAGCTTTCGCGCGCCGGCCACGTTGATTCGGAATGGCGGCGCCGGTCGCCGGCTCTATTTCGCCGACTGGCATAAGCTGATCGGCATACTAAGTTTCGCTTTTCAAATGTTAATGGCCGTGACCGGCCTGCTGTTGACCTTCGGCACGCTGGTGATCCAGATCTATACGTACGTTTTGATCAGCGAATTGGATCGCCAGGCGTCCGACAGCGTGAATCCCACCGATTGGGTGGCCCTGGACCGGGTCTACGCGTCGGCGCGTAAGATTCACGGCGATGAGCGCTACATCAAAACGATTTTATTCCCCGGCGAAGTCCAGGGACCGCGTCACTTCGGTGTGCTCGCTTACGGCACCGGTACCTTCGGACAGTATATCCCGCAGCTGAGCATGCTCAGAGCCGCCCGCGACGCGGAGGCCGCCGCGGATATGATCATCGAATTGCCCTGGTATATTAAGCTGATCGCGGCCGCGGCTCCGCTGCACTTCGGAAATTTCGGCGGCCTCCCGCTGAAAATTATCTATTGCGTATTCGGACTGACCGGCGGCGGCCTGGCGATTACCGGCTACATCATGTATTTCAAAAAAATCCGTCGGCGTCGCCGCGAGGCCGCGTCGAAGCTCGGCGCTTCCTGACGAACTATCTGGAGAAAAACAATGTTGGAATTCATTCGAAGACTGCGCGCAGGCGCGCTGATTACGCTCTCTGCGACTATGATCGCAACGTCGGCGACGGTCGTGAGCTTCGTTGCGCTGGCGCCCGCGACTCCGCTGCATGCGCAGGAGGGCGACGATTCGGAAATTCCGGACGATGCCGATAGCGCGGGCGACGGCGAAAGCGAAGACGATATCGTGATCGAAGCGGAAGGCGAAAACAGCGAAGCGTACATTCGGCGCAAGGCTCCGGGCGTCGTCAAATCCGGCGCGCCTTTAATGGATACGCCTCAGTCCGTGCAGATTATTCCGAAGCAGGTCATTCGCGATCAGCAGGCCCGCACCCTCGAAGAGGCCGCCCGCAACGTGAGTAACGTCGGCAACGCGACGGGCCTGACTACCGGCGATACTCTCAGCATTCGCGGTTTTCAGACTTCGCTCTTTTTGATCGATGGTTTGCCGAATCTTACCGGCACGCTGGGTTTCGCTCCGCGCGAATTGACCCAGTTCAGCCGGATCGAAGTTTTGAAGGGACCCTCTTCGGTTCTATTCGGTGCGATCGAGCCGGGCGGAGCCCTGAACCTGGTGACGAAAAAGCCGCTCGGCGATCCGTACTACGAAGCGGAGCTTTCGCATGGTCGCTGGAACAATAACGCCGCGACGGTGGATTTGACCGGTCCCCTCAACGAAGACCGAACGGTACTCTATCGGATCATTGGAACGTATCGCAAATCGGACAGCTTCCGGGACGAAGTCGAAACTGAGCGCGGATTTGTCGCGCCGGCTCTCACCTGGCTGATTACGCCCGATACGACCGTATCGTTCTTCGGACACTACCAAAAAGACGTGGCGCGTCCGGACCGCGGCATCCCGCCCGTGCGCGATCCTCTGGTGAGCTCGCAGCGCAGCTTCTATGAACAGAGCGTGGCGGGCGCGCCGCTGATTTTACAGCAGGCCTTCCCGTCCAAAGAGCTGTTTCCCCTGGAGTTTAAGCTGGAAGAGCGGCTGCCCGACGAACGTTATTTCGGCAACCGTGAGCAAAAAAATGAGAACCGCCAGGCTATCGGCAGCGGCGGCTTCGAGTGGGAAACCGTCTTCGGCGATTGGACCTTTCGCAATCGCACTCGCGGCGAAAGCTCTTCGACCTTCGACCAGCGCACGCGCATCAGCTCGGTCGACACCGACAATCGGACCATCGGCCGCGCTTACGAAGAACGCAACTGGTATCTTTCGAGCTACACGACGCAATTCACCCTCGACGGCGAATTCAAGACCGGCAATATTACGCATCGCCCGTACGTGGGCGTGGATTTTACCCACGCGTACCTCGACGTGGGGATTTACGATCAGTACACCGACGCCGGTTCGAAAGATCTGTTCTTAACGGACGCTGAAAAAGCCTTTGTCGACAACGGCTTCGCGGCGGGGCCGAATGTGCTGCTCGCGTCGCAGTTTGATCCGGCCTTCGATCTCGGGACCGTTTTCCCGATCCCGACGGAGCTGAGCGCCTGGATCAATACGATCGGTCTATTCGGACGCTATCAGATTTCCTTCGGCGATAAGCTGCACTTATTGGCCGGCGCGCGCTACGATCGCGTGCGGGGCTTCGGCCGCGATCGCACCTATCATCTGCGCGAGAATCTGTTTTTCGTGCCGCAGATTACGCCGACGCTTTTTACGCGTCCGAAACGCATCGCCATTCACGCCGACAGCGTCAGCCCCCAGGGCGGCGCGGTGTATCGAATCATCAAGCAGGTTTCGATCTTCGCCAACGCTTCGCGAGCCTTTAACCAGGACTTTCGCGTGCTTTTGATTAACGGCCTGACGCCGAAGCCGATCATTTCGAACGGTTACGAAGGCGGCTTTAAGTTCGAGCTCTTCGATGAAAAACTCTCCGCGACTCTGGCCGGCTTTGAAATTCGCAAGACCAACACGGTCGTCGCCGATCCGCTCAACATCGGTCGATTGATTCAGTCTGGCGAGCAAACTCACAGGGGCTTCGAAGCCGATATTCTGGCCACGCCGGTGCAGGGCTGGAATCTGATCGCGGCCTACGGTTATCTCGACGCGAAGCTGACGAAAGACGATACGCGCGACGCGACGACGGGCCGCAAAATTCTGGAAGGCAATCGTCCGGCCCTCGTTCCGGAGCACAACGCCAGCGTGTGGGCCGTCTACGAACTACAGTCGGGATTTTTGCGCGGCCTGGGCCTGGGCATGGGCGCCTACTATAATTCGGAGCGCTTCGCGACTTCGGAAAACGACCTGGTGCTCCCGCAGTACACGATCGCCAACGGTCTGGTGTACTATAAGCGCGATAACTACAAGCTATCGGTTACAGTGAAGAATATTTATAATCAGCGCTATATCGAAAGCGCCACGACGAAGCTGCAACTCAAGCCGGGCCGTCCTTTCGAAGCGATCGTCGCTTTCAATATGAGTTTGTAAGCAAGCTGCTGCACGCCGGCTATCGCCGGGCGCGGCGGCGTTTCGGTTCTAAAATATGGCGGGCAATTTTAGAGCCGAAACCTTTCAATGGATCGTATGACCCTTTTTCGTCGAACGATCCCGATGATTCAGCGCGGGCTCGCCCTGGCGCTGCTGATTCTGATCAGCTTGCCGGCCTGTTTTACCGGAACGGTTCAGGAAGATTTCTGGGAGCCCGATCCGGTCGGACTGGAGCCGGTCGAGTTCGCAATCGGCGACGTCCTGGACGTGTCCGTCGATCCCGCCGATGGACGCCTCTTCATTCGAGCTCGAATTCTGAATCCATCAGATGCTTCTGGAGATTCCGGAATCCGGCTTTATTGTCCGGAGCCGCCGCGCGCCCTGGCCGGCGACGATGACGATGCGTCGCGTTTGCCCGGTGCGCGAGTGCGGCTCAGCGCGCCGGAAGTCTGTTTTCGCGAGGTCGCGCCGGGGAGTCTCGAACCTCTGCGCGGTCTGCCGTTCGGCGACGAATCCCGCCGCTATTTTCCGGACCTCGGTCTTGCGATCGATTTGAATTTTCCGCAGGCTCCGGCGCGGATTTTTCGCATCGCCGGGGCCTTTGATCCGCAGCCCTTTCGCCGGGACGTCGCTATCGAAGTTTATCTCCGGAGCTTCTCGAACTATGATCGCAACCAGCTGTTTCTCGTAGCCCGGGAGAGCGGCGAGTACTTGCGATTGAAGATTGAACGCGAAGACGAGCTCTGGCGCGTCGTCGAACGCGGCGCCGGCTTTTACGGCGATGATTTCGATCGCAAGGATCTGGAGCGGCAGCCGGTTTCGCGCCTTGCGCCGGGCGCGGTCGTCGTCGTGCGAAAAAAGAACCTGATCGATGGCGATGCGAGCGGAGAATATCGCGAGACTGCCGGTGTGTACGCCGCCCTGGCGGAGCAACCCGCGATCTACAATAGCCTGGCCAGACGATGGCGCGTGAGCGACTCGCCGCCGCCGGTGATCGACGTGCATCTGGTTTCGAGCGTCGATTATGAGTCTCGCTTTTATCCCGGGAATTTGTTTCTGAACGTGCTGGCGATTCCGCTCTTTCCCCTGGCGGTCGTGGCCGACATCGTGTTTATTCCGATCTACGTAACGAGCGCGGTCTGTCTGGTGGACGAAGGCCTGTCGGAGGCGGCCGGAGCCGGGGCGGACAATCTGCTGCGGGGCTGCCTGAACTAACAGGCGGCGTCGGGCCGGGCGTTCGAAGCGCGGGGAGGGCGGCGGTTTTGTGCGATCGGCGGCCCGGGGCTTCGAAAAACTTTGCGCGTCACGAGGTCATCCTGCGTCTAATTCACGTATGCAATCTTTTGTTCGTCGTCGCATTTGGAAATCAGATCCCGGCCGGACCCGCGGTCGCGTTTCAGTTCGCGGCAGCGGTTCCCGTCCGGGACGCCGCGCGGCCCTCGCGGCCCTGCTGATTGGAACTGTGGTTTCGGCCGGCATTCTGGCCGGTCCCGCCGCGAGCCGTCTCACCAACAAAGCTCCGGGACAGCGCGCGCCGGACGGCGTCCAGTCGGTCGCGGCCCGCAGCGTGGGCTTAAAGGTCAATCGTGCGAGTCGCCGGGCGGTCGTAAAACTCTTTCGCGATCACTATGTTCCGTACGGCACGGTTGCCAACGCCTGGACCGGCAACAAACGGCTTTGCCAGGTCGGCAACAACAGCAAGGCCTACGATGCGGCGACCCTCAAGAATCTGAAGTACTATCGTGCGATGGCGGGTGTCTCCGCCGACGTCAGCTTCTCCGAGAAGTACAATCAGCCCGCGCGCGCCGCCGCTCTGATTATGGAAGCGAAAGGCGATCTGAGCCATGGCCCGCCGAAGAGCTGGCCGTGCTATAGCGCCGCCGGCAAGAAGGGCGCGGGTTCGTCGAATTTGTGTCTGGGCTGCGTCGGCCCGGATGCGATTGACGCGTACGTGCGCGACAGCGGAGTCAAAGGCGTCGGACACCGGGTGTGGGCGCTCCATCCCCGACAAAAAGTTCTGGGCAACGGCAGCAGCAAACGCGCGCACGCGCTGTACGTTTTCGGCGACTGGCGTTCCGAAGAAGAAGTCAAGAATATCAAGAGCGTCTCCTGGCCGCCGTCCGGCTACGTGCCCTATCGTTTTGGTTTCGATTCCGGCTATCCGTGGTCCTTTCAGCGGCACCAGGGCAAGGCGGATCATAGCGCCGCTACCGTGCGCATGACTCGCGGCGGCAAGCCCGTAAGCGTGCGTATCGAAAAGGGCAATCGCGGCATTCTGGTCTGGTATCCCACGGGGCTGCCGCGGGCGACGCACAAGAACGAATACAATCGCCCGGAGAAAGACGTGCCGATCGACGTGGTTGTTTCGAATCTGAAAGTGGACGGCAAATCGATCAGTATACGCTATCAGGTGACCTTCATCGATCCGGAATCCGACGGCGATAGCGACAGCGATTTTTATGATCACGACGATGCGAATCCCGTTCCGATCGATCCGAAGCTGAATCCTGAGCTGCTGCGAAAATCGTACGACGGCGACGCAAAGGCGGTGCGAGATCTACTGCGCCGTGGAGCCGATCCGAACGCGCGCTATCGCGGCGCCTGGACGGCGATGATGTACGCGGCCTGGTTCGGTCACAAAGACGTCGTTGCCGCGCTGCTCGATGCGAGGGCGGACGCCGGTCTGAAATACAAAGGCTGGAACGCGGCGGGCTTTGCGAAGCATCGCAAACACGACAAGATCGTTCAACTCATTGAAATTCGCACGAAAGAGCGCGCGAGCGTGCCGGCCGTCCGCGAGCGCGGCGGCGCGATACCGATCGCGCCGTGAGTTGGTGCGTTCTGATCGACGATTGAATTCGAGGATCAAAAAGAACCCGCCGGCCTTTCACTGACGCGTACGAAAAAAGCCCGCCAGCAAAAGCTGACGGGCTCGGAGACTCACACTTACTCGCACACTTCAGAGCGAGGCGTGAGTCGAATTGTCGAATCGACTTACTGATTCTGTTCGATGCCGCCCGCGACCATTGCGGCCCAGACGGTGTCGCCGAGAATGCGGCTGCCTTTCGTGGTCGGGTGAATATTGTCGAAGATCACCGTTCCGGACTGGCCGCGAAATACCGTGGTCAGATCGACGAAAGTGCAATCCGCCGGCGCATCTTCGCAGATGTCCCGCAGGCCTTCGACGCCGACTGCCAGAGCGGCGTTCAGACGAGCGTTGCTGCCGGGCAGTTCATAGTATCCCTGCCAGACTACGTCCTGCACGCCGTCGCGCCACATGCGATTTAACAGCACCGCGCCGATATCCCAGGCGGTTTGCAGAATCGCCAGACACTCCGCTCCGACCTGCGAAGGGCTGTTGGCCGCGCACGCGTCCTGGCCGCCCTGCAGCACGTTGTTTCCGCCGCCGTCCATAATAATGGTGCGTACGGATCCTTCGCGTTTGGCGCGAGTGTACTGATCGGAAATACCGCTCATTTGAGCGCCGGACGTCGCATAGCCGCGCGAGTTTTCGCCCGCGTTGCGCGCGATTTGCAGTTTCTCTTCGCCGTTTAGAGCGAAGATCGAGTCGCCGATGATGACCAGCTGGTTGTTCTTCGGCAGACCTGGAACGTCAGGGTTCCGGCTGAAGCAGTGGAACATACTGGCAGCGGCGAACAACGCCACCGCGGTTAGAATGGTTTTTTTTCGCAACATTTGAAACACATCTCCTGAGATGATCTTAATCTTTTGGTTTCACCGTGACCGCTGGGCTCAGGAGCGCTGCGGCTGAGGTTTGTATCCCGCCATCTCGATCGGGAATACGGGCAGGACTCTAACGCCATTCGATATTTCGGACAAGGCACGAATTGATGAAATCAGAGATTCATCAGCCGGCATCAGAGATGAGCAAGCCGCGTATCAGACAATGACCTGCCGGTGTTTCAGGCAGGGGTATCGCTGCATGCTGCGAGTCCGAGAAGGATAGATTCGACGGAATCGCCCGTCAAAAAAGCTTGCGCGCGCCCGGGGCGTATGTATTTGCTGGAGGGCGACTTGATATCAATCAGGTGTAGCTTCCGGAGGCCTGATTGAAAACTTTCCTGCGCGCGGCGTGGCGTCGTTTTACCCATTTCGTGGATATGTTCGCGTATCCGCTCAAATTCTCGCATTATGTCGAGTTAATCAATCCGCTCTGGACCAACCATTCCCTCCAGGCCCGGGTCGAACAGGTTTGGGATGAAACGAAAGACTCGCGGACGATCACTTTGCGGCCGGGGCGGGGCTGGCGCAGTCATCGGGCCGGACAGCATATCCGGGTCGGCGTGCCGATCGGCGGCATGCGCCACACGCGGACCTATTCGATTTCTTCCGCGCCCGGCGCGCGTTCCGACTGCATTACAATCACCGTCAAAGCGATTCCCGACGGTCGCGCTTCGCATCATCTGGTGCGCCAGTTAAAGCCGGGAGCCTATGTTCCCATCGGCGAAGCCCAGGGCGAATTCGTAATTCCCGACGCGATTCCCGTGCATCCGCTGTTTATTACGGCCGGCAGCGGGATTACGCCCGTGATGAGTATGTTGCGCAACTACGTCGTCGAATTCGGCGTGCTGCCCGACATCACGCATATCCACTATGCGCCCCACGCCTACGACGTGATCTTCGGCAACGAATTAGAAGAGTTGAATCGGGATCAGCCGCACTACAATCTGCACCGGGTGTACACCCGCGAACTGGGCGATACGACTTCGAAAAAGCTGCACTTTCAGGTCTCCCAGCTCGACGAATTCTGTCCCGACTGGCGCGAACGCGAAGTCTGGGCCTGCGGGCCGGCGACCTTGTTGGACGCGGTCGAGGCGCATTGGGAAGCAGCGGGACTCCGGCGTCAGCTGCACACCGAACGCTTTCGCGCGAAACTCGCCGCAACGCCGTCCGATGTCAGCGGAGGCAAGGTTTCGTTCGTCAAGAGCGGCGTGAGCTTCGATACTGACGGCATTACGAATCTATTGCGAGTGGCCGAAGACGCGGGCCTGAATCCCGCCCACGGCTGTCGCATGGGAATCTGTCACGGCTGCGATTGCGTGCTGGTGTCCGGCAGCATTCGCGATTTAAGAACCGGCGCTGTAACCGCCGAACCAGGTGAAATCGTCCAGGTCTGCGTGAGTGCGGCCGTCGGCGATGTTGAGGTGGAATTATGAATCAATCAAAGAGCATAGAAACCGCAAAGGCGAAGCCGCAGGCGCAGAGCAATCTGCCGGTTTCGTTGAATTTAGCGGAGATCGAAGAATTCGGCCGCGAAGTCGAAGAGATTCGCAACGAAGTGATGGAGAGTCGCGGCGAACGCGACGCGCGCTATATCCGCCGCTTGATCAAAGTCCAGCGTTCCATGGCCCTCGGCGGCCGGATCGTGATTTTCGCCAGCCTGGCCTTTCTACCCCAATGGGCCCACGCGGCCGCCGCCTGGATCTATTTCTGGCCGGTGATGATTACAGGCGTGCTGATGCTGGCGACCGCGAAGGTCCTGGAGAATATGGAGATCGGCCACAATGTTTCGCACGCCCAGTGGGACTGGATGCGCGATCCGAATATTCAATCCGGCAGCTGGGAATGGGATCATGTCTGCCCTTCCGATCAGTGGAAACATTCGCACAATGTGCGCCACCATACCTGGACCAACGTCTTCGGCAAAGACGCAGACGTCGGCGGTTACGGTTTATTGCGCATGTTTCCCGAACAAAAGTGGAAACGTTTTAATCTGGGCAATCCCGTCTATGCGGTGCTGCTCGCAATCTTTTTCGAATGGGGCGTTGCCATACAGGAGCTTGAGCTGGGCCTTGTGTTTAAAGGCAAACGCAAGCTCAAGAAGATGAAGCATCTGCTCAGACGCACCGGGGCCAAAATGCTGCGCCAGGTGCTGAAAGACTATGTCTTGTTTCCCGCTCTCGCCGGACCGTTTTTTCTATACGTGATGGCGGCGAACGCCAGCGCCTGCATCTTACGGAATATCTGGACCTACGTGATTATTTTCTGCGGGCACTTCCCCAAAGACGTCTACGTCTTTACGCGTAAGCAGGTCGAAAACGAAACCCGGGCGCACTGGTATGTGCGGCAGCTGCTGGGCAGCTGCAATATCGGCGGCGGCAAACTCTTTCATATTCTGAGCGGCAATCTAAGCCACCAGATCGAACATCATATGTTTCCGGATATGCCCAGCAATCGTTATCCGGAAATCGCGCCGCGGGTGAAGGCTTTGTGCGCGCGCTACAAACTGCCGTACAATACGGGATCCTTTACCCGCCAGTTCGGCACGGTCGTTCTGCGAATCTTACGCATGACCTTTCCGGGGGGCGGCGCGCCGAAGCTGAAAACGAGCGCGGCCTGAGGGCCGGCGGCCTAACCCGGGGTCTCCCCGGGGCCGGGGCTTCACCGGCGGGGAGGGCTTGCGTTCGTTTCGGTGCAATGCATGCGATTCTCTTTCGCCTTCCATTCGCACAGAATTTCTTTTGTCTCGCTATCGTAGTAGCGGTCGTCGTTCAAGCGGACCTTGATTTCGCGACCATCCGGCAAAAGCAGAGTTCCTGAGATCCAGTCGGCAGCCTGGTCTGCTGTTTCGCCGGTAAATACGGTGCCGTCGGGATATATTTTCTTGAGTTTCGCCCGCCCGCCGAACCCGGATTCCGTTTCGGTTCGCAGCTGGATCCCGTCCAATTCCCTTTCCAGACTCATCGGGCCGTGGGGCTGGCCGTCTTTCCACCGACCTGAGATCGTTCCCAAAAGCAGCTGCCTGGTGCCGCTTCCATTGTAGCAATCGCCGGACAGACATCCTCTGTGTTGATTCGCGGATAGCTCAACTGATCCGTCGAGATAGTAGTCTCCGCTGAGCATGAAGTGGCCGGTATTCAGAGCGTTGGAATAAACGACAAAGGTCGCGTCCTTATGATACGAGCCGGCCTCTTTGAAGATGATTGTCTCGGTCGGAGGCGCGAACCTCCCCCGCCTGCAATCGGTCCAGGGCTCCGGCCGTCCCAGAAAAATGATCCGGCATTTGCCCGGAGCAATCTCAAGCCAGATACCGCGCTGTGGATTAAAATACCTGCGCCGGAACGTTTCTTTATCCCGCTCATCGAAGATTGGTTGCGTGGTGCGCGTCCAATTCCGGGAACTTGTTTTGTCCGCCTGCATCATCATGCCGGAGTCGAGATCTGCGATAGTCCACACCGGTTCGCTTTCTCCCGCCCGGTATAATTTCCGCTCGCGAAATTCACCGGCATATTCGCGTCCATCGGGCAGGGTGACCCGGCCCGGTCCGGTGCCGCTTTGCCAGGCGGCGAATTGCGTGTGGATCACAGTGCCGTCTGCGAACTCAATGCGCACGTCGGAAGCCTTTTTTCGGCCGGTATCGACGGTCATGTGAATCGTCATCGAATCGATTTCGACGATCTTCGTATAGGACTCGACGGGAACGCCTTCTTTCCAGACGGCCTTGATCCGGACTTCCGGGGGGCCGAAGCTATACTGACGAACGCCGCTGCCACTGTAGCAATCGCCTTCGAGGCAACCCTGCTGAACGCGCTCGCGAAAACCAGGCGATCCTTTCTTGAAATAGTATTCCGGCTGGATGCCCGAGAGGTCGGTGAGTCTGTCGGCGCTTTCGCGGAATTCGCCTATTTGGCCGGATGCATGGGTGATGCTGAGATTCTGCTGGCTGCGGGAGCAGGACAGCCAATCGAAAACGACGCCCAGCCGTATGAAACGACAGTTCTGGCCGGATATCTGGATCACCAGGCCCTGCCAGGGGTTTAGATATTCACGATCAATTTCGCGCAGCGCTTCGTCGTTGGCGCTGATACCGACCGAGAATACCGCCGGTAGACAGAGTAGAGAAAGCAGGCTCCGGTGCATGGCGAGTTTCTCGCATTCCACCGGAAGCACCGCAAGCCATTCTAATCTCTCAGGCTGAGTTTTTTCCGGTCCTCAGTTCGTGTCGGCGCTTTCCTCTTGCTGATTCGGATCTTCGAGATAGATTTCGCCCGGCCGGTGATCGATGCCGTTTTTCTGATACGCCGCTTCTTTTTGTCCGAGCACGCGGGTGATCTTTTGTTCGTTTTGATCGAGCAGGCGTTCCATGCGCTTGCGCCGATCTTCCGGCGCGTCTTCGGGCAGATTATCGAGGGCGTAGCGAAAGAGTTCGATCTTGTCGAGGGTGAAGCGCGTGCGATAGGCGAAGTACTCGTCGACTTCGTCTTTGTTCAGGCCGCCGCTCAGAATTTTCACCCGACGCTGCACATAGTACTTTTTCGCGAGCTCCTGTTCTTCCTCTTCGTAGGCTTTGGTTTCTTCGGCCGTCATGCGCTTCGGAATCATGCGGTTGTCCGGGAAGAATTGTCGCAGAGCTTCGAACTGGGCCATCTCGCGGTCGGAGTAGGGTTTGCCCGTGTGGGGATTGCCGGGATTGTCTTCGTGCGGCGGATCCAGGATCTCTATAGTATCCAGTTCGTACAGGGTCGTGACGCTGTCGTCGGGGCCCGGCCCGAAGATCGACTCGATCACCGATACGTTTTGTTCGGCGAGCTTGACCGGATCGCTCTGGTCGGTGGTCGCCTGGCCGGCTTTGTCCGGAGGCGTCAGCAGCACGAAGACCGCGATCGCCAGGCCGAGCACGATTGCGCTTATAATCAGAACACTCTTAACTTTCATATGTGCCCGGATCATGCCCGAAAACCCGGAAGCGAACAAGTCATGTTCTGATAATATCAGGGATTGCTCAGTCATCGACCGGCGTCGGCGGACGGCGGCTTTGATTCGCCGTTGGGAGCGGTCGAAGCGGACTGAGCGGCGAGAATGCCCCGCTCCAGTCGCGAGCGATAGTCGCTGGGAGTGCTGCCCATAATCTTCTTAAATATACGATTGAAGGTGCTGACGTTTTCGAAGCCGACTTCGGCCGCGACCTCGGAAATCAACAGCTCGCCGCCTTCGTGCAGTCGGCGTGCGGCCGCTTCGATCCGCAGCTTATTCGTATAGTCTCCCAGTTTATCGCCGGTGTACATTAAGAAGAAGCGGCCCAGATTATCGGGATTGACTTCCAGCAGGGCGGCCAGCCCCTCCCGGGAGATTTCGCTGCGAAAATTTTCTTTTAGATAGAAGAGCGCCTGCTGCAGTTTCTGCTCCATGCGCGGGCCGATGGTCCAGTTGCCGCCGCCCGCTTCGGAATCGCCGTTCGTTTGCGCTTCAGTCGCCGTGGCCGGGCCCGCGTCGTTTTGCGGAGCGCCAAAATCGCCAAAATCGCTTAAATCGCCTGCCGGTCGGCCGGAGCTCTGCGAAGCGGCGATGTTCTTCGTCTGTGTGCCGGCGCCGCTGCCCTTCCGGGCGTTCAGTCTCTGGAGATTGTCTCGCAGCAGTTTCATCTTGTAGTGCACGCCGACGCTCATCAGCGCGATCAAAACCAGACTGCACACGCGCGCGAAAAAGCTGAGCCCCTGGCTGGCGGGAGCGATGTCGAGCAGGCCCAGCACCGCGACGCCCACGGCCAGGGCGAAGAGCGCGGCTCCGAGCAAATAGAATTTTCCCGCGGGTCGGTCCGCTCCGATCGCGGCGATGCCCGCCGCAAATATCGCGAGAATCAGCGAGCCCAGCACAGGCACCGCAGCCAGCGCCGCGACGGCCGCGAGTCGCGCGTAGGGTAGAATCAAATTCAGCACGGCGAAGCCCGCGCAAATCCCCAGCAGGAGCAGCAGGATCCGGTCCAGGCGCGGCACAAGAATCGGCGTCTCTAATAGCTCTCGAAGATAGCCCACGAAGCCCAGGGCCATAATCGGAACGACCGTGATCATAGACTGGTTCAGGGCCGGGGTATTCGGCCAGAAGTACTGAAAACCGAATCCGGAAATCAAAAGATAGAGCAGCGCCAGGCCCGGGATAAATACCAGCAGGTACAGATAGGCCGGCTTGCGCACCGTTGCGAATAACAGTAGGTTCGATAAAAATAAAATTAGCAGTCCGCCGAAAATCAAAGCCGCGCTCATCCAGTCCGCCAGGCGATGCGCCGTAAATGCCGCCGGTTCCCAGGCCCGAATGGGAAAGCGCGCCTGGGGCGGATTGTACAGGCGCAGAAAGTACGTGTGTTGACCGGGCGGCGTGCGCACGCGAAAGGCGAAGCTCTGGTGTTCGATTTCCCGCTCCGCGAAAGGCCGCCGGTCGCCGCTCGCGACCGTTTCGTAAGCGCCGGGATTCTGCGGCGCCGGGCGAAAAAACTCGACCCGGTCGAGAAAGACATAGTCCACGTCCAGCACCCACTCTCGTACGCGATCGCCGGGATTCTCGACTCGCAGGCGAAACCAGTAGCTGGCCTGATTGCCGAAGCCGAAGTGCGCCGCGTCCGTTCCGAGCGGCGCGAAGCTCGCGCGCTCCGCGAGCGCGTCCGCCAATCGCAGTTTGCTCCCGGGATCGGCATAATATTCGAGCGAGCGACCGATATAATCGCCGTCCAGATTCTCAGAAGTCAGGCGCAGGACGGATTCCGCCTGCAGGTCCTGGGCGATTCCGCATAAGACCGCGAAGACGAACAGCCGGGCAAACGAAAGCGCGCGTTTCATGCCGTGGCCTCCGGCGCCATGCGGCTGATTTTACGAAATTCCGAGGGCGTCGTGTGCAGGATACGGGCGAAGTTTCTGTTAAAAGTCTTGAGCGAATCGAAACCGACCGCGAAGGCGATTTCGGTGACGCGATCTTCGGTGTCGCGGAGCAGCTCCGCCGCGCACTCCACTCGCAGACGATTGATAAAATCGCCGACGCGTTCGCCGGTGTACATCTTAAAAAAGCGGCCGAGATTGTCGGGATTCCAGTCCAGCTCCTGGGCCAGGCTTTCCCGGGAGATTTCGCTGCGAAAGTCCGTTTGGATGCGCGCGATCGTCTTCTGTAATAGAGCTTCCGTACGCGGCGTGATCGTCCACTCGGTCGCCGGTCGCGGGTCGGCCGTTTCTTTTAAGTGGGCGGCGGGGTCGGTCGTTTCGGCGGGCAGCTCGCCGCGCAGTTCTTCTAACTGCAGGCGAGCGTTGAGTTTTTGCAGCGATTCTTTGATCTGTTTGATGCGCTGGCCGGTGCCGACGGTCAGCAGCGTAATATATACGACGAAGCCGATGCGCGCGCCGTTTTCAGTCAGCGGATTCGAGGCGACGAAATCGAATACTTCCAGGTATTGCAGTTCGCCGATGATCATAAAGACGCCGCCGGCCAGGGTATGGTATTTGCCGGCGGGGTTTCCGCGTCGCCAGACGTACACGCCCAGTCCGAAGGCGAGCAGCGCCACGAAAAAACCGGAGGGCAGCACGATCGCGAAGCCGATCAGCATGCGCAGATAGTCCGAGAGAAATGGATAGCTCAGAGCGACGAGCGCATAGCTCGCGATTAAGGCGGGCAAAACGTAGCGATCGATCCAGGGCGTGTGCCGGCGCGTTCGCAGAAAGCTGCGTAAAAATAAAAGCAGGCAGATCGTCGCCGCCGGATTCAAGACGCCGAAGAAATCGCCGAACCAGATGGTATCCGGCCAGAAGTACTGCCGCCCGTAGCCGTCGCCGATGAACATCGTCGTCGCCCAGAAGGCGATGAAGGCGGTCATGAAAATATAGCTGCGGTCGCGAATCGTAAAATAAAGCAGCGCGTTAAAGATCGCCATCACGCCCAGGGCTCCATAAAAAATCCCGTGAAAGATCGTATAGGCGGCGGCCATGCGTTCGAAATCGCTCTCCTGTAAAAAAACTCGCAGCGGAATTTTTTTATATGAATAGCCGGCGATGCGCAGGTAGTACGTGCCTTCGCCCGGCGGAACTGTCAGCGCGAAGGCGGATGTGCGATAGGGAATCCGGCGCAGGCTGAAGGGTCGGCCGTTGCCGGACTGGTGCCGATCGAAGTCCGCTCCCTGGTTTGCCGTCTGCGCGGGCGGCGCAAAAAGATCGACTTCGACGAGACTCGCGTTGCGCAGCTCCAGCAGGATGCGCGCGGCCCGGGGGCTGGAGTTGCGCAGTCTGAATCGCAGCCAGACCGGCGTTTTTGAAAGGGGCTCCAGGCGCGGGATGCTTTCGCCGGGAGCGAAGGGACGATATTCGCCGGCCCGTTCGGGCGCGCTCGCGGTCTGAATGGTCCAGGCGTTCTCGTCTGAATTCTCCCGGGCGTGGCTCAAATAGCCGCCGAGCCAGCGGCTGCTGCTGGATCGGCCGCCGACTTCTAAAGCGGCGGGAGGCGCTTTGAATTCAACGTGCTGCGGGCCGGTCGATCCCGGGGAATCGCACTGCGTGAGAATCGCCGCCGCTGCCCAGAGTGCGAACCATACCGCGGGCCGGGACGGGGAAGATCGGCTGGCGAAGAAATTCGGTGATCGTGGGCGATAGCGCGGAACAGTCCTGGTCATAGAACGGGAACGCGGTCGGCGGCCCCGGGGGATGTTCTTATATCAATTTCGTTCGCAAATCAAACTCTTTTTACGGAACATTCGAAAAGCGATCGCTCGCGGTCCCTTCCCCTTCGTGCGGCCGCCTGATTGCGCCGCTACCAGCCCTGGCGGTGGCGGGTGCGCTCGTCAAAATCTTTGCGAATGTCCAGGATCGTGCTGCCCATCGTCGAAGCCAGGAAGGCCTGCTTGTGCACCAGATCCCAGGCGCGCCAGGCCTGCCAGAAATCGAAGCGACCGACGCGGCTGGTGCGATTGGCGTCCTGCGCCGTCAAAACGAAGCGGACCGCGTGCCAGGCCTGCAGGGAAACGCCGCCGACGATCGCCGCCTTCTCCAGGCGATCCGGATCGAAGGGCGCGACCCCGTCCAGGCCGACCAGGGACGGAAAGGCGCGGGCCAGCCGGGCGGGCTCGAGACCCGCGGGGGCGTGCAGCGATTCCAGTTTCTCCAGGCCGGCTTCAATGCCGATGGATTGGAAGAACAGAGAGTTGGGAGCGGAGTCTGACATCATAGTTTGTTTACTGCTCAAGTAGACGTTGAAAACGAGATCCTTTTGTGAGCTGCGTATTCGTTTTTGTTAAAGAAACAATAAGGTCTTCAATAAAACTATCCTGTCTGCCATAGGCCTCTTCGGTTCCGAAATCCCGATGTCCTTCGGATCGTAAAACGTAAAAAATACAAAGCTATTTGCGGGCCACGAACAAAAAGACCCGGCCGTTTTGTTTGAAACGCGTGGCCTGACTTTCGGCCGCGGCGTCGTCGCCCCAATAAAAGTCCACCCGCCCGTGTCCGCGAATGGCGTTGCCCGTATCCTGGACGACGGCGAAGCGATGGACCGTATGGGTGCGCGACGAGGACATCACGAAGGCCGGCACGCCTCCGCGAATCAGTTTTGTATCCATGGCGATCGACCGGCCGGGAGTCAGCGGCGTCTTGAGGCTGCCGGAGGGGCCGTGAGACTGCGCGCGAAAGAAGATGTAGCGTGGATTTTTGGCCAGGCCCGTTTGAAAGGCCCGGGGATTTTCCCGGGCGCGTCGGCGCAGAGTATTTCTGGGGGCGCTGAATGTTTTTCCAGGCGATTGAAAATCCCGTCCGTTGTCGGCGGCGTACTCGTAGTACGTGGCCTGCTGCGTTTTGTCGGAATCGGCATCGGATCGCGATTCGCTGGCGGGCTTGCCTTTGCCTGCGTCGGCTTTCTGATCGGAAGGCAGAGTGATCAGCGCGCCGCCCTGCAATTGCAAATGATAGAAGTCCGCCGCGTTCAAATAGAACAGCGGATCGTTCGCCGCGATTGCGCCATTCAGTAGAATTTCTTTTTGCGTAAAATAGCGGATCAGTCGCCCGGCCTGGACCCGGCCGAAGATCGGCGGTCCCGGGTACTCTGGAACGAAGCTCCGCACGTCGACTCGCACGAGATCCGCCGGCGGTCCGTAGACGGGGACGTCGGCCGGCGATCGCGCGGCAGTCGCGGCCCGCAGGCGCGGCGTATAATAACCGGTGAAGAGCGTGTCGCCCCTGGCGCTGCGACTTTCGAAAACGCGAAAGCGGCGCGCGAGTTCCCGGGCGCGAAGCTTCGCCTGCGGCCGACGTACGATCTTCAGAAACAAAGAACACGACGCGATCATTTCGGCGCGGCTATACTGATCTTTGCGGTCGGGCCCGAAGCGAAAGACGCTGTCTTCCGGGAGGTCCAGATAGTACGCCAGGGAGTGATGCAGCGCGGCTTCGATCGATCCGCTTTTGGCCGCCGCCGACTCTTGGTCCGAGTCGCGGCGCACGCCCGGATCCTGGTCGGAGAAATTCAACGCGGCGACTTCGGCGGCGCTCAGTTCAATCAGGCTGCCGGTATTTTTTTTCGCGACGGCCTGCTCGTCGGGGCCGCGACCGCCAAGCGGAGTGCTGAAAGTGGTCAGTGCGATGAAGGCGATCAGGCCGCTCAGGGCGACGGTCAGAGCCGCTGGCATGGCGTGCTTTCGAAAGCGAAGAGGCATTGGTTTTAGTATCGGCAGTTCGCCGATTTTCGCGGTGCTTGAAAGATATTACTGAGAGGCTTGCGGGCATTCCGGAGAACTTCTGGATTGGCCTGCGAAAAGATCGGACACATGTTAGCTGCGTGTTACGCTGTCGCGCGAGATCTTTCAGTATTTTCATTTCGCCCTGCGGCTTACGAGATTCGCAGTCGTTTATTCCTCTATGCTGTTCTTTATTCCGCTTTGCTTGCTGTAAAGACGCGCATCGTGTATCGTTCTGATTTTCGCGTCGCAGTCTTATCCTCAGGGCAGCGCACCTACGTCTCCTATGATCCTGTATTTACTGCTGATCGCGTCGCTTCTGCTTTCGTTCGCGCTCGCGATTGCCGTGCGCGTCGCGAGTCGGGCTCGTCTGCGGGTTCGGGCGCTGGAAGCCGCGCTGGATCGTATGCAGGTCGGGGATTTTTCCGCCTTCCTGGCGCACGCGGATGAAGAGCGGGTTTCCAGTATTCAATCGCTGCTGGACAAAGTCGCGACTCATATCGAAACTCAGGAGACTCTGTTTAATTCGCTCTCCGAAATGGCCGTGTCGATTCGTCATCTGGCCGTCGCCCAGGAAACGGATTCCGGCGGCGAACAGCGCGAGCTCTTTGAACGCTTTCATAAATCCATGGAAGAACTGACCGAGACGATCTCGGCTCAAACCCGGCACATCGAACGAGTGTCCGAACAGATGGTGGGTTACAACAAAGCCCTCGATACTTTCAACACGGATCTGAACGAAGTGTCGGAATCCCTGGCGACCAGCGAAGCCGCCGTCATGGAGCTGATGCAGAAAATCAATAACGCTTCGAGCGCGCTGCGTAAGATCGGCGTGCAAAACCGCAACGTCACGAATTTCCTGGGATCGATCGAAGATATTTCCGACCGCACGAATTTGCTTTCGCTGAACGCGGCCATCGAGGCGGCGCGAGCGGGCCAGTCGGGTCGGGGATTCGCCGTTGTCGCGGAAGAAGTCGGCCGTCTGGCCGAGCAGACCAGCATCGCCGTTTCGGATATTAAAAACGTTTTGCTCGAAACCGGCCAGGTCGTAGAAAACGAAATCCAGTCGGTAGAAGCGGCCCTGAGTCCGATCTCCGCGGTGGTCGAAGGCGTGACCGGCGTCCAGCGGTCGGCGAAGGGTTTGATTCTATCTTTCGAAGAGCAGGCGATCAATCTGCGCGCGCTCGCGCCCGAGATTTCGAAACTTGTCTCGCTTTCCTACGAGCTGGGCAATATCAAGACGCGCCAGGTCGAAGGCATTGAAAAGATCAAAGAGAAATCGAGTCGCATCAGGAAGTCTTCGCAGGATATTTCCGGACTGAGCGCGGAGCTGGCCACGACGGCCTCCAGTCTGTTGGGACGCGGCGAAGACTTGAATCAGCATTTTAGAGATCATCTTCCGGAGTTCGTTCGAAGTTAGAGTCGATCGCTCGATTTTTTCGGCTGTTGTTTTATTTCGCAATCGCGGCCGACAATAGATGCAAACGCGATACACATTTGGAGTTGCTAATGACCGGTAATAATTTATACGAAGAATTGGGAGGGAAGCCGACCTTCGAGGCCCTGGTGGATTATTTTTACGCGCAGGTGCTGTTGGATTTCGAGCTCAAGCCTTTCTTCGAGAACATCGACATGAAACGTTTGCGCGATCACCAGGTGCAATTCCTGGCCGCGATCGCCGGCGGCCCCGCCAAACGCGAAGTCGATATGGCCAAAGCCCACAAGGGCCGCGGTATCAACGAAGCGGCTTTCAATCGCGTCGCCGGTCATCTGGTAAAGGCGATGGAGCATTTTAAGGTCCCGGAGCACGCGAAGAGCCAGTTGCTGGATGCCGTGCTCGGGTACAAAGACCAGGTGATCCAGGACGGAGGTAAATAATGAGTGTCGATCAAAATACGATTAAGACGATGGAAGAGCTGGCTGCGGATATCAGCAAGATGGCCATGGATCTAACCCAGGAGCAGCAGAATATCACTCCGGAAGCCTTCGACCTGGCCATGCTTTCGTCGCGGATTCTGGGCAACGCCAGAGAGCTCGGCGAGCTGTTGGGTAAATTGAAAGCCGGCGGGGCGAAATAAGCGCCGCGATCCGGGAGGCAGGCGAGTGTCATGAAAAAGAAAACCAATACGCACAAGCGGGCCGCCGCCGCGTTTAAGAAAATCGCGCAGCGAAAATTCGACGGCCTGAACTACGGAAAGTATTTTTATAAGCATCTCCAGGAACACTGCGAAGAAGTCGCGCGTCCGATCATGTCTCATGGTTATCTGGTAGGCGGGCCGGCGAATATGCTGAAGGTTTTCGAATCAGGTCCCAAAGGCGAGAAGTGGTACTCGTGGTTTCAGTATTTTATTTTGTGTTATTTGACCCAGGACGTGCCGCTGCTTGCGCGGCGCTATATCAATAAAATCAAACAGTCCGGAGATTTCTCGATCGAAAACGACGCGATCTACGGCGATGCTTTTCCGGATATTCGCTATGAGCGGGCGAAGATCGTCTTCGCTTTATCGGACAACTATCCGCACTCTTCGCCGTACTATTTCCTGATGCACGGTCTGGCTCTGTTCGCGGCCCGTCCCGGATTCTTCGCGCCGTCTTTCGGAGCGATCTTTTATCACTATTTGAATCAGCAGGATTACGATATGGTCCTTTCCTGCTGCGGTCTCTTTTTTCAGGAGTGCGAAAAGCAAGATCTGTACGCCGGTCTGGACGAGGGCGTGCTGTCGGAAACTCTGGAAGTCGTCGACTGGATTCTGGCCCGGCCGGAAACGCCCGCGCGAGACGCGGCATCGGTCAAGGCAGGGGCCTGAGCTTGAGTTTGAGCCTGAGCCTGAGCCCGCGAGGGCGAAACATATAGGGCGAAAAGCATAGCCCGAAAGGGCGAAAAACATAGGGCGAAAAACACAGGGCGAAACCCGCGATGATAAAGGTCGACTCCCGAGAGCTTAGCGCATAAGTCCGCGCAGGTTTTCAATGTACTTGCGGCCCATCGGCAGGGCGGTATTTTCCTGATCGTTTAAGTGCAACAGATAGTTGCCGCCGGTCAGGTGTTCGATGCGCGCGACGTAGCTGAAGTTTACGACGTACTGCCGGTGAATTCTTTTGAACGCGGGACGCGGCAGTCGACTTTCGATGTCCTTGAGCATGGTCGCGGTGTGGATTTCCGAATTCGGATAGGTGAAAGCCGTCGAGTTTTTCCCCCTTGCTTCCAGATAGATCAGATGCCCGAAGCGGACGAAAGTGAATACGCCGCCGGGACCTTTTAGAAACAAGCCCGGCTCTTCGCCGCGCGCTTCGGGTAAAACTGTCTGCTGCTGCTGTTTTAATACGCGATCGACCGCGCGATTGAATTTCGCCTGGGTGATGGGTTTGATCAGATAGTCCACCGCGCCGATTTCGAAGGCGTCCAGGGCGTAGTCTTTTTTGCCGGTGCAGAATATCTTCGTTATACTCGCATCCAGTTTGCGCGCCAGAGCGACGCCGGAAACATCGGGCAGTTGAATATCGAGAAAGACCAGGTCCGTAGAGTTCTCTTTCAGAATTTTGATCGCGTCGGCGCCGGTGCCGGCCGCGCCGATCAGAGTCAGCTGCGAATGCAAATCCACGTACTCGGCGATCAATTCCCGGGATTCCGGATCGTCTTCAACGATTACGACTCTCATAAACTGTGGATCGCGGCGCCCGCGCGCTACGACTGGCGGGCCTCCGCTTCGGTCTTCGGCAGCTGTAGCTGAAATACGCTGCCGCTGCGGCCGTCGCTTTCGACGCCGACGCGGCCCCCATGTAAATCGACGAGCTGTTTGACCAGATACAGACCGAGGCCCAGCGAAGTTTCGCCTCCCGTGGGCCTGGCGGACAGTTTGCGAAAGTACTCGAAAAGATGGCCTTGATCTTCGAGCGTTATTCCGGGGCCTTCGTCCTGGACGTAAATGTTTAAGTGCTCCGGCGTATTTTCGGCGCGAATCAGGATCTCCGTGGCGAAGGGCGAAAACTTAATCGCGTTGCCGATCAGATTTTCGAGCATCTGTTTGATGCGCGGCTCGTCGCCGTTCAGGCGCGCGTCGTCCGGCAGATCGATCTTCGATTTTAGAATCTGTTCTTTGGCCGCCGCGAGAACTGACATGCCTTCCAGAACTTCCAGCAGGCACTCGCGGATTAAAAACTCTTCGCGAAACAGACGCAGCTGGCCTTCCTGTAGGGACTGGGAATCGAGCAGGTCTTCCACGAGTTGGAGCATCTTCGCGCCGGAGCTTTTAATTTTTTGGCCGTAGCCTCGGGAGCGGGACGGATAGCGCGTAATCAGGTCGGCGAAACCGATGATCGACCCGAGCGGCGATTTTAAGTCGTGAGAAACCATCTGCAGCAGATTGTCCTTAAATTCGTTCGCCGATTTTAAGTTCGAAGAGTACGTGGTTAGTAAATCGTTAATGTGCAGCAAATTTTCCAGATCTTCTTTGAGCACTTCCGATTCGCCCATCAATCGCGAAGATTTGATGGCGATATCGTACAGCTCCATGTCCGGCGCTCTGGTTTTCGCCGCGTGATTGCGCAGAGATTCGCTGATTTCCGCCGCGATCCGCTCCAGACTTTTCACATAGTCGTACAGACGGCGGGTGTTGAGCTCTTTGCCGTCCAGAAAGTCCATCGCCCGATTAGTCCGTCGCTTCCCCCCGGGTAGTCCAGCAAAAATATGATCGCCGCTCAAATCTTATCCGAGTCGATTTGCCGGCGAATTTGAGCCGCGGCCCTATAGCATTCATATTTCAAGCAGATGACCGTCATGAATCAATGTCGTTCTTCCGAAGCGGCGTCCGGTGTAAATTTATTTGCAGAGGAGGCGAGCCCCCGGGCGTTGATTTCGTAGCCGGTAGATATTTTCTCCGCGAACTGGATTCAGCGGAATTTGAATCCGGTCGGGGGTTTGATCGAATGCGAAACAGTCTTTTGAATACTATATTAGATGGAATGCTCGTTTGCGTGTTGATGCTGGCGGTCGGCATTGCCCCTCTGGACGCCCGGATACCGGAAGACGATAGCGAAGGGGAAGCCCTCAATGACGATCCCGGCGACGACGACGACGACGACGACGAAGAAGACGAAGACGAAGACGAAGACGAAGACGATGACGATGACGATGACGATGACGATGACGACAGTCTGGACGCCGAAATTTCTTCGGAAACGGGAGAGCTGGCTCCCCGAACCACGGTCCCGCAGCCTCTCGTTCCGGGCGTGAGCAAGCCCGATTTCGAATACAAATTCGGAATGCGAGCATTCTTCGGATACGAATTCCTCGATCATGACGAAACCGGCGAGCCGGATGCGAACGGCCCCGACCAGCAGGAGGCCGGCTTCTGGATGGAACGCGTCTTTATGAACTTCGACGCGAAAGTAAACGCAGGCTATTTTCAGGACTGGCGCTTCAACGTTACGACGGATATTACGCCGACAGGCCGGCTGGGCGACGGCTGCGGTCTGGACGAGGTTTGCGAAGAACGCAACGAATCGGAAATCATTCTGCGGACCGCCTACGTCGACGCGCCGCTCTCTTTCGTGTCGGGACTCAATCTGCGAATCGGGATTCAGGATCACCCTCTGAGCGCTGCCAAGGCCGGCTACGGCGTGAGCTCGATCTGGCAGCATCGCTACGCGGAACGTTCTCATCTTCAAGAGACCGGCTTAAACAATCCGGTCGATCGGGGCGTGAGTCTGATTCATAAAACGAATTACACGGGTCTGCATTTGTTTTTATCGAACGGCGAAGGCTTCCGCCGGACCAACGCCCAGACGATCTTGCGCGAAGACATTGGCGACCTTTCCCGGGGCGCGGGCGATTCCTACGGGCTACAGGCGAGCGGTATGGCGACTCTGATTCCGACCGGGAAAGGCGGGGCTCTGACCTGGTTCATTAACCTGCCCTTTCAATTCGACAACGTCGCGGGCATGAGCGATAAGGAGTTCCGTCGTAACGCCGTAGACATTACCGGCGCCGCCCCCCGGTTCGTGAATTATATCGGCGATTCGCGCGCGAAGCGCGACTATACCTACGGGCTGACGAGCGCCGTTACTTTCAAAACTCTGTACGGCGAATTGACCTTCGGCGGCGGGGCGATGCGCGCCGTGGACCAGCGGGCCAACGCCTATCGCCTGGACGAAAGTCTGCTGACCGGCGTGAACAGCGCTGGCAATGCCCTTTCGATTGCGGACTTTGGAAACTATGCGCGTCTCGAATCGGATTCGCAGGGTTTTATGCGCTATCTTTATTTTCACTACCGCTACGCGTACTTCGGAATTTTCGGACGCTATATCCATCAAACCCAGACGACGCGCCTGCGCCGGCAGCTGCAAACCGTCAGCGGTAAGTCCTGGGCGCAGCAGGCCATGGAGCTTGACATCGCCGATGGAACGATCGGGAACCTGGGACCGGGTACCGCCCGCGCGGGAATCGATACCACTCTCGGCCGGGTCCGAAATATTACGTACGGTCTGACCTTTTTTCCTTCGCCGCGTTCGCGATTCTTTCGCGTATCGGTCGGCGTCAGCGAGATTCGCGGAACGGATCAGAGCGGCCGCAAATTCCAGCGCAGCGCCTTCGATACAATCAGCGGGGACCTGGTTCCACTCGGAACGCCGCAGACTCTGGCCGCGCAAATCGAAAATGATACGAGCATCAAGGCCCGGCTTGGCATTCCCGCGAACGATCAGCTAATCCTGAACGATTTCGTGGGGCGCCAGCAGATCATTCGCGAAGTCTGGATCCGCGGCGAATTCCGGTACTGAGTCATAGCGCCGGCTCTGAAAGTCGGAAAGCTTGCAGTCGGAATGTGATCGGCTTTACTTGTGGGCGGACCGGAGTTCTGCTGGCCTGCATCCACTATGCCCGCGAATTTGAAAAAGTCTCTGAGCGAAATCTACGAGCGCTGCCAGTCCCTGGAAGGCGGCGCCGTCGCCGACTATATTCCGGAGCTCGCCCGGGTCGATCCGCGGCTCTTCGCCATTGCCGCAGTGACGACCGACGGGCGGCTTTTCGAACTCGGAGATAGCGACGCGGCCTTTACGATTCAGTCGACGGCCAAGCCCTTCGCGTACGCGGCGGCCCTGCGCGAATTCGGCCTGGAGTCGGTGCTCGCGCGCGTGGGCGTGGAGCCCACCGGCGATGATTTCAATTCAATATCGCGCCTGGACCGCAGCAAGCGGCCGATGAATCCAATGGTCAACGCGGGCGCGATTTCCGTTTGCAGTATGCTGCACAGCGCTTACGGCGACACAGGCGAAGCGCGCCTGCTGGAATTCTTCAGCGACTTCGCAGGCGAACAGCTCGCCGTCGACTCGGTGACTTATGCTTCGGAAATGGAAACGACCGACGGCAACCGGGCGATCGTCTATCTGTTAAATAAATTTCGCAATCTACAGGCGCCGCCCCAGGCCGCCCTGGATTTGTATATTAAGATGTGCTCAATTCAAACTACGGTCCGGGGCCTGGCGACGATGGGCGCGACTCTGGCGAATCAGGGCATGCATCCGGTGCGGAAGCGGCGCGTATTAGAAGCGGCTCACGTGCGCGACGTTTTGAGCGTGATGCTCAGCTGCGGCATGTACAATTACGCCGGCCAGTGGGTCTTCGATGTGGGGCTGCCCGCGAAGAGCGGCGTCTCGGGCGCGGTGTTGATGATCGTGCCGGGCGTGATGGCCGTCTGCGTCTATTCGCCGCCCCTGGACGGCAGCGGCACCAGCGTGCGGGGGATTGCCGCGTGCAAAGAGCTTTCGCAAAGACACCGACTGCACCTTCTGGACCAGACCGATTTGAGCATCGGCGAAATCAACGACTGATCGACGTCTCGTTCTGAACGACGAAGCTGACTGCTCCGAGCGGCGCCGCAAGTCCTTCGAAAGTTCGGCGGCCTGAAAAATCTGCGTGCGCTGAGGCCTCGACCAACGCGAGATGGGAGCCATGCCGCAAGAATCGCCCATCGAATTCCCCGCCGCGCTCCCTCCGGAACTGCGCGAACTCTGGTCGCAGCTGTCTGAAATATTAACGGCTTTCGGCGACGCGCAGGATCGCCTGGACCCACCGAAGATTCCGGAGTATGCGGATCGCCTCGCGCCCCTGGCGGCAGCCCTTGAAAAAACCGTGCATGCGATCGACGTGACCAAACTCGATCGCGATGCGCCGGCGGCCGTGCTGACCCAGTCCGGCGTTCAGCTGCTGGGAGCCGCGTCGCGCTTTCAGGGAGCGCGAACCGGCCCTCACGAAATTCTCAAAGCCTTCCAGGCTCTACGTCCCATCGCCCGGGCGAACGATATTCTCTTTCCCCTGGCGAATCGCTTCGTTGAAATCAGCGAGCACTATCTCACGCCGGCGCGGCGTTCGGATGTGAGCCTGCGCGAAAGCCTGGCGAAAGCTGCCGCGAACCCGGAGCGCGGCCTGATGCATTTCAACAATCAGCGCGGCCATCGCGGCGGCTACAGTCTGTACGTGCCGGAGAATTATACGCCCGATCGCGCGTGGCCCTTAATTGTGGCGCTGCACGGCGGCTCCGGTCACGGCGCGGATTTTTTATGGAGCTGGCTGCGAGACGCTCGCGCGCACGGCTGTCTGCTGGCCGTGCCGACTTCGCGCGACCGCACCTGGTCTTTACATTCGCCGGGCGTCGACGCGGCCGGATTGAATCGCATGCTCGACAGCGTTTCCGGAAAGTGGAACGTCGACGCGCAGCGCCTGCTGCTTACGGGGATCTCCGACGGCGGCACGTACTCGATGCTTCTATCGATCGTAAAGCAGTCGCCTTTCACGCACTACGCCCCGGTGGCCGCGGCCGTGCATGTGCTGCAGAATCGCGAAGGCCGGGTCGAAGCGCCCGTGCGAGATACGCGCATCTATCAGGTGCACGGCGCCGTCGACTGGATGTTCCCCGTTGAAAAGGCGCGGGCCGCGGCGCAGGCTCTAAAGGACGCGGGTGCCGCGATCGACTATCGCGAAATCGCGGATCTTTCGCACAACTATCCCCGCGACGAAAACCCGGCGATTCTACGCTGGTTTTCGCCGGAGCTTTTTGAATCAAACTGAGGCTGAGGCGATGAGCGTCTGGCGCGACGGAGCTGCTTTAGCCGACGATTGACTGCAATGCGAATTTCGCCAGGTGTCGCGCGTCGGGAGCCGTGTCCTCATCCAGCGCGACGGCGCCCAGAGTCGCGATTGCTTCTTCGCGTCGCCCCAGTTGGTCGAGGGCCAGCCCGCGATTCACCAGCAGCATGGACTTTGTCGTCGCATCGGGGGAGTGGCTGAGTCCGGTTTCGAGGGCTGCGAGACGTTCGCTCTGGTCGTCGAGGTGTCCCGCGAGATCCTTCCAGGCGGGAGCGAAGAGCGGGACCTGTTCCGTGAGCTGAACGAGAAATTCAATTTGCTGTTGGCGATCGTCGATCCATTCGAGTTGGACGTAGGCGCGATACAGACCCGGAGGAAACGCGCCGGCGGCCTCTTTGCCGAGGGTGTCCACGGCGGTCTTCGTCGTAAAGAATCCGCGCGGCGCGAGGCGGTCGGTTTCCTGATAGTACCGCAGAGCCTGTTCGGCGTCGTCTTGCAGTAGATATGTAAAGGCCAGGTCGTACGGCGGATAGGGCCAGGTCGGAGCGCCTTCCATCGCAAGTCGCAGCAACTCTTCGGCTCGCCCGTAGTCGCCAGCGCCGCCGGCCTGGCGAGCCTGTTCGTGCAGATCCCGGACCGCATCCGGCACGCGATCATCACCTGGAATTTCGTAGTGGATTGTGCCGCTAACGCCCGCCAATTCTTCGCGCGTTATTACACGGCCGTCTTCGCTTCGAAAGATAATATCGGCCGAGTCGCTCATAGTGTATGGATCCCTGGTTGCCCTTGGTTGCTTTCAAAAATATTCGTAATACTTACGATTGGCGTCGCGTGCGTTGTGCGCGGGCCGGCGCCAGGCCAATGCGAGGCACAGCAGGCGTGCATTGTGCGGGCAGAGCAAGAAGATTTTGCATCGGGAGTGAAGCAAGGCCCGGGCAAAAGCGAGGATATTTTCATTGATATCTATGGAGCTTTGTAGCTACTACTCAGGGTGTTTCGACTTCGGCCGCCGAATCGGGAGAAAAGCATGCAACAGCGAAATCGTTTTGTTTTCAGGAGCCGGCCCGTCGCCCTCGTGCTTTGTTTGTGCCTGGCCCTGAGCGTTTCGGGCGCCGGATGTAAATCCAACTGGTGGGAGGATCCGGAAGATGCGCTGAGGACTCTGGCCGGATTGATCGATCCCGCCCGGGCGGATAGCACCTTGCCTTTGCGCTACTGGCTGGTCCGCTCACGGCTGACGCAGCGCTTTTTGCGCACCGGCTCGGCGAGCCCCGGCTACGGTCTGCCGGCCGAACGAATTCGCAACCCCTCGGGCCTCGCCTGGTCCGACGCGACGATCCATCTCGGCTGGTACATGGCGGTGCTTGCAACCGAACATCAATTGATTCGCGAAGGCAAGCTGCCCGTCTTGCCTGGCGCTCCCGTCGCGACGGTCATCGAACCCATCACCGCGCTGGGCAATACGCAGTCGGAATTGTACTTCGCGCTGGCGGCTCTCGAACGACTGGATCAACAGGGGGAGGCGGCCTTCGCATCTCCTGTGCCCTGCGGCGCGAGCGGTCTGGACTGGCCGGGCTTTTTTATTCGCGACGATGTGCCGGCGAATTTCAGCGTCGCGGGCGTTCCCGTTTTTACATCGGACTTCAGCGCGCCGACGCAGCGAACGCAGTCCAGCGGCGCCGTCGAAAATTATCTCGTCGAGCCGAATATCATCTATGACAAAGAGATGAGCCAGGACCAGGTCTATCATCTGTTGTTCGGCCTGGCCTTCGTGCGCAAGTACATGAGCGGCGTGGTCGCGGGGAATCTGGATCTCGGTTTGTGGGCCGAGATACTGGCGGAACGCCTGGTCGCGAAGATGAGCGCGGATAGCTGGCGTATCAGCAATCCGGCCTGCGGCAAACGCGTGGAGCGCGGCGAAGACGCGCGGGCTTTCGCGTATGGAGCTTCGCGGGCCGTGACGGCTCTCAGTTTCGGTCGCCTGAATTTTCAGAGCGGCATTGACGGATCGTTATGGGCGGCGCTGATTCCGTACGCCGACGCGGGACTGGTGGGCGGTCCTCTGATCGAAGACACGGCTTATACGGACAATCTGCATATGTTGATGACGCTCGCGGCGGTCGGTCGGAGCTGGGAAGATTTTACGACGGCGCGCCTCGTCGCCTACGCGGGGATCTACGACTGGTACGCCTATCCCCTGGCCCACGTCGCCTTACATGGCCAGCCGCCCGACTGGTTCTTTTACGAACCCCTGCTGCGCGATCAGACCTTTACGATGTTGAACGCCGCGCCCTGGGAAGGCCCCACATCGTACGGCAGCGTGCCCGGCTGGCGTTCGACGCATCGCTTTTTACGGGGCCGATCGCTGCAGCAGCGCACGCCGGAAGATTTGCCCACCGATTACAACGGCCTGGACTTTTTGCTGCTATACAATCTTTCGCTGATCGCGGGGCTCTGAGGGCGAGATCGAAGAGGGCGCTAGAGTTGCTTTAGATATTCGGTCGCTTCCTGGAGCTCGGGCAGCAGTAGAGCCGATTCGTCTTTGAAGAGCCCAAAGGAATCCACCAGCTCCACCCGAATCGGTCCGTGAAAGACCGCGGCGAAGACCTCGCAGACTTGCCGGGCCGGCCGCTTGCAATAGATACGTCCGGCGAACGGCCAGCCGTAGCGGAACTCCCCCTGGAAGATAAAGAGTTCGCTCAGCGGGCCGAGAACGCCGCGCGTGAAGTACAGCGTACCCTGTCCGTGAAAGAAACCGTTCGCGACTTCGCCCAAATAGAATTCATCGGCTTTCTGCGAAATCATAATGCAGCGCGTGATGCTTGCGGGATCGTCGGTCGCCGCCCTGGGCGAGACGCATAGCCGCGGGCGGGACGGCAGACCGCGGTAGGTCGAATAGATCTTTCCCAGCTCCGCGCCCGGGCTTCTCAGCAGTCGTTGTTTTTTGGTCGGCAGCCAGTACCCTTTGAGTTTTAGATCGTCCGGGAAGACGACGTATCCCTGTTGCTTGAAGCGATACGGATAGTTCTCCGCCCGGCGCTCGGCGTATGCGGCGGCGGACTTCCGGGCTTCCGGGTTTTTCTCAAAATAAATCTCCCGTTCGATCAAGCGCTTCAGGTCGGCCTGCGGTTTTTTCAGGCGGGTACCGGCGAGCAGGAAGGCGTTCGCGGTTTGAATCTCCGCGAATTCCGTTTCCGGTTCGCGGGTATTGTAAGCGCTGGATGGATTCAGAATGCCGGCGGTCGGACTCGGACGCGGTCGATTTATATGCCTTGCGCATCCTGAAGCGCAGATTGTCAGCCAGGCAAGCGCCACGGAGGCTTGCAGGAACCGGGTCGCTGCCCGGAGTCGACGACCGCGTAAACAACATATAAAATACGAGCGGGGCATGGCGAATCATGCACTGCGGCGAATAGCCTGTCAAGCGCGCCGGCTTTTCGCGGGTATGAATCAATCTTCGCGTTTCGAACGGAAATAGAAAATGCTTAAGCGCGACGGCGATGGACGTCGCTTGACTGTTCCTGAGTTGCAGTTACGATCGGCGCATGAAATTCCGTGCACATACGATAACGCTTTTGGCGGTCATTTTAATATTGTTACCGGCTGCGTTCGCGATGAGCTGCACCGAACGAGGGATGGACGGTCGCTACCGCGCTCGCTTTCGCGCCTTCGATACTTTCCTGGGTTCTTCCCCGGCGACCAGGTCCGCGGAATTAAAGGCGGGTGAGCCCGGCGGCTTTGAACTCGGCTGGAGCAATCCCGACGATGGCTTATGCAGCGCTCGCGTTCGCGTCCAGAATCCAGACTCGGGCGAAATGCTTTTTTTGGAGGACCGGGGGCCGCTCATTCACGCGCGAAGGCTGTATCCGGGGCGGGTTACCGTACAAGTCGCCTGCAAAGACTCGGAGCGAAAATGGGTGCCGAAAACCAGCGAGTACCGAAACGGTCAATGGGTGGAGAGAGGAGGCTACTACCGAACGATTCAACACACAACGAACATCGGTATGAATTTTGCGAATGTGCCTGCGGGGGCGCGCCTGCACGTGTGCATTTACGTGGGCTGGGGCGGAGTCGGCAATGGTAAACGTGAATATCGACTGGCGGCGGCCGAAGATCGGAGATACTGCGAACCGCTACGCAAGCTTACGGATCATTTTGCGCTGCCCTTCGTCGTGAATATGCTCGAATACGAATGACTCGCGCAAGGCGGTCGACTGACCGTAACGCTTATTCATTCGTCGCCAGCGCGGCCTGGCAGCGATCGCGGTGGATGTGCAGCGCGCGATCGTCGGGAAATTCTTCGAGGGCTTCGTCGAGCTTTTGTATCGCGGCGCGGTAATCTTTTTCTTGAGAATAGAGCGCGAAGGCCTCGCTCAAAAGCGGAGCCGTCCGCTGTTTTAACAGGCGGGCCTTCGGCGGATCGGCGTCGAAAACTTCGTAGACCCTGACCGGAATCTGTTTGCCCTTCACCGCCACGCGATCGATAAAGCGCGTTTCAAAATCGCCGTGTCCCTGCATTTCGCTCAGGGTTTCTTCGCTGATTAAAAGCGATACTTCATATTCTTTGGTCAGGGATTCCAGGCGCGCCGCCAGGTTGACCGCGTCGCTGATGACGGTGCCCTGCATGCGCTCGTCTTCGCCGACCGTCCCGAGCATCATATCGCCGGTATGCAGACCGATGCCGACGCGAATTGGATCTTCGCCGGCCGCCGCGCGTTCGGCGTTAAACACTTCGAGGCGTTTTAACATCAGGACGCCGGCCATGACCCCGCGATTCCCGGAGCCCTTAAAGAGCGCCATGATCGCGTCGCCGATATATTTATCGATAAAACCTTCGTGGCGGCGAATGATCGGGCCCATCTCGCGGAGATAGGAATTGATAAAAGCAAAGTTCTCTTCCGGCGTCATGCGCTCGGAGATCGAAGTGAAATTCCGAATATCCGAAAAGAGCACGGTCATATGGCTGCGCGCGAATTGCCCCAAACGCACGTCAGCGATGCTCTTGCGATTCAGATATTGTAAAAATTCAACCGGTACGAATCGTTCGAAGGCCGAATTGAGGCGTTCCAGTCGGGTATTCGCGTTGCGCAGCGAAACTCCCGCCAGGCGCAGCTTGAGAAAGACCAGTCCCACGTACATTAAGAGGCCGACGGAGAAGGCGAAGAGCAGCAGGCGAAATATATTCGTGCGATACAGTTCGCGGGTATGGCGGGCTTCGTACGCATCGAAGAGATTGTCGTTCAGACGAGAGCCGGGTCCCAGGATCGCCTGGTTCAGCAGGCCGTCGACGTCCGATTTGCGTTCCAGAATATTTACGGCGTGGCGCACGAGCACCAGAATTTCGCGGCGGTCGTCGGCGGAATTCGCGGCCAGCCCGCGTAGCTGATCGATCTTTTTTTGCATCGAGGCGCGCACGTCGTCTTCGCCCGTAACGTTGTAGGCTAATATCTCCTGGGATAGATCGTTTAAGATGACGGTCGTGCGGCCGCCGGTAATGCGATTCACCCGGCGAACGGAGCGTGGGAAATAGTACAGCGAATTTTTCAGCACCGAGTTGCCGGACTTAAAACGATCGATCAGCTTCTTGCGGGTGCCGAAAAAGATCTCGTAGTCTTCGAAGGCGCGATCGAAGTCGGAATCGCCGCTTTTATAAACGCCGGTCTCCGGTTTACGCAGAAAGTCCGTCGCGGTATGGATCCTGGCGATCGCATCGTTCATCGGATCGTAGGTCTTTTCCAGATACGACCGCGACTTCAGCAGGCTCTGATTCAAGAGGGCGTCCTGGTCTTTGATGGAACGAATGGCGCTCAGAATTTCGTCGTGTCGTTCCAGCCGCGTCGACGTGGAATTCCAGTAGAGCACGAGCATCAATGCGATGACGCCGGTCCAGGCGCCGATCATGAAAGTCCGGCGGGATATGAATCGACCGGGACTAATTTGCATCGCCTTGCATTCGCATGATCATTCGTTCGTAGTTCTATCAGTTCGCATCGTTTTGCGTGGAACCGCTTCGCGCGTCTTCGATCTGGAGCGAACGTCCCCGGTACTCGCCCGTCAGCGTTTTCAAAAAGAGCACGATCTGGTCTACATCGCGCGGGGGCAGCGTGACGCCGAGCTGGTACCGGCCCATGATTCGCACGGCTTCCTGCAGCGTTTTCGCCGAGCCGTCGTGAAAATAGGGCGGGGTCAGTTCTACATTTCGCAGCGAAGGCACTTTGAATTTGTGGCGATCTTCTTCGCGGCCGGTGACGTTGAATCGGCCCAGGTCGGCTTTCGCCACGGCGGCCCGGTGTGCGTCGTCGCCGCCTTGCTGCGATGACGAACGATGGCGACTTTGTGAAGTCTTTTGCGCGTCGCGGTCGGCGAAATAATCTCCGAGCACGCCGAATTTCTGGTACATATTGCCGCCCACGTTGGTTCCCTGGTGGCACGCGATGCAGCCGTACTGTTTGAACAGCGAATAGCCGGACTTTTCATCGGGGGTCAGGGCGTTCGCGTCGCCGCGCAGATATCGATCGAAGCGAGCGTTCGGCGTAAAGAGCGAGCGTTCGAATTCGGCGATTGCGTCCCGGACGCGCGCGGGCGTCGGATCTTCGCCGTAGACCAATAAGAATTGTTCCATGTACTTTTGATCCGCGTTCAGGCGGGCCATCAGATCTTCCCAGTTAAAACCCATTTCGAGGGGATTGTTCATGGGACCGTCGATTTGTTCTTCGAGATCGGCCGCGCGTCCGTCCCAGAACTGGCGAAAATTAAAATCCGCGTTGAATACGGTCGGCGAATTGATCGTGCCTTCCTGGCCGTCGATGCCCAGAGACCTGGGCAGGCGATCCGTGCCGCCCATCTGCAGATCGTGGCAGCTCGCGCAGGATATTTCGCCGTTGCGGGAAAGCTGCGGATCGTGAAAGAGCCGATCGCCCAGGGCGACCTTTTGCGGATCGAGATCCATCTGCCGGGGAATGGGGCGAATGGGCTCTGCCGATGCTTCGGGGCCGGTCGTTGCATCCGAACTGGATGCGCGAGAAGTCGCCGGCGCGTCCGGCCAGCCAAAGCCGATCGTAAAAGCGAGAGCGCCGCCCAGGAGCAATGGAAAGGCACGATTCAATCCCGAGCGGATTCGCTCCGGATCGCGCTCGATTGCGATCCGCCACGCGCGAATCGTTCGATTGACTCGTTCCATGACAGAAAATTCCATCGGGTCGGATTGGAAACTCCCGAGGACTCGCTGTCAAGGCCTATATCACCGCGCCTGAGTGACCTCGTTTGTCAGGGCCGTGCCCGTTTCGAATTCCTCGATACTGCTCAGCGTCACCCGCGCGATTTGATAGAGGGCTTCTTTCGTCAGAAAAGCCTGGTGGCCGGTGACCAGCACATTGGGGAAGGTCAGTAGCCGGGCGATCTGATCGTCCTGGAGAATGTCTTCGCCGTGATTTACGAAGAAGAGGCCTTCTTCTTGTTCGTATACGTCAATGCCCAGCGCGCCTACGTGCCGGCTCTTGAGCGCGGCGATGACCGCGCGGGTATCGATGATCGCGCCGCGACCGGTATTGATCAGAACCACTCCCGGTTTCATTCGGGCGACGGAATCCGCGTTGATCAGATGTTTTGTTTCCGGGGTGAGCGGGCAGTGGATGGATACAATGTCCGCGGCGGGCCATAGCTCGTCGAGCGGTCGATATTCAACGCCGGCCTCCGCGAGCGCTGTATTGCGCTGCGGGTCGTACGCGATGACGCGGCAGCCCAGAGCGACCATCATCCCGGCGAAGACCGAACCGATTGTGCCGGTGCCGATCACGCCGACCGTGCGTCCGCATAGATCGAATCCAACCAGGCCGTCCAGACTGAAGTCGCCTTCGCGCACGCGATTGTAGGCCTTGTGAGTTTTGCGATTTAGCGTTAAGAGCAAAGCCAGGGCGTGTTCGGCTACGGCGTGAGGCGAATAGGCCGGCACGCGCACGATTCGCAGGCCCAGGGCCCCGGCCGCGTTTAAGTCGACGTTGTTAAAGCCGGCGCAGCGCAAAGCGATGAGTTGAATTCCTTCGGCGGCCAGAATTTCCAGGGTCGCCGCGTCGAGCGTGTCGTTCACGAATACGCATACGCATTTGAATCCGCGCCCGCGAACGATCGCCGCCGTTTCCGCGCCCAGGCTCGCTTCAATGTATACGATGTCGTGCGGGGCGCGCAGAGCGGCGTTCGCCCGGTCAAAGAAATCACGATCGTACTTTCTGGCGCTGAACAGGGCAATCTTCATGGCCCTCGTCTAAGAGATTGGCCACGGGGCGCGACGAGAAAGCGAGAGGCGCAGTCTGATAATTATCATCCTGTTACAGGGCTTCCAAAAACAATATCCACAGCGCGCCGCGGTCGGTGCCGCCGTCGTCGTCTCCGGTCGCGCCGACGATCAGATCGGGGATGCCGTCGCCGCTGATGTCTCCAGGAGATGCCACCGAGTCGCCGAACTCATCGTCATCGTCG
Source organism: bacterium (assembly GCA_024742665.1). Taxonomy (GTDB): domain Bacteria; phylum Spirochaetota; class Leptospiria; order Leptospirales; family Leptonemataceae; genus JANSYA01. The sequence goes on from JANSYA010000001.1 coordinate 1,183,026, forward strand.
AGGGGGCCGGCCAGGCCGCCCTGAGTACTGCTGATTTTCTGAAAGCCCGCCACCCGGCCATTCCTCGGGGCGGTAGAATGAACCAGAGCAACCCGGCCTGTGGTTTACAGGTGACGTCGGTTTCGCTGCATTCGACCCGCAGGCAGCCGGGACCCGCAAGTCCGGCGAGACTCAGCGCCAGGATGAGGCAAGTGGCCCGGAATACAGGAGACATACGATATTTTCGGTCAGCCGGGCCCATGCTGGCTGATATTTAGTGGGGATTGTTAGGGAATCGCAAGGTGGTTTGCGGCGCAAGCACGCTGCAAACCACTGATTTTTGCCGGTTCATCCGGCGCTTGATCAGAATGTATTCCAGTAGGCGCTGCGACTCAGCGAATCGCACCAGGCGCCGTTGCTCTGGGGATTGATGAGCAGCACCTGATCCTTATTATTCGGGATTCCATAGATGAGTCCGTTCGGGCCGAGCACGCCGCCGGCCCACTTCTCCGTTCCCGTTTGGCCGGAATCGAAGAGCGTCGCGGTATTCGTGTTCGGATCGATGACCAGCACGTTATCTCTGTTCTGAGGCATGCCGTAGATCAAACCGTTCGGCGCGAGGACGCCGCCGCGCCACTTGGTGGCTCCGGTGTCGCCGGAATCGAAGAATGTGATCGTGTTCGTCGCCGGATCGATTACGAGCACGTTGTCGTTGCTGGACGGAATTCCATAGATTAAGCCGTTCGGCGCGAGCACGCCGCCCTGCCATTTGAGAGGCGAGGTCTGGCCGGAGGCGAAGACGCTCGCGGTATTGGTATTGGGATCGATCACCAGCACGTTGTTGTTCAACTGCGGCATGCCGTAGATCAATCCGTTCGGCGCGAGCACGCCCCCCGCCCACTTTACGCCTCCCGTCTGACCGGAGTCAAATATCGTCGCGGTGTTCGTGTTCGGATCGATCACCAGCACGTTGTCGTTGGTGGCCGGTATACCGTAGATCAGTCCGTTCGGCGCGAGCACGCCGCCGCGCCACTTCGCGGTCCCCGTCTGCCCGGAGGCGAAGAGGCTCGCGGTATTCGTATTCGGATCGATGACCAGCACGCTGTCAGAGCCGTGGGGGATGCCGTAGATCAATCCGTTCGGCGCAAGCACGCCGCCGTACCACTTCGCGGTTCCCGTCTCGGGGGCGGCGAAGGAAGTCACTGTGTTCGTACCCGGATCGATTACGAGGACCCGATCCAGGTTGTGGGGAATCGCGTAGATCAGACCGTTGGGCGCAAGGACCCCGCCGACAGACTTGGCGCCGACGGTTTCGCCCGTGTCGAGGATCGTAGCGGAGGGACTGCCGCTGACGCCGCGGGATTGCTGGACGCGGAGCTCTTCCTGGACCGTCGCGATATTCGAAGGCTGGATGATCTGATTGCGATCCTGAAAGCAGGCCCGCGAAAAATAGATTAAAAGGCCGGCCGGATTGCATTCCAGATCCGTGGCATTGCATTCAGTCCGCAGACACGAGGGAGTCAGACCGGCGGTCGCCAGGCAAAGCGCTGACAGGAGCAGGATCCCTTTGTTTCGTTTTCCGCCCACGCTCCCTGTAAGAAAGCGCCGCTGAGGAGCATGACAACGTAATTTTTTCGGCGGCTTTGCCTATTTGCCTGTCCCTGGATTTGTTGAAGTGACCGCAAAGATTGGACGCTTTATACTCGTGGCGGCTTCGCGCTCAGAAGATCGCCGGCGTTTTTTTTGCGCAATTCCGCCGGATCTTTTTTGCATTCACCCAGGCTGTCACCGGTTTGCTTCCGCCATCCGCCCGGAAACGCGAAGCGCTTCCAGGCCGTGCGGCTTCCAGAAACAAGACCCACAGCGCGCCGCGGCCGTTGCCGCCCTCGTCGCACGCAACATTGTAGAACAGTATCTCCTGGGACAGATCATTCAGGGTGGTCGTCCTGCGGCCGCCGAAGAGTATCGCGTAGCCTCCGAAGTCGCGGTCGCCACTTTTACAAACGCCGGTCTCCGGCTTACCTGGAAAATCAGTCGCGGCTTGTCTTCACAATAGCCTGGATTCATTCGCATCGAGAGCCCGTCCGGGCGTCTGCGATCTGGAGTGAGCGTCCCGGATATTCATCCGTCAGGGTTTTCACGCCAGGCACGATTTGTTCGACATAGCGCGCGGGCAGGGCACGCCCTTGCCGTCCGGTTGATTCGTTCGATGACAGAAAATTCCATCGGGGTCGGTGGATCCTCCAATGGAAGCGCTCTCAAGGTCTGTAAGCGGAGCTGTGAAGGGCGCCGCGTCGGATTCAAGCGTTTGCGCGGACCTCAAGCCAATCCCGCAGCTCCGCGATTTGCCGGTCGGCCCCCCGCGGTCGATTCAGGCCGCCGAAGAGCGATTCCATTTCCGCGAGCATAGCGCGGGTTTCGGTTACATCGTCGCGCAAGATCGCGAGCTTGCCGGCTTCATGCGCGATATTAAATGCGCCGCGAATCGCCCCGCGGTCCTTTTTTGCGCCCAGACAGTGCCGAAATTGATCTTTCAGGTCGGCGTTGTTTGGTATTTGACCGGCTTTCGCGAGCAATAGCTGGATTTCACACCAGATTTTTTGACGCCCGGGTTTGTCTTTGATTTCGGCGAAGCTGTGGTTTTTTTTAAGCGCCCACCGGTAACGCCCCATGAGTGTTAATAGCCAGCACCACTTCTGTCGGTCCCAGTCGCGAGGGCCTTGCTTGTATCTCCGCCGATCTTCAAGGCGAAAATAACGCGCGGCTTCGCGCAGGCGTCCCAATTGTAAATTGCAATAGCCAATGTCTCCGTAGTAGCGCTCGTATTCACGTTCGTCCGCGGCGTATTTCACGGTGGCCGACGCCTGCTCTTGCAGGAAGGCCAGACTTTCTTCGAAGCGATTCAGATCTTCGAGAGCGGAGGCTCGTTCGCGAGAGATGCAGCCCCAACAATTCCAGGCGGGTGAAATGCGATCCAGCGTTTCACCCGTTACGGCCAGGCGTTCCTCCGCGTAGCCGGGCCCATCCAGTTCGTCGAAGGAGCGGCACAGATCCTGAACGACGCAAATGCTCTGGGGGCAATCGCGGGTATCATCGCGACTCGCGAATTCCAGTAGAGCGATCGCGTCATTCAGGTTTTCGCGGCAATCGCCGCGATCGTATGATCGACTCTGCATATTCCAGTGGCGGGCGAATACTTCGAGCCACTTGTGCTCCGAATGGCGGGCGTGGGTCAGAATGCGGGCAAAGGCCGCGTCGGCATCGGCGAATCGGTCTTCGACTGCGTGGTGGCCGATCTCCACCACATCCCGGGCGAGGCCGTATTCGCCCTGGTCTCCTAATTCTTCCGAGTAGTCCACGATCCACTGCCATACGTTCATTCAAAGTCCCGTCCTCTCATTCCTTCGCGGTCAGACATGCTGCGCGTCTTTGCCAGCCGCCGCCAGTCTATTCGGACCATTTCCAAAAATACTCACAAAAGCGCTCGGAAGGCCGCGTTCAATTCTTCCAGTCGATCGCTCAGACTGGCCGTGCTTTCGTTCGCCGACGAACGAACGGCGATCATTTCCGAGAATGCCGCAAGCGCTCGTGCCGCCGGTATGGCCCGGTGCTCGGGCGCCGCAAGAAGCTCTGAGATCAGCGGAGAATTCATATTGATTATCAGAGTCTCGAGTTCGGCGTCGTCCAGGCGTGCCGTGTGCATCTTCGCCAGCCGCAAAGCCGCGCTGGCTATGCGGCGCTTTGTTTCGTCCGATTCGATCAGGCGTTTGAGACGCGCTTCCCGGTTGGGCACAATCGCCAGCGGCAGATGCCGCGGCTCAAAGCAGCTGATCAGCAGCTTCCGGTCTTCGCGCCGGAAGAGCGCCATGATGCGAGTGCGTTCTTCCGGCGAAACTGGAATTTCTGGAAAGATGCGCGTATTGCCGGTTTCAGTGCCCGGCGTCAGTAGTTCTACTTTTTCTGACTGAGCGTAGCGCTGTAGAAAAGCCGTCGTGCCGTAATAGCGTCCGTCGGCCACCGGGGTTCCGGTGGCTCGCGCGATGATCTCCTCGGCGCCGCCGAAATCGCCGGTCGAAAGGTGCAGGCGGCCGTCTCCACGCTGCAGCATTGCGGATACGGTCATCAGACCTTCGCTTGTGTGCAGGCGGAGATGATCTCGTAAGCAGAGAAATAAAACTTCGCCGCTGAGCGCGGAGCCGATCAGAGCGTCATTGTGCCGATTCAGGATCGACTCCCAGGCCTCGTTTTCCGTGCGCGCGACATGAATCAAGCCCGCGATCAACGACTCCTCAATTTCCGCTTTTGCCAGAAGGTATTCGCTATCCTGCTGCACGGATTCGCGGCTCGCTGTGGGCGTCAGAGTCTCGGATTCGTAGACGCCACCAACATAGCCCGCCCAGTAGGGCAGGAGATCCCGTTCATTCTTGCAGACCAGCATGCCGCGCACATATACGGCGAGTTGGCGTCGGTCTTCACTCCCAAAGCTTGCTTCGCCG
>JANSYA010000001.1:1195000-1690955 GCA_024742665.1 bacterium
CTTCCGCGGCCCCGCAAGCATCACCTTTCCCGTTCAGATTCCAACTCCAGTGAATGAAGTGCGCGTGTTCGTCCGCGTGGGTATTCTAAAAAAATCCGTCTGGATCCAGACGGTGGAACGAATATCCGATCGAGGGTATTCTGCGTCTCGTTACGGTCAGCGACGATGGCGTACAGCGCGTGACCTGAGCGGTCCACTTCGTTTGCCATATTTTCGGTTTGCGATTGGTGATCGAGGCCGCGTGGGAAGCCGAAAGCCTGGAGCATATTGATCTAAGCGACTGGCGGCATCTGCTGGTCGGGTACTGACGACGGCTTATGAAAATAAAAAAAGCACAAGGCGGGCGACGGGGTGTTTTCATCATCGACGATGAAGCGATTGTGCGAGCGTGGTTTCGCGCGGCGCTGGCTGATGAGAGCGATCTGTACATTCGGGGCGAAGCGACCAGGGGGTCGCAGGGGATCGGCGGAGAACTGAAAGCCCTGAAGTCGCAAATTGATCTTTTGATCCTGGACCTGGCGCTGCCGGAACGCACCGGTCTGGAAATCCTCGGCGAGATTCGCGAAGCATTGCCCGACGCGAAGATTCTGATCTATACACAGCACCGGGATCCGAAATTTTTGCGGCAGTGTCGCAGCCGGATCGACGGTTATATGCTCAAGAGCGAACCGGTCGAGCGTCTGATCGAAGTGATGCGCGATTTGCTGTCCGGCAAAGAGTACTATACACCGCTCATTCACGGTTTGCATGAGCCCGAGTCCCTGGAGTTCTATCCAGGCGCGCTTTTGATCCAGAAGATCACCCCAGGCCAGCGCGAAATTCTGCGCGGGGTCTACGGCGGAATGACCGCGGCCCAGATTGCGACGGACCTCGGAAAGAGCGTGCGCACGGTGGAGGTGCAGATCCATCGCGCGTATAAAAGGCTGGGAGTGAACGGCAAAGGGGAGTTTATTCGATTGGTATCGGAAACCGGGGCGGAGCTGTGAACGGCTGGCCGCGCCTGCGTCCGCTGCAGCGCTTCGTAGAAATCGGCGTTCGCCATGACACGCCGGCCGTCCAGGCGACGTCGATTATTCTGAGCAACTATCTGGTCGTGCTCGCCTGGCTGGTGACGCTGGTTTTCTCGGCGGGGTTCTGGTTCTGGAATATTCAGCAGCCGCTGATGTTTAACGCGGGCATTTCCCTGCTCTACGCTGCCCCGATCGGGCTGAACGCCATCGGCTGGTATTTGACGGCGCGGCTCGTTTTCATATTGCTTCTGGAAACGCATATATATGTAAACGGCCTGCTGTTTATGGGGCCGGCCGCCGGCAGCCAGATCTATCTGCTGCTGATACCGGTGGCCGCGTATTTGCTCTTTCGCATGGACGAAGCCAAAATGAAGAAGGCTCGCCACCGAGTTTCGCTGGCTCTGGCGATCGTAACTGCGCTTTCGCTCTTCGTATACGGCGTTTACGGTTCGCCGCCCTTACACTATCGCGAGGCCATACCCGACGCGGCCATCGTGGTCTATCATTTCGGATCCCACGTCTCGACGATGCTGATTTTTCTTTTTATCGTGCATTTATATAACGATCGTATTATCAAAGATCGGGCGCGAATCGAAAAGGCCAATCGGATCAAGACGGATATCATCGCGAAAGTGAATCACGAGTTGAACGTGCCGGCTCTGGGCATTCAGCAGACGCTTGCGATCGCTCGCGGAAGCGCGAAAAATAAAAAATCGCCCGAGGAGCAGGACGCACTGCTGGAACGTTGCGTGAGCTACAGTCGCTATTTGCGAACCCTCATTGATAATATGATGTATGCGACGGCACTTGAAGTGAAGGCTCCGTTTTACGTGGCTCCGGGCGAAATCGCCGCCCTGCAGGAAGCCTGGCGCTTCAGTCTGGATCTCAGTAACGATACGCAAAACGCGCGCATCGAGTTTCCAGGGCCGGCGCCGGACGTGATGATCGCGGCGCCCGAAGAGATTCTACGAATTATCCTGGTCAATTTGCTGGCGAACTGCGCCGAGCATGCTCGCAAAGTCGAAATTCGCTGGGAGATTGCGGAGGGGCAGGCGATCCTGCGCTGCGAAAATGACATTGTGACGCCCTTCGACGTGCAGTCGATCTTCGAAAGCTGGACCAGCTCCCGCGAAGACGGCACTCGCCCGATCCTCGGCCTCGGTTTGAACATCACGCGATTTCTGGTGGAAGAAGTGGGCGGTGAGCTCACGGCATGGGAAGCGAACCAGCGTTTTATCATCCAGGCCCGCCTGCCGCTTTCCACGGAGTAGGCGTTTCGGTTTTTGCAGCGCTTCCTGTGAGTAAAAGTACTTATGCTGGCTTTTATCAGGCGAAGTTTCGCCCGGAAGTTCTTGCGTAACTTGAGTTTTTATGAATGTTTGGGAGACATATAGATAGAGGTTTCTCATGCGGTTCTTTCACTTTTCTCTGGCATTTTTATTCGCGGCCCTTTCATCGATGAGCTGTCTGGCCGTTTACGATCTGGCATCCGGCGACCCGGAGTCCGATCCAAACTACGGGCTTCTGGCGCTGCTGGGTTTCCGCCTGCCGCCGTCGACTGTGAACGTTTCCGAGGCACCCATCGCGACTTTACCGGGCGGGATTTCGGCGGACCAGGTGACGGTGACGCGGAACGAGCGCCTGGCCGCGCCCGCTTTCGTAAACGGCGCACATGCGCCCATCGGTCATGTGTACGACGTGAAGATGGTCGCCATGGAGAACGCCGGCTTCGCCGGCGCGGCCCACGTCTACTTCGGCGGCGAAAAGGCCACGCTGACGTACAGCTATGATGCGGCCGGCCTGCGGGCGGCGAATCTGGCGGAAGAATTCAGCGTATACTATTACGACTATGACGAAGAGGCCTGGTTCCCGCTGGATGATATTTCGGTCGATACGGATGCCGCTACTGTTACCGTGCGCACTTCGCATTTGACGCCCTTCGTATTAACCGCGGCGCCGATCGTTACGGGCAATTTATTAAACGCGCCGGCCTGCGTGAGCGCCGACTTTCCCGGCGGGATTGGCGGTTCCGCATCGGCGACGTTTGCGATCGTCGATGAGAATTTTAAGTACTACCAGGATCGAAACTATCTGCTGGAGAGCGCGGGGGCGTTTCACGATCTGGGTTTCGCCGGCTCCCTGGGAATCGCGACCTGCAACGGCGGCGGCGCCTGCGGTCCGACCGGCGCGCATAAACAGTACACGGGTGCGAACTATATTAACTTCACCGCGCATATCGATCTGGATCTGTACATTATGTACGACAGTCGCGGCGGCAGCGATATCAACGACGACTCGAACGACGCCGCCTGGCTTGCGGCCGACGGTTTCGTTAACACCGGGAAGTTCATTCACACGACCGACGCTGTCGGTCAGTACAGAGTCTATATGAAAAGCTATAGCGCGGGCGACCCGGTCGCGTTGCACGGCAATCGTCATAATCACGGCAGCAACAACATCAACACGAATTACTGGGCGGTGATCAAACCGGCCGGTTCGAATATGCCCGGCGATGCCGGCCTGTCCTGTACGATTCCCGAGTTGGGCGGACCGGGTCTGGTCTCGGATTTAAAACTGGTGCCGGGCGCGAATGGAATGCTGATCAGCTGGAACAATCCGGGTAACGCGAGCTTCGCGGGCGTCGTCATTCGCCGTTCGACGATGGTCGCCCCCGGCGCTCTGGGCGACGGCGTCGCTCCGACCGGCAGCGTGATCCATTCGGAAATGTACCAGGACGCCGGTCTCGCGCCGAACACGACGTACTACTATTCGGTCTTCGCCGTCGACAATAACGGCAATCACCTGGGCGTCGTCGCTCTGCGCTCGCGCACCGGAACCGACAGCGACGGGGACGGCATCGCCGACTATTATGAAAATTCGTTTATCTATCCGTTTAATAATCGCACGGATAAAGATAACTCAGATACGGACGGCGACGGCATCAGCGACCTGGACGAGCTGATCGCCGGCACCGATCCCACCGGCGGCGATACCATCGCTCCGGTCGTGACCGCCTTTACGACGCCGCTTTCGTCGCCTACGACGAACAATGAGTTCACGTATACCATTTCCGCGACGGACAACGCCGGCGTCGTGGCCTATTTCATCAAGCATGATGATGCGACCCGGCCGACTTCCAGCAGTCCCGGATGGCAGGCCTCAAGCAGCGGCTCGATTACGCTCAGCTATAGCGGCACGCATAGCTTTTACGCCTGGGCGATCGACGCGGCGGGGAATATCAGCGCCGACGTCGCGCCGATCGTGCTCGATTTAGAGTCCCTGGTAACCGCGGATTTCGTTTTCGGAACTTCAGGGAATAATATCCTTTCGTTTAAGATCGATCAGGACACCGGCCGACATCGTCTGTCCTGGGTAAATAATCTGAGTTATGATCCGACATTTCAGCACGGCTATTCGGTGAATTCGATTCTGGCGAATCCGACCGGCCGCTATCTGTTCAGTTATGATAGCAGCGCGACGAAGATTCGAGTTTACGAAATCGATCCGATCACCGGCGAGCTGACGCAAAAATCCGAAACTTCTGTGCGCGGCGCGCTGACCGATCACGCCTTCACTCCGAACGGCCGCTTTTATTACGCCTCGTTCGGACACAACGGCGGCCTGAGCGCCTACAGCTTCGACCAGACCAGCGGCGCCCTCACGGAGATTCAGCATCTAACATCGCACGGCTTTGAGTTTATGGATATCGACGTCAACAGCGCCGGCACGAACCTGGTGGCCGCGGGCGTCGGGGTCAGCATGCATACCATCGACCAGGCGACCGGCCGTTTGAGCTACGTTCGCTGGCATACCCTCGAACCCTTCGACATGCGCCACATCAGCGTCGCCTTTCATGCGTCGCAGAATATTTTTTACGCGAGCCAGGAGCCGCTGCATATTACGAGCGCGCACTTTCATCCGGGAACGGAGCGCATGGGTGCTTTCAGCTACGATCCCGGCTCCGGTTATATGCATCGCCTGCAGAGCGAAATCCCCTTCGATTGGCGCGGCAAGTACAGCCTGACTTTCGACCCACGCCACAACTGGGTTTATTTGTCCGATTGGGTGCAGCCCTTCGGCGCGCCGGCGCCGCACCATCGCACCTGGCGGGCGACGACGAACGGCACCTCGCCGGCCCACTCGATCAGCACCTTTGGTTTCGGCGTGGAGTTCGACGGACAGAACGTCGAGAACCTGCAGTTCTTTACGCCGCGGGGCTGGGCGTACGGCAACAACAGCGCCGGCGCCGGCGGTCCGCTTGTCTTCTATCGCTCCACGGGAGGAGCCTTTCTGAATACGGCCATGCACAGTGAAGGCGTGAATATCAAACGCATCGCCCTGAGCCAGAGCAAGTCGGTCAATGATCCGCCGGTTATCAATATCTTGCCGTACGGCAGCCACTATAATAGTCGCGCGAAAAATTTCTGGATGCCGAAGCGATTTCCCGAATTTGCAAATCCTCAAATGGCTTCCGGCCGGGCCTTCGTAAATTTTCGAATCACCGATCCCGACATGGCCCGCTGCGGCATCAACGTGCTGGCCGATCACCTGCAGGCGTCCGTGCTCAGCAAGCCGGCGGCGTATGCGCACCCCGCAGGCGCCATCTCCGTGATGAAAAACCAGGCGGCGATGCCCGTCCCTCACCCTGTGATGTACATCAGAGTGAGGAAAACGGCGGACGGTGCGAAGGGTTATATGATCGCCAATCATCTGGTGCCTGGAAATTATGAAATCAGTCTTTCGACCAGAGACGACGGTACGGACTGCGGTTCGTCGCGCGGAACCACGAAGACCTTTTCTTTCGAAGTGATTCCTGGAGCTGGTTGGGACGGTCTCAGGTACTATAAGACGGGGACGACTCCGCCGACGGAGCCGGAGTTCTTAACGCCGGCCTATGCGGCCAGCTTCGCGGTCGCGCGAGGCAATGGACATATGTCGGTGCAGAATCTGGAAGCCTGCGGCACCCATGGCTGCCAGGCGTTGCGATTCGACGTGGTGAAAGAAGTGAAAACATTTCTCCGCAGCTGCCATACGCCCGGCGGTCTGTTTACATTTACGATCTGCATCCCTGAAGTCGTCGAATATGTCTGCACGCCGCCCAACGATCTCGGCGGGTATAACCACGGGACGCCGTACTATTTACGCCCGTACAACGTGAGGGCAGATCGATCGTACCGCGATCGAAAGGTGCTCGACTGGTGTATCGCCAACAAGCAGGCGGCGCCGAATACGATCGAATTATTTCAGCAGGATTCGCGCCGGCATGAGTTCGTTTACGAAGATTATTATTTCCGGCACTTCTACTGGATCGCGCCCTGAGTGACGAAAGCGGGCCGCGGACGAGCACTCGAAATGTCTCAACGCCGTGAACGAATCCGGGCGCGTCGCGGCGGAGCGCTTGACTCCAGCCCGTCCGGGACTGGAAACAGCTTCATGAAGTCTTCCGCTCCTTCGCCGGGAAAGGGCCCCGGAAAGCCGGCCTTCCGCATCCAATTCAAGAACTCTTTTTCGATTTGCGCGGGGGAGCCGACCGGGCACGGGGGCTCAGCGGAATAGATCGCCTTTTGCCAGACGCAGGCCATCTTGCTGTAGCCCACCATGTTGGGATGAATGCCGTCGGAATAATCCGTGGCCGCGTAGAGAATGGCGCCCATGTCGACGATCGTAACGCGCGTGGAGGCGTCGCTGATATTCGCCTGCACGCTTTTGATCAAGTCTGTCGCGATGCGCTGGTTGTATTCCCCGATAGCTTCGTTGACTTTTTGCGGAGTCGTCGGCGGCTCAAATTTCGCCAGTGTGCTCGCGGCGGCGGCGGTCACGGGGATGATTCGCGCGACGAAGACGTGCGTCTTTTTATTTTTCGTCAGCAGGTTCTCGGTGATCGCGACCAGGTTTTCGAAAGCGTCGTCCACGGATTTCGACTGCAGGAAATCATTCGTGCCCACGTGCACGAGCGTCGCATCGGAAAAACTCAGAGCCTGGCTGATCGGCAGCAGCTGGTCCGTGCGAAAGCCGGGATAGCCGTCGTGAGCGTCGGTCGCTGTAGCCCACTGCGTTTGATTTGAATTTCCGTGCTGCCTGCCCTCCGTGCGGAAAGGCATCTGCTCGGTTCCCAGGCTGGTAGCCGTAAGCCAGGCGCGATATCCGCCGCCGAATTCTTTCGCGGGCGGACACCAGATTTGCCCGGCGCCGTAGATCGGACAGGCGCCGCCTGCGGACCAATAGCCAACTCCGTACGTAATCGAATCTCCGAAGGGACGAATCAAAATCGGAGTCTGCGGCTCGAAATTCGGTGCGGCCGACAGAGAGGCGGCGCAGACGCAGGCGGCCGCCGTCAACCAGCGGAGCCCGCGCGAGGTCTGGTATTTTTGCGTGCGCGTCGCTGTGAAGAATCGTTGAATCATGCCCGGGATAGGAGCTGGCACTCCAGGCCAGGGCAAGTCTTTTTTCAAGTCGCGGCCTGAGCTGGCGATACTGACTTCTAGCGCCGTGACTTTACGAAACTCGATGCAGGCCGGCGGATTCCAGCAGCCGATCATGGGGGGAATTCTTGAAGAATCGACGCTGCCGAAAATCCTGGCCTATGAGCGAAAATCAAAAGCAAGCGCGAGTGAAAAAAATTGTTATCGCGTACCCTTTCGTCCTGGCCACCGCGGTCGCAGCGCTGAACTATTTTATCTTCGGAGTCGCCCCGCTGACGTTCGCCCCGCCGGCTGCCGCTGTCATTGGCGCAATCGTTTTCGCCTTCGCGCTGCTTCTGATTAATCACAGCTGGCTGATGACGAGCACCGAATTAATCCGGCTGCGATACGATTTACGTGCGACGCCGGAGGAGTGGCGCGAAAGCGGCCTTGATCCGGCAAGGGCCTCTGCGCAGGGCCTGGCGGAATTGCAGCGTCGTCATAATGCGCACCGAAACACGACTGAGAACGTCGTGTACTTTCTGCCCCTCGCGTTGTTGTTCGCGTTCGTTTCGCCGCCCTTCGCCGCCAGTCTGGCCTGGATCGTGGGGTTTGGCGTCGCGCGATTGGGATATACGTACGCCTATTTCGCCGCGAATACTTCGCTTCGCGGCGCGTTTATGACCTTGAGCCTGCTGTGTAATTTCGGGCTCGCGAGTTATTTGGCGATTGCCTGGATCCGCTCTATTTGACAGTCAAATCGTCTGCGGCAGGCAGAGCGCGATTCAATCGAATTCGCCTTTTTCTTCGCCGATCGTATCGCAGATGTCGATGCAGTTTTCGCTACAGGCGGTGCGACCTTCCGGACCGGCGTCGCCTTTTCGATTGATGCAGTCTTCGGCTTTTTCACAGCGCGCGTTGCAGGTGTCGGCGTCGACCCAGTCTTTCAGGGCGTCCTCGCGATCGTAGGCGGACAGGCTGCCCGCCGCGATGAAGAGGGAAATAAATACGAGAGTGAACAACTTTTTCATAATTGTAGGATTAGACGTGTGCGAGAAGCCCGTTTCAACTTTTTTTTGCCCGGGGAAGCGGATATTTTTCAGGTGCTTCGGGTCGCAGCTGCATGCTTTCGGAACATGCAACCGCGGCTATGAATTGGCGACCAGGCGTTCCTGATAAAAAGCAAGCAGGCGGTCGAAGGCTTCGCGAGTGGGCGTCCCCGGCTTATGCGAATAGTGCGCCGAGAAAACGGCGTGGCTTGTTTCTGGATAGTCCTGCGCATTGCCCGGGCCGCTATCGATTACAAACGGTACGAAGGCCTCGCCGAATTCTTCCCGCAGGCGATCGAAGCGCGCATCGGGAGCGAGCCGGTCGTGCGAAAATTTGAAGCCGGGAATCGTTAAATTTTCATCGGCGACGCGTCGCTTCGCGACTTCCAGATCCTCCGGCGAACAGTCGAGCGCTCGGGCGCAGCTCAGTTTATCCGCGCCGCGCGCGAATGTACAGGCGGGCATCGACGGCTGGCTGAGCACCGGAGCGAGCATTGATGGCTCCACCAGCATGGGCAGGGCGAAGCCGCCGGTCAAACACATGCCGATCGCGCCGACGCCGGGGCCGCCGCATTCCGAATGCGCCAGGCGGCACAGGGCCTTCAGCCACTCTACGATCGGACTGGTCTGTTCGCGTTGAAACAAATAGAATTCGCGGCTGACGCACAGGCGCAGCGAATAGGCGGCGGTGGCCGGACCCGAGAAGCGCCGCCCCGGCGGTCCGAAAAAGAGCGGCATATACACTGTGAAGCCGGCGTCGCGCAGGCGTCGGGCGAAGACGATCGTTTCGAAGAGCATGCCGGGCAGTTCATGAATGATCAGAATGCCGGGGCCCGTGCCGCTACGATAGACGGGATAATCGCTTTCTTCGTGTTCGAAAGTGAAGCGAGTGAAATCGTTTTCGATCGGGGTATGAGCTGTGCGCATGCGGAATGACTATCGCGGGCCCGTATGATGTCAACATGGTCGCGGGCGTTTACAGGCTATTCGCGACACATCCGGGCTCCCGTGCGCTTGCTCGCCGCGAGGCATTGGTCCAGGTCGTCGATATTCGTCGCGCTGAAGGCGCACTCCGGCAGACACTTGCCGACGAAATCGCCGAGCACGAAGTACGCGCGAATCAACGAATCAGAGTAGGCCCGGCTAAATGTATGATCGTTTGGAAAGCGCGGGACATAGTTGAATTGTAAGAATGTGTGCACGTATGCGTAGTCCCGATGATTGTTCAGCCAGCGCAGGAAGCGATCGGACTTCTTCGGCTTGATGTACAGGATCAGGCCTGCGTGATCCTGGATCTCCCGATGCTGATACTTCGCCGTCATATAGCTGACCGGAGAATCGTATTCTCTGATCTTCGCGAACTCGTTGTAGCGATTGACTTTGTTGACTTCGTCGTATTCGTCGATTTCGATATTCAGTAATTCGCTCGCCGACTTTACGAGTTTGTTCCAATCTTCAAGCTCCAGGTCCGGATCTTCTCCCAGATCCGTAAGCACGATCAGCTTCACTCCGCGTTCCAGCAGCGCGAAGCCGGCCAGGTTTTCGAAGTGGCCGCCGTCTGTGACCACATAGAACTCTGGAAATTCGGGGTACTCGGGATAATCAAATTTTCCGAAAAGCTTGCGCGTCGGCAAATTGAGATCGTAATTCCATTCCAGCCCGGCGATTTCGAAAATTTGAAAACGCTTAAAGCCGAGATTGAGGTAGCCGGAAATATCGTAAACAACCGCGCTGGCGGCGGCCATCGCGTGAGAAAGATACAGCGGGAAATCCTCGGCCTCATTCAGATCTATAAAAAAGCCGGCATTGTTATCGTGATTCTGAATCGTGCCGAAACTCAGCGCCGTAAATTCGAAAGGGCGCGAGCCAGTCGTGAACTTTGCTGCCGAGTGCGCGGCGTTCAAAATCAAAAACGGCCGCGCGGCGCCGGGGCCCGATTCGATTTCGCGCAGTCGCGTGTCTCCGTCGCGCAAGAAGTTGCTGCGAATCATCTTGCGCCAGGTTTCGCGCAGATAGTCGCCGCGGGCCGGCATCAATTTGAAGCGATCGAAAAAGCCCGGTCTCAGTTCTGTTTCGTAATTTCGCAGCAGGTACGGGGTGCCCTCGTCGTTGTCGTTGAGTTCCTGCTTCAGCGCGGTTCGGATTTTCGCGAAGCTTGCGTCGGCGTCCTGCATGGCTTTGTAGGATCCGGCCGCCCAGCTGCCGCCGGAAACGGCCGAAAGATAATCGACTTCGTTGATCCGTTCGTTCTCGTGCAGGGCGTTCAGATATCCGAAGTGGAAGGCCGCCGCGCGGATGCCGCCCCCGGAAAAACCCAGACCGACGCTCTGGGGCGACTCTTTTTCAATCGTTCTGCGCCGTTCTTGAATGAGCTCGTTTTCGTCCGCGAAAAAAGACGGTCCGTTCTCGGCGTAGATGCTCTCCAATCGTTCCTCGGAATCGAGTAAGACCCTGATCCCCGTGCGGTCCCCTTCGATGCGTTCTTTGACCGCTGGATCGACTGCGCTGCGGCAGGTTGACAGAGTCAGCAGGGCGGCGAGGGCTACCGCGCCTGCCATACGCGCATGGGTGAAATACAGATTTCGAGATGTCGCCATCGTATGGGCCTCCAGAGGCGGCGGCCTGGCTCGTGTCCGGGCTGGATCGGCCGCGCGCAAATATTGCGCGGACAGTCCAGTCCTGTCTCATGAAATCTGGAAGCAATAACTGCTCAGGCCTGTCGAAAAATGTGATACAGGCCTTCATGTATTGGGTGCGCTCAGTTTGGGGCGCCGCTCTTTTTGGACATGGCCTGGCAGGCCCGCACGGCTTCGTCCACGTCGAAATAGAATCGGTCCGGGCCGAGCTTATCATAAAGTCCCGAAGCTCGCATGACCGACAGGACCGGCATTTTTAAGCTCGCGAAGTACAGATCGATCTTTTGCGAACGCAGGCGGTCCGCGATGGCGTGCAGAGTGCTGTCGGCGCTGCTGTCGATTTGATTCAGGCTGCAGCCGTCAATGATCACAGCCTGCAAATCCGGATCGTCTTCTAAGCCGCGCATCATATCTTTGAAAAAGCTGACGTTGCCGAAATACATCTGGGAATCGAAGCGCAGGATCTTGATACCGGGAATCGTCCGCGCGTTTTCGTAGTTGTTAATGTTCCGAAAATGAATGCTATCGTCAAGGCGGCCGAGCACGGCCGTATGGGGCCGGCTCGTACTGTACACGAAGACGGCGAGCGAACACGCAATGCCGCTCAAGATGCCGGGTTCGACCCCCAGGGTCAGAGTGGCGACGAAAGTAATAATCAGCAGCACCATGTCGATGCGCTTCACCCGCCACAGTCTGCGCACGGTTTTCAGATCCACCAGTCCCGACACGCCCTGGATGATGATCGCCGCAAGCACGGCGCCCGGCAAATAATAGAGATAGTCGGTAATAAAAACGAGGGTGAGCAGCACCCAGCCGGCGGTAAACAGCAGTGCGAAACGCGAAGTCGAACCGGCGGCGGCCATCACGGCGGAACGCGAAAAGCTCGCGGCCAGGGGAAAGCCCTGGCTGATACCGGCGGTCGCATTCACGACGCCCGCGGCGTACAGTTCGCGGTCCGGACTGATCTCATAGCCGTTGCGGTCGGCGAAAGTTCGCGCAATCGAAATCATCGCCAGATATCCAGTCAGGGCGATGGTCAGCGCGCCGGGGAACAGCTGGACCAGCACGTCCAGGCCCATCGCCGGCGGCAGCGCAATCACCGGCAGTCCGCGGGGAATTTCGCCGAGCACGCGCACCCCGGATTGATCGAGTCCCAGGCCGGCCACGATCACCGTGCCGACGAGTACCACCGCGAGGGCTCCGGGAAAAGATTTCCAGACGCGCTTGAGCACGATCAATATCAACAGGGACGCGACGCCGATGGCGGCGGTGATCGGATGAAACTCCGCGACGTGGCGCGCGAAGGCGATCGCCATGTCGACCGGGTGCCGCGCGTCGTCGCTCGCATAGCCCAACAGATTCGGCAGCTGACCTGTGCCGATTATGATCGCGGCCGCCGAAGTGAATCCGCTCAGCACTGGCTGCGAAAGATAGTTCACGAGGAAGCCCGCGCGCAGAGCCGCGAGCACGATCTGAATCGCCGCGACCTCTAAGGCCAGGATCATCGCGACGCCGGTATAATTTTCCTGCGTGACCGCGGCGACTCCGCTCAAAGCCGTTCCGACCAAAAGCGCGTCCAGGGCCCCGGGACCGATCGCCAGCTGCCGCGAACGCCCGATGAAGGTATAGGCGACGAGCGGCAGCAGCGAAGCGTAGAGTCCATGATAGGCCGGCATGCCGGCCACGAGGGCGTAGGCCATGCTCTGGGGAATCAGAATGACGGCGGTCGTTGTGCCGGCGATGAAGTTGCGCCGGACGGACGTCATACGATCGCCGGAAGTATTTTGGGAAGATGGAGTAGCGGCCATTTCTGGGAATCGAGCGCGACCGCCGCGAAGCGGTCAAGAAGAGCAGGCCGCCCAAACGGATTTTCTTTCAGGGCGATTCGCCTTCGTGGGCGTGCGTTCGAAGATCTTCGCCGCAGTGCGGGCAGAAGCGCGGCGAAGCCGTATTGGCCGCGGCCCGGGCGGCCGCCTTTTTCTGGTCGATATACTCGATAAAGGCGGCGCTCAATATGCCCGTCGGCAGGGCGATGATCCCGATGCCGAGCACGGAGATGATGCCCGCGAAGACTTTGCCGGCGGTCGTGATCGGAAAAATATCCCCGTAGCCGACCGTGGTCAGGGTGGCGACGGCCCACCACATGGTCGCCACGACGTTCGGGAAGGCGTCGGGCTGGGCTTCGTTTTCCAGATAGTACATAAAGGTCGACGCGATTATCATTAAGATGCCGCTGACGAATAGCGTCGTCAGCAGCTCCTCTTTTTTATCGTTGAGAATAAAGCCGATGATTTGAATCGAACGCGAATAGCGATTGAGCTTCAGAATTCGCAGCAGGCGCAGGATCCGCACCATTCGCAGGAAGCGCAGGTCGAAGGTGATCACCAGGGGTACGAAAAAAGGCAGAATCGCCAGCAGGTCGATCAGGCCCGAAAACGAAAAGATCCAGCGCAGGCGCGCGGCGATCGGTCCCAGATCCGGATAGGCGTGGTTCGCCGTCGCAACCCGCAGGAAATACTCGAGGGTAAACAGCGTGATCGAAACGATTTCGAAGGCGAAGAAGTACGGCGCGAAGTCGTCGCTCAGTTCTTCGAAAGACTCAAGCACGATCGCCACTACGTTCAGGACAATGATTATTATCAGTCCCGCGTCGAATAGGCGGCTCCAGCGGTCGCCCGCTTTGCCGGTCTCGATGATTTCGAATATTCTGTGTCCGATCGATGGCATGAACGTGCTCCCGCGCGCGTGCTGCTGCGCCCGGAAGCTAGTGTTCGAAAGTCGACGTGCGGAAACAAGCAGGAATCGCGCGGGGCCGGGCGCTGGTCGGACGGATCGGCGCGCGCGAGAATTTGCCCGAATTCCCCGCGAAGTCTGTAGACGTATCCGGCGAATTGAATTATGCTTGTCTCATGAATCGTACACAGTTTTCAAAATTATCGATCGGCGTTTTCGCGCTTTCGCTGCTGGCTCTGACGGCCTGCGGTCGCGGCGGCGAAGAAGCCGAGACCGCGGTCTTCTTCAAGAATCTGAAAAACGGCGACACGGTCACCAGCCCGGTGAAAGTGGAAATGGGCGTGCGCGGTATGGAAGTCAAGCCGGCGGGGGAAATCGTCGCGGGCACGGGGCACCACCATATCTTAATCAATATGGGCGCTATGTCTTCGGGCACAGTCATCCCGAACGATGAAACCCATCGCCACTTCGGCAAAGGGCAGACCGAAACCGAGCTGGAGCTGGAGCCGGGCGACTATAAGCTGACCCTGCAGTTCGCGAACGGCGCGCACGAATCATACGGCGAAGCGCTCTCCGCTTCAATCAACATCACCGTACAATAAGATCGCCGCCAGCGCGTCGCGCCGGGCGGAGCTTATAAACGCGGCGTCGGCCGAAGCGGTCGGCGTCGCGGTGCGCCGGACCCATTATGATTTCGCTGTCTTCAGCGGAGCTGCGCCGGCCGACCGCGCCGATTTTTTTTCATCCCATGCAAGAACCTGAAATCATCGTTTGCAATCGCGACAGCCTGGCTTTCTTATTAATGGAAGCCGCTGAAATTGAGCACGGCCTGATGTGCACGTACCTGTACGCCGCTTTTTCCCTGAAGCAGTCTACCGACGAAGGGCTTTCGGAAGCAGAGCTCGCAGCCGTGCGTCGCTGGCACCGGGCCATCGTAGAGGTCGCCCGCGAAGAGATGCTGCATCTGGCCATCGTTTCGAATTTGCTGACGTCGATCGGCTGGCCCGCGCATTTTTCGCGCGGGAATTTTCCGGTCGCTCCGGGCTATCACCCCGCGGGAGTGACGGTGTTTCTGGCTCCGTTTGATCGCGCGACACTCGACCACTTTATTTATCTGGAGCGGCCCGAAGGTATGGACCTGCCCGACGGCGAGGGTTTCGCGTCGGGGCGCGAATATGAGCGCGGCCCGGGCGTGCTCCGGGATCGCATGTCGCCTTCGGCCCACGATTATCTTACAGTCGGACACCTGTATCGCGGTATTCGCCAGGGCTTTGAAGGTCTTACTGAAACACTGGGCGAAGCGGATCTGTTCTGCGGCGATCCGGAAGCCGGCATCGACGCGAGCCTGGCCTTGCTGCCCGGTCTGGAACGCGTGCGCGATCTGGACGGCGCGCGACGCAGCATCGAGCGCATTGTTTTACAGGGCGAAGGCGCCCCGGGGCACGACGAAGATTCTCACTATCGCCGTTTTATAGCGGTGAGGGATGAATACGAGGAGATGCTGAACCGGCGTCCCGATTTCCAACCGGCCCGGCCTGTGGCGCGCAACCCCGTAATGAATCGTCCGCCGATTCCTGACGGAAAAATTCACGTCTCCGAACCGCACGCCGCGCGATTGCTCGATCTCGGAAACTGCGTGTACAATTTTATGCTGCGCCTGCTCGGTCGCGGTTTTGAGAGCGCGCACGATTCCGCCGCCGGCCGCCGGCTGCTCTTCGAAGCCGCGATTGAAACCATGCTGCTCTTGACCAGGATCGGCGAACGCCTGACGCGATTGCCGGCCAATCCGGAAGAGCATCCCGGCGTCAACGCGGGTTTGAGTTTCGCCGTCCCGCGTTCGTCGGCCGTCATGTTGACCAATGCCAGCGCCTGGGGCGTCTTCGCCGAACACGCGCGTGAGCTGAGCGACGCCTGCGAAAAAGCCGAGCGCGATTTTCTCGAACCGTCCAGGCAGGCCGACGCTCGCGAGCTGGACAGCATCTCGCATCGTCTCGGCGCGCTGGCGGATCGTTTTGAAAAGTACGCGGCCCGCTACGGGGGTACGGGCGGTGCGAAGACGGCGACCGGCGGCGGAACGAAAGCCGGGGCCTCCCAAAAGAAGCAGCAGCAAGCAGGCGATACACGCCGGACCGCCGACGCGCAACGAAGCGGGGCGGCCGCCAATATTGACGAAAAATCCGAAAAGCGATCCGCGAAAAAGGCCAAACGCAAATACACGCCGGACGTCGCCGAAAGCGATGCGCTGACTCTGAGCTTCGACGGTCGCCGCTGCATTCACGCGCGCTTTTGCGTGCTTGGAGCGCCGACAGTATTTCTGGCGAACGTGAAGGGGCCCTGGCTGCATCCCGAAGCGGTCCCCGTCGAAGAACTGACGGCGATCGCCCACCAGTGCCCCTCCGGGGCCATCACCTATCGCCGCAAAGACGGCGGTCCCGACGAAAGGCCCCCGGCGGTGAATTTAATTCGCATCCGCGAAGACGGCCCCCTGGCGGTGCATGCGCAAATCGCGCTGCGGCATACGCCGTCGGACGGCGAAACGGAAACCCCGGCGGACGCGGAATTGTTTCGCGCGACTCTGTGTCGCTGCGGCGGCTCGAAGAACAAGCCGTACTGTGACGGCGCCCACAAGAAAATCCAATTTTGCGCGAGCGGCGAACCGGAGTCCATGGATTCGGATCCGCTGGAACCGCGAAACGGTGAACTCGAAATCGCGCCGCAGCCGGACGGCCCTCTGGTTCTCAGCGGTTCCGTAGAAATTTGCGCCGGGACCGGACGCGGGGTGCTGCGAACCATGGGAGCGCGCCTCTGTCGCTGCGGCGGCTCGAACAACAAACCCTTCTGCGACGGCACGCATACTACGAATGGATTTCGCGCGCCCTGACGGCCGCCGTGATTGCACGCGTGAATCCTCCGGACCCACTCAAGAATCAAAACTCCCGTCGATTGACCGAGCATGTCTTCCGCCGTGAATACGCGAAGCTGGTGGCTTTGCTGACGAATCGATTCGGCCCGGTCCATCTGGAGTCGATCGAAGAGGCCGTCCAGGAAGCCTTCGTCGCGGCGCTGCGAGTCTGGGACTATCGCGGGGTTCCCGCGAACGCCGTCGCCTGGCTGCACACCGTCGCGCGCAATAAACTGCGCAACATTCTTCGCCGCGATCAGCGCCTGGTTTCGGACGACGATGCGCAAGCCCTCGAAAGCTTCGCCGACGCGCCGGGGCCGGTTTCGAGTGCTGGCGCCGCCGCTGAAGAAATTCAGGACAGTCTGTTGCGCATGATGTTCGTTTGCTGCCACCCCCGTCTGTCCGGCGAATCCCAGGCGGCCTTGATTCTGAAAACCCTGTGCGGATTCAGCGTGGCGGAAATCGCCGCCGCTTTATTAAGCGCCGAAACCGCGATTCAAAAGCGGCTCGTGCGGGCCCGCAAAACGATGCGCGACGCCGCGCTTACGATGGAACTGCCTCCGGCCGCCGAGCTCCCGGCGCGACTGGCGGGCGTACTAACTGCTCTTTATTTGCTGTTTAACGAAGGCTATAAGAGCAATCGCCCGCCGCCGCCGGATTTCGGAAGCGTCGTTGATCCTGGTTTCAATCCCGAGTCTGAGTCTGAGCCCGGGTCAGAGTCGGGTTCTGAATACGACCTTACAGCGCATTCCCGATCGATTCTCATTCGCCGTGAGATCTGCGAAGAAGCGATCGGCCTGCTGGAAGTTTTATTGCAAAGCGAGACCTTTCGCGACGATCCGGAGGTGCTGGCCTGCGGGGCGCTCTTCGAGTTGAACGCGGCTCGCTTTACGGCGCGTCAGGACGAACACGGCGAAATTCTGCGCATGGCCGATCAGGACCGCGGCCTGTGGGATCGCGAGCGAATCGAGAGGGGCATCGCGTATCTGGAACGGGCGAGCGTTGCGGGAAGCGTATCGCGCTATCATATCCAGGCCGCGATCTCCGCCCATCACTGTGCGGCGCCGGATTTTTCTGCGACGGACTGGCCGGCGATCCTGGCGCTCTATGACGCCTGGCTCGCTCTCGAAGATTCGCCGCTGCTGCGCCTGAATCGCGCCGTGGCCGTCGCCCGGGTGCGGGGGGCCGAGCAGGCGATCGCAGAGCTGGGGGATCTGAGCGAGGAGCCGGCCCTGCGCGAATACTATTTGTACGATGCGACTCTGGGCGAGCTGTGTTTCGAAGCGAAGCGATTCGAACAGGCTCGCGCGCACTTCGCCGCGGCGATCCGTCGCGCGCCGGCGCTCGTGGAACGTCGCTTGCTGCGGCGGCGCATGGCCGAGTGCGCCGCCGCAAATCCATAAAAATCGCTGCGAAAAACGCTGAAAAAAAATCGGGGCATGTCCTCATTCGTTGGCTCCGGGTGTCATTGACGTAGAGCGGCCGCGTTTCGGCCGCCAGGAGAACCAACAGTGAAAGAATATCTATTGCTCATTCGATCCGTCGGCAACCCCGTTGCGGGGTTTTCGCCGGAGGAAGTACAGCGGCACGTGCAAAAAGTCGGAGCCTATATCGAAGGCCTGGCGAAGGCCGGTAAAATGAAATCGGCGCAGCCCCTGGCGATGGAAGGCGCCTTCGTCGCAGGCGGCAACGGCAAAGCCGTTACCGACGGTCCCTTCGTCGAAAGCAAAGAGGTCATCGCCGGGTACTACCATATCCTGGCCGCCGATCTAAAGGAAGCCGTCGACATCGCCAAAAACGATCCCCGCTTTGAAGACGCCGCCGACTGGCGCATCGAAGTGCGACCGGTGCAGGTCGTCGACGGCATCAACGACTGAGAGCGAAAGCCTTTGATCCAGTCAGGCCGCCGCTGCCAGCTCCGCTAAAAGTTCCAGCAGCAGATCCGGCCGGCTCATTTCCGGGAAATGGCCGACTCCGGGAATCGCGACCGTGCGAGCCTCCCGGTCGGTTGGAGCATATGCTGCGAAGCTAAAGTGGGGTGCGTGGCGGTAGGTTTTATCGCTGCCGCCCCAAAGAATCGCCGTCGGTCGGTCGAGCCGCCAGTCATGAAAGGGATTTTCCGTCGCGACGAACTGCTGTAGCGCCGAGGCCAGGCAGTAGCAGGCGCCGTTGTGCAAATGTCCGGCGCTTTCTTCTATATATAGAGCCTGCTGTGCGCGATCGTTTTCGGCGATGCGCAGCCAGCCGCGACTGACCTCCTGGACGTTCCGGGCCAGGTGCCGCTGGCCTTTCAGCGGAACGCGGATCTCCCCGGTTGGATCGACGCGCTCGATCCATTTCAGGTATTCGCCGAACTCCGGCGTTTGCACAGACAGCAGGGCCTCAATGCGATCGGGATGCAGCCGGGCGAAACGCAGAGCGCCGAATCCGTTGCCGCAGGGCACGGCGGAAATCACCCGGGGAGTTTCGCTCGCATCCATTACGCCTGCGATTATATCCGCCAGGGCCTCCAGGCTGAAATCATAGCGGCGGGTCGGGCGCGAATAGCCGAAGCCGGGCGATTCGAAAGTCAGCACCCGAAAACGATCGGCGAGGGTGCGAATGACCGGGGCGTAGCTCTCCAGCACGTGAGGCGGATCGGGGCTCAGTAGAACGGTGTGCTTTCCGCTCCCCGCCAGATTGGCGCGGACCCGGGCCCCGGGCAGATCGATCATCCGCGTTTCTCCGGGCAGCGGTCCGAATGCCGGGGCGGGGGCCTTGCCCGGTTCGCCGCCCCGAAAGCGACAGAGATGGTAGTCATAGCTGTAAGTCTGGCTCATGGATTTCCTCCCAATGGGCGTAAGTTTTCAGAATAGACAGATCTGTCTATTCTGAAATTGTCGGAGCGGTCCGGGCACGGCCTAAATCAAATGCCGGCCGGTTCAAGCCCGGGTTGACATCAGGTCGGCGCCGCCGCGACATTCCCGGGTGAGCGCAGCCGGTTCACAGCAAACGTTCGTATATGGACGAGCCTACCGCCGACCGGGGCATCCCGGTCATTCCAGGGGCGCGAGCCGCTTCATGGGATTCCTGGGCCGCTGTCTGGGCACGCTGCTCTATCGCGTGGAAATTGAAGGGCTGGAGCATTTTCCGCGCAGCGGCCCGACCCTTGTTCTGGTCAAACACCAGCGCAACGAAGACATCCCTCTGGGCTTTCACTACGTGCTCACGGCGCGGCGGCTGGACAGCTGGTGCATCATGAAGCATGATCTGGCGGCGCCGCATCTTTTGGGCATAGTTCTGAAATCCGGCGGCATCCCCATCGATCGGGACCGGCCCATGCGCAGCCGCCGTTATTTTCGCATGGCGCGCGAAGTGCTGCACGCCGGCCGCGCCCTGGTTTTGTTTCCCGAGCAGACCTTTTTCGTAAACGAGATGGGGCCCGGGAAACTGCCGGGCTTTCGGTATCTGACGAAGCGCGCTGCGGGCGACCTGCAGGTTGTGAGCGTCGGCCTGGACTATATTCCAGCGCGGGCCCATAGTCGTCTCTTCGACCGGCTGTTCGGGCGCTTCTTAAAACGCACACGGGCGATCTTTCGCATCAGCCGCCCGCGAACGCTTTCGCCGATAGAGACCCAGGACCAGAATTCCCAGGCGGAATTTTTACACGAGCGCATGGGCGAAATCGCGCGCCTGACGAATCTGAAATATCCGCATGCCGTGGTCCGGCGCGTCGGGGTGACGAAGTCGACCGATATTTGAATCGCAGCTATGTTCTTCCGATCACCGATCACCGATCACCGATCACCGATTCCGCATTTCGGTGAAGTTTGCGCGTTATCTTTCCGGACTTTCGCGCGCTGCCGCCTGCGAATCTTGCTGAAGAATCCCGTCCTATAGGAGACGGAACCGAGCGTGAAACATCTGGTGGACTTTCAAGACGAGTGGGATTTCGCCCGCAACTATCTGGATACGCAGCAGCTGCGCTTCGGAGATCGCCTGCGCATTGATCTACGCATGAGCGGCAGTCCGCAGGGACATTGCATTCCACCGCTGACTCTGCAGCCCGTGCTTGAAAATGCGATCGAGCACGGCTTGATGTCGCGTCCGGGCGGCGGCCGACTGCTCGTGCGGGTTCGCTTTCATCTGGGTCCCGACGGCGGCCCGCGCTGGTGGATGGTCGTCCGCGACAGCGGGGTGGCCCCCGATCAGAAGACCTACGCCGGCGAAACCCTGGGCAATATTCGGCTGCGTTTGGAGCGGCTCCTGCGCGGGGGAGGCTTCTGGGTTCGTCCGGCCAGCGGCGGCGGAACCGTAGCGGTCTTCACCGGCGGGCCGCCCTTAGAAGCCGGCCCGGATCTGATTCGCGACTGCCTTTCTTGATCGCCCGGGTTCGCACCCTGCGCCCTGACCGACAGGATCGCGCGGCCGTCTCCAGAGCGGATTTGGGCCGCCTGGCGGCTCGAAATGCTTATGAAATTTTAGTGATTTATGGGGTATTTTTCGACCGTTCGGTAGCAAATGTGCTTGACCGGAATCTTTATTCCGTCAAGCTCTGCCATTGGAAAGCGCCATGCGGAAGACGAGTCTGATTCTGGACTGTCCGACGATCTAAAAAATAAAACGAAAAGCGGCGTTTTCAGGAGTGTTAGTGTATGAAACTGCGCATGAAATTGCTTTTACCGGCGCTGGGACTGGGATTATTCCTGTCTGCTCCCCTGATGGCCGGCCCCACCGTGATTTACGTTCACGGCTTTAACTTTGGTGTTTCACAGAGTGATACTGTAAACTGCCAGAACAAGACCTCGTGCAACAACTACTGGAGCACGCAAGATCGCAACAATCCCGTACGTCACGTCGGTTACGACGGACGCTTCAATCCCCTGAACTTCGGCTCTACTCGCGGCGTTACGCGCATGCTGCAGGTTCTGAACTCTCACTGCCGTCGCGACCAGGGCAAGTCCTGCCGCGTTGTAAACCACTCGATGGGCGGTCTGATCACCGGCTATGTCGTAGCGAACTACAATCGCAGCAACACCTACAACATTCAGTACGTGTCTTCGCTCGTATCTGCGGAAGGCGGTTCGGAACTGGCGAGTGTCGGTAGCCCGATCCTGGCGACCCTGAACGTTTTCACCCTCGGCCTGGCGAACAAACTGCTGAGCTTCCCCGACGCGGTTCGCATCCTGAAAGTGAGCGCGGCTCGTTCAGCATACGATCACAACCGTAACAACGGCGTAAACTTCTACCACGTTGCCGGTAACACTCCGTTCCCGTGGTACCTGCACCCGGTAAACTGGGTCTTCCCCGGTAAGCACGACAGCGTTGTCGCAATGCACACCACCTGCGGCTACCGCGACGTGAAAGGCTACAGCCGCTGCGGCGGTGAAACCATCACCACCGGTCGTCTGTGGTGGAAAAAGAAACGCACCTACTATCCGTTCACCGGTCACCGCGCTCACCCGCGTCACAACCGTTACGGCGTGAATACCAAGCACACGGTATTCCCGAGTGTTTCCGGTTACACGAACAGCTCGCTGTAAGATCGAGCTTCACCACTTTACGAGTCTCGCACTTGCATCAAGCGCCGGACTCGTTTCTGGACCCCGTCGTCGTTCTGGCGACGGGGTTTTGTGTTTTGAGACCTTCGCTGCCTTTCGCATATTTCTCTTCGCGTTTCGCGCGATCCGCAAAAATATCTTTCCAATTCAGAGCGGGCTTGCATAATCCTCCTCGCAATCGGTGTAATATACACTGACCGAATCCAATATAGCTGACATGGGAGTCCTACATTGAACAAATCATTGATCGTCGCGGGAGTCGCGATCATCGCACTGGTGATCGCGCTATTCTTTTTACTTTCAGATTCAAGCAGCGGTCCGGGCGAGCTTTCGCGCGAAGACCAGATCGATCGCCAGATGAGCGACCCGACCCAGGAATACGTAGAACAGGACGGCGAACTCGTCGACGGCACCGATACCGCCGTCAGCTACGAGCAGGTTCTCGAAGACTATCGCCGCTGGGCGAAGTATCCGCCGAATTCGCGTCCGCTCAAAGTCGGCTTCAACGACCAGATCGAACACCACTGGATTCCCCTCGAACCCAAAGTCATGCCGATTGTCGGCGCCGACGGCAAGCTGGTCGAAGGCAAACATTCCTGTCTCTTACAGCCGCTGAATCATACGGTCACCGAAGGCCAGGTGATGGACGTGACTCTGCGCTGCGCTCCGCCCGCGGAAGGCGCGCCCGGGGTTCCGATCGAAATCGAATCGATCAAATTAGTCCGCTATTTCAACGAAAAGGAATGGCAGGTGCCCACTCCGGAAGTGACGCCCGGCACGAAAGAAAACGACTACACGTACAAGCTCACGTATACGCCCCGCAAAGAAGACTGGGGCGATATGGACCTGACCGTAAATTTCAAGGTTCCTTCCGAGAAAAACAATTTCACGCACACTCTGAAAGGGCATTTCTTTTCGTCGCCGGTCGCGCCGGCGCAGTTTCGCGGCATTGCGGGCGAACGCATTGACGAAGACGGTCTCGTGATCATCGCGGAAGTCGCCGTTCGTTTTCCCGGTCGCTATACAATCGAAGCGAATCTGTTTAACGACGAGGGCCCGGTCGGAGTCTCGCGGGTCGACGCTCGCTTGAACGCCGGACCGCAAAACGTCGAGATCAAATTCTTCGGCAAAGTCTTTCACGACCAAAACGCTCCGGGCCCGTACAAAGTCGTCGGCCTGCGCGGCACCCAGGATACGGCTCCGCTCGATCCGGCGGACTTAAACAAATCTCCGGAAGAAGTCGAGAAACTGCTCGCGAAGCTCGAATCGACGGAGCCGCACCGCCGTCAAATTCCCGTCTGGACAGGCGACTATCAGACGGAAGCCTACAAGCTGGACGTATTCTCCGGCGCCGAGTGGGACTCTCCGCAAAAACGCGAACGCCTGGAAGAACTCCGAGAGCTGGCTGAGCTGGCGGGCGAATAAAATATGGCGAAGCGCGGTTCCATTCGCCGGCAAACATCGGGCTCAGTTCGACTGCGAATGCGCGCCGCTCGGATCCCGGGGATGCTGCTGGCTTTCGCCTGCCTGATAGTCATGGGCTGCGAGCCGGGAGGGCAGGGCATGATGAGCGGTCCAGGTATTGACGGTGCGAATACGGAAGTCAGCGCAGAGCAGCGCCTGAAAGATTATCTCGTAGACAGTCGCTATCCCGTGAACAGCCGGCCGGCGCGAGACGATACTCCCACGGATCTTCGCAAGTGGCCAGGCCTGCCCGAGGCCAAAAGCGACGGAGCGGCGATCGAATCTTATGCCGGCGAAAAGCTGATCGGCGGATCGCTGTACGTCGACGTTAGAGTAACGGTGAGCGAGGCCGGCCGCTATAGTTTCTTTACCGTATTGCGAAAACAGGGCGAGACTCAGCCGCTGGTCGTTTCAACCGTTACCCGGGATCTGGCGGCCGGACCCGCGCTGGTTCGTTTCGAATTTTATGGATTGATTTTGCGGGAAGCGGCGGGCGCGGGCGGCGTAGCGCAGGTTTACGAGATTCCGGCGGTGGGCGGCGAACGCATTCCCAACGACCAGGAGCTACAGGAGCTGATCGAAGGCCGCCGCGAAGCATCGCCGGCGGGACGCCTGGAGCCGCTGCTGAAGAGTCACGCAACGGCTGCTTACGCGCCGGATCAATTTACCGACCGTGTTTGGGACGCCCCCGAAAAACGCGATCGCATCGCCGAGCTCGAAGCCGAGGTTCGCCTGGAATCAGAAGCCGAATCCGAAGCCGAAGCACAAGCAGGCGATCGCGGAGAGAGTGGGCCCTGACGCGCCGACGCGCCCCGAAAGATTCACGCAAAGGATCGCGTATATGAAAGCAGCCGTTAAGAAATTCCTGGCATTCGCAGGAGGGCTGCTGGTCCTCCTGATCGCGATCGTTTTGCTGCGAACCGTTTTTGTAACGGGAGGCGGCAGCGAAGTCAGCGGTGACCGGGCTGATGCGCCGCCGCCGCTGAAGATTGAAGATCCCCTGGCTGCGGCGAAACGCCTCAGCGGTGCGATTCGCTTTAGGACCATTTCGATCGAAAACGCGCCGACCCGTGCCGCGGAATTCGCAGGTCTGCACAGATACTTAAAAGAGACCTTCCCGCTAACGCATCGCGCGCTGGAACGCACGGTGATCGCGGAGCACAGCCTGCTGTACACCTGGCGCGGCAGCGCTCCGGAATCCGCCGGGCTCAAGCCGATCATGATTCTCGCCCACCAGGATGTCGTGCCGGTGGGACTGGATCAGGAGTGGACGCATCCCCCGTTCAGTGGAACCATCGCGGATGGATTTATCTGGGGGCGGGGCACGATCGATATGAAGGCGACGCTCGTCGCGAACTTCGAGGCGATCGAAGCGCTGTTGAAAGAAGGCTTCGTTCCTGAACGAACAATTTACCTGGGGCTGGGTCACGACGAAGAAAAGACCGGTATTCACGGCGCCGGCTCTATTGCGCAGTACTTTCGAGAGCGCGACGTCCGCTTTGATTTTATTCAGGACGAAGGTCTGATCATTGCGGATGGCCTCATACCCGGCATGACGCGCCCCGTTGCGCTTGTCGGCATCGCGCAAAAGGGCGAGGGCTCGCTGGAACTCAGCGTTCTGGGCGAATCGGGTCATTCTTCGATGCCTCCGCCGCGCACGACCGTCGGCATTCTCAGTACGGCGCTCAGCCGCATCGAAGCGAATCCCATGCCGGCCTCGATCGAGGGGCCCGGCCAGAGTATGTTCGAATCTTTGCTTTCGGAAATGGGTTTCGTGAACCGAATGATTTTCGCGAATCTCTGGCTGTTTCGCCCGGTGGTCAATTCGATTATGCAGCAGAAACCGCAAACCAACGCAGCCGTGCGCACGACGCTCGCAGTAACGATGATGCGCGGCAGCAACAAAGACAATATTTTACCCGCCCGGGCGGTGGCCGTCGTCAATATGCGCATTCATCCCCGCGATAGCATCGCCGGGGTTATCGAACACATTAAGCGCGTCATCGACGACGAGCGGGTCCAGATTCGAGTCATGGAAGGCGCGCAGGAGCCTTCGCGGGTTTCGCCGGTCGCTTCGAAGCGCTTTGCAATGTACCGTCGTTCGATCCACCAGGTGTTTCCGGATATCGCTTCAGCGCCGGGCCTGTTTATCGCCATCGCCGATTCGCGGCACTTCAAAGATTTATCTGAAAACATCTATCGCTTTCAGCCGGTTCTTATGACTTCCGAAGACCTGCCGCGAATTCACGGCGTGAATGAACGCGTGTCGCTCGACGGCTACGTCCGCTTTATTCAGTTTTACGCGCAGTTGATACGCAACGGCGGACAGGCCGACAATTCGCCGTAAGTATTGCAAGCGTCGCGATCGCAATCGCATGAGCACAGTCTTCGTCAGGGGGCAACAGCGTACGCGATGCCCTTTCCCCAAAAAAAAGAAAAAATCAGCTGCCGGAGGCGTTCGTAATCAGCCCCGGTAAATCTTCCGGGCGCTCCGCGCGATGATCGGGAGCCGGGTCCGCGGGCGGATCCGCATTATAACCCCAGGCGCACCAGATCGCCGTCGCATTAAATGCCCGGGCCGCTTTCATGTCGCCGGCCGTGTCGCCGATCATATAGGCCTGGTCTTTCGCCGGATCGAATTCAGCGTGCTGCGCGATTTCCGCCATTGGTTCTCGCGCGGGTTTCATCACCGAAAAAGTATCGCAGCCGATAATGTACGAGAAGTGCGTCGACACTTCCAGCTCCAGCAGCAGCTTTCGGGAATGTCGCTGGGGTTTGTTCGTGTACAGAGCGAGCGTCGCGATTTCGTCGAGGGCTTCGAGGGCCGCTTTGATGCCGGGATAGAGTTTCGTATGTTCGGCGACGTGCTCGTAGTATTCGGCTTCGTACGCGTCTTGAATTTTTTCGAGCGTCTCCAGATCGCTTTCGGATCCAGGCGGGCCGGACTGCGCGAAAAGCTCCGAGAAGCAGCTGCGATACAGAGCTTCCATGCCGCGATTTACCTGGCCGGTCCAGTCTTCGACTTCCCGGGGATCCAGGTCGAAGTTCATGCGCACGCCCTGAACGGCGCGGGCCATATCGATCCGACTGTCTTCGAGGGTGCCGTCCAGATCGCAAAAGACGAGTTTCATATATAGTTCAGGATTGCGCGGCCAGGTCCAGATTTTCTTTGCTGCCTTTGCCGTCGCCGTGCTCGGTGACGCTGCGGTCGCCGCTTATAGATCCCTTAAAGGCGCTGAAGCTGCCGTCGTTATGCGAACGGACTTCGTGCGGAACCCCCGCCGGAATCAGCAGGATGTCGCCGGCCTCCATTGTGACCGGACCGTCGTCGAAGTGAAAGGTCGTAACGCCCGCAACCGCCGCGCGGATCTCGTCGTAATCGTGGGAGTGGCGGCTCCGCTCAAACCAGGGTGGGATGGTCTGCAGATCGTAGGCTTTGTAGCCGTAGCCCGCCATCTCATCGCGCACAGCTTCTTCCGTGGGACGAATCTTATGCGGCCATTTAATTAACTGAACGCCTGGGGGCATGTCTGACTCCGAATTCCGGTGTTCGGAACGGAAGCCGGGGACAGGACCTGTTCCGATTCAAACCCGGCCGGGCTCGCCCGCAATAATTGCAATCGCAGAGCCCGGCTGTGTTTTCGCGCGATCGATTAGAAATCGTGCGAACGCAGCGTGCTGCGCTTGTTTTCTTTGGTGCGTTTTACCGCGTTTTCGATCAGAGCGTAGATCTTGTTGTTCAGCTCGTCCAGAGCGTCAGCCGAGACCATGCAGCCCTGGCTTTTAATGAAAGCTTTGGTCTTGCTCGCAACGATCAGTGTTTCTCGTTCTTCCGACATTGATTTTCTTCCGATGTTTGTAGATTCTCGGGGCATTGCCCGGGGATGGATATGATTTGACCGATGCGTCCGCTACCAGCCATACGCATATTCTACACGCGCACGGGGTAATCAACCCAAAATCAACGATTTTCCCGGGCGCGGAGGGGTGAATTTGATGCGAATTGGGGTCACCGGGGGCGCCGGGTATATTGGAAGCCATATTGTCCAGGATTTGCTGGAGGAGGGGCATGAGGTCGTTGTGATCGACAATCTCTCCACCGCCAACGAAGCCAATATTCTAAACCGCGAGGGAGCGGGCCCGGCAGGCTACAGCTTCATTGAGGGCGATGTCGGCACGGACGCCGGGCTGGCGGCCTTTTTCGCGGCCGGTCCGCTGGAGGTGGTCTTTCACTTTGCGGCCTGGAAGGCGGCTGGCGAGTCCATGACCGCTCCGGAGAAATATTCCGCGAACAATCTGCGCGGAACCCTGCGCCTGATCGAAGGCATGCTGGAACACGGCTGCCGCGATTTTATTTTCAGTTCGTCGGCGGCGGTCTACGGCGAGCCGCAGTACTTACCCATCGACGAAAAGCATCCGAAGCAGCCCATCAACTACTACGGATTCACGAAGCTGGTGATCGAACAGAACCTGGAGTGGTTCGCCAGGCTGCGCGGCCTGCGCTTCGCCGCTTTGCGCTATTTCAACGCGGCCGGCTATGACCTGCGGGGACGGGTCCGCGGCATTGAACGCAATCCGGCGAATTTGCTGCCTCTGTTGATGGACTGCGCGGTCGGAACGCGTTCTGAAATTCAGGTCTTCGGCCAGGACTACGATACGCCGGACGGAACCTGCCTGCGCGATTATATTCACGTAAACGATCTTTCGCGCGCGCACATTCTGGCCATGCACGCCATCCGCAAAAACGACGAGAGTCTGACGGTCAACCTGGGTTCCGAAGAAGAGCTTTCGGTGCAGCAGATGCTCGACGTCGCGCGCAAAGTCACCGACAAAGCGATACCCCAGAAAAATACGGAACGCCGCCCCGGAGATCCGCCGCGCCTGGTCGCGAGCTCGGCCCTGGCGCGGGAGATTCTGGACTGGCGGGCGGAGCACTCGGATCCCGAAACGCTGGTGCAAACCATGTGGGATGTCTATCGTGATCAAAGCTAGAGCTTTCGCGGCGCTTTTTACACTGTGTTTCGCGGCGATCGGCTGCGGCGAAGCGAGCGCGCGCATTGACGCGGCGGCTGCGCTGCTTGAGGCGGGCGAATTCGATCAGGCATTCGAAGCCTATGAACGCCTGTACCAAACTGGCGTTCGCAGTCCGCGGGTGCAGGCGGGGCTGGGATTGGTCTTAACCCTGCAGCCGGCTTCGTTTTTCGCCGGCGTCGATCTCATGGAACGCGCGCTGCAAGAACGTTCGGAGGAAGAGTTACGCGAGCAGCTGATGCTGGCGTATCTTTCTCTGGGACGCATCGATCTGGCGCGGGCTTTGATTCATCCGGATCGACTGTCGGTCGAGCAGGTCTACAGTCCTGAAATTACGCGTCTGCGCCTGGGGCTGAACTGTTTGTATCGACCCGGCGCGCGCGCCTTGAAAAGTCTGGTGGAGCTGCCGCAGCATCCCCGTCGCGAATTCTTTGAAGTCCTGTGCGGTATCGCCATGAGCAATCTCCGCGGGCGCAATACGCCCAAACCGGAAGAAGTGATCGAAAGCTGGCGTGGACTGCGGGAGCGCGCTCCCCGCGTCGCCTGCGAAGCCCTGCCGGTTTTGCCCGCTTTGTGGCCCCGGCCTGCCCGCGAGGAAGCTGTGGTCCCCGAAGCCGCGCGGGCATGGCTGGATGCGGAGCTGCCGCGTTGCCGCGCCGAATTTCCAGGCCAGGTCAGCATTCAGCGAGAGCTGCCGGCCCTTGCGGCGGGCGATTCTGAGCCGCGCGTATCTCAGTCCTCGAGATCGCTCTTCGACGTGAACCTGTACGAACCCGATGATCCCGGCGCCGAGCTGGAAAAGCCGCCGTTTCGCCGCGCGCCCGCATCGGAACCGGGCCCCGTGGACGGCCCGTATCTTCCGGTTCCCTGACATACTGTCAGAAAAAAGCTTGTGCTGAAATAACAGGCATGTTGAGTTTGCCCACCAACAGTGGGACTCCGTACAGACGGTTTTCTCACGGTTGGTCGGAAGGAACCGCCGCCCCGGCAGCGTTTTCTTCTATAATAAACATAGATTTTCTCAAACAATTGAGAATGAGCCGGATGGGCCCTGTAGCGTATTGTGTTCGAGCGTATTTTGCTGGAGCACATTATGCAGGCAGCGACGCCATTTCGGCAGGAGTGAAACCATGCGAAAAACTGCAAACGGCAGACCCGGTCTGTCTTCCGCCCTGGCTGCGAGTTTTCTGGCCGCGGCGACTTTTCTGATCGCTTCGGCGCCTCTGGCGGCGCAGAGCGTCGGCGAGTTATTCCGCAAGCCCGGCGTAATGGGCGATTCCCTGTCCCAGGGATTCTACGGCGCCACCGTGCAAAAGAAAACTCAGGACTGGGCCTATCCCGTTCTGGTTTCGAAGCAGGCCGGCTCGAACGTTACCTATAACAAGCTGAAAGGCCCGTACCTCAACTTAGAGGACGTGCTCAAAGGCGACTGCGGCGTGTTCTGCATCGCCGGTTCGATCATCGGCGGAAACGACGGAACTGTAGGAACTCCTACGCATGCCGGCATTACCGGAGCGGATTACACGAACGCGCTCGTAACCAGCGGCAAGTGCGAAGACATCACCGCGAAAAAATGGGCCAAAGACTGGTACTGGCGCAAGTGGTATCATTATACGTACCGCTGGGTGCAGGTTCAGGACTGCCAGTCTCCGGACAAATATCACAAGCTGGGTCTGCGCAGCTCCGGCACGCAGATGCAGGTCATGGAAAAGGTGCGCCCGAGCTTTATTTTCGGATCGGTCGGCGCGAACCACGTGCTTTGCACGGCGCTGGCCACGAACCTCGACTGCCTGGACATGCCCCGCTGGAAGCGCGATTCGGCCGAAGCCTTTCGCCGCATGCGCAATATCTCCAGCGTTAAGGGCGGCGTGATCTTTACCGTGCCGAATGTTACTTCGATCTACTATGTCGAACCCCACACCGATCCCCGCGGTCGCGCGAGCTACAGCGGCCTGAAGGCTTTCTATCGCACGAGCGTGAGCAGCACCGGCCACGTGCTCGACGCGAACGAGATCCGGACGATCGAAAACTTTTTGACCACGGTCAACAACGACCTGAAGAATATGGCGGCCGCCAACGGCTACGCTCTAACCGACGCGAAAGCGATCTTTGACGACATCAAAGAGAACGGTCGCGTCATTCGCAGCTCCGGCGGCTACAGCCCCGGCGTGGCGGGCGCGAACTGGCCGCTGCCCGGCAAGCCCGGCATCTTCGGTCTGGACGGCGTGCATCCGAACCGCTACGGCCACGCGGTAATGGCCAACGAGCTGATCGAATCGATCAACGCGAAGTACAACGTGAACGTGCGTAAAGTCAGCGAGTACGCGGCCTGGTACTACGATTCTCTGAATCGCAATCCGGTCGACCTGAAGCGCTTCCTGACCCAGTCCATCATCGGGCAGGTGCTCAGTTTCATCATCAACCTGTTCGTTTAATCCAGGTCGATTCGATCGAAACTTCCGACCGCCGGCCCGAGCATAATCAGGCCGGCGGTTTTTCATTTTTCTACACAGCAGCAAGCAACGAGGCAAATTCGTGAACAACAAACAACTAATGATCCTATTGAGTATCGTGGGCGTCGTCGCCCTGGCGGTTATCGTGATTTTGAGTTTCGGCGACGAAGATCAGAGCGGCCCCCTGGCCGGCGGCGAAGACGGCGAAGGCCAGGATATTTCCGAAGGCGGCCTGTGGGCCGAAGCGCCGGCTCCCGCCCAGGATCTGGAAAAAATGGAAGAATACCGCAACCTGTGGCCGGACATCGATGACGC
Source organism: bacterium (assembly GCA_024742665.1). Classification (GTDB taxonomy): domain Bacteria; phylum Spirochaetota; class Leptospiria; order Leptospirales; family Leptonemataceae; genus JANSYA01. Next base: position 1,226,535 of record JANSYA010000001.1, read on the forward strand.
TCCGGCGGACCGCGAAGCCGTGCGCGCTCAGTGGAAAGAGTTCGTGGCTCGCTATCCGAAGAACATCTATGTTCCGAACGAATACCTTTCCGAACTGAGCGAAAGCGAAATCAAAGAGCGCCGCGAGCTGCTCGATACCATCGGCACGATCGAATCCGGTCTCGCATCGGCGCGCATCGCCGCCCGCAAAGACTCCGCGCCGGCCGATGCAACCGGCGCAGGCAAAGAGGGCCCTGCAGCCCCCGCGGAACCGGAAGTTACGCCGGAGCAGCAGCGTAAATTTTTCGACTACAAGATTCAGGAGCTGGAGTCGCGGATTCAGCTGGTGCAGTTCACGATCGAAAAGGGCCGCATGGACGCCGATCAGCTGCCCGACGCCCGGAAGGAGCTGGCCGAGTGGCAGGCGAAGATCGAAGAATACAAGCAGGTCCGGGCCACGGTTCCGGGAAGCTGATGTACTGGAGGCACGCCGGGGCGGATGGGACCGGCGTGAGCTTCTCCGCTGCGACGCGAAGGCTGCCGCGCTTATTTAGGAATATGCCGCGATAGAAAACGCTCGTTGACCTGGTTCCAGCGGTTGATCTGCGCGACCCGCTCGCGGTTCAGGCGCTCGTTCGTCGCATTGGATTTCGTTCCGGCCGCGTTCACCTGGTTGACCTGCGCATTGAAGTTGTCGACGTCAGCGCGGGTGCGTTGGGCCGGCGGTTTCGCTTCGAAAGCTTTCTTGATGCTTTCGAACTGATCCTGGCGCAGGAGAAAGTCCGTCAGCACGGGAACTTCCCGCGCGGCTTCATTGCGATAGAATGTCAGCATGTCCCGGGCGCTTTGCAAGAGCGAAGAGTCTCCCGCGTAGGCGCCGATCTGGCTCAATTGACTCAGGCCTTCGCTTGCGTATTCTTCCAGGGTCTCGCGGTTTTGTTCAATGCCGCTCACATCCCGGCGGTTTAAGGCTTCGAGCAGATAGAACTCCTGCTTGTAGCTTTTGAAATGAATCAGAAAAATCTTTGTGCGGTAATCGAGCACCTTCGTCGCTTTCGCGAGGTTTTTGCTGACGGGATCGTCATTTTCGATCAAGCGAACGTTGTTGTCTGCGGCGAAACGGGTTTCTTCGGCGCGTAGATCTTCGGCCGCTTCCTGTAACTTTTCATTGGCCTTCGCGCGTGCGAGTAAATAGGCTTCCATTAGATCGTAGGATTGCTCGGCGACTTCTTCCATGTCGACCAGGCGCGCGTAGTCTTCGCGTAGCACCGAATACATTGTGTTCAAAAATGTAAGCGTCGCTTCTTTTAGATCTGAATCGCCGTTGAAGGCGTTCACCTGATTGACGGAGAGGATGGCTCGTTCGACCGAAGCGATCAACGTTCGGCGCTTGTTTTCGATCAGCGTCGGGTTCTTGCTGTGTGCCGAGGCCTGGATATGTTCGAGCATCGCCCGGGAGATCGTCTGAGATTCGCCGGATAGTTCCTGCATATGGGCGACGGCCGCGGTCGGATCGCCGGAGTTCGTTCGTTTCGCGGTGCCACCGCCGCCGCAAGCCGTCGTTGTGAGGAGCAGGATCAGAATTGAAATGAATAGGCGCGGCGTAAGTGAGCTATGGATCACGGGAAATCTCCAGAGGATTATTCAATAAAATTTACGACAGCATCGGCGGCGACTCTGTAGGCTTCGTCAATATAAATATCTTCGAAGATCTGTTTTTTTCGTTCCGCATTGCGCTCGCGCAAATATGAATCGATCGATTCGATGTTCCGGTCGTATCCGTGGGTCTGAACTGTATAGCTGCGCGAGTCGCGCCGCCGGGCGTCCTCGAAATTCTCGTAGAGCTCGACGAAGGACCGTAGCTGCTCAAAGAAAGGCTCCGCGCCGAGCGGAATCCGCCCGTGGTGTTCGGCCTGAAAGTCGGCGATCTCTTCCGCCAGCTCCGCGACGCGTTCAAAGGCCGGGTCGGCGTTTACGCGGGCCGCCGCCAGGGAACGCACGCGCTCGTGGCCTCGCGTATCGCCGGGAGTATAGCGGAGGCCGGTTTTCGACACGGAGTCGTTGCGCAGAGCGTGAGGCAGGTCGCTTTCGCCGGGGACGATCGCGCCGGCGTCCGGTAAAAATATATCCGGTTTGACTCCCCGCGCCTGGTGGCTTTCGCCCCGAAGGTCGTAATATTGATTCGTGGTCAGCTTAAGAAAGCCGGGTTCGCGCGTCGCACCGGGCGGAATGGGCAGAATCACCTGGGACGTGGCTTTGCCGAAAGTGGGGCTGCCGACGATCAAAGCCCGCCGGTAATCTCGCATGGCCGCGGCGAAAAACTCGGGGGCGGAGGCGCTCTGGCCGTTGACCATCACGACGAGCGGCCCGCGATAGATTGCGCCCCGGTTCAAATCTTTTAAGACGCCGAGCCGGCCGTCGCGCTGGCGTTGCAGATACAGCGGCCCCTCGTCGATAAAAATTCCGGACAGGTCCGCCGCTTCGCGCAGAGACCCGCCGCCGTTGTTTCTCAGATCGAGAATCAAAGCTTCGATGTTTTCCCGTTTGAGCTTGATGATCTCGCGGGCCACGTCGCTCGCACATCCCGGCGCGCCAGGGTTTTCGAATTCCGCGTAAAAGGCCGGTAGATAGATATATCCCACGCGGCGCGGGCCTTCGAGAATAAAACTCGAAACGATATTGTCTTCGACGCTCAGCTTTTGTTTGTAGAGAGTCACGTCGATGATTCGCCCGTCGGCCTTACGAATCCTCAACTGAACGATTCGGGAAGCGTCGCCGTCGAGAACGCGCGCGACTTCGCCCGGCGCGAGGTCCGCCGGATTGATCTCGCGCGGGCCGGCAGCGTTTCGGCCGCGCTGCTCCGGAAATCGGATTCGCAGGACGCGGTCGCCGGCATTGATCTTGCCGGCCTTCCAGGCGGGGCCGCCTGGCACCAGGCGCGTAACGCGGGTTTCCCCGCTCAGGCTGCGCTCGAGCAAGACGCCGAAGGAAAGGGCGCTGGCGGAAAGCGAAGCCTCGAACTGTTCTTTTTGCGCGTTGGAAAAAAATCCGCTGTGGGGATCGAAGCGCGCGACCAGCGTATTTAAAAACAAATCGGCGATGCGGAGTTCCAGGCGGCGACTTCCTCTTTCGGGCCGGAGCAGGGCGGCGATGCGTCGGCGTTCTTTGCTCACGACTTTCTCCCGCTCGGCTTCCGAGTGTTCCGCGAGTCGGGCGCGAAACTGCCCGGAGTTGCTCGGGGCGTGTCCGAAGTATATACTCTGCATCGTGCGATACTGCAGTCTGCCTCGCCAGCGAGCCAGGAGCTCCGCCTTGCTCCGGGCGTAATCCGGGTTTGCAGGGCCGAAGAAATCCAGCAAACCGCGTTTCGCTCCGGGCAGGATCAGCGTCGCATCGCTCTCGAAATCCAGCTGCGCGTCCGCGGCGGTCTCCAGTATCGATTCGCTTTCGACCAGTCGGTGACGAAAACGCGCCGCGCTCTCTTCGAAAAACCTGAGACTTTCCCGATCCGCGGTATTCCGGGCGAGCGCGTTCAGATTCAGCGGAATGCGTAGCAGTTCTTTGCGGTCCTGTTCGTACAGGATCAGCCCCTGATCGTCCAGCGCGTCCAGAAACGCGGACTGCACATCTCCGGCGAATTCCGCGCTCAGCGGCGTGTCTCCCCGATAGTGGACTTCGCGCAGCATCTGCAAAATCGCGGCGGCCGTGCGAGGCGCAAGATCGGGAGTCTGCGCATCGCCGCTCAGTTTCGTCGGCTGTAGCGCGCCGAAGCAGATCGTGCCGCACGCGATCGCAAACAGGAGCACGCCCGGGCGACCGGCGCGAAAGTACAGTGGGAAAGTGGGAAGCCGCATGGAAAACAGCGGGCACCGGGGGCGTGGTGCTGTGTATTCGTTTTTTCCCGTAATTGGGCCTCTGGATCGGCTGCATCGCATCCGGGCAGCTTTCTACGCTTTCGATGACTCTGGAGGCCCTGGCCGCTGCCGGGGCTCATCGTATTTTAACCCGCAGCCTGACACCGTGTCAGTATTTTGATTGCGTGATAGTTCCTGTCTGAGAGTTTAGGCCACAGTTCGCGCCCTTCAGGGGACCGTCGCTTTTACAGCACGGCCCCCTGGGTTCCTGAAAAATACAAAACGGGGAATCGATTTGGGGGCCGGACAGGAGTAAATCATGCGAAATCAAGTGAAGCATCCCGGACGGAAGTCCGCGGGTCGGCCGGCGTTGTCCTCGGCCGCCCTGATTACCTTTCTCGGCGCTCTGGCTCTGTCAGTCGTGAGCGCGCCCCTTTCCGCCCAGAGCCTGGGCCAGCTCTTCGCCAAACCCGGCGTCATGGGCGATTCTCTCTCTCAGGGATTCTACGGCGCGAGCGTCGAAAAGAAAACCCAGGATTGGGCCTATCCCGTGCTGGTCTCAAAGCAGGCCGGTTCGAACGTGACCTATAACAAACTGAAAGGTCCGTATATTAATCTGGAAGACGTGCTCAAAGGCGACTGCGGCGTCTTCTGCATCGCCAGTTCGATCATCGGCGGTCATGACGGCACTGTATCCACTCCTACCCATGCCGGCATTACCGGTGCGGACTATACGAACGCTCTGCGCACCAGTGGCACCTGCGAAGACATCACCGCTAAAAAATGGGAGCGCGACTGGTACTGGCGCACCTGGTATCACTACACCTATCGCTGGGTTGAAGTTTCCGACTGCGAAGATCCCGATAAGTACCATGAACTGGGCTTGCGCAACTCCGGCACGCAGATGGAAGTCATGGAAGCGGTCCGCCCCAGCTTTATCTTTGGATCGGTTGGCGCGAATCACGTGCTCTGCACCGCTCTCGCCACCAGCCTGGACTGCCTGGATACCGCTCGCTGGAAGCGCGATTCGGCCGAAGCCTTCCGTCGCATGCGCAATATCTCCAGCGTCAAAGGCGGCGTGGTCTTCACGGTGCCGAACGTAACGGCGATCTACTATCTGGAACAGTACAACGATCCCCAGGGGCGCGCGTCGCATTCCGGACTCAAAGCCTTCTATAAGTCCAGCGTCAGCAGCACCGGCGACGTGCTGGATGCAAACGAGATCGCGACGATCAGCAATTTCGTCAGCATGGTCAACACCGACCTGAAAAACCTGGCCGCGGCGAACAACTACGCCTTAACCGACGCGAAAGTGATCTTTGACGACATCAAGCAAAACGGCCGCGAAATTCGCAGCTCCGGCGGCTACAGCCCCGGCGTGGCGGGCGCGAACTGGCCGCTGCCCGGTCAGCCCGGCATCTTCGGTCTCGACGGAGTGCACCCGAACCGCTACGGCCACGCGGTGCTCGCGAACGAATTGAGCACTTCGATCAACGCGAAGTACGGCGTGAACATTCCGAAAGTCAACGAATATGCGGCGTGGTACTACGACAGCCTGAACCGCGATCCGGTCGATCTGAAAGCATACCTGAATGAGAGCATTCTCGGCCAGGTGATCAGCTTCCTGATCAACATCTTCGTTTAAGATGATTCGACGATTATTCGACTGAGGATGATCTAAATCAGCAGAGGTTCTGATTGACTCTTTTCGGGGTCGGTCCCAATCTCGGAAGCCGCGTCGCACCGAATACCGGGCGGCGCGGTTTTTTCGTATCAGTCATTTCCCCGGGAGTTATATGATGCAATATCAAGAAAAATGCGAGCGCCGGAGCGCGCGAAATCGCTTGCAAAGCGTCGCGACGCTGCTACTGCTTTTACTGACGGTACTCCCTGTGTTCTTTTTCTGTGGCCCACCCAAACCCCGCGAAGTGCCCGGCACTGTCCGCGGCGAAGAACCGATCCCGCCCTATAATGTTTTAGAGGCGCGCCTGAAATCGGAAGTCTGGGGCGAGCGTTCCGGCGCGATTCTTGAGATTATGCGCGGAGAATACCGCCAGGCCGTGCCCGAGCTCACGCGTCTGCTTACGCAGGATCCGCATCCCGCCGTGCGCCAGACTGCGGCTCTGGCTCTCGGCGATTTCCAGGCGCGCGCCGCCGGTCCCGCCATCGGCCGCATGATTACGGGGGATACAGAGACCGGCCCCGACTATCTCATGGATGCTCTCGCGCGCATGGGCGATCCCGCGAACGCGCGTTATGTTTTGCCCATGCTTGAGTCGAATCGCGATGTGCTGCGACTCAAAGCAGTCGAAACTCTCGGGATTTTGAAAGCAAAGCAGGCCGCCGGCGATATTCTCGCGATGGCCCGGCGCAATCGCGATCGCGACAAGGCCCGCACGTATGCGATGGCCCTGGGGATGATCGGCGCGCAGCAGGCGGCGCCGTACTTGATTCAGCTGGCGTCGCGCGAGCCGGCGGGTCCGACGCTCGCGGCGGCCTATCTGGCGCTCGGACGCGTCGGCAGCGCGGCGGGCGTTCCCGTGTTGGCCGCCGCGCTGACGAAAGATTTCGATAAGGGCCGCGAGAACGCGGTCGCCGCGCTGGTTCAAATCAAAGACAAATCGGCTTTGCCCCGCGTCTTTCCGCTGCTTGAACACAAAGACGCCGCCGCCCGTTTCAGCGCCGCCGAAGTTATCGCCGGCATTCCCGACGCGGATTCCGGACCGCGCGCTCTGACGATCTTAAAAAAACGCGAAGCCCCGTCGATCGCTCCGGCGGTCTTCGTCCTGGGGCGTTTGAAGTATTCCCCGGCCCGGGAAGAAATCGAAATTCAATTGAGCGATGCGAGCGCACCCGAACGTGAAGCCCTGGCCCGCAGCCTCGGCTGGCTGGGAGACGCGAAGAGCGTGCCGCTTTTGATTCGCGTGCTTTCGGAGCAAAGCGGCGAAGGCCGCTACGGCGCCGCCTGGGCCCTGGGCGTGCTGGGCGACGAACGCGCCCTCGATCCTTTGCGCGCCGCCGCGAAATCGAACGATCGCAAGCTGGCTTTATACGCAACCGAAGCTCTGGGCGGCCTGGCCAGCCCCGCGGCTCTCGGCGATTTAGAAGCGGCGGTGAACAATCGCCCTGAGATTCGTTACGCCGCCGTAGACGCCATCGCCGTTACGCCGGGCGACGAGGCGCGCGAAATTCTCGAAGGTTTCGCCGCCGCGAGCAACAGCGATCTGGAGCTGCAGCTGGCGGCGGTGCGGGCCCTGGGCAATCGCAAATCGCCGGAATCGATCCCCACGCTAATCGGCGTCGTTGACAAAGGCAGCACTGAAACGGCCCGGGCGGCGATGGCTGCATTGCGAAATATCACCGGTCTGAAGTACGAAAACCGCAGCCAGTGGCGTCACTGGGACGAAATGCGGGAACGCTGACTTGTTTTGATTAGACCTTTAGCTGAATCACAACCGGGCAGTGATCGGACGCTTTGATCCGTTTGCGATCGTCGACTTCGGACCACCACTCGCCCGCGCGTTCGGCGCGGCGCGGCATGCCCCGGCGTTCGATGTAGGGCACCGCCTTTGGATTTCCCGCGGCCAGGCTGCGCGAAAGCAGAATATAGTCGAGCTGATTGTATTCGCCGTTTCCGGGATAAAAGTGCGTCCAACGATCGCGGGGATCTTTGATTCGATCCACGACGTTCACGATCCAGGGTTGCGATAAGAGCGGCTTCAGGCCGGCCGAAGGCATATAATCGTTGAGGTCGCCGAGCACCGCCCAGGCGTAGGCGCCGGGATCTTTGCCGAAGCGTTCTTTGAGCAAACGCACAACCGCCCGGGATTGTTCCGCGCGACGAGGCATGGTGTCTTCGCGTCCGCCGTGCATGGACTTAAAGTGGTTCACGAAGACCGGCAGCACTCGTTTCTTACCGGCCCGGATTCCTACTTCCAGGCAGTCGCGCGAAAAGAGCCAGTCGCGATCGTCCTTCGTGCGTAAATACTGGTGCGTTCGAATATAGTCGAAGGGCAGGCGGCTTAACAGGGCCACGTCGATCAGGCGGTCGTCGTTGCCGTCGATTAAGATCTGATAGGGATACTCGTCTCCCAGCATGCGATGATTGAAGCGCTTGAGGGTGTCGAGGTTTTCGATTTCCTGCAATCCGATCACGTCGGCGTTTAAGCTCAGAATCGCTCGCGCGGTCAGCTCGCGTTTTTTATGATCGTACTCGCGAAAGCGGGCCGGGTCGTGGCGAAAGGGCGCTTCGCCGTGTTTCTTTTTTCCGTGCTTGCGGTTGGGATGCCCCTGCCGGGCGTTTCCGTGTTTCGCGTCCGCGCGCCCCCGGCCATTGTCGAACCGCTTTGCATCAGCACGCCGGTCTTTCCAGCGGGCGAAGAGATTTTCCGCGTTGAATGTTGCGAGTCTTAGTTTCATGCTTTTGTGATTCGCCGCGCCCGAAAGTTTCGCTGCGTTTGAATTTCGCTCCGCTAAATTTTCGCTGCGCTAAAATTTGGCGGAGCTCAGGCCGCGGTTTCCATGACCCGGGCCCAGGCGAAGTACAGGAGCAGCGCCAGGGTTACGGCCATGACCAGCCGGTCGCCGAGATAGGACTGCACGAAGGTGTCGGGCATGCCGATTTCCTGCAGCTTGCGTTTGAGAAATTCGTAGCCCAGCGAAAACCACAGGAACAGCACTACGCCTGATATGAAGAAAGGAACGCTTTCGCGGCCCGAAAAGAACGGCAGGTCGAAACCCGTAATCAAAACCGGCAGGACAATCATGCCGATGGCGAAGAACTGCATCAGACGGTAGCGGCCGAACTGAGTATAGAGCCGGTCGCGGAGCGGCCCTGAGAGGGCCATCAGTTCGCGATGGTATTTGCGTCGAACATAAAATACGAGCGCCATCAGCATGAGCGGCAGAGCCATTTGCAGAGCCGGGGATGTCGCGATTTGTTGTAGTAGTTCCATAGTTGTTTCTCGATAGCGTGACTGGTGCTGAGAGCTTGTTTAGAATTATGCCGGCAAGCGCTCGGACGGGCCCGCTTCAGGTTTCCGTAGAGGTGCGAAAGCCGGTCATTTTTTCGTTCAGGCGATGACTTGCCTCCGTGAGCGAGGTCGCCGCCTGCCGGAGACGTTCGGATGAGTGCACGTATTTTTCCGAAGACGAGTTGATTGAATCGATGGCCCGCAGAATTTCACGGGAACCGTTCAGTTGCTCTTCGGTCGCGCCGCGCATGTCCCGGGACATGTTCTGAATTTGTTTGGTCTGGCGCAGAGCCACCTGGCTGGCTTCAGCCTGCTCTTTGACGACCTGGTAGACTTCGCTGACGGTCGTCGCAATGCCGCGAATTCCCGAAATAATATCCTGCAGCGCGTTCATCGTGGAGCCGACCGAAACGACGCCGGTTTCGGTGACTTCCTGAGTTTCGCGGATGACGCGTTCGATTTCTTTCGCGTTGCGACTGGACATCTCGGCGAGCTTGCCGACCTCGTCGGCGACTACCGAGAAGCCGCGGCCTTCTTCGCCGGCCCGGGCCGCTTCGATCGCGGCGTTGAGGGCGAGTAAATTCGTTTTATCCGCGATGCCGTTGATCACCGTGACGATGTCCGCGACGCGGTCCGAGCTGGTCTGAATTTTTTCGATGATCTCGACCGCGTTCTGTAATTCGCTTTCGCCGCGCTCCGCCTGCTGGATCGTACTATGCGCCTGGCCGGTCGCATCGCCGCTGAGGCTCTTGATCTTATTTACAATTACGTTCAGACTTTCCATCGAGCCGGCGCTGGCGTCGCAAAGCTCGTCCTGCTCGCGAGCTTTGTCGGCGATCGATCGCGTCGAGGCGCTCATCTCTTCCATCGTCGCCGAAGTTTCTTCGATCGCGGCCAGCTGGTCGCGGCCGAGGTCTTCGTTGGCCAGAGTGATCTCAGTCAGGCTTTGCACCGTCGTTTCCAGGCCTTGAGCGGTGTGGCCGCTTTCGAGCATCAAATCTTCCAGGCGTTCCAGACTTTCGCGGGCGTTCTTCTCCGAAACCTGGGCGCGCAGCAGCAGCTCGCGAATATAGCGCGAGGCGGCGGCCAGAATCGCGGCGGAGGCCAGGATCAAGATCGCGGGCACAATGAGGTCGTTTGTACCGACGGCATTGATTTTATGAATGGAAACTCCGCGTATGATTTCAATATCCCGGTGCACGATGATGACCGCGGCGACTGTGCTATGGCAGAGGACGGCCAGCAGACCGTTGAACAGACAGAAGCGGGGTGAAAAACGCAGAGCGCTGCCGGCGAGGAGCACGAAGTATACCGCGAAAAGCGATTTGCCCTTGAGCGGAATCATCGCGCGGATCAGGTCTAAATCGATATAGCTCATGCAGGCCAAAAAGAAGCCGGCGTATTCGAAGGCGCTAAAATAGTATTTAAATGAAGGCCGGTAGCGGCCAGTTTTTAGAAAAAATACGGAGAGGGCGGCGGTGATGGCAAAACTGGAAATGCCGCCGATAAAGAACGGCAGGCTCTCAAGCAGCAGGGTGCGGTTCGCGTACGACAAAATCACCGTGACGGAGAAGATTGCAATCAAAAAGAGCCGCAGGTAATTGACGGTGACTTCCGCGCGGAACTCCAGCTGGTAGCGGGCTGTTTCGATATTTTCCATGGTGCTTGTGTGGCTAACCTGTCTGCTTCGGCCAGAGAATCCTGTCGAAGGCCCGTACGCAAGGCAAAACGATCCGAATCAGGCGATCTACGACGATCGAGCCGATTTCGGGGCCGTTCGGAAGTATTCGGGGGCCGGGCCGGTCGCCGACGCTTGACGGCCCCGGCGCGCCAGGAAATCTGGTTCCATGCTTGCCTCCGGTCCTATCGCTGTTCTGGTTCTGGAAAACGGAACCGTCTTCTCCGGCACGTCCTTCGGCTACGAAGGCGACAGTTTCGGTGAAGTCTGCTTTAATACTTCCATGTCGGGTTATCAGGAAATCCTGACCGATCCGTCCTATCGTCGCCAGATCGTCACAATGACCTATCCGATGATCGGCAACTACGGCGTAAACGAAGAGGAAAACGAATCCAGCGGCATTCAGGCGGCGGGGTTCGTCGTAAAAGAATACGTGCCGAATCCCAGCAACTTCGTGTCGCAGAAATCCCTGGGCGATTTTCTAAAAGACTACGAGGTGCCGGGCCTGCAGGGCATCGATACTCGCAAGCTGGTCTTGATGCTGCGCAATGAAGGTTCCCAGCGCGGCGGGATTTTCGTCGGTCGGCCCTACGATGCCGATATGCTCGCGCAGGTCAAAGCCCAGCCTTCGATGAAGGGATTGGACCTGGCGTCGGAAGTCACCACGAAGGCGCCGTACCAATTCGGCGACGCGGCGGATAAAAAGTATCGCGTGGCCGTCCTGGACTTCGGCGTGAAAACGAATATTCTGCGCCTGCTGAATTCCAACGGCTTTGACGTGCAGGTCTTTCCGGCGCGCACCCCCTTCGCCGAACTCAAGGCGGGCGGCTTCGACTGCTATTTTCTATCGAACGGTCCCGGCGATCCGGAGCCCCTGGACTACGCCGTGGATACGGCCAAATCATTGATGGACGAAGGCAAGCCCATGTTTGGCATCTGCCTGGGCCACCAGATTATCGGTCTGGCCAGCGGTCGCGAATCCTTTAAGCTGAAGTTCGGTCATCGCGGCGGCAATCAGCCCGTAAAGAATTTCAAAACCGGCCGCGTGGAAATCACTTCGCAGAATCACGGCTTCGCCGTCGCCGGCGAGCGCAGCGGCAAAGTCGACGTAACGCACATCAACTTAAACGACGAAACGATCGAAGGCTTTCGCGATTCCGATCGCCCGATCATGTGCGTGCAGTACCATCCCGAAGCGGCGCCCGGTCCCCACGACGCGGCCTATCTCTTTAAGGATTTTTACGAGATGGTCGAAGGCCACTACGCGAAGTAGCAGGCGAAACGATTCGAGCGGCGATACGCCGGTCGGCGCGTTCGCGCGAAGCAACGGTCGCGATCAGAATCGCATCGTCCGGCGCATTTGTCTGCGGTGGTAGAGCGCGAGCAGCGCGAAGCAGCTGAGAAAAACCGCGGCGGCGCCGAATGCGAAGAAAGCGCCCATCGTGCCGAGCCAGTGTTCATCCGCGAAGGCTGCGGTCGCCGCGAGAGCCAGAAGTATACTTGCGATGTGGCCCAGAATTGTCATCGCAACGGCGTGCCAGATTGATGTCGGGTATGCGCCGCCGGTCGCGATTGGCAAAAGCTTCACAGCCGCAATCGCCGCGACCAGAACGAGCCCTTCGAAGAACCAGCCCATAGCAGGAAGCTGTAGCAAGAACAGCAGAATGTATCCGCCGACGATCAGGCCGGCTTGAGCGAAAGCGAGCCCGGCAATGGCCGACCAGACCCGGAGCGGATTCACGAAACGATACTCACTCGTCCGCGCCCAGTACGACAAAGGTCACCCGCCGATTTTCGCGTCGGCCGTCCGCCGTATCGTTCGAGGCGATCGGTTTATCCGGACCGAAGCCTTTCGCGCGCAGGCGATTTTTGTCGATCTTCTGTTCGACGAGATAGTCGAAGACCGACTGGGCGCGCTTCTGGCTCAGGCTGACGTTCGTCGCCCGGCTGCCGGTATTGTCGGTGTGGCCGCGAATTTCGATTCGCAGAATCGGATTGCGTTTTAATAGATCCAGCAGACGATCGAGTTCGCCCACTGAATCTTTGGTGAGTTTCGCGCTGCCGGTCGCGAAATTGATATTCGACAGCGTGATTTCGGTGCCGCTCGACTGGGCCGCCGAAACCTGAATCAATTCGAAGCTGGCGCTTTCTTCGACATACTCGGTGCCGTCTGCCGGCACGTCGATGTTGCGGCTCGAACTGAGATAGCCGTCTTTTTTTGCGTAATAGGCGTAGGATCTACCCGGCGGCAGCGCGATAAAGAATTCGCCGGTGTCGGGGCGGCTTTGAATGGTACCCAGATATTCGCCGGTAATGCGGTCCTGCCATTCCAGCTCGGCCTGCAGCGGTTCGCCGTTTTGATCGAGAATGCGCCCGCGAATCGCCGCGACCTGCCCGGCCGGCTGCGCGTTTTTCGGCAGCGGCGTCACGCGATAGATGTCGTCGCCGCCTTGATTGTTTTGTTGTACGCCCGAGAAATAGCCTTCGTCCGCGCGGGCGGTCAGGCGAAAGCCCCAGTCGGTATCGCTGCCGTTGACCACCGTGCCGACGTTGATCGGCTCGGACCAGTTCTGCCAGGTGTCATCCAGCCGCACGCTTTTGTAAACGTCCATATCGCCGAAGCTGTTTTCGGCGAAGCCGCTGGAGGCGAAGTAGAGGGTCTTGCCGTCCGGATGCAGATAGGGCGTGCGTTCCGAGCCGGGAGTATTGATCAATGAACCGAGATTGCGCGGTTTGCTGTAGGTGCCGTCTTTGTTGATGAAGCTGATATAGAGATCCGTATTGCCCCACCAATCGCCGCCGTAAAAAAGATTCTTCGCCTGGTATGGATAATAGCCGCCCGGGCGATCGCTCGCAAAGAGCATCGCGCGTCCGTCGGCCGTGAGAAAGGCGTCGGATTCGAAGTACGGGCTGTTGATCGGCGCGGGCAGCGGCTTCACCGATTCCCAGCCGTTCTTGCTCAGGCGCGAAAAGAAGATGTCGCCCTGGCCGCGGCTGCCGGAGTAATTTCCGAACATAAACAGCGTCGTTCCGTCGGGAGACACCGCGTCCGGTCCTTCGTTTTCGCGCGTATTCAATTCGGCGATGGGAGCGCTGTCATAAACCGGGGCCGCACCGTTCTTCGGCGGCGTTTTGCGTCGCGCGAGCCAGATGTCTTCGCCGTTCTTGCGACCGTCGCGGTTGCGCGCGGTAAAATAGATCCGATCGCCGCTGAGTTCCGGGATCGGTAGATATTCATAAGACGGGCTGTTCAGGCCTTCGCCGCCGCTTAAAATCCTGATTTCGCCCTCGCGATTTTCCATCATGCGGGCCAGACTCATGGCGGCGCGGTCCAGCAGGGGATCGTTGAATACGGCTTTGTGTTTTTTATACAGCGCCGCGGCGGCTTCATATTCGCCGGCGGTCCGTAGAAATCCCGCAAGCTTTTGGAGCGCCGCCCAGCGTTCGTACGCCGGATTGCGGTCCGAGTTCAGGATTCCCTCCAGGCGGGCCCGATCTTTCGGCTGCGCGTCGTAAATCCGGGCCATGCGACCGGCCTGCAGATTCAGTCGCCAGCCGTAGTTCTTGAGCCGCAATCGCGCCGTTTCGCGTAGAGGCGCGGAGTCCGGCAGCGTTTCGAAGAAGCGGCTGGGGTTCTGCGCGGAGCTGCCCGCGGGGATCAACAGTACAGCAAGCCCCGCCAGGGCGGCCAGGGCGGTCGCGCGGCGGACCGGGCGCGGGTTCTTCGGCGAAGGGCTCAGGAACAAAGAGGACATACCGGTTCGTGTCTGTGTCGTCGCTTCCGCGCAACGAAAAAAATGGGCGGCGGAGTCGATCGAGCCGTTTGAAACGCGATTTTTTTCAGGGCCTTCCGATCGGGAAGGGAGTCGAGCAGCGGCGCCAGGGGCGGCTGATGATCGCTAATTGCGACTGTATGAAACTTTGTACAGGCCTTGCGCTACGAATTGGAACCGGCGCCTCCGGCCCGCCGCTTCGGCGCCTAAGACAACATCACGAGCGGAGCAGCGGCCCGGCATTGCTTCCGGCAGGCGGATCTGTGAAGCCTTCGTTCTTGCGAGTAGACACAGTGTTAGCATAGTGTAAGGGGATTGTGTGTATGTGCATGGTGCGGGCTGGTTTTATCGGTATATTTACTTTTTTGGTTTCAATCGGCGGTGCGTTTCATCGTGGTGTGTCCTGGAGGACAAATATGAAATACACTGGTGTACGAATGCTAACCATCCTGCTGATCAGCGGCGCTATGGCGACTGTTGGTTGTGGTAAAGGTGATAGCGAAGGCGCAAACAGCGGCGGCGAAACTGCTGCTCCGGCCGTAGAACTGACCGGCACGCCCGCTCAGAACATGATCTCCGTTATGGAGATGGGCGTAAACGCTCTGAAAAACAACAGCGACAATCCGGCTGGCGCCGCTGCGGAACTGAACTCAATCATGGGCGCTTACGATGTAGCCGCTCTGCGTGGCGCTTCTCGCGCGGCGAAAGAATCGGGTCAGGGCGCAACCGACGCTGAAAAAGGACGCTTCAAAGCTCTGCAGACCGAATACAAAGCGATGGCAACGACCATCGGCGGCAAAGATCCTGCGGCTTTTAACGGCGCGCACGGTGAGTGGTCCAAACTCTGGGGCCTGAACTGAGATCATTTTAGAGGAGCAAAGAAAACCTATGAGTAGCAATTCTTACGATGCAAAAAGCGTTCAGGAAGCCCTGAGCATTTGTGGACACAATCCCGGCTCAATCGACGGGAAGATGGGTCCCAACACTGAAAAAGCGATCAAGTCTTTTCAGAAAGAAGCAGGCGTTGGCGTTGACGGAATCGTCGGTCCCAACACCTCAGCGGCGCTGGCGAAAACTCTCGGCGAAAAATCCGTGCGGGCTTCCGGCCTGAAAGGTTATTTCGAAAGCGGCGGCGGCGCTGGCGCTTCCGGCGATATGTAAGATCTTATATAAGATTCGAGCGAGGCCTATGGCTTTCACTCGCGAATCAGCCGGCTGCCTGAATGAATGGCTGCCGGCTTTTTTTGTACTACTATTGGCGTGCATTCTGATTGCGCCTGGCAATCCCCTTCGCAGCCTGGGGCCCATGGGCTTTACGATTCCGATTCAAATTCGATTCCGCGATACCGACGGCATGGGGCACGTCAACAACGCGGCGTTCTTGAGCTACTGCGAAGTGGCGCGGCTCGAATTCTATCGTTCGCACTATACGGTGCGGGGACCCCGCGACGTGCCCTTTATTCTCGCGCGCACCGAGATCGATTATTTGCGGCCCCTCGGTCTCGATCAGCCTTCGGTCGAGGTCGCCATGACCGTGCCGCGCATCGGCGAAAGCTCCTGGGATTTCGCGTACGAGATTCGTCCGACCGGGACCGCCGACGCGAATGCGAGTTTCGCGCGGGCGAAGACGGTGCTCGTCGCCTATGATTACGAGCGCGGCGCGAAGCAGCCGATCGACGCGAAGTTTCGGAAGATTTTGAGTGACTTACAGACGTGATAACGGGGCCGCCGTCGCGTATTCGAAGCGGATCGCGTTCTTCGAAAGGTCTTTTGAAATATCACAAAAAAAGCCCCCGAGAACGCGGCGCATTGCCGTATCCCGGGGGCGTCTGTCTGTCAGTATAAGGGTTGCGATTGTATGCTTGCGATTTTACGCTCTGAAAGAGGCCGGCATTTCAGTTCACCTGGAAGTTACTGGAGGTGCCGCTGTATTCGCTGATGGCGCCGGTCCAACCGGATTTCCAGTTGCCGAAGTGCCGCAGGCGATACCAGCCCGGCTGCGCGTTTTGCGGAATGCTCCACTCGACCGTGACCTTGCTGTTGGCGATGCCGTCGCGCTTCCAGATATAGCGCGTGTCCGGGTCCCAGTCGTTGCGCGCGGTCACCCAGCTGGAGCCGTTCCAGAATTCGACTTTCAAGAACGTGCTCTGGATGCGCAGATTGTTTTTCGGATGCCCGCCCCAGAAGACCGCCTTCGCCGTTTGACCGCGCGAATAGGAAGCCGCGGGATTCGAAACGACGTCGCCGAAATTTTTGAACAGCGGTTTGTCGTCGAAGACCACGCCGGTTTGCAGCGACGTCTGATTGTTCGAAAGATCCCGGGGCGTAGGTCCAGGAGCGTTGCTCTGATTCGCCGCGAGCTTATCTGAAAGCTTCGAGAATTCCTGGCGCAGGGCGTTTTCGGTATAGGGACCGAAGTGGGTTGATGCGCCTTCGTAATGCTGCACGGAATATTCTTCGCGGGTGGCGACATAGCCGGCGTAGGCGTTCGCCAGACCGACGATCACCGCGTGATTCACGCCGGTGCCGGCGAGTTCCGCAAGCACCGCTTCGCGAATGCGACGGCCGGCCATCGTGGTGACTTCGAAGGGCACGGCGATCAGCGCCAGGTTACCAACGGTCGCGATTTGCACCGGCAGAATTTCCGGCGTCCAGGGAAACGGAGTGAAGCGGCCCATCGGAAGTAAGATTACTTTTTCTCCGTGGCAGGCCTGGTCTTCCGGCACGAGAGTAAACTGCGGCCAGCTCACGCCGTCATAGACCAGCCCTTCGTCGACGAAGTCCAGGCCCACGCCGTCTTCGGTGCTGCCGGCGATCATCGAAACGCCGATCGCGGCGACGCAGGTGTTTTGCTGGCCGTTGTCGGTGAACTCGGGCTGGATCACCAGATCGGAGAAGTCGACGTATTTATGACGGAAGTCCACGCCGCCGACCAGGTTTTGATTCGCGCCGTTATAGAGTTCCACCGCTTTCGCGTACTGGCGATCAGCGATGATAGTATTGCGACTGTAGTCGTTTACGCCGTCGGGATGGCCCCACAGGTTCGGGCTGACGTCGCCTTCGTTCGAATTCGCGAAGGCCGCGACGAAAGTATCGTTTTCGCCGTAGTTCGTATTCTTCCACTTCTCGAAGTTATAGCTCGCGAGACCTTTATTGTCGCCGCTGATCAGGCGGTTGGTATTGCCGATATTCGTCGAGTGCACGGCGAACCAGCTGATCATGCCTTTGTCCTGGCCGCCGCGACTCATGCGCAGGACCGTCATCAGTTGATCGGTATCGCTGGTATAACGCGCGCGTTCGGAGGCCGGATTCGCTTCGTACGCCGTGAGCGATCGATTAAAGCCGGCGTCGGTCAGATCGCCTGAGTTCATCTGCACTTCGCCGAGACCGATATTGTTATGCGCTTTTACGATCGAACGATAGATGCCGTCGACGATGGCGTTATAATTCTGTTCGTCGTAGCCGAGACTGGTCAGGTTATAAAGAGCGTAGTGCGAAAAGGCTCCCGGTCCGCTGTGAGTATGCGTCGCGCTGAGCATTACGTTCGCGTCGCTGTATACGCCGCCGTAATTTTGCTGTAGCTTTTTCACGACGCCCTGTTTGACCGACTGGAAAATCTGGCCGACGTCCGCGCTGACGAAAACCAGGCGCTTGCCGTTGCAGGGGCTGCCCACGACATAGGCCCGCGAACGCAGGCGCATATGAATGCCGGTCGTCTTTTGTTCGAGGCTGGCGTAGCCCATCATGCCGAGCTCGGCCGCCGGGCCGGTGATGTCGTGCATGCCGGTGCCGACTTCGAAGCTGGAGTTGCCGGTGCAGTCGCCGCCGGTGGCCGCGGGCGGCGGCGGAGTCGGTTCCGGTTCGTCGTCGCAGAATACCATCGCCGCGACGAGGCCCGCGCACAGAAAGCGCAGAGCGGATTTCGAGAAATAGTTCATGAGGTCCCCCTGAATGATTTGAACACTGTTTGTTTCCGGCGCCTCTCGATTTCGCGGAGACTGAAGTGTGCTCCCCATGAAATCGTGAGGCGCCGGAGTCGTCGTCAATCAGCCGGATTGTGTTTTTTATAGTAGGGCGAAGTGGCGACGATATGGTTGTATCATGCGGAGGAAAACCCGTCTTGAATGATTGTGTTATCGCGCTGGAAATCTGAAAAAAATCGCAGTTTCAAGCGGTGCGGGCTATGTGCGAATCAGTCGTGTTCCGATTCGCGCTCGTGCTCGGCCGATTCGTCTGTGTATTCCGCGGCTCGGGTATCTGACCCTTCCGGGAGGATCTGAAAATTCTCGATCCTGCTCGCGTCACGAATTTCCGTATGCATGATCTGGCCGCCGAGATTGGCTGTGGCGACGAAGGCGGCGAGCGTGGGTATCGCCAGGAGAACCGGCGCCCAACGCCATTTCATAAAGAGCGCCGGCCTGTATTTTTCCAGGAGTAGAAACACGAAGGCGAGAGCGCCCAGAGCGAGCGCGCCGAACAGAGCAAGGCGAGCGGTATCCTCGTGGTTTTCCAGGATATCGTGGGTTGCCGCCGAGAATCCCGGCAGGTGTTCGACCGTTTCTTCTGCGCCTTCGCCGCTGAGATAGACCGGAATCGTGAGCAGGGCAACGCAGACCAAACCCAGCAAAGCCAGGCGGTAGTAGTCTGCATGCGATCGAGCCGTCGCGTAAATCAAAAGCGGGAGCAGAAACAGCAGCCCGACGACCGGGGTGTGATTTAGGAGCAGGTGGATGTGTGCAGCGTTCATGACTATAGCATGCCGAAGCGCGACGGCTTCGACTATGACGCTGGACATAGTCGAGCCGTTCGTGCGTGAATTGAGAGTCAGTCTCCGCGCCGCGAATTCGTCGTTTTTTCAGGAGCGGCCCGCGCGCGATCGCCATTTCATATAGAGCGCCGGCCTTCTCAGACGCTGTCGCAGAGCTGGATGCTATCCATCTCGATGCTGTTCAGGAAAAAGGTCGGAGGCACGCCGAACATTTCTTTGAACGTACGGCTCAAATGGGCCGCGTCTGAAAAGCCCGCCGCGTGGGCCGCTTCAGTGATATTAACGCCGTCTTTGATCATCATCGCGACGCGTCGCACGCGCAGCCACAATAGATAGCGGCGTAAAGGCAGACCCATATGGTCTTTAAACAAATGCATGAGCCGATTGTCCGAAACGCCGATCGCCTCGGCCAGCTTATAGATCGAAACCTCGCTCAGATCGGCGGTGTTCTTGATCATCTCCAGAACCCGGGCGATGCGTTCGTCCCACTGGCGGGGCGGCAGTTCGAAATTCGCCATCGACATCAGCAGATCGTTTAAGAGCTGGTAACTGTCGCGGCAGCTCAGGCTGCCGGCGCGAGCCGCGCGAAAGCGATCGAAGAGCGGTCGGAAATCATCGCGGTCCAGAGCGCGGACTCCCTGGTTGCGAGAGTCGTCCGCGAAAAACTGAAACTCCTGGCTGTCCGGATCGATCATAAAGACCATCAGTTCGGTGTCGCCGGCCAGCAGCTCGTGGTCCGTATTAGGGCTGATCATGGCCGCCTGGAATTCTTCTTCGCGGCCGGAGTGGCGCACAATAAAGGAAGCCTCGCCGGTCGCGATTAAAATTTCGGCGGCGACGTGGCGATGGGCCTCGGTTTCCATTCCCGGGCAGGCGTAAATGATGCGCCCGTCGTAAAGATAGAGATGTTCTTGCCCGTGCACTCTGTCGCCCCTCCTGAATGAATGTGCGCGCTCAGTCCACGATCTTAAACATCGCGTCGATAAATCCGAGATCGAATAGCTTGCGAATCTTCGCGCTGGGCCGCAGAATAAAAAACTCCGCGCCCATCTCGTTGGCTTTCTTTTGCACGTGAGCGAGCAGCGCAATGCCGGAAGAATCCAGCTCGGCGACGGCCTGCAGGTCGATCTGCACTTTTTGTAAATCGGGCAGGCAGCCGGTCAGAAAATCCAGCAGTTCGTTTTTGAGGTTCTTAACCGAATACATGTTCAGCAGCCCGTCGATCACGATCGTGGCCACGCCGTCCGCGAATTCAGTTTTAGAATCTACAGTCATGCCGCCAGATTCGATCTGGAAAAATTAAATGGCAAGTAAAATCAAAAAGGCCGTTCGTATGAATGCACAGGCGAATGTATGTTCACCTGCCGCGCAGCGCGAAAGCGCGTGAAAATTTTGTGGGAAACAGAATCCGCCGCCTGAATCTGGCGTAGACTCCTCGAATTTCGGCGCGCCCCGGGAGATGAGAAAGCGTCCATGCAGACCTTGAGCGAACACAGAATTCCGGCAGTGCCCTCGCTCCGCGGGTCGACGCCTTTCGACTCGAAGGTGGCGTCCGCCCGGCCCGCCTTCACGATTCGTCCCGCGGGCGCAAGCGACGGCGTGCCCGTGTACGGCCGCGTTTTCCTGTCGCCCATGGCGGGATTCTCCGACAGCCCGTACCGGCGCATTTGCCGGCGACAGGGAGCGGGCTTCTCGTTCACCGAATTTATCAGCGCCGAAAACGTGCGCCTGGGATCGCCCGAGGCTCTGGCCTTGTTTCGCTTCGTGCCGGAAGAACGGCCGATCCTGTTTCAAATCTTCGGCAACAATCTCGCGGCGCTGGAATACGCGGCGCAGGTGGCCGAAGAACTCGGCCCCGACGTGCTTGACATCAACATGGGTTGCTCGGTGAAAACCGTCGCGCACAAAGGATCCGGCGCGGGCATGCTGCGCGACGTCGCGAATACCGCGCGCATTATGGAGCGCCTGGTCCGGGCCGTACAGATTCCGGTGACCGCCAAGATCCGCCTGGGCTGGGACGATCGCAGTCGCAACTACCGGGACCTGACCCGGGCCCTGGTCGACAGCGGCGTGGCGATGATTTCGGTCCACGGTCGTACGAAGGCGATGGGCTATACCGGCCTGGCCGATTGGGACGCCATCGGCGAAATCGCCGCGGACCTGCCGATCCCGGTGCTGGGCAACGGCGATGTCGCGGGACTTTTGCAGGCCCGGGAGTATCGCCGGCGCTACGGGGTGGCCGGCGTCTTGATCGGCCGCGCGGCGATCGGCAATCCCTGGATCTTTAACGAACGCTATGGAAACGCTCGGAACCAGGATTTCGCAGGGGAATCCGACGGCTGTGTCAACGCCGCGAATCCTGCGATCGCCGCTGGCGTTCCGGACGAGGCGACCGTGATCGAGCTGATGCTGGAACATCTGGATGCGATGCTGGAGTTCTACGGGGAGCGCGGGCTGGTGCTCTTTCGCAAACACGCCGCTCGCTATCTGACCGTGCGCCCCGGGCTGGCCCGGGATTTGAAATCTATGCTTTTGACTGCCACGGAGGTCGAGGATTTTCGGCGGATTAGCCTTGACCGTCTCGCCAGGCCCGGGAGTCTGAATTCCTGATGTTCTCTCTATTATATAGTCGGCGCTCGCCGATTGGTCTGGCGCTGGCGTTCGCATTTCTGTCGCTGGCGTTCGCATTTCTGTCGCTGGTCGCCTGCAGCAGCTCGCCGGTCGCGGAGCAGGGCGGCGGTTCTTCCGCGAACAGCGATGGGGGCACTGCTCCCGCGCCAGCGCCCGCCACGACAGAAGCCGAGCCGGGCCAGATTGTGGCAGTCACCGAGGACGGCGAGATCCTGAACCGGGTCCGACTGGTCGTGGGCAGCATTTCGATCACGCAGATCGACATCGACAATCAAATCCGAACTCTGCGCAGTTCGAATAAACCGCCGCGCAATTTGCAAAAAGCCGCCGTGGATCGTTTGATCACCCGGGCGATCGTCAGCATCGAAGCGGAACGCGAGTCGATCATTGTCAGCGAAGCGCGGATGGAAAACGAAATTCGCCGTCGGCAGTTGGCGACGGGCATCGATGATTTCGAAGAGTTCAAGAAAGTCGTAACCCGGCAAACGGGCTCTTCGTTCGACATCTGGGTCGATGATTTAAAATTTGAAATTATCAAACGGCAGCTGGTGCAGGTCAAATTGACCGTGCCCCAGCCGAGCGAAAGCGAAGTCGAAACCTTCTATCGCAAGAACCGCCGCAAAGTCGGCATTGAAATTCGCTACCGCGAGATGATGTTCGCCCCGAAGAACGGCAGCATCGCCGAGGAGTCGCGCGTTTCGAAATTGGCCCGCCAGGCTTACGATCGAGTGCGTTCGAATCCGAGTTCCTTTCCGAGCGTCGCGCGATCCATGTCTGAAAACGTTTCGCCCCTGCGCGCCTTCGGCGGATTACAGGATTACCTGCCGATTCAGGATATCGCCGAGCGCGATCAAATCCTCGCCGGGATTCTTTTTAACCATTCCGCGGGACAGGTGCCGCGGCCCTTTCGCACGAGCGGCAACCGCTACGTCGTCGTTCTGATCGAAGGCAAGCGACCAATCCCGCTGAATAAAGTTCGCGAGCAAATTCGACAGCGGCTCTATTTCGATAAAGAAAACGAGACTTTCGAAAAGTGGCTGGCAAAGCGCCGCAAACAAATCGCCATCAGCACATTCAATTGACCTTCGGTCGGCGGCCGTCTTCGCCCGGCTGAAAATTCTCGATGCGCTTTCCCAGAATGAATTAAACCGTCCGGAGTCGAACCGCAATGCAGTCGAATATTACGGGAACTCTGATCTACGCTCCGGGTCTTTATATTCCGCCGGCGGAGATCGCCGCCGCCGCTCTGGACGCGGTGGCCGCTCAATTTCCCGGTGGGCCGATCTGGATCGCGACGCATGGTTCGCAGCACGCGGAAGCCCTGCAGGCGCTCCTGCGCGAAGCGCGCGAAATTATGACTTCCGCCGGGTCCGACGGCGATTCGATTCAACTGCTGTCCGGATCGGGCGGGCTGGCCCCGCGCCTGCGGGAAGTCTTCGCCCTGAACGCGCCGTCTGCGCCAAAGGCCGACGATGCGGCTGACGCGTCAGTCGCCGTGTGCTATGGATGGTACCCGCTGCTGGATTCCGCGCTGGTCGAAGCGTTATTGGCGGATCACACGACATACCTGGCGCATATCAGCTACAGCGAAAATATTCCGGCCGGCTTCGCGCCTGATTTCGTTGCACGGGACTTCGTCGCCGATTTGCCCGATCCGCTGCCGCCGGAACTATCCACGACCGGGCCTTCCCCGAGCGGCGAACTGCGGGCATTCGCCTTCAAGAACATCGATCGCTTCGACGTCGAAATTTTTTATCGCGCGCCGGACCTGCGCCAGCATCGTCTGGAGCTTTCCGCCGCCGACGAGCGTTCCACTCGCCTGATTCAGGCGATTCGCGCGCTGCGGCCGGAGCTGGCCTTTGCGGATCTCGAAGAGCTGCTGCGTTCGAATCCTGAAATCGTTCGGCCGTATCCCTCGTACTTCGAAGTGGAGCTCTGTTCCGGGTTCGCGGAAGACGCCTTCGCGCCCCACACTGCGCCGCCTGTGAATACTTCCGAGGCGGCCGAGCGCCGGACTTCCGCGCGCTATCTGAGCTCTGAGCTTCTGGAAAAATTGCGCGGGGATATTGCGGCGAACGGCCTGCGAAACGACGTAACGGTCAGTCTGGCAGGCCGGGGCGAAGCCTGCCGGCATCCGGATTTTATAAATATCATGAACGGATTTTTAGAACTGCCGGCCGTCAAACATGTGATCATCGAAACCTACGCCGCCGGCGTCGACTCCGCGCTTCTGGAAAGCATCTTCGCCGCGCCGCAAGCCCAACGCGTTGTCTTGATCGTTCGCCTGGATAGTCTGCGGCCGGAGCGCTACACCCGGCTGTACGGCGCGGATCGTTTCGCGAACGTTCAGAAGTTCTTAACCGCCTGCGAAACAGCCCTGAAGCGCGCCGCTGAGCAGAACTCGCCGGCCCCGGCTGTCTACGTCGAGATGCATCGCCTGGCCGAAACGGAAGACGAGCTGAGCGAATTTATGGATCGCTTTGAAGATCCGGAGCAACCGATCCGGCCGCTGCTGCAGAAATTCAATCGTTATATCGATAGACTGCCCGAACGCCGCGCCGCGGACCTGACGCCCCTGACGCGAGATTTTTGCTGGCATCTGGCGCGGGACTTTTTCCTGACCGTCGACGGCCGGGTTCCGCTTTGCAAGCAGGATCCCTACGGCGAAAACACAGCCGCCCTGGATTTTTCGCAGATGACGGTCGCCGAAATTGGCGATCGAACGATGCCCCATCACGCCGCATCCATGCGCGGCGAACATGATCGCGTGCCGATGCCCTGCCTTCAGTGCGACGAGTGGTATACTTTCAACGCGTGACCTTTCGCGTGTGTGCAGCCTGAAATTTCGTATTACATTAAAAGAACTCCCGTTACATCAAAAAGAGCTCACGCTACATTAAAAAGAGCTCTCGTTATATCAATCAGAGCTCGCGTTACATCAGGAAGAGTTCCCGTTACATTAAAAAGAGCTTCCGCTCTTGGACCGACGGCATGCGGCAGCTGTCCTTTTTCCCAAACCAGCGATAGCGGTTGTGCGCGATTGTATCATAAAGCGCGTCGCGTACGGTGCGCGGGATCAACAATCCCGGCGCGCCCAGGCTCCAGAGGCCGCCCATTTGCACGCCGATGCGCAGGATCGCTTCGGAGCGGGTATGCAGCACGCCGCGGGCGTCTTGAAAGACCATGGAATCCATGTCGGCCGTCATTTCCGGCGGCAGCAGACGCGCCGCGTTTTCGCCCTGCAGCGGCGCATAGCGCAGCACGCCCGCGCGATCTACGTTCAGAAGAAAATCGACGGCGGTATTGCACAGGCCGCACACGCCGTCGAAAAACACGATCGGCTGCGAGGACTGCGCCGCGGGTCGCGGACGTGGCGGGAATAACCAGGCGAGATTCAATCCGCCCGCCGCAAGAGTCGCGACCGCCAACCAGGCGAATGTGCTCAGCGGAGCGGGGATCGAATAGATCAGCAACAGGACTGTGAGCATCGCTGCCGCAAGCAAGGCCGCAATCGCCAGCGCCCCGGGCATCCTCCAGGCCGAGGGGAGCGTACTCGAAGCTTTCCCGGGGATCATCTTGCGCAGTTTCGCGAAGATCGTCGTGCCCGGCAGACCCAGGCGCAGAGTTTCGCCCGCAGGAGCCAGCAGCATCAGCGCGAAAGGAGCGCAGATGCCGGCAAGCACTGCCAGTGCGAGCGGAGTGGGGAAAGTCAAGAAAGAACAGATCGACAACAACACAATCAGAGCGGCGAGACGCCGGAGCCGCCCTACCACCAGGCACGCGCCGGCGATTAGATGCGCCCATAGCCCGGCTACAATCGGAAAGGGAGCGTGCAAACTGATTGGATCCAGCACGATCAGACCGATATAAATCGCCAGGACTCCGGTTAAGATACGCGCGATGGCGAACTGGTACGGTGAATAGTTTTGCATAGGGTTTCGGTGCTTAGTGTTTTGATCCGTGCTCATTGCGATACTTCGACGGCGACATGCCGGTCGCTTCGCCAAAGGCGCGATAAAATGCAGTCTTCGAATTGAAGCCCGCCTGTAATCCGATTTCCAGAACCGAGCGTGAGCTATGTGCCGACGAGCGCAGGGCTTCTTCGGCGTCTCGAATGCGATAGCGATTGACGTAGCCGGCGAAATCAATCTCCAGGATCTGGTTGAGATAGTACGATAGCTGGTGCGGGCTGAGATCCAGCAAGCTGGCGACCGTCGAAAGGCGCAGGTCTTCGTCCTGGTATATTTTTTCCGTCTCCATTAGTTCGTCGAGGTTTTGCTGCAAGCGTTCCGGCGAAAGATCCCCCAGGCGGTTTTCGCGCTGCCGATTCATGCGCCGGGCTTCCAGGCGTAGCGATTGCAAAAATCGCGGGAAGCGCAGGCCGAGTAAGCCGACGGCGTACAGGGCGATCAAAAGCAAACTGATTCCGACAATGCCGGCGCTGTTTGCGGCGAAGGATTGAAACGGCGAATCTGCGGTGCCTGTCGCTTCGCCGTTCAGCGCATAGATCTCCGGCAGGCTGCTGAAGGCCTGGCAGGCCGCCGCACTCAGCGCCCCTAATCCGAGCAGCGCCGCGGTCAGCGCCGCCGTTTTCGACTGGCCTTGCACGAACAGCCGGACCGCGCTAATGACTGACGGCAGCAGGTACGCGGCAATGTGCAGATTGCCGGCTGTGATGATCAGAGCCCGGCTAACGCGCCGGGTGACCGTATCCTGAATCGTTTCGCATGCCGGCGAGCATAAGCCCGGTGCGATCAGGCTTGCGAAATCTATAAGCATCAGCAGCGAGCCGATCGCCAGAATCAGCGTTCCCGGCAACAGCTGTTTCCATCCAGGCAGAGAGCCGCTGTCGCCGCTCACCGTCTCCGGGAAATCGTCCGAGCGCGGATCCGTGATCATAAAGGCGAAATAGGCGAAGGCGAGCGGGCCCAACCAGAAGCGCGGTAGCGCGAACCAGAAGCTCAGAGCCGGCATATGAGCGATCCATTCCGGCGGGCTTGTCGTTACGACGAGCACGTCCAAAAAGATGAAAGCGACCCCGAAGTACAGCCGCGCGATCAGCGTATTACGCGCTGTCTGTAAGAGCTGACCGAGCGCCAGGTACAGAGCATGGCAGAGTCCGGTAAACGCCAGCGCGGTCAGGGCCAGGGCGATGGGGTTTGCTGTCATAGGCGGTGACGAAAGTAGAGCGGTGATGATCGCGCGTGTCAATCCGAAAGCGTGCTCCGACCACTCGCGCGGAGTTCCGAATCATCCGGGACTCATCGGGGCGGTGCCAGTTTATGATCCGGAACGATTCCGGTCCGAAGTTGGTGTAGAATCGTCCGCAATCAAGGAACAGCCGTGCGACTCTGGCGTGGCGCGGGCGGGAGTGAACAGATGGACAGGGATTCGAAAACAGAGGAAAGCGAAACGCAAGCAAGGGGGCCCGGCGGCGCGATCCGGGATTTTTTTACCGGCCGTCGTTCGTTGCGCTTCGGCGTGAAAATCGCCGGCGTTGTTTCGGTCGTTTTATTGGCGGCGCTTGTGTATCTATGGCCGACGGGCATGCCGGCCGGCGCCGAATACTTTCGTCCGGTGGGGGAGCGCAGTCTACAGGCGGACGAAGAGGGGCAGTGGCGATACGTACAGCATCTTTATCGCCGAATGGAAGCCTCCGGCGATACTTTTCCGGATTGGGACGCGGGCATGATGTCGCGCTGGAAGTACGCCATCGCCTTTCTGGCGTACGGCATGCCGTCTCTGGCGATGATCGAACCCGAGAAAAAAGAAATCGCGACCTACTATTTGTATGTGATGATCAACAAGATGAAGTCGAAGAAAGTCTGGCGTGAATGGCAGGACTACGGCTTCGGCGAAGATCCGATTTGCCTGCACAACGTAATGTACAAAGGTCATTTGAATTTAATGTACGGCCTGTATCAGTTCATGAGCGGCGACGAACGATTCGCGAAAGAGTTCACCTGGCTGACGCGGCAGATCGTAGCGGAAATCGATCTGCACAGCAAGAAAGGCCTGTACGAAGGATCGAACTGCGAACCCGACCAGTACTTCGTGCAGTGCAACGCCATCTCGCTCTTGAGCTTGCATCTGTACGATCGTCTGTATGGCACTGATTATACCGGCGATCACGTGCAGCGCGTGCTGGCTTTCATTCGTCGCCGAATGACCGATCCCGAAACCGGACTCTACTGGCACCAGTATCATCCTTCGCACGACGTTGTGGAAACCAGCCTTTCGGGTTATACCAACGCCTGGTC
The DNA here is from genome assembly GCA_024742665.1 of bacterium. GTDB lineage: Bacteria > Spirochaetota > Leptospiria > Leptospirales > Leptonemataceae > JANSYA01. The sequence goes on from JANSYA010000001.1 coordinate 1,254,451, forward strand.
GATGGTGATGCTGAATTTCTTTGAGCCGGAATACAACGCGAAGATTTACCCCGCCTGGAAAAAAATGTTCGTCGTTGAGCTCGGGCCGTACGCCTACGTGAAAGAGGAACCGGGCGGCGGCGCATCGCAGCTGGCGACGGCTTACGGAATGCTCGCGGCCAAAGAATTCGGCGACATCGAGCTATTTACGAAGCTGCGCAATAGCATGGATCGATTCGGCGGTCTCCGGCGCGTCGCCGAAAACGATACGATGGCTTATGCATCCGGCGATAATACCGTCGCGAACGGTATGCTGCTGTCCTTTAAGCTGCACGTCGGCTGGCGACGGATCCTGGAGAATGGGGCGGGTCCGAAACGCCTGGCGCGAATTCCAGCGGTCGGGAAAATGGTCTGGACGGATCTGCTGCCGAATGAGATCCACGAGAGTCATATCCCGCCGAGACCGATTCAGAATTTTTGAGCAGCGGCGGCTTCCGGGCCTCAATATTCCGATCGATTTGACGATACATTGAATATGCGCGCAATGGCCAGGCAATCCGGATCCTTCTCCGAGTCCGCAAAAGTCGGGATTTTCATTCAGGCCCGGGCCAATTCTTCGCGCCTGCCGGGTAAGATCTTCGAATTGCTGGATCCAGCGCGGCCGGATTCTTCGGTTCTGGAGACGATCTATCGTCGACTCTCCGGCGTGAGCGGCGCGCGCACCGCCGTGCTGGTTCCGCAAAGCGATCCGACCCTGATGGACTGGTGTCGCCAGCGCGGTCTGGAGTGCTTCGCCGGTCCGGAGGATGACGTGCGCGAGCGCTATCGTCTTGCGGCTCGCCACTACGACGTGGACTATATCGTGCGCGCCACCGGTGACAACCCCTGCGTCGATCCGCGCGTCGCGGGAGACACGGCGCGAGCGCTGCGTCGGAGCGGGGCGGATCTTTTATCGTACGGCAATTTACCCCTGGGCGCCGCCGTCGAAGCGATGACTCGCGGGGCCCTGGAATCGGATCGAGCGCCGGCTTCGAATCTGCACCGCGAACACGTCAGCCTGCACATCAAGCACAACCCCGAAATCTTTCGCGTCAAGCACCCCGATCACAGCTGCGCCCCGCCGGCGTATCAACAGATCGCTCTGCCGCGTTTGACCGTCGATACGCCGGAAGATCTGGCGGTGGTGCGGGCCGTCTTTCAAGCGCTCGGCTCCGACTTTGACACGCCCCGCGTGATCCAGCTCTTCGAACAGCGCCCGGAACTTTTCGCTCTGAATCAGAGCGTCGAACAGCGCACCTTTACTCCTCTGCAGACGGCGTGATGACGCGGCCTGTGCTCCTGATCATCGGCGCGGGAGTGCGCTTCGGTCGCGGGCATTTTGTACGCATGCGCGAACTGCACGATCGCCTGCAGGCCGCCGGCCTTTCCGCCGACTGGATGAGCGTCGCCGACTTTGACGACGAAACCGCCCGCCGCGTTGCGGGCTCTCGCCGTAAATACAACCGCGATCCGGTGCTGTATATAATCGACGCTCGCGATCTAAATCCGGGACCGTTCGCGCATCCGGACGCGTCGGTCCTGGCTCTGGACAACCGGCATCCATCCCGGGAAGATTCGTCGCTTACAAAGCTCCGAGCGAATCGCGCCGAGAACCACGTCGAATTCTACGATACGATTCCGCATCCGCGCGCGAAGCTCGCGCAAACTCTCCCACGGGTTTTATTGCGGAACGACGTGCCCGGCTCCGGCGCGCGCATTCGCCGGCGCGAGCGCTCGCTCTTCGTGTACAGCGGCGATTTTGTCGTGCCCGGTCTGGACGAGTCTTTGCTCGATTTGGTTCGGGCCGGCTGGTCGGTGCACCGCTGCGGTCGCGCGCCGCCGCGATTGGATCGCGTGCGGATCGGCGGAGCCGGCGCCCCTGGTTTCGCCTGGAATCCCGAACTGGATCGGGATGAGTTTTTACGAACGCTCGCGGCGGCCGAGTGCGTGTGGACTTATTTCGGAATGACCCTGCTGGAAGCCTGGCATCTCGGGCGCAGCCCGGCGCTGCTGCCGGTTGCAAGCGACGTGCACACCGAACTGGCTGATTATCTGGCGTGGGAAGCGGGACTGCCGATCATTTCGCCGGACGGGCAGGCCGTCGCGGCTTTCGAACAACGACGCCAGGACCCCGATTCGAAAGCGGCACAGCCGACCGCGAATATGCGACCCGGCGATCAGGGCTTTGCCCTCCTGATTGAAAAAATCCGGACGCTCGCAACGACGCCCTGATCGCCCGGCCCACGCATTGCGATGATGCCTGCCGCTCGTTGCGATCAGACGAGAGGCCGCTTCCGCGAAATTTATTTATTCGGCTGCGGCGTCATACGCAGATATGGTTTGATCGCCTTATAGCCTTTCGGAAATTTTTTGTCGGCCTCTTCGTTCGAAACCGCCGGAACGATCACGCAGTCGTCGCCGTCCTGCCAGTTCGCGGGCGTCGCGACCTGGTGGTTCGCGGTCAGCTGCAGCGAATCGATCACACGCAGAATCTCGGGGAAATTACGCCCCGTGGACGCCGGGTAGGTCAGGGTCAGTTTGATGGTTTTGTCGGCGCCGATAATGAACACCGAGCGCACCGTTAGATTATTCAGCGAATTGGGGTGAATCATGTCGTACAGATTCGCGACCGTTTTGTCTTTGTCGGCGATCATCGGAAAATTCACGCTCGTGTTCTGGGTCTCGTTGATGTCCTTGATCCAGCCCTGGTGATCGTCGAGGCTGTCTACGGACAGGCCGATGACCTTCACGTTGCGTTTGTCGAATTCCGATTTAATTTTCGCGACCGTGCCGAGCTCGGTCGTGCAGACCGGAGTATAGTCCGCGGGGTGCGAAAACAGCACGCCCCAGCTGTCGCCCAGCCATTTGTGAAACTCAATCGTGCCTTCGGTGGTCTCGGCCGTAAAGTCCGGCGCCACGTCTCCTAAACGTAATCCCATAATTTCAACTCCTTGTTCAATCGTAGTCTTGCCTTAACAAGATACAGGCGATCGCGCTGGCGGCGATCCGAATTTGTCGACGGCGCGCCTGGGTTGACATGCACCCGGGTGGCCCGCACAATCGCAGAAAAGCAGTGACCGGGGAGTAAGTCATGAAACGCAGACTGATTCAGATAGCAGGCGGCGTCGCGGCGACGGCGATTGTTCTGGGAGCCGCCATCGCCTGGTACTTTACGAGCCAGGCCCTGTATCCCGAATGGCAGATCATGGATCTCGCTTCCTGTCCGCAGCGCCAGGTCGAAGGTTTCGGTCCCGAGTGCGGCGACCTGCGCAAATTGGACGATTTCGCATTCGAAGACTATCTGGCGCCGACCGATCGAGGCTATGCGGTCCCGGCGTGGTATATCCCGGCTCTAAAACAAAAGGCACCCCCGGCGAAAGCAAACGTGCTGGGCGTCGCCCCCGGCAAATATGCGGCGATTTTCATTCACGGCGGCGGGGCGGACCGGCGCGCAGGGACGCGGCTGGCTCGCTATTTCATCGATCGCGGAATCGACTACTATCAGCCCGATTTGGTCTGTCACGGATTGGCCGAATGCCCGCGCCCGGGTCTGAGCTTCGGTTACCGGGAACACCAGGACGTCGTTGATGTTTATCGCAGCATTCGCGAGCGCTATCAGGGCGTGTTTGTGATCGGCTCATCCGTTGGCGCAAATTCGACTCTGATAGCCTTCCCGAAAATGGCGGGCGTGACCGCGGTCGTCGCCGAGAATCCGATGTACTCGGCGCGTCGCTTCGTGCTGGATACCGGCGCGGCTCCGGGATTCTTTCCCGATTGGTACCGTGAGATTTTGTATGCGCTGCTCGCCTGGCGAGCCGGCATTGAAGACCACACGGTCAGCGCGATGAGCGGCGTCGTTCGGGCCGCGAAGTCCGGAGCGCCGCTGCTTTTCATTCACAGCACTACGGATCATTTGATTCCCGCCACTCACAGCGAAGAGCTACACGAAATCTTTCGCGCGGAAGGCGGTACGGCCCGTCTGGAAATCGTGGAAGGAGCGCGACACTCCCGGATCTGGAACGCCGGTCCCGAAAAATACGAGGCCTTGCTGGACGATTTCTTTCGCGCAGCGCTGTAGCCTGGTTCGGGATCTGACTCTGGCAATGCTGCTGATCGCGCGCGGCGCGGCCCGGCCAGATCGGTCCTGCGCCCTTAGCTATTGACTTAGCTATTGACGGCCGTGTCGCGGCGAAAGATCGCCAGGTTCGCCGCGAAGAGCTCCATGACCGCGGCGCGCGATTTCGTCGGCACTTCGAAATCTTCTTTGAGCACCCGATCGACGAAATCAACCGCGTTCCGTTCCATGCTGTCGCCGCCGCTGTCAAAAATATAAAAAGCGAAGTCCCCGTCCGAAGGGGCTTCGACGGTAAAGGAGCCGTAGCTGATATAAGGCTCTTTCGAAACGAATACCTGATTTCGATTGGGCAGCTCGATCTTGTCGAGTTCATTCCAGCGCAGCGGAATCGCCTGATCCGGTTCGCGCAGGTAGGGCTCCTGAAAGCTCTTCGGATAGGTGCGGGGCTCATAGATCATAAAGACCCGGTAGCCGTCGGACTGGAAGGTCACGTCGTCGCCGCCGCCGTAGGCGATGTTCTTGATATTATCGAAGGCGACGGTTTCGAAGATCGTATAATTGGAGCGGTTATGAAAGCGCGCGCTGACGACCAGGCCACCGTTTCCGAAATCGATATCGCCCCGCTTCAGGCCCTGGAATAGGCTGATCCACCGCATTGCCATTGCCCGAGCATGCTGGCGAACGAAGGGTTTGTCCATCAGAAATTCAAACGGGCCCGTTTCGTCGCACTGGTGAGTCTTTGTGGCCTCCTCGCGTTAAGCTTTCGTTACTGCAAGCCGTCCGACCGACGCAAAGGCGCCGTTTGCGCCGTGGCGAAATTTACACTCTCCGGAATAATCATTCCGCCGACCGAATTCTTTTCGGAAGTCGCGATCGGCGAATTGAATCCGACTTGACTCTGGTGCGCCGCATAAAATCATGGCCGTATTAGTGCGCCGCACAATTCGAGCGGCGAGAATCCACAGAATTCTAACCAATTTATAGCGATCATTCTCGATCGCAGGGAGGCTCAAAATGGTCCAAAAGAGTATGGAACGCAACCAACTACTCGGGCTGGTCTTGAAGAAGCGGGTACTGATTCCCGTGCTGGCCCTGATCGCCGTATGTATGATTCGCGTGGACTTCGCAGGGGCGCACAGCGCCGAAGTTCAGCGGGAACGCATCTTTGAATACATCGAAACCTTCGATCCCCGCCACACTCCCCGGTCAGCCAGGGAGCAGCTGGTCGACGTGATCATGCGGGAGGCCGATCGCCTCGATATCCCGTCAGACATGAAAATCGACGGGCGCGAGATTTCGAAAGCCTATCTGCTGACGGCTTATATTCGGGTGGAGTCCTCGTTCAATCCCCGGGCTCGTTCGACCTCGGATGCGCGGGGTTATATGCAGCTGAAGCCCTTGACCGCGAACTGGATCAACCGGGCCCCCAGCGCGAGCCAGTTTCGGGGGAACCTGAACCTCTTCGATACCGAAGTGAACGTGGCCCTGGGCGCGGACTATATCAACTATCTGATGACCGAGATGGACGACGCGCGCCAGGTGGCTCTGGCTTATAATGCCGGACCGAACAGCGTGCGCCGCGGTAAATTCATCGAAAGCTACTGGGTGAAGATCCTGCACACCTATCGCCAGCTGCGGACCGGCGAATTTAAGGACGCGCAAACCGTACTGTAATCGATTCCCGGGCCCCTCGCTCCGGCGATCCGGGAGACCAACCTGCGACATTTGTAGGAACTCCTACAGAGGCAGCGATTGAGAGATGATCGACCAATCATCGTAACACGAATTCGGCCGGCTCCAGATAACGAAAGGGGCCGGCCTTCTGCGTTTCCCAGCCGCGCCGCCGGAGTTCCCGGCTTACCAGCCACAAAAAAAAGCCGTGGGAGTATAGAGCGATCGATCCCTGTTCGGTTGCCAGTGCCTCCAGCCGATCGGCGGCCGCCTGCACTCGCGCCAGAGTATCGCGGCGGCTTTCGGCGCAGTCCATCCAGCCGGTATACCAGCCGAAGCGCGCCAGAGTTAGCAGAAAGACTGTCGGCAGCTTGAGTCGCGTCCAGCGAAAGCGCGCCAGGGGCGTCTCTCGATACAGGGCGTCCTGTGGCACATCGTCCGGTTTTTTTTGCGTATAGAGCAGTGCGGTTTCGAAGGCCCGCGGCAGGTCGGAAGAAATCGTGCGGGCTGTCAGTAGATTTTGCCACCACCCGGGATCGGCCGCGGCCTGCATCGCTTCCAGACGAGGCGCGTTCCACTCGGAATCGAGGCCGGCTTCGTCGTAGGCATCGAAAAGGCGATTTAATTCGCCGGCGGTGATCCATCGCCAGGGGGTGTGGCTGTAGCGCAAACTCGGCCGTCCATGACGAATGCAGAAGATCCGACTCTCGCGTGATGCGCTCACGCGTCGAGTTTACTCAAAGCCTGATCGAGGTCGGGCAGGGGAGCGTCTTTCAGATCGGCGGCGGGCATTTCCGATAGGTCGTACTGGCTCAGCTTTTGATCCAGGCGGTCAATGTGACTCTGTAAATGCTGCCGCGTATTCCACCAGATGCAGACGCGGTGTTTTTCAATTAGATCGAGCTGGGCGTATTTCTTTTTATCAGTCATAGCGTAGGGCCGGGGGATTTACAGGCGGCTGGATCCAATCAGCTTTCGTCGAATTCGATGCGCTGGACCACGTCTTTATGCGCGGCGACTCGACTGGTGGACGGGCCCTGCATGCCGGTAAACCAGCTGCCGTCTTTCTTTTGCAGATCGCCCCAGAACGAGAAGAGCTGCACGCTGCCGTTTTCATTTTCCAGCACGAACTGGTTCAAAAATACAAAGAGTTCACCGTCGCGTTTGAGCACCTGGCCGCCGTTTAATTCGATCGTATAGCGATCCACGTCGAACTGAAAGATCTGGCCTTTCTCCTGCTGGCGAACCAGGCGACCGCGCCAGCGTTTGAGTTCGATGGCCTGAATCTCTTCCGGGCGCACCAGCTTGCGATATTGAATGCCGTCAACGACGTGCGTAATGCTCAGACGCTCGGGAACGCGCACGCGGATCTTGCCTTTCAGGCGCCGACCGTCGCCCAGAGTGATGCCGACGTGAAAGGTTTTTTCGACCAGGGCGGCATTGGGCGCCGCGTCGCGGGCGGCTTGATCCGGCTGCTTCGACTGCCCCTTGCTCTGATTGCCTGCGGCCTGATTCGCATTCTTCTGGTTTGCGTTGGCCGCGTCGGCTTCGCGTACGGCGAGGTTCTGATTCGCGCGGCCCTGAGCAAAGAGCGCGTCCTGGCCGGCGCCGGAAACAGTCGGCGAAAGCAGCATACAGCCTGCGGCGATCCATACGTATGTGATCAGACTGCGCATTTCAGAATAACTCGTTCGCTCGTTCGCTCGTTCGCTTCGCGAGAGCGCCGTAACTTAAATCAAGCCTCGCAAAGACATGGCGATGCGTTCCACGTTGTTCGCGGTCAAGCCCGGATAGATCGGAATCGAAACCGACTTTTGATAGATACGTTCGGCGTTGGGATACTCCAAACGCGCCAGGCCCAGAATATGATGTAAAGGCGATTCGATTGCGCGACCCACGCCGATTTGCAGCGATGCGAAATAGCGCAGGACTTCGTCGTGGCTCTTGTTGATCAACACGGGAAAGCGCAGATAGCCGTCGACGCCCGCGTGCTTAAAATAGGCTTCGTGGCGAGTCGTTCGCAGAGTTTCCAGATACTTCTGCGCGATCTTTTTGCGCCGGGCCAGAGTCACTCCCAGGCGCGAAAGCTGGTCGAGACCCATCGCCGCCTGGAAATCTTCTAAGCCATAGTCGTAAGCGATGCTGCCTTCAGCGCGCTTCGCGCCGTAGCGCAGGGAATGCAGAATCTTGTATAATTTCGGATCCTGGGTAACGATCACCGCGCCGTTGCCGGTGGTCAGCAGGTCGTATTCGGACAGACCGCAGACAGCCAGGTTGCCGCTTTTACCGAAGTACTCGCCCTGCTGGTCCGATCCAACCAGGCCGGTGAAGTCTTCGATGATTTTTGCGCCGCGGTTTTGAACTTCCGTCGCGTCGATCGGCGACACGCTGCCGAAAGTATGATCCATGACGAAGGCCGCCGGCGAAGCGGAGTTGTCGTCGCCGGACTGAGCGGCTGTCGTATCCCGCAGCATCTCCAGTTTTTCGTACACGACTTCCGCGTTCGGATGAAAGCTCCCGCGATCCGCGTCGACCAGCAGGGGGGCCGCGCCAGCGTAGCGTGCGCCGTCCAGAGCCTGGAGCGGGGCGATCGCGCTCATCAAGACGGGGGCATCCTTTTGTACGCCCAGCGCCAGATACGACAGATGGTAGGCCGCCGCCAGGGAATTGACTGCCAGGACGTGCTTGTAACCGAAGGCGTTGGCAAAGCTCCGCTCAAAGCGCCGGGTGATATCGCCCTGGCCCAGACGGTCCTGGATCAGGCAGTCCAGCACGGATTCCAGCTCGCGCTTGGAGAGCGTGGGCCGGTGAGCCTCGATCGGCTTGGGTTTTTTATCGTTTAAATACAGACTTACCGATGACACAACATTACCTCAGAAACGGTGAAAATCACGGCAAAAGCCGGTTCTACCCCGATGCTACACGACCAGCGTGGACATTTGCCGCAGAGAAGGGAACAATTTAATGTTCCAGGAAGCGGATTATGTCTCTTTGCTGCCGGCCAGATTATGTCGCATTACAGGGTACGACAGGGGGTACGTCAATATCTTTAAAGCCCTATTGGCCTTCAGAGCGGCCGATGCGGTGAAATCAGCCCGGAGCCAACTAAAGCGCCGTAATTTTTTCCGAACTCCGGGGCGGCGGGTAGCACCACGGTCCGGGCCAGGCCATGTGGAAAACCCAGTCTGCCGGGGCCCGGCAGAGCGGCCTCGATCAACTCAGGGCCGGCCGCGGCTGGTGTGGGATCGCCGCCAGAGAACCCGGGCTGAATCCAGGCGGCCGGCGGCGGAACCGGGCTTTATTTCGCGGCTGTTGGAACCTGACCGGTATGCCCGTGGCCGGCGCCCGGACCGTGGCCCGCGTCCTGGCCGATCAGCAGGCGATAGCGACTCAGCCAGAAGATCCCCGCGGCGCCGATCAGTCCGGCGGCCAGAGCGTAGACGGCCAGGTCGGGCCGGGCGATCGCCACTGCGGCGGCGGCCGTGAGCAGCAACGCCTGGCGTCCGGCTTCCAGCCAGAATCCGAAGCGGCGGCCTTCGAGCAGGATGCCGATTACGACCAGACTGAGGATCACCCACGCTCCGATCACACCGCCGGTCGTGCTAAAGGGAGCGACGATCCTGTTCAGGAGCGTGAGCGCTACGAGAATCACCAGGCTGAACTGCACCAGGCTGTAGACCGAAAGACCCGTGGGAATCTGCGGATCGTACTTGCGGTACGTGGCCGGATCGACTTCCGGAATCGGCGTCATCTCGCCCATGCCGCGCGGTTTCCATCCCGGTTTCATAAACCAGATCTTGAGTTTGTCTGTGAAGTGCGGCGCCCGGTAGGCGGTTTTGAACAGGTGCAGCCAGTACTGAATCTGCGCCCACATCGGATTCCAGCTCGCCAGGGGTTTGACTGTGCCGTAGTGGGGTTCCTCTTCTTCCTCCTGGAAGGTGCCGAACATCTTGTCCCATATAATCAGGGTGCCGGCGTGGTTTTTATCGATGTACTTCGGATCGATGCCATGATGCACGCGATGGTGCGAAGGCGTATTCCAGATCGCTTCGATCCAGCGGGGCATCTTTTTTACGGCGCGAGTGTGGATCCAGAACTGGTAGATTGTGTTGAACTGCGACGCGATCAGATAGATCGCCGGGTGGATTCCGAGAAAGGCCAGGGGCATATAAAAAGGAAACGAGAAGGCGAACTGAAAGAAGCCCTGGCGCAGGGCCACGGTCAGATTGTATTCTTCGCTTTGATGGTGGGCTTCGTGGGATCCCCAGATCACGGCGACCTGGTGGCTCATGCGATGGAACCAATAATAAGCCAGATCCACCAGGAGGAAACCCACGATCGAACAGGCGACCAGGCCCCAGACCTGCGCATCGCTGAATTCCGCCAGAGCCTGGCCCCCGATCATTCCGACGATCATACCGTCCAGTCCCCAGTCGATCAGGCGGTAGTTGTGAAATACGAAATCGTATAATAGAAGATATCCGGCGAAGATCGTCGTGCGAATGAAGATCCCCGTCAACTGCTGCACGATGCCCATGCTCAGGTCGTTGATTGAGTCACTGATGCGATAGTAGTCGCGCTTGAGAATATAGCGCGTCACGACCAGCTCGATAAAGATCAGCAGGAAGAAGAAGGGAATCGCCAGAGCGATATAGTTCGGGACTTGATACTGGGACATGGCCTCACCTCGAATGGCCAGATTTTAGAAACCGTCGCAGGAAATGCAAGCGAAAACATTTCGCATTGAAATTTTATGACATGGCGTCATGGTTGTGTTGTTGCTTCGCGGCGAGGCTTTCTCACATATTGAGATATCTGCATATCTCAATATGTGAATGGATTGTGCGCAGATCGAGAATGTGAGCATGAGCGGGGCGATTCGTAAGGAGGTGCGGCGCAAACGCCGATCATACCCGGGTCACGTAATCGCCGTCGCGACAAACGTCAGAAAAACGGTCAGAGTCACCAGGCCGAGCAGAGCGACGGCCAGGATCCGATTGGTGTTGCGCATGAATCAAAAATTCGGACCGACGGTCGCCAGATAGGCGCGGGCGTCGTGCGAGGAGTGCAGCAGAATCTGGCATCCACGTTCCGAGAGATCTCCAGGGAATAGGACGGCGCTGCCGCGCGGAAAGTTCGCGCTCCCCAGAGAATTCCCGGCGGCGTCCCGGGCTTCGACGCTCAGCTCCTGTTCCAGGGCCAGCACGATGCCCGGCCGATCCGTTACCGACAGTTTGAGCGGCGTGGGACCGGTTTGCAGTTTGTACACCCGGAAGTCTTCCGCTTCGACTTTGTAGGAACTCATACGCGAGTCGCCCTGGATCTGCTGCGGGCGCCGAATCTCCGGGTGTCCCGAACGATAGTGCAGCATTCGCAGCAGAGTGTCGGTATCCATGTACTTCGCTGTCAGACCGGCGCGCACGACGTTGTCCGAGGCGGCCATGCATTCGAGAATGCGTCCGCCCAGATAGGCATGGGGTTCGTTCGGTCCCAGGAACAGCGCCTCTTCCGGAGCCATGTCGACATAGTTGAGAAAGTATACCGAAAAAACGCCAGAGTCTTTATCGCCGTACAATTCGGCCAGGCGTAAGAAGAGCGCGTCCTCCCGCGGCGCCGCTTCGTCTTCCAGCATCGAAAGCCGCAGCCGATGAGCCTGCACAGCTTCTTCGATCTCCACCGGACTGGACTGCATCAGCTGACCGTACAGGCCTTCTACAAAAGTGCGGCGAGCCGTTTCATCCCGCTGCTGCGGAGCGGACAGACCGGTTTCGTCTTCTTCTTCGTAGATGGAGCCGGCGGGCGTGCACAGGGCCCGCAGCTCGGGAATCGTTTTCAGGAAGCGCAGGATTTCTTCCGGCGGTCGAAAGCCGATCAGAGCGCTCATATCCGCCAGGCAGACTGCGAGCTCCGGCTTGTGATTGTCGTCGGGATAATTTTTCGGATCGCGGGCGTGCAGTTCGGGCGCCAGGTCCCGGTCGGGATGCGCTTGAATCGAAAGCGGGCGGGCCGCGTCGAGCACCTTGAACAAAAAGGGCAGGCGGGTATAGCCGCGGTCGGTCAGGTTCGGACCCAGGAAATGCTCGCGATCCTGCCGAATGGCTTCGTCCAGAGGGCGACCGTCCGGCAGAGCCGCCGGCGCTTTCGGATGCGCTCCCATCCACAGTTCGGCGGCGGGTTGCGATGCGTCGACCGATTGGCCGCGTGCGCGCATCAACTCATGAATGAATGCGGATTCGCCGGACTGCCCCCAATCGTAGGGCATGACGCTGCACTCGAGATTATAAAAACAGGGTTTCTGCCTGGCTATGGACACGGATTCTTCTGTCATTCTTGGAGCGTCCGGCTTAGATCTGTTCGCTTTCGCGCACGTCCTGACGTTCTTCGATTTTCGGTTCCGGTTGGGAAGATTCCGGAGTGATGCGGGCGGGCGGAGCAATCTGATCGCGCAGGCCGCCGGCTCGCGGGGCGAAGATGCCGGGCAGCATCAGCGTTAGAACGAAGAGCAGCAGCGCGGCATACATCAGGAGGCGCAGCCCCGTTTCGCGGTTCAGCGGCGTGCCGCTGCCCGGAACGATGGCAGCCATATCTTCGGAGATCAAATTGCCCAGACGATGAAAAACAGACATCTGCGGACACTCTTGCAGCCCGTTATGGATCAGCCCAGAAAAAAACGAAAACGAATTCGCGGCGCGATTCAGCATATGTCGCCGGAATCGCGCCCGGGCCCGCATCAGGGCAGGGCGTTCAGACGATGGGTCGTATAGCGGTGCTTTTCATAGATACGCAAATACAGATCCCCGCCGCGCCGCCAGACCTTGCACCGCATGCGCCGGGATTGTCCCGGCAGCGCCAGCCGGCCGTAGAGATATTCACCGTCGTCCCGCTCGCGCAGGCCCTGTAGAATCTTTAAGTTGAGCAGCGGCCGGCCGGCGAAGGTCGGGGGGCAGGCCTGGCAGAGCTCCGGTGCGTCGGCATCGGGCAGGGCGACGATGCGTGCGCTCCACAGCCCTGATTTCGAAGGGGGTAGCGCGCTGTCGTTGGGATGGATCGCGGCCTCGGTGTCCTGAAAGAACTCCAGGTCCAGGTCGTGCTGGAGCAAACGGCCGTCGGCTTTGAGGCGATAGCGTCCGCTCAGACCTTCCGCGGCCGTCAGCGCGACAGCGGGCATCGACAAAATTACAGCGCAGACGAGGGCGCCGGTGACAGTCGATCGGAACACGGGAAAGTCAGCGGGTCCAGGTCCGGGTCTTTCCCAGGGCGGCGATGCCGACAAAGCTCTGCACCTGCAGTTTCGCGGGATCGCTTTGCTGGATTGCGCATTTGTAGGTCTTGCCGTCGGCGATGTCGTAGATCTGGCCTTTAACCCACTTGCCGTTTTCGAAGCGCAGTCCCCAGAGCACTTCCATTCCGAGCAGGGATACGGAACGTTTTTTAGGATTCGGATTCAGGGCGTCGACGCGCGGTTGCCCCGCGGGCGTATTGGGATCCTTCATCCAGGCGATCCGTCCGCAGAAGCGGTCGCCCTGACATTTTACGATTTCAATCTTCATCGATCCGTCGCTGACGGTCCAGGTGCCGAGAATCTTTTCGGCCTCCGGCGCGGCGCTCAGTTGCAAGAGCCCCGGCGCAAGCAGTCCCAGAATCAACAGTCCCGTCGTCAGCAGCCTTCGCGTGCGGTGCCGGGTCGGTGTTCTGAGCTTCGAGGAATGCTGGGATAGGGGATTCATGGCGGTCTCGTGTAGTATGCGATATTTATGGATTGCGGTGGGAGAAAATAATTTCGGGTAGATGTTTTGAAACAGGCGGTCGTAAAACAAGAACAGCCTCGCGATGGAGGCTGCCCTTGTTTGCGACTCAATGTATCTGACGCCGGCGGGATCGCCGGAGTTCAGATCATTTTGAGATTAGCGAGTCCAGTGTACGGTTTTACCCAGGAAAGAAACGCCGACGAAGCCGCGGACTTTCAGTTTTTTCGGGCTGACCAGCTCCATAAAACAGCTATAGGTCTTGCCGTCTTCCGGATTGTAGATCTTACCTTCGACCCACTTGTTGCCGTCGAATTTGAAACCCCAGACCAGGTTCATGCCCATGATGGGGCGCTTACGCTTGGATGCGTCCGGGTTTTCGCGGTCAAATTTGGGTTTGCCGGCGTCTTTATCGCCTGCGGGATAGTTGGGCTCTTTGAGCCAGGTGATCCGGCCGCAGAATCGATCCTTGGCTTTGCCACATTTAAAGATCGTCACTTTTGAATTGCCTTTTTGGGTTATCCATGAACCCAGCACATCGTCTGCGCTTGCCGCGTATGCCGGCGAAAGAAAGGCGAATCCAAAAACAATGGCGGTTGCTGTAAGAAGACTTTTGATTTTCACTACGTCACTCCTGAAGTTGAATTTTGCTTCACAAGTATGTTGGAAGGTCCGGCAGGCAACAAATGTTTGAAAAAAATCGGTGCATTTCCGGATTCGCATTGTTTTTTTTGTGCATTGCCATCCCTTTGGTGCGGGGCACACAAAAATTTAACGATGCAAAACCTTAACTGTTTCGCCCGAAAAATCGATAATGGCCGGCTCTGAACTCAGCGCCGCGCTTTTCGCAGAAGGCGCGATCGATGCCGATGTGTTGAGTGCGATCGACGCGCAGGGCTCCTGCATTCTGGCCGTATCCGGCGGCCGCGATTCGATGTTGCTGCTGTACTTATTTCGGGAGCTGTTCGACCAGGGCTATCTCCAGCGGGAGCCGGTTGTCTTTCATTTAAACCACGGCCTGCGAGCCAGCGCCCGCGATGATCTGGACTTTGTCGCCCGGCAGGCCCGCCGCCTGGAATTCGCATTTTATTTTCAAGAGCGCGACGCGGCCCGCTTCGCCAGGCGCACGAAGACCGGCCTGGAAGAAGCGGGGCGTCTGCTGCGTTATCGCGCGCTGGGCCGCCTGCGATCTCTTCGCGCAGAAGGCGGCCTGGTCATAACGGCCCATCATGCGGACGATTATCTTGAAAGCGTTTTGATTCATTTGATTCGAGGCGGCGGTCCCGGAGCGATGAATACGCTTTCGTTTTTTTCCCGGGTCGAGAATACGCCGGTGGCCCGCCCGCTCGTCTTGTGCACCCGGGAGCGCATCGCGAGCCTGGTTCAGGCTCACGACATTCCATTCGTCGAAGATCCGAGCAATCGATCGCCGGAGTTTTTGCGCAATCGGCTGCGCCAGGGGCCGGCGGCGGCGCTGCTGGGCGAAGGCCTCGATCCGGTCAAGCTGTGGCGTAATTTTCACGACGATCCGCGCGACACGATGGCAGCTCCGGAGAATATCAACGCCCGGCCGGCGTATCTTTCCATTGATCGGCGGATCTTGTTCGGCGACCCGCTGCGGCTTTCCGAGTGCAAACAGATCTTCGACCTGGCCTTTCGGCGCCTCGGACTGCCCCCGGCGGATCGGAAATTTCTCGCGGCGATCCGCACGCAGCTGCGGCGCGGCGCCGACTTTCGCGTTTCGTTTCGCGCGCGGGTTTTTCGCGTCTGGTCCGATGCGCGGGGGCCGGTCTGGATCTTTCGCAGCGATGCGCCGGCTTTGCGTGCGCCGACCTGGGAGCGCGGCGCCCTCGACCCGTCGGCCGCAGGCGTGCCGGCCGGATCGACGCAGTGGGTGATTCGATTCTGCGGCCGGACCCGCGAAGTTCTGTGCGGGCCAAATGAAAGGCCCGCTGTATTTCGGCCGGGGATGCGCGTCAGGCTGGCCGACGGATCGCGGGTTTCTGTGCGCAAGCTGCTGCGGGAAGCGGGCGTGCCTGCGCCGGTGCGCGAATTCTTGCCTTTGATCGTCGAGGGGCGGCCCCGGGCTGCTGGAAGTGAGGCAGAGGCCGATCTGAATGGAGCGGCTCCCGGCGAATCAGCGGAGCCGGTCACGCGGATCTGCTTTGGTTTTTGGGAGTCTCTGCGAGACCGCCGTTTCTTCAACCTTACTTGACAAATCTGTGTCGCCGATTAGCTTCACGGTTCTTCCAGCTTCGAAACCACCGTATTCTCCCGGTTTCGACTCTGGACCGGGGATTTCGAATTGGCTCAGAAAAAATATTGCGCGTCGCCGACGCCGGAAGAATTCGAAGGCAAGTCGCTTGAGTATCGCCTCATGCGCGGAATCCCCCACGCCTTTCTGGACTGGCTGCGGAGCTATACGCGTCTGGAAACCGAAGGTCTGGAACATATTCCCGAGACCGGTCCGGTGCTGGTCTGTCCGAATCACAGCGGCGTGTTGGGCTGGGACGCCTTCGCGGTTCAGAACGAAATCATTAAATTCCGCAAGCGGATCCCGCGGACCATGAGCCACAATTTCTGGCACGAAAACGAAACCTTTCGCTATCTCTCGAATAAGATGGGCTTCGTGCCCCAGGACTTCAAGCGGGCCATTCGCGTGCTGAGACGAAACAATTTGCTGCTGATCTTTCCCGAAGCGGAAGCGGGGAATTTCAAACCCAGCACGCAAATGTACAATCTGGAGAGTTTTAATCCGGGCTTCGTTTCCCTGGCGATGATGGCCGACGCGCCGATCATTCCGGCCTGCGTCATCGGCGCGGAAGAATCGCACTTGAATCTGGGCACTCTGGACTGGACTGAAAAATTTCTCGGCGCGAAAGTGCCGCTGCCGATGAACCTGATTCCCCTGCCGGTGCGCTGGAAGCTGATCTTCATGGAGCCGGTGTATCTGGGCAAGTACGGCCGGCGCGACGCGAAGAATATTAAATTCCTGGAAGAAGTCGCCGAAAACGTGCGCATGCGCATTCAGCTGCGCATCAATAAGGAATTGGTGAAGCGGGGCGTATTTAAATTCTTGCCAGACGACTGAGACGAAGCCGGGCCGTGTGCGGTGTCTGAACGGACGCCGCTGGATGCGCCGCCGGAAATATTAGAAAAACACCGAAGAAATACCGGAAGAGATGATGGATAAGATCGATGCCTGAGAATACGAGCGAAGACGCGTTAAAAAAGAAACTCTTAGATCGAACCCAGCGGATGCTGGAGGCGGTCGTCGACGAAGTTATGACCACCGACGTTCTGACGGTCGATGCGAAGGATCTATGCGCGAAGGCCGCGCGCTTGATTCTGGACAACGGCGTGCTGGGCGTGCTGGTCATGAAAGACGCGAAGGCGCACAATATGGTGACTGCGGCCGATTTGCTGCGGCTCTCGTACGAAGAAGTTTTCGATGAAAATCGTGATTATCTGCGCCAGACGGTCGGCGAATTGGTCGCCGACAAAGAATTCGTGAGCGTGCCGAGCGGCACAAAGCTGCGCGAGCTGCTGAATATTATGGTGCAACGTCGCATTCGTTCCGTGCCGGTGATCGACGGCGGTATGATCCGGGGCCTGGTTTCCATGTCGGATTTGGTCGAGTGGTACCGCAGCACGCACGAAGAAGTGCGCACGGGGAAATTATAAAATCCATTGATGATCGACCCGATAACGCTCAAGAAAGAAAAAGACAAAGCCCGGGATTTGCGCAACAGCACCTGGTGGAAACGCAAACGTTCGAACGGATTGTGTTACTACTGCGGCCGAAAATATCCCGTCGCGCAGCTGACCATGGACCACGTGATTCCGCTTTCGCGCGGCGGGCGCTCGGTCAAAGACAATCTGGTGCCGAGCTGCAAAGACTGCAATAACGCCAAAAAGAATCTGATTCCCGCGGAATGGACGGAGTATCTGGATCGCCTGAAGCAGGACGCGGACCCGCGCGGCGCCGGCGCTCCGGATTCCCTGGCGGAACCGTCGGCGGAAAAGAAGACGCCCCTCGATTCCTGATGAGCAGGAATCCGCAGGGGCGCCGTCCACGCTTAAATCTCTAAAAGATTCAGCGGTTGATCAGAGATCGTTGATCAGAGATCGACGTCGTACGACAGAGCAATGAAGAACAGACCTTTCGTCTGGGTCGCCTTCTCGTCGTAGAAGATCTTATCCGTCAGCAGTTCGACGATCGCGTTGCTTGCGACTGAAGGAGCGCTTACGGTGCTCAACAGGATCGGGATCGCGAAATAGTCCGGATAAGACTGAGTCAGTTGTTCCTGACGCAGGCCGACCTGAACGCTCAGATCCGAGGTTACGTCGTACTGCACTCCGAGCATATAGCGGAAGATGTCGATCTTGTAGCCGGCTTCGCCGCGCTCGATCGATACGGAAGCCGATCCGAAACCGGAAGGAATGCCGTACACGTTGCGTTCCTGAGTCATGGAGCCGTCCCAGCCCGGCAGACCCGGCGTGAACATGAAATCGCCAATCAGCGAAATTTCCGGCGTCACGTAGAACTGAGCTTCCAGTCCAAGATACATGCCCCGGGCGTTCGCGCTGAAAAAGCTGTTATCGGCGAAGGCGATCAGCGGGCTGGTGCCGATCGAGAGTTCTTCGTAGGTGAATTCCTTGAAGTGCTCGCGAAAGCCGACCTTCGGAGTCAGCAGCAGCTTCTTCGGAATGACCGGATATTCGTAGCCGGCTTCGGCTTCCCAGTCGGTCGTTTTGTAGGCTCCGAGTTTTACGTCGGACAGATAAAACAGGCCGATGCCGGTGTATTCGTATTCGGGTTCGTAGCGAATATAGTTCCCGGCGAAGGTAACGCGGCCGGGGCCGGCTGGAATCAGAAATTCGACTCCCAGGGGATAAATGGTGTTGGTGTGCTTGTTCGACCAGGTGTCGTTCAGGCGACCGATGCCAGTTCCGAAAAACAGATCGTCCTTAAAATAACGATCTTCCAGTTCCGGATCCAGGTCTCCGGGCCAGTAACCCACGTTCAAACGCAGGGTGGTCTGTGCCTGCAGGCTGCCTGCGAAAAGCATGGTGCCCAGCACGCACATCAGCGTAATACTTAATGTTTTGATTTTCATTAGCGTAAATTTCTCCTTAATTGCTTCTTATTCTATATTTATATTAGATCACAACGCCGCCGCTGATTTCCAGTACGACGCCCGTTACCAGATCGTTCTCGGCGATAAAGGCCGCGGTTTGGGCGATCTCTTTGGGTTCGCCCAGGCGCCGTACGGGGATGCGTTCTTTCCACATATCCAGGGCCTTCTGGTTCATATCCTTCATTACCATCTCGGTCGCAATGAAGCCCGGCGCAATACCCGCCACGCGAATTTTATAGCGCGCGAGTTCGTGAGCCCAGAGTTTCGTCAGCGTCGCCACGCCGGCCTTTGCGGCGGAATAATTCGACTGGCCCGGGTTTCCGTGCATTGCGACCGAGGCGATCGGAATAATTACGCCCCCGTGGCCCAGTTCCGCCATGTGCGCCGCGGCCTCGCGCCCCGTCAAAAATACGCCGGTTAAATTCACGTCGATCACCGACTGCCACTGCTCCAGGCTCATCTTGCCTTTGATTTTGCCGGTATCCCGGTCCGTGCGAATCAAGAGGCCGTCGCGTAAGATTCCGGCGTTTAGCACGGCGACGTCAATGCGTCCATATTCCGAGCGCACGCGAGTGAACAGTGCTTCTACGCTCTCTTCGTCGGCGACGTTGCAGCTGACTCCCATCGCCCGCAGGCCCTTTGCTTCCAGGTCCTTGCGGGTCGCTTCGACGCCGGCTTCGTTAATATCCGCAACCACGCAAATGGCGCCCCGGGCTCCCATATATTCAAGCATTGCCCGGCCGAGTCCGCCGGCGGAACCTGTAACAATAACGACTTTATCCTGAAGATCCAATAGAGTCCTGCTTTTGCACTGCGCGTGAGTAGATTTCCCGGCGGGGCGGGCGCGAACTCTCGTATCCAGCGAGGCGGAAGCTCTGTCAAGAAAAGCGCGGTTCCCGATAAACAGCCGTTGAGCCGGCGTGAATTTCGCCGATGATTATCATACGAATCATGAATGCGATTTGCAAAAGCGCGATAGGTTTCGTGAGCGTCTGCGCTCTATGGTCGCTCCCGGCGCAAACTCCCACTACAGATTCACAGGAGACCGTTCCTGTGCAAACACAGGTGGAGCGAGCCGACCGGGCCATGCGCCGGCCGGATGGCCTCTGGATCGGTCGCCTGTCGGTCGCCGGCGGAGCATCGGGCGATCGGCGTGCGTATCGTCTGCGTTTGTTACAAAAGGGTGAACAACGCCTGCTGGAATTTTCAAGCGCGCGCCGCGGTCTCGAAGCGCGCATTCTTTATCGGGACTCCGGCGCATCCATTTGGTTCTGGGATCAGCCGCGCCGTGAGCTGGCGCGCATTCGAGACGGAGAGCGCCTGGGCCCCGTACTCCAGAGCGGATTCTCTTTCGAAGATCTGTCTGCCCGCCCTCTGGAACCGATCTACCGGGGAGATCGGCGCGTCGAGCGCTATCGGCCGTCGGCCCCGAACGCCAATGCGCTCTCCGTCTCGGATGCGTCCGACGCGAGCGATCGGACGTTCCTGCGAATCACTCTGCGTCCGACCGGCGCATCGATTGCGAGCGCGTACGGTCGCGTCGTGCTGATTGTGGATCCGGCTCGCGGCTACCGGCCCCTGCGCCGGGATCTCTTTAATGCGGACCGGGTGCTCACTCGCAGTCTGCGTTATCATTACGACAGTCCGGTGCGCGTCCGTTCGGCGGGCGCGGGTGCAGGCCCGGCTCCGCTTGCGGCGGTGCCCACGCGTTTGGAAATGCTGGACCTGGTCAGTGGAGATAATTCCGTGATCGAATATCATGAGTTCGACGACGTGGGCGAACTGCCCGACGCTCGCTTTGAGCCCGAAAACCTGAATCGCTGATCATGCTGATTTCCGAAACGATCCGCCTCTTCCTCGATAGCATCGGGCGCAGTGAAGAGTATGAATACTATCTGAAAAAGTTTCGTTCGGATCGCAGTTCGTGTTTCGCCGTTCTGTGTCCCGACGAAGACGCCTGCCAGCGCGGCGGCGAAAACCTGGGCGTTGCCCTGCAGTACCTACAGCGATTGGACCTGGTGCCGGCGGTGCTGCTGACCGGTCCGCGAGCCGAGGAGATGCGCCGCGCCTTAACTCACAACGGTCTGGCCATCACGACCTTTCGTCCGAAACAGGGCCGCCCGCCCGCGGGCTTCGGCGCTGCCGATTCAGGGGGCGGCGCGGATTCCAATCGGGCGGCCAAACCCGGAGACGAAGTCGAATTGGTCGTCGCGCTGGGAGCGGCCGTGCAGCAGGCGCGCTCCCAAAAGAAAAGTCTGGCGATCGTATGGGAACAGGAATCGCTGCTGGACGCGCTGCAGTTCTTGAGCCGTCAGCTGTCTTCGCGGGTTTATCTGATTCGCATGGCCGGCGCGCTGCGCGGCGTGGATTCGGAGGAGCTGCTCTACTATCACTATCGCAACGACAGCAGTCGCTCGGGAATCCTGCCGGCGGACGAAGCCGTCGCCGAGCTGGCTACCGCCGTCGGTCAGTCTGTCGAGAAACTCCATCTGTCGGTGACAGCGCCGTACAATTTGATCAAAGAGATTTTCACGGTCAAAGGCGCGGGCACCATGGTGCGGGCCGGTAGCAATATTCAGCGCCACAGGGGCCCGGCCGGCATCGCCGCGATCGATCGCGAACGTCTGTTCGCGCTGCTGGGGCAGAGCTTTCAAAAGCAGCTGGTGGATGAGAGCTTTCTCGAACGTGCTTCCGACATCTATCTCGAAGAAAACTACCAGGGCGCGATCATTCTCGAATCCCGGCCGATGGGTTCCTATCTTTCGAAGTTCGCTGTCGATAAACAGGCCCGCGGGCTGGGAATCGCCCAGGAACTGTGGGAGCTGGCGATTCACGAACATTCGGCCCTGTTCTGGCGGTCGCGTCACAACAACTCGATCAATCGCTGGTACGCCAGCCTGGCCGACGGCACCCACTTCGCGCCGCCGCACTGGAATATTTTCTGGCGCGGCGTAGCGCTGGCCGATATCCCCCGCATCATTGAGTTTTGCACGCAACGTCCGGAAGACTTCGTTTCGGTATAGTGTCCCGGGGACTGCGCCCCACTGCAAGGCCCGGGTGCTGCATTCCCGTCGAAACTACTGCGGCCTTTTTGCTTTCCAGTGCCGCCCCTCGAAATTCTGTGACCATAGCCACGGGTCGGCCTTATGTTCCCCAGAATTTCGTTTTCTTCTATTATAGTGTTGGGTCTCGCACTGCTGGCGATCTTCCCGATCGCGTCGGATTTCCAGCCTGGTTCCCAATCGACGGGGGGCGCTGAATTTGCCCTGGCGGCCGAGACCGCGCCCCCCGCAAAGATCGAGGATTTTCGGCGTATCGCGCAGGAGCTGGAAGCCCTGACGCCCGAGCTGATGCGCAAGCATGGGGTCGTTGGAGCCCAGATCCATCTTTTCGGCGATCCCCGGGGCGGCCGCGATCGCAGCGTGGTCTTCGGTCACGCCGACGCGGATCGCACGCGAGCCGTTCAATCTGAGACGCTCTTCCAGGCGGCCGATCTGGTGCGACCCCTGACGGCCTATTTGCTTCTGACGCAGGTGCAGTCTGAAGCGCGATCAGCCGGCCTGGATTTCGAGGCGGCCGCTCGTGCGCCGCTAAAGGCCCTGGCTGATTTTCCGGTCCAGAACGCCGACGAGTTCGCCGACTCCGCCCGGCCGGCGGGACAGGGCCTGGCGCCTTTTTCCGCCTATGAACTATTGACCATGAGCTCGGGCCTGCCGCCTTCGCGCGACGGCCTGATTCGCGGCGAGCTGGAGCGCCCGGACCCCGACGGATATCTGCGGGAGCGGCTGACGCTGACCCACGCGCCGGGAGATCTGTTTGCCGTGGCGCCGGAAGGCTACGCCTACGCGGGCAAGTACTTAGAAGCAAGGGCGGGCGTCGCATTCGATACGCAGCTGCGTTCGGTGCTGAGCGCGCGCTTCGGAGTTCGCGCCGCCTGCGTCGATCGCGACCAGTGCCCCGCCGCCGTGCAATCGCTGATCGCCGACGGTACGGTGCATTCCGGTTCGTATGTTTTCGCCCTGGACCCGCCCCACGTTCTCTACCCTGCGGCCGATTCGCTCTGGATCTCCGCGGCGGACTACGGACGCTTTCTGCGCCGGGCTCTGCAGCTGGCGAACAGCGATCCGGTCGCGGCCGCTCTGTTTGAGCCGGTGCGTCGCAGCGACGCCGGGCTCGGAGGACGTGCGATGGGATTCCAGGCCCTGCGCTCTTCCGAAAATATCTCTGCGGAAACCAGCGCCGTTGCGGCGCAGCCCTCGACCGCGATTTATACCGGCGAAGGCCGCCAGCCTGGATATTCTTCGTACGCTTTCGTGACGCCGGAAGGTCGTGGGGCGGTGCTCTTCTGTAATTCCAACGAACGCTTTTTTATTCGCGAAATGGTCTCGTATCTGTATGATCGCTTCGCACTGCTCGAAACATCGCCTCCCGCCCCGAGCGCGGCGGCTCTGGAACAGGCCCAGGAGCTGGAAGGTTCGTACCGGGCGCGGGCGACCGTGCCGGCTCGCGAAAGCCTGTTTTCATTTTTGACCGACGTGCGGATTCGCTCCGGCGCCCGTCAGATCGACTTCGGCGGCGTATTTCAAAAAGAAGCCGGCGTGCAGCTGTATCCGATCGCTCCGGATCTGTATTTGGCCCGCGGTCCGGTGGCAATGGACGGCTGGCGCGTGAAAGTGCGTCGCGACGCCGACGGGGACGTCGTCGGTCTGGATTCGGATCTGGTGCGCTACGATCGAGTGCATCCTCTAATCTCGGCCTGGGCGATCTTAATGTATCTCGGAATGCTGACTTCGCTTCCGGTGCTATTCTTTATGTTATTTATTATTCGTCGTAAATCCGCGGCCCTGACTCAGGACTCGGACGCGAATCAACAGGCCAGTTCAGGAAGTGAGCCCGCATGAAAAACGAAATGAAAACCGTCGAATCCAGCGGACCGAAGCACGTGGTAATCGTCGGCGGCGGCGGTTTCGCGGGCATTAACGCGGCGCGCACCCTGGGCAATCAAAAGGGCGTACGCGTGACGATCGTCGATCAGCGCAATCACCATCTGTTTCAGCCCCTGCTATACCAGGTGGCCCTGGCCGCTCTGAGTCCGGCGGATATCGCCAGCCCTATTCGCACGGTGCTCTCGGATACGAAGAACGTCGAAGTCTTCATGGGCAACGTCGAAAACGTGGATCTGAAAAAGCGCGAAGTGCAGTTCGGCGGCGACGGGCATTTGAACTACGATTATCTGGTGATGGCCTGCGGCGCGAGTCACAGCTATTTCGGTCGCGACGACTGGGAGAGCTTCGCCCCCGGACTCAAATCCGTAGAAGAGGCCACCGAAATTCGCCGCCGCGTGCTGATGGCCTTCGAGCTGGCGGAACGCGAACCCGATCCGGAGCTGCGCAAGCAGTACCTGACCTTCGTCATTATCGGCGGCGGTCCGACGGGAGTCGAACTCGCGGGCGCCATCGGCGAAATTACTCGGTATACGCTCACCCGCGATTTTCGAAATATCGATCCGCGCCTGACGCGCATTATCTTAATCGAAGCCGGTCCACGGATTCTGGCCGGGTTTCATGAAGACCTCTCGGCGAAGGCCGCGCGCGGGCTGGAAAAGCTCGGCGTTACGATCTGGAGCAATACCCGCGTGACCGACGTGCGTCCCGACGGCGTGATGTGCGGCAGCGAACGCGTTCAGGAAAGCATTCAAGCGCGCACGGTGCTCTGGGCGGCCGGGGTGCGGCCTTCGGCGCTGAACGCGAAGCTGGAACAAAGCGCGGGCCTGGAACTGGGGCCGGGCGGTCGGATCAAAATCGATCCGGATCTTTCGGTGCCGGGCTTTCCCGAGGTTTTCGTTCTGGGCGACCAGGCGAATTTCACCCACTACGGCATCCCGACTCTGCCGGGTCTTGCTCCCGTAGCCATTCAGATGGGCCGCCACGCGGCGAAGAATATTCTCCGCGACATTCGCAATAAACAGCGCGCCGAGTTTCACTACGCGGACAAAGGCAGTATGGCCACGATCGGTCGCGCGGACGCCGTCGTGCAGACGAAATTATTGCACTTCGGCGGACTGACCGCCTGGCTCGCCTGGCTTTTCGTGCACATTTTTTATCTGATCGGATTCAAAAACCGTCTGCTGGTTTTTATTCAGTGGTTCTGGTCGTACATGACCCTGGGCCGCGGCGCGCGATTGATCACCAGTCGGAACTGGAAGCCGGAGCGGCGAGTCGATATGGCTTCGCGCTACGAGCAGGCCTTTCACCGCGCGATGGCGACTCGCAAAAAAGCCGTCGCGAGCAAAAAGAAACAAAAGGCCGCGGCCGCCAAAAAGAAAAAGAAAGCGGCCGCAAAAGGCCGGAGCGCGACGCGCAAATAATCTAAAGGCGGCTCGCGTCGTCAAAACGAACTAACTCTCGTTTTTCGAGACCTAAACGGACATACAATGGAAATTCGCAACGTATCAATTATCGCGCACGTCGATCATGGCAAGACCACGCTCGTCGACGGCCTGCTCGATCTCACCGGATCTCTGGCCGACAAAGAACGCCAGGACCGGGTCATGGACAGCATGGATCTGGAGCGGGAGCGGGGCATTACCATTCGCTCGAAAAACGCCGCCGTAGAATATAAAGGCACGAAGATCAACATCATCGACACTCCCGGTCACGCCGACTTCGGCGGGGAAGTCGAGCGCGTGCTTTCAATGGCGGATTGTTCGCTCCTGCTGGTCGACGCCTTCGACGGTCCCATGCCCCAGACGCGTTTCGTTTTACAAAAAAGTCTGAGCCTGGGCCACCGCCCGATCCTCGTGATCAACAAAGTCGACCGCGACGGTGCCGACGCCGATGCGGTCCTCGATAAAGTTTTCGATCTCTTCGACGAGCTGGGCGCGACTTCCGAGCAGCACGACTTTCCGGTCGTATACTGTTCGGCCAAAAACGGCTACGCGTCTATGGAGCTGGCCCGGGCCGGTAACGAAGACAAAGATTTTATTCCGCTGCTGGATTTGATTCTCAGCCACGTTCCCCCGGTGCCCGGCGATCCGGCCGACCCGCTGCAGTTTCAAATCATGAACCTGGACTACGACGGCTATGTCGGCAGCCTGGGAATCGGACGCGTGTTTCGCGGTTCGATTCAGAATGGAGCGAATCTGAGCGTGGTTCGTTCGGACGGCGCTACCGAAAATTTTCGCGTTTCTAAATTGTACGGTTACGAGGGCATTCGCCGCGTCGAGATCGAATCGGCGGTCGTGGGCGACATCATCGCCGTTGCGGGTCTCGACGATATGAACATCGGCGAAACGATCTGCCCGCCGGATAAAATCGAAGCCCGTCCGCCGATCACCGTGGACGAACCCACCGTTTCGATGTTCTTTCTGGTCAATGATTCTCCCTTCGCCGGCCGCGAAGGCGACTATGTTACAACCCGCCAACTGCGGGAGCGTCTCTTTAAAGAGAAGATGACCAACGTGGCGCTGCGGGTCTTCGATGATCCCAACCGTCCCGATCGCTTCCAGGTCCAGGGCCGGGGCGATCTGCATCTTGCGATTCTGGTTGAGACCATGCGTCGGGAAGGCTATGAACTCCAGGTTTCGCGTCCTGAAGTTATCTTACGCAAGACGGACGACGGCAAAACTCTCGAACCCATGGAAGAGGTCGTCATCGACGTGGCCGAAGAATTTTCGGGCACGGTCATCAACGAACTCAATCGTCGCAAAGGCGACATGCGCAGCATGGAAACTTCGCCCCACGGCACGACCCGCGTGGAATACGTCGTGCCGACCCGCGGTCTG
The DNA here is from genome assembly GCA_024742665.1 of bacterium. Taxonomy (GTDB): domain Bacteria; phylum Spirochaetota; class Leptospiria; order Leptospirales; family Leptonemataceae; genus JANSYA01. Next base: position 1,280,884 of record JANSYA010000001.1, read on the forward strand.
ATTGGCTTTCGTAGCTACTTACTGACCGAGAGTCGCGGCACTGCGGCCCTCACTTCGCGTTTTCTCGATTATGCCCCGTACGCCGGCGAGATCCCCGGTCGCAAATCCGGGGCGCTGGTTTCGACGGAGCAGGGCGATTCTGTTCCTTTCGCGCTGTGGGGCATTCAGGAGCGCGGCGCGCTCTTTATTGGATCGGGCGTTTCCGTTTACGGCGGCATGGTGATCGGCGAGTGTTCGCGCGAAAACGACATGGACGTGAACCCCTGCAAAGAGAAGAAGCTTTCGAATGTTCGCGCCTCCGGTTCCGATGAAGCCGTGCGACTGACGCCGCCGCGTTTGATGAACCTGGATCGCTCGATCGAATTCATCGACGAAGACGAGCTGGTCGAAGTGACGCCGAAGAATATTCGCATTCGCAAGCGTTATCTGGATCCGGTCGATCGCCGTCGCTACGCGAAAAACAAACTCGCCGCCGCCAACTCCTGAGGTGAACGCGGGCCGGCCGTTCGTACTGATCGAATCGCCCCGGGGGGGCGTGTTGGATCCTCCGGCCGCGTCGGTGCTGCAAGCCGATGCGGGCTCCGCCGGTGCGCGGGGCCTGCTGTTTCAAAATCCCCGGGATGTGATCGTCTGCCGGAAGACGGCGCAGATTCCGGCGGCACTGGCACGACTGGATGAAGAGCGGGCGGCCGGTCGCAGCGTAGCGGGCTATGTCGCTTACGAAGCGGCGGAAGCCTGGTCGGCTTTGTCCGACGACTCCTCGACGGGGCCCGGCCCGGGCGATGTTTCTATTTCAAGCGAGCGAATTTCTGAGTCGGACGCAGCGCCGCCCTTGCTGTATATGCTGGTCTGCGACGCGCCGATCGAAGTCTCGGTAACGGAATTTTTGTGTTCGAGAATCGAAGCGGACGCGGATTCAGCGGACGCCGCGCAGTATCCCGGCGGCTATAGCTTTCGTGCGGATCCGGTCGCAGACCGCGCGCGAGTCGCGGACGCGTTGCCCGCAGGCGATCGTGATCGGCATCGCTTTTTCGCCGCGCTGGATCGAATCAAAGCGCATCTCGCTGCCGGCGAATGCTATCAGATCAATTATACACAGAATACCGACTTCGCTTTCGCGGGGAATCCCTGCGCATTGTACGCGCGACTACGCCGCCTGCAACCGACCGCATACAGCGCCCTGATTCATTTCGGCCCAGGCGAAGGCGATAGCGAAAGCCGTCGTGCGATCTTGTCGCTATCGCCCGAGCTGTTTTTCGAATACGGTCCGGCCCTCGATGAAGGCTCTGATTTGATCGTACCGACGAAGCCCCCTGGGACAGCGGACGATAAAGATTATATACTTCAAACCAGACCCATGAAAGGCACGGCACCGCGCTACCGGGATCCGGAGCTGGACCGCGCGAGCCGCGAATTCCTGGCGCGCGATTCGAAGACGCTGGCGGAGCATCGCATGATTGTGGATTTGCTGCGCAACGATCTGGGGGTGCATGCGCGATTGGGCGGCGTCGATCTTCCGGAGATGCTGGCGCTCGAATCTCACGATACTGTTCATCAGATGACGAGCCTGGTTCGTGCGCGCCTGGCGCCGGATACAAACGAAAAGCTGTTTCAGAAAATCTTTCCGGCGCTCTTTCCCTGCGGTTCGATTACCGGCGCGCCGAAGCTCGCCGCGCGCAGGATCATCGCCGGGCTCGAAGCGCAAGCCCGTGGAATTTACACCGGCGCGATCGGCTACGCGACGCCCGAGACCGCGCGTTTTAACGTGGCCATCCGCAGTCTGGCGATCGACGCAAGTGGTCGAGCCCGGTACGGCAGCGGTTGCGGCATTGTCTGGGATTCGGAGACGGACGCCGAGTGGGAAGAGTACCGTTTGAAGCAGGCCTTTTTGCGACCGGCCCTCGACGACTTCGCTCTGATCGAAACGATTTTATTCGACGGCGTTCGCTTTGCCATGATGGAACACCATCTACAGCGCCTCAGAGATTCCGTGGATCACTTTCACATACCGCTGGATTTTCAGGAGCTGCTGGATGCTCTGGCCGCGTTTCAATTAGAACATACGGGTGAAACTCTACGAGTCCGGCTGACTGTAAATCGAAGCGGCCGAATCGGTCTGGAATCCGAGCGCTGGCCGCATCCGTTTCGAAATTTGCGCAAAGACCTGGACCTGAATTCGCGGAGCCCGGGTCCGGTTCAGGAATTCATCCTGTCCTCAGATGCGGAAGTCCAATCGATTCGCGTGGCTTCGGAGCGAGTGTTTTCGGGCGACCCCTTTCGCCGGCACAAAACGACCGAGCGCGAAGTGTACGATCGCGAGCTGCACGCGGCGCGCGCGGCGGGTATGAGCGACGGTCTCTTTTTGAACGAACGCGGGGAAGTCGTAGAAAGTACAATTGCGAATCTATTGATCCACACCCCTGAGGATGAATGGCTCACGCCAGCTGTGGACTGCGGGGCTCTGCCGGGTGTCTTTCTGGCCGCTCTCGATCAGCGCTATCCGGGACGGGTGCAGCGCGTGCGTCTGAGTCTGGAAGAGGCGCTCGCGGCCGGCTCCTGGTACCTGGTGAATTCTCTGCGCGGCGCCTGGCCGGTGCGCTGCGATTGATCTTCCAGGCCGTCCGCTTTGTAGAAACTTACTGTACGTTGACGCTGGTACCCTCCTCGAAAAATTGGCTTTGCAACCGTATGGTAGCCGGTCATACGGGAAATGAGACATAAATTGATCGCGTCGGCTCTGTTTCCTTCAGGATTCGGAACGATCGGTTCAATTCGGGTCAGGCAAAAGCAGTGACAGAACAGGAAGCGGCACCTCTGGATCGAGTCCGGCTGCAGATCCCTTCGCATCCGCGATATGTGGGATTCGCCCGGGATACGGTCTATCGTCTGGCGCTGCAAAACGGCCTGCCGATGGGCGCCGCTTTCGACCTGAAGATCGTGACCGGCGAAGCGCTGACGAATATTATCAAGCACGCGTACGAGGGCAAAGCGGACAAACCGGTCTTTATTGAAGTTTTGATGTATCACAATTATCTGGAATTACGCTTTCGCGACCTCGGCCGTCAAATACCGATCACGGCCCAGCACGCCCGCGACCTCTCGGACTATCGTGAGCGCGGCCTCGGCGTGTTCCTGATCAGTCAGCTTTCTGACTATCACTACTATGACCAGAGTCGCAAAGTCGGCACCGAACTCGTCATCAAGAAGAGGGTCAGCTGAGTATGGCCTTTGAATTGCTCGATCTCAAGCCCCGGAATCCTTTCGTTTCGGTCGCCCTGGATGAAGCCCTGTGTCGCTTCGTCGCCCGGGAAGGCGGCGTCGGCGGTTTGCGCCTGTGGTCGAATCCGACTTCGATTATTCTCGGCCGCACCTGCGAAGCCCACAAGAATCTCAACGATCCCGAAGAGCGCCTGCTGATCACTCACAAGAAGTCCAACTGGAACAATCGGGCGCTGCTCTGTCGTCGCGCTTCGGGCGGCGGCACGGTTTTGCACGGGCCGGGCAATCTGAACTACAGCGTCTTCGTTTCCCTCAAACATTCGCCCGATATGTTTTCGCTCAAGCATTCCTATTCGCGATTGCTGGAGATGGTCCAGCGTGCCTTAGACGCTCAGGGCATTGCCACCGACCTGCGCGGCCAGTCGGACCTGGTGCTTGCAGGCGCAGACGGGGTGTCGCGCAAGATCTCCGGCAACGCCCAGTTTCGCAAACACAACGTGCTGGTCTTACACGGCACGCTGATTACACGCCCCGACTTAATCGAAAGAATCAGCGAGCACTTAAAACATCCGCCGAAAGAGCCGGACTATCGCGCCGGCCGCAATCATCGCAGCTTTCTCGGCAGCCTGCCCGATTCCTTCGACCTGTCGGCCTTTTACAGCTGCTTCGCCCGCGAGTTTCGCCAGCTGCTCGGCGTGGAACGCCTGACTCCCCTGGGAGAAGCGGAGCGTCGCGAAGTCTATCGCAGCGTACGCGAATTGGTCTACAGATCCTATGCTTCGCGCGATTGGATTTTACACGGCAAAGGCAACTACGGCACCCCGTCCCATCGCGCCGCCGTCGCGCCCCCGGCCGCCGGCGCATCGATCGGAGGCGGCGCGGGCTGAGTCCGGCCGTCGCGCGAAGCGCATGCAATTGTAAATAGAGACCTGAATTTTATTTTTCTACACGGAGTACACCCATGATCCAGCAAAGCACCCAGTCCCGCGCACACATCGCCGAAAGCGATCCCGAAGTCCTGGAGATTCTGGCCGACGAAGATCGCCGCCAGGACCAATCTCTGGAAATGATCGCCTCGGAAAACTTTGTCAGCCGGCCTGTGCTCGAAGCCTACAGCTCGACGCTTACAAATAAGTACGCGGAAGGCTATCCCGGCCGCCGCTACTACAACGGCTGCGATCACGCCGACCGCATTGAATCCCTGGCCATCGACCGGATCAAAAAGCTGTTCGGCGCGAAATTCGCGAACGTGCAGCCCCACTCCGGCGCCCAGGCGAATATGGCCGTCTTTCAGGGCTTTCTGAAAGCGGGCGATACCTTCATGGGCATGGACCTGGCCCACGGCGGGCATCTTTCGCACGGTTCCAAAGTAAATTTCTCCGGTCGTTATTTCAACGTCGTCAGCTACGGCGTGAAAAAAGAAACCCAGCTGATCGACTACGATGAAGTCCGTCGCCTGGCCGTTGAAAACAAACCGAAGTTAATCGTGGCCGGCTTCTCCGCCTATCCGCGCGAACTGGACTTCGCAAAATTTCGCGAAATCGCCGACGAAGTCGGAGCGGTGCTGCTGGCGGATATCGCGCACATCGCGGGACTGGTCGCCGTGGGCGAGCACCCCACCAGCATTGATGTCGCGCACATTACAACGACGACGACCCACAAGACCCTGCGCGGTCCGCGCGGCGGCTTGATCCTCTCGAACACCGAAGAGCACAACAAACTCATGAACTCCCGGGTCTTCCCCGGCACTCAGGGCGGTCCCCTGATGCACGTAATCGCCGCGAAGGCCGTCGCCTTCGGCGAAGCGCTGCGCCCGGATTTTAAGACCTATATTCAGAATGTGAAGGCCAACGCCCGCGTGCTCGCCGAAACCTTTCTGAGTCGCGGTCTGGACGTGGTCAGCGGGGGCACCGACAACCACATCGTGCTGCTGGACGTGACCCGGGCGGGCTGCACCGGCGCTGTGGCGGCCGACGCCCTCGACGAAGCGGGCATTACCGTGAACAAAAACGCGATTCCTTTCGATCCGCATCCGCCGGCCGTAACCAGCGGCATTCGCCTGGGCAGCCCGGCGTTGACGACGCGCGGCTTCGGTGCCGACGAATTTCGGGCCGTGGGCAATTTGATCTGCGATTTGCTGGAAAATGTGGAAGATGCATCCACGAAAGAGCGGGTTCAGGCGGGCGTGGCCGAGCTGGCGGGCCGTTTTCCGATGACGCGCTTTCGCCTGGATTGATTCTGAATGATTCCGAATCATTCAGATGGATTTCTGAGAATCGGAGTGGGGCGGTCGGCTGCCGCGGCGAATATCCCCGTTGATTGCAGCCGATTTGCCTGTCCAGGAAATATTGCTTGCAGGGCCCTTTGACTCTGGTAATATGAGAAAAAGAATTGCAAATATGCAGCCCCATACTTGTGCCGGAGGTTTAATTGGCCAGACGTAGATTTAACAGTGCTCCCCCGCGGGCGAAAGAACCGCGAATTAACGGAAGAATTAATGCGCCCAAATTGCGCGTGATCGTAGATAACGAGGCCCGGGTGTATACCCGCGAAGAAGCTTTGAAAGTGGCCCAGAGCATGGGACTCGATCTGGTCGAAGTGTCGCCGGATCAGGATCCGCCGGTCTGCAAGATTATCGATTACGGTAAATACAAGTACGAGCAGACAAAGAAAAAGAAAGAAGCCGCCAAAAACCAGCACACCATTCAAATCAAAGAAGTGAAGCTGCGTCCGAAGATCGCGGATAACGACTACGAACTGAAGCGGCGCAACGCCCTGAGCTTCCTGGAGCACGGCGACAAAGTCAAAGTGACTCTGCGCTTTCGCGGGCGTGAGATTACCCACCCCGAACTGGGAATGCGTCTAATGCGCCGCCTGGCGGAAGACCTCAAAGAATACGGGGTAGTGGAAGCCCACGCCCGTCAGGATGGCCGCCAGATTGTGATGGTACTGGCCCCAAAACCCGGTCTGAAGCTCAAAAAGAAGCCGGAACCCGGCAAGAAAGACGGTGAAAAAGAAGGCGAGGGCGGTTCAAAATCCGCCAAGGCGCCGGAGGCTGCCGCTCAAAAAGGGGTTGATGAAAAGCCGGCCTCTGAGAGCCTGACCGCCTCCTGACGTGAGGGGTGAAATACGCCTCAAATCCAGGAAAATCGAGTTCTATTATGCCCAAGATGAAAACCAACCGAGCGGCGGCGAAGCGCTTTCGTTTTACCGCTTCCGGCAAAGCCAAGCGCTCCAGCGCTTTTAAGAACCACATCCTGACCAAAAAAAGCCAGGAGCGCAAGCGTCGCCTGCGTGGCACCGGCATGGTTCACGAAGCGGACTTGAAAGAAGTCAAGGATCTGCTGCCCTACGGATAAGGCCTGCGCCGGACCGACCCGAATACTACCCAAGATTTGATCTCGACCCGCCGGAATAGATTCCGAGCGTCCGGGACATCAGCCAGGAACGAAAGAAGATGAGAGCCAAGAGCGGAAAAATCCACCTGAATCGCCGGAAGAAGCTATTAAAGCAGGCGAAAGGCTTTCGTGGCGCCCGCCACAGACTGCAGAAGGCCGCCCAGCAAGCAGTCCTGAAAGCGGGCATGCACGCCTATATTTCCCGTCGCCAGAAGAAACGAGAAATGCGCGCCCTGTGGATCGTGCGGATCAACGCCGCGGCCCGCGAAAACGGCGTTTCGTATTCCAGGCTGATGAACAATTTGAACAAAGCCGGCGTTGCCATGGACCGCAAGTCCCTGGCTGAGATCGCCTACTCCGATCCGGCGGCGTTCAAGTCTCTCGTTGAGGCAACGAGCTAATAGCTGGTCGAAGCGACCAGCTGAAAGCTCGGAGACTGTCGAATCGACGAAGCCAGCGCTTGTCGAAATGACCGGCCAGGCCAGGATCACCAACAACCAACAACGCGGTTTGCCCTGCAGCCGCCCAAAAAGGCTCCGAATATTCGGGGCCTTTTTTATTGGAGACCTCATCCCCGGTGAAAGCTGCGACTGATGCAGGGAGTCATGCGTGTTCGTCGGCGTTCGTCGGGCGCATCTCCGATCTTATGTCGGATTATGATCGCAACAGGCGGCGCGAAGCTTCGAATCGCGCTGAGTTTTTTATTTTTGAATCGCTCTAAAAAAAACTTCTTGTTTTCGCGGTTCGCGCCGTCATTAGAAGTATCCCGCCGGGCTTAGTATTCCGGCCATTTTACCTGCAATATACCGGATTTTGGAGTAGTTATACATGATCACCATCGAACAACTGGATGAGCTCGAAGGCAGAATTCTCCGTGCCCTTGAGTTGATCAGCGACTTGCGTTCTGAGAATTCCAGGCTCGAATCGGAAAATGAAACGCTCCGTAAAGAACATGACGAGCTGAAGCTGGCCCTCGAAGAAAAAGAGAAAGCCTTCAACGAAGTTAAGGTCCAACTGGACGAAACTTCGCGCGAACTGAACGAGCTGAAGGCTCGCGAAGAAGTCCTCGAAAAGAAAATCACCGAAATGCTCGGCCGACTTTCAGGCGTTCCGTCCGGCGGCGCTTCTTCCGGCGGTGTGGCCAGCGCCGCTGCTGCGGCGGCTCCCGTTGCTGCCGCGGCAGCAGCTGCGGCTCCGGAACCTGCTCCCGTGGCCGCCGAGCCGGCACCGGTCGCTCCGGCCCCTGAGCCCGTCGCTCCCGCTGCCGCTCCCGAGCCGGAAGACGACGACGAAAGCGTGGTCATTATCGAAGACGATCTGCCGGAAGCCCGCGCCGCGGAAACCCCGGTGTCGGAGCCGGAACCCGAAAAAGAAGATGAAATCATCATTCTCGACGACGACGATGACGACGTGATTCTGACTGAAGAGCCCGATGCGGCTCCGGTCGCAGAGGCTGCCCCCGCAGCGGCTGAAGAAGATGAAACGATCATCATCGAAGAAGATACCGCTCCTGTAGCCGTCGCTCCGGCAGCCGATCTGGATGCGGGCGACGACGAAATCATTCTGGAAGACGACGACGAATCTCTGGGCGTCTTTGATGTGGACGACGATGACGATTTCCTGATCGTCGAAGAAGACGCGGACTGAGAATGACATGCAGGCCACGGCGACAAAATCACATTCCGGCATGAATGCAGCGGAAGGCGGCGGTCCCCGAACCGTAACGCGCGTCGGCGTGGAAATCGCGGGCGAACGTTATACGATTCGCGGCGAAGCCGAAGCCGGCTATATTGCGGAAGTGGCCCGCACAGTGGACGAGCGAATGCGCGAGCTGCAGGAATCTGCCGGCAGCTCGGTTTCGCGCACGCGTCTGGCGGTTCTGACCGCCATTAATATCGCCGACGAGCTTATGCAGGAGCGCATGCACCGCCCCGATATGCCGGATTCGCAGATGCAGGAATTCGCCGCCCGGGCGCGCCAGCTTGTAACGCTGCTCGACGAAGGCCTGATCGGCGACACGCCGGATCTTTGAGCGTCGCCGACTTGCATTCTTTCGCGGCCTGAGTACCAATCGTGGAGATCCTGAACGAAGCCGGCGTGCTGGTCATCCAGGAAGCGGCGATCAGTTCCTGGATCTGGCTGCTGCTGTTGTTGCCGGCTATCTTTATCGTCGGCGCGATCCATTTTTTGCGTTCCTCCGCCCAGGCGGAAACCATCAACGAAGAATCCCCCGATCCCCGCGGTCGTGGTTTCGCTCTGGGCGTCATTCTGCTCGCCGGCGTCTTTCTGCCATTGCCCTGGGTTGCGAGTGAAACCTACAGCGGTCTGCGATTCGAATTCGACGAAGCGGCGAAGCTGGTGAGCGTGCGCGACGGGCGATCGCCGGGCATTTATGCGACGCCTTTCGCCGGCTTTCGCGGTTTGATTTTGACCAGCGAAACCAAATCGAAAAACGACGATTCTGGCGGTACCGAAACTACGTACGAACTTATGCTGGCCCGGGTGACGGGGCCGGTTTACGCGCTGCTGCGAACGAAGGATCGGGAGCGCGTTCTGGAACTGGCCAACCGCCTTTCGCATATGCTGCGTGTGACAACCGTCACCGATTTTCATTCGGCTCTCGCTTTCGCCCGGGAAGCGCCCAATACGGCGGCTCGCATGCCGAACCGCTTCGAGTGCGATGGGAGCTCTGAAGGCAGCGCTCCGGATTCGTCGGCTGCGAATGCGAACTCGAACGATTCGCCCGGAGCCGGCCTGGATTCGCACTTTCGCAGTTTGCAAAAGCGCTACCTCGTCGACGGCGATGCGACCTCCTGCGTGCTGGAATATCCAAAGCAAGTGCCGGCTTTGATTTTGCCCGGGTCGCTGCTGGCTCTGACCGCTCTGTACTGGTGCGTGTATATCGCCCGGCACAGGGGCTTTGACTGGCGGGTCGGCATCGGTTTTGCTTTGAGTATTATCTTTTTGATCGCCATGGGCTCGGTCTTCGTACGCAATTTCGACGCGACCGGCGTCGTCAGTTTCCAGGCTCCCGGAAACGGCGAAGAAGCCCGGCTGCAAACCTGGAGCGAGTCGGCCTGGTTCGGCGGACGCTTCGCGGAAAGCGGCCTCCCGCTCCGTGAGATTCGCGTCGTGCAGGCGCTGATCAGCACGCAGGCGGATTCTTTTTTTCTGTACGATCGGAATCCGCTGGCCTTTCGCGGTCTGGCGGACGCCTTCGACACGGCGCGAAATTTAAAAACCGTGGAGCTGGAGCTGAGCGCTCTGCCCGCGGTCGAGCGTCTGCGGCTGGCGGATATCCTGGCGACCGGACTTGCCTGGTGAGCGAAGTGGAGCGAAGCGAAGTGGAGCGAAAATGGACGGAGCGAAAATGGACGAAGTGGAGCGCAGCGAAACGGAGCGAAAATGGACGAAGCGAACATTGACGCCGCGAAGCGGAAAGCAGCGAAATAAAGTGAGACCGCCGGTGCCGTTACTGCAAGGTTAAGGGCCTGTTTACACAGGTGGGTTTCCTGTGAACATCCTCAGACAACCCCGAAGGGCACGGCATCGGACATCCAACTCCGGAATCCCATTTCAAGAGAGTTGGCCCAAAAATTTGGGTTCTCGAACACCGCAGTCTCACGTATGAAATAGGAAATTCCGCGTGCGAAGTCAAGCAAGGAACGATTGGCTGTCGGAATGTCCGCGAACTTCGATGCAGGCGATGTGACAGTTTCCAAGGCGGAGGCCCGGACCTTTGCCCGTCAGGTATGGCGGGATGCGCGAGATGCGACGCCCGAAATTCTGGAGCGCATTACGTCCCATTGGCGTGAATTTGCGTCGGCGTCGCGTTTTCGAGACGCGCGGATCCTGATTTATATCCCGCTACCGGACGAAATCGATCTGCTGTCGACCTTCGCGGACCATGACCCCGCTCGCATTTTTGCGCCCTGCACCCAGGCCGACCACCGCATGGAGTTCCGACAGTTTGCGCCGGCCGTCGACCAGGCCGTCCCGGGATTTATGAGCGTGCCCGGGCCCCCGCCGGACGCGCCGCTATTGGAACTGCCTCTGCGGGAGGACGATCTGGTGGTGATCCCGGCCCTGGGGGCGAACGGGCAGGGCTTTCGTCTGGGGCGCGGGGGCGGCTACTACGATCGCTGGCGGGAGCGTCTGGCGCCGGCCCGGCGCATCGGTCTGCTGCCGAAAAAGCTTATAAATCTTACGTTTTCGGGCGAGGCGCACGATATACAATTTAACTGGATTATTACCGAAGACGCGCCCTTCGAGATATAAAATGTTGTGCAAAATCCGCGCGATTCGATTACCCTGGTAAATAATATGGACTACGGCGGCTTGATTCCCGGTGCGGCGGACATACACGGCACGGACGCAGAAGAAGAATCCGGTGAGGTCACCCACCAATTTCTGACCTTCTCTGTGGCCGGCGGCGAGTACGGCATCGATATTCTCGACACACACGAAATTCTCAAACCCGTCGTCGTGACGCGCTTGCCGAACGTCGAAAGCGACGTGCTCGGCGTGATCAATCTGCGGGGCAATATCATCCCCATCATCGATTTGAATCAGAAATTTCGCGGGGCCTTCAGCGAGCTGGAGATGCAGTCGCGCATCGTCGTCGTTTTTTACAAAGGCAAGTACACGGGGCTGCTGGTCGATCGCGTGCTGGAAGTCGCGCAGGTTCCGGAATCCGGTCTGGAAAGCGCGGGCGTGCGCGGCCTCTCCAACGAATACATTCAGGGCGTGGGTCGCAGCGAGCAGCGCCTGTTCTTAATCCTGAATCTCGACATTCTTACGAACCTTGAGATCGCGGAACCTGTATGACCGATCAACAACAACGTTATTTAGAACTCTTCCTCGAAGAAGCCAGCGAGCAGATCGACAATCTCAACGAGAGTCTGCTGCGCCTGGAAAAAGAAGGCCTGCAGGCCGAGCTGGTCAGCGAGATCTTTCGCAGCGCCCATACCTTGAAATCGGCGGCCGCCTTCGTCGGCTTCGACGGTCTGTCGATGCTGGCTCACAATATGGAAGATCTCCTGCAGGGAGTCAAAGACGGAAAATTTGAGATTCGCACCGAGCTGGTGAATCTCTTCTTCCAGGTCGTGGATCGCACGCGCGCGTTTTTATCTCAGGTGGCTTCGGGCCAGCCCGCCGTTGAAAATTTTGACGATCTAAAAGATTCGATTGTCGCCTATCGCGACGACGACACCGCGCAGCCCGTCGGGGCCGTCGCAGAGAGCGCCGCTCCGGCCGCCGCGTCTGCGGTATCGATTGCGCCTTTGCCCACGCCGGATCCCGCCGGGCCGCCTGCGCCTCAGGCGCCCGTATCGAATGGCAACGGCAATGGCGGCGGGAACGGCGCAATCGAAGCCGCAGCCGCGCCTGCTACCGCGCCGCAGAGCGGTGAAGCTCCGGCCGGCGGCGGCCAGATGGATTTTATAGCCCTGGCCGCAGCCGAAGAAGAAGAGCTGGCTCAGGCCGCGGGCGATCAGGCTGTCTTTGACGGCGTGGTTCGCATGGATTCCGACGCGGCCATGAAGAACATGCGCTATCTGATGGTGCTTGAGTCCTTAAAGCGCGAAGCGAATCTCTTCCGCGTGGATCCGGCGGAAAGCGCGCTCGAAGGCGAAGCGGATATTCCGGCGCTGCGTTTTATTGTCTACGGCAAGAAGACGCGCTCCGAGCTGATGAATTTGTGTCAGGTCGACATGGTCGAAGAGGTGCGCCTGCGGGAGCACGCGGCCGGCGGTCTCAGCCAGGAACGCACGGAAGTCGCCGGCGGCCAGCAGGAATCGCGGCTGCAGAGCAAGAACATCAAGGTCTCTTCCGAAAAGATCGACTACCTCATGAACAACGTGGGGGAGCTTGTAATTATCAACTCCGGTCTGCAGAAGATCTACGAAGACATGCAGAACTCGATGGGCGAAAGCGCCGCTCTGACGGAACTGAAAAGCAAAATCGACCAGGCGGAACGCATCGCCCGGGATTTGCAGTCCGGCATTATGAAGACGCGGATGATTCCCGTCGGCCTGGTGTTTCATCGCTTTACGCGGCCCGTGCGCGATCTTGCTCTCGATTTGAACAAAGAAGTCGAGCTGGATTTTCGCGGCGAAGAAACCGAACTCGACAAGAATATCATCGACGCTCTGAGCGAACCGCTGCTGCATCTGCTGCGCAATAGCCTGGACCACGGCATCGAACACCCCAACGATCGCGCGGCGGCCGGCAAACCCGCCGTCGCAAAGCTGAGTCTGAATTCCTACCAGAGCGGCAACAATATCATGATCGAAATCTCCGACGACGGTCGGGGGCTGAACCGCGATGCGATTCTGAAAAAAGCCGTCTCGGCGGGCCTGGTGGAAGCCGACGCGGATTTGCGCGACGAAGAGGTCTTCGAACTGATCTTCAACTCGGGATTTTCTACTTCGGACGCGGTCACAGACATCAGCGGCCGCGGCGTGGGCATGAACGTCGTGAAGAAGATGGTCGAGGACTTCAAAGGTAATATTCAGATCGTCAGCAATCCCGGCGAAGGCACGACCTTCATGCTCTCGTTCCCGCTGACCCTGGCGATCTTTTCCGCGATCATCGTGACGCTCAAAGAAGAAGAGTACGCCTTTCCCCTGGCGGACGTCGTCGAGACGATTCGCGTGGCGCGGGACGAAGTGACCAGCCTGCAGGGCCGCGACATCATCAATCTGCGCGGAGATATTTTGCCCGTCTTTCGCCTGGGCCGCCTGATGGGTTTCGCGGAAGATGAAAATCAGCCCGATGAATTTCCGGTGCTGATCGCCATGTCCGCGAATCGCAAAGTCGGTTTCATCGTAGATGGATTGAACGGCAAACGCGAAATCGTAATCAAATCTCTCGAACAAAACTTTCGCAGCGTGCGCGGTCTAATCGGCGCAAGCATTATGGGTGACGGTCGAATCATCATGGTCGTCGACGTGCAGGGTCTGCTCGACATGGCCGGTCGTCCCGGCCTGCGCGGCGAAGTCGCCGGGGAACTTGACGGCTCGGGCTCCGGTTTCGGTTCGGCCGATGCGGCCCGGCACTACAACGAACGCGTTACCGAGCTGATTGAATTGCAAAAGCAGTCCGCGACCGAGTGGGACTGGAACGACGAAATCGACGAGGACGAACTCGCCGAAAACGCAGACGGCCAGCCGGGCGGTATTCCAGGCCTTGGCGGCGCGCCCGACGCCTCAGGAGCGGCCGCCGCCGGAGCGGATTCGAAGAAATCATCCGAAGACATGCGCTCCGAGTATTTGAAGCAGAGCGCGCCGGATGTGTCGCCGACGCCGCCCGTCGTGAATGCGCCCGCGCCGGTCGCGCCCGCCGGCGATGTGTCGACGGCGATCCCCGGAGCCGCTGTCGCGCCCGGCGAAACGGATCGCGCTTCGCGGGCCGCGCCGCTCCAGGAATTATCCGAAGAGGACTACAAGAATCTATTTTCGCTGATCAATACCGGCATGACCAACGCGGGGGGCGTGCTTTCGCAGTTGCTCGGCGTAGACGTTGAAGTGTCGGTGCCCGAATTCAAGACCATGGAATACGTGGAGCTGCGCAAGCATATCCCGGACGGCAAACTGCTCGGCGCCGCCGTCGAAGCCGAAGACGATATGGACGCCATCATTCTGCTGGTCTTCGACGAAGGCACGGGCTACCGGGCCGCCGGCGATTTGATGGGCGTACCCCAGGAGAACTGGGATGCGAGCGGCATCAGCCTGGAAGATCTCGGTTCGGTGCTGTGCGAACTCGTAAACATTGTGGGCGCGAGTATCTTAAACGAGCTTTCGAATAAAACCGGCCTGAGTATTACGCCGACCGTTCCGGATTTCGTTCAGGGCGACGCCGACGGAATCGTCACCTGGCTGGACGGCAAAGAGAGTTCGAAGAAGGGCCTCAAAGTCCTGTATATTACCGCGGACTTCTTTCGCCAGGACCTGGAATTCCTGGGCCGTCTGTTCATGATTCCGTCGTCGGAAACTCTCGCGCGGGTTGTAAATAAACTTTAATATGTCGTTTCGGGTTTTGCTTGTAGACGATTCCCGGCTCACGCGCCGCATCGTAGCCGATACGCTCGCCGAACTTCCCGGCCTGGAAGTGGCGGGGGAAGCGGCGAACGGTCGCGAGTGTCTGGAAATTCTGGCCTTACAAAAAGTCGATCTGGTCATTATGGACGTGGAGATGCCCGAGCTCGACGGCATTGCCACGCTCAAAGAAATCTCCGTGCGCATTCCTCCGGAGCGTCGCCCCGCGGTGCTGATGCTTTCGGTGCTGACTCAGCACGGCGCTCTGACGACTTTTCGCGCCCTGGATCTGGGGGCCCTGGATTTCGTGCCGAAACCAAGTGCGAACACTGGACTGGATCTAGAAGCGATCAAGCTGCTGCTGCACGGCAAAGTTCGAGAAATCATGCAGAGCGTGGCGGATCGCGGCGCGCTTGCCAGGAAATTGGTTCCGAGCGCCGCTGGATCGGCTCCGGCTTCCGCGTCGCAAAATTCGCTGCAGGATACGATCCCCGGGTCGGCCGTCGAGATTCGGGGGCCGCAAACGAAGCCGACTCCGGGCGGCTACGAAATGTTTGTGATCGGCTGCAGTACGGGCGGGCCTCAGGCTTTGCAGGAAATCTTTCGCGCGCTGCCGGGTGACTTTCCCGTGCCGATTTTGATCGTGCAACACATGCCGCCATTTTTTACTGCCGCCTTTGCGGACCGCTTAAACGGCCTGGGGCCGATTACGGTCGTGGAGGCCATTAGCGGAATGCCGCTGAAACCGGGCCACGCCTATCTGGCGCCGGGGGATCGGCATATGCTGGTTCGCAAAAACGGTAACGAATACCTAACAGTACTCAATGAAGACCCGCCGCTGCGGGCGCATCGTCCGGCGATCGATAAAACGCTGCTGAGCGCCGTAGAAGCCGCGGGAAAACGCGTTGGTGCATTAATTATGACCGGAATGGGCCGCGACGGCGTCGAAGGGATGGAAGCTCTGGCAGGGGTCGGTGGGCTGACTCTGGCCCAGGATGAGGCTTCCAGCGTCGTATTTGGTATGAATCGGCGGGCCATTGAGGCCGGCGCGATATATCGCGTCGTCGAGTTAAAAAATGTGGTTGAAGTTCTGTCTGTATATTTTCCTTAGTCTTTAGTAGTGGGGTAGCTTGTGGCTCGTGTGCTCATAGTCGATGATGCGAAATTTATGCGAACTCTGGTTCGGGACGCCTTAACGGCGGCCGGTCATGAGATTGTTGGGGAAGCGGAAAATGGTAACCAGGCGGTTGCGATGTATGCCGAAACCAAACCCGACCTCGTAACCATGGATATTACCATGCGGGAAAAGGACGGTCTTGAGGCCGCCAGTGAGATTCTCGCCAAGGACGCGAAAGCGCGGATTATCATGGTAACGGCCCTCGGTCAGGAAGATCTGCTGGCGAAAGCCATTAAGATGGGTGTGAAAGACTTCGTTGTGAAGCCGTTCCCTCCGGAACGACTGCAGCAGGCCGCAGCTAAAGCCCTGACCTGATGGGGGCCGCCTATGTCTTCGGGCAACGGTGAATCGGGCGACGCGTCCGGGCCGAATCCTTCGGAGCCATCCGAATCTCAAACAGATCCCGCCGTCGCCCCGGGCGACGTGGGCAGCGATCCATCCGCGTCCGCAGACGACGCTGGTGCGGCTGTTCCAGAGGGTGATGCGGCCGCCGCGACAGCTGAAAGCGGCGGGCTAAAATCCGGCGACGGCGAGTCTGAATCTACGGCGGAAGCCGCTGCTGAAGAGGAGCGCGTTCGCGATCCCCTCGATAATTTTCCCGTATCCTGGCTGAACTCCGACGGCGAACCCGAGCAGGGGCCGATGTACGTCCTGTGGGAGCTGATCGAATCCTACAAGGTCGACATCTTCGAAGTTTCGCTGCATCGCATCACCGAAGACTTTCTGCACTTTCTCCAGCGCGCGGGCGAGCTGCAGGTCGAACTGGCATCTTCGTTTACCGTAATGGCTTCGCGCCTGCTGTACTATAAAAGCCGGGCGCTGCTGCCGGACCCCGGCTTTGAAGAATCCGACGATGAGACCCGTCTGCCGCCGGAGCTCGTGCAGCAGTTGCTGGAATATCGCAAATTCCAGTTCGCCGCCGAGCGCCTGGGCGACCTCGACGAAACCTCTGCGGGCATGCTGACCCGCAAGACCGGGCTTGTGCCCGACACCGGATCCGCCGACGCCAACGAGTGGCTCGATGTGAGCCTGGTCGATTTAATTAAAGCCTATTCGAACGTGCTGGAGCGCGCGAAGGGCGAAGCGGACGAAGAGGAAGAAGATCGCTACGAAGTCGAAATGGAGGAGCACTCCGTCGAAGACAAGATCGTGTATCTGCGCAGCCTGCTGGTCGACGCCTCGTCGTTCGCTTTCGAAGAGCTATTTGAAAATATTCAGGAAATGAGCAAGGTCGAGATCGTCGCTACCTTTCTGGCGCTGCTGGAGTTGACACGGCAGGGGGAGATCATCCTGCGTCAGAAAGTCAACTTCGGCGAGATTCGAATCTTCAAAAAGAGCGTGCTGGTCCGCTAGGCCGCGGAAAATCTGGCCTCACGGACGTCGCGGTACGCGCGCGATATTTTTTAGATATGAGCCCAGAGGACCAACAGGAAAACGAAAACGAGGTCGAGGCCGGTACTGAAGAAGAAACCGCCGATCCGCAGGCGGGCGCTGCTGCCGGCGAAAACGCCGATCTCGAAAATCCCGAAGCGGAAGAACTCGTCCGCGTTCCCGTTTCGGAAACTCCCGACGCCGCTCTGCCGGAGCACCGGGAACTCAGCGCCGAAGAGCTGGATTATTTCCGCGGCCTTTTAGAAGCCGTGATCTTTATGTCGACCGAGCCGATCAGCCTGTCCGTGCTCGCAAAACGATCCGAACTGGACCGGGTCAACGCCCGCATTCTGGTGGACAGCCTGATTGACGATTACGCCGAGCGGGACTCCGGCATCGCCCTGCGAGAAATCGCCGGCGGCTACCAGTTCATCACTTCGGAAAAGTACAGCCCCGCAATCAAAGAGATCTTCAAAGAACAAAAACGCGAAACGCTTTCGCGCGCGACGCTCGAAACTCTGGCGATCATTTCGTACCGGCAGCCGATTACGCTGCCGGAAATCGACGAAGTGCGGGGCGTAAACAGCCGCGCGATGGTGACGCAGCTGATGCAACGCAAGCTGATCAAACCCCAGGGATACCGCCCGGTGCCGGGACGGCCGACGCTCTATGTTACGAGTCGCAGCTTTCTGTCGCACTTCGCTTTGAACAGCCTTTCGGATTTGCCCGCGCTTGAGGAAGTCAAAGAGTTGAAATTCGACGATCTCGATTGATTGAAATGAATCGAATTGAATGAAACCGAGCGTTTGCGCTAACGAAAAACCAAGAGCTATAACGATTTACTATGAATTCCGATCAAAATCCTGAATCGCCCGGATCCAGCGACGCTCCGGAGTCCGGCGACGCGCTCCTTGGTTTTCGCCAGGAGATCGACGAAACCGATCGCGACATTGTGCGCCTGATTCTGCGGCGGGCGGAGCTGGCGAAAGCCATCGGCGAAGCCAAACGCAAGCAGGGTGGAGCGGTCTATCGACCCGATCGCGAGAAAGAAGTTTATAAAAACATCGCGAAGATCGCCGGCGAGCTGTACGGCGCCGCGCCGCCGTTCCCCGTTCAAATTCTCGAACACGTCTATCGCGAAATTATGTCCGGTTCGATCGCCATCGAAGGCGGTCCTCGCGTCGCTTATCTGGGGCCGGAGTCTTCGTTTTCGCACCTGGCGACGCGCTTTCGTTTCGGCGCGTCGGTCGCGGCCGTGCCGGTCGATACGATCCCCGCCGTCTTTCGGGCGGTGGAAGCCGGCCGCGATGTCAGCTTTGGCGTGGTCCCGGTCGAAAATACGATCGAAGGTCCGGTCGGTATTACTCTCGATAGTTTTATTAACAGCGAGCTGAAAGTATACGCGGAACATTATATTCGCGTGGAACTGAATCTGCTGGCGCCCCTCGAACCCGCGAAGTGGGAGCTGAGCGATATCCGCAAAGTCTATACGATTCGCATCGCCCGCGAGCAGTGCCGCAACTGGCTGGAAAACCATTTGAATATGCGCAACGTGGAAGTGGTCGAAACTTCCAGCACGGCCGCGGCAGCCAAGCTCGTCGCGGAACGCGGCGACGGAGTGGCTGTGGCGTCCGAGCTTTCCGCCGAAACCTACGGATTACAAATTCTGCGGCGATCGATTCAAGACAGTCCGCATAATGTTACGCGCTTTTTCGTGCTGGGTCGCGAGCAGTGCCCGCCGACCGGCGAAGACAAGACGACGATCATGTGCACGCTCAGGGACAAACCCGGCAGCCTGTACAATATGTTGAACCCCTTCGAAGAGCGCGGCGTGAATTTGACGCGCATCGAGTCGCGTCCGAATCGCAGCACACTCGGCGGCTATAATTTCTTTACCGATTTTCTCGGCCATCACCAGGAAGCGCGCATTCAGGAAATTCTGGCCGAAGTCGAGGAACACACGACGACGCTGAAAGTTCTGGGGAGCTTTCCCAGCATGAAGATGCCCTGATCGCCGCTGGCGTCCGCATTTTGAATTGGAAACTATGAGCGCCACGAATGATGAATCATTGCAGCCCGCGCCGTTTCGCTCGATCTTAATTTTCGGAATGGGCATGATGGGCGCTTCCCTCGCCCAGGCTCTGCGCAAGCACGGCGGTCCCGGGCTGCGAGTCGACGGCGCCGTGCGGAGCGAATCGAGCGCCGCGTTTTTGCGCGGTCACAACCAGGCCGACCAGGTGCTGGTCTGTCCCCGGGAAGCTCAGATCGCGGATCTGGATCTGGGCGCCTATGATTTAATCGTCCTGGGCACGCCGGTGAAATCGGTGGAACGTCTCGCGGCCTTGATCCCCGCCGATCACCCTGGAATTATTACGGACATGTCCTCGACGCGGCGAGAAGTGCAGGCGGCTTTCGCCGGGCGGCCGGATTTGAAATTTGTCGGTTCGCATCCCATGTGCGGCTCGGAAAATCGCGGGCCGACCGCCGCGCGCCCGGATCTATTCTTGAATCGGCTGTGTATACTCACTCCCTTAGATGACGGCGAGGCGATATTAACTCAGCGCGTGCGATCCTTCTGGGAATCGATCGGAATGCGCACCTTTGAACTCAGCGGTCCCCGGCATGATGAGGTGCTGTCCTATCTCAGTCACGGGCCGCATCTGCTCGCGGGGCTGCTCGCCCTGTGGGCCCACAACGAGCCGGTCGATACGGCGATCGCCGCGGCGCCGATGCCGATCACCGGCGGCGGTTTTAAAGATATGGCGCGTATTGCCGGATCGAATCCTGAGATGTGGACGGATATTTTAATCTCGAATCGCGATTTTCTCGCGACGGGTCTGAAAGAATTTCAATCGCAGCTCGCCGAACTGATCCAGCAGGTCGAAACCGGCGCGTCCGAGGACTGGCTGGCCTGGTTTGATCGCGCGCGCGATGCACGAAATCTTTTGTGCGGTTATCCCCGGGAAAGCGAGCAAAAATAAGGCGGCCCCGGAATCCAATCCAATCGGATCGAATCGAATCGAAAAATACTATGAGCGAATCTCTGAAAACGAATCAACCCGGCTCCGACGGGCGCTATCCGGTCGTCGCCCTGGACGGCCCGGCCGGTTCGGGCAAGAGCACGGTCGCGCGTAAGCTCGCCGAAAGACTTGGATTTATCCACGCGGACTCCGGTGCGATCTATCGCACTCTGACACTGGCCTGCATGCGAAAATTCGGTCCGGGCGAGAGCGTCGCGGACTTCGGGAAGGCTCTGGAAGCCGCCGGGCTGCAGCGAACCGATCTCGAAAAACTGGGCTGCGCGGTCGCGCTCGATTCTGGGACGGAAGCGGGCGGCGAAGCGAAACAGTCGAATCGGATTGAGGGGCGCGACGTGGGCGAAGATATTCGTACGCCCGAAGTTACGGCGCGGATTCGTTTTATCGCCGACAATCTTGCGTGCCGTGAAATGGTGAATCAACTGCTGCGAGATTTTTCGCTGCAGACCGGTCTCGTCGCCGACGGGCGCGACATCGGCACGGTTGTATTTCCGGAGACGCCTTTTAAGTTCTTTTTGGATGCCAGCGTGGAAGTGCGCGCCAAGCGGCGTTTCGAAGATTTTGAAAAGCAGGGCAAAACGGTTCCGATGAAAGATCTGGAAGCGGACATTGCCGCGCGGGACGAACAAGACCGCAATCGGCCGATGGGAGCCCTGCGTCCTGCTGACGACGCTATTCTGATTGACACTTCTTCCCTGGATGTAAATGCTGTCTTATCCCGGGTGCTGAGTCACTTACAAATTCAGTTCTAATCGATCCCTCCGAAACCCGGAATCTAATTCAAAATCCCTCCTGCTGACTGAACCGAATGGCCGTGAATGCTTCCACTCCCTTTGATCTGGACAAAGCGGAACTCGCGTCCATGCAGGAGATTATCGAGTCCTTTCAGGAGTCGGAACAAACTGAAGTCGATCTGACTGACGGCGCGATCATCGAAGCGCGCGTCATCGATAAAGACGAGCGCGATCTGTTTCTCGATATCGGTAAGAAGCAAGACGGCCGCTGCGCCCTCAACGAATTCGAAACCCCGCCGGCCGTCGGCGATACCATCTCCGTCGTCGCTGTCAAAGGCGCGGACGACGGCATGATCCGCCTTTCGCATAAAGAAGCGGACCGTCGCATCGCCTGGCAGAATATTAAAGAGGCGATGGAAGCCGACGCGATTCTGCGCGGCGTCGTTTCCCAGAGCTTAACTCATGGATATATCGTCGAACACGGCGGCGTCAGCTTGTTCATGCCGCTCTCGCATTCGGATTTGAAAACGCGTCGCACGAAGCTGGCGATCGGCAAAGAAATCGATTTCAAAGTGCTCGAATTAAAAGACCGCCATCGTTCGGCCGTGGTCAGCCACCGCCGCGTAGTCGAAGAGCGCAACGACGAGCAATGGAACGCTCTGGTTGAAAAACATAAAGAAGGCGACATCGTCGAAGGCGCGATTTCCAAGAAGGTGAGTTTCGGCCTCTTCGTCGACATCGACGGAGTCGAAGGCCTGCTGCATCAGAGCGATATTTCCTGGAAGAAATTCAGTCCCTTTAAGAGTCGCTTTAAGCTGGAAGAAAAAGTTCACGTGAAGATCCTGTCGATGGATCGCGAGAACTACCGCCTGTCTCTCGGTCTGAAGCAGTTGACCGAAGATCCCTGGGAATGGGCTCGCCGCGAATTGAATCCGGGCGACGTGGTCAAAGGCACGGTAACCTCGGTTACGGATTACGGCGCCTTCGTAGAATTGCGCGACGGATTAGAGGGCCTGATTCACGTCAGCGAACTCAGCTGGTCCAGGCGACCGAAGCATCCGAAGAAATATGTCGAGCAGGGCCAGAGCGTCGAAGCGCAACTGCTGGCCATCGATCCCGAGAAGAATCGCATTTCACTGGGGCTCAAGCAACTGGCTGAAGATCCCTGGGAGCAACTGGGGCGTACGGTCAAGGCCGGCGAAGTGCGCGAAGGTGCGATTAGCTCCGTTACGAAATTCGGCGCCTTCGTAGAAGTCGTCGACGATATCGAAGGTCTGATTCATTTTAAGGATTACTCCTGGGCTGAGCAGCCCGATAAAAAAATGCTCAAAAAAGGCGATACTGTTAAGTATAAGATACTTGAAATTAACAAAAACGAGCGTCGAGTTTCCTGCGGCGTAAAACAGCTGGAGCCGAGTCCTCTCGAAGCTCTGCAGAAAAAACATAAGAAAGGCGACGTGCTCGACGGTACGATCACGCGCATCGCGCCTTTTGGATTGTTTGTAGATATCGGCGACGGCTTTGAAGGCCTGGTTCATATCTCGCGGGTTGAGCTGGGACGGGACGAAAAACTCGAAGACAAATACAAGGTCGGTGAAGCGGTAAAAACCATACTGCAAAACATCGATCCGGAAAATCGTAGAATTGTACTGTCGATCAAGGCCTATCAGCAAAAGCAAAACCAGGCTTTGATGGCGCAGTACTTGAAAAAAGACGATTCCCCGTCGACTTCGAGCCTTGGCGCTTTTTTTGACAAAGATAAGCTCTAATGGCCCGAAGAAAAAAGACTCAGGAAAAAGCCGGCGAAATCCGGGAACAATTCGAACACGACCCGCTGCGCGATTTTGAAGGCACTCCGACGGAGCTCTTCGTCGCCCGCATGGCGACCGCTTTCCGCGAAAACCTCCGCGAGATATTGATCGGTGTAGCCGTTGTCGGCGTGCTGCTGATCGGATATATCTTCTACGCCGTCTGGGCGGACAACCGCGAAGAGCAGGCGCTGATCGCGTTTGAAACGCTGCTGGAAGAGCCGGTTATGACTCCGGGCGCCGGTGCGGAAGACATTGCGGTCGAAAAAATCGACGAGTATCTGAAATCGCACTCCTCCGGTCGCGCCGAACACCGCGCGGACCTGTACAAGATGATGCTCCTGGCCGCGAAGAAAAAATTCGCCGAAGCCGGCGAAGCCGCTGCGCGTCTGGGCGAAGACGTGGATTCCGCGGAGCTGCGCGCGTTCTTTTTTCTGCGCGCCGGTTATTATTTTGAAATGGCCGAGAAGTACGCTCCGGCCCAGGCCGCCTTCGGGCGCGCGGGCCAGTTCGTTCGCGAAGACAACGTGCTGCGCGCCGCCGCCTGGTTCGGCGAAGGCCGCGCCCTTTTGCAGATGGGGCAGCAGGATGAAGGCCGGAAGGCCATCGAACGAATTTTCGAAAGCAATTCCGCTCAAATCGGCGAAGTGCGCACGGCGGCTCTCGCTTATCTGCTCGCCCGCGGCAACGGAACAACGGAGCGTCCCGGGCAGTGAGCGGAGCTGATTCGCGCCCGCTGACGATCGCTCTGCCGGCCGGACGTCTGGCCGAAGAGAGCATCGACTTTTTCGCTCGCGCGGGGCTGGCGGAGTTTCAATTACCGAAGGGCGGTCGCTCGTTGACTTTCCTGGACTCCACCGGTCGCTATCAGATTTTACTCGTACGCAGTCAGGACGTTCCGACTTACGTACTCCAGGGCGGCGCCGACGCGGGCATTACCGGCCGGGACGTGCTCGCAGAAGGCGGCTATGATCTGACTGTGCCTCTTGAATTGACTTTCGGTTATTGTCGGCTGTCGCTCGCGGCATTGGAAAAAGACGTCGCGGATTTGAAGAGTCTGCCGCACCTGAGGGTGGCCACGAAATATCCGCGACTGGCTCAGGATTTCTTTTTTCGCAACGGGATGAGCTGCGAAGTGATCAAGCTGCACGGCTCGATTGAAATCGCTCCCGTACTGGGTATGTCGGATTGCATTGTGGACCTCGTTTCGACGGGCGGAACGCTGAAGGCGAACGGCCTGGTGGAAATGGATACGATTCTGGAAAGCACCGCCGTACTGGTCGTGAACCGTTCCGCCTACGCCCTGCAAACGCAGCGGATTAATCTCATGATTTCTCGCTTTCGCGCGGCGCAGCGCGAATTGGAAACGGCGGCTTCCTCTTAATTCGCCGCGTCTGAGCGGTCTGCGATCCGTTTTCTCCTCGATCGTGGAATAAGATACCGGGCGCATCGATTTAAAACCCATGGCGGCGAAGTTTACACATATCGAAGCGCTCAAGCAAAGCGTGGAATTGCTCGAACACGGCGACGACGAGCAACAGGATATCGCGGATCGATTGCACGATCGGCAGCTCTTTCGTTTCGCGTGCCTCGGAGCAATCGCTCCCGACGTGTTCTATTTTTATCATATCTTTTCGCCGGGCAAAAACGCGCGTGGCCTGGCCTGGGGGAATCGAGCGCATCACAGTCGGGTCTTCGATCTCGCTCTGAATTTCATGGACCAGCTGCGCGAAGCTCCAGCGGATTCCGAACGGGATCGGCAGTTCGCCTTCGTTATGGGCTATCTCTGTCATTGCGCCGTCGACATCGTCACACATCCCTACATCTTTTATATCACCGGCAATCCGTACTCGGAAGATCCGGACGATTCCTGGGAAGCCCAGAGTCATCATCTGCGCGTGGAGTTCGCGCTCGATTCCTATGTGATCCATAAGCGCTGGGGTATGACTCCGCGCGAATACAACTTCATGAAATATCTGCGTCATACCGACGAAGTCGACGAAAACAATCGACGCGTTTTGGATCGCGACGTATGGCGCCTGTGGGTGCGCGGACTTGAGCGAACCTTTCCGGAAGATTTTGAACAAGATTACCCGGGCAGCAGTCGTGAAGTCCGCAAAGGCGATTTAATCAACGAAGCCTATCTTGGTTTTTTGCGATTCAGCAGCGTGACCGACGTGCGTTCCCGGGTGATTCGTTTTTTGTTATATTTAGTCGACTGGCTGACGTTTCGGAAGCTGCGCATTCGTTATTTGATCTTACCGAAACCGAAGCGCATCGATCCGCGTTTGCCGAACGAAGCCGGAGCCGAATGGAAATTTCCCGCGGAACCCGGTCGCGTTTCGAACGAAAGCTTTATGGAGCTACTGCATCGCGCCGCGCGTTTTTCGGCGAAGCTGATGACCGACGGCCGGGCCTATATCGACGGCGATATGAAACGCTCCGAATTCGAAAAAATATATCGTGGTTATAATCTGGATACGGGCGTGCGTTCCGATTCGCTGGACATGCAGGCCTTCGATCCGATCCACGACGAACAATAAGAACTGAACGACGAGGAAGATACAATGCAGGATAAACTCTATACAATGAATGCGGCGAAGCGTATCGCCCTGGCGGCGGGCCTGCTCGTCTGTATGGCGGTGTTCGCCCCGGCCTGCGAACCGGGCGGAGAAACCCGGGTGGCGCGCTGGCCTCTCAGCGTTTTCCCCGGCGCCGAAAAGAAAAAGGCGCTTGCGACTTTGAGTCAGGGAGAACGCGTCGAGCTGATCGCCCCGGGCGAAGTCTTCAGTCAGATTCGGATGGCCGGCGGGCAGGAAGGATTCGTCGAAAGCAAACATCTCTTCGTGAGCGCGGCCGTTTTGACGGGCGCCGATTCTCGTCTGTATCGTCGACCGAGCGCTTCCTCCGGCGAAGCCGCCAGCGGCAAATATCTTCTGCCGGGCGCCGTGTTTTTTATCAAGCAGTCTGAAAAAAACGAAGAGGGCGACTGGCTTTCCGTAGAAGGCGGTCGCAAAGGCAATTTCTTTCGCGGCTGGTTGAAGGCGGACGCATCCTATTCCGAGGACGTGGACGATGTGCTCGACGGATTGAAGCTTGCGGAAGCGATTCGTAAATCGGACGTCGATGTGCTCGACGAACTCGCCGATCGCAGTGGCGCGATTGGAGCTGCGGCCGCCGCTGCTCTGGTGGATATCGAAGGCCTTGACGAAGAAGATCTTGAAGGAGATCTTGAAGGAGATTCCGGTGACGAATCTGAAGCGGACGGCGGCGAAAGTGACGAAGATTCTTCCGACGATGCCAGCACTTCGAATGAAAGCCAGACGAAGCCGGCTCAGGAGTCCGGCAACGAAAACAACTCCGGTGACAAACCGGCGCCGCCCACTCCGCCCGCAGGCGATGTTTCTATGCCAGGGCCGGGGCCCGGCGCAAACAGCGCGGCTGCTCCGTCGCAACCGCCCCCGCCTCCGTCTTCGCTTTAACTCTTGCTCCAGAGAAGTTAGACTGTGGCATGAATCGTCGTCGCCGTACAATCGCCTGCGCGATCCTGTGCGCGGTGCAGTTCTGCGCGCCCGCTTCCGGCATCAGCGATCAGGAGATTCTGTCTCTGGCCTTCCCCTCGCCGGAAGCGCGGGCGCAAGCACGGCTTGTCTTTAAGCATCGCTTTGCGGAGTCCGGTGACGGCGGCGTTGCCGGGGCCTTCGCGGGCAAGCTCATCAGCG
The DNA here is from genome assembly GCA_024742665.1 of bacterium. Classification (GTDB taxonomy): domain Bacteria; phylum Spirochaetota; class Leptospiria; order Leptospirales; family Leptonemataceae; genus JANSYA01. The sequence continues at coordinate 1,307,387 of JANSYA010000001.1, forward strand.
TAATCCAGACGGGCGGCCGCGACCATCTACTTATCCTGGGGCCGTCTTCGTCGAAGGACGCATTGCGAAATTCGGCGAGCCCTGGTCGCCAGGAACAGGAACCGGGAGACTGGCGGGTTCAGCTATCGCTTCAATTCGCCGCGCCGCGCTCCTCGCGCATTGCGCAGTCTTCGGACGGCGGACCGCTCTTCGGACTGAAGTCGCGGCGTGAATTGTATGCAGCGAGCGACGACTACGCCGCTTTGCGCCGGCTTGCGATCGTTGATCAACCCGGGGCGGCTTCCCGAATTGTGCCGACTCTGTACCTTGAGTTCGCGCGCGAGGGTGGCGCGGGATTTTTTTTATACGTGAGGCGCGCAGGCGCTCCCGGTCTCGTGCGATCGTACGACAGTCAGCTGCGGCCGGCGTCCGCGAATTCCTTTTTATATTTTAATGGCGTGGAAACCCAGGCCTGTTCGCCGGAGAGCGGAGTCTGTCCATCCATCTCGATCAGTCTCAAGCAAGAACGAAGCGAGGCGGTCGGAGGCGGGCAGGGGAGCGGCCGCGACGATGATTGCGCCGGCGTTCGCCTGGGCGTTTGGAATCTTGCTCCGCGACCCCGTGATTTTCAGGTCCGCATCGCCCTTCTAAAACGAAGCGGCCCACTGGATGATTCGGCGAGCGTCATCGACGTCGGCGTTCAGTCTGCCGGGTCCTATTGCCTGGGCTCTTCTTCGGAGACTGCGGGCGGAGTTCTGCGAATCGGGGGCGGGCGCGGTGCCGCAGCCTTCTGGCCGCCGTCGCCTTCTTTGCGTCGCACAGACGCCGGCGCCTATCTGTTGCCCGTCGACTCGTTTCTCGATTAGAAAAAGCGGGGCGAAGTTCGGCGTATCGGCCACCTGATTCTCGGGTGTGTTCGAATATTTTGAAAAAATTTTTTTACGAGATCGACTATTTTCGGCGCGCAGTTCGGTAACCCCGGGCGGTCTGGAGGGGTCTTATCATATATGCAAGCACAGCTTTCGAACGCAAACTTCAGTCCGGACGCCCAAAACGAATCCGGCTCAAAACGATCCGGCGCAAAAACAACCTCGCGCTTTCAGCGGAGTCGCCTGCGACGCGGCGGCGTTTTTTTGATGGCGGCGGCGTTCAGCTGGGCGGTGTTCGCGGACGGCGCGCCCTTCGATCGCACGGAGCTTTCGGCCGCCGAACCGGATTGGTCAACCTACGACGCTATCTTGAAAAAGAACGTCGCGCGTCGTACAGTCGCGGGAGTGAAAGGCAACTTCGTGAACTATGCCGGCATCAAAGCCGATGCGCGCTGGCCGGGAGTGGTGCGGATGGTCGCGAATTATAACGCCGCGAAGCTCAGCACTCGCAACGAGAAGCTGGCCTTCTATATTAATGCATACAATGTTCTGGTCATCGATTTGATCGTTCGCAATCATCCCGTGGCCGATATTAACAAGCTGGGCAGCGACGCCAGTCCGATCTGGAAACGATCGGTCGGGAAAGTGGCCGGACGCAGCATGAGTCTGGACGGCCTGGAAAACGGCATCGTGCGACCCTTCGGTGACGCGCGCATTCACTTCGCCTTGAACTGCGGCGCCCTGAGCTGTCCGGATTTACGTCGCGAAGCCTATACCGCCGCAAAGCTGCGCAAACAGCTCGCGGAGCAGGCCTGGGCTTTTACGCATAACGCTTCGAAAGGCATTCGCGTCGACGACGCGACGAAGACCGTGCACCTTTCGAAAATATTCGAGTGGTTCGAGAAAGACTTTAAAGACGCGGAGACGTACGTGCGCCGCTATCGTAAAAAGATTCCGGCCGGTTACGCTTTCAAGACTGATATCGAATACAACTGGCGCCTGAACGGGCGCTGAGTTCGAGCCGGATCCGGGAGTTATCGCGGCTTCGGCGCGTTTGATTTCGCGCGGCCTGAGTCCGCGAAAACCTTGACCGCGATTCCATCTGAAATCTGATCGGGTGTAATGACGTGGCGCACGATTGCCCAGATGCTTTCCGGCGGCCTGCTGCGCCTGCGCGCGGCCTATGCCGCTCATTTGCACGCGAAGCTCGCTCGGATCTACGCCGCGGCCGGTATTCTTTCGGTCGCGCTGCTGATCCTGGAATTCGGCTTTCATAATCCCGGCGAAATGCTTCCCGGTCGCGCGATCATTCTTCCGGCGCTGATCTATTTTCTCTTCGGCTACGAAGTGCTGTCGTTGATTTTCACGCCCGGCGCTCAAAACTTTCGCAGTTATCTGCGGGCCCATATCATTCAGGCGGTGGTCGTGGCCCTGGTGCTCGCGCTGTTGCTGTTTCAGGATGCGATCCTCGCCTGGCTGGCCGCGGCCGGTTTCGGTGCGGGGGACGATTCGGCGGAGGCTTCGACCCGGGCGATGTTTTTGTTTCTGGCGGTCGGCCAGTGCCTGCTCTTGATCGGGTCTCTGGCGCACTTGCTGCGACAGCCGGCCTTTATGGGTGCGCGCGCTTTGAATCCATCGCTGATCTTCGTCGGGAGCTTCGCGCTGGTCATCGGCGTCGGTTTCGCCTTGCTTTCGCTGCCGCGCATGCAGCTGGTCGATGTCGCCTGGGTCGACGTTTTATTTATCACCGTGAGCGCCGTCTGCGTGACGGGCCTTGCCAGCGTTACGATCACCGAGAGCTTTACGCCCGGCGGCCTGGCGCTGATTATGATTTTGATTCAAATCGGCGGTCTGGGTTTGATGACACTGACTTCTTTTCTGGCCATTTTTCTGACCGGCCGCGCTTCCGTATCGACGAAGGTGTTGTTGCGAGATTTGCTGAGCGACGAAGGCATCGGCCGCGTAAAGACCATCGTACGCAATATCGCTATTCTGACATTCGGCGTAGAAGCGGCCGGCGCGGTGTTTCTGTACTTCAGCATGCCGCAGCAGCTGTACGCGAATCATGCCGAACATATTTTTGCCGCGGTCTTTCACGCCGTTTCGGCCTTTTGCAACGCCGGCTTTTCGCTGCATCCCGACAGTCTGGCGGGATTGGATCGAACTCTGCCCGGCCGCCTGTACGTCGGCGGGCACATGGTGTTGATTCTGGTCGGCGGCCTGGGTTTCCCGGTGATCGTTCAGCTGTATGAATACGCGAAGCGCCGTCGCCTGCGCAGGCCTCTGAATGCGACGACGCGATTGGTGCTGATCGTGAATGCGATCTTATTGGTATCCGCGACCTGCGCCTATCTCTGGCTCGAACGGGGGGATACTCTCGCGGACTTCGACGCCCTGGATCGCTTGTGGCATTCCGTATTCTTCGCGGTGACCATGCGAACAGCCGGCTTTAATACGCTGACGACGGCCGAGATGGGCCTCAGTATGACCTTCCTGGCGTTTCTGTTTATGTGGATCGGGGCTTCGCCTCTGTCGACGGGCGGCGGCATCAAGACGACTACGGCCGGGATCGCCTTTCTGCATATCCTGGCGCAGGTTACCGGCAAGAATCGCGTGGAGCTGCATCGCAAAACGATTTCGCCTCAGAGCGTCAGCCGCGCCTTCGCGACGATCGTACTGTCGTTATTCGTGATCTTTAGCGGCATATTCTTATTGCTTTCGTTCGAAGATTTCGCTTTTGTCGATATCGCTTTCGAAACCGTCAGCGCCTTCGGGACGGTCGGCCTGTCCCGGGGGATTACAGGGGAATTGAGCTCCGCCGGGAAGCTGGTCCTGTGTCTGGTGATGCTCTGTGGTCGGGTGGGCGCTCTGACCTTCTTGATCGCCCTGACGCCGCGGGTCGAGCCGCCGGCCTACACCTACCCCTCGGAGTATGTTGTGGTCGGATAATTTGGGAGAATGACTAATATATTTCTGGTATAAATTAGTATGGAAGACTACAAAAGAATCGCCGTCATCGGCCTGGGAGAATTCGGTTCGCTGCTCGTGCGACGCCTCTTCGAAGGGGGGCACGAAGTGCTCGCAATTGATCGAGATATGGAGCGCGTAGAGGCTCTCGCTTCCTTCTCGACGTCGGCCGTCTGTCTGGACTCGACCGATCGCACCGCGATGGAGGCCCAGGAACTCGAAGATCTGGACAAAATCATCATCGCCCTGACGGATTTCGAAAACCTGATTACCACGGCGGACGTTTTACGTTCGATGAAAATCACGGGCGTGATGGCCCGCTACCAGAACGGTCTGGAATACAAGATCCTGCGGATGCTGGGCGTGAGCGATCTATTCAATCCCGGCGACAAAGCCGCGCGCAATATGGTCGAACAGTTTTCGAATCCCGGCTTTCACGATCGCATCGTGCTGGACGGCGAATTTACGATCGTCGAAACGCCGGCGCCGGAAGCCCTGGTGGGCCAGGAACTCAACGCGTGCGGCCTGCGCCACAAATATCATCTAAACATCGTAACGATCAAGCGCGACACCGAAGACCAGACCTCCCAGGAAATTCTGGGAGTGCCCTACGGCGATACCGTCATCGAAAAACACGACACCCTGGTGCTTTTTGGAAAAGCCGACGACATCAAGATTTTTCTGGAAGATCAACAAAGTTAATGCGGCTTCCAAAACCTGAGAATTAAGTTGGAGCTGCACCGGCCTGATTCGAACGGATATGCAGATCGCGCTGCGGGAAGGGGATTTCGATGCCCGCTTCGTTCAACGCGCCGTAGATCGCCGTCGTCAGATCGCTCTGAATTTGCAGGCGCAGCTCGATCTTCTCGGTGAATACCCGCACAGTAAAATCCAGGCTGCTGTCGCCGAAACCCAGGAAGTACACCTGAGGATCTTCGCCAGGGATGATATGCTCCTGTCCGCGAGCGGCGTCTTCTAAGATCTGTAAAACTTGTTTAGGATCTGTGCCGTAGGCCACGCCGACGTTTACGTCGATGCGGCGTTTGTAGTCCGTGAGGGTCCAGTTGCGAACCTTTTCGGAAAGCAGCAGGCCGTTCGGAACGATCACGTCGGAACCGTCGACGATGCGCACGGTGCTCGACCGAATGCCGATACGTTCGACCTGGCCGATCATATCGTCGACCTCGATAAAGTCGCCGACGGTGATGGGCCGTTCAAAAAGCAGCACCAGCCCCGATACGAAATTCTTGACGATGTCCTGCAGGCCCAGGCCGATGCCGACGCCCAGAGCGCCGGCGATGATCGCCAGGCGATTGAGATCGAAGCCGGCGGCGGTGATGCCGATAAAGAATCCCAGAGCGATTACGATGTACTGCGCCACCGTGGCCAGAGCGTAGCTCGCGCCGCGATCCAGTTCCAGGCGCTGCGTCGTCGTTTCGGCCAGCACGGATCGAATGGTCGAGGCGATTTTCAGCGCGAACCAGAAGATAAATGCGAAGGCGGCGATGTCTCCCGCGCTGAGGGAGAAACTACCCAATTTGAATTCGTAGCCGAGAATCAGGCCGAGTAAATTGTACAGGCGTCCGAGAACTTCGAAGGCCGCGAGACTCAAGAGCACCCAGAAGATAGCGGCCAGGCTGCGTAGATTGCCGAGAGCTGATTTTTGCAGGGCCAGTCGTCGGCGTTGAATGGGCTGCCAGCGACCGTAGCGCGAGTCGAGAAAGCGAAGCAGCAGATCGTGTAAGACCCGCACGAGTGCGATCGTCGCGGGCAGGGCGGTCACTGAATACAGAAGGCCTTCGCCGATAAAACGAGCCAGACTCGTATAGCCGGCCGCCTCGATCCCCGCGGCTAGCAGAAAGAGCGCAGCGATTCCCGGCCGCGCGCGTCCGTACCAATCCGCCAGGCGCTGCCCGCGGCTTTCGGAATCCGTGCCGGCTCGCAGAATCAAAATCGCGAGGGCCATCACCAGCATGCCGGCCGGGAAGAATAGATCTCCGGCTGTGCCCAGAGAACGCGTGATCCAGTGCGCGCCCAGAACGAAGACGAAGATATAAAAGAGCCGGCGAAACTTTTTGTGCAGACGCGGCGCGAGGATTCGCAGGGCCGGAATCAGCGCGATCAGATAAAATAGACTGCGGATCGCGTCGGGGATTTCTTCGAATAGCAGCGGGCTGACCGCGAGCGCGCCGAAGATGCCGACGCTCAGCGGGCGGTTCAGCCAGAGTCGTCCGGGGTGCGGGGCCGGGCTTTCTTTTTCGTCGCTTGCGCTGTCGGCTTTTGCTTTTTCGTGTGAGGGCTTCCTTTTCTTTTTGCGACGCAGGCGCAAGGTCACCGCGATGATCGCGATCAGGAAGAGCTGAAGGATCAAAGCCGCGCTTTCATTGACGGCGAAATCCCGCGCGACCTCCCACAGGGAGCGCGCGGCCTGCGGCAATCGTTCGAAGGCGAAGGCTTGCAGCGAAGCCGGAGTGAAGCGCTGCAGATATTCTCGCAAACCGCCGGAGCCTTTTTCGTTCAGGCTTTCGGTGATTGGATTCTCATCAAGCAGCTGCTCGATGATTTGTTCGGTGAAATCTTCTTCTGATTGTTGCTGCTGCTGGCCTGCTTCGGTCTGAGCGTCGGGGGGCGCGTTTTCCTGGCCAGGCAGGGAGGCCGCGAATACGGAGAGGAAAATGCAAAGCGTAAAAAGTACTGGAAGAGAATTCGTTTTTTTCGATCGAGTCATTGTGATTGCGAAAGGATTTTCGCATCCCCGTCTTTCGCAAGAAATTTTCGCCGGAAAGACGGTCCCTGCAGCCGTGTCGCTTACGGGGCGAAGAGCAGACCGCCGCCGCCTCCGCCGCCCTGGCGCAGACGCTCGCGAATCGCGTCTTTTTCCTCTTCGCTGAGCGTATTCCAGAACGGATACTCTTCCAACTGGTCTTCCAGACTGTCGCCGTAGGGTTCGTCGTCGCCCAGCGGATCGAAACCGAACCAGCCGGCCAGCCAGTCGAAAGTCTCGCCGGCGTTCCAGCCCAGGCGAATTCCAACGAAGAGGCCCAGCTGGATTTCCGCCTGGGTGAAATAGTACGCGGGAGCCCAATCGGTATCGTCGTCTTTGAGCAGCGATTGGGATTTGTGCGCGGGCTTCTCGGTTCCGAACGGGGAAAGGGCGCGAAACAATTTCTCGCGCAGACGCAGCACGGGCTGTTCCAATTCGCCGGTTTCGGCCGCGGCGATGACTTTCGCAGCCGCCTCTTCATGGTCTTGGGCCTGCGTCCGCTCGTTTTCGTCAAAATCGTCCGAGTCCGAATCCGGGTCTTCGCCATCGGTTTCACCCCCGGCGGGCTTCGGTTTCCAATCGTCGAAACGGATCGGCGCGTCGCTGAAATAGTCCGCCCCGAAAAAGAAGGCCGCGAAGTCGGCGCTGTGATGCGAGCCGCTGAGTTTGCCGCCGCGCAAACCAAGCGCGCCGCCGGTGGGCGCCTTGTAATTGATACCGCCTTTGACCGGCCCCAGCCGGACCGCGCCGCCGTAGCTCTCGGATTCAATCGTGGCCGTGAACACGTCTTTGGAATCCTGCCAGCGGTTTTTGAGATAGGGACCGGAACAGCCGACGATGGCGCCGGCGAAGAATAGGCAGATCATCGTTCGGGCAAACGAGCGCTGGAGCGACGCGCGTTTCAATGTATCTTCTGCCTTCATCATAGCGCTTGAAGTTTTGCTCAAAAACCCTGGGGCCAGCATTGTTTGCAACCTTTGATACTCAGTTTCAGTCGGTCGATGCGCGGATCCGATAGCGCCAGAATGACTTCGTCTTTCGCGACTTTGTTTTTGCAGACCGGACAGTTGCGCGCGCGTCGGTGGGTCGGTCCCATACAGTACGGACAGCCCTTAATGCGCGTTTGCACTTCGACATCGCCGATTTCGGTCTGGTCCGATCGAATCCGCTCGCCGGCATAGAGCGGTTGTTTGCAGAGGGGGCAGAATCCCTTCGGCTTTTCTTCTTCCTCGCCTTCGCGCCGCCGATCGCCGATCGGAAAGAGCATCCAGAACAGCACGGCGATCAAACCCAGGCCGATGCCGAATAAAATGGCGTAACCCTGGTCCGCGTTCATAAATCCGTCGGATCCGCCGGTTCGCCGCTGGCCAGGCGCACCACCTGGATCAAATCCTTCACCGCCTTGCCGAGATCCGCAAGTCCGATCAGCAAGAACAGCCACGCCACTTTGAAATAGGCTTTAATCGCCGGACGGCCTTCTTTCGGCGTGCGATAGTAGCGCACGATCATGTAGGAACTCCAACCGGTGAGGGCCAGGCCGACGAGCACGCTGATGCTGACGAGGATGAATTCACGGACCATTTCGGAGCGCCTGAAAGCACATTCTGGCGGCCGGGGTCCGGCCGCAACTGGAAACTGCCCTGTCTGCGATCCGCAAACCTCGCGGATCGCGCTTTGCTCAATCCGCTGTTTGGTCCGCCCGGGGCGGACGTTCGCACGTCGGACTCCGTCCGACATGCTGCTCGCGGATCGCGCTATGCGCGATCCACTGTGAAAAACTTCTCGCCCCCGTGGTTGCGGCGCGGATCCTCGGCTGCGTTATGCGTGTTTTGTCCGGAATCCAGCCGAGCGGGAATCCCCATCTCGGAAACTATTTTTCGATGATGCGGCGAATGGTCGAATACCAGGATTCAAGCGAACTGTTCTGTTTCATCGCCAGCTACCACTCCATGACCACGGTCGACAAAGGCGAGACGCTGGCGGAAAATACGCTGAATGTCGCGGCCGATTTTCTGGCCCTGGGCATCGACCCGAACCGGGCGACCTTCTGGGTGCAGAGCGACGTTCCGGAAGTCATGGAGCTGGCCTGGCTGTTATCCATGCACATTACGGTCTCGCAGCTGCAGCTGGGCCATTCGTTTAAAGACAAAACGGACCAGGGCTTCAGTCCGTCGAGCGGCCTGTTCTTTTATCCCGTATTGATGGCCGCGGACATCGTGCTCTTCGGCGCGGAGAAGGTGCCGGTCGGCAAGGATCAGAAGCAGCATCTTGAGATGGCCCGGGACATCGCCCGGCGTTTCAATCTGCAGTACGGCGATGTGCTCAAAATTCCGGAGCCGGATATTCTGACCGATGTCGCGACCGTGCCCGGTGTAGACGGGCGCAAGATGTCCAAGAGTTACAACAACGCGATCTATCCCTTCGCCACCGAGAAGCAGCTCAAGAAGGCCGTCATGGGGATCGCCACCGATTCGACGCCCGTCGAAGAGCCGAAGCCGTACCAGGGCACGCCGCTGTTCGATATCTACCGTTTGTTTCTGGATGAGGCCGGCACGGCCGCGCTGATCGAAAAATTCCAGACCCCCGGCGTCGGCTACGGACACATCAAGCAGGATCTCTTAAAGGCGATTCTCGAATACTTCGGACCTTATCGCGAACGGCGGGCCGAGATCATGCAGCGTCCCGACGAGGTGCGCGACATATTATCGGCCGGCGCCAAAAAGGCGCGGGCAGCGGCGGCTCCGTACCTGGCCGCGGCACGGGAAAAGACCGGTCTCGTCTACTGAGGCGATCGCGTGGCCTGGCCTCGCCGCACGCGACTGTCTGGCCAGGACGCGAGCGATGTCTGTTGCCCTGAATCTGGAAAACTTATTCCGAATCGGCTGTGACGAATGCGGACACAGTGCGTCTTAAAGTCGTGAAAACTGTTTCCGCCCGTCCCGGTCTGTCGCTCCGAATCACTCTACTGACTGCGACCCTGATTACGCTGGTCGTCGCCGCGCTGACGGCCTATTCCTACTCGCGCCTGTATCGCCAGGTCGAAGAAAAATTCGGCTGGACCCTCGAACATATCGCGAAGACCGCCGCCCTTGAGATCTCCGGTGAAGATCACGAGCGGGTCCGAAGGGCCGGCGACGAAGACTCGCCGGAGTTCGGTCGTATCCGCGATTATCTCCAGGGGGTGATGCGCGAAAACGATCTCACCCCCGAGACGATCTACACTTTTCACGCGAGTCCGTCCGGGAATTTGACCTTCGGCGTGATGCTGCACGAAAAACCTTTCGTTGGCGATTATTATCCCGTTCCGGAAAAGAATATGGCCCTCGTGAAACAGGCCCTCGGCGGCCAGTCGAGTTTTACGCGGCTGTATACGGACGAGCACGGCAGCTGGATTTCCGGCTTCGCCCCGATTCGAAACGCCGACGGCCGGGTCAACGGCCTGCTGGCGGTGGACTATCGAGTGGATCGTTTTATCGCCGCGCTGGAACAGGAAGTCCTGATGAATCTCGGCGTGGGCTTGCTATTCGTCTTATTGGGGGTCGTCGTCAGCTATCGCCTGGCGCGGCAGATCTCGCGGCCGATCGAGCGTTTGAACTCGGCGGCTCAGGGAATTATGAACGAAGACTACGACGTCTCGCTCGAAGTCAAGGGCCGCGACGAGGTTTCGCAGCTGACGCGTTCGTTTAATTCCATGGCCGCCAGTTTACGCGAGCGGCTGATGATGTTGCGCTACGTGCCCCGACATACGAAAGAGATGATTCGCAAGACCATCGAAAACGAAATTACTCCGGGCGGGGAGCGCAAAGAGGTGGCGATTTTATTTTCCGACGTGCGCGGTTTTACGAAGTACAGTCAGTCTCACTTTCCAGAAGATGTGATCAAGACGCTCAACGTGCTGCTGGGCCTGCAGGGCGAGATCATCGAAAAGCACAGCGGCTACGTCGATAAATTCGTCGGCGACGAGGTTGTCGCGATTTTCGAAGGGCCGCCCCACGAGCGGGTTCGCAACGCCATGCGCGCCGCCGTCGAGATTCAGAAGTCGATCGAAGAACGCTGTCAGCGCGCGATTGCCGCGCAGTCGACGGGCGAAGAAGCCGGCGCCGACGAAGCCCTGCGCGTCGGAATCGGCATCAGCATGGGCGACGTGGTAATGGGCAGCATGGGCAGCTCCTCGCGCCAGGATTATACGGTGATCGGCGACAACGTGAATCTGGCGGCGCGATTGTGTAACGGCGCGGGCGGCGGCGAAATCCTGCTCTCATCGAATGTCTATCGCATCAGCGAAGGCGATCCGGAGCTGGCCGCCGAAATTCCCATTCGTCTGAAGGGCCTGGCGAAGATCAAAGGTTTCATGCAGAAGATGCACGTGTACGTCGTGCGCCCTGCTGACGATCTCGCCCGTACTTGAGGCGCTATCAGGGGCGATACCTGAATGAATCGCTTCGCTTTCCAGTATACCAGCATGTGCCGCGAGGCCGGCCCGGCGCAAAAAAAAGCCGATCGTAATGTACTTATTACGATCGGCTGGTATATGCTTCGCACTGATTTCGCTGCGGCCTGCGAAATCAATGCGAAACAGTTAACAATGGGAGGATTTAATGATTCGTATTTCAGTTATTCCTGAGCGTCGGGATGAATTTTATTCCTCGCCGAAATCGATCGCCTGGACGTCGTCCAGCTTGAACCGCTTCACGCCCTGCTTGCCCTGAATAATCAGAGTGTCGCCGGCCTGCGCGATGATCGTTCCGGAATAAGATCCGCCGTCTTTCAGACGCAGAGTTTCGATCAGAGCGCCGGTTTTGAGTTCGTCGGAAGCGTTCGCGCGATCCGCGATGCGATCGAAGGCCGCGTCGCGATTTTTCGCGTAGCTTGCTTTGATCTCTTCGACTACCGCTTCGGTCGGTTGCTCCAGGGCTCCGGCTTTTTCAATCAGCGAGTCTTCGACTTCGATCATGCTGTCGAAATCCGCCTGATCGCGCAGCGTCAGTTCCACTTTTGATTTCTCAACGGAGTCGCGGGTTTCGACCAGCTCGGCCGATTCGCTCGCTTCGATTACGATCTCTTTGCCGGGAACCGGCGTGGGGATGGCCGTGGCCTTCATACGAGGCGACATGGCGACGGCGCCTTCGACGACCGTTACGATCGCGCCTTTTTCAGGATCTTCAGTTACAACGAAAGCCGTGCCTCGAACGCCGGCGATGGCGGTCGGAGTGGTCACGGTGAAATTTTCACCGGCCGCAGAGCGACGCACGCGCGCGCTGACGGTGCCGTTTTTCAGGTCCAGTTTGACGGTCTGGTTGGTCAGCAGCGAGGTCAATTCGAGACGGGTGTAGGGGCGGACGCGGACGGTGGATCCGGTCGTGGTCTGCAGGTCCATCGGGCCCTGGCCGGTCTGGATAACGTCTTTTTCTTTCAGCACGGCGCCGATTCGGGCCGGAATTTCTTCAGCGCCCCGCAGGATCAGAGTGTCCGGGGAAGCGTAGGTGACGACAGCCGCGCGGGTTTTGCTTTTCGCGGGGCCGCAGTAGGTTACGGCAGAGACTGTGGCTGCCGCGACGATTGCGTAGAACAGTGGTTTGGTGTATTGGGCTAGCATGGTGGTAATTCCTTAAAGATATTCAACAGCCGGAGCCGCATTTTTTGCATATTTTTTGTGAGCTGACAGGACTCCGGCAGCGAAAGATATGCACACGAGCTCCGGAGCCGAATCGAAAACATGAACGACATCAGCGGAAAAATCACGAGCCTGCGCACGGCCCGGGGCGAGGCGCAGGTCAGCTGTTCGGCCGCGACCATCGCCCGCATCCAGGCCGGAGATCTGCCCAAAGGCAATTTCTTCGATACCGCCCGGGCCGCGGGTCTGCTGGCCGCCAAGCAGACCCAGCACCTGCTGCCCCACTGCCATCCCGTGCCCATCGACGGCTTCCAGATCGATTTTGAAATTCAGCCGGCCGGTGACTTCAGTAATACTACGGAAACCACCGATTCGGCTTTCGGCGATGCCCGGGGCTGGGTGCGGATTGTCGCCGAGGGACGTTCGGTCAGCCGCACCGGAATTGAAATGGAAGTCCTCACGGCTCTGTCCGTAACCGCTCTGACGATGTACGATATGCTCAAGCCGGTAGACGCGCAGCTGGAAATCGGCGGGATCCGCCTGCTGGGCAAGACCGGCGGCCGCACCCAGCAGCGGGCGAATCAGCCGGCGGGATTGCGCGCGGCGGTGCTCGTCGCGTCCGACCGGGCGGCGACCGGCGAGACCGAGGATCGATCGGGGCCCCTGGCCGCCGAGATGCTGCGGGCCCGGGACGTGATCGTCGAAGAGATTCGCGTCGTTCCCGATGAAGCCGATGCGATTCGCGGGGCGCTGCAGGGCTGGCTGGACGCGGGTCTTGATTTTATTTTTACGAGCGGCGGCACGGGCCTCGGGCCCCGGGATCGCACCGTCGACGTTGTGCGCGAACTGATTCAAAAAGACGCGCCCGGAATCGCCGAGGCCATGCGCAGCTTCGGTCAGGACCGCACCGCTTTCGCCATGCTCTCGCGTTCGGTGGCCGGCAGCGCCGGACGCAGTCTGATCGTAACTTTGCCCGGCAGCCCCGGCGGGGTGCGCGAAAGCCTGCAGGCGATTTTACCGGGAGTGCTGCACGCCAGAGCGATGCTCGCCGGCGACGGACACTGAAGCGGCTGCGCAAAGATATATGAAACCGGATCGCATGTCAGCTCGAATTAAAAAACCCATCAGCATCGACGAAGCGCGGCGCCTGATTCTCGCGACCGCGATCACGAAGCATACGGGAGTCGCAGATCTACAGACCGTCGATCTCGCCGACGCCTCCGGCTACGTGCTGGGCACAGACATCAAGATGGACCGGGATGCGCCGCCCTTCGACCGCGCGATGATGGACGGCTACGCGATCAACGCCGCCGACTTCGCCGCGCGCCCGCGCGACTTCGCCTATCGCGTACCGGACGAAACGATCTTCGCCGGCACCATGCCGACCCGGGCGATCGAAGCGGGGAGCTGCCGGCGCATTATGACCGGCGCGCCGATGCCGCCCGGCGCCGACTGCGTGATTCCGGTCGAAGACGCGCAAATCGAAAGTGCCGGCGCTGGTTCCGCCGCGAACGACGACAGCCGTGACGCAAGCGCAAGCGTCGTTCGATTTCCGGGGATTGAAAACCCGCTCTCGATTCAGGCCGGCCGCTTCGTCGCGGCGCGGGGCTCGGACCAGCGCGCGGGAGATGCGCTGCTTTCGGCCGGCGCGCCGATTGACGGGGCCGCGATGAATGCCCTCGCATCAGTCGGCTGTGCGCAGGTGTCGGTGCGGCGACCGCCCCGCGTCGTCGTACTGAGCACCGGGGATGAAATCGTTTCGGTTGCAACGCCGGAGATTCGCGCCGAACAAATTCGCGACTCCAACTACTATGGTCTGTGCGCGGGACTCGCCGCCTATCGGGTCAAACGCCCCGGGCATCGCATCGTATCCGACGATCGTGCCGCGCTTTGCGAAGCAGTCGCGGAGGCTTTGAGCGCCGACGTGCTGATACTATCCGGCGGCGTATCGATGGGCGATGCCGATTTCGTGCCGGGCGTGCTCGCGGAAGCGGGCATCGAGAAGATCTTTCACCGGGTGCATGTCAAGCCGGGCAAGCCGCTCTGGTTCGGTCGCGGCGCCGGCGAAGCGGGTCCGGTTGTATTCGGCCTGCCCGGCAATCCGGTGGCGGTGCAGGTGGGCTGGAAGATCTTTATTGAGCCCTGGCTGCGAGCGCGGCTGGGCCTTGCAAATATTGCGAGCTGGGGGCTGCCGCTGGCGGGCGATCGGCGCAAGCGCGGAGATCGACCGGAGTTTTTTCCGGCCCGTCTGCTGTCCGCGACGGACGGCGATGCCGCCGGTGGGAAGGCCGGAGCCGGGGCGCAGTCGAATTTGTGCGTCGAGGCGCTGCCGATTCACTCCAGCGGTCATGTCTCGGCGGCGGTCGGCTCCAGCGGCTTCGCTCTGCATCCGGGGGAGCGCGAGTCGATCGCCGCCGGCCAGCGCGTGGAATTCTATCCGCATGCCCGCCAGGACTGAGCGGCTTGAATCGACTGAATCGACAGGGGCGCCGGTCGCGACCGATTGGGCTGGCCGGCGCGAAATATTAGTAAGGAAATGCAATGAATATTAAAGTCACCGTATTTGCCCGCCTGAAGGACTTTTTTGAACCCGAGTTCACTCTGGAATTGCCCGCGGGGACTTCGGTGGCCGGCGCGGTGGAAGCCCTCAGCGCGCAGCGTCCGGCCGCCGCGGAAGTGCTCGCAGCCAGTCGGGCCGCCGTTGACGACAGTTTCGTGCCCCCGGGACATTTGCTCGAAGAAGGAATAGAATTATTTCTGTTGCCCCCATCGAGCGGTGGTTGAGAGTCTTCGAATCGTTCCGAAGATTCAAGAACGAGAAGGGCGCCGCCGCGACCATTGACAGAATTGATGCAGACGCAGCTAAAAAATGAAATCGGAGAGTGCGAGATCTTCGCGGAGATTTCGGCCGTCGATCTGGATCCCGCGCGCTTTCTGGCCCGGGCGCGCAGTCCCCGCTGCGGCGGTCTGGTGCTCTTCAGCGGCGATGTGCGCGAGTTGAATCTGGGCCAGAGCGTTTCCCATCTGGAATACGAGGCGCACGAGAACCTGGCCGTGCAGACCATGCAGGAGATTCTGGGCGCAGCCGCCGAACGCTGGCAGCTGGGAGCCGCCGGCTGCGTGCATCGCGTCGGCGTATTGCAGCCGGGCGAATCGGCGGTGCTGGTCGTGGCGGCGGCGGCGCATCGCGCGGCGGCCTATCAGGCGAACGAATATATTATTCATCGCGTGAAACACGAAGCGCCGATCTGGAAAAAAGAGGTCTACGTCGACGGAAGCCATCGGTGGGGGCACAATTGCGATCACTGAATACGGGATCGCGGGCGTCGCGCCGCTGATATGAACCATCGCAGCTTTCAAAAGAATATCCTGGTTGTCGACGACGACGATTCGATCCTCGATCTGGTCAGCCACACTCTCAGTCGATTGAACTGCGAGGTCTTCGCTCACGGCAGCCCGCTGACGGCCTTCGAATTTTTACAGGAGAGCGAACTCAATATCTCGGTCATTATCCTCGACTGGAATATGCCGGACATCACCGGCATCGATCTTTTGCGCCGGATCAAGAAGGTCGAGCGCCTGAAATACATTCCCGTGATCATGCTGACCGGGCGTTCGGATCCCGACGATATTCGCCAGGGGATCGACGCGGGCGCGTTTTATTATCTAACCAAACCTTTCAATCAGAGAGTCCTTTCGACTTTGATTCGCTCGGCGATCAATCACTTCGCGCGACTGGAATCGCTGCAGTACGAAGTGGAAGAGGGCGCTCATATTTCTCAGACTCTGCAGGAGGGCCGCTTCGAATTTTCTACGTTCGAACAGGCCGAGCGCCTTTCGCGCTGGCTGACCCACGCCTGTCCCGATCCCGTCGGCGCGCGGCTGGGTTTACACGAGCTGCTGGTCAACGCCATCGAGCATGGCAATCTGCAGATTACGTACGAAGAAAAAACCGAGCTGATCGCCCAGGGGCAGCTGCACGCGGAAATTCTGAATCGCCTGGCGGACCCGGAGCTCGGGCTGCGCCGGGTGGTCGTGGAGTATATTCGCACGCCGGAGTATATCGAGTTCATGGTGACGGATATGGGCCGCGGTTTTGAATTCGAGTCCTATTTGAATCTTTCGCCGGAACGCGCCTACAGCAATCACGGTCGCGGCATCGCCATGGCGAATTCCATGAGCTTCGCCGAATTGGAATACTTCGCTCCGGGCAATCGGGTGCGCGCCCGGGTTTATTCAGGCGCCGGATCCTGAAATGAAATCCGAGACTGTCTTCTGACGTTTTATCCGATCTCTGTTTCTTAACTGTATTTGAAAATCATCTTATCGAGTGCATCCGCTTGAACGAATTCCCAACCGACACCTATACTCTGATCGACACCGGCGATAACCAGCGCCTGGAGCAGGTCGGCCCCTATCGAGTGATTCGCCCGGCCGCCCTGGCGCTATATCCGAAAAGCCGGCCGGAGCTGTGGGACGGCGCCGACGGTGTTTATATTAAGAACGAGACCGGCAGCGGTCACTGGGACTGGCGCGGCGGGAAAAAAGGCCGCAAGAGCCCCGATCCGGACACGGAGTTTCTGCTGAACGTACACGACTTTCGCGTGAAGATTCGTTTCACGCCCTTCGGACATCTGGGCATCTTTCCCGAGCAGCTGGTAAACTGGCAGCTCTTGCAAATGCTGGGGCCGGCCCTGCCGCCGGGCTCCGAAGCCCTGAACCTGTTCGCTTACTCCGGTCTTTCGACGCTGGCCTGTCTGTCCGGCGGTATGGCGGTCTGCCATCTCGACGCGTCGAAGGGCATGGTCGAATGGGCTCGCGAAAACGCCGCCGCTTCGAATTTGTCCGGCGGCAAAGTTCGCTGGATCGTCGAAGACGTCGTAAAGTTTATTCGCCGCGAAGTGAAACGCAAGCGGCCCTACGCGGGAGTGATTCTGGACCCGCCGACCTTCGGGCGGGGCAGCAAAGGCGAAGTCTGGAAAATTGAACGCGATCTGCCGGAGCTCTTGGATCATTTGATTCACGATCTGTGCGGCGGCGAACCGGAGTTCGTGATCCTGACCTGTCACTCCACGGGATTCACCGGCCATACTCTCGCGCGACTGCTGGGCGGTCGCATCGCCCCGGAACATCGCGACCGCGGAGTTTTCGTCGCCAACGAACTTTTTATTCCCGAAGAGGTGGGACGAACGGTGTACCCGTCGGGATCAGCGGCAGTTTTTCTTTCGAAACGTTTGAAGCATCTCGCGGAATAAGAATTTTCGCGAGCCAGGCATCACTCAAAACGCGGCGCGAAGCGAAGTCCCAAAGCGAAAGATTCGCGCCGTCTGCTTCGCACGCTTATACGACACAGCTTGACTCACGCGGAGCCGCGTGCGAAAAACGTATTCGTGTCACAGTCTAAATTCTCCGCGAAAACTCTACGAACCATCGGCCTGGGGGATCTGGCCGGCCAGGGCTGGAACGCCAGCCTGTCGTTCTGGTCCGTATTGTTTATGGGCTTCTTTCTGTTCGGCGATCAGCAGCTGCTCGCGCCGAATCTTTCGCGCATCGGCGCGGCCCTGGGTTTTCCGGGCGAAGCGGACTATCTGTGGTACATCGGTTCGCTGCCGGCGCTTTTGTTTTTCGTCTTCGGCGGCCTGTCTTCGCTGATTATAGGCGTGGCCAGCGATCAGCTGGATCGCAAGCGGCTGCTAATCTTTTGCGTCGCTTTCGGCGAAGCCTGCTGTTTGCTTACGGCCTTCGCCCAGGAATACTGGCAGTTCCTATTGCTGCGGACTTTGACCGGCATGGGGCTCGGCGGATTCTTTCCGGTGCTCTTTTCGTTGATCGGCGACTATTTTCGCGCGGAGAATCGCTCGACGGCCGCCGGCTGGCTGGAGCTGTCGATGGGTCTGGGCATTGGCGTGGGCCAGGTGCTGGGGGGATTTCTGGCCGAAACGGAAATCGCGGGTTTCGCCGGCTGGCGGGTCAGTTTTATTATCATGGCCGCTCCCTCGCTGCCGCTGCTCGCCGCGTACGGAATCTTCGCTCGGTTGCCCCGTCGCGGCGCGTCCGAACGCGTCGCCGGGGAAGTCGACGCGGAGACCGAAGAACGTTTGCTGCAGGCTTCGGCGGCGCACAAGGTCAGCCTGAACGACTTTCGCCGCATCTTCGCATCGCGCACAAACATTCTGGCGATTTTACAGGGCCTGCCCGGCACGGTTCCCTGGGGCTTTATCTTCGTGTATCTGGTGGACTTCTTAGAACACGTGCGCGATATTCCGGTGGAGGCGGCGACGCTTCTGAGCCTGGTCTTCGGGATTTGCAGCATCTTCGGCGGATTGCTGGGGGGCTTTCTCGGTCGCGCGGTGTATCAGCGGCGGCGCGCGATGCTGCCGGTCTTCGGCGGTCTTTCGGTTTGGGTCGGGGCTTTGCCGGTATTCTTTTTGGTGAACTTCGACGCGAGCGGCGTTGATTCCAGTACGGCCTTCGCGCTGTTGAGCGTCGCCTGCATTGTCGGCGGATTCACCGTGAGTATCGCGGGAGTGAATATTCGCGCGATTTTAGTCAATACGAATTTACCGGAAAATCGGGGTTCGGTCTTCGCGGTCTTTAATCTGGCGGACAAACTGGGCATGGGCTGCGGTCCCTTTCTGGTCGGTCTGCTTTTGTTTACGGGATCGCGGGTGCTGGCCTATAATCTGGCGGTCGCCTTCTGGATTCCCTGCGGTCTGTTCTGGCTGTTCATGGCCCGCACGATGGTCCAGGACGAAGACCGCGTCGCGAAAATTTTACGCGAACGCGCAGCGGCGAATTGATAGAATCGGGCGGCTTCGGCGACAGCTTGCCGTCGTTTGCATATGATCGTCAGGGATTGTGAGCGGTCGCTAATAATTCGCGGCCAGGTCGGGGTCTTCGCCCGTGGCGGCGGCGTAGGCCAGATCGCCCAGAGTCGTATGCGAACAGCGCTCGCCTAAGGCCCGGGCAAGAGATGTTAGTCGCGCCGATTGGCCGGGCGCGTGAATCATCGCCCAGATGTACTGGCTGCCCGGTATGCGTCCGTGACTCTTCCAGTGGCGCCCGCGCCCGCGACCGTGGTCGGTCGTAATAATGTACAGCGTCTTCGCGCGATAGTCTGGCTGCGATTCAAGGTAGCCGTAGAGTTCACGAATGTAGGCGTCCTGGCGACGCATCGCATTCAGATAACGTCCGTAATTTCCGATGTGCGCCCATTCGTCGCTGTCATTGTAGGCGACAAAAAGAAATCGGAGCGGGCCCGCCCCGCGATCCGTGCGTTCCCCGAGGTAGCCCATGACCGCCTTGTGTAGATCGCGGTCGTAGCGCGCGTCTTTCCAGCGCGGCCTGCGGTCGCCGGACTGGCGGCCCGTATTCACGTGAAAGTCGACCGGCGGCGTGGCGCTGACCACCGAGGCGATGTGCTTCCACGAAGAGAAGACCGCCAGTTCGCTGCCGACGAAGCCATGTTCGAGCAGACGGTCGAGCACGGTCGGATGCGGGAGGCGTCCCTGAAATGTATTGCTGCGCACAGTCGGCTGACGCACGCCGCCGAGCAGGTCTGCGTACGCGGGCAGGGAGATGCCGTAGTTGTTGTCGATGCGACACAGCCCGTCCTTCGGGCCGGCCGCGTCGCGATTCCGGCCGCGCCGACGAAAGCGGTCGCCGAAGAAACGGGTTTCGATTTTCGCGGAATCTGAATGCGCGGACTGCGCGCGCGCGCCGAGTTCGCCCCATAAAAACGGAAAGAGCTTCTCTTTTGCCTGGGCCGGGCCGCGCTTGCTCGCGTACGGGTTGGCGCCGATAAAGAACTCTTCCGTGCGGACGCCGTCGAGGACGATCATCACAACGTTTTCAGTCGTTTCGGGCGCCGCGTCTTGCTTTGCTGCGGGCGCGGGCGTTTGCGCCACGGTCTTCACAAAGTGCGAATCCCCGGCGTACATGTACAGCAAGATTGCCAGGAGGCCGGCTCCTGCCAGCGGCCATCGCGGCGAGAATGCGCCGCGCCGCCGAACTCCGGCGTTCACTGTAGAATTATTATAAGACTCTTTCGTTGACATAGATTTCGGCCGCAAGTCGCCCGCGTTCTGAATCATTCTAAATCGTTCAGAGTCTGCCTGCCAGTGCAGATAACAAGCGCGTTATATTTTCAGAGCGTGCGGTATAACCCATCGTGCCGATGCGCCAGATCTTGCCGGCCAGATCTCCGAGACCCGCGCCGATTTCGATACCGTCTTCGTCGAGCAGGGCGCGCCGAATCGCCGCTTCGCGCTCCTGGAGCGCCGCGGGCACGATCACGCTGTTCAACTGCGGCAGCCGCCACTCCGCGTCGACCAGATATTCAATGCCCAGGGGAGCGAGTCCGTCGCGCAGCTGTTCGTGCGCGGCGCGATGTCGAGCGTGGGCGGCCTCCAGACCTTCGGCGGCCAGGATCGCCAGAGATTCATGCAAAGCCATGAGCGTATGCACCGGCGCCGTATGATGATAGCTACGTTGATTCTGGCCGTCGTCCCAATAGGCGTTCAGCAGATTTAGATCCAAAAACCAGCTCTGGACCGCTTCGCGCCGCGCGCGAACTTTCGCAAGAGCGCGTTCGCTGAAAGTTACGGGACTCAGGCCCGGCGTGCAGGAAAGACATTTTTGCGAACCGCTATAGACCGCGTCGAGCCCCCAGGCGTCGACTTCGAGCGGAATGCCGCCGAGAGACGTCACCGTATCGACGATGATCAGGCAGTCGTGTTCGTGGGCGATGCCCGCGAGAGTCTGCACGTCCGAACGGGCTCCGGTCGAAGTTTCGGCGTGCACGGAGGCCACCAGCTTCGCGTCGGGGTTGGCCTTCAGCGCGTCTTCCAGCTGATTCGGATCGACCGGGCGGCCCCAGTCGTCGTCAATTATGATCGGCAGGCCGCGCGTGCGTTTGACGTTCTCCAGCATGCGTCCGCCGAAGACGCCGTTGCGACAGACCACGACCTGATCGCCGGCTTCCACCAGGTTTACGAAGCACAGCTCCATGCCCGCCGAACCGGGCGCGGAGATCGGCAGGGTCATCGCGTTCTTCGTTTGAAAGGCGTACCGCAGAAGCTCTTTTAAGTCGTCCATGAAAGCGACGAATCCGGGGTCGAGATGCCCCACGACCGGTCGTGAAAGGGCGGACAATACGCGGGGATCCATATTCGAAGGGCCGGGGCCCATCAGCAGGCGTTCCGGCGGAATATAGGATTCAATCGAGGGGGCGTTCACTCCCCGAGCTGGCCCGGCCGGGCTGCGGGTGTCAACCGCCAAAAAAATCGGAACGATGCACGCGCGAAAAGTCCTTCTGGAATATGCTGACCGGTGCGCGAATCAAATACCTGTTTTTAATCTGCGGCATGATCGCCGTCTGGTCCTGGCAATCCGGCCCGCTTTCCCCGGGGAATTCGGTGGATAGCCGGCAAGCTTCGCAATCTGCCGCCGCGCCGCGCGATTATAAGCGAGCGACTCGCGCGCTGATTCGCATTGAACGGGTGCGCAAAGCAGGACGCTACGAAGCTCTGGTGAGCACATACGCCGCCGAGACTCGCGTGCGCGTGCGCACTTCGAAAAAATACGGGCGACCGCGAAATCGGAATCAGACGCGCCGGTTCCGCGCAAAATATTCATCGCGCTTTCGCATGCTTTATAATCGCCGCGCTCAGGCCGCTCTGGCAGCGCCGCCGCTGCGCGTGCTATTAAAAGTGAATCGTTACGATCTGGTGGCAGGGTGTACGATTGATGCGCGACTCTTCGGCCGGGGAGTCGCGCGGCCTCTGCCGAAAAACGGATACGGTCGCTACCTGGCCGGTCGCGGTATGTCCGCTCGCCTGGAACTTTCGAAACGTTATCATCTGCTGGGCGTCGACTGCTCGCAGATGACGATGGGCGGGCGACTGCACGCCGGGCTGCGCCGGATCTTAAAACACAATGCGCAGCTGGACTATACTGACGCTCGCTACGGCCTGGTGCTGGGTCTACTGCTCGGCAACTCCGGTTTCCTGCAGCGGGATCTGAAAGATCGCGCGCGAAGCCTGGGAGTGGCGCATCTGTTCGCGGCCAGCGGACTGCACCTGGGAATCTTTTACGCGTGTCTGTACTGGCCGCTGCGACGCATCTTCGGTCGGCGGGATCCGCGCGCTTTGTTTCTGCCCCTGGGGCCGTGTCTGCTGTACCTGATCGCCCTTGACGCGCCCGTTTCTTTACTGCGGGCCTTTTGTTTTCTGGCGAGCCACGCCGCCCAGAGTCTTTTTCATCGTCACGTGCCCGTGCGGCAACTGCTGGTGAATACCGCGCTGATCGTACTGGTTCTCGCGCCGCGGGATTTTTTTCAGATCGGCACGGCCCTGAGCTTCGGCGCCGTCGGCGGCATCCTGTATTTTTCGCGCGTGCTGCAGACGACGCTGTTTGCGCATCCACGCTGGTCGAAGATCGGCGGTCACGCGTCGGTCAGTCTCGCGGCGGGGGTTTGCACGGTTCCGCTGATCGTTTTGTTTTTCGAACAGCATCCCGCCCTGAGCCTGCCGGCGAATCTCTTGCTGGTGCCGCTGATCGCCGTGCTTTTGCCGTTGATTGCGGGCGGCTGCGCATTGACTCTGTTTGTTGGAGCGTCGATCGAAGCGGCGATCGGGAGCGGGGCGCTACCGTCGTTGAATGCCGCCGACCCGGATGGCAGCGCGATGCAGCTGCTTGATTTTTTGGTCTGGCGTCCGCTGCTCGGCGGCCTGGATCTGTTTTTGATTTTGACGGAGATTCTGGCTTACGTCGACGGCTTGCTCGCCCTGAGGGACGGCGATTCGCCCGCCGGCTGGTTCGTTTATAAGATTCGCGCGCTGCCGCTGCTGGCGGATGCAATCGTCGTCGGCGGCGCGCTGATGCTCCGGCGCATTCAAAAGCGCGCGAAGCGAAGCGGCGACCCGGACAATCCGCGTCTACTTGCAACAGTGCGTCTGGCGATCTGGTGCGGAATCGCGCTGCTCGGCCCGCCGGGGGCCTGGCTCGAATTCTGGATCGCGCGGCTGCTGGCATGAACGCAAAGCATTGATCCGGCCGGCAAACCGGCCTGCGCCCAAAAACTCTGGCCGGGGCGCGGGCCCGGTCCAGACTTGCCGTGTGGCTGCCGCCTATCCTTATTTCAGTCCCGTGCGCATTCAGAACGATCTCGCGCAGTTGGACGCGGCGCCGCGCAAGCGCTGGGGTCAGTGTTTTTTAATCGAACCGCGTTTGATCCAGACGATGGCCGACCGCGTGCTGGCCGCGCATCGCAATTCGCGATTCAATTCGCAGGCTGAGTCCGGGACGGCCGCCGCGCCGATTCTGGAAATCGGTCCCGGCCTCGGCGCGTTGACCTGGCCGCTGCTGCAGGCGGGCGCTTCGGTCGCCGCGATTGAAATCGATCCGGCCATGGGCCGACTCCTGAGCGAGCTGGCCGGAAGCGCGCGGCCAGCACTCTCAGCTGGCGGTCAGGGCGCAGGCGTCGGCGTCGGCGATCTCTGGCTTTTTGCCGGCGACGCGCGAGACGTTCTGGAAAAACTGCGCGACGCTCCGGTGGAGTTTGGCGTGCAGTCCGCGAGCCGGACGATCCGTCCTGAGGACTGCGAAATCGTTTGCGGAAATCTGCCTTATTATATCACCACTGATTTGCTCGTGGGCTGCATGGCACTGCCGGCCGTGCGGGCGGGATTTTTTTTAACGCAGCTTGAATTCGCCGAACGCATTGTCGCCGCGGACGCGCGCAGCTCGCTGAACGTATATCTGCGCAATTTCGGCGAGTGGCGTCAAAGCATGCGCTTGAAAGCATCGGCCTTTTATCCCCGGCCCCGAGTCGATTCGGCCTTTATTGAATTTGCGGCGTACCCCGAAGGACCGCGCAGCGACGGCGCGACTCTGCAAAAATTGCTGCGCATGAGCTTCGGCGCCCGGCGGAAAAAACTCGCGAACAGCTGGAAGCAGGATCGGCGGGGGCTGCTGGACTATGAAGTACTATGTGCGGCGGCGGCGAAGGCCGGAGTCGACTCCGATCTGCGGGCCGAAGCCGTACCGGTCGAAGATTATTATCGTCTGGCCCGGGTCCTCGGCGAAATATGAGCCCGCGTGCCCGGAGTCGCCGATCGTAATCCCGGCCAGGATCGACAGACCTTTGCCCGGTCATTCAAAATCGAGCCAAAATTCGATTGCAATCGCACCGTCATTCTTCTGTGTCAGAGAAAGAATCTATAGAAAAAACATCATGCGAAAAGAATCTCGATTCTCGAATTACTCAACTCTGGCGGCCCTGGCCTTTGCAATTTACGGAAGCGCTCTGGCCGCCCAGTCCCCGGCTCCGCCGATTCAGTCTGTGAGCGAGGCCGGCACGGAGATTGTGACTCTGGATGCGGTGACGATTGCGGACGATGGGCCGACCTGGTGGGCCACGGCGGCCGAGATCGACCCGGCGGCGGAATTCGCCGATCTACGCCAGGCGTCTCCGGGGGCAGTCGGCCTGGATCAGGCGGGGCCGGCCTGGCAGCCCGTGAAGGTGCCCGGGAATCTTGTCAACCAGGGCGTGGTCGAAGACGGCCTGACCCCGATCTGGTATCGCAAAGCCTTTTTCGTGCCGGGCCGCATCGCCGCGCCGATGGCGGTGCGCATCGGAGAAATCAGCGATCGCGATCAGGCGTACTTAAACGGAGTTCCGATCGGCGCGACGGGGGACTGGGATTCGGAGCTGCCCCAGGGATACGATCGCCACCGACTGTATACGATTCCGGACGGCGTGCTGCGCAAGGGCGCGGTCAATCTGCTGCACGTGCGGGTGAAAGGCTTTTTTCCGTACGAAACCGGCGTGATGCGCAATACGACCGCGATCGGCCCCGCGGAGCAGGTCTGGCGCGAACACTATCTGACGAATTTCGGAGCGGTGCTGCTCTTGATGGTGTACGTTACTGTCGGCGCGTATTTTTTGTTTTTGTTTATTCGACGCCTTTCGGATCGCGAGAATTTGTACTTCGCGCTCTTCGCCTTCGGTCTGGTGATCTATCAGTTTCTCCGGACGCAGCTCAAGTACGAGCTCGGCTTCGACTTCTTTGTATTAAAGCGCGCCGAATACCTGGTGCTCGCGACGCTCGGCTTTACTTCGTACATGTTCGTGCGCCATTATTTTAATCTGCCGAACAACGCCTTCATGCGATGGTTCGATCGGATCATGTGGTTTCCGGCTCTCGTTTCGGTCGCGCAGTTTTGCGTGGTCGCTTTTACCAGCGACGTGCTGTTTTGGAATACCTTTAACGACAGCGTCTTTTTGCCGACGCTGATTCTATTTTACGTCTCCGGCTTTATGGCCGTCGTGATCTACGGAATTCGCCTGGGCGACCGCGACGCGATTTTGATGTTGTTCGGTCTGGTCATGTTTATCCTGGCCTTCGGCTTCGATACCCTGACCCACTATTCGATTTTCGTTTTCCCGCGGGTTCTCGGCTATGTCTTCGTTATGTTCGTGCTGAGTCTGGCTTTGATTCTGGCCAACCGTTTCGTGCGACTGCATACCGAAGTCGAAGATCTGAACCGCAACCTCGAGAAGAAAGTCGCCACGCGCACCGAAGAACTCAACAATACGCTGACGGAGGTCCGCGCTCTGAAGGTCCAGCAGGACGGGGATTATTTTCTGACTTCGCTGCTTGTGCGTCCCCTGGGCGGCAATTTCGCCACGAGCGAACTGGCGGACGTCGACATGCTCGAACGTCAGAAGAAGCACTTCGTTTTTCGCGAACGCGAATGGGAGATCGGCGGCGACTTAAACGTAGCCCACGATATTCTATTACGCGATCGGAAGTACGTGCTGGTCATGAACGCCGACGCGATGGGCAAGTCGATTCAGGGCGCCGGCGGCGCGCTCGTACTCGGCACGGTCTTTAAGTCCCTGGTCAATCGCACGCAGCACTCGGCGGCTTCGCGCAATCTCTTTCCGGAGCAGTGGCTCAAGCAGGCCTT
Source organism: bacterium (assembly GCA_024742665.1). Lineage (GTDB taxonomy): Bacteria > Spirochaetota > Leptospiria > Leptospirales > Leptonemataceae > JANSYA01. The sequence goes on from JANSYA010000001.1 coordinate 1,333,554, forward strand.
TTTAGAACTGCAGGATACCTTCGTTTCATTCGACGGTTCGATGCTGGTGTCGGTCGTGATCGGACTGCTCGACGAAGAGTCCGGTCTGTTGTACTATCTGAACGCCGAACATCCCTGGACCGTGTTGTATCGCGGCGGCAAAGCGGAGTTCATCGAGCAGGACCTGACTTTACGCAAAGTCGGTATCGATCTGGAGGGCGTCACGGACGGCGAGCTATCGGTGAAGCTGTTCGAAATGACCCCGGGCGATGTTTTGATTTTCGGATCCGACGGTCGCGACGATATTGTGATCGGCGAAGACGAAGAGGGCCGGCGAATTATGAACGAAGAAGAATCGCTGTTTTTGCGCCGGGTCGAGGAGGGCGACGGACGCCTGGCCGGAATTGAAACCGCCCTGCGCCGCCAGGGGGAATTCTCGGACGACTTCACACTCGTGCGTCTGGGCTTTCGCGAAAACGCGCCCTTTCCGGAGCGACCGAATGCCGGGGAAGTCGCGGCTCTGCGCGAAAGGGCTTTGCAGGCGGCGAAGGCCGGCGAAAGCGATCAGGCCCTGCGGGATTTTGAAGCGGCCCTCGCCCTGGACGAATCCGACCGCGAAAGCCTGCGGGGCGCCGCGATGGCCTGCATTCGAGCGAAAGACTATGAACGCGCCGCGTCCTACGGCGAACGTTATCTAAACGTCGCTCCCGGCGATACGAAATTTCTCTATTATAGCGCGCAGGTCCTGCGGCAGCTGGGCCGCTTCGAAAGCGCCGCGGATCACGGCGAACGCTGTCGCCTGCGAAGTCCAGAGCACATCGACAACCTGGTGAATCTAATTCAGATCTATCGTGCGACGGGCAACGCTGAACGCGAAGCGCTGATTCTCGGCAAAGCCCGCGCGATCGATCCCGATCACCCGCGCTTGAAAGACTGAGGCGCGGCCTGAGAGAAAAGGCATTGTGCCGTCGCCGACATCGCGATGGCGCCGCGATTATTTTTCGAGCGCGCGCAGGAAGTCGCGAATGCTGTTGAGAATCAATTCTTTGTCTGTGCGCACGTACTCGCTCATTAAGATGTGATTTCCGTCAGCTACGGCCACGGCCCGGCTCTCGGGATGGGCGCCGCCCTGTAGTTTGCCGAAGCTCGCGAAGTGCTCCAAGTTGCCCTGAACGTCGACGACCTGGTCCTGCCGCTCTTCGTCTTTATAATAGTAGAGCAAAAGCGAAGGCGTGGTAATGCGTCCGAGGATATGATCCTGCACAATGTACTTGCGTAATTCCGCCAGCGGTTGCAGCGCGCTATAATATTGAGTGGTCAGCCAGTAGTCTTCGTAGCCGGGCTGCTTGCGCTTTTCGGGATCTTCGCCCCAGTTCGCGTCCCGAATTTCGCCGAAGGCGCCGTTCACGATCAGCATGCCGCCGGGCAGTGTAAAGATCGCCGAAGTGGGATCTTTGAATTCGAACAGCGGGCTGCCAAGGATGATTGCGTGGACTTCGTCCGGATGCTGCGCGGCCAGATAGGCGGCCAGCAAGGCGCCGGTGCTGGAACCGCTGATGATGATTTTTTCGCCGAGCTTCGACATCATCGCGAAGGCTGCTTCGGTCGCGTCGATATAGTCGGTGTATTTTACGGCCGCGTGGCGTTCTTTGTCGGTGCCGTGTCCCGGCAAACGCATATAATAGGTGTTCGCCTGAAATTCTTCGCCGATCTGATCGATGACCAGTTCGCCTTCGGCCCGGGATGCACCGAAGCCGTGAATAAAGAGAATCGCGTATTCCGTTTTGGGAGCGTAGCGCACCAGCCGCTCTTCGTTATCTGGGCGGACCCCGGCCGCTTCACTGGCGGTGAGCCGTTCCGCCAGATACGCGTCGAATGTTTCCGGCAGGGGGCCGGCCTGGTATTCGTAGTCGAGGGGATTGTATGCCAGGACTGCGACGAGTCCGATCGCGAACGCGCCCAGGGCGATGAGGGTTTTTTTGTTTTTGTTTGGTGTGCCGGCTTTCGATTCCATCTTTCGACGCTTTTCCCGGTTATCCGTCCAGCTTGACAGCTTTTTTTGAGTGTAAATCTGCCCTGCCTGTGAATCTTATCCACATGAGTTCATCGATTGAAATCGGCGGGAATGCGGCCGCTGGCGGCGCGCAAATCCAGGCCCCCCCGGGCGGTTCATCCGCGCCCTTCGCTCCGGAGCTGCGCTTCGTCGATCGCGATCGAATCCGGCCGCTGTTGCAAAAGGTCGACAAGCCCGGCCGCTATACCGGCGGCGAATTCGGGATTCCCGACCGGGACCCGCGCGCTGCCCGGGTGCGGGTCGTGCTCAGCTACGCCGATACCTACGAGCTGGGGATGTCCAACGAGGGACTCAAGCGCCTGTACGACCAGGTCAATCGCCGGGAAGAGTATTTCGCCGATCGGGTCTTTCTGCCCTGGGCCGACTTCGGCCGCGCCATGACCGAAGCCGGCGTGCCCTTTTATAGCCTGGATCACTTTCTGGAAGTCGCGTCGTTTGATTTGTGGGGCTTCAACACCGCGTCGGAACTAAACTTTACTAACCTGCTATTCGCTTTAGACCTGGCGGGCATTCCGCTGCTGCGGCGCGAGCGCCGGCCTTCGGATCCGTTTATTATTACGGGCGGCACGGCGGTTTCGAATCCGCTGCCGCTGTTCGATTTTCTGGACGGGATTTTCCTGGGCGACGGCGAAGAGGGCATCCTTGACATCTGCGACGTGATCGCGGCGGGCAAGGCCGCGGGCAAATCGCGCGGCGAAATCTTAAACGATCTACAGGAGGTCGACGGGCTGCTTTTGCCGGAATTTTATACGCATGAAGAGGTCGGCGAAAGTGACGTCGATCGTCTGAGCAACTATCCGCACTATACCGGCAAACAAATCAAAAAGCGCGACTATCACGCGCCGATCTACGCCGCCGTCGAAAATTTAATTGTGCCTTCGATTGAAGTTACTCAGGATCGGGTCGTCGTCGAAGTCGCCCGGGGCTGCGGCCAGGGCTGCCGCTTCTGTCACGCGGGTTTCTGGAAGCGCCCAGTGCGCAACACGGAAGTCACGACTCTGATCAAAACCGCCGGCGATCTTCTGAAGAAGACCGGCAACGACAGCGTTTCGCTGCACAGTCTGTCGATCGCGGACTATCCCTGGTTGGAAGAACTGGTGGTCGGTATGGCCAACGAATACGGCACGGACGGCGTTTCGCTTTCGCTGCCGAGTTTACGCGTGCAGGTCAAGACCATTCCGGTGCTGGAGATGACCGCCGGCATTCGCAAGAGCAACGTGACTTTCGCCTTAGAGGCGGCGAGCGAACTGCAGCGCGAACGCATTCGTAAAAAGTCATCGGAAGAAAATCTGCACTATCTGGTCCGGCAGGTCTTCGATCGTGGCTGGGATCTGGTGAAGGTCTATTTTATGATGGGTTTGCCGGACCGCGACGGCACCGAAGTCGACGACCTGATTCGCGCCATGAACGAGCTGGGCCAGATCGCCGAAGAGGCGGGGCCGCGCAAGAACGTAAATATTACGGTATCGCTATTTGTACCGAAACCCTTCACGACCTTTCAGTGGGAGAAGCAGCAGACGCCGGAATATTTTTCCGACGGCATTCGCCGCCTCAAGGCCGGCGTAAAGACGCGCCGCGTAAAACTCAAAGGACCCGAGCCCGGCATGGCCTATCTGGAAGGCCTGTTTTCGCGCAGCGATCATCGCGTGGGCGAGTACATTCTCAAGGCGTACAACAAGGGCGCGCGTTTCGACGCCTGGGACGACGGCTATCGAGCCGACGTCTGGGAGTCAGTCTTCAAGGAGATTCCGGAAGAGCTGCGCGTTCTCTGGATGGAACAAAAGCCCGGCGGCATGCACCTGCCCTGGCACGATTTGATCGAAGGCAAAGGCGCGAGTCCCGAGCTGCTCGCGCGGGATTTCAAAAAATTCGAAGCGGTCAACGAAGACAATATGAATCCGCCGCATCCCCAGGCCTTGCAGGAATCCGATTTCCCGCCGGAGCTTTTGAAGCCGGTCAGCATTCCCGATCAGAAATTCGAAACGCGATCGACGCTCGCCATTCATTATAAAAAGAGCGATCCCTTTATTTATGTGAGCCACTTAGAAACCGCGGCGGCCCTGCGTAAGGCCTGTCGTCGTATCGGTCTGCCGATGGTTTTTTCGCGCGGCTTTAACAAACACGAAAAATTTCACTTTCTCGAATCGCTGCCGCTGTATCTGTACAGCGAAGCGGAAACCGCGTACGTCGAATTGTTTCGCGATCTGGACGCATCCGAGCTGGCGGAATTCCAAACGGCCTTCGCGGCGACACTGCCCGAGGGGCTGGAGCTGAACGAATTTCGCTTAACCGAAAAGCTGCCGGCCCAGCGGGAGATCAACGAAGCCTGCCGCGAGTACAGCCTGGACTTCCGGGACCCGGAGCAGGCCGCCGCCGTCTATCAGCAGCTGAAAGAGGCGCCGGATCTTTTGACCTATCAGAAAAAAGAACGTAAAAAGAAGAAACTCAAGAAGCTCGCGCGCCATCAAAGCGCCATGAAAACCGTCGAACGGCGGCTGGGCCTGGCTTTGCGCAGCGTCGATCTGAATCCGGAAACGGGGCGGGTCGTGATTCTGCTTGAGCCGCCGGCTCTCGGCGGAATCTCGATTACGGACCTTTTGAATTTCTATCTGGGCGTGACCGTGGAGCAGTGGAACACGGCAGTAAAGATCACTAAATGTTCTTGATTTATTGAGCTGAGTCTTCAGCCTTTTCAGGAACTCGGATATTCCCGGGCCCGCAGCGAGAGTGAAGCTGCGGGAAGTCGCTGGTTATGAAGTATTTTTCTCGGATTCTCTCTATTTTGATTCTGGCCGTCGGTGGTCTGGTGGGGGGCCTGGGCGCCTGCAATGGCTTGCTGGGCGTGCCCTGCAACGACGACGATCCCGGCTGCAACGCGAGCCTCTTTCTGCTGCAATTTATTGCGGCGACCCGAACGAATAACTTCGGGACGCACGCGTACGTGGTCGATGGAACGGCGAATGTAAAATCTTATACGGTCGATCGGACGACGGGTCTGCTGACCGCCGGGGGACAGCTGAATATCTCCAGCAATCCGGAAGACGCCCAGGTCGACGCGACTGGAAATTTTCTGTATGTCGGCAATGTTGCGACGTCTGACGGCCTGTATGCCTACTCACTGGCCGCCGATCCCGCGCAGCCGGTGGCGCTGACCGGCAGCCCCTTTCTTGCGGGAGTGTCGCGTCCGACGGAGTTGAGTCTTGACCGTGCGAACAATCGCATTTACGCGGCACTGCAAGCAAATCAGGCGGAAGGCTATGCGATCGACGCAGCCACGGGCGCGATTTCGCTGCTGTCCGGCAGTCCCTTCGGGGTGGGTTGCATCACCACGGTGGAATACAATTCGGCGACCTCGCCGACTTTTGCGTCCTATCGCTATGGTGTGAACGAATTTCAATCCTTTTCAATCGACAGCGCAACCGGAACTGTCTCGGCTCTACAGTCTTTTCCTTCCGCTTTTATTCCCGCGCAGTTGGACTATAGTCCAGACGGAAACTTTCTGTACGTAACCAATGCCGTAGCCGGACTGGAAAACGTTCTTATCGCGCAGATTAACGCGGACGGCACCTTTACCACGGCCTCGGGCAGTCCGGTCGCATTTGGGCCGACGAACGAACAGGCCATCGATCTGGATGTATCGGCCAGCGGTAGTCTGGTCTACGTCGCCAATAGCACGACCAACGGAGTGTACAGCTATAGTATCGACACTTCGACGGGCGCAATGACTTCACTGGGTGCTCCCATCACGACTGCGGCCGGCCTGAGCGCCTTGAAGCTATCGCCCGACGATCAGTATCTGTATGCGGGGCATGGCACCGGCATTACGATCTATTCCGTTGGAACATCGGGCGCGCTGACAGAAGTCGGATCGATCAGCGGTTTGACCAACGTCGAAAACATCGTCTTTCGCCAGCAGTCGGAGACCCTGTTCTAAGATCGTCTCGCTCTTTTTGGGACGGCCGGTCTTTCCACGCGCGGCGTAGCGATTTTTTTTATCGCAATTCGCGCGCGATCCACCGGGCGATTTGAGCCGCAATCACCTGGTGTCCGGCCGCCGCATAGTGATCGTCTTCCGGCAGCAGGGCTTGCTCCGTGCCGATCGTTCGCAGAGCGGGCGTCGGATCGATACAGGCGATTTGGATTCGCTCGCAGATTGTTCGCACCCGCCGCGTGGGCCGTGTAATATCCAGCTGGCCGGGAAGCAGTTCGATCCCCATCTGGCGCATATTTTGAAAGATGCGCGGTTCGACCGGCGATATGTATTCCCCCGCGATCATCGACGGCGCCGGCAAGAGCACGACCGCGAAGCGCGCGCCGCGTTCCCGGGCGGTGGTTTTAAATTCGCGTAGAACCTGTTCCAGCAGGATATAGGCGTAGTTCATGAACGCTGAATCGCCGTCGGGCCGGTAGCCCGCGATTTCTCCCTGCCGGTAGTGCAACAGATGCAGTCCGATATCGTCGATCATGCTCAGGCGGGAGTAGGGTGCGGGCCTGGCGTCTTTTGCGTTTTGATTGTCAGCCGTTTGCTTTTGCGCAGCGCCGCCAATGATTCGATAGCGGTGGTTGACGGCCAGTGCGCGCTGGCTGACGAAATGCCAGAGCGCGGAATGATCGAGCAGCCAGGCCCGGGCGGATTCGATCGGCGCGGGATAGCGCGCACGCAGATCGCCCGCGAGCAAATTGTAGTTCAGGTCGTTGGCCATGAAGATGCCGAGCACGACCAGATCGACCTCCAGCCCCGCCAGCCTGGTTTGATAGAGGCGGAGCGCGTCGAAATTGTGAAAGCCGTAGACGCCCGCGTTCACGGTCGTGAGTCCGGCGTCCGCCTTCATTCGCGCGGGGAACGCTTCTGCGGAATCCACGCCCCAGCCCAGGGTGCCGCTGTCTCCCAGAAAGAGTACGCGGGGTCCTGGAGTATTGCGGCTGCGTTGCAGTGGAATCGCATCGCCGTTTACGCACAGCGCGTGCCGGGTTTCGCGTGCGTCGTCGGAGAGACAGGCGTCGGATGACTTCAGGGCCCAGCTATCTTTTCGAATTGTGTCGTAAGACGACTGAAAGCGAAAGGTGGCGCGCTCATAGTCGCCTTCGTAGCCGGTCAACCGCAGGGTGGCCTCCGCCAGCAGTACCGCGGCCAGCAGACCGACCAACATCAGTACTACCCGCAGTAGCGCAGAAGTCGGGCCGGGGCCGCTTATTCTCGATTTTTGACGAGTTCTTATCATTGACACCGGGCAAATCGGGCGGAGTCTGAACCCCGGAAGGTGCAGGACGTACTATGCTGCCGCGAAGAAGATACTTAAGCCTATTTATCGTGTTTCTGGCAATGTTTGCCGTCACGAGTCTCCAGGCCGATACCATCTACCTCAAAAACGGTCAGACGGTCACCGGCGATATTGTCGGCCAGACCCGGACGCGCATTGATGTCCAGACTACCGCCGGTCTCAAGCGCGTCCAGAAGACTAACATCCGCCGGGTCGTGTTCTCGAAAAACAATGGCGCGGACGATGCCGCCGCGCGCAAAGCCCGCGAAGAAGCCGCCCGCAAGGCCGCCCAGGAAGCCGCCGCGCGTAAGGCCCGCGAAGAAGCCGCCCGCAAGTCCGCCCAGGAAGCCGCCGCGCGTAAGGCCCGCGAAGAAGCCGCCCGCAAGTCCGCCCAGGAAGCCGCCGCGCGCAAGGCTCGCGAAGAAGCCGCCCGCAAGTCCGCGCAGGAAGCCGCCGCACGCAAAGCCGCGCAAGAAGCCGAGGCCGCTCGCAAAAACCAGGTGGAAGACTCCAGGCCCTCCTCCGTTACGCGGGGGGGCGCGCTCTGGCGATCGCTGATCTTACCGGGATGGGGGCAATATGCCCAGGGTCGGAATATTGCCGCTTTCGGCTATGGCGGGGCCTTTGTGGGCGCGGCGGCGCTAACTGCTTCCTATGAAGCCGATTACCGGAGCAAACAAAGCGCGCTCGATTCGGCTGGTTCGAATTTGAATTTTTCGATTGTGGTGCTGGGAGCGAGTCTACCCTTCATCGATCCGAGTCTCACGCTGCGGCCCCAGCTTTTTAACTTACAGCTGTACCAATTTAGCGAACGCAACGCCGCCCGGAGCGCCGCGCAGTCCGCCAGTCGCAACGTTCAGCTCGGTTCTATGTTGCTGGGCGCGGTTTATCTGGCGAATATTGTCGACGTGATATTGTTTCATCCGACGGCCAGCTCCAACGTGGGCCTGTATACTGGAGCGGGCGCGGCCGGCCTGCGTTTCCAGATGCGATTTTGAATTTCCATCGGCTGCAATCTTTGCTTCGCTCCGAAGCCGGTCTGGGTTCGGACGCGGCTTTGCGGCTGCTCTTCTCTCTGATCGCATTCGGTTTTTATTTCGCCGTTCTCGCTCAGGGCGAATTCGTACCCGATCGGGACGCGTATTTTCATATTCAGATTGCGCGGGAAATTCTGGCCCACGGCTACGTCGGTTCCATTCCGCAGATGGCTCACGCGATTCACGCCGAGCGCTACGTCGACTTTCACTTTCTCTTTCATTACGCGCTCGCGCCCTTCGCCGCGATTTTTTCGGATCCGCTGCTGGCTGTGCGCGTCGCGACGGCGGTTTTCGCCGCTCTCGCGGTGTGCGTTTTGGACTTAACTCTGGCGGGAATGCGCGTGCGCTATCGCTGGTTCTGGCTGCTTTGCTTCGTGTTGATTTCGCCGATCTTCACCGGTCGTCTTTTGTTCGGGCGCGGGATCACTCTGTTTTTGAGCATTCTGTTTTATTTTGTGCTGAGTCTGGCCCGCCGCCGCTTTCGCCGGGCGGGGATCGTCGCGGGCCTGGCTGTCTGGACCTATCCTGGTTTCCTGGTGCTGGGCGGTTTATCTACTCTCTATTTTGCGGCGGGCTGCTTGCAGCGCGGCCGTCCGGCGTGGCCCGTATTGCTATGGCCGTCGGCGGGAATAATGACCGCCTTCGTGATTCATCCCGCCTTGCCCCACCAGTTCTACGGTTACTGGCTGGAGTTCGTCGTGCACAGTCTGCGCCCCGGCGAACTGGAAGCGATTGCGGAGTGGCTTTCGCCTTCGAAGGAGCTCCTGCTGCTCGGACTGGGCGCGCCCGCAGTCGTTTTGCTGAGCACGTTATTGGCCGCGCGTCGACATGACGCCCTGGGAGCGGCTCTATTGAGTGCGACGATCTTTTTTCTATTCGCCTCGGCGCTTTCGCTGAAACCCTTCGAATACACGGTGCCGTTTTTGATTCTGTACGCCGCGCGCCAGAGTCGCGGCGCTTTTCGAATGCAAGAGCGCGTGCGCCGTCGGGCTCTCATCGAAGCAGTGTACGTCGCCGGCGCGGCTGCATTGCTCGCGTGGAGTATGCCGCAGATCAGCAATCGAATGGCTTTGCAGTATCGATTGGAAAACCCCGCCGCGCATTTCGCCGCGGCCGACTGGCTGGCTGAAAATACGCCCGCAGATACCCTGGTCGCTTTGCCCTGGGATCAGTTCCCGGCCTTTTATTTTCGCAATCCCGCGAATCGCTATCTTGTGGGTCTTAATCCCGTCTATAGTTACGGCGCTGATCGTGAGCGCTATTTAATCGGCCGACGGTTCTTTGCGACCGGCTCCGGGCCGTACGCCGGGCCTGCAAAGTCCGGCGCGGCGCCCCTTTCCGCCGCCGATGATCTACGCGGCCTGGGCGCCGGCTTCGCGGTGCTCGATCGCCGTTTGCACGGGCGCACCCTTGTGGCGCTGCTGGAAGGCGATCGCCGCGCCGCTGACGTAGTCTATCACAACGCGCGTTTCGTGATCGTTCAGGCGCGCGAATAAAAAACACGAAAGACAAAGCGATAGATTCCAATCGCGAAGAGACCGCAGCTGATCAAATAGAGCAAGCAGGTGATGGTGCGCGCGAAAGAGGGATGAAATCGCATTCGCAGAGTTTCGCCCGGCGCCGCGAAAACAAGCATCCGGTTGCCGTCGGTTTGAAATATCTTTTGCCCGGCCTCGCCCATGTCGGCTGTTGATATTGTTCGTCCCGCCCCCGAGTCGTCGTCGTGCGCCCTGGCGATCCGCCAGTCCGGGAAGTGGCTCAATAAAATTTCAACGGGCATGCGATCGAAATCTGATTCGGGCACAGCCAGACGAATTTCGCGATGCGAAAACTCCTCCGGCTTCAGGGCGGTCCCCGGGCTGTCGGCGATGGCGGCGCTGACCTGATCCAGGCGCGCGCTCCGGCGGGGCGCATCCGGCACCTGCAGATTTGTATATAAATATCTGGTCGGCCCGGGATCGGGGGCGGTCTTTTGAAAATTGACCAGAATGATCGGGAGGTCCAGCTTTTGCGCCAGGCTATGACTCATAGTCGAAGGCATCAGATCGCGGCCGGAATGCATGAGGATCAACGCGCTCAGATTTTTACTGATCGCCTGAAAGTCGGAGTCGGGCTTCAGACCGCGGCGATAGTGCGGATCCAGATTGATAATCGGCGGAGCGTCGCGTAAGAGCGAACGCAGGCGGAGCTGGTTTGAGTACAACAAAAAGTCGCGGGTCATCGATCGTCGTTGCGACCGGGCCGGAGGTCCGTCGTCCGCGCCGCGCAGGCGATCGAGGTTCAGATAACCGATGGGTTGCGCGCCGCCCGCGCGAAAGACCGCCCGGCTATCCGGCACGCGAAAGGCGAAGACGCCGGCGGCCGGGTTCTGTTTGTTTGCGGCGAAGGCCAGCGGGAAGTGCTGTCGCAGATAGGCGAAGGCCTGCGGCGTGCGGCCCAGAATATAATTCACTCCGGCGCGACGCAAATAGGCCGGCAGCGCGGTCGCTATTTCGCCGGGCGATGAATTCTGATACAGCTGGCGGTTCCAGGACGGATCGATGCCCCATTGAAAAATTTGCGGCATCGCCGATGAAATCCAGGCGTAGCTCACGGACGGCGTGAGCGCCGATTCGACGGTCAATCCCAGGGCGTTGCGATGGCCGTACTTCTGAATAAAATAATCGAAAGAGTGAGGACTGCCGTACAGATGGCGGTCGCGAATTTTTTCCGGCAGGATGACGCTGCCCGGTTCGAGGCCGGCCAGAAATTCTTCGAAGGCGGTTGAATCGGGACCGCTCGCGTAGAATTCCAGGCTGCGATATTTTTCGTGAGCCACCGGATCCCAGATCAGGAAGCGACCGATCGCGACGGCCGCAATCGCGCTCATTAGAATGCGCCCCCGCCACAGGTCGTTGCGGCGCAGGCGGCTGGCCGCGGCGGCGAGGCCCAGCACGCCGCCGATAACAAAGAGACCGTAAAATAAATCGAATACTCGATACCAGTGGATCCCGACGAAGTGAACAATATAAGATGGTGAGGCGTCCTGGCTGAGCCACAGCAGCAGGCCGCTGCCGAGGATCAAAAATATGATGTGCGGAAGTTTGCGGCGGCGCAGCCAGCTGCGGCGGATCAAAAGCAGATAGCCGGCGATCAAGGCCAGGTTCAGCCACTTAAAGCCGAGCAGCACTTCGCCTATCAGCGTGCTCAGATACCGGCCCTGATTGGCGACCAGGGCCTGGTAAAAATCGCTGCCCAGCAGCGAAAGGACCGCCGGGTAGTGTTGAATCGTCGCCTGGCCGTTCATGAGATAGCCGTACGTGAGATAATTATAGGGAATCGGAAAGGCCAGCAGCGGCGGCAACGCGAGCAGCGCGACGCCTGAGCGCAGTGTAAAGCTTCGGTAGTTTACGGCCAGATAGAGCAGCGCCAGTAAATAGCAGAACACCGTCGTTAGGTAGTGCGTTAGAAAAAGCAGCGCGAGAATTAGCACGCAGCGGGCGAGCTGTAGCCGACCGGGAGCATCGCCGCGGCGGCGATAGAGTTCCAGATGGTAAAAGAACATCAAGGCCAGAGCGTGGGCGAAGGTCGCGACCACCGTGCCGTTAATGACGCCGACCAGGGCGACGCCCTGCAGTCCATCTCCCTGATACGAGAAATACATCGCCAGACCGAAATAGCTGCAGGCCGTTCCCGGCCAGGGGTCCGATCGCAAAAGCGGCGGTAGAAATATGTGCAGGAGCCGCAGAAAATTCCAGGCGAAAAAAAGGACCGTGCCCAGAATTCCCAGGTGAAAGCCCAGGGGCACGCTGACGCCCGGCAGCAGCGACAGGTGATTCGTGAAAAAATAAAAGGCCGGCGGATAAAAATAGAAAGCCGGGTAGCCGAAGAACCATCCCGCGTCGTAGCCGGCCGATGCGAAGTCCGCGAAGAATGTGCTGTAGACGGCGGCCAGTCGCGCGTGGCCGATCGTATCCCAGCCCGTTACGGGCGTTCCGGTGAGATAGTAGCCGAGCTTAAAAATCAAGAAGGGAGCGGCGCCCAGGAAGAGCAGCGTCGGGCGCGACAGGATCCGATTTAAGAACTCCATAGATCGGAGGATTTTGTCGCGGACTGCGCGCAGACTGTCAACGCATTAGCCGGCGTCAGCGACGTGTTCTCGAACTTCGACTTCGATATTCTTCCAGAGTTTCTGGAAATTTTTGAGCGACTTCGCCTGCCAGGAGTATTTGTCGGAGCCGATGATCTTGATGTTCTTGTGGCCGGCTTCCCGGGCCTGAATAACGAAGATCGAAAGCGAAGATACTCCCGAGCTGTTCAGAAAACTCAGTTCGGTCATGTCGATGATCAGAGAGCCGCTGGCGCTTTCGATCGCGTTTTCTAGCAGGCTCAGCACTTCCATGTACTGTTCTTTACCCTGCAGACGAAAGACGCCGCTCAGACGGACGGTGTTGTCGCCGATCAATTCGGCGGAGTAGTTATCGTGTTTTAATTTCATAATATGCCTGTGTGTCTTGCGGGAATTGATTCAGGATACGGCGAGTTCCACCGTTACGTCGACGCGCACCAGGTCTTTAGAGTCCGTAACGATATCCATGCCGAGCCGCGCCTCGTAGTCTTTCTTGAGGAGAATCAGGCCAATGCCGGAAAAAGTCCGATCCTGCTGCGCGTGGGTAAGTTTCTCGACGTAGAGTTCTTCCAGATCTCGCTGAAAGAGATCCTGACAGATTACCACGAAGTGGTCCCGCTGATTGCGGGGTATCAGATTAGAAATTTGCAGCAGCAGGTTCTCCTGACGTTTGCGAACTTCCAGTTGAATCGTAGAAGACTTGTTGCGTGAATATTTTACCGCGTTTTCGATGAGCTCGTTTACGACCGTCGAGATGATGCCTTTGCTGTTCGGGCTGCGAAAGCTGTATTGAAAATAGGTCGCCACGAAGTCGGCGATGTCGCCGCATCGATCCCAGGAGTCGAAGATATCGATCGGCAGCATGGATACGGAAAAACAGTTTTCCGTGTCGTTTTGCAAATCGATTGTGTCGCCGAAGTGCAGGTGGCTTTGCGGGGCCGGCCCGCGCGTTTCGGCTTCAGAAGGCCGCGGATTGGTTTGTGCTTTCATGGGACTACTCGGTGTTGATCTGATTTATGGATTAATTTTCTTTTTATGTATCGATCGGCTTCGCTTTAATGCGCTCGCCGCTGGATGACGACCAGGCTATAATCGTCGAGAATATCGTTTTCGTCGCGAGCGACGTGTTCGCGCGCCGACTGCATGACCGCGTCGCAAATCTGGCGGGCCTGCTGGCCGCTTGATTCGTCGTTCGATTCGCCGCTGTCAGTCGCGGCCGAAATTTTCGCCGCGCGACATGCGGCGTTGATGATGCCGTGCTGTCCGAATTCGACGCCTTCGGGGTCGACGGCTTCGGTAATGCCGTCGGTATAGAGGATGATGGTTTCGCCGGGAGCCAGGTTGAATTCGTGGATCTTTAAGTATTCGTCGCTGATGCGCGGTTCCAGGCCGGCGTACATGCCGTACTCTACCGGCATGATTTCAAATTCAGGAGTGTCCGCCGAGTTCACTGTCCCGGGCCCGGTTTTGATTCTCAGAATGCACTCGTGTTCGCCGGTCAGCGTAAAGCGCCCGTCGCCGAAATAGCGCAGCAGCGCCAGAGTCATGATGCGCATATCGTCGGTCTTAATGCGAAAATCGTATAAGATCTTATTGATCACGCGATAGATCGTCTTGAGGTCTTTGCGTTCGATTTCCGAGAGCGCGCGCAGAGTCGCGTGGACCATCATCATCAGCACGCCGGAGTTCAGACCATGGCCGGTCACGTCGCCGATGGCGATGATGCCGCCGTCTTTTTTATTACCGTCTATTTTACCGTGGTCTTTTGGGTGGCCGTTCTGGCTTTCGGGAGAGCCGGCGCCGTTCAAAGAACTGCCTCCTCCGCGCTCATCGAAGCGAATGATGTCGTAGTAATCGCCGCCGACTTCGTCCGCGGTGACCATCACGCAGGCGATGTCGAGATCCGCGAAGTCGCGGTACTCTTCGCCGGAAGGCAGGACGATGTGCTGGATCTTGCGCGCGACGTCAAGCTCGTGGGACATGCGCAGGTTTTCGTCTTTTAGCTGATCGTTCAGCAGGGCGATCTGCTGGTTGGCCTGCTCCAGGCGCACGCGCGAAAAGAACTCTCGCTTGCGAATGACGATGAAGCCGTACTTGATCGCCAGGGCTGTAACGCCGGCGATGCCCGAGTTGAGCAGCGTCATCTGGAACTGCAAATCCATCGGCCCCTGCTTAATGCCCAGATAGGCGCCGAGATAGTATACGTACGAAATCGCCAGGATGCCCGCCGACCAGACGAAGCCGACTGGATACAGCCCGCCGATAATTATATTGCTGACGATCCAGGCGGTTTGAGCGGCGAAATGATTTTGCATCACCGCGGCGAAGTGCGCGTTCATAAACGCGGCGCCGACCAGAGCGAGAATGCCCATGAGCTGTCCGCGGCGTTCGAAGAAGATCGACCAGCTCGCCAGCATGCTGCCGAAGAGCGCGATCGCGGAAGTCACGATCGAAACGCTGCGGCCGACGAACATTTCGCGATAGAATTCGGGATAGTTGAAGTGGTCGGCGAAAAAAGCCAGGTATGAAATTAAAACGAGGTAGGGCGGAATCGCCAGCCGGTTGATCCAGTGGAGAGTGTCTGAGACTTCGGCGCGGTAGCGCGTGCGAATCTCTGATTTCAGTTGGACCGGCCGCATCGCCGACCATAGTCGGACCAGGCTTCTATTTCTGGCAAGTTAAGTGCGTGCGAAAAGCGCGGGAAAGCGTCGGAAAGCGAACGAAAGCTCGCGAATTTTCAATATGTTTCGGCGATCGAATCCGTTGCCGAAATACTATTTCCGAAGTTCGGATTATGACGTGCGAACTTCGACTTCGATGTTCTTCCAGAGCTTCTGGAAGTTCTTCAGGGACTTCGCCTGCCACGAATGTTTATCGGAACCGATGATTTTGATTTTTTTGTGACCGGCTTCGCGGGCCTGGATGATGAAGATCGAGAGGGAAGATATGCCCGAGCTGTTCAGAAAATTCAGATCCGTTAAATCAATGGTCAGCGCGCCGTCGGCGGACTTGATCGCGTTTTCCAGGAGACTCATGATCTCCAGATAGTGCTCTTTGCCCTGCAGCCGAAAGGTCCCGCTGAGCCGCACGGTATTGTTTTCGATCAATTCCGCGGAGTAGTTTTCGTGCTCCAATTTCATCGTGTATGGATCTCCAGATTTTTCCCGGTCATTTGACATTCATTTCCAGCGAAATTTCCACTTTTAATGTATTTTCCTGAGTCTGAAAGAAGTCAACCCCGATCAGGGCTTCATAATCCTTTTTGAGCAGAATCAGGCCGATGCCGGAGTAGGTGTGATCCTGCTGGCCCCTGGTGAGCTTTTCCAGGTAGAGCTCCTCCAGATCGCGTTCGAAGAGGGCCTGGCAGATGGCCACGAAGTGGTCCCGCTGGTTGCGAGGAATCAGATTTGAAACCCGCAGCAGCAGGTGGTCCTGGCGCTTCCGGATTTCGATCCGGACCGGCGAGGATTTGTTGCGCGAATATTTCACCGCGTTTTCGACCAGCTCGTTGACCACCGTGGAGATGATATTCTGGCTCGCGGGCTGCTGGAAGTTGTACTGGAAATAGGTGGCGATAAAGTCGGCGATGTCGCCGCACCGATCCCAGTGGTCGAAGATATCGATCGGGAGCAGAGAGATCGAAAAGAAATTTTCGGTATTCTGCTCCCACTCAATGCGATCCCCGAGGTGCAGGTCGACCCCCTGCGCTTCTGGCGAATTCCCGGAGTCGGAAGCCGGCGTATTTACTGGTGCTTTCATTGGACTACTCAGTATCTTTCTCGTATTTAATGTTTCGCAGAATTCTCATTTGTATATGTTTTGTTTTTTGTGGCGCGTCCGATGCGCTGGCGACGCCGCATTTTTCGACCGCTAGTTCAAGAGCCTTCTCTGAATGACGACCAGACTGTAGTCGTCGAGGATATCGCTTTCGTCGCGGTCGGTGTGTTCCCGGGCCGCCTGCATGATCGCATCGCAAATATAGCGGGCCTCTTCGTCGTCCGATTCGTCCCGCAATTCATGGTCGGTCGCGCGCTTTTTCGCCGCGCGACATGCGGCGTTGATGATGCCGTGCTGTCCGAATTCGACGCCTTCGGGGTCGACGGCTTCGGTAATGCCGTCGGTATAGAGGATGATGGTTTCGCCGGGAGCCAGGTCGAATTCGTGGATCTTTAAGTATTCGTCGCTGATGCGCGGTTCCAGGCCGGCGTACATGCCGTACTCCACCGGAATGATTTCAAATCCGGGCGTGTCGGCGTCGGAAGATTTTACGCTCCGGGCCTGCCCGGCGGCGACCGTCGAATGAACCGTGCGGGGTCCGGTTTTGATTCTCAGAATGCATTCGTGTTCGCCGGTCAGCGTAAAGCGCCCGTCGCCGAAATAGCGCAGCAGCGCCAGAGTCATGATGCGTGTGTCGTCGGTCTTAATGCGAAAATCGTATAAGATCTTATTGATCACGCGATAGATCGTTTTCAGGTCTTTGCGTTCGATTTCCGAGAGCGCGCGCAGAGTCGCGTGGACCATCATCATCAGCACGCCGGAGTTCAGACCGTGGCCGGTCACGTCGCCGATGGCGATGATGCCGCCTTCTTTTTTGCCGCCGTCTTTTTTATGACCGTTGCCGCCGTTTGCATTCGCCTGCGCATGGCTTTCCGAATTTATCTTTGCGGCCTCAGCATGGGAGCCGTTCAGGGCGCCGCCGCGGTCATCGAAGCGAATGATGTCGTAGTAGTCGCCGCCGACTTCGTCCGCGGTGACCATCACGCAGGCGATGTCGAGATCCGCGAAGTCGCGGTACTCTTCGCCGGAGGGCAGGACGATGTGCTGGATCTTGCGCGCGACGTCGAGCTCGTGGGACATGCGCAGGTTTTCGTCTTTTAGCTGATCGTTCAGCAGGGCGATCTGCTGGTTGGCCTGCTCCAGGCGCACGCGCGAAAAGAACTCTCGCTTGCGAATCACGATGAAGCCGTACTTGATCGCCAGGGCCGTAACACCGGCGATGCCCGAATTGAGCAGCGTCATCTGAAACTGTAAATCGATGGGGCTTTGTTTAATGCCCAGGTAGACGCCCAGATAGTATATGTACGAAACCGCCAGGATGCCCGCCGACCAGGCGAAGCTCACCGGATACAGGCCGCCGATGATAATATTGCCGACGATCCAGGCCGTCTGGGCCGAGAAGTGGTTCTGCATAACCGCGGCGAAGTGGGTGATCATGAAGGCCACGCCGCACATGGTCAGAATACCCGTGAAAGATCCGATGCGCTGTAGTATGGGCCGCCAGCCCGCCATGATGCTGATGGTCAGGGCGATCGCCGAAGTGGCCATCGACACAAAGCGACCCACGAACATATCTTCGGAGAACTGGGGATAGTTGACGTGATCGGCGAAAAAGGCCAGGTACGAGATCAACAGGAGGTACGGGGGGATCACCAGCCGATTGATGCGGTGTAAGGTTTCTGAAACCTCAGATTTGTAGCGATCGAGCTGATGCGCTTTTTGAGCCCGGGTTTGCATACAGTCTTAACGAAACAAAGATTCGCGGTTTTCGCAGTTTTCTTTGACCCGATCGGAGTAGATCAGATTCCAGGTCCCGCCGAAGTCTCGATAGGAGAGTGTCTCGCCGAATTCTTCAAACAAAAAACGATTTTTATAATAGGTACCCGTGTATTGATCGGAGGCGTCGTACGTGGTCCAGACGCTGTCATAGTGGGCGACTTCGTAGCCGTACTGAAATAGGTCTTCGATCAGACGCTTAAAAGCGATCACGCCGAATTTTCCTTCGCGGTAAACCGACATAACTTCCAGAAAGCGGACGAAGCGCGGCGGAATGCGAACGTGCTCCTGGCTGCCGGAGATTTCGGCGTACATAAAGGGCGGATAGTATCCGGGCACGCGTGCGTGCACCCGTCCGAGACTGACCAATTCCTCGCTGCCGTCGAAGACCGCGAATACGTCCGAGTTCAGATCGAACTGCCGGGACAGGTGGATGTCGTAGTTATTGTCTTTATAATAGAAGATTTCTTTCGCGAATTCATGCGTCCGCATGATGTCGGCCGGTTTGATCAGCTCGCGGAAAGTCATATTGAAACGGTACTGCCTGGTGATGATCGGTCGGCGGACCGCGCTGATCAAGAGCACGCCGTCGACGGGGCGGGTTTCAATCTTTTCGAATCCCGCCTTGGTCAGCAGAATATCGACGTTACGCAGATAGATTTCGTCGTAGGGACCCGGGTGGGTATTTACGAGCTTCAGATCTCCGCCGGTTTTCAGCAGCAGACGGGCCTTCGTCAAATCGTAAAGGTTTCCCGTCCGGTAGCGTTCGGCGCGAATGAGATCGTCGAAGGAATCCGTGATCTGGTCTTTCATCTCCAGATCGCCGAGATCCATCTCGAGGTCGATCCGATCCATGCGCTCCATATCCGAGTCTCCCAGAGCGAACAGGTCGAGGGATTTCAAATCGGTTTCGGGCATGCCAGGAAGATCCGAAGAATCGGTTGCGGCACTTTTGTATATTCTTATGGGCTGCAAATAGTTTTTTTCCCTGAGTTCCGATGAAACCAGATTACTTCAGAAAGACTACCTGAGTCCGCGGGCCTGGTTCGGCCTTGTGTTATTTGTGGTTTGGTCCGACGCGGATGAACCGCGCCGGACCAAACCGCGTTCAGCGTCGGAATCAGGCCGCGACGGCTTCGGAATCCGCCGCGGCTACGGTATTCGTAT
This sequence comes from bacterium, assembly GCA_024742665.1. Classification (GTDB taxonomy): domain Bacteria; phylum Spirochaetota; class Leptospiria; order Leptospirales; family Leptonemataceae; genus JANSYA01. The sequence goes on from JANSYA010000001.1 coordinate 1,352,733, forward strand.
CGCGATCGGCGTTCTTATCGGAAGCTTCCGTGCTTTTTTTGGGAACGATTGAATCAAAGCGGACGTAGCGCGCCACGACCTTGACGGCCTGCCTGGGCTGGCCCTCCGCGTCCAGCCAGCGGTCCTGCCGCAGATCGCCGATCAAAGTCACGTGGTCGCCCTTGCGCAGATAGCGGCCGCTGTTTTCGGCCAGCTTGCCCCAGCACTCCACGCTGAAATAGCTCACGGCCTTGTTGCCGTCCTTCTGATTCCATTCGTGGTTCGCCGCCACGCGAAAGGACGTCAGGACGCGCTCGCCGCGTTCATTATTCAGCGACTTCGTTTCCGGATCCGCGGTTAAGTTCCCGTCAAGATGGACTTGTGCGATGTTTTTCATATGTAACTCCTGCCCCGGGCTGCGGGGATACAGGAGAGGGTGCACGCCCGGCGAATCGTTCCGCAAAAATAAACGGAACGGATTCGCCGCCCGCACACAGTCCGCCTTATCATGCGAAGACAAAAACGAAGAGCGGACGCCTGCGAAGCGGCGATCAAGAGCCAGGGCTACTCCGCGGCCCAACTGCGGGTTATCTTAAGCGATGCGCCGGTCAAACAGGTCGTAGCCGCGGCGGGCAGCGGAAAAACGCGTACAGTAATCGGGCTGGTCGAATATACGATTCGCGCCGACGCGCAAAAATCTTTCACGGACGATCGGCGCGCGTTGATGCTGAGTTTCAGCCGCCGGGCGGTCGGCGAGCTGCGGTCGCGCCTCCCCGCCGAAATCGCAAAGCGGGTCGAGGTCTCCACGTTTCATTCGTTTTGCTATCGTGTCCTGGCGCGTTTGCGGGCGGCGAGCGGCGAAGGCCCGCCCTTGCAATTGATCACAGACGAAGAGCGCGAGGAATTCTTGCGCGGCTATCTGCTGGCCCGCGATTTCGACACGGGTGGAATTCCCTTCGCGATGCTCTTTCGCGATCCGGACCGCTTTCATCGTCTCTTTCCGGAAGCAGCCCACCGGGTCTTTCGGCGCTACCGGGCTTATAAGCGCGCGACCGGTCGCCTCGAATACGACGATCTCGTGCAGCAGATGCTCGCGGGATTGCGCGCCGACGCCGCGGGTTTCGCGGAACTGCGCGATCATTATCCGCTGATCATCGTCGACGAATTCCAGGACACCGACCCCGACCAGCTGGAGTTCTTGCAGCTGATGCGGCCGCGAAGGCTGACGGTAGTCGGCGACGACTGGCAGGCGATCTACGCCTTTCGCGGAGCGACGGTCGAACCCTTTCTGAATTTTAAGCGCAGCTTTGCCCGCGCGAAGGTCTTTCGCCTGGCGGAAAATTATCGCAGCCTGAGCCCGATCGTGCGCCTGGGCAATAAACTGATTCGCGCGTCGCGCCGCCAGCTGCGCAAGCGGGTGCGGGCCGTGCGCGGACGCGGTCCCGGCCTGCCGGTGCTCGCCTGCGCCCTGGACTCCGGAAGCGAAGGGAGTCTGGTCGCCGACTGCCCGGGAGTGTCCGGGCAGGAGCTTACGATTTTGGTCCGCACGAATTTTCGGCGATCGCGCTGGCTGCAGGCGGGATTCGCGCCGGAGCAGGTGCTGACCGTGCACAAAGCAAAGGGTCTGGAATTTCCGGTGGTCTTTGTGGACTTAATTGGCGGGTGGAGTTCGGGCGGGACCGGCGTGACAGGCGGATCGTCGGGATTCGATGACGAAGAGGTGCGCGTTTTGTACGTGGCGGCTTCGCGGGCCGAGAACCTGCTGGTGTTTCTGCGGGATCCCGGCGCGAAAGAGGGATCTCGCGAACACCTCTACTGGAACCGCCTGTGCCGACCCCAGGGGGTTCGAGAAATCTCGCGCAAAAAGCTGGGTGTCTGGCTGCAACGCGAAGCGGCCTATCGCACAAGCGAATTCCAGGAGTGACGCCGGAATTTGCAAAATTTGATTGCAAATGAGAATCTTTCATCCAATTTCACTGATCTTCCAATGGATGTACATTCCGTGGTCAATCTTGAGAACAAAACAAAGCAGCAGCTGATCACGATCATTTCTGAATTGCGGCAGGACCTGGCGGCATCCAGCGTCGATCAGCGTGATAAACTTGTAGGCGAGCTAAGCAAAAGGGAAGAATACTTAAACGTCGCTCAAAAGAACGCCTGCATTGGATCCTGGGACTGGGATATCGTTACCGGCGAGATATACTGGAGTGAACAAATGTTTGCCATCATGGAGCTCGAGCCCGGGCAGGGTGACCCTTCGTATGAACTGGCTTTGAGCAGGGTCCATCCTGAGGATCGAGACTATTATGAACTGAGCCTGAAGAAAGCGATGGAAAAGAGCTCGTTGTACGATATTGAAAATCGCCTGCTGCTGGGGGAAGGCAGGGTTCGATATATGCATTCAAAAGGAGTGGTCGAGCTTGATCACGCGAATATCCCCGTTCGAATGTTTGGGACTGTTCAGGATATCACGGAACACAAGCATCTGGAATCAAGGCTGCGGCAGTCCGAAAAATTACAGGCCACCGGCCTGCTGGCCGGAAAGCTCGCGCACGATTTTAAGAATCAATTGGTTGCGATACTTATGTTCTCAGAACTCGCCAGAAGGGAGTCGCGTGGGAATAAAAATCTGGAGAAGTATATCGACGATATTGAGACCGGCGCAAGGCACTCATTAGATTTCGCGAAATCATTGTTGGGGTTTATGCAAGATGATGAGGCTGGCTACAGCTTCGTAATGGTTGATGTAAATGAACTATTGTTGGATATCGCCTTGACGCTGGCTCACATCTTTCCTGAAAATATAAAGGTGACGCCGAAATTGCATGCCGACTCTCTATTCATCGAGGGGAGTCCGCCTCTGCTCCGGAGCGCGGTATTAAACATGGCTCTGAACTCCCGGGACGCCATGCCTGACGGCGGCGAAATCGTATTTTCTACCGAGCGGACGACTCTCGATGATAAATTCATAGAGGAAAAATCTTTCGCACTCAAGGCGGGGGAATACCTGAAATTCGCTGTTCAAGATACCGGTGCGGCGATGAATGAAGAAGCCCGGGATAAATTATTCGCTCCGTTTTTTTCAACCAAAGCAAGAGAGGTGGGGAGTGGTTTGGGTATGGCCTCAGTTTATGAGGCTATAAAGTTGCATGGCGGGGCGATTGAGGTCGCGAGCAGGAAAGATCACGGCACGTGTATCTCCATTTATTTGCCGATCAGCAGTCCGTGAGCAAGCACACCCGGAACCTCATCAGTGGAATCCGCGCCACCCGTGGCTGAACCAGAGCCTCAGTGTTCGCAGGATGCGCCGCACGTAGCATCCTGCTATTTAATTTCCCAGGTGTCGCCGGAGTTCAGCAGTTTCTTCAGATCGCCTTTGCCGAGCTTTTCGGTGATCTCTTTTTCCTGGCGTTCCAGTTCGAGTTCGTAGGAAGGCTTCTCGATGTCGCGGAAGACGCCCATCGGTTCGGGGAAATTCGGCGTGGTCAGCTGGCTGAGAAAGAAGGCGTAGCCCGGCGAAGGATTCTGTTCGTCGTGCACGATCGCAGAACCGATATCGTCGGTCAGAGTCGGCGCCATATGCGCGTCGATGGCGATGCCCTTATCTTTTTCTTTGCCGAATTTCAGCGGCTCGCCCTGCTGCAGGAATACGACGTTGTCGGCTTTGTTTTCTTTGCCGATGGTCGGCTCGAATACGGCGTCGTTAAAGATGATGCAGTTCTGATAGATTTCGACGAACGAAGTGCCCTTGTGATTGTAGGCGCGCTTGAATACTTCGCCCATGTGCTTCGCGTCTTTATCGTAGGTGCGGGCGACGAAGGTCGCGCCGGCGCCGAGGGCGACCGAGGTCGCCGAGAAGGGCGCGTCGAGTGAACCGTAGGGCGTCGACTTCGAACGCGTGCCGGGCGTGCTGGTCGGCGAGTACTGGCCTTTGGTCAGACCGTAGATTTGATTGTTAAACAGCAGGATGTTCAGATTCACGTTGCGGCGCAGAGCGTGGATCAGGTGGTTGCCGCCGATCGAAAGGCCGTCGCCGTCGCCGGTGATCACCCACACGGAAAGATCCGGGCGGGCCGCTGCGAGTCCCGTCGCGATCGCCGGAGCGCGTCCGTGGATCGTATGAAAGCCGTACGTGTTCATATAGTACGGGAAGCGCGAAGAGCAGCCAATGCCCGAAACGAAGACGATCTTCTCTTTCGGAATGCCCAGGTCCGGCATGGTCTTCTGGATCGCGGCGAGGATGGCGTAGTCGCCGCAGCCGGGGCACCAGCGGACTTCCTGGTCGCTGACGAAATCTTTTTTGGTTAATGGTGCGCTCATGTGTTTTTTCCGAATTGAATGTGATGTGATCGTATACAGTGGTTGTGGCCGGGCCGAAGCGGGCTTATAGAAGCTCGCGAATTTTCGCTTTCAGTTCGCCGACTAAAAAAGGTTTGCCTTTGATCTTGGTCATACTCTCGACCTTGCGCATGTACTTCGCCTGGATCAGCATCGACAGCTGGCCCATATTCAGCTCCGGCACGAGCACGGTTTCGAAATTATTGAGCAGCGTTTCCAGATTCTTCGGGAAGGGATTCAGATAACGCACGTGGGCGTGCGAAACCTTGAGGCCTTCCTGTTTGCGCAGCTGCTGAACGGCGGCGCGAATCGAACCCTTCGTCGATCCCCAGCCGAGCACCAGCAGTTTGCCGGACTCTTCGCCGTCAATTTCCTGGTCGGGAATGAAATTCGCGATATTGTCGACTTTCTTGCGGCGAGTCAGCATCATCCGCTCATGGTTGTCCGGGTCGTAGTTGACGTTGCCGGTCTCTTCATGTTTTTCCAGGCCGCCAATGCGATGTTCGAAACCGGGATCGCCGGGCACGGGCCAGCGGCGGGCCAGGGTTTCAGCGTTGCGCTGCAGCAGCTGAAAGTCGCCGCGTTCTTCGCCGGCCGGAATTCGATTGTGCGAAATTTTTTCGATCGTGTCGAAGTCGGGAATCTGCCAGGGCTCGGAGCCCATGATCAAATACAGGTCGGTCATTAAAAAGACCGGCGTCATAAATTTCAGAGCGATGCGCACCGCTTCGATTGAACACTCGAAGGCGTCGCCGGGAGTGGAAGCCGAGATCACCGGGATCGGGCTGTCGCCGTGGCGGCCGTACAGCGCCTGGAGTAGATCGCCCTGTTCGGTTTTCGTGGGCAGGCCGGTCGAAGGGCCGCCGCGCTGGGCGTTGATGATGATCAGCGGCAGCTCGGTCATCGCCGCCAGTCCAATCGATTCGAGTTTCAGACAGATGCCGGGGCCCGAAGAAGCCGTCACGCCGATTGATCCGCCGTACGACGCGCCGATAGCCGAACAGACGGCGGCGATTTCATCTTCCGCCTGCAGGGTTTTCACGCCGAAGTTTTTATGCCGCGAAAGCTCGTGCAATATTTCGGAGGCGGGCGTGATCGGATAGGTTCCGAAAAAAATCGGCAGGTCCGCGAGTTGGGAGCCGGCGACCAGGCCCAGGGACAGGGAGGTTGCGCCGGTAATATTGCGATATTTGCCGGGAGGGAATTTCGCTTCGGTGATTTCGTAACGCGTCGCGAAGAGTTCGCTGGTCTCGGCGAAATAGTAGCCGGCCTTTACGGCCTTTTCGTTCGCCGCGATCACATCGTCTTTGCCTTTGAATTTCGCCTGGATCCAGGTCGAGGTCGTGCTCAGATCGCGATGGAACAGCCAGTACGTGATGCCGAGGGCGAAGAAGTTCTTCGAACGATCCATCAGGTGTTTGGGCATGTCGAGGCTCAGCTCTTCGATCGCGCCGCGAGTCATCTTCGTAATCGGCGCTTTGATAACGCGATACTTTTGCGCCAGCTCCGGATCTTCGAGCGGATCCGATTCGTACTGCACTTTGGCCAGATTGCGATCGTCGAAGGCGTCGGTGTTCGCGATTAAGATGCCGCCGGACTTGAGGTCTTTCAGGTTGGCTTTGAGCGCCGCGGGATTCATCGCGACCAGCACGTCGACCGCGTCTCCGGGGGTATGAATGTCATGACCGGCGAAGTGAATCTGAAAACCGGAAACGCCGGCCAGGGTTCCCTGGGGCGCGCGAATCTCCGCCGGAAAATCCGGGAAGGTCATCAGGTCGTTGCCGGCCACGCCGGTCGTTTTCGTGAACTGCGTGCCCGTCAGCTGCATCCCGTCGCCGGAGTCGCCGCAAAAACGAATGATCGCGGAGTCGATGGTTTCTTCGCGCACCTCGCGGCCGAATTCCGCTTCCTGAATGGTGGTCGTCATATGGCTAAGTCGTCCCGAATTGATGAATTGATCTGATTTCGATCGTGCTTGTGGTCGCGCCGATCCCCGGCCCGCAGTCGGCGGCGCAGGGGAAAATCACAGCGGTACAGCCGATTTTAAGTGTCCGCTGCTGAGTGCAACCGCGTTCCGGGACAGAGAATTTTGGCCTGAAATTTACCGCCACCCTTTTATCATACCATTCCGATAGGTTTTATAGGGAATTGTCTCAGGTCCTGTAGGAGTTCCTACACGAGAGTCCTCCTGGAAGTTTTGTAGGAACTCCTACAGAGGCTCAAAGGCGATAGTCGGGCAGAGCGGCGGCCCCGTTCAGGAGTTCCGGCGGGAAGGGCATCGGGCGGCCCGCAGCCAGTTCCATAAAAATACCGTGAAAGCGAGCCGTGCAGACCACGTCCCCGGTGCGATCGCTTTCGATTTGCTGGGCCAGCACGGCCCGGCTGCGGCGATGCTCTGCAACCCAGGTGGTGACCGTGATCGAATCAGGGTGCTTCAGCTCGCGCCGATAGTCCAGTTCGGCTTTGTAAATCACGGGGCCGATGCCCTGTTCGCGCAGCTCATCGATTTTCAGGCCGGCCTGCTCGAAGGCCTCGATACGCGCCTGATCGAAGTACGACTGATAATACATGTTGTTTACATGGCCGTTTGCATCCAGCTCGTTCCAGCGCACTTTCAGCCGGGTATGAAAGACGGCCGGGGACGCCGGGGGAGTCGGGTCGCTGCGATTGGCCGCTTTAGACGGCAGGCTCTGCGGGCTATTGGAGGAAATGGCGGAAGATTCGGCTTTCATGGCGGGCTCCTGATATTGATCAGTCATTTCTGACCGGTCGGTAAGATTTCTGGAGCAGCCTCAGCGGAGCCGGAGATTATGCAAGAAAAAAAGCCAGCAGAATCAGGAACACGGCCACGGCCCCCGCGATGGCCAGAATCGGCATCGACCCGCTCCCCGCGGCCGGGGCGCCGCCCTCGGCGGTATCTGCGGCATTTGCGGCGGGCGCAGCTTTTTCTTCTTCAGGCGCGGGCTGGCTTTCACTCACAGTCTTGACTTTGATGCTCTTCTCTTCTTCCAGAATATATCCGTCGCGGTCGCCGGGTAGCTTCAGGTAGATCAGAGTGTTGCCGTCGGGCTGCTCTTCGAGCGACTGGACCGTGGCCTGGATTTCGTTTTTAGGGGCGGGCGCGCCGTCGTCCGGGAGCAGACCGTCGCCGGCCATCGGTCCGTCTGCGCCCTCGACGCCGTCTTCCGGTGACTCGGGCAGCGGCGCGGTCTTCAAGCCCTGTTCGATCATATAGCCGGAAGTTTGCTCTTCGTCAGGGTCCGCGAAACGCGCGACGATTTCCGTTCCGGCTTCCAGCTGGGCGAGGGGCGTGCCGGTCGAAGGCGAAATGATAAAGGTCAGACCGATGTGCTGGCTCAGGTCGGGGCCGGTGCTTGCTTCTTCCGCGGGCTCGCTATCGGAATTCGCGTCGTCGTTCCCGTCCGCGTCGGACCCGGTCTCGGCCTCGGCTTCGTCCGCACCGCCGTCGGCCTGAAACGTCATCGGCTGAGACACAATATGAACTTTGGGATTCTTAATGCCCAGACTGCTTTCGATTTCTACCTGAATGTCATACCTGATCTTTTCGGCCTGCTTCTCTTTGAGGCTGTCTTTGAGCAGCAGGCGAAACTTATCGACGTAATCAATATTTCTGGTGATTCGCGCGAGCAGCCGGTCAAAGTCCTGGGTGCGCGATTTGTCCGCCTTCTCGTTAAAGAGCAGGCTCTCTTTCATACTGATGAATTCTTTTACCGGATCGGTTGGGTGATAGGAGCGTAGCTCGCCGTTATCTCCAGCCACCGCGTGGTGTTCTTTGATTTGCTGGCCGTCCTGCGTCATCAGGATTGCGCCGTGATAGACTGTTTCTTCCGAAGTTTGAACCCGAATGCGAATGACTCTTTTTTGCTGCTCCGACATGTTGCTTTACCAGGGGCGAAAGTTGATGAACGATCAGGACCCAATGGGAAGAATCGTACGGCTGGCCGGGTGCGTCATCTACATTCCAGGAAAAATGAATGAAATGGCGTTCCACAGAAGGTTTTCATCTGGCCAGTCCCCCGCTTCGCGCTCGAAATGACTGCGACGGCTCATGAAAATTAAACAAAAGACGGCGTACGGGAAATTGCTGAAGCGATACAAACGCTTTCTCGCCGACGTCGAGCTGGAAGCGGACGGCACGCAAATCACCGCGCACTGCCCGGATCCGGGATCCATGCTGACGGTGGCGCAGCCTGGCCGACGAGTGTTGCTTGCGCAATATTCAGACTCCGGCCGCAAACTACCGTACGGGCTTGAGCTGATTCGCGGCGGTCGGTGCTGGATCGGCGTGCATCCGGGCCGGGCGAACGCGATTGTGAGCGAAGCTTTAATCGAACAGCGCATTCCAGAACTCGCCGGATACGCGGAGCATCGCGGTGAAGCCTATTTCGAAAGCGAAGCCGCAGCGGACCTGGAAGCCGGGCCCCGGACTCGCTTTGATTTTCTGCTGTCGGCGGGGGCGCGTCGCGCAAAGGATTGCTTCTTAGAAGTTAAGAGTGTTACGATGATGCGTCGCGGCGAGTACGCTTTCCCCGATTCGGTGACCCTGCGCGGTCAGCGCCATCTGCGAGCGCTGATTGCCGCGAAGCGAGCCGGGTACCGGGCGGTTCTGTTGTTTCTCGTGCAGCGTTCCGACGGGCGGTGCCTGCGTCTGGCCGAAGACATCGATCCTGAATACGCGCGGCTGGCCGCGGAAGCCCTGCGGGCGGGGGTGGAATTTCTGGTATACGGCACGCGCATTCGCGTCGGTCAAGAGACGCTTTCGATCAGTCTGCGTGAAGGTCGGATCGACTTCGTGCGGCCACGCGCGAAGACTGCGAAGACTGCGAAAGCAAAACCCTTCGGTCAGGGCGCGGGCCGGGGCAGCCAATCCGGCGGCTGATCTACGCTGAAGCCGAAGACCGCGCTCGCAAGCCACAGCACGGCGGCGGTGACCAGCAGAATTCCTGCAAAATTAAGCCACAGTCCGGTCTTCGCCATGTCCGCGACGCGGAGCACTTCGCTTGAAAAAACGATCGCGTTGGGCGGCGTCGCGACCGGCATCATAAAAGCCATCGAGGCGGCCAGGGTCGCCGGCAGCATAAACAGCAGCGGATGAATCTGCTGGGCGACGGCCGCCACCGCGAGCACCGGCAGGACCATCTGCGTGCTCGCGGTATTCGAGGTCAGCTCGGTTAAGAAAGTCATACCGCAGGCGATCAGGGCGATGACGGCGATGATGGGCAGCGCGCCCAATCCTGCGAAGCCGCCGACCAGATATTCCGCGAGTCCCCCCGCGACGAAGCCGTCGGCCAGGGCGAAGCCGCCGCCGAACAGCAGCACAATCGACCAGGGAATCTGCCGAAAGACGCGGCCGTCGAGAATGGTCGTCGGGCTTTCCGGATGCGCGGCGCGGCCGGCCGGACTTACGGGAATCAAAAAGAGCAGGAGCGTCATCGCGATTGCAACGGTTCCGTCGTCGATATTCGCGCCGGTCGGAATCAGGCCGGACCAGCCGGGAATGGCGAGCGTTCCGATCTGGATATCGGTGCGAAAGCACCACAGGATCGCGGTGGCGACAAAGACGATCTGGATCATGCGCTCTTCGCGGCTCATCTTGCCCAGGGCCGCGCGCTCGGCGTTCAGAGTCCGGGCGTCCAGGTCGGGCATCTGGCGCAATTCGCGCCGGTAGAGAATTTTCGTGAGCGCCACCCAGACGATGCCGAGCATGACGGCGGCGAAGGGCAGTCCCATTAACATCCACTGACCGAAACTCAAGGGCGGTGCGTCGGGAAAGCTCGCGTCGTACACGCGCATCAAAATTAAATTCGGCGGCGTGCCGACCGGGGTTGCGATGCCGCCGATGGAAGCGGCGTAGGCGATACCCAGCAGCAGGCAGACCGAGAGTCCGGCGGGGGTCGGCGTGCCGCTGCTCTTAGCGGCGCCGTCTGGCGAGATTCGTCTGGCCGGGCTCGAACTCTGCGACGCATCGGTCGCGGCCTGGTCTGCCGGTCGGGGCGCCGCAGCCCCGGTCTCTTCGCCGGGAGCCTTGCGGCCGAGGATCGCGAGAGCCATCGGCAGCATCATGATCGCGGTGGCCGTGTTGGAAATCCACATCGAAAGCAGAGCGGCGGCCAGCATAAAGCCCAGCACCAGGGTATCGGGTCGCCCGCCGGCCGCGCCGATGATCCGCAGCGCGATGCGACGATGCAGCTGCCAGCGTTCCATCGCGAGAGCCAGCAAGAAGCCGCCCAGAAAAAGAAAGATCGTGGAGTTGATATAAGCCCCGGCGATGCTCTTGCCGGAAGCGACGCCCAGGGCGGGAAAGAGCGCCAGGGGTAAAAGCGCGGTCGCGGCCAGGGGCACGGCTTCGGTCAGCCACCAGAGGGCCATCCAGGCGGCGACGGCGGCGGTCCGGGTCACCAGGGGATTCGCGGGATCCAGATCCGTGAAGACCAGAATGGCGACAGCGCTCAGGGGGCCCGCGGCCAGGCGCAATATTTGCCAGATCGAGGTCGACATGCCCGGCCAAATTCGACGGCGTTGGAGTTCCTACAAGCAAAACAGTTTCCGTTTCGCGGGGAAATGGCGAGTCTGGAACGGGAGCACTCTGGTGATTCAACGCGGCGAGATTCTGGTTTTGGCGACATCCTTCGCAAGATACTGTGCGAGTTATTTTGCAAGATACTGTGCGACTTATTTTACGAGATGCCGTGCGACGTGCCTGGTAATCTGTCTTGCGATGCCTTTCGCTTTCGCCGGCTGCAGCTTTCACACGGATCGGGAGGCGGCCCGCCAGGAATTTCCGCCGGAGATTGTGCCTGAGTTTTTGGAGTATCGGGTCGGCGAACGCCGCATGGGCTACGTGCGGGTGCAGCGTGATCGCACGCCGGAGGACGCGGCCCAGTCTGCGAATGCGAATGCGAATGCGAAGGCGAATCGGGACGCGCGACCGCTGATCGTTTTTATTCATGGATCTCCGGGAGGCTGGAACGCGTATCTGGAGTATCTGCGCAGCGCCGTTCTGCTGGATGCGGCGCGTTTGATCTCGGTTGATCGCGCGGGATACGGAGCATCGGATGCGGGGCGTCCGGAGCCGAATCTTGCGCAGCAGGCCGCGCTGATTGCGCCGATTCTTTTCAGCGAACACGAAAACCCGGGCCAGGGCGCTGCTGGCAAGCCGCCGGTCGTGCTGGTCGGACATTCCTACGGCGGGCCGGTTGCCGTGCAGCTGGCGATGGACTATCCCGATCGCGTCAGCGGACTGGTATTGATCGCCGCGTCGGTCGATCCGGACTTAGAAGAGTGGCGCTGGTTTAACCGACTCGCGGAGCTGAGTTTCACGCGCTGGATTTTACCGGCGGCCTGGGACGTGAGCAACCAGGAGCTCAAACCCCTGCGCGAAGACCTGACGGAGATCCTATCGCGCTGGGGCGAAATTCGCGGGCCGGTCGCCCTGGTCCACGGGGAAGACGATCGATTGGTGCCGGTCGCGAACCTTGACTTCGCCCGGGATCGTCTGCGCAACGCCCGGGTCGCCGTACATCGTTACGAAGCGGCCGATCATTTTATTTTATGGGATCGTCCCGAAGAGATGAGCGAGATCATTTTAGAAACACTGGAGCAGGCCGCTAATGCGCAGTGATCAGACGGGGCGCAAACGAGCAGAGTCGTTTTTTAAATGGCCGCTAGAGTAATTTGCGCAGATCTTCGCTGAGGACGGCGAGAAAGTCGGCGTCTGCGAAGCGCGCGTCGGTTGGATTGGTCAGGAAGCTGTTGCGCACTACGCCGTCTTCGGTGGTTTCAATGCGCGCTTCCAGAATGTCGACGTCGTGCTTCGTGAAGACGGCGGCGATGTCGAGCAGCAGCCCGGGACGATCTTTGCCGGTCAGAGTCAGGCGTCCGCGGTTTTCGCTGCTGGTGTACTCGACGTCCCGGTCGCGCTGATCGGCGGCGTTAGCCGTTGGCTCTGAGTCGGTACGGCTCCCGCCGGGCGCGTCCGGTTCCGCGTCCTGGGCGATGTAGGCGCTTACGTCCAGACTTTCGAAGAGCAGGTGTTCGAAGTCTTTCATCATCTCTTCGAATTTGATTTCGTCGACGGCTTCGCGCGAAGCGGGCCGGATCAGGAATCGATCGACGATCTGGTGGTCTTCCCGGGTGCAGATGTCGGCGTTTTCAATATTCCAGTCGTGGCGGACTAAAACGGCGCACAGGCGATATAAGGTGCCGGGCGCGTCTTTGAGCGTGGCGACGGTCAGAGAGTACGCGTCGCCTTCCCGCGTCAGGGTGACGCTCAGGCGGCCGGTCGTGCGGCGATAGGGCTGCGAATAAATTTCCACGATGTCAGGCTGCTGTATTCGATTGATGGTTTTCGGATTGATGGTTTTCGGATTGATGCGAAATAAAATAGAGCTCGCGAAACGCGATCGCAATCCCGCGGGCTCCTCTCAGGCCCAGCGACGCAGATAGATATCCGCGCCCAATGCGAGATGCCAGATCAGCATGTGTAAAATCGTAAGAAAGAAAACTTTGAGCGGCGCGATCCGGCCGGCCGTGTCGTCGTCTTTCGTGCGCTCGAAGTCGGCGCGCAGTCTCAACATATAGTAGAGGACCAGACAGCCGAATCCGAAACCCGGAATGAGAAACACTTCGCCGGCCATTCCCAGGGGAAAGTACATGCTGAAGATCGAAAGCAACAGCAGCACCTGGTAAAAGATCATTTGATTTAAGGTTACGCCCACGCCTTTCGCGACGGGCAAAATCGGCAGGCCGGCCCGGGCGTACTGGTCGCGGTACTTGATGCCCAGGCACCAGAAGTGCGGCGGCTGCCATAAAAAGAGAATCAGAAACATCATCCAGCCTTCGACCGTGATCTGGCCGGAGGCCGCGGCTTCGCCGATGAGCGGTCCGATGGATCCCGCCGCGCCGCCGAGCACGGTGTTGAGCGATGAACGCGGTTTCAACCAGGCGGTATAAATAAAAACGTACCACAGAAAAGAAGCCAGCGCCGCGATCGCCGCCAGGGAGTTGACGTACATCACGAGTAAAAACAATCCCAGTCCCAGCAAACTGGATCCAATCAGATGCACCGCGAAGGGCTGGAAGCGTCCGGCGGGCAGCGGCCGGTTGCGCGTGCGTTCCATGATTCCGTCGGTCGGAATCTCCAGCAGCTGATTGTACGCGAACGACGCGATCGCCACGAGATAGGTGCCGAGCATCGTGAAAAAGATCAGGCTCGCGTCGGGCAGCTGCGGTCCGAGCAGCAGGCCCGGAATGATCGTAAATAAAATCGACGCGCCGAGGGTCGGCTTGAGCAGCAGCGACAGATCCCGGGCCAGGCTCTGCTTGCCCGATTCGTCGGCCGGCTTCGCCGGGCCCGGACGACCCGGTGACGCGGCGTCTGAATTAGTTCGTGCGTTGCCGGTCAAAGGTCAACTCCAGCCATAATATAAACGACGACAGATAAATAAAGTACGCCACCGCCGAGTGCAGCACGGTCACGCCGATCGGCACGCGATACAGCACGTTGATTACGCCGACGATGATCTGTACGACGATCGCTCCGAAGATAATATAGCTCAACCGTCGTCCGGGTTCCAGCCAGTTTCTGCGACCGCTCAAAATCACCAGGCCGATCGCGCCGAAGGTCAGAGCGTAGGCCATCAGGCGATGCGTAATATGTTTTTCGATATTGCCGATCATCGGCGGAAAATAAACGGCGCGGCTTTCTTTGGTGCCGTCGGCCTGGATTTCCTGCTCGTGATAGCAGGCGGGGAACGACGGACAGACGAGGCCTGCGTGGTTTGTGCTGACCCGGCCGCCTAAAAATAATTGCAGAAACAACGCGACCAGAAAGACCCCCGCGGCGATCTGCGAAACGCGATCGGGCAGGGCGGTCATGCGCGGCGTGTCTCCCAGGTAGCGGCCGATTTTGCGATGAACATAAACGAGCACGCTCAAGAAGAGCAACGCGTTCAGTAAGTGCGATTTGACGACGTACGCGTCGAGCTGCTCGGTGATGGTCAAAGCGCCCAGCAGGATCTGCGTGATCATCAGAGCGATGGCCAGCAGGCCCCAGTATAGAAAGCGTTCTCGGAGCTCGCGGTGCCGGGCAATCATATAGATCCAGGCAAGCAGAGCCAGAGCGGTCACGCCGCCGATCACCCGGTGGAACCATTCCAGGAAGATCTGGTAGTCTGAAACGTCGGGGATGATTTTGCCTTTGCACAGGGGCCAGTCCGGGCAGGCGAGACCGGCCTCGGCGGCCCGGACCAGCGGTCCGAGCACCATCGTGGCCAGAGCGGAAACGATTACGATCAACGTGAGACGACGAAGCCAGATCATTGCCATTGGTTCACATTCCCGGGAGCGGGTCGGGGGACCACAAATTTTTAGTGCGATTTGCGCGCCGTTCGCCTGCAATGCCTCACGATTGGACGGAATCCGACTGTGAGTGAAGGCATCTTTGACAAACCGGTGAAAATCACCGAAAAGTATCTGCAGTTTTATTCCGCGGCCCAGCTGCGGGATTTCGCCGAAAGATATACGCCCCCGGAAGAAAAATTCGAATTCGCTTTCGCCGAGCCGGTCAAATCCGGGGCGGGGGAAGTCTATATCCCCGCGGGCATGACCATCAACGAAGCGCGGCTCGAGAATCTCGACAAATTCGACCCGCACAATCCGAACTACCGGGTGCAGATTTCCGCCGAGCTTTTGACGGTCATCTGTCAAATGCTCAAGCGGGTTTTCCTGAGCCACCTGCAGGGCCGCCGCGCCGACTTCATGCAAATTTTGTTTTCGGATATTCCCGGTTCGTCCTTCGCCGGCATCATTCAAAACGCGCTGTTTAATCGCCTCAACAACGAGAAGCGCATGCTCACTCTGTGGCTCTTGAAAATTTACGAGCAGGATCGCAAGAGCTTCCGCCATCATGCGCGCTTCGGTATGTACGCTCTGAGCGTGGCCTTCGTCATTCAGCGGCGCGGATCCTTTACGCATCGCTATTGTTTCCAGGGCGGACTGGTCGCCGACATCAACGGGGTCAACAGCCCGCTCTTAGAAGAGCCGATGTTCGATTTGCCGAACAACGTAAAGCTCGACTACGCTCTGCGCGCCGCCGACGCCTCTCAGAAGCTGGGCTTAGAAGCGACAGTGGTCGACGGCCTGCGCAACCATTTGAATCCGCCCGATAGCGCCGAAGCTCAAGCGGCCGAACCGGCGCCGACTTCGTTTTTAGACGATGAAGACGATGACGAAGAAGAGCAGGCCCCGGACGCAGGCGATGAAGGCGACGAGGATATAGCCGGCGCCGAAAACGACGGCGCGGACAGTCCGCGCACCGAGGGCGCAAAAAAGAAAGCCGGCCGCGCCGTGCAGTCGATCCTGCAGATTACGCGCTTTATTATGGACGCCGAGAAAAAGAAACTCGATCCGGAAGTGCAGCTGAAGAATTTGATCGCGGGCCTTGCGTACTACAGTGAGAAGGGCGCGCTGCCGCCCCACTACGCCAACCCGATCCTCGCGAAGTGCCGTTCGTACGGTCCGATGATTCGCAAGATGAAAATTATCGCGCGCCTGGAATCGAAGTGCGTCAAAAACGATCCCGACGCGGCGTGGGCCTATCCGAAGCCCGACGCCAGCCAGGTGCTGTGTTTGAAACATCGCCAGGACTGTCCGAATTTCGTGCAGGGGCGTCCGCTCTCGATCGTTTCGGAATACAGCGAGGCCTTCGTCGCGAAGCCCCTGGCGGTCGGCGAGTACGCCAAGTGCACGCTGGCCCGACAGCTGCCGGAATAACAGCTGACAATTCGAAGCGTGCGCGTACTCTGTCGCGATGTCCGCTGAATTGACCAAGCATCTGATCGATGAGCGTTTGCTCGGAGAGACTCTCGCCCGGGCCCGGGCTTCCGAACGTCGGCGCACCAATTTTAATTTTCACGGCGACATGCAAGAGAATCCGCATCGCTTTTTGAACGTGATGCTGCGCGATACCTATATCACGCCGCACCGCCATCTCGCTCCGCCCAAAGCCGAAAGCTTTTTGATTCTGGAAGGTCGGGTCGCTTTCTTTACTTTCGACGACGACGGAGCAATCGTCGCCTGCGATCTACTGGGAGCGAAAACGAATATAACAGCCGAAGGCTCCTACGCTCAAGCTGCCGCCGCCGCGTCTTCTGGCGTGCCGCTGAATTTCGGCATCGACATCTCGCCGGGCTACTGGCATACTCTCGTGGTCCTGAGCGATCACGCGATTTGTTTCGAAGTCAAGCCCGGCCCCTATCGCGTGAGCGACGACAAAGAATTCGCGCCCTGGGCGCCCCACGAAGGCGTCGCCGCGCCGGAAGAGATCCGCGCCTATCAAACAAAACTAATGGAGCGCGTGCCGCACCTGTGAAACCCGCCGACCTGCGATTGATCCTTCGTTTGCAAAAAAACGAAATCACCGAACACCATATCTATTTGCGCCTGGCCGATCAGGCGAAGGATCCGCAGAACGCGGAGCTGTTGCGCCGTATCGCCGCCGACGAGCTCAAGCACTACGAAGCCTGGCGTTCCGTTACGGGCCTTGCCGTACAATATTCGCGACCGCGATTATTGCTTTTCGTCGCTCTATCGCGCGTATTCGGTCTGGCCTTCGGGCTGCGATTGATGGAGCGCGGCGAAGAGCTGGCGAAGCAGGTCTATGAACGACTGGCGGACCGCTTCCCGGATTTTCGCCATCGCATTCTGATGGACGAGCAGCGTCACGAAAAGGAACTGATCGGCCTCTTAAACGACATTCGCCTGAGCTACGCCGGCTCGATCGTGCTGGGCTTAAACGACGCCCTCGTAGAATTCACCGGAACCCTGGCCGGCCTGACTCTGGCGATCCCCGACACGCGCATGATCGGGGTGACCGGAATCGTGCTGGGCGTCGCCGCGAGCCTGTCGATGGCCTCGTCGGAGTTTTTAAGTTCGCGCGAAAAGGACGCCGAACGCTCCGAGAGCGACGCCGCGGTTTCGCCGCTCAAGTCGGCGTTATATACCGGGGTGTCCTACGCTCTGACCGTGACGATCTTAACGACGCCCTATTTTTTAACGGACCAGTTGCACATCGCCCTGGGCGCGATGCTGGGCGGGGCCGTGATCGTCATCGCCCTGTATACATTCTATATTTCGACAGCTCGCAGCGCGCCCTTCTGGCCGCGCTTCCTGGAGATGCTCGCCATTTCGATGGGCGTCGCTGTGATCAGTTTCGGCGTGGGCTGGTTCCTGCGAATTTATATGAACGTGGAAGTTTAGCGGCGTTTCAAGGGCGACAGAGGCGATGATCGCCGCCTGCGAATGATCGGCTGCGTTTATGATTTAAATCAGCTCGTTGAACCCGACTCGATCATAACCCGATGCGTTTCGCGTGGGCATAATCGGCGGATGCTCGAACAACTCCAGCGCTACAGCCGCCCGGTTCCGCGCTATACCAGCTATCCGACCGCGCCGGTCTTTCGCGAAGATTTCGCCGCCGAAGATTACGCATCGCTGCTCGGACGACCCGATCGCGGGCGTCGTCCGCTTTCGCTGTACTTTCACTTCCCGTTCTGTCGTAATATCTGTTTTTTTTGCGCGTGTACCGTAATCTATACCGCGAATAAAAAGCGAATGGCGCCTTATATGCGACTCCTCGTGCGCGAGATGGATCTGGTGTTAGAGGCGCTCGCCGCGCGCGGCGAAGGCGAAGCCCGCGATGACGACGGCCGCCTGTTTCAGGCGGTGAGTCAGCTGCATTTCGGCGGCGGCACGCCGGGCTTCGCGAGTCCGGACGAGATTCGCGGCTTTCATCGCGAAATTACAAAACGCTTTCGCTTCGCACCGGACGCCGAACTGAGCGTCGAACTCGATCCCCGGGAAACCACCGATGAACACATCGCCGCCTATGCCGGGTGCGGATTCAATCGGGCGTCGCTGGGAGTGCAGGATCTCGATCCGAAGGTTCAGCGGGCGGTCAATCGCGTGCAGCCTTTCGACGAACTGGAGATCCTGCTGACCAAACTGCGCGAAGCGGGCTTTCGCGGTATCAATCTGGATTTAATCTACGGACTGCCGCACCAGACGCCGGAAGGTTTCGCGCAGACGATCGACGGTGTGCTGAGCCTGCAGCCCGATCGCCTGAGTCTATTTCAGTTCGCCTATCTGCCGCAGCTCAAGCAGCATCAGCAGCGCATCAACGCGGAAGCCCTGCCGGAAGTGCGCACGCGCCTGGAAATCCTGTCGAATTCGATCGAGCAGTTGACCCGGGCCGGCTATGTTTATATCGGTATGGATCACTTCGCGCGTCCGGACGATCCGATGGCGATCGCCGCGAGCCGGGGCGAGCTCGAACGGAATTTCCAGGGTTATACCGTGCCGCCGGGTATGCACAGCGATGCCTCCGACGATGCTGCGCGTGAACGGGGTTCCGCTTCTGCTGCCTATGAGCAGGGTTCCGATTTATTGGCCTTCGGAGTGTCGGCGATCGGGGATCTCGGCGACGCGTACGTTCAGAATACCCGCCATCTGAAAACATACGAAAGCGAAGTGCTCGCCGGCCGGCTGCCTGTCGATCGCGGGCTCGTGCTAAACGCCGACGATCACGAGCGGCGCCGGATCATCATGCTTTTGATCTGTCGCTTCGAGCTGGAATACGATTCGGGGTTTCGCGCGCGATACGCTCCGGAATTCGAAGTCCTGGCCGGCTTTCACGCCGAGGGGCTGGTGGAAATCGAGGAGCCTTCGTTTTCGAAGACGGCGAATCGACCGGGACGCCTGCGCGTTACCGAGGCCGGCAAATTTGTGATTCGCAATATCTGCCAGGTCTTCGACGCTTATACGAGAGAACTCGCCGCTCGCGGCCAGCAGTTCAGCAAGAGCGTCTGAGCCTGATTCGATTCGTCGTTCTTATTTATTCCGGATTTACCGGACGATCGGCCAGAGCCGCGACTTCCTGAAACCAGGTGGCGAAGTCCGCGTATCGTTCGAGGGGCGGTTCGTCTCCCAGTAGAACGTATACGACGGGATGGTCGGGGCCTTCCAGGGACAGATCTTCGCGGGCGAAAGCGAAACGATCGTCGTTCCAGCGCGCGAAGGCCAGGAATTCCTGCGACTCAAGCTCGATGATCACGGGCTCGATGAAATAAAAATTGGCGATGTCGTAGCAGCCGGCGGTGAGCACGCGCGCGAAGCTCTTTGGAAAGCGCAGCGAAAACTGTTCTTCCCAGCTGCGAATGTCTTCGGTCTTGAATTCAGTCGCGGATTGATCGAATAGACCGTGCTCTTTGAGTCTCGTTAGAGTGCTTTCGATGATTGTCCGGGGTTCGTTCATAGTATAAACCTTGCTGATAGAGTTAGAAAAGTGAAAATTATGATCAGGTGATCTCAGATGATTTTATAAAAATAAAGTCGGCGGCGTATGGCAGATCGGCTCCGCCGCGTCTTCGCCCCCGGGGGAGATTATGATACTGGAGCGCGCGCCGAGCATCGCCACACCGGCGATCAACAGCGCGACTCCCGCGAAGCGCCTGGCCTTCGCAAACCAGACTGAATGCAGCGCCGCCGTCCGTCCCAGTCGTTGACCGCCCCAGGCGATCAGCGCGGCGCCAGGGATCGTGCCCAAAACGAAGCCGCCCGAGAGTGCGCCCCCCGCAATAGCATTGCCCGAACCGGCGGCCAGCAACCAGAGGGGAATCAAGGGACCGCAGGGCAGGAGGGCGCTGAGCGTTCCGGCGACCAGCGAAACCGACGCGCTGCGACTGCCGTTTGAAGATACACCCTCTGGCGATGTATCTTCTGTCGACCTGACTCCGGTCGGGGCGACATCCTGGCTCGGCCGGCGCGTCAGTCGATTCATGCGATTGACGAGCCAGCGCGTCAGCGCGGTGAAGTCCGGAAAAATCTTCGCGCGAATTCGCGCCGGCATCAGTCGCGCGGCGCCGAATAAAATGAAGGTCGCGGCCATGAAGTACAGCGATAGATGTTGAATCGCCGCGAAGTCGCCGGCGAAATTGAGCGAAGCGCCCAGAAGACCGGCGGCAGCGCCCGTGGCGATATATCCGCCGACGCGTCCAATCTGATAGGCCGGTCCGCCCGCGCCGAATAAAACGAAGAGCGGCCCGCACATTAGGGCGCAGTGGGGCGTGGCCGCCAGGCCGGCGAAGAAGCTACCGAGGGGCAGCAGGATCAAAAGGCTGTGAATGTCGAAGGGATCCATGAATATCGTTTTAAGTTATCGATCGGACTCCGTTTCTGTTTCTACTCCGATTCCGTTTTAGGCCGGACGTAGGCCTCGGCTTCAGCTTCGGTATCGCTTTCAAACAGCATCCGCCTGGCCGGCGATTCGATGTCGTCGAACTGTCGCCCCCGATAGGCCCAGAAAAAAATTCCGAGAAAGAGCACGCCGACCGCAGTGGCCAGAAATAATAATACGCCGATGATTTCCATATTCAACTCGCTTCCGATGGTCCGCGAAATCCCACGCGAAAGATCGCCGATGAACCGATGACGGTCAAAGAACTGAGCGCCATAAAGAGCGCGCACCAGATCGGCAGGAGCAATCCCGCGGCCGCCAGCGGAATCATGATCGCGTTATAAAGTAAAGAGAAAGCCAGATTCGCCCGCATGACGCGCCGCGCCGAGCCCGCGATGCGGATGGCCGCGCTGAGTTCCGACAAACGATTGTTAAGCAATACAATGCCCGCCTGTTCCAGCGAAAGCGGGGCGCTCAATGCGTGCACGACAGACAGATCCGCCGCCGCGAGAGCCGGTGCGTCGTTAAAGCCGTCGCCGACCATGCAAACCGGTCCGGGCATTTTTCGTAGATGCCGGGCTTTCTCGGCCGGCAGCAGGCTCGCGTGAACCGCCGTGGCGGGTACGTCGAGTTCCGTCGCCAGCCGCAGGGCCGGTTGTTCCTGATCGCCGGTTAAGATCGAAACCTTCGCACCGCGCTCGCGTAAAAAGTCGAGCGTCTGGCGCGCGTCCGGGCGGGCCATGTCGCTCAGGGCGAAGACGGCCAGCAAGCGCTCGCCCCGGGCCAGCCCGACGAGGGTCGCGTGCTCCGGCGCTCCCAGTTCTTGCTGGAGCCGGTCGCGCTGTGCTGCGAGATCGAGAAAGGCCAGAGAACCCAGGCGTAATTCTTCTTCCGGTAGATACAGGCCGCGACCCGCGACGGTCTGCACGCGATCGGAACGTTGGTCTTCGGGCGAAGCTTCGGCTGCGCTTTGCGCCGCGTCGTCGCGGTCGCTGTCGACTTCTGAATCGGCGGCAGGCGTCGCCCGGCGCGCGAAGTCCAGCAGAGCCAGGCCGATGGGATGCATTGTGCCGCTTTCCAGCAGGCGAATCGATTCGAGGGTTTGGCTTAGCGTATCGTTAAAGCTCTCGTCGCTGCTGTAGATTCGACTGGCGATGACCCGTGGGCGTCCGGTCGTGAGGGTTCCGGTTTTATCAAAACAAAAGTTGCGGATTGTGTCGATCTCTTCGAGCACGCGTCCGTCGCGAAAGAGCACGCCTTCGCGCAGCCCTCGAAAAAGAGCCGCCCCGGCCGCTGTCGGAACCGACAGGGCCAGGGCGCAGGGACAACTTACAATCAACACCGATACCGCCGCGAGCAGGGCCTGGTCCAGGCCCGCTTCGGCGATACCATAAAAGTACGTGAACGACGCCGCGGCGACGGCGATGACCGCGAAACCGAACCAGGGCACGAGCCGTCCCGTTCCGCGTTCGATGCGCGAACGACGATCGCCGGTCGCGTCGGTCATGCGCGAGAGAATTCCCAGGGAGCTGTCCCGGGGAGTCGCGCTGATTTTTAATAGTGCGAAGCTATCGGTCTTGCCGCCGATTAAAATGATGCGCGAGCCGGCCAGCAAGCGATCGCCGGCGGTGCGGGCGACGCTTCGGGCTTCGCCGGTTAAGACCGCTTCGTCTACATCGCAGGAGTGCGCTCCCGTGAGCACGCCGTCGGCCGGCACGCTGTCCCCGGCGCGCAGCAGCACCAGATCGCCAGGGGCCAGATCGTTGACCGGAATCATTTCCGTGCGCGGGGACTCCGAGTCAGAATTCGCATTCGCATTCGCAGGCTGCAGGCGAAAGCAGTAGTCGGGCAGGGGACGCAGCAGACTTTCCATCCGTTCGCGTTGCCCCAGGCGCGCGCGCCACTCCAGGTAGCGGCCGATCAGCAGCAAAAACACGATCATGGCGACGCTGTCGAAATAGACTTCCGAGGTCGCGGCGATCGTCGTCAGGCCCGTGGCAAGCTCGACTCCGACCTCTAAGCCGGCGTTTAATCCGGCGAGTATGGGCCGCAGAAAAACGAAAGCGGAATAAAAGTACGCCGCCGATATCCCGGCGCTGATCAGCACGTTCATGCCCGGAATGCCCGTGCGAAAGAAACCGCGCCACCCGCGATGGAAGCCGCGTGCGGCGTATAAAAAAACCGGCGTGGTCAATACGAACTGCATCCATTCGAAGAGACGCTTGTATTCGGCCGGCAGGCTGCCGTCGAAATAACCGCTCCACAGGGCGATGCTCAACATCATCGTATTGCCCGCGGCGAAACCCGACAGCACGATCTTCCATAAAAGCCCGCGACCTTCTTCGCGCAGGGCTTCGGTTTTCCGCCCGGGCTTTAACGGTACACCGTCGTAGCCGACCAGACGCAGCTGGCGGATCGCACGGGATATGAAACGTTGTCCGGGCGCAGTCCGCGTCGGGTCTGCTTCGTCGCGTGGACGCTCGCCGGGATCGTCGCTTGCGCGAAAGTCGACGCGGGCCCGGCCGGTTTCGTAGTCTACGGCGACGCGCTCGACTTCCGGCAGGCGTTCCAGGCTGCGTTCGCAGACCAGCACGCAGGACTGGCAGTGAATGCCGCGAACGTCGAGCTCCAATCGCAGACCGCCGGCGTCATCATCGGCGCGATCGTCGCCCGCGCGTCGCGAGTCGGAGCGCCGGCTTTGCAAATACTCCGCGGCGATCTCGGGTAGATCATAGGCCAGCAGCTCGGGATCTTCGTCGGCCGGCTCCGCCGCAACGAATTCAGGCAGCGCTCGTCCCTGCAGGATATGCCAGGCGGCCACGCAGCCGGTGCAGCAAAATAAATAATCTTCGGTCGTCGCGCCTGTACTGATCGGAGCGCTGACGACTTGCAGGCAGAGCTCGCCGCAGTGCCGACAGCGGGGCGTCGCGCCGGTCTGGTCCGGAATGCCTTCGCGGCCTGGACCAGGCTCCGCGTCGGACTCCCGGCGGGCGCCGGATTGCAATTGTCTCGAAACTCTGGACACGACGGCATTGTGCCACGTTTGCAATCAATATATATGATAAAGCTCATGGACGGTTCCTGATGAAGTTCATATCAGAAACCCCAAATTCGCTGCACATTCCCCGGCATGAGTGACAGAACTACGCAGTACAATGACGTGGTCGTAAAGGGATTCATCATCTCCGCGATCGTGTGGGGTGCGGCTGCGATGTTGGTGGGTGTGGTCATCGCCTTCCAGCTCGTCTATCCGGCCCTGAATTTCGACTTACCTTATACCTCTTTCGGCAGGCTCCGGCCTCTACACACGAACGCGGCCATCTTCGGCTTTTCGCTTTCGATCGTGTTCGCCGCCGTCTACCATTCTCTGCAGCGCCTGCTGCGCGTGCGAATCTTCTCGGATAAGCTCGCGATGGTTCATCTGGTCTTATATAATCTGACGATCGTCGGCGCCGCGGTGACTTTGCTGCTCGGTTACAGCCAGAGCAAAGAATACGCCGAGCTGGAATGGCCGCTGGATTTACTGATCGCCGTCTGGTGGGTGATCTTCATGGTCAACTTCTTCGGGACTATCGCGGTTCGCAAAGAAAAGCAGATGTACGTTGCGATCTGGTTTTATATGGCTTCGGTCATTACGATCCCGATTCTGTTTATCGTAAACAACCTGGCGATTCCCGTCGAACTATGGAAATCTTATTCGGTCTTCGCCGGGGTCTTCGACGCGAACGTGCAGTGGTGGTACGGCCACAACGCCGTCGCCTTCGTTTTGACGACGCCCTTCCTGGGCATCATGTACTATTATTTTCCGAAGCACATTAATCAGCCGATCTATTCTCACCGGCTTTCGATCGTGCATTTCTGGTCGCTGATCTTTATCTATATCTGGGCGGGTCCGCACCACCTGCTGTATTCGCCATTGCCCGACTGGGCGCAATCCCTGGGCACGGCCTTCAGTATTATGCTGATTCTTCCGTCCTGGGGCGGGATGCTCAACGGCTTTCTGACTTTAACCCAGGCGAAAGAGAAGATTCAAACCGACGCCACCGTTAAGTTCTTTTTAGTCGCGATTACCTTTTACGGTATGTCGACTTTCGAAGGGCCGATGATGTCGATCAAGACCATCAACAGTCTGTCGCACTTCAACGACTGGACCATCGGTCACGTTCACAGCGGGACTTTAGGCTGGGTCGGTTTCATGAGCTTCGCGATGCTCTACTATCTGGTGCCCCGTGTATACGGCGGCAAACTCTACTCCGAGAAGCTTGCGAATACGCACTTCTGGTTGGGAACCCTGGGCATTCTGATCTACGTTATCTCCATGTGGATTTCCGGCATCACCGAAGGCGCGATGTGGCGCGCAATCAACGACAACGGTTTTCTGGAATATCCGAACTGGATTACGGTCACTGAAGTTCTCAGTCCGTTTCGTTTGATGCGGGCGATCGGCGGAACTCTCTATCTGATCGGTCTGTTCATCATGATCTACAACTTCTATATGACTGCCAGGAACGGTGACCCGAACCAGGCGGCAGCAGATAATACCGGAGCCGCGGCCTGAAAACGGCGAAGGAGCTTAAACAATATGAGCAATAAAATATTCGATTCCATTTCCACCGTCGAGTCCCGGGGCATTCTGTTCCCGGTGCTCGTAACCTGCGCCGTCCTGGTCGGCGGGCTGGTCGAAGTCGTGCCGCCCTTCTTTCTGAGCTCGACTGTGACTCCGATAGCGAGTGTGAAGCCGTACTCGGCGCTCGAACTCGCGGGTCGCGACGTTTATATCCGCGAAGGTTGCAATAACTGTCACTCGCAGATGATCCGTCCTTTCAAATGGGAGACCGATCGCTTTGATCCGAACCGGGTCTACGGCGACGCGCCCTACAGTAAAGGCGGCGAGTACGTCTACGACTACCCGCATCTCTGGGGTTCGAAGCGGACCGGTCCGGACCTGCACCACGAATCGCAGATCCAGCCTTCCGCCGACTGGCATCGCGCGCACTTCATCAATCCCCGGGATACGAGTCCGGGTTCGATTATGCCGGCCTATCCCTGGCTCTTCGACGAAGAGGTCGACGGCGATAGCGTCGCCGGCCGCATGCGCAGCCTGAGAATTCTGGGAGTGCCCTATACCGACGCCGAGATCAAAGGCGCCGCGGCTCAGGTTACGGGTCAGAGCGAAGGCGATGCGTTAATCGCGTATATGCTGAAGTTAGGGCGCGACACCGCGAATCTCGATCAAGAGGGCGCGCCGGAGTCCGGCGGCGGCGAAGGAGAGGTCCAATGAGTCACGAAGAATTGCTGATATATTACAAAGTGCTGCGAGTCGGCCTGCTGGCGGCCGTACTCTACGGCATCGTTTATTATCTCTATTTTACGAAGCAGGGCAAACGCGCCGAAGATCCGGGGCGTCGCATGCTGGAGGAACAGGACTGATGAGTATAGATCACGACAAGGAATTCGACGGAATCAAGCAGGCGGATAATAAAATGCCGCCCTGGTACATCGTCAGTTTTATCGCCACGATGGTGATCGGGGTCCTGTATCTGGTGTACTATCACGTGCTTACGGACTGGTCCCAGGCGGCGCAGTACGAACGCGAAGTCGCGGCGCACGTTGCGGAATATCCTGAAGTCGAAGTCGCCGGCGGCAGCGGCGAAGGCGTGACGGGCAATCCCTTCGCGGGACAGCCGGATGCGATCGCCGCGGGCGCGGAAACTTACCAGGCGATTTGCGCGGCCTGCCACAAAGCCGACGGCTCGGGTTTGATCGGGCCGAACTTAAAAGACGACGAATGGCTGCACGGAAATTCCGAGCTGGCCCTCTACGACGTAATCATGGAAGGTCGCATGCAGCCGGAGACCTGGAAACAGAATCCGGCCAAGGGGCCGATGCCCGCGCACAAAGCGAGCCTCGGTTCGAAGAGGGTCTGGGAAGTGATCGCTTATATGAATGATCAATACAAAAACATAGATTCGTCGGCAGCGGCGGAGTAACGCGAAGAGCGGAGATTCAGACGCAGCGTCTTAAATTTCGCACAGGAGAACTAAGTTAATGATCGTCGCGCGTTATATCACCGGAAAGTACGCGGTCCTGCGTAGAATCGTTCGCGTTGTGTTGCTTGTTTCGTACCTGATCGTGCCCTGGATCAACTGGGGCGATCGGCCGATGGTGCTTTTGGACATCGCCAGCCGGAAATTTTATTTTCCCGGCGCGGTGTTCTGGCCGCAGGAATTTTATTTCCTGTGGTTCGTCGTTGCGACTCTCGGGCTGGCGCTGTTCCTGTTTACATCGCTCTTCGGGCGGATGTGGTGCGGCTGGGCCTGCCCGCAAACGGTTTATACCGAAATGTTCGACGCCTTCGGTCGCATTGTGAGTCCGCGCTTCGGTAAAGCTTCGCAAAAGATGTGGGAAAAGATCGCCGTGCATTCGGTTTGGGTTCTCGCTTCGGCCGTCCTGACCTTTCACTTTATAGGCTACTTCGTCGGCGTGCGCGCCATGTCGGCGGAGATTCTGACGAGCGGCCCGGCGATCTTCACCGACCAGGCCTGGCCGTACTTCTGGCTGGCGACGACGGGTTTGTTTTATTTCGACCTGGGGATCTTTCGCCACAATTTCTGCGTGTACATCTGTCCGTACGCGCGCTTCCAATCGGTGATGCTCGATCGCGATTCCAATGTCATCGCTTACGACAGCCATCGCGGCGAACCCCGCCGTCGTTCGAAGAAATTGACTCCGGAAGAGGAAGCGAGCTTCGGCGACTGCACCGGCTGCACCAAATGCGTTCAGGTCTGTCCGACGGGCATCGACATTCGCGAAGGTTTGCAGGTCGCCTGCATCAACTGCGCTCACTGCGTGGACGCCTGCACCGACGAGATGTCGCGTTTCGGCAAAGAGACTCTGGTCGGCTTCAATTCGCTGAATTATTTCGAAGAACGAAAAAAATCGCGCTTGCTGCGGCCGCGCACGGTCGCGTACGCCGCGCTGCTGCTGGCGGTCATCGGCGCCTTCACGGCGGCGCTCGTGAATCGCACGCCCTTTCAGCTTTCGGTGGTGCGCGATCGAAATCTACCGCCGCTGCTGGTCGAAAACCAGGCGCAGAATTATTATAACGTCGACGTGATGAATATGCGCGAACGTCCGGTCGAGTTGTACCTGTCGGTCGAGACCGCTGAAGCGGGCGAAACCCGGGTCACTCAGTTGAATCAGATCGTCGGCGAAAATCCGCTGCGTCTGAAGGCCAACGAACATCGGCCGGTGCGGGTGATCGTGCAGGGCGTGCCGGGTGCGGAGTCAGGCGAAAGGACTTCAGCCGCCGCGGGCCGGCGCAGCGTACCCGTGCGTTTCGTGCTCAAAGAAAGCGCGGACGAAGCGGCTGCGGACAGCGTAACGAAAGAAAGTATGTTTACGATTCCTGAATAAGGACGAAACGGGAAAACCACTATGAGCGAAGCCAACTGGAAACTAATGCAACTCTTCGGAGGAGCCGCAGCGCTGTTTTGCACGCTGCTGATCGCTCTGGGATTTAAGATCTATTACGCCCTCGATACTCACCAGCCGGTGATGACCGGCGACTACTATGAAATCGGCCGTAACTTCGACGAATACCGGCGCAAGAATCGCAGCGCCGTCGATCGCAGCCTGTCTTCGCCGGTACTCGGCGCGACCGGCGAGGCGGAGTCGCGCGCGCTCAAGCCCGGCGAGAATTTAATCCCGGTCGTCTATCAGGCGACGCCGGGCAGTAACGCGTCCGCCGGTCGCGGAGAGGCGATCGCGGGCGCGCGAGTCTCGCTGAGTCTGTCGCGCCGGGCCACGGTCAATCAGGATGTTTCAGCGGAGTGTTTGACCGACGAGCGGGGGCGCTGCCAGCTGCGTCTTTTCGTTCCCGGCGGCGGCTACTGGGAAGGCCGGCTGAGAGCCGCCGATCCGGAAGGCGAAGCCCAGGTCGTATTGCGTCGCGTCTTTGACGTCGCGAAATAGTCCCGGATTAGCCGCAGAATAACTCTTGTAACACACGCGCGAGGCCGGGGAGTATCGCGCAAGAGCGTGTAAGCATGTCCATGTCCATCCGGGTGATAGGAATCCTGGCGGTGAGCGCCATTGCCGTGAACTTTACTCTGCACCTGCTGGTGCTGAGCGGGGACGCAGGTGTGTGGTTGGATCTGCTGTTTAGCGACGACCAGGCAGAACACTGGTCCCTGGAAGGTATGCTGTTCGCGCGCAACCGCAGCGTCTTCGCGCTGGGCTTGATTCAACTGTCGGTCGATCTGGCCACGGGCGCTCTAACCCTGGGATTGCTCGCGCGCTTCTGGATGGATCGCAAGCAGCTGGCCCGCGGCCTGGCCGGCAGCGAATCCCGCAATCGTTCGATTTTTGAAGCCGCCGTCGACGCGATCATCATCATCGACAGTCGCGGCAAGATCGAAGCGGTGAATCCCGCCACGGAAACTCTCTTCGGTTATCGGGCGTCCGAAATGTTGAATCGCAACATTAGTATGCTTATGCCGGATCCCTATCACTCGGAGCACGATCGCTATCTTCAAAATTATCTGCGCACGGGTCAGAAAAAAATCATCGGCGTCGGGCGCGAAGCCCTGGGGGTGCGCAAAGACGGCTCCGAATTTCCGGCCTATCTTTCGGTGAGCGAAGTCTACGATCAGGGCGAGCGCTACTTCACGGGAATCCTGCACGACATCACAAACTTAAAAGAAGCCGAGCTGAAGCTCTCGGTCGAACGTAATTTTATTTCAGCCGTGCTGGAAACCGCCGGCGCCGCGGTCGTGGTGCTGGATCGTAACGGTCGCATCGTCAATTTCAATCGCGAAAGCCAGGAGATCAGCGGTTATAGCTTCGATGAAGTCTACGGACGGGTGATCTGGGATTTTCTCGTACCCGAAGAAGACATCGAGGCGACGCGCAAGCAATTCAACGCTTTGATGATGGGGCGCTTTCCGAATCATCACGAAAACGCCTGGCTCACGAAATCCGGTCGGGAGCGTTTGTTGCAGTGGTCCAATACGGCCTTAGAAGGCGAAGTCGTCGACGGTCGCGTGGAGTTCGTCGTGGGCATCGGCATTGATATCACCGACAAGCGTCGCTCGGAAAAGGATTTGAGCGTGCTCTCGCGCAAAATTATCGAGATTCAAGAGGACGAGCGCAATCGCATCGCGAGCGAAGTGCACGACGTGCTGGGGCAGAGTCTGATCGCGCTTAAGTTTATGGTCGACGACGTCGTCTATCGCCTGCGGGAAGAAGATACGGAAGCCCGGGACAAGCTGGGCGAGATCAACGAATATATTAACGAAGCCGTACGCCAGGCGCGCAGTATTTCGCATAACCTGAGCCCGATCGCTCTGAAAAAAATCGGGCTTTCGCACGCCATTCGCGAGCTGGTCAATTCCTTCCAGGCCGGCACGAATTACAAAATCAAGTTGGACTTAGAAGCGATGGACGCCTTCTTTCGCTCGCGCTGGGAAATCAATATCTATCGTATTATTCAAGAGTCTCTGACGAATATCTTTAAGCACGCGGGCGCGACCGAAATCGAAATCCAGGCGCGCCAGATCGGTAATGCTCTGGTTTTGAAAGTGAAAGACAACGGCGTCGGCTTCGAACTGCAGGACCAGGTCCAGGCCGATCTGGAATTCGAGCAGGCGGAATCCGGAGGCAACGGCGAATTAGACGAGCGAGGCATCGGTCAGTTGATCATGCAAGAGCGCGCCGCTCTTTTGGGCGGTCATTTGAAGATCCTCTCGAAGAAAAATCAGGGCACGGAGATCGTTCTTGAAATCCCGGAGTGATAATTCGCCGTACAAGATTCTGCTCGCCGACGATCATATGGTGCTGCGCCTCGGGCTGCGCAATCTGCTGGGACGCGAAGATTCGATTCTGGTCGTCGGCGAAGCGGCGAACGGCGAAGAGCTGCTGGAATTGATCAAACACAAACCCTGCGACCTGGTGATCCTGGATCTATCGATGCCGGGCATGAATGGTATCCAGGTGCTGGAGAAACTGCGCGTCACGTACCCGGCCGTGCGGGTTTTGATTTTTACGATGCACAAAGAACACGAGTTCTTTCGCCATGCCGTGCGCAAAGGCGTCGACGGCTATGTGTTGAAAGACGATAATCTGGAGCTGATTCTGCAGGCGATCCAGGAGATTCGGGCCGGGCGCAAGTACTACTCGGCGGAGTTGACGGCCTTCGCGCTGACGGTCGAAGACGAAGCGGCGCTGCCGGAAAAATCGATCGCGCTCGAAGTGCTCACCCGACGCGAGCGCGAAATTCTGACCATGATCGCGAGCGGGGCGACCAGCAAAGAGATCGCCGATGATCTCGCCATCAGCCATCGCACGGTTCAGACGCACCGCTCGAATCTACTGGAGAAACTGGGTCTCAAGAACACGGCCGCCCTGGTGAAATTCGCCGTTTCTATGGGCCTGGTCGACTGAGCCTGCCGACCCGGCCCCGGCCAGGTCGCTCCGCTGCCCGTCCAGTCTACAGCTTCGCTCCCGCCTCTTCAGGCTCGCCTGGACTCCATGTCCAGGCTTTTGGTTTGTGCCTGTGACACAAATTCTCCGATCTACGTACTTTCTCGTAGGGATTCTGCAATATACGCCGATTGGCCGATTGGCCCGCGCGTGCTCTAATGCAATCATGCCGGGGCCTCAGAGGCTCCGAAGATCGCGTTAGACTACGCAAGTTCAGACTAAACCAAAAATATAAAGATCAAATAAAGACAAGTTACGACCGCCCTGGCGGTCACAAATCAATCCAGAACACCGAGGCCAAATCATGTACCAGAATTCCCTGACCGGCGATTGCAATTCCTGTCACATTCGTTCGGAGTGTGCCTTTAAATATCTCCCGGGCGACACCATCGCGCGATTGAATGAGCACCGACGCAGCTGCACTTTCACCAGAGGCGAAACCATTTTCGGTCTCGGTGACGAAGCGACGCACTTCTATTGCGTGCGTTCCGGTCGTTTGCAAGTGTATCGTTCCAGCCCGTGTCGCGAACAGTCTTTTCAAATCGCGCGAGCCGGCGATTGGATGGGATACCGCGACGCTCTGGCGGGCGGAGTTTATCAGCACGGCGTGCGCTGTCTTTCGGAAGCGACGGTCTGTAAATTTCCGCGCAGCGTGCTCGACGAGTGCATGCAAGATTCGCCGGCCTTCTCTCGCGCCTTGATGAGCGAGCTGGCCGACGGCTGGATTCAAAGCGAACATCAGAGTTATAATCTGGGCTCGCGCAAAATCATGGAGCGTCTGGCGGACTATCTCCTGAACTTGAACGAACAGAGCGGCGAAAAAAATCAAGAAAATCAGGAAGCTCAAGAATCCCACGAAGGCGCGCACGCTTCGGAGCCGGCGAACAATCCGCCGACCGTGGACTTCTACTTAACGCGGGAAATGCTCGCGACGCTGCTCGGAACGACGACCGAATCGGTCATTCGTACGCTCTCGGATTTCAAGGCTCGCGGTTGGATCGACCTGGATCGCAGCAAGGTCCGCCTTACGAACGAAAAAGAACTGGCGCGCCTCGTCGCCGAGTCCTGAGACGATCAGGCCCTGGCGCGGGCGACATCGGGAAGGCTTATCGAAGGGCATGGGCGGGCATGCAGCGAACGATGGCGGCCCGCGCTCTCAGCGGCTTATTTTGAAGTGAATGATTTCGTTGTACAGTTCCAGATAACCCTGCCGTAGCTTGAGTTGTTTGCGCGCGGCGAGCTTGCGCACGAATTCGTTCACTTCCGCCGGTCGCCGGCGTAGAAAATAATAGATGCGCCGGTCTTCGCCGGCGATGTGCCCGACCAGCCACTGCTTGAGATCGCGGACGAGATTGTGCAGAGCCAGGGGTACTCCGGATTTGGCTTCCGCGATGCGATCTTCCACCGATTCGACGAAGCTTTCGTGTTGGCGAATATGTCCCGGCAGACCCGGGAAGTTAAATTCGCGCATGAGCGCTTCTTCGGTCGAGAAGTGTTCCGCCACGTAGTTTTGCACTTCGACGATTGCAGCCTGGAAATCTTTCGCTTCTGTATTGCCGTCGCTTTCGCCGTCGCCGTCTGCTTGCACCTGATCGCGCTGCGCCGCTTCGAGTTCGGCGATCAACTTGATCAACCACAGGTGCTGCATGTCGATGATTGGAATGCCCAGCTGCAAACGATAGGCGTGCCACAGTCCTGCGACCCGGCGAATGATATTCGTTTCGCTGGTGTGGAGAGTCTCGGCCTGCGGAGCGACCGCCGCCGGGCTGCCGCTGTGCTGCACGATCTGGTACAGACGTTCCTGTTCGAAGCGGATATGAATCCCGAGTTCCCGCAGAATACTTTCGCATTCCCGGGCACCCGCATGGGCGTCGCCGGATCGTTTGCTCAGTTCGTCCGCGTAGGCCCGGTCCTCGCTGAGAATATGATGCAGCAGCCACTGCTTCAAACTCTGCAGCAGCTTCTGTCCCGCGGCCAGCAGTTCCGCCTCGTCGCGACCGGGCAGATTGCGCAGGCGCATGCGCAGCCCGGCCACAAATCGCATATGCTGGCGCTTGTGGGCGCTGAATCCGGGGTAGTGAATCTGGCGTAAAAAATTTTCTTCCAGATCGAAGTGTTCGATCGTATAGTCTATGAGCTCTTCGAGCAGGCGTCGGAAGGCCCGGTCGAATTCTTCGAGGCTGAGACGGCCAGGACGGCTCGCGGGGGATTCGCCCGGAGCTTCCTGTTCTTGCAGCAGGGTTTCCAGATCCAGGAGAATCGCCAGCAGCCACATGTGCTGCTTGTCGATGCCCGGCAGACCCAGCTCCAGGTCGTAGCGCTGCCAGGCGTTCTGAACGGCTGCTACGCGCTTTTCCGAGAGCAAGTAGGCGACTTCTGAATGGCTCAAACTCATTGTTCTTGAAATAGTATTGAAAATGCCGTTCGGCGCGGAGGAATATCGGCCGTCAGTCTGAGATTAATCATGGCCGCCGGGCCGGGTCGAAAATGCTTGTGCTATTTTTGTGAGCGCAGCGTTAATTGTTTCCGGAGAAAAGGCACCGGCCAGGTTTGCGCTGGCGTGTTTCGCGTCCGAGGATAAACTACTCCGCGTTCGTCCGTCGGTCATGCAGCTTTTGAAACAAACGAAACAATATTACGCGCTCGTCTTCGCTCTGGCGGCCAGCCTGCTGGCGGGCACGCACTGCGCGAAGTACGCCGGCGAAAACGGCTTTCTGGGTTACCTGGCGATCGGGGGCTTCGGCAGTCGCTTCGTCGCTCCGGAGCTGTTGTCCTTCGGAATCGTGTCGCCTTCGGCGAGCGGCGCTCTGGCGGGCGACGCCGTAAGCGTCACGCTGCCCGCCGGCAGCGCCGTCGGCGCGCTCATTCCGATCTTTCAGTACTCCGGGGCCCGAATTCTGGTCAACGGCGTCGAGCAGATCAGCGGCATATCGACAGTGGATTTTTCAGCGCCCGTCGTCTATACGGTCGTGGGTTCCGACGCGAGCACTCGATCCTACACCGTCACGGTGAGCGTGCTGCCCCAGGCGCCGACCGTGTCTTCGGCGGTTTCGCTGACTTCGACGACCGTGCGCATTGTATATTCCCTGGATATGAACGCGAGCCAGGCCGGCAATACCGCGAACTACAAAATCATCGACGCGCCAGGCCCGGGAGCCTGCGCCGATAACACGAGCTTTACCGCCGCCGCGCAAACCGCGGACTTTACGATTACCGGAGTCAGCGGTTCGGGCACGGTGTACGACTTCACGCTTTCGACCGCGCAGACGACGAATAAAAATTACAGCGTTGTCGTGAATAAGTCCGCCGTGAGCGCGACTTCGGGAACGGCCCTCGACTGTCCGAACTCGGCCGACTTCATCGGCAACGAACGAATCAAACTGGCTTCCGCCACCTGCGCGAGCACCACTCAGATTCTACTGCGATTTTCCAAGCCCGTGCGCTCCGGCGTCGACGGAGCGGGATCGGCGGAGTGTTCGAGTCTGGTCCAGTGCGCTATGCGGTATAGCCTTTCCGGCGCGACCGATCTTGGCGGAGTGACGAGCGCCGCGTTGACCAACGGCGTGCTGTGCGCCGGCGCGGCGACGGACACTTCGAGCGTTTGTTTGACTCACACGAATCTCCAGACCGGCGGCGTGTATGCGATCACTGGCGCGAACGGTCTGGACGGCGACGGCTTTAACAACGTCGGAAACTTTCCCGCCAATGACGCCATTCGCAACATCGCCGACACTGAGAGCTTAAACATCGCTCCCGGCGATCGCATAGTTTTCGAAGGCTGCGGTGCGGATCCCACCGACATCGGCGACGGCCCGCTGTCCGGAGATCCCTTCGCGGACGCCTCGGCCTTCGGCTACGTGCAGTCGTACGCGAATCGAATTTACGTTGGCCCCAATCAGCTGGGCAACGCCGCCGTGCGATTTTACCCCGACGGCTCCACGCCGCAGAATTTGACTTTTGCCATCGCCAAAGATACGACCGGCACGCGGACTCACGCGAATTTCGACGCGGGTCGCGACGGCGGCATTCCTGTGCCGCCCTATGTAACCTTCGGGCACGCCGGCTGTTCGGGCAGCAACGCGAGCATCGCCATCGGCTGCGGGCCGGACAATGAAAACGGCCGGGGCCTTTTAACCTCGGGAAATTTCGGCGGCACCGAATATCTTTTTGCGACGGCCGCTCGCACCGCCGGCAACAACGACTATCTGTATTATACTGCCGACACCGACAGCAACCTGAACTTCAACTACCTCGACGCTTCGGATCTTTTCGACACCTGCGGCGGCATTCCAATCATTGGCAACCGCGGCACCGAAGACCTGCGCGTCTTTAACAACCGCCTCTACTGGAGTTTGCCGGGAGTGGGTACGGTGCGGCCGTACCTGATGGTGATCACGGCGCTCACGCCCGAAATTTCGTGCACGACCCACGGCGATATTTTGCAGTTTCACCAGATGACCGGCGTGGGGCGCGAAAGCGTCGCGGCTCCGAATCTGGCGGACCGGGTCGGGGGTGTGCTGCACGATTTTAATAATCGCCTGTACTATGCGAATTCCGGATCGATTACAAACAGCGGCGCCTGCAATATCAATACGGCTTACAGTGCGGGCGTCTGTGAACAGACCGGCGGCATCGTGCGATCGAATACGGCGACGCCCACGCGCTGTACCGGCGTGGATACCTGTGCGACCTGGGTCGACATCACGCCGAGTTCCACGAAGTATCGCCAGTTTTTCAGCGATATCATCGGCAGCACCGGCAACCTCACGCCGGCCCAGCAGCCGATTCCAAATTTCGAAACTTACAACAGCAACGTATATTTTATTCGCAACGCCTGCACGACCAGCCGCTGGGACCGGGCCTGCACCGGTCTGGCCTGCACGGACGATCAGGTCTGTCCGGCCGGCCAGGAAATTCCCCAGCTGTGGAAGTGTGTTCCCGGCGGAGACGGCCACTGCGACGCCGCGGACTGGAGTCTGGTCGCTGAAAACGGCGCGAGCGGCATTACGAATATGGGCGTCGCCGGAAATTCCAAAATTACTTTTCTCAAGCGCAACGGCAGCTATCTGTACGTCGGCTTCGACAATACGACTGGCGCGCAGATGTATCGCACGAACGTGACGAACCCCGGCGCCGCTTCGGACTTCAGTTTGATCGGCACGGCCGGCTTCGGTTCTCCGGCGACCATCCAGCAGTTCTTCGACGGCGAATCGATTCTGCAGAGTGCGAGCAACTATCTATTTATCGCGGCCGGACTTGGCGGCACGCCGGTGAATGTTTATATCCAGGCGAACAACTGAGCGGGGCGATGCCTGGCGATTGCGCCGCGTAAAAGCGATATTAGTGCAGGCGGAAGCTGCGGCCGTGCTCTTTCGCCCACGCTTCGTAGCGCGCCCGATTTTCCGGCAGCTCGCGTTTCTCCGGACCGGACCAGTCGTAAAAGGCCGCGAAGAATATGGCGAAGGGCGGTTTGATCGGCGAGGTGATGCCGCTTTCCATCGAAAGCTCGCCGGCGTTGCGGGCGTCGCTTTCGTTTTTCCAGAAGGCCATTTGCGCGGTGCCGCCGTCGCGTTCGAGGATTTCGGCGAAACCAAAGACTCCGCGTCGCAGATGAACGTGGCTCATACGCTCCGAATTCCGGGCCCGGCTGTGATAGATGGTCAGCCACTGCTCGCCGCTTTTGAGCGTCAGGTCGTCGCCGCGTAGTTCCATCGTACCGAATTCGTTTCGTAGAATGATCGTGCCCTGGAATTCCAGCAGGGATTCGATTAATTGCAGATCCGAATCGAAACTCATAGGGCCAGTATGACGCCGGCGAGTCCGATTGTAAACCAGAGAACCGTGAGAAACATCAAGCGCACGGCCCGCAGGATATGAGCGCGTTCGAGCGGCGCGCTCCTATCCTGCGGGCCGATCAGCGGCTTGACCACGGGCACGCCCGCATACAGATTCGTGCCGCCCAGTTGAATATTTAAAGCGCCGGCGAAGGCGGCCTCGCCCTGGCCCGCGTTGGGACTGGTATGCTTGAGCGCGTCGCGCCACCAAATGCGGGCGCTCTGCACGAAACTTTCGCGGGCTATCAGCGCCGCAAGTATGATCGCCGGCACCGTCAGACGCGCCGGCAGCAGATTCGCCAGGTCGTCCAATCGCGCGGGAACGCGCCCGAAGAATGTATAGCGCGCGTTGCGATAACCGAACATGGAATCCATGGTATTGATCGCGCGATAGCCGACGGCTCCCATCGCCGCGCCGATCGCCGCGCCCGCGCCCGCGTCTTTCAGGCAGGCCGCGCCGATCAGCCCGCCGACGGCCGCGAAAAAGAGCGGCCCGCTCACGCCGTCGGAAATGCTTTCGGCCACGCATTCCACCGTGGCCCGCACCAATTCCGGCTCCGGTAAATCATGCGTGTCCCGGCCGACAATCCAGCCCGCGCGTTCTCGCGCGAAGCTCAGGTCTTCGCGCACCAGAGCGCGATAGACGACCAGGGCGTGATCTTCCAGCGAGCGCACGGCGATCATAAACGATACGATTAGCGCCGCGGCCAAATTTGGAACGATCGCGACGAACGCGACGTTAGAAACGAGCGCAACTTTCGGAACGAGGGCCGCCGCGTATACGATCGCGCCCGCGGCAATTGCGCAGACCGCGACGGTCATCGCCGCCGTGGCAGCGCCGGCCGCGATCAGCGCAGCCGGTCCTTCGCCGGAGGCTTTGCGCAGTATTCGCGCGAAGAAGCCGGCTGCGTTTCCAATGCCAACGACCGGATGCCACCGTCGGGGATCGCCGAGCAGCAGATCGAAGATGACCGCCAGCACCAGAATGATTGCGAGATCGAGCATCAAGCAACAGGACCCGGCCGCCGTGCCATCCTGCCTGTCAAAATCATCCGAATCATCCGAATCATCCGAATCATCCGTGCCATCCTGCTAACCAAAACCATCCGAACCATCCTGCGGCGATTTCAATACGACCGGAATGCCGCAGCAAACCAGGGTCGCAGCGTCCGCCAGGCCGGCCACGGTCTGGTTGCAGCGCCCC
Organism: bacterium; assembly: GCA_024742665.1. GTDB lineage: Bacteria > Spirochaetota > Leptospiria > Leptospirales > Leptonemataceae > JANSYA01. The sequence continues at coordinate 1,390,822 of JANSYA010000001.1, forward strand.
AGCAGATCGCGGAAGCGGCGGGCCTCAGGATTTTCGGGAATGATCCCCGAGCCGACTTCATCGGTGACCAGCACCGTCTCGCCAGGCGTCGCACGACAAACGGCGATCAGGTCGCCCGCCAGGCGCGTCACATCTTCTTCTGTCAGAGCGGGGCGCTTCTGCTGCGCGGCGTGAAACATGAGGTTGTTGATCCACAGCGAGAGGCTGTCGATCAGCAGCGTGCGATGGGGATCCGCAGCGCGCACGCGCTCGACCGCCTCGGCGATTTGAGTCTCCGCTTCGATGGTTTCCCAGCCCAGTCCGGCGCGTTCCGCCTGGTGGCGATCGACGCGGTCTCTCATCTCGGGATCGATCACAGGGCAGGTTGCAATGAACACGCCCCGGCCCCCCGTGGGCTGCGACTGCGTCCCGGCCAGCTGCAGGGCGTGGGCGCTCTTGCCGCTGCGGCTGCCGCCGGTAACGAGTGTGATCTGTGCCGTTGCTTTTCTGCTTTGCATGAGCGCCTGCCGGGCCATGCGCTTTCGGCCCGGGCATTCTCACAAGTACAAGTCGTTTCAGCAGCCGGGGATCGGCATGCTGTCGACTTTCTTCAATAGTACGTGCGGGATTGACGTTGACGCGGGTGTCGCGCCCGCCAGACTGCCGGGCCTGGGAGGAAGTCGGGTGTAAATCCCGCGCTGACCCGCAACTGTAAGCGTCGCCGAAACGCGCGCAAGCCAGATCTTCCCTGTGAATCAGAGCCTCGTGGAGCAGGCGATTCGCGATTCGCTGACCGGCGGCACCGTCCGAAGCAGCGACCATCCCGACCCTCTACGATTTCTGATTGATTCCGCCCCGTTCGGCGGTTCGTCGCTGGCCATTCAAGCGCAGCGGCGAGCGAACAGAATCGAATGAAACTGGATATCGCGCATACAAAGGGGACGCGGCCCGATCCGGCCGGAGTCCTGGAAAATCCGGAGCACGCGGTGCACGGCGGCGATCGTCAGGCTCTGGCCCGGCGTTTTGGCGTTCCGGCCGGCGACATCATCGACTTCAGCGCCAGTATCAATCCCCTCGGACCCCCGGAGTGGCTGCGCCGCGAAATCAGTCGCGTGCTCGCCGATGTCGCGCACTATCCCGAACCGCGCAGCGAATCTCTGTGCGAATTTCTGGCTAAGGCGTGGGGACTGCCGGTCGCAAGCGTCGCCGCGGGCAACGGCGCCAACGAATGGATTTACGCTCTGCCGCGACTGTCGCGCATCGAGCGCGTCGTGATTCCGGCGCCGGCCTACGTCGACTACTCCCGCGCTGCCCGGGCCGCCGGCAAAACGGTCCTGAATATTCAGGACCGTCTTGCCAGCACGCCGGCCGCGCCGCTTGCCTCGGATATACTCCGCGAAGAATCGCCGCCGCGAAATTTAGCGGATGCGCTGCTGCCCGGGGATTTGATTTATCTGGGACATCCCGGCAATCCGACCGGCGAGCTTCTGGATCGTGCGCGGCTCGTGCAGCTGGTGCGTTCGCGTCCCGACGTGTTATTTGCAATCGACGAAGCCTTTCTTGAGTTTATCGACGACGCTCCCGTAAACGATGCGAAGTCTCTGTCGCTGCTCGGCGAAGTGAGCGCCGCGCAAAATCTCGTGGTCCTGCGATCGTTTACGAAGTTTTTCGCCGTGCCCGGATTGCGCCTGGGTTGCATCGCCGCCAGTCCGCAGCTCGTGCGCGAACTGAGCGATTTGATTCCGGACTGGTCCGTGAATTTTTTCGCGCAGTCGATCGCGCCGCGCCTGCTTGCGGATCATGACTATGCTTGCGCGACGCGGTCCGCGGTCGCGAAATCCCGCGCGGTCTTAATCGAAGGTCTGCGTTCGAAGGCCGCGCTGCAAGATCGGCTCGAAGTGGTTTCCGGTCGGGCGAATTATTTATTGCTGCGCCTCCGGGATGCGGCGCCCATGTCTGCGCGCGAATTCGCGGAGCGCCTGCTCGCGCGTGATCGGATCGCCGTGCGCGCTTGCGATAATTTCGAGGGTCTCGGCGGCGCCGACACGCGGTATCTGCGCATCGCGGTTCGGACAGACGCCGAAAACGAAGTGCTGCTCCAGGCTTTCGCCGACGCCCTGCGCGGCGAAGATCGCGAAGCGGCCGCGCCGGAACTGAAGGCCGACGACGCAACGAAGGCAGGAGTCGCGAGTCGGGCTGCGAAAGCGCAGACGAAATTAAGAACGCCGTCGAAAACACCGGCTTTGATGCTGCAGGGCACGTCTTCGAATGCGGGCAAGAGCGTCATGACAGCGGCCTTTTGCCGGATCTTCTTACAGGACGGCCTGCGGGTCGCGCCCTTTAAGTCTCAGAACATGTCGCTGAATTCGTACGTAACGAGCGACGGTCGTGAAATCGCGCGGGCCCAGGCGGTGCAGGCGGCGGCCTGTCGCCTGGCGCCGGATATTCGCATGAGCCCGGTGCTGCTCAAGCCGGGTTCGGAGACCGGTTCCCAGGTACTGGTGAGCGGCCGCCCGGTCGGCCACATGTCGGCTCTGGAATATCAGACCTACAAGGCGACGGCTTTCGAAACCGTGCGCGAAAGCTACGATAGCCTCTGCGATGAATACGACGTGATCGTTCTGGAAGGGGCGGGCAGTCCCGGCGAAGTCAACTTAAAGCAAAACGACATCGTAAACATGCGCATGGCCGAGTACGCCGAAGCGGCGGTGCTGCTCGTCGGCGACATTGATCGCGGCGGCGTCTTCGCCGGCTTTGTCGGCACGCTGGAAGTGCTCGCGGAGTGGGAGCGCAAGCTGGTGATCGGCTATCTCGTGAATCGCTTTCGCGGCGACGCGCGTCTTTTGGGCGACGCCTTCGATTATATGCGCGAACACACGGGCCTGCCGATTCTGGGCGTTGTGCCGTACCTGCGCGGCCACGGTCTGCCGGAAGAGGATTCCGTAACCTTCAAAGAGGACCTGCACTCGAATTCAGAAAATCCGGCGGGCGCGGCTTCAGACGGCGCGCAGATTCTGGAGATCGTATTTATTGATTTACCCTTCGTTTCGAATTTCACCGACGTGGACGCCCTGCGCATTGAACCCGACGTGCGCGTTCGGGTCCTGCCGGTCGGCGCGAGCCCCGACCAAATCGGCGCAGCCGACGCGATCGTTTTGCCCGGCACGAAAAACAGTCTCGCCGACCTGGACTATCTGAAGCGCCAGGGCCTGGCCGATCGCCTGGTCGATCTCGCGCAGCGGCCGGATGGGCCGGTGGTCGTTGGAATTTGCGGCGGCTATCAGATGCTCGGCCAATCGATTCGCGATGCCGGGGGCGTTGAGTCGCATCGCAATGTGGGCGCGAGTGCCGGGGTGAGCGGCCTGGGACTTTTGCCTGTGAGCACTGAATTCGCGCCGGAGAAAACTCTGCGCCAGACGCGCCGTCGCCACCGGGAATCCGGTCTCGAAGTTTTCGGCTACGAAGTGCACCACGGCCAGACGACTGGATTCGCGCCGGGGGCCCGCGCGTTTTTTAGCGACGACTCGGAAGGTGCTTCGGGCGGGCTGGGCGTCGTTCGCGCCGACGGTCGGGTCTGGGGCACCTATCTGCACGGCGTATTCGACGCCGATGAATTTCGCCGCTGGTTTCTGGATGGTCTGCGCGAACGCAAGGGCCTGAGGCCTTTCGGACGGGTGCAGGCGACCTTCGATCTGGAGCCGGCCTTCGAACGCGTGGCCGCCGCGGTGCGCGAAAACGTGGAGCTGGATACGATCTATGACAGGCTCGGCCTGTAGGCGTCGCGAAGAACAATGGAACGAATGATTAACATGGTAAGCATTATTTATGAGCGCTGAAAAACGAGTGTTACTGTTCACCGGCGAAGGCAAAGGCAAGACCACGGCCGCCCTGGGCATGGCCCTGCGCGCCTGGGGTCATGGCATGCGGGTGGCCTGCGTATTTTTCGTGAAGTCGCGCCACGACGTGGGCGAGGTGCTGGCCATGCAAAAGCTCGACGGCTGGGATCATTTCGTCACCGGCCTGGGTTTTTTACCGGCGAAAGATCATCCTGACTTCATCAAACACGTCGAGGCGGCCCGGGCGGGTCTCGAAAAATCGCGCGAACTGGTTCGCAGCGGCGACTACGATATGATCGTGCTGGACGAAGTGTGCTGGGCCGCGCACCGCGGACTGCTGGATCCGGAAGCGATCGCCGAAGTCGTCGGCGAAATGCGCGCGGACTCTTCGCTGGTCTTGACCGGACGCTTCGCGGACGACCGCCTGCTTGCGCTCGCCGATACGGCCAGTTCTATGAAATTTCTAAAACACGGCTACGACGACGGCATCCCGGCCCAGGCGGGCATAGAAAAGTAAAATAACGCAATCAGTATGAGCGGCGCTTACAAAAATATTCCGGCTTTGATTGTCGCGGGCACCGGCAGCGGGGTCGGCAAAACTTCGATCGCCCTGGGGCTCGCCCGGGCGCTGCGCGAGCGCGGTCTTCGCGTGCAGCCCTTTAAGGTCGGCCCCGACTATCTGGACCCGACCTGGCTTACGGCGGCGGCGGGACGCACCTGCTATAATCTGGACGGCTGGATGACCGACCGGGAGTACGTGACCGCTTCGGTTTTCGAAAAACAGTGCCGCGACGCGGACATCGCGATCATCGAAGGCGTAATGGGTTTATTCGACGGCGCTTCGCCGGACGCCCTGACCGGCAGCACGGCGGAGATCGCGCTGTGGTTAGACGCGCCGGTGCTGCTGACCGTCGACGTGGGCGGCGCCGCGCGTTCCGCCGCTGCGATGGTCAAAGGCTTCGCCGACTTCGAAGCGGGCGTGCGGCTGGCGGGCGTCATCGCCAACCAGTGCGGCTCGGCCGGCCATGCGGAGATCGTCGCGCGGGCTCTCCAACATGCCGGGCTGCCGGCCTTGATTGGCTGGCTGGCGAAAAAATCGCTGCCGACTTTGCCCGGCCGGCATCTGGGACTGCATGCGGCGCACGACCGCGCGAATAGCGCGGAGCTTTTAACTGAGCTCGGACGTATCTGCGCGGAACAAATGGATATGGCCGGCCTGTTAAATATCGCGGGATTCGATGATCGTCGGCGCGCCGAAGCGACTGAAGCGACTGAAGCGACTGAAGGGCCTGAAGCGACGGAGGCGCACTCTGCGTCCGGGCGCGACGCCGGCGATAACGCCAGCACAGAAGCGGCTCCAACTTTCGAGACGACCGCGGCGAATCAGCGCGATGGAGTCCGCATCGCCGTGGCCCGGGACGCCGCCTTTTATTTTTATTACGCCGACAACCTGAGTCTGCTCGTCGATGCGGGCGCGGAGCTGATCGAGTTTTCGCCCCTTGGCGATCGTGAGCTGCCGGCGGGCGTGGACGCGGTCTATATCGGCGGGGGCTATCCCGAAGAACACGCTCAGGAGCTGGCCGCGAACGCAGGGATGATCGGCGATCTGCGTCGCTTCGCCGCGCAGGGCGGCATGATCTACGGCGAGTGCGGGGGCCTGATGTATCTTTCGAAGTCCTTGCAGACGGTCGGCGGCGAAGATTTTGAAATGCTCGGACTCTTACCTTTTGCCAGCCGAATGTTAGAGAAGCGAAAGATGCTCGGCTACGTCGAAACGACTTTCGTCGTCGACACGTGCTTCGGTCCGGCTGATACGCGGCTGCGCGGCCACGAGTTTCATTATTCGGAGCTTGTGCCCGACGAGCAGGCGGAAGCCGGAGTCGAGCGAGTATTCGTCCTGCGTGGGCGGCGGAATCAGGCGCCGCGCCCGGAAGGCTTTCGCAATCCGGCGGGCAATGTCCTGGCCAGTTACGCCCACCAGCACTTCGGCTCGCATCCGGAAGCGGCCCGAAATTTCGTGCGAGCGCTTCGAGAGCGCCGGCACGAAATTTCGAGCAGAGGGCCGGTCGCCAGCGAGGCACAGCTATGAAAGCGACACTTTCTGAAACGGGTATGTCTCCCGACGAACTGCACGTATTAAACGCTCTGTTTGATGAGGGTGAGGGCCCGGACAGCCAGCAGGATACGAGCCGCGTGGAAATTCCGGAGCAGGTCATCGATCGCATTGTCGGTCAGGATCGCGCCGTCGAAATGGTGCGTCTGGCCGCGCGCCAGCGGCGATTTTTGTTGATCGTCGGCGAGCCGGGTACCGGCAAGAGCCTGCTCGGACGCGCGACGGCGGATCTGCTGGAGCTGGACCGGCCCGAACATCGCTTACAGGATCTGGTGGCCTTTGAAAATTCGACGAATCCGTCCCAGCCGGAAATTCGCGCCATGGCGACGGGCGAAGGCGCTGCGGCGGTTTTGAAGGCGCGGCAGCGCACGCGTCGCAGTCGGGCATCGGAAAGCTTTTTGTTTTATACGGCGGCCTTCGCGTCCGCTTTTCTGGGCGTCTTCTTTTTCTTGCGCGAAGATCGCGATTTCTGGTATCTGATCGTCGGTGGACTCGGGGCTCTGTTTTTCGCATATATGCGGCGGCGCGCGGCGAAGCGCGGAGACCGGCGCACGCCGCGAATTCTGGTGGGCCATGCGGACGCCGGGCGAGCGCCCTTTGTCGACGCGACGGGCACCCGGGACGGCGCGCTTTTGGGCGACGTTCGCCACGATCCGTATCAGTCAGGCGGTTCCGAAACTTCACCTCATCATCTATTAGAGGCCGGTGCCATTCATCGCGCGCATCGCGGCGTTTTGTACATCGATGAAATCGCGACGATCAGCATGGAGTCGCAGCAGAGTCTGCTGACGGCGCTGCAACGCCGCGCGATGCCGATTCTCGGGCGCAGCCCAGGTTCGAGCGGAACCATGGTGCAGTCGAACGCCGCGCCCTGCGATTGTCTGTTGGTAGTGGCCGGCAACGTCGAGGACGTGCAGCATATTCACCCGGCTCTGCGTTCGCGCATTCGCGGGTACGGCTATGAGATCTATACGAAGTCGGTGATGCCCGTGAACCGCGAAAACGCGCGGGCACTGGTGCGCTTTGTCGCCCAGGAAGTTCGCAGCGACGGACGGATTCCGCATTTTTCGAAAGCGGCGGTGGCCTGCGTGCTGGCGGAAGCGCGACGGCGCTCCGGTCGTGAACATCATTATACTTTGCGTCTGCGCGAACTGGGCGGACTCGTGCGCGTCGCGGGCGATCTGGCCGTGCTGGAAGATCGCGAAGCGCGCCGAACGGAATCGCATCACGTGAAGCGCGCGCTGAGCCATGCGCTCAGTCTGGAAGAACAGATGGCCCGCGAACTGCGCACGCCGGGAACGGAGGAATCATGAACGCACCTGTATCCGAAGATCATCTCAAGACCGCAGTGGTTCTGATCGGCCACGGCAGTCGTCGGGGCAAGGCCAACGTCGGCTTCGAAAAATACGTCGCGGCCTATCGCGCGGCGCATCCCGAGTATACGGTGAGCCACGGCTACGTCGAACTGGCCGAACCCTTTATGGGCGACGCCATTCGCGACGCCGCGCGGGATCATGACCGCGTCGTCGCAATGCCGCTGCTTTTATTTCGCAGCGGTCATGCGAAAAACGATCTGCCGATGGTTCTGAATGAAATTCGAAGCGAGTTCCCGGAGCGCGAACTGCTCGCCGCCGATACCCTGGGCGTGCATCCCGATCTTTGCGATCTGGTCTTTCGCCGGGCGAGCGAAACCGAGCTGATGCCCGCGGCGAAGACTTCAGTCGCCGCCGGCGATGACGACGATCGCTATAAAGCGGCGCTGGCGAATACGGCCGTGATCTTCGTCGGACGCGGTTCCAGCGATCCCGATGCGAACGGCGATTTTTATAAACAGATGCGAATCTTCGCCGAAGGCCGCGGCTTTGGCTGGGTGCTGCCGTGTTTTATCGGGATTACCGAGCCGAGCCTGGACCAGGCTTTGAATTTGATTTCGCGCACGAGACCGGAGCGCGTAATTCTCGCGCCGTACTTTCTCCAGCCAGGCGTGCTGATCGAACGCATTCGCGAGCAGGTGGAAAAATTTCGCAAAGAGTATCCGTGGGTGCAGGCTGCCGTCGCGGATCCCCTGGGAATGGACGATGCGATCTTAAACGTCGTGCACGAGCGCATTCGCCAGGCTCTGAGCGGTCAGAACGCGCTGCCCTGCGATACCTGTAAATTTCGCGTGGCGATGCCCGACCAGGAAGAACACGTCGGCGGACTCAAGGCGCTGCTGTGGAGCGCGCGCCACAGTTTTACGCATAATCAGGCGATGCCCCACGAACACGCGCACAAACCGATTCGAAAACACGTGCTGGTCTGCGGGAACGTCGACTGCGCCGCCAACGGCAGCATTCGAGCGCTGACGGCTTTGCGCAGCGGACTGAAACGCCGCGGTCTGCTCAAAGAGGTGCTCGTGACCCAGACTTCGTGTATGGGGCACTGCGGCGCGGGACCGAACGTTGTGGTCTATCCTGACGGAATCTGGTACCGGGGCGTGGTCGAGGGCGATATCGAAGAGTTGATTGACGAGCACCTGGTGGGCGACCGACTGGTTGCACGACTGGTGGATAATATTATGTGACGCGATCGCATGAGCTTTCGCGGGTGCATCCGCATTTATAGAAAGGGATACGAAGAGAAAAGGAAAATTATTATGGCATGTCATGAAATCGCCGCCCTGCGACTGGGTATGATGGAAGTGCTGGGCATCGACGACCCCGGCGAAAAACAACACGAGCTGGAAGAACTCGGAACGGCCGCGAACGAAGCGGGACCGCTGAAGTCTCTAATGGAAAGCGGGAATCTCGAACAGATGCTGCGTTTTTACAGCATTTCGCTTTCGGACCTACAGGAAAAGGTCGCGAAGACTCCGGCCGACGACGCGAAGCTGCCGTACTATAAAACGCTGCTGGTGCTTACGAAGAAAGTCGAACAGGATCTGCAGACCCAGCTGGACAATCTCAAGCGGCTCTACCAGGACCTGGACGAGATTCATCATTACGTACATGAAATCTATCCTGCTTGATTGATGGCCGTTCCGCGCAAAATAAAAATCGCTGCGGTCGAAGACGTCCGCGATACGCGCATTCTTACGCTGCAATCCGAAGAGCCGATTGGCTTTCTGGGCGGGAAGTGGTTGATGATCAATTCCCACAAGCCCCTCGGCGAAGGCAAGTGGGCGAAGCGCGCCTACTCGATCTTCAGCGGCGACGGCGAGCAGTCGCAGTGTAAGATCGCCGTGAAACGAATTCCCGACGGACCCGCTTCGAATTATTTGCACGACGAGGTCGGCGTGGGCGATGAGCTTGAATACAGCGGGCCCTACGGCAAACTCTTTCACATCTACGAAGACGACGCGCCGGGGGTGCTACTCACTGCCGCCGTCGACACGGGCATCACCGCGATTCTGGGCGTCTTAAACAGCGAACGCGCGCGGCCCTTTTACGATCGCGTGCGCATCTTCTGGTTTTTGAGCGACGAAAGCTATTTTCTGGATCCCGACTACGTGCGCAAACATCTGCCGCCGGAGTTACGCGATCGCCTGAGCGTTCATACGATCGATGCGATCGGCGAAACGACGCGCATGGACCAGGCGCGCGAGATTCTGGAACGGGATCTCGCGGCGAACGAACGCCCGGATCTGGCGATGATCGCCGGTGACGGGCACGTCTTGTATTCGCTGCGAACGGCTTTATTATTAAACGGACTCGGCGAAGAACAGATTCGCAAAGATACTTTCTTTAACAGCACCGATAAGAAACCGCCGCCGAAGAATCAGGCGAATTTACGCACGGGCTATACGACCGGGGCGTGCTCCGCCGCCGCCGCCCGGGCCGCGACGCGCATGCTGCTTTCGGAAACGCCGGCCGATCGGTTTCCCGATCGCATCGAATCCGTTTTGCCTAACGGCCAGTCGGTCGTCTTTCCGCTCAAACGACGCGAACGCGACGGCGACGCGGCGGTGTGCAGTATCATTAAAGACGGCGGCGACGATCCGGACTGCACGCATCTCGCGGAGCTGATCGCCCGGGTAGAGTTAAGCGATAGTCCCGGAGTTGAAATTCGCGGCGGCGTCGGCGTGGCCACGGTTACGCTGCCCGGTCTGGGTCTCGAAGTCGGACAGCCGTCGATTACGGGCATGCCGCGCAAGAATATCACCGAGATGGTGCAGGCGGAACTCGACGGGGCGGCGGCTGATGGCTCTGGCGCCGGCGTCGCGGGCGACTTTAAAAAGGCCGCGGGCGCGATCGTTACGATCGAAGTGCCCGACGGCGAAGAGCGTGCGAAGCAGACGACGAACGAACGCCTGGGATTGATCGGCGGCATTTCGATTCTGGGAACGACCGGCATCGTAAAACCCTACAGCACCGGCGCCTTTCGCACGAGCGTCGTACAGGCGATCGACGTGGCGGCCCGTCGCGGCTTAAAAGAAGTGGTCCTGACGACCGGCGGCAAATCGGAAGAGTACGCCATGCGCGAAAATCCGCACCTCGGCACGGACGCCTTCGTGCAGGTCGGCGATTTTATCGGCACCGGCGTCAAACACGCCAAACGCCGGGGCATTCCTCGCACGACCATCTTCGGCATGATGGGCAAGCTTTCGAAGATGGCCGACGGCGTTACGCAAACCCACCAGGCGGGTTCGCAGGTGAATATGGAGATGCTCGCGGAGCTTGCGAAAAGCCTGGGCGCGGTCGACTCGGTCCTCGAAGAAATTCGCGCCGCGAAGACCGCGCGACGCGTGCTGGAGCTCGCGGTTGAACACGGCTGGCCGCAAATCGCCGGCCTGATCTGCGAGCGCGTCGCCCACGTGATGACGAATTATGCGAACGGCCGGGCGAAGACCGAGCTGACACAGCCGCCCGAAAGCATTGATGAAGAATTCGAGATCGTGTGCTGCATGACCGACTTTGACGGCGTCATGCTCGGGCAATATCCACTGGCGGAAAATGTGCGACCGGTCTGAGGGGCGATCGCTATCCGGGAAACAAAGCGAAACAAAGCCGAAACGAATTCTAAGCAGACGAACGCGACACGAAAACGAAACAAGTATACCAATAAAACATACCAAAAATACCCGAAAAATAATGAGCAACAACGAACCAAACGATATGCGTCAGATGACCGCCCTCGGTCGCCAAATTGAAACCGGCAGCTTCGCCGTGATCGATCGGGAAGTCGGCGAACATAATTTTCCCGAAGATCAATGGCAGGTCGTGCGACGGGTGATTCATTCGACCGCCGATTTCGAATTTAAGACTCTGATGGCCTTTCACGAAAACGCGATTTCCGCGGGAGTCGCCGCATTGCGTTCCGGCTGTCCGCTGCTGGTCGACGTAAAGATGATTTCGGTCGGCTTAAACGCGGATCGCCTGGGAGCGTACGGCTGTGAAGTGCATACCTATATTTCCGACGACGATGTAATCGCCACGGCGAAACAGAAAAATTCTACGCGGGCCATTGAGTCCGTGCGCAAAGCCCATCGTCTTGGAAAACTGGCCGGTTCGATTGTCGCGGTGGGCAATGCGCCGACCGCTCTGTTGGAAGTCTGTCGCTATATCAAAGAAGAGAACGTGCGGCCGGCCTTGATCGTCGGCGTGCCGGTCGGTTTTATCAGCGCGGCCGAATCGAAAGAAGCTGTGATGGAACTGGACGTTCCGTATATCGTCGCGCGCGGTCGCAAAGGCGGCAGCGCCATCGCCGTTTCCATTATTCACGCGTTGCTCATGCTTTCGGTCGAGACCGCGTCCTGAATTTATGAGCGTTCACGAAATACAAATCGAAAGCGCCCCCGTAACTTTGATCGGCGTGGGCGACGACGGCTGCGCGAGTCTTTCGAGTCGCGCGGTGCACGCCGTGAGTCGCGCTCAGGTGCTCGCCGGCGGCGAACGCCTGCTGGAATTCTTTCCCCAGTTTGAAGGCCAGCGCATCGTTCTCAAGACAGGCCTGAAACAGGCGATGGCGGAAATCGCGGGGCTGGCCGACGAAAACAACGTCTGTGTGCTCGCTTCCGGGGATCCGCTGTTCTTCGGCATCGGCAATCTCTTGATTCAAAGCGTCGGCGAAGGACGCGTGCATGTGATTCCGCATCCCGGTTCGATGCAACTGGCTTTCGCCCGGGCGGGCTTAAAGTGGGACGACGCGGCCTGGATTTCCCTGCACGGTCGCGCGCGCGCGGGTCTCGTCACAAAACTCAAGCGCCTGGCGAAGGCCGCGATATTTACCGACGCGAAGAATTCGCCGCGGGCGATTGCGGAGTATCTGCTTGAGTACGGCGAAAGCGAGTGGCGCGCCTTCGTCGGCGAACATCTCGGCGGTCCCGGGGAACGCGTGCGTCGCTTTGATGATTTGAATACGCTGGCGGCCTGCGAAGACGTGGCCGAGTTGAACGTATTGATCTTGCAGCGCAGCGACGCCGAATGGCGGCCGGCGCCGACCCTCGTGAATTTAAGCGAAGACCTGTACGCGAAACGCGTTCCGAAAAAAGGCCTGATCACGAAGAAAGAAGTCCGCCTGCTTTCGATCGCCGCGCTAAATCTACGCGCGGACAGCGTGATCTGGGACGTCGGGGCCGCTTCCGGTTCGATTGCCATCGAGTGCGCTTTACTTGCGGTGAACGGCCGCGCCTTCGCCATCGAGGTCGAGACGGAAAGCCTGGAATATTGTCGCGAGAACTTAAAGAATCTGGCGGTGGACAACGTAAGGGTGATCGAGGGCCGCGCTCCGGAAATCCTCGCAAATATAGACGCGGCGGACGATCCGGACGCCGTCTTTATCGGCGGCAGCAAAGGCAGCCTGCGCGAAATCATCGAGGTGTGTTACGGGCGCCTGAAGCCCGGCGGGCGACTCGTCGTGAACGCGATCACCTTCGAAAATATTCAAGAGGCCTACGGGACGGCGAAAGATTTGGAACTGGACTGCGAAATCACGCAGGTGCAAATTTCCCGGGCTGTGCCGATCGCGCGTTTTCATCGTTATGATGCGCAAAATCCTATTCATATTTTTACGATCAAAAAAGGCGAAGGCGACGAATAGCAATCGTCGCAGGCGAAGGGTCGCGCGCGATCAAAGGCCGCGCCGCATCAGAAAATACTGCGAAATATTATGAGGCAATATAGATGAACTACGGAAAACTATACGGCGTGGGCGTCGGCACCGGCTCGCCGGATTTGATGACGGTGCGGGCGGTGAACGTTTTGCAGTCGGTCGACGTGATCGCGATTCCAAACAGCTCGAAGCATACGAAGTCCGTCGCCTGGCGCATTGCCGGCAGCGCCGTCGGCCCCGTCGAAGGGCAGGAGCGTCTGGATCTTTTGTTTCCGATGACCAAAGACCCGGCCATTACCGTGCCAGCCTGGAACGAAGCCTTTAATCAAATCGGCGAACGACTCAAGGCCGGCAAGAGCGTCGCCTTTATCACCGAAGGCGATCCGCTGTTTTACAGCACCTATATTTATTTGCACAAAGCCGCGCCCGAACGCTGGCCTGGAATCGAAACGGAAATCGTGCCGGCGGTTTCGAGCTTTACGGCGGTGCCTTCGGTCATCGGCGCGCCCATCGCCGACGGTCAGGAGCGCGTCGCGGTGGTGCCGGCGAGCTATGGACTCGACGAGCTGCCGGCGATTCTCAAGCTATTCGACACTGTGCTCTTAATGAAAGTTTCCAGCGTCATGCCGCGCCTTGTCGAAATTCTCGAAGCGGAAGGCATGCTGGATAAATCCGTTTATGTAAGCAAGGCGACCATGCCGCTGCAGATGATCGAAGCGGATTTGAAAAAGATCGCGAACGATAAGTGCGACTACTTTAGCATGGTGATGGTCAGCAAAGGCGAACGCAACGGAATCCTGGCGGGACGTTTCGCGGATACGGCCGCGGCGGACGCCGGTAATAATGCGAACGGACAGGCGGTATGAGTTCCAGCGCCGATTCAAAAACGAATGTGTCCGGCGATCTCGCGCGCAAGCCGCGCAAAGACTATGCGATCTACGTGATTACGAAGCATGGCCTGGAAATCGCGGCGAAGATTCGCGAAGCGTTGCCCGAAGCAGATATGTACGTTTCGCCGAAGCAGATCGCGAACGCGCCGGCCGATGCGCGCGAGCTGTCGCTGCCGATGGGGCCGACCCTGCGCGCGACTTTCGATGAGTACAACTGTCATATTCATATCATCAGCGTCGGCGCGGTCGTGCGCATGATCAAAGATCTGATGGTGAATAAAAAGACCGATCCGGCCATCGTCTGCGTCGACGACGCTTCGCGCTTCGCGATCTGCGTGCTTTCGGGACACGTCGGTCGCGGCAATTTTTTTACGGATCGGATTGCGACTGCGATAAATGCGACGCCGGTGATTACGACCGCCTCGGACGCGCGCGGAACCTTAACGGTCGATATTCTCGGCCGCGATCTGGGCTGGGTGCTCGACGATATGGATCGCAACGTGACCCGGGGCTGCGCCGCTGTTGTAAACGAAACCCGCGTGGCCCTCGTGCAGGAAAGCGGCGAAGCGGAGTTCTGGCCCCTCGACAAAGCGCTGCCTCCGGGCGTGGAATATTATACGAAGCTCGACGACGTGAATCCGGCGGACTTCGAAATCCTGTTGATTGTGAGCGACCGCGACGTCGCCGCGTCGCATCCCGCGCACTTTGAAAATTCGGTGCTCTTTCGCGCGAAGAGTCTCGTACTTGGCCTCGGCTGCGATCGCGATACGCCTTTTGAAATTATCGAGCGGGGCGTGCTCCATCACCTGAATGCGGTCGGTCTTTCGGTGAAGTCGATTAAGTCGATCGCTTCGATCGATAAAAAGGCCGACGAGCCGGGACTGATCGCGCTTTCCGAAAAGTACGACTGGCCTTTTACGGTATATCCCGCGGAAGAACTCGACGTCGTGCCGGGAATTGAAAATCCTTCGGAAGTCGTCAAAAAATATGTGGGCACTCGCGCCGTCGCCGAACCGGCCTGCCTGCTCGCGGCGGGCGCCGAGAAGCTACTCGTCGCGAAGCAGGCTTATAAAGAAGATCACGATAAACATAATATGACCCTGGCGGTGGCGCGAATTCCTTTCGCGCCGCGCAAAGTCTGACGCGAAAGCGTTGATTGCTTAAAACTAAAATCGACGAACGAATTTATGAATGCAAACGAATCAAGTACTACGAAGAACGCAGGCGAATCAAACGGGAATGCAGAACAGGCGAAAGGCGTGCTCTCCGTCGTTGGTATCGGGCCCGGCAACGACGAACATATTACGCCGAAGGCGCTGCAGGCGATTACCGAAGCCGAGCTGATCGTGGGTTATTCGACCTATATCAAGCTGGTGAAACATTTGATCGCGGGCAAAGAAATCGTCAAGACCGGCATGACCGAAGAGATCGGTCGCGCACGGGCGGCGGTCGAAGCGGCCCGGGACGGCAAGCGCGTCGCGATCATTTCCTCCGGCGACGCGGGCGTCTACGGCATGTGCGGCCTGGTCTTTCAGGTGCTCGAAGAGATCGGCTGGACGCGCGAACAAAGCCCGGAGCTGCGAATCATCCCGGGCATTACAGCGCTCAACGCCTGTGCGTCCCTGGTCGGCGCGCCCCTCGGTCACGACTTCTGCGGCATTTCGCTTTCGGATCTGCTGACGCCCTGGCCGTCGATTCGCAAGAAGATCGACGCGGCGGCCTCGGCGGACTTCGTGATCGGCCTTTATAATCCGGCGAGCGGTCGGCGTACGCGTCAGATCGTTGAGGCCCAGGAGATCATTCGCAGTCATCGCCCCGGCACGACGCCCGTCGCTCTGGTCAAAAGCGGCTACCGTCGCCGCCAGACCATCGTGCACAGCGACTTAGACAATTTTCTGGATTTCGAAATCGGCATGCTGACCACCGTGTTGGTCGGCTCGACGCAAACCTTTATGTTCGAAGACTATATGGTCACCCCTCGCGGCTATACGAATAAATATTCGATGAGCGACGGCGCGACGATTGAAGGGCAGACTCCCGCGCGCAGCCTGGTGCTGGACGACGAAGGGCGTCCGATCGGCGCGCAATAATTTTCAGGACAGGCGGGGCGGCGGAATTCAGACATGGCAAAGACTGGCAGAATCGCGGGCGGATTGATCGCGCAAAGCGGCGAAGACTATTATCTGGTGGGGGAGTTGAAGATTCCCTGCGATTGGGCGGCGGCGGGCTTCGAAGATCCCGGCGAAATCAAGGCCTTAGAACGACACTATCTCAAGTTAACGCCGCTGGCGGACGCGCGTCCCGAAATCTCCGAGCCCTATCTGGAAATCGATCTGGAAGGCGAAAAGCTCGCTCAGCTGCTGTACCGGCGACTGGTGATTCATCGCAACGCGTCGGTCTCAGAGCGCCTGTGGGATTTGATCTTCGACGCTGAAGAAAACGAAGGGCAAACGGTCGTGAACGCCGACTGGCTGGCCCGCATGCCGGAAGAAATCTGGGAGATTGTGCGCGACGAAGTGCTGCAATGCCTCTGATTTCCGTAGCTATGATAGCGTCGGTTTTATAACTAAATTAACATCAGGAATATTCATATGAAAGTTTATATCATCGGAGCGGGTCCCGGCGACCCCGAATTGATCACCAAAAAAGGAGCGCGTCTGATTTCAGAATGTCCGATCGTCCTGTATACGGGATCCCTGGTGCCGGTGGAAGTCTTAAACACCGCCGCTCCCGACGCGAAGGTGCTCGATTCAGCCGGCATGACTCTCGACGACATCGTCGACATCTTTTTGGAAGCTCAGAAAAACGACCAGGACGTGGCGCGCGTGCACACCGGCGATCCCGCGATCTACGGTTCGACCGCCGAACAAATGCGCCGCCTGCGCGAACACGGCATTGAATACGAAATCGTGCCGGGGGTTTCGAGCTTCGCGGCGTCTGCTGCGGCGCTCGGCAAAGAGCTGACCTTACCCGAGCTTTCGCAGACGATTATCGTCACACGTATGGAAGGCCGCACGCCCATGCCCGAGGGCGAAAAGCTCGCCGATCTCGCGCGGCACCAGTCGACGATGGTTTTGTTTTTGAGTATTACGCTCGTGAAGCAGGTCGTGCGGGAACTCGCGCCGGTCTACGGCGAAGACTGCCCCGTGGCGATCGTATATAAAGCGAGCATGCCCGAGCAGCGCATCATCGAAGGCACGCTGGCCGACATAGAGGAGAAGTGGAAGGCCGCGGGAATCAAATCCCAGTCGATCATCATCGTCGGTCGCGTTTTGACTTCCGAAGATTTCGCCGACTCGCGTTTATACGCGGCCGACTTTCATCATAAGTTTCGGCCGGCCGCGCCGCGCACGCCGAACCAGTAGCCGGCGACCATTCCCAGAGCGACGACGCTCAAAAGTAAAAACAACGAACGAAAAATCGAGCCGGCCGGCGGCGAAAGTCCTTCGACCGCGACGACGAACTGCGCGTCCAGAGCTTCGCCTCCGCTCCGCTCGCGAGCGAGAATCCGCACGCGATGCTGGGCGCCGTCGAAAAATTGCTGGCCCCATACCCAGGAACCGTCGGTCGCGCCGCTGTTCGTTTCGAAGACGAGCTTATCGTCTTCGATGTGATCAAAACTCAGCTGAAATTGCGCTCCTCGCACCGGCCGCCCGCCGCGTTCCAGGCGCAGGACCAAATAGGCGATGTCGCCGACCGTCGCGTTTAAAT
This sequence comes from bacterium, assembly GCA_024742665.1. Lineage (GTDB taxonomy): Bacteria > Spirochaetota > Leptospiria > Leptospirales > Leptonemataceae > JANSYA01. The sequence continues at coordinate 1,408,380 of JANSYA010000001.1, forward strand.
CTTCGTTTTGCGCATGCTGGCGCGCGTAATCGAGAGCAAGTTCGTGCAGGGCGTCGGTCGAGTCTTCGGCGCCAGCGGATGCTTCTAAAGCCGCGACCGGCACGAGCTTCGCCGTGAGCTTTAAGCCGGCGTGGCGATTCGCGGTGTAGTCGGCGGTCTCTTCGGACGAAGGCTGAGGATCGTGGGCCTGGAGCGCGAGCGGCGCAATCAGCACGGCCGAAGCGAGTGCGCTTGCCAGACTGATGCGTGCAAAGGCCCGGGAGCGCAGGCGCAGGCGAAAGATGCGATCGAGGTTCATGAGTTTGCTCCGCTATTGGATTGGGCCGCCTGGTCGGCGACGGCGCTCCGTCCGAATACGATGCCGGCCAGTCCGCCGAATACGAAGAGCACGCCCATGAGTAGGAAGAGGTTGAACACTTCGCCCGGATTTTCCCTGAGGCTGAAAGCGAACTCCTGGCGTATAGGCGCAATCGATGGATCCAGAGGCGTGGCGACGACTCGCAGCCGATATTCGCCGCGAATCGGAAAGAGATAGCGCAGCGCATGTTCGCCGCTTGCGTCGGTCGCCGCTTCAGCGCGCATCAGCCGGGTGCCTTCCACGATTGGAAAGTCCGTCGACACCAGCATATTCCGGGGCGGCGCGTCCAGTTCTACTTGCAGTCGCGCTGGAATCGGATCGCCGGTCGCCGTGCGTACGCGCAGGACTAACTGTGCGACATCTACGTCGGGTCCGATGCGGTCGGCGGCGGGCTTCAGTTCATACTGAATACTTGCGCCCGAGTCAGAGAAGAGAGCGCCCGGCGCGGAGCAGAGCAACGCGACGAGGCATACCGCACGCGAAAGCCTTCGCACGCTGCGGTTTAACAACGAGTGACTGGTCCTGAGTTCTGATTGCATAGTATTAGTGGCAGGGAATCATCATTAAGCCGTGGCGCATTTCATGAAAATAATCATGAACCGGCGGATAGGTCGTAAACAAGACCGCGTACAAAACAATGCCGGTGATCGTTAGCAGAATCGCGGCCTTGCTGAGCACGGTCAGATTCAAAGTGTGTAGCAGGCGCACGTGTTTTTTCGCCTGATTGTATGCTTGATGTTGTGTCATAGTCTTGCTCCTGAATAAATTTCAATGGAATAGCCGAAGAATCGCCAGGGCGTTCGTGCGGGAGCCAATGGCGCGATACTTCTGGCGGGCTCGATCGGCATACACGTCTTCGCCGCGGTCGATAGCGTTCGCAGCGAAAGCCGGCGCGGCGATCAGCCGGCGCAGCGCGACTGTGGCCGGAGCATGGACGCTGCTTCGTGGTCGGGGAAATCTGCTTCGAATCATAGGGCTCTGGAGTTTGCGGGCAGTTGTCAGTGTGCCGCAGGGAGCCCTCGCGAATTTGTGCGGGGTACGATTTCGGCCCATTCCACGGGGCGGATCGTAAGGGAGATCTGGCTCAGGTCGCTTGCTCCGAAACGAGGAGGGCGGCCATTACAGTTGCGGGTCAGCGCGGGAATTTCACCCGACTTCATCCCTGAAGCATCGCCAGTGTCGAAGCTCCCGGCCCGGCGTCAAGGATTTGGCCGGCGAGCCGCTTCAAGCTCCGCCCGGATTTGTTCGTAGCCGTATTCGCGCGCGAAGTCCAGGGCGCCGTCGTCGACCCGCGCGCCGCTCTCCAGCAGCAGCGCGACCATTTCCAGATGGCCCTTGAAGGTCGCCACGTGCAGCGGGGTCCAACCGCCCTTGCCGACGGCGTGCAGATCCGCGCCTCCCGCCAGCAAGCGCCGGGCGGCGTCGAGATCACCGCTGTTGGCGGCTGAGTGGAGAGCGGAGTTGCGGGGCATGGCGATCGAGTCTGAAATAGCGTCTTGCGCGCTTTCTTCCATCATAGAGACGGCCTGCGCCAGGGCCAGCGGCAATTCCTATCGGGAGGCAATGAGATTGGCTTCCGGCAGGCCAAAATCATCGATATGGGGTCGAAATCGAACAAAAAACGGGCGCATGTCCGACTTTCGATGGGTTTGGAAGCCGCATCCGGGCAAAAACGGACCGAAACGGCAATCTTCCGGGCTGCCAGGCTCGTCTAAAGCTGCAGGCGGATGCGCCGATGATGCAGTAGAGCGCTGGATACCAAAAACAAGGTACTTGACGCTTTTCGGGGAATCGGGAATCCGTCTAAAGATACGGGTGTTGCGATCATGTTTATTTCCCTTTGCAAATCGAAGATTCACCGGGCGACCGTTACGGAAGCCGAGCTGCACTACCAGGGCAGTCTGACCGTCGATGAAGATCTGCTGGACGCGGCCGGCCTGCGAGCCTACGAGCAGGTCTGCATTGTGAATATCAACAACGGTTCGCGCCTGGAAACCTATCTGATCAAAGGCGAGCGCGGCAGCGGCGTGATCTGTCTGAACGGCGCCGCGGCCCGTCTGGGACAAAAGGGCGATCTGATCATCATCATCGCCTACGGCTTTTACAATCCGGCGGACGTGCCCGCCGACTTCGAGCCCACCGTCGTACACGTCGACGGGGCGAATCGCATCTCCTCCGTCACCCGCGGCGAAATCGTCGGTGTCTGACGCGTCGAGCCGGCGACGGATCCGCCTGAGACGACGATCCCGATCCGGGTCGCTGTACTTTTTTCGACCGCTTTTATGAATCCGGGCGACCGTCCGGATTTTTTCGTTTAAGCTCCCTGCATCGATCGCCGTCGTTTGTTTGCGGCCGCGGTCGCACATTGCTTGTTCACGGAGAGATTCGAATGTTTCAAAAAATCACGGGACTGTATGCGGGCGCGACCGCTCTGATTCTGAGCCTGTCGGCGGGGGCCATGTGGGCCGAGGCCGTCGTGCTGGTCGACTTCTGGCGGAGCATGGAACCCGCCGCCTTTGTGGAGTGGTATCGCGCATACAACCCAATGCTGGTCGCCTTTTATAAACCGCTGCAGATCACTGCGACCGTCATGGCGCTGGCTTTGCCGATTGTGATCCGCCTGGAAAGCGGACGCTGGTCGCCGGCCGCGCTTACGACGGCGGTGCTTGGCGTCGCGATCATCGCGCTCTTCTTCATTTACTTCAAGGCGGCGAACGCGGAATTTCTGAGCGCCGACCCGGAACTCGCCGCGCGCATACCGGCGCTGCTGGAAAGCTGGAGCGCCTGGCAGTGGCTGCGGACTGGCACAGGCGTCGCCTCCGGTATCGCGGGCATTGCCGCCCTGCGCAGATAAAGTCGCCCGGCCCCGCTCAATCAGAGATACAGCTTGCGATCGGCGTCGGCCGGCGCGGGGATCGTCAGGACTTCGCCCGCTGCCGGGAATTCGATGTAGCGATACTCGTCTTCGTGAAAGGCGATGAAGGCGATTTCGGAAAGGGGCGCATCAAAGCGCATGCGAATTCGCGAAGGCCAGCCCTCCGAATCCATCGTCAGCACGCGCACGGTCGCGAAATTTTTTTTGATTACCGGCTGACCGATTTGAATGTGGCGATTCGCGCGGCGAAAGACGCGCGCGCCGCTGCGGCCGGGATATTTCGTTTCGATTTCGATCGTGCGTGCGTCGATGCGTTTTACTTTCGTTGCGGACATGTTGTTGGCCGCCATCACGAAGTTGTCCGCATCGAGCTCGCCGAAGTGCGCTCCGTACAAATGACGAAACTGCAGCCCCAGGCAAATGCCCGGCGCGTTCAAGAGGACCAGTTTGCGATCGGCGGGGGTGTTCGGGGGAGTGGCCGCCTGCAGATCGGTGATTTTCTCCCGGGCGAAGGCGCCGTAGTCGGCGAAGAACTGCGTCGTGCCCGGCACGTTCAAGGCCGAGAGAAACAGGTGACCGATTAAAAGCGCCCACCAGAACCAGCCGCGTCGCTCTAAAAGAAAGCGGGCAATCAATGGATAGGCGCCGATGCCCGCCATCATCAGCAGGCGGTCGGCGGGCGCCGCCATCGACGCCGGGATCAGCGCGAGCATGGCGCCGCCGAAGAGCAGCGCGCCGGTGCGGTCGCGAAAGGGCCGCAAATAATACAGATTCAATGCGATGACGACCAGACCGGCCGGCACCAGGAACCACCAGACGATGCCCGGAATCGCTTCGCGCAGGCCGTAGAAGCCCGCGCTGATCGGGCCGAGCAGCGCTCCCATCAGAATCGGCCAGCTCTGAACGAACTGCGCGAGAAAGGCCAGCGGTTCGCGCAGGGGATTTAAATACAGCCCGCTCTCGAAGGTCCCGAATCCGCCCGCGCTGTACAGCGCCAGATAGACGAGGGCGATGATTCCGTACGGCAGCAGCGGCAATGCCCGGCGCAGAGTCTCGCCGAAGCTCGCGCGGGGGATCAGCGATTCGCCGGCCGCCGCGGACTTCCCGGATTGAAGACCCGGCGCAAAAAAGACGCGCAGGCCGGCGTAGGCCAGGATGCCCAGGGCCGCTTCGCCGCCGCTCAGGGCGCAGATAAAAAACAGCGGCCCGATCCACCAGGGGCTTTCGCCCTGCAGATACGCTTCGAAGTATCGCAGAGACCAGACGGCGAAACCGACGGCGATCAAAAGCGAACGGTGCGCTACCCAGGCGACGGGCAGGGCGTGGGCGTCGTTCACGGCGAAGAGCAGCAGCGCGAGAAAGGCGATTTTTTCGGGAGTCGCACCGGTCTGCGCCTGCGCGTCGGAAGACGAGTCGCCGCCTGAATTCGCCGCCGGACGCCGGGCCGCGTCGTGCGAATTCCAGAAGCGCAGTGCCCGGCGATAAAATCCCGCCAGGCCCCATAACAAGAAGCCGTACCAGAGCAACGAATGCAGGTGTCGCAGGGGCAGCGAAAGCAGGTGATAGTCCAGCCATAGACTGAAGGCCGCGGCCGGCCGCAAAAATCGCATCGAAAAGTCCGGCGCGCTCCACCAGGGCAGGTTGCGGTAACGTTTGCCGTTTTCGTCTTTGCGTTCGCCGAAGTTAAACGAATTCAACAGCATGTCGATCGAAAGCGTGCTGTCGCGGCGAAAGGCCGTCGCGAAATGATAGTCGTCCATGACCTGGCCCATCGCGAAGGCCGGGGCGTACAGGACCGCCAGCAGCAGCGGAATCTGCCACCAGCGCCGCCAATCGCTCCGGCGCTGAAGCCAGGCGAACACTCGCCTGGATTGAGCGGCCGTGGTTTCGGCGTCGGCATGCTGTTCCGGAGAAGGAGTCATATGCGATCCACTGCGACGAAGCGCGAATGGCGCGCAATTGTTTTACGCGCCATTCAGGTGCGCCAGAACCCGGGTGCCGGTCGGTGCGTCTTCGAGTTGCGAAAGGCGTGCCTCTGTGTTTGGACCGCTCCGGCGAATTCGCTCGCTGACTTTCGCGCGCTCTTATAAGTGTCGCAGCGAAATCGAATTCGGAATTTCAGGAGGCTGCCTTTATGCAGAAAATTACGATCGAAACTATATTTAAGAACCCGGCGGAGATCACACAGGATATCGCGGCGCATATCCAAACGAAACATCGAATGCTCGTCCTGTGCTTGATCATACTGCTCTGCGGCGGCGGTTACGGCTTTACGATGGGAATCGCTCACTCCTGGCAGCAGGCGATTTCGTCGGCGCTGAAAGTGCCGCTGCTATTTATGTTAACTCTCGGCGTTTGCATTCCGACGTTGCATTTCATCGGGCTCTTTTTGGGATCGCGGGTTTCTTTTTCCCAGTCCGCGACGGTATTGCTCCTGGGCATAGCCGTGAGTTCGGTATTGCTGCTGGGATTCGCCACGATCGCGTTCTTCTTCTGGATCACGGGTTCCCAGTACAGGTTCCTGTTGTTAATGCACGTGCTTTTTTTTGGCATTGCGGGTCTTGCGGGATTGATTTCGATTCTGCGCAATTTTCGGCGACTGAGCGCCGATGCTGATACCGGACCGCGGACCAGGTTCAATCTTCTACAGGTATGGATGTTCCTGTACATGTTCGTCGGCACGCAGATGGCCTATACGCTGTCGCCTTTTTTGGGCCGGGAGCCCGAGTTCTATATCTTTCACAAAGAGGGCGGAAACTTTTATACTTACGTGGCGCAAACCATCGGCCAGAATTTCGACGGCCGTATGAAACCCGATCGGGCTCGCGATATTTTGAGCGATCCGTCCACGGCGGTCCTGCACATGCTAAAAGAAAAAGACTACGCCCGGCTGGCGGCCGTGATTTCTCCGCAGGGCCTGCACTTTCTACGCAACGGCGTCGCTTATACTCGCTTCGATCATGAAGTCGATCCCGGCTTTTCGCGGACGGATTTGCTTGATGCCGCAAAAAGAAAAACTCCGAAACGGAATGTGGTTTTACGCACGGGAGCTCTGCCCCCCGAGCCGAGCGACAGAGTGAGCATCGACGAACTGTTGGACCGTCATATTTTCGACGTCGACTTCAGCAGCGTAGCGGGCAAGGGGCGTTATAATAAATTTTCGCGCGGTCTGGAACACAAACAATCTCTGTATAAACAGTTCCCGGAGTGCGATTTCGCAGAGTTCGTAGTGCCGGGAGACGCAGGCCGCTGGGATGTTCTGCGTCTGGTATTCAAAACCGGGGCCGCCGGTCCGCGCCTATTGGCCGTCATTCGCGATCGTTCGGACTGAGTGCCATCGCAGAAGCATGGGAGTAAGCAACGAAGGAGTTTCAGATCTTGCCCGGGTCTTGATCCGGGACCCGGCGCGTCGCGAGTAAAATATTGCTCAATAGAATCAGCGCGGCTCCAAGCCAGGGCCACAGAGCCGCGCTTTCGCCTAAAAATAAAAAGCCGGCGATTAGGGCGATCGGGATGCGCGAAGCGGAGATGACGCTGCCCGATGAGGCGTCGAGATAGCGATAGGAAATCGAAAGCGACCACTGGCCGAGAATGCCGCAGCCGGCGGAGGCGAAGACGAACAGCAGCTCGCGAGACCAGTGTCGCGCGAAGGTCGCTCCCGCTTCCAATTCTATCTCAGCCCGGGTCGGCGTATAAAAAACTTCGCTCAGTCGTTCGACCAGCCAGGCGATCTCGGACAAATTAAACGGCAACAGCGCGATCGCGCCCAGGCCGAACATCCAGCATAATATTTCGACCGGACTGGCGACGCGGGCGGCGCCGCGCAGGCTCACGATCGCGAAGCCGGCGGCGACCCCCGAAGCGATGCCCCAGGCGTCCGCGGCCGAAGGCATTCCGAGGCCGTCGTTCCACTCGAAAATATTCAGCAGCATGCCGGCGACTGCCAGAGCGACCAGCGCGACTGTCCGCCGGTCCGGCGCTTCGCCGAGCATTGGGCCTGCCAGCAGCGCGACGAAAGCGGGGTAGGTCATATTCAAGACGTTGGCTTTGCCCGTCGCGCCGGCCGCCACGGATTGATAAAAGCAGACCAGGGCCAGCAGATTGAAGACCCCGCGCAGAATTAAAAATCGCACCGCTCCGGGCCCGCGCTCAGCCAGGTTGCGCCGTTCGAGCGCAAACCAGGTTCCGAAAATCGCGAAGCCCAGCACGTAGCGGGTGAAGGCGTAAAAAGTCGGCGGCAGTTCGCCGCCCTGTCCACCGAGGTGCAAAAAGACCGTCGCCAGATAGAAGGCCCAGGCGCTGGCGAAATTCAGGAGCTGGCCCGGACGCCGGCCGGCGGCGCTCGATTCGGCGGCGTGGTGTGGATTGCGATTGGTGGCAGGCGGGGGGGGATTCATACGATCTGCTCCGCTTGCGGCGGCGCGAAGGGCTCTCAGGCCATACTGGAGGCGCGGGCGGTTGGGCCCAGAATATTCTCACGTCGGACAGTGTGCGTCCCGGGCCGGATCGTGGTTTCTGTTTTTCGCGCATGCTTGAAATATGGCCGAAAAGAGCGAATTTATAGAGGCAACTATGAGCAGCAAGATTCATCCCACGGCTATCATCGACGAAGGCGCGAAGATCGGAGACAACTGCGAAATCGGTCCGTACGTGGTGATCGATAAAGGCGCGGTCATCGGAAACGAAAACAAATTCGGCCCTGGCGCCTACGTAATGGGATCGGTCACGATGGGCGATCGCAACAATGTATTGCACGGCGCATCGATCGGCGGCGGTCCGCAGGATATCAATTTCAAAGATCCCGACACGGTGCTGATCATCGGCAGCGACAATCACATCGGCGAGCACGCCACGCTGCACCGCGGTTCCACGAATCGAAAAACCATCATCGGCAATCATAACTATTTGATGGGCAACGTTCACGTCGGTCATGACTGCGTCCTGGGCGATAACATCGTAATGGCGAACGACTCGAAGCTCGGCGGCTTCGTTACCGTGCAGGACCGCGTGATTCTCTCGGCGGCGGCCGGAGTGCACCAGCACGTGCGCATCGGCGAGATGACCATCGTCGGCGCGATCTTACGCGTAACGCAGGATATTCTACCGTTTGCGATGGTCGGCAGCAATGACGGGCTGAACGGTCTGAATCGCATCGGTCTCAAGCGAGCCGGCTGCCCGGCGGACAGCGTCAAGATTTTGAAAGAAGCCTACCAGCGATTTTGCGCGAAACGCGAACCGCTCGGCGCCTTTCAGGAATGGCTGGGAGTGCAAAACGACGAGTACGTTTTGAAGTGGAAGGAATTCGTAACGCCGAAGTCGCATCGCGGCTACGCCCGTCACGGCGGTCCCCGCGAAAAGGCCGCGAAAGATTGAGGCAGGCCGCCGAAGGCCTGATCGCGCGCCTTCGCTGCTATTGATTGGTGATCGTACGCCGGCCTGAATCCGTCCGATTCGCCGGCTTTCGCTCGAATTTCTCCGCTGGGCGGCCTTTTAAGGCCCCTTACAGGCTCTCCGGGCCCTTGACGGCCGCGCAAAAACGTGCTAATATTTGCGTCAGGAGTCTTACTATCGCCACTATATCATCATTGCCTTCCTCTCACAGCACCGCCGTCGCCGGAGCGGACGCCGAACCGATGCAGATCGATTCAGACTATACCCGCGAGAATCCAGGCCTGGTTCCGGAGCTCGCCCGCGTTCTGGCCAATACGCACATCCTGAAGCTGCGCACTCACGCCTTTCGCCGGACCCTGCCTGAGTACTGCCGGGTTCCTATCGGTCGGATCTTCGAAGCCGACGAAAAAAAGCTCAAAGCCGGGGTCGCGGCGATTGCGAAGCAATTCGAACGTCTCGGTCTGCAGGCTCCGGCCTCGCGCCGAAAATTTTTAGAAGCCTACGGTGAAATCACGGGCCTGGCGGATCTGGACGCGGGAGTGCGAGCCGTCTGCGTGGATGCGATGATCGCGCAGTTGCAGGAAGACTATCGACGGGCTTCGCTGCGGATTCAGCAGTGCCTGCGCGAGTGCCACCGCATCAGCGATGTAGAACTGGAAGGCGTGCTGCTGGAGCGCCTGAAGCAGCACGTCGAAGCCCTCCGCGGCATCGAAAAGATTCTGCCGGAAGAATAAGCGCCGCGCCCGCGGTCCTATTTGCGAAATCGAAAATAAGCCACGCGTTCATTCAGACGGCGCGCGTCTTCCGATAGCTCTTTCGCCATCGCCGCGTTGCGGTCGGTGACTTCCGTAACGGACTGGGTGCTGCTCGATATTTTGGTGACCGATTCCAGAAACTCCCGGTTGCTGTTGGTCTGTTCCCGGGCCGCGCTGGCGATATCCTGCGCCAGATTCGCGGAAGCCTGAATCAACTGGCGCACTTCGTCGCTCAAGCCCACCTGCTGCGAAGTATTGCGACCGGTGCTCTGAATTTTTTCGAGCGTCTCTTCGACGTTGGCGTTGATCGCCGTAAAGGCTTCGAGGGTGTTTTCGATGTACAGGCGGCCGCCGTCGACCTGCCGCGAAGATTCGTCCACCAGCGCGATAATTCGCCGGGAGTTTTGCTGGGTCTTCGCCGCGAGCTTGGAAATTTCGTCGGCGACGACCGCGAAACCGCGACCGAATTCGCCGGCCCGCGCCGATTCGATCGCCGCGTTCAAAGCCAGCATCGATACCTGTTCGGCGATGTCGTTAATGACGGCGACGGCGTCCTGGATTTCATTCGAGCTCTCGACGATCTTTTGCATTTGCGCCGCGGTATCTTCTAAGATGCGATTGCCGTTGTTGGCCGCGCTCTGGGTTTCGTCGGCCGTGCGCGCCGATGTTTCGGTTTCTTGAAAGATTTTCGCGCCGAGCTGGCTCAGGCGTTCCATCGCCTGGTGCGCCGATTCGGACTGCTTCGCCTGGGAGCCGGCATGCGATGCGATCTTATCGGCGGAGGCGCCCATCTCTTCTAAGGCCGCCGAGATCTCTTCGATCGACGCGGATTGCTCTTGAGTATCGGAGCGTACGCGGCCGCTGTTCGACTGCATCTCTTCGGCGAACTGCGCCAGGTTCTGCGCGTTTTCATGTATGCCCTGCATGGTTTCGCTCAGGCGCCGGACGATTTGATTCATGCTCACGGACATTTCGCCGAGTTCGTCGGCGCCGATCATCGGCACGATCGTCGTCAGATCGCCGTCGGCGAGATTGCGCACGGCCTGGTACGTATGCTGCAAACCCTTGCGCAGGCTGGCAGTCGCGGCGCTCGCGCTGTAGGCGAAGCTATAGCACAGAACCGCGAACACCCCGCAGAGGTGCAGCGGCAAATAAGGATTCAATTCATGACCGGTCACGGCGAGCTGCAGCAGCCAGCCCATCATTACAACGGGGACCGCCGCGGCGACGATGACTGTAATAAAAACCCGCGGAAACATTCCCGCCAGGCGATAGCGATTGCGAGGCAAATCGAAGGCGGCCATTCGAATGTCTTCGAGAATTGGGATCAGGGTATTTTCGGTCGTAAAATAAACTACGACTCCGCTGATCGGCGCGGCGTAGGCCAGGGTGATCAAGAGCGTATTGATTTCGCGTTCATTGATCCCGGCGAAAGCGCTTTGTACAAGATAAGCCGAAAGCACGCCGACGCACCAGCGCAACATGACGAGCACGCCTTCAATGATTGGATAGCGGAGCAGCGCTCGCTTCACTTGCAGCATGGGCGCGGCCAGGCGCAGGCTGCCGGTTTCGCTGAGGACAGCGTCCGGGTCGGTCCGGTCGATCTGGCGCAACAGCGGTCGCAGCCAGATCAAGCGCGCGGCGATGCTGACCAACAAAGTTACGATGACGCCGGTGCCGGCGCCGAGGATCAGATACAGCCCGCGCTCGAAGCTATAGTTTCCCGCAACCAGAGCGAAGTAGGTCGCCGGGGCGACTACCAGCGCGTAGTTTGCGTATTCGGCGCGCAGGCTCAGCCGGGTGATCATGGCACGGGGAGAAGGCATACTGTTGATAGTGATACTTTGATCAGGCTAATTCTGCGGCAAGCATAAGTTAAGCTCAACTGGTCTTAATTCTCGCGGAACTTCGCTGCATTTCGGCCGGGCCGCTCCCGGAAGCGCGGTCTGGAACCGGCAGTGAGATACTAAGGCGGAATTTCGTCTCCGGATCGGGCGCGGACCGAGCATGCTCGTGAAAATTCGGCAATGCTCGCGGGAATTCGGAAAAAATTCGGCTTTGCCGGTTCGGAGCTGTTAGAGAGCATTGCCCGTGTCCTCCCCCCAACAGCAGTATATCCACGGCCGCACGCTCGCCGCGGCAGACCCATCTCGCAGCTTCGAAAATTTCAATCCCGCCACGGGCGAGATTTTAGGCCAGGTGGAGATTTCCGCCGCCGCCGACGTGGACCGGGCCGTAGAATCCGCCCGGGAGGGATTCGCGGTCTGGTCGGCTATGAGCGGCGCCGATCGCGGCCGAATTTTGCTTAAAGCCGTGGCGATTTTGCGCGAGCGCAACGACGAGCTGGCGCGATTGGAAGTGCTCGATACGGGCAAGCCGATCGCCGAGGCCCTGGCCGTCGACGTGGCTTCGGGCGCGGACTGCATCGAATACTTCGCCGGGCTCGCTGCGAGTTTGCACGGTCACCACTACGATCTGCCCGGCGCCTTCGCCTATACCAGGCGCGAGCCGCTGGGTATTTGCGCCGGCATCGGCGCCTGGAATTATCCGCTGCAAATCGCGTGCTGGAAATCGGGGCCGGCGCTCGCCTGCGGCAATGCGATGATTTATAAGGCTTCGGAGCTGACGCCGATGTCGGCGATCAAACTCGCCGAAATTTATACCGAAGCGGGAGTTCCTCCGGGCGTCTTCAACGTCGTGCAGGGGGCGGCGGAAACCGGGCAGTTGCTCAGCCGCCATCCGCAGATCGCGAAAGTTTCGTTTACCGGCGAAGTCGGCACCGGCAAGCGCGTGATGGCCGACGCGGCTCTTTCAAATTTGAAAGAAGTGACGATGGAACTCGGCGGCAAGTCGCCGTTGATCATTTTCTCCGACGCGAATTTAGACAGCGCGGTCAACGCGGCGCTGCTCGCGAATTTTTATACCCAGGGCGAAATCTGTACGAACGGCACGCGAGTCTTCGTGCAGGATGAAATTCGTCCGGCTTTTATCGAGCGTCTGGTCGCGCGAACGAAAGAACTGCGCGTCGGCGATCCGATGGATCCCGGGACGCAGATCGGTTCGTTGATCAACCGCGATCACCAGAAAAAGGTTCTGGGTTTTATCGAGGCGGGCCGGGCGGCCGGCGCGCGCGTTCTGTGCGGCGGCGGCGTGCCGGTCGACGAAGGCGGCGCTCCGCGATTTCCCGACGGATGTTTCGTTGAACCGACGATCTTCGACGGCTGCACCGACGATATGTCGATCGTGCGCGAAGAGATTTTCGGTCCGGTGCTCTCGATCCTGGGATTCCCCGAAGGACCGGCCGGCGAAGAGGAGGCCGTACGTCGCGCGAACGATACGCCCTACGGTCTTGCAGCGGGCGTATACACTCGCGATATAAATCGAGCGCATCGCGTTGTCGCGCGCTTGCAGGCCGGCACGTGCTGGATCAATACGTACAATATCACGCCGATTGAAATGCCGATCGGCGGATACAAAGAGTCGGGCCTGGGACGCGAAAACAGTCCGGCCGCTCTCGATCATTATACGCAGCTCAAGAGCGTCTATGTGGATCTGGGCGACGGGCCGGAATTTTGAAATTTTCGGGCGCCGGCCTCCGGACCCGGACCCTGGACTCAGGAGCTTAATGGACGCGCGCAACGATGCTCGATTTCGCGCCCGCGGCGATATTATAACAGGAAGGTTTGAATGGAGTTGATATTAAGTTTCGGCGTGCTGCTGGCTTTCGTGCTGATTATCTTTTGCACGATCAAGTGGTGGAATTTGCGCTGCATCGGCGTGACGCCCGTGCCCCTGTTTACATTTATCGCGATTTTATTTACTTCCGGCCTCGACGTGGGCTTGATCATGTTTCCCCTGACGGAGTTCGGCGGCTACGCCGAAGAACCCGCCTACGCTTTCACCAATCCCCTGGCGATCGAATTCGGATTCTGGGGATTCTTGATCTGGGCCTTTTATTTTCTCACGGCTTTCTATTTTTGCATTATCGAACCCCGGGTGCGCTTTTTCGAAAACCCGATCGTTAAGATCATCAATAATATTGTGATCGTCGGCACCTGCGCCTTTACGGCCAGCCTGTTCCTGGTTTATCTGCCGGGATATATCCCCGAGATCGGCGACGGCGAATCGGTCGTCCTGACTTTTTACGTGATCGTCTTCGCGGTGATTCTCGCCGCGGCCTATTCGAGCACCGACATAAAGTACGTGCGCATATTGAGCATCGGTTCGACGGCTTCGTTTCTGTTCTTAATCGTCGGCCTCTGGATCTACGGCGGAATCGGCCCGGGGGAATTCGCCGCGACGATCGCCAATCTCGGCGGCTATTTCGCCAACCTGCACAAATTCGTTTTGCCTCTGACGGATTACCACGCCTTCTATTTATTCTGGTGGTTCGCCTGGTCGATTATGATCGGGCAGTTTACCTCGCGATTCGTGGGCGGACTGAAGACTCAGCATCTGTTGTTGGCCCTCTTGATTATCCCTTCGATTCCGCTGGCGGTCTGGTTTTCCGTTCTGTATTATTACCACCTGAACGCGGTGCCGACAGCCGGCCTGGTGAATCTGGCGATGATTCTCGTGGGCGTAACTTTCGTAATCAATTCCCTCGACAGTCTGATTCGTCTGTATACGGACAATCTGGGACTTACGACGGAGCGCCTGGGTAAGATCGCGTACGTCGCCGGCAACGTGGCGGTGCTTTTTATTTTGACGCTGCTCTTTCAGAGTCAGTGGCTTAAGATCCAGTGGATCGGCGCGATCGTGGTCGGTATCTATTTCGCCTGTTTGATCTATATCGCCGTCTATAAACGCAAAGAAGTCATGGCGATCGATTCATCGCCTGAAGGCCGCGAACTCGACTTCGAAAAGATCGACTCGATGCACTAACGAAACGAAAGGATTCGCGGTTCGTTCGCATTGCCGCGATCCGCGGCGGCGGCGGGAACGACTCTGTATGAAAAGAACTATCTCTTCTTCTATGACTTTTATCTATAAGATTCCGTTCCCGATCATATGGATCGGCGGTTTCGCTACTGGGACCTTCGGGATGATATACACCGGAGGATTCAACGAGCCCGCGCCCGGGTTCTTATTCGCCACGATCAGCGGAACGGCTTTTTTGTACTGGGGCTGCATGCGATTGAAAGTGGTGCAGCTGGATGGCGAGAGGCTGTACATTTCCAACTATTTGAAACGCGTCGAAGTCGACCCGGCCGATATTGAAAAAATCACCGAGTGCGTTCTCATGAATACGAATCCAGTCTGGATCCACTTTAAGGCTCCCACGGAATTTGGTTCGAAGATTATGTTTATGCCAAAAACACGATGGTTTAGCTTTTTCTCATCGCACCCGATTGTGGCGGAATTGCGGGAAATCGCGAAAGCCCGCGGCGCCTTTCCCTCCGGAACTTAAGCCGCTTTCATCGCGTCGAGGCAGCGTTCGCAGGCGTCGGCGCATGATTTACAAATCGCGTGGTGCTTCGCGTGCTTCAGGCACTCTTCGCGGCAGTCCGCGCAAATCTTTTTGCAAACCGGCAAATAGCTCTTGAGATATTCCGAATTCGCCGCGGCGAACGAAGACAGGGCCGTGCAGGCCGTGATCATGTCGCGCACGGAGTGGGCGCAATCGGTCATGGTCTTATCGCCCTTCGCGAGCTGGTCGATGCAGTGGCTCAGGCATTCTTTGCCGATACTCGCGGTGTCGCCCGCGATACCCGCCAGTCCGCTGCCGGAGTGTTCGTGAGGTCCGCCGTGGCCGTGCTCGTGTTCATTTTCCGGTTCGGAGCACAGCGGCCCGACCATCAAGACGGCGGCGCCGACTCCCATGCGTTCGATGAGTTCTTTTCTGCTTAACATGACGGCCTCCGGGTTGCCAGATAGTTCTGGCCGTCGCGGGCGATCTGTCGAGCGAAAAACATGGCGCGAGATATAGGCCTCTGACGCGATCCCCCGTACATTCTTTGCGACTTCGACGACACCCGTCGCGGATCTTATCGCTCGCTTGAAAAAGATCTTGTCCCGAAGCCCCGGGCTGGCAGACCGGACGGAGGCAGGCCAGGCGATCGCCTTGCGGTCGTTTACGGATACGAACATGTCGGCAATTATAACCGTTAAGAATCTCAATAAAACCTACGCTTCCGGACACCAGGCGCTCAAGAGCATCGATCTGGATATCCGAGACGGCGAAATCTTCGCCTTGCTCGGCCCGAACGGCGCGGGCAAGACCACGCTGATCAGCGTGATCTGCGGCATTGTAAACGCTACGAGCGGCGAAATCAAAGCCGGCGAATTCGATGTCTTCGCGGATTATCGCGAAGCGCGCAAGATGATCGGCCTGGTTCCTCAGGAACTTTCGACCGACGCTTTTGAAAGCGTGTGGGCCACGGTGAATTTCAGTCGCGGGCTGTTCGGCAAACCGCGCGACCCGGCCTTCGTCGAAAAACTGCTGCGAGATCTATCCCTGTGGGATAAAAAAGATACGAAAATTATGGCGCTGTCCGGCGGTATGAAGCGCCGAGTGATGATCGCGAAGGCGCTTTCGCACGAGCCGAAGATCCTTTTTTTAGACGAGCCGACCGCTGGCGTCGACGTGGAGCTGCGTCGCGATATGTGGGAGATGGTGCGCGGCCTGCGGGAAAGCGGCGTTACGATTATTCTGACGACGCACTATATCGAAGAAGCCGAAGAGATGGCCGATCGAATCGGAGTGATTCGCAAAGGCGAAATC
The DNA here is from genome assembly GCA_024742665.1 of bacterium. GTDB lineage: Bacteria > Spirochaetota > Leptospiria > Leptospirales > Leptonemataceae > JANSYA01. Next base: position 1,424,483 of record JANSYA010000001.1, read on the forward strand.
ATTCTGGTCGAAGATAAAGACGCGCTGATGCGCAAGCTCGGTAAAAAGCAGCTGACCCTGCATTTGCAAAATCCGCTCGAAAAGCTGCCCTCCGAACTGGCGGATCTGCCTCTGGAACTGGCCGGGGAAGGCGAGCGCCTGGTCTTTACGTTTGACGTGCAGAGCGAAGAGACCGGCATCGCCGATTTGCTGCGCCGGCTAAACCAGCATGGAATCGACTTTAAGGACCTGCACTCGAATGAAAGCTCCCTCGAAGATATTTTCGTCAGTCTGGTCAGCGAGACGCCTGAGGCGTCCGAGAGCCCGGAGGAGAACGCATGAATTTTTACGCCGTTCGCGCCATCTATAAATTCGAAATGGCCCGCATGGGGCGCACCCTGATGCAGAGCATCGCCGCTCCGGCTATTTCAACGGTTTTGTATTTCGTCGTTTTCGGTTCCGCGATCGGTTCGCGCATGGGAGACATCGACGGCGTCAGCTACGGCGCTTTTATTATTCCAGGCCTGATTATGCTTTCGCTCTTAAACGAAAGCATTTCCAACGCTTCGTTTGGCATTTATATGCCGCAGTTTACCGGCACGATTTACGAGCTGCTTTCCGCGCCGGTATCGTACGTCGAAGTCATACTCGGCTACGTGGGCGCGGCGGCGAGTAAGTCGATTATCCTGGGCTTGATCATTCTGGCGACGGCGCGCCTGTTCGTGCCTTTCGAAGTGGAGCACCCCGTGTGGATGTTCGCTTTCCTGGTTTTGACGTCGGTAACTTTCAGTCTGTTCGGATTCGCGATCGGCATTTGGGCCGACGGCTTCGAGCGACTGCAGGTCGTGCCGCTTTTGATTATCACGCCGCTGACGTTTCTCGGCGGCAGCTTCTACTCGATTCATATGCTACCGCCTTTCTGGCAGCAGGTTTCGTTGTTCAATCCGGTCGTTTATTTGATCAGCATCTTTCGCTGGAGTTTCTACGGCGTGGCGGATGTGGATCTCTACCTGAGCCTGGGAATGATTCTGAGCTTTCTCTTCGTCTGCCTGGTTTTTGTCTGGTGGGTTTTTAAGACCGGCTATCGACTGAAGTCCTGAAGAATAAGATCGTATGCGCGGCCCGGGGAAATTCGCGGCCGGCGGCTCAAGCGCTCTTGCGTTCCGCCTCCGCACCCGGCGCCGCCGCGCCGTGATCGTTTTGCTATCACAGGTGCGGCGGCGCGGAGCCGGGCGCTCGATCTATACGTGGGCGACAATGGCCGCGCGATCGGCGGCGGGCAGCGGCGGCATTTCGCGATCGGTCCAGGTCCAGTCGCCGATTACGTTGCGAATCGGACCGTCACCTGCATCTTGCGGGTCGCCCTGCAGAATGGCCAGAGCCTGCCGGCGCAGATCGTCGCGCGTGGTCAGACGATGCGGACGGTCCTGAAAGCGCGGCGCGAACTCTTCGCGTTCAACGGAGTGGGCATAGTGAAAAAAGTATTCCTGGAATTTCATGCCGCTTTCTTTCCAGCGCCGCACGAGATCCAGCAGATTGCCGTCCTCGGTCGATTTCACGGCGCGCTGGATCATCAGGCTGATGCCGCGGGTTGACTTACTCACGAAGGTTCCGGAGCGAATCACACGGTAGCGATCGGGATGATCGAGGGCCAGCTTTTCAACGGCGTACTTGGCCGCGCCCATCGCGCCGTAGGCGATAGAAATATGCGGCAGCCAGTAAAACGAAGAGTAGGCGACGGTGGTCTTGACGTTCAGGGTTTCGGTCAAACGAACGAGCGGATGAAATGAAAAGTCCAGCGCCTTGCCGATATCCGAACCGCCGGATTCGCTGATGGGAAAGCCGACCGGCCCGAAGGCCGGCGTATAAAACATCACGTCGATGTCTTCGCTGACGGCCGCCGTGATTTTTTCGACCGCTTCGTCTCCGGCCAGGTCGACCTGGAAAATCGTGCGGTCCGCGCCTGGAATTTCGTTTTCGCGGGAAGTCGTCGCTATGATATATGCGTTCGGATTGTGTTCGCGCAGGGCGGCCAGGGCGCTCTGGCCCGCTTCGCTGCTTGCGCCGATTACTAAATAGTTCATGATAATTTTGTTTATCCTCGCAGGAAGACTGATACAGATTTTGTATTCGCGCTTGTAGGAAACGGTTATCGCCTCGCGAAAAACGCGCGAAGAGCGAAAAAAACGATGACGCTATGTCAGTTCGCCTTCTCAGGCGGATAAACAGCGTTTGTTTGGCGCGAAAGCGAATCTAACGCGGTTTTATAGCTTCGCTCTCGCGAAGTTAACGCAGTTCGAAAATGCGCGCAGGAGATATTTTCCGCTTGTGTCGGCTTTCGCGCGGCGAATGCTTTCCCTGCTTCGGTTTAATTATGGGTTTGGCTTCGCCGAAAAACTATCTGTATTTCTGGGACACCTATACGCTGTACGCGACAGTGCAGCCGGCCGGAGAAATGCATACGCAGACGACCGCCTCGATCACGCTTTCTCTCGACGGAGCCTTTTCGCTCGAAGCGCGGGGCGATGAAAGCGCGCGGGAATTTCGAGCCGTCTTCGTGCCGCCGGGCGTCGAGCATCGCGTGACGACTCCCGGCGTGCGACGCGTCGTGATTCAACTGGAACCGGGCAGTCCGTTTTATTATTCCCTGGGCGATCTTTTGGAATCGGATCGAGTTCGCCCGCTTGAGATAACCGAACTCCACGTAAATTATACGGAGCTGTGCGAAGCTCTCGCTCCGGCCTTTCGCGGGCGCGTCGCCTGCGAAGCGGCGCATGCTATGTTCTTTCAAATTTTGCGCGCGGTAGCGGGCGCGGCGGCGGTGGCGGCTTCGGAGCGGCTGGCCCGGGGCGGTCTGCGGGACGAACGCATCGCGCGTGTGCTCGACGATCTGCGCAATATGGAGGAGCTGCCGGCCGGTCTGAGCGCGGCGGAGCTCGCGGCCTCGGTGGATCTTTCGACCGAACGCTTTCGCCGTCTCTTTAAGTCGGAGATGGGTCTAACCGTGCGGCGTTATTTGCTATGGCTGCGAATTCGTCGGGCCGGAGCGGCGGTTACTACGGGCGTGAGTCTGACCGAAGCGGCCCACGCTGTGGGTTTTTACGACTCGGCGCACCTGAGCCGGAGCTGCAAAGAATTCCTGGGCTTTCCGCCCTCGTTTCTGACCGGCCAGGCGGTCGAAATGGTGAACTGCGCGGCCGGTCCGGGCGCCGCGGGACTCGCTTGACCGGCAGGCCGTCGGCGCCGATGATGAAATAGTCGGACTGACTGCGCCGGTCCGGACCGCAGTCAGCCAATCAATATCGTCGCCATGAGTTCTGAATCAAAATCCGAATCGAAGCCGCGTCCGGTGCCCCTGTCGCTGTTGGAGCCGGGTCTGGAATGGCAGGCCGTGCGCGCCGGCGGCCCTGGCGGCCAGAACGTAAACAAGGTTTCGACCGCCGTTCATTTACGCTTTCGCATCGCCGATTCCCGTCTGCCGGAGTCGGTCCAGACGGCGTTGCTTGAGATGCAGGACAATCGCAGAACCGACGATGGCGTGCTGATCATCAAAGCCGCACGCTTTCGCAGCCAGGAAAAAAATCGTAGCGACGCGCTGGAACGCCTGCAGGCGATCATCGCCGAAGTTCGCAAACCCCGCAAGGCGCGCAGGCCCACGCGTCCTTCGCGCGCCGCCAAACGTAAACGCGTCGATGCCAAAAAACAACGCGGCCAGATTAAGAGTATGCGCGGCCGCGTCGACGGCTGAATTCGAACGCTGGCCTTGATTGATTTCGCTCTGTTCGCGATTCGCGGAGTGTATCTATATGCAGGGTTTGGGCCTCTCCCGTTGCATATATTGCAAAATACTTATAAATTTCGCAAATATGCGCGAAAGTGATCTTTAGGTCCGGACTTTCGGGTTGCCGACGGGGCGCTTCGAGCTACAAGTCTGTGGCTATGGCCGCCGATTATTCACGCGATGGATTCCGACCGGAGCATAAATACTCCGGCGTGCGAATGCAGCAGGGACGGGGAATTACCGACGCCGATTGGAATGAGCAGGTCGACGTCGCCGACGAAAAATTACGCTCCAGTGTTCATGACGCGATCGGCCTGTACGGAGCGCCGGCGGAGGGCGGCGGATTCAAAGTTTCGCCCGCCACGGGAGGCGCCGAACTCTCGCTTTCGCCGGGTCGTTTTTATGTCGGCGGTACTTTCGTACAAAATGATACTGAGCATAACTTAAGCGAGCAGAGCGATTTGCCGGGCTACGCCGCGCCAGACGTGGACGGAGTCTATCTGGCTTATCTGGAAGTCGGCGAACGTACGATCAGCTATCTGGAAGACGGGAAGCTGCGTGAACCGGCTCTGGGCGGTCCCGATACCAGCGTGCGGACCCGGCCGACGGCGCAGGTTCGCTTGCTCTCGATCACGGAAGCGCCGGAAATTCTCGACGCCGACAGCACGCCCCAGGCCTATCTGGATCTATTGAATGCAGCGCCGGGTCGCCTGAAGGCCTTCGCGAATTCCGATTCGGGTGCGAATCCCGATCCGGGGGCGGATCTATGCAGCGCCCAGCTGCTCGGCGGCTATCGCCTGCCGGACAATCGGCTCTATCGCATAGAAATTCACGCGGCGGGAGCGGGGCACGGCGGCGGGGCCACGTACAAATGGTCGCGAGACAACGGCAGCGTTCGCGCGGAGTGGCTCGACGGTAGCGGGGCGGAGCTGCGCTTTCGCGCGATCGGCCAGGATTCCGAGCGCAGCTTCGCGCCCGGCCAGTGGATCGAGCTGCTAGACGAAGGCCGCGAACTGCGCCGGGAGCCGGGAACTCTGGCGCGTATCGCGGCCGTCGAACAGGACGTGATTCTCATCGATGCGTCGACGGCGGACGGCACCTTCGATCCCGTAAATTTCGCCGAAGGCCGGCGCTTGATTCGCCGCTGGGATATGCGCGATCCCGGAGGCGCCGCGCAGGTCGCGGCCGGTAAGCTTGAGATCGAGGGCGGTTTGCAAATCGAATTCGCCTCCGACGGAAATTATCGCACGGGGGACGCCTGGCTGATTCCGGCGCGTTCGGTGACTCGCGGCATTCTCTGGCCCTGCGACGAGACGGGATCGCTCTTTCAAACTCCGCATCGTCATCGCCCGGCCGATCGGCGTTTCGCGCGGCTGGCCTTTCTCCGACGCGACGCCGGCGTATGGAGCGAAATCGCGGACGCTCGCGTGCGCTTCGCGTCGCTGGCGGGCATCGCGAAATCTGAAAACCAGGTTGAGAACAAAGTCAACCGCTTCGGCGATACGATGACCGGCACGCTGAATATCGAAGCCGATCTGAACGTTGATCTGGACGCGAATTTCGGCCAGAGCGTCAGCATCGATCAAAACTTAACGGTGAAGGGCGATTTCACAATCGAAGGCGATTTGATCGCGCGCGATACGCAGCACCAGCCGGGCGACGTGCTGCTCGGAGACCAGGACGAAGACACGACGATTCTACACGGCGCGCTGCGTTCGCTGCATTCAAGCGGCGCTCTCGAAATCGACGACGCCGTACATATCGGCGAAGACGCCGCAATCGACGGCGCACTAAATCTCGGCGGCGATGCGGACCTGAACGGCGGCCTGCACGTCGTCGGCGATACGGGGCTGGGCCTCGAAAATCCAGAGTATCGTCTGGATGTGGACGGCACGGTGCGCGCTACGAATTTCATCGGCGACGGATCGCTTTTGACGAACGTGGGCCAGGAGCGCCGCAGCTACTACGGACTCTTGCCCGAATATTTATATCCCACGAACGACGCGGCCTTGCACGGCCAGAGCGATGCTTTCGGTCGCACGCTCTTTTATACGACGGTGCGCGACCGCGAGCGTTTGCTTTCGCCGCGCACCGGAATGTTCTTCGGCGGCGAACGCATTCTCTTAGATGACGTGGTGCCGGCCGATTCTTCGGGGGCGAGTTCGCGCGCGGCTATCGCCGACGGCGGACCGGCCGCACCGGGACGGACAGCGGCCTATGAGAAAGGACCGACCCCGGAGCAGCGGGTCTATCGCCTCGACGGCCGCGACGATATTCGCATCGTAACCGACGCACGGGAGGTTCGCATTAACGACTCGAACGACTATCGTCCGGTGATTACCGCGGGCGGCTACGTCGAGTTCACGGGCTATATGAGCGGCCTGCGCATTCTGGCTTTCTCCGCGAAGAATATTGGAACCGTACGCGTTGAATGGTTCGGGGCGGGAGGAGCGCATTCCGAAGAGCGATTCGATGGCACGAGTCGTCTGAATCATTCGCCGAACTGGAACCGCTTCGACGACGCCGCGACGCTGCTACCGCATTTATTCGAAGCGCCGGGCGGCCCGGACCTGTATACGCTGCGAATTTTTTCCGGAGATCGCTTAAATCTGTACGGAATCGAAAGCGTGTGCCATCGAGCGGACGGGCGCATCGACGTGCCGGAGCAGGCCGCCTTAATCAACGGCGAACGCATTTCGATTCCGGCGCAGGATCACGAGTACCTGCCGGATCCATTCTTAACGGACGGTTACGCTCTGAGCGAAGAGGTCTCGGGATATTACGACGAAGGCCTCGACGCCTGGCCGATGTATCTGGAGATTTCCGTTGCGGTTTCGGATCACCAGGCGCCGGCCGTGTACGCTCCGCCATTAAATGTGCACGATCATGTATTAAACACCGCCACGGGCGTCGTCTATCGCGTGTGCTATTTAAAAAACCTGGTGGCGGGGGAGCACCAGGCGGTCAGCAACGATAAGATCGTCTGGGAGGAAGTTTGCACGATCGATCGCAGCGTTGCCGACATCAGCGTCCGCACCGACTTGAACGATCATGAAATCTTATATTCCGTCGCCGACTCGCGCGTTTATCGCGTGCTCAGCACGACCGACGGCAGCTTCGCGAATTCGCAGTTTCATCATCGCCGTCCGTACAACGGGGGCCGCGTCACCTGGAATATTCATCCGACCGCGCGAAACCCGGATGGTACGGCCGTCGTCAGCAGCGCCACTGTCTGGATGCCGCCGGTCGCACGGGCTATGCTCAACGAGGCGGAGTTTCTGACACTTGGCGCACGTGGAGTGCGCCATTTCACGGAAGGCGGTGTGGATTATCTTATCGTCGGCTTCCATTATAGCGGCTCCAGTCATAATGTTCAGAGCCGGGTCTTTCGCCGGGCCGGCGTTCGCTGGCAAGAACACCAGAGCCTGTCGGCCTTGGGTGTAATCGGCGTCGATACGACTGTGATCGGTGGAACACGCTACGCCTTTCTCGCATCGTATCACAACGGCTCAAACTACAACACGACGTCGAAGCTGTACCGCTGGAACGGTACGGAGCTCGAAGAAGTCCAGGATATTGCGACGAACGGCCCGCAAGACGGTCGCTTTTTCGCAGTGGACGGCACGCACTATCTTGCGATTACGCATCACATCGGCAACGCAGTCGTGATCCACGAATGGGACGGGAGCCAGTTCCAGCACTACCAGACTTTCGGCGCCTCGCGTCCGATTGGAATTGACTTTCATGAAAGCGGCGGCACGGGCTATCTCTTCGTGGCGGAACATCACAACGGCAGCACGCACAATATCAATTCGCGAATCTATCGTCACGACGGCAGCCAGTTCGTGCAGCACCAGACGATCCCGACCAACGGCGTGCACAACGTCGAAGCCTTTACAATCGGCGGCGACGATTTCTTTTTCGTGCCGAACCATTATAACGGTTCGACCTTCGTCCAGGATTCGCATTTGTATCGTTGGGACGGCGCGAATTTCGTTTTGTACCAGAGAATACCAACCGTCGGGCCTATCAGCGCGCGACATCTGGAAATTGACGGCCGGGACTTCCTGGCGGTTATGAGCGCAAACAACGGCTCGACCCAGATTCTGGAGTCGACTCTTTTCGAATGGGACGGGCAGCAGTTTCGCGAATACCAGAAATTCTACGGCGAGTATGTTCACAATGTCGAAATGTTTCACGGCGCTGACGGCGAAAGCTATCTGGCATTCACGAGTTACCGGAGCCTGCACGGCGCTTATGATTCAGGCACGAAGGTGATGCGCTGGAACGGGGAGCGTTTCGTCGTTGACGGCGAATATCTCGCCCACGACGAACGCGGCAGCGGCGGTCAGTCGCGGCCGGTCTTCGCGGCGCTCGCACCTGACTTCGCATTGCTCGAAAAAGCCGCCGATCTTCCGATCTGGGAATTCGGTAACGGCGATCGCAATGGCGCGACCCAGTTCGGCTTCGATACTCTGACGGTGAACGCGGCCAGCAATCGTGCATATACATTTCCCGACGGCGGCACGAATCTGGTCGGGCGGCGCGTCGGCCAGTCGAGCTTTCGCGGCGATCATATTGAACCGCGACCCGACGCAACCGTACGCGTCACCGATCAGGCCGGTGGTTTGCGTTTTAGCTTTCCCGGCTGCGGTCTGCGAATGAATGTTCGGCGCGACGGGTCTCTGCGCGTTCCGGGCGGCCACAATTTTTCCACAAACGTTCCGGTCGTCGCGGATCTGCCGTACGGCGCCCACGTCTGGGAAATCGATTACGATCCGACCGATCGCGAAAGTATCGTGCGCATCGACGGCGTCGAGGTCGCACGGGGCGGCATCAGTCATAACATCGAATCATTTGAAGTTTACCAGCCGCGCCGCGCCGTTTTGCCGGACGGCTGGATCAACTTCGGAGACTATCTGTTGCCGGCGGAGATCGTGCAGGCAACCGAACCGGGGGTCGGGGCGATTGCCCGGGGCGTGCGACGCGTGCATGCGCTGCACGACGTCTATTATACCGAAGAGACGGCAACGAGCGGCGGCCAGGGGGCCGAGTGGGCCCTGGTGGGCACCCCGCAGATCGACGACGTGGGCGGGCTGGTCGTGCAAAGCGGCAACGCGGAGAAAATTGTGCGCTATCGTCTGCCCTTCTTCGGCACCGGCGCGATTCTGCGCTTTCGCGACGACACCGACGCCCAGGACTTTCAGATTCGCCTGAATGGCTCCAGCAATCTGCTGGCGTACGCGACGGCCGCCGCGACCGGTTCGCTGAACGCCGCGACGGGCATGTATACCGCCAGCCGCTCCGGCGAATTGGCGAGCAGCGTTTCGATTCTGGCATTGCCGCGCGGCGAACACATGCTGGAAGTCGAGGCTACGGTGACCGCCGGGCGCTATCTGTTCTTGAGCGCGATCGACCTGGTCGAGCCACTGCATCGCGCGAATCACTTTCGCCGGCACGAATCGCCGCTGCTATATGAATTGATCGGCGGCGGCGCGGGCATCGACCGTCGCGATCTGCGCCTCTTCGACGAAAGCGCGCATGCAATCGCCGACTACGGCGATCTGCGCGGTCGCAGCCGGGTGCGTCGCCCGCGGGTGTGGGCGAATCTGGGCAAAGACGACAACTCTTTTCCCGGGGCCCAGGGTGCCTTTCGCATGAATATGGTGCGGGGTCGGGGGTCTTCGGGCATCGGAGAATTCGGAACGCGGGGCGTTGTTTATGGACCCGGCCAGGGCAAGTTTTATATTCTGGAAGATGGAACTTACGAAATAGCTTTGAATTATCTGGCGAACGGGAATTCCTCCATATACATTCTGGTGAACAACAAAGTCCTGATGTACACCTATTCGCATTCGTCGGGAACGACCACTGACTCGAGTAAGTCGATTCAAGCGGCGCTGCGCCGGGGCGATACCATCGAAACCCGGGTGCATTTTAGCAGCGGCTTTGCCAACGGCGATGTCCACAACCAGCTGTCGCTGCGCAAGCTGGAATAAACGCAGCGCAATTTGACCGACCTCTGTCAGTTGCTTATTCATCATGAGAGATCAATCTACAGTTCCGGAGCGCCCATATGTTTGCCGCGATTCAAAACGAAAAGATCATCTACTGCCAGTCGAATGAACTCCTGTGCGAAGCCTATGCGCGTGGTTTTCAGAGCATCGACGAGCTACGCGAATGGGAAGCCGGGCTGCCGCAGGACAATCGCGGTTGTCCCGTGCTGCCGGAGGCGCCCTTTCGCATTCAGCGACTCGAAGGCGCTCTGTTAGAAGAGTATCAGGCTCTCGAACGGGAAGGCTATCGCGCCGGCGAGATTCGATTTGTGGATGTTCCGCCGGCGACTCCGGACTCAGAAGATTCTGAAGAAATCGCGGACGAATTCGAGGCCTCCGATACCGGGCGTGATTCTAATACCGCGCCGGGCGCGCTCTCCGATAGCGGCGCACCCCATCGCCGGCTCGTGCCTGACGAAACCGCTCTCGAACGGCGCCGCTTGCGTCAGGTCTGGGACGGCGTTCGCGTCCGCCGTAACGAACTCCTGGACCAGAGCGATAAATACATGATGCCCGACTACCCGATCGACGACGTGACCCGCGAAGCGTGGCGCGGCTATCGCGAGGCTCTGCGAAATCTTACACAGAACGCAAAAGATCCAGCGACCGTCGAGTGGCCTCGTCCGCCGTCATGATTGACTGTCACAGCGTCGCGTTCTTACGATAAAATAAAAGCGATCGCCGCGCGTTTGTCGATGGCCTTGCCTTCGCGCATGGCCGGAGCGGCCAGCCCCAGCAGAAAGCTCCGCAAGAGATCGTTTAAGAGCCCCAGCCGTCGCCGACGATCCCGCAGGCGATGTCGCCGGGCGGCCTCTTTTAAGAATCGAAAATAGTCGGCGCCGGAAGTCGCGGCGAAGTCGCGCTGGATATCCGGCGGCGCCGAAAACACCAGGCGAAAGGTCAAATACAGGTGCGCCGGTTCGCGGCGATGAAAGGCGTTGATTGCGTCGAAGATCGACTGGATTTCCGTCCGCGCGCTCTGGTCGGCGAGCAATCCCCGTTCGATTGCAGCCAGCAGACGTTCGTGGCTCTCGAATAGAATCGTGCGAAACAGCTTCTCTTTGTTCTGGAAGTGGTGATAGATCGCAGGCTGCCGGAAACCGCAGGCGTCGCAGATCTGACGCATCGAAGTGCCGTAGTAGCCGCCCCGGGCGAAGGCGCTGCGGGCCCCGCGCAAAATCTTGCGCCGACTGGCTGCCGAGGACTTCCATTCGCCGCGGGCCGGGGCGGCGCGTTTCGTTTCTTGTTCGGCGCTCATGCGGTCCAGAATAAGATCACGCCGCGAATCGCGCAATATTATTGTATCGATCGTTATAGAAATACTTGACGAGGGCCACGAACGCGGTGCTATAACGAATGATACAGAACGTTGGCCATGTTTTAGAAGACTCCGGCGGCGGGCTGCCCGGGGCGATTCTCGCGTCGGAGTCCGATCCGCGGCGGGTCGAGGCGGCTCTGAACGAATCCGCGCCCTTTCGACACTTCGGCGTCCGGGCCCGCCTGAATCCGGGCGGGGCGCCGACGGCGACCCTGGAGCTGCCGCGCATTCTGCCGCATCACCGGGGCGGAACCACGATCACTTCCGTAAACGGCGGCGTGATCGCCATGATCTGCGACATCGCTGTCGGGCTGACGATTGTCGGTCCGGGTTTGCCCGTACTCACCGGGTCGGGAGTCGGCCGTTTGAATATTCGCATGCGCCGACCCGTCGAAGGCGACTCTCTGCACGCCCGGGCATTTATCGAACGGATCCGGCGGAATCTTATCTATTCCCGGGTCGAGGTTTACGATGCAGAAGACAGGCTCTGCGTGGACGCGACCGGCACGGTCTATCGGAGTCGCGACACGGCCGCGGCAATGGGTTAAGCTGGATTTTTCCGGTTGCGAAGCCTCCGCGCTGCTTCAATCTGCGTACGATGTTGGAGAAATCAGGTCATCCCGGGCAGAATATATTTTTTTCGAATATATTTAACATAATCGGCGGCCTGGTGTACGCGCTGTTTTATAAAGTGCGGGTCGAAAGCGACCGGGCGATTCCCACGACGGGTCCCGTTTTGATTTTATCCAAGCACTGGACTCTGGCGGACGTGGCTCTCGGCAAGATCGCCGTTAAAAAAGACTCCGGCCGGCATCTGTGGTGCGTGATGAAAGACTCGCTCGCGAAGCCGCCCTTCGGCTGGTTTTTGTTACGCCAGGGCGGCATTCCCGTGAATCGTAAGAATCCGGAGAAGAGCAAGCACGATCTTTTGCTGGCTCGCAGTGTCTTAAACGAACAGCACGCGCTGTGTATCTTTCCGGAACAGACCATCGTGCCCGGCAAGATGGGCCGCGGTCGTTTACCTGGCTTTCGATTTATTACCTCAAAGCCCGAGCGACCGATCGCCGTGCTCTGCATCGGCTTTCATTATACGAAGCGGCGCTTTCGTCGCACGCTTGTAGAGATTAAAATCGGATCGCCGCGCGAGTTTGGCGCCGGGGAAGATCCGGTGCTCTTTTTGCATGAACGCATGCAGGAGATCGCGCGTCTATCTGGATTGGAATACACGCATCCTCCCGCGAAAGCGATCTCCGAAACTGCGGATACCTGATCGCCGTACTTACCGGCACGGCCGGCGGACTATATGAAAGAACCCACGAACGCGGAACTGGCCTTCCGATTGAAACAACTGGAAGACCGCCTGCGATCGGCGCGCGTCGACGTTGACCGAATCCAGAGCGAAGTCAACGATCTACGCGAAGTCCTGGCCGGGCGCAACGCCGCGGCCTCGACGCAGCCCGCGAATCAAGCCGCGCCTCCGAAAATCTCTGACAAAAGCTCTGAAAAAGTTGCGTCACAGGGTTCGCAAACAGTCTCCGGAAAACGAATCGAGCAGAGTCCCGTGAAGAGCGCCGCGGCGTCGGCGGAATCCGCGCAGAGCAAGCAGCGCAGCGTGGCCGGCAGCACTGCTGCAGTGCCCGACGCGCGACCCGCGCAGCCGTCGCTGTTATCCCAGGCGATCGCCGCGATCAAGTCGCGCATCGGCGGCATCCCCCTCGAAGAATTCGTCGGATTGAATCTGCTGAATAAGATCGGCGTGCTGATGCTGGTGGTCGGCGGCGGTTTTTTTCTGCGTATCGCCTATCAGTGGGTCGGGCCGGAGCTGAAGCTGGCCGGTTTGACTTTGCTTGCGTCCGCGGCCTTGCTCGGCGGCGAATATTTCTTTCGAAAACGCGGCGACAATTTTCGCATGTTCGGCCTGGGGCTTGCGGCCGGCGGATCGGTGCTGCTATTTTTTAACGCCTTCGCGGCCTATCACGTCGAAGCCACGCGGGTGATTCCGCCGGAGCGATCGCTCTTTGCGTACTTCCTGCTTTTGATCGTCGCGGCGGGTATCGTCGCCAACAGCCTGCGCTACGACAGCGAAGCCTTCACCGGCTTCGCGTACTTCCTGGCTTTTATTTCGATTTCGATCAACGAAAGCGAAGCGAGCGTCGAACGCTTTACCGGCCACTTCGCGTTGATCGCTCTGGCGATTCTGGCGGCGAGTTTGATTCTCGTGCTGAGTTTGCGGCGCTGGAAATTTTTGGGTGTGCTGGGATTGCTGGGAACCTACGCGAATTTTTTCTGGTACGCGACGGCCTTGCCGCGGACGCTCGAAGGTTTCGTCTGGCGCGGAGAAGCCCTGACCGAGCTGCAGAATTTCATCGATCATAGCGGAACCGGACCGGACTATTTTCTGTTCGCCTTTTTGTATCTGGCCATCTATTTTTTCGTCTTTGCGGTTTCGGTTTTCAGTATGCCGGCCGATGACGCGGTTTCGCGGCGGGTCGGCGTCTGGCTGAACGTGGCGAACGTGCTCTGCTTCTATTTTCTGGTCGCCTATATTCGGCCGCCTTCCACGGCCTGGGGGTCTTTTGCGATTACCGGCGGCCTGGGCCTGGCCGTGCTTTTGATCGGCGTGTTAGGCCGCATCTTCGGCCGCGAACATCTCTGGACTTCGAGCGTGTTATTGGGCGTGGGTCTGCTCGCGCTGGCGATTCCCTTTCGCTTCAGCGAGTACGGACTGGCCTTCGGCTGGTTGGTGCAGGCGACCGTATTGATTGCGCTGGGCTACAGTCTGCGCGAAGGCTTGTTTCGCTACGCGGGCTACTTTGTGCTGCTCCTGAACTTCGGAGCCTTTCTTGATTTGCCGGCGGGGGATTTGTTTTACGGCTACGGTCCGGAAGTATTGATCGATAGCGAAGGCGATGCGGCCGGGCAGGGACTGCCGGAAGCAGGCGCGCCTCTGTGGGCCTTTGATTGGAACCGCGGACTGCTGTACGTTTTTATGATCCTGTGCTTCTTCGGCCTGCAAATTTTCGCGGCGCTTGTGGCGCGCTTTCCATCGACTGCGACCGACGCGAAGCCAGGCGCCGCCGCGCTCCCGGTAGATCGCGTCAGCGTGCCGCCGGCTTCGATCGACCGGATCGCCTGGCACGTGCTGGGCGCGGCGGGCGGCATCGTCGCCTTTTTGCTTGCGCACTATTCGTTGCTTGTCGGGCAGCAGGCGCTCCTGCTGGTGCCTTTCGCATTGCTTTTGATCGTCGCGCATCGCTTACTGCGCATCGCGCCCTTCTTGTTGTATGCGGTTGTCTTGTTATGGGCAGCGCTCTTCAGCGCCGGCGCCCTGGTCGTGGTCAACGAAGGGCCGGGCGAAGTCCTGTTTCAGCGCCTGAGTTTGATCTTATTATTCGCGGGCGGCGCGCTGTGCTTCTTTTACCAGCGGCGTTTCGCGCCGGACGCGTTCGCATCTGACGGGGTTTCGGCCGGCGAAAGCCCTGGCGAAGCGAGCGATTCGCCGCTCGATACCGGCGTCTGGCGCGTGCCCGGTCGCGTGTCGGGACGACTGCTTGCGGGACTCGCGCTCTGGCTGCCTGCGATCGTGCTGCCGGCCTTCGCGGGCCACCATATCGATGCGCGCATTACGATTCTGGGAGCGGTGCTCGGCGCTTCCGCTCTCGGCGCGATCTACTGGCGCTATCGCCAGGGATTGCTTGCGCTGTACACGCTGGCTTCGTTTTCGATTTTATTCGTACTGGGATTGTATTTCGCGCAGCTTTTCGATACCGACGATTTTCAAGATCTCTTTTTATATAATAGCGCCTGGCTGATGATCGCGACGCTATGCGGAGCGATCGCGCTGCATGTGTACAAAGCGGCTCGCATCGATTCCACGTCCACGCTGCGCTCTTCCGGCTTCGCCTTCGCGGCTTTGCTGTCGGTCGGAGCGCTGATCGCCCTGGGCTGGATTCAGATTTCAGTTGCGGCGGTATATGCGCCCGCGTCGATTGCGGCGTACGCGCTGCTGATGGCGGGCGTTCTGAACTGGCGCCGGGAATTGAGCGGCCGCTGGCTTTCGGCGGCGCTCTCCGGGCTGGCTTTTCTGATCGGACCGCTGCACTGGGTGTTGTTGCGGGGCAGCGGCAAGGACCTGGAGGGCACGGCGCTTGATCCGGTGAATGCGGTCGTTTCTTTCGGAGTGATCGCGGGGCTGCCGCTGCTCGCTGCGGGGATCGCGTTCTTTAATCATCCCGCGCGTCGCGTTCGAGACTTCAGCGCGCTTTTGACGCTCGGCTTTCTACTGGCGGCGATTCATTTGCTCGTGCCGCAGATCTATCGCCCGTCGGGCTACGCGCTGATGACTCTATTGATCTATTATTTGCTGGGCAAACTGAAGGCGGATTCCGAACAGTCGACGGCGTCAGGGAGTCAGCCTCAGGAGTGGCAGCAGCTCTATCGCATCGCACCGCTTGCTTTTCTATTTACGATGCTCAGCTTCGCCGCGCTGTTGCTGCATTCAGCAGGCGTGGCGCGCGTAGACGACGCTTCGTCGCCGCTGATTTTGCGCGCGATCATGGGCGTCGTGCCGCTGGTCTTTCTAACTTTCAGTTTAACTTTGCACGGCGATCTATACGGCGGCGAAGAGCTGACGCCCTTTCAGCGGGCTGGTTATCCGGCTCTGCTGCTGGCGCTCGTTTTGCTTTCGATGTCTTTGTTTGATATCGGCTGGTGGAGTCTCGCCTGGGCCGCGCTGGGCGTCGCCGCCCTGGTCGTGGGCATATTAAAAAATTGGAAGTTGCTGCGCTACGGCGGCTTCGCGTTGATTCTATTGGCGTTGCTCAAACTTTCGCTGTGGGACGTACGCGAACTGGAAAGCACCGCCCGGGTGATCGTGTTGGTTTGCGTCGGCGTCAGTCTGGTCGTCGCGAGCTATTTTTACGCGCGCTTTAAGGATCTACTGTTTCCGAAGGAGTAGCCGCGGGGCTGTTAGCGACGACGGGTCACGCCGGCCTCAGCGCGCGCCCATCCGTGGACGAGCGCTGAGGCGCTTCGCCTTCCATGGCTCCGCTGCGACGTTACCCGCCGCCGCGAACAACCTGTACTGAGAGGGCGGGTGAGAGTCTCAATCCAGAGCGTGGGCCGCGGTTTCCATGCCTTCTCTGGAGCGGCGGCTGACATAATCTTCGCCGAAGGGGATTTCGACGCGGGCAATCGTACTGTCCGGCTTCGTATAGATGCGAAAGAGGTTCGGGTCGAGCCCTTCGCCTTTCATCAGGATCATAATCAGCGCGATGCCCAGGCCGGCGCCTTCCGTATTATCCATATTGTCCATATAGAATTCGGCGATGTCGCTGTAGCCCATGGACTTCTTGAATTTTTCGCGCATGCGGCTTTCTTCGATTTCCGCGATCGGCGTATTGTTGATGACTTCGATACACAGTCCGCTTTCGTCATAGGTTAAATGAATCTTGACGTAGATGCCGCGTTCGAGAGCGACCCGGCCCCAGTGTTCGTTCATCTCGTCCGAGAATTCGCCGCGAAAGGCCGCGACGCCCGCTTCGTAGCGGCTCGTATCTTCCAGATCGTAGCCGTGCTCTTCGAAGAATAGCCGCTTGTGATTCGCTTTGACCCCGTTGATGGTCAGCTCTTTGGTGATCGTATACACCATGTCCAGCAAATCGCCCCGTCCGAAGCGCTCCAGCAGCAGGTGCAGCGTATGCTGGAGGTATTTTTCGACTTTTTGATCGATTCGGCTGGACTGGAGCGCCAGCTCGCTGGCGTTATTCACCTGGAATTTGATGCTCTGTTCCAGCTCAAAGAAGCTCTTTCCCATTTCAATCCCTGCACCCGTTCTGAGCTTTTCAGCTCTTTTCGGACCCACACGCTACATTCGCGCGTTTTTATCTTGTGTATTCCTTATCATCGGCAAGATTTTGCTAAAATCTAAGGCTGCGGCAGTCGCCGTTCGCTTGCCAGCCCTTTTTATTCTAATATAGTATGCTCGCCGAACCGCCGATTCGATCCAATTTACGCGAAGTCTGTCTGGTTGAGCCGGCCCTGCGCGACCGCCTGGCCCCGCCGGCCGGCGAGCGCTCGGTTTTCGACCTGGACGAACTGGTCCGGGGCGCCACTGAAATCCAGGCGGATATGGTGCTCGGCGTGGTCGTAACGACCGTCGAGTATCTGACGGCCCGGATCGATCAGCTCTGGAACTGGGTGCGGGAGCATCCCGAATTCGATCTGCAGTTTATTATTTTCTCAGACCAGGCCCAGGCGGCCGCCGCCTTTTCGCCGCTGCCCGCCGAATACATTCACCTGGTGCTGCCCAAAAACTTCGAGAGCCAGCACCGGGCCCTCGGGGATATTTTCAACAACGCCTTTCATAATTTACGCCTGCGTCACGAAAAGCTGCAGCTGCAGTCGCGCCTGGCTTTGAGTTCTCAGGAGCTCCAGCGCATTACCGAAGTCGGGCAGGCGATGTCGACCGAACGCGATTTCGACGTGCTGATCGAATTGATTCTGCGCTACGCCCGCGAGATGGTCGCCGCCGACAGCGGTTCGATCTACGTGATCGAGCGGGGCAAGGGCGGCAAGCCGGCGACGCATCTGCGTTTCAAGAAGTCCGCTTTGAATTTATCGGCGGGGGAGTTCCTGCTGCCCATCGACGCCAACTCGATCGCCGGCTATGTCGCGATGACCGGTCTGCCGCTCTTGATCGAAGACTGCCACGCCCTGACCGGCGAAGAAGACTATAGCTTCAACTTCGAATTCGATAAGGCTCATAATTATTATACCAAATCGATGATGGTGATTCCGATGAAGAATCACAAAGACGAAGTCATCGGCGTAATCCAGCTGATCAATCGCAAACGCCATTTTTCTCATAAGCTTTCAGTCCGGGAAATGGAAGGCGAAGCCGTAATTCCATTTTCCGATCGCTGCGTGGAGCTGACCCTGGCGCTGTCCGGGCAGGCGGCCGTCGCCATTCAGAACAGTCTGCTGATCCAGGACATCAACAACCTCTTCGAAGGTTTCGTCACCGCTTCAGTCACCGCGATCGAACAGCGTGATCCGACCACCTCCGGTCACAGCTTTCGCGTGGCGGAGTTTACGACGGGTCTCGCGAAAGCGGTCGATCGGCTGAACTCCGGCGTCTTCGCGAACGATCGCTTTAACATCGAACAGATTCGCGAACTACGCTATGCCTCGCTGCTGCACGATTTCGGCAAGGTCGGCGTGCGCGAAGAAGTGCTGGTCAAAGCCAAGAAATTATATCCCTTTGAATTGGACGCGATCGAAGGGCGCTTCAAGCTGATCTTTCAGCTGGCGGAAAAGCACTATCTTAACAAGAAGATAAAATATCTCAAGAACAACGGTCGCAAAGGTTTCGACGAATACGAAAGCTATCTCGATCGGGAGATGGCCGAGAAGCTCGCTGAAATCCAGGAGATGCTGGACGTCATTCGTAATTCGAATGAACCCACGGTCGTCGAAGCGGGGAACTTCGCGCGCCTCGAAGAAATCACGCGTAAGAAAGCCAGGCTGCCTGGCGGCGAACTGATTCCTTTTTTACGCGAAAACGAATTGCTCAGCCTTTCGATTCGCAGAGGCAATCTGGATCAAAAGGAACGCATGGAGATCGAGTCCCACGTTTCGCATACCTATCGCTTCCTGATTCAAATTCCCTGGACCGGCGACCTGGCCCGCGTGCCGGACATCGCCCACGGCCACCACGAAAAACTGGACGGTTCCGGCTATCCCATGGGCCTGCGCGGCGACGAGATCGCCCTGCAAACTCGCATGATGACCATCGCCGATATCTTCGACGCGCTCACCGCGCCGGATCGGCCGTATAAAAAGTCGCTGCCCATGGAGCGCGCGCTCGACATCCTCAAACTCGAAGCGAACGAAAAACGGCTGGATACGCAGCTGCTCGACGTCTTTATCGAGTCCGGCGTCTTTCGGATTATCGAAGACCAGCCCCCCTTCGAAGAATAAAATCGCTTCGGCGATCTTAATATGCAGGGCGCGGCTCTCATGATGCGCGTCGTGGATTGGGGTGACCGCAGGACTCGCTTCAGGCAGGCCGGCGCCGATTGCGCAGGAAGTCGAGGCCAGGGCGAAGGACGAGTACGAAGATCGGAATCAACAGCCACCAGTGGCCGATGCGCATATAGAGCGTCGTATATTCGCTCTGCACCGGCGCGTCCCATAGCAACACCCCGCGCTCAGTCGACGAGCGCGGCGCGCTGTTCGCATTTATCGGCGCGGCCAGACTTCCCGTCAGATCGACGAAGCCGCTCGCGCCCGTATTGTTTGCGCGCAGCAGGGCGCGCCGGGTTTCGATGCTGCGCAGGCGCGCCAGTTCAAAGTGCTGGTGAGTTTCGATTGTATCGCCGTACCAGCCGTCCTGGGTGAGATTGACGAGCAGTCCCGCCGCGCTCGAGTCGCGCCGCCCGAGAAATTCTCGCACGTAGTCGGAGAATATAATTTCGTAGCAGATCGTCGGCAGGATCAGCACCGCCGATTTAGAGTCGGCTGAATTGCGAGCATGCGCCGCGCTTGCGCCCGGGCTATCGCCGGAATCTCTGCCAGAAATTCTGTCGGAATTTTCCCCTGCATCGCCGGCAAAAGGAATGCGCAGCGGACGATTCGTTTTCGGATCGCCGGGATGAAAGCGTGAATTTTGCAAAAAGGCGGGCAGCAGCTGCGCGACCCCGAGGCTGTGCCAGAGGTGGAGGCCGGGCGCGTACTCGCCGAAGGGCAGGAGGCGTTCTTTGTGATACTCTCCCGCGCGTGCGCCGCCCAGGTATAAAGCGGCCGAGTTGTACGCTCGCGCGCGAATGCGTCCGGCGTCTTGCGATTCATGCACGCGAAAATTCGTTTCGTTGAGCAGCAGCGCGGGAGCCGGCCGCGATGCGGGCGTTGTGATCGACTGCGCCAGCGCGCGATAGTCTTGATTGTAAACGCGATAGCGCCGGTTTAAGTAGTGATCATCGGTCGTATAGTACGGCACGGCCGATTCCGGCAGCGCGATCAAATCGATCGGGCGATCTGCGGTCTGTCCGGCGACCTCGTGCGCTGTAGCAATCAGGGCGGGAATCGTGTCGCGCAGGAGGGCGCTCGCCGCGGCCTCCACGTTTGGATCCCGTCGGCCTTCGTCGGTCGTCTTTTCTAACGGCGCGTTCGGCTGAACCATCGCGACGCGCACAGTCGGGGCGTCGGCCTGAAACGATCGCCATTGATAATGCCGTAGCGCACCGAGAGACAGCAGGAGCGTCGCCGCGGCCGCGGCAAGCCAATAACGGCGCCAGCGAAACAGGCCGCGCTGAAAGGCGGACGCTGCCGAGAAGGCTTCATGACTGAGGGCGAATAAAACGAAGCTTAAACCGGCCGGCCCGATCCATTCGGCCAGCTGCGCGAAATAGGAATTGGCCGCCAGCAGATTGCCCCAGTGCCAGGGAAAAAGATTCGGCGTAAATAGATCCGCCGCCGCGCCGATCGTGCCCGCACACAGCCAGCCCGGCAGCGCGCGGCCACCGTCGGAATAGCGACGGCTCAGGCCGAAGCCCACGCAAAAGACGACGAACTTAAATTGAAAGATAAAAGCGAGCGGGAAAAACACGAGCGCCGCGACGAATAGACCCGGATCGCCGAAATTTTGAATCGTCAGCACGAACCAGTGGAAGGCGAACCACGAACAAAAAAAAGAAGACAGAAGCCCCGCGGCGAGCAATCCAGTCAGAGAGTTTCTCAAAGAATGACTCAAATAAAAGAGCGGCCACAGCGACAGATAAGACGCCAGGGGCCACTGAAAGGGCGCCATCGCGAGCGTCGAAACCGCGCCGCAGACGGCGGACCAGAATAGAATCCGGGCAAAGCCCGGGCGGCTGCGAATGAAAGAAGGGTCTGGGCCGGAGGACATATGCAAAATCGTAATAGTAAATATCTGGCGGAAGGCTCCGCGGCTCTGCGACTGTTCGAAGACAGTCGGGATCGGATCTATCAATATCGATCCGAACCCTTTTTGTTAAGTTCCGGCAAAGAGTCCAATCACTATTTCAACTGCCGAAAAATTACAATGGTGCCGGATCTTTTGCATCGCCTGGCCTGCGTGCTGCGCGACGAGCTACTGCCGCGCATCGGCTATCCCGACGGTCCGCCCGCCGCCGGCGGTTTGACTCTCGGCTCCGATCCGATCGCCTTTGGCTTGAGCCTGGCCTATCAGGCCAAAGGCAAAACCGTTTATCCGATCGTCGTGCGCAAAGCCGCGAAAGAACACGGCACAGGCCGTCAGATTGAAGGCGAAGCCGAGCAGGTGCGCGAAGTGTTGCTGCTCGACGACGTCGTAACGACTGCGGGGGCTTCGCTCAAAGCCGTCGCGGCTCTCCG
Source organism: bacterium (assembly GCA_024742665.1). GTDB lineage: Bacteria > Spirochaetota > Leptospiria > Leptospirales > Leptonemataceae > JANSYA01. The sequence goes on from JANSYA010000001.1 coordinate 1,445,991, forward strand.
CGCGGCCGGGCTGATTGTGCGCACGGCGGTGTGCGTCGTGGACCGCGAAGAGGGCGGCGCCGAAGCCATGAAGGCCGAAGGCATCGAACTGCACGGCCTGTTTAAGAAAAGCGACTTTATTCAGCAATAACCCACGGCAGTAGTCGTCGCGCGGGCGGAGCGAACGAGGGCGCGAAAGATCGCGTGCTGGTCCTCGTCGAAGGGCAGATACTCGGGATGCCACTGGACTCCCAGCACAAAGTCCCGCGTAGCGTCTTCGATCGCATATACCACGCCCGCCGCGTCGCGGGAAATGACGCGCATGTTTTTTCCCGGCCGATCAATCGCCTGGTGATGTAGCGCGTTGACCTGCATCGTGCAGTCGGCGTAGCATTCCTGAATGATTGCGCCCAGCGCGCTGTCGGCTTCGATTTGCACCGTCTTTTTCGGAAAGACCGTGCGAACCGCGGGCGTCTCCACATAAAACCCGGCGATCTCTTGAAAGAGAGTGCCGCCCCGGCTTACGTTCAGGAGCTGCATGCCGCGGCAGATTCCAAGCACGGGCAGCTCGCGCGCGAAGGCGTCTGCAAGCAGCGCGCTCTCAAGGGAGTCGCGCTCTTTTGACTCCAGGCGATCGTACTTCGAACTGAAGAGCCGCCTGAGCACGAACAGCGCCGGAAAAAATAACGTGCGAAAGATACGGCGATAAACGGAACCGCGTCGCAGGGCGGGGATCTTCGCCGACTCTTTCGCTGAATCAAGCAGGCGCGCCAGGGGCTCCGCGCCGTACAGTCGCGGGTCGATGTCCGCGCCGCCGCCGATAATCAGCGCGTCGAGCTCCGATGCGTCGCGCGGTTTTTTAATTGTGATTCGCACGGCGCGCCCGCCCGCCCGCCAAACCGCCAGGCGCGTAAATAGCCAGGCCGGCCAGCCGCCCGCCGAAGGACCGGTGACGCCGACGATGGGTCGTCTGGCGCTTGCGGCATTCGCCGCCATTAGAGATCCGCCAGCCAGCGTTGCATGCGCCGGGGCCAGTCGCCGGAGTCTTCGTTTTCCAGATACTCGCGCGCCATCGCCGTGCGGCGCTCGTCGTCGAGGGCCAGCTTCTCGATTCGCAGCCAGCGATTCCATTCGAAGGCGATGCTCCAGTTGGGATCGTCAATGCGGCAGTCCGGCATGCGAAAGTGGTAGGTCGGTCGCGCGTTGATCAGGTGTTTCTGATCTTCGGGCAGAGCCGGCTGAATGCGTTGCTGGTCGCCGGCGACGTGGGCGAAGAGCGGCAGCATGTCCAGAGGGCGATTGCGCGTGGGGTTTTCGGCGAGATAATCTTCGAGCAGGGTTTCGAAATCGGGAGCGTAGTCCGGCGCGAGAATCTTACGCACGTAGCTTTCCGGAAAGGCTTCGATGTACGGTGACATGTATTCCCGCGTAAAATCGAGAGCGGCCTCTTCTTTGAGCGTTTCGAATAGCAATAGAAAAGACTGCAAATGCGCGAGCAGGGTCCCGGTTTTTAGATCAGGGGATTCCGGATTGATATGGAGACCGAAAGCGTACATCAGCGACGCGCCGGAGCCGAGGGCCTTGCTTTCGCGCAGGCGGCGGCGCAGCAGGTCGAGGTCGGCGAGCTGATCGACGGGCAGGGGCGGCGAAACGATTTCGAAAGGCACGGCGAATTCGGCGATGCCCATCAGCAGATCTTCGATTACGTCGGTGACTTCCGGCAGCTTCGAGAGATCGATGCCGGCCTTCGCCAGTAGAGAATGGTACTGTTCTTCTTTTAAGAGCGTGGCGTCGACCTCCACCTGGAAGTCGCCGAAGCGGCCGTCGCGAATCGTATATAAAAAGCGATTCGTTTGATCGATTGCGCCGCCGAAAATCTTCTGTACGATGTCGCAGGCCTCCTCGATTTTCACGCCCGTATATTCGAGCTCGAATCCGGCGCGGCGCGTTTCGCCGTCCGTGTTTTTTATTTTCGGCGGCTGTTGGAAGGCGGGCGTCTCGGTCATGTCACCAGAATAATCAGCATGAAGCGCCGCGCAAAGCGATTTTAGCGCGGGGGAGCTCTGCCGCGTCGCCGGGCGGCGTGTTGGCGCGGCTATTTCTGCAGGGCTTTGCGCTTTTCGATTTCGGCGCGGATCTTCGTTTCGTAGTTGTTGATATTCACCTCGAAGCGTTTCACCTGGTCGTGGCGCGAAGCGCGGCCGGAAATTTGCAGGCCGAGAATTAAATCGCCGCTCGGCATAAAGTACGAAGCGCGAATCAGAGCGTGCAGCGTGATCGGCGCCTGCATCTTAAAGATCAGATCGAAAGTGAATCCCTGCTGCCGCGCGAGATAGTCTTTGAGTTCTTCGTGGGTGATTGTGATTCGCAGGCCGCCGCGCGACAGGTTCAAAATCTCCTGATGCTCCTGAACGACGACGGTATTCGAATCGCGAATCCGTTCGACCATCGTCGCCGCCATCTCCTGGACTTCGGCGACCTTCGCCGCGTCGAAGTGCCCGCTTTTATTTTGCAGCTGAATATAGCCCAGCGGAATCGAAGTCATATCGTGGGCGATATAGTTGATCGGTACGATAATCTCGGATTTGATCTTTTCGCGGCGATAGCGCGTGATCGTTTCCTGCAGCTCGTCGTCCAGATAAGCGGCGTAGTCCAGGAATTCGATTTTCTGCGCATCGCCCGAGCCGCCCGGATTGACTGAATCGCCCGAATCGGCCGAGTTAGTTCCGTCGGCCGGCACGGGGGGAGGAGCATAGGCAGCGGGATCTTCCGCGTTCGTCAAAAGCAGCGCCTTGCCGGACTTGCGAATCTCGTCGAGCACTGTGCCGCGTTTGCCGTATACGTCGATCTTGATCGTATCGGCGATCTGCGAAGCCCGCAGCTGCTGTTCGAACGTGGAGAAGCCGACTTTGACCGAAGTCGGAATATTAAACAAAGTTGCGTCGATCGTATGTTTGCTGGTGCGGATATTCGTGATATAGGCTTCGTCGTTGTGTATCGGAATGCGCAGGGCTTCGCGATCTTTGCGCGCGATGGCCGCCGACTTCACCGCCAGAGTATAGAGACTGGACTGGCCGGTATGCCCGACCACGGCGCACTTCAAATGCATATAGCGGCCGAGAATTCGAAAGAGCACCAGCTCCTGATCTTTCTCGGGTTCGTACTCGCCCATGTCGACGGAGAGCACATTTAGTTCGCTGGCCCCGGCGACCTTTACGGCATAGGGCGGATCGAAGCCCTTCAAGAACATGCGCTGATTGGCCAGGTACTTCTGGATCAGATGCTGGACCTTCTCCGGCTCGTAGATGATTTCCAGCTCGCGTTCGCTCTTAACGATGTGTTCCATATATAGATTATCGAAGAATTGTTCCGTATAGAAGACATGGCAACCAGGAAATCGCCGCAGACCGCTGAAAGCGGCTTCGATCGAGGGACAGGGGCCTCTAAATCAGATAATTCGGCCAGTATTGATGATATTGCGGGCCTGAGGCAGCCGAAACGGCGCCCGGTGAAACATTCTTTCGGAAATCTAACAAAAAAGAATACGAATATCCCGGGAGAAAATCCACCCCGAAGTCGATTTTTCTGCCTGGTACGATTAATTTAAAGGCATTCTGATTGAATTTTCGCCTGCATTTTAGCTGATCTTTCGCTTTAGCCTGGACAGTATTCTAAATTGATTACAATTTGGGCAAATCCAGGCGGGTAAATCCCGATTCTAGCCTGGCATGGTTAGTGCATAGCACTAGTAACTGCACAACGGAGGAAGTGAGTTAATGCAAAAAAAAATCACAATCTTAAGCTTGCTTCTGGCACTGCTCTCATTCCCGCTTTATGCTCAGGAAGACCCTGGTATCCAAGCGGCGGAAGAAGAGTTGCCGGATGCTTCGATCGACGTCGACCTGGCGTTTGTTTCTAACTACGTGTTTCGTGGCGATGACCTGTTCATCACCCGCGCGCAGCAAAAAAATGAAAGCTATGGTTCGCATAGCGGTGAGATGGCTTTCCAGCCCTCCATTACGTTCAACACTCCCCTGGAAGGACTGTCCTTCAATATCTGGGGATCGTTCGCGATGTTCGGACGTGATGACGTTGATACGGACCAAATCGTTCAGACCGCTCCCGGTAGCTCGACAGATGTTATTTCTGGCCTTGCCATTGGCGAGCCTCAGGCAAACGCGATCGTACAGGCTGCCGGCGGAACCGCCGACGGTATTACGACCACTGCTCTGAGCACGAACAAAGAAACCGGCGGTCTGCCTGGTTACTACGCTGAGCCGAATGGCCTGAAGCGTCTGGACGAACTTGACTTTACGATCGCCTACTCGGCGGATACGAAAGTCGGTTCGATCGGCTTCGGTTTCGTCGCTTACACCTTTCCGTACATCTCCAATGGTCAGACTCTGACCGGCGGCACGGAAGAGATTTTCGTAAGCTACGCGCTGCCGTTTCTGCCCGAGCTGGGACTGTCTGTAAACGCGGATATCGATTCTTCGGTAATGTATTACAACCTGTCCTATGGTTCAGGCGTTGAAATTACCGACGGCGTATCGCTGGACTACGGCGCCGGCGTTGGTTATGGTAACGGTTATCTGGGCAAGCGCGTTCAGGGTATTCAGGATGTGACCGGTTCTATCGGTATCTCCGCGTATGGTTTCAGTGTTGCTTACAACATTGCTTACCGTCCGAACCTGGAGTTCTTCGACGAAGATACGAGCGGCAACCGCAACAACCCGTCCTGGATCAACGGCTCTTCGACCGCCGGTGACGGCCTCGTTGCTGATCCCTCACAAACCAACGGTTTCGTGAGAACTACGATCAACAACGGTATCGGCACCGCGATCTCGAACGCTTCCGGTGTGAATTACACTTACACGCCGCGGCAAAAACTGCCCCGGACCCTGTGGTGGATTAGCGCTGGCTACAGCTTCAGCATCTAAGATCGACTGAGACTAAAAGTGAATAGCCGGAGAGGGGGCGACTCCTCTCCGGCGACTCTCTACCACTGTTGTCGAAATTGTAAAATTTTTCCTCCTAATCGGCTCGCTATTGCAGCGGGCCGTTTTTCTCTTTAAAGGGAGGTGGGACCGTATAGCCGTGCGTGCCAGGTGTTTGTCTCAAGGTTCGTGTTTTATCGCGGTTCGTATATTGCTACGACTGGTTAGAGATGCGGATTGGTTTTTGGGCTAAGCGTGCTTGCTTCGGCCCGGACGAGTGGCGACTGTGTAAATGTCTGCCAGATTTGCTCTCCCCGGCATTCTTAGCATTAACACAGTGGCCGAGCATCGTGTCCGAAGCATATATCGAGTACGCCTTCGACGCGACCGAGAGCACTATGCGCGGCCGCTATGTTCGCTATCGGTCACGGGCGCGACGCGGCCGAAGTCGCCCTTACAATCAATACGGCCCGCCGATCTTCCCGTACGAGCAGAGAGTCCAGGTGCAGTCGATCCAGGGATAGACCTGCTTTTCAAGGCGAAGTCCGGGTGTCTGAGTTTTGCGAAAACTCCAGCAGGAACTTTTCTGCAACTTTATGTTTCGCGTTCCATTTTTCGTTACGTGGTGCCTTCCCACTGAATGCCAAAAAGTATACAGTTGACTTTTCACTTTTGCCAAGTAATCGGTACGACCAGCCGAGGCAATAGAGTATGTCGAAAGGGTCGCCAGCAGGAAGCTCCAGTGCCTTTTCGAGCAGAGGTATGGCTTTCGAGTATTCTTTCTGTTCGTAGTGTAGAATCCCAAGGTTTTTATAGATTGTTCCATCATCTGGATCGATACGAAGCGCGTTATTAAAGTAGCTCACGGCCTCCCTGTATTTTCCGGTTCGCATCAAAAGAACACCAATCGTATTTGGATATCCTGCGTCATTAGGATACAGCTTGCTCAGCTCATCTAGACGCTCCAGGGCTTTGGAGATGTCGCCCTCTGCAATCAGTTGGGTGACTTCTTTGGATGACTGGAACTTGTCTGATTTGTCTGGATTGTCGTTCGTGCAATGTGGCGTAATAGACCCGAATCCAAGTGCCAATTGAATTGCGAAGATAAGGGACGGCGCGGTTACTGTTCGTTTAATTTTCATTTTCACATAAGCCTCATGTTGAAGCATCTAAATATCTCAGATTGACCTAGTCTAGCGCTGAGTTTATGTCTGTTCCGTTGCCAATTTGGACATCGCCACCAGAGCTGATGCCGATATTTGTCTTACCATCAGGACTTACTGAGGCTCCTACTTCCGGTTGGAGCGATCCGTCAGGATTAACTTCGACTTCGATAGAGCCGTTGATGCCAATTTTTGGGCCAACTTCTATCCCGATTGAGACGTTGTTATTCTTTATCTCGAGTTTTAGGTCTGTATAGTGTATGATTTTGCGAAGCATCACCAAGAATTCCGGCGATGCATTTGCGAGTTTTGCGAGGGCCAATCGACCGGCGGCTGTTTTGCCGACTATTCCCACGAGGGCGATCTCCGACCCGACAGGGCCGCCCATGATAAGATACACATCCAATAGCATTGCATAGTAGGATATCGTGCAACTGCCAATATTCCCAAGACATTCGGACATTGCATCATGCGCCGCCGTGGCCATCCCTCCACCGCCCGGTGAAAAGAATTCTTCCTGAGCCATTATGTCTCCCCACAATGAATCAATATCGTAATTATGGACCAAGACTTCGGATCTGGACACGTAGTAAGTGTGGTAAACGTCGACGGTGAAGTTAAAGACAGTAGTTTCATTATAAGGCACGAAAATACTGGCAATTGTTAAGGCTTTATTTCCAGTCTTCAAAATATCGCCGGTACGTAATTCCTTCGCTTTAACCCAGCCCTTGTCCTCGACATAAAACGGATGAGACCAGGTCGTCTCAATCACCTCGCCGTTCTCCAGGGTGATCTGATAAATTTCCGGTGCCTCCCGAACAAAGGTGTCCGTAACTGGCTTCGTCGAAATCTCTCCCGTCTTTTCGTTCCAGCTCATCACGAGATCGCCCGCTTTCACGTCCTCAATCCTCTTATAATTTCCGCCGTTTTCGCCGGTGCCGTCTTTCATGCGTACCAGCGTCCCCGCAACAAAACACGTCCGTTGCCGATACACTCCTGTGACCGGATCAATGTACCCGTCCTTATCGCTGAGCTCTCCCTGGAAAACACCACTCAGAAAATCACCGACGCCGTTCCAGATCGTATCGCCCGCATCTTCGTTGGATTGGCCGCTGGCCACCAGGTCCCCCAGCCCTGCCGCTTCCAAAGTCTTGCCGGCCTTCTTCAGCTCCGCCGAAAACGCTTCCGGATTCGCAACCAAAGCCGCGAACTCGGCGTCACTGATCGCGCCCTGGCCATCCAGCAGCCGCGCCCGATCGAGCGTATCGCGTTTGCCTGCTAAAAATACTCGCTCCTGCCGCTGCTGCGCGATTGAATCGACCGTGCTACGCAGCTGATCCAGGCTGCTAATGATATACTGCGAAGGATTGTTGTTCCGGCTCAACGATGACGTAATCGCACCGCCTTCGCCAATGCTATAGTTTGCGGAATAGCCGCCGCCGGAGAATGAAGCGTTCACGCTGAAACCAGTATTCGAGTTATAGCTTACGCCCGCCGACGTGCCCGCGAAGGGACTCTCTTTTCCGAAGCGATAGTTCGCGCTGGCGTTCGTGCCGCCGTGCTGCGAATGGCTGGCATCGAAGTACTGAGTTCGCACACCGACTCCAAAGCCGTCGCGTTCAGAAAAGGTGATGCGTCCCGCGCCGCGTTCCATGCTGCCCTGCTGGGCGTAGGCTTCGAAGCCGCGTTGTTCGCTGACGCCCAGGCCGAAGCTCCGGTCGCCGTCTTGTGTGGACAGGCCGCCGAAGGCGCTCAGGCCGGCGTCGCGATGATAGTTCATGCCGACCGCGACGGCACCATTGCGATAGCCGACACCGCCGCCGGTCGCGCCGCTTTCATCGAAGCTCAGACTCAGCCCTAAATTGCCCGCGGCGCCGTTTTCGCCCAGGGGCAGACCCGCTCCGACGGATCCTGAAAAGCCGTCGGCGTACGTATAAGAAAAATTAACGTTCGCGCCGTACGGTGAAAGCACGCCGTTGATCGCGCCCGAATAGAATCCGGCGACGGCGCCGCGTGAGCCGCCGTTCAGCGAACCGATGTAGGCTTGTTTCGCCGTATTATACGCCGTCCAAATTGCCGTTCCGGCGCCACCGAAAATATTCCCAACCGTATTCAGCAAAATGCCGGCGGTCGTTTCGGCGACCATCATGCCCTTTTGTAGATCGTCATGGTAGGCCTGATTGCGCCAGGCGTAAGTCAAGGCGCCCAGGCCGCTCGTCATGAGGATCATGTCTTCCGGCTTAAAGCGCGCGGCTTCGCGGCGATCTTTGCGGAAATTCGCCTTCTGCATTTCCGAGCTGACCCACGTGCGAAAAAGATTCGTTACATCCGGCGGTAGATCATGGGTTTGCTGGAAGTTTTTCCAGAAGACGCCTTCGGCGTAGCCTGCCAGAGCTTGCTTGACGCTGGAGCCGCCGAGCAGCCCCGAAATAAAGCCGGCGGGAATGCCGGTGATGTCTTCGAACATGCCCGCGACCCGGCCGCGCAGTTCTGATTGCATCGCATTGCGCAGAGCCAGGTGCGGCGCCATACCCAGGGCGATGCTCTGCAGAGCCGACTCGACCACCGACTTTTGAAACTGCGCCTGCTCGGCGGCATCCTGGGCCGTCTTATAAAATCGATTCTGCCAGAAGGCGGCCTCTTCGTTCGCTTCGCCCAGACGATCGCTGACGATCGCCATTTGTTTCTGGAATCGCTGCTGGCCTTCGTTCAAATTCGAATAAAAGGAGTTTACGACATCGCCGGTCTGCCATTCGGAAAAGAGGTCGCCTGTTTCGACCAGCTGCACCGCCTGCGGCGCCGCGATCTTGACTTCCTGGGCTCTCGTATAGGCGTCATAGTCGTCGACGTTGGTTCCGTCGCCCCGGGCGTGGCGCACGGCGCCGGTGGCGATCTGCCGGGTCGCGGTGATGTCTCCGCTGCCGGAAACGCTCACGTCAAAGCGCAGGCGATTGGCGGATTCGGCTCGCCCGTCTTTTTCACGCAGTTCCTGTAAGCGTTTGCCTGGCTTCGGCTGAGCGCCTCGCGGAGCCTTTTGCAGCTGTTCGCGATACTCCGCTTCGAGATTGGCCAGCTCGCCAATTTCAGTGCCGACCAGACCTGCGCGCTCCTCGTCGGTGTAAGGATTCAGACTCTCGGAAATAATACGAATCGAATCTTCCCGGGCCTGCGCCGCCTGGTCGCTGAGCGTATCGGCGACGGCGAAATTCAGGGCGCCCTTCAGACTTTGATCCAAACCTTCCGCGAAAGTCTGGAGATTGCCGGTGTCAGGGACGAATCTATAGCCGCGCTGTAAAAATGCTTCGCTGATGTCCGGAGCGGCCTGCCGCGCGTTTGCGAGCAGCTGTTCGCGTTCGTTCGCGAAGTTACTCGAAATCTGACGCCAGTCGCCAGTGTCTTTGCGATAGGCCGCCTCGACCTGGCTGAGCCAGCGGTTGCGGCTGCCGATCAGCGCTTCCTGTCCGTCTTGCGCGGCGGCCTGGGCCTGGGCCAGCTTCGTATTGGCCGATACCTGCCAGGCCGTATAGTCGGCTTTGTACGTGGCGACCTGGGCCTCCCAGTTTTGAATCGCAGGCAGGAGCACGTCCCGCCACTGCGTTAGAGTCGTGTCGAGGTTGTTAGAATATCCCTGCCAGATGTTAGCGTTGTTCTCGGCATTGGGATCGTGCCAGTCGTAGTTGATTACGACGCGGAGGATCGATTCGGTGACGGTGCGGGTCCAGCGAGTTTTATATTTGGCCTCAAAAGTTGACTTTCCGTTTTTCCAGTTAATCTGGCTGTTATACTCAAGGGATTGATCATAGTAGAAAACACTTATACCTTCTGTCCTGTAGCTACCCTGACTTGAGCGGACGTCGTATTTGTGAAGTGTGTGAGTGCCGCAACAAGTTCCATTGGGCGCGCCAGGCGGCGGGCCGGCATAAACTTGGCCATCAAAAAGGCCCGTGGTTCCATATATCTCAGTTGCGTTTATGGATTCTATATTTCGAAATTCAGAGAACAATGAAGTGATGCCTGTCGTATCGCCGCTATTTGTATGGTTTATGACGGCGTTTATATCGCTTCTCCCAAGCAATCCGGCCGGGTTGATGCCGTTGTTCTGGTGGGAACAGTTTGAACTGTTCACTGTGGCCAGATGAGTAGAGGCATTAGTGGTAGTAGTTGTCGTCGCGCAATAAACCGGATTTGGCCTGGCCGTTCCAGGATCCGGCGCGCCAGTATATACCAACTGATCATACGCCATCGTTCCCCGGGTGATCCCCTGCCAGTACTGCTGCGTGACCTGGGCTTCCGACTGGCGGCGCTGGAGATAGTCTACCATCGAGAGAGAAAGCGTCGAGAGCGGCGTGTCGTTTTGCAGGCCCTGGCGGAGCGTTGCGAGCAATGTCTGGAGTTCGGCGCCGGCCGCGTTCATGGCGTTGCGGTCGACGGTGCACTTATTCTGGGCGTCGCAGGTCTCTTCGTAAAAGAAGTCGTTTCCGCTTAGCTGTCCTTCGAGCGAAGCTACGGCGTTCGTGAGGCCGTCGCGCACACGTTGTTCATAGGCGTCGATTTGCTGGAGATTGCCGGCGAATTCCTGGTCTTTCGTCGCGATCTGCGCTAAGATCTGCTCGTACTGAGCTTGCACGGCGCCGAGGGCCTGCTGGAATTGTTGAAAGCCGTTTTGGATGTCGCCGCGAAACTCATCGTTCCAGCTTGCGCGCTGGCGCTCCAGTTCTGCATCGGTGGGGTTGACATTCGATGGCGTGACGTTGCTTGCCGTCGATTGCCCCTGGCCGACGGCTTGATCGGACGCCTGGATTGCCTCGCGCATCTGACGATCCGAAAGCGCACTCAAAAAGGCCGTGCGCTCTGCTTCGATGATCGCGTCGGCCTGCAATTCCCAGCCAAGCTTCGCATCCTGGCTTTGTAGCTGTAGCTCGTTGCGCAGGTACTCCTGGTATTCAGCGACGCTGTTGAAATTGTCGGCGTGATTGACGCCGGCCACATGGGCCGCGATCTGTTGGTCGACCTGGGCTTCCCACCCGGTGAGCAGGGCGTAGCGACCCTGCTGCATGAGATATTCCCAGCTCGCCAGCGACTGGCTGCCGCTCGCGCCCTGGATATATGGATCCAGATCCGTGTTCTGGAAGGCGGGGGGCGTCATCGTGGGCACCGTTACCGGCTGGGCCGCGAGCCTTTGCAATGGCGCAGGCAGGCTCCATACAGCCATAAATACGCAGAGCGTCGCGCTGATGGCGCGCAGCGCCGTCGATCGGCGTGGCCCCGGGGTTTTGTGATGATTCTGCCGGCTTCCCCGGCGATTGGGGAGCGCTGGATCTTTCGGGCCAGTGTACGTTTGTCTGGGAGTGATCATAGTGTTGGAATCGGCCTGTTAAAATTGAGTTAGCTGAATCTAATGATTATTTACGATTTTCAAGTGGCTCCCGCGCCAGCACAAGTACATTCTGGCCATTCTATGTTAGAAGAAAAATCGCATGGAGCCGTGCTCGTCGCCGTTGTCGTACTATGTTTGGGCCTGGTGCGCTGCGGTCCGGGTGAGCCGCCTTTTGAATGCCTGAGCGGCGACTGCGAAAACGGCACTGGTGCGAAATTGTACGACGATGGGACGCGATACACCGGCCAGTTCCAGGACGGCCGCAATCACGGCGTGGGCCGTTTTGAAAATCCGGCGGGCCATCGTTACGAAGGCGAGTGGGTTGCCGGCAAAAAACACGGCTCCGGTCGCTATACCTATCCGGGCGACACGGTGTACGAGGGCGAATTTCGCGAGAACGTCAAGCACGGCTACGGCAGCTTCACCTGGGGCGACGGCACTAAATATACCGGCGATTGGCGCGCCGGCGAACCTCACGGGAACGGTAAAGTCATATTGTCCGACGGTTCGGTGATGGAGGGGATCTATCGCGACGGAGTCGTGCAGAGTGGCGCCGGGATTTATATTTACGACGACGGCAGTCGTTATATCGGCCAGTGGAAAGACGGCCGCCGCGAAGGCGTCGGTGTGTTGCTCGACGATCACGGCGGAATGATCTGGGCCGGACGGTGGCAGGACGATCAGCGCACGGAGCCGGCCGATTTTATGGGATCGGATGCGAACGCTGGTGCAGATGAAGAATAAATTAACATGTTTATGAATGAGAAAGAAGCATTAAAATGGCTCCCGGATTTCCGCGGCGGCGGCGCCGCTGCGTATCGCTCAATCTTACGGCCGCAGGCATACTTTGCCGAAACTCCTGCCGACGTCCTTTTGCGCAATTGCCTGACCGGTCTGGTTCTCCTGCTTGCGCTGGGCGCTCTGATTATATTCTGTGCGGCTTTATGGAACGCGGGGGAGCTGCGGGCCGACGCTCGAAGCTACTTTGAATCCCGGGGAGTGGATACGGAAGATTTGCCTTTCGTTTTGCGTCCGGGAACGCCCGTGGGATTGCTGCTGTTCCCGATCTACTGGTCCGGCTTACTATTATTCATGAGCGTGATGCGCTTCGGGATACTGTGGCTGATGAACGCCCGCGACGTCGCTTTCGCCCGCGTCTTTGCCGTGAGCGGTCACGCCGCGTTGAGTATGATCGTCGTTGCGACGCTACTCGGCTTTATGAATCAGCTCTTTCCGATTACGATCGATTCGCCGGCCAAATTACCGCGGGTAGTGTTTGCGATGACTCTGTGCACTGTCGCCTGGCTGAACGAAGGCCGGGTCTGGTCAGCAGGCGCGAGACTGAATTTTCAGATCGGAACCGGACCGGCGGTCTTAACGTGGCTCGTCCCCTTTTTCGCGGCGATCTTACTGATCATTTCCATCTTTTTTGCGTTTTCGATTTTCGTCGCGGGAGGTGCGGCTTGAAACTGCGTCGTCGCATTGGCGCAGCCCGCTCCCGCCTGGATCCATAAGCCTTGAGTATGATCAGCCTCAGTCCGCTTGATCATGCTCCAGCATCCCGCGATAGCGTTCCTGCATTTCACGGCCGAAGCTTTCGTACACATCGCTCATCTCCGCCGTCAATTTCGACGATAGCATTTCGTCGGCGAAGCGCAGGAGCAGTTTGTTGGGAACCGCCTTCGGCTTGAGTTCGAGCAGTCGTGCCCGGGCGAGTCTTTCGTCGCCCAGCTGTAAATACAGCAGGATCAGACCCGTCGCGGTCGAACGCGAAACGCCGGCGTGGCAATGGACCAGCACCTTCGATCCCGCGGATATTTCCCGGCCGAACTCGATGATCGACCGGGTGTGCTCACGGGTGGGCGGTTTCGAAAGTGCGCTCAGCACTTCATCCTGGTCGAGATCTTCGAAAACGAGTCGGAGCACCTGGCGTCCGGGCGCTTGCAGGCCCGGCGGCGGGTCCCGTTCCGGATCGCTGAAGGAAATGATATGCGAAAAATCGGTCCCGCTCGCCAGCAGTTCCCGGGCGGTGCCCAGTCCCGCGATCGTCAGTTCGTACTGCATCCGTTCCATCCCGCGTATTCATTAGACGAAGCGTCTTAAATCTACGCCTGTCATGCGTAATAATAGCGTACAATTGCGGTTTTCGGTCCGATGAAAACCATAAACTTCACATAGTTACGTGCTGTAGCCCGGTGGTCGGCCTTGATTTGACTTGAATCTCGCACTTTTCATTTTTCTTGCGCGGCCGGGTTCCAGATCCCTGGTGAATCCTGACGATAAATTAACTCCGGTAGGTTCGCCTGGTCATGGAAACGAGCAATACACCCAATAAACGCGGCTGGATTTTTATCGCCACGGTAATCGCGGCCCTGGTTGTGCTGTATGCCGCGGCCGCCTTCGCCAGCGCGTATTTTCTGAAGCCCGGCAATCGGTTGCGCACGGTCTTGCTCGCGCCCGTGCGGGCTCTGCCAGGGGTATTTAGCTTCAGCGGCGGCGGTGGAGCGGATACCGGCGGGGCCTTACAGGAATTGAAAGTTGCCCGGGCCCAGGGCGAAGAAATTGAAGCCACCCTGGAATCCTCCGGCGAAATCGAGTACTTTGAGAAAGTCGACATCGTCGCCAAGACCGCCGGTCGTCTCGACAAAATCTTCGTTCAAAAAGGGGCCATCGTGAAATCGGGTCAGGCCCTGGCGCAACTGGAACGGCTGCCGCTGGAATTGCAGGCCCGCCAGCAGCGCGCGGCGGTGCAGGGCGAAGAGGCCCAGCTGCGCCTGGTCGAAGAGCGCTATGCGAACGCGCGCCGCGGCATTGAACGCCGCGAAAAAGAAATCTCCAGCCAGCGCACTCTGGTCAAACAGCTGCGGGCGGTGCTGGATAAAGCGCGCGCGACTTTTCGCGGTCAGGAAATCTTACACAACGCCGGCGGCATCAGTCGGGAAGAATACGAAACCGCACGGACGGAATTGATTTCGCGGGAAGCGGACTATCTGCGCGCGAAAAAAGAGCTCGAAATTCTGGAAGTCGGTTTCCGCGATTCCGATCTGCGCGCGGCCGGCATGACGGTGCCTTCGAATAGTATGGCGCGCTTTAAGATGTTCGTCGACTTGAATACGCGTACGGAAAAAGCCGAGGTGGATGTACAGCGCAGTCGCGTGGAGTCGGCCCGGGCGGAGCTGCAAAATACCGCGAAGCTGCTGGACGAAGCGACTCTGCGCACGCCGATCGCGGGCGTCGTCGCCACGCGCAACGCCTCGCCGGGCGAAGAAGTGCGGCCGGGCGGCGTCGCCAATTCTCAGGACGCTTTATTAGTAGTCGTCGACATTTCAAAAGTCTACGCGCTCGTAAATATTCGCGAAGCAGATGTTAAGAATTTGCAGCCGGGCATGAAGCTGCGCTTCACGGTCGACGTCTATCCCGACGAAGAGTACGAAGGCGTGATTAAATTGATCGATCCGATCGTGGATTCGCAAACTCATACCGTCGGCGTGCGCGCCGAATTAAAGAACCCTGATTTTAAGCTGCGCCCTGGTATGTTTCTGCGGGGCGCCGTCGTGACCGGCGAAAAGAAGCAGGCGGTATTGATTCCGGCCGGCGCTTTGCAGCCCGGGGACGGCGATCAGGGCGTGGTCTTCGTGGTGCGCGAAGATCGAGTCTATCGCGTGGAAGTCACTCCGGGCCGTCGCCGCGAAGAGCGGGTGGAAATCCTCGACGGTCTAAAGGCCGACGACCTGGTCGCCCTTGAAAAATTCTCACTGTTGCGCGACGGTCTGAAAGTACAGCCTGTAATCTCCGGCGACGACTCCGAAAAGCCGCAGACCGACGCTTCGCAGGCGCCCTGATGCGCGTCATTCAGAAATTCTGCGTCAGCCGGCCGGTTACCACGGCCATGTTCTACCTGGGCCTGGTTCTCATGGGGAGCCTCGCCCTGCGGGAACTCGAAGTGAACCTGCTGCCCGAGCTTGAGCTCCCGCGACTGACGGTCGTCACGCTATTTAATAACGCCGCTCCCGAAGAAGTCGAGAGTTTGATTACGCGCCCCTTAAGCGAATCGGTCGGGACAGTCAGTCGGCTGAAGCGCATTACTTCGGAATCGCTGGAAGGCGTTTCGTTTTTGACCCTGCAGTTTAACTGGGGGACTCGCGTCGACTTCGCCGTAATGGAAGTTCGCGAAAAGCTTGATCTCGTGCGCGGTTTACTTCCTGAAGACGCGACCCGTTCTCTGGTCACCCGCTTCGATCCCGGAGACGATCCTTTTATGCAGATCGTCTTTTTCGCGAAGGACCTCGCGCGGCCGAAAGATTTGCGGCACTTCTTGGAAAACGAAGTCAAAGTATATCTGGATCGCGTGGACGGCGTGGCCCAGGTGGAATTCGCGGGCGGCTATAAAAAAGAAGTCCAGGTCGACGTGGATCAGTCGGCTCTGAGCGCCTACGGATTATCTTTTCCGGAGATTGAAAACAGCATCGCCGCTTCGAACGTAAACGCTCCGGCCGGTTCGATTCAGGTCGGCGACAAGGACGTTTTGATTCGGACGCTCGGGGAATATCAGAACGTGCGTGATATCGGTCGCACGGTGGTCGGTAAAAATCAGGCCGGGGTTCCGGTGCAGCTCGCCAGGGTGGCGAGCATTCGCAACGGTTACGAAGAACGCACCGGCCTTTCGCGTTATAACGGTCGGGAGTGCGTGGTCGTTTCGCTGCGTAAAGAGTCCGGCAAAAACACGGTGCAGGTCGCCGAAGATTCTCGGGTCGCGATCGCCGAGTTGAAAGCCCGCTTCGCACGCGAGCTGGATATGGAAGTCGTATACGACGAATCCCGTTTCGTGCGCGCCTCGATCCAGAACATCGCTCTGGCGCTTGCAGTCGGCAGTTTACTCGCCTTCAGCATTCTTATTTTAATTTTGCGGAATTTGCGCAGCCCGACTATCTTAATTACGGTGCTGCCGATCTCGGTGCTCGCGACCTGCCTGCTGATGTACATGCGCGGCATTTCGCTGAATATGATGTCTCTGGGCGGGATGGCCCTCGGCATCGGCATGCTCTTCGATTCGGGCAACGTCGTGCTCTCGGCGATCGAACGCCAGAGCCGGCAGGGTTTGGCCGGGCCGGCCGCCGCTCTAAAAGGCGCGGGCGAAGTCACGGGTTCGATTACGGCGGCGGTGCTTACGACCGTGACCGTGTTTTTGCCGATCGTATTTCTGGAGAGCGTCGTCGGCATAGTCTTCGCGGAGATGGCGCTAACGATTACTTTTTCGCTATTAGTCAGCCTGGTCGTTTCGCTCACGCTGATTCCGATGCTCTCGTCTCTGCGCTGGCCGGATTGGTTTTATACCGATCTGACTCGCTACAGTATCGTGCGGCGCGCGGCGGGCTTCGAACAGCGTATCGAGGGGCTATACGAGAGGCACCTGCGGGGCGCTCTGGCGAAACCGCGGGGATTGTTTTTCATTCTGGCGCTCTTACTGCTGGGCGCGGCGGTGCTCACGCCCTTCGTTGAACGCGAATTTATTCCCGAAGTCGATACGGGGGAATTCAGCATCGAAGTCGAAAACGTGCGCGGGGCTTCGCTGGAATCCACGGCGGAAATCGTCGGCGAATTGGAAACGCGCCTGTTAAAGCATCCGGATATCGAGCATGTGATCGCGAGCGTTGGTTTCGATCGCGACCAGATTCTGGGACAGCAGGGCGGCCGGGCCGGGCGGCACTTCGCCGAACTGCGAGTCGTGCTGGCGGACGATCGCGATGAGTCCGCCCGGGAAGTCGCCGCGGCTTTGCGCGAAACGATTCAGCTGCGCGAAGACATCGGCGTGCAGTTTCAGCTGAGCGGCGACGTATTGAGCGAAATCTTTACGCCCGACGCGAAGGCCATCTCGCTTGAATTGACCGGTGGCGATCTGGAAGTTCTGCGAGATCTGGGCGCCGATTTACGCGATCGCCTGGAAAAGATTCCGGGCATCGTGGATATCGAAACGAGTCTGCAGAGTCAGGGCCGCGAATTTCACGCGAATTTCGACGAGGCGCGCATGGCCCGGGCCAATCTGTCGCGGCGTTATCTGGCGAATTATTTGCGTACGGCGATCGACGGCAGCGTCGCGACTCGTCTACGGGTCGGAGACGAAGAGATCGACATTCGCGTGCGTCTGCGTTCTGAAGACCGGGCGTCCCTGGGCGCGATCGAAAGTCTGCGGGTGGCCCCCGAGCGCGGCGGCGATTTTCTGCCGCTTTCGCAGCTGATGAGCGTAAAATCGGAGTCGGGTTATACTTCGATCCTGCGCTTCGGGCCGGTGCGCGTGAATCGGGTTACAGCGGATTTACAGGACGCGAATCGTAACGAAGTCTTCGATCAGCTTTCTGATATCGTCGAGAATCTGAAGTTACCGGAAGGCTATCGGGTGGCTTTCTCCGGCGAATACGAAAGCGTGCAGGAGTCGTTTCGCGAGCTGGGTTTCGCTTTTTTACTCGCGACGGTTTTGATTTATATGATTCTCGCGGCTCAGTTCGAGAGCCTGCGGATCCCCGGCATTATGCTGCTGGCCATTCCGCTGATCGTCATCGGCGTGATTCCGGCGCTCTTGCTAACCGGCAACAGCCTGAACGTAAGCGCCTTTACCGGATTGATTTTATTGATCGGCATCGTCGTCGACGCGGCGGCGCTTTTTTATGAGTACGTGCACGTTTTCATCGAAGAGGGTCGGACGCTCGAAGAGGCGATCGTCGAGGCGGGCAAAGTCGTGCTGCGCCCGATCTTAATGAATAACTCCACTACGCTCTTGGGATTGCTGCCGGTCGCTTTAAAGCTCGGCGAAGGCACCGAATTCCAGGCGCCGATGGCCGTCGCAGTAATCTCCGGTCTGATCGCTTCAGTATTTTTATCGCTCTTTTTAATTCCGGTCGTCTTCGCGCGACTGCTCGCTCGCAAACACATCCTGCATACGCCGGCGGTGATTCTGGCCG
This sequence comes from bacterium, assembly GCA_024742665.1. GTDB lineage: Bacteria > Spirochaetota > Leptospiria > Leptospirales > Leptonemataceae > JANSYA01. The sequence goes on from JANSYA010000001.1 coordinate 1,464,403, forward strand.
AAGCGCTCGACCATACGCCACCGGAATTTACGGATGCCGAAAAATCCCGAGCAGAGGGCGATGCGTAATTTCAGCCGCTACTGTCTGGCGCGGCCGGTCGCCACGACCATGGCGGTGCTGTCATTCAGTTTGCTGGGCGCGATTTCGGTGGCGCTGATTCCGGTTTCGTTAATGCCGCACAGTTCGTTCCCCGGTCTGACGGTGGAAGTGCGCTACGGCGGCGTCGGTCCCGAGAAAATCGAGCAGAGCATTACGATTCCGATCGAAGAGGCCGTATCGGCGATCGGCGGAATCGAAGATCTGACCTCGGTTTCCGAAGAAGGCAAGTCCCGGGTCGACATCCAATTCGCGCGCGGCACGGACCTGGACCTCAAGTCGATGGAAGTGCGCGAACGCATCGAAGTCGTCGCGGCGAATTTTCCCCGGGAAGTGCAGCACCCGGCGCTACTGCGGTACGATCCCGATCGCAGCCCGGTGATGATCGTCGCCTTAGAGAGCGAAAACGAGAAGCTTTCGGATCTGCGGGAATTCGCCGAGCGCGAAACGAAGAAGGCCTTAGAGGGCGTCGCCGACATCAGCGAAATCATCGTGGCGGGCGGCCAGGCGCGCGAAATCATCGTAGAAGTCGATCGCGATAAGTTAAAATCCCGCGGCCTGGCCATGAGCGATTTACTGCGTCGTTTGCAGGAACAGAATTTGGACGCGACCCTGGGCGATATTAGCGCCGGGGGCGGGGACTATCCCTTACTCGCGGTCGGTCGCTTTCGCAGCCTGAAAGACATTCGCGAACTGGTGCTGCAAACCGATCGCGAAGACCGGCCGATTCGCATTCGCGATGTGGCCGGAACTTCGTACGGCTTTCGCGACCAGGACACGGCTTCGCGCTATAATAATCAGGAGCGGGTCAGCCTGTATTTGCATAAATCCGGCCAGGCCAATCTGCTGAATCTTTCGGATGAAGTGCGCGCCATTCTCGCGCGATTAGAAAGCAAAGATATTCAGTACCGGATCATCTTCGACCAGGCCGATCAGATTCGCGCGGCCTTCGGCAATTTGATGTGGGCGGTCGGAATCGGCGGCGTGCTTGCGGGCGTCGTATTGTACCTGGCGTTTTTATCCCAGCGCGTCGCGCTGATCGTCATCGGCGCTCTGCCGATTTCGTTTTTGATCGCTTCGTTTTTTCTGTATCTGACCGGTTTCGAATACAACCTGATCACTCTGTCGGGCCTGGTTTTGAGCAGCGGCGTTTCGCTGTTGATTATGACCCTGGCCGTTTTCGCCATTCGCCGCCACGGACCGACCGCGGCGGCGGATCGCTCCGGTCGCGAAATTATGGCCGGCGTGATTGTATTGGCGGCGATCTTTATCCCCGTGTCGATGGCCGGAGAAGACTTACGCGCGGTGTACGGCGGCCTGGCCGTGGCCGTGATCGTGCCGGTCATAACGACGCTGCTGCTTTCGATTACGATCGTGCCGGTCCTGCTCGGTCGGCGCGAACTGCGCGGGTATCAGATCGGCGTTCTCCAGCGATCGGCCCAAATCATACGCTTGCGCGTCGCTCCGATCAAACACTGGCTCGACCATCGAGTCTATCGCTTGTTTCCCCTGTGGATGTACGATCGTCTGGCTTTCGTCCACACGCGTCGAAAAAATTTCTGGCTGGCCTACGGTGGCGTGCTGGTGCTCGGCCTGCTGGTATATTCGCTGTCTTCCCAGGAATACGCGGTCGGTCTGAATCGCAACTATGTGAACGCGCAGGTTGAATTTCCCTCCGGCACGAGTTTCGGCGCGACCAACTCCGTTACGAAGAAGGTCGAAAAGAAGCTGATTGAAGTGCCCGGGGTCGTGGAAGTTACCAGTCGCGTGGAGCCGGGCAAAGGCACGGCCCGGGTGAAGCTGGCCGCCGGAGAGCGGGTCGATGCGGAGAAGCTTGAGGAATTCCGTCAGGCCGCGGGCAAAAACGAACCGGCCTTTGTGTTCTTCGGTACGGACGCGGAAGCGGGTTCGCTGCGCGAAATCACCGTTCATATTCTGGGCGAAGATTTAGAAACCCTCGATAAGATCACGCGCAGCTTCGCCGACGCGGCGAAAAATCTGCCGGGAGTTTCAGAAGTCGTGCTGCGCTATAAATCGCCGCGACCTGAAATGCGTTTGATCGTCGATCGCGTGAAGGCCGAGGCGTCGGGCCTGACGCCTTCCAGTCTGGGGGATACCGTGCGTTTCGCCATTCAGGGCGCGGTCGCCACGAAATTTTTCGAGCAGGATCGCGAAGTCGACGTGCGCATTCGGTACGCCGCGCGCTTTCGCAAGAGTCTGGAAGATCTGGGGGAACTCTTTCTGAAGGCCCTGGTCGAAGGGCGGGGCGAGGGCTCGAATTTCGTGCCGGCCTTAGAGCTCGCTCGTCTGGAGGAGGGCACGGTTCCGGTAAAGATCTATCGGAAAGATAAGAAGCGTTCGTTTTCATTTTCGCTGCAAACTTCGGGCGATATCGCCGACCTGATTGCACCCGTCAAAAAGATGGAGAATATTCCGCTGCCGGAAAATTACCGCGTGCTGTTCGGCAAAGAATTTAGACGCGCGGTCGAGGGCCGGCAGCGTTTTCTGGCCGTCAACCTGCTGTCGCTGCTTTTGATCTATATGATCCTCGCTTCGTATTTTGAATCGCTGCGAAGGCCGCTGTTGCTCTTCGTCGCGATCCCGGTGCCATTGGCGGGGGTGCTGTGTTTGCTCTTTATCCTGAGAATTTCCCTGTCGATATCGATACTGATCGCGCTCCTGATTCTGGCGGGTTTGGTCGCCATGCAGGCCATGCTCTTTTTGCGTTTCGCGCCGGTCAAAGGCTGGCGACCGCGGCGAAGGGAGCAGCGCATGACGATCCGACCGTACGCTTCGCTGCTGCGACAGGATGCGACCGTCTATCTATTGGCTGGCGGCTTATGCGCCGTATTCTTTCTGCCCTTAACATTGTTAATCGGCGCGGGCGGCGAATTCCTGCGGGGCATGGCGGTCTGTCTATCGGCGGGCATACTGATTTCCTGCGTTACGACGCCGCTGCTATCTACTTTGCTTGCCACGATTAGTAAAGTTCGCTAAACTTTTAGCACTTGATCTCTATTTTGTCCAACTGCTCCCCGATAATGTATGTAGTTCTGTCCGAGTACTTCGGGCGCACAGAAAATGTACTTTTTGCATCACATACGAAATGCATGGACCGTCGGCCGTCGCGAAGCTTCGGCCTGGCGGGTCCGGGCGACGGGTTTCTGCGCGATTCTATGGCTGGCGGCTTATGCGACGACTGCGGCGCCGGTGCAGAGCGAAGACAAAGATCTAATCGTGGATCTGGAAACGGCTGTGCGGATCGGCGTGGCCAACAACGTGGCTCTGCGGGCCATCGATTACAAGAAAGAAGCCGTTAAGAAACTAATCACCGAGCGCTGGCGGGCCTATTTACCGAGCCTCGGCGTTTCTTTCGATCGATCGCGCACAATCGTGGACGGCACGACGGCCTCCGCCAGCGGTTCGATCGTATCAACCAGCACCGACGTGATTTCAAACGAAATTCGAGTGACCCTGAATCAGGTGGTCTACGACGGCGGCCAGCGGGACCTGGACGTCGATCTCGCGCGCATCGAAGCGATCTTAACCAGCGAAGACTTTCGCCTCTCGTACAATCGTCTGCGTCTTGATATTCAAAATACCTTTTTAGAAGCTCTGGCGGCCTACGGTAAAATCGAATTAAACCAGCGTTCGCTCGAGCGCGCGCGTTACCAGCTGCGGCAGACGAAGCTCGAAGAGCAGGTCGGCTTTACGACGCGGGTGCAGGTCCTGACCGTCGCCGCGCGCGTGCGCGAAATCGAACTGCGACTGGAACGGGCTCGCAACGCCTATACTCAGGCCCTGCATCGTCTCAAGCAGGTGATGAATCTGGATTTCGAAGTCGGTTTACGTTTACGCGGCGATCTCTTTCGCGACTTCTTTCTGGTGCCGCCGGGCGTCGAGCTGGACGGTCTCGTGGAACGGGCGCGCAATCTGCGTCCCGAATACAAACGTTCGCTGGCGGCGATTCATCGTCTGAAAAAAGAAAAGGACATCGCCGAAAATTACTGGATTCCTCAGTTCTCGGTGGGCGGTTACGTCGGTCGTCGCGGCGAAACCTTTCCCCTGCGCGAAGACACCTGGGGCGTGAACTTCGCGGTGACCTTTCCGATCGGGCCGAATACGACCAGCACCAATTCCGGCGTGGACGTCGCTCGAGACGGTTCTTCGCGCACGGGCACGACCAGCACGCAATTAAATATCGCCGACGATCTCGGCTACGAACGCCGCCTGCTTGAGAAAAAATCCGATTTGGCCGAAGCCCTGGCGGAACACGACCAGCTGAATAATACTCTGGCGATCGAAGTCAACAGCGCCCACGACAGTCTGCGGGAATCCTGGGAAGCGATTCGCATCGGCAACGGCCGGGTTTATTTTCAGTACGCGTCGATTCGCATTCTGGAAACCAGCTATAAAGTCGGGGCGATCGTGCGCGCGGATATCGTCGAAGCGGAAGTCGAATTGGTCGAAGCCCAGGAAGAGCTGACCGATTCGATCGCATCGTACTTAACCGCGGTTCATGAACTGGAGTTTTCCGCCGCCATGGACCCGGGCACGCTTGAATTATTTCGTTTACGCAACGGCATCGGCAATACGCTGCCCGGTAAAATTCTGGACGGCGACCTGGAGCAAATCGAACAAATCGGAAAACGATTTATCGATCCGAACGAAATCCGGGAGCTGCTGGAAGACGACGAAGACGGCGGATTTCAGCGCGATGAAGATCTGGAGCGCCTGCGGGATCTGGATCTGGACTCCGGTAAAAAAGACGATTTTGAAATTGATAAAGTGGAAATAGATTAGAGGGTTGGGCTCGTGAAGCATTCGAAGATAGTGAAACACAACAAAGACTGCGCCGCACGCGAAATATCGAAACGACGGCGTTGTTCGGGGCGTTTAATAAACGCCGGAGTCGCCGCCGCGCTGACGGTCTTGCTATTAATTTTTACGGGCTGTTCGGAAGCGGTCGACGATGATTTCTTCGGCGCGCCATTATTGGGCGGCACGGACCATCCTCGCGTGGTGACCTCGAATCCTCTGGCTGGCGCGCAAAACGTTTCGGAAGATCAGGTGATTGCGATCGAGTTTAACAAGCCGATCAGTGCCAGCAAGTGCCCGGCCGCCTTCGGTTTGAGTCCCTCGGTCGACGGCTTCGGAACGGTCTTCGGCAAGTACTTTACGTTTTCGCCGAACTCGCCGCTGCCCCAGCGCACCTATCGTATGACCATGACGAAGGGCTGCGAAGACGAAGAGGGTCGCGATCTCGTCGACGAATACAACGCGCAGTTCGCCGTCGGTCTTTCGGTCGGTCCCATCGCAAACGGAGTCCAGGCGGTCGGTCTGGCAAGCCAGGGCTGTCCGACGGCCTATCCCGGCAGCGGCAGCGCCGTCGGCGGCAATCATACTCTCGGGACCTGCTGGTGGGACGACTCCCTGCCGATCCTCACGCCAGGTTCGTATCAGTTTCTCGGCGGTGACGACGGTCTCACGGCGGCCTCTTCGTGCGTCGACCGTAACACCGATAATATTCGCGTGATCTTCAATCGTTATATGGATCCGAACGTAACGATCGGCGCGATCTCGCTGACGCGGCTTTCGCCGCCCATCGCGTCGACGCGTCTTGCGACCTGGACCTGGACCGACTGCCAGGCCATCGCGCCCTTCGGCTGTCGCGTCGTGACGCTGGTATTCGCGGAAGACCTGGCGACCTGTAACGGCACGACGGCCTTCGGTACGAACGACTTCAACCTGGCTCAGGGATCCACGGGGGTCTTTCCGCTCTATCAGCTAGAAATCGATACGACCGCGGCCGACGCCCTGGGCAATACCTTTACGCAAAAATTCAGCTTCGGCATGGATGGGGAATAAACTATGAACCGAACGAAATTCATCAGCAGCGCGGCGAGCCTTGCGTCGCAAATTTCAGAACGGCGCTTCTATCCGGGAACGGTGCTGGCGTCCGTCGCCATTCTGCTGGCGGGCGTCGCCTGTCAGAAAGAACATGTGCGGGTGGTCGCGGTGCAAAACCCCGAAGCCCGGCGCGTGGGCATCGGTTTTATCGAAAACCGGGACATTCGTTACAGCCCTTTCTCCAGCAAGAACTTCAGCGATATGCTCAGCTTTGAACTCATGCAGAGCGGTTACCGTCTGAGCGACGTGGACTTCGCAGAGCTGCGCAAGGCGGCGGGCGAAACGGATGCGAAGCGCGGCGCCGAAACGGAAGAGGCGGCGGATCAAGCCGAGAACGTCGCGGAGGAGTCTGGAACTGAGAGCACGCCGGGCGCAGAGACGGACGCGGACGCCACGCCTGCTGAAACGGCGGAAGCGGCCGATTCCAGTGAAACCGATTCTGCAGCAGTCGATACCGGCGAAGCCGATAGAGATCTGGCCATTGACGAAGAAAGCTACGCCGACGCGATTCTGCCGGAGAAGTCTAAAGGCGATGTTCGAGATGCTCGCGATGCGCGGGATATCGGGCGGCGCGATATCGATCCCGCGACGATCAACGACGGCACGCGGGATTTACTGCCGCTGCGCCTGCGCACGATCGCCGGTGAGCTGCAGCCGCTGGAACGTGTGATCGATCCGGAAGATCGACGCCTGACCGGCGTTGAGATCGCGCGAATTGCGAGTTCGAATAATCTTGATTATTATATCCAGGGCGCGATCGGTCGCACGGAAACGGGACTGATTCTGGAAACCGAACAAAACACGCTCGTCTTTCTTGAAGTCTTCGATCCTCAGGGCGAACGCATCGGCGCGATCAACATCTCGGTGAACGACGAAACCCTGAAGCGCTCCAGTTTCCTGCAGCAAATCTCGGCGGAGATTATCGAGGCCTTCGACCGAGAGATCGGTCGCTAGAGTCAGCGAGAGATCGGTCGCTGATTATTGCTCCAGTTCGGTGATGCGTTTGCGTGCGTCGGCCTTCTGGCGCTGCATGGATTCCGGCGCGGCTTTGATAAACTGATTCAGGCTGCTGATGGCGTCCTGCTTTTTGCGCAGCTTCGTTTGCACAATGCCCAGGTTCATATAGGCTTCGAATTTCTGCGGCGTCGCCTTGATCGCGCGCTGATAGCTGGCTTCGGCCTGTTCGAAGCGCGATTGCTTTTGATATAGAACGCCCAGATTATAATGGGCGTTGCCGTAGCCCGGAGCCAGTTTCGCCGCGGCGAGAAAGTGTTTTTCGGCCGGCTCCAGTTCGTCCTGCAGCATGTGGGCCATGCCGAGATTGCTCAGCAGCTCCGGATCCTTACGCAGCTCGGTCGCCTTCGCGTAGATCGTCGCCGCCCGGGCGAAGTCGCCTTTGTTTAAATAATACAGCCCCAGTTGGGGGTAGGGTTCGAAATAGTCCGGATCGATTTCGATCGCGCGCTCAAAGTCGGCGGTCGCCGGATCGAATTGCTGCAGCTGAATATAAGCGAGGCCGCGATTATAAAAATAGATCGGCGTTTCCGGATTCAAGGCGATCGCCTGGTTGAAACCCTCCAGCGCCTGGCCTGGTTGTCCCAGATGAAAATGCGCCATGCCAGCGTTGTTCGGATACTCCGCGACCGTGGGATCTTTTTCAGCGGCCCGGGCGAAGTGTTCGAGGGCCAGCTGGATTTTCTGTTCTTTGAACTGGCGCAGGCCGCGCTGATTTTGCTGCGCGGCTTCCGCCGCGTTTTCCGGCGTCGTTTCGGGGGCGTCTTGCATATTGCAGCCCAGGCTAATAGACAGGATACTCGCGGCAACGAGAAGAGTTTCGATCATTCGCATTTCTTTAAGAAAGCGGGGATTCGGATGCGGTCAAGACGATTTTCAGATCGATTTCGGGTCGGCGTCGAGAAAGGCCTCAAAGTCCACCGCCGGCAGAGTCTCGAAGCCCGGCCGTGCGAATAGATAACCCTGATAGTAGCGCACGCCCAGGTCGCGGAGCACCCGGTATTCCGCCAGAGTCTCAATGCCTTCCGCGATAACCTGAATACCCAGTTCGGCGCATACGGATAGAATGCCGCGCACGATGGCGACGCGTGGCGGATGCCGTTCGATGTCCCGGACCAATTTCATGTCGAGTTTGATCCAGTCGGGTTGAAACTCGGCCAGCAAATTCAGACCGGAGTAGCCGGCACCGAAATCGTCGATGGCGGTCTGAATGCCCTGGCGTTTGTATTCCGTAAATATATTTCGAATATGTTCGTGCTGTGTAACTTCTTCGCCCTCTGTTATTTCGAAGAGCAGGCGGTTGGTAGCCAGGCCGTGCTTTTGCGAGGCCTGGAGCGTGGTCTGAATACACGCTTCCGGTCGGTAAACTGCGTTGGGCAGAAAGTTAATATTGAGCAGAGTGTCCAGGTCCAGGCTCGCGGCTAGCTCGATGGCTTTGACCCTGGCGGTCTGGTCGAATTGATAGCGATTGCCGTCGTTGACCTGCGCCAGAATCGAAGCGGCCGACTCCTGCTTCAGTCCTCGAACGAGGGCTTCGTACGAAAGAATCCGCGACTCCTCGACGTCGACGATCGGCTGGAAAGCCATCGTGAATTCGAAGCCCAGGGCCTCATTGTTTCTGCAATCTCCGCAACCGCTCATAGGGATTAACTCCACGGGCATAGTTGCAGTGCCCGGCTGTCGCGCCTACAGCTTTTAGTTCGTTTAATTTACAGCGGGTCTTAATTTCTGATGTGTTTCGTGCGTGAAATTTGCGAGGATTCAAAGCGAATCGCGTCCGAACAGCCTGGCGACTCGGGCGTGCAGAGGATTAGTGGTCGTGGTTTGCGGCCCTGGATCAATTGGGGGATCAGCGCGGTTTTCTGTTTGCCGGTCCAGGCGGGGTGAGTTTGATTCACAGTGTGTAAGAATTTCTCAATCAGCGAGTTTCGCCGTATCCCGTCGGTGTTCGCGTCGCGTTATATCTCGCCGCCGGGAGAGCAAAAAAAATCCGCGGCCCGAAAGCCGCGGCAGAGATTGCAAGTGGTGCAGGGCGACGACCGGAGCCTGATCGCGCGGGGCGGAGAATTGATGCGGACGCTTAAGATGAAGTATTTTTAGAGGGGCTGCGATCCCTCTAATTTAAGTTGAGTAAGTCCTTGAGCAGCTTGAATTCCTGCTGCTCGGCCCGGGCTTCGCGCTCCATATTTTTCAGAAGCACTTCCAGCGCCTTGCGCTCGCTGTGTTCCTGTTCTGGTTTCTTGACAATCGGGTCGAGCAAGCGTCGGGCTGCGGAATACTGAGCCTGCTCCCTGCGCTTTTGAGAGCTCGAAAGGACTTTCGATTCAATGGCTCCCGTGGTCTCGTCGACGACTTTGTCGACTACGGCCGCCGATCCGGGCATCAGGTATTTCGCCGTCTGCTTTCCTAACAGACTATTGATGAAGTGTTTGATTCCGTGCGTTGCGGTGGCCTCGACGCTGTTCTCTCCCAGGATTACGTCTTCGGCGGTATCCTTGACCGTGTCGACGAGCACGGTCGCTCCCACCGATCCGGGTGCGGGCCCTGAAGTTTTTGCGGCTTCCGTCCCCATTTTAGAGAAGTGTTTCGTGGCTTTATCGAAGTATTTTTTCGTGCACTGATAGTTTTCTTCTACGTCCAGATTTGCGCACTTGTTGCTGGCCCTGGCGAGCTCGGTCGCGCCCATTACGCCGCTGTTCGTGGCTTTTAACAGCGAAAGTCCCTTTTTGGAGTCTTCAAACATGTCTAAATAATTCCGGTTGTGCACCAGAACGTCGGACGCCCCGACGAAATAGGTGTGATCTGTTTCGACCGTAAAGTTAAAGACGCTCTCCGGAGTTCTCAGGCTTTCTACGCTCGTTATGCGAAGTCCTTTCGGATCCAGCTGGAGCCGGCCGCTTGCGTCGGATTGCGAAGCAGCCGTGAAGGAAATGTCTCCGGCTGCCAGATCCTTCGCTTCCACCCATCCGCGATCCTGAATATAAAAGGGGTGACTCCAGGTCGTTTCGATCGTCATTCCATTCGCATAACTCAATCTGTAGATGGTGGGAGTTTCGCGAACGAAAGTCTGCGCGACCGGATTAAACGAAGTCTTCCCGGACTCCTCGTTCCAACTCAGCACCAGATCGCCGGCGCGAATTTCCTCGATCTGTTTGTACCAGTTTCCATTCTGCTTGCTGAACGCGCCGTTTGCTTTGGGATGCACGCGCACAAGCGTGCCCGCTACGAAACACGTCCGCGCCACGTACTGGCCCGTCTCTGGATCGAGGTAGCCGTCCGAATCGCTGTAGTCGCCGACAATCCACTTCGCCGCGTCGCCGATGGCGCCGCTGATTTTCGCAAGCACAGTTACCCGCGATTTAGCCGCGTCGCCGCTGGACTGAAGACGCGCGTATTTTCCGGAGTGGAATTTTTCTGGATCTTTTTTTAACTCAGCGTGCTGTTTGCGAGTGATCTTGCCTTCAGCCAGCAAACGATCGCGATAGCGCGCGGCGGCGATGCTGCGGTCTTCGCGGGACTGGCGTTCGCCGAGTTGCGTGCGCTCCGCTTTCAGTTCGCGACGTTGTTCCGGCGAGAGCCGGTCGTCTTTGAGCGCCGCGTTGAGTTGCGCCAGGCGAGTGCGCATCGCTTTTTCTTTGTCCGCCTGGGTTTGAAAGCCGGCGTCGAGATCGATCGTTTCGCCGTGGCCGAGGTACTTGCCGTCTTTGTCGTAGCGGAAAGTCAGGCTATTGCCCGCGCTGGCGGAGTTGACGCCGATTCCGTATTCATCTTTCGCGCTGGTGCGGTTGATCATCTTCATCGCGCGCGAACCGTCTGCGTAGTACGTCAGACCCAGTCCCGCGGTGTGTTTGCCCGTCTGGCCGACTTTGCCGTACTGGCGCGTGTCGGTATACGTAACTTCCGCGTTCACTCCGGCGAATTCACCGCGCGCTCCGAAGTTCACGCCGGCGCTTGCGCCGAAGCCCTGCTTCTGAGTATAATTCGCGCTAATGGAACCTCCGGCGACTTTTCCCGCCTCGTCAAAGTTGATGCCTGCCTTGATACCTTTGCCGTCGCGTGAAAAGCCGGCAGTTAATCCACCGCCGGTCACGCCCTGGCCGTCTTGAAAGCTCAGACTCGCGCCTATCTTTAACGGCGAATTCGCGCCGCCCAATGGAATCGACGCGCTGAGATTACCGCCGAAACCCTGATCTTCGCTATACGCGAGATTGACGTTCACGCCGAATTTACTCGTGTAGTTGTTAATCACCGAAGACGCGCCGCCGGCCAGGGCGTTCTTGAGCACTGAGTCCGTGGATTCGCCGCTCAGATGACTGCTATAAGCGCTCTTCGCCGCGTAATAACCGGCCACAGCGGCGACGCCGAAGCCGGTGGAGCTGGCGGCGCTGGTCGCGACGATTTCCGCGACCTGAACGCCCGCCGCGAGATTCTGATTGTACTGCGCGTTGCGCCAGGTATAGCTCAGGCCGCCGGTCGCGTAGTCTTCCGGTTTGAGTTTCGCGGCCGCTTTTTTTTCGCGATTCTTTTTGAAGTCCGCGACGACCGTGCTGCGAAGCATGCCGGCCAGACCTTCAATGCCCGTGTGCGTTTCGATGTGATCGAGAATTTGATCTTCGGCGTAGCTCTGGGCGGCGGCGCGCATATTCTCTTCGCTGAAATCGAAGCCGCCGTCCCCCATCAAGCCGGAGACGAAACCGGAAGGCCAGCCGGTGGCCTTTGCGAAAGTGGACATGATATTGCCGCGAATTTCGCTGTTCACGTAGCTTTCGATTGTTTCGCCGATATTCAGATCGCCGGAGAAGGCGCCGCCTAACAGGCTTGCGGCCAGTTCGGCGGGGATATTCAGAGCTTTCGCGAAAGCCGGCGCGAGCTGTTTGCGTAATTCCCCCTGCATGACGCTCTGAAAAGCCGCGCCGAAGTCCATGCCGCCGAACATGCTGCGGAAAATTTGCTCGGCGAGTTTCTTGGGTTTCTGCGCCTCTTCCACCAGATGCTCCGCGTGATCATCGAAAGCCGCTTCGCGATCCATGGCGAAGGAATTCGCGTCGTTCATAACGTTGGCCGCGTACTCGATGTGGCTTTGTACCTGCTGGTCGTAGGCGATGGCGTTTTGACGAAAGGCCGCATCGATATTTCCGGCGTCCCAGGATGCGAAGAGATCGCCGCCGCTCGCGATCTGCATAACGTCCGGCGGCGCGATCGAAATTCGCTGCCGGACGTCGACGGAGCCGTAGTCGTCTACATTTTCGGCGTCGCCTCCGGCTCGCAGGCGCGCTTCGCCGGAAGCTATATCGCGCTGCATGATCAGATTGCCGTCGGCGTCGTAATGAGTTTGAAACGAAGCGTCCGTATGATTCACGAGATCGTCGGCCAGGGCCTGCGCGCGCTTGTATTGTAAGTCCTGGATTTTTGCTCTTAGATCGACGATAGCGGCGGCGTTGGGTTCGTCGGCGGCCTGCAATTCTCTCAGGCGCGAATTCTGATCGCCTAACTGCTGATCAATATCGATTACCGACTGCGGCAGATTGCGCATCTGGTGCACGAATCCGTTCTGGGCGTCGACGACCGACTGCATGCGTTCGAGGGCCTGCTGACGCCGTTTATCCGCAAGATCGTCGTAGGCCCGGGCGGTCGCCAGGTTCTTCGCGCCCAGGCTGGATTTTTGAAAGGCGCCGAGCGTCCGCTTTAGAATATCCGTCTTCGGCTGGAAGGCGGCGCCGCGTCCGAGAAAATTCGCGTCGTTTTGAAATGCTTCGCCATTGTTTCGCGCGACGAGGTGCACGGCGGGCGTCGGCGCATTGAAAATAGCCCGCAGGGTGCTTTCGCTTTCGGCGTCGAGATTTTCAACGAGTCCGCCGGCTTGCAGCTCTCCCGCGGCTGCGCGGGCTTCCAACTGCGCCTGTATCGAACGCCACTGAGCGGACTGATCCCGGTACTGCGATTGCAATCGCGAAATCCAGCGCGTGCGATTCGAGTCGAGTTCGTTCACGCTGGCGCGATAGGCCGCCGCGGCGCCGGCGCGTTTCATCGTCGCCTGCGCCTGCCAGGCCGCGTAGTTCGACTCGTAGGCGGCCGTCTGGTTCTCCCAGGTTTCGATGGCTGGCAGAATTTCGTTTTGCCATTCGAGTAGCATCGGCGCGAGATCGTCCGCATAACCCTGCCATACAGTGCGGTTGTGATCGGCGTTCGAATCGAACCAGGTATAATTCACGCTGACTTCGACGTACTCTTCGCGCGTCGGCAGCCAGGCCAGACACTGCAGTCCGCAGACAATGCCGGTATCGTACTCGAAGGCTTTGTCGCCGACGTCGGTATAATTTTCGCCGTGGCCCGCCGCGTTGATTTCGAGTGGCGTGCGAAAGCCGGCGCTGCTGTCGCCACGCAGATTCGTGCCGTTGCGATGAATCGTCTGAATCGTTTTCGGCAGCAGCTTTTGCAATTCTGCGCGCAGCTGCGAATCGTCGCCGGTGTCGAGAAAAGTACGGACCGCCTGGATTTTCCAGCTGTCGAGGGGATCTTCCTCTTTCGTGCACAGCCCCAGTGAGTTGCGTTCCACGCACTGCTTTTCGAGTTCCACATGACTGGCCGGTCGCCACACCTGATTGCCCGTGCTGCGGTTCGTCCATGTCGTAACCCGCGCGACGGTCTCGGTTTGCCGCGCCTCCAGATAGTCGGTCATGGTTTGCGTAAGCGTCGAGAGGGGAGCGTCGGCGGCCAGGTCCGCGCGAATCCCGGCGATCAGGCTTTGCAGTTGTAGTCCCGCAGGATTCAGCGTGGACGGATCGGTCGAGCACACATCGTTTGCATCGCAGCTTTCTTCGTAAAAGAGCTGGTTCGTCGCCAGGTTTTGTTCGAGGCCGTTAATCGACTGCTGGATGCCGTTACGTACGACCGCCTTATAAGATTCGATCTGCTGGAAATTTTGCGCGAAGGCGGCTTCGCTCTGGTCGAGTTCGTTTAAGAAGTTCGCATAGTCCTGCTGGAGCGTATCGAAAGAAGTCTGGTACTGCTGCAGCCCGGAGTTCAGGGCCTGCTGATGCTGCTCTTCGCGGTGTGAAAAAAGATCCGTGAATTCCTGCACGCTCCGGTCGCCGGACTGTGCGGATTGCAGCTGGCTGGCATCGTCCCGGGCGTCTGCGTCGATCCCCGCCGCACCCAGGGCCGCGACGAAAGCGTCGCGCTGCGTTTCAATTTCCGCATCGGCCGCCTGTTCCCAACTGGTGAAGGCTGCGTTCTTTTGTAAGAGGAGTTCGTTTCGTAAATAAGCGCGATACTCGGCGACGCTGTTGAAATGATCGCTCGCTCCGACCGCGGCGACCCGGGCGTCGATCTGCGCGTCGACCTGGGCCTCCCAGCTCGTCGCCAGCAGAAAGCGCCCGTGACCGATCATCGCCTCCCATTCGGCGGTGGATGTGGCGTTGTTTGCGTAATCGAATACGGGCTGAAAGTCCGCGCTCTGAAATCCCGGCGCGGGCAGGGATCCGACCGGAACCGGCTGGGCCTCTGGTCCGCCTCCGACCGTGAGGGCCAGGGCGGCGATCAATACAACTGTGGCTTTGCGCATGCCCGCGAGCATACGCCCTGTTTCAGAGGTCTGTCGTCCACCTGGACGAAACTGGACTCCGAAGAATCACATTATCGTCCGATGGGCTGAGTCAGGTGGCGTGGATTTTGACCGAATCGATGCTATCGCTTTTGAAATCACTCTTTCCGCCGATTTCCGGACCGGGCCAGCTTACCCGCAGCTTGCCCTTATATTTTTTCCCGGACCAGCCCTGAAAACTGGTATTCTCGGTGCACACGTAGATTGAGTCGATTTCGTCATCCCAATCTCCGATCCAGCCGAGTTTCAGGCCCCAGGCTTTTTTGATGATCTTCTTTACGTCGCCTTCAAAGAGACGTGGATGATCTCCCTGGGGCAGCGCGATGGTCTTTTCGTGGGCGTTCTGTTTGGAATAGGCGAATAGCTGGACGTGTTTGAGATCGGTCGGAACGATCTTTAAGGACGAATAGTAGCTGCCGCTCCACGCGCGATCGATAGACATGTCGGCGCCAAAGGGTCCGTAGGTGTCGCTCTTATAGTCGTTGTTGCGAAAGAATACGACGACCGCTCCTGGGGGGCTGACGAAGCTACCGACTTTGTTGTTGAAGCCGTAGGGTTTCAGCCGAGGGATGTCGGCGGTCGTCGAATACCAGAGTTTGGAGTAGTCCCGATAATTACCTTTGAAGATCGTTAAGAAAGGCGCTTTGTCCGCCAGACGCCCAAGGCGAATCTCCGTGATTTCTTCGTCGATCGGCCTTCCGTCGTTGTGAAAGAATTTCACGTGCGGCACTTCGAGCATGCCGTTCTTGACGCGCGAAGATTGATCCGCGGCGTGACCGCCGATTAAGCCGACCGGCGTACTATTTCCGACGAAGAATTCAGCGTAATAATCCGAATTCAATTTCAGACTCTGGATTCCCGGCAGCGGTTTTTCCCCGCCGGAGTCGAGTGCCTGGGATTTTCCCGTGAAATTGGGATTGCTAAAGATTCTAAGAATGGCGTCTCCCGGGCCGTCGGCGATGAAACCCTCGCAGTACTTGCGATAGCCCGTCGCGTAATTTTCGAAGGTCGATCCGCTTTCAAGACCAGCGGCTCTGTCCAGACGATTCAGCGCGTCCTCGCAAACGGAATGGATTCTATGCAGGGAGGAGTTGTAAGAAATCAGAGCGGG
This sequence comes from bacterium, assembly GCA_024742665.1. GTDB lineage: Bacteria > Spirochaetota > Leptospiria > Leptospirales > Leptonemataceae > JANSYA01. Next base: position 1,480,137 of record JANSYA010000001.1, read on the forward strand.
ACTTTTGCTAACGGCCTGGCTCCAGTCGTTCAGGTTCTGCTTTTCGCCGACTGGCACTCCTCTGGAATTCGCCTGGGCTTCGCATTCGAACGAAAGCTTCTGCTGGATCTTCCGCATCGCGACTTCGGCGCTGTAGGACGAGGAGCCGCCGAATAAAGAATCTTTTTCGGCGGAGATCGCTAATTTGAGCTGCTGCTCATTGTGACGACTTTTCATTTGGGAATAGAAAGTCAGGGAATGCGTGCCGCCCAGCTCAAGCCCTGATACAACGTGCGTGCCGTACTTCGCGAAAAATTCTTCCGGTCGGTCGCGGAGCTCGTGCATAATATGTACTAATTTGACCGGGTTTTCAGCGCGGTTTTCGACGAAGCTGTCGTTGATAATGCTTTCAACGTCGAGTTCGCATTCGAAAGTAACGCAACGGTACTGCATGGTGTGAAAGAAATAGTCCGAGTATCGGTCTTCCTGGATCGCAAAGTTGGACTTCAGAGAGGTTTCAAAAGTCATCACTTCTGTTTCCACGGCGAGGTTTCCTTCGATTTCGGAGAAATAGGAGGCGAAATTCCGGCCGTGTCTTTCCACCCAATCGCTGTCCATTGGGTTCTGGGAGGCGAAGTACTTCGTATGGTTCGCCAGAAATTGCGGGATCGAAAATATCTTCCCCCCGACGGTGATCTCCGAGTATTCCTCGCCGAAAACCGGGCCGAGCAAGTCAGTGCTCGTAACCGAGTTCACATCAAGATAGTCGCCGGTGTGAATGTTGATCAAATTTCCCAAAAAGACCGTAAGCGGGCCTTCGGGAAGTTTATGTTTCGCTGTCATGCAGGATGCTCCTTGCCGGAGTCGAGCGCCTTGTGATTGCTAAACCCGGCCATGCCTGCCTGGCATGTGATTTACTAACTCGTAAATCGCATTTGCCGGGCTGCGATTCGAAACGGGTATTTTTTGTCAGGCTTTTTCAGAATATGAAGCCCGGGCGCGCGGTCGGTAAGTTATGTTTTACCCGTCAGAGCGTGTCTGGCCGCAGGCAGTCGAGCGATTGCTTCCCGGGAAGGCATGGACCCGGAGACCATGCCCGGGCTTATACAAATCAGGGGACCGCGCCGGGAGCGGAATACTCTTAACCCAGCTTTTCGAGCAGGTAGGCCGCGAGCTTATCGATCGGCACCCGCTCCTGGTTCGTGGAGTCGCGCTCCCGAACGGTGACGGACTGGTCGTCTTTCGTATCGTAGTCGACGGTTACGCAAAAGGGCGTGCCCAGCTCGTCCTGACGGTAATAGCGTTTGCCGATATTGCCGCTGGTGTCGTACTCTACGGGGAATCGTTTCGCCAGATCTTTGTAAATTTCCTGGGCGATTTCCGGCAGGCCGTCTTTTTTTTGCAGGGGGAAGATGCCCGCTTTCACGGGAGCGATACGCGGATGCAGATGCAAAACGACGCGCTGTTCTTTGGTGCCGGGGTTTTCCACGTCGTAGGCGTCGGCGAGCACCGCTAAAAACAGGCGGTTCAAGCCAAGAGCGGGTTCGACGACGTAGGGCGTATAGACTTCGTTCGTATCGGGATCGCGGTACTCGAGTTTCGTCTTTGAGTTTTTCGCGTGCTGGGTTAAATCGTAGTCCGTGCGCGAAGCGATGCCCCACAGTTCGCCCCAGCCGAAGGGAAACTGGTATTCGATGTCGACGGTGTTGTCGGAATAAAAGCTCAGCTCTTCGGCGGAGTGCGTGCGCAGCTTGAGATTGTCTTTTTTCAGGCCGAGATCGTACAGCCACTCCATGCAGAAATCCGACCAGTACTGAAACCATTCTTTCTGCGTGCCGGGTTTGCAGAAGAATTCCATCTCCATCTGCTCGAATTCGCGCGTGCGAAAGACGAACTGGCGCGCCACGATTTCATTGCGAAAGCTCTTGCCGATTTGCGCGACGCCGAAGGGCAAACGCACGCGGCAGCTGTCGGTAATGTTGCGAAAGTTTATGAAAATGCCCTGGGCGGTTTCCGGCCGCATATAGACCTGCATGTCGGAGCCCGCGGTCGAACCCATCGTCGTCGAAAACATCAGATTGAACTGACGCACTTCGGTGAAGGTTTCTTTCGAACCACACGACGGGCATTGCAGCTCGGCGGCCTTTTCGGTGAAGATCTTTTGAATGCCCGCCAGATCCAGAGCCGAAGTATCGGTGCCGAGATTGTCTTCGAGATACTGATCGGCGCGAATGCGCGTGCGGCACTGTTTGCAGTCCACGAGAGGATCGTTGAAGCTGCCGACGTGACCGCTGGCGACCCAGACTTCGGGATGCAGCAGGATCGAACTATCGAGGCCCACCACGTCGCTGCGATTGCTGACGAAGGCCCGCCACCATTCGTTTTTCAGATTCCGCATCAGCTCCACGCCGTACGGTCCGTAGTCGAAGGTGTTCGCCAGGCCGCCGTAAATATCCGATCCCGGAAAGACGAAGCCGCGGCGTTTGCAGAGCGCGACAATATCCTTCAGGGAATCCTCGATCTTTTTGGCCTGTTTTTTCTTATCTTTGTCTTTCGATTTGCCTTTGCTTTTCTGACCGCCGGGCTGCGCGCCGGGATCCTGCGCGGGCTTTTCAGAGGCTTGTGCGGATTCGTCGTTTTGGCTCATACAAGGAGACAGGTTCGCGAGCGGCCTTATATCAGCAATGATTTCTACGATTGGTTGACATGCCGTCCCGACCTGCGCCACGGTTCTGGCGTCGATTCGTATGGAGCCCGCATACCGCAGAGATTCTTCGTCCCGGCCGGGAACTCCCTTCGCCGCCGCCGGCCGCGGCTATCCCGGCGGCGGACCCGCTTTCGTGCAAATCGTGCCTCCGGCCTGGCGGGCGCTGGCGTCCCTGTGCTATCTGAGCGGTTTTCTTTCGATTCCCGTCGTTTTTCCTTTCGTGGTGTGGATGCTCTATCCCCGTTCCCGCTATTTGCGCGGCCACGCGCTGGTCGCGGGAATGATCCAGGCGATCGGGATGGCTCTGACATTTCTGCTGCGGGTGCCGGGGCTGCTCTTTCTTATAGAAGAGAATCAGTTTTTTATGACGCCGGAACAGTTCGCCGGCGCGCTGTTTTCGACGGACCAGCTCGGCACCCTGGTGCTGCTGGTTTTACTCACGGTCGCCTTTATCACTTTCATAATCCTGCCGGCCATCGCCGGTGGACAGACCGCGGTTTTGACTCGTCGTCCGCGCCGTGGGGCTCTGCGCGTTACAGGAGACGATCTAATGCTGGCGGCTCTGGCGGCGGCCGTGCTTACGCCGCTGTTGTTTTATATGCAGGGCGTCTGGGGGCCCATGTCCGGGGGAGGCTTCGCGCCGGCCGGGAGCGAAGGGCAGGGCGATAGTTTCTTCGGGCTGCACCTGAAGTACTTCGAAGATCCCTATCGACTGTTTCCCGGGCACGTGATCCTGCTGTGGTCCATGACCGGATTGGTTCTGGCGGTGCGGGGCAGGCTGCATTTTTTCGGAAGCGCGCGACGGCTGTTTATTCGCTTTCAACGCGAGCATCGCGCGACCGGCGACGCCCGCTATCGTGCGGCGGCCTGGCGCGCTCTGATCCTGCCGGGCTGGGGTCAGTTTTTCGCTGGCCAGCGCCTGGCGGGACTCGGGACACTGGCCGTATTTCTGTTAGCTTCACTTTTCTGGGTTCTAAGCGCGGGCTTCGTATACGGGCGAATCGTCGCCGATTTGCCGGGATACAATACGAATTTTTCCTGGAATATTCTGAGCGATCTCGGCATGCGCGCGAACGCCGTGAGCGACGGGCAGCTCCGGGATTTGCTCGCGAGCTGGTGGACCTTCGCCGGGCTCAGTCTGGGCCTGGCGCTGGTCGTTTTGTACTCACGCTACACCACCCGGCAGATCTTTCGCCCGGGCGGCTGGAAGTTCTGGCCGGCTCTCAGTAATTCGCTGCTCTTGCATCTCGTGCCCGTCGTCGCGATTTTATTGATCCCGGTCGCGCTCCTGCCGTTGATACCGCCGTCCCAGGCCAGCCAGCCGCCCGCGGGAATTCCACGCGAATTCGAACGCCTGGACGAAGACGATGTGGCCTTAAACGGCAGCGCCGGCCGGACCGGCGAAGACGGCGAAAGCGAAGGCCATCGCAACAATTCCGAAAGAGTTACGCCGGTTGAAGTGCTGCCTCTGCCGCAGTCCGAGGCCTTTGCGGACGGGCCCGAACCGGCTCTGAGCGCTCGCGATGAACAACGGTCTTTGAAAGACGAGTCGCTGGACCCTGAGCAGGCGACCGCTTCGGAGTCGGGCGAAAAAGAATTTATTACCAACGCCGATGATCGGGCGGAAGAGTCGCCGCTAAAAGGCAAACGCAAAAAGCAAACTTACAGCAATTATCTGAGCGTAAAGATTCGCGCGCCGGAAAAAGATTTTCGTTACTGGGATCGTCTGCCGCAGCCGTACTCGGCGGTCTTCGAATACAAGATCACGGCCGCGGGACGCGTGCATTCGGTGCGAATCGTCGAGGCCTCCGACTACGCCGCCGCCGACGAACTGACCGTGCGCCTGATTGAATCGATGAGTACGGTGCTTCCGCCTCCCGGCGAAGAGGACGTGGTTGTAACCGAGTTGTTCTGGAATACCGGTCCCGCGGATCCCGAGCTGCCGACGGAGTTGCAGCAGCGGCTTTCGCAGGCCTTCGACGGCCGCGTAATCGAAAGAGAATCTGAGCGATAGCGAAATATAAAAGTTAGAGCATAATAAGTCTTAGCGAAATACAAGAGTTGGCGAATAATAAACGTTAGCGGCGAAGAATTCTAAGTAATACAAAATGCATATTAATAATCCCAATCATCGCGCGAGGCTGTCCCATGGACGCTGATCTGCCTCGCTGGCTGGGCATCATGCTGGGCTTTCTGAGCGTCGGCCCGCTGATGCTGCTGTTCAGTGTGAAGTCGATCAAGCAGTACGGCGGACCGGTCGGTCGCCTCTGGGAGCGACTGATCGAACCGCGCCTGGACGGCGTGTCGCGCCGCTTCGTCAGCCTGGCCGTATTCGCCGGGATGGCGGCCGGCATGCTTTCGATTCCCGTCGTTGTGCAAGTAAATGAATTCCTATTTGAAAACGTGAGCCTGGCCTTTCGTCCGAGCGAACCCATGGCGATTCTGACGCAGATCGCTTTTATCCAGGCGGGACTGATCGAAGAGCTGGCGAAGAACGCCCTGGGATTGGTCTTCGCTTTTTTGATCTGCCGGGCTCCGTCGCCGTCCGGCGGCGACGCCGCGCGAAACGATCGTCGGCTCTTTTTGAAATCGACGCCCTTTCTTTTCGCCGGGGCGGGGCTCGGCTTCGCGCTGCTTGAAAATAGCCAGTACATTCGATACTATGCGTCCCTGGGACCCGGCGGAATCTTTCTCGGCCGCTCCCTGATCGCCACGTCGGCTCACGCGCTTTTGAATTTGTATTTCGGTCTGTGCTTGCTTTCGGCGACGCGGGAAAATTTCGCGCGCACAGTCCTGCGAGCGCTGGCGATCGTCGTACTCTGGCACGGTGTGTACGATTTTTTCGCGCTGCCGCCCGTGGCGCTTTCGCAGTGGCTGACGATGGTCTTTTTGTGTATTATCATTTATATTACGCTTTCGAAACTGTATCGCGAGCTGCCGGAGCTGCGCTATCGACCGCTGCGCCCCGCGCTCGAAGTCGCCGCGGAGCAGGCGGAGTTATCGGGGCTGCCGCCTCTGGAGTCCAATCAAATGCGCGATGAAAATCCAATGAGCGTCGGCGCTTTCGAATCGGCCAACGAGACGAAAGCGGAGGATAGTTCCGGCAGGCAGCCTACCGCGGCCGAGTGGCACGAACGTCTGGCGGTCTTGCCGGCCGTTCCGGATCGCTTTGAAGAATTCTTTTTGGCCGACCCCTGGCGGCTGCGTTTGCCTGCGGGCGATCAGAGCATGCCGTACGAATTCTCCGAGTTCGCGCAGCTGTCGTCCGAAAGTCTGGCTTTGATCGCGCGGCCCGGAACGATGCCGCTCTCGGCCTCGCAGCTGCCGGCGAAAATCGCGCAGTCCTGGGCCGACGAAGCGGAGTGGTGGTGTCGCGTTTTTCAAGTCGAGCGTCCCCATGGACGCTGGGATACCACCAGTTTCGCGCAGGGATTGGCTGGATCGGAAGCCGGGGCTCCTGCGTCGGGCGATGCGGACTCTGCAAACGATCGCGCGGCCGTATCGCCGCGGATATTCGAAGACCTGGCCGGGGCCGGCGTCGATTTACTGAGGACTGTGCCCTTTCAGGTGCTGGAGTTTCGCGTCGCGAATCCCCCGGAAGATCGCAGCGTGGTGGAAAGCGCCGATGCGCCGCAGACAGCGGGCGAAGCGAACGCGGTCGGAGGCGAACGCTACGTTTATATCACGCAGGGTTTGAGCGAATTGTACGAGCGGGAGCTGCTGGTGTCGTTTTCGCATCCGCACCCGATGGTGCGCTGGTTCTTTTTGCATCTCGCATCGATGTCGCCCGATCAGGCGCCCTGGCTGCGCGAGTTTCACGCTTTCTATTCGGAGCGGGTGGACGGCCTGGGCGATCCGCGGGGCTGGCTGCGCTTTTATGTCAGCGTGCCGATGATCGATCCAATCGTGGCGCGCATCGCGGCGCAGCCGGAAGAGTCCGGTAAGGGCGCACGTCTGTCCGTTACAGACGCCGATCGCGACAATGCGGTCGGAAGCGCTTCGCGGCCCGTTCGCGCCGCCCGGGATCTGCCGCTGCAAATTTTAATGTGCGCCTATCCGGACGGGGCCTATATCGCGCGCCGGGGAGTGCCCGGCTATCTACAGGCGCTGCGCCATCTTGGCTATCCCTGGCACAACGATTTTCGCCGGCCGGCTGTGGACCTTTGATCGATCGCTCACGAGACCTGGTCTCTGTGGCTGGCCGGCACACCTGTTGCTCGTGCTCGGCGGTGAATGCACGCAGGTCGTCGAATTTTCGCGGGGGCTTCTTGCCTGACCACTGCTGGTTTCAGGGAACAAGCTCGTGTTGAAAATTGAGTGGCAGGGACACGAGGGACCATGGGTGAAATAGTAGCTGGCAATCGGCATGGCGCCGAGAAAAAGGCCCGCCAATAGAAAGAGTGCCGTCTGAAGTAGATTCACGATTGGCCTCGGGACTTTCCGGCCTGGTTTGTTTCGCGGCGTAAGACCAATTGCAGGATTCCGATCACCAGCGGCGGCGCATAACAGAGCGGGATGTCCATATATAAGTGCTCCATTGCGACGAGCCCTCTAAAAGTGTCGAATAGATGGACGAAGGCATGCGGCAAATACCAGAGCTGCATGATGAACAGGGCGTTCCCGCGCCAGTCGCTTTGAAGGGCGCCTTTTATTGCCAGGACTGCGAACATCAGGAATAAACACCCCAGATCCCTGACGAAGTGTTCGTTTAACGGGCCGAAGTCGGGGACCCTTCCGGGCAAATTCGTATACCAATGCCCGGGATCTACCAGCATCCAGATGCCGTTGATAAAATTTCCTCCTGCGAATAACAAAAAGAAAATCTTCCATTTAAAGTTAACGTCAGTGTGCATTGCAAAGCTCCCACGAGGCATCTCTGTCGCAGACAAGCACGCCTGAGGCGTCCGGATCTAATTGGGATTTCGATCTCAGCGAACGGAGAAAAATCATTGCCGTTTTTATATTACGGATAAAATATATCCGTAATAGGTTTGGTCAAGGAGAATATATGAATATCAAAGCTGGATTGATTTTCACACTCAGACTGCTTCTGGGAGCAGTGTATTTATGGGTGGTGGCGGACCGGCTGGGCCTGCTCGGTCCGGTCGGAAATCCGGGTGTCGTTTGGGGGGATTTCGAAAGTTTTCTGGATTATACTGCGACTTTGAATCCCTGGTTTCCGCGGCAGGTCTCAGACTTCCTGGGTTATGGGGCGACTTTCGTAGAGCTCGCTCTGGCCTTCTTGCTCATAGGCGGTATTCGACTAAGAGCGGCTGCTCTGGCGAGTTTCGGCTTGCTGTTGGTCTTCGCAATGAGTCTGGTTCTGGCCATCGGGCTCCGCGAAGCTTCCGGTTTTATCGTCTTTACAATCGTCGCGGCGGGGGCGTCTCTACTGATCTTTCGCGAAGCGTCCCGGAAGGCGGGTTCGCTGGCTGCATAGCCAGGACCGCCTGGTCCACCGCTTCACTCTGCCGCTGTCATTGCTAATCCAGAGCTGACTGGATCCAATGCGTGGATGCCGCCATGAGCTCGGGCGGGACCTGCCGGTCAACGCCCCGAATAATATCGGATAGCTTCTTTTCGCGAAGGACTTTGCGCCAGGCTTCATCGGCCTGGTACATCGCACTGGCAACTGCGCATATGGAATCTGCTTGCTTTCGCTTTTTCGGCAGGCAGGGGTTGTTCAGCCGAATTTCCTGGCAGTGGAAGGTCTTTTTGCTTCCCTCGACTGCTTCGACAATTTCGAGCAGGCTGATTTTCGAAGGCTTTCTCGCAATGCGATAGCCTCCTTTCGGTCCGAGAGTTCCATCGATGAGTTTCGCCAGAGCCAGAGCCTGTAGAGCCTTCGATAGGTACTCTTTGGGAATGCCGTGAAACTTCGCCAGGACTTTGGTGGGAATGTATACGCCGTCCGGAACCCGTGCCAGCAGTTCCATGCAATGAATGGCCCACTCAACCTGATTTCCCAGTTTCATCGCGTTCCTGTGACGACTGCAATTGCGAAGGCTTTGCCTTCTGACGTGCAGAGTTCAGGGATGAGCTTTGCTCATCCTGTTATTCAATTGCTCTGCACTTGCGAAGGCTTCGCCTTCTGACGTGCAGAGTTCGGGGATGAGCTTTGCTCATCCCCTCGGATGAAATTTCTTGTGCACTTCTTTCAGAGTGCGGCTGGCCAGGTGAGTGTAGATCTGGGTCGTGGAGATGTCGATGTGACCCAGCAGTTCCTGCACGCTGCGCAGATCGGCGTTGTTTTCGATCAGGTGCGTCGCGAAGCTGTGGCGAAAGGTATGCGGCGTTACGACTTTCTTGATTTCCGTGCGCGCCAGATATTTTTTCAGCAAGCGCCAGACGGATTTGCGATTCAGAAAATCGCCTTTCTTACTGATGAACAGATACTCGCTGTAGCGAGCTTTCAAAATGTCGTCGCGGGCGTTTTCTAAATAGCGACTCATGATCTGCAGCGATTTCTCACCGAAAGGCACGAGACGCTCGCGACCGCCTTTGCCGCGCACGGTCAAAAACATATTTTCCAGATCGACGTCTTCGAGGCGTAGATTGCAGGCTTCGGAAATCCGCAGGCCGCTGGAATACAGTAATTCGAACATCGCCTTGTCGCGCAGTTCGTATGCATCGTCTTCGCGAATGACGCCGAAGAGTTCGTCGATTTCTTCGAGGGTCAAATAGTCCGGCAGGCTCTTCTTGACTTCGGGAGTCTGGATCTTCTCGGCCGGATTGGCTTTGACTTTGTTTTCGTCTTTGAGATATTTATAGAACTGACGCAGAGCGGCGACGGCGCGGGCCAGCGAACGGCTGGAGATCTTCTTGCGCTTCTGCTCTTTCAGAAAAGCCGATATATCGTCGGCTTCCACTTCCAGAATGTCCGTGGACTGTTCGTCCAGGAATCCCTGAAATTTCTTAATATCATATGTATACGAGTAGATCGAGTTCTCGGAGAGTCCCCGTTCCACCAGTAAATGATCTTGAAATGATTTGATTAATTTGGCCTGATTCTGTACCAATTCCGCACCCTGTGTGTCGCGTATATTCGGCTATATATCTTTTGTCGGTCCGTTACATAATCGGTCTGAAATGTCTCCCTGACATAATTTTTTACAGGGCACATTAAATTTCCTGGCAATTCGCGGATTTCGTTCGTAGAACCGGGGCAAAACAGCTGGAACTCCAGCCGGGGATGCGAAATACATGGACCAGCGGGCCGGATCGTCGGGTTCGCGAATACCAAACTCGAAGAATCGGCAGATAGAAAGCAATGGATCTGAAGAAATTTGTACGCCGGGGCAGTCTCGACGAAAGCCTGCGCTATCGCGCCGTGACGCGCTTCGAGGAACAACCTCCGGGCACGATCCTGATGTTGCTGGAGGGGCGGGCCCGCCGTAAAGTTCAGCTGACGGCGAAGCGCACCCTCTACGAAAACTACTATCCGGTCTCATTCATCGGTCTTGAGGACCACCTGCTGGGTCGCACTCGCAGCGGCGCCGCGGGCATGTATCCCGGATCGCACTACGTTCTATGGGATATTGAAGACTTCAACAGCGCGCTTGAGATTCACGCGGAGCTGGCCCACCGGGCAATTTTCGAGCTTTCGCGTCGCATTCGAATTTACGACGCCCACAGCAAAACCACCGATCCGGATCTGAAGCGTGAGCACTATGTCTCATTGGGCGCGCCGGAAGCCGAGCGAGCCGACGTGCTCTACGAAATCGGTTTCGCCGACGAAGATGAATTCCCGCCGCATCTCACCGAAAAGCTGGCGAAAAATTTCGAGCCCGGCGACGCGCTCATGCGCCAGGGCGACGAGACGATGGATTTGTTTATCATCGTTTCCGGGGAAGTCGATGTCTTCATGAAGTCCGATCCGGCCGGCGAAGGCCGTAAGATCGACAGCCTGGGCGCCGGGGAGATGGTCGGCGAGATGGCTCAATTTGACGGCCTGCCGCGCTCGGCCGACGTCATCGCCAGCCAGCCGACACGGGCGCTTTCGTTTGGCCCCGAAGATTTTTATATGTTGTTTCAACTCCACCCGCGTTGGAGTCGCAAGCTGCTGCAAACTCTCGCCGAGCGCCTGGACCAACGTCGAGTCGCCCTTGAGACGGTCGATCTGCAGGGTTATCGCTGAACGATAACTCGTTGCTCGCGCAATAAACTGCAAAGCTTTTCGTTTGTGACCTTAATCGCGTAAGCAACAGGCGTTTAACTGGTGAAAGTACCAGCAGCGCTGCTTGTGGTTTTGATATTGATAAAAGTCCGTTATGCCCTTCGTCACCTGGTTGACGTCCGGCGCTCCGCATTCGCAGCGTATGTTCGCGGGGGAGAGTCGGCAATGAAGGGGCGAATGTTCATCGACGGGGAATTATTTTCCCCCGTATATCTGGCGGCCGACGAGGACGTCCTGACCATCTATCGCACGGACGGCGACGAGATCGACGTGCTGTATACGCTGCTGAAGGGCAGCCTGCATCCCGGCGAAAACAACGAGATCTTCGTGGAAGGTTTTATGCGCAAGATGGGTGATCCTGAATTCCAGCGCCCCAGGGACGGCGAAGAGTACATGTTTCGCCGTCTGATGTTTTATCCCGAGAGCTCTTCGATGTATCGTGTGCGCAAAGGCGGCGTCGACTTCGATAGCTGAAGCCGGCGCCGGTCTAAATCTATTCGGGCACGTCGGCGATATACGAAACAACGATCGCGTTGCGACCGCCGGCCAGGTCGTCCATCGTGCTGCGAAGAAACTGGTCGGCCAGATCCGGATAACCGGTCTCGGTATAGTACAGAAAGACACGCGAGTACATGCCGGTCTCCGGCGCTGAATCGTCTGCGCCCTGGTCTGCTATTGCGGAGTCCGGCGCGCCGGCCGGATCCCTGTCGTCCGACGGCGGATGAGTTTCTTCGGTATCCCGATTGAGTTCCAGCATCGAAACAATCCGCCGAAACTTTTGATTCAGGCTCGCCCCGGTGTTGCCGTGGGCGGCGCTGTAGTCTTCGGTCACGAGCAGCCGCGAGTGTTCGAAGGGATTGCCTTTCAAGGGCAGCGGACCCGGCTGCCCCATGAATCGTTCGTTTACTCTGAGAAAATCTCGAAAGGAATAGCGCGAGAGCACGAACAAATCGTGGCCGCGAAAGATATGATTCTGGGCCGTCTTCATCAGGTGGCGGGGCAGAGTTAAATTCGCGTGATCGCGCAGTACGGCGAATTCGAATTCGTCCGGGGCGAAACATTCATTCAGCTGCAGGCCCGGAAATTTTTGCGAAGCCTGGTCGTACATGCGCAGGCCGGCTTCCCAGGCGACCCGCGATCCGACGACTCCCAGCCGCGCGTCGATGATCTTCCAGCGGGCGCTGGAACTGTACAGCACGCCGTCGAAGTCGAATATCGCCGCGTTTTTTTCTTCTCTTTCTTCAGGGACCTGCGCGCTCATAGTCAGTGCATACCGTAAAACGCCGCCGAAAGAAGCTGTCTATCGGAAAACGCCTTTACCCTCGCGGCCCCCGGCCCACTTCTGCTGCATGATCTTCACCGTCGGCGATATCGCCGTTATCGTAATCTATTTCGCGATCAGCCTGGGAGTCGGGATGCTGGTCAGCCGCCGGGCCTCGGGTTCGCTGGTGAATTATTTTCTTTCGGGACGATCGGCTCCCTGGTGGTTGGTCGGCACCGGCATGGTCGCCACGACTTTCGCCGCCGACACGCCTCTGTGGGTGGCGGGGGTGGTCGCGACCCACGGCATTTCCGGGAACTGGCTGTGGTGGAGCGCCGCGGCGGGCGGCACGCTCACGGTATTCTTTTTCGCGCGCCTGTGGCGCCGGGCGGGCGTGCTCACGGATCTGGAATTTATCGAATTGCGCTACGGCGGTCCCAACGCTTCGTTCTTACGCGGCTTCAAAGCGATCTACTTCGGCGTGCTGATGAACTGCGTCGTGCTGGGCTGGGTGAACCTGGCTATGTTAAAGATCATGCGAGTCATCTTTCCCGAAGTGGAGCATCCCGAGCTGCTCGTCGTCGGCGTCGCGGTCCTGACCCTCGGCTATGTTACGGTCTCCGGGCTGTGGGGCGTGATGGTCGCCGACGCCTTTCAATTCGTCGTCGCCCTCGGCGGCTGTATCCTGCTGGCGGTCTTCGCCCTACAACACCCCACGATTGTCGAAGCGGGGGGATTGGCCGCGGCCCTGCCGCCGGGGATGCTGGATTTCCTGCCGGACTTCAGCGCTTTGAGTTCTTCGGAGACTTCGGTGACGGGCGGCGAAGCAGCGGGTGGCAGCGATGCCGCCGGGGGCGAATCGATCGGCCTGGCGCGCATCGCGCAGACGGCGTTTTTTGCGTACCTCTTAATTCAATGGTGGGCGTCCTGGTATCCCGGAAATGAACCGGGCGGCGGCGGCTATATCGCCCAGCGGATCATGTCGGCGAAAGACGAACGCAACGGCGTGCTCGCCACCCTGTGGTTCGTCGTCGCCCACTATTGCGTGCGCTCCTGGCCCTGGATCGTCGCGGGGCTCGCGGCGGTCGTGATCTATCCGCAGATCGCCGCGGACAAACGCGAAGAGAGCTTCGTCTATTTGATTCGCGACGTTCTGCCGTCTCCTCTGGGCGGCCTGCTGGTAGCCGCCTTTCTCGGCGCCTATATGTCGACGCTCTCCACGCATTTGAATTGGGGCAGCAGCTACGTCGTAAACGATTGCTATCGCCGCTTTCTGCGCAAAGAACGTCCCGATCAATCCCAGGAGGCGAACGACAAACACTATGTTATGGTTTCGCGCCTGACGACCGTGGTGCTCGCGGTGGTTTCGCTGGCGATTTCTTTTACCGTTTTGACTTCGATCGCAGACGCCTGGAATTTTCTGCTGAGCATTACCGGCGGCATGGGATTTATTTTAATTCTGCGCTGGTACTGGTGGCGGGTGAACGCCGCCGCGGAGCTTGCGTCGATGGTCGCGCCATTGGCGGTGATTATCGCCTTCGCGGTGATTCCGTATTTCTGGCCGGAGATTCAAATTCCCGGCGCTCCGGAGAATCTTTACGTGATCGTGCCCGTATCGATACTGATTACGCTCGCGATCATGTACGCGACGCAGCCGGAGTCCGCCGAACGCCTGCGTATCTTTTACGACCGCGTGCGTCCCGTCGGCCCGGGCTGGCGTTCGGTGTCCGGCGAATCCCGCAGCGGTCTGGGTCGTTTGTTTCTGGGCTGGCTGGCGGCCACGGCGTTGGTATATTCAATGTTGTTTGGCGTCGGTTCGGTGATCTTCGCGCGCTATGAACAGGCGGCCATCCTCGCCGCGATCGCTCTGCTTTCCGTCGCCGTCGTGCACTTCGTATTGCGTCGCGAGTTCCGCGATGAGGCGTGAGCATTTTGGTCAGTATGTTTCCGCGCTCTTCGGAAAAGTTTAAACAATCTAATGTTTTTAAAAATTTAATATTCGCATAACTGATTCGCGCGAAAATGATTTGCGATCTATTCGCGCGCGGATAGTCTTCCAGCTTCAGGGTCGCGAATGCGCGGTCCTTCGCGCGTGCCGAATGCCTTCGCAATGGATCGATTGCGGTCACAATCAAGCGAAGCGATTCGGCTCGCGCTCCCGTTCCGAAATGACTCTCTGTTGTCACGCGTGAGCCTGCCGGCGTCGCGTGCCTCTGGTCGTGCCAGGGCGCAGCCGGCTCGTACAGGCAGGGAAGAATTCGGCGCGGCGCAGCGACGCAGGTGTAGTTGGAAGCCTGTCTTCCGTGGTCCGGGCCGGTTTCGAAACAAGGCCGCCCGAACCGCGGAGACTTTTTTAGATTCAAAAAGAATGGCAAAATCAGGCGGGTCGCGGTCTGTGTACGGCAGATGAAATTTCCTGACGACGCGCGGACGATTCTCTATTATCGGGAGGCGGAACCTCACCCCCGCCAGCCCAAACGACAAATTCCCCGGGGGCCGGTGCAGGAACAGATGCTGCTTGGAACCAGCGGAGCGCCGGCGGCCTCTCTGGAGTCCGCGCTGGAATCGGAAGCGAGCGCGCGGGCGAAGGGCGCGGGCTTTAATTTTCGCTGGAATCCGGCGGAAACCGAACTCCGGCCGCTCCTGCGGCGAGTCGGCGGGGCGGAGGGACAGGAGAGCGACGCGACCCGGGACGTATTTCTTGAGCGCCTGGAGCTGGTTCTGAAGCCCGGGGCGCTGTCTTCAATTTCGCTGGATCCGGAAATCCCCGTCGATACCCGCTATCATATTTTTCAACACGGCTTCCAGTCCTGGTCGCTCTCGGGTTTGCGGGAGCACAGCGAAGCGGACAAATTCGTGCGTCTCGGCTGGAAACACAAGATGGATGAGAATCCGGAAACGCCGCACCAGACGAATCTACCATTCTCGCCGCCGCTGCACGCTTTCCCTGCGAAGGGGCGCTTTCACTCCGAGCATCTGGTCGGCCTCGAAGAAATTCGCGAATCCGGCGACGGTCGCCAGGCTCAGTCGCCGGCGCG
The DNA here is from genome assembly GCA_024742665.1 of bacterium. Taxonomy (GTDB): domain Bacteria; phylum Spirochaetota; class Leptospiria; order Leptospirales; family Leptonemataceae; genus JANSYA01. The sequence goes on from JANSYA010000001.1 coordinate 1,495,298, forward strand.
GATCGTCGTTTACGCTGCCGGTCACGGGAATCAGAACATTCGCTTTCGAGTGCGTCTGGATCCCCATAGCGGACGTCTGCTGGAATTTGCGGTCATCTGGGATTTCAACGGCTGCCGCTTTTCCAAACACGGTCGCGAAAGCCTGACGCCCATCGCCTGGGCCGTCGAACGGTCCGGCGAAAAATCCGAGCGCCGGACTTTCGCCGGACTGCTGAACGAGACGATGGCGAAGTTGGCCTCGAATTTCGTGCGCAAACGCCCGCGCAACAACGGCGTCATCGGCTGGTGTTCGTGGTACTATTATTATACGAAGATCACCGAAGATATTATTCTCGATAACTTAAGCCAGCTCTCTCGTAGCGAACTCAAAATCGATCTCTTCCAAATCGACGACGGCTGGCAGCGGGCGATCGGCGACTGGACTGAAACCAACGAAAAATTTCCCGCGGGCATGAAGTATCTCGCGGACGAAATCAAAAAGACCGGCATGCGGCCGGGCATCTGGCTGGCTCCGTTCTTAATTCAAAAAAATGCGGAGTTAATGCGCAGCCATCCAGAAATGATTCTGCGCGATGAAAAGGGCGAGCCGGTCAAGGCGACGTACAATCCACTCTGGGGCGGCAGGGCCTATTGTCTGGACGTCACGCATCCGCGTTACAAAGAATGGATCGGCGATACCATTCAAACCATCGTGAAAGGCTGGGGTTATTCGTACATCAAGATCGACTTTCTATTTACGGCGGGCTATCGCGGAAAAGTTTACGACGACGCCACCACCGCCGCCGGCCGCACGCGCGACGCCCTGGCTTTAATTCGCAAGGCCGCCGGCAAAGATACGTTTATACTCGGCTGCGGTTCGCCCATGTGGCCCGCGGTCGGCCAGGTCGACGCCATGCGCATCAGCGTGGACGTGAATCATATCTGGTCCGGCGACTGGATGAGCTGGCTCATGCGTGATCGCAACTATCCGAACGCGCGCGGCGCATTAATTAATACGCTGACCCGCAGTTTTATGCACAATCGCTTCTGGATCAACGATCCGGATTGCCTGATGGTGCGTGGACGAAATACGAAGCTGACTCTGGAGCAGGTGTACCTGATGGCTTCGGTGATGGCTCTGTCCGGCGGTATGCTGTTACTGAGCGACGACCTCACGCTTCTCGAAGCCGATCGCTTTGAAGTCTTTGCGCGAGCCGTCGCCTTAAATCGCAAGTGCGCGCCGCATACGCCGTTGCCGCTGGGCATGCTCGAATATCATTTTCCGCGGGGCTATTATAACCCCGCCGGATTTCTGGGCGTCTGGAATTCCAGCAGCGGTCCGGACCGGATTGAAATTCCGGTGCCCTCGGGCGTCGACGAAGGCGCGCTGCGCAATGCGAAGGATTACTGGACGGGCAACAAGATCGCCTGGCAGATCGAAAACAATCGCATTCACATCGCGCTGGCGCCCTTTGAATCGGTTGTAGCCGTGCTTTGAGGCGTGACGACGGGCATCATTCGTCTCCACGCGTTGCAGGCTGAACGAGGGCCGGCCGGCTTTGCCCTGGTCTTGCCGAAGCGCCGCTTTGTCGCGATCAGGACTTTCGAGATTGTGACAGATCTGATTTATTGTTTGTAAATCGTTGGATTTTTGTAAGAAATTTGTAAATATACGCGAAGAATTTGCCGTCGCTTATGCACATGGAACTAGCAAATCATCTGAATCAAGTGTGGAAGACCTTCGGCCTAACGGGCGCTATCATCGCCGCGCTTTTGACCGTAAGCTGCACGACGGACGATGATGACGACAGCGCGACGCTGCTCGCGGGATCGGCTCTCGTGCTCGTTCAGAATGCGACCTCCAGCAGCTCAAGCTCCAGCACCGGCTGCGCCGGCTCGGGCCACTGCCTGATGTTTGTGACGAACGCGGCTGTGACGGTAACCACCGGTATCGCCGGCCTGGATTCTCAGTGCCAGTCGAACGCGAGCAAGCCGTCCGGCGGCGGAACCTACAAGGCCCTGATCGTCGACGGCACGAATCGGATCGCCTGCACCACGGCGAATTGCGGCGGCGGCACCGCCGAGCATACGGACTGGGTTTTGAAGCCGAATAAAGAGTATCGCCGGGCGGACGGAACCACGGTCATCGGCACGACTTCCGCGAACGGGGTCTTCGCCTTTCCGCTTACGAACTCCGTCGATCCCGGCTCAGTACCCACGAACGCCATGAGGACCGGCATGAACAACGATTGGACCAGCAACGCCAACGACTGCACGAACTGGAGCACCACCGGCGGAGTTGCCGCCGGCGGCGTGAATAACGTAACCAGCAATGCTCTGATTTTTATCGGAACGAGTGGTTGCACGAACAGCGATCGGGCCGTTTGCGTCGAACAGTAGTCCGGCGGCGGGCGGATCCGAATTCGAGGGCCCCGCAAAATACGCTCTGTCCCCGGTCCGGGCCTGAATAAATGCGCGGAAATTCCCCCGGTTCGCCGACATAATAAAGGTCGGGGTGCTGTGCGGTGCGCGCCGAAATTGATTTGCCAGCTTCCGGCTGGCCACTTACACTCCGGTACAGGAATTATCGAACATGGTCGACGGATCGCTTTCCCAGGAAGAAATAGACGCCCTCCTTCAAGGAGCGGACGATTTCAGCGCGCCTGCCGCGGAGGTGCCTTCGGATCTGGCGGGCGGCGCTCTCGCTCAGGATATGTCGCCGACGGAGCGCGAACAAGTAGCCGACATCCTGTCCCAGGCCATGAACGCGGGCACCCAGGGTCTGGGCATGATCCTCTCGCGCAATATCAAGCTCGGCCAGGCTTATATTGAAAGCAAAGACCAGGCGTCCGTCGAACGCGACGTGCAGGCGATGGTCGGTTTGACCCAGACGCTTTCGGGCGGTTTAAGCGGCGTGATCGGTTTGTACATTCCCGCTCCCGACGCGGCGCGCATCGCCGCGATTGTCATGGGCAACGAAGACACCGTCAATCCCGACGCGGGTCTCGACAGCGCGCAATCCGCGACGATTAAAGAAAGCCTCGGCCCGATGTTGTTTACGATGGCCTCGCAAATCTCGGCCAGAGTCGGCACTCCCGTAACGCCCATGCCGGTTGAAGTCCGCGCTCCCGGCGAAGCCATGCCGCTTCGCGACGCCACGATTCTAAAAGTTCAGATTCCTTTCACTGTCGAAGGCGGCATCGATTCGCGCATGAGTCTGGTTTTGCCGATGGCGATGGGCGCTGAGATTATCAACAAGACGCGCATGCAGGCTCAAGGAGCGGCGGGCGGCGGTATGGATGCTAGCGGCATGATGCCCCAGCAACCTTCCGGACCGCAGCCCGGCCAGGCCGGCATCAAAGACGTTAGCTTTCCTTCCCTGCATTCCAGCATGTCCGGCCCCGTGCAGCCCAACATGAACCTCCTGATGGACGTTCAGATGACCTTAACGGTTGAGCTGGGTCGCACGAAGATGTACATCAAAGAGATTCTCGGTCTCGGCGAAGGTTCGATCATCGAACTCGAAAAACTCGCCGGTGAGCCGGTCGATCTTCTCGCAAGCGGCAAGCTGATCGCCAAAGGCGAGGTCGTGGTCATCGACGAAAACTTCGGTGTGCGCGTTACCGATATTGTCAGCCCCATCGATCGCCTGAAAAACGCGCGTCCTGAGTAAGCGCAGCGAACGAATTAAGATCGGCGCAGCGAGCGAATTAGAATCGGCGAAGCGAGCACCATGCCTTCGCAACGGGGCTGACTGTGGTGGGGTATTATTCTTGCTACGGCTAGCAGGACCCGGGGGCCGGGCGCAGCACGGCGTGCGGAATTTCGTTTTGCAATATCAGTCAGCGTCGGCCCGGACGTCGGTTTGAGTAGCGATGTTCGTCAGGGCCCCGAAGGTTCAGGGCAATCCAGCGGCCGGGCCGAAGTCGGCAATCTTAACCCCATAACCAATCCGCACGCCGTGCTGCGCCCGGCCGCCGCATGACTACGTCATGCTTGCGTCCCGCGGACCGTAGCATAAATTCGACACCACAGTCTTACAGGCCGCCTTCCGTGCGAAAGCGAATCATTTCTTTCGCCAGAATATCGAACCAGATATCCCAGGGGAAATTCGGCGTGACGTCGGGGTTCTGGCCCTGCGTCATATTGTTGGCGTCCGGCTGATTATAAGTGCGGGTCTGGCGATTGAAGTACGGCACTTCGCGGTGCTGGGTCCAGCCCTTCACGCGGGTCGATCCGTCGCGATTCAGCTGCGCTTTTTCGAGCGGCGGAATGGCCCATTCCCATTCGTCGCCGAAGGCCAGGAAGCTGCCCTGCACGACCGACTTCGCCGTCTGGATGTATTTCTTGATCGCGTCTTCGCTGCGCCAGTAGGCGTCGCCCATGCCCAGGCGGCCGCCGATTTCAAATTGAATCGACGAGGCGTTCGCATTCGAATTCGCCGCGCCCCAGGCTTCGGAATCGAAGGGCTGGGTGATCAAAAACGAATCCCGATCCGAAAAGGCGTGGATCGACGCGCTGCGGCGCTCGGCCGGATCGGCGAGATAGGCCGCCATGCGCTCGGCCGTAAGATCGCGGCCGGTGCGCAATAGAATATCGGCATGGGGCACGTGCAGGATTCCGAGCGAAGGTTCGGGCGGATGGTTCTTGCCGCGCACTCCGCGACCGCGGGCCTGGAAATCACCCAGTCGGTGCTGGAATGCATTTGCGCCGGCCCATCGGTGGGGGTGGGTCAGGTTGTAGTAATCGGAGATGGAATCGCGAGCAGCCATAGTGTTTGAACGAGATTCTATCCGCGGGGATTTGGCCTGCAATCAATTGCGACGAAGACATGCGCGAGCCACGGAAAATAGCGCGCTTTTGTTCAGAGAGTTACGGTGCCTTCGCCTGCTTTTTCACAAGCTTAAGATTTGCGGCCGGTCGTTTTGCTACGGCCGGCAGGATTGCGCGGATGCTTAGCGGACGTGCGATTTGTGGTCTGCCAGTTGTGTTCGGATTCCGGGGCTGAGGATTTGGTATATTTGCTTTGCGGATTAGGTTCTGATCTTGCAGTGACTTGCCCCCATTCGTAGGTCCAATCTCGGACGAGTTGCTCCCTCCGGAAAAAATCCGTGTCATTCATGCAGTCCATGCAATCCGTGGCTCCTGGCCGTCATCGGTGTGGGATTTCAGATTGACACTGCGGTCCAATGTGACATAATCCACAGATGGGATTTTCAGGAATACTCGCGGACTCCGGGCGGGCTCGCGGCTCCGGGCGCATGCGCCGGGCGAGCCGTGTGCGGGGTCGTTTTGCGCCAGCCGGCTTTGGTCTGGCCCTGGCCGTCTGCGTGAGCCTGGCTCTGGTCGCGCCGGTTTCCCTGAGCGCTGAGCCGTCTGAAAAGAATTCGCAGAAGCAGGACAGCGGCGACCGGGCCCGGGAAGCGGCGGTCGACGCCATCGGCCAGGACTGGGTGAATCGCATTCAGGGGCGGGAACCCGCGCCCGGAAACGCCGTGGATGCCGGCGAAGATCAAAACGGCGAGCGAATCGGCCCGGTGCCGCTCGAAAATGCGGAGGGCGAATCGGCGGATTCGAATTCCGAAGATGGATCCGTGCGTCTCCAGAATCCCGGCGCAAACGACGCCGCTGCCGGCGGAAACTCCGGGAATGCGGCAAACGCGGAGCCGGCGAACGAGAACGCGGACTCCGGCGAAACCCTGGGCGTGCTGCCGCGCACGGAGGGGCCGTCGCTCTTTTCAGTCATCTTTCGATTCTTCGGCCTGATGGCCTTGATGGTCGGTCTGTTTTATGTGGGCATGCGCTATCTGCGCGCGAAGAGCGGCGCGCCGGTGATGGGCGGCAGCGATCTCGTGCAGGTGCTGGTCAGTACGCCCCTTGTGCAGGGCAAGTTCTTACAGATCGTCGACGTGGCCGGCCGTCTGATGGTGCTGGGCGTTTCCGACTCCGGCGTGCAAATGCTTGAAACGATCGACGACGGGGTGGTTGCGGATCGCATTCGCATCTGGCAGTCGCGCCGCGCGGTGAACGGTCCGCTGCCGACTTCGCTGCTGGATCAGGCGCAGAAATTGTTCAAAACTTCCGACCTGCGATTCTGGGTGTCCGGCGACGAGCGGGCGAAGCAGGCGCCGGGTTTCGCTTCGTTCGGCGATCTGCTGTCAGGTCAGGTTCCCGCGGCGGCGTCGGCCGGCGTCGGCGGTGCGAGCGTCAGGCCGGAAGCGCCCGCGGCTCCGACCGCGAAGCGGAGCCGGCGTAAGAGAACGGAAGACGTGGACTTATTCGACGATTCCGATCGCCAGACTCCCGATCTTCGCGGGGAGTCTGCTTCTGTCGATGTTCCCGAAGAGCAGGTGCCCGACGAGATCGCGCTCAAGAATTTGCTGAAGCAGCAGAAGCGCCGTCTGGCCGGGATCAATCGCAAGAAGCGCGACGATTCTAAATAGTTCCGCCCGGCGCTCTGCGTTATTACATCGTAACGTTACGTAACGTATCGTTGCGGCGTAGCGGCGAAAATTCAAATCGCCTGGAGATCGATTTATTCGACGCCCCAGGTGCGTTTCAAATATCCTTTGCGCCCGGAACCTTTCGCGTACCGCTCGTAGTGCGCGGGATTCTTTTTATAATAGTCCTGGTGGTATTCCTCCGCTTTCCAGAAGCGGGTCGGCGGCACGATCTGGACGGCGATGGGATCGTCGAATTTTCCGGAAGCTGCCAGTTCGCGCTTTGACTTTTCGGCCTGCGCCTTTTGTTCGGCGTTCAGGTAAAAAATCGCCGTGCGATACTGGGGACCCACGTCGTAGAACTGTCCGTTGACCTGGGTCGGATTGATGCTGCGCCAGTACGTATACAGCAGCTTTTCATACGTTATCTTTTTGGGATCGTATTCGACGAGCACGACTTCGGCGTGTTTGGTCTGTCCGGCTGCGACCGCCTTGTAGGCCGGGCTCTGCTCCGGTCCGCCGGTATATCCCGAATAGACGGCGCTTACGCCGGCGAGTTTTTCAAAGGGCGGTTCCATACACCAGAAACAGCCGCCGGCGAAGACGGCCTGGCCGCGTGTGGCCGTTGGTTTTAATACGATTTCCTGGGTGCCGCCGCCTTGAGACTGCTGGCCGTTCGCGGGATTGCAGGCCGCGACTGTGCCAAAGAGCGCGAAGCTCAAGACGACTGCGATTGCGGCCCGGGCGCCGGGGGTGGAATAAAACTCGGATAGCATAATGAATACTGGCCTCTCATTGACTGGGTTCTGAAAATTAGACGAATTGGCGAGGCCGGCATTACAAAAAATCTTCTCTTGTGCCCGGAGACTTGAAATGAAATTCTGTCCGACTATGTCATCTACAATCCCCGAAACCATGCAGGCCGCCGAACTCCGCGCCTATAACGAAGGTGAAGAAAATATCGAGCTCTTCGCCGTGACGAAACCGGTTCCGACTCCCCGGGAAAATGAAGTCCTGGTGAAGATCGCCGCATCGCCGATCAATCCTTCCGACGTGGCTTTTCTACAGGGAAACTACGGCTTCAAAAAGAAGCTGCCGGTCATCGCCGGATTCGAAGCCAGCGGTGTGGTCGTGAAATCCGGCGGGGGCAGTCTGGCGGATAGTCTGGTCGGCAAACGCGTCTCGTGCGTCGCGCCCTTCGACAAAGACGGCTGCTGGGCCGATTATATGGTCACGGGCGCTTCCAGCTGCTTGCCCTTGATCGACGGCATCAGCGAAGAACAGGGTTCGATGGTTTTCGTCAACCCGCTCACGGCCTACGCGATGCTCGATACCGCGCGCCAGGCCGGCGCGAAGGCGGTCGTGCAAAACGCGGCTGCGGGCGCGCTGGGTCAAATGCTCTTTCGCATGGCGAAGTCCTGGGGGATGCCGTGCATCAACATCGTGCGACGCAAAGAGCAGGCTGATATTCTAAAAGAACTCGGAGCCGATCTGATCGTCGACAGCTCGTCGGATCGCTTCGAACGCGAGCTGTTGGTCGCGTGTAAAAAGAATCAGGCGACCTTCGCCTTCGACGCCGTGGGCGGACCGCAAACGAATACCCTGGCCGGCTGCATGCCGCGGGGATCGCGCGTGATGGTCTACGGCGGACTGTCGGGCAAAGCAATCGAGTTAAACGTCGGCGTTTTGATTTTTATGGGCCAGCAGGTCGAAGGCTTCTGGCTTTCTCCGTACATGGAGCAGCAGGGACCGGAAGCCCTGGCGAAGATGTCGGCCGAAGTGCAAAAAATGATCGCGACCGAAATGGAAACGAAAGTCCGCCTCCGCCTACCGGTTGAAAAAGCGCAGGACGCGGTGCAAAACTATGCGAAACAAATGACCGGCGGCAAAGTCCTGGTTGTTCCGGGAGCGTAATTACGCTCCCGGAACCGAGACGAAGGCGAGGCTGAGGGTTGAGCGTAGCTCAACCCGAACAAAATTACGAGCGTAGCGAGTCACCGACTTCCCATGAGCGTAAGCCTGAGGCTTGAGCGCCGCTCAAGCCGAACTATTTTTTGAGCGCAGCTCAAGCCGATTTGCGAGGATCTTTGTTGGCCTGCGAAGCGGAATCGGCTTCGCGCATGCGCCGGGCATAGTCCGTCGACGCCGATTCTTCGCCGTCGACAGCCTGCATAGAATCGGAGTAGACTTCCACGCGATTGCGGCCGCCGTGTTTGGCGCGATACAGCGCCACGTCCGCGCGATGCAGAGCCGCTTCGATGCTGGTCTCGCCGGGCATGGCCCGGGCGACGCCGAAGCTGGCACTGAAATAGACTTCGCCGCCGGCCGCCGGAACCGGCAGGGCCGCGACGTTCTTACGCAGACGTTCAGCCGTTTCAGCCGCGGCCTTTTCGTCGAGCTCCGGCAGCAGGATTGCGAATTCTTCGCCGCCGAGTCGGCCGAAAATATCGCTGTCGCGAATGCCGTGTTCGCAGCACAGGCTGAACTCCATCAAAACGCGATCACCCGTGGCGTGGCCGCAGGTGTCGTTGATTCGCTTAAAGAAGTCGAGATCGACCATCAGCACGGCCGGGAGCCTTTCCTGACGACGCCCGCGAAGCACTTCGTGGCGCGCGAGCTCCAGAAAGTGACGGCGATTGGCGACGCCCGTAAGCGGATCCGTAGTGGCGAGCACCTGCAGACTTTCTTCCAGACGCTTACGTTCCGTAACGTCGACGACCGACATCACGCGATAGAACTGATCATTGAATTGGAGACGATTGCTGGAGATTTGCGTCCAGATTTCGCGGCCGTCGCTGCGGACCAGCGTCGTTTCGAAGGGATGGACCTGATTGCCGCGAATGACTTCGTCGTGCAGATGCCGCATGGTATCCCGACGGTCGGCTTTGACCACACAGAGAAAGCTGCGGCCGATGAGCTCTTCACGTTCGTAGCCGAAAAGCTCCGAGCACGACGCGTTCGCATGCACAATTTCGCCGTCGGCGTTTAAGAGGCAGACTCCCGGTTGGATGCCGTCAATCAGGCGAGCGAAGAGCTGCTCTCGATCGGCGAGTTCGGGAAAGTGGCTGTAGATTCCATCGGCGACCGCGTTGATGGGTCTCGCGTCGGCGTGGGCCTGGTGTTCGTCGCCCGGGCCCGCTTGCGGGGTGGATTCGTGAGTAATGGATTCGGTGACTCTGGTCATTCGGACTGGTAAGCGCTACTGCACTCGTAAGTATAACAACCTGGCTGCGATTCTTTGCGAAAAAAAAACGGGAATTTATATTCCGCGAATCATTCGTCTGCGGCAGGCGGGCGGGCGACGATGACCCGATTGCGACCCGCTTCTTTTGCCGCATACAGAGCGACGTCGGCGCGATGCATCGCCGGTTCCACCGAAGATTCTCCAGCAGCGACCGCCGCCACGCCAAAGCTGGCGGTGCAGATCGTCGCGGAGCTTTCGTCGCTCCGATTGGCTTTGGATGCGTCTTCGTCGATCGTTTTTCGCAGCTGCGAGCAGGACTCAGCGCAGGATTTGGCGAAGGCCAGTCGCAATCGTTCCGCGATTAATTGTGCGCGCCGCGGACTGGTTTCCGGTAAGAGCACCGCGAATTCTTCGCCGCCGAGTCGGCCGAAGACGTCCGATTCGCGCAGGCTTTCCTGGCAGATCGTCGCGAAGTGCGCGAGCACCTGATCGCCCGCGGCGTGGCCGTAAACGTCGTTGAGGTCCTTAAAGTTATCCAAATCGATCATTAACAGGGTCGGCGATTTACGGCTGCGTTTTACGCGCTTCATTTCGATCCGCGAAAGCTCAAAGAAGTGCCGCCGGTTTGCGATGCCGGTCAGAGAGTCCGTCGTCGCCAGAGACTGCAGCCCCTCTTCGAGCTGCTTGCGCTCGGTAATGTCCTGGATTGAAATCAGGCAGTAGCTGCGTTCGCCGTGAACGATGAGCCGACAGGCCACTTCGGTCCAGATCATACGCCGATCGGGGCGATGGACCATGACTTCGTGCGGTCGTACCGTAAGGCCTTGAAAGACGACGTCGTGTAGATCTTGAAGATAGGATTGCTCATCGATCAGACGAATCTTTTCGACGTAGCGCTGGCCGAGCAGATCTTTCGGCGTCCATCCCTGGATATCGCAGTAGGCCTGGTTGACGTGAACGAAGCGCCCCTGGGGATCGAGCAGGGCGACACCGGTATGAATTGTGTCGATGATTGTCGCGAGCAAGTCGCTGTCCTGGAGTAGTTGAGTACTTTTATTATTCTCTGGCGGGCCGATTTTCTGCATGGCGTTCATACTTTATAATAGACCCCTGATAAGCGGAAAAGATTAAGAATTTACAGAAATAACAGTGATAAAATTGCGTTAGCATCTCCCCGGAACGCCTGGAAAGGCGCGTTCCACGCGTTTCCAGGCCTGTTGACCAACAAAACTAGTCCCAAAGGACTAGGCGGCGTGCCGGATCCGGCAAAACCGGCGCCGTCAGGATATCCGGACTGCGGCCGCCCGGCCGGGCAGGGCGGTGAACACCGGCTGCTTTTATCGGCAGCAGGTTGAAAATTACTTGTACTTTTTCCTGGCTCCGGCTACCGGGTATTATGTCGCCCTTATCAGGCGGGACTCCGGTCATGTTTTATCGTATTCAAAACCCGCCAAAACGTTTAGCAGACAAACGTTATGTACCGCCGGCTCATCGCCGTCGTCGATTCAACCGCCGGGCAATCCTTGCGATGTTTCCGATTCTGTTCGCGCTGGGCGTCCTGCTCGCGCCCTTCGCGGAAATCCACGCGCAGCTGCCGGGGAATTTTACGATCCCCGTGATCGAAGGCGTGCGCGGGGCCCAGGACGGCCAGGAAGCTTCGCTTTCGCTGATCTTGATTCTGATGCTCGCGCTGCTCAGTCTCGCGCCGGCGCTGGTGATGATGATCACCGCCTTTACGAAAGTGATTATCGTTTTCGACTTCGTGCGCCGCGCGCTTTCGCTGCAGAATATGCCGCCGAACCAGGTGCTCTTCGGTCTCGCGATTTTCGTCACGATGTTTATCATGGCGCCGACCGTCGGCAAATTCAACGAAACGGCGCTGCAACCGTACGTGAACGGTCAGATCGGCACGGAAAAGTTTTTCGAAGTCGGAATCAAACCCTTCCGGGATTTCATGGTGCTGCAGATCGGCCGGGACGGCGCCAAAGAGATCGGACTGTTCGTGACCCTGGCCGGCAAAAACCCGGGCGATATCAAGAGCGTCGACGACATCGACTCGTATATTTTGATTCCGGCCTTTATGCTTTCCGAAATCAAGAAGGCCTTTATCATCGGGGTCATGATCTTCATCCCTTTCATTGTCATCGATCTGGTCGTCGCTTCGACCTTGATGTCGATGGGTATGATCATGCTGCCGCCGGCTATGATTTCGCTGCCCTTTAAGATCATCCTCTTCATCTTGGTCGACGGCTGGCACTTGATTACCTATAACCTTGTGAAATCGTACGGAGGCGCCTGATGCTCGAAGCCGATGTGATCTGGCTGATCCAGGAAGCCCTGCTGGTGACTTTGAAAATCGCCGCGCCGATTCTGATCTTGAGTATGATCGTCGGTCTGTTTATTTCGATTTTACAGACCACGACATCGATTCAGGAACAGACGCTGACTTTCGTTCCCAAGCTGGTGGCGGTATTTCTGGCGATCGCGTTTTTTTTCGCATATATGCTGAACACGATGATGGACTATACGATTCGCGTTTACGATTTGATTAAGGAGTTTTAGCCGACTCCACCGCACACGCCGCACACCACCACACAATGGAAGGCTTTAGCGAGAACACTCAGCTCTTTTTTTTGATCCTGGCTCGCGCCGCAGGGCTGGTTTTTGTCGCGCCTGTCTTAAACACCGATTCCGTCGGTTATCGTTCGCGTATGATGATCTCGGTCTTACTGGCCGCTTTGTTGTATCCGGCGGCGGTGAATTATCTCCCGGCCTTGCCCGACACGATCATTGAATACGCGCTGGCCGTGCTGTCCCAGGCTTTCGTGGGCATCGTGATCGGCTTTTTTATTCTCATAATTTTCTCCGCCTTTCAGTTAACCGGCGAGATCTTTTCGATGCAGATGGGTATCAGCTTTTCGGAAGTGCTCGATCCTCAGTCGAATGTATCGATTCCGCTGCTGGGCACGCTCAAGAATACGATCGGCATTCTATTGTTTTTGTACGTTCCCTTTGTCATGGACGGTCACTATATCCCGGCCTATTTGCATATGATTCGCGCCCTGGGTTTCTCGTTCCAGGCGATTCCGGAGCTGCTGCCGAATATACAGACTCTGGGCGGAATCTTATTGTACCTCGACCAGGCTTTTGGCATCATGTTCTTAACGGCCGTGAAAATCGGCATTCCGCTGATCGGGATTTTATTTATAACTTCGCTGATGCTCGGACTATTGGGCCGCGCCGCCCCGCAGATGAACCTGATGAATATGGGTATCCAGCTCAATATCTCCGTTGGCGTCGTCGTGCTGATGTTTTTGATTCCGGTGATCGTGCCTTTGATGCTGGAATCTTTTCAGGTGATGTACGATCGCCTGGGAGAAATGTATAAAACCTGGCCCAGGAGCGGGGTCTGAAATTTCGCTCCGGCGACGTCGGGCGAAGTCGAAAGATTGATCAGCATGAACTCTGAGTTCTTAAATAAACTACTGGGATTCGCCCGGGACGGCGACGCGTCGCCGGCCGGCGTCGTAAACGAATCTATCGCCTTCGCCAATGTGATCTTTGCGCCGGGGATCGCTTTGCATTCGTCCGAAGCGCCCGGCGTTGCATACGATCTACAGCGTTTCGCGGCGGAAGACGAAGGCCGGACCGAAGACCCAACCGAGCGGCGTCAGCGGGAAGAACGCGAGAAGGGCAACGTCCCGAAATCCCAGGACGTGACTTCGGCCGCGGTTTTAATCGGCACTGTCATCGCGCTGTTTTTGGGCGGCACCTATATGCTGCGCATGATCACGGGCGTCTTTCAGAACTATCTGGGCATGGACTTCGGCGCGATCGGAAATTTGAGCGTCGAAGAAGTCCAGGCGGAGGCGATGCACATCTTCTGGTACAGCGGGCTGATCGTCGCGCCCATCGGCATCGCCGCGATCTTTATGGCGGTAGTCGGCAGCATTTCTCAGTTCGGCCTGCTGTTTACTCTGCAGCCCCTGGCGGTGAAACTCGAACGCATGATTCCGGATTTCAAGCGGGTGCTGCCGGTGCGGCGGACGATGGTGAATCTCCTGAAGATCATCGTGCAGGTGATTTTGATCGCGTCTGCTTCGTATATCATGATCGTCGACGACTATCTGCCGATGCTCAAGACGGCGAATATGGGACTGACCCAGGCGATCACACTCTTCGCCTGGGTGGCCTTCAAGCTTTTGGTTGTGGCCGCGATCATGTTATTCGTACTCGCGGTGCCGGACTTCTTTTACCAGCGCTTCGAATACATGGAAAACTTAAAGATGACCGTGAGCGAGGCCCAGCGCGAACGCAAAGACGAAGAGGGCGATCCCATGATCCGCCAGCGCCAGCGCGAGCGAGCCTACGATCTGCGTCGCCAGCGCAATATGCTCGACGAAGTTCCCGGCGCCGACGTGATCGTGACGAACCCCACGCACTACGCGGTCGCTCTGAAATACGATTCTTCGGTGGCCCAGGCGCCGCTCGTCATCGCGAAGGGCGCGGACAATCTGGCCTTTCAAATTCGCAAAATCGGACAGGAAAGCCAGATTCCAATTCAGGAAAATCCGCAGCTTGCGCGAGTGCTGTACGCCGAAGTCGAGGTGGGTCAGGAAATTCCAGAAACGCTGTACCGCGTCGTGAGTTTGGTCTTCGCGCGTCTGGATCGTTTTCGCGGTTCAGCCGTCAGCTGATGCAATCAGGTAAATATACATGAATATTGTCTTAGAGAATTTGCGAAAGTACCTGAACAACGCCGACGCCATCGTGGGCCTGGGAGTGGTCTTCGTCCTGGCCTTGATCGTCATTCCCCTGCCGGGCTATTTGCTCGACGGCCTGATCGCGATTTCGCTTCTGTCGGGAATTCTGATTCTATTGACGGCGCTGTCTTCGAATAACCCGGCGGACTTTTCGGTTTTTCCGACGCTCTTGCTCGTGACGACGATCTTTCGCCTCGCGGTCAATGTCTCGACCACGCGACTCGTACTTTCGGAAGGCGAAAGCGCGTCTTCGGCTTTGATTCGCGTCTTCGGTACTTTCGTCGTCGGCGGCGGGGACAGCACCGGCGGTCTGGTGATCGGGATTATCATCTTTCTCATCCTGGTATTGGTGCAGGTGATGGTGATCACGAAAGGCGCGACGCGGGTTTCGGAAGTCGCCGCGCGTTTCGCCCTCGACTCTTTGCCCGGTAAGCAGCTGGCCATCGACAGCGATCTGTCGGCCGGCTATATCGACGAAGGCGAAGCCCGTCGTCGTCGCGAACTTTTGCAGAAAGAGATGGGATTTTACGGGGCCATGGATGGTGCCTCGAAATTCGTCCAGGGGGACGTGCGCCTGGGTTTGATTATCACGGCGATCAATATCATCGGCGGCCTGATCGTGGGCGTTTCGATTCGCGGCGAAACCTTCGGGGACGCCGCCGAAATTTATACGCGCTTTACGATCGGCGACGGTCTGGTGTCTTCGATTCCGGCCCTGCTGATTTCCACGGCGACCGGCGTTATCGTTTCGCGATCGGTCGGCGAAGACGCGCTGCCGACGGATATTCGCAATCAGCTGCTCGGCAATCCGCGCCTGCTGTATACGGTCGGCGCCATGTTGATCATCGCCGGTTTGATTCCTGGCTTTCCCCTGATCGCCATGGCGGGCCTCGGCGCTTTGATGATCTATCTGGGCACGCGCATTGAGCAGGGACTGACGACTGAAAAGCAGGCAGAGGAACAGCGCGAAGCGGACAAAAGCGAAGAACGAAAACCGGAGTCCTATCTACAGCATCTGCGCACGGAGCCGCTGGAAGTCGAAATCGGTTATAATCTAATCCCGCTGGTCGATCCGAAATCCGGCGGCACGCTGCTCGATCAGATTTCGCGTTTGCGTAAACGATTCGCCATGGAAAGCGGCCTGATTGTGCCGCCGGTTCGCATTCGCGACAATATGAATCTGGATCCGAACGAGTACGCGATCAAATTGCAAGGCAGTATTATCGGCGGTTCAAAGCTCGAACCCGATCAGCTGATGGCGATCGATACCGGTCGGGTCAGTCAGGAACTGCAGGGTCTGGAATCTTTCACCGAACCGACCTACAATCTGAAAGCTTATTGGATTTCGCCGGACCTCAAGTCCGACGCGGAAGGCGGCGGCTACGACGTCGTCGATCCTTCGACCGTAATCGCGACGCATCTTTCGAGTATCATTCAGTCCAACAGCTCCGACATCATGGGCCGTCAGGAAATCAAAAGCATCATCGACAGCATTCGCGAAGAGAATCCGGTCGTCGTGGACGAAGTGCTGCAGGATCGCAAAATTTCCCTGGGCCAGGTTCAGGCCGTGCTGCAGAGTCTGCTCAAAGAAGGCGTATCGATTCGCAACATGGTTCGCATTTTAGAATCCATTTCGAATCACGCCGAGCGTACCCAGGGCGATCCCTACCTGTTGACCGAAGCGGTGCGGCAGAACCTGAGTCGCCAGATCGTCGGCGAATACGTGGACGAAAAAGGCGTGCTCAATGCGATATCCGTCGATCCGAATATCGACCGTCGTTTGCGCGAAGGCATTCATCGCGATCCCGAAGAGGGATTCGTCATGGCCCTGCGGCCCGAATTCCAGGTCGCATTGCGCGAAGCCCTGACCGAACACTGTCAGAAGGCGATCAGCGAAGGGCGGCATCCCGTATTTCTGTGCAGTCGCGCCATTCGCGCGGGCGTCTTCTATATTATGGAACGTCTCTTTCCTTCGCGGAATTTCACGGTCCTCGCTCACGAAGAAATCCCGGCGGAAACTCAGGTGGAAATCGTCGATACTGTTACGATGCGCAGTCGCGCCGAACAGCAGCAGGACCAGGAAATTGAAGAGCCGGTCGCATGACCGGCCTGGATCTGAACGATCCCGACGTGTTTTTGAGTCGGCTGGAGCTCCAGGCTCCGGGCCGCGAGTTTTCGCTGCGAATCGCCGCCCGGGATGACGCCGGTGCGAAAGACCAGGGCGGCGCCCAGGACCGGGCCGCGGACGAACGCGAAGGCGACGCGGTAATTCGTTCCGTTTTCGAAGAGTCCGGGACTTCGCCGGCGGTAAGAGGTTTCGCGTACCGCGCTTTGCTCGCCTTTACCGGACCGGAAGATCGACCGGAGTCCGGCTATATGACCCTGTATGCTTCCGATCAGGCGATTGCGTTTCGGCATGCGATCTCTGGCATCCACGGCCGGCTTCCGCAGCGTCGTCTGCGGATTTCGCTCGCGCCGATCGCCATGCGTCGCGTCGAGCCGAATGATGCGGCTTATCCGGCAGACCTGGCGTCGGATGGATCATCGGAAGCGAACGCCGTGATTCTCGCGCACTACGGCCTTGAGTACGGCGGCGAGTACCGCGCGCAGGTCATAAGCGAAAGCTATCATTTACCGCCGGACGAACCCGGCGGCGAGCCGACTCGGCGCGAACAACGAATTCTGAGAATCGCCGACTCGCCCGGAGAGTCTTCGCTCGCGGAACGTTTGCGACTGCCGCTGGAACGTGAATGGAGCTACTGATTTTCCTCGGGCGATAGCAAGAGGGGTAATTCGATTTCGGCGTTTACCCGCAGATTCGCGCCGATATGATCGTGAACGTTGAACAATGAAATCGTGCCTTTGTGGCGCAGGATGATTTTCTGAACGAGCGTCAGGCCGAGTCCGTTGTCTATCGTGGCGAAGCGTTCGTCGACGGTTTTGACGATTCGGAAAAAAGGTTCGAAGACGAGCCGTTCGTATTCGGCTGGAATGCCGTCGATTTCTTTCGGGCCGGCGTCGCTGGACTCGCTTGCGTGCCGCCGGGTTGGCGCGGTTTGATTCATGAACGAAATAAAGACCCGGTCGTTGTCTTTGCGCAGGAGAACCAGCACCTGACTTGCGGCCGGCGAAAATTTGAGCGCGTTTTTGAGCAGCTCCGTAAAAGCCGTCTTCAAATATTCGGTGTTCATTGCGATGGTGTGATCCGCGAAACCAAGCGGGCAGTCGCTGAGCAGAACCTCGTGTTTCTTAATCGCAATGAACTCTTCGTGTTCGTCGATCGTCGCCTGGAGCAATTCATGCAGTACAATCAGCGACCTGGCTTCGGTTTGAATGTCTTCCGAAACGAGCTGAAAAATATTTTCGAAAATCGCGAGAGAGCGTTCCGCGTACGCAGCGCCTTCGCGCACCATTTCCATCACTTCGCGTTCGATCAAATAGCCGTCGGGGCGCTCTTCAGCCATATCGCTCAGGGCCTGGATCAAAGACAGAAGCACCCCGAAGCCCGCACCCTGAGAAAAGCTTGTGTGTAAATTTTGAAACAGGTTGCGATCGAGACGATCGTTTTCCCGGTTCATAACGTTTTGCTTCCAGAGCGTCCATTCCAGCTGGCGCTCCATACGAATGCGTCGTTCGGCTTCGACATTGCGCTCAAGCGCGACCAGGCGATTGACTTCCAGAGCCCGGGCGGTTTTCAAGAGCAGGTCTTCGCGCTGGACCGGTTTGATCAAATAGTCGAATACGCCTTTGCGCATCGTCTGGATAATCGTATTTGTCGTATCTTCCGCCGTAAGTACGATAATTACGGGAGTTTGCGGCAGTTCCTTTAAGCGGTCGATCAGCTCCTGGCCGCTCATGCCCGGCATCAGCAGGTCCGTTAAGACCACGGCGAATTCCGTTTCGGTCGCCGCGTCCAGGGCCTGCTGCCCGTTTTCGACCATCACAATATCGTAGCCGACTGGAGCCAGATGCCTCTGGAGCAAGGCGCGAATCGCCGGATCGTCTTCCGCGATCAGAATCTTCGCCGGATAGGCCGGGCTTCGATTGGCACTAGTTTTGCCGCCAATCGTTTTGACACTGTGGATTGAAACCGGTGCGCTGTACTTTTCCGTGTTCAAGAGAAGCTCTGCCTTGCCCTGCTTTAGAAGACGAAAAAAAAATCCCTTTGGAGCTTAATGCAATTGGAAATCGCACTGATAGAACCATTTTTCTCCGGTTCGCATAAAGTATGGTCACAAAGTTTAAATGAATATAGCAAACACAATATAGATTATATCGCAATGCCGGGTCGTCACTGGAAATGGCGCATGCACGGCGGCGCGATCACCACGGCGCGCCTGTATTCCGAAAAATATCATGCGGCGAGTACGGATTTGCATCCGCGTTTGATTCTCGCGACCGATATGCTCGATCTCACGACCTTCCTGGCATTGACCAGACGATTCACGGCGAAAATTCCCGCCGCGGTTTATTTTCACGAAAGCCAGTTTTCGTATCCCGTGCGCTCCGTTCCCGGGACCGAAGCGAAACCTGACGAACATTATCCATTCATCAACTACGCTTCGGCGCTCGCCGCCGATCGAATCTATTTTAATTCTCATTATCATCGCGATGATTTTCTCAAGCACTGTCGCGAATTTCCGGGCCGCTTTCCGGACTTCCGCGAAGAGTCCGCCGCGGAGTCCCTGGCGGAGAAAAGCCGGGTATTGCCCCTGGGTCTGGAAGCCGGCCGGGAAGTGGCGAAGGCCGCCGCCGACGAGGCTGAAGTCCCGGGCCTCAGGCTCGCGGAGCTGCGGAGCGGGCCGCCCGTATTGCTGTGGAACCATCGACGCGAACACGACAAGAACCCCGAAGATTTTTTTGCGGCGATGATCGCTCTGGCGGAACGCGGCTGTGATTTTCGCCTGGTCGTACTCGGCCAGAGCTTTCGAGAGACGCCGCCCATCTTCGCCTGGGCCAGGGAGCGTCTCGGGGAGCGCATCGTGCGCTTCGAATCCGCCGAAAGCCGCGCGGACTATTTTCGCTGGCTGTTGGCCTGCGATCTTTTGCCCGTAACTTCGAAGCACGATTTTTTTGGAGCGGCCGTGATCGAAGCGATGGCCGCGGGTTGCTATCCAATGCTGCCGCGACGTCTGGCCTATGCCGAGCACGTCGACGGCGATCCGCGTTTTATGTACAGTACGAACGCCGAACTGGTGGAACGCCTGGAAGCGATGCTAAAAACACCTGGAACATGGCGCAACGCGGATACGCGCCAGGCTGTCGCCGCGATGGCCGCGCGCTACGATTGGCCGAATCTGATCGCCGATTACGATCGCGAGTTTGAGGACCTGGCACAGACACCAATCGAATAAAGCGCTTCGGAGGCCGCGCCGTGCGACACCGGTCGCCGATTTCAGCGGGACCAGAATCTTTTGCGCGAGCTCGCAATCATGGCGATGCCCTGCGCGGCGGGGCGAGCGTTTCATCCGGCGGCAGGTCGAAGCTGCCCTTGCGAATATTAAACCAGACCAGCTCCGGAAAACTGAAGAGCGCTCCCCGCAGTCCCGACTGCAGGCGTTCGCCCCGATCGAAGGGGGCGCTGAATACGCCCGCGCCGCTCGTCGCCAGGCCGTAGGCGAGATTGGCCGCGCCGTAGAGCGGTCGCGCCCAGAAGATGTCGTCCGTGAACAGCAGAAAGGCCGTATCCTGCGGGCGCGGCGTATAGATCGTAGAGAGATCCGCGAAGCTTTCCCGCGGAGCGGCGATCATCCGACCTTCGCGCTCCAGAATGCGCGCCAGGCGTCGCTTGCGATACGACGGCAGCCAGCGCACGTCAGGATCGTTCGCGTCGGCGATGGCGAAGGCTTCGAGGGGCGGCCCTGACACGGGTGCGGGGGCAGTCGTAGATATAGACGGGGAGGAGATTGCTTCACTATGCGAGTCTGTTGTCTGCCTGGATTCCGGCGCGGCGAAGAGATCGAAAGCCACGAAGGGTATAAAACGAAAGCGATGGTCGAGCTTGAGACCCTCCGGCACACCGCCGCCCGCTTCGATACTGAGCAGAAGTTCCGTCACGCAGTTCTTGCGAATGAGATGGTAGTCGTAGCCCTGGCGCAGGCGTTCCAGATACCTGGCTTCGCGATCCTGCGCGAGGCGCCAGCGTAAAGCGGGACCGCCGGCTTCCACGAATGCGGACCACTGCGTCGGCAGCATCTCGCGCGGAAAATGCAGCAGAGCCGGGTGGGCCGTTCCAGGAATCATCGGCGTGGCGGCGTCGACCGTGCGAATCGAGTAGCCCGGCTCTTCGGCGCCCCGGCGGATTTCGAAATAGCGGGCGGCCGCGGCTTCCAGGCGATTGTAGCGCACCTCGCTCAGACCGCCTCCGGCCGCGAAGACGTAGCGCCGGGTTCGTTGCAGAGCTTGTTGCGCGACGGCCGCCATCTGGTGAACGAGTGCGCGGTCGCGCTGGATCGCCGCCGCGCTCACACTTACGCGTCGGGCGGGGAAGGGATCGAGAGTCAGCAGGCGGTTCTCTGCGAGCGAAAGACTGATCGCCCGGTGGCGCGCGAGATTCAAAAGCAGGGTCGCGCCGCGATCGGCTCCGGGAATGGCGGCGGGCGTCTGGAGCAGACTTATGATTTCGCCTTCAAGCACAGCGCGATACTTTCGCAGGGCATCGCGTTCGGTGTCGCGCAGTTTCGCGTGAGCCGGCGCCTGGCCCGCTCCTGAGTCGAATAAGACTTTGCGCTTCAGCGGTCGCTGCTCTGCAAGAACAGCCAGCGCCGCCAGTTCGTTCAGATCTTCGCGCACGCCGCCGGAAAATAATTCGGCGCGCTGCGGCAGGCGATCGGGATCGAATTCGCGGGCGAGTTCGGCTGCCGCATCGCCGGAGGCGCCGGGTTCCATGAATTTAATTTTCGCATCGATTTTCGCATCGATACCTGCATCGATATTTAAACCGAGCGTCGCCCTGATTCGCGCGTGAATCGCAGCTCTGCGTTTCGTCAGCAGCTGGCTGAATTCAATGCCCGTCGCTTTGACGATCGCTTCGCGCAGCGCCCCGGACGCTTCGTTTTGTCGCCGCTCGTCGCTATCTTCGCCGCGCCGCCCCTGCTGCTTTATGCCTGGTTTTTCAAATAGGCCGTAGCCGGGAACCGGCACGCGCGGCGCGACGGGGGCGGCGGCCAGAGCCTGCCAGAATTCGCGTTCGTGCTGGAGGTCGGTGAAGTATCGCAGATGCGCCTGCTGCACGAGATAGCGCAGTGCGAAGAAATCTTTCAGCCTGCGTAACTTTCCGTGAGGAATTCTTACGGTGCGTAAACCCAGGCTGCGATTCTCGCGATCGTTGTACAGCCGGCGAAAGCTCGACCAATCGTCGCGCACCAGGCGAAAGACGCCGTCGCGATACATCTGGTAGTGGTAAACAGTGCGTCCGAATTTTAGAGCGCTGTGACCGCCGCTCGAAGCGCCGATGTTCGCGTCGGCGTAGACGATTTCATAATAGGCCGCACCCTGCGTCCGAAGGGGGTCCGGGGCGTCGCTTTTATTCTGCGGGGGAGCGGCGAAGAGCGCGGCGGGGAGCAGCGCGAGCGCCGATACTATCGATAGTAGCGAGGCGGCGGCGAATTTGTTTCGCGCGCCCCCTTGATTTCGCAGCGGTTTAGAGTCGACTCTCGCGATCAAAGCCGATTAAAATCCGTTCGCGGGTCGTTGGCGCCACATCCTGGAAGCGCTGAATGACGGCGTCGCGATCCAGACCGGCGGCCTGCAGGCCGGCGCCGATCGCCTGAAAAGTCTGGCTCGCGGACTGGGTGCGCCAGTTCACAAGGCCGTGGGTGCGTGCAATCCGACCGAGTTCACGCTGATAGTCCGTGGCGCTGCCGCCGGACTGGCGCGCGAAGGCCGCCGTATAATTGCGCACGTCCCGGCGAAAGGCTTCGTCTTTTTCGTTTTCCGCGTCCTCTTCGTCGTCGCCGGACGAAGCGCTGGAACTGGCCAGCGAACCGCTAATGGAAGTGACCGACGTGGAAATACTTTCCAGCGAAGTGGAAGCGCCGCCAAGGGCGTTAGAAACCGAGTCGGAAGCGTTGGACAGCGACGTAAATACGGCGCAGCCCGGCGTCATCCACAGGGCGGTGAGAGTTAGAATCGCCAGGGCCGGCGGCCACAGGTTCTTGCGATAAGATGAAAAGAGCATAGCAGAGGGAAGGTCCGTCCTGGAGCGCTGTCAAGTCTCAAAAAAAACTGGCCGGCGGGGGTGCCAAAAACGTCTACTGTGTAATATGACGCACTTCGAACGACAGAGCCCGGGTTTCAGGAATTCCCGTTTGCTGCTCGCCTGGGGAGTATTGCTCGCTCTGGGGCTCCCGACTGCTGCGACGCAGTTGAGCTCTTTGGACGCTCAGACTCCGGCCAATTTGAAGTACTATTCGGCCCAGAAAGCCAATCTGAGCCTGGAAAGCGTCCCGGCGGCTCAGGTCGGGAAGAAAATCACCCTGACCGGCCAGACAACGTTCAAGTACGTAATGATTCAAGTTCAGTCGCCGCAGGGCGATGGAGCCGTTCACCTGCACCCCGGCAAGGGCGGCGCCTTTGACGTGGATCTGCTGTTTTCCCGGGGGGCGGGCGCCTACCGTTTGACCTTTTTCGGCTCTCAGCAGAACGTTGGACGTCTGGAGGGCATCGCCTATCTGGACCTGAAAGTCACCGCAAGCTATAAGTCGACTGATCGCGCTCTGGACCTGGGCCCGCGGATCGCGAAATATATTCGTGGTCAGAAAGGCGTTTCGATCGGGCGCGGGGAGTGCTGGGACGCCGCCCAATCCGCTCTGGATTTACACGGGGCGTTCTGGAAGCGGACTTTCGACTACGGCCGTAAAATCACTCCGGGCCAGGAGTCGGTGCGTCCGGGCGATATCCTTCAATTTCGGGAGTTGCGCCTGGAAGAGCGGGATGTGGATGATCAGGGCCGCAGTCGCATTCGCCGCTTCAATATCGGCAACCCGGATCATACTTCGATCGTGCTGGAAGTGCTGGAAAAGGGGCGCTACGTCGTTGCTCACCAGAATGTGAACGGCGTCCGGCACATGCTCGTGGAAGAGCTGGATTTGACCCTGTCCCGCATCGGGGGCAGCTATACGGTCTATCGACCGCTGGCCGGTCTCGTGTACCGCCATCGCTAGAGGCCCCGGGAACCGCCGGCGGTCAGACTGCCTGGCGGTCGCTGGCCCTCAGTTGCTGAGATCGGCGCGGAAGGGCAGGATATTGTCGCCGAACCCGTTTTCGAACTCTGAGGCCAGATCTTCCGATTCCAGGATCCGATTCGCCGGTTGCCGAACGCCGTCGTCCTGCAGGGCGTTGGTGTGCATATCGCGCACCAGGTTGATCAGCCGCAGAGACTGAGGCGAGGTCGCGTCCGCCGCCGCCAGGGCCGACTGCCGCGCCTGGTCCCGGTTGGCTCGTAGCGTAACTTCGATTTCATCGATGATCTCTGAAGCCTGATTCAACAGGTTCCAGAGGCGCAAATTTCGGTCTCCCGCTGCGTTTGAGATAATCTTCCAGGTTTGTGGGGCTTGCATGTAATCTGACATAATTCCCTCCGCCATAGTGCGTTGCGCCAGTATTTTGTGCGTCGCACTATTGGCAAGCGAAATTATCAAAAGCTGATAGAAAGGCCGTCAGGAATACCTTTTGTAATGCATATGACCGTATTTTGACCCTTAATTACGAACGAATCTCATTTGTGACGGTGGAATGATCTTTCTGTTACAGCTAAATCACGGGTGCAATCCCTGCGTAACTTTTTTGTCACATTTAAATTGTCCCATGACAGCTTGAAATCGAATCAGGAGATGAACTAACAATGAATATTCGTATGATTTCCGGCCTCCTGGGGATCCTGCTGATTGTCGCAGGTCCTCTGTTTGCGCAGGCGGAATCCGAAGAGGCCATTCCCTATACGGAATCGGCTGAAGAAGAGCTGAACGAAGAGGACGATCCGAACTGGCTGGAGCGAGGCCGCAAAGAGGGAAAGATCCTTTCCCGGCTGCCCGGCTATGAATTCAAAATTGACGGCGTTATTTTTACCGGCTATGAACTCAACGATTACGACCAGGTCGGTCGCCCCGATACGGGCGGTCCCACGAAGGATAGCGCCGGCTTTCGAGTCAATCGGGCCTATATTAACTTTCGCGGCGGCGTCACGGACGGCGACTATAAAGGCTGGGGCTTTCGCATCACCACCGACATCGCTCGTTCGGCCGAGCTCGGCGACGGTTGCGGCGACACCTGTAGCGAAGACAACGACAACGACGTTAACTTAAAGTACGCGTACATTTATGTCCCGGTGCCCTTCCTGGACCGCCTGTACGGGCAAAACAGCGTTCGCCTTGGTCAGCAGCACGTGCCGATGGTCGACGCGCAGGACGGCGTTTCCCTCCAGCGTTTTTGGGATCACCGTTATATCGATCAGTCCGCCACGGAGAAGGTCGGTATGTCCAGCTCTACGGATCTGGGTTTGTCTTTCATTCACAGGAGCGACTATCTCGGCATTCACCTGCTGTTGGGTAACGGCGAAGGCTATCACCACCAGAACGCGGAAAATGTTCAGAATAGCAGCGTTCAGAATCTGGCGCGGGGCGAAGGCGACAGCTACGGTATGGATCTTTATGGTATGTTTTCGGTCGTTCCGACGGGAAAAAGTAAGACCTATACCTGGGCGATCAGCACGCCCTTTCGCCTGCACAATTTCACCGGCGTGAGCGACGAAGAATCGCGCTTTTTTACGGCGGACGTTTCCAGCGGCCCCGGCACTTTCGATATTCTGTATCGCGAGGGCGACACCCGGGCGAAGCGCGACCTCAGCTACGGTCTCGAATCGGATCTGAAAATCGACTTCGGCACTTTTATGTTCACGGTGGGTTTTGGTAACGTAACGCGGATCGACAAACGCGGCGCCGTCACCACCTGGCGACTGCAGCCCGGAACGAGCACCGGTTCCGTAGACGATACGCTGAACCGCGTGGAAAATCGCGACGCGGTCGGTTTTGCGAACTATATCTTCGCGCACGTGCGCTGGAGAAATTTCGGCGCCTTCGGCCGCTATATTCGCGGGACTTCGACGACGAGTCTGTCTTCGAAATTTTCGCCGATCGAACAAACCTCCTGGGCCGGCCAGGCGCTCGCCCTGGACGCGGCGGACGGTCAGTTCGGCAACCTTTCGCTGTCCACGGCCGACAACAGCATCGACCACGGCGAAGGCCGTTACGATAATATCATCTACGGTTTGACTTTCTTTCCCTCGGCGGTCGCGAATTTCTTTCGCATCTCTGTGGGTGTGAGCGAATTGTACGGCACCAACCAGACCGGCCGCGAATATCGCACGAACGTTTTCGAACGTTATACCGGTGCGGGTTCTTCGACCGGCAATACGGATACCGTCGCTTCGCAGCTGGAAAACAACACAGCGATCAAAGCGAATCTCGGCTATGGTTCCAACGATACGCTGGTGCTGAACGATTTTATCGGCTCGAAGATCGACACGCGTCAGGTATTCGTCCGAGCGCAGTTTCTTTACTGATCAGAGAGACGATCTGGCTTTGAATCTGACTCAGGACTCTGGAGCGTCAAATTGACCGTGACGAACATCTTTCGCGCTCACTGTAAAGATGACGTCTTCGGCGACGTTGGTGGCGAGGTCGCCGACGCGCTCCAGGGCCTTGGCGATGAAAGCTTCGGCCAGAGAGCTCGCGCTCTCGATGATGCGGTCTTCGATCGCGTCGACCGTGAACTCGATTTCCATGACCTTTTCGGCGAGGCTCCGGTCTTCTTCGACCAGGGCCGATACCGCGGTCGCCAGGGCTTCGCCGGCGCGTCCGGCCAGGTCGCGCATATTCTCGTCGGGCGGCTCCGGCAGTTTCGGGGCCCATTTGGCGATGGTCTTGGATTCGTCTCCGACTCGTTCGAAGTCCTTGATCATCTTGATGACGCTGAATACAAAGCGAAAGTCGAAGGCGTAGGGCTCTTGCAAGGCCAGCAACTCGACGCAGGCGCGATCGAGGCGGACTTCGAGATCGTCGATTTCGGAGTCGAGGCTCCGGACCTCGGCGACGATCTGCTCGTCTCGGGCATTCAGGCAATCTACGGCTCTGGCGAAGATCGCCTGGGATTTTCGGGCCATCAGAATGACTTCAGTGCGGAGTTGTTTGATGCGTTCGTCCAGATTCACGGGGTACCTTCCAAAAGTAGAATGGAAACGAGGTCGCAGACCTTTGCGGTCAACCATTTCCCGCCAGAAACGGGGGAAAAACTATTATCGGCGCTGTCACTTCAGCGTAATGAAAATGTAGCCCGGACGGCGTATTTCTTGCGGGATACGTCGCTCCTAAAAAATTAACCAAACAGGATCGAAACGTAGTATGAACGACACTATGAAAACAGCAAATATGAATTATAACTCAGCCGGCCGTCTCGCCGTAGCGAATTTCGGCCGCCGGGCGCTGCCCGCAATCGTCGCCGGATTGGCGATTACGGGCCTGCTGGCCTGCACCCCGAAAAATAAGATCGAGGTCGACGGATCGAGCACCGTATACCCGATCACCGAAGCCGTAGCGGAAGAATTCCGTAACGTAAACAATCAGGTGA
This sequence comes from bacterium, assembly GCA_024742665.1. Taxonomy (GTDB): domain Bacteria; phylum Spirochaetota; class Leptospiria; order Leptospirales; family Leptonemataceae; genus JANSYA01. The sequence goes on from JANSYA010000001.1 coordinate 1,522,288, forward strand.
ACGTGACGGTCGGCGTCTCCGGCACCGGCGGCGGATTTAAGAAATTCTGCAACGGCGAAATCGACGTGGCCGACGCTTCTCGTCACATTAAGTCGGTGGAGATTGAAAAATGCGCGGAGGCCGGCATTGAATATATCGAGCTGGAAGTCGCGTACGACGGTCTGGCGGTCATTGTAAACAAAGAGAATTCTTTCCTGAAACAGCTCACCGTCGAGCAGCTCAAGACGATCTTTCGCGTGGAAAACCCGGCCAAAACCTGGAACGAAGTCGACCCCGCGTGGCCGGCCGAAGAAATTAAAGTCTACTCTCCGGGCAAAGACTCCGGCACCTTCGATTATTTCGTTGAAGTCATCCTGGGCAAAAAAGCGCAAATGCGTCCCGACGCTTCGTACAGCGAAGACGATAATATTCTCGTGACCGGCGTCGCCGGCGACAAATACGCGATCGGCTTTTTCGGTCTGGCGTATTACGAAGAAAACAAAGACAAGCTGAACCTGGCGGCGGTCGTGAATCCGAAGAGCGGGCAGGCGGTTCAGCCGACTCTGGAAACGGTTAAGTCCGGCACCTACGCTCCGCTGTCGCGTCCGATCTTCATTTACGTGAGCAAAGCCGCTCTCGAAAAACCGGAAGTGCAGCAGTTCGTGGGATTCTATATGGATTCCGGCGCGGAGCTGAGCCAGGCGGTGGGTTATATTCCGCTGGCGGACGAGCTTTACGCGGCGAATAAAAAGAAAGTCGGTCTTTGATCGACCTCGCGCTTATTCGCTAACGAATATTTGGAACGATACTATTAGAACTTCGAAGCCGGGGCCCTGTGCGGGTCGCCGGTTTCTTTGAGTTAATGCAACTATGACCGACAACCAGGCTTCCGAATCCCGCGAAGACGGCGCCGCCGCGCTGCTCGCCTCCGGCGGGCGACGGGCGGTTTTTTCCCGCTACGGCCAGCGGCCCTCGTACGGCCTTGGCGAACGAGCCATGCGCTATTTGCTGCGCAGTCTCGCTTACCTTACAGTGGGCGTAACCTTCGCGATCTTAATCGTATTATTTGTCGATGCGATGCAGTTCTTTCGGCAGGTAAACATTCTGGATTTTATCGCCGGGACGCAGTGGGAACCCTTCGGGGAACCCAAGAAGCTCGGCGTGCTCCCGCTTTTATCGGGCACTCTTATGATCGCGGTCGGATCGTCTCTGGTCGCGATTCCCCTCGGACTCGGGACGGCGGTCTATCTCACGCAGTACGCGTCCCGCAGGATTCGCAACATCGTCACTCCGATCGTCGAGATCCTGGGCGGTATTCCCACGGTTGTTTACGGCTATTTCGCTCTGACGACGGTGACTCCTTTTTTACGCACTATTTTCCCCGGCATTGAAGTCTTTAACGCGCTGTCGGCCTCAATCGTCGTCGGCATCGCGATTCTGCCGATGATTTCCAGTCTTTCGATCGATTCTCTGGGCGCTGTGCCCGCTTCGATTCGCAACGCGGGCTACGCCCTCGGTATGCGAAAATTTCACGTGGTTACGAAAATCATTATTCCCGCGGCGACCTCGGGCATCGTCGCTTCTTTTATTCTGGCCTTCGCCCGGGCCATCGGCGAAACGATGGCCGTGGTGCTCGCGGCGGGCGCCACGCCGAATCTGGAGCTGAACTATCTGGAAGGCATCCAGACCATGACGGCCTTTATCGTGCAGATCAGTCTGGGCGATACGCCGGCCGGCACGATCGAATATTACACTATCTACGCGATCGGCTTGAGCCTCTTTCTGATCACCTTCGCGTTCAATCTTCTGGCGTCGCGCATCGTCCTGCGCTTTCGCGAGGTATATCAGTAAGCAATTGCTGCGACTATTATGGATCTAAAAACGCGCTATCAATTCCTCGGTCTGATTTTCCAGACCTTCTGCCTGGCGGCGAATGTGACCGCTTTGCTCTTCTTATTCGTGCTGATTGCGGGAGTGCTCGCAGACGGGGCGGAGTACCTGAGCCTGGACTTTTTGCAAAACTATCCCTCGCGCACGCCGGCGAAGGCGGGCATTCTGTCGGCGATCGTGGGCAGTATCTTTATGATGGGCCTGACCGCGCTCTTCGCGATTCCCACCGGCATCGGGGCCGCGATCTACATCGAAGAGTACGCGTCCGAATCGCGTCTGATTCGTTTTATCAAGCTGAATATTCAGAACCTGGCGGGCGTGCCTTCGATCGTCTACGGGATTCTCGGTCTGACTCTGTTCGTGCGCGGGCTGGAGCTGGGCCGCAGTTTGCTCGCGGGATCGTTAACGATGGCGCTTTTGATTTTGCCGGTGATTACGATCTCGGCTCAGGAAGCGCTGCGAGCCGTGCCGGATTCTTTTCGTCTGGCCGGCTTCGGCATCGGCATGACCCGCTGGCAGGTCGTGCGCAATATGGTGCTGCCGGTCGCCGTGCCGGGCATGCTGACCGGAATCATTCTGGCGCTGTCCCGCGCGATCGGCGAAACCGCGCCGCTGATTATGATCGGCGCGCTGACCTTCGTCGCGTTTTTACCGGCTTCCCCGATGGACGGCTTCACGGTGCTGCCGATTCAAATCTTCAACTGGACCAGCCGACCGCAAACCGACTTCCATGCCCTGGCGGCCTCGGGGATTATCGTCCTGTTAGTTGTGCTGCTGGCGATGAACGCCTTCGCGATCTTTTTACGCGTCTACTTTCGCAATAAACTGAAGCATCTGGCCTGATGCGCTCTGACTGATCTTATAACGGAATCTTTAATATGACCGAAAACAGCAATCCCGGCAAAATGGGCGTCACCGTTCAGCCTGCAAACAGCGGCGACGCCGATGAAAATCTCGAAGTGGTCTTCGCCTGCGAGGACGTGAATATATTCTACGATCAATTCCAGGCGATCGATTCGCTGAATATGAATATCAACAAGCACCGCATCACGGCGCTGATCGGGCCGTCGGGTTGCGGCAAGAGCACCTTTCTGCGTACTTTAAATCGAATGAACGATTTCATTCCGGACTGGCGCATCAAAGGTCGGATCACCCTGGAAGGCGAAGACATTTACGCTCCCCGGGTCGATCCGGTCGAAACCCGCCTGCGAGTCGGCATGGTCTTTCAGCAGCCGAACCCTTTTCCGAAATCCATCTATGAAAACATCGCCCTCGGCCCGCGGCTGAACGGCTACACCGGCGAACTGGACGCGCTGGTCGAAGACTCCCTGAAACGCGCCTATTTATGGGATGAAGTCAAAGACAAGCTGGAAGAGAGCGCTTATAGTCTTTCCGGCGGTCAGCAGCAGCGTCTGTGCATCGCGCGAGCCATCGCCATGCTGCCGGAAGTTCTGCTGATGGACGAACCCACGGCTTCTCTGGATCCGATTTCGACGCGCAAGATCGAAGAGCTGATCACCGAGCTGAAGAAAAACTACACGATTATTATCGTAACGCACAATATGCAGCAGGCCGCGCGCATCGGCGACTACACGGCGCTCTTTTACCAGGGCAAGCTGATCGAGTACGATCGCACCTTCAAAATATTCACCAACCCCGGCGAAAAACTAACGGAAGACTATATTACGGGAAGATTTGGTTAAGCAGTTGGAATGCCGAAGGCATTCCAACTGCGACCTCTGCACGTAGTGCAGAGCAAAACTCTGAGCAAGACCGGCTGATATTGTCAGTTCGCGACCTCTGCGCCGGAGGTGCAGAGCAAATGAAAGCCGAAGGCATTCCAACTGCGACCTCTGCACCGCCCCCCGTGGGGCCAGTGGGTGCAGAGAAAAACTCTGAGCAAGCGCGGCGAAGCCGAATCCGCTTACTTAAATTTCGGGAGGGTTTTCGTACTGACCGTGACGGATGTCGGTCGCGTTGACGGTGAAGATTACGTTCTCGGCGATATTGGTCGCCAGATCTCCAATGCGTTCCAGGGCCTTGGCGATAAAGGCTTCCGCGATGCCCGGGGCCGACTCGATGATCCGATCTTCGATGGCGTCGACCTGGAATTCGATTTGCATTACTTCGGCGGCGAGTTTGGCGTCGCTTTCGATCAGAGCCTGAATGGCCGTGTCAAGGGCCTCGCGGGCTTTAGCCGCCAGTTCCATCATATCGGGGCCCGGGGCGCCTTTGAGCTTGAGCGACCACTTGGCCACGCTTTTACTCTGATCGCCGACGCGTTCGAGTTCCCGGGTGATTTTGATCGCGCTGAATACGAAGCGAAAATCGATGGCATAAGGTTCCCGGAGCAGCAGCAGCTCCATGCAGCGCTGATCCAGATTGAGTTCCATGGTGTCGAGCTCGGAGTCGGCGGCGCGGATGCGGGCGACGCTTTGTTCGTCGCCGGAGGCCAGGCACTGCACGGACTGATCGTAGATATCCATGGCCTTGCGCGCCATCAGAGCGACTTCGGAGCGCAGTAGATTGATTTCGGATGTTAGCAGCATAAAGTCACCGTCGGGTAAAAAAACCTGTTCGCAGGAAATAATATCTTCGATGAAAGTATAAAGTCAATGAATAAATTATTTCCCGTATCTAAAAGCATTGCGAGGAGTACGTAACGGGTGTTTGCCTGTATAAGACGATCTTATGCGAAGAATAGTAATAGTTGGCGATGTTTCATAATAATTCCGATGTGCGAATCGAAGCGTATCGCGGCGAAGATCCCGCGCGCGAAATCTACGCCGGTCGCGTACTGCGTATCGCCGGCGGCGGGCGGGCTTTCGTCGAGCTGCTTCGCCCGCGTCTCGTGGAACTATTTGAAGTGTCGAATCAAAACGATCTGGAATTCGCGCACGAAGTTCATGATCCCGCGCGTCTGTACCAATTGACGACGCGCGCTCAGGCCTGGCTGCGAGAGGACGAGGGATTTCTGCGTGCCGCCAGGCGTTTGCTTGCGGCCTTCGATACTGGCGCGCAAGATCTGCGCTTTGACGGGCCGCGACTGCGCGTCGTGCCGCACGATGGCTTTCGCGTACCCGCCGCGGCCCCCGCCTATTATGTCCATCGCGACACCTGGTTTGCGAATCCCGTCGGCCAGTGGAATTGGTGGATCCCGGTCTTCGATACGCCCGCCGGGCGGGGCTTTCGCATCTATCCCGAGTGTTTCGATCGCAGCGTTCCGAATAACTCCGGCGAATTCGATCTGAACGAGTGGAATCGGGCGGGCGGTTTCCAATCGGGTAAGGCCGGCGATTCGGCGGCAGACGCAGCGCGGCAGGTCCATCCGCGCCCCAATCCGGAGTGGGCGGGCGAAAATCTCGAAGGCGCCGGTCGAGGGCTGGCGATCGAAGGCCGGGCGGGGGATTGCGTTCTATTTTCAGCGCAGCATCTGCACGGCACGATCCCGAATGCCAGCGGTCGCACCCGTTTCAGCGTCGAACTGCGCAGCGTGCGCCCGGGCGATTCGGGAACGCCCCGGGAAACCGACAATCGTTCTCGTGGGTCGACTTTTACGACGATGCGTCCGCTTCGTGATCGTGATAGTCTTCAGGCGGAGTGAGTTCGGGTGTGCTTTCGCGATCCATCATCTGTAGAGCGTGCACGATGGGGTGCGGAAATTTTCGCGGATTGCGCGGGGTGGGCGCATGGTAGGCGTGGGCGATGCGAATCTTCGGAGCGGGCGTCGCATCGCTTTGAAAGCGCTCTTGAAAATCCGCCAATAAAAGCGCGTAGTACGGCGCCGAAAGCAGCAGGTTGTCAGTGATCAGCAGCAGCCGCTCCGTCTCGCTTTCAGAGGAAGCGAGCACCACGCCGCGATTCTTGGCGGCCTCGGCGTTGATTTCCTGATGAATGCGCGATTCCTGATAGGCCGCCACGAAACGCGCATGATTCTCGTGGGCGCTGTCGGCGACGAAGCGCCGCACCGCGTCGAAGTCGTAGACGTGCTCGTGCTGCTGGTTCAGGCCGGTGCGTTCCAGGTCCGCCTCGATTGCGGCGCGGTCGTACTTCAGGGCCTTGCGGATGTCTTCGATGCCCGGTTCGCGGGCCTCGCGCAGAAGGGCGCGCACTGAATCGAGGATCGCCGCGCTTCGCTCTCGATCGATAGCAGGGGCGGCTCTGGCTGCGAGACTGTGCAGCCCGTCCAGGCGGCGAATATCAGATACGCGTCCGCGGGAATCGAGAATTTCGCGTTCCACCAGTTCGCGATAAATTTCCAGCGATAGTTCGGGATCGCCCGCCGCGTCGGTGAACGAATAGGGCATGAAGTGGCCGTAGCGGTTGCCGATCAAATATTCGAAGAAGACGTTATGTTCTCCGCGTCCCAGATGCGCCGTGAAGTTCACGCCCCCGCGATCGAAATTAAACAGGCCGGCCGGCCGATCGTAATGATCGGCGACGGCGTTCCTGGCTCGCAGCCCGCGAGTCAAGAGCGCGACGGGGGATTCGATCTTCGGATTCGCGGAGTGTTCGGTCGCTTCGAATTCGGCCAGCCAGCGGCGGAGGCTTTCGGTGAGCGGCGCTGTATGTTTCGCGGGGGCGTCGTCCGCGGCCCCGAGACTTTGAATTGCGCGCCGCTGCCGGCTGTTGATCACGCCGTCGGATCCGATCAGGCGATCTTTTATGAGATCTTCGAAAAGATCCTCGGTGCTGATTTTCAGGATCGCGGCGGGGGCGGCCAGGTCCTCGTTTGATATACGCCCCTCGCGATCGTTGACGAAGACGCGCTCTTCGCCCGCCCGCAGCAGACGTTCGAGGGAGCTCGCGGCGTAAAGCCTTGTATCGCCGCCCTGGTCCTGATCCAGAAGTGCGACGCCCGGTTCGCCGTCCATTAATACGAAAGGCGTCCGCTGATCGCGGTCCAGTTTGCCGTAGCCTGAGTCGACGCGCAGGCTGCGCGTCGCGTAGCGCTGCGGTTCTTGAATCAACAGCGAGGCGGGCAGCAGACAGACGGCTCGTTCCCGATCTTCGGAAGCCGCAAGCGCGTAGTACGCGATAAACGTTTCGACGCCGAGTTCGAGCGCGTACAGGCGCAGGCGAAAAAACTCGCGTTCCGATAGAATCCGGTCGGCCCGGGCGCGATCGATGGGAATCGTCGCCTCGTCGTTCATCGCGCGGCATCCTCGCCCGCACTGGCGTTCTGATTGGTCCCGGGAATCCTGCTGGTGTCCTGTTTCGCCCTGGCCGGCGTGGATAGCACTTCGTCGACGATCCGCACGGCCTGTTCGAAGCGCAGAGCGAAGCGTCGTTTCAGCGAATCGTTTTTATTGCCGGGAGTATCGTCCGGCGGCAGTGGCAGCACGCGAAAGACCGCGCCCGCGTTTTGCAGTTCGCGCTGGAAGATCTCGAACATCTCGTCGCGCTGTTCCTGTAAATTTCGTAGCTCGTCGGCGACCCATGGCGTCTCGGGCGTCAGCAGAATCTGTAGATCGTAGCGGGCGGCCCGCCGCAGGCCTTCCGCGCGGATCCATTCCGGGCAGTGACCGAAGTAGTGCCCGGCATAGATCTGCGTTACGATTAAATCCGTGTCCAAAAACAACACGCCGCCGTTTTCGCGCGCGGTCTGTGCGCACAGCCGATCCTCAAGCGCCGCCTGCCCCCGGGCGATCTCGGGAATGTGCGCGCTCTCTAAATCGTCGACGGGAATGCCGCGCTCTTCCAGGTACTCGCGCGCGTACTCGTGGCACCAGCGCGTACCGTAGTGCTCGGCGAGCTGCGACGCCAGGGTCGTTTTGCCGCAGGACTCGGGCCCGGTGATGACGATCCGCTTCATAAAATAGGCCCGCGTGACTTCCGGCAAATAGCGCCGCTCATGATAGGGCGCCTTTCGCACGGCGGTGCCGGAAATCGGAACCGTGCTGCGAGCCGGATCGACGATCGCGTGGCGCAGGCCCAGCACTCGCGCGAGCTCGTCGCCGTAGCTCTCGGATGAAAACAAAATGTCCGGCAAGGGCGTCGTCGAATTCGGCGCGAAGAAGCGGCGAATGCTCGCGTTCCAGATGCGCCAGAAATTCGGGTCTTCGTGCGGCTCCTGGGGATTTTCGTCCGGGTTGTGATACACGCGCACGCCGGGATCGTCGGCGTAGTGATCGCGGATCCAGGCGAAGCGCTGCTCGCCTGGAATCATTTCGCGCTGCAGGCTGCAGACCAGCACGTGGACTTCGTCGACCTGCGCCCGCGCGCTGTCGATCAGATGGCGATGCCCTTCGTGGAAGGGCAGAAATTTTCCGATAATCAATCCGCGCTTCACGATTCTATTCTGTTGCCGCTTTTATTTGTGGAGCCGCTGAGGGAGACAGAGACGGAGATTCCGATTTACGAAAGGGGCGGATCTTGCGCTGCGCCTCGCCCGCGCCGCCCGGGCTGAAATCCGCGTCGCTCCAATCGTCGGTATAGTCGATGCGCAGTCCATCCGGACCGGAGAATCCGAAGAGTTCGACGAGCTGATCGCGAATTTGACTTTCGTGGCGCAGCGGCGGCGCGCCCGCGATCTGGAGCGTCAGCAGGCCCGCTCGATTCGCGAACTGCGTGAACTGAAACTGTATGATCGGAAAGCGCCGCAGAATGCGCGCCACGTCGACGGGGTTTATGATCGCTTCGCGTCCGGCGGCCCGATGGTCGCCGGCGAAGTCGAAGAGCACCAGCTCCCGGGAGTGCGAGAGTTCCAATTCAGCCGAGCCGTCGGGCCGGCGAAAGATGCGCCCCGTGTCTCCGCTTCGGTAGCGGAGCAGGGGGAGAAAGGGGTTGCGTCCGCCTGTGACCGCGATTTCGCCTTCGTCGCCGTCTGAGACCGGAGCATCGTTATCCGGATGCAGGGCTTCGATATAAATATCCGGCGAAAGCTGGAACATACGACCGGGGCGCTCGGCGACGCTGCAGGCGACGGGGCCGGTTTCGTTCAGGGAATACACGTCGATCACCGGGCAGGCGAAGGCCGCTTCGAGTTTTTTTCGCAGCCCGGAGCTTAGCTGCAGGGCCGTGGAAACTAAGGCTCGCGGGCGATAGTCGCTTTCGCCGAAGAGGCCCGCTGGTGTTTCGTCAGCTTCGGCATCGCCGTTTCGCCTGGCATCGCTTCGGCGCAGATCTTCCAGATACTGGAGCAAAGCCGAAAACGAATAGGGATCTCCGGAAAGAAAAAACGGCGCGAGCTCGGCGATATATTCCCGGGCGTGCGTCGCACTGCGCCATTCGGACGACGCGAGATTGATTTTCGCGAAGCCCGCGCCCTGTAGAGCCGAGTGCACCGTCGCGTATGTAATCGTGCGGCGCTGAGCGCACACCTGCACGGCCGCCGTTTTGTCCGGGCCGGCGTATTCGGGTGCGATGCCGTTGATGCGCAGGGCGGCCTGCAGCAGGGGATCGTAGCAGCCGACGGCCGCGGGATGATTCGGCGCGGGGATCGGCTGGCCCGTCGTGCCGGAGGTCGGATTGACGACCAGGCGCTCCAGGTCGATCGACTGCGGCACGATTGTATCCAGGCGGCCGGCGAGATCGGCGCGGGTCATGCTGCGAAGCAGATGGAAATCGCGGCCCAGGTCGAATGCGCGATTTTCGCTTTCGCGCACAAGCGCTGCGGCTTCGCGCAGACTTTCCTGGATCGCGAGACTGTCGCCGGCCTGCTGCTCCAGCCAGCTCAGAATATGATCCGGCGGCGTCTGATTCGCGTTCGCGTTCGCGTTCGCGTTCGCGTTCGCGTTCGCGTTCGCGTTCGCGTTCGCATTCGCATTCGCATTCGCATTCGGGTTTGCGTTTGCGTTTGCGTTCGCATTTGCGTCATGAAATTTCTGGAGCTCCCGGGTGAAGGCTTCGATCCGGGCGAGATCGCCGGCTTCCAGCCGATCGCCGCAGCGAGTGTTCCAGCGCGGAGCCGCGTCGTGTTCGATCAGGCGCAGATAATTCGGCAGCCATTCCGCGCGCATCAGTGGAACGCGTTCCCGCAGTTCGTCGTCGATCTGCGCGCGATCCGCCTGGTCGATAGAATCTGGAGCTGCTTCGTTCATAGTATTCGGATCGTTATTGCGTTATTCGCGCGTCATTTTGGAGGCCGCCTCTTCGGCGCGCTTGCGGGCCATGGCTTCGCGTAATTCCTGCGCTCGCTTCTGGGCGGCCCGGCTGGCGGCGATGACGCGCTCGCGTTCCACGGAGTCCAGAGTCTGCAGCCGGTCGCGAGATTCGGCCGGCTTCTCCCCCGCGGGCTGCAGCGCCAGGGCGTCGAGCAGCAGACGCACGAGTTCTTCGCGGCGTTCCGCATCCGATACGAAATTCGCCGGATTGGGTTTGAGTTCCGCGAGGGCTTTGAGTTTGTGTTCGAGAAAAAAAGCGCGCAGCCTTTCGGCGTCGATTTCAATTTCGCGCAGCGCGGGCGCGAAGAGCAGATGCGCTGCGAGCAGTTCGAGCTGTAATAAGATCAGATTGACCGCGCTGTGGCGAAGTACGAAACTCTCCGCTTCGCTGGCGCTCAGGGCTTCGTGATTCAGGGCGATCAAAAGATCGGAAACTACGGCGCCGGCGTGGATCTCGCCTTCGCGTGCTTTGTTTTTTAGATGCAGGGGCGCTCGCAAAAAGACCGGCGGGCACTGACTCAGGCGATGGGTCAGCGCCGTTACGTCCGCGCTTGCTGGAGCTTTCGCGCTCATCGGCGGCGCTCCTGGGCCTGGATTTCGTAGTGTTTGCGGCTGAAGGCCCGCGCGAATTGAACTAAGTCCGGCCAGTCGCGAATCACGTGGATGTCCCAGCCCATCTCGCGCGCTCGCAGCAGCTCTTCGATTTTTGAAATATCGCGCCAGAGTTGTAGTACGAAGGTGCCGCCTCCGCCCGCGCTTTCTAAGGCGCCGGCGCTGATATCCCAGCCTGAGTTGCCCTCTTCGTCGCCGGCGAACATCGTCGTTACGCCGTCGTCGGAGATGACCAGGATGTGCGTGCGGCGGCCGTCCGCTTTCGCGCGGGTATGCGCGCTATCGCCTGCGCCCTTCGCTCCGGCTTTACTCGTCCCGCCGCCGGCTTTCGTTTTGCCCACTCCGTAGGTATCGCGCAGTATATGAATCGGAAAGGCCGTGCCGCCGCCGAGATAGCCGGTGAGAATTCGCAGCACATCCTTTTCGTGCGATACGAAGCCGTCCGTCGATTGAAATTGATTTGCCCCGCTCCATAATGTCGCCTGGACTTTCGCGCCGACTCTCAAGGCCGAAAGCGCAATGATCGCGCCGGCCAACGTTAAGTACGAAGTCGCGACCTGCGGATTGGGCATGGATCCCGAGCAGTCCACGTATAGATCGAGGTCGACAGCTTCGATCCCGGGATCGGAGCCGGCGGTCGTACCGTAGTAGCGTTCCACTGTGGTATAGCCCGGCACGACGACCGGACTGCGCAGGGCCGTCTCCAGCCAGTCGATGCGCGAAACCGGCGCGCCGATTTCCCAGGTGTCGAGTCCTTCGGCCAGGGGCTCCGTCGCGGCGGGAGTTTCGCGCACGGGATAGCGCACGAGATGCGGGATGGCCCGCTCGCGATAGTAGCGCCCGGCCACGTCCTGGGCGTCGAGCCTTAGTCCCATGGCCTGCAGGATCTGTCCGTATTCGAATGGCTCGCGATAATTTCCGGCGTGCCCTGTCGCGCTGCCCGCGCTCGTGGAACCCGCGCCGCCCGCCGCGCCGATCTGGTCCTGGCCGCTTCCGTCCGCTTCGCCGTCGCTGCTTCGATTGCGATCGCCCTGTGAATCGAAGCCGGGATCAAGCGAAGGATGCAGCGAGCCCGTGAGTTCGTCGGCGTCCATGCGCGCGAGGCCGTCGGGAAATTCGCCGGAGCCGGCGCCCATGGCGTCCGCATCAAGCAGCGGCCGAAAGACATCGCTGTTAGCGGCTGCGCCGCCGTCTTGAATTAGATAGGGAAAACACAAAGCCGCGAAGCGTCCGGAGCCCCGCACCTGGTCCGAGGCGTAGGCGCGAATCAGGCGGTTGCCCAGCTGGGCGTCGCCTTCCATTGCCGGCGCGATAGGAAAACCAGGCGCGGTCAGGCTTGCGCCGGGCAGGGACCATAGAATTTCATAGATGCGCATATAAAAATTCCACAGGGAATCTTTTGTATCGACCGCCAGAGCGCGATAGACCCCGTCCATCTTCAGTTCGTGCACGCGCTGCAGGCGGTCGTTGATCAGCAGATCCGAATACAGATTCGCCACCAGGCCGGCGTGCTGTTCGGCCCCCGACAGGCCGCGGCGAATGCGGGCCAGCATGCGGCCGTGATCGCTCAGGTCGCCGGGGCAATAGACGTGGTGTCCGATTTCGTGCGCCATCACCTCTAATGGAAAATCTTCCAGGCCGTACTCGACGACCTGTCTTAAAGACACGACGACGCCGTGATCGTTCAGGCGAATCATGGCGAAGCTGCCGCTCAGGCCTTCGCGCTTCTCGTCGGCTTGCGTATAACAAAAGCGCGGACTGCTCAGTTTGACGTAGCGGCTCCAGATCGCCAGGGCGTCCTGCCAGTGGGCGCTCCAGGTCTCGCCGAGCCGTTTTAATTCTTTCGCCGAATAGGCCGGCCGCTCTTTTTCACGGGCCGATTTTGCAGGCGTCTTCGCGTTCTTGCTCACGACGCGGACTCCGACGCCGGCCGAGAATCGCCGGAGCAGCGAACGACGCCGGGCAAGCCGATTACGTAAATCATATGGCTGGTCGCGGTTGTCGCATACAGAGTGTGCCCGTCGACGTCGACCCAGCTCGTGACCTCTTTGAGCTGCGGAACGTCATAGCGCGTTTCGCCGTCCGCCGATTTCAGAATGACGACTCCGTCTTTCAGTTTCAGCGTCGGCTGATATTTCTGATCGGGCTCGGAAACTCCAGCATGATCGTCGGCGCGGTCTAAATCATCTGCGTCGAATTCCGCAAGGCGCACCCGGCGAAAGGCGTGGCCGAAGGCGTCGACGTGCAATAGATACAGGCTTTCGCGATCGTCGCACAGCGGACCCTCGATACTCCACACGACTTCGGGCGGTCGCAGGAACAGACCGTCGAAACCGGCGAAGGCGCCCAGGCGGCGCAGGACGGGAGCGTTCGCCCGGGCGGAGTCGGCGGAGCCCTCGGACTTCGATGGCGTCTGCATCTCCCGCAGGGCGTCCTGCGGCGTGCGCCAGGGATTGTCGGCCATACGGTCGATTACGGCCATCGTTTCGTTTTTCGCTTTCGCTTCTGGATCGCGAGCGAGTTCGATTCCGAGTCCGAGGGCGGCGCGGCCGGCTGCAGCCGAGTATCGCGCGAGTTTGCGCGCGCTGTCGAGAGCGGTATAACGCAGTTCGGCCAGGCCGCTGCGCCAGGCGATCACGAAGCCGGCCAGTTCGAAGCGTTCGTCCGCCGTAAGCGCGACGGACGCGTCGTCCATTGATTTATCTTCGCTTTGCGTTCGCGGCGAATCGATTCGCGCATGTTCTCGCGCGAAGGCGATCCAGTCTGTAAGCCAGGCCTCGGCGTCGATCGCGGGCTTTCGCAGCATGCGCAATAACGCGTTGCCGGTCACGGCCAGGTGCCGCCGGGGATTTTCCAGGCATAGATCGGCGGTCGCTACTAAAAGCCGCAGCCAGCGATCCGCGAAGCCGGGAACCCGCGCGCCGCCGGCCCGCCCCGCCAGGAATCCTTTGCCGCAGAGCAGGGCGGTTTGTTCGAAGAGGGTAAAAATGAATTCGTCCACTCGCGCGACCGCAGCGGCCACGGCAGGATCAGAGGCATCGTCCGTCTGATCGGCGGCGGCGATTATACCATCGGCCTGGATGCGCTCCAGCAGAGCTTCGCCCATCTCCAGAAAATTTGAGCTGAAGGCCGCCTGGTCCAGGCGCGGATGCATGTGGCGCGCGAAGGCGAAGCTTTCGTTCAGGCGATCGCGTCCGCGTGCGAGCACGGCGGCCATCGTCTTTGACGCGCGGTGGACGTCGGGACTCGGCTGCGGCGCGGCTTCAGGCGTCGGGTTGTGCGGGGAGTCTGCGGGCATTGTTTGCGATTGAATGCGGAGTCGGCGGCTATTCTTTCCACTCCAGCCAGCGGCGATAGTTCGTATAGCGCTGGTGCAAATATTTTAGTTTCAGCACGTCGTCGAAGACGTGGCCGTACAGTTTGCGCTGCTTCGCGATGGATTCCAGCAGGCGTTCGATTTTAACCATGCGCGCCGCGGTTTCCTTCGCGGTTACGCCTTCCAGACCTTCAGCGAATTCCGCTTCTAAATCGCGAATCGGATCTTTTTTATCGAGATTCAGGCGATCGTACTCGGCGCAGGATAGATCGAATAGCCGGCGAATCCAGCTGACTTTGTCCGTGCGATAGACTTTGTTTTCGGGCATCTCGAAAAAGGGCGACTCGGCGTTCTGCACCAGCTTGTCGTGCAGCACGAAAGGCAATACGTGACGGATGTCGGCGAAGGTCACGACGTCGGAGCCGCGAAAGTACGCGAGAGCCTTGGAAAAACTCAAACAGGTCATGATCGCCCGCACCGACAGGCCGTTCTCGGTCTGGCTGCCCGGATCTTTGAGTTTGTCTTTGCCGCTTTCCTGTTCGGACGAAGCGAGCATGCGAAAGTCGATTCCCGAGAGTTTGGCCGTGTCTTTCGTTTTGTATTCGATTTGTTCGGCGCCGGATTCGAAGAATTCAAACTGGCTCGCGAAAAACTCGATCCGGCGTAGAAGCGGCATCGATAGCTCGACCTGCAGGATCTCGTCGTGCATCCGATCGAGTTCGGCGGCGGTGAAAATGATTTCTTCGGGCACCATCTCTTCGGGTTTCGAGCCGCTTTCGATACGTTGCAAAAGATCTTTAATGAAACGCGTATTAAAGTGCAGGGCCTTGACCACCACGTCGATGCGATCGGACAGGGCTTCGATGACCTGATAGGTTCCGCCGCCGGCGTCGTCATTGGCCGTTAAGTACCAGGCGGCCGGCGGGCACTCGTAGACCTGATCCATAATCTCGGCGTAATTGTCGGCCATTACGGTCAGGAGCGCGGACTGGGTGCGGGTGGGGATGCGGTTGTACTCGTCGATGATCTTAACTCGCATTGAAAGCCACTTACGCCAGGCGATTTTAATATCGTCCATATTTTTGGCGTTCATCAAATCCGCCGGCAGGGGATTGCCCAGGAGATCCGACACGGTCATCTGCGGCTGGCCGTGTTGAATGGCGCGGCGAAGCTGGGTGAGATCGTAGCCGGCCAGCACGCCCATTAAAATCGCGCTGGCGGTCTTGCCGCGGCCGGGGCCCCCGACCAAGAGACAGCGCCGCCGCACCGCCAGGTTTAGAAGCGGCAATAAAATAAAGCTGGAGTAGCTCTGATCCGAAGGCAGAACCAGAGCGCTTTTGTTATCGCCCAGGTGATAAACTTTCGGCGGCTGGTCGTTAAACTCGATGTCGTAGTACGGACTGATGATCGCGAAATTCGTGATCCAGAAATAGGCTTTGCGCAGTTTCTCCGAGAGATCGACCGGGCCGGCTCCGGATTGATCTTCGCCGCGACCCGAGTCCGCTCCGGAAATCGGTCCGCTGTAGAGATCGGCCACGTCGAATTTTCGTTTGCGTCCGGTCTTGCCGGGCAGAGTGGGCGACTCGGATACGCGGCTTTTGTCGGGCTGATCGGGCATAGGCGAGAGTGACGATCGGGGCCGCAGATGCGCAAGGAATTTCCGTCGACGGATCAGCCGCGGCCGGCGGAAACGCTGGCCTGCAGTCGCAGAGCCCGCTCGTTGTCGGGTTCGACCGACAGAGCCTCTTCCAGAATCTTTTGCGAGCGTTCGAAATTATTCAGCACCAGGTAGGCCTGGGCCAGGTTCAGTAAATTCGGCACCATCTCCCGGGAGCGCAGGCGGACCCGTTCGGCGAAGTCCGCCGCCTTGTTCGGGCGCCCCAGCCGGCGCGCAAGCACTCCCGCCGAATAGATCATATTCGTGTCCCGCGGGCGCAGTTCGATATAGCGCTCGGCGAAACTCAGCGCCTTCGCGTGGTCTTTGAGTTCGCCGTGCAGGCGCACCAGTTCTTTTAAGATTTCCGGCTCCGGATCAATACCGTGGGGTTCGGCGTTCAATAGAGACTCGGCCGCGGCGTAGTCTCCGCGGCGAATTAAATCCCGGGCCTGGAGCACGGTGTCATGCGTGGCGTTGCTTTCGCCTGCATCGCCGTGGACTTCGCCCTCGCGATAGACGATGCGAATCAGCGAAAGGTCGTCGGTCAGCTGTCCTCTCGAAAGGATCGATTCGCGGATGCGATTCAGATCGCCCTGGGCCTCCTGCACCAGCTCCAGAAACAGATTTTCATCTTCGTTGATCACGCGCTGGCCGTTTGCGTCTTCGGCGATCTGCAGATCGTCCCGGCCGTCGGAGCCGACCAGCAGCACGTCGCCGGGCCGCAGCTGGTGCGTTTGAATCTTAAAGCGCGGCTTATTCATCAGAGTCCAGCCCAGCTTGCGCAGCATGCCGTCCAATCCCAAAAATTGCGCTTCGCCGCCGCTGTACAGCACCGGGTGCGGATGTTCGGCGTTTACGAAATAGAGCATGCCCGTATTGTCTTCGACCAGGCCCAGCACCAGAGAGATTAACATCGTACCATCAAAACTTTCAAAGACTTTGTGTAGTTCGATGAAGGCGTTCTTCAGCCAGCGCTCCGGCGACTGGTTCTTAAACGAGGCGACGATGCGGGTGCGTTCCATCAACGATTCGAAGACCGCGCCGAAGACGAGGGCGCCGCCGGCTCCCTGGACCGACTTGCCCATGGCGTCGGCGTTGACGAAGACCGTATAGTCCCGGCCGTCGAGCTGGATGCTGTGAGCGCTGCAAATATCGCCGCCGAGTTCTTCTTCCCACCGGCGAAACGAAAACTTCTTTTTTTGTTCGGTTAAGAAGTCGAGTTCGACGGTTTCGCTGCGGACCGTATTCGCCGAGAGCGGTTTGATTAAAAGCGCCGTCAGAAAATAATCGCCGTCCTGCTGGAGCTTGAGTTCCTGGACGCGGCCCAGGCTTTGCTCCAGTTCGTGGGTGCGTTCGCGCACGCGGTCTTCGAGTTCGTCCGCGTGCTTTTGCAATCGCTGCTTGGCGCCCTTAACCGATCGCGCCATGCGGTTAAAAGAATCGGTCAGATAGCCGATCTCGTCTTTGACGCCCACAGGAATCTTTACGTCGCTTTCTCCGGCGCGCACCCGGCCGAGTCCGTCGAGCAGCCGCTGCAGCGGATTGATCAGAGCGCCGAGAAAGAAGAAGCGAAAGCCAACCAGAATAATAAAAGAGACCGTCAGCAAGATGATGGTATAGCGGACTCCGACGGCGTGAATGAAATTGCGGTACGCGCGATAGTCGTAAACCGCCTGGTATACCGGAAGGGCGGCGGTGTCACTCGCAGCGCGGGGCGTGGACTGGAACGCGGTGAAATGTTCGCCGCTCTCGGGATGGCTCAGGTAGCGGCGTTGGTTCATGGACTCCGGCTCCGCTGCAATCCACTCCGCGACATTCTCCGGCGGCGCCGGCTGATTCGGCGCCGCGTAGCGCGTCGTTACGCGGCCGTCGGCGTCCCGGGCGATCAGGTACCGTAAGTCTTTGATGTCTTTCGCATAGCCCGGGTCTACGATCAGCCGCGCGCTCTGTTCCTGACGCACGGCGTCGTAAGCCGCCTCGCGATCCGCGAAGGCCTGCGAACAGATGAAAATCAGCATCACCAGAAATAGCGCGAAGCTGGCCCCGACGATCTTGGCCATGAAGGTCGTGCGGTCCCTGGTGAGATTAATAAACAGAACGATCACCAGGGAAAAGCCGAGGACCGACATGAGAATCAAGATCGTCGTCGATAATTCGTATTCAATGCGGTTCTGGCGGCTGGCGATATTCGCCATGGCCGGGATCACAGCCGCCATGAGGGTGGCCAGGGTCATCGTCGCGACGATCAGGCGTTCGCGAAGGCTCTCGCTGCGTTTGACCGCCGTAATGCCCGCGAAGCCCACATGCAGCTGCGTGAGTAAGATGGCCACACCGATGATCAGGGAAGGGCCCCGCGCGTCGAAATTCCAGTAGTGGCCGTTGAAGTTGTAAATTCGCGGGGCGTCGAGGGTGGCGGAAACGAAATACAGAATCAGACCGGCGCTGATCGCCAGTTGAACAAGCAGCACGATTTTTTTCCAGCGGGCCGGGCGGCCGTTGGGAAAATGATAAAAGAACTGCGCAAAAAAAACGGGATTCAAGACAGCGCCGGTGACGGTCATCCATCGGTGATATGCGGCATCAGGATGGTACACCGCGTGAGCCAGCATATATGGAAAGGCGAGAACTGATGAAAACAAAAAGGCGATTCCGAGATACTTCGCGCCCGCGGACGGTCGCGGGATCGCCAGCAGGAAGAATGCGCCCGTAGAAAGAAAGAATATGCAGCCGGTCAAAGTCGAAATCGAAAAGAAGTTCGTGAAGATGATCTCGGGCATGGCGCATATAGTCACAGCCCCGCGTTTTGGCAAGCACACGTCGCACTGGATCGGCGTAAGTTGTGCAACTTTTGCAAGTTTCGAAAATATGTGAATGATCAGCCGGGTACGGTGCCGCTGACGGCCGTGGCCGATCCGAAAAACAAGCGGTGATAGCGCGCGTCGCAGCCGGCGTCGGCGAAGCTTGCGTGCAGGCGAGCGCAGTCGCCGAAGGCGCGAGTATATACTCCCAGCATGCGATAGTTGTCCGGATTGCCCAGGCACAGGCGGCCGATCCAGGGAATCAGGTAGCGTAGATAAAATTGCAGCGGCCAGCGTAAAATCGCCGCGGATGGTACGGAGATCTCGACGAACGAAAAGCGTCCGCCTGGTTTTAAGAGTCGCCGGCACAATTCTACGAGTCGTGCATACATCCGCGGTTCCAGAGTCTTGACTCCGAAGCAGCATACGATCGCGTCGAAGCGGCATTCGCCTGGATTCTCGGTCGCCAGCGCGTCGCGAGCGAAAGCGGGATCGAAAACGTCGCGTTCGTAAACTTCAACGCCCGGATATTTCGACAGTCGCTGGCGCGCCGCTGCGATCATGGCGGGGGAAAAGTCGACGGCGCAGATTGTTCCCTTCTCTCTGCCGATGCCTTTTAAGATCTCGTCCCAGCATTCGCCCATGCCGGTCATTAAATCGCATACGCGATCGCCCGCCTTTAACTGCGCCAGTTCCACGCATTGCCTGCGCCAGCGCCGCGTAAAACCAAACGAAGACAGGAAGTTTACGACGCCGTAGGTCCCGCTCATCTCGTCGAAGAGCGCGCGCAGGCGGCCCCCGTCATAGATCGTGCGCGAGAAATCCTGCGCGGCATCGCCGCCGACGTCATTGGAATTCGACGCCGGCGAAGATTGTTTCGGGCGGTGGGCCCCCACGGTTTATTCGAAACGCTCGGCGCCGGTGGGTTCGGTGCGGACTACGGCGTTTTTCTTGAGACGATATTCGGCGATGCGATCGTAAACCTGCTTGCGCACCCGGTTCAGAGCGCCGAGGGGCCGGTGAGCTTCCAGGCTGTTGAATGGATTCAGCGTTAGATTTTCACAAAAGCGATGCTGAGCGGGTGTATCGAATGTTTGCGCCGGGATTTCGATTTTCGCGACCGTTACGAAAGGCGATAAAGCTTCGTCCCAATCGACAGCCGGATCTTCGACGGGCATCAGGCGCGGATCGACCTGGGCCTGGACCATGAAGTCGAAGCATGCGTTCTCTTCGCCGAGCTGTTCCACCATCGTTTCGCGCAGATAGTTGTCGCCGGGATATTCAGGCATGGCCCGCTCCGCGTTCGGGGCGCCTTCGCAGGGCCGCACGGAATATTTCACGGCGGTTTCGCCGAGGCGAAAGGGCACGGTGCTCCAGTAGCGCGTCGAAAGCATCGAAGGAATTTCGCGGCTGCGGATTTGAATCACTTTGCGAAACGCGCTCAGCTTCCAGTCCCAGGGCATGCCGCCGAGAAAATAACCCATCGGTTTGCCGCCGATCGCGGCCTTAAATAATTCGAGATACTCCCCCGGATCGCCGGCCGGCATCACGGGGTTCGTGATCACGAGAAAATCCTGGGTGTTTTTTTCCGGACCGACTTTCGGACCCGGCACGCCGATCAGCTTGATGCCCATGCCGCGAATATCGCCTTCGATGTCGGGTTTGCGTTTTACGCCGCCGTTGGAAAATCGAATCCAGACCGGATACGAACCGGCCGCCGCGAAGACGCCGTGTCGCATGCTGGCGGGCACTTCGGATTGCACTTGAAAGCTGCCGCGCACGCAGCCATGGGCGAAGGGGTGCGCGTCCCGGAGAGTCAGATCGTCGTTTTTGTGTCGCTCTTCGATCGAGTTGATCATGAGCTGCGCGGTTTCTTCGGCGATGGCCGCTTCCCCGGGAAATTCGTATTCTTTTCCGAGTTCCACGTCGGCGGGAATCTCAACGTACGGGCCCTGTCCAATGGCGATGCTGAGCACCAGCAAGGCGACCAGTCCCATGAGAATATAGGCGATTTTTTTCAGCATGCAGGGAGATCTGCCATCCCCGGAAAGCGCTGTAAAGACGATTTTTTTCCGTCTATATCATGTAACGCCCTCCGCTTCCAGGAGACTAATTAATAGCATGAAATCAGTCAGCATTCTCTATAAGATCCGCGCGGTATTGTCTTCGCTTTTGACAGCCGGCATGATACTCGCGGTCGCGGCGGCCTGCGGGGTAGATGCCGGACCCGCCGACGGGCAAAACGCGCAGACCCCGGGGATCACAGAAGGCGAGCGCGACAGCTCGCAAGGACAGAGTGCGAGCGCAGCGGACGCGGGCGGCCCGGCGCAGACGACCGTCGCGGCGATGAAAGCAGGATCGCCGGCGGCGGCTTATCAGAATTTTCAGAAGCCGGCTCCGGCCGAGCTGAAAAAGCAGCTGAGCGATGTGCAGTACTATGTGACGCAGGAAGACGGCACCGAGCGGCCCTTCGCGAATGAATACTGGAATCATAAAAAAGAAGGCATCTACGTCGACATCGTATCCGGCGAGCCGCTCTTCAGCTCGCGGGATAAATTTCGTTCCGGCACCGGCTGGCCCAGTTTTACGAAGCCCCTCGAAGCCGGGCTGGTCGTCGAAAAAAAAGATCTGAAATTCGGCATGGTCCGCATTGAGCTGCGCAGTCGCTACGGAGATTCGCACCTGGGCCACGTATTTAACGACGGACCGGCGCCGACCGGCTTGCGCTATTGTATCAATTCGGCGTCCCTGCGTTTTATTCCGAAAGCCGAATTGAAAGCCGCCGGTTACGGGGCCTATGATTGGTAAAGGCCGTCGCGTTTCGTTTTATTTGTGCTGAAAGTTAGTTCCTGAAGATACGGGCGCGATCATCCCCGCGCAGCACTCCTTCGTCGTAGGGTGCCGGGGATGATCGCAGGCCGTTCCAGTCCAGCCGGCTTTCTCGCTCATCGTCCAGATGTTAAACCTGAAGCTGCGCGGTCGCAAGATCGGCAAGGCGGCCTGATTCGCGAAACACATACAGGCGCAGTAAAGAAGAAAGGCGAAACGTCGTTATGGTGAGTTCGCTTCGGGTCTTTCAGGGAGTGGAGTGACGGGTAGGTCGTCCATATGCTATTGGGCCGTCCCTCGCGACAGAGTAAAGACCATGTCACAAATTCTATGCGATAGTCGCGAAAAACCAAATCTATTTCTCTGGCATGGCGTTTGCAATCGCTCAAACCTGCTTGCCTGGTTTAAGCAGCAGACTTTCCTTCATTCGAGAAATGGTATATAAAATTCATACGAGCTGAGTATTTCGAGCGCTACGGACTTTCCGCTCTGTAGTTCTCTATTTACATACCGGCGACTTTCGGGAAGGTCCGGGACGGGAGCGGGGAAATCCGCCTGCGCGAATTCATTTCGCGGCGTCGCGAGCGGCGTAAAAGTGGCGCGCGTGATTGCGGTTCCATTCGATATCGTTTACCGTGCGCTCGGAGTGAGCGAAGCCTTCGATGTTCGCTTTCGAAACTCGCAGGCGGCCGCGACCGTCTTTTTGAAAATAACGCGAGGATCCGTATCGCAGAAAACGACGCAGGCGATCCGCACGATATTCGGGTTTCGCCAGGCCTGGATCGCAGGTGATCGCGCTGGACGGCTCCGCGGCCGCGGCGACGAGCTCACAGCAGTGCGCGTCGAAAGCGTCGCGCAGATCGTCGATGCCAAAGCTCTCGTCCCGTTCCAGGTATTCGTAGACGACCGCTGCGATCAAGTGGCTGGCCAGAATTACCGTATGTTCCGTCAGGAGCCGGCGTCCTTCGTCCAGAAAATCGGCGACGCCGGCCTGCTTCGTTTGCGGCGGCGGAGAGGGCGGCAATAGATTGATGAAGGCGCTGATTCGTCCCAGACGATCGGGACACAGCTCATCGTAGCTCAGAGCGCCGAAGACGGTCGGCGCCTGTTTGCGAAAGGCGAAGACTCCCAGAAAATCCTGCAGGGGGGCGACGCTGCCGTCGTGACAGTAGCCGCCCTCGGGCATAATAAAGAACATGCGATTGCGCTCTTCCATATCCTTCTGGACGCGCAGCACGGACTTGAGCGTTTCTCGGTTCGCGTACTTAACGAAGTCGGCGTAGCTGCGGCCGGTAATGCGCGGTCCGGCGAAGTTTGGATCCTGAAAGTCCTCTTCGGATATGGGAATGTCGCGCCCCTCGCGATAGACCGGATAGGCGTTTACGTCCGTGAAGGTTTGCCGTAGAAAATTTCCCAGGCGATGCGCGAAATAAACCGCGGGTCTGCGAAGCGCGACGGCCGCCGCTCCGCGTTTGCAAAACGCGGGAACCATATCGCGGTAGGCGTACATCGCGCTGAAGAGTCCGCCCTGGGCGATGAGCGTGATGTCGTGAAAGCGATCCAGCGGCCGTCCGGCGATCAACTCGACGATCGCCGCCACGTCTTGAAACTTCTTATGGGACAGGGCCAGAATCGGCGCGGATTCTTTGCGCAGCGGCAGGTTTTCGTAGCCGCGCACGTACACTTCTTCGAGCATGCGCGGCATGCGAACGATGTGCTGCAATCGTTGGGCCTGGCGTACGGCGGCCGGCGGGATCAGCTCGCCGACTTCTTTCGGTCGCTTGAGGTTCCGCCGGGCGCTGCGGATCGCCCCCACGAAAGCTCCCGGAGCGCCGGAGATCAGGGGGCCGGCCTCCGCTTCTTCGCCGGTTGGTTTTTGAAAAATAGAATCGAAACGGGACATAGGGTCTGGCGAATCAGGAGTCCTTTTTGCGAACGAGGCAAGATCTTTTTGCCGTAATATTTCAATGACATTGAAGCGCGGCGACCGCAGACTGCCTGACGCATGGCGTATTTTGTACAGCTGGCTCTGCCGTCGGCTTTTCTGCTGCTGGTCTTCGCGGCCGGAGAATTCGCGGTCCGGCCCATTCGTAAAAGAAATACACTTCTCGCGGCCGTCTTTACGATCTTTGCGCTGATCTTAATTCGCGCCGATTCCCTCTTCGGCGGCTGGCTGCCCGCCGCGTCGGCGCTCTTCGAATGGCCGCTGCCGTTGAATTTCTGGATCGGTCCTCTGACGTACGCGTACATGCGCGAAGCGCTCGGGCTGGGGCCTGTCCCCGGTTTCGCGGGATGCAAATCGCTCGCGTCCGGGGCGAGCCGGGCATCCGCGTCTCGTCGCTCGCTTCTGATGCATTGCGCGCCGGGGCTGCTGGTGTTTTTCGTTTTGATTCCGAATTTACTGCAGCCGCCGGAGATCACGGGCGCACGCATCGCCGGTCTGATTCAGTATTTACAGGGGGCGGGCCCGGCTCCCCGGGATCCGTACGCGCTGCTTTTGCCTCTGGGCATCTTGCACGCCGCCGCGTATCTGGGTCTGATCATGCGCGATATGCTGCTTCTTTTGAAACTCAAACATCTGCGGGATCACGGCACCGTGCGCGCGTTCTTGCTGGTGGTCGGGATCGCCTTCGCATGTTCCTGTCTGGCGGTGATCGGAGTCGTCAGCGGACGACCGCAGTGGATGGGTCTTTCGATTGGATTGCTTGCGACGATTCCCGTATTACTTTATATTTTGCAGCGGCGTCATCCGCACTTCTTTCACGATCTGGAAAACCTGCTGCGCGAGGAACGCGAGCGGGCGCGCTACCGGCGATCGCAGCTGGACGGCGTGAATCAAGACCGATTGGAACGCCGCCTGGCGGAGCTGATGGATCGCGAGCGCGTATTTGCGCGCGAAGATTTGAGCCTGACCGCTCTGGCGGAGCTGCTGCAGATTACGCCGCACCAGCTCTCGGAATATTTTAACCACGTTCGCAATATCAACTTCGCCGGCTTTATCAACGCTTATCGCGTAAATGCCGCCCGGGAGCTGCTGCTCGCCGATCCGAAACGCACCGTGCTGTCGATCGCGTACGATGTGGGCTTTAATTCCAAGAGCGCCTTCAACGAGGCCTTCGCCAAACACGCCGGAGTGAGTCCGACTCGCTGGCGCAAAACCGGCGCGGATAATCCGGGCTGAGGACTGTCTTTTATTTTATGAGCGCGATCGCTTTCGCGCGATCCGCATCCGACAGGGGATAGAGTCCCAGCGGGCGCAGCATGGCCTGTTGATCCTGGCTCAAGACGAAACGTAAAAAGGATACGGCTTCCGGGTTCGTTCGATCGGCCTGGCCTGGCGGAATATATACATACAGATAGCGCACATACGGATACTCGCCGGCGGCGGCCGTGCTTTCCGAAGCCCGCACTCCGTCCACCGGCAGATCCTTTACGGCCGCCGTGAGTTCCGCCGGTCGGGCGTAGCCGAAGGCGTGACGCGACGCACCGACGCGATCGACCAGTTCCAGCGGGCCGGGCACTTCGACCACGCGATCCGATACGGCGTCGCCCTTGAGCGCGGCCAGGCGAAACCAGCGATAGCGATCCGAAGCGGAGTTCACGCCGAAGGCGTCCAGCTCCCGCCCCTGATGCGGAGTCTCGGCGATGTACGGAAACATATCTTCCAGAGCGTGGGGCGTCTGGTGAAAAATCGTATGCACCTGATCGCGGGTCAATTCGCGCACATGCGATCCCGAGGGCACGATGATCGCGAGCGCTTCCAGGGCGACGGGCACGGCGATGGGCGGCGCGCCGAATTTTTTTACGAAGGCGTCGATTTCGCCGTCGTTCATCGGGCGGCTCATGGGCGCGAGATCGCAGACGCCCCGCAAGAGAGCGCCGGGAGCGGTCGCGTTGCCCCGGCCTTCGTGAATGGCTTTGGGCGCTTCCCGGGTGGCGGGCACGGAGCCGTCGGCTTTGTTCTGGCGCTGCTGCCAGCGATGATACCAGTGATCGAAGGCCGTGTTCAGCTCGGCGGTGCCGACGGAGCAGAAGCCGTCGTTAAAACGGGCGGCGTCCGTTTGCGATCCGCCGCAGGCGCTCGCGAAGGCAAGACCCGATAGCAACAGAACCGCGCCGATTGTGATCGGTCTGGATTTCGCGCTGTTCGCCCGGCGCGCCGAGGGGCAGGTCGCCATTTTTTTTTGCCTGGAAAGGCCTGGATCTACCCGAGGGCTTTGCTGGGCGGACGAAGTGCGAGACGGCATCATAGATAAGGAAAACTCCCGTGCCGCCGCGTCTCGGGCAAGCACTAATCCGCCGGGAGTTCCGGCATCGCCGTCGAGTGCGGCAATTTTCCGAAAAAAAGCTTTGATCAAAGCGGGGTTCTCGCGGGAGAACGGCGCATTCCGCCATCATGGAGAATCTAATGTCCGCCCGTATACTGCATCGGATGCTCGTCGGCGCCGCTCTCGGCTTCGCCCTCGTGGCGCTTCAATATTTCGCGACATTCGCCGTCGGGCCCGCTGAAACATTCGCTCTGCTCGGATATCTCGCCGAGAGCGAGCACGGCCCGTGGACGCCCTATCTCTATCAGTACGGCGTCGGGGGCTTCTTCTTTTTTCTGGCGATCATCGTCGCCGGATATAAAGGCGTCTTTGAGCTCAGCCATCCGAGCGATCGCCGGATGGTGTTATTTCTCGTACTCGGCTTCGTATTTTATGCGAGCCTGCACGGCGGCTGGATTCTGCTGCTGGAGGCCGGCCGCTAGATTCGGCCCTACAGGTTTTATTGAATGGATATACAGGCAACCAGTCTCGACTTCGCGGTGATCGTCGTATACTTCGCCGGCATTTTATTGATCGGCACGCTCTTCGGCAAATTCACCAACAGCACGAAGGATTTTTTCTTCGGCGGCCAGCGCTTCGCCTGGTGGTTAGTCGCCATGAGCTGCGTGGCGACGGTCGTGGGATCCTACAGCTTCGTGAAATACTCTTCGATCGGCTACACCCACGGGCTGTCTTCGACGATGACCTATCTCAACGACTGGTTCATCGTGCCCTTCTTCGTGCTGGGCTGGCTGCCGATTTTATATTTCAATCGGATCCAGTCGATTCCGGAATATTTTCAACGCCGCTTCGACGAAAAGACGAAGCTGGTGACGACTTTTTATATTCTGGTCTTTTTGATCGGATACGTCGGCATCAACCTCTATACTCTCGGCGTCGCGCTGCAGCCGCTGCTGAAAATCAATCTGTACGTCATCGTCGTTTTGGTCGCGGCGGTCGGCGCGATTTATATGCACGCGGGCGGCCAGACTTCGGTCATCATGACCGATCTTTTGCAGGGCTTTATTTTACTCGGCGCCGGTTTTCTCGTACTCTTTCTGGGACTGGGTTATCTGGGGGGCTTCGAGCGTTTTCTTGACGGCCTGCCGATGGCGCACAAATATCCTTTCGCGGATTTTAACAGTCCGCCGGAGTTCAATTTCGTCGGCGTCTTCTGGCAGGACGCCGCGGCGAGTTCGGTCGCCTTCTATTTTATGAACCAGGGCACGATCATGCGTTTCCTGAGCTGCCGCAGCACGCGCGACGGGCGCAAGGCGATGTATGCGATCGTGCTTGTGTTAATGCCTCTGGCAGTCGTTGCCATCGCCAACACCGGCTGGCTCGGTCGGGCGATGACGACCCACGGTCTGATTCCCGAAGTCGACGATCGCGACATCTTTTTAGTCGTAGCCAGCAAGATCACCCAGCCCGGCGTCTTTGGATTGATTCTGGCGGCTCTGACCGCGGCCTTAATGTCTACGATCGATACGTTAATCAACGCCATCAGCGCCATTTTCGTAAACGATATCTATAAACCCTATGTCAAGGCCGATGCGCCCGACGCGCACTATCTCAAGCTCGCGCGCATCGTGGCCATCGTCGCGGCGGTGGTCGGCATTCTGCTGGTGCCCTTTTTCGCTTCGTATAAATCCATTTACGAAGTCCACGGGACTTTTATCGCGTCGATTACGCCGCCGGTCGTGACGCTGATTCTGCTCTCGATCTTTTCGAAGCGCATCACGCCCGCCGCCGCCTTCTGGACCCTGATCATCGGCTTCGTCTTCATGGTGCTCGCGATCGTCGTTTCACCGGAGATGATCGAGCCCTTCGCTCACGGCATCGACGGGGCCCGGGGCTATAAATATATTCGCGCCCTCTTCGGCATCGGCGTCTGCGTCGCCCTGGCCTTCGGCATCTCGGCGTTTACGAAGCCGCGTTCGCCGGAAGAAATCGACGGGCTGGTAATCGACAGTATCGCTTCGGCGAAACGTAAATACAAGCAGCTGGGCCTGCCGAAGACTTCAACCGGATCGCCCGGTCCATCTGATGCCGGCGGTTCCTCCGACACATCCATTTCAGAAGCGGTGCTCTTGTCGGAACCCGACGACCGCGATTACGCCGCGCCGATTCTATTGAAAGGCAAAGCGCGCGACATGGCGCCGGAGTACGTCGTGCTCAGTTCAGAAGATATGGATCGAATCAAAGCGCGTCCGGGAGATCTGCTCTTCGTCGAACACGAACGCTGGTGGTACGGCGGCCTGTGTTCGGTTCAGCTGCGAGCGGCTTTGCCCCATGACGAACCCGGCGTGCTGCATATTTCCGACGAAGCGCTACAGGCGGGCAGTCTCAGCGTGGACTTCGGTCGGCGTTTGCGCGTGCAGAAGATTTTGTAGGCGCAGGCGCCGAAGGATACGCAGCGCGATAAGTTTCGCCGGAGAGTCTTTGACCTCAGGTTCAGGCATTGATTCGACGATAGCACAGACATGCAGTCCCCCGGATTGGAAGTACGTTTTTCCCACTGGAAACGATCGGCGGCGTTGGCGCTCTTCGCTCTTTTGACCGCATCGCCGGCGGCTCAGCCGATCGACAGTGGCAACGACAACGAAACGATCCCTGGCCGTATAACTCCCGCCAGCCCCCCGGGCGAAAGCCAGGACGCCAAATCATTCGAACTGGCCGATGCGAACGAACAGTTGTTTACCGCCGTCATCAACGGCGATCCCATTGGAGTTCGGGTGGCTCTGGCACGGGGTGCGCAGATCAATGCGCGCGACCTTCGCTCGCCGGGCGGCGGGGAGAGTCCATTGATGCATGCCGCCCTGGCCGGCGATCCGCGAGTCGTCCGGCTGCTGTTGCATCGAGGCGCGCGGGTGAACGCCCGGGACGATAAAGGCGACTCGGCCTTGTTGACGGCGATTGCGCTTGATCACTCTGCGATCGTCCATTTGTTGCTCGAAGCCGGTGCGGATGTAAACGCCGCGGAACACAGAGGCTTCACCCCGCTGCACATCGCCGCGGATCGAGGCAATCTCCCCTTGCTCAGACTGCTCTTGAAAAAGAACGGCGCCCGTTCCAGCGCGGCCCGCAATGGCTTTACGCCGCTCATGCTGGCAGCGAAACACCGCCCCGCTGCGGCCGCCCTCCTGCTGGCGAACGGAGCCCGGGTGAACGCCCGCACCCGGAGTGGAACGACCGCTCTGATGGTTGCGGCGACCAGCGGTCAACTGGAAACGCTGCGACTGCTGCTGCGCTCGGGCGCCGACGCGAAAATTAAACGCCGCGACGGTTCTTCGGCCCTGACCTTCGCGATCCAGCCGCGCTATTCCGGAAGTGCGTCGGGAAATATCGTGCCCATGACGCGCTTGCTTTTGCGCCGCGGCGCTGACCCCGACGAGCTCGGTTCGGGCTGGTGGAACGATCTACCGGCCACGCCGCTGATGCGAATCGCCAGGGACTATTCAGGATACGGAGGAGACGGTCCCGTTCTCGTGCGACTCTTGCTGGAGTTCGGGGCGGATCCGGCCGTCGCCGACGCCTTTGATCGAAGGGCCTATGATTTCGCAATGGATTCGTATGCGGGTTTCTATCCGCCACGCCGTCCGCCTCCAGAGCTGCTTGCAGCCTTACACGTTCCGGCGGCGGAAGGCGCCCGGGCGGACTCCGAGAAATTGCGTGATCTTTTGAGGTCGCATACGGAGCAATCGGAAGATCTGCGGCGGAAAGAATTTGAACAGTTGCTGCGAAAGGGGCGGGCCAGCCCGGCGCGGCTACTGCGGGAAGTGTGCGATATTGTTTTTGATTCTCATAGCGTTCGCGAAGAACGCGACGCCCTGGTCGCGGGAGTTTTTCGGCGCTTACTGAAACTGACGAGCACCCAGAAGCTCGAATTCGACTCGGCCTTCTTGATGCGCCACTGCCGCATCCATTTGCCGGTGCGCACCTTTCCGGAGATCTACGAAGCCGCGATTGATAATGGTTTCGACGTGCTTTCGTTTAACTTCAGGCGAGGCCGGTGGCCGAACCACGGGCGAGTACTCCGGCGCTACTTGAAAATTCACAGCCCGGCGCTTCCGGCAAATCGCGCCCGATTGATTGAACTGTATGCGCAACTCGTCCGCTCCGGTTCGATCGAAGGAGTGCGGGCCGTGCTCGCCGGTGGGATCGATCCTGGTTCGGTGGATGCGGCCGGACTCGGCGCCCTGGATTACGCCGTGCGCTCCCTCTCCAGGAATTACAATTCGCTGCCTGAAGAACGAGAAATCCTCGGCCTGCTGGAAGAGCAAGGGGCGCTGCTTTTAGATCCCGGAGCCGCCATGTGTCGGACGATTGCCGGCGGCAACAATGCCGTTTATGCGTATCTCAAGACTCGCGTCCGGTCTTCCGATTTGAGATGTATTCAGGGCAACGGCCAGGCGCTGCTCTACGCACTGACGCTTGAGAATCGGACCGAAGCACTGGCACTCGCCCGGGCCGCCGGCCTGGAGGACCCGGGGGCGGATTTGCTCGCAGCGATTCGCGCGGGGGATCGAGCGGCCGCTCGCCGACTGCTGGCGGCCGGCGCTCCGGTGTATTACCCGACGCTGCTGGCCGCCTTCGATCGCTTTCCCAATCTGGCGGCTTCGCCTTTCCTGGAGCGGCTGCTGCACAGGCTGCGTCGCGCGCCCGGGGCGGCCAGGCCTGCATGGGCAGACGGCGATCCGTCCTGGAGGGAAACGCAGTCCGGTTGGAGCGAGGCGCCTGTTCTGATTCGCGCAATCGAAGCGCTTGAAGCGAACGCGGCGAATACGAATCGGGACTCCCGGGCGATCGCGGCGATTCGGGCCCTGCTGCGCCGCGGATTGTATCCGGATATTGTCGGCCGCGATTTCGAAACCTTCAGCGCGTTGCAGGCCGCACTGTCGTTGCGATCGAGCAAGCTCCCATTGCGATTGCTGCTGGAAGCGGGAGCGAATCCCAACGCGAGGCGGCCCGCGGCCTTTGCGAAGTACGACCGTCGGCCGATGGAATATGCCGCCATTTCAAATATGCCGGATGACCTTCGTCTGCTGCTGGCATACGGCGGTCGATCTTCCATCGCCGATCGGAACGGGCGAACGCTCTTAATGCGCGCCGCTGAAAACGCGCTGGTCGAACAGGCCTGCATGTTGCGCCGGGCGGGCGCCGATCCGAACGCGCGTCGCACCGACGGGCTGCGGGCGATCGATATGATTCCCGAATCGCAAAAGTGGGTGTCGGAGGATCTAAATCCGAACAGGCTGTACCGTTTCAGAGAGTTGAGCGCGGAGCAATTTCTACGACTGCGCGCTTGCCTGACGCCGGGGAAACGCCCGTAGATTCGGATTCAAGACGGATTCAAAACCCGTTGCGGAGATCTGTTCTTCGTCAAGCACGAGCGCTTGCGGCCGGCGGCGGAACGCTGGCGACGATCTAAGTACACAAAAAGGGCCGGAAATAATCCGGCCCTCGAAAGGATCGCGCGTTGGAATAGAGGCCGGCAGCCGGTGCGGAATCACTCCCGGGCCTGGCCTGAATCTTCGCGCAACGTCTGCGAAACGAATCCAGAATCAATCCGGATATTTTTTGTAGGTGTTCGGGCAGACTTCGAGGATCGCTTCCTCGTCTTCGGCTTCGATGATTTCCGCGAGACCTTCTGCGAAGTCATCGTCTTCGATGTCGTAGCCGCGGTTGTGCGCTTCGAGAATGCACTCTTCTAAGATTTGTTCTCCGGAGACTTCTTCGGCGAATACGGCGGATGCGGCGGTGACCGCCAGCAGGGCGGCCAGGAGGCCGGTCAGAATCAGGCTGTTTTTCATGGGTTCCTCTCTCGATAGTTGCGACCCGGAGCGGGTCGTCTGAATTTGTAGACGAATAATTCGGCGGGCGGGTTTTATATTTTAGATGCGAGTTTTTCGATTTTGGAATTTTTTGAACGGAGAGCATCGTCCCTCCGGTCGCAAGTAGTGGAGCCTTTGAATTGAAAAGAATTTTAACCTGGCTCTTCAGCCTGCTGGCCGTTTTTTTCTGTGTCGCAGCCTTCTGGCCCGTGCAGCCGGTGATTCCGGTGCAGGGCGCGACCAGGGCCAACTGGATCGCGGAGTACTTCTGGAATTGCCCCTGGTGCAAAGGCGACCGGGTGCACTACGGAATCGATATTATTTACAAACGCGGCACACCGATCATCGCATCTACTCCAGGGCTGGTCGTCTGGAGTCAGCCTCAGGGGCGGGGCGGCGAGGTGGTGATGGTGATCGGTCCCGGGTGGAAGCTGCACTACTACGCCCATCTGGATGAATACCGGGTCCAGGCCGGCGAGTGGGTCGAGCAGGGCCAGACCGTAGGACTGCTCGGCAATACCGGCGCTTCGGATCTACCGCATTTGCACTATACGATCTTTACGCCGCTGCCGCGTTTCTGGCGATGGGACGGAGACAAATTCGGCTATCGAAAAATGTTTTTCCTGGATCCGACCGAGGAACTCGCTGGCGCGACTCCGGATTCCTGAAAGCCCGCGGGACGCGTGCCACGCAATTTTCATCTGAGCGAAATGAAGCTCCGGGAAAATCGCTTGTTGCGAATGCATCCTGGCGCTCTCGTGCTGCATGCAGCAATCACGCCGGGAATTTTTGCGTTTCATGGGACGCGGGACGCTGGCCGTTTCGGGAGCCGGCGCTCTTATTACGGCCGCGCTTTCCAGCGCGTCCGGCTGTCGTCCGGGCCCCGACTCCGGGCCGGTCGCACAGGATACCTTAATGGGCAGCGGCGACGACGCGATCCCCGGGATTACGCCGGGGCGCGAAGACCTGGTGCGACTTGCGTCCGGACTCGAACATCGCATTTTGATTCGCGAAGGCGACGTGATTCACAGAGCGCAGGGCGCGCGCTTTGGATCGAACAACGACTTCCTGGCATTTTTTCCCGACGCTCGCGATGAAAATCGTGGTGTGCTGTGGGTGAATCACGAATTTCCCTGCATGCTGATCGACGAGGCCAGCGGCGACGTGCGCTGGACGCCGCGAAACAAAGCCGAGTTCGAACGTTCGCGGGCTGCGGTCGGCGGCAGTCGCTTATCCCTGCGCCGCAAATCGCCGAAGGATCCCTGGCTGCTTGACGCAAACGATCGCAAAAACTTTCGTCTGGACGGCGCTTCAAAGATCGCGCTTTCGCAAAGCCTCGGCGGCAGAAGGATCGCCGAAGGCACCCTTGGGAATTGCGCCGGCGGCGTCACGCCCTGGGGCACTCTGCTAACATGCGAGGAGAACCATAAGTACTATTACGGCGAAACGCGCTGGCGAAACGGCGCTCCCGAACAGTTTCTCGAAAAGCGGCCCGAGCGGCGTATGAACTGGCAGGAGTATCGCCCGAACTCTCCCGACGATTATGGCTGGGTCGTTGAAGTCGATTTAAGCACCGGCAAGGCCGTCAAACAGATCGGCCTCGGCCGCTGCTTTCACGAGTGTGCGACCGTCGCTTTTGTCGGCGGAGGCGTCGGCGCCGATGCGGGTCTGGCCGTCGCGGGCCACAATAATCAAAACAGAAATCGAATCAAAAATAAAAACCGGCGCGTCGCCGTTTATAGCGGCGACGATACCAACGGCGGCTGCATTTATAAATTCGTATCGGAACGGCCGGGCAGTCTGGCCCAGGGCGTGCTGTACGCCGCCGACACCGAACGCGGTCGCTGGCTGGAATTGAGCCCGCGCAATCCCGCCTTAAAAGAATTCGGCGATCTGGAAACGATCTTAACGCACGCCCGGGACGCGGCTTTGATCGCCGGGGCGACGCCGCAGGATCGTCCGGAAGACATCGAGATCAGCCCCCACGAGGCGGGCGTCGTTTTGATATCGCTCACGAATCATACGAAGCGCGACCCGGCGAATTATTATGGATCGATCTTGAAACTCAGCGAAGGCGGCGGCGATCACGGTTCGCTGGAATTTACGAGCGAAAGCTTTTTGCCCGGCGGCCCCGATCACGAACACGGCGAGAGCTTCGCCTGTCCCGACAACCTGGCCTTCGATCCGCAGGGCAATCTGTGGCTGACCTGCGATATTTCCGAATCGAAGATTGGAAAAGGCCCCTATTCGGATTTCGGCAACAACGGCCTGTATTTGATTCCGATGAACGGGCCCCAGGCGGGAAAAGTAATTCAAATGGGACACGCGCCGATTGACGCGGAGTTTACCGGGCTGCGCTTTACGCCGGACGGCCGCACGCTGTTCGTATCGGTGCAGCACCCGGGTTCGCAGACGCGGCGAGCCGACGAGCCGACGAGCGTATGGCCCGACGGCCCCCGGTCGGATGCTAATCCGTCAGCATCCGGCTTGCCGAAATCGGCGGTGATCGCCATCACCGGACCGACGCTGGATCGCCTGGCCGGCCTTTGATGATGGAATCCGGTATTGGTACTGCGTATTGCCGTGAGCGGGCCGCGATCTACTGAGCTTTCAGGGAAAGATCGCTTTCGAGGTAGTGGCGGCCGTAACGTTTGTCGACTTCCTTTTCGTCGAAGATGATAAAGAAGTCGGTCGTGCCGAATTCGTGATCGTAGGCCGGTTCGCCCGTGATGCGCGCGCCGGCCCGCATATAACCTTTGATCAGCGGCGGCATTGTTTTGCCCACGGCCTTCAGATCGTCGATCTGCACGTCTTTGCGAAAGCCGTCCATGCGATATTCGGGATGCGGAATCGCGTCGAAGCCCGGTTCGACCAGGAATTCTTTATCGCGCAGATAGGCGTAGACCAGATTCGCGGTTTCGGCGTCGTGGGAATGAATCGATCCGCAGCCGCACAGATAGCGCGCGTTGTATTCGCGCAGATACATTCCCAGGCCGATCCAGAGATGCGAGATGACCGAGCCGTCGCGATACTCCGGATGCACGCAGCTGCGACCGATTTCCACGACTTCGTCTTTCAGATCGTAAATGCCCCGCAGGCTGAATTCGCCTTCGGAGTAGAAGCCTTCGTGTTTGCGGGCGACGCTGCTGCGTAATACGCGGTAGGTGCCGACGATGCGATCGTCATTGCCTTCGTCGACGACGATCAGATGATCGCAGTACAGGTCGAATTTATCCCGATCTTTGCGGGTCGCATGGCTGGCGGCCAGACCCTGCTGTAGTTCCAGATTAAAAATATCGTAGCGCAAAGACAGAGTCTTTTCGATTTCGAATTGGTTCTGCGCCAGTCTGACTTTCAACTGGCGTTTCGCTTTTTCAGTCTTGATTTGGTTGGACATATATTCCTCACAGGTATTCTGAGCTCAAAGGCCCTTTCGAAGCTGAAGATCTTTCGAAGCTAATGGGTTCGCAGGTCTGCCGTTCTCGCCTGGATCTTTCGAACCCTTCAGATTCACCGGGCGGCGACATACCCCTGATTTAGATGTTCGCGTTCCGTGTCTGGTTTCGAATTTCCGGGCAGTTTCCCCTCGATTCAATACAAATTCATGACGTTTGAATGGATAATTTTCCGAATTATGGCCCCGATGTCCGGGATTTTATACGGGGAGCAGGACCTTAAAAACGGACCCGCCGCGAGGATTCGTTTCGATTTTAACCGAGCCGCCGTGCAGGCGGGTGATCTGGCGCACAATACTCAGACCCAGGCCGGTGCCGCCCTGGTCCCGGGAGCGGTCCATATCCACGCGAAAGAACCTTTCAAAGACTTTTTTGCGCAGCTCGACGGGAATGCCGGGGCCGCTGTCCATCACGGAAAACGAAATATTGTGCTGATTCTCCTGCGCGATCTTAACGTAGATTTCCGACTCCGGCGGACTGTAGCGCGAAGCGTTGGTGATTAAATTCAGCAGCAGATGTTCGAGCAGCAGCGGGTCGGCTTCGATCGCCAGGTCGGGCTCGGATACAGAGATCGTCAGCTGCTGATCCTTTTGTTTGAGAGTGCCTTCCACCAGAGTTTCGATGCCCTGCATATAGCGCACGAGTTCGACGTTGCGCGGCTTAAAGGGAAAACTCCGGGATTCCAGAGTCGAAATGCGAACCATGTCTTCGATCATGGCTTCCATGCGTTCCACGTTGCGTAACATGCCCTTCAAGAAGCTGCGCCCTGGATCTCTGACTTCCGGCTGCCCGGGAACCGGCGGCGGGGCCTCGCGCTCCAATTTCGCCATCAGGGTTTCAGCGTAGCCGCGAATACTGGTGATGGGCGTCTTGAGTTCATGACTTGCGTTTTGCAAAAAGTCTTCGCGCATGCGACGCGTCGTGTACTCCTGCGTGCGATCCTGAACCAGAATCAAATGCAGCTCGATCTCTTCGTCCGTGCGAATCGGATATTCCTGCACGCGAAAAAAATACGGCCCATGATGCAGTTCAAAAAACTGCCGGCTTTCGGAAGAGCTGTCGCTGTTTTGCAGGCGATTGTGAATAAACTCCAGCAGGCCGCTATCGAGCACCGCTTTAAAATACAGACGCCCCATGCTCCGGGGAGTGACCAGCTCCGGATGCAGCGCGGGATTTTGATAAACGATCGAACCTTCTTTATTCAGACAGAGCACGCCTTCGCGCAGGGCCCCGAGTAAAGAACCCAGCAGCTCCTTTTCCAGCTTCAGCCCCGCCAGATCGTCGTGCAGACGATGGATCAGAGTATCGAGGGCGGAAGCCAGGCGGTCCAGCTCTACGATTTGCGTGCGCTTGACCAGGGTCGGCCCCAGGCGCGGGAACTGCTGCACGCGGCGCAGCAGTCCGTCCAGGGCGCCGGTTAAGGTGCGCGAAGCGGAAAGCGAAAGCACCAGGGCCAGAGCCAGGGCGCCGAGCAGCAATAGGGCGAAAGAGCGCGGCGAATCTTCAATATAATGCATTAGATTGAAGAAGGCCAGCAGGCCGCCGGTGAAGATGGCGACGACCAGCAGGTGTATGAAAAAAATCCGGAAGAAAATGCTGCGCATAAATCAACCGCGGGGATTCATCGGAGAGTTTTCCCGGAGGACGTTTGCGGGCGAATCATTCGCCACGGAAGCGGTACCCGACGCCGCGCACGGTTTCGAGTCGGCCCTTCTCGACGCCGAGTTTTTCGCGCAGGCGTTTGATATTCACGTCGACCGTGCGATCGGATACGTATACGTCGCGGCCCCATACGCGGTCGAGCAGGCGGTCCCGGGTAAAAGCGATCTCCGGATTTTCCATAAATAATTTCAGCAGCTTGTATTCGATCAGAGTCAAATCTGCCAGCTCTTCGTTGATCAAAACCCGGTGGGCCGCGGTATCCATCGTAATCGAGCCAATCAACAGATTGCCGGTCTGGCTGGTTTCCTGACCGGGTTTGCTCTGGCGGCGTAGAATCGCGCGCAGGCGGGCGATCAGTTCGCGCGGGCTGAAGGGTTTGCGCACGTAGTCGTCCGCGCCGATTTCCAGACCCAGGACCGCGTCGGTTTCGCCGGAGCGGGCGGTCAGCATAATCACCGGAACGTCGTACTTGGCTTTGACCTTTTTGCAAAAATCCAGGCCATTGATGCCGGGCAGCATCAGGTCAAGAATGATTGCGTCGGGCAGGCTGCGCTCCAGCCGGTTCCAGGCGTCGATTCCATTCTCGGAGACCGTCACCAGGAAACCTTCTTCTTCCAGATTGTAACGAATAATATCGCAGATATCGGCTTCGTCATCCACCACCAGGATGCGATATCCATTCAGAGTATTTGCTTTGTCCTGGCTATTGTTCATGCCGCCGCTTGCAATCGGTCCGGAGGCGTCGGGGAACGATGACGCGCTTTGATCGGATCTTTCCATTACAGACATTTGTTTAATTCCTGACAACAATGTGTCGCCAGGATGTTACAAATCAATGACGAAGCAATGAAATAACCTTTCATTCTTGTGACGGCAAAAGGGAGGAGAACGGCGGGATGCGGCGTGATATGAGCGGGCGAAGGGACTCGAACCCTCTCCAGAAGCTTGGAAGGCTGCTGTGCTACCGTTACACTACGCCCGCGTCACAGTTCCTACAAAAAGCGGGAACTCCTGCAAGAGCCGGCAGAGCGCGTCCCCTGTCAAGCAGGAAGCCGTAAATCCGGCCGGCCGGCCCTCCGGGACGGACCCTGATGCAAACAAACGGTCCGGGCCGGGATCCAGGCGGCACCTGAGCGCAGCGGCCCGAGATCCCCATTTCGGCGACCCCCGGAGCGCATACAGGCTGCCGCATCGCTCTGCCGGGGCAATTCTACTTGCCCGGGACCCCGGGCCGACGGACATGCAACTATGGCCGATGTGAAAGAGATACTACAGCTGGATTTTAGCCACGCCGCCGGAAGTCCCGGAAGCGGTTCCGACCTGGCCGATCAGGCCGTCGCCGCCCGCGATCAGCTCGAAAGCCGCCAGGGTCCCGGAAACGATTATCTGGGCTGGCTGGATCTGCCTCTGAATATCGCCGAGGCCGAGCTGGCGGCGGTCGAAGCGGCGGCGCAGGAAATTCAGGCCGCCGAGGCCCTGGTCATCGTCGGCATCGGCGGATCTTATCTGGGCGCCCGCACGGTGCTCGAAGCGCTGCGCTCGCCCTTCGATCAACAACATCAACATCATCAACAACAACAACAACAGAACCTGCCTGTATACTACGCCGGCCACCAGATGGACGCAGGCTATCATGCGGCGCTATACAAGCATCTGGCGGGCAAACGTTACGCGGTGAACGTCATTTCGAAAAGCGGGACGACCACCGAGCCCGGCCTGGCCTTTCGCAGCCTGTACGGCGATCTGTCTGCGCGCTATGCGGCCGAAGATCTGCGCAAGCTGGTCTTCGCGACGACCGATGCCAGCAAAGGCAGCCTGCGCAAGCTGGCCGACGAAGCCGGCCTGACTTCGTTTACGATCGCCGATGACGTGGGCGGGCGCTACAGCGTCCTGACTCCCGTCGGACTTCTACCGATCGCCGCCGGCGGCCTCGATATACGGCGGCTGGTCGCAGGCGCGCGAACCATGCGCGAATACTTAAAAGGCTCGGGCAAAGACTTCGCGAACAATCCCGCGCTGCAGTACGCGGCCTATCGCAACGCGCAGTATCGCGCCGGTAAAAAAATCGAAATCATGGCGGCCTATAACGAAGGCCTGCACTATCTCGGCGAATGGTGGAAGCAGCTGTACGGCGAAAGCGAAGGCAAAAACGGCAAGGGTATCTTTCCGGCCTCGGTCGATTTGAGCACGGACCTGCACTCGATGGGTCAGTGGATGCAGGACGGCGAACGTTCGATTTTCGAAACCGTGCTGGACGTCGCCGATGTCGCCGGGCCGATCATCGAAAAACAGCCGAACGACGCCGACGGCCTGAACTATCTGGCCGGCCGCGAACTCAACGCCGTGAATCGCACGGCGCTCCAGGCGACCTTAGAAGCGCATAGCGACGGCGGCGTTCCGTGCTTGCGAATCGAGTTAAACCGACTCGACGAATTTACTCTGGGCGCGCTGCTGTATATGTTCCAGTACGCCTGCGGCGTGTCCGCTTATATGCTCGGAGTAAATCCTTTTGATCAGCCGGGAGTCGAAGCATACAAAAAGAATATGTTTCGCATGCTCGGCAAACCCGGGCATTGATCGGGCCGGGAGCGATCACCTGTATGCAGAGCTTTCGAAAAAACGCCGTATTCAACGCCGGCTTCTGGGCCGCCGCGGGCCTTTTCGCCGCGCTGGCCGGTTTCGACCTGTACCACAATCCCGGCGGCAATCCGCCCGTTATATTGATTGTCGCGGCGGTCGCCTGCGCCGTCGCGGCTTTCTGGGGGCGGGGCAATCTCGCCGTGCGCGACGATGACGGCGTTCAGTTTAACATGGGCCTGTTCAATCGCAAAAAGATCAAGTACGCGGACATCAAAAAAATAAAAATCGAAAGCGGCAAGTACGTGCGCTTTCATATTAGCGGCGCCGCCGTAAAGTCGATTAAAGTCAGCCTGGCCTTAGTCCATCCCGACGATCGCGAAAGCTTCGAGCGCATGGCGGCGGAAATCGCGCCGGAAACACCCGCGTAAACAGCAGCCGCGTCGCGATGAAAAACGCGGCCGCGATGCTTATTTTTTGCCGAGGGCTTCGACGCCGTTCCAGTCGTCCGGCACGCCTTCGCGATGGTTGCGAATGCAGCGCGCCCGATACAATTTCGCCGCCAGGTCCGTCGGATTTTCGTCGGTGATCGTTTTGAATTCGTTCGCCGCGCGGGCGAAGTTTTTCGCGCGGTATGCAGCCGTCGCCTGCTCGAAGCGTTCTTTGTGATCCAGCTTGAATTTGCGCTGCTCCGGATTTTCGGCGTCCAAGATCTCAATGATTTCTACCGGTTCCTGTTTGCCTTTGACCCGCACCCGGTCCAGCAGTCGGTGGGCATAAGCCGCCGGGTCGGCTAACTGTCCGAAGGTCTGCCCGCTGACGATCAGACTCGCGCCGTACATTTTCGTCAGGCTTTCGATGCGCGAAGCCAGGTTGACCGCGTCGCTGATGACGGTGCCTTCCATGCGATTGGCTTCGCCGATCGTGCCGAGCATGAGCTGGCCGGTATTGATGCCGACGCCCATGCCGACGGGAGACCGGCCGGCGTGGGCCCGCTCCCGGTTGAATTCGACCATCGCCAGATGCATGGCGATCGCCGCCGCGACCCCGTCGGCCGCCGTCGGAAAGAGCGCCATCACCGCGTCGCCGATGTACTTGTCGATGAAGCCGTTGTGCTGGCGTACGCAGGGGCCGACGTGGGCCAGGTAGCCGTTGATAAATTGAAAGGTCTGCTCGGGGCTTAACTTCTCAGAGATCGAAGTAAACGAACGAATGTCGGAAAACAACACCGTCATTTCTTTCTGAATATTTTCGCCGAGATTCACCCCGACGATGCTGTCCTGATCGAGCAGGCACAGAAATTCGGTCGGCACAAATAGACTCGAAGCTTTGTTGAGTTCAATCTGGGCCTGCTTCGCCAGACGTTCCTGTTCGAGGGCGGCTTCCAGATTCGAATAGAGGCGCGCATTGTCGATCGATGTGCCGATCTGCGAAGATAGAATATTCAAAACCCGCACGCGTTGTTCGGTGAAGGCGCCGGGCGCGCCGTTGTTTTCCAGATATAGTATGCCGATCAGTTTGCCCTGCAGAATGACGGGTTTGGCCAGCACCGAGCGCGGCTGATTGGCCGTAACGTACGGATCCTTGCTGTAGCTGGAGTCGTCCCGGGCGTCGTAGACTACGAGCGCTTCGCCGGTGCGCTCGACGGTATTGATCACGCTGCGCGGTAGTTCATCGCTGTCTTCTAAGGGCACGGACTGCAGTACCTGGACGACGGCGTCGTTGAGCTGACCGTCGGCTTCGATGCGCAGGCGGCCGTCTTGTTCAAGCAAAAGTACCGCGCGCTGAGCTCCCGCGTTTTCCATGACGATGCGAATCATCTTCTGGAGCAGATCGGCCAGCTGGATTTCCCCGGCGATCGCCTGGGAAGCTTTGATCACCGTGCTCATGTCGAGGGAGCCGCCGCCGCTGTCTGAAAACGTAGTCGTGGAATCCGCCATGGATTCGCTGTCGCCGACGGTTTCGCCGTGCACGGCTGTTTGCAGCATGGCCGAATTCGGATCGGCGCCCGCGTTGCGTTCGGCTTCGCTTGCGTGCCGCATCAGCTCCTGTAAATGCAAATCGAGATCGCTCGCTTTCGCAAGCGCGCGACAATTGTTGTACGCCTGCCGGGCTTCTTTAAAGTAGATCGCCGCGAAGCGCCGTTTCTTCTGAGCCGAATAATAGTGTCCGCTGAGTTCGTTCGCCAGGCCCTCGTGTAAAATAAAGCCGTTGGCGCCCGCTGTCTGAATCGCCTGATCGTAGAGATCCATCGCCTTGCCGTGGTCCCGGTCCTGGCGCGCGAGTTCCGCGTCGACCAGTTCGAGCATATGCGTGAAGTTGCGCGGATTTTGCCCCGCGTACTGCTGCAGTTTTTGGCGAGCTTCGGCGATTTGCCGGGTGAGCTCGCGTCGCCGCGTCGCGCTCTTCGTACGATCCGCCAGGCCGATGCGGGCGATCGTATGATAAAATACGAGGATCGGAATGGCCAGAGTGCCGACGGCGGCGTTGACGTAAGTCCAGGCCTGTTCTGCGAAGTTTACGGCCTGTTCGTAGTTGCCGAAGAGCGTGGACAGGGCGGCTTTGTTCCAGTACACGAAAAAGAGACCGTTCGCGTTGCCGGAACTTTCCCAGGCCGGGATGATCTCATCCTCCTGGAATTTGTCGCTGGATAATCTGGCCCGATTCCGGGCGGCGCCCTGCATATTGCGAATGTACTGCCAGGCGACGCCGACCGTATGGATCGTGTTTTTTTGCCCCGTGCGAAACAGCGCGTGATCGTAGCGTTCGAGACTGCGTTCGACCGAACTGAGCCGCCGCGTGCCGGTCCACAGGGGCGCTGAGTTAATGCCCTGAACGCAAAGAGCGACGTAGGGCAGGTCGCCGGTTTCCAGACAGCTGCGATAGGCTTCGAGCAGATAGTCGTCGCGCTGATTCACGTGGTGCTTCCAGTGATGCAGCGTCGACGCGAACAGATAGTAGACCCGGCCGCGCACGTCCCGGGCGCCGAGTTTTTCCGTCAGGTCGATGGCGATCGTGCCGTAGCGATAGCCTTCTTCCGTTTGATCCAGCAGACCCGCCAGCAGCGAACCGTACGCGGCGCAGGCGAAGGCCGTCGCCGGACAGTTGCCGTGCTTGAGCGATAGCGACATCATCCGCGCGATCAAAATTGGAAATAGATTCGAAGACAAAATATAAGCCGGCATGCCCAACTGCATGAGAATCTGCATCGTCGCCAGGTGCACCGGATCCTGCATGGTCTTCGCGCCGAGAAAATCCTGAGCGCTCATGCGTTTCAGTCGCGTGACGACCTTGCTCAGTTCGGAGCGGGCCATGGTTTCGGTCGGATTCGTACTCAGGCGAATGCCGAGCATGTCCAGGGCTTCGACTCCCAGCTGCACCGCGAGTTCCGGCTGACTCTGGCCGGTGGAAATGCCGATTTTAATTTCATAGACGCGCAGTTTTTCCACGCCGGTTTTCGCCCGAGCGAGAATTACTTCGAAGAACTTCTCGGCGTTCGCCAGATCGTTCATCATATAGTACGTTTCGCCGAGCTCCATATTCAAATCGATATAGAGCTGGTAATAACGATTCAAGGCTTCGGCGGCTCGATCGGGCAGCTGCTCCAGGGCGATGTGAAACATCAGCACGGCGCCTTCGTAGGCGGTGGAGCTTTTCGCCTTGCGACCGGCGGCCAGATTCAAGCGGGCGAGCTCCAGCTTCTCCTCTTCGTCGCTTAAGAGTTCGCGGCCGATGTTTAAGTGATTTACGATGCCCAGCAATCGTTCTTCGCGTTCATCGAAAGTTAGATGCTCTAAGTGCAGGCGTCCCAGGGCGCGGTGCAGGGTGGCACGCTCTTCGGAATCCAGCAGATCGTAGGCGGCCTGTTGGACGCGGTCGTGCACGAAGGCGTACTGAATCGCCGCGGCGCCCTGAGAATCGGTATGTTGCGTAATGTACTTATAGCTTTCGTCCCGGGGGAGAATCAGGCCTTCCTGCAGAGCGCGCTCTAAGTGCGCCGCGGTATCGAAGGGGTTTGTGCCGCAGGCCAGAGAAAGCATGCGCAGATCGAAACGA
The DNA here is from genome assembly GCA_024742665.1 of bacterium. Taxonomy (GTDB): domain Bacteria; phylum Spirochaetota; class Leptospiria; order Leptospirales; family Leptonemataceae; genus JANSYA01. The sequence continues at coordinate 1,565,365 of JANSYA010000001.1, forward strand.
CTGCCCAGGGCCGACGCGATGCGCATCAGATTCAGGGTGAGCCTGTCGAGCTTGCGCAGGCGGGTCGCCATGAAGGCCAGCACGTCTTCGCTCAAGCCGTGACTTTGAATCGCCGGCAGATCCCAGGTCCAGGCCGAGGCCTGGCGATCAAAGGCGATGAAACCCTGGCTATGCAGCTCGCGCAGCAGTTCGTTAATATAAAAGGGATTCCCGTCGGTCTTTTTGAAAACCAGTTCCGCCAGGGGCTGCGCCTGATCGCCGGGTACGTGCAGCGCGTCGGCTGTGAGCTGCGTTACATTTTCCAGACTCAAAGGCTGCAGGTTTAGATCGCTGATGCGCGCGCCGCTCAGACGAATTTCTTCGAGAGCGAGAATCAAAGGATGGGCGTCATGAACTTCATTGTCGCGATAGGCGCCGACGATCAGCAGGTGGCCCGCGTCGGGATCCGTTAAGAGCACTTTGATCAAAGCCAGGGTCGCCGAGTCCGCCCACTGCAGGTCGTCCAGGAAAATCGCCAGGGGCGCGTCGGCCGTCGCGAAGGCGCGAATAAAATTCTGAAAGACCAGATTGAAACGGTTGCGGCTTTCGGTCGGCGGCAAATCCGGCAGGGGCATCTGTTCCCCGGTGATCAATTCGACTTCGGGAATGACGTCGATGATCACCTGGCCGTTCGGACCGAAGGCCGCGACAATGCGATCTTTCCAATCCGCCAGGACCTGATCGCTTTCGCCCAGGAGCTGATGAATCAATTCCTGGAAGGCCTGAATCAAAGCGCTGAATGGGATATTACGCTTGTACTGATCGAATTTGCCGGCGATATAGTGACCGCCCGCACGCGCGATGGGCTTGTGGATTTCGCCGAGCAGAGCCGACTTGCCGACGCCGGACTTGCCGGCGACCAGCATCAGGGCGCTGTCGCCGCCTTCGATGGTTTGAAAATATTCAAGCAGCTGCGCGATTTCCTTTTCGCGGCCGTACAGTTTCTGCGGAATTTGAAATACGTCCGAGAAATCGTGTTCGCCGATCGGAAAGTCGCTGACTTTGCCGTCTTCGCGCAATTCCCGCAGGCAGCGTTCGAAGTCGGCCCGCAAACCGTACGCGCTTTCGTAGCGGTCTTCGGCCGTCTTCGCCAGCAGCTTCGCAAGAATCGCGATGATCGTCGCCGGGGGCTCTTCGCCGGCCGCCGAAGTATCGGGGAATTGAACATCGCGCGCAATATGACTGTGAACCAGTTCCATGGCGTCTTCACCCGGAAAGGGCACGCGCCCGAACAGCATCTCGAAAAGCGTAACGCCCAGGCTGTAAAAATCAGAGCGGTAGTCGACGGCCCGATTCATTCGTCCCGTTTGCTCCGGCGACATGTACGCAAGCGTTCCTTCCAGCTTGCCGGGGTTCGCGGCGCCGGCCGTTTCGCGCGAAATCTTCGAAGAGATGCCGAAGTCGATGTACTTCAAGGCTTCGCCTGCGCCGGCCTGGGCGATCGCGCCCGTCGTCGTCGCCGGTGCGGCAGGCTGATCCGCCACGGTGCCCACGACGATGTTGTGCGGTTTGATATCTTTGTGTATGACCTGCTGCGCGTGAATTTGCGTGAGGCCTTCCGCGCACTGGCGAGCCAGTTCCAGAAAACGTTCGAGTCGCAGGGGCTCCAGGCGCAGGAGGTCGGCCAGGGACCGCGCCCGGAAATCTTCCATAATAAGAGCCACGCCGTTTTCATAGGGCTCGACCGAATAGTAGCGCACAATGCCCGAACCCTGCAGGGGGTGAGCGATCTCGAATTCCCGACGCAGGCGGGCCAGATCCCGGGGAGTCGGGCGGCGGGATTTCAGGACCTTGATCAGGACGGGGAGATTGTCCCGCAATCGCTCGCCTCGAAAGATCGTCGAGTTATTGCTTTCGAAAACGGTTTCCAGCGCATTGAAGCCGGGCAGGCGGAGTTGGGTGACGGAATGTTGATTCACGGAAGTCCAGCGGTCGTAGAATTAGACGAAAGAAAAGCGCATTACGCTCATAGAAACCTAACAAATTTCAGATTTGTATGTCGCAGGTTTGACCGGTACTAAGGGGCGCTGCACGCAGGAAAGAATTCCCCTGAGATTGCCGCGCCCCGGGGCCAGGATTCGTTGCCTCTGGTGATCCGGTCAAATCCTGTCTCTTCCAGCAGCACGCTCTGATAGGCGTATAAATAGCAGCGCCGCTTTAGATATTTACTGGTGCGCTCCTGCTCGGTCAGCTTGCGTTCGGCGCACACCCGGCGGCCGAAGTGTAGTAACTCCGACAGGGAGACCTTTGATTGGTCCATCCCGGCGAAGACCGCCCGCCAGGAAGAACCCAGACCGAAGAGCCGGCCCGCATCGTCACCGGCATCCCGGGCGCCGGCCGCGGCTTTCGTGAGACTCTTCGCCGCCGCGTCGGAAAATACGGCGCGGCGAATTGCCGCGCGACAGTCGTCGAAATCCGTCTGGCCGTCCGGCGCTCCGAAAGGATAGCACCGGGCCAGCTGCGGATCCGACTGCAGACTTTCGAAGGCTTTGTTGATGCCGATCGGCAGGCTGATCGACTCAATCGCCTGGCTGTCCGGGCCGCCGGCGAACTGCACGCTGGCTCCGCCGGTTTCCAGAATCGCGTGCGAAGAGCTCTCTTCGATTTCCCGCATCGCCAGCCAGGCCAGCCGCCCCTCGTCGCTGCCGCTCAGCACCGCAACGCCGCTCGCTTCGATGTTATGTTTCAGCTCTGAGCTCAGCGCCTGCACAATCGCGGCGCGGCGTTCGGCGGGCACCTGGCGAAAGCCGCCCGTGCCGAGCAACACCGCTCCCTGCAGGCGTTCGATGATGGCCGGCGCGAGGGATTGCTCCAGGCCCCGGGCCAGAGCCGTGGCCGCCCCGGCGGGGGGCAGCGTGGCAAGGCCGGGCGAGTCCGGAATCGACTGGCAGGTGCCCGCGCCGGTCGATTGGCCTGCGGTTCGCGCTTCAGGAGCATGGCAGGCGCAGGCCTGCGAATCAGTGTCGCAGCTACGCTGAATTTCGAAGAGGCACAGTCGCGTTCCAGAGCTGCCCGCGTCGATCACCAGATGCAGCGGACCGTCGTCCGGTTTCGGCTGGCAGCCGCCGCTCGCAAGAGTACAGCCGGCGGTCAGCAGAGCCGCCGCGAATTGCATGAGCGATCGTCGGCGCGGGCCGGGTTCAGAATTTCCGCTGCGCCTGCGCCGGATCAGTGAAAGAGCCATATGTGAACGGGATCCGCGCCCCCGTCTGCGGCCAGTAAAAATCGAGATTAATTGATTGTAAGCGGAACGCAGGGTTCGTTTGCTACGTCCTGTGCGTGTGCGGTATCTTGTGCGCCAGCGATGCTTTGTGACGGGGGTTGCGCTGATTCTGGGCCTCTGCCTGTGGGCGGGCTGCGGAAGTCGGCCAGGTGCGCACGGCGATCCAGGCGACGGCGAAGCTGAAGAGAGGGCGCTGCCTGGCCTGGTCGGGGCCGTCGGCGGTAGCGAGCGCGTCCGGCTGCGCGCTCCGAATCTTTTGATTCGCACGCAGCCCGGCGTCGCTGTCGGAACCTGTCGCGCCGGTCAGGACGGCTGGCGACCGTACGTCGCGGCGAGCGGCGCCGCGGGACCCACCGCGGGATGGGAACGTATCTTTCCCCGCACCGAATTCGAGCTTTGCTACGTACTGGATGAGGCTGTGCTCGAAGTTCTGCCGCCGCATCCTTCGCTGTTTATCGGCCGGCTGTGGGCGGCCTTTGAAATCTACGCCGATGATCGCCTGGTCTATCGCGGCGCGCGGCCGGGCGAGGCCATGCATTTCAGCTGGCATCTGGTCGTGCTGCCGGAAGCCGCGCCGCCCCGCCAGATACTGATTCGCATCCAGCCGGATCCGGACATTCTCTTTCAACTGCGCGATCTGTACATTGGCGGCGAAAGCGCGCACGTCTTCGCGGTGCTGCGCAGCCAGGTCGATCGCTTCAGTCTGGGCGTCTTTTTTTGTTTGATTGGATTGTTTACGATTGCCTTGAGTATCGTTCGCTACGGCGAGCGCACTTCGATCCTTTCGTTTAACGTGTTAAGCTTTGCGATCGGCGCCTTTACGATTTCTTTGAGCGACTACAGTCGTTTGCTGTACGACCGCCCGGACTTCTGGTTGCAGGTTTCGTTTTTCAGTCTCTTCGTCATTCCCGTCGCCCTGGGTGTTTTGACCGAACAGGTGCTGGGATCGCGCTTTCGCAAAATCGTCCGGGTGCTCTGGGTGACTCATCTGCTGCACGCGGCGCTCTTTCTTGTGGCCTTCGCGTTCACCGGTTTGCGCTACCAGGCCTGGCTGGTGATCTCGGTCTTCGGCATGGCGTTGATTTCCCTGGCCGTGTTTTCCGCCGGCGCTTTGCGTCAGGCCTGGCACGGCAGTCCGGGCACGCGGATTTATACATTGGGTTTTTTCGCGCTGGTCGTCACCTGCACGTACGACATCGCGGGCGGCTATCTGGGGCGTTTGCACTGGGAACGTTATACCTTCCACTGGGGCATGCTCGCTTTTATATTTTCGTTGGGTTATGTGCTCGAACGGCGCTTCGCCCTGGCCCGCAGGGCCTTTCGCCGCCACGCCGCGGATCTGGAAGTCGCCAACCGCAAACTCGGCGATACCAACGACGCCTACGCCCGCTTTGTGCCGGCCGAGTTTATGCGTTTTCTCGGCAAAGATGAAATCACCGCGGTCGCTCTCGGGGATAACAAAGAGATGCGGCTGACGATCATGGTCACCGACATCCACAGCTTTACGACCCTCAGCGAACAGATGACCCCGGGGGAAAACTTCGACTTCGTAAATTCATACTTTAAAAGACTGGCGCCGATCATTCGCGAACACCACGGCTTTATTATGAAATACATGGGCGACGGGGTGATGGCGCTCTTCGCCGGCGGCCCGGAGACCGCGATCGAGGCGGCGCTGGAAATCCAGCACGCATTGATCGAATACAACGCGGAGCGCGTCGAGCTGGGCCGCATTCCCGTCCAAACCGGCATCGGCCTGCACACGGGCACCGTCCGTCTGGGAGTCATCGGCCAGGCCGAGCGCATGCAGGGGGACGTGATGTCCGACGCGGCGAATCTCGCGGCGCGCATGGAGGGCCTGACGAAGATGTACGGAGCGCGCATCGTTTTTTCCGAAGAAACTCTCGTCGCTTTAGACGATCCGACCGTGTACAGCTATCGCTTTCTCGACTGTGTGCTGGTGAAAGGTAAAAAGCAGCCGGTATCCGTGATCGAACTTTTACAGGAGTACGCCGACGCCGAAGCCGGTCTAAAGATTATGACCCGCACCGATTTCGAGCGGGGACTGAGTCACTATCTGGCGCGGGATTTCGAAGCGGCCTGCGAATCTTTTCACACGGTGCTGGCGCTGAATCCCGGAGACCGGGCGGCGCGTCTGTACCTCGATCGCTCCGAATTTTACGCCGAGCACGGCACGCCGCCGGACTGGGAAGGGGTGGAAGTCATTGACCAGAAGTGAATACGACGCGTCCGAAGAAGACGCCGCCGCCGTCGCGGCCGAAAATCAAACGACTGCGGCCGGCGCGGCGGGTCCCCGGGAGTGCTGTCTGGATGCGAACAATCGCACGCCGCTCGAAGAGTACGGTCCCGGTCGGTTTCGGTATCGCTGCGATATATGCGAACGGGAATTCTTTTTAACGCGCATGTACTTCGATGATACCTGCATCGAACCCATGGACTACGAACTCTGGCGCTCCGCCGCACCCGGCGAAAGTCCCGGCGACGTCGAGCTCAGCGAATACATCATGAATCGCAAGCCGTACTACGCGCGCAATATAGCGGCGGCGGGTTCCTTTCAGAGAGTCGATTGAAGATCGCTCGCGTCATACGATCCGCCGGTTTCGCGGCCGCGAGCACGCTGCTGGCCTGCAACGCGCTGTTGATTCTCGCGCCCGCCTGGAATCCCTTTACCGACCTGCGCGATCCCGATCGATTACTGTGGCATACGAATATCGCGCAGATTCGCGAGCGCAGTCTGAAGCTGCGCGAAACGGAGCTGTTGATACTGGGGGACAGCCAGGTGATGAGCGGCATCGTTCCGGCGGTGTTGGATGCGCGATTAAAAACTCCTTCGCTGAATCTCGGAATGCCCTCGCAGCAGCCGGAAGGTTTGCACGCCCTGGCGCACTTACTCCCGGACGCCGCGTCCGAAGCAGGGGCAGGCCCGCGCCGGGTGCTCGTGAATATCAATCCCTTCATGTTGTTTCAGTCGCCGGTTACTCAGGCCTTTCGCTACTACTATCGAAGCGAACTCGCGCGCCACGCGCCGGTGACTCTGGAGGGCCCTGAGGATTCGCCGGCCGGCCCCGGGCAGATTGCGCACCAGCACTTGCTGCGACTGCCGCTCTACGAAGCGAATTATATTCTGGCGCCGCTGCTCGGAATCGGCGAGGCGGGGCTGTCGTCGTTTACTTTTCAACAGCTGCGCGTTCGTCCCGGGCTTTTACCGGCGGCCGGCTATGAAGGCTATTTGAGCGGCGGCGGACCGGGACCGATCGAGCTTGTTGCGGAGCGCCGTGCGGATAGCCGCTGGCTGCGGGATTTTTTAGAACGAAACCGCGGATTCTGGACCTGGAAAGAAATGCAAACTCCGTCGCCGCGTTTTGACGCGGCGAGCTGTCGCACGGCTGTTCCTCGTTCAGATCTGGACCTTTCGAGGCAGGGTTCGCCCGGAGCGTACGTCTACGCGGCACGGCCGGCGTCGGTCGAGGCCTATCGTCAGACCCTGGAGCTGCTAACGCACAAAGGCTATCAGATCTGGCTGACGGAAATCCCATTTTCGCCGGCGTACGGCAATCTGGTGAACAAATCCTTTGTCTATGAAATGCTCGCCCGGGCCCGGAGTGAAATTCTGGAGGGGCTTACGCGACCTGAGGCCGTGCGCGTCATTTCTTATTCGCATGAGTCGGACGCCGGGATCGCCGCCCTGAGAGAAGCCCGCTATTTTCACGATCTGACTCACCTGTCCGCCTGCGGCGCCGGCCACTATACGCGTTGGCTGGCGGGCGAAATGGCGCGTCGCGGCTTGTAGCCGGCTCTTCAAGAACGCAAGCGGCGGACAAAAACGTTTTGCCGTACAACCGGCGGCGGAGTACACGGAACTCTGTATGGATATGTTTGCCGGCCGGTCCGTCCGCGTTCTTTTTTGTTTTCTATTCGCCCTCAGCCTGGGGGCCACCGGTCTGCAGGCGCAGCTCGTTCCGCAGCCGAACCCCGCTATGCGCACTCTGCATACGGAGCATTTTCAAGTGCACTTCCCCGAAGGGCAGGGGGCGATGGCCCGGCGTACGGCGCGCATCGCGGAACGCATTCACGCCGAGCTTGAACCGGAATACGATTCCGGAGCGGATAATACGCACATCGTGCTGGTGTTTTCCACCGACGTCGTAAACGCCTTCGCCACGCCCCAGGGCATCGACCAGATCGTACTGTTTCTGGACAATCCCCAGCAGGGCACATTCTCCCGCTACGATCTGTGGGCCGAGCTGCTGATTCGCCATGAGTACGTGCACATTCTTACCCTGCGGCACTGGGGTAAAAAGCAGCCGATCCTGACGGCCTTTCGCGTCATCTTCGGGATTCCACCGAATTTCCTGTCGCCCTTCGGTCTGATCGAAGGCGCGGCGGTTTACCAGGAATCGAAGAATGGCAAAGGCCGCCTGGAGGATCCGCTGACGGATATGTTTTTCCGTACGGCGATTCTGGAAAATCGTTTCCCGACTCTGGCGGAGATCTTCAACGGCTCCCACCGCTGGCCCTTCGGTTCGCTGGGCTATTTGTACGGCGGTCGCTTCTGGAAATTCGTGGCGGAGAACTACGGCGAAGAGATCCTGTGGGATTACTGGAAGAAAGACGCGGCGCCCTTCTTCGTGGAAGATCGTTTGCGCCCCGCTCCGGGTCTCGCCCGGATTTACAAAGATTTTCGCGCGGCCGAGACGGAACGATTCCGGACCGAGCTCGCCGAAATTCGAGCCGAGGGCGAAACGCCGTTTAGTCGATTGACCACCGACGGTTATAATAAAAGTTTTCTGTACATCGGCGAAGACGGCGCTGTAAAATATTTCGCACGCCCCCGGGACAGCATCAGCGGTCTGTACGCCATCGATGGCCAGGAAGCTCTCGAAGCAGCCGGGGCCGCCGCCTCGACGGCGCAGCCGACCGCCGAAGCGAGTACGACGCACCCGCCGGATCGCCCCGACGAAGATCCAGTCGATCCCTATCGCGTGCGACGGTCCGACGCCGTGCGCGGTTTCGCCGAAGCCGGCGGCCGCAAAATGTACAGCGAAGCGATGTTCTTTTTGCCCGGCACGGGATTGCGCTATGAAATGTACGACGGCGAGTACAGTCTATTCTTGAGCCGCCAGTCTCCCGGTCGAAGCATCAGCTTTCCCTCTCTGAGCAGCGACGGCGGTCGGGTGTACTTCATAACCCGCGATGATAAAAAGCGTTACCTGGTCGCCGCGCAGTTCGATGCGGACGACGATCTGGTCGGCGAACGCGTCATTCTGGAAACGCCATTTACGGGCTTCGTGCAGTATACCGCCCTGTCTCCGGATGATCGGAGTCTCGTCACGCTCGTGCGGCGCGGCGACGTCGGCGAAGGCGAGCTGTTGCTTTGCGACGCCCGCACGGCCGACGTGAACGATCCCTCCGGCGCCGGAGCCTGTCGCGTGCTGGTCAGCGGTCCCGGCACCAAAGTCCAGCCGCGTTTCACGGAGGACGGCGCGAGCGTGATCTTCGCGTCCGACGCGGACGGTATTTATAATCTGTATTCCGTGGAAGTCGCCACCGGACGCATCACCCGCATGACTCGCAGTCTGACCGGCGTTTTTTATCCGGCGCCGGCCGCCGACGCCCTGTACGCCCTCGGCTATTTCGGCGAAGGCTACGACGTCGTGCGCTACCAGTACGCCGATCTACTTGCGGAGCCGGTGAATCTCTTCGCCGGTCCCGCGGTCCCATCCGGAGATCAGGACCCAAACGATCCGAACGCCGATCCCGCAACATTGGAAAGCTATTTCGGCGAAGCCGGCGGCGATCTGGCAGGCGATCTCCCGGGCGGGAGCGGTGGTCCCGAAGAGTGGGAGGAGTCCGACTATATTGCGCCTTTCGCGATTCGGCCGTACGCCCTGGGACTCTTCGGGCCGGTCAGCGCGCTCAACGTGATCGTTGCGGCCCGGGATCCCCTGCTGCGGCACTTCCTGGTCGCGGCGGTCGGCGCCGCCAGCCCGACTCCGATCGCCTTCGCCGCCTACGACTATTCGCGGTACGCCGTGGGTCTGGGCATGGCCTATCAAACGAACTACTGGAAACGCAAGACCACGCCCGGCTGCATCAACGAAGAGGAGCCCCTGCGATTTTTGTGCGATAGCAGCAACGTCTTCTTCGAAGAAGCTCGCGGCAATGTGCGCTATACCGGCGACTATCGGTTCGCCGATACCCAGATATTGCTGGGATATTCCCACCTGAAACTGCGCAACGCCCGCCGCATTCGCGCCGTCGAGTACGACGCGCGGGACTTGAACTTAAGCGGACCCACGGCCACCTGGATTCTGGGCGACGTGCAGCGCTTTCCGGAGTCGATCAGTCCGGAGCTGGGGTGGATCCTCTTCGCGCAAACGGATTATTATACGAAGCCGGAAAGCACCGACCGCCCGGATCAGTACGAGCGCAACGAAGTCGAGTACGGCGTCGCGGAGGGCGGCCTGTCGCTCTATCTGCCGTCGTTTTGGAGTCACCACGTAAACTATCTGAACGGTTTCGGCTACGGTTCCTACGGTCCCGACCGCGAATTACAGAAAGTCCGCCTGAATCGTTTCGTCCGCGGACAGGAGTACGCGAAGTCGCCCGCGGATCACGCGGCGGTCGTATTTACTTACGAATACCGACTGCCTTTGCTCTGGTGGTCGGAGGCGCTCTTCGGAGCGCGAGCGGGAGCCTTGACTTTAGACGGCGTCGGCATGAGCGTATTCTACGACTACGGCACGGTCTTCGATCGCCAGGTCTTTCGCGAAGGCTGGGCCGGCGCTTACGGCCTGAGTTTTTCGTTTTCGTTTAATTTCATCTACCTGAACTTTCCGGAGCTGAAGATCACTTTCGCCCGGGGCACCGGTCCCGCCGGAGAAGGCCAGGTCTACATGTCGTTTAACGCGGAGTTCGGAGCGGGCCCCGCGGTTCATGGCCACGACTCGAAGCCTTCGCCGGTGCTTGAGCCGTACAACCGCGGTCTGATGGATCGCCGCGCCGCGACCGGGTATTTTCGGGACCGCTGGGCCGGCGGCGTCTTATAACAGGCTTTCGCGGATCGCGTGAGTTACGTCGGCGGCATCGCTGGCGCTCATGGCGCTGTAAACCGGCAGTGAAACGATGTTACGATAGATCGCTTCGCTGTTCGGATAGTCCTTCGCCTTGAGGCCGTAGGTCTTGCGATAGTGGCTCAGGCGATAGAGCGGAATAAAGTGCAGGCTCACGGCGATATTGCGCGCGAACATCTCTTCAACGAAGCGGTCCCGGGAAACGCCGCGGCCCCCGCTTTTTTTCCCCGACACAATTTCCAGAGTGTACAGGTGATGCGACGAAGAGTGCGGCGTCGTCGGATTCAGACGCAGGCCGGGAATGTCGGCCAGTGCCCGGTCGTAATGAGCGTGAATATTGCGGCGATGGGCCAGCATATCTTCAGAGCGTTCCAGCTGCACGCGCCCCAGGGCCGCGTTAATGTCCGACATATTGTACTTAAAGCCGCGGTCGACGACGTCGTAGTGCCAGCGTTTGCGACCGTAGGTCTGGCCTTTAATTCCGTGCAATCGCATGCGCCGGGCGCGATCGGCCAGGCGTTTGTTGTTCGTGGTGAGCATGCCGCCTTCGCCGGTCGTAAGATTCTTCGTCGCATAAAAGCTGAAGGCCGTCGCGTCGCCGATGGCGCCGATCGGGCGACTGTTGTACGTGGCTGGAAAGGCGTGGGCCGCGTCCTCTAATACTTTCAGGCGATAGCGTTTGGCCAGGGCGAGCAGCTCGTCCATTTCGCAGGGGCGGCCGCCCAAATGCACCGGAAGAATCGCGCGGATTCTTTTTTTCGACGCGCGATGAATCAAGGCGCCCTTTTTATAATCGCAGGATTTTCGAATAAAGTCTTCGACGATTTCCGCGTCCATCAGGTAGGTCTCGCGGTTTACGTCTAAAATGATCGGCAGGCTGCCGCTGTACTCAACGATCTCCGCGCTGGCTGTGAAGGTCAGGGCGGGCACAAGCACCGCGTCGTCGGGACCTAGATTCCAGCCCGCCAGGGCCAGATGCAGCGCGGCCGTGCAGGAATTGACCGCGACGGCCTCGGCGGCGCCCACCGCCCGGGCGAATTCCTGTTCAAACTGCAGGGTCTCGGGGCCCGAAGTCAGCCAGCCGGATTTCAGGACCCGGGTGACGGCCTGGATTTCCTCGCGACCAATGTCCGGGCGGGCGAAGTGCAGTTTGCGCGTGCGCAGTCTGCGGCGCGGTGCGGATCCGGATCGAGAATTTAAGGGCGGAATCGGCGGCGTATTTTCCAGTGGATTGGCGGGCATGGGCAATGGGTCCTGGTTCTTATGTCGGAATTCTATTGAAGAAGATTAGAGATCGAGGATTTTGTACACCGAAAAATGTCAGAAATAAAGCGCATATTACTTACCGGGGCGGCCGGTTATATCGGTTCGGCCATCGCCCGGGATCTGGAAGCGGCCGGTTTTCTGGTCGTCGCGGTGTCTCGTCGCGCTGTGTCGGTGGACGCAGGAGATTCAGGGGCCGTGCAGTCTGAAGGCTCCGGGGCTGCGCCGGAATCTCCGGGAAATCGATCCGAGAGCCCGGAAAAGCTCCGCTCCGAATACCAGACCGGGGAGCGCGTCGTTTGTGATCTGACGGATGCGGAAGCGACGGCCCGGGCTCTGGCCCATATAAAACCCTGTGACGGGATTGTGCACGCGGCGGCCCGGATTGATTCGGGCAAATCCGCGGTCGAGGGGTCGCTATCCATGCTGCGCAATCTATTTGATGCGACCAGCGCCTGGAACGCCCGCTGGATCTATCTGAGCTCGGTTTCGATTTACGGGGACGCGGATCGGACCGCTCCGGTGGCCGCCGCGACCGCGGAATTGCGGCCGGCCACGAACTACGGCCGCTCGAAGCTCGCCTGCGAGGAGTTCCTACAGCAGCAAAACGCGCCGGACTGTCGGATTCTGCGAGTTACGCCGGTCTACAGTCCCGGGGCGCGGCGCAACGTGGCCGTGCGGGTCTATCTGCCGGGCACGCCCATTCGGATGCGCATACGCCCGGAGCCCCGCCACAGTCTGTGCGCTCTGGCAGGACTGGCCGCGCAGGTTCGCCGGCATCTGCTCGAAGCCGCTCCGCGCCGCATCGTCGAACACGCCGCCGACGCCGAGGTCTACGGCCAGCACGAGCTGGCCGCTCAGTTCGAGCGCGGCCCGCTGCTGCCAATTTCCGAAATAATATTTCGTCCAATGTACAGGATATTGTGCTGGATTCCGGGCGGCCTTGCGTACCGGCTGAGGTGCGTGTACTGGAAACTCTTTCGGTCGAATGTTTATGAACCCCCTGCGGCAATACCACCCGGCGGTGCCCGCCCCCGCTAGTTTCGCGAGCCGGCTCCTGCTGTGCCTGGCCCTGCCGGCCTTCGTTTCATGCGCCGACTACGGCGGTCAGCAGGGATTTCTGGGTTTGCTGGCCGGAGTCGGCGGCGTGGGCTCCAGCCCGGTCGAGTCGATTACTCAGGTGCCCACCACCGTCATCACCGCTTCGCCGGCGACAGTCGCGGTTGCCGCCGTCGACCTGAGCCGATCTTTCGTGCTGTGCAGCCAGACGGCGGGCAGCTCGCGTCCGAACAATTTCGTCACGTGTCAGCTCAGCGCCGCAGATCAGGTGACGATCGAAACCTTCGATCCGAACAACCAGCGCATCGCCCTGTCGATCGTGCAGTTCGCGAGCGGCGCCTTCGTGCAGAGGGGCAGCACGACTCTCGGCGCCGGGGACAGTCAGGTGGATATCGCGCTGTCGGCAGTGAATCTTTCGCAGACCTTCGCGATCGTCACGAATCGAATCAACACGACCAATACGACTCTCGATTCGCACCGCGAAGTCGCCCCGCTTTTGGTCGACGCTTCCACGCTGCGTCTGGCGCGGGGCGCGACGGGCACCGCGGTCATTATCGAGTGGCAGGTGATCGAGCTGGGTGCGGCCTCCGTTCAGTCAGGCACGGCGGCGATCGTCGACGGAAGCACGAGCACGACGGCGGCGGTCGCCCCCTTTGATCCGGCGAAGTCTTTCGTACTCCAGCACACGACCGCGGACGCAAGCGTGCTGGGCAAAGAGAACAGTCTGTATGTTCGGAACGTCCCCGACGCCGGTAGCAGCGTGCAATTTTTTCGCAGCCATTCGACCGGCACTGTCAGCGTGCATTATTTTCTGGTCAGCATGCTGGATCTATCGACTGTGCAGCGCGGCACACATGCCTTCGACGCGGCATACACCAATACGCCCGTGCTCACCGCCGGTCTGACCGCGGTCGATACGAACCGGGCGATCGCCCTGGCGTCCGCGGATATTCAACAGCCGGGCAACCTCGGTTCCACTTCCGATCAGGACTCGGGTAAGATTCGCACGGCGCTGCAGTCGGGCACGCTGATCGAAGTCGAGCGAGGATCGGCCGAGTCGCCGCGGACCGGTACGATCAACTGGCAGGTCGTGGAATTTTCGAACTGAGGTGCGTCGCATCGGAAGGCGGGCCGCGTTCAGTCCGCGTTTTCGTAGCTGCGGCGAAAACGTGAAATGCGACTGCGATAAAAACGATTGAGGCCGCCCAGTCCCAGAGCCGCGAGCAGTCGCGCTGTGACGGAACGCAGGAACTTCAGAGCGTAGGCGAAGGCGAAGCGTCCGGGATAGATTTCGCGCTGGGCCTTGCGCATTTCGCGCAGCGACCTGTACCAGTTGCGATCGGCCGCGCCGTCGTAGCGCATATTCGCGAGCACGCCGTCGATGCTTGCGAAGCGCGCGCCCATCGCCTGGAAGCGCAGAGCGAGCTCGTAGTCCATGGCGTAGCGGTAGTCGAGCTTTAATAAGCCGCCGCGTTCATAGAGTTCCCGGTGAACGAACATCGTCGGATGGTTCACGGTCATGTCGACGCCCAACTGCTCGGGCCGCGAAGGAAAGATCGCGTCGGCCTGATCCCCCTTCCAGTACTGCAGGCGTCCGCAGGCGACGCCCACGCCCGGCGACTCGCGAAAGGCCGCCACCACCCGGTCGATGGTATCGCTTTCGTACCAGTCGTCGGAGTTGAGGATGCCGATGATTTCACCGTTGGCCAGGGCCAGGCCGCGATTGAACGCGTCGCTGATGCCTCCGTCCTTTTCGCTGATCCAGACGGCGATGCGGTCCGAAGCGCTGCGGATTAGATCGACCGTGCCGTCGGAAGAACCGCCGTCGATCAGGATATATTCGATTTCGCCGCCGTAGCTTTGTTCGAAGACGCTGCGCATCGCGTCCGGCAGGGTCGCCTCCCGATTCAGGACTACTGTGACGACGCTGACGAGCGGCAGGCCGTCATGTTCGCCGCTGTCGCTGTGCGAATCTGCGGCCCTGCGAGCGGCGGTCGTCGATTGCAGGCGGCCTGCGAATTTGTCATAGCGCGCGCTCCGAATCAATGCGGGATTGGCCTGCATCGTTTGTCGGACTGTGTCCAGCGCGGGCCCGGGCCGGGCCGGCGGATCGGGATGGAGTGCGGGTGGCGGTAGATTCATGATTTAAGGCGTCTCGCTGCTTGCTTTTTCGAGAGCTCTGTCGCCTGCCGTATCGAGAGCTTTGATTTCGGGTGGATGCAGAATCCAGCGCACCAGTCCGCGACGAATGCGATCGGTTTCCGGCAGACGGTATTCCAGGCGGCGGGTCTTTTGAATACGCAAAAACCTGGCCAGGGCGTGCATTTCGTCCGGAGTCGCCGCGCCGACCAGAACGTTGTCGTCGCTGTCCCGGAGCAGGCCGTATTCGTCCAGGCGCGTCGCCGTGGCGGCCAGGGTTGGATAACCCAGATTCAAAAAAGCCTTCATGCTGCTCAGAGGAATCGAGGCGCGCTCGCCCGGCTGGAATTCGAGCGGATAATAAAAATCGCCGCTGCTTTCGTCGCGCTCGCCGAGCTGCTCTACGAGATCGCGCGTGCCGATCAGCGTGTCTTCGATTCGGGCTTCGCTCCGGCGGCTTTGCAAGGGCAACGCAGACTGCGCGTGCGGGGCCACCTCATTCACATTTGCATAAGGCTGAATAAAGCGCGAGAAATAGTCTCCGCGAATCGTGAAGGCCGCGTTTGTGATTAAGATGACCGGAGTTAATATTAAGAGAACCCGCGTCAGGCGCTCCCGCCAGGCCGGCTCGGATTTCGTTTTAAACCACGCCTGTAATTCCAGCGTCGCCAGCTTCGCGAAGACCAGATAAAAAGCGAAGACCGCTTCGAAGACGTAGCGTCCTCGATAGCTTTCGCCGCCGTTATGAAAGTACAGACTGTACACGCCCGTCGCGCCCAAAAAGGCCAGCGCGAATTTCAACCAGGCCTGCCGTGGGTCGACGAGCTTGCGCCAGTGACGGATCGCCAGGAGCAGAGCGATCGGCAATAGCGGCAGCCCCGCCGGCGACAGTTCGTGGTTGAGCTCTGAAACGCGATCGAAGCCGTTCAGCAAAAATTTACGAAAGCTGTGGCCCAACGAACCGTAGGTCGGAAAGCAGCCGTGTCCCGGTCCCCAGCCGATTGCCTGGCAGCCGGCCTCGAAGTACTGATGCAAATAGGCGCGGGTGAAAAACCAGTCGTCGGATCCCAGGGAGCGAGCGTACAGATCGTACAGCAAGAGCGAGACGACGGCGGCGATCGCCAGGCTGCCCATTCGCAGGCCGGCCGACAGGCTGGAGAATCGCGAATCGGACGACGCGGCGCGCGAGCCTCGGACATTCGCGGCGATCAAAAGCAAATCCGCCGCGACAAGCGCGATCAGAGCCGGCACCGCGGCCTGCAGCCTGACAAATATGAGCGCGCTCAGAGTGGCGATGACAGCGACGACGTACAGCGCTGCGAAGCCGGCGGGCAATGCGCGGTCCGCGCGAATTTGCCCATGAACAAGAAACAAAAGCAAAAGCAGAGTTTGCGTCGCCACGTGGGACATATAGGTGCCCGTGAGAATCAGCGTGGCCGGCGCGCAGGCGAATAAAAACAGGGCGCAGACCAGGACCAGCCGATCGTTTTGTTCGCCGCCGGATTCCGTCGCAAACGAACGACGGACTAAGAGCGCGAAGAGGCCGCAGTTTAAGATCATCAAGATTGCGTTCGCGAAGGGTTTGAGGGCGACGAACGAGAGCCCCGCCAGCAGCGCCGACCAGCCGTGAAAGTGCGCGCTGAAATAGAGGGCAATTTCACCGCCGGTCGATGACTCCGAACCGCCTTCGACCGCTGTCTCGCCGGCCGTTCGAATCTCATCGAAGAAGACGTACGGCAGCTGTAAGATTTCGCCCAGGCGCGCCGCCGAAATCCCCGTCGCCGCGAGTTCTCCGCTCAACTGCCCGCGCGTTTGACCCGCTTCGAAGATCAGAGCCTGGATATGATAGGCGACCTCGTCTTCCAGACGCGGGATGGCCGGTCCCGCCAGCACGATGCGCAGCAAGACTGCGGCGGCCAGCGCTCCGCAGATCAGCCGGCCGGCGTTTTGATCTAGAAACGAGCGCCGTCTGATTTTCGGGGCGGGCCCGTGGTCGTGAGCCGCGGATGTCGCTTCGCCGCCGCGACGCCTGAGCAGCATCCATAGACCCGCCGCGCAAAAGAAGATCGCGCCCGGTCGCGCGATGCCGGCGATCACCATGGTCTGCCAGTAGTGTCGTATAAGAACGCTCAGCTCCGGTCCCGGGGCGCCGCTCAGATTTACGTGGGCGAAAGGAAAGCCAAACAGCAAAGCCAGTATTGCTGCGGCCAAAAGCCAGGGACGCAGTCCCGGCGGAATCACCCGGCGGATTTTGCTGCGTGCGCTGCCGTCGCTCTCACGGACCAAAGCCCAGAACCAGAGCGGAAAGAGCAGCGGAGAGTAATACAGCCAGAGCTGCGGGAAATCCAGGGACCAGACCTGCACGGAGGTCCAGCGGGTCGCCTTGAGCACGAAGACATTCGCCGACAAATTCAGCGCGGCGACGATCGTCGTAAGGCCGTTGAACAGAACGAGAAAATACAGGAGAAATTTGGAGGGCATGGCGGTGCGTCTGCTTGTCCAGGGTCTGAACGGCGGACATCACAGCGGGCGGGAGCAAGGGGAGCCACACATTTTTCACACGAATGCGGGCGGGGCGGTTGCGGCTTTGCTGTATTAATGGGCAAATCGTTACGTTTTTGCGAAAATTCGTCTATGCTTTGACAGTATGGTTGCCCCGGCAGCGAGGCCTTCATAGCTTGTAGTTTAGCATTAAGAATTAGAGGAGAAACGATCGCATGAGCGACCTAATACAAAAATTCCAGGAGAAGGGTGTCCGCCAGGCTGAGTCCGCGTCCAATTTCGTGCCTGAGAGCGTTCGCACCGGTGTCGCTTCGATGTCCGCCGATGAGCTGAACGCTCTGGACTTTGGAGTCGTGCGCGTCGATAACCAGGGCAAGATTCTTTTCTATAATAAGTACGAGTCCGAGCTCGCGGGGATCGCTCCTGCCGAGGCGGAAGGCAAAAATTTCTTTTACGACGTCGCGCCCTGCACGAACAACCGCCTCTTTCTGGGATCCTTCCAGCAGGGCGTGCGCGAAGGGGCGATGCACATCCTTTTCTTTTATACTTTCACGTATCGAATGAATCCGACCTACGTGAAGGTTGTGCTGTTAAAAAACAAAGCCGACGAAAACTGGATTTTCGTACAAAAGATGGGAGCCTGACGCATGGGCCTGCTCGAAGATATTGAAGGCCGGTACAATACCGGCGATCTGGAGAGCGATTGGCGTTCGGCGCTCAACGAAGGCGGTCTTTCAGCGGACGATCGCGAAGGCCTGCTGCTGGAAATTCGCAACACCTGGCGGGAATTGCTGCGCATCCTTCGCGACGTGGATGACGAGCACGAACGCGGCCGGGCGCTGGTCAACGCGTACATCGAAGAGCGCAGCCGCTGGCTTTTGATCAATACGCAGCTGCAGTTTCAGATGTTTCGCGACGGCCGACCGGATCTGCGACGCTCGCACCGCGCGATGCTCGTCAGTCGCTTCGCCGAATTTCTGGAACAGTTCCTGGATCCGGGCGAGATTGAAGTGATCAATCGTTTTCTCGCGAAGCCGGCCGGGGGCGGCATGCCCGCCGAGGCTGTGACCAGTCTGGAAGAGCAGCTTTCGGATTTGTACGCGGACCGCGAAGCTCTACAGCAGGGACTCGGCACCGGCGACCCCGAGGCGATTCTGGGCATGGTGGCCAGCCTGGAAGATCAGGTGAACGACCAGTACGCCGCAAGCGAAACTCTGCAGACTCGCCTGGGCATTTCGGATCCGGACGACGTTTTGAATTTCGTCGAGAGCATGGACGAACAGCTGCGGGATCTGTACGCCGACAACGAAAACGCGATCATCGTCGACGGCCGTTCGGTCACAGTCATGGGCGCGAGCAAGATTCTCGTGCGCCGCAAGCCCTGAGTTTGAAAATCGAAGCTCCTTGTAAGGCGATGCGCGTCGGAAACAATCGACGGCATCGCCCGTTGATCGCCGGGGCCTGCGCTTCAGATCATGCCGTGACTGATGGCCAGATAGGCGAAGCCCAGAAAGGCCAGGAAACCCATCACGTCCGTGCAGGTCGTAACCAGAATGCTGGAGCCGATGGCCGGGTCGATATTGATTCGACGCAGAAAAACCGGCACGAGCGTGCCCGCGGTCGCGGCTACGACCAGATTAAACAGCAGGGCCAGAAAGATTACGCCGCCCAGGGCCAGTTCCCCCGTGAAGGCGAAGACCGCGAGCCCCGTCAACGCTCCGATCGAAAGGCCGTTGATCAATCCAATCAGCGCTTCGCGCCGCAGAGTGCGGGCGGTGTTTCCCTGCGAGAGTTCGCCGAGCGCGATATTGCGAATGACCAGGGCCATGGATTGCGCTCCGGCGTTGCCGCCCATGCCCGCGACGATCGGCATGAGGGCGGCCAGGATTACTTTTTGATTGATCGTCGTTTCGAAGAGTCCGATCACCGCCGCCGATAGAAAGGCCGTGGCCAGATTCAGTCCCAGCCAGCCGATCCGTTGCAAAGACGATCGCAGCAATGGCGAAGTCAGCTTCTCTTCGCCGCTCACACCGCCCATGCGCTGGATGTCTTCGGTGGCCTCTTCTTCGATTACTTCTAAAACGTCGTCGACCGTAATGCGCCCGACAAGCGCGCCGGCTTCGTCGATGACCGGCGCGGTGATAAAATCGTAGCGCGTAAAATATTGCGCGACCTCTTCCTGGTCCGTCAGCACCGGGATGGGCAGCAGCTCGCCTTCCATGATGCGTTTGACTTTCGTCTGGGGGCGCGCGAGAATCAGTTTATCCAGACGCACGTGGCCCTTGTAGCGGCCGAGTTTATCGACGACGTAGACGTTATGAATTTCGTCCGATTCTTTGGACATCTTGCGCAAAGAGTTGATGGCTTTCTTTACGGTTTCGTCGTCGCGCACCGCGACGAATTCTTTGGCCATCATGCCGCCGGCCGTATTCTCCGGATAGCTCAGCAGTTCGGTGACCTTTACGCGGTCTTCGTGGGGAACGTGGGAAAGAATTTCAGAAACGACTTCAATGTCGATTTCTTCCAGCAGATCGGCCGCTTCGTCGGAAGCCTGCTCGACCAGGATCTTCGCAACGCCTTCCGGCTCCAGAATATCTTCGAGATAACGTTCGCGTAGATTGTCCTCGATTTCGTGCAGGACTTCGCCCTGGTGTTCCGGATCCAGAAGCAAAAAAATGCGGCGGCCTTCGTGAAAGTCGAGACGTTCGAGCAGGTGCGCTACGTCGGAGGCGTATAGATCGTTTAAGAAGCCGACCAGTTCTGCCGTGCGCTCTTCGCGCAGCAAAGTCAGAACGTGTTCTTTCCACTCCGCTTCGTGACGGTTGCGCGAAACCGTTTCCGGATCGGGCTGCGGTTCCGGAGGCGGGGCGATGTTCAGCTCTTCGGACTCCACGATTCCAGTGGCGGTCGCGGCGGCTTTGCTGTCAAGCCGGTGATAGTTGCTTGAAGCCGCCTGACCCGCATTGACAGTGACGACATGAGCGTGGAATTAATGACGCTGGAATTTTTCATTCCCGTAATCCTCTATATTCTCCTGCTTACGGCGATTACAATATACGCCGTGCGCGCGGGCAAAGTCGCGGGACAGGCGAGTGATGCGGGCGGCGACTCTCCGGAGCTGGAAAATTCCGCGGCCAGTGCGCGAAATTATTTTCTGGCGGGGCGTGGCGTCGGGTCGGGTCTGGCCTTCGTTTCGGTTGTGGCGACCGAAACTTCGGTGGCGACCGTGCTCGTATTTCCGCAGGTCGGTTTTTCCGGCGGTTTCGCTTTGATCTGGCTGTGCCTGGGCTTTATCTTCGGCCGCTGGCTGGTGGCGCGCTATTATCTGGAGCCGATTTATAATCAGCACCGGCTTTCGATGTACGCGACCGTGAGCACTTCTCCCGCGGCCCGGCGCAGCCTGAGCGCGGCCTACTTGCTCGCCAAGTACGTGTCCAGCGGCGTACGTTTTTATCTGGGCGGCCTGGCCTTCGCGAAGCTGCTGGGCATCGGTCTGATTCCCGCGATTTTGTTTATCGCCGCCGTGGCCGGAGTGTACAGCCTGGCCGGCGGCCTGCGGGCGGTGATCCTGACCGACCAGCTGCAGGGTTATATCATCCTGTTCATGGGATTGTTTCTGATCGTCAGTCTGGGCTGGCAGCTGGATTTCGCCTCGGCCGCGCCGCCGGCCTGGATCAATCTGACGCCGTCGATCGCAAACGCGCAGTTTTTTCCGATCCTCTTTCTGGGAGGCGCCGTGCTATCGGTTGGATCGCATGGCGCGGATCAGGATATGCTCCAGCGGGTACTGGCCACGCCCTCTCTGGCATCGGCTCGCCGCGCGCTGATTCTATCGGGAGTGGGTGCGACGGTTGTTATTATGATCTATCTGGCCGTGGGCTATCTGCTTTCGGTCGGAACGGCTAATGGTCAGATTGCGGGGGTCGCGAAAGACACGCCCCTCGTTGACTATATTAACGTGTTAAGCAATCCCTGGCTGGTCGGGTCCTTCGCCGTGCTGCTCGTAGCCGCGGCGATGTCGACTCTGGACTCCGCTCTGCACTCGACGGGCGCGGTCTGGAAATCGATTCTGAGCCGCAGCGATCAACCGGCCGGAGGGGGCGCGCGGATCTACAGTTTTCTTTCCCTGGCCATCCTGACCGCCGCGGCCCTCGGCTTCGCATCGGCGTCCGGCTACCGTAATTTTCTCGATCTGGCCATGAGCTTTATGAACTACGTCAACGGCGGCCTGATCGGAGTGTTTACGCTTTTCGTTCTAAAAAAGAGCGCCCTGGATTTCCCGCCGATCGCCGCGGCCCTGCTCACAGGTTTTCTGGTGACGTTTGTGGCGAACGTCGGCCTGGATCCGCGACCCGGCTGGACCTATACGACCATCGTATCGGCGGCCCTGGCGCTTGCGGCGGCCTGGCTTGCCGACCGTTTTACGGACGATGCGATGGCTGGCTGAGCGTGCTTCAGCTTTCGGGCGATTGCTTGCGATTACCCGGGCTAAACTACATCGTATCGGAAGTTAGTCGTCGGCGAAGATCGCCGATAAAACGCGATCGGTGTCCGCCAGCGAATCGAAGATCGCGTGGGGTTCGTGCTCCGCAAGTTCGTCTCTGGCGTACGGGCCCGTCGTAACTGCGATGGTGCGCGCCTTAAGCGGTCGCCCGCAGTCTATGTCGTTGGGTGTGTCGCCGATAATCACGACGTCCGCGCCCGCGAAATCGCGGCCGGTCAGATCGCGCGCCCGCTGCACCGCGATCGGCGGCAGCTCGCGCCGCACGCGTCCTTCGTCGCCGTAGGCGCCCAGCACGAAATACGGTTCCAGTCCGAAGACCTTCAGTTTAATATTCGCGCCGGCCTGAATATTTCCGGTCAATACCGCGGGCAGGCAGCGTTCCCCGGATCGATGCAGGCGCTGGACTTCTTCGAGCAGCTCGCGCACGCCATCCAGCAATTCGACGCCGGCCGCGGCGGTGAAATATTCGCGCAGCCGCCGCGAATGTTCGGCGAAGATCTGTGGAATCATTTCGGCGATCGCTGCGTCCGTAAGTTCCGGCCCCAGGCTTTCATGCACGAACTGTAAGTCCGTTTTTCCGGCGATGCCGTTTTGCATGCCGGGATTCGTTTGCACTTCGGGAGCCGCCAGAGGGGCTTCGCCCAGGGCGCGCCGGCCCTCGCCAGCGCCGAAGAGATGCGTGCAACCTCGATCATCAATGCTCGCCTGCATCGCCTCGATCAGGGCCTGCTTGCCGCGCCCGTGGCCGCGCAATAAAGTTCCGTCGATGTCGAATAAAAGTAGTTTCACGTTCTGCGATCCATTTTGTTTTCGAGCCGCCTGCTTTCGGCACAGGTTTCCCGCTTCGTTCCCCGCCACCACCGCGAAATTTTCCGGACTGCGCTTTTCGATGGAATTCGGTTTGCACGGTATATCGAGTCGTTTTTGTGACACCGTCCGCGTCAGGCTCCGACGGGACGAGCGTCTGTCATGATCAAACGCATCCGACATATTTTCGCCCTGGCGCTGCCGATCATCGGCGGCATGGCCAGCCAGACCGTTATGAATATCGCCGATACGGTGCTGGTCGGTCGTTTGCCCGACGCCTCGACCGCCCTGAGCGCGGTGGGCTACGGCGGCTTCGCCGCCTGGGCCGTCGCCGCCTTTCTGGTCGGTATTGGTTCCGCGGTGCAAACCGTCGCGGCGCGTCGCATGGGGGAGAGTCGCGAGCGGGCCAGCGGGCATGCTCTGACCATGGGGCTGTGGCTGGCGATCATCGTCGGTGTGCCCATGAGCTGCCTGGGTGTGATTGGCGCGGGCGCTGTCTTTCCGTGGTTCATCGACGACGCGGCGGTCGTTGCGGCGGGCGCGCCCTACCTGGGAATTCGCTGCGGCGCCTGGTTTTTAATCATGGCGAATTTTTCGTTTCGCGGTTTCTTTAACGGCGTCGGTCGACCGCGCGTGTACTTTTCCGTCGTCTGGCTGGTGCAGCTGTTAAACATCGTATTCAGCTATCTATTGATTTACGGTTTTGCAGCGCGCGTTGCCGGCGTTGAGCTGTTCGCGATTCCAGCCCTGGGCGTCAGCGGCGCCGGCCTGGGCACGGTGATGGCGACGCTGTGTGGAACTTTCATGTACGGCGTGATCGGTCGTTATTATCAGCGCAGCCACGGCGCTTTCTTTTTACCGGCCGCGGCGTCACAACGTCGCGAACTGCTGGCGACTCTGGTGCGGCTGGCCGTGCCCGCGGGACTGACCGGCCTGATCAGCTCGGTCGGCTTTCTGATTTTTCTGATCATCGCCGGGGATGGCGGCCCGAAGGTCGTCGCGGCGACGACTCTGCTGGTGAATCTCGCTTCGGCCTGCTTTCTACCGGCCATCGGCTTCGGTCTCGCTGCGGCGACTCTGGTTTCGAATTCGCTGGGTGCGCGGGAGCCCGACGAAGCCTTTCGGTGGGGGCTGATGACGACCGGACTTGCGGCCTTGATCCTGGGTTGCGTTGGATTGATCTTTATTCTTTTTCCCGAAGACGTGCTGAGCGCTTTCACTCACGATCAGACGATCATTCAGCTGGCACTCCCGATCATGATTATCCTCGGAGCGGGGCAGGCCATGGATTCGGCGGGCAACGCGATCAGTCACGCGCTGATCGGCGCCGGCGCGGTGCGGGCGGTGTTGCTGATGAATCTGATCGGCATGTGGCTGGTCTTTTTACCGGGCGCCTACGTCTGGGGCGTGCTGTACGACGGCGGTATGATCGGACTATGGATTCCGCTCTTCGTCTTTCGCCTGGGTCTTGCGCTTGTGGCGGGCATCATCTTCGTGCGTCGCCGTTGGATTCACATTAAAGTTTAGCGTCGGCTTGATTCGCACGGGTGCGGCCGCTCAGTTTTGCGAGTCGGCTCGGGCGTTTGAGTTCGTGTCCGTGTTCTTCTCTGCTCTGGTTTCCGTGCTCGCGTCGGATCCCGGTGCTTCGCTTTCCCAGGTGCGCACATGCAGATCCCGCTGGGGAAAGGGGATACGAATGTCGTACTGCTTGAACTTCGCGAAGATTTTGAAATTCAGTTCGCTGACCAGCCGTCCTTTGCGATGCAGATGTTCGCTCGTAAACACCCGCAGATCGAAATTCAAAGCGCTGTCGCCGAATTCGAGAAAGCGTACGACGGGGGCCGGATGCTCCAGGACGTCCGGGTGTTCGGTCGCGGCATCGAGCAGCGCCCGCTCGACGTCTTCGACGTCGCTGTCGAAGGAGACGCCGACGGGAATGCGAAAGCGAATGCGCGACTGGGTGTGGCTCCAGTTGATTACGTTCTCGGCGATGAATTTCGAATTGGGAATAATGATCGATATGTCGTCGTTGGTCAATATGGTCGTACTGCGCAGTCCGATTTGCAGCACCGTGCCTTCGATGCCGTCGACCTCGACCCGGTCGCCGATTTTGATCGGGCGCTCGAAAAGAATGATCAGACCGCTGATGAAATTGTCGGCGATATTTTGCAGACCGAAGCCCAGGCCCACGCCCACCGCCCCGGCCAGCACCGTCAGAGTCGTCAGGTCGATGCCCGTGCTCTGAATGATGATCAGCATGCCGATGGCAATCGTCGCGTAGCGCAGGAGACTGCCGATGGACTGGCGCACGCCGACGTCGTACTTGCTGCGAGCGAAGAGTCGCTCGGCGACGAAGGCGCTCAGACGCTTCGTCAATACGAAGAGTAAAACCGTCGCGAGCAGCACATAGCAGACCGTCCAGATCGTAATCGCGCCGCCTTCCAGTTCGATCAGCGGAATCTCCAGGGCTTCCCGTGCGCCGCTCAGCAGCTGTACGAATTCGTTCCAGTATTCCAGAGCCATAGGGGGCCAGGGGCGCGCGGGCCGCTCTAAAATGCAAGTGACATCGGCGGCGGCAGCGGCGACTTTGGAACGGCGGCGCGACTCTATATGAGCTACGAAATCGCATTTGTATTTATTTTGATGGGTGCCTTCTTACTCGTGCTGGCTCTGGAGCTGGTGCGACCGGACACCGCCGCCCTGTCGGCCATGGCTCTCTTGATGCTCACCGGCGTGCTGGAACCCCGCTCGGCGGTGCAGGGCTTCGCCAATCCGGCGACTCTGACCGTGGCCGCCATGTTCGTTTTGAGCGCGGGCCTGCTCAAAACGGGGGCGGTCAACTTCGTCGCCGAACTGCTGGGCGGATTCTTCGAACGCAATTTCTGGCTGGGCCTCGTGGGCATGATGGCGGTGATCGGCGTCGTCTCGGGATTTATTAACAACACGGCCGCCGTCGCGATCTTTCTGCCCCTCGTGCTGCGGGCCGCGAATCAGGCGGGGGTTTCGCCTTCCAAATTGTTGATGCCGCTATCGTTTGCCTCGATGTTCGGCGGGGTCTGTACGCTAATCGGCACTTCGACGAATATTCTGGTAAACTCCATCGCCGTCGAGCGCGGGCTGCCGGCCTTCGGCATGTTCGAATTCGCGCCTCTGGGGCTGGCCATCTTCGCGGTCGGTTCGGTCTATTTGATTTTCGCCGTGGCCTTTTTGATTCCGGAGCGGCGCAAAGCCCGGGCGGAAAATCTGACCGAAGACTTCGGCATGGGGCCTTATCTAACAGACGTCGAACTCCGACCGCAGGCCTCGTCGGTCGGCCGGCCCTTCGGGGAGTGCCCGCTGCACGAGGAGTCGGACCTGGAAGTGCTGGCGGTCTTTCGCGCGGGCCGGCGCCTGACGGAATTGAATCCGGACACGCTGCTGCGGGCCGGAGACGTGCTGCGGGTGCGCTGCGACGTGCGGCGCATGCGCGAAATCCAGGAGCGCAGCGGTCTGATGATTCTCGGCGCCGGGCGGCGGCTGGACGACCGCGATCTGACGAGCGCCGAGGGCACCCTCGTCGAAGCGGTGATTGCGCCGAACTCGGACCTGGCGGGGGAGACTCTCGGCGAAGTGCGTTTCTTGAAAGATTATAACGCGAATATTCTGGCGATCGGCCGCCGCGGGCAGATCGTCCATGCGAGCCTGGACCGGGTGCGCCTGGGCCCGGGCGATACGCTGCTCTTGCACGTCGCCCCCGAAAATATCAACGACCTGAAGCGCGATGCGAATTTCGTCGTGGCGGCCGAAGTCGAGTTTTCCCGGCCGGAGGCCGCCGAGCGGCGCGCGAAGCTCTGGCCGGCCGTCGCGATCGTATTCGGCGTTGTCGTCGCCGCCGCGACGGGGGTGGTTTCAATATTGACGGCGGCCATCGCGGGGGCGGTCGCCATGATTCTGCTCGGGATCGTGCGGGCTGACGAAGCGTACCGCGAAGCCATCGACTGGCAGGTCGTATTCTTGCTGGCGGGGGTGCTGAGCCTGGGATTGGCTTTGCGCGAAACCGGCGGCGCCGACCTGCTCGCGCGATTGATTCGCGAATATCTCGGCGCCTACGGGCCGACCGCTGTGCTCTCGGCGATTTTCTTTTTAGCTTTCATGATGACGAACGTCATCTCGAACAACGCCTCGGCGGCGATTCTCGCGCCGATCGCGATTACCCTGGCCGAAAGCATGCAGATCGATTCGCGGCCCTTTTTGATGGCGGTAACCTTCGCGGCTTCGCTTGCGTTTATGACGCCCATCGGCTACCAGACGAATACCTTTATCTACGGACCGGGGCGCTATCGCTTCAGCGACTTCATGAAAGTCGGGACGCCCCTGAATTTGATTCTGTGGCTGCTGGCGACTCTGCTGATTCCTGTGATCTGGCCTTTCGCCGGATAAAGATCGCCGCCAGCAGCGCGCTCGCCCAGGCCAGGCTGCCGCATACGATCAGCAGGGAGACGTAGCCGCGATGAAAAGCCTGCGCGATCGTCGCGCGTACGAGTTCGGCGCGTTCCGGTGCGAGCTCTTCCGGAATCTGAATCGCGCCGAGTTGGCCGCGGTCCGCCAGTAGTTTGGCCTCGATTCCCGGCGGAAGCGAAAGATCCTTAATATTCGGCGAATAAAAGCTTAAGAAGCTGGCGGTCAGCACCGCTCCGAGCAGCGCGATCGAAAGCAGGGAGGCGATGCGCGAAACGGCGTTGTTGATTCCCGAAGCCGTGCCGGTTAGATCGTCCGTGACCCGCAGAGCCCCGCGACTGACCGGTGAAATTACGCAGGCCATGCCGCTGCCCAGCAAACACAGTCCAGGCAGATAGTGCCAGGCGTAATAATTCCAGCGCCCCCCCGCGAAGCCCGGTGCTTCGCCGGACAGCACGGGACCCATCGCGACCGTGCCCGCGATCCAGAACATGCCCATGCCCGCCAGGGCCGTGCCGATCATTAAGAGCGGTCGCAAACCAAAGCGATCCGCAAGCATTCCTCCCGGACCTGAGAGCAGCGCGATTAAGATGATCGTCGGCAAAAGCGCGATGCCCGCCGCCTGGGGCGGAAACTCCTGGATCTGCTGTAGATAAAAAATCGAGAAGGTCAGCGTGCCGTTCAGGGCGAAGTACAAACAAAGCGTAATCAAATTCGCGCCGATCACATCGCGCTGTTCGAATAAGCGTCCCGGGATCATGGGATGGCGCGCGCGGCGCTGCCAGAAGACGAAGGCCGTCAGGGCCCCGACGCCGCCGAGCGCGATGGCGGCGAGCTGCCCGTAAACGTCCGGGTTCTCTCTGGCTCCCGGCGCAAAAATCAGCACGTACGAAACGGCGCACAGCCCGATCCCCAGCAGGGCCGCTCCGACCCAGTCCGGCTGCGGGCGTGCGATAGATGGCCGCTGCGCGTTGACGCCGGTGTCGTCCTCGTCCGATATCGCCGCCGAAGCCGTAGCTGATATCGAAGCTGATGCCGGAATTGCGAACAGCGTTGTCGCCGCCGCCAGGCTGCCGAGTGGAATGACGATCGCGAAGATGGATCGCCAGCCGGCTTCGGCGACCAGGAAGCCTCCCAGCGGGGGGCCCATCGCGGCAGTCGCGGCGGATACGCCGGCCCAGACTCCGATGGCCAGGCCGCGATCGGCTTCGCGAAAGTGGGTTTGAATCAGCGCCAGACTGCCGGGAATCATGAGCGCGCCGCCGAGGCCCTGGCAGGCCTGGGTCGCGATCAGATGCGGAATACCGGGAACCAGAGCCGAGGCTGCGCCGCTGACGGTAAACAAAACGATGCCCAAAAGAAAGATCCGGCGCCGGCCGTAAATATCCGAAAGCGCCCCGCTCGCCGGCAGCAGGGCCGACTCCACGAGCAGGTGGGCGTTCATGACCCACTGGACGGCGCTCAGGTCCGCGGCGAAGCCCGCTTGAATGGCGGGCAGGGCGACCCCCAGAGCCGAACCCAGCAGGAAGGCGGTGCTGCTGGCGAGAATCAAAGCCGCCAGAATCGCCAGTCCGCGGGGCGAGCGCAGCGCGAAGATCCGGGGGGCGGCATCGAACATAAGCAATTCGGCGGGCGTCGAATGCAGTGCATAGACAAAAAAAGGCCCCGGCATTTTGCTTGACCCGCGGGCTTCGCGCTCCTTTCTTCAAAAGAGGCGGACAGGTGCAGTCATTCGCGGATGCGGCGTTCAGCGCAGCGGCGAATTCGCTTCGAGAGTAATCATAATGAAACAACACAATCATCATCGGAATGCGGTTTCGCGTCGGTCATTTCTGGTCCTGGCGGCAATGCTCGCCGGACTGGTCACTGTGAATACCGGCGCTGTGCTGCACGCGCAAAAAGGCGCGGTGACCGTGGACTGGAAAAAACTGCGGGAGCTGAACTATCAAACCGGCAAGATGTCCGCCGACATTCGCCGCTTAAACGGGAAGCTGGTGAAGGTGCCGGGCTTTATGGTCCCGCTCGAAGATGAACAGGAAGCCGTGACTGAATTCTTGCTCGTGCCCTATCCCCAGGCCTGCATTCACGTACCCGCGCCGCCGCCGAATCAAATCGTGCACGTAAAAATGAAGCGGGGAAAAAAGGCGAAGGTCTATTACTATGAGCCGATCTGGATCTACGGCACTTTGAAAATCGAGAAGGCCAGCAGCATCTACGCTGAATCTTCTTATACTCTCGACGGCAGCAAAGCCGAGCTCTATGCGGAGCCCTTCGAAGAATATTGATCGAGAATACTGATCGAGAATACTGATCGAGAATATTGATCGAGAATATTGAAATACAGAACCCGCGTATCTACAGCGCGAGCGGAGCCCCTTTAATGTACACAAAAAGTCAGCTAATTTCACGAGGGCGGTTCGCCGTCTCCGGCCGGACGCTCATATGCACTGTGCTGCTTTTCGCCGGTCTCTTATTCGGGGCCTGCGAGCCCGGCGAACACCACCACCATCATCAGGATGGCGCGCATGTACACGGCGTCGTTCGCCTCAGCGTCGCCATCGACGGCGAAAAGCAGCTGGGCGTTGAATTGCACGCGCCGGCCGAAAGCATTTACGGATTCGAGCACAGCGCTCGGTCCGGCGAAGATCAGGCGCGCCAGACGCAGGCTCTGGAGCGGCTGAAAAAAGATTTCGCCGCCCTGCTGGGTCTGGACGCGCAGGCCGGCTGTCGCATTGCGTCCTCGGTCGTGGAAGTGCATGGCGAAGACGATCATGACGGCGGACACGATCACGGCGAAGACCACGGCCATCATCACGATGACGATCACGACAAAGCGGTGTCCGGCGAACACAGCGAAGTCCACGTTGAGTACGTATACGAGTGCGAACGCGCGATTAGCGAAACGGAGTTACGCCCGACTCTGCACGCGGCCTTTGGCGGCATTCAAACGATTCAGGTGCAGATTCTCGGCGACAATCGCCAGGAAAGCTCCGTGATTACGCGAGCAGGCGCCGAAGACGCACGCATCCAGCTCTAGCATTCGCAAGATTGCACGGATGGCCCGAATCCAGGGGGCGTCCGTCTGTTCGCTCGCGGGCGGGAGTGACTGGCTAAACTTTGTTTGGGAGAACTATAAGCATTGAATCCGGCAGACAGTCCTTGTATTGAAATCGAAAATTTGCGTTTCGCGTACGGCGCGAATAAAAAGAAGCGAAAAGCGCCGGGCGAGCCGGTTGTGCTCGACGTTCCGGAGTTTCGCATGCAGCGAGGAGAACGTGTCTTTTTGCACGGTCCGAGCGGCAGCGGCAAAACGACTCTGCTCGGTTTGCTCGGCGGCGTGCTGGATATTCCGGCCGGCGGTCGCGTGGGCGTGCTGGGGCAGGATCTAGCGACGCTCTCTTCGGCGGCGCGCGACGCTTTTCGCGGCTCGCATATGGGCTATATCTTTCAGATGTTCAATCTGATTCCCTATTTGAGCGTCGTCGAAAATATAACGCTGCCCTGTCGCCTGAACGCCGATCGTCGCGCGCGTCTGAAGGGACGCGAGGCCTCGGAGGTCGCGCAGGAGCTTGCCGATCATCTGGGAATCGCAGACTATCTTAATTCGCCGGTGACGCGGCTGTCGGTCGGACAGCAGCAGCGCGTCGCGGCGGCCCGGGCGTTGATCGGCGATCCCGAACTGATTATCGCGGACGAGCCGACCTCGGCCCTCGACACGGATCGTCGCGAGAATTTTATCGAGCTGCTATTTCAACGCTGCCAGGCGAGCGGGGCGAGCGTTTTATTCGTAAGCCACGATCACGGGTTGCGTTCGCTCTTTGATCGCGACGTGTCGCTCGCGGAAATCAACCAGGCCCGTTCGACAGAGGTGAGCGTATGAGTTTCGGGGGTTTATTAAAGCTGGCGCTGCAGTCGATTCGCAATCGCAGCCTGACCACGGGATTGACCGTGCTTTCGATCGCGCTATCGGTCGCGCTTTTGATCGGCGTGGAGCATATACGCACGAGCGCTCGCGCAAGCTTTCAGGGTACGATCAGCCAGACCGATCTGATCGTCGGCGCGCGCAGCGGTCCCATTCAGCTTTTATTATACAGCGTCTTTCACATGGGATCCGCGACGAGCAATATCGATTTCGAATCCTACAAACACTTTCGCGACCACCCCGCCGTCGAATGGACGATCCCGATTTCTCTCGGCGACAGCCATCGCGGCCATCGCGTCGTCGCGACCGATCAGAATTTCTACGAACACTATCGCTTTCGCGGAGACCGTCAGATTGAATTCGCAGAGGGGCGGGCGTCTGCGGGCGTCTTTGACGTGGTGCTCGGCAGCGAAGTCGCCGCGAAGCTTGGCTACCAGATCGGCAAAAAAATCGTGCTCAGCCACGGCATGTCTTCGATCGGACTCTTAAATCACGACGACAAACCCTTTACGGTCGTCGGCATTCTGGAGCGAACCTCGACGCCGGTGGATCGCTCGCTCTATATCAGTCTGGAAGGCATGGAGGCGATCCACATCGACTGGCAGTCCGGCGCCCCGCCCATGTTCGGCGAAGAGGTCGCGGCCGATGAAATCGATCCGGCGCAGCTCAAAGTCGAACAGCTGACAGCCTTTTTATTGCGCAGCAAGTCGCGCGTGCTGACTCTTCGCTTGCAGCGGGAAGTCAATACTTTCGAACAGGAGGCCCTGCTGGGAATCATTCCTGGCGTGACTTTGAGCGAACTCTGGCAGAGCATCGGCTACGCGGAAGCCGCGCTGCTGATTGTGACCTTTATCGTCGTATTGGTCGGACTGACCGGAATGCTAATGTCGATTTATACGACATTAAACGAACGCCGCCGCGAAATGGCGATTCTGCGTTCCCTGGGCGCCGGCCCGCGCAAGATTCTGGCCCTGTTCGTACTCGAATCGGGCCTGCTGAGCATCGGCGGCTGTATATTGGGAGTCGTGCTGGTGTACGTGGCGCTCTTTTTCGCGCAGCCGATCGTCGAGAACCAGATGGGCCTTTATCTGTCGATCGACGTGCTATCGCCGATTGAATTCGCCTATCTCGGCGGGGTGGTGCTGGCGGGCTTTCTGATCGGCCTGGTGCCGGCCGTGCGCGCCTATCGCAACGCCCTGGCCGACGGCCTGACGATTCGAGTTTAATCCCGGCGGCCGGCCGCCGGAATCTTTTACACCTCAGCGCCGGAGAAAGCCGCGCTGTATGGCGTGGTTTCAGGCTCTGAATCTTTCGTTGCGCTGCTCCGGCTTTTTGCGGTGGCGCGGGGTTATCGCTTGCCTGCGCGCGCCACGCTTGAGACCAACGCGGCTATGGTTGAATCCTCCCGGCTGCGTCAGATCTTTACGCTATCGCTGCCGATTATCGGCGGCATGATTTCCCAGAACGTTTTGAACCTGGTCGATACGGCCATGGTCGGAACCCTGGGCGCGCCCGCGATCACGGCCGTCGGCATCGGCGGCTTTTTGAATTTCTGGTCGATCTCTTTGATTCTCGGAATTTCCGCGGGGGTGCAGGCGATGGCCGCCCGGCGCATGGGCGAAGGCCGCGAGAGCGAAGCGGCGCTTTCCCTGAACGGCGGGATTTTGATCGCCCTGGGCGTGGGTCTGCCGCTTGGAGTGGGGCTCTCGGCGCTGACGCCGTATTTTTTCCCGTATCTGTACGACGATCCGGAAGTGATCGCCGCCGGCGTGCCGTACCTGCAGGCGCGCCTGGCCGCGTCTTTCGCGGTCGGGATTAACTTCAGCTTTCGCGGTTTCTGGAACGGCATTCGTCAGTCGGGCGTGTACATGCGCACGCTGATCTTCATGCACGCGCTGAATATTCTGTTTAACTATATTTTTATTTTCGGTAACTTCGGCGCGCCGGCTCTCGGAGCCGGGGGAGCCGGTCTCGCTTCGGCGCTGTCCGTCGTATGCGGCAGCCTGTACTATACGGCGATGGGTTTCAGCCGCGCGCGTCACATGGGATTCTTACAGGCCTGGCCGGACAGCGCCGGCTTTCGCACGCTCGTGCGGCTTTCGATTCCCAATAGCATTCAGCAGTTCTTTTTCTCCGGCGGCCTCACGGCCATGTTCTGGATCTTCGGTCAGATCGGAACTTTCGAAGCGGCCGCCGCGACGATCATCATCAACATCATGCTCGTCGCCTATTTGCCGGGCATGGGCATGGGCCTGGCCGCCGCCACTCTAGTCGGCCAGGCTCTCGGCCGCGGCGAAATCGAGGACGCGCGGCGCTGGGGTTGGGAAGTCGTGCGCGTCGGCATGTTGATTCTGGGAGTGCTGGGACTGCCGATGATATTTTTTACGGATTATATCGTCGGTGTGTTTATTCAGTCGGAAGATGCGGCGACTGTCATCGATCTGGCGCGCACGCCCTTGCGACTGTCCGGGATCTTAATGTGCTTCGAGGCCGTCGGCCTGGTGCTCATGAACGCCTTGCTCGGAGCCGGCGACAGTCGCAGCGTGATGCTCGCGTCTGTGGGGATGCAGTGGCTCCTGTTTTTGCCGGTCGCCTTTCTACTTGGACCGGTGCTGGGCTTCGGCCTCTTAACTCTCTGGTCGGCGAACTTAAGCTATCGCATGCTGTTGGCCGGCGTATTCTTTATTTTGTGGCGCCGGGGGGGCTGGACGAATATTCAGGTATAAGGGTCTGCCTTCAGGTGGAGTCCGTCAATTTTTGACCAGGAAGGATTGAGCATGTTCAGCAGGATTATTAAGAGTCCATGGGTTTCACTGGCCTCGGGGCTTATTCTGATGGTCAGTTCGGGATTCGAAGTCTACTCGGAAATCGCGGACGCGAAGATCGGCGCCCATCACGGTCTATTGGTTTACGGTTTTGTGATGATCCTGCGAACCATTCCTGATCTCCATCATGGACTGGAGAACTTGGGCAGAGGTATGGGTGTTCGTTGAGCCCGCCGGGCCTACGCTCATAAATCGTTTTCCAGCACGATCTTGCCGACGGCGTCCCCGTTTTCATAATGCCGGTGTGCGTCGGCGGCCTGCGAAAACATAAAGCGCCGCGCGTCGATGCAGGGCCGCAGCAGGCCGGCGGTCGCGAGGCGGGCTGCGGCGCGCAGAATTTCTCCGTGGCGTTCGCGGCCTGTATCATCGTCAAAGAGCAGGGGCTGCAGCATAAAGATCACGTGCAGACTCGCTCCTTTTGAATGCAGGGGACTCAGATCGTGAGTTGAGCGTGCGGCGATGGCACACACCCGGCCGCCGCGCTTGACCGCCGCAAACGAAGCGTCCAGACTTTCGCCGCCCACCGTGTCGAAGACCAGGTCGAAGCCCGCGCCGCCGGTGCAGCGCTGAACGTAGGATTCCACGCTTTCGTTTTCGTATGCGATGGGCGTCGCTCCGAGCTCGGCGACGAAGCGCTGTTTGTGGGGCGTCGAGGCGGTGGCGAAGAGCCGATCGCTTTCGAATCCGGCGGCTCGCGCTAACTGCACGGCGACGTGGCCTACGCCGCCCGCGCCGCCCTGGATCAGAATGCGTTCGGTTCGCGCTTTGTCCGCTTGCTGCCCGGGCTCGTCGTTTGCTTCCGGGCGATCGGCACTCGTCGCGCCAGCCGCCGTGTCCGGTTCGCGCAATCCCCCGCGATCGAAGAGCGCCTCCCACGCCGTGATCGTTACCAATGGCAGCGCCGCGGCCTGGGCGAAATCGAATCCGGCCGGCATCTTCGCGAGCAAACGCGCGTCCACGAGCATGAATTCGGCGAGGGCGCCGCCGCTGCCGCGCACACCGCCGCAGCAGCCGTAGACCGCGTCGCCCGGACGCAGGCCTTCCGGGTGCGTCGCCGTTACGTCCGGCGCGAGGGCTTCGATGGTTCCCGCGACGTCGCCGTGCAGCACGGCCGGGTCCTCGGAAACGATGGGCAGCCCCTGGCGGATTTTTACGTCGACCGGGTTCAGACTCGTCGCGTGCACCCGGAGCAGGGCGT
Source organism: bacterium (assembly GCA_024742665.1). Lineage (GTDB taxonomy): Bacteria > Spirochaetota > Leptospiria > Leptospirales > Leptonemataceae > JANSYA01. The sequence goes on from JANSYA010000001.1 coordinate 1,600,377, forward strand.
GGCCCGGAATCAGCTCCGGCACGGGAATCGAAGCGGGCTGCAAATTTTCCGCCGGTCCCTGGGATTTTAAGACGACGGCGCGCATTTGTTTCGACTGCTCAGACATACGCCGCTCAGTTTCGGGCGAGTTCGCGCGCCGTCTAGACGATTTTCTCAACGTATTTCTAAACGCTTTTCTAAACGATTTTCGAGACGCTTTTTGATTAGGCTTTTTCTAATCGCTTTCGCATCGCAGGTTTGCGCTTCGCACCCGGTAGCATCCCACCTGGCCTGCGCATGATATTTACCCGGTAGTCATGGGGCAGTCACATGACGGTCACAGATTGAGAGCAGATTGTCGCCATCTCAGTAGAGGCAGGCAGCGCCATGAAGATCGCATATTTTACCGAAACCTTTTTGCCGAAAGTAGACGGAGTCGTAAATACGCTCTGCAATCTCTTAGATTATTTACCGGAGCGGGGCCACGAAAGCCTCCTGTTCGCGCCGGCCGGCGGCCCCGATCGTTTCGCCGAGACCCGCGTCATGCAAATGCCCGGATCGCCCTTTCCGCTGTATCCTGAAATCAAACTGGTGTCGCCTTTTACTGACGTTACCGAAGAGCTCTATCGATACCGTCCGGACGTCGTACATCTTTTGCATCCCATCGCGCTGGGTTTTTCGGGCCTGCGTGCGGCGAAGGCTCTGGGCATCCCGGTGGTCATGTCGTATCATACGGATCTCGTCGCCTACGCGCGATACTTCGGCTTCGGCGCTTTGAGCCAGCTGGTCGTACGGATCGAACGCTGGATTCATAACCAGGCGGATTTGAATCTGTGTCCTTCGGGACCGACTCTGCGCGAGCTTGCAGGCTACGGCTTCGAGCGACTGAAGGTCTGGACCCGCGGCGTGGATACGCAGCGATTTTCGCCGGCCCGGCGCGACCGTGAGATGCGCATGCGCCTGAGCGGAGGCGAAACGGACAAACCGCTGCTGCTTTTCGTGGGACGGGTGTCGCACGAGAAGCGCGTGCACTGGCTGCGAAGCCTGATCGAGCGCGTGCCCGGGGCGCGCCTGGCGATCGTTGGCGACGGTCCGGCCCGCTCCGAAATGGAGCAGTTGTTTGCCGGCACGCCGACTGTCTTCACGGGGATTCTGCGCGGCGAAGAGCTGGCCCGGGCTTATGCCTCGGCGGACGCTTTTTGTTTTCCTTCGGCCAGCGAAACTCTGGGCAACGTCGTACTCGAAGCGATGGCCTCGGGCCTGCCCGTCGTCGCGGCGGGGGCCGGCGGGCCGCTGGATCTGATCGAACACGGCCGCACCGGTTTACTCTTCGATCCGAACAGCGAAGCGGCCTTCGCCGATGCGGTGCAGAAGCTGGTCGCTTCCGGAGATTTCATTCGCCGCGCGTACTCCCGCGCCGGTCGCGAATACGCGGAAAGCCGCAGCTGGGCGGCTGTGCATGATCGCCTGTTAGATGACTACGCTCGCGTGGCCGGCCTGCAGATGCACAAAGATCTCCGCATCGCCGGTTAAGCACGGCCGATTATACGCCGTTCGTCCGTATAAAGCGGCGCCCTTTATTCTTCGCCCGGTGCCTGTAGTTCTTTGTCGGATTGCGATCGCGAGTCGGGCAGGCGGGGACCGTCCCAATTTTGCGGCGCGACGAAGTGTCCCCGATGAAAGCGGCCGGCCCAGACGCGGCCTGCCGGTCCGGTCAATTCGCCCAGGCCGTGGCTGCGATTGCCGGCCCACTCGCCGCGATAGACAAAGCCGTCCGCATATTCCATGCGCCCCTGGCCGGCGCGTTCGTGTGCATCGAATTCGCCGGTATATTTTCCGCCGTCCTGGTAGTGATAGACGCCCTGACCCTGGATCACGCCGGCCTGCCAGGATCCGTCATAGACGTCGCCGTTTGGAAAGATGCACGCGGCCACGCCGTCGAGCTGGCCGGCCCGCCATTCGCCTTCGCAGGTTGAGCCGGACATATGAATCATCGCGCCGCGCCCGTGAGGCCTGCTATTCTGGAAGTCGCCCGCGTAGCGCCCGCCCGAAGTCCAGACGTAGACGCCGTTTCCGTTATCGCATTCGCCTTCAATGCAGCCCAATGCCTTTCGCTGCGCCCCGAAAGAAGGAACGGAAGAAATAAAAGCAGAGCACGCGCTCGTTAATAGCAGCGAGCCCAGCAGTAAAATTTGTACGAACGGCGAATATCGTCGGGCTTTGAAATTCGCGTAATCGATTTCGCCGGGTCGATCTTCAGGGAGCCATCTCATAAATCGTATCGGATTCGTAGCTGTGAACGCCGGAGTCGGCCTTGCGGGCGGCCGCGAGCATGGCCCGGGCGACAGTGCGACCAGGAATCGGCTTGTATTTTTTCAGCGGTCCGATCATGGCCAGACCCAGCACGCCGCCGACCGCTTTGCCGATGTCTTCGCCCAAACGGCTTTCGCCGCGGTCGCCGGTTAAGAGCGAGGGCTGGAAAATATGAATCGAATGAAACTGGTGCTGGAGTAAGGCGTCTTCCACACGGCCTTTGACCTGGTTGTAATAGATCGCGGACTTCGCGTCGGCCCCGAGCGCCGTAACGATCAAGAACTGTTTCGCCCCCCGGGCGATGCCCAGCCCGGCCGCCTTGAGGGGCGCGTGATAGTCTACTTTCTCGAAGGCCGCTTTTGAACCGGCCTTCTTCATGGTCGTTCCCAGCGTGCAAAAGATCTCGCTGGCGGAGAAGGCGGCCGATAGCTCTTGCAAATCTTTCGAAGCGCCGGAGGGTAGCTGCTTCGGATCGTCGGGCAGCCCGAGCATTGTGTCCAGGTCGGCGATGATTTGAGTGAGCTTGCGGTGTTCGCGTCCCTCTATTTTGCGTCGGCCGATGGTTGTGATTTTCTCGTAGCTTTCGTCGGCCAGCAGGTAGTCCAGCACGCAGCCGCCGATCAATCCCGTCGCGCCCAGTAGCAATGCGGAGCGGCTCATACGCAGGCCTCTTGCTTACTGTGTACGCGCCGCGCTGAGGCGGGATAGCGTCTGAGGGCGGCGGCCGGTCGATGCGGTCGCGGCGAGAAATCGCCGCGACAGTTCGGGCAGACGCCTTCGAATTTATTTTGCGCGCAGTCGGCGCAGAATGTGCATTCAAACGAACAGATCACGGCGTCCGTCGATTCCGGCGGCAGATCGCGGTCGCAGCATTCGCAGTTGGGTCGCAGTTCCAGCATAGGTCAATCTGGACGCGAGGGGTCTCGCATGGCAAGCGATAACGTGGGCGGGTATGTCGCGCAGTCCTTGCGAGCTCCGCCGAATTCAAACTGGACCCCTGGATTTCGAAAAGCGATTCTGGTCTATTTTTACAGGGCGATATTGAAAAAAATAGACTATGGAACAATTTGATTTACGAATCCCCTGGGATTTCATTGCCTCGCGGGTCGATCTTTCCTGGAATGATGCGCTGTTTGGATTCGAGAATCAGTTGCTGCTGCCCGCAGCTGTCGTGGAAATCGCAACTGCAAAGCTGAGTTCGAATCAAGCGAATGCCGATCTAATTGAGCTGGCCACATCGTCCGCTGATGCCCCTGTGTATGGCTACATCGAGGCTCTGGCAGGCGAAGAGGGCGCGCCCTCTCCAGATCATATCGCGCGGAAATGGCTGTACCTGTCCCTGGCCTGGATTTTTGAAAATCGAAGCGGATTGGATGACCCGTTGGAAATCGTGGAACGTGTGTACGCCGATTTTGATTATCCTCAGTCTATCGAATCCTTCGTTCGCTATATGCCGGGCAGCGATGCGAATCCTGACTGGACCGGCTCTCCGGAAGATCGCCTGTTCCGAAACTGGCGGGACTTCCTCGAAGCGGAGCTTGCGGTTTTTGGAAATGATAAGTGATTGCGCTCCTGGGCGGATGCTCTGCGAATTTGAGTGCTGCCGTAACGAAATTGCGCCTATCTTGTTCTTACGGAACCCATTGAGTCAGGAAAGACGATGAAGAAAGAGACTTCGGAGTATTTGAATTATCTCAGCAAGGGATTGTTAACTCAAGCAGGGAAGCCCGGCCGCGCGTTGGAAGGTGTTTCGCTTGCTTCATGGGAAGCGGCCATTGAAAGTTGTGGCCTACCGCATTGGGAACAAATGACTCTCGATGCGGCAAATGAAATACGCGAGCAACTGGCCGTATCCCGGGAGAAAGAATTATACGCAGAGTGGAACCACCTCGTACGATCCATTAAGCCCTTAACGGAAAGAATCGTGGCGATTGGCCTGGAAGCTGTTAGAATAACGCCGCAAGAAAAAAGCGAGATCGAGCCATGCCTTCAGTGGGATCTTCTGAGTATAGGAATGCACCGCGAATTTGTTTCAGTGTGCAGGATTCCATTCTACGCGATCCTTGAACGTGCCTACGAATCAGGTCACTTCCCATGCGGATGGACTGGCGACACAATCGATGCCGGAGAGATTGTCATCTTTTAGCCTCAGGCTCAGCCATTCACCACGCACTTTCCGCCGCGCGGACTTTGTGAAAGCGAATCGAATTGGTTTCGCGGCCTTCGCCGAGGGGCTGGGCCGCGACGACCACCACCGTGTCGCCCGGCTGGGCCCATTCGTGCTGGAGCAGATACTGATCGGCCGCGGCGATCTGTTCGTCCATTTCGGAATTGTCTTTGACCGCGACGGGCACGACGCCCCGCAGCACGTTGAGGCGGCGCAAAGTCGCTTCGCCGCTGCTCAAGGCCAGGATCGGCACTTTCGAGTGCCACTTCGAAAGCAGCAGCGCCGTTACATTGGAACCAGCGAGAGCGATGATCGCCCGGGCCTTCAGGCGTTCGGCCGCGGAAACGGCGGCACCGGCCGCGCCCGCCGAAAACGATACGATGTCTTCGTCGAAGTTCACGCGGTTCGCTTCTTCACTGGCGGCCGCTTCTCCGGTGATGCGCACCATCGCTTCGACGACCAGGCCCGGATGCTGGCCGACGGCGGTCTCTTCGGAAAGCATGACCGCGTCCGTTCCGTCCAGGACCGCGTTGGCGACGTCGGTGACTTCGGCTCTTGTAGGGCGGTTCGCGCGCACCATCGATCGCAGCATCTCGGTGGCGACCACCGCCCACTTACCGCGCAGGGCCGCCTGGCGCAGCAGACTCTTTTGAATAAACGGCACGCGTTCGAATTCGATCTCCACGCCCAGGTCGCCGCGCGCGATCATAATGCCGTCGGCGGCGTTTAAGATCTCGGCGATATTTTGCAGGGCTTCAGGACGTTCGAGCTTCGCCATCACGGGGATGCGTTTGCCGCCCAGAATTTCGCGCGCTTTGTGCAGATCTTCCGCGCGACGTACGAAAGAAATCGCGACCATATCGATGTCGGTGCCGGCGATGTACTTCAAATCGGTGTGATCTTTTTCGGTCAGAGTTTCGATGCTCAGATTCGTGCCGGGTAGATTCAGACCTTTATTGGAGAAGAGCTGGCCGCCGCGGACGACCTTCGTCTCCACGTCGCTATCGCTCGCCGCTTCTACGAGTAGCTCGATGGTGCCGTCCGCCAACAGCAGGCGCGCTCCCGGGCGCACGTCCCGGGATAGAAATTCGTACGGAGAATGCACGATCTCGTCGCTGCCTTCGACCTCGCGCCGGGTGATTGTAAATGAGCGGCCTTCTTGCAAGAGCACCCCTTCTTCGGCCAGCTTGCCGATGCGCAGCTTGGGCCCCTGGATGTCCGCCAGAATCGGGATCCACTTATTTTCCGCGGCGGATACTTTGCGCACCCGATCGATCAGGGCCTGCATGCTCGGGCCGTCGCCGTGGGAAAAATTCAGCCGAAAGCAGTCGGCGCCGGCCCGAATGAGGGTGCGAATGCCGTTTTCGTCGGAGCTGGCCGGGCCCAGGGTGGCGATGATCCGGGTGTATTTGATCTTGTGTTTTTTCATAGAATGCGTATTGCTTCGCGGGCCACAGTCGCGGCCGGAGCGGTCGATTGGGCGAAGACTGGCGGAAGTCGGGCAATCGGTCCACACTTTTTGGGATATTCTGATTGCGGTGAGCGGGCTCCGGAGTAGCCCGTGTATATGCGGAGTATAGCGGTTCTTTGCAGCGACGAATCGATCAACGCCGTGATCCGTTCCGTATGCGAGCGATTCGGCGGGGAATTTTCGCCTGTTTTTCTCTCGGACAAAGAGAGTTTCGTTCAGTACCTGAACTACGAATTCCCCGAGATCGACATCGTCTATCACTCGGACCCCGAAATCGATATCGGCGGGGCGATTGAGGCGATCAAAGACGACCCCTGGCTGCACTTCGGCGGCAGCATCGTCATTTACGATCGGGGCAACGAGCAGGCGCTGCACGGCCGGCTGACCGGCGCGAATATCATTTCCCTGATCCATCGTTCGCGCCTGGAACTGTACCTGTTTCGGGTGCTGGCCGTGCTGGATCAGAACCGTAATATTTTATTCCAGCGCGATATTCATGCCATCTTGCAGTCGAATCTCTCGGGCCTCTTCGTGATCGATAACGATCCCTTTGATGTGACGACGTACTCGAATCTGCTCGCGAATTTCATGTACAATTCGAATCTGATCAATCTCGATCAGAAAGAAAATTTCTATTCGGCGATGGTCGAACTCCTGATCAACGCCATTGAACACGGCAACTGTCGGATTAGCTTCGAAGAGAAACGCCAATTTCTGTCGACCACGCCCGACATCCTGGATCTCGTGCGCGAAAAAAATCGCGACCCGGAAATCGGCCGCAAAAAAGTCTATCTGACCTATCGCATTGCTCCGCAGGCTTCTCACTTTACGATCCGCGACGAAGGCCAGGGCTTCGACTGGCGCGAATTCGCGGCGCGTGAAAATCCCAGCAGCGATGATTTCCACGGGCGGGGCATTATGGTCGCGCGACACTACGTGGGCGATCTAAAGTACAACGATGTCGGCAACGAAGTCAGCTTTGAAATTCAACACGCCCACCACGAAAGCAACGTCGTGCCAGGAGTCTTCGTCAATCAGGAAGAGGTAAGCTTCGAAGACGGCGAGACGGTCTTCGAACAGGGCGAATCCTCCAGCAATCTGTATTATATCATCTCGGGAAAATTTGAAATCATCGCGAACGGCAAAAGCATTTCGACCCTCACCGCGGCCGACATCTTTCTCGGCGAAATGTCTTTTCTACTGAACAACCGCCGTTCGGCGACGGTTGTCTCACGCGGCCGCGGCGTTTGCATTCAAATTTCAAAAGAAGCTTTTATCAACGCGATCAAGAAACGTCCGCACTATGGCATCTTTCTGGCGCGCCTGCTGGCCCAGCGCCTGGATCAGGTGCATGAAATAACGATCTAAGCCTGACGATTGCAAAAAACGCGGAACGATCCGCGGTCCGTGCGCCCTTCCTCTGAAGGAGCACACGATGAACAACCCGATTCAAATTCCGGAGCTGGAAGAATTCCTGGCGCAGGCCCGCGCGCAACCCGATGCCCCCGATCGATTGATTGTCAGCGGGAACTGGCGCGATCCTGAAGCCGCCGCCGGTATTTTCAAATCGTTGGGCCGGCGCTATCCCGAAATCCAGCGCATCAGCGGCGGTCAGCTACAGACTCTCGCTTGCAAAGATCCCGGCGAAAGTTTCTCCGGATCCTGCTGGCGATTGCCGCCGGCGCAAAACGAAATCACCGAACGCCGCGTGCTGTGCGCGGTGATCGGCATTTATTTTCACGGGCGGATTTCACCGCCCCGCCTGCGCGAGCTGCAGCTGAAGTTGAAAGTGATCTGTCCCGCGCAGCCGCAGCTGGTCGTGCGCGTTTTCCAGGTCGGCATCTCTGAGTTGATGGCGGCGGAAGCTTCGGTCCCGCGATGGGTCGCGACGCGGCTCTACAGCACTGGCTGCTCTTTCTACGAAAAAATCAACGGTATGTCCTCCCGTTGGGGGACCAGTGCGGCCGTTTGAAGGCCACCGGGAGGATTTCTATGTTGACTCAATTCTATTTCCCGTCTATTCTCAACCCACTTGGAGGCCCGCCTTATGACCGTATTGCAATCGACACGCAGATCGTCGTGGACCTACGCCGACTATCTCCAATTAGAAGACTCTCCGCGGTACGAAGTTTTGAACGGGGAGTTGCATTCTATGCCGGCTCCTGACCTGGCGCACCAGCGGGTCGTCCGCAACGCGAGTGTGGCTCTCTGGGATTTCGTCCGCGATGGGCGACACGGCGAGGTGCTCTGGTCACCGATCGACGTGATACTCGATCAGAAGCAAACTACGGTCTTACAGCCGGACGTCGTCTACGTTGCGGCCGACCGTGCGAAGCGTCTGCTGCGCCGCCTCGGCGTTTTCGGCGCGCCCGACCTCGTGATTGAAGTGCTTTCGCCTGCGACGACCGAACGCGACCGCGTTCAGAAGAAGGCCTTGTACAAAGCGGCCAGGGTTGCCGAGTACTGGCTGCTGGATCCCACCCGCGAACGGGGCGAAGTGCATTGCCTGGAACCGTCGGGGGAGCCGGTCGATTTTACGCTGACGGGATCGGCCGATGTCGGCAGTGCTGGCCGGACTCTGTTGCAATCACGCGTATTGCCGGAGTGGACGCTGGACCTGGCCGCGGTCTTTCGCGAATAGCCGGGCCAGGCGGCTTCACGGCCCGCAAGAATTTCGAACCGTCCGCGTCTGGGGGAAGATCCGACAGTGTGCGGATCAGGAGCCCGCGCTTTCGCGCACCGCGTACAATTCGATCGCCTGGCTCTTGCCCTTTAAGTCAGCAGGGCCGAGCGAAACGCAGAGGGACTGGTGTTCGGCTGACAGCTCGTTAAAAAAATCGCCGGAAATTAAAAGCGGCTCTTCCAGACGGCCGCACAGGCTTTCGATGCGCGCGGCGGTGTTTACGCTGTCGCCGATCACTGAATAATTTTTGCGATCTTTACTGCCGATCGAGCCCTGCAGGACCGGGCCGTAATGCATGCCGATTCCGTTTTCCAGGGCCGGCAGACCGCGATCCATTCGGCGTCGATTCAGATCTTTCAGGGCTGTTCGCATACCGACGGCGGCCTGAAACGCGTTGTCACACGGGCGGTCCAGCTGAATCAGCCCGCCGAAGTAGGCCATTACGGCGTCGCCGATGAATTTATCGATGGTCCCGTTCGCCTGCGCGATCCGGTCGCCCATGGCGTCGAAGTATTCGTTGAGCTGCCGGACGATATTTTCCGGAGACTGACTTTCGCTGAAGCTCGTGAAGCCGCGGATGTCGCAAAAGAGCAGCGCCACCGAGCGCGTTTCGCCCAGGGCTCCGGCGCGTTCGGCGATGATCCGGTCCTTGACTTCGCCCGATACGTACTGACCGAAGAGTCCCGCGATCGAAGACTTCTCGCGTTCTTCGGAGAGGATGCGCGTGAGCAAGCGTCGCGCGGTCGTGGCGATCGTGCCGACAAAGATGCCGCTGAAAAAAAGAATCACCGCCTTAAAAAAGTAGATCGGCATTTGACTCAGGTCCTGAGTCAGCAGAGGATCGGGAGAGGAAACTTCCGCGAGCGCGTCGCGGCCGAGCCAGAAAGCGATTGTATATTCAAGGCTGGCCAGGGCGCCGGAGATCGTGGACAGCCTCGCGTCGAAGGCGAAGCCGCTGAAAATTACGACGCAGAAAAAAAGATACGAAGGCGGGCCGTTAATATAGGTCGCCGTTCCCGACGGTAGCAAGAAATAGCTGAGTAGGTACAGCACGCCAGGCAGAGAAGTGAACGAAAGGATTACAACATAGGTTCCCACGCCGCGCACGAGATTCGCCCTGGCCACGAAATACACGATTCCCGAGTAAGTGCCGCAGATCAGGGCCCAGATGAACGGCGTTTCCATTCGTTCCGCGAAGCCGCCGAAGATCATTACGGACAGGCCGGCCGCGCACAGGTAGCCAAGCACGGCGGCCCAGAAGCTACCGCGACGCAGGGTCACGTTGACTTCGCTCTGCAATAGATTCTGGTATGCTGTGAGATCGATTTGATTCATTGTATTTGGACCGGGCATTTCTACAACGCCTTCCGTTGAGATTTATAGCGCGAAGCTCCCGGCAGTCTCTGAGGCCGGGCCTCGGGCGTGTCAAGCGCAACCGTTCGGATTTTATTTAACCGATTTTTTAATTGTTTTTCGAGGCCGGCCGAGCACTCTGACCGTCTCGCAGGAGTTGTTATATGAAAATCTTACGCATGATTGGAATTGGCGTCGGCGTGCTGCTGATTCTGTTGGTCGTCGTTTCATTTTTTCTACCGAACAAAACCGACTCCGAAGTCGAACTGACCGTCTCCGCGCCGCCGGCGGAGGTCTTTGCGTTGATTGTGCGCCTCCAGAGTTGGCCGGAGTGGACCGCCTGGGGCCCGGAGCAGATTCACGACATCGAGTACAGCTTTGAGGGCCCTGAAGAAGGCGTCGGCGCGATCATGCACTGGAGCAGCGAGCAGACCAACGGCAGCCTCACGATCGAATCGGTTGAATCAGACGATCAGGGGCGACGCATGCATTATTCGATTACAATGGAAAACGGCAGCGGCGCGGCGGAGGGCGATTTTACGCTGACGCCGTTCGGAGACGACGGCCGGCAGACAAAGATCGTCTGGCGCGACGCGGCTGAAATCAAGAGTCCGCCGGTGCTCAATCGCTTAATGACCCCGTTGATGCAGAGCATGATGGACGAGGCTCTGGCGAAGGGTTTGCAGGGCATCCAGGCGAAAGTCGAGAATTAGGCAAGACGAACGGCCCTGGTTCTTGCGCGCGGCCCTCCATGGCCGAGCGCAAGAACGCCCGCCTTGCTGGTGAGGATTCGCGGGAAGCTCTTAAAAAAACTCGGGTTAGCTGGAGAGCGGTCGCCAGGTTTTACCGCAGCGAAAGCAAATGTTGCGGCGGTGAGGAATCGGAATGAGCAGACCGGTGATCGCGCCGAAGGTGGCCAGCCCCAGGCGAAAGGGCCGGTATTCAATCCGGTCGGAATCGCAGCGCGGGCAGCGGCGGATGGCGTCCCGGTTTTCGGCTTCGATTTCGCGCACGACCGCGATGGCTTCGTCGTATTGATCGGCGTCCACGAGCAGCCGCACTCCGCCTGTAGCGCGGGCCAGATACCACATCATACTGCCGATGTGTTCGTTGACCACATAGCTTTCGATATCCCGGGAAGCGAGCACTTCGCGCATCATAAAGACCGGCATATAATACAGATCGTTATAAATGCAGCGTCGTTCGGATTCAAGCGCGTTCGCGAGAAAGCGCGGGGCGTTCCGCTCGGGGCGTCCCCGGCGCTCCGTAAAGAACAAAGCGCCCCAGGCCAGCGCGGCCGGCACGAAGACTTCAGGACGACTCGCGATCCAACCCAGAATCGCCATGAAGAGCGCAAGATACAAAAATTGCAGGTGTGGCCGCCGACGAATGCACTTCAAGCGAGATTTCAGTCTGCGTCTGCGTTTCATTTCACCGCCCGTCATAGCCAATCACGTCCATAGCGCCGGCGAACGGCCCTGGTTCTTGCGCGCGGCCGTCCATGGCCGAGCGCAAGAACGCTCCGGCGTCCTGCCTCCGCACAGGACCGCTCGCCTTGCTGTTTTAGGAAACCATCGTCCTCCCTATCCAATTATATCCATAGCGCTGACGAACGGCCCTGGTTCTTGCGCGCAGCCGTTCATGGCTGAGCGCAAGAACGCTCCGGCATCCTGCCTGCGCGCAGGGTCACATACCTTGCTGTCTATCTGCCCTGATACCCAATCACATCCATGAAGGCGCTGACGGAAAAGACGGCTTTGCCGGGGCCGGGTTCGCCGTAGCCGGGCGGCACCGGTAGTTTGTATTTTTCAAACGTCGCCTTCCAGACGGTTAAGAGCTCCAGAAAGTACTTTAGCGGCGGCATGGTTTGTTCGGCTTCCGACGCCAGAGTCGTATAGGGTTCGGGGCACCAGGTTGTGAAGCGCGGGACGACGCCGTGGCTCATGAAATAATCGAGGCCTTCGCCGGTTGATGCGACGGCTTCTTCCACCGTCGCGAAGCCGTGGGGACGCGAGAGCTCGACGCCGCCTACAAAGTTGGGAATCACGCGGGACGGGCCGAAGATCTCGGCGGACTCGACGATACGCCGCACCCAGGTGTCGCGCCCGATCCAGGCGGTCTTGCCGGGGCAGAGCACTTTGAATAATTCGGGATCCCAGACTTCGTAGTTGGGATGATAGATCTGAATGCCCACGTCCTTAAAGCGCAGCAGCTCTTCTTTTTCCCAGGCCTGCACGACCATCTTGCCCATCCAGCGGCCGGGAAATCGTTTCTCGATGCCTTCGGCGTACTGAAAATAAAAATCCGTTTCCGACATGCCCCGCAGCTGCGTGAGCACCGAGCCGCCGGTAATCGTATAGACCTGCGCCGTTTGATCTTCCTGATCGATCCATTCGAGGACCTCTAAGATCTCTTCGAGCGACTTCACTCCGGTATAGGGTCGGTCCTGCTGCTTTTGCTGGCGATAGTTGTGATTGATATCGCAGAAGGCGCACTCTTCGGTAGCGCCGAAGTACTGGCAGTTGCGAAAGACCGTCAGGTAAATCAGATAGCCCCACTCGATCACCGGAGCGATTTCGCCGGGGCTTTTCCCCTTCTGCGTGCGATGCTTATAAAACGCGGGCACCGGCGGAAATTCAACCGAGCCCAGATCCGTCGAGCCGAGATAGAGGGTGGGGCCGCCGCCGTTCGGCCCGGCCGCTACCCGGTACGGCGATTCGGGATTGACTCGCACCGAGACGATGGTCGGCAGCAGATTGAAGTGGCCGCCGCTGATGCGAATCTCCTCCGGAATGCGAAAGCGAATCTGCTGATCCTGCTGGTCCAGCGGCACGTGATCGAAGGTGAAGATAAAATAATCTTTCTGTTTGAAGTCGATGCCGCTCAGGGTCTCGGCGTCGAAGTTCAGGCCCAGGCGCAGAATGTCCTGCTTGAGAATGGCCTCGAAAGGGATGGAGCGATACGATCGTTCCATCCCTTCCAGATCGTCAAGGGTCGTCGTGTCGAGAACAGTCGCGCTCATAATCACTGCCAATGTACTGAATCAGGCCAGGTTTTACAGTCAAAAACGGACTGTCGCAGCACAGGCTCTCCGGGCGGATTTGCCTGGACAGAGGAGGTCCGGCCGCACAGGCTGGCCCGGCAATGAAGCTGGTGCGCCGATTATTTCAATTTCCCGTCTCGTTTCTGGCGGTCTATCCGCCGGTCTGGCTGGGAATCTTTGTCGTGCTGGTCGGCGCGGATCTCTATACCAAGAAACTGGCCACCGACAATTTGACCTTTCACCTGGGCTACCATCAGCACTGGCTGATCGAAGACCCGGTAAACAGCGACGCTCTGCGCGACGGCCTGCCGCAGTATGATGTGCTGGGCGAAGACGGCAAGTACGTCAAATTTCGCCTGGTCTTCAACGACCGCTTCGTATTCGGTCTGGGCCCCTCGGCTCCCGTGCTGGGGCTGTTTCTTACGATGACCGCGACCTTCTTTTTGATTTTATATCGCTGGCACAATCCCCGGCTTGGCTATTCGGCCGCGTGGCTGCTGGTCTTTTCCGGCGCCTTCGGGAATCTGATCGACAAGTTTTTTATCAAATCTCTGGTCACCCGGGAATGGGTGTTCTCGCTTTCGCCGCAGCCAGGCTACGTTTCCGGGGTCGTCGATATGGTGGAGTGCATCTGGTTCGGCTGGGACGCCGTGCGCGATATCTTTCTATTGAATATGCTGTCTATGCGGTCCTGGCCGACCTTTAATCTGGCGGACAGTCTGATTGTCGTGGGCATAGTGCTATTATTGTTAAGTATGCGTGAGTTTGAAGCGGAGGCCGACGAAGGCGAAGAGGCGCCGGCGAAGGCCGAAAGCGCTTCTTCCTGAGCCGCCGGTTGCGATCGATATGGGTAAGACTGACTCTAAAGAGCAGGAAACAAAGCGGGCGAAAGAGCGCGTTTTGATCGAGCGCGTGAAGGCCGGGGACGGCTCCGCGTATATGGAGCTGGTCGGCGAATACCGCATTCGGCTCTACCGTAAGGCCAGCAGCCTGATCGGCGATCCGGAGGACGCGGAAGACGTCTTACAGGACGCCCTGATGACGGCCTACAAGGCCCTGCCGCGCTTCCGGGGCGAAAGCGGCATCTACACCTGGCTCTATCGGATTGTGGTCAACAAGTGCCGGGACTTTCTGCGCTCGCGAAAGTCCAGCAAGGCCGACAGCCTGGAGATCTACGAACCGATTCTTTCCGACGATCGCATCAGTGTGGAAAAAAATCATGAACTTTCCGACGATGCGGGTTATCTAATCGAAAAGATAAAGGGGCTGGATACCAAGTATCGCCAGATCCTGTTGTATCGATATTACGACGATTTATCTTACGAGGAAATAGCGAATCTGATCGAAGTGAACATCGGAACGGTGAAGAGTCGCCTGTTTAAGGCTCGCGAACTTCTGAAACGTTCGATTCTGAGAAACGGTCGCGGCGAAGATTATTTTGAAATTTGAGGCCGATGGCGGCGTCTGAATTCAAGAGGTCGAGCCGACCCGGGGTTTCGCGAAACCATCTTAAACAGAAGAAAACATAAAATGAGCGCGCCTGAAAATAACAGCCCCGAAGCACGGGATTTCCTTCAGGATCCGGACTTGCCCCTGGATCAGGCCACCGGTTTAACCGGCGCCGATCGGGAGACTGCGCTCAGGCAGCGCCATCTGGACGGCCAGCTCAAAGCCGCGATGGCCGAGGTGCACGCCCACGTGGATCGCCACCAGCCTGACGGCGACACCTTCATGCTGCGGCTCCAGAACAGCATCGAAGCGATCGACCGGGAAGCCGGAGCCGCTGCGCGAAAAAAGGCCGAACGCGACGCGGAGGCTTATCTTGGTAAGATCAGCTGGCGTCGCCGGGTGGAATGGCTCCGGGAACGTTTTATTTTTAGCGAGAATCACGGTCTGCGCGTCGCTGCCGCACTGGGTGTGGCCGTCATCGCCATCGCGCCGCTGCTGCTGTCCCAGGGCGGCGGATCTCTTGAGCAGACCGCGATGACGAAAAACGACGGCGACGTCGCCATGGCCGATGCGCCGGCTGCCGAAGCTTTTCGCGGAACAGAATCCGCGATTGCAGAGCCGGCTGCAAGTGGCGGCGAACCGCGTCTGGCGACTGCGCCTGGTCCGGTGCTTGCCGAAGCGGAAGATGCTTCCGGCGATTTTCCGGCGATCCCCACGGCCGCTGCGGACAATCCGCAGTCAGCAGATGCGGGCGAAGTGGAAGACACAGGCGAGGTCGTGGCATCTCGCGGGGTGGTTTCCCTGGATGCAGCTGGCGCAGAAAAAAAAGAAAAGTCCGCCGCGGCACCCCCGCCTCAGCTGGACCCGACCTCGCTGCAAATCGAGATCCTGTCCGCTCGCCTGAAGCAGGCCAAAACTCCCGAAGAAAAACTGGTGATCCTGCGCGGACTGCGCACTCTCTACGACCAGGCCGGCAAGGCCGGGAAAGTCGCCGAAGTCAACCGGCAGATTGAAGCCCTGAAGTAGGGCCGGGATTGCTTTCGACAGGCTCGGGCGGGACGCCCGGCATCCGGTCAGTCATCGAAATCTTGCGTTGCGGGTTCGCCGTCCGGCGGATTTACGGCTATTCTGTATAAGAGAAATCGTGAAGACTCGCGCCCTCGTGCGCGGGCAGATGTGCGACGATGCGTGCGGCCTGCGAAAAAACGGGGCTCGCGTGTGTAAGAAATTCAGAGGAACTCAGACCAAGTAGTATGGCAGCAGATAAATTCGAACTCACTGAACAGGAATGGCGCGAGCGCCTGACGGACATGGAATACCAGGTCCTGCGTGAAAAAGGTACCGAGCGAGCTTTTACCGGGCAGTACGCCGATGCGAAAGCCGACGGCGTCTACAAGTGCCGCGGATGCGGGGCGGAGCTGTTCGACTCATCGACGAAGTACGATTCCGGCAGCGGCTGGCCGAGCTTTTACGAAGCCATCGACGAGAAACGCGTGGGCCTGGTCGAAGATACGAGCCACGGCATGCGTCGCGTTGAAGTGGTTTGCGCCCGCTGCGAGGGACATCTCGGTCACGTCTTCCCCGATGGACCGAAGCCCACTGGTCAGCGTTATTGTATTAATAGTGTCTCTCTCGACTTAGAGGAACGCTGACTCTGCGGCGCTGCGCGCCACTGGAGTCAGCATCATTGTTTGGTTTATTTCATGCTGGCGATTTTTCCTGCCAGCATGGACAGCAGCGGACGTCCGCCGCTGGAGCGCAGGCTTGATACGCGGTTCAGTAGATCGAACCAGAAGGGCGCGCCCATGCTGATCGCCGCGACGGTTAAGATCAGGCCGACGATTTTCATCAGCCAGGCGATGGCGAAATTCTGCACGCAGGCGCTGTCGCCTGACGCGCACTCGTAGGCGGGCGGCCGGCGTTCTACGCGTCCCAGAACCGGCAGCGGGTTTTCAATTTGAGCGGCTTCCAGATCGCCCTGGAGATCGCTCCAGCCCAGCAGACTCTGGTTCATGACGCCGTAGGCCTGTTTGGCCAGGGCCCCCTGCTGCTCGGCCGGGGTTTCGGCGTCGAGTTCGTCGGTGAGAGCCACGACGCTTGCTCGCGTGGAGCTCGATGAATATAAAATATTGAGCATCATGATCGTATCGGCGTTCGCGCCGACCGTAAGCACCGATGCGATGACGAGTATCGCCGTGCTGACTTTTCGTTTGTACCAGCCGGAGGCGCGTTCCATCACCGAGTTGTACCACTCTTCGACGCCCGTGCTCAGACGTCCGAAGTCCATACCGCTTTCGGATACCAGCACGCTCATGCCCTTCTTGATCATGCTGACTTCGGGACGGCCCGTGCTGAGAATCGTCTGGATCCGCTGCACGCTGAGCGGACCGAGCTGCCCGTCTTTTTCCGCGATGACGCTCAGAATGCCGCGGGCGAAATCTTTCGAACGCATGTACGACGGCAGCCCCTTGCGGCTTTTGTCGCCCAGGGACCTGATCAGATCGTTCTGAAAAAAGTCCGTTACCAGATTTTCGTTCTGCAGCATATTTTCTATCGCCGCTTTCAGATTCTTCGCCCGCCATCCCAGAAAGCGCGCGACGCCTTCGCTGAGAGAAGAGCTGACTGTGCTTAACACGAAGTAAATGAACAATAGTCCAAGGCCGGTTTCTAATATCGCTGATCCAAACATGCGCAATTTTATGTTTCGAAAATCAGCGCGGCGCAAGCTGCATTTGAGGCGGTCTCCGCCCGGCAATCAAAAAATCCCGGCTTGCCTGCACACTGTTACCGGTGCCGGGCCTTCGTTTCAGATGACTACGCGTTTCGCCGGGGGCCGAACCCGGCGCCGTCGCGATTCGGGGCAGGTGAGTCGCGTCTGTCGCGGGCTGTCTTTTCCTGGCCGCGGCCGTAAAATGAATTGTTTTATTTGCAACGAAACCGGCCGATAGAATGTCTAACGGTGTTATATGAGTCGATTGCCACAGTTCCGGGGCGGCCGCCGCAAGGGTCGGGTCCTGATTGTCGAAGGCGGGGGCATGCGCGGCGCCTTTACGGGCGGCGCTCTGGCCGCGATGGCCCACGAATATCCGGCGCGGAATTTCGATTTAGTGGTCGGAGTCTCCTCCGGCTCCTGCGCCGCGGTATACTACGTGACGGAACCACCCGGGGACAGTCTGGCGATCCATCGCTTTCTGCAGGTGTGGCGCTTCGAGCTGAACGGGTCGAAGCTCATGTCCTATTTGAATCTGCTGCGGGGCCGTCAGTTTCTCGATCAAAACTATCTGATCGATGAGCTCTTCGGCAAAAAATATCCGGTCAAGCGGGAGCGCCTGAACCAGAAGGGGATTACGCCCCTGTATGTCGTCGCGAGCAATATGAAAACGCTCGAACCGGAATATATCAAAGCCACGAGCGAAAATCTGTTCACGCTCCTCAAGGCCGCGACTTCGCTGCCGATCGCCACGCGCGGACGTCGCACTCTGGGGCGCGATGAGTATACCGACGGCGGCGTGATGGATCCGCTGCCGGTGCAGGCGGTGATCGACGCGGGCTACGAAGACATCACGGTGATCTTAACGACGCCGCGCTATCATGTACATCGCCCGATCGGAAAGCTGCTCAGTCGGATCGCGTACCCGCGGCATAAAGGCGTCGCCCATAAACTCAATCGTCACATGCATGTGCAACATGCGAAATCGTACGATCTGGTGAACAATCCGCCGAAGGGCGTTCGCATGCGCGTCATCGATCCGCAGCATACCCTGCCGGCGCAGATGCTCGATACGAATATTCTGCTCTTGAATCACACGGTCGATATGGGTATGCAGGCGGCCTACGAAGCGCTGTCGAATACGCGGCAGCCCCGCGGTTGGTGGCAATTTCTGAAGCGTATCTGGCTGCGGCCCGCCTGAACTTGTAAATAAAGAGCACCGCGCTCGTCGCCCGATCGCGACCTTATCGTCTCGCGCTTACGCACTAACGCGTCGAATCAAACGCGCCCATCCATCATCCAGGGGCGCAAAAAAATCGCGGGTCGTATTTGAATACAGCCCGCGATTTTTACGTTCGCCGACCCGGCGCCTGAAATCAGCGACCGGCGACCGGCGAACGAATTCGAAATATCTCGCTTTCGGAAGGTCAGGTCGCTTCGGCCTGCTTCCTCCGGGAGATTGCGATATAGGCTACGATTCCCATCACGATCAAGAAGAGCACCAGTACGACGTACCAGTATCGCAGGAAGAAGTAGGTGATCGCCATAACGATCGCCGCGATGATAAAAAAGATCACGCGAATCAGTCCGGCGCCGAAGCCGCCGATCAGCGGAATATATTCGATCAAACTCAGCAGAGGTCCGACGATCATCGACAGACCGCCGCCGAGCATCGCCACGCTGATCGCGAACAGGATCATCGTCATGGTCGCGTCGGAGCTGCGAATGCTTTCAAGCGTTTTGGCGAATCCGCCGGCGCCGAGGGCCAGATACTTGTTGTCGTTCTTGGAAGTGTACGGCTGAAAGCGCGCTCCCTGGGCCGTGCCGATCACGGTGTACTCGGCCTGCGGATCGTAACCCGTGCCCGAGTAGCTGATGCGTTCGCAGCCGACCGTCGCGGAATTCGCACAGGCGCTGGTCAGATAATAATAGCCGCCGGCCTGAGTGAGTCCGGTAACCGTGATGTCCGCCGAAGGCATGCCGTAAAAATCCGCTTTGGAATCGACGGAGAAGCTTTTGCCGCCTGCGTTCAGACGAATCGCCGCGCGGCTGTTCGTTTCGCGCGTGCGTTTGCCGGGATTGTATTTTCCGCGGCAGCCCTTTTCCGAGCCGATGTTCTTACTCGGGTTGGCAGTCCATTCGGTAGTACAATTGTAGATTGTCTTCTCGCCGTCTTTTTCGCTGGTTTGTTTCCAGGCGTAAATTTGAACGCTGCGATTCAGTGTTAGGTACGGTCCCGGTCGGACGTACGGGGCGTCGCCGATGGGATTGGCCTGGATTTTTCCGGTAGCGTACGACGCTTTACCGGCCACGGCCTGTTCGACGGGCACCGCGTCTTGCAGGGCTTCCGACGCTCGTTCGCGACAGGAGGAAATTGCAAGCACACCGAAGGATGCGGGGATTAACAGCAGACCAATCAAAACTCCGCCGAGGGAGTTCATGATCCTGCCGAAAAAAGATGTTGTTTCGACTTCAGCCATAGAAATTGAGATTCCTCTATATTACTGGATTGGAAATCGCGAAGCGATTTCGCTTTGAGATTGGGGGCCCTTTTTGGGCCAGGCAAGAAGAAATCAGAAAAAAACGCGTTTGCCTGCGGGCTGGATCGGTCCCGGCGCCAGGCCAGGTCAGTTGCAAATAGAAATTTAACTTGTGATCTGAACCGGTGGCAGGGGCGATGCAGAATGTCCCCGGGGCCTCGAATTCTACTTCTGGACAGCGATTACGAATTCTTCGAAGGAATCGAACGCCTGCTGCGGGCCTGGTTCGGCTTCGACCTTGATTTGATTTATCTGCGGGACCCGGCCGAACTCGAAATGGCCCGGTCCGCCCGTCCGCCCGGGAGCGGCGGCATTCTGGACGGCCTGGATCTGGTCATAGCCGAGACTGCCTTCCCCGGCGAAGAGCGCGGTCCCCGCGAGATGTTTCACTATTACGATGAGGTGTTCAAAGAACGCGAAGTGCCGGTTATGATTCTCGGCGAAGGCCTGGACCGCCGCCTCGGTCTTGACGCCTTGCGGGCCGGCCTGCTGGACACACTCGAAAAAAAAGACCTGCACCTGCCGACCCTGGAAGCGCGGGTGCACCGGGCCCTCAATCTCAGCCGCCGCATCCGCGAACACAGAGAAATGAGCGCTGAATTGCATTCAATGCGGGCGGAGCGGAGCGCCGCCGATCAGGAAATGGCGGAGCTGAACGCGACAGTCGAACGCATGCGCGGTGAGCTGGAGCAGGAATACGAGACGAAGCTGACGCTCGAAAAAGATAAGAATCGTATGCAGTCGGTGTTCGGGATGTACGTCGATCCGAAAATCGTCGAAGGCATATTAAACGACGAAATCACGGTCGATCAGAAAGGCCGTCGCGAAAGCGTGACGGTCATGTTCGCCGACCTGCGGGGCTATACTTCGATGACCGAAGATATGGACCCCGAAAAGGTGATCTCTTTCTTGAACGAATTTTTTACGTCCATGACCGAGGTGATCATGGGCTACGAAGGCATGGTCGACAAGTACATCGGCGACGGCATCATGTGTCTGTTCGGCACGCCCATCGAAGATCCGGAACATCGCGATAAGGCGCTGCTCACGGCGATGGAAATGTTTTCGATCTTCGAGCTCTGGCAAACGAACTGGGAGTCGAATTACGGCATCCGTCCCGCCATGGGCATCGGCCTGGCTTCCGGCGACGTGGTCGTGGGGAACGTCGGGTCGTTTCAGAAAATTTCTTATACGGCCGTCGGCGACACCGTGAATCTGGCCGCCCGCCTGGAGTCGATGGCGAAGCCGGGAGAAGTTTTGATTTCCAGCGACCTCTTTGAAAATCTGACGGAGGCTTCGCGGGATAAATACATCTTCGAACCCCTGGATCCAATCGACATTCGCGGTAAGCGCGGCAAACATCAGGTCTACCGTTTAGTTCGCGAATTCGCCGCGGATGATATTCTCCAGTTCGGATGAATTCGTTGGTACGAATTCGCCGCGGATGATATTCTACAGTTCGGTTGAATTCGTTATTACGAATCTAATTCCAGCAGACGCAGACCAGGAAGGCCTGGTTCATACTGCCGTCGCAGGGCTGATTGTTCGCGAAGGCGATGTGCGTTCCGGCGGTTGTAATGACGGCTGCCTGGGCTCCGGTGACGGGCATTGTGGAGTTCGTATTGTCCGCGCAGTTGTGGGTCCCATCGTAGCCGCCGCCCGCGAGGCTTGAGGTCCAGTAGTACGGGACGGGCGCCCCGGTTGAGACCCCCGCAGTTTGCAAACTGTTGTCGGGACCGGTCAGAAAAGTTCCCCAGTCCGCGGCGACCAGGTTTTCTGTCGCGGAGCGTACGGGCACGCCGCTCGGTAGACCTTCGTTTGCCGGCGCGTTGACCAGGTCGTCGCCGCCGGAGTAACTGAGAACGGCCATGTGTTTCGTACATGAGAGAGCGGCGAAATTCGTGGTCTGCATGGTCGAGCAGATCGCGTTCGTGGCTGCCCGATTGCCCTGGCCTCCGCCGACCGGCACGCTATCGGTATACATATAGACAACGGTCGCGCCACCGCTACCGGTGCCCGAGTCCGTGGTGCTTGATTGATTCTGGATCAGTGCTGGTAATAGAGAGCCGGGCCATTCGGTCATATCAGTCGCCGAGGGTCTGAAATCCAGGCAGCCCGCCAGGCCGGCAAAGGCGAGGGCTGGCAAAAACATGACTGATACTTTCGAAAACAACGAGGACTCCATATAGAATTAGACGAGTTTGCGGCGTCAAATGTTTCCGGCGGCTCGCCCGCTGTGCTCTATTATCGGCTGTTAACGCTTATATTCGAGGGTTTTTTAGGCTCTGGTCGACGCATGGATGAAACGCGCGGGCATCAGGGAATGGTCAGCTGGAAACCCAGACGATCCTGGAGTTTTGCGACCCGCTCGCGAACCTGACGCCAGCAGTTGGCTTTGTTGCGGTCCGACAAAAAGCTCGCGTTTAAATTGTTTCGAATGAGTACCAGAATTTCGTTTAGATCGAATCCGCAGTGATTATAGAGATTCAAATACTCGTCCGAAAGTTCAATGCCAAAGATCGTCGGATCGTCCGTATTGACCGTTACGTTTAAGCCGCGCTCGAAAAAATTGCGAATCGGATGTTCGCGTAGTTCGTGCACGTAGGCCCGGGTGAATACGTTGCTGGAAGGACAGACTTCAAGCGGCAGCTGCGTTTCGGCCAAATGATCCAGCAGGCGTTCGTCCAGAACGGCGCTCGTGCCGTGCCCGATTCTTTCGACCTGGAGCGTGCGAATGGCCTCCCACACTTGAGACGGACCGACCGCTTCGCCCGCGTGGGCTACGGCGTGCAATCCGGCTTCGCGCGCGCGTTCGAATACGGCTTCATAGTCCCGGGCGGGATTATTTTCTTCCGCGCCGCCCAGGCCCACGCCGATCACGCAGTCGCGCGGATGAGCGAGTACTAAATCGAGATTGCGACCCGCGTTTTCGGGGCCGTAGCTGCGGGAAAGGTCTACCAGAAATTTGATATGAATATTGTCTTCGCTTTTGATGCGTCGGGCGCCGGCGTCAAGCACGTCCAGCATCTCCGCGTACTCCAGGCCGTTTTGCATGAACTTCGTCGGCGCCCAGAAGATCTCCGCGTAATAAATTCGATTGCGTTTCAGATAGTCCCGCGCGTCTCGCAGAATCAAATCGAAGTCCTGGGCTTTTAACAGACAGGGCTGGATGACGTTGATATATAGATCGATGAACTGTTCGAGCGTTCGGACCTGGAAGCGGCGCAGTAGATCGCCCTGACTTTCTACGCCGTCGATATTCACCTGGTTTTCGCGCATCAGGCGATAGATGCTTTCGCACGACACGAGGGCTTCTAAGTGCAGATGAATTTCAGTTTTCGGAATCTTCGACAGGAATTCGTACAGCCGTTCCTGCTCGGCGGGATCCTGAGCGCTGGCGGCCGCCGTACTATCGACGGCGTGCGCCTGCTCTCCGGCTTCCAGCACCTGGACGCCGCGCCAGAAAGCCACGCGGTTTTCGAGATGCACGAAAGCCGCCGCGGGATTCGCATAAAACCAGGCGGCGTGGGATAAGCTGTGGCCGTCGACGCGCAAATCGAAATAGCTCGCCTCGCCTTTCATCGGGCAGCGGGAACGATGCGGTCCGGGCCTGAGCA
Source organism: bacterium (assembly GCA_024742665.1). Classification (GTDB taxonomy): domain Bacteria; phylum Spirochaetota; class Leptospiria; order Leptospirales; family Leptonemataceae; genus JANSYA01. Next base: position 1,623,702 of record JANSYA010000001.1, read on the forward strand.
AATCGCGGTCGATGGAAGTCAGCGGAAAATAGTAGCTGCCTTCGACGATCAGGCAATCGTCGCTTCTGGCGATTTCGGCGCCGTTCCATACGGCGATCATTGTGATTGCGTCTGGCACGGCAGCTGGCTCTTTTTATTCGAAGGCGGCGATCGCGTCTGCTTCGGTTTCGTACATCTGGTAGAGATGATTGAAGCCCATCACCTCGATCAGACGGCGGATGCTGGCGTTCGGTCGGGCCAGCTTGATGTCGCCGTGATTTTCGCGAACCTTCTGGATCGCGCCCATCAGCACGCCCAGCCCGGCGCTGGACATAAAATCGAGCTCTTTAAAGTCGGTTACGATCTTGAACATACCGTCGGCGATGCAGGCGTGGATTTCCCGCTCCAGCTCCGGGGCTGTCGCGCCGTCCAGATGGCCGGTGACTTTCAGGACGACGATCGCGCCGTGTCCTGTTGCTGTGATTGCGATTCGTTTCATTGATTAATGGAGGATTGCTATGAGTGCGGGTCGCCCGGAGTTCAAACGCGGCCCAGCACGAGATCATTGGCGCGGAAGCACAGCTCGTCCAATCGTTTTTCCATTTCCAGGGACTGCCGGGCCAGAGTTTTTTCGTCCGTATCCGCTTCGGGAACGATCGGTTCGCCGACGACCAGGCCCACGCGTGAAAAGGGCAGGGGCAGCGCAAAATCATCCCAGTTGGGGCCGACCACGCGCCTGGAAAAGCCCATGCCGATCGGGACGACGACGCTGCCGGATTTCCGGGCCATATAAACTACGCCCGGTTTGGCTTCGTAAATTGGGCCGTGGGGGCCGTCCGGAGCGACCAGGGCGGGGGTTCCGTCTTTGATGATCTTGATAAAGTTAATGATCCCCTGAGATTGGCGGCCCAATGACGCGTCCAGAACTTCGTAGCCCATGCCGCGAATGGTCTTGATGCCGATCTCGCGAAAATAGTGAGTCCAGGAATTCTCGTACTGCTTCGTGCGGGGATGGTCCGAATAGATGCAAACGCCGCGGGAATGCAGACCGAAGATCGCCGCGTCCACGAAAGTATGCCAGACGGCGATGATATAATTTTTACGACTCGCGTCGAGCATGCGCAGATGATCGTCGCCTTCGATGATATAATCGAGCGTCGATTGGTATATACTCAGCAGGACCGAGCTGAGTCCGCTGGCCAGAGATGTCGACGACTGGTACAGACGTCGGCGAATTGGATGTTTCGGCAGTCCCATAAATACGCGCTGTCTCTTCTAAATCGACATGATGATCCCGGCGATGGCGCCCGTCATCATCGTCGCCAGATTTCCGGAGACGATCGACTTAAAGCCCAGGCTGACGATTTCGCTGCGGCGCTCCGGGGCCATCGTACACAGGCCGCCGATCATAATTCCCAGGCTGCCGAGATTCGCGAACCCGCAGATCGCATAGACCAGAATCAGTCGGCTGTTTTCCGAGATCGCTTCGGCGGGCGTTTGCGCCAGCTGAATATAAGCCAGGAATTCATTCAGGACGATTTTGACGCCCATGAGCTGACCCGCGGCCGGCGCTTCGCTCCAGCTCACCCCCATCAGCCACACGAAGGGCGCCATGATATAACCCAGAATCATTTGCAGAGTCACCGCTTCCGCTTCGGCGCCCATGAATAAGTGCGTAATACCGGCGAGTCCCTGGTTCACCAGATTCACGAGAGCCACGAGCACAATCAGCATCGCGACGATGCTGCCCCACAGTTTCAATCCTTCGAGAGTGCCGTACGTAATCGCGTCCATCGCGCCCTGGGCCGGGTGGGCTTCCGCGATTTCGCCGCCGGTCTCTGTGCCCGCTTCCTGCGGCACCATGATTTGCGCGATCACGAGGGCGGCCGGGGCGCTGATGATCGAAGCCACCAGCAAATGACCCAGCGCTCCATCGCCGACGATCGGCTGAATCGTCAGGGCGTAGAGCACGAGCATCGTGCCGGCGATGGTCGCCATGCCCACGGTCATGATCGCGAAGATTTCGCTGCGGGTCATCTTACTCAGATAAGGACGAATAAAGAGCGGCGCTTCGACCATGCCGACGAAGATATTCGCCGCCGTGCCGACTCCCAGCGCGCCGCCGATCCCGAGCAGCTTTTGCAAAACGAACGAAAGCCCGCGCACGATCGCCGGTAAGATCTTCCAGTAAAACAGCAGTGCCGACAGGGCGCTCATCACCAGCACGATCGGCAGCGCCCGGAAAGCCAGAATAAAGCCCGCTCCCGGATAGGGTTCCTCGAAGGGCAGGTCGCCGCCGCCCAGATAACCGAAGAGAAAGCTTGTGCCGGCCCGGGTCGCCTCGTCGATGGCTGTAACGATGTGATTTAGATACAGCAGAGCGTGGCGCGCGTCGCTCCAGCGCAGGAGGATCAGCGCCAGTATGATCTGCAGTCCGAGGCCCACGGCGATCATCCGGACCGGAACGTTTTTTCGATTTTCGCTGAGAGCCCACGCGATGCCGCAGAATACGATGATGCCCAGAATTGCCTGTAATGCCATGAATGCCTGTCCCGAAATACAGGAATCCGGCCGGAACCGGATTCTCAGGAATCACACGACCATCCGCCCCGCGATCAGCACCAGTACATTTTGCCGGCCTGCGGCGCTTCGTCAGCGGGAAGCTGCGGCCGGATTCGGCAGATAGCTCTGGTATTTGTTCTTGAGCTCGAAGATCGTAGAGGCGTCGCGAATCAGATCGCCCAGGACGTCCGGCGTGATCGCCTGCTTGGGATCGTCGCCGATGCCTTTGCGGGGCTGGCAGTGGGTTTCGATGCACAGGCCGTCCGCGCCGTAGGCGATGGCAGCCAGGGCCGCGTGGGGCACGTACTCGGCCTTGCCCACTGAGTGCGAAGGATCGACGACGACCGGCGCCCAGGTGTGCTGCTTGAGCAGCGGCGTAATCGATTCGTCGGGATGATTGCGATAGCCGTCGAGCCCGGGTACCGTACCCCGGGGACAGAGCACCACGTTTGGATTGCCCGCGCTGACGATGTACTCGGCGGCCGAAACGAATTCGTTGACCGGTCCCATGTGCATGCCGCGTTTTAATAGAATCACTGTGCCTTTCGCGCCGGTGAGCTCGCCGATCTTTTTTAACAGAGCGTAGTTCAATGCGTTGCGGGCGCCGACCTGGATCATATGCGCGCCGGCCTCGACCGCGATGCGCAGCTGCTCTTCGTCCATGACTTCGGTGTTGATCGGCAGTCCGGTTTCTTCGTGCGCGCGCAGTATGACTTCAACGCCTTTCGCGTCTCCCTGGTAGGAGTGGGGGCTGGTGCGGGGCTTCCACACGCCGCCGCGCAGCACGTGGGCGCCGGCCTCTTTGACCGCGTGAGCGGTTTCGATAAACAGCTGCGGATTTTTCGGATCAACCGTGCAGTGGCCGGCCACAATTAAAAGGTCCCGCCCCAGCACCCGGCCGCCGATTGAAATTTCGTGGCGGGCAAGCTCCGACTGCACGTCCATGAGTTTGTGGGGCGATTGGATCGTGTCGACGCGATCGATATAGGGCAGGCCTTCGATGCGGTTGATCATCAGTTCGTGGCGTTCGTCGCCCCGGATGGCGAAGATCGTACGGGTCGCGCCGATGATCGGAGTAATCGTACAGTCGAATTCGCCGACGATGTCGGTGAGTTCCTGGACTTCCGCGTCGTTGAGTAAGTCTTTTTTTGGGATGATCATGGCGGCCTTCTTTTTACGGTCTTGCTGGCTGGTCTTGCAGCGCTCCCTCAGAATTTCGGCTGGTCGCGCGAGTTTCGGGCGACTTTCGCAGCTTTTATTGTAAGAAAAGCACGGCCGGCCCCGGCGACCCGAAATAAATCAGTTCCGGTGAATCACGTCAGGATCCGAAACCAGCGATCGAGATCCGCCCGCGAGATTTGCCAGTCGGCGAAGACAGCTTCGTTCAGACGGGGGCGTGTGTCCTGTAAAAACGTCCGCAGCTCTGCGGCGGAAATCCTGGCGAGGGCGCGCTCCGGAATTTCTCGCGGTCCCGGGGAGGCGGGCGCCGAATCCAAAACGGCGCTCTGTTTTGCTTCGGCTGCGCCGGCAACCGGGCGCGGCGCCGACAGATCGATGGCGAAGTCCGCGGCCATGCGAACGGCGCTCTGAAAGCCGAGCTCGTTTTTTTGGGTGCGTTCCTGCTTGCCGTCGCGCCGGGCGTAGCCGCCGGGCTGATACATTTCTAACGAGAACCGGCGTTGCACACCGAGACGAGCATACTCCGTATAACCTGTTCCGGAGACGTGGGTCTGGCGACCGGCGCTCTGCAGATCGCTCCCGGCGGTTCGCAGGACTTTGCTTCCCAGCAGGCGCGCGATATGCAGAGCGATACCCAGAGCGTTCCGAGTGGGGTTGCTCAACTCGCCGATACCGCCCAGGGGGCCCAGGGCGAGCCACTGATCGAGGGGAGTGCTGGTGCGATAGTAGATGCGCCGCTCGAAAAAGAGGCTCAGGCAGCGCGGCCCCGCCAGGTTGGTTAATACCGGAAACGAAAAGCCGCTGAATCCCGGGCCGGCCACGCGCGCCGCCGCGACTAAATGAAAGTACGTGCCGGGGCCGCTGTCGATTGAGATGGCGAGATCCGGCTCCAGACCGGCGTGCAAAAGCGGAGCGAGGGCCGTGTCGGCCGCGACGATGAAATAGTTTCGTCGCAGTTCCTGGACTCGTTCCCGGCGTCGCTCTTGCAGCGTCTGCGTTTGCGTAGCACCGTTCGAAACAAAAGGATCCAGCCCGAGATCGACAGGCAGGCCCGGGCCGGCTCCACAATAGAGGACTTCGCCCGGGTCGGCAGCGTCAGTCTCTGTTTTGAGAATTCCATCGGGATTTATGAATTCAAACGGCGCGTTTTGATTTTTCGAATCGCCGCGCAGTCGAATCAGGGCGTTGCGCGTCCACTGGCGCAGAAAGCGGCCGCCGGTCGCCCGGTCTACCTGGCCTGCCTGAGTCCGCGGCTCGCTCTTCGCTGCGGCGGAATCCGTACGGCCTGCATCGTTTGCGCCGCCGATCCACTGGCTGACCAGACCTTCCAATTCGGGAAAGAGCCGCCGGTACGCCGGAGTGATCCAGGCGGTTGCGGCTGTCGCGTCGGTCTCGGCGTTCTGGCTGGCGATTGCAGCTTTCGCGCTCAGGACTTCGCGCAGCGCTTCGACCTCATGGAGAATCGTCGCGCCGGCCTGCGTGAGTTCCGCCAGGCGTCCGTGACTTCGCAGCGCATTGCTGACGCTGGCCAGCGGTTCAAAAAAGAGCAGCCGTGGTGTATCTTGCGAAGTTTTGCGCGCAGATTCCCGCGAGCTCAGCAGCTGTAGTAACTGTTCGGCGATATAACCCCAGCCGCAGCCGACAACCACGCAGGTCTCCCGGGCCGGGAGTTCATTCAGGATCGTTTCGGCGACGCGGCGGGCTTCGCGCACCGGATCGCGGGAGGAGTGCAGCAGGCCTTTCGCACCCAGCAGATTGCCGGAGCCGTCAGGGTTCGCCTGGAACTGTACGGGGTAATCAGGGAGCGAGGCAGCGATCGAGCTTACCGCCCCGTCCGCTTATTCGGCGGGACTGTCGCCGAAATCGAAATCCCGGTCGTCATCGTCGTCATCATCGTCGTAGGAATCGTCATCGTCGTCGCTGTCGTCATCATCGGAACTGTCGTCCGAGTCGGTCGCAGCGGCGGCGGTGGTGGTGGTGGCGGCCCCAAAAGCTCCCTCTTCCTGCTCGTCGCTGGACTGGAAGCCTTCCATTTCGCCCTCGGCCCCTTCCGCCATCGTATTGAAGGCTTCCGAGCCGATCGCGTCGGCACTGCCGGCCAGAGCCGCAGTATCCTGAGCGTTGCCGAAGACCGCGTCGAGATTCGCACGCCGCGAATTTTCCAGTTCAGCCGCCAGAGCTTCGCGGGCTTCGTCGTCGATATAGTCCCACTGAACGGTCTTTTCGAACAGAGCGTTCATGGCTTTGACCGCCGGCTTGCGGTTGGCCATTTTGCGCGGAATATCGATTTGTTCCAGCATATCGATCACTTCAAAAGCGGCGACCGTCGTGGCGTATTTTTGATCCCGGGAGAGATCCAGGAGTTTGGAGATTTCGAAATCTTTTGACATGGGGCAGTTTCTTGCAACATACCGAATCTGGCGCGTGCGCCTGGGCGTCAATCTTTTTGAACGGGAATCTGGAAAAAGCCTGTAATCTCCGGCTGATTTAGTTTTCCTGGTAAGGTCATGCAAGCTTTGAAACTCAATCTTCATAATACCCGGTCCCCGATCCGCCGCCCGACCCCGGGGGAGCGCCCGCTGGTCTTGCTGATTCTGGGACTGTCGTTCCTGCTGGCGGCCTGTCGTCCGGAAGTGCGCAGCAACTTCGGCGTGCAAAATTGGGAAGGCCTGCCTCTGGCGGGCGAACTGGCCCAGGCCGGTGGGATGGTCCGCCTCGCGGACCTGAAGAGTCCCGGCCTGGTGCTGAACGTGTACAGTCCGACCTGCGGGCCGTGCATCGAGGAGCTGCCCGCTTTGAATTTGCTGTACCGGCGGGCCCGGGAGTTCGGCGTCGCGATGTACATCGTGGCGACGGCCAATCCCGCCGACCACGGACTGGAGCTCAGTCCCGACGCCCCCCGGGCGGAACGGGTGCAGGCGATTGCGGAGCGGCTGCGGGCCGACGTGCAGCGCTATGGGATCCAGGCGCCGATGATGGTCATGGGCGACGAGTTTCGCGTGTCCGCCCGCGATGGCCTGATCACCGGCACGCCGGAGACGATGTTCTTTCGCCCGGGCCCGCTGGTTCTGGAATACAATTTTCTGGGTCCGATTTCGGCGGCCGAGACTCCTGAGAGCATTGAAAGCGAAACCCGTTTCAAATTCGCCCTGCGAATTCTGAGCCGCGTTCGCAGCCAGGCGTCCGGCGAATACGATCGCGGCCCGGAAGGCGCGAGCAGCTACGAGGACGCGAACCGTCCTCGTTTATGAGGGACGCGAACCGTCCTCGTTTATGAGAGACGCGAACCGTCCTCGTCTGTGAGAGACGCGAACCGTCCTCGTTTATAGCGAATCGCCGGATCGGCTTGCGTCTTTATTCGAGTCGCTCAAAACATCTTCGATTAACTGCGAAAGCTCTTTCATGCGAAAGGGTTTCGCCAGCGATCCGGCGAAGCCGTAGTCCGCGTAGTTGGCGATTACCGGATCATTCGAATAGCCGCTGCTGGCTATGAATCGCGCTTTGCCTCCGATGCTCTGCATGGCCCGCGCCGCATCCAGGCCGCCCATGCCGCCGGGCACGGTCAAATCCAGAATGACCAGATCGAAAGCCCGATCCGCCGAGTGTCCGATTTGAAATTGTTCGACCGCCGCCTGGCCGCTGTCGGCTTCGACGACCGCATAACCCATCCGCTCTAATAGCAGCCCCAGGGTTTCGCGAATATCCTCTTCGTCGTCCATAATCAGAATGCGTCCGGCGTCGCGTTCCGGCGGCGCGCTCTGGGCCGCCCTGAGCTTCGCGCCAGGCAGTGGCGCGGCGAAGTCTTCGCTTTCGTCGTCGGAGTCTGGATCGCGCGCGGCGACGCTCGCTCCCGGCCTGGCCGGCATGAATATTTGAAAGCGCGTCCCGCGCCCGGGAATGGAATGCGCGCGCAGCAGCCCCGCGTGGCGTTTGATGATCGAATAGGCGCTGGCGAGTCCCAGTCCATTGCCGGTTTCTTTGGTCGTAAAATAAGGATCGAAGATGCGGTCCAAATTTTCCGGCGATATTCCGCCGCCTTCGTCCAGAATTGAAATCCGCAGATAGTGGTCCGCCGTCAGAAAGTCCTGGGGAAAGTCGTTGGGAAACAACTCCGCGAAATCTTTTTGCAGCGGCGCATCGCCGATGACGGACGATGTGTCGCGCGCTTCATGCTCTACGTTTTCGCAGTGGATCCAGATGCGTCCGCCGTCGGGCATCGCGTGAATGGCGTTGATGACCAGGTTGTTGATCACGGCGCTGAACTGCGTCTCGTCCAGGTCCGCCGGCCACAGCTCCGGGGATATTCCGTATTCGATTTGCGCGGAGCTGCCCTGCCGTACGAAGTCGGCGGATTCGCGCACAAGTTCGCCGACCGCGACAGTGCGTTTGATCGGATCGCCTCCGCGGGCGAAAGTCAGAAGCTGGCGCGTCAGACCGCGCACCCGATTCAAGGCCTTCTCCGCTTCGCGCAGGCGGTGTTCGAGAATAATCTTTTCGTGCAGGTGCATGCGCGCCAGGGAGATGTGATTCTGAATGGCGGTCATGACGTTGTTAAAATCGTGCGCGATGCCGCCCGCCAGAATGCCCAGAGAGTCCAGGGCCTGGATCTTACGCATTTCCCGTTCGGTGCGGACTTTTTCGGTTTCGTCTCGCAGCACCGCGACCGCGCCGATGGTCTTCTGTTCGTCGTCTCGCAGAAGATTGGCCGTGAGGCTGACGTTGGGTTTGCGACCGTCTTCGGTGTGCATGCGAAGGCCGGCGAAGTACTCGACGCTTTCGTCTTCCCGCAGCGCGCGTTTGACCGGGCAGGGCAGGCGATCGCCGCTGCGTTCGTCGACCAGCGCGTAGATTTCGTCAATGCCGCGGCCGGCCGCTTCGCCCAGAGATTGAAAGCCGCACAGCCTGCGCGCCGCGGGGTTCATCGAAATGATGCGCCCCTGGCGGTCGGTCGTGATTACGCCGTCGTCCAGAGAGTGCAGCGTAACGATCTGCCACTCCTTTTCCTGAATCAAATCAAGTTCGGCGTCTTTACGTCGCGTGATGTCCTGGGCCGTGCCGATCACCTGCAGCGGCCGGCCGTCGGAATCGCGAATGTACACCAGTTCGCGGATCGAAAGCCAGCGCCGTTCGCCGCCGCCGCTGACGAGCATGACTTCCGATTCCAGAATCGCGCCCGGCTCCGTGCGGGCGTACGACGATTGGCGGGCCGGAAAGCGGTGGCGATCTTCGGGCAGGACGATACGATCAAAAATTTCGCGACCGAGAGCCACGATCTCGCCGGTGCTGTAGCCCAGGATTTTTTCCGCCAGCTGGTTGATGCTGATGATGCGCTGTTCGACGATATCGTACGTGTACAGAATCGCGGGGATCGCTTCGGTGATGCCCTGGATAAAGCGCCGGCTTTCCGAAAGAGATTCTTCCGTTTCTTTGCGCCCGGTAATATCGCCGATCGATCCGCTGACGGAACGCGCCACGCCCGCGGCGTCGCGATTGGCGATGCCGGTGCACTGAATCCAGCGGATCGAACCTTCGTCGCCGATTACGCGATGCACGTGATCGAGCAGAGGCGAATCGCCGGCCAGGTGTTCGTTTAAGTCCCGTTGAAAATTTTCGCGATCTTCCGGATCCAGTCGCGCGATATAGTCTTCGATCGTATGTGTGCGATCGGCGGCATCTTGCAGAAAGCTTGAGCGTGAAGTGAGGCTCATCTGATTCGCGTCGATCTCCCAGTGCCAGAAGCCTTCGAGGTTCGTGCGGCCGGCCAGGGGATACCAGTCTTCGGCCTTCGCGAGGCTCTGCTCGCGCCGGTGTCGCTGCAGGGCCAGCTCGATCGTTGTCCGGAGTTCGCTGTCGCGAATCGGCTTGACCAGGCAGGCGTAGGGATTCAAAGCGCGCACCCGCTCGAAGGCCGCGGCGGCGCCGGGATCGTTCGGCGCCATGCAAATCACCGGGAGCTGTCGTCCGCCCGCGCCGGTCAATCGTGCGGGATCGCCTGCGGCTTCAGTGTCGACCAGAGCCAGGTCGATGCGGCGGGTCGCATCGTTCAGGTACTTGCGAGCCGATGCGCCGTCCGCAAACCAGGCCGCGGTTTCGTATCCCAGGGCGGCGAGTCTTTCGGCGAGGCGCGCGCCGGACTCCGGGTCCGCTTCGACGATCAAAATTCGAACGGCGTCCTGCAGCGTGCTCACCGGATTGGGTCTATGTCAAAAACGAGGGCTGTAAAGCAGTATTTTGGCCGTCGCTGCGGGCGAGAGTCTCAAACGGCTTCGCCCTGGCTCCGCGGGTGTAGCGGATAAAATCGCGCGATGGCCTGGATTTCTGTGTCGATGCGTGCCGCATCCCAATCGAGCAGGCTCGCGACGTGCTCGCAGATTGCGCGGAGCTCCGAATCCGTCGGGCGTTCCAGCATGCCGAGGGACAGGCGGCGGCGAATTAAATCGTCGAGCGTCGCAGCGCTCTCGTTTTGAACGGCGTAGTTCAACTGCGCGAAAATATCCAGCCGGTCTTCGCGTTCGGAAATGCGCGCGGCCAGTCGCGGATCTGATTGCGCGAGTTTGAGCACGGCCGTGTGCTGCGTGCCGTACAGGCCGATCAGGTGGCGATGAACGGTTTCGGGAATTCCGGGCGTCGCGAATTCGCGCACGGCAAAGGCCGCGTACTCCTGGGTCGATTCCGCGAAGCCGGGAGCGCTGAAGAACGGAAGGCGGCGGGTGTCGCCTGTTGTTTTTCGATTCGTTTTATTTTTCGCGTTCGCGTTCGCGTTCGCGTTCGCGTTCGCGTTCGTTTCGGGCGGGCCGAGCTTTTTATTCGCGACGTCCAGCACTTCGGAGCCGAGCGCCCGGGAAGTGGTCCACTTGCCGCCGCCCACGGAAAGCAGGCCTTCCAGTTCCGGCGCGTGATCGTAGACCTCGCTTTTACGCGAGATCGCCCGCGTGCCTTTGCCGCCGCCGGAGCCCGGGCCGCCGGTCTGCGCTTTAGTTTTTTCTTTTTCTTCGAGAGAAACCAGGGGACGAATGCCGGTGATGACGTGGCGAATCATATCGCGGCGAAAGACGCCAGGGGGCAGGGCCGCTTCCAGGTCGCTGGCCAGGGCGTCGATTTCTGTTTCGCGGGCCGTCAGTTGATCCGGGTGTTCGGAATACGGGACATCGGTCGGACCGATCAGCGAACGCCCCATCCACGGCAGAATCAGAAATTGGTCGTTGCGCTTGCCTTTAATAAAAACCGTGTGATCTTTTTCCGGAGCAAACAGCGGATCAGTAATCAGGTGAACTCCCGTCGAGCGCTGAATCGGCGGCGATTGAAATTCCGCCAGCTTCAGAACATAATCCATATACGGACCGGAGGCGTTGATAAAGAGGCGACTGCGAAGCTCATGCGTCTTCCCGGTCAGGGTATCGCGCACGGTCGCGCCGGTGACTTTCGTTCCGCTGTCTGTCTTCGCCGCGTCGCTCGCGCCGTCGCTTGAGCTATCGTCTTTCGCGCGATGCAAGGCCGTAACTTCGCAGTGATTGTAGTACAGGCCGCCGGCCGCTTCGCCGGTCACGGCCCAGTCCAGCAGCAGTCGCTCGGGACAAATGCTCTGGTAATCGTAATAGATATAGGCGCCCTTGAGCGCGCCGCCTGAAACGCCCGTGGGATTTACGCCGGGCTCCTGGCGCAGAACTTCCGCGCGACTCAGCCAGCTGTGACGGGGCAGGCGTTTGTCTTCGGCGACTCCGCGGTTGCGATCGAAGCCCAGCAGATCGTAGAGCACGAGCGCGATCTTCATTTCGAGACGCGTCGGTTTTTCCCCCGCGTAGATCGGCACGAGAAATTTGAGCGGTCGCACGAGATGCGGCGCGGCGCATCCGAGAATACGGCGTTCCCGGAGCGATTCTCTGACGATCCCGAATTCGAGATTCGCAAGATAGCGCAGGCCGCCGTGCAGGAGTTTCGACGTCGCCGCGCTGGTCGCCCAGCCGAAGTCGTTTTTTTCCAGGCAGCAAACCCGGTACCCGCGTTCGGCGGCTTCCCGGGCGATCGCCACGCCGGTCACGCCGCCGCCGATCACCGCGATATCGAATTCCTCTTTTTCGAGTCGTTGAATATCCCGTGCCAGTCGCATGCGGCGCCCTCCGGCGGCTGAAAAACTGCGCGACGCCGCTCCAGACGCGGAGATAGACTCCGCGTTCCGGACCGCAGCCGCGCGGCGTCAGCCCTGTTTTTTGATCAGAACTTTGCGTTCGATTTCGAAGATCTTGGGCGGAATCTTTTCTTTGCCCATTTTCTTTTTCGCGTTTTCTTTGATGAAAAGGTCTTCGCCGAACTGATCCAGCGCGTCGACCGTCTTGATGTTTTTCACGCCGATAAACTGAAAGTGCACGACGCCCGTGCCGGGCACCGGACCGTCTTCAACGGCGAGCACGCGCGAAATGCTGCCGACCGTATCGCCGGAGACCGCCGGCTGGGTATGATAACCTTCGGTATAACCCAGATCGAAGAGCATATTTTCAGTCGTATCGCGGCTCGCAAGGCCGATCAGCCAGGCGAAGACCAGGCCGCCGTAGACGATCGGTTCGCCGCTCATGGGGCCGGACAGACCCATTGAATACAGGCGATCATAGTGCAGGGGATGGGTGTTGCCCATGCGATAGGTCCAGGGCACATGTTCGTCGGTGATGGTCCGCATGTTGCGATGAATGATGATCTGGCCGGCTTTGAAATTTTCGAAGTAAGTGTCGTCGCCGGTCAGAGCTTTGAATTTCGCTTCGGGAGTTTTGAAATCCGGCAGAGTGATCTGCGGGTTTTCGATTTCGGGAAAGTCGGCTTTCGGATCGCCGGGCTTGCTTTCGCCTGCGCCGCGGGGCGGAATCATAATCTTGCGTTCGTATTGAATCACAACTTCGTCGCGCTGGTTCAGTCCCAGAGTGCGCACGTGCACGATGCCGGGTTTGTCCGGGCCCCGATCTTTCTGGGAAAGAACTTTCGAGCGCGCGGTGATGGTATCGCCGGGATAGACCGGCTGCAGAAAATTTACGTTGTAGTAGCCGAGGTTGGCGATGGCTTTCTCGGAATTGTTTTGCACGCCCAGAGACAGGACGATGTTAAAGACCTGCATGGGATGCACGAGCATGTCGGCGAAGCCGTGAGCCTGGGCGTAGGGCGCGCTCAAAAAGAGCGGGCAGGCGTCGTGAAATACGGTCGCGTACTCTTGCGCGAAGCTGCGGTCGACGGTGAAGGCGCGCGGGTGCAGGAAGACGTCGCCTTCGCGGAAGTCTTCGAGATAACGTCCGTAGTCGGGACGGGAAATTTGCATGCTATCGTAGGCGCTGTTCGGCGCCAGTTCGTTGAACGGTGAAGCGGGAAATTGTGCCATAGTAGGGCCCAGATTCCGACGGCCGACGTGGACGTCCAGAGAGTTTCCCCGCCTGCTTCTACGCGGATGAAATCCGTGCTTTTTTCCGGGGTATTATTTTCGGCCTACTTTTTCGTGCGCTTCGAAGCGCCTTTCAGCAGCGGCAGCAGGTCCGCGATCGTCAGGTCGCCGGCCGCTTTATCGAGCTGGGCCAGAATGCCTTTCTGGAGTTTCTTCACGCGCGTGCTGAAGCGTCCGGAGAAAGCGTGGTCGGGCATCTTCAAAGCGTTTTCGATGATCGTGCGCTCCAGCTGGCTCACTTTGATTTCGCTCGGCGGTCGTACGGGAAAGAATTCGCCCGCGTTCGCGTCGTAGCCGATTACGCCGGATTGCAAAAGTTTGTCCCGGGTATACTCCAGCTTCGAGATGTCGCGATTGAAAAATCGCAGGGCCTGTTCGTTCGTCAGCGGTCGCTTGCGATCGTACAGATGATGGTAGGTCAGCGAGATCAGCAGCAGAAAATTCCAGAGCAGCGAATCGCTTTCGTTTTCGTCTTTGGCGTTCGGACCGCCGATGCCCAGGCCCTTGTATAAATAAGGGTTCTGAATGACATACGCGATTTCCAGGCCGAACAAAATGATCTGCGTCGATGCGAGTATGACCAGCAGGCCCAGGGGCACAGCGGCCCATACGCCGTAGATCACGCCGGTGGTCGTCGAGCCGCCGACCCACACGCGAAAGATGATGATAAAAGCGAGCAGCGCGACGGTGGTGATCGCGGCGCCCACGCTGGCGGACTTCCAGTCAACGGTCGCGTACGGAATCAGCGCGTAGGCCGGCGCGATCAATGCGAAGATGGTCAGCAATAAGAAGACGCCCAGAAAGAATCGTAGTAGCAGCGCCCGGAAGCGGTGAAAGCGCGCCAGAACGTCGGTGTCGTAGTCGACGTACTGGTAGCCGTTTTCGTCGCGATCTTCTAATAAATGCGGATTCTTGATGTGCATCAGCGATGCTTCTTCGCCCGCGAGTAAGATGCTGTCGTCGGGCATGATCGTATGACTTAGAAAGCTCGCGTCTTCTAAGGCGCCCGTGTCGGTCAAAAGCCAGTTCTTGCCGCCGTCCCGGGTATACCGAAACAGACCGTTCGCGCCGTACAGAAAACCTTCGCCGCTTTCGCTGATGTGCACGCCGCGCACGGCCTGATCGAATTCGGCGCGCAGGCTGGGAGAAGTGCGGGTGCCGTTCGCGTTTTTCCAGAACGCGCCGTTCGCGCCGCCGAAGTGCATATTGCCCTCGGAGTCGGCCGTCATCGAAGTGATGGCCACGGACGCTCCGCCCAGTCTTTCTTCGAAGCTCCCGATCCAGCGATCGCCGTCCCGGGAATACAGATAGCGGCCCTTGCCCGCGATGTACAGGCCGTTCTGAAAGATGTTGCGCGCGTCCGGTGATATATTTTGAATCGAAAACATGCGGCGATAGATGCCGTCGAAGGGTTTGTACTTCCAGTCTTCGAAGTCTTCGCCGGCGCCGCTGCGGGTGACCAGGCCGGAACGCGAGCCGACCGTAATCAAAATCAGGACGCGACCGTCCTCGGTGACGTGCATGTCTTCGACGCGCGGATTGCGGCTGCCGTTGCCGGACTTAAATTGCAGCTTGTGATAATCGAAGGTGCGGCCGCTGTCATTGGAATAAAACAGCACGCCCGTGCGCGATATGACGAAAAGAGTGTCGTCGCCATAGCCCGCTTTGTACAGCGAATAAAAATCTTCGGTTTCGATCGGCGCGCCGGGATATTCTTTGCTGATGACCGTCGCCGCGTCGCCGATGCGTTTGACGTACGATTCGGCGTCGATATATAGATCGCGAAAGCGCGTGTCCTGAATGACTACCGTGCGCAGATTCGTTTCTGAATAGTCTTTGCTGTCTTTTTGAATGCGTTCTTCGGTCGTGTTTCGCAGAATGCCGTTGCTCGCGGTAATCCAGTAGCGATCGCCGACTTTTAATACGTGATTCAAATTCGGCGGGCGAATCTGGTTCAGAAAAAACGAGGCCCCGCGGGTCGTTACGATGACCAGCGTCGGCAATA
This sequence comes from bacterium, assembly GCA_024742665.1. Classification (GTDB taxonomy): domain Bacteria; phylum Spirochaetota; class Leptospiria; order Leptospirales; family Leptonemataceae; genus JANSYA01. The sequence continues at coordinate 1,638,845 of JANSYA010000001.1, forward strand.
TCGCGAAGGCCGCGATATAGAGCGAAAAGCGATAGATCAGCGGCCTGGCTCGCCGCGCGCGATAAATGAAATTGAATGCGTCTTCTAAGTGAACGAGTAAATTTGTCGCCGCGTAAATAATAAAGATCACGCCGACGCCGGCGATGGCGTCCGCGTTTTTTAAGATCTGATCGATGATCGATAAGAGTTCGTTGGTCTCGGTTAAGCCGTAGGCCGCCAGAAATCCCGCCAGGTTGTTGCGAATATCCGCCTGGTCGAAATTGCCGAAGCGAATCAAGACCGTGAAGACCGGAATAATCGAAACTACGATCGCGTACGCGATGGCGTTCGCCCGCACAGTGCAGTTGTCCGCCAGAAATTTTTCCGTCGCGGCGCGCAGCACGTTATAAAATAGCCGGCCTCGTTTGGTCGCGGTTTCGGCCAGGCTTCGGCCGCGAGTTTCCAGCCAGGCGCGCCCGGGGCCGACCCTGGCCCGGGATCGGGTTTCGGTTTTTGCACTGTCGCTTGCGGAGGCACTCATTGGGCTGCTCCCGCGTCCTTGTCCCGGGCGCCCTGAGCGATTGGATCGCGCCAGGTCGAAGCGTCCCGGAATTCAAAGCTGAGTTCGGTCAGAGCGATCGCGTCGGCCCGGGCCGGATCGCCGCCGGGATAATAATCGAGAATCTCGATTCGCAGCCAGATCTCCTGAACCTCCCGGGGAAAACCCGGCGACTCCGGCGGTTCTTCCAGCCAGTCGAGATCGACCCTTTGCGGCCCCGATCGATCTTTCAGGCGCACAGTGCGCTCCCGCCAGAAGACCGGTTCTTCCGGCAAACGATACTCGCGATCCAGGTCGACGACCTGCTGGCGAAAAAAGACCAGCCGCACGGTCTTCGGTCGCGCCGATTTTCGGAAGGTGTCTTTGCCGCTTTGATCGCCGGACCAGATTCGTAGAGCCCGCAGGGGATTGGGACGCGGAGGCCGATCGGGTGAATGCGTCAGGCCGACCTGCAGTTGCACGAAAGGCCGGGCGGGAAACCACGGCCACGCTCGTGACGCAGCTGATCCTGGAGCGGGCGGTCGCGGCGTCTGGCCTCCGGCGAGATAGCGCGCCGAATTCAAATCCGGCAGCGCCGTTTCCAGGCTGGCGTCGACGAGCACCCGATCCGGCGGGCCCGCCGGGCGGACGTAGGCGGCGCTCGTGAAGATCAGGCGGCCGTTCATGGATTCCAGCACCCGGGCTTTCGCCAGGGAGCGGCCGGTCAGCCAGAAGCTACCGGCCACGCAGGCTCCCAGTAAAATCATGATCAGGGCTGTCTTTTCTCGATCCGTCATCAGGTTCAGGGCTTCTCTGGTTTCCGCGTTTCGTATATACGACCGACAGAATCTGTCGGGGGCGCGGATGTGTCGATGCGAATCCGACATAAAAAAAGGGTCGCCTGGACATCCGGCCCGCAAAACCCTGTACTGGAATCCACCGTTCTTTTCCTTATAATAGACCTATGTTTCAGAAAGCAATCAATCTTGTATTCGGCACCAAACACGAGCGCGACATCAAACGCCTGACCCCGCTGGTCCATCGCATTAACGATCTGGAAGATCAGATGCGCGAGCTATCCAACGACGCCCTGGCCGGCCAGAGCGCGGTTTTCAAGCAGCGCCTTGCGGCCGGCGAGACCCTCGATGATATTTTACCCGAGGCCTTCGCGACTGTGCGGGAAGTCGCCTGGCGCACGCTCGGTATGCGCCACTTCGACGTTCAGATGATCGGCGGGATTGTTCTGCACGAAGGCAAGATCGCGGAGATGAAAACGGGTGAGGGTAAGACGCTCACCTCGACCGCGCCGATCTATTTGAACGCGCTGTCCGGCGAGGGCGTGCACGTCGTCACCGTGAACGATTATCTGGCCCGACGCGACGCCGAATGGATGCAGCCCATTTTTGATTTTCTCGGCATGAGCGTCGGTATCATTCAGCACAACCTGGATCACACCGAACGTCAGAAGGCCTACGCCGCCGATATTACCTACGGCACGAACAACGAGTACGGTTTCGATTATCTGCGCGATAATATGACGACCGACAAAGACTTTCGCGTGCAGCGTAAACACAACTTCGCCATCGTTGATGAGGTGGATTCGATTCTCGTGGACGAGGCCCGGACGCCTTTGATTATTTCCGGCCCGACCGAAGAGAATACGGAGCAGTACGGCGTCGTCGATAAAACCATTCGCCGTTTGGTTCAATCGGAAGAGGCGCGCATCAGCCGCGACGGTCACGCGCCCGAGCCGGAAGTCGAGCCCGGCAAAGAAGAGCCTCATGTGAAGCGCGGCTGGCTCTACGATATCGACGAAAAGTCCCGCAACGTATTCTTAACCGAAGACGGCGTGCGCGAACTCGAAGAGATCGCCGGCGTCGAAAACCTGTACAGTCCCGAAAACCAGGAGCTGGTCGCCCACGTAAACCAGGCCATGAAGGCCCACCTGATTTTCAAAGACGAAGTCGACTATGTCGTCCGCGACGGCGAAGTCGTGATCGTCGACGAACACACGGGCCGCATGATGGAAGGCCGCCGCTACAGCGACGGATTGCACCAGGCCTTAGAAGCGAAAGAACGCGTCGAAGTAAAGCAGGAAACCCAGACCCTCGCGAGCATTACGTTCCAGAACTTCTTTCGCATGTACAATACGCTCTCCGGTATGACCGGCACCGCCGACACCGAGGCGACGGAGTTTAATAAGATCTACAGCCTGGACGTCGTCGTGATTCCCACGAACGTGCCTGTCGCGCGCATCGACTATCCCGACCGGGTCTATCGTACGCAACAAGAGAAATTCGACGCGATCATCGAAGAGATCCTGGACTGCCGCGAACGCCAGCAGCCGGTGCTGGTGGGCACGATTTCGGTCGAGCTGTCCGAATTTTTGTCGGCGCTGTTAAAGAAACACGGGATTCCCCACAACGTGCTGAACGCGAAGCATCACGAACGCGAAGCGGACGTCGTGCGCGAAGGCGGCAAGCCCGGTATGATTACCGTCGCCACGAACATGGCCGGTCGCGGTACCGACATCGTGCTGGGCGGCTATCCGCTCTATTTAGACGATCTCGAAAAGCTGGAGTGCAAAACCGGCGACCCCCTCGATAATTTTCGCACGAATATGCTGAAAAAGCAGTTCGCCGAAGCGGAGGTCGCGATTCAGCGCATCGACAACTCGAACGACCGAAAATTCTGCAAAGAAATTCACGAACGTTCCCAGATCTGGCTGTCGCAGCACCGTCTCGTAAAAGAAGCGGGCGGTCTGCACATTCTGGGCACGGAACGCCACGAATCCCGCCGGATTGACAACCAGCTGCGCGGTCGCGCCGGTCGTCAGGGCGATCCGGGTTCCAGTCGTTTTTATCTCAGTCTCGAAGATCATCTCATGCGCATCTTCGGCGGCGAACGCATCAAGAATCTGATGGGTCGCCTGGGTATGGTCGACGGCCAGGAGCTCGAAGCCGGTATGGTGGATCGCGCCATCGCCCGCGCTCAAAAACGCGTCGAAAGCCACAACTTCGATATTCGCAAGCACCTGTTGGAATACGACGAAGTCATGAACCGCCAGCGCGAGTTCATCTATCAGGAACGTAACATCGTTCTCGCTAACGAAGATCTTCGGGAGCATCTCTTCACCTGGTTCGAAGAAATTATCGAAACCAATATCCTGGAATATTGCGAGACAAACGATTCCACTCGCTGGGATCTGGAAGGCCTGCAGGAATGGCTGCAGCTCGGATTGTCTCTGCCCGTGGAGCTGACGGCGGACGAATTCGAAGGCGATCGCAATCCGCAGCTGACCGTCTTTAATAAAGTCTTTGACGCGGCGAAAGAAACCTATCACGCGAAGGCCGCCGACGTCGGGGAAGAGGGTTTCAACTACGTCGAACGCCGCCTGACTCTCGACGTCATCGACGCCCGCTGGAAAGAACATCTGTACGCGATGGACCAGCTGCGCGAAGGCGTCTGGACCACGATCTATTCCGAGCGCCAGCCCCTCGTGCAGTTCAAACTGGAAGGCTTTCGCCTCTTCGACGAGATGGTCGCTTCGATCAAAGACCAGGTCACGAGCAATCTCTTTCGCGTGCGGATCGAAGGACCGGTCACCCCGGAAGACAATCCGCAGCCGCGCCGTCGCGATAAAGGCGTCGCCCAGCACGCGTCGGTCGATACCTTCAGCGGCCCCGCCGCCGGCCAAAAGCAGGCGATGTCGGGCATGGGTCCACAAAACGGTTCCGGCCAGGGCGGCAGCGACGGCCGCACGGTATCGAGCGGCGGCGCGAGCAAACGCCGTAAGTCGCGTAAAAAGAGACGTTAAGCGTTAAGGCGGGCCGCGAATTTGCGGCCCGGCGATTCAGGCGATTCAGGTGATCAAGGGAGCAGGCGATCCATTGAACGAAACAGGCGCTCGAATATCCGATGCCGGCATCGCCGATCCCGGCGTGCTCTTTCGCGCGATCTTCCAGTGTGCGGCGCGGATGCCGCTGACCCTGATCGTCGTCGGCGGTCTGCAGGGACTCGCGATGACGGCCGTCGCCTATGTCGCTCTGGACTGGCTTTTGCATGAATCGGTCGCTGCGATCTCCCCCGCCGATCTGATCGGCGGCGCCCTGCAGAGTACTTTTGAACATAGTTTCGAGAGCGTTCTGTGGCTTCTGATGGAACAGGCCTCGACCGTGGGGCAGGTTCTTTTATTCACCAGCGTGGGTTTCATCGCCGCGCGATCTCTGGCGAAGCTGGTCGTCGCGCGCCGGTCCGTTGATCTGGTGCGCGGTGGCTCTTCGTTATTTCCCGCAATGCGCGACGTGCTGCTTGCCTGGCCGCTGTATGCGGTGAGCTTCGCCGTCACGCGATTGATGGTCTTCGTTGGATTCCTGGCCTTCGGATTGCCGGGCCTGGCGCTGCTATTGGTCTTCGCGGTGTTCGCGCCCATGTTCGCCGTGGCCGGTCCGCGAATCGGCGCTTTGCTTGCATCGCTTGATTTTTTAAACGGCCCGCGGATGGTCGGCTTGCTGGTCGCATACGTCGTATTTTTTATCGCCACGCTGCTTTTGACGATCCTGGGAGGAGTGGCGAGCGTGCCGCTCGGATTTTATCTGAATGCGGAGCTGATCGAAACCCTGGGCGCGACCGATTTCGATTCTTCGATGCTCTGGCTGTTCAGTGCCGACACGACGGGAGTCTTCGACATTGATCTCCAAAAGACGGCTCTAAATCTGGCGCTGTCGGGGGCGCCCCTGTGGTTCGCCTTCGGTATCTCGGACGCGCTGCTAACGCTCGTGGCCGCGACGTCCTTCGCTCACTATCAGAAGTCTTCTGAATCTTCGAAAGACTCGGGGGCTTCTGTTTCGGAAGAGTCTCGCCCGGGTTCCGCTGTCCGGGGAGCAGGCGATTTGCGAATGGGCCGCGGTCCGTCGCCGGGCTCGGGCTTTTTCTCGGGCGGCTCTTCGAACGCAGGATCAGACGATTCGCCCTGGTCGTAGTATTCGTCGCCTGGTTCGTACTCGGCGTCGCCTTCGGCCTCCAGGTTGTTCTCGTAATCGCCGAAGGGCTGATCCTCTGCGTCCAGAGGATAAAACCAGCGCGCGATGTACGATCCCAGGAAGATGCCGGGGGTCACCAGCAGTTTGGGCACGGCGATCGTACGCGATAGCATCAGGTTGTCGTCGCTGATATCGAGCCAGAAAAAATCCAGCGCGTCGCGTCCGGCGGGCAGGGCGGCTTCGACGGTGCGCGCGCCCTGATCGATGGTCGCGGTGATCGGTAGAGCCACGGCGTGAATCGGCCAGGTGACCAGGCACTCGGTCGCATCTTCCGGAGCGAAGGCTTCGATGTAGGCTTCGCTTACCCGGGGCTGGGCCAGGAAACCGCAGTGAGCGGACAGCGCCGCGAGTAATAGCGCCGGAAGCAGGCCGACTTTGCGCGGCGGCGCGACGCGGCTGCGACGACGGGCGCTCAGACACTGCGAAACCCGCAGAAGATATGCGGCGGACGATTTCACGGCGCGGCCTCCGCTGGTTTTTCCATCGCCGGTTCAGACAGATCGGGTGATTTTTCGGCGTCCGTTTTCGCAGGCGGCGGTCCGATCAAACGGCCGTCGGCGTCTCGCTGCCACTGGCGACCCCACTCGGGCCAGCTCCAGGCGGCGTCTGCATGGGTTTCGATGGCGAAGAAGCTGCGGGCAATCCAGGCGCCGGCGAAGACCACGGGAGTCAGCGCGACCTGAAACGGCGTGATCGCCAGGTGCGAATAATAGCCTTCCACTTCGACTTCGTAAAACGATCGCGCTTCCGTACCGGCCGAGGGCAGTTGCACGGCCGGCGCGACGATCAAATTATCGACGGCCAGAGTTACGACGGTCAGCGGAATCAGAACGGGAGTCAGGGCCCACTGGGCGCCGCGATGGTCCGGCACAATTGTGCGGTCGGCATAGTTCGTTACGGCCATGTGGTCCAGGCTGGTCGAAGCACATGTCGTCGTCGCCAGGGCCAGGCCGAGCAGCATGCCGATTCCGAGGCGGCGCCAGGGCCCCGGGCGGGAACCATCAGGCCTGATATTGAAAACGCGATCAACCAAAGGGGACCATCGCATAAAATAGCATTGAGCCGACGAAGATGACCGGATAGGTTATGAGACGCATGGGGAACACCAGTATTTCGCCGACGCCGGTGAAGGGCACATCTTCGAAAACGAAATTCGCGTTATCTACGGAGTCGGGCACGTGCAGGATCGGATTGATGATGACGCCGTCCAGGATCAGGGCGCTCAGACCGATCGGCATGGCGACGGGCGCGAAGGCCGCTCGCGCGACCGGAGATTCCGGAGCCATGTGTTCGTCCAGGGCCGCGGTCAGGACGCGACGCTCCGAACTCAGAACCGCGCAGTTGAAATTGAAAGCGCCCGCCAGCATCAGCAGAGCGGCGGCGTTGCGGATCATTCGCATGCTTCGGATATGCTTAAAGGGCACAGCAGCAGTCCGCCGAGTATGGGCGTCTGGCAGGCTTCGGTGGATTGGTTGTTTGCAATCGCGTCGGTAGTGCATAGGCGTGCCGTGTCGAGCGCCACCAACCCGCAGAGGGCGGCGTCATCGCGTTCTTTGCGGCAGTCGTTGGTGCCGAGGGTGCATTGCACAGCGGCAGCAACGAGCAACAGTGCGATCAGCCCGATTCGTCGCAGTCCGACGCTCAGGCTGCGGCGATGGTTCGGCTTTTTCAGAGCGCCGGCGGTTTTTTTAGTATCCGGGATATTGCGGTCCGTCATGCTGATTCTTTAACGGCCCGACCGCGCGGCCCTGTCCATTACATTTCCCGTGTTTTTTATCAACTCCAGCGGTTACAAAGATCCCGACTTCGGTATGGTGATCTGGCAGCTCGAAGAAGAGCAGATCGATTTCACCGGCGACGAATTCGAAGATTTGATCGCGCACCTGCGCGTCGGCCGGCTGTTCGAATATCTGCAGAGCCATCGGCCGGCCCTGCGAGATCAGCTGCTGCGGCTTTTCCAGTCCACAATCGAAGAAATGGATCTGGAAGAAAACGACGTCGAACACGCCCTGGAATCGCGCCTGCTGGATTTACACCGGCGCTTCTGATAACGGCCAGAGACTTTGCCGTCCCTGATCAGTCGACAGCGTTCGGACGCCAATCGCGATGGATGACTTTCAGAAAGAAGGTCAGCGCGATAAAGTCGTAGGCGGCGTGAATCAGAATCGCGGTCAGCAGGTTATCGGTTACCATCGACGCCCAGCCGATGACCATGCCCATCAGGCCGGCCATGATCGCGTAGGTCGGCGTGATCAAATGCGCGAGTCCGAAGAGCACGCCGGCGATGACCAGGCCGCCGACGGGCCCGGTCCAGTAGCCGATGGCCGGCTGCAGCAGCCCCCGAAAGAGCAGCTCTTCGCCCACGCCCGCCAATAGCGAAATCAGCAGCAGATCGAAAACCGAAAGCTTATGAAAGAGCGGCACAATGATCTCGTCCATATGAGTGCGAATCATACGAAAGGGACCGAGCGGGAAGCGCGCGAGTAAAATGAAAGCCGCGGCCATCGGGGCGGTGATCAGCAGGCCGAAACCCAGGTCGGCGGCGAGGGTCGCGTCGAGCTTGATTAGATCGAGGGGATAAAAACCGATCAGCCAGCCGAAAAAGACCGCTCCGACTCCGAGGATTCCTTCGAAGAAAACCGCGCTCTTGAGACCTTCTTCGCGGTCGTTATTATTGAATGTGTCGTCGTTCAATTGAGTGTGGGGTTCTGATCGGATTCGGCGAAGACCCGGTAGATGCCGCCTTTTTCGCGCAGCGCGTCTTTCCAGCCCTGCTCGGGATCGTTATGAAACACAATTTTCGGCGTGGCCGGATGAATCATCCAGCTGCCCATCTGCATCTCCTTTTCCAACTGGCCCGGCGCCCAGCCCGAGTATCCCAAAAACAAATGAATGCTGGGGCGATCGTCCGCCGGAATTTCCTCCCAGGCCGCCGTTTCGAACAGACGTTCCACCTGGCTGAACGCCGGTTCGAATACGACGCCGGGGACCGGCTGCATTATATTTTCGGACGACTCGTGGCCTTCAGGCATGTCCGAGTGGAGCACGAAGAGGTACTCCTGCTGGACGGGACCGCCCACGTAGATCGGCGTCGTCGCGCCGCGTTCGCCGTCGAACTGCGGCAGGATATCCGCCAGCAGCAATCGCGAGCGTCGATTGACCACCAGTCCAAAGGCGCCTTCTTTGTTGTGTTCGAGAATTAAAACGACGGTCTGGAAAAAATTGGGGTCGGGCATATTTGATTCGGAAATCAAAAAATAACCTTTGAGTGAATCGGGAAATTCGTTATTGCCGTGGTTCGAGGGGCGAAAGTATGGATTGCCGGACTGCATGGGTTCTATTGGGATCGCCGGGTCGTTGGATGGTCACAAACTAATGCACTTCCCGTACGATAGCAAGAAGAATCAGGGAAAAATAGCTTCGATTTCAAGCCGGCAGCACGTACGGGGGATGTTCGTACAGCGGCACTTCCGGATTGTTTTTCAGGAAATTCTCCAGACGATACTCGGACTTGAATAATACTACCGGCCGGTCTTCCTGATCTTTGATGACCCAGTCGTAGCTGGAGAACTTCGAGCGATCTTCGTCGCGAATCCAGCGGCTGCATTCATAGCCCAGGCTTTCCAGGCGGCACGGCGCGCCGTACTCGTCCTCCATGCGAAAGCGAAAGACGTCGAACTGTAGATTGCCCACGGCTCCCAGCACCCCCTGACCGTCGGGGGCGGTGAAGACCTGCACGACGCCCTCTTCGCTCAATTGCTGCAAACCCTTGCGAAAGGCCTTCAGTTTCGAAGTGTCGGTCGGAATCAAACGCGCGAACATCTCCGGCGCGAAGCGCGGGATGCCTTCGAAGGCGGGCTCGACGCTGCCCGTATACAAAATGTCGCCGATTTGAAAGGTGCCCGGGTTGATCAGCCCGATGATGTCGCCGGGATAGGCCTCGTCGACAGTCGAACGATCCTGGCCGAAAAACGAAACCGGACTGGAAAGCCGCACGGACTTTTTCGTCCGGGCGTGATTGACCGACATGCCGCGTTCGAAGGCGCCGCTGATCACGCGCAAAAAGGCGACGCGGTCCCGGTGCTTCTGATTCATGTTCGCCTGGAGCTTAAAGATAAAGCCGGTGAAGTCCGTCGCCGCCGGCTCTAAGATGCGTTCGTCGCGCAATAAAATCGGCTCGGGCGGCGGACACAGTTCAATAAAGCGATCTAAAAAAAGCTGCACTCCGAAGTTGTTGCCGGCGCTGCCGAAGAACACCGGGCTGATGCGGCCCGTGCGAAATTCTTCCGGGTCGAAGGGCGGCAGGGCTTCCTGGGCGAGCTCCGCGCCTTCGCGAAAATTCGTATACAACTCGGGATCCATGATCTTCTCAAGCTCGGGATCGTCCAGGCCGCCGGTCTCTTCCGGGCTGGGAAAGGCGCCGCCCGCCACGCGTTCGTAGCGATGCACTTTCGAACTGCGCAAATCATAGACGCCTTTGAAATCCTGGCCGGAGCCCATCGGCCACAGCTGCGGCACGGCGGTAATGCCCAGGACCTTTTCGATGTTGTCCATCAGGGCGAAGGGGTCGAGGGCGGGCATGTCCATCTTGTTGATGAACGTGACGATCGGAATGCCGCGGTCCTGGCAGACGCGAAAGAGTTTGATCGTCTGGGGTTCCACGCCCTTGCCCGCGTCGAGCAGCATGACCGCCGCGTCGACCGCCATCAGCGTGCGGTAGGTATCTTCGGAGAAGTCTTCGTGACCGGGAGTGTCGAGCAGATTGAGATAATAGCCCTCGTAGGCGAACTGCAGCGCCGCCGTGCTCACGGAGATGCCGCGATCCTGTTCCATCTTCATCCAGTCGGAGCGGGTCTTCTTGCGATCTTTACGCGCTCGCACGTGGCCGGCCAGGTGAATCGCGCCGCCGTATAATAGAAGCTTTTCGGTCAGCGTCGTCTTGCCGGCGTCAGGATGCGCGATGATCGCGAAGGCGCGGCGCTTTTCGGTTTCCGCGGCGATTTTGGGATCGATGGTGGTACTCATGTTACAGGCGCAATCGCTGGCAGGATTTGCGCAAAAGCGGTCCCGTCAACTACTCGCGAGGGGCACGGCCCGCGGCCGATGGCCGGGCAGCGCCGGCGTTTTTTCGGATGGTTTCTCGGGCAAACCAGGGCGTTTTTTCCTGGCAATCCAGGGGCGGCGGCCGTACTTTGAATCGAATCGGCCTGGACCTGAACCAAAGCCGCTTCGATTTAAGTCCGGCCGCCGATCACGAAAATGAAAGCCTGGGAACCAGAAGAGACATTCGAGAAAGCCGATTTTCCCGCGAAAAAGCCCGGGGACGATTCGAAGCCCGATGCAAAGCGCAAACCCGGAGCGGGCGGTAAGACCGGCGCCGGGCGGCCAGGGCGCGGGGCCGGCGAGGGCGAGCGGCCGGGATCGCAATCCGGCCCGCAAAAATCCCCACCGGTCTCGGGCGCCCCAAAAAAATTTCGGCCGCCCCCCGCGCGACCGGCGCCTGGACCTTCGGCCGGCGTGCCCGCTCCTCCGCCTATCGGTCAGCCGGCGCCGGCCCGTTCAAAATCCGGATCAGGCACGGCCTGGGAACCCGATCTGGATTTTGAGCGGGCCGATTTCAGCGGAGTTCCGCCGGAAGAAGCCGTCGCCCGGGGAGACAGTCGCAGCAGTTCCGACGCTATGGCCAACGTCGCGAATGCCCGGCCTGGTCCCGGCCCGCAGAGTGGAACTCCGGCCCGGTCCTGGCAGCCGCCGAAGCTTTCGGAACAGGCGCGCCAGGCCGGCAAACCCGACGGCGGCAGGGGGAGCGCTCCCGCCGGATCGGGGCCGGAAAAAAACACGGCCCGGACTCCGAAGATCGTCGGCTCACGCATTCGCCAGGGCCCGGGTTCTGAAAGCGGCGCCGGGGCCGCATCGTCGGCTCCGCTGAATTCGGATCTGAATTCGAAGACGAATGCCGGGTCCGGTACGGTCCATGCCGCGGCCGGCACCGCTGGCGTCTCGGGATTTTCCCGCCGCCTGCTGGAAGAGCTGACCATTCTGCACCGCGAGAACGCGCGGCACATTCTGCGCCACTGGTACTGGGAAAAGACCGGCATGGCTCCGGAAGGTCTCGGACATATCCAGCCCCACGATCGCATCTACGTGGTTCTGGCGAGTCTCGGTCCGCAGGTGCTGATTGTGCTCTATGAAAGCATGTCGCCGACTGAGCGCCGGCAGATGCAGGAGATTCTGGATCGGCCCCGGAACCTTACCGCGGTCGATGCGAATCGCGTGCGCACGATCTTCATGCAAACTCTGCGCGCCGAGGTCTGAGTTCGGCCGGCGTCCTCGCCAGGCGGGGGGAATGATTGACCGACAGTCGCCGCGCTCGAATTCTGTCGCCCTATGGCCAAAACCGCCGCGCGCCCGGGCGCATCCCGCAAAACCCTGAAAAAAAACGCGAAAACCACAAAATCCGCCGCCGGACGTGGTTCCAGCAGCACGCAAAAGCGCCGCCAGATCGAAGTCGGCGTGATCGCCGCGGCCGGTAAGGGTACGCGGGCCTATCCCCGGACTTCTTTTATTCCGAAGCCGCTCTTTACTTTCGAAAATCAATCCATCCTGGAACGCAACGTCGATCTGATGTTTAAGACCATCGGCGTAAAAAAGCTTTTTATCATCGTCGGGCATTTACAAGAGCTTGTGCTGGCGGAGGTCGATCGGATTCGCCTGAAGTATCCCGATCGCGAAATCGAAACCGCCCAGTGGACCCAGAAGGGCCTGGGAGCGGACGTCGCCAGTCTGCGAGGTCGCTTTGCAGGAGATTTCGCCTTAGTCCTCGGCGATGAATTTTATTATAATATGAATCACGAGCAGCTCAAGCGCATGTGGAAAGCGAAGCCGAAAGCCGATTCGCTGATTGCGGTTTTGCCATCGCTCTTTATATCGCATATTCGTAAAAATTATTCGGTGATCTTAAAAGGCACGCGGGTGATCGACCTGGTCGAGAAACCGAAGGACCCGCCGAATAATCTGCTGGGCCTCGGTTCGTACGTTTTTTCTCAGCGCTATTTCGAATACTTCGACAAGACCCCGCCGTCCGATCGCAGCGGCGTCGTCGAGCTGACCGAAACCATCGATTTGATGTCGCGGGAGCTCGAAGTCCACGGCGTTTCGCTAAAGGGCACATACTATAATATCAACTCGCTCGCGGATTATTACGCCGCGAACTATTTGATTCGCACGGATAAATTCGCGAAGTACAAAATCAGTCTGGTCGTGCCGGCCTTAAACAACGCCGCAACTCTGCCGGACGTGCTGAGCGATTTCGACCAGCACGTCGATGAAGTCATCGTCGTCGATATGGGCTCCGCCGACGGAACCCAGGAGCTGGCCGCCAAAAATCGCAAGGCCAAAGTTTTTCGCGAAAGCACTCCGCAGGGATTCTTCGGCGTGCACTACGCCCCCGCGATTTACGCGGCCATGAAGCAGTGCCGCGGCGATATCATCGTGCTGGCTCCCGCCGACGGCAGCTTTCGCGCGGTCGATTTGCCCAAGCTGCTGGAATACTTAAAGGACAGCGACATGGCCGTCGGCACGCGGACCACGCGCCAGATGATGGAGCAGGGCGCGAATCTTTCGCCGCTGTATCGCTGGTTGAACGTCTTCTTCGGCAAGCTGGTTGAAATTCTGTGGTGGGGCCAGGAGCCGCGCTTTACCGACATCGGCTGTTTGTATCGCGCGATCTGGAAAGATTCGTTTGAAAAGATCGCGCCCGAGCTCGAAGCGAAAAACAAGACCTTCTCGCTCGAAATGATGATCGAAATCATGCGCTATCATATGCGCTGCATCGAGGTGCCGGTATCGTTTTACCAGCGCTACGGCGCCATCGAAGAGGAAACGATCGGCCAGCGCTGGCGCTATTTCTTTTCGGTGCTGCGGATGATCTTCCAGCGGCGCTTTCTCAAGCGCTGAATTTTTCAACGCACCGCGGCGCGTTGCTTCGCGAAGCGTGGACTTCGAGTTAATCCAGGCTCTGCAAAAATTCGAGCAGCAGTCTGTTCACCGCCGCGGGCTGTTCCAAATGCAGCCAGTGCCCGGCGTTTCGCAGGCGCTCGACGCGCAGGCCGCCGCTATAGGCGCGACTCGCGGTCATTCGATCGAACATGCGGGTATCCAGACAGCCGTCGTTTGCGCCGGTGATCGCAAGAGTCGGCGCCTGAATTTTTCCAAGCAGCGTGCGAAAACCGCGCAGACCGGCCGGCGTATAAAAGTCGAAGATCGCTCTGTAGTACGCGATGGCCGCATTAACTACGCCCGGTCGGCGAAAGGCCGTTTTGACTTCAGCCAGGCGTTCTGCGCGCTGCTCCGGGTGCATCTCGTCGAACCAGCCAGGCGACCACTCCGCCCACAGACGATCAATCAAAGCCAGATCGTCGGCGGCAAGTCTACGCCGCGCGATCAGCGGTAGCTGAAACAGAAACATGTACCAGGAGCGCCGGAATTGGCCGGGATAACGCACAAGGCATTTCAGATATTCGCGAATGCCCGGCACCGCCAGCAGACTCAGGCTGCGCACGCGTTCGGGAAATCGACTGGCGGCGGCGTAGGCGACGATCGCGCCCCAGTCGTGGCCGATCAAATGCGCTCGTTCGATTCCCAGATCGTCCAGCCAGTCGCGAAGGTCTTCCGCCAGACTGTCGGCATGATAGTCGTTAGTCGGATGCTGCGAAGACGGTTCGTAGCCGCGGAGCATCGGCGCGATCGTTTGAAAGCCGGCGGCGTGCAGGGCCGCGCTCTGGCCGCGAAAGCTATGAAAGGTGTCGGGAAAGCCGTGAATGAATAAGACGCTCGGCCCGGCGGACTTTCGCATATCGGCCGTGAAGCGTAGCCCGGATGCGCCGGCGCCGCGCTTTGTAAGAATGATCGTCTGCTGCATGCGCGCGAATATCGAAGCTTGCGCCCCGGCTTTTGAAAATCCAATCGATTGTCAGAACGATTTAGAATCGTCGTCTTTTTCGGAATCGCCGCTTGCTGCACCCAGCTCTTCTTGAGCGGCCTTCGCCTTCTCCAGATACGCGCGATCCTGGCGGGCCAGGGCGTAGCGTTTGAGCGTGGGAAAGATGCGATGAAAGATTTCCGAGAAGGTGATCAAAATACGTTCGCGGTTGTACTCGACCTGCACGTCGGCGAACTGCGAGATCGAATGCTTTAAGGTCTCCATGCTATTGCCGAAGTAGAAGTGTTTGATCTGGTCGACGCCGCGAACTAAAAGCGGAATCAAATGCACGCGTTCCGGTTTGCGCTCCTGTACGAAGCTCGTAATCGCGGTGATCGTGTCGACGCCCTGGGGCACGACGATATTTTCGAACCACTCGGGCAGCTCTTCGGGCAGCGATTCTTCAGGATCGGTCTGGAAGTGAACGCAGAGCGGCATGTGTCCGCTCTTCCGGTAGTTTTTCAGAAAGTGAATCACGCCCGGGTGAAACTTCGAGATCAGCAGCACGTTTTTGCGATCAACCGGCAGGCCCTGGAAGGCCGGGAACGACAGCCCGAGTTCCAGCGGCACCATATTGACTTTCTCCGACCAGAGGCCGTAGACCGCTTCGGAAAACAGAAATACGATCATGTACAGGAACATCAGGATCACGATGAACCAGGCGCCTTCGAAGAATTTATTGTACACGATATTGCCGAGCATGAAGAGCATAATCAGCAGGCCCAGAATCGTCATAATAGCGTACTTGCGCGCGCGAATTTGACGCAGGAGATAGCTGGCGATGTCGATCGTCATGGCCGTAATCACCGCCAGGCCGTACATCGCTTCGATCTTATGGCTCGACGGGAAAAAATACATGATGATGATCGAGAGGATCCCCAGCAGAATCATCGCCCGGGGATTGTAGACGCCGTGATGGCCGCCCATGCCCAGGGGCGCCCGCGTCCGACGCCAGGCCGTATCGCCGATGCCCCGCGGAAAAAAGCCGCTGCGGGAGGCGCGTAGAATTTCCAGCGGAAAGTCGGATTGGGCGGTTTGCGCCGCGAGCAACAACATGATCGCGATTAAAACGCCGAAGGGTACGGCCACCAGATCGCCGCCGATGGTTTTGGCGATCTGAATCGGCACTAAGATATGTGTATCGTATATTACGCCCAGGCCCATGAAGTTGATCAGCTGCATCGAGTACGTGCAGAGCACGAGCACGTACAGAATCCACATCGAAATTCGAATCGCTTTGCCCTTGTGATAGGGATAGTTGACCGAAGCATAGCCGACCTCGACCCCGGTGATCAGGGTGGCGCCCGCGGCGACCGCCGTGAAAATCACCGGCCAGAATAGAGCGAGCCCTTTGCCTTCAAGCACTTCCGGCGGAATCGTCGGCCAGATCCAGCCCTGTTCTAAGATGATGCCGATGCCGATGATCTGGATCGCGAGATTCGAAACATAAAACGCGATCACCGGCCAGATCATAAATTTCGCCAGATTGCCCAGGCCGTAGCGCTGCACCGCCGACAATAGCGCCACAAATGAAATCGCGTACGCCAGGCGCTGCTCGACAGGGATAAAATAGAGCGCCTCGACGCCCGCAATCAAACTGATCGCCTGGGTGGCGGGAAAATCCGAGAGCAGGCTGCCGGTGCCCATCTTGCCCATGAACTGGACGGTCTTTTTCATCCAGGGCGTTTGAATCTTCTCCGATGTAATCAGCGACGAAACGAAAGCCCCGCCGCCGAGCACTCGATGCACGTGGTTGCGCGTCATGTTATTGTAAACGATGATCGCCACCAGGTAGACCAGCATGACCGTCGCTCCGGCGATCAGCGTCGCGCTCATGCCCGTGCGAAAATCGCTCGCGAATAGTACGATCGTTACGGCGATCAGCGCGTCGGCGCCGTAGGCCAGGGAACTGCCTGGGTCGGTCAGAATCGTCGCGAAGATCAGCCGAATGTCCTGGAGCAGACTGGGCGGTTTTTCGTCGTGTTCGGAAGTGTGTTCGGATTCGCTCAAGCTGGGTAACCGTTATGATTCTGTGGTGATTCAGGACTGCGGCGGACGTTCGTCTTCGTTCATCCAGTTTCGAATGAGGCCCGCGACTTTTTGCGGATCGTTCTCCGCCAGATTTTTTACGCCTTCCAGCATTTCGTCCCGTTCGGCCGCGCTCAGTTTCGTCGGCGCATCGGGGCCGGAGGCTGTAAGACGCGCCGTCTGCGCGGGCCCGGCGTCGCGGGCGATTTTATCGGAGGCGACGCGTGGGGCGGAGCGCCGACCCGCGGGTTTTGCGCCACCGTTGGAATCGCCGGTCAGACGCAGAATGAAAAACAACACGAGGCTCACGCAGAGTGCGGCCCCGGAGGACAGTAGCAGTATCGCAATCACAGCCAATCAATCCTGGCGCTCGCATCGCGGCGCTCAACAAACGTGAGGGATGCCGATTGCGGGTCCAATCTTTTTTAGGCCGATTTCCAATTGACCCGGGGGCCGCGGGCAAATTCTCTGCAACGCATGCTTTCCGAAGATGAATTCACCGATCTGTCCCGACTGGCGCGATTGGACCCTGCGGACCCCGGCCTCCAGGGAATTCGCCAGGACTTCAATAAGATCCTGGATTACGTAAATCATATCAACGAAGTCGATACCGCCGCGGTAGATGCATCCTATTCGCGGGACGAAACCCGCAATGCCACGCGCAAAGACCTGGCGGGCGAGCCCCTTGGTCCGCACGCCATTGGCAAAATCGCACCGCGCTGGGAAGCCGGCCACTTCGTCGTCCCTGGAGCGATTGAAAGCGAATAGGGCGGATTTTTCGCGAGCATTTCATTCTTAACATTTACTCAAGCAATCATATGAACCCAGACGATCTGACCCTATTGCGTACGGCCGTGCAGCACGCCGAAGCGCTCAAGAAAAAAGAATACACAGCGGTAGAACTGGCGCAGGCCTGCATCGATCGTGCGAAGCGCTACGAAAACCTGGGCGCCTTTCTGTCGATTGACGAAAAGAAAATTCTGAAGCAGGCGCAGGCCTCTGACGATCGGCGCGCGAAAGGCCAGGTCCTGGGAACTCTCGACGGCATTCCCGTCGCAATCAAAGATAATATCTGCGAACTGGACGCCCCCGCCACCTGCGGTTCGCGCATTCTCGAAAATTTTATCGCGCCCTATGACGCGACGGTGATCGAAAAACTGCGCGCGTCGGGAGCGGTGCTCTTCGGCCGGGCGAATATGGATGAATTCGCCATGGGTTCTTCGACGGAGAACTCGGCCTTTCACGTCGCACGCAATCCCTGGGACGCGAAGCGAGTGCCCGGTGGATCTTCCGGCGGCTCGGCTGTCGCCGTCGCGGCCGGTATTACGCCGCTCGCCCTGGGTTCCGACACGGGCGGTTCGATCCGCCAGCCCGCCGCCTTCTGCGGAGTCGTCGGCATGAAACCCACGTACGGCCGCGTTTCGCGTTACGGCCTGGTCGCCTATGCGTCGAGCCTGGATCAAATCGGTCCGTTCGCACGCAGCGTGGAAGACGCGGCTCTGCTGCTCGACGCGATCGCCGGTCATGATCAGCGCGATTCGACTTCGCTGCCGGATGATCCAAAACAAAAGCTCGCGACGAGCCCCGGCAAAATGGCGGCGGCCGATTGGAAGAATCTGCGCGTCGGCGTGATGCTGCCCGATGACGCGGCTTCGCGTAAAGTATACGATCCGGCGGTGCTATCGCAAACGGAAGCGGCGGTCGAGTTTTTGAAGCAGCAGGGCGCGCAAATCGTTCCCGTTCGCAGCAAGCTTGAAAAGTATCTGATCCCGATTTATTATATTCTGGCGACGGCGGAAGCCTCCAGCAATCTGAGTCGCTATGACGGCGTGCGCTATGGCAGCCAGGCCGAGAATCCGAAAGACCTGATGGATCTGTACGTCAGGTCGCGCACAAAAGGATTCGGCGACGAGGTTAAGCGCCGGATTCTGCTCGGTACTTTCGTTCTTTCTTCCGGATACTACGACGCGTACTACAAGTCCGCGCAAAAGGCGCGGCGTCTGATCGAAAAAGAATACGCCGGCTTCTTCGAAAAAGTCGACGTGATTCTTTCGCCGACTTCGCCTTCGACGGCTTTCGCCCTGGGTGATAAAGTCAACGATCCCCTGGCCATGTACCAGAGCGATATTTTGACGATCGCGGCGAATTTGACCGGCACCCCGGCTGTGAATATCGCCGCCGGTACCGACAGTCAGGGACTCCCCGTCGGGATCCAGCTCTTGGCGGCCCGCTTTCAGGAAAACCGCCTCATGCGGATCGCGGCGGGGCTTTCGTCTGCGCCAGGCTTTGCGATGGACTATCAGGCGATTGCGGCCGGCGGGAATAAAGCGGCCGGCAAGTCCACGACGAAGACTGAGACGAAGACCGAGACGAAATCAAAGACAAAGCCCGTCGCAAAATCCGGAGCAAAGTCCGAGACGAAAGCAACCGTAAAGAAGCCGAGCGCGAAGGCCGCGAAACCCACGGCGAAGAAAGTTGCCAAAAAGGTCGCAAAAAAAGCCGCGAAAAAAGTCGCGAAGAAGGCGGCGAAGAAAGTCACCAAAAAGGTCGCGAAGAAAGTAGCCAGGAAGACCGCGAAGAAAACGACGAAAGCGTCTGCAAAGAAGACGGTCAAAAAAACGGCGAAGAAGGCCGCCGGCAAGGCCACGAAGAAAGCTCCAAAGAAGCCCGTTAAGAAGCCCGCCAAAAAGACTGCGAAGAAAGCTACAAAAAAGCCGGCCAAAAAGTCGGGCCGGCGCTGAGCGTCGCAGTGGGGCTTCGATATTGAATCCTGAAATGATTTCATCTTCCGTTTTGAAATGCGCGGCGCGAAGTCTGCGGAAGGCCTGGAGAATCGCGATGGCTCCGGGCGTGCTGGCGGTCGCCGCCTGCGCGTCGATCGATCTGTCGGATTCGAGCCCGGAGCGACCGGTGCGGGTCATCACGGAAGACATAGTCCAGCTCACGTACATCAACGACTATGAGTTCGGCGACGACGTGGGCAATCAGGTCTTCGTCGAAGAAGGCGATCTACAGATTTATTTTAACGTGCGCCTGCCGACATTCATTGCGAAAAATATGGGCGTGACCATTCGCGCATCCGGCTCCGATACGATTCTGATTTGCGCCGGCAGCCGTCGCCATGTCGAACGCCCCGCCGGCTTTCGTCTGCGTAAAAGCGACGCCGAGCGCGCCGCCGATGCCCGGGAACGGATTCGGATTTGCGATCGTTTGACGCGCCGATGATGCACGCTCGAAACGGCGGCCGCCGGGCTTCGAAGACTGCGGCTCGAAGCGAGCGGGCGGCGGTCTCAGGAAGTCGTCCTGCTCAGCCGCGCAGTATCAAATAACGTTTTTTGCCGATCTTTAGGTCGTAGGATCCCGGGAAGCTGAATTCGTGATTCACGTCTTCGATCACGTCTAAGTTTTCGCCGACTTTGATCGAGCCGCCTTCGATCAGACGCCGCACCGCAGAGGTGCTCTTCTCGAATTTCGCGTCCACGAGTAAACGCGTCAGCGGAATGCTGCACGGCGTAGCTTCGGTGATATTGTATTCGGGCGTGTCGGGCGGCAGGATCATGCGATCACGACCGGCGCCGCTCTTTTCCCGCTCCCAGTTTTCGCGGGCAGTCTGTCCGCTGCCGGCCGGATGCAGTCCGTCGACGATCGCGGCGCTGAGCTGCTTCTTCGCTTCGAAAGGATCGGCGGCGATCAAGGCGTCGATTTCTTTTTCGGCGATGTCCGTCAGTAAGATGAAATAATCGCGCATCAGTTCGTCGGATACCGACATCGCTTTGGCGAACATCGCGTACGGCGCTTCGGTGATGCCGATATAGTTGTCGTACGATTTGGACATCTTACGCGAGCCGTCGAGACCGACAAGCAGCGGCACCGTTACGATCGACTGCTGGGTTTTGCCGTATTCTTTTTGCAGTTCGCGGCCCATCAGTAGATTAAACTTCTGATCGCCGCCGCCCAGTTCCACGTCGGCTTCGAGGGCGACGGAGTCGTAGCCCTGAATCAAAGGATACATAAATTCGATCAGCGAAATACTTTCGCCGGCCTTGTGCCGCTTTTGAAAATCGTCGCGCTCCAGCAATTGCGCGACGGTGCTGCGGGCGGTCAGTCCGAGCACGTCTTCGAATTTCAGATCCGCGCACCAGGCGGAATTAAAAACGATCTTCGTTTTGTCCGGATCCAGAATGCGAAAGACCTGTTCTTGATAGGTCTTCGCGTTGGCGGCTACGTCTTCGCGACTCATGCTCGTGCGCGTTGCGGAGCGGCCCGTCGGGTCGCCGATCATGCCGGTAAAGTCGCCGATCAAAAACAGAATCTCATGGCCCAGGTCTTGAAAGTGTTTGATCTTGCGAATCAGGAGGCTGTGTCCGAGATGTAAATCCGGCGCGGTCGGATCGAAGCCGGCTTTGATTCGCAGGGGTTTTCCGCTTTTGTGGCTCTGCTCGAGCTGGTCGAGCAGGTGTTCTTCCGGAAGGATTTCGAGTGCGCCGCGCTGGATCTTTTCGAAGGCGGCGAGGGTTTCCGGACTGTAGGTCTTTTTCTCTGCCATAAGTGCTGCACCGTCGCGGGCGAACATGAGTCGAACGCGTGACTGTGGATAACATCGGAGGCCCGCTGCCCCCGGCAACCGAAATCCCGGGCGGGTATTGCACGGCCCGTAGCGCTCAATTTCGCTGGACAGGCCGCGGGAATAGCGCTTCATTGTTAAGGTCCGGTGTCCGGGGCGTTCGCACCCTCGTGCGCCGACGCTTCAAGTTTTAACCGGAATACCCGATCATGATCGGGTAGCGTCGCGCTCCTGCCGCCAGCATCGCGCTCTGGTCGGGAGCGATCGACCAGAGGTCATATGTCCAGCGAAACATTTCCATTCGATCAAATTCCCCCTCTGTCCCTGGTGGTGACGAACGTAATCCGATTCGACCCCGAGGATCCGGGTGCGAGCATCGACGCCCTGCAGCAGATTATCGCGCCGGACAAAGGCATCTCGGCGGAGCTGCTGAAGATTTCCAACTCGGCTCTGTACGGCCGTTCCGGTCGGATCAAAACGCTCAAAGAAGCTGTGACCTTGCTGGGCGTCAAAACGGTGAAGAACATCGTACTGCTTTTGACGACCAAAGCCATGAGCGGTCGATTGAACCTGCCGATCTTTCACAGCTATCTGCGGGAGTGGCCGATTCTTTCGGCGCTGGTCGCCCTCGACCTGTGCAGCCCGCTGCGCCTGCGACCCCTGCGCGAAGAAGCCTTTCTGGCGGGGCTCATGCATAAAATCGGTATGACGGTGATCGCATTGAATCGGCCGCAGGAGTACGCCCGCCTCTTAAGCGATTTCGAAGCGAGCAAAGGCGCCGGCGAATCCATCGCCGCGCGGGAGCAAGCCGCCTTCGGCATCGACCACCCCGACGTCGGTGCTCAAGTCTTTGAGATGTGGAAGATGCCGCCCGAGCTGCGCCGGGTCGTAGGCGAGCACGAGTTCAGCGCCGAGCAGGTCGCGGAACAAAACGACGTTCTACGGGTGACGGCGCTATCAGGATTGGTCGCCCGGGATTTGATGGGCCTGGCTTTGACTGAAGACGAACGGGCGGTAATGACCGCTGTGCCGGCCTACTATGAAGCGCCGCCGGAAGCGCTTGCGGCTTTCAACGAAGAATACTATCTGAACTTAAAAGAGCATCCGTTTTTACAGGAAAACCAGGCCGGCTGAATCTGGCGCGCTTCGCAAGCGGCGCGTTCGATTTCGTCGATCTTATATCGCTTCGATCGTAATCAGATCCGGCTGCAGAGTGGTCAGCATCGGTAGCTGGGCGGATTGCCAGGTGCGATCGGCGGAGTAGCGAATGTGCACGCGATATTTGCGCGCCGGTTCCAATTGATCGATATCCTTAAAGAAGGCGATTAAAATTCGCAGGCTGCTGGAACTCATCAGCTCCAGTCCCGATAGATCCATCATGACGCGTTTGATTTCGTGTTCTAAAAGCTCTTGTTCGAATTTTCGCAGGTACGGCAGGAGCTCCTGGGCGGGATCTTCCAGATAGAGCATGCCTTTCAGAAAGAGCTGCGCTTCGTCGGCTTCCGGCCCATCCGCGACGTAGATGTGTAAATCTTTCGCGTGTAAATCCTGTAATTTGAATCGACTCATTTTACGCGGGACCGCCTTGCGAATTTGTCTGCTCGTCTGCGAGCCAGCCGGGAAAAAGATTGTGTCGGATACCGAAGAGGCCGAGCACCCGCCCGGCGATAAATCGACCGAGATCATCGATCGTTTCAGGACGCTGATAAAATCCCGGGCTCGCCGGTAGAACGACGCCGCCCGCTTCCGTCAGGGCGAGCATATTCTGCAAATGAATGCGACTGTACGGCGTTTCCCGCGGCACGACCACCAATCGCCGCCGTTCCTTTAGACAAACGTCCGCCGCGCGTTCCACCAGGTTGCCGGTAATGCCGTGCGCGATGCTCGCCAGGCTCTTCATCGAACACGGTACAATCGCCATACCGTCGGAAGGAGTGGAGCCGCTGGCGGGTTTCGCGCCGATGTCGCGATAGTCTTCGATGATAAAACGCTGTTGAATCTGTTCGCGTTCCTGCGGAGCGATCCCCGCGAGCGCCGCTGCGAGATAGTCTTCCGGCGTTTCGACTTCAGCCGCGAGCTCTTCGCGGCACACGCGTAGCGCCGACGGACTGAGTACCAGACGGGTCGTGCCCTGAGTCAAAAGCGCCAGCGCGCGAATCAGATGCCAGCCGTACAGGGCGCCGCTCGCGCCGCTCACGCCCAGTACGATCGAAAGCGGCGCGCGTTCCCGGTCCTCGGCCTTTGTGCCGCTCTGGTCGCTCACGCACGCACCGCCAGATCTATTAACACTCCCGCGAGCAGAATCATGCTGATCGAAGCGTTGATGTGAAAGAATGCGATCGGAATTTGCTCCAGTTTTCCAGGGCGCACCAGGCGGTGTTCGATCACGAATAAAATCGCGACGATGGCGATCGCGGCGAAGAAGACGGCGCCGCATCCGGCTTCGAGGCCCGCCGCGGCGAAGAGCGACAGGGCGATCAGGTGGCAGGCCCGGGCCAGGAAAAGCGCATTGGTTACGCCGAAGCGCGCGGGCACCGAATGCAGGCCGGCGCTGCGATCGAACTCATGGTCCTGGCAGGCGTACAGAATATCGAAGCCCGCGATATAAAACATCAGCCCCGCGCTCCAAAAAAGCGGCAGCGCGTCCAGGCGTTCGAGCATCGCAATCCAGACGGCGGTCGGGGCGATGCCGATCGCCATGCCCAGAAAGAAGTGGCACAGAAATGTAAATCGTTTGGTGTATGAATAACCCAGAACCACGAAGACCGCGACCGGCGAAAGCAGAGCGCAGAGCGGATTGATCCAGAAGGCGACGGCGAAGAAGATCGCCAGAGACGCGATGACGAAGCCCCAGGCGCTGGCGACTGAAATCGCGCCGCTCGGAATTTCGCGGTTCGCCGTGCGGGGATTGCGTCCGTCGATATCCCGATCGACCAGACGATTGAAACCCATCGCCGCCGAGCGCAGAGCGGCCATCGCGACGACGAGCTTCAGCAGCATCCAGAAAAAGGCGGGGGTCGGCGCACCGCTTTGAATCAGGTCGGTGTAGGGCAGGGCCTGAACGAAGGCGATGCCCGCCAGGGGCAGAGCGAACAGGGTATGCGAAAACTTGATCATTCGCAGATAGTTCGAGATTGAATTGAGGACGGACATTGCTCCGGCTCAATCTGACGGACGGGACCAGAGCTTCAACTACTTATGCGGAGCCGGCGTCGATCTCGTCGTCGAGCATCAGGCCGGCTTCCGTCAAACGCTGGCGAAACCGTTCCAGGGCGGCGCGTTCCTCCGGGCCCAGTCTGTAATGTAAGTTTTCCGTCAGGTAGGCGCGCGCGTCGGGGCGCTCGGCGGCTGCAATGATGCGATCCATATGCCTCTCGCCGGCAGCCAGGGAATCTTCGAAGATACGATCCGCAAGTGGCCGGTCCAGGGGGTAGGCCCACAGGGCGAATACGAAGGGCAATCCCTCTGACTCATACCACCAGCGGGCCAGGTCCAGAATCTCATAGTCCGGCGCGCCGCCGGAGCGGACCCGGTCCAGAAACTGCAGTGCGCCGTCCCCGATCAGGAGACCGCCGTCGTCGACTTCCAGACGGTCGGCGATGCGCTCCGGATTTTCGGTTTCGATTACCGGCAGCTGGCCGTTGGCCCGAAAATACAGGCTCTGCAGCAGGGCGATCGAAGACCGCGACCCGGTGTCCGCCAGAATCCGGCGCACGGGGGAAGCGAAGTCGCGGGCCGACGCAGTGTCGGAACTCTTACCGTCGGCCGCTCTGGATCGCCGGCGAATATAGACGATGGAGTATGCTTCGCGACGGGCGCAAACGCCGACAGTCCGGCAGTAGCCGAAGCGCTCGGGGTTGCGCAGGCATTCCACCGAACTGATCAGGGCCGCGTCCAGTTCTCGATCCCGGAGCATGCGAAACAGGCGCGACGGGATTTCTTCGATCAACTGCGGGAGTCCTGGCTGCGACTCCGGATTCGAAGAGGTCGCTGTCCGGCTCTCCGTCGATTCGGAGGCTGTAGCCTGACCGGTCAGTTTGCGGGCTTCCGCAACCAGAGCGCTCTGGAGGGGGGCGTTTGCTGTAGGAACTCTTACAGCCTCCCGCAGACCGAAGTCCAGGGGCCGGGCGTTCAGATATCGGACCAGACCGATGCGCATTCCAACCACATTCTGTGCAAGGGCGGTCAGATCAATTCCTGTAGATTTTTTCCGTACGCCCTGCAATCCTGGGTTTTTCTCGGCTTCGGTCTCCTCGGAGTCCGTCTCAAATCACGATGAATCGCCCCACAGATCGCAACCACCCACCGGCCAATCCTTCGGGCGTCACCCGCCGGCGTCTGGCGCTGTTTGCGCTTGGAGCCCTGCTGCTCTGGCCCGCGACCGGCTCGCTGCCGGCCCCCGCCGCTCAGCGCTTGCCGCTGGTCTATCCCTGGGGCGACACCTATTTGAATATCACGCACGAACTTGTCAGCCTCCGGGTTCCGATCCTTGAAGAATCCGAGGGCGCATTTTTACGTCTCCGCCGGGCCGAGCTGGATGTCCGCTATCGATTTTATACGGAAGAAAAGATAGGTGACATAATTCTGGCGGAGCGGGAAGAGGAAGGTCGTCAGCGGGCGGTATTGGAGCGACTGGTGCTGGAACCGGCCCACCCTAAAGAAGAGGCCGTACTCTACGCCGTCGAAATTCGGCTGCCGGGATTGCCCTTAATAGATCCGCAAGATCCGGATCTTCCGAACGAGAGCGAAGGGGCGTCCGACGAAAATGATACGGAGGATGTGCGGGCTGGCGAAGTCGAGATTGCGAATCCCGATGATGAGGCCTCCGAAGACGTGAACGAATACAGGAGCGGACAGTCACTGCTCGGCCGGTTGGAAAGGATCTACGGACCGCCGGCGCGCAATGCACGCCGGATCCGGCGAGCGCCGGCGCAGTCGGAGCAGACGCGACGCGAGCGTGCCGAAGAGGAAGCGCGAAAAGCTCTCGACGGTCGCGGGCGGGTATCCGGCGGATCGCTGGAATACGGCAATCGGGATACGCTCGTGCGCGTCGATTATGAAGCGCAGGGCGGTCAGCGTTTCGCGCGCAAGATGACCTTCGTTTCGCGAGTGATCAGCCGGGAACGCAACCGCGACATTGAGAAACTCAAAAAGAGCGCCGATCGCAAGATTCGCAAAAAGATTCGCACCGCCGATCGCAGGCTCCGGCGCGAGGCCCGGCGTAAAAGAAAGTGACATCCATACCAGAAATATTTCGGGAAATTCCCTGCGGCCGTTTCGTATACGATTTGCGTGTGCACGCGAATTCGTCTCTCCCCATCTCCATCGACGGCGCTCCGCTTTCGTCGCTTCCCCCTGAGGTCGGCGAAGGCTTTCCCGTCGTGTTGATCGCCCGACCTCCGGATGCTGCCGCGCCCGTCCCCGGCGACGAGAACGATGCGCTGCCGAGCGAACGCGTGCGACTGGCCTTGCTCTGGATCGCGCCGGACCTGCGCGGGGAAGGGCAGCAGTCCGCGGTTCCCGCTGAAATCGTTGAGCAGGTCGGGAAGATGCTGATGGACGTCCATGCGGTGTCCTCTGCGATCGAAGAGCTGGGCGAACTGGCGACCTCGCGCGGGCTGCAGATTCAGGCGAGCGTGATTGAGCTGGCGGCCGGCGGCGTCGGCGAAGCCGGCGGTCTGGATGATGAAACCCTCGAAAGAATTTTACCAAAACGCTTTCACGCGGCCCTGGCCGAAGAGCGCGCCCGGGAAGCGACGCTGGCCTACGTGCAGGTTTGCACGGCGGGCCTGCCGCCTCTCGTTCACGTTCACAGCGGTGGGATTATTTTTCCCATCAGATCCTGGGTGCCGGCGGGCCTGTATCCCGACTGGCAGCCCCTGTGCCAGAGCATTGAGTGCGAGGTCGGCGATCGTTTGATTGTCCACACCGAGCTCAAGGCGCCGGTCGCCGCGGCGGGTCTGAAACAGTTCCATCAAAGTTTACAAAGCGGTGAGGGCGACTGGTCCCTGTTTCAGGAGGCGGGGGATGGAGCGATCGCCACCCGCGCCGCGCTGGAACTACGGATTGTACTACCCGCCGGGCAGGACGATGTCGGTGAATAAAACGAAATCCACTTTTGATACTGTCGCGCGATCGTCTTTCAGACCTGCGTCCAGACTGCTCGTGTGCACCCTGACGCTGCTGCTCATACACACGAGCTGCCTGGAGATCGATGTCGATTCGGAGCTGATGCCGCAAATTCCCGCGATCCCGGACCCGGCTCCGGACGCGCCGCTCGTGCAACTGCGCGTGGGCGGTGAGCGAATGGATGACGCGAGCTGGGCGAAGGCCCTGACGATCTCGCGATTCTTTTTCAGCAGCGTCGAAAACCGCAGCGGTTCGCCCCGGGATCTGCTGGCGCCCGGCCTGCGTGAAATTTTGCGGCAGGGGGGCTATCGCACAGCTCCCGGATTTCTGCCGGACGATCGCGAGGCGGCGGCCGGCGAAAATCCGGAATCGGAATCTCAATCGGAATCCCTGGTGCTGGACGTTTTCGCCGAGCGCAATCAGCTGCTCTGGCTGCCGCCGCGCGAGTTTATCCAGACGCCGAAGGCGCGCGCCCGGGGAACGGTGCGCGTCGACGTAATTATTCATACCAGATTGTTGCGCACGCATGCAGCCAGCGCCTCCCAGGAAGAGCTCTGGTCGGCGGAATTTCGCGAAGACGAAGAACTACGGGTCCTGCCCGGCGAAGAGGGCCCCGGGCTGGCCACGGGCGCCCGGCTGGCCTTTCAAAACTATTTGCGCCGACTGCAGATCGATCTGCCGCCGGCGCGGTCACAAAATTAAAGGATCGATCGACTCATGATGGTATACGCAGGCGTTTTCTGTTCCGTAATCCTGGGAGCACTGGGCCAGGTGCTTATGAAAGAGGCGATGAAAATCGTCGGCCCCTTCGCGGGTTACACCGGCATTCCGGATCTGATCATGTACTTCGTGAAGGCGGTCCTGAGTCTGCAAATGTTCGGGGCCGTGCTCTGCTACGGTTTGAGTTTTGCGGTCTGGCTGCTGGTTCTCAGTCGCGCCGATTTGAGTTTCGCCCGCCCGATGGTCTCGTTTGGATACGTGATCATTATCGTATACGGCTACTGGGCCGGGGAAAGCATGAGCACGGAGCGCGTGCTGGGCATCAGCCTGATTATGGTCGGCTTATTTTTTGTTGCCAGAAGCGCCCCGGCCGCTTAATTCTATGAAGAACTCTCGCTCCTTCACCTGCGACCCCGACTTATGCGCGTAAAATCACACTCTCTGATGCTCGGATACCGCGAATTCGAAGCTTCGATTCGAATGCGCGGCGGAAAACCCACTGTGGTCCTGGAGCAGATCGGCCCTTTGACGGCGTCAGACTACATCAAGAACGGATTTTCCGTGAAAAGCGCGACGAAAGCCGAAATCAAGGGCCTGATTGACGGCGGATACGAAAGCCGGCGATTGTTGCTGCGGCACTATCAGCTTTGATCAGAAGCAAAGCGTCCACAGGGCTGCAAATCGCCGGAGGCTGCATGCCTTTCGGGCATTAGCGCCAGAGGCTGCAAGACCTTCGGTCTCTAGCGCCAGAGGCTGCGAATCGCCCAAGGCGATTCTATCGCTCATCTTTCAGTTTTTGCAGGCCGAGCATCGTGGTTTTGGCGGTCGGCTGTAGTTTCTTCGGCAGAGTGTTGTACATTACGGCAATTTCCATGGCTTCGTTGGAAAGCTTGCCGGAAGCCTGTTTGATGAAAATTGGCGTTTTGCCGTTCATAATCCAGTCCGCGTTGATGCCGTAGCATGCCTGGATCGCCAGGGCCACGACTTTACGAATTTTGTGGTGGCCTGTAAAATACATCGCAACGGACGACAGCGAAATGCCAAGCGTGCTGCTCAGCTCCTGCCGCGATACGTTGATTTTCTTCATGATTTTCTCGGTGCGTTGCTCCGGGGTCATACTCAAGGCCTGCCTGGTTCGCGGGTCGCGCGTTAAGACCAACCAGATAAATAGGTGCGGTTCGTGGCGCAATCATATATTAGCACATAGTTACTCCGTCATAAAAAAATATTAAATTCTTATAGTAATTCTGCGTATGGTTTGGCCGGGAGCAAATCATGCCTGCGCAACAATAATCTTAACAAAACATTAGTAGTGGAAATAAGTGCGAATTTGCCAGTGTGCGAATGAATGAATCAATGAAAAGTGTGAAAGTCCGGCGAGAACTGATCAGTCGTCGTGCGAAAGCGAATATTTACGTGTCGCGTACGTAAAAAACGCCGGGAACGGCGGAATATTACATTCCGCCGAAGCCCGGCGCCTGCCCCGGATGCGAGGCCGCTTTACTTTTTTGTCATTTTGACTCTTTTATGAATTTGCGCAGCACCGTATGCAGAATGCCGCCGTTGCGATAGTACTCGATTTCGACCGGCGTATCCAATCGGCAGACTACTTTAAACTTTTTACCATCTGCTTCAACTTCGAGTTCCTGCATCGGTTTCAGCGATTCGTTGATTCCGCGAATCGTGAATTTTTCTTTGCCGGTCAGACCCAGAGATTCGTGAGTTTCCCCCGCCTTGAACTGCAGCGGCAGAACGCCCATACCCACCAGATTCGAGCGGTGAATCCGTTCGAAGCTGGTGGCGATTACCGCCCGGGCTCCCAGAGTATAGGTGCCTTTCGCCGCCCAGTCCCGGGACGAGCCGGTGCCGTATTCGGCGCCCGCCAGAACCACGAGCGGAATGCCCTCTTTTTTGTAGCGCACGCTCGCGTCGTAGATGGTCATTTTCTCGTCGCCGGGCTGGAAGGTCGTCCAGCCGCCTTCCGTTCCCGGAGCCATCTGGTTGCGCAGGCGAATATTGCCGAAAGTTCCCCGCGTCATGACGCGGTCGTTGCCGCGGCGGGATCCGAAAGAGTTGAAGTCGGCTTTCGCGACTTTGTTCTCTTTTAGATAGACGCCCGCGGGCATCTCTTCGGGAATCGCGCCGGCCGGACTGATGTGGTCGGTGGTGACGGAGTCGCCGACTTTCACCAGGCAGCGGGCGTCGATGATATCGCTGAAGGGCGGCGCGTCGGCCGGCATGTCCTGAAAGAAGGGCGGCTCTTGAATATAGGTCGAATCGGCCTTCCACTCGTAGACTTTGCCGCCGGACACGGGGATCTTATTCCAGGTTTCGTTGGTTTCCATTACGTTGCCGTAGCGGTCGCGGTACATTTCCGGCGTAATGTTTTTTGACAGGAGCTCCTGGACTTCCTGTGAACTGGGCCAGATGTCTTTCAAGAATACGTCTTTGCCGTCTTTATCTTTGCCGAGGGGATCGTTTTGCAGATCGATGTCGACCGTGCCGGCCAGAGCGTAGGCGACGACCAGGGGCGGGCTCGCCAGGAAATTCGCTTTCACGTCGGGGCTGATGCGTCCTTCGAAGTTGCGGTTCCCGGAAAGCACCGAAGTCGCGACCAGATTGCCTTCGTTGATAGCTTTGCGCACCGGCTCCGGAACCGGACCGGAGTTGCCGATGCAGGTCGTGCAGCCGTAGCCGACCGTATTGAAACCGAGCTGGTTCAGCGGTTCGGTCAGATTGGAAGCGTCCAGGTAATCTGTGACCACGCGCGATCCGGGAGCGAGACTCGTCTTGACGAAGGGTTTCACCTGTAGACCTTTCGCGACGGCGTTTTTGGCCAGCACGCCCGCGCCGATCATAACGCCGGGATTCGAAGTATTCGTACATGAGGTAATCGCCGCGATTACAACGTTGCCGTGAGTAATCTCGGCCTGGTAGCCGTTGTCGATTTGTCCCGTCGCGCTGATTTGCGAATCGTTCAATTCGAAGCCGCGCTTTTTCACGGGAGCTTTCAGCATTTCGCGCCAGGCGGGCTGCATCTTGCTCAGGTTGATGCGGTCCTGGGGGCGTTTGGGTCCGGAGAGCGCCGGTTCGACCGTTGAGAGATCAAGTTCGAGGGTGTCGGTGTACGTCGGATCGACCGAATCGTCCGTGCGAAACATTCCCTGGGCTTTGTAGTACTTTTCGACCAGATCGATCAGATCGCCGGAGCGGCCCGTGCGTTCCATATAGCGCAGCACTTCGTCATCGACCGGGAAGAAACCACAGGTCGCGCCGTACTCCGGCGCCATGTTCGCGATGGTCGCGCGGTCGGGCAGAGTTAGATTCGAAAGACCCGTGCCGAAGAACTCGACGAATTTTCCGACGACGCCGCGTTCGCGCAGCATCTCTACGACCCGTAGTACGAGGTCGGTGGCGGTCGCGCCTTCTTTGAGTTTGCCGTTGAACTTAAAGCCGACAACCTGCGGGATCAGCATGTAGATCGGCTGGCCGAGCATCACCGCTTCGGCTTCGATGCCGCCCACGCCCCAGCCCAGCACGCCGATACCGTTGATCATCGTGGTGTGCGAGTCGGTGCCGACCAGGCTGTCGGGGTAGACCACGCCGTCTTTTTGCAGCACGACGTCGGCCAGATATTCTAAGTTCACCTGGTGCACGATGCCGGCTCCCGGAGGAACGATGCCGAAGTTTTCGAAAGACTGCTGGCCCCACTTCAGGAATTCATAGCGCTCGCGGTTGCGCTCGAATTCGATCTGCATGTTCTTATCGAGGGCGTCGCTGGTGCCGAAATAATCGACCTGCACGCTGTGGTCGATAACCAGATCGCAGCGCACTTCCGGATTGATGCGGCCCGGATCGCCGCCCATGCGCACCATGGCGCCCCGCATCGCCGCCAGGTCCACGACCGCCGGCACGCCGGTAAAGTCCTGCATGATTACGCGGCCGGGCTTGAATGCGGTTTCTTCGTCAGGTTCTTTCTTCGGATCCCAGTTCAGCAGGCGCTTTACATCGTCCTGGGTGATGGCGAAATCGTCCAGATTCCGCAGAGCGGCTTCCAGCAGGACGCGCATCGTATAAGGCAGGCGGGCGAGCTTTTCCGGCTCTGCCAGGCTTTCCAGCTTATAGTACGTAACGTCGCCCGATTTCGCGGACAGGCTGGCGCGGGCGCCGAATGGATCTTTGATTTCTGACATTGAATAAACCTCTACTTGTGATTTCACGATCCGGCGCGCCGATAACCGTTCGCTGACCGGATGATATGTGCGGCCTGTCGGCCGAGAAGACAGCCCGCACGTGGCCAGAGTTGCCGCTTGCCACCGGCTTTCAAGGATTATCCAATCCGGATAGCTCCAGGACTTTGTGCCGGCCCGCGACTTTCCGGGAAACTACCGCGGCCGGGCGAACTCCGCGCTTTCGATTTGGATCGTATGGACCGATTCCGGGTCGTCGATTCCGTCCGTGACCCTGGTTGTGAAAGGAAGCAACAGCCCGGCGACCCTGCGCATATCCTTATAATAGAGAGCGCCCTGATAAAAATCGAATACTTCTCTATAGGTGAATTCCACGAAGGCGACGCGGGCGTCCTCGGGGGGCATCCACAGAATGTACTGGTCGCGGTCCGATGCGGGCGCGGCGCCGCCCGGACTGATGAAGATTCGCTGCATCGTTTTTCCGGGCGCGCCCGGGGCCTGTGCATCCGGCAGGGCGCTGGCGCTGGCCCGGGCGCCCGGCGCGGAACCCAGCTGCTGTGCCAGGGACAGATACAGCCACAGAGATTCCAGATAGACTTTGACGTCTGCCGCGTCGGGCCCTTCGCGCTCTTCTTCGGCGTTCGCATAGTAGGCGCTGCCGTCGCGAATGCCGAAGCGAATCGCCGGGGGATCCTGCGGCTGTGCGCCGCTTTTATCCGTGCCGCTTTCTGGATTCGGGGCCAGAACCGTCGCGGCGATGTCTGGAATTGGCCCGGGACTAATTTCCAGCTGCAGCCGCGTAATATTTTCGGGCAGGGGGGTGAAGCTGCGAATCAGAGTGGACTGCCAGTCGTCGACGATCACAAGGCGCAGTACATCGCCGCTGTCAATTTTACGCCGGTATGCGTCGAGACCGGCCGCTTCCGTCATCTGATCGAAGAGCTTTGCACCCTGTATGCTGCGTTCCGCCGCGGCCGGGTCGCCGGAGCCGCGCTTCATCGCTTCGGGGCGCAGATCGGCCAGGCCCAGGCAGGCTGCGCTCGCAAGTCCGCAGCAGGCGACCGCCGCCTTGCCTGCAAAGCGCGCCAGGCCGGTGATTCGATTAGAGCCGACGAATGCCGATCGATGTTTCGAATTCCCGGGACTCGCACACGAAACGGGCGGCGTCGATCTGGCGGTGGTGATCGAAAAAGTGAGTGGTGAGTCGACCGACGAATTTGCCTTCATACTTCACCTCAAGAAACTTAATCCAGGCCATAACGTCCATCAGTTCATGGCAGATAAACTCGTAGTTGCGCGCCGATCCTGGCTGCGCATCGAAATGCCCGCGGGGATTGTACAGTTTATGCGCGTCCGCAAAGAGGATATTGCGAGTTGTTACGGGGTATTTCAGGCGCGCGATGCCGAGCCGGGTCAGCCAGTAAATGCGTTTGGTTTCCGGGCGAAACGAGGTCGTGCGGGCTCCGCAAATATAATTGAAAAACGCGGGCGTAATCGGAGCGACGATGCGCTGGTTGCCGACGGCCTCGCCCGGATAAGTTATCTGGTGGTCCATCGTCAGGCAGCGCTCGTCGTCGTTTTTCTGCGGCGCTTCGAGCATAAAATAGCCGCGATCGAAAACGCCGGCGAAGGCCCGGCGGACTGTGAATCGCTTTACGGGCCCGGTTTCCGTCAAGCGCCCGGCCAGGGCGTCGACGAAGGGGCGGTTGCAATAATCGAAAGTGGGAAAGCTCGCTTGCGTTAAATGAAAGTCCAGGTCCAGATTTAGAGCGCTCATCATGGCCAGGACGTGTTCGATGATCTTAACTTCCCCCAGCTGGATATTATGCTCGCCTTTGATCGTATGGCGGGCGTGCAGCGGCAGACTGAGGCCGCGGCAGCCGATTGTCGGCCAGGGTCCGCGGGGTCTGCGCATTTGAATTTTCGCGCGGCGGTTTTCGAAGCTGGCCACTCCCCGGACTTCCGCCACCTCGCCCGGGGGAAGCGAGTATCTGCGGTCGATGCGCAGGCCCGCGGAATCGTCCCGGAAGCCGTCCGGCACGGGCAGAATGTCTGCATGGCGCGCCGCCTTTAACTCGCGCAGGGCGGCGCCTTTCGTTTCGATTTTGAGCGGCGACCCCGCCGCATGCTTCGGCCGCTTCGAATTCTTTATCTGGCCGGTCCCGGGATCTTTCATCCGATCCTGCGTTGTTTCTATGGTCTGCTCTTTCATCGCTTGCACCAATCTCTTCTAATACATGCTGACTTCCGCCAGGGATTCCGCGTCGCGCAACAACATAAACAGGCGATCCAACCCGAGGGCGATGCCGCTGCATTCCGGGAGTCCACGATCCAGGGCGGCCAGAAATTTCGGGTCGGGCTGCATCTCCGGCTTGCCGGCCTGGCGCCGGTTTCGATTGTCCAGATCGAAGCGCCGGCGTTGCTCTATGCCGTCGCTGAGTTCGAAGTAGCCGTTGGCCAGCTCCACGCGCCGCCAGTAGATTTCAAAGCGTCGGGCGCGGCCGTCTTCGACGCGGCTCAGAGCCGCCAGGGCCGGCGGGTAGTCGTAGACGAATTCCGGACCGTCGACTCCCAGGTGTTCTTCGACGCGATTTAGAAAGAGGCTGAAGAACAGATCGTCGTACGGAATCTCATCCGGGCGATCTCGCTCGGCCGGGTTCAGCAGGCCGTGGCGGTCCAGAGCCTGCTGCAGCGCCGGCCGGGAGAAATCCGCACAGTCGGCGTACGTCTGTAAGAGTTCCGACACCGACCGGCGCGGGAATTGTTTGCCTTCCGGCAGGCCGATTCGGCTGAAGGGGCGAGCGCACATATCGTGTAGGAACTCCTCGCACTGATCCATCAGGGCGAATTCGTCCCCGCCGACCAGATACCATTCGAGCATTAGAAATTCCTCTGAATGAATCTGTCCGATGTCGCCTTCCCGGAAGGCGTGGGCCACCTGAAAGATCGATCGTTGGAGTTCCGACAGCACAATCTTCAGATTATATTCGGGGGAAGTGATCAAATAACCCGCGAGATCTGGATCCGCATCCAGCGAATCGGTGCCGGCTGCCGGCGGCGCGGGAGCCTCCGGACTCTTCCGGATCCCCCGACGGCGGACTGTCAGGGAGTCCAGATGGAGCTCGACTGCGCCCTGGCGGTTCATAAGAGGCGTTTCAACCTCCAAATAGCCCCGGCTCCTGAAAAAATCACGGACTGCCGCCAGATACTGGCTGTGGGCTTCATACAGCTCCGAACTCAGGATACGCATTCTGGCGCCCATTCTGGGACAGCCGGCCTGGTGGGTCAGTTCGGAAATACAGCTCAAATTTGATCTGCCCCGGGCTGTCGAGGGTCGAAAAAAAACGTAGCAGGTTAAAGTTAAAACCTTTGACTCCCCGGATGTCGTACCTTATTATGTGTCCAGGCAAGAGATTTATCCCTTGACGTTTTCTTATACCGATTCAATCTCTGGTCGGGTTTGAAAAATAGAATGATTCTAAAATGGCTGCGATCAAAACTAATAATTTAACCAATAAATGTTTAGTAGGTCTGTGACCCGGACCGGTCTGTCGCGTCTAACCCATATCTTGGATAATCGCCAGGGAGCACTATCATGAAGCAAAACAACACCGCTGAAATCACCAAAAAAGAAACGGAAGCCGTATCGGAATCGGATTCCCTGTCAGCCACGCGTGATCTTGCTCAATCTGCCAGGACGAATTCTGCGGCCGCGAAGCCGAAGGGTCGCCCCCGCAAATCCGCCGGGAGCGAAGGCAATGATTCAATCCTGAACTGGTATTTGAACGAAATTCATAAGATTCCCATGCTGGACCGCGGGCAAGAGATGGAAGTCGCCCGCCGCGCCGAAGAGGGTGAGCAGGCCGCCCGCGATTTGCTGGTCCGTTCCAATCTGCGTTTTGTCGTAACTGTCGCCCGGCGCTATCAATCTTACGGCCTGACCATGATGGATTTGATCAACGAAGGCAATATGGGCCTGATCAAAGCGGCGGAGAAATTCAATCCGGACCGCGGCTTTCATTTCATCTCGTATGCGGTCTGGTGGATTAAGCAGTCGATCCTCTTCGCCATTCAGCAGAAGTCGCATTTGATTCGTCTGCCGCTGAACCGGACGGCGGAACTGCGCCGCCTGGAAGAAGCGGAGCGCTGGATCGAAAATCAGGAAGGCATGGAGAATAACATTCAGTCTCTGGCCCAGGTTCTGGACATGAAGCCGGAAGACCTGAACCACCTCAAGACCATGAGCCGCGATCATCTGAGCCTCGACGCTCCGATGGGCGAAGGCGAGGACTATTCGCTCGGTGAGAACATCGAAGACGCGGCGGCGGTGATGCCCGAAGACGACTTCGAATCCAGCGATCTGAAGCGGGACATCAACGACTGTCTGGGCGCTCTGACGACCCGGGAACGCAAAGTGCTTTCGATGCGCTTCGGTCTCGGCGGCGGCCCGGTGCTTTCCCTGCAGAAGATCGGCCAGGCGATCGGTCTTTCGAAAGAACGCATTCGGCAAATCGAAAAGAAGGCCATTCGGAAGATTCGCACCGGCAAGTGCGGTCAGGATCTGATGGCGTATCTTTGATTCGCTAAAACTCAGACGGATCTGCGATCCACAGGAAAGGCTCTCGATTTTCGAGGGCCTTTTTTGGTTGCGGAGCCTTCGGCAGCCCGAAATCTGCACGGGTGTTGCGTATCATCGGACTCTTCTCTATCATTTTCTCCGCACTCCTGACAATGTTCTGGCCCCGTTCATATGACGAGGCGCCGGCGGTGCCTTTCCTCTGGCGCTACGAGCTCAGCTCCGGAATAGAATCGGCGCGGCCTCCGGCGCTTGCGGGTCTCGTTCCCTTTAATTTGATTTCCGCCGCCCGCGCTCCGGTGCGGCCCGCGGGCGAGCCGACTGGACTGGAAGCTGAACCGGAACCGCAGACGACGCCGGATTCAAAAGAGATCGGACTGTGGTTGCTCGGTCCCGAGAGCCCGCCTCTGGGGCTCGCGAAAGGAACGCGGGTCTTCGCTCCCTTTCTCGGGAATGGCTTTTTTCAGTACGCGAAGATCGGTCGCGAGCTTTCTTTTCGCGCCCGCAACGGCGAAGAGCTGTGGCGTAAACCCTACAAGGCCTATCCGGTCAGCGATCCCGGCGGAGACCTGGTGCTGCTGCTGACGGGGGACAATAACCGCATCGACGTGATCGATCCGAGCGGGAACCCCTTCGGAGTGCGCAGCGTTTCCGGAAATTTCATGACCGACCTGGACTTCGCGAATCGGCGGGCTGCGGCGGCGCTGGTGTTTTCGACCGGCGCGGTTACGGTGCTGAACGAAGAGGCTCGCGCGATTCTGGAATACGAACACGCAAGCCCCGACCAGCCCCTGTTTTTGAAAAGCTGCGCTCTCGGTCCGGACGCTCGCGTTGTGGCGATCCACATGCTCGCCGGGGATCAGGACCGCATCGTCGTGCTTGGTCTTGAAGGCGATGCGGGCGCCGGGGAGGCGCATCGTCCCGAAAAATATTCGGTGCTGCGTACGATCGACTTAAACGCGACCTATCCGCACCTTTTGCATTTCGCGGTCAACCGCCACGGCCTGCTGCTCACGGCTCCGAATCGTACGGAGTACTTTGCGCTGGCGAGCGGCGAAGACCGCGTCTTTCGCGGAGCAGTGGCTGCGCCTGTCGGCGACGCGGAGCAGGCAACGAATCGCAATCGCGAAAGTGCCGACGGCCTTGCGTCCGCTCAGATCTACCGGCCGGTCTTCGCTGACAGGGACTATTTTATATTCGGCGCGGACGACGCGGCGGTTTTGCTGAACCACGAAGGCGTGGCGATGACGCGCTTGATCGTCGGGGGCAGCGGAGCCTTTCGCGTGCTGCCGGGTCCGAACGATCGGCAGTTCGCCCTGCACACCGAAGAGCGCGTCGAGATGTACGAATACGCGCCGGCCGACGCCGAATGAATTCGCCCGCGTGCCTCCTGGTTTAAGAGCCATCGTGGTCGGCCCGCCTGAATAGCGATCGCCGGCGTCCGGCTTTCCGCAAGCCCGCGATTCAGCCCGGGCTTTCGCGCTGAAAAATCGAAATCGCCCGATCGCGGGCCCGGAGTTCGAGCGGCAGCACGCCGATGATCTCCGTGCGTTTGCCCGGATCGATATTAAAGATCAGATGATCGGCCTGTTCGCGACTGATGTACAGACCGCGTCCGTGCGTGTCCACGAGTCCCAGGGGCAGGCCCGTCGCCGGGTCCGGCGTGACGTGTCGCTCTAAGCGATACAGTATTTCTTCGCGGTCGACCGTGCCGTGATAGTCGGTGATCATAACGATCGCGTTGTCCTGGACGATCCCGAAAGAAATATCGAAGGCGTCTTCGTCCGCCATGGGAATATATTCGCCGTTGGGCATGCCGGGTCGGTTGATCGGCCGCGGACGTTCCGCTCCGGAGCGGCCCGGAGCGTGGATCATGGCGTTGGCGGCCAGTTCTTCGAGTACCAGCCGCACCATCGAAGGCGCGCCGTCGTGGGCCAACAGATCGCCGGCCATGTCGCAGATGGCGTTGTTTTCTTCCGGCGTGCAAATGCGGCAGGTATAAAAATGATCCGGACCGAGGCCCACGTCATCTTCAAGCTGGCGATGCATCTTATGGATGTCCGAGATTTTGAGATCCAGGAGCTTCGCGCGAGGAAAGTACTGCTGAATGCCGAAGATTTCGTTTGTGAGAAGTTTGCGCGCCATAACCTGCACGAAATTCAGGTCCATCGACGTGGACTTCGGAATAATATTCCAGACTTTCTGATTGCGCACGAATTCGATATAGTCGTCCACGCTGTAGGCGGTCATCAAAGCGAATTTCATGGCCGGATATTGCTCAGACAAAATCTTGATCAATTGCAAGCCGCCCATGCCCGGCATGCGAATGTCCGTGATAACCAGATCGATGGGCTGATTCTTACAAATGCGAATCGCTTCGAAGCCGTCCGCCGCGGCGAAGGCGCGGAATTCTCGCGAGAGATAGTCTTTGATGCTATAGCGGATCGACTCGATGTCGTCGACGACCAGAATCGAAAAGTCTTTGGAGTTGTTGGAGTGCGAGCCTGTCATAGTGTTTCGTGTTTCATGTGGCGCGTTCAGGCGCTGACCTGTGCGGGTTTGAGTGGCAGCGAAATATAAAAGCGAGTCTTGCCGTTTTGCGATCGCACGTGGATGCGGCCGTCGTGTTCGCGAACGATGCTGTGGCAAATCGTCAGTCCCAGCCCGCTGCCGCGAGTGTCCTGACTGGAAGTGAAAAAGGGTTTGAAGATATTCTTGAGGTTTTCCGGCGGAATTCCGCCGGCGTTGTCTTCGATGATGACGTGGGCCGAACGTCGGGTCAGCCGAACGTCCACGCGAATATAACCCCGGGCGTAGTCGAAGGCCTGGATGGAATTGCGCAGCAAATTGATAAACAGCCGTTCGATCTTTTCGGGATCAAAAGGAAAGATGATGTTCTCGCCTTCGATGCGAAAATCGGTCTGCCGGGATAAAACCGGATAGAGCCGCTTCGTCGTCGCGACGGCCTTTTCGACGGTCTGTAAAATATCCGCTTTCGTCAGTCGCAGCTGACCGGGTCTGGAAAAACTCAAAATATCCGAAACGATGCGCGCGGCCTGGTGCAAATCTTTTTTCAGGATGCCCAGCCGTTTCAGAATTTCTTCCGGCGCCATCGTTTCTAAGTTCGCCTGCAAATTCTGTAAATTGAGTCCCATGCCCGTGAGGGGATTATTCAGTTCGTGGGCGATGCCGCTGATCATGATACCCAGAGCCGCCAGGTTTTCTTTTCGCAGCGCTTCTTCCTGGATCTGGTTTTGATCCGTAACGTCTTCTAAGGTCTCCAGCATCATGATGCGCTGGCTGTCGGCGCGGCTGAAGGTCAGACGATAGTTGATTTCTTCGCCTCTGTCGTCGCGCAGCTGGATCATCTTTTCGACCGGGCGATCGTGTAAAAAAACGCGTTCCGCGTCGTTGAAAGCGGGGCAGTAGGGACAGACGGAATCACGGCCGTACAGGAGGCTGTAGCAAAAGCCGCTCAGGGAATTGTCGTCGACCGCGTCTGCCGGCGGGGGACCCGGAGGAGGGCCGACGTCGCCTGCACGGGATTTGAATTTGTGAGTCCGGGCCGCTATCAGTGCGCGAATGTGGGCTTCGCCGGAGCGGTTGCAGGTAACCAGGCGAAACTGGCGATCGATGGCGAAGAGGGGCTGCGCAATCGAATCGATAATAGCGCGCGACTCTTCGCTGGAGAGCTGGAGCCCCTGATCCGTCCGGGCGTCCTCGGTCCGTGCCATGCTATCATGACCGGGGAGGCGGGGCTGGCTGGCAATAAAAAAGCCGCCGACCCGCAAGGCAGGACGGCGGTCA
This sequence comes from bacterium, assembly GCA_024742665.1. Taxonomy (GTDB): domain Bacteria; phylum Spirochaetota; class Leptospiria; order Leptospirales; family Leptonemataceae; genus JANSYA01. The sequence continues at coordinate 1,679,398 of JANSYA010000001.1, forward strand.
GGCTTTTGTCGATCGCCCGGTCAGGGATCGACCGTAGATAGAGGCCCCCCTGCGGGGGAACTGCTAAAATACCGATCAGGGCGCTGCGCCCGCGACGCTCCGGGTCCCCTTTATTTGCAAAAGGATGATCCGGAGCGCTGCAGTCAGGCGGCGCAGAATCGATCGATCAGTATTCCAGAGTGTATTCGATGCTTTCGAGAACGTCTTCGTTGTAGTCGTTATCGCCTTTGGATGCGTAGTTCGCAACCATGCGATACAGACGGAAGAAGTGCTTCAGCACCTTTACGTAGAACTTCTGCTTGAAGCGGTTCCGATGCGGGTTGGTCGCGGTGTTGGACATCATGCCCAGCACGGAAACCGTCGTCGGCTTCTGGTTGTAACGGTGCAGAATTACGATATCGTCCATCGCCTGGGTTTCCGGGCTCGGGTCGACGATCAGATAAACGTTGCGCACGCCTTCTTTGAAGTCGTCGCGAACGAGGCGCGTAACGACCATATTCAGCGTCAGCTCCTGTCCCTGAGCGACTTCGCCCGTGGCGTCGTTGAAGAACAGCGTGACGCTCTTGCGCCGCGATCCGACCACTTTGCGGTTCGGTTCGTCGTCGCTGTAAATGAATGCGAACTGGGTTAGTTCGACGCCGTTTTTGTCGCCGCCGAAATTGACGTCTTTATAGCCCTGCTCGGTCGACCAGGCCTTGATCTCTTTGGCCTTCGCGACGCGTTCGTCCATCTGCTGTTTGATTTTGTCCGCTTCGCCGAAAGTATTCAGCAGAAACTGCTGATTGTTCGCCACGAAACGAATGTAGGTATTGCGCGGGGTATAAGCCACCAAACGCTGGGTTTTGGTAAAATCGTATTGATTCTCGGGTTGTTGTTCTTCGAACGACGTCTGACGGTCGATTTCCGTCATGCGCACCAGAAAGCCCATCCGCTGGAGTTCCGTGTAGGTCTCCTGGATATTCTTTTCCTGGTATGCTTCCGTTTCATGGAGATCCGGAAACTCTTTGCTCTCAGCCTCGCGGTTCACGAGTCGGGGCTGACCGAACACGGAACTCACGGAAGCGATGGTGATCAGAGCGATGATCCACTTTCTGAATTTCATCTGTATGCCTTCCTTTGCCTGCTATCTACTGATGTCCGGTCATGGTTAAACCGAATCTGTATCATTATTGGTCAAAAGACCTGTCAAATTTAAGGTTCGTGGTAAAAAAACTCCAGAAAAACGCGATAAAAATGTGAGTTTTTCGGGAGGAAATTTGTCCGATTCGGCCGTTTCCGGCCGGCAAAAAATCGCGAGGGGCCGTTGATTCGACTGTGCGGGCCTGAAAAAGGCCGCCCGGGGGCGGCCTCTCTGTCGCCCGGAATCCAATGCCAGCGCACGGATCCGGTCGGGATGGGGAGAAGATCCCCGGTCAGTTTTCGGCCGGAGCCGCGTCGGTTGCCGGCGCCGCGGCTTCGGGCTGAGCGGCTTCGCCGGCGCCCCCGGTTCCAGTCGTGCCGTTCGGAGTGGGGGAGTCCTGGGGACCGATGTCTTCCATGTCTTCGAGCGCACGCAGATCGTCGCTGATGGCCGGGCCGGAGTCCGCGAATACGATTGCGGCGAATATCGCCAGCACGAAGAAGGTCGCCGTGATGTACCAGGTGGCCTTCGTAACCACGTCCATCGTAGAGGAGCCGAAGGGCGAAGCGGAACCGCCGCCGCCGAAGATGCCCACGCTGCCGCCCTTGCCGGACTGAATCATGACCAAAAAGATTAAAACCGCACAGACGAGGAAAAAGATAATCAGTACGAAAGTCTGGAGGAGCTGCATCCGATCAGATTTTTGAAAGCGGCTCCAGGCGCAAGCTGGATTTTACCCCCGGCCCAAGCAGGTCCTGGGTCGCCGCCTCGCAGCGTTCCGGGTCCCTGGAGCTACTCTTCTGATTCCTGAGAGTCTTCCAGGGCCTTCAGACCGGGCAGGCTGCCGGTCATCAGAAATTCCAGGGCGGTGCCGCTGTCGGGACTCAGATGGGCGAATTTGTCCGCCAGGCCGGCGGCGTGAATCGAACGAACCGTATCGACGCCGGTCGCCACCGTGTGGGCCTTCGACTTCGCCAGAGCCGCCGCAACCGAGCGGGTGCCCTTGCCGAATTTCTCCATCTCAATGGCGCCCAGGGGACCGTACCAGAATACGCAGCCGGCTTTTTTGATCGCCTTTTCGAAGCGCGATACGGTCTTGCCGCCGATGTCCAGCGCGAACCAGCGTTCGGGAATCGAAGTCTGATTGACGTTTTTCGTTTTGCTGTCTTTCGAAAACTGCTCGGCCGTCACGTGGTCGAGGGGCAGCACGAATTCGGTTTCGCTCAGCTCGGCCTTTTCGATCATCTGAAAGGCCGGCACTTCCAGCTCTTTTTCGACGAACGAAGAGCCGACGGGAATCGCTCGCGATTTTAGAAAGGTGTAGGCCAGGCCCCCGCCGACCAGAATCGTATCGATCTTTTCCATGAAGCGCAGGGCCAGCTTCAGCTTTTGTTCCAGGCGGACCCCGCCCAGAATGAGAACCAGGGGTTTGTTATTGCGATTGAGCAGAGCTTCGAGGCTCTCCATCTCTTTGAATAAATGCAGTCCGGCATACGAAGGCAGCAGTCCCGGCAGATGAAGCACGGAAGCGTACTCGTGGCGGCAGGCGCTGAACGAATCGTTTACGTAGAGGTCGGCGAAACCCGCCAGCTGCTTTGCGAAGGCTTTGTCGCCTGCGCTTTCTCCGGGCTGGAGCAGCAGGTTTTCCAGCAGGGTCACCCGATCGCCGAAGCGCTGGGAAGACTGGGAAGAATCCGGGGGCAGCTTCGGCGCGAAGTTTACGTCGACGCCCAGCAGTTTGCTCAGAGCCGGCGCCACCTGTTCGAGGGAAGGCGCCGATCCCGCTTCGCCGCAGTGAGGGGCGATGATGACTTTCGCACTGCGATTCAGCAGCAGTTCCAGCGTCGGTTTCAGAAAGCCCAGCAGGCTCTCGGTCGCGACCTGGCCGGTGGCTGGATCGACGGCAGCGGTGAAATCGGTCCGGACCAGCACGTGCTGATCCGTGACCCGGGCGTTCTCTAAGCGGGGAAGTGACATAAAATAGTGGGGGAGCCCGGCCAATTTTTCGGGCACCAGGTCCCGGGGAAAGCGTTTTTCCTGGCCGCCACGCCGGGCTTTGCCCCGCGGGGTGTTTCAACGAGCGGGGGCGCAGACGCGGGAATATGAATCTTCGCCAGTTCTAAAAAAAAGAACTTGTGCGGTGCATAATCCGCGTTAACGTTGCGATTACCCTTATGTCGCGGATCAAGCTGATCAAACGTTACGCGAATCGCCGTCTCTATGACGCCGAGACCAGCAAGACCATCACCCTCGATGACGTCGCCGAGCTAATTAAAGCCGGCGGTGAAGTGCGAGTGATCGACAATATCACCGGGGAAGACATCACTTCCCGGGTGCTCGGGCAAACCTTTCTTAAAATCAGCATGGAGCAGCAGAACCTTGAGTTCAGCACCTTCCTGCTGACCGCGTTGATCCGCGAAGTTTCCAGCAATGTGTCGACCCTGTTCAGTCAGCTCGTCGACGGCGGCATCGGTATTGGAGCGCTGACTCTGGAACGCCTGGATAAGATCGTGCAGGGCATGGTCGACCAGGGCGAACTGGAAATGACCGAGAAAAACGACTATCTCGAATCGATTGTCGGTCAGTTAAACAGCGAACGCATTCAGGACCGCGCAAAAGAGGGTCTGGGCGTTCTGCGCGAAGAGCTGCTCTCTCAGGACAGCGAGCGCAAAGTCGAGGAACTGTCCGGCAAGCTCGATGAGATGGCCCGGATTATCCAGGATATGCAGAAAAAATAGCTTCTCATTTTTCCGGGTTTCCGCTTTTCTTCATTATAGACACAGCAATCGCTCTTCCGATCGCCAGGCTCTGGATCCGGCGCCGCAAAAATTGAAATAGTGCGCCGGCCGCGTCAAGTCGCCCCCTCCCGGGACCGAAGAGGAGAATTGGGTTCCCACAATGAAATGCCGATCATACGCCATCAATATTAACTCCGCACTGCGCTGGAGCAAAACCACGACTCTCGCCGCTCTGATTGCCGCGACCCTCGCTTTGCTGGTCGTGCCGACGCACCAGGTGCGCGGTGGAACGCAGGACGACGCCATCGCCCTGTGGTCCAAACGCTACAAGCAGGCCTATCAAGATCTGCGCTACGGCCACACCTTCGAGAAGATCGAAGCGGCTCGCTTGATGGGAGCCCACAAGAAAGCCCGCTATATTCGCCCGCTGGGCAAAGAGCTGCTGCGCGATCTGGACAATCCGATCTATCGCCGAATCCCGACCAACGATCCTTATGTGAAAGTGCAAATCGCCTGGGCGATGGGGGAGATCGGTCACAAGCAGGCTGTGCCGGCGCTGCTGCAGGCTCTGGCGACCACGACTGCGATCGTTGAAGAAGAATTCAAAAGCTCCCAGGCCGTACGTCAGATGGAATTGGAAAACGCCGACGCGGCGGCCCAGGCGCGGGGCGAAGATCTGAACGATCCCGGCCGGATCAAACCGATCATCATGGATCGCTCTCGTCCGGGTCCGTTTCTATTAGAAGGCTATACGTTTCCGTACAGCCCGGATATGTTCTGGAGCCAGGCGGACGAATTCAAATCCATCCCGGCCGTCGACCCGACCGCGGAAGATCATCGCATTCGTTTGCTGGGCGCGAACTATATGAACCTGATCCGGGCCCTGTTCATGGCGATCGGCGAGATCGGTCATGAAAGCGCTGTCGACGGCGTCGATCCCCACGCGGGCGTCGGCTCGTATTTGACCAATCGCATTCCTTTTATTCGAGCCTTCGCGGCCCACGCTCTGGGTAAGATCGGAAGCCTCAAGGCTCTGAGCCTGATCGATCAGCACTATCCCAACGAACAGGTCGACGAAGTAAAAGTCCGGGCCGCCTTCTCGGTTCTCGGCCACGACAAGACCCGCGTCGAGTACTACAAAGAGCTGCTGCGCTATCTGGCGATCGACGACGATCGGACGCGCTATCTGGCGGCTGTGGCCATGCGGACCCTGGCGATGGGCGAAGCTCTGGATCAACTGCGCGACGCTTACAGGATTGAGCACGATCCGGTCACGAGAACGGTATTGAAAGAGGCCATTCATAACGCGGAAGTCGACAGTGTCATTCCCGTAAACTACTGAGCAATTTTCAGGCGACTGATTACTGATTTAGCAAAACAGCCGAAATTGCCGAAATAACCCTCTGGTGCCGATACAGGCCGGCGGGATTCTATTTGATCGCGCGCGTGGACCCGGAATTCTGGGTATATGCGCGCGTTTTCATTTGCTGATCCTGACCGGGCGGCCCTTGCTGTTCGTTTGCGGCCCCTGCTGCTTACTTGCGGCCTGGCCTGCGCAATCATATTCGCCGGCGGCGCCTGCGATTCGGCTCCGACCGAATCATCGAATACTTTCGCCGAAGTCACCAATCACAAAGCCAGCCTGCGGATTGATCCGACGACCGTCGCTTCGGAGATCGCCTTTCTCGACCGCGGCCTGGAAGTGCAGGTGATCGGGCGAGGCATCGAGAAGCAGCGCATTAGCGGTTACAATGAGTTCTGGTATCGTATTCGTCTGCCGGACGGAATCGAAGGCTGGATCTACGGAGCGAGCCTTTCGATCGGCAGCGCCGGCGGCAAACGTCGCGCGCCGGAACAGGACGCCAAAGAGCTCGCTCTGAGTCTGGTCGGTAAGTGGTGGGAAGTTCGCACGGACGGTTCGACCGGCTATCGCCGTCTTTATCTGTGGCCCGATGGAGTTTATAAGTACGCTTACGGCACCGAAGGTCCGATGCGCGAAGGCAAGTATACGGTTCAGCCGGAAGAGATGCAGCTCAAGCTCGATCCGCCGTCGGGCATGGGCGATACGGTGAGCCTGCGGCGGCTCGGAACCGAGCTGCGCATGTTCGCGCAGACCGACGGCAAAAAAGTTTCGCTGCGCCGCGCCTTTCTGGATCCCGACGCGCCCGATCCGCTGGATCCGGACGACGAGAAAGGCGAGGGCGAAAGTACGGGCGGCGAGCCCGCGGCGAATTCGGGTTCCGATGGCGGATGATATGCGCATCAATCGTTATCTGGCGAACGCCGGATACGGTTCGCGTCGCGAGGTCGAAGGCATTGTAAAGGCCGGCCGCGTCCAGGTCAACGGCCAGGAAATTCGCGAGCTGTTCGTACGGGTGGGGCCCCAGGACGTGGTGCTGGTCGACGGCCGCTCGACGAGTTTGCCCGCGAGTGAATCGTACTATCTTTTGAATAAACCCCCCGGCTATGTCGTATCGCGTCGCGGCGGGCGCGGCGAAAAGACGATCTACGATTTACTGCCGCCGAATTTGCAGGGCCTGAAGTACGCGGGACGGCTGGACAAAGACAGCCGCGGTTTGCTTTTGCTTTCGAGCAACGGCGAGTTTATTCACGCGGTCAGTCATCCTTCAAAGCGCATCTGGAAGTACTACCGGGTTACGGTCGATCGTCTGCCGCCGGAAAAAGAACTGCGCGATCGTTTCGTGCGCGGCATAAGCGAAGGCGGCGAATTGCTGCGGGCTCGCGCGCTGCGGGTCCTCGACCGCGAGGCGGGGATCGTGGAAATGACTCTGGGCGAGGGCCGCAAGCGTCAAATTCGCCGCATGTTTCGAGCCTTGAATATTTCCGTGCAGGATTTATTTCGCTACGCGATCGGTCCCTTCGACCTGGAAAAGCGCGGGATTCCGGAAGGGGAGTGCGCCGCCTTCGATCCCGACGAGCTCGCGGGTTAGCGCAGCTCAATGTGATTCATAGGTTTTGGAAGCCGCGCCGCTCGGCTTGATAAGCCGCTGAGGCACTGCCGAAGCGATCGGGCGCGCTCCGTGGGCGACTGCGCGCCGCTCTGTTGGACTTGACGGTGCATCCGCTCCTGGGACTCACTGATTCTCATGCTGTTCGTCACGGACGAGTTCCTTGTATTCTTTCTGGTCGTTTACCTGCTGTTCTGGCTTGTTTCGGATCGCCTGCGTATTCCTCTGCTGATCGGGGCTTCGCTCTTTTTCTACGCGACCTGGAGTTTCATTTTCACCTTTCATCTGCTGCTGGTCGTGGTGGTGAACTATCTGGTGATGGAACTCTGGCGGATCTACGGCAAAAAATGGATCTTTATCGCGCTGCAGATCGCGAACGTCGCGAATATCGGCGTCTTTAAGTACTATTATTTTTTCGCGGACGTGATCGGCCGACTGATCGGCAACCCCGCCCTGTATGAAGAGAATCTGCGCCAGGCCGATCGGCTGGTGGGCACCGAGATCTTTTTGCCTCTCGCGATCAGCTTTTATACATTTCAAATCATGGCCTACGGCTTTGATATCTATCGCGGCACGTACAATGAACGCCATAGCTTTTCGCAGGTGCTCCTGTTTAAGTCGTTCTTTCCGCAGCTGATCGCCGGACCGATTATGCGTTCGAGCGAATTGCTCCCGCAGATTCGCGAGTTGCACGCGGGGGAGGGGCCGCGTCCCGATTTCAATATGCACAAGAAGGGCCTGTGGCTCGTGTTGATTGGCGTTACGAAAAAAGTCCTGGTCGCCGATCAGCTGTTGAAGTACGTTTCGCCGCTCTTTTACGCCTCAAGCGATCCGGCGACGCCCTTCGCCTTCGATCCGATTGTAATCTGGCTGGGCGTCTTCGGCTGCCTGGCCATGTTGTACGCGGACTTTTCGGCGTACTCGGATCTGGCCCGGGGCTTTGGTTATCTGCTCGGTTTTGAAATTCCGATCAACTTCAAGGCGCCGTTTTTTATGACCTCGATCTCGGATTTTTGGCGCAGGTGGCACCTGACCTTTTCGCGCTGGATTCGCGACTATATCTTTATTCCATTGGGCGGCAGTCGCGTTTCGGAAGGGCGCGTGTATTTGAACTACGTGATTACCTTCGCGATCGGCGGTCTGTGGCACGGCGCTTCGTATCCCTTTTTGATCTGGGGCGTGGGCGTGGGCGTCTGGATTTCAATCGAAAACTTTCTGGAGAAGCGCGGACTGCCGATGCTGCCGGAGAATCTGGCCTGGCGCGGCGTGCGCGTCATCATCGCCTGGATCTTTTTGCTGGTATCGAGTATTTTCTTTTTTGGTTCGGGAGCGGAGTACTGCTGGAACGCTGTCGTCCAGATGTTTCATTTTACGGCGATTGGTTCTGACGAACTGAAAGTTCTGCCTGGAGTGGAGCCCTTCGCATACGCGTTGCTGGCAGTCTTGCTCTTTCATTTATTTGAAGAACGTCCGGCCTGGTTTACCTGGCTGCGGCGCTACGAAAACTGGCTGCTGCCCGCAGCGGGCGTGGCATTGATTCTGGCGTTGACGCAATATGCTGGAAAGAACGCTGATTTCTTTTATTTTCAGTTCTGAATCCAGGGTCTCGAATCCACACAAGGCCGCGATCCCCGCGCCGCGAAAAAAACATCGCAGCGGGCATCGCGCGGTTTTCAAAATTCGCAGCGGGGCGCCGCCGATTATAAAAGACTCTTGCCCCTCGGCTTCGCCGAAGGTGAAGAGCGCCGACCGTTGCAATCGCGCGCGCCAAACCCATTCCCCCCCAACCCCGAATCTCATGCGAAACACCTATTCGCCGCGAAGTTCCCGGGCATCCAACACGCCCATTTTTCAAACCTAACGCAGCGACTGCTCGCGAAGGCATACCCGCGCGAATGCCCGGACTGTCGCGTCCCCATGACTTCGGCCGTTGCGCGTCGCGAAACTGCTGTGCGTTGTCCGGAATGCCATAGGCAGGCTTCGCGTACAGCGGGAACTCCGCTTCATCATTTCAAATTACCGCTATGGGTCTTCGGTTATTTGCTGAGCGAAGCGATGACGACGTTTCCGCAGATGATCAGTGCGGCGCAGATCCGGCGGCGATTGGGAGTTTCGAAAAGCACATCACTATTGTTGAAACGTCGCCTGCAATTGTTCCTGACGGACCTCGTTCCAATCATCAAAGAACGCATGGCCAATGAGCTCCGCAAGGAGCTCTCTGGCCTTGAATTACCGGCAAAAGGCGACGTTTCGAAAGTCGTTGCGAATAAACCGGTGGTTCACATGGATACGCTCGCGATGTTCTCGGCGACGCAGCGGGCGAACGGCGGACGCTCACGCCACAGACACAGCGGGCAGACTTCTTCGATATACTTAACGGAGAAAGTCGCCGAAGAGCGCGGCAAGTTTCAGATTGGAACGCTGGTCCATACGATCGCGATTAAGAAAGGGCCGGTGATTTTAGATTCGGTCCCCGGACTAACCCAGAAAGAAATCCAGCCACTGTTCGATTTTTTACCGAAGCACACGCCGACTTTCACAGACGACGGCTACCCGTGGCTTTCGCGCTACAACAAGAACCACCGGGCAGTGAACCACAGCGCCCGCGCAAAAGATAAAAAGCGGAACGTCTGGGCGCGGAACCGTTGGAGCCGGGGAGGCGTTCACAACCAGGTAGCCGAAGGAACTCAGAGAATCGTTAAGGCTTCGTTTCTTGCGGCCTACGGTTATTTCAACCCAAAGTATTCGCAGCTCTACTTAAACGAATACTCCGCGCTGAAGTCGCTCCGGGTGTATGGTTTAGAAAGTTTATTAGAAACCCCAATTGTGGGGATTGTAGACCCCAAATATAGCGGGTCGCCTGCCGGGACCCGAAAAACGACACCCCCCGACTTTCTACGCCGAAAAATAGCCGAAAACCAGTATATTCCGCCCTCCATTGGCGAACGCGGCTTTTACGATAATCAGAACTCCCGGCGGCAGATTCGCGGAAAACTGCGGGATTTGTTCCATGATAACGACTTTTTCGCGGCCAAACAGGCCCACATAGACTACCTGAATTTCTGGCAGGATGCCCCGCGCTGGAAACGCCAGCACGAGCGGCAATATGGAGCGACCGCGCGAAAACTCTGGCAGTCGCTTTCGCGCAGAGAAACCGCGCTTCTTTCAGATATAGCGCGAAAGCACGAACTCAGTCACCCCTTGCTCGTGCGTATCGCGCGGGAATGGGCGCGGCTGGATCTGGCGGAAGTGGAGGAGTTGAAGCGTACTTCAACGCAGACCAACCAACTGCACGTCTGGGTGCGGCGACGAATCGATATACTCCCGGACCTGTTGTATTCATGGGACCGCGAACGCTTTTGCGATTCGGAGAAGGCAGCGCCGGAGAACGTCAATGAGATTCAGAAGGCCGAACGGGTCACGAAAGGCGGGATCAGCGCCGTGAAACGCAATAAATATATAGAGGAGATGATGAGATGAGTAAAACGAAGACAAAGCAAGAAGGCACCCGCTACCGCTTTCGCGCCGAAGATTTTTGGAGCTTGATCAAAGCGCAGGAATACAAATGCGCCCTAACCGGCCGCGAACTCACGCCGGAAAATACGGAGGTGGAACTTAAGGACCCGTCGCGCGTAGAGGGGCGCGGCGAACCGGATAACCTTTATCTGGTGGTTCGTTCGTTGGCGCACATGGCGCGATACGAAAAAGAGCGCGAGATCATTGAGCTGGCGGCGGAGATTGTGGCGAATCGGGGAGGGGAATACGGCTATGGACTCAAGCGAACGCGAAAGGGAAAATAGCTTCGATAAGGTCACAGTCTCGGTGCTCTGGAGTCGCTTTTATCAGCGGTCTATCGCCGCGCCGGTTCAATCGCGCCGGATGCGCAGCGATACCTGGGCGAAAACTTTAATTCGCAATCGCAGCAAGCTCAAGCCGCGACTGGCGGAGCCGCTGAAGGAGAGGCGGCGAAATAACGAATGGGAGCATTCGATTGCGAAACAAAAGGTTCGCATAAACAAAACGCTGGATCCGTACGTGCGCTGGGCCAGCTGCGAACAGCGCCTGCTGCGACAGGTGAACGAGAAGGGGTTTTCGCAGAGCGAGTGTTATTCGCACGGTCTCGCGTGGACTTTCGCTGCGTCGAAGCAGGTCGAGAAAATGACCTTGAACCGTTTACCTGCGTTGCTAACGCCGCGAAACCGGCGAACAGACTGGCCTGGCGCGCGCCTGCGCGTCTGGGCCGAATACAAACGGCTATTGAATGCCCCGGCGATTATGCGAAAGCCCTGGGATCGCGTACTGCATGGGATGCGGCGAAAATATTTTCAGGGTCTGGCCGTCCATGCTCACTGGGAACGACGGATGATGGACAGTAGCCGGCGATGGAGCGGCGAAAGGCGATGAGCACAGGTGTTTCGCGACGCGCAACGGCCGTTGTCATGGGAACGCGACAGTCCGGGCATTTGCGCGGGTATGCCTTCGCGAGCAGCCGCTGCGTTACGTTTGAAAAATGCTCGTGTTGGATGCCCGGGAACTTCGCGGCGAATCTGTGTTTCGCATGAGATTCGGGGTTGGGGGGGAATGGGTTTGGCGCGCGATTGCAACGGCCGGCGCTTCCCGATTCGTTTAAGATCCGCGCCGCCCCGCTGCGAATTTTGAAAACCGCGCGATGCCCGCTGCGATGTTTTTTTCGCGGCGCGGGGATCGCGGCCTTGTGTGGATTCGAGACCC
>JANSYA010000006.1 GCA_024742665.1 bacterium
CGCCACCAGGATCCCGATAACCGAAACACTCACAACGTCCCAATCTCACTGTTAACACCACACCGGAATGGACAGGGAGCACGCGACCGCGAGAAGCCACGCACGCCAGCAGGATCACGATAACCGAAACACTCACAACGTCCCAATCTCTCTGTTAGCACCACACCGGAATGGACAGAGAGCACGCGACCGCGAGAAGCCACGCACGCCACCAGGATCCCAACAACTGAAAAACTCACAACATCCCAGCCTCTCTGTTAGCACCACACCGGAATGCACAGGGAACGCGCAACCGCGAGAAGCCACGCACGCCACCAGGATCCCAACAACTGAAATACTCACAACATCCCATCCTCTCTGTTAACACCACACCGGAATGCACAGGGAGCACGCGACCGCGAGAAGCCACGCACGCCACCAGGATCCCGATAACCGAAACACTCACAACATCCCATCCTCTCTGTTAACACCACACCGGAATGCACAGGGAGCACGCGACCGCGAGAAGCCACGCACGCCACCAGGATCCCGATAACTGAAACACTCACAACATCCCAACCTCTCTGTTAACACCACACCGGAATGCACAGGGAGCACGCAACCGCGAGAAGCCACGCCGGCCACAGAATCTCACTGTGAACGGAAATTAAGTGCGTTAGAGATTCAGAATGGACAGAACGCCCTCGGCCCAGTCGGAATCCGAATTCACGCAGGGCACGTAAAAGAAATTTTCGCCGCCGGCTTCGCGGAATGTTTCGCGACCGGCCATGTCCAGTTCTTCGAGAGTCTCCAGGCAATCGGCGACGAAGGCCGGACTGAACACCGCCAGATTTTTTACGCCCCGCGCCGGCAGCTCCGCCAGCTCGAAGTCCGTATAAGGCCGCAGCCAGGGCGTGCGTCCCAGGCGCGATTGAAACGAAACGCTCCATTTGTCCGCCGGCAGCTTCAGGCGCTCCGCCATTCCCCGGGCCGTCGCGTAGCAGTGCGCGCGATAGCAGTATTGATTTTCAGGGCCCATCTTTTCGCAGCAGGCTTCGTTCAGTTTGCAGTGATCCTGCACGTTGCCTTTCAAAATATGACGCTCGGGAATTCCGTGAAACGAAAACAGATAGTGATCGAATGCAAAGCGGCCCTGCGCTTCCGCCTGGTCCAAACGCTCCCGCGCGAGACGAGCGTAGGGATCCAGGAAGCCGGGATGCTCAAAGAAAGGCGGCGCGATTTCAATCGCCGGCAGGTTCCATTCTTCCGACGCGACTTCAAACACCCGCGCGATGCTCGACGCCGTGGCAGCGGTCGAGTACTGGGGATAGAGCGGCAGCACTCGAATCCGCATGACGCCTTCCCGGCGAAATTCCGCCAGTGCGTCGGCGATCGAAGGATTGCCGTAGCGCATGGCCAGGCGAACGCGCGTTTTTGCAAATCGGCCGCCCTCGCGCTTCGCCAGCAGCTCCGCGACGGCATCGGTCAGATCCCGGGAGTGGGCAATCAGCGGGCTGCCGCGATCGGTCCAGATCTTCTGATAGGCCGCCCCGGACTTGCGCGGTCGCAGCGGCAATATAATCAGATTCAGCAGCAGCCAGCGGGCGAAGGCCGGGATGTCGATCACCCTGGGGTCGGAAAGGAACTCCCGCAGGTAGCGCCGCACGTCGCCGGGGCGCGGGCTGTCGGGCGAACCCAGATTGATCAACAGAATCCCATCGGGGGCTTCGCCAGCACCGAACGATCCGCGGGCTGTGTTCGTTTTCATCAATGCCATATACTGAACCGAATTTTCTATGATTTTAACGGCGCGACCGCCGCGAATTTTCTCTAAAAATTCCGTAAAAAAGCCCGCCTGGTCTTACGACATAAAATCGCGCGGTGTCTCGTTGATGGAATGGATTTTGGCTGGTCAACAGAGCCATTCTCCTGTAAGCTGCTAAACGTATGAAGGAAAACATCCAAAAACTAAACGAGCAACTGGAAGTCACCCTAAAAGATTTGACCCGCCATCTCGCGGACAACGCCCTCACCGACGGCAAGCTATCTATCGATAAAATGGACGAAAACCAGTACGTCCACTATAACCTGGCCTGGCACACCGCCGAAGCCAACATCGCCACTTTCTTCGTAAACCACGCCTTCGACGCGAGCACCGGCTCCGGCGAACTGGAGCAGGAAATCGCCTACCTCTTCGCGGGCGAAGCATTCAACAAGCTTCGCAGCGAAGTCGCCAGCCGTCCGGCGGAGTACGGCATCAGCGACGAGCGCGTCGCCGAGCTGTTCGCTCCCGAAATGAACAAGCTGGTGCAGGACGCCTGCTCCCACGAACGCTACAATAAAGTGGCGGACCAGGTTCTGGAAGGCAACTACGGCGCGCACGGCCTGGGCGAAGACCACCTGATGATGCGCGATACCTTTCGCCAGTTCGCGGAAGAGCAGGTCATGCCCCGCGCCGAGCACATCCATCGCAACGACGAAGACATCCCCGACGAAATCATCAACGGCCTGATTGAGCTGGGCGCGTTCGGAATTACGATTCCCGGCAAGTACAACGGCTATCTCGACGACTACGGCAACGTGGGCATGATGGTCGTCACCGAAGAGCTGAGCCGCGGCGGCCTGTCCATCGCCGGCTCTCTGATTACCCGCCCGGAAATTCTGAGTAAGGCGCTGCTGAAAGGCGGCACCGAAGAACAAAAAGACAAGTGGCTCCCGCTTCTGGCGAGCGGCGAGCGTCTGAACAGCGTCGCGGTAACGGAACCGAACTACGGCTCCGATGTCGCGGGCATGAAAGTGGCCGCCGAAAAAACCGACGGCGGCTGGCTGGTCAACGGCGTGAAAACCTGGTGCACATTCGCCGGCCGCGCCGATACGATGCTGATTCTCGCGCGCACGGAAAAGGATCTCAGCCTGAAACACAAAGGCATGTCGATTCTGATCGCCGAGAAGCCCCGCCACAGCGGGCACCGCTTCGAGCATACGCAAGACGGCGGCGGTAAAATGGAAGGCAGCGCGATCGCGACGATCGGCTACCGCGGCATGCACAGCTTTGAAGTGAATTTCGATAACTACTTCGTACCGGACGAAAACGTCATCGGCGGCGAAGAAGGCCGCGGCAAAGGCTTCTATATGCAGATGGCCGGTTTCGCCGGCGGGCGGGTCCAGACCGCGGCCCGGGCCTGCGGCGTTATGCAGGCGGCGATGGAAGCGGCGGTGCGCTATTCGAACGAACGCAAAGTCTTCAACAAAGAAATCGGCAAATACCAGCTGACGAAGTGGAAGATCGCGCGCATGGCGATGATCACCCAGGCCACGCGCCAGTATTCGCTTTCCGTAGCTCGCATGATGGACGAAGGCAAAGGTCAGATGGAAGCGACGCTGATCAAGTTTTACGCTTCGCGCATCTCCGAGTGGGTCACCCGCGAAGCGATGCAGATCCACGGCGGCATGGGGTATGCGGAAGAGTATCCGGTATCCCGCTACTTCGTCGACGCCCGGGTCTTCTCGATCTTCGAAGGCGCCGAGGAAGTCATGGCCCTGCGCGTCTGCGCCCGCGATCTGCTGAATCAGGTAGTGGCCGTAGCGAAATAAGCTGGCGGAGTCGCCCGGAAATTCACAGACGCGAAAGACCGGGCGGCGCAGGCATCACACAAGTAAACGATACAGATAAAAAAGAAAGATTCAGAAAGAATTTTCACAAGCGGCGCCGCCGGAGCTTTCACGCCGGCAAAGCCAACAGGAGAATCACAATGGCAGCAGAAATCAAACTGGGCGCAGAAGTGGGAATGAAGCGCCTCACGAACAGCCCGCAAAGCGAAAACTTCGCGAATCTTCCCGGCCGCGACGTAAACAATCGCATGGCGAGCGAAAACGATCGCGCTTCTGGTGCGACCCGTCCGTCGGAAATTCAGAATCGGTACAAATTAAACGGCAATACCATCGACATGATGGCCTGAAGTCGGCAAGCGCATGGATTGCCCGGATCTCACAGATGTGGGTCCGGCATTCAAAGCGATCCAGATTAGAGGCAGGAATCCTTACCGGGGACGGTCGTTTCAAGGAGCGTCCCGTCCGCTGCCCAAAAAAATCCGTGGCATCCGTGTAATCCGTGTAATCCATGCCATCCGTACCACCCATGCTGGCCTCAGATTCAGCCGCCGTTTAAACGAAAAAACGCCGCGCCAGATCATGCCTGCGCGACGTTTCCGTATTTAGCTTACGCCGATTCGCTCAAATCACTCGCGATAGAAGAGCTCGATCAGGTTGCCATCCGGATCCGCGATCAGCAGCGACTCGCCGCCTTCGATTCCGACCGGGCCGGTGAGAATCTCGATCTCTTTCTCTTCCAGTTCCTGCAGGGCGTTGGTGAAATCGTCAACGTCCAGAATGAATGACAGGCTGAGTTCGCCGGGGTTCGTAATTTTGCTTTTGTAGTCCGGAATCAGGTTCAGGCGAACCGTTACCGGATCCTGATTGAGGAGCGCATACGCCTCGCCTTCTTCCAGCAATTCCAATCCCAGCAGATCCTGATAGAATTCAATTGAAGCCTTCAGGTCCGAGCTGCCGAACGAAATGTGGTGCAATCCTTCCAATAACATCATATGAAAATCATTCCTGTCTGGCCTGCCAGATCCGTAGCCAGCATTTTCGACTCTATCGGCCGAATCAACGAAATAAAAGACCGCCTTTCCCGCCGGCCCCTGATTTTTGACCCGTCCGGGGTTCAAGCTTTCCGAAAAAAGGACGAATTTATATTATGTGGTCCCTCCAGACTTGCTCCGCTAAAATATCCCGCCCGAAGGTCGGCGCGCTGGCCTTCGCACTGGCTCTGGCGCTGCTGAACACCAGCGCTCCAGCTGCGAAGCCCGCGCTGATCCCGAACGCCAATGCCTTCCGTTTCGATCTCCAGACCGACGACATCCTGATCGTCGACAAGTACCAGGACATTCGCGTCCGGGATCGACGCGGCTGGCAGAGCCGGGAAGAAAAGAATCGCATCGTCTTAAAAGTGGTCGGACGCGAAGCCGACGCCGCGGTGCTCGCGGGATCCTTTCATACCTATTCGCGCAGCCCGCGGGCCGTCGGCGAATTTCGCCGCGACCGGGATTTTCAGTCGAAGTTCAAAATTCGCGACAACGGCCACTATGAAGTCGCCGACACCTACGTAATGCCGAACCTGCGGGATCTGCCGGCCTTCCCGGACCGCCCGCTTAAGATCGGCGAATCCTGGGAAGACACGGCCGTCGAAACGATGGACTTCGGCCCGGCGAAAGTCAAGATCCCGATCAAAGTCCGCTACCGCTACACCGGTCCGGCCCCCCTTACGTTGCCCGGCGGCAAAGAGGCGACCTACGACCGCTTCGAATATACCTACTCCTTTCAGAAAGCGACCCGGGGAGCCGTACAATCCCAGGCTGGAATCCAGAGTATTTCCGGCACCTCCGCCTGCGAACTCTGGTTCGATCGCGAAGCCGGCGTTCCGGTTTTCGATTCCAATCGTCTGATCTATAATTTTCAGCTGATCGACGGCTCCAGCCGCGAGATGCTCTATCGCATCGATTCGTTCTATCGCAAAACGCGTCGGACCACCGAAGCCCAGCGCGGCCAGATCGCTTCGGATATTCGCAGCGATCTCAAAGACCTGAGCGAAAGCGACGCGCTCCCCGCCGGCGATCCCGGCGTAAACACCGCCCCCCAGAGCCTTTCCGTTCGCGAAAGCGACGAAGGCGTGGTTCTGACTCTCGACGCGATCTTATTCGATCACAACTCGGCCGTGCTTTCGCCCGAAGCGAAGTCGCAGCTGAAACTCGTGGAACGCATTTTGAAAAAGCATTCAAAGCGCGAAATCCGCGTATCCGGCCACACCGATAACACCGGCTCCCAGGTTTACAATCAGACCCTTTCGGAAAACCGGGCGCGGGCAGTCGTGCGCGAACTGCAAAAAAATCACGGGGTGGACGGCCGGCGGCTATCGTATCGCGGTTACGGCGAAAACCAGCCGATCGTCGGCAACGACACGCCGGACAATCGCCGCAAAAACCGCCGCGTCGAAATTCTGATCGTCACGGAGTAAATACAAAAACGGCAGCGTCATTTCGCGTCAGCGAAATAACTGAGAGCTGTTTTCCGCCCCAGCTCGATGCAGCGATCTCCGAGTTCCAGCTTGCCCGGTCCCGGTCGGGGCGCGACCGTGCGCAAAATCGTAATCTCCTGGCCCTGACTGCGAGCAAGCTCCAGCTTCAGTCGAAAGATTTCGTCGCTGATAATCTGGTGGCAGCGGCCGAGGCCCTTATAAAACGATGGATGCGGATTGCGGCGTTCCGCCAGGTCCTCCGCGTTGACGACCAGGTGCACGATCACCCGTCGGATTTTTTTCGCCGGCTTCGCGTTCCGATGATTCTTTGCCCCGCCCGGATTGTTCGGATTGGAAACGAGCCACTGCTCGAATGGAATCGGATCGGCGACGCCGCCGTCCCAATAAAATTCGTCGCCGATCTTTTGCGCGCGAAACATACCCGGCACGGCGCAGCTCGCGAGAATATATTCAGCCAACGGGCCTTCGTGAATGACCTGGGAAACCGAGCGACTTAAATTCGCCACCGAAAGCGAAAAGCCGGGATCGCGTAAATCTTCGATGCGCCGATCGCCGAAATAACGTCGCAACATCTTCAGCGCCCGCTTGCCCGAAAGCGCGCCCGTCTGCCCGTCTCGATTCAAAAAGGTGCCGAGCATCCGTCCGAAACCCGGAGCGCCTTCGCGAAAGAGCGAAGCAATCTCGGGGTCCCGGACCATACCCAGGATTTCGTCGGTGGGATAGCCGGCCGCGTAAAAGCCGCCGGTCAGAGCTCCCGCGGAAGCCCCGGCGATTTCAGTCGGCCGCAGTCCGAGTCGCTGCAGGCCGTCCAGAAAACCCGCGTGGGCGAAGAAACCGAAAAACGATGAATTCAAACACAGGGCGAAATCCCCCGGCCTTACGCTCCGACTTTTACTCTGAAATAACGGCATCCTATCTCCCCGGAAACGCTACGCCGCGACCGGTCTATCGACTACGGCGACTGCAGCGACGCGCCATCGGAAATGAATTGTCACGACGCGCATCCTGACAGATCCGTCTATACTATCATGGGAAGCAAGAAACTCACCGCAAAAAACTCCGATAAATTCATGCTGTACGAAGAAGCCGTGCAGAACGTCGAATTCGAGGCGGGCGTGATTCGCCGCTTCTATAAGAAACTCCGGGACCGCGAGCCGCAGTCGTTAAAAGAAGATTTTTGCGGCAGCTTCGCCCTGTGCTGCGAATGGGTTCAGCGCAACAAATCCGGCAGCGCCGTAGGGGTCGATCTGGAAGGCAAGGTTCTGGACTGGGGCCGCAAACAACATCTTGCGAAGTTGAAAGATTCCGAAAAGAAACGCATTCAATTATTCAAGGACGACGTGAACAACGTCACCTCGCCGAAAGTCGACATCGTCGCGGCCTTTAATTTCTCTTATTGGACCTTTCGCACGCGTCCCGAGTTGCTGAAGTACTTTCGCACCTGCTATAAATCTCTAAAAAAAGACGGCATCTTAGTCCTGGACGCTTTCGGCGGCAGCGCGGCCCAGCTTGAAAACGACGACGAACCCGAAGAACGCGAGTGCGAGGGTTTCACCTACGTATGGGAGCACGCGAAATTTCATCCCGTGACTCACTACATGGAATGCAAGATCCACTTCGAATTCGACGACGGTTCGCGCATGCGCAACGCCTTTAAGTATCAGTGGCGACTGTGGAATCCGCCGGAAATCACGGAGCTGCTGACGGAAGCCGGATTCGACGACGTGCAGTGGTACTTCGAAGGCACCGATCACAAGACCGGCGAAGGCGACGGCGTTTACAGAAGATCGCTGAAAGGCGAAGCGGCCGAAACCTGGCTGGCCTACGCCGTCGCGCTGAAATAATCCGCTCCGCTCGCTCACTGATCGCGCGAAAAGCGATCAAAACACGAAGACGTAGAGCAAAGCGAAGACGCTGATAAAGGCGATCACCAATAGAACCAGGGCCAGCGGGCCGCCGACCAGATCCGGCGATTCGCGCCGCGCCGTCCCGCGACCTCTCTTACTCTGACCGCCCGCGTCGGCCATCTTCACGCGGATGTCCTGGTTTTCTTCGATGATATAACCTTCGGCGCCGCCGTCCAGCTTGAGCTTTAAGAGCACGTCGCCCTTGCCCGGACGCGTGCCCAGAGATTTCACCGCGACGTCGATTTCGTAGCGACCGTCCACCGCGGGCACATTCATGCGCTTGAGATAGTTCGCGCTGCGCCCGTCTTTCGGTTTGGCGAAGCGCACATGCACGCGATCGCCGGGCGTCAGACGAATCAAAGGCGTGCCGGCGAAGGGCGACAC
Organism: bacterium; assembly: GCA_024742665.1. Lineage (GTDB taxonomy): Bacteria > Spirochaetota > Leptospiria > Leptospirales > Leptonemataceae > JANSYA01. The sequence continues at coordinate 8,368 of JANSYA010000006.1, forward strand.
CACGAAGCTCAGAGGAATCAAGCCGCTCAGATCCTCCTGCTTCGCGCCGCCGCTGCCGGGGCCGCCTGAGGCGGGGGGCGTGTACTCTGATAGATCGAACTGCATGATCAGATCTTTATGGCCCAGAGCGATTTCAAAATCCTGGGAAAGCTCGTACTGCAGGCCGCTCAAATCGCCGACCCGCAAGACGCCGCACAGATGTTCGATCCACTCGTGATTTTTACCGTGCTTTTCGAAATAGCGCGCCAGATCATAAGTCCGGGATTCGTCGCGCTTGCCGTTGAACTCCATATTCTTGAGCCAGCTTACGAATTCGCTCAGCTCGGAATTCAGCGGCTGCGAAGCGAAATCATGATGATCGCCCGCGATGACGTGCACTTCCATTACGTTTTTGCGCACCACGTCCAAACGCAGACAATACACATAGTAGGCGCCGTCGGGGGACTCGATTCGCGACTTTAATACCAGTTCCTTGCTCATGGCTCATCCCTCTCCGCGGTCTGTTCGCCGTCGAGTTCCAGCACCGAAAGAACTTCGCGAGAACGAAAATTGGGCATAAAACGGACGCGGCCGAAAGAATTAAAGAACGCGCTGTCCTGAATCAAGATGCTCTTCGCCTGGCAAAATTCGCGAAAATCTACGACGGAAAAGAACTGAATATTCGGGCTTTCATACCAGGGCAGCGGCGTCGCTTCGAGCCGCGGCGAAACTCCGCCCCAGGTCAATTGAAAACGATAGCGCCAGTACGCGAGATTCATATACGCCACGATCACGCGGCGACCGACCCGGAAACTTTCCCGCAGCACTCGCTCGGGACTCAGTAACTCCTGAAAGGTTCCAATTAACAAGACGTAGTCGAAGCTGTTCGGACCGTACTGATCGAGACCGTCCAGAATATCGCCCTGGTGCACGACCAAACCACGTTCAATACAACGGGCCACCATCTCCGGATCTTTTTCTACGCCTTCGCCGTGAGATTCTTTTTTGGATCGCAGGAGCCGCTCCAGCAGCGCGCCGTCTCCGGTACCCAGGTCCAACACTCGCGACCCGTCCGGAATTCTCTGGATCACCTGATCGTGAATGTACTGATTCATGCCTGCCCGAGATCGGCTTGATCTTCCTGCTTCTCCTGGAGCTGCCGCTGGTAGTCCTGAATCAGATAGTTGTGAACAATACGCGTGAACTCCGGATTCTTAATCAGAAAAGAATCGTGACCATAGGGCGTTTCCAGATTCACGTAGGTCGCCTGGCGATTCGCGCGCTTCAAGCTGCGCACCAGCTCCTTCGATTGTGACGGCGGATACAACCAGTCCGATTCAAAAGAGATTACGAGAAAGCGCGCCTGCACTCGTTGAAAGACTTCGTTCGAGTGGCGGCCGTTCAATCCGTCGAACATGTCCAGCGCCTTGGTAATATATAAATACGAATTCGGATCGAAGCGGCGCACGAAGCTCTCGCCCTGGTACTGCAAATAGCTTTCGACGGAAAAGAAGGCCGGAAAGATGTCTTCCGGCGCGGCCGGCCGCTGCAGCCGACGGCCGAATTTTCGGTGCATCGAATATTCGCTTAAGTACGTGACGTGCCCGATCATGCGCGCCACCGCCAGGCCGTGCTCGGGGCCCGCTCCCTCGTCATCGTAATAATCGCCGTCCGCCCAATCAGGGTCGGTCAATATCGCCTGGCGACCGACTTCATTGAAGGCGATCTGCATGGCCGAGTGAGCGATGCCCGAAGCGATCGGAATGCAGTTGCGAATGCGATCAGGATAATCGATCGCCCAGACCATCGACTGCATGCCGCCCATGCTGCCGCCGATCGCGGCGAAGAGACGATCAATCCCCAGATGGTCGATCAGCAGCGTCTGAGCCTTCGCCATATCGCGAATCGTCACCGGCGGAAAGGACATCGCATAGCGCTCGCCCGTGGCCGGATTGATCGAAGAAGGTCCGGTCGAGCCGTTACAGCCCCCGATCACGTTCGAGCAGATCACGAAAAAACGGTCGGTATCGATGGTCTTGCCGGGCCCGACGTGAAAATCCCACCAGCCGGGCCGACCGGTTTCCGGATCGATGCCGGCCATGTGGGCGTTGCCCGAAAAAGCGTGACACACAAGAATCGCATTATCCCGATCCGGGGAGAGTTCCCCCAGGGTCATATACGCCAGCTCGATTTCGGGGAAGTCGAAGCCGGACTCGGTGCGAAAGCCAGGCAGACGCACGCTTTGCGTCCGAGTCACTCCCAGGTCCGACTGATAGTCCGCGATATTCTGATCCTGGAGATCCGTATCGGTCAGAACGTCTTTGGATTGATCCTGCATCATGATTCGCACAAAATAGGAAGAATGAGAGTTTCGAGCTCGCCGGGGCGCTGACAAGTACTAAACTACCAAATCCGCCGCCGCCGGGCCCCTCTTTCAGCCGTCTTTTCGATCGTCATTTTTCATCGCGCCACCGTAGCGCAGGCGTTCGAACAGGTCCGGCGCCGGCTCCACGCCCTGGCCCTTAAGGGAATACTCGGCGCGAAGCCGGCCTGGACTGAACCAGTTTTCCCCGCCGTCCGGGCCTGAGTCGCCTGAGCCATCGTCCGCACCTTCAAAGATTCGTCGCACGGACGCCGCCAGAGCGCCCTGGATCCAGAGTCGTTCTGCGGCGGGGGGCGCCGGGCCGACTCCTGGGGAATCGCCCGTCAGTTTCAATCCGGCAGCCAGCGTAAGAAAGACTTCGCCGCGACCGACGATCGCCGGATTCGCGGGACCCCGCCGCACGAAGGCGCCCGCTCCCCGGGCGATCGCGGATCGGGCCGACCAGCCGGCGCGTCCACGGGCTTCCAGAGCTCGCCGGCTCCGGGTGGAAAAGTCGAGCAGAGATTGCATGGCGAGACTCAGCTCGATCGTTCGGCGCTCGACCAGGGCCTCAAAATCGGCGCCCTGCGCCTGATCGCCCGCAGCATCTTCTTTTGCAGACTGCGGGGCCTTCAGCAGTTCTACACCATAGATAACCGCGTCGCCCACAATCACCAGGCAGCCCTGTTCTTCCAGACCGCGGCGATAGTGATCGACACAGAGATCCCATTCATGCTCGAACTCGGCGAAAGCCACGCTCGCATGCACACGATTTTCCCGGGCCCGGCGCGCGAAGTCGTCCACGGTTCGATTCAGATCAGGAAAGCCGACGGCGACGCAGAGCATCTCGCCGGCAAGGGGCGCGATTGCCCGATCGCTCTGGTAGCGCCGCACGCGATCCGGCGTCAATAGAATCGATTCGAGCAGCGCGGTTTCGCGCGTCCTGATTTGAGACAGACGACGCTGCGAACGCGCGAAATCGCGGCGGCTGCGCGCAGACCGGAGGGCGCTCCGGGCCACGAGTCCTTCGCGCCAGATCAGCATGCCTCCGAGCGCCAGGCCCACCACCGTCTGCAGGATCTCGCGTTCGCCGGGCCAGGCGTAGCGCAGTCCCGCCGCGTACGTCAAATAGCCGACCGCGAATAGTCCCAGATGAATCAAGGCCTGGCTGCGGACGCGCGCCCGGCTCAGCAAGTACAACACCGGCAACAATCGCAGCAGTGCGGCGGCCGGCGAAGCGGCGCTGCTGGCCAGATAGATCGTAATCGGCAAACCCAGTATCGTATGATTGAGATATTGCAGGCGAGCAAGACGCGACGCGCCGATCGATCCGCGCATCGCGCGCAGGCGCAGCAGGCCATCGATTGCCAGCTCAAGCAGACTGCCGATCAGGAAGACTCCCGCGGCGAAGAAGGGTTTGTCGCCGCTCACTGGAATCTCCAGCAGCAGAAACAAAAGCGGAATAAAGAAGATCCAGAGATTTATGCGGTAGTCCGGGTCAGCGAATAAATCGCCCGGACCGCGCGTCAACTCCGGAGCGCGAGACCGCGCGTCGATTCCAGAGCGCGGCCTCAGAGCGGACGGCGAATCATTTTTTGACGGTCCCGACATAGATCTTGGCGGCCCCGGACTTCCGGAGCGTATCGAGCACTTCTACGACCTGGCCGTGGCGCGCGGCGGCGTCGGCGTTCAGCACAACGCCCAGGTCCGGGCGTTTTTCAATCAGGGCGGCGATTTCGCCGATCAGAGCCTGCGCGTCTCCCAGGGCGCGTCCTTCCAGATAGATCACTCCCGCCCGATCCAGAGAAACCGTTACCTTCGCCGGCACCTTCGGATCGGCGCTGGCCGATCCAGGCAGCGTCACGTTCAGTCCCGAGCTCAGCAATCCCGGCGCCGCGATCATAAAAATAATCAGCAGCACCAGCACGACGTCGGTAAACGGAACGATGTTGATTCCGCTGAAGAGCCCCTCGCCTTCCCGATATTTATTATAATCGATCATGATGATATTCTAATTTTGTCGCCCTCAGCCTTTGCCGCTTTCCCGCAGAGCCGACTTCAGGCGACTCGCAGCGACTTCCATATTCAGCACCATCTCGTTCACGCGGCGGCGAAAATAATTATAGGCGACGGTCGCCGGGATGGCAACGAAAAGTCCGGCCGCGGTCGCAATCAAAGCCTCGGCGATGCCCGCGTTCAGCTGATTCATACTCGCTGTGGCGTCGCCGCCCGCTTCGCCTCCCAGGCTCAGGAAGGCGCGAATGATTCCAAGCACGGTGCCGAGCAGGCCGATGTACGGACTGACGGTTCCCAGGGTCGCGACGATGCCGAGATAACGTTCCATCTCCGGGAGCTTTTCAGCGATCGCCCGGCCCTTAATTTCGTCGAACTCCCGCGCGCCATCGGTGCCCGCCGCAGCATGGGCCGCTCCGGAATCGACCAGCTCCGCCAGCAGATAACCCGCGGGCGTTTCGCGCACTTCGGCGGAATCCGCGACAGACAATTCGCGGCCGCCCCGCAGGCGTGCGAGAAAGTCTTCCAGCAGGGCCCGGGGATCGATGGACTTCGAGGTGAAAAACATCGTCCGTTCGATGATCACGACAACGGAGATAATCGAGCAGATCAACAGCACGATCAATGCGGGACCGCCGGACTCCAACAAACGATTCCAGCTCAGAAATTCAGCCATAGTCAGGACAACCTGCGCCGCCGCGCCCCGCTGGCAAGTAAAGTCCCCGGCCGAAGCGCAGGGTCTCAGACGGCGGGTTGAGACGATTCCGGAGTCGACTCCGACTCCGGCGCGATTCGCTCCAGCAGCGAGCGCACTGCGCCTTCACACGTGCCGCAGCCGGTGGCGCACTGCGTGATATTCTGGACCTCTTCGAAAGAAGCCGCGCCGCCCGCGACCACTTCGCGAATGCGAGCCTCGGGCACGCGTTTGCATACGCAGACCATTCGGGGGCGCATCAGCGCATTCATTTGACTCGTTAGCAGATCGTTAGACATTCCTGACTACTCGCGTGATACTCTAATAAGAAGGACGCCGGGTCGACCGGTTTCCAGGAAAATCGCGGAAATTTTGGTTTTTGCGCCCCCGTGGCCGGCATGCTTGCCGCAGGACGCGAGCCGCCCAGGGGGGCGCAAAAAAAGGGCGACCGTTCCGGAGAACAGCCGCCCATCTTTGGGAATCTACAGTTTCCTTCGCAAAGCGAAGGAGCTGCGTTGATTACGGATACGTGATGTATTCGATCTCGTTCGTCTTCAGACGACGCACGCCGTCTTTGGTGTGTACGATCAGCACGTTTCCAGTCTGCGCGATTACAGCGCCGGTGATGCTCTGTCCGCTGCGCAGGTTCAGAGTTTCCAGCTTGTTGTAATGCTTACGAATTTCTTCTTCGTTATTGAGCTGCGTCTGAGAGGCTTCTTCTTCGATCTGATTCAGAACCAGCTCTTGCTTCGCCTCGCGACGACGACGCATTTCTTCACGAGCTTTTTCATCGCCTTCACGAACGCGGCTCGCTACGTCTTCGTCGACCGTTACGAGAGTCGCTTTTTCAGCCATCTCTTCGGTGGTAACGTCGGACTTCGTCAGCTTTACGACTTTCTCGTCTGTGCCAGTCGTGTTCAGGGTCTTTTCGACTGCCACGGTCAGGCTTTCCACCTGCGCCGCATCGATCTCGCCTGCTTCGGTTTTCTCGTTGATCGCCAGAACTTCTTTCTCCACTTCCGGATCCAGAATCGCTTGCGTGCGCTCTTCGATGATTACTTCTTGCTTCGACTGAAGTTCTTCCAGCTTCGACAGGTTTGCATCTTCTTTGATCTCTTCTGCAGAGAATCTTTCCAGAGCGGTAACACGCGGCTTCATCGCGACGCTGCCATCGAGAACCTTTACGCGAGTCGGCTCGCCTTCGTTGGAATCGACGCTGAAGGTCGTTCCACGCACACCGGCGATCGCCGTCGGAGTGGTAACGGTAAAGTTCTCTTTGCCGCTTTTACGTTTTACCGACGCCAGCAGACCGCCGTGCTCCATGCTCAGACGCGTATCCGCGCCGCCGTCGCTGTACAGTTTAGAAATCGTAACCGTGGTGTAGTTGCGAATGCGAACGGCGCTGCCATTCTTCGTTTGCAGATCCACGGTACCGTTGGTGGTTTTCAGAACGTCTTTTTCGTTCACTACCATACCGACCTTCGCCGGAACCTCTTTGCCCTGACGGACAATCATCGCGTTGCCGGAGGCAAATACGATAATCATCGAACGCTGAGCTTCTGAGGGCTTTTTCTCGCCGCAATTTACGAATGCGACGCTGACCGCCAGCGACAACACAATAGCTGTCAGCAGACCGGCCTTACGCGTGACCATTGCTTGTTTCATAATCCTACTTCTCCTTTTGGTCTGGTCAGAATTGGTCAGAGATGAACTTTGCGGCATACTCCACGCGGTTCGCGACCGATCTCCGAAGAATCAACAGGGGGATTGAGTTTAGAAATTCCAATCCTCTCCGTCGTTCTCGACTCTATTCTTTTATACTATCTATCTTTTCTATATATATTGCAACAGTGAAATTGATAAATTTTGCAGATGATTTCAGTACGGATTGCTCCCGTCTCCGGGAAAATACTCAATACCCTGAATGTCGCTCACGCTCAAAGACATATTCTCCGACCCGGACTCCACCAGCACCCGTCGGCCGACCTGCCCGACGATTTGACCGCGAATCCTGGAACCGTCCTTCATATTTACCTGGCTCGTCATTTTAGAAGCGGCGGTCTTCGGAGCCTGCTCCACCGCGGATTCTTCACCCTGCTCGCTGCCCACTCCCAGAGCGGCCAGGGAGCCTGACGGCAGGTTGGTTATACGACGGGATAATTCGTACGAATCCCGCGAATCATTGTAGAGCGATCCCGGCGCCGCGGTCAGCAGCGGCCGCAAATCCGTGGCCTGCACCTGGGCTACCTGATGGGCTTCGACGATGGCCGGTTCTCCGTCGACGGCTCGCGAACGAATCTCCATCCCGCCGCGCAGAATATGTACGATGGTGCCGCGATCATCGGCGGAAATGCGAAAGGCGGTCTGGCGAACTTCCGCGAAAGCGTCCGGTGTAATTACGTTGAATTCATCCATGCCGTGCAGACCTTCCGCGACAGCCAGCAATCGACCGTACTCAACGAAAATCTGAAATTCGCGCCCGCCGTCCCGCTTCTGGCGCAAGCGCTCGACTTTCAAACGCGTATTTTCTTTCAAGCGCAGTAAGACGCCATCGGCCAGAGCCAGATCCGCGTTGCTGTCGGCTCCGGTCATGACGATTGCGCCGGGCGATAGAATCGAACCGCTGTTGAGATCTTCTCCGGGCCACAGAGCTTCCGCCGCGGAGCGGGGCTCGGCCGGCTGCATTACAACAACATTGCCGCCGGCATAGACGACCGCGGCTTTGAGACGGTCCCGAGAACTGCCGAGGGCCAGGCTGACCGCGCCCATCACCAGCACCAGAGCGGCCGCCACCGCGCCGGCTCGATACCAGCGCAAACGAATGGCGCGCCGGTCTTTAAGCAGATCTTCCAGTAGAAATTCACGGCGCAGGACGACCCGCGGCTCATAGCCCGGCTGGAGGGCCGCCAGGGACTGCGGCAGTTCCACAGTCGGAATTCGCGAGAGCATGCGCCGGAAGGGCTCGAAATCCGCAGCCGGCCCGCCCTGGGATGGGTGCAGCGCGTCGTCTTGATTTGCTGGTTGAATGGGCTTCATGACTCTATACCAGAAACAACAGGCCCCCGGTGGGCTTTTTTCATTTTTTTGGAAATAAAGGCGAGTTTCAAATGAAAATTTTGTTAGAAATATATCAGTCTTTTCGTCGCAGGATGGCTTTTCACGGCAATTCCAGCCCTCGTTTGCGGCCTTCCTGAACCAGAGCCTGCTCGGCCTTTTGAATCATCCTCGAAATCGTCGAAATCGACAGATCCATGATCCCGGCGATGTCTTCCAGACGCAAATTCGACTGGTATCGTAATAATAGAACCGTGCGCAAATCCTCTTTCAAAGTGTCCAGCAGCTCGGCCAGAATCTGCTCGGATTCTTCGGCGTGCATGCGGGTCAGCACCTGATCTTCCGGCGTCGGCTCGCTTTTCGAGCGGTTGATCGCCGGGGCGTCATCATAAGATTCGACCAGATCGACGCGGCGGTTGTATACTTTTTTGCCGTAGTTGATCATCAGATTGCGAGCGATCTTGAACAGGTACATCCGGCACTGGATATCTTCGGGAACCTCGCGATCCTGGTAAATGCGGCAGAAATTATAAAAAGCGTCCTGAAGCAGATCGAGAGAAGTGTCTTCCTGGCGCATCGATCTCTGAATGTAGGCAAACAGATCATCTCGCACGTTCGCATAAATCCGCGCGAATCTTTCCTCTATTTCCGACATTTGTGCGAATGCTGACCTTTCGAATGAGACGACGATAGCGTCGAATTTCGGTGCGCTGCTTCCTAAAAAAGCGCAACGAACGAAACGTTAGATACCCTCTTGTCCATGCGGTCGATTGCTTCGCTTGCGCGAATCCTGTTTTTCATCCTGCCGGCTTTCACCGGCGTCCTGGCCCGGGAAGTGGATCGCGGCACTGGCGTCGATCTGTTCGAGTCGGATGGGACCGAAGCCCCCGCTCTGCGTCCGCTCCAATATCCACTGCGAGATGTGAAGCCCACGGCCAGCGCCGGCGGCGTCCTGAGTCAAACCGGCCAGGCAGCGCCCACAGCGCTGCCCTTTGGCCTGGTCGCCCTCTCGAATCCCGATGCAGAGTATGTGTTATTTGTAGAATCCCGGGAATCAATCAAAAAAGACTTTCTGGCAACACTGCGAATCCGGCATCCGCTGCTGGAACTCGACGCCGGCCACCGCGGGCTTCCCGGACCGCCCTCGACTTTCCTGGGCGACCCGGAAGCCCGCAGCGCATTCGCCCGCCGCAGCGGCGACCGCGATTTTGACAAACTCCGCGTGCCCGATGGCCGCCGCTATCCAATCCTGTTCGGCCGCATTCCGCTTGCGCCCTGGATGCCCGGCGCCTTTCGCATTCGAGGCGATACCGAAACAGATACAGGCTTCTACTTTGCAAGCCACCGTTTTCTGTTGGCGGTCGGTCGACGGCGGGGAGCCTTCGCCTTTCGCGGGCCGCTCACGCCGCCGGGGAGCGAAGCGCCGGGATTCATCGTCGTCGATCTCGAGCGTTCCCGCGAACTGAGACGCATAGACGCCAACGCGATCGACTCCAGTGCGCCCCGGTCCGTGCAGAGCTACACCGCTCACGCCGGCTACGGGCGCATCAACGTAGATTACGCACCGGAAATTTTCCAGGCCGATTTCGAAGCGGAACGCCGCATCGCCTGGGACTACGCCGATTTCGCAGAACACGAGCTGCATGAAAATCGAAGCGGGCGCTCCGGACTCGCAGCCCTATCGCTGCGCGGCTTCGATCTGCTCGAAGCCGGAGCGGCCGGCCAGGACCGCGGTCGCGACGGCTTTCGCGTCGGCGATGTAACGATCGCACCGCGCCTGTCGAATTTGCTGCCGGCTCCCGATTTCCCCGGCCGGCTTTTGGTACGCGCGCGCTCGTACCGGCGGTCGTTCTACGGCGAAACACCGCGATCGCCCGCGGAATTTGAACGCGACGCAGCGCGCGCTTTCACAGAAGAATCTCCGATCGACCAACGCCGATCTTTTTCGGCCGGCGGCCTGGGCTATCGCTGGAGCGGTTCCGGCGGCGGTCTTGAAATCTACGGCGAAGCGCGGCGCGGCGGCGGACGCGTATTGCAGCTGCGAATCGAACTCGGCCCCGGCGTCGATGCTGATATCGATGCTCCTGTCAGTACAGGCGTCGACGCAGAAGGCCGGACGGACTCCGGCACCGGCACCGGCTACGAGGAAGTCGGGGCGGCGCGGAGTCGCTGGAAGTTTACGGCGGCGCTGGCCTTCGGCCGCTTCACCGGCGGTCCCGGCGAGTTTCTGTTTTTAGAATCGCCCGCTCCGGGTGAGCAGAACGCCGGCGCGAGATTCTTTGGATCGGAAACGGGCGCGCTGGTCCTGCGCCTGAGCGGCGACGACTTCGCTCTTTATATGGAATCGCGCCTGGATCGCAAGACCGGACGCGCGAAGACCTTCGCGAACCTTCAGTTTCGCACGCGGTTTTGAGATATCATATTACAGCCGACCGCAGGAGTCTGGTAAGCCAGACCCGGAGGCCGCATCACAGGTGACCGCAGGAGTCTGGCAAGCCAGACCCGGAGGCCACACTACAGGCGAGACTCCTGAATCCCGTGAATGATCAGGGATACCAGACCCGTCAGCGTATAGACCGTGATGATCATGAAGATCGCGGCGGCGGAGTAGTCGGCGCCGTACTCATAGCCGATGAAGATTAGACCAATCACCAGGCCGGCCAGCAGGATGCCCAGACGCAGGGGCGAAAATCGTTTGAGCACGACCGCCTGGGGTTTCGCGTAGCGGATGGTCGAAACCATCAGGAAGGCCGCGAGCACGAAGATCACCGTCAGAATCCAGGCGGGAATGTGAATCTCGCCGAAGGCCAGGGGCATCAGCGCGACGGTTACACCGGCCACCGGCGACGGCAGACCGACGAATCCCTGATCATCGTGAACCAGGTTGAAGCGCGCCAGGCGATAGGCGGCGCAGGCCGGATAGACCGCCGAAAGCAGCATGCCCGTGGGAATCGTCAGGTCGGGCGTCGCCACGTAGTTGTATTGGTGTAGAACGAAGCTGTAAAATAAAACCGCGGGCGCGATGCCGAAGGCCGTCAGATCCGCCAGGCTGTCGAGCTGCGCGCCGAGCTCCGACTGAGCCTTCAGGATCCGGGCCGCGAAACCGTCGAGACCGTCGCAGAGCATGGCCAGCAGAATCAGAATCGCAGCCACGACCAGCAAGCGGTCGTTCTGGTGCGCCCGGGATGCCAGTAAAATCGCGAAGAACCCCAGGCTCAGGTTGCCCAGCGTAAATAGATTGGGAACCCAGTTGAGTCCGCGTTTGATTGCACCCATATTCTTTTATATCTCAGGAAGCGGCGTCAATTGGCAAATACCTTTTACTTGCCACTCCGAAATCCAGACGGTCCGCGCGAAAGCCCGGGTGGTCCCGCAGATAGTAGCCGGCCGCGGCGATCATGCCCGCGTTGTCCGTGCACAGGAATTTCTGTTCCGGCCAGGTCAGGCTTCCGCCCCGGGCTGCAAGCTCCGGTCGCAGGGTCGCCAGTCGTTCGCGCAAAAATCCGTTCGCAAGCACCCCCCCCGAGGCGACCACTCGCGCGATGCCGGTCTGCTGGACGGCACGGCGCAGATTCCGTTCCACCAGCTCGAAGGCCGTCTGCTGAAAGTCCCGGCAGATGCGGCCCGGATCGATCCCTTCGCGATGAGCCCGCGCAACAGCGGTCTTAATCCCGCTGAACGAAAAAGCCAGCTGGTCGGCCCGCAAATTTCGCAGCAGGCGCGGAAAGATACACAGCCCGTTGCGGCCCAGCTGCGGATCTCCGGCGTGGCCGGGAAAGCCGGCGAAGGCCTCCGTATCGGGACGCGCTTCGTACTCCCGGGCCGCCGCTTCAATATGCGGCCCGCCGGGATAGGGCAGGTCGAGCAGGGTCGCGATCTTATCGAAGGCTTCGCCGCAGGCGTCGTCCATCGTATCCCCGAGCAGCGTCATGCGGCCCGGCCCGTCTACGCGATAGATCGCCGAGTTGCCGCCGGAAAGCAGGAGCCCCAGGAAAGGATAGACGGGACTGTAGCCGGCGGTCGCCCGATCGGCCGGGTCGGAGCCGGACTTTTCGAGCGGCGCTTCGTCCAGGCACGGCGCGTACAGATGGGCTTCTAAGTGATCGACGAGAATGACAGGCAGGTCGTGCACGAGCGCGAGACACTTCGCAAACTGCGCCCCGACCATCAGGGAGCCGATCAGTCCCGGACAGACCGTGACCGCGACATAGTCCAAATCGGCCGGACCGATTTCCGCACGGCGCAGCGCCTCTTCGTACAGGTGATTGATTTTTTCGAGATGGGCGCGGCTCGCAATTTCCGGAACCACGCCGCGAAAGGGTGCGTGGGCGTCGATCTGCGAAAAGATGACGTTCGCCAGAGCGCGACGACCGTCGGCGACGACCGCCACCGACGTTTCATCGCAGGAGCTCTCGATTCCCAGCCCCCGGACCGGAGCGGAGCCCGAATCAGTCGAGTTTGTCTTCAGATTCAACGAAGGTGAAAAACTGTTCTAAGGCGGCCAGGCGCAGAACGTTGATGATATCCTGGCCGACGCCCATGAGCGCGAATTCGCCGCTCTTTTCGAGCATCTTCTTGCGGCAGTGGGCCATCAGCGCGATTCCCGATGAATCCATGTACTTCAGATTCGTCAGGTCGATGACCATTGAGGAAACGTCTTCTTTTAACAGCGGCTGGATCTGCTTTTTCAGCTTCCCCACGTTGTAGAGGTCCAGTTCACCGGACAGGACGATAATCTTGTGCCGCCCTTTGTCTTTCATTTCCATTTCCATATATGGCTCCCAGTCTTTGGATTCGATTGTCGGATGTCAATCTTTTCGAATTGTATGTCAGTGATTGCCGGCGGGAACTCGCAGCGTAAAGGCCGTTCGGGCGTCGGCGGTTTCGTACCGCAGGGCGCTCTGGCCGAGCCCGCAATTGTGTAATATCTTACGCACCATGCGCAGCCCCAGTCCGCCGCCCTCGCCGGACACCGATTCGCCTGAGGGCGCCTCCTCCGGCCCGACCTGATCGTCCGTGAACAGCAGCCGGTCGACCAGCTCTTTTTCCCCGGGCAGCATTTCGGTATTGTTCACGACCGTAACTTCGAAGCCGCCGGCGCCGGTCTTGAGATCGGCGAAGCGAACTCTAACGTAGCGATCGCTGGCTTCGGCCTTTTGCATCAGCTCCGGCGAAACGTTTTCCAGGGCTTCCCGAAAGTCCAGAGCGGCGGCGCCGTTTTCACTCTGTCCACCCTGCTCTTCCAGAAAGATCCGCTTGAGATTCGCCTTGATGCTGTTAAAGACCAGCTCGCGCACAATATGTTCGATCGGCGAGTACGGCAGCTCGGGATTGGCCGCCGCCAGATGCCGCTTCAGCTGGGCCCAGATTTCTTCGAGCTTTTGATCGTCTTTCGACCGCAGTTCTATTTCAATCGTTTCGCTGTTACTCACGCTCTTTTTCCCGTGCAACGCCCGGTGCGCCGCCTTCTATTTTCATCCCGTGCGCATTGAATGCGAATCGCACAGGGCTGCGCCTTTTCAGTATCGGTTCCCGGTCGACGAATCCTCATGATCGCCCGCCGCCTGAAAATGAAAAAGGCCGCGCCCGACGCCCCTCAAAAGCGCAGTTGCAGCCCCACTCGATAGACTTCTTCGCGATATTCCCCGTCTCGTTTTTCGTAGCCGTCCAGGAGAATCGCCGGCCGCTTTTCATCCTCTAAGCCTGGCGCGCCGGACGCATCGGGCCCGCCCAGATAAAACCAATCCACGAGATGCCAGCCGTACACCAGACCGGCGACTATGCCGAAGATCATCTGATTGCGCTGATGGCGTTCGAATTCTTCCAGATAGCTCGTATTGTTAAACAAAATCACGGACAGATCGCCGCTGGCCGCCGCGGAGGCTTCGTTGGCCGCGCGAAATTCCCACAGCACCGCGAAGAGCGCGAAGTGGAATCCGCCGAACATCCCATAGGCTTTCGCATTTTGACCGCTGCCGAGCTGTGGAACGCCGGGATACAAATCGCTGTACTGAAAATCCCGCGCGGGCCTGGGGCGCTCGGACTCCGGCGGTCCCTGAAAGGCCACCAGCTGGATCCGCCCGTCTTCGATTTCGCGCAGCTGGCCGCTTTCGTCGCGAATCAAAACGCGATCGCCGCGAATCTCCGCCACGCTGCCCTCGACGATTTCGCTTTCCGAAGCGGGTTCGCCGGGTTTCTTTTCTGGATCTTTCGTTTCACCGCCGTCGGTCGGCGGCTTCTGATCCGGATCTGAATCAGGGTTTTCGCCTTCGCCGTTCTTTTCAGGGTCGCCGGTTTGTTCGCCTGTGTTTTCCGGATCGGCTTCACGTTCTTTCGCACGCGTGGCGCGAATCTTCAGGTTCTTCGTCAGAAGCGGCGCGATCTTTTGAAAGTCGCCCACCCGATTGAGCTCGGCGAAACCCACGTCGTAGAAATCGACCGAGCGCAGACTGACGTATCCCTTTTGATCGGCGATGATCATCTGGTCGCCGCGGATTTCATGCAGGAGCACGTTGCAGATTTTTTCTTCGGGTTTCTGGCGCGTGCTATAGCACAAGGGCACGCCGGTATAACCCAGCTGCAGACGCTGGACGTCGTCCCGGGGAATATTGCGATCGCTGCCGTCCGCCAGCTTGAACTCGACCATCCCGTCGGCTTCGCGCACGTAAAAGCCTTCGAGTTCTTCGCCGCTTTTCAGGATCAGCAGATCGGCGTACATCGCCGAAGCCGGAGCGAAAAAAATCGCCAGCGCCAGCGCTCCGTATATGATTCTCAACCCTCGCACGACTACGCCCGCTTCAGGGTGACTCCAGTTTTTGAATCTCTTGCATCTCGATGCGCTGCGCTTGCGCCTGTCCGCTCGCATAAATCAACAGGACGCCCGCCGCGGCGTCCACTTCGATGCGCCAGGCGGTCAATCGCGCGGCGCCCGGATCCCCGGGGACCAGCTGAATCCGTCCGGAAGAGTCCCCGGCCGGGTCCGCCGCGACCGGCTGGCCGCGATCATCGAAGAGTCCCACGCTACGCACGACCGTCACGGGCACCCGCGAAGGAAAATCGCCTTCAATTTCAAGCTCCGTTTTCAAAAAGACTACCGAACGCGCACGGATCCTGCGTCCGTCGCGAAACTCGACCATTAGACGACCGGAATCGTCGATTTGCACGGGCTCCGGCAATGCAAGCGCCAACGACGACAAATCGGGGATACGGTAGACTTCCCGCGCATTTCCTCCGGGCGGCTGTCCCGGGCCCGGAATCAGCGGGCGGGCCATCTGCTGGAGGGGGGCGTCCAGAACGATATTTTCTTCGAGCTGCTGCGCGAGGTCCTCAAGGCCCGTATCTTCGCCGGACTCGGCGGCTTCTTTGATTTCATCGATTACGACGGAGCTGCGCAGCTCTTCGGCGGCTTCTTTGATTTCCACGAGGGCCGTGTCGTCCCCCAGTTCGGCGGCGTTGGTTTCGGCGTATTCCCGCACCCGGGCGCCGGCGCCGTTAAAGGTTCCGAGCAGCAGCAAACGGCGGTTCGCATCGCGCACGGCGGCCGGGTCGCGTCGCGCTCCGACGATGCCGATATAACCCTGGATCGCCGGCTTGATCTGCCCGGTTTCTTCGAGCGAGCGGTTCAGGCGATAGCGATCGTAGGGCGCGAGATTGTTTTCGCCGATTTTCTGAAACAGGTCCAGGGCGTCGCTCCAGAGCGCTTCGCGAAAGAGTGCCCGGGCCCGTTCCAGATCGCTGAGGCCTTCGCCTTCGATGATTTCACGCCGGCGTTCGCCTTCCAGCAGGATGTTGATCAAAAGGATCGCCGTTTCGGCGTAGTGGGTGCCGGGGAATGTATCGCGCGTCGATTCGAGTTTTGCAATCGCCGGTTCGGTTTCGCCGGTGATGGCCAGGCAGAATCCGTGGTGCAACGAGACGAAACCGGCCATCTCGCCGCTCTGTCCGAGACGATCTTCGAGCTCCGCGTAGCGTTCGACGGCCACGTCGTAGCGACGGTTCCGCTCCATGAAGAAGGCGTATTTAATCCGCGTCAGGGTTTCCTGATTTTCGCGTAGTTCTAAAAGCGGCTTCAGCGAAAGTAAACGCACCGAGTTGATGACGGCCATACCCACGGTTTCCAGAGCGCCGCTTTCCAGGGCCTGGGGGTTGACCTCGTTCATAATCGTCGATTCGAGCAGGTTGCGTTTGATTTCGTTTTTGAATGAATCGTTGCGGCTCTGATTCTGGCTCGCGACCATCTGACGAAAGCGCGCCTTCAGCACGCGACTCGACAGCTCGTAGTTAAACAAGCGGTCGTGACTGACCTGGACGCGCAGCTCCAGCAGCTTCACGCTGATAATCGCCTGGCTTACCAGGGCGAAGATCAGCAGTACGACGAGAATATATAATATGTTGCGGCCGCCGCCCACGTCAGGGTATCTCCAGCATCAAAAAGCTTACGTCGTCGATATAGTTCACGGCGAAGTCGGTGAATTCGCGTTCAATTAAATCCGAGACACTCTGGTTGTCATCTTGCCAGTGGGCTTTCAGGTGTCCGTGCAGACGTTCCAGGCCGTACTGTTCTTTTTCGGCGTTCGTGGTTTCGACCAGGCCGTCGGTATAGAGGAAGATCTTATCGCCGCTGCGCGTATTGATCAGGTTCATCTTATAGCTCATGTCTTCCATGAAACCCAGGGGCGGTCCATGGGAGCTGATCTCCGTGATGACTTTGTCGCCCCGGGCGGATAGAAAGATCGGATCGTTGTGGCCGGCGTTCGTAATATAAGTGCGACCCTGGGGATCGAATAATAGAAAGGCTGCCGTCGCAAAAAAGCTGGTGTCCAGGCGCACGGCCATCAAATCACTCAGACGCGCCATAACTTCCGAAGGCCGGACCTTACTCTTTAAGGCTTCTTCCAGGCTGAGAATGGTGATCGTCGTAACCAGCGCCGCCGAAACGCCGTGGCCCGATGCATCCGCGAAAAACACGCCTTTATAGCCGTTGCGAAATTTATAGAATTGGTACACGTCGCCGCTGACTTTCCGCAGCGGGCGATAGTACAGCGCCGGCTTGTATTCCTTGATCACATCCAGATCGCCTAAAAAGAGCTCCTGAACTTCCTGGCCGATTTCCAGTTCGTTTTGAATCTGACCGTTCAGCTTCGTAATCGTCTGGACCTGAGTTTCAATATTCGAGGCCATCGAGTTGAAGGCGTCCCCGAGCTCGTCGAGTTCGTCGGGGGATTTCTTGCGTTTCCAGTCGGCGCGCGTTTCCAGAGCGCCCGAGGCCATGCCGTCCGAGGCGTCTTTGAGGTATCCCACCCGGCGAAAGATCACGCGATAGACGAAGAGCGCGAAGGCGACGTGAAAGATTACGCCCCAGACGACCGCCAGAGCCACCTGATAGTACAGATAATTCAGGCGTTCCTGGATAGTACTCACGCTGAGGGACGCGTTCAGAAAGACCCGATCCTCGGTTTTGCTTTTTAGCGGGATCAAAAAATTCAGAGAAAAATCTTTTTCGTTGAGATCGATTGCGTATCGCGAGCGAAAGAGGCTCTCCTCTGTCGTAAACTCACGGGTTTTGTCCTGTAGTTCCTTGTCGATTTTTCCGGGAGCGGCCGGCTGCTCCGCTTCGCTTTCGCCATCTCCATCGCTATTCGCGGCTTCATCGGACGGCTCCCCGGCGTCGTTGCTTTCGTCGCCAGCGTCCGCCTGCGCATCATCGGCCGGCGCGCTGCCGCTTTTGCCGTCCACATATTCATACCATAGATCCCCTTCCGCCGTGAAAACGTGAAAGGACTGCACGTCGTACGATTTCAGGCTGTTTACCAGGGTGCGATAGCTCAGATCTTCTTTGTTCGGCGAAAATTCGATTTCCTGCAGATCGTCGTCGAGAACTGTTTTGACGATGCTTTCCGCCTGGTACTTGAAGTTGACCAGCAGCAAGTCCGACTGGTTTTCCAGAATCACGACGGAAAAAAAGGTGATGTTGATCAAGGCGAGCAGGATGTACAGCATCCCGATCTGCACGCTGAGCGAACGTCGACGGCCCTCTTTCACCGGCTTCGCATCGGAATCATTTGCGCCCGGGGTCCCCGACTTCGCGTCGGAACCATTTGCGCCCGGATTAAGCGAGACTGCTTCGTCTGTATCTGTATTTGTGTCTTTGGTCGGATTAGAATCGCTCATCAATATCCTCAGAGATCGCGGCCGACGAATTCATCGTCGCGAAATGTTCCGGCAGTGCGCCGCCCGTCCGCGGAAGTGTACACGCCGGAACCATGTTTGCGGCCTTTGCGAAAGGCGCCCTCATAGACGGCTCCGCTCTTATATTTTAACGTGCCCTGCCCTTCGGGCAAACCCTGCGCGAAAGCGCCGGTATAAACGTCGCCGTTTTCATAAGTATATATTCCTTCGCCCTGCATTACGCCGCGCACGAATGATCCATCGTATTCGGCTCCGCCGGCCAGACGCAGCTTGCCCGATCCCCAGGGTAGCCCCTGTCGAAATTCGCCGGTGTAGACGGAGCCGGATTTTTTTCGGAGCGTGCCCTGCCCGGAAGGCAAGCCGTCTTTGATCGCGCCCTCGTATACATCGCCGCCGGCGAAACGAATCTCGACTTTGCCGCCCGGTTTCCCCGCGCGAAACACCGCTCGCAAAACGCTGCCGTCCTTGCGATACAAGACGCCCTGACCTTCCGGACGGTCGGCGCGAAAAGCGCCTTCGTAGCGGGTACCGTCCGGATAGCGGATGCGGCCCTGCCCGGATTTTGCGCCGTTGCGAATATCTCCTTCGTAGACGCTGCCGTTTGCATACTGGATGCGAGCCTGGCCGTTCAGTTTGCCCGCGGCGAAGACGCCTTCAATGCGGGTGCCGTTGATCGTGCGATAGACGCCTTTGCCGTGCACCCGACCCTGCTGGAATCCGCCTTCATAGCTCTCGCCGTCGGGCCATTCGTAGCGGCCGGCTCCGTTTTCGCAGTCGCCGCTGCGGCATCCGCTGCCCCCCGCGGCCGGCGCCGGATTCTGCGCGCCCGCGAAGCCGGCCGGAAAAACAAGGCAGGCCCCCAGAAGCAGGCCCGAAAGCAGCCCGAAGAGCTCAGAACGGTTCCAGAAGCGATCCAGCGCTGCTCCAATGTAATTCATACGCTTCGGAAGCCGCACCGCCCGGGAGGCCGGGAGGCGATTCAGTCGTTTCGCGTGCGGGCGCAAAAGTCGCATATCATACAACATCGGACGATGTTCATACGAATGAGACGGAAATTTACAGGGAAAATTCAGCGGCGGACGGCGGATTGCAGATGCTGAATCCCCCGGGCCAGCTGCGGATCCGCCGCAGGATCCGGCTTTCCCGGATTCCAGATGCGATATTTATCCTGGAGCGCGAAAACGGCGACTTCGCGGCGCATCTTCAGCCCGCGCTGCCCGAGCTCGCTCAGAAATAAATCCACCAGTCCGGGGCGGTACTCCGCGTGTTTCTGTTTGAATCCGGAGAAAAAATCGTCTTTGGCGAGTTTTTCCAGGGCGGCGACCTCGCTCGCGTTCGGCCGGAGGGTCTCCACAACGATATCCGGCTTGAGGCCCTTACCGTGAATACCGCGGTTCAAAGGCGTAAAATATTTCTGAATCGTAATCAGGGCCGCGGTCTCGTCCGGCAGCGGCCGGATCACTTTCTGGACGGAAGCCTTGCCGAAGCTTTGCGCTCCAATCAGCGTCGCCCGCTTGTGATCCTGCAGGGCGCCGGCCATGATCTCCGAGGCGGATGCGGAGCCTTCGTTGATCAGCACGACGACCGGCATGTCTTCCGGCACGATCGCCACGTCGCCCTGGGCCTTGATCTCGGTATTCATTTCGGGGGTGCGGCCCTTCGCGCGGACCACGACCTGCCCCTCTTTTAGAAAGAAGCCCGTTACGATGCCGGCCATCTCCAGGTGGCCGCCGGGATTGCTGCGCAGATCCACGATGATACCCCGGGCGCGGCGGCGTTTGAACTCGGCGATGCCCGCGCGAAATTTATCGACGCTGCCGGACTCCTCGCCGAAGAAATGATACAATCGAATATAGCCGATTTGTTCTTTTTCGAAAAAACGGGTGCGCACGTATTCTAAATCGAATTCGCCGCGAGTCACGCGAATCGTAAGCGGCTTCTCGAAACTATCCCGGGCGATGCCCAGCTCCACAACCGTCCCTCGCTCTCCGGTGATGCGTTCCACCAGCTTGCCGAAGGGAACGTCTTCGGTCTTCTTGCCGTCGACGGTCATGATCCGATCCCCCGGTAAAATGCCGGCCGCTTCCGCGGGACCGCCGGCGATGGGCGCGATTACTACGGGCAGTCCATCCTGCAGCGAAACCTCGACGCCGATGCCGATGCGTTTGCCTTCCTCCAGGCTCAGAAAGTCCTTGAGTTCCGTACGATCCAGAAAACGCGTGTATGGATCGCCCGAAGACGCGAGCAATCCTCGCACGGCTCCTTTGAGCAGCTCTTCCTCTTTAAGCGGCTCCACGTACAGATTTTCCATATAGTACAGCAGATGCTGCAGGATCTGCTGGTAGCGATGGCTTTGCTCGCGGTCGGCGAAACCCGGCGACGCGAAGGCGAAAAAGTTTATACTCAGACTGATCGCAAGCAGCGTAACCCAGACGCGGCGCTCGCGTTTGCGACCGGTCGCAGGCGAGGCGGCGGCCCGCGTTGATCCTGAAGCGCGAGATGATTCTTCGTTTGATGAAATGGACATAGGATACTCTTCTCAGTCAAATGGATAGAGCGGCGACGCGCGGGGCGCTCCGCGTTTCATAAATACTCTTCGGGCCGGATGCCGATCTGGAATTATTCGTGCAGCTTCTCGTGAAACTCCGGATCCGATTCCTTTAGCATTTCCAGCACTGGACCGCAGCGTACACGATTTTCCGCGCAGATCAGACGAAAGAGTTCCAGATCGCTTTTATCCGCGAAGCGCTCGTCGAGCGGCGCGCGAAAACGAAAAGTCAAAAACTCTTTTTTGATGCGCTCCACGTCGTCGGCGCGGGGTTCAGCGCCGCAAGCCATGCCGGCGAATCCCGTAAAGCCGAGCAGCACGAACAGCAATCCCGCGGTCATTATCTTTCGTTTGTTTCGATTCAATCTTTCGTTCCTCTGGCACGCGCCGTATCCAACAGGCTTGCCCGTCATTTCGGGCGAGCCTGCGCCGCTTCGCCGCCGGCCTGCCCCAGATGGCGGGCAAGCGACGCCACATCGGCGATTTCCAGCAGCTCGACGCCGCCGGCCTGCGCCTGCTTGCGAATCTCCGTCGCTTCGCTTCCCTTTTGGGGCTGCGCTGGCACCAGGATCCGCCGGCATCCCAGCCGCGTCAATTCGGCCACGCGCTCGCTGAGGCGCGCCACGGGCCGCACTTCTCCGGATAAGCCGACTTCGCCGACGCAGCCCAGGCCCTGCAGGTCCGCTTCCTGATAAGACGAAAGAATCGCCGCGCATAAAGCCAGATCAAGAGCCGGTTCGTCAGCTGTCAGTCCCCCGGCCAGGTTTGCGAAAATATCGCACTCCGCCAGGCGCGCCTTCAAATATTTTTCCAGCACCGCCGCCAGCAGCACCAGCCGTCGGGTATCGAGCCCCTCGGCCATACGCCGGCACTGGCCGTAGGCGCTGCGGCTCACCAGGGACTGAACTTCGACGCCGATCGGCCGGCTGCCTTCTAAGATAACGCTATAAACTCGCCCCGGCGCGCTTTCGTGAATCACAGTGGGCCGCAAACCGTCGAGGGGCGCCAGACCTCCGCGACCCATCTCGAAAAAAGCCGCTTCGCCGACGGGTCCGAAACGATTCTTGATCGCCCGGAGCATGCGATAGTGATTCAGACGATCGCTTTCGAAATAGAGCACCGTGTCGACCATGTGTTCCAGCAGGCGCGGCCCGGCGATGGCGCCGTCCTTCGTGATGTGGCCGGTTACAATTAAAGGCACCCGGCTGGACTTCGCGGTTTCGAGCAGCATCATGGCCGCCTCTTTCAATTGCGCCACCGAACCAGGGAGGGAATCGCGGGTGGCGCCGTAGACGGTCTGGATCGAATCGATGGCGGCCAGGGCCGGACGTTCGCGGCTGATCCGCGTGCAAATGCTTTCCAGATCGGTTTCGCGCGATATAAACAGCCGATCGCCGCTGTTGTTCTTTCGACCGTTTTCATCTTTTTGATCAATACCCATCCGTCGCGCGCGTAAAGCCACCTGCTGCACGGACTCTTCGCCGGTGAAATAGTACATCGGCTTCGGAAAGTGCCGGGCGATTTCCAAAAGCAAAGTCGACTTGCCGACGCCGGGTTCGCCGCCCACAAGAATGAAGCTGCCAGGCACCAGGCCGCCGCCCAGGACCAGGTCCAGATCGGGAATGCCGCTTGGAAAGCGAGCCTCTTCTTCGGATCCGATCGCGCTCAGGGCTTCGAGCGGTTCCAGCCGCCCGCGCAACCCCCCGCTGGACTTTTTGACCGAGCCCGCGGCGACCGGAGCCGCCTCCATCTCTTTCAGAGTATTCCAGGCGCCGCAGCTGTCGCACTTCCCGCCCCAGTGGGCGTGCTCGGCGTGGCACTCGCTGCAAACAAACGACGAACGGTTTTTCTTTTTGGCCATTAAATAGACTCGGATAAACTCAGGTGGACTCGGGCGGGAACCCGCGCGACAGCGCCGCTCTTGAAAGGATAGCCTGTAGTCTAACACAGGGGTGTGACACAGCATGCGGGTCAAGTCCGTTGTCGGGGGAGATTTTATTGAAACAGGCCCGGGCTTCGGGGGTCTTATAAATATGCCACGCAAGCTGGAATTCGACGTGCGGGAATCGGTGGACCAGGCGACGCGCGTCTTCTGGGACCAGGGCTATGAAAACACCAGCCTGGAAGATCTGCTGAAGCAGATGCAGATCAGCCCGGGCTCGTTCTACAATAAATTCCAGAGCAAGAAGCAGCTGTATCGCATCTGCCTGGATCACTATAACGCAACGCAAACCGCACGCCGCACCGACGTGCTCTTCGACGAATCCAGCACGATCCAGGCGGCGGCCCGGGGCTTTTTTCGCATGGTCGTAAACGAAATTGCGCGTCCGCAGGGTCCGAAGGGCTGCCTGATGACCAACAGCCTGTGCACGGAAGTTTTGAGCGATCCGGAACTGCACGAGTACGTAACCGGCGGCATGCGTGATATGGGCCATCGCATTCAGCAACGCATTCAGCTCGGAATAGACCGCGGCGAACTGCCCCCGGATTTCGACGCGAGCACGGCGGCCGACCTGTTCATCAGCTGGATTCAGGGCTTAAACAAAAGCGCCCAGTTGGGCAAGTCCGCGCGCCAGCTTCAGAAAGAAACCGATTTGCTCCTGGAAGGACTGGGACTCTAATCCAGCCAGAGCCCGCCCCCGTGGAGGTCTTCTTCATGGCGGTGGGTCGATATAGCGGCGGACCGGCCGGGCGAATCAGTACCCTTCGGATTCGGCGACGCGGTTGTCGAAGCGGTTGATCTCCGGACGAAAGGCCAGGCGAAAGCTGTCGACGGGACCGTTGCGATGCTTCGCGAGAATCACTTCGACCGTGCCTTTGTTTTCCAGATCTTCCATGCTCTCGGCTTCGCCCGGTTCCGGGTGGTGAATGAACATGACGATATCGGCGTCCTGCTCGATCGCGCCGGATTCGCGTAAGTCGGAAAGCTGCGGCCGGGCGGAGTCACCGCGGCGCTGTTCGACGGAGCGGTTCATCTGCGAAAGCGCGATGACCGGCACGTTCAGTTTTTTCGCGAGCTGTTTGAGCGTGCGCGAAATGGTCGCGACCTCGTGCTGGCGGCCGTGCTTGCGCGCTTCGGGATCGGTGACGAGCTGCAAATAGTCAACGATGATCAGGCCCAGGCCTTCGCCGCGCTGATCAAGCTCGACCTTCAGCTTTCGCGCGCGAGTTACGAGCTCCCACACGTCGAGATCCCCGGAGTCGTCGATGTCGACGGGCCAGGTGCAAACCCGTTCGATGGCTTCGAGGATGCGCTTCGCGCCGTCGCCGTGCACGTTGCCGCGTTTCAGATCGCCGTTGGCGAACTGCGCCTCGGCGCACAGCAGGCGCATGACCAGCTCCATCTTACTCATCTCAAGCGAATAGATCAGAACGTGGTGTTTGTTGTACTGCGCCATATTCGAGGCAATATTCAGGGCGAAGGTGGTCTTACCCATACCAGGACGCGCAGCCAGAATGATCAGTTCGCCGCCTTTCAGTCCGGAGGTCAACTGATCGAAGCCGGTGAAGTGCGTGGCCGAACCCGTCAGGCCGCCCTTCGCCTCGATCATATTCTTGAGATAGACGCCGAAATCTTTTTTGAGTTCGGAGACTGAAACGATGCCTTCGGAGAAGGAGCTGTTCGTGATGCGTAAAATCCGATCTTCTACGCTGCGTAAAAAAACGTTTTCGTCTTCGGAGGGGCGCGACGCGTCTTCGACGATCGAACTGGCCGCCGTCATCAGCTCGCGGCGCAACGAGAAATTTCTTAAGCGGCGCGCGTGTAAAGTTACGGAGCCGGGCGCCATCACGTCCTGGACGAGCTGCATGACGTAGGGGCCGCCGCCGGCCTGGTCGATCAGGGCCCGGTCGGTCAGATACTGGATGATCTGCACCGCGTCCAGTTCGCCGGCGCTGTTGTTGCCGACGTCATGAATCGCCTCGAAGATCAGGCGGTGATTTTCCTGATAGAAATCGTCTTTGCCGACGATGCCCGCGACGCTCAAAATCAGATCCGGGCGGATCATGAGCGCGCCAAGAACCTGGCGTTCGGCTTCGGAGTCGTGGGGCAACCGGAGCCCGGCCCCGGCAGTCGATCGCTCCTCGTCTGCGGTCCAGGCGTCCATAAGAATGCTATTTAGAAGTTTCGATTCGTGCGCAAAATCGCGCGGCGTCGGAGCGACAGAGCGCCCGACGCTTCCGCACTCTTCTTATTCAGCCGGAGCAGCTTCAGCGGATGCTTCGGGGTCAGCGCTATCGCCTTCAGCCGCATCTTCAGATGCGCCCTCTTCGCCTTCTTCACCGGCTGCTTCGGGAGTTTCGCCGCGCTCGGCCGCTTCCTGGGCCGCCTGCTGGGCTTTCGCGCGAGCTTCCATGGCCGCGACTTCCGCCGCTTCCTCTTCCGCCGCTGCCTTTGATTCTTCGTCGGCGACGACCGACAGTTCCAGCGGAACTACGATCTTTTCCGCCAGGCGGACTTTGATTTGGTAATTGCCCAGGCTGCGAATCTTTTCGCCCAGCTCGATTTTGCGTTTGTCGAGGGGGAAACCTTTTTCATCGAGCAGAGCCGCGATCTGCGCGGTCGTGACCGAACCGAACATACGGTTGTTCGCGCCGACACGAACGGTGATTTCCAGACTCTTGACTGCCGCCAGACTTTCAGAAACTTTCGCCATCTCAGCGTTACGCTTCGTGGCTTTTTGCTCCATGATGCGCTTGTGGTGTTCCAGAGCGCGCTGGGAACCGGCCTGGGCCGGGATTACAAGTTTGCGGGGGAGCAGATAGTTGCGCGCATAACCGCTCGCGACTTCTTTGATCTCGCCGGCGTCTCCGAGGTTTGCGACGTCCTTTTGTAAGATAACTTTCATTGTACTGACCTGAGTTCTTTTAAGATTGCTGCTGTAATCGCTGTTATTATAATTTCAGTTTGCGGTTTTGATCAGGCGGGCGAACGCGCCTTCGCCGATTCTCCGAATTGGTTCGGACTAAAACGGAATATCGTCATCGTCCATCGAGTCGCCGCCGTAGGGAGGCGCCGGCTCGCTGAAGCCGCCGCCACCACCGCCGCCGCCTTGCGTCACCGGTTCGGAGGAGTAGCCGCTGCTGTGGCCGCTGCTCTGGCCTCCAGCGCCACTGTATGATCCACCGCCGCTGCCGCCGCCGGATCCATATGAACCGCCACCGCCGCCGGAGTCGCCGCCGCCGTAAGATCCGCCTCCGCCGCCTCCGCCCTGCCCATCGCCAGGAGCGCCAAGCATCTGCAGGTTTTCTACGACCACGTCCACGCTGGACTGCTTCTTGCCTTCTTTATCTTCCCAGCTGCGCTGCTGGAGGCGGCCGTCAACGGCGACCTGTTTGCCTTTGCGGCAGTATTGATTGATGATTTCAGCCTGGCGCCCCCAGGAGACGCAGTTAAAAAACGAGACCTCTTCGCGCCGCTCGCCGTTCGTCGTATAGTTACGATTGTTGGCGATGCCGAAGCGACAGTACGCGGTACCGGACCCCGTCTGACGGAGTTCGGGATCACGGGTCAGTCGCCCGATCAGCTGGACTCGATTGAGATCGTTCGCCACGGATTATTCTCCGCGGCCGAACATATAGCGCGCGACGCTGGCTTCCAGCTGCAGCTCGTGTTCCATTTCTTTGATCGCAGACGGATCGGCGTGCAGCGTGTGCAGCAGGAAACGGCCCATCGGCATGGTGCCGTCGTCGTGAGGCATACGCTTATCGCCCCAGTCTTCTTCTTTGTGGCCGGTGGCCTTGTTGCGGCTCAGAATTTCGGAAACGGCTTTGCGGCCGTTCTCCAGCTTCGCCGGGTCATGAATTGTAATTAGTTCGTAGCTTCTCACGTGAGATTCCTTAAAATAGGCACTCTTGGCAGGAAATGCGAGGTGTCAAGGAAATCGATTTATGGGCCCGGCGGGCGCTTCCCACGGCCCCCGAAACCGCCCCGCCCCCGCTCCCGTCAGGACGGGAAGTCGAGCAGGCGTTCGATGATAATCTCGCGGTTCAGTTCATGCGAGCGCAGGCGCGTATACAGCAGGCGATCCACCGCCCGCAGTAGCCGCTTGTAGCGCACGATCATGCGGGTTTGCTCCTCGTAGTCGAGGGGCGTTGTGGGTTTATTCAGGAATACGCTTTCGATGGGATTGAAGTCGGGGCTCAGGTCCGGCAGCGGAATACCGTCCGATCCTTCCCAGACGGGTTTGACCGAAGACGCAGCTTCATAGAATTCCAGCGTAAGCTCGCTGTTGTCCAGCAGCTCGACGGGCTCCGTCTGCTGCTTGTCGGCGGCCCGGGCTCTATCTTTGGGATTCGGATGGATCAGGCGGCGCAGCTCGCGAGCGTACTTGCTGCCGGTATAATTGACCCGGTAAAACTGAAAAATAATCCGATCGAGCTCGCCGGTCTCGGGATTGGGAAATAAATAGCAGTGCGCTCGAAAGACATAGTTAATGGGATAGATGTCGGTGCTATAAGAACTGCCTTCGCGCAGAGTCAGGCGTACGAAAGGATCGCCGTGAATGTCTTTGCCCTTCGCAATCAGGCGATTGTCGCTGGTGGCGATCAGCTCCCAGAAATCTTCGTAGGATTTGGGATCGGTTTCGTCCGGTTTGACTTTCAAATCCGGAATGAGCATCACGCCGGCCAGGTTCCGGGCGATGCGACCGTGCAGCATGTCGATTTCCAGATCGCCAAAGCCGCTCTCCCGGACCAGCGCGCGGGTCCGGCCGTACTGCACGCTGTCGGGAGACTGCTTGTCCCCGACCGTGCGCTCACCCGTTGTGGCCGGCAGGGACGCGGTCGTGTTTCCGGAGTTATTGGCGTTCGCGGCGTTGCCCTGCTGGTCTTCGGCTTCGGTGGTGATCGTCGGGCCCTGGGCCGTAGCCGCCGGAGTGATCGCGAGAGCGCAGCCGGCCAGCGCCGCAAACACGACGAATCTGCGAGACTTATATTTGAGGAAAGCTGACATCTTCTTATCAATTACGGCGTGCCGCCTGCTGTAATTTAATCAGGCCTCGATTTTTCGCGAGGGATTTTTTAGGGATTTTCTCAGAACGCGGCCGGGCGAATCAGACATATCGCCTGATTCGCCCGGAAAACTTTTCATTCCTCGCCGAAGCCTCTCTCAGGGAAAACGCGCCAGGCTGCGGTGCATATGATTCAAACCAGGATCGATTGTATAAGGGCTCTTACTGTATTCCCGCCCCATTTCCGAGTGATCCAGATTGACCCAGGTCTGTTCGTGCCAGCCGCCCTGGCCGGTGTTGCCCCGGGTGTATACGAAAGCGTGCACGCCGAGCACCGGCACGACCGCGCCGCCGCCGACAACCATGCGAATTCCGAGATTCGTTTTGTGCGGGAACTGGCCCGAAAGATTCGTATAAAATCCATGATGATTCGAGTTGTACGGGTTGCCGTACTTCGTCTTCGTGGTTCCGAGTTCGCCCTCGCCTTTATCGCAGACGGCGTCGTAACCCTGCAGAATCATAGGCACATTGCGATAGGAAGAATGCGCCCGCAGTCGTTTGCCCAGGCGAAAGGCCAGACAGCCGCCGCGACTCTGCCCGGCCAGATAGAAGCGCTTCAGCTTGTGGGAATAGACGCGATTGGTCAGCCAGCGATAGTACGCGTTTTCGATCTTGTTCTTTTCGTTTTTCGAGATCTCGTAATTAAAACGCGCATCAAATACCAGCACGAACAGAGTCTTGCTTAACGGAAATTTTCCCGAGTTGATTATATGACGCGCGAGGCTCCGCCCGTCGATCTGCCGCCAGCAGCTGGCGGTCTTGCCCTTGCAGTTCTTTTTGTATTTTTCGGGCTGCCCGGTCACGACGTTGTTGTAGCCGTTGCCGTCGAGGGTCGTCTGCTGCCCCGCCGAAAGAAAGACCACGTTTTCGACCGAGCCTCGCGGAGGTTCACTCACGACGGCGATATAGGTTTCGCGCTGCTTGCCGCGATCGACGTTTTCCTGCTCCCATTCCTGAAAGCGCGACGGTGTCGTCGCCCGGGTGCAAAAGGTATTCTTGCAGTAGCGGACTCGTTCGGCCTTGACCCAGTAGCCGGGCAGAGTCGACAGCTCGTTGCCCTGAGTTATCGACGGCGCGTTCACGCCGGCGTTCAGGGCCGCAAGCAGCGCCAGATCGGCCGAACCGCCTTCGTCCTGCGCGGCAGCTCCCGCGCCGCAGGCAGAAAGTCCGAGCAGGACGGCAGCCAGCAGCAGCCCGGGAATTCGTTTGTGTTTTAAGTTTCGCATGTTCCTCTCCAGTATGATTCTATTGTTTTTGATTCGTTTATAGTCTTTGCCGTACTTGTTCGCGACAAATGATATGAGCTATGACTGATCAGCCATAGGCGGCGCCCGCCTTCGCTTCCGACAGGACGCCCCGCTGCCCTCGTAAAAAATAGCGCAGCGCGTACGCGGACGATAGCGCGGCGAAAGCGGCGACGCCGATTAAAACGGTTTCGCGCGTCGCCGGCGCGAGCACGCCGTATTTTTCGAAGGCGAAATACAGGGCGCCGACCATCAGCGAAAGCCTGCCGATTTCCAGGGGCGCAGCCCAGGCCCGGCTTTCCAGGATGCCGCTCCAGGCGATAACCATCGCCCAGATCAATAGACTGAAGCCGAATTTTTCGAAGCCGCTTAGCGGCGATTTTCCGTCGATTACGAAGACCATGAAGCCCAGGCCCGCGATCATTTGCACGATCAGGTACGGCTTCGCGCCTGGAAACATAACTGATCGATAACGAACCTGCTCTTCGCGCGTCATGCCGGGAGCTTCGGCGGTGTCGTTTTGCGACAGTCCGCGGGGAATATAGGCCGGCGGCATGAACCACAGTTTGATCTTTTCGCTCCAGTACGGCGTGGCGCGGGTCAGGCGCACCAGTTTGATCCAGTGCTGAAAATTAATATAGAGCGGATTCCAGGAACGCGTCGGATCCAGAACGCCGTAGCATACCGCTTCGTCTTCCTGCTCGAAAGTGCCGAAGAGTTTGTCCCATAGAATTAAAAACTCGGCGTAATTCTTATCGAGATACTGGGCGTTGGTGCCATGGTGCACGCGATGGTGCGAAGGCGTATTAAACCATTTTTCGAACCAGCCCAGATCGCGAATCACTTCCGTGTGGTGCCAGTAGCCCATGATCAGATGCACTCCAATGGTCATGTACATGAAGTGCGGATCGAAGCCGAGAAAGGGCAGCGGCAGAAAAAACGAAAATGAAAACAGGCGCTGGGTGATGCTCGCGCGTAGTCCCACCGCCAGATTCATTTCTTCGGCCGAGTGATGCGGCATGTGCGCGGCCCAGAGCAGGTTCACGCGATGCCCCGCCCGGTGGAACCAGTAGAACAGAAAGTCGATCAGCAAAAACAGAACGATTGCCGACCACCAGGTGGCGGGGATTTCAAACAGCGCGTAGTTCGCGTGCAGCCAGCCGAAGCTTGAATAGATCAGGGCGGCGACCAACAGGTTCATGGTCTGGTTCCCGATCGCCGTGCCCATATTGGCGATCGTTTCCTGAAAGCTGTATACTCCGCGGCGAGTGAGCAGGCTGTAGATCAGCTCGAAGATCAGGAGTCCCAGAGCGATGGGCGTCAATAGCGCCCAGATATTCACGTTTTCCATGCAGAGGGCTATTGCAATTCTGGTGCCAGCCTGATTCACCGGCTCCACCCCCGCCGGTCAAGACTCAGGGCCACAATCAGCGACTATTATAGAAGAAAACCGCGATAAGCAAGCGCACCGCCGCGTGAAGGTAGCGGCTATCCGGGCCAATTCGACAATCGTCAAAATATTGACGCCACTGCAAATCCATGTCAAATTTTTGACATAGACTTGCGGCGATTTGCTTGCCGACTGGAACGGGATGGTTTCTCATCGAAGCCATGAGCAACGAATTGCTGCTGTCCCTGTTTCTCGTTCGCGGCACGAGCATCGTTCTGGTATTGCTGCTGGTCGGTCTGGCCCTGCGCCGCTCCAGAAGCGACAATCGCCAGGACTCACCCCGGGCCTTCCTCCTGCTCGCGACGACCACCCTGGTATGGTTCGCCTGCCCGCCGGAGCTGTTGCGATCATGGCTCTATTCAGCGGCATGCCTCTGCGCTCTGGCGGCCGCCTGGTTCGACTGGCGCCTCCCCGCCCGTGATTTTCGACAGCGTTCCGTGCGCCGGGATTATCGCCGGACATTCTGGACCTGCGCAGGCATCGGCCTGGCCTTCGCTCTCGCGGATCTGCTGTATTCGATCGACGCCGCAGGCGCTCGAACCACAGCGACGACCGCGGGCGCTCCTCTCCAATCCAGCGGCGACCTGGTCGCAGCGCTCTTCGAAACCGGGGCAACGCTCGCCCCCGCCGTTCTGGCCCTGCCCGTTTTGCTCTACGCATTTACGGCGACGGTCAACCCCCTGATGAATATGCGCCGGGTCCTGCTGCGGATCCTGGTCTACGTCCTTTTGATTTTCGGCGCGGCCCTGGGGCTGTATACCTGCATCGGCCTGGCCGCCGTACAAACATCGCCGCCGCTGTTCGTACTGCATGCGATCTTTCTGGCGATCCTGGGCTGCGTGCTCGGCCTCGCTTTCGTGCATCTGCGTTTTTTGAACGTAACGACCCAGACTCTGTTCTTTCGCGACGCCTATGCCCGGGAAAGAATCCTGCAGGAATTCGTGGGGCAAATCCAGGACCTGGGCAGCTCCCGGGAAAGTCGCGAAGTGCTGCTCGAAATCATGCTGCAGAATCTGTATCGTGCTCTGCGGTGTGAACGCGCAGTCGTATTTACTCTCGACGAAAACCGCGCCGATCAATCGCGCTATCTCGGCGCGCCGCCCGTCGGCGGGCCCGATCTGCGAAGACCCTTCGCGCGCTGGTCCGGACGACGACTCTCCCCGGAGATGCTGGCGCGACTCGACCGGGTGCATCCACTGGAAGCCGGCTTGCCTTTACCGGAACTCACGCCGACAACCGGTCGCAATTATCCCCGGGCGCTCGAAAGCCTGTCCCGGGGGCTGGACGCTATGCGCGAAGACGGATATGAAATCTGTTTTCCCTTAGTTTACGCCCGGCGCATTCTTGGATTCGTATTTCTCGGGCGCAAACAAAACGCCCGCCCCTATTTTGGCGCCGAACGCACGCTGCTGGATCGCGCCCGACCTGGCTATGCTCTGGCCCTGCACAATCATTCCGTGCTTTCGGCTTTGCGCGCCCGGGCGATCGCCAACCCGCTGCCCGAACTGCTCGCACAGCCGGATGCGCTCCAGGAAATTCCGCTCGGGCAGGATCGCGCCCTCTTGTTTCACGAAAGTTCACCGATGGCGCAGGTGGTCGCACGCACGCGACAAACCGCCGCCTCGACGTTGCCGGTATTGATCCAGGGCGAAACCGGCACGGGCAAAGAGTTAATCGCGCGTCTGTTGCACCAGGCGAGTCCCGCCGAGAACGCTCCCTTTGTGGCCGTCAACTGCGCCGCGATTCCGGCGACGCTATGGGAAAGCGAAATCTTCGGTCATCGCCGGGGAGCCTTCACGGGGGCCGCACGCGACCGGGCCGGATTGGTGGCGCAGGCGGGACGCGGCGTTTTATTTTTCGACGAAATCGGCGAGATGCCCCTGGACGTTCAGCCGCGCATTCTGCGATTGATTCAAGAACGCTCGTATATACCCGTTGGGGGACGCAGTCCGGAGCGAGTCGACTGCCGGCTGATCTTCGCCACTCATCGCGACCTGCGCGGGATGATTCAGAACGGCTCCTTTCGCGAAGATCTGTACTACCGGATTGGCGTGCATGAACTAAAGATTCCGCCGCTACGCGAACGCCCCGCGGATCTGCCAGGCATGGTAGAACATCTCCTGGCCAGGTACGCGCGCCTGCTGGGCCAGCCCCGGCGCGAGATATCATCTACGGCTCTGGACAAACTCGGGCGATACGCCTGGCCGGGGAATATTCGCGAACTGGAAAATACCCTGGTGCGAATTTTGACAAACCTGGGATCGACTGCGCCGGATTCCCCGATCACCCCGGAGGACCTGCCGCCGGAACCCCGACCCCAGATGCAACAGCCCCGGCGTCCGGAACGCCCGACGGCCGGGGCCGCCCACGCCGAACCGAAGTCGGCGAAAACTTACGCAGCAAGCGCCGCGGAAACGCAAATCATCGGCGCTCCGGCTCCCGATAGCGGTTTCGATCATCTCATGCGCGACTACGCGACGCGCCTGATTCAACACACCCTGACACGCAGCCAGGGAAACCGCACCAGAGCCGCGGCGCTACTGAAAATGAAACGCACTCGGTTGCTCTATCAAATCAAGGAACTCGGCATTGACGCCTGAAACCTGCACAGGGCTCTGAACACTTTTAATAAAAACACAGGAAAAAACCGGGGGAAGACCCAGGATGCAAATTTTTGATAGCCGGAAATCCAGATAGTCGTTGCACTTACTGAGCAGGAATACCCCGAACGCATGAGTAATGAAAGACGAGAGCAGGCCAGCCGCGAAGAATTACTGCAAGAAATTGCGCGGCTGGAGCAAATGGTGAAGGCTTACGAAAAAGTTAACTCTTATTCCGAACGCGAGCTTGTGAAAGCGAACCGCATGCTGGCCGCCTACGAGGAAGCGCAGGATTTGACGCCGGCGGAAATTCACCAGTTGCAACAGCAAATGCAGCAAGGCCTGCGCCGACCGGTGCCCCCGGAGACCGCTGTCGATTCGCTGCAAAATCAAATTCGCGCGGCGATTACCGCGGGTCTGTCCGGCGACGGCGAAGCCAGCGCGGATTCCCGGGTGCTGGAGCGACTGGAAGATCTCCGTTCGTCCGCGGGTCCGGAGTTTTATGTCGAGTTCTTTCGTCTGATGGTCCATCTGGATTTTTCCGAGCGCGAAGCCCGGGTCTACTGGGACGATATCGTCGACCATACTCACTTTCTCAGCCGGGCCTTCGGTCGCGCGATTCCCTTTCGCGTAGCGATGCTCGATTATTTTTTACAGCGCAGCCCCATGTTGCGCAATCCGCGTTTGATCGAAATGCACACCTTTGACGACGTCGTGCGGACTTCCCTCCAGGACCAACTGACCGGCCTTTATAACCGGCGCTATCTTGATCGCTGCCTCTTACAGGAGTTTCGCCGGGCCGAGCGCCACGGGCATCCCGTTACGATCGTTATTTTCGACATCGATGATTTCAAGACCTACAACGACAGCTTCGGTCATCCCGCCGGCGACGAGGCCATGCGCACCATCGGCGGACTGATGGCGGCGAGCTTTCGTGAAGAGGACCAGGCCTGCCGCTACGGCGGCGAAGAGTTCGTGGTGGTCCTGCCGGAAACGGACGCTGCAGCCGCCGGCCGCGTCGCCGAGCGATTCGTGCAGGCCGTTCGCGACACCGGCTTTTCCCATCGTCCGATTACAATGAGCGGCGGTCTGGCGGACTATCCGCGCCTGGGTCTGGATCCCGGGCGAGTCTTTCTGGCCGCGGACCAGGCGCTGTATCGCGCGAAAGCGGAAGGCAAGAACCGCCTGGTTACAGCGCGCGAAACGGAAGCGGCCGGCAGCCGGAGCGGCTCTTAAACCGCCGCCAATCGCAGCACCGGTTCCTGAAACGCGGGCTGTCCGCCGCTGCGCTTCAATCGAATAGCGACAGCAAACGATCTTCCCGGGCGCGCATGCGTTCTTCGTCGGCCGCTCCGGTTTCATGATCGTAGCCGAAGAGATGCAGGATACCGTGGACGAGCAATCGCTGGAATTCGTCCAGCACGCTGTGTCCGATCTCCCCGGCCTGTCGCACGCAGCTTTCATACGAAATGACGATGTCGCCGACTTCGTAGACCGGCGCCTGTCCGGGCGTCGGCCATTCACTTAAGAGCGCCCACAGTTCTTCGGAAGGGATCTCGGCCGTGCCGGGGCCGGGAGGAAAATCGAAAGCGGGAAAGCTCAGCACATCGGTCGCCCGGTCTTTCTGGCGTTGTTCGCGATTGATCTCCGCGATGCCGGCGTCGTCTTCGATACTGACATTCAGCGCAAAGGCGCAGGCTTCGCGCACACCGCTTTCTGTTTCGACGCCCAGGCGATCGATCTCGACGATGCCTGCCAGAGCGGTCCGGGCCTGATGAACAATCGCATCGGGACGCGGAAAGCCGGCCGGCCAATCGTCGACCGGGATACACGCTTCCACTTGCACACGATGGGGCGAGCGCTCAGAGCCGGGAGTTTCGTCGCCAGGTTTATTCGGTGGTGATATAATGATCGTTCACCCAGAGGCCTTTCTCGACTTCGCCGTTCGCGCGGGTATAGACGCCCTGCCCGTTGCGCATGTCGTTCTTGAATTCGCCGACGTATTTGTCGCCGTTCGGAAATGTTAATACGCCCCGGCCTTCGCGTTTGCCGTCGACCATGTCGCCTTCGTAGACGGTGCCGTCTTTGAGCACATGACGGCCCTTGCCGCTCAGCTTGCCTTCGCGAAATTCGCCCTGATAGCGATTGCCGTTCGCATACACGATCAGACCTTCGCCGTGAGGTAGATCGTTTTGGAATTCGCCGGTGTACACGTCGCCGTTCGCATAACGATACTCGCCGCGACCGCTCATCTTGCCGTTCTTCCACTCGCCCTGATAGACGTCGCCGTTCGGCAGACGGCCTTCGCCTCGTCCGTCGCGCACGCCTTCTACGAGTTGGCCTTCGTAGCGTTCGCCGTCGTCGAACTCATAAACGCCCTGGCCGTTGGGTTTGCCGTTCTTAAAGCCGCCGCGATAGAAGTCGCCGTTTTGATAGCGAAACTCGCCGACGCCGCTCTTGCAATTACCGCCCATGCAGCCGTGGCCCCGCAGGGATGCGCACGATGCGACGCCGGCGATCATAAGCGACGCCGACAGAAGTACGACGGCGCTCCTGGCCGCCGCAATTCTTAAACTCGCGCCATGACCGATCGCTTCGTTGAATCTCTTTGACATATCGATAAATCGCATGCAACCAGATTAGCCAGGCGGCCCTTCCTGGGCGAGCATTTCTCGCGATTCACGACGCGGCGGGCCTCGCCTCTTTGATTGAAGGCGACGTGCGCCGCCGGAGCCCCGATCGTTTCAAAAGAGATTCTAGCGCACGAGCCCCCGGATCGGCTGGTGCTTTGTGATCAGCTGCATCGGCCGGCCCTGGGAAGTGTAGACCGCCGCCTGGGGATCGATCCCCGCCGCTTCGTACATCGTCGCGACGACCGAAGATACGTGGGCCGGATCCTTCGTGGGTTTATGGCCTTTATCGTCCGTCGCGCCGATCACCGCGCCCGCCGGCACTTTGCCCCCGCCCATCAGCATAGTCCAGGCGCGAGGATGGTGATCGCGACCGTCGCCGTTGCCGGCGATGACCGGAGTGCGTCCGAATTCAGAACCCAGCACGAAGAGGGTCTGATCGAATAGTCCCGAAGATTTCAGCTCGTTGATCAGAGCCGCGACCGGTCCGTCCAATTCGCCGAGCAGCTTGCTCACGCGATCGCGGTTGTTGTTATGGGTATCCCAGCCGCCCATCGTGATTTCAATAAACGGAACTTCCGCCGCCGCCAGTCGCTTCGCCATCAGCAGGGCTTTGCCCATGCGCGATTCGCCGAAGCGGCGGCGGCTTGCGGCGGCTTCTTTTTTCAGATCGAAGACCGCCAGCTTTTCCGAGTTCATAAAGGCCAGGGCCGATTCGTGCATTTCAGACCAGACCGCGGTTTCTTCGGAACTGACCCGGCCGGCGAAGCTGGTGTTGATCGCGTCGAGAATTTGTTCGCGACGATAGAAACGGTCTTCCGTGAGACGACGATCCCGCGGCGTGAGATTCGAAAGCGGACGATCGACGTTGCCGATGTGATAGCTGTCGAAACGCACGCCCAGGAATCCGCCGTCGCCGGAGATGCCCCCGCGACCGCCGATCGTAATGTGTTCCGGAAAGTACGGTCCGGATTTCTGTTTCGCGTAAGCGATCACGCCGCCGACCGAAGGCTGGCTGCGAAAGCCCGCCATCTGACGATGGCCCGTATGCAGCAGGTACTGGGCGCGACTGTGGTCGCCCTCTTCGGAATACACCGAACGGATCATGCTCACGTGCTTGAGGGCGCCCGCCGTCTTCGCCAGGCGATCGGTAACTTTCACTCCGCGAATGCTTGAGTTGATCGACTTAAAGGGGCCATTGCCCGGCTTCGGATCGAAGCTGTCGACGTGGCTCGCTCCCCCGGCCAGGTTAATAAAGATCACGCTCTTCACCGGCGAATCGAGGCGGATGTCTTCGGGACCGTGCTCCGATTTGCCCTGGGCGAAGACCTTCGCGGGAGTCAGGCCGCCGGATCCCGCGAAGAGTCCCAGGCCGGTCAGAGAGACCAGGCCGGAGGCCCGCAGGAAATCGCGGCGGTTCAAATTCTTCGGCGAAAGCTCCGCCGGATCCGTAGCTTGTTTGCCGGTATTCGTATTGGTATTTTTAGATTTCATAAGATTTATTCTCCTGAATCGTTTCGCGCCCGACAATGCCGGGCCGCGAATTTCGCCGCCCGCTCAGTATACGTGAACGAACTCCTGGCTCATTACGACCGCCCAGACCAGATCCTGGACGAGACTCTGATTAAAATCTCTGTCGCGCTTGAATTTGCTGGTGGCCATCGGCATCAGCTTATCGCGCTCGGCCTGACTGATGGGCCGGCTGAGCAGACTGCGATAGACCGTATCGAGCGTGCGACCGATGTCTTTGTGATCCATATAGTCTTTGCGAATCCACGAATTCTTATCGCCGTAGCGCCGGATGATATCGCCGGTCATGCGCCCGTTCAAGAGCACCAGCACCTGATCGATGGTCGGCGTGGTGCTGGAGTCGTCGACGTCGTTCCGATTGCCTTCGCCGAAGATCGCGAGAATGGTGCGTTCGTGGGCCGGACGCGGAATTTCGCAGGCGTTTGAAAACTCGCGCCGCTTTTTCTCCGTCGGGCCCTTCAGGCCACCGATGCCTTTCAGGTCGACTTCGCGGCGCAGTTCTTCGGCCCGACTCGCTTTGTTAGATTCGAGCTCGATCTTATGCGCCCGCTCCCAGATCTGAGCGGTCTGCTGGGTTCGCGTGCCACGCAGAAGTGAATTAAACAGCTGCGAAGCGTCCATGCGGCGGGGCTTATAGTAGGCGATCGAATCGCGATGTTTAGTCGTATTCGCGCCAGGGGCGCTACGAGCATAGGCGTCGGAAGTTACGATGTATAAAATCAGATCTTTGATCTTGTATTTCTTTTCGAGAAAGACCTGATCCAGGTGATCTAAGATTTCTTCGTGCTGGATCTCCGTTTCCGGGCTCCAGTCATCCATCGGAGTAAAGAAGCTCCAGCCCATCAGGCGGGTCCAGACGCGATTGATCAGCACTTTGCGAAAGCGATCGTTGTCTTTGGCCGTCAGCCAGGTCGCGAATACTTCGCGGCGGTCTTCGCCTTTGTCGACGATCGCTCGCGTGCCGTCCGGGTACTTGAGCTTCACCAGGTCCCCGCCGGGAGCGTAGTCCGTATGGGGAAATCGCAGTTGCAGCGAGGGCTCGATCACGACCTCGGCGTATTTCATCTTGTTTTTTTCGCGCCAGGCCTTGCGCTGTTTGTCACTCATCTTATTCCAGACGTTGCGATACCAGTCGCGGCGTTTCTCTTCGTATTCTTTCCGCGCCGTCGTCGGCATGTGCTCCATGCGTTCTTTCGGTAAAAAATCGCCTTTCTGATTGCGACGCACCCAGGCCTGGCTGAAGAACGCGGCGAAGCCGTAGTAATCACGGCGAGTGAAGTCGCGACGGAAAGGATGATCATGACAGCGGGCGCAGTTCAAACGAGCGCCGTAAAAGACCCGGCCGACGTATTCGGCGACCTGCAGCGGATCGCCGTCGTCGCGAATATAGAAATTCGCCGCGGGATTCTTTTCGGTATCGCCGGTGGCGGTCAGCATTTCGCGCACCATCACATCATAAGGTTTATTCGCGTGCAGCGAGCCGCTCAGATACGCGAAATAGCTGCCGGTTTTCGTACGATTGAATTTTGTGCGCTCGCGCAGAGCGTCGCCGAAGATCGTTCCCCAGTAGTGAGCGTAGTCCGGATCGCGCAAAAATCGCACGGCGAAACTACGCGCGCGGGTGGCGGCCGGAGCACGTTCGAAGGCGCGGTTTTCGCTGAGATCCGGAATGACCCCGCGAATTTGCAGAGACATGCGCCTCAATACCGTATGGGGATCGGCCGGCGTCATTGTGCCTTCCGAAATCTCCGAGCGGTACACTTTATCCAGGGGATGCGCGCTTTGATCGTCCGACCAGAGCACCATGCCGGCACCGGAAGCAGTCAGGGCGGCCAGAGCCAGGGGCGCAAGCAGCGCGGCCCGGCCGGCTAAAAGCTTTTTGAAGAACTGTTTGGGTTTCGTATTCATAATGGTCTACTTGAGATACTGTATGCTTTTTTGACGGAGCAGAGATTTCTGTGTTTGTTCGATTTCCGTAAAAAGCGCGGCGAAAAAATTCGAAATTTTGTGAACCTGCGACTCGTTCGGAGGGCGAACTCTTATTCCGTCTCACCGCTCCGATTTATGCGCGGTACATGCTGACCGCGATGAGCGACGGGCACGCCGCGTATTATCGACGCGAACTCGCCTTTTTCTTGCGGGGGTCCGGTTTCGCTCTGGTCTTCGCGCTCGCCTTAGAGGATGACTTCGCGACCGCGGCCGTTTTTTTGCGCTTCGATTTCAAGGCGGCGCCGGATTGATTGCGCGATTCCAGTTTTTCGGTGTCGGCCTGGTTTGGATATTTCGGCCGGCTATGAAAAGAAGAAATCAAAACGTCTACGAAGGCCTCTTTGACCACGCTCAAATCGCCCATGGTCAGTCCGGATTCGTCGAGCTGGTTTTCCTGAACTTTGATATTCGTGATTTTCTGAATTAGATTGTTCAGGCTCTCTTCGGTCACTTCGTCGAGGGATCGACTCGCGGCTTCCACCGAATCGGCGATCATGGCGATGCCGGTTTCTTTGGACTGGGGGATCGGGCCCGGATAACGGAAATCTTCGCGCCGGACTTTGCGCTTCATTTTTTCGAGAGCCTTATGATAGAAGAAAGCCATCGTCGAAGTGCCGTGGTGCTCGGGAATAAAGGCGATTACTTCCCGGGGCAAGCGATAGGCTTCGGCCATTTTGATGCCGTCCAGCACGTGGTCGATGATCACCCGGGCGGCGACCTGAGGTTTGTCCCGATCCACATTTTCCGGCTTCGGAATCAGATGCTGGTTCTCGATAAAAAAGCCGGCGTTGCGCATCTTGCCGATGTCGTGAAAATAGATACCCGTGCGAGCCAGAGGAACGTTTAGTCCCAGACGTTCGCAGGCCTTCTCGACGAGGGCCGCGACCATCAGGGTATGCGTCCAGGTCGAAGGCGCCAGCTTGAACATTTCTTTCAGCAGCGGGTGCGAAGGATCCGCCAGCTCGGCCAGGCGAAAGCGCGTGGGGATATTAAACAGAGTTTCGTAGACCGGCAGTACGATCATGACGATAAAAGTCAGCACGCCCGAGAGGAGCGCGACCGACACCGCCTCGGCGTAGTGCTCGGAAAAAATCGAATCAATACCGGCCCCGGCCAGAATCGGCCGACCGCCGTACAGATAGCCCACCGACACGAGCACAAAATTGATGCCGGCCAGCATTAAGGCCGTCGTAATAAACTGAACGCGTTTTTTAATGCGTGCGCCGAGAATCGCGCCGACCACGCCCAGAGTCGCCGAGATCATCAGAGATACGCCGTCGTAGCGACTCGATATAAAAACCAGGAAGGCCATGTAGAGCGCGATCGGCAGCGAAAAGACTTCGCCGAAAATAATCGCGAACATGACCGCGAACAAACCGATCGGCACCCAGGCGCCGAAGAAGTGCGTGACCTCGTTATGATTCGCATTGGCGGTCCAGGAACCTTCCAGCGCCAGGATCAAGAGCGCAAACAGCCAGATCGTTATAAACACGATCAGATTCGAACTGACCGCGCTGATCTGACGCGTCGCAAAGCGCATGGCGAAGTACAGCAGGAGCCCCATCAGAATCGCCTGCTGAACCAAAATCGCGACGATCTGCCAGAAACGATCCCAGGCGCGCCCTTCCTGATGCAGGTCCAGGGCCTGGTAATCCTCTTCAGAAATAATCTGACCTTTTTGTACGATCGCCTGGCCGCGCTTGATCTTTCGCACATGCTCCGAAACCGGCACTTCGTTGCGGGCTTTTTCCCGGGCCTGCTGCGAATCTTCCAAATCGAAGCGACTGCCTTTCAGATCTTTTAAGTAACTCTGGCTGAGTTTCGCCAGCGCCCGCCGGCGCAGGGCGCTCAGCTCGGGCATCAAATTCGTGGCTTCGCGTTCGAAGGCCAGCAGCGTCGAGCCGTCTCGAATATTTCGGCGCTGGATTACGTTTTCCGCCGGCGGATCGCCCGGCTCCGTCGCGCCGGTATAGTTGATGTTGCTCATCTTCACGGCGGCGAAGGCGCGAAATTCCGGAACAGGTATGCGCTCTTCTAAAAAAACAAAGCGCGAAAATAGAATGCTGACGATACGTTCGATCTGGGCGAGCAAGGCCGCCTGATCCAACGAAGTCAGATTGTAGATTTCATTGTCGGTCAGGCTGCGCCAGTGCGGAACGTTGCGCCGCACGCAATTCGGTCCGGCCGTGCCGCCGGGGCCGCGACATCCCGCCACCTGGTCCAGATCGTTCGCCAGCATCTGCGAAAAGCTGAGCTCTTCGTCCGGATCGGCCGAAGCTCCGGCGGGCTTGCTCAGCACGCCGAAATCCCGGGTAAGCCGGATCGGCGCGTTGCGAGCGGCGCGCACCCGGGCCTCTTCCAGACTTTTCTCAAGTACGAATTCGATGTCGGTGCCGGCCACCACGTCCTGAGTCGCGGTATTCCCCGCGCGATAAGGGCCGTCCGGCGAAAGGTCGAGATCCGACTGAGCGAAGCCGGGATAAGACAGCGCGAAAGTTACGATCAGGATCGTTATGCCCAGCAGGATCAGCTGCATGCGGCGGACTTCGTCGGCGGGGCGGCTGCGGGTGAGAAAACTCGATACCTGCATTTGCAGGCGTTGAAAAAAATTGCCGGTAAAATTTTCCGAGCGTTCGTGAAAGATCGGACTGTCTTCGAAGCGCCGTTCGCGTTTGGATTTTTCTTCGCTCAAGCTTCTTGCTCGCCTGGATTATAATTTTCGAAGGCCCGCGTGATTTGTTCAATCAGAGGGTTTCGAATGATGTCTTCGCCGCTGAAACGCACTACGCCAATGCCCGGAATATTTTCCAGCAGCTTGATGGTCAGCGGCAGTCCCGATTTGCCGCGAGGCAAATCGACCTGGGTCACGTCGCCGGACAGGCACATGCAGGAGTTACGCCCGAGGCGCGTCAGGAACATTTTGATTTGAGCCAGCGTACAGTTCTGCGCTTCATCCAGCACCACGACCGAATCGTTGAGCGTCCGGCCGCGCATAAACGCGAGCGGCGCGATTTCAATCTTGCGCGTATTGATCAAATCATGCACGCGTTCGGTTCCGAGACACTCATAGAGCGCGTCGTACAGCGGCCGCAAATAGGGATCGACTTTCTGCACGAGATCGCCCGGCAAATAACCCAGAGACTCGCCGGCTTCGACCGCCGGTCGCGTTAAGACCAGGCGTTCTTTGTCGCCGTTGATAAACATACGGCACGCCGCCGCGATCGAGAGAAAGGTTTTGCCCGTACCCGCCGGCCCCATGCAAATCGTAACCTCATGTTGTAAAAGCGAAGCGACGTACTCCGCCTGACGTTCCGTGCGAGCCTTGATCGGTTTACCGTTGACGGTCTTAAAAACAGTTTCGCTGTTCTGTAAAAAGCGCGCCCGGTCCGAACTGGCCCGCGACTTGCGTGCGACGTCCGCTCGATCTAAAGCATGATCGGGTTCGCGCGGGTCTTCAGAATCGTCCGGAGCATCGGCGGAATTCGAAACCCCGGAATTTTCGCCAACATCGCCTTTCATTGTTCGGTACAAATAGCGCACGTCAAAATCGGAAAAATCTTCGGACAGTGGCACGTCGCCTGCTCCGTATCGTTCTTCCAGAACTTCAAAATACTTCGCCGCGAATTCCGCCCGCTCCGCCGCGGCGGCGTGAATCAGGAACGAGTGGCCCCGGGGAATCAGATTCACCTGCAGTAGCTCTTCCAGAGCGCCGATCCCGGCGTCGGCGACGCCGCACAGCTGGCGAAACAGTTCTTTGTTACGGAACTGATATTTTCGTTCGTGCCTGACCGGACCGTTAATTGAAGTCAGACTGTCTTTACTCATACTGCAGGAAATACAGGCTCGGATTCGACGCCCGCCTCGCATCCTGGTCAGGCAGCAGGTTTTCAGCAATCAAAAAAGGACGTCGACCCGTCGACTTTGTAAGAAATCGCCGGTGGCTTCAGCCCCGCCGGCTTTGTTCTCGATAGCGTCCAGGCGTCATTCCCGTCAGCTCCGTAAAACCGCGATGAAATGCCGTCTTGGAGCCGAATCCGACCGATAGTCCGATCTGTAAAACCGAATCGCTGTTGTCGGGATCGGCGAGTTTTTCCCGGGCCGCGTCGATGCGGAATTTGCGCACGAAATCAACAAAAGAAATATTGAGTTCCTGGTTTAATAATTCCGAAAGCTGATGTGAACGCAGGCCGACATGCGCCGCGAGGCTTTCCAATCGCAGATCTTCCAGCTCATACAGGCGCTCGCTTTGCATCGCCTGCAGCAGCAGCGCTTTCTTCTCGTGAATGGCGACGCCCCCCAGCTGCGATTGGGCGCCCCCCGCAGGGTTCCGCGGTCGATCCAGGTCCTGCAACCGACGCGTCAGTTCGTCGTATTTGCGACGCAGATATAAGGTCTGGCGATACTCGGCCTGGCTTCGTCGATACGATCCCAGCGCGAAAAAGATCATGGCCAGAGGCGCCGAAAGAACCGGCGCGTTCACGAAGAAGGCGTTGTATTCCGTCCAGCCGAGAAAATTCGAAGCGTTGAGTACGAAGGCGCTCAACACAATCAACCAGCCCGCCAGATACATGCGCGCCGGCAGTTGACCCCGCCGCAGCTGAAGCAAAGCGGCGGGCACCACGAGCAGCAGCCCGGCGAAAGGACTGACGAACATGATCAGGCGATTGACCAACTCAAGCGCGGGAATCAAAGCGCAGACCAGCGAAACGCACTGCGCGAAGATAACGGCCTTGATGCCCGCGTCCAGGCGCGGCAGCTCATGCGAATTCAAAAGCGGCCGGCTGAACATCGCCGCGAAAAGCGCGGCCAGAGCGGTCGTAAATTTCACCGCCGTGTTTTGCAGCTCCGGCGAGTCGGGCCAAAAATAGATATACGCGTCGCCGTACACGATAAAAAAATTGAGCGTCACCGCCGTCATCAAAGCGAAAAAATAAAGATACAGCCGCTGAGCGCTCGCAATGTACCAGCCCGCATACAGCAAACTTCCCAGCGCCGCGATACCCAGCAGGCCGAACTGCGCGATTTGTCGCGATTGGATAAAGTCCAGATAGTCTTCGAGGGTAACGAAAACGCGCACCGGAAAATTCAGAATCCGCTGCGAACGCAGGCGAAAATAATACTCATCGTAAAAGCGAGGCCCGGCCCGCGTTTCAGCCTGCACTTGTTCTGAAGCCGCGGGACTCATCAGGCGAAAGGCGGGAAAACGCAGCCGCTGCGGCCATTCGTGAAAGGGGACGTCCGCACCGGCGAAACGCGCCCCGCCCCGGGGATCGCAGAGCATGACCTCGCCGAGCATCTGCTGCTGAAAGATAATAAATCGATTCGCCTGGCCGGAATCCGCGCCGGCGTTTCGAAGAATTCGCAGGCGCAGCCAGTGCGCTTCGCCGGAGAATCCAAGGTTCAACACATTCGAAGTTAGCGCTTTCCACTCGCGCCGGGACGCGGATCGCAGCATGGCGGCGCAGTCCCCGGAG
Source organism: bacterium (assembly GCA_024742665.1). Lineage (GTDB taxonomy): Bacteria > Spirochaetota > Leptospiria > Leptospirales > Leptonemataceae > JANSYA01. The sequence goes on from JANSYA010000006.1 coordinate 53,133, forward strand.
CCGCGCGTAAAATCGCCGGCGGCGTCCCCGGGGCCCCTGGCCGGCGACGCGCCTGAGATGTCGACCGCGAGACTCAGCTCAAACGACGGCGTCGCCGGCTCCGGTGATTGGCCAGGCGACGGCTGGGCGAGCAGCGGGGAAAAACAGGCGCATACGAACGCGATGCACAGAATATACAGAACAGCGCCGATCCGCGGCCCGAATCCTATGCGCTTGCGACGTATCATTTTCGATTCATCCACGCCGACTGCCCTTCGGCGCGCACAAGTCCCGTCGATCTTCGCCGGCCTATAGACATTCCGCGCCAGCCCGGAATGTCGGCCGCGAATCAGGAACCCGGAACGGGCACGGTCTTGATCGCCAGCTCCTGCAGCTGCACCGGACTGACCGCCGAGGGCGACTCGGACATTAAACAATGCCCCTTCTGTGTTTTCGGGAAGGCGATCACGTCGCGAATCGATTCGCGCTGCAAAAACAACATCATCACGCGATCCAGGCCGAAGGCGATGCCGCCGTGAGGCGGAGCGCCGTACTTCAGCGCGTTCACGAAGAAACCGAATTTCTCGACGACTTCTTCATCGGAAATTCCGAGCGCCTTAAAGACCGCGTGCTGCACGTCCGGCTTGTGAATACGAATCGAACCGCCGCCGATTTCGGAGCCGTTCAGAACCAGGTCGTAGGCGCGCGATAATACTTTCGTCGCTTCTTTCTTAAAGCGCTCCGGATCCATGACGATGTCGAGCTGATCTTCGTGGGGCGCCGTAAAGGGATGGTGCACGCTGTAGATTTCGCCGGTCTTGTGATCGCGTTCGAAGAGCGGGAAGTCCCGCACCCAGGTGAAGGCCCACTGATTTTCCGGAATCATATCGAAGCGCTTCGCCAGGCGCACGCGCAGATTGCCCAGAGTCGCGTTGACGATCGGCTCGGGCCCGGCGCCGAAGAAAATCATATCGCCGGGTTTGGTGCCGAGATAGTCGGCCATCTCTTTCAAGAGTTCCGGGCTGAAGAATTTCGTAATCGCGGACTTGAGGCCCTCTGCTTCGTGCTTGATAAAGGCCAGACCCTTCGCGCCGAAGTTGCGCGAAGCCCAATCCGTAAGATCGTCGATGTCTTTGCGCGAAAGGCTCGCCCCGCCCGGCACCGCCAGGGCTTTGACCCGGCCGCCGGACTTGAGCACATTATGAAATACCTGGAATTCGCTCTTTTGCGAATATTCGGCGACGTCGCGCAGCTCCATTTCGAAGCGCACGTCGGGAGCGTCGACGCCGTAGCGTTCCATCGCGTCGGCGTACGTTAGCTGCGGCAGCGGCAGCTGAATCTCGACGCCGAAGCATTCCTGAATGACGCGGGCCCACATCTGCTCGATCAGTTCGACGATCTGATCTTCGGTCGTGAAGCTGATCTCCATATCGAGCTGGGTGAATTCCGGCTGGCGATCGGCGCGCAGGTCTTCGTCGCGAAAGCACTTCACGATTTGAAAATAACGTTCGAGTCCGCCGACCATCAGGATCTGCTTGAACAGCTGCGGCGACTGCGGCAGCGCGTAAAAGGTCCCCGGCGTCATGCGCGCGGGCACCAGAAAATCGCGGGCGCCTTCGGGAGTCGATTTGTTCAGAACCGGAGTTTCGACTTCGAGGAATTCCGCGTCTTCGAGATAACGACGAATGCTCTGGTTTAATTTGCTGCGCATCCACAGGGCGTTCGCCAGGCCTTCGCGGCGCATGTCCATATAACGGTACTTGAGGCGCAGCTCTTCGTTCACTTCGCTGTGCTCATCCACTTCGAAGGGCGGCGTTTCCGCGGCGTTTAAGACTTCGAAATCTTTGACCAGAATTTCAATCTCCCCGCTCTTCAGACGCGGGTTGATATTCTCGGGAGTGCGTTTGCGCACGACGCCGGAAACCGCCAGCACGTACTCGCTGCGAATCTTTTCGGCGATCGCGAATTGCCCGGGGATCGTGGACTGATCAAAGACGAGCTGGATCAGTCCGGTGCGGTCGCGCATGTCGACGAAGACGCAGCCGCCCTGGTCCCGGTAGCGAAAGGCCCAGCCGGACACGCCGACTTTGAGTCCGGCGGCGGCGACTGTCAGCTCGCCCGCCGGCGTGCGGTTGGCGAAGATATCGGCGATCAGATCCGGTCCGCCAGCCAGCTCGCGCACGCTGCCGACCCGGGCGGATCCGGTAGCGCCCTTCGGCGCGGCCGGTTTAGCCGCGGGCTTTTTAGCGGCCGGCTTCGCGGCCTTTTTTACGGTCTTAGACGCCGTCTTTTTCGCCGCCTTATTCGCCGTCTTTTTGCTCGCTTTGCTCGCGGCCTTTTTGACGGTCTTCTTGCCGGTTTTTTGGGCGTTTTTTTTGGCGGGCCTGGCAGCGGCCTTGCTGGTCGCTTTTTTCGCCGTCTTTTTTGCTGCTTTCTTGGCCATTCACTCTACCTGTATCCGCCAGATTTCTGCGGGGAGCGTCTTCGGCGAGTAAAAATGAAAAAGCTCCTTTTCACCTGATCTGGATTCCAGCGATTGACGGAGCATGGAAAGCACGCATCGAAGATCTGATCCTTTCTTCGCACCCAGGACTCGCAGGCGGCTGCAACGTCTGGTCGGAACGACGGCGCTGCTGCTGATCGGATCGGCCGCGATCTTTACCGGCTGCGGCGAAACGCCGGCCGAGACCCGCGCCCGCCTGGAGCGGCTGATCGCGGAAAATCAAAACGAAGCGGTTCTCGCGGAAATCAACGAGCTCCTGATCGAAAACAATCGCGAGCTGTCCACGCCCCTGAACGAAGAGACGGCGCCCAGGATCTTGAAGCGCAGCCTGGACGGCAGCGTCGCCGCCTGGACCCAGTCGGGGGAGTTTCACTTTCACCGCGCGGACGCCTCCGGCTCCGTAGATCTCGGCGATGCAAATCTGCGGGAATTCACCCTTTCCTACAGCGGCCGGTACGCGGTCGTGCTGGCGGAGCTGGAAAAGGGCTGTCGCCCCTTCGTCGTGTCATTGGGCGGCGAGGCGATTCTGGAGACGCCGGATTTGCCGGACGGATCCTGCTACGAAGCTCCAGTGGTAACCGACGACGGCCGCTTTTTCTTTTATCCTGAGAAGGGCGGCGTGCGCTTCATCGAAATCCAGAGCGCCGCGGCGGCGGGCGAAGATGCGCAGACCGGCGAAGCTCCGGGAGCGCCGGAAAACCTGTCGTCCAAAAAATTTCCGCCGAAGTACAAGAAGATCACGAATCAGTTTTCCATCGAACAAATCAATCGCCGCGGCCTGCTGATCTTTCACGGCAGCGCCGGCGCCTATAATTTATATTTCTATTCCGGCTCGGGTTCCAGCGTGAGCCAGGTTAAACCCGGCGGCAAAGGCATGATCGCCCGGGCGCGGCTCTATTCCGTATTTGAAGGCGATACGATCGCAAGCGAGGACGATCCGGAGCTGAGCGAAACCGACGGGGACGGCAACGAGGAGCGGGCCCCCGCCGGCGGGGCGTACGGTCTCGATACAGTCCAGGCTTTCGTGTACGCCGGAGGCGCGGGCAAGCGACGGCTCCACGGCCTGCGCTTTTCGAATCCGCCGAAATTTCAGCAGGGACTGCCCGCCCGCGTTACCCAGCATCTGACCTTCGTGCGGGACCGGCGCGAATTCTTGATCCTGCACCGGGATCACATGTCCTACTGGGACCCGCTGCGCAATAAGAAGTCCGCCCTGCCCTTAGTAGCCCGGGGTTTCGTTCTGTATTCCGGCGGCCTGGTCTATATCGATCTCTTGAACCGCCTGTACCTGCGCAAGCAGCCCTTCTCCCCGTTTGAGTTGGAGCTGATGCGCCTGCGGAAGAAAGCGACGCCCGCCGCGAAATAAGCCGGATGCATCCGTAGTGCTTGACGTAGCCCGCCTGGCCTGGTTCCTTCTATATAGATGAGCGATATTGATAAGTACCTGCCCAAAAGCCAGATCGACCACGGTAAAGTCGCCGACAACATGAAGGCGGTTCTCGAAGCCATCGGCGAAGATCCGCAGCGCGAAGGTCTCCTGAAAACTCCTGACCGCGTGGCGGGGGCGTACGATTTTCTAACCAGCGGCTATCGCATGAAGCTGGAGGACATCGTCAATAACGCGGTCTTCTCCGACGCCAACGACGGCATGGTCATCGCCCGGGACATCGAAGTCTACAGCCTGTGCGAACATCATATGCTGCCCTTTTACGGACGGGCCCACATCGGCTATATTCCCAACGAAAAAATCATCGGCCTTTCCAAGCTCGCCCGCATCGCGGACATGTACGCCCGGCGTTTGCAGGTCCAGGAACGCCTGACCGTCGAAATCGGTCAGGCCCTCTTCGACGTGCTGGAGCCTCAGGGCGTCGGCGTCGTAATTAAGTGCAAGCACATGTGCATGATGATGCGGGGCGTGGAAAAGCAGAACTCCGAAGTATTCACCAGTAGCATGCTCGGATCTTTTCGCAGCAACGAAAGCACCCGCAGCGAATTTCTGGATCTGATTCGCACCCCCCATATTATGTAACCTTTCGCCGGCCTGCATATGCGGTGCGAAAACGAAAAATATTTCGATTGCCATTAAATTTGAGGGCTTCCAGACTCCGATAAGGGAATGGTCGGAGTTCGTCGACAGCACTGAGGAACATATGCGAAGCAACGTAGCATTCAATCAAAAGCAAGCCCGCGTGCCGGCGTCGCCGGCTCGTCGTCGCTCCGGTCGCAGCCGCCAGGCCCTGCTGATTGGCATTCTCGCGGGTGCGGCTCTTATGTTCCACTGCACTGACGACAGCGAGCAGATGGACGCCAGCCTGATCGGCCCCCTGGCAAACGATTTCGGCGGCCTGTATCGCTTCACGGGCGAAATGGACAACACCCTGACGACCAGCTGCGGCACGGTCAGCTCCGGCTCAACGACCGATACGAGCACCACGGATAGCTCCAGCAGCTCCAGTTCGAGCTCCAGCAGCTCGGAAGATCAGACCGAGTTCAGCATCAACAGCTTTTATCAGTTTCAAAACGGCGAATCGCTGTTTCTGAAATATACCTATTCTACCGCGGAAGATTCCTTTCGCCTCACGCCGACGACGTCTTCGGTGCAGACCTGTTTCACAACCGACTTTACGAACTGTAACGGATCGGACGGCAATCCAACGTGCGAAACGATCGACGGCGTCAGCTGCGGCGGCTCCAGCACCTTTATTTTCACGAGCGTGGTACCCGTGCTGGCCTTCCAGGCGAAGACCGGCACCATTCGCTGGGAAGGCGGATTTCGCCTGAATTCCGATCAAAACAAAGTTGTCCTGGCTGATCTTGAATTTGATATGGTCGGCACGGACGGCACATCCCTGTTTCAGGGCGAAGTCCGGTGTTTGAGTAACGAATAAGAGCCCACCGGGTCTCGCGTCTGCATTTCAGCGCCGGGGCAATCGGAACAGCGTCCGCTCCGGCCAGCTGAATGAAGCCGCGGTCTGGACGCGTCCGCCTGCCGTCATCGAGTCTAACATGAGCCAACCCCGGGTTTCCGTAATCATTCCCACCTACAACGAAGCGGAAAACGTTCCGATTCTGCTGGAACGCCTGGGGCGCACCCTCGCCGATATTCCCCACGAAATCATCGTTGTAGACGATAACAGTCCGGACGGCACCTGGCAGGTGGCCGAGCAGATCTCACTCAACAGCGCGAATCTACGGGTGATTCGCCGCCTGAACGAACGGGGCCTGTCGTCGGCGGTCGTGGCCGGCATGTCCGCCGCGAAGGGCCAGTGCCTGGCCGTGATGGATTCCGACCTCCAACACGACGAAGCCGCCCTGCCCGAAATGATCGAGACGGTGCTTGCGCCGGATCAGAAAGTCGAGCTGGCGATCGGCAGCCGCGGCGTGGCCGGCGGCAGCTACGGAGATTTTTCGAAGGGCCGCCGGTTTATGAGCTGGGTCGCGGCGGCCATGGCCCGAATGATGTTGCCGGTCAACGTGAAGGATCCCATGAGCGGCTTCTTCGTGGTCCGGCGCGAAGTCTTCGTCGAGTGCGCGGACCGCATCAATCCTCTGGGATTTAAGATTCTGCTCGAATTCATCGGTCGCAACCCCGGCATTAAAATCAAAGAAGTCGGCTACAGCTTTCGCCTCCGGGAACACGGCGAAACCAAACTATCCGGCTCGGTGATTCGAAACTATATCATCGCCCTGTACGATATGCGCTTCGGCCAGTACGTCTCTTCGACCTTTATGATGTACGCCTTCGTCGGCTCGACCGGCGTGCTCGTAAATCTGCTGGGCTTCGCGCTCGGCGAGTTCTTACGCCTGCCCCGTTTTACTTCCGGGCTGCCGGCTCTGGATCCGCTCTATCTTTCGGTACCCTTTGGCATTCAGCTCAGCATCATCACGAATTACTTTCTGAACAACTATATCACTTTTTACGAAAGCCGCCACAAAGGCTCCGCTCTGGTGAAAGGCCTGGTGCTGTTTCAAATCATCAGCATGGTCGGCATCGTGATCCAGTGGTCGGTATTTCAGTTGCTGCAGACCAACGGATTCCTGGCGGGCATGCTTGAGGAAAACCTGAGATCGTACGCGAACAACGCGATCGGCATCATCCTGGCGACAGTCGGCAACTACTATCTGAACCTGAATGTAACCTGGGGTCTGCGCGGCAAACCCAGCGCGTGAATCCGCCCGGAGTGGGGCGATTGGAAATCAAATCGCGCAGCGATACGCGAAAAGCAAGTGAGTCGCAAAGCGATGTGCGAATCAGCTCACAGATCGAAAACGTCGTTTTCGCAGGCGATGTAAATTTCGGGGCGATGGCCGTTCGCATTCGCTTCGAGATGCTTTGAAGCTTCCGCGAATAATCCGTGAATCTTTTCGTCCTGGTAGGCCGGTTCGTGGTGGGTCAATACGAGCCGTTTGACCTTCCACTTGAGGGCGCAGTCCACGGAAATCACCATGGCCGTATGGCCCCAGCCGATCTTCTGCTCGGCTTCGTCCATCGTATACTGCGCATCCATGACCAGCAGATCGGCGCCGGTAAAAAAATCGCTGTAGCGCTCGATCTGTTCGTCGACATTGTCCCCGGAGAATTCGGTGTCCGTGGCGAAGATAAAAACTTTGCCCTGGGCTTCGATGCGATAGGCGACCGAGCCCCCGGGATGGGCGAGCTCCAGAGTGCTGATCTTAAATGGACCGACTTCGAAGGAGCCGCCCTGGGGGAAATTGTGGAATTCCTTCTTCGACATCATCGCGTCGAATTCCACCGGGAAGTGATCGAAATGCTGCTGGCGCTGGAAGCGCTCGTGACAGTTAGAAATACAGGAATGAAAGTGGACCGTATTGTCCGGAATATAGCCCGGCACGAAAAAGGGCCAGCCCTGGATATGATCCCAGTGCGTATGGGTGACCAGCACGTGGATGTCCCCTTTGATGCCGCGGGCCAGCATATCGTAGCCCAGACGACGGGCGCCGGTGCCGAGATCGATGATCAGCTGATCGTCGCCGCTGCGCACTTCCACGCAGGTGGTTTCGCCGCCGACCAAATTGGTCACTTCCGGCGAGAGCTCGTCAATGACACCTTCGGCCGACAGAGCGGGATCCTTCTGCCACCGCTCCCGGGCGTGGGTCAAAGCCGCCTTCAGGCGCTCGCGATATTCGCCCGAGCTCAACGGCGTGGGAATCGAACCCCGCACACCCCATAGTTTTATTTGCACTGCAATGTTCCCATAATGAGAATTCGACCGCAAGTCCTGAAAACCGGCCCGGTGACCAGAATTTCCAGTACTATAATCCTTAGATATTATTTATCGACGCTTTTAACTATTCTACAAACACACTACCTGAAAATTGCAAAAAAAACACTTTTGGTTCGATTGAACCGACTTTTTTTATGTCTGAAGTCCCCTTAGCCCGCTTATTCGAAATCGCCACGCGCCGTCGCCCCATCCACAGCAACCCGGAAGTGATCCTCCCGGTTCAGCCGGATCGCCCCATCGCCCCGGAGGCTTTATTCCGCGCGGACGATCCACCGGCTCCCGGCGACGGTGTCCGCCGGCGTATTCTGGAGCTGGGCTCCGGGTGGGGGGAATTCCTGGTGGATTGGCTCCAGCAACACCCCGCAGACGATTACGTCGCCTTCGAGATCAAAAGCGATCGCATTCGCCGGACGATCAAACGCGTGCGCAAACTGGAGGCGCCCCACCTGCGGGTCGTACCGGTGAATTTCGCCTGGTTTTTAGAAGAGATCCTGCCGCCGGCGGCCTTCGACTGGATCATCGTCAATTTTCCCGATCCCTGGCCCAAACGCCGACACTGGAAGCACCGGCTGGTGCAGCCGGACTTTCCGGAACGCATGGCGCCCCTGCTCCGTCCGGGCGGACAAATTCACCTGGCGACGGACTACGGGCCCTACGCCCGCAAGATGATTCAAATTTTTCGCCGGGCGGCGGACTTTGAAGCGGTCTTTCCCGATTCCGACTTTCTTCGCCGCCGCCCGGCGGATGTCCCGGTGACTCGCTTCGAGCAGATCACGGGGGAGAGCGAAGGACGTACGCCATATTTTACCCGCTGGCGGCTGCGGTCGGGTCGCCCGGCGTAGGAGTTCCTACACTGGCGAGGTGGCCGCGCCCGTCGACCGCGTCATGTAGGAACTCCTACACGCGAAAGCCAGCGGCATTGCGCCAGGCAGCCCCCTCGGCCGCTTCAGTGTAGGAACTCCTACGGCTGCGGCGAGGGTGCGCGGCTACCATCGGGAAAATCGGTAGACACGGACTCCCCGGGAACCCCAATGGAGGCGATGGCCGGCAAAATCAAGAAGGCTACCGTCGCGGATCTGGCGCGGCAAAATGCAGCGATGCGGGAGCTGTTGGAACAATGGCCCGCCCGCGAAATCATGATGGATTACGAAAAGGAATGGAACGAACAGCGCACGAGATTTCTCCAGACCAATTCGCCGCCCGAAATCGATCCGGATTTTCTGCGCAGCTGATCGCCGGAGGCCTTTGATTGCGCCGATCCCTGCTGATCCCGTCTTTTTTCTTTTTCATCGGCTGTCTGGCACTGCTCGCCCACACGACATCCGCCGGCAATGTTCATCTCTGGGCCCTCCGTCCGACCGCTGGAGCATTTTGGTTTTACTGGCTGCTGGCGATTGTCGCCGCGGCCTTTCTGTTTCGCGACGCCGGCGCGCCCGGGTCGGAAGCGGTTTCCTGGAGCAGTCGGGGGCTGGGCTTCGGCCGCTGGTCGAGCCTGATCCTGTGGGCTCTGCTCCTGAGCAGCGCGATCGTGCTGTTGTTTCAGTTTCGCCAGCGCTTGTTTCTGGCGCCTCCGGATGGACTGGGCGACAGCCTGCTGATTCTCGAACAGGTTCCGGTCTACACGCATCTGCTGGGCTATCTCGATAGTTTCGACGAATTACTGGAACTCTACTGGCACTGTCGCCTGTATCTATTTACCTCGGAGCGCTTCGGCTGGCATGTGGAAGACGCCTACGCGCTCTTGAGCATCGCGTCGTTTGTGCTCTATGGTTCGGCCGTGTTCTGGTTTTTGATTCGGCGCTCGCTCTTTCAGATTTTAACCGGCCTCGCGCTCTTGATTTTCGTGCCGGCTCTGCAGCTCTTCGCCGGCTACGTCGAACACTATACAATGGCGACCGCCTGGATGGCGCTCGCGATTCTGACCGGCGCCCGGGCCCTCGAACTTGAACGTCTGCGACGGAGCGGGGACGGTGCAGGCCAGGCGACGCAGCCCGCCACGGCTGTGGCGATCGTCGCGGGCTGCGCGGCCATCGCCGTTTTGCACCACTCGATCACGACCGTGATTCTGCCGGCGCTGATTTATCTTGTGATCGAACTGGCCGCAGGCAATCTGCGAAAGATTGTGCGGCTGGCGACGGTTGCGGCGGCGGTCGCCCTGCCGATTCTGCTCAGCGTCTGGACATGGTTTTTGTTATTCGCCGAGCCGCCGCTCGCGTTTTCGGATTCTCATATTTCGAGTCCGCCGGTGCATCGACCGGGCGAATTATTTATGCCGGCCCACCTCCGGGACATGCTCAATCTTCTGTTTCTGGCTTCGCCGGCCGCGCTCCTGGTGCTATTGTGCCTGAACGGACACGACGGTAGCCAGGCCAACCCCGTTGCGAACATTCAGAGCGGCGCCCGATCGGCCCGCGACGCCGACGCCGACGCGGACATCGACACAGCGAAAAGCCCCGGATTCTTCAACGCCCTGCTGGCATGGCTTGCGCCGGAGCCGGTGCATTTGTTTTTGCTGATCGCGACTCTGGGTCTGGGCTCAATCGCGTTCGTAATCGAATCGCTGATCGGCTTTCCCGCGGACTGGGATCTGCTGACGATCTTCCAATTTCCGCTGAATCTATTTTTGTTTTATCGCATCGTTAGCGCGTGGCGCGATCAGCCGACGACGCGCTCCGGTCTGCGCATCGCCCTGCCCCTGATCATGGTCATGCACGGCTTTATTACGACCAGTTGGATTGGTCGCAACGCGGAGGCGACGCCAATCAGTCAGCAGAACGTAGAACTCGCTCGCAAGAATGTCAGCCAGTCCCTGGCGATTCTGGAACAGGATCCCGTGTACGAGCGAGTGAAACAATCCTATGCGGATCGTAACAAAACCTATATTCAGGTGAAGCTCTTTTTCATTCGGTCGCGAAATCGCCTGCTTGCGGGCGCCGGCGAATTTTCCGCGACAGAACAAGCGCGTCTGCTCGCGGCCCTCGAATCGGGCGAAACTCGTTTTCATGAATGGATGCAAATGCCGCCGGAAGCCTTCGAGGCCGGTTATGAAACTCTCTGGAAAGATCTCTCAGAATTGAACGTGCGGATCAACGCCGACGGCGCCAGCGGCGAATGAATGGGTGAATACCGGATGGATGCAACTCCGGTAGAATGAGAACGAACAAGCGGCGCGACGGGGATCGCGTTCGGACTGCCTGTCTATTCGTCGACGAGATAGAAAAAGAGGAAGGCCAGATTGCACTGCTGGCTGCACTGCTGGCTGCAGATATTATTCCCGAATTCTTCGGCACCCTGAATGATCCCGTTTCCGTCGGTGTCGTTGGCCTGAAAGCAATTATCGAAGCAGACGAATGGGCCCGCGGGACAGGCCAGCAAGAAGATCTCCAGTTCCTCGTCGGCCAGATCCTGGTCTTTTGTGCAGACCGAGAGAGCCAGGGGAATCAGGAGCAGTGCGATCACGACGACCAGCCGGCGCGCACGGCGAATCAGGGGGTGCGTTGATTTTTGCGGAGCAGCCATGACGTACCAGCGCATACCAGGCCTTCCTGAACAAAAGCCATTTTCCGAAAAAAGTTCAGCGTTGCATCAAGTCTCGGCTGATTCAGGCCGGATTCTCTGGCCTCGAATCTCACTCGCCGGGGTTTTTGATCAGCGCCGGCAGGGTTTTGATCACGATCATCAGATCCAGCCAGAAGGACCAATTCTCTATATAGTAGATGTCGGCCTCCGCGCGTTTGGCGATCGAAGTATCCCCGCGATAGCCCTGGATCTGGGCCCAGCCGGTGATGCCCGATTTCACGGAGTGGCGGCGCATATAGTGAACATCAGCGTAGCGTTCTTTGAACTGCTCGACGAAGTGGGGACGCTCCGGACGCGGCCCGACAATCGACATGTCGCCGACCAGCACGTTCCAGATTTGGGGCATCTCATCCAGCGAAGACTTCCGCAGAAACTTGCCCAGGCGCGTCACGCGAGCGTCGGTCTTCGAACCCCAGGTCGTATCCGATCGGCCCTCTTCCTGGACGACCATCGTGCGAAATTTCCAGACCCGAAAGGTCTTGCGGTCCAGCCCCACCCGATCCTGCGAGAAAAAGACCGGCCCGCGAGAATCCAGCCTGATCAGGAGCGGCATCAGCAAATAAAACGGCGCGGCCAGAATGATTACGGTCCCCGCCACGACGATATCGAAAAGCCGTTTGATAAAGGCATTGTAGCCGTTCTTGAGCGGCACTTCGCGAATCGTAAGCAGCGGCATGCCGTCCATATCTTCCAGCCGGGCCCGGGCCGTGATCAGCTCCGTGACGTCGGGCACGATGCGACAGTCCATGCCTTCCTGGTCGGCGAATTCGATTACGTCGTCGAGGAGCTTCAAATCCATGGGCATCGCGTATACGATCAGGTCGGGGTTCAGCTTGCGCGCGATCTTTTTGAAATCGCGCTGTCCGCCTTTGATCAACGGGCGAATCTCCGGATCGCTTTTGGTTTTCGGGCCGAGCAAGCCCACTACGCGAAAGCCGAAGATCGCGTGGCGTTTGAGTATTTGGTAAAAGCGCGCCGCGACGGTCCCGGTTCCGAGAATCAGAACGTTGCGCGTATTATAACCGCGCGACCGCAGGCGACCGAGAAAGATGCGAAAGAGATAGTGCCCGACCGAAATCACGACCACCGTGATCACCGCATTGTAAACGATCACGAGCCGCGAAAAACTCGTGCCGCGATAGAAAAACAACAGAGCCACGACGATCAGAATATTAAGACCGACCCCGCGAGAAATTCCAATCAGCTCTTTCAGGAGATTCGTACCCCGACGCGGATGGTATAAATCCGTCGCGATAAATACAATCACCTGCGCGATACAAACGAAGATGCCCAGATACAGATAGGTCATCCAGAATGATACTTCGTCGAACTTGATTACCTGGGCGGCGAAGTCGGCGTAGGTATTCGCGCCGAAAGTTACGGAGGGCACCACGAACTGGCGCTGCTCCGGGCTGATGATATAGAAATGCAGAATTACAGCGGCGAAGTACGAGATCGCGACCAGGACGATGTCCAGTCCGATGAACATCAGCTTGAATGTTTGATTGCGTTCGCGTAACATATTGATAGTTGTCTGACGGGCTCAGCGAATCCTGGTGGCGCCGATCGGCGTGCGAGCGATGTCGCTGGAACGCACTTGCTGGCGATTGACGATAAAACGACTGGGCTGGCTGCTCTGGCCTCCGAGATCGAAGCGCAGGAGCGTGGCGCTGAAGAAGATCCGGTTGTCATAAAAATTCACGACGTCCACGGTATTGACCCCGCCGAAAATCGTGCGCTGCTCGAGCTCGTAGCCGATTCGATACTCCCAGTCATGCACGTCCAGAATCAGAGCCGTGCGATAGAAGGCGATATTAAATACGGAAGACTGGCGGCGATCCGAGCCACCGATGCCCGTGCCGTTGTACACGTCCTCGAAGAAAGGCACGTAATCGTCCTGGCCCTGGTCGTCCGTGGAGCCGCGGCTGTAGCGCCCGATGTCGGTGGCGCGGGACTCCAGCTCCATCTCCAGATAGCCCCAATCCCACAGCTGTATGTCGGTCTTAAACGCGAAACGCATATGATCCAGATCTGGATTATAATACACATGATACCAATAGTACGTGAACTCCAGGTAGCGCAGCCGCTTGAGAAACCACAGATCGAAGCCGCCCATCTGATAGCTGAGACCGAAAACATTCGAGTGATCGCGCTTGAGCACCGGATCGTAAACGTAGTCGTTGGTCAGGCCCAGGCCGAGAAAGTGTACTTTGTTGCGAGTCAGCAGGTTCTCGCGTTCCGGTCGAAACCAGTTGAGAAAATCGAAAAAGACTTCGGAGCGAAAGACCGGATAAAACCAGCGTTCGCTGTTTTTTACTTCCTGCTCGAAGCGACGGTGATCGTAGATACTCGTGACTGAAAAGGTCGTATTGATCAGCGGATTGAATTCCAGACTGACCTCGGTCTCATTGACTTTCTGGGCGCCGTCGAAGCCCGTATTATTCACGACGGGCGTATCGTTTTGCTCTTCTTTGAAAGACTTTTTATAGCGATAAGTAGCACGCAGAAACAGCAGATCCGGTCCGAAGGTCAGCTGATCTTCGGTCCAGAAATACTGGTAGCTGTTCTTGCGTGATTCGCGTTCCAGAGCCGCCTCGGCGGATGCGTCGGTGCCGCGGTATTCCGGCACGGTCTTCTGGGCGCCGTATCCTGCTGCGGGCGCGAAGGTGATATACGGAAAAAACGAAATGAAGGTCCGCAATCCTGTGCGATATTCGTTGTTGTTCAGATTCTGGAATTCATCGCCGTCGGAGTACTGTTTCTCCAGATCGACGTGCAGATTGTGATCCCAGTACACGGGCAGGTCGAGCAGCGGGATGCGTCCGAGATTCCAGCGCTTCGTTAAATCCACGGAAGGGATTACGTCGTTGACCGGCTGATATTCACTGTCATCGAACTGAGTGACCGTGTTTTTCCAGAGATTGTTGCGCGTGGCTTCGACGCGAATCGCAAGATCGTCGCGCTGTTCGTTGTATACGAGATTCCAGTTCGTCGTATTGCGAATCAGTCCCCGGCCGACTTCATTGTTTTCGAACAGAGCCGGAATCGTCGACGTCGGCTGAAAACGGCCACCGAATTCATAATCGTATAGCTGGTGAGAATAATCTTCGTAGCGCAGGTTTACGTTTCGCACGACGTTGTCCCGCAAATTCTGACTACGATAGTTTACAATCGCGAAGACTTTGTACCACTTCTCGAAGTCTTCGCCGACCGTGCAATAGTATCCGGGCTGTCCCGGCGTGCCGTTACAGCGCTGCACCTGGTTGGTGATGGCCAGGTTGTCGGTTTCGCGAATATCGCCTTCGATCCCGTAGCGGCGATAGCGCGCAACGCCCAGATCGAGAATATAGTTCAGGTTCGGCGAAAATTTGTAGAACTCGGCGCCGAAGGCCTCGCCGGTTTTTTCATAGTAGTCCAGCTTAAAGCGATACGCGTTCGGCGCCCAGGGCGAATAGACAGCTTCCGGATCGCCGAACTGATAAGTCGTCTGAAGAAACCATCCCTGGAGTTGACTCAAGCCCGCCTGAGCGATGACCCCCGTGCCCCAATCCGAAGAGAACAAAAACGGAAGCGGTAGTAATGGGATCCCGCCGACGTGATACAGAACGCCGACCGCGAAGATCTTATTGTCATCATAGATCCACAGGCGCTGCGCCGTGAAATTATAGTGTGGTTCCTCGGCGGCGCATCCCGAAAAATATACGTGGCTCGCCGAGTAGCGGTCCGTGCCGATGCCGGTCAGATTCTTGCCAATAAAGTGAATCGGGCTCTGGTAACCCGACGCATTATAGACGATACCGTTCTGCAACTTCTGATTATAGATAATACGCTCGGCTCGAATCTCGCTATTGTTGGTAGATCCGATATAGACGATGTTGCCCTCGCCGTAAATCTCCTGTCGTTTCGTATCGACAACGACCTGGTCCGCATAGAAGACCCCGCCAGGCAGGCGTACCCGAATTCGACCATAGAGCTTCAGCAGACCGCGCTCATCGTCCTCGCCGCTCATGAACTCGCCTTCGCTCGCGTTCTCGATGGCGATTCTGGCCGTTCCCGGAGCCGGGGGCAAGGCCGGCGGCGCCTCGATTCCCAGGGCCGCTTTCAGGCGCTCGCGCCGGGCATAAACGGAGCCTTCCGTGGACAAACTCATCAGGCCCAGATTCTTGTCGATTTCTGCCGCATCCATTGCGTCAATCGCAGACCCGAGGACACGTTTTTGGTGGTTTGTCAGTCCGGGCTGGCTCCGCCGGATCAGCTCTCGAATCACGGGATTACGAGTCAGCTGCTCCAGGCGCCGATTGAGGGTCTCTTCGTCCAGATCCTGAGCGGTGAGCGATGTAGGAACTCCGACGGTGGCCAGGCCCGCCAGGATCGCGGCGGCCAGACAAGAGCGCAATATGTAGGAACTCTTACGTTTCAGAGGGGTCTCTCTGGGAGAATGAGGCTGGGAGCGGAGTATTTTTTTCTATATACACCCTATGGCGTGCATGACTTTATTCCTGAATACGGTATATGCGTAAAGTGAAAGTTCTGACATGCTGATTCTTGACTTTTATGTGGATGAGCCCGCCTGCTTCGGAGTCCCACCCTATCTTTCGCCCTACGCCCGCTATGCAGCGGGGGCGCTGGTCGCCGGAGGTAAAATTCCGGCCGAAAAAATCTCCTATCTGACGGTAGACCAATGGCGCGCCGACGGCAAGGTTCTGAATCAAGAGCCCGAGCTGGTCGCGCTGGTCGCCGGTCACACAGTCCCCGGAAAATATCTGGGGGGAAAGATTGGAACGGTGACCGAAGTTGTGGAGTTCCTGCAGTGGCGAAAACAACATCAGCCTTCGGGAGTGACTCTGGTCGGAGGACCGATCCGCTACGCCTCCCCTGAAATCCGAAATATCATTCGCGATGCCGGAGGCTATCTGGTTCGCGGAGATCTGGAGTTTTACCTGGCCGAACTGGCGGGAAGCGTCGGGAATATGAAGGCCGCCGCCGAAAACCTGCTCGAAGAACGGGGCCCGGGGCTCGGGATGCGCAGGAGTTATGAAGTTGTGGATCGTTGGTCTGAGGCGGGCGCCTTCTTGACCAACCTGCATCCCAATTTTCCCCATCTGATCCTGGAACTGGAAACCTATCGCGGATGCACACGGAGCGTTTTTTGCTCGTTCTGCACCGAGGCCTTTTATGGCCGCCCGGAATTTCGCAAGCCGGAGGGGATTTTTGCGGAAGTCGCGGAGTTGAGTCGACTCGGGAACCGGTTCTTTCGCCTGGGCCGACAGGCGGATTTGATGACCTATTTGCCCGATATGGAGGACTTTCAGAACAGCTTTCCACGACCTCGCCCCGAGAGTCTTGAATTGCTCTATGCGGGCATCAGGAAAGCAGCTCCCGATCTGGAACTGTTGCATCTTGATAATATCAACCCGGGTTTAATCTCAACCTTTCCAGAAGAGGCTCGCGAAATATCACGTATCATTTGCGAGTACAACACACCCGGCGATACGGCAGCGATGGGCCTTGAAACCGTCGACCCGATCGTCGTAAAACTCAACGATCTGAAGTGCAGCCGCGAAGAGGCGATGACTGCCATCGAAATCATTAATGAACACGGCGCACGCAGAAGCTCGGGGATTCCGCGGCTTCTGCCCGGGATCAATTTGATTCACGGTCTTCCCGGAGAATCCGACACAACGTTTCAGCAAAACTATGAGTTTCTTCAGGAAGTCATGGACCGGGGTTTCCTTCTGCGTCGGATCAATATCCGGCAGGTTGTTTCTTATAAGAATACCAAGATGCAAAGCCTGCAACAGGATCCGACATCTGAATCCGAGATCCCTCGAAAACGCCGCCGACCGGACACCCTGGAGAAAAAATTCCTGTATTATCGAGATCGAATTCGAAAGGAAATCGATCAGCCAATGCTCCTTCAGACGTTCCCACCGGGGACGAAACTCAGCCATGTAATCCCCGAAGCGAAAAACCAGGGCTATATTCTCGGCAGGCAGCTCGGTTCTTATCCTGTTACGATTAAGATTCCAATTGACGATCTGCAGGCAAACCTTGCATTTCAGAATCGCAAGCCGATCACGGTCATCATTCTGGGAGCCCAGGAACGAAGCTTGATCGGACTCAGCTGGCCCCTTCGTATCAATGAGCTGAGCTCGCGTGCTCTCGAACAGATTCCCGGGGCGGGCAAAAAGCGAGCATCCAGAGTATATCGCTCGAGGCCGATCGCTTCTTATAACGATTTCCTGTCGCTACTGGAGGCGAACTCAAGCAGTTTTTCGTTACAGGAATCAGACTGCGATTTTGCGAGTGTTGCCAATCCATCTCTCGCTGGGACTTCAGGCAAAGACTAAATTCGTAGCGGGTTCTCTGCTTCGTATCTCAAATAAAAGGGCAATTCTTTGTATTGAGATGGGATTTGCCTTATTCCTCGCTCAACTATGAATTTTCCCGGTCGCACATATTCATAGTATTCGATCCGTGCGGGGTGTTCTAAATCATAGCCCGCAATTCCGTGTGTAGGAGTTCCTACAGCATCCCGACGCGCATTTTCTTTCGCTATTTCCAACAGGTAGACAAAAAGCAAACATCTGGAAACGCCAAGATAGGCTGACATCTGACCAAACTCCAGCCATACCGAGCTTTCCACGCGAAATGAGATTTTAATCAAATCCTGATTTCCGACTTGATAGACTCTTTTTGCCCCACCCGCCTGCAAGAACTCTCCTCGATACAATTTTGCTCTATACGTGTGAATCAACTTTCGTAGTAGAATGCCTGTTCGCTGGTTACTTTCGTCTAGTTGCTCGAGAAAGAACGGCCACAATCGAGCCGGAATCAATACAGTCGACGGTGATTTCGAAACCAAACTGAATGGGATTTTACTCCGCAAATCTCCCGCAAATCTTTTTGAGAATGACAATGCCTCAGTCCCTTCCTTAACCAGAAGCGTGGACGGTGACGAAATCGTTCCGAAAAAATTCTTTGAACCGAAGTGTAGGAACTCCTACACTTCGGTTCATACCCTGTAGAGCAAATCGAGATAGCGTTTCAACATATCTGCAACGACGCCCCGCATGGGAAGCGAAGCAGCCATACCATATACAGGAGCCATGCCGCCATCCGTGGCGGGGTTCTCCTTCACAAAATCCACCGCGCCCCGCAAATCCTTCAGAAAACGCGCCACGACGCCGGACTGAGTATGACGCAGAGTAACGCAGATGTGCACGCAGGCCGGGCGATGCAGGCCGTTGAGGTTCCAGCCGCGACTGGTCATGTATTCCATCACGCGATAAATATCGAGTGATTCGGATGCGAAAGCGATCACCCAGAGCGGATTGCCGAGAATTTTTAGTTCGGGAATCTTTTCGATTCCTTCGCGAATACGTTTTCCCGTTTCGAGAATCTTCGCGGTCGCTTCCAGATATCCGGCTTCGCCCATGCTGACGAGCGCAGCCCAGCACACCGCCGAAAGCGCTCCGGCGCGACTCCCGGCGAAGGTCGGAGAAAAATACATCCCACCAGGCCATTCCGTGACCGTATAGTATTGATAGTGGCGCAAGGCGATACTGCGATACAGGATGACAGAAGTCCCCTTCGCGGCATATCCAAACTTGTGTGTGTCCGCCGAGATAGAAGTTACGCCGGGTAAACGAAAATCAAATTCCGGAACGTCATATCCCAGTTTTCGCGCGAAAGGCAAAATGAAAGCGCCGAGGCACGCGTCGGCATGAAAACCGATTCCTTTTTTTCGCGCAATTTCTGAGAGAGTCGCGATATCATCGACCACGCCATGGGGAAAGGACGGCGCCGATCCCACCACGACAACCGTGTTGCGATTGATCGATCGCCGGGCGGCCTCGACATCCACACGATAGTCCGGACCGACCGGAATCTTAATCTGCTTGATTCCGAAATACTGTGAGGCCTTATCGAAAGCCGCATGAGCCGTAACGGGCACGACCATATTTGGCCGGGTGACTCCGCGCTGCTCCCGCGCAAAATCGCGATAGGTTTTCATCGCAAGCAGAATGCTTTCCGTCCCACCGGACGAAACCGAACCGCAAACACCCTCGCCGTCGCCGATTAGTTCCGGACGTCCCTTCCCGTCTTCGGGCAGCCGCGCCTCCTCAGCGCCCAGCATGCGCGCCGTCATGCTGACAACCTCGGCTTCGAATTTTGTAGCGCTGGGCCATAGATCCGAATGCAGCGGATTCGCCTGGGAGTGAATCGCGTAAACTTTATTTAAGAAATCAATATGACGATCGTCACCGTGATAGACGGCGCCTGAAACGTAGCCTTTCTTCCAGCGATCTTCTTCTTTCTTTTTCATCGCCGCCATTTCTTTGAGGATCGCGGTCTTACTCTTGCCTTTCGCGGGGATCTCCGAAAAGCTCGAATGCACGTCGCGATAAGGTTTGAGATCCGACTCAAGCTCGTTCATGACGGTATCGTACTCGGATTCAATCATGCGCTGCACCGACGGAATTCGCCGCGCGTACTTTTCGACGATGCGCATAATCCCCGGCGGAACCCAGCCCATTTTCGTCTGAACAATATTCATTACATCCATTTGAGTATCCCTTGAAGTCCTTGAGTAGTCTCGAAAAGAACTTAGTATTGATTTATGCGTGATGATTCAGGCGCGCGTAGATCTTCCGATTCGCTTTATAGATCCGAACAAATTCTTGAAACAAAGAATCGTAAACAATGCGATGATCCGGATTCGGCGTAAAGGTTTTCTGGATTCGCACGCGCTCACTCAGATCATCGAAGCGCATAAAGCCCAGAGCTACCGCCGCCAGACAGGCCGCGCCCCTGCTATTCGCCTGGATCGGATCTTCCACCTGTTTCATCGGACGATTCAGGACGTCGGCGTGGATCTGGCACCACACGTCGGAGTTCGCGCCGCCGCCGATCATATGAATCGCTTCGAAGGGACGCTTAATGAATTTCTCGACGGCTCCCAGCAGCCAGCGCGAATTGAAAGCGACGCCCTCCAGGACCGCGCGAAACATATGTTCGCGCTTCGTCTGCAACGACTGATTATAGAAACCGCCGCGCACCGTATGATCTTCGATCGGCGTGCGTTCGCCGTATAGCCACGGCAAAAAAATCAGGCGATTGCTGCCGGCCGGCGCGGCTGCCGCCATAGAATCGAAAATCGCGAAATAGTCTTTGGGCGGCGGGCCGGAGCCCAGCTCATCGTCCGGGAACAGAATACTATCGCGTACATATTTCAGACAGGCGCCCGCGCTCTCCTGTTCATTCGCGATAAAATATCGCTCCGGAATCGCCGAGGGTAAAGTCGTCATATTCGTGGCGACGTCGGTTTTCTTAAAAGGCATGTGGCAGGTCAGCCAGGAACTCGTGCCGAGATACAGGTGCCCTGCATAATCCTGCACCGCGCCGGAGCCGACAGCGGCACTGTGCAGATCGGGCGTGCCCATCACTACGCGAATCTGCTGCTGCTCGGGCAGTCCCAGCTCCAGGGCCGCGGTCGGCGTGAGATCGCCGAGCACGTCTACCGAGCGTTTGAGTTCCGGCAGCTTCGCCGGATCGACCCCGGAGCGTCGCAGGAGCCCGGGATGATAGCGTACTTTTGCAAGATCGCGGTTGTCGGTCACCCAGTGCAGAGCAATCGAATCGTACGAAGCCGCGCACAGACCCGTCATCCGTAGATTCAAATAATCCTTCGGTTCGAGAAACTTAAACGTGCGCCGATAAACGTCGGGGCGTTCGTGCTTCAAAAATAAGATGTGCGCGATCGGATCTTTTCCCGAGAGGCCCGGAATGCCGCCGGTAATGGGCAGCCACTTCGCAAGCGCCCCCAGGCCGTAGCCGCTGACTTTCGGAAAGCCGCCGGTAATCTTGCGCACGTAGGGAGCGCCTCTGGAATCCATCCAGATAATCGCATCGTGCAGATGTTTGCCGTCTTGATCGACGGCGACCGTCCCGGACCACTGCGAAGTACAGCACACCGCAACGATGTTCTCGATTGGAACGAGCTCGCGCGCGAGCAGACGCCGGGACGCTTCACAAATCGCCGACCACCACGTGTCGGGATCCTGCTGTGCACCGCCGCCATCCAGCAACTGCACCGGCGTATCAACGAACTCGTTGCCGATAGATTGCGCATGAACGGAGTAGAGCGAGACCTTCGGACCGGAAGTCCCCAGGTCGACAGTCAATACGCACTTTGCTTGCTCCGATTCTGTTTGCATACAATCCCGACAACACTCGGTCACGAGCGCCGATCACACCCTGGCGACGGTTTCACAGAAGAAAAAACGCCGTAACAGGTTCATTCAAACCGCACAGTGTTTGACATAGGATTGGCACCGCGGCTCCATATGTCAATGCCTCGTCGCGTCCTTCGCATCAAAAAACCAGACGATCGTTTCGATCCGTGGTCTACCGCCAGGCCGTCACAAAAAACCGCAGAGCCCGTGGCGCAGTCGGACGACGAAGTTATCGGAAATGAAGCCACGTTTTCCATGACCGCTCGTACGACCCGCGGATTAGAACCCGGTCTCGCAAAAGAGCTCGAAGCGATCGGCGCCGAAAAGATCAGTGAACACAATCGCGCAGTCACCTTTGTCGGCGACAACGCGACCATGTACCGCGCCAATTTGCATTTAAGAACGGCGCTGCGAATCCTCAAGCCGATCTATACGTTTCATATAAAGACGCAGCAAGATTTTTATCGGAAGCTGTACGAATTCCAGTGGTCCGACTATTTGCGCGTGGACGATACGCTGGCGATCGACACCGCGGTGCATTCGCAAATATTTTCTAATTCGCTCTTTGTCGCAATGAAAGCCAAAGACGCGATCGTAGATCAGTTTCGCCAGCGCGCCGGTCGCCGGCCTTCCGTGGATCTGGAGCAGCCGACGATTCGCTTTCACATTCATATCTTCGACAGACTCTGCACCCTCTCTCTGGACAGTTCCGGCGACAGCCTTCACAAGCGCGGATATCGCGGCGAAGCGATGCAGGCGCCGATCAACGAAGTCCTCGCGGCGGGTCTGGTCAACCTGGCCGGACCGGTACCCGATCAGGGCGCATTCGTCGATCCCATGTGCGGCGCCGGCACCATCGCCATCGAAGCGGCCCTGGCGGCCTGGAATGTCGCGCCGGGGCTCAGCCGCAAACGCTTCGGCTTCATGAACTGGCCCGACTATGACGAAGCGCTCTGGAAAAAAACCGTGGCAGCAGCGAACCAGGCCATCTTCGCAACGGGGCCGACAATCTATGCCGCCGACGTATCGGCCCGCGCGATTCGCATTGCGGGAGAAAATCGAGATCGCACGCGGCTGCCCGAAGGCGCGATTCAATTCGATATAAAAACCTTCGATCAGTACGAACCGCCTCCGGGTCCGGGCATCGTCGTCATGAACCCGCCCTACGGCGAACGCCTGAAAGTCAAAGTGGCGGCGAGCATCGAAGACTTTTATGCGAAGATCGGCGATCGCTTGAAGCAGTCCTATAACGACTACACAGCCTGGATATTAAGTTCGAATATCGAAGCCCTAAAACGCGTGGGATTGGCCGCCGCACAAAAGACGACGCTGTACAACGGACCGCTGGAATGCAGCTATCGCAAGTACGAGCTGTATGCCGGAAGCCGCAAAAAAAACTGAATATTTCTCCGGAATCTACGTCCAATATTGTGAACGGCGCCGCAGCGGCATCGTATCACGGAATCTCGCGATTTCGCATTTTCGGAGTAAGGCAATGTTAAGCAAAATTTTCGTCCATACCGTCATGCTGGCGGGAGTCTTCTGTCTAACAACCGCGCTGGTCTTCGCCCGCGACGCCATCGCCGGGCCCGATCATCAAATGGTCCACGCTGGCGATCTCAATATCGCAGTCGGCGCACAGGACACCCGTCGCTGAATCAAACGCTCCCGAATATTCGCCGGAAAATCGCCCCGGCCATCCCGGCCTTTGCTTTCGCCAGTGCGATCCTGGCGCTTTGCACATTAACCGCGGGCGGCTGCGATGCATCGGGGCTTGCGGACGATGAACTCGTCGGCAAGGTCATTCGCGTCGCCGACGGCGATACGATCACAATCCAGACGCCCATCGGCGACCAGGAAAAGATCAGACTCTTCGGAATCGATGCGCCCGAACGCGGTCAGGCTTTTGGCCGCAAATCGCAGCGGGCTCTCGCCGACCTGGTCGCCGGACGCACCGTCACCGTCCTCATTCAAGATGAAGATCCATACGGTCGCCTGGTCGGCGTCGTTTATGCAGACGATGAAACCGACGTGAACGCAAAGATGGTCGATCTGGGCCTCGCCTGGGTATACCGCCGCTATACCAATGACCCCGAGCTGATCGAACTGGAAGAAGACGCCCGGGATGCGGGTCGCGGACTCTGGCGCGATCCCGACCCCCTGCCTCCTCATGTGTGGCGCGCCCGCAACCCGCGCTAAACTTCGATCATATCCCGGTTCGCGGCTCCCGCCGGCACCATCGGCAAAACGAGATCGCCGGCGACCGCAGGCGCGCGAATCAGAGCCGGCCCCGGTGAATCGAGCGCCTGTCGCAAAACGGCTTCCGCCCCGGCCTGATCGTCAGCCGCGACCAAATCCACGCCGACGATGCCGAAGGCCCGCGCCAGGGCTGCAAAGTCCGTTTGGGATTCAAAACGCGATCCATGATAGTGCTCGTTATAAAAAAGCTCCTGCTGCTGGCGAACCAACCCCAGGTGACCGTTGTCGAGCACCAGGATCTTCACGTTTAAGTTCAATTCCGCCAGAGTCGCGAGCTCCTGCAGATTCATCAGGATCGAACCGTCGCCGCTTACGCAGAGAACCTGCCGCGACCCGGCGGCAACCGCGACACCGATCGCCGCCGGCAGACCGAAACCCATCGTACCCAGGCCGCCGCTGGTAATCAACGAACGCGGCCGACGAAAGGGATACACCTGCGCCACCCACATCTGATGCTGGCCGACGTCGGTCGTCAAAATCGCATCCGGGGCGAGCATCGAACCCAGCGCTGAAACCAAATGCAGCGGTCGACGAAAATCGATCGGACCGCCAGGCATCACCAGGGGATGCCGTTCGCGCAGCTCGTCGATGCGTGCCAGCCACCGCCGTCGAATCCCGGACACGGCCGTGAGATCGGCTTTCGACATCCGGGTCGGGGCGGATCCGGAATCGACTTTCGAATCCAAAATCGCGAGCAAAGATGCCAGCGCGGCGCGCGCGTCCGCGACGATGCTTAAATCGGTCGCTTTGATTTTATCGATCTCGGAAGCGTCGATGTCGATATGCGCGATGCGGGCGCGCGCGCAAAAGTCCTCGGGACGTCCGGTCGCGCGATCGTCAAAGCGGGCGCCGATGCAAATCAACAGATCCGTTTCTTCCAGAACGTGATTCGTCCACGGAGCGGCGTGCATGCCCGGCATACCCAGAAAGAGCGGATCGTCGGCCGGCATCAGGCCGAGCCCCATCAAAGTCGTCGAAACGGGAATTTGCAAACACCGCGCGAAATCGCAAAGCTCGCGCGAAGCCTCCGCCTGGATTACGCCGCCGCCGGCTAAGATCATCGGCCGCTCTGCGCTCGCGATCATTCGCAGCAGCTCTCGCGCCGCATCGCCAATCTTCGCAGCGGGGTCCGCGCCGGGCGCAGCCGTCCCATCCGAATCAGGCGATTTCGCATACCGCGCCCGGCGCGGCCACTCCTGAAATTCATAAACCTCCTGCTGGACATCCTTTGGAATATCGATTACGACCGGACCGGGCCGGCCGCCCTCCGCCAGGTCAAATGCGGTCGGCAAAATCTCCAGCAGCTCCGAGGCGCTGCCGACGGCGAAGACGTGTTTGCTGATCGGCAAACACATGCCGCGCGTGTCGATTTCCTGAAAGGCGTCGGTTCCAATGAGGTGGCGCGAAACCTGCGCCGTGATCGCGACCATCGGAATCGAATCGCGAAAAGCATCCGCAATGCCGGTGATCAAATTCGTCGCCCCCGGTCCGGAGCTCGCGAAACAAACGCCGGCCCGACCGCTATGCCTGGCAAGCCCCTGGGCCATAAAGGCCGCTCCCTGTTCATGGCGAACGAGGATATGACGCAGACGATCCTTGCGCCGAAAGAGCGCTTCGTACAGGGGCAGACTCGCGCCGCCCGGCAGGCCGAAGACCACGCGGACTCCGAAACGAATTAGGCTTTCGATTACGATTTCGGCGCCGCTCAGCGCCTGGCTGTGGGGGTTGTCCGGTGTACTCATGTGTTTTCCTCGATCTTGATTTTCGCTGAAAACCCCTGCGAACTCTGCCGGCGGGTGTATAAAACAAAACCCCCGCCGGTGGAATCCGGGCGGGGGTTTTATGGTCATTGCTTGCGACCTTAAAGTATTAAAACGTGATGCTCAGGTATTGGAATTCGTCATTCTCCGGTTCTGGCTACGTTCCGCGCGGGTATCCCAATCTATGTGGCTCAGCATGGACACCACCACCAGACCCGAACGCAGCACACCCACACCCGTCATGAGCAATGACAGGACCGATTCTGAAACAGAGTCGGAACCAGGCTTCCTTTCGCGAAGCAGGGAGTGTGCGAATGCGCAGAACATATTCATACGAAGCAAGGGCCCGGCTGAGCAAACGTCAAGCCAAAGATCTAAAAAAAGACCAACTCCGACTCCGCGCAAGAGCCACTCGGTCGCGACTCAATCAAAGTTGGTCGCAGCTGGCCCCGCTTATCTGCTATTGCGAACGGAACCCACCGCTTCCGCGATTCCGAATACTAAAAAGCCGGCCAGCATACCGGGCATCACGGCATAGATCGAGCTTTGAATTCCAGACGACAGCTGCCACCACGCGAGCACCGTCCCGAGGCCAGCGAGCATCATCCCCAGAGCCACGGGAGTCGCAACAGGGCGGCGAAAGACCCGCACAATCAACAGCGGCCCGAGGCCCGAGGCCAGCGCCGCCCAGGCGTCGACGACCAGAGCGAAGACGCTATCGGGTCCGTACAGAGCGAAGGCGTACGCCACCGAGGCGACGAACAAGGTGCCTGATTTCGCGCCGTAGCGCCAGGACCCGACTTCCGGAATCGTATCGTTTGTCAGAGCGGCCGAGCACGCGAGCACCTGGGAATCCGCCGTGGACATGGTCGCGGCGAAAAGCCCCGCGAGAGTCAGGCCCACCAGCACGTCGGGAAACAACAGACGCGTCAGCTCCGGCAGCGCAAGTTCGGCGTCGAAATCCACGCCCGCTTCCGGCACGAGCAGCGCCCGGCAGCAAAGCCCCACGATAATCGCGGCGATCGTAAACGGTACGTAATACAAAAAATAAATGCGGCGGGCCTTCACGATGCCGTCCGGACTGTCGATCGCCATCGCACGCACCATAATATGCGGCTGACCGGTCACGCCAATGCCGGCAGCCACCCAGCTCAGAGCGAATAAGACGAAACCATATTCCAGATTTTCAGGAATCAAAGTCAGCAGCTTCGGATCGATCGCGTTCAATGCGGCGAACAATCCACTGAATCCATCCAGGCGCAGAAGCGCGAATGCCAGCAATAGAAGCATCGCAAAACCCATCACGATCGCCTGAGCCGCGTCGGTCCAGATGGAAGCGCGCAGCCCGCCGGAAAAACAGTAGGCCACTACGATGACGAATCCGATCGTCGCGCCGACGGAGTAGTGCCAGCCGAAGAGCACGTGCAGCGCCTTGCTGCCGGCCTTGAGCTGGGCCGCCGCATACAGGCCCAGGAAAAATAAGATCAACAGACCGCCGACGATCAATAACAGTCGCCGCCCCGCCCCTTTGCTATCGCCGCCCAGAATCTCCGGAATCGACTCGGCCGACATTTCGCCGGATACGACGCGCAGTCGCTGGTGGACCGTGCGCCAGGCGATATAGTCGCCCAGGACCCAGCCGGTCATGATCCAGATCGAAGACAGGCCCGACGCGTAGGTCATGCCGATCAGACCAATAAACATGAACCCACTGTTATTCGTCGCAACCGCGGACAGAGCCGCAAGCCAGGGCGGCACGTCGCGCCCCGCCAGATAATAATCCGCGTTGCCCGAGCGGGCCCGCGTGGCGGAGTACACTCCGATCCCCATAAAGATCGCGAGAAATACAAAGAAGCTGATAGCGATGAGATTCATAAAAATGCCCTCCGGAAATCCGCCCGGAGTCATGTATTAATCAGGCGCGCGTGAATCGTAGAATACCCCAGGCGAGATAATCCGCTTTGCCGGCGTCGATCCAGTGACCGAGTCCTTTGATCATACGATCGATATAATCGTTATCGCAGACCTTCGTGATTTCGTCGTAACGTTCCTGAATGACCGCTCGCACGCGAGAATAGTGATTCACGAGTTGGAAAGTCCGCTCGTCGAAGCTCTGAAAATTCAGGCCACACGCGGCACCCGTCGCGCGATAATAACCCGGAGAACCCATCGTATCCAGATGAATGCGA
Organism: bacterium; assembly: GCA_024742665.1. GTDB lineage: Bacteria > Spirochaetota > Leptospiria > Leptospirales > Leptonemataceae > JANSYA01. Next base: position 80,886 of record JANSYA010000006.1, read on the forward strand.
TCCAGCACCGGCTGGAGCACTCCCGCCGGACAGTCGTCACCCTGCATGGGATCGGTAAAAAGAAACTCGCCGCCGGACTTCAGCACTCGCGCGACTTCTTTCAATACGGTTTCGCGTTCGCCGCTGTGTAAGATGGCATCCTGGGACCAGACCAGATCGTAGCGATCGTCGTCGGCGGGAATGGCTTCAAACGATCCGTCGATGACTTCAATATTTTTGACGAAGTCTTCGCCGCGGTCTTTGTTCATATCGCGGTTGCGCTGATTTTGAATTTCGCTCAGGTTCAGGCAATCCACCTGGCAGCCGAATCGTTCGTATAGATAACGCGCAGCGCCGCCGTAGCCCGCTCCGAGATCAAGCACTCGGGCCGGCGTTCCATCGGCAGTTCTTTTCAACTTCGCAGCGACCAGGTCCGCCATGGTCTCGACCGTACGGCGGCTCGCATCGAAGATCGATTCATCCGGCGTTTCGTACAGGCCGATGTGAATGTCTTCGCCGCCCCATACGATCGAATAAAAACGATCCGCGTCGTCGCTGTTGTAGTACTGGCGGGCGGTCTCTACCGACTCCGAATAGCTCATCGGCTCACCTGACCGTCTTCCGTAACGTCATCGCTTTCCAGATAGGCCTTCTCCGCGATGTGAACGAAAAAGTCCGGATCGTCCTGGCGATAGGTTTCCTGGAAATCGCCATAGGTTCGCACGGTCGGAAAGCCAACTTCATGCATCAAACGCGTTACGTATTTTTTCCGCAGCGGAAACATGTTCAGATGATACTTCGACTGATCGGGAAATTCATACGTGAACCGCGCAAGCCCCTCGTCGACGTGCTCCGGAGCGACTTTGACGTTGCCGCCGCAATAATAGTATACGTGCTTCGAAGAATAACCGTTATCGATGATCGCGTCGTAGTTGCGCTGATCGAGAATCAACAGGCCGTCGTGGCGCAGCGCGGCGTAAAATTCCGCGAGAGCCTTGCGACGGTCGCGTTCGGAGAATAAGTGCGTAAAGGAATTGCCCAGGCAAATGACGGCGTCGAATTTACCGTGCACGTCGCGATTCAGCCAGCGCCAGTCGGCCTGGACCGTACGGAGAATCATGTCGCGCTTACGGCCGTTTTCAAAGGCCATGGCCAGCATCTCGGGGCTGCCGTCGGCGCTGACGACTTCGAATCCCGCTTTGCGCAGACGGACGCTGTGAAAGCCGGTTCCTGCCGCGACGTCCAGGATTTTCTTCGCGCCGCGCTCTTTGAGCACTCGAATAAAAAAATCGCCTTCGCTTTCCGCGCGTGCTTCCCAATCGATGAGTTCGTCCCATTTCTGAACGAATCCACGAATGTACTCTTCTTTATATTGACTTGTTTCTCGAACTTCCAGCGGGTTATCGCCGTAGTATTGTTTCACATCTTGACTCATAGCACGACCTCCGGGCGCGGTTCGTCGGTCCGTACGAGCGAGATCGAAATCTCGAACGGCTAAGGCGGCGCGTTATCCAGGAGTGGACCTCACACGCGATAGCTCCAGCTCCGCAAAGGAGCGCAGGATGTCGCAAACTTATAAAATTCGCGAACAATTAGCGGATTTATTTTAGAAGAAAGGCAAGCTTTCTAAAAGACCGAACAAACGTAGCCTGAGAAGACAGGATGAGGCCAGGAGACAGGGTGTCAAGGAAGCAATACTAAAAAACGCCCCGTTCGTGTAGGAAACGGGGCGTCGAGAGAAAGAACGGTGCGCCGAAACAGCTTCAGGCGGCGCGAAGGCCGTCTGAATATGTTTCGACTATACCGCTTATCGCAGTAACTGCAGCACTGATTGCGGGCGTAAATTCGCCTGCGCAAGCATTGCAGTACCCGATTGAACCAGAATCTGATTCTTGGTAAATGCCACGGATTCTTCCGCCATGTCCGTGTCGCGAATCCGAGATTCGGACGCCTGGAGGTTTTCGTAACCTACCATTAGACCTTTGGCGGCGTGTTCGAGGCGGTTGAAATAGGCGCCCAGATCGGCCCGCTGCTTGTTCACCCGGTGCAGCGCGTCGTCCAGAACGCCTATTGCGTCATTCGCGAACTCCATTGTCGAAAGGGTGAGTAATGTACCGTCGGCGCGAGTTAAATTCAACGCTTGCGAAGTCATCGTTCCGATGTATACGCGTTCACGCTGATGCTGGTTCGCACCCATATGGAACCACATGGAAGAAGAGCGCGAACCTCGCGCGAAATCTCCCTGCAACAGATTCATCTTGTTGAATTCAGCCTGCGAAGCGATACGATCGACTTCGTCAATCAGCTGAGAAACTTCTACTTGAATCATCTGACGGTCGTTCGCCGTGTAAATACCGTTAGCGGATTGTACAGACAGAACGCGGATCCGTTGCAGAATGTCCGCTACTTCGCCCAGATAACCTTCCGTCGTCTGGATCATGGACATACCGTCTTCGGTGTTCCGGGTGGCCTGGCGCAGACCTTGAATCTGGGAACGCATTTTTTCGGAAACAGCGAGTCCCGATGCGTCGTCTCCCGCGCGGTTGATCCGCATGCCGGAAGACAATTTCTCCATGTTCTTGTTTACTTCGACATGTTGAAACTTCAGAGTCCGATGCGAATTAATCGCGGACATATTGTGGTTAATGATCATGAGTTTCCTCCGTGAAACTGATGTGATCCTGGCATCCTTGCCTGGATCCGCGGCCAAACTGCTCGACTCAAACTGAGTCAGGCATTGCAGATGCCGCGACCTTCTACGATTCAATCATCGTGATTTGGAGGGGTCAAGATTAGAGGGGGGCGCGTTTTTTTTACAAAAGCGCGCGCAAATTGATTTTCGGAGCACCGGCGGCTTACACCGATGTTTTTTAAGGATTCACTGAATTTTAACGAAAAAAAATCGCACAGGCCTAAAGGTCGAAATCAAGACAGGCTGCGAAACTGCGTCAGCGGATCGATGATATGCGTAATCTGCACGCCGAAGAATTCATCCAGCACGATCAAACGGCCGCGTCCGAACAAACGATCGTTGATCAGAATATCGACTTCGTCGCCGACGTTCTTGTCGAGTTCGACGATCGATCCTTCGCCGAGGTTCAATACGTCTTTGATATACATCTGCGTGCGGCCGAGCTCTACGGAGAAACGCAGCGTCACGTCCATCAGCAGATCAACGTTTTCCGCTTTGTCAGAACCACGACTGCGTCCGCCGCCGCCGGACGCCGCCGCCGGACGCGCGGCGCCCGGGGCCGGACCGCCGACTGCGCCCGCCAGGGCGTTCAGAGCGTCCTGATCGAGGGTCGCACCGCCTCCGCCGCCACCGCCGGAATCGCCGCCGCCCAGCAGCGAATCCAGGTTCAGGTCGTCCGCTCCGCCGCCGGCATCGCCGCCACCGCCGCCGCCCAGCAAATCGCCGAGCCCGCCGTCGCCGCCTCCGCCGGAATCATCGCCCATATTCAAAAGAGCGTCGATCTCGTCCTGGGATAAACTGCCGCTATCGTCTGCCATATCTTTTTAGATTATCGGATCATTCGGGCAAAGTCAGTATTCTTTGCCGTCGATACTATAGACAGGTTCGCACCATAGTGCACTCCCTGCTGCAAAAAATATTCGCCCGGGCCCGGAGCCTGACGAGCACAATTCGCGATCGCTGGAATAAAAAAAGCGATTCCGATCCGTTTCGCGACGCCCCGTCGCCGACCGCCGGATCCCGGATTATGGATTCGGGCGCCAGCCTGCTCCCGCGACTGGCCTATTGGCTGCGGCGCGGATTGCCGGAACTTTTGCGCCCCCGACATCGCACCGTCAGCTACGACACCCATCTATCGATCGATCCCGAAACCGGATTCGAGATTCTGGACGGGGCCGACTATCACTTCCAGCTGCCCCTGGCCGGACAGCTCTTTCGAGTGCAGGCCGCCGGTGACGCCCAACCCGCAGGGCACAGCCGCGGACTGCAGCTGGGGCTGATCGTCGAATCAGAGACCGCGCTCCAGGCCTGGCTGATGCGCTTCGCGAGCGTGCGCCGCCGCATCGATAGCGGCCTGCGCCATCTCAGCGCCCGGATCCTGTTTTACGCGCTGACCGGCGAACATCGCGAGTACGCTTTTTCTTCGAAAGAATACGCGACCGGCGACTGGCTGCGCGAACTCTATCCCGGTTTGCACCCGGCTCACTTTCCGGAGATGGGCTGGTGGCCGCCAGGCTGGCTGCGCGATCGGTCGGGCGACGCTCGCTTCTGGCTGCCCCGCCGGAAGCACGCGGCCCTGCAGGAGCGTCGGCGGGATCCACTCCGGCGCCGGCGTCGGCTGCTCTTGATTCCGCTCCGGGCCCGGCGATCGGAAATCGAACGTCTGCTGCCCCCGCCCTTTCATCCCCGCTGGCGGAATTCGCACGATGTGGCGCCGGACCGCCAGGAGGTCCGCCTGTATCTACGGATCTTTCTGGACGGCGGTCCTTTGCATTCAAAATCAGAAATGCAGGGAGATCTTCGCGGCCGGGTCGCACCAGGCGCGTCATCCGCATCAGAAGAGATCGACTCCGACGCCGTTTTCGCCAGACCCGGAATCGATGCGGTCCCGGACCTGAGCGAACACGAGCCCCGGCGATCCAGCGGAAACGAAAACGGAATCTATATGGAACTGCTGTGTCCCGCGCTGCTGCACGCGGACTCCGTGCGAACCCGCGGCTGGATTCCTATACAGGCCCGGCGCTTCCCGTTGAACCGTATGACCTTGCCCTGGGATGAATTGAGCTGCAGCTATCGCATTCGTTCGGACGGACTGCGCTTCTGTCTTGGAGACGCCCGGCGCAGACTGCTGGGGGAATCCTTCTGGCGCCCGCTGCGCGGTCTGCGCGTCGGCGAAGCTCCGCCCCGTTTGCTTCGGGGCCGGCCCAGCGCGATCTTCGTACAGTCTCCGGTCAGCCTGGACGTGCATCTGTTTCAGGAAGCCTATACGGCCCCGGCGAATCGCATCTATCTGCTGGGACCTCCGCCGGCGAGCGGCGACGGCGGCGCGTTCCCGGGCGGCTCCGCGAAAACGGAAGCGCGCGAACTCTGCGATTATCTGGGGCGGAAACTGGGCGTTGCGCTGCGCCCGGAAACGCACGCCTGGTTTGCGAGCTACGCCGACGTCGCGACTCTCGCAGAACGCCGGGTCGGCCTGCACGAATGCCACTATCGGGATCCTCGGCCAGCCGTTGCGGATTTGAGCGGCTTCCCGCAATAGCGACTCCCCGGGTACGAAAGACGAAAGGCTAAAGGCTAAACGCTCGGACTAAATCTGGCGTGACACTGTAGACCGCCGAAAAAATGTGGCCATATGGCCGGCCTGTTTGAATCGATTCAGAACACCTTCGACGACTCTCTCAAGAAGATCGACGAGATCAAAAACGGCGTAGAAAGCACCGTCAAAGGCGCGGTGCGCGTCGGACAAACGACCGGCACTCTCGCAAAGCAGGGACTCAGCTGGGTTTTCGGCGATGACGTGCCCGTGCCGGCCCGCCTGCGCCAGACCTTTGAAGAACTGGGCGCCACTTATATCAAGCTGGGCCAGTTTATCGCCAGCAGCCCGAGTTTGTTTCCCGCGGAGTACGTCGAAGAATTCCAGAAGTGCCTGGATAAAACCGACCCTCTGCCCTACTCCACGATCGAAAAGATTCTGAAGAAGGAACTCGGCGCAGACCTCACGCAGATCTTTCAGGAAATCGACGAACGGCCCCTGGCCTCCGCCTCGATCGCCCAGGTGCACGCCGCCCGCCTGCGAACCGGCGAAGACGTCGTGCTGAAAGTCCAGAAACCAGGCGTCGCCGATGTGCTCTTGACCGATCTGAATTTTCTTTATATTCAGGCGAAGCTATTGGAGTTTTTCGCGCCGGGTTTCGCGCGCACCTCGCTTTCCGGGATCGTCACCGACGTGCAGAAGACCATGCTCGAAGAGTGCGACTTCCTGAACGAAGCCCGCAATATCCAGGACTTCCGTGACTTTCTCGAGAAGAGCGGCCTGACCGGGGAAGCGACCGCTCCCCGCGTCCACCAGCGCTACACGACTCTGAAAGTTTTAACGATGGAACGCTTTCACGGCGTGCCGCTTACGGATCTCGAAAGCATTCGCAAATATACTCCACATCCGGAGCGTACGTTGATCGCGGCCTTGAACACCTGGTTCGCCAGTCTGATGGCCTGTGAGACGTTTCACGCCGACGTGCACGCGGGCAACCTGATGGTCCTCGAAGACGGACGCGTGGGTTTTATCGACTTCGGCATCGTCGGCCGGATTCGCAAAGAAACCTGGCTATCGATGAACTCGCTGATGCAGTCCATGGCGACGAAAGACTTCCCCCTGATGGCACAATCCCTGGCGGGCATCGGCGCCACAGACGAAGCCGCGAAAATCGATTTCGATCAATTCGCGCACGATCTCGAAAAACTCTTCGACAGCCTGGAGAAAATCGATCTGCCCCTGCCGGATCCGAATCAGCCCGGCGGCTTTTCTGATCCCGGAAATCCCTTCGCGGGACAGGAACAGCAGATGAATCGTCTCTTGATCGACATCGTAGAACTCGGCGAGCGCAACGGCATCCGTTTTCCGCGGGAGTTCGCGCTGTTGATGAAACAATTCCTGTACTTCGATCGGTACGTGCAAATTCTGGCGCCTGGCATGGACATGTTCGGCGACGATCGACTCAAGCGCCTGAACTAATTCGGGCCGGACGACGCACTGATCGGCGGGGCCAGTTGACCGCTTAGCTTTCCAGGCGACGCAGGAATTCTTTTAGCGCCGCGCCGCGATGGGAACGCGCATCTTTCGCGGCGGGAGAGAGCTCCGCAAAGCTCTTGCCGCTTTCCAGATCCAGGAAGATCGGATCATAGCCGAAGCCACCCTCACCGCGTTCCTCCATCAGGATGCTGCCTTCCGCCCGGCCGTCGAAGTACAGGAGTCCTGAATCTGAATCGACGGCCTGATACTCGTCGGGCCCGTCGCCCGCATCGCCCATGCACAACGCCAGGACGCAAATAAAGCGCGCGCTTCGATCGTTCTGCGAAAGCGGATTCGCGGGCGCGCTCGCGGCGCCGACGCGTTCCAGTTCGCCGAGCAAAAAGCGCCGCCGGCCGGCATCGTCCAGATCGGGACCGCCGTAGCGCGCGGAATACACTCCCGGCGCTCCATCCAGAGCGTCGACCACCAGCCCCGAGTCATCGGCAATCACGGGCCGCCCCAGGTGGCGATAGTACTCGCGAGCTTTCAGCGCCGCGTTGCCCCGAAAGCTGTCAGCGGTTTCGGCCACGTCTAAATCCAGGCCCAGATCAGCAGCGCTCAGCACTTCGATTCCCAGGGGATCGAACATGCGATGAAACTCAACGATTTTGTGGCGATTTCCCGATGCCAGGACCAGGCCGCTCGATTGCAGACGTTGTTTCAGATTCGGTGAGGACATCAGCCTGCGGATTCGCCGAAGGCCTTCAGGGCTTCCGCTGATTCGGAGTGAATCGGAAAGACTTTGTCGACCATGGTCAAACGCAGCAGCTCCAGCACCTCGCCGGGCCCGACAATCAACCGAATCTCGCCGTTGAGCTTCAAGACCTGGCGCTTCAGGGCGATCAGAGCTCCCAGGGCCGAGGAACAGACGTAGTTGACCTTGCTCATGTCCAGAATGAATTGCCGTTCTGCGCCGCTGATCAGTTGGTTCAGCGCGTTTTCCAGCGCTTCGGTATCGGCCATGCGGATGCGGCCGCTCAGATTCAGAACCGCGGTTTTTCCAAGTGTGGTCTTTGCTCCCAGTTCCATGAAATCTTAAAGACGAAAGCGCACGGCGGATGGGCATCAGCAAGCCTCTCCGTCTCTCAATAACAAGCTGATTACAAATACATGGAACGCGCCATTCTTTTTTAATACGCGGGAAGCTTCGTTTGCTGTTGCGCCGGTCGTAAATACGTCTTCTACAAGCAGATACGTTCTGGCCTCACCCGCTCCACAAAACTCCAGCGAATTGTGAACGGAAAAGAAACGCTCGGCGTAGCTTTGCGCGCTCCGCTGCCCCGCTCGCTTTTTGCGCAAATCCGGACCGCAGCCCCCGGGAGCCGCAAGGGCTCGCGTCAAAGCCAGAGCGACATCGGCGCAGGGCTGGTAGTTGCGGACCTGGCGGCCGGCCGCGCCCGAATCGATCCAGACCACACGGTCGATCTTCAGAGTCCGGCATCGCTCCAGTAACTCCGGAGTGATGCACAGCGACCAGAAGAGCCGCCACAGGCGCCGATCGTTTTCGAATTTCCAGCGATGCAGCGCCTCCCGCCAGATTCCCTGCATGGGTCGCGCGCTCCAGTGCCAATCAAAGAAGACTCTGCGGCTGCCGCAGTAGCGGCAGAGATTGCTTCGGTCGGTCCCGGAAAGATTATGGCAAACACTGCACCGCTGAGCCTCAACCGGCTGTAGTGCGACCAGCTGTCGCCAGCAGCTCTCGCAGGCCCCACTCGCATCCGAGGGCAGCGTCCGATCACAGCCCGGACAGATCGGGGGAAACCAGAACTCGCGCCAGAACTTTCGAAGCAGCTGCACGCCCGCCAGCATGTAAAGCCCCGGGCGCTCCGGCCACCAGGCAGGGTCCGAAATCCAGGGCATGCGTCGCAGAAGTCCACTCATACCGGAGAGGGTCTACCGCGCGAAAATCGTTCCGCTCCGAATGCAGGCCGTCTCCTCTGAGCCATATACACAGGCTGCGGGCGTTTAAACGCAAAAAGCGCGGCGAACAAACCTCTCCGTATTCGGGGAGGCGTTCAGCCGCGCTTATTCAGATTGAACTGTTGCTTATCGCTTGCTTTCGCAGCGAGTCGACTTATTCAACTGAGGTTTTCAGCTCGGTGGTCGGCGGATTGTCGTCCACGATGAACGTGCTGGTGACGATCTCGCTTTCGTTGCCGACTGCATCGATTGCCTTCGCTTCGATGGAGTGCTCTTTTTCGGTGTCGAAGTAGATGGTATCCGTGTAGGTTTGCCATTCTTCAGAACCGTCAATGCGAACCATAACCATCGTTACGCCTGATCCCAGATCCTGAGCGTTAACGTCGAAGCCGGTGTTGCGACGAGCATACATCTTGTCATCCACCGAAATCAGCGGCTGACTGGGAGAAATCTCCACGGTCGGCTTCCCTGCGTCGACCTGCACCAGCATGCTGCCAGAGGTCGCGTTTTGCAGGTTGTCAGTCGCCTTATACTGAATCAGCTGGCTGCCTGAGTCGGTCAGCTGAATGGCTTCATTCTTGCTGTAGCCCTGCAGAGCGCTCGTGTTCACGCCGTATTCGACGGACTTGATCCCTGACAGTGCATCGATGGTGCGCACGGTGAAGGTGTTACCCGGAGCGGTGTAAAGCTTGCCATTCAGGTTTACGAACGGCTTGGAGGGCAGAACGTTCACAGCGGGACCTTTGTTGTCGATCGTCACGTTGTAAACGTGGTCGACTTCATGGTTGCCTGCGCGGTCCACGGAACGATATACGATCACGTGGGGGCCTTCCTGAGAAATGGTGAAGGGGCCTTTGTACTTGATGAAGCTATTCGCGTCGTCGATGCGATATTCGATGTATTCGATATCAGAAAGATCGTCGCGTGCTTCGAGAATAAATTTTACTTTCGAGTTTGCGTAAATGTTACCGTTGGGGTCTGTCCACAGAACGCCGCCAACATCCGATGCGCTGCTTGAGTCGCCGGTTGCCGTTTCGGTCGTAGAAGATTCCTTCTCCATCGTGCCAGGCTCTTCGCCCGGGGACAATGACTCTTCAGTCGACTCTTTGGTCTCACCTTTGCTCGCGTCAGTTTGCGCAAATGCCGGAGTTAGAACGGCCGTAGCCAGTATAATAGTAACAAAATTCCCGAGAATCCAGAGTCGGTTCATTCATTCCTCCTGTTTTCCCCCAGTAATAGCAAAATCGACCCCGGTGTCAAGCTGTAAGAAAAATATTTTTATGCCGATACAGTGAGTATGAAAATCCGTGGAAAAAGCAGGCTCGCCGCGCTACTCTTCGCGCTCGCGATCGCGCCCGGCGCCGACTCCGTCGCGAGCCCTGCGAAGGCTGTCGAGCGGGCCGTGGTTTTCGCGGATTTCGAGGCCGGCAGCGACTGGCGTCTCGGATTTCGCGCGCTGTCCGGGGGCAGCGGTTCGGCGACCGCCGGAGATCTGGAAATACCGCCGATTCCCGACAGCAAACGCTATTTGTACGTGAGCTTTCGCGCGCAGGCGCCCACCGGTTTGCGCGTGCGACCTCCGGAGCCGATCCTTTTCTCAGATTACGTTCGGCGCTTTGAATTCTGGATGATGGGGACCGGCCACCCGGACGAAGTCTTTTTAGATCTGGAGGATGCGACCGGTAAAACGCATCGCGCGGGGGCCGGGCGACTCGATTACATCGGCTGGCGAAAGCTGACCGTAACGCCGCCCCCGAATATTCGCCAGCGGAGTCCGGACGGCCGCATGGGTATCGCCTTTCACGGCGTGTTTTTGAATCCCGCTCCCCGGCCGGTGAACGGTCGTTTTTCACTTTTTTCGTTGCGCGTCTACGCGGATCATTTCATGGCTTTTACCAGAGACCATTTGCGCCAGCCGGAAAACCCCTGGGGCGAATTGAAGCTGTAATGCGATTCAACCGACGCCCCTACTCCCCCCGTGCTCTTCGCCGACTCCTGCAGATCTTGATCGGCCTGGCGCTGGTGGCGACGAGCGGCTGCGGTCCGACCGAAGACGACTACGCGGTCTTTCAGTTTGTAGCCGGTGAAGTATATATAGTCAAAGACGGCGATGATTCGCAGCGCGTGCGCGCATTTCCAGGCGCGACCGCGGGGCCCCAGGACGTCATCCAGACTCGCAGCGATTCGGCGGCGGAGCTCCGGGTGCGAGAGCTGGGTATTGTACGCCTGGGGGAAAATTCGGTGCTGAAGCTGGGGGACCTCGATACCCAGGGCCGGCTGAATATCAAGCTGGAAGAAGGACGGGCCGGATTCTTAATGAAACGCCTGAAGGCGAATCAAGAGTTCCGGGTGGTAACGCCGACTGTTATCGCCAGCGTTCGCGGCACTCGCTTTCTGGTCGGAGTCGATCCGGCGCAGGACGGCGACGCGCAGAATCTCAAACCGCAGCAGGCGAAAGTAGCCATGCTCGACGGCGCCCTGGAGCTGGCGAGTCCGACCGGCGATGATGGCACGGCGAATCCTGAAACGACGATTCTGGATCAGCCGGGCGAAGTGCGGCTGCAAGCCGGCGACACGCTCTCCGCCGCTTCGATTCAACCCCTGAGCGCGGAGTCGATCGCGGAATGGAAAGCGCTCGAAGAAATGACTTCCGTCGGCGGCAGTCCGCGGCCTGGAAGTGAAATGATTCCCCCCGCGACGGGCCGCGAAATCGTGCCCCGCGCAAATCCGCTGCCTCTGCCGAAATAATGAAGCTTATCTTTCATGATTCACGCAAGAACCCCGTCGCGTACGTGGTTCTGATCGGCAGCCTGCTGCTGACTCTGATGGTCTGGGTCTACTGGCAGGGTCTGGAAAAGCGCGAGGCACGCAGTCGGTCCAGCGCGCGCATCCAGGTCGAAAAAGAATCGATCCAGCTACGCCTGCGTTCTTTCGTCGAAAACCTGCGAGCCCTGAGCAGCTTCGCAAACACCACCCGGGACCTGTTGACCGAGGCGCGCTGGCATCGCTTCATTCGCGATCTGGAAATCTCAAATCGTTTTTCCGGCATCCAGTCCGTGACTCACTACCGAACGATTCGACGCGCGGCAGGCGACGACGACTCCGCCCCGACGCTGCAAACCGTCTGGCAACACGCACTGCGCAATCCCGGCGCGAGCGACGCCCCCCGGGGCGAACTTACCGGCGAGTGCGAACGCTTTCGCGCGGCGGCGATCAAAGAAACCCTGGCGACCGGGCGGCCGGCCGCCTTTTGTCGCAAAAGCATCGGCGAACCCGAATCGGACGAATTGGAAATCATTCTCGCCAGTCATGCGCGTACGACGTCGGCGACGACGAAGGTCATCGGCATTCGCTTTTCGTTTACGGGTCTTCTGGAAGGCCTGTTTGAGAAAGATGTCCAGCATTCGCTCACGCCGCATTTCGCCGACGGCTACACGGAAATTGTCAGTATCGACGTCGCCGGACAAATTAGAAACGTATACTTTTCCGTGCCCCTGAACTCGACCTACCTCGACGCACCGGTGACCAGCAGCGCGAATATCTTCGTCATCAGCGGCTTTATCATCAGCCTGTTGTTTTTCAGCATCGTGCGTTCGCTATCCCTGGCGCGCCGCCGGGCGATTCAAATCGCCGAAGGCATGACGACGGAACTGCGCAGCGCCCGGGACCACGCCAACCAGGCGAACCTGGCCAAAAGCGAATTTCTGGCGCGTATGAGTCACGAAATTCGCACGCCCCTGAACGCAATCATCGGCCTTTCGGATTTGATGCAGGATACCGAGCTGACCGAGGAACAGAGCGAGTACATTCGCATCTTTCGCAAGTCGGGCGAAACCCTCCTGAGCATCATCAGCGATATCCTGGATCTTTCGAAGATCGAGTCCGGCCACTTAAAGCTCGAAAAGATTCCCTTCAGTCCCCGGGAGCTCGTCGAGAGCACGGTCGAGATTTTTCGCACGAACGCCACGCGCCGGGGAGTGGCCATGCTGAGCTGGATCGATCCGCAGCTGCCCGAACAGCTGCTCGGCGATCCGACCCGGGTCAAACAGATCCTCTGGAATCTGTGTGGCAACGCGCTGAAATTCACCCAGGCCGGCTGGGTAGAAATCTGCGTGCGCATCGTCGAAAGCCCTGCCGAAGCGACAGCGAATGCCACCGAGGATCCGCAGGAACAGGAGACGGTGCTGCTGGATTTTTCCGTCACCGATACCGGCATCGGCGTGCCGGAAGATCGGATAGAATTGATTTTCGAAAACTTTTCCCAGGTGGACTCGTCGGTTTCGCGCCAGTACGGCGGCACGGGCCTGGGCCTTGCGATCTGCCGCAATCTTTCGCGTTTGATGGGCGGCGATATCTTCATCGAAAGCGCTCCGGGCGAAGGCAGCGTCTTTCACTTTCAGGCGGCCTTTCCAATTACGAACGCGACCTACCTGCTCGACAAACCGGCGCCCTCCGCCAGCAAGGCGACAGGCGCTGCGCGCGAAGCATCTCAGGAAGGCGAAAATCGTCGCCGATCGAAGATTCTGGTCGCCGAAGATACCGAAGCGAATCGCATGCTGGTCCAGGCTTTTCTGAAACGACAGCCCTACGATCTGGACTTCGCGGAAAACGGGAAGATCGCCGTCGATAAATTTAGAGCGAGCCGCTACGACCTGGTGCTAATGGATATCGAAATGCCCTTAATGGACGGCTACGGCGCGACCCGGGCGATGCGGATTTTCGAAACCGACCACAATCTCCCTCCGACGCCGATTGTCGCTCTGACAGCCCATGCCCTGCAGGAATACATGGATCGCAGCAAAGAAGTCGGCTGCGACGCATATTTGATCAAGCCCCTGCGCAAGGCCACCCTGTTGGATACTCTCGACGAGTATCTGCATCGCCCGACAGACTCCTGAGTCCGCGCCGACCAATACGACTAAATACCGGCGAATCAATCCCGGACGAATAGATTCAGGGAGACGACGCGCGGGATTTCGCGCTGGCGGGCTGCTTCGCCGGATTCGAGGCGGGGGCGGCATCCGGGGCCGGTGTTTCCTGCACCAGTTTGCCGTTGGCGAATTCGCCGCGCACGATCGAACCGTCGGCGCGGGTCAGGACGCCCGGTCCGTGAAATTTTCCCGTGCGAAAGCGACCGGCGTAGACAGTACCGCTTTTGAAGCGATAGCGACCCTCGCCGTGGGGTTCGCCGTTTTGAAAATCGCCGGAGTACGAAGTGCCGGCAGCCAGTTCCAGCTCGCCCTGGCCGTGATAGACACCGTTTCGGAAGCCGCCTTTGTAATCCAGCTCATCGCGCACGGCAAGCTCCCCCTCCCCGGCGAAGACATTCCCGGCGAAAGTTCCGCGATATTGCCGGCGGCCGCCGTCCCAGACCAGCTCGCCCGCGCCATGCATCTTACCGGCACGAAAGCCCCCGCGATAAAGTGCGTCGCCCTCACCGCTCCATTTGTACTCGCCGCGCCCCGCGAAGACTCCCGCGCGAAATTCGCCCGTGTAGCTGTCGCCGTTCGCCAGCTCCAGCTTGCCGCGACCCTCCGGTCGGCCCCGGCGAAACTCACCCGAATACTTCAAACCGTTCGGCCAACGCAGCACGCCCCGACCGTGCGGTCGGTGATTTGCAAATCCGCCCTTATAAAATCCGCCGCCGGCAAATGCGATCGAGCCGGGCCCGTTCAAGCGGCCCCCGCGCCACACGCCCTGAAAGCGATCGCCGCGGCGGTTGCGCGCCGTGCCGCGACCGTTCGTGCGGCCCTCGACGAAGCCGCCGGAGTAATAGGCTCCGTCGGAAAATCGCAGGACGCCCTGGCCATGCAGATTGCCCTCCTGCCAGCCGCCGGTATAACGCGTGCCGTCGGGCCAGCGACGTTCGCCCCGGCCGTGCATGCGACCCGCGCGAAATTCGCCCTGATAAAAAGCCGGGCTGTCCGGAAATTCGAGCCGGCCCGGGCCGTGCATGAGACCGCTTTGAAATTCGCCTGTATATTCGACGCCGCCGGAGAAACGCAGCACGCCCGAGCCATCGCGACAATCGCCTTCGATGCAGCCGACGCGCTCTTCTGAATTCTCGGAAGCAGTTTGTTTTTCGTCGCGATCGCGCTCAGCCCCGGAATCGGGCCCGGACTGCCCGGCGGCTTCGCTTTCGACGGCTGGCTGACCGGGTGCGTCCCTGAGCGGGACGCTCAGGGTGATTACGGCGAGGCCTGCAAGCAGCGCCAGACAGGGGACAAATCTGAAGTATCCGGTCCGACGCATAATTGTTTATCAGCAGATTCGATGATGCCAGCGCAAGCATTTCGTCGATCCGTTCTGGCGCAGAGCCCTGCCCCGCCGCCTTATTTAGAAAGTCGCGATCGGCGGACTCCCCCGCCGGGGCAGCTCAGTAATCCTGGAGAATCCGCTGGCGCTGGGTCTCGTATTCTTCTCTGGAAATCAGTTCCTCGTCGAGGGCCTGCTTGAGTTTGCGCAATCGCTCGGTGGGATTGCGTGTGTCGGCCGTGCCGGAATCATTCTCCCCGGAATCAAAATACGATTCATTGGGATCCGATTTTTTCGAATCGTCCTGCGCCGTTTTTTTCGAGTCGCCTTCACTCGCTTCGCCGTCGGCCGCTTCTTCCGGTGCGAAAGGACGGTACTCAAGATCAGCCAGATCTCTTAAATCGATCACGGCCCAGGTGCGATGCGTATAGCCGCCGACCTGCTTGAGCTGGAAATATTCCTGAGGCACGAGCTCCAGATCGGGATAGGCGCGCGCGAAGCTGATCGGCAGGGTTTCCGTCCAGTCGCCGTCGATGCGAAAATCGTTGTTCGGAATCTCTTCCCGAATTTCGCCGAAGGTCAGGTTCAAACCCTCGTCGTCCGTCCAGATCACCATCGAGTTGCGCTCCATCCGGCTCAGCACGGATTTATCTCGATCGTAACGCGTGACGATCACCAGGCGGTATTCCGGACCGGTGTTGGCCATCGCCTCTACGATAACGGGCGCGATCAGGCGCAGCTCTTCGTTGTAAAAGACTCGCGAGTGGGTTTCGCCCCAGGCGCTCTGGCGTTTGTATTCTAAGTTGCCGATGGCATTGATCAGCTCGTGGGCTTTGAGTTTCGGAAAGGGCTGAACGACGCTCAGGGTGTCGCCGATGCCGCCGCCGGGATAGTCCGCGGCGGGCACCCGATAGACGGCCACATTCTTGCGATAGAGAATTGGTTCTTTCGTATAAAAGGCCGTACAGGTCGCGAGCACCATCCCTGCCAGAAAGGCCGGGAGTAAGCGCAGCACCGCTCCACGCAGTCGGGCTGTAAGGGCGGTCGTCCCGTACGAACTGGAGACGATATCGTCTGTGAAACTCTGGTTCATCCTTTTCTCAATCGGCCCCCGCGACCCCGATTCTTGAGCGTGAGCCCGGAGAAATCTGCGGGCTCACGCTCATGCCAGATTTTCGTCGAGCAGCTCGGGAAAATCGGCCCGCGTCTGGTCATCGTCCAGCAACTGAAAGATTTTGAGCAATCCCGCCAGCTTGAACACGGACAGCAGAGATTTGCTCAGGCCATATATATAGAAGGAACCCTCGCGCTGGCGAAGCTGGTGGGCGCACTTGAGCAGCATTCCCACGCCCGAGCTGTCAACGAAGCGAATGCGACGAAAGTCAACGACGACGCGCTGGTGATCGCCCACCAGAACTTCCTGAAAGGTCTCGTAGAACTCCGGAGCGTTCTCCATCTTCAGATCCGAAGTTAACTGTAGAATGAGGGTATCGCTTTTCGAACTGAGGATATTGAACATCGTCCGCCCTGCTGGAAATGAAAGTGGTCCGGCCACCTCAAACGCGCCGATCGAAGGACGCCCGCTCCTGCCTACCGCGCCAGGCTTCGGCGGTCAATTGTAAAATCCAGGCCGAGTTGTCGGAGCCCGGGCCTCGCCCGTGGAACTACGAGTCGACCGGGGCTAATTCGCCGGCCTGCACGCCGGGCAGCAGGTTCGGGTTGCCTTCCCGGTCGATGAATTCAACCGTAATCCCGTCCGCCGCGATTTCCCGAACGGTCACGGTGCAGCCCTGAAAAACGAAAATGCCTTCGTGTAAGAAGGTGGGGCGGTTGAGAACCATGCGGTCCCCTGGATTCAAATCCGTCGCGCTCATGCTCCGACTTCCGTCCTGTTTTGCTGTTCTTGCTTTGCGTCGGCCCCCGGGGCGGCGGCCTTCAGACCCAGGCTCGCCGCGTCCGATTCGAGGTAGATGTCTTTGCCGCCCTTTTGCATCACGCCGAACAAATGCGTGTGACGGGGATCCAGGCGCGTGCCGATATCGTAGAATGCGCCGTCGAATTTCGCGTCGGTCACGTCAGTGCCGGTGAGCTTGGCCCAGCGCAGATCCGCGTCGCGGAAGTCCGCGCCCGTCAGGTCGGAGTTGTTCATAAACGCGCCGCGCAGACGAGCCCCTTTCAGATTCGCGCCGGTGAAGTTACAGCTGATCAGATAGGCGTGGCTCAGGTCCGCGCCTTCGAAGTCGACGCCGCTCAGGTCTTCGCCTTCTAAGATTACCTGCTTCAACATTTCGCCCCGCAGGTGCCCCTGCTCTTTCAGCTTCGCCAGCGCCGCGGCCTTCGAAATTTGTTCTTCGGGTTTGATGCCGGTGCCGTTTTTATAGTCGGCCAGGGCTTTCTGCAGCGCTTCGACCGCCGACTCGGGATAGTTTTTGCGGCGCTCGGGGAACTCGAACATCTCTTCGAGTTTCTCGGCGGTCACGCCGCCGGCTTCTGCCAGGCTTTTGCCTTTGACCCACTCGGTGGCCATCGCCAGGGATACGAGTCCAAAGCCGCAGCCGGTGGTCGTATAGCTCGCGTCGGTGATCTGCTTTTGATCTTCGTCGATTTTCAGGTACAGCCGATACCCGTCCCCGCAGCCGGTGTTGCGATACGAGGATACGACCGTCGCCCCGTCCATCTCGCGATAGTTCAGGCGCTCGTCGTTGATCTTTTTAAAGCGTTCGAAGTCCATTGCCATAAGTCGTCAGGCTCCCACCGGTACTGGTGTCCTATGAGACGCACCGTGTCCACACAAAGATACTGATTTTCGGCCGGACCGGCGAGGATTCCTCGCACCCGGGTGCCCCGTTATATTCGCAGGGTGGAAGACTGAGGTGGTGGGGTGTTTTTGCTACGGCTGGTTAGAGTTGCGGTGAGTCGTTTTGCTGTGTCTGCTGTGTCGGCCCGGACGCTGATTTGGGTAGTAGCATTCGCAGGGGGGGGTGTGGTTCGTCCGGCGTCGCCGCGCTGGCCTGCGTGCTTCGATTGTTCGCCCGGCGTCGCTGCGCTCGCCTGCGTTGGGCAGACTCCCTGTTTGAAAGATCAGCTACCGTTGATCGTGGGTCCTTGACCGAGCATCTTCAAAACCGAAGGTTTATGAACCGTTGATGCTCGGCGAGCTGAAGCTGTGCAGGCCGTGGACGGATCCCTGGGCCTGGGCACTGACGGAGCGGCCTTCGAAGCGCACGCGGCCGGAATAGAGGCGTTCGTGCAGTTCGGAAATGCTGCGCACGCCCATGTCCTGGAAGCTGAGCTTCACGCCCTGCACCAGATACGGCACATAGTTGAACATCGAGCCTTTGTCGACGACCGCGCCGGTGACGCCCTGGGCTACCTTTACGTTCAGATCTTCCGAAAAGTAGCGCTTTTTGCCGCCGGCTTCCATCGCTTCCAGCGAGGCCATGCCGCGATAGCGTTTCAGGCGCGCGCCGTTTTCATAAAAATATTCACCGGGCGCTTCGTGGGTGCCGGCGAACATCGAACCCATCATCGTAACGCTGGCGCCGATCGCCAGGGCGTTGGCAATATCCCCGATATTCGAAATGCCGCCGTCGGCGATAACCGGCACGCCGTACTGCCGCGCGAATTTCGCCGTCTGGTAAACGGCCGTCGCCTGGGCGCGGCCGACCGCCATCGTATCCTGAGTAATGCAGATTGAGCCGGGGCCCATGCCGATGCGCAGGCTGTCGGCGCCGGCGCGAATCAAATTGCGCGCCTGGTCCGTCGTTACGACGTTGCCGGCGACCACGTCGATTTCGGGATGGGTCTGCTTCAGCCAGCGGATCATTTCCATTTGATAGCGGCTGTTGCCCTGGGCCGAGTCGATCACGACCGCGTCGACGCCGACGCGCGCCAGTTCGTCCACGCGATCCCGGGCTTCTTCCTGGGTAGAAACGGCGGCGCCGACGCGCAGGCGTTTGTACTGATCTTTCGAAGCGTGGGGAAAGTCTTTGTGTTTCTTTAAGTCGGAGCGACAGATCAGAGCGACCAGTTGACCGCGATCGTTAATGATCGGCAGCTTGCCTTTTTTCGAGCTCTTGAGAATCTGATTGGCGTCTTTGAGGCCGAGGCCTTCGCGAGCGGTAACGAGGTCCGCGAGCGGCGTCATCACGTCGCGCAGTTTGATCGAAAGATCTTTTTCAAAGTCGATGTCGCGATTGGTTACGATGCCGACCAGCTTCGATTCGCGGGTGCCGTCTTCGGTCAGGGGAATGCCGGAGAAGCCGTACTTCTCTTTGGTTTTATATAAATACTCGATGGTATGATCCGGGCTGAGCACGATCGGATCGGTGATGAAGCCGTTTTTGAAACGCTTCACCTTTTCCACCTGGCGAACCTGCTCTTCCAGGCTGTTGTTATAATGCACGACGCCCATGCCGCCGATCAGCGCCATCGAAATGGCCATCTGGGATTCGGTGACGGTGTCCATCGGCGAGGAAACCATCGGCCGCTGGATTATAATATTGCGGCTGAAATGCGACTGCAGGTCGACTTCGGTGGAGTGGAAGTCGATGAAACCCGGCAGGACCAGATAGTCCCGGTAGGTCATACCGGTGTTGCCGCGCTCGAAAAGTTCTTCCCCCGAGCTACCGTCCATCATCTCGTCTTCCCGATCCGGCAGCGCCTCGTCTCCGGAATCCGGGCTGAGTCCCGAGTCTGCCTTCTTGTGCTGATCCGTGATAAGCGACATATCATCCCCCGCTGAGGGCAATTTCTGGCTCCGACGGCCCGTGCCCAGCCTTTTAAAAAGAGATTCGCCGGTGGCCATTCGGCAAGGCATTTAAACGAAAAAGACCGCCAGGTCTCGAATTTTACCGCAATCCGGGCCGCGACTGGTCTCATTCTCCTCGCCGTAGATCCGAAACCGGAGGCGGCGGTCGCGCTGATTTCCGGGGATGCGGCCTGGCGCGCTGGATGCCCTGGGCCTACACCAGATTGCGAACTTTTCCGACGAGCTGCACGGGGTCGACGGGTTTCACCAGATAATCGACGGCTCCGAAATCCAGAGCTTCGGCGATGTCGTCGATCGAATCCCGCGCGGAGATCATCAGGATCTTACCGGTGTGGCCCCCCCGCTCTGCATGCGAGTAGATTCTTTTTAATGCGGCGAGACCGTCCATGCCGGGCAGGTTGATATCCAGCAGCATTAAATCCGGTTTCAGACTTTCGAAAAGCGACACGGCCTGAGACCCACGATCGCCGAAATGCACGGAATGATCTTCCGACTTCAAATATTTTCCGATCAGATTGGCCTGATCCTGATCGTCTTCGATAATCAATATTACCGCCATAGGTCGTGCGTTGTCGCTTCGCACGCAATCTATGACAATCACATTTTAAATAGACGGCACGCGATCTCCGCAAAGCGGTTTCAACAGTATTTATATAACGCGCGATATTATAAATGGCGCTGACGATCGCAGTTCGCGTTTAAATCGCGCGCGCTTAGATCGCACGTTTCTTACGGAGCTCCGCCAGGGACGCGTCATCGAAGCCCGCTTCGCGCAGAACTTCGTCTGTATGCTGGCCGTGCTCCGGCGGCGGCGTGCGCATTTCGCACGGCGTATCTGAAAAACGAAAGGGCGATCCGATTTGCAGAACTTCTCCCAGGCGCGGATGCTGCACCGTCTGAATCATGCCGCGTTCTCTTAACTGCGGATCTTCGAATGCTTCGGCGATATCGTTCACCGGGGCCAGACAGGTTTCAGGATTCAAAAAGAGTTCGCGCCAATCGTCGCGATCGCGGCTTAGAAAAATCTCTTCGATTTGCGGTTTGATCGCGGCGAGTCCCGCTGCTGTCATTTCAACTCCGTCCAGAATGTCTTCGCGGTCCACCTGACGCAAAAAGCCGCGAAAGAAACGCTCCTCTAAAGCGCCGAGAATTACGTAGCGTCCGTCCTTGCAGCGATACACGTTATAGTTCGGCAGGCCGCCGCTCAGATCCATCTTACCGCGCTCCGGGCTCTGGCCGCTCGCGACGTACTCGCCCGCGTGCAGCGATAGAAAGCTGAAGGCGCCGTCCATCATACTGATGTCCAGAAACTGACCGCGGCCGGTTTTTTCCCGGGAGTACAGCGCGGCCAGAATCGAACCCACCGCGGCCAGGGTGCCTCCGCCGATGTCCGCCACCTGAAAGCCAGGAATCACGGGAGCGCCGTCGGCCAGGCCGGTAATGCCCAGCAGTCCCGAATAGCCGATATAATTGCCGTCGTGGCCGGCGAGTTTTTCGTACGGGCCGCTCGCTCCGTAGCCCGAAATGGCGCAGTAGATCAATCGCGGAAATTTCGTCTTCAACTGCTCGTAGCCGATGCCCATCGCGTCAAGCGTGCCCGGGCGAAAGCCTTCGAGTAGCACGTCCGCGTCTTCCAGTAATTTCATCAGCACTTCGCGGCCTTCGGGTCGCTTGATGTTGATCGTAATCGCCCGCTTGTTGCGATTCACCATCAGGTACAGACCGCTTTCGCTTTCGGCGCCGCCGTCCGGATCTTTCGCGTCGATGTTTTGTTTTCCGTCCGGTCCCAGGCGCGTGCCCATCATGCGAGTTAAATCGGGCATGCGCGGATTTTCGATTTTGATTACGTCGGCGCCCATATCGCCCAGATACATCGAGCACAGGGGCCCCGGCAGCAATAACGACAGATCCACGACTCGCACCCCCGCCAGGGGGCCGCCTTTGTTTTCACCGGTCGCCTCGGGATGATTTGTTGCTTGATTCGCCATGATCTTCTCAAAACCTCTTCAGATCGCACGCATGTACGAGCTGCGGATCATTCCGCGGCGAACAGGATTCGCGTCAAGTGACTGCGTGAGTCGCGGGCGCTTAATTGGAACTCAAACATTTTGGTCGATTACTACGAAAGGCTGCACCTGCGGAAGCCGGCCGCGATTTGCTGCGCGACGGCACCCGGGTATTGGACGTGGCGATCGAAAAACGCGTCGTGATGCGCAATGCGACGATCGTCCAGGGCGTGCGAGCGCGCACGACAATGCGCGGCAATCCCGGCTATATTCCGAAACGAAATCGAATTCCAACCGAATCGGAAAATCAATCCGGCAAAGCCGGCGAAACTCAATCAAGGAGACATACATGTCAGAACAACGCCCAGAATCATACGTCGTAGGAATTTCCGCGATGACTACCAACGCCGAGGAGATGAGCGGCGGCGAAAGCGCCCGGATACCAGGTCTATGGCAGCGTTTCTTCGCCGAGAATATCGCGACGCAAATTCCGAATCGCCTGAGCGGCCCGGACGCGCCGTATATTGCGGTTTTGTATACGGATATGGAGAGCGACGAAACCGGCCCCTATCGCATCGTTATCGGCGCGCTCGTGAATGACCTCAGTCAGATTCCCGAAGGGATGACCGGCCATACAGTACCCGCCGGCGAATTCGAACGCATAACGACGCCTCGCGGCCCCATCGTTCCGATCACGATCGAAACCTGGCAAAAGATCTGGGGCGACGCCGAATTAAAGCAGCGCCGCAGCTATACGGGCGACCTGGAATTGTACGACGAGCGCAGCCGGAATCCGGAAGACGCACAGCTCGATATACTGATCGGCGTTAGAAGTTAGCGAGCGCGACTCAGGAGATGCGATCGACCCACTCACGAAAGGCTTTCCACTTCATGGTTTCGAAGTATTCGTGCATGGCGTGTAGATCGAGCTGCCCCCGGGGCGGCGTATACAGCTCTCGCGTCCGCGGCGTAAAACTGAGACCTTCCCCGACCCGGCCGACTTCCAGATGGATCAGGCCGACCTGGTGGCGCTCGAAATCTTCGCGCTTGTTCTCGAAGAGCTCCGGCTCCAGATAATTCGTTACGATGTACTTGCGATGGGCCCAGGAGGAATTGCCCACGCACTCAAAGATCGTATCGCGATAGCTGGAGACCGTCAGCTTCTTTTTGACTTCGTAGCTGTAGAGCTCCAGCTCGCCGGCACCGGTACGGTTCGCCAGGTTCTTCAGAGCCGCGCTCACCCCGGTCAGATTGCGATACGCGACGATGTCGGGAAATTTGTATTTGTTTTCGTTTTTCTTGCCCCGACCGCCTGGATTGCCGGGGGCCTGAATGGCGGTCGCGTGAATGCCGCGGTGGCTCAGCCAGTCGATCAGCGGGCCGTCCAGATCCCGCTCTTTGCCGACAAGCGCCTGCTCCGGATGCGCGAAACGATAGAGCTTTAAGTCACCCTCAACTTCAATTAGTATTTTCGCGTCACTGCCGTCCGCCAGGCGTTCCAGTTCGCGTTCAGCCCGGGCTTCGTCCACGTCCCGGGCGAGAATGCCCTTCTCCGTCGCGCGACGGATGATGGCGTGGGCCGTAATCGCGCCGGGCGTATTCGCCAGAATATTTTCCGCGATTTGAAGCGTCAGATTTCTGGCCGGCTTTTTTCCCGATTTGCTCATGCCCGCCTATCGCTTGCGATCCAGAATCGTATCCAGGCGCTGCTTTTTCAGGGCGTCGAGCCACTGTCGATTTCGCAGCGCCGAAGAGCTGAGATTCAGAGCGGAACGCCGGCCGGCATTTAAGGCGGTCAGTCCGGCGTACTTGCTGAGCTCTTTGCGCTGCCCCGTTGAAAGCGCCCGGAGTTCGTTCAGGGCTTCGACTTCGGTGTATTCACGAATCCGCCGGAGCTTCGCTTCCAGGCCTTCGATCGCCGGACCTTCGCGCTCCCAGATTTTTTCCAGCTTCGCGAGATGGTTCGCGTAGACTTCGGGGGAGTCGCTTTTTTTCGGCGGCTTCATCGAATGCTTTTTTAAGATCACCGGAAAGAAATTCCGGGCCCTCGGCGGCAGGCGATTCCAGAAAGCGTCGATCTTTAGCTGCAGACGCGTGCGACGAATCTTGCTGATATTCTTCCGTAGAATTTTATCCAGCTGACTTAGATCGCTTGCACCGAGCACGTCCAGAGGCAGCTCCGAGAGTTCTTCGATCAGCTTTCCAACAGTCTTTGTATTCATTTCGACCACCTTCGATTCGCCGGAAGCTCACGCCGCCCGCCGAATCACATAGCTTACCAGCCGCTAATCAGCTCCACCATTGTTTCCAGCTGTGATCGGGCGGGATCCCCCGGACTCAGATCCACAATCGGACGGCAATCCTCAACGAGATTCGCCACCGGTCCGGAGCGACGCAGCCCGTCCCAGAGCTCGCAGCCCTTCAGAACTTTTTTCAAACGGTCTTCAGTTTTCCAGTCTTCATAAAGCGAATTGGCCAGGCGAGCTTTATGATCGTTAAAAACGCTCAGGCGATTGTCCCAGAGTGTCGGCACAATCGCGCGGACGGATTTCGACGTTTGTTGAAAGCGCTGGAAGTGTTCGACCAGAGTATGGATCAAACGCGCCAGGCCGCCGCTGGACAACCAATCGGGGATTACCGGCACCAGAATATTTTCCGCGGTAAAGAGCGCGTTTTGCACCAGGTGATGATTGCCAGGCGGGCAGTCCAGGATGATATAGTCGAAAGACTCCCGGGCCCAGGCCGAAACTTCGTGCAGCAGTTCGAAGGGCATAATTTCGCGGGGCATCCCCGTCAGGGCGATCCCCCGGCGGCCTTCAGCGGCCAGGCGATCCTCCATCTGCCAGAGGTCGTGGTGTGAAGGCAACAGAAACAGATTCGTCCAGTGGGATCGGCGGTCGCCGCTCCAGAACAGCAGCGCGTCTTCGCCGCCGACCAGATCATCCGCCGTAATCGGTTGAAATCCCCGGGAGAGATTGCGCTCCAGCACGCCGAATAAACTCTTCGCCGAGTTCGGATACAGCTGCGATCGCCAGTTTTCCCGGCCGGCCATATAGGCCGAAGCGTTCGCCTGGGAATCAAGATCCATCAGGAGGACGCGACCGCCGCCCTTTTGCAAACGATTCGCGAGGGCCGTGGCCAGGTTTACGGCCAGGACTGTCTTACCGACGCCGCCTTTGAAATTACAGATTGCGATCGATTTTGCGGGCATACAGAAGCGGGCTAAAGATCGCCCGGAGCAAAGTTAGTTTGCGCCGATCCAGCCTGTCCATCAAAATATCAGTCGATCTCGTCGGGAAGCATCGCCGCCCGCGGCTTCGCACCAGGCTCTCTCCGGACGCGCTCGCCGTCGAAGGGCCTGATTTTCGCCGCTGGCTCAGCCCTTGCGCCGCAAAACGTATGCGACTTCGCTGACGGACTGCACGCCGCCTTCGGTAAAACGCGGATTCAGCGGCGGCTGGGCCTCGCGCACGCGCTCTTCGATCGTAAAGTGTTTCGCATACAGGCCGTGCACAATATCAGGCGCGATACTGAAAGGAGGACCGCCGACCTTCGATTGGTCGTACTCGAAAGTCACGAGAAACATCAGGGCGCCGGGAGCCGCCAGCGACGTAACGTGGCGGGCGTACGTTTCGCGGGTGTCATCCGATAAGGCCACGAGGGCGGCGCGATCGTAGATGAAATTCACCGGCCCGAGATCGGCGATCTCGGCGCCAGGACTCAAAAAATCCCGGCAATACATTTCGACGTTGCCGGAAACGAAGCGGCCGTCGCCCTGATCCTCGTACTCCAGAGCGTTTTCAGTAAAAAACTCGCGCACAGCCTGCTCGATGAATTCCACTCCCAGCACGGCCCCTTCAGAACCGCGGGCGAGCTGCGCCAGATACATTAGGTCGAGGCTCTTCCCGCACAGCGGAACCAACACGCGATCGTCCGGACGCACGAGCTCCGGCGCGTGCTCGCGCAGCATGGGATGCACGTCGCTCTGATGAAAGGCAGTGCGACCCGTTTCCCATCGTTCTTGCCAGAAATTTTGTTTCATAAAATATGTTCCAGTAGGCCCCTGCATTCCCGCGGGCCGTCTGCATTATAGTAATCAAAAACAGGACGCAAAGATGATTTTATTTCTCGGCGATAGCCTCACAGAAGGCTACCGTCTCGCGCCAGGGCTGGCCTTTCCCGGACGAATCGCGGAAAAACTGGCGGCCGAGGGCCGGCCCCGGCGAGTGATCAACGCGGGAGTCGCCGGCCACACGACGGGCGACGCCCTGCGGCGACTGCCGCTGCTGCTGGGAGAACGCAAAGACGCGGACAAGATCAGCGGCGGGCGCGATCAGCGACCGGACGATGCGATCACCGACCTGGTGATCGAGCTGGGCGTCAACGATCTGCTGCAGCGGGTGCCCGTAGAAACGGTTCGCGCAAACTTAAGCGCGATCGTGCACGCGGCCCGCGCGGCCTTCCCGGAGATACGCATCTTCTTATTTCGCGTGCCGGCCCTGACTCTGCGCTTCGAATTCGCGGCGGACGGCCAGGACGCGCTGCAATCGGACGAACCCGACGCCTACGCCAGGAGTTTCGCCGATCTCTTTGCGACAATCGCCGCGAAAGAAAATCTGATCTTGCTGCCCTTTTTACTCGAAGGCGTGCTGCTGCGCCCCGATTACAACCAGGCGGATTTGATTCACCCCAATCCGCGCGGCCAGGAGCTGGTCGTCGAAAACGTATGGCGCTCGCTCAAAGATTATTTTTGATCCGCGGGCAGCACCGGCCCCAGAACGCGTTCGAAGAATTCGGATCCACGGCCGTCCAGAACTTCGAACTCGATTTCCAGCACGTGAATGCGTTGCCTGTACTCCTGGTCGAGATCCGGGAGCGCTTCCAGACGCGCGAAGTCTTTGGCACTGGTTACGAAATGAATGTCGGAATGGCCGGCCTGCTCCGCGGCGCGAAACAGAGTTTGAATATCGGCGGTCGTATAAGCGTGATGATCGCGAAAGGCGCGGGTGAAAGCCGGCTGGATTTCATTCGGCGGCGTGGCCAGACTTTGAAAAAAACCTTCGGGATTGCCCAGGCCACAAAAGGCGCCGATCGCAGCGGGCTCGGATTTATTTACGGCATCGTTCGCATCGTTCGCATCGTTCGCGGCGTTCGTATCGCAGGAGGCAGACGGCAGGTCCGTAAGCTTCGCCGGCCGGTGGCGACCGCGAAAGACCGGGACCTCCGGCGCGACTTCCGCGACCAGTGCTTCGAGTTCGGCCACCGCCGGGGGAGACGCGAGATCGACCCGGGTAAGCAATATCGTGTCGGCTTGCCTGAGAGCCGCGGGCGGATCCCGAAAGCGACCGCCGGGAAAGACGCGCATTTCATGTACGGGTACGAGCGAGTCCAGCAGCACCAGTTCGTGATCGCGACCGACCAGCGGATTCTGAAAGGCATCGTCCAGTAGAACGACGCGCGCATCCCCGGCGAATTCCCGGATCGCGCCGACGCGATCACGGCCCACCGCGACTCGCAGTCCAGGCGAACGCGCGAACAACATCGCTTCGTCCCCGGCGACGTCGACCGTCGTCAGCCGTCGCTCACCATCCGAAACCAGCAGTCCGCCGGCGACGCCCGACGCCTGCGCCGAAGGTTTCGCCGACCGCGCCGCCGATCCGCCGTAGCCGCGCAGGACAGCCAGCGCCGGGATTTCGCGTTCGCGTAAATATTTCGCCAGGGCCAGCGCGACGGGCGTCTTGCCCGTGCCGCCGGCGGAAAGATTGCCGACGGATACGACGTAGAGCTCTTCGAATACGGTTTGGTCGGCCAGGCGACGGCGATAGACTCGACGATGCACCCGGAGATACAGCCCTTCCAGAATGCGTAGAAAGAAATTCAGCATATGCGCGCGTCCCGGCGCGGCCGTCCTCAGGCCTTACCGGATGCTTCGGAATCGGGGGCGTTTTCGGCGAACTGCATTTCATACAGCTTCCGGTAGATCTTACCGTTATCGAGCAATTCCTGGTGCGTGCCCCGCTCGACGATGCGCCCGTTGTCGAGGACCAGAATCGCGTCGGAACGATAGACCGTCGAGAGCCGGTGGGCGATCATAAAAACCGTACGGCCGGCCAGCAGTCGCTCCACGGCCTGCTGCACCAGGTATTCGCTTTCGTTGTCCAGATTCGAAGTCGCTTCATCAAAGATGAGAATCGGCGGATCAAGCAGGAGCGCCCGGGCGATGGCGATGCGCTGGCGCTGGCCGCCGGAAAGCATGACACCCCGCTCGCCGATCGGCGTATCGTAGCCCTCCGGGAGCTTCTGGATAAATTCATCGGCGTTCGCCGCTTTGCAAACTTCGATCACGCGTTCGAGCGGCGCGTCCGGCCGGCCGTACGCGATGTTTTCGCGGATCGTCGCGTTAAACAAAAAAGTTTCCTGGCTGACCACGCCGATTTGCGTGCGCAGATCTTTCAGATCGAGCTGGCGAATGTCGCGACCGTCCATCGTAATCGCACCCGACGATACGTCGTACAGGCGCGGCAAAAGATCCATCAGTGTCGATTTGCCCGCGCCGGAAGAGCCCACGAAACTCACGGTTTGCCCGCGCTTGACGGTGAAGCTGATATCGTTCAGCGCGGCGCGCTCCGTGCCGGGATAGCTGAAGTTCACATCGCGGTATTCGATCGCTTCGCTGAATTCTTTATAAGGCGCGGGGTTTTTGGGATTTACGACGCCTTCCGGCTTGTCGAGCATTTCGAAAATGCGCACGGCCGCAGCTTGAGTCGCACTGAGCAAATTGACCATCACCGAAATACTGCGAATCGGCTGCATGACGAAGATTAAAGTCACAAAGAAAGTGAAGAAGCGGCCGCGATCCAGCTGGCGATCGTAAAAGAAAGTGAAGTATTCCGAATAGGGACCGACCGCCGCATAACCCGTAATCTGCCAGGCGCCCCAGACCAAAAACATTACGACCACGACCGTGCCGGTGAATTCGGTCAGGGCCGGACCGACCTGGTGGAAATAGTGTCCGCGATAGGTATGTTCGTACAGGCGTTCGTTCACCGTTTTGAAACGGTTCTTCTCGAAGCCTTCCATTGAAAAGGCGCGAATGACGCGAATGCCGCCGATCATTTCCTGGACGTGCCCGCCCAGTTCCGCCAGTCGCTCCTGCTGTCCGGTATAGGCCCGGCGAACGCGTGTCGCGAATTTACTGACCGGCGAAACGATGACCGGCACGACAATCAGAGCGATCAACAACATCTTCCAGGAGATCACAGCGAGCAAGGCCACGTGCGTAATAATATAAAAGATATTTACCAGCGCTTCGTTGAACTCGACCGACAGAGAACGCCCCACGACGTCCACGTCGTTGATAATCCGGCTCATCACCATCCCGGTGCGTTCCTTCTGAAAATAATCAATCCCCAGATGATTGATCTTCCCGTACAGCTCGTCGCGCAAATCTCGCACGGCGAAGAGCCCCGCGGTGCCGACGAAGTAGATCGTGCCGGTTACGCAGAGAATTTTCAGAAAATAAACGGGAATGATCGCAAGACACAGCCAGATAATCGCTTCGCTCGAAGACTTGCTGGAGATCTCGTTGTTCATCCACACTTTCGCGTGGGTCGCGTAGCCGCGGATCTTTTCGTGAATCGGCTGATCGCCGTCCGCCAACCAGATCGCGTACTGCTTCGATTCGTCCTGCCCCAGCTTGAACAGGCCGATCGAACCCTCCTGCCCCATCGCGTTAAAGATCGGGACGAAGGCGCTCAGGGAAGCCAGGTTCGCGATGGAAACCAGAAAGGAAAGCGCGATGCCCGCCACAATGCGGATGCGATAGCGAAAGACGTAGCGAAAGAGGCGCGCCAGGATCTTCCATTTGCCCGGCATTTCGGCGCCGACCGCGTCCCGGGAATCATCGGGACGATCGCCGGAGGCCTCAGGCTGCGAGCCGGGTATGGATTGCGCTGCTGACATTAAAATCGAACATCCCCGATCCCGAACACGAATTCAAACTCGTCCTCGCCTGGAATGGGCTTGAACTTGCCGCCGCCGGCGTAATAAAGCTTCTGCGCCAGAAAGAGACGCAGGGGCAATACCGGAATCTGAATCCGCAGACCGAAACCCCAGGAGTAGAGGGCTCGATCCAGCGCCAGGTTCCGCGTCGAAAGCACGGCGCGTTTCGGGTCGTTCCAATCCCGCAGGGATCTGAAATGATAACCCTGCTGAAAAAATGTCAACGGATTTGTCTGGTCGGCCAGCAGCGCCAGCAGGGGTTCCGCCCGGGCCGTCGCCAGATTTTGCACTTCCTGATAGTTCTCGGCGCTCTCTTTCAGGTCGCCCGTGTATTCTCCGACGTTGTCGAAGATCGTGCCGGAGTCCAGGAAGGCCACCAGCCAGAGAATGCTCGGCTCGATGGGCACCCGGAATTCGGTCGAACCCAGCAGCATATGGCTGCCGCCGTCCCGCCAGACCGCGGGATACAGAGCGTCCTGCGGATCGTATCCGCGCAGCGTATTAAAGCCGCCGAGATACAGACGGTCTTCCGGTTCAATGTACGGATTTTCTTCTTTATCCTGGGTGCTGCGGAAGGGCGCGGTTTCGTGAGTGAAGGTGCCTTTCAGGCGAACTTCCTGGACCACGCGCCAGCGGCGCAGGTTGTTGTTCCGGAAGAATCCGAAGAAGGTATAGTCGAACCAGTACCAGTAATAATTGTAGGAAGCCGTATAACGGTTATAGTGATCGTCGCCGCCCAGGGCCTGACCGGTGACTTCAATCGAATGGTTCGCGCGAAATCCCTGGGTCGGATTGAAGACGTTGTCGATCGTATTATAGATGACGCCGTTCGTCAGGCTCGACTTAAACTGCCAGCCGAGCTCGACTTCTTGCAAGACCGCGTCGTTGACCAGCGACGTCGGCCGGGTCGCCACAGACCAGGACGGCGAATAGCTGTGATAGTGGGCCCAGTTGACCAGGAATGAATGCGAGGTGCCAACATCCAGACCGAAACGATTGCGCTCGAATTCGGCGTCTTCGAAGAGGTCGGTCGAATCGAAGCTGACCGCCAGAGGGCTGACGTCCTGGAAAATGGTCGATTGATAGAAGGCGCCGAGACGCAGCGACCAGGGTCGCGGAAAACTGCGATAGCACTCTTCTTCTTCGGCGACGTATTTGAAAATCAAACGGCGAATGCGAACCTTTACCCGATCCAGATTCTCAACGCTTTCGTCATCGCCGCCTTCTTCGACGTACGTCGCAATTACCGCGCCAATCGAGCGATACTGATTTTGCAGCGATTCAGCCGTCTTTAAGATCGTCGCAAAGTCCTGGGCGTTGTCGAACTGCGACATCTTGTTGCGCCAGAATGATCCGGTCGTGTCTTCGCAGGTTTCATAGAACCACGGGTCGGTCCATTCGATACCGACCGAACGACGCAGCGGACCGTACTCCAGACGGCCGCTGATCTTTTCGCCGGCGCCGTTCAGGTTGTTCTCGCCCACTTCCGTAAAGATTGAAAAGCCGGACTGCGTTCCGAAACCGCCGCCCATTGAAATCGTGCCCGTGGGCTGTTCCGCCACGTCCAGAATCAGATTCATCTTATCTTCGCTGGAGCCGGGGCGAATCTGCAGGTTGACTTCTTTGAAGTAGCCCAGGTTAATCAGCTTCTCGCGGCTGCGATTGACCAGCGCCGAGTTGAACAGCTGTCCCTCTTTTACCAGCAGCTCGCGGCGAATTACGTTTTCCTGGGTCTTTACATAACCCTTGATGATAATATTTTCGATGTATGCCAGCCCGTTTTCGCGCACAACAAAGTGAACGTGGCGCAGGTTGCGACCTTCTTCTTCGGGATTCTCCAGCAGGCGCTCGCGCAGGCCGGGAATATCGAGCCACTCCGCTTCGGTTTTACAGCGCAAGTCGCTCGCGTTGGTCGGAGACTCGATCGCGGCGCAGGCCGCGTACTTGTCCAGCGTCTCCATAGTATACGGCATGTTGATATAGACCGGCTGGATCTGAGTGAATACGTAGCCCTGGGTCGAGTACAGTTCCTGCAGCGACCCGCGGTCGCGAAAGAAACGACCTTCGTCGAAAATTTCGCCGACATCGTCTTCGCTGAATTCCATCGAGCGAACCAGCACCTCCGGATCATAGATCGGGGTAATGTCGTCCTGCACTTCGCGCTCGGGCGGGTTCAACTCCAGGTTGATCGATCGCGGATCGTGGTCCAGGGAGTAGCCGCCGAAATAGCTGATCTCACCTTCCAGCAGTTTGTACGTGATAACGACGACCCGGCCTTCCTCGGGACGCCGCGGGTTCACGTACCGGACTTCATAGCCGGTCGCGCGCGGATCGATTTCCGCGTCCAAAAATCCGCGGCTCTTCGCATACGCCAGGATCTTGAATTTGTCTTCTTCGAACTTCGTTTCCTGAAAGATGCCGTCGTCCAGCAGGCCGGACTCCTGCTGATCCAGAATGTCCAGCAGATCTTCCGGATCGACCTGCTTCGTGCCCAGAATGTTGATTTTGGAAATCGGAATATTCGCGCCTTCGTCAATGACATACGATACGGCGATCTGGTTGTTGCGGCGATCGACCCGGCTGACCCGGTACCAGACTTCCGCCAGGAAGAAGCCTTCTTCACGATATTTGTTTTCGAGCAGTTGAACCGCGGCTTTGACTTTCTGGGCGGAGTACACGTCCCCTTCCCGAAAATCCAGAACCGTTTTGAGTTCCTGCAGGGCCAGCTCCTCGGCGCCCAGAAACTTGATGGAACGAATGCGGGGCAGCTCGATGACCTCATAGGTCACCGCGACGCCGCCGTCGGGAGTCAGCCGCACGCGCATCAGGACATTGGAAAAATAGCCGGTAGAAAAGAGGGCTTTCAGGTCGGTATTCAGCGCCTCTTCGGTGAGAGGCTGGCCATACTGGGTCAAAAGCAGCGGATACAGATCGTCCGCGGTAACGTTGCGCAGGCCGACGAATTTCACGTCGCTGACGGGTTTATCGAGATACGCATTCGGCTGCGAAAGCAGCGGCAGCATAAAGAGCGAGCCCAGTAAGACCAGGCCCACTAAGAGCAGGCGGGCTCCAGGCGCTCGGTACATCGATCGGATTTTTCGCAATCCGCTGTTCAATTTGGGACAGCCATCCGGATATTTGCCGAAGACTCGCCGGCCAAACCAGAAAATATTCTACCAGATGACCGTCACCCCTAATTCTGCCCCCCTGGCCGGACGCGAGAACCGCGATCCCGAAGCATCCGCCAGGCATGGCGCGTATCAGAGCGGCCGGCTCCAGAATCTTTTCCCCCTCAGGATGCGACAGAGCGATTTCGGGCCAGAAGCTCCCGGGCGTGTTCGATGACCATTTTTCCGGAGGATTCCCCGCCCAGCATCCGGGCCATTTCTTTCAGGCGCGCCTCCCCCTGGAGTCGCTGTACACCCGTCGCTGTCCGCCCGCCCGTGGCGCGTTTTCGAATTGAAAAATGCTGATCGGCCAGGCTCGCGATCTGGTGCAGGTGAGTTACGACCAGCACCTGACTCTGACCGGCCAGACGCTTCAGGCGATTACCGATGGTATGCGCCACTTCTCCACCGACTCCCGCGTCGACCTCGTCAAAAACGATGGTTCCGGTCGTCCGATGCGCAAAGAAGATCGACTTCAAAGCCAGAGTGATCCGGGACAGCTCGCCCCCGCTCGCGACCTTGCGCAGCGGCTGGAGGGACTCGCCCGTATTCGCAGCCAGCAGAAACTCGACGCGATCGAGGCCTTTTTCGTGAACCATGAATTTCTGATTGCGTTCGGCGTTCGCAGTCGCGTCGGGATCGACTTCGCGACTGACCGCGACCTTGATGCGCGCGCCGGGCATGCCCAACTGAGCGAGCTCTTCCGCGATCTGATCCTCCAGATGCGAGACCACCGCCCGGCGGCGGCGGGACAGGTCTTCCGCGTGCTCGAAGAGTTCGACCGATGTGATTTGCAAGCGGGAACGCAGCTCGTCCAGCTCCTCTTCGCTCATTTCAATCGAAGCCAGCTCCCGCAAATAGGCTTCCTGTTTGTGCAAAACGGCCGCGGTCGTCCCGCCGTATTTTTTATGCAGGCGCTGGTAGCCTGTAATTCGATCTGAAATATCTTCCAGGCGCTCGGGTGAAAAATTCAGCCGATCTTTTTGAGTGCGCAGATAGTCCGCCATCGCCTCCAGCGAATAGACGCTTTCGTTGGTGGCGCCCAGGTGTTCTTCGATCCCCTGCAATAGATGGCCGTGGCGCTCCAGCAGTTCCAGCACCGAGGCCAGACGATCCAGAACCGAGTGGTCTTCTTCCCGCAGGGTGCTGTAGGCGGCGCAGAGATCCTGAAAGAGGCGGCCGCTATTCTGCCCCAGGGCCCGTTCCTGCTGCAGCTCTTCGAATTCGCCGTCCCGGGGTTCGAAACCTTCCATTTCATCGAGGGCGAATTTCAGATAGTCCAGACGCCGTTCGCGCTCGTCGGCTTCGAGGGTGACCGTACGCAGACGGTTGCGCAGATGAATATAGCGGTGATACAGAGCCGCGGTTTCGTCTCGCAGCTCGGTTGTGCCGGCAAACATATCCAGACTGTCCAGATGCTGTTCCGGATCGAGTATACGCTGGTGCTCGTGTTGACCGTGAACCTCTAACAGATGGCCGGCCAGAGTTCGCACGACTCCCAGGGTCGTCGGCGAACCGTTGATATAAATCCGACCGCGGCCATCGGCAGCGATTTCCCGGCGGAGTTCCAGGTAGGAGTCGCCGATTTCGATCTTCTTTTCTTCGAGCAGCTGCCGCACGATCGGCAGCGAACCGGTATCAAAGAGCGCTTCAACGAATGCCCGGTGCGCCCCCGTTCGCACCAATCCCCCCCCGGCCCGGGCGCCCAGCACCGTATCCAGCGCCGTAAGCAGCAGACTTTTGCCGGCTCCGGTTTCGCCGGTCATAACGTTGAGTCCGGAGCCGGGTCTCAC
The DNA here is from genome assembly GCA_024742665.1 of bacterium. Lineage (GTDB taxonomy): Bacteria > Spirochaetota > Leptospiria > Leptospirales > Leptonemataceae > JANSYA01. The sequence goes on from JANSYA010000006.1 coordinate 115,539, forward strand.
CCGTAACTCCTCAATGATTCCAAAATTTTCAATTTTTAGTTCGAGCAGCATGGCGGCATCCTAAATACTTATCATGCGTATTGCAAATATATTTTTAGCCTTCGGGTGACAAGTGGCACTTTTTTCGCAGCCGGCGGGAAAATTCGAACGGACTGCACGCCGCTGATTTTGTAACATTGACTGTAACCTTTGCGGGATGCGGGCATCTGAATCACTGCGAACACAGAAATATCGTATTATCAGGAGAGAAAAATGAATATAGCTACAATCGTAGCCCGGGCTTTTGTCGGGCTGATCTTCGTCGTTTTCGGTCTAAACGGCTTTCTACAGTTTATTCCGCTGCCGGAACTTCCGGAACAGGCCGGCGCCTTTATGGGCCTATTATTCGGCTCGGGAATTGGAGCCGTCGTGAAGCTGCTGGAAATTATAGGCGGCGGCCTGCTACTGGCCAGCATCGGCACGAAGCGTTTTGCCCCGCTCGGGATCGTAATTCTCGCCCCGATCGTGGTGGTGATCTTCCTGTTCCACCTGCTGATGGCTCCGGACGGGGGCGCCGGTGTGGTCATGCCGGGTCTGCTGCTGGCTGCGACCGGTTATCTGGTCTACGCCTATAAAGAGAACTTCGCCGGCATCTTCGCCGATCACGCGTAAATTTCGAAGCAGGACTGAGGGCTGCGAGCAAAGCTTGCAGCCCGAATTAGTTTCAGGGCTGCGCCTTCAGTATCTAATTCGGACTTACGGCTGCGCCTTCAGCATCTAATTCGGACTTACGGCTGCGCCTTCAGTCCTCAGAATGCATGCTTTCGACGGCTTCTTCGACCGTATCGTAAATCTGAAACAGCGTATCGAGCTTGGTAATCGCCATGACCTCTTTGCCGGTCTGGTGCAAAGCCGCGAGGGCCAGTCGTCCGCTGCGGCTTTTGAAATCCTGCGAAAACTGGATCAGCGTTCCGAGACCGCTGGAAGAGATCAAAGTTACGTCCCGCAGGGAAAGCACGAGCCGCAGCTTACCGGCCGCGACCCACTCTTCGAGCGAATCGTGCAGCCAGCGCATGCTTTTGAGATTCATCGGTCCTTCTAATTCAATCACGGTGACAGGACCGATTTGATGCGAAAGTATATCCATCGAACTCAATTCTCACTGACGGCTGTCAGGCTTTAATTCCGCTTTCGGGATGCACAGTGATTTTCGCCGCGCAATCCGGGGCTGGCAATCCGAAATTTTTTCATTTACAGGCTGCCACCTGCGAAACCTGCTTCTTGGCTGGCAGCCTCGTATGTCCAAAAACCTGTTGCAAGAAGCCAATCCGTACGGAACGCGCATCGCCACCCTCGAAAACGACGGTCGGACTCTGTATCTGTATCTGAGCCCGCCGGAAGATCTTCCGGGCGATACCCGGGCCGTCTGGGTGCGCAATCTGCTGCCGGCTCCCGCGGAAACCGACCACGAAGCGATGCGCGCCGGACAGGCTCCCCTGCTGCGCCAGGCGGCCTGCGCCCATCCTGAGGGGCTCCCGCTCCCCGAAAATGAAGAGCTGGACCTGGTCTGGTTTTCGGAAGGCACGGGCGTCGTGCTCTATCGCAACGGCGAAGCGGAGGCGCTGATCCCGCCCTGGAGCGGAGCCGATGGTTTGCAGGGTTATGCCCGCGAGGCTGTGGCCCAGGACGTGGGCACGCTGCCGCTGCCGCCCGACAGCCAGCAGGGCTTTCACGATCGCCTGCGGGAAAATCTGGAATTCTGGACGAGTCGTTCGCAAAAATCTCACTGGGAAAGCTTTCGCGATCGCCTGATTGCCCACTACGAAGCCAGCTACGGACCCCACAAAACCTACTACGCCGTAACCGATCGCGACTATCCGCCTCTGGCCGTCGCCGAATTCGAAGTCGAAGACGGCTTCATGCTCGCGACCATCGGCATGTCGAATCAGAATATGCCCGGCGTCGAAGGCAACGTCGCCGGCGATGCGCCCAACACCCGCATGCGGGCCGAGATCCTCAGCTACACCGCGAACAAAACCGAGTGGCTGCCGGGGGTGCTCGGACGCATGGCGATCTTTCCCTGGCTGGCGGGGGCCTTCTTCGATCACGGTCACACCTACGAGTCGGGCGTGGACAGCGCGAATTCCAACTTCGTGCTGACCCGGGAATTCGACCGCCTGCATCTAAGCGCCCCGGCCGAAATGGTGCTGGACGAGCGCTACCCCGTGAACTGGCTGCTGGCCGCGCCGATTCCCCAGGAATACTTCATGGTCGCGAAGGTCCGGGGCATCGAACACGTGCTTGAGAAGCTCTACAGTTCGGACGATTGAATCTGTCCAATGCTGGCCGCACCGGGCCGGCTCGAAATCTGCTTGCGCCAGCCGCTCCGGCGCTGTAAAAATTTTCCAGAAAAACCGCCCGGGCAGCAGGTTTATTCAAGCACGGCCAGGTCGGATCGTGCTAAAAAGAGCTCACAATTTACAACACCAACACAGCGTCCGGTCCACGGACGCACGGAGTCAAAATCATGAGATTCGCAAAAGAAATGGCCTTTTATTCCGCCTACCACCAGGAACATCGCAACATTATGATCCACGTGATCGGCGTGCCGATGATCAGCTTTTCCCTGCTCGTCGTTCTCAGCTGGGTAAACCTGTTTCAAGTCGGCAGCTTCAACGTAACCCTGGCGATGGTCTTCACCGCCGTATTGCTTCTATATTATTTCACTCTCGATGTCTATTTCGCCGCCGTGTGCACCGTGCTCTTTGGCAGCCTGCTCGCCCTGGCGCACTATATCTCGTTTATGGGCCCGACCGTCGGCTGGTCGATCTTCGCCGCCGCACAGATTACCGGCTGGGGATCGCAATTTTACGGCCACTTCGCCTTCGAAAAGAGCCGCCCGGCGCTCTTCGACAATCTCTTCCAGGCCCTGGTATCCGCTCCGATCTTTGTTGTGGCCGACGTGCACTTCGAACTGGGTTTCCGCAAAGACCTGGAAGCGCAGGTCAAACAGATCCTGAAAGAACAGGGCAAACTGAAAGACTTCAGCCCCGCAACCGCTTAAGCGGTTGCAGGGCTTTGCCAGCGGCAAAGGCAGCCGCAGGGTTTGTCTCCGGCAAGACCCTGCGGCTGCGGGCGCAACTGCTTGAGCGCTCGCAGGCCTGATTCGCAAAATCCTCACCTTCTGACCGCAAGCTCATTCTGCCCTGTAGGATGGCCTGCGGTCAGAGCTGTTTCCGGGAGCCGGCGTCTCGCCCTGCGGGGAGCAGGGCCGCGCTGCCAGGCCCCCGAGCTCCAGGCAGCGTTGCCTTCATTCGGTTGGCGGCATCCAAAAGAGATTGATTCTCAGACGCATTTTCTTTTCGTGGCCCGGGTCGGGCAGCCAGGGGATTCCCCGCGAGAGCTTTCCCGCGGGAGTCCTTCGAAACCATGGACATTTTTCAAACCAACTTCATGCTCGAATACCGCCCCCAGATTTTCGCGGTCTTCGGCGTCCTGATCATCATCGAAATTATCTGGAATTGGCGGGCGCGCAAGCAGGCCTATAATTTCAAAGAAAGCGCCGCCAATTTCTTTATGTACGGCACGCTGCTCGCCAGCAAGATCGTGCTGGGCCTGTATCAGATCTGGATCCTGACGCTAACTTACGATCATCGCCTGTTTACGATCGAATCGAATCTCTGGAGTTTCCTGGCGGTCTTCGTCCTGGCGGAGTTCACCTACTACTGGCAGCATCGCCTCTTTCACGAATCGAAACCTTTTTGGGCGATTCATCTCGTGCACCACTCCAGTCCGTGGATGAACCTGTCCACGAGTCTGCGCCTGCCCTGGCTCGATCCAATCGTACAGCCGATCTTTCATTTGCCGATGATCTGGCTGGGCTTTCATCCCCTGCTGGTCGGCTCGGCCGTTCTACTAAATCTTTTTTATCAATACTGGCTGCACACCGAGATGGTGCCGAAGCTGGGATTTATCGAAGGCTGGCTGAATACGCCGTCCGCCCACCGCGTGCACCACGCTTCCAACGACATCTACATCGATAAAAACTACGGCGGCATGACGATGATCTTCGATCGTATGTTCGGAACATACCAGGCGGAAACCGAGCCCGTGCGCTACGGAGTCACGACGGGATTCCAGGGCCACAACCCCTTCAAGATTCAGGTGATCGGCCTGTGGGATCTGGTGCGCGGGAAATTCAACTATAAAGGCTGAGCCGCCGCGAGCCGCAAGGCGCTGCTCTGACGAACGCAGGCGAAAGACTATGAACGAACGCAAATACTATCTGGACTGGATCAAATCCCTGGCGATTCTCTTGCTGGTGCTCGCGCACGCCGCACGCGTTTTCGACTATCTGCCCTTCTACGTAAAATCCGGCAATCATCTGTGGGCGGAGATTCTGATTCGCTTCCTCGACTCCTGGTTCATGCCGCTCTTCTTCGTGATCGGTGGCATGGCCGCCTGCTATTCGATCGAAAAACGCGGCGCGGCGAAGTTCCGATCGGAACGCGCGAAACGTTTATTGGTTCCGCTGGGATTCGCTCTAATTTCGACTCTTCCAATATTAGGATACATCGCCTATCGCTTCAGCAATCCCGAAAGCAGCGACGGTTTCTGGACCTATCTGCCGCGCTTTTATACATTCGACGCGAGCCAGCTGCAGGGATATACCGGCACCTTCTCTGTCGCGCATTTATGGTATTTACTGTACCTGTATATTTTTTCCATGCTGAGCGGGCCGATCTTCCGGCGTCTGAACGAAGGCCGCATCCCGGCGTGGGCGAAACGCATGCCCCTGTTCTTCGCCGCGATCTGCGTCACCCTGGGCAAGCTGACGCTTTTACCGTATCCGAATCCGATCTATTTTCTGGCTTTCTTCTGGCTGGGCTACGCCATCGCGGCCGAGCGCAACGACTTCGATGTCTTTCGCCAGCTGCGCGATCGCCCGGCTCTGGTCTGGACGGCGGCCATCGTACTCATGAGCGTGCTCTGGGCCGCTCGCATATATTATCTGCCGGGCTTCGGTCCTTTCGCGGTGTATCTCGCCTTGCAACCGGTCTATACCGTGAACGCGCTGCTGTGGGTGCTGCTCGTTTTGTTTTATGGCGCGAAATATTTTACGCGTCCGCATCCGGTTCTAAATTATCTGAGCGAAGCTTCGCTGTACGTGTATATCGTTCACATGAGCATCGCGATGTTCGTCGCCTGGCTGCTCTCGGATCGATTTTCGAGCGGCATCAGCTTCGCGATCATCACCGTCGCGACCTACGCCGCCACATTTTTATTCTACGAAGCGCTGGTGCGGCGATGGAATCCGCTGCGTTTCGTATTCGGACTGGGGCCGAAGAAGAGCTGAAGACCGAAGAAGAAAGAGTATGTGCGGATCAAGCGGTTTCAGTCGCGGGGTCGCAATCGACAGTAGACCAAACCCGCCGCGGCGCCCAGTAGATGGCCGATATGATCGATTTGATAAGACAGCGGACCGGCGGCCCCGCCCGGCCCGCCTGTGCGGATTTCATCGATCAACGACAGAATCAAAAACAGCGCCAGAAATACGACGACCGCCACCGCCCACTCACGCCGGCTGAGCTCTTTGTGGTCCGTGAAATATGCCGCAGCCAGGCCGAGTAGACCGCCGGAGATTCCGCAAACCAGGACCGGTTCCGAATACATCCAGACGGACGGGATCGAAGCCAGCCCGGCCACTGCCAGCACCGCAAGATAGCGCGCGTGTCCGACTCGCCGTTCATATACTGTGAGCAGGCCCAGCAGACCAAGATTCGAGAGTAGATGCAGTAGATCGAAATGCAGCAGCAGGTGCGTCAAGGGCTGCCAGACTTTCGCCGAATCAAAACGACCGGTGAATGCGAAGAGATCCAGCATGACGACATCAGTCTGGAAAAAAGACAGGTGACTGCTGAATAGAAATATCAGCGCGATGGCAAACCCGCAACCCAGACTCGCCCGAATGCTTCTGAAATTTTCCGCATAAGAAATCGGAGGGGCCTTCAGACTCGCAGATGCCGGTCGGATCGCGACCAGCAATCCGGTGTAGATCGCTGTAACGACTAGAAATAAGATCACGACCGAATCACTTATGAGCGGGGATGCGGCTTTCCAGCTGTCGCTGAGTCGCTTCGTCAAGTTTTGCGACGCGTTCGACGCCCTTCAACTGAGCCTTGAGCAGCAGAGTGCGGTCTGAGGAAAAAAAGAATTTCATCGGTCGCTGCAGCATGCCCTTTCCGACCGTGAGCCCGGCGATTTCACCGTACTCGAAAAAGTCCAGGTGCGCGAATTTGCCCGTCATACTCAGGCGATGAAAATAGACGCCTCGCTCGGACACCCCTACGAAATAGGTTTTCAGACTCAGAGCCGCGAATGGGCCGATCAGGAAAAACAACCAGATCGGCGGCGACTGCTGGGCCATAAAAAAACCAATCAGCGTGTCATCGCTCTGCAGTTGTTCTTCGATAATTTTGCGGGCGGCGTCCTTATGCATGGCCGACAGTCCAACAGGGACGGACCAGTTCGTAAAACAAAAAAACTGTATCGTTTGCGGTCAGAGATGGTCTTAAGGCGCAAATAGATCCGGAGTCGTCCCGTTCTTTTCGAGCACGCGATCGATGAACTGGCTCACGGTCATCAGCTGTGCGCGATCGGCTTCTTTGCAGTGGCTGTGGTAGGCCGCGGGGATGACCGGAATCACGCCGGCCGCGTGCATTTCGCCGAGCTGCGCGGTCGAGAAGCCCTGCTGGAGAGTGCATAGATATTTCACGGGAATGCGGTCGGCCTCGTTTAAGACCTGGCGCCAGCGATCTTTGCACGTCGTCTTCGCGCCCAGAAAAAACAACCGCTCGGAAGGAAACTGCGGATCGTCGTAGGCTTCCTGGCCGGGGAAAATAAAATCCGGCCGACGCTGGTCTTCGGTCTTGCCCTGAGCAATATGCGGAACTCGCAGGCGTTCGAATAAATACTTCAGATGATTTTCTAAAGCGAGTCCCGCCCGGGACTTGCGGCGATTGTTAATTTCCAGCGAAACGACAAGCAGATCTTCGATGCGACCAAAGGCTTTGTTTAGCAGCGGCTCGTACACCTGCCGTTCGATCGAACGAAAGAGCGTATATTCGATTTCGATCAATGACAGCAGCGCCCGATCCGGATTCTCGAAACCGCTATCGCCGTACAGCTCCTCGAAAACGCGCTGCGAGCGACGCGAAATATCGGCCGTATCCGGGAAGCTGCCGCCGGTTTCGAGCAGATATTTTTCGCACTCCGGCAAGAGCCTTTCGTTTAAGTCGAAGTTCAGAGTCTGCGCGGTTTCCGCCGGCGTAATGCCCAGGAAATTCAAAACCTGTTCGATGTCGTCGTCGCTTTCCAGAATCCGGCCGAGCAATTCGCCGTGAGTATCCGAAGCGTCGAGCAATAAGAACAGAGCTCCCAGACTGCGTTCTTCGCGGTGGCGAAAGAGCGCGGTCGTCTGCGTGATGCGATATTCTTTTTTGCTGGCGCCGTACCACTTAAACATCGCCGGAGTGCGCCGGCCGTCGCCCCAGTCGATATTCATCAGGCGTTCCAGATTTTCGCCGGCCGGTCCCGGTGCGTCCAGAAAGAAGGGCCAGCAGTCCCGGGACAGATAGATGCCCCGCTGGTGCGAACCGGTCAGACCGAGATCGTTCGCGGATAAAAATTTCACATAGGTATGCTTCGCGCGCGAGATCAGGTTCAGCGTTTCGGAAACGTCGACCGGAGTTTCAAGCAGGAAGTGTTGCATCGGCTTTAAGTCAGGCGCGGTATTCGATTTGTTTCAGATTGTTTCGGGTCGCTTTAATAGCGCGGCGGCGGAAACAAAAAGCGAATGCCGAAGATATTGCCGTAGGTATTTAAAACTTCCGGCGGCGGCGGACCGAAGTTCTGGTGCTGGAGCGCGTTCACGCAGGCCTCGTCTACGACGCGCTGCCCGATCGACGAAACTACTTTTACGTCCATGACGCGTCCCGTATCGTCGACCAGGAACTGCACGGAGACGACCTGCGGCTTCACCTGTTCGTTCACAACGACGCCGTAGGGATCGCGGTAGGACCAGTTGCCGAGCAGCGGGAAGCCGTCCCGAATCTGGCGCATCATGCGGCGAAAGTACTGATAGCCGACCAGCTCCTGGCGCGCGATCGAAAACAAATCCTGGCCGTCGTAGCGCAGAGCGAAGTCTTCGCGAAATCGATAGTTCGCGGGAATGCGCGTTAGTCGCCCGGGATTCGGCCGGGCGGTTTGCGCTTCGGCCTGGGGCGCATTGGGCTGCGGCCGGCGCGAATCGTCCGGCAAACTTTCGCCTGGGCCTTCGGGCGTGCGCTCCGCATCGTTCGACTGCTGCGCCGGAGTCCGCGCGGCGGGAGTGGCCGGAGCCCCGCCCTGTTCAAAGGTATCGTCGTTGGCCAGAGTATGAAAGCCTTTCGCCAGGGTGATCGCGCCGGTGCCTTCGGCCGTTACGTCGGAAAGCGCGCGCTCTTGTAAGGTCTTCGCTTCCGGCTTGTATTCCTGTTCGACCAGCACTCGATACACTTTCTGGCGTTGCTCCTGCAGAGCCTGGACTTCCAGCGGCTGGTTGATCCGCGAAAGAATCGGGGCGATTCGTTCCGAATAGATCGCCGCGAAAACGAAAGCGCATACGAAGAGCACCGGCACCGCCGAGACAATCAGCCGGCGATCGTCTTCGGCGACAAGCGCGGGAGGCGTAAGCACTCGCATCAGCGGCGAGACAAATGGAATGCTGCGAGCGAAGGCGCGGATCAATTCGGCGAATTTATTCAGGAATGATTTCATGATGGATCGCGAAGCTTTCTGGCTTCAGAATGGCAGATCTTCCTCTCCCTTCGGACCCTTTTTCGGCGCGTCGGTCACGGAGTTTTTTTCGTTTCGCTTCGCAGCGGAATTTCCGGACCGCTCGCTCATCTCGTAGCCGAGATGCTGATAGGCCAGCTCCGTTACCATCCGCCCCTGGGAAGTCTTTTCCATCAGTGCGCTGCGCAGCATAAATGGTTCGTGATCTTCTTCGATCGTGCGCTCTTCTTCGTCGACCAGGGCCGCCAGAGTTTTGATTCCAACCGGCCCGCCGTTATAGCGTTCGATCATCAGACGCAAAATCTTACGATCGAGTTCGATCAAACCCATCGCGTCGACGCCCAGACGGTCCAGACAATTCCGGGCGAAGGCTTGATCGACGGTCGCGATATTTTCCACGGTTACGTAGTCGCGAATGCGACGGACCAGGCGATTGGCGACCCGCGGAGTCATGCGCGCGCGCGAAGCCACTTCGAAAGCCGCTTCGTCGTCGAAGTCCAGCTGCAAAAGTCCGGCCGATCGAGCGACAATGCGCGCGAGATCTTCGCTGCGATAAAACTCCAGCTTGAGGTCGATGCCGAAGCGCGCTTTTAACGGCGACGAAAGCATGCCCGAACGAGTGGTCGCGCCCACGAGCGTAAAGGGTTTCAGATGCAGCTTGATGCTCTGGGCGGTCACGCCCTCGCCGATAATAAAATCAATGTAACCGTCTTCCATGGCCGGATACAGAATCTCTTCGCAGGCCATGCTCAGGCGATGGATCTCGTCGACGAAGAGAATGTCGCCGGCTTCGAGAACCGTGAGCAGCTTTGCCAGATCCTTCGGCTTCGACACGGCCGGCGCGCTGGTCGTATGAAAGCGGCTGCCCAGTTCGCTGGAAACAATCGCCGCCAGAGTCGTCTTACCCAGGCCCGGCGGTCCGGAAAACAAAACGTGATCGAGAGGCTCCCCGCGGGTTTTCGCGGCCTGCACCGCCACGCCCAGCTTACCGCAAACGTCCGGCTGGCCGACGAAATCCACCAGCCGCAGCGGCCGCAGCGCGCGATCTTCATCTTGCTGCTGCCGATCGGCACCGGCAGTCGAAACCGGCGCATCGCCGACCGAATCCATTTCGCTCGCTTGTCGTGACATGAGGACCAGGCAGTCGAAACCGATTTTCGAACTGCGGCCGGATCAGGCACAACACCGGACCCCGCATTTGTTAAGGTGTGGAAGCGGGGCCCGAATTTCAAGTGTATTATTCGGCACCGGCGCGACGGCCACCCTCTCGAAGCACGGTCAAAGCAGGGGAATCTGAATTTCGGTCAGATACTTCGCCGGGTTCCCGCGCAGAATCATCCCGGGACCTTTCAGATAGACTTCCCGCGTGGGCGGTGTGAGTTCGTAGCCGCGTTCGTGCATGTGCGCGAGCAGGACTTCATAGCTCCGGCCCAGCTCGCTGTACGGCCCGGTATGCACGATCGTCGCCGCCCGCACACCGGGCAGCTCGCGACAGTCCAGGTCGTAGCGCGCCGCGTTCGGCACGATCTTACGCACCGGAAATCCGCCTTCGTAGTCGGCGCCCTCTTCTTTGTACGCGCCGTCGTAGCAGATCGAAAGAGCCGGGCCGGCAATGTGACGGCCGGCGCGCCGCGCGACTTCGCCGAAGACTTTCCCGATCTCCTCCCAGCGGCCCTGCGTGCGCAGTCCGCAAAATAAAAACGGCTCCAGGTTTTTTTCTATCACGGCGGCGCCCGGGGCCGGCGTTTCGCGAGCCCGCCGGGCGTGTTCCAGAACGCGTTCGATCGACGCGCGCTTCCCCTGCAGCCGCTTGAGATCCTCCGCGATAGCCGCGGCGCGCTCTTCCAGAAATACGACGATGTCGGCGTCGTCGCGACACTCTTTTAGAATCTCGCCGATCTGCTGCAGGGGAAAATCAAGATCGCGCAGTTGCAAAATCACGCGGGCCCGCTCGACCGCCGCGCCGCGATAATAACGATAGCCGGAATCTTCGTCGACGTGATCGGGAACGAGCAGGCCGATCTCATGATAGTGGCGCAGGGTCTTGACCGAGAGTCGGGTTATCAGCGAAAATTTTCCGATTGAATACATGCGTGCAATTCCTTCAGAGCGAAGCCGGCGAGGCCGGCGAGGCCGGCGAATCGGGAGCGGCCGAAGAATGCGCCGACAGCGCCCGGCCGATGCCCGTCGCCACGATCGGAATCGACAGATAGCCGAAGCCGATGCGCAGCATATATTCTTCGGGCGACTGGCCGTTCAGCGGCAGCAGGATCAAAAAATCCAGGCCCCAGTTTATCAGCAACCAGATCGCGCCCGTAAATAAACCGCAGCGCCAGAAGTCGGCCGCCGGACGCCGCGCGAACTCGCGACCCAGATAACGCAGCAGCAGTAGCACCCCCGCCAGGGATCCGGAAATCCCCATCAGGGACTTAAAGGCGAACAGATCGATCTGGAGTTCGCCGGCCCGATTGAAAAACGGAATCGAAATCAGAAAGGGAATTGCCCACAGCAGCGCGCCGCGCGCCAGGAGCCGGCCCCAGGCGCGCGGATCGCTCCAGGCGAAAAACGGCGCGGCGCCCGGGCGCGACGGATGCTCTATGCCGGGCGCCTCCTGTAACGGGCTTTGCGTGAATGAAGGTGTGGATGTTGTTTTAGAACTCATAATGCGATCATTCTGAACCCTCCCCCCGCCGGAGACTCAAGCGCCGAATTCAAGGCGGCCCCAATTTGATTTATAGATTTCACGACCTGGCGCTTCGTTCGGCTGTACAAAGCACCGGGTCGTGAAAACTTCTTGTATTTTCAAAGCCCGCGAAACATATTTGCGACGGTTCGCGCGATTCTTTGCGGCTACAGGCCTTCGCGCGAGGGGGACCATATGAATTCGCAATCGAGTGTTCGCATGCTGGCCATCGCCGGTGCGTTAGTATTCATTCTGGGAGCCGTCGTATTTTTCGCGCTTTCGCCTTCCGATTCGCCGGACGCGATGAGCGACGGCGACGCACAGAGCGGCTCCGGCTTCAGTATCTTCGACATGCTGGACACGGAAGATCTATCGGCCGAAGAAGAGCTGACTGCCGAATTCGCCGCCCTGCTCGATTTGCCTAACCCACGCACCGGAGAGATTTATACCGAATCCGAGGCGAAAAAGATTCAGTATCTGGCGAAAAAATTTCCGAACAACGACCTGATTCCCCGGCCTCTGGGCGACGACGAAGTCAAAGAGCGCGAAGGCCGCATGCAGCGCTACGAACAAACGGGCTTTCGCATCACCGGCGGCGAAGCGAGCGCCGAAGAAATCCAGGCATACTACGAATTCAAAACGAAATTCTTCACCGACAAAGTCGAACTGCTTAAATTCGGCCTGGCCACCGAGGGCGATAACGAGAGCGGCGACCAGGCCGCCTATGCTCGACTGGAAAAAATGCTCGAAGCGGCCAATCGAACGATCGCCCGCCTGGACGAACGCAAAACCGCTTCGCTGGAAATTCAATCCAGACGAGCCGCCGGCGAATTCGACGAAGGCATCGCGCCCGCAAATCAGGAATCGGGCGAAGGCGCCGAAAGCCCGGGCGACGCGCCGACCGCCGTGAATCAGTAGGACCTTCGCGAACCTACTGGTGCAAATGGTTCGAGTCCACTCCCAGCAACTCAATATCATAATAGATGCCTTTCACCAGCGGCTGCTGCGGTGCGGCTCCCGGACCGGCCGGTGATTTTTCAGCCGGCAGCTTAAAGGCCGGCACGATCACGCGATAGCGCGCCCGGGGTTTCATGAGCGGCACGATGGCGTTCCAACTGGCCGGAACTTCGGGCTGACCGATGTGAAACTCATAGGGCGTGGCGTAATAATCCGAAGTGTCCAGCAACTGGCCGTCCGCCGTATATTTGTGATATTTGATCATGGCGTACTCGCCTTTGCGGGGTCCGTCGCCTTCGCCCGGATCGAGAGCGATGTACTGATAGCCCGCGCGATGACGACGGGGGCGAGCGTCTCCGACGTCCCAGGCGGTGCGGGCCTTGTTGATTTCAAGCAGCTCCATTTCGAAATAGAGCGTTGCATTCGGCTGAATCACCTGGCCGGCGCCCTCTTTACCGTAGCCCAGCTCCGGCGGAACGATCAGCGAACGCTTCCCGCCGGTTTTCATATCCCCCAGGCCGATCAGAAAACCTTTGATCAGTCGATCTTCTAAATACGGCAGAGTCACCGGCCGCTTGCGCTTTTTCGAATCGAAGAACTCGACGTCCTGGCCGCCGACGATGGTTTTGCCGACGTAGTGCAGCTTGAGAATATCGCCGGGCTGTGGACTTTCGCCAGCCCCAACGACGTCGTCGCGCCACTGTAAACCGGAAGCGTGCTCTTGATAGGGACCGGGACCGCAGTGGCTTCCGGCGATAAACAGCGCGCAGACCGCGCAGGTGACGGCGATGCGAACGCAGGCCGAAGTTATATATGAAGCACTGTATTTGGATAAATGCATCTCTGATGATTCCTTCCCGAATCCAGCCCCGCGGCTGTCTTGCAACAGCGACAGGGCCGGCTCGAATTTAAACGAAGTCGGGCGCGAGCCTGTGACCCGCGCCCGATAGAATCAAGCCTTTTTGGCTGATATCACATCGCGCTCAGCGCAGCGGACGTGAGTTGTACCAGTAGCCTTTGTTCCAGAGGCAGCGGCCATTATACGTGAAACCGCCCTGTTTGCGACACTTGCTGCTGCGAATCTTAAACGCGGGGATCGGCTTACAGACCGGCTTGTTGCTGTAGCTCCAGTTGCTGTGACGCGTATACGGCACCGGACATTTGTCCGCAACGACTTCGCGCGCTTTGTACATGTCGCTGGTGTTTTCAATGCACCACTCTTTATTGAAGGGATCGCGCCAGACGAATTTTCCGCCGCCGGAGCAGTTGTGACGCTGGATATTGAAGTGCGGCACGCGCTTGCACACGGGCTTGCTGCCGTAGCCGCCCAGCTTTTCGCGCCAGCCCTTGCAGCTGTCGACCAGCGAGTTGTGATCGATGTAGCTGTCGCTCGCGTTCGGCTTATAGACGCGACCGCGGCTTGAGCTGTAGTTGCGCTCCCACATTTTCACGTAGGCTTCGGCGGAGTCCCAGATCTGGCTGGGGTCGACGCCGATATTCTGCATGTCGCGAAACATGTGTTTAACGTAGCCGACGTGGGCGAGGCCGACGTAGTCGTAGTTCGTATAGGTCCGACCGCCCTGGCGACCGCGCTCATAAGCGGAAGTCGCCTTCGCGACGCGCTTTTCTTTTTCGGGCTGGCCGAGAGTCGAAGCCGACAGACCGCGCTGCACGTCTTCGCCGCAGGCCCACTGCTCTTTCGCCGAATCGGAATTCCACTGATTGCTGCCGAGAAAGCGCGGGCGAATCTGTTCGATCATACCGGCCATGTCGAGGCCCAGGCCCTGGATCAGACCGTAGCCCTGCGCGCCCAGGCGATAGACCTGCGCCCAGGAGCGAGTCGAACCCTGACAGTTGTTGGCGACGACCGGGCTGCGCGTATAAGTCTTCGTACGCTCTTTACCGGTGCGCAGGCCGACCGTTCCGCCGGAGCGTTTGATCGCGTTGACCATCGACGCCGAGAGTTTCTTTTCGTCCTGCTTGTCTTTGTTAAACATCACGCGATAGGTCGCGTGCGAAACGTGGATCGGATAATATTTGTTTGCTTCCGTCATACCGACCGATTGCCAGAAACCGCGCTCGGAAATATGCGCGAGGTCGATGATGATCTTTTTCTGCATCATATAGGTGATCATCTGGCGACCGAGCGGCGTGAGACCCAGGCGGTTGTGTTTATTCGAGTCCAGATCCATGCGGTTCTTGAAAACGCTGGCGACGAAACCCGCCGGGCCGCCGGGAATCCAGGACTGGGTGTTGATCGTTTTTACGATGCCGGTCGCCCAGTCGAAGAGCCCCATGAAGTACGCGGCGCCCGCCACGTTGTTATCGAATTCATGTACGGGCTGCATGGCGCGCACGCCCATGTTGTAGAGGGTATCGATACGATTCTTGATGATATTCCAGTCGTTGTAGTTGTGGCCCCACATATTCGAAGCTTCAACCGAAAGTACGACCGCCAGATCCCCTTCGTCGATAATCTGGCGCGCTTCGGCGGGAGAACGAGCGATGCGATACCAGGGGTTCGCCGCGGCGAAGGCGTGGGCCGCTTGAATCTGACGCACGATATTCGACCAGTCGTCGCAGGCGACCGGGCTGATGCCGTGTTTCTTCGGCACCACTTCGCACATGAGTTCGTTGGAAACCGCAGACATAACGAAGAGCTGCAGGCCGTCGTTGTGAGCCTGCTTCAGCCAGCCTTCCCAGTATTGTTGGTGATGAACGGTCTTCCAGAGGGGCCAGTGTTTGTATGTAGGATAGCCCTGGGTTTCGTCTTTGTGCGTGCCAACGTTCACGTTCAGCAGACCCGGCACCCAGGTCAGACCGTGATTGTTGCCGTTGCAGTTGGCCAGCGCGACATTCGCCGGGCCGTTGTGCTTGCCCCAGACAAGGCCGCCGCCGAATCCCAGATGCGACATCTGGTGGGCGTGGTAGTCCGACCAGCCGTCGATCGGTCCGCTATTCATGACGGCCGAAACGGATGCCGTGCGCGACAGCGTGGGCTGCAGCAGTAGCCGCGGCTGGCCGCTGATGCCAGGCACGATTGACAGGGCCAGTATGAGGCCGAGCAGTCGGTAGATATATTTGCGTTTCATGGTGTTGATCTCCCCCTGTCCGGCGAACCGCAGCCCGGCCGGATGTGAGTTTATTGCAAGTTGCGGGCCAACACGGAAATATTATTCCGCATGCTGAAAATTCGCGGATTTGTGGCAATTTTGAGGAAATCAGGCGTGATCTGGCGCTTATTATTGGTGAAAGTTTCACTTTCGCGCCGATTCGAGCTGGCAAATGGGGCGATCCAGGCGACCAATCTCCAGCTCCGACGAGATTTCGCCGACGAGATCTCGTCGAGATGCACCCACTGACGAAGATCTGACAGCCGAAATTCCGTGTAGGAGTTCCTACATCGGGTCTGGCACTACTCTTTGCAAGCGTGGCCTTCGCTGTTTGTGCATAGAATGCAGGAAGACACCCATAACATTTCAGACTCTGCAAAAACCCGCAAAAAAACAGACTCAGACCAGCCCGGCGCATCCCTTTACAATTGAAGTCTGTCCAGGCCCGGTGCATACACCCCGCAAGATGAAAACGGATATCTCGCGGAATACCTTCGATTCACGGAATCGCTACAGCGGGGTGCGGCAACAGCAGGGCCGCATCCTCACCGACTCCGATTGGAATGAGCAGCTCGATACGAGTACCTATCTCCGGCAGACCGCGAACCGGGACAGCCTGGGACCGACCGGAGCCCCGGTCGCAAATCCGGGTTTCGCGATCACCGCAGCCGTCGATCCGGAGAACGGCGGCGCTTCGACGCTGGCGATCGGAGCGGGTCGCCTGTACGTCGAAGGTCTGCTCTGCGAAAATTTCGCTGAACGCCTCTTTCGGGAACAAGCAGATTTACCGGGGGCTACGCTGCCCGACTCCGACGGCGATTATCTCGTATATATGGAAGCGCGCTCCCGGGCCGTCACCGCTCTCGAAGACTCCGGCATTCGCGAGCCGGCGCTCGGCGGCGTGGAAACCAGTTCCCGCGAACAAACAATCACTCAGATCAAATTAGCGCCGCTGGCACCGCCGGCCTCCGGCGAATATTCAGCTCGCAGCCGACCGCCGGAGTGGGACGCACTCATCAACGCGCCGCGCGGACGACTCACAGCGCGCACCGTCGCCGACGGTGTGCCGGCCAACCCCTGCGATCTCGCGGCCCGGGGCGGCTACACCGGCACCGACAATCGGCTCTATCGCGTCGAAATTCATCGCGGCGGAACGCCAGGTGTCGCCACCTACAAGTGGTCTCGCGATAACGCGAGCCTGGCAGTGGAGTGGCTTTCGCAGCCTTCGCCGGATACGCTGCAAATTCGCGCGCGCGGGCGCGATCGCGAACAGAGCTTTCTGCCGGGCCAGTGGATTGAAATCAACGACGAAGGTCTGGAATTCGAAAACCGTCCGGGCACTCTGGCCCGCATTGCCCAGGTCGACGACCAGAGCATCACCATCGATCCCGACAGCCTGATTCATTTCGATTCCGGCGTGACCGCGCTGGACATTGACGACTTCAGCCGCGGCGTGCGGCGCATTCGCCGGTGGGATATGGTCGGTGCCGTAGGCGAACCCGGCGTGCCGGCCGGCCCGGGCGAAATCTGGATAGCGATCGAGAACGGCCTCGAAGTCGCCTTCGATGCGGACAATACCCGCGTCTATACCGGCGGCGACTACTGGATGATTCCGGCCCGCGCGGTTTCGCGTAATATCGAATGGCCCTGCGACCCTGAAACGCAAACGCCTCTGGCCATAACGAGCCCGGCGGCGCCGCGCTTTGCGCGCCTGGCCTTCGTGCAGCGCAGCGCGGGAATCTGGAGCGTGACCGGCGACGCCCGGAGAATTTTGCCCGCGCTCAGCGACGCGAATCTAACGCTGGCCGGCGGCGACGGCCAGGCCCTCTTTCCGAATGCGCGCCTCGCGGAAGCCCTGGCCGTTCGTTTCTCTAACGGCGGCGTGCCCGCCCCCGGCGCGCGCATTCAGTTCAGCGTAAGCGGCGGCGCCGGCACCTTAGAGGCGACGGACGACGCGACGAATACCGGCATGTCAGTCGAAGTTCTAACGGATGCCCAGGGCCTGGCCTCCGTTTACTGGGACACCGGGGCCGATCGCGACAGTCAGCAGGCGAGCGCCGTCTTTATAGACGACCGCCCGGACTCGCCGACGATCGGACAGGCACTGGAATCCACGCGCATCTTCTTTCGCGCCCACAAAACTCTGGCGACCGCGACCGAACACAGCCCCCAGGCCATGCCCGATCCCGATGGCGCCGATCTGATGGCCGGCGTCGACACCGTCGCTCAGGCTCTTGATCGCCTGGGCGAAACCAAAGTCAATCGCGCGGGGGACGTCATCACCGGCGATTTAGAAATCCAGGGCAATTTTACAGTACGCGGCGACGTCATCGCCCGGGATACCGACCACATGCCCGGCGACGTTTTACTCGGCGACCAGGATGAAGATACGATTACGATTCACGGCACGCTCGCTTCGGAACACACGAGCGACGCCTTAGTGATCAACGACGGCGTGCAGATCAACGCCCCGAACGCCGACGAAAGTCCCCTGGCAGTCAACGCGACGATCCAGGGCTTCGCGGGACGCCTGTATCGCACGGCCATCACCGTCGACAACGCGGCGAATTCGTCGACGCTCTCGAATTACCAGATCGCCCTGACCGTCGACACGGCGGCACTGATCGCGGCGGGCAAGCTGCGCACCGACGCGGGGGACCTCCTGTTTACCGACAGCGACGGCTCGACCACGATCCCCCACTGGATTGAGAGCGGTGCGAATAGCGCAACGACCCGCGTGTGGGTTCGCGTGCCCGAGCTGCCCGGTGCGACAACGCATACGATCTACATGTACTACGGCAATCCCGCCAGCGTCACGCCGACCGCTCCCGAATCGGTTTTCGTGCGATCAATCGGCGGCGTGCTGTCCGCGTACAATTTCGACGAAGGCACCGGCGCGATGATAGCGGATCTGTCCGGCCAGGGCAACGACGGCGTGACAGTCGGCGCGGGAGCCGGCGGCGATCCCGCCTGGACTTCCGGCCGCTTCGACGGCGCGCTGAATTTTGACGGCGACAACCAGTACGCGAGTCTGCCGGCCTTCTCCGCGCCGACCCAGCTAAATGATTTTACGATTAGCGTCTGGGCAAAATTCGCGACAGGTCTGCCGGACGGTCGCTACTATCTGCTGGACTTTCGCGGCGACGGCAGCAGCGCCGAAGACAGCTTCGCAATGATCCTGGACTATGTCGGCGGCCAGGCCGAAGTCCACCACTACCTGGCGTACATCGGGCTGAGCGTGCGCACGGAATACCAGACGCCGATCAGCGACCCGGGCGGGATCTGGACGCAGTTCGTTTTATTGCGCCGTGGATCCAGCCTGGAGGCGTACGTCAATGGAACTCGCATCGCCGACAATTTCCGGACCGGCAATCCGAACGTTCCGCCGCGCCTGGACCCCGTGAGTCTGGCGAACCCAAAACGACTCGCTTCCGGCAGCACAGGCGCATTTTTCCAGGGCGACCTGGACGACGTCCGCCTGTACAATCGCGCCCTCGACGCCGCGGAAATCAGCGACATCGCCGCGAACCGCAGCTATGTTTCGCCGGCTCTGCCGGGCGACGAACTCTTGCGACGCTACGCCGTCAGCGATCCGACGGCCGCCGCGGGCGTTGAAGAAACGCTGACTGCAAATCAGGGCAGCGTGCTCTATGTTCAGAGCGGCTCCGGCAACGTCGGCGTCGGCACCGATAACCCTTCCGAAAAGCTGAGCGTCGCCGGCATCATCGAAACGACGAGCGGCGGCATCAAGTTTCCGGACGGTACGATTCAAACGACGGCCGGCGGCGGCTCCGGCCTAATCTCCGGCGGCGCAAACCTACCGCTCGGCACGATCATCGCCTGGCACCGCGATCTGGACGGCAGCATCCCCGCCCTGCCCGACGGCTGGGCCGAGTGCGACGGCTCGCCCGTAAATGATCCCGATAGTCCGCTCTTTGGCACAGACCTGCCGAATCTGAACGATCCGCTCCAGGGCTGGAATTCCCAGGGCAGCTTTTTGCGCGGCGGCACGACGTCAGGAAATTTCGAAAACGACCAGATGCAGGGGCATTTACACGGCGTGTATCCGCATGCGGGAACCCATGACGATGCAAATTATCCGATCACAACGGCCGGCGCGGGCGGTGAAGACACGGTTACTACACGGGTCAGCTCCAGCATAACTTCACGCCCACGCAACGACGGTACGCACGGCAATCCCCGCTACGGTTCCGAAACCCGTCCCGCGAATATGTCGGTCGTCTGGATCATTCGCATCAAAGATGTGGGCGGCGGGGCGGGCGGTCTGTGGTCCAACGCGACCGGCGGCATCAACTTCGACGAGGGCAACGTCGGCATCGATAATAACAGCCCACAGGCGAAGCTGCATGTCGGCGGTACGCCAGGCGTGGATGGCATCTTATTTCCTGACGGAAGTTTACAGACGACGGCAGGCGGCGGCGGGCAGCAACCCGTTGGCACGATCATAGCCTGGCACAAGTCGCTGACCGGCACGCCCGCTCTGCCCGACGGCTGGGTCGAGTGTAACGGGCAGGTCTTAAACGATCCTCTGAGTCCGTACAACGGCGATACGATTCCAGATTTGAACAATTCGCAGGACGCGCGTTATTCAAAGGGCAGCTTTCTGCGCGGCGATTTGACGAGCGGGGATTTCGAAGCGGACCAGTTGCAAACGCACCGGCATTTTTGGACGTCCGAGAACGGGCTGGACAGCCAGATTCTGTGGATCGCCCGCCAGGAAATCGTCGGCGAACCCGCTAACTCCGTCAGCTTCTCCCAGGCTCCCGGCTGGAACGCCCGCAACACGATCATCGGCGAAGCGCACAATGCGAACGTCGGCAGCGAAACCCGACCCACGAATATGTCGGTCGTCTGGATCATGAAAGTCCGCGACACGGCCCAGATCAACGCGGGGGGCTACGCCCGGATGCTCGATCGTAAATCGCCGGGAACGCCGGGCGGCAATCCCCCGGCCGGCGTTTATACGCGCCGGGATCTGAACGAGTTGGAAACGAACATCGCGGGTATTTCACTCACGAATAATCAGTTCGTATTGCCGGCCGGCACCTACCAGGTCCATGCGACCCTGCCCGCTCATCGCGCCGATCGGAACCGGGCGAAGCTCGTCAACGTAAGCGACGGCGTCGACGTTCTCTTCAGCGCTTCCGCGAACGCGAACAACAGCACGTCCGTCAGCAACGAAACGACGATTCAGGGGATCTTCACCAGCCTCGCCGAGAAAACCTACGAGTTTCAGCACTACGTGACGACGTCCGGCGAAGGGACGATCTTTGGCGTAGAAACAAACAGCGGTGACGACGAGGTCTATACCCAGGTGAGTCTATTGAAATTAACGGCGCCGGGTCTACCGCCGCGTCCGCAGGAGATTGGCTTCGCCGCTCAGGGATTTAATCATGTATCCAGCGGCGCCGCAGTGGTATTGTCGTACTCGAATGTCTATACAAATGCGGGCGACGCCTTCGACGGTACGACTTTCACCGCTCCGATTGCCGGTCTGTATTCGTTCAGCGTCACCTTTACCGAGGGTCGCGCGGGCAACTACGTGGAACTCGCGCTGCGCATCAACGGAGTCTCGACTCAGATCGTCGTTGCGAGCCTTGATTCAGCAACTCATGAAACGGCCGCTCTAACGACGACGTACGAGCTGGCAGCTGGAGATACGGTCGACACCCAGGTATTCAGCGGCAGCGGCGCCGAACGGGCGCTGGATCCGTATTCGTTCAGCGGGCATAAGATCTGATCAGCGTTTCGCGCCGGTTTTGCGCATCAGCCAGCGAATCACTCCGGGCATAAAAGGATTCAGCGCGACAGTCGCGGACATCAGCAGCGGCGGCACCACGGTCTTCTTTCGCGAACGAATCGTTTTGACGATCGTGCGGGCCACCTGTTCGGAAGTCAGCGTCGGATAAAACATATCGACGATGCCCGGAATTCGATCTTCGGCGCCTTCGTTGGTTTCGAAGTACGGCGTGGCGACCTTGCCCGGCGCCACCATCGACACTTTCACGCCGGTCGTATGCAGGTCTTCGCGCAGGGCGTCGTTGAATCCGCGCAGAGCCCACCGCGCCGAGATATAACCGGTCGCACCTGGAAATGCGAAAAAACACGCCGCCGAATTGATGTTGATAATATGCCCCGACTTCCGCGCGATCATTTCCGGTAGAAATGCGCGCGTCGTAAAAAAGGCGGCGAAGTACGGCGCGTCCATCATTTGTCGGGCTTCTTCCCCGCTCGTTTCGTCGGCGAAAAGCCAGCGGCCGGCGCCCGCGCAATTAATGATCACGTCCGGCACTCCGACTTCCGTCTTGATCTTCGCCGCCGCGGATTCCACAGCCGCATTATCGGCCGCGTCAACCGGATAGACGTGGCCGGTCCCGCCGGCTGACGCGATGCGATCCGCCACCTGATCCAATTTATCGCGGCTGCGGGCCTGCAGGATCATTTCGCCGCCTTGTGCAGCCGCGAGCACGGCCGTGGCCGCCCCGATCCCGCTGGAGGCCCCTGTGATCAGTATTTTCTTTCCACTCAGCTTCATAGTGTTGCCCCCGTCCGAGAGTCGAGTCCCGGGAGTCTCCCGCCAATCAATTAATTCGCTTCCGATTGTGAATTTGTTGAATTTTTGTCCGCGACCAGTTGGCCAAATTTAGCATTCAATTCGAAGCGATCTCATTTTTTGATCAAGATTCACAATTGAAAGAGTATCGCGTAACTATCCGCACGAAAATGTTAAAAAACGCCGACTTTGCGAAATCCAGACACAATCCCCGTTGCAAACCAGACTCCATCCTATGTTAGCATGGCATCTGAAATCTAAAACCAGATCGCGCGCTGCCAGCGCGCCGTCTGCGAAAGCGATGTGACCTTATGAACCTGGATATTTCTCGCGACAGCCATCAAGCGGACAAAAATTACGAAGGACTGCGCCACCAGCAGGGTCGCGTCATTACCGACGCCGACTGGAACGAGCAGAGCAGCATCCAGCGCCAGATTCGCGACGTGCTTTCGCAGGACATCGTCGGGCTGACCGGCGCGCCTAAGGCGCGGGCCGGCTTTCAACTCGCCGCGATTACAGATCCCGACGGCATGGCGAATCTAAATATCGCCGCGGGCAATATGTACGTAAACGGCGCGCAGGTTCGTCTCAGCGCCGATTCGCTCTTCACCGCGCAGAATCTATATCCGGGCGCGACGCTTCCCGATAGCGACGGCGATTATCTGGCTTATCTGGACGTCTGGCGCCGCGGCGTTACGGCCCTGGAAGATCCGTACATACGCGAGATCGCCCTGGGCGGCCCGGAAACCGCCGGCCGCGAACAAATTGTCGCGCAGGTGAAGTTACTACCCCTGGCTTCTGCAGACTACGACGCGGCCAGCAGACCGGCGGAATGGAACGATCTGATTGATACAAGCGCGGACGGCCGCCTCACGGCGCGCACGGTGCTCGACAGCGGCGATGCGGCGGGTCCCTGCGCGATCGGCGAACGGGGCGGCTATACCGGCACCGACAATCGCATGTATCGCGTGGAAATTCACGCGGGCGGCGCGCCCGGAACGGCGACGTACAAATGGTCGCGCGAAAACGCGGTGCTGACGAGCGAGTGGCTCGCCCTCGACGGCAACGCGCTCACGGTTCGCGCGACGGGCCGCGATCGCGAGCTGAGCTTTGGAGCCGGCGACTGGATTGAAATCGACGACGAAGGCCTGGAACTCGAAGGTCGGCCCGGAACCCTCGCACGCATCACGGATGTGATCGGCGAGACTCTGTTAATCGACGTGGATACGCTGCAACACTACGACGGCGCACCCGGCCCGAACGCCCCGGGCGGACGCGCGCTGGATATCGCCGAGTACAGTCGCGGCGTGCGGCGCGTGCGACGCTGGAGTATGATCGAAGCATCGGGAGCGATTCCGGTTCCGGCCGGCGCGGCCGAAACCTGGCTTGCGATTGAAAACGGGATCGAAGTGCGTTTCGATTTCGATCCGGCCCGCGAATATAAAAGCGGCGATTACTGGATGATTCCGGCCCGATCAATCAACCGTAATATTCAATGGCCCTGCGATGATGCCGGCGATGCGATGCCCACTGTAAGTCTCGCGCGTCACAACTATGCGCGCCTGGCCTTCGTGCGCCGCGCCGGGGGCGGCTTTACGGTTCAGGCCGACGCGCGCCGAATCTTTCCCGCCCTGACCGACGCGCAGCTCGCATACGTCGGCGGCGACGGCCAGGAGTTATTGCCGGGCGTTCAGCTTTCGCAGGCCCTGGCGGTGCGCGTCCAAACGGTCGGTGGCGAACCAATTCCCGCCGGCTCTGTGCGCTTTCGCGTAATCGCCGGCGGCGGCAGCTTAGAAGCCGCGGGCGACGCGGCGAACAACGGCACCGAGATCGTCGTAAAGTCCGGCGCGGACGGCCTGGCCCTCGCGCGCTGGACCACCGGCGGCGAAAGCGACGATCCGAATTATCGCGATGATCAAAGCGTCGAAGCGCATCTCTTAACCGACAGCGGCGCGCCCTTACCGGCCCTTGTACGCTTTCACGCCCACAAAGGTTCGGCCGAAGCCACGGAATATACGCCGCCGGTTTTGACCGCGCCAAACGGCGACGACCTGATGCTGGGCGTCGAAACGGCGAAGGACGGCCTCGATCGCCTGGCGCAGATCAAAGTCAACAAAGCCGGCGATACGATGACCGGTTCGCTGCAAATCGACGAAGACTTAGAGGTCAAGGGCACGCTTACGGTTCGCGGCGACGTTATCGCCCGGGACACCGACCACATGCCCGGGGACGTACTGCTCGGCGACCAGGACGAAGATACGATTACGATTCACGGCACGGTCAAGTCCGAACACACCGACGGCGTGCTGCGCATCGAAGACGGCCTGCGCATTCGCACCGCCGACGAAACCGATACGCCCTTTCAGGTCGACGCCCCCGTCGCGGGACTCGCCGGCCGGCCCTATCGCGCACCGATTACAATCGACAACACCGCGGACGCCCAGGCCCTGACGGATCACCAGCTGCTGATCACGATCGATACGGCGGCCCTCGTCGCCGCGGGCAAGCTCAGATCCGACGCCGCGGATCTGATTTTCACCGATTCCGACGGCACGACGCAGATCCCCCACTGGCTGGAAAGCGGCGCGAATACCGGCGGCACGCGCTACTGGGTCCGCGTGCCGAATATTCCCGCTTCGGACAGCGCGATCATCTACGCGTATTACGGCAACCCGGACGCCACATCGCAAAGTTCTCCTGACCTGACATTTGCCCGCACGATCGGCGGCGTGGCCGGCGCCTGGAAACTCGAAGCCGGCAGCGGCGTGAACGTGCCCGATTTTTCCGGCGCGAACAACACCGGCACGATCAACGGCCCGGCCGTCTGGTCCGCGGACAATCCGTTCGGCAGCGCGGCTTCCGGCAGCTTGGAATTCAACGGCACGGACAATCATATCCAGCTGCCCGGCGGCAATATCGTCGGCTCAGGCAACGAAGCATTCACGGCCTCGGCCTGGATCTATCAGACGAAAGACATGAGCGCTCCGGGGGCGCACTACTTTCCGTTTCGTTTTCAACAGGACGCGCAGTTCTACATCGCCTTCGATACGAACGGCTCGTCGAATATTCATCCGGCCTTTCGCGGCTCGCAGGCATGGGGGATTCCATACGATCACACGACGCCGGCCGCCGCGAACATCTGGCGCCACGTCGCGGTCGTGTACACGGGCGGCGACAAAAATATTCCGACCAGCTTTGTCGTTTATATCGACGGCGTCGCGCTACCGAGCGGCTCACTGAATCTGGGCACGGCCGGCGGCACGAGCAACGACAACGTCATCGGCTCAGACGACGCGGGCGGCACGAATACGATCGGCCAGTTCGCGGGACGCATGAGCCACGTCCGCGCCTACAATCGCGAGCTTTCCGCCGCCGAAATCGCCGACATCGCGAATCTGTATGGATACGTTACGCTCGCATCGCCGGGCACGGAGTATCTGCGATCGATCGCGACGACAGAGCCCGCGCTAAGTGTCGGCAGTGAACAGTTAGTTCCCGGCAGCGAGCAGACCATCGTTTATATCCAGCCCGGTTCGGGCAACGTCGGCGTCGGCACGACCAGCCCCGGCGAAAAGCTATCCGTCGACGGCATCATCGAAACCAAGAGCGGCGGCGTAAAATTTCCCGATGGCACGATCCAGACAACGGCCGGCGGACCCGGCGGCGGCATGACCGGCGCCTTCGATACGCTGCCATTAGGAACGATCCTCGCCTGGCACCGCGACGTGGCGGGCAATCCCGAGCTACCCGACGGCTGGGTCGAGTGTAACGGCCAGATCGTGGACGATCCGCTGAGTCCCTTTCACCAGGTGCCGAACGTCGTGCCGAACTTGAACGATCCGCGACAGGGCTGGAATACAAACGGCAGCTTTTTGCGCGGCGGCGCGACGTCAGGAACATTCGAAGACGATGCTTTTCAGGGGCACAAGCACAACGATACCGGACATACGCATACAGCTCGCGGAATTTGCGTGTCTCTGTGGACCCCCGGTTGTCCGACTCTTGATATGGGCGCCGGAACGAATTCATATGCGCTCAATACGGGATTCGCCAACCTGACGGACCCAACCGCCACGAGTTTCGGCAACCCCCGCTACGGCTCCGAAACCCGTCCCGTTAACATGTCCGTCATCTGGATCATGAAGATCCGCCAGAACGGCGTCGGCGACGGCCAGAGTGTCTATATCAAATCGAATTTCCAGATGCTCGATTTTATTCCGAGCGTGCCGGTCATGGACCACACCATCACCGAGACGCAGGCCTTCTCCGGTGTATGGCGCGACTTCGGCGGTAGTCCGATTACGATTACCCTGCCGACCACCGGTCGCTTTTATCTGCGCGGAGCCATCAGCTATTTCAATCGCACGATCGGCGGGATCAGCGTTCGCGCCTTGATCGACGATTCGATCATCGGCAGCGTAACCACAATTATACCCTGGCACCAAATCCGCGACGCGGGAGCAAGCGATCAATCATTTACGACGCAGATCGTCGCGGGGCTCGGCGGCGAACAGGAAGCTCTCGCGGCCGGCGCGCACACGGTTAAATTCCAGATTCAAATGCAGGACGCCGGCAGTCTCGAATTCAACCGCACCGGCCGCACTCATGGAATCAACAACGTGGAAGTCTTCGGCTATGATCTTACGGCGCAGTCCGTCGGTCTCTGGGACGCCCAGGGTGAAAACGTTTCGCGCGATCAGGGCAATGTCGGCATCGGCACCGACCAGCCGCAGGCGAAGCTGCATATCGCCGGCGAAATCGGCGTGGACGGGATCATCTTTCCCGATGGCACTTTGCAAACAACCGCCGGTCAGGGCGGAGGCGGCGGCAATCTGCCTTTGGGAACGGTGCTTGCCTGGCACAAGTCTTTTAACAATACGCCGAATCTGCCCGACGGCTGGGTAGAATGCAACGGGCAAACCTTAAGCGATCCCGCGAGTCCTTACGACGGACAGGTCATCCCCGATCTGAACAATCCCAAAGAAGCCTGGAATTCGAAGGGCAGTTTTTTACGCGGCGATACGACGAGCGGCGATTTTGAGGACGATGCGCTTCAGGGACACCGGCACAGCAACAGCTACGGCAATCACCTGGACAACACGTCGGCCGGCGGCGCGGCACTGGTTGATCCTAACACTACGTCCAGCCCGGGGTCTGGTAACGTATTCGAGCCAATTACCGACGGAACGAACGGCGAGCCCCGCACCGGCCCAGAAACCCGCCCCGTCAATATGTCGGTCGTATGGATCATGAAGGTCCGCGACAGCGCGCTGGCGCCGCCGGTCGGGGGGTATGCGATCTTACAGGATCGTAAAGCGGACGGCGAATGGGGCGGCGACGTGCCGGTCCTGGGAAGCTGGTTCACGCGAACGCTAAACACGATCGATACGAATATCGCGGACGTGAGCCTGGCCGCGGATGAATTCGTTTTGCCCGCCGGTAGCTATCTGATCCGGGCGACCGCGCCGGGGCATCGCGTTCGGAAGTTTCGCATACGTCTTCTGAATTCGACGGACGGCACGACGGCGATTCTCGGCAACTCCAACTACTCATCCAATACCAACCCCGAAGAAGAAACGAACAATGCGATCTTGATCGGAATGCTCGGCATCGACGCGCCGAAGTCTTTTCGCATCGAGCAGCACTGCGAGGTAAACAGCGCGGGCACCGCCGGCCTGGGCCATATAGCCAACACCGGCGACGACGAAATCTATACCCAGGTCGAAGTCCTGCAACTCGCGCAGCCGACCCCCGAAGGCGTCGACCTGATCGGCTCGGTCCAATCCTTCGCGACCGAAGCGGCGCCGCAGGGCTGGATTGAATGCGACGGCCGCGAAGTATCGCGAACGCTTTACACGCGCCTGTTTCAACGCATCGGCGATCGCTTTGGAACGGGAGACGGTTCGACCACGTTCAACGTGCCCGACATGCGCGGTGAATTCGTGCGGGGTTGGGACAACGGGCGCGGGATTGACAGCGGCCGCACGATGGGCACGTCGCAGGACGATCAGTTCCAGGGTCACGCCCACGACTTTTATTTTAGCGACGCGGTCTTTGCCGGCGGCAACGCTTCCACCGTACAAAACAACACGGTCGCGAATTCGCTATCGATTCATAACAGCGAGGTGGGCGATCCCCGCGAGGACGGCGTGAACGGCCCGCCCCGCACCGGGCCGGAAACCCGCCCGCGAAATATCGCGCTTCTGTACTGTATTAAGTACTGAAGCGTCGGCGATCGTTTAGACCGCCCCTGAATGAGCCCCGTCGAAGCGGATCAGAGAGGCGATCAGAAATTCTACGAGGCGCAAATTCGGCTTGCAACGAAATGCCGTGGCCCGGAATTGGATCTACTTTTAAGGAGATCGCGGGCCGCGACGCGGGCCCCCACGAGAAGCAGGTCACTCGCGTAGACTACAGTAGATTCGAATCGCCTATATGATGGTTCCCGGGGTCGTCCGACCTTCGGGTACCTCAACATCGTTTCAACTTAAGGCCTCCCCCTTCCCACACCTCATGAAAGAATCAAAAGAGATGCTGCGCGCATCCCTGAAACCGCTCATTCCTTTGCTGATCGGAACCGCTCTGATCATTGCCGGCAATGCTCTGCTATCGACGATTCTGGCTCTGCGCGGACAGGCGGAGGGTATGGCCGATACCTTCGTCGGTCTCTGGATGAGCGCTTATTTCGTCGGCTATTTCCTGGGTTCAATACTGCTCGCCGGCTTGATTCACGAAGTGGGACACATCCGGACCTTTTCGGCGCTGGCCTCGGTCGCTTCAGCCGTCGCTCTTTTGCATCTCTTGCTCATTGATCCCTTCGTCTGGATTCTGCTGCGAGTCATGGTCGGAGCCTGCGTGGCAGGCATGATCATGGTGATCGAAAGCTGGTTGAACGCGGGCGCGAAGACGGAAATACGCGGACGGGTGTTGTCGGTTTATAGCATGGTGACGGTCGGCAGTTGGGCGGTGAGCCAGCCCGCTCTCAACCTGGCGTCGCCCGAACAGTTCACTCTATTCTGTCTGGTCTCGATCGTTTTATCTTTCGCTCTCGTACCCGTGGCTCTCGCGCGCACCGCTCCGCCTTTGCCTGTAGCCGCGCCCCGCATGCCTCTGCGCAAACTCTTTTCAGTATCGCCCCTCGGCGCTGTGGCACTACCGCTGACCGGAACGCTGAACGGAGCTTTCTGGGGCCTCGGTCCCGTCTACGCCACGGGTCTGGGCTACGACGTTTCGCAAATCTCCGCTGTCATGTCCGTGACGATGCTGGGCGGGTTTTGTTTGCAGTGGCCCGTCGGCCGTCTGTCAGACTCCATGGATCGTCGCATCGTAATCGTCTTTTGCGCGGCGGGCAGCGTCGCCATCTGCTGGCTATTGCTCACGCTCCAGGCCACCCGATTCGAAATTATACTCGCATTGCTTTTCGGCTTCGGCGCGCTGACAATGTCCGTTTACGCGGTCATCATCGCTCACGTAAACGATACCCTCGACACGACGGACGTTTTGCCGGCGACGGGCAGCCTGGTCCTGGGCTACGGCCTGGGAGCCGCGCTGGGATCCGCATGCGCCGGGATCGTCACGGATTTTGTCGGACCGGGCGGACTGTTCTGGTTTTGCGGAGTGATTGCAACGATTTTTGCGACATACGGCCTGGCGCGCATCTTAGTTCAAAGGCCCACTCTTAGCGAAAACAAAGAGGATTTCCTCAGCGTCCCGCGTACTACACCCATCGCCCTGCAAATGGACGAACGCATTCCCAGGAAAATAGTCGAGCGCGAAGTCGTCGAATGGGAGCGCGATCACCGCCCGGACTGACACGGGCAATGTTAGCGGCGATTCCGAAACGCAAGGACATCGCCGATCGTTTAACCGCCTCCGTCAAAGATCTCGGTGACAGGCAGCTCGTGGCAGGCTTCGCGGACGGCGTCCAGTTCGGCCGGATATAAATACGCGGCCTGATCGCCGAAAATCTTTGCGCGAAAATCCGTGAACCCGGCCAGGTCTTCGATCGTAAACTTCGATAGAGTAGATTTTAGCAAAAATTTTCGCACCGGTCGGGATTCGTCCGGATCATCGAGTTCATCGATCTCATCAACCGCATCAAGGTCGTTCCAGGCATCCCTTTCTATTTTCGAAAGCCTTACGATCAAGCGCGATGACTCATACAGGACCGGCTCATCGTCGGAGAAAAAATCATTGATCTGGCCCGGCAAGGCTCCGGCGGCCAGGGCCCCCCGATCGGGAGCGGCTAAAAAGCAGGCGAAGTGCAGCACACCTTCGGAGACCGAAAGGAAGGTGCGGCTTTTCGGACGAATGAACTGTGAACAGCGCGGGCAGCGCGGAGCCGCATAGCCATATTCTATATCGGGTTGGATCCGATCGAATATTTTTGCCGCGTCTCCATGCTCTTGAAACATGTTATCTATGAATTCAAGCATAACCATGGTGTCCATGTTCAGCGAAAGGTCCGAGATATTTCGAGAACAACACAGGTATTGACCGGGCAACGAATCCTCGACTTCCGCCGGCTCATTTAGCCATCGAATCGTCGCCCGCAATGATTCGATCGTTTCTCGCGGAGCCTGCGTTTGCTCCACCAGTCGCAGAAATTCCTGATGCAATGTGTCCATTGAGTCGTTTGCTCCGGGCGAGATTGCCCGGACTTCTGCTTTCATATATTCCGTAAACCTGGTGTCAACACGAAGCGATTCCAGGACTTCTATTGCCGACCTTCTCCGAAGATCGAACCGAAATTCTCAGAACCTAACGACGTATTTCACGACGGCGCCGGCCGCCAGAAGAAGCGACGCGAAGACGTCCACGTAAAAGACCCGTCGCAGCGCGGGACCGGGATCGTCGGTCAGGGCGAAGAGCAGCAGAAAGCCCAGCATACTGGCCATGCCCATCGCGATCGCCGTCAGGCGCAGCTCAGGAAAAAATGCGCCGGCGAGCAGAACGCCGCCGACCAGGGCGAAGAGCAGCGCGCGATGTCGCAGCAAGAGCAGCATGTCGGGGGATGTCGGCCGAACGCCGTAGAGACTGAACAGCCGCTCGGCCGAAAGCACGCCGGTGACGGGGATCAGGTGAATCAGAGCGACGATCACGAGCGCGAAGTTTAGAAACCACAGGGAGTAATTCATCGCCGCAGGCTACCGCGGATTCGAAAATATCACTTGTAAAAACCTGTCGGCGATATAAAAAAACGCGTGTCCGCATCGGCGATCTATCTATGGCGCGGGCGATCGATGATCTTCGCGCGGCTGGCGGATCTGGACTGGCACCAGCACCACGCGGCCGGCATCTGCATCGCCCTGGAACCCGACGCGCAGCTCCAGTTTTTGAGCGAAGCGAACGGCGAATGGCGCGACTTTCACGCGATTCGCATTCCGCCCCGCTGCGGTCACGCCTTTCGATTCGGCGGCCAGGCGGCGGCCTTTTTGTTTTTCGATCCAGGCTCCATCTTTTACCAGAAGGTGTTCGGCGAGCTGAGCCAGGTAGAAGCCTGGCCGGAAGAGCAAGCGGCCGACGCCCTGCAGGCGATCCGGCGACTCTGGCACGATACCAAGGGCGATCCTCACGTAAATCATTCGCATGCGAATCAACCAGCCGCGAATCACGCCGATGCGATTCATCCCAATGCAAGCAAGTCCGATGCGCCGTCGACACTGGCGGGGCTCGCACAAGAAAAACGCATCGCCGACACGCTCGAACAGATTCCCTGTTCGATTCAAGGCGATGACATCGCAACGCTGTACGGAGATCCGCGCATCCAACGCGTGGTGCAGACGATTCTGGAATGGCCGGAACCGGACGGCGCTCCCGATATCGAAAGCCTGGCAGCGGTCGCCGGTCTTTCCGCTTCGCGCCTGGCCCATCTGTTTCAGGAACGGGTCGGTCTGCCTGTCCGGGCATTGCGCACCTGGTTTCGCCTCAAGACGGCCGCGATTCACATTCGCCGCGGAGCGAGTCTGACGGAAGCGGGCGTGGCGGCCGGCTTTTACGACCAGGCGCATTTCACGCGGACCTTTCGCCAGATGTTCGGGCTGCCGCCTTCGCAGATCTTTCCACGCGCACGGTCGACAGTGCGGTGGCACATCGAAGCCGAAGAACTCACGCTCGCTCTCGGCGCAGGCCGACAGGATTTATAAAACCCGCGCGATTCAACTTGACGGAGTGCGAAACGCATGCCGGTTTGAAGCATGAACTGCTGCGGCCCCCAAAATTCGAAGCGCGTGGGCGGAACGAATCGCTTGTTTTCCCGTTTCTCAAAAAGCTACGCGAAGAGCTTTCGCAAGCAGGGCCTGGAAAAGGTTCAGCAACTGCTGCGCGAAGGCGTCCTGCGCGGGACCAGCGCGATGCACGAAAGCAAACCCACGCCCGCCGATCGCCCCGGGCAATCGAAGCCGCAGAATCTGGAGATTCTGGATATCGGCTGCGGGGTCGGCGGCCTGCATCTGACTCTGCTTGCGGAAAATGCGGCCGCACACGCGCGCGGCATCGACATCGCGGACGGCATGCTTGCGCAGGCCCGGGACTTCGCCCGCGATATGGATCTGAGCGCGCGCGTAAACTATACTACGGGAGACTTCGTGGACCTGGCCGACGAGATCCCGCCCGCGGATATCACCCTGCTCGACAAAGTTGTGTGCTGCTACGAAAACGTCGAAGAACTCGTGCGGCTTTCCACGGATCACACTCGCGCGATCTATGCCGTGTCGCGTCCGCGGGATATCTGGTACATGCGCTGGGTCTTCAAGACTCAGTCGTGGTTTATGAAAATGTTTCGTTTCGCGTTCTATCCCTGCTGGCACAACTGGACACACGTTCACGATCAAATCGTCGCCGCGGGTTTCGCGCCGGTCTTTCAGGATCGAACGACACTCTGGGACGTCGCCGTTTACCGGCGCGCGACTGCCACAGCTTAAAACGGAACGCGCTTCGATCCTTCGCCTGCGGGTCGAGTCCGTCTCCGGCGTTCAATGAATAATGGACGTAGATGAATTTTGTAACCAGCGTCGACGGCGCTCATCCAAAGCTGAGAAAAGATAATTCAGGAGAAGTTATGCAGCGCCTATCATATTTCATCGCGGTCATCGCGGCCGGCTTTCTTATCACGGCCTGTGGGGGATCATCGACTATGTCAGAAGACGGACTCATTCGAATCAAAAGCAACCAGAGCGTAGAGCAAACGGCGGATCGGCTGGAAGCCGCGCTCCAGGCGAAAGAAATGAAAATCTTCGGCCGGGTTCCTCACAGCGCGGGCGCCGCGAAGGCCGGCCTGGAACTGAAACCCACCCTGCTGATTTTGTTTGGCAATCCGAAAGCGGGAACGCCCCTCATGCAGGAATCGCGCACGGTCGCGATCGATTTACCCCAGAAGATGTTGATCTGGGAAGACGACGCCGGCGCGGTCTGGCTGGCCTACAACGACCCGGCCTATCTCGCGCGCCGCCACGGACTGAAGAACGAAGCAGTGCTATCGAAGATCGCCGGCGCTCTCGAAGCCTTCGCGCGCGCGGCGACCGAATAAGCTTTCGCACGGGACTGCCGCGGCGGACCGATGCAATTCCCGGCGGCCGTGCCGACGCAAACATGCATAGCCCGACCGCAACCTGAAAGCCAACCGACCGTAGCCCCGGCCGGGTTTTGACAGCCGCGCCTGATCGGAGCCGGGATCTCTGTATGCGGGGGAAGCCGCAAAACCCGCGCGGCCCGCACAGCTCCGGCTCTTATTGCAAATTTCCGTCCTGAATTACGATAGGAACATTTGTTATTGCAAAAAAGCGATATTTTTGCAATAATGATACCTGTTAATGTAATTCGTGCAATAACAGGTATCACCATGGATCCGTCCGGCACATATAAAACCATTACGACGGTCGGCGAGCAGGTTCGGGCGCTGGAATACGGGCTCGAAAAATTACGGACCGGTTTTCCGCTATCGAATCGGCTGCTACGCGACATGCACCAGCTCCTGTTAAGCGGCGCGCGCGGGGAACACAAAGCGCCCGGAGAATTTCGCCGGACGCAAAACTGGATCGGCGGCGGCCGGCCGGGAAACGCGCATTTCGTTCCGCCCCCGCCGGAATTGGTGGAGGACTGCATGGGCGATCTGGAAAAATTCCTGCATTTCGACGATCGCCGCATTGGCATCATCGAAAAAGCGGCGCTCGCTCACGTTCAGTTCGAAACGATCCATCCCTTCCTGGACGGCAACGGGCGATTGGGTCGCTTACTGATCGCATTGCTTTTGTATCACGATAAAATTTTACAGGATCCCGCCCTGTACGTCAGCCTGTATTTCAAAACACATCGCACCGAATATTATTCGCTGCTCGATCGCGTTCGCACGCACGGCGATTGGGACACCTGGATTCGTTTTTTCGCCGAGGCCCTCGGCTCCGTCGCGGCCCAGGCCACAGATACCGCGCGCAAAATCGACGATCTGGCGCGTACCGATCGCGCGCGAGTCGCCGGGTTGGGCCGCAAATCGGGGTCCGCTCTGCCGGTGATCGAGGCGCTGCTGCAGCGGCCGCTGATTCAAATCGCGGAGATTACGAAAGCGACCGGCTTGACTCCCAACACGGTGGCGGCGGCCCTCAAATCCCTCACGGAATTAAACATCACGAGCGAAATTTCCGGGCGACAGCGCGATCGGATCTTCGCGTACGATCAACTCATGAACATCATCAACGAAGGCATGGAGTCGACGAACTAGCAGTTGATCAACGAGCGGCCAGTTTCCGATCGATCGCGCGCAAAGCTTCCAGATCTTTGATCAAGCGTTCCAGATCCAGCATGCCTCTCGCGCGATAAACCCCGCGCAGATAGCCGCTGCGATCAAGCAGGAAAACGTTTTCGGTGTGCACGAAATCCGTGAGGCTGTCTCGACCGTTCACGGTCTGCACGTCGGCCCCGAACTGTTCGCGGGCCGCCTGATAGATCGTAACTCGTGGGCCGGTTAAGAAAAACCAATTCGGCTGAGTAATTTGATTATCGCCGCGATATTTCTTCAAAGCCGACGGATCGTCTTCGTCTGGATTGACCGTAATCGAAACGAATTGCAAATCGGACTGGCGGGCGATGCGCTTCGAAAGTTTGCGCATATTGAAGGTGATCATCGGGCAGATGCCGGAGCAGCGCGCGAAGAAAAAAGTAACCAGCGTATATTTTCCTTCGAGGCGCGATTCGTCAAAACGCTGCGCGTCGTGAGCCGTGAAAATAAAATTTTCGAGGCGACGCAGGTCCGCCGGATAGCCGTCGGGCGACTGCGTTGCCGGCCAGTACGGATCCATTGTCGTCCCCCGGAAATGGGGCGGCACGCCTTCCTGCGGAGTGGAAACCGCGCTCAGTTCTTTCGGAAAGCTCGGAGCCGCCGCTTCATCCCGGTCGCAGTGCGCGAAGGCGAAACACATGAGCGAAGCAAGCAGCGCGGCGAACCCGCGATTCCAGGATGCGCGAATAGACCTGTGCGTCGCACGGCGTTCAAATACCTGCGCGGTTATCGTTTGTAATTTCATCTCGTTCACATTCATCAAATCGATTTGCCGGGGGATTCGGAAGTCGAATTGCATACTTTGCTGCCCGGCATGCCGAACGCCTCCCCGTCTTTCAATACCAGATTCGTATAGATCAAACCATTGGCCCGCCAGCGTTTCATAACGATCGTTTCGCCCGCCGCGTCGAATTTCTTGTATTTGGCCGGACGCCCGTTCGGATGCCAGCCCAGGCTTTCATTCACGTAACGATCGTGTTCGAATACGGTATAGCTTTTGTTCGTGCCGTCGTTGTACCAGGTGCGATGCACGCCGTGCTTTTCGCCGGCAAGGTATGCGCGTGTCGCGATCATCTGACCTGAATCGTGGTATGCGACCGCCACTCCGTCGCGCAGACCGTCTTTGTACGACGTGCGATGCTTCTCGGCGACCGCCGGGATCGACTGGCGCAGGACGCCGGTGAAGGGTTGGCCCAGCAGCAGCACTTTACCGCCATCGCGCGAAATACGCGGATCCATGTTGCCGACCTCAAGCGGCTGGCGCGACCATGCTCCGCAAAAGACCGTGCCGAAACACAGCAGCGCAATGCAGATCCGCAAGGACCAAATTCGCAGCAGCGCTGATTGCGCTTGCCGCCGGCCGCTCGCCGCGGTTAGCGAAGCGGCCCGTTTCACTTCAGTTGGTTGCGGAGCCGATAATTCCATGATAATTCGATCCCATCAGAGTGTTGATCGTCGCGGTTCCATCCAGAGCGTAGTGGTAGTGATAGACGCCGGTCTGGTGAATCGTATTCGCGGTGTGTCCGTGGCGAACGTCCAGAGCCGGCGTGCCGGTGCCGGGAGCGGCGTCGTCCGCGGTGCTCGTCGTGCCCTGATCGCAGAGCAGCCCATAGATCGCGTAACCGTCGATGGCGATGCCGATCAAATTCGCGTCGTTTTGCGTGGCGATATTCGCGGGATTGATGTGGTGATGATAGATGCTCATCTCCTGGGGATGTCCGTTGAAATTATCGAAGGTGGTGACTTCGTTTGCGAGAGTATCCCCCGGCGCGGCGGCGTTACTGAAGACCGCCAGACCGTTCACGGTAATCCCGATCGAACCCACCGAAGTCGAGGTCTTCGCGCCGCCGTTCACGGTCGGCGTGGCCGGAATTGTATACGTATAGTTTTGCGAACCGATCACGTTGCTACCGGCGGGAGTATTTCCCGAAGGCAGATCTTCGTAGAGCGCCGAGCTGGTGCCGTAGTAATAGCTTTTCGTGTTCGGTAAATTCTGCGAAGTAAAAACGTAGTTGCTACCGGAAACAGTTCCGACGGAGCACTTAAAGTTGTCGCGAATCCAGGAGGGCAGACTGGTGCTCATAGTCGAAGCGACGCCGCTCACGCATCCGGTCGCTGCGTCGAGGGTGAAGCCGCTATTGGACGCGATCGCGATGGCCAGCGCGGTCAACAGGGTCGTGTCGTCGCTCTCGTCTTCTTCCAATCCAAGAAAAGAGCAACTCAGCATAGAAGTCAGAGTCAGCGCCAGGGCGGCGGCTGTCAGCGTAGCGGTTCTATTAAATACGGTCATTCCAAATCTCCTGAAGAATACGACGGAGAGAATCGTCGACAGACAGGCTCTGGCAAGCATAATCACTAACGATAGCCTCGAATCCAATCCAATGACGAAATAGTCGAGCCAACGCCGTCAATTTCGCATCGCTCATCAGACATAGAATGGCGCCGCAGTTCAACATTCCAGTCGACTCATGCAGTCTCAACTTTCGCGAAAAGTCGTGACGCTTGCATCAACCGCGAAGGCGATCTCTCGTTCCAGACGCCGAATATATATATCGTCCCGGCTCATCGCGAACAGGCTAATGCCCCCCTGATAAATCAGAATGATGCGATCCGCCAGATCCCGAACGGGAAAGCCGGCCGGCAGCGCTTGTCCGTCGACATCGCATGCACGCAGATAATCGCTCAGCAGCCGTCGACGCCGTGCGACGATGCGCTCCAGGCTTCGATCGAAGTCGGCCCGCCCGGCAATCTGGCCCTTCGCTTCGGCCGCGAAGAACGCGAAGGGGCAGCCGAGAAATACGCCGACGCGAACTTCGCGCCGCAGGATCCGCATCCAGGCCTTCAGGAAGTCTTTGAACTCCGGGTGGCGCTCCAGCATCCCCGTAAAGAAGCTGAAAAAGAATTCGCTCTGCGCATTCAGATATTCGCGGCCGAGATCTTCGCGCGTCGGAAAGTAGCGATAAAAACTCTTCTTGTATGCGCCGGCTTGTTCTATCACCTGATCGACGGAAGTATTCGCATAACCCTGGCGATAGAACAAATCCAGAGCGGCCGCCATGATCCGCTCCCGGGGACCCTGCGCACGCCGATCGAGCTGCTCTTTCGCAGCGGCCGCCGCAGATGATTTTTTTCCTATTTTGGAACGGCGTTTCATTCCTCATTCACCCTTCGCGCGAATTTCATTCAGGCCCCGCTGACGCTCCCGCTGGATTGCTCTCAGCTCTGGATCGGCGCGTTTAAGAACTCGTAGCGTTCCGGGTGGTGCGTGCGCATATATTCAATGTATTCGCCGAAGCGAAAGCCGCAGGGATAACGATCGCGGCCCCAGAAGTGAATCGGATCGCCGAGAATTTTCCAGGGGATGCCAACCCGCCGATGATATTTGTAGACGAGCTTTTCCATATCGGCGATGCCCAGATACTGTTCGGGCAGGCCTTTGAAATCCAGGGTCAGGCCGCGCATCAGCAAATCGAAAATAAAGATCGAGCGGTTCCGATCGAGCCGCAGCTCTTCCAGCGCGTCTTTATCTACGGCCGTGCGCCAGCCGTTAAATAAAAAGCGGACTTCCGGAGCTTCCATGATCTCCAGAATGCTTTCCGTGCGCAGATCATAATAACTCTGGGTGGGCAGTTGAAATTCCGGATCGACGGGATCCTCAAGATCTTTTACGACCAGGCCCCAGGTTCCAATCAAGCGACCGCTCTCGTGTCGTACGCCGCAAACGCGCGCTCGATGAAAGTATAGCTCGCTCTGGGATTCGATGTCCGCGGCCGGCACCGCCGCTTCGCCGTCCGAAAAGGCCTGGTTATAAACAGTTAGAATATAGCGGTTAAACTCCGGGATCTGGTCGGTTCCGAGCAGCCATAGCTGCAGGTCGCCGTGTTTTTCGAGCATCCGGGACTCTTTGCCCGAGATTTCCGTCGCCTGGTTTTGCATTCCACCCTCCCTGGCTCTTTGCCGTCGCCAAAAGTAGACGATTCCGTCTAATTCAGCAAGATTGTCATCAGTAGACGAATTCGTCTACTTTAAAATACACCCGATTCGGGCGAGAGCGCTTAACACTCTGAAATATACTCTAAAAAAAGACCGCCGACTGCCCGGCACGGGCCTCCGATACCTTGCTGATCCATGCCGGAAGAGCTATCCCCGGTCGGAGCGTTTAAATTGCGGCCCTGCACAGGTCGCACATACGAAAAATATATCCGAGACGCCGCCGAGAGGATTCCATGAAGTCAGATATTTCGCGCGATAGCTTCGCCCCGGAACATAACTTTCGCTCAGTGCGGCAGCAACAGGGCCGCGTCATCACCGACGCCGACTGGAACGAACAGGCCGATATCCAGAACCATCTACGGGCGAACCTGGTTCGCGACTCGATCGCCGGGTTTTCCGGAGGACCGGCGAGCGTGCCGGCCCACGCCGCGGGCTTTCGCGTCGTTCCGGAAAACAATTCCGTCGGCCAGCCCGACCTGAAGATTTCCGCCGGGCGAGCCCACGTCAACGGATCGATTATCGAAAAACATACCGCGGAATACTTCACCGAACAAATCGATTCGCCAGGCGCCGCCTTGCCGCAGGACGACGGCGTTTATCTGGCATACCTCGACGTATTCGAACGGGGCATCGGCTTTCGCGAACACCCTGCAATCCGCGACGTCGCTCTGGGATCGATCGAAGTCTCAAGCCGTTCGCGGCAGATCGCGCAGGTTCGCCTGCTGCCTCTCGCGAACGGCGACAATGCCGACGCCGCTTTCGTGCCCGCGGAATGGAATCAATTCATCGCCAGACAGCCCGGACGACTCGCGGCCCGCACCGCGGCGAACGGCGTCACAATCGATCCCTGCGCGATTGGGGCGCGCGGCGGCTACACGGGCACCGACAACCTTTTATATCGGGTCGAAGTCCACG
Organism: bacterium; assembly: GCA_024742665.1. Taxonomy (GTDB): domain Bacteria; phylum Spirochaetota; class Leptospiria; order Leptospirales; family Leptonemataceae; genus JANSYA01. The sequence goes on from JANSYA010000006.1 coordinate 155,360, forward strand.
CTTCGGGGCCGGCCGGCGCCGCGACCTTCAAATGGTCTCGCGACAACGGCGCCATCATGACCGAGTGGTTGGCCGAGACCGGAGCCAATCGTCTCAGCATTCGTTCGATCGGCCGCGATTCGCGCGCGGCCTTCGCGCCCGGTCAGTGGATCGAAATCGACGACGAAGGACTGGAATTGGAAGGCCGGCATGGAACCTTCGCGCACATCGTGCGAGCTTCCGACGAAGAACTGGAGATCGATCCCGACAGCCTGGTGCATTTCGATCCCGCGATCACCGAATTAAACATCGACGATTTCGCCCGCGGCGTGCGACGCATTCGACGCTGGGATATGATCGGAGCGATCGGTCCGCGAACAATCGCCGGCGATGGCGGCTTTCATGAAATCGAACAGGGCATCGAAATTCAATTCGACGCCGATCCGGCGCGCGAGTATCGCACCGGCGAAGCCTGGCTCATTCCCGCCCGCGCGCTCAATCGTAATATTGTCTGGCCCTGTGAAAGCGACGGCAGCGGCGGAGCGTCCGATCCGCTTTTGATTCCGCCGCATGAAACGCGGCATGCATACGCCCGCCTGGCGTTTCTAAAACGCGAAGCGGGAATATGGTCGCTGCTGGCCGACGCCCGCCGGGTCTTCGCTTCGCTTACCCATGCGAATCTCTTTTATGTCGGAGGCGACGGCCAGGCGATTTTACCCGACCTGCAGCTACGGCAGCCGCTCCAGGCCAGCGTTCGTTCCGGGCCCTTCGCCGTTCCGGCGGCGCGCGTTCGTTTCGATATTCTGGACGCCGGCAGCGGCACGCTGCGCGCCATCGACGATCCGGCGAACGCGGGGACGACGGTGACTGTGAACGCCGACGGCGCAGGCGTCGCGGCGGTTTACTGGCAGTGCGGATCACAGCCCGACAGCGAGCATCGCGTGCAGGCGACGCTGCTCGACGAAAGCGCGCAGCCCGTATCCGCGGCGACGCTCAGCTTTCATGCGCACAAAAGCGACGCCCGCGCCGTTGATTACGCGCCTCTGGCCGTTCCAGATCCGCAGGGCGCCGATTTAATGCAGGGCGTAGAGAGCGCGCAGGAGGGTCTGGACCGCCTGGGCGAAATCAAAGTCAATCGCGCCGGCGATACAATCAGCGGTTCGCTGACGGTCGACGAAGATTTAGAAATCAAAGGCACGCTGACGGTGCGCGGCGACGTCATCGCGCGCGACACGGATCATATGCCCGGCGACGTGCTGCTCGGGGATCAAGACGAAGATTCGATTACCGTGCACGGCGAAATCAAATCGGAGCACAGCAGCGGGACCGTACGCTTCGCCGACGCGATCGAAATTCGCAGCCCGGATCTCGCGGATGCCCCCCTGCACGTCTTCGCCCAGATCCAGGGCGTGGCCGGCCGCGCCTTTCGCCGGCCGATCACCCTCGACTACAGCGCCGGCGCAGCGGCCTTAAGCGACTATCAAATCGCCTTAAACATCGACACCGCCGCTCTGATCGCGGCCGGAAATCTGAAAGCGGACGCAGGCGACCTTTTGTTTCTGGACGCGGACGAAAGCACGATTCTGCCCTACTGGATGGAAAGCGGCTTGAATACCGCCGCGACGAAAATATGGGTCCGCGTTCCCGAAATCGCGGCGGGCGCGTCCCGTGTGATCTATATGTACTACGGCAACGCGCAGGCCGTTTCGCAGTCCTCGCCCGCGCAAACTTTCGTGCGCGTGATCGAAAACGTGACCGCCGCTTATAGTATGGACGCCGGCACGAGCGCGAGCATCGCCGACGCATCGGGCAACGGCATTTCCGGTACGATCGACGGCGCGACCTGGACGACGGGCCGCTTCAACAACGCCCTGGCCTTCGACGGCCAAAACGATTTCGTCAATCTCGGGGCGAATCCGCTGCTCTTTCCGACCGGTTCTTTTTCGATCAGCGCCTGGATGAAGTCTTCCGGTCCGTACGGCTTTCTGTTTTCGAATCATTGGGGCGGCGAATGGCGCGGCGTGAATCTCGGCGTCTGGGGCGACGGCGAAAGCGGACCGAACGCTACGAATTTCGGATTGTTCATCGGCGAAGATACGCCGACTTCCGACCAGCTCGAAGCGCCATCGCAGTACAACGACGATCAGTGGCGGCACATCGTCGCCGTGTACGATCAGGCGAATCTACAGCTGCGACTGTATATTGACGGCGCGTTGACCGCTCAGAAAACGACGACCATCGCGCAGATTCAATACGGCGCGAGTCTTTCGACTGACGCCTTTCTCGGCCGCAGCTCCGATATAAACGGAACGCAGTATCATTTCACCGGAACCATCGACGAGCTAAAACTGTACGGCCGCGCCTTAGACGATCAGGACGCCGCGGCTCTGTTTTCAAACTTCGGCTACGTCACGCCGAATCTGCCGGGGCGCGAACTCGTTCGACGCATCGCCGCCGACGGCAGCGAACCCGCGGCGAGCGTCGGCGGCGAAGAGACGCTCAGCGTCGACGAACAGAGCGCGCTCTTCGTTCAAAGCCAGACCGGCAACGTCGGCATCGGCACCGAGACTCCCGGCGAACGCCTCAGTGTAGCCGGCATCATCGAAACGACGGTCGGCGGCATCAAATTTCCCGACGGCACGATTCAAACGACGGCCGGCGGCCCGGGCGGAGGCGGCGATTCGTTGCCCCTCGGAACGATCATGGCCTGGCACAAAGATCTCAACGGCACACCGCCTCTGCCTTCCGGCTGGGTCGAGTGCAACGGCCAGATCGTCGGTGACCCCGCCAGTCCGTATCACAATCAAGAGCTTCCCGATCTGAACAATCCAAAAGAGTCCTGGAATGCAAAGGGCAGCTTTCTGCGCGGTGGATCGCCCACTGGCGTATTCGAAGACGATCGGTTCCAGGGGCACCAGCACAATCACGACGGACAGGTCTGGACCGATACGCCCGGCCCCTGGCGCGCGAACACCAACGGTTCGGTCTGGATCAACAACAGCGTCTTCAATGTTCGCGATGCGCGCACCGACGGTGTAAACGGCGAACCCCGCACCGGATCCGAAACCCGACCGGTCAACATGACCGTCGTGTGGATCATCAAGATTCTTGATACGGCCGGGACGGGCGGCAGCGGCGGCGGACACTGGAGTAAATCCGGCGATACGATCTTCTATAACAGCGGCAAAGTCGGCGTCGGAACGAGCAACCCGAACGAAGCCCTGACCGTCGACGGCGCCCTGAGTTTGAAAGAACAGCCGCGTCTCGCTGAAGGCACAGCCGATCACGGCAAATTGTATGTGCGCCAGGGCGGGCCGGTCAGCATCAGCTTCGACGGCGTCGACGACTATATCGATCTATCGGCCCACGCCGCCGACTTCGGAACGCTTACGACCGGAACCGTCAGTATGTGGTTTCGTTCGCGTACGACGACACTCACTTCCGGCTCGCTGTTTCGCTTCGGCCAGACGACGGACAACAACGACGCGATCGAGCTGGGCATCGGCCCCTGGGCCAGTCATATTCCCGACGAAACGATGCACCTGAATATTTCGGGCAACGGCACGAACTATATCAACGCCTATCTTCGTCGCGGGGAACAATTTCTGGCGGACCAGGAGTGGCATCACATCGCCCTCGTGATTGGACCGGACTACAATCGTCTGTATCTGAACGGCGAAGAACAGACTCTGAATTATGAGATCGGCGGGCCGACGACCGGCGGCGTATTCTTCGCCGCCCCGATAGCAAAAGAATTATTCACTCTGGGCTTTCGTCGTCCGTCCATTCCAGGCGATAGCCCCCTCAACGGCTTCCTCGACGAGATCGCCATCTTCGATCGACCCCTGGCGGCGAACGAAATCGTTTCGATTCACGAAGCAAATCGGACCGCCGACCTGGCCCAGGATTTCGAAAGCGTCTTCTCGCCGAATCTGGCGGCGTACTTTCGCGCCACAAACTTCGACGGGTCGACACTTAGCGACTCCAGCGGCAACGGACGCAACGGCACATTCAATGGCGCTTTCGTTACGCCGGACTATCCCGCAGCGCTGGTCTACAAAGACCCTCAGGGCGTGGAGAGCGTCTTAAACGGCGGCGCGGGCTTGCCCCTGGGCACGATCATCGCCTGGCACAAAAACATGAGCGGCACTCCCGCTCTGCCCGATGGCTGGGTCGAGTGCAACGGCCAGATTCTGAACGACCCCTTCTCGGCTTATAATGGGCAGACCATGCCTGACTTAAATAATCCGAAAGAAAGCTGGAATGCGAAGGGCAGCTTTCTACGCGGCGATACGACGTCGGGCGATTTCGAAGACGATGCCTTCCAGGGTCACCGACATCTGTGGACGGGCGAGAACGAAATCGAAAGTTCTATCCTATGGGTTCTCCGACAGACGATGACGGGCGAAACCCTGCCACCGGGCGTGCAGGCCGCGGGCGGAAGCGGCCTGATCGCGCGCAATACGATCCTGGGCGATCCCGCCGGGAGCCCTGGCTACAGTCCTGCGCGAATCGGCGACGAAACCCGGCCCGTAAACATGTCCGTCGTCTGGATTATCAAAGTCAAAGAGGCCGCGCCGCAAACGAGTCCGGGTCCGCTGCAGTACGCCTTTTTGTACGATCGCAAGCCCTTTTCGAACGGCGGCGGCGCAGCGACGGCCGGCGTCTGGAACGTGCGCGACTTAAACATAATCGAAACGAATATTCCGGGCGTCAGCTTAAGCGCGAATCGCTTTACTCTACCGGAAGGGACGTATCTGATTGAAGCGACGGCGCCGGCGCACGAATCTGGACGCCATCGACTGAAGCTCATAGATTCTCCAGCCGGGGCCGATCGATTAATCGGCAATAATGCTTATAACAGTACTGCTGATAGCACATCCACACATGCTGTGCTCCAGGGAGTCTTTACAATTGCAGAAACGAGCGCATTCGAAATCCAGCACTATATTCAGGCCGCATCAAATGCCTCCACAGATCTGGGAGTGGATTCCAATGTCCCCGGCATCGACGAAATCTATACTCAGGTAAAGATCCAGAGAATCGACGCGCCCGTTCCCCCCGTCGCCGATCCCGCTCCGCCGCCGGACATCGGCTTCAGCGCTTCGGGCGGACCGCACGTTTCGAACGGCGCCGCGGTGGCCCTCAACTACGCGACGATTTACACGAATGAGGGCGAGGCCTTCGACGGCACAACATTCACCGCACCGTACGCAGGCCTCTATAGCTTCAGCGTAACTTTCGTTAAAGACACCTTTGACCAGGGCGGCACCGACGACGACGTTTGGGTTACGATCGCACACAACGGGGCAAGCAAAGGCCGTGCGACGGCGGGCCAGGGCGCGGGCCCGCGGGATTCTGCGAGCTACAGCGTCGTTTTGAAGCTGGAAGGGGGAGATACCGTCCAGACCAATGTAAGCAGCGATGGAGGCGGACTACAGCGCCACCTGCCGGAGTATCATTTCCAGGGCTATCGCGTCTAGATATCAGGCAACGACATCCCCTTCCGACGCGCCGCGCAGACCTTCGCCCTGCTATTCAGGCCGACAAAAACCCGGCGTGCAATGCGCCGGGTTTTCCGTATATTGACGAACGATGAAAGACTGTTTGATCGTCGGCGGCGGAATCAGCGCCCTGCTCGCGGCCGGGGAATTACATAGAGCCGGCCTGAAAATTCAGCTGATCGACAAAGCCCGCAGCGTCGGCGGACGCATGGCCACGCGACGACTTGCGCTTACTCCGGCGCAGCCCGATGGTGAGAACGCGAGCCCGTCCGAGATCGTGCCGATCGATTTTGGCGCTCAGTTTTTTACAGGGCGCTTCCCGGAGTTTACAGCGCATGTGCGCGAATGGATCGCCGCCGGCGTAGCGAGCGAATGGCACCGGGGCGCCGACGGACGGCATCCGCGCTATCGCGGCGTGCCTGATATGAAATCGATTCCCGAGCACCTGGCCGCGCCGCTGCTTCAGGCCGGCGTCATCCAACTACAGGAACGCGCCCGCTCCGTCGATCTGCTCGACTCAGGCGCCGACGGCTGGCGCGTAAGCTGCGAATCCGGAGAAGTTTATACCGGGCGCAGTCTGCTCTTAACGGCGCCTGTGCCCCAGTGCATCGCCCTGTTCGAAAATGGTTCCGGAGTATCGCCCGATATTCGCGCGGATCTCGCGGAGCGGTTTCAGTACCGACCGTGCTTCGCTCTGATGCTCGTCTATGAGGGGGCGCCGGATAATGCCCCACAAATTCCCGCGCCGGGCTACGCAAACGATCAGGAACATCCCGAACTGACCGGCCCCCGCATTCGCTGGATGGCCGACAACCGTCAGAAGGGTCTGAGCCCGGAACGCGTCGCCCTGACCGTTCACGCAAGCTGCGATTTTACCGAAGCCGAACTGGAAAGCGATCCGCAGCGCGTGCACGATCTCTTAACTGAATCCTGTCCGATATTAAAAGGGAAACAGCCGATGCAATGGCAGCTGCATCGCTGGCTGTACAGCGAACCACGCCGGACCGGCAGTGAACGGCTGGATCCCGCTTTTTATACGGCGAGCGAAGCGCCGCCTTTATTTCTGGCCGGAGACGTCTTCGGCGGCGGACGCGTCGAAGGCGCGGCGATTTCCGGCCTGGCTGCCGCCGGAGCTCTGGGCGCGGCGCTGCGTCACTCGTCCTGAGCGCCGGCCCGATGAAATACGCGCAATCGACTGCGCGCCAAAAAGTAAAAAACAAAGCAATGGCTCCGGCTGAAATTATTGAATGTCGAGGGTGATATAAAAATCGCTCTGACCGAATCCGGCGTCCTGGGGCGCGCCCTGCCAGTTGGCATTCGAATCCAGCCGCCCGGCGGAATCGAGGCGCAACAAGGAACGATCAAAATTAGTCGGCGCGCCCGTAAATGATACCGCGCCCGCGAAATAACTGCGACCGAACGCGTCCACGTCGACGCCGACGTAGTTATCGGTTTCGCTGCCAAGATTCGTCCGGTAACGCCACAACTCCTCGCCGTCGACGCTCAATCGCAGGAAGAGTCCTTCCAATTGCGTGCCCGTCGCCAGCGGATCGATCCAACCGGAAACGATGATTTCCTGCGTCGGGCCGACGCGCACGGAGAAGGCGACGTCGTTGCCGCCCGCCTGGTCGAGCTGGAAGGGCCACCGTCCGCCGAACTCCGTACCGTCCGGCGCGAATTTCCGGATGTACCAGTTGTTGTTGCCCACGTTGAGATTCGCGGCGACGTATAGATTGCCCGCCGCGTCGCTCGCCATCGCGCAGGCGATACTGCAATTCGAATTCGTGCCGAAGCGTTTGTTCCAGCCCGCGATGATTTCCGTGCCGTCCAGAGCGTACTTGCGAATTGCGCCTTCCAGCCCCGCCCCGTCGTCCATCGAACCGCTCACGTACACGAAGCCGTCGGTAGAAACATGCAGGCCGCGCGGGGTATCCGTCAGGTTGGCCGCTCCGTTCAGAACTTTGTTCCAGCCGCTCGCATCCTCGACGCCGTTCGCGTCGAATTTTTTGAGCCACCAGTCGTCGTTCGCCCCATTATTAAAGGTCCCAACGATATAGGCGTTGCCGGCGGCGTCCACGTCCATGCTCGCGCCGGATTCTCCGCCTGGTTGCCCCCAGGTGCGTTCAAAAATATCGACGCCCGCGCCGGTGAGTTTGCGCAGATAGTGATCTCCGCCGCCGCTCAGGTCGGAAATCCCGTACACAAAAACCCCGCCGTCGGGCGCGGCGCTCACCGCGGTGATCGGGTTCGAACCGACCACTCCTTCATAAAAACTGCGTTCCCACACCAGGGCCCCGTCTGGATCCAGGCGACGAACCTGCCAGTTCGCCTGGCCCAACGAAGGACTGATAGTCGCGCCAACGTAGATGCTCGGCACGTTATAAATATACAGGAGCAGGCCCGGCAGAGAACAGCTGATATCGACAGGATCGCAGGGATCCTGGTCGAAACTGGAACACGCGCCGCCAATCCCCAGGCAGGCGCACAAGATGAAAGCAAATCCGCGTCTACAAAACAAAACTCAAGTCTCCGTCAAAACGGCAGGACGATTTTCTTGAGCTGCTCGAATACGCGCTCCGGCGAAATATATTCGACACACGATGAAAAAGAACAGCTCGGGCAATCCTTAATGCACGTATCGACTGCGGGCATGATGTGGCGCTCAAGAGAATCCGCTAATTTAATATAGTACGAAGTCAGAGGAATCGCCTGCTCCCGCAGAGCCGCGATCGAATACTTTAACAGCTTATTCGGATCGCGTCTCTCTTCGCCGCCGAATTGTCCCGGGTCTTGCTGATCTTCGCGGATATCGTGCAGACCGGGGGGCCGAACGTGACCGGGATGATTCCGGTAGGTCTTCATATCGTGCAGGACGATGACCGGCTTTTTTAAGATCGAAGCGAGAATAGTTTCGGGACCCGCCGGCCCGACGACCAGCTTCGCGCGCATCATCGCCGCGGCGCGGTCCGCCGGCAGACAGTCCGGTAATATGATCGCACCGGCTTTCGTGCGCAGATACTCAACGTCGGCGGCCAGGCGGCGCAGATCTTCCGGAGAACGCTGGCTTTCGCCGTCCGCGTCGCCCGTGAGAGCCGGCACGGGCACGACAAGCTGTAGATCCAGGTCTTTGATCTGACGCGCGAAACGCGCCGCGTGTCCGAGAGGCCAGCCGCCGGTGAGATCGTGAGCGTCAAAGAGCGAAAGCACCACAAAGTCGCCCGCCGGCAGCGCCACATCTCCCGCCTCAAGTGTGCCGTCGATCTGCAGATCGGTCAGCTCCGGAAACAAATCAAAGCCCCGACGCTTCAGCCGTCCCAGATCTTCTTCGTGATTGATTTTATGAAAGCGCAGCAGCCGCGAAATCAGCCGGTGGCGCGTGCCGCCAATGCGAACCTTCGCGCCGATAAACAGCGTCGCCAGATGCGCCCGCAATCCCTGATCAGGCAGATACAGCACGTCGGGTCCGAAATCGAGAATGCGATGCCGCCACAAATCGTCAGCTTCCAGCTCCAGCACTTCGTCGAAGACCCCGGTGAGCTTGAGCAAATCTGCGTTGCAGGGATGCGCGAGAATCCCCGCGTGAATGCGCTCATGGCGTTTCTTCAGCAGGCGGGCGGTATATACGCATTCGAGCAGCACCGCCAGATTGTCCCCGTCGGGAGCGACCGCCAGAAAGCGACGATCCGGAGCGACTCCCGTCCCGCGTTTTCCGGTCAGACGGCGACCGATGCGCCGCAGCAGACCCGCTTCGTCCGGCTCAGCCTGGAGCTCTGCTCCGTCGACTGAGATTTCCGGAGAGTCCAGCGCTTCGGGGCTTGATTCCAATTCGGTCTGCAGGGCCGCGATTTCGGAGTCGAGATCCGGCTCGGTCAGGGTGGTGTTCTGGGAATCCATTCTATCTGTGGATCGGTCGAATTCAGCGAAAGCATGAACCCGGAACAATCGTTACGGAATCACTTACGACTGCCAGGAGTACTGTAAAGCATTTTAACGACCTCCGCGCGAAGCGAAAATCGCGGCGATCGGCGCGACGAGCGCCTTGCCATAATTCGCGCGCCATGATCTTGCGATCGGAGCGCTGCGCGCGATTATACGAAATGCCCGGCGTCGGGGTGGGCCTCTTCCGGCACGGGAAAGGGCTGCTGGATCGGCAGGCCGGCGTCGCGCGCGGCGGCGCTCAGCTCGGCGTTTCCGCGATCGATCAGAATCGCGTGGCGGGCGTGGCGCATCAGTTCCCAATCGCCGATCGAATCCCCGATCATAAAATCCAGGGGGCGGTCGCTCCCGACTTCCGCCGTAAGCATTTCGACTTTGCCCGCCTGGACCGGCATGGGTTCGACGATCTCCGGCAGGAGCAGCGACTCTTCGGAGTCGCCGTCGCCACTCTGGAGGGGACCGGACTTCAAGCGCATACCGTGGACTTTCGCCTCCGGTAGATTCCAGCGATCGATCACCGCCTGGATGATGACCTGAGGCGAAGCGGTTACGATTCGCACGTCCCAGTCCGCGGCGAGCATGGTGCGAATCAGAGCTTCGATTTCCTGATACACGCGAATGCCGCGCGGCACGATCAATCCCGACGGCAGCTTCGTTTCGCTCAGGGGCTGGTTTTGTTCGTACGCGAAAACGTATTTTGAAATCGAACGCAGCTCGCGTTCCGGCTGGTATGCGAAGAGGATCCGACTCCAGCGATAGGCTTCCGCCATCCCGGAATGTTTATAAACCCGCGCGTACAGCGGCGCAAGCCCGTCGACGAAACGCATATAGCCGTCGACGTCTTCATCGCCGCCCTGGGCCTCCATGCCGCGCCAGACCTGACGCAGACGATCCAATTCCGAATCAGCGATTGCGGGGTGGCGAATCTCTTCCCAGAACTCGGAAAGGTCGGCGCGAATCAACGCCTGGAACATGATGTAGTACATCACGGCTTCGCCCAGGTCGTTGCGTATCAGGGTATTGTCGAAATCGAAGGCGGCGAGACCGGGCGGTCCCGAGAGCACGCGTTCAGTCAGCAGTTCGTAGGCCGGCGCATCCCAGCCCGCCCGCTCCAACTGCACGCTTCAGTTCTCGATCGGCGCGTCGGTGCGACGTCCGGACTCGTCGAACATAGCGCTTTCGTGTTCGACGTTGCTGAAGTCCATCGGAGTGCTTTCGCGAAAGACCACGCCGGGCTGAACCAGGCCGGCTTCCATGAAATCTTCCGGATTCATGGCGATGTTCTGATAGCGAACTTCGAAGTGAACGTGAGGGCCGGTGCTGCGACCGGTGTTCCCGGAGAAAGCGACCGCCTGGCCGCGGCGAACTTCTTCGCCGATTTTTAAGAAGACCGAAGTGTTGTGACCATACCAGGTAACGATGCCGTCGGGATGGCGAATAGCGACCGCCTGGCCCAGAGCGCCGAACCAGCCCGAGTGGGTCACGACGCCGTCGTTCGCCGCGAGCACGATCGTGTTCGGGGCGCAGGCCAGGTCCAGGCCGTTGTGATTGCCGCCGCGGCGAATGCCGTAGCGCGAAGAGTACGCGGGATTCTCGACCGGCCACAGCAGACGGCGCGGGTCCAGCTTCACGACCCGGCGGCCTTTGCCTTCGTTTAAGAGGCCGTTGTATTTTTCCAGACCCATCGGCACGAAGATCATGGAACGCACGCCGGCGAACTGATCGTTGATCTCGCGGATCTCGTCGGTGCTTACGCCGAATTTGCGGGCGAGCACCGGCAGCGGTTCGGAACCGGAACGCACCCAGCGTCCCAGGCGGCCGCGGTGGCTTTGAATATATTTGTTGTCGATGTGAACGTCGAGCAGGTCCGCTTTGAATTCGGGAGCGTAGGTTTCAGACGCCATGACGATGCCAGGCACAACGACAGCGACTGCGAACAGCACGCTCATGAGACGAAAGCGGGTTTTAGAAAAAGAGAACAGTGAATCTTGCATTGATTTGGTTGGGAGAGTTTGGATTGATACGGGATTGGAAACGGATCCGCCGAAAATGGTCGTTCGAATACGGGGGTTGAAATCGCCTTTATTTTAGCGCTCTTATTTAACGTTTTTAAGCCGGAGTTTCTAATCGACCGCCGGACGTGGAGATCGACGACAAAGTTGCGTTTATTTGTATTATCTTCGGCGAATTTTTCGTTCTAAGTGAGAATCGCAATTGTTTTTTCGCCTCTCACTCGGTCCCATCGCGCGCCAGCGGCGGAAATTCTATTCCGGGGCTCGGCGGTGCCGGCCGCGGACGCCCGGGAGGGGCCGGCGAATCAGAAATCGAGCGGGGCTGAAACATATTGACACCGCCCCCGACCTGGCCAGCCTCTGGGCCCGTCCCGGCGGCCGCAGAGTCGCGCAGGGACCTCCCCGGACGCCCTGTGGACCCCCTGCGCATCGACACATATAATACGGAACTGACCGACCGCATCGAAAAAGGGCTAACGGAGGTCACAAACGAAAGCTGGCTGTCGGATTATGTTCCCCAGATCTTCCAGATCTGCGACGAGCTGATCAAGAACGCCCTCAAATCGAACTACAAATTCCTGCTGATGTGGTCCGCGACCCGAGACCGCCTGCAGGCTGCGAATCCAGGCTGCTCTGAGCGGGAGCTCCGGGACTGGCTGCAGGAGATCTTCTTTTCCGGCGAAGACCGCCTGATCGAACAGCACCTGGCCTATATCGCCGACCAGGCGGAGCGCATCCGTCGGGAAGTGCGGAGGCTGCTGGACCTGGAAAATCGCTATCTTCGCGCGGGACGCCTGCCGGAAGATCCGCTGCAAGCCGGCTCGATTGCCGACGAAGCGCCGGACGCCCCGCCGGAAATGGAGCCGCTGCTGCGAATCAAACGCCTGGCTCGCGATCTGAACATCCACGCCCATATCGAAATCGAACGCTCTCCGAATCAGCTGCTCGTTACGATTGCCAACGATTCGCCGATCCTCGCGGAAGACGTGCAGCGCATCGCAGGCGTACGCAGAAAATTTCGCGAGTACCGCGACAGCAATCGCCAGCAGGAATTTTTCATCGAGAACCTGGACACCTCCGGCGGCGGCCACGGTCTCGGCTACGCGATCATGGATTCCATATTGTGCGAAATGAATCTCGACCCGATGCGGAGTTTGTATTTAATTTCAGCTACGCGCACGCTCGTCCTGCTGGCCCTGCCCTTGATTGAAGGCGGATCGGTCGGCGCCGTAAACCAGAGCGCCCCGGCCGCGACAGAAGATGAATCAACGCGACCCTGAATCCGAACCAACGCAAATGAACGACGCAGAACTCAAAACACATCCAGACTCCAGCGAATCCAGCCGTCACCGGCCGAAAGCGCTGCTGATTTTGTTCGCGGTCTGCCTGGGCCTCGTCGCCGGACGCTGCGACACTCTGACCGCCTGCAAACTCGATATGAATGAATTTGAAATTCTCTCCGCCGGTTATTCCAAACTCTTCGGCGTCGACGACATTGAAACTCCCGAGCTCTTCGCCTGGCGTGAGCAAAAGGATCGCCCCCTGCTTTTGATTGATGTGCGGCGGCCTCAGGAGCAGTCGGTATCGCATCTGCCCGGCGCGATTCTCGCGCGCACCGATGAGGACCTGGGCGCGCTGCCGGCCGTGCGCGAATTTCGCGCGCAGCACGCGCAGAATTCGCGGGCGCGCATCGTCGTATACTGCGCGGCCGGCTATCGCTCCGGTCGATCGATTTCGAATATGAGCGGCGACGATGATGCCAGCGGCCCGGCCGTGATCAATCTCCGGGGCGGGATTATCGGCTATGCAAACGCGGGCGGCCCCCTGGTGACTCCGGCCGGCGAGGCGACGCGCAAAGTCCACGGCTACAATGAAAAATGGAGTTCCTATCTCAAAGCGCCGGCCGAAGCTGTCCTCGAACCGCCGATCCCCGACGCATAGACGGGAGCCGCGGCCCCCCGCTGAGTCGCTTCCCGGCGCGCTTCGCCCCGAGCATCCATCTTCATAAAAGGCAAACGCCATTACCATGTCCGATCTTGAATTCTCCGCCACTGCCACCGTCGAAAATTTTCCCGTCAAAGAGCACGGCATCTATCTGAGCCACTGCGGCATTTCGCCGATGTACCAGGGCGCGGCCCTGGCCGCCCGCCGCTTCGATCGGCTGCACTGCGAGCGGGGCGTCGGCGTATTTTATGAGTTCGGCGACATTCTAGGAAATTTACGAAACGCGGTCGGTCGTTTTCTGGGAGTCGACGGTTCGAACGTCGCCTTCTTAAAGAACACGGCCGAAGGGCTTTCGTTAGTAGCGGCGGGCTTTCCCTTCCAGACCGGCGACGAAGTCATTAGCTATATTCACGAGTATCCTTCGAATCATTATCCCTGGCGAATTCAAAGCGGCCGCGGCGTTGCGCTGAAGCTCCTGCCGAACCATGATCTGCGCGCTCCGGCGGCGGCCGGCGGCGCCGCGGGCGAGCAGCGCGTCGGTTCGCGTCCAGGTGACGATCCGCTCAAACGTCCGATCGCTTTTCGCACCGAAGACTTAGAGGCGATGATCACGCCGCGCACGCGCATCGTCGCCATCAGTCACGTGCAGTTCACGAGCGGCTTCGCGGCGGACTTAAAACGCATTGGCGAAATTTGCAAAGCGCATAAGATTCACCTGGTCGTCGACGCCGCCCAGAGTCTGGGCTGCCTGCCGATCCATCCTGAAGAGTGGGGCATCGACGCCATCGCCTCGGCGGGCTGGAAGTGGCTGCTCGGGCCGATCGGCACCGGTCTTTTATATACGAGCCCGGCCTTTCGCGAGAAACTCGCCCATACGATGGCCGGCGCCGACATCGTAACCCAGGGCGAAGATTACCTGGATCATACCTGGCAACCCCACAGCGACGCGCGGCGCTTTGAATACAGCACGGCCCACGTTTCCCAGGCGGTCGCGCTCCAGGCCTGCTTCGACGATCTGTTAAATCGCCACGGCATCGACGGCATCCACGCCCGCAACCAGGCCCACCGCGCCCGCCTTCTGGCCGCGCTCGACCCGGCATTCTTTCACGCGACGGAATTCGCACCGGAGCACCAGTCCGGCATTCTCGCCTTCACCCTGCGCGACGGCATAGATCCCATAGCATTTGCGAAAGCGGCCGGCAAGGCCGGCGTCTTGCTATCGAGTCGCGGCGGCTATTTGCGCATGGCTCCGCACTTTTGCACGACCGAAGCGGAAATCGACGGGGCCGCCCAAATCTTAAACGACCTGATCTAATCTACGCCGGAATCTCCCTATGCCCCGTCACCTCTCCACATTGCCATACAATACTGAATTCTATGAGTCTGTTGAAAAAGCCTCCCCTTGCGTCTGTTTTTCAACAGACTCTAAAATTTACCGCCAACCCCGACGGTCTTTTCTCCGTCCAATCAGTAGCATGCATTCATCCGCACTCTTTGCACTCTGCTGTGCAGCCCTGATAATCTCAGGGACCGCTGCCAGCTGTCGCTCCACCGATTCTGACTCGTCCGGCTCACCGCCGCCGTCCGATGCACCGGTGGTCCGGGACGCCGATCAGGTTTCGGCGGCCATGGTCGTGGGGCAGGCTCGCTGGAGCACCGCCGCCGCAGGAGCGGACGGAACCTATTTTTACTGGCGCATCAAAGCCGCCAGTGAAAGCGGCGAGCGCCTTGTCACCGGCGTGCAGGTCATCCGCGATCAGGCCGCCCGGCGCTACCTGACCCGGAGCCGGATCGATCATGCAAACGACGGCGCGGCAAAGATTTTCGAGCGACGCGAGGATAGCGCCGCGGTCGCGAGATCCCGGCCGAATTCCGGCGGCTACCCGCCGCTGACGATCGACGAGTTGTACGAGAGCTGCTCGAAAATCCTGCCGAACGATTCCGCCAGCGCCCGGGCGCAGCAGGTGGATTTCGAACTCCAGATTGATTCTCGGGGCGTGCCGCGCGCCTGCTGGGCGCTGGAAAAAGGATGCCAGGGCGACTGCGTAACCAACTTCGGGGTCGCCGGCCTGGTCTTTCGCAAACTCGCGACAGACGAGGTCACGCACTTCTTAAACACACCGAATCCGGATCTGCGTTAAACTCTTTTCAAAAAACCACGGCGAAATTATTCAATCAATCTTATACTGGATTACTGGCTATGGACGATCTCATGCAAACTGACTCTAAAACGAAACCATCTCGGGCGAAAAAATCGCGCGGACTCCGGCGGATTCTGGCAATCTTGCTCGTGACTTCGATCGGCTTTACGGCCTCCTGCTCCTCAAAGCGCAGCAGCAACGACGATCTGCTGCTATTCTTTCTACTCTATATTTTCTTCAATCTAAACCAGTGCACGCAGCTGTCCGCGGCGGCGTCTTCCGCCCCCGCAGGCACGCAGCCGGCCTTTGATTTACCGGGCGCCCACGCGGCCGGAGCGTACGGCGAGTACGTCCCCGGCGACGCCCTGCCCCCGGGCCCGCTCAAAACCGGCCTCTTTGAGCTGCCGAACGGCCCGCAGTGGATTCGCTATTATGAAAAAGACGGCGTGGCGATTTTCGGCGGCGACATGCGCCTGCCGATGTCAAAGCAAATCGATCCTTCGCAGTACGCTGGCGCCGTGCAGCGTTCGGTCGGCACGGCGTCCAGTTCCGCACGCTGGTCGACCCAGGTTCCGTTCGTATTCGAAGTCGGCGGTGAGGCCATCGCCGACCAGACCGACGTGCGCAATGCGATGGCTCACTGGGAAACCTATACGAATTTTCGTTTCATCGCTCGCACCGGCGAAGCGAATTATATGAACTTCCAGGCCGACGGCACCGGGTGCTATTCGTTCATCGGTATGATCGGCGGCGGCCAGGACGTGAACGTCGACGCGAACTGCGGATTCGGAGCGGCGGTCCATGAGATCGGTCACGCCCTGGGACTATATCACGAACAGAGTCGGGCCGATCGCGATCAGAATGTAAACATCGATTTTTCGAATATTACCGGCGGCTTCGCAAGCAACTACGATATCGCCTCGAACGCGACGGATCTCGGACAGTATGATTTCGGATCGATCATGCACTATGGATCCTACTTCTTCGCCGCCGACAGCAGCCGGCCGGTGATGACCAAAAAAGACGGCAGCATTATTACGCCGAACCGCACGGCTCTGACGCAGTGCGACGTGAACGGCGTAAATTCAATGTACGGTTTCTAATTCGACCAGACGGCCACCGTTGCGCGACGTTGCGCGACGCCGGCATATCGCGCCTTCGCGCAGGCTGATAGACGATCTCTAATTCGCGGTGCGCATGAAGCCGGCGCGATCGGCGTCACGACGCCCGATGTTATTTCATGCGCACGCCGTGAACGCCGGGGTTCCGGCGCTGTCCGTTCTTGCGCACTTCGAAATGTAAATGGGGGCCCGTCGCACGCCCCGTCGACCCGACCCGGCCGATGATTTGATCGGCGGCGACCTTCTGGCCTTTGCGTACGAGTATCGCCGACAGATGACCGTAGTACGTCTTGTATCCGAAGCGGTGTTCGATAACGATGAGCTTACCGTAGCCCCGGGCATTGGATGCGACGCGAATCACTTTGCCGCCCTGGCTGGCGTGGACGGCCGTTCCCCGCGGTGCGGCGATATCGAGCCCGCCGTGAAATGTCCGGCGAC
This sequence comes from bacterium, assembly GCA_024742665.1. Lineage (GTDB taxonomy): Bacteria > Spirochaetota > Leptospiria > Leptospirales > Leptonemataceae > JANSYA01. Next base: position 172,435 of record JANSYA010000006.1, read on the forward strand.
GCGTAAAAGGATCCGAACGCATACCGAAGCGGCTGGAGACGCGGCCGGTCTTCAGGGGCGGCAGAAATGAATCGCCGCGAAAATAAGCCATCTCTTTCGGACGATATTTCTGACCCGCCAGAAACCAGAACTCGCCCGCGCGCTGCATCGCGTTGCGGGAGACCTGGTACTTTTTGGCGAGCGTCGCTGGATCTTTCGCTTTGAGAAAGAGACCGCGCGCATTGGGAATCAAGATGCTTTCGCCAGGACCGAGGGCGTTCGGATTGGCCAGACTGTTCAGGGATGCGATGGTATCCGCGTCCTGAGAGACCTTCGCCATCACGAAATAGAAGTTTTCGTCGGGACGCAGCTTGTAGCGCACATAGCGTACGGGCCAGCGCAGCCGGCCCCGACGCGCGGTGGCCTTGAGGTTGTCGGCGATTTCGCGACGCAGGCGTTTGAGTTCCGGATTGGCGTTGTTCAGATCTTTCAGCACGCCGGTTTTCCCGACGGCAGAAGTCGCCGCATTTGCGGCTCCGCTTTGCGTCGCGACACCCGGAGCCGGTCGGCCGCTTTTCACAACTTCGGCCCGAACGCCACCGCCGGGACCGACGCTCAGCATGAGAGCAGCCAGGGCCGCTGCCAGACACAGAACGCCGCGCGAGCGCGCTGAACGGGCCGGAGCCGATGCGCCGGGAACGACATTCTGAATGCGAGGCTGGAAATACGAATCGGGTAACATCGGACTGGTCTATATCCAGCATCGAACGCTGGCGGAAAAACCGGACTAAAAAAGCCCGTCCCGAACAAAAGATTGCCGCCCGGGCCCGCTCAGCTCCTCTGGAGCCGTGCGTCTGAATCTGTCCGCTCTGGGCCGCGCTCTATTCGCGATCGGCTTCGTATTCGTGGTGTTTCTGCTCTTCGAACAGACCCACCGAATCGCGCTCAATGCAATGCGGGCGCTGCTTGCGGACTGGAAGCTCGACTGGCACCGCGATCCCCTGGCGATGGCCCTCGACCGGCTCTGCTATGGCATCTTCCTGAGCGGCGCGGGATGGCTGCTCTTTCGGCGACTGCTCCCCGGGGCCCGGGCGATGACAGCAGCGAGCGCCAGGCGGACCGAAGATTCCGCGATGACGGGTCTTCTGGTCGGAGCTCTGAGCGGAGTGATGCTCTTCGCGGCGATCGCCGGAATGCACCAGGTGCTGGTATACCTGAAGCTGCAACCGACGCCGCAGCGAGGCGCGCTGTCGGCGGCCCTGGACGCCGGCCCCCTGATCGTGTTGTATCATTTGATCTTCACGGCGGCGATCACCGCGATTCTGGAAGAGGTTTTCTTTCGGGGCAGCCTCCAGGCCTTTCTGGAATCGCGGGACCTGCCGCCGGCGATCGCGATCGCTTTTCCCGCGCTGCTCTTCGGCATGGTGCATCCGGTCGGGGTCTGGCCGGCGCTGCTGGGTGTCGGGCTCGCCTTCGGGTTTTTATTCTGGCGCTACGGGCTGGGGAGCGCGATCCTGGCGCACGCGGTCTACAACGCGCTCTTGTTGTTGTCCCGCTTTTTGTTTCAGGAGTAAACACCGCCTGTGTTGCCCACACACCTCCGTATCGTTTTGCTTTCGTTTCGATTACTGCTACCGGTCCTACTGGCCGGACTGCTGCTCTGCCTCCCGGCGATCGGCGCTACCGCGCTCTACGCGGACGGCGTTACCGCCAACGAATCTCAGCTGAGCAGCGCCGAAACCGAAGAGGCGATCCAGGCTTTCCTGACGAAATTCGATCCCGAACGCTTCAACCGCGAAGAAGAAACCGACGGCTTCGACTTTTTATTCAATAGCAGTTTGTTTTCCGCCTTCGACTATCAAATCTATGGCGGACGCATTTCCGCACGCATCGACCAGAGCATCGTTCGGGTCGAAGGCGACACCGGAGACGTCGAGACCCTGACTCGCATTCTCGAACTCGAAAATATTCTGAAGCCCGGCTCGACGGCCCCGCCCCGGGGCGAAGCCGTTCCCCTCGACTATAAATCCCACTGGATCGGCCAGGGACTGAACTTCCTCGCTCCCTGGCTGGGCGTGTTTTACAACAGCTACGCGTCGCCGCGACTGAGCTTCGGGCAGACCTGGCTGCGCGCGGGTCTGTATTTTCTGGCGGACGGTTTGATGGTGGCCGCGGGCGGCACAAAATTTTTCAGCGAAGGTTTTGATTCTTCCGAAAACGGCGGGCTGATTGCGGGTATGCTCGTGCTGCCGCGCATTGTCGGCGCCGTGCAAACCGCGAACCTGAACCGCGGCCACAATCGCCTGGTTGAATTCAAATATACTTTCTATTTCGATTAATCACGGGCGATCGCCGCTTTGCGCGTACTGTACCAGGACAATCATTTGCTGGTGGTCGAAAAGCCGCCGGGTATGCTCTCCCAGAGCGATACCCCCGACGGCGACGACGATCTGCTGAGCCGGGCGAAGGCCTATATCAAACGTGAGTTCAACAAACCCGGCGCGGTATGGCTCGGGCTCGTGCATCGCCTCGACCGGGAAGTCGGCGGTGTGATGATCTTCGCTCGCACTTCCAAAGCCGCGGCCCGGCTTTCAGAAGAGATCCGGGCCGGCCGCACTCGCAAGATCTATCGCGCCTGGCTCGAAGGGCGACCACGCCTGAAAGCCGAAGACAAATCTCCAGCATTCCCGGCTTCGGCCTCACTCCAATCACCAGAGGCCGGCGGCGGTCGGACGCAGGAGCTCGATCCGCACGATTGGATTCGACTCACGGACCGGATCGCCAAAGATACCAAACGACGGATGGCGGTCCCGGCAAGCGCTGACGAATCCGGGAATAAAGTCGCCAGCCTCAGGTATCGGATCGTCGAAGCAGTCCTCGACGCACAGCGGATCCCTGTCGAAATCGAGCTGGAAACCGGTCGCTTTCATCAAATCCGCTATCAATTTTCGAGCCGCGGCGCGCCGATTCTGGGGGATCGTAAGTACGGCTCCCGCGGCAGTCTGCCGGGCGTCAAACTGGCCCTCTATTGCGTGGAGATGGGAATCCGTCATCCCATCCGGGGCGAGTTCATGAGTTTCACCTGCGATCCGCCCGCCGCCTGGTCGCGAAATCCTGCCTGACGACTGTTCGCCTCCGGCCGGGCGAGCCGCCGCCGAAGGTCCCCCGTCCCGGAATTTGAGCGGTCCGCTCCAATCTTGCGATCCAGTCGGATGCAAAACTGAAATCTTCTTGCTGAATGTCAGGCGTTGAAGGCACCCTGCTTTCATGGAACGAATGAGATTTGCCTCTGATTCGTTCCAACCAACGACATACATCGTACTCGATCAGGGAGATTCACAAACATGCAGCCATTCATCGCACCCGGGTTCAACCTGCCCCTCGCCTGGACTATGGACCTACTTCTGCCGGTGCTGCTGAAAGCCGTGCAGAACATCGACGAAGTCATCGTCAGTCCGGACGACCGTAAAATGCTACGGGATCTGCGCGACGAACGCCTGCTGTTTTTCACGAATCACCCGACGACGGCTGAACCGCCGATCACCTACCACCTCGGGAATCTCATGGGAGCGCGCTTCCAGTACATGGCGTCGCGTCAGGTCTTCGACTGGAACGGCGGAATCGCGGGCAAAGTGATTTCGAATCTCGGCGGCTTTTCGGTCATCGCCGGCATCAACGACCGCGAGTCTTTTAAGACAGCTCGCGCCGCCCTCGCGAAACCAGGCGGCAAGCTGGTCCTGTACCCGGAAGGCGAACCCACCAGCGGCGAAAACGATTCGCTCATGCCCTTCCAGCAGGGCGCCGCTCAGATCAGCTTCTGGGCCATGGACGACGCGCGCAAAATCGATCCGAACGCGAATATTATGATCCTGCCGGGCTTTATTAAGTACGTCGCCCAGGGCACCGAAAACGAAGTGCGCGCCCAGATCACCGCCGCGATCGCGAAACTCGAAAAGAAGATGCAGATCGATCCGGGCAACAAGAATCTACTGCGCCGCTTCTTAACCGTCGGTCGGGTCATGGTCGAAGAAGCCGAAGCCGAATACAAAATCTCCGCGGCGTCCGAAGGCGATTTCGACTATCGCATCGGCCGCATTCGCCACGCGATTCTCGACAACGTCGCCGAAAAGCTGGGCGTCACGAACGCCACCGGCTATGATCTTAAAGCCGACGCGATCATCAAGCTGCGCTTTTTGTTCGCTCAGCTCGAAATGATCATGATCGACTATCCCGACGCGAAGCTGCCGAAACTATCGGAAAGCGAAAAGGAATGGGTGCATCGCGAACTGGTCAAAGCCTTCGATTTCATCGTGATCAAAAAAGACTATCTGATCAGCCGACCGACCGCCGAACGTTTCATGGAATGGCTCGCCCGCTTTGAATCGTACAAGTACGGAAAAACACCCCGGGCACTCGGAGGGGAACCTCCGCTCATCGCTCGCAAAGCCTACGTAAAATTCGCGCGTCCTTTTCCGATTACGGAATACTGGTCCGAAAACAAATCCGAGAAAAAGAAGGGCGTCGACAAAATGCTCAAACGCCTGCGCAATGATATTCAGGACCAGCTCGACGACGCGCTCAATCTTACGCAGCCGCTCGTAAAACCCTACGACGTAGGCGACGATTAAAGCGGTAGGGTTTTACCCGGGGGGATAAAACCCTACGACGTAGGCGACGATTAAAGCGGTAGGGTTTTACCCGGGGGATAAAACCCTACGACGTGGGCGACGATTGAGTTCATGATCGCAACCCCCCAGAACAGGGGGGGCCCCGAGCTTCTATTCACTAAAAATTACTCGCCACAACTCTGACTCCAGACAAACAATGCCACTCATTCGAAGGACCGCCGGCCAGCGCGTAACCGGACGAGCCGAATCAAGAGAGGGCAACAATCTATGCGAGTTTGTATTATCGGAGCGGGGGCCGCCGGCCTGGGCGCCGCGTACTATTTGAATCAGCAGGGGATTACCGACGTAACGATATTCGAGGCCCTCGACCGTGTCGGCGGGAAGTGTTATACCCTGCAAGACGAAGGCCAGGCCTACGATATGGGCGCGATCGAAGTCACGCCCGCTTATATTGAAACCCTCGCGTTGATCGAACGTTTCGGTCTGGGCGACACCCTGGTCCCGATTCCGGACGCGGTCGTCATCGACCGCCAGAACGGTGAGGTGACGCCTTTTTCGTCTTCGCTGTACACTCCCGCGGAATTACAGCAATTGCCCGGCCAACTGGCGATCTTCTTACACAATCTGCTCAGTCCGGATCTCTACCCCTGGATGATTCGGCCGGGACTGCACGACGCTCCGCCCCGCATCCGGGGCCGCAGCTTCGACGAATGGCTGAACGAAATCGGGGCGCCCTTAGTGGCGCGCATCTTCTGGGTGTACATCTTTTGTTTCGGCTACGGCTACGTCGAAAAGATCCCGGCCCTCTACGCGATCAAATTCTGTTCGGTGATCAACTTCGCCGCGACGATGCGGCGAATCAATATGTCCGAATATCTGCCGCGTTTCATGCGGGACGCGATTACGCCGACGACGACGGTCCTGTTGCGCAACGGCTACGGCGATCTGATGAACCGCGTCCACGACAGCCTGGCGCAACCCGCCGCGCTGCAAACGAAAGTCAAACGCGTCTGGCGCGAAAACGACCAGGTGCGGGTAAAATATTCGACCAAATTCGACAGCGCCGAAAAAGAACAGAGCTTCGATTATCTGATCGTCGCCGTTCCCCAGACCGAAGACAGCCTTAAATTTCTGGACTTAACTTCCACTGAACAGAGTCTATTCTCGAAAGTGTTTACGACGACCTACGCGACGACGCTGCAGCGGCCGAAATCCTTCGAATTCCTGCACTATACCGAGCTGCGCGCGGACGGAGTGCCGGGGGAAGCTCCGATTCCCGCGCCGGTGCAGTTCGCGCAGATCTGGGACAACCAGAGTTCCGACATGATCTTTTATACCGATACGGGACGAGATGTCGTCCCCGAAGCCCAGATCGAAAAGCTCGTGCGCGAAAATATGAAAACCATGGGCTACGCCGAAGGCAAAAACGTCGCCACCCAGGTCTGGCGTTATTTCCCCCGGGCCGACACGCCGGATCTTTTTCCCGGCTTTAACCCCTCCGATCCCGCTCCCGACCGGAGCGGCGATTTTTATAACGTGCTCGACGGAATCCAGGGCGAGAATCGTACCTTTTATTGCGGTGGCCTTTTGAATTTCGAACTGGTCGAAACGACGCTGCGCTATTCCCACGCCATCGCGGACCGCATCGCGAACGCCGCGAATTCAACCTGAATCCCGGCTTGACTATGGGCGAATTCGGCGGTTATGAATACATCGAAGAACTGCACCGGGGTTCCCGGTCCATCGTCTATCGCGCGCGACGCCGCAGTGACGGCGAATCGGTAATTCTCAAACGGGCCTCTGAGAATTCGCCGCGGCTCTTCGCGGTCCTCCGGCACGAATACGCGATCCTCAAAGACTTCCAGCACCCCAACGTCGTTCGCGGCCTGAACCTGGAAGTCGCGGGCGGCGGTCTGGCTTTGATCCGCGAAGACGTAGACGGCGAACCTCTGTCCCGTTTGATCCAGGACTCCGGCGGGCCGGCCCTGCTGGAAGTTCTGCAAACGGCTCTCGATCTCGCGGAAGCCCTGAGCGCGCTGCACTCGGCCGGTATCATTCACAAGGACGTCAAACCCGCCAATATCCTACGGTGCGCCGACGGTCGCACGCGATTGACGGACTTCAGCCACGCCTCCCTGCTTGAGCGCGAAACGGCGTCGCCCGAAAGAATCCAGGGGACTCTGGCGTATATTTCGCCGGAACAAACCGGGCGCATGAATCGATCGGTCGACCGGCGCACGGATCTCTATTCCCTGGGGGCGACGCTCTACGAACTGATCGCGGGCCGCCCGCCGTTTCTCAGCGAAGATCCGCTGGAACTCGTGCATTCGCATATCGCGCGACGGCCGCCGCCTCTTTCCAGCGCCCCGACGACCGTACGCGAAATCATACGCAAACTGCTCGAAAAAAATCCGGAAGATCGCTACCATTCCGCCGCCGCCCTGGCCGCCGATCTCAGGCGTTGCCTGGCCTCGCTTAAGGCGACGGGCGCGGTCGAAGACTTCACGCCGGGGGCGGGCTATGCGAGCGCCGAGTTTCAAATCCCGGAAAAACTGTACGGCCGCGAAACGGAAGCGCGGCGAATTCGCGCGGTCTTCGCAGAGATCGTCGGAGGCGAACGGCGGCTCTTGCTGGTTTCCGGCCCTTCCGGGGCCGGAAAAACCGCGCTGGTCAACGAAGTCCAACGACCCCTGGCCCGGGAACGGGGTTTATTCGTCGCCGGAAAATCCGATCAGTTCCGTCGCAACGAACCCTACGCCGCGCTGCTCGGCGCCGCCCAGCAATTAGTGCGCGGACTGTTCGCATTAGAAGAAGATCGCCTGAGAATTCGTCGCCAGGAATTGAAAGACGCTCTCGGCGACGACGCGAGCGTACTCGTCGAAGTGCTGCCGGATCTGGAACGCATTCTCGGACCGCAGCCGCCGGCCACGTCCCTCAAGCCCCTCAAACCTTCGGAAGCGAGACACCGTTTTCAAAACGCCCTGAGTCGATTCTTGCGCGAATTCACGCGCGAACCGCTTGTTTTGTTCTTAGACGATTTGCAGTGGGCCGACGCCGCTTCCCTGGATCTGCTCGAAAAACTGGTCGGCGAAGACGGGCCGCCGCGCCTGTTGATCGTCGGCGCCTACCGTGACAACGAAGTCGATGCGGCCCATCCTCTGCGCATCAGTCTGCGGCGGATCGCCGGCGAAAATCCTTTCGTCGAATTGCAACTGCGCCCTCTGCGCGCTCAGGACATCGACCGGATGCTCGTGGACACTCTGAGCCCCGGCGATGTGGACGACGCGGACCGCCGCGTGGCGCTGCGCAAGATCGTCACCGAAAAGACCGCGGGCAATCCCTTTTTCGTGAACCAGTTTCTGCGCAGCCTGCACCAGGACGGCTGGATCACCCATGCGCGCGAAGGCTGGCGCTGGGACGAAGGGCAACTTCGACAGGCGGGTTTCACCGACAACGTCATCGACCTGATGGTCGGTCGCCTGAAACGATTGCCCCGGGACGCCCGGGAAATGCTGCGCGTCGCCGCCGCTCTGGGCAACACCTTCGCGTTAAGCGATCTGGCGCGAATCGAAGCACGCGAAGCCGCCGAAATATTCGAAAGCCTCTGGCCCGCTCTCAAAGCCGGCATGCTCTTGCCCCTCGACGAAAACTACAAGCAACTCCAGCGACCGGAACAACCGGGAAGCTTGCAGAATGTTTCTGAAGATTCGATCGCCAGGGGGGCTGCGTCCGCGAATCTCAGTCGCGGCGGCGCCCCCTCCGGCGGAAGCGTAGCGCCAGTGCGCTTGCGTTTTTTACACGACCGGGTGCAGCAAGCCGCCTACGCGACCGTTCCGGAAAACGAGCTGCCTTCCCTGCATCTGAAGATCGGGCGCAGTCTGATCGGCGACGCGCAGGCCGACGCACTTCCGGGCGAACAGATCTTCGAAATCGTCGGGCATCTGAACGCTGGCCTACCTCTAGCCACGCCCGTCGAAGGGCGGCGCATCGCGGAGCTGAATCTGCACGCGGCGCGGCGCGCCAGACGATCGGCGGCTCACTCCGTGACGGGCGCCTGCGCGAGAGCGGGACTCGCGGCGCTGGATCTCTTCGCCGAATTAGAGTCCGAATCAGACGCGCAATCGCAAACGACGCGACCGAATCTTTCCGACCGGCATTACGAAACCGCTTTCGCGCTGATGCTGTTAAACGGCGAAGCGCTGTACTTAGTGGGCGAGTACGAGGCCGCCGAAGCGGAATTCGCGCGGGCCCTGGACTTCGCGCGCGGCGAGTACGACCGGGCGCGCGTGCATACCCTGCAAACGGTGTTGCTGACTCTGCGCGGCGAGTTTCAATCGGCGATCGAAGCGGGACGCGTCGGGCTCGCATTGCTCGGCGAAGATCTCAAGCTCGATAAAGTCGATAGCGCCGCCTTTCGCAAGATGCTGCAGGTGCGCAAACGTAGCGGCGATCGCTCCTTTGAAGAACTGCTCGCATTGCCCGAGATGAGCGATCGCCACGCTCTGGCGCTCTTAGAACTGTACGTCGAAATGACCGCGGCGGCCTATTTTCTCGACACGGCTCTGGCGGGTCTGCTCGCGATGAACATCACTCTGCTTTCGCTGGAACACGGCGTAGCGCCCGGCTCCGCCTGGGGTTTTATCAACGTGGGAACCTTTCTGGTCATGCTCAACCAGATGGACGAAGCTCTCGGCTGGGGACGCCTGGCCCTGGACTTAAACGAACGCCAGAACGATACAGAAAGTCGCTGTCGGCTTTTGTGCATGTACGGTTTTTATCTATCCCACTGGAAGCACCCGGCGCGCAATACCCGCGATATTCTGGACGAGGCCTTTCGCTACGGCGAACAGACCGGCGATTCGGTCTACGCGGGCTACGCTCTCGTCCAGAACGGCTTGATCCGCTTCCAGGCCGGAGCGGAGCTGGAAGAACTCGCGCGGGATTTAGAACAGCAGGCGGCTTATTTCGAACGCCGCCAGTTCGTGGACGGACGGCTCGCGGTCGACTCTCTGCGGCGTTTGCTGGGCGAGCTGCGGGAGGAAACCGGAACGCCGGAGCCCTATCAGGACTATCTACGACGCCTCGACCGTAGCGAGATGATGATGATCCGTCACGTGCACTTAGTGCATGAAATGCAGCGGTTGTACCTCGCCGGGGATTTTCCGGGCGTGCTCGCGACGGCGGAACGTTCGGCGGAGCTCGCGTATTTATCGGCGGCGCAAATGCATCTTGTCGAAGAGAATTTCTTCGCGTCCCTTGCGGCCATCGAAGTCCTGCGAAACCAGGCGGACGCCGCCCTTGCGGAACGCGTCGCCAAAAATCAGAAGCAACTCGCGATCTGGGCGCAAAACTGCCCCGCGAATTTTCGCGCGCGGCACTTGATCGTCCAGGCCGGTCAGGCGGATCTGGCTGGCGAAACTCTCAAAGCGATCGATTTATACGAAGCGGCCATCGCCGCCGCCGGCGAAGCGGGTATTCAGAACGTGCAGGCCCTCGCGGCCGAAAACGCGGCGCGCTTCGCTGCTCGTACGGGACGCTTCGTTTTCGCCCGGGCCTGCGCGGCCGAAGCGCATCGCTCGTGGCTGCGCTGGGGCGCCAATAAACGGGCCCGCCTGTGGCGCGAAAGCATGGCCGAATATTTCAGTCCGACCGGCGGCACAAGCAGCGATTCTTCGAGCGAATCCCTGGATCTGGATTTGAATTCGATCATCAAGGCCGCGCGGGCCATCTCCGGCGAAATCGTGCTCGCCAATTTGATCGAACGTTTGCTGCAGATTCTGTTGCAGTCGGTCGGGGCCGTGCGCGGCTGCGTAATTCTTGAAGGCGATCGGGAGTGGCGCATCGTCGCCCGGGGCGGAATCGAAGGCTCGGAGCGTCTCGACCTGAGTCTGAAAGACGCCGACTTCGTGCCGCGCTCGATGATCCTGCACGCTATGCGCGCCCGGGAAAGCCTGGTCGTCAACGACGCGCGACGCGCGGAGCAGTTCCAGCAGGACGAGTATATTCGCCGCCTCGGAGCGGCGTCGCTTTTAGTCGCGCCCCTGGAACACCAGGCGAAGCTCGTGGGCGCCGTCTATCTCGAAAACGATCTCATGCAGAACGCTTTCGGTCCCGAACGCGAACGCATCGCCGAAGTGCTCTGCGCTCAGGCCGCGATCTCGATCGACAACGCGGTGCTCTACGACCGCCTCGAAGCCCGCGTAAAAGAGCGCACGGCCGAATTAGAAGCGGCGCGGGAAACCGCCGAACGATCGCGACAGGACATCTTAAATCTGAACGAATTTTCGAAACGGGTCAACTCGGCCACAGCCCTCGGCGACGTGCTCGATCAGGTCTTCGCGTACATTCAAAAGCACTACGCCATCGAAGGCATTCTGGCCGGCACCGTTTCCCCCGATCGTAACACCCTCGAATTTCACAACGGTCTCTTTCCCGACGATTTCGACCCGAAGGCCGTCGAGCGACTGCGGCGTATGCCGGTAAATCTGAATTCCCGGGCGAGTTCCGCCGCGCGGTCGATCGCGCGCAAGCGTCCCGTTTATTTCCCACGCCTGAAACGTTTGAAGAAACTCCCGCTGGAAGTTGAGCAGATCTATGTCGACCAGGGCGTGCAGTCGATCCTGATGGTGCCGCTGATCGTTCGAGGCGAAGCCATCGGACTGTTGATCTTTTTTACGATGCGCCGCGACGTCAATCTGCGCTCGATTCTGCCGAATATCGATAATTTTTGCGAACAGATCGCCGGGGCGGTCAACAGCGCGAATCTGCTGGCGATGGTGGCGGCGGAACGCGAAAAATCCGATCGCCTGCTATTGAATATTCTGCCGGAGCAGGCGGCCCGGGAACTCAAAGAACGCGGCGAGGTCGAGCCGCAGCATTACGAAAGCGCGACGGTGCTCTTTTCAGATTTTCAGGGTTTCACCGCCATCGCTTCACGCATGCAGCCGGAAGAACTCGTGCGCGAACTCAATCAAATCTTTCACCAATTCGATTCGATCTGCGAACGCCACAACGTCGAAAAACTCAAAACGATCGGCGACGCCTTCATGTGCGCGGGGGGACTGCCCGAGCAAAACGAGACCCATACGATCGACGTCTGCCTGGCCGCTCTCGAAATGATCGACTTTCTGAACGGCATCGCCGCGATCAAACGGGACCTGCACGGCGAAGAATTCTGGCGCATGCGCGTCGGCCTGCACACGGGCCCGGTCATGGCCGGCGTCGTCGGCAAACGCAAATTCGCCTACGACATCTGGGGCGACGCGGTCAACGTGGCCAGCCGCTGCGAATCGAACGGCGCCGCCGATCGCATCAACATTTCCGAAGACGCCTACCGGCGGATCAAAGACTTCTTCGTCTGCGAGTACCGCGGGCCGATCGAAGTCAAAAACCGGGGCAAGATCGCCATGTACTTTCTCAACGGAATCCTGCCGGAACTTTCTCTGAGCGGCGAGGGCCGGGTTCCGAACAAAGAATTTCGCGAGCGCTACGAGGCCGTGCGGACGCGACTCTAAATCTACGCCGGCTACGGGTTGTACGGATGGCCGCCCATAAAAAATCGCGCCATCAGTTGCACCCGTGCCATCCGTGCTATTCTCGTCATCCGTAACCATTAACGCGATTCGGGGTGCTTCTAGCCGACGGGGGTCCAGGTGAGATGGTCCGGATATTTACGGAACGATTATTCCGTTTTTTGGATGACGGCAGAGCCGGCTGTGATTTTTTCTGGCACAGGGCCCGCCGGACAATCGAACCGGAACGGCCGCATTTCGGAGGCACGCCATGCAGACCCAATCCAGAACACAATCGACCGAAACCGGCCGCCTGAACATCCAACCCCTGACCGGCGCCATGGGCGCCGAGATCGACGGCATCCGCCTGAACGATCTGAACGACGAGACCTTCGCCGCAATCCAGAACGCCCTCTATCAATACGGCGCGATCTTCTTTCGGGATCAGGACTTTACCCACGAAGAACAGATCGCCTTCGCCCGACGCTTCGGCGAACTGGAAGTGCACCCGATCGTCAACGGCCTGGAAGCTCATCCCGAGATCATCAAGGTCCTCAAACCCGCCGGCGACTCCGCGACCTTCGGTACGGGCTGGCACAGCGATAACTCTTTCTTCGAACGCCCCAGTCTCGGCTCGGTGCTCTACGGCGTAACGATTCCGCCCCAGGGCGGCGACACCCTCTTCGCGAATCAGTATCTCGCATACGAAACGCTTTCCGACGGCCTCAAGCAGACTCTCGACGGCATGATCGCCATTCACACGGCCGGCCCGGCCTATACCTCCGAAACGGCGAAAGAAAAGTACGCGGGCAAGACCCCCATCAGCTATCGCTGGTCAGATTCTGTTCACGCGGAAGTCGAACATCCCGTCGTGCGCACGCATCCCGCGACCGGCCGCAAGGCGCTGTACGTGAATCAGATGTTCACGCAACGATTTAAGGGCTGGTCGGAACGCGAAAGTCGGCCGCTTCTGGAGTACCTATTCGAACACAGCTGCAAGCCGGACTTCTGCTGTCGCTTTCGCTGGCAGCCGAAGTCGGTGGCAATCTGGGACAATCGCTGCGTGCAGCACTACGCCCTGGACGATTACCAGCAGTACGAACGCCTGTTGTATCGCGTAACGATCACAGGCGAACATCCTGAGCCGCGAAGCGGCGAATAGATAACGCGAAGCGGCGAATAGATAACGCGAAGCGGCGAATAAATAACGCGAAGCGGCGAATAAACAACGCGAAACGGCAAAACGTTTGTACGCGACGACGATACGCGTTCATCCATCAGGAGCGGCCTTGCGAATTCTTCGTGAGACGAAGTCTACGAGCAGATCGACCCAGGCGTGCGCGAATTCAGGCGAAACCGACCAGTGGCCGTATTCGAGTTCCGCATATTCCTTCGGGCCGCCCAGGCGTTCGAAATTCCGACGCGTGATCCTGCACGGCGTCATTAGATCGCGTACGGGATTGATGACCAGCACCGGCTTTTCATATTCTTCGAAGGGTATGGCAGGCGGGCTCGAACCGACGCTGGCCAGATAACGAAGCGTTACGAACCTCAGAGGGATCGGATCGCGCTTCCAGAGATTATAAAAGTCCGTGTCGCGGCTGTCGACCATGTGGCGAAAATTCGCGACCAGGCGAAACGGTATGCGCACCCGGGGCGCGAGCCGCGCCAGCCATCGTAGCGAACGCGAAATCCCGGCGGCCAATCCCGGTAAACGAAGCAGGAATCCCATTCGCGAAAGGGCCAGCGCTTCCTCGATCCGACCAAAGTCGAAAAGATTGTGACAGACCACAGCGTCGGGCACCGCGGACGTGCTTCCGGGCAGTCCATGCCGGCGGACCATCCGCGCGGCGGCCATATATGTGGCTCCCCCGCCGAAACTCGCTCCCGCAAGTACGATCTGGCCGGCGAAATTCTTTCGGACATACGCGAAAGCGTCGCAAATATTTTCAATCAGCTGCGGGATCGTGAAGTCGCCGCGGTCGCCCTCTGAATAGCCCTGGCCGCGCTGGTCGGGTAAGACCACCGTAAATCCGCGTTCGTACAGCTCTCGTATCAGTACGCCGAACATGCGAGAGTATCCGCCACCGCCGTGATTGAAAACGATGACCGGCGCATCGCCCCGCGGCTGCCGATAGATATCCAGATTCAGCTCGATTCCCGTGGAAGGAATTCGAACTGACCGGACCCGGCCTTGCATCCAGTCCGCCAGCTCGTTCGAATAGTACCGCCGCCAGTAATGATCGATGTTTCTTTCAGCTGAGTTTTCAGACTTCGGTGCTGTTCGGAATATATTCATGTCTGTGCCTCTGTATTCGAAGTAAAAGTCCCGCCCACCGCTTGCACTGAGCGGCAGGAGTCGGTGGCCGGGTTTCGAGACAGAGTATAAGAGATGCCGAAATCGGATTCGACCCGCCGTAGGAAGTGGGAACTTTTTTTCGCGTCGCTGTCTGGAGCTGCGATCCCGGGCGGCGATCACGAGCAACGCGCCGCCACTGAATTGAGGCGATGCTTGATTCGCTCAGTCGGTCAATCGATAGCATTCTGCGGATTGCGTCGATACTCCCGAGGACTGAGGCCGGTGTGACGCGTGAAGGCGCGATGAAAGGCCGACTTGGAATTGAAGCCGACCTCGTAGGCGATCGAAAGAATCGTACGATCGACTTCGGTCCTGAGCCGGCGGCAGGCTTCCGTCACGCGCAGACCGTTCACATAGTGAAAAAAGCTGGCGCCGACCTGTTGATTCAACAGCTCCGAAACCTGATGACTGTTGATGCCGAGCGCCCGACCCAGATCCGCCACGGACAATTCTTCGTTCGCAAACAGCCGATCCTCATTCATCAGCCGATCGAGACGGGCCAGTAAGGCCTCAACATCCTGGCCCGCCAGGCGCGATTCGCCCCGCGCCGAACGAGCGGCCCGGCGGTCCAGTCGTTCCACCCAATCGCTTACGAAATCAGGATTGCGACGGGCCAGAAGATACACAGTCGGAACAAAGGCCGCCATGCCGTAGACACTCCAGCTCAAGAGATCCAGAGCGCCGGCCAACAGAGCGATCGCGCCGAACGTCGCGACCGCCGCGCCGCAGAGAGCGACAGGCAAAAGCAGCGCGGCGCCTCGCCCGGGCGCCTGAATTCCGCTGCGACGCAGAATGCTTACGACTGCCGCCCCGACAAATGCCAAAACATAAGCGAATCCCAGCAGGATGATCCAGTATTCGGGCCCGTGCCCCGCATAAAAATCGGCGATGCGCTCCAGGCGGTGTTCTGGAAAGCCGATCGCCTGGTACAGAGCGTGCGCCAGGGCGATGATTGCAGGCAGCGCGGACCACATCCAGAATCGGCGGACGCCCGCGGGGGAATCCCCGGCGTCCGAAAGACTGAGTTGAACGTAACGATAAATAGCCGGTGGAATCAGGAGACCGGACGGCGATTGCCAGCCGAAGAACCACGGCACAAGCGTCATGCTTTCGGAAACCAGCAAGTGACCGTGCACGATCACCGGGGCCAGCGTCGCCAGAATCAGGCCCCGCAGGCGCGCGCGGGCCAGCGCCGTCCCGCGCGCCGGAGCGATCAGCTCGCCAAGGGCCAGTACGATCGCGAACAGCGCGCAGGCGAAGGTCCCGATGGTCTGCAAGTCCATAAATACAAAACGCCTGCCAACGAAAACGTCGACAGGCGTCAGTGAAATCGAAGTCGATCCGAAGTTTAGCGCTTAGCATGCAGGCCGATGGCCGTTCGGCTACGCCGAACCCGGGGGCATCGGCCTGCAAAGCTCGAAACGCCTATTAGCGTTTCGAGGCTGCTTCTTTGATCAGACCGGCTGCGATTTCGTTTTTCTGAATCTGGCTCGTGCCTTCGTAGATCTGCAGAATCTTCGCGTCGCGGAAGAATTTCTCGGCCGGATACTCTTTGGTATAACCATAGCCGCCGTAGATCTGAACGCCGTCGGTTGCGACTGCCATGGCGGTGTCGGCCGCGTAGCATTTCGCGATCGCCGAATACTTCGCCATGTCCTTCGCGCCGGCCATACAATAGCGAGCGGATTTGTAAGTCAGCAGACGGGATGCTTCGATGCGCATCGCCATGTCGGCCAGCATGTGCTGGATCGCCTGGAACGATGCGATCTTTACGCCGAACTGCTCGCGTTCGCGGGCATACTGAATGGCGCAGTCGAAAGCTCCCTGTGCGGTGCCGACGGCGGATGCCGCAACGGCCGGGCGGGAAAAGTTCAGAGTTTTGAGCGCGTGGATCATACCGACGTTTTCGACGCCGCCGACCAGGTTCTCGGCAGGGACTTCGCAATCTTCGAAAATCAGCTGGCGGGTTTCGGAGCAGCGAATGCCGAGCTTATCTTCTTTTTTACCGAAAGAAAAACCGGGAGTGCCCTTCTCAACGATGAGACAGGAGATACCGCGCGTGCCGCGTTCCTTGTTGGTCATGGCAAAGACAGTGTAGAAGTCAGCCGTGCCCGCGCCGGAAATCCACTGCTTGGTTCCGTTGAGAACATACTTGTCGCCTTTTTTTACGGCGGTGGTGGTCAGAGCGGGAACGTCGGAACCGGCGCCGGGTTCAGTCAGACCGAAAGCGCAAATCTTATCGCCGGAAGCCAGGGGCGGAATCCACTTTTGCTTCTGTTCCGGAGTGCCGCCGACTTCGATCGGCAGGGCGCCGAGTTTGGTCGCCAGCAGCGCAGTGCCGACTCCCAGACAACCGTATGCGACTTCTTCGGAAAGAATAATGCTCGCCATGAGGCCCATGCCCAGACCGCCCACGTCTTCGTCAAAGAGAGCCCCGAACAATCCGGCTTCTTTAAATTTCTTGAACACTTCGATGGGATACTCGTTCTTCTCGTCGAGCTCCATACGTGCGGGAATGACTTCGTTTTTCACGACGTCGCGAATCAAATCGCGAAGCTGAATTTCGTCTTCGCTTAATGACAGCAGGAGTTCAACATCTGAAGTGGCTACGCTCATGTTTGTTTACCTTATCCAAATAATATAGTTCGTATCTAAAACAGTTAATTTACAAATGGGCACCAGGACAAGAAAAATATGACCTACTGGTCAGAAATCTTCGTCCAGACTGATCCCCGTAAACACTACGGCGATTTGATCTATTTTTCCCGGATTTTCGAGCCCGCTCAGTACTGTTGCAAATTTACAACAGTCGACTGCTTTCAGTCTTCTTCCGTCTCGGGTTCGACCTGCGGCAAATGCTGGACGCGAAATTGAACAAGCTTCTGACGAATTCGCTTGCTCAACTCGAATAGGTGCGTTTCCAGCTTCACCTTCTCGCCGACTTCGGGGAAGCGTCCCAGCTTTTCGATCACGAAACCGGCGACGCTCGTATAACTCTCGGATTCCGCCAGCTCGCTCTCCGAGAAAAATTCATTGAAGTCCGCGATCGGACAGGATCCGGCCACGAGATAGGTATCTTCCGCCACTTTTACAATTTCTTTTGGTTCCGGCTCTTCGGTAATATCCTGAATCTCGCCCACGATCTCTTCGAGAATATCTTCCATCGTCAGCAGGCCGGCGGTTCCGCCGTACTCATCCACGACGATGGCCATATGCGTGCGGCGCTTTTGCATCTCGTGTAGAATCTTGTCGATCTTCATGCTGTCCGGCACGAAGTAGGCCGGTCGCACGAGCTCCGCCAGCACGACGTTGCGTTTGCGAGCGACGGCCCGCACAAGATCCTTCGTATGCAAAATGCCGACGATGTGATCGAGCCCGTCTTTGGTGACCGGCAGACGGCTGAAAGGAATGTCCATCGCCCGTTCGATATCTTCCGGCGCGAGATCGACGGCCAGAGCCTGCACATCGACCC
This sequence comes from bacterium, assembly GCA_024742665.1. GTDB lineage: Bacteria > Spirochaetota > Leptospiria > Leptospirales > Leptonemataceae > JANSYA01. The sequence continues at coordinate 190,384 of JANSYA010000006.1, forward strand.
GGGGCACCATGATTTCACGGGCCGAGGTATCGTTGAATTCGAAAACGTTTTGAATGATTTCGTGTTCGTGGTGCTCGATCGTTCCAGCCTGGACGCCCTCTTCTAATAAGTGGCGGATCTCTTCTTCGACCAGACGCGACTCGCTGAAGCTCGTCTGGTCCTTGAACAGCTTCAGAATCAGGTTACTCGAGATCGTGAGAAAAATTGTGAAAGGCCGAAAGACCTTCGAGAAAAAATGCAGTGGGTAGGCGACAGTCAGTGCGAAGCCCTCCGAATAGTTAATGGCCAGGGACTTCGGCACCAGTTCTCCCAGAACCAGAGTCAAATACGAGATCGAAAATACGAGCGTCGCCAGCGCGATCGTCGAGATATGCGGCCCGACCAGCGGCAAATTCAGATTGCTCAGAAACGGTGACAGATGCCCCAGCAGGGTCGCACCACCGTAAGCAGAGGCGGCTGATGTAACCAATGTTACGCCGATCTGGACGGTCGCGAAGAAGTTGTCCGGATTGTCCTTAAGCCGATGGAGCAGACGCGCACGCGAATCTCCCTCTTCCAGAAGGGCCTGGAGGCGGCTGTTTTTCAGTGAAATAATGGCCATTTCCGAACCGGAAAAGAAGCCATTCAACAGAATCAGGACTAAGATAACAGAGAGATCTATAACCACGTTGGCTGCAGGGAAAAATGCCCGAGGCCGGTCCCCTGACCAGTACTTTTTTTGATAACACAGTGGCCCACCAGGGGCCGCGGGAGTCGCCCGGTCGTGGGCCGCGCGAATGCTTCCGGTCGAAAACCAGGGGCGAAGCCGGAACTTTCGCTCCGCGGGAGGCCCGAAGCCGGAAAAAACAAAAACCAGCAGACGCCCCGGGGCAAAGGAAAAACCAGGTAAAGTGCCATGATTCATATCAAAAACTCTGCGGAAATCCAGAAAATGCGAGACGCCTGCCGTCTGGCGGCGGAAGTCCTGAACGAAACCGGTGCCCGGGTCGCCGCCGGGGTCAGCACCCTCGAACTGAACGATTTCGCGGATAAGCTGACCCGCAAGAACGGCGCCGTAAGCGCCCCGCTGAATTACAAGGGCTTCCCGAAGAGTATTTGCACGTCTGTCAATAACGTGGTCTGTCACGGCATTCCGAAAAAAGCGGACGTGCTGAAAGACGGAGACATAATCAATATCGACATCACCGTGATCCTGAACGGATTTCATGGCGACACCTCGCGTATGTTCGTGGTCGGCGAAATTCCGAAGGCCACGCAGCAGTTGATCTACGATACGGATCGGGCGATGCACGTCGGCATCGAAGCGATTCGCCCGGACGGTCGCGTGTCGGATATCGGCGACGCCATCGACGGCTTTCTCACGCCGAAAGGCTACGGCATTGTGCGCGATCTGGCAGGCCACGGTATCGGCCGGACCTTCCACGAGGAACCTTCCGTGCCCCACTATCGTCAAAAGAGACACCGGGATCGCCTGCGGCCGGGCATGACCTTTACGGTCGAGCCGATGGTGAACCAGGGAACCTGGGAAGTGGATTTCGATCCCGACGACGGCTGGACCGTGCGAACGAGAGACGGCAAACTTTCCGCTCAGTGCGAACATACTTGCCTGGTCACGGACGACGGCTACGAAATCCTGACACAGGCCTAAACGGAGTGGACGCGATAAAGGGGCGTCCGCGATATTAGCCACGACCGCGGCGAAACGCGCGAAGGCTGCGCCGTGAATGTCGACTTCCAGTCTGGATCTCGATTTCTTGATTTGATATATTACGCTTTTTAATACGAAGACGATCTCTTATGCAGCGGGGCAATTACGAACAGACCGGAGCCCATCCCGGAAAGACCTGGAAGCGTCGAATCTTTGTCGCCCTGCTCTGCCTGTTCGCACTGAGCTCCTGCTTCGGCCGCTCCAGCCTGGACAATCTGCCGCTGACGCGCAAGGACCTGCCCGACTACGGCGTGTCCCTGAGTTTTCCCGCGGCCTGGTCCGTGAAGCGCGGCGACTTTTTTCACCTGGAATCCCGCAGCGTGCGCCCGCCCGAGCTGCGCGCTCTCTTCGAATACCGGGGGCTGGAAAAAATCAAAAAGGACCGGGAGAGCAAGCGCCAGTACGCCGCGGGCTGGTACCGCGCCATCGCCCTGTCCTATGAAGGGTGGCGCTATGAGCTGCGGGAAACCGACGGCAGCGATCCCGAAGGAACGTTCCGATTCGAAGGCACCTACGTGGATGACCAGAGCGGCGCTGGCTCGATTCAGCTGCGCAAGATTGGCATTTTACGATTCCGCGGCACCCGCCTGCACGCCCTCTATTATACGGCGCCGGAGTCGGAGTTCGAGGCCCTGCGGCCCCTCTTCGAAAAGATGGATCGCCAGCATCGCTATTTTAAGCCCGTCAACTGAAAAGTCTGTTGAAAAACAGACGCAAGGGGAGGCTGTTGCCCGCGAGGCAACGCAGACAGGCCCGCAGGGCCGTTTTGCGTGAGTTTGCGGAGCCCTCGCGGGCTTTTTCAACAGACTCTGAAACCGGGCGCTGGAAATTCCTGCCATTCGTGCCTTAATGGTGCTTCGAACCCAAAACAGAGTTGCCAGGCTCTACCGGGCCCCGTCTTTGGTCACAGTCCGATCCAATCGGCAGCGACCACTTTGTGGTCACGAATTTCAGCGCGCCTATAGCTCAATGGATAGAGCGCAGGTCTCCGGAACCTGAAATCGGGGTTCGAATCCCTGTAGGCGCACAGATTTCTTATGATTCAAACGCTCGAAATCCTGGGAATCGTAGCCGGCGCAACCCTCGCCGCGTGGGGCTTATTTCACCAGTTGATCGTAGGCGCGGCGGCGACCATGTTCAAGGACATGAGCGAAAAAGAAGCTCGTCTGTTCGTCATGACCTGGGTGGCCCAGGGCGCCTTCATGACATTCACCGGAATTCTTGCGTCGGTACTTCTGTTTTTCTACGGCCTGCAGGCCGGCCCGGTACAGATCACTCTGCTTCTAACCGGACTGGCGATGCTGCTGCTTTCCGGTCACGTCGTCCTGACCGGCTACCGAAGCCACGTTGGTCCCATTCGCACGGGCGCCATGCTGGAAATGATCTTCGGCATTATCTGCCTGGTTTCGGTTTTCGTTTCGAACCCGATCTTCTGATCGCTGCTTGTTTTCCAATTCCGCTGCCCGACCCCGCCCCCTGCCGGGCTTTCGGTGGGCTCCACAGTCCCGGCCTTCTTTTTCTATCGGATGCCTGGCGGATGCGGATGCTCATCGCATGCTGGAGCGGGCGATCGCCCGGACAATAAAAAGGCGGGCGCAATCTTTCAAAAGGCCCGCCGTCGGATTCGGCAAGAATCGCTCGTATTGCTGAGCGAAATTCCGTGCCGTTGATCGAGTGTAGATAAGTCCCGGATGCTATTCGATTTATTCTACCGATTCGGCCGGCTGCTCTTCGCTGTCGGCCGAGTCCATTGAATCATCTTCCGCTTCTTCAAGGGCTTCGTCGATCTTCTCTTCGACCTTCTCCATCAGAGTCGATTCCTCTTCGCTGGCCTCGACTTCCACTTCTTCTTCCTCTTTGATGGCCGGTTCGGGCCGGGTCAGATCGCCGGACTTCGGTGGGATCCACAGGCGCTGGCCGGGGTAGATTCGGTTCGGGTTTTTGATCTTCGCTTTGTTCGCCTGGTAGATGCGATTCCACAGACGGCCGTTGCCGTAGATTTCGGTCCGCTTCGCGATGCACCACAGACAGTCCGCGGGAGACTTGCGCACGACGGTGTATTCGCGCCAGCCTTCCGGTTTTTCATCAGCGTTCGCGTCACCCTCGGCGTCCGTGTCGTCGCCGCCTTCGCCGATCTCACCCGGGTCGCGCTTTTGAGCGGCGGCCAGCAGGTTGTGCTGTTCGAAGATGATCTGGCTGAGGCGAATCGCGTCTTCGGATTCGCTGATCGACTGCTGCGCATTGTCGCGATTGTAATAGGACTCGGCTGAATCGCGCGCTTCTTTCGCGGCGGTCAGCTGGGCGTTGATGGTTTCCAGAATATCGCGAGCTTCTTCGTCCTTGCGATTGTTTTCGGTATTGACTGCGGCAAAATCGCCGTCGGCCTTCTTGACCGCGGCCGTCGCTTCCGCCAGCTTCTTCTGAGCGTGCTGGGCGGCCACTTTCGCCAGCAGGGCCTTCGAAAGCGTTTCGGCTTCCTGCATGGTGCCGTTCGCTTTTTTCAGTTCTCCCGCGTTGATTTCTTTTTCGGCCTGAGAAAGAGTCGCTCGGGCGGCGGCGAGCTCATTGACTTCATCGTCTCCGGCGCCCCAGGCTTCGGCCTTCTTGAGATTGGAGCGAATGCCGTCGAGGGAGTCGAGCATGTCGCCTTTTTGCGCCAGCGACATGTTCTTGGCGCGCTCGGCCGCGGTTGCGGCGTCCGTGAATTTGCGTCCGGCGGTGTTGTAATCGGTCAGGACCGCCATGCGGTCTTCCAGCAGCTCCGAAGAATCGCCTTTCTCAGCGGCGGCGGCCTTCGCCTGTTCGCCTTCTGAATACAGGCTCTTCGCGGCGGCGAAGTCCTGGGCTGCCAGCACTTCCGCATAGGCTTCGTCGGCGGCTTCGAGCGCCTCGCTGGCCTTCGCCTGACGGTCGGCCATCATCAGCGGCGCGGCCTGTTCCCGGGCGGCGATAGCCAGATCGGTCGCCTGCACGGCGCTCACCCGGGCGTCGTCATAGTCTTCTTCACCGAGACTTTTGTGCGCGGAAAGCAGAGCGTCGCGGGCCTGCTCGTAGTTCTGCGGGCTATGCTGCGGCGCTTCTTCTTGTTCGGCGGCTTCCAGTTGCAGCCGCGCTTCGCTCATCTCCTGCACGGGAATCGTCTTACCACAGAAGACGCCCGCGAAGGCCAGGGTGCAAACCGTCAGCACGACGCGCGCTTGCTTGAATAGATAACTGAATTTCATTGGGGAACTCCACATAGAAGGGGTAATGGGCCGCCGATCGGAATCGCACGGCGAAGATTAAAATCACAGATAGCCGCCCGGAACATTACACGGGCCTGCCTTATTTTCGGCTCATTCTGCCGATTATTTGACCGGAGATTTGGGAATCGAGCGAAAAACGACGGACGCTGAAACGATCGATCGCGGTCTTGCGAAAGCGAAAAACGTTTCAGGGCCTCCAGCTGTGGAAGGCCCGAATCGGCAGACTATTTAAAGGCCGCGACTGCGTCGTCTTCGGCATCGTAGATTTCGAAGAACGAGGTCAGTTTGGTCAGTTCGAATACTTTGCGAACAGAACCCGACACGTTGATAATCTTGAGGCCACCCTGGTATTTCTTCAGGTTGGAAAGACTGGAGATCAGAGCGCCGATTCCGGAAGAGTCGATATACGAAACGCGATCAAGGTTGATGATCACGTTGTACTTTTGCTCTTCGATGAGCTTGTTGATAAGCTCTTTGATCTCGGGGGCGTTATAGAGGTCGATCTCTCCGTTCACGTCCAGGATGGTAATATCGCTGCTTTCTCTTCTTGATATTTCCATAAGTAGAATAGACCCTCTCGGTCCCCCCGTAAGCCAAACGTTTCGAATATGAGACTGTTTTACAACAGTTAATACAATCGTCCCTGTCAACAGAAAAAATTAAGCGCTTTCTTCGATTTTTTTCCAGTGCAAATAAAACTCAGAAAAGCGTCCGGCCCGGATCGCTGTTCGCGCCGCGCCCATGAAATCTCGCAGAAAATACAAATTATGATAGGTGGCCGCCATGGGTCCCAGCATTTCCCCGGCCTGGAAGAGGTGCCGCAAATATGCCAGGCTGTATCGCCGGCAAACCCGACAGCCGCACTCCGGGTCAGGCGCGTCGTCCCGCTCAGCGTACTGGCGATTGCGTATATTGACCCGGCCACGACTCGTAAACAGCTGACCGTTGCGCGCGTTCCGGGTCGGCAGCACGCAGTCGAACATGTCGATGCCGTTCCGAATGCCTTCCAGCAGGTCCGGAATCGCGCCGACGCCCATTAAATAGTGGGGACGCACCGGATCCATGCGCGGAGCCAGAAAATCCAGCACGCGATACATATCGTCGCGGCTTTCGCCCACCGACAGCCCGCCGATGGCGACACCGGGAAAGGGCATGGACTGGATGGCTTCGAGGGACTCGGCCCGGCGCTCCAGGTCCATGCAGCCCTGGGCGATGCCGAAGATGCGGTTGCGACGCGGATCGAGCTCCCCTCGATCGACGAGCTGTTCGTAATGCGCGACGGCGGCCCGGGCCCAGCGATGCGTGCGATCCAGAGACTGCGCCACTCGCTCCGGGTCCGCGTCTCCCGGCGGGCAATCGTCCAGGAGCATCATAATATTCGAACCGAGAGCGCGCTGCACGTCGATGACGCTCTCGGGAGTAAACTGGTGACGGCTGCCGTCGATGTGGCTCGCGAATTCAACGCCGTTTTCGAGAAATTTTACGCGCTCCGAAAGACTGAAGACCTGGTAGCCGCCGCTATCGGTCAGAATCGCGCCGGGCCAGGCCATGAATTTGTGCAGGCCGCCGCGCTGCCGGATCAGCTCGTGACCGGGGCGCAAAAAGAGATGATAGGTATTACCGAGGATTAGCTGATAGCCGATCTCTTCGAGATCTTCCTGCCAGAGCCCCTTTACGGATCCGACCGTGCCGACCGGCATGAACACGGGGGTCTCGACTTCGATTCCCGGCGCGATGCGCAGGCGGCCGGTGCGAGCATGCGAAACGGCGTTCCCGGGCTTCGCGCCCGGAGCGGCGCTTTCGACGTCCGTCGCCTCGACTGTGAAAAAGGAATCTTGCGCTGCGCTCTCCATCATCTTTAAGATGGAGGGTTCGCCAGAGCCGCTTCCCGGTCCACCATTTCCAGGTACGGAAAGACCTCCGGGTCGGGCGACTGGCCATGATACCGGCGATACATGGGCGCGAGCTTTTCGAGCGTCGAACGCAGGCGCGCGAGATAGCGATCCTGTTCCAGCGTGCGATTGGGGCGGCGAGCCAGGGCTTCGTAGCGCCGGCCATAATAAAGCAGAGCCAGTCGATAGACTTCCGCGTCGGGCGGTCGCGCTTCGACCAGCTCTTTTAACAGAGCGCCGGCCCGTTCGTCCGCCGCGTCGTGCAGGCGACGCTCTTCCGGATTGCGCTCGGTTTCATAATAGACCATGCGATAGTAGTGAGCCCGGGCGAGGGCCATGCGCACGTCAGGATGATCCTGGACTTCCCGGGCCTCGGCGGCGATTTCGACAATACGATCGAGCAATCTCACCAGCCCGTCGTCCCGGGTGGCTTCCAACTGCCGCAGGCGATAGGTATAATAGAGCGTCTGCATGAAGCGCTTATAGTACGCGAATTTTTCGTAGTCATAACGAAAATTCACGCGATTGCCCCAGGCGCGATTGTACTCGCTCAAAGCCCGCACCGGTAGTTCGCGCCCCGAATCCCGCGCGATTTGAAAAAAGAGTTCGCCCAGAGCGGCGTTGGCTTCGGGCAGCGTGCTGTCGGCTACGAGCGCTTCGTTGTAGCTGGAGATCGCCCGCTCGAAGTCCCCGCGGTTCGCATAGTGATCGCCGCGTTTTTTCAGGGCGTAGGCCCGCTCCAGATTTTCTGTATCCAGAGTGCGAGCCACGAACTGCCCTTCGCGCACGCGCAGCAGAATTCCGGTGCCGGTCACGACCCATCCGTAAAACGGATTGTATAAAACTGAGGTGACCTTGATTTCGCCGACGATCAGGCCGTTGCGATACTGGCTGTGAAATGGATCTTTGTCGATCACGTACAGCTTCTGGCCGACTTTCAGACCGCGCCGATTCTGGACTTTTACGTTCACCTGGTCTTTGCGAATATCGTAGCCCGGGAAGGGCGATTCGATGGTTTCGACCGTGGCGACTTTGGTTTTGCTCTGGATCTCGCCGACCAGGATCATGCGCGTGGGCGGCTCGGTCTTGAAATTGCGAAACGCGTAGATGATTTCATTGCGCTGAGCCGCGAGCGGTCCGGCGCCCGCGACCACGGTTCCGAAGATCAGCAGCAGCCCCAGGATCGCCCGAAAGCTCCAGCTCCAGGTCGAGAAGCGCCGGCCGCGATTCACACCCGGCGGCGACATCGGGGGCTCCCCGCCGGGGGATTTCGTACTATGCTCAGTCACTTTCTTATTTTCGGCGGCCGGGCGCTCCCCGGACGGGCTTTTTTCAGGATTTGACGCAGGCAGGCGACGCAGGTCGAAGGGGATCGGCCGGAGATGACCTGGCACCCTTTCCGAATATATATGACATATTCTGGCATGTATCTGGAGTAGAATGTTTTTATGCGCGCCGACCGATTGATCACCATTTTGCTGGAGCTCCAGGCCCGGGGAAAAACCACCTCCCGCAAACTGGCCGGGAAGCTTGAAGTTTCGGAACGAACGATTCACCGGGATATGGAAGCCCTTTCGACGGCGGGCATCCCGGTCTACGCCCTGCGCGGCCCGGACGGCGGCTGGGAGCTGGCGGAAGGTTATCGCACGAATCTGACGGCCATGCAACGCACCGAAATTCTGGCGCTGATCTTCGCGACGGCCGTCAGCCCGGCCGGCACGCCCGAATTTCGCCGGGATTTCGAAGCGGCGATTACACGTTTGCTGGCGTCCATGCCGCCGGCCTATCGCCAGGACGCGGAACTGGTGCGCGAACGCATTCACATCGACGGGGCCGACTGGTATAATCAAAAAAACGACGCGGGCCTGGATCTGCTGCCGCTGCTGCAAGAAGCGGTCTGGTCCTGCGATCGTCTGGAAATTCTGTATCGCGGCGGCCAGGCGGAGACGCCGCGACGGCGAACGGTGCAGCCCCTCGGCCTCGTGGCAAAACGCCAGACCTGGTACCTCGCCGCGGCGACCCGCGACGGGATGCGCAGCTTTCGAATTTCGCGCATTCAATCGGCCAAAAATACCGGGAAAAAATTCTCGCGACCGAAAGACTTCAATCTGGCCGGCTACTGGCGCGAATCCGTAAATGAATTTCAAGCCCGCAGGCCGGAGTATCGCGTGCGCCTGCTGCTGCGGGAAAAGAAATCCGGCGACCAAAAATATCTGCGGGGCATCGGCCCCATGCCGATCCAAAATCAGCGGCCGTCGAAAGAGCGGCCGGGCTGGCTCGAAGTCGAAGTCGATTTCGAGACCGCCGACTGGGCCCGATTCTTTTTCGCCGGCACGCGCGAAGAAGTCGAAGTACTTTCGCCGCGAGAACTGCGCAAAGACCTGAAGGCGATCGGGGCCCGATTGCAAAAACGCTACAGCTCTTAATATTCATTCAGATATCATTACGGATTTTCGCGATATTCTGGAAGCGCGCGGCTTCCAATTCGCCGCATCCGCCGCATCCTGCGCCCGCGGCGATCTGGCCCGGCTCAGACGATCCAACGCAGCGCCGGCCGATCGGCGGCGGCAATATCAACGGCGACCCGAGCGGCGCCCTGGGCTTTCGCAGCAATCTGACGGCGGGCGTGGGACCGCACTTTCTGGCGATGGCCCGGCGCTGAGTCCCGCCGCGCTTCTGTACATTAGCGAATCACGCCTAAAAATGCTGGCCACACAGCCGCCCGCGGCGATCCAGGTAGTGTATGAGCTATCCTTTTGCCGAGATCGAAGCCCGCTGGCAGGCCTTCTGGGACGAACAGAAATCCTTCCGAACGCCCACGGATCGCTCGCGGCCGAAGTATTATGTGCTCGATATGTTCCCCTATCCTTCCGGGGCCGGGCTGCACGTGGGCCATCCCGAAGGTTATACGGCGACCGATATCATGGCGCGCTACAAGCGTATGCGGGGATTCAACGTGCTGCATCCGATGGGCTGGGACGCCTTCGGTTTGCCGGCCGAACGCTACGCCATGAAAACCGGCGTGCATCCCGCCGAGACGACCGCGCAGAACGTCGCCAATTTTCGCCGGCAGCTCCGGTCCCTGGGATTCTCGTACGACTGGGAGCGCGAAATCAGCACGACCGACGTCGGCTATTATAAGTGGACCCAGTGGATCTTCCTCAAGATTTTTAATTCCTACTTCGATGAAACGCAAAACAAAGCGCGGCCGATTCAGGAGCTTGAAATTCCCGCAGAGGTCGCCGCCGATCCCGACGCGAAAGAGGAGTTCGTCAACAGCCGTCGCCTGGCCTATATCAAAGAAGCGCCTGTGAACTGGTGCGCCGAACTCGGCACGGTGCTCGCGAACGAAGAAGTCGAAGAGTGGACGTCGAAAGGTTATAAAGTCGAACGCAAACCCATGCGCCAGTGGATGCTGCGCATTACGGCGTACGCCGCGCGCCTGCTCGAAGATCTGGACGGCCTGGACTGGCCCGCCGGCACGATGGAGCTGCAGAAAAACTGGATCGGCCGCTCCGACGGCGCCGAAGTCGACTTCCCCCTGCCGCCGGACGTAAGCGCGAAAGCCGAAGAGATCGCGCACGAGTCCGCGAAAAAATCCAGCGCCGCCGGCGACGCCGCTGCGAAACAAAACACCGCCGCCCTGCGCGTCTTTACGACTCGCCCCGATACGCTCTTCGGCGTCACCTATATGGTGCTTGCGCCGGAACATCCGCTGGTCGCGGCCTTTACGAACGAAGCCCAGAGCGCGGACGTTCAAAAGTACGTCGACCAGGCCGCGTTAAAATCAGAACTCGATCGCACGGTTCAGGGCGAAAAGGCCGAGAAGACCGGCGTCTTTACCGGCGGCCACGTGATCCATCCCATTACCGGCGATCAGGTGCCGGTCTGGATTTCCGACTACGTATTAATGAGCTACGGCACCGGCGCGATCATGTCGGTGCCGGCCCATGACGAACGCGACTTCGCCTTCGCGCAAAAATTCAAGCTGCCGATCGTTCCCGTGATTACGAAAGACGGCAAGGCGCCGACCGGCGATTTAACCGAAGCCTACACCGGTCCGGGCAAAAACGTGAACTCTGATTTCTTAGACGGCCTGGCGACCGACGAGGCGAAGGCGAAGATGATCGCCCACCTGGAAAAGAATAACGCCGGCGAAGGCCGCGTGAATTACAAGCTGCGGGACTGGCTCTTTTCGCGCCAGCGGTACTGGGGCGAACCCATGCCGATTAGCTTCGACGAAAACGGCTACCTCGTTGCGGAAGATCCGGCGGATCTGCCTTTAGAACTGCCCCCTTCCGATAATTTTCAGCCCGCCGCCACCGGCGAATCGCCGCTGGCGAATCTCACAGACTGGGTCTATCACGAACGCGACGGTAAAAAATTGCGCCGTGAAACCAATACGATGCCCCAGTGGGCCGGCAGCTGCTGGTACTATCTGCGTTATATCGATCCGAAAAATGACGAGGCGCTGGTCGATCCGGCCGCCGAAGACTACTGGATGGGCGAAAACGGCGTGGACTTATACGTCGGCGGTTCGGAGCACGCGGTTTTGCATCTGCTGTACGCACGCTTCTGGCACAAGATGCTGTACGATCTGGGCGTCGTAAAATCTTCCGAGCCCTTTCGCAAGCTCGTGCACCAGGGACTGATTCTCGCGTATTCGTACAAAGATCAGAATAACAAATACTACGGCGAACACGAAACTGAAACCCGCGACGGCAAAAGCTATTCGATCGAAGGCAATCTGGAACTGGAATCGAAGATCGAAAAGATGTCCAAGTCCCTGGGCAACGTCGTAAATCCCGACGACGTCGTACGCGAGTACGGCGCCGACGCTTTTCGTTTGTATGAAATGTTTCTGGGCCCGCTCGAACAGAGCAAACCCTGGTCGACCCGCGGCATTGAAGGCGTCTTTCGTTTCTTGAATCGGGTCTGGCGTCTGTATACCGAATTGGAAGGCACAGAGACTCCTGCTAAAACTCACGAGACGATCGACCCGCGTTTATTGGAAGCACCCGCAGCCGCCGATCAAAAGGCCGCCGAACGCATGCTCCATGCAACGATTCAAAAAGTCGGCGAAGACATCGAACGCATGTCTTTTAATACGGCGATTTCGCAGATGATGGTCTGTGTGAATGAATTTTTCGCGCGCAAACAGATGGGTCAATGGGGAGCCGAATCTTTCGTGCTCTTGCTCGCGCCCTTCGCGCCGCACCTGGCCGAAGAACTGTGGCGTCGACTGGGCAAAACCGATTCGCTCACCGACGAAAGCTGGCCGGCGTTTGACGCGACGAAAACCGCCAGCGATGAATTCGAAGCGGTCTTTCAGGTGAACGGCAAGGTCCGGGGTAAAGCGATGGTCGCCGCGGGCACGAGCGACGAGGACCTGAAAGCCGTGGCGCTGGCCGATGAAGGCGTTATTCGAAACCTGCAGGGCAAAGAACCCAAAAAGATCATCGTGGTGAAAAACAAACTCGTGAATATCGTCGTCGGCAAATGATTTTGCAGGCCGCGGGCGATCGCGCGATTCTTTCAATTTTCGGCTTGCGCGAATTACAGCGCGGCCGAGTGTATGTTATAATGATCTCTTCGGAAAACAGCGCGAACGGCTCTTGTTCGCTTCGCATGGAGTGGCAGCTGTCGCTTCGCGGCTGGTTGCGCCCGGACGCCTGGCGCCCAATTTCCGTAAACCTGAAATCGCGCGTGCGTGTGCTATCGGTGCTACTGCACCGCGTAAGATCAAATTCGCCCGGAGGCGTGTTATAGATCATTCGAACTGATTTTGAATCGATACTTATAACGAAGGCCGCGGGTGAAAACTCGCGGCCTTCGTCGTTTTAAAGCGTTTCGAAAGCAATTCGCCGAAGCGCGGGAGGTGCGTATGAACGACGAGACGATACAGAAGAGCGGCAGCTTGCCGCTGCAGCGGAACCGCGGTCTGTGGTCGGTCGTGCATCGCATTTCCCGCTCGGGATATTTGCTGATGCTGCTGGCGGCGATCGGCTTTTCGTTTAAGTCGATTCTGGTCAAAGCGATCTACGACAATTATGAAAGCGACGCGATTACGATCGTCCTGATGCGATTCTATATCGGCGCTCCGTGCTTCTTGATCGCTCTGCTTTTGATCGAAGGTTTCGCGGCGCTGCGCACGAATCCGCGGGAGCTCGCGCTCTTCGCATGCACGGGCATTCTCGGACTGGGCGGCGCGACGTACTTTTCGTTTCTGGCGATCGCCAAACTCGGCGCATCGCTTGCGACTCTCGTGGTCTTCAGCTATCCGGTGATCGTACTCGCAATTCTGGCGGCGATCGATCGGCGGCTGCCGGCCGGCCAGGTTTTCGCGGCGCTGTGCGCCATGGCCGGTCTGGCCCTGGTCGTTCGACTCCAGCAGGGAGCAGAAAATCCGATTGATCTTGTTGGCGTCGCCTGCGGTTTGATATCGGCCCTCTGCTTCGCCGCCTACAATGTGACGATCGAAAAACTCGCGAGCGCTTCTTCGCCCGTGCGTCAGGCGACTTTCAGCATCACGCTGCTGACTTTGAGTACGATGTTTTTTTTCGGCGATCGTGATTATCCAGGCGCGCCAGAAGCCTGGGCTCTGACGGGCGTGCTTGCAATATGCGCGGGGTTCATTCCCTTTCTGTTTTTTCTGTATGGGATTCGCCGCATCGGCGCGGGCCCCGGCACGATCGCGAATTTAATGGGACCGGCTTTCAATCTCGTCTGGGCCTATTTGTTCTTCGGCGAAGTTCTGGATTTGACGCAGCTGTTCGGAGTATTTTTAATATTCGGCGGCGTGGCCAGTTTGAAAGGCACGTGGTTCACCCGGGCGATTCGTACGCTGCGCCCATTACGCGATCAGGCTTTCGCACGCGTGCCCCGGCGGCTCCATTCGATATTCGGACCGACCGTATCCGAAAGCATGGACCCGAAACACGGTCCAGCCCTGAACTCCGGCGCGCAAAAAGAAACCACTTGACGGAGTTGGTTTCGCAAGAACACTCCGGGTCACACTTATGGCCTTAACGAAATTTATTCCGTCGGTGGACCCGGAGATTCTGGCGATCGTTCGCACGGAAACGGATCGCAATCTGGCGCAGATGGCCTGGATTCGTTTGGCCGCGATCGGCGGCTGGCTCGCGATCGGCATCGTCGCGAGCGTCGCCACTCGCGCGCCGGATTGGTATCGCACGCTGCCCTATCTATCCGTGTACTTCGCGCTGGCGATCGCTCTGGTCGTCGTCTCGCGCGTGGCCGAAGCGCGCGGGCGTCAGAACTTCGCACGCGGACTCCTGCACTGGTCGCTGCCCCTTTCGGATATCCCGATGGTCTATCTGATCATGGACCAATCGCTGCGGGCGAATCCAGAGCCGCAGCTCGCTGCGGCTTTTACAGTCGGCGTATTTATCTTTTTTATTCTCGCATCCCCCTCGGCCCTCTATATCGGACCGACCATGCTCGCCACGGTCGAAGCGATTGTCTTCACCGGAATCTTATTGCATCACGCGGGCGTCGCCTTTCCAGCGTGGCTGCCTTCGTTTGCAGTGCTGCTCGGCACGGCCGGCACCGTGTCCGTGCTCATCGCGCGCCGGGTGTTACGCATCGCCAACGACTACGCCCGCGAAAAGGATCGGCGCAACCGCATGGCCCGTTATTTTTCGCCGGCTGTGACCGAACGCATTCTGGCCCGCTCGTCGGCCGGTCCGCTTACTGCGACCCTGAACACATCTCTGGAAACTCCGGGCGGCGACGCCAACAGCGAATCGCGAACGATTACGGTTTTATTTTCGGATATTCGCGGCTTCACGGCCATGTCCGAAAATCTGCCGGGCGAAGAGGTGGTGCGCCTGCTGAACGAATACCTGTCGTCGATGGTCGACATCATCTTCGCTCACGGCGGCACCCTGGATAAGTTTATGGGCGATGGCATTCTGGCCTACTTCGGCGCGCCGCTTGATTTGCCCGATCATCCGCAGCTGGCGGTCCGCTGCAGCCAGGCGATGCTCTCGGCCCTGGCGGATTTGAATCAAAAGCGAAAAGCCCGCGGCGAAGCCCCGCTGGAAATCGGCATCGGCGTCAATACCGGTCCCGCGATTCTGGGGGACATCGGCCCGGAGATCCGCAAAGAATATACGGTGATCGGCGATACGGTCAACGTCACCGCGCGCATCGAGTCGCTCACTAAAAAGATCGGCTCGCCGATTCTCGTTTCGCGCACAACCCGCGATCTGTGCGGCGAAGCCTTCGAATGGACCGCTGCGGAAGCTCTGCCCGTGCGGGGCAAAGCCGAAGCCATCGCGACCTTTATTCCGCGCTAATGGAAAGCCGGGTCGATCCGGACCAGGATTGCGATCCATACATGATATCGCCTGCATGACGACGCGTGCTTCGCGGCCGGCACGCGGGTGCAGCGCGAGATCCGGGACTCGTAAGAAAATCAATTGAACTATAAAAGCGCAGGTCGCATCTAATCCGGGATCGGCGGCGCGGCTATGATTCATCTCGGTTCCGCGAAACTATTGTCGATTCGAAAGGGGATCTGATATGGAAGGAGCCTTAAGCGGCGCGCTTGTATTTTTCGGTCTGTGCCTGGTGGCTGCAGCGACGATTTTGATTTCGGTGCGGCTGTACCAGGAACGGCCGCAATTCGTGCTGAAAGTATTGAAGTACGCCCTGATCGGCGTTTTCTTCGTCGGTTTCAGCGGAGCGTCCCTGGTGATCGGCCTGCGCATCGACGACCGCCACGCCTCGACCTACTCGCGCAGCCTCAAAGCCGTGCAGCAAATCTGGGGCGGCTCGATTCGCCAGTTTCCCCCCGACTTCACGTACGACGAAAGCCAGCGACAGGAGTATACGAACGAAAAGACCGGCAAAGTTGAAACGCGAAATATCACCGTCGCGCGCAACGTCGGCATCGAAAGCCAGGATCTCAAAGTCCAGGTTGCATCGAATATTCGTCAGAAAGGCCTCCTGAAATTCGCGGGCTACGGTCTGGAATTCGACGGCGAATACATCGTCCGCAACCGCGAAAACAGCGCCCGGGATTTCGACTTCAGTTTCCAACTGCCCGAATATGCGGGCAATATCACCGGCATCAAAATCACTCTGGACGAGCGGCCCTATACCGCCGATACCAATCTGGCCGACGGCTTTCAATGGAGCGGAGTCCTGCGTCCCGGCGAAGAGCGCCGCTTTCGCATTCAGTATCAGGCGAAGGGCACCGATCGCTTCGACTATCTGCTCGGCGCCAATCAGCTGGAAGTCGGGCGCTTGCATTTCGATCTCACGACGGACTTCACCGACTATCGCATTCCGGAAGAAGCGATGGGACCGACGGAACAAGCGGCGGACGACCAGGGTGCGAAGTTGATCTGGAAGAGCGAGAACCTGGTCACCGGCCAGAACATCGCCCTGCGCTTCGAAATCCCCGGCAACTACGGCAAAATCGCTTCGAAGCTGTTCTTTTACGCGCCGCTCGCGCTGCTTTTATTCACCGGATTTTTGTTAATCGCAGGCGCGGCGAAAGGCGTGCGACTGCACCCGATGCACTTTCTATTTTTGATGACGGCTTTTTTCGTCTTCTACCTCTTCGGTTCGTACATCATCAGCTTCGTGCATATACTGCTGGGCATCGGCCTGGCCCTCGCGCTATCGACCGGGATCATGCTGTACTACGCGCACTTGATTCGCAAGGGCGAGGAATTCTTTCAAAGCGTCGCCTTCGGCGCGGCGATGTTCCAGTGGATCTTCTCGATCGCCTTTTTCTTTCCGGCCTACACCGGATTGATGATCACTCTGGCGGCGATCATCGCCCTGGTAGCGCTAATGCGCGCAACGGCTTCGATTGAGTGGGAGGATAAATGGTGAGCCGCGCGAAGCGCGGCGAAGTATAATGCGCGAAGCGCGGCGAAGTATAATGGGCAAAGCAATCAGTCGGGCTTCGGCCCGACGATTTTTGCGAGCTTGCTGTCGAGCAGGAGATGCATATAGTGGCCGATAACGAAGGCCGCCGCATAGATCCAGTTCGTCAACCACCACTCGAAAGCGTTGCGCCAGTCGAAGCCGAAGAACCAGGAATCTCGCGCGCGTAAATATTCAAGCGCGAGCGCGAATAATATCGAGAGCAGCCAGGGCGTAATCAGCCAGTGGGTCCAACCGCGATGCTTGTGTAACATCGGGGTCAGCGAAGCGATAGCGACGAAGGCGAGCAGCTGCAATTCGCTCACGATATACAGCGCCGTTAGAATCACTATCACCCCGTGAAAATAATATTTGCGCGGCGTGGAACCGGTATCCAGATCCGGGA
Organism: bacterium; assembly: GCA_024742665.1. Lineage (GTDB taxonomy): Bacteria > Spirochaetota > Leptospiria > Leptospirales > Leptonemataceae > JANSYA01. The sequence continues at coordinate 207,538 of JANSYA010000006.1, forward strand.
AGAGTCCCATAAACCAGGCGAGGATACACAAACCGACCAGCTTGCGCACCGGACCTTCGGCCAGGGGATTGCGCACAAACTCCGCAAGCGAATCCGATTCGATTTCAACCTGTCCGCTCACGACCGCCAGCACGCCGACCGCCGCGCCGGCCAGCACCGCGCCCTTGATATGCCCGGGAAAATTCATCCGGCTTCGATCTCCACTACCAGTTTACCGAAACGTTCGCCTTCGCCCTGCTGGCGAATCGCGTCGGGCGCTTCTTCTAAAGCGAAGCTGCGATCGATGATCGGCCGCAGTTGATTCGCGGCGATGGCCCGGTTCATGGCCTGGTAGTCCTGGCGCGCTCCCACGAAGATCCCCTGCAAGCGCAGATTGCGCATGATCGCCGGCAATAAAATCGAGGGATCCAATTCGCGCCCTGGCCCCATCACCCCGATCAGGCTGACGGTGCCGCCCGGTCGCGCGGCCTGCAGCGAACGTTCGAGCGTGCCGGCGCCGCCGATTTCAATGATGTGGTCCGCGCCGCGGCCGTCAGTCAAATCGCGCGCGACACGCTGCCATTCGGGCTGCTCTTTATAATTTATGGTTTCGTCGACGCCGAGTTCGCGGCCGCGTTCGAGTTTCTCCGGATCCCCGGAAGTGAGAATCGTGCGCGCGCCGAGCAAGACCGCAAACTGCAGCGCAAACAATGAAACCGCGCTCGTGCCCTGGATCAGGACCGTCTTCCCCGCCCGCAGCTGACCGTACGTGACCAGGGCGTTCCAGGCGGTCAGGCCGGCGCACTGCACGGCAGCCGCCTCAGAATCGCTCAGATGCTCCGGCACGGCGACCAGCGCATCTTCCGGCACGATCATCGCCTCCTGCAGGGTGCCCGGCAGAGGACCGCCCAGGGTATGTTTGAGCGTCTCGCGGTCCGGCGGGCCGCTCTGCCAGACCTGAGAGATGATCGGGCTGACCCGCTGCCCGACCTTCCACTGGCGCACGCCCGCCCCCAGAGCCGTTACAACGCCCGCGCCGTCGGAGCCCGGAATCAGCGGGATCGGGTAGCGCGGATTATAGCGCCCGCGCACGGCCATATAGTCGCGAAAATTCAGGGCCGCGGCGCGCATGGCCACCCGCACCTGGCCGGGGCCCGGCTCCAAATCCGGCAGATCGTCGACGATCGAGAGATTCTCCAGGCCCCAGGAGTCCTTCAGCATACAGGCGCGCATGGCGGACCGTTTCGCACGAGGGCGGCTGGAGCGCAGCTCAAATCACAGCGCAAATCGCTGGCCGCCCGGGGGGCCTCTCTGTAGGAGTTCCTACACTATGTCTGATTCGGCCGCCTACCAACTATATTGCGACGGAGCGTGCCGCGGCAATCCCGGCCCGTCGGCCATCGGCGCGGTGATTTACCGCGGCGACACTACTATAGAAGAAATCTCCGAACACATCGGTGTGGCGACGAACAACGAGGCGGAGTACCGCTCCCTGATTCGCGGACTGGAAGCCATCCGGGCCCTGACGAGCGGAGATGGGGCAGCCGGCGCGGATCATCAGGCCGGGCCCGACAAAATCCAGATCCAGGTCTTTATGGACTCCGAGCTGGTTGTGCGCCAGGTCGAGGGTCGCTATAAGGTCAAAAACGAACGGCTCAAGCCGCTCTATCAGCAGGTCCGGGCGCTGCTCGCGGATTTTCCCGACTGGAGTATTCGCCATGTGCCCCGCGCGAAAAACGCCGAAGCCGATCGCCTGGCCAATGCCGCGTACTCTTGAGACTGCGTCGCGCTCCGCTTTCGATTTTCGCGTCGACACGCCGCAGTGCTGGCGGCGGTCGATCGCCAGCTGTACATATCTCGGTGAATTCAGAATCGCAAGCGACATTCATTCACCATAGAATGAAAGGATTCGCCCCGCCCGGCAGTGACACTGGCACTATTTGTAGTTTGCATCGGCCGCAGCGCAGACACCGGCGGGCGAAGGTCAGGTCACGCGCGAACGAAAAGGCTAACCCTAACTTCATCCAGACGCAAACCTGCCGGTCCGCCTTTCGCATGACATGAGATTCATCATGAGCGAATGCGCGAAGCAGTGTGACAATTGAGCGCGATGTAACATTATCGCACAGCACTATAAATAGTGCGAGGCACAATCGCGCGTGCGAAAGCGTGACGAAGAAATGCGCTGCAAAAAAAGGGCTTTTCGGCAAAAAACAGTCGCCGTTTCTTTTTTTAATTGACGGTGAATATGATTTCACCCACATCATGGGCCGAATTCTGTTTCGCACGCGACTCAGGAATTACATAAAAACAATTTTGAAATTCAGCCTGCGCGCAGATTGAATTTCAACGGAGGAAAGCTATTCTATGAGAAGCTTCAAGCATCTTCTCCTTTCTGCTGTCTTCTTAACTGCTTTTAGCGGTGTGAATGCGGAAGGTAGTTATATCGGTTTCGGTTTGGGTCTGCAAGACGACCTGGGTAACCTGACCAACACGATCGTAGTCGACGGTCTGAATTCCGGGAACGTATATCCCAGCAAAACCGGTCACCAACGAGTTACCGGCTGTGGAACGATCTCGCCCACGAACGCTTGCTACCAGGCAGGCAACAAAGCTCAGCAAAAACTGATCATTCCGGATAACACCCTGATCGGTCTGGAAAAAAATACCGGCGGTCTGATTCGTTCAGAAGCTGGCGGTCCCATGATCGGCGCTGTTCTGTCTGTCTTCTACGAAGGCGAAATGAACAACGGTATGTTCTATCGCGCTGGCATCAACTACACCAAGAAAATTCTCGGTGGCCACAGTGAATCATATCTCTTCAAAGGTTCTCCTCTGCAAACCAAATGGTATGACATTACCTGGGATTACTATTCCTGGAATGTTCCGCTGTATTTTGGTCTGAAAGCAGGCATCGGCGAGTCTTCCGCAGTTTACGGCGGCGCGGGCCTCAACTACTCAGAAGGTGGTTGGAACCTGGGCGGCACGAACAACGGCGACATTCCCGGCGCGTTCCTTTCCAATGACATTGGCGTGCAAACCACGACCAACTCAAGCGGCACCGTTATTCAAACTCCGGTTGTTGCTGAAGCGACCAAATTCCGCGTGCGGGCTATTGGCTACCAGTTCCTGATCGGTCTGGAAACCAAGCTGGAAAGCGGTAACAAAGTATTCTTCGAGCTGGAAACCATCAAATCCGGTACGCAGGGTAAAGTTGTTACCAAATCAGTCGGTGGTGGACAGGGTCTCGCTCAGATCGCTCCCTATCCGATCAGCCTCGGCGGCACGAACTTCAAGTTCGGCTACAAGCTGGCGCTCTAAGTTTTCTTGGACTCCAGCCCCCGGGCAAAAGCCGCTCTCTGCGCAAGCAGGGGCGGCTTTTTTCGTGCCTGCCCCTCTCGTGTCCAGGCTTTCCGACACGGCGTGAATACCTCAAAAACCGGCGTGAAACCCGATGAAAACGGCGCGAATCGGCCCGGAATAAAAGTTCAGATCGATTAATTGACATTCTTTAGTAAATCCACGCTCTTGGTTAGCGTGTGCATGCTGTCTGAAAAAAAAGATTGTCGAAGAATTCGATTCCTGCGCAGCACCCTGCTTCTGAGCGGAATTCTGCTGACCGGCGTATTTTCCAGCGACGTCGCCCGGGCCCAGCCCATCACAATCCCGGCGCTGACCACGCCCACCTTCAATCCGACCGATTTCGATCCTTATTTTGCGGCTGCCCGTCAGGAACGGAGCATTCCCGCGTGGCAAACGCTGATCGAACAGGCCGGCATCGTGCTCGGCAGTCAGTGGGAAACGCAGGTCGACGCACAGATCGCCGCAGAGCTTGCAGGCGTTACTCAGTCCGACGCATTCAATAGTCCGGCCGAGTACCAGGAGTACCTGCGGCGCGAGCTCTTAATTCAAAAGCAAGACGCCTTCGCCGGCTGGGAGCTCCAGGCGATGGCCGCCATCGAAACCGAACGGGCGGCCTTCCTGACCGGCCTTTCCAGTCTCGATCCGTCTCAGGCGGCGGCGGACTCCGATCGCGCCATCGACGCCGGACGCTCGAGCGCCACCGCGGGACAGCAGTCGGCGACGGACGCTCAGAGCTTCGATGAGCTCGTCAATTCCGTAAACCAGCAGGCGAACAGCTGGCAGGAGCAGTTTTCCGAAGACTACGAAGCCGGACTCTACCAGTACTCCCAGGCTCTGGCGGGGATCGAACAGAATTACAACGATTTCGTTCAGGACCTGGCGCAGAAAGATCAGGAGTTTCAATCCAACATCGCCCAAATCGAAGCCTTCGAAAATAACGTGCGAACTGGAATCGGCACGCAGCTGGATGCCCTCGAAGGCAGCTTGCTTACGAACGGCGTCTTTCATACGGAAACTTGCGATGGCGAAAACGTGTGCAGCCTGGATCCGAATACGCTGAACGCATCGGGCACGCAGCTCCAGGCCTTGATCACTTCGATGCGGGCGGGACTGCAAAACGGCACGCCTCTCAGCACGCTCTCGAATCAGATGATCACCTATCTGCAAACGAGTCGGACCCAGGCCGAAGCCGATCGCCAGAACTGGGATACGCTCTCGTCGGCGACGGAAAACCTGCCGGTGTTCGGTGTATCTTTAGGGGGGCTGCAGGACCCGGCCGTATTTTCGATTCCGGAAGTCGCTGCAATCGACGAGTACTTTCTCGGGGCTCATTCACGCATCGCGACGATCACGCGCCAGCGGAGCGCGCAGCCGTCTTATCGCACGATCACAATCAATTCCGCCAACGCTCTGGCTTATACGCCTCCGGGTCTGATACCGATTCAGGTTCCCGTTTTCTCGACGGTTACCCGCCAGGGCGAATGGTACAGCGTGGCGAACCGCGGAGCGCTGAGTTTCGATCACACGGTCGTGCCCGTAATTACGGATCCGATCGTGACCAGGATCGCGGAGTCGGAGATTCAGATCCACGTTACCTATACCTGGCAGGATACCAACGCCCAGGCAAACCGCGATCGCTGGGCTGGTTATGTCAGCGACATGGATGCGGTTCTGGCACAGTGGCAAAACACGATTCTACCCGCAGCGAACACCTGGGAAACCCAGAAGAATACGTACGCCGCGAATTACACAGCCTGGCAAACCCAGGCGCAGGCCCAGCAGGCGACGGCCCTCGCGACCACTGAGCAAAACCGTGAACTGGTAATCGCCGATCGCAATCGTTTTATCAGCACGAGCGAAGCGGCCTATCGCGACGGGCAAAACGCCTGGCGCGATATCGCGAAAGACGTCGTCGCCGCGCGCGAATCGGCCGGCGACTTAAGCGTCGCTTCGACGAACATCATCGATCGCATTCAACAGATCGGCGGCGCGCCCGGTCTCGGCAACAATCTCACCGAAATCATGCGCAATCTGGGGACCCTGCCGGAGCCTTCCCAGGAATTTCTGAATCGGACCCGCGCTCCCCTGCCCGAATTACAAAACCTGTCTACGGTCGCCCGGGGACTGCAGACTTCTTTGATCGGCGCCGCGAACTATTCATTGACCAGCGCGACCCAGGAAAGCTTCGAACGCGAGCGCGACAAAGCCCGCGACAGCCTGGTCAAATTGTTACAAACCAGCCGGCTCGCCAAAACCAGCGACGGCAGCATTGCGCTGAGTCTCTTAATGCAACGCGTTGACCCGGCGCACAGAACTCGACTACAGGCTCTCGGCCAGGAAGAACTCGTGCGCCATATCAACGGCACACTGGGTCTGGCAGCGGACTCCGATCTAACAGTGAACTCGGTGCAGATCTTCGCACAGCTCACCGGCACGGAATTCGAAAAGCCGATCGGCGAATTGATCGCGGCGCGGCGCGCCGACGCGGACGCTGCGATCTGGACCGTGCAAGAAATCGACGGCGGCAAGCTGCGCGCCACCCGCCAAATCAAAGACGGCAACGCCTTTCAGCGCTTCGGCGGCGACGGCACCAGAGCCGACGGCTACATCGCCGGTCAGCAAGAACAGGTGATGGAATTCGCGGCGCCCGCGGTCATGCGCCTGGCAGACACCGACGGTCTCTTCGAAGCCTGGGAAACCAGCACGATTCTGGACAACGCAGACGATCAGCTGAAGCAGTTCGCCGGTCATGCGAAAGAGCAAAGCAGCGCCGTCTGGAACGCCGGTGCTCGGGCCGACGCGTATCGCAGCGCGAAAGACGCCCAGTACAACCTGAACGTTCAGAACCAGACCTTTATCGCCAGCATTATTAAAGCCGCCTTGACCAGCGCCTTCACCGGCGGCAACGCCATCGAAGGCGCCTCCGGCGTCGTGCGCAGCCGCGTCATGGGACCGATCTACAGCGCGCTCGAAACAGCGACGGGAATTCCGGCGGGCATCTGGGGCAGCCTGGCGGGCGGCGCGGATTTAGAGCAGGCGGTGATCAGCCACGGCTTCAGCATGCTCGAAGAAGCGACCGGAATGCAGGGTCTGGCGCATATGCTCCAGCAGGAGTGGGGTAAGATGCAGGCGCGCCAGGCGCGTCGCGAGGCCCAGCGCTTTCGACCGGAAGACCTGATTCCCTCCGGGCCGATCACTATGGTGTACAGCCAGATGGCGTACAGTTCGAATCCGCTGATCGCCAACCACGGCCGCGCGATGGCCGGCCTCAGCTCGCCGACGTACGCCTGGCGCAACGCCCAGCATCACGATGACGGCGCGAAAGCGTTACTGGTGGCGGAAACGGTCGGCGCCGCTGTAATACAGGGTGCGGGCGTTATCATTCCCGGCCTCGGCAACGCCACCGCGAGCGCGATCATCGCCGGCTACCAGGCCGCGAAGCAGGGTTATCTGGGATCGCTGAACGGCGGCACGCGCGGCGCCGTCGCCGGCATCGCCAGCGGCGCGGTCGGCGGCCTGGTGCGTCATTACAGCGGCGGCCTCGCTAACGTTGGTTTTTCGTACTCTTACGAAGACGGCTTCGGCGTTTCCGCCGGCGGCCGGGTGCCCTTCCTTGAATTGACCGATGGGGTCGGGCTGAGTCTCGGCGCCTCCGCGTCCTGGAATGAACGGGAGGGCGTCACCCATGCGGGCGCTTCGCTTGGAATCACAGCCGGAATCGGCGGCCCGGAAGGACCGTCGCTCTTCGCCGGCTTAAACTACGATAGCGATCGCGGAGTGTATGGCAGCGCCGGCATTCAAGATTTCGGTCCCTTCGAGAGTAGTTCCGCCGCTCTAACATACTCGCCGGAAGAAGGTTATGGCGCGGAATTTAATTTCACCACGGATCACGAGGGGCTTCCTGACGTCTTAAACGGCACCGGCGGCGTGAGCTATACGGAGAATTCGGGTTTAAGCGCGGGCTTTTACACAGACGAAAACAGCCTGGATCGGCTGGAGCTATCTTATAATGAAAGCGATGGTCTGACCGGTAATTTCACCGCGCCGGGCGGCGTGGTCAGCTACGGTCCCGACGGCCTGAGCGTGCAGCCGAATACGGCTTACTGGCTGGACTACGCGAGCGCGGTCGCGGGGCTTCCGGAGCTGGAGATTCCCGAAGTAACGGTCGCGGGCTTCGATCTGGGCTACGATCCGGAGAAAGGTTTCACGGCCGTGCTGCCCGGCGACGAAGAAGACGTCTTTGCCTGGAACCAAACCGACGGCGCTTCGAGCCCCTATCTGGAATCCCTCGAACAGCAGGCCCAGGATACGGTCGAAACAATTGAAAACGCGGGCGGTATCGTAGACCAGGTCGAAGCGATCGTCGGCGTCGTGCAAAACCCCGGCGACTTCATGGACCTCGATCCCTTCGGCGGCGAAAATCCTTTTGAAGATTTACCGGATCTGAGCGGCATCTTCGGCGGCGATGAAGACGAAACGGACGGCAGCGTCGAAGTCGCGGGCGGTCCGGACGGCGAAGGCGAAGCAGGCGGCGAAAGCGGTGCAGGTGAAGGCGGAACCGATGGCGAAGGCGAAGAGCAGATCGCTGGTGGCGGCGCGCCGGATGGGGGCGAAGGAATCGCCGGGCATCGGGGGGGCGGTTATACCAATTCAGACGGCTACCACATCAGCAGCGAGCACTCGAAAGACCAAATCGAGGCTCTGAACCAACGCTTCGGGATCAGCGAATCCACGGTGACGACCGCCGCAGCAACCCTGGCCGGCTGTAACGCGATGGCAATCCCTACAGAGGGCGGCGCGCGCGAACAGGCGCTGCTCGCACAAATCAAGTGTTATGCGGGGATCCCCGCACCGCCAGAAGGCATCCTTACCACAGAGGCACCGTCGCTCGAACAGCTGGGAGCCCAAACCTATTCGGAGGACTTCATCGCCTTTGTGGAGGCCTCGGAGAACAAAGCCCGCACAGATGCGTGTAAGCAATCAGGCAAACGGCCAGAACACTGCGCGGTCGTAAAGATCAAGCACTGGACAGTGAACAGCTATCAGGACTCCGCAACTCGCCAGGAATTGCAGATGCAAGCGGAACAACTGAATCGCATTGCAGGTGAACGCGGAGAGCAAATTTATAACGTATCTAACGGCGTGGCCACCGTCTCCACTTTCGAGGAGGATCGCGGAACAGAGGTTTACAGAGCCGGCCGCCCGACTCTAAGCACGTCTGACGATTTCACCAACGACTGGCTCAAGAATTCGGAAACCGGGAAACTGTACGCCGATCTCAGCGAAGCGGCCGCGGAAGCGGATCTGCGACGTCGCCAGGCGGAGCGCGAACTCTTTCAGTTGAGTATGAAAGATGAGGCGGAGACTGCGATGAATGCGACCGGCTTCGGCAACCTGTCAAAGACGAAAAAATCGGACCGTGAAAAAGGACTGGTTGAGTCTTTCGCCGAAGAGGCTTATCAGCTCGCGGTTCAAATGAAAAATACGGTCGCGAATTTCGTAAAGGACGTGGCCAAAAGTGCGATAAAGGATTTTGACGCTTTCGTCGCGAGCTTAGATAGCTTTATCGCAGACCCGTTCAACGCTGAAAAATTCTTCGGCTTCATGAAAGCAACGTCCGACTTCGGCGGCAATCCGGCGATGATTCCGGTGGTGAGCCTGCCGCCGGCCGGTCAAATATTCGGTCGGGGGTTTTCGATCGCCGATCTTGTGACAGCAATGCATGAGGGAGAAGTCGTTGGATCCGTTGCGGCCCTCTGGGGCGTCCTTTCGGGCACCAAAACCGGGAACCTGATCGAAGACTACGGCGCGAATCAGATTACAAAATCAGAACTGGTTCAGGACGTCACTGCTGCAGCCAGCGAGAAGCTAAACAAAATCAGACTGGCGCCTTGCAAGACCTGTGAGACCTGCGTCGTCGCGGGCACGCCAATTCTTACGCCGTCCGGCGACCGACCGATCGAATCACTACGGGTTGGCGACACTGTCATCGCGTACGATACCGACGCTGGCAAAACAGTCGAACGCAAAATCACACAGCTACATCGCGATATTACAATTGAATGGTATGATGTCCGGGTCGGCGCGGATACATTAACGGTTACGGATAACCATCCATTCTGGCTCCCGGAAATCGGCGAATGGGTACCGGCCCGCGAGCTGAAAGTTGGCACAGTGCTCCAGTCGAAGGACGGTACCGCCGCACGCATCTCGCAGATTAGTATTCGTAAGCTCCGCCAGAGCGAGCCGATTTACAACGTTGAGGTTGAAGGAGAACACAACTACTTCGCGGGTAAAGGCGCTCTGCTGGTTCATAACGGCGGCGGCACCAATGGCAAAAATTGCATAGCCTGCTTTTCGGCGATCTGGGAGAAACGATTCGAGGAAATCTGGGAAAATATCAGCGATTACAAGTATGGTAAGAATCTAAGCTCTACTCCCGGCAGCAGATACGGCAACAACACCGCTGAGAAGGACGTCTTCGAGATGTTCAACGATTCCGATGAATTGCAGGACTTCGTTCTCGGCATATACAAGGGAAAATCTCTCGGAGTTAACAAAGCTCTTCTGAAGAACAATCTAGAAAACCTAAATCTACTGCATCGCCGCAATATGAACGGCTCTTTCGGCGTGGACATTGTTGAAGCAAGCGCAGGCACAGTTTCAGGAACACCAGCTTTAATAATGCGACGGGTTGAAGGCTTAAATACCAAGGGCAATTTGGACATCTTGAAGCGCGACTTCGCAGCTCTCAGAAAAAACCCGTTCGCCAAACGTGAACGCGAACACTTAAAAAAGCAGCTTGAGAGCGTCCGAAACTTCCTGGAGCCGGATCCCACTGACGTATCAAAGTCCGTTTACGTGAAAGACTTCCAAATGATGATCGATGTAAAATCCGGAGGCCTCACGATTATTGACCCCGGCGAAGTTATTCCGGGACAACGTAGCGGTGATGCACTTGCCGACATTGATGAGCTTCTGGCCGCCATCACAGGACCTTAAATGAAACAAGAATCTGACAGCGACAATTCAATCGCTCATGAGTGGGGCCTGATACTCGAATCCGATAAAGAACTCCGAAAAATGCTGGGCAAACGAGTAGCCAATATTTCCCGAATCGTTGAGACATCCATGGGATCTACAGAAATTTTCTTCAGGTCTTTCAGAAGAACTTTCAAGGAACTGCCCCAGGAAAACACCCTGGCAAGAATTGCACAGAGTTTGAATATCATCGCGATCCAAGTCGAATCCGGTGAAACTTTGTGCATGTTTTTCGATCGCCCTTCAAGAAATTTAATTGTACGCACACTGCCGAAATCGACCACGAAGCAGCAGTTGACAAAGCTATTCGAGATCGAGGGAAATTGGATCAATCTCTCAATCACCGAGTATCCGGACTACGCGGATGAATTTTTGAAAGAATCTATCGGAAAGACAATAGCGGGATTCGAAATCTACTACAATGATCCGCACGAATTTGGAAACGAGGCCAGCGGCGTACGCATACATTTCAACGATCAATCCAGTATCTTAGCAGGCCACAGTCTGGAACTTGAGCCGAACCCATTTATTGGGCATGCTTTTTTCTTATTGCCCCAGGACACAAAGCTGGATCCCAAGAAAATCGAATCGACTCTGATCATAAATTAGATTTCGGACTCACTCCTGAAAAATTCAATACACCGGCAATAAACCTGACTCGAATCATGACTAATAAAAGTTGCGTCGCCACTCTGCCCATTCTTCTCTTAGCACTCCTCCTCGCCTGCGGACCCGCCGGCGATTGCGTCGAAAACGACTGCCAGAACGGCCCCGGCGTCATGGAATTTCCAGACGGTTCCATCTATCGCGGGCAATTCGTCGACGGCGAGATGGTCCACGGCATGCTGGCGGATGCAGACGGCGATATCTATACCGGCGACTTCGCGGACGGCGAACGCAACGGCTACGGCACATACAACTATAGAGAGACGGGCGGCACTTATACCGGTCAGTTTCAAGACGGCGACTCGGAGGGCTTCGGCCATTACGGCTTTGCGAATACCGAATTCAGCGACACCTATGTCGGCGAATGGAAAGGCAACGTGCGCCACGGCTTCGGGGAATACTTCCATCACGACGACGGTCGGCGTTATGTCGGACAGATGCGAGACAATCGCTTCGAGGGCTTCGGCCTATTCGAAAGAGTTCTGAAAGGCAGCATCGATCCGTACGAGTTTCGCTACGTCGGGACATTCAAAGCGAATCAAATGCACGGCCAGGGCGTCATGAGCTGGCGCGACGGACGGCGATTTAACGGCGAGTGGCTCGACGGTCAGATGGTCCGCGGAGTTCTTTCGTACGAAGCTCCGCATGCACTGCAGGGCGATGTATATATCGGCCCGCTGCTGGACAATGAACCCGACGGAGACGGCACTTATGTTTTTCGAGACGGCCGCCGATACACAGGAAAATTTCGCAGCGGAAGATTTCACGGCCAGGGCGTTCTGACCTATCCGGGCGAGCTCGTCGCTTATCTTCGGTACGTCGGCGAATTCAGCCTGGGCGAATTTCACGGAGCCGGCAGCCTGTACTTCAAAGACGGGCGCATTCAGACGGGGTATTTTGCCGACGGTAAATTCATCGGCGACACTCCCGCAACGGGTGAGGAAGACCAATGAAGGCTCTGGCCCTGTGTCGCGATATTACCGTGAGCGGCTTTCGTACATTCGCTGAGAATCCCTGGCGATCCATGGGGGTAGTTTTGCTCTTCCTGCTCTGTTTTTTCGCCGCGAATCAAATTGTCCGTTTTGCGGCGCAGTCTCTGAGTGGCGTCCCCGTCGCAGGCAGCCTGCTATTCGGACTCCTCTCTGCCGCTATTACGGGCTACCTGATGGCGGGATTGCTTCTTTTTCACCTCAGCATCCTTTCCAATACGCGCGGAGAGATTCGCCAGCTTTTCCAGGCCGGCCCTTACCTTTTACGAATCCTGGGCCTACAGCTTCTGAGCTCAGCCGCTTTTATATTATTCCTGGCTCCCGCGCTGATAGCCGTCGCAAATTTTCCGCAGGATCGCTGGCCTATGGTTCTCCTGTATACGAGTCTGATCCCCGCGATCTGGTTTACAATTCGAAACTCTTTATCTGTATTGATTCTCCTGCATGAAAATACAGGCATCCTCTCGGCGATCATCCGCTCTTTCGCATACAGCAAGAATCGCGTCTGGCTGCTGGTTTTGAATTTTTTCATTCTCGTAATCGTTTATTTGAGCGGCTTCCTATTGCTGGGCGTGGGGGTACTGGCTACTGCGTCGATCAGTATGTCGATGTACTGCCAGCTGTACGCTTCCTGCGCGTCCGAAACAGCGACGTGAATCCAGCATGTCGAAGTGAAACAATAATCGAACTTAGAGTCCCCCAAAAAATTTGAGTCATCCGATCAATCCAACATGCAATCCATCAAATCCCTATTCATCAACCCAACGCGCTTCTTCGAGAACCATCCGCCGGAACATCTGCGCCGCAGTTTTTGGATCATCGCGGCCACGCTGGCCGGCGCCGGACTGTTACTCGCGGTGATCAGCTATCTGAATATCGCGGCCATTCACGCGCAGTACACAGGCAAGTTTTCGGTCGAGGATCTTCCCTCTCCGTGGCAGCGGCTGCTCTTTCCGGTGATCTGGCTTTTCATCGTAACATTAAACTCCATCTTTCGTTTTCTTACGACACGCGTGCTGGGCGACACGGCCGACTTCGCGACGATCGCTCATATTTGCCTGCACTCCGCCGCGCCGCTAATGCTCGCCGGATTTCTGATCGGCGTATGGACCGCGATCTTTCCGATCGGACCGAATGAAGTCTTCACCCGCGGCGGCTTCGCCCTCGTCGCCTTTCTACTTATGTTCATCTATGAAGGCTGGATCTGCATCGCCGGCTTGCGCGTCTACTTACAGCAAAATACCGGCCGCGCGATTCTTACCTGGCTTGCGCCTTTCGCCGGCTGGTGCGGCTGCGTCGCCGTGCCGATCGCGATCCTGTACATCGCCCTGCAGCTGTAAATCACACCTGCATATTCGCCGGCAGGCATCGCTCTCCCGCGCTACGCCTTAATCCACAAACAACGAATCATCTAACATTAGTTCGATCGCCATGTCGCCCGGCGCGCCGGGGCCGATTTCGTATAGATCTTCCGGCAGCACGCGGGCGGTCGCCGGGCCGGCCGTATACAAATCAGTCAAACAGGTGACGTGGTGCACGGGATGTTCCGGCTCTTCGCACCGATTCGCGCGTTCCAGGCTGATCCCGTCTTCATGCACATAGGCCGTGGAGAGACGACCGCCGCCCAGCTGCACTTCCAGCACGACGTAATAGATCCGCGCGCCCAGATCCCGCAGATAGACTCGCAGGCCGCCGGCATCCGCGACGGCGGCGGACTTGCGCATGAAGTGCAGCTCCGGCTCGCTGTATTCGCGAAAGCGTCCGCTGCGCTCGTCGAAATGCAGCAGCAGTCGCAGCATCTCTTGAAACTCTTTTTTGCGATCGACGATCTCTTTCCAGACGGTCGTTTCGGTTTCGAATAAACTCGCGTTCTCTCTCACTCTGGCTCCTCCGCATCGCGCCGGCCGATTCAGGTTCCGGGCAGGCGATACACACGAGGCGCGAGCGAAGCCGCGATCGTTCCGTTTTTCGTTCGGTTTTCGTTCTGTATTATTGAGCAGAGCGACGCTTGAGATAGCGCAGAACGGGATCGTAGATGCCGCCGTGATTCGCATCCGCCGCCGATTCGCGAGCGGTCGCGAACCACTCTTCGGTGCTGGGCCGCACGAGGCGGGCCGCGCGCGACAGATCCCGTCCGCTAATCGGCTCGGGCTTGCCGCTGCGAATGGCCGACTTGAGCTTGCGTTCGACCGCGAGATCGACGATCGCCTTCAAATCGGCGCCGGAGCAACCCGCGGTCTTCGCGGCCAGGCGATCCAGACGCAGCGAATCTTCGTCGACGGGTTTGCCTTTGAGATGAATTTCGAGGGTTTCGCGGCGAGCGGCCTCATCGGGAGGCGCCACGAAAAGCATACGATCGAAGCGGCCGGGTCGGCGAAAGGCCGGATCCAGATGCCAGGGAGCGTTGGTCGCGGCCAGAATCAGTATGCCTTCGTTGTCGCCGTCGACTCCGTCGAGTTCCGACAGGAATTGATTGATCAGCGGACGCCCGCCGGCCAGGCGCTGGTCGCGGCGGCTCGCGCCGATGGCGTCGACTTCGTCGATGAACAGCACGCAGGGCCGATGAATCCGCGCCTGTTCGAAGAGATCGTGCAGATTCTTTTCGCTCTGCCCCAGCCACATATCGAGCACGTCGTTGATCCCAATCGAGATAAAAGCCGCCTGGATTTCGCCGGCCGCAGCCCGGGCCAGATGCGTCTTGCCGCAGCCGGGCGGTCCGTACAATAAAATCGCGCCGCCGGGTTTGCGCCCGTAGGCTTCGTAAACTTCAGGATGGCGAATCGGAAAGACGATCTTCATGCGAATCTCTTCTTTCAAATCCGCGAGACCGCCCACGTCCTGGAATCCAATCGGCGGCCGATCGATGTCCGTCTCATACACATCCAGGCTGTCTTCGCTGTAGGTGCGGGGAACCATCAGCGGGCCTGATGCGGACGACATAAGATCCTGCGAGTGCGCCGCCGGGGCCGGCAATGTATGAGCCGGCCAGCCGAAGAGCTCGGGCAGATCGGTTTCGGAAAACGATGGATAGCGAACGACCGCTCGATCATAGAGCGATCGAGCCTGCTCCCGCTGATCGGTCAGCGCCAGCAAACGAATATGCAAATCCAACAGGCGTTGATTCGCGTCGCCCGCGTTGTTCGGCAGATCTTCGATTAAAACCAGCGCCTCACGATAGCGCTGCTGAGCATAAAAACATTGAGCCAGACCGAGTTTGAGTTTTTCGTGGCCGGAGTGCAGGCGCAATCCCTCGCGACAGGTTTGCTCCGCCTCGCGCAGGTCGCCCTTCTTGCGTAGAATCTCGGCGATGTAGAGTCTTAAGGGAATATTCGCCGGCGTGGCCCGCAACGCGTCTCGAAGAGCGGCGATTGTTTCGGGTTCTGACGGATGCGGCTGGTCCATACGATTTGGGAATTACAAATAGAGGGCGGTCAGTGTCAAGCCTCTCAGAAAAACATATGCGAAATGACGAAAAGAAATGCGCGTTTTTAGAAGCGGCGATCTGTGACATAAAAAATTTACCGGCGCTTATCCGAACAAGCTGAAGCATGCCCGAACGCACAATTGAAAACGATTTTCGCTGCGAAATCCATGAAGACCGTCAGCGCCTGGATCTAATTCTGGCCCGGCGCTATCCGCGCTTCAATCGCGGCGACTGGCAAGAACGCATTCGTAAGGGCGACGTGCTGATCAACGACGCCCCGGCGCGACCATCTCGTAAAGTAGCGACCGGCGATCTGGTTCGCTTTCGTTTTCAGCGCGGGCCCGAGCCGGATGTCAGCCGCGACTACCGATTCATCTATGAAGATGAATTTCTCTATGTGATCGACAAACCAGGCGATCTGCCGGTGCATCCATCCGGCGTATATAACGAGAACACGCTCTATTCTTTGATCAAAGCCGAACGCGGCGCGGATTATCCGGTCAACCTGGTCCATCGCCTGGACCGCGAAACCAGCGGGCTGATGGTCGTCGCAAAAGACGGCGACACGGCGCGCATACTCCAGAACGCCTTCCAGGCCAAAGATGAGATTCGGAAAATCTACCAGACAATCGTGGAATGTCCAGACGCGGGCTTTCCCGAATTTCTGGACGCCAGGGGCTGGATCTTCGCGGCCGGCCAGGGCCCGGTGCGTAAAAAGCGCAGCTTCGCCCGGGAAGAGCCCGACCGGAACGCGCTGCACAGTTTTGCGCGAGACGAAGAAGGTCCGCAGGTTCAGAGCGCGCGCACGGAGTTTCGGCGCCTCGGCGAACGCCGTGCAGGCGAGAGCGCCGTCATCGCGCTGGTCGAAGCGCGCTTATTTACCGGACGTATGCATCAGATTCGCGCGACCCTGTGCTCCCTCGGTTATCCGGTCGTCGGCGATCGCCTGTACGGAGTCGACGAAAACCTGTACTTAAAGATGATTCGAGACGAAGAGAGCGACGCCGATCGCGCGCGCCTGCGAATTCAGCGCACGGCCCTGCACGCGATACGCCTGGAGTTCCGCCATCCCCGCACGGGAAAAGACCAGAGCTTCGCCTCGGAATTACCCGGCGACATGCGCGGGCTCTTTTTCGAAGACCAGTAGCAGCCCCGCGCTCGATTCGCCGGCCCGACCGCCGCCCAGATCGGCGCGGGTTTCTCGCAATCGCAGGCCCGCCGAAATCGCCAGGCGCTCCATCTGCTCGGCCGAATACAGACGCAGGCGATGCGTTTCCGTTTGCAGCCGCCCATCGGCGATCGCGTCGGTGCCGCGCGGGCGAAATTCATAGTCGTGTTGAATGACCACGAAGTCGGGCGTCTGCGTTTCGAAACGCACGCTGCGACGACGATGCAAACGGCCGCCGGCCGTCTCGACTACGCGTTCGACGGCCGGCGCCGACGCGTTGCCGCCACGATCGCCCGCCAGACTTCGATACGCGGACGGATTCCAGACTTCCAGCGCCGCCCTGCCTCCGGGACGCAGCGTGCTCGCGATTACGCGCAGAGCCCCGGCGAGCTGCTCGGCTTCGTGTAGATAGTTGAGCGTGCCAAACAAGGAAAAGACGCCATCGAATATATGCGTCTGACGATCGCGGTCACGGCCACGGCCCGCTTCGCCTCGCTCCGATGCAGACGTAGACGTAGACGTAGATTCGGCCAGCGCCGCCCGCACTTCATCGAAACGCGTGATATCCGCGCGAACGAATGCGGGCTCTGGAAAACGCGCGCGGGCGACTTCGATCATTCCAGCGGAACGATCGAGACCGACCGTACGAATGCCCGCCCGGGACAGCACCGCCGCATGTTCGCCGGTGCCGCAGCCTACATCCAGGACGCGGTCGCAGTCCATCATCGAACGAAACAATCGCAGCAGTCCGCGCACGTCTCGCAGCAGCGTGCGTCGACGCGCTTCTAATTCGAAATAGGCTTCGGCGTGAGTATCAAATAGCAGCGGCGGGGAATCAGACATACCCGCTGCCACAGTGCGAATTTCCACGCGTCGAGCCAAGCCGAATAATCGGCGCCGGACGAAAGGACGCCGCAAGCATCTCTTCAATCAAGACATGCCGCCAATTTCACGGAGAAATATCGCCGGCGAGATCGAGCGTTTCGGACCGATAGCGCAAACGACGGCCGCCGATTACAATCGCCTGGAAACCGTCCCGGGCCCGCCACTCTGTGCGGCGCTCCCCGTCGACGACATAGCTGCGCTCCAATTGCCAGTCGGGAAAACCAGCGCGCATCAGCAGGGCCGCGTCGCGCAGCTCGGGGCTGTGGGCGAGATGAGCCAGGACGCCTTCCGCGCAGCTTGCGCCGATTTCAAATCGCGGCGGATGGCGATCGCCAAGCAAACGATCGAGAAAGACTTCGAAGCTCAGCTGCACCTCTTCGCGCTGGTATCCGGTCTTCGCTCGAATGCGCGCAACATAGGTCTTTACGGTGTTAGTGGCAATGCCCAGCTCCGCACCGATTTCCGGCTGGCTCAGGCCGCCCACGAGCATGCGGGCTATGCGAAGTTCCTGTCGCGCGAGGGGCACCATAGAATTTGCGGTGCCATCTTTTTACAATGGCGATCCATCCGCAAGTCCCGGATCCAAATTTCCCCGCCTTCGCTATACACACTTATACCAATACGATTTTACGCACAATTACGAAGACGCAAATCGCCTGCCAGAATTCGCAAGCGCATACGGAAACTCTGCTTCACAAAAAATACTCTGCTTCACAGCAAAGCGCGCACGTCTGCAGCGGTATGCGCCTGGCAAACGCGACGGGCCTGTTCGCCTCCGCGTTCGAAGGCATGCTCATCCAGAGCGACGATGCTTTCGAAGCAGTTGAGCACCGCCGAAGGCGCGACGCTGAATTCACGCACGCCCAGGCCGATCAAGATCGGCAGCAAATCCGGCCGGCCGGCGATTTCGCCGCAGATCGATAGCGGCACGGTCGCCCGCTCCAGAATCATAGCGATCATGCGAAACAAAGCGGGCTGGTAAAAGAGCTCGTCGTACGGCAGCGTATTGTCGCGATCCACGCCGATCGCCAGGCGCGTAAGATCATTTGTTCCGATACTAAAGAACGCGGCGTTGCTCGCGAAGACTTCGCACATCAAAGCGGCGGCCGGCGTTTCCAGCATCATACCCAGCGCGGTTTCGGGCAGGCGCGATCCGAGCTCCGCTTCGACTTCATCGCGCACCCGCGCCAGAGTTTCGCGCACCGCTTCCATCTCTTCAAAGCGACTGACCACCGGCACCATCAAACGACACTGGCCGTCGGCCGCTCCGGCCCGACTGACGCCCACCAGGATCGCACGCAGCTGAGATTCCAGAATATTCGGATTGGCCAGCAAAAATCTTACGCCGCGCAAATCGCGATCGCGCACGGCGGCCTGGGGCGGATAGGCTTTATCGTCCCCGGCATCAAGCAAGCGCAGGGTAATCGGCCGACCGGCCAGGGGACCGCTGAAAAGATCCGCATAGCACTGAGCCTGGCGCTCCGGATCGTTCAACAAGGTCGGATCTTTCAAATACAAAAATTCGGTGCGAAAGAGACCGACGCCGCTCGCGCCCGCGGCCGGATCGGACTCGGGCAGTTGATCGAGATTCAGCCAGAGGCGCGCTTCGCTGCCGTCGGGCAAACTAATCGGAGAACGCACACCGGCTTCGCTGCGACGACGCAGGCCGCTAATATAGACGTGATAGGCTTCGACGTCCGCTTCGCCCGGTCGACACACCAGCCGACCGGAACTCGCCTGGCCGCTGTCCACTCGCATCGGAGCCGGAGCGACGCCGGCGCCCGTGACTTTCGGCAGCGCGTCAATTAAGAGCGCGTCGCCCTCTTTGATTTTCTGCGTGAGATTGGCCACGTGCACCAGGGCGGGTATGCCGCGGCTCTTCGCCAGGATCGCCATATGACCGGTTACGCCGCCGGCTTCGGTAACGATGCCCACGCAGTTGCCGCGAATGTGCAGCATCAGCGAAGGACTCAAATCATGCGCGACGACGATGCTGTCCGGCGGCAAATCTTTCAGACCGGGAATCCGAATATCGCCTTCCGGAACGCCCATCAAATTCGAGAGAATGCGATTGCTCATATCCTCCAGATCCGCCGCCCGCTCCTGAAAGATCGTATTGCGCGCCTTCGAGAGAAAATCTTTGAGGATGCCGACCTCTTCGGCCAGAGCCCACTCGGCGTTCATTTTTCGCGAACGAATCTTCTCGCGAGTTTCGTCTATTAACATGGGGTCTTCGAGCAGCAGCAGTTGCGCTTCGAAGATCGCCGACAGTTCGTGACCGAGACGTCCCGCGCCGATCAGCTCTTTCATCTGAGTGCGGCTGGCCTGCACCGCGTCTCGAAAGCGCGAGAGCTCGGGGCCGACTTCTTGCGGCATCAAACTGCGGTGGGGAACGGAGCCGGCGATGGTTTCGAGCACCCGGGCGCGGCCGAGGGCCTTGCCTTCGGATGCGATCATGCCGGAAAATTCGAGTGGAGATTCACTCATACGAACAGGGTGCTTTACCTGTCTTCAAATAAGGATCGCATGTATAGTACTTTTGCGTCTAAAGCTAAGGGGAGACCGATTAAATTCCGTAAATCGAGCAAGGGCGGCGAAAATCGCTTGTACATTCGCCGTGTCCGCTGAATAAAGGGACATAATCCGAGATCCGTCCACCCGCCCATGGCAGAAAAACTAAAACGACCCAACGTGCTCAAGAAGTACCAGAATCTGCTATCGGGGATGGATCCCCTGCGGCCGATGGGACGCGTCGTGCAAATCACCGGCATGTCCATTATCTCCGAAGGCCCGCCGGAAGTCAGCGTCGGCGATTTGTGTCGCGTTGAATTGGGTAAGAGCGGCGAATATCTAAACTGCGAAGTGATCGGTTTTCAAAACCACCACCTGGTACTGACGCCCCTCGGTCCGACCGCCGGCGTCTTTCCCGACGCGCAGGTGCTCGGCACCGGTCGCCGCCTTTCCATTCCGGTTTCCGACGAACTGCTCGGCCGCGTGCTCGACGGACTCGGTCGCCCCCTGGACAATCGGCCGCCCCTCGTATCGACCGACAATCGCTCGCTCGATAACGATCCGCCTTCGCCGACTGTGCGCCAGCCCATCCGCACGCCCGTGGAAACCGGCGTGCGCGCTCTGGACGGCCTCCTGACCGTCGGCGCCGGCCAGCGCATTGGAATGTTCGCCGGCACGGGCGTCGGTAAGTCGACGCTGCTCGGCATGGTCGCGCGTTATACAATGGCCGACGTCAACGTGATCTGCCTGGTGGGCGAGCGCGGGCGCGAAGTGCGCGAATTCTTAGAGGACGATCTGGGCGCCGAAGGTTTGCGCAAGTCGGTCGTCTTCGCCGCCACATCGGATCGCAGCGCGATGGAAAAAGTATACGCGGCCGGCTTCGCCACCTCGGTCGCGGAGTACTTTCGCGAACAGGGACTACACGTTAACTTATATATGGACAGCCTTACGCGCTACTGTATGGCCCTGCGCGAAATCGGACTGGCCGCCGGCGATCAAATCGGGGTGGGCGGCTATCCGCCGGGCGTCTGGTATCGCCTGAGTCGCTTAGTCGAACGCGCCGGCTCGACGGACAAAGGCAGCATCACCGGATTTTATACTGTGCTCGTAGAAGCCGACGACCTGAACGATCCCGTGGCGGACAACGCCCGCGGAGTTTTGGACGGACACGTCGTGCTATCGCGGCGATTGGCCCAGCGCGGCCACTACCCTTCGATCGAAGTCACCGAATCGATTTCGCGGGTGATGGACAAAGTCGTAACGCCGGAACATCGCCAGGACGCGACCCGCTTGCGGGCCATGCTCGCTTCGTATCGCGAAAACGAAGAGCTGATTAATCTCGGGGCCTACGCTCGCGGCAGCAATCCGGAAGTCGACGAAGCCCTCGACAAAATGGACAACATCAATCAGTTTCTGCGCCAGGAAGTCTCGGATGGAACGCGCATGCCGGACAGCGTTCGACGCCTGGGAGAGCTGATCGGCAAAGTCGAAGAAGAGGAATTTTATTGAAAAAGTTTCGCTTTAAGCTCGAAGCGCTTCTACGCATGCGGCGCATCGAAGAGGAGCGAGCGCTCGGCGATCTGGCGAAAGTAATGGTCCGGGTCAACGAGCAGGAAAACGTGCGTACGGCCGCCTTTCAAATGTTGAAAGAAGAGATGGACCGTTTCGACGCCGATTACAAAGAAAATTTCGATATAACTTTATGGCAGATCTACGATCGTTATCTGGAGCGCTTGAACGCGGAAGCCGCCGACGCGGCGGTCAAGCTGGAAGAGATTCGACCGGAAATGGAAACGGAGATGGCCAAAGTCATGGAAGCGCGTCGCGCGCGCCGCATCGTTGAAATATTAAAAGAACGCGAACTAGAAAAATACAACGGGCAACGGCGCAAACACGAACGCCAGGAACTCGAAGAAGCAAACCGCAGGTCAAAATTGAATGTTGGAGGAATGACACCAGGAGCTACATATGACACCGGACCACTCGCCCCTCTCTTTACGGGACCGGCTGCGGGGCTGGGCCAACCGCCTGACGCAAAATATCCATCCGCCGACGCAGAACAATCGGACCACGTCGACACAGACGGAACTACGGAATCCGAAGTTCCCACACCCGAACCAGACCACGTCGCCGACTACTTCAAACGAATGGGCCTGGGAGAACCACCGCCAGGCTTCGGTAAGTGAAAGCGAGCCGTCCGGCGGAAGTTTTCTCGAACGCTGGCTGGGTGAAAATCCGGCGCGGGCCTTCGCGACTCCGGAGTGGCGCACGAAACAAAACGAAATCGGCCGGACCCGCACCGAGCTCCGGCAGGTCGACGACAGTTTGCAGGATTTGAATCGCCGCATTCAGAATCTGGAAAGCATCACGGAAAAATGGCAGGTCCATACGCCCCGCAGGCCCGAGGAAGGATCGCAGCTAAACCATCAGGCTTGAGTTTGAGTTTGAGTTTGAGCCTGAGCCCTGAGCCCTGAGCCCTGAGCCCCGCAACGCGGGGCGAAAAGGAGGGCGAAAAGGAGGGCGAAAAAGAGGGCGAAATGAATACGCGCAGCGGGGCGAAAAGGGTTAGACGGGGCGAAGCTGACAACGGAATAGAATCATGGGTAATTTTTCAGACAAAATAAAGATCGTTTATTTAACCTTCGTGATCTTCTTCGCCCTGGGCGTGCTGGCCTATCTGCTGGACACCTGGGGCGTGATCAACATGGAAGAGTACGTGCCCTTTCTCGAAGAGGAATCGCCGCTGGTCGCCGAAGACGCCGACGAACCCGGCCTGCTGGAATGGGAACGATTAGAGAAAGAACAGATCCGCATTGAAGAAGAACGGATCAAACTCGAAGAAGAGCGCCTGAAACTGGAAGAGACCCTGGCGGCGATCAAAGCCAAAGAAGAAGAGCTCGCGACCCGGGAACGCGGAGTCAGCGAAGAGCGGCAGCAGATCGCCGAGAATAAGGCCGCCGAATTTCAGCGCGCAGAGATGATCCGCAACATGGCCACGCGCATGACGAATATGCCGCCTCAGGACGCCGTCGCAATCATGGCCGGTTTTTCGAATACCGACCTCGTGGACGTATTACTTCAAATGGAAGCCAACGCCGTGCAGGCCGGCCAGCAGTCCATCGTCCCCTTCTTGATGACCCTCCTGCCCCGGGAACGCGCCGCCCTGCTCGGCACTCTGATGATGGACGAAGAGGCCCGCCGTTTACCGCGCACAGATATCGGCGAAGCGGATTCGATCCAAAACGACGTCGCGACAGACGGCGAGCCGGCTGCGATAGAAGACGGAACCGGCGACGCGAACGCGAATCCCTGAGAGTACGCGGCCGGCACCGCGTGAATTGCCTGTGTCCCTGGCCATTGCTGACCGCTCACAGCAGCAACAGATTGATATCCGTAACGCCGAACGCCGTGCCGGTCGCTGCGGTGACGTCGACGAACTGACAGGCGCTGCCGTCGCGTTCGCAAATATAGTACAAAACCGAACTGGCCGAGGCGTCGTTCCGTGAAGCAACATAAGCGCAGCTGTCATCCGCAACGACATCGGGCTCATGCCCCGTGTCATCCGCAAGCGCCGCGCCGAGATTCGCGTGCAGGCAATTCGTTCCGTCGATTTCGCAACGCCAGAGGGACGCGCGATTGCCCGTATCCGGATTCCTGGCGCTCGTGTATACCCGATTGTCCGGCCCCAGAAACGAACGCGAATTGCCTGCGGAAAATCCCGCCGTAACATCGACCGCCACACAAGCGCTGCCGTCCTCCTGGCAGCGAATGCCGTTGAGCGCGCCCAGCGTCGAATTCCGCGAAACAAACAGATTCCGGCCGCCGGCTTGATCGTGAATCAAAGAGGGTGCCACTCCCGTATTAGCTCCCAACCCGGCGGCGGTACTGGCGTTCGTAAACGTACAAGCGCCAGCGTTTAAATTGCAGCGAAAAAAACCTACGGTGTTTGAAGCGCCGTTGTTGAAGGTCGCTGTATACAGTTGCTGATCGATATTGTCCACGACGAGCGACGGATTGAAACCGGTGAAATTCCCCTGGCCGGTCGCCGCTGACACGTCGGTTGAGGCACAGCCGGTACCGTCCAGATTACACAGATGCATTCCCAGACGCAGGGCTCCACCGGTGGAATCCCGGCTGGCTACAGCCAGCCGGTTATTCACCAGATCCACCCCGGCAGACGGCGTATGCCCCGAATCCGCGCCGCCGGACAGCACCAGAAAGACGCAGCCCGTGCCGTCCGCGTTACAGCGATAGAGGCCCAGTCGGGGGCCTACCGAGCCGTCTGCCACGGCCACCAGCAAACGATTGTTCACCGGATCAAATACCATATTCGGTTCAAATCCGGAATCGTTTCCCTGTCCGGCCGCCGCCGACGCGTCGATATGTACGCAGCCCGAACCGTCGCGATTGCAGCGAAACAAAGCCAGGCGGCCATTCGTCGCGTTGTTCGCGGCGATCATGATCTGGCCGTTTGGAGCGCAACCAGTGCTCGCAGGGCCCAAATTTGACGCGATGGCGAGACCGGCCAGAAGCAGCGAAAGATTCAGGCCGTCGTCCTGCGGGTCTTCCGGAAAGATACCCACGATGGGATGCCCATACGAACAGGCGGCGAGGCTGAAGGCCGCCCACATGACCACCGGCCTGAAGCAGGCCAGCCGGGCTACGGATCTGTATGCCAGGCGGCTCATCATTACTCCTAACACATTCATAACAATTGAGTCAGTCCTTTTTTGGTCCGAAACCCGGATTTCATGCGCGTTTCCGTGTTCGGCGGTCTCCCGGGAGGCGCGCGGGCCCGACCCGCTTCCGGCTTGACTCCGCCACCCCCCGGCCCAGCATGAATTGTGTCCTCGGTCAGCGGCCAGATTTTCAGCATCACGACCTTCGGGGAATCTCACGGCCCCGGCGTGGGCGTGGTGATCGACGGCTGCCCGGCCGGCTTTCCGCTCGATCTCGAAGACATCCAGCTTCAGCTCTCCCGGCGGCGCCCCGGCCAGAATCGACTGACCACCCCGCGCAAAGAGGACGACACTCTGGAAATTTTGAGCGGCGTTTTCGAAGGCAAAACGCTCGGCACGCCCATCGCTATTCTCGTGCGCAACACAAACGTAAAGTCCAAAGACTACGCCGGCTGGGCGCAGATCTATCGGCCTTCGCACGCGGACTACACCTATCATATTAAGTACGGCTATCGCACGCCTCACGGCGGCGGACGCGCGTCCGTGCGCGAAACCATCGGTAGAGTCGCGGCGGGAGCTCTGGCCGGCCAGATCTTAAAGCACGATCTGGGCATCGAGACCATCGCCTGGGTCGACTCGGTGGCGGACATTCGCGCCGATCTAATAGATCAGGCTCCCGAGAATCGAGCGGACGTCGACGCTTCCCTGGTCCGCTGTCCGCATTCCGAGACCAGCGAAAAAATGATCACGGCTATCGAAGGCGCGCGCAAGGCCGGCGACAGTCTGGGCGGAACGATCGGCGTCGTGGTCAACAACGTGCCCCCCGGTCTCGGCGATCCGGTCTTCGACAAACTCGAAGCGGATCTCGCGAAGGCCTGCCTGAGTATTTCGGCGTGCAAGGGTTTCGAATCCGGCAGCGGCTTCGAAGGCGCCATGATGCGCGGCTCGGAGCACAACGATCTGTTTTATAATACGGAAGAGGCGGCTGCGGGCGACGGAACGAACGGCCAGGAAGCTGCGACCGGTCCTGTTCCCTTTGAACAGGTGCCCGTGCTGAAAACGCGCACGAATCGCTCCGGCGGAATTCAGGGCGGCATCACCAACGGCATGCCGATTACCGCGCGTCTGGCCTTCAAACCGGTCGCGACCATCCAGCAATTCCAGGAGACGATCAACGAGGCCGGCCAGGCCGAGCAGCTACGTCCGGGCGGGCGGCATGATCCGTGCGTATTGCCCCGGGCCGTGCCGATCGTGGAATCTGTAGTGAATCTTGTACTAATGGACGCCTATCTCAGGCAGCGCGCCGCGAATCCTGAATGGTGGGTGCGTTTCGTGCAGGCGCGTCGCGCGGCCGGGGCTGCCAGCCGATTCGAATCCGCCGGAGGCCAAACAAAATGAAACAGAAACTGCGCACCTGGTCCTTTCGTTTTTTGGCGTCGCTTGCCCTGGCGGCCGCGGTCTACTGCGGCAATACCTTCGTAAGCGCTTCGTGCCAGCGCGACTGTGACGATCAAAACCAGACCTGTCTTTTGACCGGCGCCCTGTTCCAGACGACCAGCAACGGCGAAAGCAGCGACTTTTTCAGCCTGCTGTTCCTGAACTGTCAGAGCGCCCTCTATGTTTGCGAAGACACCTGCGGCGGCGCCGTAGGTCGACTCTGAAAGATTGTAAGCCGCCGCGGCCGATTCCTTCCCAATCGCCGCGCAAGTCGAAAGCTAATTCTACTTGCAAGCTGACCGCCCCTGCGAGTAGAATCGCCCCAGTCTTATGCCGCAGCAATCCGTACCTCATACATCCTTAGAGCGCCACTCGCGCTCACCGCTCCTGATCCTGATCCCCGCCCTGCTGTGGATCGGGATCACGTTCACAGCCTGTGCAGAAAAGAAAGCGCCGCCCCTGGACCCGGCGGAACTCTTTGAAAATGTCGAAGGCGTCCTGGCCGCGGACTATTATTTCGAAGAAGGGCAGGGCTGGAACCTGGCCGAGCTGTACGGCAAAGCCCAGGCCAGCCTGGGCCACGCCGGCGGCGGAAAGACGCGGGAGGCCCTGGCCGCCACTCTGGCGGCCGCTCCCGAAGACGAACGTCGTCGCCAGACTTATACGGCGCTCGGGGCTTTCCTGGAAGCGCTGCCGGCCGGGTACAATACTTTTACGCGCGCCGAAAGTCTGCTGTGGAGCCGCGATCCGGAACGCACGGCCGGCGTCGGCCTGGTTCTGCGCATGGTCGGGCCCGGACGTTTTCTGGCGATGGACACGCTCGAAGGCAGCGCGTCTTATCGGGCCAGCATGGAACCGGGCAATTATCTGGCGGAGATCGACGGCCAATCGACGAAAGACATGGATCTGGAAGAAGTCGTCGGTCGCATTCGGGGCCCCGCGGAAACGGAAGTCGTTCTGAAATACGAATCGGGCAAAAGCTTCACGCTGCAACGCGGCGAAGTCAGCTTTCGCAATATACTAAACGCGGAGTGGTCCCTGCCGGGCGGCAAGCGCGCCGAATACATTATGCTCCGCTCGAGTCTCGCCGACACCGTCGGACAGATTCGCGGTCTGCTGGCGCGCCTGGGCCAGCGCCAGACTCTGATTCTGGATCTGCGGCGGATGCATCACGGCAATTACGAAAACTGCTTCGGCGTGGCCAACCTCTTCGTGGATTCGGGACGCCTCGGAGGCGTACGCTTTCGCGGCCGGGAGCCGGTCGACTTCATCGCCGACAGCGAAAAGATTTTTAAGGGATCGCTCTACGTTGTGCTGGGCGAGAACGCCTCGCCTTTCGCCGAAACCCTGGCCGCCGCTCTGTCGGTCGCTCCCAACGTCACGCTGATCGGCAAGGCCGGCGAAGGCCGGGCCTTCGTTTCGAGTGTAACGCCGATTAGCGGCGGTGTGGAAGTGACTCTGACCGGGGGCCTGGTTCTCGGTCCGGATGACAAACCCCTCTATACGGCCGGCGTGCCGGTCGAAGCGACTGTCGCAGCGCCCCTGCCCCGCAACCCACCGCTGACCACAGTAGACCGGGACGATCCCGTTCAGGTCTATCTGGCGCAGAAGCTCGGCATGCAATAGTCAAGCGCCGCGCCGCCACTGTATAAAATAAAACGACTCAGACCCGCGAGCAAGCCCGAACGGATTCTCATGCAAACATCGACGCAACGAATATTTACAATCCCGGCTCTGGCAATCGCGCTGCTGCTATGGGGCGGCTGCGCAAAGTCCACCCACGAAAACGGCGGGACGACCGGCACGGAGCGGGCCACCCTGAGCGAAGAGGAATGCCTGGCGCGAAAAGGAAAGATCATGGGCGATCCCGGCGACGGCCGCATTCATCGCCCCTCGTATCGCTGCCCGAACGGCCGGCCGCCGCTGGGCAGCATCCGCTACGATGAAACCGGCGACATGATTCCCGTAGAAGGATCCGTTTGCTGCCCTCGCTGACCCGCGCGGCGCCAGGAGATTCATTTTTCGGCGCGGGGGCTGTTCCGGCTTAGTCCCGGCTCAGTCCCGGTTTAATCTGGCTTAGATTCTATTCAAGACCGAAGGCCCGGCCCGCCTGGTAGACCACCAAACCGAAGACGTAGGCCAGACTGGTCATATAGACGAACATGAAGGCCGCCCACTGCCAGCTGTTCAATTCACGCCAGACCGTCGCCAGAGTGCTCATGCACTGGCTGCATAAAGCGAAAAAGATCATCAGCGTAATGGCGACGAGCGGCGTATAGACGGGCGCTCCGTCCGAGTGGGTTTCGGCCGCCATGCGATCCCTCAGAGAATCGGACTCTTCGTCCACGTCGGCACCCACGTTATAGATGATGCCGAGCGTCGCGATAATCACTTCGCGCGCCGGAAAAGCGCCCAGAATTCCGACGGAAATCTTCCAATCGAATCCCAGGGGCGCGAATACCGGCTGCACCGCGTGCCCCAGGCGACCGAGAAAGCTCTGCTCTAAATAGGCTCCCGCGATTTCATTGTCGATCCGGGCCTGCAGCTCTTCTGCGGCGGCGCCCGTCTGCGCCGTCTCTGCCGTCTCCGCTTCAAGACCGTCGCTTTCCACGCCCGGCGATCCGCCCGCCTCGTCGGCTTCGTCGGCTTCGGTCGCGGCGGCCAGCTGCCCGGCGTACTCCGCCTGAATTTCGGTCGCCACGGAGTCCGGACGGGGGAAATAACTCATGGCCCAGATTATGATCGAAGCGGCGAAGATCACCGTTCCGGCGCGCAGCAAAAACTTCTTCGAAGCTTCATAGGCGCGAAAGGCCACGTTCGAAGGAATCGGCCAGCGATACTCCGGCAGCTCCAGCACGAAAGGAATCGACGGGGTTTTCAGGAAACCGCGATTCAAAAACCAGGCGACCGGCAAGGCCACAACCAGTCCCAGGCCGTGCATCGCGAAGAGCGTAAAGGCGGCCCACCCGGCTCCGAAGTGCGGTTCGATAAAAGCGCCGATCATCAACAGATACACCGGCAGGCGCGCCGAACACGACATGAGCGGCGCAATCAGAATCGTCGTCAGGCGCGCCCGGGGATCGGGCATGACCCGCGCCGCCATGACGCCCGGCACCGCGCAGGCGAAGCTCGATAGCATGGGAATAAAAGCCCTGCCGTTCAGGCCGGTCCAGCCCAGCAGGCGATCCATGAGAAAGGCCGCTCGCGCCAGATAGCCGCTGTCTTCGAGAAAGGCGATAAACAAAAACAGAATCACAATCTGCGGCAGAAAGATCACAACGGATCCCACGCCGGTAATGACGCCGTCGACGATCAGCGATTGCAGCATCGGCGTGGCCACCAGAAAGCCGCCGACGAAATCGCCCAGCATCCCCGTGCCCTCGTCGATGAAATCCATGAAGGGGCCGGCCCAGCTGTAGATCGCCTGGAAGACCGTGTACATAATGCCCGCGAAGGCGGCGAAACCGAAAAGGCGATGCGTTAAGACCGAATCGAGCTTCGCGCTAAAGCCGACGCGCCGGCCTGGCTCGCGACGCTCAACTTTCTCCAGCAGCTCGTCGATCCAGCGATAGCGAGCGATGGCGACCGCGGCGGGATTCTGGCTAAGGTCCCGGGTCTTTTCGCGCAGCTCCAGCAGGACCTGGCGCGCGCCGGCGTCTTCGTTGATGCGCGGAACCAGTGCGTGGCTGTCGCTGACCAGCAGCTGACGCGCTTCAAAACCGCCCAGGGGCAGAGTCGAAGCAAGGCGCTCCTGCAGCTGCGAAACCAGGCTTTCCAGCTCTTTTGGAAAACCAGGACCGGCGGCTTTCGCCTGGGGCACGCCGGCGCCATCGCCATCGACAGCACCGTCCAGAACGCTCCGCATCACGGCGGTGAGCTTCACCAGATCTTGCCGTTCGCGCGTGACGACCGGCACGACGGGAACGCCCAGCTGCTTTTGCAACGCGTCAACGTTTACCTGGACGCCGGCCCGTTCCATCAAATCAGTCATGGTGAGCGCGACAACTACCGGCAGATCGAGCTCCAGAACCTGCGAAAACAAAAACAGGTTTCGCTTCAGATTCGTCGCGTCCAGGACGCATAAGATCAAATCGGGACGCACGTGTTCCGCGTCGCCCAGGCGGCCCATCAAAACGTCGGCGGCCGCTTCTTCGTCCGGCGAAACCGGAGTCAGACTGTACAGGCCCGGAAGGTCGACCAGCTCCGCTTCCCGGTCGCCCAGGAAAACGAAACCCATTTTCTTTTCGACGGTGACGCCCGGATAATTCGCGACCTTCTGGCGGGTTCCACACAGCGCGTTAAAGACGGTGGACTTGCCGGTATTAGGATTCCCGGCGATGGCGATCTGCGGGCGTTTGCGCGGGGCGTCCGCTTCGGGAGAGCGAGAGAGAGTGGATGTAGACATATAGCTTTCGTTCGTTGGCGCAGAGTTCGCGCGAGTCAGGTCACGGCTTCGAGCAGCACGGCGTCGGCTTCTTTCTTGCGCAGGACCAGATCAGAATTCATGACCCGGACTTCGATCGGATCGCCGAAAGGCGCCTGCTTGATCATCTCGACGACCTGGCCCGGAATGAATCCGATCTCCATCAGGCGGGCGAGACCCGGCGCTCGTTCGAAATCGACCGCAACGATCCGTCCGGATTCGCCCGGCAGCAGGCTCGCCAGGGTCGGAGAGTCTTTGCCGGGACCGCGGCCGGCCGGCGTTTTGGAAGAAGGAGCGTTCATAAGATCAGCCTGGATAGGATATAGATTTCTATTGGTGTTGCGATTGGTCCGGAGCCGCGCCCTGCGCATGTCTTTTCGCCACGCTGCACCCGGAGCAGCCGGTCTGCTCGCTCCGGTCCACGGTCAGCAGAGCCTGCTGCGAGCGTGCGCCAGAAGCGGGAAAGATCGCCGCCAGAGACCGCCGGGCCGTGTAGATCACGGCGATCAGCACCAGCACGAAAATCGCCAGGGCGTCCACCAGAGTTTGAAAATCAGCGCCGTTCCATTCCATCGCAAGTGCCTCGTGCAAGCCCGCCCGGAGACCACGTTTTCCCCGCGGCGATGCCCATCAAGTGAATATGAGAATCAGTCTCGCAATGCGGCCATGACTTTTTTTCAGGAGAAATCGATTTCCGCCCACCGGGATTCAGGAGAAGATTTCCGCCCATTTGGTCGGAATGTCGGAACTCTGCATCAGAGCCGTCCCGATCAGAATGCCGTCCACATGAGGATCCACGCGCTCCCGCCCGGCCCGGTTTTCAACGCCCGACTCCGCCAGCAATACGGCGTCAGGACGCGCTTTGCGCAGTTCTGGCGCGATGCGTTCGGTCAAACTCAGATCCATTTCGAGGGTATCCAGATCCCGATGATTGATGCCAATCAGGGAGGCCCCGCAGTCGACGGCCGCTTCAGCCTCGGCCGCACTGTGAATTTCCACCAGGGCCGTCATTCCCAGCTCGCGGGCGCAGTCCTGCAGCTCGCTCAGCTGAGACGGAGACAGGAGCCGCACGATCAGCAGGATCGCATCGGCCCCGGCTGCCCGGGCTTCCTGAATTTGTAGCGGCGAAATTGTAAAATCTTTACGTAAGACCGGCAGTCCGCTCGACTCGGACGCCGCGCCCAGATGCCCCAGATCGCCCTGAAAAAACTCGCGATCCGTCAGCACTGACAGAGCGTTCGCGCCGCAGTCCCGGTAGCTCCGGGCGATTTCGCCGGGTCGATAGTCGGCGCGAATGAGCCCCATGCTCGGGCTGGCTTTTTTGCACTCCGCGATGACACGCAGAGCTTCGCCGGGAGGCCGCTTGAGCGCCTGCTCAAATCGGAAGGGTTGCGCTGAGGCCGGCGGCTGAGCCGGCTGTAGAGATTGGATTTCGAGCTCTTTTTGAGCTACGATGCGGTCCAGCAGCGATGCGGCTGAACCAGCGGAAGGTGCGCCGGATGCGGTGCTCACGGGATGCCCCGCTCAGGCTGCCAGAGCTTCGGCTTCGGTCTCGTAGATATCGAAAAGCGAGGTCAGCTCAATCACATCGAAAATGCGGCGCACAGAAGGACGGATGGCGCACAGCTTCAGAGTGCCTTCACGGGCGTTCAGCTTTCGCAGCGTCGCGATGCATGCCCGGAATCCGGAGGAGCTCATGTACTCAACCGCGTCCATATTCAGGACGATGTGGTGGTTGTTATCGTCGATTAATTTGCCGAGTTCTTCTTCGACCTCATTGGCTACCGAGACGTCGAGACGACCTTCTAAATAAACAATGAGTTTGTCACCGGCCTTTTTCGTATTCAGCAAGATCTCGCTCCCTCTCAAACCTGACAACAGGAATCTGTCTCGGTGCAAACTGTCAATAAAAATGGCCAGGTTTCGCGTGTAATTTTCGTTAACTTCGCGTAAATTAGAGGCAGTGCCGACTGGCAAGCCGCCAGGTTCATCATTGACATCCCCGGGGCACCGGACAAATCAGAAGGCCATGCCGGTCGCCAAAAAGAAGAAAAAGACATCGAAGCAGAGCGCTTCCGGAGCCCGAAAAACGGCGAAAAAGGCCGCCGCCAGGACGTCTCCAGCCACAGCCGCCAAAAAGACCGGCAAGCAGGTCTCTAAAAAGACGGCCAAAAAGACCGCCAGGAAAGTCGCGAAAAAAACCGCCAAACAGGCCGGCAAGCCGACCGCGAAAAAACCAGAGCAAAAGGCCGCCGCTGCCCCGGCCAAAAAGAAAACCGCGAAGGCCGCGGACAAATCGTCCGGCAAGGGCATCGATCTGTTGATCATCGATTCGCATGCGATGGCGTACCGGGCGTACTACGGCCTGCAGGGCCAGAACCTGACGCATCCCGTTACGGGCATGCCGACGAACGCGGTCTTTGGTTTCTTCCGCATGTTCTTTAAGGTGCTGCAAGACCTGCAGCCCGCCCATACGGCCGTGGTCTGGGATCCTCCGGGGGGATCCTTTCGCCGCGAAGTCTATCCGGAGTACAAGGCCAATCGGAAGCCGACCCCCGACGATCTGCGTCCGCAAATCGATGAAATCAAAGAGCTCGTGTCCCGCGCGGGATTTCCGACGCTGATGGTCATGAACTACGAAGCGGACGACGTGATGGGCAGTCTGGCGAGGCGCTTCGGCAAAAAGAACCGCGTCGTTATTTTAAGCGGCGATAAAGACTGTTACCAGCTGCTGAATAAAAACGTAACGATGCTCCGCGGCTCTAAAGGCGTCACGGAGTTCCTGGAAATCGATCCGCAGTGGGTCGAGACCGAACTGGGCGTCACCGTCGATCAGATCACCGACTATATGGGACTCATCGGCGACTCTTCGGATAATATTCCAGGAGCGCGCGGCATCGGGCCGAAGGGCGCTTCGAAACTGCTGCAAGAATACAAAAACCTGAAAGGCGTTTATAAGAATCTTGCGAAGGTCGAACCGAAAGGCGTCCGCGCGAAGCTCGAAGAATCAAAAGACAACGTATTTTTATCTCAGGACCTGGCCACCATTCGAACGGAAATGCCCGAGGTCGAAAAGATCGATCCGAACACCCTGCTCACTCCGGACTATCTAAAAGCGGAAGTGCTGCAAATGTTTCGCGACGAAGGCTACAACGCCATCTTCGCGGAATTAAATCGCGCCCTCGAACGCCGCAAAGCCGCGGAGGCGCAGGCCGATGCGCCAGATACAAAGTCGACAAAGTCGGCAAAGTCCACGAAAGCCACCAAGGCAGACGGCAAAGCCGGCGGAAAAAAGGGCGCGGGGGACGAAGGCGATGCGGCGCAGTCCGCCGACGATGACGCGAAGAGCGCGGGGCCGGTCGCGAAATCCGGCGGCAAGTACGAGCTGATCGATTCGATTCCCGCTCTGCAAGACGCCCTGGCGCAGCTGACGAAGCTGATGGGCAAAAAGAAGGTGCTCACAGTCGACACCGAAACCGATCACCAGGAACCCATGCGCGCGCGCCTGGTCGGCATTTCAATGTGCGCGAAACCGGGCAAAGCAGTCTATGTCGCGTTGCCGCCGGCAGAAGACTCGCTGTTCGCAAGCGAGGGCCTCGACGCAGACGAAGCGCGACCGCTGCTGAAAGCATTCCTGGAAGATCCCGATCTGAAGATCATCGGGCAAAACATCAAGTACGATATGATCGTGCTGCGCAACTGGGGTCTGGACCTGCCCGCGCCGTATTTCGATACGATGATCGCCAGCTATTTATGTAATCCCAACGTGCGTCGCCACAATATGGACGACATGGCCGTCGACCTGCTCGGCTACGAAACGATTAAGTACGCCGAGATCGTCGGCTCCGGTCGCAATAAAAAGACCATGGCCGAGATTCCGCCGGCCGAGATCACCGACTACGCCTGCGAAGACGCGGATATTACGTACCAGCTGCACGACAAACTCGTGCCGGCTCTGAAGCTGCACAAACTCGAAGCCGTACAAAAAGACATCGAAGTCGCATTAGTGCCCGTGCTGACCGACATGGAAATGGAAGGCGTCGCCATCGACGTAAAATACTTTCAGTCGCTCTCGACGGAGTACGCCAAAAAGCTGAAGAAGCTGGAGAAACAAATCCACAAGGCCGCGGGCTACGAATTTAATATCAACTCCACGAAAGAGCTGCAAAAGGTCCTCTTCGAAGATCTGAAACTGCCCACCGGAAAAAAAACCAAGACGGGTTATTCCACCGACCAATCGGTCTTAGAAGATCTGCGCGGCAAGCATACGGTCGTCGACCAGTTGCTCGAACATCGCAAGTACGGCAAACTGAAGTCGACCTACGTCGACGCCCTGCCGGCACTCGTAAATCCGAAGACCAAACGCATTCACACCAGCTTTAACCAGACGATCGCCGCTACGGGCCGTTTGAGCTCGATGGACCCAAACTTACAAAATATCCCGATTCGCGAAGAAACCGGCCGCATGATTCGCCGCGGTTTTATTCCGCGCAAGGGCAACGTCTTGCTGAGCCTGGACTACAGCCAGATCGAGCTGCGTATCATGGCGCACTACGCCGAAGATAAAGCGCTGATCGATACCTTCCAGAAAAAGGACGTCGACATTCATACGCGCACCGCGGCTTCGCTTTTCGCAGTCGCCGAAGACGCGGTCGATCCGGACATGCGCTCGAAGGGCAAGGCCGTAAATTTTTCGATTATCTACGGCGTCACCGAATTCGGCCTTTCGCGCAATCTGGGAATATCGCGGGAAGAAGCCCGCCTGTACATCGAACGTTTCTTCGAAAAGTATCCGGGCGTGCGGCGATACATGGACGAGACCATCGCCTTCGCCGGCAAAAAAGGTTACGTGCAAACTCTGACCGGACGCATGCGCCAGATCCCCGAGATCAAAACCCAGAACCGCTTTCGCCGCGAAGGCGCCGAACGCACCGCCATCAATACGCCGATTCAGGGCACCAGCGCCGACATTATCAAGCTGGCCATGCTCGATATTCACCGCGACCTGCAGGCGAAAGAGCTCAAGTCGAAAATGATCTTACAGGTGCACGATGAACTGCTCTTCGACGTGGCGCCCGCGGAAAAAGACACCGTGCTGAAAATCGCCCGGGAACGCATGGAGGGCGCCATGCAGCTGAAAGTCCCGCTCGACGTGGACTACAGCTTCGGAAAAAACTGGGATGAGGCGCACTAGGCCGGAATTCTCAAAACAGATGGCGGCCGCAGGTCTGCGACATCGGCCACGAAACCCTGCACAAATCTTCTCCGAATTTCGAGCGATCGGGCGAACTCCGACCGGAAAGAAATCGTCTACTGAAGACCCAATCACACGAGAAAGCGCGCTTGCGCCGACGGAATTTCGAATGAACAACGCAACTCAATCCAGCATGAAATCTTTTCCGCGAAGCGGAGCAGGCGGCCCGCTCAAACCCGCCGCGATGCAGCTCATCTGGATCTGCGCTCTGTTAGCAACGACGGCGCTGCCGGCCCAGTCTCGTAAAAAGGCCGCCGATTTTCGTTTCCCGACGCCGGCCGCTCCGCTGGTTCTCCAGTCCGGCGGCTCGGTAGACTTCACAGTCGACGCAATCATACCCGCGAACAATCACATCTATCTAAAACATGCAAACGAGATCAGCCTGAATATTCTTACAGAATTTCGCAGCGCCTCGCCCGGCTGGGCGGTCGCCGTCGAAACAGCGCCGGACGGCAAACGCTACAAAGATGATTTTATTCTGGCGGGCCGGGGCGCGCAATCGGCCGGCACGTACAAATTGAAACTCTACGAAACGAAAGGCCGCGCGCCCGCCCCCCGCGTTCACACGGTGAAAGTCGAAATCAAAACCCAAATGTGCAATAGCAAGACGAACATCTGCTACCGACCGGCGACGATCATAAAGCAGGTTCGAGCACGAGTGAACGAAAAGAAAACCCGCACGGCCGTGCCCAAACATCGCGGCGGTGTCGCCTGGGTTCAGAGTTACGATAAGGCTCTGAGCAAAGCGCGGGCCTCCGGACGCAATATCTTCGTAGTCATCACCGCGCCGGAATGGTGCGGCTACTGTAAAGTTCTCGAAAGAAAAGTCTTCGCGAAAAGCGCGGTGGCCAAACGCCTGAACCAAAAATTCGTCCCGCTGCAGTTGCTGGACACCAACCGCGATCGCAATAAATTTCGCTTCGACGGTTACCCGACGATGCTGATCGCGGGCGCAAACGGCAAAAAGGTCGCCGAAGTTCATGGCCGCGAAGAAAATTCCTTTCTGGCCGCGATTAAGAATTACGAAAAAGGCGGCGAAGATTCGGGCGACGATGCAAACGACGATGCGCAGGCGTCGTACGATTTTTCGATTCAGGTCAAAGGCGAATTCAAGCAAACCAAAAGCGGCTGGGAACGCCGCACGGCAGGCGGCACGAAAGTCGAGAAGTTCAGCGAACACCGCCGCAGCAAAAGCTATATCATCTTAAAAAACAAAACGACCGGCCAGTACATCGCCCTGCCGATCAAAGGCGGCAAAGGCCTGATCTATCGCAACAGCGCCTGGGAACACGCCTTCGACGTGGCGAAACCTGAGTAATCGCGCGGAACGCCGGGCCTAAAACAGGAAGCTGACGGCCACGGTATAAGATTCGGTATACAGCTTATGCCGCGCGGAATTCGGCGGCGTCCGTCCTTGAAGCAAATACCACACCTCATCGACGCCGCTGTTTTCGCGCTTGCGAAACAGCGGCTGACGATAGGTCCCCGTAATCGATACGCTATCGCTCAGCTGATATACGATGCCGGCTTCCACCTCGCGATAGATCTGCGGCACATCGTCGCCGGTCGCGCGCTCCTTAATCACTCCCGCATATGGCCTGCGATACAAAAAGCCCGCAAAACCCAAAAACGACTCGGTTATACGATAGCCCGCGCGCAGACGCCATTCGCTTACTTTTTTCAATTCATGCGTGTCGCGAGTATTCGTCTCCTCGACCGGCTCCCAGGGCAAACGGGTAATACCGGGCGTGTCGGCCACTTCGGCCTTCGGTAATCTCGTCAGAGGAAAGATGCCGCCGCCCCGCAGCGTAAAGATCCAGCCCTCGATTGCATAGCCGAGAGTCAGTCCCGCGTTGCTGTCGTAAAAATTTTCGTCCACGAAGCGACCGCGATCCGATCCCGTAGCAAACCCCAGATCCAGGTCGCCAATCAAATAAAACGATCCGCCGCCCGCTTCCAACTCCGGCCAGGGCTGTAGACGCAGTCCCAGGCGCGGTCGCGAAAAACGCGCCGCGTCGTCTCGATCGCGCTGTTCAAAATACTGGTATGGTATCTGCAAGCCCAGACCCAGCCGGCCCTCGAAGAAAACAAGCTCGCCCGCGGCGTTCGCCGTCCACACGTCGCGGTTTTCTCGATCGCCTTTTAGATAATCGAGAGAGAGCACCACCTGATCGCGCGGCGCGGTCGTGGAGTCGCCGAGCACGCGGCCGCCGGGGTTCGTCGGAGGATGGTGCGCGCCGATCGAGTTTGCGAAGCCGATCGCGAAAAAGATCGTCAGCGAGAGCGAAAGACGCCCTGAGTTTCGAATTGGATTCATCACAGAACAAAACACTCACTTTCACTCAGAATGCCGCCCGCCGGAATATTCGCCGCGAAGGCCGAATTTACCGACGCGCTGTTCGCGCCGGTCACGTTGCGAAACAGGAGTGAATAATCGAAATATAGATCCATGCCGGTCGTCGCGTTGCTCGTGACCGTGGTATTACAGCGCGGCGCGACGGAATAATCCGAGTTCACCTGATACAACACCGAATAGGCGTTGCCGCCGATCGTACCGTTCAACTGCATGCGCCGAATATGAACGACGACGCGTTGAATGCCGCCCGGCGGCAGCGCGA
Source organism: bacterium (assembly GCA_024742665.1). GTDB lineage: Bacteria > Spirochaetota > Leptospiria > Leptospirales > Leptonemataceae > JANSYA01. Next base: position 245,975 of record JANSYA010000006.1, read on the forward strand.
CCCGTATTTCCGGCGCCTGCAAAAAGAAACGCCCGAGGCTGTCCTGCCCGTTGCCGCTATTGCCGGAAGAAAGCGGCTGCACAAAAATATCCTGGCCGGTCTCGGTAATCGTGACTCCCGGCGCGGGCGTCACGTTTTCTTCGTGCGCGGCCAGCGGTCGAATCGGCGAGAGCGCGAACATTAAGGCGCGATCGATATAATACGAAGCCGGCGCCAGGGGAAAGCTCCCCGACTGCTGTCCCGCGTACACGTCGATCTTTTCGATGTCGAACCAGACCGCATCGCCGAGCACGACGGTCCCGGCGGCGGTCGTGAACTGATTGATGCCGTCCGTGCCGCCGTCGCCGAAACGCAGCCGCAAACTGCCCGTTCCGTTCACGCCGATCACCGTCAGCAGAAAGCTCGCCAGGCTTTCACCTTCCGTTTGGGAATTCGCGGTATCGCCGAAGGTACAGCGTAGTCCCGAGAGCGACAGCGCGCAGCCCGCCGCAAGCACGCACGCGAAGCGCCGCATTCTATAATTGGATTGTTTCACGGGCCGAACCTCGCATCGCCCGGACGCGGATTGCTGTGGGCCGGATTGGTTAAGAACTCGTTATCCGTAAGGCTCAGTAAAAACGCGGTTAAGTCGGCCTTATTCTGAGCGCTGAGCGTAAACGTGCGAATCAGAGTCGTGTCCACCTGAGGATGGACCGCGCGCGGAGCGCCGCTCGAATATTCGGTCGCGCCCTTCGCGTAGTGATCGATGATGTGGCCGATCATCGTCGAGGCGGGATCCGCGCCGCAGGAGCCCCCGGCCGTGATTTCCACCGAGCCGTTCTGGGGCGTGCAGTCGAAGCTGCCGTCGTGCATGTACGGAAAAGTCACCCCGAGATTGCGCAACGACGGCGCGCGAAAGCGGCCTTCATGGGCCGCGTTGCCGGTCAAATCGATCAGGCCGCGCTCTCGCAGGGGCTTGCCCGCATAGTCGGTTTGCGAATAGATGCCGTTGTTATGAAACGAGGCTTCGTCGAAAACGGTGCCGCTGTGAACCGTCGTGTCGGTGAAATTAAATCCGCCGTGACAGTGAAAACACTCGGCCACTTCGCTGTTAAAAAACACGGCGCCGCGCAGGGCCGACTGCGAAATCGTCGCCTGCTGATTTAAGAATTGGTCGTAGTCGCTGTTGCCGGATATTAACGTGCGCTGAAACGAAGCCAGGGCCTTGCGAATCGTGCCGTCGTTAAACTGATCCGAGCCTGCGCCAAAGGCCGCGGCGAATTTCGTCTGGTACAGATCGTCGTTACGAAAGCGATCCAGATAACCTTCGCCGGACAGACCGAGCTCGACAATCGTGCTGGGGCCCGACTCCGCGAAGAGCGGCGTCAGGGACTGCGTCTCCAGAGTGCGCACGACCGAGTTCGCCCAGTTAAAGCGCGCGTGATAACCGACGTTCGAAAGATGCTGGGCATTGCGTGGATGCGTCTCGTTCGTTATGCCCTGAGGGCGCGCCTGCCCGTCGGCGAAGGCCAGGGCCTGGGAGTGGCAGCTGGCGCACGACATGCTTTCATCCTGCGAAAGACGTTTATCATAAAAGAGATGCCGCCCGAGATCGACTTTCGCATCGCTCATGCAATTGTCGTCGGGAACCGCGGGCGCGGGGAAATTCGGCGGCAAATTGAAATTGTACGGCGGACAGCCGCCTCCGAGACCGAGGGCCAACAGCGACAGATTCAGCGCCGTGTCGTCTTCGTCCTCGTCGTTTTGCAAATACTCAAAGAGTTGAATACACGCGGTCTGGCTGACGATCAACGCGATAGCCAGACTCCATTGAACGATCTTATATTTAATCATGATACTCTCTCCCGAATCGGGTCGACGAATTCCGCAGCCGTGCCGAAAAAACGCACGGCCTGCGAAACCCGCCGACTTGATTCATGGGCTGGATTTATAATCCAGCGCGCTCTCGCGAAACCTCAGCGAATCGCGAAGGCCGACTGAGTGCCGGTCGCGTTGCCGCTGGAATCGAGTCCCATCTGCGTGAGCAGCTTCGGACATTCCGTGACTTCGTCCCCGGCCGGAGCGCCGGCCGGCGGCGCCTTCAGCGGCATACAGCTCAAATTCGCGCCGCCCGTGGAATCGAAGCCGTTGGTCAGCTCGTTGATATCCAGAGCAATCGCGTTCGTCGTTGGATCAAAACCGCTCGTAGACGTAACCCGCACCGAGGAGCGATAGGGATTCGCGCAGGTATTGCTGCTGATGTCGCCGCCGCAGTTCAGGCTGCCGAAGTGCGAACGCACCAGACGCGTCGAGCCGGTATCGGTGAATTCGATCTTCGTGAATTTATAGCCGATCGACCAGCTCCAGTACATCTGGTTCAGGTTCAGGGGCGAAGGCGCCGTTGAATTACTCAGCTGGTTCAGCGATTCGGGCAGGCCCAGATCGAAAACGACGCCGGAGTAGCCGCCGGCGACAGTCGTTCCGCTAATGCGCGTATTGGTATCGGTCGAACCGCTACAGTTGCCGGTGGCGTCTTCGAAATCCAGGAGCGCGGCGCCGTTGTACTGCCAGACGCCGTCGTTACCGAAGCTGACCGGGAGTTCGCTGACGCCGTCCGCTCCGATCATGCGAATATTCGAAATATAGAAACGCAGATCCTCGGGATTAAAAGTCCGCGTCGTCGATCCGTTCACGGCCTTGTTGACGGTAAAAGTCGAACCGCACTGCACGGTCTGCGTTCCGGATACAACGCTGAAATTCAGCGTCACCGGAGTATTAAGAATCGCCGCCGCGCTCAACAGCAGCAGGTTCGTATCCGAATCGTCTTCTTCGGATTCCAGACCGAGCTGGGAGCAGTTCAGAAAGACCAGCGCGAAAGCGGGCAGCATTGCGAAAATCAGAGCGCGTCTTGCCCGCGCAAATATAGAATAGAACATTGAGTACCTCTCAATTGCATCGTCGTTGGCGGTCGCGCGAATCGATCGTCATCGCGGATTCACAGGCGCAGGCTGGACGCGAACTCGCGCGCAGCTATCGCCGTGGATCATGCGTCGCGGCGATCGGCGAAGGGCGTGGCGGCGTAAACCGGGCCGGACTCTTCGCAAAACGCAGGCGACCGCCGATCCCGGAAGGCGCAGGCGCCCCGGGATCGAATACTGAATTGTGTGGGGTAATCAAACCCCGGACAGCATCGGTGGAGCGCGCGCTGGAGGTAAGGTGGTGGTGTGCAACACCCGGGGCGTTTGCGCGAAGTGCGCGACGCGGGCGTGAAATTGATATAAGGTCGTGAGAGCCGGCAGAGCGCGAGCGGGCAGGCCCTGAATCAGCTGGGCGTGCCCCTGACAGACCGGACACGAATCGTGACTGTGTCCGCTATCGTCCCCGGCCGAAGTCTGGCTGTGAGCGTGATGGCCAGCGTGGCCGGCATGCGCGCCATGGGAAGTCTGAGAGTCTCCGGCATGATCGTGTGCTTTCGGTTTCGCGCTGACGGCCAGTGCAAGCGCGCGATGGCACGGCGGCAATGCGTGAAGATTGCCCTGCGATTCCTGCGCGCCGCTTGCTGCCTGCGTATGATGGGCATGCGAAGTATGATCGTGGTTCTGCGCTGCGTGATCGTGCGAATCGCTGGATTCGTCGCCGACCTCAATGACGGCAATGCCGTTCGGATTCATAACCGGACAGCGATGAATGGCCGGAATCGGATACTGAGATACGAAACCAATCAGCGCGAAGACCGCGCCGAAGACGGGTCGCCGGAACGAACGAGAGCGCGCAGGTTCAGGCCTGCGGATTCGCGCCAGGGCGAGTGCTGCGCGAGAAGCGATTGCAGCGAATAACTGATTCCGGGAGAACATAAGAGCGCAACGAAACAGCGCCCTTCCACCTTCACGCGATGCGCGATTCTGTCAATGCAGAAACCCGACTGCGCCTCCTGCGAAAAAGCAGGCGCAGTCGAGCGGCGACTTGAATAAAGTCACGAGGATGAATCAGCCCAGCAGGGACCGCAGCATCCAGGCGGTTTTTTCGTGAATCGTCAGACGCTGGGTCACCACGTCCAGAGTCACTTCGTCGCCGGCCTTCTCGGCGATCGGCAAAAGGCTGCGGCAGGTTTTGATTACGGTCTCATGACCGGTCACCAGCTGGCGCAGCATCTCCGTCGCTTCGGGCACTCCTTTGTCCGGCTGGATTTCGGTCAGCTTCGCAAATTCGTCGTAGCCGGCGGGCGCCATCACGCCGACCGAACGGATGCGTTCCGCGATCAGGTCCACCGCGTTCCAGAGCTCGGTGTACTGGATCATAAACATTTCATGCAGGGTGTGAAACATCGGCCCGGTCACATTCCAGTGATAGCCGTGGGTTTTCAGGTATAGCGTGTAGGTATCCGCCAGCAGCTTCTTTAAGCCGTCGGCAACCGCCAGCCGCTCCGCTTCGGGAATTCCTATATCGATTTTCATAATTTCCTCCAGAGTTCTCGTTCCTGATCGCGCCCTGCAACTGGCCGGCGCCATCAATTTAGAACTATTCTAAATTCGGAATTATTCGCAAAAAGGCAAGCACTTTTTCACAGTTCCGCCAGAAGCTTCACCGCGCGTGCGAAAGCAAAAAACGCATGCGCGCGGAACCGGCCGGAGTGCAGTGCCCCTGTGTCTCGACTGTATACTGAAATCGACTGGTACGATACCCCGCTCTACTATGACATCATCTTCGACGCCGACACCGGGATCGAAGCAGATTTCTTAGAAGCCGCCTGCGAACTGTACGGGCCGAAGCCATCCGGCAAATCAAAATCAACTTCTAAATCAAAGCCAACGCCGCGCCGCGTGCTGGAGCCGGCCTGCGGCAGCGGGCGACTGGTGTTGGAGATGGCTGCTCGTGGCTGGCAGGTGACGGGCATTGATCTCAGCGAGGCGATGCTGGAGTATGCGCGCGGCCGCTTGAAAAAGCCAGCGGCTGCGACATCGCATCAAAGGGGCGAAACCGCCGCCCGCAAACCGCGGGTATCGAGCGCCACTTTGCAAAAACGAGTCACTCTCAAGCAGGCCGATATGGCCGACTTTCGCGTGGCCGGCAGCTTCGATCTCGCGCACTGCCTGGTCAGCAGCTTTAAGTATCTCGCAAGCGAAAGCGCGGCGCGATCGCACCTGCAGTCCGTCGCCCGGGCCCTGAAGGCTGACGGCATCTACGTGCTCGGCCTGCATTTATCGGAGTACGAAGATCGCCGCACCAGTCGCGAACGCTGGGTCGGCGAACGCGACGGGGTGCACGTAACCTGCGTCATCGAAGGCTGGCCTCCCGAAGTTCGCAAACGCCAGGAGCGCGTGCGTTCGCGGCTGACCGTACGCGAAGGCGACGGCAGCGCGGCGAAGATTCTTCGCAACGAAACCAACTGGAGCTTTCGCACGTACGACGATCGCCAGCTGCAGCGCCTGATTCGCAGCGTGCCCGAGCTGGAACTCGTCGCCGTGCACGATTTTTCCTATCGCCTGGACCGTCTGCACACGCTTGACGACGAACAGCTGGATACGCTTCTGATTTTGCGCCGGCGCTGAAGTCGAAATCGGCCGGAACCGGTCGCGCCGTCAGCGAGCGACGCCAGGCATTCAGTCAGCGCGCGACGCAGCGCACGCGACCGCGGATATCGTCGACCATGTCGCCTTCTCCCAGGCGAAAGTCATAGATCATCCGGCGGCCCGCGCCGTACTCGCTCCCGCTCCAATAGCGATGATCGCCGCCCGAACGAAAGAGCGTCTGATTGATATAAACCCCCGGCGCCTTGCGATCGATGATCGTCTGCAGCTCGTCGATGGTCGGCAGTCGCCAGCGACGACCACCCTGCTTTAGCGAGCTACAGTACTGACCGGCGGTCTGCCAGTTCATGGCGGCGCGGCGATTCGTATTCGGGCCGCGGCAGTTGCACAGCTCGAAGGTCTGACCGGGCGCGCACTTCTGCCAGACCCGGCCCGCGTTGCGATCGTAGATCATGCCGTCGCCGGGATCGACCAGGCCGCCCGCGCGAATGGCTTCACAGCTGCCGCCCTCTTGCCAGCGACTGAGCCCGCCCAGAATCCAGCTGAGATCCTGCATATTTTCTACGTCGATATAGACGCCGCCGCCCGCCGCCGCGACCAGCTTGAGCTGTTCGCGGGCGTTGTCATCCACCGCGAAGCTGATAATATGCACGACGATATTCAAGCCGGCCTTGCGCCACTTCGTCGCCATCGCCACGGGATCGCCATCGCAGGTCTCCAGTCCGTCGGTGATGACGATGATGCGATGCGGGGATCCCCCGGCGGCGGGCGCGTGAAAGAGACTGCCCGCGCGATCGATGGCGAGAGCCAGAGGCGTGCTGCCGTCGGGTTCGATGCCGTTTACGACGCGCTGCAGATTCGATTTGGCGTTGCGCGCGCGGTCGACCGGAATCTCATCGGCCACGCCGCAGTCGCCGTCTGAAGGAAACGACAGAAAGCCCAGGCCGCGATCCGCCGGCAGCCAGGTGAAGCTCGCCGAAAGCGCCGCACGCGCGATGTCGATCTTGCGCACGTCTCCGCCGGAAGCGCCCGAACCGGAGTTCGCGGGACCGGTCGGCGCTCCGTTCACCAGCACACCCGGATCCCCGCCCATAGTTTCCTGCATGGAGCCGCTGCGATCGTATACAAACACGGTATCCGCAAAAATCGCCGCGGGAGCCGCTATAAAAAACGAAATAGATGAAATAAAGGCGAGCGATGGGAGAAATCGAGCCAGGGATTTGAAACGATATCGGCGCTCGCGGCTCCGATCGGCGGTCTGGTCTGGAATGAAACGGGGTATGTGCATGGTGGCCTCCATGCACATCTTCGGATTTCAGTTTGGATTCTTTATAGTTCGCGTCGGGCTTAATCGAAAGTCAGCGTCGCCTTGCCATAGTACGTCGGCGGCGCGTCGGGATTCAGCATGAACGCGGTCTCGTACGCTTCCAGCGCTTCCGGCAATCGCTTCAGATCCCGCAGAACGTGACCGCAGCCGTAGTGTCCGAGGGCGTTGGTCGAATCCAGGGCGACAGCCGCCTGATAGGCCGCCAGGGCTTCGGGGAGCATATCCATATAACGAAAGATATGACCGCGCCCCAGATGCGGAGCGACATAGGTCGGGTCCAGGAGAATGGCGCGGCTATAAGAATCCAGCGCGCCCTGGGTCAGGTCGAGCAGAAAGAGCACATTGCCCCGGGCGTTGCACAGCACCGCCTCCGAAGGCAAAGTCTCAGCGATCTCGACTGAAGCGTCGCGCTTTTCCCGCAGCGCCGCGTCGAAGTATTCAAGTGCCTGGAAGTGCTCGCCCTGATTGGAACAAGACACTCCCGCGGCAAACCAGTCCGCCGGATCGCCCGTGGTCTCTCGGGCGTCCGAATAGTTTTGTCGGCCGCTCAGGCCGGCTGCTTTTTCTGAAGGCGTATCGCGCAGGCTCATATTCATGGATCTCACGTTCATATCTTTGTTAGAACAATGCTAAGAATCCTAACTATTCGTTCAACAGGAATTAAGATTCACTATAAAAAAATATGTGCCCAGGCAACAAAAACTAACATCTAAACCATCACTTTCATCAAAATCAAAACTTCTCACAAATTCAAATCCAATGCCGGTCCAGATCGCCTCAGGCGATCAAGACCGGCTCCGTCATTTCATACGCGGCCCGCGTTCCGACCCCGTCTTCCACCAGCACGTTGAAATAGTGCGCGCCCGTCGCCAGACCCGGCACCAGAATCGAACCGGCGTCGATCGCGCCTGCGCCGATCGGTATGCCGTTCGCCTCGATTTCATCCGGCGTGCGTAAATTCGCTTCATGAGCGTAAAAGACGCGGTAGCTCAGACCCGCCGTCGGCGCCTGCGCCCAGCGTAATGTTACCGAATTGGAAGTTACCGCGGCGATGCTGATCGCCCCGTCCAGAGCGGGCACCGGCCGGCGCTGATGCATATAAATCGTGCGTGCGAACGAACGCGCGAGATTTCGATCCGACGTCGAAACGCCGACATCCGGCACGCCGCCCGTCGCGTAGATCGTATCGCCGATTCTTGAGGCCGCGAATTCGAAGCCGGTGAGACTTCCGGCAATCGTGCTCCAGGAATCATGCCGCATACTATAAACGTCCACCGTCTGCGGAGCGGAGCTGACGATCGTTCCGCCGAACAAATAGATCGAGTCGTCGATCAAAAACATGCGATGGTGGTGTCTGGCGATCGGCAGGGGCGCCATGGTCCGCCAGGCGTCCGTGCCGGGATCGTAGACTTCATGTTCCGCGCGAAAGACGGAGATGTTGCCGTTATAGCCGCCGATCACGTGGATCTGACCGGCGTTATCGACGATCGCGTCCATCGTGCCCCTGGCAGTCGGCATGGGCGCCGCCTTATGCCAGCTATCGTCTTCCGAATCGTAGACGTAGTGCACGTCCAGATAGGTCGTGGTATTGCCGCGACCGCCGATCACGTGGATCAGGCCATCCGGTGTCACATTCGTAACGGTCGTATGGAGCGGTTCCGGTAAAGGAGCGGCGTTCTGCCAGCTGTTCGAAGCCGGATCGTACACTTCGTGGCTCGTCGTCGAAACGATATTCGAAAAGTGCGTCAGGCCGCCAATCATATGAATGCGACCGCCCAGCTCGACCGCGCGCGTGTACTGCCGCGCGACGTTCATCGACACCAGCACCTCCCACTCGTCGCTTTGCGGATCGTAGCGTAGATGGTCCGCCCGCAGAGTTCCCGGCTCGGTGCGCCCGCCCAGAATGTGCAGCCTGCCGTCGACGTTCACGCTGCTGTGGGCGCGCACCGCGAAGGGCATCGCGGCGCGATTCCTCCAGTCGGGAAAATCGATCGCGCTTTTGAATGTTCCGCTGTTCGTTACGAAAGCATCCGGCGCGTACGGCGATTCGTTCAGTAAACCATGCGCAGCGGGAAAGACGACGCCTTCGGACGACGCGGAAATCTGCACGCTGCCGTCCGGAAAACGAAAGCCGCCGCTGCGAGATTCAATCACCCCGTCGATCGACAGGCGAATCTCCGCCGAATTTTCCTGGTACGGAATATTTTCTTCCGGACCGGCGCTCGTCAGCGGTTCGTTCGCCGCGTATTTGTGCACCAGCTCGACGCCCGGCGCCTCTAAGCTCAGATGACCGCGCTCCTGAAATAGATCCGAAATCTCTTCGTCCGTCAAAGCGCGATCGTAAAAACGCAGCGCTTCAATGAGTCCGTTCGTCCAGTGAGCGTCCGCCCCGGGCGCCACGCCGAAGACAGTGCCCAGGCGTTTCGTATACGAGAAGGGAACCGGATCGATCTGCGGCGGCACAATCTGCGCACCCGATTCGTAGGTATCGGCGAGACGAACGCCGTCGACGTAAACGCGAGTTTCGGATCCGCTGCGGGCGAAAACGAACTGCGTCCACTGCCCGACCGGATCCGGAATCGGCGCCGCGTATTCCGTCCAGGTCGGGGGCACGGTCGGCCATTCAATGCCGTGATGAACTTCGATCCCGGCGCCCGTGTTATGGATCTTCATGAAGATCGATTCAGGCGCCGATGGGTTATAACCGGTCCCACGCAGGTCCAGAAAGGTCGAGATCCCGTCCGGCGGGGAATTGTGATCCGCCAGATTGACCCAGAGTCCGATCGTAAAATCGTTTAATGTCGCCTGGGATCCGCCGAAGGCCGGCAGACTGACGAAGTCGTTATCGCCGTCGAAACTCAAAGCCTGGCCCGCGCGTCCCGCAACCGGAGTCGCGCCGTCGATTGTGCCGTCATAGCCGTTGCCCGAAAGATCGGGCAGCGTATTGCCGACGACCTCGTCGATCGAATAACCGGCCACAACGTTCGGCACTTCGCGTTCGAAAACATTCGCGCGATTCGAAAGCGCCGTCGCCTGGGCGTTCCCGTAGAAAACGTAAATCGTCTTACGGGTATTCGCGGCGATCGCCGGCAGACGCACCCACAGCTTCGTCTGGACGCTGTTCATCGGCCCTTCGATCCAGAAAGGCACCTGCGTGATCGCGTCGGAATCCGTGACCAATAGATCGCGGCCGTCGAGCTGCATCTTGCCTTCGCTGATCGGTCCCAGCGTATTAATCTGAATCGCGACCTGGAATTCATTCAGGGCGTTCGCGCCGGCGCTGTTATCAACCGTGACCGGTATGCGATAGGGCCAGCCTTCCTGCTCCGTAACAAAGGGAAACTGCTCTTCGCCCCCGACGGCGAGCGCGGGTTCGCTCGCGGCGATGCGTCGTACGAATTCGCGCCCCGGATGATTGGCGCTGAAGAAGCTACGCTCGCGATACAGCGCCTCGACCTGTACGGGCGTCAGGGCCGCGTCGTAGATGCGGGGTTCGTCGATCGCGCCGTTTAAGAAACTGCGCAGTTCGGTTTCGGGCGTTTGAAAGAAGGCGCCGATCGTGACCGACAGCGTGGTCTGAGCGATCGCAAAGCTGCCCTCGTTCTGGCTGGCATCGAGCACGCCGTCGAAGAACAGGCGCTGCTCACCGGTCGCGTTATCGTACGTACCGGTCATAAAGTACCACTGCCCGTAGTTAAAGACGCGGTTCGAAGTCAACTCGTGGGTGATATTGCCCGCTTCGAAAACTTGAAAGACAATCTGACGCGTCGCGTGGTTAAAGTACGTCGCATACGATTCGTTGGTATTCGTGTGGTGTTTGTTGATCAGATAGCCGACCGGGCCCGACTGCAGTCCCGTCCCCGGACCGTCGACGCGAATCCAGGCGGCGAGCGATATATTCGTGGTCAAACTCACCGAAGGCGAATTCGGAATCGTCACGTAGTCGTCCTGGCCGTCGAAAAGCAGAGCGCCGCCGCGCTGGCCGGCGGTCCAGTCCGGGCCGTTCGTCAGCGTTCCCGTATTGGCGTTCCCGGAAGAGTCCGCGACCAGCGTGCCGGCGCCTTCGTCGAAGCTGTAGGCCGCGGCCACGCCTTCGATGGCAGCCACGAAGGTGCCTTCCGCAGAGGAATCGCCGCCCCGTCCGCTCTCGCCATAGTACATATATACGCTGGTGATTTCCCCCGCCGGGATTTGCGGCACTCGAATCCAGATGCGGGTATTCGCGGTGCCCACTCCGGATTCGATCCAGAACGGGAGCTGAGTTTCGCCGTCGTCAGCCGTAAAATAAACGTCGCTCAGGTCCGGCGCGGTTTTATTTTCGGCGATCAGCGCGGCGCTGTCGATCGTTAACAGCACCTGATAGTCTGCTAAGCTTTCCGTTTCGTTTTCGCGATCGATGACGATCGGTCGGCGATAGGGCCCGTTCAACAGAACGAATTCGGTTTCTTCTTCACCGCCGGCGCTGACGGTCGGCGCGTTTTGCGCGAATTGCCGGACCAGGGTCCGACCGGGCAGTTCCGGAGTCGCGAAGGCGTAATTCGCCGCCGCGTCCGCGACTTCTTCGGCCGTGAGCACGCGATCGTAAACCCGGAAGCCTTCGATCAGACCTTCATAGGACTGGGCCGGATTGAAACCGCCCCCGACGCTGTCCTGTTCCTGACCCAGAACCAGCGCGCCCCCCGCGGGTAGAGCGTAACCGACCGAAATCGTATCGCGACTCGTTTCGACGCCGTCTTTGTAAAAGACGACCTCTCCGTCCTGGCCGCGCCAGGTGACGGCGACGTGATGCCAGAGGTTATCGCTGACGACCGCGCCGCCGACCGCCGTATTGTTATTGGTCTGAAAGGTATAACTCGGAAGACCGGCGTTCGTCGTAAAGGTCATTTCATCAATACCGGTCGGATTCGGATCGAGCTTGTAGGAAAACAGCGCGCCCTGCCGACTCGTATCGGCGCTGCGCATCCAGAATTCAACGGTGATCTCATTCGAAGGAATCTCCGCATAGGGATTGCGAATCGCGTATCCGCTGGTTCCGTTCAAACTGATCGCGCTCCCGAAATTACCGGCTACTCGCGGCGCACTGATCAGATCCAGCGTGTTCGCGTTGCCGGAGGAATCGAGCAGGAACGCGTCAGATGCTTCGTCCATCTGCAGCGCCATCGTCAGGCCCGGGATTTCGCGTACGAAGACTCCCGAGAGACTGGAACGCGCATAGGTCGCGCGATTGCCATAGTACATGTAGATCGTGCGCACGCCGTTCGCAGGAATCGTCGGGACCTTCACCCAGACCCGCGTCGCTTCGCTGTTAGCGCCCGATTCGATCCAGTAATTCAGTTCGCTGCTTCCGCCTTCGTCGACGAAAAGCAAATCGCGAAGATCCGCGCGTACTTTGCCCTCGCGCACCGGCGTCGCCGTGTCGACGATCAGCAGCTGCTGATAATCCGTCAGCGCGGCGCCGGCCGTGTTGTCGATCGCAATCGCCTGACGATAATTCCAGGCGACGGGCGCGGCCAGGCTTTCGCCGATGCCGCGAGCGCCGGTATAGTCTACGGCGAAGCGTTCCGAAGTCGCTTCGACCGTCACGGGAATCGCCGACTCGAGCGGGAGCCCGGGATTCTCGAACCGGTCGCGCATTTCCGCGTTGCTTAATGCCCGGTTATATATTTGCAGTTCATCAAGCCGCCCGTCGACGGGATGAAAATTATTCGTGCTGCGGTAGCCGATGTCGAGATAGCTCGAAGTGGCGACGGAAGCGCCATTAGGGATGGTGCTGACGATTTCGCCGTTCCGATAAAACGTGACCAGGCCCGAGCGACGAGTCGCGCCGATTTGATGCCACTGTCCGAGCGGCAGGGTTATCGCTTCCGACTCCGTAAAACCGGCAGCTCCCAGAAACAAACTGATTCGCTTGAGCGAGCTATTTACGTTATTGATTCCGAACTGAAAATTATCTACGATCTGATCCGATAGAATCACGCGATAATCGCCGTCGATCACGTCCATATTCACCCAGATGCTGATCGAAAAATCACCGGTGCCAATCGCCGGCCAGCTAACCGGAGCCTGCGCGTACGAATTGATTCCGTTGAAGTCCAGACTATAGCCTCTCACAGACTGGAGACTCCACTGCGGTCCAAACAACGAAGCGGTGTTGCCGCTGCCCGAGCGATCTGTCAGCGTTCCGCCGGGCCCTTCGTTAAAATTCAGAGCCAGAATGACATCGTCCAGCGAGACCTTCGCGGTCTTGCGAATCAATTCGCGGCCCGGACGAGCAGCTACAAACAGCGACGCCTGCGCGTGTTGATCGGCGACTTCATCCGGCGAAAATGTTTTCGCATAGATTCCAGCCTGCGCGATCGCTCCTTTCAAGAAACCGCGCAGCATGGTTTCGTCGGCCGATCCGAAATAAGCGCCGAGCAGCGCGGAACGATCCGGCGTTGAGATACTCAGGGTGCCGAAGTTCGCGCTGTTATCGAGCTGGCCGTTAATGTACAGTCGCGCTTCGCCGCTGGCGGGATCGTAGGTGCAGGCCACGTGATACCACTGGCCGTAGTTCACGACCGTGTTTGAAGTCAGCACACTCAGACCCGGAGACCAGAGCTCAAAGTCCAGTCTTCGCGTCCCATGGCGAATCAACAGCCCATAGGCCGCGTCGCCGCTGGTAAGTTCGCGCGATATAATAAAGGATCCCGTGGCCGCCTCGGCCCCTGTGCCGGGGCCGTCACAGCGAAAGACCGCGCTTAAAGTCAGGTTGCCCGTAACATCAAGCTGCGGATTGTCTGGAATCAAGACGTGATCGTCCTGGCCGTCGAAGAGCAGCGCGCCCCGATCTACAGCCGGTCCGCCCGTTGGAACAGCGCCCACGATTGTGGCCGGGTTCCCGTTGGCGGAAGCGTCGGCGACCGTTGTCGCGCCCGTCTCCGAATCCAGAACGTAGGCCGCGCGCACGTCCGTGATCTCACGCACAAAAGTATCGGCAACGGACGAACGCGAAACGCTTTCCGCGAAACCGTAGCGCAATAGCACGCGAATCGTATCGCCGCCGCTGATGCTCGGGACTTTGATCCAGATTTTCGTCGCGGAAGTATTGATTCCGCTTTCGATCCAGTGGTTGATTTCGGTCACGCCGTCGGCCGCAAAAATTGCGATATCGCTGCCGTCGGGCTGCATACGACCGCGCGCGATCGCGTCAGTCGTATCGATTTCAATCGGGACCTGATAGTCCGTTACAGTAATCGGCGCGTCGATCTTCGCGTTTAATTCGATCGCTTCGGAATACAACCAGCCCTGAGCGGGCGGCCGCGATTCATACAGACGCCGCTCGGCTCCGTGACGGATCGCAAACAATACGCCAGACTGCAGCGCGGTCGCGGTCCCGCCGACCGGCGCGTTACCGGCGTAAATAAACTCGGCGTCCATCGCCAGGCGCGTCGCGTACTGCGCGTTCACCGCGGACTCCTCCGGTTCGTACTTTTTATCGAAGACCCAGTCGCCGCCCCGACGCCGATAAAGATACAGCGAACCGGCGTTCGTGCCCTGGGCGGTATTGTCTTCGCCCGCGCCCACGGCCAGGGTGCCGCCGCTCAGTCCCACGCACTGACCGAAACGATCGCCGCCCGCTCCATCGTCCGCGGTCAGCTTGGTCTTTTGCACCCATCCCTGAACGGGATCGTTTTCGAAAATATAGACCGCGCCGCCGGTGCCTTCGTCGTTCGCGCCGATCGCGACGGTCTTGCCGTCTTCGGCGATGTCCACCCAGCGGCCGAAATTGTCGCCGGGGACGCGATCGTCTGAGATCAGTTTCGCCTGCTGGCTCCAGCTGTTACCGTCGCGGGTAAAAATATATACCGCACCGCCGGAAGCGCTCCCGCCTTCTAATTTCAAATAGGCGCTGACGACCAGCACGTTCGCCTGATCGTTAAAGCCCAGGGATGCGAAACCAAACGAGCCGTCCGGCGCTTCCGCGTCGTTCGCCGTCAAGATCGCCTGCTCTACGAACAGGTCACCTTCGCGATGATAGATGAAGACCGCGCCGCCGTCGCTCGCGACCAGATCGTGGTACGGCGCGCCGACCGCGAGATAGTCGCCCCGCGCCGCGAGGCCCGCGCCGAAGCCGTCGGTGTTGGTCGTGCTGCTCGACTGCAGCTTCTGATGTTCCCTCCATTGATTGCGGTCCCGTTTATAAACGTAGACCGTTCCGGGAGCGGGAAAGGTTGTGCTGCTGCGAGCGCCGAAAAATGCGAACTGATGATCTTCGCCGCCGACCGCCGCCGTCGCGCCGAAGCGCGCGTTCGCCGCCGGATCGTTCGGGCGAACTTTTTGCATCAGGCCGAACTGGTCGCCGTGGCGGCGATACAGATATCCCGAGCCGCTGGCGGAACCGTCGTCGTCATCGTCCGGCGATCCCACGGCGACGATATCCCCGCTCACGCCGATGCCGGTGGCGAAGCTGTCCAGATTGGCCGCGTCACCGGGAACAATGCGACGCGTTGCGCCGTCGACCGCCGTTTCAATCAAAGGCGGATTGTCCAGACGCTTGCGCAAGACTTCGCGTACACTTCGCTCCGGATCCACGTCGCTGAAGTTGCGATGGGCGTCATGAATTTCAGCGTCGCTCAAAGCGCGGTCGTAAATTCGCAGAGCGTCCAGAGCGCCGTGCCAGTCAAGGCTGGTATCCGCGCCCGCGATTCCGACTCGTTTGCCGTGCGAAAAATTTGCGGGCGTCAATCGAACCGGTACGTGATTCGGATCGATCGGCGGGATGTAGGCCAGCTTTTCGCCGTTGAAAAAATTCTCCAATTGATTGCCGCGACGGCGCAGCACATAGTGATTCCAGACGCCCGGAATTACCGACACTGGATTCTGCGAAGCGGAAAAAGTCGATGGCGCGTAGGTCAAAGACGAAATCAGATCCAGCTGTCCGCCGCCGGAGTGCTCCAGATACAGTCCGATCGAATCGGGCGTTTCTGTGCCGTCGCCGCGAAAGTCGAAGAGATAGTGACGACCGCCGCTGCCCGTCAAAGACGTTACGACGTCGAGACGAGCCCAGATGGAAACCGTGAAGTCGTAGATATTATCGCGCCCCGGGAACGGCGGGAGCGACGCGTACTGCCCGGCTCCGTTTAATGCCAGACTCGAACCGAATTTACCCGCCGTGCGCGATGCGCCGCTCTGCAGAGTGCCATCGAAGCCGTTACCGGAACGGTCGACGATGCTCGTGCCCGAATCCTCTTCGAAATCGTAGGCGGCGAGCACTCCGTCGATCTTTCGCACGAAAGTATCGGCGAGGGACGAACGGCTGCGAGCGAGCGGATTGCCCGCATGCATGTAGATCGTTTTCGTCTGAGCGTACGGAATATAAGGCAGCCGCACCCAGACTTTCGTGTCGGCCGTATTTTTGCCCGATTCGATCCAGTGGGCCAGGCGTCCGCGACCGTCCGCGTCGGTAAACAATAGATCGCCGCAGTCGCTCTGCATTTGGCCGGCGCCGATCAGCGCGGCCGTGTCGATACTTAACTCCGTTTGAATATCAGTTTCGCCTTCGTTCAATTCAAACAGATAGGCCGCGCCCCGACTCAAATTCTGCACGCCGTTCGCGCGATGCCCGACCAGGGCGTGCTTCGCGCCGATCGATACGACTGTGCCGAACAGGAAGCCGTTGATCGTACCGTCGCCCTTTAAGATTCTTTCCTCCGTCCAGTTGTTGCGCTCGTCGCGGCGAAAGATATAAGCCTTGCCTGGACCGTTCGAAGGCTGGCGCGCTCCCGCGAGAATTCGATCGCCGGAAATAGCGATTTCGACCGAGAGCTCATCGCCGGCCACACCATCGCTGGCGGTCAGCTTCGCTTCCTGGATCCAGGCATCGCCGCGCTGGCGAAAGACGTAGGCCGCGCCGGTCGAAGAGTTTTTCAAATAGGCGCCGGCGACGACAGTATCGCCGGACATACCCATAGATTCTCCGAGCTGATCGCCGTTGGCCGCGTCATCCGCGACCAGCTCCGCTCCGCGTTGCCAGGTCGAGCCGTCGAAGTCGAATAGATAGACCGCCCCCCGGTTGACGGAGCTGCCCCCGTCGCCGCGACAGCCGACGGCGACCCGGCCTGTTTCGGCCGAAATAGAGACGGCGGATCCGAATCCGATCGTCGGACCGGGACTCGGATGCGAAAGAATCGCCTCTTCGCTCCAGCTCGCGCCGCTCCGCCGAAAGACGTAGGCGGCGCCCGCGTCCGTCGAGGCGGCGTCGCTTGTATGATCGCCAACGACCGCCAGATCGCCGTCGATCCAGGCGGAGTAGCCGAAGGAAGAAGCGGCGCTGGAGGGCGTTAAGATCTCCTGTTCGGTCCAGGCTCCGTTTTCGCGCACGAAAATATAGCATCGGCCGCCGCCCTGGGCCGTGACAATCAGCGATACGCCGTCGAAACTCAAGTTCGCGCCGAACACGTGACTCGCCGAACCATCGCTCGCGGTCAGCTTCGCGTCGAAGAGCCAGCGGTCTTCGCCATTGATTTCGGCTTCGCGACGATACACATACACCGCCCCGGCTCCCGAACCCAGCTCGTCGTCGCCGATCGCGCCCGCGAAAGCGAAATCATCCCCGACAAAAACCTGTCCGCCCAGATAGTCCAGCTCGTCCAGATTCGCGGCGCTCAGCTTCGTAAAATTCGTCGACACGGCGGCGCGGTTATCAATGCGAATCGCCTGGCGCACGCTCCAGCTCTCCGGAAATTCGAAAGCGATGCGATCCTCCGTCGGTGCCGGCAGGACTGGCGGCGTCGCCCGCAGCGAACGGCGTACCATTTCGCTGCGAGTGTTACCGGCGATCCGGGCGTCGGCTCGATTCTCAAAGAGGTCCCGCACTTCTTCCGCGGACAGCGAGCGCGCATACACCCGCGGCTGGTCTAAAGCGCCGTCCAGATAACGGCGACGCTGGCCGCCGCTAGCCGACTGAGCGCCCAGCAGCAGCGGCGTCGTAGTTTGTTGCAGATTGATCTGGCCAATCGATTGCTGCGCGTCGAGCACGCCGTTTATATAGATGCTCTGATTGCCGCTCGCACGATCGTACGTGCCGACAACGTGGTACCACTTTCCATATTCAATCGAGGTATTGGAAAGCAAGCCGTGGACGACATCACCGGTATCGAAAATACCGAAGTTCAGCGTGCGATTATTCGTGTGAGCCACATCGATACTATAAGAACGAGTGCCATTCGACAGGTGCTTCGAAATCAGCATCCCGTTAATGGCGGAGTCGGTGCCGGTGCCTGGAGCGTCGCAGCGAAACCAGCAGGAAAGCGTAATGTCGCTACGAATATTCGTCGAGACCGTGTTACCGACGTCGACGTAATCATTGACTCCGTCAAATTCGAGAGCGTTTTCAAAAACGCCCGCCGTATAGATCGGGCCGCCGCCGGCAAGGCCTTCGTTGCCGTTCCCGGATTCATCGAAGATTCGGGCCTTCGTGATCGAATCGAAGCTGTACGCCGCCGCGATTCCATCGACGACCCGAACGAAAGTTTCCTGCGCGGAACTGCGCGCGGGAGTTTCTGGATTCCCGTAGTGTAAAAAGATCTGTTTGGATTCACCGGCTCGCAGACCCGGCACGCGCGCCCAGATTTTTGTAGCGCGCGAATTCAAGCTTTCCGCTTCTACATAATACGGCAGAGGCGTTAATCCGTCTTCATCAGTAATTAAGAAGTCGTCGCCCTGCAGGCTGAGCTTTTGGTCCGCTATTAGATTCGTCGTATCCAGCTCGATTAAGACCTGCACGTCGTCGACGCTTTCCGGGCGCAGTCGCTCAAACTGAAAGACTTCGCCGACGCCGGTGCCCGGGAAAGTGGACGCGAAGATCGAATCGCCGACGATTTCCACGTCGTAGCCGAAGAACAGATTGTCCCGCGAAAAATCGCCGGCCTTGATTTCGATTCCGGGAGTCCAGCCGGAAGCCGTGCGCGTGAAGACGAAAGCCACGCCGGTGTCCGAAAATCCGTCGACGTGTTTGAATTCGCTACCCGCGACGATCGTATCGTGCGAAACACGCGTGCGAAAACCGAAGCGATCCCCGAGGGCGCCGTCGGGATCCGTCAGTTTCGCGGTTTCGACCCAGCGTCCGTCTTCGAGTTCAAAGACATACGCCGCGCCGTTGCCGATCGAAACTTCGTCCGCACCGATTACCATGGTCGTCCCGTGCATGGACGGAAAGATACCGAAGCGATCCCCCGCGTTACGCACGGAAGGCACCAGCTTCTGAACCTCGGACCACACGCTGGTCTCACGATCCAGGCGAAAGACGAAGACGGCCCCGCCGACGTGCGAACCGCCTTCGATATTATTAAACGCGCCGACGATCGCCACATCGCCGTACGCGGCCAGCTGCCAGGCGCGGTCCGCCGGATTCGATTCCGAAGTCGTAAGCAGCTGCGTTTGCGACCAGCCGCTCGTCGGATCTTTATAGAAGACCCGCACCTGGCTCTGAGACGGGCTTTCGCCGCCGCCGAAAATATAGTCCCCTGCGATAGCGACATCGCCGCCCAGATTCGCGTCGCCCGGAGCGTCGCCGACCAGCTGCGCCGTTTCGTACCAGACCCCGCCCTGGCGTTCATAAACGAAGACCGCGCCCTGCCCGCCGTTCTGGCCGCCCGCGCCGATCGCCGCGCGATCGCCGTCCACGGCGATGCTGCCGCCGAATCCCGCGCCGCCCGTGAGGCCGGAGCCGGTGAAGCTCTGCACTTCCGTGTAAAAACCAGCGGCGTCGCGTTCGAGTACGCGCACGACGCCGTCGCTGCCTTCAAGAAAGCTTCCGACGAGCAGTTGATCGCCCGCTTCGGCGAGCAGCGTCGAAAACGCGCCGACTGCGACGGAACGCCGGGCTTCGCTGAAGCTTTCCGGAAAATCGTTTTGAATGCTGATTGATTTGCGATACTGCCAGCCTTCCGGCAAAGCGAAGGGCACCGGCAATTCGTTTTCGATCGCAACGATCGGCGCGGTTTCGGCGTATGTTCGCAGTAGAATACGCCCCGGGTTTTCCAGAGTCGCATAACCGTAATAGTGCGACAGATCGGCGACTTCCGAATCGGTCAGCGCGCGCCGATACACCTGCATGTGATTCAGACGTCCGTCCCAGTACTGCAGACCGACCAGGGCGTTCGCACTGGAACCCAGACGACTGTCATACGGCGGGCCGTCGCCGACTTCGCCTTCGTTGATCGATCCGAGCGGCAGGCGAATGCCGTTCAGATAATAAATAAAACTATTCGTGGAGCGTTTATCGCCGCCGGTATAGACGCCGACGAAATGATTCCAGCGACCCAGAATCGCGTTCAATTCGATCGGCACGAAGATGTGGATACTCTCGCGAAAGTGAATATTCAGGCCCTGGGTTCCGCCCCGATTCCAGAAGACGCTGTAGAACTGGCTGGAGTCCCAGGCGAATTGCCACGGCGTGCGAGTTTCGTTTACGGCCCAGTCGTTGTCGGAATAAAACCACATGCTAATCGAAACCGGATCGCTTCCGGTTCCGGCCAGATTGCCCGGGGGCAGCAGGATCTCGTTATTGCTGCCGTTAAAATCCAGCGCAGATCCAAAGCGACCGTCAGTCCAAACGGGCACGCCCTGCATGGTACCGTCGTTGCCGTTCCCGGAGAGGTCGCGAATTAGAGTGCCGGCGCCTTCTTCGATCTGCCAGGCGGCGCCCAGGTCTTCGATTTCGCCCATGAAGGTTTCGGCGGTCGAAGAGCGAGCCACAGCGTTTTCGTTGCCATAGTGCAAAAAGATCCGCGCCAGTCCGCCGGCCGGAATCGACGGCAGGCGCACCCAGATCTTCGTGGCGGCGGTGTTCATGCCCGACTCGATCCAGTACGGCAGCGGAATCAAATCGTCCGAGTTCATAAACAGAATGTCGGAGCCGTCGGCGTTCATCTTGCCGGCGCTGACGAGCGACGCGGTATTGATCGTCAACTCATACTGATAATTAGTTAAGGATTCGGGCGTACGGGGAATGACCGTTAGCGAGCCGGTGCGATGCCGGGGGGCAGCCGATGAGTTCGAAGCCGAATTCGCAACATATGCAACTCCGTCTTCCAGTTGCACGCGACTTCCAAAGCCGCTGAAGGCCGAGTCATCGTTGAGAATGAATTTCGTTTCCTGGGACCAAACACCGGCCTCCTTTTTCAGGACATAGACCGCTCCGGCTTCGGTTCCTTCCGTATTGTTGTTGCCTCGCGCGCCGACCAGGACGGTGTCGCCGTTGATATCGACATTCTGACCGTAACGATTCGCTGCATGTCCGTCCAATGCGGTGATGCGCGCCGCCTGACTCCAGGTAGAGCCGTCGAATTCGAAAATATAGGTCGCACCCTCGTCAGTCGTATTGCCGCTTTCATAAGGAGCGCCGACGACAATTTGATTCCCGTCGATGGCGACGCTGATGCCGAACCAGGTTTCGCCCGCGCCGCTCAGGGTCTGCTGATACACCCAGCCCTGGCCGATGCGCTGATAAACAAAGGCCTGGCTGCGGCTATAAGCGCCGATCACAGCCGTATCGCCGTCGACCGCGACGACGCCGAAGATATCGTTCGCCGCCGGCGCCGGCGGCGTCATCTTCGCCTCTTCTTGCAGTACGCCTCCGACGATGCGAAAGGCGTAGGCGGCGCCGGCGAAACCGTTTTTGCGAGGCGAACCCGCCAGCACGGTCGTACCGGAAATCGCGACAAAGGCCCCGAATTGATCGCCGACCGCGGCGTCCGAGGCGACGACCTGCTGTATTTCACGCCATTCACCGTCATTTAACTCGAACACATACACCGAGCCGGTGCTGGCGGTCGCATTCTCGGGGTGCGAGCCGACAACCATGAGATCGCCTTCGATCGCGACACGCATTCCGAAGCGTTTGTCGACGCCGGAGTCCGACGCGGTGATCTTTTGTCTTTCGACCCACTCGCCGTCCACCCGCTGGAACGCATAGACCGCCCCGGCCCGGGATGCATCGGTAGCGTCCGCAGCCATCAGCCAATCGCCGTGCACTGCGAAACTTGAGGCGAAGGCCGCGCCGATTCGCGCATCGCTCGCGTACAACTGCTGCGAACGACGGCTAAAAGGAGCGTCCACAATCGGACTGGCGACATTCATGGCGACGCGAAACTTCCAGTCGCCCGTGATTTCGCCGATGCCGATGCCGGAGCGCGGTCCGACTGCGCCGTCTACCAGCAGGTCTTCGCGGACCTGCATGGCGTCGTCGACTACGAGCGCGTCGGTTATATGCTGCGACTTGAGCTCGCCGTGAATTGTAATGCGATCCGAATCCTGGTCGCCCAGCAGCACGTCGCCGGGAGTCTGCGCCAGGTCTTTGGCGATCACGTCGCCCTGAACCGTCAGCTGACCTTCGACCGTCAGATCTTCGTCAATCGTCAGCGAACCGGTGATCGTATCGCCGGCGCGATCGGCTTTGATATTCTCAAGCGCGTCGAGTGCTTCGCGCACCGTCGTCACGCCGGCCATTAGATCCAGGCCCGCGGGGTCCAGCACGGCTTCCGGCGTATGCTGCAAACGCGCGGCGACGCTCAAACCCGCATTAAATTCAACGAGCAGCGGCAGCGGCGTGCCGTCGGCATCGAGCAGCGTCGCGCTGACCCGGGGTTGAGCCGTCGTCGGATCGATGCGCCAGCGCACGGCCGCGAGCCCTTCGCCGTCCGTTAATACGTCGACGCTCGCACCGGTATTCGCCGCGTCCAAAACATCTTCGAGAGTCGCTGTCGCGCCCGTGTCACCCGCGACGATCGTAAAACGCACTCGCGCATCGCACACCGGCACCGAACCGGATGCGACGCGAACGACTAAAGCTTCGTCGAGAAATTCGCCGGGCAAACCTTCCTGGCCGTCGCCGCCTTGATAAACCAGGTTCGCGTCGGCAAGCGTCGGAAAAATTCGCCGGCAGTCGCCGAGCACGCTCCAGACGCCGCCGCTGAGTTGAACGTACGCCAGACGCGCGAAGGCCGTTTGCGGAAACATGGGCGGAATAAAATCGTTCGCGCCGTCGACTGCACTCTGTACGGGCCACTCGATGTCCCGGGGAATCGCCCGCGCCGGAATCAGCCAGGCTTCGCCCGCGCGAAAATCCACGTTGTCGCTCGAAATCGTTTCGGAAGTGAAGGCGATTTCCAGCCCGTGTTCAATCGCTAAAAATTCGGTCGCGTCCGCGCTGGTCTGCAGCTCGCCTGAATCGCCGGACATACTCCAGCGACGCAGCTTGCGCAGCTCGCCCGTGAACTCGGCGATGTCCAGCGTCGCGCCGCCCCCGGCGTGGGGAATATAGCTATCGGCCTTGATGCGCAGGCTATCGCCGTCGTCGGCCAGGATTTGAACCAGCCCGCCCGAACGACCGGTGAGTTCAAAGCTATCGTCGAGGACTTCCAGCCAGTCGCCGGGAGCGAAAAAACCCTGCCGCGGGCCGGTGGCGCTGCGCACAGTCAGCACATCGCCGTTCTGTCCGGTCCACTCCAGAACTTCGGCGGCGTTCGCACGCGACCACTTGTACGTGGCGACGCCGCCCGCGCCGCCGCGATGAATCTCTACCCGGTACAGCGCGTTCTGCTCGCCCGCATATTCGCCGGCCTGGCCGGTCGTTGCGTTTGGAGCGAGGCGCGCTTTCATTCGCGCGCGATTTTCCGAGCGTTCCCCGTCGCGAAAGGCCGTCCAGGCCGCCGACTCCGCCAGGCAGTCCGGCACGTCGCCGACATCGCCGTCCCGCAGGAGACCCAGCTGCAATAGACTGCGCGAACGCGCGGTCGTGTCGAATCCGCCCAGGGCCGGATCGAGCAGCTCCGGATCTTCCAGGGCTGTGACCAGTGCTTCGCGAGTCCCGGCATAGGCCAGATAGACCCCGTCTTCGGTCGGCAGTGCATAGCCGGGCAAATCCGGCTGGGCCGTAAAGGCGATAGTCTGATCCGTCTGCCGGACGATTCCTTCTATATAATAGCGTCCCGGCGCGGCTTCCAGATCCGTGCCCCCGGCCGCGGCCGCAATTCCCAGACCCGGATTTTCCGCCGGGGCGCCGCTTGCGCCGATCGCGTCAGAGGCGGCCCTCCGGTCCTGGTAGGCGCGAATATCCGCCTGCTCGTTCCAGTCGGCGTCGACCAGAGCCCGGCCTTGCTGCAGCCGCACGGCCGTGTATTTTTCCGGTGCTTGAAAAGTATCGCGTGAGATATCGGATTTCATAATATTTTCCTGGTATTCTAAAGAGCGCGTCCTCAATGAGCGCTGATCAGTTTTCGAATTGAATCAGTTGGTGGTCCACGGTCGCCAGCGGTCCGTCCTGGCCGCCGACGATATGTGCGCGATCGCCGATCAGCGCCGCCTGATTATAACCGCGGGGGAAAAGAATATCCGGCATGCGTCGCCAGGCGTTCGTCGCCGGATTGTATTCCTCTACGATGCTGGAACCTGCCGCAGATGCGTTCGAGGTCCGACCGCCCACGATGTAGATCCGGCCGGCCCGCGCGAAGACCGAAGCTTTGTCCCGCGGGATCGGCGACGGAGCAAGCGTCGACCAGCTGTCAGTCCCGGGATCATAGGCCTGGTTGACGCCGGTCAGCGCTCCGCCCGAAAGGCTGCCGCCGATGACGTACATCAGACCGTCTACGAATACGGCCACGTGTCCCCGGCGAGCCGTGGGCATCGGCGCCCCGGCGCTCCAGGAATCGCCGGCGACGCTATAAATATTAAGCGTATCGAAGACCGAACCACTCGCAGCGCCGCCCGTGACGTAGATCGAAGTCCCGTCGCCGGTCGCTGCGGCGTCCCGGCGAGCCGTCGGAATCGCAGCGCGCGCCGTCCACTGGTTTGTGACCGGGTCGTACTCTTCGTTGGCGTCCAGGAAAGTCGCCGGACCGACGCCTCCGGTAATTACGAACAAACGTCCGCCCGCTACGGCGCTCGCCGCTTCGTAGCGCGGCGTCGGGATCGCGGCCCGGGTCGCCCAGGCGTTGACCGCCGGATCGTACTCGTAAGTCGCCGCGGGAGCATCGTCGCCCGGCGCGCCGTAACCGGCGGTCACATAAAGTTTAGAATCGACTGCTTGCACGACGTGCGAAGCGCGCGGAGCCGGTAGCGGAATTCGCGTCGTCGAGGCGGGCAAAGAGATCGCTTCGACGCTCGTGATCGCGCCGCTGACAAAGCCGCCCAGAACGAAGGCGGTGCGGCCGACGACCGTCGCCGCCGTATAGCGGCGAGCCGAGGCCAGACTGTCGACAGCGCGCCAGGTGTCCGTGCGCGGATCGTATTCTTCAACGACGTTCGTATTGCCGGAAGACGTAAAGCCGCCGAATGTGTAGATTTTACCGTTCATGCTCACAGCCGATACCGCGTAGCGCGCGGTCGGCATGGGCTGCAGCGTCGTCCAGACGTTCGTCGCCGGATCGTAGACTTCGTTCGTCCCATAGATCGTGGCGCCGTTCACGCCGCCGATCGCATAAATTTTTTCATCTACGGCGACGACCGCCAGGGCTTCGCGACCGACGCTCATCGCCTGGCGTGTAGACCAGGCGTCCGCGACGGGATCGTACTCTTCGTTCGTGGGCAGTCCGGTTCCGCCGGAATCGCGGCCGCCGACGACGAAGATTCTGCCGCTGAGCGTTTTCGCCGCGCCGACATAAAAGCGGCTCGAAGGTATCGGCTCAAGTGAACTCCACTCATTCCGGACGGGATCGTACACATCGCTGGCGGTCTGGATTACTCCGTTCTGGATTCCCGCAAACACGTAGATGCGATCATCGTGGACGACCCCTGCCGCATAGGTTCTGGCCCCGGGTGCTGACGCGCGCTGGGTCCATAGATCCTGCGCCGGATCGTATTCGTACAGACTCGCCGTGGCCGCGGCTCCAGCATCGTCGCCCCCGATATAATACGCGCGATCGTTCACCGTCGCCGCGACGCCGCCCACGCGATCCGAAGGCAGCGCGGCGATCGCCGTCCAGTCCAGCTGAAACGGCGCCGGAGCGGGAGCCGGTGGAACGACCGCATCGCTCTTACACTGCGCCGCGAAGTAGATCGCCGGACTGTACGCTTCGTTGGTGGTCACGTCGCCGGCCGGCCCCTGGACCTGTCCGGTCAAATAGTAGATCGTATTATGCACGACGGCTCCGGCGCCGTTGTGGCGCAGGCTCATTCCCGTCGGACCGTCGCTCCAGGAATCCGTCGCGGGATCATAAATTTTATATATATTCAGATCGGCGCCGCCGCTGATTCCGCCGATCACGTGAATGCGATGGTCGACGACCGCGGCGATCATACCAAAGCCGCTGAAGGGCATCGGCGCGCGCGTCGTCCAGGAATCCGCCGCCGGATCGTAGACTTCAAGAGCGTTCAAGCCGGCGTTTGTGACCTGATTGCCGCCGAACACATAGACTCGATCGTTCAGTACGGCGACCGCAGAATTGGTCCGCGCCGTGGGCATATCGGCACGCACACTCCAGGCGTTTGCGTCGGGATCGAAGGCTTCGTTGGCGCTGAGCGCAACGCCCGAACTCGGATTGCTATCGCCGCCGATCACATAGATTCGGCCGTCGACTGCGACAGCCGACCCGTTGCTGCGGGGCGTGGGCAGCGCAGCCAGCGAAGTCCAGGCGTCGGTCGTCGGATCATAGACGCGCGTCGTGTCGGTAACTCCGGTCAGAGTCGATCCCGACCAGGTGCTACCGCCAAAGACATACATGCGATCGCGGTAGACGGCGGACGCGAGCTGTCCATTCGCCGCCGGCAAAGCGGCGCGGTTGCGCCAGAGATTCGTTAACGGATCGTACTCTTCGTGTTCGGTGCGTCCGCCGCCCCCTGCTCCACCGCGTGATCCCCCGGCGACGTAAATCCGACCATTTAGTACGGCCACTGCAGGCCTCTGGCGCGCGATCGTCATACTCGCAAGCGGCGTCCAGGCGGCGTACTGGCCCCCCGCGTTAATGGCGCGACTTGAGTCGACGAAGCCGTCCGGCGCCACCAGGCTCGGACCGGGAACGCAATAACCGGTCGGCACCCCGCCGCCGCCTTCCGCTCCGGCGGTCGTCTGGATCGTACCGTCAGGAAAAACCAGACCGCCCTCCAGAGTTTCCACGAGTCCCGCGGCGCTCAGCTTATCCGTCGGCGCCGAGGTTCCGACGCCGATGCGTCCTTCCACATCCAGATCTTCTTGCACGCGCAGCGTATCGTCGACGACCAGCCGATCGGTGGTGTGACCGGAATCGAGCTCCGCGTGAATAATAATATCGTCTTCGTCGGCGTTGCCCAGATCGATCGATCCCGGCAGCGAATTCGTATCCTGCACGATCACATCGCCGCGCACAGTCAAATCGCCGTTCAGGTCGAAGTCCTGCTGTACGATCAGCGAACCGGTGATCGTATCGCCCGCGCGATTGACTTTGATTTCCCCCAGTCGATCGATCGCTTCGTCGACTGTGCTCACGCCGTCGAGTAAGTTCTGAGCATCCGGCCCGGGAACGTCGCCGGTGTAATGCACGGCGCTTGATAGATTCAAGTTCGCGTTATAACGCACGAGATAGGACGAGTCGGATCCGTCCGAATTCAAGAGCATCGCCTGGACGCGCTGGTGTTCGTTCGTCGCGTCGAGTCGCCAGCCGACGGCAGCGCGACCGTCGGCGTCGGTTTCTACGATTGTAATCGCGCCGAGATCCACGCCGCCGGGAGCGTCGCGCAAAGTGCCCGTTCCGGTTAAAATTTCAAAGCGCACTTTCGCGCCGGCGATCGTTTCGGGGCCGGAGCCGACGCGGACCGCCAGAGCCGTATCCAGATCTTCGCCGGGCATGCCCTGCTGGCCGTCGCCGCTGACATAAAACAATTCGGGCCGCGTAAGCACCGCGAGCTCCGTGCGCAAATCCGCGCGATTCTCCCAGACGCCGCCCAGAGAGCGCACGTACGCCAGGGGCGCGTAGCTGTGTTCGGGGCCGGCGATCTGCGGGATCGCCCCGCCGAATTCGTCCCGGGGCCACTCGACGTTGCGCGTGGCGGCCCGGGCGGGAATCAGCCAGTAGTCGCCCACGCTGAAGGCGTCGTCTTCGAACAGGACTTCGATTCCGTTTTCCAGTTCGAACCAGACGCCCGCCGACGGCAAGGGCGCGGCTCCCACGGCATCGTTCATATCCCAGCGGCGAATGCGGGCCGTACCGCGCGAAAAGTCCGCGAGGCTCAAAACTTTCGCGTCGCCTTCGAGTCCGTCGAAATGCCGCAGGCTGTCGGGATCGATGATGATGGTTTCGCCGACGATTTCCTGGACCCGCGCCAGCGTGCCCGGTTCGCCGGCTTTTTCGCGGCCTTCGTCGCTGACTTCCAGCCAGTCGCCGGCGCGAAAAGAAATCGCGCGATCCCGGCCGGTGCTGCGTACGCTTAATGATGTACCGTTGATTTCTAATAGTTCGGAAGCGACGGTGCCGTTATCCCGGGACCACTTGAACGTGGCCGTCGCCGGCTGTCCGCCGCCGGCCACTCCGCCCGCCGTATGAATTTCCACTCGATACAGGCGATTCTCCTGGCTGCTATAGCCGCCGCGTTCGCCAATATCGCAGGGGTCGGTGCCGACGTCGGCCGCTCGCGTGCGCGCGCTGATGCGACCGCGCTGCGCCTGGGTAAGCGCGGTGAATTCCGGCGGCGTATCGAAACGCGCGGCGTCGACGCTGCCGTCGCCGATGTACAACAGCTTCACCTGATTCAGGAGCTGCGCGCGCGTTCCCGTGTCGGGCCCGCCCAGACCGGCTTCGCGAATATTCGCTTCGATGCTCGAAACGCTGCGCTCCCACACGTCGAGATAAGCGAGATACAGTCCGTCCTCCGGCAGAGACTGGCCGGGCAGGTCGATCTGATTCGTAAATACGGAGTCCGCGAAGTTTTCGCACAGGATGCCGTCGACGTAGATGCTGCCCGCCGAGATGCTCAGATCGGCTCCGGTCGCGCCGACTTGAAAACCGCCGCCGGAAATCGGCACGCCGCTTGCGCCGTAGGTATCGCGCAGTTTCGTGCGGCGAATATAATTCTGGATGTCGACCTGCTCGTTCCAGTCGGCGTCGGTCAACAGGCGATTTTGCTTCAGACGCACCGCGCTGTAGTGTTTTTCGCGGCGAAATGTATCTCTCGAAATATCGGTTTTCATATTAGTTTCACTTGCGCTCGATTCGCGCTTCGCTCGCGGGCGATTTAATTTTCAAAGATCACGACCTGATTTTCGCTGCGGGTCGTATCGCTTTCGTCAAAGCCGCCGTGAAAGTATACGCGCGTGCCGACCGTAACCGCGGCCGTCGAATAGACGTTCTGGTCCAGCAGTCCGACGATCTTCCAGGCGTTCGTAAACGGATCGTATTCGTAAATGGCGCCGTTCAGATTCGGCGGATTCACTCCCGCGAAATAGTAGATTCGTCCGTTGCGCACCGTAGCGGCTCCGTTCGTAAAAGGCACGGGCAGCGCGGCCAGCGAACTCCACTGATTCGTAGCCGGATCGTATACGTCGTGATTCGCGAGTGCGCTGCCGCTGAACTGCCCGCCGATCAGGTGAATGCGACCGCCGAGACGCACGGCCCGCGCCTGCGCCCGCGCGGACGGCAGCGGCGTAAGCGCAGTCCAGCTGTCGGCAAAAACGTCGTAAGCCTCCGCCGTCGTAAGATCCGGCCCGTCCAATCCACCGAATAAATAGAGCCTGCCGTCCGGTCCCGCGCAGGCCGCCGAGTCCCGCGCCGCAGTTGTCAGAGGCGCAAGCGTCGTCCACTCGTCGGTTTCAGGATCATAAACTTCATTTAGCGTCGAATAGACGCTCGTATCGGTCGCGCCGCCGAAAGTATACAGCTTGCCGTTCAGCACGGCGCCGGCCGCTCCCGCGCGCGCGGTGCCGGCCGCAAGGGCCGCCCAGCTATCACTCGCCGGATCGTAAACATTTAGATCGCCGGTCATCGTATTCGGCAGGCTGCGCACGCCCAGACCCGTATAGATCTTACCGTCGATGGTTTCCGTTACAGCTGCAGCGACCGCGTCCGGCAGCGGCGCAAGCGTCTGCGCTTCCGGAATCGAGATGGCTTCGGTGCGCGCGAAGTACTGCAGGGATCCGACCAGCACGCCGCCGAATGCGAACATCGTACGACCGCTCACCAGACTCTCAATACCCGCGCGAGCTTGAGACATGGACTCCAGCGTCGCCCAGACGTCGTTCACCGGATCGTAGGCTTCGACCGTGGCGAGATCGTTCGCGCCGTCGTAGCCCCCGGCGACGACGATCAGTCCGCCGACGACGGAGATTGCGGCGGACGAACGCGCGGTCGGCATCGTCGCCCCCGTAGTCCAGCCGGGCCCGGCCGGATCGAAAATTTCGACTACTCCCGTATTCACGCTGGTGTTGGACAGCGCTCCGCCGATGACGTAGATCTTGCCATCGAAGGCCGCGCACATGGGGCTGGCCCGGGGCGTCGGTACTGTGGCGACATTCGTCCAGCTGTCCGCAACTGGATCGTAGGCGTCGACCTTCATGCCGTCGGCGGGCTGCTGCGCCCCGATCAAATAAATCAGACCGTCGAGCACAGCGACGCCGGTATTATAGCGCGCCGTCGGCACAGGCGCTCGCGTGGTCCAGCTGTCGTTCAGCGGATCGTACTCTTCGTTCAGATCGGAAGCGCCGCCGTTTATCGCTCCGGTCATTACGTAGATTTTGCCGTTCACGTGCGCCGCGACTCCGTTGCCCCGCGGCGTCGTGATCGGGGCGATGGTATTCCATGCGTCCGTGATCGGATCGTATACGAAGCTGTCGTCGTTGAAGGTCACCGACGCGCCCTGCGTGGCCTGACCGCCAAACAAATAAAACCTGCCGTTCACTGCAGCCGCCATCGGTTCCGCCTGGGCCACGGGCATGTCGGCGCGTAAAGTCCAGTCGTTAAAGAACGGCAGCGAAGTCGGCACCGGAGCATACGGAGCGAGATCGTTCAACGATAGCTTTTCGACGCGGCGCGATACCGCATTCTGAGTGGCGACGCGTCCGCCGGCTGCATAGATGATGTCGTTAACTACCACCGGCTGAAAGTACGCGTGTTCGTCAGTCAGCGGCGGAATATTAACCCAATCGCCGCGGATCAGATCGAGCTTCAGGCACGATACGCGGCGGTTCACGCCCACAGGCCCGTCGTAGCCGCCCAGCAGATAGATCTCGCCGGCGTGCGCGACGGCTCCCGCTCCGTAACGACCGTCGGGAATCGGCGCGGCGAGCGTCCAGTCGTCGGTATCGGGATCGTAGACGTCGGTTTCCAGAACGTGGACCGAACTGCCCGAAGCGACGCCGCCCATTAAGTACAGCTGATTGTTGATTACGGCGGCCATGCCGTTCGTATGTTCGCGCGGCGATTGACTCAAAGCGGCCCAGGCGTCGCCTACCGGATCGTACTCGTGCAACAAACGATCCGTCGCGCCGACCAGATAGATTTTCCCGTTGATCACGCCGCCGACCGTAATCACGTCGCCATCGGGCAGCGGCGCGCCAGTACTCCAGGTATTCGTTGCGGGATCGTAGATATGCGTATCAGTATTCGGCGTCGCGGCGCTGTCGGAACCGCCGACCATATAAATTTTGCCGTCGATCGCCGCGGCGAAGGCGTACTGCAGGGCTTCGGGAACGTCGGCGAGAGTCGAATAACTCTCGGTCGCCGGATCGAAGACTGTGTGCGTCGTAATAAAAGCGGAAGACTCCCGGTAACTTCCCAGAAAGTGAACTTTGCCGTCTAAAACGACTACCGGCGACGCGCCGTACTCCTCCGGCAGCGGTCGCGCATTCCACCAATCCTGGCGCAACTCGCGTGAGTGAACGCTACGCTGATTTTGCGTATCGTCGGCCGTAAATCCACCGCCGATCCAGTAGACCCGGTCACCAAGGCCCACGGCTGCCGTGGCAGTGAGTGCGTTCTCCAGCTGGTTTAGCGTGCGCCAGGAATTCGTAAGCGGATCGTACTCTTCAAAAGTGTTTTGCGCGACGTTCGAGCCGCCGGCCTGGCCGCCGATCGCGTAGATTTTACCGTTAGCCGCGGCGAGACCGACTCGACCGCGCGCGACAGACATCGAAGCGAGCGGCGTCCAGGCGTCCGTCGCCGGATCGTATTCGTGCGTGGTTGCGACGTTAGCCGAACCGTTCCAACCGCCGATTACATAGAGCCGATCGTTTAGGACGACCGCCGACATTTGCGACGTCGCCGCCGGGAAACTGGCGCCGAAGCTCCAGTCGTCGGTTGGAATATCGTAGATGTGCAGAGTGCCGTTAAAGAAACCGAAGACGTATATTTTCGTGCCGATCAATCCGCCGGTCCACTGGCCGACGGTGCCGGGAATGGGACTGCCGACGGACCAGGTGTCTGTGGCGATATCGTAAATATCGTTGGCGACCGTGTCGACGCCGCCCGCCGTTCCTCCACCCAGCAGATAGATGCGACCGTCGCTTGCGCCCATCACCGCGTTTTCGCGGCCGACCGGCGCGGGAGTCAGCCGCTTCCAGGTCCGTGCGACCGGATCGTACTGCTGCATGACGCTGGCCGGCGCGCGCAGGCCGGCCAGATAGATCTTGCCGTTATAAGCGACCGCGCGGGCCGAGTCGATCGGCGAGGACAGGGGCGCTTCGTCGTAACCCGCTTCGCGCACACGAATCTTTCGTGAACCGGCGACGTTTTCGACGAAGGGCAATACGGCCCGATCGTTCACGCCGCTAATGCGCGGATATTCAATATTACGCGCGACGCTCGCATTCAGGCCGTTCGCGCCGGCCCCGTCCACGAAACGCCAGCTTTCACCGTCGAAGGCTTTGACCCGCGCCTGGCTCACGCCGCCCGCATTCGCTTCGGACCAGCTTACAAATAATAGATCGTCGGCGACGGTCATGCCTTCGAGCACCGCGCTGCGACCGACGTCGAAATTCAAACCCGTGGAAAGTCCGCCGTCGACGAAAGTCCAGCGCTCGCCGTTCGCATCAATATCGTAGCGCTTTACGCGAATTTGCCCGATGCCCGCCCGGGCTTCGTAAAACGAGCAGTACAGCGCGTCGCGATAGACGACCAGACGCCCGCCGAAGGCCGCAATCGTCGGATCGAAATTCAAACCCGTCGAACCGCCGCCGTCCACGAAGGTCCAGCTGCCGCCTTCGGAAAGCGCGCGCACGCGAATCTGTTCCGGCCCCTGAGCCTCGGTCCATGCTACAAACAGTCGATTGCGCCAGCCCGCGACTCCGGCCAGGCTCGCGCCATTCGCCGGACTGTAGTTCAGACTGGCGAAGGTTCCATCGCCGTCGACCTGCCGCCAGGTGATCCCGCCTTCGTAGCGCATCATGCGAATTTGAAAACGGTTCGTTCCAGGATTGTCTTCGTAGTAGCCCAGATAGAGGCGATCGTTGTGGACCGCGAAGACCGGACCGAAGGCATTATTGCCCGTTAAATTCAGCGCGCCGTTATCGACCGAATACCAGCGGTCGCCGTCATAGGCGCTGACGCGAATGCGCCAGCCGGGAACGAATTCAATTCGCGCGACGAAGAGTCGCCCGCGATAGAAGGCCGCCACGGGCTGCTCGACGGTTCCCGATGCGTTAATGCCTCCGGTTTCCAGCGGATTCCAGGCCAGACCGTCGAAAGAACGCACGCGCACGCCCGAACTGGTCGGCTCTTCCCAGGTGGCGGCGATTTGTTTGAAATAGGCGCTGACGTTCGGGCGCAGGGCGTCCGCGCCGCCGTTCACGTTGATGCCGTTGACATTGCCGCCGTCGAGCAGCTGCCATTCGTAAGGAATCTCGACTTTCGTCGGCGTATACGCAGCGCGATTGCCGGAAATATCTTCGACTAACACGTTAATATAATACGTTTGTCCGTTCGCAAGGCCGGTAACCGACAGGCGGTCGATGTCGGCCTGCGCGTCGCCTGCGGAGGTCCCGTTCGCGTCGATATCGGCGACGCTGCCGATATTATCTTCGCTTGAATAGTACACGCGATAGTCGAGAGCGGAAGCGGGTCCGGCGGCGTTCTCCGCCTTCGTCCAGGCGATGTTCGCGTGGCTCCAGTCCGTGCCGAGCACGCGCAGGCGGCCGCCGTCGCCCGGAAACGGCGACTTCGCGTGCAGATAGTAACTTACCGGAAAGGCACGCGCGTAGGCGGTGTCAAACCAGGTGGAGCCGATGGCGCCGCCGAATATATACGCGGTTCCGTCTACCGTCGCCCAGCCCGCGGCTCGTTTGGCTTCGGGCATATCCTCCAGAGTCTCCCAGCGATTCGTTTTTATATCGTAAATTTCAACAGTGCGCAGGTCCGTTCCGGCCTGGTTCTGCCCGCCATACGTCACGATTTTCCCGTCGATCACTGAGGTGCCGAAGCCGTACTTTGGCGCCGGCATCCCCGCGAGAGGAGTCCAGGTATTCATCGCCGGGTCGTAAACTTCTACGGATAAGAGTGTATCCGTAGGGCTTATTCCACCAAGCACGTAAATCAGACCTTCGTATACAGCGATGCCGGCGACCCTCCGGGCGACGCCCATCGGGGCCAGGCTGTCATCCCAGGAATCGGTCTGAGGATCATAGACTTGTACCGTGGATGAAACAGTGCCGCCTATGTCACCGCCGAAGAGGTACAGTTTGCCATCGACGCTTGCCGCCCTCGCGAAGGAACGCTGGAGCGCCGGGCCGGTCAAAGTCGACCACAGGTCTGTGATCGGATCGTAGACTTCATGCGCATTCGTTATCGCAGTGAAGTTCAACTGCCCGCCGACCACGTGAATCTTTCCGTCAATCACGGCTGACGCGGCGCCGCCCCGGCTGAAACCCATCGTAGCAAGGGGCGGCGACCAGAGGTTTGCGATGGGATCATAGCGGTACGTCGCGTTCGTATAACTGCCGATGCCGATGGTGCTGCCGCCGATCATGTAAATCTGACCGTCGACGACTTCTACGACTTGATCCGCGCGGGTGGCCGGTAAGTCTCTGCGAGCGGTCCATGTGCGAAATCCGTTCGAGTTTTCGGTCGCGATGCGAGTGCCCGTATACACAAAGCCCGCGGGCGGCGTCGCGCTTTCGCCGAGCACGCTGAGACCGGGTGGAACGCTGTCGCTCGCGCCGCCGGCGGTCGTCTGCAGCGTGCCGTCCGGAAATCGAAAGCCGCCGCTGCGCGCTTCGATGGCGCCGCCGACGCTCAATATCGCGTCGTTGGTCGGAGTGTTTACGCCGACTTTGCCGTCGACGATCAGATCTTCGCGCACGAGCAGATCGTCCGCGACTTCCAGCATGCCGGAGCTGTGGGCGGAATCGATTTCGCCGAACACTCGCACGCGATCGTCTTCTTGATTGCCGAGCTGAATATCTCCCGCGACGTTTTGAGCGTTCGCGAGAACGTCGCCCTGCGCGTTTAACGTGCCTTTGACTTCCAGATTCTGCTGAACGACCAGGGAACCGGTGACGGTATCACCGGCGCGATTGATCTTCTCGGAACCGAGACGATCGAGTACGTCCTGCGTGCTGTCGCCGCCGGTTACTGTATCGTAGGCCACCCGCTGCGCGATGCTCTGATTGGCCACGAAATCGATCGTTGCCGGCAAGCCCGTGCTGACGGCGTCAAGTAGAGTCGCGCGAACTTTTTGCGCGGGCGTCAGCGTATCCAGCTGCCAGTCGACCGCGGCCACGCCGTCGGCGTCCGCGGCGACGATGAGCGTGGCGCCGCTCGCGATCGGAGGTCCCGCGTGCGAAAGCGCGCCCCCGCCTGCGATGATTTCGAATTGAATGCGCGCATCCAGAACCGGACGATCGCCCCGCACGGCCCGCACTTCGATCGGCGCGGCCAGGCTCTGACCGGGCATCGCCTCCTGGCCGCTGCCACTAATATACAATAACTGCGCATTAGTGCGCGATGCGAAACGCCGCCGGCAATCCCGCAGGAGCGTCCAGTCGCCGCCCGTTTTTTCCAGAAACGCCAGCTGGGCGTAATCGTGTCGCACGCCCTCCGCCGACCGGCTGACCGGGCCGACTCCGTCTTCGCAGGGCCACAGCAGACTGCGACTCGTCGAACGGGCGGGAATCAGCCAGTAGTCGCCGCTCTGGTATTCGGCGCTGTCGAAGCGAATTTCTACGCCGGCTTCCACTTCGACCCAGCCCGCAGCCGGAACCGGAATTTCGCCCGCTGCTCCGCGCATATCCCAGGGACGAATCTTACGCACGCCGCGGGAAAAGTCCGCGAGGTCCAGAGTCGTAATCGCGGGATCATAGTGGATGGCCGTCGCCGGATCGATCCGCAATACGCGAGCGTCGACCTGTTCCAGACGCACCAGCGTGCCGCGCCGATTTTCCAGTTCTAAGCCGGCGTCGGTTAATTCGATCCAGTCGCCGGCTTTGAGTGCGGGTGCGATCGAATTTTGTAAGAGCGCGCGCACGGTCAATTCGTCGCCGTCGAGACTCTCCCATTCGTGCGCCAGCCCGGCGTTCGAACGCGACCACTTAAACGTAGCCGCGCCGGGCGCGCCGCTCTGATGAATTTCAATGCGATACAGCGCGTTATCAATGCCGGTATAACCGCCGCCGTCGCAGGAGGTATCGGGCGCGCCGGAGGCCAGAGCCCGCGCCGTCAATCCCGGCAGACTGCGCTCCGTAAGATCGGTCCAGGCCACGGGCGGCGAAGCCGGCGGCACGACCAGGCCGCTTTCGCCGATTTTCAGTAACTTCGTTTGCGCGACTGTTTGTGTGCGATCGGCGGTATCGGCTCCGTTCAAGGCCTCTTCGCGAATCAGCGCATCGTCGAGATGATCGATCCCGCGCTCCCAGGCGTCCAGGTACGCAAGATACACTCCGTCTTCGGTCGGCAGCGTCGCCCCGGGTAAATCCGGCTGAGCGGTGAATAAAACGTCGACTTCGTTTTCGGTCAGAATACCGTTCACATAATAACGGCCCGCGGAAACCTGCAGATTGTCCTGGCCGCCGTCGTCGACGACCTGCAGCGCGAAACCGCCGGCATCCACCGGCGCGCCGTCGGAATTTAACACGTCGACGCTGAACCGGCGATCGCGATCCTGGGCGATATCGCTTTGCTCGTTCCAGTCCGCGTCGGTCAGGACGCGTCCCTGTTGCTGACGCACGCTGTTGAACTTTTTATTGGGTGCGAAAGAATTCCGCGATAGATCCGCTTTCATTAGATGTTTTCCGTTACTGTGACAGGGCGCGAAGGCCTTAGATTTGTTCGACTCGCGGCACCACGAAGAACACTCCGACTTCTTTACCGAAGCGCAGGTATTCGTTCAGGTTCGTGCGCAAGTTCGTTTCGCGCTGCGCTTGCTTGAGATGAAAGAGCGCCCCCATCTCGGATCCGTCTTCCGCACCGGTTCGAATTTCAATCGGCGCCTCGGTTCTCAAGCGTAGATACGCGGGATGACCTTGCGATTTCGAAGCGAAGGTCGGACGAACGCGTTCCCGGGTCAGCTCATCGCTGAAGCCGATGTGCGGGCTTTCTTCTCCCGAGTCCCGCACCTGGATCGCCAGGTCCGGCTGACAGCGAAAGCGACGCGGCGTTACGGAATCTTCGTGCAGACTGCAATAGCGCACGCAGCCTTCCTGGCGGCGTTCGACGGTGAGCGCATCCATGAAGATGCTGTTTTCCCCTTCGATCGTACGTAGACGCGTTTCGCCGAGCACAGTCGTGCTGCGAATATCCGCGCGGGTTTTATCGGCGGCGATGGCGGCCTCCCCCGCCGCGGCATTATCCACGATGCTATCGATGGTTAACAGTCCCGCGACCGACGCGCTGAGATCCAGCTGGCGGGCGATACTGCGTTCGAAGACCACGGAAAGATTTTCGTTATAAGTCCCGGAAGCGCCGCTCGCGGAGTTCGCCTGAACGAGCAAGCGGCCCGCAGTCAGACCGTCGAGGGAAAAGAAATTCACGTGGGCCAGACGTAAGGCACCGAGATTGCCTTCTAAAACAGTGCAATCGCCTTCGATCAAAAGACCGTCGATCGTCAGAGCGCCGGGAGTCAGACTTTCGCCTGGTGCGGTGCCCTGGACTTCAATACTACCTTTCAGATGCGGGCGCAGTCCCGAAGGAACGATGCGACCGTTCTTTCGTTCGCCGGCGACGACGTTTTCGACCGCGCCGATCACCGGCCAATCCGCCGCGACGATCATCAGCGACGAAGCTTCCGGCATGATAATCGCGCCGCCCGCGGCTAATTCTTCTTCATAGGTGCGGCTGTCCATGATCGTAATCAAACCGATTGTGCCGGCCGGCTGCGCATTCCAGGCCGTGATCGCTTCGGCGATCGTCGCATATATTTCTTCGCCCCCGACCGGCGTCGCGTCGCCGCTGACTCCGACCTGCCAGTCGATTGTTTCAGACAGATTTTCAAGCACCGAAGCGCGCCGATTGTACGGCCCGCCGCCGATATCGCCGATGAAACCATAGGCGTAGTTTACGCGCACGTCCGCCGGATCCGCGGGAGCCTGGCCCGTCGGAAAGGCCAGACGACCCGTCACGGGATCCACGGCGACGCTGATCGGGCGATCGACGCTCTGTTCCGAACCGTTCTCGAAGAATGTATAGGTCTTCGTCGGATCGGGTTTGGTCCAATCGCGTAAATCGGTGATCAGAATTTCCGCCGGCGGAATCGCGACGCCGCCGACTTCTACGCCGAGCACTTCGCTGCCGGGTGTAAAATACAGCGAAGCCGCGGCGACGTCCGCGGTGGGATCGCGCAGGCTTTCGGTTTCGTCGTAGAGCGGCCGGCGACGCAGGGGCGTCGGCAAATTGATTTCGTCCGCGAACTGGCTGATGTCCTCTTCGGTTTGCGGGATATTAAACAGCGGCAGATCCAATCCCAGGGGACTGAAGTGGAAACTATCGTCGTCGCCGTCGACGCCCCGGGGCTGCGCTTCGCGCACTTCGTACGCCGGCAGCGGCCATACGTAGATGCCGAGATTCGGAATATTGTACGTGCCGGCCCGGGTCGCGGCGGTTTCGCCGCCCCGACGAATGTCGGCGGTATGAGCGGATCTATCGAAGGCTGTGTGCACGAGATCCATTCGATTCGCGTCGCGAATCAAAGCGGTGCCGCCTTTGCCGATACGCGGATGGTTGATGTTCTGGGTCGCGCCCATCAACTCGAAGAACTCCACGACTTTCGCCGGCCAACCCGTCGCATCGCGCGCGAGTTGTTCGAGCACCATCGTCGTGCCCTTGCGGCGGCGAAAGGCCAGAGTATTCGCGACGAAAGCGCGCTGGCTGAAGATGCCGGGGATCCCGGGATACAGACCTTTCAGGCCCAGCAGATCGCCGACGTAGGGCACAGCCCATTCTTCGCAGGTTTCGATGAACCAGTTTTCGTAGAGCGTGTCGAGGTCTTCGGTGAAGATGTCCAGCTCCGCTTCCATCACTCCCATTAGAGCTTTGAGCGGTTCGCCCTCTTCGCTGTCCCGGCGACGATAAATCGCCGGCAATAAATTATAGAGACGTTCCGGTGTTGCCATATCAGTTCGTGAACTCCATTAAGATTACGCCGGCCGCATCGGAATTGAGCAGCAGCATCTGGGCCGGCTGAAAGACGCCGCTCTCGTCGCGACGCGCGAAGGCCGCGTCGAGAAAAGGCGTCACTCGCGCCGGGTAGTCGTATACGTTCAGCGATCCGGCCTCTTTGATCACCGCGTAGCCGTCTTCGGCGGCCGGTTCGCGCAGTACCCAGCGCAGGCCTTTCTTTTCTTCGAATACCAGGGTATCTTCCGAAAGCGGCGCGCGAGTCGGATCTTCGGCCGCCAGCAGCAGATTGAAGGCGTCGCGAAACTCCGAATCGATCGTCGAGGTGTTTTCGAGTTTGCTCTGAAAATCAGCGATCGACATATTAAACAAAGCGTCGGTCGTTAAGCTGAGCTGATCAAAATCTACGGCGTCGACGCCTTCGACCGCTTCAAGAATTTGAATCAGCTCGGCGACGGTGACTTCCTGACCGAAGTCTCTGTTTTCGAAGGCGAAAAATTCCCTGACCACGGTTTCCGCGGCGGCGAAGACCCGCTCCGGTATATAGGCCGCATTAATGAGCAGCTTCGCGGCCACATTAAAGAACAGCGGATCAAACGAAGCGATGCGCACCGGCTGAAAAGGATCACGCACGCGATCGAGCGCCCGCCCGAGATTCAAATACAGCTCCGAGTTCGCGAGCACGGGCGCCCCGCCTTCGCCGGCGATCGTAATATAGACCAGCTGAACTTCTTCCTGCCAGAGACTCGTGGCCCGGGCTTTGCCGATGCCGCCGAAGCCGCGTGCGAAATCCTGAAAGTCTTTCAGCGAAACGATGCGTCCCAGGGTCAGCACCGAAAAGGGCGCACGCTCCCGCGCGACTGATGCGGGCTCCGGCGCGCTGGAACCCGAGGCCGGCAAAGGATTGTCGACCTGGGAAATTCCAACCGGGGCGTTTTGAACGATGCGCAGCTGGTTCGCCGCGATTTCCCCGTCCGGGCCGATGCCTTTGCGATAGACCGCCGTAACGTTTTCGGGTCCGGTCGGCAAACGTTCGCCGCTTTTGCCGTCGCCGAACATTACGCGCACGCTGCCGTCGTCTTCGTGACGCACGGCGTACTTGCGATCGCGTTCGCCCAGACCAAAGAGCGTCGAGCTCTCTTCCCAGAGCACGTCGTTGACTCGCACTTCGAGAGTCGTTTCGGTGCCGGTTTCCGTCGGCGCGGAAACATAGGTCAACGGCGGATCTTTCAAAGCGAAATTCTGAAAGACGACCGATCCGTCGCCGCTACCGAGAATTTCCTGAACGACTTCGCCGTGGGTCGCTTCGACTACGTTGGCCTGCACCGCCACGGTCGTGCGATCATAACTGAACTGCAGCGCTTCTTCGAATTGAAGCGTGCTGAATTTCTGCGATTGCAGAGTATTTTTCAGGAAAGCGACTTCGCTGACCGGCGTCGAATCCGGATCGGCGGCGATAGTTTCAAAAGTGGTATCGACGTTGGCCTTCAGGACCGTTACGGTCCCGACAAAACCCGTTTCGCTTTCGAGCGACCAGACCTGATCTTCGTCCGCGGTTTCCTCGAAGCTCTTGAGCACGGTCAGAATATCGCCGGGAGCGAGATCCGCCGTTCGCGCGCCGTCCGTTGAAATGATGCGCGGCAGACCGCCGGTCAAATCCTCGACGTCGTCGCGCACCTGCAGTCGACTGCGCAGTCCGGTTAAGATCAAAGGCCGACCGGTTTCCAGACCGGTGACGATGCGATCCAGATCAATGGTGTCGCCTGAGACGACGTCCACTCGCGGAATCGGCTCGGCGGCCAGCGCCAGAGCTTCGCTCTCGACGTACACGGTGCTGTCGCGTAAACCGAATCCACTCAGACCGGCGTCGGTATCGAGATGCAGGCGGGTGAGCTTTTCATTCAGCAGAAAATCCGCTCGATTGATGCCCTGGGTCCCGGCGATGCGATAGGGACGGCTGGTGTTTGCGTTTTCGACTAATACCCACCCACTAGAAACTAAGCGGGGATACAGGGAGTCGAGATCCACGCGGCTGTCGGTATTCGCGAAATTCGGCCATTCTTCCGGATAGTCCGGCGGCAGCGGCACGTTATAGACGCGCTCGGTCGTATAGTCTACGAGTTCGGAGCGTTGAATTTCATCGTCGCCGCCGGAGATCGTTTTCTCCGCGCCGCCCGCGTCGACGTAGGCGACGCTGTTGATACTTTCGTCGTGACCGTCGAAGATGCGGATTTCCGGCCAGACCGAACCGGACTGGCTCATAATGTACCATTCCTGCAAGGAACCGCCTTCGACGCCGACCAGCAGGCGCTTCGGCCAGGTGCTTGAGTTGTCCCCGTTTTCGGCGACCAGCGGAAAGGCGAGCCCGTTGGCGGGAGCGTCGGGCACGTCGAAAGTCAAAAGCGCGTTCGCGGAAGTATCGAGGAAGTGCCACAGCACCAGGTGGCGTTTCGTATCAGCGATAACGATGGTCGCATCCAGCGTGCCGTTGCCCACTGCGGTCGCGGCGACATCGGTTACGATGATATTGGGCTGACTGCTGTAAGAATACGCGGCCGTGCCGTAGATTCCGATTGCCCACACGCGCACGTCGCCGTCGGCGCCGCCGGTGACCAGGTATTCGGTATTATTCGCTTCGACCCAGGTGACAGAGTACGCCGCTCCCGTATGCGCGAGTACGGCGCCGGTTCCTTCGCCGACCCGCGTCGAATTCCAGCTCGCCGTATCAAAGACCAGTACGGAACCATCATCGAAGGCCGCGGCGAGATGCGTGCCGTCCGCGTTGAAAGCGAGCGACCACACGGTGGTAAAGGGCGAACCAGAGTCATCGAGAGTGACAGGCCCCGCGGGTTCGCCAGCAGGAGTCCAGATTCGAATCGTTCCGTCGACGGACCCGGAAGCCACGTACGGAACCGGATCTGGACCCGGACCCGGGACAGTAACCGCGAAAGCGGCCACCGATTTTATTTCGCCGCCGTGGGCGCCGTTAAAGGCGACTTCTTCGTTGAGCGAAGGCTCGACCGCCGAATCCCAGAGATACAATTTACCGTCGCCGCCGCCGGAAACGAAATTCGACGTGCCGGGAAGTACAGCGATCGCCTTCGTCGAAAGACTGGTCGGCGCGACCTCGTCGCGTTCTTCCTGAGTCAAACTCAGCCACTCCGGAGCGTTCGCGCCGAAAAGCGACGCGCGCTGGCGAAAGGCGAAAACTCGCGGGCGCGCCGGCACGTTCGCCGCGTCCAGTTTCTCGTCCCATCCGACGAGGGTATGCCCTTCGTCCGTGTTCGCGACGATCCGATTCAAAACGCGAATCGAATACGCCTCGCTGGTCGCGGCTTCTTCGCGTTCGTCGCCGACGATTAAGATCAAATCGCCGGACTGCAAGCCGGTGCCGACGCCGTCTAAATAAAGTTCCGTCGTGTCGGCGGCGATGCTTTGATTTTCGCGCAGGCGCGCATGAAAGGCGTTCCATTCGCCCTTCGCCAGAAAATCCGAACTGGTTTCGAAGGTCTGGGGCAGCTGGTCCTGGCCGGGAATCGAAAGGGCCTGGGTGCCGCGCGTGACGTTTACCGCTTCCGGAGCGTTTTCGCCTTCGTCCACCTGGAACGCTAGAAATACGCCCGAAGCGACGCCGGGTTTTAGTTCGTAGCCGATGGATCGAGCGAGCTCCTGCACGGAACGACGTTCGTCCGCCGTGCGAATAAAACCTTCGTTGGCGATTCGTTCCTGATAAAAGGACAGCACGTCCAGAGCGGTCGCCCAGGCGTCCAAAAAAGCCAGGGACGCGTCGTCGCGATCCCGGGTGGTCAGGGCCTGCAGGGGCTGCGAATCCGTATCGACTTTTTGCCCTGGAGCGCGGGCGATCATACGACCGAGAAAGGTCGAGTGCGTGCCGATGCGATATTTGATCTGCGAAAGCCCGGGGCGATTCGCACGCTCCGGAACAGCGTTGGGGTTGATATTATCCGTACTCATAATCCGCCTTCCATTAAGAAGTCAATTTTCCCGTTCTCGGGGGCGTTCGGGTCGTTATCGAGGCGTACGATCTCCAGTCTTTCGATCGGGATCAGTCCGTCGGTGATGGCTTTCTGATCCGTCGCTCCGAAGCGGCCGAAGCGCACGGGATCGACGCGTTCGACGCCCGTCACTTCCATCGCCAGCGCGATGACGTTGCTGAGATAGATCGGCTCGCCAAACGTGAAATTATCGGGGTGAAAGAAACCGCGTCGGCCGTCGGGCAAATCGACGTTGCTGAAAATTTCGAGCAGCTCGGCTTTGACCGTGCTTTCGAGAAAACCTTCCTGAACGCGCACGCGCAAAAGAATCTCCAGGCCGACGAAGAAGGGCGCGACGATTTCCAGATCGTGACCGGTCAGTCGAAAGGGATCGATGAAGGCTTTGAGTTCTTCCTGAAAGGCCGCATCCACGTCGAGACCGCCTTCCCGGTCGATCGATATAAATACCGTATACCAGGAACCGGTCCAGCGCAGCGTCGCCTGGGCTTTTTGCACTTCAGAATTTCTTTCGGCGATACGAACATAGTCTTCTTCGGTAACCGCGCGTTCCTGATCCTTAAAGAAGCTGGGCGCGTACAGCTTCACTTCTTCGATGGACTCCGG
The DNA here is from genome assembly GCA_024742665.1 of bacterium. Classification (GTDB taxonomy): domain Bacteria; phylum Spirochaetota; class Leptospiria; order Leptospirales; family Leptonemataceae; genus JANSYA01. Next base: position 289,911 of record JANSYA010000006.1, read on the forward strand.
TTCCACTCCGCCCTGGGCGGGCAGCGGATTAAAAACCCCTGTGATTCCCTCGGGACCGTTAATGATATGCGCGAGCGAATCGCCGCCGATATTGCCGGCGCGGCCGTTGCCGACGCGATAGCTTACGTCGAAACGCGTGCCGGTTGAAGGCCGTTTGCCCAGAACATTATCGCCGAAGCGCAGAGTCGCGCTGCCGTCGCTTTCGGTTTCGAGCACGAAGTCCGTCGAGAAACGATCGCTCGCCAGTAAGTCCGGACGCGCGGTCCACTGCTCTTCGTCATCCAGCAAAAGCACCGCGGGTTCAGCCGCGCGAAAATTCTGCTCTGAAGCCTGGGACGCCGGACGCGTCTGCATCACTTCGTGGTCGTAGGCTTCGCTTTGCGTAATATCGTTTAAGCGCAGACGCGGACGATAGCGACCGGTCTGGGGCGCCTCAGGCGGAATTAACTCTTCTTCGCTGACCGTGCGTCCGTAATCGGCGAGCACGACGTTCGCGTGAGCGACGGCGATTGGCACCAGCGGCCCGCCTTCATCTTCCACTTCGCCGAGACACAAATCAAAAGGCAGCGCATCGGATTTATACCAGCTGACTTCAAGGGTATCGACTCCGAATAAATCGTCGAAGCCCGCGACCGGGTCGGCGTTCAAACGCACAACGTGACGATGATCCGGATTCGCGTCGAAGGCTCGCCCCGTATCGGGATCGCGCTTCTCAACGAAGAGCAACACGTCGCCAGCCTGCAGATTTAGATCGCCGGCCGGTCCCGCCAGCTTGAAGACGGCGCTGGTCGATCCCTTCGGCAAAATCGCGCTGGGTTCGCCAAATGTATAAAACTCCAGTTCGTTGCGAGCCATGCGCAGTTGGATCGCGTACATCGATTCGAAGATCTTTGCTTTGCCGGCGTACACGGCCGGGACTTCCCGCCGCGAGGCCGCGGCGGCGGCGATGGCCGCGTTTACAGCATCCAGCTCGCTCTGAACGGTCGGCAGCGGATCCGGCGGCGTATACTCCCAGGGCACGTTGCTTCTTCCGATATCGGTCTTCGTAAAAAACTGCGAACCCGCCGGCAGGACGACCGGATCAGTATTCTCAGCGTCGCCGTACAGGAGCGCGACCCAGGTGCGGGCGTTGCAGCCATCGTGCATCGGATAATCCAGCAGGCGGGCGTGGCGCCGCACTGATACCCGGCGACGCGCCGTGCCGAGATAGGCCTCCGTCGACACCGCGTCTTGATAATAGCTCTGGTAGTCCGCGGCGAAGGCCATGATTTCGACCATCGCCACGCCCAGATCCGAAGGATTGCGTTCGCGCCAGGCCGGCATGACGGTCGTCAGGCGATCGAGCAGCAGACGTCGAAAGCTCTGATAGTCTTTGACCAGATAGTCGATGGGCGGTTCTTTCCCGAGAGCGATAAACTGCTCTTCGTCTTCTTCGCAGTCGAATTCGTTCGGACACTCGACTTTAAATGAAAAGTCGACCTGCGATAAAATTTGATCGAAACCGTCCGGCGGCTCTTCGCTGCGACGGTCTTTCACCAGGCGAAAGACGTAGGCCGAGAAATCGCCGGCTTTATCCAGGTCGACTTCGATGAAATCGCCCGAGGGATCGGGACGCACGTCGATCACCTGGATATCGCGAATGCGCTGTCCGCCTTCGACGCGCAGGGTGTCCCGCGTGAGTACGAAGGGATCGGTGATCGGCACGGACTTCAGAAAATAGACCCGCAGTCGACGCTGGCGAAATTCCGGTTCGCTGGCGACCAGATCCAGATCGAGCACTTCGAGATAGTCGATCCCGTTGATCGTGGCGCTTTCCTGAACTTTGCGCCGGCGTGTTTCGTTATTTGTAATGTACTGTTGCATGCGATTTCTCCGCGATTCGCTCACGTTGTAACTTCAAAGACTTCCGTTTGACTGCTTTGATCGACCAGGATCACGTAGCGAATCGTAACGCGCAGGGTCGAATCGATGACCTCCACGTTGACTTCTTCCGCCTGCACGAGATCGCTCATATATTGCTGTAGCGCGCCCTGAATTAAAAACTGCGTGCTCGACGCCAGCTCGACGCTGTTCGGCGCAAAGACCAGCTGCATCAGTCCGGCTCCGAATTCGGGGCGATTGACGCGTTCGCCGGGCACCGTAAACAACAGCTGTTCGATCATTTCGCGAATGTGATCGGCGAAATTCGACTCAGCGGTCTGGCCGTTGCCGTTGATCTGATATGGATATTTGATTTGCATAAATCTCGCCTCGCCTCTCTTCGTTTCGCGCAGTCTCGTCTTGCCTTGTGCTTAAAGCGCGACCGCGCGGACTCTTTAGTATATGATTGCTATTTTCCTTTCACTTTCGACTGCGTATCAGCGATCTTCGCCTTCGAACCCGTCGGCGTGCAGGTCCACTTCGTCTTCTTCGCGGCGACCTTCTTGCCGCCCGATTTGACTTTCTTCAGGGGCTGCGAAGCTCCCTGACCCATCACGCAGGGGCCGTTCGCGACAATCGGCGGAGGCAGACTGCAGCCGGAGACCGCATATTTCGTGCCTTTCGGGATCAGTTTCGCGCCCTTCGCTTTGACCTTCGAAATCTTCTTGGTCGCGGTACACGAACCGCCGTGAGTACACTGCACCGTGCTATCAGCATTCGCGAGATCTGGCATTAACTGACCTCCTTCCTGGTTCTTCCGGTCATTAACTGACCTCGATCAATACTTCCGGTCATTAACTGACCTCCAGCGAATCTTTATTGATCTTGACTTTCGAAGACGTGAGCTCAACCGTCGCGCCCGAGTTCTCCAGCTTGATGCCGGAGCTTTTGATGCTGGCTTTGGCCGAAGAATTTTTCAGTTCGATGCCGGCCGATGCGAATTTACCTTCCGCACTCTGACCTTTGATTTTAATTTCCGAGGCCTGAATCTCAATATTCGAAGAGCCCTGCACGTCGGACTTGATCGCCTGGGCGTTCAGACTGATTTCGCTTTTTTGAAAGGCGATCTTGACGTCGCTCTGGGTCAGCTTCGCGCTCGCTTCGCTGTTTTTTACGGCGATGCCCTGGGCGTCGAAAATCATGGACTGCTTGAGACTCTTTTCTTTGAGTTCGAATTTCGCGTTCGCGTCATCGAAACGAAAGAACCAGTTGTCGGTTTTAATCAGGCGGTCCGTTGCAAGCTTGAAATCGACAGGCTTCTCTAATTTGCCCCAGAAGCAACCGCTCCAGATCGGCTTTTCAATATCGCCGCCTTCGAATTCCACCCAGACGTTCGCGCCCACGGGGGGATAGATCGCGAAACCGACCTGCGCCCCGGCGTACGGCAGACACGGCATGGCCGGCACTCCGCCTGCATCGGACTCGATCAAGCCCTGCACGGTCACGCGAATGCGGCCTTCGCTATCGGGCGAATTGCCGGTAACCTTCCCGCGATATTTTCCAAAGTACTGTTTCATACGGGCAACACCGGTAAGAACGATCCGGTTCCATCGCGAGTAAGAGTAAAACTCTGAGTATAAGAACCGATCTTAATATTGTGAGTGACCTGCTTCACATAGTAGAGGCCGTCGTTGGTAAAGCCGACGCCCCGCACGCCGACCAGCTTGCGCGCCTGTAGAATCGAACCGTAGGTCGACACATCCAGCTCGCCCGTCGCGGTGACGGAGTCCTCAGTGGAACTATTCGTCTTCGCCTGCGCCTTCGAACGCGCGTCGTTGTAGCGATCGCCGTTTGAATTCTCGATCTTCTCGCGCTTCATGTACGGAAAGGCGCTCAACAAAGACGAGATCGGCGCGAGGGGAATCCGCGTCGGCGCGAAAGTAATCACCGGCAGGACCTGATTGAAATCGCTGTCCTGCACGCGAGCCACGACGACCGACGGCTGCTCGGCTTTATTCTGAAAGCTGATGCTGTTTAGATTCGTCATCGGCCCCATGTTCTGCGTCAGGGCGCGTTGGGGAATGCCCGTGCGAGTCGCCGGCCCCCAGTACGCGGTCGCCGTAAGAGGCAGCGGACCCGGAGTAATATAAAATACGTTGTTGTGCTTCTTCGCCAGTTCCCGCAGAAATTTCAGGTCCGTCCCTTTTTGTACCGGCGGACGTTTGATCGAAGCCGGCGAAGAATTCAACGGCGGAAACACCGCGGGCAAAATACCCAGATACGAATACTTCGAGAGAATGGTCGCGACCATACCGAAGTCCGGCAGCAGGTTGTGAGTCTTCGACACCTCGACGCGATCCATAAAGAAGCTCAGGTCTTCGCCGGTGACTTTGATCTTCGTCGCCCCCGGTTCGCTCGAAGGAGCGCTCTGGATATTCGTAATCACGCCGTCGAAAATCACTTTTGGAATCGCGCGAATCGTAACGATCATGACCACCCGCGAGAAAGGCCGCAGCGTCGAGCGCGTAAAGTGCTGAAAATCCAGCGCGCCGGCCAGACCGCCGCTACGGCCGGCTTCGAAGGTCATATCGAAACCGGAGGCGCCGTCGTCGGTCGTGGAAACCTGAACGCTCTCGATGGTGTTCATCAACCAGACCGGCGCCGGAGCGGGTAGAGTTCTCCCGATCAGCAGAGTGAAATTTGTTCCGCGTAACATAAGCTTTAAATCTCTTTCTAGTGAGCCCCTGAGATCTTCTCATCCAATCTCAGAAATTCGCCTCCGGCACAGGGATTCGCACGCGATTGCCAGGAGTGTCCGTCAATGAATTCGGATCCATCGCGTTGTTCGCGTCGGCCACCTGCCAGAATTGCTCGGCGTTGCCGATGGTCTGGCTGGAGACCTGATCCAGGCGGTCCCCCGCCCCGATGGTCACTTCCGCCAGAGTCTGGAGCTTTTCGCCCCGGGGCAAAAAGCGACGCTTCTTATACGCAATCTCGCGGCCGTCACCGCCCTTAATCTTTACCGTTTCGAGGTTAAAATATCTGCTCTCTTCATCAAACATGAGTATCGCTCCTGAATTAATAGAACCTGCCGCGCCGCGATTTAGAATCCGAGCCCGTTCACCGTGCCCAACTTCGCCATCACCTCTTTGCCGACCTGGTTACTCAGATACAGCCAGTAACCCGGATGGGTAAAATTGAAATCGTTGTAACTTAAGACCTGCATGCTCAGGTCGACTTTCGCGCGAATCGGATTCAGATTCGTATCGTACTGCTCTTCAGTTACGCTGAAGCCGGTAATGCGCACCGGCAGCACCCGCCGCGGTCCCCATACGAAGAGCGTCATCGGCGGATCCGGCGGAACCAGTTCGATCGTTCCGACCGCGGCCAGAATCGTATTCGTCACGACGGAAACGCTGGAAGGATACAACAGCAATTCCAGAGCGGAAAGCATGGGATGCACGCCCATCGATGTCGCGTTCGGGTCGCCGGTTTCCAGCTGATCCGTCGCGTCCATTTCGACGTTGACCTTGATCGTTTCTTTGGGCGCGCCCGAGAGGCGAAAGGGTTCGGTCTTGCCGCCCTTCGCTCCGCCGCCGCCGGTGCCGGTCGCTTCAAGCGTGCGACTCAGCGTGTCCGGATTGTACTGAAACGGAATCAGATTCGTATTGGGACTGCGCGGCTCGATTCGCACGATCGCGCCTTTTAACACCCGGGGTGTTCCTGGAAATTGGCCCATCAAGCGCCTCCCTGTTGAACTACATGCGTCAGTTCGTGCGCGAGCAAACGCTTGCCTTCGATGGTTTCGGGGCTGTACTCGCCCTGATTAAAAACGACGTCGCGGCCGATCGTATAGGCTCGCGCCTTAATCGCGCCGGCGGTGCTTGCGGCTTTCGGATCCGTATGCACGCGAACGTTTTTCAGACTCCGACGGAAATGCGGCTCCATCGAGCGACGCACCCCTCCCGCAAGCGGTTGGCCGCCCGAGTTTTGCACGCCGCGAATTTGCGCCGCCACCGGCGCGGCGACGACTCCGCCACCGGCGCCGCCGCCGAGCTTCGCCGAAAGCGAATCGATCTTCTCTTCGTCTTTTTCGGTGTCGCGCGAATCGCGCTCCTCGGTGCGATGAATGACGCCCGCGGACGGCATGAGTTTCGCGCTGACCGTTCCCGTATCGTCATCCTGTTCCGGCGCTTCGCCTTCGTCATCGGCCTGGCGCTGCACGGTCTCCGGGCCGCGCCGGTCCTGATCTTTCTTTTCGCCGGCCGCGCAGTCATCGCACTGGCGCTGCACGCCATGGCTCGCCGGAGTCGGCGCGCTTGCGCCACCCGACCCGCCGCCGTTGACAACGCGCTCCGCCATTTGATCGGCTTCTTGTTCTAATGCGTCGCCGGGTTGGCTTACTTTGAGCTTCGCCTGGGGACCGTAACCGGCAGCGGGCGTAAAACTCGCCGCGGGGGCGGCCTGTTGTTCGAGATAACCTGAATAACTCATATCTTTCTCCCGTTTCCAAGATTGGAGTAGATCGCGCGCGCCGCGGATATCGCCACGCTGCGAACCGCGCCGTGATTCGCCAGACCGGAGCCCGAGCGAATTTCGCCGCCGTCGATCCAGTCGCTGTTTCCGCCCCGCACGACGCGGCCCGATAGACCGCGCGTCGTAAGCAGACGCGAAAGCTCGCCCTGCAGCGCCCGACCGAATCGATCGCGATCCCCGGGACGCAGCCCCTCGACGTACAATTCGTCGATATGAAAGCGAACAGCCCGCGGATTCGATTCGGCGCTCATGTGCGTGCCTCCGAACGATCCCAGTCGCGAAACTCCGCGGAGCTGATTGTCTTTTCGATTTTTGTATATTCGTTCTTCGCAGCCTGCATCATGTGCCGCATATTCAAGGCTTCGCCGCGATCGGCGGCGATAAAGGCCGCCGACATGGCGATATTCTTAATATTTCCTCCGGCGACATTTAAGCGCGCCAGCTGCTGATAGTTCAGATCGCCGAGCGGCGCCCGGTCCGGAAAAATCCGACGCCAGATCTCTTCACGATGCGTCGCGTCCGGAAAAGGGAATTGAACGATAAAACGGATGCGTCTTAGAAAAGCGGTATCAAGCGAACTCTTCAGGTTCGTGGTGAGAATCGCGAGTCCGCGATAGCTTTCCATACGCTGCAATAGATAACTGACTTCAATATTCGCGTGGCGGTCGTGACTGTCCTTCACCTCGCTGCGCTTACCGAAGAGCGCGTCGGCTTCGTCGAATAAAAGAATCGCTCCGCCGCCCTCGGCGGCGTCGAAAACCCGACGCAGATTCTTTTCGGTTTCGCCGATATATTTACTCACGACGGAACTCAGATCGATGCGATACAGATCGAGATTCAGTTCGCGCGCGAGCACTTCCGCCGCCATCGTCTTACCCGTGCCGCTGGGACCGGAAAACAGGGCGCTGATGCCAAGACCGCGATTGCTGCGCCCGCCGAAACCCCACTCTTCATAAACTTGCGTGCGGTGTTTGACCTGCATCGCGACATCGCGCAGAATTTGTGTTTGCAGAGGCGGCAGCACCAGATCGTCCCAGCTCGCATAAGCGTCGATGCGCAGGGCGAGGTCTTCCATTACCGGTCGCGCCAGAGAACAACACGCCTGCCAGAGGATGCGGCCGAAGTCCGCACTGTCCGCTGAACGCCGGGCTTCGCTTAAGGCGATACGACTTGCGGTCTGGATATGATCGCTGCCCAGATGAAACTGAGACGTGATCGCTTCGAGCCGGCCGTTCAGAGCCGCGGCGGCTTCGCCGAGATTCGCGCGCCACAGAGCGCGCTGCTCTTCAGAACCAGGCTTCAGGACTTCGATGCGCAACATGCGGGCGCCCGGGACGATGTCCGGCGTCGCCAGCACTCGCGGCACGCTCAAGCGAGCCAGAAATTCCAGCGCGTTTTGAATAACAGAACGCTCCGCCGCGGGCGGCAGCTCCAGATACAGAGCGACGTTGCCCAGCACCGATTCGCGCTCCCATAGCCGCGCCAGGTTTTCCTGTTCGTCGATCGCGCCCGGAATCGCCTGGGGAGCCAGCATGCGCAGATGCAGACCGCAGCGCGCCGCAGCCGCAGCCACGACCGTGCGTTTATCGGAATTCACTTCGCCGTACAGCTGAATCGCCATAGGCGCGGCGCCCGATTCGTTGGCTGGATCCCAGACCGCTACGATTTGTTCGCGAATATCCGCGCGCGAAGGCGAAAGCTCATCGCTTTCGGGAGCGGGGATCGCTTCGCTGATCGCCGCGAAGAGAGCGTCTTCCGCGGGAAAACCCAGCAGAAAGTGCAGCACGCGCTCGGGAATCCGCAGCGGCTGGCGCACAAGCACATCGCGTTCGACGACTTCAATCAAACGCCAGCGACGTAGCGGTCTCTCCGGCAGGAGCGCGGACCAGTGCGAATTTTCCAATACGTCGAGAGCCAGTGCGAAGTTCACGCGGCCCGCGTTGCCGGCCGCCGTCGCACACAGCCCCGCGAAGCCGGCGTCGAGTTCCACCCCCGCGCATAATAATAATACGTCGCGCTCAAAATCCGTAAGACCGAATTCGGAACAAAGACCGTCCAGCGGGAAACGCAGCTCACCCGCTTCGTCGACCGCAGCAGATGAAAGCGGCTGTGCGAGCGGTTCGAGCGCCGCGTCATATTCGCCGGCTGAAGCTTCTGCCCCGGCGCTGCGCGCTTCCAGACCCTTCCGCAGTCGATCCAGATGACCGCGCAGAAAGCTCTCATTCGCGAGCATCCAGTCCGTATGTTGATTCGTCGCCTGCATTGGGATTTATACCGTAATCGTCTCACTGAGTACGCTGCTGCCTGCGTCGAATTCGTAACCGGCTTTGGATACATTATCAACGGTGAAGGTCCACTGCCCCGTCTGGACCGGCTCGCGAAAGACCGCGCGCACATTGCCGCCGGGGCCGGGGCTGGTAACATCGCTTACCTGGAGCGTGCTCGTATCGGGAAACGTCCAGGTGCCGTCGACTGTCGCACCGACCACGTCGACGTCCTGCGTCGAATTGTCCGGCAACGTGATCGTCTCCATGACGAATACCCGCGCGCGAACATCATTGCCCGAGCCGGTCAAATCAACATTCGTCAGAGAAACGCGCATCACCGGCGGCACAGGAGTTAAGTTCAGTATTGGTTGATCGTAAGCGCCTTCGCTGATCGGATCGATCGATTCGAGAATGCTCTCCGCGCCGTCGATTTCAACACGCATCAAATACTCGGCGCTGACGGCATCCACGATCTGGAAGACGACGCTATTCGTGCTGGCAGTCACCGGATCGGATTCGATTACGTAGGACGCCCCCGCCAGGCCGTCGCTGCGTTTCTCGTTGATCTTTAATAAAACGCGCTGGCCTGGCTCGACCGCCGGCTGCACGCCCAGGGTCACCTGGGTCGTAACGTTGTTCTCGGCGTCGATGTTCAGAAAACCGATCGTAACCGCGTCGATAGAAGGCCGCAGCAATACGCCGACCGAATTGGATACGGCTCGAATACGTTCTTCTGTATCTACCAGGCGTTTGTGCACGACCTGAACAGTACGGGTTCCGGCGCGCAGTCCGGCCGGCAAAAAGAAATGCAGCATAGTCGGAGTGATCATCTCCGGAACGACTTCGATATTATCTACGCGAATGGTCGTAATCTCGCCTTCCAGTCGGGCGCCGACGAGACACAGCTCGCTTCCGGTCAGGATCGGCGCAGTCGCATCGTCGTGGGTCGTAACGCAGTCGATATACGGACCGGATCCGGTCTCGACGACGATATTGCGCTGACGAACCGGCAGCACGGGTTTCGGCACGCTGTCCGGTTCGAGGAACACCGCCGAAGCGCGATAGGCGATCGAAAGCGCATGCGGCACCTGAAAGAAGACCGACCAGATCTTTGAAGTCTCTTCTAAGTTCAGGATAATTGGAGTTAAACGAATGGACTCGGGTTGTTCGCTCAAATCCGCGTCGCCCAGATAATTCGTCGGATCGTTATCCAGAATCTTCTGGATAATCATGTCGATGAATTCGGGCGACAGCAGAGGCTGCGCGTGCAGCAGAGTCACGACTCCGCCCATCAAGCGCTGGTGTTCCAGCAGACTGTGATCGCCGTAAAAAGAGACTAAAAAGTCCAGATCCAATACGGCCCGGGGGCGCTGGCGCAATTCGCCGGTGCTTGATCGCGTCGGCAGATCTTCGTTGCGAAAGGCCGGATTCGGATTGCTCTGGTAAAGATACAAATTCACCCGGGCTTCCGGCGGATCCGTGTCCGCGTCTTTAGGACGTAGTGAAGAAACCTTAACGCCCGGCACGACTGTGCTCACGCTATCGGCGATCGCTTCTTTTAAGATTTCCGTGACCGCGGCGATGGATAAATAATTACTCACTGAACTTCTCCGTTACGGCGTTTGAGATATTCTTGCAAACTCTGCATTTGGCCGGCCGCGCCCGAATCTCCGGCATACGGGGCGGTCGGAGCCGCCTCCGGTTCGTCGCCGACGGCGCGAATTTCAATCCGACCGATGCTGATTTGAATTTCAGGGCCTGGCGCGGCTTCGCTCCGACGCCCCGGCGCGGGAGGCATAGCCGGAGAACGCGCGCCCGACGACGACTCGCGCGTGGGACGCGCGGGCGATCCGTCCAGACCGATGCCGACGATTTCCGCGCCTTCGCCGGTCGGACTCTTATGAGAACGGGGCGTGGCCGGCTCTGGCGAAGAGCTTGCGATCGGATCGATCGCCCCGGCCGTATTCACGCCAGCCGGTTCCGTCGGCATCAGCAGCTCGCCGACGCTTTCAACGAAGGCGGATTCAGCAAAAGCGCCGTCTGATAAACCGTCCGGGGCCGCGGGGCCAGTCGCCGCGGGCGCCTGCCGCGCGGTGTTTCGCGAAGACATATTTGCGGCCTGCGCATTCATAGCAGGCGCGGCGTGGGGACCGGCCGCGCGGCGTGCGATCGTCGGCGCTTCGCGCGATGTCTGCACGGACTCTTCGTCGCTTTGCGGCCCCGCGTCTACGGCACCGGCGTCCGGAGAGTCTTCTGAATCTTCGTCCGCGCCCTGCCGAAAAATTCGCGGCTGAGAATTCGCATTTGGAATACTGCGACGCTGGATCTTCGGCAAAAGCGTATCGCTGTCGCGCCCGGGTGCGAGATCTTCGTCTTCCGGGACTGCCGTCTGTTCTCCCGCCTGGCTCGCAAGCCCCGCATCGGCGCCGCCCGGATCTCCGCCGCCGTCGCCGGCGCCGGCCGCTTCGTCTTCTTCAGAATCCGCCTGGCGTTGAATGCGCCCGGTCGACGCTTGATTCGAACGACGACTCACATTTAAGGCCTTCGTTTGAACGAGAGGACCCTGCCCCGGATTCTCTTCATCTTCTCCGGGCATTACGCCGTCCGCCGGCGAACGCGAAAGATCTCCAGAGGGACTCTCCTCGTCTTCGACGTTCGCCTCCGCCTGCCGCGCAATATTTACGCCGCCGCGGTGCGTCGTTATAGCGGGCAGAGCCGCGGGTGCCGCGTCGCGAGCATAGCGCGCCGTATAAAGCGGCTGCACCGTTCGCGTGCGCCCTAATCCGCGCTGAACCATTCTGTATAAAAAACCAGCCATTATCCTATCATTCCAAGATATGTTTGCCTGCGTCCGGGACTCATTCGAAAGATTTCGCTTTCGCTCCATCCATAATAGCGCGCGAGAGCGTGAACTTCGTAGACCAGGTCACGCGCGTGCGCCGCGAACTCATCCCATAGAAAATTTACTATATCGAATAATTCCTGAAATATTTCCCCGCATGCGGGGCAATTTAAGTTCAATAAGATCTCGGCGTTGGGGTCCGCTTCCGCGATGGCCGCTTCGATTTGTTTCAACAAAAGCTGCGGCATCTCCGAAATCGTCGCCCCGCCGATCGTATTTCCGTTTCGTTCTACTTTACGAAGGCATCGTTCCACCAGCGCGCGATACGCCGCTGACTCCGATCCCGAGACCTGTAAAGCGTGAGCGAGATCGTAGCTGGTGGGCAGGGAAAACTCGACGTTCCATTCGTCCCACTCCCGGCGAAACACCGGTTCGGTTTCCCCTGAGTCTAATCGACTCTCCTCCAGCAACTGACTCGTTTCCAGCTCCAGCTCCAACTCCTCTTCGCACGCGGGACAGGCCGCGAAGAGGTGGAGACTGCGTCCGAAGACACGTTCTCTCATTTTCATCAACAGCATATCGCGACGACCGATCGGCAGTTGCGCCAGATCCTTTCTTGCGACGTCCGGCCGGGAGAGGGACAGCAGAGTCAACGCCCGATCAATCGGATGTTGCGGCTGCCCTTCCTCCCAGGCCTGCACGATAGCTTCTGAATTTAGAGAGATGTTCATGCCTCGATCAAATTACGCCGGCTGTAAAAACGACGGCTCCGTCGGTTCGCCGACTTCGATGTCCCGCTGCCAGCCTTCGTTTTCGACTTTGATCATCTGAATCGCGATGGCGTTACCGTTCGCATCCAGTTCAGGCATCGCCTGAAAGTCGGAAACCCAGCAACGATACACTTTGTACGCTTGAGCCAGCTGGCCCGCTTCGTTGTAAAGTTCAACGATCAGATCTTTACGGAAGTCCGCCAGGGACGATTCCGCGCCGAGACCTGCGCCGTAGTTCCAGACTTTGTTTGCCCACTGCTCGAACTCTTTGTCGTGGGTAACGCCGCGTTCGAAAGTGATCGCTTCGAAGTCGGTTTTACCCGGAGATTTGCGCGTCGCGCTGGGATCGCCGCCTTCGCGGTGCTTCACCACTTCCGTCGTACGCTTGAGAGCGCTGACTTTGCTGATGCCCGCGACGTAGCGGCCGTCCCACTTCACGCGGAACTTAAAGTTTTTGTACGGGTCAAACCGATTTGCATTTACGCTGAATTCTGCCATTTTGTAGTTCCTCCTCTAAATCGCCGGGGCGATCAGGTCTGCACCTGCCCTGCGATTTGCTGCAGCTTGATGATCACGAATTCCGCGGGCTTGAGCGGCGCGAAACCGACCAGGATATTAACGATGCCTTTATCGATATCGTTTTGCGGATTCACTTCGCGGTCGCACTTCACGAAGTACGCTTCGTTCGGGCTGGTGCCCTGAAAAGCGCCCTTGCGAAAGAGATCCTGCATAAAGGCGCCGACGTTCAGGCGAATTTGGGCCCACAGGGGCTCGTCGTTCGGCTCGAATACGACCCACTGAGTTCCGCGAAACAGACTCTCTTCGATATTCAAAGCGAGTCGACGAACCGGAACGTACTTCCATTCGGAAGCGGTCGCATCGTCGCCCACAGTCGTGCGCGCGCCCCAGATCAAACGTCCGGCCGGCGGTTTCACGCGCAGGCAGTTGACGCCCAGGGGATTCAGTTCGCCGTTTTCGGCGTCGGTCAGGGGAACGTTCAAAGACAGCACGTTGTTAAACGTGGCTTCGAGACCCGCGGGTGCTTTCCAGACTCCGCGATTCACATCCGTCCGCGCGATAACGCCGGCAATGGCGCCGCAGGGCGGATAGTCTTTTACGTTGTTGTCGTCGAGCGGATCGGCTTGCAGCAGGCGCGGAAAGTAAATAGCGGTATTCTTGCTCTTTACGATCTCGGCCGGATCGGCGTTCACGCCGTTGACCGCTTCGGTTTTGTTCGTCCAGGTGGTCGGTGCGTCCAGGATGAACATCGCGCGACGTTCTTCGCAGTACACCGAAGCCAGACTGGCCAGGTTCAAACTGATGCTGAGCGCATCGGGGATGCACAGCATATTAAAGATGTCCGCGTCTTCGAGCGCGTAAATCCCGGTCTTATCGACCTGACTGCCGGTATAGTCGGCCTCGACAGCGGTGCCGTCGTCGTCGCCGACTGCGACGATCACGGCTTGTGCACCGCCGTTGACATAGTAATCGCGAACTGCGTAACTCATCTTGCTGGTCGATTGTAGACCGCCAAAAATACGTTCGTAGTCGCCGAAGTTGTTAATCACAACCGGGGTATTCAACGCGGGGGCGGGGCCGCCGGCAGGTCCCGCAGCGGTACCGACGAACGCGGTTACGGACGTCGCCACCCCCACGAGAGTCCGGACGCCACTCGGGACCTCCTCAATGTATACACCTGGGTATGTTGGGTTGGTAGGCATAAAGCTCCCTCTCAATAGAAGTATCGTGAGCCCTGTCCTACCGCGTACTTTTCAGAAGCGAAAGCGCGAATTATATCAGCGCGCCCCAATCGGTCGAAAAACTTTAAAAATCATAAGACTGTGAAACGAAAAGCACCGACTACACAAGATTATTAACATTTCCAGCCAGTAACTTAGTGAAGACAGCGCGACGAGGGTTTTTCTTTCACATAGTTCCCGGAAAATCTCCGGACCGGTAAGATTGTTTCGACTCCCGCGACGCGTTCTCCGAACAAAATACTCATATATAAGGAAGATAAATAAATTTGACTGATTTTCGGCCTGCCACAGACTTGATGGCATGGGTGAAATATTGAAAGTCCTCATCGCCGACGACGAAGAAGATCACATCACACTGATGGGGCTCTACCTGAAAGACGGGAACTTCGATATCCACTCGGCTTCGAACGCCGCGGATTCTCTGAAGATGTACGAATCCCTGCGGCCCGAGCTGGTCTTTCTGGACGTCGACATGGGCTTCCCGGGCGGCTTCGCCACGGCCGGGAAAATCAAAGGGCGCTCGAAGGAACTGAATTCCCCCGTCCGGATCTTCATGTACACCGCGCGAAAGACGGCCGAAGACGTGGAGCGGGCCCGATCCATGGGCGCCGACGACTATATCGTCAAGCCCGTCAGCCGCGACTTATTAGAGGCGAAAATTCGCAGCTACTTTCCCGGGGCGATTTGACGTCGCACTATTGATCCGGCTCAAGATCTGCGAGCTTCGCGGCCCTCCCGGGTCGCTTTTTGATCGTCGGCTTCGCCGCCTCCTGGCAAACTGTCGGAAAAACAGAGCACGCCCTGACTTTCGATTTGAAATCGACTAAACTCTCAGGCAGGCGCGTGCGGATCCATCCGGAGTACATATGTCCAATATCCACCCCACCGCCATCATCGACAGCCAGGCAAAAGTCCACGAAAGCGTGCAGGTCGGCCCCTACTCGGTCATCGACGCTGGAGTGGACATCGACGCGGACACCGTGATCGACAGCCACGTTCGCGTATATTCCGGCGCGAAGATCGGAAAATCAAATCGCATCTATCACGGCGCGGCCATCGGCGGCGACCCCCAGAATGTCGGCTTCGACTATTCGATCAAATCGGGAGTGCGCATCGGCGACCACAACGTCCTGCGCGAGTTCTTCATCATTCATCGCAGCAGCGAAGCGGGCGTGGACACGACCATCGGCAATCACTGCTTCCTGATGGAAAACTCGATCGTCTCCCACGACTCGACCGTCGGCGACCACGTCGTTTTCGTTCACGCGGCGGCGACATCCGGTCACGTCATCGTCCAGGATTACGCTTTCGTTTCGGGACTCACGGCAATTCACCAGTTCTGTACCATCGGCGAATTCGCGATGGTCGCGGGCTGCGCGAAAATCGTAAAAGACGTTCCGCCCTACGCGACCGCCGACGGCAATCCCGCGACGATCATCGGACTCAATACCGTGGGATTAAAGCGCGGCGGTTTCAGTCCCGAAACGCGCAAAAAAGTAAAAGAAACTTATAAAACGCTCTATCACTCGGGGCTGAATCGCTCCCAGGCGCTGAAAAAGCTGAACGAAGAGAACGATCCGAATCCGGAAGTAAAAAAGATCGTGCAGTTTTTCACCGACTCCGAGCGCGGCGTAACCGATCACCGCTGATTTGCATCGACAGCGCTACAAATCAGAGCCAGGCTTCGCGAAATTATTTTGCGACCGGTACGCTGACCGTAAAGGTCGTACCGGCGCCGACTTCGCTTTCGACTTCGATCGTGCCGCCGTGACCTTCCACGATTCGGCGCACGATGGTCAAACCCAGGCCGGTGCTCTTTTCGCCGGCCGTCGCACGCACGCTGCTTTTTTGAAAAGGCTGGAAGAGTTTGCCCAATTCGTCGGCGGGAATCCCCTGACCGCTGTCGCTCACGGACATCTGCACGCGATCGCCGGCGGCGCGGGCCGCGAGGGTCACGCGAGAACCCGAATGCGAAAACTTAATCGCGTTTGAAAGCAGGTTATTGATGACCTGATCCATTTTCGAGGGATCCGCGGAAATCAGCGGCAGGTCTTCCGGCAAGTCCACGTCGACGCCGATTTGCTTCTGCGAAGCCGGGATTGTATTCAAATCCACACAGGACTGAAAGATCTTTGCGACCGCAACCGGCTCCGGATGCAGCTCCAGCTTCCCGGACTCAATCGCCGAGATGTCCAGCAAATCATCGACGAGCTGCAGCATGAACTGGCTCGAAGCGTGGATGCGATTCATCAACTGAGTTTGCGATTCGGGCGGCAGACCGTCGGCTTCGATTAAAAGCGTGCTGAAACCCTGGATAATTCCGAGCGGATTGCGCAAATCGTGCGCCGCCATTCCCAGAAATTGATTCTTCTGGTCGTTTAATGCGGCGAGATGTTCGTTCTGCTGTTCCAGCTGGGTGCGCGCGGCGCGCAGCTCTTCGTTTACCTGTTGCAGCTCTTTGTTTTTCTGGAGCGCGTTTTCGTAGGTCGCGAAGAGCAGATCGAGCATCTGGCGGGGATCGGAACCGATATGATAGTTGCGCCCCGCGAAATAGACCTGGATGCCGAAGTCGGAAGTGCCGTGTTTTTTTAGCTCCCGGTTGCGAACGACCGACTCAAGCTGATTGACCAGAAACTCTTCGTCGTACGGCTTCGTAATAAAACTGTCCGCGCCGGACTGAAGAGCCTGCACAATATCCTGCGGATCCGAGAGCACCGTCAGCAAAATCACCGGCAGGTGGCGATAGCGTTCTTCTTTCTTAATACGGGCGCAGAGCTCGAAGCCGCTCATGCCGGGCATTACAATATCGGTGATGACGACGTCCGGTATCTGCTCGGCCAATTTATCGAGCGCCGCCTGGCCGCTGGTCGCCCCCTGGACGGTGTGTCCCTGCTCAATCAGCAAGCGCTGGAGATAGACCTCCTGAATCTTGCTGTCTTCAACGGTAAGGATATTCATAAATAAAGATAAAGATACGAATGCGTTTCTGCTCGGCCCGGAGCGTATTTATTTCGCGGTAAACCCGCCGTCCACGGCGATTGCCTGTCCGGTCATAAAAGACGCCGCATCCGACGCGAGGAATACGCAAACCTTCGCGATCTCTTCGGGTTGACCGAAGCGTTTCATAGGAATATCGGCAATATTCGCGTCGTGCATCGCTTCGTTTCGCCGCACTTTTTCCGTCATCGCGGTTTCCACCAGGCCAGGGCAAACGGCGTTCACTCGAAAATTGTACTTCGCCCACTCCACCGAAAAGGAACGGGTCATGCCGATCACGCCGCCCTTCGTCGCGCTGTACAGGGTCGAGAGCGGAGCCCCGACCATGCCCAGCACCGAAGCGATGTTCACGATTGCGCCGCCGCGCTTTTTATTCTGTCGAAAGAATTCGCAGCTCCAGTTGAAGACCGCCCGTAAATTCACGTCGAAGCTGAGATCGATTCCGTCCTGTTTGATCGCCGGGGCCAGGGCGTGCACCGCCACCCCCGCGTTATTGATCAGCACGTCGATTCCATCGAACTCTTCGGTCGTCTTTTCGATGAGCGCCTTCACGCCGTCCAGGTCCGTAACGGACATTTCCACCGTGCGATGCAGGGCCGCGCGCAATTCATCGTCAGCCGGATCGAAGCGCAAGTCCACGCCGATCACCCGCGCTTTTTCGCCGGCGAAGGCCAGGGCGACAGCGCGACCGATGCCGGCCCCCGCTCCCGTAACCAGCACTGTTTTTCCGCTCAAGCCAAATTCCATTCGCCGCTCCGATCGTCCTGTTCGTCTGCTTCTTTATCCACGCCCGATTCGCCGGGGCTCAAACCGCCGCCGGAGTCCGGACCGCGCCGACGCCGTGACGCTCGGCGCGCTTCAGCTGCAGCAAATTCGCCGCCGCAATTCCCAGACTTTCGTTTTGATATTCTTCCGCGAGAACAGAGCGCTGTTCGCGGTCCGCTCCGGTCAATCGCACCAGGGAGCGTTCGAGCAGCATGCCGTTAATAAAGCGCGCGGCGATTTCCACGACTTCGAAAGCCATGCGATCCCGGGTTGCGCCCTGGGCATAACCCTTGTAGTACTGCACGGCCTGTTCGAGATTTTCAAACATCGTTTTCAAATCGTCGGTGGCCGCGAAACGGCCCATCTCTTCGTTGACGTAGTTTCTTAAATAACCCGTCGCAGACATTCCCGCGACCACGCCCCCGATCGCGCCGACGATCTGCAGCTGCGTCGTGCCCTCATAGATCGTGGTAATGCGAGCGTCGCGATAGATCCGCGCCGCGTCGTACTCTTCGGTATAGCCGGCGCCGCCGTGAATCTGCAGATTGTCGCTGGAGTGGCGCACGCAGCCTTCGGTCGTATAATATTTACACAGCGGGGTGAACAGGTCCGCGAGTTTTTCCCAGCGCGCCACGCGCTCGTCGCGCTTCGCCTCTTTTTCCGTTTTGCCGCCCTGGTGCGTTAAGAAAGATTTCCGCCACATATACAGATCCACGGTGCGGCAGGCTTCGAGCAGCAGCATGCGCATGGCGGCCTGTTCGCGCTCCATGCGATCGAGAATTCGTTTCACCGCCGGAATTTCTTGAATGGGCTTGCCGAATTGAATGCGCTCGGACGCGTACTTCTTCGCTTCCGCGAAGGCCGCCGCGCCCACGCCGACCCCCTGGGCCGCGATACTGATCCGCGCCGCGTTCATCATGCCCATCGAATATTTGATCAAACCGTAGCCGGTCTTACCGATCAGCTGTCCCGGGCTTTCGTCGTAGACCACTTCGCAGGTCGGGCTGCAGTGCAGACCCATCTTCTTTTCGATGCCCGCGACTTCTATGTCTTTGCCTTCGACCAGGAAAAACGAAAGTCCGCGAGCGCCGCTATTCGCGTCGCCGGTGCGGGCCAGCGTCAAAATCACCGAAGGCATGCCGGTATATCCTGAGCCGTGAGTAATAAAACGTTTCGCGCCGGTCAGCCGCCAGACGCCGTCGTCGCCCTGCACGGCTTTCGTTTGAATGTCCGCCAGATTCGAGCCGTAGTTCGGCTCCGTCAGAGCCATCGCGCAGCTGAGTTCGCCCTTCGCCAGACGCGGCAGATATTCGTCGCACATCTCCGGACTGCCGAAGTGTTCCACGACGTCGGCGATATTTACCGAAGCGAAGGCCAGGGTGAAAGCCGAGTCCGCCCGCGACGCGATTTCAGTGATGATGCTCTGGACCGTCAGCGGCAGACCGAGGCCGCCGTAGTGGCGTCCGAGCCCCGTGGGCTGCAAGCCCGACTCCTGCAGAATGCGAAAGCACTCCTGCTGCGCCTGCGGAAATTCCACTTTGCCGTCGGCGTACTTCAGACCTTCGCGATCCATCTCCGCGGCCCGGGAGGCGACCTCTTTGCCCATAATTTCGCCGACGGAGTCGAGCACGGAGCTATAGTATTCGATCGCTTCGTCGACGTTCGAAGGAGCGTACGCCAGACGTTCGTCGCCGCTCTCTTTGTACGTCTTCGCATCGTGAAAATTATTTTCGTAGGCGGGAACGATTTCATCCCAGTCGATTAGATTATTGAAATTCAGTTTAAGATCGTGATTGTCGTCGAAGTAATTGCTGAGTATCATATCAATGGCTCCTGATTCCGGGCTGAATCTTCGAATTACATTCGAGACGATTCTTCGGTAATTCTTTCGGAAAAATCCGGGAAAATACGGCCGGGACAGGGAAATGACCGCGCTCCAGCGCCCGATTACAAGCATTTTTTGAATTCGCACCCGCATGTCGCAGGCTCGCGAAAGGTCTCTACGGGACCGCGCCGCGAGCCGCGACACTGGATTTTTATGATTGAATTTTTACTCGAACAGGCGGCGTACGCGCACTGGTATATTTTCGCGCTGCTGCTCGTCGCCGGCCTGAACATTCCGGTGTCCGAAGACCTGCTCGCGATCGGGGCCGGCGTGCTGGCCGCCACCATCGTTCCGGAGAACACGACGCTCCTCTACGCGGGCTTATTTTTCGGGGCCTACTTCGGCGACATCGAAAACTACTGGCTCGCGCGACTGGCCGGCCGACGCCTGCTGCGATTCACCCTGTTCCAGCGAATGTTGCCCGCGGAACGACTCGAACAGGCGCGCTTGTTTCTGGAAAAGTACGGCGCCGCGGCGATCTTTCTGGGGCGCTTCATCCCCTTTGGCGTTCGCAACGCTTTGTTTACAACTGCGGGTCTCTCCCGCATGGCCTTCTGGAAATTCGCGCTCTTCGATTTCTTCGCCTGCCTGGCTTCGACGAGCGTGCTCTTCGCTCTCGGCCGCGCCTTCGGAGCCAACTACCCGCGCCTGCTCGAAATACTGAACGAAGGCAAAGTCTATATTCTGATCTTTGCGCTGGTGCTGGGCGCGATCGGCTACGCCTGGTTGCGCCTCCGCCGCCGGCCTGCACCGGATTCTGAAGCCTGAAACCTGAGCCGCCGGAGCTTTGACCCAGCGCGCTACGCCCCGCCCCGAACAATAGAATCTGGATCGAGCGCTGCGAATCAAAACATAACATTCCCGGCTCCATTTCCGCTCGACAGGAGCCCGGTCGACCGGCTCGACTGGCCGCATGAGTCGTGGTGTAACAATGATTGCCGGAATGTTTCGGGGGCGCTTCAAATGGGTGGGCGTGCTGCTGATTCTGTGCTACGCCGGATACTTTTATATTTCCAATCGAGAGACCGTGCCTCTGACCGGCCGCTCTCAGATCGTCGACTTGAGCCGGGAAGAAGAGACGGCCCTCGGCGTGCAGTCGTACCGTGAAATCCTTTCGGAATCTCAGGTCGTACAGAGCGGGCCCGCCGTCGAGCAAATCCGCCGCATCGGCCGACGCCTGGCCGAGGTCAGCGAAGACCCGGGCTTTCGCTGGGAATTTAATCTGATCCAATCCAATCAGGCCAACGCCTTCGCCCTGCCCGGCGGTAAGGTCGCCATCTATTCAGGCATTCTACCCGTCGCGCAAAACGAAAACGGACTGGCCGTCATCATGGGCCACGAAATCGCCCACGCGATTGCGCGCCACGGCGCCGAACGCATGGCGCACCAGGAGCTGACCCAGATGGCCAGCGTCGCCGCCGATCTCGGAATGAGCGACATGAGTATGACCCAGCGCCGCACGGTGATGGGCGTGCTCGGAGCCGGCGCCAAATACGGCATCATGCTGCCTTTTTCCCGGGACCACGAAAGCGAAGCCGACTATATGGGTCTGATCTTTGTGGCCCGCGCCTGCTACGATCCCCGGGAAGCGCCGAAGGTCTGGGAGCGCATGGGCAAACTTTCGAGCGGCAGCCCCTCCGAGTTTATGTCGACTCATCCTTCGAGTGCTACTCGCATTCGGCAGTTCAACGAGTGGATGGACGAGGCTCTGAAGATCCGAGCGCAGCACTGCGGCGGCCGATAGATAGTCATTCGTTTCGGCCGCAGCTCGCGCCATAACATTGGACGAAACTGTTCATAGTTTCATCATTTCCTAATCGTAAACTAATACTTTCGTACTAAACAACTAGTCCACCGGAGGTATTGTAAATCCGGTGAAATGGCGTTTAATACCGTTCAGTCAGGCGAGTTCACACCCCCCTGACTCCGGACGGACCGAATGCCAGCTAAAAACCGTAGACCTCGCTCATCCTTTCGCTTTACGATTCGCATCAAGCTCCTGCTGGTCACGAGCGTGATCGTCGGCGCGGCCCTGTCCGTCATGATCCTGATGGCGACGCGCTTCTTTCGCGATCACAGCGAAACTCTGATTCAGGAATACAATCTCAGCCTGGCCAGCCTGATCGGTTCGCGGGTCGAGTCGGACTTAAACGATCTCGCCAGCCGCTCGCGCCTGATGGCCGAACTACTCGACGAACCCGGACTGTCGGGCGAACGGGTCAGTCGCTACGCGGAGAATTTCTTTCACGAAAACGAACACTGCGTCTTTTTGGGAGTGGCGACCGGCGGCGATTTCACAGCCGGGGGCGAAGCGGGCCCCTTGATCAGCCTGCGCCACGCGCTCGCGAATCGCGACTACGATGCCCGCGGCGCGCATCCGGCCGATTTGATTCAGAGCCACGCGGCGGTCTTCGCCGAGTCCTTCGCGGGGGCGACTCTCGTGCGAAACATCACCGACTCCGGGGGAGCGCCGATTCTCGCGGTCAGTATGCCTCTCGCTTCGAAGATTACGAGCGGGGGCGCGAACGGGGGCACGACCGCGGGTGAAAACGACTCCGCAGACGAAAGGCCCGCTGCGCTCGCGGGCGAAACGCCCCTCGCAGGCGATGCGCCTGCTGTGGTCCTCATCGCGCTGATTCAATCCGGTCCGCTGCTCGAAGCCTTTCGCCAGAGCGGCCAGACCGCCCTCTTTGATATCTTCATGGTCGACCAGGCCGGCCAGTTGATCGCCCACAGTGATCCGGAGCAGCTCAAAACCGCTGGCGTGGACGCCGATTTCAGCCAGCTGCCGATCGTGACGAACCTGCTGCAAAACGGCAGCGCCAACGGATCACGCAAGTACAGCCACGCAGGCGTGGACTATCTGGGAAGCTATCGCGCCCTCGACTTCGGCCGCCTGAGCGTCGTTTCGACGATCGAAACCGATCGGGCTTTCGAAGCGGTCTACGTCATTCGCCAGCGCAATCTCAAGATCATGGCGATCGTACTTTTGCTCGCATTTCTATTCGTATTCTTTTTTTCGCGCACGATCAGCCGGCCGATTTCGCGCCTGGTCCGCGCCACCCGCCAGATCGAACAGGGCGACTATCATGTTACGATCAAAGAGTCGACTCACGACGAAGTGGGGCTTCTCACGCGCAGCTTCGCGCGCATGGCCGCCGGCTTAGAAGAAAAAGAAAAAATCAAACGAACCTTCGGTAAATTCGTGAATCCCGAAATCGTCAACCGCGCCCTGCAGGATGAAATCAAACTGGGCGGCGAAAACAAAGTCGCCGCCGTGCTCTTTTCGGATCTACGCAATTTTACATCGATGTCGGAGAATATGCGCCCCGATGAAATCGTCGCTTTGCTCAACGACTATTTTACGCACATGGTCGACTGCGTGCACGATCACCACGGCGTAGTCGACAAGTACATCGGCGACGCGCTGATGGCTCACTGGGGCGCGATTCTTTCGAACGGCAACGACACCGAGAACGCGGTCCACGCCGCCATCGACATGCGCAACGCCCTGGCCCACGTCAACGAACGCCTGGGCGCGACGGGTCAGGATCGCCTGAAGATCGGCTGCGGAATCAATACCGGTCCGGTGCTGGCGGGCCAGATTGGATCGGAAAAGCGTTTGGAATACACCGTCATCGGCGATACCGTGAACCTGGCTTCGCGCATTGAATACTTAAACAAACACTTCGGCACGGACATTCTGATTTCCGAGTACGCCTATCGCATGGTCGAAGGCATGTTCCACGTCGTGCAGATGCCGCCGATTCGCATCAAAGGCAAGAGCCGCGCGGAAACCGTCTACGCGGTGCTCGGCCGCATCGACGATCCGGACTGTCCGGCGAGTCTCTTCGACTTACGCGAACGCGTGGGCATTGAACACGACGTCGAACAGGCCCGCCGCCAGCTCGAAGCGTCGAGCGATCAACTGGTCAACGAAGAGGCGCTCTTCGCATCGCGTCCTAAAAAATCAGCCGCGGAGCCGGGCCAATGAAAGCGCTGAACGCCGAACCGGGCAATCTACGCGACGGGATCGTCGCCGTGCTCTGCACGATCGCAGTCGCCGCGACGGGTTATTCGCTGTATCTCGACGGCGCGACGCGCCTGGAAGCCGGAGACGCCGCGCCGGCCGGGGAGATCGATTTTCGCAGCGGCGACGCGAGCCGCCGCTATGCGGACCGCGCCCTGTGGGAACGGCTCGACGCGGGAGACATCGTCTATAATCGCAATTCGATTCGCACCGGCGACGGCGACAGCGGCGCGTCAATACGCCTAAACGACGATACGCGCATTGAAATGGATCAGGCGACGATGATCGTCTTACAAATCAACGAAAACGAAATTCGCCTGCAGCTCAAGGCGGGCAGCCTCGAAATTCGCCGTTCAAAACCGCGCTACGATCAGGCCCTGACCGTCGGCCGCGGCGATCACGTGCTGGAACTCGACTCGGGCGAAGTGCGCCTGGAGTCCACTGAAGATCCCGGCATGCAGGTCACCCCGCTGCTCGGCAGCGTTACGGTCCGCGAATCCAGCCGCCGCATTCGCACCGGCGATCAGATCACGCTTTCAAATTCCGGACGTTCTCTGCGCCAGCTTGGCATCGTTCTATTGTCGCCGGCCCAGGGCGACCGCATCGCCGCGGCCCCGACCGCCGCTGTCGGATCGCTTACGCCCGTCCGTCTGGCCTGGAAGATTCGCGGCCTTGAGTCAAACACCGCTGCCGCCCCCGCTCAGAACGCGGGCGCTGCGCAGGCGAAAGACGCGACCGTCGAAGTCAGCCGCGATCCCGCTTTCGAAACGATCGTCCAGCGCATCAGCGATCCCGGTAATGCGATCCGCTCGACGGCATCGCAAGCCCCGGCGAATAAAGATGCGAGCGCGAGCGTCGGGCAGCAGGCGGTCGAACTGCAGCTGGCCGACGGGCTGTACTACTGGCGCGTACGCCAGGGTTCGGAGCGCAGCGCCACGGGCAAATTCAGAATCGTACCGGCGCCGGCCGCGATGCGCATTATTTCCCCGGCCCCCGGCGGCGAGATCCGGGTAGATTCCGCGCAAAATGCAGACGCGCAACACGCCATCCAATTCGCCTGGTCGCCCCAGAGCGCGGCCAGCCACTATCGCCTTGAAGTATTTCGAATTTTTCGCGGCGCGGACGAGTCGACGCTCGAACGCATCGTCAGTCAGAAAGTCGAACGCGATTACGTGCGCGTGCGTCTGGCTCCCGGCGAATATCGCTTTCGCGTACAGAGTTTCATTCCGGGCGCAAGTGGACGCAGTCCAAGCAGCGATCTCGCGCACTTTCGCCTGGTCAGCGCGACCGCCGACGAACTGATCGGCGCCAGAGCCTCTGTGTCAAATTCGGATTCGGATTCCGCCCCGCAGGCTCTGGCGGCGGCGCGCGATACACAGCCTGACCGGCCGGCGTCCTTAGATCGCGGCAATCGCATCGGCAATCAGGGCGCGACCAGCACGGAAGACACCGGCGCTCGCGGCGAAAGCCTGCGCGAAGCCGCTCCCCTGCGACTGCTGTCTCCCGCAAACGGCGCGCAGATCGATATGGCCAGCAAAACCGCGATCGTATTTCGCTGGCGGCCCGCGACCAACGCGGCCGATCAGACCGTGTATCGCGTGCGCTTCGTCGATCTCAGCCAGGGCGGGCGTCGCGTGCTGTTTGAAACCACGACTCGCGCCACGAGCGCGCGCTTCGACGGCCTGCACGAACTGGAGCATAACGGCAGCTATCAGTGGAGCGTAGTTCCCGCCGGCAAAACGGCGACGAATGCGGAATCTAAAGCCGACAGCGGCGGTGCTGCAAATTTTCGCGTGATCCTGAGCCACCAGCCGGAACAACCGCAGTTTCTAACTGACGGCGACCAGACTCTAAGAACACCGGAGGCCGAACCGTGAAATCTTATGCCCCCACAATTTCTCGCAAGAAAGCCGCCGAGCTCGATCGCAGCGCGCGGCTGACGGGTCTGCTCAAAATCCTGGCCGGACTGGCCCTGCTCTGGCTGCTGGCCCTGGTGATCACCGAAGGTCTCGCCGGCGAAACTTCCGGCGCGAACTATAGCGACACGGTGGCGATCGCCGACATGGCGCCAGTGCAACGCAAGGTCGAGTGGCGGCCCGTCGACGGCAGCCACGGCTATCTCCTGCAGCTCCGGGATCAAAACGCACGCCTGATCGTCGAACGCCGCGTCGAAACTCCCCGGGCGCGACTGTCGCTCCAGCCCGGCAGCTATAGATTGCGCGTCGCCTCTCTCAACAAATTCGGCAAGCCCGCCAGCTGGTCCGCCTGGGCCGGCCTGAAGATTCGCCGGCCGGCGCCGAAACGCAGCCCGGACGATGCGGCGGAGCCGGCGAAGCCTGCGCCGGAAAACGCGGCGCAGCCGGAAGCAAACGAGGACGCGGACCCGACGAACGCAGCGAACCGGAACGGCTTTCGCTGGCAGATTTTGATTCCCGGCCTGAGCCAGTTCCAGCGCGGACAGACCTGGCGCGGGCTGGCCTGGATGACGGGCTTCGCGGGACTCGGCGCCGCGGGCTACGGTTTCTGGCAAGCCGGCAACAATCTCGCCTTAAACGCAGAAGCGACGACGCCGCTGCTATTACTGGCGCCCCTGAGCGGCCAGCCCGCCGCGACGCTCTTGCTCTTAAACGATCGCGCGGGGGCCAGAGCGGCCCACAGCGCGGCCCAGGCGAACCAGGGCACGATCGGTTTGATCGCGGGAGTTCTATATCTGCTGCAAATCGCGGACGCGCTCTGGTTGGGACCCCCGACGGAACAGTCACCGTCGGTGCGGGAAGCTGGGAGCGGCATCACCGCTCTGCGCGTCGGCCGCTTTGCAGTTCAGGCGAAGCTGCAGGCTCCCGCGCAATCGCAAGCATCTCGCCCGCAGGCCGCCAGCGCATTTGTCGGGGCCAACGCTCGCGATAGCGGAATCCAGTTGGAGTTCACGACTCGATTTTAACGGGAGGAGCGCAAACACATGTATCAACTGAAATCAACACGTCTGCCCCTGGCGATCACGGTGGCGCTTTTGCTCGCCGGCACCGCCTGCTCGAAAGCTTTCCCCGGCGACGAGTCCGCTCTGGCCGTGACCATGCTCGCCGCCCTCGCTCCTCCCGCCGCCGCGGACGGAGCGGCGACGGGCGCCGCGACGATCAAGAAAGTCTTTCTGAGCAACACCCGACCCGGCGGCAATATGGGCGGCATCGCCGGAGCCGACGCGATCTGCAACGGCGATGCGAATAAACCAGACGCGGCCTCGTATAAGGCGCTGCTCGTGGACGGCGTCAATCGCCGGGCCTGCGTCAACGCGAACTGCGCTCCTGGCAACGGCGGCGATGGGCTCGACTGGGTCTTCCAGAGCGATACGACGTATCATCGCGACGACGGTGGCGGCTCTTTTACGGCCGTGATGACGACGAATGCGAATCGCATCGCCGCCTTTCCCCTGAGCGCGAACGGCTTCGACGCCTCGGGCGCGAACGAGTACTGGACCGGCCTGGAAACCGATTGGACGGTCGCCTTCTCCGGCTCGGACCTGGACTGCGCAGACTGGGCGGGAGGCGGGACCGGACAGTCCGGAACGGGAGGCAGCGCGACAAGCGACGCGATCAGTTTCAGCACGCCGTTCTGCGGCATCGCGGGCACGTACCATTTGATTTGCGTCGAGCAATAATCAGGACGATGAAATCCCGGACGAATTCGACGATTAAATTAACATATTAATATATTATCAGAACCAGGAAACGCCAATATAGTCCTTTCGCACTACGACAACTACGCACATCGGACTATTGATATTATTTTCTAATTATAGTTTAATAGATGCAGGTGGTCGCCATGAATTCAAACCCGAAGTCAACGTCACAGTCCTATCTATTTCGCCGGCGCGGCGCGAGCATCGCCGCCCTGTGCTTCGGAAGCCTGCTGGCCTTCGGCAACTGCGCCGAAGCCGAAGATGAAAATTATCTATGGTTAACGAGCCCAGGCGGCGACTCAGGCGCACCCGGCACGCTCTCAGGCGATACGGAAACGGTGCCCTTTACGGTCGACGTAACGGACGTCAACGGCGAAACCGATTTCTTATTTGAAACGACGCAGACCATCGATCTGTACATCAATATCGTCGACCCGGTCGCGCCTGTAAGCGGCAGCCGCGTACGCGTCTTCGAATTAATCGACAACAGCACCGGCCGGTCTACGCTCTTTCAGGCCGCCAGCGATGCGAACGGCAATGTGAGCGGAAGTTTCACCGTAAATCGCACCACACCGATCGTAGTTCTCGAATACGAATTCGCCGGCCAGACCTACAGCCAGCAAGTCGACATCACATATGTACAGGAAATTCGCCGGACTCTGAACGTCTTCGCGACGGTCGGACCGGTTGTCATCGCCGACCAGGACGGCGACGGCATCCCCGACGACGAAGACGCCTATCCGGACGACCCCGATCGCGCGACGACCGTGAGCTATCCGGCCGACGGCGGTTATTATACCGTCGCCTACGAAGACCTCTATCCCCGCCAGGGGGACGCCGATTTTAACGACTACGTTCTGCGCGCAAGCTACGAAGCCGACCTGAACGCGTCCGGCGAACTTGTCCGTCTGCGCGGGGACTATACCCACGTGGCGCGCGGCGCCGGCTATCGACATACCCTGCACCTTTCTCTCGACGGCGTCGCCGACGCGCAGTTCCAGCTAAAACGTTACGCGTCGGACGGCACCCTCGAAAGCGAAAGCGATAGCACGATCGCGGACTTTCAGGGCGTGATGATCCTGCCCGCGAGCAATACGACGATTTCGAATTCGAATACCCGTCGCGGCGGCTCGGCATTGAGCGCGGGCAAACGAGCGGTCTTTGAAATCATTCCGGGAACGCCCGTCAATCTGACCGATCTGGGGGCAATGCCCTTCGATCTGTTCCTGAAAGTGATCAACACGAATCGCGAGATCCACTTTCTGGGCCGTTATTTCGAAGCTGACGGCGAGGATCGCTATCTGGATTCCGCTGGCTTTCCCTGGGCCTTGCTGGTGCCCGGCAACTGGCGCTGGCCGTACGAACGGCAGGACGTCCGACCGGCCTATCCTGATTTTGAAAGCTGGTACGCCAGCGGCGGAGCCTTCGGCGTGAACTGGTACGAAAATGCCAACGACGAGCTGGTGGTCCCGCCGCTCTAGAACCAGCGACAGAAGCGGAATTCCAGTCAGAATTTGATTTGCATGAGACGGCAGGGGGGTATTTGTATGGGAACGGAGCAAACGGTCGCCGTCCAAACCTGTATGAAAAGCACCCGAATCTTCCTCGCGGACGACCACGCAATTTTACGCGAGGGTCTAAAGCATATTCTGAACACGCTGCCCGGCTGCGAGGTGGTGGGCGAGGCCGGAGACGGGCAGCAGGCTCTGGAGCAAATCGAACAGCTCAAACCGGACATCGCGGTAATGGACATCTCCATGCCCGTGCTGACGGGAATCGAAGTCACCCGCCGGGTGCGGCGCTATTATCCGGACATCAAAGTCATCATTCTCTCGCGTCACGATAACGAAGAGTACGTATATCAGCTGCTGCAGTACGGCGTCCACGGCTACATCGTCAAAGAGGAAGCCGGCGACGATTTGATTCGAGCGGTGGAAGCGGTGCTCCAGGGAGAAACCTATCTCAGTCCACGCATCGCCAAGAAAGTCGTTTCGGATTTTCGCGCGGGCGGGCGCACCGCTCGCCAGGGGCCGATCTCCGAGCAATTTTCAGTGCTCACCAATCGCGAACGCGAAGTGCTCAAGCTGATTGCCGAAGGACTCAGCAACGAGGAAGTCGCCCGGGCCCTCTGGATCTCGCCCCGCACGGCGAAAGTGCACCGGGCCAACATCATGAAGAAACTCGACGTGCACAAGGTCGCCGATCTCGTGAAGTACGCGATCAAAGCCGGCCTTGTTGAAGCTTGAGCACAGCCGGGCGACAGCGTAGGTCCGGCCTGGAAATTCCGGGAAAGGCTTGACCGGAAGCCCCTCCCTCTTCCGGATTGCCGAGTTGGCCCACGCGATGTTTGTTGAAATAACACGAGAAGACGATCAGCTGCTGCTGAAGCTCTTACATCCGCGCATTGACGGCAGCAACCATATGCTGGACGCGATGACGGAGTTTCTGGGCCCGGAGGCCCTGGGTGACAATGCCGCCGTTTCCGGCCTGCGCGAAATCGAGATTGATTTCGCCGCGGTCAACTATCTGAATTCCATGGGCATCACCGAGCTCGTGAATTTATACCGCATGGCGACCGATCGCAGCCGCGGACGCATTCAGTTTCGATTCATTAACGTCAGCAATCGGATCCACTCAATCCTGGAACTCGTCGAATTCACAAAGCTGGCCGACGTGCAAAAGACCGAAGCCTGAAGCAGCGAATCGGTCGATCTCCGCTCCGCTTACGACTCCAGGCCCCGCGCGACGTTAACGATTTATTCCGATTCCGCAAACAGACTCTCCGCGGCCCCGCGACCCGCCAGCCAGCCCGTGCTCCAGGCGCTCTGAAAATTAAAGCCCCCCGTCACGCCGTCGATATCCAGAATCTCTCCGGCCAGAAACAATCCCGGGACGCGTTTGCTCCGCATACTGCGAAAATCGACTTCTTTTAAGTTCACGCCGCCGGCAGTTACGAACTCTTCTTTGAATACGCCTTTAGCCTGAATGCGAAACTTCGCGGCCACGACTTCCTGCACCAGTCGATGCATCACCGAAGACGATACCCGCGCCCAGGTTTCCCCCTCGGTTGCGCCGGCCGCGCTTACGATATTTTTCCAGAGACGCGCCGGCAAAAGACCGCCCGATTCCCCGGCCACCAGCCGGGCGCCGTGGCGCCGTTTCAGATCGCGCAAAAATTCCCGGGTCGAATTTTCATCGCCGGAATCTCCGAGCCAGTTGATCAACAGATCCATTTGATATTGCGCATCGTGCAGCTTGCGCGCCCCGAAGGCCGAGAGCCTCAGGATCGCCGGACCGCTGAATCCCCAGTGGGTGATCAGCACCGGACCGCGCGCTTCGAGTTTCGCCGACGGCAAACGCACCCGCGCTCCTTCGACCGCCAGGCCGGGCAAATCGACGATACGCGCGTCTTTGACTGCGAAAGTAAAGATCGACGGCACCGGAGCGACGATTCTGTGTCCGCTGCCCGCCGCCAGCTCGAATGTGCCGGGCGAACCGCCGGCCGCAAGAATCACCCGATCGTATATTTGATCGGGAACGCCGTCCTGAAACTGCAAACGCAGGCGCGGCGACTCAGAGTCCGGTTCCGGATTCTCCGACTCTGACACATCCGTGATCGCGGGCTCGATCTTCGTCACCGTGCGACCGGTCAATAGACGAATGCCCGCATCCTGCGATGCCTTCAGCAAACAGTTTACGATCGTGGCCGAGTCGTCGCTGACCGGAAACATGCGCCCGTCGGCTTCGGTTTTCGTCTCCACGCCGCGGCGGGCGAACCAGTCGATCGTATCGCGCGGTTGAAAGCGCGCGAAGACGCCCTGCAATGCCCGCGCGCCCCGGGGATAGTGCTCGATCAATTCTTTCGGATCATAGCAGGCGTGGGTCAGATTGCAGCGACCGCCGCCCGAAATGCGCACTTTGTTTAAGGGCTTGCGATTCGCTTCGAAAATCGTAATCGCAAGCGGCGTCTTTGAGTCCCTGGAATTCGCATACACTTCGGCGTATCGCTCCGCCGCCGCGATCGCCGCGAAGAATCCGGCCGCGCCGCCGCCGACGACCGCCAATTTTTTTTGAGTACGCTTTTCAGAAAGATTTTCAGAAAGCATACAGACTCCCTGTTTCGCGAGACAGCCGACGACGCACGGCGGTCGACAGCGCATCGGTCGGACCGCAGAGCACCGCCAGATCCTTCGCGCGCGTAAGTCCCGTGTATAAAACTTCCCGCGAAAGCAAACGATGCTCCGGATCGTCCGGCAGTAGAATCAACACGCGATTGTACTCCGAGCCCTGGCTCTTGTGCACGGTCAACGCGAAGGCCGCATCGTGTTCGGGCAAGACCGCGATCGGAAAACTTGCGAAGCGACCGCCGGGCCGCTCAAAGAATGCCCGCAGCCCAGCGCCCCCGGCAGTGCGGATCGATAGGACCACGCCCACGTCTCCGTTGTATAGCTCGCGGCGATGGTCGTTACGGGTGATCAAGATCGGCAGACCTGGATAGTACGTTAGGATTCCGCGGCGTTCACGCACGCTGCGTCGCATACGATTTTCCAACCAGCGGCCGGCGATGCGATTTACACCCGCAACGCCTGAGCGCCCGCGCCGATGGATTGCGAGAATTCGCGAACGATTCACGTGTTTGAAAACCGCGCGCACGATCTGATCATTGTCCGCAGCTTCACCCGCGCTGCGGGCCGCCGATCGCACCAGCTCCAGATACTCGCCGTCGAAGTGCTCGCGAATCCAGTCGAGAACCACGGCTTCCCGGGCAGCATCCGGCGAGCCCGCCGGGGCGACAATGCGATAGCACCCCGCGTCCGGCCAGGCCTGCGCCAGGCGCCCATCGTCTTGAGCGGCCGAGGGCGGCTCCAGTTCGGGCAAAACTTCAGGGCTCAGCACGGCGTCCGCGTCGCCGGCGTTGATCGCGAAGGCGGCATTGAGAATCGCGTTTCCCGAACGAAAACTCTCCGTAAGCTGGACAATACGATTCGTAAGGCGGTGCGAAACACTGACCCTGGCGGCAGCATCTGAATGCCGCCCCACATCGCCTGCAGAAATATCCGACGGCGATTCCACCGCCTGAAAAACGCCCGCGGCCCGTTCATCGAAATTCGCTAATGTTTGGCCGGCGAGCTTTAGCACCTCCCGACTGTATGACGGCGGCTGATCTTCCGGAGCCAGCAAGCGCAAGAAGTCGGCCAGAACCGCACCGGCCTCGACCGACGGCAGTTGATCGCGATCGCCTAAAAAAACGACGAGCGTCCGCGATACGTCCACCGCTTCCAGCAGATGCGACATTAACGCCGCATCGACCATTGAAACTTCGTCGACGACCAGGGCGTCCAGCACCAGGGGATTCGACGCGTCGTGAGCGAAGCGATTGCGAGACGGCTGGAATCTCAGCAGCTGATGCAGGGTCGCTCCTCGCAATGCGTTCAGGGCCAGATCTTCCGGGGCCGGCTCGGCGATGCTTGCCAGACCGTTCTGCAAACTTTCGGTCATCCTTCGGGCCGCCCGCCCGGTCGGCGCCGCCAGAGCGATTTGCGCGGGATCCGCGCCCTGTCGTAAGAGCGCCCGCAGTAAGTTCAGAACAGTAGAAGTTTTGCCGGTCCCTGGACCGCCGGTAACGATCAAGAAGCCCCCGCGCCGCTCCGAATCATGCCCCGTCACGGACGGAGCGGCGAGCAAACCCAATAATATCGCGAGCTGCTGGGCGGCCGCCATCTGCAGCGGCTGACCGTCCGCCCGGCGCACGGGCCGCGCTTCGAACACATCATCCAAACACTGCCGCAAATTATCCAGGACGCTATTCGAAAGGCTATTCGAAAGACTTTCTGGAAGGTCCGGGCCCTTGCTGTCGCCATGATTCGAAACAACGACCGGCTGTGCGAAGAACGCCGCGACCTGCCGGGCGACGCTGCGCTTGTACGCGAAGTGCTTTTGAAAGTAGAGAAAGCCCGCTTCGACTTCGTAAATCAGCGGCCGAAATTCCGCCGCAGCTTCGCGGTGATCGCCTGGCGAGGCATGATCGGCGGCGTGCGGCGCCGGCACGGCGACCAGGGCATGGCTGCGAAAGGCGTCACTGCGAACAAAATCGATCAGTGCGGCTGCCCGCCTTCCAGCACGATCGTAGCCCGGCGCCATCCGCGTCAGAATCGCAGCAAGGGCGGACTCATCGTCGATGCGCAAGCACAGTCCCCCTTCCGAAATCGCAAACAGCAGCGCGAAAATTAAAAGCCGCAAATCGGCGTCTTGATCTTCGTCGCCGACCAGATCCTGCGCCGTATACAGGGCGGTCAAATCGAGACTTTCAGCTGCAAGCACTTCGCGATAGATCGCCGCGTCCGGCGAAGTCGACGCGAGAGACGCGAAGGCCCGCAGCTTTGAATCGGGATCAGACTGCGACACGATTGCGAATCTCCTCTAGAATTTGGGCCGACTCGGCTTCGGTCGGTCGCGCGAAATAAACGCCGCGACCGGGCGCACCGGGATCCATTCCCCGTAAAAAGAAATAGTACGCTCCGCCGAAGTCGCGTTCGTAATTAAAGTCGGGAATATGATTTCGCAGCCAGCCGATCAATGCGTACGTATAGATCCGGTACTGCAAATCATACTGGCGTTCCTGCATCGCCGCCGCCAGTCCGCGTTCGCTATAATCGTTCAGCACATTACTCTTCCAGTCCGCGAGATAATAACGCCCTCCAGAGCGAAAGATTAAGTCGATAAAACCCCAGACATAACCGTCCTGAAATCGTAGAGCGCGCGCGCCCCTCGCTCTGGAATCCTCATCCGGCTCCAACGACGAGCTCAGGCCTTTGCCTGGACCGGCGGACGGACTCTCGAATAATTCCGGCACGTGAAAATAAAACTCCATCTCGTGAATGCGATGTTCCGGAGCGAGATCCTGCAGGCGAAAGTCTGCGCCAACGCCGCGAAGCGGGCTCGAAAGCACGCGACGCATCATCTGCCCGACAAAGTCGACCGCAGCCCTTTCAATCTCGTCGCTCGCATCGCCGGTCGAGGCCTCGGGGGCGGCCAATAAACCATTCCGCCGCAGGAGCCGGGCGATCAAGCGACGGTTGTCTTCCGAAAGCAGCACCCGCCTGGCGTCGCCGGCAACGGCGGTATAATCGAGACGTTCCAGTATATCGTGCAGCATGGTGCCCGCATCCGCGCCGCGCATGCGCCGGTCCAGTTCCTGAACAGCCGGCGCCGGTTCGGGATCTTCCGCTTCTGGCGGGCCGGCGAAAGCCAGTCCAGACTCCGCAATCGTTTCCGATTCAGTTGCGGCCTCAGCGTCTGTCGCGTCAGTGCGGTCCGCCGGCGTTTCCTGAAATTCATCCGCAAGCTGCGCGTCGGAATGTCCGCCGGCGTGAGCCAGCGCCGTATACGAAAGCAAATCCCGGCGGCGAAGGTGCACCTGCACGGGCGCCTCTGGAAATAGAATCTTCGGATCCGCGCTTCGCGTGCGCCCCGCTGCCGCACCTGCATTCGCATCTGGATTGTCGTCCTTTAGCGTCGCAAGAGCTTCGGCGATGGAACCGCGATCGCCCGCCGGCCCGGAAGAATCGCCCGCTTCGAAAAAATCGCCGGCGGCGTCCGGATCCAGAAAACACACGGGGGCCGGGGCCGCCTCGTCGTCTTCGACTTTCTCCGGCGCATAGGCCGCGTCGATCGCGTCGCGTACGAACCGTGCGAGTGCGCCCGCTGTATGTTTGCCGCGCGGATCCGCCGGGCGATAGTACGGCACATAGAGCTTCATCGCGGCGCGCGTAAAGGCCACATAGTACAGGCGGCGCTCCTCGGCTTCTTCTTCGCGGCGAAAGCGCTCTTCGTCCGAGAGCAACAGGTCGTGCACCCGTTCGCCTTCGTCGTCATGATATTCAAAGCTCTCATAGAGATGCGCCATGCGTCGCGTAAAACCGCCAGCGACGCAAACGATCGGAAATTCCAATCCTTTCGCCGTATGAATGGTCATCAGCTTAACGCGCGCGTCTTCGCTTTCCTGGCGATGTACGTCCCACTCTTCGCGCACCGGCGTCGTCTCGTCCCGTAAAAATTCCAGATGTTCGATGATCCCGGTCAGGTCGAGGTTTTCGCGCACCGCGTGCTCCGCCAGCTCGTCGCATATTTGTTCGTAATTCGTAACGGTTCTTTCGTACTGCGGCTCGAATACACCTGCGTCGCCGGGCGCCAGCGCCGCGCTCGTTTGTAATATCGATCGAAAGAAGGCCGGCCAGTTACGACGTTCGGCGAGACCCGCCCAGGCGTTGATCTGCGTGCGAAAGGCCGGCTCTTCGCCGTCGTCCGGAGATTGGTCCCGGCGGCGAAGCAAGTCGACGTCCGCCAGGGAAAAGCGAAAGAAACGGGTCAGCCCCGCCTTATAGCCCGCCTCCAAACGCGCCGGCGCTTCAATCGCGCGTAAAACCAGCGAAAGCTCCAGGGCTTCTTTCGTCTGGTATAGACCGGTCTTCTTATAAAACGAATGGGGGATATTCCAGCGTTCGAGCGCGTCTTCGATCAGCGGCGCGTCGGAACGCGTGCGCAACAAAATACTAACGTCGCCGAATCCTAAAGGATGCGCGGCGGCTTCCGATGCGCCCAGGCGAATCTTCTGGCTGCGAACCAGTCCGTGAATTTCCCGCGCCAGAAAACGAAAGTACTTTCGCTTCGCCGCCGTACCCGAACCCGCGTGATCCAGACGAATCAATTGCAAGGCCCGGCGACCGCTTTCGTCGGCGAAGACCTGAATCTTGCGCAACTCAGCGGGAGCCTCGAGAGCCGGCGTATAATCGATGGCACTCGCGGAAATCGTTTCGGCGGCATCGGGAAGCTCCGGTGAATCTTGCGCCTCATGAACCGGAGCGCCGAAAAAAGCCGGCGTTGAGAACAGGGCGTTGAACACCCGCACCAGCTCCGGCAGGGAACGATAGTTCGTCGCCAGGCGGTATAGAGCCGCCTCGGAGTTTTTCTTTTCAGCGAGCGCTTCCAGGTGTTTGCGCGCCTGGAAGTACGCGAAGACGTCAGCGCCGCGAAAACCGTAGATCGCCTGCTTCGGATCGCCCACCAGATACAGCACGCCGCGAGAACCCGCATCGAGGTACAGGCGGCGAAAGATTTCCCACTGCACCGGATCGGTATCCTGGAATTCGTCGACAATCGCGTGGCGAAATTGCTCGCGCAGTAGTTCGAGCAGCGCCGAAGCTTCGCCCGCCAGAGCGGCTCGCACGAGTTCCAGCATATCGTTGAAGCTCACTGACGCGTCGGCCCGCTTGTGTTCGACGAGCTCGCGATTGACGCCCGCGATGGTCTCGGCGGCGAGCGCCTGCTGCGCTTCGTGAAAATCCAGCGCGCGTAAATCTTCCAGAGCCGCGACAAGCTCCGGCAGCGTGGGGCATACTTCGGCGATATTATCGCCGGCCTTCGCCCAGTGCTCTTCGCTCAGCGTGCGAAAGCCCATTTCGGAATCGAGACCCGCGCGACGGGCCGCATCGAGATAGGCCAGCGCCGCCGCCGGAGCGCCCCGGCCCTCCGAAAGATGTCCGATCATTTCGAACAGCGGCAGAATAAAATTCTTGAGTTTACGATTGCGCGACGGGGCTTTCTGATTCAAACGCGCGAATGCCGCGGTGAAATCGCTCTCACCGGGATCCTCCGCGTGCGCTTCGCCGATCACCTCGGAGATTCGCCCGAAAATCCGCGTCGCTTCTTCGCGCAGCTTGCGATAGCTTTCACGCAGAGCCGCGGCGGAGGGCGGAGCGGGCGGTATCGTTTTCGGTTCCGACGCCGAAGATAAAACCACGCGGCGAATGCGACGTTCCCACCGGCTTTCGTCGCGGCGCGCGTCGTACTCCGGGAAGCCCGCGAATTCCAGCATCTCGACCAGATCTTCTTCGAATACGCGCGGCCACAGACTGCGCATGCGTCGCCGGAGGACGCTTTGAATCAGCGGCGCGTCGTCGACGACTTCCGCCCGGAGCGGGCGGCCCAGTTCGAAGCCGTACCGCGAAAGCACCATATGACAGAATCCGTGGATCGTATAGATGCCGGCGCTATCGAAGCCGTCGACAGCGTCCTGCAGTCGCTGAAAGGCCTGCGCCCTGATATCCGCCTGGCCTGCCAGATCCGCGGCGAGTTTTCCGCGAATTCTGTCTTTGAGTTCCCCGGTCGCTTTCTCGGTAAAGGTCACGACGAGTATGCGATCAATTGGCACGCCTTCGTCGCGCACCAGACGCAGCACAAGATGTTCGATCGTATAAGTTTTTCCCGTGCCGGCCGAAGCTTCAATCAGGGCGTGACGCGCGCAGTCGATGTCGGCCGGGTCAACGATGGTTCGGTATGCAAGCTGCCGATCAACACCGCCTGCATCGCCTGCAAAATCTCCGGGGCTCATGAAACGCCGCCTTTGCGCGGCGAATCGGCGACGAGACTGGCGAAGGGCAAGGCGTAGCGCCGCCGGACCACAGCCTCGGCGTCCTCGGGAAACTGCGCGGGCAGCAATCGCGCGAGTTCCATTTGATAAAATTCGTCTCCGTGATCTTCCCAGGCCGAACGCAGCTCATCGACGTAGCTTCCGGCGCGGGCCTTCGCCGGCGGCGATCCCTGTTCGTTTTCCGACAGATGCGGCTTACGCGAAAGCGAACGGTGCTCGATCAGCGCCAGGGGCAGTGTTTCAAAACGTCCGGCGAGAAAATCCGCGGCGACTGTGCGCAAATAACTCGCTCCGCTTTCCGGACTTACGTCGACTGTAATCGAGCGCAGCTCCGCTCGCGCGATGACCAGCACTTCGCAGGGTTTTGCGAGAACCGGCGCGAAGGCCGGATCGATGTTTCGTTCCGGATCGAGGGCCAGGGCTCGCGCGAGCAGAACCGCCAGAAAGCCCGCCAGAAAATCCTCTGTACGCACCTTCGCCGCGAAACTCAAAACCAACACGCCCGGCCGCGACGACTCAGCGGATTCGTCCGCATTTCGCACGAAAAAATTTCGCAGACTTGCATGCAATTCCAGAGAATCCGGAACGAGCGCGCCCCCGGGCGACCAGGGCGGCGTATGCAGCGGTCCACGCGTTTTTTCCGGGTCCGCGAGATCCGCGTCATCGCGCGAAGAGAGGTCGCCTGAGCCGACGCGCAGCTCGGGCAACCACTCGACGTCGCCGCACGCTTCGCGAATGTGTCGGGAGCGCTGATAAAACTCGCGGCCCAGATTCGCACGCTCAAGCTCCGCGAAGGCGCCCCGGGGCAATCGATCCCGACGCCGCGCATCTTCGAAGGCTTCCGCGTAGACCTCTTCGTCCGAAGCGGAGCTTTTCATTTGCAAATTCAAAGCTTCGCGCAGAAACGATCTACGGGTGCGCGCATCCAGAAAGAAGCGTTCGTCCTCTTCAAGCGCGCGTCGCCCCCGATCGCCCTCATCAAAGAGACCCAGTCGGCGGCGCAATAGCGCTCCGGTCGGATCGCGCAAAAATTCCTGTAGATCGCGCAAACGCAGGGACGCTCCGGTCTGCGAATCATCGGATTCGTCTGGCGCTTCGCCGGCGGGCGGATCCGCCCGACGCGAATGGTGTTGCTCTTCCAATAACTTCACGAGCGCCGCGCGCTCTGCTTGCGAATAGCGAGCAGGCCCGCGTAGATGCTGTCGCAGAGCCAGAGCCCGGTCGGGAGTGGAGTAACATGCCAGGGCGTCGCTTTCGTCGCTTGCTTCAAAGAACAGATGGGCCTCGCCGCTGAGGCGCAGCGGCACGCGCCCTTCGCGATATTCGCTCTGCGCTTCGCCGTCGCAAAAGCGCGCCAGACCGGTCTTCAGCTCCGTTACAACCGAACACGGATGGTATTCCGTATCCCGCTGGATATCCCGGCTCACGTAAGTTAGATACAGACGATCGCGCACCGACAGTAAATTTTCGAGAAACAGCATGCGATTCGATTCCGGCATCGTAGCGTCGCCGATGCGCCGTTCGAGATTCCGCAGATTCAGTACCGATAGATCGGGATGGCCCGGGAAATCGCCTTCGCCCATGCCCGGCACGTATACGATGCGAAAAGGAATCGGCCGCATGGGCTGCAGCGCCGCGATCGTAACCCCGCCGGCCAAATAGTTCCCGCGATTGCCCGCCACGCCGCCCACCTGGCCCGCCAGAATTTCCCGAAATAAATCGAAGGCCGGCAGGCGTCCGATCGCGTTCGCATGCCGACTCATGCGATGCAAGGCCGAGAAGACTCCGGAACGAACGCCCGCCTCCCCCGGTCGATCTTCAGGAGGCTGCAAATGGCGATCGAGAATTTCGCGTACAATGTCGAAGCCGCGCGAGTCGTCGCGACGAAAACACTCGCGGCTTTCGCGCAAACTCGCGTACAAATCGGAGCACACGACCGAAAGCACGCCGATAGAATCGTTTTCGCCGCTCTCGATGTCGGAGTACGGAACCAGAGACGCGAAGTGTCGAAAATCGCCCGGCGACTGCGGGACCGTCATAATCGTTCCCAATCGCAAACGTTCCAGAGCCCGTTCCCAGGTATAACGCCCGTCGGCTTCGATGCCCAGCTCGGCCTGGTGACTCGCGTCCATCCCGCGATGAATCTTCAGGCGCTCCGCCCATTCCAACCAGCCCAGCACCTGTCCGCGATCCAGACGATGTTTGCTCAGAAAACAGGGGTTCAAAAACAGGTCGAATAGATCTTTGCGCGTAAACTCCGAGTCAGCCAGAGCAAGAACTGAGGCGACGCCGGCGCCGTAGACGCTCGCATCCCCGGCCGAGAAATCGCTTAAGTTATAGGGCACGCGCGGCGCGCCGCTGCGAGGATCTCGATCGGCGTCGAAGACCGCCTGCAACACCGGCCGATATGTTTGCATATCCGGCACGAGCACCGCGATGTCCGTTAAGCGCAGCGTCGGATCGCGCTGCATTTGAAACAGTATATTATGATAGATGGTTTCCGCTTCGCGCCGTAGGCCGGGACAGCCGATGATCTGAATGCTCGCATCCTGTAAAAGGCCGGAACGAAGATCACGGTCCGTGAGAGCTTCGGCAGCGCCTGGGCCGGCATCGACTTTAGCTTCGGTTGCGGCTGCGGTTTTTGTTACGCCGCCAAACAGCAGCTCCCGTTGTAATGCCGCCAGAACGCTTTGGCTTTCGGTCTCGCCTGCGCCGCTGTTCTTTTGCCCGGCTTCTGCGCCAGCCGCCGCTGCAACTTCGTCACTCGCCGCGGCGAAGCGCTCCCGGTCTTCCGCGTCCCAATAAAAGCGATGCGTGCGTCGACTGTGGCGGGCAAGCAGGCGCAGCAATTCTCGCGCGGGACGGGCCCACAAATCATTGAGTCGTTCCGCCACGCTCACCGCGCGATGTTCGGACCCGGGCGGCGCTGGTCCTGAGCGCGCAATCGAAGCTTCGCACCAGGCCGCGGCGAAGTCCGCATCGTCGCCATGCGATATATCTTTTTCAGTATTCGCGAAGTACGACGTCCCAAAATCCGGAGGGCCGAGGGCCCCACGCCAGTGCTCCGGCGCGAAGGGAAAGTACATCCGCAGATCGACGAATTCCCCCAGCTCGCTCAGAAGCGCCAGGTGAAAGGCCGACATCTGCGACATACCGAAAATATGTACGGCGCGGTCCAGACCTTCGCTATCTGCGAGACCTGACCGACGCTCGATCAGCACGATGCGCGCATAGGCCGAAAGACTCAGAGCCCGGCCGCCGAAACGATCCAGCGCGCGCAGGCGGCCCCCTTCCCGATCAGGGCCGACGCCGAATACGCGACGATAGAGCGCGCGCTCCGCGAGATAGATTTCGCGCCGTTCCCGGTCTTCAGGAACCGGATGCTCCGGCGCGGCACCCGATAGATCCGGCACGCCGGACCAGGCCGCGATCATATCGCCGCGATGATATTCGTATTCCTGAAAGAGCGACGCCAATCGCACGGCCAGCTGATAGAGCTGGCGCGGCGCCCTCCCCGCCGACGGACCGTCGGGATCGCGCAGATATTCGAAAAAGGGCTCAAAGACCGGCTCGGGTTCCCGCACGATCTCCTGCAGAGCCGTCAATACGAGATATTCCAGGTCGACGCGATCCAGCGGCTGCGGACGCTCCCGCTCCGGATCGAGGGCGAGCAGCAGACTCCACAGACCCGATTCCAGAAACTGAAATTCAAGATGAGCCGCAACCGCTTCGCGCTCCGCCAGCTCCATCTGAATCCAGCGGCGAAGGTTTCGGTTTGGCACCCACACCGCCGGAGGTCGGGAGAAAAAATCTACGGGACGCGTGGCCCGCATTTCGAACGAAAGCGCGTCGATCAGACGCTCCAAACGGGTGCTGAAATAAAACTTCGCGGCCCGGGACGCGTCCGGCCCGGAGTCGCCGGCGAAAAGATCCAGTTGGGGTTCCGGTCGCTCGAAAGGACGAGTCCCATCCGATTCCGGAATCCGTTTTGTATTGCGTTTACGTGCGGCCACTGACCCAGATTTCGCGCCGGAATTTCTTAAGGTTCGGCGGCCAGAGATTAGTTCGGATGACTCATTTCGTTTTCGTCGAGCAGCGGGATCATGATATTATCCAGACCGTTTTCCGCGAACTCTTCCAAATACATTTCCATCAGATTCTGCAAAAGCTCGGCTTCTTCCATCTCTTCCGGCAGCGGGCGATTCTGCGCGCGGAGCTGTCCGAGATCGCGCTCCGCAAGCCCTTCCGCCAGGCGATTCCAGAAAACCGTTTCGCCGTACACGTCGGCGCAATCAACGGCCAGGCTTTCGAGTTCCTCGCCCGGTACCAGTTCTCCGCCTTCGTCCTGCTCGACTTCCGGGGTCGAAACCGCTCGCGATAGAATCAGCTGCAGCAGGTCGGGAGCGGAATCCGCGGCTTCTTCCAGGCCGGCCGGCAATTCTACGCTTTCGCCTGTTTCGCTTTCGGAGCTGAGTTCGTCCCGGGCGGTTTGCACCACCGCCGCGCCCAGATAGCTCATCAGAATCAACTGTCGGTACTGGGTCGGGTTTAATTCAAGGGTGATGCCGGGGGGGACTGCCATTCAGGACGTCTTCCGGGATACGGGCGAAATTCGCACGTACTTTCCCAGGAGCTCGTGCAGTTGCTGTTTCGAAAAAGGTTTCGTGACGTGTTCGTCGCAGCCCGCCGCCAGACTGCGTTCGCTTTCCGCTTCGTGGGCATAGGCGGAAAGAGCGATGATCGGCAGCGGGCGATAGTCGGTGCGGTCCGCCTGAATTTCGGCTTCCAGGCGGCGAATCTCCCGGGTGGCGGCCAGGCCGTCCAGCTCGGGCATTTGAATATCCATGAAGATGATGTCGTACGGTCTGGCATCCCCGGCGCCCCGGCCGGGCATGGTGGCCTGAAACATATTTACGGCCTCGCGTCCGTTTTGCGCTTCGTCGACCTGCGCGTTTTGATTTTTCACAAAAGCCATAAACAACATGCGATTGTCGGGGGTATCGTCCACGAGCAGGATTCGAATTTGATGCCCCTGCTGTTCCGGCGAAAGATTCTCGGGCGCTTCGAGGGATCCCAGGGATTCCAGAGCGTCCGTCAGAGGCGTAAGCGGCGTCGAATTCTTCGTCGAGCTACCGGCGTTCGAGAAGGATTTCGCGTCGTCCGGCGCCCCGGGTTGAAACGGCAATCGCACGGAAAAGGTCGCGCCTTCGCCGGGCGCGCTTTCCACGCCGATCCCGCCGCCCAAAAGCTCCGTTAAACTACGCGTAATAAATAAGCCCAGGCCGGTGCCGCCGTAGCGCCGGGTAATCGAATTGTCGCTCTGAGAAAACTGTTCGAAGATCGAATCGATTTTTTCGGGGTCGACTCCAATGCCGGAATCTTTCACGCGAAACTCCAGCACCGTTTTACCGTCCGAACTTTCTTCGCAAAGTTTCGCCGACAGCTCAACGCCGCCCCGCTCCGTAAACTTAATGGCGTTGCCGATTAAGTTCACCAGGATCTGATACAAACGATAGGGATCGCCGTAGACGTATTCGGGCATGGCCGGATCGATTTCAGTCTGGAGCGTCAGGCCCTTTTTTCGCGCCGATAGCTCAAAGGTATCCAGAATGCCTTCGACGACTTCGCGCGGCGAAAATACAATCCTTTCGATGCTGAGCTGTCCGGCTTCCATGCGCGAAACGTCGAGGATATCGTTCAGGAGTACGAGCAGACTGCGCCCGGAGCGCTGAAGCGTTTCGACGTAGCGGCCGTTATCGCCAGGCAAACGCGCGTCCCCGAGTAAATCCGCCATGCCCAGTATCGCGTTCATCGGCGTGCGAATTTCGTGACTCATGCTCGCCAGAAATTCGCTCTTCGCCCGGCTGGCCGCCTCCGCTTTTTCGATCGCGCTCTGCAAACGCTCCGTGCGCTCCGCCACAGTCTCTTCCAGATTGCTGTTTAAGCGCACGGAAATTTTATACATGCGAATGATGCGTCCCACAAGCAGCACCGTGGTACTGCCGATCAGAACCGGCAGAGCGAAACGTGCGATCATCGGCGTGGGAATCAGATTCAAATTCGAAAGGATATCATTCGCCGAGAGCAGTAGAAACAGCAGCATGCCGGCGGCGATCGGTCGGGCGTCTGGATTCTTCGAACGGATCCCGCGAATGACGATCCAACCGATGATCACAATCGTCGGCAGCGCGATCCCGTGAAAGGTCCGCAGCATCAAACGCATGGTCGGATAGTCCGTGAGCCAGACGCCCGCGATCAAAACCACCGCCAGCGCCGAGAGAAACAGACCCAGGCGCGAAGCTCGCTTTTCAAAGAGCGACACCAGGAACATGATCAGCGCCGGCCCCGTTAGAAACAAAGCCGTATACTCGATCCGCACCCGCAGCAAGACCTCGTCGCCGAACAATACGTCCCGCGTCGCAATGCGAAAGATCATATAGATCGACCAGAGCAGCGTGAAGGCGCTATAATACAAATGATGCGATTCGTTTCTTAACAAAAAGGCCAGCCCCAGATGAAAGAAGGAGATGCCGACCAATCCCGCGATCAAACAAAGAAAGGCGAGATCGTAATAGTAGTGCTGTTTGAGCAGCCCGTCCGCGGGGCCGATTAAAATTTCGGGCCCTTCCAGATGCAGCGGCCGTCCCCGGGGGGCGTACAATTCAACCGCGAGCTCCCATTCCGAAGGCTGTCCGGCGGCCCGTACGACCTCGGGCGGCACGACGATCAACACCCGCCGATACAGCGCGCTCTCGTACGGCTGTTCGGAGCCGACTCCGGCAAACTGGCGGCCGTTCAAATAGAAACGGGCCACGTCCGAAACCAGACCGCTGGAAAACGCAAGCGATCGCCCCGACGCAATCATTTCTCCGATCTCAGACGGCAGGCTGCGCCGAACGACGACCCGCTCCGGTCCAGGACTGTCGTAATCAGCCGCGCGAAAGCGATGCGGAATTTCGATCGGCTGCCAGCCAGCATCGATCGTTCCGGCAGC
Organism: bacterium; assembly: GCA_024742665.1. Lineage (GTDB taxonomy): Bacteria > Spirochaetota > Leptospiria > Leptospirales > Leptonemataceae > JANSYA01. The sequence goes on from JANSYA010000006.1 coordinate 334,722, forward strand.
GCCCTCGCGCCCCGCGTCCGCGAGGGAATCCTTCGCCGCGGACGCCAGCGTTCCCGCTCGATATTCCCATTCGCCCGCCAGATCATAGATGCCAGCGTCGCCAGCGGCGCCGCAGTTCACCAGACCTGACAGCAATACCGCCACGCACGATATGCGAAATATACGGAGCACGATACACACGTAGTACTGGTACAGGGCGGTCTGTCAAAATCAATCTTGACATTCGCGTAAGAGTTTGGTTAGTTACTCTCAGGTGATCGCGCTGCGATGGCCGTCAGTCTATGATTGTTTAATATCCTTCGTCTCCGTACGACCGACCGTAAACCCGCGATTTTCGAATTCGCCGCGGTCGCTTTCGCGAATATTGCGATGTGCTCATCGCAAGTGCGCGATACCTGCGCCCACGCAGGACTTCAGGATATTCAATCATGTTCGAAAAAATCAACCTCAAGGACTGGGGCTTCGGCGAAGCCTTTCACAGCCCGGCCGGCGAGCCGCTCTCCGATCTGGAAGGGGCGCGTATCGCCCGTATTACGGGCCAGTTTCGTGAAATCTATCGCGTGGTCAGCGAAACCGGCGAAGGTCTGGCGGCCGTCACCGGACGCTTTCGCCACGAAGCCCGCGGGCCCGCGGACTTTCCGTGTGTCGGCGATTGGGTCGAATGCCACGGCGGACTCACAGGCGATACGGCGCAAATCTCCCGGGTGCTACCCCGCCTGACCTGGCTTTCGCGCAAGACCCCCGGCACGACGACGGTCGAGCAAATGATCGCCGCCAACCTGGATACGGTCTGCATCATGCAGAGCCTCGATCACAATTTTAACCTGGCGCGATTGGAACGTTATCTGGCGGCGGTGCGCGCCGGCGGAGCAAGCCCGGTGATTTTGTTGAATAAAGCCGATCTCTGCGCGGACTTAAACGAGCGACGCGCAGCGGCTCTGGCGATCGCGGGCGCCGCACCGGTCCACGTGCTGAGCGCGATGGACGATGCGGACTTCGCACCACTGGCCGGCTATACCAGGCCGGGATGCACCGTCGCCTTTGTGGGTTCCAGCGGAGTCGGCAAATCGACCCTGATCAATCGCCTGCTGGGTCGGAACTTACAGGCGACCAGAGCTTCGCGGGCGGACGACAGCCGCGGTCGCCATACAACGGTGGCGCGCGAACTCTTTCGCATTCCCGACGGCGGTCTGATTCTCGACACCCCCGGCATGCGAGAGCTACAGCTGTGGGAAACGGCGACGCCGACCGGCGAGGCCAACGCGGCCGAGACGGAATTTCAGGACATCGCGACACTTGCCGCCGACTGCCAGTTTCACGACTGCAGTCACGAAGAGGAACCGGGCTGCGCCGTTCGCGCGGCGCTGCAAAGCGGAGACCTGAGCGAGCGGCGCTGGCGATCGTATCGCAAACTGACGCGGGAGCTTGAATACCAGAAGTCGCGGGCGGACGAACGCGGCCAACTCGAACGCAAACGAAAAGACAAATCGTTGCACAAGATGTACCGGCGCGTGCAGTCCGAAGCGCGGCGGCGCAGGCGCAGCGACTGACTCGCGAAGATTTCTAAACGAATGGCGGACGACGTTTCTTTTCGCCCACCATTCGGGCGCGTTGCATATTCTTTCGCATCGGCGCGCGGAAGCGAAAGAATTTGAAACCGCGGATCGATTTCGCGTTTTTTTTACGCGATTCGTTTAAATCTGCGAAGGGATGTCTTGCGCGAAGCCGACGCGCCGCTCAGCCTCCGCTCAGAATTCAGAGGAGTCATCATGTTCTTTCGATCGCTATTAACTCGCGCTAAAACCTGGTTTAGTCGCGGGATTTTCAAGAAATACCACAAGGACGCGCAGGCCGGCGCGGTCGGCATGTGGATGCTGGGAGTCGACAAGGCCGGCCTGTACAACGACGCGTCCCCGCATCCGCTGCACGCGGCGTCCGTACAGAAATACAAGGCCGCGATCAATGCGGCCCCCGCTCCCGAAGTGATCGCCTTCGGCGACAGCCTGAAAGATATTCCCCGGGACGACTTCCAGCATTTAAAGCCGGAAAACAATTTTTCGATTTCCGGCAGTCGTTCGCATCACATGTTGATGATGGCGGAAGAAATTCAGCCGGAACTCAAGCGACTGAAAAAACTGAGCAAGCTGCGCTTCGTGCACATCGGCACTCTCGAAGGCAACGGCTTCCTGGTGGGAGCGCCCCTGGACCATGCCGTCGAACGGGCCACCGCGTGCCTGAATGGACTGCGCCGCCTCTTCCCCGAACAGATGCTGATCGTCGATTTGATTCCGCCGACCTATTCGCCCTATGCGAATCTATCGCGAGCGCCGTACGAAGCGGCGATTCTGAGCTGGATCGCGCACGACGGCAACGCGGTCAGCATCGGCTTTCACAACATGGGACTCACCACGCCGAACCTCCGTCTGTCAAGCGACGGCGTGCATTTCACTCCGGAAGGCATTCGCCGCTTCGACGAAGCGATGGAGCGCGCCCGGCGGCGTTCCCCCGGCACTCTGGTCGAAGCCTGATCTAAGCGCCGGTATTCAGAGACCCCGGATCGACGAAAGATCGACCGAGATCTTTTCAGGGACGGCAGTTGAGGTTCTCGGAACCGTCGGCGTCGTCGCCGGCCCAGGGAGTGCCTGCGAAACTAAAAAAGTTGTTCCGCGCTGCTTGCATTACCAGGAACTCGCCGACCGAATCGTCGAAGTACAAACGGCGTCCCCGCGGACTCAGCGTCTCGCCGGAATTCGTGCGCGGACTGAGGCAGGCCGGATAACGATTCACGCGGCGGAGCGCTGGACTGCCAATCGCCTGCGTGCCGCCCGCGGGCGCGGAAAGATCGGCCGTCAGAAACCAGATTCCCGCTTCGGTCTGAATATACACGCCGCTGTCGTCCGCCGACCAGCGCGGTCCGCTCATGACCGGGCCGGGCGCGTGAACGCGCGCAATCGTACGCAAGACGACCGCCGATGCGCCGGGCGACGCAGCGCCGTCCGCGGTCGACGCGCCGCGCATTTCCACAGTGACAATTCGCAGCCGGTCGGGTGCGCTGCGCGAAGCTTCATTCACCAGATCCTCTTCCAGAATCGCCATCAGCCTGCCGGAAGGCGAAGGCACCGCCGCCTTTAATAAATCGCGGGACTCGGACGCCGCATAGCCGGTCGTGTCAGACTGCGCTTGCTGCCCGTCGGCGACGGGGATCGGCACCCTGGAAATTTGAGCGGCAGCGTCGCCGAAGTACAGCGCGCGCTCGCGCCCGCCGTATTCATCGTTTTCGCCGCCGATCCACCACAGGGATACGCCGGGGCCCGGACCGCGAAAGGTCGAGTCTTCGAGGATCCAGCCCGAAAATTCAATCCACGCGCGAGCAGGCCAGGCGATGCGATCGTCGGTCGCCCCGATTTCCAGTCGGGCCAATTCCGAGCGATAGTCGCGCTTGTCGGTCGTGCCGGCGAGCGGATCCAGCGACCGCTTTTCGGAATAGCGCGTGCGCAAAGCGACGAAAATCTCGCCGCCGCGTTGCGCGCCCGAATCCGAATAATAAGTCGCGCTATACAGCGGAGCGGCGGGACGCCAGAAGATCATAGCGCAGCCTCCCGCGAAAACCAGAGCGACGATTGCGAAGAGGCCCGGGCCGCGCACGCTGCGCGCGCGAAAATCATCGGCCCGGACCCGGGATCGGAATGCGATCGCGTTTAGCCCTCGCCCGCCAGTTGTTGCAAACGCCGCAGACGTTTGTCTTTTACTTCCGACTCCCACTGGGCGTCGGAAAACTCGTCGATCCCGTACGATCTGGTCGTATATTTCGCGTTGGTGTAGGGCAGATACAACAGCAGCGGTTCGTTTTTGGGTTCTACGGTTTCGATCGCTTTGATCTTCGTGGGATCGCCCAGCCAGGAAGCAGGGAACGGCAGGTTTTCGCAGGTGCCGCGTAAATCGCGCAGCTCGAATTTTCCGGAGTAGCCGTTGTCGCGAAAGATCTTGCCGAAGAATTCGAAGGTCACGACCTGGCGTCCCGGCTGCAGAACTTTGTCCGCGGCGACCCAGTGGGTCGGCTCGTCTTCCTGCAGCGAATACAAATTCGCGTGCAGGTTGTACTGGCATTCGCGTTCCACGTCGATGGTCGCGTCGATATAAAGCGAACCGTTATCCAGACGCTCCGAGAACTGTCCGGTAAAACGCGCCGGGACGATCGGACTGGAATAGAAACTCTGCACCAGCTCGGTTTCGCCGTCGATGCCGGGCACCCGGGCGCGGACTTTCAATGTCAGGCTGCCCCAGTACTTTTTATTCGCGCCCGGAGCGCTCCAGGTGAATTCATAGCCGCCTGCGCCAATCTGCGTATAGTCGACGCTGCCCAGGCCGGGTTTGCCCTGAGTTTCGTCGCCTTCGAGCTGCGCTCCGAGAATCTCCGCGGGCACGGGCACGCCGTCCGCGTCGGTGACGGACAGCTTCGCGACGAGTTTATCGTCGGCCGTAATCGTGTGCTTGTTCAATTCGAAAACGAAACGCGGCGCGCCTTCGCCTCGTTTGGTCAACTCTTCGATCGCCTGTTCGCGGGTTTTGCCGCTCGCGACGAGCTCTTCTAACATCTTCTTGAGCGCCGCTTCCGTGCGCATACGCGGATCCGGCATGATCGGCAGCGGAATATTGCGAATCTTCCAGGGCTCGGTCAGATCTTTCATGCCCTGATCCAGAGGGCGGGAGTTCGGGGGATAGCGCGAATACAGTCGATAGGCTTCGAGCATTGCTTTCGGCGAAGGGCCGTCGTTGACTAATTTTTCCAGATCGCGCGGCGATAGAAAACCCTCGTCGCCGCTGCGGCCGATGATCTCTTCTCCGCGACCGATGTCGCCGTCCGGTCCGGCGGGGCCGCGGCTGTCGCCGTCCGCCAGTAGAAAATACACAATCGCCAGCAGGATCACTACGACCCCGGCGATGCCCATGATTTGTTTCGAATTCATACGATGGTTGTTACTCCGATGGTTCTCTTATGGACTTGTGAATATTATTGCAATAAAAAAGCCCCCTTAAGCGGAGGCCTTCGTTGAATTTTGGATTTTTTGTTTATAAGGGACGTTTGTATGTGATCGTCTCGATTCCGTAATGATACACTCTATTTGTTTTTATCTGTATTAGTGATTGCTCGCAGGTTCTATATGTTTTTTTTAATGAACCTGCAAGCTTTCGCATGGACCGGGTTGCTTTCGTCTTTGGGATTCAGCTTCGAGCTCAATCGCTCTCAGACTTATTTGCAGCCCCAACCGCTGGACTTGCAGCGATTCCATTCCTGCTTCATCGAGGTGTTGATCGAGCTGCCGCCGTCGCCGACGTGCGTGCGATCGTAACCCTGCTTATAGCTGCTGTAGTCGCTAGAAGAGTTACCGCCCCAGATGTAGTGATTCGAATACTTCGATTTGTTGCAACGGCTGTGGCTGCCTTTTGAGCTGTGACCGCAGGTGCTGTGGAAAGATACCGCGCCGTCGTCTTCGCCGGGCAGATACCATGCGGAATACCAGTCGCCGTCGTAGCCGGCCAGAGACCAGATGCCAACGCCTTTGGTGTCGTTGTGGTTGTAAGAACCGCGAGCGTTGCCGGTTTTGAGAGCCGAAACCATGTCGTTCGAAGCCCAGAAAGCCAGGTCAGCCAGTTCCGATCCGCCGGCGGCGCTGGAAGATGCCATAACCCAGTCGATGTTGTAGCTGCGGCTGGTCTTATCCAGGAAATACTCGGTCGCGTAGCAGCCCGCGCTGTGGCAGATTACTTTACAGCGGTTCGAACCGGTGCAGCGGCTTTCGAGCACTGAGTAGAGGTTGGACTGCGCGCGGCAGGAGCCCCACGAGCGGGGATCTTTGGATCCGTCGTAGCCGACGTAGTAGCGGGTTACAGACGTGTTGATGTTCTTGGAGTTGCCCCAGTAGTTGTTCACGTCACTCGTGCCGGTGCCACAGTGGTTGGACCCGGAACGGCCATGGACAAAAATAACATGGTCAGCGGCGGCCAGCTCGGTCGCGCCAGCGACAAACAGGATTACGAATAGTACAGACAGTCGTTTCATCGTTTTCTTCATGAATCACGCCTCCTCAGCGATGGAATGTGTCAGGTATATTGCACGTACTATGCCAACTTTCGAAATATGAATTTAATTCATCAAAAAACCCGGGAAAAATCGAAATCCAGCCCGTCTTGCGATCAATCCTCGCCAATCCCGCAGGTGAGCCTGCCCTGCACTCAGGCTCACCTGCGTCTATATTTAGAAGAAACTGTCATTCAGGACGACAGACGCCCCGATTTCGAATTCACGGGCAGCCTCCGCACCCGGCCAAATTGATGATTATACAAATTTCGGCAATTTGCAGCGCCTTAAAATGCGGCATCTAACATTCCCCTTACTGGCCTGGAATTAAGCCGCGCCCTAAAATGGTGCACCTGTATAGTCCAAACGAAACAATTCCTGGTGGAAATTCAGACCTCCCGTGTGAAACTATGGTTTATGCGACTTTCGCAACTGGTAATTCTTGTACTTTGCATTAGCGGTGCTCCGACGTGCAGCACGATCCAGAGCTTCGGAACTCAGCTCGACGATACAGGCGTATCGGCCCGAGTCCAGGCCCTGCTCCTGCAGGACACGAACATCAATGCGCTGGATATCAGCGTGGCTACCGATGAGAACGAAGTGTTTTTAGTCGGACGGGTGCCAAATCGCGAGCAGCGCTTGCTGGCGGAAAAGCACGCGCGCAGCGTCACCGATGTCTGGAGCGTCATCAACCATCTCAAAGTAGGCGTCGGCTCCGCAGATGGGGAATACTCCGACCAGTCGCTGCGCGACTCCATCCAAAAGCGCATTCTGCGCGATCAGAACGTGCTCGGCCTGAACGTCCAGGTCCTTGTTCACGAGGGCGAGGCCTATCTGCTGGGGCGGGTCAAAAGCGAAAATGAACGCCAGCAGGCGGTCAGTGTGGCCCGGGAAACCGAAGGCGTATTGAAAGTTCGCAACTATCTCAAGGCCGGCCGCGCGAGAAACCTCGATACGGGTGCAACGCAATAATCGCCCGCTTGCCTCGCCTTTGATTTTGACGCTCCACCGAATCTAACATCGCGTTCGCCGCGGAATAAGGGGACGGCCGGAGAAAGAACTGAGCGGTCCTGCTTATCTGCGCGAAAGATCGTCCAGGTCGGCAATCACCCGATTGAATCGCTGCAGGATGGCCCGCCGCTGGTTGGCGTCCAGATTCGCGTCGATTTTCAACGCCATCGAACGAAAGGCCGCGCGCCAATCCGCAATGCCGCTCTGATAGTAGGCCGGGCGAGTCTGCTCGGGCCGGTAGAGCCAGGCGCGCAGCGCGCTTCGCAGAGCGTCCGGGTCGCCGCCGTTCGCCGGCAGCTTCGCCAGAAATTCAGACTGACGCTCGCGACGGTAACGCAGCCGGCTACGGTCCAGTTCAGGCAATGCCTCGACGAGCCGCTCCACTTCCCGGCTTTGATCTTTCCGCAGGCCCCCGCTCCAGTCTTCTAAAAATTCCAGGGTGCTCTGCTTGCGCTTCGCCAGACGCTCCGTCCGGGGGAGCTCAATCTTCTCGACGATCTCTTCGTTCGACTCTCGCAGCGCGGCGCGCAGATGCTGCATTTGATCGCGCTCCAGACTGCTCAGGAAAACATAGGCGTCGTCGTAAACGCGACGAAAAGCGGCGTCCCGAAAATTATTGCTGCGAGCGAAGAGCCAGTCGATGTCCCGGGCTTTGAGGCCCACTGCGAAGCGATCGCGAAACTCCCGCAGGGCCGCTGCATAGCGCGGGAGTTCCTTCCGACGATGCCAGACGTGCAGCTGATCCACACGCCGGTCGAGAAAGGAACGCTGTTCGGAACGCAAATCGAAATAGCGATCCAGCTCCCGCATAACCAGGAAATCCGCCTGGTTGTAAACGGTCTTATAGACGAAGCTGGTGCAGCCCCCGCTCGCGAACAAAGCCAACAGCCCCGCCGCGACGCAACGCCATACGGGCGCGGCGAAGCGCTTCTGAAAATCAAACAGGGAAGTCGGTTGGCCGCGTTTCATAAGCTTCGCTCCGTGCTTCGCCCGGCAGATCGCGCCCGGGCGATTTTTTATTGATTCAATAGAATTGTTCCCAGGTCACGTAACTCGTTGGCCGTGCTCAGTACGACGTCCGTGCCCGCTCCGGAGGTGCTCACCAGCGAAACCCCGCTACCGGCATAAAACCCGTCGGTAAACGAAGACGGAGTTTGAAAGCAATCCACGTGCGTCGCGATGCGCCCCTGAAAATCGCTGTTGATAGATTCGATCGCGACTTTATAAGTCGCACCGGTCGGCAATCCGGAAAGATAGAAGGTGCCGTCGCGATTGACCGAACTGAGCGTCGAAAAATGATTCGTCGCACTGCTCGTAGCGATGACCACCGCCGCGACGACCGGCGCTCCGGTCAGAGTCGCCACGCGCCCGAAAATCGTAGCCCGCCCGCTCAACACCGTGGAACTATGCAGAGCGCTCGCCATGGTCGGAGAGGCCGTGGAATTGCAGGGATTGCTGGCAATGATCAGCAGGGCGCTGAGCAGAAACAGATTGGTCTGCTCGTCGCCGTCATCGTCCTGCTGCAACAGGCCGGCACAGGTCGCCTGGGTCGACATGGCCGCCAGAAGCAGCAGCGTAGCAAGACCGCGAGCGAGCCGGCGGCGCAAGGCTTGCATCCGCATGGCGCGACCGGATTGCCGTGGCGTTTCAATTGAATCCATAGACCGCCCTGGCTCCCGCGATGTCGTCCGGCGCCAGCGTATTTGTGCTGTGCGCGAAAGGATACATTACCGGCAAATTGGATATGGCCGTACTGAAGGCCGAGCCGTTGCGTCCGGACACCGCATGCGCGAATCCGAGCGTGTGGCCCATCTCATGTAAAAGCGTAAAAGCGAAGGTCTGGCAGGTTCCGGCCGTCGTGCAGGTCGCCGCGCTCGTCGGCAAGAAACTGGTGCTGGCGTTTAAGATCAAAATCGCCGCGCAAACATCCGCCGGCGCCGCCGGATTCGGCGTCAGCGGCAGGCCGACGCCCAGGATCGTTCCACTGGGATCCACGCCCAGCGAACGCAGCACCGAGCCGTCCGTATCCCAGACGACCCAGAGTTCGCCGCTGGTCGGCGAATTGATAAAGGCGTTCGCATTGGACGCGTTCATTGAAACGGTGTACTGCGCCGAAGCATACAGCGACACATTCGCCGCGTTGTTCCATTCCGTCAGAATCGCCGGTATGACTGTGGCCCGCGGCTGCGTTGGAATGTCCGTATCGAAAATCGGCGTAATCTGGGTGGCCGCATTGCAGGAGGTTCCGAAGACCCACCGTTGACGCTCTCCGGCCGCCGTCGTAAAATAATACCAGGCGAAGAGCGGCTGCGCGACGCCCAAAAAGAGAGCCAGTCCGCCGGCGATCCAAAGCGAGCGCCGCCACTGCTGCGCACGATCGCGTCCGGCGCTGGATTTTTCGGAGACGAAACTTCGATTCATCGCGCTGTCTCCTTCAAGCTAAAGCGCTTGCCCGCCAGGATTTGTTTCGCCAGACCGCGAAACTCCTGCAGGCTGTGATAGTTGCCCCGGTTCGGCCGTGGAAAGCCGGAGAGTTTTTTCATCAGATATTGTTCGCCGCTCGTGGCGTGAGTCGCCACGTCAATGCGGCCCCACTGCAGCGATCGTATGGGATACAGACCCGACTCGCCGCGGCCCAGAAAGACGATCCACTCGCTGCCGGCGACATGGCGCCCGCCGCCTGGATTGACAACTTGAAAGCCCGAGAACATACGCATGAAGATCTGACCTGGCAGTCGTCCCTTCAGAGCTTCCAGCACTTCCAATTCGTATTCGATCGCAGCAATTCCCGGCACGCTTCGAGAACTCTTGACCCGCACATGGGCGACATGGGGCGCGCTGCGCAGCAGGCCCGCAGTCGTAACGAATTGTTCAACGGCCCGGGCGGGCTGCGCGGAAAATCCCATCGCGCCCAGCAGCACCGCGCAGGCGATTGCGGCGCCGATACGCGTCCGGGAAATTCGGACGCTCATACGCGCGACGGAAATTTCACGACCATCGCTGCACGAATCTGAAAAATATTTCATGATAGATACCTGTAAAGAGGCCTGTCGAAGCGATCGGAATCTATCGATCGATCCTGGCGCCCCGACAGGCCTGACTCTACGCCTAAAGCGTCCTGCACCGATTGGACGGAAATCCCATCGGCGCAGTTCGCCTTATTTGCGATGCAAATCGCGTGCGATATTTTTGCGACGCCCTCAGGCGCGCTCAATCATCATCGCACCCGCCACACCGCCGTGGGCGCAGGCGGTGATCAGCACGCGATTCACGTCCTTGTTGTGGTCCATCACCATCGCAGCGTTGGCGATCAGACGCAGGCCGGTCGCGCCGAAAGGATGCCCGATCGCGATCGAGCTGCCGTAGGCGTTGATCTTACCTTCGTCGAATTTTTTCTCCCAGTCAAGACCCGTGCGATTTTTGATCTCTTCGAGAGCGCCGATCGCCGTCGCGGCGAAGGCTTCGTGAATTTCAATTTGATCCACGTCTTCGATTTTCAGACCGAGATCTTCCAACAGCGCAAGCGATGCTTCCGCTTGCCCGATGCCCATATAGTTGGGATGCACGCCTTTCATGCGAAAGCCGGTCAGATAGGCCTGAGTTTTCAGACCCAGCTCTTTCGCCTTTTCGTCGGTCGTGGCGATCAGGCCCGAGGCGCCGTCAGAACGAGCACAGGCGTTAAAGATTGTTACAGTCGGTCCGTGGCTTTTTTCGATAAATTTGCCGTACTTCGTTTTGAACTGATCGAAGGACATGTGCGGGTTATCGAACAGCAGCATGGCTTTGTCCATGCGGCTCGGATTTTCCACGATGCCCTTGCGCAGCATGACCGCTTCGTCTTCGTCGATCATTTCGCCGTCCGCTGTTTTCATCGGCACCAGGTACGGCTTGTACTTGCCTTCGACCGTCGCGTCGTACGCGCGCTTGTAGCTCTGGTAAGCCAGTTTGTCGCTAATTTCGCGGGTCAGGCTGTAGTTCTGCGCCACAATCTCAGCGGTCACGGGCATACCGAAAGAGGTGTCGCCGTCGCCCAGACCGTCTTCGAGAACGTCGCGCAGCTCGACGCCTTCGGGCAGATTGTCCGGCAGAACTTTCATCAGCTTATCCACGCTGCCGGTCTTCTTATTGTTACGCGCGTTCTTAATGATGAACGGCATTGACGTCTGAGACTCTTCACCCAGCGCAAGATACAGGTCGCCTTCTTTCAGGACCAGACGCCGCGCGGCTTCCGCCAGGGCTTCCATCGAGGAAACGCAGTTATTCGCGAGAGTGAGCGCTGGAATATCTTCGCGCAGTCCGAGCTTATTAGAAATGATGCGAGCGGGGTTTGCAGCCTGCGGGAAACCTTCGCCTACAAAAACACCGTCTACTTCTTTGGGGTCGATTTTAGAATTATCAAGAATGTCTTTCGCGACCGCTTCGCCGAGATCAGCCGACTCGTAGGTTCCGAGACCTTTCGAAATTTGCGCGAAAGGCGTCCGGCGAATATTTGCAAGAGCGATTTTTGGTTCTAGTTTCATAGAGATTCCGTTTATCAGTATTTTTAGAGATTCAATCCAGAGTGAGTATTTTTCTACTGGGGGTGGTCCAGCCTGTTGGCCGTTCCTGGCCGGGTCAAATACTTTTGTTGGACGCCCCGCCGGAGCGACCGGCGCGCGATCCTGTATATAGACTCCCGCCGGACGCCGGGGTTACGCGGCGTGACTGCCCGGTCGGCGCCCGGTCCGGCACACCGATACGCGAAGAAGGTCGCAACAAGAACGCGCTCAGGCGCTTGCGCTTTCCTGATCCGAATCGTCGTAATCGCAGACCAGGCAGGCGTTGTGGCGCCCCTTTTCCCGCGAAGACTTTTCGAAGAGCAGGTTATTGCACTCGGGACATAATTCTCCCGAAGGTTTGTCCCAGGTGGAAAATTCGCAGTCCGGATAGACGCTGCATCCATAAAAGGCCCGGCCGCGCTTCGTCGCGCGTTGGATCACGAAACCGTCTTTGCACGTCGGGCACTGGCCCAGGGGAATCGGCTTCGCGTTGCGACAGTCCGGAAAACGCGGACACGCCAGAAAATAACCGTTGCGGCCGATCTTCTTCACCATGCCGGTGCCGCACTTTTCGCAGACGTGATCGGTCGGCTCGTCCAGAGCGTTTTTCATTTCCAGAATATTTTCCGACGCGTCTTTCAGAACGGTAACGAAGGGCGAATAGAAACCGCGCAGCATGTCGACCCAGTTCAGCTCCGAGCGCGAAACCCGGTCCAGATTGTCTTCCATGTTCGCGGTAAAATCCGTGTTTACCAGGTCCGGAAAGTGTTCGGCCATAATGCCGTTCACCATCAGGCCCAGCTCTGTCGGCTTCAGGGCTCGCTGTAGACGCACGACATAGTAACGCTTCAACAGCGTCGAAATCGTCGGAGCGTAGGTCGATGGACGTCCCACCCCGCACTCTTCAAGCGTCTTCACCATCGAAGCGTCGGTGAAGCGCGGCGGCGGCTGCGTAAAGTGCTGTTCCGGATCGAGCTTGCGCAGCTTTAGTTCCTGGCCTTCCGTCAGCTCCGGTAGATTGCTTTCTTTTTTCTTTTTGTCTTCCGGATTAAAAACTTCGGTGAAACCCGTGAATTTTACGATGCGCCCCGTAGCGCGAAAGATGGTATTCGCCGCGGCGATATCGACCGAGGTATGATCCGCGATCTCGTCCGCCATCTGCGAAGAAACGAATTTTTGCCAGATCATCGAATAGAGGCGCATCTGGTCTTTCGAAAGATATTTGCCGATCGTCTCGGGATCGTTCGCCGGATCCGTCGGACGAATCGCCTCGTGAGCGTCCTGGGCCGACTTCGAAGTTTTATAACTGCGGGGTTCTTTCGCCAAAAACTCGGTGCCGTGTTTTTTCGTAACGTAGTCGCGAACCGACTCGATCGCCGCGGGCGAAACCCGGGTGCTGTCCGTCCGCATATAGGTGATCAAACCCGTGGTCGATCCGGCGCCGAGTTCGATGCCCTCGTAAAGCTGCTGGGCGACCATCATCGTCTTCTGGGAAGTAAAGCCGAGTTTGTTCGCCGCGTCCTGCTGCATCTTCGAAGTGGTATAGGGAGCGGTCGGCTGGCGCTTGCGTTCTTTGCGGGTGACCTTCTGCACCGTCCAGTCGACGTTTTCGAGACTATCGACGACCTTCTGCATCGTATCGCCGTCTTTGATGTCGGCCTTTTTGCCATCGATGGAGTTGAGCGAAGATTTGAACTGGCTCTTGCCGCTCGCGAGTTTCGCGTCGAGGGTCCAGTACTCTTCCGGAACGAATGCGTCGATCTCCGCTTCGCGAGCGCAGATCAATCGCAGAGCGACCGACTGCACTCGACCGGCCGACAGGCCGCGCTTGACTTTCTTCCAGAGCAGCGGAGAAATATTATAGCCGACCAGGCGATCCAGAATGCGCCGCGCCTGCTGGGCGTTCACCAGGTTCTGATCGATTTCTCGCGGCTTTTGAATCGCCTCTTCGAGAGCCGGCTTCGTAATCTCGTTAAATTCAATGCGTTTGATGTCGGAATTCTTGGGCCCCAGGGCCCGGGCCAGATGCCAGGAGATCGCTTCGCCTTCGCGATCGGGGTCAGCCGCGAGCAAAACGCGCTTCGTAGAGCCCGCAAGCTTCTTGAGTTTATTCAGAATATTCGCCCGGCCGCGCACGGTAATGTACTCGGGCTGGAAGTTTTCTTCTACGTTTACGGCGATGCGGGACTTGGGCAAATCGATGATATGACCCATCGAAGCTTCGATGATATAGTCTTTGCCGAGGTACTTATTGATCGTCTTGGCTTTCGCCGGGGACTCCACGATGACCAGAGTCTTCTTGCTGTTGTCGACTCGCTTCTTCGTAGTTTTTTTGGCGGTCTTTTTGGCGGTCTTTTTGGCGGCCTTCTTGGCAGTTTTTTTAGCCGCTTTCTTTGCAGTTTTCTTTGCGGTCTTTTCGGTCGCGTCCGGAGCCGCTTCAACGGCGTCTTTTTCGGCGTCTTTTTCGACCAGGGCGGTCGCCGCGGCCGTCGCAGTCACATCAGGAGCGCTGCTTTCCCCGCCGGGCGCGTCCGCTCCCTCACTGCCTTCGGAATCGGAAACTGCGTCGTCTTTCGCCTGCATCATATAACCACCGCCGCCGGTAATGCGCACAATTTCGCGCCGCGTCGCTCCGGGGCGACGCCAAACCGGCCTTTCTATACTGCGGGGCACGCGTACGCCCTACTGTCATGCGATTTTTCGCTAAAATTACGAAATTCTTCTATTATATGTCTAATTGCCGGAGTCGGGCGTAGCACGGCCGACAGGCGAAGCAGAATTTTCTGACCTCAGCAGGCGCTCCGTTCGCTGCCGGCGCTTTCCAGGTAGAAGCGCCCGCCGAGCCATCGCAGGCCCTGACCGAGGGCGGCCCGTTTCCAGAGTTCCAGCCGCCTGGCGCGGCCGGCTGAACCGAAGGGCGGCTCCCGCAACAAACGCGCTTCCAGCTCCGGCAGCACGATGGGCGTCGCGCCGGATTCGAGCAGATCCCGCGCGCCGTCGTTGCAACCGGCCGCCGCGCGCAAAACCGCGTGGTCGAAGACCAGCACGTCCCGACCTTCTTCGAGGGCGAAGCGAGCCGTAATCATCGCGCCGCTCTTTTGGGGCGCCTGGAGCACCGCGACCCGCTCGACCAGGCCGGCAATCACGCGATTGCGCCGGGGAAAATGCGCGGCCCGGGCGGGAGTATGCGGAGGGAACTCGCTGACCAGACCAAAGGGAACTCCGGCCGCGCGGGCCCGGCGCAGCAGATCCAGATTTGCGACCGGCCCGGCGTGCAGCACCCCGGCGCCCAGCACGGCAAGGCCTGGCAGTTCGTTTTGAATCGCGGCTTCGTGAGCCAGGCGATCGACGCCCAGGGCCAGACCGGAAACGATCGGGGGACGGCTCACAGCCAGAGCGGCGACGAACGATCGCACCGCCTCTGCGGTCAGCGGATGCGCCTGGCGGGTGCCGACAATCGCGATGGGTGCGCTTGATCCAGATGCGCTGTCGGGCGCAGGGCCGGGTTCATGCGAAAACGATCCGATAAAATCAAAGCCGCCTGCCTCGGAAGTATAAAATAGAATCGGCGGCGCGTCATAGCAGCATCGCAGCGCGGCCGGGTACTCCGGATCCCAAACGCTGACAAATGCAACGCGCGAGAAACCCGTGCGTCGCTCAAGCTCCGAAGACATCCAGATGGAATTCGCAGCGCCGGCGTACGGCGCCGCTTCGTCCGCGGCCCGCTTTAGATCGTCTGAACGAAAGTGGCGGCGCAGAAAGCCCTGCCACTGCGACGAGCATCGCGCATTCGCTGGCTCACCTGAATTCGCAGGCTCTGTCGGATCGACGGACGCGAAACCACCGGCGCGATAAACCGATTTTCGATAGGGCAAAGCGGCCACAAAGACCGCCTGGCCAAAACTCAGTCTGCGATGCATTGCCTGCCTCCCCGGTACAGTTCACAAAAATCAGAGCGCGCAGTCATTCGAACCGATCGCGCACGCTTCCAGCACCTCCAGATTTTCGCGCGCCTGCTGATAGCGCGGATTGCCCGAAGCCGGCCCGGGCGCGAGGCCCTGATCGTGAATCTTTTCCAGAATTTCCATGATGCGACTGTACTGCGCGCGGGCCCGATCGAAGTCGCCGCTCTGGACCAGCAGCTGCCCAAGCAAAAAGCGCGCGGGAATGTCCCGCTCTTCCCGGCGTACGACCTCTTCCAGATAGTCAATGGCCCGGGGAATATCGCGCGCTGCGCTGTCGGAGGTCTTGCCGTACAGCAGCGCGAGCTGGTAGCGCGAACGAATATCGTCGGGCGCGACGCGACGCATTCGCTCGAATAGCAGGACCGCCGTGCGCCAGCGATTGCGTTCCCAGCCCGCGGCCCGCGACGCGTTCGCGAAACACAGCCCCGCTTCGAACAGCAGCTCCGGATCGGGACTGTGACGCAAGAGCGCCTCTTCGAAGTACGGCAGCGCCTGTTCGAAGGTCGCAACGCCCGGCGCTGTCTGGCCGCTCTGGATCGCCGCCAGACGCTCGGGGGGCTCGCCCTGAATCGCCTGCTGGTAGTGGAGCGCCGCGAGATCGTAGCGCCCCGCGTTCAGATAGGCCTTGCCGATGTTCCAGGCGAGCATGCCCTGTCGATTGGACTCCTGCACCAGATCCTGGAGATCGTCATGAAGTTCCAGCGCCCGGGCCCGACTGAGATTCAAATCGCGCTCCCAGCGGGCGACCTGGGCTTCATCCAGCCGGGCCTTCGCCGGCCGGCGGCCGCGCTCGCCCCAGTTGCGCAGACTATCGCTCAGACCTTCGCACCCGACGAAGGCGAAGCTGATCAGCAGCGGCATCATAAAATAGATGCAAAAGTATTTGAACCCTGGACCGGCGATGTGATATCTTTTCTGCATTGGACCTGACTCCGTGGAAATCCTCAAGATGATGCAAGGCGATGCGCCCACCCGCGCCCCGGGCTCCGCCGCCTTTCTGGAAACGCTGCTCGAAGCGCTGGAGCGGGACTGCTTTCCCGACAACGCCTGGACCGCGCCGCAGATTGCGGCTTCGCTGCTGTCGCCTGCGTTCCGGGTAATCCTGATTGCGGGCGATGCGAGTGTCCAGGACTATCGCGTCGCGCCAGACCCATCAGCCCCGCCGGACCAGGGCGACGGGCAAAACCAGGACCCGCGGGAAGCGGCCGGCTACGCTCTGCTCCAGGAACTGGAGGGCGAAAACACCGTCGAAATCCTGCGCCTGGGAATCCGCCCCGACTTTCGCCGCCGGGGGCTCGCCTTGAGTTTGCTCGAAAACCTGGATCGAATCAACGTAAATTTTTCGAATCCGGAAGAAAGCGAAACCGGCGGGCCGATTTCGCTCCTACTCGAAGTAAGCGCCGAGAACGCGGGCGCGCTGGCGCTGTATCAGCGCCACGGCTTTGAAGAACTGGCCCGGCGCCGCGGCTACTATCGCTCTCGCGACGGAAGCGGCCCCGTAACCGACGCGATCGTTCTGCGCAAAACGCTTTCCAATCCAGAGGACTCCGGACAGACTCACTATGATGATTGAACTACTCGCAAAAACCGACCCGGATACCGCGCGCTGGCTGGCGGTGGCGCTCTTCGTCGTGAAATTTCTGCTGACGTCTCTGGCGCTCTTTCTGGCCACCCACGCTCTGCGCGGCATCCCGATGCTGGACAATCTGCTGCGAAAATCCTGGGCCGGATTGATCGTGTATTTGCTGGTGCTGGCCGCCGCGGGGTTCCTGACCTTCTGGCTGGTGTCGCTGCGGATCTTGCAATCTCTGGCGCTGCTGCCCGATCCGAAGACCTTGCTCTGGGCGGATGTGATTTTATCCGCGCTGGCCCTGGCACAGCTGAGTATGCTCTGGCCCGCCTTCGTCGAATGGCTCACGGCGAAAGATCGCAAAGGCTGAGTTGCCGGCAAAGAGCCAGCGTCGCCGGCCTTCACTGCATGGTTTCGCGCGTGCCGTAAATCTCGGGTTCGATTTCCAGGCGCACGCCGAATACGCGCAGCACTCCGGCCTGGATTTCTTCGGCGAGTTCCAGTAGATTGAGCCGCGTGCCTTCGCCGGGATTGATCAGTGCCAGACAGTGGTTCGCTGAAATCGCCGCGCCCGGACGGCGAAAGCCCTTCTGAAAGCCGGCCCGCTCGATCAGCCAGGCGGCCGAAAGCTTGATGCCGGACGGCGCGGGATACTGCGGCGGCGGCTGATCCGCCCCGCGCTGCAGCGCGATCCGCGCGACGCGCTCGACATCTTCGGAGTCCAGCACCGGATTCAAAAAGAACGATCCCGCCGAACGCGAATTCGGATCCTGCGGATCGAGGACCATCGACTTGCCCCGGCGGAGTTCCAGCACGGTTTCCCGGATCGCCTGCAAACCCGGGACGCCGGCCGGCAAGGCCAGCGTTGTTCCGGCGACTCCGGAGTGCCCGGAAGTCTGACCGCCTCCCGCATCTGCCGCACCGAAGCGCGCTTCCAATCGCTGGCGGAGTTCCCCGTAGCGCAGCTCCGCGATAGCATGGCGCCGCAGACGATAGCTCACGCTCAGTACAATAAAGCGATTCCGGTCCCGGGATTTGAAGCGGCTCTGGCGATACGCGAATTCGCACTGCTCGTTCGTGAATGCGCGATGTTCGAAGGTAGCGCGATCCAGACACACCACGCGTTCGATCGTCTGCGAAACTTCCTGGCCGTAGGCGCCGACATTTTGAATCGGCGTGGCGCCGACGGTGCCGGGAATGCCCGAAAGACACTCCACTCCGCTGAGCCCCGCCTCGACTGTCGCCTGAACGAACTCGTCCCAGTTGGTGCCGGCCTCGGCCGTCGCGAGCACGCCGCCGCCGCCATCAAGGCGATCGCCAGCATCCTGATCGGCCGTCTGCTGATCGTCGGCTTCAATGCGAATCCCCGAAAAGGCCAGGCGCAGGACCAGACCGCGCACGCCTTCATCCGGTAGAATCAGATTGCTGCCGCCGCCGAGCACGAGCGCCGGAATTTTCTCGCGCGCGGCCCAGGCCAGGCCTTCGTGCAAATGCGCGACGTCGTTAATTTCGGCGAACCAGTCGGCTCGCCCTCCCAGGCCGATCGTCGTGTACGGCGCCAGGGCTTCGTCCTGTTTCAATAGATCGGGAAACGCCATATTATTTTTTCGCTTCGCAACGCGATCCCTCAGGCGGGAACGCGCTTCGCCTGCTGCCAGAGTTCATCGAGCTGCGCTTCGTCAAGCGCGGCGAAATTCAAACCGCGGTCCGCGGCGATCGCTTCCATCGCGTGAAAGCGCCGCAAGAATTTTTCGTTCGCGCGATGCGCGCTGCCTTCGGGCTCCACCCGCAAATGCCGCGCGAGATTCACTACCGAAAAGAACACGTCGCCGATCTCGTCTTCCAGGCGGCTCTGCATATCCGGCGCTGCATCCCGGGGCGACTGTCCGGTGCTTTCCAGGCGATCGATTTCCGCGGCGACTTCCGCCAGCTCTTCTTCGACTTTTTTCAGTACCGAACGAGCGGCGGCCAGCGCTCCGGCTGATTTCGCATGGCTCGCGGTGGGCGCCCCGTCTGTGGGCGCCGCGTTCCCGGGCTCCCGCCAGTCGAAGCCGAGCTTCGCGGCCTTTTTCTGAATCTTCTCGGAGCGCATGAGAACCGGCAGTTCGCGACCGGTCTTCGCCGGAATCGCGGAGCTGCGCGCGTCGTTCTCTGTGGAGGAGCCGCCCTGTTGCGCCTGCTTTTGATTCTTTTTTTCGTTCGCTTTGATTTCGTCCCAGTTCTTCAGGATTTCGCCGACGCCGCTGACCTGCACGTCGCCGAATACGTGGGGATGCCGCCGCACCAGCTTATCGCTGATGCCCCGGGCGATGTCTTCCAGATCGAAGCGGCGCTCCGGCGAATCTTCCTCCGCACCCATCTCCGCGAAAAAGAAAACGTGAAAGAGCAAATCGCCCAGCTCTTCGACCAGGTTTTCAAAGTCCTGCGATTCAATGGCGTGGATCAGCTCGTAGGTCTCCTCGAGAACGTAGCGCCGCATCGACCGATAGTCCTGGGCGCGATCCCATTCGCAGCCGCCAGGGGCGCGCAGGGTGCGCGTGATTTCTTGTAAGCGTTCGATTTCGGACATAGGCTTCCTGTTCGCCCGGTTTCCGGCCGCCTGGCGAATCGCGGTCATTCAACAGCGCTTCGCGGCGAATCATGGCGAATTACGTTCGGCCGGAGCGCTTCAACAGAACGCGATTCGCGTCCCGTGAATTTTCATCGACAGATTGTGGCCAGATCAGCTTGTGTGAGCACATGTTCAAGAAATTCCTGGAAGGAACGGGGACCGCAGGTTCCGGCCAGTCTGCCCCGCTCTCCCTGGAGATTCAGGGCCAGGGCGGCGGATACTACTGCCTGATTGACGAAAGCGGAGAGCAAGGCAACGCGGCCGGGATCGCCGTGAGTCGCTTCGAACTGCTGGGCCCGGACCGGTTCGCCATCACGACGCCCGCCGGCGAACGCGTCGAAGGCCGCTACCATATCGCCGACGATCGCTATTTTCTGCACATCAAAGGGCGGACCTATCGCTATCGCGACGTGCGCAGCGAAGCCGGAGATTCCGTCGGCAGCGGGGCCCATCGCACGCCCATGCCGGGCAAGGTCCTGGCGATCAATGTCAGCGCCGGGGACACAGTCGAAGCCGGTCAGACCCTGATGGTCGTGGAAGCCATGAAAATGGAGAATGCGATCAAAGCGGCCTGCGCGGGAAAAGTTACGGCCGTGAACTGCGCCACCGGGGATATCGTGAACCCCGAGGACGTGCTGGTTCAAATAGAATCCGCAGCATCAGCGGAATAAAGCCCGTTCGGGACCGTCAGGGACGAGCGGCGTCGAAAATGGCACCGAAAGCCTTCGGTGCGGAGAAAAACTCGGATCAGAATCCAGCGCGGCCGGATTGATTCAAAAGGCTTATTTGCCTTTGAGTTCTTGAAGGATGGCCTGACGCTTTTGAAAGCGCTCTTTGGCGTTCAGCGACACCCACTCCCGCTTGAGATCCCGGGAATTGGAACCTTTGGCCAGAGCGTATTTATTCAGGAGTTTGGCCGTCTTCTCGTTCATATCCCGGTCAGCTCACCGGTACCGCGACAGGCGTCAACCGGGAATTCTGCTGACCTTGCGCCGGGCCGGCGAAACCTGGACCCGGCCGGCAGCCGGGCTGACATTCCGCTGAAATTCGCCGAAAGCGCCGCCGTCGAATGGCAGGGGCCGCGCGCCAGGTGCCAGCCGATCAAAGGGGTCCTCTTTTTTCGTCTCAAATTATCGACCAGGTCGACCCGACCCCGAATTTCATTACAATCCCGGGCATGAGTCTAACAGTCCGCAAATCACAGACCCGGCGCAGCAAGCGGGCCGCCGCCCTGAGCTTCGGCCTGTTGATCGGGTGCGTCTTTCCGCTTTCGGGGGTCGACTGTCTCGCCGACATCCGCCCCGCGGACATGCGCGCCCGGCCGGCCAGCCCCGAAGAAGAAGCGCGCGGTCGCGCCCTGCTGGCGAGCTCGGCCCGGCAGTACGGCAGCGCGAAAGACTACCTCACCGGAGGTCACGCCCGCGCCGTTTTTTCCGACTCCTGGAAAGCCCCGCTCTCCCGGGCCGTGGCCATGCACTGGGACGAGAACGAACAGAATATGGAGATTCACTGGCGCCCGGGCAGCGACGTCGCCCGCCTGCGAGTCCTCGACGGCAAAGCCCGCGGTAAAAGCTTCGGACTCACTGGCAGCGGCGGCGCTTACGAAAAGACGGGCCCCGGCGAGCCGATTCGCATCGTCGAAAATCGGCACTATCGTTTCGCACTGCCGACCGTGATTTATTTTCTCGAATTTCCGTTTCGCATTCAATCCGCGGAGATTGTCCGGCACATAGGCGAACGCGTCGTCGACGGAACGCCTTACGATCTCGTCTTCGTGTCCTGGGGATCGGAGGCTCCGCAGGCGGCGAAGGATCAGTACATCGTCTACATCAACCGCGCGACCGGTCTCATGGATCGCCTGCACTATACGATTCGCGAGAAGTTTCGTTTCTCAACGGCCGCCTGCCTGTATTCGAATTACGAAACGGTGAACGGCATCCTGATGCCCCGGACGATGACGCTGGTCGGCGCGCCGGAGCCGGAGCAGGCCTCCCTCTTTTCGCGTTTCATCACTTCGGATGGGGTCTTTCATGAGATGCACTTCACCGAAATCGAACTCGGAGTGAGCCTGCCTCCCGCCTACCTGGAACCCGAATAAATAAAATACAAAATCAAGAGAGGAAAACATGCGAAAGAATCTAATCCGACTTACGCGATCGAAAGCGCTCTGGATCCCACTGGCGATTGCTCTGGGAATCACCGGCTGGCTCGGACTCACTCCGGCTCCGATCGATCCGGTGGTATTCGAAGCCCCGCCCCCGGCCGGCAGCGAATCGCCTGGCGCCAGCGACGAGACTTTGAAACGGCTGGAGATCCTGGATCTCGAAGGACGAGTCGGCCCGGAAGATGTGGCCGTGAACTCCCGCGGCGAAGTCTTCGCGGCCACCGAAAGCGGCGAGATCGTGCGAATGCCCGGGAACGGCGAATCGGTGGAAAGCTATTTGAATACGGGCGGTCGCCCTCTGGGCATCGTATTCGACCGTGACGAAAATTTAATTGTGGCGGATCCGTACCGCGGCCTGCTGCGCGTGGATCGCGTCACACGCGAAATCGAAACCCTGGTGCCAGCGCGCGATTCCCGGAGCGAAGCGGAAACGCAAAACATTTCGCTGTGCTACGCAAACAACGTGGACGTGGGGCCGCAGGGCGTCCTCTATTTCACCGACTCTACGATGCGCTTCTGTCCTCCCGCACACGGCGGAACCTTCGGGGCGAGTCTGCTGGACATCTTCGAACATCGCAAGACGGGACGCTTCCTGGCGTACGATCCGCAAACCCGCGAAACGCGCGTGCTCGCCGGCGGCCTGCAATTCGCAAACGGCGTGGCGGTCAGTCCGGACGGGAAGTACGCGCTGGTCGTCGAAACCGGCGACTGTCGGATCTGGCGGTATCATATTACGGGACCGCGGCGGGGCGAATTCGAAGTCCTGATCGAGGGGCTGTCCGGCTATCCGGACAATCTCACCCGCGGCCTTGATGGACGCTACTGGATCGGTTTCACCAAACCCCGCAGTAAAATTCTGGAAGGCCTGTCGGAACGGCCCTTTCTGCGTTCGCTGATCGCGCGCCTGCCCCGCAGCCTGCTTCCCGTTCCGCCGCCCTTCGGCCACATCATGGCGATCGATTCAGACGGTCGCGTAATCGAAGTTTTTCAGGACCCCGACCCGGTGTATCCGGACGCGACCGGCGCGACCGAAACTGCCGCGGGACTCTATGTCCACAGCCTGCACGCGAAGGGTCTTGGCTGGCTTCCTCGCAGTCATTATCAAAATTCGGAGCAACTACAACCATGAGAAGATTAACACAGACAAGAATTATGCGAATGGTATTTCGCGGATCCGCGATTTCCAACGAACGCGGGGCGGGCGAAAGCACGCCACGAAGATTTCTACCGGCTCTCGGCTGTGCGGCAGTCCTGTTGGCGCAATGCTCGGGAACGCCCGGACCGGCTGTGCGCGATTACGCCCCGGATGCAAAGCTGCAGGCGGCTGGAATGGCCCCGGACAAACTGCGGGCCGCCGTCGATTATGTTATGGATCCCGCAATGTCCACGAAGGGACTGGTCGTTCTGCGAAAGGGCCAGGTGATGGTCGAAGCGTACGAAAACACCGACGCCCGACAAAATAAACATACGAGCTATTCGGTCGCCAAAAGTTTCACCAGCGCCCTGGTCGGAATCGCCATCGGCGAAGGGCTCCTCCAATTGGACGATCCGGTGTGTCGCTACTACGAAGCCTGGGACTGCGCGGATGCCGCGGACTCGCGCAGCCGGATCACCATTCGCCACCTGCTTACACTGACCAGCGGGCTGAACTGGCACGAAGACTGGAGCTGTCCGATGACGAAGTTCCGGCTGGCCTTTCGCAACAGCGACGCCGTATATATGGATCTCGCTCTGACGAATACTCCGCCGGACTACGTTCTCAATCGCGAGGGCAAACACGAACCCGGCGAATCTTTCAGCTATTCGACCGGCGATCCCGCCCTGCTTTCGCGTATCATCGAGAAGGTCAGCGGCATGACGCACTTCGAATACGCGCGACAGAAAATCTTCGAACCCTTAAACATCCAGGACGTGAGCTGGGATTCAGACGCCGACGGCCATACCCGCAGCTACGCCCGATTGCATATGAGAACCCGCGACTATGCGAAGCTCGGCCGGCTGTATGCGCAGAACGGAATCTGGAACGGCGTTCAGATCGTGCCGGCCGCCTGGGTCCGCGAATCTACCGATCCGGCCAACGGTCCGGGCGCCTGGTACGCCTACCTGTGGCACGCGAATCTGGCCGAGAAATTCAATCGCCCCGAAACGACGATCCCGCCCGACGCGTTCATGGCGCGCGGAATCTTCGGACAGTGGGTGGCGGTCGTGCCTTCGCTCGATCTGGTCGTCGCCAAAAACGCAAACGATCAGTGCGCGCTGGACGAAGCTCTGTTTCTGGAAAAAATCGTGGCGGCCGTGGCGGTCGAAAGATAGAGCCATAGATCCCCGCCTGTGCTTCGCGGCGGCAAGCAGCGCGCGCAGCCCAGGCGGTTTCGGACTTGCCAGCTCTCCGGGCGAATCAATAGTTCCGTCATGGCGGCGGAAATTCTGGCGGGGTTCTTACCGCCCTTCGGGGCGGGCCTGGGATGTTTGCTGGCCGTCGCGACCCTGCTCGATAATGACGATCGAGATCGACGGCTTATACTGGCGGGGCTTTATCTTTCGATCGCCGCGCTGCTGTTGCACGGCCACCTGTTTCATGAACGCGCGCTGATTCATGTTCCGTGGTTCTTTCGCCTGCAGGTTCCTTTCGCCTTTCTGTTCGGCCCGCTATTCTGGCTGCACATTCGGATGCGACTCGACCGCGACGTCGAATTTCGACGCCCCGACCTGCTGCATCTGATTCCCGCTGCCGTGGCGGCTCTGCTCGTACTGAGCGGACTCCTGCGGGACTCCGCGACGCAAACGAATATTCTACAGGCCGCCTTCGAGCGCCCCGCGAACGATCCGGGGCTGCAATGCTTCCTGATTGGAGTATGCATTTCGAACGTATATTTTTTAGTATCGATTCATCGTCTGCTTGCCGTCGCCCGGCGCGATGGACCGCACCGCACGAACGCCGTGCTTTTGATTTTGACCGGCCTGGCCGCTCCGGCCTTTTCCATTCTGGTTTTCCTCGGACTCGTTCTGAAAAATCCGGCGCTGGCCCAGGCGCAGCTCATCGCGACGTCGTGCTTGCTGATGGCGTTCTTTTTGATTCAGCGACGATACCCGGACTTTTTTATCGAGCTGCGCAAAGCGGACCGCAACGAACGCTACATGAATCCGCAGCTGGGGCCCGATGCCCTGGAGCGGCTCGACCGGCAGCTGGAGGAATTGATCGAGGCGGATTCTTTTTATCGCGACGCGGATCTGGGTCTGCCGGATCTATCCCGCCGGCTGAATGTCAGCACCCACCAGCTCTCGGAGTATTTTAATCTGCACCGCGACACCAGCTTTCGCGGGTTCTTAAATCAGCTGCGGGTCAAAGCCGCCAGCGAATTGTTAAAGACGGACGCAGAACGCACGGTGCTCTCGGTGGGATACGAAGTCGGCTTTCAATCCAAGTCCGCCTTTAACCGAGTATTTCGGGAGCTTACGGGCAAGACGCCGTCGCAGCATCGGCGCGCGCAGAAGTGATTTTCGGTTTGAGGCGCTAGCGCAATGTAGATTCGATTTGAGGCGCTAGCGCAATGTAGATTCGATCTGAGGCGCTAGCGCAATGTAGATTCGATCTGAGGCGCTAGCGCAATGTAGATTCGATTTAAGACGGCTGCGCCGTCTTAAATCTCAGGACCCGTCCTGCGCAGCGTGGTGTGTTTGCTCGATGGTTCGCGGTCTTCGGGATAATCCGTGCTATAATGCAGTCCCCGGCTTTCGGTGCGACTGAGAGCCGAGTCGACCATCAGGCGGGCGACCAGGGCCAGATTGCGCAATTCGAGAATCTTGTTTTGAATTACGGTCCGGCGATAGAAGTCCCGGATTTCGTCGTGCAATAACTGTATGCGACGCCGGGCGCGGTGCAGCCTGAGATCCGAGCGCACGATGCCGACGTAGTCCCACATCACCTTTTTGATTTCTTCGAAGTCGTGCTGGACTAAAATCCATTCGTCGGCGTTGGCCAGGCCTTCTTTCTGCCACTCGCGAATCTCCGGCACCGTGTACTGCGCGGGGTTCGCTTTCAAATATTCGGCGATGCGCGCGGCGAAGACCAGGCCTTCCAGCAGGCTATTCGAAGCCAGGCGATTGCCGCCGTGCACGCCGGTACACGAAACTTCGCCGAGAGCGAAGAGTCCTTGAATACAGGTGCGCCCGTGTAGATCCGTCTGCACGCCGCCGCACATATAGTGGGCCGCCGGCACGACCGGAATCATATCGCGCGAAATATCGATGCCGCGATCCAGACAGTACGAAAAAATATTCGGAAAGTGTTCCATCAGCTCTTCGCGGGATTTGTGCCGCACGTCCAGCCACACGTGTTGCAGGGCGCTGCGCTTGAGCTCCGCGTCGATGGCCCGGGCGACGATGTCCCGGGGGGCGAGATCCTTGCGGGGATCGTACTTTTCCATGAAGGGTTCGCGATCCGCGCCGCGCAGAATCCCGCCGAATCCTCGCAGGGCTTCGGTGATCAGAAAGGTGCGTTCGCTTTCGGGATCGTAGAGCGAAGTCGGATGAAATTGATAGAATTCCATATCCGAAACTTCAGCGCCCGCCCGGTAGGCCAGGGCCACACCGTCCCCGGTGGATACCGTGGGATTCGTATTGTGCAAATAGACCTGACCCGCTCCGCCGGTTCCCAGCACCGTGGCCTTCGCGCGCACGATCGTAATATCCCAGGTCTGGCGATCGTAGATATAGGCGCCGTAGCAGTGGCTGTTCGCGCGCGTCGAATCGTTGTCCGGCGCCGGCCATTCAGCGGCGACCTGCGCGTCCGGAGAATCGTTCGCCGCCTGATCGCTCGACGACGCGGCTCCGCTCCAGTCGGGCAGTTTCGCGCCCGGCGCCGCGGCGGCTGGATCTTTTAAATGAAAGCGCGTGATAATCTCTACGGCGCTGGAATGTTCGATAATCGGGACGCCTTTCTTGCGCACCGATTCGAGCAAAACCTTTTCGACTTCGTGGCCGGTTAGATCGGCGGCGTGCACAATGCGATTCTGGCTGTGACCGCCTTCGCGTCCCAGATGCAGCTCGCCCTCGTCGTCGCGTTCAAAGCGCGCGCCCAATTCGATCAGCTTGCGCACATGCTCTGGACCTTCGGTGACGAGCACGCGCACCGCCTCCGGATCGCAAAGACCGGCGCCGGCGTTTAAGGTATCTTCGATGTGACTTTCAAAGCTGTCTTCGTCCGTCAAAACCGATGCGATGCCGCCCTGGGCCCAGCTGGTGCTGGCGTGCTCCATCTTCGACTTGGTGACGATCATCGTCTTGCCGTGGTCGGCGAGCAAGTAGGCGGTGTAGAGTCCGGAGATGCCGCTGCCCAGAATGAGAAAGTCTACGTCGACGACTTTGTTAGTCATATTGTGCTGCGAAGACCGGGACCGCCGCCGGCGATCCCCTGCGAAATCAAGGCGCCGGCTTCGCCTTCAGCGCGTCGAAATAAGCCATGGCCCGAATCAGCATGAAGTCCGGCTTGAGAGCGTCGTTCTTGTGACCTTTAATAAACTTCTCGGCCGTCTCGCCGTCGCCGACGATCGCCTGCAGCTGCTCGACCCACGCGACGCGGGCCGGATCGTTTTTACGACCTTCCAGCTCCGGCAGATGCTTCCACATATCTTCTTCGCGAAAGCGCGGCGGAAAGCTGCCGTCGACTTCGTCCGACAGAGTCACGTCCGGCTCCACGCCGTGCACCTGCACGGTATAACCGTCGGGCGCATAGTAGCGCGCCGAAGTCAGCTTCACGTAGACGCTGCCCAAACGGTGGATGCCCTGAACGGTCGCTTTACCGAAGCTGCGTTCGCCGACGACCAGCGCCTGATTATGATCCTGCAGCGCCGATGCGACGATCTCGCTCGCGGAAGCCGAACCGGAATTGATTAAGACGATGATCGGCACGCCCTGGACTAAAGGCCGACGCCGGGTCTTCTCTTCTTTGGAATCGCCCGCGCCGCGCACGCGCACGACGACTTTGCCGCGCGGTAAAAACAGATCGCTGACTTCGACCGCTTCTTCGAGATAACCGCCGGGATTGCCGCGCAGGTCCACGACCAGGCCGTCGAGTTTGCCGCCGGCTTTCTTCAGCAGATCTTCGTATTCATCGACGATCAGGCGCGAGGTATTCTTTTTCGCGTACAGAAACGACGCGATTTTGATCACGCCGACTTTGCGGCCCTTCACAACCGATTCGTCCAGAACTTTGTCCGTGATCAGCCGCGAAGAGACCGCGGTCTGCACGATCACGCCGCGCTTGATGCTGATCGGCAGCGTGCGCAGTTCGGTCGGACGCTCGACTTCCAGTACGACAACGGTTTCCCGCGGGCCGCGAATCTTTTTAACCACGTCCGACAGGGGCAGATTCGCAATCACGATGCGATCGACTTTCCGGATGATATCGCCAGCGCGCAGGCCAGCCTGCAGTGCGGGGCTGCCCGGCAGCGGCGTCTCGACGATCACTTCCTGACGTCCGCCGCCTCGCAAGAGCGCGCCGATGCCTTCGAACGTGGAGTCCTCGGCTTCGGTCCGCATCTTATTCCACATGGATTCGTCGATGATCGCGCTGTGGGGATCCATCGCCTGCAGATAGCCGTTGGTCGCGGCGAAGTAGACGTGGTGCATGCCGAAAGGCGTATCTTTATAGGGATCCTCGCCTTTGTATGTAGCCGGCAGCGTCTGGTATTTGCGATGGTTCTGCTCGGTCCAGGCGATGACGTTTTCGAAATTAGAACGATTGAATTTGATCTTATTCCAGGAGGCTTCGACGAATTCTTTGACCTTCTGGTCTTTCTTGCGCTGCTCGGTGAATTCGGCCCGACGCTCGCTTTCGCTCATCTTCTTGCGACGGGCGGCCTGCTTTTTGTCCAGCTTCGTGGTCATCGTATCCCATTTTTTGTAATCGGGAACGAAAATCAGATACGGATCTTCCTGCTGAATGACAAGAGCGCGACCGGGAATCAGGCGCTCCGGTTCCAGATATTCCGCGCGATTCTCATAGAATTCCCGCGTCATCAGAAACAGCGGGTACGGCAGCGATCGCAGCGCGGCGTCGGCGGCTTCGACGTAGGCCCGGTCGCGGTTGATGCGTTCGGGATCCAGATAGTTGTCCCGGGCGTACGCGATTACCTTAAAAAAGCTTTCACGGGTGAAACTATCAGGGACATTGGGAGTTTCGGCCCGGATACATCCACAGAAGGATATATACAGCAGCCCGAATAAGGCCAGTATGATTCTACGCGAATTAGACACTGTTAGCACATCCTGCATGAAACTTCATATTAATGGGACGCAAATCCGGCCTCTCCTGTCGATATTTTTTATCCCGACTTTTCTGCGGAGAGGGGTTTCGAGCTTCGCAGTCGCCGCACTCATCGCAGGCGGGGGCGCCTGCGCGGACCCGGACGGTCCCTGGACACCGCGACCGTACTACGATATCTACGATGAAGCGGTGAATCTCTACTATAAACCTCCTCGTCGGCCGGAAGCGGCCCTGACTTTAATGGAGCGAGCCTGTCGCAGCAATCAAAACGGGCAGGATATCCTCTGCTACAACCTGGGGGTGCTGCTGGAACTGCAGGCCGCGCCGCCCGCTAAAATTCTCAAGGCCTACGAACGCGCCGAAAAAATTCGCCCCCACGCCCTGTACCGCGCGGCCATCCAGCGCATCGATCCCGATCCCGGTCGCCTCGAAAGCGAGTACCTCCAGACTCTTTCGCGCATGACGGTAGCCTGCCGCGATCAGCGCCCCGACCGGGCTCTGGCCGGGCTTCGCCGCTTCGTCGCCGCGGCCGGCTCGCAGGCCGACGGCGCAACAGTTACGGCCGCCCAGGACGTCGCCTCGGCGCTGCCCCCGCGCGAGAGTTTCGCTCAGCCGTTTTTTGCGGAGTGTCTGGCCGGACCGGAGCACGCGACCGAGTACGCGGCCCTGCTCGAAGAGCTGCCGGAGACTCCGGGCGATCTGGCGACGCAGCTGATGCGGGCCCGGGCCCGTCTCGACCCCTTTCACAGTCTGTGGGACGTCGAACTGAATCTGCGCGGCCTGGCCGACGGGGCCGGCTCAAAAAATCCGGCGACGACCGAATGGCACGATTTTATTCGCAGCGCGCGCCGGGGACAGGCCGGGCCGGCCGCGCTGCATCTGCGGGCCTTCTTCGACGTGCTCGACGCCCTCGGTCGCGACGCGATGCAAAAGCCCCTGGCAAAAGACGACGCCGGCAAAGCTGCAAGCGAAGCATCGTCAACAGCGGATCTCCGCCAGCGCAATGCGAATATTCAGCGCCGGGTGACGGCCTTCAAGCGCGCGGCGGCGGTTTTGATTCAGGGCGATCCGTACTTTCATCGCGTGCGCGGCAATGCCGCCATCCAAAACATATTGCGCCCGATCTTAAAGTAAAGGCAACGGTGAGAACAACAGCTTATGGCGATCGATAAAAACAAAACCCGCGAACTGCTCGATGGAGTCGATGAAATCTTTACGACGATGGTCGGCGGCCTGCCGAAAGAAGTCGGCGCGTTTTTGCAGCGCTCGGTGATGGGCCCGGCCCTCGACGAAATCCGCCACCTGATCAGCGAAAGTCGACCGCCGGTGCTGTTTCTGGCCGGTCGCTCCGGTCACGGCAAGTCTTCGCTAATCAACGCCCTGGCCGGCCGCGAAATCGCGGAGATCGGCGACATCAAACCGACCACGCCCGAATCCACGCCGTACCTGATTCACTTCGAAGAGCAGTTCTCCGCCTGGCAGGTGATCGACTCGCGCGGTATTTTTGAAACCACCCGACCCGACGGCGCGCCCGCCACCGACGCGGTCCAGGTATTGAAGCAAGATCTTCTAAAGTATAAGCCCGACGTATTAATGCATGTGATCAGCAGTCCCGAGCTGAGAAATCTGGCGCCGGACCTGAAGATCATGCGCGAAATTCTCGCCGAGATCAAAAACGAAACCGGCGTCGATCTGCCGGTCGTCGTCGTACTCAACAAAGCCGATACTCTGGGCAATCCCCGGGAGTGGCCGCCGGAAACGAACGCGCGCAAGGCCGCCTTAATCCATGAAGCCCTGCAGTACATGGGCGCCGACATCCTGGAGATTCCGCCGGAACGCCTGCGCCGCATCGATCGCAATTTTTTAATCAAAGGTTTCGCGCCCCTGCCGCCGGAAAGCGATGAGCTGACCCCGGCCGGAGACGAAACATCGGACGCTTCCGGCGCCGGGGCGAATTTCAGCGGCGCCTCGCACCCGGCGATCATTCCGGTCTGTTCTTTGCCCGACGCCGAAGACCAGTGGAATATCGAAACTCTCGCCGACTTCGTCGGCACCCAGCTGCCCGACGCGGCCCTGCTCGATTTTTACCAGGCCCTGCGGCGCAAAGAACAGCTGCGCAAAATCTCGACCGGTTTGATTAAAAGATTCTCCGTGATCGCTTCGGGCATTGGCGCGTCTCCGGCGCCGCTGTCGGATTTTCTCGTACTTACGCCCCTGCAGATTCTGATGATCGCCATGGTCGGCGGGCTATCGTGTCGGACGGTCAGCCGCGACACGGCCTACGAATATCTTTCGGCGATCGGCGTGAATCTGGCGGCAGCCGGCGGAGTGCGATTCGTAACCCAGCAGCTGTTAAAATTTATTCCGTTCGGCGGCTGGGCCGCGGCGGGTTCGATCGCCGGGGCGAGCACGTACGGCCTGGGCAAAGCGGCCGAGGCTTATTTCTTCGCGGGCGAGCTCGTTACGCCGGAGCAATTCCAGGGCGATTGGAAAAAATCGCGCTCCGGCGACGCGGACTCCTGAAGCCGGCCGGCGGCGCCGCGAACTCGCAGCTTGCGCGCGGGGCGCTTTCGCGATTCCAGGTCCCGGCGATCCCGGCGAACTTGAATCGATCCCGATCATTTTTCAAAACCAGGTCCCCCGGAAAAGCGCGGCGGGCGATTTGAATTCGCCCTGGCCGGTCCCGATAATCTGGATGTGAGCGATACTAACCAACCGAAAGACGCCGGCCCGGCCAGCGCAAAACCCGGAGCCGCTGCAGATCATCGCGCCCCGGACCATCGTGCGACAATGGCCGGACTGGCGGCCCAAATCGCCGCCGAACACCAGGGTGACGATCCCAAAGTGGTCAACCTGGCCTACTATCGCATCAAGAAGAGCCTCAAACAAGAGGGCTTCGATTTGATTACGGACGATCAGGGCAAGCTGACCCTCGTACTGCGCGTCGGCCGCTGAGGCGCGCCGGCACCGCCCACCCGAAGCTCGTCCCTTTCCGAATCGGGAGCGATTGCGCTCTCCCGCCGGCCGTCGAACGGGGTGTGAAAAGCGCCGCCGACCGCGATCGTTTCCTGCAAGACCATCGCCCTGTGTAAGGAATAGTCTCCGCAGAAACGAGACCGCTCATTTCATGCAGCACTGCATGCATCTCTGCGTGCGCTTTTTTTCAAGCAAGCCTTGACGCACACTGCACAAAATTCCTATATTTCCGCGAAGTTCACGGAGTACCTATGCCAGCCCCCAGCACGCCAACCTCGCCATCAGCGAATTCTTCCGGAGTCACTCCGGCCAAACAACAAATCTCAAAAGAACATATTAACGAAGGCATTCGCGCCACGACCATGCCGGTCCTGTACCGCGAAGCCGCCGCGGTCTGGGGGCGTCGCCCCGCCTTCGCCCGGCGCACGAAAAGCACCGGCGCGAAAGATAAAATCGCCGTCTGGCAGCCGACCGGCTTCGATTCCCTGTACGCCGAAGGGGCGGCCCTGGCCGCCGCTCTGGTCGAACTCGGCATCGCCGCGAAAGATCGCATCGGAATGCTGGCCGACAACCGCATTGAATGGATCATTGCGAACTACGGCATCCAGCTGGCCGGCTGCGCCGACGTGCCCCGGGGCGCCGACGTAACGCCCGCGGACGTAACCTTTATTCTGCCTCACGCGGGCGCGACCGCCTGCTTCGTGGAAACCCTCGATCTGTGGAAGCGGATCGAGCCGGTCAAAAACGAAATGCCGAACGTGCGCCACTGGATCCTGATGGATTCGGCCAAAACCGCGCCCGAAGGCATGCTGCACATGAACGATCTGATCGCTCGCGGCCACAGCCTGCGGGAATCGGGCGATCGCAGCGCCGAAGAGCGGACGAACGGCGTAAAACCCGAGGATCTGTGCACCCTGATCTATACGAGCGGCACGACCGGCGCCCCGAAAGGCGTCATGCTCTCCCACTCGAATATTCTCTACGCTCTCGATCTGATGCCGATCGATCTTTCCCCGAACGATCGCATTCTTTCGATTCTGCCGGTCTGGCACATCTTCGAACGCGTCTTCGAAGTCCTGGCCATCAGCCGGGGCATTTGCACTTACTACTCCAGCGTGCGTTTCCTGTCCGAAGACTTTAAGAACGTGCAGCCGACTTTTATGGGTTCGGCTCCCCGACTGTGGGAAAGCCTGTACGTGCGCATCATCGAAGGCATCGGCAAAGCGCACATTGTCCGGCGGATCCTCTTTCACTCCGCCTACAAGCTGGCGACCATGTATCGCGGTTCGCTGAACTTCATCTTGAAAAACAATCTGCAGCTGACCAAGCCGAATCCGTTGGTCTACGCCATCGGCGCCGTATTCCACGCGATTCGCTGGGTGCTGATCGTGCCGATCTACGGCTTCTTCAACGTGGCCGTGCTTGAACGCCTGCGTCAGGGACTGGGAGCCAGCCTGCGCGGGACGGTATCCGGCGGCGGTTCGCTGCCGAAGCACGTTGACGATTTCTTCAATAACGTCGGCATTCCGGTGCTCGAAGGCTACGGCCTGACGGAAACCTCGGGACCCCTGACCGCGCGCGGTCCGCAAAACCTGGTCGTCGGCACTGTCGGCCCGCCTCTGGCCGGCACCGAACTGCGCATCATCGACATCAACACCGGCGAGCTGCTGTATCCGAATTCAGCACGACCCGACATGGGCCGCGGCCTCAAGGGCGAGATTCATGCCCGCGGCCCGCAGATCATGAAGGCCTATCACGACAACGAAGAAGCGACGTCGAAGGTCTTCGATCAGCACGGCTATTTCAACACCGGCGACATCGGGATGATGACCTTCAACGACTGCATCAAAATCATGGGTCGCTCCAAAGATACGATCGTGCTCGCCAGCGGCGAAAACGTAGAGCCCGTACCGATCGAAGACCGCCTGCTCCAGTCGGCTCTGATCGACCACATCATGCTGGTCGGCCAGGACCAGAAGCATATGGCGGCGCTGATCGTGCCTTCTCTCAACGGCCTGGAAGCGAAAGGCATCAAACTGAACGACGTCTCGGAAGCGGTCGATAACGAACAGGTGAAGCAGCTGCTCGCAAAAGAGATCAAAATTGAGATCTCGGGCGAAAACGGCTTCAAGTCCTTCGAACGCGTCCACGATCTGCGCATTCTCGGTAAACCCTTCGAAGTCGGCGACGAGCTGACCAACAAGTTCACGATGAAACGCGCCGTGATTACGGACAAGTACGAGAACTTAATCGGCGAAATCTATAAATAATCGGCCTCTCCAAATACGGACGAGCCGGCAATTCTCCGGGGCGCGCATATTCGACGACTGTGTAGAGCAGGCGTTGATTGTGCCCACACCGGAGCACTACACAGCAACAGGAAGAAGGATACACCATGGAAATGGAATTAATGAGCAGCGGGGAAAAGGCCCTGCTCGGCCTGATGATTCTGATCATTATGTTCGGAATGGGGGCTTCGCTGACCGGCGAAAACTTTCGCTACGTAGCCCGTAACCCGCTCGGAGTTCTGATCGGCTTCGCCTCCCAGTTCGGGGTGATGCCCGCGGTGGCGTTTTTTCTCGCGACCTACCTGGAATTCCCGCCGGCCGTCGCCCTTTCCCTGGTGCTGGTAGGCTGTCTTCCGGCCGGAACGACATCGAATCTCTTCGCCTATTTTTCGCGCGGCGACGTGGCTCTCAGTATTTCGATGACGACCTGCTCGACGATCGCGGCGACTTTTATGCTGCCGATTCTATTGAGCTTCTACGGCGCGCCCTTCGCGGCCCAGATCGACATTCCCGGCCTCGAAGGCACGGAGTTCGCCATTCCGCTGAAAGACATTATCGTATCGCTCTTGCTGGTATTATTTCCGGTCGCCATGGGCATGCTGCTCCGGTTTTTCTCGGAAGGCTGGGCGAAAGCGGCCGAAGATACCGCGAGCTTCTTCGGCATCATCGTCATTCTGTTTTTGATCGTCAGCTTCCTGTCCGCCGAGCATCGCCGCGCGCTGCTGTGGACCACGGGCTGGAATGTATATATCGGCGCGATTATGGTCGGCATCATCGGCTTCATGTTCGGCTATCTCGTGGCGCGAACGCTGCGCCTGGCGCCGCGCTACTGCCGGACTGTAGCTCTCGAAACCGGAATTCAAAACGGACCGCTGGCCTTCGCAATCGTCCTTTTGGCTTTCAACGACTATCCGCAGATCATCAACGAAGTGCTCTGGCTGCCGATTCTGTATTCGTTCTTCATCGTAATCACGAGCGCTTTCGCGACGATGTTCTTTCGCAAGATCGGCCGCATCGACCACGAGATCTACGAAAACGAAACCGTGCAAAAGCGCCTCTTCGGCGAAAGCTGGCAGCCGGTCGTCGAGAACTGATCTTCGAGCGAAGGACGCGCGGCCCCTCCATCACCGGCTGCGCTTCCCGCGAAACCCCGGCGAACTTTCGTTCTGTCGGGGTTTTTTCGTATCGCATTGAACGGCCGCGCGCCCGGCTGAAAATCCGATTGAATCCTTTGCGGATTTCTTCGATCACGACCGCATGAGCGACGAACAGATGCTCTTGATCGGACGCCTGATCGCGGTCTCTCACACAGTCTTGCTAACCGGTCTGCTACTCCTGTGCCTGCGCGCCTGGGACCGGGTCTACGCCGGCATGATCGGCGCCGGCGCGGTGGCCTTTCTGACCCTGCCGCTGCTTTTGGAATCCGGCGCGCCTCCCACTCTGGTTCTTCCGGTCTTCTCACTGCAAATCGCTCTGACCTTCTGGTTCTGGCTGTACGCCCTGGCGGTTCGCTCGTCGAATTTCCGCCCGGGACTCGCCCACTGGAGCGTGCTCGGCGCCAAGCTGCTGGTGACGATCGTGTGGGCGCATACCCAGGGCCGCGGCGAGTCCGCGCTGATCGCCCTCGACGCCGCGGAGCGAACGGTGTGGCGCGGGCTGGTGCCGGCGCTCTTTTCGATGGGACTGACCATCAGCGCGGTGTTCATCGCCGGGAATCGCCTGGGCGACGAGCTGGACGGCCGAGCCCGGCGACTGCGACAGCTCCTGGTGTACTGGGGCGCCGCCGCGATCTTTGTAATGATTTTGCTTCTCGCCGTTTTGCGCGGCGAGCGACTGGAATGGATCGCGGAGTGGCTCAGCCTGGCGCTGGTGCTTGCGATCTGCGTCAGCATTCACGTGCTCGTGCTGCGAGCGGGCCCCGTCGCCGCGTACTCCAGAGCTCCCCGGACGGAGGATCTCCAGCCGGAGAGCGCGCTGGTCATCACCGAAGAAGATGCGCAGCTTGCGAAACGAATCGAAACCTGCCTGCGAGACGAAGAGTTCTGCCGAACGGAAGGACTGACGATCGCCATGCTCTCCAGCCGTCTGGGCGAGAAAGAATACCGGGTGCGGCGCGCGATCAATTCCGCCCTGGGTTACCGAAATTTCAACGTCTTCGTAAACGAAATCCGCGTCGCCTTCGCGAAAGCGACGCTCCGCGCGGAACCGGATCTCCCGGTCATTCGACTGGCGATGGATCTGGGCTATCGTTCCCTGGCCGGTTTTAACAAGGCCTTCAAAGCGGCGACGGAAATGACTCCCACGGAATTCCGTCGCCGCCACGCATCCGCCTCCACTTCAAAAAAACCCGACTGATTCCGCAATCGGTCGCTTGATTTCTGAATCTGGCAGAACGCCCTTCGCATGCGTGCTATCTTTGCGCAATCTCGCAGGGATGGAGGTTCAATCATGCGAACAAAATTCAAAAACTCAGGCCACGCGCTAATCGCGGCCGCGCTGCTCTCGGCGCTTGTCGCGGCGCCGGGCTGCCAGGCCGGCGACGAACAAAACGCCGATCCGATTGAGGTCCTATCGCAGACGGTGCTCCTGCGAATTCTTACGGCCTCGCTCTACAATTTCAGATACTGCGAAGTCCTGCTGGCCACGAGTGTCACCGGTGGAATACGCGCCGACGTTTATAATACGATGAGCCGCAACACCTGTCCGCAGGAACAGTGGGAGGCACTGGACGCCGCTGCGATCGCCGCGGAGTTCAGCGTCGACGGCGCGTTTTTGAACGGTCCCCGCTTCTGGGTGCTCGACTGGATCACAAACAATTCTCCGACGGCCGGTAACGCATCGCTCGCGACATTCGGCGAAATCGAAATGATTCAGGTGGCGAGCGTCGTGACGCCGGGCGTGAACCCCGCTTACGACGTGAGCGTCGTCGACCGCGACACCGTATTTCTCTTTCGCGCCGGCCGCGAAGTCTATCAGCTCGAAGACCCGAGCGGCAAAAGATACATCATGCAGTCCTTCAGTCGGATCGTCGATGCGGACCTTCAGATAACGGAGCTGTCCGGCCTCGGCGAGCGCCTGACCCTGCCCGCGGGCTGGAGTTTCAGCGTGCGAACGCTTACAGCCGACTTAAACCTGCAGAGTCCCGAGACGGGCGCGGAAGTCGTAACCGACGATTTCAGCAATACCTACCAGAGGCTCCTGTAGGCGGCGCCGATTTCTCTCAAACGGAATCGCCCGCGCCCACGATCACGGCGTAGCAGTTGCCGCCTTCCGATGCGCCGGTCACGAGCGCGCGCCGAATCTTTTGAGCGCGGCGGCTCTCGGCCAGAACGAAATCGAAGCGCCCGGCAAACTCTCCGTGAATCGTCGGCGCGAAGGCGATCGGCGCGATCGTGCCGCTATGCATCGACCGCAGAGCGCCCATGAGATTCAAACCGGCCCCCGCCGCTTCGACGAATCCGAAGTAGCCGTTCAGATTCGTCAGCGGTATGCCCGCCGCCGCATCGCCCAGCGCCTCCGCTATGCCTTCCAGCTCTCGACGATCGGCTTCCGCCGTGCCCCAGCTCGAACCGACAATCAAATCCAGATCTTCCGGCGCAAGATCCGCTTCGGTCAGCGCGGCGCGAATCGCGCGAGCCATGGCTTGCGAACCGCTGACGCCCGGCCCGTCGCCGACGGGAGCATGCTTTGAAAACAGCAGGGTGGTTTCACAGGCCCGGCCGTAACCGAGCACTTCTCCGTAGATCCGCGCGTCGCGTGCGACCGCGCTTTCCGGAGTCTCCAGTAGAAACAGACCCGCGCCTTCGCCGATATGAAATCCACGCGAGTCTTCGCCGTAAACGCGAAAGTCCTGATCGGCCAGGCCGTAGTTCAGGAAGTTATTTTGAGCGTGAATCATCAGCGAAAAGCCGTACGCGCTTTCGTCGGCCGCCCCGGCGATCATATAGTTTTGCATCCCGGTGCGGACGACTTCGTAGGCCTGAGCGATGGCTCCGAGGGCGGAGCTGTAACCGGTCGCCAGCGTCGTATTATAACCGCGCACGCCCTGGGTGATCGAACACTGAGACGCGACGCTGTTATAGAGCGCTTTTGAGAATTCGCTGATTCGCGCGTTGGCCGGGTCGGGGCTGAGACTCGAAAAATAATTATCGATGGCGGTTTGCGGGCCGCGCGAAAGTCCCAGGATCATACCCAGCTCTTCGCGATTGGCTTTGCTGATCTTCAGGCCCGCGTCTTTCAGAGCCTGCTGGAATGCGACCAGGGCGAAGATGCTCACCGGCTGCAGCTTGCGCACGTCGACGGTGCGCAGATGCTTGCGCGGCGAAAATTCTTCGACCTGATGCGTTCGCAGACGCAAACGCCCGCCGGCGTCTAAAGGCAGACGTTCCAGAATTTTCCGAACGCCGGGGTTGCGACTCATCCAGAACACCGGCGACTGTTCGCCGTCTGCCGCCGCGTCCGCCCGCGCAATCACCTGCAAATCGACTTCCTGCGAAGGGGACCGTCCCGCTTCGATGCCCGCAAAAAACGCGTCGGCCCCGATGCCGAGAGACGTGAGGCTGCCGAGCCCGGTGATCACAACGCGGCGAGCGGTCGCCGGCGGGGTCGGCACGGACTCCGGTTCCAGGGCCGCGATAATGCAGCAGTTATTGCCGCCGAAGGCGTAGTTGTTCTTCATGAACAAATTCACGGAACCGTCGCCGGGGGTGTTGGCCACAACGTTGAGATCGCCGACATAGGGCCGCGCTTCGGTGAAATTCAAAGTGGCCGGAATCTTTTTTTTCGGCAGCGTCACCATGCAGGCGATCAGCTCCATAATACCGGCCGAGCTGATGTTATGACCGATGAAAGACTTGGTCGAGCTGACCGGCACGTCAGTCCGTTCCGCGAAGACCTTGCGAATCGCCGCGCTCTCGGCCTTATCGTTCGCTTCGGTGCCGGTGCCGTGGGCGTTGACGTATTCAATGCTGCGCGCTTCCAGCCCCGCGTTTCGCAGAGCGAAGCTCATAACCAGGGCCGCGCCGTCGCCTTTGGGATCGGGGGAGGTTTCGTGATAAGCGTCGCAGGAAGTCGCATAACCCAGAATTTCGGCGTAGATGGTCGCGCCCCGGGCGCGAGCGTGTTCGTATTCTTCGAGTACGATCGCCCCGGCGCCTTCGCCGACCGACATGCCCGGCGTCCCCGAGAAAGGACTGCAGGGGCCGTCGGACATCGCGTCGAGCACTTTGAAGCCGGCGAAGGTCGGCATGTACAGCGGCTCCGCGCCGACGCTTAATACGATTTTATTTTTGTCGTTCTGGATCGCGTCGAAGGCCAGGCCGATGCCGTTCGGGCTCGCGGTGCAGGCCGTCGCGATCACTTCGTAGCCGCCGCCGAGGCCGAACAGGGCGGCCACGCCGGGCCCCGCCGAACTATAGGAACCGGCGACTCGAACTTTCGCGTCGCTCACGGCGTCGTCGTTATTTAAAAGCACGGGCAAAAAGGCTTCGGTGCCGGCGGAGCTCACGCCGATCATCGCGCCGGCTTCTCGCAGATATTCCGCGTTTCCGAATAAGCCGCTGTCCTCTAAGGCTTCGCGCCCCACTCGATACGACCACAGAGCGACCAGGTCCAGACCTTCCAGAACGTCCGGCGCGATATGGGCGGCGTAGTCGTAGTCGTCGACGAGCTCCGAGGCGTAACAATTTTCGAAATAACGATTGTACATTTCGCTGCTTTTGATTCCGCCCACGCCGGCCAGCAAACTCTCGGCGAATTCAGCGCGATTCTTACCGATCGCCGAGAGCACACCGAGCCCCGTCACCACTACCCGCTTTCGCTTCGCATTCATTCGCCTTCTCCTGCGCCCGCTTCGATCTGCCGTTTCCACAACTTGTATTCGATTAGTTCAGCGTCAGCCCGCGATCGGCGAGTAGCACGTTGCCCTGGATCGCGCGCGAACTCTGGCTGCACAAAAAGTTTACGATATCCGCGACTTCTTCCGGTTCGAGCAAGACGTTGCGATTTCCCATCGTCACCGCTGCGGCGATTTCAGGCATACTGTCTCTGAGCACCTGAAAGGTGTCGGTATTCGTAAGCCCCGCGCAGATTCCGTTCACCCGCAGATTTTTTTCATGCAGCTCGAAGTCCAGGTAACGCACGAGCTCTTCGAGGGCGCTTTTCATTATTCCAAGCGGGTAGCCCGGCAGCACTTTGCGCGTGCCGGTGCTGGAAATACACACGACCGACGCGCCGGGTTGAAAGAGCGGCAGCGCGGACTGCACGCAGTGCACGTTGCTGAAGATATTGATCTCCGCCAGGCTGCGCAACTCCCGGCCGGAAATTTCCATGAAATTCTTAAAGATCGTACTGCCGGCATTTAAGATCAGATAGTCGAGCGTCGGCGAACATTCCTCGGTGAATTTTTTGAACATGCGCCCGATTTCTTTTTCGCTCTGGATGTCCGCGATCAGGCTCCAGGCTTTCTGGCCTTTCGATTCGGCGTATTCGATCAGCTCTTTCGCCTGGGCGCCGGACTTGCCGACGTTCTTACGATGATTGATGCCGACGTTGCAGCCCTGATCGATCAGACCGCGCACGATCGACATGCCGATGCCGCGCGATCCGCCGGTTACCAGCGCCGTCTTGCCTTTCAGTTCAGGGTACTTTGCGTTTTCCATTTCAATAATCCTTGCATGCTTTCTTTCTCTGGAAATCTATTTCGAATCTCCGCCCGAACGCTGCGGAGCGGGCTCGATCCAGAGCTCGGAGCCGCAGCCGCTGCGATCCCAGGTATGCAGAATGGCCGGACGAGTGCTTTCGTCTCGTTCGACATTCGTCGCACTATGTTTCGTATAATTCTGATAGAAGGGCTTTAGCGCGTTCAGATGACCGCTGTCGCCGTCCGCGCTGAGATCCACGCACTGCGCCTGCGCGTATTGCTCCGCAAACGAGGCGAATTCGATTTCCGGCGCGGCGGCGCGATAGACTCCGCCGAAAATATGCGCGGGCTGATCGCTCTCCGATTCTCGGAACCGAAGCTGGCGACGACGCTTCCAGGCATCAGCGAGACTTTCGCCGGATGCCCGGTAGTGTACGGGATCGCCGATGCGAAAGCGAGCGGCCTGCCCGCGGGCGTTCGCCGCGTCGTCGCCTTCCAGCACCAGAAATACGCTGCGTTCGCACAGCTCGCAGGACCCGCCGCGCTCGGGCAGCCTCTGGCCTTTGAGCCAGGCCGCGTCTTCGAGAGCTTCGCTCAAAAACAAATAGGAATACACCGGAAATACGCCGCCCAGCACGACCACGTCGAGTTCGCCGGAGCGAATCAGGCTCCGGGCGACGTCGAAGGCTTCCGGCACGCCGTTGCGTTCGCCGCGGGTCTTCATCGAGAATCCGCTGATGTTATGATTCTGCAGCAGATAGGTCGGATACACGTCGAGATAGTACAGCTCGCGCGAAGAGAGCTCGCGTTCGAGACTGGATGTGTTACCGTAAAAATCGATATAGATCACGCCGACCCGCCGGCTTTGTTTGCGACCGATCTTGCGCAGGAGCCCCGCGGAACGTAAAGCTTCCGAGAAGGCGACATCCTGCGCGCGCAAATGCGGATTGATCAAAGGACTGCGCCCCTGGCCCGCGAAGTCTTCGGCGCTAAAAGAACGCACGCGCCACTCTTCGATCGCGCTCTTGCGCCGCGCTTTCGCGTACAGCTCCTGTTCAAGCGCGTTGTTTAAACGGGGCCGATAAGATATGGCCGGACCGGCCGCTTCGCACACGCCCGCTCCGCTAACGAAGACTTCCCGCGCGACGGATCTTCTCTCGTCGTCGGCGGCGGCGGCGGCCAGCGGCCGAGCTGCGCCTGCTTCGACGCTCACAGCTTCATCGCCCTGCGCGGTAGATATGGAAAGATCGTCGGGACTCACGCGCGCTCCAGGACGCAGTTAACGATACTGCCGTCGATGCCGATGCAGGTTTTCAAAAGGTGCCGCACCTCGGTCGCGAGCGGTTTCGCGTCGGCGCCGGGCGTCGCGTCGCGCGCCTCACCTGC
The DNA here is from genome assembly GCA_024742665.1 of bacterium. Classification (GTDB taxonomy): domain Bacteria; phylum Spirochaetota; class Leptospiria; order Leptospirales; family Leptonemataceae; genus JANSYA01. Next base: position 377,217 of record JANSYA010000006.1, read on the forward strand.
TGCCGGCGGACGCTGTAGAAAACGCAAACCTTCGCCGGCTTCGATCGGCTCCGCACTGACGAAGGGCAGGATACGATCGCGGCGGTAGACGTCGGCGGCCATAATCAGATCGAAGACGCCGCTCGCCGAAAGCAGATAGCCGGTCTGGTACGTATAGTTCGCGATCGGCGGACAACCCTGCCCGCCCCCTGCTTCGCGTTCATCGGCAGCGAAGAGTTTTTCCATCGCCATCTCTTCGGCCTGGTCGTTGGCGCGAATGCCGTTGCCGTGGGGAAAGATGCAATCGATGTCGCTCGCGACCAGACCGCTTTCGCCCAGCACCGCTTCGATCGACTGCGAAATCGAACGAAAGGGCACCGACATGCCCGGACTGTTTACGCTGCCTGAAAATCCGCGGCCGCCGGTGATGTGTCGCACCGCGAAATACGGATCGCGACTGCGATCGGCGCACGCGTCTTCGCGTTCGATCAATATACCGCCGACTCCGTAGCCGAGAGAAATTCCATCCGTGCTTTTACAAAAGGGCAGCCCCACGTTACGAGATAGAATATTCAGGCCGGCCAGAAATAATATATCGAAGAGCGTAACTTCTTGAAAGCAAAGTACCAGCGCCCGCTTCAGTTTAGCCTGCGAAATCTTGCGTGTGGCGAGCAGCAGAGCCGATAGGCTCGACGAACAGGCGGAAAACAGAGTACAAATCGGAGCCGCCAGTTCAAAGAAGTCCGCGTACTCCGCGGTCAAAACGTCCTGACGAAAGCTGCCGCAGTGCAGGCTGCGAATCGACGGCGAAAACCAGAGATCGAGTCCGTCGTTCGCATGCGCGTACGCGAGATAGTCTTCGATATTCGGCTGGTTGCCCGGCGAACCCCAGAACACACCGAAGTCCTCGCGACGCATATCTTCGCGCGAAAGGCCGGCGTCCTCGATCGTCGCAAGACTGATATCCGCCAGCAAAGCCGTGCGGGGATCGCGAAACTTTCGCGCGCTGCCTGTTCGCCTGACGACCGAGGCGCCGGCTTCGGCGACGACCGCATCCGGAAGTCCGGCATGCAGCGGGTTAAAGCTGAGTCCTGTCGCGCCGAGGATTCGTTCGTCGCGAATGGCCGGCCGGTATTCAACGACCGCACCGGCTTCGATATTGTTCACCAGGTCAGCGGCGGAAGCGGCGTAGCTGGAAACGCAGCCGACGCCGCTGACGACGACGCGACCCGCGCCCGTCGCCGTGCGAAAAGCGCTCTGTGTATTTGAATCCGGCATTGATGATTATTCGGGGCGCCGGACCAGCAGCGCGTAATTGTTGCCGCCTTCTGAAACTCCCAGGACGAGGGCGTGGCGAATCTCTTTTTTGATCGCTTCGGTCGCGTAGTTCAGGCCGTCGACGGCGAAGTCCTGGGTATACAGAATCGGGAAGACGGTGTTTTCGCGCATACAGTGCAAGGTCGCCGCCAGGTTCATTTGCCCGCTCGCCGCTTCGATGAAACCGAAGCGATTATTAAAATTCGTCAGCGGAATATCTTTCGCGGCTTCGCCGAAGGCGTGGCGCACGCCCTGCAACTCCGCCAGATTCGAATAGCGCGTACCCCAACTCGATCCGCAGATCATGTCGACGTCTTTCGGCGCAATCCCCGCTTCATTTAAGGCCAGCGTGATCGCGCGACCCATCGCCCGGCCCCAGTGATCCTGCGCGTCGTGATCGGCATCGTTGAAAAACAGACGATCGCTCGCCCGACCGTAACCGACGATTTCCCCGTAGATCTCCGCGCCGCGCTCTTTCGCCGCGTCGTACTTTTCCAGCAGCATGCAGCAAGAACCTTCGCCGGCGAAATAACCGTCGCCGGCTGCGCTATACACCTGGTAAGCCGTGGGATCCGCGTCGTAGTTTAAGAGAGTCTGATCGAGATGCATGATCGGCGTATAACCCGCGCCTTTTTCATCCGACGCGCCGACGACCATATAGTCCTGGAGATCCTGTCGCAGAACTTCATAAGCCTGCATCAGCGCGCCGAGCGAGGCGTTGTATCCGGTGGCCAGCGTCGTATTGTACCCTTTCACGCCCCGCGCGATTGAGCACTGCGTGGCGATGGAATTCATAAGCGACATGGCGAACTCTTTGGTGCGCACGTTATTGGGATTCGGCTGCAGGCTGTCGGTGAGTTTCTGAATGGTGCTCGTCGGTCCGCGGGACATACCCATAATCATTCCGACTTCTTCGCGACGGCCCTTCGGTACTTTATAGCCCGCGTCGGCGATCGCTTCTTCGACTGCGACTAAGGCGAAAGTGCAAATCTCGTTCATCTTACGCGGGTCGAAATTGCGCAGCAGCTTACGCGCGTTAAACTTCACAACGCGATGAAAACGAAAATTTAGATTGCCTTCTTCGTCGACGGGCAAATTCTTCAGAGCCTCAAGCAGCTCTTCCATGCCTTCAATGCCCTGGCTTTCCGCGCCTTCGCTCGTATCGCCGGTCGCAACGGCGTCCGGGGCGCTTCCGCCGTCGATCAGGTTCGGGGTGCCTGGGCCGGCCGCGCCTTTCGGCAATTTTTCGAGGGCAGAAGGCGAAACACCTTCCGCGATCTTTTCAAAGAAGGCGGCGGTATTCGCGCCCAGGGAACTGACTGTGCCCAGGCCGGTAATCGCCACTCTGCGCGGCTCATAGGTCGAAGCGGCTTTGCTGTCCGGCTGCATTGAAACGATCATGCAGCAGTTATTGCCGCCGAAAGCGTAGTTGTTCTTCATGAATACGTTGACTTTCTGTTCGCGAAAATCATTCGGCACATAGTTCAAATCGCAGTAGCTGCGCGCTTCGGAGAAATTCAGCGTCGGCAGAATCTTGTCTTCGGACAGGGTCAACATGCAGGCGATCAATTCCAGCACGCCGGCGGAACCGATGTTGTGACCGAAATACGATTTCGTGGAGCTGATCGGAACGTCGCGATTTTCGGCGAAGACCCGACCAAGGGCGAGGGTTTCCGCACGATCGTTCGCTTCGGTCCCGGTGCCGTGGGCGTTGATATACTCAATATCTTTCGCTTCCAATCCGGCGTTACGCAAAGCGAAGTTCATCACGAAACTGGCGCCTTCGCCTTTGGGATCCGGAGCGGTTTCATGGTAGGCGTCCCCGGTCGTCGCGTAGCTCAAGATCTCGGCGTAAATTGGAGCGCCGCGCTTTTTCGCGTGTTCGTATTCTTCAAGTACGAGCGCGCCCGCGCCTTCGCCGATGGACATACCCGCGACGCCCGAAAAGGGACTGCACGGTCCGTCCGCCATCGCTTTCAACGCATAAAAACCCGCGAAGGTCGGAATATACAGCGGCTCCGAACCGACCGCCAGCATGACTTCGCTTTTGTTATTTTGAATTGCATCGAAGGCCAGGCCGATCGCGTTCGGACTCGCCGTGCAGGCCGTCGACACCAGCTCGAAGCCGCCGCCCAGATCGAGCAGCGAAGCCGCGAGATGACTCACGCTGGAATAAGAACCGGAGTTCTGCACCATCTTCCAGTTTAACTTTTCGGGTTCGCCCAGCAGGGCCGGCAAAAAAGCCTCGGTGCCGCCGGCGGAGATCCCCATCATCAAGCCGATTTTTTCTTTGAGCGGACTCTCGAATAAATCGCTGTCGAGCAAGGCCTCACGACCAACGCGATAAGCCCACAGGGCGCCCTTGTCGACGTTTTTGATCACGTCCGGATCCAAACCGGGATAATCGACCGCGTAATCGATTTCGGAAGCGTAAGCGCCGTCGAAGTACTTGCGGTATTCTGGACTGGCGCTAATGCCACAGCGCCGATCGAGCAGGCTCTGTTTGAATTCGGCGACGTCCTTTCCGATCGAAGAAAGCACGCCCATACCGGTGACGACGATGCGTTTGCGAGTGACTGACATATAAAATGATCCTGGCGTGATAAGTCGTACGGCGCGCCGAATCGGGCCCGCCGCTCCGTAAGTTACATAAAAAAAATATTAGAACGCCGCCCGAAGCCTTTCGCGCTCCGGACGGTAAGGTTTCGATTGAATCAGGCTTCGACGGCTTCGGCCGTTTCCGCCTGCTGGAGCTGTTCGATCAGATTCTTCGGTTTCTGAGGGTTCACGAAGCTATGCTCATTCGGATTCACGAGCATACTGAGATTCATGAAGAACGGCGTCGCGCTGGTCTCGACGGCCACTGCGGCGCCGCCCGAAGTTTGAACGCTGTAGTCGTCGAGACCAGCGTACGCGAACTCGGCTTTAATAAAACCCTGAGCGATATATTTTTTCAGAGCGGCCGAATAGCCCGCGTTAACGACCTCGCCGATCTCTTCGCCGGCGCAAACGATCTTATCGCCGATCGCCAGCGCTTCGCTTTCGCCTTCTTTTTGCGCCACGAGACCCACGACTTTGCGAGTCGCCGGCTCTTCGCGCGCGCTCAGTAGACCGTCGCGACCGAAGAATTCTTCTTTGTCGTAGCGCACCATCCACTGCAGCTGCAGATCGCGGGGCTTACGGCTGACCTTCGCCGCGCCTTCCGGATTAAAATACGGATTCTCCAGGCGGCCGATTTTTTGCAGATCGAGGCCGACCTGTTTCATCTCGTACTTTTCGCCGAGCTCTAAAGCCTTCTCCCAGAGTTCGACGGCTTCGCCGTGGGGCAGTATGATCTTATAGCCGTACTCGCCGTGCTTGCCCGCGCGCAGAACGTACGAATCATTTTCCATGGCGATAAAACCCAGATAAGGAATGCCAATCACGTCCATGCCGTAAATCTCCGCCATCAGCTCCCAGCTATAGGGGCCTTCGTAGGTGATCATGGCATGCGATGCCGTCAGGGATTCGATTTCGACTTCGAATTCGCCTTTGCGCGCATTCAGCAGCGCGAGCATGTCCGCATCGTTGATATATTCGCAGAGCAGGAGATAGGTATCGTCGTCGTTTAAGACATATACATCGCTCAGAATATCGCCGTTCTCGTCGAGGATCACCGTATGCAGCGCCTGTTCGTCGCGAATCTCGGCGACGTCTCCCGCCACCGCGAAGTCCAAAAAGTCGAAAGCTTCTTCGCCGTCGATTTTGATTTTCGTATAGTGGCTGTAGTCGGCCACGGATACGTGTCCGCGCAGGGCGGTGTAGGCCGCTTCCGCGTCCCCGAAATTCAGAGGCACGGCGATGCCGTTGCGTTCGCCCATATTTGCGCTGTTTTTCTTATGTAGTTCGATTAATTCACTCATCTTGTGTTACCCTTTTAGTAGTAGTGCCTGTCGTTATTGCTTTAGATTGCGCGCACTCTCGCGAATCGCATGGTCGGAACTTTGTCGAGAATCGCGGCTGCTAATACGATCAGTTCGCGGAAGCGTCCGCCGTCGCCAGACCGGCTTCCGATTTTTGTTCGAGGATGAAGTCGACCAGACGATTGATGTTTCGCATGAACGAAGGGTCGGTGCCTTCTTTGACTTTAATTTTGAAGGCCATATCGAGCATCACGATGACTTCGGTGGCGTCGACGGAATCCAATCGCAGTCCGCTGCCGAACAGGGGCGTATCTTCGTCGATCTCTTCGGGTTTTTGGTATAAATTCAGTCGTTCGATCAGTACCGTTTTGACTTTCTCCAGCACTTCTTTGCGCTCATCGATTTTCTTCTGCAAATCCTGTTCCATCTTATATTCTCCGCTTTCCTGTATTCTGATCTAATTGCAATTGCTGCGCCCTGAAATCGCTCAGCTCTCGGCCGCGTCTGGAATCACCGGGTCTTTTTCGTCGGCGATATTGCGCCAGTTCGAGATCCGCCCCGAACAAACGAGTTTCTTGCCGACGAAGGCTTCGACTTTGAAGTGATTGAAGCCGCGCTCCGAAAGAATGATTTCGCTGTGGAATTCGATCTGGTCGCCGGGCACGACGACCTCTTTGTATTTCAGATCCTGCGATGCCAGAAATCCGACCGTGCGTTTGCGCAGATCTTCCATCAGCGCCATCCCGTATTCGGATTGAATCGCGTCGCGCACGGCCACGCGGTCCTTCAGTTCTTCGCCGGTTTTATTTTTGTACAGCTCTGAAAATTCCAGAATCAGATTCATGTACTCGCTGGTCTGACCGAAGCCTTCCGCGATCATCACGCCCGGCATCACCGGGAAATCGGGAAAGTGTCCCAGAAACTGGGGCTCGTTGGCGGTCACGTTTTTGATCGAAACGATTTTCGGACGCGAACCGAATTTGAGATCGACGATGCGATCGACCATAATGAAGGGATGCCGCCAGGTGCCGATCTTCATCATCAGCGCGGCTTCCATCACCGAAAAATTCTTCTCTTTGTTTTTGCGTGCGATTTGTTGCATTGTCTTTCCGTCAGTATGTGTAATTTTTATTCAGATCTTTTATGATTCGCCAAAATCTTTTCTGGGAAATCTTTTATGCGAATTCTTTGCGAGCGTCTCAGCGCATGAGCAGTCCGCCGTCGGCGACCAGGGTCTGCCCGACCATATAGGCGGAATCGTCCGAAGCCAAAAAGGCCACCACCCGTGCGATATCGTCCGGCTGCCCGAGACGGCCCAGCGGAATCGCGGACAGAGTCTGTTTCATAATATTTCGCGGGATGCGTTTCACCATCACCGAATCGATCAAACCCGGCGCGACGGTGTTCACGCGAATATTCTTCGGCGCAAGTTCGGCGGCGATCGTACGGCTGAAAGCCTGGATACCGCCCTTGGCCGCGCTGTAATTCGACTGACCGAAAGACGCGGTGAGCCCGGAAATTGAAGAGATATTAATGATCGATCCCGAGCGAGCGCGAGTCATGTGATGGACGGCGGCCTTCGTACAATAATAGGTGCCGAAGAGATTCGTTTGAATCACCTGCTCGAATTCTTCATCCGTCATGGATTGGAATAGATTGTCTTTATAAATGCCGGCGTTGTTGACCAGCACGTCGAGGCGGCCTTCGCTTTCGGCGATCGCGTCAATTAATTCGGTGACCGCGCTTTTCGAAGTAATATCGCATTTGCGGGCGACGGCCGAACCGCCGGCCTCCGTCGCCAGGCGCACGGTTTCATTCGCGGCTTCTTCGGAGCTATTGAATGTAAAATATATTTTCGCTTTTTGCTTTGCAAGCTCGACCGCCATCGCGCGGCCGAGGTCGCCGCTGCCGCCGGTAATCAAAACGATCTTCTGCTCTAAATCTTCGTAAATAGCCAATGTGGAAACTCCTGAATCCTGCTGTATCTATGGGACGCCGGGCCTCAGGCCTCGACCTTCGACTCAAGCTCGCGACAGGCGAATAACACCACCACCGCGACGACGCAGTCGCGATCATGACTGAGCGTCGTACGCGAATCGTCGATGCCGCGCTCCGCCGCAATTTGCGCGAAGCGGCCGTGAAATTTCAGCTCCGGCGCGCGCCCGGTTGTACAAATAATTTCGAGATCGTGAAAGCCTACCCCGTCCGAGTAGCCGGTTCCCAGGGCTTTCACCGCGGCTTCGCGAATGGCCCAGAGGGCGGCGAAGCGTTCTTCCGGAAAGTGAGCTGCGCGACAGTACTCAATTTCCGCGGTACGATAGACTTTTTCGATGAAGGCCTGACCGGCGCCGTCCGGTCGTTCCACCGCCTGACGAATCCGCCCCACGCGCGCGAGGTCCACGCCGATTCCGGCAAAACGCGCCGCGCCCGCCGGCACCTCCATCAGCGTTCGCGAAAGACTATCCTGCAGCGCATCCGCCGGGCAGCTCGCTGCGTCCGCCTTTCCGACGGGATATTTATCCGGCGGCGGCGCATCGGAAAAAGTGGAAGCTTGATAGCGATTCACGCGGCAAGCTCCGCGGGGAGATCGGCCGGAGCCAGAGCCGGACCCGGTATATAAAAGTACGGACGCGAACGATAGTACTGCGAAACGCGCTGCAAATCTTCAGCCAGCACGCGCCTGCGAAAGTAGACGAAGGCCGCCAGCCAGACCGCTTCCGCCGGCGCTAAAAACCAGGCGAAAGAAAATCCAGACGGGTCGGGAGCCACGCTACCCAACGCGCGCCAGACACAAAAGATCGCGCAGTTGATTGCGAAGACCGGCACGAAATAATCGCGAAAGCGAAACGAATGCGCTCCGGCCTCCGGCAAAGGCGCCGGCGTGGAAAGCCCGTCGATCTTTTCCAGACGCCAAAGCCGCGAGAAAACGGCGCCGGTCAATGCGGGCGTGGCCGGCGTCACAATACTCAGCCACAGAGCCGCGGTCGAAAAAGCGACCAGTCCGATACCCGACGGCAGAGCCGCCAGGATATTAGCGCCGAAGCCCGCGTCCGCATTTACGGCGAAGACATTCGCCGCGCCCAGCGGCCATAAGATCGCCGCGTTTAATGTTAAGAAAGCCAGAGCTTCCGGAAATACCAGCCCTCGCAGCAGCGCCCGGTTGGCGGACATCGGGCGCGGTTCGCCGGAAAAATTCGCGTAGGAGCGCACGAACAGAACCCCAAAAGCCAGCATCAAAAGAAAGAGCGTGGCCGGAATCAACACAAGCCCCGGCAGCCAGAACAGCAGTTCGCGCGCCACGCCAGAGGGCATCCAGGCGGGAGCGACACCCGCGCTGAAATCGAAGCCCAGACTGCGCAGCAGGTATGCGCAACACCCGACGAACAGCAGGGCGCTGACGCCGGCGGCGAATCCCGGCGACATGCGCAGCCAGCCGCTATAGCCGGCACCGGACTCCGGCGTGTGTCGTAAAAATTTTCCGGAATGAAAGGCGTAGGGCCAATAAGCCCAGGCGTCTTTTATGATCCGCAGAACCCCCGTAAATAAGAAGGCCCCATAAAATAACAGAGCCGCCGGCGAAGCGGCGTCGTTCGTATTCAGGCGTACGAGCCCGCTGAGAATCAAACCCAGCAGAACGAAGAAGCCCGCCGCGAAACCGGACGAGATCAGGAGGTATACGGGAAAGGGCGGAGGCATCGACTTTGATCCGGTTCGACGAAGCGAGCGCAAGCCCGGGTCAGGAACGGGCCTCCTGCGCCTCGCGAATTTCAGAGCGCGCTTCGGAAAGATTGGCCGCCAGCTGCTGTAGATCGCTTTTGCTTTCCACACCGACAGCCGCCAGCCCGGCTGACTCGCTCCGGGCGATCTTCGCCGCCAGTCGCGTCAGCACACGGCCGGGACCGATCTCAATGGTCGTTGCGTGACCTTCGCCGATGACGCGACGCATACTATCGTGCCACAGAACCTTTCCGGTCAAATGTTCGATCAGGTCCGTGCGAATGCGATCGGGATCCGTGGCGAAATCGGCGCTCAAATTCGTAATCACGGGAATCTTCGGCGCCGCGAAGGCGATGTCTTTCAGGCAGTTCGCGAAATCCTCTTTCGCGCCGGCCATCAAAGGACTGTGCCAGGCGCCGCTGACGGCGAGCTTCACGCATTCCACGCCGTCGTTCATCAGGCGATTGATCAGAGTCCGCACGCCGTCGCTGGAACCCGAAACAACCTGCTGGCCGGGACCGTTGTCGTTGCCGATGATCACGTCGCCGGCCAGGCCGCATTCCTGAATCAGGGCTTCGATCTGCGAAGCGGGAGTCTTCTTAATCGCGTACATGCTGCCAGCATGCAGCTTCGCTTCGCGCTGCATTAACAGACCGCGTTCGCGCGTCGCCCTTAGAGCGTCACTGCGCGAAATGACTCCGGCGACATACAGCGCGCTGTATTCGCCTACGCTGTGCCCGAGAGTCAGGACGGGAGCCGGTCGACCCGCGGCGCGTAGCTCTTCGTAGATCGCGATATTCACCGTCGTAATCGCGATCTGGAGATTGTCGGTATTGCTGAGTTTGCTGATCGGTCCGCGAAAGGAGAGTTTCGAAATGTCTTTTCCGGCGATTTCGTTCGCCTCTTCGAAAACTTCACGCGCGACGCCGCCGCCATCGAAAAAATCGCGGCCCATGCCGATCGCCTGCGAACCCTGGCCGGGAAACAGCGCAACATAGGCTTCGTCTTTCGCGTGTTCGTCTGCGGAATTCATTCGCGTCTCACTCAGAGGCTCAGTTCACGAATGCTCTCGCACAAATGAATCCACACTGCGATTTTCGCAGCGCGCAGACGAAACCACGTTTCGCGCAAGACGCGGCCTGCACCGGCGCGAAGCGAAACGAAGCCCTTAATCAAACCTAACTAAGCTCTTGGTATTTATATACTAACAGGTCGTAAGCACGTATCGTGAGTGATTCTTCGCCGATGCTTCTGGCGCTTCGCATGATTTCGCGCAACTTAAATGAAAATTCACCTAACGAAATACTTACAATGCATGACCTTGACTCTAAAAAATGCGTAGGGCGCAAGTAAAAATCATACGCAATGAAAGATTTGCAGCGAAATGCGATTCGCGGCGAAGGGGAAACGCAAACTTACTTTTCCATGAAACTAATTCACGCGGCGCGCATTCGAAAATTTTCGAGATTGAGCTATGAATGCGAAGGCGAAGCGACGAAAGAAGTATCATTTCGCGCAACGCACTGATCGCGCGTCATCCCGGGGCTCTGGACACAAAAAACCCCGGGAGTTTTGCGCAGCCCGGGGTTCACAGAACTTAATTCGCTGAGCTTTCAGCGAATCTATGCCGCGAGATTAGAGCACATCCACTAACCCGCCTTCGTATTGCGCGATCGCCTCCGCTGCCGCGATCTTCCAGTCGGCGAAATCAAAGATCGCTTCGCCGTCGCCGGCGGTCGTTTCGCCCAATCGCACGGCGGGAACTTCGCATTGATTGGCCAGAGTCTCAAGATCTTTCGCACGCGCAGGATCGCAGCTGACGAGGGCGCAGCCGTTGGTTTCGCCGAAGAACAGCAGATCGCGGCGTTTCGCGGCTTCGCCCGCCCGCCCGGCCTGCGCGGCAGCGCTCAAAGCGTCGATGCCGGCCGAATCCAGCCGCGCTCCGAATGCAGAACGCAGGGCGGGATTATAGCACAGACGAAAGATCGCCAGGGCCAGTCCGCCGATCGAAAGATCGTGGGCCGCGCTCAGCAAGCCGTCGCCGCCTTCGGCCGCGCGACAGAGAAATTCAACGAGAGCGCGCTCCTGGGCGAGATCCAGCTCCGGCGGCAGGCCCTGCGCCTGACCGTGCATGAAACGCAGATACTCGCTGCCGCCGAAGGTCGGGCGAAAATTGCCGATTAAGTACAGCGACTGGCCGGCGGCTTTCGCGTACGGCGAGATCGCGTGCGCGATGTCCTGGATCAGGCCGACCATGCCGATCGTCGGGGTCGGATAGACCGGGCCGTCTTCGCTTTCGTTGTAAAAAGAAACGTTTCCGCCGGTTACCGGCACGTCGTGGGCCAGACAGGCTTCGCGCATGCCGCGAATGCACTCGGCGAAAACATAGTAGTTCTCGGGGATCTTCGGGTTTCCGAAATTCAGGCAGTTCGTAACGCCCAGGGGCCGCGCGCCGGTCGCCGCGACGTTGCGCGCGCCCTCCGAGACAGCCTGGGCCGTGCCGACAAAGGGATCAAGATAGCAATAGCGAGAATTACAGTCGGTCGAAACCGCGACGCCCTTCTTCGTGCCGGGCACGCGGGCCAGTCCGCCGTCGCCGCCGGGGCCGATGACGCGGGCGAGACCCACTTCCGTATCGTACTGCTCGTAAACGGGACGCTTCGAACAGATATTCGGGGATCCGAGCAGCTTCAACAGGTCCGCCGCCAGATCTTTCGATTCCAAAACGGAAGCGTCTTTGAATTTCGCGACTTCGTCCAGATAGGCCGGCCGCTTTTGTTCGCGTTTGTATCGCGGTGCGCCGCCGCCCAGCACCAGGCTTTCGGCGGGAATCTCGGTGCATAGCTGTCCCTTGCGACGCACTTTCAGCATGCCGTCTTCGGTAACGTGGCCGATCTTGACGACGTTCAGCTCCCACTTTTCGAATATGCGAATCACTTCGTCTTCGCGCCCGGCCTTGACGCAGACCAGCATGCGCTCCTGGGATTCCGAAAGCATGATCTCATAGGCGTTCATCTCCGTTTCGCGCATGGGCACGAGATCCAGATTCACGTCCATGCCGACGCCGCCCTTCGCGGACATCTCGCTTGTCGCGCAGCTCAGGCCCGCCGCGCCCATATCCTGGATCCCGACGATCGCATCGGTCGCCAGCAGTTCCAGGGTAGCCTCAAGCAGCAGCTTTTCCATAAAGGGGTCGCCGACCTGCACCGCGGAGCGTTTGCTTTCGGATTCGTCGGTCAAGTCCTGGCTTGCGAAAGACGCGCCGTGAATGCCGTCGCGTCCCGTGCCCGCGCCAACGACATACACGGGATTGTCTTTGCCGTCGGCCTTTGCAAACGCGAGATCTTCGTGCCGCACGACGCCGACGGTCATCGCGTTTACGAGACAGTTGCGCGAAAAGCTGGGATCGAAGAAGACTTCGCCGCCGGACACCGGAATGCCCAGACTGTTGCCGTAATCGCCGATGCCTTTGACCGCCCCGCTGAATAGATAACGATTGCGCGCCGTCAGCTCCGGATTCGCACCCGGATAATCAAGCGGCGGACCGAAGCGCAGCGAGTTCAGCGAACAGATCGGCCGCGCGCCCATCGTAAAAATATCGCGCATTATGCCGCCGACGCCGGTGGCCGCGCCCTGGTACGGCTCGACCGCCGTGGGGTGATTGTGGCTTTCGATTTTGAAAACAACGGCGAGTCCGTCGCCGATGTCGAGGGCGCCCGCGTTCTCTTCGCCGGTTTTGGTCAGCGCCCGGGGCGATTCCGTCGGCAGGGTCTTCAGCTGTAAGATCGAATTTTTATAGCTACAGTGTTCCGACCACAGTCCCGAGTAAACTCCCAGCTCCGTAACGGTCGGCAGACGCCCGCCCAGGATTTCTTTGATCCGTTCGAATTCTTCGACGGTCAGGCCGTGTTCGATCGCATCGTCGGCGGTAATTTCTTTTTCGGAGAAGAGCGTGGACTCGGACATAGATCCATCCCGCCACTTCGGAGGGGTACGGCAAGTTCGATTCCAGGCGTCGCGCCAGACCGGATAAATCAAACTTGACACAGGCGCCCCTGGCTCGATCCTGCCCTGCTGCGCGTTTTTATTCTATATATAGAGGATAACCGACGCCGCACCGACCGCCACCAGAACCCTCCGTTTCCGGCGCCGGTCACCCGGCCGCCCACATCGATCCGGCGACCTCGCTTGCGCCATCTTGCGCTACTCTCGCGCCGCTACTCGCGCTAATTAAGGACCTTATCTCCATGTCATCATTCCAGGACTTTCAACTCGCGGAGCCCGTGCTGCGCGCCGTGGCCGACGTCGGCTACGAATCGCCCTCGCCCATCCAGGCCGCGAGCATCCCCGCCCTGCTTGAGGGCCGCGATCTCGTGGGCCAGGCCCAGACCGGCACGGGCAAGACGGCCGCCTTCGCGCTGCCGCTGCTGAGCCGTCTCGATCCGTCCACGAAAGATCCGCAAATCCTGGTGCTCGCCCCCACCCGGGAACTGGCGATTCAGGTCGCCGAGGCTTTCCAGACCTACGGCCGCCATCTCAAGAATTTTAATATCCTGCCGGTCTACGGCGGCCAGGGCATGGACACCCAGCTGCGCGGACTGCGGCGCGGCGTGCAGGTGATCGTCGGCACGCCGGGCCGGGTCATCGATCATCTCAAGCGCAAGACGCTCAAACTCGGCAAACTCCAGGCGCTGGTTCTCGACGAAGCCGACGAGATGCTGAAGATGGGATTCATCGACGACGTCGAATGGATTCTGGAACAGTCCCCCGAGACCCGACAGGTCGCGCTCTTTTCCGCAACGCTGCCGGATCGCATTCGCAATATCGCGCGCAAGCACTTAAACGAGCCGGTCGAAATCAAAATCAAAAGCAAGACCTCGACCGTCGACACGATCACCCAGCGCTACTGGCCCGTTGGCGGCGTGCACAAGCTCGACGCCTTAACCCGCATCTTAGAAGTCGAAGACTTCGACGCGATGATCATCTTCGTGCGCACGAAAAACGCGACCGTCGAGCTGGCCGAGAAACTGGAAGCCCGCGGCTTCTCCGCTTCCGCGATCAACGGCGATATGAACCAGGCCCTGCGCGAAAAGACCATCGACCGTCTGAAAAAGAGTAAGCTCGATATTCTCGTCGCCACCGACGTCGCCGCCCGCGGCCTGGACGTGGAACGCATCAGCCACGTCGTGAACTACGACATCCCCTACGATACCGAAGCCTATATTCACCGCATCGGCCGCACGGGTCGCGCGGGACGTAAAGGCCAGGCGATCCTCTTCGTCGCCCCGCGCGAAACGCGCATGCTGCGCACGATCGAACGCGCCACGAAGCAACCGATCACCCAGATGGGGCTGCCGACGCGCAAAGACATCGCCGATCGCCGCATCGTTCAGTTTAAAGAACAGCTCGATCAGGTTCTGGAAGATACCGAAAACCTGAACGATTACGCGCAGGTGATCCTGGATTATGTTCAAGAACGCAACGCGGTCGCGCAGGATGCCGGGCGGGATTCGCAAGATGGGGAGTCAGCCACTGATTTCTCGGATGGTACGGATTCGGCGACGGACGGTTCCGGTGAGGAGCGAAGCGAAGGTGCTATGGTCGCGCAGGCGGCCGGCGACAGCGCGAAAGCCGGCGAATCTGCCGTAGACACCGCACCGGCTCTGACTCTGGAGCAGGTGATCGGCGCGCTGACCTTTTTAGTGCAGCAGGAACGTCCCTTTCATTTCAAGAAGGCCGACGGCAAAAAGGGCGACGCGAAAAAATCGGCGAAAGGCGACGGCCCGAAAACAAAGACGAAGGCCGGCGCATCGAAAACGGACTCGCAGGCTTTCACTTCGAATTCGTATGATTCCGACGCGCGACGCGGCCCGGCGAAACCGGCACGCGACAAAGCGTCCGCTCGCGACGCCGCACTATCGGGCCGCGAACCGCGGCCGCGAAACGCCGCGGGCTACGGCGACGAAGAGCGTCCGAAAGCGCGGCGCGAGAAAACCCATGAATTCGAGATGGAACGCTTCCGCGTGGCGGTCGGTAAAGACGACGGCGTCGAACCCAAACACATCGTCGGGGCGATCGCGAACGAAGCCGGCCTCGACAGTCAGTACATCGGCGAAATCAAATTGTACGACAGCTACAGCACGGTCGATCTGCCGGAAGGCATCCCAAAAGAAATATTAAAGATTCTCAAGAAAGCGCGGGTCATGGGTCGCAAAATGGATCTGAGCCCTGAAATCCAGGTCCAGGCCGGCCATGAATCGCGCCCGGGATCCGCACCGCCGCCGGCCGGGCGCAAACCGAAAGAAAAGACGCCGAAAGCGAAAGCGAAATTGACCACGAAGCCAGAGGCGAGTTCCAGGGCTCCGGCAAACGCAAAATCGAAAGCACCCGCCGGCGCGAAACCGAAGGCCGGCGCGAAAGCGAAAAAGAAATCCGGCGTCGGCGTGCGCTCGCTGACGAAAGCGGCGAAGCCGGCCGCCAAAAAGATTCGACTCAAAAAGAAGAGCGCTTCGAAAAAGGGCTCGTAAATTCCATCCGCTTGCGTCGGAATCGCTCTTGAATCATGCGCTGTTTCGCGCGCGATTCAGGAGGATGGATCTATGCCGGCAAAGCAGACGAAGTTTCGCGGGCTGCCGTACCTGACAAGGCTCTTGATTGTAACGGCGCTGCTGCTGGCCGGGGCCGTGGGCTGCGCGAAACCCGCGACTCCCGATACAATCTTTTACGGCGGCGATATCGTTACGATGGCCGCGGCCGAGCCGGCCAATGATCAAAGCAGCGTTCCCGCAGCCGCGCCCGAAGCGATCCTCGTTCAAGACGGCCGCATCGCCCGCATTGGAACGCGCGCTGAAATTCTCGCGCTGCAAACAAACGACACGGTGCTCGTCGATCTCGCTGGACGCACTCTGGCTCCTGGTTTTATCGCAGTGCACACGCACCTGGATCTTGCGGCTTTCTTTCACGGCTTCACGGATCTGAGCGGCTTCGCAAACGATACGCCCGATGACGTCTGGCGCACATTCCAGGCGGCCGTAGAGGCGGCTCCACCCGGCGAATGGATTCTATGCAAGGGCTTCGATCCGATGCTCGTGCCGGGCCTGCGCGCGCCGTCGATCCAACAGCTCGACGAACTCGCGCCGGAGAATCCCGTGTTTATTATCGCGCAGAATTTGCACGGGGCCTGGGCCAACTCCGCCGCTTTCGCGGAATTGAAGATCACCGGCGAAACGGAAGACCCGGCGCCGGGCAGCTATTACGAAACCGACGATGACGGCAATCTCACCGGCTATATCGCCGAGATCGCGGCGATCCGGCCTTTTACCACGAACGCGCTGCAAGTCATCGACGTGCGCGAAGGCGCGGTGGCGGCGCTCAGAGAATACGCGCGCAACGGCATCTCCACGATCGCAACCCTGGGACTCTTCGCGAAAGACAGCAAACCCTTTCTCTTACTCGAGCATTTGTCGACTGACAGTCCCGGGATCAGCAATCATCTGCTGGAATTCACGGGGATCCTGCCGGAGCGCGAAGCGACGGTGCGCCACTTCGTTTATTTGCAGCCGGACTCCGATTTTCTATTACCGGAATCCACCGAAAACGGCGACGACTTCTTTCGCATTGTCGGCGTGAAGCTCTGGTACGACGGTTCGCCGTACGTCGCCTCGATGCTTTTAGATCAGCCGTACCAGAGCTCGCCGCTCATGCAGCAGGGACTGGGCGTGCCGGCCGGCACATCCGGCGAAGCGAAGTACGGGCCGGAAAAATTTTACGCACTCGCGCAGCAGTATCATACGCAGGGCTGGCAGCTCGCAGTGCATTCCCAGGGCGATCGCGCGACGCGGGAAGTGCTGAATGCTTTCGATCGTCTGCTGCGTGAATATCCCCGCGACGACCATCGCCACCGCCTGGAGCACGGCCTCTTAACGCCCGGCTCTTCCCTCGAACAGATGCGCGCGCTGGGAATGTCGCCCAGCTTTCATATCAATCATCTCTACTATTACGGCGAAGCCCTGCGCGACAGCATCATCGGCGCCCGCCGGGCGGAGATCATGCTGCCGGTCGAAAGCGTGCGCAAGAGCGGATCGCCCTATTCGTTGCACGCGGATTTGCCGATGTATCCCGAAGTCCCGCTGAGTTTGCTTGCGACCGCCGTAAATCGCAAGACCCGGAATGGCGCGATCATCGGCGCCGATGAAGCCCTGAATGTCCGGGCGGGGCTCGCGGCCCTCACGACTCACCCCGCATACCAGCTGCATATGGACACAAAAATCGGATCGATCGAAACCGGCAAGTACGCGGACCTCGTGATCCTCGATCAGAATCCGCTAACTGTCGCTCCGGAAAAACTACGCGACGTCGCAGTGCAGGCGACTTATGTACACGGCCGGCGGATCTGGGCACAGCATCAGGCCGGCGAAGAATAAAAAGGAAAGGCATGCGGGACCGGCGGTGGATCTTAAAAAGTACAGCAAACTGCTGAGCTATGTGCTGCGCCACGCCCCGGAATCGATCGGGCTTGAGATCGACGCGCAGGGTTGGGCGAAAGTCGAGGATTTGCTCGTTCGCATTCGAGAACAAAAATTCCCGGAGTTCGACCGCGCGCTCCTTCATAAGGTCGTTTCTGAAAACGACAAGCAGCGCTTTCAGTTTGATGCGGATCGCGCTCGATTGCGGGCCGCCCAGGGACACAGCGTCCAGGTGGATCTCGGGCTCGCTCCGCTTGCGCCGCCGGAGGTGCTGTACCACGGAACCGTCGAACGATTTCTTGAGAGCATTCTTTCGGCAGGGCTCAAGCCGGGTTCGCGGACTCACGTGCATCTATCCGCCGAAGTCGAAACCGCACGGACCGTCGGCGCGCGACGGGGCCGGCCGGTGCTATTAAAAATTCGCGCGGGCGAAATGCACGGCCAGGGCCACGCCTTCTATCTGAGCGAAAACGGCGTCTGGCTTACGGCGGCCGTTCCACCTGAGTTTATTGAATCATAAGCCAGGCGGCGACAGTCATTGCGAAAGCGCAGCATGCTTTCGCCTGCGAATCAATCCCAGGGCGAGGCCCATCCCCGCGCTGACCAGACCCACGCCGGCGATCTGCAGAGCGCTCGGCCACTCCGCAAGAATCGGGATGGCCAGCAGCAAGTACGGCGCTCAGGCGCCGACGCCGCAGAGCACCGCGGTCCAGAATTCCCGATCGCGCCGGTCTGTTTTCGAGTCGCTTGATTTTTTCCGATCGGGAAGTCTCACCTGAGCCAGCTTTTTATTCGCAACGGGGACGACAATCAAGCAAACTGAACGATCCCTCCTGCTTTTCGTCCGATACTCGGACACAAAGGCAGCGCGCATATGAACGGGAAACATACTACGACCACAAATCATATCCTGAAAGGAGCGGCCCTGGGCGGCGGGATGGCCCTGCTCGTTTTCGGTTTCTGGTTCCTGGGCGCGGCGGCCACAGATCTTGAGGCGCCCGACGGCCATCTGGATCTTTGGCCGACCAATCCGCGGGCCTATCTCTTCGTCGCGATTCCGGCTCTGATCGGAGCGATCTGCGGCGGCGTCCTGGGCTTCGCCGCGAATCGATTCCAGACGCTGCGCTATTTCAAACTGCTGCTGACCTCGGGCGGACTGTACCTCTTCGCCGCCTGGGCCGTCAGCCTGGCGCTGATCGTCGCCACGGCGATCCAGGAAGGGGACTTGAATCCGGACGGCGACGGTGTACTTCTGGATTCTTTGAAGCTCGGCTTCATCGGCGCGATCTTCATGAGTCCGCTGTGTGTGCCGCTGATTTTATTGCTCGTCTTAATCGTGGAGCGCTGGACGCGGCCACCGCAGCCCCTAAGGCTGAATTGACGATCGGTTCAGAATCGGTCCGGAGATCTTTATGGAACAATCACTTCGAAATACGGCCTGGGGCGCGCTTCTGGGCGGCGGCCTGGCGCTTACGATCTTCGGCCTGTGGTACTACGCGGCGGTCAGTCTAACGGGGCCGGAAAAAGAAATCGCCGTCCCGGCCACGGAAAAACGGGACATTACCGTGGACGTCGGCGAATCGACTGCAATCGAAGTGCCGGTAGAATCGGCGGCCGAATCCAGAGAAGCGCACGCTGAAGAAAGCCCGGAGTCCCTGGAGCTTGAAAGCGGGGAGACTCCTGAAGAAAGCGGCGCGTATCCTGACGAAGGACTGAGCCCGGGTTTCGTGATTGTTCCCACCCTGGTCGGCGTCGCCGGCGGCGCGTTGCTCGGATGGCTCGCGGGGTTCTTCGTAAGGTTTCGCTATCTGAAGTTAGTTGGCTGTGCGGCCGGTTTATATGTGGTCGCCGCCTGGATCGTAGGCGGAGCGCTGGTGATCGTGACGAGCATCGATCGGGGCGGAGCGGATCCAGACGGCGTCGGACTCTTTTTCGATTCCATCGAGGCCGGACTGATCGGGGCCTTGATACTCAGCCCGATCTGCGGACCGTTGATTCTCGCGCTGGTCTTCGCGCTGGAACGCCTGACGCAGCCGACGCGTCTGGAATCAAGCGCAGTCGATTAAATGGCATCCGGCCCCTGCGGGCCCTTGCGTACATGCGACCCGACCGGGTCCGGCGCGACGAGGAGGTCTGCATCGATCTAACGCGTCGTGCGGCCGTCGGAAAAGACGCGCAGATAGTATTCGTCGCCGCTCGTGCCGGTATGCGGATCGAGGATCGTCGTGCCGGCGGGCGGCGCGAATCCCGGGTTCGGGGCTTCGCCGCCCAGAATCACGCCGCCGTCCACGGTCGGGGCCAGAGCCTCCACGGCTTCCGTGCCCGCGCCGCCATAAAATGCCTGGGCCTGAATCACGTCGGCGGAGTCGATGCGCAGGAAAGTCGCGTCGGGACCACCGGCATTCGCGTACGCCGGCGTCACCCCGAAATTCGCGTCGGCCGCCAGCGCCAGACCGAGCGCCAGATCGCCGTTGATCGTTTCGGTTAGTTTCGTATTGTTTTCGTTCGCACTCGAACCGATGAAACGATGGCTGCGCACGCTCCCGTCTACATTCAAGCGCACGAGCCAGATGTCGGCTCCTGCGGAATAGGCGTTGAGCGGCGCAAGACCTTCAAAGAGCGGAATGTCCGCGCCTGTGGAAGCACCCAGAAAAATCTCTCCGGAGCGCATAACCTGGAAGGCGGCCAGACCCTCCGTACCGCTCGTGCCATAAAATGCGTACTGCAAGACCCGGCCGGAACGATCGAAGCTCAGAGTGTACATATCCGTGCCGCCGACGTACGGCCGGCTCGGAGTCAGCCCCGCGTACGTCGGCAGATCCTGAAGCAGAGATCCGGCTATAACGAAGCGATCGTTTTCGGCCGAACGCCCCGAGAAGAGCGGTTCGAAGGCGAATCGTTGCACGCCGACCACGGAGTCGTTTAAGCTCGTGCCGAAAAAACTGTACCACTCCACAGAGCCGCTCGCGTTCAGTTTATATATCACGACGTCGCGACCGCCCGTATAGGCCTGCAGCGGAGCGAGCCCCTGAATGGTGAAGGCCGCGTTGGATTCGCCGACCACGATCACACCGCCTTCGTCGGTCGCGATAACATCCCGCAGCAGATCGGATCCCGCCGCGCCGAGATAGGTATACCAGAGCAGGTTGAAATCCGGGCCGAAGCGCAGGAGCACGATTTCGTCGGAAGCGGAGGGCGCAGCCAGGGGAGTCAATCCCTGGTATGATGTCACAAAAGTTCCGCTCCCGGTCGCGGCCAGATAGAAACCGCCGTCCGCCGCTTCGGCGATTCTCGGACCGCTGTAATTTGCGCCGGGCCCGCCGAAATAGGTCCAGCGCCGAAGCGCACCGGCGCCGCTGGCCTGGTAGATACTGAGATGCTGCTGGCCCGACGCCGCGAGGAAAGGCACGATCGGGGCGATGCCCTGGGCCAGGGCGTCGGCGTCGTTCGCGTTGCCGGCGAGAATCACGGAGCCGTTGCTCAGGCCGCAAATATTACCGGCGATTTCGTCGTCCGTCGAACTGCCGGAAAAAAACATCCAGCCCGCGGTCGAAAGCTCGCCGCGCACCGTGCAGTCCGGATCGACGTTCAGGCGATAGAGCAGCAAAGCGAAGGGATCGCAGAAGGCGTCGGCGCCGTCGCACTCGACGGAAACGCAGGCGGGCGCTGAGAGGGCGGCCAACAGAATCAGCGCCCCGGAACCGGCTCGAACGGACCTTGAGAACGGAAACATGCAACCAGCGTGATCGTCCGCCGCGACTTACGCCAGCCTTTTTGGACCGCTCCAGATCCATTCAACCCGGCGATCTATCCGAGACCGACGAGCCGCAGAACCGGAGCATCTTTTCATTGACAAAATTGTAGCACTCACTACGTTGCCACAATCCAATTGTAGCAACTACTACATTTCAGCAGTGAGATGCGTAACGTGTCTCCAGATCAAACCGCGCAGGAGCTATTCGATGAGTTTTATGAATCCGACCCGCAAGCAGCACAAAAACTGGCTGATTGTCACGGCAATCGTCGTGGGATCTTTCGGTCCGGTGTTCTTTCTCGGCACAATGGCGGCGACGGCCGAACCGGCCCGCTGGACTCTGGATCTGCTCGCATGGCCTGTAGACGGTCTACAGAGCTATGCCGACCCGACGCTGCGTTTTCTATCCGCATTGACCGGCGGCTTCCTGCTGGGCTGGGGAGTGTCGATCTTCTGTTTGCGCCAGTGGGTGTATGACGCCGCACCCGAAGGCGTGCGCCGCAGTGTGCTTGTAGGACTGCTCTCCTGGTTCGTTCTGGATAGCGCGGGATCGATCGCGTCTGGCACCGCCTCGAACGCGCTGTTTAACGTGCTGGTGCTGCTCACCGCTGTTGGTCCGATGTGGCGTCCGGCGCGGGACTGAAGCGATCCCAATCTGCGAAAGCGCCACCACAGTGGTTCGCAGAACCGCGAGCCTAACAGTGGCCCGCAGATCTTCGTTCTGCTGTGGTGGCGATCACTGCGATAGTTCCGCCGTCCATTCTTGAATCCGGCGGCGTGCGTCATATTCTTGCCGGGCCATGCGGGGCGGCGCGAAAAACTGCGTTACAAATCGGAGTCGCGGCAACAGACTCGACTGATGGACGCATTCAGGATCGGTGAGGATTACGCCCGGCGAGTAGAGGAAGCGATACAGGCCGGCGATATAGATCAGGCCGAAACGATTCTGACCGAAGAAAACGAATCCACAGCGGAGTTTCGGCGTACGGCGCAGGTGACCGAGGCGACCATATTGAAATCTAATTCGATTGAATTCGACCGCGACCCGGGCTTTGAGATCGAGTACGAATACAGGGGCCCATCCGGCGAAGCATACCGCGCCGAATACACAGATTCCATTCATGCGCCCGATCGGAATCTGTGGTCCGCCTATACGGACGCGCGTCGCAAGGGTGGGAGCATTCAAATCTTCTACGATCCGCAGAATCCAGCACGCCACGACGTTCGCTTCAAAGACGACGGCGGCGTTCCCTGAGTTCTCTTCCAGACACCGCACTCGAAGGCGTGCGCCGCGGCCTGGCCATGAGCAAGCGACAACAAATTTCGTTCATGGCCGTTTGGGAAACACCCCCGACTTAAAGAAATCGAGGCAATCTTCTAACTTTCGTTGACAACCTTTTAATACCACCTCTTGTACTCAAGCCCGCTAAAAAGTGCGCAATCTAAAACTACTCCGGGGATTCTATGATTCTCAAGACTGCTCATGTATTATTCGCTCTCGTGTTTATGCTCATTGCTTCGTCCTGCAAAGATCATTCGAATTCCGAAGTGAACTCCAGCGCGCCTGCGAAAGCCACGCTCGAAAAGGGCACCTGGAATTTGGCCACCGGCTTCACTCTGCTATCAAAGCAAAGCACGCCTGTGAAATACGCGATCCATCGAATCATCAGGAATCAACCATCATCCATCAACCTCTACATTGACGGAAAATTATGGTCGAGACACGGGGCCGGCGCCGCACCGCTGAGTTTCGAGCAGGGCGCGCGAATCGTGGTCGAAGCCAGGACGATTGAGCTGCAGGGCCCTACCGGAATCCAATCGAGCGGCGAATTTGTCATTGTTCCCGAACCAGCGCAAAAATTTTGCCGGACGTATTGGCGGCAAACGAGCATACCCGCCGCGTCCAATATCAGCGGAGCTCCCATCTTCTATCTACAGAAACCTTCCTTCGCCCGGATTTGCGTCAGCTCCATCAAGCCGGACGGCCAGGGAGCCTATGTCCAATTCTTTAGAGAGAAAGGGACGCCGATCCGGCACAGCAACCAGACAGCGGCGAAATTCATCCCCGGCTCCTGCGTCGATATCGAAGCGAGCCAGCTCAGCGTCGGAATATTTGGACAGGCCGCAAACACCGAATTCAAAGCCGAGGGCAACGCCTACATTCCCTGCGATTGAAACCCGGCCCGAAGGGCCGCGAAGGTGGCGATCCTTACTTAATTTAGCTTTGATACCCCACGCCGCCACAGCGGTTCGTAGAACCGCGAGCCAAACAGCGGTCATAGACTGCGAGGGGTGGCGAGCCTTAATTTAGCTTACTTACGCCACGCCACCGGGCGCCTGGCGGCGAGAGGATCAGCTGGTCGCAGCGGCGAATAAAAAACTGAGCGCAGGTATCCTGCGGGCATTCGCCGGAGCACTCTTCGAATAGCTTTTTGGCCCCGGCGAAATCGCCTTCGCGGTATGCGGCGAGCGCGCGAGCGAAGATTTCGCGGGCGGCCCATTTGGCTTCGCGAATTTCCTGGGGATCGTTGTCGAAGACTTCGTAGATATAAACCGGCTCTTCGATGCCTTTTACGCGCACGAGATCGATTTCGCGAATATGGAACTCGCTGGGATCGGTCAGCTTGTTATAAACGTAGTGCGAAATAATAATCGGCATCTTGTAGACTTTCGTCAGGCCTTCTAAGCGCGACGCGAGATTCACGGTGTTGCCGATTACAGTCGTATCCATCCGGTTCGATGAGCCCACGGTGCCAAGCATCACCTCTCCGGAGTTTACGCCGATGCCGAAATCGATATGCTGATAACCCTGGTCGGATCGATGCGCGTTCATGGCCAGCAGCTCATGGCGCATTTGAATCGCGGCGCGCACCGCCTGCTCGGCGGTTTCGGAGAACAGCGCCATGATCGCGTCGCCGATAAACTTATCGACGAAGCCGTTATTGACTTTGATCGACGGTTCCATACGCCGCATAAAAGAATTCAGAAACTTGAAATTCTCTTCGGGGCTCATCCCTTCCGAGAGACGCGAGAAGTCGCGAATATCGGTGAACAAGATCGTCATGTTGTTCAGCATCGCGTCGCCGAGAGCCACGTCGGTGATCTGCTCTTTGTTGAGATGGCGAATAAACTGCAAAGGCACGAAACGCGCGAAGCTGTCCATCATATCCCGGAGAGTTACGTTCAACTGCTCGGCTTCGGTCAGACTCTGCACGAAACGCCGCGAAAGCTGTCCGGCGATAATCAAAAGCAGAATCGGGATCCCGTAGATAAAGAGCGCGATGCTCGAGTCGATCGCGCGCACCGCGAAGGCCAGCACGTCGTGCACGCCCAGCAATACGCAGGGCAAGAGCCCCATGATGATCAGCATGCCCTTCTTGTTGCCCTTGAGAATCTGGCGAATGGACTGATACAGTAGATCGACGATAAAGATCGGAATCGTAACGAGATATAGATTGCGATACAACAAGATGTCGCTGCGCTCCGTCGCGATCGCCATCAGAATCACGCCGGACAGCGGCAAAAGCAGCGAGATCCAGAGCCGACGCCGGGTGACCGCGCCGTCGCTGTAATATTTATAAAACAGACTCAGCAGCGCCGGAAAATAGAGCAGCGCCGACTGGGTGATCTTCAAAATCGTATTCGAAGACAGCGGCACTTCCGGATATTTGTTTTCGAAGTACTGTAGCGAGATCGTAATCGCCACGGCGAAGGCCGAGAGCGCGAAATACAGATACTCGATTTCCTGATTGCGCTGGGCGTAAAAAAACAAAAAGAAAATACCGATGGCGATCAACAGAAAGGACATCGCCTCTAAGCCGTGATTCAAAAAGAAATCGTTGACCATCGAATTCCAACCGGCCGTGCCAGCGTCGACCAGATTGATCGGACCGTTAATCCAGGCCTCGGAGTCGAAGTACATTTGAATCGCGATGGTATTCGTGCCGGCCCGCAAATAATCCTGCGGCACATGATAGCTGCGAAAGCGCGACCAGCCCGAACGAAACTCCGGCGGGAATCGCCCGCCTTCGCCGATCTGCTTGCCGTTTAAGTACACGCGATCCGCGTTCTGGATCTCGCCGATTTGAATCGATACCTGCGTGTCCTGACCCGGCAGCTCGGCGAGCTCGAAGCTTTTGCGAAACCAGGCATAACCCTTCACGTCTTCCGCGTACTTTGCGCCGGGAGTATCCGCGAAGAGATCGGCCGTATCGGCGGGCAATAGAAATTTCCGTGGCAAAATCACAGTCGGCCAGGCGCTGTCGTCGAACTCGGGACGCGCGTGCGCGGAATCATCGCCCCGCATCATGCGCCACTCGCCTTCGAGGGGAATCAGAAAGGTCGTATCATCGGCGGCCAGCGGCCAGCTAAGCCCCCCGAAGATCGTGAATATAATACTGAAAACTGTTAGAGAAAAGATCTTACGAGCAGATCGCATTAGTACCGTTCCAGGGAATGATTTGTCCGGACTCAAGAGCCCCGGCCGATTGCGGCAAACGAGTTTCACCGCAGTGTGCCAGAGCCAGCGAAGCAGAGTCTTTCGAATCAGACGAACAATTTAACAGGATCCCGCGCGAAAAAAATTACCAGCGCGCTTCGTGTTCTTCGGCCCAGCCGATCGCCTGAGTTTTATCCGAAATCTTGACGGTTTTGTCGCCGGCCCGAAAGCCGCCTTCAAAGCGGCCGATCATCTGATTGACGCGGGTAAAAATCAGCAGCAGATTCGTTTCCGCCTTGCGTTCAAAGAACGGCGTGAATCTCAGGTCCAGCTCTTCCGGATCGGGAGCGTGAATCCTCCACGGCTGCATGAAATCAGCGGGATTATAGTCGAAAATCAAATCGTCGAAGATCTTATAAACTTTACCGTTTAAGAAGACGGCGTTCTCATTGATGCCGGTGCCGTCGGTCCACTTGCCGCCGAGATTCACGCCGATCACGTCGCGGCCGTTTTTTACGGAAAATGAAGACCAGTTCCACACAGAGGAAAACGGCCACACACCGCGACCATAGTCCAGACAGGCGAAGCTCGTCCCTTTCGGAAAATCAAAGGTCTCGCCGTCGATCTGCACCGAACCCGTCGCCGGCAGACCGGGCTGCTTCGAAGTGAACTGATACTTGCGGTCGCTCCAGGGGATTACCACGTTCAGGGACTCCTGGTTTTTCTCGCGCTGAATCTGAATGCGCGCGTCCA
The DNA here is from genome assembly GCA_024742665.1 of bacterium. Lineage (GTDB taxonomy): Bacteria > Spirochaetota > Leptospiria > Leptospirales > Leptonemataceae > JANSYA01. The sequence continues at coordinate 403,542 of JANSYA010000006.1, forward strand.
GCTTATGACCGCCGAAATGATCCGACGTCGCCCGCAGTTCGGTCGCGCCGTTCGCGTCGGTGATAAACTCCAGCTCCAGCTCTTTGTGCGCAAGCTTGAGTGCCCCCTGGGGAGACTGCGGCATATGATACGACTTCGGCAGCGGGATCACGACGGTGTGTTCAATAAAACGTTTCGACTTGTAGTCGAGAAAGTAGACGAAACCCGAAAGCGCATAGTCCACGTCGGCGATCGTCACCGAAAAGAGAAAGTCCGGCCCGGTCACGCACCAGTAGTCCCAGCGTTTCTTGCGCGGCCAGCGCCCCGTGACGTTGCAGTTGTGCTGCGGCGTCTTCGACCAGCCAATTGATGCGGGATTCAGTTTCCCGTTCGGCAAAACGAGATCGGTCGTCGTTGTAATTTCGGTTTTGATTCGATCGCTCATAGGTTATACAAGGTTGCGTTTCGCGGGTTTGAGGAAACCGGAGTCCTGGCACCGAGTTTCTCAGTGCCAGGAAAGATAGTTCGGAATTTGAAGACTTACTCAGTCTTCAAATTCCTCAGGAATCTGTCCTACCATCTTCTCAATCGAACGTCCGACGTACGGCGCGAGGGCGTGCACCGAAGTATAGACCGGCTTCACGAACAGACCCGCCAGATACCAGAAGGGCGCATAGACGATCGTAATCTGCCCCCACAGATTCAGCGGGATACCGTTCCAGACGTACTGACTGTAGTTCCACAGATCCCAGCCGAGATACAGGTTAAAAAAGCAGCCGGAAATAAATTCAACGATGAAGATCACGATCATCACCAGAAACGAAGTGAACCAGATGTTGTCGAAGATCTTGTGTTCGACTTCCATCTTGTCGAGCCACCAGAACCACAGACGCAGGCCGACAGTCATGCCCAGACCGACCGTCCACTGCCACATCGTCGTGTGACCCTGCAGCGACCAGAAGGGCACCGAAGCCATGATGTACTTATCGCCCAGGGAAATGCGCTCGACCGTCGCCGTGACCCACACCTCGGTGATCGTGGATAATAGCATCCAGATAAAGATTTCTGAGAAGAAGTTAACGACTTTCGTATTCTTCGAGTGCGGATTCATTTTGGCGGCGGCCATGGCTTGCTCCGGGATTTATGCGCGGCGGCCTATTCGGACGCGACGCGCTCGGAGCGGAGTCTGCGGGGGATGGGAAGATTGTCGAGGAAAAATTGATGAAATTGGTGGTGGGAGAGTGAGAGCGAGCGTGGGGTGATTTGGCTACGGCTGGCGGGAGATGCGGAGGGGCGTTTTGTTATGGGTGCTGGCTTCGGCCCGGACGGGGGTGGGAGAGGAAACCAAATACTCAGCGGAATATCAGATATTTAGTGTAAACGCCTCCTCTCCGACGAGCCCTCGATCGCCGCTATAAATTTGATTTCCGCTCGAAAACAAACCCGGGGCGCAAAATACGACACATGACCAATACATCAGAACCAACCGACGGCCGCACCAATCTCGTCTATTACGTAACTACCGGCATCGTTACGCTCATTATGACTTTCTCGGTCGGGAACTATTTATTCAATCACGAATTCGTCCGCGAAGCATTCATGAAGATGGGGTATCCGACGTACATTGTCTATCCCCTGGCGATCGCCAAAATTCTCGGGCTGATCGCTATATGGAGCCGGGTATCCCCTTTGCTCACGGGCCTGGCCTACGCCGGTTTCTTTTATGACTTAGTGCTGGCGATACTTGCCCTGACCTATCCCCGTTTTCTGATACACCAAAATCTCAGGCTGCCGATAAAACCTCGAATTCATTCGGACTCTTAAACCCGATGCTGCCGTGAACCCTCCGGGCATTGTAGAAGAGTTCGATGAACTCAAACACTGCCGCTCGAACGTGATCCACGTCTACAAATTCGTCTATCCCGATCCCTTCCTTGAGGATCGAGAAGAACGATTCGGCGCACGCATTGTCC
>JANSYA010000025.1 GCA_024742665.1 bacterium
CCGCCTACGGGTATTTCACGCCGAAATATTCGCAGCTCTACCTCAACGAATACTCAGCACTCAAAGCACTACGCCTGCACGGCATTGATACTATACTTTCTTTAGTTAAATCGGTGCCTGTGGGGAATGTAGACCCCAAATATAGCGGGTCGCTTTCCGAGACTGCTTCTCGGCCGCAGGTTAGCTACCTCCGGCGAAAACTGGCCGAAAACCTGTATTTTCCCCCCGAATTACACGAGCGGAAAGGCATCGATCACAGCGATTCGCGGCGACAAATCCGGGGCAAACTGCGCTACATGCTGGCCGGAAACGACTTGTTCGCTGCGAAACAGGCCCACGTCGACTACCTGAACACGTTTAATAGCCTGCCCCGATACCGGAAACAGAACGAAAAGAAATACAACGCCGCCGCGCACGCTCTCTGGAATCGTCTCCACCGCTTCGATTCGAAGCTTTCTACGCGACTCGCCGACGAAACGAGAGTCGGACATCGGCTGACGCTCCGCATTATCAGGAAATGGGCGGCGCTGAAACTCGTTAGCGCTGAAGAGATTCGCGCTACCGGCGAAAACCGCATCAAGTATCGCGTCACACGGATTGAGCCGCTACTGCCGGACTTCCTTTATACCTGGGATCGCGAAGAATTCGAAAACCAGCCGGACGAACACGAAAACGTCGTTGTTCGGAATCAACGGCCGCGCCGTCGCAACAAGCACGGCATATCGAAAAATGAACGCACCAAATACATTCAGGAGATGTACAAATGAGCGAGACGAAACCCAAAAAGCCAAAAAAAAGCAAATCGCCGATCCGATTTTTCGCGAAAGATTTTTGGCGACTCATGAAAGAGCAGAATTACAAATGCGCACTGACCGGCCGCGAACTCACGCCGGATTGCACGGAGATCGAGCTGCGAAAACCATACGTCGAAAAGGGCCGAACGGATTACGAGAACCACTACATCGTGGTCCGCCACCTCGCCTACACCGCGCGGCACGTCGACGAAGAACAGATCGTTCATCTCGCCGCCGAGATTATCAAGCACCGGGGAAAGGAGTTCGGCTATGCGCTGCGAAAAACACGCGTTTGAATTCCCGGCATGGGCAGCCGACGCCGCGATGTCGCGCTACGTCGGCCGTCAGCGTAAATTCGCAGCCAACCCGCTGGAGCGCAAGCACCACAACCGGCCGCCCCGGACCTGGAGCTACGCCTGCATGATGGCCCTCGCGAAAATGCGATACCGGCATAATAACTTGTTCCGGGAGTCCCGGCCGCCGGACCTGCAAGCGTTCGCCGCAAGCCGCGAGCGGCGCAGGCTGGCCCGTAAAAAGGACCCGGTCGCGGCGTGGGCGGACGCGGAATACAGGATTCTGGAGCGATTTCACGGGCGGCAGGCGCGGGACCGGCGGCCAGAGCAGTTTGAGGCTGCGATTTGGGTGCGCGTCGTGGAATTGCAACGGTGGAAGATTCGGCGGTTGGAGCAGATGCTCCGGCCGCCTAGGGCAGAGCGCAAGGCGGATTGGGAGGCGGTGATTCGCAATGCGCTGTATTTTCGACTGCGCAAAAAAACATAAAAAATAGTCACCTGCCCCTTGACTATGTACCGTGGTACACTGTCTAACCTGTGAAAGAGGACAACGAGAATGCTGAACTCGGGCAAAGTCGCCAGCCTTGCCGGCGTAAATAAACAAACGCTACGCTATTATGAGCGCATCGGTTTGATCGATCCGGCTCCGCGCGACGATTCGGGATACCGAAAATACCCGGCGGAAACCGTGGATCGAATTCGCTTCATCCAGCGCGCGAAAGATCTGGGCTTCCAGCTCGCTGAAATCAGCGAGTTACTCAAGCTGCGCATTGACCGCAGAACAAACTGCGACCGGGTCCGCTCTCGCGCGGCGGCGAAACGAGGCGAAGTGCAACGCAAACTGCGCGACCTTCGCCGCCTCGACCGGGCTCTGGCCGGACTGATCGATGCGTGCGATCAAAGAGTTACTACGGACGCCTGCCCGATTCTCGCCGCCCTCGAATCCGAACAAACAAGGAGACGCACAGGCCATGCAGGTTGAATTGATTTACGATGATGATTGTCCGAACGCGAAAGGCGCACGCGAACTATTGAACGACGCGATGACGTCGCTGGGGCTGTCCCCCGATTGGCGCGAACACTGCCGGCAGGATGAAAACGCGCCGCCGTACGCGCAGAAATTCGGCTCGCCGACAATCCTCGTGGATGGCGAAGACGTGGCCCCGGCGGCCGGTGCGGGCGGGAACGCCTGTAGAATTTATCGGGATGCGGACGGCCGGATGAGCGGCCTGCCGCCGCGCGAAGATCTGGTCCGGGCTTTAAAGGGCGGCTCTGGCAATCGGGCGATAGGTGGACTCTCCATTTTCGCATCGCTGCTGGCCGGCATCGCGGGCCTGCTGCCTGCGATTACATGCCCCGCTTGCTGGCCGGCCTACGGAGCGATCCTCGCCGCGATGGGATTCAACTTTGTGGACTACACTCCCTACTTGTTGCCGGCGATGCTGACTCTGGCCGGTGCCGGCTTGTTTGGCCTGCTTTATCGCGCATCGAGCAGGCGGGGATACGGACCGTTGGCTCTGGGAGTCGTCGCAACCGCCGCGATTTTTGCCGGGCGGTTTTATTTCGAATGGGATCCGTTGCTCTATGCCGGCGCGGCCCTGTTCGTGAGCGCCGCCGTCTGGAACCTCTGGCCCCGGCGGCGCGAATCAAGTTCGGCCGTCTCCAAACAATCGAACTGCGAATGTTAGCCTCGTCGAACAACTAACAACAACCTGCACCGCCGTCGCCGCTTGCATCATCGCGTTCGCACCGAATTCGTTCGTACACCAGAGCGCCGGCACAGGCGCCGAGTATCGGCACGATCAGATAAAGCCATAGCCCGGTCATTTCGCCTGCAAGCAAAGCCGGTCCCAGCGAACGCGCGGGGTTCATAGATGCGCCGGTCAACGGCCCCCCGGTAAAAGCGCAAATAGCCACGGTCGTTCCGATCGCGAGGCCGGCCAATTCGCCGACCGCCCGGGCGTCCGTCGCGACGCTGATAATCACGAACATGAGCGCGAAACTCAGGATCAGCTCCATGATCACCGCCGCCGGGATGCCGCTCGAAAATGCGGTGGCACCAAAGGAATGATCCGCCCCCCAGAGGACTGCGTGCACTGCGGATGCAGCGATCGCTCCGAGGCATTGAGCGACAATATAACCAGGAACTCGAACAAAAGCTAAGCGGCCCGTCAGCCAGAAGGCCAGCGTAACGGCCGGATTGAAGTGAGCGCCCGAGATGTGACCGACGGCGTAAATCATGACTGCAACCGCGCCGCCAAAGACTATGGGAATAAATGGTGATACGCCAGGATTTGAAACCTCTGAAACGATCACGGCTCCGCAACCGAAGAAGACCAGAAAGAACGTGCCGATGAATTCCGCCAGGTATTGCGAAACTATATGCTTGTTACTCATGCGCTCCCCGCCCGCTTATCGATCTTCGACGTAAGATTCAATTCGTTCGACGAAATCGCGGATCTCATCGCGCACACGACGATAGACAGCAAGCTTCTCTTCTTCGTCTGCGATGTCGGCCGTAAGGCGCGGCGGGTCGTCGAAACCGACATGAATAATGCGACCGCCCGGGAAATACGGACAGTTCTCGTGCGCGTCGGAACAGACTGTGAAGACGACATCCATTCGAACATCGGACAGTTGCTCGGTGGTATTGGATTCGTGTCCCGATATGTCGACACCGGCTTCCCGCATGACCTTCACGGCGAAGGGATTCAGGCCGTTCGCTCTGGTTCCCGCAGAATAGGCGGAAAATTCTTCACCTTTAAGATGGCGCGCCCAGCCTTCCGCCATTTGCGAACGACAGGAGTTTCCGGTGCACAGGAATAAGATGTTCTTTTTCGGCACAGCCTTTCGTTGCAAGTGCGCCGCGTCCGTCAAACTGATTCCCGGATAGTCGTGCGATTAGCGTATTATATCGAAACGATTTAAGACCGGTGACAGACTCGTAAAAAATTCGATGTTGAGTTGAGGAAACCTTCGGTTGAAACTGCTCTTCGCTCCGAACGCGGCGCGGCCTTGCGAATGTGGCCTGCACCCGGGGGGCGTTTTTGGGGCGTGCGTGTGATACTTGCGGCGGGGATTCCCGAGAACC
>JANSYA010000022.1 GCA_024742665.1 bacterium
GTCGCCGCCGCCGAAGTTGTTCGAGAGCCCAACGCTTGTACCCGTTACGCCTTCGCCTTCTACGAACGATACGCCCGCCGACGCGCTCAGAGTCTTCGTGATCGGCAGCGTCGCGCCGATATTTCCGCCCCAGCCGTCTTCGTAGCTGTACGACAATCCAACATTCGCGCCAAACTGCGACGTAAACGCGGTTAAGCCCGCGCTCATATATCCCGCCACTGCGCCGCGCGTGCCGCCCTTCAGCGAACCCACATACGTTTGCTTCGCCGCGTTATAGGCCAGCCAGATCGCCGTCCCCAGTCCCGGGATAATATTGCCGACGGAATTCAGGAGAATTCCGCCGACCGTTTCAACGACTTGCAAGCCCACACCAAGATCGCGATTGTATTCCGCGTTTCGCCACGCCCACGTCGCGCCAAACGACAGGTAATCTTCAATGCGATTCTGCCCGGCGGCGTCCTTGCGCTGCTTGAAATTATAGCGATCCAGCGCATTTTGATAGTATTCAGCGATCCCCGGCAAACCAATCTGAGCTTCCAGATTCTCGAAGGCCTGCGCCGTCACAGCTTCGCCTAAGTTCGCACCCTCGAACATTAGCATGCGCGTCATGGTCGCCGGCAGATTCAGCGCCGTGGCGACGGTGTTGCCCATCGTCTCACGCATCTGCAACGTCGTCTGGCTCGGCGGCCTGTTCGGTTTCGCCAGCCCCTGCGTGATCGGGCTCAGGTATGCCGACACGTAGTCGCCCAGCAGCGTGAGCGGCTTCATGCGCATAAAGTTCTTCAGCGATCCGTGCTCCGTCGCGCGGTCTACATAGCCGTCTTTGCGCGCTTCCATTCGCCTGCGAATGTCTTTGCGGTCGTGGCCTCGCGCGTAGTCCATGCTATCCTGCACGAAGCCTTTCGCATCTGCGTAGCTCGTGAAGGGCAGCGGCGGAAGCATATACGCCTGCGACATTACGTTCGCGATCTTAAACGGCGCGTCCAGAACAGTTCGACCCAGCTGGCTGTTCTCGAATTCGTGCGCGATATACTCGGCACCCGCCGAGCCGTTCGCGGCCACGTCTCGCATCGGCGCGAGGACTCCCAGCATTTGAGTGCCCGGCACGATGCTGCCGATTGCGATATCGCGAAACGAATCGGTGAAATCGTTCAGCTTCAGGTCCTTGCCCATCGCCTGATCACGCAGCCGGCCGATGCGGGCGTTCTTGTTGATCTTATCGATCGCTTCTTTCGCGAAAGCCGCCATGCCCTGCACGCCGGTGGCCTGTTCCAGGAAATTATACGCCGCGCTTTCGAGCCAGCTACTCGCCGCATCGCCGAGATTCATGCCGTTCGCGAGATTCACCAGCAGACCCGCCGGCACGTTAAACGCCTCTTCGATCATCTGGCTGACTTCGGAGTTCATGACGCCCTGCGCCCACTGCGCGAAGTTAAAGCCGCCGCCAGCAATGCCCTGAATCAAAGACGCGGCCGTGCTGGCGAGCTTCACCTGCTGTTGAATATTCTTTTGCGCGCCAGACCAGCGCGAACTCAGGCTCTTGTTCGCCTGAGTCGTTAAGTTCGTAAGACCGTCGACCTGGTCGTTAAAAGCTTCGACGAAAGCATCTACATCGTCGTAGTAATCGTTGTTCGCTTTATTTATATCAAAGTCTTCGCTGAAGAGTCCCGATGTCTTAGCGAGCTTGATCGCGCCCGCTCCTTGAAAGTTGATCGTCTGTTCTTCGTAGTCTACGTCGTATGAACCAAATTCGGTCGCGTCTTCGCCTTCGCGCAGCCTCACGCTGCCCTTCGCGATCTTACGCGTCGCCGTAATCACGCCTGTGTCCGATACGCTGACATCGGTCCACTTCTCGCGGTCGATCTGCTCCTGATAGCTCTCGACGATTTTCGCCCGCTCTTTCTCCGCATCCCAGGGCTCGACGTACTTCCAGGGTTTCTTTTGCTGCTCTTCTAAATACTCGGTGTGCGCTTTTGCCAGCGCTGCATCGACGTCTTCATCGCGAATCTCGGCGCTGCGTTCGAGCATCGCCTTCAAACTCTCCGTCGCATTCTTTTGCTCGGTGACGGCCTTCGCGTTCAGATCTTCCACGACGGCGATATTCAAAGCTCCGCTCAGGGTTTCGCCGATGGTCTGGCCGGCTTTGCCGAAGCTTTCATAATCCGGGATACCCTGCTCCGCACGCTTCAAGAAGGCTTCGTTCACGCGCGGGCGCGGCTCCAGCGACACCGTATACGCTTCGCGTAAATTCTCGGCCGTTAAGAAATTAAACTCGGCGATGTCCGTATCGCGCTGCAATCGCGCCTCGCTTTCGAGTTGCTGGCGCGCTTCTTCGCTTTCGGCCTCGCTCAGCTTTACCGCGAGATCGCGAAACTGTCCGAGACCCTGGCGAATCTCCGTATCCATCTGCGCGAGATAGTAATTGCGCTGCGCTGTTATTCGCGACACGCTCGATTCATAGTCCGCGTTATACGCCGCGACTTCGATCGCCGCCTGCGCCTGCCACGCCGTATAATTGGCCTGATACTGCGCAGACTGCGTCTCCCAGTTTTGAATCGCAGGCAGCACATCGTTTTGCCACTGCGTGAGCATCGCGCCGAGCTGGCTGTCGTACGCGTTCCAGGTATCGCGATTCGCTTCCGCGTTCGCATCATATAAAGTATAGTCCGCGTACCAGTGATACTCGTCTTCCGGCACCATGCCGATCAGCGCGAGAATCACCGGCGGCACGCCTGCAACCGCCGTCGCATCCCACACGCCGAAATCGTAGCCGGCGCTCTGGTAACACTCGCCGTTGCTCGCCGTCGCGATCTGCCCCGGCGCGATATTATAATTCGTAAGCGGACTGCGACCGCACACGCTCACATTCGCCACGGCGGTGACCGTGCGCCGATCGCCCTGCCGCAGATAACTCTGCAAATTCGCGTCGTTACCCTGCAACGATTCGATCGCGTAGCTCACGCCCTCGTACGCCGGATCGGTGTTGATCGTATTTTGTACCAGATTAAGTAGGTTCGCGCGCAACACCGGATCGTAGACCGGACTCGCGCTCACCGGCCAGCTCACGCCCGCCTGCGTGCGCAGCGTGCCAGCAACGTTCGTATAAATCTGATTGTCCCAGCCCGTCGCGTTGGCCTGCGCCTGCGTCTGACGGTTTTGCAGATACGTCGTTAACTGCGTCGCAAGCGCGCTTAAGGGGTCGCGATTCGTGAGGCCCGTCTGCACCTGGTTCAGCAGGTTCTGGAGCGTCACTCCCGCCGCGTTCATATTCGCGCGATCCACCGTGACCGTATTGTCCGCGTTCACGACCGTCGCGTAAAACTGATCGCTATTCGCCAGGTAGTTCGAAAGATTCGTCGTGAGGGTCTGAATCCCGTTGCGCACCTGATCTTCATACGCGTCGATCTGTGCGAGATTCTGCTGAAACTGCGTATCCGCCGCGGCCACCGCCTGCATATACGCATTGCGATCCGCATTCACGCGACCGAGCGCGCCCTGGTATTCCGCGTACGTCGCCTCGACGTGCGCCCGCATCCGCAGGCGATAGACTTCGCGCTCGCGCTCTAATCTCTGCGCGGCCTCACTTAGCGAAAGATTGCCGTTTTCGCCGGCCTGCGTCGTAGCCGCCCCCTGATCTTGAATATCGTCGCTGTCTTCGAAGAATTCGTTTAAGTCGCCGTCGCCGTTATTGCTTGAAAGAAAACCGATGCGGTGCTGATCGATATAGCGCTCCGCCGCCGTCATCCACTGCTCGCGGGCGGCCTCTTTTTGAATCACCAGCTCGTTAACCAGGTACTGCTGGTAGTTTGCGTTCGCGTTGTACGCGTCGCTCTGCGTAACGCTCGCCACCTGCGAGGCAATCGTCGCATCCACCTGGCTTTCCCACGCCGCGCCGAGTAGAATCTGTGCCTGTTCAACGAGCACTTCCCAGTGGGGCTGGCTGCCCGCGGTCTGGGTCGCCGCCGCAAGCGCGGGATCGATATCCGCGTTGTTAAAGGCGGGGGTCGTAAGCGGGGGAACCGTTACGGGCTGGGCGTGCAAAGCGCCGTCAATCGTAACGGCTTTGCGCGTGTCGCCGGTGCTCCCCGCGCCGCCCACGCGAAGCGGAGCAATCGGCGCGACCAACATCGCAAAGGCGAGCAGCGCGGCCGTCGCGCGATACAGCGGGTCGCGCTTACGCATTCGCGAGAACACCCCGGTAGCGGCCACAGGCCGCGATTTACGCAGATTGGCGATCATTGGCCATCGTCCAGCGAGGCCTTTTGGTACCTATCTAAATATCCATGAAACTAATACTTATAGATTAGTTTTTTTGTTAAAAATGAATTAGGATCGGAGTAATCGGAAACATGCTGAAGCACCCGCATAATGCGCATGTGATTCATGCAGCGTGCGATGCGGCTACGTCCGCCCCCGATTCTCGTTTTTCTGTGTTGAGTTCCCCGGACCGGATGTTTGTCCGTCCGGCGTCATGCTCCACACCCTTGCCTTCCCCACTTCGCGCTCCGGCGTGCTGTTCGCGCGCTCTGGAGCGGCCGGCCCGCCGCCGGTTCTGCCCGCTGCGGCGGTCGCCGTCGTCGGCAGCCGCCGGGCGGACCCGCGTGCTTTAGAAGCGAGCCGCGCCTTCGCCGCGCAGGCCCATGCAGGCTCCCTGGAGCCTGCGCGGTCCGGCTTTTGTGTTGTTAGCGGCCTGGCCCTCGGCTGCGACTCCGCGGCGCACTCTGGTTGCATTGCAGCCGGCGGCGTCACGGTGGCGGTGCTGCCCTGCGGTCTGGACCGCGTCGCCCCGCGTTCCAACGCTCCCCTCGCGGACCGCATTCTAACA
>JANSYA010000003.1 GCA_024742665.1 bacterium
AGATTGAACGCTACAACAATCGCCCCCAATTTGTGTTGCACGGCCTCACGCCCCGCGAAGTGCTGGCCGGGCGAATTCCCGACCCGCATATGTTTTCCGAACAGCTGATCGCCGCCCGCGAGGAGCGAAAGCTCGCGAATCACTCGAATTTGTGTGGCGAGTGTTGACCCGCTTGCGAAGATGTACGTGATCGCCGTCATGTTTCTTCTATATTAAAGCGACCTGTCCGCGAAAGCGCCTGTTCGGATATTCGAATACGAAGTGTAATTTCGCTGCGATCGGTGCACTGCAGGCCTCATTCATCATCTCATGGTCCTTGATTCGCCTGAATGGTGCGAAGCCGGGCCGCCGGTGGGCGAAAACCTGCGTCTATTTCGGCAAAGAGAGTCTGGTGGTTTGCATTCCAGTTATCATTCGAGAGCTGCTTTCAGGGCCGGTGGGTTTTTGGAGGCTACAGTCTTCACAGCGATCAGTAAACGGCAAGACAATCAAATCAAACGCGGCCGAATTCCAAATCTTTAGGCAACACCCCTGCTTGCTTTAGGGCATCAAACTGATCTAGAGCGGCCTTTCGCAACACCTCGATCTCTTCCCTGGAGTAGTATGCATCTCTAGAATCGTTGCGCTCATAGCGCCAGTAATCGAGATCTTGGCGCAATTCCTGAATAAACCCATAGTCACAACGACAAGACTTTGGCAACCTCTGCAAAATATAATCATAAATAAAAGTAAGCATATCAATATTTACAACCGGGGCGAATCGAACTCTATCATTTGTGAGAAAGGCAAGGCCCTTAAACCCATTGCGAACCGGAACCACTTCAGCAAAACTCGAAATGTCGACACTCACTTCTCGACCAAATAAGTTTCTCCCAATTATCGAGTCCTCATTGATCACAACTGTAAAAGAGTCCTCAAACCACGAAATCGCAGTTTTGAATAGAATCCGCCAAAGAAACAAACAGGCAATCACAATTAAGATAATCGAAAGATAGGGTTCTGAAACAAGGTAGCCCCCTGCAAGCGTTACAACCAAGAATAACAGAAATATGACTGTAAACATTAGGACCACTGGCATCTGGTACTTTGCGTATGAGGGGGTCGTCTTAATGATTATATTCATTGTCTCGCTCCAAATAAAACCCGATCATTAACGAGCGAAGAAAAAACGGACGGCCACTTTCCGAGGGCAAATTCAATATAACCTACGCCAGCCCCACTACCCAATACTGCAGGGATCCCTGTTGAGAGCGAGCCACCAGCAGCTCCCAGAGTCAGCCTAGTATAGTCATACCTATTCGTCGTTGTCAATCCCAACACTCTTTCGGCAGACTGAGCTGAGAAATCAGATGCTAGCCCAAGGCCGGCTCCCAAAAGGAATTTATCAGCGCTTGAAAAACGTTTTAGTCCGGCAATTCTTGAACCCGCGAACCCAACAGCATATCCAGACAGGAATGCAGTCGCGGTATTTCCAAAGTTAGCTTCCTCATTTCTTGCCAGGTTTAGAGAAGCATTAAGTGTTCCACCAATGGCACCGCTTAAATGCTGTGCCGCATACGGCATATTTGCCAATGCACTACCATAATATCTTGCGCCGCCCATCGCATTCTGTCCTGCAAATCGAGCCGCGTTTATGCCTGCTGTAGCATACTGACGCGCAGCACCGGCAGCCAGTCTACTATAATACTGGCTGGATCTCGCCGCCTGTTGGCCCGCAACTCGCACAATCTGCGGGATTTCACGTGCGGTTGCTTGAGCAATCCTGGAACCCACGCGGACTCCGTAGCTGGAATAAACCGATGCCGCGGTCGCCGCTCTACCCGCTGCCGCTCCAAACATCTGCCCGGAGCGAGCTAAGAGCATGCCGGCTCGCGATGCCCGAAGCATGGTTCCTGCCATTCCAAACACCGGACCGGTCGCTATAGTACCCGCGGTGCTCCCCACGAATTCCGCATAGTTAATTCCCGCACGCACAAGCGCTACCTGACGATTCTGCTCGATATTATACGCTGCGAAAGCTTCCGGGGAAAGGGCATCGCGGGCGACTTCATGAGCTGCATAAGCGTTCTGCACGGCGGACTCGCCCGCTTGAGATGCAAACGCGAATGGTGAGGCAACCCCTGCTGCTCCGCTCAACGTGCCTACTGCCCCCAGCAGGCTCTTAAGCGGTGAGCCTTCATTGTTCAGGTACTTCTCCGCCGCCATCGCAGTCGAATTAAGCCAGCCGCCAGCCACCGAGTAGGCGTCTTTCCCTTCGCCTGTCTGTTTGAGTGCCGCGTCATAAGTGCCGGCACCGAATTGTTGGTCCACTTCCGCTCGAATCCGCGGCTCCATCGTTTTAGCAACGTGCGAGTTGCGCGCCGTTCTGTATTTTGCGCGAAGCGAGCGAATACGCTGCGACGCTGCGCCAAGCTTCGCATAGCGATACGTATAGTCGAAATCATCCTGCGCTGAGCCGCTCGTCAGGCTCAGCATTCGCCGATCTTCATCCCCGACCAACTGTTTCAGTTCATCATCGCCCGGTAAATCCGGAGCGCGGCCCAACTGCCCCTCCGCCATTTCCAGCAGACTATTCATGGATACGCCGCCCGCAAGTGACGCCTCAGTGTTGGTGTCGCTAAAAATCCGCTCAGACATTTCCGGTGTAATCCGCATGCCATTGTGCTGTAAAATCGCCTGAATCATTTTACCGGCAGTCTGTCCGGTAATCGCAGGAGTGTCCTGTTGCTGCGCAGCGATGATACCTTCATATGTCACGTCTTTTCCCGGAAAGAGATAATCGATTAAGACCTGAGAACGTTCGGCATTCTGGCCCTTAAGCGCATCGAATAGAGCTTCCCCGGCTCTTCCACGGCGCTGTTCGGTCGTCTCCCAGTTCCAACGGTTGCCGTTATGATCCGCACTAAAGAAGTTGCCCACTCTCTCAGCCCCCACTCCGAAAGCTGCGTTCATCAGGTAACTGCCGAATCCGGCCTTACCGTTGTTCAGGCCGAGCGTCACTCCGCCCACGAACTGGTTTCTCAGATGCGCTCCGAATCTCTGCGCTGCCGCTCCTCTGCGATTCACGTAACCTGCACCCCGTGCTACGTCTGCTGCCTGGTGTTGCTGGTTGGCGCGATTGGCCTGGTCTGCTGCATGCGCTTCGGCTGCTTCGGCCTCAGCGGCGCGAGTTTCGCCTTTGCTTGCTTCGCCTTCGGCTGCTTCGCTCTTCTCCGCGTCTTCCATTGCGCGTTGCAGTGCGAGTGCACCGAGTGCTCCGTTCCATACGTTTACGACCCACTGTCCCACAGTGTCGCCGCGACCGTCCTGGTCGTATGAGCTGTGTTCACGGACTGTCTGGCGTTTGATGTATTCTGCCGGTAACGCGCCGTATACGGGTACCATCTTCATGAGGTCTGCGGTGGCGGCTCCCATTGCGCGTGGGTTCCATCTTAAGCCGCCTCTTCGCTGGTTGCCGTCTTCGTCGAAGTCCATGCCGGCTGCGACGAATCCGCCTAGGATTGGGATTGCGCCCACTGCGTCTCTAGTTGTGAGTTTATAGTCTACGTTTCCGTTGTCTCGTACTTTGATGCCTCCGGCTACTAAGCCAACTGCTCCGCCCGCCGATGCGCCGACTCCTTTTAAGATTTTTGCGCCTTCACCGGCCCATAATGCGCCGGATTTTGCTCCGTGTAATTCTCTTTGGTTTTTGAAATGGTTGTATGTTGTCGCGATACTCACGAAGGGATTGTATGTGTTGTAGTACTTGGCTACGCCTGTTTCGAGTAAGCCTCCCTGGAACACGCTGTCTATGGTCTCGGCCTGTCGCCTGTCCATCTGCTGGCCGTAGTACCAGAGCTGGGTGTAAAAGCCGACTCCCAGTTGGCTTGGTCGTACTGTACTCGCTCCCAGTTCTCCGTAGCCTGTCGCGCTTCTGGCTACGTGTCGGAGTCCTTCCTGGTCGTCGTGGTAGCTGCCGGCTGCTGCTTCAATCAGTCCTTGCGCGACTTGCTGGTCTGCTGGTCTGCCGATCCATACGCCTAATCTGCCGTGGACGGTTTCGTTTGGCTGGAACGTGGCCTGGCGTTCTTCGCCGGTGCCGCTGCCCATGATTCTTTCTGAAACTACCTGAAACGCTTTGCGCTGGTAGTCGAAGAAGGATGCTACCTGGATTGAATCTGCGCTTTCTAAGAATTTCACGATCGCGCTGTTGTCGAAGGCGCTCGGTTCTGCGCCCGTTCCGCGTAGTCCGTGCATTGCGCCGGCTCTCGCTTGCTCTTCTTGTATCGCGGTTTCGCCGTCGAAGCCGACGAATTCGTTCACTACGGCGAAGCTTTTGCCGTTACTGTCTGTCTTAACGAAGATCGCGCCTTGTTTTAAGAATCCTTCGGCTGCGGCGTCTGCGGTGGTTCTGGCTTCGGTTGCGCGGTTTTGTGCGCGTATTTGTTCGAGTAAATCATCTACTAAGAGCTGGTATTGCTCGAAGATCTTCGCGTTCGCGTACACTTGCATGTCGTGTCGTTGCTTGCGCATCGTTTCCCGGTATTCGCCGGTAATTTTTCCGAGGCCTTTGCCGAGGTTCGTTCCGCTCAGTTGGCTGATGCTGACGTTTGTGTTGAACTTCTCGATGCTTTCGTTGAGTTTTTTTAGTTTCTCCGCTTCTGAGGGTTCATCTCTTCTTATTTCGTCGATTGCCTGTGCTATGAGCGCATTGCGGTCCTGCGTTTCCAGGTTGGTTCCCATGTTCGCGTTCATCGTGGTGATTTGCGCGTTCATGTCATCCACGGCGGTCGTCAGGGTTTCTTCTACGTTGCCTTCGGTGATCTGGTTTCGGATATCGGCTTCCCAGTCGGCCTTTCTGTTTCCGTGTTCTGCTACGCGGGTCGCCCAGATGCCTTCAGCATCGGCCCGGTCTTCCGCCATCTTGCGTTCCCATTCACGTCTTTCTTGCAGGAAGAGGTTCTCGCTGTTGCCCCAGTTGGATTGGCCTTTGGAGAGGATGGTGTTCATTCTCGCTTCCCAATCGGCGTAGCGGTCGTTGAGTTCTTGTTCTCTTAGATTCCATTCTGCGGTTTGGACTTGCACCCGCTGTTGCAGTTCTTGCTCGAAGACTTCGTTCTGGTTGCCCGCGTAATCGGTGAATGTGGTTCTGTAGCCTGCGAATTCTCGCCCGCCGTCTGTGCGGTTGGTCGCGTCTTCGAAGAGCTGCTGGTATGTCGCGTCTCTTTCGCGGTATACGAAGGTGCTGTCTGTGGTTGCGGCGGCGTTGCCTGCGCTGATGTACTCGTTCTTTCTATCTTCCCGCAGGGTGTTCCCGTGGTTCAGCATCGAATCTAAGACTTCGCCCATATCATAGGCGATCTGGCTGTCTGCTGTTTCGTCTATGATCTGGAAGTACTGGTAGCTTTTGTCTGCTCTGTCGTGGCCCTGTACGAGCACGCGGGTGTATCCGCCGTAGCTGCCGTTTTCCAGTGGCGCTGGCTGTGTTGCTGTGCCGGTTGTCGGGTCGTATCGTCTGCCGGCGCTGTCTCTGTATTCTACTGTGTTCTGCTTTCCGGTGATGTCGAGGGCTTCGCTTCTCTGCTCGGCTGTTAATGTGGCGCCTGCGAAGTTTTCTGTGCCGCCTACCATTTCCAGTAGGTAGATCAGGTCTTCGTCGCTGAGATTGTATAAATCGTATGTGTCGTCTTCGGGGTCGTCGTTGTTTGCGCCGTACTGTTTGTATCTATCTTTGAGTGTGTCTAAGTCCGGTACTTTCGTTAAATAATCCAGTTCGCTTTGTGCCTGCTCGTATTCTTGTTCTTTCTTGCGCACTTCGTTCACGCTTCCGTTGCCGGCGGCGTTGTATGCGGCTGTCCCCGCGAAGACGCTGTTTAATCCCGCGAACATCTGCGTCAGAGTGGCCGAGGCGATCATGGTTGTCGCGAGCGTCACCTGGCTGTACCCGATGGTCATCTGGGTCACGCCCTGTTGGATCAGTCTTAAGCCTTCGGTCGCTCCCACGACGGTCGCGAGCATGGTCATGCCCTGCGCCATCAGTACGGCGCCGCTGGATACGATGGCGTAGCCCAGTCCGATTAATGGCGTCATCGATGCTAGAGTTATGCCCAATGAAATCGTCGCTGAGTCTAACTGCATCAGGCTCATTAAATAGCCGAAGTAGCTTGCTTGAAATTGCGTGTATTCGCTGAGTTGTCCGCCGTTGCTCTGCCATATCGCGAAGTTTTCGGCGTCTGCGGCGTTCATTCCGAGGGTCTGTGCGCCGCCTGTTGCCAACTCGAAGCTGGCTGCTGCTCCGATCGGATTCAGGTTGCCTCCGTTGATCACTGCGCTGCTCACTACGCCGCCGTACTGCGGCATCCACGATCCGCTTCCGTAGTACCAGCCTCTGAATTCGTCGTATAGTGTCTGGCCGCTCTCTATCTTATTCACCAGTCGTTGGTATACGGCCATTCGCGCCTGTTCTGCGCGTTCCTGGGTCATGCCGGCCTGTGTCGGGACTGCTGCTCCGAAGTTGTTTGTCAGGGCGTCTTCGAACTGTCGCTCTTTGTCCGCTGCGATTAATCTTTTTTCTTCGATTTCGCTTTTGATGATCGCGGCGGCTTTCTCGACTCGCACCATTCGCATGGTATGTTTGATGTGTTCGGCGCGTGCGACGATTAAGTCTCCGTAGCGCTCGTGCATCTCTCTGTGCATTAGTTCCGTGAGTCTTGTTTCCTCGGCTGCGTCTAACGGTTCATATTCTCTGAATTTTCTATCTCTGAGTTCTGCTAATTCGCCCTGTTCGCTGGCGTCGAGCGGGGCGTATGTGTCGCCTGCTTCCAGTCCGGTCACGATCGCGGCGAAGTCGTCGATTCTATCTTCGGTCTGCACGTTGAAGGCCGCGTCTTGCAGTCTGTCGTTCGCGTTCTCCATCGCGGCCAGGGCTGCGTCGTATTGATTCTGCGCTCCGCTGGCTTCTTCTGTTTCGCCGGTTTCTAAATACGGCGTATTCGCGTAGTCTAACACTGCCAGGCGTTTTTCTTTTTCGCTTTCGGCTGCCTGCCAGCTTCTGAAGTATCCGCTCAGTTCGTTCAGCTGATCGGTATACTGACTCATCAGCGTATCGTACTGATTGCGCTCGGTGTTGCTGGCGATCTCCGCCGCTTCCATTTCGATGTTCGCGCCTTCTAATTCGTTTAGCGCGTCCGTAAATGTGCTTTGCGCGTACTCTATCAGTTTGATTCCGTCCAGCTGCTTGCGTCGCGCCGCATCTGCGTATTCCTGCGATGCCTGCGCATAGCCCTGTTTCAGCTGGCTGATTTCGTTTTGGGCCTGGCCGAGCTGTGTCTCTCCATAATTTGCGAGCTGTGCGGTTGCCGCGGTCTTTTCGCTGATGAGTATATCCAGCTCTCCGGCCGCCGCCGGGCCTGCTGCCTGCGGATCGTAGCTGGCCTTGACTGCCGCCCGTACATCGTTGGCCCCGCTGGCCGCTTCACGCGCGTCGGCCAGCGCTCCTGCGGTCCATACGCTGTTCAGGCTCGCGTTCAGCTGCGTCGCGGCCTCCATATAGTTATTCGCTAAATTCGCGAAGTACGTGTAGCGCATCTCTTCGGCGCTGCTGGCGAAGGTCATGGTGTTGATCTGTCCGACGGTGCGTACTTTTCGCACGTCTACCGTTTCATCGTCGGTCGTCGTCGCTGTGTCCGTGCCGTTCTCTACGCGCTGCGAGATGAGCGCTGCTTCGTCGTCGCTCGTGAGCACTGCGTCGTAGTCTCCGTTCAGCAGAGCTTCTACGTCTGCAATGCCCATGTCCTCGACTTCTAAAAAGCGGCCTTTGCTCCACTGCTCGAAGCTGTCGGTGCCGCCCGCGTCGCTATAGCGCTGCCACTCCTCCGCCTGGTGTTCGCGTTCGGTGCCGGCGTACGTGCGATACTGCGCGAAGCGGCTGTCTTCAAAATTTGTTTCGTTGCCCTTTAATTCGCCGAAGCCTTTCACTTCCCGCGACACGGCGATCTCGCGGCTCTGCTCTTCCGCCAGGTTCGCGAAATAGCGGCCGTGCTCTTCAATGCTTCGCAGCAGGGCGTCGACGCTGCCCTGCTTGCGCGCCGTCGTCAGCGCCAGGGTCTTCGCGCTATCGTGGTGCAATGCCAGGCCCTGGTCCGGATGCGATAGACTGGGATCGCGCAGCATGTCGCGAATATGCCGCCGCTCCTGGTCGCTTTCCAGAAACTCTTCCAAAAACCTGCTGATGATACTTTGTTCCGCGAGCATCACTTCGCGGTAGCGCGGCTGCATGCCTTCGATCGCCTGATCGATCGCCGCCGCCAGCGCCGGGTGTCCCGCCATCGCTGTCGCCGCCGGCGCGCTCAGGCCGCCCTGGCTTCCCGCGCTGACGTACAGCTGTTCGGCGTACGCTCGCAGGGCGCTGTTGGGATTCGCGCTCACGTACTCCCGCAGGCTCGCGTCGGGACTGCGATTCACCGCCGCTCGCAGCTGGCCTTCCAGCTCTTCGAAGACCCCGCTGCTGATCAGCTCGCGATCCGCCTGGTAGTTCGCGTGCGTTTCAAAGTCCGCCGCCCGGGCGAGCAGCGCCGCCTGCTCTTCGCTGCTGAAACGTTCGTCCGCCGCGCCGCTTGCAAACAGCACGGCGCTCAGGCTGTCGATCGCGGTTTGAATTTCCGCGCTCTCGCCGCTATAGTACGCGGTCGTCGCTCCACGGCTGCGCTCAATCACCGCTCTTAGCAAATCGCCCCGCTCACGCTGCGCGCTTTCGAGCAGGCGATCGTCGGTCTCCGGGGCGTTCAGGGCCGCGAAGAATTTCGCTTCGACCCCGCCGATCGCCCGGGCGTTTTCGGCCGCGAATAATTCATACGAACGCTCCGCCGCCGCGTCGCCGTAGTGGCTGCGAAACGCGCGATCGTTGCGTAAGATCGTCAGCGCTTCGCCGCCGGTCGCGCTGGTATACATTTCCGTCGCCCGCACGCGCAGCATGGTCCGCACGAGCGATCGATCCCCGGCGCTCAAGGCGCTGTGGCCGGCGCGATCTATAATTTGATCCAGCTCGACGTCGCTGAAATTCAATCCCACGCCGCTCAGCTCGACCCGCCCGCTGAGGGTGTCGGCTTCTAACTGCCGCGCCGCTTCGAATTGCGCGAGGGCTTTGCCGTACTGCGCGTCCGCCGCGTAAGCCAGCTGGCGATAGTCCAGACTGTCGTATCCGGCGATCGCTAACAGCTCCGCCGGCACCAGATCCGCGGGATCGGTCGGCGCATCAGCCAGACGATTCTCGAAGCGCCGCGTATCGAGGGCCGCGGGAATATACTGATCGAGATCGGCGCCCTCTTCGTAGCGCGCGAAGGCTGTCTGAAATAATGCGTCGATCTGCGCGCTATTAAGTAAACGATCGCGCACGCTTTCGCCGCCGATCGCGTATGTCGCATCGTCCAGAAAATTCTCGAACGCGGCCGTAAAGGCCGTCCGGCGATCGGCTTCGCTGGCCCCGCTCGCCGCGTGATCATAGCCCGCCCCTAAATGATCTTCGATCTTCGCGAGCAATAAGTACGCGCGATAGTCCGCGAAGTACTCGCTCTCGTCGAGACTCGCAAGCCCCGCTGTGCCGCCCCCGGCCGCGGTCTGCGCCGCTGCAATCCGCTGGTATTCCCGCAGCGCGAGATCTTCCACCAGATCCGCGCCGCCTCGCGGCAATAGCGAGCCGTCGCTGTTCGCGCTGTCGAGATATTCGCTTAAATATTGCCCGATGCTGTACGGTCCCTCGTCGCCTGCTCGCGCCGCGGCGATCTTCGCCGTATAGTCGTTCGCCCCGCGATAGTCGGCGAAGTCCCGCAGCAGGAGATTGCGCGCGAAGTCGCCCATCAGGCCGGTCAAATTCAAGCTCGCGGCTGCGCGCTCTTCGGCCAGGCCGGAATTCTTTAGCGCCAGATAGTCCGCGTAGCGTTCTTTCGCCAGCGTATGCGCCCGCACCAGCACGAACTCCCGCAGCTCCTCCGGATAATCGTCGGCTTCGTAGCTGTCGACGTTATCGCTCACGCCCTGGGCGATCTTCATTTCGCGCAGGTACAGCTCGCCTTCGATCGTCAGCGTATCCGCCGCCGCCGGATCCTCCAGCGCGTTCAGCGCGTCCGTCAGCTCCGCTTTCAAACTCGCCGCGTCCGCCGCCGCGCTTTCGTCGACCAGTCGCGTCAGTTCGCGTTTGATGCCCGCGAAGGCCGCCGTCGCCCCCGCGACCGGCGCGCTCAGTCCTGCAATCAACGCGCTCAGCGCGGTCTTCGCGTCGGCCACGCTGTCGGCGTCGTTGACCGCCGCCACGCCCGGCAAAAGCGCCGCCCGCGCGTCAGTCCCGCGCGTCGCGTACTGCGTAATCAGCGCCGCCACGCTGCTTTCCACTTCTAAATCGCGGTCGCGATCGATGATCGCATCAGAACGGCCCAGTTCAATCGTTAGTGTATCGTCAATGCGAGTTTGCAGCCCGTTCAATGCCGCGAGCACCGCGGCCTTCAGTCCCGCTTCGTCTCCGGGATTCGCGCGCAGCACGCCGGCTATTTCGCTTTTAAACAGCGACTTGCCCGGCGCCATCCCGTCCACATAGCTCCACAGCTGCGTGCGAAAATCCGTTTCGCTGATCGCATTGATTTGCGCGATCACATCGCTGCCGTCGACTTCGGCCGCGTAGGCCGCCAGAAAATCCGCCTGGTCCAACGGCAGCGTGCCCGGGTTCGTCTCTAAACGAATCAGAAATTCCAGTCCCGCGTCGGCGTACGCTCCGACGATTTCCGCCAGGCGCTGCTCTTCCTGGCTCACGCGAAAGCGATCGGCGAGCCGGCGCAAATCTCCCAGCCGCTCTGAGCCGGCCGCGTGTACGACCGTGTCGACGCTCAAAGCTCCGGTGGCCGGATCCACGTTATAGCCGTCGAACAGGTACAATAGCTCCGCGTTCCCGCGTTCTTCTAATACCGCAAGCACCGCCTGCCCTTCGTCGAAGCCCTGCGCCCGCGCGTTCGTGAGCGCGTCCTGAATCGCGGCTTCCAGTCCCGCAATCTGCGAGAGTTTATTCTGAATCGCCTGCGCTTCGGCGATGCTTGCCTCAGACGCGGCGACGATCGCATCGCCCGTCGCGAAGCGTTCGTCGATCATCCGCCTGGCCGCGATCAGCTGATACAAATCGCTTTCGATCAGCGCGACCGCCGCGCTGACTTCCGGACTCAGCGCCCGGCCATCGTCCCGGTACGCGAGCAGCCGTTCGGCCATCGCTTCTAATTGCGACGCACGCAGATCTCCGGCGAAAACCTGGCCGAGATCGACGGCGGGATCGCTAATGCCCAGATCGATAAATTCCTGGGTCAGCTGCGGCGCTCCACTGCTGTCGCGCACGATCTCTCCCTGGCGATCCGTTTCGAACATGCCGATCGCCGCCTTCAAAACTTCAACCGGCGTCGCCGCATCCACTCCGGCGGCGTTTTGATCGGGACGCGTCACCGGATCGCGGTCCACGTTCTCCAGCAAACGCAGACCCCACTCGCGCATGCCCAGAGTCGTCCGGGCCACGCCGGTGCTCGCGCTCGCGTAGGCCGTCAGGCCGTTCGAAGACCCGGGCGCGCGAATCTCCCCCAGCTCCCGCTGGCGCAGACGCACCTGGTCTTCCAGATTCTCCAGCGCCGGCCGGTCCGCCGCCAGGCGCGCGTCCAGGATCGCCAGGCGCGCATCGATCTGATCGCGGCGCGCTTCCAGCACGGGATCGCCCACGGGCGCCAGGGCCGCGATCTCGGCGTCCAGTGCGTCGCGGTCGTCGCTTAAAATATTGCGTTCGCCCTGATCGGCGGCGTAGCGATTCGCCGCCAGAGCGTAGTCCCGCTGCATATCGCTCAGATCATTGCCGATCTCAATCTCGCGTTCCCGCAAAAAGATCGTCTGAAAATTTTCGTTCAGCGCCGCCAGATCGTTCTCTAACTGCTCTTCGGTGAATTCTAAAGCGCGGCGCAAATCCGCCGCGCCCCCGGACACCGCGGCGTTCATGCCGTACGAATTCAAAATCCGGCGATCGGCCTCGTCCAGCGCGCTATAAGCCAGGCTGACGTCCGGCGCACTCAGCACCGCAGCCACTCGTCCGGCCAGGGCCGTGCGATGTGTGCGAAAGTTCAGCACCCAGGCGTCCCCCGCGTCGTTCGGCAGCGCCGCCTGAAAGGCCGCCTGGTACGCCGCGTCTTCCGCCTGGTCGTCTACGGCCGCCAAAAGCGCGTCCCACTTCTCGGCCCGGGTCCGCCGGTCGTATTCATCCGGCGCCGCGTTCGCGCGATCAATCGCCGCGCGATTATCAAGCAGCCAGCGCCGCGCAATATCATAGCGCGCATAGTCCGCCAGAGCCGCGGGCGGCGCGGCGATCTGCGCGTAGCCGTCCCCCGGACTCAGATTCCGCGTGAGCCCCGCGATCTGGGCGTTCAGTCCCGCAAGCAGCGTCGCGAAATCCTGATCGCGGTTCGCATTCAAATACGTTTCAATCGTCGCCGCCGCGCTCTCTCCCAGGGACTGTAGATCGTCGGCCGCGCTTTCCAGGTCGCTCTGTAGATTTTCGCGCAGATCAGCCAGATCGTGCAGCGGGTTGTCGCCGCCGTCGCGAAAGTCGAGCATGCGCAGGGTCGCGTCGCGTCGCGCGCGCTCTTCGCCGCGAATCCCGGCGATCATCTCTTCCGCCTTGCGTCGAATGCCCTCTTCGTTTTGCGAAACCCGCGCCCGCAATATTTCAATCTCAGCCGCCGGGTCGCCGTCGGCGATCGCCTGGCTCAAATCGCTTTCGAGCACGGTCAGCTCGGAGCTCAGAGATTTCAGGGTGGCCAGCGCGCTTAAGACCGCGGGCTGGCTGCGAAAGCTCTCGCTCGCCGATACTGAATCCGTAAACTGAAGCTCGCCCGATATAAAAAAATTCGCGATATCGCGCGCGCTCTGGCCGTCCAAATTCGCGTCCGCGCTTTCTGAAGCGAGCGCCGCCTCCAGATTTTGTAAACGCAGCTTGCTCGCGTCGAGTCCGAGCACCGCGTCGCTCAGGGCGTCCGTAAAGGCGATCGAGTCCTGGGCCTGGGCGCGCTGCTGCACCCCGTACAGATATTCAATGCGCTTCTTCGTCGTCGGGTCGTACAGCCTGGAATCGAAGCCGGGAATGGTTTCAATCTCCTGCATATGATGCAGCACTTCCGATAGAGCGTTGGTCGTACTTAATAATTCGTTGGCGATGATTTCTTTCGCGTTCGGATCGTTTAAGACCTTAAAGTCCAGATAGGCCTGGCGATAGACATCCCGGGCCGCGTCCAGTCTGGTCTTCGCCGCCGCCAGAGTCACGCCGGCCAGGCGCACCTCTTCTTTTTCAACGTAGACGCGATCGAGCATCTCCGGAATCGTCTCGTCGCCCGCCTGGGCTTCTAAGGCGTCGATCTCAGCGCGCAGTCCCGTAAAATCGAATTCCTGAACCAAGGCCGTGACTTCGCCCCCGAGGGCGTTCGCGCCGCCCGCCAGCACCGTCCAGCGCTGGTCCAGCTCGCTCGCCGCCGCGCCCTGGTCCATCTGCGCGCGATAATAAATCAGCTTATCGCGCAAAATTTTCAGGCGATGCGTTTCGCGCGCGCTTTCGTCTGGAACGTACGCCGCTAAATGCGCGTCAATCGCGGCGACGTGCGCGTCGACTTCCCCCGCATTGCCCGCGCGATTCCCGGGATCATAGCCGGCCAGCAGGGCCGCCTCGGCGTTCAGCGCGGGTTCGCGCGCGTCGAGTAAAGCCCGGGCTTCGGCCGCGAAAGCAGGATCGAAGCTCCGGTCGCCCTTCAATACATAGTACGCCGTTTCGCGAATATCAGAGCGCAGTTCGGCCACGTCGGCGCGCTCCTGCGTCACCTGGGCCATCTCCAGTCCGCTCCCGAAGCGATTCGCCAGGTCCGCGTAGCGCTTCACCGCCTCCGCCCGCTCGAAGCGCTTCGCCAGATAATTGCGTTCGCGGCGCAGCAGCTCCCACTCGTACTCGGCGTCGGTCATCAGGTACGGATCGTTTTCGTTGTCCGTCAGATAGTAGCCGGCCAGGCCTTCGTTAAAATAATTCGTAACGACAGTCTTGAGTCGCGCTTCGCGGTCGGTCGTGCCGGGCAGATAGGCCGCGATGTCGGCTTTGATCTGCGTCAGGCGATCGGCGTCGTTGACGGCGGTGCGCGTGCGAAAATAAATTTCGCGCAGCTCGCGCCGATGTTCGTCGTACTTCGAGTCCAGACCGTCTATCGTTTCGAGCAATGCGTCCAGATCGCCCGCGGCGTCGGCGTCGAAGACGGCCGTGTCGTTTAAGTCCGCGGCGCGCTCCGTAAACAGCGCATTGCGTTCGATTAAGGACTCCATGTCCCGGCGATACAGAACGAAGTCTTCGCCCCGGGCGTTCATCAAATCACCCAGCTCGCTCTGAAAATTCGCGTCCGAAAGACCCGCCACGGTCGCCGCCAGATCCCCGGCGTACGCCCGGCGATCGTTTAACAGTCCGGTGAAATTCCCGTCGCCGTGCATATTGTCCGTCAGCACGCCTTCGACGCCGGTCAGCATCGTCGTAAACGAAGTGATCGCCGTGTCGTGAATATCGCGCTGGTCGATATAAAAATCCAGCAGGTCCGCGTCGTTGCGGTGGGTCCCGGCGCCCGGCTGCGCGCTGAGCTCCGCCAGCTCCGCGAAATAACGATACGCGTCTTTGGCTTCGGCGAGCGCCGCGCCGCCGCCGAGCACCATGTCGCCGATCTGACCGAGAGTCGCGTCGCGCCGTTCGCGCTCCTCGGTGATAAAGCGCGCCAGCTCGTCTTCGGCCTCCGTCCGCGACTGCGCGAACTCGGCGAATTTCGCCTCCCACGCTTCCCGGCCCTCGCGAATCTGTTCTTCAGTTTCTCCAAGCCATTCCGTGCGACGCGCTTTTAATTTTTCGTGCTGGGCCTCCCAGATCGCTTCGCCTTCTTCGCGGCTGCGATTGCTCGACTCCAGCCAGGCCAGCCGTCGCCGGTACAGATCTTCTTCCGCCCGATCCCAGCGGTCCAGTCCCGCCGTAATTACGACTTCCATCTTCGTCTGCCAGTCCCCGGCGATGTCGTCGATGATTTCGGCGGAGCCCGGGCCGTCCAGGGCCGACTGGGTTTCAGCCTGGGCCGCGTCCAGCTGATCGTCGATCCCGGCCAGGTCCGCTTCGGTCGCTGCCATGATCTCTTCGCCCACGGCGTCGGCGCTGTTTTGTTCGGCGAAGAGCCGCGCGCTCAAATCGTCGGCGCGACGCTCGGCCACGTAGTCGTTGCGCGCCCTTAAAATATAAAAATTATCGCGAAACTCAAACTCGGTAAGAATCTCCCGCTCGACGCGCTCCAGCTCGTCACGAAAGGCCGTCAGTTCCGCCCCGCTCAAACCGGCGTTCGCCGCCCGCACCGCGTCCAGCTCGCCTGTAAGCTGCGTATCGAAAGCGCCGCCGTGGGGCGCCATCGCCGCGTCCATGGCCGCGTCCCAGGCCGCCAGATCGATGTCGGTCTGCCCCGCGAACTGCGCTTCGACGTCGGCGATCACGGCCGCGAATACGTCATCGCCGATCTGATCGACGCTCGCTTCGATATCGTCGCCGCTCGCGCGAAAGGCTCCGCGCTGTTCGTATAGATAGTCTTCGGCTTCCTGCTCCCAGACCAGGGCCGCGGCTTCCAGCTGCGCCCGGGCCAGGTCTTTCTCAAACTCTTTCTGATCGTCATCTAAGGATTCGTTGCCGTCGATCGCTTCGAATTCGTCCCTGAGGCTTTCGTAGGCGTCTTCTTCCCACTGCACGAATTCGCTGGCGATGCCCAGCTCCATATAATTCGTCCAGGCGTCGGCGTCATCCAGGCGATTCGCCCGATCGCGGTAACGCTCCACGTCGTTTTGCGTTTCGTCGAAATCGCGAAAGACCGGCTGCGCCGACAGCGCCGAACCCGGAGCAAGTGGAGCGATCACGCCCGAGTATACAAACGAAACCAGAGCGACGATCGCCGTGCTCTTCATGAAGCGCGAAAAATTGCGCAGAGCCCGGCGCTCCCGCTCCGGATCTTTTTGCGCGCGCCGCGCGAAGCGGTTGCCGCGAAAGGCCGGCGGCTGCGGCGGCGAAATTCGCGCGGGATCCCATTGTTTCGCGAGCTTCGCGATTCGAAAGCGCATATCAGGTGCCGCGGCTTCGGGCGCGCCCGGGTGAGCCGCGGCGGCCGGCGCAGATTTTTCAGACGGGGAATCGATAGCAGGAATCATCCAACCTCTCCGATGCGTGTTTGTAAGTCACGAGCGGCGAAAGCCCGGCTCGTAATGTTTGCGTTTGGGATTGTTCGAAAGCGTAAGCTTTCCTGTAGAACGAAATAAAAGCAGGCGTGGGCGCGGCCGGGCGGGCCGCCGAAATCAATAGTGGCGAGGTGCGGAGGGCGGAAACAGGACGTGGGTCGATCAGGCGAACCATGTCCTCCCCTCCCTGGTAACCCTGGCGCAGGGCGTGGTACGCAAACTGAACCAGCAGCGGCGCCGGCGAAGAGCGACGAACGGAGCCCTGCTCGTTGCGCTCCGTCCCGGCCAGGGAATGCGGCCGGGGCCTGGCGACGATCGGCAGCGGCGGACTCATAGCCCCGGCGAAAGAGCAGGCACCGTCCCCCACTGCCGCAGCAGCAGGCCAGAGGCAGCGCGACCGCAGAGTGGCCGCCGGGCGGGTTCGAGCGGCGGACGCCCGCGCCGCCTGCCTCTCCGCTCGAATTTCTTCGAGCATTGCTTCCGAGACGACGAATTCAGACCAGCCAGCAGGCGCCGGGCGTCCGGCATGGCCGGAATCGACGTCAGGCGCTGAACCGGTCATCTTGAATTCCGTCGGGGTGGAATCCGTCGGGGCAATGCCGGCAGCGCGAGCCGGACCGGCGGCCAGGGCGGCCTCCACTCCGTCGAGCTCCCGCTGGACCGTCGCGTGCAGACCGGAAGCCTCGTTTGCGAGATCCGCGTGTATAATAGAAGAAAGCGGTAAATCCTGTCGCTCGTCGGCCGCTGTAGCAGCAAGCGCCAGCCCCACCGGCAGGCTCAGGAACAGGGCGACTGTGATTCTGGTGCTCAGCATGGGGACCCGACGGTGCTGAAACACCGCCAATCTAACAGATCTTAAGAGACGGGGAAAGTGGCAAATATTTTATAGGAATCCAGGTTAAATATCACTACCAGGTAGTAACACGCACTCAGGCTGTTTCCCCTTTACACGCCTCCGGCGCCGCTTCACCAAGCCCCATGCCCGATCGCGCCGCCGCCACCGATTCCGATCCCGCTACCGGCCGCGCCCTGATTCCGCTCCTGACCGTGAATATGATCGGAACCCTGGGCTTCAGCCTGGTGCTGCCCTTTCTGGTCTACATCGTCGATCGCTTCGGCGGCAACGAAGTCATCTACGGACTGCTGGGGGCGACCTATTCGTTCTTTCAGTTGTTCGGAGCGCCGACCCTGGGTCGCCTTTCAGATCGGCACGGCCGCCGTAAGATTTTGTTTATCACCCAGGCCGGCACGCTCCTGAGCTGGGTCGTGCTGCTCGTCAGTCTGCTGTTGCCCGTCACGACCATCGTCGAAATCGATTCGCCGATTCTCGGCGGCTTCGTCCTGACAGTGCCGCTGCTGTTTTTGTTTCTGGCCCGGGCTCTGGACGGCACGACCGGCGGTAATATTTCGGTGGCGACAGCTTACGTCGTCGATCTTTCCACAGACAAGACCCGCGCGCGCAATATGGGCCGCATGGCCCTTTCGACCAACCTGGGATTCATTCTGGGCCCGATGATCGCCGGGCTGCTCGGCGCGACCGTCTACGGGGAGAAGCTGCCCGTGCTCGCGGCGATTTTGATCTCGGTGATCGGCCTGGCTTTGATCGTATTTCTATTGCCCGAATCGCGGCCGACGCCGCTCAAGGGTCCGCCCTGCCCTTCGCCCACCCGCCGCGTGCTCGGAGCCGAAACGCGCGACTGCTTCGATCATCGTCCGCAGCCCCGGACGATCCGCGACTTACTGAATATCAAGAACGTGCCCTTAATGCTCGGGCTCTACTTCTTTATCTTTTTCGCCTTCAACACGTACTACGGCGCCTTTCCCATGCACGCCGTAAAAGGCCTCGAATGGGATACAGCCGAACTCGGATTCTTTTTCTCGTTTGCGAGCGCCGCGCTGATCATCGTGCAGGGTCCGGTCCTCGGCTTTCTGAATCAGCGCGTCGATTCGGTCGTCTTATTCGGCGCGGGGGCGCTCATCATGTTCTTCAGCTTCCTGGCCTACAGCCTGCCCGACGATCGCGCGGTGTACGCGGGAGCCTTGCTCTTCGCGATCGG
Source organism: bacterium (assembly GCA_024742665.1). Taxonomy (GTDB): domain Bacteria; phylum Spirochaetota; class Leptospiria; order Leptospirales; family Leptonemataceae; genus JANSYA01. The sequence continues at coordinate 18,324 of JANSYA010000003.1, forward strand.
CAACGGCATCATGTGGCCTTCGTTTATGGCGATGCTTGCGACCCTGGGGCCCGCCGATCAAAAAGGCGCGATCCAGGGACTGGCCGCGGGCACCGGCAGTCTGGCGAGCATCCTGGGCTTAATTCTCGGCGGCTTGATCTACTCGCAGTTTCAGAGCGCGACCTTTATCGCGGCGGGATTCATCTTTCTGCCGTGCGTCGCCCTTGCTTTCTATTTGCCCCGGACGCAGCCGCAGGCAAATACAAGCGCATAAGACAGGCGGCAGCCGTTGATTTCGCGCGGTCTACGCTGGTTTTCCGCTTGATTGTCGGACTGAATGCCTGTACTCTGATGGTATGAGCCAGCTGGAAAACCTGACGCTCTCGGAAATCAAAGCTCTGGAACCGGAAGATCGGCTGAGTGCAATTAATGAAATCTGGGCGTCGATCGCGACAGACCAGCCGAACCCCGGCGTAAATGCGCATGAAAAGGCGCTCCTGGATGATGCCGCCCGCGAATTGCGCGATCAGCCTTCATCTGCAGCTGCCTGGGAAGAGTTCCGACCGCAGTTGGACGAATTGCTCTAATACCCACGGGATGAAAAAGCGGATCATCCTCTCCGAACTTTCGCAGCGTCAGCTGACCGAAATCACCATCTGGTATAATTCACGCAGGGCCGGACTCGGCCCCGTTTTCCTGGCTTCTCTGGACCGAATCATGGAGCGAATCTCAAAATTCCCCGCGCAGTTTCCGATTTCATACCGCGACTATCGCCAGGCTCTGATGGACCGTTTCCCGTATCGCATATTCTATCGCGAAGAGCAGCAAGAGATTCAGATTCTGGCGGTCCTGCATGTCAGTCGCGATCACGATCCTTTCTTGAAGCGGATTCAATGACGAAGACCTGTTCGCTGATCGCGATCGACTGACTGGCCCCGGAGGCAGCCGCAGCCAAATGCAGACGCATAAGACCGGCGGCGTCCGGTCCCTACAACCAAACGCCGCCGATCCGATTCAAACTCGCAGGTATACGCTGTATATACCTGCGAATCCGAAAATCTATGTCGCGAAACTAAATTACGCCGCCATGCCGCCGTCGACTTTGTACTGCGCCCCGGTGATATAGGCCGCGTCGTCCGAGGCCAGAAACGATACCACCGCCGCGATCTCTTCCGGCTTGCCGAAGCGTCCCAGGGGAACCGACGCCTGAATGCCCGCGGCCATATCGTTCAGATCTTTTTCCGACATGCCGGTCTTTCCGAAGATCGGCGTTTCGATCGGACCCGGGCTGACGGTATTCACGCGAATCTTCGCCGGCGCGAGTTCTTTGGCCCAGGAACGACCCAGGGCAATCACGGCCGCCTTCGTCGCCGAATACACCGAACCGTTCGGCATCGGATCGTCGCCCACGACCGAGGCGTTATTCAAAATCACGCCGCCGTTCTTTTTCAAGTGCGGCAGGGCCAGCTGCGTCACGTCGATCAAACCGCGCACGTTGATATTGAACTGCTCCTCATAGTGCGCCCCGTCCAGTTGTTCCAGCGGCAAAAATTTCGCCACGCCCGCGTTGTTAAACAGGATGTCCAGGCGACCGTGCTTTTTCACGACGCCGTCAATCAGGGCCGCCACCTGAGCGCGATCGCTCACGTCCGCCACGATATAATCGATATTGCCATGGCCCGCCGCCACTTCTTTCAGTTGATCTTCGCTGCGCCCCGCAACGACGACCAGGGCGCCGTCCGCCGCGAGTCGTTCGGCGCTCGCCCGGCCGATGCCGCTGCCGCCCCCGGTGACCAGGGCTACTTTTCCGTTTAATTTTAATTCTGTGCTCATTGTCTGCTCCTCTGATTTGAACGAATCATTTCTGACTGAGATTCGGACGCTGATTGCAAAGGCCGGCCGCCGAATCGCGGGAGGCTTAATGAATCCGACTCAGTTACATTCAATACAGAAAATATGATGAATTGAAACCGAACTGGATACATTTAATTTCAGCCGAGCCGAAAAAAATTCAGAATTACGCGGGGAGCGGAAATCCAGAGCGGCCTGCGCCCGGACCTGTTGCAACGGATCCCCGCGCCACTGATTTCCCCCGCCCGGCAAAGGCAATACTGATCGGGGAAACCTTGACAGTCCCGGACCGCGGGACAGACTTTCACGGCTCCTGGCGAACGAGGGCTCCGAAATCTGATTCTCCAGCCCCGACATTCACGCCCGGAGCGCCGCATCCATGTCAGCAGAAGCAAACAGCCCGCTCCATCCCATCCAATCCCTGACGGCTCTCACCAAATTCGTCGAAACGCAGATTCGCGGCGGCGAATCGAAGCGGGAACTCTATCAACGATTGAAGGCCCGCTACCCGAAGCCCGATCGCCTGGCCCGGGTGATCGCGATGTTTCCGTCCAATGAGCAGCGCGCCCGGTACGGACTCCTGAGCAAATTCGTGGCTCTGGCGGCCGCGGTTTCGATCGTGGCCGGCGCATACTATCTGAGCCTGGTCTTCGCGGATCTGTCCCTGTTCGAACGCATCTTCAACTCCGTCGCCGTCGTTTTGCAGCTCATGTTTCTCGCCAACGCCTTCAAACTGCTCGGGCCGAGCTTCCCTTTTCTGACGCAGCTGTGCGCGATTCGCCTGCTTGTGAATTTTCCGGGCTTTGAAATGTTCGAATTCCGGGATTCTTTCCGGGTCGAGCTGCAGCTGCTGCTGGCGATCGATTTTCTGGCGGCGGCCGGCTGCGCTTTTATCTGGTGGAAGGTTTTTCCGTACTACGGTCTGAGCAGCCCGCGCCGCGGCGACGACGAAGATCTACAGGTCCACGCAGCGGAATCAAAATGAAGCTGCTAAACACAGCCGGCCAACCGACATTCCTCAGTCTGAGTCTGAGCGGATTTTTGCTGCTCGCGACTCCCGCCGGTCCGCTCGCGGCCAATCCCCTGGGCGGGTGTCTCGCCGAAGTCCTGGGTCAGGTGGTGGGCGGACTGCTTAGAGAGCTGTGCGTGCTGGCGATCGCGTCCGGCAAACCCGCGCAAGAAAAGCAAAGAGAACTCAGCATCGACGAGCGGATCGACGTCGCGCAGGGCGTGATGCTGGCCGGCAATCGCCTGTACTTCACCATGCGGAAAGGCGGTTTTCGCTGTGCAACTATACCTGACTCGAGACCGAGGGCTGCGCACCTCTTTCATACTCACAACTGCCTGCCCCTTCCAGAAGAACGGATCTTCATTCCAGCTCATTCGCTGCGTGAAAACTGGCTGTTCGGCCACAGCGACCACGCCTTTCTGATTCCCCGGCCGGAAGGTGCGCACTTTTTTCACGGGGCGACGGCTTTCAAAGAGATTCCCGCGCAAATCCTGGAATATCCTTCCGGGCTCTATGAGTTTCGGCTCACCGGTGGCGACGTGCACTTCGCGAAGATTCGCCAGGGCGAACTGCACGAACTCTCCCCGGCAGAGCAGGGCTGCATCGCCGACGACTGCGGCACCCTTCGAAACGGCGAGCCTCGCTCTGTGGATATCGTTCCACTGAAGGCGAGGTTCTTATTGAGGGTCGACTGGCACGTGCTGGCGATTCCGAGAGGCCCACCTGATTTGGACGAACGGATCTTCAAGCTTTACGATTCGAGATTTTGAGTGCACCCGCCCGGCGCAGGCGGCGCAGACCGCTCAGTCGCCGCCCCGCAATTATTTCGCGGCGTTGTTCGCCGCGTCTTCGACCAGGGCGGCGCGGTCGCGATCGATGCCGGAGAGCACGTCGCACAGGGTATAGCCGCCCAGCCGGCTTTCGACCGCCGCCTCGACGTCGTCGCAAATTCCCTGCAGGATGCCTTTAATCTTACGATTCACAATGCAGTTGCGTTTGCCCGGATTCGGATGCACGCTGAAGGCCGACTCTTCGTCCAGGGCCCGGTGAACCTCCGACAGATAGATGTCCCCGGGCGATCGGGCCAGTTGCACACCGCCCTCTTTGCCGCGCCGCGTTACGACGATCCCGGCCCGGGCCAGGCGCGCGGTGAGGCGACGAATGACGACCGGGTTCGTGCCAATGCTGCACCCGATTTCTTCCGACGACAGCAAGCGCTCCGGATTGTACGCCAGAGCGGCGAGCGCGTGCACGGCCATGGAGAATTGAAGGTTCGCTGCCATCGTAGTATTAGACTAATTAGAAACCGCTGCTGTTACACACAAATTTTATCGAAAAACCGTCCGGGAAAGCGTGGAATCATTGACTTTCCAGAATTTTCCGACATATTCCGCGCACATGCAGGGTAAACGGGCCGTTCTCATCTATAATCCCAACAGTGGTCGCGGCAAAGCCGCCATGCGGGCCACCGATTTTTTTCAACACTGGGAGGACCGCACCGGCACCGAACTGCGATTGCGCCCGACCCGCTCTCTGCCGGATATCCGCGTGGCGGCGAAAGAAATCCAGCCGGACGAGCTGCCGATTTTCATGGGCGGCGACGGCACCCTCTCGGAATCACTCCAGGGCCTGGCGGAAGCCGCCGAATTCCGGCAGCTCAAACAACCGATTGGATTTCTACCGGGCGGCACCGGCAACAGCTTTCTGCGGGATTTCGGCATCACCGACTACGACGCGGCGCGCGACGCGCTGCTTTCAGCGATCGCCGCCGACCAGAGCCTGGCCGTCGACGCGGGCATCGTGGAATACACGCCCGTGCCAGGTCCCGCCGAAAAAAGCGCACAGTCCGGCGCGACCCCGGGTGCGGTCTCAGGAGAGCGCGCTCGCCGGATCACCATGAATATCTGGGCGGTCGGCCTGATTCCGGACATCACCGAGCTCGCCATTCGCATGCGCGCCATCGGTTCGCTGAATTATACCCTGGCTTCCCTGATCAAACTGCTGGGCCACAAACCCGAACGCCTGAAAGTGATTGTCGACGGCCAGGAACGCGAAGTCGAATGCAACTTCATCTGCATTTCCAATTCGCGCTTCACCGGCGGCGCGATGGAAATCGCTCCCGCTGTGCGCGTCAACGACGGGCGCCTGTTCTATCTCTGTCCGGAGGTAAAAGGCCGCCTGAAGTCCTTTGGATTATTTCCTTCGATCTTTAAGGGCAAACACATCGAACACCCGAACATCACGACCGATTTCGTGCAGTCCATCGCCCTGAATCGCCCGGAGCCCTTCTTGATGAATGTGGACGGCGAACTGGAACGCGGACTGAACCCCGGCGTCACCATCCAGCCGGGCTATTTTCGCCTGTACATGGATCCTGAGCGCGTAGCGTGAACGCTACGCGCGAAAGTTATGGCGTAGCGTGAACGCTACGTGCGAAAGTTATAGCGTAGCGTGAACGCTACGCGCGAAAGTTATAGCGTAGCGTGAACGCTACGCGCGAAAGTTATAGCGTAGCGTGAACGCTACGCGCGAAAGTTATAGCGTAGCGTGAACGCTACGCGCGAAAGTTATAGCGTAGCGTGAGCGCTTCTCAAGCTCACGGCTCAATGCTGGCGTACACCTGGTCCGGCTGCAGCCGGCGCTTCACCTCATAAATGCGATTGAGGCGCACCTGAGCCAGGCGGCGCAGCTCGGCCATCTCTTTCACGAAGCGCTTTAACGGCGGATCCACATCCAGGCGCCCCTGCATTTTGCGCAGCGAATCCCGCAAATAACGTAGATCGTTTTCGCGGCTAATGCGACCGCCGCGAATCAAAGATCGGAGCAGTTCGAAGTCGTACTTACGCAGGTGAATTCGAATCAAAAATTCGACGCCGTACTTCTGAACCGAGCGGCCCCAGTTACCGCTCAAATCCATGGCCTGTAGTTCGTTCAGCTCGGCCAGGTCCACCGCGCGGCGCCGTGGATCTCCGCTTTCCGCGTTCGCCGCTCCAGGCGAATGCGCGGCTGCCGCCTGCAGCACGGGCGGAAGATTCGAAGCCGACTGCAATCCCGCATCGCTGACAGCATCCCGGGCGAACTCGCCGGTATTTTCGCCTGGGCCTGAATCCCCGGCGGCGACGCCGGCGGCGGGCGACGCATTGCGATCCAGAAAGCGCTTCTGCGGATCCGGTCCCAGCGCTTCGAAAGCTTCAATCTCCTCGTCGCTGGCCAGTGCCGCCGAGAGCAGCCCCGACTTCAGAGTCCGCCACTTCCAGCCGTCGGTAAATTCTCCGAAAGCCTCGACGATCAGCTTCTCGTATTGCAGAAGCATCGAAGCCACGTTCAGACCGCGCCCCAATTCCGTATTATTAAAACGGCGGCTCTCGGGAATCAGTTCGCGTAAAATCGGCATCGCCTGCTTGCGCCGATAAAACTGCTGTTCATACAGGCCTTCCAGAAAGCCGTCCGCCCACAGGCGCAGCTTGCCGATCAGGGGCAACTCCGCCGCCAGGTAAGCGTAGATTCCTGGAACTTTGCGCTGCTCGTCGGGTTCGACGATCTTCAGGCGAAACATATAGTGCGCGTCCGCCAGCGCCTCAAGATATTGATCCAGCTGGTCCGAGGATTTGACCAGATCGGCCATGTGCTTGCGATAGATGTCGTCCGACGTCATCAATCGAAAGGCGTTCTTTTCATCCGCATTGTATTCCCGCAGGCGAGAAAAGATTTCTGAACAGAGTTCCAATGCAGACATAGCTAATCCGTTTCTCCAGAGCGCTGAGCCGGCCGGACATAATCCGGCCTGCTATAATAGACGCACATCGGTGGCGGAACGGCTACGCTTGAGTGTTAAAAATTGATTCGGAAATTGAATCAGTGTAACTACTGTAACTCTGGCGGCTCAGCTATGAAAGTCGAGCAGTTGGCCTGGAGCGGGATTGGACTGGCGGTGCAGACCGGGGGCTTCCGGCATGGGGCTGCGCACGAGCAGCAGTCGCTGCACGTCTTCCAGGCTCATCACCTGCTCCAGTCGTTTTTCGACAGGCACCGCGCTGGGACGCAATACGAGTTTCTGGCGCTCCTCCGGCGAAACGGTGCTCCGATCCGCGCCGGGAACGCTTGCGTCCAGGGTTCGGTCGATGCCATTCGCACGGCTCTGGATGCCGGGGGCCGCTGGATTCTGCTTGCCCTGAATCCCAACGGCGGCCTGACTTTCGGCCGCAGCGGCTGTTTCAGACGCACCAAGAGCCTGCTGCGCCTGCTGGAGCAGGCGATTTGCGACGGCCGGCAGCCTTGAGGCGCCGGGAACTTGATGGTGTGTGTTTGAAATCTCCATATTCAGGCCAGTCTAAAGTGAAACCTCACCCGGGATCGGGGCGGAACGGTCTCAATAGTACCATCGGAAGCCTCTGACAGCACATTAGCAAAAAAATCTTTCAAAAAGCAAGAAAAATCCGATAGATCCACCATACCGAGTGGTGGTTCTCATATATATGGCCTTTTTTATACAGCACTTCATGAATTCGCGACGCTCGAAAAACGGCCTCCGGGCCGCCCAAAATCTCTATAGCCGGACGCTCGTCCTGTCGGTCCTGATGCTGGCGATCGCGACGCCCGTAATGGCCCAGGATTCGGCGGGATCAGACTCCGACGGCGAATCGGGGGAGTTCTCCGACGAGGGCGGCTGGCTGGAAACCTGGCTGGACGGCTTCAGCATGCACGGCGCTTTGCAGTTCCAGCCCCTGTATGCCGGCAACTACGACTTTCGCCGGAGCACCGACGACAACAACGAACTGGTCGGCCAGAAAATTCAGTTCGGCTTTGAAAAGACCTTTCAGAGCCGCTACACCGCCCGGGTGACCGCTCAGGATTCGCGGGTCTGGGGCGGTACGCCCGGTTCGGACACGGGCTTGAATACGGCGAACAACGCCACGAACGAAAGCCTGGATCTGCGCGAAGCCTGGCTGCACGCCGACCGATTGATCGGCCCCGTCGATGTGCGCCTCGGCCGCCAGATTCTGAAATTCGGCGACGGTCGTCTGGTCGGCACCAACGAGTGGGGCAACGTCGGGCGCAGCTTTGACACGGCGCGCTTTCGCTTTAAGTCATCGATCTACGAAGTCGACGCCTGGGCATCGGTGCTGGCCGAAGAAGATTCCGACAACGGCGGCAATACGACCGCGGTCGGCCGCAGCCAGGCTTCGAATTTCAACATTAGCTGCGACGCGACCGGCACGAGCTGCCAGATTCGCGCCGGCACCCCGAACGAACTGGACGACGCCTATTTCACGGGACTCTACAATCGCTTTCGTTTCAGCGAGCACTTCTTCCTGGATGCCTACTATCTGGGAGTGCATAAAAAATATATCAACACCAGCGTGCCGATCATTAACTTTCCCGGAGCGACAGTTACGACGGAAGACCGCAGCCGTCAGCGCGACAATTTGTACACTTTCGGCGGCCGCGCGACGAATGCGACCGCGGGCAATCGCAAAGCGGTCATCCCCTTCGACTGGACCGTCGAGTACGCCTGGCAGACCGGCATTACCGGCCGCGAACAGGACGCCAGCTGGGACTATCTACAGGTCAGCGTGCCCCGGGTCGATCCCCTCACCGGCGCTCCTCTATTAGACGGCGCCGGGCAGGCGCTGAACCAGCGCGTGTATAAAGAAAAGGAACGCTACGACGCCTTCGCTTTCGAAGCCGACGCCGGCGTGACGCTCTTCGACACGGTGCGCATCGGCGGCGAGTACGCGGTGGCCAGCGGCGATCCGAATCGCAACGACGGCGCGCACGCGACTTTTCAAAATCTCTTCGCCGATGGCCACAATGTATTCGGCATCAGCGACATTCAGGGCTGGCAGAATATGATCGGCCGTTCGGCCAACCTGACGTTTTTCTTCGGCGCCTTCGGCAAGCTGCAACTGACGTACTGGGAAGTCGACAAGCACCGCGCTCAGGACGGCTGGTATGACGCCCTGGGCCGCCTGCGTTCCGGCGCGACCACCGAGTCGATCGCCAACAACCGTTATCTGGATACCGTCAACGCGGACGGCACGACTTCGCTTGCGTCCGGCAGTCTGCGCAAACATCTGTATCGCGAGTACGATCTATTGTATCAGGTCAACTACGACGGAATATTCTTCGAGCTGGGCTACGCCTTAATTCACGCCGGCGACTCGATCGGCGCTATCAACGGCGACATCTTTCGCTTTCCCGGCACGCGTCAACCGGACTTCGATCCGCGGGCCAATCGCATCTTCATGACCGTGAAATACAAATTTTAAGTCTGAGCGCGCTTCCTGCGCAATTCGCTTACCAATTCGTTTCGAGGCCAAAGCTGACGCCGCCGGTCGAACCGGATTCCATGGCCTGCAGCACCAGATCGAAAGCGTAGAAGTGCAGCTTGAACCCCGCCGTAACAAACGGCAAAAAGGCGTCGGAGTTGGCCTTGCGCCGACTATAAGCGTTAAAGGTCGGCAGGCTGCGGCCGCTGACCAATCCAATCGTCGTAAGCAAATTCGCCTGGTCGGCCGTCGGCAGACCGGAGCCCGCAATCAAACCCGCGAAGAGATCCCGCCGGGCGTTGCTGGCGCTGCAGGCGGTCGCGCCGGCGCAGGTCTGGCCGTCGTATCGAGTTTCAATCGTGTGCCGCCCGTGATTCAAAGCGCCGCCGATACCGAAGCCCAGGCTGATAAAGCCCAATCGCACGCCCGTGCGCACTTCCAGCGGAATCACAAAATTCGTGGACTCGTTGATCTGAATGCTGCGGTATTCCAGCGTCTGAGTGAGAGCGATGACATTGCCCAGTTCGTTCTGCGCGATCGCCGCGTCGGCGCTGTTCAAATTCGCGAAATTCACGCCGCCCAGAGCGTTCGTCTGAATGTACTTCTGGGATTCGGCCGCCGTTTCCAGGTGGCTGCGATTGTGCGCGTACGTAAAACCGATAACTCCCTGCACCCCGTTCCAGCGCAAAAGCGTTCCCCCCGCCGGATCAACGAGGGGCACGCCCAGGCGCACGCCCGCGTTGCGCGTGCGAATCGAGTACGAATCGCGCGTAAGGGCGGCGGCCGGATCGAGCGGATTGCCTTCGGTATCGCCTTTCGCGGCGACCGAATGAAAGCCGCCGTGAAAACCGAGCACATATTCGCGGCGCATTCCCAGCACGTCGCCGGGCAGATTTAAGTACACGCTGCTGCCGAGCGCTCCGCCCCGCACCGGCAGGGCGACCGGCCAACCGCTTGCGAATAGATTCGCGTCTTCATGCAGCAGAAGCTGATCGTCGGCGTAGGCGCGATCTTCCGGGCCGAAGGCGCCGTTGAACATCAAACCAAAGCCGAAAGTCTCCGGGGCTTCGATCGCCAGCGGCATACTCATGATCGCGTTCACGGCGGCGGCTCGGGCGGACTGCCGCGCCGATTCGTTTAACACGTTATTCGTAAGCGTCGGCGCGAAGGCCGCTCCGTATTCCTGGCAGGTGGCGGAGGTCGCGCAGACCACCTGAGCCTGCATCGCGGTGGGCCAGACGAAAGCCGAAACGGCGATGGCCAGGACCGCGGCGACGGAGCTCCCGAAAGCCCGGGCGAAAGTCGACCCGCCCGGAGTCCGTCGCGCCATGCGTAGCACGCCCTGCTTCATAGCCTGACTCCCAGGCCGGCGACCCAGTTATCGCGATAGATCCGCGCGTCCCCCGCCCGGCCCGACATCCACTGCCGGCCGATCCACAGGCGAAAGCGATCAAATTCAAAGGCGATCCGCAGCCCCGGCCCGGCCGACTGGGGATTGCGAATGCGATAGCGCTGAATCCCGTCCAGCCGATCGAGCACAAGCCCGCGATCCAGAGTCCACTCGGGGCCGTAAAATTCACGTCCCATCTGCGTGGCGGCGAAGGCATAGTATCCGCGCAGATGCAGCGCGAGATCTTCCGTCAGTTCAAAGCGCGCGCCCAGTCCGGGCCGCACGAAAAACTCCCATCCCGAAAGCGCGGGGTACAGCAAGCCGGGACGCAGAGTGTCCTTACGATACAAAAAGCCGACTTCGATGCCCGGCACAAGGCGCGGATCCCAGACAGAGCGTTCGTAAAAGAGGACGGGCGCCAGCGCGCCGTCGGAACCCATGCCGCGTTCGAAGAGATGATTGCCGCCGGCCGTATTGGTCGGCCCATCAAAAAAGAAATCCGCAGCGGCGGCGTCGTGCAGCTCAAAGCCGCCGCCGAAAACCGCCTCCCCGAACAGTTCCGCCAGGCTCAGGCCGGGATCGACGTCTTCGGCGGACGGATCTTTCGGCGGCTGCGCGTTTTCATTGTTCTCGGCTGCTTCCGCTTCGGCTTTGCGCGCGGCTTCGATTTCCTGAGCCTTACGTTCCGCCTCGGCCTTACGCGCGGCCTCTTCGCGGGCATTGCGTTCGGCTTCGGCTTTACGCGCGGCCTCTTTGCGGGCTCTGCGTTCGGCTTCGGCCTTGCGCGCGGCCTCTTCGCGGGCATTGCGTTCGGCTTCGGCCTTGCGCGCGGCTGCTTCGCGGGCTCTGCGTTCGGCTTCGGCCTTGCGTCGTGCCTCTTCCTGTTTGCGTCGACGCTCTTGCTCCTGACGACGAACTTCCGCCGCGGATTTGTAGTCGATGCGTTGAATGCGCGATTTCAGAATTGTGCGTCGACCGGCTTCGGTTTGAATGGTGATCGAAGTCTTATTTTGCGACACGACTTTGCCGGAAAGAATCTGTCCGTTTTTTAAGAGAATCGTTTCGGCGGAGGCTTCGCCGGCCATCAGGATCAGCAGCACGCACAGGCCGATCCTCAGGAGATAAGGACCGCGTCCGCTCTGAGCTTTTCGATCCGCCTTATAGTTCACAGTTCTATTCCGCGCTGTAAATCCGTCGCTGCGACGTGCGAAGGTCTGCTCTGCTATCCCCGTCGAGAATCGAGGGCGATGCCCGTCATTCGATCTCCACGGCGTGCACGGTAATTCTGCCGCCGGCCGCTTTAACGACCGATCCGAAAACCCGGGCGCTTTGCCCATCGCGCAATTCCGGCGGCCGATCCGCACCCCGATCCCGAAACAGGTACAGCACCTGCACGACGATCTGTCCGGAAGGCCTCGGTCCCGGGTTTCCAGCTTCCAGATCCGCGTCTTCCGAGCCGCCTTCCATCGGAGCATTGCCGGCCGCTGCGCCGCGCGGCAAAATCAAATCAAAGCCCAGACCTTCCGCGCTCTGGCGCAGATTCTGCACATCGCCCTGCCAGCTGATCTGCGCGTCCCGATAGATATATGGTTCTTCAATTACAGAAGCTACGTCAAGCGGATCACGAAAATCTCCCGGGCCGACTCTGGGAATCGCATCCCGCAAAAGCAGCGCTCGTTCTTTGATTTCAAAACTCGCGTTGGATAGTTCCAGACGGCCGAGCAAATAGCGCGCCTGGTTCGGATAGCCCGAGGCGATCTTTTCGCGGGCCGCGCTGTATTCCGTCAGCGCCGCAGCTTTATCCGGATATAAAAAGCGCGGCGCGTCGTCGGCATAGGCTTCCGGATTGATCACGGCGCCGCCGGCAGGAACATCCGGCAGGTCTTCGCGAACAGCGCTGTACGGATCCGGCGCAAAGATCCCCAGGATTTCATCTAAGTACGCGCCAAAGCCGATGCTGAGAACGCTCAGCAGGACAATCCCCGCAAGCAGCCACCAGTATCCGTCCCGCGAGTCGCGTTGCCCATCGTCGGTCCTTGTGCCCCATCGCAACCAACTCCGCCGAAGATTGGCTTCGGCCCGCGGCGCCGTCCCGTCGGCCTGCGCCGCGCCCGGGCCTGCGTGGGAATCGACGGCTTCGAGCGGCACATAGCGCAGAAAGGCGCCGGGCTGATTCAGCTCCTGGCGCACGCGCTGTTCGCCGCGTTTGAGTTTGTCGATCAACGCGTCGGCGAAAGTTTCCGACGGATCGTCCTGCACGATGCGCGTCCAGTACAGTAAAGCGCGTTCGTGATGATCTTTGTGTAGCTCAATATAGGCCGCAAGATACAGATGCTCCCCGCGATACTTCGAACGGGCGCCGTGCGCTTCCACCCACTCTTCAGCCTGCAGGATATGCCCCAGCCCGAACAACGCGCAGGCGCCGGCGTACAGCGTGCCGGGATCCGTGCCTTCCCCGCGGGCTTCGCGCAGGTCGCGGGCTTTCTGAAAAGCCTCTTCGTAGCGGCCTTCAAAAAGCGCCGAACGCAGCGAACGCGTTTCGCCCGTCACGCGCCGCTGTGAGCCGCGCCCCGGGCCGGGTCGGCGTTTATCGCTGTCTGCTGCTTCGTCTCTCATTTTGGGTCGGCGGAATCAGATAAAAATCGCAGTAACAGGAGCTATTGCTGCGGATGATTGTGCGAACATTCTTTTAAAGCGGCTGAATCTTCGGCGCAGAACGCGCGCCGCTGCCAAAGCGCTCCGCCTGCTCCGTATAAGCCGCCAGAAAATCCTCTTCTCGAACTTCGATGCCGTAGCGCGGCCGGCCGGCGTCTTCCAGCAATACGAAGCGCGGAATACCACGCACGCTTTTTTTGTCAAAGCGCATATGATCGAGCACCTCGGCGGGCGCGAAGCCGGCCGTATCGCCGGGCAGCCCCAGGCGTTCGAAGAGTTTGAAATAGCGCTCCATTTTTTCTTCGGCCAGACCCAGCACGCGCCGCGAAAGCAGCAACGCCGTGACCAGGCCGCGGGCGACGGCCTCCCCGTGGGAGAATCGTTTATAATCGGTCAGGGATTCCAGGGAGTGCGCCGTCGTGTGACCGAGATTTAAGATCGCCCGCAGTCCGCCTTCGCGTTCGTCTTCGCTGACAACGCGCGCCTTAAAGGCGGCCGAGTCGAGCACGGCCTGCCGCAGCTCGGGGGCGTCCGGGTTTCGCAACAAGTCCGCATTGTTTTCCAGATCGGCCAGCAGCCGGCCTTCGCCATCCAGACAGGCGTGCTTGGCCATTTCCGCCAGGCCGCAGATCCATTCGCGTTCGGGAAGCGTGCGCAAAAATCGCGTGTTAAAGTATACGAAGCGCGGCTGGTAAAAGGCCCCGACCATATTTTTGCCGCGATCCACATTGACAGCGGTCTTACCGCCGACGCTTGAATCCACCGCCGCCAGCAGCGTCGTTGGAATCTGCACGAACGAAACGCCCCGCAGCAGCGTCGCCGCGACGAAACCCGTGAAGTCGCCGACCACTCCGCCGCCGAGCGCGATCAGGCAGGACTTGCGATCCACGTCCAGTTCGATCAGGCGATTGTAAACCGGCGCCAGGCGACTGATGTGTTTGCTGGCTTCCCCCTGACCGATCAAAACGACGCGCTCTTTCGGCAGGCCGCCGGGGATGCGTTCGCCGAGGGCTTCCAAAAACGGCACGACGACCGATTCTTCCAGGCCGGTCTGAGATATTAAAAAAAACTGACTGACGCCTTCTAAATCGAAATCTCCGCCGGACTGCAGCCGGGCGAAATCGTTTTCAACGTAGACGGGATATGCGGGACTGCCTGTGGGTTCCACGCGCAGAAAATCTTTTTCAGATTGCGAACTCATATTCTTCGATCTATTATTGCTCAGTAGCCTGATAAGCCGGATCGCTCAGATGGAAGCTCAGCGGCCCGTCGGTCGATCGGCGTTCATGGTCTCCAGGGCATTCGACGCGGCGAGTTGTTCGGCGCGCTTGCGACTGGCACCGCGCCCCCGCCCCGCCTCCCGGCCGTCGATCAGCACCCGGCACTCGAAGACCCGCTCATGATCGGGGCCGGCCTCCGATACAATTTCATACACGGGCCGCTTGCGAGTGTGTTTTTGCACGAGCTCCTGCAGCACGCTCTTCGAATCTCGCGCGGCGCCGGGATCTTCAAAGGATTCGAGCACGCCGGCCAGAGATTGCAAAACGAATTTGCGCGCGGCCGGCAAACCCCGATCCAGATAGATCGCGGCGATCAGCGCTTCAAATGCGTCCGCCAGATTCGAGCTGCGCTCCGCTCCGCCGCTCGATTCTTCGCCGCGGCCCATCGTGAGCACGGGGCCGATTCCCAGCTCCGCGCCGACGGGCGCCAGCGACGATTCCGAAACCACCGCCGATTTGATTCGGGCCAGTTCCCCCTCGGCGAAGTCCGGATGGCGATCATAGAGCGCCTCGTTTACGATCAGCCCCAGCACCGAATCGCCCAGATACTCCAGACGCTGGTTGTCGGGAATTCGGTGGCCGATTTCGTTGCGCGTCGAGCTGTGAGTCAGGGCCTGATCCAGCAGCGCCAGATTGCGCGGGGAATAGTCGATCCGACGCGAAAACGCCAGGAGCTCTTTACGCCGCGCCGGCGGCAGCACCGCTTTTTTAGACCGGAAGGGCACGGAAGTACGGAAGCCGAAAGGCAGCCCTCAGATAAAGAAAATAATTAAAAAAACAGGAAAGAGAACGGGGAAAAGAGAGAATCTGAAGAAGCGGAAAGAAAGCGATTATGGGGCGGGAGAGAAATACCGGTCGGCGAAAATCGCCGACCGGCTAAAACTAAGCTTCTCAGGAAGCGTGTTCGTCGACGTATTTGCTTACGTCGCCTACGGTTTGGATCTTTTCTGCATCTTCGTCAGAAATTTCGATGCCAAACTCTTCTTCGAGGGCCATTACCAGCTCGACAGTGTCGAGTGAGTCAGCGCCCAGGTCATCGATGAAGTGTGCTTCCGGGGTAACTTCGGTTTCATCTACACCGAGTTGTTCAACGATGATTGCTTTGATTTTTTCAAAATCAGCCATGCCAGTTCTCCTTAAAGTAACTGAAGGTACGAGTATTTTGTGTTTTTGAGTTCGCTTTCGCGAGTCAACAACTGGCGCAACGTAAAAAGTCCTCTGATCCGGGCAAGTGGAAAAATCGAAAAAAATTTCCATAAATGAAATTTTTTCCCCACACGGCTGACATTCGCTCTGGGAGGCGCAATTTACAATTTTCCAGACAAATAGCGAATTTCAGCCCGATCGAATTGCCGATAATCCAAACAGCGTCATGCTGCGACCTCAAATCAAATTCAAGAATGGACACAGTCTGGCGTTTCAGGACCAATTGCTCGCCGTTCTGGAGCAAAGCAATCCTGAGAACGCGGTGCGACGCCTCGCCGGAAACGGCGTGAGCGCGATCATTCTGTGCTGCTCGCCCGGGGAACGTGAACGCCATGCGGCCGCTGTGGGCAATCTGGAGCGAGCGGCGGCTGCGGGCGGCGTAGACTGCACCACCTTCGACTGGAATGACGCTCCGGCGGATCCCGAGAAGCTGCAGCAGCTGGCACGGGACCGAATCCTGCCCGGATTAAAGGCCGGTCACGTGATCTGCCTGTTCGCGGCCGACCATTCCAGCGGCTTCGAACGCCTGGCCGCGCAGCTGCTGATGGTTCTGCCCACGCCGTACGGCAGCGATCCGGAGCAGGTCGTCCAATATCTGCTCAAACGCGCCCCCGACCACCTCGCCGACCGGAATATATTTGTTTTCAAACAAAAGCTGGACCCGTCTTATAGGATGCCGCCGTCCCTCGATACTCAGGAAACACACATGAATCAATCTGACGCAGTCGTGCCTGCTGACCACCAACTGGAACCCGTGCCGGAAAAGTCGATTCAGACTTCGACCGACGGTTCCGCTAAGAGTTCCAAAAGCGAAGCCTTCTCGTTTCGGGCTTCCAAATTCACGATCAAGGTCAAACTTCTGACAATCATCACCGGCATTCTGGTAGTCTCGCTTTCGGTGATGATCTTCCTGGCTTCGGGCTTTTTCCGCGAAGATTCCCAGGCGCGGATTTCGGAGAACAACCTGAACCTGGCGACGGTCATCGGCAGCCAGGTGGAATCGGAACTGCAGGGTATCGGCTATAAATCCAACCTGCTCGCTCTGACCATCGACCAGAGCATCGGCACGCCCGCCGAGCAGCGCCTCTTCATCGATCTGTTCTTCGAAGACAACCCCGAGTTTATCTTTCTGGCGATCGCCGAAGGCGCGGGCGGCGGTCTGCGGATCAAACGCCGTCTCTACAACGATAAGTACCTGACCGAAAATGAAAGCCTCGATCGCGCGAAGCTGCTGAACGTGGAAAACGAAAGTCTGGCGGTCTTCGCGAAATCCTTGAACGGCGCCTTCGTGGTTCATAACGCTTCCGTCGACGTGCCGCTGATCGCCCTGAGTCAGCCGCTTGGAAAAGCGATTATGATCCTGTATCTGGATCCGGTGAAATTTCTGAAAGCCTTCCAGACCGCCGGCATCGTCGAGACCTTCATGGTCAACGACCAGGGCGACGTGATCGCTCACTCGGATTCGCGCATCGTTCTTTCGCGCGCGAATTTCATCGAAAAACCGATCATCGACGCGTTATTAAAAAGCCCCGTGCCCCAGGGTCAGAGTCAGTACGAAGACGCGGGCGTAAACTATCTGGGTTCCTTTCGCAAATTAAACCTGGGCGGCCTGGGCATCGTTTCGACTGTGCGCACCAGCAAAGCATTCGAAGCGGTCGACAATATTCAGCGCCGGAACCTCTTGATCATGGGGATCGTTTTGATCATCGCGTTCTTGATCGTTTATTTTTTCTCGAATACGCTTTCAAATCCGATCGTCCGCCTCGTAGAGGGCAACCAGCTTGTCCGCGACGGCAACTTCAAAGTCAATATTCCGCCGACCACCAAAGACGAAGTGGGCATTCTCACGGATTCGTTTAACTCGATGGTCGTCGGTCTCGACGCCTTCACGAAATTCGTAAACAAAGAGGTCGCCGAGCTCGCGCTGCAGGGCGACATCAAACTCGGCGGGGAAACCAAAGAAGCCGCCGTCTTTTTCTCGGATCTGCGCGGTTTCACGGCCATGTCGGAGAATATGACTCCGGAAGAAGTCGTCGCCTTCCTGAACGAATACTTCACCGGCATGGTCGGCTGCGTCGAAGATACTTCCGGCATCGTCGATAAATTTATCGGCGACGCGGTGATGGCTCACTGGGGGGCCTTTAAGTCCGAGGGCAATAACACCGAAAACGCGATCAACGCCGCCCTGATGATGCGCGCGTCGATCACCGAATTTAACGTACGTCTGAAAGAACGCGCCGAGCGCGACGGCACGAAATTCGTGCGCGCCAAAATGGGCTGCGGCATCAACACCGGCCCGGTGGTCGTCGGGCAGATCGGCTCCGAAACCCGCCTGGAATGTACGGTGATCGGCGACGCCGTGAACCTGGCGAGCCGCATCGAGACTCTCAACAAACCCTTTCGCACGGACGTTCTGATCTCCCAGGATTCGTACGATCTCGTGCGCGAAACCTTCGCCGTCGAAGCCATGCCGTCGATCAAAGTCAAAGGCAAGACCGAACCTCAGGCGATCTACGCGGTGCTCGGCCGCAAAGACGATCCGAAGTGTCCGGCCAATATGGACGAAGTCCGCGTGCTGCTCGGCTTCGAAACGGGCTCCGTCGCCGATGTCGACCCGGACGCCAAAGAAGAAAAATTCGAGGTAATCGGCGGCTGATAGGCTTCGCATTCTGCGAAAACCAAAACGCGCCACTGCCCAATCGGAATAAAATTATGTTTATCACCAGCCGCACAGACTACTACGTCACCCTCACCTGCGTCGTACTGCTCGTACTTTTCAGCTCGCTCCTGTATCTCGACTTCAATCGACGGGTCCAGGCCGGCGGCGAACAGATCGGGACATTGCGCCAGCGGGTCAACAAGGCCCAGCGCAAGTATACGAATCAGGTCGTCTGGGAAGGACTCGATAACGAAGTCCCGGTCTATAACAACGACTCGATTCGCACCGGAGATTATTCTTCGGCGGTGATCGAATTGCGCGACGGCACGCAGATCGACCTGTCCGAAAACAGCATGATCGTTCTGAATATCTCTGAAGAGGCGATGGACATCGACTTCGCCTACGGATCGATCGCGGCCAAGCGCGGCGAAAGCTCCGACGGCGGAGCGGCCGACGACGAAGCCCCGGCCGAACTCAATATTCGTTCCGACGATAAAGTCATTACGATCGAAGACAGCGACGTGTCATTGGCCCAGGGCGCCGAAGGCGAAGCCCTCGACGTTACCGTCAGTCGCGGCGAAGCGAATATCTCCAACGAATCCGGCGAAACTCAAACGGTCGGCAAAGACGAACGCGCGCGCCTGACCGAAGAATCGATCGAAGTCAAAAAAATCACGCTGCGCCCGCTGGGGCCCGCGAACGGCGGGCGCGTCTATGTCACCGGCCGCGGCAAAGCTCAGGTCAACTTCACCTGGTCGGTCGGCCAAAACGGTTCCGCGGGACCGGCGTCCGTAACTTTCGAAGTCAGCCGCAAACGCGATTTTTCAGAAATCACAAATCGTCAGACCGTGCGCGGCAACGCCGCCGGCGCAAATCTCGGCGAAGGCACCTACTACTGGCGCCTCTCCGCGACGAACAACGTCGGCCAGACCGACCGCTCGACCGTGCGCACAATTACGGTCTTAAAAAACTCTCCCCTCAACCTGCAGTCGCCCACCCAGGGCGCGCGCTTCGAGTACGTCACGACGAAGCCCCTGGTGAATTTCTCCTGGAGCGAAAACGAACTGGCCCGCGGCTACGTGCTGGAAATCGCCGGCGACCGCGGCTTTCGCAACGTCATTCAGCAGCGGCGAACTCAGGTGAGGAATACCTCGCTCGGCCTGGACGCGGGCACCTATTTCTGGCGCGTACGCACTCAAACCACGACGGGGGGCAGCCAGACCGTCAGCCCCACCGGCACCTTTCAAATCGTCCAAAACGAAAAGACGCCGCCGCCGGCGCCCCTTTCGCCGGTCCGCGATCGGGAGATCCCGGCGGTCTTTTTCGAAAAAGAAGGCGTGGTCTTCAGCTGGAAACGCAACGCCGACGTGCAGGCCACCACTCTGCAGATCGCCGGTGACTCGGGCTTTTCAAACGTCATCGTCAGCCGGGATTCCGGCGGCAATTTTACGAACGTGCGCCAGCCCCTGCAGCCCGGCACATATTATTGGCGTCTGCGCGGCACCGATCGCGACGGGCGCGCCACTGATTTTTCGAAGGCGCTGCGCTTTCAGGTCGGCAGCGTCGGTCGTCTGAATCTGGTGGGGCCGGTCAACGGAGTGAACGCCGATCTGGAAGGCGTGCGCCAGAACGGCCTGGCCTTTCAGTGGAGCGCGGCGGGATTTCCTGGAACCTACCAGCTGATGATTTCAAAGAACGCGGATTTTTCCGGCGCGCTCACGGTCGACCAGCGCGTGACGGGTCTTTCCAGCCTGATTCGATTACAGGAAACCGGCGACTGGTTCTGGAAAGTTCGCGTGCTCAGCAAGAATTCGGAAGTCCTGACCGAAAGCGAGGCGCGGTCGTTTTCAATCGCCGACGCTCTGAACCAGCCCACGCCGATCTATCCGGCGGCGAACGCCACGATCGACATCACGAATGTGAACGCCCTGACCTTTCGCTGGCGGTCCAGCGGAGGCGTGTATTATAACCTGCGGGTCGCTGACAATCGCGGGAAGACCATCTTCACCTCGCGCAGCAATACGACCAGCCTGACCATGAACGATCTGCGCTCCCTGGGCGACGGACGCTTCAATTGGACGGTGACCGCGTGTCGCGACGAATCGCGCTGCGCCCCGCCCATGTCGGCGAGTTTCGCCGTAACGGCCGGGAAAGTTGCGCCCCCGACGATCACATCGGACGATACTCTGTATGTGATCCAGGAGTGATCGGCGAGAATCTCCTGGATTTCGCGCGGCAGGCCACAGGCCAGTCGCCATCCGACACGAAACAGGTATAGACCGGATTTGATTCCCATCTTTCGACATAGACTGCGCTCCTCAGCAGGGGCCCTCGCGGCGTGGCCGACCCTGATCCTGGCGACCGCCCTGCTCTGGCCGTCCGGGCCCGTCTCCGCGCAAGAAGATCCCCTGGCGGTCCGCCTGAACTGGGAAGCGCGACCCGGCGCCAACGAATACTGGCTGCAAATCCGCGATGAAGATCGCGAGACCGTCATCGATAAACGCGTGGCCGGCGAGTCCCTGACCTTTCGCCTACAGCCCGGAGATTATTCCCAGCGAATTTCCGCCGTGAACCGACTGGGCACCGCCGGAACCTGGTCGCCCTGGCAGCCCCTGCGCATTCGCATCACCCGTGTCCCGCTGATCGGCGCGATCAAGCCGGTCGGCGAAGAAGCGGCGGACGGTTCGCGCACAGTCGAAGTGCGCGGCCGATATTTTACCGACCATACGAAAGTTTTTTTAGAACGTCCGGGCAAAGCGCCGCAGGAAGTTCCGGTTACTTTAAGAGAATCTTCGCGCCTGCTCGTGCTGCTGCGCCCGGCCGACATCGGCGACGGACGCTACAGCCTGGTTGTGCAAAATCCGCGCGGCTTAAAAAAGACCAAAGACGACACGGTGGCCGTTCTGGACCGCCGCATTGAAATCCCCGAGGCGGCGCAGCAGCCGGTGCCCGAGGTCGCGGAGGCGGACGAAGACGAGAATGATCGCGGTCCCGTCCAGAGCGGCGACTGGCGGACTTTAGTTCCGGGCCTGCCGGCGTATACGCGCGGCGAAGGCGGCGGCGCCTGGGTGGGCGCAATCGGCGGCATGTTTCTGCTGATGGCTACGGAGTACGAAGCGGGAGTCAACGCCCGCGAAACCTTCGAGCGCCGGCCCTACGCCCGCTATTTTAACGACATCGGCCTGTTTGGATTCGTCACGGCGAGCGCCAATCCGTCGATTGAACAAATCGGACTCTTTAGCCTGGCCTATCTTCGTGACCAGCGCGAAGCCGAGCGGGCCTACAGCCGCCATCGCAATCGACAGGTCTACCTGGGTTCCGCGATCGTCCTGACCTGGGGCGCGCACTTTATATACGAAAACCGGGATCGCTGGCGCATGAGCCATCTGGTGCCGGGCCTGACTCAATCAAACCGGGGCGAAGGCGGCCGGGCCGGATTCTGGATGGGCACCCTGGGCACTCTCGGCGTCGCGGCGCTGTCGGAATATCGCGCGGCGGAAGTCGCCTTTCGCGGCGTAGATCGCAACGTGACCGGCAAGCTGATCGCGGAGCCGGCCGTCGCGATTGTGGGCTCGCAATTTCTGGGTATCAGCACGGACCTGGCATTCTTGGGTTATAACCGGGCGCGCTCGGGCATCGCACGCAAGATCCGTCGCGCGCGGGGACGCCAGCGCAACGCCAGTTATCTTACAGCGGCTTTCGCCGCGCTCTACTTCGGACAGATCATCGACGCAACCCTTTCCGGCGATCGACCGGCCGACAACCCGGCTCCGGACGCAGGCGGCATTGAAAGCGAAAACCGGAGCGGCGGTGCTTTTGCTTCACCGAGCCTGCAGCGTTCGTACTCGCTGAATCCAGAGGACGAAGTCCACCACATGAGTTTTCAAATCTATTTCGAATAGAACTGAAAGGCAGATCAGTCCGTTTTCAACGGCGGCTCGATTCGCTTGCCGATTTTCGCTTTGCCGCTGAAGTCTTCGCCGATCAGAAGATTCACTGTCACTCCGTCGCCTTCGATAATATTCCCCTTGAGAATATTGATTGTAACCGGGCCGTTGGCGACGGTGCCTTCCATGAAGTTGATCCACAGATTGCGGATTTTTTTCCCGCGCACGTCGCCCTGCAAATAGTCGATGGCGACGGTCTTCGCGTCGCTGACGTCTCCGTTCACGTACGTAAAGTTTTTGCCTCTGGGCGAGAGCAATTCGCCCTCGTGCACCCGCACTTCCGGCGCTTCCACTTTTCCACCGGGGCAGGCGGTGAGCGTAACGCTCAGGCAGCAAGCCAGGCAGACCAGGGCCAGCGGTCGGCCGGCGGCCCGACGAGATAGTTGCGTTAACTTTGATTGGTGCTGATTCATAAGATTCCAGTTCAGGTGTATTCAGGTGTGCTTTTTGATTTCCGCCGCGATCTTCGCGGCCAGGTCGACCCGCGCCGCGTTTTCTACGGCGCGGATGGCATTTTTATAGGCCTGGGCGTTCGAGCTGCCGTGACCGATGATGCAGTTGCCGTTCACTCCGAGCAGCGGCGCGCCGCCGTACTCGGTGTAGTCCATGCGCTTGCGAATCATCTGCAGTGTGGGCTTGAGCATATAGGCGCCGGTGCGGCCGAGAGCCGTCGCGCCGATCTCCTGCTTCATCAAATTGAAAATCGATCGCGCGAGTCCCTCCGTCGCCTTCAGGACGATGTTGCCCAGGAAGCCGTCGCAAACCACGACGTCGGAGGTGCGACCGCCGCCGTACAGATCGCGGCCTTCGATGTTGCCGATAAAATTGTACGGCAGCTTGCGCAGGGCCTCGTGCGCGGTGAGCACCACATAGTTGCCTTTTTTGCTTTCTTCCCCATTCGATAACAGGGCCACCCGCGGATTTTCGACCTGTAAAATTTCCCGGGAGTAGACCTGCCCCATGATGCCGAACTGCACCAGCCAGGGAGCCTTGCAGTCGACGTTGGCGCCGGAGTCCAGCAGAACGGTGGTGCCGCCGTCTTCTCGCGGCAGCGGCGAAGCGATCGAAGGGCGATCGACGCCTTTGATCCGACCCAGCTCCCACATAGCCGCGGCCATGGTCGCGCCGGTATTTCCAGGCGAAAAGAAGCCGACTGCCCGGCCCTCTTTGACCAGGCGGGCGGCGACCATCACAGATGAGTTGGGTTTCGCCCGGACCGCCCGGGCGGGCGACTCGGTCATTTCAATCACATCTTCGGAGGCGACAATTTCGATGTTCGCGGTGTCCGCAGAGTGGCGAAACAGGGCGTGGCCGAGAGTTTCTTCGTCGCCGACCAGGATGACGCGCGAGTTGAATTCGCGCACGGCCTGGATTGCGCCGTGAACGGCGGTTTCCACGCCGGTCTCTCCGCTCATCACATCTACGGCAACCCACACAATTCCCGGGTAAGTCCGGAAGACCAGGGCGTAAAGCGATTATTAAAACTTCGGAAGATCGGTCGAAAAATCGACCGACGAAGGTTGGAAGCGGGCGATCAGGCGGCGCTGTTTTTTTGCTTCGGAGCGATTACGACGCGGTCTTTGTAGAAACCACACTCCGTGCAGACCCGGTGGGGCATGATAAAGGATCCGCAGTTTTTGCAGGGCACGAGATGGGGCCGCCCGATGGCATGGTGCGCCCGGCGGGATCTTTTCTTTTGCAACGAGGTCTTTCGCTTTGGTACGGCCATTTGATCCAGCGTTTCGTGTGGCAATTCCCGGTCAAGCAGCTTTGTGGATTTCGGCCCACATACGCGTCCCAGAACTCTACCGGTCCTGCCGGAGCCGGGCCGAGCCCTCGAAATACCGGACCGGCGCGACGCGCCTCTAAAGCGCCGTAAACCTTGACACCTGGCGGCTGCCTGGCGGCTCTGCTTGCTATGCCTGATGAGAGCGCTGGCGGCGCATTACAATCGAAAATTACGGAACTCGGCGCGGCGGCTCTGGCCGCCCTGGACTCCTGCGCAAGTCCCGGGGAGCTCGACGCAGCCTATCAGCAGTATCTTGGCAAAAAAGGCGAGCTGAGCGCCATCATGAAAGGCTTCGGCGCCCTGAGTCCCGAGGAAAAAAAATCTACCGGCCAGGTCATGCACCAGACCCGCACGGGCATTGAAGAGCGCTTCGCCGCGCGCAAGCAGAGCCTGGAAGAGGAAGCCCTGGCGGCGCGGCTCGCAGAAGAAGCCTACGACGCTCTGCGCCCGCTGTCAGCGGAGCGCGGACATCTGCATCCCATCTCGCAGCTGCAGATGCAGGTCGAAGAGATCTTCAGCAACATGGGCTTTCGCATCATGGACGGACCGGAAGTCGAAACCGACCTGCACAATTTCGGCCGCCTGAACTTTTCCGACGACCACCCCGCCCGGGACATGCAGGATACGATCTGGACCGTCGACGGCAATCTCATGCGCACGCATACCTCGACGATCCAGGTGCGGACCATGCAGAAGCTCAAACCGCCCTTTCGCATTATCGCGCCCGGCCGCGTCTTTCGCTACGAAGAGACCGACGCGACCCACGAGAATACCTTTCACCAGGTCGAGGGCATGCTGATCGACCGCGACGTGAGCGTGGCTCATATCATCCATATTATGAAGACTTTTCTTTCGGAGATCTTCGAACGCGAAATCAAAGTCCGGCTGCGGCCTGGTTATTTCCCCTTCGTCGAGCCCGGCTTTGAGCTGGACTATCTGCGCGAGGACGGCCGCTGGCTGGAACTGATGCCCTGCGGCATGGTGCATCCGAACGTGCTGCGAGCCGGCGGCATCGATCCGGAAGAGTGGTCGGGCTTCGCCTTCGGCCTGGGACTGGACCGCCTGGTAATGATGCGATACGGCATCGAAGACATCCGACATATGCTCGCGGGCAATTTACGTTTTCAGCAGCAGTTCTAAACGGACCGCCCGGAATTCCCTTCGCGCGATTCGCCGACCCGGATAGCGCGCTCGCAAACTATACGCATACAACTGAACGACTATGAAATTATCACTCAACTGGCTCAATGATTACGTAGACCTGGGCGACGTCCCGATCGAAGAACTCGTCGATCGCCTGACCCTGGCGGTCTGCGAAGTGGAAGGCGTCGAAGAAGTCTTCGGACATCTCGATCAGATTCACGTCGCCCTGATTGAGAGTCTCGAAAAGCATCCCGACGCGGATCGTCTGAACGTCTGTCAGGTCAAAGACGGCAAGCATACCCACCAGATCGTCTGCGGCGCGCCGAACGTTCGCGCGGGCATGTTCGCGCCCCTGGCGATCGTCGGAGCACGTTTGCCCAAAAGCGAGGGCGAATTTTTAGAAATCAAGCCGGCGAAACTGCGGGGCGTCGCTTCGAACGGCATGCTGTGCAGTCCCGGCGAGCTGGGACTTGCGCCGCTTACGGGGGAAGTCGACGGCCTGATCGATCTGGAAACCGTGCCGGCGCTTGCGGGCCACTCAGGATCGAATCAACTCAAGCACGGCACGGCGCTTTCGAAGCTCCTGCCGCTGAAAGATACGATTCTGGACATCGATAATAAGTCGATCACGCATCGCCCGGACCTGTGGTGCCATTTCGGTTTCGCCCGGGAGATCGCCGCGATCTACGGCAAGAAACTCAAGTACGATCCGATCGTTAAGCGCGCGAAACGCCAGCCGAAAAGCGACGCGAAGCTGCCGGCGAAAAAGATCGTCATTCAAGACGGCGCAGCGCTTGCCTACTACGGCCGGGCCCTGGCCGGCGTAAAAATCGGGCCCGCCCCGCTCTACATGCAGGCGCGATTGATCAACGTGGGCCAGCGGCCGATCAACAATATCGTCGACGCTTCGAACTACGTCATGCTCGAACTGGGCCAGCCCAATCACACCTTCGATGCGAAAACGCTGAAAAGCGATACGGTCACTGTGGCTCTCGCAAATCCGTCGAAAAAGCCGGCGCAAAACAAAGCGAAAGCCGACACGCCCTATAAATGCAAAAGCTTCACGACTCTCGACGGCCAGCAGCGCGATGTTCCGTCGGATTCGATTTTGATTCTGGACGGGCCGGTGGGTGCTAAGGCGACCCCTGTCCCCGTGGCATTGGGCGGCATTATGGGCGGCGAAAGCTCCGGCGTCGCAGACGATACTGACGCACTCTTTCTGGAATCGGCGACCTTTCCGCGCGAGCGCATTCGCCCGGCCATCGCCCGCGTGGGACTGCGCACCGACTCCGCCCAGCGCTTCGAAAAAGGGCAGGACCCGGCGAAAGCGAAACCGGCGATCGACCGCCTGGCCGAGCTGATCGCCGAAACCTGCCCCGATCTACGCCAGGGCAAGACGACCGGTGCAAGTCCCCAAAAAGAACGGCGCAATAAGATCACAGTCGCTCTGAGTTTCTTAAGAGCGCGCCTGGGCTTCGATGTCTCGGAGAAACTGGTCACGGATATTCTGACCCGCCTGAACTTCGAGGTCGTCGTAAAGGGCGGCAAAGTTTCGGCCGCGACCGCGAAAAATAAAAAGAAGCAAAGCGCCGCGAAACAGAATCCGAAAGACGCGGACGTGATCTTTCAAATCACGGCGCCGACCTACCGTTCGCAGTACGACGTAAGCATCCCCGAAGACATTGTCGAAGAGCTCGGCCGCGTGTACGGCTATGACAACGTGGAACCGACCGCGCCGATGGCGAAAGTCGAACCCACGCCGCCGAATCGTGAACGTCTACTCAGCAATCGCATCAAACGATTCCTGGCGACGGCCGGCGGCTACAGCGAAGCCTTCGGCTATTCGTTCGCCGCTGAAGCCGACAACGCGGCGTTTTCGGACGGCGCGCGCTACGACGCGTGGGCTGCGAATCAGAATACGAACGGAAGCGAAAGTGCTAAAGCCACGCTGCGCCCGGCGGAGGCGGTCGCCGCCCTGCCCCTGAAGAATCCGGTTTTTATGGATCGGCCGGAGCTGCGCCTTTCTCAGCTGCCGGGGCTGTTGCGACAGGTCGCCGGCAACCAGGATCGTTTTTCGGACGTGCGTTTATTCGAATTCGGTCGCGTGTACTATAAAACTCCGGCGAATATAAACAAGCCGGTGCTGGCGACCGAAAGCAAGCGCTTCACTCTCGTTCATCTTCCGCCTGCAACGACCGCGAAAGCGCCCGCCGATGCGGGCATGCAGGCGATGCTCGAAACCCGCTCCGAATTTCATGCTCTACTGGAACTGCGCGCATTCCTGACTCGCCTCTTCGGCGACGTGGGCTATGATAATAACGGCGGCGGCCCGGGCGGCTGCGTGCGCTTTCGGGCCGCGGCTGCAGACGCGGCGCCCGCCTGGCTCCATCCCGGCGCGGCGCTGGAAATCGTCGCGGCTCCCGACGCCGGCCGGGCGGCCGGACTCGTACTCGGACATCTCGGGATTCTGCATCCCGGCGTGCAGGCCAGGGCCGAACTGAAACGAGCGGCGGTCGTCGCCGACCTGGACTATACTGCGATCTTCGAACTGGCCGACGCGGCCCGCCAGCGCATCGACTACAGCCCGCCTTCGGTCTATCCGGATTCTCACTTCGAGATTTCGGTGATCATGGACGACCGGCTCGGCACCCATCGCCCGGTCGAGCTGATCGAGGAGCTGAGACTGCCCGAAATTCGCGACATTCGCATGCTGACGGTCTATCGCGGGGAACCGCTGCCTTCGAATAAGAAGTCAGTCAGCTACGAACTACGCGCCGCCCGGGACGGCGGCACGCTGACCGGCGAAGAGCTACAGACGCTGCTCGATCGAATAGTCGCCCGCCTGGCGGAAAACGACATTCCTCTGCGCTGATAAAAAAAGCCGGGCCCGTGAATTCACGAGCCCGGCTTTCGCTTTCGATCGGTGCGCATTCGAATCGCGCTGAATGCGACGCTTCGATGCTGCGCGCTTATTCGCCCGAAGTAGATGATCCGGAAGAACCGGCGCCGGGCGCCTGCTTCTTGATATCGTCCGTCTTTTCCTGAACGAATTTGGCCAGCTCTTCAAAGCGCGTATTCAGATCACTGATGCGCTCTTCCCCTACGACGGTGCGAGCCTGCTCCAGAATCTGGCCGTAATTTTTGCGGGCCTCTTCGAGCACGCGATTGAAGTTTTCCTCGGCGGTGCTGGAAACGTCCTTCACGCCGCGAATGGTATTATCCAGAACTTCGCGAATCTTCTGGGCGGATTCGGACGTATCATCGGCACCCTTGCTTTTCAGATCCTCAAAGGCCTTTGCCACCGACTCCAGGGCGGCCTGAAAACCTTTCTCCCCTTCTTTCAGCAGTCCGAGACCGACGTTCAGCACATCCTGTAGACTTTTTTCCAGCATTTGTTCCCCCGCTTGCACTTTCATCATTATGCAACGCATCAAGGATTGTGCAGCGCATTATTCTGGCAAGTTTTTTTTGAAATATACGACCCGCGGAGGAATTATTTTTCGCGTTTGATCCTGAATTTTCGTCTAGAAGCCAGGTGGAGATGGCTACAGCCCCGAACAGCCCGCGCATTTCTCGAATCCTGGCTTGACGGGATTGGCGGCGGGCCGCCATTTGGCTATCTTTTGATTTTGCACGGAAAGGCCCCATGGACAAAGCGAAACTCGAAAAATACAAGAACCGACTTCTGGAAGCCAAAGTTGAAATCCTGAAGGAACTGGAGTTGGAGCGCGAGTACGTCAATTATAACGATCAGGGCGACCTGGTGGATCTGGCGGACGGCGTGATCAACAACGAAGTCCTCAGCCGCCTCTCGGATATGGACGTCGACAAGCTCAAACAAATCGAGGTGGCCCTCGAAAAGATCGAGAAGGGCACCGGCTACGGCATCTGCGAAGGCAACGGGAAGAAGATTCCGGAAGCCCGCCTGAACCATATCCCCTGGGCCCGCTATACGATTGAGTATGCGGAGCAAATGGAAAAGAATCGGCGTTAAGCCGATTCCCGGGTCCGCGTCAGCGAATTTCCTCCGGTCGGCGCCAGAACGGGCGCGATCTCCGGCTCATTTGCCAGCGACCCCTGACCCCGGCGCTGCCTCGCTACCTCCTGACGCCCACTCCGGGCACTTTATAGTGCTTTACAGATTTTATGTCTCCCCGGCACCCTCCTGGGGGTATGGCTAAAACGTCGAAAGATTACGATCCGCATATGATCAAGGTCCTCAAGGGCCTGGAAGCGGTCCGCAAGCGCCCGGGGATGTACATCGGCACCCAGGACACGAGCGGTCTGCACAAGATGGTCTACGAGGTGGTCGACAACTCGATCGACGAACACATGGCCGGCCACTGCGAAGCGATCGTCGTGCGAGTCCTGCCGGACAATATCATCGAGGTCCAGGACAACGGCCGCGGCATTCCCGTGGATATCCACCCGGAAGAAAAGGTCTCCACTCTGGAAGTGGTGATGACCATCCTGCACGCGGGCGGTAAATTCGAAAAAGACGCCTACAAAGTTTCCGGCGGTCTACACGGCGTGGGCGTTTCGGTTGTGAACGCACTTTCGGCCTGGCTCGAAGCGGAAGTCCATCGCGACGGCAAAGTTTATTATCAAAAGTACGAACGCGGAGTCCCGGTCGCGCCCGTAAAAGAAAAAGGCAAGAGTACGAAGAACGGCACGATCGTGCGCTTCAAGCCCGACGACGAAATCTTCACCACTACCGATTATAAGTACGGGGTACTGCACACCCGATTGGAAGAGATGGCCTTTCTCAACAAAGGTCTGCGCATCGGCCTCTTCGACGAGCGCAAGAAACCCGCGAAGTCCGAGAACTTTATGTTCGCCGGCGGTATTCAGGAGCTGATCCAGCGCAAGGCCGAAAAGCGCGGCATGCTGCACAAGAAGATCATCTACTTCGAAGGCCAGAAAGACGAACTGATGGCGGAAGTCTGTATGGCCTATACGCAGACGCAAAGCGAAGACGTGATGTGTTTTACGAACGGCATTCGCAACGCCGACGGCGGCACGCACTTAGAAGGCTTTCGCGCGTCTCTGACCCGGACGCTCAACGAATACTTAAAGAAAGACGAAACCATGAAAAAGAAGCTGGGAGGCAACCTGTCCGGCGACGACGTGCGCGAAGGCTTGAACTGCGTGATCAGCGTCAAACACCCGGAAGCCCAGTTCAGCTCCCAGACAAAAGAGAAACTGGTGAACGCGGAAGTCAAAGGACAGATGCAAACGATCGTTTCGGATCGCCTGTCTTTATTCTTAGAGGAAAACCCGGGCGAGATCAAACCGATTCTCGAACGCTGTATTCTATCGAGCAAGGCTCGCGAAGCCGCTCGCAAAGCGCGCGAGATGGTTACGAAGCGCAAAGGCATTCTGGAAGGCGGCGGCCTGCCCGGCAAGCTCGCGGACTGTTCGGAAAAAGATCCGGCGCTTTCGGAATTGTTTATCGTGGAGGGCGATTCGGCCGGCGGCTCGGCCAAGCAGGGACGCAACCGAAACTACCAGGCGATTCTACCGCTGAAAGGCAAAATCCTGAACGTGCTCAAAGCCCGCGACGATCAAATCTTAAACAACGACGAAATCAAAACTCTGGTAACGGCGCTGGGAATCGGCTTCGGCGAAGAGGGCTACGAAAACGGCAAGCTGCGCTACCACAAGATCATCATCATGACCGACGCCGATATCGACGGCGCGCACATTCGCACCCTGCTATTGACTTTCTTTTTCAAGAAGATGCGTCCACTGGTCGACAACGGCTATCTGTACATCGCGCAGCCCCCGCTCTTTCTCTTGAAGAGCGGCAAGGTTTCGGAATATGCTTTTACCGAAGACCAGCGCGACAAATTCGTAAAAAAGCACGGCGAAGAGAAGACGATTATTCAGCGCTACAAAGGTCTCGGTGAAATGAATCCCGAGCAGCTGTGGGAAACGACGATGGATCCGGAGCAGCGTGTGATGCTGAAAGTCCAGCCGCTGGACGAATCGGCCATTCTGGAAAACGTCGAACGCACTTTCGACGTTCTAATGGGCGACGAAGTGGAGCCGCGTCGGCGTTTCATCGAGAACAACGCGCTGGAAGTTGCCAACTTAGACTTATGAAAATAGGAAATGGCAACCCGCGCATTCTGCGAATGCTTGTGGTTGCCAACCTGGATTTATAAGACTTATGAAGCGGCAACTTCGCGCCGGATGCTTTTTACCGACACATTCGCTCTATCGAATCTGGCCTATATGGCTTCGGTCCTGACGCTGATTGTCATGCTGAGTTTGGCGATGCTTTCGCGCGCATATCGACCGGTGTGCGTTTTGTGGGTCAGATTGCTGCTCGCAGCCGCCGCGATCTGGCTGTTTTTGTGGCCGCTCCTGGGATTCCTGCTGTACATGGTTCGACCGGACTGATGAAGGGAGGCGAATCCGCTTCAGTCCCGACCAAAGTACTTAATCAGCAGGACCTGGTTGCCCTTCGCATTGTATCGAACGCGATCGAAGGCGCTCTCGGTCATCTTGATGCCGCGGCCGTGGCTGGAGAGTTCCGCGTCCAGATCCTCTAATTTACGCGCGCGCATGGCGGCGTGATCGAAGCCGTCGCCCTCGTCCCGGATCAGAAACAGCACGCGTTTGGGCGAGAGGCTGTAGTGAACGGTCACCGATCGCTGCCGATAGCTCGTGTTGGACTGACGCGCTTTGATGAAGTCCTTGTAGTTGCCGCTCATGATCTCGCGGGTCTTATCGTCGTAGGATATACTCAGATTACCGTGTTCGATGGCGTTGACGAGCATCTCGCGCAGTCCGAAACGCACGCCCGTCAGCGGCTGATTGTCCAGATATTTACCGATGTTCCGGACCAGGCGCTGGGACAACTCTTCCGCCGTGATCAGCGAATTGCCGACGCGATAGCTCTGCCGCTCCGCGATAAAAAATCGCAGCAAATTATCTTCGAGCACGCTGGAAGCGCGGCCCAGAATTTCAGGCTGTCCGCCGTGCACGTCGACGTGTTCCAGGCGCAGGTGCAATTCTTTGGGCTCCGCCAGGAAGCTGGAACGAAACAGAACTTTTTGAAAGATCGGTTTGCGCGTCGTCGCGAATTCATCGAGCTTTACTTTAAGAACCTGACGACTGTTGAGAGCTTCTTTATCGCGTTCCTCGTCCGGATCGACGTAAACCAACTCAAGAAAGTTAGAGCCCGCCAGCTGTTCCTGGCTGACGCCCAGGATTCGGTGCATGCTCCGATTCGCGCGCACGAATCGAAAATTTTCGTCGAGCGTAAATATAATATCTCTGGATTCTTCGACCAGAGTCCGGTAGCGCTCTTCCGAATCTCGCAGCCCCCGGTTCGCCTGGTTCAATTCAACGACGCGAAAGCGCAGCTCTTCGTTCAGACTTTCGACCTGGTGCACGGCGGCCACGTATCGGTTCGCGAGCATTCCGGCGATGCCCATGATAAATACAAAGAAACCGTAGCGGGTCAGCTCGTCGGCCCGATGCAAAAATACCGCATCGACCACGTCGTAGCCCGCCGCCGCGCCCAGGATCAAATAACCGAGCAGCAAATTTCCCGGCATCGTTCTCCCCAGAGTATGCCGCAAGAGATGCAGCGCGCCAGGGCCGGATTTCTGAACTTTCTGTTTTATATATTCGTAGCGCGCGCCCTGTAGTAATTCGTACAGGAAATAGATCAAAAACGGAATCGCCAGTATTTGCCAGATTTGCAGCGCATTCCAGGCCCGCCCGATGGGCAGGGCCACGGCGCTCACGGACAGGCCCAGATGAAAAATCACGTTCACGCGCGTCAGGCGGCCCGGCCGGCCGTACAGCATCGTGTCGATAAAAATATGAAACAGCGGCACCGTCCAGTACAGACAGAGCAGCTCCAGTCGCAGTAGAATCTCCATATCGCGAGTGATCGCGTACACGGTCGGACCCCGACTGAAAAAATAAACGAAGAGCACCAGGGCGAAGATTCCAAAGTACAGGCTTGCGCGTTCGGCCGGCCTCAGGGCGAAGAACAGTATATGAAAGGCGCCCGCGGCGAGATACAGCACGATCAACGCCAGTTCAATTTGATCCCTCAAGGGATTTTCGATGGCGGCGGCCGGGCCGATCGCCTGGGGCCGTCCGATGGCGACGCCCGATAGAGCGAATCCAGGATCGCCGATCAGACGAATAAAAAGTTCGTTATCGGCGGACGAATGCATCGCTTCGCCGGGGATTCGCACGCGATGATCGCGCAGATACAATTTCAGTCCAACATCCCCCGCCGCGTCTCGATGAATTTCGCGCTCCAGCAGCGCGCCGTTCACATAGATCTCCCAGTTCAGACCGATCGAACCGAGCGCCAGGGCGAAATCCTCCGGGACCACAATCCCACGATCGCCGGGCGGCGGCGCGGGGAATAAAATACGCAGACTGTATTCACGAAAGGCCGCGGCCTCGCGATCGCCGCGAATTTGCCGATCGATTCGCCGCTCTGGCGGCAGGCCCAGATCGCGAACTCCCAGGGGGCGACTGCCGTGAATTTGACCGGGGACGCGATGCCAGCCGCTCGGACAATCGCCTTCGCCTGCCTCCCCGTCGGACAGTTCCCTCGGTTGGCCGGAGCGGCGCAGCCAGGCGCTGTCGAAACCGTGTCGCGCGCAGGCCGGCAGGCGGCTTAGATCGACGACCCGGTTTTCCAGCGATTCGAAGCGGTCTGATGATGACGGCCGGCAATTGCCGCCGGTGATCATGAGCATGCTCAGGGCGACGCCGACGCAGAAGACCTGGAGCGCCGGAATTCTCGCGCGGCGCATCATCCGCCCGAATTCCGCGTCAGTAAAACGGCGGCCAGGCAGCCGACCCCTTCGGATCGTCCGAGAGCCCCCATCTTTTCAGTGGTGGTCGCCTTGCAGCCCACGCAGTCCAGGGGAATCGCCAGCAGCGCGGCCAGGCTCCGTCGAATTTCGGCTTTGTGCGGAGTGAATTTAGGTCGTTCGCCGATCAGGGTCAGATCCACGTTGGCTATTTTATAGCCGGACTGCTTAACTTCTGAATGCACAAAGTTAATAATATCCCGCGAATCCATGTTTTTATAGCGAGGATCTGTATCCGGAAAAAATTCGCCGATATCCCCCAGGCCCATCGCTCCCAGCATCGCATCGGCCAGGGCGTGCAATAAAACGTCCGCGTCGGAGTGGCCCTGCAGGGCGAGCACGCCCGGAATCTCCACGCCCCCGATCATGAGCGGCCGATCCGGCTCTTCGATCAGGCGATGAAAGTCCAGACCGTTGCCCACGCGAAAGGGCGGAGCTTCAGAAGCGGCGGGGCTGGAGCTTTGTTCGGAATCGGGCATAAAAAACGGCGAAGGTTCGAGAATGCGGCGACGCGGGCCGCCTAGCCGATTTCCAGCATGCGATCGACTGACGCCCGCGCCGGCACGCGAATGTGCTCGGGAACGGTTACTTCGAATTGATCGTAGAGCAGCGCGTCGCGGACTTTTTCCAGAGTGATCTTTTTCATATGCGGGCAGGTGTGACAGGTTGATACGAAATTTCGATCGGGGAACTGCACGCGCAGATTGTCGGCCATGCTGCATTCGGTGATCAACATGATATTCTTGTGTTCGCTCTTCGCGATATAATTCGCCATCTGCGAAGTGCTGCCGGCGAAGTCCGACTCGCCGGTCACATCGGTATCGCACTCGGGATGCGAAATCACAACCAGGTCGTCGAATTGTTTACGGGTATTGCGCACGTCTTCGCCGCTGTACTGTTCGTGGACCATGCACTTGCCCTGCTCCCACGAAATGATTTTCTTTTTGGTCTGGAGCGCGATATTGCGCGCCAGATACTCGTCCGGTAAAAAAATAACCGCGTCGCCGGGCACGCTTTCGACTACTTCCAGGGCGTTCGCGCTGGTGCAGCAAACGTCGGTTTCGGCTTTGACTTCCGCCGAGCAGTTGACGTAGGTCACGACCGGCACGCCGGGATGCTGGCGCTTGAGTTCGCGCACGTCCGCGCCGGTGATGCTTTCGGCGAGACTGCAGCCCGCTTCGAGGTCCGCGATCAGCACCAGCTTGTCCGGATTCACGATCTTCGCGGTCTCGGCCATGAAGTGCACCCCGTTGAACAGGATCACGTCCGCCTTCGTTTCGGCGGCCAGGCGCGCCAGCCCCAGACTATCGCCGATAAAATCTGAAACCCCGTGATACACGTCGGGCGTCATATAATTGTGACCGAGAATCACGGCCTTCTTGCGTTTTTTGAGTTCGTGAATCTCTTCGATCAGCGGCAGCGCCTGATCGATTTCGTGGGGGAGCATGGTCGACGCGTCAAGGGCGCGGCGAATTTCGGTTAGATCCTGGGTGGCCTTCATTTGTGTAGTGAATGAAAGCGCCCCGGATCTTTCAATAAATAAATGCGGGAATTTGATTGCCCGCAATTGCCGCCGGTCGCACTGTACCTCAAATCCAGTCGCAGAACGCCCTATGTCCGAATCCGCTGAAATCGCATCCATCCCGCTCAAAGTGCCCGACATCGGCGACGCGGAAAAAATCGAGCTGGTCGCCTGGTACGTCGCCGCAGGGGATACAGTCAGCGAAAATCAGGAACTCTGCGAGCTGGTGACGGACAAAGCGGCCTTTCCCCTGGAGTCTCCTCGCAGCGGGCGACTGGGCGAATTGCTCAAACCCGCGGGGGCGCAGGTCACGGTCGGCGAAACCCTGGTCACTCTGATTCCATCTTCGGAAGACTGACCGCGCCCCACTCTCCTCATGATCCAGAGTCTGCTCAAACATCTCGGCGTTACGGACCGCGAATTTTCGCGGCTCCTGTCGATGAGCCTGCTCTATTTTTTAATTTTCCTGGGCTTCGGCTTCGGTCGCTCCGCCAACGAATCGTTTTTTTTGAAAGTCGCCGGCGCGACGATGATCCCGTACATGTACATCTTCAACGCCGTGATTACGGTGTTCGTGTCGGCGGCCTATTCGCTCGTAGAAGATCGACTGCCGCGCTACCGGCTCTTTTATATCATCCTGACAGTTTTTTCCGCCAGCCTGTTCTGGCTGCGCCTGGAGATGGCGCCCGGGATGGAAACGGAGGGCGGCGAAACCTCCTACTGGCTGCCCTTCGCGGTCTTTACGTTTTACGAACTACTTCTGAATTTAATCCAGATCCACTTCTGGACCTACGCCAACGACGTCTTCGATCCCCGCGAAGGCAAACGCAACCTGCCTTTAGTGGGCGGCGCCGGCTTGATCGGTTTGATTACCGGCGGCGTGCTCGTCGGCCAGGTGCTACGCTTTGACGGAATCGACACAGAAGATATCTTCGTCGTCTGGTCGGTGATTTTGCTTCTGGCGGTGCCGGCCGTTTACTGGAGCCGGACGGCGGCGGCCGCCAGCGGCGTCCAGATCGAAGCGAGTCCCGGCCGGGACGAAGGCGTATCGCTGAAGGGCATGGGCGAATTGTTGAATACGCCTTTGATCCGCACGATCGCGCTGATTCAAATCCCCCTGTGGTTCGTGGTCAATACCGTGGACTGGCTCTTTCTTACGGCGATGGAGATTCGCTACGCCGATGACACCGAACGCACAGCGGTGCTGGGATTATTAAACGCCTTCGTCGCTTTGAGCGGCCTGTTGATTCAGCTGTTGATTACCGGGCCATTTCTGCGAAAGGCCGGCGTGGCGAACGCCTTTCTGGTCTATCCGATTACGATGACGATCGGATCGCTGTCCCTCGCCGTACGCGAATTCGTGCCCGTGGGCTACGCCGCTTTACGCACGAATCTCGCCAAGACCGTGCGCTTTCTCGACGAAGGTATTCTCAACTCGATCTTCGAGTCTTCGCTGAATTTATTATACAACGCGATCCCGGGCGAAAAACGCGGCCAGGCCCGGGCCCTGATCAACGGCATGGTCGAACCGGGAGCGATTATGCTCGGCGGAATCATGCTGGTTCTGTTCGAAGCCTATAGCGTCAGCTACGCCGCCATCGCCATGGGCTGCGCCGCCACCGGCCTGGTCTGGATCTGGCTGGCGCGGCGCGTGCGCCACGACTATATGCACGCCCTGGTCGACAGCTTAAATTCCCGCGATCACCAGTTAAGAGCGCGGGCGATCACCGAACTGGGAGAGCAGGTCGACGAGTCGACCGTCGCCGGGCTCTTCAGCAGCCTGGGATCGGACGATCACGAAGTCGCGATGCTTTCCCTCGATTATTTGCTGCGACTGAAAAACGAATCGGTGCTGCATCGCCTGACGCAAAGTCTACCCTTCGTCGAGTCGGATTTGCAAATTCGTATAGTTTCGCATCTCAGCGAGTGCGGCTTTCAGGAAGCCGGCAACGAAATCCTGGCGCTCTGCGATGCGAAAGATCCCGAGGTCCAGGTGGCCGCGCTTCGGGCTCTCGGCGCGCTGCAGCGGGGCGCCGGCGATTCCGAAAGCCGCAAAAAATTGCAGTCGACCCTGCAACGCTTTCTGAAGTCCCGCGTGCCGATCGTGCGTCGCGCCGCGGTCGTCGCCGGGCTGCCGGCGCCCGAAGACAGCCTGAATCGACGCGGGGCCGCTTTTGTGGCTTTGCGCGGGATGGTTCGCGGACGCGATATGGAACTGCGACTGCAGGCGGCCCATGCGATTCGCGAAAGCGGCCGCCGCGATCTACTCGATCTCTTGCTGGAGCTCGCCCGCTCGAAAAACCGCGACGTGCGCCTGGAAGCGGTGCGGGCTCTCGGCCACTCCGGCGACGCGAGCGTCGTGCCGACTCTGATTCAATATCTGACCGACGACGAGCTCGGGCATACCTCGCACGGCGCCATCGTACGACTCCAGCAGGATTCCCTGGAGCCGCTGCATGCGGCGCTGCCCGCGGCCGACGACGCGCATCGCGGCCCGATTCTCCAGTGCCTGGGCGAAATCGCCGACTCGAAGAGCGCCGCCGTATTGGGACAGACGATCGAAGATTTGCACTATCGCCAGGAAAGCATCGGCACGGCGGCCGCGGTCCAGGCCCTCGGCCGCATTCAAGAGCGCGTCACGATTGAACATCCCGACGACTACCCTGAGATGCTGGCCGAGCTGATCACGCCCGACATGCAGGATATTCTGCGCGAAGTATTGGAAGTCAATCTCGCGCGCATGAACCGCGACGACGTTCAGCGCCAGGTGCTCTCTTCGGTGAAGAACGACCGCGCGCGCGTGCTGCTGTTGGACGCCCTCGTGCGAGAAAGCACCGACCGCGAAAACCTGGCGCTGGAAATTCTGGAACTGCTATCGGATCCCGGTATGGTCCGCACGGCGGCGGTCGGTTTGCGCAGCCCCAACCGGCGGGCCATCGCCGACTCGGTCGAGCTCTTAGAAGGCGTGGGCCCCGAAGGCGCCGAAGTCGCGGCCTTATTCGAAAGCCGCTATTTAGACGACGACACGATTCCCCCCGGACTGAGTCCCGCCCTGCCCCTGCAGGAAATTCTAAACGAACCCCAGCACGATTGGACCATCGCCGCTGCGCTGTACGCGGTCGGCGAACTAAAGCTGCGCAAGCTGGCGCCGATTGTCCGCAAACACAAACAACACCACGATCCGCTGATTCGCGCGAACGTCGGACTGGCGCTCAAGCGTTTGGGCGAACGCCCGCCTTCCGGTCCCGGCTTTCGTCGTCCGGAACTGAAAGCGGTTGAAGAGTACATGGAACGGATTCTGTTTTTGCGCAGCGTGCCGCTCTTCGCGCACATTCACAACGAAGACCTCAAGCTGCTCAACCAGATCGCAAGAATTCAGAGCACGCGTAAAAAGCAGATCATCTTTCACGAATTCGATTCGGGCGACGCGATGTATATCGTGCTGTCCGGCAGTGTGCGCTTATTAAAAGGCGAAGACAAAACCGAACTGTTAAAGATGAAAGCCCGCGAGTGCTTCGGTGAGATGGCGATTCTCGATCGCGAACCGCGCTCGGCGACGGTTCAGGTGGTGGAGCCCGGCGAACTGATGGTCATCGAACGCGCCGATTTTCAAAACCTGCTGGCCGAACAGCCGCGTCTGGTAATGGCGCTGTTAAGAACAATGTCGGGACGCCTGCGAGACGCCGCCCAGCGCTACGCGGATTCCCGCGGCCTTGACGCGGACGCGGCCTGAGTCCGCGGAGAATTCCTTCAGATTATTTCGCCACGGATTGCGCGGCAAAACAGAAGCTCAGCGCGTGCGAATATAGCGCAGAAAGACTTCGCCGCCGATCGATTCCGAACGATCCAGACGCCAGCGGCCCTCTTGATCGAAGCGCGGAAAGGCCGCTTCGCCGTCGACGATGCCCGGCAGATCCTTCTGGCCGATCAAAAAAGGCACGAGCGTCAAATAGATCACGTCGACGAGATCCGCGTTGAAAAACGCGTGGTTGACCTTCGGACCGCCTTCAAGCAGCGCCCGCCGCACGCCCCGCTCGCGATACAACCAGTCGAGCACCATCGCCGGCTCTAATAGTTCACGAGGGAATGCTAAGACTTCCGCGCATTCGACCAGGGCCCGCAGCTCTGCGGACGCGGCGACGGAAAATTCATCGAGACTCAGCGGCTCGTCCGCGCGACGCTCTTCGACCGGCGACCTGAGGCCTTCGCGTACGGCCGGCTGATCGCGGTCGGTAAAAATCAGCGGGCGCACGCCGCGCTGATTCGAATCGCTAAAGAGTTTACGATCGACCAATGGCAGCGAAGATCGCGCGATCATACACGGCACTGGCCAGAGCCCGCCTGCTTTTAATTCGCCCGATGTTTTGCGCAGACGAGTGGGCAATACAATCGGATCGTCGGCGGCGATGGAATTTTTTCCGACGAAGATCACGTCGGCTTCGAGACGATAGCGATCCATTCGCGCACGATCGGCGTCCGAAGTCAGGCCGTGCCATCCGCCGTCGGGGCGCATGACTTTGCCGTCGAGGGTCATCGCCATATTTACGGCAACGAAAGGCAGCGCGGCATTCAATTCATGCCTTCGACTTTGCGCGACTTGCGCAGAAGTTCGATGATCTGCGGATGCAGCAGGCCGTTGCTGGCGACGACGTCCTGAAAAAATATATCAAAGCCCTGGCCGTCAAAACCCGACATGCGTCCGCCGGCTTCGCTGACGATCACCGAGGCGGCGCACAGATCGTGGGGGTCCATGCCCCGCTCCCACATCGCGTCGTAGCGGCCTTCGGCCAGCCAGCACAGGTCCAGCACGGCCGAACCGCTGCGGCGCAGACCGGTGCCGCTGGAGATAAAGGCCGCGACGTCGGCAATAATTTCGCCAATCACTTCTTTGCGCTTGTACGGCAGACCCGTCGCAATCAGCGTGCGCTCCACGCTCGATAGCCCCGAGACCCGAATGGGGTTGTGATTTTTATAGGCGCCGTCGCCCAGAATCGCATGATACATTTCCGAAAAGGCCGGCACCATCACGATGCCGGCGACGGGGCCGCCGCGAAAACAGAGGCCGACGGAAATACAGAACAGAGGCACGCCGTGAATATAATTGCGCGTGCCGTCGATGGGATCGAGCCACCATTCGAATTCGCCGTCGTCCGAACCGGAGCGACCGCGCTCTTCGCTGTAGACTCGATCACGCGGAAAGTGATCGCGAATGGTATTAATTAGATTATCTTCAATTTGTAGCTCGGCCTTTTTCATCAGCTCCCGGTCCGCGGTGGCGGAAACCGAACGAGCGATCGAGACCTCTTTCTGAAAGGTCAGCAGGTTCATACCCAGCCCCGGCAGCAAGTGCATGATGTGGCTGACCCGGCTTTCAACGTCGTCCTGGGGAAATGATAGTTCAGCGGTTTCAGTCATAGTCGCGAGCCTTTGAATATGATGGATCGCACGAAGGCCGGCCAGCGGTCAAGCCCGTGTCGGCGCTCCGTGATCGTCTACCGGCTACGCGCGCGGCCTGCGCCCCGGCCTCCAGCCGTGCTACTCGCGCGGCATTCCGCCTCTGCTTTGCCCCGGCCTGCATGCCGCGCTACTCGCGCGGCATTCCGGGGACTCGGATGTGCTTCCAATTCGCCAGAATCTTTTCGATGCGGCGGCGGTTTTGAATGATCAAGAAAACCTGGGTGGTCAGCACATTAAAGTCGGGATAGAGATCCGACTCCATGGTCTGAGAACCGTATAGTTTGCGCAGATTGAATTCGCCCCGCTGACCGATTTCCGTGTTAATAAAAAGCAGCGCCTTCTTATACGAAGTCTCTACGTGGCCGCGCTGGGAGATCATATTGTGGGCCTGGATCAGAGTCGCCTGGATGTTGCGGTCCAGCTCTTTGCGATCGACCTGCTTGTTTTCGAGCTGCTGCTTGGCCCGAAACTTAAAGTGACGAAACTTCGCTTCGACCACGTCGACGCTCGTTTCCAGAAACTCCAGGCTCTCGCGGAACCACTCCAGAAATCGAAACAGAGCATAGTAAGTCCGGGGCTTGGCCCGGTCCAGGAGATGGCCGTTTTCTTTGGCGAAGTGGTCGGGCTCGAAAACGTACGGCCGCATGTGCGGATTGTCGGGAGAAAAATTCAGCCGCAAAAAATATTCCCAGGGATAAACATTCGGCGGCGGAATCTTAAACCGCAGCTTCATGATGCTGTCGTGATTCTCTTTGAATAGCATCTCCAGCGCCACGTTGATCTCGTGGGACAGAAATTCTTCTATTGGCGGCGGCCACTCATCTGACATTCAAATCTTCCTGCTCACAATCACGAATCCTGAGGCCCGGCGGGCGGCTCCGACTGCGTGCGCTGCCGCCGGACTCCGGTCAACCATGACCGGGAATCGGGATGCGCGGAGTCGGAGCGTCGCTTTCCGGAATCGTCGGGCGGCGCGCCGCGAGTGTAAAGGAATTTTGGCCCGGGAAATCGGCGAATCGTTTTTCTTGAAATGGGGGCCTCGATCCGCCTCCGAAGCCCGGAAACTTCTTGCCCCGCCCCCGCGCGACCACAGTCTGGAGGAGCATGCCGCCGGAATCACGACACACTTCCCGGATGCTGATGGAAACCCTCGACCGTTTGCGTTCCGGGGTTCCGGAAGCCCTTCAAGGCGAGCTCGACTTCGAACTGGATTTGTTTGTGTCGCGGCTGGAACTGCTGGAAGCGAAGTCCCGGGAGACCCAGGCCTCCGCCGATCAGCCTCCCCCAACCGCGCCTCGATTCCGCCCGACCCGGAGCAGCAGCGACACCGCCCGCATTCGCTCGGATCTGTACGTCTTTTTGAGAGACGACCTGGTCTATTTTTTACAGAAGATTCAGTCGGGAAATTTCGACCGCCCGGCCGGTTTTCCGATGCTGCCGGACCTGAGCGGGGACATCGCCGACATTCTGCGGGAGCTGCGGGTCTATGCCAAACCCGGGGCGCGGGATTATTCCGCTTCGACCATTCTGGAGCGCTGGTACACCGCGCTCCTGCAGGACGGCCCTCTTTCGACCCGGGCGGTGCTGCAGTACTTCGCGGTCTATCGCAGCCGGCTCTACGCCCTCCAGGACGAACGCCCCTTTCTGTTTGAAAACCCGGCCAGCCTCGTCCGGCACCTGATCCGGCGCGCCGATGAAGGCGATCTGCAAGAGAACGCCGCTCCCGCGGATCCGTCCCCGCCAGACGCCGCGCGACCGCGCGGCCTGCACTTCGAGCAAATCTACCGCGCCGAATTAAAATTGCGCGAAGAAATTCATATGGCGCTTCTGCGCCACCACGCCGGGCAGTACGAAAACGACCAGCGGCGGCTGGACTATCTGGTCGCCAAGGAAATCGTCTCGAATCTATCGACGGATTTTATTACGCAGTTGCACAGCGAATTCGAACGCTACTATGAAGAACGCCTGGCCGCCCAGGCCCGCCTGCAGGCGCAGATGGCGGCGGAAAAAGACAACCTTGATCGAGAGCTGCGCCATGCCGCCCGCCTCCAGGCCCGCTCGATCCAGAAGGAACTGCCCGCCGACGATCCCCGTCTGGACTTCGCGCTGTGGTACGAACCCTTCAGCACCGTCGGCGGCGACTACTATCGCGTGATTCCTTTAGAAAAGGACGCGGTGGGAATCTTTGTCGCCGACATTACCGGCCACGGCATTAGCGCGGCCATGCATTTTAATACGGTCGTCAACAGCTTCGAAAAGTGCGCCGCCTATCTCGACCGTCCGGACAAACTGCTGCGCAAAATGAACGAGGATCTTTACGGCCAGCTACGCGATCACTTTCTCACGGCGATTTACGTGCGCCTGGATTTTCGCAAAGGCAGCCTGGACTATTGTAACGCCGGCCATCCCAAAGGTTTCCTGGCGGCTCTCCCGGATGCGGCCGAAGGCGATCGCGACGATCATACCGACGCCGCAAATGATCGCGCCCATTCCGAAGACGGACGCAGTCGCCGGCGCAAAGTGCGCTTCCTGCGACCGAACGGCAAAGTCATCGGCGCCTTTCGCAAAGCCGAATTCCCCCGGCAGACGATTCCCCTGTACGACCGCTGCCGTTTAATTTTATACACCGACGGAATTTCCGAAACCTTTCAGGCCGACGGCGACCAGGCCGGGAGCGATCGCAATTACAATCTGCTGGGCGAACGCGGCCTGCTGGATCTCTTCGACGCACGCACCACCGGCTGGGATCCCGCGCGCACTCTGGCCCACGTCCGCGAGCAGGTCGGTCGCTTTCAGGGCGAGTCCGCCCCGGAAGACGATCGCACGCTCCTGATCACGGACATCTATTCGGGCGCTTCAGAACGCTGACGAATATCTATCTCGCAATTCTATTTTAATTACCGAAACGAGGAAGCACACAATGATCCCGGAAC
Source organism: bacterium (assembly GCA_024742665.1). Lineage (GTDB taxonomy): Bacteria > Spirochaetota > Leptospiria > Leptospirales > Leptonemataceae > JANSYA01. The sequence continues at coordinate 62,268 of JANSYA010000003.1, forward strand.
CAATCAACAGACTCGGCGCAGATTTAATTCTGTGGCTGCAGGAAAATCTTTCCGCCCTGTACGGGCCGATGGAATTATTCACGCTGCTCGGCGAAGAATTGTTTTATATGATTCTGATCCCGCTGATCTACTGGAGCATTCACCGGGGCACCGGACTGCGCCTGCTGGCGCTGATCACGACCAGTTCTTTCGTGAACGACTTCCTGAAGTGGACTCTGCACAGCCCGCGACCGTACTGGTGGGACGCGGACATCGAAGGTCTGCGCGCCGAATCGGCCTTCGGTCCGCCCTCGGGACACTCTCAGAACGCCGTGACCTTCTGGGGATATTTGACGGCGACCCTGCGCCGCTACCGGCCGGGCTGGCGCTGGCTATGGCCGGCCTTCTTCGTCCTCGCATTCTTAATTTCTTTTTCGCGAATGTTAATGGGAGTCCACTTCCCGAACGACCTGCTGATGGGCTGGACCGCGGGGGCGATCTTCCTGATCGCCTTCTGGAAGCTCATGCCCCGCTTCGAAGCCTGGTTTCGCGCGCGCGAAATCGGCGCGCAGATCGGCGTCAGCTTTCTGATCTCAGGCGCCATGCTCGCCCTCGCCCTGGTCTACAGTAAATATCTGGCCGGCGTCGTCCAGATCGACCCGGTCTTCTTCGAGAACGCCGCGGCGGACCAGCCTTCGAAAACGATCGCGCCCTTCAGCGCAAAGGCGCCGGTCAGCTTCGCGGCGGTCGTCGCCGGTATGGGCGTCGGCGGCGCGCTCATGCTGCGCACCGCGAATTTCAGCGTCGGCGGTCCGATCGGCAAGCGCGTGCTGCGCTATCTGCTGGGACTGGTGGGCGTCTTCGCGATTTACGCGAGCGGCAAATTCGCTCCAGAGACGCTGCCGGAGTGGGAGTATCTCGGCCTGCGCTATCTGCGCTATTTTTTCATGATGCTCTGGGCGATCTGGCTTGCACCGCTGATCTTTTTGAAAATCGGGCTGGCGTCGGCCGCTCAAGAGACGGCGGGATCTAACCGAGAAAGCTAATACGATTCGCGAGCACCCCGGGCCGACCTGAGAGCGGCGACGGAATCAAGGAGAGCGGCGCATGCTTGAAAGAAAAAGCGAGATGCTAAATTATATTGAGCCGAAGGCGCGCGTATCGCCGGCCGCTTTGCGATCCGCGGGGCCGGTCGGGTCGCGCATCGCGGCGATCGCGGCGGCGCTCTGTCTTTCATCCGCCTGCGTATCGATGGAAGTCTCAAGCCCTCGCAAAAACGGTCCGGTGGTGGTGCAAAACAGCGCGGCGAAGTGCAAGCCGACCGACACATTCGGCCAGTACTACCTGCTGTTCGGCGCGCTGCCCCTGCGAACCATTTCGCCGGACCGCATGTTTCCGAAAGCCGATAAATCCTATCGCGTCACCGAAAAACTTGAGTGGTACGATATCGCCCTGACGGTGGTCGGCGGAGCTTTTCTATCTTTCAGTAAAAACACGATCATCATAGAAGAGTGCGACGCGGCCGGGGTATTTGCATCCGATACGGACCGCGAGGCCGCTCTGAAACGCGAAGCGGACGCGGCGGCCCGCCTGGAACAGGAACGAATCGCGAAGCGACTCGACGAATTTACGAAGGCCCGGTCCAAAAAATTCGACGCGACCCTGGTTCTAAAAAACGGCGACGTGCTGGCCGGCCGCATCAAAAGCATTTCCGAAACGAAAATCATTTTAGAAGTTCAGGCAAGCGACGCGGCGTCCGAAAAGCAGTCGACCGACAAGACGGCAACGAACGAAAAACCAGATTCCGGCAAAGCGGCCGAAAGCGATCGCGTCGGCACTCGCGTGATCGAACGGCGCGACATCGCGCAGATTGAGTTTCGAGACGCACCGTGATCGCCCGCCTGCGCTTGAGCCTGAGATCAGGGGCGGCGCTCCTGGCCCCCGGGCTGCTCGTCGCGGCGACCGGCATCGGTGCGGGGGATCTGATTACCGCGGCTCTGGCGGGCATTCGCACCGGCGTCGATCTCTTGTGGGCCGTTGCGATCGGCGCGGTCTTTAAGTGCGCCCTCAATGAAGGCCTGGCCCGCTTCCAGCTCGCGACGGACCGCAGTCTGCTCGAAGGCTGGCTGCGGCACCTCGGGCCCTGGATTCGCCCGGTTTTTTTGATCTATTTTATACTGTGGTCCTTTGTCGTGGCGGGCGCCCTGATGAACGCCTGCGGCATCGCCGGCACGGCGGTCTATCCCCTGCACTCCGATCCCGCCGTCTCGAAAATCATCTGGGGCCTGCTGCATTCCGCGGCGGCCTGCGCGCTGGTATGGATCATGTCTGTGCGGGGCGGCGGCTTTCGCCTGTTTGAAGGCGTGATGGCGGCAGCGATTGTGATGATGTTTCTGGCGGTGCTGGGCGGCGCGACGCTGCTGCGGCCCGACGCGGGCGCGATCATCAGCGGCCTGTTTGCGCCCGGGCTGCGCCGGCCCGACGACGCGGTGTGGGTCTTCGCATTGATCGGGGGCGTGGGCGGCACGGTTACGATGCTGTCGTACGGCTACTGGATTCGCGAAAGCGGCCGCCAGGGTTTGTCGGGATTGCGCAAGTCGCGAATCGATCTGGTCGTCGCCTACGGCCTCACGGCGCTGTTCAGCATGGCGATGATCGTGCTCGCGGACCGCCTGGCAATCGAATTCGCAGGCGACGCTGACAAATCGCGCCTGCCCCTGGCTATCGCAAACGAAATGGGCCGGGCGATCGGTCCGATCGGCATGATCGTATTTTTATTCGGGTTCTGGGCCGCCGTCTTCTCCAGCATGCTCGGGGTCTGGCAGTCAGCGCCCTATCTCTTCGCGGACTTCGCGCGCCTGGCCACGGGCGGCACGAGCGACGATCCAGGACAGACCGCCCCCGACGAAACGGCCCGGCCCGGCGACGCGATGCACGAAGTCGACCTGCCGGGCAGCAACGCGCCAGAGCAGCCCCGGGCAAAGGGCCACACGCCGCAGGATTTAAAGCAACAGCGGGGTTATCGTCTGTACTTGCTCGCCCTCGCGACGCTGCCCGCCATAACTTTATTCGCCCGCATTGAGGCGGTGCAGCTGAGCTACGCCGTGCTGGGTTCGCTGTTCATGCCGCTGCTGGCCGGGACTCTGTTGTACTTAAACAATCGCAAAGATCTGGTCGGCGAAAGCTATCGCAATCGCTTCGCGGCGAATCTATTGCTGAGCGCGACCCTGCTCTTCTTCGCCGTGCTGGGCGCGCGACAGCTCCTGCGCATCGCGGGCTTCTAACGCGAAGCGGCGCAGGCGAATCCATGCACCGCGATGCATGGATTCGTAGAAACACCCGCCGACGCTCAATCGCCGCTTTCGCGGTCGACGAATTCACGCCAGGCTTCCGTGGTCCCCGTCGCCCGCTGGGACTTCAACAGATCCTTCATGCGGCGTTCGTGGCGCAGCTGTTCGAGGGTAAATCGCGCGCAGCGCATACGCATGGCCTCCATCGACTCCTGCCGCACGCAGTTTTCCATGATCGGTAAAAAACGTTCTTCCCAGCGATGCAGAGCCAGCGATCCCAGAGCTTCGTAACGCAGACGCTGGTTGACGCCGCGATCCTGAAACTGCCGCAACAAATAGCCGTTTACTTCCGGCGTATCCATAAAGCGCGTCGAATTCAGAGCGAGCTGCTGCAGGGCGAAGTCCTCGGACTTTAAGGCTTCTTTAATAATCGGCAGCAGCTGCGGATCGCCGCTGTTGCCGATGTACTCGAGCACCGTCTGGCGCTGCACATCGTTTTTCGCCGCGCGCCACTCGTCGCGAATCCACTGGCGCAGCTTTTCGTTGGGATTATTTCGCTGAGCGCTGCCCAGGGCCAGACCCGCCCGGCCGCTGACGTTCGGATCGTCGCTCGCGAAGGCGTCCTGCAGCATATTCAGGGTCTCCGGCGTGGCGGCTTCGGTCATTAACGTAAAGGCGTCGATGACGCTTTCGCGTCCCGCCTGGTCCAGGCCCTCGTCCGCGTAGAGATCCAGCAGTTCGTCCTGGGCGGCCGGGGAACCGGAATAGCTCAGAGCGCCCATCACCATTTGAAAACGGTGGTCGTCGCTTTCGAATTGGCGGGCGGCGCGGGCGGCGTCTACGGCGAGTGTCGGATCGGCGCGCACGGAAACGGCCAGGGTGTTAAAGACTTCCGTGCGCTGCTCGCCGGACATGTCCGCGGTCACCGCCGTTAGCTGCGGCTTGATTTCGCGCCAGGGTTTCGCTCGCGTGCGCTCGGGCACACTCACTTCACGATCCGAAAGATAGCTTTCGACGTCGTAGATATCGCCGTTGATCGTAAACTGCGCAAGATCAGTTTCCGTATACCGGGCGGGTCCGACTTCGTTTAGATTGTATACGTACTTTAGAGAAGAGTCGACGGAGAACTCGGAGGGGCCCATCAGAAACTGGTCTTTGCCGGCGCTGCCGCTGAAGACCCCGTGTTCGATCGTCCAGACGATATTGTGCTCCGACTCTTCGATTTTAATCGGGGTCAGACTGTCGTTGTACTTTTCTTTCGCCAGGTCGTAACGGATTTTCTCGCCGGCGTCGTCTTCGGCGAAGAGACTCAGGGCGGCGTCATAGAAACCCTGGGTATCGGTGCCCTGAACGGCGAAGACCGCGGCCTCCGCGTCACCTGAACTTGAGCCGAAACCGAAACCGAAAGTTGACGCGAACCAGGACTGCTCGGCTTCAGCGACCGGACGCGGGCGGGAGCCGGGCCCGGGTAAGGGCTGTAGCCAGGTGGAAATCACGTCGCGGATCAGTCCCTGCTCCGCCTGGTCGGGAGTGTCTTTCGAGAAACGCAAAAACAGGGGCTGGCCCATGCGATCGATCTGCAGATGGGCGAGATAGGCCAGCGGCGCGCCGCGATTCTCTTTCGCGGCGGGCAACTCTGCAGCGTCGATGCCGGCGGTCTGATCCAGGCGCACGTGCACGATCAGATCCAGGCGACCGTCCCTGGCGCGCACGACGTGAGGCGTCACGAGTCCCCCCAGTTCCAGGTCCACGAGTTTCTCGCCGTTTACTTCCGCATCCATGCTGCGGGTAAAGCCGTATTCGTACGCCTTGCCCGCGCGCATGCGATACTCCAACAGCTCGTTTACAGTATCGAACTGCGCCGCGCCCTCTTCGCCCCACGCTTGCTCGCCGCCGGCTCTGCGACGATCCTCGGCGGCCGAATCTTGCGCGCCGCCCGGGCCCCGGTCGGAATCGCCCAGCATAAAAAAGATCGCGGTCCCCAGCACACAGACGGCGCCGGCCGCCGCGATCAAACGCAGAGCGTTTCGTCGTTGTATAGTATTGTTTCGTTTCGCGTTCATCGATTCACTCGGGAGTCTGCATTCGCAAGACTGCTTCTATTATAGATTGATGGAATAATGCTTACAAAAAAACGCGGCGGGGCGCGATTCGCATGCGCGCAGCGCCTTCGATGTACCGTTCACCCGCCGCGGATTCAACTTACTGAGTCTGGTTTACTGACACTTAAAGCTGCCGTTAAAGATCCGGCTGAGGGGAACCTTACAGATCGTTTGATCCCGATTCCAGGTCAGCGCCCCGGTTTGGTACAGAGTCTTGTTGATCCAGCGCTTCCACTTGCCCCACAGATAGCGTTTGCGGCGATCCACGAAAGCGTACACCCGTCCCTGCATGGCTTTCACGCCCGAGACGAATTTGAAAGTGAAGGCCTTCGCGCCCAGAACTTCCAGAGCGGCTTTCACCCCGGCGGAACCGTTGATCAACATCAATGAAACGCCGACGCCGCCCCGCAGCACGTAAATGCTCGGGCCGCCCTCGGCGAAGGCGGAAGCCGACGCGGAGGGTTTGAGCTCGGCGCTCACGCCCAGCTTCTTCACGTCGAAACCGAATTTGGGTTCCACGCCGAATCCGCCCGAGGCGCCGAAACGAATCGAAAAGGGAACCGGTCCGACCATGAAGCGCACGCTGGCGAGATCCCGCCGGCTGTACTTATAGGACTTAAAGGGTTTCCATTCTTTTTTGACGGTGCTGCTGGTGACGTCCTGGGGGGCAGCCTTGATCTGATCGGTCAGCGTAATATTGAACAGACGAAACTTAGAGCGCAGCTCCCACTTCTTCATCTTATTCACGTCCACGCCCGCCGGAATATTGTACTCCCGGCCGGCCACTTTCATTTTTTTCTTTTTGTAGCTGCCGTAATTGCCCAGCTCGATTTGCCCTTCCGCCAGATACGGCGTATTCTTACCGAACAGTCGGCCGGCGAAGGCCGCCTTCGCGCCGATATTCGACTTCTGGGTGCTCGTGCTGAACGAATCTTTCGTATCCAGCTCGTACAGAATCCGCGCCGCGAATTTACTGCCGCCAATCACCTTTTCTTTCGGGCCGGCCGAAAGCGATGCCCCGCCGGCCAGAAAGGCCACTGTGATTGCGGCGGCGATCGCGCCGCGCTGGATTCCTGTTTGCATCTGATTCCGCATGTTTGTCTTTCCTCGTATGTGTGTTTTATCAGAAACCACGCGAGAGGCCAGGTGGACCCTTCGCATGTGAGGATTGTGTTTGCAAATGCCGTGCCGCTTTGAACGCGACGCGTCGAAAATCGTTTGTGCTGCGGGAAATGCGGTTCGCGACCGGAGAAACGGCAGGGCAAGCGGGAAAAAATCGCGGGATCGCGGCGGAGATTAACCAATCCAGCGCAGTACGGTACGGGAATGGGCGGGCATTTCGACGGATGATGGCGGAGCGAGCAGCGTCCGAAGTCCGGCACGACGATTTTTCGTCGGCGGGATTTCGTCAGCGGCGGAATGCCGCAGGCTCCCGGTCACTCCGGCGCGGGTTTGCGCGGAAGACCGGAAACCGGGATGGGATGGCTAAACTTTTTTCAGCAGCTCGCGCGCGTCTTCGCGGCAGCGTTCCTGTAAGATCTTCAGCTTCGGATCTTCCGGAATGGCGATGACTTCATCCAACAGAGTCTTCGCCTGGTCTTTTTTGCCTTTGGCGATTAACAGATCCGCGAGATAGGTTTTGTTGAAACCGAAGTTCGGCGCGATCTTCACGGCCTTTTCCAGGCACTCCATGGACTTCTTGTGATCTCCCGATCCGACCGGCCAGCCGGGAGCCTGGTGATAGAATCGTCCCATCAGGCGCAGCGGCCCGGCGTCAAAGTAGTTTTCGTCCAGTTCGATGGCCCGTTTGCCGTGCTTCTCGATCGGCCCCAGATAGAACAGGCTGGACATCATGCCGCGGACCATCCCGTGGTTGCCCATATTGGAAGCGTACCACATGTGGGCGCTCACTGCGTCGGGCGCGGCTTCCACGGCCTGCTTGCCGACTTCCACGCCTTCCGCGAAATATTTTTCTTTGTCGGAATCTTCGCTGGCGTAGTCGCCCAGCCAGAACAGGACTTCGGCCAGTTTCGGCAGCGCCCCTGCGGCATCGCTTTCGACCGCTTTTTCAAGAATGTCTTTGGCCTTCTGCAGGTTGCCCGGGTAGTCCAGTTCCCGGTCGTCGATCAGTTGTTGTACCTCTTCCATCTGGTTGGTCACCGCCTATATATTTAGAATATTTGTCCGAGCGCTCCCGGAGCTTACTTGTGACCGCAGAGAATCAGAATCCGCGTGCGCGGCGAGAACTTTTTGACCGCTTGCCGGCTCAGCCGCCGGGCCGATTTCGAGGAATGCGGAGCTGTTTCGAGGCGAGGCCGGTTCGCAGCCCTGCAGCTTCGCTGCCTGGCTGCCTGGTCGCTCAAGATTGAACGTTGAAGACTTTATCGAGGCCGGCGATATGCAGAATCTTCTGGATCGCCTCGCCGGGCTGGACAATCACCAGCTCCCGCTGGCCGGCCTGCAGTTTGCGATTCAGGGTGATCAGGAGGCCCATTCCAGAGGAATCGATAAACGAAAGCCCTTTGATATTGAAGTGGATGTTCTTGCGGTCCTGTTCGACGATCTTCAGAAATTCGTCCCGAAACTGTTCCACGTTGTGCAGGACGAGCTTGCCTTTTAGAATTAGAATCCGGTGGTCGCTGCGCTCTTCCACGCTGTAGTCGAGTTCTTCGTCCTTCACAGTTGACTTCTCCCCGGGCGAGGAGTCGGGCGCAATCTCTTTTAGACCCCGGGCTGTGAAAATTCAGTTTCGGCCGCGCTGCATGGATCTCTATAGACGCGAGGGATCTCCATGCAAGCAACGCGGCGATCCGCCAATCTAATCCTTTTGGACTAGATGCATACGCCGGGCTCCAAAAATCATCAGTAGCGACAGGCGAATGATCGCCCGGCGCCTGAATGATTAAATTATGATCCCCTGACTCAATTCTAATTCCCCCGCCTTGCATCCGCGCGCATAATAGCTTATGCTGCCGTCATATACAGAACATTTGCGATACCGACCTGGTTCCCGCAACAATCCGACGAAGTTATGCTGGAACGCCGAATGCGAACTTCTGAGAACAGGCTGCACGGAAGCTGCTGCGATAGAGCGAAAGGAGATAGACATGAAACACTTACGATTACTCAGAAGCGGGGCGCTATGCCTCGTCCTCGGCGCCGCGGTCACGGTCTGCGCCGGCGATAAAGAAGATCCGATGGCTCTCCTGCTGCTCGGCATGGGCGGACAGAATCAGGGCGTCGTCCCGATTACAGTCGATGAATCGGAAGCGGAAGTCTACGTGCCCACGGGCACGCTGGTCGTAACGCCGGCGCCGGAAGGCGACACGGACGTCGAGATTTTCACGCTCGCGGCGAATGCGAACGTCGACGGCTTTATGGGCACAGTCGCCTCAGCGGGCGGCGCCAGCGAATTAATGGATCGCATTCTGGGCGAGATCAGCGGCGAAAGCGGCGACGCGCCGCGGCCGTACGCGACGAGCAGTCTGATCATTCGCCAGGAAGTCGACGGCGTGGCCGTGCCGACCGAACTGGCCCAGGTTGAAATCGAAATGAACGGATCGGCGACTTCGACGCTCTTAAACAATCAGCTGATCCAGCTGATTGGAACGCTGACCGAACCCGGCGGCACCGTCGAGGGACTGCCCGAAGCGGGATCGGATGAAATCGCAGCCACGAAATTTCGCGTAATTATCCAGGCCTCGGAGATCGGCGGAGTCGCGGCGGTACTCGTCGGCGTTTCACCGGACCAAATTTATCCGGAAGTGGAACAGCAATTGGCCGCGATCATCGACGGCAGCAACCTCAGCGCCATCGGCCTGACCCCGGAAAACCGCGATACGAGTTTCGTGGCGAGCGCCCAGGGCGGCGCGGACTTTCTGTTCGTAGTCGACAACTCCGGATCGATGCGCGATGAGCAGGCTTCGGTGCGCGCGAACGCGCTGGCCTTTTTCGATCGTCTCGAAGCGATCGGCGTGGACTTTAAGATCGGCGTGATCACCACCGATAGCTCGGTGCTGCGCGGCACGGGCTTTACGTCTGACCGCACGCAGTTCGAGCAGGATATCGAAGCGGGGCTGCGCGGCAGCGGCACCGAAGCGGGCATCTGGCAGGCCGAGCAGGCCTTGCTTGCGGATTCGCAGTACGGCCCGGGCAACGGCTCAGTGCCGGCGGCCGGCTATCCCCGTCCAGGCGCGGCGCTCGCCGTGATCATGGTCAGCGACGAAGGCGATCAGTACTACAAACACCACAGCGGCCGCTTCAACGCTCGCAACCCCGATAACCTGACCTTTAACACGACCGACAACGTATTCCTGAACAACGGCTATACGGTCTACGGCATCATCGGTCTGGACGAGACCGGCGCCGCCGGCACCTGCACCGGAACCGTCGGCAAAGCGCGCGCCAGCAATAACGCCTACACCCCCGACGACGGCCGCTTCAACGGCAACGTCGGCTACAAAGGCTACCGGGATCTGGCGCGGGATACGGGCGGCGCGGTTTCGAGCATCTGTTCGAATAACTACGGCGCGTTCTTGACTCAGCTCGCCGATCGCACGGCGGCCGCGGCCAGCCCCTACACTTTCGATTCAATGCCGATCTCTTCGTCGCTGAACGTATACGTGAACGGCGTGCGCATCGAACGCACAGCCGCTCCGGCCGCAGGCGTTACGGGCTATCTCTTCGACGCTTCCTCGAATCGCCTGAACTTCACCGGCACACAGCCGCCGGCCGGCGCTCAAATCTTCGTTTCGTATTTGAGCTTTCCGGAACCTTCGGGACTGGCCGCTCTGATTTCGCAGGCCGGCGGCGGAGCCGGCTGGGTGCTGCTGGCGGCGCTGCTCTTCGGCGTCGGCGGTCTGCTCTCGCTGCGACTGTACCAGAAAAGCCTGGCGGACGCGAACTGAGAGCTGAGAATTGAGAGCCGCTTTCTGAAGTCGGGGCGCAGGCCGGATCATCGCGATTTGGCCGCGGCCCGGCATCCCTCGTGAAACGCGAAGAGCCGCGCGTCCCCCTTTCCCGGGCAGACACGCGGCTCTTTTTTATGCGCAAAAGGCAAGAGGCGAAGTTTGAAGCTAGAGGCTAGAGACTGAAGGCGCTGGAGATGACTTCTTTCAGATTGCTTTCCAGTTCCCGCTCGGGGACTCCCCGGTGAATGCAATCCGTCAGATGGCGTTCGACGTAGGCTTCGCCGAATTTCTTGAGGGCGTTGTTGGCGGCTTTGAGCAATTGCATGGTTTTCAGGCAATCGGAATTGGATCCGCCTTCCAGGATCTTTTTAATCGCTTCGATTTGCCCCTGGGCCCGGTTCAGCCGGTTGATCAGATCGCGGTTATCGCCGCCGGGATTCGTGCTCATCCCCGGTACTGTAGGGGGTATGGTATGCCAGTCAAGTCGGAATCAGGACCGGGCGCTGGCTGAGTTCGTACTTGCGGGACCGGTCCTTGATCTCTTCAAGACAGGCACGGTCCCGTTCAGCGCAGGGCTCTGCGAGCATTTTATCAAGGGCTTTGCCCAGGGGATACTGCGCCGCGAGAAGCTGCGGATCGTGCTGTTTTCCCAGCCCCTTTGTATATTCCGCGCGCTGGACGAGGTACGGATCCAGGCGTCGTTCCAGGCGCTCCAGGCGCTGGCGGTCCGCGATCTTATTGCCTTCTTTTTTTACATTTGCTTTTTTGATCTTCAGGATCGAAAGTCCGTGTCCGATCCGCAGCAGGCGACGCCGCGAGTCCGAAGCGAAGCTGATCAGAGTTTTTTCCAGACAACCGGAAGCCTTATCCAGATATTCCGGGTTGCTGATGAGGTTTCGTTCGAAGCGGTGTAGTTGGATCTGCGCTTCCAGATCAAAACAGAGATCCATGCCGGAATCATTATCAATGCGCTCGTTGTACTTGCGCGCCCGCGCCAGCATTTCACAGGCGGCGCGCAGATCACTTTCGTAGCCACAGTGAAAACGCAAACGCGCGACGCGATACAGCCAGATCCCCGCCAGGTACGGCTCATCGAAAGACTCCTGCAGCTGATTGCACAATTGTTCCATTCGATAGGCGATCGGCCGCATGGCGACAGCGGTGGGTGCATACTTTCCATTCTCTTTCTTTACCAGATTCAAAAGTCGCGCATCGATGGATTCCAGTTCCAGGTACTTGAGCCAGATCCGGATTTGACACAAAGCGATGGCCTGACGGATCTGGCGACCTTCCCGTTGTCCCCGATAATCGCTACCGGATGCAGGCGTGCTCACCGCTACCGGGGCGCCCTGCGCGCTGCTCATACATTCAAAGGCCTGATCCAGGTATTCCCGACGAATCCAGGCCAGACACAGTTGCATTTCCTGCCGAAAAGCTACTGTGATATGACTCATCCTGGACATGATCTTACGTTTGAACTGCGCTTTGTGTCCCTCGCCGCCAGCCAGAAAGGCCTCCGCCAGATCCAGCCATTCCTGCGCGGAGACACCGGCTCCGAGTTTTTCTCTGCGTCGATAGTCGGCGAATTTTTCCGGGAGACTCCTGCAAATGCTCTGAATATATTCGAACCAGTCGCCGGAGGCTCTGGCGGCCGCTGCGGCGATCGAGTCAATGCCGGGGGCCAGATACGCGAGGCGTAAAAGCGAAACCTGATTCATCTCCCGGAAGACGGGAATGTGCAGCACGCTGAAGACACGATTGGCCAGCGCCATTAGATTCGGATATACTTCTAAGATTTGACCGCGCCCCACTTCCAGAATCCATACGAAGTGACCGAGGAAAGTCTGTACGAAAAAATTTTGCGGACTGGTGGTGACGAGTTCTTCCGCCGAGATCACGCTCCAGTTCTTTTCGAAATCCGCGAGCAGGCGGGCCGATTGAAACAAATTCCCGCTGCGCCGCATACGATCCAGCGCAAGACCGCCCCGGACTGCGGCGCGCATCATAATCTGGAAATCGATCACGTGCGGCGAGGAATGATTCGAACGACAATAGTGCAGCGCGATGCGATAGTTTACCGTGGCGGGGCACGTTCGGGGATTCGGATACAGAGCGGTCAGTCCTTCCATAATCCTGCCGTGGATTTCCAGCAGATGTTGCATGCGGCGCGGCTGCTCGCCCCCCGTCCATAGATTCGAAAGCAAATAGGCCCGGGTCACTGGCTCCCGAAATTCATAGTAGCGTCGATTTTCCGGCACCAATTCCAGGGTGTGCTGATCCCACTGCCGCCACTCATAAACGCCCTCGGGCACAAGCTCTCCTGGCCCTGGCGAACCGGCGCTGCGGAGAAACCACTCGCGTTCCTTGCCGGGCGATTTCAAATCCCCCGCGGCGGGCTCACAGTTCCAGGGTCCGCTTGAATCGACTTCGATCATATAGGCTCGGTCGGCTCCGTGCCGTTCCTCTGATAAGCGTAAGCGTGCGTGTTTGAGAATCCGGCGCAGAGCTATGCGGCGGCGCGGACTGCGGCCCTGGTCCAGCAAACGTATTTCGCCGGGCTGGTCCGGTCCCCCGGGGTATTCAACGGCAAGCAGCGCCGGAAAGCGTTCCTCGCTCAGCAGAGCGGATTTCTTTTCAATTCGCATCAGGGCCCGGGTCACGGCCGCCGCCGAACGAAAATCCCCCGCCACTTGAAAGACACCCACCAGCTCTTCCGCCCGAAAGCCCGCTCCCAGGACTGCGGCGTAGTCCAGCAGATCGCGCTCAAAAGCCGTCAGGCACGCCAGGAGCTCCCGCACTCGCCGCTCGTCCGCTGCCGGTACCGGAACGGCTTCTACTTCGACGTACTCTCGAATCACGAATCCCAGCGGCCGGGGCAGAGATAGAAAACGTTCTTGCGCGAAAGGTTCCAGCATCTGCAGAAAACGTTTCGAACTGAAGCTGGAATTATTCAGGACTTCCAGATCAGCGGATCGCATGCGGCGCTCCACCTCCCGAAAGAGTCGCAGGCTGGAACGCGAAAAATTTAAGGCTTCGAAATACAACCAGCGCAGCGAGGAGCGGGGAACTCCGCTGTACTCTTTTGAGATAACTTCGAGATCGCTGTCATCGGACGCCGCTTCCCAGAATCCAGCAGAATCTCCGGGACCATCCTCTGTGAATAGAAACAGAAGATCATAATCCTTTAACTTACCACTGCGAATAAAAAGCGCAAGAATTCTGCGTTCCGCATCCGAGAGTCGTTCTACGTTGCGCGCCAGAATCAGAAACCATGCGGTCTCTCGCTTCATGAGCTTCGCCTCTCGCTTGCGTCGCTTCAGATCACGCAGGTCGCGTTCGATCAAACGCTCCAGCAGTCGCTCCCAGAACACGGCTGTGTCCGGGTCCGTATCGCGCGTTAGAAAGCCGCGACTGAGGGCGATCGACGCTCGCGCCAAATGCGTCGCGCCCGGTACGCCGCCAACGAATCTGGTGATGTCCGGAAAATTCCGGTCCATGGCCGTGCGCAATCGCTGACTCTGAGCCGCTGTAGCCACCTCCGGAATATGACGCATGCTGTGCAGAAAAGCGCCGTATGGTCCGCCGCCTTCAGTCGGGGCTGGTTCGATCAGCAATGCATTCCAGACCTTCCAGCGTAACCCTTCCTGCATGCAATGCACAGCGAATTCATGTTTCTCGGCGTCCGGAGGACCGTGAATCACTCGAATGCGCCTGGAGCCGAATTCATTCAAGGCCTGAATGACGGCCGGTTCCGGACGCAACCAGGTCTGGTTGCGCAGGACGCTGAGCAGTTGCGCGATGTTCTGGGGCAAACCCGGGCGCGGCGTATCCGCGGCGATATTCTCTTTTTGGCGCGCGATTTCGTTCCCCGCGAAAGCATCTGAAGATATAATGAGCGCAACGCATCCGATTACGGCGAATAAGATCGCCACAATCCCCTGCAACGCGAAGATCTGCGGTTGCGTGCGTCCCGTCAGGGCGTACAGGAAATAGCAACTGAAGAGCAAAACCAGCACCGCTGTGAGGATCGCTCGCGACAAACCGCCGAAAAAAGCAAAGCCATGGTCCCCGTTTTTATAGAGCCAGAGTCGCGACGCATAAAATTTTCTCTGAATTTGATCCAATAAAGATACGAAGAAATAAAACCAGGTCTTCTCACTCTTCGACGCTTTCGCCGCCGGTTTCGGCGGTGCATTCCGATTCGACTCCGAAAAAACGAAGGCTTTCATTAACTGACCGCTGAAAAATCCCAGGGCGAACAAGAAATAAGGAACCGTAATCGCGCTCAGCAATTGCCGCCACGCCGCCTCGCTGTCGTAGTACACGCGCTGATAGTACAGAATCTGAAACGACAACCACAGACCGAAACCGTAATACACAGATCCGATCACTATCGAAAAGAAACGCCGGCTGTCCCGAACGTTTTGAAGGCTCTCGTTTTGAATCGCGGTGTACAAACCGAAATTCCACAGACCCACTGCTAACAGCGATCCCACAAAAAACAACGCCAGACCTGCCACGGAAGTGTGGCCGTCCACCCGCCAGCCGCTGAGATTCCAGATCAGACTCACCAGGCTCATCGCCACCAGGGCGAAAAACATACTGGAAAAATAAATGGTACCGCGCTGGCTCCATCGAACCAGCCCGGTTCGCCGGCTGCGCTTTTGCGACCACCAGGTCAGGAAGAACATCATTAGGCCGGCAAAGGCCAGGTTCACACCGGGAATCAAAAGCGCGTAAACATATTCGCGCAAACTGTTGCGCGCAATGACATGAATCATCCGAGAAAAAGGCGTTTCCGCAACATTCGCCACTAGCAGAGCTTGAGAACGGATCAGTGGGGCCGACTCAAAGTACAAAGCCTCTCGTCCGTGCAAATCCGCGGGCGCTGCATAATTTTCCTGTCCGGCCAGACAGAGCAGATTGGATTTGAACTTAACTTCGGACTCGAAAGAGAACTCAGCGATGCAGCAGGATGCGAAGCCAGGAACGGCACTCAAGCAATCTCTGACCGCAATTTGATTCCGATGCTCAGGGCTCTCTTTAGAGGCCTGAGTTTCTTTCGACACCTCGCTTTTAAGGGCGGCGGCAATCAATTGCGGATCGCCGGCATCATCCAGAGCCTGCGCAACGACTCCATGCGCGGCCAGGAGGCGTTGTATTTTCCACGCGATTTCTTTCGATCCGGCATCATGTATGATATTGAGCTGCTCCGACTGCCCCGGCCCCGAAAGGAGGGCGCGCACCAGGCGATCAACGGCCAGGTCTTCAGCAGAAACAAAAGGCTCAACCGGAGCCATCCGGGCCGGCCTCCTCAGGAGAACCGGGAAAAAGTCGATGGCTCGATCAGAATGCAGGACCACACCCTGCTTCGCGCTGAATTTTCCCGAACAAATCCGGGAATCAGGCTCAGGCAAGCGACCGGGAATCAATTCCGCAACCCGTCGAATTTCCGACTGACGGGCCATACGCAGATACTCGAAATTGCAGCCATCTTCAACTGCCAGTTCAAAATACAGTTCCCGTGGCGCTTCAGGATAAGCTTGTGGAGTCTTTTGCCCGGAACAGGCGATCGAGATCGCAATCGCCAGAATCGGTGCAATATTTCGCCCAATCTTCGGCAAAAAAACCATGCAACGCCACTAAAATCACAGCGTACCACTATCGTCAATAATTGTTACAGAGAATCTTACTAACCTCCAGCGCCTATCGATTAAGACCTCAAGCCACAGTCGCCGCAAGCATCGAAACGTCATCCAGCTGACGATAGCCGCCGCGAAACTCATTCCAGACCGTTTCGATTTGCGAGATGATGGCGGCCGGCTCGTTTCCGACGCCCGGCGCCAGCAAAGATTGCACAATCGCGTCTGTCCCGAATTCTTCTTTGTCGCGATTTTTGGCTTCGTTTATGCCGTCGGAACAAACGAAGAGCGCGTCTCCCGCCCGGAGCTGGAAACTCTTGCCGCGCATTTTCAAATCCGGGTCGATGCCGAAAAAAGGCACACCGCCGGACGAATAGAATTCAACGCTTTCGCACAGATTATAGATTTTGTTTTTGCGTTTCAGCCAGACCAGAGAGTGGCCGAAATCGAAGAGCTGCATGACTTTGCGCGAACGGTCAAAGAGCATCGCGACGCCGGTGGCGTACATGCCTTCCGGATTGATATCATAGATCAGTCGATTCAGACGATGCAATTTCTCGCCCAGATCGAACTGCAACAGGTCGCGCTCTTCCGGCCGCCGATCGAACTCCAGCATGGTGCGAATTGCCGAGGCGATCGTCGCCACCATTTGCGAAGCTTTAAGACCTTTGCCGCAGACGTCGAATAGTACCATCAAAGTCAATCGTTCATCCAAATCGAAGACGGCCGCGTAGTCCCCGCCTGGACCGGTGAGCGGCATGACTTTCGATGTCGCCTGCAGCACTTCATTGGCGGAGGCGCCGAAGCCGCCGGTCTGCATTACGCTGCGCTGAGCGCAATCGCAGGCGATCAGATCCTGCTTGAAATAAAAATTCAGCGCGTCGAGCACGCGGCGCACTGAAGAGATCCCGTAGAATTCCCCCTCGTGTGTAATCACAAAAGGATCGAAGCGAACTTCGTCTTCGCGATTCATCAAGACTTCGGAAGCTTCCGGCAAACGAGTGTGCGAATCCAGACAGACAACGCGCGGATCCATAATCCCGGCCACCGTCATGTCCGGTTTGAGTAACAGATCGCGCATGAACTGGTTCTGACTGAGGGCCGCGAAAAACATCTGGCGGCGAACATAACCGGTAATTCGACCGGCGCTGTTTTCGACCGGCAGGTAATCCATTTCGGGAAAGTCCTGGTACATATCGTGGACCGCCGCAGTGCGCGTATCTTCGTGCAGCACGATGTTCTGGCCGCCGGTCGTTTCGCTGAGCTGCGCCGCAGTGCGCGCGGTTTTGCCGACTTCGTACGCGGAAAAAATCGGTCGTTCGACAGCGACTCGTGAAAGCTCAAGCCCGCCGGCCTCCTGCTGATGAATCATATCGCGTTGTTCTAACTCTGTATCGCGCTGCTCTAGAATCGATTCGGTCATATTCGTCCTCCTGCCGCTTGTCAGACTGAGAACTTAACCGTGCGCCGTGGCAGCAAGTTTACGAAAAGGTGAAGTGTGCGCATTACCTCTGTGACAATTCAGGACAAAAAAAACCGGGCGTGGTATCCATGGGTGGATCCTCGCCCGGTTTTCCGGCTCAGGTGACGTGCGCGTTACAAACGCCACGTAAATGTACCTGAATCTATGTTAGTCTGAACAGTCTCAAGTCAGCGCTCAGAATTTGTAATCCAGGCTCGCCGAGTAGCTCACGCCCTCGCGATACGAACGGACCAGCTCCTCCCGGTTATTCAGCAGAGGATTCTCCTGAACGACTTTGAAGCGCGTATCGAGGATATTTTTTACGGAAGCCTTCACGCTCAGGTTTTCGCCGAATCTTTGTTCGTATACGAAATCCAAAATGCCCGCGCTTTTTTCAATCGCGTTCGGGTTACCGTTCGCGCCGACGCTGTCGAGGCGATCGCCGAAGACGTTATACAAGAGGCCCACAGATCCCGTCCGCTCCGGGTTGAAATAATAGTTCAACTTGAAGTTGTAGACGAAGTCCGATTGTCCGACCAGCCTGCTTTCGAGCACGGAAGGGTTAAACAGAGCCGTGCGCGAAAAAGGATCCACCAGACCCAGTCGAATCGCGGTCAGGTCGTCCCACTTGATCAGCTCGACGCGCGAACGGATGAAAAAGAGGTTCGCCTGGAAGCTGAAGACTTCCGCGAAGAATTTGCGCACTTCGACTTCGAGGCCGCGGATATTGCCGTTCTCACCGTTAAGAAAAGTCTGATCCTGATTCAGGTTGTTCGAAGCCAGACCGATCTTGGTGATCGGCTCGGAAAGCGATTTGTAAAAGAGGCCGGCGCCCAGATATTCCTCAGCCGACAGATACCACTCCCAGCGAGTATCGTAGTTGTGAATATAGGCGCGGCCGAGTTCGGGGTTACCGAACAGACGCTCGCCGCCGAATTCCGTGCGAAAGCCGAATTCGGAAAGATCGCGGAAGTCGGGACGGTTCAGAGTTTCGGTATAACCGAAGCGCAGATTCATTTCCGGGTTCATCTCCCAGACCAGGTTCGCGGAAGGCAGCGTATCTTTGCTGGCCAATTCGCCGACGCCCGGCTTTGCACGACGTCCGAAAGAGCCGGCGTCATACTGATAAGGGAAGAACAGACCTTCCGGCCCGCCGCCGGAGGAAATATAGGTCCGCACGAACTGATAGCTGTCTTCGTAGCGCACACCGCCGATGAAACGCAGCTTGTTTACGATCGGCGTATCCAGCTGCGCATAATAAGCGTGCAGTTTTTGCGAAGCGTCGAAGCTGTCGAAGTTCTCGGCTTCGGTGAAACGATAAGTTCCGTTCAGATAGAAAGGACCGTTGTACAGCAGGCTGCCGGGAATGCCTTCCACTGGAGACGATCCGCTGATCAACTGCGTCTGGTAAAAATCCGAGCGAAAATCTTTGGTCCGATCGGAAGCTTCCGCGCCGAATTTCGCTTTCGCGAGCAATCCGCTCCACTGCTGGAAAGGGATTTCGTAGTCGAGAGTGACGCCGTCGGTCTGATCTTCCGAATCGGAATAGAAACGCCAGCCTGTGCGGTCGACGCCCGTAGCGTTCTGATACAGTTCGAGCGTTCCCGCTCCTTTTTGCCAGAGCTGCTGGGTCAGGTTCGGTTCGTCGCGATTCGCGCGAGAGTGATAGTAGCTCCACTCGACTTTATGCGGACGGCTGCCGGTAAACAGGTTCAGGGCGTGCTCGCCGGAGAAAACCTGGTGTACGACTTCGCGACCGATCCAACCGGTGTTCTGGCTGCGAAAATCGAATCCCGCCTCCGCTTCCGGAAACACATAGCCCTCGGAAGTGGTCACGAATTTATCCGACTGACGCGAATAGAATGTCTGCGAACTGATGCGCTGGTTCGCGATCGGTTCGTACGAGAAGTTCAGGTTGTGGCCCCAGAGGACCTCTTCGTTGTTGCGGGTAATATCGCGAACGATTTCTTGTTCCAGAAAAGAAAACTCGGAAGTGGCGTTACTGATCGGCGTACGCGCCAGATAAGTATTCTGCTTCTCTTCACGTTTCCGCCATTTGCGGCTGTATGAAGTTCCGTATAGAAAGCCGAGTCGGCCGTACTGGCCTTCCTGACCGAGCTGCAGCGAATTACCGATCGTGAATTTGATATCGCGATCGAAAGGCGCGTTGATGGTCTTCGCGTCCCAGGTATTCGGAAAGAGGCTGCCAATTAAATTCACGCCCTGCTCCGGCAAACCGCCGAAGATATTGCCGCGCACCAGGCGCAGCCACTGAGGGACTTCAATCGGACGATCACGAGTGCCGTCGTCGGCCCCCAGATAATCAGTGCCGCCACCTTCGTAGGTCTTGAAGTGACGCTGGGTGGTATTGTAGTTTCCACCCAGACCGAAGCCGATGCTCATCACGAATTCGTCCGGAAATTCTTTGGTTTCGATTTTAACGATACCGCCGGAGAATTCAGCGGAATCTTCCGGCAGAAAAGATTTGATGATCTGAATATTTTTGATCAGCGAAGCCGGAAATAGATCCAGCGGAACCACTCGTTTGTCCGGTTCGGGCGACGCGAGTCCCGCGCCGTTCAGTTCGGTCGAAGAATAACGCTCGCCGAGACCGCGAACAAAAACGAATTTTCCGCCGACGATCGTAATGCCGGTCACGCGCTTGAGCACGTCGCTGGCCGATGAGTCAGGGCTGCGCTTGATCGCCTCGGCGCTGATGCCGTCGGAAACCGCGCCGGACTTTTTCTGCAAAGCCAGCAGCGAAGCTTCCGTATCGTTTAAGGCGCGATCCTGAACGTCGACGACTGCCAGAGCCTGGATGCCCATCGTAATATTCGCGCTGGCCGTCTGGCCGGCGGCGACCGTCACTGTGCGTTTTTGATCGGTGTAGGATACGCCCTGAAAGGTCAGTTCGTATTCGCCCGGCGGCAGATTCAGCGCATAGCGACCTTCAAAGTCGGTCTGGGCGAAAGAATCCGTGCCGCCTGCGGTAACCGCGACCCCGAAAACCGGTTCGCCGGTTTCGGAATCGATCACGATCCCGCGGATGACGCCGGTCGCCTGGGCCAGCAGCGCGCCGGACCAGATCATGCTGATCAGCACGAGCATCCCCGCGAAGCGCGGCCATGTAAGAGATTTGATTGAATGGCACATGAGTTTGAGTAGTGTCTCCTGTATTAATAATTCCTGGCTTCGCGTCGCGAAGCCGCTGCTGCGCGTAACGCCGCGCGCTCTATATTGTAGATGATGGCTGCTTGTTCTAGTCCGGCCCCACCTGCCCGACTTTGAAGCGTCCCTGATGCTCGACGATCGTGCGAATGAAATCGATGGGTCGCGACTGACCCGTTTTGACAATGCGCATTTCCAGCTCTCCGGGATAATGCAACAGCAACTCGCCGTACCGCTCCGGATCCCGGCGATACTCAATTTTCTCGAGCTTCAAGCAGTCGCCCTCCCAACTCTGCATGATCGGCCAGACGACTCCGGTCAGAGTCTCGATCACCGCCCAGTACGAGTCAGGGTTATTCGAAACTCCCGGCGCATCGGCGGCCGGCAGATTGGGCCAGATGATTTCGCGGTGCTCGGTTCGGTTGAATAGCCAGGCTTTCGGATCCAGCTCCGGCTTGCAGAAGGCGTTGAGCAAATTCTGGACCGCGGCTTCGGGCGTGGCGCTTGTGTTTTGAATCTCGTAACGTTTTTTGCGATGCTTCGCGACGAAGGCCGCTTTGTATTCGGCGTCGTCCCAGACATTCTGAGATTTGGCATCGGGCTTCCCACATTGCGGGAGAGCGGAAAGAATAATAAGAACTATAGATGATAACGAAATGAAAATTTTTCGGGCGAATGCAATCCGTGAATTAGAGCTTCGTCCTTTTAACTTATGAATCTTGAAAATACTCATCGAAGTCTATGTAATAAAAAACGAACGCCGCTCGTAAGTCCGAACGCAAGGGCGAGCCAGAGGAATTCCCCTGGCTCGCCGCGTTTCAAACGAAGCAAGGTTCGTCAAAAATCAGTTGGTCAACCAGTTGGTCCAACCTGCGGTCCAGTCCGTGCCAGCCGGATCGACCGCGCCGGAGTAAGTGGTGTTATCGAAGAAGGTATCTCCGGTAAAACCGGTGCGCGTCGTCAGGCCGGGCTGCCCGGTAACCGTAACGGTCGGAACCAGGTTCGGAGCCGTGCCGGTTTGCTCGTCCGCCGCAGCCGTCAGAGCGATGCCCGTAGCGGGAACGCTTTTCGTGCTGCCGTCCGTGCAGGTCGAGCCGCCGTTGTTTGAGAAGCTCGTGCCGGTTTGCGTGATGACGGTCGCATCGATCGCCAGGTTCGTGCCGTCGGCCGGAGCCGTGTCGTCGTCGCAGTAAATCGTATTCGCCGCGCCAGGGAATCCGGTAATATAGCCGTGGGCGATATTACCCGTGGTGCCTTCGCGAAACAGCATCTGGTTCGGGTTGTTTTCGCCCGTGCCGATGGTGTCGGTGTAGACGCCCAGCGGACCAACCAGAGTGAAGTTAGCGACTTTCGCCGTGCTCTTACCGGCGAAGGAACCGCCGGAGGCGCTGGCGGAGCCGTCGAATTCGAAACCGCGACCGTCGTTCGCAGAAACGCCCGCAGAACCGTCGTCGAATTTATAGCCGAGCAGATGCTGCAGCTTGCCATGATAGCCTTCGTCCATGTCGAAGTCGTCGTCGGAAACACCGGTGGAAACCAGGAATTTACCGTTTACCGCGCCGCCGAACCATTCGAAAGAATCGTCGCGACCTTTGTGGCACTGAACGAAGTTCAGGGTCGTGCCGGAGCCGACGCCATACATAGAGAGACAGTTCAATTCGTTACCCGGAGCGACCGTGTCACCCGCGTATTCGATGCGAACGTAGGTCAGGTTCCCGGAGGAATCCGCGTCGTTCGTGCCCGTGCCGTAGTTCTGGGGGTTCGTGCCTTCCGTGGTGTTCGCGCCGCGGTTGGTGGTCGCGTTACCGATCATTACGATGCCGCCCCAGTCGCCGGCGCGGCGATTGCCCGCAGCCTGAGCGGAAGAGAAGACGACGGGAGCAGCGGCGGTGCCGACTGCGTTCAGCTGTGCGCCCTGCAGAATGAACAGCGAGCTGCCGTCCGCGCCGAAGATCTGGCCGCCGGCCGGAATCGTCAGAACAGCCGGGCTGCGCACGAATACGGTGCCACGCAGAACGCCGCACTGTACGGTAATGCTGCTGGTGATTTCACCGCTCAGATCGATCGGACTTGCACTCGCGCATCCGTTCACGCTGGAAGCGGCGAGCAACAGCGCGAAGAGCGCGGAATCGTCACTATCGTCTTCTTCCAATCCCAGCAACTCGCAGTGAGTCAGGGACAGGCTCAATACCAGCGCGAGGATCGACGCCAGTCTGGTTTTCTTTTTGAAATCCATGTTAATTTAGCTCCTTAATAATTCCAGAAGCCCTTATGATAACTTCTGGTTCCCGGCGCTTCGCGCTCGGTATTGATTGAGTTCAATAGATAGTGTTATGGTGGAGGAGTGTTACTGTGTTGTTACAGCAATTTGAAGAAATAAACTTCATAGCGTTGAACCTTGATTCGTTTCGCCTTTTTTTGTATCAGGTCACAGCGCGCAATATTCAGATACTGTTAGTTTAGCGAATACCGCACAGGAACGATGATTTTAACCGTGATCGGCTTACCCTGCATCAGAGCCGGCTGGAAGCGTTTGCGCCGATAGGTTTGAATCGCGATGCGTTCCAGACCGAAGCCGACTTTATTGCGCGGTCGCACCATCAGCACTTCGCCGCTGTCGGCGACGACGATTTCCATGTACAGCTTGCCCTCGAATCCGGCCTGACGGGCCTCGTTCGTATACTCGGGCTTTACGGAAGGCGAAAGATCCACGGGCGGGGTCGCGTTCACCTGAAAAGGATTCACAGCGCTGGCAATACGATCGTCGAGTTTGTCTTCCAGTATCTTATCGGTGGCTTCGATTTCGCCTTCGGCGGCCTCCGATTCGCCTTCTTCGCTTTCAATTTGCAGATTGGAAACGAAAGCGATCTCGTCATAGACTTCGTCGTCTGCGAATCGCGGCGGCGTAAATTCCACGCCGTAAATCGCGGCGAGCTGAACAAAAACCGAAGTCAAACCGAAAATGCGAAAACGGTTTTGAAAAAACCAGATCTTGCGGCGTTCGGCCTTCGTGCGTTGGATTGTATGCAGAGTCATAGTTTGCGATTTTCCTGTTTCGTAACCATGGCGAAGTTTTTTACGCCGGCCAATCGCATTCGATCCAGGAATTCCTGGACCACGGTAAAATCGAGGGAGTCATGCGCCTGGATGGCGATGCGGACGTTTTCGTTCGTCTGCACTTCCACCTGGATCCGCGCGATCACTTCGTCCCGGGGCATCTGCTGATTCGTAAACCAGTAGCTGCCGTCTTTTCCGATCGATACATTTACGTCTTCGTCGCCGAGCTCTGTGCCGGAAGCGTCCGGCAAATTCAGCGGGATTTCAGCGTCGACTTTGAGCACCGACGTCACCATGAAAAAAATGAGCAGCAAAAAGGCGATGTCGGCCATCGAGCTCATCGGCACCGACGCCAGGAATTTTCGTTTCTTGATAGCCATAAGCTTTGTTTTATTTCTTTTGCAGCGAGATCTTCTTGAACCCGCGATCTCGAACGATTCCCAGCGCCGAGACCATCTCCTGCACCGAAGTCGGCGACTGAGAGGTCAAAACGGCGAATTTCTCGGGCATATTCGCGATCTCAAGTTTCCCCAGCTCTTCCGCGAATTCTTCATGACTCGCGTATCTCTGATTGCGAACCGAGGGGTGTTCGAGCTGAACCTGCGGCCCCTGCACGATCACGCGATATACGTTTTCGCGCAGAACGACCTGCGGTTTGGAATCTTTCTTCGGCATGGAGCTGGCGATGCCTTCTTTAACGTAAAAGACAGACGCCACCATAAAGAACACCAGCAGCAGAAAGGCGATATCGGACATACTCGAAGAAGGAATCTCTTCGATATGCAGTTTCTTTCGCAGATTGACCATAGTCTTTGATCGTCCCTTAACTCTTATCCGTTCGTATTTCTAAGGCGAATCAAGCCGCCTGACCGGGAGCCGGAGGCGTCGTGGACTTAGACTGACGGCGCAGCAATTCTTTATAAATCGAATTGGCGGCCTGTTCGACGTCTGTAGCCCAGCCGTTCACTCTGCTTGAAAAATACTGGAAGAAAGCCATCGCCGGAATACCGACGATCAGACCGGTCGCGGTCGTAATCAGGGCTTCTTTAATACCGCCGGCGACGACTTTGGCGTTGACCGAGTCGGCCGTCGCAATCGCGTCGAAGGCGCCGATCATACCGGAAACGGTTCCGAGAAATCCGATCAGCGGCGCGATCGTGCTCACAGCGGCGAGAACCGCCAGGCCGCGCTCTGAGGCGACCATCAGACCGCCGGCTTCGCGCTCAACTCCGCGCGAGAAAAGATCCGGATCTTTACCGGAAACCGCCAGACCTTCTTTCAGGATCGAAGCGATCGCCTGGTCTTTGTTGGCTTCCAGCACCTCTTCGGCGCCGTTCAGACCGTCGGTGATTGTAGCATCGACGAGATCCTGTTGAAATGTTTTCGTAGTAACCTTCGTAACCTGGTAGTAATAAAGCCGCTCCATAATGACCATCAATCCGACGATCGAAGCGATCAACAGCGGCCACATAGACCAGCCGCCGGCGTTGAACAGCTTCACGAAAGAAATACTTTCGCCATCCGAGGCCGGGGCCTCGCTTTCTTCAGCTTCGCCGGCCGCCTCTTCGCCTTCAGCCGACGCTTCTTCCGTCGCGGCGGGGGCTTCCTGGGCCTGAGCCGGCGCCTGCGCGTGGCTCTGTTCTATAAATAAACCCGCGTATGCCGCGAGAACCATTACCATCATTACCGCCAATCGGGCGTGTTTGCGGTTATTCCAATCGATCCGCAGATAATCAAAGATACGTTTCATATGGCGGCATATAAACCCGTGCAGTTTACAGAATTGTTACATAAGAAATACGTTCTGTTGTACTAAATCGTCATAAAAAGGGTTGCCCGGCCCGCGGGCGTTCCTGCAAACTTGAAGAGAATGAATCTGTCGAACCGTATTCGAACTTTCCTGTCCAACACCAACCACGCCGTTTTTTGCTCTTACGCCACCTTCGCCGCCTTCAGCGTATATTTTTGCATGTATGCGTATCGGAAGCCCTTCTCGGCCGCCGCCTTCGCCGACGCCGAGGCGGTGCCCCTGCCCGGCCTCCCGGATTTGCAGTTTAAGATCGCGTTGATCATCGCCCAGGTGCTGGGCTATACGCTTTCGAAATTTTACGGCATCAAATTCATCTCCGAAATCTCCGCCAGCAAGCGCACCATCTCGCTGATCATGCTGATCGCCCTGAGTGAAATCGCTCTGATCTTTTTTGCGATCGTGCCGGCGCCGTACAACGTCGCGTTTTTGTTTTTGAACGGTTTTCCGCTGGGTATGATCTGGGGACTGGTTTTCTCATTCTTAGAAGGCCGTCGATTCACGGAAGCCCTGGGAGCCGGCCTGAGCGTCAGCTATATCGTATCGAGCGGCGCGGTCAAAAGCGTCGGCGGATGGCTGATGCAAATGGGCGTCAGCGAATATCATATGCCCGCGGTGACCGGCCTGCTCTTTTTCCCGCCCTTTCTATTCGTGGTCTGGCTGCTGAGCCTGGTGCCGCCGCCCACCCGCGAAGACGAAATCCTGCGGACCAAACGCGAGCCGATGTACGCCGAAGACCGCAAACGCTTCCTGACGCTCTTCGGCCCCGGGCTGTTCGCCTTAGTCTTTCTTTATATGTTCTTAACGGCGTACCGCGACTTTCGCGACAACTTCGCCGCGGAACTCTGGACGGCTCTCGGCTACGGAGCCCAGCCCTGGATCTTTACGTTCAGCGAAATTCCAATCACCCTGGTCGTACTGGTCGTGCTCGGCCTGCTCTTTTTAATTAAAAGCAACCGCCTGGCGATGGACGTGATTTTGCTGGCGATGCTCGGCGGCTCGGCGCTGATCGGGGGCGCGACCTTCGCCTACCAGATTGAATGGATCAGTCCGGCGGCCTGGATGATCCTGGTCGGCCTGGGTCTGTATCTATCGTATGTGCCGTACGGCTGCATTCTCTTCGAACGCATGATCGCCGCGGTGGGATTCGCCGGCACCGCCGGCTTCATGATCTACGTCGCCGACGCCTTCGGTTATTTGGGCTCTGTCGCGCTGATTTTATACAAGAACTTCGGCGAACCGAATCTGGCCTGGGAAGATTTCTTTATTCAGATTTCGTACGTAACGTCCGTCGTCTGCGTGATCGCATTCATCTTCGCGTTCGCGTACTTTTCGCCGCGCATGCACGCCCACGAGAAAGCGGAATAGGCCCGGCAGACCAATCGCAAGTCGCAAAATCCGCCCGCAGGCCGCAGCCCACCCTCGTGGGAGGATTCAATCGGTGGGGGGTAAGACCCACCGCCCTCACGCGGTGACTGCCACGGTGGCGACGAAGCCGGAAATCATAGCACAGAAAAAACGCAGACGCAAGCCAGAAACGTCACAGGGACGTGCTATGATACAATCGGGGAATCACGCGCCCGGTCAATCTCCGGACCCGCGTTCGGCGCAGTAGATGCCGTCGAGCCAGGTACGATCTGCATCGGCGTAGTCGCAATGGCGACGCCCCTTGAACGCGCAGACCTTTGAAAGAAAAATATGTTCGCGCGACTGTCCGTCGCCGTATTTTTTGAGCTGCCTCTCGCTCAAAAATCCACCGTACGCGGACCCATAGCTCAAGACTTCGCCTTCGAGCACGAGACTCTCTGATCTGAAATATTCGTCCTGCTCACCTTCCGTGCCGACCCGGACCGTACCGCGCATATCCCTGAGAACCAGCTTGCCCGGATACAGTTCGTAGCGGCCGACCATGCGGCTCTGCCTCAAATAAGCGCCTTCGCCGGTGACGCGCTCGAAGAATCGGACGCTCCCGCTGGATAGCTCCAGAATCGCCGTCGTCCAGTAGTGGCAATTGTCCGAACTCTTGCGTTTCAGCCAAAACTGCTTGCGCCCCGACGCCGGCGGCGACTCCTGAAGATACAGTCCAAAGACGTAGCCCTGGGTTTCCTGAACGAAGTACCAGAAATCAACAGCATCGCCAACGCGATCTTCACGATCCGTTTTCGTAGCGGTGACCGCGGTCCCGTACGGAATCAGCATGATCGGAGTAGCATTCAGGGCCGGTGCCGACCGCACGTACAATGCCGATGCGCTGGTATAATAACGCCGGGATTGATCTGCTTCCTTCGCGCGAAAGCAGGCCGCGGCAAGGCACGTCGCCAGAAAGAGCGTTGAATATAAGACAGCCGGCCTGAAGAAATTCATGCGGGGTTTGTTGCGTTCCGGCAGCGGCGGCATCGATGGATGCCGGTCGGGGCGCTTGCAGGCGTCGCGTCTAAAAAATCGGCCGGACCTTTCGCCTCCCACCCTGAAAATCATATGCAGGCTAAGTCAACCTCAGCGACAGCTATCGATCGCGGTGAGAGCCCGGCGAATATGCGCTTTTTCCAGAGTATCCACGCCTTCGTCCAGACTCTTCAGGCGTTTGCGCATATACTCTTCGCCAGGCGCGAAAACCGGAGGACAGTTCCGGGCGAAGAAATCGTAGGCGCCCAGCCGGTCGTAGTAGTTTTCGCCGGTCATGTGCAGATAGTAGTACAGGTTCGTGCGATCGCGATCGGACAGATTCAATACGATGAAGTGCTCTTCGCAGCGTTTGATCAACAGATCCGGCAGTTTCGTCGCGCTGCGACAGCCGCGGGTTAGATCCTGCACGTAGGCGTCATACTCCGTTAGAGCCATATTGCCCATTTCGCGCCGACTGGAGACATCCAGGAATCCCTGGCGCACGAGAGTCTTACCGAAAGGATTGATCAATTCCAGACTGTAGCTGCCCTGGCTCGCCTGAGCCACGTCGAGCTGGATCACCAGACGACGCCCGTCTTCGGCGATGTCCAGTTCGCGCACGGGGATCTTTTGTTTTGACACCGGATCGCGAACGACGACCTGGGTTACGTCTTTGAAAAAATGATTTCCCGTAACGGAGAAACGAAACTGCTTCTGCGTGAGGTTGTTCACGGAAAGCGCCTGATCGCTTTCCGGATCCAACTCCGGACGACGCGAAATAATAATTCGCAGCGGCTGCCAGGCCGACCATACCGTAACCCGACCGAAATCATTCAGCGGAGTCGTGCGAATTTCATAGCGTCCCACCGCCAGATCGACCTTCATATAGGTCTTCTGCACGGTCGTATCGCTCAGGATTTTATCCGGATTGTCCACGCTGCGCACCTGGACTTTATAACCCCGGGCCCCGGCGATGGGTTTCCAGGCGACGTAGCCGTCCTGAATTCGTTCGGGCAGATCGTTCGCAGGCTGCGCGCCCAGCGGAGCGACGGCGGCGAAGCGTGACAATAATTCGGGCGATGATCCGCTCGCGTCGAAAATCAGAGCGACCGAAGTAATCGAGGCCAGAGCGGCCAGAGCCGGAATGCGAACCATCCCGCGAATCGAATTCAGCTTCATCTGCATACCTTCTTCTGGAGTCCGGCCGGGCGACGCATTCCATACATCCGGCCGGGCGTCATTCCTTGTAAATCGTATCCGGCGAAATAAATTCAATGTCTTCCGGCCGCAGATCGTTCAGGCGGCTGTCGGTCGTAATCGTAAAGCGCGCGCTGATCTTTTCGGAAGCGTTCGATAGCGGCTTCGCCTGAACTTCCCAGCTGAATGTGCCGACGTCGAGTTTCGAAAAATCGCTCAGCACGTATTTCGTCTGGTTCAAATTCTTTTCGAGGACCAGTTTGCGACCGCCGCCCGCTCCGCGATACAGCCGAAAGCGATAGCCACGAGCGCCCCGGGCCGCCTTCCAGCGAAATCCGATCGAGCGCGCTCCGGATACGTTGACCTTCGAATTCACCGGCGCGATGGCCTTCATCGTGGGGCCCGCGGGAGTCGGCGTTTTGCGCGCGCTTTCCTCGCGTTCCCGCGCGGCCAGAGTCGTCGCGTCGGCCGCGCCCCCGGCCGGTTCGGCCGCCGCTTCTTTTTTGCCAGCCTGGCGCGCCGCGATTTCCGAACGTTCCAGAACTTCGAAGCGCGTTGAAGACGAAA
This sequence comes from bacterium, assembly GCA_024742665.1. Classification (GTDB taxonomy): domain Bacteria; phylum Spirochaetota; class Leptospiria; order Leptospirales; family Leptonemataceae; genus JANSYA01. The sequence continues at coordinate 91,834 of JANSYA010000003.1, forward strand.
AGCTGGACTGTTTGTCGCCCGAGCGTCCCCGGACTCGCCAGTAATAAACGCCGGTTTGCGAAACCGGATTTTCAAAATAGCTGCGCGAAACTTCCTTATCGACGATCACCGTCTGAAAAGAAGGATCGCGACTGATCTGCACCTGAAATAGATTCAACTCCGGCGGAGCGCGCCAGGCGAAGGTCACGCCTTCCTGCGCGTCTTCTTTCGCCAGGGGCGCGCCGGCCGTCGGTGCTCCGGGCTGCGGAACGTCGAAGTTCTCTTTTTGCACGATCGTCAGATTGGAAACGCCGCTGACCTGATCCGCGACTCCCGGGGCCAGAGATTTGCTGCGGACGCGCCAGAAGTAGCGGCCCGCGTCCAGACCGGAAACCGAATACGAATTGGTTTTCAGCGGGTAGCTCTTGAGTTCCTTTTGAAAGCCGGCGTCTTCGGCGATTTCCAGAATGTACTGATTCGCCAGATCGTTTCGGGACCAGGCGAAACCCACGAGCGGCGGCGCGAGCACGTAGCTCATCCGCGTTCCATTGGCCGGAGTCGTCAAACGCACCGGCGTATTTTTCACGACCGAAAGCTTGCGCACTTCGCTGTATTCAATGATTCCAGAAGTCTGGCTCTTGCCGGTCAATCGCCAGTAATAATTGCCCGGCGGCATGCTGATCTCGGCGCCGGAACCGCCGGCCGCGCCGCTCTTTTCGATCTTTTCAAAACCACGGGAACGAGAGACTTCGTATTTCAGGCCGGTAAATTTTTCGCGCAGCTGCCAGCGCAGCGGTACCCGACCGGAGCCGGCGTTTTGCACGGGGACGACGCTTTGATTCGCGGGCTCGACCAGCTTTAGCTTTACTTCGCGGACAGTTACGCCCTCGTCGCTGAGCCTGGCCCTCTGGTCGGCGCCGAGCGCATGGGTGCCGTCTTTCGTTTGAATACTCGCGTTGCCCTTTTGCATGATCAGGCTGAGCTCTTCGTCCGTCGAACTTTCGATTTTTAGATCGGAACCGGAAGCGACGTTGATCGTGCGATCGCCGGTCTGAATGACGAGTTCGGTCTGGCCGTCTTCGCCCTGCTGAATCTGCACGGCGCCGGTGTGAAAGCTCAGCTTCGGTTTCGCGCCCGACAGATCGAGAAAGAACATGCTGTTCTCGTCGATTTTAATGATCGTGCCGTCGTTTAAGTGAATCACGGCGTCGGACAGGTTTTCCGAACGGATGGTATCGCGGTTGGTTAAGGCGCTGTTGTTTTCGAGATTGCTCCAGACGACCTGGTCTTCGAATTTCCGCTGCACCCGGTTGTTTTTATAGGTGATATAGCCGATCGCCTCGCGATTGCCGATGTCGATCGTGCGCGAATAATCCAGATAGAACAGCAGCAAAAAGAAAATCGCCACGGCCCCCATGATCGCGGGGTACTGCCACTCTTTACTTAACGGACTCATATTTGGCTCCCGCGGCCGCGGTCTTGCCGGGATCGTAGTCGATGCCGACGTACTCCCGCAGCTCTTCCAGATTGGACGGTCCATTGGGGTCATCCGTTCGACTGAGGACGGCGAAAACGGTAATGGGTTTGGCCTTACCCTTGACTTTCATCTCGTCCATCTTCGCCACCCGGTACTGTCCTTTCACCCGATCCAGAACGTTGTTGGTAATCAGAATATCGACGCCGAAGTGCTTGGTCAGCATCTCCGTGCGACTGGCCAGGTTGACCGTATCGCCGATGACGGTGTATTCCAGCTTCTCGTCCGAACCGATCTGACCGGCGACGACCTGCCCCAGATTGATGCCGGCGCCCATATGAATCAGCGGCTTGCGAGCCGTCCCACGGCCCCGATTAAAATCGATCAGCTCATCGCGCATGCGCAGAGCGGCGTTCACCGCGTTTTCGGCTTCGTTGCCGTGGGGTCGAAAGGCGCCCCAGACCGCCATCAGTGCATCGCCAATATATTTATCGACACGGCCGTTGGTTTCGTTCACGCAGCGAACCATGCGGGTAAAATAGCCGTTTAGAAATTCGACCACTTCTTCCGGTCGTAGCTTCTCGGACATGGCCGTGAAACCGCGAATGTCGGAAAAGAAAACCGCGACCTCTTTGCGTTCTCCGCCCAGGGCCATCTCGGTGAGTTCTTTATCGACGAATTTGCCGAAGCTGACCTTCAGGTTTTCGCGTTCCTTCAGGCCGTGACTCATGCTGTTAAACGAGTCGGTCAACAGACCGATTTCGTCCTGACTTTCGGGCTGCAGGTCCACGCCGTAGCTGCCGTCGCGAATCATGCGCGCGGCGGTCACAAGCTTCAGGACTGGCTGAGTCAGGCCGCGGGCGAAAAAGAATACGATCAGGACCGCCAGGGCCACCACGACGATCATCAAATACAGATTGCGCCGCTGGATATTATTGACTTCGGCGAAGGCCTTGTCTTCCGAAACCGTCGAGACGATGCCCAGACCGCCGAAAGGCAGCTTGCGAAAGCTGCCGAGGTGCCACTCGCCTTCTTCGTCCTGATAGCGCATCAGTCCGTTGTTCACGGGATTCGTGCGCATGTTCTGGACGATCGGCGAATCGGCCAGGCGCGTGCCGGATACGACGATATTCTGATCGGAGTGAGCGACGACAGTGCCGTCGTCGTTGACCATAAAGGTTTCGGTAATGCCCGAAGCCTGGAAGGCCTCGAGAAAAAAGTTCATCCGCAAATAGGTAATCAGAACTTCGTTATTCTTATACGGAAAGCTGATGCCGACGAGCGGCGTGCTGAATCCCGGACTCGCATTTACCAGGACGATCGAATCATTAAAGCTCTTAATAAAATCGGCGCGATACTTTGGCGTCAGAGCGGCCAGATCGCCGGCGCTCAATTCAAATTCACGCAGAAAATCCGGGCTGACCAAACGCGTCGTCGCGCGCAATCCGCCGCCGTCCCGGGCGTACACTCCAAGATAAATCAAATCGGTGTCGTCGCCAAAGATCGTGCGTTCCAGTAAGTCCCGGGTCGCCGCCTTGCGTTCGAGAGTCTCCGCGGAAATGCGCACGGTTTGCCCGATGGCGTTCACGCTGTTGCGAATATTCAGCGCGATAACTTCGTTGAGCTTCAGACCGTTTTCCTGAACGCGCAGCTCGCTGTCTTTGCGAAAGAAATAACTGGCCGTCAAAATCATACCCAGCAGACTCACGAAGATAATCCCCGAGATAATAAACTGGAGCTTGATGCGAATCGTCCAGCGCGACAGGCGAAACTCGGCTACTGTGTCGTTCAGATCCATACTATCCACTCCCGGAGACGCCGTCGAATTGCCGACAGCAGACTGAGCTGCGGCACTTCCCGGCGGGCTCGCGTGCTTTCGGCCACGAAGACATAATCCACGGGTTCGCGCCCACCGAAAACAAGAAATTTTCGGGCCGATGCTTCCAATATATTACAAACGGGTACTGCCCCGCCGCGCGGGCCATCCGCGGCCCGTGAAATCCAGCGCGATTCAATCGGGCCGGCTCAGAATTTCGACCGCTCGTTTGATTCCCGCCAGCGTCATATCTTCCATCGGAAAGACTTCCCGAATCTGCCGGAGCGTCCAGGGGCCGCGCCCGTCGCTCCAGCCCTCCCGCGGCAGCGGATTCAGCCAGACCGAATGCGGGAAGCGCTCCCGGAGCCGGCGGAGCCAGTAGATGCCGGGTTCCGCGCTTTCTTCACCGTAGTTGATCGATCCGTACGCGGCATAGAGTTCATCCGGGGCCATGCTCGCGTCGCCCACTATTATCAGACGAGTTTCCGGGTTCTGTTCATGCAAAAAACGATCGGTCGGCACTCCCCGGGTCCGCCGGGCGTCTGTATACAGGATATCATACGGAGTATTATGGAAGAAAAAGGTCTTACACTCGCGAAAGCGATCCCGCACCCGGTAAAATAGTTCCCGGGTGATGTCGACAAAGGGCAGCATCGACGTGCCGCCATTGTCCAAGAGCAGGGCCACTTGAATGCGATCCCGCAGCTCCGGGCGAAATTCCAGCTCGATTTCGCCGCCGGCCCGGGCCGTGCGATAGATCGTTTCCGGAATGTCGAGCTCCGTCGGCGCGCCGTGGGGCCGCATATGTTTCAGAACGGCCAGGGCCTGTCGAATGTTGCCACCGGCCAGAGTCTGATCGGCGGAGTACTCGACGTAGCGCCGATCGCCGATGACTTTCGACGCGGCCCGGTTGCGGCTGTCGCCGAAGACACGAATGCCTCCCGGAACCGGAGCGCCGGAGTGTCCGAAGGGCGAGGTGCCTCCCGTGCCGACCCACTTATTGCCGCCGTTATGCGCTTCCATCTGCTTTCGCAGGGTTTCTTCGAAGCGACGCATCAGTTCTTCGCGGCTCAAATTCTGCGTCACCGGCTGGATCTCGCCGCGTTCAATCGCTTCGCGCAGCCACTCGCGAAACTGCTTCGTGTACACCAGGTTGGGATCGTTCAGAGCGACGGCCGGCAAATCGACGCCGTAAAAATAATAAGCGAAGGCGCGATGATACGCATCGTTGTGTTCGACGCGCTTGACGAAACACAGGCGCGCGAAAAGATACAGGGCGTCCAGATCGCCGACGAGCCCCCGCCGCAGACCGCGCAGCAGTTCCAGATACTGGTCGGCTCCGGCCGGCACGCCGTAGTCCCGCAGTAGATATAGAAAATTTCGCAGCATCGCCGGTCCTTCCCCTTTTATTCGAGCGCGAACGCCTGACTCAAACAACGACGCGTTTCAGCCGCCGCGAAAGGCCGTGAGATCTCCGGAACGTTTCAATAGAATCCCGGGGAACGGCAGACCGCTCCCGGCCGCCGCGGCCTCCAGATCCAGGCCGGCGCGCTGCAGAGCTTCGAGCCAGTTCAAAAGCTCGGAGGTGGCCGGCGGTTTTTCGTAACCCCGCGAGCGCAGCTCGTAAAAGATTCGCAAACCGGCATCGACCAGGCCCTGATCGATTTCGCCGAAGTGCAGCTTGATAATCTCGCGCATTTCTTCCGGAGCGGGAAAGGCGATATGATGGCAAAAGCAGCGACGCAAAAAAGGATCGGACAGTTCGCGCTTCGCATTGCTGGTGATGATGATCACCGGATTGTGTTCGGCCTGAATCACCGTATTGACTTCGCGAATTGTAAACTCGTTCGCTTCGAGCACGTCGAGTAAATTGTCCTGCACGTCCGACTCGGTCTTGTCGATTTCGTCGAGCAAGAGCACCGTGCGTTCTTTCGCGCGAAAGGCGCGACCGATCGGGCCCCATACGACGTAATCATAAAAATCATTTACATTCCGCGCGCTTTCGCCGGGACCAAAGCGCGCGTCGTTCAAACGCAGCACAGTATCCTGCACATAACACGACTCTTCGCCGCGCACAGTCGACTTCGCCCGCAACGTTTCCAGCGGCATTTTTAAAGCCCGGCTGATTTCATGCGCCAGCTGCGTCTTACCCGTACCGGGTTCGCCGGTCAACAGCAGGGGTTTATTCATGGCGATCGCCATATTCACGATGGCGCCCAATTCCGGGCTCAAATAATAACGGTCTGTGCTGGAAAAGATGTAGCCCTTCGACGAGGGTCCCGGATCATTCGTCTGCGCTTCTGAAGTTGAATTCATATAATTTCGCCTCTTGTGTTTCGCTCTTTAATTATACTACAATAACTGCAAATCTTTGCACGTTAAGTAAAACTCGCCCCGTGTCTCTACCTGAAAAAGGTCTGACATATTTCTGCGGCAACTTATTGATAGTTTTGATATTTTGATTGTAAATAAACTCACGCCGCAGATCTTTTAACGCAGAAATACAGGATCAATTTTTACCGGGTCCATGCATATATACGCTCCAAGAGCGTCGCCTCACCTAATGTCTAACGCATCATCTCAAATCGGATCAGAACCTAAACCTTATCGCATCGCTCTCACCGACGACCATGCCCTGGTCCGCGAAGGCCTGCGCCGACTCATCGATACGGAAGGCGATCTGAAAGTCGTCGTCGAAGCGGCCAGCGGCGAAGACCTGCTAACGCAGCTCAAACAAATCGCCTGCGACCTGGTCATCCTCGACCTTTCCATGCCGGGTCGCGGAGGCCTGAGCACGCTGACCGCCCTCAAAACCGAGTTCCCCGCCGTTCGCAGTCTGGTCCTGACCATGCACAACGAACCCGGCTTCATGCAAAGGGCCCGCGACGCGCGGGCCGACGGATACATCCTCAAAGATGAAAAATTCGAAACGCTGATTCACGCAGTGCGCTCCATTCGCAACGGCGAGCAGGTCTATACCGACCAGATCGACCCGATCGGAACGACCGCCGGCAACGGCAAGGACGCTCCAGCGGGACCGGTTGCAATCCAGCGCTCCGCAACTCGCCTGCCGGCCGCCGGCGCTCACGGCAATCTCAGTCTGCTCACCCGCCGCGAGATGCAAATTCTCAGACTGATCGCGCGCGGCAACATGAATAAAGAAATCGCCGCGGAGCTGGGCATCAGCAAACGAACCGTCGAATTTCACCGGGCCAATATCATGGAAAAACTGAGCCTGCGAAATCTGAGCGAGCTCGTGCGCTTCGCGGTCAACGAAGGACTGGCCTGAATCACCGGCCTCTCCGATAAATCGCAGCGCATTTCACCGCATTTGCTTTACTCGACACGCACGCCCGCGTCGAAAAACTGTAACCGCGCCCCTCGCGGGCGTTCTAATAGCTAAACCCACCGGAGGACTCCCGGGCGGGACCCTCCAGATTCCAGTTTTGATTGCATGAACCCACCGGCGGCCAGTTCTAATTCTCCAGGCGCGATCCACAGCGCCCCGCATCCCGATTCGTCAGAGGCGGCGACCGTCGCCCTGCAGGCCCTCGACCGCCTGCTGGAGAACGTGGCAGAGCTCATCTCGAATATAGACGACGACCTGTATCGAAACATCGAAGACCGCGTCTTTCGCAGCTCCCCGGGCGGACACATTCGCCACACGCTCGATCATATTCAGGCATTGATTGCCGGTCTGGACTCTGAAGCGGGACTCATTTGCTACGACCGGCGCCGGCGCGGCACCGACGTCGAAAACGACCGCGGCGTCTGTTTGACGGCGATCCGCGGCCTGCGCCTTCGTCTGGGGGAATGGCTGCAGCAGGCGACGGGCGACCAGGACGATCCCGGTAATCTGCCGCTCCAGGCCGGAGGCTTCGATCCCGCGCGCCTCGTGCAGGTCGAGCAGATCGTTACCCCCGACCGCGATCCGATCCTGCTGGAAAGCAACGCCCTGCGGGAACTGGTCTTCGTCTTTCATCATAGCATCCACCACGCGGCCTCCCTGGCCGCCCGGCTGCGCTCCGCCGGACTTGCAGTCCCTGAAAGTTTCGGCGTCGCCCCGGCGACACTGGCCGCGAACCGTTGAAAGCGCAGGCGCCGCATTCCGCATCCGACGACGCCCGGCCCCCACGCCAATTCTGGCAACAGAAGCGCGTCTGGCTGACGGCGGCCTATCTTTTGCTCCTCGCAGCTTCCCATCTCGCCCAGGCCGCAGGCTGGGTCAGTCAGCCCGAAATTCCTCCGGGCGCCCTGCTCCAGAAAAACCCCGACGAATCCAGCCGATCTCCCGACGCTCCTCGCGCGACGCGCGGCGCGATCCAATCGCCCGTCTTCCGCTCAGACGATTCTGCAGCGGGTCCGGCCTTCACCGAATCCTCCGCATCGACTGTCTCATCCGCTGACGACAAACCCAGGCCGACACACCGCCATATTCGCCTGAGCTATCTGGAGTTCGGAAAGGACAATGCCCGAAACGATAAGCCGACGATGATCGCGCTGCACGGCAGCCCGGGCCAGGGGCGCAACTTAGAACGCGTCGCCCGGGCCTTAAGCGATGAGTATCGCGTGATTGCTCCGGACATGCCGGGCTTCGGCGAATCGGAGCGCTGGCTGCCCGACTACAGCATTCGCGCTCACGCCCGCTATCTGCTGGAGCTGATGAATCAAAAGGGCGTCCGCGAAGCGCATCTCTTCGCCCACTCCATGGGATCCGGCGTGGCTCAGGAGCTGTATCGCCTGGCGCCGGAGCGCGTGCAGAGCATCGTCATCTACGGCGGCATCGGCGTACAAGAGGGCGAAGGCAGCGGCGATTATTATATCGAACACTTCAAGTACTTATGCGGCTACGGCTTGCTGGTCGTCCTGCCGGAAGTCCTGCCGCACTTCGGACTGCTCGGACCCCGGAGCTATCGCCACGCCTTTATTCGAAATTTTTTCGACACGGACCAGCGCCCGCTGCGCGAAATCATCGCGAGCATTCAGGCGCCGACGCTGATCATTCATGGCGTGCACGATCCCTTCGTCACCGCCTGGACCGCCGAAGAACACCACCGCTTGATCGCCCACAGCGAGCTCTTAATGCTCGATGAAAGCCACTTTATGGTCTTCAACGAAGATGCTTCGCAGCGACTGGCCGACTTCACCCGCGAATTTCTGCGCCGCTATGAGCCGCTGTTCTCAGCCTCGCGCTCGCCCGACGCGAGCTCTCCGGAAGCGAAGGCTTCGGAAGCGAAGGCTCTGGGCGAATCCGCGGGAGAGCTCGCGGATAATTTCGCGTCGGAACTCCCGCAAGAATTTCGGAACAAATTTCAGGGCGAATTCGAAAATAAGATGCGCGGTCCGGGCCTGGCCGTGCGCGAGTCGACCGAGCACTTAAAAGACGTCAGCCTGCCCGTCGCCCTGGATCTGGGTCCCGGTCTCGGCGCCTGGGCCAAACTCGGCGCGATCATCGCCGCGACGTTTGTGTCCGAAGACCTGACGTGCATCAGCGCGGGGCTTTTGATTCGCGCCAATCGCCTGGATCTATTCACCGGCCTGCTCGCCTGTTTCATCGGCATCTTTTTGGGCGATCTGGGACTGTATCTGATGGGCCGTCTGGTGGGACTCGGCCTGCTTCGTAGCGAACGCGTGACGAAGCTGCTGCCTCCCGACGCCCTGGCGAAACTCGCCGCCCGCTTCGATCGCGAAGGCTGGAAGCTGATCTTCTTGAGCCGCTTCGTGCCGGGCACGCGCTTTCCGGTCTATACCGGCGCGGGAATTATCGGCGGCCGGGCCGGACGCCTGATCTTGATCGCGCTTTTGGCCGGCATGATCTGGACGCCGGCCCTGGTTCTGATCACGGTCTTCGCCGGCCCGGCGGTGCTCGGTCCGATCGAATATATTGCCGGCGAAGGCTGGCTGGCGCTCTTGCTCGCGATTGTCCTGATCTTTTTCGGCCTGCGGCTGCTGTTTACGACGCTGATCGCTCTTGGCAGCCGGGACGGTCGGCGGGATCTGATCAATCGTTTCCGGCGCATGTTTCACATTGAATTCTGGCCGGCCTGGCTCTTTTACGCGCCTCTGGTTCCGGCCTGCGTCTGGTTTATGATTCGTTATCGCGGCTTCGGCACGATGACCGCCAGCAATCCCGGCATTCGCGACGGCGGTCTGATCGGCGAATCTAAAGCGGAAATCTTACGCGAACTGCCCGCCGAATGGGTGCTGCCCTATTTCCTGATCGATGCGGAGACCGGGGAGCGGGACACCGCCCTGAGCAATGCGCAGCGCCCGAATCACGCGCCCGATGCGAATCATGCAAGCGGTGCAAATAACGCCAGCGCCCGCGCGGAGCGCTTGCTCGCCCACATGCGAGAACGCCAGGCCGCCGGCGAAGAGCGCTGGAATTTTCCGATCATTCTGAAACCCGACGTGGCCCAGCGCGGATTCGGTTTGCGACTGGCGCACGACGCCGAACAGGTCCGCGCGTATTTCGCCAGCGTGCGTCAGCCGGTCATCGCGCAGGTCTATCATCCAGGACCCTACGAATGCGGCGTCTTTTATTATCGCATGCCCGGCGAGGATTCGGGGCATATCTTTTCGATCACCGACAAGGTCTTTCCGGAAGTTCAGGGAGACGGCCGCTCGACGATTCGCGAACTGGTGTATGCCCACCCCCGCTACAGCCTCCAGACCGAAACCTTTTTCGAGCGCCACGCGGATCGTTTAGAAGAAATTCCGGCGGCCGGGACCTCCGTGCGACTGGCGATCGCCGGCAATCACTCCCAGGGCACGCTCTTTCGCGAAGGCGAACATCTGTACAGCGAAGCGCTGCGCGCCCGCACTGACGAAATATCGCGCCAGTTTGCGGGATTCTTTTTCGGTCGCTACGACGTGCGCTATTCCAGCCCGGAAGCTCTGATGAACGGGCGCGAATTCGCCATCATCGAATTGAACGGAGCCACCTCGGAGTCGACGAATCTTTACGATCCGGAAAAAAGCATCGCCTTCGCTTACCGCACCCTCTTTCGCCAGTGGGATTTGATGTTTCGCATCGGTTACGAAAATCGCAAGCGGGGACACCGGGCCCTGAGCATTCCCGGAATTGTCCGGGAGCTGTGGCGGTACCGGCGCAAACGCACGGCGATTCAGGGCGATTAGCGGGGCGCCGGAACGCCACGCGGATCAATGAATGCGCGCTCGGGTCGAATTTCAGGAGATATTCGTGCGAATTCGTGCGACGCCATTTTTTTCGAACGACGCGCTTTTCTTGTAAGGCCGGAGGCCGGCGATCGGACGAAGTATATAGAAGCAGGCGGGTATAATACTATGTTTCAGAAAGCAGGACAGATCATCGCATTTCTATTCGGCGACGCGCGGCGCAATTCCTTAGAACACCGCGTTTTTAATACCATCAGCCTGCTCTTCGGTATCGCCAACCTGGGCGGCTCGCTGAATTTTATCGACTTTGCGCAGTACCCGGTCTTTTTGTTTCTCGCGCATTTGGTCAGCGGCGCTCTGTTTCTCGTCTTTTATTATCTGTCGCGTTTTCTTAATATCTATCGCGTGCTGTACTGGCCCTTCCTGCTTTTGATTTCGGGCTTTTTGACCATCAGCATTCTGCGGGACGCCGGCTCCCAGGGGGGCAGCCACTACTATATGATCATGGCGGTTTTGGTCGGCACCATTCTCGCGCGACGCATCGGCCAGGTGCTGCTGGCCTTTGTCATGTTCACTTTGCTGACGGCCGGGCTGTTCTACATCGAAATCTACGATCCGGAAATGATCGTGCCCTATCCCGGCACGAACGAAGAGCGCCTGATGGAGCTCGCGTCGCAGTTTATATTTATGATGATCTTCACGGCCGTGATCGTCGAAATTCTCGTGCGCAACCTGAATCAGGAGCGCGGCAAAAGCGACGCCCTGCTGCTGAATATTCTGCCGGAATCGATCGCTGAAGAACTGAAGCGAAACGACCGCGTCGCGCCCCTGCACTACGACGGCGCGACCGTCCTGTTCACCGACTTCGTCGGCTTTACGCGCATCGCGGAGCAACTTTCGCCGCAGGAATTGATCGAGGAACTGGACAACTGCTTTCGCCTTTTCGATCAGATCATGCGCAAACACAATCTTGAAAAAATCAAAACCATCGGCGACGCCTATATGGCCGTGGCGGGAATTCCAGAGGCGAACCCGACCCACGCCGTCGACGCGGTGCTCGCCGCTCTGCAAATCCAGCGCTGCATGGAGCAGCTAAAAAACGAAAAGCTCGCCCAGGGCCGGGACTTCTGGGAACTGCGCCTGGGCATTCACAGCGGACCGCTGGTCGCCGGAGTGATCGGCGAAAAGAAATTCGCGTACGACGTGTGGGGCGACACGGTCAACACCGCCAGCCGCCTGGAGTCCAGCGGAGAGAAGGCCCGCGTGAATATTTCCGGCGTCACCTATCACAAAGTGCAGGAATTCTTTCAATGCGAATTTCGCGGCAACGTCCACGCCAAAAACAAAGGCGACATCGAAATGTACTTCGTCACCGGCATCTTGCCGCACCTGGCGGAAGCGGACGGCGTCACTCCCAACGAACGCTTCCAGAGCCGCTACTGGGCTCTATAAAATCGCCGGCGCGCTTTTGATTTCAGCGGCGGGCCGGGCGCTGCAAATGCATCCGGCGCAGACGACTTGCCGCGACCGCCAAAAACGACAATAAGAACGACAATAAGGCCAATAACCAGAAATCCGGCTCGTCCATTCGCACGGGTTCTTCGCCCGCGTCGAGAGCGCGATGGCCGCGCAGCACAAGGTCCTGCTTGCGTTTGAGCGCCAGTTTCTGCGCCTCGGTTTCCACCGAAAGAAAGGACGTGGACTGCATCAGCAGGTGACTGCGAAACGAAGCCCGCACCATCTCCAGATACAGCTCCGCGGATTCCGCCGGATAGAGGAGGTGATTGCTTTCGATCGCGCCAATCGCAAGCAGCGCGCCGACGCTCGCCTGGCTTTCAAAACGCTGATTGCCCTGTTCGCTGAGGTCCGCCCCGCCTGGAGCGGCGGCCGAACGCGCGAGCGCTGATTCCCGGGGATCCAGGGGCGCATTCATATTCGGAACGATGCTGTCGGTGCGATCGCGACGCACGACAACCAGCGCATTCCGATCCGGTCCGTCGCTTCCAGAGCCGAGCCGGCGGGCGTCCGCAAGCGCCCGCGCATCGAATTGTACGGTCGGCGCGAAGGCGACTCGCGCAAGCGGCGGACCGGCAACGCTCGTCTCGAAAGCATATTCGACCAATTGCAATCGAGCGCTGCCGCTCAACGCTCCGCTGGCTTCAAACAGACCTTCGACGCTATAATAGCCGGTCGTTTCCGGGGCGATCGAGGCTAGTTCGGCAAGATCGGCGAAAGTGTTTTCGCGGCCCTGACCGGCCTGGCTGCCAGGCCCCGCGACGACGATAAAGACCGGGAAGTCCGTACCCGCCGGGTTCAAACGCGGATAGCGCGCAAGCAGCGAGCCGATCGTTCGACCGGGGACGAAACGACCGCGTCGAGGGATTTCCCGCCTTAACTCCTGAACGGCGTCAGCTAAGATCGCCCGGTCCGGACGATCGACTGTGCGGGCGGCGTATTCATAGTTTGCGCAGACCACTCGCACGCGCGAGACCGCGTCGGGCACGCGTTCGTTGGTGAGAACGTTGAACATCGCGCGGACATAGGCGGCGTCTTCTTCTGTGGGTGAGGCGGCGAGCGGAACCGGCGGCGCCCCTGCCACAGAAACAGCCCGTGACTCCGACTCTGACTCTCTTGAGGCGCAGTCCAAAACGAAGTGAATCATCGGACGGCGCGCGCCGGGAGTCGCCCGGGTCTTCGCCGAGGCCGAAACATAGACGCCTTCCGGAAATGCGATCAGCTCCGGACGCGGACCGGGCGCCGTAAGCGATAGAACCCGGCCGTCCAACTGTAGATCGAAGGGCGCGACATGCAGAATTTCCAGACCGGTGGTCCGCGTCTGGCCCCGGGGAACGGGAAACACCCGCAGAGCCAGAGTCCGCGGATCTGCATAGTACAGCAGGCCCGGGTCCTGGCGAAAACTGGTGATCTGATTATAAACCCACAGGGCGCTCTTTTTCTCGGCGAGCATACCGTACTCGCGCTTGCCGGCGATGTCGAGATAGTATTCCGAAATTCGGGCGCCGGCAGGCAGGCGAAAGCGCGTGCGATACTCCGTCTGAAAATCCTGCTGATCGCCCGCGGCCGGATAGCTCACAGTCAAATCGATCGCGCTGCGATAGAGTCCGCTTTCGGCGTCGTAGACGGTGCGGCTGACGGCTCCCGAAAGCCGGGCGAAATTCGAAGGCGCTCGCAAAGCACCGCCGCCTCCACCAGGACGACGACCGCGATTGCCTCCGCCCCACAGCCCCTCGGGGACCGGGGGCGTTTCAACCGCGCCGAAAAACAGACGCTGCAAACGATCCAGCTTCGCGTCGCTCACGGTTAAATTGTCGAGCACCAGCCATTGATAGTACAGACCCAGATAGGGCGTGCCGGCGCTCGATTTGTAGCGGCGAATTTCCAGCAGCGTCTTACGCAGGGCCCGCGTGTCCAATCCGGCGCGGTTATTCGCGTGGTTGGGTGTATACACGTAGTCGAGGGCGGCGTGCAGCGTTCGGCGTTCGTGATAATAGCTGGCCGTGATGGCCAGGGGCCATAGCAGCAGCAGCGCCGCTCCAACCAAGGCCAGGGTGCGCGCCGGAAAGGCCAGGCCTGAGGATTCCGAATCCGATTCCCCGGAGACGGCGCTCAGATAGCGATAGTCCGCGAAGAGCACGCGCAAATGCACGATCGTAAGCACCAGGGGCGTCAGCATTAAAAAGCCCAGACCGAAAAACACGATCGCAAGCAAGGCCAGCGGCAGGTACGGCAAAAAGACGATGCAAAAATAAAGCGAGTACGGAAACAAAAACAAACGCGCGAGAAAAACCCCGGCCCGGTAGCGAGGCTCGTCGCGATCCGGCAACAGGAGAGCGAGACCGTTCAACACGGCGAAGATATAAAAGCCGGGATGGTCGAAATCGCCGAAGACGTGGGTCATCTCCTTCATATCGATCAGGCCGCCGTTGTTGTTCAGAATCAATCCGGCCAGGGGAAAGAGCACGCCGACAAATAAGCGAAATGGGATTTGAACTGAGGGAGTCCCCATAAAGGCGCCGACCCGGCCGCGCCCGAGTAAGATCACTCCGCGAATCAGCAAAAAGAAAAATGCGACCGTCGCCGCGACGATAAAGATCGGAAACAGGAAACTCAGGAACTGATCCAGGCCGGCCACGCGCACATTCGCCAGCACCATAAACAGAACGTAGGTTCCGATCGGCACCAGCACGACTCCGGCGAAATTCCACCAGACCGCGCGCGCGTCTTCATCTTCCGGCGTCAGTTCATATACGCCCAGAATCAAAGCGTATAGCAGAGCCGGCGTCAAAAAGGTCAGCGCATAAATGAAACCGTTGTCGGGCGAAACGATCCAGGCCGGCGTCGTGCCCGCGTACAGGGCGTCGGTGTCGGTTAAGAATAAATACAGAAAGCTGATGTACAGCGCGAGCAGCGCCGGTGAAAGCAAAGCGCCGAACACGGCGCGAGCGCGCAGCAGACACGCGATTCCGTAGCCGGTCCAGCCCAGCCACAATAAGACCAGCGCTCCCAGATACATCTGCCAGCTCGCGACGAATTCATCGGCCAGGCCGGTGCGCAAAATTTCGTAGTCCCGCGCCAGAAAGAACAAGAGCAGCAGCTGGGGAACGCTGATCGCGGCGATGATCCAGCCGGGATGGCGCACTCCGACTGGTTGATCGCCTGTTCTGGAATGCGCTGGCGCTGCTGCTTGTGTTTGCATATTCGATCCTGGTTGAGCGTCAGATTTCCGGCTCAAGTTTCTGGAAAATCAGACGGACTGAAAAATAGAACAGTATCAGAAAAACCAGATACACAAAGCTCCCAATGCCCATATGCAGAGCACCCGGGTGCAGAGCTTCCGGAGCGATGCGCGCCGCCGCAAGCAGCGCCAGCATCCGGCCCGTATTCGCGAGCAGCGTCACGGCGAAGGCCGCCGATAAAGCCGTCACATAAAAGATCAGAAAACTCACCGGCGAGGCCTTGCGACGCGGAGCAGGACCGCTGCCCGAAAATTCCAGGCGCAGGCCGGGGGGCACGAGTCCCACGAGCAAAATCGCCATGACGAAGATATTCAGCCCCGAACAGCCGCGATAAAGCAGCAGGCGGCCGTCGCCGCTGAGATAGCCCCGCCCTTCCTGAAATTGAAAGCCGATGCCGGATGCGATCGAAAACAAGCGCGCCGTCGCCGCCAGCAGCCAGCGGGGTTCGTCGTCGGGAGCGCCGCTATAATAAAGCTTGAGCAGCAGACCCGCGCAAAGCAGAGCCAGCAAAATCAGCAGCGGCGCGGCGTTCTCACGAAGCGAATCTCGCAGCGCTTGCCGGTTTCGAATTTCGCGAAACAAGGACGCCTATTCGTCGGTGACCATCAGGGCGGCGATGACCTGATCCGGCAGATCGACGGACTTCGTGAATTTCAGACCGACCAGCCGCACCTGGCGACCGCGCTGTTCGCCGCTCGCCTGCCAGGCGACCTCCGCTTCGAAGCTCATTTCTTCCGACAAATAGCTGCCGCCGATCGTGCCGCTCAGACGCGCCCCTTTCTCAAACGACACGCTTTCTTCGCCGGGAATCACGGCGCACACGCCCTCTTCGGAAATATCGCCGACGTATCCGGTGTGAACGGACTCACCGGGACTCAGACGAATCTCGAAGTGATTCATCTCGTTCGTATAAACTCGCGGTTTGTTGCGCTGTTGCATCATAGGGCACCCCGTCGCTCTGACTATGCCGCGGAAATTACGGCTGAGGCGCCAGTCATTTTTCCCGGAACCTCCGATCTGATGTTCGACAAACGTAAGTTTCCTGTGAATTTACGCGCCCCGGTAAACATATACCGGTCGCCGCGTATAATTCGACGACGCCTTCAGCGCGCGGCGAGATAACGACCGAAGCCGCGCTCGCGTCCAACGCCCGGCTGCAGGACTCCCGCTTCGACAACCACGCGGCCGTTTACAAACACAGTCCGCACCGCGCGATCGTTTCGGCGCACAAGCCGGACCAGGCCGCCGAAGTCGTCGGACATCGGCGCTTCGTGAAACTCTTCGACCGATTCGTCCAGAGCGGTCGGATCGACGATCGCTATGTCCCCCCGACAGCCTTCACGCAGAAATCCCGTGCGCAGGCCGAACCAGTCGGCGATCTCGCCGGTCAATCGCCAGACCGCTTTCTCGATCGGCATAATCGGCCGGCCGGCCTGTTCCGCGTCGCGCACCATCTTCAGCAGGCGCAGCGGAAAATTATAGTGGGCCATGTTGCGTAGATGCGCGCCGGCGTCGGAGAAGCCGATCAATACGTCGGGATGGCTGACGATATAGCGCAGCGACTTCGCGCGGTCGTTGGCGACGACGGTGTACCAGCGAATGTCGTTGCCGTGCTCCGCGCACAGGTCCAGAAAAACTTCGACGACGTGCTGACCCCGCTCCCGGGCGATGTCGACGAAGCTCTTGCCGATCAGACTGCCGTCCGGACACTCCACAATCTTCGACTGATTGAAATCGCGGTGAAAGACGCGGGGTAAAAATCGATTGGTCCACTGGCGGCGAAACCAGCGGCGATATTTCTTGTCTTTTAATAGATCGCGTCGCTCATCCAGATCCGTGAGATGCAAAGCCGCCGTGCCCGCGCCGAATTCTTCGAAGACGACCAGGTCGACGCCGTCGGCGTACAGATCGAAGATTTCCGGCAGGGCCTGCAATCGAATGTCGGCCCGCAGCAGCCGATTAAATATTTTCAGCAGCCAGCCGACCAGACGATAGAGCATGCGATTCGAACGCGGGTCCATCAGGGATATGATCGTGGTTTTGAGTTTCTTACGCAAGAGGCCGGTGCTCTGGGCGAAAAACAAAAACACGTTGTACTTCGTCGATACGTTCGGCACGCCCTGGAAGATTCGACCGCGACGACGCAGCACTGCGTTTAATTTGCGAAACTCCGACCAGCGCGCAAACGTCGAGGGCAGCGGCTTGCTGCGATGGCGGGCGCCGTCCATCTTATCCCAGGTCAGCGTATTCACCGAGAGTCCGAGATAGCCGGCGTCGAGTCCTTCTTCGATCAGCGCGATCATCGCCTGCATTTCTTTCGGCGTTGGCTTGATCTTTCGATCGAGGGCGCGATCCAGACCCATCACGTGGGCGCGGATGGCGGAGTGACCGACAAAGCTCGCGACGTTCGGGCCCAGAGGCAATTGATCCAGATGCCGCGCGTATTCCGTGAGCGTGCTCCAGTCTTTTTTCGACTGCAATAAAGGCAAGACGTAGCGCCGGGGAATCGCTTCGACGCGACTGAACATATCGGCCAGATCTTCGGGCGTGCCCAGGGCCAGCGAAAGCGAACAGCTCCCCAGGGCCACGGTCGTCACCCCGTGACGCAGACTTTCGCTGAGCTCCGGCTGCGCTTCGATTTCCGCGTCGTAGTGCGTATGAAAATCGATGAAGCCGGGCATGACCCAGCAGCCCTCCGCGTCGATGACGCGTTCGGCGTCCGACGCAGGCGCGCCGCTTGCGTCGCTCTTTAATTCGGATGGTCCGGATGAAACGGACGGGGCAGCCGCCGCGTCGCGCTCAACGATCCGCGCCACGCGGCCGGCTTTCAGATACAGATCGCAGGGCCGGCCTGGCGCGCCGCTGCCGTCGAAAAAAGTGCCGCCGCGAATGAGAGTATCGAATTCATGCATATGATCCGCCTGCCCCCGCAGGGACTCCGGCGCAGTCTCGCTCCAGCGAAGAACCGGTCAATCAATCTCAGGCGACGGTGCGTCGCAAAAATAAAAAAGATGTGCTTGAAATCGCCTGCGCGCGTCTAATTGTTTCGGCTCAAACTATATGCGTAACTCCGACAGCACTCAAACATTTCTGACTCGCCTGAAAAAAGAAATCCCCCGCCTGGTCGGACTGGGAATGCTCGGCGAAGACCAGGGACGCAAGATCCTGGATTTCTATACTCTGGAGGCAAGCGACCAGGACGCGTCGCGGGCTCACGCGAAGACCGAAAAATTTAAGTCGCGCATCCCCGCCATCGTAATCGGGATCGCCGTTTTGTTGATCGGCGTCGGCCTGATCTTCTTTTATGCGGCCAACTGGCGCTGGATGCCGCCGACGGCGAAGCTGATCCAGGTCTTTTTATTGTTGGCGACGATCTACGGCGCCGCGTACTATTTGCTGTTCGTGCGAAGGTACGAGATTGTCGGCCGCGGTCTGATGCTGCTCGGCATGCTCGGTTACGGCGCGGCCATTGGACTGATCGCGCAGATCTATCATATTAGCAGCCAGCCATCGAACGGCGTGCTCGCCTGGCTTCTGGGAGTGCTCGCGCTTTCGATCGTCATGCGCGAGACCTGGGGTTATTTCCTGGCCGCCCTGCTCGCCTTCATCTGGAACTCCTGGGTCGCGGACGGAAGCGGCTACGGCAATCCCAACTATGTCTTCGTCGTCTTTCCTTTGCTGCTTGGCTGGCTCTTCTATCGCGAAAAATCTCCCGTCGGCGTGCTGATCGCCGCCGGGTTGTTCTTCATCTGGTACTATCAGGTCAATTTCATCTGGCTCGATCGCCTCGACGCCGCCGTAAACGCTTCGAATGCGAAGGCGCTCCTTGCCGATACAACAACCGCCGAAACGGGCACGCTCGGCGAAGCTTCGATCCAGGCCGCTCTCGTGGCGCTGCTGTTTACCCACGCTGCGATCGGCGTGGTGCTTTTGGCCTGCGCCCGCCTGCGAGACCGCGAATTCATGTTCGCGCCCTCGGGAATCTTAACGCTGGTCGCCTGGCTGATGATTGTGGCACCCTTCTCGGGCCTTTCCTGGCCGATTGAATTCGAATTCGGGGCCTACGCCCTGACCGCCGAAACCTGGCCCTTCGTCCTGCAACAGATTGGCTTTACCGCCCTGGCGGCCGGCCTCCTGGTGGTGCTCTTAAAACGCGGCGATGACGTGCGTCTACCCGGCGGGATCCTCGCCTTCGCGCTGCTCGCCATGATCGTGCCGATGGGAATCCAGTCGGCGCTGCTGATCTATTCGTACGTGGGGCTGCTGCTTTTAATCGGCGGCATGCTTTATTTCGCGTACGCCGACCGCACCCGCGACGGCGAAGCGCGACGCACGGATCGCTTCGCGGCCATCGCCTTCACGGTGATCACCCTGGTCGTGAAAGGCGTCGGTCTGCTGATTCTGGCCTTAGATAGCGACGACTTCTTTGTCGCCTACGGCACGGGTTTCATTATTTTCGCGACGGTGATTTTTTTAATCAATCAGTTCGCGCGCGATTCGCTTAAAAAAACATTCGGCGCCGCAGACGCCCGCACCCTGGCCTATCGCGGCGGCATTATCGACGGCGCCTGCGCGATCGCGGTCTTCGGGATGATGTACGCGATGTCCTTCGAGATGTCGGAACAAAATTCGATCTTCACGGCCAGTTCCATCGTGATCGTGCTGATCGCTTTATTCGTGACGATCGCTCTGGGCCTCTTCGCGGTCCTCTGGATGCGCGGAGCGGAACGCCTGCCTCTGGCGCTGTCCGGCGTGATCTTTTTCAGTTCGCTCCTGACGCTCTTCATGGCGAATCCCCAGGTGCCGGGCATCGTCTATTCGCTGTTTTTTAATTTTCTGATCTTTCTTATGACCGGCGTGCTGATCTATTATAGCACGCGGATCTCATCGATCGCTCTGGCGAATTTCGCCATCGCCGGGCTCGTGATTCAAATCATGACCCGCTACTTCGACTGGTTCTGGGATCTGCTGAGCGGCTCGGTGCTGTTTATCGTGACCGGTCTGTTGGTGCTCGTCGGCGGTTTTCTATTAGAACGCAATCGCCGCCGCCTGATTGCGACGATTCAAGAAAACGACGCGGAGGGAGATTCGGCCCGCTGAGCCGGGCGCGCAATCTTCAGGCCCATTCCCGGGAACGCAAAGACGCTAATATACACGAAACAAAACCTATGAAAGTACTGATCACCGCACTGAAAAATATCCTGCGAAACTACAGGCCGCAGCTCTTCCTGGGCATCGTCGTCGTGCAGCTGCTGGTGCTGGCGGGCATGGTCGTCAAACGCCAGCAGCTCCTGGCCAGTCCCAATTCCGCGCTGCTGCAGTGCGAACCCGTCGACCCGCGCAGCCTGCTCTCGGGCGACTACGTTATCCTGCGCTATACCATTTCCGATTTCAATCCCCGGGAAATGCAGAGACTGAATATCTACAAAGAATCGTACGCGTACGACGAGACCGTCTACGTGGCCCTGGAGCCGGGCGCGGCTTCCGGCGATCCCCACCGGGCGGTCGCGCTGTCGAAGGACCTGGCCAAACTGCGCGAAAAGCACGAGCTGATCCTGCGCGGAAAGTCTCAGAGGGACTACCAATTCCCGGCGGAGAACGACGGCGAGACTCGCGTCGAATTCGATAACGATTTCGACGACTGGCGCGAAGGCCTGAGTCTCAGGTACGGCGTCGAAGAATATTTTGTGCCGCAGTACGAAGGCCTGGCCATCGAAAATGATATAGCGAAAACGACCGTCGAGGTCGCGCTTGCGGCTTCCGGAGAAAGCGCCATTCGCCGCCTGTTTCTTGATGGCGAAGAAGTCCTGTTCTATTGAGTGTGACTCATGGATTCGAACGATTCTTCAGGAAACTCCGGCTCGCCTTATGCCCATGATCGGGCGGCGGCTGCCGCCGCAGCGGGAACCGCGAAATGGCGCACGCGCGGACTGCAGGCCCTGTTCATCGCCGGCTGCGTGACGGCGGTCTACCTGTTGTATCAGCAAGAACCCGCGGGGCCCGGGGTGGGCTCTGAGCGCGCGCCCGTCGCTTCGGAGACGATCTATGCGAGCTCGGAGCTGGACGCGGCCGAACCGAATGCGAATCAGTACGACGGCGGCCCGATCGTGATCGAATTGTTTACTTCCCAGGGATGCTCCAGCTGTCCGCCGGCCGATCGCGTGCTTTCGCTGCTGCGCCAGACCGGACAGATCGACGGCATCCCGATCGTAACTCTCTCGGAACACGTCGATTACTGGAATCGTCTGGGCTGGACTGATCCCTACTCCCAGGCGGTCTTCAGCGATCGCCAGGCGGCCTACGCCCGTTCCATTAACCGATCGAATCGGATTTATACGCCCCAGATGGTCGTCGACGGCCGCGAAGAATTCGTCGGTCACAACCTGCGCCGCGCGACCGAAGCCGTGCGCAGGGCCGCGACTCGCAGACGCATACCCCTGGAACTAACAGTTGCGCGCGAGGGATCGACCGGGACTGTCGCGAAGGTCCGCGTGCCCGCCAGCGCGGCCGCCCGGACCGCAACAAACGGCGCAAGCGCGAACTCGATCTTAGCCGGCGCTGAGCTGATCGTAGTCGTCAGCGAAGACGGCCTGGACGATCGCGTCAAGCGGGGCGAAAACGCGGGACACACTCTGCGCCACGACGGCGTCGTCCGCCGTTTGATTCGCACACAGGCTCCCGCGTCCATTGGAGAATCAACGACGGTCCGACTGGAATTAGAACCGGACTGGCGCGTCGCAAATTTGCGCGTCGTCGCCTGGCTTGCGAACCGCGAGAGCCAGGAGATCCAGGCTGCGGCAAGCGCCGGCATTCCCACGCAATGATCGCGCGGCGCGTAGTTTCCCCGATCCGAATTCTCTCCCTGGCCCTGAGCCTGGCCTGCACGACTCTGTTCGCCGCCGGCTGTGCGAGCGGTCCGCCGCCCCGGCCGGCCAATCTCGCCGCGGGCGATCTTTCGTATCTGAAAGAGTACATGACCTGGTACATGCATTCCAGCATGGACCGCCTGGACCTGACCGGACTGAGCTTCGCCCTCTTTAACTCAGAGGGACCGCTCTGGAGCGGCGGCCTGGGCTATGCCGATCGCGAAGCCGGATCGATCGCCGATGAAAATACGATCTATATGGTCGCATCCATTTCGAAGATGATTACCGCCACGGCCGTGATGCAGCTGCAGGAATCCGGCAAACTGAATCTGGACGCACCTTTGCGCGCGGCCGTGCCGGATTTTTCGATTCAGTCGCGCTTCGCGACGAATTCGCCCGAGCGGCCGGCCGGCGACGGCATCACTCTGCGCAATATCCTGTCGCATCACTCCGGCCTGCCTTCGGATTATCTGTACGGCTTTTATTATCGGCGGCCCGACGCTCCGGCGGATCTCGGCGCGCGTTTCGGAAGACTGCCGCGATTGCTCTCGAAGGAATACGTGAGCGCGCCGCCGAATCGCATTTTCGCGTACAGCAATTTGGGTTATAGCCTGGCCGGCGTCGCCGTCGCGCGGGCGGCCATGACGCCGGAGCAACAACGAAAGCAGCAACAGAATCGAGCAGGCCTCGTGCTGCAGTCTTTCGAGAACTACGTTCAGAAACGCATCTTCACCCCGCTGCGAATGCATCGCTCGACCTTTCGTTCTCCCGAGAGTCTGCCCGCGGCGATTCGCCGCGAACGCAGCTATGCCGCTCCCTACGACGGCCAGGCTCGCGTTCCCGCGCCCCGTCTGCGCGATACCCCGGCGGGCGGGCTGTACAGCAGCGCCGCCGACCTGGGAAAATTCACCCGCATGCTCCTGCGTCGCGGAATCGGTCCCGGCGAATCAGGCGGATCGCAGCGCGTCCTGGGCGAAGCCAGCGTTCGCGGTATGCTGCGATCCCAAAACGCGAGCCCCCTGGACGGCGACTTTCGCATCGGCGTGGGACTCTTTCTGGATCCACGCGAAGTGCCGGGCGATCTGTCGGTCGGCCACGGCGGCGATCTGCCGCCCTTTCATGGCGCGATTTTATTTTCGCCCGCGCGCGGACTGGGCGCGGTCGTCCTGACGAATTCGAACAGCAGCTCCGGCGAAATGCGTAAGATCGCAGCGGAGTTCGTGCGCGCCGCGATCGAAGCCCGCACCGGTCAAAAGCCGCCGGCCCGGCGAGGGCTTGCCCCGCCCGTTGCGGAAGCGGCTCTTGAGCCCCCCTGCGAAATTTGCAAACACTACACCGCCTACGCGGGCGAGTATGCGGCGGCCTCGGGGATCCTGCGCGTCCTGCACGAACGCGACGATCCGAACCGCCTCGATCTCGAAATCCAGGGATCGCGCCTGGAAATGATTCCCCGAACCGACGGCAGCTTCAGCGTGCGCTATCGTCTCTGGAGTCTGATCCCCCTCGATCTACCGGCCCTGCGCTCGATGCGCGTGCGATTTTTACGAGATCCGGAATCGGGCGAAGATATGATCGGCATTTACGCCGAAGACGTGCCGGTCACCCTCGGCGCGCGCAGGCCGGCGTCATCGATCGGGCTCTCCCCCGCCTGGCTGGCGCGACTGGGATCGTATCGAGTCTGCAATCGAGTGCCGGGCGGGCGGCGCTACGAACTCCTGCGAAATATAAAATTAGTTTACGATCCGGAACACCGCATGTTGAAACTCGCGTCGGTCGCCACGGTCCTCAAGCCGGACGCCATGATCCTGGCCCTGCATCGCCTGGGCGATCAGGAGGCGGTCGTCTACGGCCTGGGACGCCACCAGGGCGATTCTCTGCGCGTCGAAGACCGCCCGGCAGATTCCGCGGACGGCACCGCCGCAAATCAAAGGCGCGACATCCTGTGGTACTCGGGCTTTCGTCTGTGTCCGTCCGGCGGCTGAGCCTGCGCCGGCCGGGCTCGAATTAAATCAGATCAGATCAAATCAGGCCGTGCAGGCTGCCGCCGGGGGCGAAGAGCCGATCGACGCGTTCGGTGACCTTCGGATCTTCCAAAAGCGGCGGCGCGTGATGCGGCTTCACCCGGGCGTCAATGATCAGCGGACCGCGACAGCCCCAGTGCTTGTGATCGACGAAGCTGTCGACGCCGTATATATCGTGCGATGGGTTCGATCGAGTAAAGACGGCCCATAAAAAATTATTCAGCTTGCGCGCGACGAATTCGCTGTCGTCGACCAGCAAGATCAGCGGCAGGCCCTTCCATTGACTCACGCCGCTTTTCAGCGCGGCGGCGAATTTCTGCGCCTGGGCTTCGCCGGCCTTCGCGTTCTTGAAGGGCGGCGCCTGCACCGCGACGATACCGGGCAGAACTATGCGCGGATCTTTATAGCCCGCCGGCAATCGCAGCTTCGACGAGAGGCGGTCTTTTAATTTTCGCACGGGCGCCCCGGCCGCCGCGATCACGACTTTGGATCCCTGGTTAAAGCCGGTGCCGGAATAGTCGAGGGTATCGATGGTCGTGCGCGTTTGAAAGTGCAGATCCCGCGTCCAGTCGACGCGCTCCAGGACATGCGAAAGAAAACGCGGCAGATCGTTGAGTCGCAGCTCCGGATCGTCTTCGCCGGCCGCGATAATCAAATATTTCGCAAGCGAAGCCTGGTTAAATCCTAAGATCGCATTGGCAATTGTTAAGATTTCCTGGGGCACGCGTTTGCCGTACGGCACATAACGTTCGCTGCCGATTGCAAGCAGCAGCGGATGCACGCCGGCCGCGTCGACCGCGTGCATTTCCCGCAGGCCCGGAATCGACACCGGCACCATCGGTCCGGTCATCTCGTGGATCAGCTTGCCGAAGGCCGTATCCTCTTGAGGCGGGCGACCGACGACCGTGAAGGGCCAGATCGCGTCTTTGCGGTGATAGACCGCTGCAACCCGCAGCACCGGGAACTCGTGTTTTAGAGAATAGTACCCGAGATGATCGCCGAAGGGGCCTTCGGGCAGGGTTTCGTTTTCGATCGTGCCGACGATGCAGAAATCCGCGTCGGTTGAAATTACGTGGCCCTGCTTGCGAGCGAAACGAAAGCTGCGACCGGCGAGCGCGCCCGCGAAAGCGGTTTCCGGCAGTCCTTCGGGAAGCGGCATGACAGCGGCGAATGTATGCGCCGGCGGACCGCCCACGAAAATACTGACCGGCAGCGATTTGCCGGCGGCCAGAGCCGATGCATGATGCACGCCGATGCCGCGATGAATCTGATAGTGTAAACCGATCTGTTCGTTCGTTCGATAGCGATTGCCCGCCATCTGCACGCGATACATTCCGAGATTCGATTTCAGTACCGAGGGCCGTTCGACGTCCTCGCTGTATACAATCGGCAGCGTGATAAAAGGACCGCCGTCTTTCGGCCAGCACTGAATCTGCGGCAGGCGGTCGATCGTCGTCTGGTGCTTGAGCACCGGTCCGGAGCGTACGCGCAGAGGCATCGCCTTCGGGCCGGCGAAGGGCACGCCGAGAAAATCCTGCGGGCGACGCAGGGCCGCGCCGGGATCGGCCTTGAGCTGAATCACAGCCTTCACGGCTTTGATCGTCTTGCGAAAGATAAAACGCGCGCGGTCCGGATCGCCGAAGAGATTCGAGACGGCCGGAAAATCGCTGCCCTGCACGTTTTCGAAATACAGCGCGGGGCCGCCGGCTTCAAAGACCCGGCGGTGAATCTCCGCCATCTCCAGATGCGGATCGACGCTTTCGCTGATTCGAATCAGCTGATTTTTCTGGCGTTCCAGATCCTGAACGCAGTCTCGCATGCACTTATAGGCCATTCGTTCTCCAGCGGTCGCTTGATAATCAGCAGTAAGGGCAGCCGGGCGTCATTCAGCAACGGCTTTTTGTCGACCATATCGCCGATCGCGCAAAAACGAAAAAGTATCGCGTAAGAAAGGCTCGACACTCGCGGAATAGATTCGCCAATAGCTGCGACCGCCCCGCGTCGTCAGCCGGCGCGACCAGGCTTGATTCAAGAGCGGTCGGGAGCGAAATCATATGCGTGCGGTTCAATACGAAAAATACGGCGGGGCGGACGTGCTCAATCTGATTGACGCGCCAGAGCCGGAAGCCGGACCGAAGCAGGTCCTGATTGAAATTCATTCGACCGCCGTGAATCCAATCGACTGGAAATTACGCAGCGGAAGTATGAAGCGGCTCTATTCGCTTTCATTGCCGGTGATCGTCGGTTTCGATGTGTCCGGGGTCGTCGCGGCGGTCGGTTCGGAGGTTCGGAATTTTCGCGTGGGCGACGAAGTCTTCGCGCGCTCGAATAAAAAGGCCGGCGAAGCGTCCGCCGAATGGATCGCCCTCGACGAAGACGTCGTAGCCCGCAAACCCGCGAAACTGTCCCACGACGAAGCGGCGGCCGTGCCTCTGGCGGGTCTCACCGCGCTGCAGGCTCTGCGCGATCTGGCCGGCTTGAAACCGGGTCAGCGGGTCCTGATCAACGGCGCGTCCGGCGGCGTGGGAATGTACGCGGTGCAGATCGCTCGCGCGATGTTCGACGCGGAGGTCGTTGCGACCTGCAGCGCGGCGAACGTCGATTTCGTGAAATCTCTGGGCGCCGGCGATATTATCGATTATCGTGCCGGCGATCCTTTGCAAACGGACGAAAAGTACGACTGTATTTTCGACGTGGTCATGAGCCTGAATTTTTCCCGGGCGCGCAAAGTCTTAAATCCAGGCGGAACGATCGTCGCAACTTCCTTGAGCGCGAACCTGCTCTATTCTCTGGCGCTCGGCAACCTCTTCTCTTCGCGCAAGGCCCGGCTGATTCTGGTCAAGTCGAACGGAAGCGATCTGGCTCTCCTGGGCGATCTCGCGGACGACGGGCGCCTGCGCTCGACGATCGACAGCACGTACAGCCTGGAAGAGATTCAAAAAGCGCACGAACGCAGCGAGTCCGGTCGGGCCCGGGGTAAGATCGTGATCCAGGTCAAGCAGGTCTGAGGTTCCCGGCGCTTCGTCGCAAATAAGAGGACCTGGCGAGGCCGGCTATAAAAGCCGCTTGACATGCATTCCGCGCGACCGCGACTCTAAAGCGATTATCGTTTAGTAATAGCACATCCCTGTTACAATATTCCTCCAACGCGGATTTTCTGGAGCCTCGTATGCAAATCGTAAAAATGAAACAGGACAATATGTTCGCCATCGCGGGACTGTCGTTTAGCGCCTTAAAGACTCTGAAGGACGCGTGTAAACTCTACGGCACCCAGGGCTCGGCGCTGGCGAAACAAATCGCGGAAGAACTCGAACAGCGCATGAACGAAGTCGAGATCTGATTCCCGTTCTTAGAATGCAAGCGCGCCCCGCCTATGCCCCTGATTGAAAACTCCAACTACGCCGC
Organism: bacterium; assembly: GCA_024742665.1. Lineage (GTDB taxonomy): Bacteria > Spirochaetota > Leptospiria > Leptospirales > Leptonemataceae > JANSYA01. The sequence continues at coordinate 119,292 of JANSYA010000003.1, forward strand.
GCCGCCCATGCTTCGCGGCAAACACCTGGCCACAATCCTGCCTTCGATCTTTCGCTCGGTGCCGGACGCGCCCTACAGGCGCGAACGCATGGAGCTTGACGACGGCGATTTTCTCGATCTGGACCGGGTCCAGATTACTCCCGACAACCACCGCCTGATTATTTTGTCTCACGGACTCGAAGGCGATTCCCGCGGCAAATATATACTCGGCATGGTTCGCGCCTTTACCGGCGCCGGCTGGGACGCTCTGGCCTGGAATTTTCGCGGCTGCAGCGGCGAAGACAATCGCCTGCTGCGAACCTATCACGGCGGCGCCTCGGACGATCTTGCTCGCGTCGTAGAACGCGCATTGCTATACGGGCAGTACTCCGAAATCGTTTTGTGCGGCTTCAGCATGGGCGGCAATATCACGCTGAAATATCTCGGCGAACAGTCCACGAAGATCGACAAACGCATTCGCGCGGCCGTGGCCTTTTCCGTGCCCTGTCACTTCGCCGATTGTTCGCAGGTGCTGGCGCACAAATCCAATCGCGTCTACATGTGGAAATTCTTGAAGACGCTGCGAGAAAAAGTCCGAACGAAAAAGGCGCGCTTTCCGGACGAAGTCGACGACACCGATCTGCATTTGATCAAGGACTTCCTGGGATTCGACGAACGCTTCACCGCTCCGACCAACGGCTTTCGCGACGCCATGGACTACTGGACCAGCGTGAGCAGCCGTCAGTTTCTCAACGCGATTCGCGTGCCGGCGCTGCTGGTCAACGCCCAAAACGATCCCTTTCTCGCGCCGACCTGTTTTCCGTACGACGAAGCCCGCGAAAGTCCCTGGCTGCACTTCGAAGCGCCCGAGCACGGCGGTCACGTCGGCTTCGCGCATTTTAAGAATGGGACCAGTAGAGGCAAGGGCCTCTACTGGTCCGAACAGCGCGCCCTGGCCTTCGTCGAATCCGCGCTGAACGCCGCGGCGCAAAGCAAAACGCCGTCGCCTGGCCGCCGGAAGCCCGCGGCTCAAAAGGCTACGAAGAAGGCCGCGAAGAAGGCCGCGAAAAAGACTGCGATGAAAAAGAAGAGCGGCGCCCATAAGCCTGCGGCGAAAGCAGCCGGACGATCGGCGAAGGCGGCGGCGAAAAAGAAGACCGCGAAAAAATCAAAGCAGACCGGCGGTGCCAGAAAAAAGGCGACGCGGCGCGCATGAGCCAGGAACAGGAAATCTTTGTCCCGCCCGGCGGGCCGCCTCAGAAACCGGTCAACCGCGAGCTCTTTTCGATTTTAGGCGAAGAAGAGATTCGGCGCCTGCTTTTGTTGCACTACCAGGCCCTGGCAGCTTCGGGCATCGCGGAAATGTTTCCATCGAGTGCGGACGCGCTCGCGGCCGCCGCGAATCGTTCGGCGGATTTTTTTATTCAGATCATGGGCGGGCCGGCGTACTATTCAGAAAAACACGGACCGCCGCGCATGCGCATGCGGCATCTACCCTTCGAAATTCACACTCCCGCCCGGGATCTCTGGCTGGAGTGTTTTCGCGACGCTCTGGACGCCCTGCCCTTTCCTTCAGAACATCGCTCTGAGTTCGAAGAATTCCTGGAATCCTTCAGCATGTGGATGGTCAACCGGGCGTGAGTCTGAGCCTTCTTCTGCGAAGCGGAAGAAGGCGAAAGAATCCGGAATCAGGCGAATCTGCGAAACGAAGAGCTGCGAATTGTATTCGAACGCCGCGCTATTTGATTTCTTTTTCCCGCGTCGTATTTACGAACAATAAATTGCCGATGCTTTCGTAACCGTCGAAATATTCGACGTTGCGCTTCTGCTTCAACATTTCGCCGCGAAAACCGACCATCGTTAAATCGGCTTCGCCCGAGTTTTCGTTGATGATGTCTTTTTGACTGCGGTCTCCCGTGCGGGGAAAGATCGCGATGTGTTTCGATGAGATCGGCAGACGGCCCGCCTTGACCAGCGCCGTCAGACGTTCGCGCTCGGTCTCGATTTTATCCGGCGCGGCGATGTACCGAATCTTGATCACGCCGCCCCGCCAGTCGGGATGCCCCAGAATGATATAGGCGAGCAGGATCATCAGGTTCGCGTTCTCGTAGTCGTTCTCGGTGATCCACACGTGAATTTCGCGCATATAACCGAATTTTTTCGGCGAAGACGCGAGAATTAGAATATCGAAATCGGTCGCGTTGATCAGCTGATAGTTGTCGACGATGTCGGTCAGCTCTTTCGAATTATTCTTCTGGAACTCGAAGAGCGTCGTGTTGTTATCTTTGCCGGTGATGCCCGGCAGCTGCAGCACCTGGGCGACGGCGGTCGTGTACGAGGGGCTGACGATCGTGTCGAAATAGACGTTGCTCTTGCTGATATTGGCGATGCGCACGAGACGCGTCAGCGCCTCGTCGGCCTCGGTCCGCGCGCTGCGCGAAAGATAGCCGCGAATCATGTGAATATAAGTACCGAAGCCGTAGGTATGCGAAATCCAGCGCAGCAGATCGAAGGCGTCGAAGCGTTCGAAAGATCTTTCGGAAAGACATACCACCGCCGGACGCCAGGCGTCTTGTTGTTCGTTCGTCGCGCTCTTCTGTAAAATAATCTGTAGCGTGCGCGCCACCTGAAAGATCACGCCCTGAAAGATAGAAGCCATGCCGCGCATACCGGGGTTCGCCCGGGTGATCGCCACGTGAATAAAGACCATGAACACCAGAGCCGCCAGAGTAAAGGCCGCATCGATGCGAAACATCAGCCAGAAACACAGGAGCGCGCTGGCCAGGGAAATGTACCAACGCGATTGGAATGTCGGCCGATACGAGGGATCCGCGGCGAAGTGTTCCATAAATGAAACCAGACACAGTCCACCGTAGGTCAGCATAAAAAACATGGTAATGATGCCCGCGACGAAATCCACGTCGCCGATCACGGTAAAAAACAGCGCCACGACGAAGGTCACAATCAGGGCGCTGCGCGGCTCGTTGTTCGCACTAATCCGCGCTAAGTTACGGTTAATGACCGGGCTGCCGAAGATGTGGTCGTTCGCCATCGCCTGTAGAGTCCGCGGCGCGACCATAATCGAACCCAGCGCCGAAGACAGGGCGGCGCAGGCCAGGCCGATGGGAATGATCGGACCCCAGGTCGAAATATCGCTCATAATCAGCTGGTCCCCGGCGAGTTCCTCGGGACTCGCGGAAATCGCCAGCTTGTAGGCCACCGCCATATAGATCAGCATACCGATGATCGTCGCCGCCATCGTACCGACGGGAATGGCGCTGCGCGGATTTTTCAGATCCCCCGAAAGACCGACCCCCGCCGTCATGCCGGTGAAGGCCGGAAACACGATCGCGAAGACGATGAAAAACGAATCGGGATTCTGAATGCGATCGTACAGATCGAGCTTCGCCGGCGCGCCCTCCAGAGCGTCGCCGCCGAAAAACATAAACAGCGCCACGCACAGCACCGCGACGATGACGTACAGCAGAGCCGCACCCGTGCCCGCGCCCCGGGTATAGATCATCAAAAACAAAAGACAGAGCACCGGAACACTGACCATGCGCGAATCGGGTACAGGGAATTCGGTAAAACCCGACAGCCATACGAAGAAGGGATCAAAAGCCTCCGCGAAGGCGATCAGATAAAAGGCGATACTAATCGCCCGGGCCAGATACAGTCCCGTGCCGATACTCGCGCCGATTGGAATACCGAACGAACGCGAAACGATATAGTATTCGCCGCCGCCTTCGACCCTCTGGTTCGTCGCGATTTCAGCGATCGCCATCGCGGTCGGAATCGTAACCGCGTGACCGAGTAAAATGATCAGCAGGGTTTCGAATAGACCGACGTGCGCCACGGCGTAACCGAAACGCAAAAACATGATCGCGCCGAGGATGGTCGTGAAGGCCGTAAGAAATACGGCGCCGGTTCCGAGTCGGGCGCGAGAGTTGAGCTTCGTGGAGGTTTTCAAAGAGGAAGGACCGGATCGCCGCGGATCTCAGATGCTGCGCGGGCGTATTGAAACAGAGCAACGCTCGACGCCGGGTTGGTGTAAAGCCAAAAAAGCGGCTTCCGGGAGGCGGAACGGCGGGGCCGGCCCGGTTTTTTCGAAATGCGATATTCAGGCGGAGCGCTCCAGAAAAATCTGGAGCGATGCATGCTCCCGCAACGATCCCGTATACGAATCTCAGGACTTCCCTCTCCGGCGCTCCCAGGGCCGCCGGAACCCGGAAATCCTTTGCCGTGCTGCTCGCCGCGGCCTTGCTTTTCGGATCTTCATCCGCGTTCTGTTCTCTCGCGGCTCAAACTGTCGCCGTCCCCGAACCATCGCCGGAGACTCTGCGTTACTATCACAGCGGCAATCTACTGTGGATCTTAAACGTGCTGATCGGTTTTTTGATTCCCGCGGTGGTTTTGTTCAGCGGACTCTCGGCCCGCATTCGGAATCTGGCCGCGGACGCGGCGCGCATTTTCCGGTGGCTGCCCTGGTTTTTTACGATTCTGATTTACTTCTTAATTTACAGCGCGCTGAACTTTGTGATTCAACTGCCGCTCGATTATTATCAGGGCTTTCTGCGCCCTCACGAGTACGGCCTGTCGAATCAGAGCTTCGCGAAGTGGATTCAGGACCTGGCCCTCGGCCAGGCGGTCGGCCTGGTGATCGGAGCGTGCGTTCTCTGGGTTCCTTATCTGCTGATCAAAAAAGCGCCGCGCAGCTGGTGGATCTGGTCGGGAGCGGCCGCCGCGCCCTTCACGATATTTCTCATGCTGGTTACGCCCGTCTGGATCGCGCCGCTGTTTAACGACTTCGGCCCGATGCAAAACGAAGCGCTTGAGACCGAGATCCTGGCCCTGGCGGATCGCGCGGGGATCGCGGACAGCCGGGTATACGAAGTCAACAAGAGCGTCGACACAAAGACAGTCAACGCCTACGTTACCGGCTTCGGCCAGAGCAAACGCATCGTGCTGTGGGATACGCTGCTACAGAAACTAAATTCGGAGCAGGTCCTCTTTGTCATGGGCCATGAGATGGGTCACTACGTTTTGAATCACGTCGCACAGGGGATAGTGCTCGCCTGCCTCGGATCTTTCGCGGCCTTCTTCGCCGTATACTTCCTGGCGGGCCGATTGATCGCGCGCTACCAAAGCCGCTTCGGTTTTTCAGAGCTGAGCGATATCGCGTCGCTGCCGCTGATTCTCTTGATCGTCAGCCTGGTGAGCTTCGCCGCGCGACCGGCGCTTTTGGCCTACAGCCGTCACAACGAATTCGAGTCGGATCGCTTCGCCTTAGAACTCACGCGGGATAATTTCGCCGGGGCCTCGGCCTTCGCGAAGCTGCAAAGCGAAAACCTGGCGCACCCCCGGCCGGCCACCTGGTTCAAGTGGCTGCGATCCGCTCATCCGCCGCTCGGCGAACGGATCGACTTTTGCAATAGCTATCGCCCCTGGGAAAACAACCAGCCCCTGCGCTACGAAGAGCTCTTCGATCGCTAATTCGCCCGGCTCCGGCCGGAGTATCTATTCGCCCGGCTCGCGCTTACTTTTCGCCCGGCTTGCGCTTACTTTTCGCCCGGCTCGCGCTTACTTTTCGCCCGGCTTGCGCCGGGGTATCTATTCGCCCGGCTCGCGCCGGGGTATCTATTCGCCCGGCTTACGCCGGGCTCAGGCTCAGTCTTTTACTTCGAAGATCAGAATGCTTTCGTCGTCGGCGAAACCGCTCTGCTCCGGCTTCGGAATCAGCAGATAGCGGCCGTCCGCGCTCCAGACCATGCTCTCGGGACGGAAACCGCGCGGCGCCCCGAAGACCTTGCCCGTCGAAAGCTTCTGCTCGTTTTTCCTGCCCATCTGCGGAAAGTCTCGCACGGCGACGTGTTTCGGTCCGCTGATCGCATTCCAGAAAATCAGGGCGCGTTTTCCGCCCGGCGTTACGACGAAGTGGTTCATCAATCGCAGTCCCTTCGCCACGACCTTCGATTTGCCGCCGTCCAGAGGCAGGCGCACGATCGTGCCGGCCTGACTGGAACCCACCAGGCATTCGGCCGGCGTGCAGGCGAAAGCGTACGGCGTAACGGGCAGCGTAAAACGATACTGCTTGCGGCTCGCGATCTCCACGAAAAAACCGTCCGGCGGATTCTTCGCGGCGACGCCGCGTTCGGTGTAATTTAAGATCGCCAGATATTTACGATCGCCCGTAAACTTCGGCTTCGCGATGACGCCCTTGGTCTTCAGATCGATCTGCCAGTCCTCGTCGATCTCCAACGAGTCCAGGCTAACGCGATTCATCCGCACCGATTTGTACTGGCCGCAGCCGCCTTCGTTCGAATACAGCGCGTAGTACAGATATTCGTCGTCGGCGCCCGCCGCATAAAAGCTTTCGCGGACTCCCGGCGCTCCGATTTCGCGCAGTTCGCTCAGCTCGCCGGAGCGCGTATCCAGGCTTACGAAATAATGTCGGCGATCCCATCCGTGAAAGACGCAGCTTTCTTTATTCGCCCGGCGACTGTCCTGTAAAACGAAACCGGCCCGACGCCCGTCGAAAGCTACGAGATTGGCGGACGGAAAACGGCCGCGAGTCAGCAGCTTCGCGTTCTCCGCTTTCAGTTTCATTAAGGGCAGCTCAAAGGAGCCGGTCTTTTGCGAAGGCAGATGCGCGTAGGCGAAAGCCACAGCGGTCGCTTTGTTGTTCGCGTCCCGCAGCCACTCGCGTCCGATATAAACATAGCCTTCGGGATGCAGGAGCGCGTCCTGGGCGCTGCTGAAAAAGGAGCTGTAGTACTGCGGCTTGAGCTCGGCGACTTTGACGACCTCAACGGCCCCGGCCGCAGACTGCGCACCGGCGCCGGCGGCCGAATACAAAAAGAAACTGAGAATCAAAACGGCGGGAGCGGCACCGCGGATCCATTTAAGATAAGACATACGACTTTAGACGATCCAGCGACCCGAAATCGAAAACAAATCTCCGGAATTTTATTTAATTTGGCCGACTTTTTGAATTGCGGCCTGCGGCGCGCCCCGGTATCTCCCGGGATACCTATGAAGCTCCCCTTTGATATCAGCCGCGCGGTTTTAGAATTCGCCGACCGGGCATCCGCCGGCACACTGAGCGGCGTCCGCGATCTTTTGACCGGTTCCATGCAATGGACCGCCGGGCAAATGGACCAACTCGCAAAAATCGCCCCGAAAGAACTGCCCCCTGGCTGGCACGCGGGCTTGAACGACGCCATCCAGCAGCTGCGCGCCATCGAAGGGGGCACCGGCGAGGCCCTGACCGGCGCGCTCGAAGCGACGGGCACGGCCTTCGAACAGGCCCAGGCCGCCGTGCATCTCGCGGATGACGTTACCCGGCGCACGCTCTTTGAAAATTTGCAGCTCTCCAGCGTCGTCGGCGAAAGCTTCGCGGGTGTAATTCCAACTTCTAAAATTCAACCGTCGTTCCGACTGATTACGAACGGCGACGGGGTCGACGTCGATATTGACGCCGTGGCGACGGATTATGTGCACTTTCAGAAAACGCGGCCCGGCAACAACGCCGGCGTCGTACTGTGCGTGCCGGGATTGTTCTGCGACGAAGGTCTCTGGGAAGATGCGGGGATTAGCGCGCTGCTGCGCGACGCCGGCATGTATCCCGTCTATTTACGTTTCAATCCGGGCGCACATATTTCCGCGAACGGCCAGCGCCTGCTGGAACTGGTCGATCAGCTGGCGGCGCATCCCGCCTTCGCAAACGAACGCTTCGACGCCATCTCGTATAGCCAGGGCGGTCTCGTTCTGCGCAGTATGCTGTACTACGACGGCGCACGCGATGCGGCGGCAAAATCCAGCGCGCCCGAAAACATTGCTGGCGAAAACATTGCCGGCGAAGAGACGGCGATCGCCGCGACCGAGCATCCGGAACGCGTCGAACCCGGGCCGATCGCGCGCAGGCTGGGACGTTTGATCGGGATCAATACTCCCGACGGCGGATCCTATTTAGAAAAGCTCGGCTACTGGCTCGGCGTCGGTATGCAGGTCGCGCCGATCATCAGTCTGAAGGCCGTGGGTTTCATCGGCAACCAGCGCAGCGACGCGATCAAAGATCTCAGCCACGGCATCATTCGCGAAAGCGATTGGCTTTCGCCGAATCACACCGAACGCTACGGCCGCGATTATTATTTCGGCGAACTGGACGCGATCGACGCGTATCAAATCTACAGCGTCATCTCGGAAACAGACGGCCCCTGGGAATCCTGGCTGGGGGACGGCATCGTCGAAAAAAGTAGCCTGACTCTGCTGAGCGATCGGGTCTATCGCGCGAAGGCGAACCCCGACAATCGCGTGCACTGCCTCTTTGGCAAATCTCACTTCCAGGTCGTCCAGGCTCCCGAAACCCTGGCGATCGTTCAAAAGATTTTATCGTCTTCGTGAACGCCGCACAAACCACAAAGCCTTTCGCACGCACCCGGCGCGCAGGAACGCAGCGCTGCGTTCTATTATTCGTACTGAGCTGCGTTATCGCCGGCAGCCTGTTCAGCTGCAGTCCTTTTTATGCCGGCCTGAGCGCCGGTAGTTCACCGGACGAAGATGGCATCGACCGGGACGCCCTGTGGACCGCCGTATTGATCGCTCTCAGCCAGCGGCCGGTTCGCACCATATTTCTGACGAACAGCTTATTCGACGGCGAAAGCGACGGCGATTTCGGCGCGACCAACGGCACGGGCATCGACGAAGCGGACCGCCACTGCAACGGAGACTCGGCGCGCCCGTTTGCGAACGCGAATTTCGCGGCGCTGCTGAGCGACGGCCTGAACCGCGTCGCGACGACTTCGCCCAACTGTCGCAACAACTGCACGGGACAGATCGACTGGCCGCTGCGTTCGTATACGGATTATGTGCTAACTGACGGTCGCCTGATCTTTGGAACGCAGGCCACGCCGATCTTCGTCTTCGGCGAGCTGACGACCGCGGTCAGCACCGAAGCCGGAACATTCCACTGGACGGGCCTGCAGAGCGACTGGCGGTCCGCGGATAACTGCGCCCGCTGGACGACCATCGCCACGGGCACCGGGCGCGGCGGGCAGACGACGGCATTCGATGAAGCCTGGCTGAACGCCGCGGGCCTTAACTGCAGCGTGGGCGCGCGGCTGATCTGCGTGCAGCTCTAGCTGAGCGCTGAAAAATTCCGAAGATCATAGATCACTCGAAAGGCGCTGTCGGCGCCCGGAGGCGCTTCGTCCAGTTGTTCAAAGCGCACGCCTAAATCCGGAAAGCGCTCAGAGCGTTCGCGAACCGAACCGGTCACCAGAATCTCCCAGGCGTCGGCGCGATCTTCCCCGAGCTTGCTGGCGGCGTTGACTTCGGCGCCGAAGACGTCGCTGTCGCCGATTTTTAAGACGCGACCGAAACCCAATCCCACGCAGAGCAAGATCTGCTCTTCGTCTTCTTTGTTCTGATTATATTCTTTCAATAATCGCTGCATGTCGATCGCTGAAGACAGCGCCTTGCGCACGTTGCGAAAGATTATGAGCAAGCTGTCGCCTTCGACTTTCAATAAGATCCCGTCGTGTTTGTCGATCATCGGGATCAGCAGGCGTTCCGACTCGTGAATGGTCTGCAGAAAGTGAATGATACCGAAGCGCGCGACGCCGCGAGAAAATCCCGAGAGGTCCGTGAACATGATGCACCACTCTTCGCCGAAGAGATCCCAGATCCGCTCATCGATGGTTTCTTTATCCGCGCCCGCTTTCAGACGTTCTTCGATCAGTTTTCCCAGACGATCTTCGGAGGCGCTCTGGGCGACTGCGCGACTGTGTTGCATGTTTGTGGCTCCTTATAGCGAAATAGACAAAATAGATACGGAAATAGACCGATCGAGAAAGAACGCGCGGGGCGGTGAAATTCAGTTGTTTCCGGAAGGGCCCGTGCGTCTGTGGATGTTGTCGCCGTCCGAACGCGGTCGGCAACCGCTTTTTCTCTATTTGAATTCGAATATAAGCCCACATGAATTTAGTCTCCGTCGATTCGATCAGCAAAACCCAGGGCGATAAAACCCTCTTCGAAAATATTTCGTTCGGCATCGACGCCGGCGATCGCATCGGACTGGTGGGCGTCAACGGCTCCGGAAAAAGCACGCTCATGAATCTGGTCGCCGGCCTCGATACGGTCGACGGCGGACGCATCTCCAATCGTAAGAATCTGCGCATTGGTCTTTTGCGACAGCTGCCGCCGGCGGATATGGACCACAGCATCCGCGAACACATCTTCGCTTCGGACAGCCCCCTGATTCGCCTGATCCATGATTACGAGCGCGCCTGCGACGCACTCGAATTGAGCGCCGCGAACAAATCCGACACGGCCGAACAGCAGCGCGCCCAGGACAATCTCGACAAATTAAGCGCTCGCATGCAGGACGAAGACGCCTATACCTACGAAGCCGAGATTCAGTCCATCTTGCGCGAACTGGGCATCGTCGACCTGGATCGTAAGATGCGCGAACTTTCCGGCGGCATGCTGAAGAAAGTCGCTCTGGCTCAGATCCTGATCGACGACGCCGATCTGCTGCTTTTGGACGAACCGACGAACCACCTGGACATCGATTCGATTCTGTGGCTGGAAAGCTATCTGGCCGGCACGAAAAAAGCGGTCTTCATGGTAACTCACGATCGCTACTTCTTAGAGAATATCACCGATCGCATCTTCGAGTTGGATCCGCCGGACATCTTTCAATACCGGGGCAATTACGGCACCTATCTGGAAAAGCGCGCGGAACGCGAAGAGCAGGCCGCACGCAGCGAAGCCAAAGCCCGTAATTTTTTGCGCACGGAAGTCGAGTGGCTCAGGCGAATGCCGAAGGCCAGGGGCACGAAACAAAAAGCGCGCATCGATCGCATTCATGAAGTCCAGAATCGCAAGCAGCTGCAGCAGGATCCGGCCTTTTCGTTTTCCGTCAGCGGCCGGCGCCTGGGCAATAAGATCTTAGAAGCGCGCGAAATCGGCAAGAGCTTCGCCCTGCCCGGCGGTTCGGATCAAAAGACGCGCGGCTCTGAAAAACCAACCGACGCCGATCGCCAGTTGCTCTTTCAAAACTTTACGTATTTCTTTAAGCCCGGCGAACGCATCGGCATCGTCGGGCCGAACGGCGTCGGCAAAAGTTCGTTTCTGAACGTGTTGACCGGTAAACTCAAACCCGACTCCGGCGAAGTCATCGTCGGCGCGAATACGCAGTTCGGATATTTCGACCAGACCAATATGGAGATGCCGGCCGACCGGCGCGTGCTGGAATTCATCCGCAAAGAAGCCGGCGAAATATTAAAACTGGGCGATAAAAAAAACGTCGTGGAAATGCCCGCGTCGAAAGTGCTCGAGTACTTTCGCTTTGACGGCCGCCTCCAGCACTCGGTGATCGGCAAGCTCTCGGGAGGCGAACGGCGCAGGCTGTATCTGGTATTCGTCCTGATGCGAAATCCGAATTTCTTGATTCTGGACGAACCGACCAACGATCTCGACGTGCAGACCCTGAGCCTGCTCGAAGATTTTTTACAGGACTACACCGGCTGTCTGCTGGTTGTATCCCACGACCGCTATTTTATGGATCGCGTGGTCGATCAGCTCTTCCTCTTCGGACCGGAAGCCGCCGCCAACGATCCGCAAAATAAGACGCGGATCGAAGTATTTCCAGGCAGCTACGCCGACTATCTGGAATATCGCGACGCGCAAAAAGCCGGCGCCTCAGGCCAGTCAAACCACGAAAGCGCGACGGACGCTGACAAATCAAAGCGCGTCGATTCCAGAGCCGGATCGAACAAGGACCCGGGCGCGAAACCCGCGAGCAAAAAGAAGAAACGGTTTTCGTTCAAAGAAAAGCGCGAATTCACGGATCTGGAAAAAGAAATCGAAAGCCTGGAAAACGAAAAGGGCGAACTCGAAACGCAACTCGCGGCGGGCGGCGGAGACTTCGAACAACTGGCCGAACAGGGCGAACGTCTGAACGAGGTTCTGAGTTTGATCGAAAGCAAGTACGAACGCTGGAACGCCCTGGCCGACTCAGTCGAAGAGCTCGACTGAAGCTCCCCCGTCGAGCAGGGCCCGTACGGCGACGCTGTCGTGGCGCTTCGCCAGGCGCCGGCCGTCGTCATCTCGCACCAGATCGCAGTGATAAAACTCCGGCGGCGTCCAGCCCAGGGCCCGATAAATCAGTAGCTGCCGTGCAGTTGAAACTAATAGATCCGCGCCGCGCACGACTTCGGTGATTCCCATCAAGTGATCGTCGACGACTACGGCGAATTCGTACGACGGCATGTCCGCGATTTTACGCCAGACCAGAAAGTCGCCGAAATCCCGGCCCGCGCGAAAGCTTTGCCGGCCCCGCCGGCCGTCGACAAAATTGATCGCTTCGCCGTCGGGCACGCGAAATCGCCAGTTGATATCGCCCGGTTCCGGCACCCGCAGATAGGGATTGTTCGCGCGAAAGTCCGGCGCGCGCATAACGGGCGGCCGCAGCTCCGGCGGAAACACCGGATCCATCAGACGCGCTTCGGCCAAATCGAGATCGAGCCCGGGACCGCCGCCAGCTTTCGTCGCCGGGCGCGCTGCGCCGGACGCCGCGATAGTTTCGCGAATCTTACGGCGGGATTGTTCGCAGGGATAGATCCAGCCGCTGGATCGCAGCCGATTCCACATGTCGCGATAGATCGCGCCGCGTTCGCTCTGACGATAAGGCCTGCAGGGGCCGCCGACGTCGGGGCCTTCGCTCCATTCCAGGCCGATGCGCGCCAGATCTTCGAGAGCGGCCCGGGAAAATTCGGCTTTGCAGCGCTCCAGGTCCAGGTCTTCGTCGCGATAGATTAAAACGCCGCCCGCGTCTTTCGCCCGCCGGCCCGCCACGCGATAGGTGCGCGCGTGTCCCTGGTGCAGAAGGCCGGTCGGCGAAGGCGCCAGACGACCGCGATAGGTCTGCGCCCGCCCGGAGTCCAGAGGAGCGGACATAGAATTATTTATTCAGGAGCGAGTCTTCGCCCTGCAGCTGAGTATAGGCCAGATAGTTAATGCGGCGTTCGAGTAAACGCAGCGCGTCGAGATATTCGCGCAGCAGTTTGATCCGCTGGTTGGGTTCCCGCACGGGAATCACCGGCGAATCTTTGAGGGCCGCGTACTCCGGCAGACCGATATCGCGATCATTGTCGCGCAAATCGCGGCCGGTGAAGAAACGATAGTTATAATAGCGAGTATAGAGGGAGTCGGCCTTTTCGCCGATTACGATATTCATCGAAATGCCGTCGAAGACGATTTTGTCTTCGTTCTGACCTGCGGCGTTCGTGCGCGCTTCTTTCTTGCCGATTTCGCGAATGTACCAGGTCTTGCGCAGCAGATGTCCCGATCCGGCGACGCCCTTGCGTTCTTCGAACATGATCGACGCGATACGACCGCCGTTCCACTCGATCTGCATGGTGCCGTTATAGATTTTGCGTTCGCGCTTACCCCATTCCGTCCGCATGGTCGCCTGCAGAGGAATGCGCGAGAGCTCGCCGTCTCTGGCGAGACCCATCCGCTGCAAAAAAGAATAGTATCGTTCAATCTTACGCGAGACTTCGTAGATATTGCGTTCCGCGTATTCGATCTGCGCTTTTTGCAGCTCGTCCGAGGCTTCGTACTCGACTTCGTCCAGAATATTCTGGGCGACGAGTCCCGGACCGGACGCCAGCAGCAGACTCAGGGCCAGAATCTTCCACAGACCGCCCCGGGCGGTTCCCGGAATACGATCCCGGAATCCCGGTCGAGCGACAGAGGCGCCATTCTGCGAAATAGCAGGCACGGTCCCGGCGGACTTGTATGCGAGAGAAAGATGATGGGTGGGGCGGGTCATGGCGGCTCTTTAGTCAGGATCGGAAAAAATACTGTTTTTCCCGCTAAAAATATTGGCGGCCGGCCCCCGCGCAGCTTGCTTTGTAGTATGCAAAGGGTTTTGAAATTCCTGTTCCAGACGGCCACCGCCCTGCTTTTAAGCCTCACGGCGCTACAGCTGACCGCCTGCATCGCGGGCTACCAGCGCGGCGCAAGCGCCGGCGCCGCTCACAGCGCGCAGCTCGACGGAACGACTCAAGATTCGGTCAGACGCAAAATTCCAGGTCGGGACGATGCCGGCAAGGGAGTCGGTGACCGGGTCCTGAATTTTGCGCATCGCGGCGCGTCGGCCTACGTCGCCGAACACACCCTCGAAGCCTATCGCACGGCTCTGGCCCAGGGCGCCGACTATCTCGAAGTCGACGTGCACGGCACGGGAGACGGCGAACTGGTCTTAATCCACGACGCGAGCCTGGAGCGCACCGCAGGCGAAGACCAATTGGTTCGCGATCTGAGCCTGACGGAAATTCGCGCGATCGATCCGGAAATCCTGACAGTCCAGCAGCTCTTCGCCGCCTTTCCCGACACGCCCATTAATATAGAAATCAAACAGCGCGAACCCTCGATCGCCGCGCAGCTGGCGGCCGCCCTGCGCGCCGCGGAGCGCGAAGAGCTGGTCATCGTCTCCAGCGGCAGCGGCGATGCGATCGAGGAGTTTCGCGCGGCCAGCGCCGGACGTGTGGCGACAGGCGCGGCCTTAAGCGAAGTGCTGGGAGTGTACGGCAACTATCTCTTTGACCTTGATCTGGACACTCCGATCCCCTTCGACGCTCTGCAGGTGCCGTACCGTTCGATTCTGGGCATTGATCTGAGCACTCCCGAATTCATCGCCTACGCCCACGCCCACGACCTGGAAATTCACTACTGGACCGTCGACGAAGCCCCCGAAATGGAACGCTTGATCCAGGCCGGCGCGAACGGAATTATGACCAATCGACCGGACATCCTTTCGAATGTGCTCGCTGCTTCCGTGCCGGACTCGCCGGACGCCGCGACAAACACCAATTAAACTCAAGTTACCAAAAGCCGTTACAATCATGATCTATTCGTCTATCGCTCTCCAATCTTTCGTGCGCTCTGAAGCCCGCACGAAACCTCGCTCCAGGAAATTCACACGGCTCTTATTGCCGCTCGGCCTGGTTGGACTGCTGATCACTGGAGTCGCCTGCGGCGATAGTGGAAGCGGAGACTCAGGCGTGAGTCCGCAGGAAGCGTCGGCCTCTGAGCCGGAATCAACGACGCAAAAAAAACCGGCGATTGTCTTTCTCGGCGACAGCCTCACGGCCGGACGCGGCCTGGCGGCTTCGGAAAGCGCTCCGGCTCTGATCGCGGAAAAGCTGGAGGCCGGCGGCTACGGCTACGAAGTCATCAACGCGGGACGCTCCGGCGACACGACCGCCGGCGGACTGGCCCGGCTGCCCTGGTATCTGGAAGACGAAGTCCAGCCGCGCGTGCTCGTCATCGGACTGGGTTCAAACGACGCGATGCGCGGCCTGCCCCTGGCGGAAATCGAAACGAATCTGAGCAAGATCGTCTCCGCGGCCCGGGCCTATAACGCGGACATGCAGATCTTTTTATATCAGATGTATACCTTTCCGAATATGGGCCCGCAGTACGCGAAAGACTACGAACGCCTGTTCGGCAAAGTCGCGAAAGCCGAAAACATCGTGCTGCTGCCCTTTCCCCTGCTGGACGTCGCCGGCGTCGCCAAACTCAACCAGCCCGACGGGATCCATCCGACCGCCGAAGGCACGCGCATTATGGCCGAGAATATCTGGAAGGGATTGAAGCCGCATTTGAAACAGAATTAGTTCGCGGCCGGCCTCCCGGGCCGGAAACGGCATCGGAGCGGAGGCCGCTGCAAAAACGGCGGAACCGGCTCCATTTTTCGAGAAAAAAACCGCGCTCCGGCATTGGGGCCGCGGCGATTTTAGACGAAGAGTTCTGTATGAACGTTCTGGACCGCCCGCTCTCTCCTTCGGATCGCACATCGCACGCCTTCGGAGGCGCTCGCGCCGCCCTGCTGGCGCTGGCCCTGACTCTGACCGCCCTGTGGGCGTCGGCCTGTTCCGCCCCCGAAAAGACCGTCGCCGCGCCGGAAGAAAGCACCCGCCCGGTCACTCTGATCGTGCCCGGCGACGAAACGGTCACCCCGGGCAAAGGCCGTCCCGACAGCGGCCCCTACCAGAGCTTTCAAAACGAAAATCTACGCGCAGAGCTGGCGCGCTATTTGAGCGCGGCCGACCGCGATCTGCAGAGCAAACTCCCCGCCGGCTGGGACACGCAGTACAAATTCTTTCGGGGCAAGCTGCCCTTTCAGTGGAACGGAGACGCCGGCACCGGCATTCGCATCGACGTCGTGAACGCGAACGGCACGCCGCAGCTGACGCGCTATCTATACCACCAGCTGAACGCGGGCTTTTCCCGTCCGATCAGCGCGCGCATTCGCCCCGACCGCATCTACGGCATCACCCGGGATTTCGTGGTGATCATGCCCTCTTCTTCGACGCCGGAGTCGGCCTATGAAAATCGCAAGATTCGTCCGTTCTTCGACCGGGCCTTTCAGGTATCCGACGCCAACACGATTCGCTACGCGGTGCGCATGACCGCCCTGCCCGCCGACGTGGGCAGCCTGAGTCGCCGCTATCCGGACCAGAAAGCCGCCGTCGCCGGCGATCCCGCCAACCAGACAACGTACGCTCTGTGGGTGCGCACTCTCCGCTGAGCGCGCCTGCGGACTGAATTTTGTTTTGACCGGTCGGCCCCAACTTAACCATATGGTTAACCATGGAACGCGCGACGCTGGACTTCTTCAAACAACTCAAACGCAACAATCATAAAGAGTGGTTCCACGAGCATCGGCCGCAGTACGAAGCGGCCCTGGCCGATTTTACGAATCACGTCTCGACTCTGATTCAGGGGGCGCGAAAAATCGAACCCGACCTGGGACCGCTCCCGCCGAAAGACGCGATCTTCCGCATCTTTCGAGACGTGCGCTTCGCGAAAGATAAAACGCCGTACAAATCCCACTTCGGCGCCTTCATCGCTCCGGGCGGACGCAAAGGCAACCGGGCGGGATACTATGTCCATATAGAGCCGGGCGGCGAATCCATGATCGCCGGCGGAGTGTATATGCCGCCGGGACCGCAGCTGCTGAAGATTCGCACGGCGATCGCCGCCGACTCCGCGCCCCTGCGAAAAATCTTAAAGTCGGCGAAGTTCAAGCGGAGCTTCGGCGAGTTCACGGGCGAACGCTTGAAAACGATTCCCCGCGGCTTCGCCAAAGATCATCCGGACCAGGATCTGCTGAAACTCAAAAGTTTCATCGTCTGGCGCAAACTCCCGGACGCGGCGGTTTTACAGGCGGATCTCGCGAAGGTCACGCTTGCGGATTTTAAGATTCTAAAACCGCTCACCGCTTATCTAAACTCCGCTCTGAATTCCTGAGCGAGAAATATTCACAGAGTCGCGCAGGCGCCAGTGAGCGGACTTCGAATTGCCTTGACACGCCTCGAATTCAAGACCAGTCTGGGTGCGCATGCCCCGCGTTAAATCGGACAAACTGGACGCGACCTTCGCGGCTTTATCGGACCCCACGCGGCGTTCGATTCTCAGCACACTCAGCCGCGGCCCGGCGACGGTCGGCGAACTCGCGGAGCCCTTCGATATGTCCCTGCCCGCGATTTCGAAACATCTCAAGGTTCTGGAAAGCGCGGGTTTGATTCGGCGCGAAAAATCCGGTCGCAACTTCAACTGCAGCCTGCAAAGCGATGCCATGCAGGAAGCCGCGGAATGGATCGCCGGCTACCGCGATTTCTGGGATCGAAATCTACGTTCTCTCGATCGCTTTCTAAAAAGCTCCGGCAAGTCCGCAGAATCGCGCGCTTCGCGAAAGACGAACGCGACGCCGAGCGGCCGGCGCACGACGCCCGCAGCGAAAAAAAAGCAAACGAATAAGTCCAGGTAATCCCGCATACGCCGGAGCAGGCAGGCTCTCGATCGCAACGTCCGGCCGGCGTTCATTTAGAATACCATCAGATCTTTCATGTCACGAGTTGAAATCCAGGCAAGCTATCAGGCCGCGCGAGAGGAAGTCTTCGCGGCCTTCTCCCGGCCCGCGGCGATCGAGCAGTGGCTGGGCCCCTCCGATGAATTTCGCACGACGGTTCACGAATTCGAATTTCGTCCGGGCGGAAAATATCGCATCGAATTCCTGTCTCCCGAAGGCGAAACCAGCGTGCTCACGGGCAGCTATAGCGCGATCGAAGCGCCCGAGCGCATCGTTTTCAGCTGGCGCTGGATTCAAAACACGGAGTTCCCGGATAGCGAAACTCGCGTAACCGTTCAGCTCAGCGAAAAGCCCGAAGGCGATGGCACGCTGCTGCGCCTGACTCACGAAAAATTGCAGGCAGGCGTTATGCGCGATCGGCACATCTGGGGCTGGCAGGGAGCCTTCGAACGCCTGGACAGACATCTCGGCTGACGCCCGGAGAAAAGGCCAGAGTCAGGCCGGCGGGCGATTCGGGCCAGGCTTCAGCGAAGCTGATCGAGCGCGAAATTTGCGATCTTCCACCGGCCCTTTTCCCGATAGACCTGATGAAAATTCCGGCCGCGCACTTCGTAGCAGCTCAAACGGCCGTCAAAAACCGCGCCCGT
This sequence comes from bacterium, assembly GCA_024742665.1. Classification (GTDB taxonomy): domain Bacteria; phylum Spirochaetota; class Leptospiria; order Leptospirales; family Leptonemataceae; genus JANSYA01. Next base: position 137,802 of record JANSYA010000003.1, read on the forward strand.
ATCGATGCCGAGAGTATTGTGCGGCCGGACCATATTGAAAGGCATTACGGTCGAGTACGCGTTGATTCCCGGCGAGTGCCCGAAGATGACGAGCTTCTTCCATTTGATATCCGAGTGAAAGAACTTCTCGCGAATATTGAGCATATCCGCTTCGCTTTGCTTTTCCACCCAGCCTTTGTCGGGATGCAGCCCGGCATGCACGCACAGAAAATCGTCCTCTTCGTGATACAGCTTCAGCTCTTCGAAAAACCGCATGTGCGAATCGGGCACTTCAATCTTTCCATCGACTTTGTAGCTTTCTTTCGTATAAAAACCGCCGACGCGCAAATGACCGGTGCGATTGCGCCAGGGAACGAACTGCGCATCGTGATTGCCTTTCAAGAATACCGCGTCGAAGCGCGTGGCGAAGTCGAGCAATAGATCCACGACGCCCCGGGAGTCCGGTCCCCGATCGATATAGTCGCCTAAAAAAATCACGCGATCCCGAGCGGGATCAGCGAGTTTCTTTTCCAGCAGGGCCAGCAGTATCCGCAGGTGGGCGGCGCAGCCGTGTATGTCTCCGATGACGAAACGTTTTGCATCGGCTGCCGCGCTCACTCCACTCTTAGACGAATCGAAAATCGACAATATTTCTAAAGAGCTTATTTCAAGGCGAAAATCGGATCAACCTCAAGAGCCCGGATCGCGCAGCACCGCCAGGGGTTTCGTATTGGCCACGTCCCGACTGATAAATAGGCCGATGGCCACGTTCAAAACGACGATTCCCGCGACGATCGCAAAGAGCGTCGCATACGGCACGACCGTCGGCGCTTCGAAGAATTGCGCGAGCATCGGCCGGTTGATCGACTCGGCCAGGGCCCAGCCGCACAGACAGCCAAGGGCCGCGAGAATTGCGTACTCAGATATGAGAATCCGACGCAGATCGCTGCGATTCGCGCCGAGCACTTTCAACAGCATCGATTCTTTGAGGCGCGCGAAACGACCCGCAGCGATCGCGCCGCCGAGAATAATTACGCCGTTTAACATGGTAATCGCCGCCAGAAAGCTGATCACCGCTGAAACCTGGCCCAGAATCAAACGCACATTCGAAGCGGCTTCGGTGACGTCGATCACGCTGGCGTTCGGATAAGAACGCACCAGGCGCGACTGAAAGCGCGTGCGCTCCGCCGCATCTTCAATGCGAAAGCTGGTCGCATACATCGGCGGCACGGCGTCAATTTTACCGGGGCTCAGCAATACCATCGCGTTCGGCCGCAGAGCCTGCCATTCGATCTGGCGAAAGCTCGTAATCACTCCCTGGATCGGACGGCCTTCGACGGTCAGAGTCATGCGATCGCCGAGCTCGACGTTCATCCGCCCGGCCCAGTCTTCGTCGACGGAAATCTCCTGACGGGCCGGCCGGCCCTCCCAGAATTTACCGGCGGTGACCGTTTCGAATTCGGACGGCGCGTCACGATACGAAATAAAATACTCTCTGGTGCGCACCCGATCGTTCCAGGTGCGCTGGACGGCGTTTTGTTCCACATTCTTGCGATCGACCGGCACCTCGTTGATCTTTTGAATCCGCGCGCTGATCATCGGCACCGAAGTGATCTTCTCGGCCTCCGCCTCGCGCACGCGCTCCAGCACGCCGTCGATTTCGTCCGCCTGCACATTGATTACGAACAGATTCGGCAAATCGTCGCGATCCTCGATGGCGATCTCGCTTTGAATCGAGGCTTCGAGTATAAATACGCTGGCGATCAAGAGCACGCCGATGCCCACCGCTGTAATAACCGAAGCGGTTTGATTGCCCGGGCGATACAAATTCGCCACGCCCTGCTTTAAGTGATAGTTGCCGATGCGCGGAATAATTTTGCGCGTAATAATAACCACCAGACGCGAAGCGAGCGCGAGCAGCACCAGCGCCGCCGCGATCGATCCCGTGAAGGCGAAGGCCACGGTCAGTGAATTCGTCTGGGTAACGGTTAAGAGCAATACGAACAAAAAGATTGCGAGCATTCCGCCGGCCAGTACGAGCAAATCCCGCCAGCGAAATTCCGATGTTTCGGCTTCGTCCATGCGGCGGAGCACCCGCAGCGGCGAAACACGCCGGATGCGATACACCGGATACAGCGTAAACAATGCGGTCGCGATAATTCCCGCCGCGGCGCCCTGCAAACACGCGATCCAGGAAAAGCGAATATCCAATTCGACCGGCAAGAGCTCCGCTCCGACGCCGGAAGCAGTCGCCGCTTTGGCCGCCGCGATCGGCAGAATCGAACCGGGCACGACGCCCAGCAGGCTGCCGACAATTCCAAGCATCGCCGCGAGCACGAAATAAATCAGGAAGACCTGCCCCGGCCGGGCGCCCATACTGCGCAGGATCGCCGCGTGATCGAGCTTCGCTTTGATAAAGACGAACATGGCCGAGCCGATGCCCAGGCCGCCGAGCAGCAGCGTGATCAAACCGACCATCGTCAGGAAGTGCGAAAGTCTAAACAGGAAGCGCTGCATGCGTTCGGCGGATTCATGATAGGTCTGGATCGTTACGCCTTCGTCGATAGCCGCAGCGAAGTGTTCGCTCTTGAAGGCCATCGGGTCCATTCCCGCCGGCAATTCGAACAGAGCGTGATAGCGCACGCGACTGCCGTACTGGATTAGACCGGTGGCCGCCAGGTATTTCTGGTGAATATAGACCGCGGGCGCGAAACTAAAACCGGAGGTCGGCCGACCCGGCTTCTTCAAAAAAATCGCGCGGATTTCGAAGGCCTGGCTGCCGAGCGTCACCCGGTCGCCGTTTTTCAGATTCAATGTGCTTAACAGCGATTCGTCGACAATTAACACCGGATCTTCGCCGGCCAGGGCCGACCACTGATTCGGCGGATCGGTTTCGATGGCTCCATAAAAGGGAAAACCGCCCGAGACCGCGCGAATCTGCACCATGCGCGTTTCCAGCCCGGGACCGGCGTCGCGCTCGTCATTCTCGATCTCTGCCGGCCCGCCCGCGCTTTCGCCGGCGACGTCGCTTTTGACCAGCATCGAGTTGAGTTCGGTAACGGAGGCCGCCCGCGCTCCCAGTTCCCGCAGGCGCACCGTAAGGTCGTTGGCGACGCCCTCATTTACGGGCGAGTTCGAGCGAAACATCAGATCGGCGCCCATTAAGGTTTTCGACTGAGCGGCGATACTGCTTTCCAGACTGATGATGGCCGTGCGCACCGCGGTCAGGGATGCAACGCCCACTGCGATCGAAAAGACGCAAAACAGGAGCTTGCCCTGGGAACGCCGGGTTTCGGCGTACGCGAGCTTGAATAAAGCGGCGAGACTCATGCGCGCTTCCCGGCGCGCGCGCCTTTGCCTGACGCTGCTGCTTTGCGTTTCGTTCCGCCTTTACCCTTCGCAGCGGATTTCTTACGAGCGGCGTTCGCACTCTGCTTTTTAGCCGTCGATTTTTTTACGACCTTCGCCCGCGGCTTCGCGCCGTTCTTTTTATGCACGACGATTTCGTGAATGCGGCCGTCTTTCAACCGGATCTCGCGGTCGGCGAGCGCCGCCAGCTGCGGATTGTGAGTTACGAGAACGAGGGTGCAGTCGCGGTTTTGCTGTAAGAGCATGTCCATCACGATGTCGCCGTTCGCCGAATCGAGATTGCCGGTGGGTTCGTCGGCGAATAGTATCTTCGGCTGAGTAACGGCGGCCCGGGCCAGAGCCACCCGCTGCATTTCACCGCCGGACAGCTGGCCGGGATAGTGGCTCGCCCGGTCGCTGAGGCCGACCCGTTCTAAAAGCTCCGCCGCGCGATCCCGGGCGCTCGCATCCCCCAGGATCTCCGCGGGCACCTGCACGTTCTCCAGAGCCGTTAATGTCGGAATCAGCTGGAAGCTCTGGAAGACGAATCCCATCTTGCGTCCGCGAAGTTCCGACAGGGAGTCCTCGTCGAGTCCGGTGATTTCGACGCCGTCGACGGTGATGCTGCCTCGCGACGGCTGATCCAATCCGGCCAGCAGGCCCAGGAGGGTCGATTTGCCGCTGCCGGAATGGCCGGTGATGGCCACAAATTCCAGCTCGCCTATGGTAAGATTGATATCGGTGAGGACGGTCAGGCTGCTTGCGCCTTTGGTGAAATCCCGTCCGAGATTCTGCACTTCGATCATGTAATTGTAGGAACTCCTCGCTTACCATTAATATAGAAAGAAGTCGCCAAATCAGCCACGCTTCCGGGCAGACTGTGAAGAAAACGCGCCGCTGGAGATGCCGCTCGCCTGCAGGCAGGGCATTCAGGCCCGAATTCAGGTTCTGGACACTCCGGAAAATCGATTCCGGTGACAGGCGGCCCGCTCGGATTCAGCCCGGACGGAATTTTTTGCAACTTTTGCCGGGTGTAGGAGTTCCTACACCCCAAATCGGAGGAATTTGAGACCAATCATGCAAGCTACCGCGACTCAATCCAAACCCACCGCGTCGGAAACACCGACCTGGATGAATTACACCGGCCCAGGGGAACCCAAAAACGTCCTGTGGCGGGACCGTTTCGGCACGATCACGCTTTCGTCCATACCCTTCGCAATCTTAATGCTCTCGGCCCTGTTCGTCTTTACGACGCACTTTTCGTGGCTCGGCCTCGGCGTCTGTTTAATATCCTGGGCCGTACGCCAGTGGGCGATCACCGGCGTCTATCACCGCTATTTTTCGCACAAGTCCTACAAAGTGGGACGCGTCACTCAATTCGTGCTGGCCTTTCTCGGCGCGACCGCCGCGCAAAAAGGACCGCTCTGGTGGGCCGCGCATCACCGCAACCACCACGGCTACAGCGACACCGAGAAAGATTTGCACTCCCCGAAGCGCGGCTTCTGGCAGTCCCACTGGATCTGGTTTCTGCACCACGAATCCACCGAAGTGGATTATAAGAAGATCGTCGACTTCGCGAAGTATCCCGAACTGCGCTGGCTCGATAAGTACTGGTATGTTCCGCCGACGATCTTCGCCTTCGCGCTGTTTTTCATCGGCGGCTGGCACATTGTCGTGTGGGGTTTCTTCGTATCGACTGTACTGCTGGCGAATATGACCTATACGATCAACAGCCTGTGCCACATCTTCGGCAAGCAGCGCTTCCACTCCGGCGATACCAGCCGCAACAACTGGCTGCTCGCCCTGCTACTGCTCGGCGAAGGCTGGCACAACAACCACCACCGTTACCAGCAGAGCGCTCGCAACGGCTTCTACTGGTGGGAAGTGGATATTACCTTCTATGTGATTAAATTGCTGAGCTTCTTCGGCCTGGCCTGGGATCTCAAACCGGTTCCGGAAAAGGTTCTGGAAGAAGGCCGCGCAAACGATAGCCTGCGCAAAGCCGCGCGCAAAAAGGGCGAACGCTTCGCTCCCCCGCCGCGCGCCACCGGCGTTCGTCAGGTAGCGGCGCTCGCCGGGAAATAATCCGGGCAGGAATGAGCGCAAACCGGCGAGTAGAAATGCTCGCCGGTTTTTTTATTTCAGGGCCTGATGCGAATATCAGCCGCGGTTGTGGGGCTCGTTAAAGTCGATCACCGGCCCCTTCGGAACAATCCGCCGCGGGTTTACAGATTCGTGGCTCGTATAATAGTGCTCTTTGATGTGGCCCATGTGGCAGGTCTCGGCGACGCCGGGAATCTGGTACAGTTCTTTGACGTAGCTCCAGAGATTCGGATAGTCGACGATCCGACGGATATTGGTCTTGAAGTGCACATAATAGACGGCGTCGAAGCGAAAGAGCGTCGTGAACAGACACCAGTCCGCGTGAGTAATGCGATCGCCACAGAGATAGCGCCGGTGTCCCAGCACTGATTCCCAGTGGTCGAGGGCTTCGAATAATTCCGTCACCGCTTCTTCATAGGCTGCTTGCGTGCTCGCGAAGCCGGAGCGATAGACGCCGTTGTTGATCGGATTATAGATCGCGTCAAGCGCCGTCTCGATTTCCCCGGCCAGATCCGCGGGATAAAAATTCACATCGGGCTTCGCAGCGATACTGCCGCATTCAAGATCAAGCATCTTGATAATTTCTCGCGACTCGTTGTTAACGACCGTCTCGTTCTTTTTATCCCACAGGATTGGAACGGTCACGCGACCGGTGAAATTCGGATCGGCCTTTTTATAAATTTCGCGCACGAAGCTGAAGCCGTATACGCTGTCGCGAATCGCGCCGGGCGCGTCCGAAAAAAACCAGCCGTCTTCGCCCATATAGGGATCGACGACTGACACGCCGATCGCGTCTTCCAGTCCCTTCAGTTTGCGTAGTATCAGCGTGCGATGCGCCCAGGGACAGGCGTAGGATACATAGAGATGATAGCGGCCGGCCTCGGGCGCGAAATCGCTGGAACCGTCGGCGCGAATCCAGTCGCGAAAGGTCGTCGAAGGCCGCACAAAACGCCCTCCCTTGTCCTCGTTGCTGCGCGTGCTCCGCCACTCGCCGTCGATCATCATTCCCAGTGCCATATTACCTCCCGCGTGTCTCCGCCTGACCTTCTCTACACTATTATTGATTTACACCAGAATCGAACCGTACAAAATATCGTCGCCATGCAAATCCGGGAAGAACGCACCGCAAATGTGCTGAAGCTCTATCTGGAAGGAGATCTGGACGTCTACCAGGCGCCGGCCCTGAAAGTGAAAATCATGAGCCTGGCCGAGGACGACGATCTACCGCCGAAATCCTGTCTGGATCTTTCCGGTGTCGCCTACGTCGACTCGGCCGGACTCGGCGCCGTGATCGACGCCCACCGCCGACTCCAGAACGCCGGTAGCCCGCTACGATTGGTCGGCATGAACGCGGACCTGTTTCGGATCTTCAAATTCGCCCGCCTGGTAGGCTTCCTGGATATCGAAGCGCCACGCTGAGGCCCTGCTTTTTGCTGGCCACGGCGGCCGGGCCGCAAAATCTGTACGTATGAATCGTACCCTGCCCATCGCAGTACTCGTTAGCCTGATGCCGTTCTTCGGCGCGACTCAGTGCGCGCCCGGGAGCGGCACGAACTCGGACGGATTGAACGCGGCGCCCCCGAAATCCGACGCCGCCGAGCAGTCCGACGAACCCAGCAAAACTGATAAGGATAAACAAATGCAAGAAGTGGCCGTAATCACCACGCCCCACGGCGAGATCGTGGTAAAATTTTTCCCGGAGCTGGCTCCGAAGCACGTCGAAAGTTTTAAGAAACTGGTCAAAGAAGGTTTCTACGACGGCACCGCATTCCATCGCGTGATTCCCGGCTTCATGATTCAGGGCGGCGATCCGAATTCGAAAGATCCCAACAACCGCGCGGCTCACGGAACCGGCGGGCCCGGCTACAGTATCCCGGCTGAATTTTCGGATCGCAAGCACACCCGCGGTATTCTCTCGGCCGCCCGCTCTCAGGATCCGAACAGCGCCGGCTCGCAGTTCTTTCTGTGCGTGGCCGACAGCCCCTGGCTCGACAACCAGTACTCCATCTTCGGCGAAGTCGTATCCGGCATGGAAGCGGCCGACAAGATCGTAGCCGAAGACCGCGACGCCCGCGATAACCCCATCAACCGAATGGAAGTAAAGATGGTACTAGAAGAACGCTGAAAGCGTTCTTCGCAACTCTGCAAACGAAGTTTGCAGAGACAATTAAAGAAGAACGCTAAGAGCGAAGACGTAGTCTTCGCGCGACTCTCCCTATGAACCGGCCGTCGCTGTCACAATGTTTCGCGTTCTGCGCGCTGATCCTGTGCAGCGGCGGGCCTGGCTGTCTGGCAACCGTGCGCCTCTTCGCGCCGGGCGAATTCGATTCCGAAATTCCGCCTCCCCGCCCGAATTATTCCCTGCCCGCCGGCTGGCACGCGCGCCCCGAAACCGAGGATGCCGCCGACCGCACTCCCCCCGGCCTGGTGGACGGCCAATCTCGCGCGCAGGCCGATGTCTTTTTCGTGCATCCCACGACGCATCTACGCGGCGATCGCTGGAACGCCGACACCGGCAATGCTGCGATCAACGAAGAAACCGCCGCGGGTTCGATCCAGCGCCAGGCGAGCGTCTTCAACTGCTGCGCCCGCGTCTTCGCTCCGCGCTATCGCCAGGCTTCGATCTTCGCCTTCATCGACGAAAGCGGCGACGGTCTCAAAGCCCTCGACCTGGCCTACAGCGACGTGCGCGCGGCCTTCACCTACTATCTCAAACATGAGAATCGCGGGCGGCCGCTGATTGTCGCCGGCCACAGCCAGGGAACCTGGCATGCTACACTGCTGTTAAAAGAATTTTTGCCGCAAATTCGCGAGCGCCTGGTGGCCGCCTACCTGATCGGCGGCGCGGTGTATCTTGACGACTTCGCCGGCCCTGCCGACGAAGCAGTGAGCGCTGGCAGGCAAAGTGGCACGGCGAACGACGGCCTGGAAGCCTTTCGCCGCTCGGGCCGCTCCGTCGACACGATCGGCCGGGGCCCCTTTTTGAAGGCCTGCGATCGCGCCGATGAAACAGGCTGCTTCGTGACCTATCGCGCGCTGGCCCACGGAGCGAAGCTCTTTCGATTGCCGGTCGATCGACGAGCGGGCGAAGCAAGCCACTGCGTGAATCCCCTGACCTGGCGCGCGAACGATTCGGCGCCGGGTGCAGCCGCTTTGAACGCCGGAGGAGTTCCGCCGGATCTGAGCCGCGTGGACCCGGCTCTGACCGACGCCGTGTGTCGCGCCGGCCTGCTGTACGTGACGCCGCCCTCGACGGCCGCTTACGGGGATGCTTACCGGGTCCGCGGCGGCAACTATCACGTTCTGGACTACAATCTGTTCTACGTGAATTTGCGCGAAAACGTCGCGGCCCGCGTGGCGAAGTTTCTTTCCGGCGGCGGCGGGCGTTAAATCGAAATCGATCACGTGTCTATTAGGCGACCCTGGCGTCGCGAAAGAGATGGCCGTGCACGAGCGACATCGCCAGACTGGAATTATGGCCTCGCCCCCGCTCAAGAAGGATCGTCGCTGGCAGCGGACTCGCAACGCCCTGCACGAGGCGCTGATGGAATTGATCGAAGAGGAGCGGGATTACGATCAAATTCACGTGCGCGAAATCTGCGAGCGCGCCGACGTGGCCCGCCCGACTTTTTATCTGCACTTCAAAGACAAACACGAGCTGCTGTGGAGCAGTATGGAAGTGGAATTCGAATCGCTCCGCACTCGCATGCGGCCGATCCACGGCGATACCCTGCTGCCCGACGACGGTCGACCGCTGACTTTTATCGTCTTCGAACACGTGGCGGCGAATCGCGGCTTCTATCGCGCGATGCTTGGAAAACACGGGTCGGCCGGCTTTATTCTACGTTATTTGGAACACATGGCGGACGCTTTCTATCAGAAACACGCGCCCCTGAGAGAACGCCTGGGCGATCCGGAGTTTGCGCCGGAGCTGATTCCGAATCATCTGGCCGGCTCCCTGGTGGGTATGATCCAGTGGTGGTTAAAGCAGGATCGCCCGCCCTCCGCCGACGAAATGGCCAGGGCCTTCACGTGCTTAAACGCGCCGGGCGTGCTCTCGGCGATGGGACTCCGCGACGTGAGCGATCTTTTGGAAAACGTATAGACGAGCGATATGCAGAATAAAACTAAAATTGGTTCATTAAACGCGATCGAAGCGCCGGGCGCGGACGGCGGCGGCGCGATCGTTTGCTTTCACGGCTTCGGGGCGAACGCCGAAGATCTTTATCCGCTGCACGCGCACATCAAAGCGCCCGCGGGCACCCACTGGTTTTTTCCCGACGCCATTCTGGAGCTCGCGCCGAATATGGCACCGCCGGCACCGCGCGCCTGGTGGCCGATTGACGAAGCCGCTTTGCAGTACGCTCTCGAACGCGGGACCTATCGCGATCTATCGGGCTTCGCGCCGCCGGGCATGGCCGCCGCCCGGGACGCGGCCGCCGGTATGATTCGCGCGTTGATCGACGAACGCGGCTTTACTCTGGATCGCATAACTCTGGCCGGCTTCAGCCAGGGCGCCATGCTCGCCACCGAACTGACCCTGCGTTCGCACGAATTGTTCGGAGCGGACGCACGGCCGGCGGGGCTTGCGATTCTGTCCGGCACGCTGCTCGACGAAGCCAATTGGAAAACTCTGGCCGCAGATGCTCGCTTTCAGAGCTTTCAGTTTTTCCAGAGCCACGGCACGCGCGATCCGATTCTCGGATTTGAAGCAGCCCGCCGCCTCGAATCGATTTTGCGCGAAGCAAACTGGACCGGCGAGTTCGTAGAATTTCCAGGCGGCCACGAAATTCCGGGGCAGGTCGCAGCACGCCTGGGACAGTACCTCACGCGCTTCTGAAACCCAATCAGATCGAGCCGCCTTCGTGTTTGTTTTAATCGGCACACTGACGATTTTGTTTTTACTGACGCTGCTGCTCCTGCCGGCGGTCGTGCGAGCCTCCGGCGATCGCTCCGCGACCGATGCAGCAAACGAAAGCGCCGGATCGCAGGAAAAGTCCGACGCTGGCGATTCGAAAAAGAAAGACCCGGCGGCTTCTAAGGGCGATCCGGAGTTCGCTCGAAAGGCCCGCGAATTCCAGCGCGAGGGTCGGCTCGTCCTGCCGGCGATCAACTTTCGTCCGAATGAGGCCGCGATTGATCATCCAACTGATGCTCTGCGAAGGCATTTAGAACTCGTCGTCGATCGCCTGGAAACCGATGACGCGGCGACCGTGCTCGTAAGCGGCCATACGGATCGTCAGGGGAGCCGCGAACACAATCTGCAGTTGTCCCTGAGCAGAGCCCAGGCCGTGTGCGATTTACTGGAAAATGATTACGGCGTGGCGGTCGAAAAACTGCGGGCCGCGGGTCGGGGCTACAGCGAACCGGCGGCCGACAACGCGAGTCCGGCGGGGCGCCAGAAAAACCGTCGCGTTGAAATTCAAATTGAAGGGGGCCTGGAGCGCTGACGCAGGGGCGGTTCCAGATTAGTCGACCGGCACGGTGATTTCGAAGCAGGTGCCCTCGCCCGGCTCGGCCGTAATGCGCAGAGTGCCGTCGAGATCGTCAATGCGGCGGCGAATATTGTCCAGACCGAAGCCGCGCAAATTCAGGCGGACCGCGTCGGGAGAAAATCCACGGCCGTCGTCTTTCACGATCAGCAGCACGTCCGCCTCGCGATCTTCCAACTGCAGCCGCACCCGCTCGGCGCCGGAATGCTTCACGATATTCGTAAACAGCTCCTGCACGATGCGAAAAAGATGCGTTTCGACCGGCCGGGGGATTTTGAGGCCCAGTTGAATCTCCAGTTCTACGTCGATGTTTTTGATTTCCAGAAATACTTTGCTGTACCAGCGAATGGCCGCTTCCAGTCCCAGATCGTTCAGCACCGAAGGATATAAGCGCGTATAAAGATCCCGCAGCTCTTGAGAAGCCCGATCGATCAAATCCAGGCCGACCTGGAAACGATCTTCAAATTGTTCCGGATTTTTTTCGTAGCTTGTAAAATTCAGTTTGGCCGCGAGTATGGTCTGTCCGACGCCGTCGTGCAATTCGCGGGCCACAACCTGGCGCTCGCGTTCCTGCAAGTGCAGCAAACGCGAATGCAGACGCACGACTTTTTCTTCGAGCTTCTTGATGCGGCTGATGTCTTTGAGAATCAAACCAATCTGTTCGCCGAAGCGAAAGATCGTATAGCCGACGATTCGACCGCTGGATTTGAACTCGCAGTTTTCAACGACCCTCGAACTCGACGCTTCGACGTTCGCCCGCAGCACCTCTTCATGCGCGCGGCTCATCGCGAATATTTCGAAGAGCGAACGTCCTTCGACGCCCGTGGGATCGTTTTCTTCGGCCGGCGCCTGGTCTTCGTTTCCGGTCTCGCCCGGGTTTTCTTCTTCGTCTACGAGACATTCGGGGTCGCCGACCGGCGGGTCCTCTCCGGCCTGGGGCGCCTGAGCCGCGCCGGGTATGTCGAGATCTTGCTCCGACGGATTTTCCAGAAACTCCTGCCGGAACGTGCGGTTCGCGAACTGAATCCGATAGTCGCCGTCCAGCGTCACAACCGGAGATATATTCGAAACGATGCTGTCGAAGCGCGCGTAAATCTTTCGCACTTCGCGCGCCGAACCGGTCAAACCGGTCAGGTCCACAACGATACACTGAATTGAGCGTATCGCCTCGGGGTTTTCGGGACCGGTGACAACCCCCATGCCATCCAGCGGGTTCAAGAAATAGCGCACATGAATGCGATCCCCCCCGGCGGTTGTACACGAGCCTTCCGATACGAAGGGTCGCCCTGCTTGCACGACGCGGCTAAAATACGCGGGAATCCCGCATTCCTGGAAGGGCCGGTATTCCAGAAAGCTCCATTCGCCGGCCGGAGCCTGGCTCAAATCAAGCGGCAAATCAAAGAGGGCCGAAAGCACCGGATTGATTTCCAGCACCTGCCCCTGCGGATCCAGCTGTAGTATCCCCAGAGGAACAGTCGCAAACAGAGATTGATACGCGGAATCGCCGGACACACAAAAACGATTTCGCAGAATCGGATGCCTGCAAAGCAAAAAATAAATCCGGCCGCAAATTCAAGCGGAGCTGCCAGGCTTCAGCCGGCGAGAACGTCCGCTTGTTTCAGGTCGGCATACGACAGCAGCACCTGGCCCAGCTCGGCCAGCATCCGCTCTTCGTCGTCGCGCAGAAAGAAGTGACCGCCCGGGAGCATCCGCAACTGAAAATCCAGGGCCGTATGGATTCGCCAGCTCTGGAGTTCGTCGCGCAGCGCCCGGTGATCGTCTTCACCGCCGAATACGACGAAGGGGACTCGCAGGGGCGGCTGCGGCGTATAAGACCAGGTTTCGAACAGCGAGAAGTCGGCACGCAGGAGCGGCACAAAAAGTTCCATCAGATCTTCGTTTTGCAAGACGGCTTCCGGAGTTCCGCCGTAAGCGCGCAGGCCTTCGATGAACTCCGCTTCGCCGAGATCGTGCATGAATGAAAATCGTTCCGGCGTCTGGGGCGCTTTACGCCCGGAAATACACAGTAGAGCGGGCAGCTCCCGGTTCGTTTCACACAGGCGGCGCGTCATTTCGAAGGCGATCGAAGCGCCCATGCTGTGGCCGAATAAAACGAAGGGCCGGCCGGGGCTCCGCGACGCTTCAATCACCGGGACAAGTTCGTCAAGTAACAGCCCCATATTATCGAAGGGAGTTTCGCTGAACCGCCGCTCGCGGCCGGGAAGCTCGATGGCGTGCAGCTGAACGAACTCAGGCAGAGCGGCGTGCCAGTTTCGATAGAGTCCCGACGTTCCGCCCGCCGGGGGAAAACAATAGAGATCCAGCGTGGCCGCCGGACGTTCGGTTTCACGGACTAACCAGGTCTCAGACATATTTTTCAAAGTGTACGGACGCGCGAACCCACGCAGCTCCTTTTTTCAGCTCTGCGGTTCTATTTACGGTTGGCCGCTTTCGTTTTTCGACGGGAAGCGGTGGTTTTCTTTTTGGCGGCCCGGCCCCGCGCAGCTTTTTTTGTCGTTTTCTTTTTTTTCGACACTGAAATTCCCAGGCGTTTTTTCGAAAGTCTTTTCACCGAAGGTTTAGATCTTCTGTTTATCTGCGCCTGCAATCCGGTTCCGGCCGGGAGTCGTACGTATTCACGCTCAGCATTGTGTGCCGACTGTTTGTAGAAGCCAAAGGTACGGGCCAGAACTCGCAAAAAAAAGTAGGGTTTAAAAAGAGCCAGAGGCGTACTAATAAAATGGAGCACTTTAAGAAATTCCGCGTAAACGCGAACATCCTGGCCGGAGAGTTTGTGAACGGTCCCTACGTACCAGTGCACAATTCCCAATCCAAAGGGACGCTTGCCGACCGCCTCTCGATATCGGAAGTCTTCGCTCGTGGCCAGAAACCAGGGAATCAGTGATACCGCCCAGGATGCTCGACGAAAATATCGACGCGTAATATTTTTAGCGCCCTTTTCCAGACAGAGTTGAAGGTTTCGTACGGCCATAGCACCGACACTCATACCCTGGCCATAAATCGGATTAAATGAACACAGAGCATCGCCCATGACCGCGAAACCTTCCGGAAGATTACGGCAATTTTCATATCTCACCCGTCGAGATGCCGGGAATTTATAAGCCGCGTAATTGGAAATCGGCTTCGCTCCGCGGATCGTATTATAGATGTCGGGGCGCGAAAGATTCCGGGCATGATCCAGAAAACCTTCGTGCTCCATGGGCGCGTGGTCCCCAAAACAACCGGTCATGGTCACGATCCAGCGCTGCTTACCCCGGGCGTCGGGTTCGATCGGATAGATGTATCCTAATTTCCGATCCGGGGCCCTGGGATAGATCATCATCGCCACCCAATCGCGATCAGGATCCTCCGTTTGCTGATACAAACAGGTGGTATAACCAATATTTATTTTGACCTGGTCTTCATGCGGGAAGTCAAAACCGGCGTCACCAAGCCAGCGCGGAAATTTCGAGCCACGCCCCGAAGCGTCCGCGACAAAGTCGGCCATGAGCTCTTCAGTTCTCAGCGGTTTATGTCGCCTGATATGGACTCCCTTTATCCGCTTTCGATCCGAGTCCAGAATAAGCCCCTGCACATCGCATCCGTATTCAAATTTAACGGACGGGCAATCTTGAGCGACTCGATTTCGCACGTGCCATTCGAGCAAGGGCCTGCTCTGCAGATAAAAAATCAAATCCGCCTTGCCGCGGGCTTTCCAGACGCCATGGTGATACCAGGCGAGGTCTGAAACGCTGTCCGCTCGCAATGCCCCCAGTTCTTCCAGTTCTGGGAAGATTCCCGGGAATAGATCGGCGAGAATTTCACGGCCTTTATCAAGCAACACGTGGGTATGCCACCCCTGAGGTGAACCCCGGCGAGGTTCGGGGCCCTCAGGACGACCGTCGCGCTCGATTACCGTGACCGACTCGTAGTAATCCGCCAGAACCCGAGCCGCCATCAAACCAATGACGCTACCACCGACCACAACTGCATGCTTTCCCAAAGTTAATCGATTATCTCGCGACATGCATCAAGCCTCACAATCCTAATATCCCAAGAATCGTTGCAAACACTTACTTTTTTGTCTACAAAAACATCACAATAAACCCATTAATAGGACAAATATCCCTCAAAGGACCAGACATGTGAATCTAATCCTAAGGTATTACTCCGACAGTATTAACAGACTATCCGAAATAAAACGCTCCGCCAATTTCCGCGCCGACTTTCGCGCCATATTCCCGTAATGTCACGATCGCTTTCGATCTATCGCCTGGGCTGGATTTCGCGGCGAATCATCGCATTCAGGCAATCCTCCATCAGGCGGCGGCGTGTATGCCAGCCGGGCTTTGAAGGACTTCGTAGATACAAGGAGCCGGAATTGGCGCGCGATTATGGGGCCCGGGGAACGCTGCGCTCGGGGGATTGGGCCGGCCGATCGCGTATTACGATCCAGCCAGACAGGCGACACGAATTCTGTCTCAGCAACGCGGCCGAGAGGCCCACGATACCGGCGCCGAAAACATGCGGCTGATTGCCAGGCGGCAACCGCCTGAAGTTCAGGCACAGCTACTATACGAACTCGAGACGAGGGCCCGTAAAGAACCGCCGCTTTTCTAATGTACTATCTCAAAGCTCGTTCTGACCCTAAAATAAGGAAACTAATACTTTAGTATTAGTTCGAGTGCGATTAAGGATGATTTTTTCTTCTTCTTAGCGCCTTAGATGGCGCTGCGGTCTTTCGAAGCGACTCGCAAGAGCGTCTCCTGTAGAACCTCAGGTAATTTGACGGATTCTATAAACTCGATTCCCAGCAAAAAAGAATGTTTTCCTTTAAAAGTCGCCATTTCCTGCCATGCGATCCTGGCGTCGAATTTCAACTCCTCGCGTAGATCCTTGCCCAAAATCGATCCGTGAACTTCCCCGCCGTTTTCAGTCGCCAGCATACTGCCGTCCTCTACCGGAATCACGGCGCAGAGCCCATCCTCGGATAGATCTCCGAGAATGCCGAAAAATTCAGATCCGGCGATGTTCAAACTCAACTCAAGTTTGAACTTATTGAGCACATTATGATAGAGGCGCGGACTTCGTTTGAGGAGCATAGGGGGACTTCCTATTTTTGAGTTCTGACACCACCATCCTTCTTCATCCATGGGAATCCTGCTACAAAAAAATCAGGTGCGTCGCCGTGATCAGTTTCACATTTTGCCTTAGATGCTTCTCGATTCGAATTATGATCGCTGGTCCGTTCTCGATAGTGTTCCGTCGACCAACGCCTTCCTGCTGCATTCCGACTTAGCCCCGGGGTCCGTCGTTTTCGCTCGCAGTCAAACTCAAGGACGCGGGCGCCAGGGACGTCGCTGGATCGCCCGGCCGAACGACAGCGTAATATTTTCGGGTCTGCTTGAATTCGATTCGAATTTTCCAGCGGAACGCCTGCGCTACTTACCGCTGCTCACCGGATACGCAGTTTTACGCGCCGCCGAAATGGAGCTTGAACGGGACGACGCCTTGTCTAACCTACAGGCCCGCACAGCCTTGAGTATCAAGTGGCCCAACGACCTGTATTTAAGTCGCGACGCTTCGGTCGGAAAAGTCGGCGGCATCCTCGTCGAAAGCGCGGCTCTGGCCGGCCGGTTTCGCGTGGTACTGGGAGTCGGCCTGAATTACCGCGGCGCGCTGCCTGAGGTATCCGAAGCGCAAACGCCGCCTGCGGTTTTATTCCCCGGCGAAAGTCCGGGAGAACCGATACAAACTTTCGGAATCAATCTGGTCCGCGAAATCAATCGACTGCTTCCGGAACTGCATTCGGAAAAAACCGCGGCGACAGTCGCCCCCCCCTTCCTGATCAAACTGAGGGAACACAACTATCTGAAAGGTCGAATCGTTCGCAAAGGCGAACACAGCTTTCGCGTGATCGACATCGCCGACTCCGGCGAGCTCATTTTGGAAGACCTGGCGAACAGCCGACAGATGAGCCTCGACGATACCACCGAAGATCTGGTCCTGGTTTAATCGTCTAAAACAAAAACAGCCGGCACGCGCTTCGGGTCCGTTTCCGCATCAGATCAAGGAGCCTGGAAAACTTCAGCGCACCTTTCGCAGGCCGCCTCTAATCCCCGGAGCAACTGTTCGCGCAGAGTCGCGGCTTCACCGAAGGTCCAGTCCAGCAGGCCGGAGTTTTCCGCGTCGCCGGTCGCCCTTGATTTTTGATCGAACTCCTGCATAAAACGACGGTGGTTCTCGCGGGCGCCGGCTTCATCGTCGGCCGCGAGCAGTTCCGCATGCCGACGACCTTCGAAAAGATCGTACGCCGCCTGTCCCCCCATCACCGCGATATGCGCGTGTTCCAGGGCGATATAGGCAATGCCTGGACGCAAAAATTTACTGAAGGCGTGAATCTGTCGACCGCCGTAGTTTTGATTGAGCACGACGGAAACCACCGGAATCTGGCCGAGCACGTTTGCGTCCAGAGATTCGCCGCCAATCTGCTGGATTCGCAGGCGTTCCTGGCGCGTACCCGGAACAAATCCAGGCGCGTTGGAAAGCATCACCAGAGGAATGCCGTGCTTGTTTAAGAGTTCGGTGAATACACGAAATTTTTCGGTGCCCGGCGCATCAGGCGCGCCGCCCATGATCGCGGGCTGATCCGCGAGGATTCCAACAACGACTCCGTTCAAACGGGCGAGTCCGGT
Organism: bacterium; assembly: GCA_024742665.1. GTDB lineage: Bacteria > Spirochaetota > Leptospiria > Leptospirales > Leptonemataceae > JANSYA01. The sequence continues at coordinate 155,419 of JANSYA010000003.1, forward strand.
CACCAGACTCGGCCCCATCGCGGGATCGTTCATGCCCGCAGAAAATTCCAGAAAGCTGCCGGGGTCGAAAGCGGGAGCGATGACCCGCTCGACGATATCGTAGGGTTGATTTAATTCCCGCGGAATGGAAGGCTTTTCGCCGCCCGGATGCGCCGCTTCCTGCGAAGCTTTCGGGAAAGCCGTGCCGGCCTGCATACGGCCGGCCTTCTGACGTCGGGCGTCCGCAAAGAAATCGAGAATCGATTGAGTCGTCTCAAAGGCGGCGTCGATAGAATCCACGACGAAGGCGGCGTTCTGACGAACCAGCTCAAGATCGCGCCGGCTGGAACTCCGGGCGTCCTGGACATAGATCACCACGTCGGCGGTGCAATTTAATTCGATCAATTGCAATCCTTCAGGATGGGTCACAATATGAATTTGCGGTATGCGGTCGTCGCGCAGCGTGTTCAGAAAATCCAGACGCGAACGCATACTCGCCGGTTCATGCTGTGCGAGAGGCTGAAACCAGCGGCGACCGAATATTAAAACGCGCGCGGTTTCGGTTCGCGACGCGATCCGTAGTAATTCGCGCGAACGGATTACCGCAGCGGATGCGCGCATGCCGAAATGGCTGCGCATACCCAATAGCATTACGCGGTGCCCTCCCAGGCGGGCCAGTCCGCCGATCATACTGCCGGCTCCCGCGTATTCCTGCTTCAGGGGCCAGAATTTTCCGCCGTCCATGCTGGCGGATATGATCGTTTCATTGATGACCGAGTGAGACGCAAGACTCATTCGTGGCGAGGAGTCCTGGTGCACGACAGATCGCGGCTGCGAACCGGATTCCGCCGCGTCGCGCATACGAGTGGAGAACATTTCGTTGATCCGTCGCAAGATGGCCAACAGATGAATCTTATCCCGGGCGATCCAGTCGGCGATTCCGGTCCACTTGCCCATGATTCTCGCGCCGCCGATTTCATAGTTAGTGATATCTTCGCCGGTGACCGAACGAATCACGTTGGAGCCGGTCAATACCCGGTAAGATTCCGGAGAATCCAGCAATACCTGCAGCGTCGCCTGGCTGGAACCATAGACGTCCAGACCCGCCGAAGAACCGATTCCGACCGCTACTGTAAAGAGCGGCTCATGCTCAAATTCTGATGCAGCCGGCGAAAATTGCTCCCGAATCTCCGAAATCACGACGTGCAGGGCCGGATCGAAACTGCGATCCGTGTAACGACGAAATGTTTCCTCGTCTACATTTTGCGCGAGTAAGGTGTTAAACATAAAACCCTGCGCCGCCCGGTTTAACGATATTACTCCTTCTTTAATATTCGCGCCGGCGCCGTCGTTCCAGACATACAGGGGCGTCTTCTCAAGGTACGCCAGGTAGGCGGCCGCCACATATTTTAAGCCTTCCAGATTTCCGGTCGCTCCTCCGCGCACGCGCGAATCCTTCATGAAAAAGACGACGGGACGGCCATCAATCTTTCCCTGGTATACGCGCGCGCCGACGGGTTTATAACCCGCCTTGCCGGTTTTCGGGTCGGTGTATTCAATCCGATCGATACCCGGAACAATGACTTCGCGTTCGGAGCCGGCGTCGACAATCTCGCGCAGCCATACGTCCACCGGCCATTTGCCCCGGGCGAATAGTTTCGCTTCCGGCGGCGGAATATCCTTCGGAGCGCTTTCATAAGGATTCGGGCAATCCGGATACCCCGGATAGTCGAATCTCAATATTTCGCCGTCCGCGGCGATTTGAATGCTTCGGTCCCCGGTCGCATCGGAGATATGCAATAAAGCCGATTCAAATGTTGTGATTTGTAAGAAAGAGAAGTGTTCTTCCAGTTCGCGATTCAGGTCCCAGTAGCTCAGGAAGCGATCATCGAAACCGGTTGAATCCATCGGCCCGTCGACGAAGACCTCAACTCGATGTCCGCCTGGAGTCAGCGCGAGGGACGCCTTCTTCGCAACAAAACGCAACGCGAATAGAACCTGCAACGAACGAACGACCACATTCCAGACCGCACGAGCGCGAGCGGACTGGTCCATACCCGATTCGCTTAAATCGCCGGTCGTCGAAAAGGCGATCAGTCGGACCGGCGTTTCAGTATCGGTCGGAACTTCATGCATGTAGATCGCGACGTCTTCCAGGGGCGAATACAGCCGCCGCAATTTTCCCTGACCCTGCAGGTGCTTAATCTTCGCGACGAACTGATCCTGAACGCGGCCCGACGAAGCCAGCGCGGGGATCAGCTCCGGTTCGGGGGATTCCCCTTCGATCGACATCAAAATATTGTTATGTAAATCAATCAGATCGAAGTCGCCGAAAAACAAGAGCGGATGGGCGGCGTCCAGAGCGGTCATATCGCGCGAATCGTCGTTCACGCTTGCGGTCAGCTGCGTCTCCGTCTCCGGAATTTTCTGTAGTATTTGCCGCAGGGTCTCCGCCAGACTTTCATCCAGCTCGGATAATTCCTGGTAGAGCACCTGCTTGATGCAGCTGCGTATTTCGTTGACCCTTTCAACCGAGCCCGGCTCGGCCGCTTCCCGCAGCTGCGAGGCGGCCGCCGCGATTAAATGAACGAGACACTCTACGATATCGCGTCTTTCCGCGCAGGCGCTTCGGGATTGAAACAGGTACAGAAAGATATGCCTTAACAGGCTGGCTTCCTCTTCGGCATCCGATGCGTCTTTCTTGTATCCGTAATAGGCCAGCAGCGGTTCGATCTCCGCCTGGAAGGCTTGCGAAGGCCGGTAGTCATCCGCTTGATCCTGAGAGATCAGCAGATTCAACTCCGCGAAATAAGAGACGTCGCCGGCCAGGTTCGAAGAAAAAACGCGTTTTACGCGCACATAATGATCGAGAATCCCGAGAACCTGGTCGGTAATGGTCCGGTTCATCCGAAAAGTGTATTCACCGTCGATCAATTGTTTAATGATCGTTTGAAAGCTATCCGCCGGCGCCTGATGCGGAACGTATCCTTTCAGGATCGATTCCATAATTTTGACGGCGCGCCTTAAATTCTGCTGTGGATTGCGGGCGAAAACGGTTTCCAGGTTTTGCCCGAAGATACTTTCCAGCAGGCTGCCCCGTCGATTTTCATAGACGTTTTGATTTTTGAGTTCTTCGGCGCCGGCAGTCGGATCCGCCGCCCCGTCCTGGCTGGATACTTCAGGATCCAGGAGCGCAAGAATTTCGCCTTCGCCGATGCTTTTGCCGAGTATGCGGCCGTCGGTCGTCTGGCCGAGTTGCAATCGCGAGAGGTCTCCGTCTTCGATCAGATAGTTCAGCGTTCCGTCAATTTCAGCGGAGATCGTGGTTTCCATCTTCATCGCCGATACGACAATCAAGGGCTGCCCCGCTGATACGCGATCGCCGACTTTCAGCATGACCCCGTCTTTTTCGGCCAGCTTCACGAAGGTGCCCTGAAAGGGGGCCCGGACGGTCTCAGCCGCGTTTTCGGCGGCCCCTGTCCCCTCGGGCTGAATCTGCATTCGATGGTACTGGACTTTGCCTTCGCGATTCTTAAGTCGCAACAGGGTGTACGCGGGCTTACGATCAGCGCGAATATGCAACGATCGAGAGCCGAAGCGAATTACATATTCGTCCTCGCCGCCGGCCATCCGCGCCAGGCTGATACGCCCGTTGAATCGATCGTCGACGTAAGAATAAAAATTGACCATCGAGCGCTGTAAAAATTTTACTCGAAAATTTGCTCCGGCGTAATCGACATTATAGATGTATGGCAGTTCCTCGACAGTCGCGTCGCTGAGCAGAGCGGAGTTCCTGGTTTGCGAATCCTGCAGCCGGGCTCTTTTGCGGATCTCATGAATGTGGGCGACAAAGGCGCCGAAAAGCACCGCGGTGCTCTGCCGGCGATCGGCTCCTGGTTCAGCCGGAAGCGCGGAACCGCTTTCCAGTTCCGGATTATCTCCGAGAATTCGGTTTGTATAGTCCGGATCGAAAAAAGCCGGGTGACGCACGACGCGTAACAACTGGGCGACGTTGGTCGTCGCGCCTTTGATATAAAGTTCCTGTAAGGCGCGCTCCAGGCGAACCAGAGCCTGAGCGCGGTCTTCGCCATCGACGATAATCTTTCCGATCATCGGATCGTAAAACGGCAACACCCGATCCCCGGCCCGGAAACCGAAATCGCACCGAACCCCGTTAAACGTGGGCAAATCCAGTCGCTGGATCGTCCCGGGAGAAGGAGCGTAATCATTTTCCGGATCTTCGGCGTAAATCCTGCATTCGATCGAGTGCGATCGGGGATGCAAACGATTTCGACGGACCGCGTCGTAGTCGAGCTCGCTCTCGCAGCCGTCAAAATACAGAATTTGCCAGGTCGCCAGATCGATCCCCAGGGATTGATCGGTTACCGCGTATTCAACCTGCAGGCGGGTATTCATTTCGAGGAATCCGAATTTACCGGAATCCGCGTCGTACAAAAATTCTACGGTGCCCGCGGCGCCGCCGTCGGCGTAACCTGAAATCTGAGCCATGTTTTCGGCGGCCGCGAAAAGCTCTTCGCGTACCTCCACTTCCAGAAAGGAATGTCCGCTTTCTTCAATGATCTTCTGGTTGCGACGCTGCGCCGCGCATTTTCGAATTCCAACCGCCAGACCGTTAAAAATTTGCACTTCAATATGCACGGGCCGCTGAATCAGTTTCTCAAGATATAAGCTATCGTTTCCGTAGAGGTCCCGCCCAATGCGCCGCGATGACTCGATCGCGGCTTCCAGCTGATCTTCGGCGAATACGGGCGTCATGCCTTTACCGCCGCCGCCGGAATCGAGTTTCACCAGGACAGGATAACCGATGCGCGCCGCCTCCTGGCGAGCATGGTCCAGATCCGCAATCGCCTCGCTGCCTTCGAAGACGGGCACGGCGTTTTCTCTGGCAAGGTCCCGGGCATCAAGTTTGTTACCGACCTTGCGCATCACCCGGGCCGGGGGGCCCATGAAAGTTAGTTCTTTGTCGAAGTGTTCTGCGACCGCGCTCATGCGCTCCACGAACTCGGGGTTTTCGGACAGGAAACCGTAGCCAGGGTAGATCGCGTTCGCACCCGCGAGAATTGCCGCGGTTACGATCGTGGGAATGTGAGTATAATTCGCCGCTTCGCCGATATACACTACTTCGTCTGCGAACTCATACCAGGATTGACCCGCGTCCGGCTCCGTGACGACGGCCACTGAGGGAATGCCTTTCTCATGCAAGGCCTGGAAGAAACGCTTCGCAATCTCCCCGCGATTGGCGACCAGAACTTTCTGCAGTTTGCCGCTGCGGCCGGAATCATCTCTGCTCCGGCGTAAACGCGAGCGAAGATTATATTTTCTTAAGCTTATATTGGCCTTTCTTATATCTTCCATAATTCCGATTCGCACAAAATCTATATTATTCCCGTTTTCAGCACAATGATATAAGCAGCTTCATGTACGAGTGTTCGCCATTGGCTGAAAACCAGCGTCCTTTTAGCGGATACGAAAGGTCAGTCAACTCGATTACACAAAAGCGATCAGCTTGAGGAAAAATATTAGAAAAAAGTGCAGGCTGTTTCTGTGTAAATATTACACAGTAAGTCTTCTACACAAGGAATCAATCGGAGAGACTTTGGTTTCAACAGGCGGCATCCGGGCTTTGCGCCCGGATGCTCGTCAGAGAAAATTGTGCAGGGGTTACTTTTTCTGCATCAAGAACAGCGTGACGTCGTCGTCCTGGTGGTCCATAAAATCGAAACATGCTTTTACGATCCGATCTTTAACGACCACGATCCCTTCGGACGCGTTTTCTTCGATTACATTGATCAGGCGCTCCGTATCGAATTGCTGACGCGATTGATCGCGACACTCGATCACCCCATCCGTATACAGGATAATAAAGTCGCCAGGATTCAACTTAAACGCGGACTTATCAATCATCCCGGAGACGTCCGGTACGATCCCCATCCACACACCGTCCGTCGGAATGACTTCCACTTTACCGGTGGCTTTGCGCCACACCAGGATATCTTCATGTTTACCGACGTGTTCGAAGTTTCCATCCCCGTCGGCTCGCAAGGCGGTGAACGTCATGTACAGATTCTGTTTTGTGCGAGTCGCCATGTTATTATGGAGAGTCCGATTCACCGCCTTGAAAAGTTCGACGGTATCAGGGGTATTCGTCGAGTTCAGATAAGTGCTGAAACCAGTCTGAGCCATCAGCATCAACAGACCGGAGTTCAGTCCGTGCCCGGTAACGTCTCCGATCGCGATCCATCGATCCCCATTCACCTGATAGTAGTCGTAGTAGTCCCCTCCGACTTGCTCGGCAGGCGTCATATGAGCGGCGATGTTATAATCGTTGTCCTCTGATTCCGCGGGTAGAATCGACATCTGAACATCTTTCGCCATCTCCATTTCTTTCTGAAGTTTTTGACGTTCGGTTTCATCGGCGACCAAACGAGCGTTTTCGATTGAGATGGCCGCCTGGGCAGACAGAATACTCAACATTTCAACCCGCTCGGGGGTAAATGCGTTCGTTGTCAGGTTATTCTCAAGATAAAGAATTCCTACCAGTTTTCCCTGCTTCGTAATCGGTGTACATAACACCGACTTGGGCTGATGCTCGACAACGTATGGCGTGTTCGTAAAGCGTCCCATTGACGTCGCGTCCCCCAGAACCACGTCTTCTACTGTGCGGTGCACATAGCGCACGATCGCTTCGGGGACGCCGGAGTTTTTCGCGTTGATCGGCAAAGACTGCATAACCGCCGGCTCGCTCGAATTGATATCATCCTCGGCTTCGATTAAGATTTTACCATCGGTTTCGAGCATCAGTACGCCGCGCTGCGCGCCCGCGTTTTCGATCACGATTTTCATAACCCGGCTGAGCAGCTTATCGAGAAAGATTTCGCCGGATAGAGTTTGCGCGGCTTTGAGAACCGTATTAACATCCAGGGATGCGGTTGTCGCGCCGTCGGAACTCGCCGTATCGGTCGATAATGTTGCGGTCCGTGTTTCGTGAGTGCCGCCGGCCATGCGAGGGCCGCTCGCGGCTGCCAGGATTTTCGCGACCGCCTGGGGATACCTGACTGCCAGGTCTTCGACTTTAACCGGGGACCCCCAGCGTTGATAAGCATAACGAGCGTCAGTCAGATAAGTTCGGGCGACTTTTTCTTTGTCGATTGAAAAGTAAAAATCAGCGGCCAGCTCGTTCCCCAGAGCCTCCTCCATCAGATGCTCACTCTCCCGCGCGCCGAGAATCGCGCGATCGTAGTAGTCCATCGCTCTGGACTGATTGCCCGCGACTCTGGCTCGTTCCGCTTCGACAAGATCCCAGCGATGCTGTTGATTCATCGGAGCGTAAGCAGCGAATCTCTTGAGTTTTCGCTGATTTTTGGCGACTCGTCTCAGAGACTTGCGGCGCTGCCCGCCTTTCAACTTCGGCAGAACCGCCAGTCGGTTCAATGAATCGATCATGGCAAAGTGCTGGAGCTGCGACATTCCCATTGTCGCCTGCTCGTAGGTTGCAACCTCATCGAGCTGAATCTGCGCCTGTTCGTGCTCATGAAACAAGTAGGCAAGCAGCGCTTTCGCGTAGGCCGTAAACGCCAGCCCGCTCTTAAAATCGTTCTTCCGAAAAAAATCGAGAATCTTTTCTCCGTCGAATTCCGCGCTCTGCAAGGCTAATTTATCTTCCGATTTCCCGAGCAGGTTTTCACAAAACTGCCACCAGGTCTGGCATGAATACTGTGTGAGTAATTGTTTTACACTTTCCTGAGCCCGGTAATATTTCCCCAGATCCTTGTGCAGATTGGGCACCGTATCGACGGAAAAGAGGCGATTGATTCCCTGGAAATAATAACAGTAGCCGCGATATTCCAGGTCACCCGCCTCAAGACCGGCCTGGGCGCCTTTGAGAAAGTCCTCGAAGGTATCCTTTAGAGGAAACTTCCAGTGGCGTACAAATGAATTGTACAGCATGATCGTTTTTGAAGCCAGGGGTTTCGTGTCCGGACGCTCAAGCAACTTCAGGGAAAGACGTCCGAATTTGTTGCCCCCGTTGATATCGCCGAGCACGCCGACGGTCGCCAGAGCGTACAAACCCAGAGCGTATGGAGCGACGGGATTATGGCCGAAGCGATAGGTTAGATAGGTCATAACCATTACCGCGCGACCGAAAAGCCAGAAATCGGTCTGATACAGGGTGGACCCGATATTCTTCATGATCTGCATAGCCGCGCGGATCTTCAGGTTTTCCATCGGCGAAGCGGCCAGCACGCTGTCCGCCCCCTTCAAAGCGATGATCGCCTTCGCGCGCATCAAAGCCGGTCCAACCTTCAAGAAGCTGCCCTTTTTGGGCAGAGAAACGCCAAGCATTTTCAGAATCTCCCGGGCCGCCTTCACGGACTCCGGAAGTCGGTTTTGATTATTCCTGGTCCGAATCAGGACGTCGTACACCGGCACCTTATCGAGCACGTTTTTCGAGTTTTCGATTACAACCTGAACGTAACGATCGGAATCATCGTAATTACCGCACAAGTTTTCGGCCGACGCTTTCGTGGTATTTAAGTCCCGCGTCAGTTCGTAGTTGGACGACCAGGAATGATCGGGCAACAAGGTCAAACCGAACTGTAGATACCGCGATGCGGGCTCGTATGCGGTTGATCCGATCGCTTTCTGACCGGATAATAAATTTAATTCGGCGACCGCCGTTCGTTCCTCTTCCTTTTCGATCAGGTCAAGACCCTGATTGTAATGATTGACGATATTAAATAATTCTTCAGACAGGGATTCGTTCGCGATCGAGGAATGCAACAGACGGCCGATAGAAAGATGGACTTCCGCCTTTTTGGCTTCGTCCATCATTCCGTATGCAGCCTGTTGAACGCGATCATGCAGGAAACGGTATACGTCCGATACGGCCTCTTTTCCGCCCTGTTGATATCTTGTCTCTTCGCCGGTCGGCTGCAGCAAACCTTCCTGTAAAGCTTCCTGCAAGTCAGTGAGCGTACGTTCCGGAGTTTTCTGATAAACGATCGAGAGCACATGTAGATCGAATTTATTGCCGATACAAGACGCCAGTTTCAGAAGCTCCTGCACTTCGCCGCCGAGTTTTTGAATCTTGTCGGTCATCAGATCGATGACATTGTCCGTGATGCCCATCGACCGGATATTTTCGATATCCCACGTCCAGTTGCCGCTCGCCTGTTCAAAATTCAAAGACCGCGATTCGTACAGGCTTTTTAAGAATTCAGCGACGAAGAACGGATTTCCGTTCGTTTTAACGTGCAGAAGTTCCGCCAGGGGAAGCGAATGATCGGGCTCGCAATGAAATGTATCGATCAACAACTCATTTACACTACGAACGGCCAGGGGCTCAAGAACGAAACGTTCTACTTTTTTCTCGACCTTTGCCAGTCGTTGAAAGAATTCAGACAGCGGATGGGTCAGGTCGACTTCCGTGTCACGATATGAGAGAATTACAAACGTATATTTTATATCGCTGTTCGTAATGATATTTTCAAGCAACCTTAAAGACGGGCCGTCGCTCCATTGCATATCGTCAATGAAAATAGTCAGCGGATGTTTCCGAGCGGCGAAGGTCCTGACGAACTGCGTAAACACCACGTTAAACCGGTTTTCCGCTTCCGCAGGGGACAGCTCATCGACCGCGGGTTGAGGGCCGATAATCAATTCGACCTCCGGAATCACACTAATAATCACCTGACCGTTCGGACCAAGGGCCTTTTGCAAACGATCTTTCCACTTCGAAATCTGCTCTTCGCTCTCTGTCAAGATCTGGCGAATAATTTCCTGCAAAGCTTGAATAATGGAACTGTAGGGGATATCGCGTTTGAATTGATCGAATTTACCCGAAATAAAATACCCGCGTTTTTCGACCAGGGGACGGCGCAATTCATGGATCAAAGCCGATTTACCGATGCCTGACGTTCCCTGGACGACAGCCATTTGCGAATCGCCGGCCAGGACCTGGTCGAAAACCTCCATCAGATTTTCTTTTTCTTTTTGCCGGCCGTATAACTTCTGCGGGATCTGAAACTTTTCGGAAACGTCCCGTTTACCGGTTACGAAATCCTCCGGAGCCCCTTTCGAACGAATGCATTCTTCCAGATCGAAGCGCAGGCCGGCCGCACTCTGATATCGATCTTCCGCGTTTTTCGACAGCAGTTTCATGATGATAGCCGAAACTGCCTGCGGGATTTCTTCGAAAATCTGATCGGGCGGCGTCGGCTGCACCGCGATATGGTTGTGAACCATCTCCATCTGATCGCTTGAATCAAATGGAAGTTGCCCCGTAACCATTTGAAAGAAGGTCACTCCCAGGGAATAAAAATCCGTGCGATAGTCGATCGCACGATTCATTCGACCTGTCTGCTCGGGTGAAATATAAGCGAGAGTGCCTTCCAGCTTTCCGCCGGACGCGACAGATGAATTCTCACGGGTCAGTCGAACCGAAATTCCAAAATCTGTAATGGCGACTTCGCCGCTCTTGAGGTTTATAATGATGTTATGAGGCTTGATATCCATGTGAATGATATCATGAGCATGAATGCTCTCCAGCGCCTCGGTAACCCGGTGAGCTATTTTGAGGAAGGCCTGAATCCCAACCTTTTTCGACTTGAGCACTTCGGCGAGCGAGACCCCGCCGAAATCCTGGAAGATGAGAGCGAGGCCGTTATTGTACTTTTCGAGGGCGAGCGGTTTTACGACCCCCTTCAGCGAAGGCAGGTGGCTAAACTCATATTCTCGCTTGAATTTTTCAATTTCTTTGAAATCCGGGTATTCATTGCGATGGACCTTCAGAATGACAGGATTATCATTTCCATTGCGCCGGGCGCGATACACAAGCGTATTCCGCCCCTCATGGAGAAGCTCCTCTGTCCTGTAACCATCGACATTTATCATTCCGAGTATCCTTCCCAAATAAAATCAGCCGGCCCCAGAGCCGGCTGTTCGATCCACGGACAGATAGCCGAAACTACTGCCAGGTTATATCCTCATGAGATACATTTTTCAGGATTTCCATTAATTTTTTTCTCAACATTGGTAAAAATTTATCTTCTGCTGTTATTACAAAAAAATGGTCTCCATCCACCTCGACGATTTCGCAGGGCTGCCTGGTTTCCTCCTTCCAGCAAGGAACTTCCACCGATGACACCAAATGATCGCGATTTCCGTAGTAGACAGTCATGGGTATATTGAAGGGTTTCTCCGTCGGGCGGTATTCGTATGACCCGTAAGCGTAATAATCCGATTTAAGAGTCGGAATCACCAGAGCTCCCGTTGAGGCGTCCTTCAAAACGGCTCCGTCAGTGCCCCCCAGGTCATCAGCCAGCTTGAAGAACTCTTCCAGGGTTACATCTTTCATGCCAGAAACTTGTTTTCCGCCTGGCTGGAGCAGAGATGGGCCAAAGTGCGCCCCTACGATGAAATGTAACGGTGGTTCGAATTTTCCGTTCCGCATCTGGCGGAGCACTTCATGAGTGATCAGTGACCCCATGCAGTGGCCATACATAATGTAAGGTTTGTCCAGATAGGGCGTCATCGCCTTGATAATCGGTGGAATCAGCAAATAGATATCTTCCGGCATCGTATCCATCATTCGATTTTCACGGCCAGGCAACTGGATCAGGCAAACCTCGATCCCATCGTCAAAATACCGATCGGGCCAGGAGCGAAATACGGACGGGGCTCCGCCGGCGTACGGCAAACAGAACAGTCTGGCTTTGGCATTCGGATTGGGACGCGGCCGCAAAATCCAGGGGTTCCCTTCAATCTGGCTGGGCTCGGCCAACTGCATTTTCTTCCGGCGCATATCCAGGAGGTCTTGCTTTAGTTTTACTGCTGTTTTCATTCACTTGCTCCAATTAGGTGTTCGTGCAGAATATCCTGCAATTCTTCTTTTGAGAGATCCGTAATCGCCTCTCGCAATTCTTCGTGTTCTTTCTGTTCGGCGTCTTTCTGAATCACAATTGCCGCGAGATCCACTACGGTTGGCGCGGTCCACATGCTTTGCAACGGCAGGTTTACGCTGAATTGCGAGTTAATATTGGCCAATATTTGAATGGCTATCAGTGACGTCCCCCCGAGTTCAAAGAAGTTGTTATGAATCCCGACTTTTTGCCCCAGATGTTCTTCCCATATATAGGCGAGGATGCCTTCCACCGGAGTTCTGGGTTCCACGAGATCCCCGCCGCTCCGATACAATTCAGAAATCGGAAATCTCAGCTCCAAATGATTGATTTCGCCGTCCGGTAACTGGGGCAGACTATCGAGCATCACGAAAATGACCGGCACCATATAGTACGGCATTCTATCTTTAAGATACGAACGCAACTGACTGACTGTCAATAGCTGGTTTTTCGTAAAATGCAGGAAAAACTTACTCAGCCGTTCTTCGTCCTCCGGCTCCGCTCGAAAGTCAAATCCGGCGCGGTCCCCTTCTCGCCAGGAAAGCGAAGTCTCCAGGGTGATTTTGTCAAAAATACCGGCCAGATGCAGGGTAATGTGCACTTTGCGACCAATCTTCCAGGCGGAGGGCACATCGATCAGCGTAACGCCGCTGCGGGAGATCTGTTCGGTGAGTAACTCCACAACTGGCTCTTCGCCGGCTCGGGCGATAGCGTGCCGTCGCAGGGGCATCCTGAAATCGGAGTGGTCCTGCTCTGAAAGGGCCATTTCCTCCATCTCGATCATATGTGCCAGGCTGACTTTCAGAAACGACCGATCTGGTTCTTTAATTTCATCAAATCGGATACCCGCGCGGGCCCCCTCCACCCAGGCGACAACGCCCGTCAGAGGCAGCTCCGTATCGGAACCGGGTAAAACCAGGGTAATCGTAACTCTGGTGCCTTTTTTCCAGTCCTCCGGAACGCCGGCCAGACTCAGACCGGAGAGAGACACATCCTGGGTTACCAGATTCACCCGGGGACCTCCCTCGGCCTGGATCCAGCATCGGACCAGAATCGTCAGTCGATCTACAATCCGGTCCGAGGCGATGTACGCCAGTAGTCCGTTGCCCCCCACTTCTGGATTATGCATGACCAGAGCCCGGTGAATGGCCGGGTGCGCTTCCAGGACGGACTGGATATCCGTCAGATTCACCCGGGCTCCGCCCAGAGTCAGATAATCTTCCGTAGTTCCGTGCAGTCGGATGTTGCCGTCATCATCGAAGGAAGCCCGGAATCCGGTCGGGATTCGCGCGGTATCATCCTCCGGGGCCACAGCGGGACCGCCGACGAAAAGTTCGGCCGTGACGCCGATCGCCGCCGGGGCGCCGCGCGGATCCATGATATATACGCTCGTATTATCGATCGGTTTACCGGCGGGTAATTGGTACGGCAGATCCACGCTCAGATCTTCCAGCAGGTAACTCGCAATCAGCGGTTGTCTGAGGGAGCCGAAGCAATACCGCAACTGACAGCTGCGCAATTTCTCAAGCATCCTCACGACGTTCTGCGAAATGGACGCGCGCCCTCCGAACAAGACGATCTCACGCATATGCACGGGAAGTACATCCTGCTCCTGCGCGACTTCCGCCAGCCCTTCCAGGCGATTATCCGTTAGAAACAAACGTTCGATTCGCAAATCCTTTAACCATTTGCTGAATACAAGATCGTTGATGCGGGCGATCAAAGGCGGCAACACCAGTGTCCCGCCGGAAGCAAGCGTCGAAAAAATCTCGAGAACGCTCACGGGGTGGTTCATCGAAGCGTTTTGAAGGGTTTTCATGCCCAAATCAAGATTGGAAGTTCGTTGTTGCCAGAGCATACAGTTCGCGAAATACGCGTGCGTATGTCGAACACCCATGGGCGTAACATTGTCCTCCGACGTATAAAAAACATGGCTGGCCTGCGCCGGATCGACCTTTTTTTGAATGTTGCGTTTACTGGATCGCGATACGGCCGTCCAGTTCTTATCCAGGGCGACGATTCGCAGCTTCGATCCGCCTTTTCGGTGTAGGAAACGTTTTTCAAGATGCTTTTGAGTCAGCAGGAATCGCGCATTGGAATCGTTCAGAAAAATATTCAAGCGCGTGATAGAAAAATTCGGATCGAGAGGAACGCAAATCCCGCCGGCCTTCAAAACCGCCAGCATACTGACAATCATACCGATCGAACGGCTCATGCACAGGCCTACAGTTTCCCCCGCTTCCAGCTTCTGACTCTTTAAGTAGTTCGCCAGCTGATTCGCTTTTTCATTCAGTTCTTTATAAGTGATCCTTTTCTCTTCGTCCTGGAAAACGGCGGGGGCGCCGGGCACTTCCCTGACCTGGTTTTCAAAAAGCTCATGTAATGTCGTCGCTTCGCCGGGAAGGGTCGTCGAATTCCATTCGGCCATGCTGGCCAGCTCCCCGTCGGAAACAGCCGCCAGAGAACTCAGGTGTTGCCCGTGCTTCTTGACCAGGGATCCCAGAATACTCAAAAAACGTTCGGACGATCTTTCAATAAAGTCCGCCCGGAAAAAGTCGTGACGATACTGAAACCTGGCGTGAATTTTATCGCCTTCGATAATCACGTTCAGTGACAACTCGTACGGAATCTCTCCGGGCAAGATGTCGAGATGATACAGCGATAGATTTTCAAAGGCGTTGGTCGCCAGACGTTCGTCGACTTCGTGACCTTCAAACAGCACCTGAAAAATCGGAGACCGGGCCGCGAATCTCAAAGGCTTGAGTGTTTCCACGATTTTAGGAAAGGGCATCGCTCTGTGGGCTTCGCCTTCTTTTAATGCGTGTTTGATTCTACTGCTGAGATTCTTCAGAGTCGGATCGCCGGAAAGATCCACGCGAACCGGAATCACATTCCTGAAATTTCCCGCGACGCCTTCAAATCCAGAGTTTTGATTCGAAACGGGTACGCCTACAATCATATCCTCCTGACTGGTATACTGATAGAGAAGCAGCGTGAAAGCGGTCAGGCAATCCTGCAGTAAGAGTTCCGTGGTACCGCTTTTTTTCTTTAACCCCTTTACGAGGTCCGGCGGTAAATCCACACGAAAGGTACCGCCCTGATAGTTACGACGGGGCGGCTGCGGCCCATTCAACGGAAAATCGAAGACCGGCAGCTCATCGTTCAGATCCTGCGACCATTCCGCCAGCAGCTTTTCGCTTTCGCCGCCGGCAAGGAACTCGTGCTCTTGCTCGATAAATTTCTGATAGTTCGTCTCCAGCGACGGCAGGTTGGCGACAGCGCCGTTTTTTTCCGCCTGAAACAATTCCAGCAACTCATACACCAATCGATTCAAGGCCGGTCGATCGCATAGAATCGAATGCGCCGTGATGACCAGGATATAAGCTTCCGATGATTGTACAAAGAGGCGAAAGCGAATCGGCGGCTTTTTATTGCCGAGATCGAATACAGTATGGACCTCTTTTTGAAGTAGATCATTCAGTTCACCCTGGTGTTCGAATCCGGAAACGCTTACCAATTCGAAGTCCGGCTGAACCTCATCATGCACAATCATGCGCACCACGCCGTCCTGACTTGCGAATCCTGAGCGTAAAATATCGTGCCGGGCGACCAGAGCCTCAACCGCCGTCTGAAAGACAACCGGCACGATTCCGGCGATAATTTGAGTCGCGAAATGTATATTGTACGCTGTCGTCTCGGGGCTCAGCTGCTGTAAAAACCACAATCCCTGTTGATGATACGCCGGCGCAAGTTCTAGCGATTGGGCTTTCGCCTCTCCGTCGGCGGCTTCCGGCTCGGGCAATAAATTCAGTAAGTCGCCGGAAAGTTGTTTAATCGTCGATCCGTCGAGTATCCTCTTTTTGGGCAGCTTAACGCTCAGATCGGTCATGACGATCCGTTCGAGTTCGAGGGCCATAACGGAATCCGCCCCGGCCGCCTTGATGGATTTATCGCGATCAAGCTTAGACGGATCGATTCGAAGTATACGAGCGATCTTCGCCGTAACATACTCCAGTACAATCTCAAGTCGCTCTTCGCCGCCGGTCCGAAGGATCGCCTGAACGGGATCGTTCTCGGATTCGCCCCCGCTTTCCACTTCGGCGTCCGCCGGGATCGCGCTGAGCATCCGCGTATACAGTAATTTCTCTCGAGCGCCGGCTGTCTCGCGAAAGCGTCGCCAGTCGACCGGCAATACCAGACTCTGCGCGTGATCTGATCCCAGCAACAATTCCAGGGCACGAATGGCGTCGTCCGGACGAAAGCCTCCAATCCCGCGGTTGCGGAGTTTTTTCTTGAGGCCGCGGCCGTCATCCGTACTCGCGAATTCGGTTTCATCCCAAAAACCCCAATTCACGCTGATTACAAGTTCGCCTCGACTGCGACCTAAAATCGCCAGCGTATCCAGTAGAGAATTCGCGGCCGGATAGGTGCCTGCGAATTCCGCAAAGTCTTCTACGATCGAAGCGGCCGAAGAAAAATACACCTGAAAATCGAGAGTCGATCGATCGATGCGTTCGTTCAGCAGCCAGGCGCCCTGCGCTTTGACCTTCATCGAATTATTTATTTTTTCGATCGGAAAGACCGCCAGGGGTTCGGAGCCGAGCACCGCGGCGGCGTGAATCACTCCACGCACTGGAAACAATCCATCTTGTTTGAGTTTGTCCAGCAAACCCTGAATCGGTTCGCCCTCCGCCATATCGCAGGCGTCAAATATTACGTTCGCGCCCAGCGCTTCCAGCTCACGGACACCTTTGATCCGATCGATAATCGTAGAGCTTTCGTGCTCCAGATCCCAGTCTTTCCTCGGCGGCAGCGGGGTCCGAACCGGCAGCACGAGATTTCGCGCGCCCTTCTCGATCATCCATCTTGCCACCAGGATACCGATGCTGCCCAGGCCGCCGGTGATAATATAACAACCGTCCGGGTGTAACTCCGGGATTTTACCGTTGCCCGGCGATACTCCGGCCGGATTCAATCGGGCTACGTACCGCTTCCCCGAGCGAAATGCCACCTGACTTTCAGCGTCGTTGCTCAGGGTTTCTTTTACGAAGAGCTCAGAGGATACGTCGCCGTCCGGGTTCAGGTCCACCAGGCCGCCGAACAGCTCCGGGTTCTCGCGCGCAAGCGTACGTCCAAGACCCCAAACGGAACCCTGTGCGGCCGATACCGTCTCCCGCGCGGGCTCGATCGATTGACTGCCTCGCGTCGCAATCCAGATCTTTGGCTGGATGCCGGCCCCGCTGAATACCTGAACCGCGCCCAGAATGGACGCAATGTCTTTCAGGTATTCCCGTTCCAGACTTTCTACGTTCAACTCTTCGTTATCGGGAGCGTCCAGACTCCACAGGTGTACCGCCAGGCGAATGGGACCGACGTTGGTGTCGGTCAATTCCGATAAAACTCGTTCCAGATCTTCCGGGGAATCGGGACGAATCTGATACATATGGGTATCGAGAATTTCGAAGCTTTCCCCCGGAAGCAGACTGACCACGGCCTGTCCGTAGTCGGCGTACAGCCTCTCCAGTGAAGCCGCGACTCCGCGCGAATCGGCGAAAACCAGAACCACACCCTTGTCGGGCACGGCCATGCCCTGTAGTTTCGGATTATCCAGATGTTCCCATTGAATTGAGTAGAGCCAGTCAGCCGGGTCCGTCGGCAAATTCAACTCAGCCCCCGACGGGGCCCCTGAGGAGACCGACGTGATTGTATTGCTCGGATCGGCAGTCACCCAGTAACGCTCACGCTGCCACGGATACGAAGGCACGCGAACCGCATTCCCGGGCTCCGGGTACTGAAGATGAAAATCCACCGGATACCCGCAGTCGTGTAAAGCCCCCAGGGTACCGAGCAGAACCGGCATCTTTTCTTCGTCACGGTGCAAGGAATGTAAAACGGCTGCAGTCGCAGCCGGGGAATCGCCGGCGGCCGCCTGTACGCATTGTTTGACCGAGCCGGACAAAGCGGGGTGCGGAGCGATCTCAAGAAAGATATTGTGATCCGATTTCAATAGCGCCCCGATCGCATCGGCGAAAAGCACGGGTTGTCGGATATTTTCAGCCCAGTAGGCGGCGCCCAGCTCTTCGCCTGGAATGATCTTCGCATGAACTGTCGAAACGAAATCATATTCAGTAGCTCGCGGCTGGATGCCCGCCAGGGCCGCGCGAAATTCGTCTTGAATCTCCGCCATCTGCGGACTGTGCGAAGCGAAATCGACCGATTCGAGCACTTTGCAGAATACGTCTTTCGCTTCCATTTCTGCGACGACGTCCCGCAAGGCCTGCGTATCACCCGACAAAACCGTATTGCCGGGACTATTCACCGCCGCGATCGAAAGCAATTCCTCCCGCCCCTGCAGATAAACTTCGCACTCCGCCTGAGGCAAATCGATGAACGCCATTTTACCTTTGCCGGTCAGAGTCTGAATCAGGCGGCCTCGATGATAGATCACGCACATGGCGTCTTCCAGGCTCAGAGCTCCCGCCATATACGCGGCCGGAACCTCACCCATACTATGACCGACGACCGCGTGTGGTTCTACGCCCCAGGCTTTCCATTGCTCAAACAATGAAATCTGCACCGCACACAGGCCCGGCTGAGTGAACTCGGTCAGCGTCATCCGGGAATTCGTTTCGTCCGCCGACAGCTGGTCCAACAAGGACCAGTCCGCGAACTGACCGAGGGCTGCATCGCAACGTTCCAGAGTCTCGCGAAACACGGGCGCCCGGGCGATCAGGTCGGGATCCAGCGGCCAGAATTTCGGACCCTGCCCGGAAGCGACCATCACAAGCTTCGCTTCGCGCTCTCCGACTTCGGCCTGGTACATTCCAGGGCGCTCTTCATCTTTAACAAAGGCGCTGAGCTGCTCGCTCCACTCTTCATAAGAACGAACGACAAAAGAGGCGCGATGCTGGAAATGCGAAGATCGATGCGTCAATTGGGCCGCCAGATCATAGAGCGGCGACCGGGAAAGGCCCTGGTCCAGAGCGCCAAGGTACGACTGCGCGACATCCTGCAAAGCGGCGGAACTACGCGCCGACAGCGGTAATACAAAATAACCCGACTCCGGCGCTTCCGGAGTCGCCAGGGCCTCCGCCGGAGGCGCCGACTCCAGAATCACATGGGCGTTCGTCCCGCTGATTCCAAACGAACTGACTCCCGCCACCCGCGGACGGTCCGGCGCACCGTACGGCCATGGTTGCATCTTTTCGGTAATCACCCGGGCCGGAATGTCATCGAGAGAAATATTGGGGTTCAATTCTCGCAGATGAAGATTGGGCGGAATTTCTCCGTGCTGTAGACACAACAGGGTTTTAATAAAACCGGCGATGCCCGCGGCCGATTCGAGATGGCCGAAATTGGTCTTCACCGAACCGAGCACGAGAGGCTGGTCCGCAGGACGGTCCTCCCCGTAGACCGCGGAAATGGATCCGACTTCGATTGGGTCTCCCAGAGAAGTACCCGTTCCGTGACACTCAAGATAGGCCAGGTCCAGGGGATCAATCGCCGCGTTTTGAATCGCTTCCCGAAACAGCTTCTGCTGCGAAGGACCGTTGGGGACGGTCAGGCCGCTGGCCGGTCCATCGTGATTCACCGCGGAACCGCGAATCAGTCCCAGGATTTTATCGCCGTCGCGAACCGCGTCGGAATAGCGTTTCAAAACCACCATTCCGCAGCCTTCGCCAGGGACGTAGCCATTCGCGCCCGCATCGAAGGTTCGGCAACGGGCGTCCGGCGAAAGCATCTGGGCCTGGCAACGGATGATATAGGCGTCGGGAATAACGAAGAGGTTGACTCCGCCGGCCAGCGCCATTTCACATTCGCGATTTCTGAGACTGTTGATTGCGAGATGCAGGGTGACGAGAGAAGACGAACACGCCGTATCCACCGGGAGGTTCGGTCCCAGTAAACCGAGAATAAACGAGATCCGCCCCGCCGCGACACTGAAGGCGCTCCCGGTTCCCGTGTACAAATCGTACACATCGGCGCTGGAATATTTCATTTGAAGCTGCAAATAGTCGTTGTTCATGATCCCGACGAATAACCCGGTTTGCGAACCTTTCAAACTTTCCAGAGGAACGCCCGCGTCCGCCAGAGCTTCGACCGAAACTTCCAGTAATAGACTTTGCTGAGGATCGAGCCCTTCCGCCTCGCGCGGCGCGATTCCGAAAAAATTCGCATCGATGCCGTCGATATGCTCAAGGAAACCGCCTTCCCGAATGTACATCTTTCCCCGGGCCGGCTCCGGATCATAAAAGGCGTCGGCGTCCCAGCGGTCGGAAGGTATCTGGCGTACGGCGTCGACGCCGTTTTTAAGCAGCTCCCAATATTTTTCCGGGGTATCCACTCCGCCCGGAAAGCGACAGCCCATGCCGATCACGGCGATGGGTTCGATTTTTTCCTGTTCGAGTTGCTCGACTTTTTTCAGTGCTTTGGTGATTTCGAAATAAGCGCGTTTTACCGGCGAAAGGTTTTTGAGACGCTCTGACATATTATCCATAATTCGTATCCAATTACCCGGGAACAATTTTAGTAAGCCGCATGTGAGTGCGAATCATAATTGATCGAGTTTCTCCCTCAGCATCGATTCAATGGCGTCATCGGAAAGATTTTCAAGATCAGCCAGAATATCTTCATCACCCGCATTCGCCGGCCCTGACGCCGCTGCCGCCACCGCCTGGACCCGCGCCGGCTTCCGTTTCGGTTCCGGTTGCGGTTTCGCTCCTGCGGATTTTTTCGCCGCGGCGCCGGACTTGACTTCAAGTTTGAGTAATTCGACCGTAACGTAGTTACTCATCGTTTTGATCGTTGGATAATCAAAAGCGATCGTCGCGGGTAAAGATTTACCCAGCGAACGTTGTAGACGATTCTTTAATTCTACTGCATTCAGGGAGTCCAGGCCTATATCGGAGAGCCCTTTCTGATGCTCTAAAACCTTATCTTTATCAAAGCCCAGAATTGATACCACATGAGCTTCAATATGCTTCGCGGTTGCTTCCAGACGTTTCCGCGGTTCCGTTTTTTCGAGCAAGTCGGCGAAAGCCCCGCTCGTCTCCGGCGCGGCGGCGGCAGAGACCGACGCGGGCGCCAGGTGAGCGATCACTCCCGGGCGATAGCCACTGGTAAATTGATCCAGATACTTCGCCCAGTTTACGGCCACCACCGAAGCCTCAGGACGGCCGCTTGCAATCAGTTGCCCCATCAGAACCATAGCATCGGACGGCGGCATGGGAGTCATACCGATTTGTTGCCAGAGATCGTCGCTAATTCCTGTGGCCATGCCTGTCTCGGCCAGGGCGGCCCAGTTAATGCTCAGAGCCGCCGCGCCCTGCGAGCGCCGGAAATAGGACAGGCCGTCCATAAAGGCGTTCGCGGCCGCGTAATTCGACTGGCCCCCCGTACCTACGATCGAAGTGAGCGAGGAGAAGGTTACGAAAAAATCCAGGTCGCCTGTAAATTGATGCAGATTCAGCGACCCGCTGATTTTCGGCACAAGAACGGCTTCAAAATCGTCCCAGCTCATTTGAGCGATCAAACGATCTTTGATTACGCCGGCGGAATGAATCACGCCTTTGATCGGATGATCTTTGCTCACTGATTGGATCATCCGTTCAACGTCCTCGGAGCGACTCACATCCCCCTGAACAGTTTGAATTTGCGCGCCCTTCTGTTCCAGTTCGCCCAGAATTTTCAGCGTCTCCTCTGTCGGCGACCGGCGTCCGACCAGAACCAGATGACGCGCGCCCTGCTCGACCAACCACCAGGCGACTCGTAAGCCCAGCCCGCTGAGTCCGCCCGTGACCAGATAAGATCCACTTTCATCGATTGCGAGCGCGGTCTTTTCGTCTGTCGCACCCGCCCGGATCGGCTCCAGGGCCGCAGAATACCACTCGCCCTTTCGGATCGCAATATGATCGTTTGTGTTCTCGCTGCTCAGGGGCGCCGCAATTCCTTTGATTTGTTGCGCGAGATCCATGCCCGGATCGAGATCCACCATCGTTGAAAAGAACTCAGAGTGTTCTACCGCGATGACCCGCGCCTGTCCCCATAAGCCGGCCTGGAACGGATTCACCGCTTCTACGGGCGCGGAGGCTCCGGTCGTTTCGTGCACCGATTGAGCGCCGCGAGTGAGCAGATACAGCGGCGGCTGATCTCCCGACCAATCGACTCCGGTGCAGGCCTGGGTCAAAGTCAAAAAGGCCCCGTACAGATCCCGCATCTGATTCGCGCAAGCTTCGGCCGTAATATCCGCCAGCAATGACTTAGTATCCCCGCTCAGCCCGCGAGCGAAAACGATGCCGGCGCACGCAGTCTGGTCGCCTGTAAAGTTCTGCTCAATAATTTTCTCGAGAGCCGCTCGGTCGAGACTGTCGACTGCGAAGATCCCCTCGGCTTCATTCGAAACGCCGGACTCTGGAATAATCCGAACGCTGGAACCCAGGGCCGCGGCCAGATCGGAACCGGTCTCGTTTTCGTCCGTCAAAATCAACCAGACGCCTTTACGGCTTCCATTCCCTTTCAGAGCCGGTTGTTTCTTCCAGCTTAAATCGTACATCCACTCGTCGCGTGAACTGAGCGAAGTCAGATTTGCGTGTTTGATCAGAAAATTTGAAAAATACGCGATTCGATTTTTTCCCTGCAAAATCTCAATGTCGCAGTGCAGGCTTTTGCTCTTCGCCGTAAGCGGTTCTCGAAACCGAACGCGGCTCCAGAGTTCCTCCGCGCCGTCGCCGATATCAGGGCGGGCGAAGAACGAAAAACGATCGAAGCCGACAGGCAGAAATACGCCCGGCCCGGTGGCCGCTTCGCCGACGCAATAGAGCGGCGCCAGCGCGATATGAATGGCGGAATCCAGAAGAGCCGGATTAAAGCTGTACTGCGAACCGGATTTCAAGACCGCGTCCGTCGGCGCTAAATGGGCGATCGCCGAATCGGACTCCACCTGCAATTTGTGAATGCCCTGAAAGGCGGCTCCGTAGTGAAACCCCGCAGCCCCGACTTTATTATAAAAATCCTTCGCCGCGAAATCAGCGCCGGCGGCCGCCACATCCGCGTTAGGCGTCGCATCGGCCTTGCGCATTTCAATCTGTCCGCTCGAATGTTCTTTCCATGCGCTGGAAGCCGCCCGGCTGTAAATATTAAAATTCAGACGACCGTCTTGTGCTTCCATTCTGATCTGGACTGTTTTCGAGACATCGTCATTTTCCAGGGTAAGGGGCTGTAAGATCGAAAGCCGGTTCACGTCTAATTGATCCGTCCCGTAGAATTCCGTTGCAGCACTCAAGGCCATTTCAAGAAATCCGGCGCCGGGAAAAATCACCTGCCCCAGAATCACATGATCCTTCAGGAACGGCAGATCCCGACTGCTAACCGTGGATTGATAAATAACCGCGTCACCGGGCACCGGCGATTCGATTTTCATGCCGAGCAATGGATGGGCCCCCGGCGGCAGCATTCGGGCGGATCCTCCGCTCGACTGCACTTCGAGCCAGTAACGCTTAAGTTGCCAGGGATAGGCCGGCAAATTCGTAAGCAGACGTCCGCCGGGCCATATATCTTTCGTCTTGACCGGCAAACCCTGAATGAATGCGTTTCCAATAGCGCCGACCAGCATCGCATGATCGTTTTGGTCCCGGCGTAAAGTCGGCAGAATGATTCCGCTCTGCTCGCCGTCATCCAGGATCTGTTTTATAGGAGTCGCCAGAACAGAATGCGGGCCGATTTCAATAAATACATTGTATCCGGCCGCCGCCATTTTCTGGATCGCAGGCGCGAAACTGACCGCTTCGCGGACATTTCGTCCCCAATAAGCGGCATCATAGCTCCGCGCGGGATCGGCTTCGCTGACTGTCGGAAAAATCGGTATGGCGGGTTCGCTGGTCGCCAGGCCGCTTAAAGTGCTCACCAGTTCCTGACTGAAGGGTTCCATTTGCGGACTGTGAAAGGCGTAGTTCACCGGTAACATTCTTTGAAATGTACCTTCGGGCAAAGCACCCAGTATTTCGCCGATGGTGGATTCGTCGCCCGAGACAACGACAGACCCAGGGCTGTTGTGGGCACCGACCGCGACGACATCCTCTTTTCCTTTTATATATCCCTCGAGTTCTTCGAGGCTTATTCCGATGGCCGCCATCTTACCCAATCCGGTTCCCTGTTGCATCAAGCGGGAACGGTGATAAACGACGAATACCGCGTCCTCCAGACTCAACACGCCAGCGGCATAAGCGGCTGCGGCTTCGCCGATGCTGTGTCCGACCACAGCCTGCGGTTTGATTCCGTATTCGGCCAGGACCGCGATCAGGCCGGCCTGGAGGGCGAAGATCGCCGGCTGTGCGACTTCGGTTTCATCCAAACGCGCGCCATTGTTGTTCACCAACTCGTCGCGCAAAGACCAGCCGCTCAGTTTCTCGAAAATACCGCTGATCCGATCCAGCATCTCGCGAAAGGTCTGTTCGGATTTATACAGGGCCTGCCCCATGCCGGCCCATTGGGAACCCTGCCCCGAGAACACGAAAGCCACCTTCCGTTGCATGCCCGGAACCTCAATGGCCGTTGTCGCACGCGGGTTCATCTCTCCGCGCGCGAAAGCTTCGAGGGATTCGCATAACTGCTCCGGAGTTTCCGCGGCAATCGCCAGGCGATGTTCCAGATGACTCCGCCGGCGGCCAAGCGTGTACGCCAGATCAGTCATCGACACGGAGTCCTTCTTCCGGTTCATATAGTCGCCGTAACGTTCCGCGTATTCTTTCAAGGCCGCGTCGGTTTGCGCGGACAAAACGAAAAGTCTGTTCTGCTTCGCGTCGTCGGCTGGCGCCGCGACATCCGGGGGCCGCGGGACATCCGGAGCCTGTTCCAGAACGATATGCGAATTTGTACCGGTCAAAGAAAACGAGCTGACACCGGCCAGGCGGGTTCCGTTAATTTCCGGCCAGTCTTCAACGACTTTCGGCACTCTGGCCGGTATAGCATCGAAATCAATTTTTGAATTTACTTCGTTTAAATGCAGATGCGGGGGGATCTGTTTGTGTTGCAAACTCAGCGCGACTTTCATTAAACCGCCGATACCGGCCGCCGATTCCATATGACCCACGTTCGTTTTCAGAGAAGCGACGTAGAGGGGCGCGGTTCGCTTACCGGCCATCAAGGATTGCAGGGCGTTGACTTCGATCGGATCCCCCAGCGGCGTACCGGTACCGTGAGCTTCGATGTATCCAATGTCTTCCGCCTGCACCTGCGCGTTTTCGAGCGCGTGGCGAATCACTTTCTGCTGCGAAACGCCGTTGGGAACCGTGAGTCCGCTCGAAGGTCCGTCGTGATTGATCGCTACGCCCCGAATTGTGGCGATAATATTATCTTCGTTTTTAATCGCATCGCTCAATCGTTTCAGCACGAGAACGCCACAGCCCTCTCCGGGCACGTAGCCGTCGGCCGACGCGTCAAAAGTATGGCAACGTCCCGTCGGCGAAAGCATATTGGCCGCGGTTCGAATCAGATAAGTTTCCGGAGTTAAGAATAAATTCACTCCTCCGGCGAGAGCGATATCGCAATCGCCGTTACGCAAACTCTGCACCGCCAGACTCGTCGAAACCAGAGAGGAAGCGCAGGCGTTATCGACCGCGACGCTCGGCCCCTGCAGGCCGAGTACATACGATATGCGGCCGGAAGTCGCGCTGAATATTGCGCCGGTCCCGGTGTAGGCATCGAAACTCTCCAGGGATTTTTCGCGCACCAGCAGACTGTAATAGTCCAGATTCATGACGCCGACGAAGACGCCGGTGCTCGTATTTTTTAAGTCACGCGGCGGAATTCCAGCCTCTTCCAGAGCTTCCCAACTGACCTTACACAAAAGACGTTGCTGGGGGTCCATACCCCTCGCTTCCACCGGCGAAATTCCGAAAAATTCCGGATCAAACTGATCGACCTCATCGAGGAAAGCCCCCCAACGACCGTAAATTTTGCCGGCCTCGTTTTGCTCGCCCCACAGCTCGTCGACATTCCAGCGGTCGGCCGGAATCTCGCCGACCGCATCCGTCCCCGATACGAGCAATTTCCAGAATTCTTCCGCCGAACTCGCGCCGCCGGGAATGCGGCAGGACATCCCGACGATTGCGATCGCTTCTCCTTTCGAACGTTCTGCGATTTCGAGTTTCGCTTTCAGTTCTTTGATCGCGAACAGCGCCTGCTTAACGGGAGATTGTTTCTTTTCGCTCATATATAAATTACTTCCTGGTAGCAATCAAAGGCCGCGGCCCGGCCGGATCGAAGGCCTGGATTGTCAGTCAAGACCCGCCAGTTCCCGCAACAGTTCGGCTTCAGCCTCATCGTCGCTCATCTGTTCGACTTCGTCGGCGATTTGTTGCCGCATTTGCTCGGCCGCGTCGGCGTCGGTCTGGCCGGATTCATCCTGCGTCGCCGCGGACAGCTCCAGCACGTCGGCCGCGAGATAAGCGGCGATCGTTTCCACGCTGGGATAATCGAAGATCATCGTCGTCGGTAAACTCTTGTCGAGAGCGGTTTGCAATACGTTTCGTAATTGCACCGAGGACAACGAATCCCCCCCGAGATCGAAGAAACCTTTTTGCGGATCGATGGGAGCCGCAGGATCGAAACCGAGGACTTTGGCGATTTGATCTTTAATGAATCCGTTCAGGAGTTCCATCTGTTCTTCGGCGGGCGCCGATTTGATTTTCTGTACGATATCCGAACCGCCCGCGCCCGGCTCCACGTCCGCCGTATAATGACGTTTCGCAAGCGAGGCAAACATTGTTTGCTTCGCCATTACCGGAAACTGTTCGAATAGTTTCGGCCACCTGAAGGGCATCACGGCCGCGCTGGCGGTATCCATTGCGGTCAGTTGAGCGAAGGCTTGCATGCCGCCCTGCAGGTCGATCGAGCCCAGGCCTTCGGCGCGCCAGCCGCGCTTCGCCGCATCGGCGCTGATATTCGCGGCCATACCGACGTCCGCCCAGGGCCCCCAGGCGATCGAGACCGCCGGCAATCCATTCGCCCGGCGATAGACGGCCAGACCGTCCATGAAGGCGTTCGCGGCGGCGTAATTCGACTGGCCCGGCGAACCGGTTAAAGCCGAAACCGAAGAGAACATTACAAAAAAGTCGAGCTCTCTTTGCCGGGTCGCCTGGTGCAGATTCCAGGACCCTTCGACTTTGGGCGCGAGCACCTTCGCATAGCGTTCCCAGGTTTGCTGGGTTAAGATCCCGTCTTCGAGCACGCCGGCGGAATGCACGAGTCCCTTAACGGCGGGCAGCTTTGCGTCCGCCTCTTTGAAGATGCGTTCGACGTCGGCGGCGAGGGAAATATCGCCCTGCATCGGGACCAACTTCGCGCCGGTGGATTTTTCGATCTCAGCCAGACGTTTTAGAACTTCCTCTGAGGGCGCGCGCCGGCCGATCAAACCCAGATGGCCCGCGCCGTTTTGCGCCATATATTCCGCGAGTTCCAGACCGAGGCCGCCGAGGCCGCCCGTGATTAAATACGACGCGTCCGCCTTGAATGCGACCGGCTCCTCCGGAGTCTTCGCGCTGTGCGGCGCGAGGTCCGCGATATAGCGATTGGACTTACGCAACAAAACGTGATCTTCCGCCCCGTCCGCCAGTAGCTCTTTGCCGAGCACTTCGCTTTCCGCTTCGAAGGCGACCGGATCCAGATCGATACATCCGCGCCACACATCCGGATTTTCGAGCGCGATGACGCGTCCCATACCCCAGATCGAAGCCGCGACCGCCGACAGCTGCGAACCTTCCGATTCGTTCGCGGCCTGCGCCCCCCGGGTGACCAATCGCAGGGAAGGAAAGTTTTTCCACTGGATCTGATTCATTCCAACGCCCAAATTCAGCAGGCCGCCGGTAATCGTGCGTTCGTCGGTTTGCAAAGATTCGATCGTACTGCCTTCGGTCGGCGTGGCGTCGATTCCCCACAAATACGCGATCGAAGTGACTTCGCCGGAAAAGCTCTCCGCGAGAACTTTTTCAAAATCCGCCTGCTTGTGCGGGTCGATTGTAAAGCTGTCGTCGCCCGACTTTTCAAAAGCCGATCCCGCAAATACCGTGACGCATTCTTTGCCCGCCGCCCGTAATGTTTTCGCGAGATTCTCTCCGGATCCCGAACGATCCGCGAAAATCAACCAGCGAGCCGTCTTTTCGCCGGGGGCGCGTTTCCCGCGCAACGCGGACTGTTTCCAGGTAAGTTCATGCAACCAATCGCCGCCGCCGCGAATCAGCTTCAGCAAACTTTCGCCGCTCACGCGTTTCAGCGCCCAATCATGAAAGGTCGCGACAAGTTTGCCGTCCGGATCGTATAGATCCAGATCGCCGCGAAAAACTTCCTGCCCTTTTTTTACAGTGTCGCGCGTGTCTTTTAAGCGAATATGCGACCAGAATTTTGTGCCGTCGAATTTAGTCGTATCGTAGTTGCCATACCATTCAATTCGACGATTGTTCCAGGGCACATAGATGTGTTCCGCGTCGACGTGATAGGCCAGGCCGCCCTCGTCGTTGGCGTCGGGGGCCTCTTTGGGATAGGCGGTCGTCCCCGCCTGGTACTGCGCGTCGATCAAACTGGGAAACAATACGTATTTGTCAGCGTCGTAAACGCCATCCGGCGCGGTCATTAAAATAAAGGCTTCACCCTCTTTCCACCAGCACTCATCCGCCCAGCGAAAAGTATCCGTAAGATTATAACCGCAATCGTAAAAGAATTTATAAAACTCTTCACGGTTAAAGTGTTTCGGGTACGCCTTTAGCATTTCCTGCGGATCAATCCGCGTATCCGGGTTTTCGCCTTCCGAAACTTCCAATTTACCCGTGGCATGCAGCACCCACTCGTCGCGACCGAGGCCGGTGGCGTCGCGACTGTGCACGCTCCAGCTGTACTCCGCATCCCCGTCCTGCGGTTCGAAGATCAGCTGCACATAGCGCGCGTCGTCTTTGCGCAGGACGAGGGCCTGGTGAAAAAAACTATCGATAATCGTAAACTTCTGGTTTCCGAAGGCTTTGCGCGCGCCCGACAGGCACATCGATAGGTGACTGGCACCTGGCACCACGATTTCGCCGTACAGCACGTGGTCCTTAAATGTATACGGCATTTCGTCGGTGAAGACGCTTTCGAACTGAATGATATTCAGCGGCGACTCGATGCGACTGCCGAGAAAATAGTGATCCCCGCTCGCCACATTCTGCGCGACGCCGGGTTTGATCGCGGGGGCGTCAATCCAGTAGCGCTGGTGTTGCCAGGGGTAGTTGGGTAAACGAAGGTGGCGACCGCGTTCCGGGTACAGGGCTTTGAATTGTATGCCGCAGCCCAGGGCATGCAGAGTTCCGGCCGCCTGCAACATCGCCGCCGACTCATCGACCTTCCGATTCAGCGAGCTGGTTACGCCGGCTTCCGTTTTGCCCGCCTGCTCCAGGCACATCGCCACGTAGTTGGCGAGCACCGGATGAGCGCTCAGTTCCAGAAATGCGTTAAACCCGTCCTGCGCCATGGCTTCAATCGCGGGCGCAAAAACGACAGGTTCGCGAATATTACGGCCCCAGTAGGCGGCGTCGTAATCCGATTTTCCGGCCAGCTTGCCGGAGACCGTGGAATAGGCCGTAATCGTCGCCGGACGGGTTTTAATCTGACCGAGGGTTTTCGTGAGTTCTTTTTTGAACGGCTCCATTTGCGGACTATGGAAAGCGTAATTCACAGGCAGCAGTTTCGTAAACACCTTGCTCTCGGCCAGCTTCGCCAGCACCTCATTCAACGCGGCTTCTTCGCCGGAGAGCACGCAGGAAGACGGGCCGTTCACAGCGCCCAATTCCAGGCGACCCGCATAGTCTTTCACATAGGGCTTGAGTTTATCCGCCGGCATCTCAACCGCCGCCATCTTCCCCAGGCCCGTCGCCTGTTGCATCAATCGAGCGCGATGATAGATTACAAACACCGCGTCCGTCAGAGTCAGCACGCCCGAGATATGAGCCGCGGCGACTTCGCCGACGCTATGACCGACAACCCCGTCAGGAACAATCCCCCGGGATTTCCACAGCTCGGCCAGCGCGACCTGCAAGGCGAAGATCGCCGGTTGGCCGATCTCGGTATCCATAATCCGCGATTCAGCTTCGGATTTGTTCAGTTCATCTAACAGAGACCAGTCAGCGTGCTGGTCCAGCATTCCCGCGATCTCCTCGATTTTCGCGCGAAAGACCGGCTCGCGCTCGATCAACTGGCGGCCCATCTTAAACCACTGCGGTCCCTGTCCGGAACAAACGAATGCGATCTGCGGTTTGCCCTTCAGTATTTTGCGCGGCGGCGTGACGCCTTCGCCGGTTTCGCCGGACGCGACCTGGCCCAGTTTCTCGGCGAAAGCTTGCGCCGAATCGGCGACAATCGTAAAACGATGGTCGTGATGGCTCCGCCGCAAAGAAGCGTTATAACATATATCGTAGGGCGTGCTTTCGCCGCGACGAAATAGATCTTCGTATTCCGTGGCGACCTGGGCAAGCGCTTCCGGCGAACGAGCCGAAAGCGTGAGTAAATGCGGTGCGGCCTCGGGCGTAGATTTTTGCGCGGCCTTTTGCGGCAGCTCCGGCGCCTCTTCCAGAATCACGTGCGCGTTTTGACCGGTGATTCCAAACGAACTCACGCCCGCAATCAGACGCCCGCCCGGAGCCTTCCATTCCGTTTCGCTTTCGGGAACTTCCGCCGGAATCACGCTTAAGTCTATATGCGGATTCACTTCAGCCCGCTTGAAATGCAGGTGCGGCGGCAGAGTTTTGTGTTTCAGACTCAGGGCCACTTTGATCAGCCCCGCGATTCCGGCCGCCGTTTCCAGGTGACCGACGTTCGTCTTGACGGACCCTAAATACATTTTATTATTACGATCGCGATTCTTACCGAAGACCGCGTTGAGCGCGTTGACTTCGATCGGATCGCCCAGGGCCGTACCGGTGCCGTGGGCTTCGATATAGGAGACCTGGTCCGGACGCACGCCGGAATCTTCCAGCGCCGTACGAATCAGACTCTGCTGCGCGATGCCGTTGGGAACGGTGAAACCCTGGCTGGCCCCGCCGTGATTCACCGCCGATCCGCGCACAAGCGCCATGATATTATCGCCGTCGCGTAAAGCGTCCGACAATCGTTTCAGCACGACGATGCCGCAACCTTCGCCGCGGGAATATCCGTCGGCCGATGCGGAAAATGTTTTACAGCGGCCGTCCGGCGAAATCGCAGTGGAGCGACTCAGCCACACGGTCATATTCGGCGTTACGATTAAGTGTACCCCGCCCGCGAGGGCCAGCTCCGATTCGCCGCTGCGCAAACTCTGGCAGGCTTCGTGCACCGTCATCAGAGAAGAGGAGCAGGCGCCGTCTTTGACGACGCTGGGGCCCTGCAATCCGAAGGCGTAGGAAATCCGCCCCGATATGGCGCTGAACAAAAGTCCGGTGCCGGTATAGGCGTTGATTCCAGTATGGTCGGCGGCCTTGAGTTCCAGGTCGGCGTAGTCGTTCTGGCCGACGCCCATAAAAACACCGGTCCGCGATCCGGCGAGACTCTCCACGGGAATCCCGGCGTTTTCGAGGGCTTCGAATGCGACCTCAAGCACCATTCGCTGCTGGGGATCCATGCTCTTCGCTTCGTTCGGCGAGATACCGAAAAAGCCCGCGTCAAATTGTTCGATTTCGTCCGCGTCCAGGAAAGCGCCGAACTTCGTATAGATTTTTCCCGCGGCGTCTTTATTCGCGTCGTAATATTCTTCGGCGTTCCATTTGCTGGCCGGCACTTCGCGAACGGCGTCGACTCCGTCTAACATCATCTTCCAAAAACTTTCGGGATCCCGGGCGCCGCCAGGCATCCGACAGCCTGCGCCGACGATCGCGATCGGCTCGACGCCGACGTACTCGATTCCATCGACCTTTTCGCGGATCGAACGCGCGAGTAACGCCAGCTTTAGCGGGCTGAGTTCTGATATTTGATTTGAAAGTTCGCTCATACTCTATATTATCCTGATCGATTCTGAATTTTTGTTAGTTTCCCATCAACTCCGCGAGCGCGTCGTCGTCGGAGATTTCTCCGAGTCCCGCAACCATACCCTCGACACCTTCCCCCGCGACCGGTGCCGCCACCTTGCTCGCAGCCGGCCGGGCGGGTTTCGCGACGGGCCGCGCCGCATCCAGGGGCGCCTGTCGCTCTGGCGCAGGCGCTGCTTCGGCTTTCGTTTGCGGCTCCGCCTGTCTTTCGACTTCTACTTCCGATTCGGATTCCGATTCCGAGGCCTGATCCGCATCGTCGAAGACCAGAGCTTCATCGATCAGATAGTCGGCCAGAATTTCAGCGTTGGGATAATCGAAGGCCATTGTCGAAGGCAAAGTGGTTTCGAGATTCGCCTGCAGGCGGTTTCGCAATTCCACAGTCATCAACGAGTCCAGGCCCATCTCTTTGAATCCACGCGATGTATCCAGCGCCGACGGATTCATCCCCAGGATTTTCGCCAGTTGAGCGCGCACATGGTCGAAGACCATCCGACGTCGGGCGACAGGCTGCGTTTCGCGCAGTTCATCCAGAAAGCCGCGCCCGACATTGGCCGCCGTGGCCTCGCCGCCTCCGTCTATGCGAACCAGATTCGTGAAAAAATTCGGCGTCTGAGCGGGGAACTGCTCCAGAAAACGAGACCAGTTCATATGAATCACGCCCGCTTCGGGGACTCCGCTGGCCAGCAGTCGGCGCATGGCAAGCAGACCGGTCCGCGGCGGCAAGGGATCGATGCCCGCTCGCAGCAGGTCCGCTTCTAAATCGGCGACCATCCCGACGTCCGCCCAGGGTCCCCAGTGAATGCTCAGGCCCGGTAGTCCTCGACTCTGGCGATGGTGCGCAAGAGCGTCCATGAACGCGTTCGCCGCGGAATAATTACTTTGACCGCGCAAACCGAGCAAGGACGCGATCGAAGAAAACATTACATAAAAGTCCAGGGGATCCTGCGCCGTATGTTTATGCAGATAAAAGGCGCCGGCGACCTTCGATTGCATTACGGTTTCAAAGCGTTCCCAGGATTGTTGTGCGAGCGCCGCGTCATCGAGAATCCCCGCCGCGTGGATGATTCCGCGCAGGGGCGCCACGTCCTTACGAATATCGTTTAATATGCGAACGACGTCTTCTTCCCGGGAAACGTCTCCTTTCAGAACGGTGATCCGCGTTCCGGTGCTCTGACTGATTTCATCCAGTTGGGACTGGACTTCCGGCGACGCTCCGCGGCGACCACTCAAAACAATGTTGCCGGCGCCCTGCTCCGCCAGATCGCGCGCGAATAATAAACCAAGATCCCCGAGGCCCCCGGAAATCAAATAGGCGCCGTCCGCCCGCAATCCCGAAAAGCCCGGCTCTTCAACCGGAGATTCCGACGGGCGACGTACAACGACCTTACCGATGTGTTTCCCGTTCGCCATATAACGAAAGGCGTCCGCAGCGTCGGCGAATTCGCGCAGGGGCAGCGGTTGCAAATTGCGCGCTTCGAATTCTTCCGAAAGCTGCAACAACATCGACTGAATTAAATCCGAATTCGAATCCGCGATCTCCATCAAATCGATTAGAAAGTACGAGACTCGTTTTTTAATTCGGTGAACTTCTTTCGCGCTAAGAACGTCTTTTTTTCCGATTTCGAGATAACGTCCGCCATCGCGAAGCAAAGAAATGTTCTTTGGAATAAACTCACCCGACAGAGAATTCAAAACGACGTCAACGCCTTCGCCGTTGGTCGCCGTGCGA
Organism: bacterium; assembly: GCA_024742665.1. Taxonomy (GTDB): domain Bacteria; phylum Spirochaetota; class Leptospiria; order Leptospirales; family Leptonemataceae; genus JANSYA01. The sequence continues at coordinate 189,069 of JANSYA010000003.1, forward strand.
ATTTCGTCGACGAAGTCGAGGGTGCGAGAATTGAAGATGTGTTTCACTCCCAGCGATTTCAAATATTCCTTTTTCTCTTCGGTACTGCAGGTCGCGTAAATTTCCGCGCCGGCGAGTTTCGCCAGTTGAATCGCCGCGAGCCCCACTCCGCCCGCGGCCGAATGGATCAGCACCCGATCGCGATCCGTAATCCGCGCCAGATGAAACAATGAATAGTAACAGGTTAAGAATACGGCCGGTATGGTCGCCGATTCTACAAAGCTCAGGTGGGCCGGTTTCTTCACGAGTAGATCCGCGGGAACGCGAACGTACGAAGCGAAACAGGGCTCCGGGCTGATCGCGATCACTTCGTCGCCTACATGAAAGTCTTCCACGTTTTCGCCGATCGCCGCGATACGTCCGGCGCATTCCACGCCAAAGGGTACAGTCCCGCCCGGATACATATCCATCGCCGACAGGACGTCCCGAAAGTTGACTCCGGTCGCTTCGACTTCGATTTCAACCTCGCCCGGCGCCGGTAGCGTTCTTTTCTGGGGACGTAAAAATAGATTGTCCAGAACCCCACGCTCGCGTGAATCGAGCACAACCGGCCGGGCCGGGCCCGCCGCGTCCTGGTTCGCCTGGTTCGAGCTCCGGGAGTTCCCGCTTACAGACGAATCCGAAGTCGCCGTTGAATTCAAAACGGTCCGCACGAGACGCTGCACGTATCTTTTTCCGCCGCGATAGCCGACGCACAGATCGTCGCCGCTCACACTCAGTTCCCGCGCGATCACAGTCCCCGCAAGATCATCCGCGGGGTCCAGATCGATTCGCAGGCATTTGATTTCGCTGATTTCTTTTTCGATTACAGCGGCGCAGCCCCATAGAGTGGCCTGCTCCGGAGCGGGGAAACCGACTCCGTATTGGACCGGTTGCGCGCCCCGCGTGATTACGTTGAGCTGCGGCTTCGCGGAGTGCTCGGCGACAGCCTGGGCCAGCGCGAGTAAAGTGCCCGCGCTCAATTTTTGCGTTTCCTGCCAGTTGCCAATCGCTTCCAGCACCTCACCGGCAAAACAGCCCCACAAAAAGACGATCTGTGAAATTTCACCGGCACTCGAAGCATCGCTTAACAATCGCTCGCAGGATTCGCGATCGGCGACAGGCAGAGTGCATTCAGCGTCCGAATAGCTGTATTCCGGCCCGGGTCGCACCATACAAATCGAAGCCGAGTCTTCAACTGATCCCGCCAGTTGCCCGGCGATACCAGTCTGATCGGCGAAGACTAAAATCCGACCGGCGGCGATATTCGCTCCCCTGGTATCGGCAGGCGTCAAAGCGGCTTCAATCCATTCGGGTTCGTATAGCCAGTCTTCCAGTTCCCGGCCGGAAATTTGAACCAGTCCGGCGCGACTCATCGTCCGCAGCTGTAGACCATCGATAAAACCGACAGAGGCTCCGTCCTGATCCTGGAGATAGACCTGGCATTCTATGGATTCAGCCTGGTCGCCCGCCACCAGATGGATTCGGCCAACCGTGTCAGCGTGCAATAAGGCTAACCTGCGCGCCGACTCAGGTACGAAAATCAGTCCAGCAGAACCGCGGTCCTGCATACACAATACATTCGCCAGCTGCAGAATAGCGTCCATGGCCGCGGCCGAACGATACGGATCCGAAACCACTCCGAGTTCGGCCGTCGCTTCGCCCGCACCGAAGGCCGCGGATTCGATCGCGCGCAGGGACGCGGGAACGGAATATCCCTGATCGCTCAAAAAAGAATACAACTCTTCGCCGGAAAGCTCCCGCGTTGTTTCTGCCGCACTCTCGGGGACCGCCGGATTCAGCTCCGTGCCGATGCCGGGATACTCGATCGTGCACGAAAAATTTCGAAACCACTTCGCCGGAGCGTCGCCGTCGGTGAGACTTGCGTCATAGGCACGCGCCAGGCTTTGTTTCTCGTCATCGCCGGTCAGAAGGATTTGATGGTTCGCTCCTGATTCATCGCCAATGCGCGCGAGACGGCTGAAGCTCAGGTCCGTTAAGTGGATCGCGCCGGATTCGGTTTCCCGAAGCGCGGCCGCGAGCACGCCGTCCAGAGTCACCATGGGAGAAAGCACCGGTAAATCCAACCAGGACAGCCCCAGATCTTCGCCGGCCAGGTGCGCTTCAAATATCGGCTGGGCCGTTTCCAATTTGCGCTGGAGCATCGGGTGCGAATCGCCGGCACCGGCGGCCTGGATTTCGCGGCCGCCGCTCAGCTTCGGCGGATCGATCCAGAAACGTTCGGTCTGCCAGGCGTAAGCCGGCAAACGCACGCAGCGTCCCGTCTCGACCCACTCAACGGCGGCATCTTCCTGGTCAGTCGCCTTCGCGCTTGTGTTTGTATTCGCGGCTACGCTGTACATCCGACGCCAGTCAATCGGATAGCCGCTGACAAAGAGCGCGCCCAGATTTCCCAGCAAAGTCAGGTGCTCGGGCTGATTGCGGCGCAGGGAAGGAATCGCGTGGCCGGCGTGTTCCGCCTGCTCGAGACACTGCAACATATACGCGGACAGCACCGGATGCGGTCCGATTTCTATAAAGACGTCGAAGTCATTTTCAATCAGCGTGTCGATGGCGGTCGCAAACAACACGCCCTGTCGAATATTTTCGCCCCAGTATTCTGCGCCGTACGCCGCTTCGTCAGCCAGTTCACCGGTCACAGTCGAAACGATCGGCACGCGCGGCGCTTTTGTTTGCAGGCCCTGCATCTGCTCGTTCATCTGCTGTTTGAACGGCTCCATCTGCGGGCTGTGAAAGGCGTAGTTCACGGGCAGCATCTTTTGATAGATACCGGCCGCTTCGACCTTCTTTAAGACTTCTTCGAGCGCCGCGGTCTCACCGGAGAGCACCGTTGAGTTCGGGCTGTTCGCCGCGCCGATTGCGAGGCGGTCTTCGTAGCCGGCGATAAATTCCCGCGCTCGATCGAGGGGCGCTTCGATCGCGGCCATTTTGCCGAGACCGGTCGCGTCCTGCATCAAACGCCCGCGGTGATAGATTACGCGCACGGCGTCCTCAAGCGAAAGCTTTCCGCTCACGTGAGCCGCCGCGACTTCGCCCACGCTGTGCCCGGTGATCGCATCCGGCTGCACGCCCCACGACTGCCACAGCTCCGCGAGCCCTACCTGTAAAGCGAAGATCGCCGGCTGCGCGATGCGCGTCTCGCTCATCTTGCTCTTTTCTTCGTCGGCCCGGAGTTCGTCCAGCAGGCTCCAGCCGGCTTCTTGTTCAAGCAGGCGATCGATCTCTTCGACTTTCGCGCGAAAGATCGGTTCTTTTTCCAGCAGCTCGCGACCCATCGCCCACCACTGGGGCCCCTGGCCGCTGAAGACGAAAGCCAGGCGGGGTTTGCCGCTGTGTATTTTCAGAGGCGGTATTTGCGACTCGGCGCGAGCGCGATCGAAGTCGACAGGCACGCCCGCCGCGCTCAAGGATTGAATCGTAGCGCCGAGGCGGTTCAGAGAGTCTTCGTCTTTACGTAAACTTGAGATGGCGAAACCTTTATTCTGATGACCGCGAATTGTTTCCTGCACGGACACCGTCACAATCGGATGCGGGCTGATTTCCAGGAAAACCGGAACGTCATCGTAGAATATGGCGTCGATGGCGCTCGCAAAGAGCACCGGACGACGCAGATTTTCCCAGAAATAATCCGCGTCGAGCCCGCTCGCTGCCGTTTCAAAGGGCGAGCCGTACGTCGCCGAATAAAACGGAATATTCGCTCGCTGGGGTTTCAAATCGGCGAGTTCGCTTAAGAGCCTGTCCTTTAACGGATCCATTTGCGCGCTGTGCACGGCCGCGCCCGTATTGACTTTGCGCGCGAAGACGCCGCGCTCTTCCAGCTCCGCCACCAGTTGATCGACGGCCGCCGGCTCGCCGGAAACCACCGAAGCCTCCGGACTCGATTCGATCGCGGCGACAAGCCCCTGCGCGCCGTCTCCGGCGAGCTTCTGATTTTCCAGCTCCGCTTCGGTCGCCTCGAAGGAAAGACCGACTAATGCCATCGCGCCTTTGCCGTTGGTTTCGTGAACAAGCTTACCCTGAGTTACAATTACGCGAATCGCATCTTCGAGAGAAAGAGCGCCCGAAGCCCATGCGGCGGCGGCTTCGCCGATCGAATGACCGACGACAGCGGCCGGGCGAATGCCCAGAGATTTCAGATATTCGGTTACAGCGACCTGGATCGAAAAGATCGCCGGCCACATAACGTCGATGTCGTTCAGGCGCGAACCGTCCGACTCCGAGCGCGAGATCTCTTCGATCACAGACCAGCCCGCGAGCGCTTGAATACCGCGATCGCATTCCTGCATCAGCACGCGAAAGACTTCTTCGCGCTCGAGCAAATCGCGGCCCATGTCGATCCACTGCGAACCCTGGCCCGAATAGACGAAGGCCGCCGTGCGAATCGGAGGCGCCTCGTACTTAAAGGCGATCTGCGCCGACTGCAGGCCGGGACGTTCTTCTTCGGCCAGAAAAGCCTCCAGTCCCTCGACCAGTTCTTCGCGCGTGCGACCGGCCACCGACAGGCGATGTTCATGTAGATTGCGACGAACGCTCAGCGTATAGCAGATGTCCGCCAGGGCGACCGCGTCTTCCGATGTTTCGTTGATGAATGCGATGTATTTTTCAGCCAGGCCCCGCAGAGCCGGGACGCTGCGCGCCGTGAGATTCAAAACGTGGCCTTCGCTTTCCGTATCGCTTTGCTTCGCGGAGCCGCCGCGAGACTCAAGCGGCGATTCAGCCAGCACAATATGCGCGTTAGTGCCGCTGATACCGAAAGAGTTCACGCCGGCGTAGTGCACCTGGCCATCGTCCGGCAATTCGCTTAACTCGGTAGGAATTTCGATCGGCAGCAGATGAAAGGGAATATTCGGATTGGGCGCATTAAAATGCAAACTTGCGGGCACCGCGCCTTTGTCGAGAGCCAGCGTCGCCTTCAGCAATCCGCCGATGCCCGCCGCCGCTTCCATGTGGCCGATATTCGTTTTGACCGAACCAATCAGCAGCGGGCGATCTTTGGGGCGGTCTTCGCAGAGCACATTCGCCAGAGCGCGGACTTCGACCGGGTCTCCGCGTTTGGTGCCGGTTCCGTGGGCCTCTACGAATCGCACTTCCCGGGGATCGACGCCAGCGCTCTTATACGCCGAACGCAGCATCGCTTCCTGACCGCGAATCCCCGGCGTGCCGAAAGACCCGCTGCTTTTGCCGTCGTTGTTGATCGCGCTGCCGCGAATCACAGCGTAGATCGGATCCCGATCGGCCAGGGCCGCGCTCAGTTTTTTTAATACAACCAGCCCGACGCCTTCGCTGCGCACATAGCCGGAACCGGTCGCGTCGCCGAAACGGCAGCGGCCGTCGGTCGCCATCATACGGCTCTGGCTGTAGGCGATCGTAATCTGCGGCTGCAGCAAAAGATTCACGCCGCCAGCCAGGGCCAGCTCGCAGTCGCCGTTGCGTATCGCCTGGCAGGCCAGGTGCACTGTCACCAGCGAACTGGAACAGGCGGTGTCGACTGCAAGGCTCGGACCGTCCAGTCCCAGAACGAACGAGAGCCGACCCGCCGCGGTGTAGCGACCGGTTCCCTGGGTCCGATAGAAATCGATGTGGCCGGGGTCGGAAAATAGAAAGTCTTCGTAATCGCTGCCCCACATGCCGACGTATACGCCGGTGCGTTTACCGCGCATTAGCTCGGGGGTTTGCCCGCCGTCTTCGAGCGCTTCATACGCGGTTTGCAAGAGCAGCCTTTGCTGCGGATCGATGGCGGCCGCTTCCCGCGGTGACACTCCGAAAAACGCGGCGTCGAAGCCGGCGACATCGTCGATGAAACCGCCCCAGCGCGCGTAAGTCTTGCCCGCCTGCGGCTCCGGATCGTACCACTGGCTGAGCTTCCAGCGACTTTCCGGTACTTCGCTGATCACATCCGAACCGGACTTCAGCAGTTGCCACAGGTCGGCGGGATCGGCCGCGCCGCCCGGCAACCTGCATCCGATCCCCAGAATCGCGATCGGCTCCGTCGCGGGACGGGCCATGATGCCGGCCGCGTGTTTCGCGGTATCGGCTGAGTCTGTCTGGTTGGTTCGTTGCATGGGAAGTTCTCTATTTGTCGGCTTCATTATTTCTCAAGGGTGCTTTTCGCCGCCGCTCTTATTTCATTCGCGCGACGGCCAGGAGACGAAAAAGTTCGCGAAATCGACTATGGTTCCAATACCTTGCGCGCTGCGTAAAAGTGTTTGCGGAGCGAAACATAAGCGGCGAAAGAACGAGCACGCGTCGCCGGGCGAAGCTCGCAAGGAGGATGATACTATCAAAACTGCTGAAACCAAAATTCAAAAGCGGATATAGCATTTTCGAGCGAAACGATCAAGCGTTTGTAAAAACTTTATTAAGTTTATGATCAGTAACTATTAAGACGGCAGACCGGAAGCCCCAAAATTTCAAGTACTAATTTTTACTAATCAAGAACTGATTGCAACTGCGCCGGCGGGACGAAGGCGTGTACCAATTTCAGCGGTTTGCGCTGGCCTGTCGGAAGGCAAAGCGGGGCTGGAGAGATTTCGGAGGGGCAAGAGGAACCGGCGCGGCACGGCCCCCTTGCCCCTCGATGAATGAGAGCCGTACAAATAAAACGGCCGGCCTGAAATTCAGGCCGGCCGTGCGCGACTTGCGAAGATTGCAGAGTCTTATTTGATATACGGACGCAGACAGTTCGTCGCAGCCACGCAGGACGGACCGTTTACGGCGCCGCCGGATTTCTGGTAGCACGCTACTGCGGCCGCTTCAAATTTAGAGCAGCTCTTGATGCAGCTTCTGCGAGCTTTCTTTTGCTGGCGCTGGAATTTCTTCCACTTTTTCTGAGCGCTCGCATCGTTCGGGTTCGCGTTCAGATACGCTTTTGCGTTCATTTCAAAACAGGATACCGTGTAGTCGCACACCGCTGCGCAGTTGTTCGCCTGCGCCGGACTTGCCAGCAAGGTCATCCCGGCGAGAGCCATAGCCGCCAGAGCGGGCGCTGCCAGCAGTTTCGAGAAAATTCGGTGTTGTTTGGTTTGTTTCATATGCGTCTCCTGATCCCAATCGGAACTGGCCGGGCCAGCGGACCGATGGTGTATCATTTTCGCAACACTTTTCCAGTGTCAGCCTATCAGACGGGGGAAATGTTTCCGGAGTTGTTCTTTTTTTTGCACCGCACAGAAAACGAGTCGAAAATATGTGAAATTCCAGCCAGACCCTCTATTTATGGAAGAAAAGCGATAAAACGGATCAAAACGGCTCCGAACTGTTAATATTATAAAGCCGTTGACAGACCGCGTCCATCAGCCAGTTTCCCGGAGGTCAGGTCCCTATGCCCGAATTTCAGACTCACATGGAACACGATCAGCTGATCATCAGCATCGCCGGGCCGCGAGTGGATATTAGCTCCGTCAGCGCCCTGCGTAAAGAGCTGCTGCAGTACGTCGATACGGCCGCCGACCAGGACCGCCTGCCGGACCGGGTCATTATGGATTTGAGCGATCTGCTGGCGCTGGATTCTACCGGCGTGGCGCTGCTGGTCAATCTTCAAAAAAAGATCAGAGAATCCGGCCGTCGTTTCCAGCTGCGGAACGTCAACGATACGATTCATAAGATGCTGCAGCTATCCAATCTCGCGGACTATTTTCAGATCGCCCGACCGAGCGCGCAATAATTCAGACCGCCCTCACCGGGCGCGGCAGTCCGGCGAAGCTCAGGCCTCCGCGCAAATCCTGATCCGGAGATTCTGCCGGGCCGGCGAAAGAAAGCCGGACGGCGAGACTCCGAAATTATCTTTGAAGGTGCGACTCATATGCGCCGAATCCGAGAAGCCGGCGGCGTGCGCCGCTTCGGTCAGGGTTACGCCGGACTTCATCATACGCGCGGCGCGATGCAGACGCAGCCAGAGCACGTAGCGTCGCACGGGCAGGCCCATCTCGTCTTTGAAGACGTGCATGAAACGATCTTCGGATAGACCGACCCGTGCCGCGAGATCGCTGACGCTGATCTGCTCCGGGAGATCGGCCTTCAACTCTTCGATCAGTCGGGCAATCCGTGCCTGGATTCGCGGCGCCTGGCGCGGATCAGCGCCCCAGATTTGCCGGATTACGTCGCAATACAGACGGTCCGCTTCGCGACAGTCCAGCATCTCCAGAAACAACTCAGAAAAGCGATGCTCGAACGATGCGACGCTTTCGTACGGAATCTCGCGATAGCCGTCGCTTCCCAGCCAGCGTCCCATCGGTTCATACAGCGCGCTGTCCGGATCCAGCTGCAGCACAAGCACCCGCGCCTGACTGATGGACTGGTGATACAAATTCGGTCTGAGCAGCACGCAGCGGGGCCGGCTGCTGCGGCCGTCGACGTTCAGCAGCAGCGGTTCTTCCGGCGCGATCAACAGGGATGCGGCGTAGTGCCGGTGCGGTTCCGCCGCGTAGCCGGTCGCCCCCGCGTACAGGATGCGCCCCTGCCAGACATAAAGAATATTTTTTTCGGGAATCACCGCGCGATTACAGGCCGACAACATCTTACCGCTTCGGGGCGGGAACACAAGTCAAAAAGGGCGCGGCCATCCTCCGCCGCCGCCTTTCCCGGGGGCGACTTCGCCCGGCGCGCGGCAAACAATCTAATCAATTTTTAGAAAACCTTCATAGTATTCAAGAATCGAGAAAAAATTTCGAAGCGACCACAAAGCAAAGGGTTTATCGAGAGACTTTGATTGACATTCGAAGAATATATCGTTTTCAGAAAGAGCGACGGCGAGCGTGCGAAGCAAAGACTCGCGACACGCGAAGCCCTAATAGTAAAAAATATAAACTTATAGCGAATCTGCACCAGGCCGATTTCACAGGATACGACGAGAGCGACCGGCCAGGCGAAGGCGAAGATTCACTTCCGGTATTAACAGTTATGGACGCATCGACAGTTCAACCATCGGCCGCCAGTCGCGAAGCCTTCTCTGATCAGGAGAAAACTTTGCTGCGGCAATTGTTGCAGGCGGAGCTCCCGCCCATCGCGCGAATTCGTCAGCTGTTGGAAATGGCCCAGCCCGACACCGTATCGGATCTGGTTCAAGAAAACAGCGGATTGGAATTTACTCTGGATTATTATTTTCGCCTGCTGCCCGCGCGCCTGGGAGCTCGCATCGTCAGCGCGCCAGGCTTTACGGTCACCTCCGCGGTTTGTTTGTTCTATTGCCAGCTGCTGCGAGCCGACGGAGAGAGCGGTCCGATCCGCAAGCAGTCCCGGCAGTATCGAATCGAAGGCTACTGGCGCCTGGTCGCTCATGAAAAACTCATAATGATTTTGCGTCAGCTACTGGTCATGGGAGAATCCAGGGACGGAGTCTTTTCGATTTTGCAATACATGGACCGGGACAACCTGGTCAGCCTGTTAAACGACGACGAAGTCGACGCGGCGGCGCTGCTCGATCTGTTTCGCGAACTCGATGCGGATATTTACAATCTCTTCGCGGACAATCTCGATCTCTTCGACTTCGTCTGCCGCCTGGCGAGCGAAGCCGACGATGAAGGCTTTCTCAGCGATCTGGAGGACCAGGACTTTGCGGCTACAATGATGGAGCTGCGCATCGCCGAGACTCTGCTCGAAGAAGCCCGGGAACACCTGCGGCGATTGCAAACAAACGGCGGCCGGCGCGAACTGCCTCTGAGCGTGCTGGTCCATTTACTGGACGACATTCCCCCGAATGTGCGACGCATGGTTCTGGAACGGCTGGAACAGCTCGGTCACGTCCCCATGGGCCTCGCGCTTTCGTTTATGGAACAGCGGAATTAAGTCCGGCCTGATTGCGATTCTTCAAAGCCTGACCGCGCTGCCGGCCTGCTACGCCGCGACGGCCGCCGTCCTGCCCGCGTGCGGAGCGCTCATCGCCCTGGGCGGCGTGCTTTCGGATGTGCGGGTAGCTTTCGTCGCCGCGACCGGATCCGTCGCGCTGCTCGCCGCTCTGGAATTTCAGACCCGCAACTCAGGCGCGGCCGATGCGAAGGGCAAAGGCGAAAATCTGGCGACGGCCCTGCGATCTTTCAGCGCCGAGCCGGCCGGAATTTTCGGCGCAGTCCAGGCCATGGAATCGATCCAGGAGATGGCCGCTGGAACGCTCGCATCAACGGAGCCCTCGATCGCGTGAAAACGAAATAGTATACGGCGGCCCACCGCCAGGCCTCGCGGCGATCGAATCGACGGAACGGCCGATCGGCAAAGCCGCGCGAATTTGCGTCTAATTCAAAACCCAGGAGATTTGTCTATGCCCACGATTACCGCCAGGGGATACCCGGAATCCTCGTCCGCGGACGTACGGCGAGAATGCGAAATTCGGCGGGCAATTGAACGGCTTTCACAATTCGACGGCCGTCGTCTGCGCCTTCTCCGAACAAGCAGGTGCAGCAATCTGAGGACTGACCGGACATGACAATGCGATCCAATAATTCCGGAGATCTGACCGGGCTCGCCGCGCGCATTCCGCGTGTGCGTCGGGCCCATCCCGACGAAGCCGAAGATCTGACCCGCCTGGCCCGCCGATCGAAGGCCCACTGGGGCTACTCCCCGGAGTTTCTGGACGCCGCCATGCCCGATCTGCGGATCGAAACAGAGCAGGTCGGCGCGGGCCGGGTCTTCGTCATCGAACGCGCGGACGCACTGATCGGCTTTTGCGCCATCCAGAGCTTCGAACAGAGTCCGGATCGCGTGAGCCTCAGTCACTGCTTCGTGGATCCGGAGTTTCTCGGCCAGAACTACGGGCGACTGCTCTGGAACTACGCCCTTCGGGAGCTGCGCCGAAACTATCCCCGGGTGCGCAGACTGTTCGTTGTAAGCGATCCGAACGCGGTCGGCTTTTATTTGAAATGCGGGGCCCGGGCCGACGGCTACGAGGCCTCGATCGTCGATGCGAAGCGACTCCTGCCCCGTCTCGTCTATGAAATCCCCTCAAAAAGTACTCGACATTAGCGAATTTCCCGCTCTCATTCTCACAATAGTCGAATGAATTTATAACCATTCGATAACGATTCCAGGGTCCTGACGGTCCAGATAGCCGAAGCCCGGGTTGATCTTCGAGCGTCGAGCGTCGATCTTTTCAGGCAGCAGACAGATATTATGAATACCAGCGCGTCTTCCAAATCTTCCGGGAATTCCGCGACCGGCGGTCGCAACACCTTTCAGTTCGGCGGCGAAGGCGGCCCGGCTCCGGCGAACGATCGCGGCCCGGCCCGGGATTTACTGCTCTGGCGGATTCTACAGTGCCGGCCGGAAGTTCTGGACGGACGCCTGAAGCTCCTGAAAAATCCCTTTCGCAACGCCATTCGGCAAAACCCCGCCGACTTCGCCGAAAACAATACGGCCCTGGTCGGCAATCTTCGCACTCTCATCGAACGCACCGGCCGCTCGCGCCTGGACGCGGGTCTGGCCAAAGTCGCAATCGAGATCGCTTCGGCCTATCGTCGCGAGTGCGTGGCGCTGAAAGAAACCCACTTCAGTATCTCTTTCGATTTTTTATATCAGACCGTGCAGCTGCTTTCGCTGAACACTTCGCGCGAAGAAGCCGAGCGCACCATCCTGCAGATGGGTCGCACCCAAAAAGGCACCAGCCTGAGCGAAACGGATCGCGGTCGACTGATTCGCAGCTTTCGCGCCTACGTCGCTCTGGCGGGCCGATTGAAAGCGATGCGCACGATGCGCACCGCCGTCGAAAGGCAGGATGAAGTCATCGGCGCGGTCTACGTCATCGATCCGGCGGTCAGCGTCGTATTTCTCGACCAGGCCTACCGGAGCCTGATCGCCCAGGTGATTCTCTCGAAAAAATTCCGTTGCGATACATTGCTCGTTGAGTGGCTTAGAGAATACGAACTGGAACCGGATCATCTCGTGCGCATGTCCCAGTACATTCCCTACGAAACCGAGTTCTGGCAGTTTCGCAAGAGCTACCGCGACGCGATTCGCTCGCTGAAAGGCTATTTGCCGAACAGCAAAAATCCGCTCGATTCCGATCTGTTCTTGCTGCGCTCGCTTGGAAATTTCTATACTTCCTGGATCATGCAAACTTCGCAACAGATCCCGGCCTGAATCGTCGCCGCTTTCGCGATGTGAGCTTCCCGGTGGGATTGTCGAACATCGATTGACAGAATCGCGACTGCCTGCTTCAATCGCCGGCAATAATGCGCGCCATCGTTATCCGCCGCCCCGGCGATCCCACAGTCTTTGAATACGAAGAACGTGAGCGTCCCGAAGCGGGCCCCGACCAGATCCTGATTCGCATTCGCGCCTTCGGACTAAACCGCGCGGAAATCTTCACCCGCCAGGGTCACTCCCCGGGCGTCGAGTGGCCCAGAGTAATCGGCATCGAATGCGTCGGCGAGGTCGTCGACGATCCTTCGGGCGCTCTCCCGGCGGGCACAAAGGTCGCCGCGATGATGGGCGGCATGGGCCGACAGTTCGACGGCAGCTACGCCGAATACACGGTCGTGCCGGCCGGGCAGGTTCTGGCGATCGATACCGACCTCAGCTGGGAGCGTTTCGCCGCCTTGCCGGAGATGTTTCAGACGGCCCGGGGTTCCCTCAAGCAGGCCCTGCGCGTAACATCCGGAAAATCGATCTTAGTCCGCGGCGGCACTTCGTCGGTCGGACTCGCGGCCATCAGCCTGGCCAAATCATACGGACTCTTCGTCGCGGCCACGTCGCGCAATCCGGAGCGAGAATCTTTTTTACGCGACCAGGGCGCCGACCTGGTGCTGATCGACGACGGCCGCCTGGCCGACCGCGATCTATCTCACGGCGCCGGGCGCCACGGCTTCGACTATGTGCTGGAACTGATCGGCACCCATACTCTGAACGATTCCCTCGACTGCCTGGTCGACGGCGGCACCGTTTGCATGACCGGCATTCTGGCCGGAAGCTGGGAGCTCAACGCCTGGAATCCCATGCAGTATATACGCAGCGGCTGCTATCTGACGGCCTACAGCGGCACCGGGATGGAACAGGCCGATCTGCAGGAAATCGTAACGGCGGTGGAACGCGGCGAGCTGCACGTGAATACGGATCGCGTTTTCGAATTCGAGGAGATCGTCGAAGCCCACATTTATATGGAAGCCAATCGCGCGACCGGCAAGCTCGTCGTGCGAGTTTCCTGAAGGGCTTTCGCCGGGCTGCGGTTGGTAAACTTTCGCCCGGCTGCGCCGGGTAAACTTTCGCCCGGCTTTCGCCGGGCTCAGGGCTCAGGCTCAGGCTCACCACGAATCGATCATTCGTTTGCGTTTTTCGCGTGCGGCCCAGCCGACGATCGGCGGCAGACTTTTGAGTCCGCGCAGAATCCAATCCCGGGAATCAGCCGGATCAATAACGTCGTCGATTTCCAGGTGGCTCGCCATATTCAATGCTTTGCCCTGTTCGTACGCTTCGCTCACCAGGCGATCGAATAGCCGCTGGCGTTCGTCCCAGTCCTTCACTTCCGCCAGCTCTTTTTGAAAACCCGTGCTGACCGCGCCTTCGAGACCCATCGCACCAAATTCGCCCGTCGGCCAGGCCACTGTAAAGACCGGCGCGTGAAAGCCGCCGCCGGCCATCGCCATCGCGCCCAGGCCGTAGCCTTTGCGCAGCACAATCGTAAACACGGGCACGCTGATGCTGCCCGCCGCCAGAAAGAGTCGCGAAGCGTGGCGAACCAGGGCCTGGCTCTCGGCTTCGGGGCCGACCATAATGCCCGGCGTATCGCAGAGCGACAGCACGGGCAAATCGAAGGCGTCGCACAGCTGCAAGAATCGCGCGGCTTTGTCGGCGGCCGGCGCATCAATCGCCCCGGCCAGATGCGCGGGATTGTTCGCGAATAGCCCCATCGGCCGACCGCCCACGCGTATCAGGGCGGTGATCATACCCGGCGCAAAATCGCGGCGCAGTTCCAGCACCGAGTGCGAGTCCGCGAGACCTGTGATAACGCCGCGCACATCATAGGCCCGCAAACGTTTTTCGGGAATCGCGTCCCGCAGCTTAGCGGAATCGGCGCAGCTAAAATTTGAAAGCGAGCCCTGGAAGTACGACAGCGCGCGTTTGGCCGTGCGCACCGCTTCGACTTCGTCCGCGACCAGCACGTCGACGACGCCGTTTTCCGCCTGTCGCTTTGCCGGACCGATTTCTTCCGCGCGAAAAGTACCAAGACCGCCGCCTTTGACCATCACCGGGCCGCCCATGCCGATGGTCGCGTCCTGCGTCGCGATCGTGATATCGCTGCAGCCGAAGAGCGCGGCGTTGCCGGCGAAGCAGCGTCCCGAAGCGATCGCGATCCGCGGCGCGATGCCGCTCAGCCCCGCGTAGTCGCGAAAGGTCGTAAGGTCCAAACCGGCTACGACCGCAACGTCCGTATCTCCCGGTCGCCCGCCGCCGCCTTCGGCGAAGACGATGAAAGGCAAACGCAGATCCCGCACGACGTGAATCAAACGGTCGGTCTTCTTGTGATTCATCGCGCCCTGCGTGCCCGCGAAGACGGTATAGTCGTACGACATGACGGCGCAGCGCGCGGGATTCGTCGTTTCGTTCGGAGCGCGAGTTTCCAGACCAGGGCCGAACAGTTCGCCGTTCACCGCAGCAACGCCGGCGACCAGGCCGTCGGCGGGACTGAGCTGAATCAATTCTTTGAGCGTGCGACGCCGGCGCTGGGCCGCCAGAGCCAGTCCGCCGTATTCCTGAAAGCTGCCGGGATCGCACAGGTCGTCGATGTTTTCCCGGGCCGTTCGCTGACCGCGCTTGTGTCGTTTGGCGACCGCTCGCGGCCGCAGCGCGTCGCTGCCCAGCGCACGGCGATCGAGCACTTCTTTTAGATCAGCACGAATTCGACGGGACGCGGGCCCGGCGGAAGAGGCGGTCGACGCAGATTCCGGAGCGCTCGCAGTCACTGCCGCCTGCCCGGCGCCAATTGCACCGGCGGCCGCGTTGTCATTCGCCTGCGCTTCGATTTCGAACAGCAGCTGCCCTTCGTCTACGGCGTCGCCCGCCCGGGCGTGGACGGCGACCAGCACGCCGTCCCGGGGAGCCACGATCACGTGTTCCATCTTCATCGCTTCCAGCACCGCCAGCTCTTCGCCGGCCCGAACCTTACAAAACGCTTCGCTCACAGCTTCGATGATGCGCCCGCGCAGTTTCGCGCGAATCAGGGCGCGATCATCGCCAGCGCCGCCTTCGCCGGCCTTGCCGGGATCGCTCAATCCAACTGCAGGCTTTGGACTGGCATCTATAAATTCGCTCCAGTGTTCGTCGACGAAGCGAGTGTAGATTCGATGGGCGCGCACTTCCGGATGGTCCAGCAGGCGCTGGAGAAATTCGAGATTGGTCTGTATGCCTGCGATGCAAAATTCTTTCAGAGCGAGGCGGGCCAGCTCCAGCACGCGCGCGAAGTCCGGCTCGGCCCGGTGCACGATGAGCTTCGCAAGCAGCGAATCGAAACCGTCGGCCGCTTCGTAGCCGGCGTGCGCGGCCGTGTCGACCCGGACGCCGGGCCCGCCTGGAGTTTCAAAACGCTCCAGTTTGCCCTGAGCCGGTCGCGCCAGGCCTGCATCATCCATGCTCTGCGCATTGATCCGCAGCTGGATCGCGTAACCCCTGGACGCGGCTTCCGTTTTCGTTTCGTCGACGGCAGCCGCAAAGCCGGGCAACTCGGACAGAGCTGCGCCCGCCGCGATTAGAATTTGCGCCTGGACCAGATCGACGCCGCTGACTTCTTCGGTGACCGTGTGCTCGACCTGTAAGCGCGCATTGGCTTCGATGAATACGAACGAGTCCCGCGGCTCAGCGCCCGCATGGACTGCGGTATCATCGATGAGAAATTCAAAAGTGCCGACGCCGCGATAGTTCGCGGCCCGGGCCAACTGAAGGGCGCTGGCCCACAGAGTATTTCGCAGGGGCGGCGCAAGGCCGGGAGCCGGAGCGATTTCGACCAGCTTTTGATGACGGCGCTGCAGGGTGCACTCGCGTTCGCCGAGATGCGCGACGCCTCCCTGCCCGTCGGCGACAATCTGTACTTCGATATGACGGGCGCGTTCCAGCAGGCGTTCCATATACAGATCGCCCGCGCCGAAGGCCGTCCGGGCTTCGGAGCTCGCGCGCGCGAAGGCGGTTTCCAGGGCGGCGGCGTCCCGCACAATGCGCATCCCGCGACCGCCGCCGCCGGCGACGGCTTTGAGCAGCGCGACGCCGCCCAGCCGCTCCAGCCATTCCCGGGCCGCGTCTAAATCTTTCAGCACCGGACTGCCCGGCACGGTCGGCACGCCCTGGGCCCGGGCGAGAGCCAGCGCCGCCGCCTTATCGCCGAACAGCTGCAATGCCTCAGGATCCGGACCAACCCAGACGAGACCGGCGCGCTGACAGGCCTCCGCGAAGGCGGCACTCTCGCTCAGAAAGCCATAGCCAGGATGCAGCGCATCGCAGCCCTGCTCCCGGGCCGTCGCAATCAGCGCCTCGCCGTCGAGATAGGCGGCGGGACCGGCCACCCCGGCGACTGCGTGCACATCGAGCGATCGCAGGAGAATTTCGCCCGGAGCTTCATTTCGGGCAGAGACGCCGCAGGTTTCGATTCCCATGAGGCGGGCCGTGCGCGCGATCCGTACGGCGATTTCGCCGCGATTGGCGATAAACAGACGCGCGATGGGCGAGCCGCTGGAATTACGAAAGCCTTGCCGGGAATCCACGATATACAACCGCCTTGCCTTTGAATCTACGAATACTGAAGCGGCCCCGGGCCGACTTCGCGGGCAGGCTTGTCTTCCGGATCGGTCCTGTCACCCCGCAAATCGAGGCTCAACCTGGCAGTCTGTTCCGAAGCGCCAATCCCGGTCACCCGGGAAAGCCGGAACCGGCTGCGGCGGCTGCCTGCCTCCGATCGGCGAATTACTTCACGGCGAGGAACTCCAGGACAACGGGAACGACTATGAATAATTTAGCAGAAGCCCGGACGCAAACGATCGCCGACCGCGATCTAAACTGGCATTCGATCGGCGACGCCGCGAATTTTCCAATCAACGCCGGCATCGCCGTAAAGGTCGACGATCGCCAGATCGCCGTTTATCGCTTTCGCGCGATCGGGCAGGACTCCGAAGCGCCGGTCGACGAGTGGTACGCCTGTGATAACACCTGTCCGCAGAAAAACGACAACGTGCTCGCATCGCGGTGTCTCTGGCAGCGATCGAGGCGCCCGGTGCACATCACAAATATCATATTGCGCCGAATCATTTTTGATTTTCAAGCGAGCAAAGGCTGCTACAATCTGCGTTTGAGGAAAACCACATAAAGAATGTAGACGTCTCGGGCCGCGTCTTGAGTTATTGAAAAACGATCCGGCCCGGACAGCTTCAAGTCCAGACGCTTAAAGATTGTCGAAGCCGGGACTCTCGCCGATCGAAACATTCGACAGGCTTGCGGGCCTGACTCAGGAACTATTAATGAAATCGAAACTAACCGCCATTCTCAGCATCACCCTTCTGCTCTGCGGCACCCCGCTCCTCGCTCAGGAATATTCCGGAGGCGAAGCGGACGCGACTGAAACCGCTCCGGAACCGGAGATTCCGCAGTGGCTGGACGGTCTGCGGGTCTTCGGCATGATCCGCTTTCGCCCGCAGTTCGAATCGAATTACGATTTCGACAAAACCAACGACGACGTGAACGAGTACGTGGGTTCGAAACTCTGGCTGGGAGTGGAAAAGGACTTCGGCGACGACGTCATGGCGAAAATCTTGCTGCAGGATACGCGAATCTGGGGCGGGCAGCCCGGTTCCGATACCGGACTCAACACGGCCAATAACGGTACGAACGAAGCCCTGGACGTGCGCGAAGCCTTTATTCACATTAAAGATCTGGTCGGCCCGGTCGACCTGCGCGCCGGCCGGCAAATTATGCGCTACGGCGACAGACGCCTGGTGGGCAACACCGACTGGAACGACGTGGGCCGCAGCTTCGACGGCTTTCGTTTTATGTTCGATTCGAAATACTTCGACAGCCACCTGTGGGGCACCGTGCTCGGCGAAAGCGATTCGGGAACGGGCGGCAACGTCACTTCGGTCGGCAGTCAAAACAGCTCCGGCTTCACGACCGAGTGCGACCCGGTTACCGGAGTCTGCACATTAAACGCCAGCACCGTGCAGGAACTGGACGACGGCTATTTCACCGGATTCTACAACACGATTAAATTCGGCGAGTGGGTCCACACGGAGCTGTACTATCTGGGACGCCATCTCAAATGGAAGCCCGCGTTCAATCCTGTGACTTTCGCGCCCAACGCGACCGTCGCCACCCAGGACCGCCGCCAGGACCGCGACAATCTGCACACCTTCGGATCGCGTATCACGAACCGCACGGTCTCGAAAGGCGGTCGCAAAGTCGCCGTCATTCCCTTCGACTTTACTCTTGAATACGCTTACCAGACCGGATCGACCGGCGTGCGCGTCGACCCGGACTGGGACACGGCTCAGGTCGCCGTGCCGGTGGATCCGACGCTCTTCAACGCCACGAACAATAACTGCCAGGGCAGTTTCACGAACGGCAGCTGCCGCATCTATTCCGAGAAGCAGCGTTACGACGCCTTCGCCGCCGTGGCGGACGCGGGCTATACCATCAACGACTTCGTGCGCATCGGCGCGGAGTACAACGTCGCTTCCGGCGATCCGGACCGCGCGGACGGCGCCGCCGCGACTTTCAACAATCTCTTTCCGGCGGCCCACTATATCTGGGGCATCGCCGACCGGACCAGCTGGCAGAATATGATCGGCCGCAGTATCAACCTCCAGTTTTTCTTCGGCGCCTTCGGAACGCTCCGCATGGCCTACTGGGAAGTGGACAAGCACACTCTGCAGGACGCGCAGTACGCCGTGACCACGGCTCCCCGCAACAATCTAACCACCGAGTCTCGCGAGAACGCTCGCTTCGGCGACATCCTCGACAGCAGCGGCAATATCACTTCGCGAGCGGTGGCGGGTTTGCGCCAGCATCTCTATAAAGAGTACGACATCTGGTACAATATCAAATACAAAGGCGTCGACTGGGAATTCGGCTACAGCCTGATTCACGCCGGCGACGCCGTGGAAGAAGTGCTGGGCGATCGCCGCAATGTGGTTTGGGCGCGCGAAGATAAATTCGATCCGACCGCGCACTTCGCCTATCTGATGATGACCTACAAATTCTGATTCCGCCGCGGCGGCCCGGCCGTCACTGGCTTCGGAGCAAAGTCGATCGCGCGCGCCGCAGCCATCTCAGGCGACTGCGCGGCACGCGATCGGCGGCGATGTCGATGACGACGAAGGCGATATCGTCCCCGATGTGATCGACTCCGCCGCTCCAGTCAATGACGGTGCGCATCAGCTTATC
Source organism: bacterium (assembly GCA_024742665.1). GTDB lineage: Bacteria > Spirochaetota > Leptospiria > Leptospirales > Leptonemataceae > JANSYA01. Next base: position 208,446 of record JANSYA010000003.1, read on the forward strand.
TGAAAAACGATCCGGCGACAGCGTCTCGTTCGCCGAAATAAAGGCCTTAAAACGATCGAGGCCGAACTGCTCGGCTGTGTCGTCGTCCCGCGCGGCTTCGTAGACGCCGTCGGTGTACAGAATCACGCGATCCCCCTGCTCGACTTCCACGCGCTCGACGTCGAACTGCGCATTGGGCATCAGGCCCAGCAAACGGCCGTTGGGACGCAGTTCGATCAGCTCGCCGCTCGCCCGCTTTAGCAAGAACAGCGGCGGGTGGCCCGCGTTGCTCGTCGATAGCACCATGTGCTCCAAATCCAGATGGGCGTAGCAGCCCGTCACGAATTCGCCGCTGATATTATCCCGCAAAAGATCGTTCATACGCTCGAAGAGCGTGCCCGGCGGCGGCAGCTCGGTCTTCTGATACCAGAAAGCCAGCTTGACCATCGAAACGATCAGCGCCGCGGGAATCCCGTGCCCCGAAACATCCGCCAACAGGACGCCCACCTCCCCGCCGACTTCGCCCGAGTCACCCGCCGCTTCGGGCAGGTTCGTGCGAAAATCGTAGAAGTCGCCGCCGACGATCTGCATGGCGCGATAGCGAGCGGCGATGCGCAGACCCGGCACTTCCGGCGGCGCCACCGGAATCAAACTTTGCTGAATGCCCCGGGCCGTATCCAGTTCCAGATGCAGGGCTTCGATATTTTCAGGCGAGCCGGCCGTGCGCTGCAGCTTGTTCGATATTGACTCGAACATGGCGAAGGCCCAGGTGAAACGACGCGAAAGCATCGCCCCCTGAACCAATACGAATAAAAACAATGCCGGAGCGAAGAGCACCAGACCGCCGTGTTCGGTGCCGGCTACGGCGAACATATCGTATATGCCGGCGGCCACCAGAATCGCCACGCCGGGCAACGCGAGCTTCGCGCCTGGTTTGTCTGCTCGCCAGGCCCGCACGAGCACCCAGAGCGCCAGGGCGACGATCGCCACGGACCACGCGCGATATATTCCCAGAACGATCAGCGCGGACGGCGGCGGCGCCATCAGCAGGATGATTCCAATGCACACGGCGACGCCGTAGGCGATGCGCACCGCGAGTTTCCAGCGCGGTCCCGCAAACAGTTCGCAGACGAAATGAAAAAACACCGGCACGACGAAAGTAACGGCCAGGAGCTGGAGCCGGTCGATAAAAATCGAATGAATCGGAAAACCGGCGGAGTCGTTTAAGTACGCGAACAAAAAACGATCCCCCGAGACCGACACGACGATCGCTACGAGCAAACAAAACAGACCGAACAAAAGAAAGCTGCCCTCGCTCCGGCGCGCGAACCACAGACTCACGTACGAAAGACCGATCAGCCCGAAGGCGCCCAGAATAAAAGCGTACCACGCCTGGTTTAATTCGAAGACCGCATGCATCTGAGCGGCCGAACCGATCCGCAGGACCGGACGCGCGGCCGGCGAATGCATTCCGAAAGACAGAGGTTCCGTGCCGCGCAGCGAATCCGGCGGCGGTCGAATCGCCGCGGGCTGGACCTGCCCCGCACCGATCAGACGAATTTCCAGACGGCCGGCGAAACCCTCTCGCGGAGTCAAATACAGCGTCCGGGATCGCAGGCGCGGCGCGAGACGGGCGTCGACGATATATGCGTCGGCGAAACGGTCTCCGGGAACCAGTCGATAGCCAGCGCTGTAGGGCAGCAAACGCAGACCGAGCCGCGGCGGGCGCTCGCCGGCCGCCGGCACGGGCACGCGAATCAAGATTCGTCGGGCGGGTACGCTCAGATTGGGATCCGGCGAGGCGCCGGGCGTGCCCGACGCGGGAACGTAGGAACTCCAACGGCGCAGGCGCACGGCTCCGTTGCGCCGCCAGTCGACTCCCGAGGCGTCGAAAAGCGGACGGCCTTCGCCGTCAACGACCAGCGGCAGCTCCGAAATCCGCTCATCGGGAGGCAAGCGCGGCCCGTCGGCGGCGGGCATACAGGCCGGCAAGCTCGACAGTGCGATCGCCAGCGCGAAGCCCACGGCTCTGGACAAATCCCTCAGGGCCGGTCGCCGGCCAGGCGAGAAAGCCGCGAGACCGGGTCCTTTTTCATAACGCAAATCGCCGCTCAAGAAAGTTCCCACCGCCGGAAGCCTGTCCGCCCGGGGTCGGGAGGCAAGTCATTTTGACCGCCGGCCGGCAGATTACAGTTCGCCCATGCAAAATCAAAAAATCGCGAAAAGTGAAAAAACCGATTGCCAGGCGCGCCGGAGATTCTAAACAACAGATCCTGTGAAGTTAAGCGCTGAAATATCCACCCACATTACGAAACTATGTTCCGAGCTGCATTCGAAAGTCTCAGCTTTTACGGAACACGAGCTGGGTTCCCTCAAAGACGAACAAGGCCCGCTGGCCGCTCTCATCAAACAGCTGCGCAGCAGCGAAGCCGCGCTGATTGCGCGACTGGAAGACACCGCTCAAAACGCCGGCAAGCTCGGTGCGGATCAATCGGAAGCGAGCGGCGCCGCGCTGGAATTCGGTCTGGCCCTGGCCGTGATCGAAGAATCCCATCCGGAGCTCGCCCGCCTGCTGGGCTTGCCTGAACCGAAGATCACGCAAAAACACCTCGACTCGTTTCGCGATTTAATCGCCGCGGGCGTAGTCCTCAGCGACGGTACGATCGTCGGTTTCAGCAAGTACGAACAACTCGACCTCGGCTGGGCTTACGCTCCAATCAACTATATCTTCAATCTGATCGACAAAAACGCGATCGCGAAATTTCGCACCGGCAATATTGAAATCAAAGCGCCGTCTTCGACTCTGCGCGTCGGCGTCTACGGCGACTGGGGCACAGGATTTTTTCCGGACGGCAATCTGGACTCCCCCGCTCAAATGGTGTTGGAGCAGCTGGAAAAGCAAAAATCCGACTATAATATTCATCTGGGCGATGTTTATTACGCCGGCACCGACCGACACCGCTGGCCGGCCGGGGAAGAAAAAGAAAACTTCATCGATTTAATCGCCGCTTCGAACTTAAAGAACAACCTGACCTTAAACTCCAATCACGAAATGTACGGCGGCATGAACGGCTACTACGAAGCCCTGGACTCCGGAAATTTTTCGGGCCAGCAGGGCGTCGGGTACTTCGCCGTAGAATCCGATCACTGGATCTTACTGGGATTGGATTCCGCCTACGACGCCACGTACGAAAATACGAAAGCGATCCTGTACATGGAAGGCGCCATTCGCGAAAAGGCCCAGCTTGAGTTTATCGCGGAGTACGGCAAACGGGGCAAGCCCGTAATTATCTTTACGCACCACGTATGCGTAGACTTCGACGGCACAAAAGCGACCGGACTCTGGAACGATGTGACCAACGCTCTCGGCCGCGCTCCAGAATTCTGGTACTTCGGGCACACGCACACCGGCGTCGCCTATTCCGATCAATCCTTTCCGGGCCAGCAGGGCTGCGTGGCGCGCATCCTGGGTCACGCAGCTATTCCGTACGGCAAAGCCCACGGCCTCTACGAAAAGAACGGTAAGCTCAAGCCCGTCGCGGACTGGGTCGCGCACGAACCCATGGACAAAGCCTTTCCCAATACGACGCCGGCTCAGGCGAATCGCGTTTTGAACGGCTTCGCGACTCTGGATTTGACTCCCACCGGATTGACCGAGACGATCTACAGCCAGACCGGTTCGGTCGTCTTCACGAAGTCTTTCGACTTCAGCTGAGATCCCACGCGAACGAATCCCGGCGACGCCGGCGCTGGCGTTTTTTGTATGGCGCAGGCAAGGGCCCGCACTCAGCCTGTCACTCATCATGGAGTCAAAAACATCCACTCCCGGAACGCTCCGTATTCTCGCGGTCTGCGGCAGTCTGCGCAAGAAGTCGGTGAACGCTGCAGTCTTGCGGGCGGCGGCGCGACTGGCCTCCAGCGCAACCCTGAGGATCGACTCTGCCCTGGATATTGAAGTGGTCCTGGCGACTTCGCTTGCGGAGCTGCCACATTTTAACGAAGACGACGACTTCCCGGACGCGGCCCCGCGCACAGGGGAAGCCCGGGAATCGCACCCGGCGGTGGCTCGCTTCCGGGGCGAACTGACCCTGGCCGACGCGGTTCTGATCGCATCGCCGGAGTACGCCCACGGCTATCCCGGACTGTTAAAGAACGCTCTGGACTGGCTCGTCGGCAGCGGACAGCTCGTCGACAAACCGGTGGCGCTGAGCGTCGCATCTCCGGCGCATCTCGGTGGATTTCGCGCGCAGGCCACTCTGTTACAAATCCTGCAGGCGATGAACGCACGCGTGGTTGCGACGGCGAATTTCGCCGGAATTCGCGCAAAGCTGGACCGGGCGGGAGAGGTCTCGGACGAATCGACTTTGTCCGAGCTCCGTCGAATTCTGGAGGCCCTGGCGGCGGCCGTCCAACAGAAGCGGGAATCGGGCGACGAAAGGATTGACTCCCAATCCGCCTGAGAGGTCTCATCGTTTCATCATGCTGGACAAGCAGCGGGCTCGAAATCCCGAAGAAAAAGAACACCGCAAACAATCGATCGTCGAGGCGCTGGAACGTCTGCTCGAACGCGAACTGCATCCACTCCCGTCCGCAAACGACATCGCGCGCGAAGCCGGCGTAACTAAAGGCGTCATCTATTTCTATTTTAATACGCGCGAAGAAATATTTTTGACCTTATTATTACAAATCGGCGAACGCGTCTTCCAGCGGATGCTGGCCGCCGTGCAGCGCGAACCCTACGATCGTGAACACGTGAAGACCGAGCTGATTACAGCCTGTTCCACTCACCCGGTTTTTATGCAGCTGGGCTTGCTTGCGCCGGGCATTCTGGAAGCGAATGTTTCCGACGGTTTTATACGCGAGTTTAAAGTCGAAAGCGGCCGTCAGTTTGAAAACATCGCGATGGCCATCGCCGAGCACGAAGACGATATCGACATCGCTCTGTGCCGTAAATTTTTTCTGCGCTTCTATTTTCTCGCGCTCTATTACTGGAAACACCACCATCCGCCGGAAGCAGTGGTGCGGGCTTTCCAGGGCGACCTGCCCTGGATACTACAGGGCGATCTACGCAGCGAACTATCGGAAACTTTCGACTGGCTGTGGGCCGGCATGCGCGCCGCGGAACGATCGCCCCAAAATGCCGATGCCGCTCCAGCGCCAAAGCGCAAAGCCGCCGGGAGCGCTCGCAAGTGAAAGTCGACGACACAACGAGACCTGAGCCGCCCCCGGTAAATGCGCCGGCCTCCGGCTCGCAGGCGGCGCCGCGCCTGGGCCTGCGGGAAGGTCTGCGCGCGCTGAAAGCCTTCGCCGCCGATCCGCTGGCAGCGCTGACCACTCTGGCGCAGCGCGGCGAAAGCCTGCAGCGCTTGCGCGGCATCGACCTGAGCCTGCTCATATTACACGACCCCGAACTCATCGGCGATGCGCTGATGAGCAAGGGCGACGCATTTATCAAAGACCGCTTCACCCACGATCTGGACATTCTACTCGGCCAGGGACTGCTGACCAGCGAAGGCGATTTGTGGAAACGCCAGCGACGTATGATCGCGCCTTCGCTTTCGCCGAAACACATCGCCGGCTACGCCGACTGCATGGCGCGGCGGACCGCGGACTTCGCGCGCGAACTACCGGAACGCGGCACGAGCGACGTGCACGAAGCTTTGATGCAGCTGACTCTCGACATCGTCGTCGAAACTCTATTCGGCGCGGAGATTGACGAACGCGACGGCCAGGTCGGCGGCCTGCTGGAACACCTGATGGAAGACTATGTTCTGCTCGTTCGCACCTGGCGCCGCCTGCTGCCCCGCTGGTTTCCTCAGCCGGTCAGACGCCGCATCCAAAAAGTCAGCGCCGCCATCGACGCGATCATCGAACGGGTGGTCCGAGAAAAACAGGCCGGCGCCCTGGACGGCGATGATCTCTTAACGCGTCTGTTGATCGCACAGAAAGAGTCGGAGGCCGCGGGCGATGGCGCCGATGCGAACGCTCGCAAGACCGCCGACGCCCGCCAGATGCGCGACGAGCTGGTCACGCTCTTTACCGCCGGTCATGAAACAACCGCGCTGACTATGGCTTATACCCTGCACTTGATCGCCGGACGGCCGGAAGTCCAGGATCGGCTGCACGCCGAAATCGAAGCGGCGGCGCCGGGCCGCGCTCTGAACTCAAGCGACGCGATGGGCCGCCTGCCCTTTTGTACGGCGGTCATCCGCGAAAGCATGCGTTTGTATCCGCCGGCCTGGATCATCGGGCGCGAAGCCGTGCGGGATTGCAGCGTCGGGCCGTACGCTGTAAAACGCGGCGAACAGCTTTTGATCGCGCCCTATACGACGCACCGCAATCCGAAGTACTTTCCCGAGCCGGATCGTTTTTTACCCGAGCGCTGGGAAGGTTCTGATGCGGATTCAGCCGGACTCTACGAAAGCCTGCCGCGCTACGTGTATCTGCCTTTCGGCGGCGGTCCGCGCATTTGCGTCGGCAATCACTTCGCCATGATGGAAGCGGTGTTGATTCTGGGCACGCTGGTGCGATCGAAGCGCTTCGCACGCACAGCGGAAGATCCGCCGCTGAAGTTCTTTCCGGCCGTCACTTTGCGTCCGGCCGGCGAGATCTTGCTCGAAGTCAGCTCGCGCGCCTGAGATCGGCCGCGCAGGCTGACTTCGAAATTAACGCGAGCGATAGCCGCGCGACGAACCCGACGCGCCGCTGCGATTGCCCGATCCGCCGGACGATGAACGCGCTCCGCCGCCGCTGCGCGAACGATTGCCCCCCGCAGACGGACCGGAAGATCTACCCGGCGCACGTCCTCCGCCGCCCCGCGATCCACCGCGCTGCTGCTGGTTGCGTCCGCCGCCGCGATTACCGCCGCCGGGGGTTTTGCCGGCGCCTTCGCCCGGCGTCGGTTCGAAGCCCGGTAGAATCTCGTGATCCAGATCGCGACGCAGCACGCGTTCGATCGCTTTCAACAAACCGACTTCGTCGCCGGCTACCAGGGAGACGGCCTTACCGGAAGCGCCCGCGCGGCCCGTGCGGCCAATGCGATGCACATAGTCTTCCGGCACGTTCGGCAGCTCAAAGTTCACGACCCGGGGCAGCTGTTCGATGTCCAGACCGCGCGCGGCGATGTCTGTAGCGACCAGGGCCCGCACCGCTCCGCGTTTGAAATCGGCGAGTGCTTTCGTGCGCGCGCTCTGGCTTTTGTTGCCGTGAATGGCCGCCGAGCTAATGCCGTCGCCTTCGAGCTTGCGCGCGAGACGATTCGCGCCGTGTTTGGTGCGCGTAAATATTAAAACCTGTTTCCAATCGCCTTCGCTGGCCAGACGCGAAAGCAGTTCCGCTTTGCGACTCTGGTCCACGCGCAGCACGCGCTGTTCGACGGTCTCGGCGGCCGTAAACTTCGGGCTCACGTCGACGCTCTGGGGATCGTTTAAGTACTTCGCGGCGAGTTCGCGAATTTCCGGCGCAAATGTGGCCGAGAACATCAGGTTCTGGCGATCTTCCGGCAGCACTTTCAGGATCCGGCGAATGTCGTGTATGAATCCCATGTCGAGCATGCGATCGGCTTCGTCGAGTACGAGAATGCTGAGATCCGCAAAATCAACGACGCCCTGGCCGTGCAAATCGAGCAGGCGTCCGGGGGTCGCAACCAGCACGTCGACGCCGCGCTTGAGTCGCGCAATCTGCGGCTGGATGCCGACGCCGCCGAAGACGACCGCAGAAGTCATCGGCAGATATTTACCGCAGGCGTGAATGCTTTCTTCGACCTGCGCCGCGAGCTCGCGGGTGGGAGTTAAGATCAGCGCGCGCACGCGTCCGGGGCGCGGTTTGCCCGAATACAGTTCGTTCATTCGCTGTAGCAGCGGCAGAGCGAATCCCGCGGTCTTGCCGCTGCCGGTCTGGGCCGCCGCGAGCAGATCGCGCCCGGCGAGCACGGGGGGAATGGCTTTGATTTGAATGGGAGTGGGTTTGTCGTACCCCTGATCGTTGATCGCGCGCAGCAGCGGGTCGATCAGCTTGAGATCCGCAAAGGGACCCCCGGAAGTTGTGGTCTGACTCATAGAGTTTTCTGGTCCTGTGAACTGCGTCAGGCGCGACGAATGCGGGCCCGGTTTTCAGGAGATCTCGAATGTACCGACTGCTGGACAGATTGAGTCACGCGGGAATTCCGGAGATGAAGAAACGGAGGCAGTTAAAATTTCGTTTGCATCGCCGCTTCATCCGGCGATGTCGCCATGGTTTCGAGGGGCCTTTTTTATGGCGACTCCGAAAAGCCCCCTCTGCGAAATTGTCACAGGACTCCGGGCGAATGTATCCTGCGACGCCCCTGCGACAGACGCGCCGGTTTTGCGTGGCTTTTAGACCGCGACGGGATTAGTTTATAAATATGCGAGGCATTCTTATTTTGACCGGGGCTTTGTTCGCCGTGTTCACAGCGCTGTTTGCGTTGAATATGTACTTCGGCTGGATCACTCCTGAAAATCTCGAAGCATGGCTGAGCGCGATTCAGAACTCACCGGACGCCGCCCTCTGGCTGACGGCCGCGATCATTCTGGTGCTGTCGATCGACAGCGTTTTGACTGTGCCGACTCTGACGACGGTGGCCCTGGCCGGTTTTTTTCTCGGACCGATTCAGGGCGGTCTGGTCGCCTCGATCGGTCTAATGAGCGCGGGATCGATTTGTTTTTTCGGCAGTCGTTACGGCGGATCGAATCTCTTTCGCCGGATGGTCGACGGCGAAGAAGCCGAACGTCTGGGCGAATGGTTTCATCGCAGCGGCGGGCTGGCGCTGATTCTTTCGCGAGCGCTGCCGATGTTTCCGGAAGTGCTGTCGGTGCTCGCCGGTCTTTCGGGAATTCGCGCCGCGCTCTATTATCTGTACTTCGGTCTCGGCAGTATCCCGTACGCCTTTCTCGTCGCCTGGGCCGGTTCGGAAAGCTCGCTGCAGGATCCCTGGCGGGTGCTGGCGATCGGCGTCGGCATTCCGGCCGTCGCCTGGCTGGTCTATTATACGACCGGCCTGCGCCGCGCGAAGAGCAGCGCCTGAGACGGACGACAGTCCGGGATCGCTTCAACTCATTCGAACGGGCCAGCCATCGGCTTTGCAATTCTTGATCATGAGCGTAAAGGCTTCGCGGATAAACTTCTTTAGCTCGGCCTGGTTCACGTCGTCCAGATTCTTGATGTTAATACAGGACTTGCCGACCTGCACTTTTCCCAGGCGATCTCGATATTCCTCGGATAGATATTGTCCCTCCCGGGTCGCCATCGCCGCGAGCGAGATATAACCTTTGCGAGCCGACCAGCCCACCAGAAACCAGGAGCCGGTCCGGCCGCTTTTATAGGTATAATCGTACGTGCCGTAACCGACATGCGCACCCCACACGCGCGGCTTGATCTTCGGCCGAATGCCGCGAATGATCTTTTCGAGTCGCTGGATCTGCTCTTTTTGCGGATGGTCGAGCTGCTTGATAAACTGGGCGACGGTCATGATGGCTCCTCGCGGCGATCCAAACAGCCTGGCGCGACGGCTGAAATCCTCGCAAGCGTCTTTCTTTCGAGCAGGCCGCTGTGCTGGAATGGGCGGAATTAAAATCCCCGCGCGACTCCGGAAACTATCGATGCTCCGGAAAAATTCTGCTGGTCGCCCGCGAAGCCTCGCACTCTAATCGTTTCCCAATGACCTCCTCATCGAAGCCCGGAACATACGCAGCGCCCCATCCCACCGTGAGCATCATCGTGCCCACTCTGAACGAAGAGGAGGATCTGCCGATCCTGCTGGGCTCGATTAAAGCCCAGAGCTTCAGCGACTACGAGATCATCGTTGCGGACGCGGGTTCGAAAGATCGCACGCAAGAAATCGCCGAAGCGGCCGGCGCGCGCGTCGTGCCCGGCGGCATGCCCGGTCCCGGACGCAATCGCGGAGCGGAAGCTTCCCGGGGAGAACTGCTGTTCTTTTTCGACGCGGACGTGGACCTGCCGCCGGATTTTCTGGAGCGGGCGGTCGGCGAGATGAACGAACGCATGCTCGATCTGGCGACCTGCGAATTCAAACCGAAGTCCGATCTCAAACTCGACGAGATCATGTTTCGCTTCGCCAACCTGTCGGTGAAGATGAATCAGGACATCAATCCGCGCGCGGCCGGCTTTTGCATTTTCATATCCGCCCGGCTCTTTCGCCGCGTCGGCGGTTTTGACGAAAGCCTGAAGCTCGCCGAAGACCACGACCTGGTTCAGCGGGCGTCGAAGTTTCGGCCGCTGCGAGTTTTAAAAAGCACCAGCCTGAAGGTCAGCATTCGCCGCCTCGAAAAAGAAGGCCGCTTCAATCTCGTTCAGAAGTACATGCAGGTAGAACTGCACCTGATGTTCAAAGGCAACGTGCGCGACGAAATCGTAGAATATGAATTCGGCAATTTCGCGAACGAAAGCGAAGGCGGCGGCGTGCTGGACGACATCGAATCGCGCATCATTCAAATCGAACGCGCCTACCAGGAATTCGCTGACGCCGTCGGTCCCGACGAAGACGGCGGCGAAGGCGGCGCTTCGGGCAAAGCCTTCTTCGAAAAGTGGCGCACCGGCTTTGACGCGGCCATCAAGGCCTTCGGCAAAATCGCGAAACCGCCGCAATAGAATTAAGCGGGATATTACTGCGACGCGGGATTTTTCCAAACTACCCGCGACTTATTTGTGACCCGTCTCTTCGCCGCGATTCGTAACAGCAGGAGATACTTATGAATTCTGTTAGTAACGACCGCCAGTCTGCTTCGCAGGCCTCCGGTTTCGCCGCGTTATTCGCGCGCTCGACTTTTCTTTTCGCCGCCCTGTCCGCGGCCGCTTTCGCGCTGTTCGCCACGACCGCCTGCGGAGGACCTCAGGGGCCGCAGGCTTTGCAGCAAACGCTTCAAACTCACGGCGGCCTGGGTGAATTTCGTTCATTCAAAGGCGTCAGCTACGATTTAACCAACTGGCCCTTCGCGGCAGTCCCTCCGATCAACGATCGCCAGACGATCGACCTGAGCAATCGCACCGTGCACATTAGCGGCACGAACAGCGCGGGCGGCGCTTATACGCTTGGTTTCGACGGTAAAGAAGCATGGATCGACGATCCGGCGGCGCTCGGACTGCCGGCGCGTTTCTACTATAATACGCCGTTTTATTTTTTCGCCATGCCCTTCGTCTTCGCGGATCCGGGAGTGACCGTAAGCCCGGAGCCCGATTTTACAAACGGCGACAAAAGCTATCGCGTCGTAAAAATCACTTACGGAGCCGGCGTCGGCGACTCTCCGGAAGACGATTATATTCTGTATCTCGATCAGACCAGCGGCCGAATTGAATTCGCGCACTACATTGTTTCATATAAGGCTCTGGCCGGCGGCAAACCCGCGGCGGACTTAGAACGCCACGTGGTCGTTTTCGACTGGCAAAGCGCGGACGGGCTGGTCGTGCCCGCGAAATTCCATTTTCACGCTTACGACCCGGAAAAGATCGTCGGCGAAAAGCTGGCCAGCGTCGGCGTCGAAAACGTAAAATTCAGCAAGACGCGTCCCGACCAGGCCCTGTTTCAAAAGCCGGCCGGCGCAAGCGTCGACAGCTCGCACGAATAAGAGCGGGCGCCCGAATTTCGACGCGCTCCCATTTCCCGGGTCCGATGTGGCTGCCTTTCGCGCAGCGTGCAATCCTGCGACATCGGCCCGGGGTTTCGAGTTTCGCGTTTCGCGTTCTAAAAATTACGGCGATTCAGCGATCAAGGAATTCCCGGTACCACAGACCGCTGTCCTTGATCGTGCGCTGGAGCCGGTCTTCAAAATCCACGTGAACAATGCCGAAGCGGCGATCGTATCCTTCGCGCCACTCCAGATTATCCAGCAAACTCCAGGCGAAGTACCCGCGTAAATTCACGCCTGCATTCTTGGCTCGCAGGCATTGCGCAAGATAGTCCTGCAGATACTGCCGCCGCTCGGGATCGTGCACGCGGCGACCGTCTGCGTCGGTGGACAGCGTATCGTGCCAGGCCGAACCGTTTTCGGTTACATAGAGCGCCGGGATTTCCGGATATTCGCTGAACTTCATCAGAACCTGGTGCAAACCTTCCGGAAAGACTTCCCAGCCCATGGCCGTCCTGGGCGCGCCCTTCGCGGTGCCGCGTTCGCGAAAACCCAGCCAGGGTAGATAGCGCGCGGAACGCACGACCTTGCGCGAATAATGATTGATACCGTGAAAGGCGAAGTCGTACGCGATCTCGTCCAGATCGCCGGGCTCCGCAAACTTCTTTCTTTCAATGCGATTTAGCACCGGCAGGGCGTCGACCGGATAGCCGCGACCGACGACCGGATCCACATACAGGCGATTAAAGAAAGCGTCGTGGCGCGCCAGAGCCCGCCGGTTCGCGGGCGTATCGCGATCGAGATATCCGGCCAGAGTCGAGTTGGTCGTTCCCAGATGCAAACCGGACCGCTCCGCATCCATGGCGCGCGCGGCGCGGCCCTGAGCCAGTAGCGCGTGATGCGAGGCCTTCAAGAATTTCCCGAGACCGATCTTCGAAGGGGGAAAATATCCGACGCCGTAACCGAGCAATAAAAAGACGAAAGGTTCGTTTAAGATGATCCAGTCTTTGACATAGTCGCCCAGACGGTTTACGCACAGCGCCGCGTACTCCGCGAAGTGGTCCGCGATTTTGCGGTCCAACCATCCGCCGTACGACTGTTGCAGCGCCAGAGGCAGGTCCCAGTGAAAGAGCGTCGCGAAGGGCGTAATATTTCGCCGCTGCAATTCATCGCACAGTCGTTTATAAAAATCGAAACCGGCTTCGTTGATTCCACCCTGCACCGTTCCGTCGGGAAGTACGCGAGGCCAGCTAATCGAAAATCGATAGGCGCCCAGTCCGAGATCTTGCATCAGGGCGACATCCTGAGGCATGCGGTGATAGTGATCGCAGGCGACGTCGCCGGTGTGTCCGCGCTTGATCTTACCGCGGCGCGAAAACTCGTCCCAGATCGACGGGCCTTTGCCGTCGGCGTCATGGCCGCCTTCGATCTGATAGGCCGCCGTCGCCGCGCCCCAAACAAAATCCGCGCCGAAATCCGAAGCGCGTAGACTTTCGTTACTCATACGAAAGTCAACTTGCGGGTGCGGGCACAGGCTGGCAAGTGATCATCGCCGTCCGGCCGTCAGTGGGCCTCCCTGCTCACCAGTTTTATGCTGGACATCGAAAACAAACGAAACATCGTTCCGGCTTCGGAGGCACAGTAATGGGCAACAAAGATAAGGGTCAGAAAGACAAAAAGAAGCCGAAAGAAAAAAAAGACAAAACTAAGAAATAACGAATCTGAAAACCGGCACGTCGCGAGCGCTAATCGTACGTGCCAGGAGCAGCATTGCCGTCGCGCAGTGTACGCAGAATCAATAACCTGGCGTAATTCATTGTAACTCAGTCCTCCCGCGAAAGATAGCAGGCCACGACCGGTTCGACTTTCCCTTTCAGTTTGTACTTCAAGCGACGATCGATGCGCGCGGCCGATTCCATCCGCTCGACGACCGACTCGGACGCCAGGATCTTCCCGGGCTCGCAGGCCGACTGCAGGCGTGCGGCCACGTTGACGACATCGCCGATCAGAGTATTGTCCCGGCGCGCATCGCCGCCCACGTTCCCGCGGACAACGGGCCCATGATTCAGGCCCATGCGAAACTCCATGTGCGGCAGACCGCGCTCCGGCCGCGAACGACCGAGCTCATCGATCCGGGCGCGAATCGCGAGCGCCGAACGCACCGCCTCCGGAGCGTCGTCAAAGATCGCAAAGACCTGGTCGCCCACGAATTTATCGACGTCGCCGCCGTGTTCGTGAATGATATGTACGATCGGTTGAAAATATTCGTTTAGCGTCGCGATGACTTCTTCGGCGGAGTGCGTTTCGGCGAAGCGGGTAAACGAAACGATGTCCAGAAACAAACAAACGTGCGCGGCCTTCTCGTCTTTGATCGAAACGTCGCCGCTGCTCGCCGAAACGTCGGCCCGCTCCCAGATACTGCGCGAAGTATAGCGCCGCAGAATATTTTCGAGAGCCAGAGCCTTACGATTCATCATGGTCAGCTCTTTTAAGCTGCGGCGCAGCTCCAGTTGAGACATGACCTGCCGGCCCAGAATGCGCAGAGTTTCGCGTTCGCCCGGGCTGATTTCACGCGGTTTGCTATCGAGCACGCACAGCGTGCCGATGTTATGACCGTCTTCGGTGGTCAGCTGCTGGCCGGCGTAAAAGCGAACGCCGTTTTCAGTGACCATCGGATGATCGATGAAACGTTCGTCTTCGGTCATATTCGGCACGACCATGATTTCATCCTGAGCGACCGCGTGCGCGCAAAAAGCGGTATCCCGCATCGACTCGCTGCCCGGGTCCACGCCCACTCCGGACTTGATCCAGTTGCGCGCCGAATCGACGATGCTGATCAAACTCATGGGAGTGTCGAGAATGCGCGCGGCGAGCTGCGTCAGCTCATCGAAGGCGATTTCGGCCTGCGTATCCAGGATTTCGTACTTTCGCAAAGCGGTAAGGCGCGCTTCTTCGTCGGCGGGAATCGGGGCGGTCTTCATTAAGCTTTAGTCGCCTAAGCCTCGCTTGCATCACAGGAAAATTTTTGTCCCAGGTCAAATTTTTTCGTCCACGCTCACGCCTGCGTCCACACTCATTCCGCCGCGCGCGCCGGGCCCGGAAAAAACATATTCGTCGTTTTCCGATAGGCCTTATAGCCCGGCCGCTTCTTGACTGAATAGTATTCGGAAGGTACGGCTCCCGTAAAGTACACGAGCGTCGTGTACATGATCCGCGATATAAACAGCAGACCGACTCCCAGACCGATCCAGACAAGCAGGTCCGCGGTTGGGTTTTCGCCGCGCGTTTCGAACAGAGACAAATATGCGGGAACCGAGGCTACAATCAAAGCGTTCCAGACCATCCACTCGAAAAAATAATTAGGATGCCGCGTACACTTCCAGAGCCCAACGTTGCAGACGGCCTTGCGATCCCCCGCTTCGCGTGCGCGTCGCACGAATGCCTGCTTCTGCTTATCGGAGATCGTTTCGAGCGCAAAGGCCGCAAGCCACAGCGCCGCCCCGATGATTTCCAGCGGATGAATCGTCGGCGCCGAATAAAACGCGATCAATATGGCCGGCAACGCGAGAAACGATACATTCGCCAGAGCCTGCAACAGAATGTCCACCTGCATCGCCAGAGGAATATTCGATTTCTTTTCGCGTCCCCAGCGGATGCGCTGGAATTTATAGCGGGGCAACTCCGTGTTGAATGCGCCCCGTACGAAAGGCCGGAATATGCACAACGAAAACGAAGAGCACCAGCTGCGCGACGCCGTTCACCAGAGTGAATTCGCGATAGCTTTCGCTGAACACCAGCACGGCGATCATCGGGATAAATACGAACAGGGGACGCAGATAGTGCATGGCGAAATTCACGCCGGATTTTCCTCCTGGTCCAGTGATTTTCCCTTCTCGCGCTTCCGGGGCCTGCGGCGGCAGGGACCCGCGCCCGGCCCCGGGGATTCAGTGGACCAGGAAAAGGCCGGGCCCGACTGAATCTGCGGGGGCGGTTCTGCCGATATTAACCCATACGCGCTCACGCCTTCGACCGGCCTGAATCGGGACTCACTTGACTTATTCACACCGGTTTATCAATCGTTCTTACTGTAGTAAGGATCCATACCGGTCGTCCAACAGACCGGAGGGTGAGCGCCACCAGAGGGACGCACCCGGAGTATTCATTCATGGCTGAGAAAAAAGCAGGCAGTAAAATCAAAGTCAGTTTTGGACAGGCCCTGGGCCTGCTCGGTCCATATGTCCGGCAGCGCTTTATGGACCAGGTCAAAGCGGTCTGGCTGATCATTCTGTACCTGATCGTCTTCCAGACGGTCGTCCTGGGCATCCCGATCGCCGACGCCTCTGTGATCGCCGTTGGATTGTCGCTCGTGGTCTTCGGTCTGACCTTCTTTATGGAAGGATTGCTGCTGGGACTGATGCCCCTCGGAGAAGTGATCGGAGTCAAGCTGCCGCAAAAGTCGCCGGTATTCGTTATTTTAATCTTCGCCTTCATGGTCGGCATGGGCGCGACCTACGCCGAGCCGGCGATCGGGGTGCTCAAGCAGGCCGGATCGGCGGTCACGCCCTGGAATGCGCCTTTATTATTCTTATTGCTCAACAAACACGCGGGCACGCTGGTTCTGGGCGTCGGCATGGGCGTCGGTATCGCGGTGCTCTTCGGGGTTCTGCGCTTTCTCTACAACTGGTCCCTCAAGCCTTTTATCTACACATTGATCTCCGGACTGCTCATTGTTTCAGTCTGGGGTTATTTCGATCCCAACATGCTGCATTTGACCGGCCTCGCCTGGGACTGCGGCGCGGTAACGACCGGCCCGGTAACGGTGCCCCTGGTTCTTGCGTTAGGCATCGGCATCTCGCGGGTCGTCGACTCCGGGGATTCCGACTCGGCGGGTTTCGGGGTCGTAACGCTCGCATCGCTCTTTCCGATTATCACGGTGATGGGCCTGGGCATTTTCTTTCTCGGCAGCGTGCCCGCCCCGGCACCCGCCGCTCAGTTTCTGAACGCGGAAAATCGCACGCAGGCGGTCGGCCTCTTCGAAAGCGAAGAGCACATGCAGGCCTATGCTCTGAAGAATTCTTATTTTAATCTGGAAGGCAGCCCCGAGCAGCCGATCCAGGCCGTCTTCGACGGCGACGCGCAGCAAGTGGAAGCATTCATCACTCGCCTGAAAGACGACGCGGCGCTGACGACCTCGGTGATGGGTTCGAGCGACAGCCTCGAACGCTGGGCGGCGCGCCAGGGCAACGAAGCTCAGCGACTGCTGGTCTTCGGCACGCCCGCAGCCGTAACCGCGGCGGCGACGACGTACGCCGGCTCCAGCGCGAAACCGAAGGGCGTGGTCGAACTCCTGACCGGCAATTTCCAGCTGGCGGTTCAGGCGATCCTGCCCCTGACGCTCTTTTTAATTCTCGTGCTGGTATTGATTATCCGCGAACGCCTGCCGCGTCCGGACGAAATCATGCTCGGCATCGTTTTCGCCATGCTCGGCATGGGCATCTTCAATATTGGCATCGAGCTGGGTCTGACCAAGCTGGGCAACCAGGTCGGCGGCAAGCTGCCGGCTTCGTTTACTTCGATCGCGTTGCCGGAACGCACGCGCACGATCAATAACTTCGACGAAACGGTAGTTAAGACCGCCGTCACCGAAGAAGGCCAGCAGGAAGATTTCTTCTATATTAAAGACGGCAACAACTACCAGGAAATCCCCTTCGAAGATTCGAACTACGACGGTTCGACGAAACAGTACAATTATACGCCGACTATCGGACCGCTCTTCGGCCGCGATAAAGGACTGACCGGCATTTTAGTCGTGCTGCTCTTCGCATTTATTATGGGCTACGGAGCGACCCTGGCGGAACCGGCCCTCAACGCTCTGGGCCTCACGGTCGAAGAGATTACGGTCGGAACATTTAAGAAATCGCTGCTGATGCAGGCGGTGGCCATCGGCGTGGGCGTCGGCATTATGCTCGGCGTCGCGAAGATCATCTGGAATATTCCACTCGTGTTCTTACTGGCGCCGCCGTACATCCTGCTCTTGTTTATCAGCTGGGCGTCGACGGAAGAATTCGTAAACATTGGCTGGGACAGCGCGGGCGTGACGACCGGTCCGATCACCGTGCCGCTCGTTCTCGCGATGGGTCTCGGCATCGGCGGTCAGATCGGCGTCGTCGAAGGCTTCGGCATTCTCTCGATGGCTTCGGTCTGTCCGATCCTTTCAGTCCTGCTGGTGGGCATGAGCGTCACCCGCAAACGCAAGGCGGCGCTGGCGAGCGCGGCCGGCGAAAACCAGGCACAACAGGTGGCGGCGTAATCCTATGAGTAAAGCATCCAGAATCACAGCGGTTATCAACCGGGGCACTCTATCTCAGGTGACCCACGCCTTAAACGTTAACGGCGTCAAATCCATGCAGGTTACGGCGGGTCGTGCGCCGGCATTAGAAGAACCCCGCGGTTTGCGGGCGATCTTAAGCGCGGGCAATCCGACTCTGGCGAGCGATCCCGTGGACATCGTTACGTTCCTGGTCGCGGCGGAGCGCGAAGATCAGATGCTCAGTCTGATCGCCGAAGTCGCGCGATTGGATATGCCCGGCATGGGTTCGGTCTTCAGCGAAGAGGTCAGCCTGATCGATTCGCACAAACTGTGCGGCCTGAACGAAGTGCCCTCGGCGTTTCTGGCGAAACCCGAAAATCTGTACTCGGAGCTGATCGGCGTCGGCTGCATCGTTCAGCGCGGTCAGGGCGACGCGATTGCGAGAGTCGTACTTGAATCCGGCGCCACCGTTCCCGTGATTACCTACGGCGACGGCACGGGCGTGCGCGATAAGCTGGGGATCTTACGCATTACGGTTCCCGCCGAAAAAGAAGTTCTGAACCTGGTGGTCAGCCGCTACGACGCCGAAGAGGTCATGGAACTAATGATCGCCGCCGGTAAATTAGACCAGCCGGGCCGGGGTTTCATTTATACGCATCCGGTTAAGCAGGGTATCATCAACAACCGCATCACCCGCGGATCCTCCGGCCACGCGGCCAGTATGGAGCAGATCATCTCCGCGCTGGACGGCGTCAAAGGCGGCATCGAATGGCGTCGCCGGGCCGGCGCGGATTCCAAAGCCAACCAGCGCCAGTTTCTCGGAGGCATGGTCAATCTCAGTTTGATCTGCAACGAAGGCCGCGCCACGGACCTGGTCAAAGCGGCCATGGAAGTCGGAGCGCCGGGCGCGACCATCAGCAAGATGAAGAGCGTCGTGCCCAGGGAACAGGAAGGCAAACACGTATCGCCCGCCCGGGAAATCGCCGTTTTGATTATCGGCGAAAAGCAAAAGGACGACGTGCTCGAAGCCATCCGTAAGGCCGGCGCATTTAAAGAGCAAAGCCAGGGCGAGATTGTCGCCTGCGGCGTGCCTCGCGCCTTCACCTATCTGGCGCCGCAAAATTAGAACGGCGCTCAAGGCGGTCTAATCGCCGGGCAACACCCTCGCCCGGTTTTTGTCGGACCACGCCCCGCCCCGGCACATCCCCTGGAAAAACCGGTTGAAGCGGAAGGTCAGCCGGGGAAGCTGTGGCCAATGCTCGATCCGAATAATACGTACGTTCGAATCTTTCATTATTCGATCCACCTGCTCGTCGTCTATTCCGCCATTGAAGTGCCCCTGCGCTTCGCCCTGGACTATGAGGTGACCCCCTGGCTGCTGGCCATGGACATCGTGGTGATCTCTCTTTTCGCCGTGGACATCGTCGTGAATTTCAACACGGCTCTGATGCATCGGGGCGAGCTCTGCAAAGATCCGAAAGTCGTGCGCAGTAAATACCTGCGCGGCTGGTTCGGAATCGACCTGCTCGCGACCATTCCTTTTGAATTGATCGCAACCGGCCTCTTCTCGGAAACGCATCGCGTGATTCGCATCATCCGCCTCCTGCGATTGTCGCGCTTACTCAAACTAGTGCGCTTCAACAAAATCTCCCGGGACTGGCACACGAACCGCGTCCTGAATCAGAGCGTGGTCCGACTGGTGTTCTTTTCGTTCTGGATTACGCTCAGCGCCCACTGGCTGGCCTGCGGCTGGATCCTGCTGGGCGGCGTAAGCGCTGCGGAGCACGTCGGCCGCGAATATCTGAGCGCGCTGTACTGGGCCGTTACGACTCTGACGACCGTCGGCTACGGCGACATCACGCCGATTACAGTTCCGCAGACGATCTATACGATGGTCGTGATGTTATTCGGCGTGGCGGTTTATGGTTACGTCATTGGTAATATCTCCACGCTGCTGGTGAACACCGACGAAGCGAAGGCCCGCTACGTCAGCAAGATCGAAGAGCTGAACGCCTTTTTCACCGACAAGTGCCTGCCCTACGAACTTCAGGAGAAAATTCGCGATTATTATAATCACCTCTGGCAGAGCAGCCTGGGCCATGACGAAAACCAGATTCTCAGCGATCTACCGCCGACGCTGCGAACCGAAGTCGCCCTGTTTTTAAACCGCGACATTATCCAGATGGTGCCGCTCTTTCGCAACGCCCACGAGGATTTCGTGCGCGAGCTGGCTTCGCACTTGCGGCCGGCGCTCTTTATGCCCGGCGATTTAATCATTCACAAAGGCGAAACAGGCGATCAGATGTACTTTATCAGTCGCGGCACGGCCGAGCTGCTCGACGACGAAAACCATCCTCTGGCGACCTTTACCGACGGCAGCTTCTTCGGCGAAATGGCCTTGATTCTGAGCCAGCCCCGCACCGCGAATATTCGCGCCGTCGAATACTGTGACGTGTACATTCTGCGCAAAAATACTTTCGAAAAGCTACTCGATAAATTCCCCGATTTTCGCGAAGAGATTAACAAGATCCTGGAAGCTCGTCGCCAGGCTCTGCCGGGCATGCAGGAAAAAGCGGATCGCGAAAAATCGGAAGCAGCTCGCAACGAATAATACAGCCGGAGCGAAACCGCTTCCAGAGCCTTTCGCAACAATCTACAATTCCCCGCCAACAATCTACAAGAACCGGGGCCCGCTTCGGTGTATCCTTTCTGTATCAAACGGGAGGATATACCATGAAATCTACACGACAAGCCCCGCCCGGGAAAGATCGCGGCCTGCGCCGCGGCTTCGCAATGCTGGCGACGCTCTCCATCTTCGCCCTGTCCGCCGGCGCCTGCGATAAAACGAATCCGCCGCAGCCCGGCGAAATACGCACAGTTAAATTTAAGAGCGAAGGCGCCACGCTGGTGGGCAATCTGCACTATCCCGCGAACTATCGGCCGGGCGAACGTTATCCGGCAATCATCGTTACCGGGAGCTGGACGACGGTGAAAGAACAGATGCCGGCTTTATACGCGCAGAAATTCGCGCGGGAAAAAGATTTGATCGCCCTGACCTTCGACTTCCGCAACTACGGCGCAAGCGAAGGCGAGCCGCGCTTTTACGAATCCCCCCGCCTCAAAATCGAAGACATTCAAAACGCGGCGGCCTATCTGGCATCGGTCAACGCCGTCGATCCCAAACGAGTCGGCGGATTCGCGGTGTGCGCGAGCGCAGGCTATCTGCTGGAAGCGGCCGCGGCCGCCCCGGAGCGGATCCAGGCGATCGCTACGGCGGCGAGCTGGCTGCACGACGCCGAAGCCGTGAAACTCTTTTACGGCGGCGAAGCGGGCGTGCAAAAACGAATCGCCGCCGCCCGTCAGGCGAAGGCGAAGTACGAAGCAAGCGGCGAAGTCGAATACATTCCCACGATCAGCGCGAGCGACGAAAGCGCGGCCATGTACGGGCCATTCGACTACTACTTGAATCCCGAGCGCGGTGCGATCGCGGAATGGAGCGCCGATAAATTCGCCGTCATGAGCTGGGAAGACTGGCTGAGCTACGACCCGATGCCTTCCGCCCGGCGTCTGCAAACGCCGGTGCTGATGATTCACTCCGACGGCGCGGTCCTGCCAGACTACGCGAAAAAATATTTCGCCGCCATTCAAAGCGATCACAAGAAACTGCACTGGATCTCCAGCGGCGCGCAACCGCCTTTCGAACAGTTCGATTTCTATGACGATCCGCAAAAGACGCAGCTATCCGTAGATCTGGCCGCGGATTGGTTTGCGATTCATCTGTGAAAGCGCGGCAGCTCAGGAAACTCAGGCCGCTCGCGTGCGCGCTTGCATTCGATGAAACGCGCATCAGCTTCGCTTCCGGTAATTCCCTGGCGATTCGCCGAAGTGCGTCTTAAACACGCGAGAAAAGTGGCTCTGATCCCCGTATCCCAGGCTCAGAGCCACTGTCGCCAGGCTTGACGAGCCTTCGCGCAGCAGGGCGCTCGCGCGTTCCATCTTAATGCGCGTGAGGTACTGGTGGGGAGTTACGCCGGCTGCTTTTTTAAACTCGCGTAAGAAATAAAACTTACTCATATTTAACTCGGCCGCCAGATCATCGACCGTAATCACTTCTTCCAGATTCTCAAGAATAAAGCTTTCGATCGCTTCGATCGCCTCGGGTTTAATTCTCGAATTCGCGCCGCCGCTCGGCGGAGCGCCTTCCGGAGAGCCCGCCTTCGAACCCGGGTTTCGATCGCGATAATTCGAGTATGTGTTGACGAAGTATTCGCTGAGAGTCGCCAGCAAATTTCGAATATAGCGTAGACCGTTCGCGCCGCCGCTCAGGGCTTCGTAATAAAACAGCTCGATAAAGTTTTTCAAGAGCGGGTCTTCGACGTTATAGTTGTTCAAAAACTGCAAACTCTCTCGACGAGCCGGCGGCAATGCATCGGGATGCGCGCTTAAGAATATATCCGCCTCGATCGCCAGGATCGTAAAAAAACAGGGCTGGTCGATCTTATGCGTAAAGGGCGTATCCGGCGGATTGATCCATATGTCCCCCGGATTGGTCTTCAGCGGCTGCAGCTCGCCCCCGTGGTGCGCCTCCCAGCGCAGATCCTGTTCGAGCGCGAGGGCGAAATAAAAATAGGGCGTGATAACGTTCGTCGGATAAAAGTGAGGCGACCAACCCTTCTCCAGAATGATTCCCTGCCAGCCGCTGGCCGCGCCGGACACCTCAATCTCCAGCGGTTGCCCGCAATCGGAAAGCCGGCGGCTGTCCGCGTCATAAAATAAAAGCTCCGATTTCACGCCCGCCCTACCGACAGCCTTTCGCCGATGACTCCTTCATAGGCCGTAACATCGTGACCCAGTTTTTTTAGCATATAATAATCCTGGACCAGGCGCCCCTGTTGTTCGTAGCGATAGTCCAGCAATGCCTTCGCTGGATTCGCGGCGAGATCGTAATCGTACACGCGGCCCCAATGCGAAATATGTTCGAAGCCCGCCTTCAGCCAGTGGTAGCGCGGCAAATTCTGAAACTGCCAGACGTGCACCAGCTCGTGCATCAAAAGGGCGCGCAGCGACAGGCGTACGTCCGGAGCCGCGAAATCAGAGCTGTAGGTGCTCGCATTAAAATAGATCGTATTATTAATCACGACCGCGCCGGCGTTGAGCGAAAGCAAACCGCCGCCCTGCAAGCGGATCGCCGCGTAGTCCAACGACGATGCAAAGACTTCGCGCGCTAATTCGATTTCGCCGACGCTCAGCGGCCGCCGTTCTCGAAACCAAAGCGCCGAAAGCCGGCTGCGTCCAGTCTGACGATCCCTGGCATTCATATCAGGTGGAACTCGACTCAGGAAGCGGAGCGCTTCTTTTTCACAGCGGACTTTCGCGCCGACTTTTTCGCGGCCTTTTTCGCTGCCTTTTTGCGCGATCCGGCCGTCGCCTGGCCGCGCGGTTTGCGGGCGGCGGGCGCGACTTCATCCTGCTCCGGTTCCGCAGGCGCAGGCCGGCTGATATCAAAGAGCTTGAGCGTCGCCAGACAAATCGCCAGAGCCGGCCAGGGAGCATGGGCGGCGTACAGCAGCTGCTCCGATTTTTTCCGGCCTGGCTTGACCAGAGTGCAGCTGTATTCGCCGTCGCGATTGCTCAAACACTCCAGCCGGGTATTGTGGGGTTTCGCCGCAAGCACTTCGATCACCTGCAAAGCGGCCCCGGGGTCGGAACTGTAGGCCGGCACGAAACCGTGACCGCGCGAATTGCGATAGCCAAAGCACTGGCGATCCGGCCACAGGCGACCGTGGCGATTGCGCACCCAGCCCATAACGTGTTCGGCGATTAAAAGATCCAGTTCAGGATCGGGGGTGGGTGCTCCGGCGCTCATCACTACTGAATATCGGCGACTTTGCGCTTCGCATCGATGGTTATTTTTCGCCCGCGCGACGCGTTCCAGTGATCGCGATCGAATATTTCGCGGCCGGTTTCCGAACTGACAGCGACTCCCCGGGACGCGCATATGGCGCATGCCTTCCGCGAATCCGGCCGCCGATTCAGACCGCCCGCGCCGCCTGCACTTCGACGCGATCGTAATCGGCTCGGGAATGAGTTCGATGGCGACCGCCAGCCTGCTCTCCCGCCTGCGCGGCCAGCGAGTGCTGATGCTGGAACAACACTATATAATGGGCGGCTTTACGCACGAATTCAGCCGCATGCACAAGGGCCGTCGCTTTCACTGGGATGTGGGCGTGCATTATATCGGCGACATGCAGCCCGATTCAATTCTCCGAAAAATTTTCGATCGCGTCACCGGCGGCGGCGTGGAGTGGGCGCCGATGCCCCGGGAGCGCTTCGAGCGTTTCGTTTATCCGGATCTATCGATCGACGTGCCGGCCGACGAAATCGAGTACCGGCGCGTTTTGATCGAACGCTTTCCGGACGAACAGAACGCGATTGATCAGTACTTTCGCGATATAAAAAAGATCAACGCCTGGTTCGGTCAGCATTTCATGAAAAGCGGCTCGGCCTTCATCGACCGGGCGCGCGCGCCCCTTCGAATTAATAACTTTCGCTCCGTAGATATTAGCACCGCGGAGTACATGGACCGCAATTTTTCGGACCCGCGCTTGAAAGCGGTACTCACGTCTCGCTGGCCGGATTATGGAGTGCCTCCCTCCCGCAGCTCTTTTCTGGTGCATGCGACCGTCGACTGCCACTATCTGGCGGGAGGCTATTTTCCCGTGGGGGGCGCCGGGGCGATCGCCGCGGCCATTCGCCCGCTGATCGAAGCTCCGGGCGGCGAAATTCGTCTGGCTCATCGGGTCGAAGAAATTCTCGTAGCGGACGGCCGCGCAGTCGGAGTGCGAGCTCGCAATTTGCGCGCGCGCAAGTCGCAGGGGGACGAGGAACTCGTCGAAGCTTTCGCGCCGGTTATAATTTCGGGCGCCGGCGTATACAATACCTATGAACGTATGTTGCCCGCGTCCGTCGACGTAGCCTTTCGCGCCGCCCTGCGGGACTTCTATCTGCGCGAAAGGCCCGCAAGCGCGGTGACGGCTTATTGCGCCCTGAAAGTAGATCCGCGTGAAGCCGGCTTTGAATTTCAGGGCGAAAACCACTGGTTCTATTGCGACTACGACGCCGACCGGGTATTCGCGAACGGCGTCGACTGGCTCGCGGGACGCACGGATCTGCGCTGGGCTTATCTGTCCTTTCCGTCGCTAAAAAATCCGCAGGCGAAACACCATACGGCCGAAATCATCGTCATCGCCGATGACCAGGCCTTCGCCCCCTGGCGCGATACGACGAGCTGGAAACGCCGCACGCCGGACTATGAAAAACTGAAAGACAAAATCGCCGGCGACCTGCTCGCTCTGATTGAAGCGCGCCACCCGGGCTTCGCTGAAATCGTGGAGCGAGTCGAAGTGTCGACGCCTTTGAGCGTAGAACATTTCTCGCGTCATCCCGCGGGCGCGGTCTACGGCCTGCCCTGCGTGCCGGAACGCTTCCGTTCGAAAGAATCTCCCTGGTGCGCCATCGCATCGCCGGTATTGCCCGGCCTGTACTTAACCGGCGTCGACGTTTGTCCTTCCGGCGTCGGCGGCGCTCTGCTTTCGGCGATCGGCACCACGATGCAGCTGCCCGCGAAACTCGGCTTTGGCGAAGTGCTGCGCGCAGGAGCCGCAGTCTCCGGGAAAGCGACGCTCTGAACGAATCAGCACTGAAACGAAGCGATCATACCCGAAATCTTTTGAATCGCTTGTTCCTGGCCGCGCATGGCCGCCTGGATATCCGCAATGCTGCTCACATTCTCTGAGATGCGCTGAGTGGCCCGCTGGATTTCCGTAGAAACTTCCGTGGCCGCCCGATGTTGATCGCGCGTGGCCACGTCCACGTCTGTCGCGTTTTGATCGATTAAATTCACCGCTGCCGAAACTTCCGCCACGAGCTGGTTCTGGCGCCCGCCCGTCGTCTCTAACTGCCGAATTTCCGCGGCCAGACGATTCATCGCCTGCTCGATTTCGACGAAGATATTTCGCGTTTGCATGATCTCTTGATTGCCGGACTGAATCTTTTCGTTGGTCTGACCCAGAAGACCGCCGATCTCCGTCGCCGACGATTGGCTGCCCTGCGCCAGACGGCCGACTTCGCTCGCGACAATCGAAAAACCGCGACCGTGCTCTCCGGCCCGGGCCGCTTCAATCGCCGCATTCAGCGAAAGCAAATTCGTACGATCCGCCATTTCGTTAATAATGTCGGCGACGTTCAACACTCGCGTAGAAATCTCGCTGACGGCCTGCATATGCGTAACCGAATTCTGGACCGAAGCGGCGCCGCGCCCCGCCTGTCGCACCGCGACCGAACTCATCTCGGCCAGAGCGCTGTAGATTTTTTCATGATTCATCGACGACTGACGTAGATCGTCGGCGACGCCCACCACGCTCTGCACTCCTTCCCGCTGGCGCTGCGTGAGATCGCGGATCGTTCCCGCGGACGCCGAGAGCTCGTCGAGAGCCGCAGCGGACTGTTCGAGAAAGGCCGACTGCTCCCGGGAGACGCCTGCGATTTGTTCCATCGAATCACTGACCGCCGCCGAAGTGCTTTCCGCTTCGGCCTGCGCGACCTGAATCGCCTGCACTAATTCTCGCAGGTCCCCGGCAGTGCGACTGATCTGCTCGCCGATCATTCGAAACTCGCCGTCCAGACCCTGAATTTCCGCCTGGCGCAAGTCACCCGATCCGATGCGCGCATTGGCCGAAGTCAGGGCGGAAATCGAGCGATTCAAGGCGGCAATCACCGGGGCGTTCAGAAATAATAAGCCGGCGATTCCCACCAATGCCAGCAGTCCGAACATCAAGGCGAAGCTCTCCAGGAAAGAGTCGCGACGGCGATCGGCCGCGTCGCGCAATTCGCCGACGATCGCATCGAAGCGTCGTGCCGGTTCGCGATCCATACCCCGTACCGACCGATCGACTCGAAAGATCGTAGCGGGATTTCCATCGTCGTACCTTTTCAGCGCCCCTGTATAGGCCGCGTTCAGATTTTGCAACTCGACTTCCAGCTTTCGAATTGCGGCGCTCATGCCGTCGCCCTCGGGCCGGGTCGCCCTGAGGGTTTCGAGTTTCGCCGCGACTGCGCCCTGCCGCGCCAGAAATTGCTTACGGTATTTCTGATAGTCCGCCGGGTTTTGTCCGCGCAGCAGTATATTCTTCCACTCCTGCACCTGCCAGCGGAACTCAAGCGAAGCCTCCCGGGCGATCCCAAAGTTTCGCACGTCCTCTTCGTACGCGTTTAAGACCCGCATGGTCTGGAATAGACCCGCGCCCGGCAGCAGCAAAAATCCCGCGACGCCCACGCTCAGAGATACGATCAGCCTCCAGCGAAAGCTCCGTCGAGATCCGGTCCTATTCCACCACATCCGATAAGCCCAGCGTGGCCGACTTAAATGTAAAGAATTTTTATGTTTTATCAAAAAGCACGAACTACCAAAACCAAAAGTTTCGCGGTTCCGAAGTTCCAGGCGGGTAGTCCTGCCGTGCCATCAATGCACCGTCGTACCGCCGTCCAGGACCAGGGTCTGGCCGGTCATAAAACTCGACGCCTTGCTTGCGAGAAAAATCGCGGCGCCGATCATTTCCTCGGGCTGCGCGATGCGTTTCATCGGAGTTCTTTCGATCGCGGCCTGTAGCACCGCGGGGTGCTCCGTGATCGGCTTGATAAAGTCCGTATCCACCAGCCCTGGGCACAGAGCGTTCACGCGAAAATTATACGGCGCCCATTCCATCGCCAGACAGCGCGTCAGCTGATTGATCGCGCCTTTGCTGCTGCAGTAGACCGAAGACATCTCGGTGCCGACGATGCCCAGGATCGACGAAACGTTTACAATCACGCCGCCCTGCTTGCGATGGTGGCGAAAGTACGCGAGCGATCCGATCATTGTGCCTTTGTAATTCGTGGACATCACGTCTTCGACGCTCTCGGCGTCATGCCAGCTCGCCAGCCGCCCGTCGGTGATTCCGGCGTTGTTGATCAAACAGTCGAGCTTGCCGTGTCGCTTAACGATTTCAGCGATCAACGCGTCCGTGCCGACCTCGTCGCGCACGTCAAGCGCCCGGCCGACCAGCTCTTCGTCGGCCATCCAGGCCACCGACTCCGGTTTCGTTCCGGTGCCGTAGACCACGGCGCCCGCGTCGCGCATGCCCAGGGCGATGGCCCTTCCGATACCGCGGCTCGCGCCCGTAATCAAAATCGTTTTACCGGCGATGTCAAAAGGCGTCGCGACGCCCGGTCGTCGGGCCCCATTTGATGCGCCGGAGCCGGGGTCGTCGCCCGGGGTCTTTGACTCGTTTTTCGATTCGTTTTCTGATTCGGATTTCAGCTCTGATTTTTTGGGTTTTCGTTTCAGCATGGGCCACTCGAAGAATTCGCCGCGAATCGCGGACTGCGATAGCGGCCTTGATCGCGCGGCGAAGCGAAGGAACAAGCAATAAATTGCTCACTGCTTCCGACTGTAAGTTAGTCTTCGCCTCTCGCCCGGCGAAGCGATCACTCTGGCCAATGCCGCCAAATCTTAGAGTTTGCCTTTCTTCACGATGAAGAAATAGAGGATCGCCGTGATAATATTCAGGACGATCGCCAGAATCACCCACACAAGCCGCATGCCGTCGGACATGCGTTTCTGTTTCGTCAACACGTCATAGATGACCCAGACCGCGGCGATCAGCGCGACGATTCCCATTATACTAAAGCTCATAGTTATACCTCACAAATATTATAGTTCGAATTCAAATCCCCGTAAGCCTTCAGTCCTCGGGCAACTCCAGAGCGACCGTCTTCATGAAACGACTCACGTCGTCGTCGTAGGCCGAATCAGCGCGCCCTCCGGAAACGATCTGGAGAGCCGAGTTAAAAAGGCACTGCCCGATCGCGTCGAGACAAATCTGCGCCGGCGATTCATCGTCCTGAGCGTATTCGTCCGCGTTCGATTCTTCGGACTCTCGTTCGTACCGCGCGAAAAAGGCCGGCTTCGCCAGATCGGGCGCGAAGATCATAAAGTCCGCACGAAAGACCCTTGTCGTATAAATCAAATCGCGCCAGACCGAATCGCCGCCCTCCCCGCCGATATATTCCGGCCGGCGCTCGCGACGAATGCTGTTTTCCCGCACAATCGTAACCGCAAAAAAGCGTTCCGCCAGAATTCGCGGGCGGCGGTCGATGGCCGGCCAGGCGGCCGCAGTGTCCGGCCCGCCGGCGCTTGCGTCCAGAGATTCGAGGAACGAGCCGGACAAGCCGGGCGGATCGGAATCAACGACGCGAAAGCGATACGCCGGGCTATAGTCTCGCAGACGCAGACGAAAGGCGGCGGCGAAAGTCTCCGGGTCGATTGAGTCGCTGCGATCCAGCGGGGGTAGTAACAAAATGTCGCCGGCCTGCGCGGCGTTAAAATCGGGAGCCGCGTCTTTGTGAATAATATTGCCTATTTCGCAGGAATGATTCGCAAGCGCGCTCAGAACGATCAGGGCGCCGAAAAAAATCGCGCGAAAGCGAATACGAAATATTGGATTCAAGCGGGGCGGGATCATAAACGCGCTATCGCTGAAGCTGACGCGAGGTCCTTAATGTGACAACAGAAAAATATTACGAATTACAAACCGAGCTCGTCCAACAGGCGAGCCTGAACCCATGGCCGGCGAGAATCTGAACGGCCGGGGCTACGAAAAATTAATTTGCCGGTATGAGCCAGGAAAGCGAGTCTGCCGGATCGCCAGTCCACTGAGAGAATTGACAGAATTCCATGCGATCCCGTTTTCTTTTTTTCGGCCGGACCCTTCCGCTCCCGTTCACACTGCCGGCCTGGCCGGTTTATTCTGGATACGCGCAAACGCTGAGCCCTGACGACGATCGAGAGTCTTACTCTCTAACTCGCGCCGCCTACTATAGCGTCGATCCTTCGCTGGATCGTATGCCGCTGGTTACGACGGCGAGCGTGGCCGGACGCCGGGGATTCGCCCCTGCATTTTATTCAATGCCCGGTTTTGTTTTTCTTCAGGGCGGCATCGCCGTATATTTTCTTTCGAGCAGCGGCCTGGTGTCGGAGTTCGTATTCTTTATGCTCTCGGTATTTTCGCGCATCCGATGCATAACGGATCCACATCCCGACAGCGGCGCGGCGAACAAAAAGCAAACCGGCGACACTCCTTCCCGGTACCGACGAGAGGCTGAGGCCTGAGCGCTTCTCGTATTCGACGCGAGCGGTCCGGGTCCATACTCTGGATTTTCGGCGTGGCTTTTCCCCACCGGCGGCTCCTGGCGATCATCGCATCCCTTGCGCTCGGAGCGACGCTCTTCGCAAGTCGGGCCCTTATGGCGGAAGCGCAACCACTCGTTCATACCGGCGGCTCGCATTCCCTTACGACCGCCGCGGAGTACTTCGTCGATAAATCGGCAACAATGGATCTGGCGGAAGTGCGCGCCTTACCGGCCGGCGCCTGGAAACAGACGAACGATGAATACTTAAACCTCGGCACAAACGCAAGCGTCGGCTGGCTGCGCATTCGCCTGCGCAACGCCGCCGACCCAGAACAACAGCCTCTGCTGATCTGGGAATATCCCTGGGGGGATCGCACGGACGTCTTTCTTATCGATTCCAACCAGGGCCCGGAAGGCGTCGAACGAGACATGCTCGGTATTGACGCGCCCATCGCGGAACGCGCGTATCGCCACCGGATTCCCGTCGTACGCCTCGCCGCGCCGCCCGGATTGGAACGACTGCTGTATCTGCGAATCGAAAGCAGCGGCACGAAAGTCGCACGCTTCTATATCGAATCCGAAGCGGAATTTCTACGTCGCGATCAGCGCCACGCCTTCGTCTTTTATTTTTTCCTGGGCGCGCTGCTCTTCATGCTGGCGCTCAACGCGCTGCTGGCCTACTCCTCACGATCGACCGGGCCGTTATTCTACGCTCTGGCGCTGTTGTTTTACGCCCTCAACGTCGCACTCTTCCGCGACTATCTGACCGAGATCTTTTTCCCCCACAGTCCCGAGTGGAAATACCGCTGCACCTATATCTTTACGCCGATGATGGGCATCGCGCTGATCGCATTCTGGCGCTGGCTGTTGCTCTTGCGCGTACACGCTCCGCGGATCGATCGGGCGCTGCTGGTCGTAATCGTCGCGCTGTTTTCGGTCGCCGGGCTCGCGCTGCTGCCCGAGCCGGATTTTTTATTTCTGAATCACTACGGCAAATTCATTTTTTATATCGAGGCGTTGCTGCTGATCGCCGGCGCGGTACAGGCGATGCGCCGGAGATTCTATCCGGCGTTCTATTCAGTTAGCGGCTTTATTTTTTTACAGGGCGGCATTGCGGTCTATCTACTGGCGACCAGCGACGTGCTGCCGATGAACGCCTGGACCGAACACGCGCTGCTTTTAGGTTTCGCTCCGGAGTTTGCGTTTTTCATGTTTTCTCTTTTCTCGCGCACGCGACTGCTGCAGAGCGCCCATCCCGAAGGGGGCCAGGCGAGCGAAGCCGAACAGATTGCGGCCTACACCGAGCGCGTCGCCCGCGATCAGCAAAAATATATAAAAAGTAAGATCCTGAATGTGGACGCGGAGGCCATTCAGACGGAACTCGAAGCCTTGATGTCGGATGAAAAGCTTTTTTGCGACGAAGACCTGAGCCTGCAGCGACTGGCCGATATGCTGAAAATCACGCCGTATCAGCTCTCGGAAATCATCAACGCCAGCTATCAAAAAAATTTTTTTCGTTATATCAACGAATATCGAGTAGCCGAAGCGCGCGTCCAGCTGCGCAGCCATCGCGACCGACCGATCGCCGCGATCGCTCGCTCCGTCGGCTTCCACTCGCTTTCCAGTTTCAACAGCGAGTTCAAGCGCATCGCCGGCACCACGCCTTCGAAATATCGCCGCGACACAAAGCCGTTTTGACAGCACCTGCCCCGCTGCCAAATCCCTGCCAATAGTAAAAAATAATGATGAATGGATCCAACAGCTAATCGGCCTCGCGACCCTCATCCCCTTCCACTCCCGAGTTCAAGTACTCATCATGCCCACGGGGCCGTTCATACGCAAAGTGCTGGCCAACTGCTATCAAGATGCCATAATCGCCCGGCCTGTAAGATGGGCATTCAGGGTTTTGAATCATCGAGGTCCTGCCCGCGGCTGTTTTGCGACAGCCAACGGAACTACTTAATCTATCTCCCCCGCGGCCCCCGGGCCGCGGTCCTTTTTTCATTTCACAAGGCGGCGTTTCTATATTCGCCGGGAGTCTGCCCTGTCTCGGCCTTGAAGCTTCGATTGAAGACGGCCTTGCTGCGGAAGCCCGCGCGATACGCAATATCCAGAATGCTCTCGTTCATCGCACGGGAATCCCGCAGAAGCTGCCGCGCTTCCGCCACCCGGTATCGGTTGATTAGGCCGTAAAAATTCGTCTGGAACTCCGCGCCGATCGCTTCCGAAATTTGATGTCGGGATTCATCCAGCTCGAGTGCCAGGTCCATCAGCGACAGGTCCTCGTTCAAATAGATCCGATCTTCTTCCAGGGCTTCCCGCAGCTTTGCCGCAATCTCGCCCAGACGCGCGGCCCCTGGCCTATTCACACCGCCTGCAATCCCATCGAGCCTGCTCCGGGCCGCGCTCGCCTGTTCCCCCTGAAGATCCGGCAGGCGTTCGGGCGAAGATACGGCCCGGCGAAAGGCCAGATAGAGCAGCGGCAGCACCGCTAGAGCCGAGGTCGGTGCCAGAAAATTATGGCCCCGGTACACTTCCCAGAACAGCATCGCTTCGGTAACCACCGGCACCGACAGCCAGCAGACGGCCAGCGCGAGCACGGCGTAGATTTCCCACAGACCCCGCGTCAGTTCCCCAGCATGGTACGACTCATAGCGCCGGTGATAGTCCCGGGCCATTTGGTACAGGCGCCACAGATAGTAGAGCGTAAAGACCACGGTGCCCATCAGCATGGACGTCATCAGATCGTGAAAAGGGCTATCGACGGCGACCATCGCTTCGGCCTTCCGGGCCCATTCAAATGACAGATACAGCGCGACATATATCACCAGAAAGATTCCGCCGACGATCGCCGCCGGCAGAAAGGCCCGCCAGACCGACGCGATTTCGGCAAAGTACGATGCGCGCACGTACTGCTCCAGGCAGGGGCCGTGAAACCAGGCCGCCACGCCGCCGCACATGGCCAGATAGGGCGCAGCCGGATGCGCTTTCAGCAGCGCGAATCGCAGGGAGTACATAATCGCGACCAGCACCAGCAGGACGCCCAGGAAACGGGAAGCGCCCGTGCGATCAGCGGCGAAAAGAAAGACCAGGGCCCCGAAAGCGGTGAGGACCGCGAGGCTCAGCGATATGTTTTCAAAAGTCAGCACCCTTGATTCAAGCGGCGTCGCCCGCCGGAGTCTCAACCGCCGGGGCGCGTCTCCTTCGGCCCAGCAAGACGACAGCTTAAAGAATACGATGTAGGCTGCCGTATGAATTTCAACCGCGATTTCCCGCGACACGTCCGGATAATTCTGACCCTCCTGCCCCTGGCGACGGTCGCACTGGGGACCGGACGTTGCCTGCCCGATCCCGTCTGCGTCGCCACCGACATCACATGCAATCCCGCGGCTTTCGTATTGTATCAACCCGTCTGCGCGGGCGAGATCCAGGTCGTCTTTCGCTCGAACCGCGACGGCAACGATGAAATCTACGCCGGCCCGCCGGGCGATTTTCGAAGGCTGACCGACCAGGCGGCGACCGACTCGCAGCCGGAGTGGACCGCCGGAGGCGCGGGCGTCGTCTTTATGAGCCAGCGCGACGGCAACAACGAGATCTATCGCATGGATGCGGACGGTGCGAACCCGGTGCGATTGACCAATCTACCGGCCCTGGATATTACCCCGGCCCCCTCATTGCTTACCGGGCGGATTCTCTTTACTTCTCAAAGAGACGGCAACCGCGAAATCTATGTTATGGACGCCGACGGCGGCAACCCGACCCGGCTTACGAACGACGCCGGCGACGACGACACGCCGACCTGGGCCCAAAACGATACACGCATCCTGTTCACTTCGAACCGGAGTGGAAACGATGAGATCTACAGCATGAACTCGGACGGCAGCGAGCTGGTGCAGTTGACCGACGACCCGGGTTCCGATAAGGCTCCGAAGTGGTCGGCGATCCGTAATCAGATTTTATTTTCGTCGAACCGTTCGGGAACGAGCCAGGTCTACGCCATGAACTTCGAAGCCGGCGGCGAAGCGACCGCCCTCACCGATTTCGCGGCCAATCAGCCCGTACCGGCGCCTTGCGACCGACGACTGCTGGTCCGGTCCAGCGCCGATGTCGACGGACTCAATCCGGACCTGGACGATGAAATCCTTCTCGTAGATCCCGACACAGGCGAAAATCAAAACTTGAGCAATGACCCGGGCGCGGACGCCCAACCGGATTGGTACGGCGG
This sequence comes from bacterium, assembly GCA_024742665.1. GTDB lineage: Bacteria > Spirochaetota > Leptospiria > Leptospirales > Leptonemataceae > JANSYA01. Next base: position 242,788 of record JANSYA010000003.1, read on the forward strand.
CTAAAACCGGAGCTTTTCGCTTGTCCTTCGCGCCGCATGCGCCACAGTCTTCGCATGCAGCAGGTCTATATCACCAAAAACGGCGGCTACGACGTTCTCCAGGCGCGGGATTCCGACGATCCCCGGCCCGGCCCCGGCGAAGTGCGCATCGCCGTCAAAGCGAGCGGCGTGAACTTCGCCGACATCATGGCGCGCCAGGGACTGTATCCTGACGCCCCGCCGAAACCCTGCGTCGTCGGCTACGAAGTATCGGGAGTCGTCGACGCCCTGGGTTCGCCGATCGCAGCCGGCACGGAGCTCCATAAAAACCAGGACCAGGCGCCGGCCTTGAATATCGGCGATCGAGTCTTCGCGATTACGCGCTTCGGCGGCTACGCTTCCCGGGTCTGCGTGCCGGCGATGCAGGTCTTTCCGATGCCTGCACAAATGTCCTTCGAAGAAGCGGCGGCGATTCCGGTGAATTATTTCACGGCCTACCTGGGCATGTTCTTTCAGGGAAATTTGAAAGCCGGCGAATCCTTTTTGATTCACTCGGCCGGCGGCGGCGTGGGCCTCGCGGCGATCCATCTCGCCCAAACAATCAGTGACGTACAAATCTTCGGCACGGCTTCCTCCGGCAAACATGCGTTCTTACAAGACCTGGGGGTGCAGCATCTCATCGACTATCGCACGCAGGATTTCGAAGCGGAGATCGCGCGCAGGACGAACGGCCGCGGCGTGGACCTGATTCTCGACGCGGTGGGCGGCGATTCGTTTATGAAAGGCTATCGAAGTCTCGCGCCTCTCGGACGCCTGGTGATGTTCGGCATGTCGACCGTGTCGGGTGCGAATATCTTCAGGGTTTTGAAAACCTTCCTGACCCTGCCGAAGTTCAAGCCCATGAGTCTGCTCGATCAAAACAAAGGCGTTTTCGGCTTGAACCTGGGGCATCTCTGGGACGAGATCCCCCGCCTGCGCGGGATCGGTCTGGAACTGATCGACCTGTACACTGCCGGAAAAATCAAACCGTATATTTCGAAAACCTTCTCGCTGGCAGAAGCCGGCCAGGCGCATCGCTTTATCCAGGAGCGCAAAAACACCGGCAAAGTGCTATTGCTGGTCGATTGATCGTTCGAAAGATATACTAATACATCAGGGCGAACATTTACCCGGAGGCCTTCGTCTAATAAAAAAGCCTCCCTGCTCCGCGCTGGAAACAGGAACCATGCAATCGCGCTTTCGCATATCCGGATCTCTGCTTCTTTTCGTAATGGCGACGGCCTGCGCGCTGGCCGCCGCTCCGGGCTGTCTGCGCAGTCCGGATTGCAACAACACCGACACAACCTGCAATTCGATCGCCCTGACCGCGCTGCTGAGCGCCGTCGGCACCGCCGACAGCACAGGCGGAACGACCGCGACCTGGATTCTGGTCGGCGACGGCGGTAAAATCTATACCTCTCCCGACGCGCTCACCTGGACGGACGTCTCTCCGGCCAGCGCGACAAATTTACGCGGAGTGGCCCACGGGGCCGCGGGCTTCGTGGCCGTAGGCGTGAGCGGACGCATCACGCTTTCGCCCACCGGCGCGGCCGGCACCTGGACGGAACAAACTTCGGGCACGGTCGACGAATTGAAAGCCATCGCCTACGATCCGAACACCGGAACCTACGCCGCGGTCGGTGGACAGGGCGGCACGAGCGATCTGATTCTGACTTCGACCGACGGGATCACCTGGGTCGACCGCACTCTGGCCCTGCCCGATCAATTTAGCAAGATTACATATACCGGCAGCGAATTCGTGGCGGTCGGCCGCGGGGGCGTGACGGCGGATTCGAGCGACGGCGTCACCTGGAACGGCGGCACCGCGGGCGGCTTCGACTGGTCGGCGGTGGCTTTCGGCGGCGGCGTCCTGCTCGCGGAAAACGGAGCCGGCGGCCTGCACACCGCGCCCAACCGGACCGGCCTGCCGAACGCAACGGGATCGCACACGGCCGCGAACCTCGAAAGCGCTTGCTATTACGCCAGCGGTCCGTTTTTCATTCTGGGCGGCGATACCGGCACGATCTTCACCAGCGCCGCTGGCGTCGGCGTAGCGACCGTGCGCACCGCGACGCCGACGGATGTGATCTGGAATCTGACGTCGGACGGCCAGCGCGTGATTGCCGCGGGCGGCAGCGGCGAGGTGAGTACGAGCGAAGACGGTCTTAACTGGTCGGTGTCGGTAGTCGGCGGCGGGTCGGCCTTTCGGGGCGTCGCCTACGGCCTGGTGCCGACGCAATAGTTTCGATCATTGCGCGCCCGATCCGATGCGATCGTATGATACGCAAAGATTAAACGATCGGCTTGTAAGTCTGGACCGCATCATCGCGACCTTTGACCGACAGCGGCGGCTGCTGCTCGAATGCGAATTCCTTTTCCGCTTTGCGCTGCGTGTTTTCGTCGCAGAGAATCGTCTCGGCGTTGACCATCAGTCGCGCGGCCAGGTTCACATTCGTGCCGTGCATCGTATATTCGCAGCGCGTGTCGTTGCCGACCGTGCCGCAAAAGGCCCGTCCTGTCGCCACACCGATCGCCGAATCATAACCAACGACCGCCAGGGACCGGCGAATATCAAGCGCCGCCCGCACTCCGCGAATCGCGTCGTCGGCGTGTACGAGCGGCGGCAGACCGAAAGCCGCAAGCAAGATCGCGCCCTTTTCATCGACTCCAAAGCGGTTCAGACTGCCTTCGTAGCGATAGACGCACTCCTGCATGACGAGCATGATGATTTGAATCACCGCCGCGGGTGTCTGCGCCGTAAACTCGACGTCCTTGACCTTGCAAAATAAAACCGTCACCGGCCGCAGCTCGGCGCGCATGCCCGTCGCGTCCCCCACGAGTATGGCCCGGGGCACGTACACGTTAAAGGCTTCGCGCGCATTGGCCGGAATGATCGAACGTTCCAGCGGTCCGGCGGCCTGCTCCGGCGGCAAGGCGGGAATCCGGTAGCGACCGCTGTTCGCATCGGACGCAGTGCCGGCGCCGTTCAAACGCTGGCCCGCTCCGTGTTTTTCCAATTCGCGTACGGCCCTGGGCCCCAGCACGACCTGCCCCGGCTGCGCCCGGGTGCCGGCCTGACCGGACTCGCCCATCGCCCGCCCGGCGAAGAGTTGTTCCCAGCGTTCGAGATAGCCGCCCAGATGCAGCTCGTGCAGACGGCCGGCGCTGACCCCGACGCGCAGCGCCAGCGTTACGTCGTCGTCGACGCGATAGTTGTGCAGCTGGTTCTGGATCTGCAGGCCGCAGTTGGCGGCCAGTCGGATGGCCCGCACCAGATCGGCGCTGTTGCCGTCGCCGTGATCTTGAGCGGGCCAGATCGCGAAGCAGGCGTCTCCGGCGAATTTAACGATGTCGCCGCCACACTCCGTAATGATATCCACCAGCCGGCCGATATAAATATCGAGATAGGCCGCCAGTTTCTGGACGCCCAGTCGGGGGTCTTCGCGCGTCAGACGCTCCGCCAGCACCGTGAAATTCTGCATATCGGCGAACAACACCGCCGCGGGGAAAGACATGGCGACGGGTTCATCGGGGACCTGTGGGCTGCGCTCCAGATAGGATAGCAGGCGTTGAGAGGCGTATTTCGCGAGGGTTTTGAGAGCGGGATCCACAGAGACTGGCCGTAAACGGGCAGTTCAAAGCATCGAAATCACCAGTCCAGCACTTGTTTGAAATCGAAGGGCTCGTTTTTGTCTGGAGAATTCCGGGTTTGCACTCAATTCAAATCGCAGAAAAAGGGCCCATGCGCCAGCCCGATCAGCCCTACCAGCCGCCCCCATCCGGGGTCGAGCGCTGGCCGCAGGGTCCGGGGCTCCCGGATGCTCCTTCTGGCGCCTCAGAGTGGTGGCTGCCCGCAGACCGGCTGCTTTCGTTCGGCGAACTGTGGCAATTCAGCCTGCGACTGATCGCCGCCTGCTTCGGACCAATCGCACTGCTCTTTTTGTTCGTTCGATTGCCGGTCAATCTGGCCAACGTCTACTTCGAGATGCACGCTATACGAAACAAAGACGACGACTCCATCATCACGGACGAAGAACTGATCCCCATGATCGTCTTCGGGATCATCGGCATCGCCACCTCGCTGACGATTCTATTCGCGGCCCGGGACAGGCTTCTGGAAAACAAAGCCGCCGATCTCGAAAGCCTTTCGCGGCGCGTCGGGCACAGCTTCTGGCCGGCGATCACTACCGAATTTCTGGCGCTGATTCCAATTTTACTCGGTCTGGTTCTTTGTCTGGCGCCGGGCCTCGTCGCCCTGAGCTATTTCGCGTTTACGCTGCCGGCGGTCGCCCTGCGCGGAGTCCGCAATTGGGCCGCTCTAAGCTACAGCCGGCGAATGGTGCGCCATAACTGGCGAGCCGTCTTCACGCGTATGATCGTTATGTTCCTGCCGATGGTGCTGGTGGTGGCGGCTTACGCCACGCTGCTTTCTTTATCGGACAAAGAGCTGGTACCGGAAGCGCTCTACGCCGATCCGGTGATCGAATTCGCCTGGCGGATGCTGGGGGCGTTCCTGGTGGAGCTGGCCTTTCTGCCCTGGACTCTCGCAACGCTGGTTTTGTTTTTGAATCTGGAAGCTTATAAGCAGCGCGAGCTCCAGGAGCAAGACGCAGGTGAAGATCAGTCACCCGCCATCGATTAAAAATTCACGCCTTCGCACCCCGGGCACGGGGGCGAAAATCACATCATTGGGTTGCTGAACGCCGGCCGGGAGAGTTCGGGCGCATCGCTAATCCGGCAGCAGCGCGCGCAAGTCGGCGGCGTTGCCCGCAAAGTTTATTTCACGAATTTTGCGTTGATCCAATTGGAGCACGGTAACTTTCTCCGCCTGACGTGGAAAGCTATCGCCTTCGCCCTGTTCATGAATCAGAAACATCTTATAGGAATAATTCTGCATGCGCGGTTTGGCGAAGAGTGCGGTGATAATCGACGGCATACGATGGACGTCGGCGACCACCGCGATCTGATTGGAAGTCAAATAAGCATCGCCCCGTTTTTCCAGAACTTCATGAACGATTTCGCCGGCTCCCCCTCCGGCGACGAAGATAAGTAGCCGGGTATTCGCCGTAATACTTCCAGCCTCATCGTGTTGATTTAAGAATTCTGTTTTTACCAGCTTCTGGCCGACTTCCAGCGCTGACCCGGTTGATTGGGCCACGATTCCTGTGCTGAGCGAAGCCATCAGTATTATAAAAATTGCCCTGGATAGTTTTATAGTTTGTGCCATACTTCTCACCTGTTAGCGCGACGCAGCCCGCCGGCAATCGTTCGTTATACCGCGGGGTCGCCGAGTTCCTCCGCTGATTCTTGCGATTCACGCACCCGCGATTCGCGCACAATGTACTCGAACAGAAAAGTTCCAGCGGGCAGGAGTCCCAGCAGAAAGCCCAGCGCTCGTCGTTTCCAGCTCCATTGCAAAATACTTCCAGTGCTGTATACGGCCTGCAGATAAAACAGAAGCAGCGCGCCGTGGGCCCAGGCCAGCAATCCTGTACCGCCGTCCAACGAGATCCCGGCAAAGCGCCGGAGCGGCATGGATACCAGCAGCATCAGAATCAGCGAGAGGCCTTCCAGGCGCGCCAGCCACACAAACCATGACCAGCTCCCGAGCCGGGCGGCCCGGGACGGGTCCGCAATCGACGCGGCTGCCGGAGCTCTTCTCCGAGGATCGCCCGCAATACCCGTAATCATGGCCGCAACACCGCCCGCGATTCCCCCCAGAGCCGCGATACCCGTCAGGTCCACGGCCCGCAAACTCATAACTCCCACCGCAAGAAAGAGAGACGCAAGCGCAAAGCCGGCGCTGAGTCGGCCGGCGCCGGGAACATGGGCCATACGCGCCACGCAAAAGTGCAGCACGATACTCGCAGCCATCGCGACCAGCACCCAGGCTTCGGAGAGGCTGCGGCCGCTTAGCTTGAGCAGCGCATATCCGCAGAACCATACTCCGAACAACCCGGCCGTCGTGACGGCGAGCGCGCGCATGCGCCTTTCGGTATGGTTCGAAAATACGCTCGAAAACACTCCGCCGGCCAGGAGGCAGAGCGAGAGGAATTTTAGAAAGCGCCAGACGAGGTATGCATTAATCATTATGATATGTCTCCGGATATGTCTCTGTGATGGACCTTCGATTTATGAACTATGCTTAAATGAATTCTAAAATCCGGATTGAAATCCGGGATCATTCTTTCGCCAGAGCCCCGTCGAGCAAAATACCGAGAATCTGTTCGCACCAGCGCGTGCGATACTCCGGGTTTTCGATTGAATCGGCGTGGGCCTCGTCCGTCCCGGGACAGTTGAGCACCATCATCAACGCCGGCTTCATCAACAACTGCGCGACGAAGTCCGGATCGATTTCGCTTTTGAGAATACCCGCGTCCCGGGCCCGGGAAAAATAGTACGCCAGGAAGCGCGGCCCTTCGCTCAGGGATTCCAGAGTTTCCGGCTGTAGATGGGCTTCGCCCCGGGGCGAGGCTTTGAGAAACTCAGTGTGCACGATCATAACCAGATCGCGCTGCGCCAGAAACGAAGTTAAAGTCTCCTCCAAAAAAATCTGCAGACGCGTGCGAAACTCCGACGCGTCCCGCGGAGTCCGGGCGAGAGCGCGGCGCGCCGAAGCAAGCGTCTCGTCGCCGAACTGGCGGAGGATGGTCGCGAAGAGGCCGGGCTTGCTTTCGAAGTGGTAGTGCACGGCGTTCGCGTTGCAACCCGCGGCGCTGCAGATATCGCGCACCGAAACGCCGTCGTAGCCGTGGCGCGCGAAGAGCGCCCGCGCCGCCGCGAGTATCTTCTGCGCTGTATCGCCGGAGTTCGGGCCGATCGCATCGGGGGGCGTCTCCCCGGCATTCGATTTCGTGATCTCTGTCATTTCCCGCGCCGCTTGCCCCGCACGCTCCGCGACAGAGCGCCTTCCGCATGTACGGTGGTTTCGGCGAATTCCGTCCGGGAACCGTCGCCCGACGCGTCGCGAGCCCGCTGACGCCGCCGCTCGCGAAAATCTCGCAAGTCCATATTAGCCGCGAAGACCGCCGGCACGAATACCAGCGAACCAAAAGTACCGAAGGCCAGACCCCAGGCGAGCGCCAGCGTCACCGGAATCAGCATGGGGTCCGAGCCCCCCAGGCTATAGGCGGTCGGAAAGAGCCCGCCCATCGTCGTCAGGGTGGTCAGCAAAATCGGGCGAAAGCGCTGCCGGGCCGCCTGGACCAGCGCCTGGCGGGGATCCATTCCAGAACGCCGGAGCTGATCGATGAAGGCGATCAGCATAATCGAGGCGTTCACCTGCACTCCGGCCAGACCGATGATGCCGATCATCGCCAGAAAACTGAGCGCCTTCGCCGAGATCAAAAAGCCCACGACGATGCCGACGATGCCGAGCGGAATCGTCGCGAGAATTAGAAGCGGCTTGCGGGCGTCGTTAAAGATTACGGCGAGAATCGCGAAGATGGCGAAGATCGCAAAGAGACCGGCTCGGCCCAGGGAAGCCATGGACTCGTTCGTATCGTCGCTTTCCCCGCGCAGCACGACCGCATAGCCTGGATAACGCTGCGGAATATCTTCGAATTTTTTAAAGATCTTCGCGTTCGCTTCGTTCGAAGTTATCAGGTCGTCGTAAATCGATGCCGTGACAACGACCGAGCGCTCGTAGTTATAGTGCGAAAGCGCTTCGGGGCTGACATTGCTTGAGCGAGTCGAGATCGCGTCCAGGCGGGTCATGAGGCCGATGCGATTCGGCACCCGCAGGCGGCCCAGAGTTTCGGGCCGCGCGCGATAGGGTCCGTCGTACAGCACTCGCAGGGTGATTTCATCCGTGCCCTGCCGCAGGGTCGAGACTTCGTTGCCTTCGAAGGCCGTGCGCACGATCATCGCGACCTCGGCGGCGCGAATGCCCGCCTGGGCCGCGGCTTCCTGGTTCAATTTCACCACCAGTTCTTCGCGGCCGTACTTGTAGTCGTCGTCGATGCCGTAGATCGCGTTTTTCGCGGGCTCGCCGTCGGGCCCCTCCGGCCCCTTTACGGTTTTGAGAAATTCTTTGATTTCGCCGGAAATCTGACGCAGCGTTTCGTACTCCGGCCCTTCGATCGACACCGAAATCGCCGGGCCGATGGGCGGACTGGGCACCAGTTCCTCCGCGGCCATATTCACCAGCCCCGGAATTTCGCGGATCTGCGGCTCCAGTTCGTCGATGATTTCGCGGGCTTTACGCGTTCGCGTAACTTCGGGCGTCAAGAAGACGTGCACCATCGCCAGGTGTTCGCCGACGCGCTGGAGCGGATCATTGGGATCGCGCTGCTGCAGGCCGCCCTTGAGACTATAGCTGATCAGCTCGCTGTCCGGCAGTTTACGCACGATGTCTTCGATCGCGCCGACCTTATCCATGGTCTGGGAAACCCGGAGCGAAGGGGCGAATTCGACGGTAACTAAAAATTCTTCGACCTCCTCTTTGGGAAAGAGGCTGAACTTCATATTCGCCAGGCCGAAGAAGGCCAGAGCCAGGATGCTGATCACAACCGACAGCGCGCGAAAGGGATGCCGTACGATCCTGGCCGCGAAACGCGCGAAGGCTTCCGAAACTCGGTCGAAGGCGGCGTTGATCGCGCGACGCAGAGGGTTCTGGCGGGCCTGCATTGCTTCGGGCCCGCCATAATATGCGATCCGCGCCGGTAAAAGAAAAAACGATTCGAAGAGGCTGCCCGCCAGAACCACGATCACGACGAAAGGGATCTGCCAGACGAATTTGCCCATCAAACCGGACATGAACATCATGGGCAGAAAGGCCGCGGCAGTCGTTAAGAAGCTGCCGATGATCGGCACCATCAGCTCGGTGGCGCCTTTGACCGCGGCTTCCGCCGGTGGATAACCCTCTTCTCGATAGCGATACACGTTTTCGGCGATGACGATGCTGTTGTCGACGAGCATACCGAGCGCGATAATCAGGCCCATCATCGACATCATATTCAAACTGATGTCGGCGATCGGAAAGCTCATCAGCGCCCCGCCCATCACCAGCGGCAGCGAAAGCGCCGTGATCACGGCCATGCGCGAATTCAAGAATACCAGCAGGATAATCACGACCAGCGCCAGGCCGATCAACGCGTTGTTCGTAACCACGTCGAGCTGTCGGCGGGTCTGGCGCGAAAAATCGTTTACGATCAGCGTTTTCAACGTGCTGTCTTCGGCCTGCGCCTCCCGCAATTCGTCCATACGCGCCCGGACGTTATCGACCAGGGTCAGCACGTCCGCGCTTTCGCGCTTGAGCACCTGCAAATTCACGGCCGCCTGGCCGTCGGTGCGCGCCAGTAGTTGCGGCCGTTCGTAGGTATCTTCGAAGCGCGCGAGATCCCGCAGATAGATCTGGTTGCCGATTTCGCTGGCGATTACCGGCAGCCCGCCCAGTTCTTCGATCGTATTGAATTCGGCCGAAGTCCGAATATTCTGGGCCGCCTCGGCTTCTAAGACGCCGCCGGGCACGTCGACATTGCGCCCGCTGATCGCCCGGCTAACATCCATTAAACTGACGTTACTCTGCACCATTTTATCGGGCTGAATCAATATATGCCACTCGCGATCGCGCTCGCCGAAGACGTCGACCCGCGCCACTCCCGGAACCTTTTCCAGCTGCCGTTCGTAAAAGCGGCCCATCTCGTAGAGCTCCATTTCGTTGCGCGCGCCGTAGATCGAAATCTCAAGCACCGGAAAGGTGCCCGATTTGATTTCCGTAAACACCGGCCGATCGGTGACTTCCGGCGGCAGGTCGGTCACACGATCCAGAACGCGGCGAACTTCGTCCAGCACCCCGTCCGGATCTTTTTCGTTGAGATCCACTTCGACGTTGATTTCGGAAACCGACTGCCGGGAAATCGAGCGGACCTTCTTCAGCCCTTCGATTTCGCGCAGCTCCTCTTCGATCGGAATCGTCACGCGCTGTTCCACATCGACCGCCGCCGCCCCGGGAAAGACGGTCGTCAGACGCGCCTGGTGGAATTCCACGCGGGGAAAGCTCTCGCGCTGCAAAGACAGCAGGCTGACCAGGCTGCCCAGCACCAGAAAGCCGACCATCAACCACATGATCAGCTTCTGAGTGACAAAATATCGAATAATCGAGCTCATACAGGCAATCTCCCGGGTCCGGCCGGCGTCTGCAATGCGGCACGGAAATTCTAGCACTTGCTAGAATTATTCTGGCATCGAAAACAGGAGCGGGCTTGCGGGCAAATACAAAAGCTGCGACACCGTGGAAATTACGGCCGCCCGGTCAGGATCGTTTTAGGCCGGGGCAAGATCATTTTTCGGTAGGCGCAGAAGGGGAATCAGATCCGTATTCCCTCATGTCCACAGCCGACGCCGCCCCGAACGAAAATCGTCGCACCACGTCCTTTATCGAAACTCAGCTCCAGCGCGAAATTCTCGCCAATGAAATCCTGCGCAGCAGCATTTTGCTCGGCGTCTTTTTCCTGCTCGGTGTGAGCCTCAGCCTGGTGCCGATTCTGTTGCCCGAAGTCTTCCAGCGGGTCACCCAGGGCGCCGTGCGCGCCTACTATCCGCCGGGCTTTTTCGGATCCGTCTGCCTCTTCTTTTTTCTGGTCCGTCGACGCCTGCTGATTTTGCGCCAGCAGGATCGCCCGGTCCCGCTCTTCGCTCAGTATCTGAACGCATTCGTTGAGACCTCGATTCCGACCCTGGCGATCCTTTCGATTAGCATGACGCGCGAACCGGCGATCATTGCTCTGAATTTACCGCCGACCCACGTTTATTTTATCTTTATCATTCTGTCGGGACTGCGCCTGAACAAACGCCTCTGCTATTTTACCGGGGCGGTCGCGGGAGCGCAGTATCTGGCGGTGGCGATCTGGATTCAAAGTCGCACCACAATCGAATTGGATCCTGGCCTGAGCGACGTTTCGTTTCACATCGCGAAGGCTCTACTTTATATCGTGGGCGGCGTCCTGACCGGCTGGGTCACCGAGCGCAATAAGAGCCGGCTGATCGAAGGTTTTAACGCCCAGGAAGAACGCAATCACGTGACCGGCGTTTTCGGTCAGCACGTTTCGCCGGCGGTTGTCGACGAGCTGCTGCGACGCGGCGCTCGCCAGGTAGAAAGCCAGCTGCGCGAAGTCTGCGTGCTCTTCTTCGACATTCGCAGCTTCACCAGCTACTCCGAGTCTCGCAGTCCCGGCGAAATCTTCGCTTATCTGAATCAAGTATTTTCGGTCTGCATCGAAGCGGTGAACGCCAACGACGGCATCATCAATAAATTTCTGGGAGACGGTTTCATGGCGGTGTTCGGGGCGCCGTTATCCTCCGGCGCAGACACCGCGAACGCTCTGCGGGCCGTTCGAATCATTCGCGAAAGCCTGGCAGAAAAATTTCCGGAGACGCGCTTCGGTATGGGCCTGCACTCCGGCTTCGCAGTGACCGGCAACGTGGGCTCGACGGTGCGCCAGGAGTACACGATCATCGGCGACGTGGTCAACGTGGCGGCCCGCATCGAACAGCTGACCAAAGAATTCAAATGTCAGATTTTAATATCCCAGGACGCGCTGGAACGCGCCGCGCAAACGCACCCGGAAACGGTGGCGGACGCGGTGGACCTGGGGCCGGTGACAATCAAAGGCCGCCAGGGCGAAACGCATATCTATCGCCTGAATTGAAAGACCGACGGCGAAATTCAGCCGGCGCTCATGTTTGAATCGCCTGCACGCCATTTAAACGCTGTAGCTCTCCGGGAATCGAATCAAGTGCGAGGGCGCTCAGGGCGGCGCCCCGTCGTAAGGCTTCCCGCGGCATACCGAATACAGTGGAAGTGGCTTCGTCCTGGGCGATTGTGGTCGCGCCGGCTGCGCGCATTTCCAATAAGCCCGCCGCGCCATCGTCGCCCATACCGGTCAGGATTACGCCGATCGCATCCGCCGCCGCCATTGCGGCGACCGATCGAAACAACACGTCCACTGAAGGGCGGTGACGATTGATTGGCGGTCCACTTTTTAATGCCACGCAATAGCCGCCGCCGGCCGCGCGCTGCAGTTCCATATGCTGATCCCCGGGGGCGATCAGGGCCAGGCCTTTTCGAATCAGATCGCCGGGGCTCGCTTCACGAACTTCCATACGGCTGCCCTTATTCAGACGCTCCGCGAAGGGGCCGGTGAAGCTGGCCGGCATGTGCTGAACGATCACAATTCCAGGGCAGTCCGGGGACAATTCGCCCAGCACGCGATCCAGGGCGACAGTGCCCCCGGCCGAAGCCCCGATCGCGATCACACCTCGCCTGCGCACCGGCGCGTCTATAGCGACAACACTGTGAATCGATTTGTCTCCCTGCGGAGCACGCCGGTCCGTGTTCTGAACGCTCCCGGTGTTGGTCGGAGCCGCCGGCGTTTCGCCTGCTTTCCCCATTCGCACATGCAGTCCCGGCGAGGCCTTCCGCCCGATGCGACCGGCGGTCTTGATCGAATTCACGAGATTGGCGCGCGCTGAATCCAAATAGTTTTTCAGCCCCACAGCCGGCTTCGCGATTGTGTCGATAGCGCCGAGAGCCAGGGCTTCGACGCTTTTATGCGCGCCGGCCTGCGTTAAACTGGAGCAAATCAAGACCGGCGTCGGACGCTCTTGCATAATCTGTCGCAGAAAGGTCAGGCCGTCCATGCGCGGCATTTCAATGTCGAGCACGATCACGTCCGGCCAGGCCTGCTCCATCTTGCGCCGCGCGAAAATGGGATCGGCGGCGGTATCGATCTGGCCGAAACCCGCAGCTTCGCTCAGAATTTCGCTGAGGGTCCGGCGCACGACTGCGGAATCGTCGACGATCAAAACGTGAATCTGGTTCAAGGTCATTTGCCGCCGCTCCTGCTAATATCGTTCTTCGCGAGAACGCCTTCAGGCGCTCCTGCCCGGCCGTGGGACCGACAGATTTTCGGCGGCCGTGCGCTTGAGCCATACATGCCCGCTCCATATGTCAAAAAAGAGTTTGCGATGTACGGAACCGCCGACGTCTTCATTCGCGATTTTCAATTCATGTTCGTCCAAGAATCGTCGGGCGAAAGCGATATTGCTATCGCCGATCATCGCGTCCCTGGCGTTCGCGACGCCGGAAAACATATTACCGCCGCCGAACATTTTAATCACGTATTCCGAGGGCCGCGTGCCCAATCTGCGAATTCGCTCAAAAAACAAAGCCATCGCCTCGGTGCCATACCTGCCGGAGTTCTTTTCCGTCGCACTCGCCGATCGTGGACCGTCTCCGGGCAACATGAAGTGACACATGCCGCCCTGCTTTAGCTCTGGATGCCAGAATGTTAGTGCGATACAGGAGCCCAGCAGGGTTTGAATTCGGGTCGTTTCGCCGCCCCAGTAAAAATCACCAGGACGCAAATAGATCTCGATAAAGTGTTTCGGCAGATCTTCATTTATTGCTGGTTCAGGAAACATTTTTCGCCCGCCTGTAAATCGACGGCTGGACGCGTTCCAGCCCGGTCGAAATCCCCTGCAAAGATTCGGAGTGACCCGTAATCAAACAAGCGCCCGGCAATAGCCGCTCGCTCAGATTCGCCACGACTTTTTCTTTCGTCTGGCGGTCGAAGTAGATCATTACGTTTCGTAAAAAAATATAATCGAATGCGCCGGGCACATCCGCGCAATCCAACAGATTCCCGCGCTCGAAGCGTACGGCTGAAAGAATCGTCGGGTCCATTCGAAAGTACGCGGCCATCGAACGCACGCCTCGCAGACAGTAGCGCCGCCGATAGTAGTCCGGGATCTCCTGCGCCTGCTCCAGAGGATAGACGCCGCGCCGCGCGGTTTCCACGACTCCCTGGCTCACATCGCTGGCGTAAATCTCGAAGCGCGCCGCTCCGCCCAATCGATCCATACAAACCATCGCCAGACTATAGGCTTCTTCGCCCGTGGACGAGGCCGCCGACCAGATCCGCACTTTGCCCCTTGTGGAAGCGCGCGCCTGGAGTTCCGCTCCAAACCAACGGTAGTGCGCCGGTTCGCGAAAAAAATGAGTTTCGTTCGTGGTCAGACGATCGATTGCAAACTGACGTTCCGGCGAAGGGCCGCTTGCAATCAGACGATAATATTCTCGAAAATCCCCATGGGTAACCAGGTCGACCCGGCGGCGTAGACGCGAAAGCACCAGGGACTGCTTGCGATCGCCCAGGTGAATTCCCGTCTCTCGATAGATAAAATCGCGAATCAGCTCGTAGACTTCGGCGCTCAAATCGACGGTCGCAGGGCGGGCTGCGGCGAAAGCGGTTTCGGGGACGACTGGTCCTGCGGCGGCGTTCATGTTATTTCCTTTCGATCTACCGGGACCAGTCCCTGTAGATCCTGGGCCTGGGTCGCGACGATCTGAATTTCTTCGGGACCGAGAATCACGTCCAGATCCAATAAAATCGCGAAGCCTTCGCCGTAGCGCCCCATGCCCAGAATAAAACGCGCGCGCTCTCCGATGCCGACGGCCGGCTTGCTTTCAATTTCTCCGGGAGGCAGATCGATCACCTGGTCCACCAGGTCGACGATGAGCCCGGCTTCCAGAGCGACCGGCGGCGCCTCGTTCGATGCGGACGCGGCGGCCGCTTCTGATTGCACCTGGGCTTCGACGATGACAATGCAAGAGCGCTTTGTGATTTCCGAAGGACGCGCATCCAGCAAACAGCCCAGGTCTATCACGGGCACGACGCTGCCGCGCAAATTGATTACGCCCGCCAGATAATCCGGTGTGCGGGGAACGACTGTCACCGGCGAATACTGTAGTATTTCTTTTACGCACAGAATCGGCACGCCGTACGGCTGCCGCTTCAGGTGAAAGACCAGATACTGCTCTTGATCATTCGCTCCGGCGCTCTGTGTTTCTTCCGATGGCATCCAAAAACTCCCGCTGCTCGATTCCCCCGCGAAGGCTTAGAAACGTTGAAAATCTTCCTGGTTAATCTCGACCGGCCGGGCGCCCGGACGCTCCGGCTGCGGTGCAAGCGGGGCATTGCCGGGATCGGCCAGGGCCTTTGCGTTAACGCCGCTCGACGCCGTGAGGACCGTCTGGCTCACTTTGAAAAATTCCATCACCTGTTGCAGTTGTTGGGCCTGGCCCGACATCTCTTCCGCGGTCGAGGCGAGCTCCTCCGCCGACGAAGCGTTGCCCTGGGCCAGCTTGTCCAACTGGCTGATGGCGCTGTTGATTTGCTCGACGTTCGTGTTTTGTTCCTGACTCGCGGCCGTAATCTCTTGAACCAGATCCGCGGTTTTCTGAATCGAGGGTACGATTTCTTCCAGCAGGGTTCCGGCGCGCTCCGACACGTTTACGCTTTCCGCGGCCAGCTGGCTGACTTCCTGCGCCGAAACCTGGCTGCGCTCCGCGAGCTTGCGTACCTCCACTGCGACCACGGCGAAACCTTTGCCGTGCTCCCCGGCCCGCGCCGCTTCGATGGCGGCGTTCAAGGCCAGCAGATTCGTTTGGTACGCGATCTCTTCGATGATGCTGATCTTGTCCGCGATCTGTCGCATGGCCGCCACAGTTTGCGCGACGACCCGCCCGCCTTCGTTCGACTCCGACGCGGTCTGCAAGGCGATGGTCTCGGTCATCTTCGCGTTGTCCGCGTTTTGCGCGATGCTTGCGGCCATTTCTTCGAGGGAAGATACGGTTTCTTCGACGCTGGCCGCCTGTTCGCTCGCGCCCTGGCTCATTGCCTGGGCGGTGGCGCTGACTTCTTCCGAGGCGCTGGCCAGGTTCTCCGCGCCGTTGCGCACCGTGGCGATTACTTCCGAGAGTTTGTCCTGTGTATTATTCGACGACTGCTTGAGTCGATCAAAGATCCCCTGGTAGTCCGCCAGAATTCGATCCGTTAATTCGCCGCGCTCCATCGCCGTAAACACACGCGCGATATCATTTAGGCCGGAGCTGCTGATATCCATTAACTGATTGATGCCCTCGGTTAAGCGCAGATAAAATTTTTCTTTGCCGGCCGTATCGATGCGTTTGTTCAAATCTCCCGCGACCGCAGCCTGGATGATCGTTTCGACTTCGGATTCGATTCCGACTTCCACTGTGCGATCCACCCATTCCACCACAAATCCCAGATGTTCGCCGCTGTCGGCCATCACCTGATTCGCGGCCAGATCGAAGTGCTTACCGCCGACCTGAATACTCTGGCGGTGCACGCCGCGCATATTCTCCAGAATATTTTTTTGATGCCGGGGATCCTCGTGATAGGAATCGATATTCGAACCCATGATGGCCTCCGCTGAAAAGCGCGGCAACTGATGCCGAATTTCAGCTTCAGCGGCCGCGAACATTGACTGGATCGCTTTGTTCATATAAATGACTTTGCGATCCGGACCGGCGATCATCACGTTTACGGCGACGTTGTCCAGCGCCGCTTTGATTCGGGAAATCTCCGAGATATTCGTTTTCAGACGCGCGACCATCGTCTGTACCGAGCCGAGCAGACCGCCGGCTTCCCGGTCTTTGATTTCGTCATGCACGCTCAAATCGCCCGCCGCGACGCGTTTTGTGATCTGCTCCAATTCCGCCGGGTCAGCTCCCAACTGTCGCAGTAGATTCGACACGACGATAAAGCTCACCAGCAGCGCCAGCAACAAAGTCACGCCAAAAGCAATCGACGAGATCGTCAGCGCGCTGCGCTCATGATCTTCCGCGCGTTTCATGGCGCCGGCGGTAAACGTAGAAATTTCATTCAACAGATTTTTACATTCTTCGTCCAGAGCTTCTTCTTCCTCCAGAATCGGCGGCAGAAGCACCGCGACCTGAGCGTTCGCGCCGGCCGCCAGCAAGCCGATGACGTTCTCCGCCTTTTGATTATAAATACTATGGCGGTCGTAGATTTCCTGAAATTTTTTCTGCAGCAGTTCAAATTCGACCCGGGTCGCCTCCGTCAGACCCGTCCGCAGATTCTTTTCGACCAGAGCCTGGCCCGCGCGAATTTCCGAATTCGCCTGGCGCGAAAGCTCAACGAATCGATCGCCGCTCTTTTTTAACTCCGCCAGACGCCCCGCTTCCCCGTGGCGCAGCGCGCGTTCAAAATAAATCGCCTGTTCCAACTGGTACTCGGTTAAGAGAGTCACGTGTCGAGCGACGGGAATATCTTTCTCGGCGATTTCGGTCAATTCAGTCCCGATCAGATTCATCTGATAGATCATATATCCCGAGACCGTTGCGTTCAGCAAAACCACCAGGCATACCATGCCGACGATTTTGGTCCGGACTTTGATGCGATTTAAGAGATTCATAATATTTCCTCTGCGAAACTTAACTGAGAATTATAAAACGCCGCGCCGGAACGCCGCTGCTTGAATGCGAAATCGGAAACGCCGCGATCATCCGGCGCCCCCTTCATTTTCCAGCCCCGCCTGGACGGCCCCGAAATCCAGAGGCGGCGCCACGGCGTCGGCTTCGTCATTGCACCATTTCAAGAGCGCCGGCACGTCGATCACAATCGCGATCGAGCCGTTCCCGAGAATGGTCGCGCCGCTCAAAGCCCGCAGTCCGTCGAATATCGAACTCAAAGGCTTGATCACCGACTGGTACTCTCCGAGCAGTTCATCCACCAGCAGCCCGACGCGACGGCCGGCCTGCTGCACTACGACCAGACTCTGGCGACTACGGCGCATGAACTGATCTTCTGAATTTGCGCTTGCGAGCTGAAAAAAGCGCTTGAGACCGATCACCGGCAAGGGCCCCGCGTCCGTCGTCATGGTTTTCGTTCGCTCCGAATAGACGCTTTGATTAAACTCAATGCACTCTTGTACCAGATCGAGGGGAAAGATAAAGTGGGAGTCGGCGACACGAACGAGAAAGCCGTCTATGATGGCCAGAGTCAACGGCAGGCGAATGCGCACAGTCGTGCCTTTGCCCGCCGTCGATTCTAATTCAATCCGCCCGCGCAGAGCCTCGATGTTTCGCTGCACGACGTCCATGCCGACGCCGCGCCCGGAGATGCTCGTCACCTGCTCGGCCGTAGACATACCGGGCTGAAAGATCAGCTGAAAGATCTCCGGGTCCGACAGGCTCACCCCGTCTCGCACCAGGCCGCGCTCCTGAGCTTTGCGCAGGATTTTTTCGCGGTTCAATCCCGCCCCGTCGTCCGTAATTTCAATTACGATTTCGCCGGCTTCATTGTAAGCGTTCAACAAGATGCGCCCGGCGGGATCCTTCCCCGATCGCACTCGCTCGGACGACGATTCGATTCCGTGATCGATGGAGTTGCGCACGAGATGCATCAGCGGATCGGATATTTTTTCGATAATGGTTTTATCCAGGCGGGTTTCGGCTCCGTCAATTTCCAGGCGCACCTCTTTTTTTAATTCGGCGGCGACATCGCGCACCGATCGCTGAAATCGATTGAAGAGCGTCCCAATCGAAAACATACGCAGACCGAAAGCCCCGTCGCGAATTTCCGAAACAAGTTTCAGCATCCCGTACGAAGCTTCGACGATATCTGTTTGGGCGCTGTCGTCCGCGAGTTGATTCATGCGCGCCATTGAAATCACGAGCTCGCCCACCAGAGTTACCAGATGGTCCAGCCGTTCCGATTCGACGCGCACCGTACGGGAAGAGTTTTGTTGCGGCGCCGCCTGCCGGGCTCCCGGCGTCTCCGGCGCGGCTTCGACAGTCTGGCGGCGAATATCGATTTCGCAGTCGCCTTCGACGAACTCGAAAACCGAACGCAACTCCGCTTCGTCGGCGGCGCTTTTGAGCTGAATCGCAAAAGCCAGGCGACAGCTCTCCGGATCCAGCTCCTCAAAGGCGGGAACATCGTCGCTCAGAATACGCACGCTCTGAATCGCGCCGAGGCCATTCAGATAGCGAATAAAAGAACCTGGATCCAGGCCCCGCTGAAAAACCGCGGAGCCGAATTTCAAGCGAATCGTCCACAGGGCGGTCTCCCGCGCGACGCTCGAGTCATCAGCCAGGGAGGCCGCCACAGAGGTATCGGCGGTCGCGACTCCGGTCGAGACGTCTGCCGGAGTCGCGACCGCCGCTGCATTCAGAGTCCGCAGCTGCCCCAGCAAATCCGCGTCCGATTGGCTCAGCCGCGCATCGTCTTCGACGGTCTGGCCGTCCGCAGCGACGCGCACCAGGCGCACGAGATGGTCCCGGCTTTCGATCAGCAGGCGCACGAGATCGGAAGTGAAAGGCATACCACCGGTACGGATTGTATCGAGCAGGCTTTCGGTTTCGTGGGTGAAGGTCGCCACGCGATCGAAGCCGAACATGCCCGCGCTCCCTTTGATCGTATGCACGGCTCGAAAGAGAATATGAATCGCTTCCGGGTCGTTGATGTCCTGCTCAAGACGCAGCAGGGTTCGCTCCATCTCTTCAAGCAGCTCGTCGCACTCCTGGACGAAGACCTCTGTAATTTCGGAGAGATCCATGGCTGGCCTAAAGCGACTCGCGCTCCCGCTTCAGTCCGTACGCGAAACCGTACTTTTCTTTTTCGCCTTTTTTCAGCACGATGCGATCGCCGAAAAAGCCGACCAGACCGTACAGGGCGAAGAACTCCAAAACAATCGGCGAATGCTCCACCAGTCGCAGCACTCGACCGCTGCGCGCGAACTCCTGTTTGAGCGCGATCAACAGCTGGACGCCGGACGTATCCAGATCTTCGACCCCGGAAAGATCGAGGGCCGCCGGGGGTAGCTCCGCCAGGCTTTCTTTGAGTTCCGCATGCGCCTCCGCGATATTGCGAAAGACCAGCTCTCCCCGGATTCGAATTCGCGTGCCGCCGCCCGCTGCTTCGCGTTCAATCAGAATGGACATCGGTTCAGCCGAGAATATTCTGCACGACTTCGATCAACTGCGGGGGCTGAAAGGGTTTCAGAATCCACGCCCGCGCGCCGGCGTCTTCGCCCAGCTCCCGGAGTCGCCCCTGGGATTCCGTCGTGAGCATGATCACCGGAATATCGCGCTTCCCGACCTGCTGCCGCATTTTCTGTAGAAAAGTAATGCCGTCCATCTCGGGCATATTGACGTCGCAGATAATCAAATCCAGATTTTCTTGCGCGACTTTTTGCAGAGCTTCGACGCCGTCTTTACTTTCGATGACTTCATGGCCGGACTTACCCAGAACCATCGCCACAACCTTCCGGATTGATACCGAGTCGTCTACAACCATTATCTTACTGGACATACATTTTATTTTCCTAAACTATTTTAACATTTCGCGACAATCGCCCCGATCCGGCGCCATGAATAAGGCATGAATATAACAGCCGCGTTCCATTGCCAACATTCTTTCAAGTATGACGAGGAGAAGCTTGCTAAAACCATTAGCCCCTGGCGAGTTTATTGCAAGCAAATGCAATAAATCATGATGGAAGCGGCGAGGATTCGAAAAACACAAGAAGTGAGTATTCATCCAGGAGTGCGCGGCGCGCAGTACCGGGTGGGAACGCATCTAACGCGCTGCTCACACGTCGAACAGAGACAGAGAGTCCGCCGACAGTTTCGCCGGAGCGATCCGAACGCCTTCTAAATTCAGCAAACTTCGCTTGCGTTCGATTCCACCGGCGTAACCCGTCAGGCTGCCGTCGCTGCCGATCACCCGATGGCACGGCACGATAATCGCCATACGATTCGCGCCGTTCGCCGCCCCTACCGCTCGCACGGCGCTGGCTCTGTCAATGCTTGCGGCGAGCTGTCCGTAAGAGCGAGTGGCGCCGTACGGAATGCGCATTAAAGCGTCCCAGATTGATCGCTGGAACTCCGTGCCGAGCAGCGGCTTTCGGATCGGCGTCGCAAAGCGTTTCAGATCTCCGGAAAAATACTCGCGTAGTTCCCGCTCGATTTGCCCCAGCACGGGATGCCCGGCCCGCTCCCGCACCGCGCACTGAAAGTGTTTTTCAAACAGGCTCAGCTCGGTCGCAAGCTCGGGCCGGTCGGCGAATTCCAGCAGGCACAGACCCTCGTCGGTCGCGGCGGCGACCATGGGTCCCAGGGGAGTTTCGATTTCAGAACTGTACAGCATATGATGAAAATTCGCAGAAGGCCGCAGAATATCCGCGCGCGGCCGGGACTGCAAAGTCAGGCAGTTGAACAAAAGATGGATTGACGGCGGCCTGGCTGTCGATCTTCTTTTGGTATTCGCCCTGTCGGCCAGATACCGATCGCTCCGAGACGCGGCCGGGAATCATTTTGCCGCGGCAACGCCTGGAGCCAAAATGAGAAATAGTTTAGCTTATCGCGGCCTGCTACTGCTGGCAATCGCCCTCAGCGTCGTGGCTTTTACAGCGTACTACACAGACGATCGAGTGGTCATGGGACAGACGGAAGACAGCGTTTCGAAAAAGACCGGCGGCGGGGAACGCATGCTGATCGTGCTGGCGGCGCCTTCGATCCACGACTCCTACTACCGGAAACACTTCAACGCGCTGCTTGCATTTCATACCAGCTTCGCGCAGGCCGCGAAAGAGCACGACGATTTGATCGTTCTGGCCGACGCCGACACGCTGCCCCGCCTGCGCGGCAAGATCCCCGACGACCAGCTCTTAGAAGCGGACCTGGCCGACATCTGGATGCGCGACTTCGCGACTGTGCATCCGCGACGCATGGTCTCTTTTCGGTACGACCGGCCGAAAGAGCCCGTCGTTAAAAAGACCTTCAACAATTTCGTGAAACGCTATCAGCTAAACGTTTCGAAAAACGAACTGAAAGTCGACGGCGGCAACGTGGTAGATAACGGCACAGACTCCGCGATCATGACCGAAAAAGTATACGCGCGCAATCCCGGCGTATCTCCGGCGCAGGTGCGCAGTCGAATCAAGCGCGCGCTGGGGCTCAAGCGCCTGGCGATCATCCCGATGGA
This sequence comes from bacterium, assembly GCA_024742665.1. GTDB lineage: Bacteria > Spirochaetota > Leptospiria > Leptospirales > Leptonemataceae > JANSYA01. The sequence continues at coordinate 264,624 of JANSYA010000003.1, forward strand.
CGACGAATATCTGGGGCACTCCGACGGCATGGTCCTCTGGCTTTCGCCGACATCCGTGCTGATGAATCGCTATCAGGAAGATCCGGACTTCACCTACGACGTCGAAAGCGCCCTGCGAAAGTCGCTGCCTGGCGTGCGCATTCATAAGATCCCGGGCGCGGGTTACGGCGAAAAGTACGGCCGCTACGCTTCGGCCTGCGGCATCTACGTCAACGCGACCGTAACCGATCGGGCGATCTACGTTCCGGTCTTCGACGAAGACGCCGACGAAGCGGCCCTGGAGTTAATTCGCGCGCATACGAATAAGAGCGTCGTGCCCCTGTACGCCGGCGACATTTGCGAGCTCGGCGGCAGCGCGCGCTGCCTGAGCTGGCAGTTGACCGGCGAAAACGCGCAAAAACTCATTCGCGCGGCCCGGAAAAACTAAAGCGCAAAGATCGTCTTCTGTGCGGGCGAGCCCCCGAACAAAGCGACAAAGCGCCTGCAGCGCTTCCGCGATCGTGCATCGCTCGCCACAGCCGGCGCTTCGCGGCGGCGGCGAGCGAAATTCAGCCGTCCGCGCCGACGCTGCGACTCAGGCTATCGCTCGAAGCTTCGATCTCCTGGCCGATTGAGCGTAGTTCCTGGGCGGCGTGCCTTAAGTTTTCCGAAGCGGTGCGCACCGATTCAATGGCGCTTTGAATTTCCCGCGCGCCGGCCAGCTGTTCTGAAGTCGCCTGGCGCATGGTTTCCGCCATCGCCTGGATCTTTACCGTTTCGCCGGCGACGGCCGCGCTGGCCGTGGACTGGCGCTGCGTCGTTTCATAAATTTTCGTTACGTTTGTCGCGGTCGAACGAATGCCTTCCAGAATCGATTGCAGGGCCACGACCGTTTCGGTTACCGAGACGACGCCGGCCTCCGTGGTAATTCGCGTTTCGGTAATCATGCGTTCGATTTCTTTCGCGTTGCGACTGGAAAGTTCGGCGAGCTTTCCGACTTCGTCCGCGACGACGGAAAAGCCGCGACCCTCTTCCCCCGCCCGGGCCGCTTCGATGGCCGCGTTCAATGCCAGCAGGTTGGTTTTATCGGCGATGCCGTTGATGACCGTGACAATCTCCGCGACGCGGTCGGAGTTTTCCTGAATGCTGTTGATCTTTTCGGCGGCGACGCCGAGTTCCTGTTCGCCGCGTTCGGCGGATTGCAGCGTATCGGCGAGTTCGCCGCTCGTCTTTTCGCTGAGAGCCGCGAGCTCCTGGGTCAGGCCGTTCAGTTGTTTCATGGCGTTCGCATTCGCGTCCGAGATCTGGTCCTGCTCGCGGGCGCGATCGGCGATGCTCTGGATCGAACCACCGAGCTCTTCAATGGTCGCCGTAGTCTCTTCGATCGCGGCGAGCTGGTCCTGGCCGGAATCGTCGGCGGTGGTTGCGACCGCAGTCAGACGATTCACGGCGACTTCCAGACCGCCGACCGTCGAACGCGCCCCCGCGACGATTTGATTTACGCGCTCCAGGTTCTGCTCGGTATGGGCACGAGCTTCCGCGGTCTGCAGCACCAGCTCGCGAAAGAAACGCATGGCGACGGCCAGGATGACCCCGGCGACGGCCGGATACAGCGCGGCCAGCACCTGCTCCGGCAATGTAATCGCCCGCGGCTCAGCAAGGGACGGCCCCGGCTTCACGGTTAAATCCAGTGCGTACACGAAAAACACCAGCATGGACGCATAGCCGACACCCATGGCAAGCCCCTGGATCAAACAGAAACGCGGCGAGAAACGCAGAATGGAACCGCACAGGAACAGGAAGTACGCGCCGTAGATCGCATAATTCTTGAACGAGTTCGTTTGCAGCCCGGGTTCATTCAACAGGTCGCTGGCGACAATCATCAGAAAAACCGAAAGCTCCAGAGCGGTCAGGATGTACTTGACCGACGGACGATAGAGGCCCCGGGCCAATAAGATCCGCGACACCGCAAAGGTCAGAAAGAAACTGAAGCAGCCGAAAACATAGATCGGCAGTTGATCCGCGCTGACCGCGCCGCCGACGAATCCCGACAGGGTCGCCAGACTGTAAAAAACGAGAAAGAAGATTCGCAGATAATTGTAATACTGCTCCCCGCGAATTTCCAGATCGAGTCCGGCGTTATTACTGACTGACATTCGGCGAGCGTACAATAGCGCCGCTTTAGAACACAAGCCGAATTCACTCTGCGAGCCGGGGCTGTCGCTTTAGGATCCCGGGCGGGTGGAAGTTCTATTTGCCTGATCGCCCGGATGCCGGACTCGCCCGGCCGCAGTATTGCCGAATACCGGACGGAACGGCACGGAATGCATCGCCCCGTCCGGTGTCTGCATGCGACTCAAAGGCCGTCGATGATCGCGTTCAAAGTGGCGCTCGGCCGCATGGCAGCCGCAGTCTTCGCTTCGTCGGGGCGGAAATAACCGCCGAGGTCCACAGCGGAGCCCTGGCAATCGTTCAACTCGCCGACAATCTTTTGTTCGTTTTCGGAGAGCGCCTTCGCGACCGGCGCGAAACGTTGCTGCAGCGCGGCGTCCTTCGACTGCGCCGCCAGAGCTTCGGCCCAGTAGAGGCCCAGATAGAAATTGCTCCCGCGATTGTCGAGCTCGCCGACTTTGCGCGAAGGGCTGCGTTCGTTTTCCAGGAATTTGCCGACGGCTTCGTCCAGGGTATCGGCGAGCACTCCCGCCTTTGCGTTGTTATTATTCGCGGCGATGTGTTCGAAAGACGCGACGACCGCCGTATACTCTCCGAGCGAATCCCAGCGCAGATGGCCTTCTTTTACGAACTGCTGCACGTGCTTGGGAGCCGAACCGCCCGCGCCGGTTTCAAAGAGACCGCCGCCGTTCAGCAGCGGCACGATCGAAAGCATGCGCGCGCTCGTTCCGAGTTCGAGAATCGGAAACAGATCGGTCAGATAATCCCGCAGCACGTTGCCGGTTACGGAAATGGTATCCTGCCCTTTGCGCACGCGTTCCAGAGAGAAGGCCATAGCGTCGACCGGCGCCATGATCTTGATTTCCAGGCCGTTTGTATCGTGGTCTTTTAAGTACGTTTCGACTTTCGCGATCAGCTGCGCGTCGTGAGCGCGATTTTTGTCGAGCCAGAAGACGGCGGGGGTTGCGCTCGCCCGGGCGCGATTCACGGCCAGCTTGACCCAGTCGCGAATTGGTTCGTCTTTCGCCTGGCACATGCGGAAGATGTCGCCGGTTGAAACTTTTTGTTCCATTAAGGTTTTGCCGGAATCGTCGACGACGCGAATGACGCCTTCACCGGGCGCTTCGAAAGTTTTATCGTGGGAGCCGTACTCTTCGGCCTTGCGCGCCATGAGTCCCACGTTCGCGACGCTGCCCATCGTCGACGGATCAAACTGGCCGTGCTTCTGACAGTCCGCGATAATCGCCTGGTACATCGTCGCATAGCTCCGATCCGGAACCATGGCGATGCAGTCTTGCAATTCATCGTCCCAATTCCACATCTTACCGCCGTCGCGCACGACGTTCGGCATGGACGCGTCGATGATCACGTCGTTCGGCACGTGTAAATTCGTAATGCCTTTGCGCGAATCCACCATGGCCAGACCCGGATGCGTTTTATAGACGGCCATAATATCGTCTTCGATCGTTTTGCGCTCGGCTTCGGGCAGCTGCTCCAGGCGCGCATACAGATCCGAGAGGCCGTTCTTCACGTTTACGCCCAGCTTTTCGATCGTCGCGCTGTGCTTTTTGAAAACTTCTTCGTAATACACTTCGACGCAGTGACCGAACATAATCGGGTCGGAGATCTTCATCATCGTCGCTTTCAGATGCAATGAAAGCAGCACGCCGTCTTTTTTCGCGGCCGCAATGCTCTCGGAGAAAAATTTGCGCAGCTCGGCGACCTGCATCACCGAGCAGTCCGCGACTTCGCCGGGCAATAGCGCGATCTTATCTTTCAGGAGCGCGGCCTTGCCGGAGCCGTCGACGTATTCGATCTTCGCGTTGGTGACGCCATCAATGGTAACCGACTGTTCGCTGGCGTAAAAATCGCCGGCGCTCATATGCGCCACGCGGGCTTTCGAAGTTCCGCCCGAAGCGGCGGGCCAGTCTTTCATCATGCGGTGCGGATTTTTCTGAGCGAATTTTTTGACCGAAGCGGCGGCGCGACGATCCGAGTTGCCTTCGCGCAGCACCGGGTTCACGGCGCTGCCCAGGGCCTTCGCGTAGCGCGCCTGGATTTGTTTTTCGGCCTCGTCTTTGGGTTCCCGGGGATAGTCCGGCAGATCGTAGCCCTGACCCTGAAGCTCTTTGATCGCCGCTTCGAGCTGGGGAATCGACGCGCTGATATTGGGCAGTTTGATAACGTTGGCTTCCGGTTTTTTCACCAGCTCGCCGAGAAAGGCCAGTTCGTCCGAGATCTTCTGAGCGTCAGTCAGACGATCGGGAAAATTAGCGATGATGCGACCCGCCAGTGAGATATCGCGGGTTTCAACGGAGATGCCGGTTTCTTTCGTAAAGGCCTGGATAATCGGCAGCAGCGAGTAGGTCGCAAGCGCCGGGGCCTCGTCGATTTTGGTCCAGATGATTTTCGCTTCGTTAGAATTGGGCATGGTTTCCTCTATAATAGTGCACCCGGCCGACGCCGTGAATCGGCGGAACTTATGGTCGGGCTGGCTACCAGAGACGCCGGTCGATCGAGGGCGTCAAGCGGCAACGCTCGACGGACCGGAGGCGACGGATTTCAGACCGGGCCTCCGGCCGGCGCGGGCTGCTTCGATGGCTCAGAGAAACACCGATCCTTCCTGATGAATCGAGGGCGACCGACCGCAGCCGTTCCGGGCCGAAGCGCGCGTTCCCTGACCCGACCGGCATACCGCAACTCCCGGCAGTCGTACCCAAAAAACAACGCGGGACCCGGCGTAGATGCTTGCGGTCGTTGCGCGGCCCGGCTCAGATTAGTTCGGCTTCTGAAATTTCAGCGTCATTCGATCGCTTTCGCCGATTGCGAGATATTTTTCACGATCCTGATCGCCGAGTTTGAGCGCCGGCGGCAGCGTCCAGACGCCCTCAGGATGCCGGCGCGTATCTTTCGGGTTCGCGTTGATTTCGGATTTTTCCAGCAAACGAAAGCCGGCGGCTTCGGCCAGCTTAATGACGTACGCTTCGTTGACGTAGCCGCTCTTCGCTTCGGGATCCTGCGGAACGGCCGGGTCGCCGCGGTGCTCGACGAGCCCCAGAACGCCGCCGGGTTTCAGCGCCTTATAAAACGACTCGAAGACTTTCTGTGCGTCCTTGTCGGGCCCCATCCAGTTGTGCACGTTGCGAAAAGTCAGAACCATATCGGCGGAGCCGTCCGGAGCGAAAGCCGCGGAGCCGTCGCGCGCGAAGACGCTGCTTTGAACTTTACCGTAGATTTCCGGCGCCGCGTCGAATTTCGCCCGCAGCTTCGCGGCGCTCTTGCGATAGTACTCGACTTCCGAATCGGGATCGAATCCCGCGGCGGTGAGCCGACCTGAATCCCGGAGCAGCGGCGCGAGAACTTCCGTATACCAGCCGCCGCCGGGTCCGATCTCGACGACGGTCATATCGCGTTCGATTCCGAAGAATTTCAGCGTCTCGTAAGGCCGGCGATACGCGTCCCGCTCGGCGTAAGCCGGCGTGCGATGATCGCCGGCGATGATCGCCTGTAAAGCGGCGTCCGTAGACATGTCCGGCGTGATATTTAGTGCCTGTCCCTTTTTGTCAGCCCCGTCGCCGCAGGCCACTGTCAGAAAAAAGACAGCAAAGGCGCCGCTGGCAAACGCGCCCATAACCCCGTTCCGAAAATTGTATTTCATAATATACCTCGCTGACAAAATCGCGAATCTTATGCTCCGCGGCGACCGCTATATTTTCTGTAACCAGGCCGCGATTTCCGTACCGATCTTCGTCGGCTGCGCTTCCTGCAAATAGTGCAGACCGGATCCGACGAAGGCCGTCGACATGCGCGGCAGATCGCTTTTGAGCTCTTCGAGAAAATCCGCTTTTACAATCACGCCGGGTTTCGCATACAAAAGCAGCAGCGGCACATCGGCGGCCTGCAGCGCCCGATAATTATCGCCGATGCGCTTTACGTTGCGATCGGGGCCTTCTTCTATGAATGGAATTTCTCGGGGCCACTGCGCGACCGGCTTGCGCGAAGCGACAGTCGGGAACGGCTCGCGATAAGCCTGCATTTCTTCGGGGCTGAATTCGCGCCCGGACATCATCGGCAGCATTTTTTCGACGAAGAAATTATCGACGGCCGCGATTTGATGACCGTCTTCCGGATCGCGCAGGCGGCCGAAGAGGTACTGCTCGGCGGCGTTCGCGGCCTCCCAGCTCATGGGTTTCATGACCGCTTCCATATACACGACGCCTTTCAGGTTCTCCAGATTTCGCACGGCATAGTCGGTGCCGACGCCCCCGCCCCAGTCGTGCAGCACGAGCGTAATATTTTTTAATCCCATCGCCCGGATAAATTCGCTCAGATATTCAGCGTGGTCCGCGAATTTATATTCGAGCTCCGGCTTGTCGCTTTTGCCCATGCCGATCAGATCCACGGCGATCACCCGTCCCTGATCTTTCAGGTGCGGGATTATATTACGCCACAGGTACGAAGACGTCGGGTTGCCGTGAACCAGCAGAATTGGATCGCCCTGGCCGGCTTCGACGTAGTGCATGCGCGATTCTTTGACCGCAATAAACTTCGACTCGTACGGAAATTCGGCGGAGATGCCTTCCTCCACATCGTCGATACCCGGAGCCATCAAGGCCATCAAGTTCAAACAGCCGGGCGCCAACAGCAGGCATCCCGCCAAAAGCAGCGCCAGGACAACGGAGCGTCGGGGCGCGGCTTTGAGCGCCTCTTCGGATTTTGATTTCATTATATAATTCACAGGCGGGCCTCCTTAATTGACCGAACAGTCAAATACAATCCCGGGATGGTACAGCAAGCCTTTTTTGACCAATTGGTCAAAAAAGCGCTCGCCAGGCCGCGACCGGGAGAGCATACTGCGCCTGGTATGGGACGCAAGGCGCAGGCTCGCGAAGCGATATTAAGTGCCGCCCGCATGCTCTTCTGGCGCAAGGGCTACGGAGCGGTCGGCGTGGACGAAATCTGCCAGGCAGCAGGCGTAAACAAAGGCTCGCTCTACCACTACCATCGCGATAAAACGGACCTGGCCTGCGCCGTCATTGAAAGCAACGCCGCCGTCCTATTCGAAAATATAGCGACGAATCTCGCGGAGCGAGCGCCGGCCCCCCGGGTGCTGGGCTATCTGGACTGGATGATTGCCGGTCAGGTCTCGGAGGGCCGCGACTCCGGACAGTTCGCCGGCTGTCCCTTTGGAAAACTCGCAGCCGAAACCGCGGGACAGGAACCGGAAATTCGCGCGGCCGTTCTGGCGGTATTTCAGAAGCTGATTAAATTTATCGCCGCGGCCCTGCGGGAACTCGATCCGGCCAGGCCGTCAGGCGAACACCGGGCCCGGGCCGAAGAGATCTTTATGAGCTGGCAGGGAGCGCTGGTATTGTCCCAGACTCGAAACAGTCAGCAGCCGCTGCGTCGCTGCCGACAGGCGACTGCCGCCGCGCTCGCAGACTACGCGCCGAAATAATCTCGCGATCATCCGACTGCTATTGCTATCCGGGCGACCTGGCGCGGCCCGCACGCCTCGGTTCGATAAATAATGCTTGTAGCGCTGGCGACGGGCAAACACAATCCGGACGCATGTCACCAACTGATGATCCGCGAAGCGAAGCGCAGGTTTTTTAGAAAGCAACAGGTTATCAAATGAAATCATTCAGCACAGTATCTCAATCGCGATTCGGCTGGAAGCGCTTAAGAACCGGCCTTCTGCTTTTAGGCATCGGCCTTTCCGGCGCGAGCTGTCTGGGGATCGCGGAACTGAACGAACGCTTCTCCGGCGACGAGGAACCCCAGGCCGCGGCTGATCTTATCGCCCTTGGTGCTCTGAGCCAGGCCGGCGGCGGCTCGCCGGTCGGCGGCGGAGCGGTCGATGCCAGCGGAGCGACTCTGGTTTCTAATGATCAGCTGCTAAGGGTTACGATTCCGCCGGGCGCCATGCGCGATCAGCAAAAGTTTACGATTACCCGGTACGTCGCCGCCACGAACGCCATGCCCGGCAGTTTTATTCCGACCACTCCCATCTATCAAATCACGCCCGCGTATCGTTTTGAAAAAGACGTTCGCATCAGCATCAAATTGAATCAGAGCACGATTCAGAGAATGGGACTCGAAAAAAATAAATCAACAGGCTTTGCCATCACCTCGACCACTGAAGAAGACGAGACCGGAGTGCTGGTCGGCTGGAACGGAAAAGAATCCACAATCGAAGGCGACGACCTGGTGTTTACCTCGCGCACTTTTTCGATATTCGGCGGCGGCACCCCGCCCCCGGGCAATCGGGCGCCCGACATCCAGGGGGCGTTTTATTATTTTAAACCGCAGTCGCTTCATCTCCCGTACCGCCTGCGCGCGCGCGTGCGGGAACTCGACGGCGACAGCATGCAGATCTTCCTGATCACGGGACCGGTCGGGGGAACCACGAATATGATTCCCATGAATCCCGACGGCGGGAACTGGTTTCGCGCGGACATTCCGTACGAAGCCATGGCCGCGGCCGGAATTCAAATGCAGATCCTGGCCATCGATCAACACGGGCTCTCGACGACGCTGCCCGCGACTTCCGTATTTCAATTTCCGGCCGACTCGGGCAATACCAATTATATCAACAACTATACGAACGACCGGGACGGCGACGGCTATAACGACGCCTGGGAAGTCGACAATGGATACAATCCTAACGACGGCGCGGATCCGAGCGGCGTTCCCGACGCGGACGGCGACGGTATTCCGGACGTCGACGACACGACGCCCAACGGCGAAAGCAATCCCGCCATCGATAGTCTGACGATCGTTCCGGACGAAGCGACGATGGACGTCGGCGAGCAGATCACCTTCGGCGTGTCCGCTTCTTTCGGCGGCCAACCACGATTTGTATCGGCCGTATTTCAAACGACCGGCAGCGCTCTGAGTGGAGCCGCTGTGGGAAGCTTAAACGCGGCTTCGTTTACCGCGGACGCTCCGGGCGCCGCCGCCGTAATCGCCACAGTCGGCGCGTTTAACGCGAATGCATCGGTCACCGTTCACGATTCCGTGGCGCCGGATCCCATCGTCGATTTAACGGCGAATCCGACCGGTTCTGGTACTGTACAACTGCGCTGGACGGCCCCGGGCAACGACGGTCCCTTCGGTCGCGCGGCAATCTACGATATTCGCCGTTCGACCGGCGCGATTACTGACAACGCCAGCTGCGCGGCCGCGCCCTTCGCCGGCGCAACGACGACTCCGAAGACCGCCGGTCTGCCGGAAATTCTGACTCTGGGCGGACACGCTCCCGCCACCACGTACTACTATTGCGTGCGCGCCGCGGACTTTGAGGGAAATTTCAGCGTCTGGAACGCGACCGTATCAGCGAGCACGCCCGCCGCTCCGGATACCACGCCGCCCGCAAATATCGCGGGAGCCACAGCCAGCGCTACGAGTTCCAGCGCGGTTCAACTGGCCTGGACCGCGGTCGGCGACGACGGCAACACGGGAGCCGCCTTAAATTATGAGATTCGCCGCTCGCTCAATTTGATGAATGACGATAGCGACTGCGACACCGGCACGCTCGTCGCCAACGGGATTCCCCAGACCGCGGCGGGGACGCCGTTAACATTCGATGTAAACGGACTATCCGGAAACACCTCCTATTATTTCTGCATTCGCGCCTATGACGACGCGGGCAATCGCAGCAGCTGGACCCAGGGCCCGCTGAACGTGCAGACCCTGCGCGCGAATCAGTCGCCGATCGTAAGCGTGAACGTGCTGGCGATCGAAATGGCCACCCGCACGTTAATCCTGGACGGCGGCGCTTCGTACGACCCCGACGCGGCGGCCTGCGCGGCGAACCCCGCGAATTATAGTATCCAGTGGAGCGTTACAAATTCGCCCGCGACCTCGGCCCTGACCACCGGCGATATCGTAAACGCGAATACGCTGAACGCCACCGTGGTAATGGACGTGCCCGGGCTGTACGAATTTCAGCTGCTGTTTGTCGACGAAGCCGGCGTCTGCGGCGACGGCCCGCGCGGCGCGGTCGCCACAGCCCGGGTTACGGCGCAGGTCGCGGACTTCGCGCCGCCCGCCGACCTCGCGGTCGTGGCGGCCACCGCCCTCGACTACGATTCGATCAGCATCGACTGGACCGCGGTCGGCGACGACGGTATCACCGGGGATCCGGTACGGTACGAAATCGGATACTCGCTGATCCCCATTAACAGCGACGCCGATTGCAATATCGCGACCACGGTATTCGATCCGGGTATCACCGCTTTGCCGGGCGGCAGTATGAGCTATGAACTCGACGGTTTGATTCACAACACGACCTACCACTTCTGCGTTCGCGCCTATGACGAAGTGAACAATCGCAACAGCTGGACCCTGGGAAGCGTCAGCGCAACGACGCACGAAGCGGGCAACGGTTGGTCCGCCTGGAGCGCCTTCAGCGCCTGCTCGGCGAACTGCGCGGGCGGCACGATGACGCAAACTCGCACCTGCGATACTCCCGCCGATGGTTGCAACGGATCGAATACGAATACTGTGAGTTGCAATACCCAGGCGTGCGCGACGCAGACCACGGCGCACGCCTTCGGCGGCGATTCGGTCGCACGGGGTTGTCCATCCGGTTATATCGTAACGAGCTACAGCTGCACGCCGGGAAGAAACGCCATCGAGTGGTTCGATAATTTCGGCTACGGTTTATGCGGCCCCCTCGGCCGCGGAGCGAGCTACATGGACACCGCAGTCGACAGCGTGCTGGGAGGCGTCGGCGACACCTACGTATGGTGCCGGATGAATCGCGGGATCAGCGCCGTCGGCATGCCCGAATGCACGGCGTGGATCAGCTACGATGCGGGGCGTCTCGTCAGCCCTCACCCCCACTGGCCGGGAACGGAGCAGTGGTACGCAAGTTCGAAACACCTTCACACGATGACATGCACTCAAACGCCGTGAAGGCGCGCTGAAGCGGGAAGCGTTGAGGCCGGCTCCAATGAAATTCATCGAACGTAGAAAAAGACTGCGCCGCCCCCTGTGGTTGGTCGTTTTCGGAGTCGGCTTAATTCTGATTCCTGTGATCAACTATATCGCGGCGGCTTTCGCTCAGGATCTACCGCTGCACTTTTATCAGGTGATCTTTCGGAACTTCGGCCCCGTAGCCGTCGGAATTATGCTGTTAAGCGTCGTCGCGGGCGTGGGACTGCTGCGAATCAAAAAGTGGGGCTGGTGGCTCGCGCTGTTTACAGCCATCGCGATGACTGCGCACAATCTCGCAGTGTTAGTTCAGTCCCAGGCCTACTATAATCTGAGCGCGCTTGTTTTAACGGTCTTCGCCATCAGTCTGCTGCTCTATTTTACGCGCAAAGATATCTCCGCTCCGTACTTAAAGATGTATCCGCGCGGCTTTCGTTTTCAAAAACGCACTCCCGTGAGAATCGAAATTAAGATCAACGGCGCAAAGCACCAAACTACGGATCTTTCCGAACACGGCCTGTACGCGGAGCCGACGGTCGACGCCGATGCTATCGGCCGCGAGTGTACGGTAGAAGTGTCGAACGGGGCGGGAACGCTTCAATTGGCGGCGGTCGTCGTCCGCCGGGATGACAACGGAGCGGGCTTCGCCTTTCGCAATCTGAACCGGGCGCAGAAGCTGCAACTACGAAAAATTATTCAGGCGGTCTGAACGACGTCGTATAGCTCGCAAATAGTACTTGAGTACTCCGGAAGCCCTCTGCTATCTTCGTTTTCAATGAGTGAAACGGAGCAACCGGCGAGCGGCACGAAGGGATTTCTGGAGAAGCTGCAGTCGGCCTTTTCCGCGAGCAAAGAGTTTTCCCTGGAAAGCCTGGCTCTCGCCCAAAAGGGCGGGCGCGAACTGCAGAGTCCCTTAAACGCGATCTTCGGCGATCGACTGGAAGACATGCAAAGCCCAATGGCCCTGCCGATGCGCATATACGCGCGCAAGGGTCAAGGCGACGAATTCGTTCGTGTTGATCCAGAAGGCGACCCGGGAGGCGATGCGCTCAAAGCCTGCCTGACACCGACGACCGGCGACTCCGCTTCGAAACTGCCGGACCGGGTCTGCGTTTTCATTCACGGCCTGGGAAGTTCGGAACGCACCTGGGAGATCCGCCGCAAATCCCGCGACGGCGCGAAGCCGGCGCCGACCTCGTATTCGAAACTGCTGGCGCGGGATAGCGGGCATGCGTGCGTTTATATTCGCTACAATACCGGCCGGCATATTTCGAAGAACGGGCGCGAGCTCGCGGATTTGCTGGAAGCTTTCGCGCGGGCCTACCCGGCGAAGCTGCACGAAATCAATCTGATCGGCCACAGCATGGGCGGACTCGTTTCGCGCAGCGCCGCGTTTTACGGCCAGGCGGCCGGACACAGCTGGATCAAGCTGCTCACGCGCAATCTCCTGCTGGGCAGCCCCCTGCTCGGGGCCCATCAGGAACAGATCGGAAAACTCACTACCGATATCTTAAATGCGATTCCTCTGCCCGGCACGCGCGTCACGGCTCACTTCCTGGACTTTCGCAGCGACGGCATCCAGGATCTGGGCTACGGCTATTTGCGCGACGAAGACTGGGACGGTTCGCCGGCCGACGACGACGCGCCTGGAGGAGCGCTCAAGAATCGCCGGCGGCCCGTGCCGCTCTTAAAGCACGCGCGCTACTATCTTGTAATCGGCTCTTTAAGCAAAGATCCGGACGGCATCGTCGGCGGCTTCCTGGGGGACGGCATCGTAAATCGTTGGAGCGCCCGGGGACAGTCCGGACAGAATCGTGAAAACTACGAAGGCTACGGAAGCCCTGAAAAAAACGCGGGGAATGCAGGCGACGCGGGCCCGGAGAAAACGCAGGTCGCCTCCCGGGAAATAGTGGGCCTTTCGCATACGGCGATTCCCGGCGATCCCAGAGTCTACCGTCAGGTGCGTGACTGGCTGCGCGATTGAATCGCGGCGATATTACATGTATCGTGCAGGGCACCCGAAGTGAAACGCGGCAGTTCCCGCAGCCAGGCCCGGGGAAGCTTTTGTTCCACCAGGCGAAAGAGATGAAAATCCTCCGGCAGTCCCGATTCGAATGCCAGGATTTCACGCGCCACGGCGATCTGTAAGATACAACCCCGCACCAGGTCCATAAGCAATTCGGTTTCCCGGGGATTATGACTGCCGCCGTAGCTGCGTTCCATGAACAGGACCTGGCCGCTCGCTTCGAGGGGCGAAGGCTCCATGCGCTGCTGCTCGGCGCCTCTGATCTCGACGCTGTACTTTTCTTCCAGTTCGACGGTCAAAGCGCGCACTCTTTTTAGAAAACCTTCCGTAAGCTCGGTCTTCGCGGACCGCAAATCGATCGAGAGGCGCGCGGAAGGGGCGGAGCTCAGATAGCTTTCTTCGTGCATGCGATAGGTGTCGAGGCCTTCGCCTCCGCGATCGACCGACTTCGTCAAGGTGCCGGCGACGAAACCCTTCAGGCGATGAATCAAATCCGCTCGTCGATCTTCGTCGAGGGAAGCGCCGCCGCCTTCCGGGCCTTCGACCGGCGCGAAACCCAGAGATACGCTAACCGCTCCCGGAATGACATTACGATTCGTGCCGGGGCTTGTGCGCAGGTTCGAAACGATCGGGCGCAGGGGCCTGAGGCGGGATTCCGCGACCGACGCGTTTAGAGACTCAAGGGCTTCGCAGAATTCGCGGCACAGGCGGGCCGCGGCGACGCCCGGATCCCGCCGATCGAAAGTGGGCGTCGCCCCCGCGTGATTCATTTCGCCTTCGAAGGTCCATCGCATGGCCAGACCGAGATCTTCGACCTCCGCGGCCCGGGCGTACCCCTCCTCCGGAAGGCCTTCGAGAATGCCCACGGTCAAACGCACGTCTTCGCCCGCGCCTCCGTCGAGTAGTTCGAGAACGATTTCGCGCAGGCGCACATTCATTTCAAGAGCCGCCGCCTCGGCTCGCTCGCCCTGAAATTGAAAGTCTTCCTGATAGATGCCCATGATCACGTCGACGAGCACCATCGGCACTCCGTGGCGGTCGAGAATCGGGCCCTGCTCGATGTGGCGTTCGTAGCTGTGGGGCGAAAAAAAATCCGCCGGGTCAAAGCAGGCCGCGAACAGTTCATCTTCGTCGCCGGCTCCGTGATCGTTGCCGTCTTTAAAGTCGTTTAGAATATCAATTTCGCCGCGCGCCGACGCGGCCGCGATTTCTCGCAGCATCGGCGCAAGCAAATCCCCCCAGCGCTCGCCGTCGCCGTTCGTCATCGCGTGTATATTCTCGACGCTCGCCCGTCCGGCGACGGCGGCGCTGCCCGGCATGGAGACCCCCTGCCCCGTAAATGTCATCTCTTCGCCGATAAAGGCGCTGGTCACCAGGCGCGGGCGATTCCCCGTTTCGTCGCCCTTCGCCGGAATAAGCGAGAGCTCGAAGTATCGGTGCAGGTCGAAGAGCACATGCGCGGTTTCGATTCCCGAAAGCACTCCCAGGCGCCCGTCGAATTTGCCGGCGTCGTTGACGGTGTCGATATGCGATCCGAAGACGATGCTGTCGCGCAGCACGTCGCGCAATTTTAGTCGGCCCGCGCGTACGCCTTCCGCTTCGGCCTCGCTCAGAGTCATGCCGTGCACGTTGCCGACGCGGTCTACGGCCACCCGCATTCCCGCGGCGCGCATTTCGCGAATACACTGGATCGTAACCCGCACGAAGCCCGGGGTCAGGGCGCGCGCGTCGATGCGACCGTCCTCGGCCCGGGAGACCGCTCCCGCGCGATCGATGCGCCGGCGCAGACGCACGCCGGTTCCTCGCAAGAGAGTCAATTCTTTGCGATCCGCCAGGACCGACGTCAGGGACTGGCCGTTCTGTAGTATTCGCGCAATATAAGTTAAGCTGCTATAATATACTATGGCGACGGCGACGTCCGCGAGAACCTCAAGCTCCGCTTCGGCCCAGCGGGCGTCTTCCCGAACGACCCCGCGCACGCGGGTTTCTTCGACCAGCTCTTTGAGTTCGGCCAGCACGACCGGCACGTCGCCGGTGCGGGCCTCCCGGGCGGCCAGCAATCGTTCCGTCGTTTCGAAGAAGGCGTCTCCGCGGCCCGTCCGACGCATGCGGGGTTCATCAAGCTCCTCTGCCAGATCGTGCCCGAGCTGCTCCGTGCTGATATTATTCGCATAGGTCCAGGTCTCGGGGTCGCCGATTGAACCCGGCTCCGCGCCGCTCAGACGCCGAATCAAATCCGCATGCCGCTCCAGGTCCAGCTCCGACGGCAGCGCGGCGCTCTCTTCGTCCCGCAACAGCTCACGGATTTCGCGATGCTGCTGCGCCGTCACCTCGCGGGAATCCAGACGAAAGCGTCCGAGCAGCGGCGCGCGAAAGATCAGGGCTTCCGGCGCGTGCAAAAACTCCCGCGTCTGGCTGACCGGAAAGCATCCCGTTTTATCCTGAGTCGGGTCGATCACCCGGCGCACGGCGCGTTCGTTGTCTTCGTCCCAGAAGGTGAGCACGGTAAAGATATGCGTGCGGGCGATGGCGAACTGCACGTCCGGCTCGTGGTGCAATTCATAGCCGCCGGCGTGAATCGTATCCGGTCCATATATCTCGACGCCCGGGCAGGACTCCTTCAGGATCGCGCGCAGCTTCGGATCCAGCAGATTCGCCATGCCGTAGAGCGGGTTATCGAGAATCAGAGCGTGGGGCCGTTTGCGAGGATCGACCTCCGCGAGGGCGGCCGGCGACATATCCCGCTCCATAATCAAACCCCGGGCCAGACAGTAGGGAGGCAGCCCCAGGTTCAGCAGGTATTCGATCAGCAGGCTGGCTTTCTTTCCGCAGCCGTACTCGGCGACGGAATACGGCAAAGCCAGGTAGGCCAGGATCAATTCGAAAATACTGTCTTCTTCCGAAAGGAGCGGCAGCCCCGTCGAGACCTCCTTCGCGATTTCGACGGGCAGCGTCTCCTGCCTGGTTCCGTATACGAGCATGCGACAGACTGGACCGGGGCCGCCTTGCGGTCAACGCTCTGCCGCTTCGGCCGCGACACGCTCCAAAAATTGCAGCATCTCTTCGTGCCCCGCCTCCCGGGCCATGTACGTTGCGCTTTCGCCATATGAATTTTCGAAATGCAAATCGGCTCCGCGTTCTAACAGCATTTTCGCCGCGTCGATGATTCCGTGCCTGGCGGCGATCATGAGCGGCGTCTTTTCCGCAAGATCAAAGAAACCGGGCTCCGAAAACGGAACCTGCCAATCGCGAAGCAGCTGCTCTTCGACCTGCCGGAAGACTTTGCGGTCGACGGTGACCGCGTTGACATTCGCTCCGCGATCGATAAAGAGGCGCATCAGCTTCGGATTGAAACGTTTCGGATCGATACAATGCAATACCGTCACGCCCTTCAGACTGCGCCGATCGACGCGGGCCCCGGCATCCAACAGCATATGCGCCGCGACCAGATCGCCGGTAAAGGCGACGCCCATTAAGGCGGTAAACTCCGCGGCATTCGCGCCATCAGGATCCGCTCCTGAAATCAGCAAGCCCGCAATCACGCGATTCGCTTCAAAATGCGCGGCCATTAACAGCGGCGGACTGCCGATATTCCAGCCACGATATTCGATGTCGGCGCCCGCGGCGATCAAAGCCAGGGCGACCTCTTCATGATTGCGGCCAATCGCATTCATCAGCAGGGTTTTCGGATGGGTACCGTTGGGATCGGCTCCCGCTTTGAGCAGGCGGCGCACCGTCGCCAGGTCATCGAGGTTCACGGCCAGATTGAGCGGACTCATTTCCGGCTGTTGAAATTCCGCTCCCTCCGATTGGAGACGATCCGCGCCGGGGCCGCTGAGAATCAATGCCGCCATGAACAAGGCCGTCCCGACGCTGAAAGTCCTTGCGACTCTGCTGAAAATGACTGTCGCACGCGTGATTTTCATTCTACGAATTCTATTAAGCATGTATTGGCGCATCACTGTAGCATCTCCTGGAGCGAAGACTCGTTCTAAAATCAATTGACCAGGAGATTCCAGCGCTCAGTCTGAACCGTCTCCAGGATAGAACAGGATAAATACTGCTCCCCATGCCCTCAAAACAAGTCAATAATACATATGATTATATTATCGTCGGCGGCGGATCCGCCGGCTGCGTGCTGGCCAACCGCCTCAGCGCCGATCCCGATCATCGCGTGCTGGTGCTCGAAGCCGGACGACCGGACTATTTCTGGGATCTGTTTATTCATATGCCGGCCGCCCTGACGATTCCGATCGGCAGCAAGTACTACGACTGGATGTACGAATCGGATCCGGAACCCTTCATGCACGGCCGCCGGGTGTATCATGCCCGCGGCAAAGTGCTCGGCGGATCGAGCAGTATCAACGGCATGATTTTTCAGCGCGGCAATCCGCGCGATTACGAAAAATGGGGACAGCTACCGGGACTCGAACGCTGGGACTACGCCCACTGCCTGCCGTACTTCAAACGCATGGAAAGCTGCATGGCCGAAAAGGATTCCACAGGCGATGCGGCTTCGACGACTTCCCAGGACCACGCCTTTCGCGGAACGGACGGCCCGCTGCATCTCGAACGCGGCCCCGGGGTCAATCCTCTGTTCCCCGCTTTTTTGAAAGCCACCGAAGAGGCCGGCTATCCCCGCACGAACGACGTCAACGGCTATCGCCAGGAAGGCTTCGCGCTCTTCGATCGCAACGTGCGCAAAGGTCGGCGCTGGTCCGCGGCCCGGGCGTACTATCATCCCGCCAAAAAGCGTAAGAATCTGGAACTGCGCAGTCGCGTGTTAACTTCGCGAATTCTCTTCGACACAAGCGGCGAAAAACCGCGCGCGATCGGCGTCGAATATATGAAAGGCGAACGCACGTATAAAGTATACGGCAAAGAGATTGTTCTGAGCGCCGGCGCTTTTAACAGTCCGCAGCTGCTGCAGCTGTCCGGCGTCGGCGACGCCGAGCACCTGCGCACAGTCGGCATAGACGTAGTACACGATTTAAAAGGCGTCGGCGAGAACTTAATGGATCACTTAGAGGTTTATGTACAGTACAGCTGTAAAAAGCCCGTGTCGATGAATCCCGCCATGAAGTGGTGGCGCAAACCTTTTATCGGCCTGCAGTGGTTGTTTCGCAAAGGTCCCGCCGCGACGAATCATTTCGAAGCCGGCGGTTTCATTAAGAGCAATCCAAAAGAAGCTTATCCGAATTTAATGTTTCACTTCCTGCCCCTGGCGGTGCGCTACGACGGTTCCTCTCCGGAAGGCGGCCACGGCTATCAGGTGCACGT
Source organism: bacterium (assembly GCA_024742665.1). Lineage (GTDB taxonomy): Bacteria > Spirochaetota > Leptospiria > Leptospirales > Leptonemataceae > JANSYA01. The sequence continues at coordinate 283,021 of JANSYA010000003.1, forward strand.
GGGGCCGATGTTTTCCGACGCCCGCGGTCACGTTCGCATTCGTTCGAAGGATCCGCGCGAACATCCCGAGATTCTGTTTAATTATCTCAGCACCGATCAGGACCGCCGCGAGTGGGGCGAGGCGGTCCGTCGCGCCCGGGAAATTTTGAACCAGCCGGCCATGCAAGAATTCAACGACGGCGAGATTTCGCCGGGCCCGTCGGTCTCCACGGACGCCGAGATTCTGGAGTGGGTGGCCAAAGACGCCGAGACCGCCCTGCACCCCTCCGGCACCTGTCGCATGGGAGTCGACGAAAAGGCGGTCGTCGATCCCGACAGCATGCAGGTGCACGGCGTCGCGGGCCTGCGCGTGGTCGACGCCTCGGTCATGCCGATTATCACGAATGGCAATATCTACGCACCGGTCGTAATGATCGCCGAGAAGGCCGCCGATCTAATTCTGGGCAAGACGCCGCTGCCGCCCGAATCGCTGCCCTACCATTAAAGACAGCGCGAAAGCCGTGAAATGGAAGATGGCATCATCACATTCCTGCTCATGTTTTTTACGCCGCTGATTTCTTTCGCGTGCGCGGCCACCGCCATCATGACCCGCGTCGTGAACGATGAATTAGAAGGCCGCGTAGACAGGCATCTTTTATTTCAGACAGCGGCCTTCGTGTTCGTGATGTTCGCGTTCGTATGGTTCCAATCGGATATCCAGTGGATGCTCATCGCCCTCTGCGCACAGCTCGTACACCTGAGATATTTTTTTCGCACGACGCGCAGAATGCGCCATCTCAAATATATTGACGACTCGCGCCGTCTCCCGCCCCGGGATCCGCAGTTCCAGGCGACTCTACCCGGCGTCGCCGCGCCGATCCAATTGCGAATCCAATCCCTGCCGTCTTTACTGGTCTATCATACGATCATCGCCTTCGGCCTCCTGGTTTTTCTGCTCGTCGCCGGATTCATCTGTCCGGATTCACAAGACGGTCCCGCGGAAGGCCCGCCGCCGCCGTGGTACATCTATGTTATAGTGCTTACGGTGGGCCCGGTCATCCTGGGTTCCTTTTCGACGTTGCTGTTTATGGGCAAACTACGCGCAGCCTCGATCGATCATGACGGATTAAAGCTCACCGTTCGCCTCAGCGGCCGAATCATTCGGATACACTACGAGCAGATTCTATACGCGCGGCACTTCGAGTTTCGCGGCACGACTTCGATCGAAATCGGCTACGAAAACTCGCAGGGCTTTCACCTGGCGACAATTTCCGCGGATCCATTTTTTGCCGCGGATCTGCATCATCTGCGCGAGGCGATGAGTCTGCGCGGACTCTTACTCATAAATTGAAAGCTGGGCGGTCATATTTTTCGTAACCCGGGCGCCGAAGATAACTCTCAATAGCAGAACAGCCGACGCTGCAAAGCCCGGCCCTCGACCGTATATCAGGCCGCATTGCAATCCCGGAAGATAAAACACCATGTCCACCAAACCGCATCTCATCAGTTTCAAAATCTGCCCGTTTGTCCAGCGCTCTGTAATCACCATGCGCGAAAAGGGCGTCGAGTGCGACGTGACCTATATCGATCTGGCCAACAAGCCGGACTGGTTTCTGAAGCTATCGCCTCTGGGCAAAGTTCCGGTCCTGCAGGTCGGCGAAGAGGTGCTCTTCGAATCGGCGGTGATCAACGAATACCTCGACGAAACCAACGCTCCGGCCTACCATCCCGCCGATCCGCTGCAGCGCGGCAAGAACCGCGCCTGGATTGAGTTTATTTCTCAGATTCTCGTCGATCAGTATCGCAATTCGGTCGCCGGCACCGAAGCCGATTTTCACCAGCACCTGGACGCGGCCCGCGAAAAGATCGAACGCCTGGAAACGATTCATCGGGGTCCGTATTTTAACGGCGATGAGTTCTCGCTGGTCGACGCGGCGATCGCGCCGGCCTTCACCCGCTTCGCCGTTCTGGACGAAGCTCTGGGAGATCGCCTGCAGCTCAATCTGTACGCGAAGGCTCCGAAGATCGGCGAGTGGGCCGATCGACTCATCGCCCGGGATTCCGTGCAGAGTTCCGTCGTGCCGGAATTCGCGGAGCTCTACATCGACTATCTTCGTCAAAACGGCGCCTACCCCGCAAGCCTTCTCGACTGATTCGTTTCGCGGCCTTCGCCGCGCAACGGCGAAGGCTCCTGGCGTCGACCGTCTGTTCGATCGACGCCAGAATCGTTCAAAATCCGTCTCACCTTTTTGTTTGACGGATCTTTCCCCCGCTTTCGAAATCAGCATCGCGCGATTTTCGCGCTCGCAGTCCGGCCGCCGCGACTCCCCGGGGCGGCGCGATGCGAGCCCTGCGCGCGACTCGATATATACAGGCAGGTAGTGTTTATGAATTTGATGTCGCCGACGATTCCGGAATACGATCCGGTCGAAGCGCGCAAGCTGCCCTTCGCCGAGCAGGCGCGGCTCGTTTGCAAAGCGTGGGCTCTCGAAGGTTACGGCTCGCCGCTCTCCGCCTATCTTTTCTATTTGCTGAAGATCGGCCTGTACATCTGGGGCTGGGCGGCCTTCTGTAGTTTCAGCGGCGGTGCGCATATGGGCGATCTTTCCGCGGCCGGGGCCTGGATGTTTACGCCGGTCGCGTTTCAGAAGGCCGTGCTCTGGAGTATGCTCTTTGAAGTGCTCGGCTTCGGCTGCGGCAGCGGGCCGCTCACCGCGCGCTATCTGCCGCCCTTCGGCGGCCTGCTTTATTTTCTACGACCCGGCACGACGAAGCTGCCGCTCTTTCAGGGCGCCCCCGTCGTGGGCGGTATGCGTCGATCTTTGCTGGACGCGATCGTTTATGCGGGACTGGTCGCTTCGCTCTTCGCCGCGTTAATTCATCCGGACCCTGGCGCGCTGCAGTTTGTCCCGATCGTACTGCTGACCGTGTTTGCGGGCGTTCTCGATAAAACGATCTTTCTGGCGGCGCGCGCCGAACACTACTGGGTGACCGTCGTCGTCTTCGCCTTCGAACCCAACTGGATCGCCGGGGCGATGGTGGTGCAACTCGCCCTCTGGTTCTTCGCCGGCTTCTCGAAGCTCAATCACCACTTCGCGACCGTGGTCTGCGTTATGGCCAGCAACGGCCCCTTCACGCCATTCAAGTGGTTTCGCAAAAGCATGTACCGCGACTATCCGAACGATTTACGGCCTTCGCAAACGGCGCTGGTAAAATCCTGGATGGGCACCGCCCTGGAATTGAGCGTGCCGACTGTGTTTTTGATCGGGGCCGTAAGTGGATCATGGAATATTCTCCTGGTCGGCCTGGTATTGATGGTCCTGCTACACGCATATATTACAAGCAATGTTCCAATGGGCGTGCCGCTGGAATGGAATGTCATGGTATTGTACGGCGGCTTCTTTTTATTTTATGCGAACGGCCACATCAATCCGCTGAACTTAAGCTGGCCGATCGCGGTGTTTTTGATTCTGATGTCGATCGTCGTGCCGATCGCCGGCAACCGCTGGCCGGCGAAGATTTCGTTTTTGCTGGCCATGCGTTATTATGCCGGCAACTGGGCGAACAGCGTCTGGTTGTTCAAAGGCGACAGCCATAAAAAACTCGAAAAACTCACGAAGCTTTCGCCGTGGGTTCCGGATCAGCTGAAGTTTTTGTATAACGAAACTGTCGCCGAAGCCATCTCCGGCAAAGTCCAGGCCTTCCGTTTGATGCACATGCACGGTCGGGCCTACCAGAAGCTCTTGCCCCTGGCTGTGAATATGAACGAATATCCGCAGTACACCTGGATGGACGGCGAACTCGTCGCGGGCATGGTGCTCGGCTACAATTTCGGCGAAGGGCATTTGCATGGCGCGCAGCTCTTGCGATCGGTCCAGGCCCAGTGCGGCTTTGAACCAGGCGAGCTGCGCTGCGTTTGCCTTGAATCTCAGCCTCTGGGAAAATCGACCCTCGACTATAATATCTACGACGCAAGCGAAGGCCTGCAGCACAGCGGTCAGGTCGATATCAAAGAGCTCCGCGAACTCCAGCCCTGGCCGACTACAGGCTAATTCTGCCACGGCTTCCCGCACTGATCGACAGCCGGGGCCAGGCGAAATCACAAGACGGTCACAGCAGCGAATATGAAAGCGAAAGCACTCTCAAAAGATACGGCCGGCTCCAGGCCATTTGACGCCTGCATCGTCGGTTCGGGACCGAACGGCCTGGCCGCCGCGGCGCTGCTGGCTCAGAAGGGAGCGCGTGTGCTGGTACTGGAAGCGCGCGAAAGCGCCGGCGGCGGCATGCGCACCGAAGAGCTGACTCTGCCGGGTTTCGCTCACGACATCTGCTCGGCGGCCCATCCCATGGGCGTGCTTTCGCCTTTTCTTGCGACCCTGCCGCTTGCTGCACACGGTCTGGAGTGGCGGACCGGAGATCATTCGGCGGCGCATCCTCTCGACGGTGAGCCGGCGGTGCTGCTGCGAAAGTCCGTCGTGGAAACGGCCGCGGGCCTCGACGCCGGCGACGAACGCGCCTATGCGAAACTGCTTGAGCCCCTGTTAAAATATCCCGCCGGACTGTTAGCGGACGCCCTGGGGCCGCTGACGAAAATACCGCGCCATCCGATCTTAATGGCCCGCTTCGGGCTGCTGGGGATTCGATCCGCCAGCGCCCTCGCCAGGTCGCGCTTTCGCGGCGAACGCGCCCGGGCTTTACTGGCCGGGTGCGCGGCGCACTCGGTCCTGCCGCTCTCGCATCGTTTAACCAGCGCCCTCGGGCTGATGTTCTTGATCACCGGACACATGAGCGATTGGCCTGTAGCCCGGGGCGGCTCGATCGCCATCGCCCGCGCCCTGATCGCTTATATAGAAAGCCTGGGCGGTGAAATTCGGGTAAGTTCTCCTGTGCGAACATTAGCGGATGTACCCCCCGCCCGCGTGATTCTATTCGACACCAGCCCCGAACAGCTCGTGGCCATCGCGGGAGACGAGCTGCCGACGCTTTATAAACGACGCCTGGGGCGCTATCGCTACGGCCCCGGCGTATTCAAGCTGGACCTGGCCCTCGACGGCCCGATTCCCTGGAGCGATCCCGCCGTCAATCGCGCATCGACGGTGCACGTCGGCGGCCGGCTCGGCGAAATCGCGGCGGCCGAAGCGGCCATGTGGCGGGGCGAGCATCCCGAACAACCTTTCGTCATGGTCGTCCAGCAGAGCGAACTCGACGAAGAGCGCGCCCCCCGGGGCAAACATACGGGCTACGCGTACTGCCACGTGCCCGCCGGCTCCACCGTCGATATGACCGACGCGATCGAAAAACAAATCGAACGCTTCGCCCCCGGCTTTCGCGATCGAATCCTGGCCCGTCATAAAATGTATGCCGGAGATCTACAGAAACACAACGCCAATTATATCGGCGGCGCGATCACCGGCGGCGTGGCGGATCTGCCCCAGGCCTTTTTACGCCCCATCGCCCGCTGGAATCCTTATGCGACTCCGAATCCGCGGATCTTTTTGTGTTCCTCAGCTACGCCCCCCGGCGGCGGCGTGCACGGCATGTGCGGATATTACGCGGGCCTGAGCGCGGCGCGTCGCCTGGGTCTCGACCCGGAGCCGGCTTTCTAAAAAAGAGTGCTGTGCTCTCGAGTACGCGCCGGCGATCGGGACAAATCAAAAGCCCCTTGACGATTCGCAGGGGCCGGCGGGCTATCTCTGCTTATGGGCACAGGTGACTCGGACTACAGCCTCGGCTTTCTTTTGACCAAGTCGGCGCGGCTGGTGCAAAAGCGATACGAAGAGCGTCTGCAGCGCTTCGGCATTACTCCGCAGCAGTCGGGCATTCTCGCGATCATCGGTTCCGCGAACGGCATCAGTCCGGCGGACATCGTTCCGATGATGCACTCCGACAAAGCCACGATCAGCAGCATGCTCAGTCGCCTGGAAAAGCAGGACCTGATTGAATTTCAAAAATCGCCGACCGACGGCCGCGCGCGCATTCTGCGACTGACGAAGGCCGGCCGCAAACTCCTGCCGGAAGTCCAGCGCATTGACAAAGCGATCAGCGACGAACTGGCGGAAAAGCTGAGCGCCAGCGACAGCCGGGCCGTCAAAAAATTCCTGCTGGCTTTGTACCGAAGTTCTTGACGGATTTTGACCTCTATAGTTAGTTCGCCAAACAAACTATAAATCTCCAGGAGAATCCATTATGATTGAGCACTCTATCGATCCGGCGAGGTCTGTACGCCCGCCTCACCATCGTTTCCCGGCCTGGCATGCCGGCGTCGGCGTCCTGTGCGCGATTTTCGCGATCAGCGCCCTGGTCGCCTGCGGCGGTCCGAAAGCCCTCACCGTCCAATCGCAGGGTTTGTTTCCCGAAGGCCTTGAGTACGACGACGGCCGGGACGCTTTTCTGATTACATCTTTGACTCAGGGCCAGGTCCATGCGGTCCGGGAGGGCCAGACGCCGGAACTGATCGTGGACGACCAGGATCTGGTGTCGGCCATCGGACTGCGCATCGATCGCGAACGCGATCTGCTATTTGTGTGCAGCTCCGATCCCGGAGTCAGCGCCAAAACCGCGCCGGCCACCCAGAAGCAGCTCGCGGGACTGGGTGTGTATGATCTGAACAGCGGCGAAAAGAAGAAATTCATACGCCTGGACGCCTTAAACGACGGCGCTCAATTTTGCAACGACATCGCCCTCGGGCCGAAGGGCGCGCTGTACGTTACTAACAGCTTTTCACCGGTGGTTTATAAAGTAGACGCGGATCTCAAAGCGTCCGTACTCGCGGAAGAGCCGGCCCTCGCCGCAAACGGTTTCGGCCTGAACGGAATCGTCATGGCCGGCAAGCAGCTGCTGGTCGCGCACTCGGTGGCCGGCAGTCTGCACACCGTCGATCCGGCAAGCGGCGCGATGGCCCGGGTCGATCTTTCCGATTCCATCGAACACGCCGACGGTCTGGTGCTGCTTGCGCCGAACCGCGTCGCCGTGGCTCAAAACGCGATCAATCAAGTCGCCGTATTCGAGAGCACAGATAATTGGAAGACGGCCAAGCGCGTTCGCGTATACGATCAGGGCTTCTCGTTTCCCACGACCGGCGTATTTGCGAACGGCAAACTCTTTTATCTGAACGGCAAGCTGCACGAACTCTTCGGCGGCAACCGCAACGTCCCGGAATTCGAAATCCGCGAACTGCCGCTGAATTAAACGGATCGGCCCGATCGCTCTAAAAAGCTGCGCGGCGTTAATCAGATGATTCGCCGCGCAGCCGCTGAATTTCCTGGATTTCTTGCAGGCTGCGCGAATAGCTGAGCTCCCAGTTCGGATATTCGTGCACCGTGCCCGGTAGATTCGGCTGCGCGGCTTCATCCAACAGGTCGTGCAGCGAATACAGATGCAATCGTGAAGAGGCGCATTCCAGGAGTCGATGCAGCGCGTCCCGCAGATCCGGCGAATACTGTTTCATATACGCGTCGGCCTGATGCGATGCGATCAGGTCCCGTTCGACCAGGGCCGAAAGCAGAGCCCTCCGGTCACGATCGCGCTCGTTCCTGGCCCGGCCCGCTTCCAGCGTAGAAAGCGCGCCCAGGTTTTCGCGCAGACGAATGTCCGCCGCGTTCCAGTATCCGCGCAGAGTCGGCAGGTCGTGAGTATTCGCGCTCGCGATCGAAGCTTCGCTGTAATCTTCCGGAGGGATGAAATCTTCGCCGTCTTTTTCAAAGTACATGACGCGCCAGGACAGAATGTCCCGGGCGGCTAGCTCCGAGCGCACATTCTCCGGAACCGTGCCCAGGTCTTCGCCGATGATCGCGCACCGCCGACGACGACTCTCCAGGCACAGGATCCCGAGCAGATCCCCAAACGGATAGTATACATAAGCGCCGCAGTCGTTCGGCGCGGCCCAGTACAGGCGAAAGAGCTGAACGACGTGATCGATGCGGACAATTCCATCTTCAGGTAGATTCGCCCGCAGCAGCTCGATAAAGGGCCAATAGGCCCGCGCGCGCAGGCGGTGCGGGATCATCGGCGCAAGCCCCCAATTTTGACCGCCGGGCGCGAAAGGATCGGGCGGCGCTCCGGCGGACGCATGCAGAGCGTAGACTTCGCGATCGATCCAGGTTTCGGCCCCGCCCTGGTCGGCGCCCACGGCCAGGTCGAGATTCAATTGAATCCCATGTTCCAGCAGAGAGCGGCGCGTTGCTTCGCGCTGGCTATCCGCCAGCCAGTACGCGTATTGATAAAACGCGATGCGCTCTTCGCGCATGCGAGCGAAGGCCGCGACGGCCGGCCCTTCGGGATGACGATAGGGCGCCGGCCACTGGCGCCAGCCGTAAAGCGGCGGTTCGTGCTCGCGAAAAAAATATTCATAGAGTGCGTCGAATAGAGCCTGGCGGCGCAGCCCCTCTCCCCGATCCTTACAGTAACGGCGAAATTCGCGGGCGCGCTTCGAATCGCGGTCGATGTCGCGCTGCTGAAATCTCGCGAATAATTTTTCCAGCAGGGCCATGCGCCGCGTCTGCGCGGCAGCGTAGTCGATGCCCGGGCCGACATGATCCACAGGTGCAACGGCGGCGGCAGGCAAACCCGGGGCGGCGGGCTCCTCTTCGTTCCACTCCGGCGCCAGGCGCGGGGCGACGCAGGCCAGATTCGTGAAGCGCCGGTTGGAAGGCGAATACGGACTGGCGTGCCGGGGGTTTGCGGGATAGCCGGCGTGCACCGGCGAAACAGCCGCGACGCCGAAGCCTTCGCGTTTCAGCCACGGCCCCAGAGCCGCCAGATCCGCGAACTCGCCCGAGCCGCAGTTTTGGCCGGATCGCAGGGCGTACAGCTGTAGAGCCAGGGCCCGCCCGGCCGGCGCGGGGAAACAATCGTCCGGATGACAGATCAACAGGCACTCGCTGTCGTCGCCGTTTTCCTGAAGCGAATCCTCCCGATAGATTCGCAGGCGATGATAGCCGGGCGGCGGGGCGGTCTCGATTACAAAGTTTCGGCAAACATAAGTTAGCTCTTCGAATACAAACTCGCTGCGCGCCTGCAACCAGTCCGCGTCGCGAATGCGTTCGCACAGGGTCACCTCCCCCTCCAGGCCCAGCTCGTACGCCCAGCCGGATGGATCTTCATGGGCGGGAATTCGAGCCTGGACTTGCAGCGGAAAGTCCCTGGCGCAGGAAACGACGATGACCGGATCGAGGCTGCGGGTGCGTTCGCGTTCGGATGCATGCAGCGAGCGGCGGCAGGCCGCTTCGTCGCGCACGTCGACGCCCATCGCTCCCAGCACGGCCCGCAGGTCCGCGGCCGTGGCCTCGCGACGTTCGCCGCCGATCTCTTCATAATCCAGCGCGACTCCGTATCGCCGGGCGAGTTCCTCCAGTTCTGCTCCAATGTGATTCATAAATTCATCTGAGGACAAATACCGCGACAGATCGATCCGACATATGATACTCCTCGCCCCCCGGGCGGGCGTGAGCGCCGCGATCGAATCCGGGATGCACCGTATCGAAGAGTCGCTCCCAGACGACTGCACGCTCCAGTTCCGGCAAACGAAAGACCCTGGCCTCGTGACCCGCGTTCACCAGAATCAACATGACCCGGCGCGGATCTTCCGGTCTCGGAATTTCGCCGTTCGGAAAAAAGACGGCGCTGAATTCCCGTCGGGCGGCGGTCCAGTCATCGTGTCCGGGTTCGAAGCCGTTCGGCAGCAGCCAGCGCACGTTCTCGCCGGCGACGCCGGTCTCGCCGTGTCGGCGAAATTCGCGCAGGGCGCGCTGCTCATGCCGGAGTTTCAAAAGATCGCGCACAAAATTTCGAAACTCCTCCCGGGGCTCGTCGGTATTCCAGTCGAGCCAGCTCACCGCGTTGTCCTGGCAGTACGCGTTGTTATTCCCGCCCTGGGTCCGCCAGACTTCATCCCCCGCCGCGAGCATGGGCACTCCCCGGGACAGCAGGAAGGTCGCCATTAGATTGCGCATCTGTCGGCGGCGGCGTTCGCGAATTTCGAAGTCGACTTCCCCGAGACCGACCGGACCTTCCACGCCGAAGTTCCAGGAATAGTTATTATCGTGACCGTCGCGGTTCTCTTCTCCGTTGGCCGCATTATGTTTTTCGTTGTACGACACCAGATCGTTCAGAGTAAAGCCGTCGTGGGCCGTGATGAAATTAATGCCAGTGTGCACGCCCTGGGCCTGACGCGAAAAGATGTCTCCGGAACCGGCCAGGCGCGCCGTCGTTTCGTGCAGGGGCACGTCATCCCCCCGCCAGAAGCGACGCAGGGTATCGCGAAAGCGATCGTTCCATTCAAAGAAAGGCTCTGCAAATCGTCCGGCATAATATCCGTCTTCGGCCGCGTCCCAGGGTTCCGCGATTAGCTTCACCCGCGAAACGACCGGATCCTGTAAGATCGCCGCAAACAACGGCGCGTGCGAATCAAAGGCTCCGCCTTCGCGGTCGGGAGAACGCCGGCCCAGCGCGCCGGCCAGATCGAAGCGAAAGCCGTCCACGTGAAATTCGTGTATCCAGTATCGCAGGCAGTCCATGATCCACTGCACGACCCGCGGATGATCGGCGTTGAGAGTATTGCCGCAGCCGGTCACGTCATGATAGCGGGCCGGGTCGTCCGGGTGAGTTCGATAGTAGGCCTGGTTATCGATCAAACGCTGACTGAAGGCCGGCTGATCGGTTCCGCCCTCGGCCGTATGATTGAATACGATATCCAGAATCACTTCAATGCCGGCGGCATGCAGGCGACGAACCATGTCTTTGAGCTGATAGGCGGCGTCTCCGGGACGGGACGGGCAGCGAAAGCGTTCGTCGGGCACGAAAAACGCGATCGTATTATAACCCCAGTAATTCGTGAGCCCCTGCAGGACCAGGTGCGTTTCGTCCAGGCGCTGCTGGACAGGCAGCAGCTCCAGCGCGGTGACCCCGAGCTCACGATAGTATTCCAGCATGACGTCGCTCGCCGCTCCGGCGAATGTTCCCCGCTCCTCCGGCGGCACCTGCTCATGGGCGGCGGTCAGACCCTTCACGTGTGCTTCATAGATAACGCTTTCGCCCCAGGCGATGCGGGGCGGCCGGTCTGCGCCCCATTCGAAATCGTCCTCCCCCGGGACCACGGCCGGCGGAGGGCCTCCAACGCGGACGATGGGATCGTTGGGATCTGCCGCAAGGCGGCGGGCGTACGGATCGAGCGCCGGCCGGTGCGGATCGAAATAAAAGCCGGGCTGCTCCGGTCCATAGACGCGAAACGCGTACATCCAATTCGGCCCCGCGGCTGCGCATACGCCGTGCCACACCCCGTCCGTGCAGTGTTCCAGGCGATAGCGACGACTCTCGCGAAATCCGCCGCCCGGCACGAGCTCAAAGATGCACAGCTCGACGCCCTCGGCGTGTCCGGCATACAACGCGAAATTCACTCCGCCGCCGCGAAGCACCGACGCGCCCAGAGGAAATGGCGAACCTTCACCGAGCGTTTCCGTATTCTGGAACGATTGATTCATAAACGATGCGATGAACAGCGCGTTGGGGAATCCTGCACACTGTATTGCGCGCAGTGTATCTTATCCCAACAGGACTGTCCCGATTTTTATTGCCTGCGCCTTCAAAAAAACACCCAGCATGACGTGGATCATGTCCCAAACACAATTTCTGGTCTATGTTGTATTGAATCCCTTCGACAGAGTTTGTTGATCCACGCGCATCGTTTTAGTTTTCGCCGTGGCTCCGACGCCGTCGATCATGTTCAGGATGAAACGCCGTGAAAAGGTCTCGCAAAGTCTTTATGATTGGCTGGGAGTATCCGCCGCGCATTACCGGCGGCCTCGCCATTGCGTGCCGCGGAATCGCGCGCTCTCTGAGCGCTCTGGGGCACCGGGTCGAGTTTTTAATTCCGCGACTGCCGGAAAACAGTTTGGATGATCAGGGCGTGCGGGTCTTCGCACCGGAACCGGAGTTCTTTACGGAGACGGAGCTGACGCTGTACGCCGAACAGTGGCGGCGATTTCAAAGCGGCATCACGCCTTCGCCGTACGAATCCGATCTGGTCGGTCCGGCGAGCCACCGTGCCGGCGACGCGACCCATCCTGTCGCGAGCTCCGGAACTCGCCTGCACGGCCTTGAGCGCTCTGTAACGAAACTCGCGGCCCCCCTGCTCGAAGGCGGCTACGGCGATCATATCTATCGTGAAATTCACGCTTTCGCTCAGCTGGCGACTTTGCTGGCGGCGAAAGGCGATTATGATATTATTCATGCTCACGACTGGATGACTTTTCCCGCGGCTTTGAGCGCGGCCCACGCGACCGGGCTGCCGGTCGTCTGTCATATTCACGCCACCGAATTCGATCGCAGCGGCGAACGGGTCAACCAGTATATTTACGATCTGGAGCGCCACGCCCTGCTTGCCTGCCACCATATCATCACGGTCAGCAATTATACCCGCAAGATTCTGATCGATCGTTACGGCGCGCCGCCGGAAAAGATTACAGCCGTGCACAACGCGGTCGAATTCGAACTCCCGGAGCGCCCGCAAAGCGAGGGCGAGAAAATTTCGCGCGCTCCCCGCGGCCTGAAAGTCGAAGCCGGAAAAGCTATAGAAGCGAAGGATCCGCCCGAGAAAGCGAATGATCCTCGCGATCGGATCGTTCTGTTTCTCGGGCGGATTACATTTCAAAAAGGTCCCGACTATTTCGTGCGGGCCGCCCGCAAGGTCGTGGAACAGCTGAACGGCTCCCGCGTGCGCTTCGTGATGGTCGGCGCCGGTGATATGTACGCGCGGATGATCGAGCTCGCCGCGGATTTGGGCATCGGCAAATACTTTCACTACACCGGATTCTTAAACCGCGAACAGGTGCAGCGCATCTACGCCATGAGCGATCTGTACGTCATGCCGTCGGTTTCGGAGCCTTTCGGAATCTCCCCGTTAGAAGCGATGGTGCACGGCGTGCCGGTCATCGTTTCGAAGCAATCCGGAGTCAGCGAAGTTATATCCAATTGCATTAAAGTGGATTTCTGGAACGTGGACGCGATCGCCGACGCCATCGTCCGCGTTCTGGAAGACGGGCAGGATCGCGCGCGCCTGCAGGAAAACGGACGCGCGGAAGTCAGTCAGATCACCTGGTCAGCGGCGGCGGACCGGATTACCGACGTGTACGAGAGCTTATTGGACGAAGATGCGAAGGGCCCTGCAAGGTCGATCGCCCGGGTCGGGCGAATCAAAAAATAGTCGATCCGCGCTTTCTAAAACCAGGTTCGCGCATCGCCTTTATCAGCCAGAAGAATAGTCAGGAGGAGAACCTATGAACACAGTATGTTTTTATTTTGAAGTGCACCAACCCTATCGGCTGCGACCCTATCACTTCCTGGACATCGGAGGCGCGGACGACTGCTTCGACGATGAAAAGAATCGCGCGGTGATGCGCAAGGTCGGAGACAAATGTTATTTACCGATGACCGATTTGCTGTTGGAGCTGATCGAAAAGTACGGCCAGGAATTTCGTTGCACATTCGCCGTCACCGGAACCGCCCTGGAACAATTTCGCGATTGGTACCCGGAGGTATTGGATAATTTCAAACGCCTGGCGGATACGGGCTGCGTCGAATTTCTCGGCGAGACGTACTATCACTCCCTGGCTTCTCTTTTCAGCGACAATGAATTTCGCGAACAGGTCCGCCTGCATTCTCAAATCATGCGCGGCGAATTCGGCGTGCAGCCGACCGCCTTTCGCAATACCGAGCTAGTATATTCGAATCACATCGCGGGTCTGGCTGCGGACCTGGGATTTCACGGGCTGCTGATGGAAGGCGCCGATCGCGTGCTGGACTGGCGTTCGCCGAATTTCGTGTATCGCCCGCGTTTCGCGCCGCATCTGAAAGTCCTGACGAAGAATTATCGCCTCTCGGACGATATCGCGTTTCGCTTTTCAGACCGCAGCTGGTCCGAGTGGCCCTTGAGCGCGGACAAATTCGCCGAGTGGACGCACGCGATCGCCGGCGGGGGGCAGACTCTGAACCTCTTTATGGATTTCGAAACTTTCGGCGAACATCAATGGGCGGATTCGGGCGTCTTTGAATTTATGCGCGACCTGCCCGGCGCGATTCGACGCCATCCCGACTTTCATTTTCAAACCGTCAGCGAAACCATGCTGGCTCACCCCGCCGTGGGCGACATCGACGCTCACGATCCCGTATCCTGGGCCGACACTGAACGCGACCTCAGCGCATGGCTGGGCAACTCCATGCAGCGCGAAGCGATCGAAGCTCTATACGAACTCGAAGGCCGGGTGCAGTTCCTGGGCGACGCGCGAATTCTGGAAATCTTTCGGCGCCTGCAGACTTCGGATCACTTCTATTATATGTGCACGAAATTCTTTAACGACGGCGACGTTCATAAGTACTTCAGCCCGTACGAAACGCCCCACGAGGCTTATGTGTACTATATGAACGCGCTCCAGGATCTCCGGCAACGAATCAAACCGCGTCCGGCTCGTACGTCTAAGTCCGGCGGCGCAGGCGGTCGACGGCGCACGGGCGTCCACGGCTTCAGCAGGCCGGGTTTGCAGCACACCCGAAAGCTGCGACCTGTGGCTGAGAGGAACCGATGAGCCGGCCCGACTCCAGCTCCCGGAGCGAGCAGGACGAACGCGAAGCGAAGCACGAGAAGCTCTGGGATCTCCTGGATCGAGAACCCAATATCGATATACTCTCTCTCACGCGGGCCTTCGCGCACCACCTGGAATATACGGTCTGCAAGTATCGCGATACCGCCCGCGGGCCGGACATCTACCAGGCCCTCGCCTTTACGGTGCGGGATTTTTTAATCGACCGCTGGAATCAATCGCAGCGTACGATTCGAGAAGAAAAGGCCAAACGACTCTACTATATTTCGATGGAGTTTTTAATGGGCCGCCTGCTCGATGTCAACCTGGTCAACACCGGTATGCGCTCCCAGGCCGCTGAAGCTCTGGAAGCCTTCGGCTTCGATCTTGCGGAGATTCGCGATTACGAACCGGACGCGGGGCTTGGCAACGGCGGCCTGGGACGACTGGCCGCCTGCTTTCTGGAAAGCATCGCCACGTTAAACCTGCCGGGATCGGGCTCCAGCATTCGCTATGAATTTGGAATCTTTCACCAGCAGATCGTCGAGGGCTATCAAAAAGAGGCGCCCGACGCCTGGCTGAGTCGGGGCAACCCCTGGGAGATTCAGCGCCACGACATACGCTTCGGCGTGAACTTCTACGGACATACCGAGCGCTACGTCGACGACGCCGGCGTCGTGCGTTCGCACTGGGTGCCGGGAGAATCGGTCATCGCCCAGGCATACGATATTCTACAGCCCGGCTTCGATACGCGAATGGTGACGCACCTGCGCCTGTGGGGAGCGCAGGCCGGTTCCGAATTTAACTTCGACTATTTTAATCACGGCGACTATATTCGCGCGGTCGAAGACCAGCTTCACAGCGAAACGATTTCCAGGGTTCTGTACCCCAACGAAAATATCCAGCAGGGCAAAGAACTCCGTCTGAAGCAGGAGTATCTGCTTGTCTCAGCGACTATACAGGACGCTCTCGCTACTTTTCGTTTGGAAGAAAAGCCGGAACAGTCGGAAGATTGGGACCGCCTCCCGGACCGCGTTTTCTTTCAGATGAACGACACCCACCCCGCTCTGGCCGTCCCGGAGCTAATGCGAATTCTCGTAGACGAACACCAGATGGATTGGGACCGCGCTTTCGATTTAACGGTCCGCTGCCTGGGCTATACGAATCATACGGTATTGCCCGAAGCGCTCGAAAAATGGGACGTCGAAATGTTCGGCTCATTGCTGCCGCGCCATCTCGAAATCATCTACGAAATCAATCAGAACTTCCTGGAAGAATTGCGCGCCCGGGGCGTTCCGGACGAGATCGTTCGCAGCCTTTCGATCGTCGAAGAAGGCCAGCGCAAGAATCTGCGCATGGCGAATCTGGCGTGCGTCGGTTCATCGGCGGTCAACGGCGTCGCGGCTTTGCACACGGAGATCATTAAAGAACGCGTCTTTCAGGATTTTCACAGGCTGTGGCCGGACAAAATTCAGAACAAAACCAACGGCATCACTCACCGGCGCTGGTTGACGTCGGCCAACGACGACCTCGCCAATTTAATCGCGCAGCGCATCGGCGGCGCCTGGCAGACAGACCTGGAACGCATTCAAGAAATAGAAACCCACGCGACCGATCCGGAATTTCAGGCCGACTGGCGACGGATCAAACTAAAGAATAAAGAACGCCTGGCGAAGATCATTCATTTCGAATGCGGCGTGGCCGTCGATCCTCGCAGCATCTTCGATATACAAATCAAACGCATCCACGAATACAAACGTCAGCATCTGAACGTTCTGCGCATCATTCATGAATACCAGCGCATGAAAACGGATCCGGCCTATCGCGAGAGCTATACGCCGCGCACGGTAATCTTCGCCGGCAAAGCGGCGCCGGGCTATCATCGCGCCCGGATGATCATCAAGTTGATCTGCAGCGTCGGCGACATCGTAAACAACGACCCGGATACGAACGAAGTCCTGAAAGTGATTTTTCTGCCGAACTATCGCGTAAGTCTCGCCGAGCGCATGTTTCCGGCCGCCGATATCTCCGAGCAGATTTCCACGGCCGGTATGGAAGCCTCCGGCACGGGTAATATGAAGTTCATGCTGAGCGGCGCCCTGACGGTCGGCACCTTAGACGGCGCGAACGTCGAAATCGTGGAAGAAGTGGGCTCTGAAAACGCTTATATCTTCGGCCTGACCGCGGACGAAATTCGCGCATCTCACGCAAAGGGCTACGATCCCGTACGCATTTACGAAGAGAATCGAGACGTGCGCCACGTGCTGGACGCGATCCGCGGGAACTATTTCAATCGCAAAGAACCGGGCATCTTTCAAGAGCTGTTTCATAGCCTGGTTTACGGAGGCGACTTCTACCACTTGCTGGCGGACTTCGACGCCTACCGGGATGTCCAGGCGCGCATTGCCGCGGATTTTCACGACGAGGACGCATGGACTCGCAAATCGATTTTGAATACGGCCCACTCCGGTCGCTTTTCTTCGGATCGGACCATACGCGAATACGCGCGAGACATCTGGGGCATCGATTCCCTGGAGCTACGCCAGCCCCGCGTTCGGGCGCAGTGAAGACAGCGATTCGCCCGGCGAAACACAAGGCCCGCGAAATCAGACCGACGCAACGGCGTGCTCCGGGCAGTCGAGGCGCAAATCCTGCCGCCGCAGCTTCTGTTCGAGCAAACGGCAGTAGGCGCCGCCGGCTTTCAGGGATTGGAAGTGGGCGCAGCTGTAGCACATGCGCTGGGTCTGAATGATTCCCGTTTCATGCAAACGAAATACCAGCCGCAGCAGCACCGCCGTGAAGATTTGTTTTTCGCTTTCGTCGACGCCCTCTAAGGCTGCCGCGAGCTCCGATCCGAAGCCCTTGAGCTTTCGCGCGACGCGTTTGCCTTCGGCGCTCAGATCCAGGCGAAAGCTCCGGGCGTCGGAAGCTCCGGGCGCTTTGACCAGCAGCTCCTTTTTGAGCAGAATTTTTACCGCGTCGCTGACCGTGGCCTTGGTCATATTAAATTCCCGGGCCAGATGGCTTACCGTGCGCAGGGCCGGGGCCGGATGATGGCGCAGAAACAATAGAATCTGGAGCTGAATGGGACTCAGGCCGAATTCGCCGGCCTCTCGCCAGAGCAACACGCGAAAGACCTGGGCGATTCGTTCCAGACCGGCCACGATTTTGCCGTCCACGCTCCCGACCTGAATTTCCGGATCGAAGTACTGACTCGCCATGACGCAGCATAGAGCGACCCGCGCGCTTTACCAGTTTTTTTCGTTAGGAGTCCATACTTTTACTTGACGAGATCTCGATCCCGGGGCCAGGTCGACGCCAGACACATATAGTCAGGAGTCCTTACTATGTGTGATACAGGAGTAAACCATGAAACCACGATCCCTGATCTTTCTATTTTGTTGCGCGCTGATCCCGGCGATGATCGCGCATTGCGGCCCTGGAGCCCCGGAACGCGAGACCTGCGTCGCCCCGACCGGCGACCCGGAAGGCTCTGAGACGAAGAGCCCTCCAGCCGACTATCATTTGCAGGCCGCGAGCGTACGCTACGACGCCGACCTGGACTTGCTGGTCTTTGAACAGACCGTCGCGGGCGCCGCCGGCGGAACGGTTCCCACTCCCGCCGGCCAGTTGAACGGAGCGCCGGTCGAAGGCTATGTTTTCCCGACCGATCTGAAGGGCGGCGACGTCGGCTTTGATGATCGCGAAGGTATCGTAGCCCTGGCCGTAACGGCGCACCCGGATTTCGACGACACGCCCCTCTGGGATGAAAACAACGATCGGGATTACAAAAACGACGGGCCGGTCTTTCATTCGCACTGGGTCCTGCTGGGTCCCGACGAACGCGTCCCGGGCGGCCTGGCGGTGCAGGCCGTGGACGCGACTTCGGTCCTGCCGCCGACGAATCCCGGGATGCCGATGTACATGGACTCGCCCGGATTTTCGATCGTGCGCGACGGCTCTCACATCCGGGTGCTGGTCCCGGCCCAGCGCGTGAATCATCGCAAGGACTTTCAGTACGACGCCGTGACGGCCTTCATGCGCGTTTCGATCGGCGATCCCGACAAACCGATGCTCGGCGTGTACGCCGTTCACAGCGTATGCTCGGGCGACCTGAGTCTGCCTTTCCGGACGGCGCATTAAAAATGAACCGCATCGCCTTAGAATATTCGGAAATTGTTTCCGGAGCAGCGACGGACTTCAGCCTGGTGGGCCGCAAACGACGGAACCTGCTGCTGGTCTTCCAGGTGAACTGTCCCGGCTGCTTTCTATACGCCCTGCCGATCGCGGCGGGGCTGCACCGCGATTTGATACACGCCGATGTGCGAATTCTGGGGCTCTCGACAGCCTTTGAAGATTTCGAATGGAACACTCTGGAAAATACGCGCGCTCTGATACAGGAAGGACGGCTGGTCGGCGAAACCGAAAAGGCCTTCGCCATGCAGGACATTCGCGCGCTGCCCTTCGCACTGGACTTTCCTGTCGCCTTCGATTCCCTGAGGCCCTCGTCGGATTTCAGCGACGAGGACTTTCGCGCAATCGCCGAAGCCCAACCGGGTTACCATACGCTGCCCCTCTCGCGCCGCCCGGGATTCATTGCACGCGTGCGCGAACACTATCAGCGGCAGGAGCTCCTGCCGGCGACCTTCACCAAAAACGCGCTGGCGGGCACGCCGTCCTGGATCGTGTACGACGCGGCTGGAAATATTCTACACAGTGAATTCGGTCATCCCCGGGACATTCAAGTCCTGGCGGACGCGCTCTTAACACCAGACGACACAGCGGCCGGCGGACAATGAATCATCGCGCCAGGGAAAACGAATTAGATTCTGCAGGCCATCCTGGATTCACAGCGCGGGATTTTTCGTCCAATCTGAATAGATTCGGAGCCGCAAGCGATGAAACCCTTTCGATGGAATATCAAAAAAAGAGAGCAACTCGGTGACCTGCTCGCCGAACCCGCCGCGGAAGCCTACGACGCGTATCCGGCGGAGCTTGCCGAATGCGCGGCGAAAGTCGTCGCACGCTCGGCGAATAAACGCATTGTCTTCGTCGGTCGCTCGCCGGAAAATATTTTCGATTATCTCTCCGGAGTCTTCGAAGGCACGAGCCACGCGAGCAAACTCGACGTGCTGAATATCTCGAATCGCTTCGCGGCCATCGAGGAAATCCAGCGCGAAAACCCCGGGGCCTTCGCCGCCCTGAGGGCGCACTTCCACGATCTTGAGGTATCCGCCGGGCAAATCGTCGCGAACAAAACCGGCGTTTGTTTTTGCGATCTCGTGGCCGAAGGCGGCACTTTCGCACAGATCTTTCGTTTTTTCGAACTCCAGGCGCGAGAAGATAATATCGATCTGCGCGCCCTCGTTCAAAAGCTGGGATTTCTCGGCATAACGGTTCGCATGAAAACGAGCCCCAATACCTGGCGCTGGCAGCAGCACGCCGACTGGGTGCGAGCGTATCCCAGGCTCTTCGTCAAAAATATTTCGGCGCCCGATTCGCTCTGGACCTATCTGGGCAACCGGCAGGTCAAAGTCGCCAAAACGAACCCGCCCGCTCGATGGGGCTCGGCGGAAATCCTTCATCCTCCTCGCGAAGCCGGCAATCTCAGCGCGCTGCGGCAGGCCTACGATCTCTATCGCCTGGGCTCCACTCAGAGAAAAGAATTCGTGGAGCTCCTGGCGGCAACGCCGGAATTCAAAGACCCCTGGCTGCGAAAGCTGGCGAGCGAATTGAAGGGGCTGTCGTAATTTCAGCAAGCGGCTTCGCGCCGGGGCGTCCTGCGTCGCCGCCGGGATTCGTAAACTTTCGTTTTTCTCTTGTTAAAGCCCTGAGGCCGCCCCAGTCTGTCGCCGGGCAGGGCGAAAATGACGGAAGAAGAATACCAGAAGTCGACCATTGCGTTTATTTTTACGGAAGACAGAAGCTTTTTTGGACTCGGTTTTGCGATTACGCCGGAATACGTAATCGCTTCCGGCGAAGGTGGTTCGGACTCGCCAGGTGCGTCGCTCTCGGTTCAGTTTTCACATAAGACGGGAGGAGTATTAACGGAAGCGAAAGTCGTCTATACCTTCCACGAGAGCCGGGATGGGCCTCTGCTTTTTTTGCTCCGGCTCGAAAATCCGGCCACAGCCTTCGCGCCTTTATCCTCGACCTCGCTTTTCACAGAACGAAATTTTCAATGTTATCGCTATGTCCGGGAACCCGAAATAGGCGAGACTCCCTTAAAAGCGGTTTTAGCCCGCCAGGACAAAGCCGCTCCCAGCGCTGGAAAAGAAGAACTGCGCATTCTGAAAATACAATCGAAAATGCACAGCGTCCAGAGCGTTATCGGTTCTCCGGTTTTTTCCCGGTTGAACGACAAGATCGCAGGCATTGTGATCGGCTACAATGATTCGATCAGAGCAGCGATCGTCCGACCGGCGGACACGATTTTGCCCGAGATCAAGCGCTTTATCGATGAGCCGGCTCCCGAACAGAATGATTTCGCCGACGCAGTCGTAGAAGCCCCGTACGTCCATCGGCCGGAATTAGAGCATCAGATCATTGATCACCTGCTCAGAGCCGACGACTCGACGACGGTTCTGATGGGGCCCAAAGGCGCCGGAAAAACGGCGCTGGCCCAGGTCGTGATTCGAAATCGGCAGATTCGGAAAGCATATGATCGCATCTACTGGTGGTCCTTCCGGGACCACGAGATGGCAACAAAAGGCGAAGTCAGAGGGTGGCTTGTACGATTGCATTCCAAGCACGATAGGCAACTCCCAATAACGGAAAGTTCCGAATATTTTTTCGACTCGCTGGAGAATCTGCGAAAATTGCTACACGGCGATAAATGCTTACTCGTCATTGACAATTTCTCGGGCGAAGGCCCTTACCGATTATGGTCCTTAGAATGCACAAAGCTGATTACGACACATCAAGCGAAATTCATGGCGCATACTGCACGATATGTATTGCTCCAGGCGCTGACGGACGACCAGGCCGAATCGCTACTATCTTATGGTTTAGTCATAAACAAACGAGGCAAGGCCCTCATACAAGACCTATTAAGTCTCGCAGCTAACTATCCGCTCCGTCTCCGCGCATTAAACCACCGAATCCATGAACTCATCAGATCCCAGAACCTCAGTAGCACGCAGGCGATCCAGAAAGTCCTGGAATCAGCGCGGCAAAACACGCCTGTAGCGCCGGAGCCAGAGTCGAGAGAATCGTCTTCGACAGAAAGCTCCGTCACCCTGCAGTCGTCGTTCGGCAGCGACCACGCCGCCACGGTCGATCGCCTCGGCCGCGCTTCGCTTGTGCGAGCACTCGCTTCGTTTTTAAGATCATCGTCCACCCGCCTGCCGCTCGCAATCGGGATCGATGGTCCGTGGGGCAGCGGCAAATCATCGCTGATGGAGCAGTTAATCCATCAACTGGGAGCAGACGCGGAACAACCAGATCCTGGTAAGCAGACGAATCAGAACCTGCTGAAGCGCATTTTCAGTACCATACTCTGGCAGCGCTCGAACGCCGCACAAAACGATCCGGTCGACGAAGAAACAAACGAAAACGCTGATAAAAAGACACGGGTTTTCGAACCGGTTCGATTCAACGCCTGGCGTTACGGCACGGGCCTTAAGCTAAAAGCCAACCTCGTCCTGCACGCCCTGCACACGATTACGGAAAACATGCCGGTCCACAAACGCGAATTGTTCTGGCTGGAGCGCAACCTCGGGCGAACAGATATGATGAAGCTGCGGCGCAGGCTACATATGAAAGTGATCACCGGCTCAGCTGTGGGTTTGCTCTGGCTGTTTGCATTGTCCGCCATGCTGCTCGGAGTCTGGGCGGTCACCTGGATCTCAAGTATCTACAAACCTTTTCTCGGTCTGAGTTCGCTATATGGAATGTGGGGGTTTTATCGCTATGTTCTACTGCGATTTCTGCCGGCTGCGACCAAAAAGGCCGTGACGACCGACCTTTCGGAATATCTGAAAATGCCGGACTACGACGAGCTGGCCGGACCGGATCTCGCTCTCGAACAGGATTTTCGGAAGCTTGCGAGCTATCTTGAAAGAGAGGGGCGTTACCTCTTGATGCTTGTTGACGATCTGGATCGCTGCTCGCCTCAAGAAATCGTTGAGCTGGTCGAGACCATCAACGTTTTCTTTTCGCAGGAAATCGATAACTGCGTATTCGTCGTTGGTATGCACCGGGAAGTCGTGTCCACCAGCCTGGAGCTTGCGTATTTAGATTTAGTCCAGCGGCTCAAAGAACGTCCTGGAACCGCGGATGAGCTGCCCTTCGGCGAGAGATTCCTGGATAAAATCCTGCAGTTCGTCGTACGAATACCGGAACCGCTGCCGCAGAATTTACACTCATACGTTTCGCATCTTACAAACGCGCGCTCTCTACCGGTCGAAACCCAATCCGCACATACGGTTGAGTCCAGGCAATCCATCGAAAGATCCGAAATGGAGACCGTAGCCGTCTCGGCCGGCGAAGCTCCGGGAATCAGCGAATCCGATTCTGGCGAAAGTTCCTGGACCGATGCCGTCGAAAATATTAAAGCCTTGCTTGAAGAATACGATGAATCCAGCGCAGAAGTTCAGGAGGTTCTGCACAGCATTACGCCGTATCTGAGGAGCAATCCACGTCAGATCGTAAGATTCCTGAACGCTCTGCGCTTTCATTGTCACTGGCAAATACACGCAGCCAAACGACGTCCGGGCCTGGCAGAGCTCATGCAGTTCGCCCGCAGCATTGCAATCAGCCTGGAATGGCCGGCTCTCGGCGCTTTAATTCAGCGAGACCCGGATCTATTTCCGGCACTCGTAGAAGCGGCCGCTAAAGAGACACTAAAAGAAAAACTCAAGCAATGTTTCGAATCCCGGTCCGAGTCGGACAGTATCATTGCGTCACTTCTCAGCGACGGTCGCCTCGAAGAATTATTAAAGCTGGAGGAGCCCGATTCGCAAACAGAATCGTAAAAGAAGCGAAGCCTTTCATTCCTTAACCGCGCACAATCGCAAGTTTCTGCGTGTCTTTTCCGGAGCGTTTTACGGCGTCGATCGCTGCGTCCACGACTCGCTTCTGGTCGCCGGCATCGACGTTTAGTTTTTGAAGTTCGATCGCCGTCTGGTCGGCCGTAAGATCGTCGGTTAAGATCCAGTTTCCGATTTGCGCCGCGGCCAGGATGATCGCTTTGCGGCGTTCGTCGCCGGATGCGTCGTTCTCGAAACGCCGTTCTAAAAAATCATAGAGGCCGTCGGTATAGGCGCGCATCATCTTCGCCGGACTCCTGACGCCCTCCGGAACGAAATCGGGATCGCTGATAAAACGATACTTCACGCCCGACCAGGTGGGTTTCTTATTCGCCGCGCAGTGGCCGAGAATTTTCAGAGAATCGCCCTGCTGCACAAAACCGGTAATGATAAAGGGCTGCCGCTCCGGTTCCCTGGGCACCGCGAAGATCGGCCGCCGCAAGAGCGTGTATTCGCTCCAGGATCGCTTGCCCGCGGGGCCCAGGCGTCGACGCTTTGAAAGCGGCAAACGCAATACCGGGCCGGTGCTCTGGCCGAGTCCCACCGCGGGATGCGGCCGCGGCAACCGCCATCCCAGAAGCAGGCCGAGCACCGAAGTGAAGAGCCCCGTAAACAGTAAAAAAATCGAAGCGAACAGGCCATCGCCGGAAAAAAATCCCGCCACTCCTGAAAGCGAGGCGACGAGCGAGCCGGGATTGCCCAGCAGCAATGCGATGATCGGAATCGCCGCGCAAATCGCCAGAAAGGCACCTGTAAAATACTTACCACGCACTGGCATATCTATAAAACTACATGCCTGTCTGTTTATAAGTCAAGCAATGCGCATACCAGAAACCCTGCCAGGCAGACGGCGCATGCGGATCGCCGGCAGCTCGCCGGCCTTCGGCACCCTCGGTGACCGGTTTATTTCTTGCTGGATCACCGGCCTTCGCCTTCGGTAGTTTTCGGCGGCGAAAATACTATGAAATCTAAATCATTTGTGATTTGCCTTGCCCTGGCTTTGTTTTGCTTCGGGCGACCGGCGGCTGCGCAGGACCTGAGGCTCACCGCCGCAAGCGATAGCTATGCCCTCTCCGCTCCGTTACAATATTATCGGGATGCTTCCGCCGCGCTCGGCTTTGAAGAAATCCGCGCCCTGCCTGCCGCGCGCTGGCGGCGATCGCAGCACGGCCGGCCTAATTTTTATATCGGCCGGGATATAATCTGGCTTTCGTTCACGGTCGCGAACGAATCCGATCGCGAACGCTGGGTCCTGTTTTCCGATTATTACCTGCTTGATTTCGTGGACGTTTATCTGGTCCGAAGAACATCCCCGGCGACTGGCGCTCCGGACGCCGCCCATGTGACGGCCTTTCATCAACGTCTCAAGGCCATTGAGCTGGAGCTTCCTCCGGGCGAATCGGTGCGGGTTTACGTTCGCGTTCAAAGCAGAATCACCAGATTGATCAACTTGAAAATCCGATCGCCCGCGGAATTCGAACAGTACTCGGACATGGAGCTGGGATTTCATATCTCGTACTTTACTCTGATCGCGTTCATGGTTCTCGTCAATTTGTGCCTGTTCCTGTTTACGCGCTCCACGACTCCGCTGTTCTATCTGGTCTTTCTGCTCATCTTTGCTTTCTACCAGGCCTCGCTGTCCGGCTTTACGCGGGAGCTTTTTTATCCCGACCGCCCCGAACTGAATCTGCCCATACTGCATATTTGCGGAGGACTGGTCGGCATCAGCGTGGCGCTCTTCTGTAAGAACCTCGCCTTGTTGCGCATCCACGCTCCGCGCTGCAATCGCATTCTGGATGCGACGATCGTCGGCATCGCGCTGTTTATGCTCTATTCCGTTTCGCCCTTTCGCGCCGCGTGGATTGAATATATTTTCAACCGGATCCTGATTCTAATCCAGGGAACCACAGTCCTGATCGCCATGTTTATCGCCCTGCGCCAGGACTTTCGCCCGGCCACTTTTTCGATTCTGGGCCTTTTGATCGTCTACACTTCCGCGATCGGATTCTTTTTGATGCTGGACGGCGTCCTGCCCGCGAACGGCTGGCTGAACTTTTCGATGCCGATTGGGAATATCATCGACTCGATTCTATTTTTTATGGCGCTCGGCTCGCGGATGAATTTTTTGCTGGAACAGGCCGGCGAAGGCGGACAAGCGCTATCCGAAAAAGAACGCACAGAGATCTATCGTCAGCGTCACGAAAATCAGCGCAATGCCGCACAACGCTACTCGATACCGCGCCTGTCGGGAGTGGATATACCGGAGTTAAAGGCCCGGCTGCGCCACGTCATGGAACAGGACGAGCTTTTTCGCGACGACCTGACCCTGTCCGGGCTCGCACAGATTCTTGAAATCACGGAGAAGGACCTTTCCGAATTGCTGAACGCGCATTTGGGCCTGAGTTTCTACGGCCTCCTACACCATTACCGCGTTCAGGAAGCCTGCCGTTTATTGCTGGAACAGCCCGAACAGACCGTGTTGGCCATCGGTTACGAAGCCGGGTTCAAAAATCTTTCGACCTTTAACAGCGCCTTCGTCAAAGAGACCGGCATGAGCCCGGGCCGCTATCGTAAAACCCATGGCGAAAAAAAGAGGCAAACAGGTCAGGCTCGCTAGAGTCCGCGGCGAATACGAACAAGGATCCGCGCTCAGCCGGCCGCGTCAAATTCGCAGTCGCCACACTCGCTCAAAATTCGAGCAAAGATTTCAAGCAGTCCGGCGCCGCCCGCGTTCTGTAACATGGAGTAATGATCGCCGGCGACGACATAGCGCGTGGCGTCCGCGAAGATCTTGCGCAAGCCTGGATGCCGTCCTCGATCTTCCGCGGCGAATTCTTCCGCTTCGATCAACCAGAGCGGAACGTCGCCCGCCTGGAATTCGCAGCCCTCAATCAATTCATAAGCGCGCCGCACGCCGGCTTCATATCCAGCGCGCAATCGTTCGGCGGCCGCGCCGGCCCCCGGGCTCAGAGCGTGCGCCTTACGGTACAGAGCAAACCAGCGGTCGAGACTGGCCGCGTCGCTGCCGGGACCGTTGGCCGAGTCCAGTAAGATCACCCCGGCCGGCGCGATGGGGCTGTGAACTCCGGAAGCGATTTCCGCGATTTTCAGGGATAGAAAACCGCCCAGGGACCAGCCAAGCAAAAGCAGCGGTCCGGTAAATTGCTCTGCCAGCTCCGCACAAGAGCGCGCGGCGATCGTCTTCAATTGATCCCCGCCGACGCCGCGATGGTACGCGTTTAATTCCTCCGGCTGCAGAAAATAAACCGAATGCCCGGCGAAGGCCGGCAGCAAATCGCGATACACCGAGCCCGGCAATCCGCCGGGGTGAACGATCACGACGCGCATTTTATGTTTCCCGGCCTGCAGGCGGCGAATCGCCGACTGCGTGTCGCCGGCGCGAGCGGGAGCTTCGGGGCGAAGCCGGGCCTCTACGAAATGAATCAAATCGTCCAGACTCAAACTGCTTGAAAAATCAGCGGGAGTAAATTCAATCCCCAGACTTCGCCGAATCTTGCCGCGCAGTTCGACGCCCATGAGCGAATCGAAACCAAGCAATTGCAGCGGCAGCTCACGATGCAGGTCCACGTCAAGATCCGGTAAAACCGTCTGCAATGCGCGACAAATAAAATCCGATCCGTTTTCGCCGCTTGCATCGCCGGCTTTGCCGGCATTGCCAGCATTGTTAAAAACGGATCGCCCGATGCGACGAGGCTCATCACTTCCCTTTAAGTCGCTCTCGCCCCCGCGATGGGCCAGCACGTCCAGGTCCGGAGCCGGCGAAGATCGCAGGCGCAAACGTCCGGGCAAAGCGAAGCGGCGCTCATCGCAAAACGCGCAAATCAGAGTCTGACCGCTTTCTACGGCGAAGGGCGAATCGCCCGGTAGCAATGCCGCCCGCTGAAAGCCGTTGGCGACCAGGGCCGACTGCCAGCTTGACGCCTCCAGCAGGGGAATATCCTCGCGCCACCGATCGCGAAATTTCTGCCAGCCCTCGACCAATGCCGTGCTGGCGTCGAAACGAATTCCGTACTCCGTCATCTCGTTTAATAGAAGCAGCCCGCGATGCTGCAACGCCTGACGCAGATACCCGAGCGTAAGATCCAGATCGCTGACGGCGTGCACCACGTTCGTCGCGACCACCAGATCGAAAGTGTTCGCCGCGAATTCTGCATGCTGGGTTTCGAATGGAGTTTCCAGATCCAGTCGCCGATAGCGTAAGAAATCAAAGCCGGCGAATTCTTCGCGGGCCCGCTCCAGAAAGAGCTCCGACAGATCGGTAAAATAATATTCGCAGGGCGTACCGCTGAGCACCTCGACCAGGCTCGCGGTGGTCGCCCCGGTTCCGGCGCCGACTTCCAGGATACGCAGGGGCCGACCGGGTTCCGCCAGACTCGCCAGCTCGCGAACGACCCGGGCGATCATGCTATTGAAAAATTGCGCCGGCGGCCAGCGACGATACATCGCATCGGCCACGCGATAGGAACCGTCGGGAAACAAAATATCAAGCGCGCTGCGTTCTCCGCAAACCAGTTCCGCGAGCGCCCGCCCCGAATGCTCCAGATATTCGAATAGCTGCAACGCGTCGCCGGCCGCCGCACGACCGGCGCCTTCCAATCGCAGTCGTTCCCGTTCGAGGAATGCGGGCGAAGGCACAGGAGAGACGTCCCTTCGCTCCGGCGCCCGGGCAATACCGAGGTGCTCCAGCCAGCGTCGATACAGTCCGGCGAAGTGGGTAAGCACCGGCCGCTTTCCGGACTCAATTTTCTGAACCGCGACGGCGATAGAAACGCGGGCCAACTCGTCGCACAATGCATGGAAGCGTCCGAGATCCAGGTCCGGATGCGCAGCGCGGATTTCAAGTTCCAGCTGCGCCGTCTGTCCATCGACGCGACTCAGCAATTCAGAAACGGCGGCGGAAGTCGAAGTGAGCGGCGCCAATCTCAATTCGCGACGATCGAATTGATAAACCGGCAGAGAAATAACGCGGCCGGCCCCCCGGGCCGATTCCAGCAACTGATCGCAGCCGGCGCAGGCCAGCCGCGCGAGCGCGCTTTCGATGGCCGTCAGTTCGTCCAGATCGGAACGCAGACTCGCAGAATAAAGAAACGCGGGATTCGCGGCTTCGACCGTCCGGGCCAGTCCGGCCCCCGGCCCAATTTCCAGAAAGGATGAAAAATATTCGCCCGCGTTCCGGACCGCATCATAAGCGCGAACGGGTTCGCGTAAATTTCGCGCCCAGTATTCGGCCTGAAGCTCACTCCCATCGAGCGGCCGGCCGTCGAGCGTTGAAAACAAAGAGACCCGCGCGGGCTGCGTCGCCACCCTGCCCAATGCGGCCCGCAAAACGCGCGCCGGCTCATCCATAGCAGGGCTGTGACTGGCGAAGAGCACGCCTTCCAGTAAACGCGAACGTTCGCCCCTTTCGGCGACGAGCCCGGCGCAGCGTTCCATCGCATCCGGCGCGCCGGACAGTACGGTCTCCTTCGGTCCGTTTACGGCCGCCACGCTGACTCGCGCTGCCAGACCGGCGGCAAGCAGCAGGTCTTCGGCTTCGGCGGCCTCAAGACTCGTTACGAGCATCGCGCCTTTGCCCGATTGGGAACGAATCGCGGCCGAACGCTGCACGAGTACGCGCAGGGCCTCCTGCCGACTCAAAATTCCGGCGCCGTACGCCGCGGCAATTTCGCCGACGCTCTGACCGATGACCGCCGCCGGACGCAGGCCGAAGTCCTGCCACAAATCGGTGAGCGCGATTTGAAAGACGATGAGAGCAGCGTGTATCGTCTCCTGATCGGGATCGCTTTGAACCCGGGCCAGGCGTTCGCTCAGATGAAATCCCCATTGCCGGTATAAATACGTTTCGCACTCCTCGACTGACTGCTGGAAGACGCGATAGCGCTGCGCGAGCCGGGCTCCCACTGCGGCGTTGAACTCCCCCGTTCCCGAATACAGAAATACGACCTGCGAATCGCCGCTGGAAGATTTGGCTTCGTCCTGCTGGAACGGGGGCGCCGGTTCGGTCCCCGCGGAGAGCGCCCCGGCCGCCGCCCGCAAGCGCCGCGGCAGGGTCGCGTCAATCGCCCGGTCGCCGGGAAAAAACGGCAGTGCGAGACGTTGCCGATAGCGGGTGCGTCGCGCAAGCGTCGCCGCCAGGTCGCCGTGCATAAGGGCCGGATTCCGTTCTAGAAAATCCGCAAGGCTTCGCGTCTGGCGCGCAAGGTCGCCAACAGTGGGCGCCGATATTAGAGCGAAGACCGAGCGCCCGGAACGCGCGACCGGCTCCCCCGGCGCGCTGCGTTCCAGTACGACGTGCGCGTTTGTGCCTCCGAAGCCAAAGGCGTTCACCCCGATGCGCCGCGGCGGGTCGGAGCGCCGGACGCGCGGACCGATCACTTCAAGACCGAGCGCGGCAAAGTCGATGTGCTGGTTGCCGGTTTCAAAATGCAAACTGGCCGGCCAGGCGGCCGAGGAAAGCATGATCGCTGACTTGATTACGCCGGCGATACCCGCGACCGCCTCGCTATGACCGAGATTGCCTTTCACCGAACCGATGCCCAGCGGCGACTGACGACCGTCAGCCTGTCCGAGCACCCGGCCCAGCGCGCGCGCTTCGATGGGATCACCAAGCGCGGTTCCGGTGCCGTGCGCCTCGACATAGTCGACCGACGCCGGGGCGATGCCGCCCGGACCATAGATTCGTTCGAGTAAACGCGTCTGGGCCCTGGTGTTGGGAGCCATCAAATGCGCCGAACGCCCATCCTGATTCATCGCCCCGGCGCGCAAAACGGCGTGCACCCGGTCGCCGTCCGCCAGGGCATCGTCGAGGCGTTTGAGAATCAGAATCCCGCCGCCCTCGGCCCGCACGATCCCATCGGCCGCAGCGTCGAAGGGTCGACAGCGGCCGCCGGGCGCCAGTACCCCCGCGCCGGCCATGACCAGCGAACTGGAAGGATCCAGCATTAAGTTTACCGCTCCCGCGAGCGCCAGGTCGCACTCGCCGCCGGCCAGCGAACGCGCCGCGCTCAACAAAGCAACCAGACCGGAAGAACAGGCCGTATCGCAGGTAACCGCCGGGCCATGCCAGTCGAAGAGATAGCTGAGTCGCGCGGAAAGAATGCTCTGATTCAATCCGGTGGCCGAGGACGCATCGATGTGTCGATTTTCCAGCGCGCGCATGGCGTCCAGAGTCGACGCGCCGATAAAGACGCCGTTTTCGCCGCCCTTCAAGCTCTGAGTCGCCAGAGACGCGTCGTCGAGCGCCTCCTGAGCCAATTCAAGCAGCAGCCGCTGCTGGGGATCCATTTGCAGGGCTTCGCCGGAGCTGATCCCGAAAAACTCCGGATCGAAATCGTACACGCGCTCAATAAATCCGCCGGTTTCGATCAGGGCGCGCAAAGCGGCGTCGAGCGATGGGTCTTCTTCCCAGCGATCCGAGGGAAGCGGCCCGACACAGTCTGCGCCGGACACTAATATCCGCCTATATGATTCTAAGTCCGCGGCACCCGGGAAACGACAGCTCATTCCGACGATCGCGATGGGCGGATCGAAGGCCGCCCGGCTTCCTGTCTGTCTCATTCCCATGGCAGCATCCACGATCAGGCTTTCAGGTATCGGCGCCCTCGGACGCCGCCTGGCGACGAATCAGTTCTCCGGCCAGCTCTTCGATGGTCGGGAATTCGTAGGCGATGGTCGCTTCAATTTCCATATTGAGTTGCTGTTCAATTTTGCCCGCCAGTCGCACGGCCTGGCGCGAAGAAATTCCAAACTCGAACAGGGACCGACCCGGATCGATCTGATCGGCGGGGATTTTTAAGACCGTACCGAAGTACGCCTGCAGCCATTTACGCATCGCCGCTCGCTTCATTTGATCACTCATCGATTGGACCTCGTTCGGCGCGGGACGAATAGAAAACGAGGCCCGGCCATGTTTGCTCGTAATAACGCGAACACAGGCCGCGTTGAATTTTGCCGCTGGAAGTCCGCGGAATCGAACCGGCCTTGAGCAGCACAAAATCGTAAACGGAAAGATAAAAAACCCGCGCGATCCCGGCGATTGCCGCGGCGACCTCCCCGGCGACCGCTTCTGGTTCCGGCGCGTGGCGGCCCCATTCAATCGCGATTCCCAGCTCTTCGGTATCGGCGCCGCGCACAACGAAGGCCGCGATCGTCCGGTCGGCCCAGAAATTCATTGAGCGAATATTGCTTTCGATATCCGGTAGATGGTGATTGCGTCCGCCGACGATTAACAATTCTTTGATCCGCCCGGTGACGAAGAGTTCTCCGTCGTGCACGATCCCCAGATCGCCCGTGCGAAGGTATTCCGGCGCCGCGGGCGACGATTCGTCTCCGGCCAGCCGCGCTCCAAAGACCTCGCGGTTATCGGCCGCCCGATCGAAATAGCCACTGGCAATCGAAGCGCCGGCGATCCAGATCTCGCCGATTTCGTCGGCCGCCCGCGGACGGCGCGTTTCGGGATCTACGATCCGTAAATCGAAATCGGAATGCACCGCGCCGCTGGCGACCAGTTCGACGCTTGCGCCGATAAAATCGGTCCCGGCCGCCGCCCAGCGCATCTCGGCCAGTTCATCGCGACGGGCCTGGAACGAACGAAATGAATCAGTGGTTTTGCCGCCCGATACCGAGAGCGTCGCCTCGGCCAGGCCGTAGCAGGGATAATAAATCGACGGCGAAAAACCGTACGCTTCAAAGCTTTCGCTGAACTCTCGCAGCACTCGCGCGTCGATCGGTTCAGCGCCGACCAGCAGGTGACGCCAGCTGCTCAGATCAATCTGTTCCAGGCTGTCGGCTTCGCGCGCGGCCTCGATTACCAGGCGCAGGCCGAAAGGCGGCGTGGCCGCGGTCGTGGCCCGATACCGCGTGATCTCTTCCAACCAGCGCAGGGGATTCTTGAGAAAGGCGGCCGGGTTCATAAAATAGGTGCAGCCCCCGTTGAAGAGCGGTTGCAGTATATGGCCGATCAGACCCATATCATGGTAGAGCGGCAGCCAGCCGAGTCCGCGTAATTCCTGGTGAAAGCCGTAGTTGTCGCGGATCACTTGCTGGTTATGAAGTAGATTGGCGTGAGTGATTTGCACGCCGCGCGGCATGGCCGTAGAACCGGATGTATATTGTAAGAAGGCCGGCTGCTCGGGACGCGGAAAATCTTTCCAGGGCAAGGAGCCCGGGTCGTCTTCGATGCGAGCGGTGTCGATGAATTCGATGCCGGCGCTTTCCGGAAGCCGCATCTGCCCCATGCGTTCGAGCGTTTCGCTTTCAGAAAGCGCGATTCGCGGTCTGCAATCGCGCATGATCGCGCGCAGACGCGGCAGGCTTGAATCGGGAATGCGTTTGTGAGCGCGCGGCGGATAGACCGGCACGGCGACCACCCGGGCCAGCAAACAGGCGAAGAAGGCGCAGAGATATTCAAGGCCGATCGGGTAAATGATCAAAGCGCGATCGCCGGGTTCGCAAATTTCGCCCAGACGTCGAGCGATCGATGCCGCGCGCAGCAGCAACTCGCCGCGGGTGCAGTCGCTCGGTGCGCGCGACGGATGATCCGGCAAGTGGCTGTAGATCAGTTTATGCGGATCGGCCCCGGCTCGTTCGGCCAGAAGCGAAATCAGCGTTGTGGTATGAGTGCTTGAAATCATGATTTGGATCGTCTTATTGCTGCTCTGAGTCCTGGGCTATAAACGCTTCGCATTCAACCGCCGGCATCCGCGGCGAGTCTTCGCTCCCGACTGCGCGCAAGCATTTCCGGCGTCGGCGCCTGGATGTCGCGGGCCAGCCCCAGCCGGCCCAGCACTTGAATCACCAGGCCGCTCGCGTCGAACTGCCACCAGCGGAATTGATTGGAAGCGGCCGCGGGAAACGCGTGGTGGTGGTTGTGCCAGCCTTCGCCGAGGGCCAGGAAAATCATCAGCGCGTTGTTCCGCGATTGGTCCCGGGTAAAAAGCGGACGGTCTCCGAACATATGGCAAAGGGAGTTGATCGCCCATGTCACGTGCTGCACGACGAAGACGCGCAGCAAACCGCCCCACAGAAAACCGCTGAGGATTCCCATCGCGGTTCCGGAAAGCAGCCCGCCGATCAGAGCCGGCAGCGCCAATCCCAGCAAGACCCAAAAAAAATACTGGCGATGGATCGCGAAGGCGACGCGATCCTTGAGTAAGTCCGGAATGAAAAACAGCCAGTCGGCGTTTTCATGGCCGAAGAACCAGCCGCTATGCGCATGCCAGAAGCCCTGCCAGGCAGACAGGCGGCGCTCGCCCTTGAAGACGGGCGAATGCGGATCGCCGGCCTGGTCCGACTTCTGATGGTGCAGTCGATGCGTCGCCGCCCACCAGAGCAGCGGTCCCTGCGCCGACATCGATCCGAATATATAGAACAGGGCCGCCAGCGCGCCGTGGGTGCGAAAAGCCCGGTGAGTCGCAAGGCGGTGAAAGCCGATCGTCGTACCAAAAACGGTCAGCACGTAGCCTGCGGCCAGGAGCCAGAGGTCCACGCTGCTCACTCCAAAAGTCATAGCATGCACGCCGGTCGCCAGAGCGCCGAGAGTCGGCAGCGCGACCACGAACAGCGCGAGAATTTTTTCGCCCTGATTGATTACAGCGGCGCTGGAGCTGCCGGCCGGCGAAGCGGCGGACTCAGTACCAGAATTCTTTTGCTCGGTGCGGGCCACGTCGATCTACTTTTTACGATCCAGGCTTACGATCAGTTCGTAAGCTCTTTGCGCCGCTGCCGCATAAACTCTATTTCGGATTACGGGCCTGACGCTGATGATCGTAACAGGACGCAGCATAGCCCCGCCCGGACATCGCTTCCACCGCCTGGATCCAGCCGGATTCTTTTCGCATGCAAGTAGAGCGAATGAGCGGCTTCAGAGAATCGCATGAAAGCGGAGGCGTTTTTAGAATCCCGGCGATTTGCTCAAGGCTGCCGGGCGGCCGCGAGATTTCTGAGGGCCTGGATCAACAGACGACGTTGCAGGGGTTTCGCCAGATGCGCGTCGCAGCCGGCCGCCATCATCTGTCGGATTTCGTCGGGCATCGCGTGCGCGGTGAGGGCGATAATCGGAATGCGCTCGCGTCCCGACTGTTCTTCCAGTTTTCGAATGCTGCGGGTCGCCGCATAGCCGTCGACCCGGGGCATTTGCATATCCATTAGAATCAAATCATACTGCCCGCTCGCGTACTTCTCGATCGCGATCTCGCCGTCCTCGGCGAAGTCGATTTGAACCGGATGCTTCTGCAAAAACGCGGACAGCAGAGCCTGGTTATCATGATTATCTTCCGCAACCAGAATCGACAGCGGTCCTAATTCGGGCGCGGATTCCTGCACCTTTTCTTCGGCGGAAGATTCTTTACGATCCAGGGCCGCTTTCCGGCAGGGAATGCGAAAGTGAAAACGACTGCCGACCTCCGGCTGACTCTCGACTCCCATCGAACCGCCCATCAGCTCCACCAATCGATGACAGATCGTGAGCCCCAGACCGGAACCGCCGTACAGTCGGGTGGTTGAATTATCCGCCTGCGTGAAGGCGCTGAAGATGGACTCAAGTCTGTCAGCGGGAATGCCGCGACCTGTATCGCTGACTTCGAATTCCAGCTCATCGCTATCGCTATCGCCGTCGCCGTCGCGATCGCTTTTTTTTATCAGACGAACGTGAACTGCAATCGAGCCCCGGTCGGTGAATTTTACGGCGTTTCCAATCAGGTTCACCAGGATCTGACGCAGGCGCGTCGCGTCCGCCGCGATATGCTCCGGCACGTCTTCTTCGATTCGCAAAGACAACGATAAACTTTTCTGAAGGGCCTGAGTTTCCATCATCTCGACGACGGCGCGCAGAGTTTCCGGAAGATCGAGAGCCGCCTCCTCGATTTCCAGACGTCCCGCTTCCACCCGGGCCAGATCGAGAATATCGCCGAGCAGGGCGAGCAGGGTTTCGCCGGAGCGTCGAATGATTCGAATGAAACGCGTTCGCTCTGCCAGGCCGGGATTGTCCGCCAGTAAATCGGCCATCCCCAGGATTGAATTCATGGGAGTGCGAATCTCATGACTCATATTGGCCAGGAATTCCGACTTGGCCCGACTGGCCTTCTCCGCCGCGTCGCGTTCGCTGCGCAATTCATCGACTTTGCGTTTTTCGACTAAAGCGCGACGCAGTTCCCGCGAGACCGAGTCGAGTTCGTTAAAGGCTCCATGAAAGCGAGCGGCCAGAATCGAGGCCTGCGCGAAAATAAATAGGAAAAGTCCCGCCGGCGAAAGCAGCGGCGTCTGTACGATTTCGTTCGAGCGCAAAATATCGTTGAGAACGCTCAGCAACAATACGGCCCAGCCAATCAGAAAAAATCTGGCTCCTTTCGCGCGACGGATCGTCGCGACGACGCCGACTCCAATCACGAAAATTCCGACGACCAGAGTAAAGGCCTGACAGGCCAGCGACACCCGGGTCAAGAGATCGGTGGGACAAACGAGCAGACTCAAACAGAACAGCACGCCGATTGTCTGGACGACGCGCAAGACGCGGCGCGAAAATTGATCCGGAAAAAGCCAGGCGACGAAGGTCGCAAACAAAGGAACCGACGCAAAAAATGTCAGGAATTCGATTCGATACAGCGCCTCGAAAGGCACGCCCGGAAAGAACTGCATAAAATAGCGTTCGCCGGTTAACAACATCCGCAGCGCGACGTTCAGACAGATTAAACCGAAGAACAGCGTCGTACGCTCGCGCGGACGCATCGCGAATAATCCGAAATGATAGAGTCCGAAAATGCTCAGGGTGCCGAGCATAAACATATCGAGAATCAAGCCTCTTTCGCGCCAGCTGCGAACCTGAGCTTCGGGACCGAAGCGCAGCGGAAAAAACAGGCCGCCGTTGCGATCATGGAAATTCGCGACCTGGATGGCCAGCACCAGAGTCCGGGGCTTTTGCGAATCCGGCGTAAGATCCTTACTCGCTAATTCCACGACCTGCGGCAAATAGTACGGCTGCGTGCTTTCCGCGTTCGGGCCGACCGTTCCGTTGGATGCGAGCAGTTCGCCGTCGACATAAACGCGGTGCGCCGATTTTTGATCGCGAATATAGAGGGTTGGTCGCTTCAGTTCCGGCGGCAAAATCAACCGCAGCATATAGGTATGCGCGCCGGACGCCGGCAAAGGGACTCCGGCAACGCTCTGGGAATTCCAGGAACGCGGAACTCGAATGAATCCATCGGGATCCCGCTCCAGATCCTCTGGATCCGAGAGCAGCTGATCGCGATAGAAAGCCCAATCGCCCTCAAGAGAAATCGAAGCGGCCTGGTCGAAATCCCAATCACGCAGATCCAGCACGCCGTCTTTGATTAAAGGCAGAGAGCCCGCCGCCGCGTCGGGCTTCGGAACCGGCGCGCCTCCGCAGCCCGCGAAGCTGAGCCAGATCAGCAGGGCCGCCGCAATCGCTGGCGAGCGCACAGGAAGACGCAGAAAGCCCATCGTAAACCAGTGGAAGCCTCTGTCTGAATTTTGCAAGCGATTCCGATGCGCTCGCGACGACTGCGCTGCGCATCGCAACGCCGTGCATCGCCCGGAACGATCACTGAATGGTTTCGCGTGGCTATCGCCCGAATCGAATTCCGCGAACTCTATCTCGATTCGGAGAGGGCCGCGTTGAGCGCGACTTCCATACAACAAAGAACCCAGGCGCAGTCCGATTCACATACAGGCAACATAGCATTGAACCCGCGTTTCGAGCGGGATGCCGAAGCCAGCGAGTACATAAACTCATGCTATGGGCTGGCTGAGGATTTCGCCACCAGAACTGGACGAAGAAAAATTACCGTCGGCGATTGGACTGGAGGAACCTGCGGTCCCTGAATTCACAGCAATTTATCGCCGTCGGCGATAAAACCAGAAAAACTCTGCGAGTTTTTCTATTCACAGCATTTTGTAGCTCTGCTACAAATCGGAAAGATGCCTGGCGGCATCCTTCATTCACAGCAATTTATCGCCGTCGGCGATAAAATCGGAAGAACCTGCGGTTCTATTATTCACAGCATTTTGTAGCTCTGCTACAAAATGCTCCCCCGGTTGGACTCGAACCAACGACCAATTGATTAACAGTCAACTGCTCTACCGACTGAGCTACAGGGGAGTGTCAGTATGCACGGCAAACTCGTTGCAAATCCGCCGTATATGGGACAAAAATCCCGGGCCAGGGATCGTGTCAAGCCGGACACAAAAATGAGCGCAGGGCCCCCGCGCCACGTGCCTGGAGGGGCGAAGCGTCGGCCGCAGGGGGGCGCCCAAAACAATCGTCGGAATCCGTAGTCGTTCTTTGCTCGACTCGCAGATCGCCTCCGTTGATATATTCCCGATCTTTCCGTGTCCGTAAGAATTCCCAAAAATCCCGATTCGGCCGGCTCTGACGGTCGCTCGCCCGCCTTTGCTCAGTCGCTGCCGATCGACCGCGAGTCGATTCATCGCCTGGTGCATATATTTTACGGCCGGGTTCGAGAGAATTTTTCCCTGGGGCCGATCTTTGAAGGCGTGATCGGTCGGGATCCGCGCGATTGGGACGCGCATCTCGCGAAGCTCTGCGATTTCTGGGAGACCGTTCTGCTCGGCGTCGTAAAGTACAAGGGCCAGCCGATCTCCATCCATCGTAAGATGCAGGGCCTGGAGCCCGCGCACTTCACCGCCTGGTTGAATTTATTCGATCGCACGGCGCGCGAAATTTTCGCGCCGGAAGACGCGGAACGCATTCTGAAGATGGCGGCACGGATGGCCGTCGCGATCCAGCGGCGCTGAGGCGCCCGGCGGCGATCACTCTCGCGTGACCGATCCGATCGGCGCGGTCAGCTTCCCGCTCCGATCGATGCGACCCCACTCCCCGCCGACCACGACGCGGTGTTCGCCTTCGGCTTTGAGTTCGCATTTCATACAGACCGCGGCCGTTCCGGATTTCTCGAAGGGCTCCGCGAAATCGTAGGCGGCGGGGATTTCAATTTCGCCCGCCGAATTAAAAAAGCCCATGCGTCCCCGCTCATCCACAAAACGCGCCAGAGCCTGCCGATAGGGATCCGGACCGTTATCGAAAACGAAGGGTCGTACGAAGACTGCGCCGCGGGCGTCGATCATCGCCCAGCCGGAATCGTCGACGACGCCGGCCAGAGCGCCGCGAAAGTCTCCGGCGATTTGATACGCGGGCTCGATGACGACCGCTCCCTCCGGATTGCGATAGCCCCACAGACCGGAGGCCTCGTCTTCGAAAGCCTCAAGCGCGGCCGCTGTAAAATCGGCGGAGGCGTCTTCGCCGTCGACTTCGGAATTTCCCGGAGCGCAAGCGACCGCAATAATCGCTAAAAAAAACAAAGCCGCGGACAAGCTGGAACGATGAATCAACAAAAGACGCATAATAAATCCTACAAAAACGATACGAATAGTACAACCAACAAGAGCAAGGCCCCACGTCACTCGCGGCGGACAGGAGGTCCGCCGGGCCCGTCGACTCGCGCATATCGCAAGACCGCGCGTCGACGGGCTGACGTGCGGCCTTGCGATATGCGCTCGATCAGAAAATCTCTTCGAGCACGTAGAACATATTGCGATCGGTGCCGAAGAGCATGCGTTTGCCCGAGATGACCGGCGCGCTCAACACGGCGCCTTCCAGATCCATTTCCCAGAGCACGTCCCCCGTGCGAGCCGAAAGGCAGACCAGCTTCGGCAGAGCTTCGATCACGCCGCCGCTGCGTTCGCGTTCGTCTCCGAGCACGCCGAAATAAATGCGGTCCCCCGCGATGGTCGGCGCGCTCGAAGTATGATAGTCGAACTGCCGCGTCCAGGCGATGTCGCCGCTCTCTTTATAAAAAGCGCGGACCGTTGAATCGCCGCTGGTATAAATCACCAGATCGCCCCACAGAGACGGCGCCATATAGTCGAGCAGGTCGACGTGGCGATAAAATATATTGTCCGCGTTCTGAGCGGAAAAGCGGCTCCAGTCATACTCGCGTTTTTTTTCCCAGACCTCGGCTCCAGTCACGCGATTCAGGGCGTAGTACTGCAGGGTCGATCCGCGGCCGGTGAAGAAATTGCTGGCGTAATAGACGTTCTCTTCGTCGATCGCGGGGAATGAATACCATACGGGATAGTTGATATTCACGCGCACGTTCCACAGAAACTTACGCTTCTCAATATCGTAGGCGCCGAAACCGCGCAGGCGCGGGGCCCAGTAGACGATGCCGTCGTATACCTGGAAAGTATGATGCGACCAGACCGGATTCGGTATCTTATGCTGGAGCTTGCCGTTTAAATCCAAAAAGAAAGTC
Organism: bacterium; assembly: GCA_024742665.1. Classification (GTDB taxonomy): domain Bacteria; phylum Spirochaetota; class Leptospiria; order Leptospirales; family Leptonemataceae; genus JANSYA01. The sequence continues at coordinate 322,906 of JANSYA010000003.1, forward strand.
GCGCCGGTATCGCTGGTAAAGATGACGTTGTCCCCGTAGCGTAAGATCAACGACTGCACCGTGTTGCCGGTGGCGAAGCGCCAGCGCTCTTTGCCGTCTTCGATATTCACGGCGTAGACCGTGCCGTCGTTGCTGCCGAAGTACACCGTATCGTCGTCGGCGAAGGGCACCGAATTCACGGCGTTCTTCGTGGGGAAAATCCAGCGCATATAGCCGGACTCCGCGTCCAGGGCGTAGAAATTCCCGTCGCTCGATCCGAAGAAAATCGTTTCGCCTTTGATGATCGGCGGATTAAACGAAGCGGCCTCGTCGCCCTTAAACTGCAGGCGCAGCTTCCAGCGCAAACCAAGCGGCGGATACAGCGCGTTGGTCGTGGCGCCGGAGCCGTCCTTCCCGCGGTACTCCAGCCAGTCCAGCTGGGGCTGGCAGCCCGCCGCAGCAGCGATCATGGCGAGAGCGCCGATGAAAAGGGCCGCCGGACCTGGCCGTGGATTTCGCCGCGAAGGCGAAGTCCGGGCGGCCCGCTTCGCGGGAGTCGTAATTCGCCGCGGCATTCTCGATATATTCAGACTACCGTTCAATAGTACAGACTCCGTAAACTCAAGAGACGCCGCGCGATCGAAAAGACGCCGGGGCGGCGTAGTTCTTTCAGCGCGCCGCGATGCTGTTCGTCCAATTTTTTCCAGAGCTCGTCTTCTTCGCCGGGGGCGTAGTTCGACTTAAACAGCAGAGTCGTATAGCTCGCGGCGAAGGGTCGCAGCGCCGCTCGTTCTTCCGCGTATTCCAAACCGGTTTGGTAGGGAGCCTTGATCGGCTGGCCGTCTCTGGCGAGCTGCATCAGCAAGTACGTAAAGCGGGCTTTCAGCGCCCGGCGGCTGCGTCCGCGCGAGGCGAAATAATAGTACCACTCGCGACCAAGCCGCAGAATATACAGCAAGACGAGCACGCCGACGACCGCCACCGCCAGAATCTGCAGCGCCAGACGCACCGGGAACTGAAACTCGGGTTTGGTTTGCGGGACGGGCTGTTCTTCAATCAATGGAATCAGCACGTCCATATTATTGGCGTTCTTATCCGGCTCGGGCGGAATCGCGAAGGCGGTCGATTCGAAATCGATCCAGCCGAAGCCCGGCAAAAAGAACTGCACCCAGGCGTGGCGGTGGGCATTCGTTACGAGATACAGCTGCTCCATCGGAAAATCTTGCAGCGGCTTGATCCGCTTGCGCAGCTCATGCATACCGCGAATATGCGCCGGAGTCTGCATATCGTCCGATGCCAGAAAGCCGATCACGACCCGGGAGGGAATGCCGTCCATACGGGCCAGCACCGCGGCGGTGTGGGCGAACTCGGTGCAGTCGCCGGTTTTTGTTTTCGATAAAAATTCGGCCAGCTTAACGGCGCGCGTATCTTCGTCGAAGCCCCGTTCATACTGGTGTTTTTCGAAGCTGCGCAATATCGCTTCAATGCGTTCGAAGTAGCTCTGATCGGCTTTGCGCGCGCGGCGCAGGTGGGCGCGAAATTGTTTTTCAATCGCAGGAGCCACCTCTACGTAGAGATCGTCGGCCATGCGTTCTTTTTCGACGGCGTTTAGATCGCGCACCAGCTTCCAGTCTTTCGGCGAAGACATGCTGACGCGGGAAATCGCATGATACGATAAATTAAAGGGATGGTAACGCGTATCCTGGACCGTCGGTAAAATCTTAAAGGGGCGATAGGCGGTCGCACGTTCGCTCAGAGTCGAAAGATAGTAGATGTCGACGGGTTCGCGTTTGTCGTCGCGACTGCTTACCTGATCCTGCCAGGTCTCGACCAGATGCCGGGTGGTCAGTTCGTTCAGCGCTTCGCGCTCGACCGGAGTGCGAGCGAATCCCTGCTCCTGATCGAAGTCCCCCCAGTATTCCGTGGCGGCGTACACCGGGTCGACGGGGCTGGCGATCACCATCACGGCTTCCTGATGAGTCCCGCCCCCTTCGCCGCTTTGCTCGCGTTTGTCCCACTGATCGGCGGGAATGCCTTCGACCTTCTGATCGTTTTCGCCGGCCTGCCCGTCCCGGGGCGTGCCGCCGCCGCGATTCTGGCGACGCTGTTGGTCTTCCTGGTTTTCATCGCCTTCGCCCTGCTGCTGATTCGGCCGTCCGCCGCCCTGGCCCTGGCCTTCTTGCTGACGCCGCTGCTGTTCAGCGCCGGAGCCCTGGCCGCCGCGATTTTCATCGGGACGTGTGCCCTGCTCCGGCCCGTCTTCCTGCTGCTGATCGCCGCCGCCCTGACGTTCGGATGGATATTTCTCTTCGCCTTCGCCGAGCGGCAGGCCGTTGCGGGTGTCTTCGCCTTCGCCGCCCTGCTGGCCCTCCAGACCTTCGCCTTCGTTATCTAATGGTCGGGGCTCGGGCTGCTCACGGTCGTCGTTTAAGGCGATTTGATTTTGAACGTAGTCCAGGGGAATCAAGAAAGTCGCGAAGGCCAGCACCACGCCGAATACCAAAAACGCGGCGACTTCTTTGCGCCGGCGGTCGCGGCTGCGATCGGGAAAGGCCGCCAGGTACAGAACCAGGCTGTGAATCAAAAACGAAACGACGGCCAGCACCAGCAGAAACTTAATCAGCCCGGCGTTGGCCGTCGCGATCTCTTCGGCGGAGCGCGTGAAACTTAAAATCTTAAAATAGACCAGACCGAATAAAAATAATTCGAGGGCGGCGAGTCCCAGGCCCCGCTGTCCGAAGACCAATCGCGTCAGGACGTACGAGCCGACGCCCGCGCCGATATAGAGCAGCATCACGCTGAACTCGAAGCCGGCGAGCACCGCCATCGCAAACATCAACAGGCCGACGGCGGTCGCCGGCCCGGCCCACCAGGCGAAGCGCGGCGGACGTAAAAAATACGCGGCGCACATCATGGCCGGCACGAGAAAGAACCAGGTGAATTTCCCTGTGCGATCATAGGCGACGACGACCGCGTCGCTGATCAAATAAGGAACGGCAACGAGAGTCGCGTACAACGCCAGACGGGTAAAAAACAGTAGAGTTTGCATCATTCCACAACCTTTCCGATCATTTACAAAATGCGGCGAAGCCTGAGTTCGCCGGCCGCATTCTTCATAATAGCGACACTTTCAGACGTTCTTCAATCAAACGACCGCCCCGCCCGGCCACGGCGGCGTTCACATCGCTGCCGGCGACATGGTCCGCCCCGTCCCGCCGGAACAACCATAGCCCCGGATACGGCACGCGATGTTCTAACGGTAGAAATCGCACGCGGCGAATTTTCTTTTCGTCGGCCGCCCGTTCGCCGCTGGCGGAAGCGCGCGTGGTCGTGCGAAATACGCTATAGATTACGCCGGGCTGTAGCGCTCCGGCCAGGCCTTTATCGTACGGCGTGCTGAAAATAAATTTCTCGGACGCTCCCGCCACCCCGCTCCCCTGAGCGAGAACCCCGCCCCGCACGAAAGCGATCGACGCCAGTCGGTTGGCGAAATCGTGAACGTCGGACTCGGACTCGATCAAAATCACGTCCTGGGCCGTCACGATCCGAAAGCGGAACTCCGGATGATCGCGTTTAATCTGGCTGATAAAAGCAAGCAGCCAGCTCTTCGCGAAATTCAGGTGCAGCAAGGCCGCGGGAGTATCGAGGGGCGCGCTCGTAAAATTACGAAATTCGACGTGCAGCAGCCGGGATTCTTCCGGCGACTTCGGCGCGATGCGCGTAATCATTTCGCCGATGCGAAAGCTGGCCTTCCAGTTCAAATCTTTCAGCCGGTCGCCGGGCTGGTATTCGCGCATATAATATTTTTCTTCGTCGGCGTTGCGCATGCGGCGAGTGCTTTCAAAAGAAGCGGCGTTGCGAAAGTGCAGCGGCGGTTTGCCCGGCAAAAGCGGCGGCTGCACATGAATCGTGCGATACTGCTCGCGGCCGAGGCGCGCGCGAGTCAAACCGAAGACGTCTTTCAAATACATGCGCCCCACGACCCGGGCCACGCCCGATACGGGAAAATACAGCGGGATATCGATCTCGCTGCCGCGCGACGAAGCGCCCTCTTCGCGCAAAAGAAAGCTGGTGTCGCGGCCCGCTTCGAAAGGTCCGCGAATCACGAAGTGAAAGCGATAGAACCAGTGCGGCTGTCCCGTGCCGAGATGCAGGCGCTGCTTGATGTCGGTCAGACGGGCGACGATCGGCCCGGAATTTTCCCAGACCACGTCCGGGTTCTGCAAACGCAGGGCCTGCAGTCGACCGTCCAGCACCAGCACGAATAAGATCAGCAGCGAAAGCGTCGAGAAGACGGCGGCGAAGACGTTCAGAGTGCCGAAGGTATAGCCGACCAGATACAGGCTGACTGCGAACAGGATGCTGCCCGTAATCGTCAGCGGATAATAATAGGCGATCGTATACCAGAAGCCGGAAGCGGAAGATTCGCCGGCTTCAGATTGCCTGTCCTGGGAGTCGTTCATAGATCATCGGATCCGAAGCGGGCGCGCGCTATAATCAGAAAGGCGAGCGCCCGACGACGGCTGCGCGTCACGCAGTGATTTCTTTTTCGATCCGCCCCAGAACTTCCGCCGGGCTCTGGCCGGGATCTTCCAATTCCAGACGATGTGCGAGGGCCGGTTCAATCAGCTCTTTGACGAGATCGATCGATACGTAGTTCACGCCGCGCACGAGCGCGAGGGCCCGCGCCAGACGCGAAAGCTTGATGCCCGCCCGCGGGCTGCAGCCGGTTACGACGCCGGGATAGCCGCGGGTGCGACGCGTAAAACGCACGATATAACTAACGACGTCGTCATGAATCGAAACTTCGTCGACCAGCTTTTGCCAGGCGATCAGCTCCGAAACCTCGGCGACCGGCGCGAAGCCTTTCCAGGAATCTTCGACGCCGTGCTTTTTTACGATGTCGATTTCGCTCGCTTCGTCGGGATAACCCATCGAAAGCTGAACCATGAAACGGTCGAGCTGCGGCGCCGGCAGCGGAAACAGATGCGCGCCGCGCAGGTTCATCGTCGAAATAATAAAAAACGGATCGGGCAATTCGTAGGTCTGCCCTTCGATCGAAACTTTCTGTTCTTCCATCGCCTGGAAAAACGACCCCTGGGTTTTCGGCGTCAGCAGGTTGATCTCGTCGCACAAAACGAAATGCGCGAAGATTGGACCGCTGTTAAACACGTAGGTGTTGTTGTGCATGTCGAAGCGGTTGAAACCCAGAATATCCTGGGGCAGCAAATCGACCGTGCACTGAATGCGATTGAAGTAGCGCACGTCCACGCCCTCGGCGGTTTTGTCGTCGGAGCCCCAGCGAATGGAACCCGCCAGAGCCCGCGCGAGACTGGTCTTACCAACGCCGTGGGAATCGGCGAGCATCACATGACCGCCGGCGATCTTCGCGGCGATGATGTGCTCTAATTTGCCTGGATCAATTGTGATGACGGAGTGGATATTCTGACTGACCCGGGCGATGCCTTCGCAGGCCGCGGCGAAAATTGCGGGATCGATACTGGATGAATTCATGGACACCTGGAGTTGCAAACCGGGGATATTTGCGGAGTTTCTTTATGAAAACCAGGCGGGGCTGCTCATGGCAACCGTTCTTTTCCGGAATTGCCCGCACGAGATCGCGTTCCCGACCTTCTCAGATCCGCTCGAATTCGATCGCGCTCCAATCGCAGTAGATAGTCCGCCATCCCGCGACGGAATTCCAGAATCGCTTCTTCAAACTGCAGCAGGCCGCGATTGCGACTGCCCGGATTCATCTCGGGCCGGCTCGCGGGAAAGGCCAGCCGTTCGAGTTCGTCGATCAAAAGCAGGCGCAGTCGGCGCGAAAAACGATTTCGCAGAAATTCCTCCAGCTCCGGCGTCGCGTGCACGAGAACATGGGCCAGCACGTTGGGCGTATTGCGGGCGATCATCTGGTCGGCGTCGAAGGGCGACCAGCGCAGCAGATCCGAAGGCTGCGGCGGCGCTTCCGGAACCGACAGGCCATCCCCGTCCGACGCGGGTCCCGTGCCACCGGCATTCGAAACAGAACCCGCGCTCAGGAGCGCCTGGAAAAGCGGCAGACTGCTTTCGCCCGGCGGCTCGGCCCGGCTCAGAAAATCGCCGAGAGATTGGGATTGCAGGGCCCGGCACAGACCCACCTCGGACATATGCAGCAGGCCCTGGATTTTCAGCCCCCCGTCCGCCGCCTTCTGGCGGGTCAGGTAGCTCTGGGTATTAATCAGGATCGAAACGCTGGCCCCGCCTGGAGTCTTCGCCGCAGCCTCCAGCCGAAACAGCTGGTCATTGGTTTTGATCAGGGCGAATTTGCCGCCGGTCGGCAGCTCACCGGGCGGGGCATGCCGAATTACGAGGAATTTTTCGAGTTTGTCCCGCAGCTCTCGCAGCAGCTGATCCAGGCGTTCGTCCGGTCCGAGATCGGAATCCCCGTCGGAATCGGGGTTCGTACGCCGCCTGCGTCCGCCGCCAAAAATACGCCGCCAGATAGACATAATCCAGAGGCGCACGGCGTACGCAAAAAGGCAATTACTTATGACCCGGCGAGTCGGGCTGGCCGGGCAAGCTGAAAGACTCACGGGGACGGCCGGACCGCCCCCGAAATACAGAGTCTTATTTCATCTTGTATTTTTTCTTGAAGCGATCGACGCGACCGGCGGAGTCGATGATCTTCTGGGTGCCGGTGTAGAAGGGGTGACAGTTGGAGCAGATCTCCACGTTCATATCGCCCCGGGTGGACCGGGTTTTGTATTCAGCGCCACACGCACACTTAATGTTCACGTCGACGTATTCGGGATGGATGCCTGCTTTCATGGTGTAGCTCCTGATTTTCTCACCTGCGTCTGGTGTCAATCCTATATATAGAAGACAATCCGTTCTCGGGTGGTATTGCATTAGATGCGAGCCGGCTCTCATGGTTACGCCTCAGCCGCGAGAATTCCGGCAAGCGTCCAGGGCTCCCGCAGGACACGACTTTCACGGCATCTCGTTGGGCGGCTTATTCAAGCGGGTTGAGGCCGGCCTGGCCAAAAGCGCAGCGGCCCCTCAGATTCGACCAGTTTGCCGCGAAAGAGAGCGGCCTGAGCGCACCGGCTGCTCCGGCCCGGGTCGGATGATCGCCAGTGGGGTTTTCGCCGCCCTGCTCACGGGAAAGGGCCTCGCGCAGATAGCCCACGCGCTCCGCATCCGCCGGGTGGGTGCTCAGAAAATCGGGCAGCGTCCGGCCGAATTCTTCCAGCCAGATCTCCGCGTCCTCCCCAAGCGACAGGTCCAAATCTTCGGAAACTTCCGCATCTTCGGACTCAGCATCGGGCACTCGCCGCGCGAAAAAGTCCAGCAGACCCTGCCCGCTCAGCCCGGCGTCGCGCAGCAAATTGATGCCGTGCAGGTCGGCTTCTTTCTCGAAATCCCGGGAGTACTTAAAAAAGACCGCCAGGCTCGCCAGCTCGCTGATGGTTTCAGCGGCCTCGAATTCTTCGAAACCCGCCCCGAGCAGCATCGTCGCCAGATAGGTAAAGCCCACGGCCTGGATCAGCTGACGCATCGAGTGGCGCTCCTGAATGTGACCGATCTCGTGGGCCAGCACTCCCGCGACCTCGGCGGGCGTTTCGCTTTCCTCCAGCAAACCGCTGAATAGATAGATGCCCCCGTGAGGCAGCGCGAGCGCGTTCACTTCGGATTGCCGTACAATTTGCACCGTGTACTTTTCGCGCCCGGCCTCGCCGACCAATCGCGTCATCATTTCCGCGACCGCATCGTTTAAGACCGGATCTTCGCAGATCTCCATGTCGCTTTCCAGATACACGGCGGCCTGTTCGCCCAGCCGGCGATCCGCAGACTCGGGCACGAAAATATGCGCGCCTTCAAGGCCGAATAAAAAGGCGCCGATCGAAAGCGGGAGCATCAGCGCGCCCACGAGCACTTTGCGCCCCGTGGACCAGCCTCCGAACGATAGCAGCGCTTTGCGCAGGCCGCCGGAGTTTTCGCGCTGCATTCGCCGCGCATACTCCAGCAGACCCCGATCGGCGAAGCGCAGCTCGCGACTCTCGGCCGCGTCGATGAAGATCGTTATCCGACAGTCGGAGCCGCTGGCCGTGGCTTCCGTCATCTGCGCGAAGCTGAACTGGATCGTCTCCGTCGCAGCACCCGGCCCGACTGCAAAGCGCAGGCCGCTGGCAGTGACTGTCAGCACACCGGCAATCGCGTTGGGACTGATCCCATCGAAATATTTCGCCGGCGCGCTTTTCATCTCTGAATCAGCCCAGGATCGTGCCGACCGCGTCGGCCGCGTCGCCGATGCCGTCCGAAAGCGAAGAGGCTCCGCCGTCTTTGCGACCTTCGATTTGGTCGAGATCAACGGCGCCTTCCAGCGCTGTGGTTTCAAGATACAGCTTTTGAAGCATAACGATCGCCCACGGGAAAGCGAGTCCCAAAGAGAATACAATCATCAGCAGGGTCAGGATCGTCGTGCCCAGAATCTGGCCGCCGGTAATATCGGAGCGGAAATTTTTACCCTGCACGCTGGTATTCTCTGCGAAGTAGCGAATCAGACTCGCCTGCAGCCAGAATGAATAAATTCCCAGGGTCACGATCGTCAGCAAAAAGCCGACCAGATAAATCTTAAACAGCTCCATACCGTCGCCTTCGAAGCGAAAGGCTTGATTGCCGTAGTTCGATTTATTCGTAAAAAATTTGCGCATCTTAATCGTAAACCAGGGGCCGTAGATACCCAGAGTTACGATCGTCAGCAAGACGCCGGTGTAGAAATCTTTCTGCAGTTCCGCCGGCGTGCCGCTGAAGTGGAAACGCAGATTGCGCCAGGAAGAGCGCGAAAGATGGAAGCGCGTGCTCCCGATAATCAGGAACGGCAGGGCCCCGATGATCGCCGCATACAGCAACAGCAAGGCCACGAGGCCGCCGCTTTCGCCCATCAGCATGGTCAGAACGTACGCCACAAGCGTATATACCAGCATCGCGCCGATTACGACAGCGGCGCCTTTCAGGAAACCGAGGAAAAGCTCCTGGCCCGTCGCGTGATAATCGAAATTTTCGTTGAGAAAATAAGTCTTTTGGTACAGGTATTTTTGAATTTTCACCCGCGCCCAGAAACTGTAGATTCCGAGGGTCACTCCCGTAAGAATTATATTCACGATATAAATCCCGAACAGTTCGCCGCCGCTGCCGCGGAAACTAAAGCGTTGTTCCCTGTCTGCCATTCAATAGCTCCATCAATTAGTTTTCACTTTTTATAATTCAAGCCCGTCCGACGACAAATGATATTTTCATTATCGTGCAGGAAATTTATACAAAAGCCCGGATTCAGAGAGCCAATGACTCGCCGAATCCGGGCCGGACGGTAAATTGATGCAGGCGTGCTATTGGCTCGCCTGCCATTAGCTCGACGGCACGTTCATGGAGGCGAGCCACTGGCCTGCCTCATTCCGCTCAGCTGGCTGGCACGTTCATAGAGGCAAGAAAATCCGCATTGGTCTTCGAACTTTTCATGCGATCCCGCAGCAGTTCCATCGCCTCGGTGGTGCCCATCGGACTGAGCGCTTTGCGTAAAACGAAAACGCGCTGCAGGACTTCGGGAGCAAGCAGCAGCTCTTCTTTCCGGGTGCCGGACTTGTTCAAGTCGATGGCCGGATAGATGCGCTTGTCTGACAGACGGCGATCCAGGTGGATCTCCATGTTGCCGGTGCCCTTGAATTCCTCAAAGATCACTTCGTCCATGCGCGAACCGGTGTCGACCAGGGCCGTGGCGATAATCGTCAGCGAGCCGCCGTTTTCGATATTGCGCGCGGCGCCGAAGAATCGTTTGGGTTTGTGCAGAGCGTTCGCGTCCACACCACCGGTCAGAACTTTGCCGGAAGTCGGCACGACTACGTTGTAGGCCCGCGCCAGACGCGTAATCGAATCGAGCAGAATCACAACGTCGCGACCGTGTTCGACCTGCCTCTTCGCCTTTTCGATCACCATCTCGGCGACCTGCACGTGGCGCAGAGCCTGCTCGTCAAAAGTTGAAGACACGACCTCGCCCTTTACGTGGCGGGCCATGTCCGTTACTTCTTCCGGACGTTCGTCGATCAAGAGAACCATCAGCTGCACTTCGGGATTGTTCGCCGTAATCGCGTTGGCGATATTCTGCATGAGAATCGTTTTACCGGTCCGCGGCGGCGCCACAATCAGGCCGCGCTGGCCTTTGCCGATCGGCGTGAGCAAATCGATGATCCGCGTATCCATCTGAGACGGATCCCACTCCATCACCAGACGTTCTTCCGGGTAGAGCGGCGTTAAGTTATCGAAAAGAATGCGGCGATGCGCCACGTCGGGGGATTCGCCGTTGACCGTGTCGACGCGCAGCATGGCGAAGAAACGCTCGGACTCTTTCGGCGGACGAATCTGACCGGTGATCGTATCGCCGGTGCGCAAACCGAACAAACGAATCTGCGAAGGCGAAACATAGATATCGTCAGGACCCGGCAGGTAATTATAGTCCGTGCTGCGCAGAAAACCGTAACCTTCCGACAGACGCTCCATCGTTCCGGATGCGTACACGACACCGTTTTGTTCGGCCTGCTTCTGTAAGATTGCGAAGATTAAGTTCTGCTTCTTTTGACCCGAAGCGTTTTCCGCGCCCATCTTGTCGGCGATCTGCGTAAGATCCGCGATCGGCATGCGCTTGAGTTCCGTCAGGTCGATCGGATCCGGAGTTTCGCCGCTGTTGCCGCCGCTCGATGAGCCGCTGGATTTACTTTCGCGCGAAGAGCTCTTCGATTCGCTACGTCCTTCGCCGCGTTCGCGCGCCGGCCGGCGGCCGCTTCGAGAACGACTGCGTCCGTTGCCATTGCCCGCGCCATCCGCGTCGACTTCGCGCGTTTTCGCCTCGGGTGCGGCTTCGTTGCCGACGCTATCGTCAGCTTCGGCCGCGGCCTCTTTATTTTTGGTACTCCTCCGGACTGCCATATGAACTCCTGAAAATGAAAATGCTGAAAAGATTAGGAATGAGAAAGTGAGAAAAGCCGATTCTGTCGCCTGGTTCGTCGCGGCGCGGCGGGGATGCCGCGGATTCGGGGGACGGGAAGATCGTCGCTTATGAAAGTTTCCTGGTTAGAGGTACTGATCGATATGTGGTTGATCCTGAATCTCTGACTGATTCGCGACAGAAAGACGCGCGGTCAGGCAAATGCGATCGCCGAACGCTTGATACTTCGAAGTAAAGAACGTTCCAGCGACGACTCAACAGGGCGGGTGACTGTGAGAAACCCCACGCCCCGCCATCCGTCAAGAAAAAAAGAAAGCAATCATCGCGTCTGAATCAATCAGAAGCGTACGTATCGCCGCGGGTTTACCGCGCGATTGTTTTTGATTACTTCAAAGTGCAGGTGCGCGCCCGTAGAGCGGCCGGTGTTTCCGGACGTCGCAATGCGACTCCCGGCTTTCACAAACTGCCCCGGCTTCACGTGAGTTCGGCTGAGGTGCGCGTATAAAGTCTTAAAACCGCCTTCATGGCGAATAATAACAGCTTTGCCGTAGCTACCGAGATAGCCGGCGAACATTACCTGACCGTCGCGGGCCGCACGCACGCGTCTGTACGCGACGCCGATGTCGATGCCGGTATGCAGATGGCGCCGACCGAGAATCGGATGACGGCGATAGCCATAGCGCGAAGTAATTCGACCGCCGACGACCGGACGCATCCAGATCACCGGCGGAGCGGGAATCTTCGCGTTCGGCAAAAAGAGCGACTGGCCGGGCTCGACCAGGTCCAGGTCCGCGACTTCCGGATTGTCGATCATCACGTCTTCGATCTTCACCGAGTAGTGCTGAGCGACGGCCGCCAGGGTATCGCCCTTCTTGAATTTATACACCAGGCCCGGGCGATCGGGAATCGTCAGCTCCTGGCCCGTAGACAGCGTGGAATGGATTTTAATATCGGATGCGACGGCGATCATGCTCGCCGGAACGCGGTGGCGCAGGGCGATCTGAGAAAGCGTATCGCCGGAACGTACTTTGTATTTAATGAATTTCACTTTGCCGCTTTTGCGGGTCTCTTCTTCTTCCGTCTTGACCAGGCGGTCTTTCAATTCGTCAGAAGCCTGCTCCAGCTCTTCGAAGCGCCCTTCGGCTTCGAGGCGTTTGAGCTCATTGCTCTGGGTGATCGGATCCGCCGTGCCCGAACCGGACATCAGGGTGATCATCATGAAAAAGAAGGTGCTGAAAGCCACGGCGCCCAGACCGCGATTGCGGAATTTTTTACGACCGAGCTCGATTTTTCCCACAATGGGATATTTGCGGCCGGGGAAGCTATAGAGGAAAGTCCCCCCGCCGAGATGCATCAGGGAAAAACGCCCCTGATAATTGAAGATACGCCGACTGGACTTATTTTTAAAACGGCGTTGGTGCATTGATTTTCTTTCTCGGACAGCGGAGTCAGCACCCGGCACGGGCCCCGACTCAGTCCCCTAATGTTATCCTAACATTCCCCGCGTCATTCCGTAGAACGGTGAGCGTGAAGTAAATGGTCTTTTTCTGTGTATTTCCCGGATTCCGGCTCTGTATTTGCCTCGGCTGCTGGCTTTCACTGCTCCAGAACTTTTATAGTTCTGGAAGCCCATGCCGCCAACCGGTAGGAATCTCTGTATTATTTATCGGACAGTTTCAGGCCGCCGTAGGACTCTTCGATGACCTTTTTTACGTCTTTTTTCTGACCGCCGGTGATGGTGATCGTGCCCTGGGCGACGACGCCCGGCGCAATATTCAGAATCGGCGCCTGAATATCGCCCAGGAGCTTACCGCTCTTCTCCAGGCGAACTTCGCTTTCGGCGGCGATATTGCCGATCATGGTGCCGGCTACGATGACTTCCCGGGCGCTGATATTGGTCTTGATCTTACCCGTTTCGCCCACCATCAGAGCGTCTTCGGTTTTGATTTCGCCTTCGAATTTCCCGTCGATCCGTAGAGAGCCCGAGATATAGAACTTCCCTTCGAAAATCGACCCGGGGCCGATCACGCTGTTCAGAGAGTCGTTCTTTATCGCCATTCCGCTAAGGACCGGGTCGGTACGTTCCCTGACAAGGAATTTTTGAAAACGGCCTTCCAGAATGGGGAAACCCTGTGGATTTCAGCCAGGCGGGGCTGATTTCGGCCGGCGCGGGCGGATTGCGCGTCGCCGCCGTGGGCGATTGGCGGCGACCCCGGACGCATGCCGCGAAGAATGCTGCCGGCGAAGATCGATCGCTCAGCGCTCGAAGCGCGGATCCAGCAGGGGCTTGCGCAGGCGGCCGTCCCCCAGAGTCAAATTGATCCGATCGATGTTGTCCCGGGCCCGGGTGATCTGCGCCCCATCGCCGCGAGAAATGACTTCGCGGTACAGGCTCAGGGCTTCCGGAAAACGGCGGGCCTGGACCGAAAAGAAGGCCAAACGCTCCAGCACACCGCTGACGGGCAGACTGCGCAGACGAGCCCGCAAGAAACCGGCCCGCTCCTGGGCCGCCGGTAGATCCAGCCGCTGGAGCTGGTAGTACCGCCGCTGGAGGGCCGGATCTTCCCGGTTCAGCAGCGCACGTTTTACTTCTAATATAGAGGACTGTGCCGCGCGCTCCGCGGCGATCGCCGCCTCGTATTCCGTTTCGATTTCGGCATAGGCCGTCCGGGCGGCGTTCAGCGCTTCGCGTTCCTGCTCCCCGCGATAGTTGCGGCGACGGATGGCTGCCAGGCGATCCTGAATCCGGAAAGTCTCGGCGTGAAAGCGGGCCCGCGCTTCAAAGGCCGCCGGCCCGGCGGGAGCGTCGCCCCGCGCCGCCAGCACTGTTTGATACAGCTCTTCGGCTGCCGGCAGTCGGCCCGTATGTTCGAAGTGCAGATCCGCGAGGCCCAGCTGAATCTGTAGGAACTCCGACGTGCCCCGCTCGGCGGCCGGGGCCCGATCCAGATATTCCTGGAAGGCTGTGGCGGCGCGAATCCGATTGCGTTCGTCAGAATACATGCCGCCCAGCCGCAGATAGTGACGATGCAGATCGGCAACGCCGGGATTTCCGGCGGTATTTTGGGCGGCCAGGGCCAGCTCCAGAAAACGTTCCTGAAAGGCGATCGCCGGTCGCAGGCGCCGGCTGGTCCGAAAGTCTTCGGTCAGCAGATCCAGATAAGTCAGATTGAGCGGGTCCAGCCCGTGAGCCAGCTGCAGCAGCATTCGATAGCCGGGAAAATCGCGGTGGGGCGTGCGATCGATTCCCGCCTGGTCGCCAATCCCGCGTTTGTAGGAACTCCGACGCTCGTTGCGCTCGCGGTTCTTATTGCCCAGTTCCAGGTCCCGGCTCAGCAGCGCCATGCGGTACGCAACATCGCCTTCGATCCGGCGATCCCGATCGCGGTATTCCTGATAGGGCCCGGTGCGAATCCCTTCTAAGTCGGCCGAAAGCTGATCGAAGCGGGCCTGGGTTTGCGCGAGCGTCGCCCGGGCCTGCGCAACGGTCGGCACGCCGGGAATCCGACGCACGGCCGCCGCTTCGGCCACGCTGATTCCGCGGATCGCCTCGGACAGCTCGGGCTTGAGCAGCCGGTACTGATCCAGCAGCACGCGAAAATTCCGGGCGGCCTCCGCCACATTTGCATTCGACTCCTGAGCTATGCGATTCGGATCAGCAAAACCTCGCAGCATGGCCATATAGATTCGTTCCCGGGCGATCTGGCGGTCGGCCGGCACTCCGGTGGCCACGGGATTCGCTGCGGGATCGGGAGCTCCGTCCGCCGTCGGCAAAACCGGCGTGCCGATATTCGCCAGCAAAGCCGGCAGCGGACGACCGGTATAGCGCAGAGCCGCGGCGTACTCCCGGAGAGCCCGCCGAAAATCGGGAGCATAGCCCGGTTCGGAATACACCCGTCCCAGAATCCGATGCAGCCGGAATAGATAGGGCGATTCGCCCTGGAATTCAGAGCGGGCGTACTCCTGGTCCTCGCGCAGAATCAGCAGCCGCAGAGCGTTCGCGTCCAGATTGCCGTAGCTCAGACTCGGATCGCGGCGTTCGTCCGCGGTTCGCTTTTCATGAATGAACTGCGCGTAATAACGATCGAGCTCGGCCCGGGCCGTCGACTGGATTTGCTCGTAGTCCGGCGCGGCGCCCGCCAGATCCTGCTCCAACTGCGCGACAACCGCACCGTCGATCAGGTCCTGGGGACTCTCGTACAGCGCAGCCCGGCTTTCAGGGTCCAGGGGAGTCTGGGCGCGCAGGGACCCAACGATGGCCGCGCCCGCGTATGACAGGATCAAGACGAGATATAGAACGGGCGAACGCATACACTAGTTTTATCGACCATTCGCAAAGAAGCTCAAGCCCGATGTTCGGGGCCTGAATCGAAAAACCTTTACAGATCCGGCAGGAAAGCGAAAGCTCGGTGCAGGAGTATATCTGCATAATGGAAAGTTTATTGTTATTTCTTCTGATCGGTCTGGCCGCCGGCTGGCTGGCGGGACGCATCGCGCGCGGCGCTGGATTCGGTCTGGTCGGGAACCTGATTGTGGGCGTGATCGGCGCGCTGCTCGGCGGCTGGCTCTTTGGTCTGTTGGGAATCGGCGGATTCGGTTTGATTGGCAGCCTGGCCGCGGCGCTGGTCGGCGCGCTATTGCTGCTGTTCTTACTGCGATTCGTTAAGGGTTAAGACTCGTGCGGCGGGGGGAAGGCCGCCACGGCCTCCGCCCGCGTATTAAAAATGGTAATAAAATTCTGCAGCTTGCTGAGTTTGACTACCGCCTCCACGTTCTTCGGGACGTTCGTATAAAAAATATGACCGTCAACCGCGTGAAAACGTTTTTGCGCGGCGATCAGCAAACCAAAACCGGCGGAATCCACGAAAGGCACGTCCGCCATATCCAGCACCAGTCGCCGGTGGCCTTGCTCAAACAGGCGATTCAATTCTTCTTCCAGCTCCCCGTCGTTGTACAGATCGATCTGACCGCTGATGATCAACACCATCGCCGGCCCGTGCTTTTCGATTCGAATGTCCAGAGGTAGAGGATCGTGCTGCAAAACGAATTTCCCGCTTCCGTTCGCTCGGATTTCTGAATCCAGCAGAAACGTCGCGCTACCGCGACTGAAATCGCGGGGCCGGTCGGCGTAACTACTGGCTCTGAGTGCCATGACGGCGAACTCACGCTATCGTGACAAATAGATAAACCGGCCCTGAGTGAAACTCAGTGAGTGATCGTGGCGCGAGATGACAATCCCGTGTCTGGAGTCAGGAACCGCTTGCCAGACGTTGCAGACGTTCGGCGCGCAGCACGGAAAAATTCGAAAGGTGCGGCCAGATTCCAGTTTCGTCCTGCAGAGCACGCAGTTGGCGCGTCGCCGCCGCCCGATCACCCGGGGCGTCCCGATCCAGACGGCACTCGGCCGAATCCAGCAGATAGGCCGCCAGAGCGTCGTACGACTCCAGCCGCAAACCCTCTGTCGCCCGCCACACGCCCTGGGTCATGCTGTACTCCGACTCTGCAGCCAGGGCGATCATCGCATAGGTCCCGACCCGCACCACGCACTCGATGCTGGCGGCGCCGTCGCTGTCCGAGGCGGCTTCGATCGCCAGAATCGGACTGCAGATGAGCGCGCCCACCGCGAGGCCGCCGGTCGTATACAGCAGAGTTTCGGTGACGGCGATCGAGCCCGCGGCCGCGTACGAAGCGGTGGTCCCGGCCAGACGTTTGGTCTTCTGGCTGAGCTGACTCATGCTCCGGGCTTCGGCGTACTTTTCATAATCCGCTTCGCAGCGTCCCGGGTCGCTCATCCGCTGACCAGAGCTCTCGCTTTGTCCGGACCTGGAATCCGCGGCTGAGCTCTCCGCACCGCGCTGCTCCTGAACGGTCGCGCTCTGGCACCCGACCCCGCCGCCCGCAAGCAGGAGGCAGACTGCAGCCGGCAAGGCGATTGCCGGGAGCTGAAGTTGAAATCGGAGTCGAGATGGTGTACGCATAGCCTGTGTCTATTGGACGAGGAAAGCCGTGAATCGGTTTGCTATCGGTTTGCTATAATAGAAAAAGCTGTCCATTCTTTTGTCGCCGGAAATTCTGACGCCGGTTTTTAACATGATGCAAGCTGATTCTCAGTCTCCCGGTGACGGGACCAATCCAACTCCATCCTCCGGAGCCGGAGATTCAAATGCGCACCCCGTCCAGGCCGTAATTCTCGACTGGGCCGGCACCGCCGTAGACCATGGATGCCTGGGACCGCTTGCGCCGTTCGTGGACGCTTTCGCGGAGCACGGCGTCGAGATCACGATCGACGAAGCCCGCGGTCCGATGGGCCTGCCCAAGCGCGATCACGTCGAACAGATTTTCGAACTTCCCGCGGTTCAGGAACGCTTTCGAACCAAACACAATCGCGACCCGGGCGCCGCCGATATCGATTCGGTCTATGCCCGCACGGAACCGCTGATGATTGAAAACGCGCCGAAGTACAGCGAACCGATTCCCGGCTGCGTCGACTTCGCCCGGGCCGTACGCGAACGGGGCATCGCCCTGGGCTCCACGACCGGTTATACCCCGGCGATCATGAAAGTCGTGGCTCCCGTCGCAAAAGACCACGGCTACGCTCCCGACTGCATCGTGACTCCGGCGGACGTGGGCGACGCGGGCCGACCCGCGCCTTTCATGTGCTACGAAAACGCGCGCCGCCTCGGGCGCTATCCATTAAGCGCCTGCATCAAAATCGGCGACACAATTTCGGATATTCAAGAAGGCCGAAACGCCGGCATGTGGACTGTCGCCGTAACTCGCACTGGAAATGAGTTAGGGCTTTCGCTTACGGCGAGCGCGTCCGAACCCGGCGTGGGCGAACGCATCGCCGCGATCGCCGGTCGTTTCCAGGCGGCCGGCGCCGACTACGTGATTGAGAGTATCGCCGACGCGGCCCCCCTGCTCGACGTAATCGGCGAGCGCATTCGCGCGGACGATCGCCCCGGCGGGCAGCCGAACGCGGGCGACGAAAATCCATACCTGCTGCTGACTCCGGGTCCGCTCTCCACGTCCCGGGGCGTGCGCCGCGCGATGCTGCGGGACTGGTGCACCTGGGACGACGAGTACAACGCGATCGTCCAGGAAATTCGCGGCGAGCTCGCGCAGTTGGCCTGCCTGAAGTCCGGCGCCGGCGATGAATACAGCGCGGTGCTGATGCAGGGCAGCGGCACGTTCAGCGTCGAGTCTGTGATCGGCAGCGTCATTCCGCAGGACGGCACGCTGCTGGTGCTCGCGAACGGCGCCTACGGCCGGCGCATCGCGGGCATCGCCCATGCTCTGGGGATCGAAAACATCGTGCACGATTCGCCGGAAGACGCGCCGCCGGATCTTGAGCGCCTGGACCAGGCGCTGCGCACCGACCCTTCGATCACTCATGTCGCGGTAGTTCACTGCGAGACCACCACGGGGATGCTCAATCCGATCCAGGCCATCGGCGAAATCGCGCACAAATACGACTGCGTGTACATCGTCGACGCCATGAGCAGTTTCGGCGGCGTGCCGTTGGACGTGCGCGAACTGGGAATCGACTATTTGATCTCCAGCGCGAACAAGTGCATTCAGGGAGTGCCGGGCTTCGGATTTACGATCGCGCGTCATGCGTCCTATCAAATGCTCGCAGAAAATAAAATCCGGCCGCGCTCGCTCTCCCTGGATCTGTACGACCAGTGGCAGACGATGGAAAATCTGGGCGGCAAGTGGCGCTATACTTCGCCCACCCACACCGTGCGCGCTTTCCGACAGGCCCTGATCGAACTCGCCGCAGAGGGCGGGATCGAAAAACGCAGCCAGCGCTACATCGCCAATCAGAGCGCGCTCGTCCAGGGGATGGAACGGGCCGGCTATCCCGCCTTCCTATCGGTCGAAAACCAGTCCCCGATCATCACGGCCTTTCGCTATCCCGCGGATCCGGCCTTTGAATTTCGCGGCCTGTACGAGCGCCTGAAATCGGCGGGTTTCGTGATCTATCCGGGCAAAGTCAGCACGGCGCCCACTTTTCGAGTCGGCACGATCGGCGAGGTCTACATCGAAGATGTCCAGGCCTTGCTTGCGGCGATCGGCGATCCTTCGAAAAAATCGCCTGGAATGTGATTGCGATTCAGAGGGACAGCCAGAAGATTTCCGCATGGCCCGTAAATCCCTCAGTCGCATTCTGTATGTCGAAGACGAACTCGACATTCAAGAAATCGCCAGGATGTCTCTGGAAACCGTCGGCGGATTCACGGTTAAGACCTGCAGCTCCGGACAGGAAGCGATCGAGGCCGCGCCAAAATTCAAGCCGGACATAATCCTGCTCGATGTAATGATGCCCGGCATGGACGGCGTGACGACCATGGGCAAGCTGCAGGAGATCGCGGCCCTGGCCGAGACGCCGATCATCTTCGTCACCGCCCGCGTCCAGGCCCATGATATCCAGGAATATCTGCGCAAAGGCGCGACCGCCGTGATCACGAAACCCTTCGATCCCATGCAGCTGCCGGATGAGGTGCGGGGAATCTGGGACAAAGCCCTCTGAAAACTTACGGGAGACCTTACAGGAAATTCTACAGGACACCCTGTAGCCTGGCCGGGTTCTTAAAGCGGCACGCTCCGGCGGCGGCTGTGCTGATCGCCTGCAATCTCGCCTTCCATGCGCTGAACATCGCCGCGCCCGATCTGCATGCGCAGTCTCCGGAGATTGCGGAACTTTCCGGAGATGAAACGAAGCTGATCTCGCAGGGCTGGGAATATGTTTATCCCGACGCGGCCACGAATACGGAGCTGGACGAATGGATCGATCGGCTGCCGCAAACTGCGACGGCGGGCGTCGCAATTCCGGAGCCGCTCAAGCGCAGCGCGACCGATTGGCGTCCCGTTGAAATTCCTTATAACCCGCCCGCCCCGGAGCGGAGCGCGGGCGAGGCCGATTCGAATCCGACCAGAACCGTCTGGCTGCGGGTGCAGCTGCCGGCTTTCGCGTACGACGAACAGGCCACGCTCTTCGTCGCGGGCATCGACCAAATCGTCGACGTATTCTCCGCACCGAGCGGAGATCAGGGGGACCAGGACGAATCGCTGCGACGCATCTATCGCGCAGGCGAAATCGATCCAGCTTCCGGCGCGGTTCGTTTCGCCGGCTATCCATGGCACTTGCTGCCTCTGTCGGCGAGCGACTCCGGGCGGGCGCTGTACTTTCGCGTGCGTTCGAGTCATATCAATATCGGCGTGCTGGGCGAACCGGTGCTGGGGCCGCGTTCGGCGCATCTCGTTCGCATCGTTCGCAAAGATTTCAGCCGGGTGCTGGTCGCGATCATCATGTTGTTTTCCGGCGCGCTTCTGCTTGCCCTCTATATCTGGAATCGCAAACAGAATTTATTCTTCGCCTTTGGATTGACCTGCCTGACGACCGGCGGCTATATTTTTACGCGCACTTTCGTAAAACAGATTCTGATCGACGCGCCCGTCGGCTGGATTGGAACCGAACTGATTTGCTTTTTCGCGATGCCCGTCGGCCTCTACCTGTATTTCGAATTCCTGCTCGGGGCGGGTCCGTACCAATTTTTGCGTCGCGGCTGGCAGGTGCAGCTCGCGTACTCGGCGATCGCCTTCATCGCCTGCGCCGCCGGCCTGGTGAATATGCTCGACACTCTGCTGCCGGCTCAGGTGCTCTTCGTGGTCTGTTTGGTATCGGTGACGGGCCGGGCTCTGGTCGCGGCGATCGGCGGCAACAAAGACGCGCGGGTCGCGGGAGTCGGCATCGCGCTTGCGACCTGCTTCGCCGTGTACGACGTGCTCGTGGCCACGGGGATTATCGTGGCCGCGACCGCCGCCTCCGGGGCGATTCTCGCGCACTACGGCGCGCTGCTCTTCGTGCTTTCCCTGGTCGTTATTTTGATTCGTAAGATCGCCGTGACGAGCAGTATGCTGGATCGCACCAGCAAATATTTAAGCCGCGTCATCCAGGAGCTGGACGACACTGTGGAACGCCGAACTCTGGCGCTTCAGGAAAGCCGGGACGAAATCGAAAAGATCAGCGAAGTCGCCAGGCAGGTCAACGCGACGGTGAAGCTGGATGAAATTCTCGACCAGGTATTCGAATACTTCAAACAGGAGTTCAACATCGAAGCGGTGATTCTGCAATTCGTGGATCCCAAAACATCGGAGCTCTATTCTTATAAGACCACGGCTCCCGCCAACGCGACCGATGCGATGATCGAATACAGTCGCAAGCTACGCGTGCCGCTGACAACAGAGGGCGGCGGGATCCTCTTTCGCACGTACGAACGCAAGCGGCCCTTCTATCTGGCGAAGGTCGATGATCGCGCTTTCCCGGGCGGCACCGATCGCGAAATCATCGACACCCTCGAACTGACTTCGTTTTTATTGGTGCCGCTGCTGATTCAAAACGAAGTCATCGCGATCGCTCTGTTTACGTCGTACAATCACCGCCTGACTCTGTCTCGCGAAGATATCAATCAGGTTTCCCGCTTTTGCGATCAGATCGCGGGGGCGATCCACCACTCGAATTTGCTGCGGGCGGTGGAAGAAGAACGTAAAAAATCGGACAATCTGCTGCTGAATATTCTGCCGGAAGCCATCGCCGACGAGCTGCGCGTGCACGGCAACGTCGAGCCGATGTTTTATGAATCGGTGTCGGTTTTATTCACCGACATCAAAGGTTTCACTCGCATCGCCGAGACGATGGCGCCCCAGGAACTCGTCCACGAACTCGATCAACTCTTCGAACAATTCGACCTGATCTGCCAGAAGTACGGCATCGAAAAGCTCAAAACCATCGGCGACGCCTATATGTGCGCGGGCGGCCTGCCCGCCGGCAATCGCACCCACCCCGTCGACGCGGTGCTCGCGGCCCTGGAAATCCAGGCCTTCATGAAACAGACCGGCGAATTGACGCGCCAGGTTTCGGGAAAAGATTTTTATCAGCTTCGAATCGGCATTCACAGCGGGCCGGCCATGGCCGGGATTATCGGCAAACACAAATTCGCTTACGACGTATGGGGCGACGCGGTCAACGTGGCTTCGCGCATGGAAACCAACGGCGAAGCCGGCCGGGTGAATATCTCCAGGGACGTATACGAAATCGTAAAGTATTTCTTCGAATGCGAATACCGCGGCAAAATGGAAGTGAAGAACCGCGGCGAACTCGACATGTACTTCGTAAACTGCATTCGGGCGCCGCTGTCCATCGACGGCGAAGGACGCGTGCCGAACGATAAATTTAATTTAGTTTACGAAAAACTACGGGCCGGGCGCAAGATACGATTTCGCAGCGAAGTTCAGAACTAGATGGGCGACGATATAGAAAATTTCCAGGCGAAGCTTTCGAAGGTTCGAGAGCGCTTTCGGGCCGGCCTGAAAGAAAAACTGCCGCAGATGCGCGCCCTCGGCGAAAAGCTGATCAATGAAAAGCTGTTCGTCGAGGAACCGCCGGTCGAAGCGACCCCGGAGCAAAGCTTCGATATGAACGCGGCGCGCAAGCTGCGCCAGCTCGCCCACAGCCTGGCCGGCTATCCAATCGGCGTAGCGCATCCCGAAATGAATCGCCGGGCGACTCTACTCGAAACGATCCTGCAGTCGATTTTGCAAAACGCCCCGGACGACGATGAAGAAGAAGAGGCTTCCGAAACGGAACGCGTGAATCCCGCGGAATACATTCCGGAAATTCACGACCTGGTGCTGTCGATTGAACGCTACGCGGCGATGCCGGTTGAGCCGGAATACGAATTTTCGCCGCCGGTGCTGGAACACGACGCACGCTCTCTGTATCTGGTCGACGACGATCAGGAATTCGCGACGAACCTGGCCGACCAACTGGATCATTTCGGCTACGAAACCACGATCTTTTCGCATCCGGATCAAATGGAACGCAGCCTGGCCCAGGGCACCCGACCCGCGGCCATTCTGATGGACATCGTTTTTTTCGAAGACACCGAAGCAGGCCTCAAATCCGCCAAACGCTTGCGCCGCGGTAAAATCGCCGGCGTCGAATCCATTCCGCTGATTTTTCTTTCCGCCCGGGACGACTTACAGGCCCGCCTTGAAGCGATTCGCGCGAAGGGCCGCGCTTATATTACGAAGCCGCTCTATGTAACCGCGCTGATCGACAAACTCGACGAACTGCTCGACGTCGTTTCCGAAGATCCCCTGCGCGTGCTGATTGTAGAAGACGACGCTGTGCTTGCCGCCTACTATTCGTTAATTCTCGAGCAGGCGAACTTAAAGACGCACATTCTAAAAATTCCGGATCAAATCTTCGACGCCCTGATCGATTTTCGCCCGGACCTGATCGTCATGGATCAGTATCTCGATAACGATTATCTCGGCAGCGACCTGGCCCAGGCGATCGCCCAGCACGAACAGTTCTTTGACGTGCCCGTCGTCTTTCTTTCGACGGAAACCAGCATCGAAATTCATTTCGATATTCTGGCCGCCGGCGGAGATATCTTTTTGAGCAAGCCGGTTCGACCGGATCATTTGATCTCCGTCGTCACGACGAAAGCCGAACGTTCGCGCAAGCTGCACGCCCTGGCGATCCGAGACAGCCTGACGGGCCTGCTCAATCACGCCGCCGCGAAAGAGGAGCTCGTCGGCCTGACGGCCCAGGCGCGGCGCCTGAAAAAAACCGTTTCGGTGGCGATGCTGGATCTGGACTATTTCAAAAGCGTCAACGATACCCACGGCCACGCGACCGGCGACCGCGTGCTGCTGGCCATCGCGCGCATTCTCAAACAGCGCCTGCGCAAGTCTGATATTATCGCACGTTACGGCGGCGAAGAATTCATGGTGGTCCTGCCGTACACGCCCGCCTCCGCCGCGGCGCAGGTGATGGACGAAATTCGCGAGCACTTCTCATCCGTCGAACTCGCCGGCCAGGGTCCGCGCAGATTCCACGCGAGTTTTAGCTGCGGGGTCGCCGATCTGGAGCAGGTTCCGGACGCGCCGGAGCTCATCGACGCCGCCGACCGCGCTCTGTACGCGGCGAAAAAGGCCGGTCGCAATCAGGTCGCACTCTACGATCCGGCCACAGACCAGATCCCGCTTTCCCCCGAGCAAAAGCCCGACGGCGAAAGCACGGGCAGGCCTGCAGGACTGCGCGGCGAAGATCGGCGACACCCCGACGCGATGATCATCGGCGCCACGGGACACGGAGATGCGGCGAACTCCGTCGATCGTTTGAAAGACGAATTCATTTCGGCGGTCAGCCATGAACTGCGAACGCCCCTGACCGGTTTGCGCGGCGCGGTCGGTCTTTTATTGGGCGGGGCCGCCGGCGAATTGCCCGAACGCGCCCGGGAGCTGCTGTTGATGGCGGAAAGCCAGGGCGGCCGTCTATCCCGCCTGGTGCACGATCTGCTCGATATGGAATCTATGGAATCCGGACGGATTCGCTATCGCTTCGAAGCCTGCGATCTCGCGCATCTGGTGCGAGCAGCGGTACGCGAAGCGCATGTCTTCGCCCAGGCAAGCTCCGTTTCCGTTGAGATTGCGGAATCGCCGGATGAATTGGAGCTGCCAAGACTCGATCCGGTTCGCATACGCAAACTGCTCGACAATCTACTGCACAACGCCGTAAAATTTTCGCCGACCGACGGGACGGTGACCGTGCGACTCACGCGCTTCCAAATTCGTAACGAAGCCCGGGTGCGCTTCGCCGTTACCGATCAGGGTCCGGGGATTCCGGAAGACTTTCGCGACGAAGTCTTTAATAAATTTTCCCAGGCCGATGGTTCCGCTTCCCGCAGTCTGGGAGGGATCGGCCTGGGTCTGACCATGTGTCGCGCGATTGTCCGGCGACACGGCGGCACAATCAGTTTCGAAAGCGACCCCGAGCGCGGCACGACCTTTTTCTTCGAACTAAAAGACGCGCATCAACCGGCGGGTTCGCCGTAGTTGACGCCGTAGCTTTCCGGCTGCAATCCCAGATAATTCATAAACGCGCGGCGGTCTTTCAGGAGATCCGGCTCCACTTTGCGAATCGGAATCGGGTCGATCTTCTGACAGAAATTCTGCGGTCCTTCCGGATTCGCGTCGAAGCCGCTGCGGCGGGGCGTGGCAAGCACGGGACTGACGCCCACGTTACCTTTGCGATCGATGATCAGGATTTTCGCCTGACGGTCTTTGTGCACGTTGATCTTGAATTCCGTTCCGCTGCTCCAGCGACTGAAGGCGCCCCGATAATCAAGGCCGATGCTGAAGACCTGAAAATCGCCGGCGAAGACGCCGTCCGGATCGCTCAGAGTGCCTTTCACGCAGGCCACATGCGGATACGGCTCGTCGAAATTCCACCAGCTCATGCCGTCGATCGCAAAGATATGCGCTCCGACCGCCGCCATCTCCGGGTTCACCCATTCTCCCTCGCCTTCCCCATCAAGAAAGGTCTCATCGCCCGCGGGCACAATCGCGTCCTCTGCGTCGGGCGACGTGGTTCTGGCGGCTTCCCCGCGACGCACCCAGGCGCCGTCGGCATTCGTTCGATAGATTTGAAAATCGCCCGGCTGCACGTTCGGAAAATGCACGATGATCTTTTGATTCGGCGCCAGTATCAATTCATCCCCGCCTTTCGTTGCCTGCACATGAAACATACCGCCGGATTGAAACCATTCGCGCCGCCCGTTTTCAGTATACTCCAGACCGATCGGCGCGACTAGAAAATCAAAAGCATCGATGACTTCTCGCAGAACGATCGTAACCCGGCCTTTCACTTGCGCGCCGGTCTTCGTTACGAAAGCATTCGGGGGGATACTCAAGCGCGTGCCGCGCAGACCGGTCACCACGCCGCCGGCCGCCGCATCCAGATCAAATTCGCTTTTCGGCGGCGCGAATCGCCGCAGTACGGGATGCAAAGCGCCGAAGTCGGCGACCGCTTCGCGACTCTCGACCTCGCCGTAGTCCAGCACGCCCCGCGGCAGATATTTTTTATCCGGCTCCGCCTGCGCCCGGCCGGGGCTGACGAAGGCGATCGCGAAAATGATTCCGGCGATCGCCAGACGCGCCAGATGCATCGCCTGGCGCGAGCCGTGAAAATTTCCGGTGATTCGATTTCGTGTTTGCATCTTTTTATTCCAGAAAGCTTCGCGTTTTTTTACAACTCAGCGAGGTCTGCTTTTGATCGAAGCGCGCAGAGCGTCGGTCAAACCGTTCACGGGGTTGATGCGATCGGCCCGATTTAAATCCGACAGCGCGCCGCCGGGATCGTTCAGTTTCGCGCGCACCACCGCGCGATGATAATAGAGATCGAAAAATTCGCGGTTCAACTCAACGCCCCGATCGAATTCTCTCAGGGCGGCTTTGTAGTCGCGGCGCATCGTGTGCACGCGCCCCATATACAGGCGCGCGTAAAAGTCTTTGGGCGCATCGGCGATGACCGCCGTGAAAATTTTTCCGGCTTCGTCGAAACGCCGGCCGTTGAACAAAAATACGCCGAAGTTCAGGCGGCTCTGAATGCTCAAAGGATCCAGGGCGAGAGCCCGATCATGATGATCCCGGGCTTCATTCAGCTTGCGCAGATACGCATAGGCCACCGCCAGATTCGAATGAGTTCGCGCGGTCGCCTCGATGCGAATGGATTTTTGAAAGGCCGCGACCGCCTCTCGATAGCCGCCGAGGGACATGCGCACCACGCCGAGGGCGTTCCAGCAGCCGTGACTCTGCACGGACCCGCACAGATCTTCGTAGATGGCCGCCGCTTCGCGCAGCCGGTCGCGATCGAGCAGCAGTCGCGCTTTCATCAGACGCGCCGCGTCCGTAAGCTCGCCTTCCGGCAGCCCCTCGATCAGACTCAGGGCCTTGCCGCTGGCGCCCGCATCGCGCAGTTCCATGATACGGCTTTCGCATGCGGCGAAACTCACGCAGGCTGACTGCACTGACTGCCCTGAGGCCGACGACTTATTATCGTTTGCGGGTTGGGCCGACAGCGTGCCACAAAAGAGCAGCAGCGCGGCAAGCCCGGTCGCCGGGACGCCTCGCCCGGGCCGGGGATTTTGCCCGGTCACGCGGGCGCAGTGACTCACGGAATCGATATTCGCTTTCGTATCATTCTTCGTTTTCTTCGCTGTCTTCATTCTACCGGACTATTTTCGGAGCTGAGCGCTATCCGACTCCCTGTTCATCGACCGCGTTCATAAAAACATGAACGCCGCGCGGCATTTTCGATCTAATTTTCAGGCGAAGTCCGGCGACCAGAGCCGTCTTTTCCCACGGCCGTATTAAGTTCCGGAGCGCGCAGCCGATGCGTTTCCAGGGCTTCGGCCGCCGAAACAGGATATTCGCGGGGCGAATCATATGAACAGCAATATGAACCAACAGATTCAAAACATCTCCGGAAAAGGGAGCGGGCTGGGGCACGACTTCCCGCGCCGGCCCTCGGGCATGATCGCCGGCATCCTGCTTCTGGCAATCAGCGCCGCCCTTGCGCCGGCCTGCGTCTCTCAGTCGAAGTATGACGATCTCACGGCTCGTCTAAACGAACGGGAAAACGAGCTGGCCAACCTGAGTAAAGAGCGCAGTATGATGGCAACCGCCCTCTCGGATTTCGAAAGCCGCAACGCCCAGGCGGACGCGCGCATTCAGGAATACAACGCTTTGATCCAGCGCTTCCAGAAGTTGATCGACGCCGGCAAACTGAAAATCAAGATTGTCGACGGACGCATGGTCGTCGAGCTGCCGTCGGATATCCTGTTCGCCAGCGCACAGGCGACTCTGTCCCGGGACGGTCATAAATCCATTCGCGAAATTGCAGCCGTGCTGGCGGAAGTTCCGGACCGCAAGTACCAGGTCGAGGGCCACACGGACGATTGGCCGATTCAAACTGTGCGCTATCGCAACAACTGGGAGCTTGCGGCGGCCCGGGCGATTACCGTCGTGCGTACGATGATCGACACGGGACTCGCGCCGGAGCGGGTCAGCGCGGCGGGCTACGGCGATACGCGTCCCGTGGGAGACAATGAAACGCAGGACGGGCGCGCGCAGAATCGGCGAATTGAAATCGTCATCGTGCCGGATCTATCGGGATTGCCGGGCTTCAACGAACTAAATGAAATCGACAGCGCAGAACAGCGATCCGAATCGCCGGCAGTCGAAGCCGCCGAAACAATCGAAGCCGGCAATTGAAAGCCCGCGGATTCGCTTCGAAGACGGCGTTCCCGTTTCCGAAAATTTCGACGACGTCTATTTTTCCAGAGCGGGCGGCCTGGCGGAAACCCGGGCGATCTTTCTCGACCAGAACCGCCTGCCGGAACGCTGGCAGGCCCTGCATGATGATCCGAATCCGAATTCGCGCCCGCTCTTCAGCATAGGCGAACTCGGCTTCGGCACGGGTTTGAATTTTTGCGCCACAGTCCAGGCCTTTCGCCGTCACGCTCCACCAAACGCGCGCCTGCGATTTTATAGCTGCGAACAACATCCGCTGCGCCGGGATGATCTGGTCCGGGCCCTGACCCACAGCGCGGGCGAAATCGCAGACGCGGAGATCGAAGCGCTGCTTGCAATCTATCCGCCCGAAATCTCCGGCGTGCATGTCTTACCGCTGCCCCTTCAGGATCGCGTGCAGCTGATCCTGCTGTACGGCGACGCCCTGGAAATGCTGGCCGCGCTGCCGTCGCCGCCGTCATCGCCGCCGTCATCGCCGCCGTCATCGCCGTCCAGGGAGCACGAAAATTCAGACGACGAAAGCAAGATCAGCGGAACGAACTGCGGTCCCGGCATTGACGCCTGGTTTTTGGACGGCTTCGCTCCCGCACGCAATCCGGAAATGTGGCGGCCGGAGCTGTGGCAGGAAGCGGCGCGGCTATCGGCGCCCGGCGCGACCTTCGCCACGTACACCGCCGCGGGGGCGGTGCGACGCGGGCTCATCGCCGCGGGTTTTGAAGTGGAGAAGGTGCCGGGCTTCGGTCACAAACGCGAAATGCTCCGGGGCCGCATGAAAGCAGTTCAGAGACAGCGAACGACGCCCGCACGAAGACTTTCAGACGAACAGCAACCAGAAGAAGAAAGCGGTGCGCAATCTCCGGCGAAGCAAGCGATCGTCGTTGGAGCCGGACTGGCGGGAACGGCGGCGGCGCGGTCTTTGGTTCAGCGGGGTTACGAAGTCCTGCTGATCGAACGCGAAGAGACGATCGCGTCCGGGGCTTCGGGCAATCCACTGGGCATCGCGGCGCCTGCAGCGACGGCGGCCGCGACGCCTCTGTCTCGACTCACCCGGGCCGGCCTGTACTATCTGCGCGCGACTCTGGCCGCCTTAAAAAATCATGCTAACATCACTTCAATAGAAACCAGCGAACAGGGGGCGCTGCTGCTCGCCCACACGCCGGAGCTGGAACGACGCTTCGCGGCCTTCGCCGAAAGCGCGCTTCCAGATCCGTCCGGAGGCTTCGTGCGCTTCGTAAGCGCAACGGAAGCCGCCCGGCTCTCCGGCGCGCAAGTCGCTCACCCGGCGCTCTTCTTCGAAGACGCCTTTTGTCTATCGCCGCCGGACCTGTGCGCCGCTCTGCTGGATGCGGCGAAACAGGAATCCCGGCTGCGGGTGCTATTATCAACAGAGGCGATCCAACTGCAGGCATGCGCGACCGGATGGCGGCTGCTGGGCGTCGACGGAGAATTGATCGCGGAGGCGCCGGTCGTGGTGCTCGCGAACGGGCCCGACGTGCTGCGATTTGAACCCACGGCGTGGATGCCCCTGGAAAGCGTGCGCGGACAAACCTGCGCTCTGCCTGCGGGGCCGCACCTGCCGGAACTTAAAGCGGCGCTCTGTTACGACGGCTATATCACGCCCCCGGCGAAGACGGCCGGCGGCCAGGGCCCGCACTTTCAAATTGGCGCGACCTTCGAGAAGTGGAATGCAAACCCCGCCGTCGAGCCCGCGCAAAACCACCGCCTGCTAGAACGCCTGGCCGCCGTCGCGCCGGACTTCCGGGCCGCGACTCCCGATCCCGCGACGCTTGCCGGACGCGCGGCCTTTCGCACCGCGAGTCGCGATCGATTTCCTTTGATCGGACCGGCGCCCGACACCCGGCGCTGGGCGGAGCATGATCGACCCCGCGCCGACGGCAAGAGCGGCGCGCCGGAGTTCCACGCGAATCTCCCGGGGCTGTTCGTCTTTACGGCCCTGGGATCGCGGGGTCTGGTCTTCGCCGGAATCGGCGCGGAGCTGCTCGCGTCCTGGATCACGGGCGAAGCGATTCCGATCGAGGCGGATTTGCTGCGCGAACTGAGCCCGGATCGTTTTTTACGACGCGCCGCGCGACGCGCTGCCGGCGCCCGGAGCGGCCGCGTCCAAAAGCCGCGAAATCCATCGCCCGAAAATTGAGGCGAAAAAGCGCGGCTCCCTCGCGGAAAAACGTTGCGTAACGCAAGCGTCGACGCAAGAGTACGTGCCATGCTTCTTACTGCTGTCGCCCCCCCGGCCTTTCAATGGATCGCCCTGCTGGTCGGCGCGTATCTGGCCGCGGGTCTGATAGCGACAGTGATCCTGTACTGCCTGGGCGATCGAGGGCTGGGCGCCTTCGATCCCCACGCCGGGAGTCCGGAAACCGGCCGCGCAAGCATCGGCTTTCGCGTTTTGATCTTTCCGGGGATGATCGCTCTATGGCCCTGCGTCTTGTGGCGACGCTTGCGCGCGACGAGCAACGCAAGCCTGGAATTTCTGGAACGCCGCAGCCGCGAAGCCCGCCCCCTGATCAGCCGCCGGCATCGCATTAACATCGTGCTGCTGCTGATTTTTTTACCGCCCTTTTACGCTCTGGCCCTGCTGCCGGGACGCGCCGCCGGACCGCCGCTCGACGCTGCGCTGCTTACAACGATGGACGAATCGACCGGCCTGCCCGTGGCCCGCGCGCTCGTCGTCGTTGATTTAGAAAACGATTTTGTGCCGCGCCTTGAGCTGGAGCTTCTGGCGGTGCGCGAAGGCGGCGCGAATTTGTATCTATATACGCGTTCCGAACTGGAAGTTCTGCCGCCGGACACGCTGCTGTACTGGTCGGCGCAAAACGATGTGGATCCGCAGGCAACGCAGGATTCCAGCAGCGCGGAAATGGCTTCGGCCTATTTGCTGGGACCGCTGCCCGCCGGTCCGGGACGACTGCCCTTTCCCGCCGCAGCCGAAGAGCCGACCGCCGGACGTATCCTGGGCTACAGTCTCGCCCATCAGCAAATTTTATTTCGGGCCAAACTGCGGCCGGTCACTGCGTCCCGGGCGGTTCAGTGAAGGCGTTCTCAAAACAAACCAGAGCAAACGAATCGAAACGATGCGAAACGAAATACGAGCCGGTCGGCGGCCGACTGAATTCGCAGGAGTCTAATATCGAATGAGTGCAACTTACATGGCGGTCGGCTGGAACCGGCAGAAAAAAATCTACGATCGCGTCATCGCCGTCGGCGTCGTGGTCTATCTGGCTCTGTTTATCGGAATTTCGGCGGTTTTATTTCCCACGGCCACGGCGGAAACGCTGCTGATTCGCGCGACGGGCACGGCCGCAGTGCTCTTACTGCACATCATTCTCGCCATCGGCCCCCTGGCGCGCATCGACGCACGCTATTTGCCATTGCTGTACAATCGACGGCATCTGGGAGTGAGCATGTTCCTGCTCGCTCTGATCCACGGCGTCATTTCTATGATTCAATTTCATGCCCTGGGCGACGCGAATCCGATCGTGAGTCTGTTTTTCGGCCATACCGACTACGATCGATTCGTCGACTTTCCCTTTCAAACCCTGGGATTCGCCGCCCTCTTGATTTTCTTTTTGATGGCCGCGACCAGCCACGATTTCTGGCTGGCGACTCTGAGCCCGCCGATCTGGAAGGCCCTGCATATGCTGGTCTATCCGGCCTATGCTCTGGTCGTGATGCACGTCGCGCTGGGAATTCTGCAGGATACTCGCAACCCGGCCTTCGCAATCATCATCGGCATCGGCATGATGTGTATTCTGACTCTGCACCTGCTGGCCGCGAGACGCCCGAACCACAGCCCGCTGCCGCAAACTAAAGAGGACGAGGCAAGCACCGTCCAGAACGTGCCGGCCGGCTATCACTACGTCGCGCGCGTCGGCGAAATCGAAGCGAACCGCGCGAAGACCGTTAAGATCGACGACGAACGGATCGCTGTTTTTCGCGTCGTAGAAAATACAGGCGACGCGAATCGACAAGTCGAAGATGAACAGAATCGAGTCGCGGATTCGAGCATTCATGCGGTCTCGGCCGTTTGTCGCCATCAGAACGGCCCCCTGGGCGAAGGGCGCATCGTCGACGGCTGTATCACCTGTCCCTGGCACGGCTTTCAATACGATCCCGCGTCCGGCAAAGCGCCGCCGCCTTTTACCGAGCGGATCGCGGTATTCCCGGTTCACATTACGAAAGATCTGGAGATCTACGTTTCCAGCGTTCCAGTGGAGGCTCCATGAGTGCAAATCGCAACTCTGAATTTTACGTCGGCTATCAGCATCACGCGCCGCCGGGACTGGCTTCGTTTCTTACGCGGCGGGTCTTAATTATCGCCGTGCTGGCTCTGACAAGCGGCGTTCTAATCGCGGTGACGCAGAACCGTTTCGCGCCGGCGGTTTTTGAATTCGGCGAAGTCCGGGAATTTGAAGGCGTCGTGCGCGAAGATCCCTATCCACGATTGAAAGTGCTCCGGCCCGGTCGCACGCCTGGACTGCACTATAAGTCGAGCTACTATCTGGTGGACCCCTTTAAGTTCAGCGCGGCGCCGTACGTAAAGGGCATGGACGGCAAACGCGTGCGGCTGCGCGGCGAACTACTGTACCGCGAAAATCAAACCATGCTGGTGCTCGACCCCGAATCGGTGCAGGAAATCGAAGGCGACGCTTCAGGAGTCACGCAAACAGCATTCGATTCGAAATTAGCGAACGAGACCGGCGCGCCTCTTGAAGAAGAATATCCGGGCGCATTGATTCCTCCGGGACCGGCCACCCTGACCGGCGAAATCATCGACAGCAAATGTTATCTGGGCGCGATGAATCCCGGCGAACGCAAGACGCATCGCGCCTGCGCCATTCGCTGCATAAGCGGCGGCATTCCGCCTCTCTTCGTAGTGCGCGCCCCGGACGGCGGCATTCAGCACCTGCTGCTGGTTTCGCCGGAGGGCAAGGCGATCAATCAGGAAGTGCTCGCATACGTGGCGCTGCCACTGCGGATCACCGGAGAAGTCCGGTACGCGAACGGAGTGTACACCCTCTTCGCCGACCCGCAGCGCTTCGAACGACTCTAACGCCGACAGCTCCAATATAATTCACAGCTTTTGGAAGCTGCACCTGCCGCGGCGCCGCTTCACAATCAGTTCGCAGGCGCGGCGCGATGCCTTTCGTTCGTATAGCCGCGCAGCTCCGGCGAAAGCAGCATGCCGAGCAGCGCCGCCGCCGCGATAAAGGCGCCGGCGATCCAGAGCGCGTTTTCCAGGCCGAAGCGATCCGAAACCAGACCGATGGTAAATCCTGAAATCGCCGGCGTCGCCTGAAAGGCCAGGGTATAAAAACTCAAAACCCGCCCGCGAATTTCGTCGGGAGCGGCCCCCTGCAGCAGCGAAGGGATCAGCGTGGAAACGATGCCGCCGAAGACGCCGGCCGTAATCAAAAGCGCGGCCATCGGATAGGGTTCGCGCACGAAACCCGTCACGGACAGGATCGCGCCGATGGCGAAGCAGCTGATCATAATCCAGCGGCCGTGATGTCGCGCGCGCCGGCCCATCGCATGAGCAAGCATGCCCCCGACGAATAAACCAATGCCCAGAGTCGCAAGCAGCACGCCCCGCCCCTGTTCGTCCATGCCCATGAGATCACGGGCGTAACGCGGCAGCACGACGAAGATCGGACCCACGACGAATAGACCGACGAAAGTAAAACCAAGCAGCTCCTGAATCAATCGGCTCGAACGCACGAAGGTCAAACCGTCGTGAAAGCGCCGATAGGCGGAAGCGCCGCCGACGTATTCCGTGGTATAGCTCGTTCGAATCGGAAAGAGCGTAACATAGGCGACGATCAACACCGCCGCGATTCCGTAAAAGAGCACGTGCCAGTCGTGGTACTGTTTGATCAGGCCAACGAAGACCGGAGCGATACCGAAGCCGACGATCACGAGAATATTCAGCACCATCGTCGCGCGGGGCACGCTGGAGGCGGGCACGATATTCGCGATCAATGCGAAACGCCCCGGTACAAGAAAGGCCAGGGCCGAACCGTTGACCAGAGCGACCATCGGTAGAATCCATTTGGTGCTTTCGCTGATCATACCAAAAGCGAGCATCGTCGCGAGACTGAGCGAAGTCGCGATAAAAAACGACTGAAAGATGTACACGACCGCCAGCCGCGAATAACGATCCAGAATCGTGCCGGCGTAAAAACTCAAAAACAGAGTCGGCACGTAGTTCGTAAAATTGACCAGGCCGGTGAAGCCGTCGGAGTTCGCCGTATCCGTCGACAAAATAATCAGCCCGTAGTTGAACATATTCCCGCCGATCAGAGCCAGGAAGGTGTTTATGTACAAAAACGAAAGCGAACGGGCGGGCATCACCCAGTTTTGAACGCGCCAGGCCGCGGGGTAGCATTATTTTCGCCCGGGCATAAAGGGCTCGCGCGAAAGTCCGGGATCGCCGGGCCTGCATGTGGATTCGCGAAAGGCGCGGGGCCTTCGCATCGGAAAATATTCAGCGGCCGGGAGCGGCGACGAAAAACGAACGCACGCACAGACCGAACAAATATACGCCGCCGGCCAGAGCGACGATGGTCGCGCCGGAGCTCAGGTCCAGGATATACGAAAGCCACAGACCGCCCAGGTTAAAGATCGCGCCGAAGAGAATCGCGAGGGCCATCAAACGCTTCAAATCGAAGCTGAACCAACCGGCCATGGCGACCGGCACGGTCAGCAGCGCGATGACCAGAATCAATCCGGTAACCCGCATCATCAGCACGATCGCGACGGCGATCAGAGCCGTAAGCGCAAGATAGAGCGCGGTAACCGGCAAATTGCGCACGGTCGTGAAAGTCTCGTCGAAAGAAATCGCAACGAGCTGTCGATAAGCGAGCGCTACCGTGAGCAAGATCACCAGGTCCAGGGCCAGCATCCACCACAGGTCGACGCCGGAAACCATCAGAATGCTGCCGAACAGATAGCTCATCAGATCGCCCTGGAAGCCGGGGCTGAGTTCTAAGAAGATGACGCCCAGAGCCATGCCGACGGCCCACAGCACGCCGATGATCGTATCGGCTCGTTCCCCCGCGCGACGCTGCACCAGGCCCATGCCGATCGCCGCACAGAACGTAAAAACGAACGAACTGAGCATCGGCGAGATTCCGAGAAAGACGCCGAGTCCCACGCCGCCGTACGCCGCGTGAGCGATGCCGCCGCTTAAAAATACCATCCGATTCACAACGACGAAGGCGCCGATCACTCCCGTCGCGACGCTGACCAACAGCGCCGCCGCGATCGCGTTGCGCATAAATTCATATGAGAATAACTCAAGCATTGTGTGTTTCGCCGGAGCCGCTCCCGATCAGCTGTTCCCTGAGTCGCCCGCTGATTTCAAACAGTCGGTCTCCCGCCTGAGCCGCCGCGCCGGCGTCGTGGGTGCTCATCAGGATCGTCAGCCCGCGCTCCTGTAGCCGCCGCAGCAATCGATAGAAGCTCGCCGTAATTCGCGCGTCCAGATGCGTCACCGGTTCGTCGAGAATCAGCAGTCGCGGCGCGCTCACCAGTCCCCGCGCGATAAAGGCCCGCTGCAGCTGGCCGCCGGAAAGTTCGCGAATCGGCGCGCGAGCCCGGCCCAGCATACCGACCGCGTCGAGGGCTTCGTCGACGCGCCGCTTTTCTTCGCTGCGGTCGTACAGGCGCCGCATACCGGGGCCGAGACAACCCATCGCCACGAGTTCCGCAACGCGCAGCGGAAAGCGCGGATCGTAAACATTGCGCTGGGGCACATAGCCGATCGCCGTGCGGGCCTGAGCGGGAGTCGCTCCGCAAATTTGAATGCCGCCGTGATCGATGTCTATCAGACCGAGCAGCGCGCGAAACAGCGTGGTCTTGCCGCCGCCGTTCGGGCCGACGAAGATCGCGAAATCCCCCGCCTGGAGATTGAAGCTGATTTTCTGTAAAACTGTCGCGCCGTGATAGCGAACGCTCAGCTCGTCGACTGCGACGATCGTTTCCGTCGATCCGGCGACCCCGCCCCCCGCAGATTCGAGGGATGTTCCGGTCGCAGTCACGGCGCAAGCGCCTCCGCGATTTGATCGGCGGTGTCGCACAGATTCTGAGCCCAGTCCGGCGCGAGCGGATCGATGGTTTCGACTCGCGCGTCGAGATCTCGCGCGACGACCTCTACGGAACGCGGATTGAAACCGGGTTCGGCGAAGATCGCCTTCACCCCCGCGGCCCGGGACAAACGCACCAATCGCATTAAATCGCGCGCGGAAGGTTCGTGTCCGTCGGCCTGGACGGCGATCATGCGCAGACCGTAATCCCGCGCGAAGTACTCCCATGAAGGATGATAGACAACAAGCAATTGATTCTTAAAGGGCGCGAGTCGGCGGCGAATATAGGCGTCGACCTGATCGAGCTCCGCGCGCAGCTCCCGGTGTCCGCGGGTGAAGCGCGCGCGACTCTCCGGCCGCAGCTCGACCAGAGTACCCAGGATCGCATCGCTCTGCTCGCGCACAATCCGCGGCGAAAGCCAGGTGTGCGGATTGAGATGCCCCTTCCCGTGAGCATGTTCATGGCCGGAATCATTCGAAGAATCGTTCGAGGAATCGCCCGGGCCGAAATCGTCTCGCGTCGACGCGAAAGGTTGAATGCTTTGCGGCCCCAGATCGACGACTCGCAGGCCGGCGTTGATACCGCGCAGGCGACGCAGGCAGGATTTTTCGAATTCCAGGCCCTGACGAAAGTACACGACCAGGTCGCTCAGAATTCGCAGCTGTTCCGGCCCCGGTTCGTACGAGTGGGGGTCGACGCCGACCGGAATCAAAACCCGCACCTGAACGTCTTCGCCCCCGATTCGATCAACGAGATATTTTTGCGGAGCGACGCTCACTCCGACGCGGAGCGCGCCGTCCTTCACAGAATCTCCGGCGGCGTCGCATACCATAGAAGCGGCCGCGCACAGAATCGCCATGGCGTAGACCGGCATGCGGCGCGCGAAGCGCTGGAGTCTGTATGCGATACTCCGGCGATTCACTGACAGCTCGCACAATAACCGTAAACTTCGAAGGCGTGATTGATTACGCGAAACTCCTGACGCTCCAGGTCCTGAAAGAAATTCTCGGGCAGCGGGCAAACGCTCAGGCAGATCGAACCGCCGCAATTCAAACACACCGCGTGGTGGTGATGATGCCCGGCTCCCTGGAATTCATAGACCAGATCCGCGCCGTGCAATTTGATTTGCGACAGCACGCCCAGATTCGCCAGGGTGCTCAGCGTGCGATACACCGTATCCAGACTGATGGCCCGGTGCTTCTTGCGAATTTCCTGAAAGACCGCCTGGACCGAATGGCTGCCCTTGCGCTTCGCCAGCAAACCCAGGATATCTTCGCGCTGGGGCGTAATGCGAAAGCCCTCGGATTTCAGCAGATCCAGAGCAGCCTGCACGGCGTCCGGGGCGGCCCCCTTCGAGCCCGACGCCGGACCTTTCTTCGGCGTCCTCGAATTGCCGGGCCCTGGCGCGGTCTTGCGCGGGACCTTCGAATTTTTATTGTCTGCCATTGGAAGTGAATCCGACCGGAATCCTCCTAGTTAGGAATATTCCGATTCTGGCAGGTTACAAAAAGTCGGCCTCCGGTCAAGCCGGAGAACGCGACGCTATTGTTCGACGCAGATCAGGTGGGTCGGCGTCGCGCAGAGCGGAGTGGCGGACTGAATCGCAGCGCCGTTGGTCGCCGTGGGGTCGCCCGTGCCCCCGTTGCCGCCCGTCGACGACCAGCCGGAACAGTTCAAGCCGGCCCTCACCACCCAATCATTGCGCAGGCCCGTCCAGTATAAGCCGGCGCTCGCTTCGAAGGAATTCGAGAAGGCTCCGAAAACAAAGATGCCGTTCGCATCGGCCGTAAATACGGGCGTCGTGCCGTCCTGGCGATAATAATTTAGATTCGGTGAAAGCACCCAGTCGGTCTGACCGTCGCCCAGGTTCGGCGTCAGGGATCCGATCCGGGCCGGCGCCGGAGTTGTCTTGCTCAGCAGCGCCCTGTAAGTTGAAGTATTCGGCCGATTCGCGTCGGCCGTACAAAAGGCGTCCGCCTCGGCGATGCCGGATCCGTCGCCGTTGCCGCCCAGCAGCGGGTCGTTGTCAAAGTCGCCGTTGTGCGTGGCGGCCGTGCGAAATACAAACTTATCATTATCGATTACGGCCGGATTCACGTTAATGATTCCGATGCCGTTATAGTTCGCGTCGGTGCTGGTCGCGGTGTGCGTAAAAGTATAGCCGCGGGGTCCTTCCGCGACGGCGTCATCAACGGCGGCGACCGTCACAGTCTGAGCCGTACACCAGTCGCCCGGCCCGGGACAGGCACCCACCGTAAAATTCAACCCGATCGGGAGCACCGAAGCATTCGCCGAAACCTGAGCATTCGGCGTGATCGTCACGGTCACCGGAAAGGTCGGCGGCTGGGTCAACACGACAGTGTACGTATCCGTCGCGCCGCCTTCGGTGGTGATCGTGCTCAGTCCGGTTTCCGTGATGATCACGTTCGGAGATTCATCGTCCAGCACAACGACCGCGACGTTCGAGGGATCCTGACCGTTATAGTTGAGGTCGGCGCTGACCGCGGCGCCCAGGACCGCGCTCACGGTTTGATTGGTATCGACAGCCGCGTCGTCCAGTCCGGTCACCAGCACGGCCTGGTTGTTGTTCCAGTTGGCCGGTGTAAAGGTCAGGGAGGTCGAGCCGACCGAAATTTCGGTCGCGTCACTGCTGCTGATGGGGATGGACACGTTGGCCGTCGGCGCCTCGTTCAGGCGAACGGTGAACAAATCGGCCGTGCCCGTTTCGGCGACGGTTAAGGTTCCGCCGGAAACCGTGAAGGATCCCGTGGGCGTAAAGGGGGTTTCTGTCGCAACCGGTGCCGATTGCACGCCCAGGGCCAGCAGCGAACAGACCGGTCCGCAGTCGTCCGGCAAAGGCGGAATGCAGGCCGCCAGGCTCAGAATGCTTGCCGCCACCAGCCGACATATTTTGCGTTGCCTGACCATTTTCTAGACTTAAGACAGATTCGCCAAAGTCGGTTCCCGGTCAAGCCCGAGAGGGCAATGCTATTGTTCGACGCAGATCAAATGCAGCGCCGTGGCGCAGCTCGTGGGCGGCCCGCCGACCTGCAAAGCGGTGCCGTCGGTCGCAAAGGAATCTCCAACGCGCGCATTGCCGCCGCTGGAAGACCACCCGCTGCAGTTGAGGCCCCCCAGAGTCCGCCAATCGTTGCGCAGTGCGCTCCAGTGGTTGCCGGCGGCAGCGGCGAAGGAATTAGTCATAGCGCCGAATACGAAAATGCCATTAGCATTCGTCGTAAACAGCGGCGTCGTACCGTCCTGGCGAAAATAGTTCAGGTTCGGCGCCAGCACCCAGTCGACCTGGCCGTCGCCCGCGTTCGCCGTGACGGAAGCGGTTCGCTCCGGCGCCGGAGTCGGATCCGCGAGCAGCGCCTTATACGTGGAAGTATTCGGTCGATTCGCGTCGGCCATGCAGAAGGCGTCCGCTTCGGCGATGCCCGAACCGTCCCCGTCGCCGCTTAAAGTGGCGTCGTTGTCAAAGTCGCCGTTGTGGGTCGCGGCCGTGCGAAACGTGAATTTGTCGTTATCTATTACCGCCGGGTTCACGTTTATGATCCCGATGCCGCTATAGTTACCGTCGGCGCTCGCTGCAACGTGAGTAAATGTATACCCGCGCGGCCCTTCCGCGACAGCGTCATCGACGGCGGCGACAGTCACTGTTTGAGCCGTGCACCAGGTGCCCGGACCGGGACAGGCGCCCTGCAGGAAGTTCAGTGCCACCGGCAACACCGACGCGTTCGCCGAAACCTGCGCGTCCGGATTCACTGTAACGGTGACGTTGGCTGTCGGCGCCTGGGTCAGCACAATCGTATAGGTGTCGGTCGCACCGCCTTCGGTGGTCACCGTGCTCAGCCCGGTTTCCGTGATGATCACATTCGGCGATTCATCGTCGAGCACGATTACCGAAACGTCGGCAGGATCCTGACCGCCATAATTCGCGTCGGCGCTGGTCGCCGCTCCGAGCACCGCGCTAACCGTCTGGTTGGAATCGACAGCCGCATCGTCGAGGCCGGTAACGAGCACGCTCTGATTGTTATTCCAGTTCGTAGTCGTGAAAGTCAGCGAAGCCGAGCCGACCGAGATCTCGGTCGCGTCGCCGCTGCTGACTGGCACCGTAACGTTGGCCGTCGGCGCCTGGTTCAGGCGAACGCTAAAGAACGCCGACGTGCCCGTTTCGGCGACTGTCAGGGTGCCGCCGGAAACGGTGAATGCACCAGTGGGAGTGATAATAGAGCCGTCATCACTGGCGGCCGCGTCAGTATTCAGAGCCAGCAGCGTGCAGACTTCACCGCACTCGGCGGGCAATGCGGGAACGCAGGCGGTCGCAGTGAGCAGCATGCCCATCACCACCAGCCAACGGGCGATGCGGACAATGCGAGAATTGCGGACGAGGCGAACCAGGCCCACGAACGACGATAGGCCCTGCGCAGGGACGTCCCGTCGCGAACGCGGAAATCCATTTGTTCCGGCGCAATGCTGTGTTGGTTCGAGGACGATCACTTCCGAGTCCGTACGCGGCGGAATATCGCCACGTAGAACTACGCAACCGGCTCAAGTGCTTATTTTGCCAGCACTTTTCGTCACATGTTTGCCATATCCGGCAATAGTTGCAATTTTTTAGCACAAAGTGATGATATTGAAGCACCGTTCATGAGATATGTCACAGTTTTCTGTTTCGCGCGCTCAGTC
This sequence comes from bacterium, assembly GCA_024742665.1. Lineage (GTDB taxonomy): Bacteria > Spirochaetota > Leptospiria > Leptospirales > Leptonemataceae > JANSYA01. The sequence continues at coordinate 363,827 of JANSYA010000003.1, forward strand.
CTTGAGCCACTCCACACGATACAGATCCAGCCGGCGGTCCCGGAAGTTGCGCACGCTGCCCTGGTAGCGCAGGTCTTTCAACAGGTCCAGGTTCAAATCCGAAACAAGGGTCATTTCCGTATTGGGAGTCGCCTCGGCGATGACCGCATCGTGAGGAAAGGCGAAGTCCGCCGGCGAAAAGACCGCGGCCTGGGAGTACTGGATATCCATATTTTCGACTTTGGGTAAATTGCCGACGCTGCCGGTCATCACGACGTAGCACTCGTTTTCGATCGCGCGCGCCTGGGCGCAGCGCCGCACGCGCAGATAGGCGTTCTTCGTATCGGTCCAGAATGGCACGAATAGAATCTTCATGCCCTGCTCCGCCAGAATGCGCGAAAGCTCCGGAAACTCGACGTCGTAACAGATTAAAACGCCGATCTTGCCGACGTCGGTTTCGAATACCGAAAGCTCGCTGCCGCCGGTCAGACCCCAGGAGGCCTGCTCGTCGGGCGTAATGTGAATCTTGCGCTGGGTCGCGTAGGTCCCGTCGCGACGACAAACGAACGAAACATTATAAATTTTTTCGTTTTCGGAATCGAGCACCGGCATGCTGCCGGCAATAATATTGATATTATAAGCCAGCGCGAGCTCGACGATCTTTTCCCGCAAAAGATCGGTATAGCCGGCGAGATGTCGAATGGCAACGCCCGGCGTGCGGTCGTTGGACTCGGCCATTAAAGGCCCGTTAAAAAATTCCGGCAGCAGCACGAAGTCCGCTTTATAGCCGGCGATGGCGTCGACGAAGTACTCGATCTGATCGACGATATCCTGAGGACTCTGCACGCGCCGCATCCCCCACTGGACCGCGCCCACTCTTACGACGGTCTTACGCTGCGTGAAGACGTCCAGTTCGCGCTCTTCGTAATAGATATTGATCCATTCCAGTAAAGTCGCATGCGAATGTGATTCTTTATCTTCGGGAATATAGTTGCGTATGATTCGGCGAACGTGAAAGTCGTTGGCGAGCTGAAAGCTCAGCACCGGATCGTACAGCTCGGAGTTCTTAACTTTCTGTATATATTCTTTAACGGTCAGCGAGTCGGCCATGCGCTGATAGCCGGGGATGCGACCGCCGGCGATGATGCGCCGCAGATTCAGTTCTTCGCACAGATTTTTGCGCGCGTCGTACAGGCGACGCCCCAGCCGCAGCCCCCGGTATTCCGGATGCACGAAGACGTCGATGCCGTAAATCGTATCGCCTTTGGGATCGTGAGTTTCGAAGCTGCCCCCCGCGACGATCTGGTCGTACGAATGTTTGTCGCCGAATTTACGATAGTCGACCTGCAAGCTCAGGGCCACGGCCACGACTTTGCCATTGTCCTCGATGGCGATCTGGCCTTCGGGAAATCGGTCGATCAGCGAATCCAGTCCGGGCCGCGCCCAGGCCCCGGCCATCTGGGGATAGACGAGATCCATGATCTCTTTTAGATCGTCGTAGTCGTCTTTCTGTAAACCGCGCAGGACCAGGCGGTGCTGGAGCGCCGGAGAACTCTCATCGCCGGCGCTTTCATCCGCGGAGCCGTCGAGCGGCACCGATGGGGCCTGCGCTGCGGAATCCTGCGCGGTCGATCCCACAGCGGCGTCTGAAGCGGCGCTGGAAATAGCTTCCGAAGCTGAATCCGCAGCAGCGCCGGGGGGCGCGGTCGAGTCTGGCGAGAGTGAATCGGACATATTCACAAAATATACAGGCCGGCCCAATTGGTCAGCATGATTTCGAAAACTCCGACGCCGGTCCAGGCGCTTCCGGCTCCATTGCGGCGCGTCCTGCCGCCGATCTGCAAAAAGGCTTGCTGGCGCACGGGGCGATTGGATTAGAATAGTCGCGTGCGTTCTTTGTTTTTATGGATCCTGGCGGCGGTGATCTTTCTGTCGTATGCGGCGGTGCTCGTGCCTATTCTGTGGCTCCGGCCGCAGAATCTAATTCATCGCGCGGCCCGCAGCTGGTCGCTCCTCGTCTGCCGACTGGCCGGCGTGCGGGTCCAGGTGGAACGCCCGACAGACGATCCGCGGGCCGAGTCCGCGGGCCGAAAAAATCAAGCGAACCATCCGGTCGGAAATGCGAGTGAAAGTCCGATCGGAAACCCGCTCAGGGACCCCCTGGTGGTCATATCGAATCATCTGAGTCTCTTTGATATGGTCGTGATGTACTGCGTGCTGCCTGACCTCCAGTTTCGCTGGCTGGCAAAGGCATCGCTCTTTAAGATTCCGATCTGGGGCTGGGGCATGTGGGGCGCCGGCTATATTCCCGTGAAGCGCGACAACCCCGCCAACGCCCGGGAGTCCATGCAGGCCGCGGCCGAACATGTGCGCGGCGGTAAGTCCGTGATCGTCTTCGCGGAAGGCACACGCGGTCCGGGCGGCGGACGCATGCTGCCGTTTAAGAAAGGCGGCTTCGTCCTGGCGAAACGGGCGGGCGTGCCCATCCAGCCGATGACCATTCTCGATTCGGACAAAATTATACCGCCGAAGAAAAAACGGTGGATCCAACCGATTCACAAAGGCGTGATCCGGGTAATTCTGCACAAACAGCTAAGGCCCGCAGAAATTGAAAAGCTGTCGACGGAAGAGCTGCGCGAAACTTTGCGCACGACGATCGGCGCGCCGCTGAATTCTTGAGCCACTTATGCCAACGAAGCACGTTTCAAATCCAGATTCCACTAGAGAAAATCTGATCAAAGCAAATCTAATCAAAGCGAAAGCTATCCAGGCGAGTCCGATCAAAGCAGTTCACGGCCGGGCCAATCGACGCCTGATCGCGGCGGGCGCGCTGGGAGCGGTTCTGTTTTTGATTGCGGGCGGCTGCCGGCTGCCGGGCGAGGCCCGGAACGCCGGAGACAAAACGCAGCAGCCGGGTCCGGTTGCGCAGCCTGCCACCAACGCGCCGGCGCAGGGCCGGCCCCTGAGCGAGGCGCACCTGGCCGATCTCTTCGCGTGTATGCTCCAGCGAGTCAAAACCGACTGGATGTTCGACCAGCAGGCCAGGCCCGTCCTGGACTTCCGGGGTAAATCCATCGGCCTCTTTCTCGGCGGCGCGCAAACTGTGCGCCACGATTCCCGATTTCTGATTTGTGCGGGCGAGCTATCGGGCACGAACGAGCGCGAACGGAAAAAATATCGAGAGCGCTATCGCGACGACGATCTCAAGCGCGACCGGGATCCGCCCCGTCTGCGCTACGGCGGCTATTTACACGCGATCGCCGAGCTGGCGGGCTTGCCGCTCTATCAGGAGCGACCGGCGTCTCAAAAAGAGAACGCGGACGAAGCCAATTATATTAATCCGGATTTGATTCGCTGGGCAGAAGCCAATCTGATTCCGGCGTCCGACGCCAGGATTCGCGGGACTGTCCGCTACCAGATGGTTTACGACCGCGTTTTGATTCGCAGCGCCCGGATTCTCGCCCGAACCTATTTGTATTTATTAGAGGAAAATCGCTTTGAAAAGATGACCGCCGAGTACGCCGCCGGCGATCACTGGAGCCGGGCCACCATGCGCGGCCGTTTCGCCGACGCGAATATCGACGACGATTATTCCAACGACCGCTACGACTTAAATTTCGACGCCGGTCACGCCGGCACCTTCTGGCTGCGGCGCGGAATGGACGGCACCGCCGACCTGGTCTGGTCGCTGGTCGTCGCCGCCCTGCGCGACTTCGATCCGGAGATGCACGCCGAAATCAAAGCGCGCCAGCCGGGCGATACGGCTTCGTTACCGAGCGTACGGTAGCAGGCGCCACCCGGTGTCGCCGCCCAAAGACGCAAGATTGAGACACGGTCGGCGATTCAGGCATTCGTCGCGGTTTCTTGCTTGACTCAATGCGTCCGGGCCTCGCATCTCTTCGGTGCATGCAATCCGCTTCGTTTCATAAACTCGACCTGATCGCGCTGGGCGTTCTGGCGGCGAGTCTGATCGGCCGACTGATCTTGAGTCTGGATATCCCCCTCGTCGCCGACGAAGCCTACTACTGGGAGTGGTCCCGACAGCTCGACTTTTCGTATTATGACCAGGGGCCGGGCGTGGCCCTGTACATTCGCGCCTTCACCGCCCTCTTAGGCGATACCCACTTCGCATTAAAGGTGGCCGCCATCACCGCCGCCTTGATCAGCGTCCTGTTTTTTTACGCGACCACCTGGCGCCTGGGCTTCTCGCCGATGCGGCGCATGCTCGCCTTAATCATCGTAGTCCTGCTGCCCGGCTATTTCGCCGGCGCGATCCTAATCATGCACGATTCGCCCTTTATGATCGCCTGGGCGGCGGCGCTCTATTTCACAGTCGCTTATATTAAGAGCGGCGATGATACCGCCGGTCGTCGTCCGCTCTATTTGATATTGCTCTTCGTCGCGGTCGGTCTGGGCGAGCTTTCCAAACATACGATGGCCTTTTTCGCGCTTTCGTTTGCGCTGTGGATGTTCACGGACCGGCGCGAACTGAAGCTGCTGTTTCAGTGGTATTTCTGGGCGGGCTGCGCCCTGAGTCTCTTAATCGTAAGTCCGATTTTAATCTGGAACGCCGGTCACAACTGGGACGGCGTCACGGCGATTTTGTATTTGCGATCGTCTCTGGGCAGCTCCGGCGGCGCGGAAACCGCGATCAATTATTTGATCGGCCAATTGCTGACCTTCTCGCCCCTCTGGCTGATTGTCTTCGTCGGCCTGGCGATCGTTTCGGCGTCGCGAAGCATTCGCGCGAAATACAAAAACTTTCGCGCGCGACGCGCAGCCGCGAAAGCTGCAAGCGACGACGGCCGGGGGAAAGCCACGCAGGCGCCGGGCGACGCGGTCAACAGCGAAAACCCGGAAGCGCAGGGCAAGATCCCGGCGCAAGCAGCGAGCACTCCGCCGGAAATTCGTTTTCTGTGGATCAACGCTCTGATTCTGCCGGTGTTCTTTTTATATCTCTCCGCTTCGCGCGAAATTCAGGGCAACTGGACCTTCGCTTCGTATCTGGCCTGCGTGCTTTTGCTGGTACGAGCGCTGCCGGAGAATTGGGCCGGCGCGAGCCGCTCCGCGAAAATCGGCGTGGCGGCCTTCGCGGCCGGGACTGTGCTGACGTTGGCGCTGAACGTGCTCTCATATTTTTCGATTCCAATCGTAAAATTCGCCGAAGGCCAGGGATACAAAGTCGAGTCGTACTTCGTGCCGGGCTATCGACCGGTGGGCTTCGCCGAAGCGATCGCCGAGATTACGGCCTTTCGCGACCGCGAAGCTCCGGAGGCGGGCATCGTCGCTTCGAACCGCTATCAGGACGCGGCCGTGGCCAGCTGGCATTCGCCGGGCAAACCCTTCGTGACTTCGATGAACGTCATGCAGCGCAATCAATACAACTACTGGCCGGGACTCGAAAAGGGTCGCGACTACGTCGTTTACTATATTCACGAAAAGACCTGCGAACGTTCGGAAGTCTTTATTTTGCCGACCCTGGGTTTCATGTTCGACGAAGTCGAAGAGTTTCCCGAACAGGACGTGATCGTCGACGGCGCCGTCGTCAAGCGCTACCAGGTGTACATCGCCCGCAACTATCGCCGCAGCTGGGAAGACATGGTGTACAATTATTTCGTGCGTCGTTCGATCCAGGACATGATGCCGAATTTGCGCGGCTATTTTTCGAAGGTCGATACCAAAGCCGGCCAGGCCGACGCGATGCTTGCGCTGCAACGCCTGCGAGCGGCCCGCGCCGGGGGCGACGGCTGCGGTTTTTTAAGCGGCCTTTAAGCGGCCTTTAAGCGGCCTTTTAATACGCCATTAAGAAACGGGGAATCGGGAGCACATCACTTGAACGCACATACAAAACGCAATCTTCGAATCCTCGACGCGCCCCCGGCCGACCGGCCTGCGCCGCTGTCGCGCGCGATGCTGATCGCGCTTGCGGTATCGCTTGCATTGATCGGCGGCTGTCGAGAGCCCAAACCTGAGTTGCCGTCCCCGACAAATTATCCGGAGTTCGTAAAGGCCGGCGCCGAGGCCATCTGCATCAGACTCAAACACTGCACCACAAAAATCATTCGCACGCTTTCTCCGGGTCTACAAAATCGCGTCACCGTCGACGGCTGCGTCGAAACCGCCCTCGACAACGCCGAGGCGAAGCTCGCCGTGCATACCCCCGAAATGATTCAGTTCTCCGTGCTGTGCTACCAGGCGATCGTCGAAGCGCCCTGCGATCAGCTCGCCCTGATGGCCTACTGGCACCCCGCCTGCACTCAGCTGCGCCAGATCAGCAACGAACGCTTTCGTATCTATCCGGTCGCGGAACCGCCGAATTTCGACTGACTCGATCGTAGCGCTTGCATGCCGTGCGCTTCCATCCAGCGCGCCAGCGCGGCGCTGTCCGATTCGCTGCGATTCGATTCGTTAAATAAAGTTTCGCAGATCGTCGAGGATTTCGACCGGCGACAGACGGGGCCCGCGACAGACGTAAATCGTAATCTCCGTGGCATTGCTCAGACAGTATTCGCAGCGGACCGTGCCGGCCGGCCGCACGTCCGCGAAGTATTTCTGGAGTCGCTCTTCGTCAAAGCCCAGAGCGACGATAATCATTCCTGATTTACCGAACACTGGCCCCTCTGAGAAAGACCGCAGCTTCGCCAGACTCCAGAGATAGAAGTTGTTGTGTCCGCTCACGACCGGAATTTCCAGACCCTGCCGACGCGCGCTGTATTCGACGCTGCCCGCAAAGCCATAGCTGCGGCCGAGTACGACCGCGTGCTCCCGCTCTTCCGGCGACAGAGACTGGAAGACCTCGATCGCCGCGCCGGATTGATCCGGAAAGCCAAACATACTCGCGAAGTGCTGCGGCATTTTCGAAAGCGCCTGCTTTTCCAGCTTCGGCGCTTTCAATCCGAGAAATCGTTCGTAGGCCAGGTAGTTCTCCGGCGACAGCAGCGGCAGACTGAGCGGAGCCAGCGCCGCGCCCCCCAGAGCGATCAGTATAAGCACGCCGGTCTGTAAAGATCGCAGAACAGTGTTCGCAGTTTGATTGGGGCGCGATTTCGCCGCCGCGAATTCCAGACCGCGCTCCAACCAAACGGCTCCTCCCGCGTAAAGCACCGGATAGATCGGCGACAGATAATAAGTCTTGCCCTGCATGGCGACGAAGAGCGCGAACAGGCTGATATAAATCCAGGCGATCATGCGAAAGCGCAGAGCCGCGCGCGCGAAGGCGAAGTACAGCAGCCCGCCGAACCAGAGCGGCAACAGCAGCGGATGCTGCTGCAATATCTGGGCGCTGACGAATTCGCCGAGAGCGAAATAGTTTTTATGACGGCGCGCGTTGTCCATGAACTCCAGGGTCGGCCAATCGTTTGCGAACTGCCATAGAATATGCGGCGCGAAAATCGCGAAGGCAACCGCTCCGGCGATGTACGGACCCCGGCCGAGCAGGCGTCGACGCTCACCGGTCGCAAGCAGCGCCACACCCACGCCAAATCCCAAAAAGAGCATGGAGTGTTTGTTCAAAAGCCCCGCGCCGAGGACGCATCCCAGAGCGAACCACATAACGCCCGGCGCGTTCTCTCGATTTAATATGCGCAGCAACAAATAGATCGCCAGAGTCCAATAAAAGATCTCGAAGCTATTGGTCGTAAAAAATTTATCAACGCCCGGATAGATGGGAGCCGCGATGATCGCGAGCGCCGCCGTCGCCTGAGCGAAACGACCGCCGCCGATTTCCCGCGCCATCATGCCGCTCAAAAACACCGTGCCCGCGCCGATCAGCATGACGGGAATCCGCAGGGCGAAAATCGATTCGCCGAAGAGCGCGCGGATCGCGCTCAAAACGAAGACGGCCAGGGGCGGATGATCTACATAACCCCAGGCCAGCCGTTCGCTACAGGCAATATAATAGTACTCGTCGACGAAGATGCCATACTGATTCAGCGCCGGCAAGTGCAGCAAAATTTTCGCGAGCGCCAGCAATAGCGGCACGCTCCAGGCTACAGAAAAAAAAAAACTCGCGCTTCATTCGAATGATCGGACCTTAACAGAGGACTCGCAGCGGGTCGGCCGCCTGCAATCTATCGAGGATGCGCAATCATCGTCGCGACCGCAAGCGAAATTCAGACGCCGCTGTGAATCGCACCGCTGCGATCGCCGCCGGCAGCGCTCACGTTCTTCGCCAGCAGGCCGCCGGGAATCAGCGGTCCGATCAATTCTCCGACGAGTCCGTCCCGGACGGCCGGCTTGATCACGCCGACGCGCTCCAGTCGATACTGATCGGGATGGCGAAAGCTGCCGAAGACCACATCCCAGACGCTCAAAATATTTCCGAAGTTGCTGTTCCCGAGATCCATGCGCGTCGAGTGATGCAGATGATGCACCCCCGCCGTATTTAATATATAGTGCACGAAGCCTGGCATCCGGTAGCGAAAATTCGCATGAGTTAATGTACCGAAAATATTCGTCGCCGCTGCGTAAGCAATAAACAGAGCCGGCGGAGCGCCGAGAGCGACCGGCAGAGCGAATTTCAACATCGTGCCGACGATGCCGCTGAACCAGTGCACCCGCCCGGCCTTGAGAACGTGCATGCGCGTCGGGTTGTGGTGGATATAATGAAAGCGCCAGAGCACGGGCACGATGTGCATCAGGCGATGCCACCAATAGCTGGCGCATTCCATGTATAATAGAAAGACCAAAAACTGCGCGGCGATATGCCAGCCCCCGAGCCACGACGCAGCCCACAGACTGGCGGACTGCCTGCCCGAGACTTCGGCCGCGGCCAGGGCGAGCAGCACGGACAGCAGCATCCGGCCGACGTTGCCCGCCAGCACCGAACCGGCAATGCTGTGAATCAAATCGCCCACGACGGAGCGGTCCGTATGCAGGGCCCACTCGCGACGTTCCGGCCGCAGCGCTTCCAACAAAGCGATCACCAGGATATTCAGGACCGACTGAGCGAAGAGCACGACTCCCGCGGAATAGCCGGCTCGCAGGGCCATAAAGACCCCGCCCAGAGACAGGCCGAGCAGCGCCGGCCAGATCAAATAATCGAGGCTCGTTTGCGCGAGACGAGCCCCGGAGCGATTCGCCGCCGGGCTCGCGCGCGGCGGCGAAACCGGATGCGTTTTATTTTCGTAGGTTCGATCTATCATAGCTTCGCATGATACCTCAAAAGGCGGCGGCCGTGGTCCGGCGCGATCCAGGCGGACCGCGCTTCGCAGTCCGTATCGATCGATTCGAACTTTTCCGCCGGGCAGTCGATCCCGATTGTGCTTGCGATCGACTCCGGAGGTTTTCGCATGGGGTTTTTCGCATGGGGTTTTTCGCATGGAGTTTTTCGCAGATCTCCGCCTGAAGATGTCCGGGTGCGAATGCGACCGACCGAAAACGGGAACGCGCGCCGATCGATAGAGCTATGACGACCGCACAGATATTGATCGCCGGCCTGGTGACCCTGGGCGCCGGCCTGAGTTTTCTGAACGCCCTGGGCGCGTGGCTGACTCCCCGGCGGCGCTATCCGGACGTGTGGCTCGTAAGCTGCTTGTTCGTATGCCTGGCCCTGTTTCTTATGCGCGGCGTCCTGGAGCTGACCGGGCAGCTCACTCGATATTCCGAATTCGGCGCGCTGCAGTTCACCTGGTCGTATCTGATCGGGCCGCTGATGTATCTCTGGTTTCGCGCGACGGTTACCGGCGGCTTTCAGCTGAGCAGACGCCACTGGCTACTGCTGGCCATAGTTCTGCCCTTTCTCTTGCTTGATGTCTCGGCGGCCATGCAGCCCGAAACCCACGCGGAGTATTTCGATACCTGCCTGTTGGCGCGGCTGACCGGCGATTCTTCGGTGAATTATATGCGTCTGAGCGCAATCGCAGCCATCGCCGTATACGCAAGCAACGGCGCGCTCTTTGTCGCGACTCTGCTGCAGCTGCGCGATCTCTGGCGCGTCTCCGAAATGCCCCCTCGCGTGCGCCTGCTCTGGATTTTTCTGGCGGGCGCTCTCGTCGCACAGCCGCTGCTGCTGATTTCGGATCTGCTGGTGTGGCCTCTGCTGGGTCATGCGGGACTTGCCGCGATTTCTTTGATGTTCGCGGCGCAGTATCTGGCACGCATCCGCGATCCGGAGCTGGTGCAGGAACTGCGCGCCACGACCCAGCGCAAAAGCTACGAGCGCTCCGCCATTCAAGGCGTCGACGCGGCGGCGGCCCGCGATCAGCTCGACCGACTCATGCGCGACGAACGTCTCTATCTGGACGAAGAACTGAGCCTCGAAGGACTGGCCGCAGAGCTCGGCCTCAGCCGCCACCAGCTTTCAGGTCTGCTCAACGAAACGATCGGCAAAAATTTTCACACTTATCTGAACGAATTTCGCGTGGCCGCCGCGTGCGATATGCTCCGCCGGGAACGGCGGCGTTCCGTCCTGTCGATCGCCCACGCGGTCGGATTCAATTCGAAAAGCAGCTTTCATTCCGCCTTCCAAAAATTCACGGGCCATACGCCGCTGCAGTATCGCGCCGGCTTTTCTGACTAGCTCCGCTGCCGCTGCCGCCGCCATCCGCGCCGCTGTCGGCGGCGTCCTTGTAGCGCTCCCGGCGCCCTTGCAGCACTGCCGGCGTCGCGGCCTTCGCGATCGCAAGAAAAACCCCGCGCAGCATAAGCAACGCGGGGCCTTCGTCTGATTTTTTAGAGACACGCTCCTACGACAGAGACGCTCGTTCTCATCGACGGCAATTAGTTGCTGCTCTGAACGCCGGCCAGTCCGGAACCGGAGGTCTGAGCCGCGGGCGCCGCCGGAGCGCTTGCAGCAGCTGCGGGAGCCGACGCGCCGCCCTTTTTATTGACCAGGCGATTTTCTTTTTTCGCCCGCTGCTTCGCTTCTTTCTTCGCGCGCTTCGCCGCTTTTTCGGCGGCCTGCTTGCCGGCTTTTTCCGCCTGCTTCGCCTGCTTTTTTGCTTCTTTCGCCTGGCGTCGCGCCGCCTTCTCAGCGGCTTTCTCGGCTTTCGCCGCGGCCTGCTTTTCTTTGCGCGCCTGCTTCGCCGCCGCTTTTTGAGCGCGGCGTTCCGCCAGAGGCATATCCCGTCGAGCCTGCTTTTTTAGCTGGCGGGAGTGGCGCAGCTTCAAGAGCGAAACTTCGACTTCGTTCAGGCTGCGCGAAATCGTGCCGTTCAGCTCCTGCAGACTCTTGAGCCCGGCGTCGACTTTTTCAAGCAGCTCCGTATCGCCTGCATCAGCGCGCAGCTGCTTGCCCTTGACCAGCTGCAGGGGCAGCTTTTTCAAACGCTTCGCGGTGCGCTCGAACTGTTGCTTCGACGTCTGCGCCCGATTTAATACTTCTTTTGTTTCCACCATGGGATTCACCTCACCCGACAAATATCGCACTCTTGATCAAATCATTCAACATGTTTTCCATTCGATCGCAAGACAAGTCACCACCGCGCACTAATACTCTATAAACGGAACCTAATAGTCACTCACGGGAGACATCGCAAGTTAAGACAGCAGCGCGAGCGCCGGAAAATCCAGGCCGGAATCGCGCCAGGTCACTCTGCGGCGACAGACGGGCCCTCGCTGCCACCAAATTGTAACCAGCCGGATACATTATTTCATTGCGCCCGCCGCGCTCCCGGACGAATGGTCGGCAGGCGAGCGCGGCACATTCTGCAGCGCGTAATAAGAACGACACAATGATACGCAATCGAGCGGCAACCCGCGAACGCCTGCTGGGCGCGGCGGAACAACTCCTGATCAAAAAAGGTTTCCAGGCGATGGGCGTGAACGCCGTGGCCGCCCGGGCCGGCATCGATAAGGTTTTAATCTATCGTTATTTCGGAGGCTTTGACGGATTGCTGGAAAGCATCGCCAACGAACGCGAAATCTGGCCGGAGCTCGCACTGCCCGAAATTCTCACGGACGGCGCAAAGACCGAGAGGACGCGCAACAAGAGCGGCGAGGCTCGCAAAACAGGCGGCGAAAACGAATCAGATGAGCTGTCTTCTGAAGCGCTGCCGCTTTCACGCGTTGCGGCCAATCAAATCCTGTGGCAAATTCTACAGGCGAACGTGCAAACCCTGCGAAGTCACGCCCTGGCTCTCGAAATTCTGGTCTGGTCCTGCGCGGAGTCCAATGTTTTGACCCGGGCCCAGGCGAAATTGCGCCGACGACAGACCCGCAAACTAAAAGAACGGCTCGCGCAGTTGAATCCAGCGTCGACGGAGTCCACTTCGAAAGGCGATGCGGCGGCGGTCTACGCGCTGGTCTGGAAGTCGTACTGCTTCGCACTGATGGAAAACCATCGCAAAGAGATTTATAAACCGAAAGACTGGCGGCTCTTCGAGCAGGCCGGACAGGCCTTGTTTGCCGCCCTGCCCGAAAGCCCGCGACCCAAAGCGAAGAAAAAGAAGTCCGACAAGAGGAGAAGCGCTTCGGTCGGCGGCAAAGCCGAGGCGGGCCTGCGGGGAAAAAACAAAAGCAAAGCCGCTCTGCGTTCCAAAGCCGGCGCCTGATCCTGGATTTACCCGGAGCGCGTTTCGCGCGTAGAATCGCCGGCGGCGGGTTCTGGCTTCAGTCCAGTCGTCAGTTATCGGTTATCGGTTATCGGTCATCGGTCATCGGTCATCGGTCATCGGTCATCGGTTATCGGTCATCGGTCATCGGTCATCGGTCGTCGGTCATCGGTCATCGGTCGTCGGTCGTCAGGGCGAAATAAAAACTCGACGGTGTCCGCGACCAGGCGTTCGCCCTTTTCCAGAATGCTGCGCTTCCACTCGATTTCAGACGGCGCGAAGATCTGCTTCATCTTTCTTTTGATCGGATGAAATAGATCGCGGCCGTTGCCGAAGCGATCCAATCGATTTTCCGCGCTCAGAGTCGAGAGCACGCGAAAGCCGTTCACCGTGCCGAACTCCTGAGTGACGAAATCGACCTCGGCGTCGGAACCAAAGACCCGCGGCACGCCCGCGTCGATGCCGCCGCGCACCTGATAAACGATCGCCGGTTCGTCGCCGGTATTGTCGAGCTCCTGAGGATAGCGGTCCGCTAAGTAGCGATGATAGTCGGCGCCGTGATTGCGTTCGAGTATGATCAACTGATCGCCGGAGCGTCCGAGGCCGCTGTGCACGTCGATGCCGCAAATCCGGCGCGCCGCCGCCAGATTCCGCTGCAACCACTGCAGATAGAGTTCGGGTCCCCGCTCCAGCTGGCGACCGCCGAAGAACAGGCCGTGGGGTTTCGCGTACTGGCCTTCGGCTCCGGCCTGTCGTAGACGACGGGCGCCGTGCACAAGCAGCTTCGCGATCAATCGCAGCGTAAAAAATCGCGGCCAGGAATGGTGCGGCGAATTTGGATTAAACAGCGGGTCCAGAATTTCATAGCCGTCGGGCTGGCCATCATAGCTTTCTTCGGGGCCGAGAAAATTCCGATTCAAGTCGACGTTGTTTTCGTTCACCCGCCGCAGAAAGGTCATGCCGTACGGATTGACAATGTGAACCAAAACGATCGCACAACCATCCGGAACTTCCGGGGGGCGTTCCAGCAGACGCAGTTGCACCGCGGAACCGGCGAAACCTTCCACGCCGTGAACCCCCGACGAATGCAGGAGCACCCGTTCGGCGACAATCGCTTCCGGCATCTCCGCGTCGCCGGACTCGACGACCGCCGGCGCATCGCCTTCGAGTTTCGCGGAGGCGGCGGTCAACACGGCAATGTCGATGGTCAGACTCTCTCCGGACAAACCCTTCAGCCCCCAATCCAGAGAATGCAGATGCGCGCCGGCCCGGGAGGCTGCGGCCCGAAAGCGCCGGCGGGCGGTCATATAATCCGGTGAAAAGTACAGATCCGTGTTCATGGTATCAGCGCCGCGCCCCCGAGATTCTCCGGCGCGATGCACGCGGCTTCGCGAAACCTCGCCTGGCTGTATATAGTATCGGATCGCTGCGACGCTGGCAAGAGCGCCCCGGAGCAAAGGACCGCCGACCGGAGCATTCAGGGCGCTCGTTTCGCCCGGGCTTTTTGTTTACGAATCAGGGGCGGCCTGGTTTCTTCTAAAATAAACAGGAGCACAGGCGTGGATCGCCTGCCTGTACTTTCCGAAATGCCGCCCGAAAATCCTTCAGAATACTCGCCGGAAACCAGCGCCGGATCCGGGCTTAATTTTGAGAATCGTCTGGCGGCCCTGCGCAAACAGGTCGGCCATGCGCCGACCGGTCCCGGCTGCTATCTCTGGAAAAACGAGCGCGGCGAAGTGCTGTACGTCGGCAAGGCCGTCAATCTCAGATCGCGGCTGCGCAACTACGTCAGCAACTCCTTCGATCACAGCCGGACCTACTGGCTGATGCGCCTGGCGCGATCCTTCGAGACGATTTTAACCGACACTGAAAAAGAAGCCCTGATCCTCGAAGCGAATCTGGTAAAAAAGATCCAGCCGCGCTTTAATGTACGCCTCAAAGACGACAAACGTTATCCCTATATTTGCGTTTCGCTTTCGGAACCCTTTCCCCAGATCTTTATTACCCGCACGATCCGCGACGACGGCAACGCGTACTTCGGCCCCTATACCGACGTGCGCGCTACCAGAAATATGATCGCGCTGATTCATAAGATCTTTCCGATTCGCAAAGTGCGCCAGAAGCTTCCGCTAAAAAAGCCCGGCCGGCCCTGCATGAACTTTCACATCAAGCGCTGCCTGGGGCCCTGCCAGGGAACGGTGCCGGAAGCGGAGTACCGCAAAATCGTCGACGAGATCGTTTTATTCTTAGAAGGCAAACGCGAGATCTTAGAGAACATCGTCATCACTCGTATGCAGGAATACAGCGCAGCCGAAGAGTATGAAACCGCGGCGATCTATCGCGACATGCTCATGAATATTCGCTCGGCGACGGAAAGTCAAAACGTCGTGCAAAACGGACCGGCCGGCGCGACGATTGAAAACCAGGACATCCTGGCTCTGGCCCGTCGCGACGATCACGGGCAGATCGCCCTGCTGGAAATTCGCGGCGGACGTATGCTCGGGCGCAAGTCCTTTCCCCTCCAGGGATTGAGCGGCGCCCTTGCAGGTAAAAAAAAGAAAGCGCAGCCCGCCGGATCCGGCCCACCGGAAAGCCCGAATCCGAATTTGGAAGCGAATTTGGACCCGAATACGGAAGCGCCGGATCTTGCCGCGGAAGATTCCGAGGTGATCGAAGCCTTTCTGCGCGATTATTATCTGGGCGCGAGTCAGCTGCCTTCGCAGATTGTGGTGCCGGTAAATTTCAAAGGGCGCAAACTATTCGAAGCGGCCCTGAGCGAACGCGCCGAACGCAAGATTCGTGTAGGGCCGAGCCGCGCGCCGCAGATCAAATCGCTTTCGCGGCTGGCGACGCGCAACGCCGAATTGTTATTAAGCGAACGCCTGCTGGCCACCCGCATGCGCGACCGCGAAAAGGCGCTCGCGGATTTAGAAACGATGCTGAACTTAAACGCGCCGCCGGCCGTAATGGAATGCTACGATATCTCGCACTTTCAGGGCGCGCAGACCGTCGCTTCGGGCATCATGTTCGTCGACGGCGCGCCGCATAAGGCCGGCTATCGCCACTATCGCATTCGCAGCCTGGAAAAGGCCGGCGATATCAACGACCCCGCCTCGATTCGCGAAGCCGTGGCGCGCCGGATTCAACGACTGCTCAACGAAGACCGCAGCCTGCCGGATTTGATCTTAATCGACGGCGGCGCGACCCAGCTGCACGCCGCCTGCGAAGCCGCCGCGGCTCTGGGCGCGGAAGACCTGCCGATCGTCGGTCTCGCGAAAGAACGCGAAGAAATATATTTGCCCGGCGAAAGCATCCCGCGCTCTTTCGATCCGAATCGATCGGGGATGCGTTTGCTGCGCCAGATGCGAGACGAAGCCCACCGCTTCGCCATCACACACCATCGCAGCAGTCGCAACAAACAAACCCTGCGCCATATTCTGGACGGCGTGCCGGACATCGGACCGGCGCGCAAGCAGGCCCTGCTGAAACACTTCGCCGGCGATCAGCCCATCGCGGAGGCCAGCGTCGAAGATTTGAGCTCGGTGGCGGGCATCGGGCCGGAGCTTGCGAAAAAGATTCGCGCCTATCTGGATGAGCAGGCGGCGGTCCCCGCGCCGTCCGGCCGGGAATGAATCACGCGAAAATGACGGCGGGGCGCCCGTCTTGAGTGCGCCGTTGCGCTCGCCTTTCGAATCCATTACAAAGTCCTAACAGAGGGGCATGCAAACCGATTGACGGGCCCCGGGCGGCTTCGTACTCTGCATAGATGAAGATTCGTGTGTTATGGACCGTGATCGCCTTCGCGATCGGACTGCAAACTCTGAGCGCGGACGACGCGCCCCAGTCGATTGAAATCGAGGCCCTGCCCGACGATCCGAAAAGCTTCGTCGAATTGCGCAACGAATTGGCCGGCACTCCTGAAGGCGGCGCCGCGATCTTCATTCTCGCGATGATGAAATTCGTCGAAGATCCGGAAGTCGGCGAAAAATTCATGACCATCGCTCTGGACCGCGGCAATCTGAAAAAGAGTGCGAAAGGTTATAAGGGCTATCGGCCCGGCAATTCGCTTCAGTATCATCTGAACCGTTTGCGCAAGCTTACACATCTACCCGCTTCCTACGTCGCCGGCACCTCTCCGCAAAACGGCTACGCGGCCGCAGCGCCCTATCGCTTCGAATTTTCGCGCAACAAATACAGTGAGATCAAACCGACGCGAATCAAAGTCTTCGTCGCCTGCAGCGGCGCCTCTTCGCCCCGGCCGGTGACTCTGAGACGCAACGATCGCGGCGTATGGAAAGTCGCCGAAGCCTCATCGCTCTTCGTCGGCGTGGCGGCCCCCGTAAGCGACGACGGCGACGACATCTAAAAGGCGGAGCCAGACCACGAATGCAGCGCGCGCGATTCCACTTCGGCACAGCGAATCGCTTCGCCCCGCTCACGGCCGGCCTGCTGGCGGTGACCGCCGCCGCAATCCTCGGCCTGAGCTATCTGGTCGCGTCGCTGCAAAACGGGCTCTCCGCGGACCAGTCTCGCGCGACAGTTGCGGCGCTGCTCGAACGCGAAAAGCGCGACCTGGCCCGCCAGGTTCTGGACTACGCCGTCTGGGACGCCGCCTACGAAAATCTGGCGCGGGCTTATAATCCGGCCTGGGCTTCCGAAAAGATCGGTCCTTATCTCCAGCAGGAGCTACAGGTCGACGCGTCCCTGGTACTCCAGGTGGATCCGGCGGCGACCGCGGCTTCCGACAATCGACTCCGCTTCGCGATGCTGGACGGACGCCTGCTGACTCCGGGCCCCGGCATGCGAAAGCTGGCGACGGACGCGGCGCTGATCGGCCTGGCGCGCGACGCCGCACAGGATCGCCGGGCCCTGCCCCAGCCCACTACGGGATTTGTTATGATTGCCGGTCGGCCCTTTCTCGCGGCGGCTTCGCCGGTCACCGACAAGGCGCGGCCCGAGCTCGCGCAATCTCCAGGACCGCGCACGACTCTGATTTTCGTGCGCGCCATGGACGCGGGCTGGTTTTCGGATTTCCAGCGCGGCTTCTTTCTGCAGGGGATTCACTTCACGGTGGCCCGGAAGCCATCGACTGCCGCCGAAAATCCAGCGGAGTCGCAGGCGAGCCCTGCAGCGCAACGAATCGCCGAACTGGAATCCGGCGGTCGCCTGGTGCATAGCATCGAAGATACCCAGGGCCAGCAGATCGGCTTTATCCGCTGGCAACCGCCCCGACCGGGATCGCGCCTCCTGTGGGTGCTGATGCCGGCGGCCGCAGTGATTCTGATCGTTTGCGGAATACTAAACTATCTTTTAGTTTCCCAGTGGCGCCGGCTCTACGATTCCCTGGTGGCCGGCGAAACGGAGATGCGCATGGCCCGGGAGCGAGCCGAGACGGCCAACCGGTTGAAGAGCCAGTTTCTTGCGAATATCAGTCACGAAATTCGCACCCCCATGACCGCGATCCTCGGCAATACCGAAATCATTCAAGAAGCGCCGGCAATCGCCGCGATCACCGACGCCGGCCGCATTCAATCTTCCCTCGAAGCGATCGAACGCAACGGCCGCCATCTGCTGGCCCTGATCAACGACATCCTGGATCTCTCGCATCTTGAATCGGGGCTGGAGCTGCACGAACCGCGCCGGGATACGCTGCAAACGGAAAGCTTCTTGATCGAAACGATGGGCCTGCTCGCGAACCGGGCGCGCGAAAAAGGATCGCATATCGATTTCGCCTGCCTTTGGTCTACGCCGATTCCCGCCCAAATTCAAAGCGACCCCCTGCGCCTGCGCCAGGTGCTGCTCAATTTACTCGGCAATGCGCTGAAGTTCACTGAAAGCGGTTTCGTCAAATTGGAGCTGGAACAAATCGCAGGGCCGGAAGGCGCGCGTCTGAAATTCACCGTCGCCGACAGCGGCCGCGGCATCGATCTTCAGCGCGATAACAATCTGCTCAATGCCTTCGTCCAATCCACTTCAAATCGCGCGGGAGACGGCGGCACCGGACTGGGTCTGGCCATCTCCAATCGGCTGGTCCAGGCTCTGGGCGATGCGCGCGGCATTCAGATCGAAAGCGAACCGGGTCGGGGCAGCCGCTTTTCGTTTTCCCTGCCGATCAGCTCTCCCCGGGAGCAGCTCCAGGCGCTCACGCCGCGCGAGCTGCGAAACTTTTCCAGCGCGGAGCCGGACGCTGCCGGCGCTGCCGATATTTGCGATCTTTCCAGGGCCTCGCAGGCGAACGGGGATAACAACGCCAATGCATCAAGAGCAAAGCGCCCGACCGCAGGCAAGCAGCCCCCGCCGCAGCTCGGGCATCTTAAGGTGTTGCTGGCCGATGACGGCGAAGACAATCGTATGCTCTTAACGCATATTCTCGAAGCCGCGGGCGTCACCCCCACGGTAGTCGAAAACGGCCGCGCCGCCGTGGACGCCGCGCGGGCGGCTCTTGCGGCGGGCGAAGCCTTCGACGCGGTGCTGATGGATATGCAGATGCCCGAGATGGACGGCTACGAAGCGACGCGCACTCTGCGCAAACTGGGTTATACCGGATTGATTTACGCGCTCACCGCCTACGCCATGCCGGAAGATCGAGAACGTTGCCTCGCGAACGGCTGTGACGAATACCTGAGCAAACCGGTTTCGCGCCGGGCGCTCTACGCGCTGCTCGACGAAATTCAACCGGCGGCGAAGCCGCTATGACGCACAGCGAATGGTGGCGCGGACCGCTTGCTGCAATCCGCTCGCGACTCTTTCCGGCGCCGGCTCCGAATCGCGAGCTGCTGGCGGCCGACGGGGGACTGAACTACGACTTCGCGGTGGAACTCCTGCGCCTGATCGGCCACGCCTACGTCGAGTACTTCGCCACGCGCTACGGCCTCCGTCCTGAAATCTGGAAGCCGGCATCGGCCCGTTTCAACTACGGCCGTTATCTACCCGCCGAAACGCCGGCCGGCTTTCAAGCGGTCTGCACGATCAATCTGGTCGGGGGCGAAAGTCGCTGGCCCATCGGTCGCATTCTAAGGCGCGGCGCGCGCGAATTCTATATCGTATTTCGCGGCACGGTTTCCGAAGAAGAGTGGATCAAAGATATCCTGGTCATGCAAACTGACAACACCGTGCCCTTTGCCGGAGACCTGCCTTCAGGACGCGCGCACCTTGGATTTTCGCGTATGTTTCGCCGACTGGATCCCCCGCCTGAACAGTGGTCGGAGTACTTTGCATCGGCGACCGGCGCTGCAGATGACGCGTCCGCAAACGACAGCGCCAGAGCAAACGATCTTGCGCCGATCAAACTCTTTATCACGGGACACAGCCTGGGCGGCGCTCTGGGCACTCTGGCCGCGCTCCAGTATCATGCATACAATCCTACGCTCTTGACTTTCGGCGCGCCCCGCCCGGGGGATCCCGCCTTCGCGGCGACTTTTAATACGCTCGTGCCCGATACTTTGCGCATCGCCAATCACTGGGACCCTGTGACCGATCTACCCGACGCCGACGTGGATCTTTTGTTTCGCAGATACAGCTACGCCCACGTCGGCCGGCATTTTCCGGTCTTCGCGCTCTCGCAAATCGACGGCCCGGCGGTCGTGAAGATCATCGACGCCAACGAAAACTGGCGCGATTGGAAAGACTACGTGCTGGAAACCCTGCTGAACCCCGAGTCGGGGCATCGCATCGATCCCTTATTCGCGCACCAGCTGCGCGCGTACGAGTACGCCCTCGACCGCGATCGCCGAATGAGTCGCTGAGAACAGGCGAATCAGTCGACCGGGCACAGACGCCCGCACACACCCGCGAAGCGCAAATCAATAGCGGCGGTGCGGCGGAATGTCTTCGAGGTTTATGCCGCCGGAGTCGCCGGAGTCTTGCCCGTGGCCCGGCTCGCTCGATTCAACGGCGGCGTCTTCCGCGCCGGCTCCGTCTTTCGCCCGCTCCAAATTCGTTAGACGTTCGCTGCCGTAGTTTTCGAAGAAACCCGTATCGTCGCCGGCGGCGACCAGGCGACCCGACCTGGAATCCAGGCGATAGCAGGCGGTGGGCGTATCCCGGCGTAGAATTTCATAAGACGCGGCGCTTACATCGAAACAAATGCGCCCGTCGTCAATGCGGTACTCGCCCGACGCGGGGCCGCACAGACAGGCGGTCACGTCGCAGCCGCCGAATAGATTCGCTTCGAATGTTCCGTCAGCGCGAATCTCGATACGGCTGCGCCGGCCTTCGCACAGATTTTCGCCGAGCCACACGCCTTCGAATACGCGATCGCGTTCGGTGACGGCGTCGCCGCCCTGGCTTTCGGAACCAAGATAGCCGCCGAAGACCCAGCCCTCGAAGGCTTTGTGGCGCACGCGAATCCAGGGCGCGGTGATTCCGTCGACGGCGAGGGTCACATCCGAACGCTCCAGAACTTCAACCCGGGCGGCCGGCGGAATCAGCGCGATTTTTTCGCCGCTCGTAGAGGGTTCGGCCCGCAGGCGCAGTCCGGACTTCGCCGTCACAAACATCCACTCCGACTGCGTTTCGCCGGCAGCTCTGTCTTCGCCCCCGCAGGCGAATATCGCCGGCAAGGCGCACAGCGCGAGCGCCAGCGCGATCTTGCGGAGCGGAACCCGGGGCCGTGCGAAATTTAAGAACATCATCTTCAGCATCATAAGCGATCCTGTTATAAACGAATCATAAACGCATCTCGATCATAGTCGCATCTCTATCATAGTCGCATTTCTATGGCCGCGGCCGTGCGGGACATATCGAAATCGCGGCGGGCGATATCGCGCGCGTTTTTTCCGAAGCGCGTGCGCAAACGATCCGACTCGACCAGCTGGCGAATGCGATCCGCCAGCTCGACGATATTGCCCGGCTCGGCGATAAATCCCGAAACGCCGTGGCGCACGATCTCTTCGACGCCGCCCAGTCGTCCGCCGATCACGGGCGTGCCGAAGTGCGCCGCTTCCATAAAGACCGCGCCCAGGCTTTCGACGTCGTCGTCGACTTCGCAGCCCGGTTGAATCAATACGTCCGCGCGATGATAGAGACTGGCGAGCGCCGCGTCGTTCAAAAAGCCCGTCATCGAAACCATGTCGTGTAGATCATGAATGCGAATCAGTTCTTTTAGATACGCGAATTCCGGTCCCGATCCAGTCAGCACGAGATGCAGTCGCTGCTTCAAATCGCCAAGCGTTTGCAAGGCCTTCAAGGCGGCGTCGAAACCCTTGCGCGGTAGAAATGGCCCGAGGCCTAATAATAATACTTTATGGCGTACGCGCTCCTGCAGTTTTTCCGGCAGGGGATTGCGTTTGCGTCCGGTCCAGCGTGGCTCGAATCCCGGCGGCAGCACCGTAATGCGATCTTCGGGAATGCCGAAGCCGCGCGCGTCGCGCGCGAGAAAACGCGAGATGGCGAAGATATTGCGCGCGCCCAGAATCAGCCGGCGTTCCAGGATGCGGGTAAATCCTAACTTACGTTTCAGATCGCCGCCGGTCAGAAATACGGAATAAGGCACGCCCGCCAGATAGGCGCGATTCGCGAGCGCGCGCGAAGTGCGGCTCACGTCGCTCAATAAAATATGAGCGGGGGCGAAGTTTTCCAGACGCTCGCGAAAGAGATGATCGATGGTGCCGGGCTTGCGCAAAAAGCCGCTGCGCACTCCGTCCGAACGATGGAGAACGTAGCGTTCTTTCTCATCGAATTTTTTAATATCGGCGTCGGTACAGAAATAGTGTTTGCGATCCGCTGCGACGACCACTTCGATCGCGTCGGAATCCCAATTGCGGGCGATCCCGGTAAACAGGCCTTCTAATCCGCCGGGTTCGGGGCGGAAGAACTCTGTCAGCAGGAGCACTCGCTTCATAAGTTAGTTCGATTCTCAGTTCCGGTTCGATTCCAATCGATTCAATCCGCTTTAAAAAAACGGAACGCCCGGCGCGCCGGACACCCTCTCGGGGTGTGAACGCAATTCGACCACTCTTCGTCCATTTACGTACCGCCTGGACCCGGTGCAAGCCCAAAACAGGCCCTTTTCCGAAATCGTTGCCGGCGAAAGAAATCGCATGCATGCTGTGCGTCGCGATCGCCCCGGCAGCGGCCTGCGCGGCCCCCTCCGCCTTTTTCGAAGCGAAGGACTCGTTCTATTTCGCCGGCGCACAGCCTCTGCGCCCCGGTTGGACCGCGCACTTCGGGGGCTTCCAGAATATCGGTTCAGAATTCGCGACGCGTCTGGCCGCTCGCGATCCCGCCGTCGCCTCGCCGGTAACGCTGCCGGATCCCGCGGCCTTCGTCGAACACTTCGAAGGACCGCTGCCGGCCGACGCGTTCCAAAACGCCGGTCCCGAATTTATATTTCCCGACGCGCCCAATCGTGAGCTGTTATGCCTTCGCAATCTAAATGCAATCCTGTTCACGCTTGAAGCGGGATTGCGCCTGACCTACTGTACACACGCAACGCGCGACGAAACGCAGGCCGTACGGCGAACCATCGCGCAAATTCAAGGCGGCGCCGGAACTCGTGGGGCTTATCCGCGCTACTCCGGCGAAAGCATCGCGATCCAGGTCATCACTCCGGCCGAACTGCGTCGCCGTCTGGGAAACGATATTCGGGTATCAATCGACGGCGGACGCACGGCGCGTCTGGCGGACTGGCGGCTCGCATCTCCGACCGCGCACTTCGCTTACGATATTGAGGCCACGCGGGATGGCGGCCGCGAAGCCTGGCCGCCGCCGTCACCGTCTATAGCAAATTCCAGCAACGCGGCAAGTTCTGATAACGCGGCACACCCGCTGCCCCGACGATTTCCCGGCGGCGAATTCTATTGT
Source organism: bacterium (assembly GCA_024742665.1). Taxonomy (GTDB): domain Bacteria; phylum Spirochaetota; class Leptospiria; order Leptospirales; family Leptonemataceae; genus JANSYA01. The sequence goes on from JANSYA010000003.1 coordinate 387,100, forward strand.
CTGCTCACAGGCGAAGCGCTGCATCTACTGTATGAGATCGAAAGCGATCCCGGCCAATTGCTTGTGGTCAGCATTCACGACGATCACGCCGTGCGCGAAGCCGCCGCGTCTTTCGCCCTGCTGCCGGAATTGCTCGCCAGACACATTCGCGATAGCCGCTCTCGCGAAGTCGTCCTGAGCGAGATCTATTTTCGCAATCAGAGCAGCGGCAGCGGCGCAATCGTCGATGAATTCTTCGAGATCGCTTCCGGATCCGCTGATGTTACGGCGCGGATCGCCTGGCAGGGCGACGACGCGTTCGAGTCCGCCCCGGACGGCACAACTGAAAGCGCCTGGATCGAACGGAACGTCTTTTTGTTCGCGCACTCAACCCGCATCGTGGAACGTTCGCTCGCCTTTCGCTTTCAGCGTAAACTGCGCTTTCGCCCCGGCGAAGCAACAGACGCCGTCACGATTGACCTCGACCGCCTGCCCCGGCCTGAATTTTCGCATCGCTCCTGGTCGCATACATTCAGGCCAGGCCCTGATTCAGCCGGCGCTCTGGAAGGTCCCGGATCCATGCAGCCCGCGCCGGGCCTGACAGCCAGCACGCTCTGCCGGGGCGATCTCGCACGCTATCGACGGCTGTGCGCCAATCCCGGCATCGCGCCGGCGCTCGCCCGATCCCTGGCCTTGCAACGCGCCCGATTCCAGGCGAATCAGATGCCGCACGCTCTGCCCCCCTGTCGGCTCCAGGACTTTGCTCTCAGCGAATTCAATCCGACCGGAATCTATGTGCCGCCACCCGGCGTCGGCGGTCAGGGCAGCGTGGCCGCCGACGGTAAATTCGTCGAGCTCCGTGTCGCGCGCGCCTGCCGTACGGCCGGCCTCTACTTTCGCATCGGCGAAAAGATCGCCGACCCCGGCAGCACGGCGCTCTCGGTTCATCGACCTCTGCTTTTGATCGCGACCCGCGATCCCGCGCGCTACCTGGACCTGGTTCCGGCGGCGCAGGCAGGCGAAGCGGTCGCGGCGGGCGCGGCGAAGTCAACGGGTCCTGATATTTTCAGCGTGCCCGCTCTGCGTTTCGCAACGGCTGCAGACGAAATCGCGGTGCATGCTCTGCCTCTGCTCCTGCCTGTGCTTGAAGAGCCTTCCGACGCGCCCGATCCTGGCGGGACCAGCCGCGTGCTGCGCGCCACCCCTGAAAACGAACGCTTATACTGGAGCGGCCCGGGCGCGGCGGTCGAATCCATCGGCGGCGCTCCGTCGATCTTTCGCGCGGTGCATTCGCTGCAATACGCCGGCGCCGGAACGCAAGCGCGCGAAGCCTTCGCCAGGGGCGCCGGACGCGGCCTGCGCCCGGATCTACGCGAATGGAACGCGATGAGTCCCGGACAACTCTCCGGATTAGCTGATGCGAACGCTACAGAACAAAGGGCGATCGCCCCGAAGCCGCTGTATCCGGAAGTTCGGATTTCAGAAATTCTCCCGGCCGGCGGCTACGATGCGAATGGAACATCGCTGCCCGCTGAAGAGTTCATAGAAATTCATGCTTACAGTTCGCCGGAGCATGGGAGCGCTCACGACGCCAGCCTGGAAGTACGCATAACGAAAGCCAGCACACTCAATACGATTCATCAGGCGATCCGCCTGCCCCTCCCTGAACGCGACGGGTATTTCGTTTTTCAACGCGGCACGTCGCGGTGCTTCGCCCACAACACCGGCGGCCGCGTCGCGCGATTGTCGGAGCTGTCCCTGCCGAACGGACCGGCGAACTATGCACTGCATCGCATTGACGCGACGCACTCGCCCGCGCTCGCCCCATTGATCGACGCATCGATCATCGACGCCTTCACCATCGACTCCTTCGCCTACGCGGATTTGAACCCGCCGCGCCTGCGACGAAGCGTCAGTCGATTTGCCGGCGAAACGGCTTTTCCGGAATTCGCGCGACCGACCGACGGAGCGGCAGCCGTCAGCCCATATTGCGGCGCGGCAACCAGCGCGACTCCGGGAGCGCCGCCCTCTTTCGCGGCCTTTGTGCTCCGCGATCCCGCCGACTCGCATCGCCTGCGACTGTACAACGAAAGCACTCCGCTCCCACTCAGCCTGGCATACTCCGACGGAAATCTTTCGTCGGCCTGGTCAGTGCAGACGCCTCTTTATAAGTCCCACGGCGATGCAATCGATCTGCCGGTGCCGCCGCTGCCGGAAACCGGACCCGGACCGCGATTGATCTACACCGTGCATGCAAACGATCGACTGCTCGGGGCCGGCGAAAGCTTCGCGCGAGAGATACCGCTTCAAATTCACAGCGTCGCGCCGACGCCGGCGGCCGGCCACGTCGAATGGCTGCGTCTCTGCTCTCCCGATGGATTCTCGCCGACGGCCTATTCTCAGCCTGGATCCCGGAGCAGCGCTTCTGCCGGAGCTTCGACGAACGAAAGCCTGCAGCTCTTCGTCGCAGACTCCCGAAGCGCGGATCGCATCGTTCCCCACGCGGAACGTTTTGAGACCGGGCCGCGCGCGTTCGCTACGCCGCAAGCGAATCCATTACCGGGAACTCCGTTCGCATTTCGCACAATCGACTCCCTGGAACTCGCGCCAGGCGAATGCGCGATTCTGGTCGATCCGGACTACGCCGGCCAGACCCTGCCTCTGATTCCTGCGGATCGCGCCCTCTGGACCATCGCGGACTCCAGTGCGATCGGCAACGGACTATCTTCGGGGGAAGGGCTGCGGGTCTACCTGGCCACCGCAAATCAAGCGCCTGCGATTCCGCTCTGCAGCTATGGTCGTCCCGATCTACCCGACCCCTTCGCGATCCATACCGACTCCGGCCGCTACGTGTCGCGGACTTTCGATCTGGCCGCGTCGTCGCCCTTCGATGAACGGCAATTCTTTCAAGTGATCGCTCCCTGAATGCAGCGCGAAGGCGAGCACGACGACGCACCATATTCCGCCCGATTTTGAATCTTGACCTGGAGCAACAACCGGTTATGAATAATATCTTTGATCGAAGCCAGGGGACACGGCTGCGGCCCCGGCATTGCATCCAGAACCTGGCCGGCACCGGCGCACTTGTATTTTACGCACTTCTATGCGGTCCGTCTTCCGCGCTGATCGCAAACGACGAAATTCAGACTCCACCGCCCGAACGCGATCCTGAGAGTAAACGCGAAGCCAGCGTCGCCCTGCTCGCCTGGATCGGCGGCGCGCGCTACAAACCCGCATCGCCGATGCAGCGCGCGAAGATTCGTCGTTCGATCACGAATGACTCCGCGCCTGAATTCGACGGAGCGCTGTGGGACTCCCGCGAACCGATCTCACGCACGGATCAGTTCCAGGCGCTGGGATTTCTGTACGACGCGCGCGGCGGAGACAGAATTTTCTACGATATGACTGTCGGTCTGGCGCTGCAGCAGGGCACGTTTCGTTTTGCCCGCGAAACCGATTCGGCGTCCGGGGCGCGATCGATCGCCGGAGAACACGACGAACGCGGAGCGGATGCGCTCGTCTTTTTACCCGGGAAGCGGTCGCGCCTGGGCCTGCGATTTTGCGCCGAGCTGTGCGAACTCAGCCTGGGTCGCCACGCTCCGGATGACGCTTTCGCAAACGAACTCACCGGCGGACACGGTTCTTTAACCGGCGTGCATCTGAACTTTGTGCACGCCGAGTACGGCGCGGTGCATTTCGCGCCGCTGTATCGACCGGAGCTCAGCGGTTCTTATTTACAAAGCGGCGACGAAGACGCGCAGGCCTTCCCGACGGGCGCCTCGGAATATTTACGCGATGATTTTCACCTCGTCGCAAAGCAAAGTCGATCCTACGGCCACCGCCTGGCGTACACGGGTCGCTTCGCGGGATTCTGGCTCGGCCTGGACTACGCCGTGCACCGCCAGAACGATACGGCAAACCCCGCGGCGGCGGCTCCGGCATTCGCGGACTCCGCTCAGAGCTTTCGTCGTTCGGTGGACCACATTCAGTATAGCGGCGTCGGGCTCGGTTATCGCGGAGAACTCCTGGCCATCTCGACTCATATTCAGCGGGCCGTCGGATCGTACCGCACTCTGGTGGCCAGCCCCGCACTATCTTCAATGCCTTCAATGCCCTCGATGGTTTCAACGGTTTCGGCGCCCGCAGCGCCAACAACGCCCGGCGAAGAACCGGCCGTCGTAGAACGTCAGGGGCGAATCGCGGGCAGCGCCTTGCGCAGTCGCGCCGCAATCCGCCACGCGAACTGGGTTTTCGAACTGAACTTCTTTTTACCGGAACCGGCCGGGCGACGCGAAGCCGGCGCGGCCGCCGGATCTACCGATAGCGGCTACGTTGGATTCGGCGACACCCCGCTGGCATCTCCGATCCTGCGGGGCGTCCTGAACTTTCGCCCGACTCCCGAACTCTGCCATAACCGGGGGCTGTGCGAAGGCCTGGCCGTGAGAAATTTCGCTGCGGACCGCGCCGCGGCACCGGGCGATGCACTGGAGATCAGCTTTCGCGATCATGCGGCCGTGCTCCGCGCGCGCTTCGCATATAGATTCGAGCGCTTTCGTCCCGAGCTGATCCTGACAATTTTCGCTCCCCTGGCGCCCCGCGGCGCGGGCGGGCGCACCCCTTTTGAACGCCTCAAGAAAGATCGGCGTTCCTTTGAATATCGTGAAATCGAAATCGGCGGGCTCTGGGAATTTCCCGGCGCCGGGCAAATACAGCTGCGATATTCCCGGCTGTATCGCCGACACCCGGCGACATCCTCGCTGCTGGCCGGCGAGCACTTACGATTCCTGATTCTCTATCGCTTCTGAGACGGCTCAGCCGCAACGAATCACCCGCGATCCATTTCGACCCGGAGACGATCCCATGCAAATCCATCAGCGCGCATCAACCCACAATCCAATCAAGAAAACGAGGACGATTCGAACACCCCTCATTTGCCTGCGGGATGGACTTCCGCTTTTTATTAACACGTTATTCATAATAGTCTTTTCATCGACCTGCACGAATTCGAATGAACCATCGCCTTTCGCTGCGCTGCAGTTCGCAAATCCGGACGCGAATCCGATTCAGACTTATTTCAGCGATCCCCGTCCGGAAGCGACGCCTGGCGATCGCGTCGCGGCCCGCGACCGAATGATCGCATTGATCCGGGCGTCGAGACGCGAAATTCGCATGTGGGCCTACGGATTCGACGAACCGGAGGTCATAGACGCCCTGGTCGCCGCGGGGCAGCGCGGAGTCAGCGTTTCCGTTACCGGCTCCCCCGACCGAAACTACGAACTCCTGGAGCAGGCCTTCCGACGACAGGGCGTTTTCCTGAGACTGGCCATCCGCCGCCGAAGCGGACTCCAGCATATCAAGCTGGCAGTATTCGATCAGGCAATCGCTTTCACCGGCACCGGCAATTTCACCAGGAGCGGATTCTTTTATAATCACAACGCCTTCCTGGAAATTCGCATCACGGGGGCGCATCGCGACTCCTTCGCGGCTCTGCTCGCACGCCTCGAAAGCGATGAAAATGCGGCGAAGAATCGCTTTTTGGAGCCAGGGACTCCGATCGCGGAACGCACGCCGGTCTTTCGCATCGCGCCGGGCGTGCGAGCAATACTGTCCCCCGGGGACGGGCGCTTGATCCAGTCCCGACTGGTCCAGGCGATTCGCGATGCAAATCACAAACTGCGCTTTTTAATCTTCAGCTTCACGGATCCCGTCATCGCGGCGGCCCTCGGGGAACGGGCGCGAGACGGCATCCCGCTCCAGGGCATCGTCGACGATCCGGGCAACCGCGGAGAGCTCGATCTACAGAGCGCGACCGGTCGATTGAATCAGAACCTGGGATTCGCGCCGGCTGAAATTTATCTGGAAGGCAACCGGCGCGTCTTCGCCGAGGGTCCCGTCTTTCACGGAGGTCACCTGCATCATAAGACGCTGCTCGTCGACGACGCGACGATTCTGACCGGCAGCTACAACTGGTCGCTTTCGGCCCGGGATCGCAATCTGGAGATCTTGCTCATAATCGATGATCTGGCAGTCGCCGCCGACTTTCGCCGGGAATTCGAACGCGTGCTTCGCGACGCGGTGCTCCAGGGCCGGCCGCCCTTCGCGCCGGGCCCCGAAGCGGCGAGCCTGGCGAAATTCGACGCAGCAGAGCGAAGCGTCTGTCTTCCGGGCGGAGCGCTCCGACACGATCTGACAGTCTTTTCCGGGGTCGGTCCGTACTTTCGCGCCTACCACTTCGCCGCTTCGTCTCTGGCACGCGCAAAAAACACCGCAGACGGACAGGCCTGTCTGAACTTCGAAGACATCAGCCCAACGTCCACTGGAATCAACACCGGCAGCCGGTATCTTCTGCCGCCGGTATCTTCCGCCGAAGCGATGCGACCCTGCGCGTCGGCCGGAGAGTGCGTCCCGATAGATGTGTATCGCGTCGACCTGGACGAAGGCTGGCTGTGGATCCGGCACGATTCCAGACACGCGGGGCCGACGGCGGGCTTCTCAGAAATGCGGGTCTGGAATCGCAGTGGATTTCAGCCGGAAAATTCGCTGCAGCCCGGCATTGCCCTTCGTCAAACGGAGACGCCGGGCTTCTATCGTTTTACGCCGCCGACTGACCCCGGCAGCGACGCGCTCTTATTCTTAAGCGCGCCGAACGCGCCGAACGCGCCGACGGCCGTCGCCTGCGCGCGCTACGGTTCGCGCTTCGAACCGGCACTGCGAGAATTTCTGGCGGCCTTCGCCTGGGAACAGGGCGCGGCTCCGGCCTGCGCCCGCGGCGAATAAAAAAACAGCCGCGCTATCCAGGCCGAAGGCTCAGCAATCCGCGAAGCCGCAGTCGTCGTCTTCGCGTTCGACTTCGATTGTCGCGTGGCTGATGCCGGCGTTTTGCTTCAATAAAGCGCGCACGCGACATTTCGTCTCGTGAACATCCTGCAGCGTTGAAGCCTGCCGCACGACGATGTGCGTCGTTAAAACATTATAGGCGCCGTCCAGGGACCACATATGCGTATCGTGGACGGACACAACGCCGGCGTCTTTTTGAATTTCGGTTTCGATCCCCTCTACTGATAGCGATCCGGGCACGCTTTGCAAAAAGACTTTCACCGTATCCCAGAGGATCCGGCTGACGTTAAATAAAATAAACAGATTAATCCCGATCGATAAAATCGGATCCAGGATCGGCAGATCCCAGAACAACATCACAATCGACGCGATTAAAACGGCGACCCAGCCCAGCACGTCTTCCAGCAAGTGCCAGCGCACCATCTTTTCGTTCAGGCTTTCGCCGCCGTGCAATTTCCAGGCCGCCAGTCCGTTAAACAAAATCCCGGCCACGGCAAAACCCAGCATACCCGGCACGTAGACCGGCTCCGGATTCAGCAAACGCGGAATCGCCTCCGAAAAGATATAGATCGAACCGACAACCAATACCAGGCTGTTGATCAAAGCCGCCAGCAGCGAAAAGCGTCGATAGCCATACGAAAACGTTTCGTCGCGCCCGCGCTGCGAAAGCCGGTGCATGACCAGGGCCAGAGCCAGCGAAAGACTATCGCCAAGATCGTGCAGCGCGTCCGCGAGAATCGCGACCGAATTCGTCCAGAGTCCGCCGATGATTTCTGCGATCGTAAATAAAAAATTCAGAGCGAAGGCGATGCTCAGATTACGCACGCTTTGATCGCCGCCGTGGTGGTGATGGCCGTGATGATGGTGCCCGTGACTATGAGCGTGGCCGTGATTGTGGCCGTGACTGTTTTCGTGCGACTCGCTCATAACCGCTCCGCTCCATCGCGGGCTGCGGCGCCGCCGAATTCAGCATCCGCCGGCTGTGGAGCCAACTCTTCGTAGCGGGCGAAGGCAGCGGGCAGCTCCGCCGCCGGACGGCCGGCAGCGATGAAAGGCGTCGAATCTTTCAAATGTCTTGAATCCATAAGGGGCTCCACCGGCGTCGGCAAATCGCAGAGTTTTAGATGCGGAACCCGCCGGGCCAGATCCGGATACCGTTCCAGCAGAGGTCGCACGCCTGCAACGATTCCTGGAAGCCCCACAGGGCGGCCACTCCGATTTGTTTTGCGCTGGATGAACGCAAATCCCGGCCGATACTGAAAGAGAGCCGGTACTGCCGGGCCCGCCATTCGCGGATACTGTCTGATAATATGAAGAAACATCGCACCGAATCTGCTCAAACCAATCCGGGAAGAAAGATCGGCCTGGTCCTGGCGGGGCTTGCGCTGCCGGGAATTCTGATGATCATGGCGGCGCTGCTGGTGCCCGCCCCCGAAATGCAGGCGCACTCGCTGCACGGCAGTCGAAACACAACGCCGCCGGAAGATTTTATCCTGACCCTCTACGCCATCGGCGCGTGGAACGGGAACTTTGACGTGGACGCTCAGGGTCGCGGCGGGCTGGCGGCCCTCCACACGATGGTCGAACGCAAACGCCGCGAAGCGGCGGCCGGCAATCGCGGAGGCGTTCTGCTGGTTCAGTCGGGAAATTTTACCGGGTCTGCGGGCCCGGGTGCTTTGCAAAAAAAGATCGAGCACGCGAGCCTGAACCTGCCGCACTATCTGCGGCTGGACGCCCTCGGCCCGGCCGCCGCCGAGACCCTGGCCTACGCCGGCTTGAAGGCGAGTCGGCAAGCGGGTTTTATGAACACGCCCGCGGTCAGCTTCAATCTGCGAGCGTCGGCCGGCGGCGCGTCGGCGAACAGCGCCGGCAGAGTGGAGCCCTTTCGCCTGGTCCGGCGCGACAATTATACGGCCATGATTACTTCGGTGACCAGCGGTGCGGAACCCAACTTCAGCGTCGAACCGATCGAATTACTCGCCCGGGAATTTCGCCGACAGAGCGGCGTGGATCTGTACGTGCTGATGCTTGATCGCAAGGCGAACGAGGCGGCCGCACCCGTCATCGATTCGCATAACCTGCACGACGCCCCGGCTCCGAAAACACAGGCGGCCTATCTGAACGCGATCGAACTGCTGGAGCGCCGCGAATTCTGGGAAAGCTTTTTTCCGATCGCGCCCGGCGCAACGCCCGATCCGTACGCCCTGCCCGATCACCCCTTCGCGCTGCAGTGGTTGATCGTGGAAAGCTCGGCGAAACGAAATCATTTTCGCCGGCTGCACGAAGGGCCCTATCTGTGCAGTATTGCTGATAACGCCGTATGCGAAATCACCGTGGAATTTCGCCGGCGTCGGGTGCGGGGCGTGCGCGCTCGCTTCATCGATCTGAACGGCCCGCAGAGCCCCGGTGGATGGATCACTCCCGATCCGATCTTACTCGAAACTCTAAAAAAACCGAAATGACTTTTCCGAGCCCGAGTCGATCCTCGTAAATCGGGATGGCTGAGGCGTTCGAACCAATACCAATTTTCGTAAGCGGAGATTCGGCTTTCGCGAAACAGCTGCGGGCCGGCGCCCGGAGCAATCCGCGTTTCGAACTGGTCGGACTGGAATCCGTGGGCGCCGTACGTCCGCAGGCCGGCGGCGATCGGAAACCGCGCATCGCCCTGATCGAATTCGACATCGCAAATGACGCCGCCATGGGCGAGCTGCCGCGCGACTTTCCCGAAGCCGGCCTGATTCTATTTGGCAGCCTGCGAGACCCCGTTCAAATTTCGCGGGCCCTCGCCTGGGGCGGCACGCATGCGCTGGAATATATGCCGATACCGCCTGCGATGGAAACGACCCTGGAAGTGGACGATTATATCAACGGCTATATGTTGCCGCGCGCCCGCCGTCTCGCCAGGGCGCTGCCCGAAAGGCCGCCGAAGCTACCGGTCAAAGCCCCTGGAGCCTCCGATCCGGAATGGCCCCGGGCGGCGAACCGGGATCGCTCGCAGCTGTCCGGCCGCTTCGATCTCTGCGCGATTGGCGTTTCCGCAGGCGGTCCGCGCGCTCTGGAGCGACTGCTCGGCAGCCTCCCTCCGCGATTGAACGGCGCCATCGTCATCGCCCAGCATATGCCGGAAGGCTTCACGGCCCAGCTGGCTCAGAGCCTGAATCTGCATTCGCCGCTGAAGGTCGTCGAGGCGCAGGACGGCCTGAACGTGGAACGCGGCGCTGTCTATCTCGCGCCCGGCGGTTATCATACGACCGTGCGTCGGCGCGGCGATCGAATGTATTTAAACGTGGCGGCCGGGCCGGCCCACAACCACTGCCAGCCTTCGATCGATCTGTTGTTTGAGTCCCTGGCGGAGGTTATCCCCACGCGCACCCTGGCGATCCTGATGACCGGCATGGGCTCCGACGGCTGCGAAGGCCTGCGAAAATTGAAGGCGGCGCGGGCCTACGGCCTGGCGCAAAACGAAGCCAGCTGCACAATATTCGGAATTCCGGCCAGGGCCATTGAAGCGGGATTGGTCGACGAAGTTCTGGCGATCGAAGGCCTGGCGGAACGCATCGCCAGCTGCCTGGGGCTGTACAATCCCCGCGATCCGGCCGCTGCCCCCGGCGACGCGCCGTCTTGAAAGTCCGAAAAGTCCTGAAGCGAATTCCAGGTCCTGATCTACGTATCTATAAATCTTCGCTCTGAATCGTCGTTCCACCGGCGATCAGACGGTCCACCAGCACATCGCCGAAAGCGGTGGCCGGCGTCAAAAATCCAACTCGCTCCGCTCCCCCGGGAAGAATCGCCAGGTCCCCGGCCAGGGCGAAGGCGGCTTCGCATACGAACTGGACGGTCGCGCGATTGCCAGGATCGCGCTCATCGGCGATCGTCGTCCGGACCCGGGTTCCGTTTTCGCCGGCGGCCACGACTTCAATCTGATAGAATCCGTTTTCGATGGCGCTGTCGGAGGGGCCGGCTCCCGGAGCGGGACCGAGCATTTTAAGCACGTTGCGCACGGCGCCGATCGTTCCCAGCGCTTCGAAGGCCTGCATACCCGACGCCATGGCGACCGCCGGCACCGGATTCCACCGCCCGCCCATCTTCAGCGATTCGCCGTAGCCGAAAGCCGCGCCATAGGGCGCCGCGAAGGCCGCCGCCAGCGCGGCGCTGCGATGCACGACCCGCGTATTGATCCGCCCCATAACGAACGGAGCGACCCAGCTATCGACGTCCGCTTCGTAGCGCGCCGATTCGTTGTCGGCGGGCGGCGCGACACCCCGCGCCGCTTCGGGCAGCAAGAGCCCCACGTCGCGCATGCGCTCATGGGCTCCGGTTTCAAACATGGTCAGGCCGGAAAAGAAAGTGCCGCCGTTAAAGCCGCCGCCAATCGAATAGTAGCCGCGCGCGCTGACCGTCCCGGTTTGGTGCTGATCCCGGAGTCTTTTTTGCGCGAGATAGGCTCCCAGATCCGCGGGCACCGAATCGAAACCGCACAGGGGCACGAGCTTCGCCGCGGATTTTTCCGCCGCCTTCGCGTAGCGATCGATCATATCTCGAATAAAGGCGGTTTCGCCGGTGATGTCGACGTAGTGCACGCCCTGCTCCGCGCAGGCCCGCACGAGATGTTCTCCGTACAATGTATACGGACCGGCGGTCGTTAACAGAACGCGTGTGCGCGCGACCATCGCGTCGATCGCCTGCGCATCAGCGCTGTCCGCCGCGATGACGCCCACCGACTCCGGCAGGCCCAGCTCTTTATGCAGAGCTTCCAGCTTATTTTGATTGCGACCGGCGATGGCGAAACGCAGACCCGCAGGCGCATGCTGCTGAAAGTACTCCGCCGTCTGGCGGCCGGTAAAACCCGTGGCACCGTACAGGACCACGTCGAATTTTTGATCGTTGTTGGATTGCATAAAATTTCGCCCGGGCTCGTCGGACTCCGACGACCATTTATTTTAAAGCGCTTGCTAATTCGAGACGCCCGTAAGCCAGGCGGATTTCGATCAGGCGCTCAGGCCCCGCTCTTTTTTCAGCCGCGCCTTGATCCGGGCGCCTTTTTTACGCAGCGTCGGCAGGAGCGCGCGCCGCACCCCCGGAAAAATGTACGCGAAGGTCGCCAGGAATCCGGACGAAGCCCGGATCTTCGATTCGCGCGCGCCGTCTACCGAGCGCTCGACGATCAACGCGGCGACTTCTTCGGGCGTACACATCGGCTGGGAAAAAACGAGGTCCGGCACCTCGTCGATGCTGTTCATGATGAAATCCGTATCGATCGGGCCGGGCGAAACCACGGAGACCCGCACGCCCTCGGCCGCGACCTCTTCGTGCAGGGCCATGCTGAACCAGCGCAGGGCCGCCTTCGTCGCGGAATAGGTGGCCTCTTCCGGAACCGGAACGCAACCCGCGATCGAGGCCACGTTTACGATCGCGCCGCCGGTCTTTTGTAAATGCGGCAATGCCAGCTTCGCCATGGCGATCGGCGCGCGCAAATTCACATCGAGAATATGCAGCACGTCTTTGAGGGCGACTTCTTCCAGATCGCCCCGGGCATTATAGCCGGCGTTGTTCACCAGCACGTCGATGCGGCCGAATTTCTTAATCGTCTCTTTGATCAGTCGCTCGGCGTCTTTCAGATTCGCCATATCGGCTTTGACGACCAGGGCATCTTCCGGTCGCGGCAGCGATTGTCGCGCGGCTTTCAAGGGCCCTGGACTCCGCGCCGAGAGAACCACGTGGGCGCCTTCCGCCGCGAAGCCGCGCGCGGCCATCAGTCCCACGCCTTTCGATGCGCCGGTGACGATTACGACCTTTCCCTGAAAACGATGCGAATCTGCGGCTGACATGCCCCAGATCACACGCTCTGCACGACCCGGGTCAAGCACTTTCGCTTCGCCTTCGCGCGCTCTTCGCGCTGCGCCGACCCGCGGCGAAACGAAAAATTTCTTGTAACATTCAGCGGCAGCCCGAAAGAATTGCGCATGTACGCCGCCGCAGCTCAGATCATCTTCCTGATCGGATTTCCGTTGATCGCGATCTTTCTGGCGGGGCGTTCGAAAATCTTTAACGTGATCGGGCCGGTCGTGCTGTGCTACGTGGGCGGCGTGCTGCTGGCCCTGACTCCGGGCGTCGCGCTCGATATTAAATTATCTGAAACCCTCTCGGAAGCCGTGGTGCCCCTGGCCATTCCGCTGCTGCTCTTTTCGATGGACTTCATGTCCTGGCTGCGCTTCGCCCGGGGCGCCGTGATCTCTTTCGCCCTGGCTCTCGTGAGCGTCTTGATCATGTCGATCCTGGGGTATTACGTCCTCGGGCACACGGTCGAAAACGCCCCGCAAATCTCGGGCATGCTGATCGGCGTATACACGGGCGGCACTCCGAACATGGCGGCCCTGGGCAATATGCTCGACGTTCCGAACGATACTTATCTGCTCATGCAAACTTCCGACGTGCTGCTCGGTGGAATCTATCTCCTGTTTTTACTTTCGATCGCGCGACGTTTCGTTCTGCTTTTTCTGAAACCCTTTCAACATCCCGACGGGGACGACGCCGACCACGTTCTGGACAGCGCGGACTTAGTAGGCCTCAGCCGCTCCGATGCGCCGCCGATTCTCAAAGGTTTCGGTCTTTCAGCTCTGATCGTGGTTCTGAGCGCCGGGGTTGCCATCGGCTTCGGCGCCCTGACCGGAGCGAAGGGTTCGTTTGTGCCCCTGGTCATGCTGGGCCTGACCGGCTTCGCGATTCTGGCTTCGCTGAATCCCGGCGTGCGCGCCCTGCGCGGCACTTACGAAAGCGGCGAATATTTGATTCTGATTTTCTGCGTGGCCATGGGCAGTATGGTCGATCCCACGAGTCTGTTCACGACCGGCACTCAGTTTCTGGTGTACTGCGGCTTCGTGATGCTCGGGGCAATCGCGCTGCACATGTTCTTCGGCTGGATCTTCCGGGTCGACGCCGACACCCTGCTCGTGACCTCGACGGCGGCCATCTACGGCCCGCCTTTCGTGCCCGCCATCTGCGATTCCCTCAAGAACCGGCATCTGCTGATTTCCGGCCTGACCACGGGATTGGTGGGCTACGCCGTCGGCACTCCCCTGGGCTGGGCGGTCGCTCAGTTTCTCGGCGGCTAGCGCCTGAGCTCCACAGACGCCAGCGGGAGTCTCTGGCCCCCCCGGCGGATTTCGAACAGGCCGGCGGCCGATTTCCCTGTTGGTTTTTTCGGTGGATTTTATTTGATTATGCTCAGAACCTCGACGATAATTCGTCGTAGGAGCCCTGCAAAGGTCGACTTACGCCGACATCCCTCCCGATCATGACTACTGCACAGACCATCGAAATCACCCAACCTTATACCCGGCTCCCGAGGGGCGGATACCTCGTCGAAACCTCCGTCGGCTATATGCAGGTCGGATCCCCGCCCGAGACCATCAAGGATACGATGAGCCTCCCCCGGGGAACGCCGCAGATTTTCATTCTGCCGCACGAATTCTTTCATATTCGCAAGGGCATTACGGTCGCCGAAGTCGAATTCCCGATTTACTACAACTTCTTCTTTCGCAAAAAGAAAACCTACATCGTTTGCACGCGCGAACAGCGGACTCGTTTTCGCAAGGTGCTACAGGAAAGCCTCTTCGGCCCTGAAGTCGTCGACCTGAAATCGGAGTACGTCGACGGCGAGAACGCCTTCGGTTATCCCGACATGGCCGCCGAGATCGATTATTTTCGCGGCGGTCGTACGATGGAGGATCACCTCCAGTTCGTGGTCTTTAACAAAGACGGCAAGGTCTTCATCAACGACGTCGAAATCGAACGCGGCGAAGACAACTTCAAACTGATCGACCGCGGCTGGGATCGCGAAACCGATCTGCCGGCGGAAGTCGATTTCAATATCATCTACGACGTGGGCGCGGCTCTGCCCGAGCCCTATACGCCGCCGGTGCTGGGCATCACCTGCCTGGGGCCGAGTCACGGCTTCGATCCCGAAGAAAATACCAGCGGTTTTATTCTGTGGGTAAACCACCAGGGAATCATGGTCGACCCGCCGGTGAATTCCACCGAGTGGTTGGGGCAATCGAACGTCAACCCGAAGAATATCAACAGCATCCTGTTAACACACTGCCACGCGGATCATGACGCCGGCACCTTCCAGAAGATTCTCGAAGAAGGCAAGATCACCATCTATACGACGGAGACGGTGATCCACTCTTTTATTCGCAAGTACACCGCCCTGACGAATATCCCGGCGAAAGAACTCTTCGCGCTCTTCGATTTCGTTCCGGTGATGATGGGGCGCTCGTACTATATCAACGGCGCTGAATTTCGTTTCAGCTACGCACTGCATTCGATTCCCAGCCTGAGCTTTGAATTCACTTTCGAAGACCAGAGCTTCATCTACTCTTCGGATCATCTCAACGATCCGGATCGTTTCAAAGAGCTGCTCGATTTGGGCGTGCTCACCGAATCTCGCTATCGCGATATGCTGGATTTCCCCTGGCACAACCAGATCATCTATCACGAAGCGGGCCCGCCGCCGCTGCATACGCGTATCGATTATTTGAATACGCTGCCGGAAGAGATCCAGAAGAAGATTCACGTCTATCACATCGCCAAAAATAATATGCCCGAGGAGACGCACCTGACCCTGTGTCGCTTCGGCATCGAAAACACGGTCTATCCGGAAGTGACTCCGCCGAAAATGGAAGAGGTCTATCGATTGCTCGACGCCCTTTCCAACGTGGACATCTTTCGCGGCTTTCCTGTTTCGAAAGCGAAAGAGTTCATCGAAATCGTCGAAACCGAAAACTTCAAGCGCGGCGAAAAGATCATCGAGAAGGACACTCCCGGCGATCGCTTTTTTATTATCATGTCCGGCAACGTAAAAGTAGTCGGTATGGAACAGGGCGAAGTCAGCGAAGAAGCCAAACAAAAACGTTTCGGTAACTACGAATACTTCGGCGAAGCTTCGCTGATTAACAACCAGCCCCGCAGCGCCGACGTCGTCGCGGAAACCGACGTCGTGGCTTTGACCATCGGCAAATCTCGCTTTTTGAACTTCATCAAGGGCAGCGATCTCCAGAAGAACCTGGCGATGCTGCATGACGTGCGCAAGACGGGCACCTGGGACGTTCTGACGGTCTCGCGTTTTTTCAAAGACGGCACTTCCGCTCAGAAAACCCAGCTCGAACTCCTGATGGAAATCACGGAGGTCAAAGGCGGCACGGATCTCGTTTCGCAGGAACAGCACTACGAGTACGCTTATATTATTAAGAGCGGTATGGTCGAAGCGGTCCGGGACGGCCAGGTGGTCGAACACCTCAGTCGCGGCGATTTCTGCGGCGAAATCTATCAGCTGCAGAAAAACGCTCCCAGCACGATTCAGTTTCGGGCGGCGACCGACGTTGAGGCCTATCGCCTGGAACGCAAAGAGTTCATGCACTATATCGCGAACAACCCGGGCGTTTACATGCGCCTGAACTATATCTACGGGAACCAGTAAACACGTCGCCGCTGTCTTTCGTTGTTTCAGGCGATTCTGATTCGACGAGGAGCGGCGGTCGGCGATCCGCATGTCTCCCAAACACGTCGCCGCTGTCTTTCGCACGCTGAAATCCTCCGATCCGGAGCAGCGGCGCGAAGGGCTGCTGACACTGGCGGCCCTGGCGAATCGACCCTTAGACTTCGCGCGGCTCCGCGTCGGCCCTTCCGGTGGATTCCGAATCGCGTCCGCAAAGAGCGGCGGTCGGCACGCCTACCGGCAAAAGCACAGACCGCCCGACGAAATCTTCGATCGAGTCATAAAGATCCTCGCAGAGGATTCGCATACTCGCGTCCGCTGGGCCGCCGCGATCGCCCTGGCCGCCTGGGGGACCCGCGGCCATCACCTGCCCGGCGCGACCGGGGCAGTCCTCGAAAACCTCGGGCGAATTCGCGACCGGCATCGCCAACCCGAATCCGCTTTCGTCTATCTGCGAACGCTGATCGCTCTGCGGGCGCGTTCGGAAGAGGCGGCCCGCGAAATACTCCGATTTCTGTTTGATCCCGAAGAGGCTGTGCGCCTGGCGGCGGGGGCGGCTCTGGGCTTCAGCGGCGTATCGACACCGGAAACGCACGACGCCCTGCGCGAATCGATTCAACTGGATTTTCGCGTACGGGATCGCACCCTGGACCTGGACCTGGGCGCGCGTCAGTCCATGATCGCTCTCGGACGCTTGAGCCGCTCTGACGACCGGGCCGGCGAGGCCCTCGATTTTTTATGCGATCATATTTGCAGTCTACACCGGAATCACAGGGGTGTGCTTCGCCAGCACTCCCAGTATCTTTCCATCTTCGCCTGGATTTTAAGTACGAGCAACGCTCAAGACCCGGTTCGCGAAACATATATTGAGCGCTTCGAGCGGGAGTTCATTCCCCATCGCGAACTTTTACGAAGGCCGGCGATATTTCGCAGCCCGCCTGAGAGTATAGCGCCAGAGACGCAGATCATAAGCGGTTCGCGCGGCCTCAATCGCCTGCAGCTGCTCGCGGCCATGAGCGGCATCGCGCGGGAATTATTGCTCCCGGCCTGGGAAAGCCGGTATTCTGAGGACTGGCTGCCCCTTGAGACGCTGGATGCAATCGATGCCTTCGCACGAGATTCCGATCATAGTACGCCTGGAGCGCCAGTCGACGTGGCGGCGAATCAGCTCATCGGCGCCTGCAAGCCGAATCAGTGGTGCACACCGGCGACCTTTGCAGCCTGCTGGGGCGTGGAGAGCGTCGCCGCCTTCGCACGGAACCTGATGGCGGCGACACCCGAAGCCAGACAGCGACCGGTGGATCTCACTTCGTCCTCCGACGACGCCGCAGCGAGTCTGCGGACCTTTCTGGAATTCGTAGATCGCGCGGTATTGAGTTCCGGCGCGGGCCCGGTCGCCGTTGCCTCGTCCGGGCGGACACTCCAGGTCCCCGCCTTCGGCGGTGCGGATTTGAGTCTCCATAGCCGGTACGAAGCGCTGCACACGATCGTCGTTCGCCTGGCGAAGCCCTGCATCTAACGCGCGGCGTACAGAATAGCCGGCACAGACCGCTCTAAGATCGGTCGCTGATTTATTTCGTTTCGCGCAGTGCGAAAAAGCCGACCCAGACTGGCGGTCCGGCCAGGCCGGTATCGTCGGGATGAGGATCGTGCAGGATCGTAAAGTCGGTGCCGATCGCGGTCGGGTCGTCTTTATCGGACCCGGGCTGCACCCGGCCGACGACAGCGTGCTTGAAATCGCCCCGCGGGCTCGGGCCGGCCAGCACGCATACAGCGGGGCCGGCCGGAAACTCCAGACTTCCGGCGACACGCCCCTGCTCCGCAGCTTTCGGCAGACCGATTTTAAGAAAGACCAGCCCGCGCTCTGCGAGCCAGTCGTCGACGATCTCCAGATAATTCACGCCGGCCTGCTCGGCCGCTTCGAGAAAATTCGGCACATCCGCAAGTCCCAGATCGAAGATCGACGCGAAACAGGCCTGGAGCGCGTTGCCCCGGGCCGCGGAAAAATCGGTCTGATGAATGCGACGCATGCGCCGAGTATTTTCGCCGCTTCGGCGCGCTGTCAAGCCGGGATTGAGTTTACAGAATGTCCGACGCGACGGACGCATGACGCATGGCCGTTGGAGAACTGATCAAAGTCGACGAAGATCTATATTGTCTGGAGCATGCGCAGAATATGCCGGGGGGCGTTTATTTTCCGACGCGCATGAGCGTCATCCGACTGAAAGGCGGCGGTCTCTGGCTGCACTCCCCCGTTCCGATCGACGACTCGATGGCCGCGCAAATCGAACAGCTGGGGCCGGTCCTGCACGTCGTAGCCCCCAATCACTTTCACCATATGTACGTCGCGGCGGTCCTGGACCGCTGGCCTGACGCGCGCTTCTGGTTCGCGCCCGGTCTGGATACCAAAGTGCCGGAATTCGCGGAGCGCGGCGAACCCCTGCATGACGATTCCGCAAGCGCCGCCGCGATCGAGTGGCGCGGCGAAATCGACTGCGTGCAAATTCAGGGCGCGCCAAATATGAACGAAGTCGTATTCTTTCATCAGGCGACCGGCAGTCTGGTGCTCGCCGATCTCGTGTTTCACTGGGGGGCGCCCTGCGGTCCCCGCCAGTGGCTCTTGTTTACGATCATGGACGTGGCGAACGGCCTGCGCCAGAGTCGCATGTGGCGCCTGATTACGAAAGACCGCAAAGCCGCCGCGAACAGCTGCGAAAAAATCTACGCCTGGCCGATCCAGCGCATCGTGCCCTGCCACGGCGAAGTGTACGAAAACGCGACGCCGCAGATTTTACGCGCCGCCGTGCTGCGATTCCAGTAAAGCCATCTGACCTCAAGTTAGAGCGCGCTGAATCACTTCACTTGCTGAGCCGTTCCATGAAATATCCCAAACAGTCCTGGCGCACAATCTTCGGATTGACTGTGAGCATGGACGGCATGACTGATTTTTTCAGCCGGACCTCGTATTCAAAATCCCGGGGCGTCCCTGAAGCCGCTCGGTATTCGAAATAGTCCGCGCCGACCTCGCGTCCGTTTTCGTCCCAGGCCGTCAGGCGCGCCGGGTGTCGTGTGCGCGCGAAGAGCGCCCCGTCGCCGATTTCCTGAAAATTCATTCGATCGAGATCCGCACTGAAATGAAGGTCCGTTTCTCGACCCTTCGGATCTTCGAAGCTGAAGCTCGCCTCTTCCGGAACTTTGATCGTCGCCACGGTGTGAAATAGATCGTACTCCCGCGCGGCCGGAGTCCGCTCGTCGAGGCGCTCCAGATGCAGTACTGTTTCGACGAAATCCATAGCGTGGGCGATTCCGGCCTGATCGTCGGATTTCCCGCATTCGACCGTGACCGCCGGACAGAACTGCGCGAAGGCCATCGACTGCACGCCCAGGGGACGCAGGAAATAGATGATCGTGCGACTGAACAAACGCGCCAGGTGCAGGTAAGGTCCTTCGAGGCGATTGACGCAACCGTAATGCGGATTGCTGCCCGTATTATTATGAATGTCGATGCTGGCGAAACAATCGCGCGTTCGCATTTCCGCGACAACCGCTGACATGATCTTCGCCTCCCGCCCCGCCGGCGCATCGCTTTCGTTTGCTTCGTCGGAGGGCCAAACGCGGTTGAAATCCGGTTGACGGTCCAGACGCCGCACACCCTGGCGCGCCGCCATGATATTACCGAGAAACAGACTCAAGGCGCGCGGCAAGGTCCGGCCCTCGTATTTTTTGAGAAGACCGCGCATCGCTTCCCAGCCCGTGGTTTCATTGCCGTGCAGGAGTACGGAAACGAAGAGCGGAGTTGGATCGCGACCGGACAGATGAATCAAAGTCGGTCCGTCGAGGACCTGATGAAGGTCGGGGGCCGCGCGTTCCAGCAGCGTCTCCGGCAAATGATTGAGCACCGTCAATTCGTTCATAAATCCCAGCTATGGACCGGCGCTCCAGCGTCCTGGCGCTCCAGATACGCGCCGGTCAGGGCCTGCATATCGCGGCCGTATTTTTCAACGAAGCGTCTTTGCCATCCGGCTCCGGTCTGTTGCTTCGTCGCGCGCTGTTCGATCACGCCCAGATACAGACGCGCGTCTTCCGCGTCGATGCCCAGACTCGCGAGCCCCCGGGCCGCCCGGGGCAACAGAGTATTCAAAATCAAACGCCGGGCTCCAATTTGTTCGCCGTCGTACCACTTAAAATGGGCCTTCAGGCCATGTCGCGCCGCTCCATAAAAATTATCCCGGGCACAGGCGAATTCGATTCGTTCCGAGCAGGCGCGCTCTTCGCCGACCATGTCCTGGACAAGTCCGAAATAAAACGCCATATTCGCGACCTCGTCCAGGATCGTGGGCCCGGCCGGCAGGACCCGTTGTTCCACGCGAATATGCGGCCGCCCCTGCTGATCGAAACCGATCAGCGGTCGATTCCAGCGCCAGATGGTTCCGTTATGAAACCGCAGATGATGGAGTTTGCCCGCTTCGTCGTCAAGGCGAACCGGCAGGAGAATCGGAAAATGTTCTAAGTTCTCTTGAAACACTTCTAACAGAGATTCGCGGGCGAAACCGCTGCCGAAGCTCACCCGGCGCAAGGGGCCCGCCGCGGCTCCTGCGAATCCTCCGGCTTCCACCGCTTCTTCAAAAACGGGAATCCGGGTTTCTTCCCACAGATCGCGCCCGAATAGATACGGCGAATTGGCGGCCAGGGCGATCAGCGGCGCCGACGCGACGATCGAAGCGTTGTACAAACGCAGCCCCTGAGCCGCGGGCGCCTGCATATGAATTTGAAAAGACGTAGCGGCGGCTTCCAGCATCACGTCGGCGTGAAAAACTTCCAGACGTTCGAGGCCGACGATATTTAAATGCAGCGGTTGGCCGTCACGCGCGCGTAAAATTTGTTCGTTCAAGGCGGCATAGCGAGCCGAACGAGAGATATTCGCCAGACAGAGATCCGATTCTTGCAGCACCGGCAAAATGCCGATGCGCAGCAATCGAGCGCCGATTTCCCCGGCGACCGTGCGAGCGCGGCGCCACTGGGCTTCCAGGCTTCCCGCGAAATCACGCAGTGCGCCGCCGCGCAACTCGGCCGGCGGAGTATTGAATTCTACGTTAAAGAGCGCGAGTTCCGGCGAAAGCCACTCGTTCCCATCGGGCCCCATACGTTCATAGAAGAGATCGTAGCACGGCTTCGGGCGCAGTCCGGGATCATCGTGTACGAGCCAGGCTTCCAGCTCCAGCCCGCCCACGGGATGACCGTCAGCCAGCCGATTCTGCTTCTGCCAGTCTTCCAGCTCAAGGGTTTCCCGCGCCAGGCATGCCCGAAAGCGTTCGTAATCGCCCGCCTCAAATGTACTCTGTTCGATTTCCTGTCCCAGGGATCCCCACGCCTCTGAATCCACGACATGGGCGGCAACAGGGGACGCCAGACATTCGCAAATCCCGGCGGATGATTTTCCTCACATTGTGAACATTCGGATTGCTCACAACCGGGACGCCGCGTTGCGATTCCAAAAACGGCCCTCTTCTAAACTAGAGCGCTCTGAATCGTTTCTGCATTTCGGCCGGGCTCACAATTTCCAACCGCTGCTGCAATACCCAGGCGTGTCCAAAAGGATCCGAAAGCCAGGCCGTGCGGCAGCCGTAAAACTGATCCGCCGCGGGGCGATCGACTTTCGCGCCCGCGGCGACGGCTCTTTCGACAGCCTGATCCACGTCCGGAACGTACACCGTCAGGCTAACCGGCGTGCCGCCCAGGCTGGCCGGCCCCAGGCAGCCATAGTCGGGATATTCGTCCGCCAGCATAAATTTGTGTCCGGCCAGTTCCAGCTCCGCGTGACCGACGCGTCCATCGGCGTCCGTAAGCCGATAGATTTCCGTCGCGCCGAAGGCTTCGACATAAAAGGCCGCGGCCCGGGCGGCGTCGCGAACCGTAAGATAAGGCAGGATTCCCGCCGGTGGTGCTTCTGACATTGATTCCTCCTGAGCGTCCCGGGCGCGCTGCTGGCTGTGCTCCGCTTGCCGGCCCGGTCGCTTTTCGATATTCAGCATAGTCGAAACGCTCGGCGCAGGATTGGATAAAAGTTACCTGATCGCAGAACCCGAGGCGTTCTTTGATTCGGCGGCCGTCTGGTGTCGAAAGTCGCCGCGAGCCGAATCTTCCGAATCGGGCGCAGGCCGGGGCAATCGCTTTATGGCCTGGATGATATTCGCCGCCCGGGCTCAGCCCTCCTCTGCAAAACGGTCCGTCGCGTTCAGCAGCGCCGTGCGCGTGCCCGGCTCCATCGCCGAATGGCCGGCGTCGGGTATAATCTGCAGGTCGGCTTCGGGCCAGCGCGCGCACAAATCGTACGCGTTCCCCAGGGGACAGACGACGTCGTAGCGACCGTGCACGATCACCGCCGGAATTTTACGCACGCGGTCCACGTTCTGGATCAGCTGATCGTCGCTCTCCATGAAACCGCCGTTGATAAAATAGTGGCACTCGATGCGCGCGAAGGCCAGGGCGAAGTGTTCGCTGCCGAAACCGGCCGCGAAGGCCGCGTCGGGATAGAGCTTGCTCGTGCTGCCTTCCCAAATGCTCCAGGCCCGGGCCGCGGCCAGCCGGGTTTCCGCGTCCTCGGAGGTCAGGCGTTTGTGATAGGCCCGCACCAGATCGCCGTGTTCTTCAGGCGGAATGGCCTCCAGATAGTGGCGCCAGGCGTCGGGAAAGATGCGACTCGCCCCGTCCTGGTAGAACCAATCGATTTCGCGCCGCCGCAGCATGAAGATGCCGCGCAGTGTCAGCGAACGCACTCGTTCGGGATGCGTCTCGGCGTAGGCCAGCGCCAGGGTGCTACCCCAGCTGCCGCCGAAGACCGCCCAGCTTTCGATGTCGAGATGCGTGCGAATGGCTTCGATGTCGGAGACCAGATGCCAGGTCGTATTCTCTTCCAGTGTAGCGAAGGGTTTGCTCCGACCGCAGCCGCGCTGGTCGAATAAAATAATGCGCCACTTTCGGGGATCAAAAAATCTGCGATAGTTCGGCGTGACGCCGCCGCCGGGACCGCCGTGTAAAAAGACGACCGGCCGCCCCTGCGGATTGCCGCACTCTTCGACGTAGATGTTGTGCAGGTCCGAGACCGGCAGCATGAAGTGCCTGTACGGTTCGATTTTCGGATAGAGCTCGCGGACGTTCATTCGCGTCCCATGAAAGACGCTGCGCCGCGGGCCGCGCGCGTTTTTTTATTTTTTCGCGGCGTCCGTAAATTTATCCAGCAAATCTTTGACGACGTCTTGAAGATCGCCGCGGTTCGGCAGCTTGCCCATCATGCCGTACATGGCCGCCGAACGCTTCGGCAATCCGCTGCCGCCCATCTTTGAAAACATACGCGTAATGCCGCTGGCCATCGATTCGGGTAGAACGCCCAGAGCGCTGCCGGCGAGCACGCCCATCTGCGAATTGAGTTTGCTCAAACTGAAGCGGCGGGCCTTCGCGATCGCTTCGCGGAGATCCGAGAGAAATTGTTCCACGCTCTGGGAGTGGGCCCAGTTGATCGTCAGGTGCAGGCTCGCCGGGTACTGCTGGCGGTCCAGATGCCAGCCGCGCACGCTCATCTCGTCGCCGACTTCGTAAATGTCGAGCGAAGGATCGTCCGCCGCCAGACACATGACGCTCATATGCGGTTCGCCGAGAATTTTTACGCCGTCCATTTCGCGCACGCCTTCCGCGACGGTCCGCACGGTTTCCATTACGGTGCGCGTGATTCCGAGATACCCCTCTTCGCCGAGATAGTTCATGATCGCCCAGGCCGCGGCGATCGCTCCGCCGGGCCGGGTGCCGGCCACGGTCGGGCTCGCGTAAATTCCGCCGGGCCATTCGGTGTATACGAAGTATTGGTGGCGACGCAGATCTTTGTCTCGGTACAGTACGCATGATGCGCCCTTCGCCGCGTAGCCGTACTTGTGTAAGTCCACCGACATAGAAGTTACGCCCGGAAGCTTAAAGTCGAAGTCGGGCACGTCGAAACCCAGCTTGCGTACGAAGGGCAGCATCATGCCGCCCACGCAGGCGTCGACGTGCATGAGAATGCCACGCGCGGCGGCGAGTTCCGCCAGCTCCGCGATGGGATCCACGACGCCCTGGGGATACTGGGGCGCCGAACCCACGATCATGATCGTGCGTTCCGTAATCGCATCCCGCATAGCATTCACATCCGCGCGATAATCCTGGGCGACCGGCATGTGGCGGATCTTTACGTCGAAATAGTGGCCGGCCTTATCGAAGGCGGGGTGCGCCGTAACCGGCACCAGAATTTCAGGTTCGGTGATGTCGGGTCGCTCGGCTCTGAATTTCTGGCGCGCGGTTTTGACCGCCATGAGAATGCTTTCGGTGCCGCCCGAAGTCATATTGCCGGCTGTATTCGAATCGCCGCCCAGCAGCCCCGCGGTCATCGAAAGCACTTCGCTTTCGAATTTTTTCAGACTCGGGAAGGCCCCGGGGTTCAAGCCGTTCTCCGAGAAGAACATCGTATAGGCCTCTTTTAATACGGAGAGCATCTCCTCCCCCGCGTAAAACACCAGACTGAAGGTACGACCATCGCGCCAGCGCGTGTCTTTATCGCGGACGGCGGCCATGCGGCGAAAGACTTCGTCGCGATCGAGGCCGGCGTCGGGCAGTGAAACGGGGGTAGAATAAGATTTACTCATTTCGGAAAAATGAATGTTTATTCCGCATTCGTCAATCTTTTCCACGCTCAAAACACGGATTATTTTTCAGTCTATGGATAGCACGGATGGCAGGACAGCGCGGATGGCGCGAGGGGATCAGAGCTTTCGCCGCACTCGTTCCAGGGCGTTTTGCAGAGCTTTCGATTCCGGACGCAGCTCAGTTGCGCGTTCTAGAAATCCCGCCGCGTCCGAGTAGCGCTTGAGGCCGTAGGCGGCGGAACCCGCCAGGCTCAGCAGACTGGCGTTGCGGGGATGCTTGCGCAAAAGCGTTTCGCACTGACGCAATACGTAGTCAAATCGCTTCGCCTGGAGCGCCGCTTTGAGAACCGTCAGGGCGTTTTGTTTTTGAGCGCCGGCGCCAGCGGCCGGGGCCGCAGCAATCGATGCGCTCGTCGCCGAATCAGCGGGTGCTGCGCCGCGGCCGGCCGTGGCCGGGCCGGCGGACGCGCGGGAATCAAACGCGGGCTTTCCGGACGGCCTTATTTCTTTTTTGGCGCGATCTGGCTTTGAATCCCGGCGAGCACGCTTTCAAGATTGCTCAGATCGATGGGCAGAATCACTTCGTTTTCGGGATTCGCCAGGCCTTTGAGTTTGGTCAGGAACTCTTCCGACAACGAAAGCTGCATGGCTTCCATACCGCCAGGAGCGCTCAGAGAACCCGCGATTTTTGCAATCCCCGCTGCGGTGGCTTCGGCCAGAGCGCGAATTTCGCTGGCTTCACCCGTGGCTTCGTTGATCACCTGGGTTTTATAACCTTCGGACTTGTTGATCAACTCCTGCTTGAGACCTTCCGAGCGGTTGATTACGGAAGTCATTTCGCCTTCGGAGTTGGCGATGGTCGCGCGCTTTTCGCGTTCGGCCGTCATCTGCTGCTCCATCGAAAGTAGAATTTCTTTCGACGGGGTAATATTCTGGATCTCGTAACGCTTGATATCGACGCCCCAGAACTCCGCGGCTTCATCGACAACGGACACGATGCGCTGATTCAATGTAGCGCGTTCTTCGAATGTTTTGTCCAGATCCAGATCGCCGAAGGCGGCGCGCATAGTCGTTTGCGCCAGCTGAATCACGGCGTACTGGTAATCGTTTACGTTATAGACCGCTTTGTACGAATCCATGACTTTCATGTAGACGATGCCGTCGACTTTGACCTGCACGTTGTCTTTGGTGATACAGAGCTGGGCCGGCACGTCGATCGACTCTTCTTTCAGGGTCACGATATAGGCCACGCGATCGAAGAAGGGGATCAGCGCGTGAAAGCCCGCGCCGAGGGTCTTGTGATATTTACCCAGGCGTTCGACGATGAACTCCTCCTGGGCGGGAACGATGCGAATGGCCCGCACAAATTTGTAGGCCACGTAGATAAAGAACAGGACGTAGATCAGTATGCCAATGGTTTCCATAGTAGTCAGTACTCTCGATGATTCAGTGATTTAGTAGTTTAGCAGTATTGGATGCGAATCGCCCGTAGACCGGGGCGATCATGCGAAAATTCGCGCCGGCGGCGTATCAGGAAGCGGACGAGCCGCCGCCTCCCATCGTGTCGGTGACTTTGGCCACGCCTTCGAAGACGCCTTTGATATTCGCCAGACTCAGAGGCACCACCTGGGTCTGAGACTTCGAGACCACGTCGCCGAACTGCTTGATATATTGCTGCGCGATCCGCAACTGCACTGCGTCGCGACCGCCATCGCTGTTGACCGCGTCCGCGACTACTTTCAAGGCTTCGGCGGTAGCGTCCGCGATCAGTTCGATTTGCTTCGCATTACCTTCGGCTTCGTTGATGCGCTTCATCTTCTCGCCTTCCGAGACGTTGATCGCCTCGCGTTTTTCGCCTTCCGAACGGTTGATGACGGAAGCCCGCTCGCCTTCGGAGTGCAGAATCTCGGCGCGTTTGGTGCGCTCGGCCTTCATCTGCTGTTCCATGGCGTCGAGCACCGAGTTCGGCGGCAGAATATTTTTAATTTCGTAGCGGAGCACCTTAATGCCCCAGGGATCGCTGGCCTGATCCACGTTCGAAACGACCGCGTCGTTGATCTTTTCGCGCTCTTTGAAGGTCATATCCAGATCGAGCTTACCGATCTGCGAACGCATACTGGTTTGAGCCAGCTGAATCGAGGCGAAGTGATAGTCGTCAATGCCGTAGCTGGCGAGCTTGGGATCGAGCACTCGCAGATAGAGAATGCCGTCGACTTCGACCTGCACGTTATCTTTGGTGATACAACCCTGCGGAGGAACGTCGATGACTTCTTCTTTCAGCCAGGTCCGGTAGGCTACACGATCAATGAAAGGAATCAGAAAGTGGAAACCCGCTTCGAGGATTCCGTTGAACTTCCCCAGGCGTTCCTTGATATAGGCGGCCTGGTTCGGCACGACCACGAAGGTCCGCGTGATAAAAAAGATGATAAACAACAGAAATGCGGCCGAGCCGAATATAAACATGAGCTTTCCCCGGGGAGTATTTATTTAGAAGAAACTGCGAAACTTTACAGCGACGAGCGCTGGACCGGCATTCGCAGGCGGCGACGATGCGACTTTTGGTAATCCCGGCGCTAGGCGTACGGGCTTGCGTCCGAATCAGACCGCGGCGCGCCGTCCGCTGCATCCGCAGCGCCGGAATCGGACTCTCCATCCACCGGCTCCACGATCAATAACAAATTTTTACGACCGACGATTTTTGCGCTCTGACCGGAATAGATCGGGCTGCCCATGGTCGCCGCCTGCCAGTTGGCGCCCTGAAATCGAACCAGGCCGTCGGTTCTGTCGGGCAGAATGTCTTCGGTGACCTCGACCCGGCGACCCAGAATCTCCTGCGGCTCCGGCCGCGGATCGTAGCGCTCCAGCGCCGGAAACCAATTTGCGATCTTCCGCCGAAAGAGCAGCACCATCACCAGCGAAGACAGCACCCAGGTCAAAAGCTGGGCCTGAAATCCCGGCAAAGCTTCCGCCATGGTCAAAAGCCCGGTCAAAACCGCGCCCGCGCCGAAAAAGATGATCACCGCGCCGGGCACGGCCAGTTCCAATCCGATCAGCACCAGTCCGAAAATAATCCAGGAAGGGCCGCTCAAAAAGAGATTCGCAAGGTCTGTCATACTGCGTGCACTGCAGGGCCGCGTAAGAGCGCTGTAAATCAGAAATCGCTCCGAAATCACAATCCGAGCGTCACCCGGGAATCGACCGGCTCAATTTTCCCGCGTCGTCGCAACTCGCCCCGGGGCTTATACTGGACTTATGACTCTGACCCAGCTTCGATACATCGTAGCCGTGGATCGTTACGGCGGTTTCGCGCCGGCGGCCAGACATTGCCTGGTCACGCAGCCGACGCTCAGTCTGCAGATTCAGAAAATCGAACAGGAAATCGGAGCCGAGATTTTCGACCGCCGGAAGAATCCCGTGACGGCCACCCACCACGGCCGCCGGGTGATCGAGCAGGCGAAAAATGTTTTACGCGAAGCCGATAAGATCGAAGAACTCTTTCGCGAAGAAGAAGACGAACCCTCCGGCGAAATCAGCCTGGGGATTATACCGACCGTAGCACCCGTGCTGATGCCCGCGCTGTACTCCATTCTGGGAAAAAAGTACGAACGCCTGCGCTTCCGCATCTTCGAGCTGCCGACGACCCAGATCATCGAAAAGATGCGGGCCGACGAAATCGAGCTGGGGATTCTCGCCACGCCTCTGGGCTACAAAGACATCGTCGAGATTCCGCTCTATTACGAATCATTCGTCGCGTACTTTCCCAAAGACTACGACGGCCCGCAGAAGGGCCTCGATCCTCAGGCGGAACGCCCCGGCGGCTACGAGATGATCCTGCTCGGGGAAGACCACTGCTTTCGGGATCAATCGCTGCGAGTCTGCGGCAATCGCAACGAGAGTCGCATCGAATGCGGCAGCCTGGAAACCCTGATGAAGATGGTCGATCGGGGCGCCGGCATGACGCTGCTGCCTCAATTGGCGATTGGCGGCACCGGCGCCGCGAAAAAAAGCAACAAACGCGTGGCCCGCTTTCGCGATCCGCAGCCGTCCAGGGAAATCAGCCTGGTTCACCACCGGGACTTTTATAAAAAGCGAATCTTCGACGCGATCCGCGACATCGTTCTGATGCAAATCCCGGACGAATTGCACTCGAAAGACGGGCGCCAGCTCTTCGGAGTCAATGCGGAGGCCTGAACCCCGGGGTCACCCGGGGCCGACCCGACACGCACCTATAGTTTTTGACTATACCGCTATTGCTCCTATTTATTTGACCTATTGCTCCTGATCGCCTATACTCTGTGTAGATCTGAAAGAGATCACACCACATCAGGAGCAATAACATGTCTAAAATTAACGAACGCATTCCCAACTTCAAAGTTGAAGCCTATCACAACGGCGAATTCAAAACCATCACCGACACCGACGTAATCGGTAAATGGTCTGTATTCTTCTTTTACCCGGCCGACTTTACTTTCGTCTGCCCGACCGAACTGGGCGATCTGGCCGATCAGTACGAAAAACTGAAAGCGGCGGGCGTGGAAGTTTACTCGGTATCCACCGACACGCACTTCACCCACAAAGCGTGGCACGACACGAGCGATACGATCAAAAAAATCACCTACCCGATGCTCGGCGACCCGGCAGGCGTTCTGACCCGCGGCTTCGGCGTAATGATCGAAGAAGACGGCCTGGCCCTGCGCGGAACCTTCGTGGCAGACCCGTCCGGCACGATTAAAATCGAAGAAGTTCACGACCTGGGCATCGGCCGCTCGGCCGAGGAACTGGTGCGCAAAGTTCAAGCGGCCCAGTACATCGCCGCGAATCCGGGCGAAGTTTGCCCGGCAAAATGGCAACCCGGCGAAGCCACTCTGAAACCGGGTCTGGATCTGGTCGGCAAAATCTAAGCCGCCGCGAAACCGGGCGAGTTCGAATACCTGTTTGAACTCGCCCAATACCAATCCGAAAGATCGGAGCTCGCGGCGACCACGCGTCGCTGTCGGCTCCGACGCTTTCGCCCGGAGGGAATATTATGTTAGATACAGCATTACAAAATCAACTACGCGATTATTTTAAGAAACTTGAGCAACCGGTCGTCTTGCGCGCTTATCCGGGCGAGCATGAAAAGAAGGCCGAGCTGCACGCGATGTTAAACGACATCGCCGCCCTGAGCGATTCGATTTCGATCGAGACGGCCGATGAAAGCGCGGCCGCGACCGAAGACAATGCTCAGAGTACGCTGCAAGGCCCCCTGCGCTTCGACGTCCTGGGCCAGAACCGCGAAACCGGCATTCGCTTCAGCGGCATTCCCGGCGGTCACGAATTCAGCTCGTTGATCCTGGCGATATTACAGACCGGTGGTTCGCCGCTCAAACTCGACGGCGGCATTCAGAAATTCGCCCGCGGCATTGGCGTGGAATTGCGCTTTCAAACGGTGGTTTCGCTTTCGTGCCATAACTGCCCCGACGTCGTGCAGACTCTGAACTCGCTGAGTTTACTCAACGATAATATTTCGCACGAGATGGTCGAAGGCGGCGTCTTTCCGGAGTTCGTCGAGAAGCACCAGGTGCAGGGAGTGCCCGCCGTGTTCTTAAACGGCGAGCCCTTCGCCAACGGCAAACTCGACGCCGGCCAGATTATCGATAAGCTGATTCAGCACTTGCCGAAAGACGCGACGAACGCGCAGGCGAACGGCGCAAGCGACGCATCCGCAGCCGGTGCGGACGCCGACGACGCTGCGCTCGACGAAGCCGCTGAATTCGACGTGGTCGTCGTTGGCGGCGGCCCTGCCGGCGTGGCTTCGGCGATCTACAGCGCCCGCAAAGGTCTGAAAGTAGCGGTCGTCGCTGATCGTCTGGGCGGCCAGGTCAAAGATACGATGGGCATTGAGAATTTGATCGCGCTGGCGAAAACAACCGGCCCCGAATTGACCCAGTCCCTGGCGGAGCTGCTCGGTTCGCATGACATCTCGGTCAAAGAACACCTGCGCGTCGAATCCATTCAGACCGGCGAAAGTACGACTGATCGCAAGACCGTCGTACTCAATACCGGCGAACGCCTGGCGACGCACACGGTTATTCTGGCCACAGGCGCGAAGTGGCGCGAGCTGAACGTGCCCGGCGAAAAAGAATTTCTCGGCAAAGGCGTGGCCTATTGCCCGCACTGCGACGGCCCTTTCTTTAAAGGCAAGGACGTGGCGGTGGTCGGCGGCGGCAACTCCGGCGTCGAAGCGGCTCTGGATCTGGCCGGCATTGTCAAGTCGGTGACGGTCGTGGAATTCAGCGACAGCCTGAAAGCCGATCAGATTTTATTAGAGCGCCTGGAACGCACGGAGAATATCTCGGCGATTGTAAACGCGGCGACCAGCGAAGTCTTAAACGACGGCCAGAAAGTTACCGGGCTGAAGTACAAAGACCGGGCGGGACAGGACGAAAGCCGGGAAACGGAAGTGGAAGTCGACGGCATCTTCGTGCAGATCGGTTTGTTGCCGAACACGGGTTTCGTGAAAGATCTCGTCGAATGCAATCGCTTCGGCGAAATCGAAATCGACGCCGCCTGCCGTACGAACGTGCCGGGGATCTTCGCCTGCGGCGACGCGACGACGACGCCGTACAAGCAGATCGTAGTCGCGCTCGGCGAAGGCGCGAAGGCTTCGCTGTCGGCTTTTGAATATTTGCTGAAGCTGCCGCAGCCTGCGGAAGCGGCGGAGAAGTCCGCAGGCGAAGCAGTAGCTGTAGCCTGAGTGGCTCTATCCTGAGCGGGGCGGTTCGCATCACACGCCCTACCCGTTCGAATCAGCGACGCGTCCCTCACCCGGTGGGGGGCGCGTTTTTTACTTGCAATTATCGTTGAGTTCATCAGATTAAAGACGGCCCGCAAAGGCCGCTCTATGCTCAATTAATCTCCAGCCGAATCATGCAAGGGGCGCCCGGCGTCCCGCAGCCCGCGCGAAAACCGCCGACGCCTTAAACAGGGCGTTCGGGATTTCGCCGGAGGCTCGCATCGCACTGCGATCGCGACGCATCAATGGAGATTATCGTTTTGCATTCCCTGATTGTACTGCGCGAGGTCGGACTGACCTTCGCCGACCACATCTGTTTCGAAAATTTTTCGGCGGAGCTGCACGCGGGCGATCGCGTCGGGCTGATCGGCCCGAACGGCAGCGGCAAGACTTCGCTGCTGAAGCTGCTCGCAGGCGAAGCGGCAGCCGGCGATTCCGATAACGCCGCTCATATCGACGGCGCAATCCAGCGGCCGCCGAATCTGCGGGTCGCGCGCAGCAAACAATTTCCGCCGCGCGAGATCGCCGGGCAAAGCGGCGGCGAAATATTCCAGAGCGAATTTGCGCGCGCGCTACGCGAAGATCCGGACGTGCTGCTCCTGGACGAACCCGACAATCATCTCGACGAAGGCCACCGAGCCCGTTTGATTCGCAGACTGCGCGACTTTCCAGGCAGCCTGGTCGTCGCCTCGCACAAACCCGAATTGTTACGAACTCTGTGCACGAAACTCTGGGTTTTCGAAGAGCGGCCGGCATCCTCCGCGCGAGCGAGCGCCCGCTACCGCCTGCGCATCTTTCACGGCGATTATGACGCGTACAGACAAGAACGGGAGATCGAGGAGCGCGCCCACTCCGCTGAATTCCTGGAGCTACGCTCGCGGGAACGCTCGATAAAAAGCGAACAGGAGCGCGAACTTCGCAGGGCCGCAAGCAGCCGGCGCGCGAATCGCGGCGAAAACGATCGCAATCTACGACGCGGGATGCAGGAGCGCGCTTCGCGTACGAAAGGCAAGCACGGCCGACGCACCGCCGCGGCTCGAACGCGACTCCAGCAAGATATCGTCGAACATCGCGAATGCGCTTCGCACCGCCGCGTCCCCCGCTTTCGATTCAACTTTATCCCGGAAGATTCCAGGCGCCGGAACGGGAACAGCGCGATCGCAACGGTGCGCAGCGGGTCGGCGGGCTTTCAGGCGGATGAGAGAACGATTTTCGCGCCCCTGAGTTTTACGCTGCGCGCCGGCGAAAGTCTGGGGATTCGCGGAAACAACGGCGCGGGCAAGAGCACCCTGCTTGCGGCTCTGCGTTCGGCTCCAGGAATTTATCGGCAAGGAGAATGGCACGTGCCGCAGGCTTCGCAAGACGGCTTCGCGCGCATCGCCTGGATCGATCAGTTTTTCGCGCAGCTACAGCCGGAACGCACGGTGCTCGAAGAGATCATGAGCGTGCAGCCGGGATGGACGCACTCCCGGGCCCGCGAACATCTAAACGACGCCCTGTTCTCGACCAACGCCGAGATCGCGCGGCGAGTGGCCGATCTATCCGGGGGCGAGCGAGCGCGCCTGAGCTTCGCCCGCATCGCCGCCCGGCCGCCCCGGCTTTTGTTGCTCGACGAAATCAACAATCACCTGGATTTGGAAAGCCGCTCAACTGTGATCGAAGCGCTGCAAAATTTTGCCCGGGCCGGCGGCGCCTTCGTGATCGCGTCCCATGACGTCGATTTTCTGAGAGCGCTCGGTCTTACGAGCGAGCTGCGCGTGTTTCGACGGCGACCGCCTCGCGATAGCGACGCGGACTGAGGCCCTGAGATTTCTGGAAGGCGTTGTGAAAGGTCGACAGGGAATTGAATCCAACGGCGAAGGCGATCTCGACGACTTTGCGCGCCGGCTCTTCGCGCAGCAGCCCGCAGGCTTCGCGCACGCGAAAGCCGTTCACATAGTCATGGAAACTCTGGCCCAGGACTTCGTTTAGAAATTCCGAAAGCTCCTTCTCCGAAATCGAAAGGCAGCCGGCGAGATCGCGCAGCGTAAGCTTTTCGCGATAGATGGCCTGGACTTCCATCGCCTGGTGCAAGCCGGCCTCGACTCGCTTCAGATCCAGGTGCGCGATGCGCGAAATCGCTCGCTGCTGCCTGGCATTCGAGTCGAGTTCGCTTTTCGCTTCCACTGCTGGCTCGCTCGCTTCGGGCAGGGCTTCACGCGCGGAAGCGGTCGCGGAAGATGCAGCCCGGGCGTGAGCCTCAAGCGCATGCGTATTCTGAATCGCGACAGCGGACGCGCCAGGCCCGGCGACCAGTCGCAGACGGAGTCGGTCCGCGATGGCGAAAGGAAAGAGCACCATCTCGAAGGTCGTGCCGAGGGCCAGGCCTTCCAGCATCTCCACGCCCAGCAGATAGTTCGGCAGCATTCCATAGATCTGCAAAATCAAAACGATCAGCGTCACCGAATAGCCGCCCCAGGCCAGGACATAAAAGCGCGCCGGCCGATAGCCCTGCAACAGGATGCGAATTCCGGCGTATTGACTGGCGATGATGGAGGCCGGGATCAAAAACAATCCGTTGATTCGGTCGATTAGATGCGCCGGAACGAACAGGAGCGCGAGCGAAACGCAGAACGCGAAGCCCATGCAGAACAAAATAAAGCGGTCGAAGACGGGCAGCCGCGCGGGCGTATCCAGAAATTTCCGCGCGAATAAAAGCGCGAAGATGACCGTATAACAGGAGGTCAAAGTCGTAAATCCAGCGGCCGTGGCCGGCGCCCTGGGCCAGATGTATTGAAAGGCGTAGCCCTGTAGAGAAAACTGATAGGCGAAATTCAAGGCCAGGTAGGCCATATAAAGCAAAAAGATATTGTCGCGAAAATGTAAGAACAAGGCGAACGACGCCGTTATAAGCAGCAGGAAGAAACCGGCGTAGGCTCCCATCCGCAGCTGTTCCATACTCCAGTACTCGGCGTAGCGCGCATCGGACATAATCGAAATGGGAATGCTCATCGGATTGCGAGATCGCGCGGCGATATACAGTTCATAACTTGCACCGCCGGAAAGCCGCAGGGGAAAGGCGTACTTGCGGCGGGGAATATCGCGCCCGTAAAAATCGAAATCCCGTCCGGCGGTTTTCTGAAAGTGAATCTGCGCCGCGGCGTCTGTGGGCTGCGCATCCAGGTCGGGGGCGCCCGCGGAATGCAAAAAGGCGAAAAGGTCGATACGATCGAGGTACTCGTTATCAATCACGACCAGCGCGGACGTATCTTTCGCCGTGGGGTTCTCGACACGAAAGCGCAACCAGTAGATCGCGTCGCTGAATCCGAAGGCCGTAGCGCCGGAACCCAGGGGCGTCCATTGCCCCGCGGCGAAACGGGCCCTGTTGAGCTCCAGGTCGCCCTCATGATCGACGTGGTATTCCAGCCCGCTTCCCCGCAGATGCGAAAGCTCACCAAACAGGTCGAGCAGCGCCGGTCCGCCGTGCGTCGCTCCGCTGTCCGCAGCGCCGCAGGAAGAACCGGTACAAAGCGAAACGCCAAGCAGGCAGAATAGCAGCGTCTTTGATTTCCATCGAGCGGAATTCATCTCTACGCTAACCCTGTATATTACTAAGAGCTTTTTGGCGAGTACTTACCAAAAAGTTCTTTCAATTTCACCTTAGCAAAAATATAAATTACCTGAATCATCCTGATTCGCCGATTCCGGAAAGCGACGCGCGAATACCACAATAAACAATATCATCGATTGACCTGAAGCAATCGGCGAAACACTGAATCTTTTTATGAAATACTCCATATTGATCACAGCGGCCGTCGCGGCCGTACTTTCTCTTTTAATCTTCGCGGTCGCCTGGGCCGGCCAATCCGAATTCCTGGGTTACGGCCAGACTTATATAGAAGCGAAAGGCGTTGAGATACCAGGCGAAGAAGCTTTGCGCGGACGGGTGCCGCTGTCGGAGCTGCTTTTCTTTCTAAAATGGAGCGCTATTATTCTTTTTTTAGCATTCGTTCGGAATATTACGCTCACCGTCTTTGGCATCGCGGAACGGCCGTTCCTGAAATGCTTGAGCCTGGCGGCGCGCAGCGCCCTGCCGATGGTCATCATCGGCGGAATCCTGGCGATTGCAGGCCATCTATGGCCGCTTGTGCCGGCGAGCTCGGCGGCTGAAGTCGCCGACGGTCAGCTGGTGCGCGTCATAATAACTGCGGTGCTCGTATTTCTGGGCTGGCTGGCGGAAGGTTTCGCGACGGTGCGCGATTATCGCGCCGAGTTCACTCTGGAAACCGGCAACGCGATCGTAGTTTTTCTGGCGCCCTGGCTGGTGTTTGTGCTGATTCCACTGTTCTTCTGGTTTTATCGCCCGGCTGTCTGATCGCTGATTTCGCATAAGCCTTTCGAAGCTTTCGCGTGATTCATACATACGTACCCGAACATAATCCCCGAAAGCTTCGCCTGAACCGCCGGCTTCAAGTCCGGTCCGTTTAAAAAAGCTTCCATTTGGATCCAACCGGTAGAATCGAACTCCGTTTTCAGGCAAGATGCGCATGCTGAGATCTTAGCGTTGCGGCTCTACCGCCGCCGATCCAGCTGAACTCAACCGAATCGCAACTCCCGCAACGAGCACGACCATGAACACAGACCTTCAGCCAATCTCGACCACCACACCGAAATCCGCCGGCGGACTGCGTAGAATTCTGCCGGGACTGATCGCAGTGCTGCTGCTCGCCCTGCCCCCCGCCGTTCATTTGAACGCGCAGCCGGTGCCGGTGCCGGCTCTGGGAACGCCGGGCTACCAGCCCACGGACTTCGATCCGTTTTTTAACACAGCCCAGGGCAGTGCGACCCAGGCAAGCTGGGAGACTCTGATCGATCAGGCGCGCGTCGTCCTCGGCGCCCAGTGGGAAGCGCAGGTCGATGCGACGATCGGCGCCCACGTCGCCGCGGTCGGCCAGAACGATTATTTTCATACGCCGCAGGAGTACCGCGATTATCTCACCAAAGAGCTGCACTTACAAAAGCAAACCGCCTTCGCCGCCTGGGAAGCCCAGGCCGACGTGCAAATTGAAATTCAGCGCGAGACCTTTCTAGCGGCACTGAGCGAAAGAAAGAAACGCGAAGCACTCGAAGAATCAGAGCAAACCACCGAGCAGGCCGATACGACTCAGGTCGACCTGGGCGATCAACAGGACGCCTGGGAAAATGAATTCGGCGAAGCCGTCGAAAACGGTTTTCAGCAGTTTCAGTCGGCCCTGGGCGACGTCTACAGTCAGTATACATCGTTCTTACAAACCCTGGCGGATAAAGAACAGGAGTTCGAACAAAACCGCCTGCAAATTGAAGCGTACGAACAAACCGTGCGCGACGGCATTCAAAACACGGTCTACGCTCTCGACAGCTATCTACAGAGCAACGGCCTCTTCCGCGAAGAGAACTGCACGACGACCGGCGCCGCCGGGACGCAAAGCACGAGCTGCACGACCGACATGGCCACGTACAATACGGCCGGCACGCGTCTGCAAACCCTGATCACGAATTTACAGGACGGTCTCGATAACGACACACCGCTTTCGACTCTCGCCACCTTGATGAACGACTATCTCGACCAGGAGCACACCGACGCGATTACCCGGCGCGACTACTGGGGCGGCCTGATTCGCAATGCGTACACTTATTCCAAAGCGGAGTACGTGACTCACGGCAATCCTTATCCTATCCCTGACGTAGCGAGCGTCTTCGAGGCGCGCAACAGCGGATACGCAACCTTCACGGGCCTGACGGCGATGATCGCGGCGAAAGGCGATCCGCGCGTCGTCGAAGGCATCAACTGGGCCGACTTGCGCGGCTATTCCCACAATTATATCGCCGGGCCTGATCAGGTCGGCCACAGTAATTTCCAGAACGAATGGTACAGCACCCACGGCGACAACGCCTTTCGTTTTAACTGGGAGCGCCGCCATACGTACTGGTACAATTGCGGCGGTTTTCCGTGCCAGGGCAGCTATACCAGTCACCACACCGCGAACGAATCGCATCTCGAAATCCAGGCCAGCTACAACTGGTACGATCCAAACGCCGATCACAACAACCAGGTCTGGGGCGGCTACGTAAACGATATGGCGCCGGTGCTCGCCAACTGGCGCGATAATATCGTGCCCGCGATTCAGAACTGGGAGGCCCAGGTCGCGACTTATACCGCCAACCACCAGGCCTATCTTGCAGACGCCCAGACCAAACGCGACGCGGCGACCACGCAATTTAATACCAGCATGGATACTCTGACCGAAAGCCGCAACAAGTGGCTTTCGCAGATGCAAGAAGAGTTTCGCAAAGGCCGCAACGAGTGGGTCTCGATGGGACGCACCGCTCGTTCGGCGAACGCGACGCCGGCCGTCGTGGCGACGGCGGTGAGCGAAGCCGCGAGCTTCGAAAATCAAATCGCGCTCTTACAAAAACAGGCCGAAGCCAGCGCCGCCAGCGCGCCCGTCCCGGACGCCACCGCCCTGGACGGTCTGCAGAGCGCCTTTCAGAAAGCGAGCAAAGGTATTATCAATTTATCTCTGGCTGCTACGCTAAACGACCAGGTCGTCGAGCAGCGCACGGCGATTACGGAAAGCATCGCCGCGCAAATCGGCGCGAACGGGCTGGACGGTATCTCCGAAGAGAAGCTGCGCGAAATGGCGCAAAAGCAGGCCGACCAGACCGGACGGCCCGTAGAAGAGATCATCGAAGCGATGCGCAAAGACGCGAACGATCGCCAGTACGATGTGCGCATCGACGAGAACGGTCGCATTATCGCGACGCGTCAGATCAAAAGCGGCAATGTCGGCGGCTCCACCGGCGACGGCACCGGCTACAACGACTACACCGCCGAGATGATGGAACAGGAGCTGGTCATCGCGCCGCCTCCCGCCATTCAATTGGTCAAAACCGGCGGCGCCTTCGACGACTGGGATTTGAATTCGTACGTCAACGACCACTACGAAAATCAACAGGCGCAAACCGAGATTCTCGAAAACTACAATAAGTACGTCGCCGGCGAACAGGAAATAGCCGACGAACTGCGCGAAGTCCAGGATATCATCTACAACGCCAACGTCGAAGCCAGCATGACCGCGGCGCAAAACCGCAAGGCCGCCAAAGAACAGTTCAGCAGCCTGCTGAACTCCGTCGCCAGCGCCATGATGGGCGGCGCGTCCTTCAGCGACGCCTTTGGTGCGGCGAGCAACGAGCAGCTTTCGAACGAGATCGCGCGCATTACGGGCATTCCCTCGAATTTCTTTAACGGCGTCTTAAACGGCGAAAGCTGGCAGAGCGCCCTGACCGACGCGACCGAATTCCTGATGACCGACTACGTGACGAAAGCCGTGGTCGAAGCGACCGGATTGCCGGCCGGATTCATTTCGGGCATCGCGGGACCCGGCGGTCTCGACATGAGCGGCGAAGGCATGAAGGCTTCGTTTCAGAATTACAGCGAGCAGTTGTTTGCCGAAACACTCGAAAAGCAAACCGGCATTCCCGGTCTGGGCGCGCTGGCGCTTTCTAAACACAAAGAACACCAGGCGGAACGCGAGCGCGTCGACTCCGAGCGCAAAGCGCTGGTCGGTTTTGCGACGGGCCATCCCGCGGGTTGGGCCTACGCCGCCACCCACGTCATGAAACACACGCCGGTCGGGCGCGAAGTGACGAATCAGGCTCTGGGTATCTTAAACGGCAGTACCATGAGCAACGCTACGGGTACGCCCTCGGCGCTCTGGAGTCCGCTCGGCGGAATTCTGCCCGCAAACGTCGACGAATTGGATGAACTAGCCGGAGACGTCTTTAATATCGTAGAGGGCAATATGGACGGCCGCGAGCTCGGCGAAAAGTTCCAGGACCGCTTCGACGGCTGGGTCGATAGCAATATCGCATCAGTCGAAGATCTGGGCCAGCTACAGCTCGCAGACCTACCAGGACGCATCGGCCAGGGCATCACCGGTTACCTTTCGGCCGGCATGGGCATGATCATGAAACCGCTCACGGCCCTGACGAATCCGCCGGATGAGTTCAGCCCCGAAGAGCTGGTCGTGCGCGAAAGCCTGGCGATGCAGGTGTCGGAAGCCACCGGCCAGAACCATGCGTACTTGATGGCCGTCGCTCGCGGCGAAAGCTATGAAGACGCGGCCTACGCACAGGCGTACGACGACGCGGCGACTTCGATCTATGGCGACAATATCCCGCCGCAGTTTCGCGACCAGGTCGTGGGCACGGTGCGCGATTATACCGAACATACTTTAGAACGTTTAGAATTTCAGCGGCAACGGGAACGCGCCAGGAACGATCCGCTGAATATCTGGCGGAACGCCGAGTACGGCAGCCGCGACCAACAGCTCGCGTTGCAGGCCGCGGAAATCGGCGCGGGCGTCGCGGCGAGTGTGGCGACGGCCGGCTG
This sequence comes from bacterium, assembly GCA_024742665.1. Classification (GTDB taxonomy): domain Bacteria; phylum Spirochaetota; class Leptospiria; order Leptospirales; family Leptonemataceae; genus JANSYA01. Next base: position 427,266 of record JANSYA010000003.1, read on the forward strand.
GGCCGCGCCGGCCTTCATCGGCTATATGGCCGCGAAGGGCGCCTACACCGGTTCCGGCGACGGCGGCGGCGGCATCGGCGCGCTGGCCGGTGCGGCATCGGCCGTGGTCAGTCAGGTCACGCCGGTCAATCTTGACTTAAAGTACAGCGAAGAAGACGGCTTCAGCGGTTCGGTCGGTTTCGGCGTTCCGATCGGCGAACAGGAGCTCGTCAACGTCGGCGGCGGCATCACCTTCTCCCAGAACGAAGGCATCACCGGCGCGAATATAAATCTTGGAGTCAAAGCCGGCAAAGAGAGCAAACTAAAGGGCGCGTCCGCCGGTCTGGACTTAAATTTCGCCGCCGACGGGACCTTCACCGGCGGATCGGCCAGCGCGAGCTTTACGCGCACGAACAAGAAAGGCACGAAAGGCGGCAAAGTAGCCCTCGGCATCGACTTCGATCATTCGCTTTCGTATACGTCGGCGAGTATCGACGTATCGGCCACGCTTACGAATAAGGACATCGACGGCGGCTACTTCGATAACTGGCAGAGCGACTATACGGCGGGCCTCGGCCTGACCATGAATCGCGACGGCAGCTACGCGACCCGCGTGAAACAAAGCGTAAGTTTATACAATGATCGGCGCCGCAGCTTTGGCGGTTCGGTCGACTCGACACTGACCCAGAACTATTCGAATATGGGTGACTTCGAGACCAGCACGATCTCGATGAAGCACGGCGTGTCGATTACCAGCGAAGACGAGGCGCAGCAGGGTCGCTTAAAGTACCTCAAAGAGAAGCTGGAAGAGATGGGCGAATTCGAGATCGGTTCGCCGGAGTGGGACGCCCTGTACGAACAGTACGATGAGATCGCCGACGAACACTGGAACAACGACGTCGAGCGCGCGAAAGAAAAGCACGAGGCGGAGATCAAAGCCGGACTGATGGCCGCAGGGATGAGCGAAGCGGAAGCGATCGGTTATATGCAGCACGCAGACCGGCATACTGACGGCTGGAACAAAATGCTGAAGGCGATGGGGCTCAAAAGCGATACCTCCGACGGCACCGGCCCGCTGGATAAAGCGTGGGCCTGGATGAAAGACGAGACGATGCAATTGCTGGGATTCCGCAGTCGCAAAGACGGTTACGTCGATCCGGAGACGGGCATCTATCACGAGAAGACCTGCTTCGTGGCGGGCACCCCCGTGCGCGTCCATCCGGACACGCGTGGCGCTTATGAATCAAATGGTAGCTGGTATAAGGATATCGAAGAAGTAGAAGCGGGCGACATCGTGATGAGCTGGAACGAAGACAGCGGTGAAGTTGGGTACAATCCCGTGGCGCAAACATTCGTACGCGATACCGATTTAATCTACGAGGTCACCTACGCCGACGGCACGCAGGTTGAGACCACCTGGAATCACCCCTTCTATATCGACGGGCGCGGGTGGACGCAGGTGAAGGATCTGCGAGTGGACGATGTATCGGTTGCGGCAACGCAGACCGCCGACGGACGCATGCTGGCGACGACGATCTCTCAGGCGCGGACGGCGAGTGCAGGAATTTCCAGCGCCGCAAGCCCGCATCGGATTGCGCGTATCGTGAAGAGCGCTCGCGACGAAGTGGTGTACAACTTCGAGGTCGGGCAGGATCATACGTACTTTGTGACCGATGCGGATGTGTTGGTGCATAACCAGGGAGGACCTTATCCGAGTGTTGGAATTGGGCCCTATTTGAACTGCTACATGGCCAGCGGTAATGCGGAGCATTGCCGGAAATTGGCTGAGATGGACCAACGGGCAGCGGTTCTTTCCGGTGCGGCGACCGCCGTGATAGCGGGTGCAACAGCCTGCGCCGCCGGCGGCTGCCAGGCTCTGGCGGCTGGATCGGGCGGTCTGATTCCTTACACATTCAGCTGGCTCCAGGTCAATGCGCCCTGGTTGGCTTCAGCTACTGGAGTTTCTGCATCGCTGTCACGCACAAGCGTTCGGGATAAGCTGGCCAGGTATTTGCTGAATCCGTCCCATCCCGTTGGCGGGCCAAAAGCCAGATGGTTTGAAAGTGCGCTCGGTTTTACATCTAAAAATGGTTCAGCGTTGGCCCGACAAATCGTTTTCGACCCCAAGAGCGCTGTTAAAACGGCCGTAACCGAGCACGGCACCAAGTATAACCAGGTTATATCGATTCTAGGAGCAAACGGGCGCAAAATCGATGTCACATTTGCATGGATAAAAAATAATGACGGCGTTGTCCGACTCGTAACATCTATTCCGGCGAAAAAATGAATTTAAAAGAATATGACACCGTAAGACTAACTCGAGAAATTCCAGAGCACTCGCTTCCTCGTGGGGCTGTAGGTGCAATAGTTATGGTTTACAATAGTAAACCACCACAATACGAGATCGATTTTTGTAACGATGAGGGGATGACAATTGCGCTTTTGACACTCGACGAGAGCGATCTCGAATTTATACAATAACTGGAATCTACAATATTTGCCTACTATGTCTAGAGTCCCCGCCCTCCTCCTCGCCCTGACCATCGCCTGCGCCCCCACGCCTTCCCAGGAAGACGCGGCGCAGGCGAAGCGTGATAACGCAAACGGCCTCGAACACTTTCAGCGCGGACGCTTCGAACCCGCCCTGAAAAAATTCGACGCCGCGATCGACGCCGATCCGACGGTCGCCGAGTATTCGAACAACGCCGGTATCGCACGATTGCGGCTGGGCGATCCGAACAAGGCCTACTACGATTTTCGCCGCGCGGAAAGACTGCAGCCGAAGACCGCGTTGTATACCCACAACAAAGGCCTCGCGTTACGCCAGGCGGGACGCCCCGACGAAGCCCGCGATGCCTTCGAACAGGCGATCGCGATCGACGAGTCCTTCTTCGATTCGTACGATGCCCTCGCGAATCTATACTTCGACGCGAAGCGCTACGACGCCGCGCGCGAGACCTGGGAACGCGCCGCGAATATCGCGGAAACGCCGCCTGTGCTCACGAACCTCGCCCGGGTCAATCTAACCCAGCGCCGGGATTTTGGCGCGGTCCAGGCCTATATCAAAGACGCGCTGAGAATCGATCCGGGATACGCGCCCGCATATTATGTGCGGGGCATGTTGAATGAACTCGAAGCGAACTGGCCCGCCGCGGAAAAAGATTTTCGCGCGGCACGTAAGATCGACCCGGAATTTCTGGAAGCGTATTTCAAACACGCCATCGCCCTGGTGCAGCTTGAGCAGAGCGAACAGGCCATCGCCACTCTCGAAGCATTTATCCAGCGCGCCCCGCCGAAAGAATACATGCAGCAGATCGTCGCGGCCCGCGTGCAGATCAACAAGCTGAAAGCGGCTCAGTAAACGGCTCTGCGCAGGTTGGCATCCGCCAGCCGTAGCCAAAAATCTCTCGCACAAAACGCGCGAAACTATTTTACTGCCCGCCCATGCGCATCGGTTTCGCGATTCTCATTTCCGTATTTCTGACAACCCTGATCGCCTGCAAGAATAGCGAGCGGGAAATTGAAGCGACCGTCGCAACGAACGCCGGCATGGAGGTCTCACCGCCCCGGGCGCGGGCCGGCGCTCTTGATCTCAGCAACTTCGACTTCGATCGCACGCCCGTTGTAAACCTCGACGGCGACTGGGAGTTCTACTGGTCGGCGCTCCTGGCTCCGAATGACTTCCAGACGCTCGCACGGTCCGCGGCGGGCGATGCGGATCGGGATCGCGCGACTGCAAATCCCGCCTATCGCGCGGTGCCCCTGGTCTGGGATCCAGTACCGGAAGATTCTACCAACGTGCAGCCCGACGGCGTCGCGACCTATCGCCTGAATATCCAGCTGCCGCCCGGCAAACGCTTCGCGCTCAAGCTGCTGGATCAAAGCTCAGCCTTTCGCATATTCGCGAATGGCGAAGAGGTCTATGCGAGCGGCATAGTCGGCGCGACGGAAGATGCATATACGCCGCTGCTGAAACCCGGCATAGCTCCGCTTGATCTGGAGCCGAATCAAACGGAACTCGAACTGATCTTACAGGTCGCGAATTTCGATCATCAGAGCGGCGGCACCTGGGAGCCGATCCGTCTGGGACTCCGCGAAGCGGTGATCGCCGAACGCGAACGTGCGCTGGCCTTCGCACTCTTTTTGTTCGGCAGCCTGTCGATCGTGGGCCTGTATCACCTGGGACTCTTCGCGCTGCGCTCGAAAGATCGCACGGCGCTCTATTTCGGCCTGGTGTGCTTGTTATTGGGAGCGCGGGTGCTGGTGACCGGCGAACGCTTCCTGATTCATCTATTTCCGGAAGCCGGCTATGACTTCTATTTGCGCCTGGAATATCTCGCGTACTTCGCATCAGTTCCCACTTTTGTTCAGTTCTGGCGATCGTTGTTTCCAAAAGAGATGCCGCGTCTGTTCGTGCAGGCCTCGGTCGCGGTCGCCGTGCTGTGTTCACTGCTGACCATCGGACCGACGCGATATTTTTCCGAGCTGGCCCTGCCCTATAATATCTGGGCCGTGCTGCTTTCGGTCGGCGGTCTGGTGAGCGTGATTTTCTCGATCGCTCGCGGTCGTTCCGGGGCGCGGATCTTTTTGCTGGGATTCGTCGTCCTGTTTGCGACATTGATCAACGACGTATTGTACAATTCGCAGATCATCTATACATTTCAACTCACGCCCTTCGGCGTTTTCGTATTTATCTTTTCGCAGGCTTATCTGTTATCGATGCGCTTTTCGAGCGCCTTTCACGAAGTGGAGGTGCTTTCGGACCGATTGGAATCGCGAGTTGAGGAGCGGACCCTGGAACTGCGCCAGGAGCAGGAGTTAACCGAAAAGGCCCGCGCGGCGATGGAATCCCTGAATAGTTTTTCGCGATTGGTCAACGCGACCGTGGAACTTGACGAGGTGATCGACTACGGCGTCGCGTACTTGAGAGCCCGCCACGACATCGAATCGATCTGGCTGCAATTCGTGGATCGCGAAAAAAACGAATTGTATACGTACAATACTTTCGGCGAAGACCGGCCGGACGTCCAGCGCTTCTATCAGGAGCTCCGCATTCCCCTGGTGCCGGAAAGCGGCACGGTCTATCGCACATACATTCGCAAGCGTCCGTTTTATCTTTCGCGAGTCGGGAACGCCTTCCCCTCGGATTACGATCGTCGCATTGTAAACCAGGGCGGCGGCCTGCAGTCGCTGCTTCAGATCCCATTGGAAGTCCAGGATGAAGTCATCGCCATGTTGCATCTGACCTCTTTCGAGCGACCGCTGCATTTCTCGCGCAGCGATATTCAATCGATCGCGCACTTCGGCGCGCAGATGGCCACCGCGATTCACAACTCGACGCTTGTCGCGCGGGCCGCCACCGAACAACAGGCCGCCGAAGCGGCGCGCCAGGAACTCTCGAATTTGCATGAGTTTTCGCTCAGCATCAACGCCACCGCGGAATTAGAAAGCGTGCTAAAGGATATTCTCGCTTATGCTACGGGCGAATTTCAAATCGAAGGTCTGCTTTTGATGCTGATGGATTCAGAAAAAGAGAGCCTGAACTATTACTGGACCAACGAGATGGGTTTTCATACCGATGAGATCCGCGAGCACGTTCATAATATGACGATCCCCATGGCGCCGGAAGGCGGCTGGGCCTACCAGGTCGCGCGCCGCAAACGTTATTCCTATATGCCGAAGATTCAAATCGGCCGGGTCAGGGAAGAAGATCCCGTGCAAAAGATGGCGAAGATCGCGGGGATTCGTTCGGCCTTGATCTATCCGCTGATCGCGGAAGGCGAAGTGATTGGACTGTTCTTCTTTTCGAATTATCATAATCCGATGCTGCTTTCCCGCGCGAATATAGAGGCGATCGGTCGCATGTGCAACCAGGTCGCGGGCGCGGTGCGAACCAGCGCGTTGATGTCGGCCGTGCACGCCGAACGCGAAAAATCGGATCGCCTGCTGCGGAATATTTTACCGGACACGATCGCGGCCGAGTTAAAAGACAAAGGCTACGTAAAGCCCAGCCTGTATGAGTCCGTTACGATTTTATTCACGGACTTCAAGGGCTTCACTCGCTTCGCAGCCGACATGGCGCCCCGGGAGCTGGTGGAAGAATTGGATCGCATCTTTTTACAATTCGATCGCATCGTCGAACGGCACGGCATCGAAAAACTAAAAACGATCGGCGACGCCTATATGTGCGTGGGGGGACTTCCGGAACGCAACGAAAGCCACGCCCTTGATGTTTGCCTGGCCGCCCTTGAGATCTTGAATTTCATGAACGAAACCCGCCGGATTAAAAAAGAATTCGCGGGCGAAGAATTCTGGGAACTGCGCATCGGCATTCATTCCGGGCCCGTGGTCGCCGGCGTCATCGGTAAAAACAAATTCGCGTACGATATCTGGGGCGACGCGGTCAACACGGCCTCGCGTATGGAATCGTCCGGCGTAGCGGGCGCGATCAATATTTCGGCGGAGACGCGATCGATCGTCGAGCCCTACTTCGAATGCGAGTATCGCGGCAAGATCGCGGCGAAAAATAAGGGCGAGCTTGAAATGTATTTTCTAAAACGCCTCAAACCGGAGTTCTCCCGGGACGCCGACGGCCTCCTGCCCAACGATGCGTTTTCAGCGCAGCGCCGATCGCCTGCATGACATAACAAAGCACGCGATTTATGCAGGCTGCGTACATGACATGCGGCGTTCAACAGGCGAGCGGACTGCTTGATATCAATGCACTTCCACAACGCAATCGACGCTCCACTTGAAATTTCTACAAAACTTCGCTGAAAATTCTTCTCATTGGATCCATCCGGTAGAAGCCATGGAGTAACTTCTATATAGTAGTCGCTTCGCTCAGAAATCGGTTTGTCCTCATGGGCTTCCGCAGTTCCGTCTGCCGGCCGATCTCCGAACTGTTCAGCAGGAAGACAATTCATGAAGACGAAGCGCACATTTTTTGACTGGATCCATCGAAGCGGCGGCATTAGCTCAAAGCGACGAAGCGCCCGCGCGAACCGCATCCCGTCCGGCGGGACCTGGCTCCGCATCATGAGCGGCATGGCGATGCTCGGCCTGTTGCTGACGTCTCCGGAATTCGGCCTGCGCGCCCAGCCCGTTCCTGTGCCGACGATCGGCACGCCTGGCTTTCAGGCGACGGACTTCGATCCCTATTTTAATAGCGCCCGCGGCAGCAAAACCCAGGCCGGCTGGGAAACTCTGATCGACCAGGCGCGCATCGTTCTGGGCGGTCAGTGGGAAGCACAGGTCGACGCGGCGATCGACGCGCAGGTTGCGGCGGTCGGGCACAGCGATTTTTATAATACGACCGCGGAGTACCGCGACTATTTGCGCGGCGAACTCGCGATTCAAAAACAAACCGCCTTCGCAGCCTGGGAAGCCGCCGCCGATGCGCAAATCGAAACGCAGCGCGTCGCGTTTTTAACCGAGCTCGGCGCGGCGAAAGAACGCGAAACCAGCGAAGCATCCGCGAGCTCCGTCCAGCAGGGCGAAGCCGCGGCGCAGCTCGACAGCACGAGCGAAGCCGAAGTCCGCGCCGATCGCAGGGCGTGGGAACGCGAATTCGAAGCGTCATTCAGCGACGGCCTGTTCCAATTCCAGACCGCACTATCCGAACTCCAGCAGGAGTACGCCGCCCTGACCGGCGCCATCGACTTAAAAGAACAGGAGTTCGCCGCGGTGCAGGCGCGCATCGACGCGTACGAAGCGAACGTTCGCACCGGCATCCAGGCCGCGACTTCTTCGATGCAAAGCTATCTGCGGAGCTCCGGCGTTTTTTACGACTGGAACTGCGACGGCGCCAATAACTGTAGCATCGATTATAATAGCCCGACCGCCGCCGCCGCGCAAATGCAAACGCTGATCGATCAGCTGAACGACGGCCTGCAAAACGATCAGCCCCTCTCCGTTCTCGCGAATACGATGTTCACCGCCGTCGAAACACAGCGCGACGCCGCCGAAGCGGAACGCCTGCGCTGGGTGAACCAGAGCACGGGCACGAATACTTATGATACGACTGTCGACATCCCGGACAATTCGGGAAGTCATGCAAAAAATCTATACGGGAGGGCTGGCATAGGGGACGCGGCCGCCGTCAGCGCATACATCAACTCACTCAAGGCGCGTGGCGACGTGGGGGCAGTGGTTGCCTATTATCAAAGCGGAAGCGCCGCTGGTTTGATAAATTTTGCCGACGGCCATCAGGCTTCGCGCGGCAATCCCCAGCATACGATAACCTCGATTACGGGCGTGAATTTAGTGGGAACGAATCCCTTGCCTTCGACCTTCGCCTTCGGTGTTGGGGGCGGAGGCGGCACAACGACGACGAACACAAGCTATCGCTTCAGCTTCAGCGTCGTCGGCAACCGCAATTACGCTCAGGTTGGCGATGAAGCATTCTTAACCCATGGCAATACTCAAACAACGCATACGATTTGTACGCGTAACCCGAGGGGTGGGCCGAGCACTTGCTCCAGTTCGACAACCCAGGCTAGCCTTGCTCACAAAGCGGACTTTCGAATTACGATCGACTACACCTGGGAAGACGCGAACGCCCGCCACAACGCCGACATCTGGCAGGGCTACGTCAACGATCTCGATCCGGTCGTGGCGAAGTGGCGCGACGATATCCTGCCGGCGATTCAAAACTGGGAGGCGCAGACCGCGACCTTCGAAGCCGATTATGCGGCCTGGCAGACGGAAGCCGCGCAGCAGCGCGCGAACGCGGCGACCGCTTACGAAAGCTCGGTGAATGAAATCATCGGCGAACGCAACCGCTGGATTTCGACGCTGCAGCAGGAGTTTCGCTCCGGCAACGCGCGCTGGGAAGCGATCCAACAGGGCAAACAATCCGCCGCTTCCGCACCCGCGCCCGGCGCCGTGACCCGCACGCTCGATTCGCGCGAATTCGTGCAGGCGGTTCGCGCGGGCTTCGGCGGCCAGGTGGCGAGCGCTTCGAATTTATTGAATCGCGGGAACCAGAACGTGCCGGACTTCGCGCTGGTCTCGAATCTTTCGAACGATTTTCGCCGCACCGGCCGCGGCCTTTCGCAGCTGGGTCTCGCGTCGGAGCTGAACAATCGCATTCAGCAACAGCGCACTGAGGCCACGAACCAGATTGTATCGCTCTTAACGCAGGACCATTCGATCTACAGCCAGGCTCCGGCGGAACAACCGGACGTTATGCTGAAACAGACCAGCACGGTTTCGGCGAATGCAACGTATAAACAGGATTCGGCCGGAGACACAGCGAAGATCGTTGCGAAGACGACAGCTGCGACGCGGCCCGCGCCGACGCAGACCGGACCGCGCGAAGTCGCCATTCAAATCGACGCCTTCTCGACAAACATCAGTTCCAACGGATCGATTCGCGCCAGCCGCCAGATCCACAGCGGTCGCGCCCGCCACGCCCGCGGCGACGGAAAGTCGGCCGAAGACTACGACGCCGAATACACCGAACAGGCGATTGAAATCGCGCCGCCGCCGCCCGTAAAGATGGTCGAAACCGGCAGCCTCTTCGACGACTGGGGCGACGCCCGCGGCGTCGTAAGCCAGTACGAAGAGAACGTTAAAGAAAATCAGGCCCTGCTCGACGCGAAGTTCAAAGGTTCGCAACAGGTCTTACAGCAGGCGAACCAGACCGCGGTCGATAATTTTCAGCGTTTCCAGGGCGACATCCAGGCCCAGATCAAACGCAAGAAAAAGAAACAGGGCCTGATGGATCAGCTGACCTCGATCGCGACGGCCATGTTCTCCGGCGGCATCTCGCTGCAGCAGGCTGTGACGAATCACATGCAAAACAAGGTCTCGGCGAAGATCGCCGAGGTCACCGGTTGGCCGTCGAGCATCTTCTCTTCGATGATGGGCGGCATGTCGGCTCAGGACGCGGTCAAAGACTACGTCAAAACCGAAACGGATAATATTATTACGACGCAGATCGCGAAGGCCACCGGCCTGCCCGCCGGATTCATCAGCGGCATGGTCTCGGGCGGCAGCGTGGACTTCGGCGGCGAAAGCATGAAGAATGCTTTCGAAGCGTATACGGACGAACTCTTCGCCGAAAAACTGGAAGAAGGTACGGGCATTCCGGGTCTCGCCGGTTTTCTCAAGCGAACGACCATCGCCAAACGCAACGCGAAAAAAGCCGCGACCGAAGCGGCGAAACCGAAACCCGAAGATCTCGCGACCGGCGGCGCGACCTACGTCTGGCGCAACGCCGATCACAACAAAGACATGGGCGTCGCGCTACAGGCCGCCGAAACCGTAGCCGGTGCCGCGGCGGTGGGCACGGGCTGGGGCACGGCCGCCTTCGCGGGATACATGGCGGCGAAGGGCGCGTACAAAGGCTATCTCGCCGGCGACAGCAACGAAACGATCTTAAAGAAAGCGGCGGTCGCAGGCGGATCGGCTGTGATCAATCACTATACCTCGAAGTTCGGCGCGAGCGTGAATCTCACGTACGACGAAGAGGGCGGCTTCGGCGGTTCGGTCAGCGGCAGCATTCCGATCAAAGGCACTCCTCTGAACGTAGGCGGCAGCTTGAGCTTTCAGGAAGGCCAGGGTATCACCGGCGGCGGCCTGACGGCTGGCCTGGCGATCGAAGGCGGCGGTAGCATCAACGCGGGCGCGAACTTCGCGTACGATTCGGCGACCGGCCAGGCGACCAGCACCGGGGGCTCGCTCAGCGCCGGTTACAATACCGACAGCGGCTTCGGCGGCAGCGCCAGCGTAAATTTCAACGGCAGCGGCAATGTCTCCAGCGTGAGCGCCGAGCTGACCTATAAAACGAAAAAAGATTGGAAAGACGCCGACGGTAAAAATCGCGTCGGCGCGTCCGGAACGCATACCGCGGGCATGGGACTGACGATCAACGCCGATCAAAGCTACGCGATCAACGCGATCAACCGCGTGAGCGGCGAAGACAGCTACGGCATCGGTGTAAACAGCGCGAGCGCAAGTGGATCGCTTTCAGTGAACTACGACGCGACCGGAGCTTACGCCGGTCACTCCAGCACTCAGAGCGCGGAGTTTGGTTTTCAGACGCAGAGCGAGAAAGAAGAAACGATGTCGGAGCGCCTGGCGGAGCTGGAGAAGAAATTCCTGGAGACGCCGGAGCTGGGCACCCAGGAGGAACTGGAAGAATACAACGCGCTGCGTAAGCGAAACGATAAAGAAAACCGAGGAATTGCCAGCAAACGCTATGTCGATCGCCTTGTGCACCAGGGCAAGTTGACCCCGGAGCAGGCGGAAGAGCTGCGCAAAGATCCGAGCAAGTGGCATACCGAAGCGTATGCGATGAAGCTACGAATCACGGGCGATTCGGCGGACTCACGGACATCGACGTGGGATAAGATCACTGGAACCATCGGGGATGCTGGCAAGTGGTTAATAGGCGACTATAGCACCGCCGACGGCTATCTCGACCCGGAAAACGGTGAGCTTGTAGCGCGAACATGTTTTGTCGCCGGAACTCCGGTCCGGGTTCACCCGGAAACGCGCAACGCATTTCAGCTAAACGGAGGATGGTACAAGGCCATCGAAAAAATCGAAATCGGCGATCGCGCCCTGAGCTGGAATGAAACGAGCGGCAAGACTTCATATAACACGGTGACCGAGACGTTTACGAATCAAACAACTTTGATCTTCGAATTGTCCTATGCCGACGGTACGAAAGTTGAAACAACCTGGAACCACCCTTTCTATATATCCGGCCGCGGCTGGACTGAAGTGAAAGATCTACGCGTCGGCGACGTATCTATCGCCGCGAATACGATGGGCGGAGACGCGATGCTGGCCGGTGGTGCTCCACGGCAGACGGCATCGTTGACAGTCGCGGAGCAGAATTCACAGCGAATCACGCGGATTCGTAAGGACCGACGCGACGAGATTGTCTACAACATTGAAGTCGACGGCGATCACACTTATTTCGTCTCGGAATCTAACATTCTGGTCCATAATTATGTCCCCGCGATTGTGGCCGCCGTCGCCCTGGGTGTAGCCATTGGCGGTGGCGTCGACCTTAGTTTCCAGTCGGCTGAGCAGTATCGAAAAACAGGTATAGTAAAGACCGAAAATTTCGACTACCTTAGAACAGGAATTACTGCTACAGTGGGAGGGCTATCCGGCGGCCTCGGCAGCTACGTGACGTCCTCAATGGTGAGCGGAGGGTATTCTGTCGCGGCGTCGACGCTTGTAGGCAGTGCAACAGGGGGCGGTGCTGGCGGTTTTACCGGCCAGGTCGCAAACAACGTCTATGACGGAAAAAAGAATTGGGATATAGCGGACGGCGTTGTATCTTCGACGGTGATGGGCACTGCGGGCGGCGCTTTCCTTGGAAAATACATGACGCCGCGCTTCACGGCGTATGGGTGGAACAAGGGCGGATCTCTAGGACTCGGGACATATCTCAACCGCGCTCCGGAAGTAGTTAAGCAGCCGGGTTTCTGGGGCGGCACCTTCGCGTCTATATCCTCCGAAACCGGCACGCGATTTGCGGGAATGGGATTGAACGCCTATTCGAAGTGGCAAACCCAGAGGCAAACGAAAAAACCCAAACCGGGTTGCGGGACTGTCATGAGTTGTCAGTGAACGCAACCTGAAGCAGACGAGCCCATAAAAAATGTTCTTGATAAATGGTCACCACGAATGAGGCGTACCGCATATTCTTGCCTGCGGACGCTCGTGAAGTCTTCCAGGCAACAGAACCCGCCGATATTTACAGACAAAGTGCGGGCGGTCAACCTTCCAGCTTTTGCTTTCTGGCGCAACACTGCGATTGTCGGCACGGCAGCCTTCGTGCTGATCTTCGCACCTTTCTTCCTCGCCTGGAAAGCGTACTCCAGCGGGGGGGACCTGATTTACGTGGTGTACTTTACGCTGTCGTTGTTAACAGTACCATTTGCGTTGCGTTTGCAGGCTGCCAACCTACTTCTATCAATAAAACGCCGTAGATCCCAGCCGTGAAGCTCTCGTAGACTCAGCGAATTATGATCAGCTATCCGGTAAATCCCCCCACAAGAAGGCAATACTACTATGAGGAAATCAGCTCTGAAAACGGTAATTATTGGGGTCTTGTCCGCGACGTTCGGCGTACTGGGAACCACGACGTTCTACGAATTTTTTCGCCCGTTACCGACAGCAGACCGAGAAACTACGGAGGTCGTGCTCCAGGCTATAGTGGCCGAAGTCAATCGCACTTCCCCAAAATCGGTGGATGAATGGACTCGCCTCGACTCTGCTGACAGCGTCGGAGGACCAACGATTATCTACAATTATACTCTGATGGTCGACCTGGATTCCAGTCAAAAAGAAAACCTGGCGAGAGACCTGCTTGCACTCAAAAGAAAAGAAGCCAGTGAAAACGAAGGCCTGAGCCTATTCCGGGAGCTTGAAATAGGGCTCGTTTATCTGTACCGGGATCGATCCGGCGAAGAAATCGCGCGCGTCGTGCTAAAACACAAAGATTTCTAAGCTCTGACCTGTCCCCGTTTTCTGAGACACCAAAATCTCAGGCTGCCGATAAAACCTCGAATTCATTCGGGCTCTTAAACCCGATACTTCCGTGAACCCTCCGGGCATTGTAGAAGAGTTCGATAAACTCAAACACTACCTTCCGGGCGTGATCCACGTCTACAAATTCGTCTGTCCCGATCCCTTCCTTGAGGATTGAAAAAAACGATTCGGCACACGCATTGTCCCAACAGTTTCCGCGCCGGCTCATGCTTTGCACCATGCGATGACGATGCAGCTGCAGCCGGAATGCACGCGAAGCATACTGCACTCCCTGATCGGAGTGAAAGATGAGCCCCGCGGGCGGTCGCCTTTTTACAACAGCAGCCAATAGCGCCGAAACGGCAAGCTGTGCCGGCATGCGATCGTCGACAGACCAGCCAACGACACGGCGCGAAA
>JANSYA010000020.1 GCA_024742665.1 bacterium
CGCGCGCGCGGAAAAATCAAAGCGGGGATCGTGGCCTGTCCGGCACGGAGTCCCGCGAATCGCGGCGATCGGTCGATTTTCAAAACAGAATCTTGCAGCGCCGGCCGTCGCATTCGCACGCGCCAACCCCTTCGCCCCCCCCACCCCGAATCACGTGCGAAAGAGCGGTTCAACACGCGATTTAAAGGGATCAACCTCGAACACTACACCGATTTAACGCGCAGCCTGCTGCGGCGCGCATATCCCAGAGTCTGCCCGCATTGTGAGACCGAAATGCGTTATGTGCCACTGACACGAAGGGCTCTCGAAGAGCGAAAGTCGCCACCTCGTGTTGTATGAAAATGCAAGCTATGAAGCGATCTGAGTTTCCATAATCAGTTGGAGTACTCACTTTCCGGTGCTCTATCTGCGGGGGCACGATTCAGGTCATCTTGATTTCGAGATGGAAGGTCAACTGGATTTTCAACGGCGCCATGAACCCGGAATAAAGGGGCGCGAACATCGCGGCATTCGTTTCGGAGCGGCAACAGAATTTCAGATCCTGCGCTGACGCTCACTTCGTATACTTCTTAACAACACGAACCAGTTCTTCGATCTTCTGATTTCCGCCACCGTTCGCCAAAGCGTCTTTTACGCAGTGCCGCGTGTGATCCTCCAGTAAGAGCATGGCGACACTGTCCAGAGCGGACTTCGCCGCGCTGATCTGCGTCATAATGTCCACGCAATAGCGGTCCCGTTCTATCATTTCCTGAATTCCCGCTATCTGCCCGCCTATCCGCCTCATGCGTGTCTGTAGAGTTTTTTTACGGGGTTGGAGCACAGTTTTCTTTTGAGTCTGCCGGGAGGCCATATACTATATACCCTTACAGGGTATATAGTCATTCAGTCCATATTTTTTTATTGACGAATTTCCCGGATCCATCTTTATGAGAATTTCGTGTATACGCTGAGCAAGCACAGTCGGCCCTCACGCCGCTTTTCGCGGTGGATGGGGATAGCCGCAACGATCGGGGTTGTCGTGCAGATGACGCTCTGTCCGCTGGGGCTGTGCGCCGTCCCTCTCGATGCTGCGGCCGTGGACTCGTCCCCGGCGAGTGAACTGCCTGCCTGTCATCGGGCCGCGTCGGAATCGTCGACTCCGTCCGCTCCCGCATCGGGTGAGCCGGGCTGTTGTGTTCGTCCTGCTGTAGCCCCTGTCGATGCCCTTGATGGCGCGGTAGTTTCCGCGCCGGTATTCACGTTTATCGCGTTGCTGAGTACCGGCACCGTCATTCCGGCCCGGGTCCCCATTTCTGTGGATCGTTTGCTCTCACGTGCGTACCCACCGCTGAATGTCGCGCTGCACCTTCAGCTGCAAATCCTGCTTATTTAAGATTCCGTTTCTTCGTACCTACGCCCTCGTCGGCGCGGTCTGTCCGCGTACGCCGGGGTTCGTCTCGAATTATGTCGAGCTATTTCGAAAGAACGGATATTTTATGCAAATCAACAGGATTATAGGCCGGATATTGATCTGGCTGCTCGCTCTCACTGTGGGGAGCGGTTCGCTCGCGGCGGACGAGGCTTCTCTTCCGGTCGGCGAAAGCGGGGAGCCGGGCGGGGAACAAAACCAGCCGGGGGTCGACCGCATTGTGGTCGAGATCAGCACGCACCATCCTCGAATTCGCTCCAGAGCCCTGGAAGCGGCGTCGCTCAAGGAGCTGGCGGAATACGCCGGCTGGAAGTACCCGGACCCGAAGGTCGGTGTCGCCTGGTCGAATCTGCCTTACAAAAAGAATCTGCCCGTCATTCTGGACCAGACGCCCATGACGGGCATCGAGTTTTCAGTGCGCCAGCCGATCCCGTTTCCGGGGCGCTTGAGTACGCAGGCGAAGGTATCCGACATTGCAGCCCGACAGGACCTGCTTCGGCTGGCGGTCGAGAAAAACACTCTGGCCTATGAGTTTCTCGTGGACGCCTCGGAAGCGATAGTTCTCGACCGACTCCTGCGCCTGAATCAGGACTACGCGCGTCGCTTTCGGTTGGTCAGCAATGTCGCTCGCACGCGCTACTCTGTCGGGCGTGGTTCATTGGCCGATGTCTCCCGGGCCGAACTGAATTTCTCGACTTTCGAACAGCGGAGCACGGAGTATGAAGGCCGGCGGCAGGCAAAGCTGGCCATGCTCGCCTACTATCTCATTCCAGATTCTGATACTGATCCGCCGGATGAGGACGGCACGCCTGCGGACGAGGTGCAGGCGCAACGGCTGCTGCGCACGCTGGATGCTGCCGGCGGGCTCGACTCCTATCGAGCGACCTTATTGGAAGAAGTCCGGAGTATCGGCCGCGACGATAAGGCCGTGGCCGCCGCCTCCCTCGACGTGGCGATGGCGGACCTTGAATTACGAGCTGTGAAAGAGCGTCGTCGGTTGGCGAGTATGGAGTATTTGCCGGACTTTGAAGTTTTCGCTTCATACCGTGAGCGCGAAAAGATCAGCGGCGATCCTGCATTCGGCGAAGACTTTTACAGCTTCGGCTTCACGATGACGGTGCCGCTCTGGTCCGCGCTCTCGGCGGGATCGGCCGTAGAGGCCCAGGAAAAACGGAATCGGGCCACGCGGATTTCGCGCAACGAAGTCGTTCAGAGATTGCAATCCCGGCTGCGCTCGCTCGAAGCCAATCGCCGTTCTCTTGAAGAGCGCATCAGGCTGTATCAGAAGAGCCTGATTCCCCAGGCCACCCGGGCCCGGGACTCCGCGCGCCTCGCCTATGAGACCGGGAGCATCGACTTCTTCGCGCTGCTGGAGAGCTGGAACGCCCTCTTTATGCAGGAGGCCGAGGTGATTCGCCTGCGGGGGGAACGGGAGCGGCTCGTCTTCGAAGAGGCCCGCCTGCTGAACGTGATCGTGCCCGCCTACGCCGCCGATCCAGAGGAAATCCGATGAATAAAAGAAAATATATTAACATGTTAATATCAATGGTCGTGCTGGGAGCGCTCGGAACCGGCCTTTATATCGCTGTACCCTTTCTGGTCGGCCCGGGGTCGTCGGCACCAGAGGCGTCGAGCCTGTACACGTGCCCCATGCATCCACAGGTCATCCAGGACAGTCCGGGTCAATGCCCGATTTGCGGCATGGATTTGGTGCCCATGAAACCGCACCTGCACGACGACGGAACCCTACACGGCGGCGAGGGCGCGAGCGGCGCAGACACAATGGACGATGCAAATGGAGACGACGCAGCGCAGTCGGACTCTTCCCGGGCGCCGCCTATCGTGCGGGTGGAACCGGCGGTGATTCAGAAGATGGGCGTGAACACCGAGATCGTCAGCCGCCGGGAAATCACGAAAGAGATTCGCGCCGTCGCTCATATCGATTTCGCCGAAAACGCCGAGGCCGTCGTCAACGCCCGCTTCGACGGTTGGGTCGAAAAACTTTATGTAAACACTACCGGCGCCCGAGTGCGCCGCGGCCAGGCCCTGGCGGGAATCTACAGTCCGGAGCTGGTGGCCACTCAGGAGGAGTATTTGCAGCTGTACAAAAGCAAAACCGAACTGGGAGACTCGCCGGAAGTCGACCGTCTCTTAAGAGCCGCTCGCCGTAGATTAGAGTACTGGAATATCAGTGCGAATCAAATCGCGGCGCTGGAAAAACGCGGCGCGCCGTCGCGGCTGCTTAGGATTCACTCGCCCATCTCGGGCGTTATCGTCGAGAAGAACGTCGTGGCGGGGGCGAAGCTGGCGGAGGGCACCGATTTGTTTCGCATTGTCGATCTCTCAACGGTATGGGCCTATATTCACATCCCCGAAAAGGACATTCCTTTCGTGGAAACCGGCCTGCCGGTGCAGATGATCGTGCCCCAGGTGCCGGGAGAAGCCTTCCAGGGCAAAGTGAGTTTTATTTTTCCGTTTATGCGGGCCGAGTCCCGGGACCTGCGGGTCCGGGTCTCGTTTTCGAATCGGGAGGGCAGGCTCAAGCCGGGGATGTACGCGACCTTGAAGCTACGTCGCACTCTCGACGGCGAATTCCTGACGGTTCCGTCGTCGGCGGTCATTCGTACCGGGGAACGCACTCTGGCCTTCGTTTACCGGGGCAACGGCGCCTTCGAACCGCGCATAGTCACGCCCGGTGTCGTCGACGAAAACGATCGTTTGCAGATCCTGGAAGGCCTGGCGGAGCACGAGGCCGTCGTAACGTCCGGTCAGTTCTTATTAGACTCCGAATCCAGGATCCAGGAAGCCGTACGTAAAATGCGCGGCTCCGCTACGAGCGGCTCGGGCGACGGGGGCATGAATGGCGGCGACGAAGATATGGACGACGCCACGAATCCGATGGGAGGGCACAACCATTGATCGCACGCATCATTCAATTTTCGCTGGGGAACAAGGTGCTGGTTCTGATCGCCGCGGGGGCTATCGTCTTCGCCGGTGTGCGGGCTATTCGTACGATTCCCATCGACGCCATTCCCGATCTTTCCGACGTGCAGGTGATTATCTACACCGAGTACACCGGCCAGGCTCCCCAGGTCGTCGAGGACCAGGTCACCTATCCTCTGACCTCGGCAATGCTGGCCGTACCCCACGCCAAAGTGGTGCGCGGCTATTCGTTCTTCGGCTTCTCGATGGTCTACGTGATATTTGAGGACGGTACGGATATTTACTGGGCCCGGTCCCGCGTTTTAGAGTACATCAACTCGTCGTCGCGATTGCCGCCGGAGGTCAGGCCGCAGCTTGGGCCGGACGCTACGGGCGTGGGCTGGGTCTACCAGTACATCGTGACCGATACTACCGGAAAGTTAAACAATCAAGAGCTGCGCTCGTTGCAGGACTGGAATATTCGCTACGAACTATCCAGCATACAGGGCGTGGCCGAGGTCGCGAGCATCGGCGGCTTCGTAAAACAGTACCAGGTGGAAGTCGATCCCACGCGGCTCCTGTTGCACGATATCTCCCTAGATACCGTTCGCTCGCGCCTGGCTCGATCGAATCGTGACACAGGCGGTCGTTTGATTGAGATGGGCGAAACCGAGTATATGGTCCGCGGTCTCGGTTATATTCAGTCCGTCGAAGATATTCGCAGCGTCGTGCTGCGCGTTGACGATCAGGGCAATCCGATCACTATCGACGACGTCGCTCATGTGCAGATTGGGCCGGAGATTCGCCGGGGCATCGCCGAATGGAACGGCGAAGGCGAGGTAGTCGCCGGCATCGTGGTGATGCGCTTCGGGGAGAACGCCCTCGAAGTGATCGAACGGGTAAAGCAGCGCATTCAGGAAATCCGGCCGTCGCTGCCGCCGGGGGTCGAAATTCGCACGGCCTACGACCGCTCGAATCTGATCTACCGGGCCGTGCGTAACGTGTCCTGGAAGCTGATCGAAGAGATGCTCGTCGTGGCGCTGGTCATTGCCGTGTTCTTAATGCACGCCCGCTCGGCCTTCGTGGCCGTGGTGACTCTGCCCATCGCCATTCTGGCGTCTCTCGCCTTGATGGACTTTCTTGGCATCAACGCCAACATCATGTCCCTGGGCGGCATCGCCATCGCCATCGGGGTGATGGTGGACGCCTCGATCGTGCTGGTCGAAAACGTGCACAAGCACCGGGAACACGATCCCGCCGCCGCTCACGACGTTATTGTACGCCGGGCGTCCCTTGAAGTCGGGCCGGCGCTGTTCTTTTCGCTTTTAATTATTACGGTTTCGTTTTTGCCGATTCTCGTACTCGAAGAACAGTCCGGCCGTCTCTTTCGTCCCCTGGCGCTGACCAAGACCTTCGCCATGGGTTTCGCGGCGATCATCGCGATAACGATTATTCCCGTGCTGATTTCGATTTTCGTTCGCGGCGCGACCCGGACCGAGGAAGAAAACCCCATCGCGCGCTTCTTCGTTCGAAGCTACCGGCCGTTGATTGACGCCGCCCTCGATCGCAAGGCGATGTTTCTCTTAGCTTTTGGCGGATTTACATTACTGACTCTGATTCCCATATACGGAATACCGCTGCCTTTCTCGAACGGCAAGAAGCTGGTAAAAGGCATCGGCGGCGAATTCATGCCGCCGATGAACGAAGGGGACCTTCTGTACATGCCGACCACGCTGCCTGGCCTTTCGATTACCAAGGCACGCGAGATATTGCAGCGCACGGACGCCATCATCATGGAACACCCCGAGGTAAAACACGTCTTCGGGAAGATCGGCCGCGCGGAAACGGCTACGGACCCGGCTCCGCTCACCATGATCGAGACGACCATCATCCTGAAAGAGCGTTCGCAGTGGCGGTCGGGAATGACCGTCGAAAAAATTATTCGCGAATTGGACGAAAGCATTCAGTTCCCGGGGCTGACGAACGCCTGGACCTATCCCATTCGCACGCGCATCGACATGCTGGCTACGGGCATCAAGACGCCGGTGGGCGTAAAGCTGCTCGGGGACGACTTAGACGAACTGGCGCGTTACGGCAGCGAACTGGAGGCCGTGCTCAAAACCGTGCCGGGGACCGCCTCGGTGGTTTCGGAGCGGGTGACGGGCGGTCGGTACATCGACTATGTGATTAATCGCGAGGCGGCGGCGCGTTACGGCCTTACGGTAGGAGACATTCAAGATACGATCATGACCGCCGTCGGGGGTATGAACGTGACTGAAACCGTGGAGGGACTTGCGCGCTATCCTGTGAACGTGCGGTATCCACGCGAACTAAGAGACGATCTAGAGAAGTTAAAAGACGTGTGGGTGCGCACGCCCTCCGGCGCGAATATTCCGATTTCCCACGTCGCGGAACTGCGACTTAGTACCGGACCGCCGGGGATCAAAACCGAAAACGCGCGCAAGACTTCCTGGATCTTCGTGGACCTGAAGAGCAGTCAGGACGTCGCCGGGTACGTCGAAAACGCGAAGGCCTTGATTCGCGGCAAGCTGGACGCCGGCGAGCTACAGCAACCTGCGGGGGTGACGCTGGTATGGAGCGGGCAGTACGAGTATCTGGAACGCGCCGCCGAGCGGCTCCGGATCGCGGGAGTCTTGACCCTGGTCGCCATTATCGTGCTGCTCTATCTGCACTTTAAGAACTTCACCGAGACCGCCATCATTCTCGGCTGTCTGGCCTTCGCGGTGACCGGCGGCGTCTGGCTCATGTTCCTGCTCGGCTACAATCGCAGCGTGGCCACGGACGTGGGATTCATCGCTCTGGCGGGATTGTCCGTGGAAACCGGGATCGTGCTGCTGGTATACCTGGATACAGTGCTCGCTCGACACAAACGCGAGCACGGTCTTGATACTCCGGAAAAGCTGCGGGCCGCCATGCTGGAGGGCGTCGTGGGACGGGTGCGACCTAAGATTATGACGGTGGCGACTACGCTCCTCGGATTGATTCCGATCATGTGGGCCGTCGACTCCGGTTCCTCCGTCATGAAACGTCTGGCCGCCCCCATGATCGGCGGACTCGTTACCGACACCCTCGTAACGCTCGTACTGATCCCGACCATCTACGAATGGTTGCAGCTGCGCCGCATGCGCAAAGACGGCCAGGCGAGTCCCTTTCATGAAGCAGACACGGGCGAGCCCTGAGTTCGCCGGAAGGCGGCGCGATGAAATTAGTTTTGATTTAAATTAGTTTAAGGAGATTATTATGAAGTTAGCAAATTTGATTCCGATCCTCGCGGTGAGCGCGGCGCTGGGCCTGGCCTGCGGCGGTTCGTCCGACGATCATCACGACGGCGGGGAGATGGGCGACCATCACGCTGGAGGGATGATGGAAGGTCACGACCCGGGTATGCATTCGGGTAGAAATACGACGCAGATCGTCAAACGCGACGGCGTCCAGGTCGCTTTCGATCTGATGACGGCGGACGGTCACGCGAATATGGCGAAGATGATGAAGATCGACATGCAAGACATGCACGACACGGACCACCACGTCAGCCTGACCCTGATGAATCTCGAAACGAAAAAAGTCATCAAAGACGCGCAGGACCTGAAGATCACCGTGACCGGTCCGGACGGCCAGGTCCTGGCCGGCGGAAAGGGGCACGTGATGGCCGGCGGCGGGATGCATCACCACGGTATAGGGTTTTCCATGCAGGGCCCGGGGAACTACAAAGTGAAGGCGGAGTTCTCGCACGGCGGAAAGCAGCACATGCACGAAGCTGAGTTTGATATGTGAAGACAGGAGTCTCCGCCGGAGAGCGGCGGGGTTCGGGTTGGAAGGAGGAATGAATGAAAGATCACAATCACGAAGATCACGCGGAACATGATCATGACCAGGGGGAGCACGAAGGTCACGGGGGCCACGGCGATCATCACCGGCAGATGATCCAGGATTTCAAAAAGCGCCTGGCGGTATCCGCCGTCCTGACCGTGCCGATCCTGCTACTTTCGCCGATGATTCAGTCTTTTTTCGGGATCTCGTTCGGTTTCCCGGGCAGCCGCTTCGTTCTCTTCGCTCTGTCGTCGCTGGTCTTCGTATACGGCGGTTGGCCGTTTCTACGCGGCACTTTCGATGAAGTGCGTCAGGCCAACCCCGGCATGATGACGCTGATCGGTCTGGCCATTTTCGTGGCCTACGCCTACAGCTCGGCGGTGGTCTTCGGTCTCGCCGGTAAGATGTTCTTCTGGGAGCTGGCGACACTGATCGACATTATGCTGCTCGGCCACTGGATCGAGATGCGTTCGGTGCTCGGCGCGTCCCGGGCCCTCGAATTGC
The DNA here is from genome assembly GCA_024742665.1 of bacterium. Lineage (GTDB taxonomy): Bacteria > Spirochaetota > Leptospiria > Leptospirales > Leptonemataceae > JANSYA01. The sequence continues at coordinate 8,666 of JANSYA010000020.1, forward strand.
TCGTCGAGATGATGCCCAACGAAGCGCATCGCATCGGCGAGGACGGCGACGTAAACGATATCGCGCTGGAAGACGTGCAGTCCGGCGATCTGCTCCTGATCAAACCCGGGGAAAAAATCCCCGCCGACGGTGCGATTGAGGACGGCGACAGCTACCTGAATGAATCCATGCTCACCGGCGAGTCGGAGCCGGTCCGCAAGTCCGCTGGCGGCGAGGTGATCGGCGGTTCGGTCAACGGCGAGGGTTCCCTGCGGATTCGGGTCAACAAGACCGGCGAAGACTCGTATCTTTCGAAAGTAATCCGCCTGGTCGAAGAGGCGCAACAAACGAAATCGCGCACCCAGCGACTGGCCGACCGGGCGGCCCGCTGGCTGACCTTCGTCGCTCTAACTGCCGGCGCGTTGACTTTAGCGGTCTGGCTGTATCTCGGCTACGAATTCGTTTTCGCTCTGGAACGCATGGTAACGGTGATGGTCATCTCCTGTCCGCACGCTCTCGGCCTGGCCATTCCCCTCGTGGCGGCCATCTCGACGGCCCTGTCCGCGCAGCACGGGCTTTTGATTCGCAACCGCACCGCTTTCGAAAGCGCGCGCAAGATTTCCACGATCGTCTTCGATAAAACCGGCACTCTGACCACCGGCGAGTTCGGCGTGCAGCGGATCGTCAGCGTGGCGGACTCCTTTTCGGAGGACGACGTTCTGCGCTTTGCGGGGGCGCTCGAAGAAAATTCGGAACACCCCATCGCTCTGGCGATCGTCCGGGCCTGCGAAAACAAAGGCCTGTCCGTGCCCGCGGCGTCGGGCTTTCAATCGATTACCGGCAAGGGCGTACAGGCATCGGTGGATTCCCGGGAAGTGAAAGTGGTCAGCCCGGGCTTCTTAAAAGAAAACGATCTCGCCATTCCAGACGCGGCCGCCGCGTCCGGTGCCGAGACCGTGGTCTTTCTCGTGGTGGACGCCGAGCTGAGGGGATTTATCGGCCTCGCGGATTCCATTCGCTCCGAGTCCCCGGAGGCGATTCGGATTCTGCACGAAGCCGGCATCAAAACGATGATGGCGACCGGCGACAACGAAACCGTGGCGAAGAGCGTGCACGACGAGCTGGGCCTGAACGGATTTTATGCGAGCGTGTTGCCCCACGAAAAACAGGACATCGTGAAAGATCTGCAGAGCGAGGGCGAGTTCGTGGCCATGACCGGGGACGGCGTGAACGACGCGCCCGCTCTGGCCCAGGCGGACGTGGGCATCGCCGTGGGTTCCGGGACCGATGTCGCCGCCGAGACGGCGGACATCGTTCTGGTGCACAGCAATCCCAAAGACATCAGCAACCTGGTGCTCTTCGGTCGCGCTACCCATCGCAAGATGATTCAGAACCTGATCTGGGCCACCGCGTACAACGTTGTCGCCATTCCCCTTGCGGCCGGCGTGCTGGCGCCGCTCGGGATTATGCTGAGTCCGGCGGTGGGCGCGGTGTTTATGAGTCTGAGTACTGTGATCGTGGCGGCGAACGCGCAGTTACTCAAGCGCAGCGTGGATCTTTCGCGAGATGAAAGTAACGATTAAGAGAATGGACGATCTGAATGTCGCCATTGCGGGAGCGGTTCTGGTTGTGCGATTCATATTCGCCGCCCGAGCCTTTCAGCGGCAGGCGTCTAAAATTTTTGACAGGAGTATGCGCGAGAATCGGTCGCGGTCGATTTTACTGATTCTGGCCAGGTAAATGATTATGAATAGAATAAAACGCATTATGGGGGCCGTCATTGCGACGGCGATCATCGCCTCGGGTTCAAGCAGCTGTAGTTCTGTGTCCCCTTTGTTTCATGAATATATGATGAGTGGAAACATCGTCGATGTGTTAGACGATAACGTGGTCGTAGTCTGTATCGGCACGGCCGATGGGGCGAAGGAAGGTCAAACTCTGATTGTTCATCGCACCGAAAGCTACGAAGGCGGGGGCGGTGACTACGTCACATATGGGCGCGTCGAAGTTGGGAAAGTCCGCGTTCAATCCATCATCAACGAACATTACGCCAGAGCCGAAGTCGTGGCCGGCGAAGTCGAAAAGTACGATCACGTACAATTGATAGATCCCTGAATCCGCACAGAGGCGATGTTTCAACGAGTAAGAGTCTCTGCGAAACATTATCTTTGAGTGGTTTTTTTGCGCACATTTGAGAATGAAAATAGACTTTCGCTGGCGGCCGACGTAGCGCGACATCGCCGCGTCGGCCGCTCGTACTGAGGGACGTGCCGCGTGTCGGCTTTCGCAGTTGACAGAAAAAAAGGAACGTCGCTGATTGCGGCAATTCGCGTGGAATGCACGCGCGAACACAGGGCGAACCAATGCAAAGAGCTATATTCAAAATATCCGAAATGGATTGTCCATCAGAAGAACAGCTCATTCGGATGGCGCTGGGCGAAAATGCAAACATCAAGCGGCTCATATTCGATTTGCCGGAACGCAAGCTGGAAGTGATTCTCGAAAAGAATCCGGACGCAGTCGAAGAAACGCTGGCTGGCCTAAACCTGGGATCTCAACTTCTGCAGGTCGAAGACTTTCATGAGAATCACAACCATACTGCTTCGGATCTGCAAGCCCGGGGTCCATTGATCGCCGTTCTGTCGATCAATGCAGTCTTTTTCGTTGTGGAGATGATCGCCGGGCTCTTAAGCCAATCCATGGGTTTGATCGCTGACTCTCTGGATATGCTGGCGGATTCGTTCGTCTATGGGCTGAGTCTGCTCGTTATCGGCAAGGCCATGACCTTAAAGAGGAGAATCGCCCGGCTGAGTGGTTATACGCAGCTCGCCCTCGCTTCGGCCGGAGTCATAGAAGTCGTTCGGAGATTTATCGGCAATGAGGCGGCGCCTGATTTCGTTGTCATGGCCACAGTGGCCAGCCTTGCGTTAAGCGCCAATGTGCTGTCCTTGTTTATCCTGGCCAGGACGAGAGACAAAGGCGTTCATCTGCAGGCGAGCTGGATCTTTACGTCCAATGACGTGATCGCAAACCTTGGAGTCCTAGTCGCGGCGCTGTTGGTGTATGTGTCCGGATCCAAACTGCCTGATCTCATTGTCGGTATTCTGATCTTTGGTTTCGTCGGCTACGGCGCTCTTCGCATACTGCGTCTTGCGAAATCATGAGCCGTAAGACCAATGCGAATCGCGACGAATCAATTATTTTTGACGCCGGACCGGGCGATCTTTGTGGGGCCGGTTCAGGATAACGAGCTGCACCGGCATCATGCGCTCCAGATGGTCGTATCTCCGGTTCCATTCCGGCTGGCTGTCGGCCCGGGAGACGTTCGCGCCGAACGTTTCGTTCTCATCGACTCCGATGTTCCGCATGCGATTCAAGGGGATTCGGCGCGGCAGATCCTGATATTAATCGACCGAGAAAGCACTTTGGCCGAGGCGCTTAGAACAAGCTTAGCTCCGGGCGACGGTTTCGCCTGCTTGAAGCCTCCTGAAGATCTCCCGGATTCAATGCGAGGCTGCGCTGAGGCTCGCATTGAATCGGACCGTCTCATAAGATCGGCGCTCCAGTCCGCGGATGCGGCAATCGGATTTCAAAGCCCGGACGAGCGCATCAAGGAAGCCTGCCGATTCATATCAGAGCAGGAGGACTTTAAGGTGTCGCTGAGCATGATCGCGAATCACATCGGGCTTTCCGAGGGACGAACTACGCATTTGTTCAAAGAGCAAGTTGGGATCCCGATTCGTCGCTTCGTAATGTGGGTAAGGGTTCGCCGTGCCATAGCGGAGGTCGCAAGGACCGGTTCACTGACCGAAGCCGCTCATGCGGCCGGATTCGCGGATCAGGCCCATTTTACGCGAACATTTCGCGAAATGTTCGGTTTCGCTCCGAAGCAAATCCTATCGCGTAAAAACGAGATAGAATTGCATCTGTGTCCGCAGCAATAAACCACGCGCTGGAAAATTGCACTGCCGGTAGCCAGTTTCTTCAAGTTACGCGATTGCATATCGTGTATGGTAATGCAGGAACGGAGGAAACCACATGAAAACGACTGTAAATCAAGCTGCGAAACGCTTTTTAATCGATACGCCAATCCTGGACTATAACGAACCCGCTCTACGCGCGCTTTCTCAAGAGCGGGGGTGGGCCGGTCTGCGCGAGTATGAACGAATCGGCGGGATCTACGACTTCGTCCGGAATGAAATTCTCTTCGGCTATAATGAGTCTGACGAAATTCCGGCTTCGCAAGTGCTGGCTGACGGCTACGGGCAATGCAATACGAAGGCAACTTTGTTTATGGCTCTTTTGAGGCAGAATGGAATCCCGTGTCGCTTTCACGGTTTTACGATCTACAAAGAACTGCAAAAGGGCGCGATTACCGGCCTCTGGTATCGCATGGCGCCGGAGAGCATCATCCACAGCTGGGTTGAGGTCTACTATGATTCTCGTTGGGTCAATCTCGAAGGGTTCATTCTCGATTCCGCGTACCTCGAAAGCCTGCAGTCCCTCTTCCCGAACTCAAAGAACTTCTGTGGATACGGTGCCGACGTTCCGGATCTGACCAATCCGCCGGTGGAGTGGCGGGGCAGCGACACCTATATTCAAAAAGACGGTATCAATCATGACTTCGGAGTGTTCGATACGCCGGACGATTTCTACGCTCGGCACGGTTCGAATCTGCGGGGTCTGAAGAAAGTGCTTTATAAATATGTAATCCGGAAACTGATGAATCGTAACGTGGCGCGGCTTCGCGGAGGGTGACAAGAAATCAGGAGGCCTTCGCGAATTCTCAATTGGGCTCAGGACCGTAGTGCTGCTTCTGCGGCTCGAACCGAAAGTCAAGACCGCCTCGGTCGAAAATACAGCGCATTGCGAATGATTGCCGTCCATTCTGGTTTTCGTTCGCCACCGCGTCTCCTTGGTGTTTTTCGATACTGGCGTAGCTTCTGTCGTTGCCGGACAACCACTCGGTCCCATCGCGAATCTCGCGGTCGCCACACGGACGTTACCCGCTTGTGTAATCTCTCTAAAGTCCGGTACTCTGCGTCAGCCCACGCAGCTGTCGGATCAATTTTCCGCGACAGCTTCCGCCGCTGCCGCGAAATCACAAAATCCCATGGCTGTGGCTCCCGCGATTCGCGAAAAACGTGCCCGTGTCGATAGCGAAGTTTATTGAGCGCCGCGATACAGGCGTACGACCACGTTCGAGCCGCGCGATTATGGTGCTTACGCTCTAGCCCATTGGCCAGGAATTTCCGCCGGCGGCCGATGTAACGAGACATCGCCGCATCGGCCGCCCATTGCGGGAACTCACTTTCGTACGCGTCGTAGCGAATAACCATACTCTTTTCCTCGATACTGTATGATCTCTGCCGCGAGCTGCACAATCGCTTCTTCCTTTACGTGTCGCGCCGTATAAGCCAGGTCGCGCACAATGATATAGTGGTTGTCGACCTCTGTCCGCCCACGCTCGCGAAAAGGTTCGCGTAGTTCGACCTCTGTATTGTCCGGCGTGAGTTCGCGGCCGGTGAGGGCGCATTTGTAGTCCTGCATCTTCATCATTTCCGTCGAGTAGGGTCAGTCCGTTACCGGACCAACCCCCTCTCAGAACCGTACGTGCGGGTTTCCTCGCATACGGCTCAAGCGGTTCAAGAACGTTTGCTGTGGATCTGCTGGTGACAGTAAAGATGCACA
>JANSYA010000023.1 GCA_024742665.1 bacterium
CGGCCGGCGCTGCAAGATTCTGTTTTGAAAATCGACCGATCGCCGCGATTCGCGGGACTCCGTGCCGGACAGGCCACGATCCCCGCTTTGATTTTTCCGCGCGCGCGGCTCGCGGCTTTGTGTGGAATGTGGACGGGAGATCTAAAACACGAAATAAATAAACGGTGCAGTCCCCGAATAACCGAGCGTATAGCACACAAGAATAAACACCGGCGCAAAGGCAATCTCGACCCACGCGGGCACGACGTCCCGCAGGCGACCCTTCTCAAAAATCCACCAGCCGATCACGTGTCCGGCGTACGTCGCGGCAACACCCCAGGCCACCGTGCGAATCATCGCGTTCGTAAGCGAAGCCGCCACAAAATCGGCGTCGCCCATACCGAAGCCGAAAAGCCTCAAAAGAATCATCCACGCCTCGCCGATATTCTCCGCGCGAAACATCGTGCCGAAGACAATCGTAATCGTCGACGTCAAAACAAACTGCACGATCGCGCCAGGCCCCGTAAACCATTTCCCGCGGTCCGGTCGCGGGGGCTTCGGCAAACCCGCGGCTTCGCGCCGCTTCGTAACGAATTCCTTATAAGCGCTTTCGATTGCCAGCAGCGTGCCGTGAATCGCGCCCCAGATCACGAAGGTCCAGTTGGCCCCGTGCCAGACGCCGGCGACCCACATCGTGAACCAGACGTTAAACTTGTGGCGCGCAGGACTTACGCGGTTTCCGCCTAACGGAAAATATAAATAATCGCGGTTCCAGCTGATCAAAGACATGTGCCAGCGCTGCCAGTGTTCGGTGATCGACTTGCTTAAATAGGGCAGGCGAAAGTTCTCGGGCAGAGTATAACCCAGAAAGATCGCCGTGCCCCAGGCCATGTCCGAGTAGCCGGAGAAATCACAATACACCTGCACCCAGAAGGCGAAGGCGCCCAGCCAGTGGCCGGCCGCGTCGTACAATTCCGGCTGTTTATAAATCTGATCGACGATCGGCGCCATGTTGTCGGCGAGCACCACCTTCTTAAAATAGCCGAGAGCGAACCAGCGGGCCGCCGTGCGCATGCGCCGCAAATCGAACTGCGGCAGTTGATCCAGCTGCGGAATAAAGGTCTTCGCCGTCACGATCGGGCCGGCCACTAACTGCGGAAAAAATGAAACGAACAAAGCGAATCGCAAGAAGCTGCGCTCGACGAACATGATCCCGCGATACACGTCGATCGTATAGCTCATCGACTGGAACGTAAAAAACGAAATGCCGACCGGCAAAATTACGCGCAGTAAAAGCGAGTGCGTCTCTTCGGGGCCGTACGTCCCGGGCGCGATCGAGTTGATCGCCGCGACCGCCGATTCGATAAAAAAATCGGCGTACTTAAAATACGCCAGCATGCCCAGGTTCATGCCCAGACTCGCGAGCAAGACCAGGCGGCGGAAGCGCCGGGCCCGCGCGAAATCCGCCTCGGACTTATCGGATCGCCCGCGTTCCCAATCGGCCTGGGTCTGATCTTCGGACACGCCGGCCGGCATCGCCGGAGGCTCGGCCAGGGCCCAGCTCGTACGCCCGAGCAGCAATCCCGCGATATAGTCCAGCATCGTCGAGGCGGCGATCAGCAGGCCGTACTCCCACACGGAGAACATGTAGAATATATAGGAAGAAATCAGCAGAAAGACATGCAGCGCCCGCAGGCGGAAGCGCTCGGGGATGATCCCAGGGGAGAGGGCGGGCAGCACGAACCACTGGATCAGGAAGACGAGGCTGAAGAAGGCCAGGAAGGTGTAGGTGCTGAAAATCAAGGCCGATCAAATCCAAAAAAAGCCTGTACACGCCGGCCGCGAAATGGAAAGCTGAACCTCAAGTGCTGACATCGTCATCCGGAGGATAGCGTGCGAAACGCGATCGGCCTCTGTAGTATGACAGAAACCCGGTCCCCGGGCCTTCCGTCCAGCACATTGAGATTCGAGCGGGGCCGGCTCCGCAGGAAAGACCATTGATCGCCTTGCATCGCCTCAAAGGGGAAGAGTTCCTGTTGAACCATCGCCTGATCGAAACGATCGAGCGCAGTCCGGACACGTTGATCACCCTCACGAACGAACGCAAGTACCTGGTCCGGGAAAAACCCGAGGAAGTCCTCGAACTGATTCGCGTCTACGAGCAAAAAATTTTGGTATACTCGCCGGACAGCGGGACGATAACAGAAGAGGAGCGCGGAGAATAGATGGATTTAGCAACAATCGGCGGACTCGTGGTGGGCTTCGGCCTGGTCATGTTCGGAACCATTTCCGCGGGCCTTTCACCCCTCGACATTTTTAATATCCCCTCCGTCTTTATCACCTTCGGCGGCGGGGCGGCGGCGTCCGTAATCTCCAGTCCGCTGTCGCGGCTGATGGGTTTGCCCAACTATACGAAATTCGCTTTCAGCCCGCGCCACTCCGACATCGGGAATCTGATTTTAACTCTCGTAAATTTTTCCGAACGCGCTCGTCGCGAAGGTCTGCTTTCACTGGAAGACGACCTGGTGAACCTGGACGAACCCTTTCTGCGCAAAGGCATTCAGCTCGTCGTCGACGGCACGGACCCGGAACTCGTGCGCAATATTCTCCAGACCGATATGGACAATATCGGCGAGCGTCACAAAGAAGGCATTTCGTTCTGGGGCGATCTCGGCTTCTATTTTCCGGCCTTCGGGATGATCGGAACTCTGATCGGCCTCGTTCAGATGCTCAAGAACCTGGGCTCCGGCGATCCCGCGGCGATCGGCGCCGGTATGGCCGCCGCTTTGATCACGACGCTGTACGGATCTCTCGGCGCGAACCTGTTCGCCATTCCCATGCAGCGCAAACTGCAGCTGCGCAGCAACGACGAGATGGTCGTAAAGTCGATCATGATCGAAGGTATTTTGAGCATTCAGTCCGGCGATAACCCGCGGATCGTAAAAGACAAGCTGTCCAGCTTCCTGGCGCCGGGCGAACGCGGTCAGCTCGACGACGCTGGCGGCGGCTAAACGATCGGCCCTGCTTCGCGTTTGCGATTGGTAAAGCAACATGGCCCAAAAAAATAAGAAATGTCCCGAGTGCGAAGTCGGCGCCCCGCTATGGATGGTGACCTACGGCGATATGGTGACGCTGCTCCTGTGCCTATTCGTTATGTTGTTCACGACCGGCAAGGCCACGCCCGTCGAGATCCAGCTGATCTTATCCGCCTTCAACAACAGCCTGGGATTTTTCGACGGCGGCCAGACGCTATCGCGCGGTCGATTAGAAGAGATGGGCATGAATATCGAAAGCCTGCCTTCCCAGACCACCGGTCGCAGCCTTTCGCGGGCGAAGCAAACCGCCCAGAGCGTATTTAAGCCCGAAATCAAGGCCAAGCAGGTTCGCGTAACTGAAGATGAACGCGGATTAGTCATTTCGCTCGTCAGCGCCGACTATTTCGCGCCCGGCAGCGCCATTCCCAACGAGTCGATCGAAGACGTGCTCGTGCGCGTCGCCGGACTGATTCGCCAGCTGAATCGATTCGTGCGCGTCGAAGGCCACGCGAGCCGCGGCGAAGTCGGCAGCCTGCAGGGATCGCCGACCTCGGTCGTAGAAGAACGCCGCTACGAAAACAGCTGGGACCTGGCAGGCGCTCGCGCCGTGAATACCTCCACGTTTTTATGGAACCAGGGCGTGCCGCCCGAAACTCTCCAGGCCGTCAGCTTCGGCGAGTTCCGCCCCCTGGCAGTCGTCGGCGACAGCGGCACCCCCGAAGCCGCGGCGCACAATCGCCGCATCGATCTGGTGCTGCAGCCCCTCAAAGACGTCGGCCGAGCCGGCGACGAATCCGGCTTCCGCCTGCCGGAAAGCCGCATCCCCGGCAACGAGTCGCTGGTTCCGGATCAGTGATCGGGCCGGTAACTTAAGGTCCGGGAAATCTAGTGGGCGCCATTTTCAACGCAATTTATCTTTTCAGTCTGTATATGGCCTCGCGAGCAATCCCGGGCAAGTCGTGGCTATGGGCTCTGGCTTACGCGGGCGGACTGGGCTTTTGGGCTATGCTTCTGGCCACCGGTCCCGTCTCGGGAATCCTGCTCTCGGTGCTGATTTATATGGCGATCGTGTTCCCGGTCGCGTTCGTATTCTTCTGGCTAATGGAGCGCCTGGAGATCTTTAGCATGCCCTGGTTTTTCGTCGCGATCGGGGGCCTTGTGATCCTGGCCTATTTCCTCGGCTGAGCATTGCCGCCCGGGCGAAGGCCTGCTCGGCCAGGTCGTGTGTAAATAAGCATGCGATCGCTTTTTGTTTTTGCTACGGTCCGCAGGAGATGCGGAAAGGCGTTTTGCAATGCTGGCATGCTTCGGCCCGGACGCCGTCGAGGTGCGATCATCGCGGCGCGAAGGCAGGCTCCCCCATATTCATTGTACGCGTGGGTGTGACATTTTCCGAGTCTGTTGAAAAACAGACGCAAGGGGAGGCTGTTGCCCGCGAGGCGACGCAGACAGGCCCGCAGGGCCGTTTTGCGTGAGTTTGCGGAGCAAACTATAGCGTCTGCGTCGCCTCGCGGGCTTTTTCAACAGACTCTTC
>JANSYA010000015.1 GCA_024742665.1 bacterium
ATCAGCTTCGCGGGCGGCGGTTTACGCCATAGCGTCCGAGCCCGACCCCAGAAATTTCGTCACAGAGTCTCTTGCTCCCGGTTCGAATGAGCACGGAGGAAGCCGCCGAAATACAGTGATTGCGCGTCCTGCCCTGGCTTGCCGAACGAGCGGCTTTTCCTGAAGTCATGTTTTCACCGGGAGCACGTGACTGCGCGAGCTTTTTGGAATTGGGTATCAGCTTCGCGGGCGGCGGTTTACGCCATAGCGTCCGGGCCCGACCCCAAAAATTTCGTCACAGAGTCTCTTGCTCCCGGTTCGAATGAGCACGGAGGAAGCCGCCGAAATACAGTGATCGCGCGTCCCGCCCTGGCTTGCCGACCGAGCGGCTTTTCCTGAAGTCATGTTTTAACCGGGAGCACGTGATTGCGCGAGCTTTTTGGAATTGGGTATCAGCTTCGCGGGCGGCGGTTTATGCCATAGTAAGCCTTGCTCCAGGTTCGAATGAGCTAATTGAGCAATAAGAAGAACTCGCCGGACTTGAATTTCGCTTGTTTTGTCGCGCGAACTCTTCAGGCTATCACTTTCGCGCTCCAGGCAATCGAAGTGCGTAAGCGATACATGGACGACGCTCTCTTTCAGCAGGCCCTGGCATTCGCGAATTCGCGTACGACCGGAGTGCATTACTTCGACAGAGACTGCGTGACAATCGGTCGGGAATCGGAGCTGACCGCAGCCGAACACGAAGAACTCTCGGTGTACCTGGATTCCTTCGCGCCGTGGCGTAAAGGTCCTTTCGAAATCTTCGGCCATCGCATCGACGCGAACTGGAAGTGCGACTTGAAATGGGATCGCGTTTTGAAATTCGCGGAACCCCTGAACGGCCGTAGAATTTGCGATGTGGGCACCGGCAACGGCTACTATCTCTTTCGCATGGCGGCGCATATGCCGGCCCATGTCCTCGGGCTCGATCCGACTGTCGCCTTTCAGCGCTGCTTCGAATTTTTACGGAGCTTTTTGCGAGCGCCGCCGAATTTGAGTTTTTCCGCGACCGGCTTCGAAGAGCTCGGCGCGCCCGAACACGCCGCCGCTTACGATACGATCTTTTGTCTGGGCATCGTCTATCATCACACGGATCCGATTCGTTTGCTGCGGATCCTGCACGCGGCGCTGCGGCCCGGCGGTCAGCTGATTGTGGAGAGCCTGGGCCTGCCGGAGTCCGCGGGCGAAATTCCGATCGCGCTTACGCCCGCGAAAGGCCGCTACGGAGGCGGAGGCGGCAACTGGCACGTGCCGAACGCGCTGTGCCTGGAGCAGTGGCTGCGCCGCTCCGGCTTTCGGGACGTCGAGCATCGCGGTGAATACGATTTCGCCGATGAGCAGGTGCGCACCGCTGAATTGCCGGGACTGAGCGACGCCCTCGATCCGAACGATGCGTCTTTGACCGTCGAAGGCTATCCCGCGCCGGTGCGAATCTATTTCAGCGCGCGGCGTTGACCCCGTCAGCCGGCTTTGCCGTCGATGCGCGATTGCACGAGCATCGGCGCGTACTTCAAAAACAGAATCGCGTAGGCGATCGTCCAGGCAATGCCCGCGGCGAAAATTAAATCCGGATAGCGAGCCAGAACGGCCCCCGGCTGCGCGGCGGAAAAAAGCTGCAGCAGCGGCGGAGCGAATACGCGCAGCGCGACGGCCAGCATAAGCAAAGCGTAGCCGAAGACGATCGGCGCGGCGGCCTGGATCGGTCGTCCCGTATGACCGAGGGCGACGCGCGAAATCATTCCGTAGATAAAAAGGCCCATTGCGCCGGCGGTGAAGGCGTGCAGGGCGATGCTGCGAGAATTCGGGCCGAGGGCAATCGTGTGGCCGACCGCATGGAAAGCGAAGCCGATCACGAGCATCCCGTAGGCGGCGTGTAGAATCCAGAGGATCGGAATTCCGCGGCTTTGCCAGGCTCGCCAGCCGACCAGGCGCGCAGCGTGGGCGGCGCATGCCAGGGCGGCCAGACCCGTGTGGATCGTTTGCAAGACGGCGGACCCGGACGAAGCCGCGATTCCCTCCGGCATCCGCAGCAGGAAGTCGCAGGCGGCGAAGAGCAGGGTCAGCGGCAGCACCGCGCTTTCAACGGCGGGCACGCGCGTGATCTTCGCCGCCGGGATCGCGCTTTCGGTAAAAAAGGGAATCACCCGGCCGCCGATGACGGTCAGATAGGCGACGACCGTATGGACTGCCAGGGAATGCGACGCGGCAAACCAGCCACGAATCCAGCCGTGCACTTCGAGATGAAACAGCGCATTCGCGGCAAACAAGAGCGCGAAGAATAAAAAGAAGATCCAGTGTTTGCGCTGGTCTTCGCGCGCGAGATAGGGCCAGAGCGCTGTTGCCAGCAGCGGAAAAAAAACGGCGTCCACTGCCGAATATACAAATAAAAGCGAAGCGGGCGCGAAGGCCAGTGCGCGGGCGAGCAGCCAGATCGCGAAGAGTGCGGCCAGCCGTGCGCCGTGCACTCCGCGCCGACCGGTCCAGTTCTGGCTGGCAGTCAGTAAAAATCCGGCGATGACCGCCGCGACGAAGCCGTAGATCATTTCGTGGGCGTGCCAGAGGAATCCGGCGACGCCCGTCGGCGGCGCGAGATAGCCGGCGAAACTCAAAGTCCAGAGGGGAATCATGAGGGCGCCTGCCAGAGCCGCGCCCAGAAAAAACGGGCGAAATCCCAGGGCGAAGAGTGCGAGATTTCGATTGGATGTGTCAGGCATTGTTTGAATCGCAGGGGAGGGATCGTTGAGATATATAAATGAATTGCTAAAATTTACTTATAGTCTATACTGCGTTCAGCTTGAGTGCGGCAGCCGCGTCATATAGTTCATGCGAACCACTGATTCGGTACAGGAAAACAATGGCAACTTATGATTTCAGTAAAATTGATATTATCGGCGCGGCGCTGCAGAGTTTTTTCGGCGGCCTGGGCAGCTTTCAGTCGATTGCGGATCGAATTCTGGGCGAGCTGGAATACGGTTCACGGCGCGACGACGGCACATACTATTTCGAAGCGGAGCGCTGGTATTCCGCCGGACCGAATGTGCGCATGTTTGAGCTGCTAAAAGAACGCGTGGGCGCGAACACCCTGCGACAGGCGGGGCGGAGCGTGCCCGAGAACGCAATCTTTCCGCCGGGCGTCGACACGATCCAGCAGGGCCTGGCCAGCATTGACGCGGCCTATCATTTGAATCACGCACAGGACGGCGTGCCGCTGATGAATCCTGAGACCGGCGAAATCGTCGATATCATCGGGCGCTATCGCACAGAAGAAATTCCGGGCAAAAACGAAATCCACGTCACCAGCGATTCCCCGTATCCGAGCGAGTTCGACGAAGGAATTGTCGCGGCCATGGCCCGGCGTTTTGAGCCGGGAGCGCGGGTCCGCCTGGACGACAGTCGACCGAACCGGCTGAACGGCGGCGATGCCTGCACGTACATTGTGAATTGGTGAGGCCCTGCGCCCGGACTTCGCGAGCGGGCGGCCCGCGATTCTAATAGTGATTGATCCGCAGACGGCCGGCGCGAAATCGTGTATCCTGTGCTGGAGTTTTCGAATTTCTATAAGTTCACGACCTTGACCGATCCGCAGGCGACGGGCAATCGCTGGCTGGCGCGGGCGCGGGCTCTGAGTCTGCGCGGCACGCTGCTTTTGGCGACGGAAGGCGCGAATATATCCGTGGCCGGCGAGCCCGCAAAGGTCGACGCCTTTACGCGCGAACTGGTCGCCGAACTGAAGATCGAGCCGGGCTCGGTCAAACGCATGCCGGTTACAGAGATGCCCTTTCAGCGCATGCTGTTGAAAGTGAAGCCGGAAATTGTGACGACCGGCTGGCAGGCGAATCTGGAAAAGAACGCGGGTTCGTTTATCGCGCCCGACGAATTTCACCGCCTGGCCGCCGATCCGGATGTCGTGCTCGTCGATACGCGCAACGTTTATGAGACCCGGGTCGGTAGTTTTCGCAACGCCATGCTGCTGCCACTGGAAGGCTTTCGCCAGCTGCCGGATTATTTGCCCGAACTCGAAAAGCACAAAGACAAGAAAAAGATCATAACGTTCTGCACCGGCGGCATTCGCTGCGAAAAAGCCGTGCCCATGCTCAAAGACGCCGGCTTCGATAACGTCTACCAGCTCGAAGGCGGCATTCTGGCCTATCTGGAAAAATACCCCGACGGCCACTGGGACGGCGAGTGCTTCGTCTTCGACGAGCGCTGCACCGTCACCAGCGATCTAAAACGCGGCAGCTATCAGCTGTGCGAAAAGTGCGGGCAGCCGTATCGCGACGGCGCGTGCGTGAGCTGCTCGGGATGATTGCGCGACAGGCGCGCGAAAGCCGCCGGTAGTCGGAGGTGGTTCGCGAGTCGGGCCTGGCTTTGCAGGCCGCCGGGATACTCAATTCACCTCACCCGGAGGATAATTGCTCAAAATCGCGGCAATCGATACGATCAAAGCGTAACACGCGAAAATGAAGATCAGCCCCCCGACCAGAAAAAAGCTGATTGTGTGCTGCCGGCTATCGACGGGGGCCTTCACAAGCCAGGCCCACAGACGCCTGTAGAAGAAGAGCGAGATGCCGACCGTCGCCGCAAACAGGAGAAGCACAACAGGAAGAACGGCGAAATCCGGCAGCTTGCTGTAGTTGAAGACGTCCAGCCTGGAGATCAGACCGGCTGCAAGCGGCCAGAAGATATAGTCGAGCGCATGAAACCGAGCGGGTATTTTTTGTCTGTAAACTTTACGGCGAATGAAATTTATCAGAGATCCCAGACCGATGAACTGAGGCAGCAGACTCAGCAAGAGCAGAACCGGAGCGAGGACTACGAGTCGGCAATAGGTCGGAGAATCCGATGATCGTTCCGCGCATTGCAGCTTCGCATCAAGATAGTGCACCCGGAAATCGTAACCGGCGTTGTATAATACAGCGAATACGGCGGCGAGCTGCAGGAGGCTCAGCAAAACCAGCGCGCCGATCGCCCACCGTGCAGGCCAGCTTCTATCAGAGCCGCCTGGCGGTTTATTTTGCGAACTAACTTGCAAACCCGTAAAAGCGACTCTACGGGCGGTCACGAATCCGGTTCCGCGCGTAGAACTTACCCGCTCATATTCATTGTAATGGCAGGTTGCCTGAAACCCCGCTCATATTCGTCATCTTATACGCTGACTTCGTAATCGCGCAGTGCACTTTCCAGCGTCGTCTTTTTATCCGTGCTTTCTTTGCGTTTGCCGATGATCAACGCCGCCGGCGTGCCGTAGGTTCCGGCCGGGAATTCTTTCATGCGCGTGCCGGGAATCACGACCGATCCCGCGGGGATGCGACCTTTCGTAATGACTTCGCTGGAACCGGTCACGTCGATGATCGGAGTCGAGGCCGTGATCACAACGTTTGCGCCGAGCACCGCGCCTTCTTCAACCATCACGCCTTCGACCACGATTGCCCGCGATCCGAGAAAGGCGTTGTCTTCAATAATAACGGGGGCGCCCTGGGGCGGTTCCAGCACGCCGCCGATGCCGACGCCGCCGGACAGATGCACGTTTTTGCCGATTTGCGCGCAGCTGCCCACGGTAGCCCAGGTGTCGACCATCGATCCCGAAGATACATAGGCGCCGATGTTTACGTACGAAGGCATCATGATCGCGCCGGGCTCGACGAAGGCGCCGTAGCGGCAGACCGCCGGCGGCACGACCCGCACGCCGCGCTCGTCGTGATCCGTACGCGCGTCGATTTTATCGTACCAGGCGAGATCGCCGGATTCGTAGCGGCGCATTTCGCTTACGCCGAAGTATAACAGGATCGCTTTTTTGGCCCAGGCGTTGACCTTCCATTCGCCCTGTTTTACCTGCTCGGCGACGCGGACTTTGCCGTCGTTCAAAAGCGCTACGGCTTCTTTGACCGCGTCTTTGTTGGCGGTTTCTTTTAAGAGATCGCGATTGTCGAAGATCGCTTCGATTTTTGCTGCTAATTCAGTGTGCATAGATGTTACTCGTGTTCAGTTTCAGTGTGATCCGGCGTGGCGCCGGCGGTGTTTGATTTCGGATCGTTTCGTTCTCTTGAATCGATTTGCATCGGACGCGGCGCTTATTTCGCGGCCGGTCGCGGGTGGTTCGTATAATATTGAATTCCCGCCAGCAGTCCCTGCGCGTGCTGCTTCCAGACCGCGTCGGGTTCCTGGCCGCGCAAGATCTCCAGAGTGATTGTCGGTATGGCGCGCTCCCAGCCGGTATAGGTGCCCAGACTGCCTGGCGTCGGATAGCCGATGTCGCCTTTGGGCGGCAGCTTGTTGTGGGCGCTCATCGCGGTGGCCAGGTCTTCGCAGTCGCCGTTGAAATTAATCATCGCGTTCTCGTACGAATGCATCGAAAAGATCGCCGCAGGCTGGATCGCATCGACCAGTTGGAGCGTCAGCTCCGATTCCGGTTCGCTGCCGGCCGCAGCGCCCGGATAATAGCGCACGTTCTTGAATTCGCCGCTCCAGTCTTTCGTGGGCAGGTTGCGGTTTAAATCGACGTTGCGGCCGTTCGTGCGTCTGAGATTCGCACAGCCGTCGGGATTCATGCGCGGCACGACGTAGAGCGTGACCGCGTCGCCCGCGTCCAGCTCGCCTTGCGCCAGGGCTTCCTGAAAGCGTTCCACTAAGAGAAAGCCCTCGCTTTCGTCGCCGTGCACGCCGCCCATCAAAAGAATCGGCAGCGCTCCGGATCCGTACGCCGAAAGCGCAATCTCGCGACCGTCGATGCTCTTGCCGATGATAATCGTTTCGCCTGATTTTGGTAAGTTCATATTGGGTAATAGCGTTAAAGAGTGAGTGGATAATTAGCGAAGAAAGGTATGCATGCTGTGAACAGTGCGACTCTTGCGAATTCGAATGAAGGCCTCTTCCTGTTAGATCGAAGGGGTGTCGCCGCAGCGCAGCCAGGAGGGCGAAGCGTTGGAGCGCTCGGGCAAGGAGGCCCGCGTGCTCCAACCGGCGATATCCCTTCGATCAGGCATTCGTCCCGATCCCGTAGTATTGAATGCCGATCTTTTGCATGGAATCTCGTTCGTGAACGTTGCGGCCGTCGAAGAGCAGCGGTTCTTTCAGCTCTTTTTTGATCCGATCGAAATCCGGTTCGGCGTACATCGGCCACTCGGTCAAAAGCAGCAGCGCGTCGGCGTCTTTGAGGGCCGAATACATGTCTGTATATTCAATCGTATCGCCGAAGACGACCCGCGCGGTTTCTTCCGCGACCGGATCGCTCGCCTGGATTTTCGCCCCTTTTGCAACGAGATGCTTGAGAATGGTAATCGAAGGCGCTTCGCGCATATCGTCGGTGCCGGGCTTGAAGGCCAGTCCCCAGACGGCGAAGGTCTTGCCGGAAAAGTCTTCGGTGCCGTAGTGTTTTTCGAGCATGCGCAGCAGCCGCTCTTTCTGGCGATCGTTGGTCCGTTCGATCTCGTTTAAGAGCGGGGCCTCGTAGCCCGCGTCGCCCGCGATCTGGGTCAGAGCCCGCACATCTTTCGGAAAACACGAACCGCCGTAGCCGATGCCGGCGTACAGAAATTTGCGACCGATGCGGCTGTCGGTTCCCAGCCCGTGGCGCACGTCTTCGTAATTCGCGCCGAGCACGTCGCACAGGTTCGCGATTTCGTTGGCGAACGAAATCTTCATGGCCAGAAAGGCGTTGCAGGCGTACTTGGCGAGCTCGGCCGAGCGGATGTTCATCGCCAGCACCGGATTGTCCGTTTCTTTGACGAAGGCTCCGTACAGTTCCTGCATGGCCTGGGCGGCGCGCTCGGAGGCTGCGCCGATTACGACGCGCTCCGGATTCATAAAATCGTCGATCGCCCGGCCTTCCCGCAAAAACTCCGGATTCGATACCACGTCGAATTCATGCTGCGCGGATTTCGCCACGGCTTCTTTGACCCGATCGGCCGTGCCCACGGGCACCGTGCTTTTGTTTACGATGATTTTGTAGCCGTTCATGTGGCGGCCCACGTCTTCGGCTACTTTGAGCACGCCGCGTAAATCCGGGCGTCCGTCGCCGCCGTCGGGAGTGCCCACGGCGATGAAAACGATCAAACTATTCTGAACGGCTTCTTCCAGATTGGTCGTGAAGTGCAGGCGCTCGCGCTCATAGTTGCGCAGGACCATTTCTTTCAGACCCGGCTCGTAAATCGGCATGACGCCCTGTTTCAGCTTTTCGATTTTCTCGGCGTCAATGTCCACGCAGTGGACTTGATTTCCGTATTCGGCAAAACAGGTGCCGGCGACCAGGCCCACGTAACCGGTCCCCACAACAGTCAATTTCATGGGGAGCCATGCTGTATGAGCGGACGCGCATGTCAAGCCGGCCGGTCAGGTCCGCTTGCGATCCAGGCCGCTGCAAAAGCGATCCGTGTGCCTGCGATCGTTAGATCGTTACGGTTTTATGGCAGCCCGGAAGACACTTCCAGCGGCGAGAATCGTTTTTCAGCGGCCAGGGCGGAGCGTGCCCGTAGTCTGGAGTTTCGACTCAGCCGCCGGCGAGCAGGCGCCGGATTTCGCCGGCATTGCCGGCCTTCGGGCGCAGTTTGAGGTACTGCTCCAGATGCTTGCGCGCCTCGGTCCGATCGCCGCCGGCCTGCCAGAGCAGGAGTCCCAGCTGTTCGTGGGCCCCGGGATGATTCGGCTGGGTCGCCAGCAGCGAACGATAGGTCGCCACCGCCGCCGGAATCTCGCGGGTATCCCGGTACGACAGGGCCAGGTTCAAATAGGCGTCGGCGCGGCCGGGTTTCAGCTGAATCGCCTGCTGGTAAGCCGTGCGTGCGAAGGGATGTTCCCCCAGTTTGCGATATAAATTGCCGGCGTTGAACTGGAGCCGGTAATCCCGGGAGTTGCTTTTCGTGGCGCGCTGCATGACGGCGATAGCGTCGAGCTTGCGGCCCTGTTTTAAGTACAGCGGCACGACTTCGATCGCCGCGTCGGCGTGGCCGGGCTTCAAATTCAGAGCGCGTTCGAGGGCCGCGATGGCCGGCGCCGATTCGCCGTTCTGCTTTTGCAGGCGACCGATCGCGTAGTGTAAATCGGGATCCTGGTCGTTGATGTCCCGGGCCGCGGCGTAGGCCTCGAGGGCCCGGCTGCGATCGCCCTTGCGGCTATAAAGCACGCCGGTGTTGTAGTGGGCCTGGAAGTGCTTCGGATCGATTTGCACGGTGCGTCCGAAGGCCGCGATGGCCGAATTGATTTCGCCGCGTTTGGTGTGGATCTCGCCTTTCTGATAGTGCAGGGAGGCCTGCTTCGGATGCGTGCGGGTGTACTGATCCAGCAGTTGCAGCGCGCTTTTGGTTTCGTTTTTTTGTTTGAGTAAGATGACCAGATTCAAAGCGGCCTGCCAGCGATTCGGTTCGCGACGCAGGAGTTCGCGATAGGTCCCGATCGCCGCGGTGGTCTGCTTGTTTTTGGTCTGGCTCAAAGCCAGGTTGTAGCGTGCCGTGTGCAGATCGGGCTTCGCTTTCAGAGCGTTCGTAAAGGCCCGGGCGGCGTCGCCGTAGTTGCGGTACTGGTATTGCAATTCGCCCAGATGATAGTGCGCGCGATAGTCGGAGGGCGCCAGGCGGATCGCCTCTTCATAGGCTTCGCTCGCGGCGTCCCGGCGTCTGAGCTGCGCGTACGTGCGTCCGCTCAAATAGCGCGCTTCCGCGTCTTCGGGGTCGACGTCCGCTGCGCGATTGAATTCGGTCAACGCCAGGGCGTACTTCTTTTTTAAGTACAGGTCGCGCCCTTTTTGTTTGAGAGCGGCGGCGTCGGGCTTCTTCTGGTCGGCCGATCCGTACAGATTCGAGAGCGCCGCCGTGACCGGCCGTCCACTGGCGTCAGTGGTCTGAACCAGCACGGATTCGTCGGCTTCGCCGTTGCCCGCCGATCCGCCGACGCCAGTTACATCACCGGCACCGGCTTGCCCGGATTCCCCTTCGCCGCCGGCGACAACGATCGCGCCGTCTTCGCCGACCGCCATCTGCAAATCCTTCGCAGCCTCCGGCGGGCGGGTCGCCAGGTATTTTTTGCGCAGTCCCGCGTTGCCTGAATCGTAGCCCAGGGCTTCGCGATAGCTTTTATGCGCGAGCTCACGCTGTCCGCTCCGGGCGTACAGATCGCCGAGTCGTTCGCGGGCGGCCGCGTCGCGGGGATCAAGGGTGGCGGCTTTTTCATAGGCCGCAATCGCCAGCTCCCGGGAACGATTGGCGCGACCGTTCTGACCCCGGCGGGCCCGCTCGGCTGCCTGCTGTTCGTAGGCCGCTCCCAGGGCCGCCCAGACTTCGGGATCCCGGGGATCGGCCAGAGCGGCCGCTTTCAGAGCCGCGATCGCGCGCGAGGTTTCGCCGCGTTGGAGTAAATGGCGTCCGAGATTCAGTCCGGCCCGCGCCTGGTTGGATTCGTCGGATTGCGCAAGACCCGCCTCAAGCATTTTCGCCGCGCCGGCCTCATCGCCGCGCTCTTCTAAAATGCCCGCGCGTAGAGCGTAGGATTCGGCGTGACCGGGTTCGACCCGGCTGGCGGTTTCGTATTCATTCAGCGCCGCGATCGGGCGGCCTTCGGTGTAGCGCACGTCGCCGCGGCGGTTAAAGGCCGGCGCCCGGTCCGGCTTGATCGCGCTGGCGGCGCTGGCCATTTCCCAGGCTTCGCCCAGACGACCCGCGTCGAGCATGAGCTCCGACAGACGCACCATCACGGCGTAGCGCTGTTCGGGAATCAGGTCAAGGGCCAGGGCCGATTCGAGCGCGGCAATCGCGGCGGCTGTATCGCCGCGCAGTTTGTACAGATTGGCCAGGTCCAGCCAGTCGTACAGGTCATCGCCGTTATTGGCAAGCCTGGCCTGGAGCGCTTCAATTTCCAGGGACAGAGCGTCTTCGGGAAAGTCGAGGCCGGACTGGCCGTCGCGCTGGATCAGGTTGTACGAAACCAGCGCGATGAGAAGTACGAGCACGCCGATAGAGGCGTCTAAGATCAGATTTTTACGTTTGAGATTCATGACAGGTTATGGCGGCTCAGAGGTCGTCGATATTGATCAGCTCTTCGCCAGTGTTTTTAGATTTTTCGCTTTCATCCCGGCCGGGCTGGTAGGGCACGCGGGTGTCGGCGCCGTCCGCCGATTCGGGCAGGGTCGGCTTTTCGCCTTCGTCGAAGTTCGGAATTTCGTAGTCGGGGTTGCGCAGGATTTCAATCGCGCGATCGATCTCCGGTCCCTGGGGATCGTCCGGCGCCAGTCGGCGATAGCTTTCCCAGTGTTCGATCGTGCGCTCTTTGTCTCGCTGGAGGCGATAGCTGACGAAGCCCAGGTAGAAGCGACAGATCACGAAGTCCGGTTTGATTTCTAAGGCGCGTTCGAAGGCCTTGCGGGCGGCGGCGGCGTCCGCGCGTAAATAGGCGACCTGGCCCAGGCGAAACCATTCCTGCTCCGGGTGCGCGGACAGCTCCCGCGCGATGTGCAGATGTTCTTCGGCGAGATCCAGTTCGCTGCGCTTTAGATAGATATCGCCAGCATAGCGATAGGCCAGGGCGTGTTCGGGTTCGCGTTCAATCACCAACTGGAATAATTTCAGGGCGATGTGGTGCCGCTTGCGATAGTAGTGCTCTTCGGCTCGAACGAGCAGCGCCCGGGTCTCCGGATCTTCGATTGGGCGTTCGAGGTTTTCGCGTTCGGCCTGCTCGTCCGCCTGCTCGGCGGCGGACTTTTTTTCCGGATCGCCCGTGGCCGTCGCATCGGCCGCGGCGGCGGAATCTGCGCCTTCGTCGGTTTTTTTGCGAGACGCGTCGGCCGCGGAAGCGCCCGAATTATCTCCGGCGGCGGGTTTCGCGGTCTGCGTGGTGCTGGAGGCTTGCTCCGGCTCCGCCGCGTCGGCCCGGGCGAACTGCGGCCCGGCCCAGAACAGGCACAAAAGCAGGGTCAGGGCGTGGGTCGCCCGTGATGCCGTTGCGAAGCTTTTGGAAGCGCGCGCCATAGATACTATATCGGACGGTCGGGGGCCGCTATTAATATGAAGAAAACCGTGGATCGCGCCAGGCGTCGAGGCCGGATCGCGGCGATTTTGCCCGTCGTTTGTTTGGGTCCGCTGCCGCGGGGATTTCATCGTCTGACAGAAACTATTTGACTGAAATAGAAAGCGAATTCAGAACTGGATTCCACCGGATGAGCGCGACTAAAACGGCACCCCAAACCGAACGCAAAGATAAGTTCGTCGAATTGCCCACCCGGATGATATTGACCGGCGCGGGCCTGAGCTTGTTCCAAAAAGCGGGCACGCCGATCAAGCGAGTGCTCAATCGCGACGGCATCCAGCGCGAAGGCCTGGAATCGGCGAAGTTTAACGCAGGCACCATTCAGAAAATGGTGATGAACTCCTACATCGAGGAGATCTTCGCGCCGGTTCCGGATCTGCTGAGCCGCCGCTATCACGTGATCAGCACGAACAACCTGATCGTCTACGCGATCCTGTACAAAAAGCTGAGTCCGTCGCTCGCGAAGACGATGTTCGAAACGAACGTCGTGCGTGAATTCAATCGCAAGAATCCCAAAAACTCGATCGTCGATCTAAAACAGATTCCGACGCAAACGGCGGAAGCCCTGGTGAAGGCGAAGGCCGATCATTTCAAGAAGCTCGAAGCCGAACTGCAAAAGGGCGTTTCTGAATTGATTATGAGCAATCCGGCTCTAACTGACGAAGACCGCCAGAGCATGGTCCTGAGCCTGCCGAAATTTCTGGCCTGGATCGATACGCGCATCTGGTATCTGTATTATGTGATCTATATGGCGGGCTATCGCGAGCAGATGTTTCGCGTTTTTACGAAGATGCTCGCCCAGTATCTGGATCACACGCGCATCGCGACGCATCTCAGCAATCTGCTGATGGAGTTCGTGCAAAACGCGGAGAAGGCTCACTTCGAACGGATCATCGTCAAGAACGGTTTCGCGCCGCGGGACCAGGTCGATAAGTTTCTGCGCGATCGCAACAACCGGAATCTTGTAATCACTACCGCGGCGAAAAGTCGCACCATGCTGGATCTGTCCTGGAATATGAACCCGGAGCGCATGTCGGTCGGCCAGCAGTACCGCATTCAAATCAGCATTTCCAACTTCGGAATCATCGACGACCGGGTGCGCGACGGCCTTGCCAAAAAGATGAAAACGAACGTCGACGGGATTAAGATCTCCGACTTCTATGACGGTGGCGGCGGCGACGATACCGACAAACTGGGCGCCGGCCTGGGTCTGCTTTATAACTCGTACTTAGAAGATATTTGCAAGAACGAAGGCATCCAGTATCGCTGCAATATCTACCCCGAACCCGCGAAAGAGAAGACCACTGTGCGCATCGAAATTTCACTCTGAAATTTCGTACTCAGGGATTTCGTTATGAGATTTCGCGGCGTAGCACTGCGCTCTGAAGTTTTAGAGCCAGGTTTTTCTGATTAAAGCGAATCGGCGATCGGCAACAGTTCGAAGCCCTGCAAGAAGACGATATTATAAGCGGTCAGCACGATCGCCAGGCCGAAGATCACGCAGACCAGGCTGACCACCGCGATAATATAGAAGGTGTTGCTCAGCATGCGAAAGCCCAGAAACGCAATCGCCGAAAAGCGCGACACCGCTCCGGTATCGCCAGGGCTCTGCTGTGAGCGTGCGACTTTCGAATAGGCCTGCACGTAAAAATAAGCGAGTACCAGCATGCCAACGCTCAGGAGCCCGGCGAAGAATCCGGGAAAGCTCAGCTGCAGCTTATAGATCGGAAAGAGCAGCAGGTTCGCGACGATCAGACCGACCAGCATAATCGCGCCGATCTCAAAAGTCGGCTTCAAAAAGCGCGCGCGACGCGGTGCGCCGGCCGGGAGCGGCAGCCGGCGCATGTGGCCCATAAAATTCGTTTCGGTTAAGAACAGCCGGCCGTGGGGCGGCAAAATCTTCTGCAGCAAAAATCCGGAGCCGAGCACGATCAACAGGGCGCCTACGGCCGCTTCGAGCAACTGACCGGTCTGGTTTTCATACAGGGCCATCGCGCTGCGCTGCGCCGTGATCAAATCGAAGCTCAGCATCAGCACCGAAATCAACATGACGATCGTGGACATCGGGCCGTAGAACCAGTGGCGCTTCCAGAAGGCGACCAGGCACAACAAAATCTGAGCGCACCAGAAGGCGTTTACGCCCGTCTGCACGGCTTCAGTCGTAAAGGAACGGGCGATCTGCCGCAGCAGGTCTTCGGGGCGCGAGTCGCTTTCGAGCAAAGGATCATCGAAGACCGCCAGCATGCGGCGTTCCACCAGCACGCGCTCGACCAGTCCGGGCTTGCGCTTGAATACCACCCGGGATTTCGCAGCTTCGAGCTCTGCGCGACGCAGGGCCATGGGATCGTCGGGATTTTCTTCGGGCAGCAGAGTCGTCGCGTCGCCTTCCGCGATCTGCACGGGACTCTGTTCCCGCAGGCCCTCTTCGAAGGCCTGACGGGCCGCTTCCCGGGCTTCGGCTGTGCCTTCGCCGCCGCCTTCAAGCAGCAGCATATTGGTGTCGTCCAACTGCCGCAGCTCTTCGGCCTCGTCGGGCGTCAGGCCGATGTGCACCGACGGCACGCCCGTTAGAAACGACATGAAATAAACGAAAAAGAGCAGAATGACGACGACGTTCAGGCGATCCATAATAGGCAGCCTTACCGATTGCCTTTCAGGGGGCAGGCTGTCCAGCCAAAAGCATATTGACCGCCAGGCGGGCCGGCCTCCCTGTGGCTGCAAACAAGCGCATGTTTTTTCGCCACTTCTTTCTCGAATTGTTCATCGCCCTCCGGTATCTCCGGGGTCAGGGCCGCACCGTCATCTTTAACCTGGGGACGCGGCTCTCGTTCTTCTTTATGGCCCTGATGGTCTACATCATGGTGCTGGTCCTGTGCGTTTTCACCGGTTTCCAGAAAGAAGTTCACAACAGCCTCTGGAATTCGGGCTATCATGTCGTGGTCAGCCGGCAGCCGGCCGGGTTGCCCATGCGCAACTATAAAGAGATCGTGGGAGGCGTAGAGCAGGACGAGGAACTCAAGGGCCTGACGCGTTCGGTCTTTCCAAGCGTGCAGTTAAATGCGCTGCTGGAAATCGACAATCGTTTCGAAGGCAAGGGCGTGCGCGCGATTCCCGCCACGACCGAAGAGTTGCGCACTGGCAAACTCAAAGACTATCCCAGGCTGGTGCACTATAACCGGGACTATTTACGCAATTTTAACGACGGCAACTACGTTCTGGTCGGCCGCGAACTCGCCCGCTATTTCGGCTGGCGGGTCGGCCATCGCATTCGTTTGTTCGTGCCCCGCGGCGGCGTATTAACGCGCGGCATTCAGGTGCGCGAAGCGGAGTTCACGATCGCCGGATTTTTTCGCACGGGTTTTTACGAATTCGATATGAACCTGCTGTTCATTTCGCTGCCGAGCGCCCAGCGGGTGCTGCAATTCGGCGACCAGGCGAGCGAAGTCATAATTCAGCTCAACGATCTTTCGCAGCTCGAGCGCGTCGAACGCCTGGTACGCGATGGTTTACCAAAACCGCGCTTCGATTATTCGATTCGCACCATCAAACAAGAGAAAGGCAATTTTATAGCCGCCCTGGAACTCGAAAAGACGCTGATGATGATCATTTTGAGTCTCTTGATTCTCGCGGGGGTGGCGGGCATCTGGGTCACGGTCCACCTGCTCGTGAAATCGAAGACGCGCAGCATCGGTATGCTCCGGGCGATGGGTTTGCCCAACGGTTCGATTACGATTATTTTTACGGCCCACTCGATGCTGATCGGCTTTCTCGCCACGGCGGTCGGCGGATCGATCGGCATCTTCGTCGCCAATCGTTTAGAAGCGATTCTTGAATTAATTGAAGACTTTCGCGATGCAATGTGCGAATGGGTCTTCGGCGCGTGCAATCTACGACCCCTGATTCCCAGTAATATCTACTATTTCGATCATCTACCGGTGGAAGCCGATCCGAATGTGATCTTCGGCGTCGCGGTCGTGACTTTGATTCTTTCCGGGCTGGCGGGCTATTTTCCGTCGCGCCGGGCGGCGGAAGTGGATCCGGTGCAGGTGATTCGCAATGAGTGACGCCATGACAGAGAAAGCCCCCGACAAAAAAGACATTACGATCCCCGGCGACGGCGGCATCGAAATTCGCGGGCTGGTCAAAGAGTTTCGCGGCGAACGCGAAACCATCCAGGTTCTGAAAGACCTGGATTTAATTGTGCCTCCGGGCAGCATCGCCTCGGTCGAGGGCGCCAGCGGCGCCGGCAAAAGCACGCTCTTAAATATCATCGGGACGATCGATCATCCGTCCCGGGGAATGGTTCGCCTGGATTCCCAGGACGTGACCGGCATGACCGAACGCGAAAAAGAAGCCTTTCGCGCCCACCGCCTGGGTTTTATCTTTCAGCATCACTATCTACTGCCCGACTTCACCGTGCTCGAAAACGCGATGATGCCGCTCCTGATCCAGCGCAAGCCGACCGGTCCCGGTCGGGCTGACGCGATCAAACATCTGGAGATGGTCGGCCTGGGCGAACGCCTGCACCACTATCCGACTCAGATTTCCGGCGGCGAAATGGCCCGGGCGGGAGTCGCGCGAGCTCTGGTGGGCGGCAAACGCCTGATTCTCGCCGACGAACCGAGCGGCAATCTCGACAAGCAGAACTCGGACCGTCTGGCGGATCTGCTCTGGCGCCTGCAGGACGAACTGAAGTTCACGCTCTTAATCGTAACCCACGATATGGAGCTCGCCTCCCGGGTTCCCGTACGCTATCGTTTGATTGACGGCGCGCTGCGTTCGATTTGAACGCAACGAATCAGGCAAATCGATTCAGGCGAAACGCGCGCCGCGCACGGTGCACCGGGTTTCGCTGTGCCTGCGCGGATTTATGAACTGTACTTTTTGCGGCAAAGCGCTCAGCGTGCATCTGCTGGATCCGGGCGAGGGCGGCTGGCAGGACCGCCTGTACTGCAGCGCCTGTCGATCGTTCCAGCACCTGCCGGGGGATACCACCTGCCTGTACTGTTCCAGCACCTATCGCCACTTCCTGGCCTCCGGGCGCCTGGGCTGCGCTCACTGCTATGACGCCTTCGCCGCCGATCTGGAGCCCCTGGTCGAGCAGTACCACGGAGCGGCGGCGGAAGAAAAAAACAGCGCCCCGGGCAAGCCGGCCGAAGCGATCAACAGTGCGGACGCCTATCGTCCGGGGCGACTGGCCCGGGCCCGCAGTCAGGAAATCGTGCGCATGCTGACGCAATCCGATGCTGCGGATCTCGATCCGGGAGAGCGGCAGTCTCCTGGCGGGGCGCAGGCTTTCAGGGAAGCGGCGCGGGCTTCCGGTCAATCGGATGGCCGATTCAGCTCCGATGCGGCCGAAGATCCTGCAGATTTAGAACAGGACGCCGAGCGGCCGCACAGCGTTACCTGGCGCATTCGGGTCGCCCGCAATATTGCCGGACTGCCGTACCGCCTCGACGCGGGCGAACGAGATCTGCTGGATGCGATCCTGCTCGGGCCCGGGTCCAGCCTGGCGACCCATCTGCCGGGTGGCCTGGAGCCGATTTTTAGCGGTCCGGAGCTGGCCGGATTGCAAATGGCCGGAATCCTGCCGGCGGGAGCCAGGGCCGCGGCGCGGGGAGGGTCGACGTCGGCAGGGCGGCAGGCGGATGCCGGGGATTTCTGGGCCTACACCGGAGACGAGGACCATCTGCGTATGCAGTGGCGCGGACGCATCGATCTGGCGGAACTGGAGGGCATGGCTTCGCGGTTCGATCGGATCCTGCACGAAATCGATCGCATCGATGAACTATTTGCATTTCAGTATCATGCGCGGCACGGTTTTTTAACCGCCTGTCCCGGAATCGGCGGCGCGGGAATCCGCCTGTCGTGCCTGATTTCGGTCGAAAATCTGGTGGCGGCCGGAATCTGGTCGGAGTACCGTCGGCGGTTGCTGGAAAGCGGCCTCGAAGTGCGTGGCGGGCGCGGCGAAGAAGGCGGGCAGGATCGCGTCGAAATCGACGGCCTGGCGCAGATTTCCAATCGCTTCTGGCCGGTCGGAGCGGACTACCCTGCGGCCATGGCCCGGATGCTGATGATTGTGCGTCGCATTGGCGCGGCGGATTTTCAGGAAAAACGCGGCTAGTGCAGCTCCAATGTGATTTATTCGCTCTGGAAGCCGCACCTGGCGCGGCACTGGCAGCTTGCTGAAAAAGTCCAAAAATCTTCGCAAACGCTGCAGTTAGCTGATTTTTTTCACATCGTGTCGCAAAAACCAAAAAAAAACCGATAATTTACCCAGAGATTGCCACGCCTCGGGGCATTC
Organism: bacterium; assembly: GCA_024742665.1. Lineage (GTDB taxonomy): Bacteria > Spirochaetota > Leptospiria > Leptospirales > Leptonemataceae > JANSYA01. The sequence goes on from JANSYA010000015.1 coordinate 18,335, forward strand.
TCCGTCCAATAGAGAAAAGATCGTGACAAAGCCCAGGGGGCTCCTTTTCCTGTTAACCGGGCGATTCAGGCGGTTTTAGAGAGAGACGGGGCAACCCGAACACCCCTGCAGGGCAACCGAGAGGCTGGAGACCTATATGTTCGATTTTACCAAAAGAGCCAAACGTGTAATCAACGAGTACGCCCAGCAAGAGGCGAAACGACTCGGCCACGATATGATTGGCCCGGAGCACATCCTGCTGGGATTGCTGCGTGAAGAAGATTCGGTCGCGATCAAGATTCTAAAGAATCTTAACATTGATCTGGGCGAACTTAAAAAAGAAGTGGAGCGCCGCTCGAAGCAGGGCGGCAGCACGCTGCTGATCGATATTTCGCCCAACCCGGACAAATATCAAAAGATCATCGACTATTCGAAAGAAGAGGCGAAGCGGCTCAAACACAACTACGTCGGCACCGAACACATTCTGCTGGCGCTGCTGCGCGATAACAACAACGTCGCGGGCGCGGCGCTTGCGAATTTCAGCGTCAACTATTCGGTGATCAAGGGCGAGATCCTGCGTATCCTGGGCGTCGCAACGTCGGGCTCCGGATCATCGTCCCGCCAGGGCAGTCCGGAAAAATCGCGCACGCCGACCCTCGACGAATTCGCCCGCGATCTCACGCAATTATCCCGCGATAAAAAACTGGACCCGGTCATTGGCCGCGACCAGGAAATTCAGCGCCTGATCCAGGTGCTGTGTCGCAAAACGAAAAACAATCCCGTGCTGATCGGCGAAGCCGGCGTGGGCAAGACCGCCATCGTCGAAGGCCTGGCCGACCGCATCGTCAGCCACGACGTGCCCGATCTTTTATTCGAGAAGCGCGTCATCGCTCTGGATCTGGCGAGTCTGGTCGCGGGCACGAAGTATCGCGGGGAGTTCGAAGACCGCCTGAAAAAGATCATGCGCGAGATTCAAAACTCGACGAATATCATCGTCTTTATCGACGAGCTGCATACTCTAATCGGCGCGGGCGCCGCGGAAGGCGCGATCGACGCCGCCAATATGCTGAAACCCGCGCTGGCCCGCGGCGAAATTCAGTGCGTGGGCGCGACGACGCTGACCGAGTTTCGCAAGTACATCGAAAAAGACTCGGCCCTCGAACGCCGCTTCCAGTCGATCCTGGTCAAAGAACCTTCCGGCGACGATACCATTCTGATTCTGAAAGGTCTGAAAAAAGCCTTCGAAGCGCACCATAAAGTGCACTATTCCGACGAAGCCCTGGAGCTTTCGGTCAAGCTCGCGGAACGTTATATCAACGATCGCTATTTACCCGACAAAGCCATCGACGTGATCGACGAAGCCGGTTCGCGCGCGCGTCTGTCGAATTCTTCGCGTCCGGACGAAATCGTCGCCCTCGAGGAAGAGATCAAAGAACACGTTCAGAAAAAGGACGACATGGTCAAGGCCCAGGAATACGAAAAGGCCGCGCAGATTCGCGACGCTATTAACGCGAAGAAAGAAGTTTTAGAAGAGCGCATTACCCAGTGGCAGGAACGCATCGCCGACTTCTCGGTCGACATCAGCCCGGAAGACATTTACGCGGTGATCAGTCTGTGGACCGGCATTCCGCTCGAAAAAATCGAAGAAGGCGAATCAAGCAAGCTTCTGCGCATGGAAGAAGAGCTCGCCCGTCGCGTGGTCGCCCAAACCGAGGCCGTACAGCACGTCAGCCGCGCCGTGCGTCGCGCGCGCACCGGATTCAAAGACGCGAAGAAGCCTTCGGGTTCGTTTATCTTTCTCGGTCCGACCGGCGTCGGTAAAACCGAACTCGCCCGGGCCCTGGCGGATTTTCTTTTCGGCGACGAGAAGAAATTGTTTCGTCTGGATATGTCCGAGTACATGGAACCGCATTCGATTTCCAAGCTGATCGGTTCGCCTCCGGGCTACGTCGGCTATGACGACGCGGGGCAACTGAGCGAATTCGTCCGGCGCAATCCGTACTCGGTCGTGCTTTTCGATGAAGTCGAAAAGGCGCATCCGGATATTTTCAATCTGCTGCTGCAAATCCTCGACGAAGGTCAGCTGACCGACACCCACGGACGCAAGGTCGATTTTTCGGAAACGATTATCATCATGACCTCAAACCTGGGCGCCCGCGAAATGCAAAAAGGCGGCAAGCTGGGTTTCGCCGAAGACGACAAACGTCGCGAAGAGCTGAAAAAAGATCGCGTGATGGAAGAGCTGAAGAAGCACTTCAATCCCGAGTTCCTGAACCGGATCGACGAGATCATCACCTTTCACACGCTTACGAAAGAACACATTCGCCAGATCATCGAGATTATGCTCGATCGCATGAACGTGCAGCTGCAGGAAAAGAAAATCCTGCTGTCGATGAACGACGAGGCCAAAGACCACGTCTCCGAGTTGGGCTACGACGAAAAGTACGGCGCGCGCCCGCTACGCCGCACGCTGCAGCGCGAAGTCGAAGACTATATGGCCAACCGCATGCTGGAAGGCGCTTACAAAGAAGCGACGGAGATTCTGGTTTCGGTTCGGGTGAACGAAGACGATCGTAAGAAGCTCGACTACGAAGAAAAGGCGTGGCCGGGTTATGAAACCATTCGCCGGGCCCGCGAAGCGGACATCCAGGCGAAAGAAGACGAGCTGAACAAAAAGCGCGGCGCTTCCGGATCCGGATCATCTAACGCCGGCAAGAGCGACGAATCGGACGCCAATGACGAGGGCGACGATTCCGCGACCGCCGAGCACTCAGCGAATACCGGTCAGGTGAGTTAGACCGTGGAATGGGAATCGGCAGGAGCCTGGTTGGTGTATGCGGTAGTGCCTGCCGCATCGCTGGTCGTATTGCTCCTGCTGATTCAGCGACGTTTCGCCCGCAACGCCCTGGTGCGTTCGGAGATCATGCGTCTGACGCCCTTCTTTCATCCCGACCATCCGGTCCGGGCGGAATGGCTGAAATGCGATTACCGCTTTTCGGTTCGCGGGGAAGTCTTTGACGGTAACTGCCTGGTGCCCCTGCACGTCTTTTTGACCAGCCCCGAGCAGGTCGCCATCTGGATGGACAGCCGCCTGAATATGCCGGTGCTCTTTCACGAGGGCCAGCGTCTCGTCGGCGACGAACCCATCGAACACTATCTGCTCACGCACCGCGACAGCATTCGGATTCGCTACCGGACGCGGAATCCGATGCACAATATGCCGCTGGAATCGGACATCCTGCCGAAAAAAGTGGTCGAAAATAAATCCACAGGTACGTGACTGGCCGCAGTCTGGTCTCAAATGAATTCACAATCTCTTTCTTCTCTTCTCGCCGCCCAATTTTATCGCAAGCGCTCACTGTCTATGCGCCTGACTATGGCGATTCTGCTCGCGACTCTGCTGGCCGGACCGGCGACCTCCGGGCTTTCGGCTCTCGCACCGCGCTACGACGAGGCCCTGAAACTCTTTCATAGCGGGAAATACAATGAATCCCTCGACGTGATTCGCGAGGTCTTCGACGACCATCGCGGCGCGGTCGAGCTGCGCCTGCTCGCGGCTCAAAACTATATGTACCTGGGCGAATACGAAAGCGCCCGGGCGCACATGACGTACTGCCTGAAAGAAAACGCGAAGCGTCTGGAATGTTACGCGACTCTGTCTTCGATCTATCGCGCCGAGCAGCGCTATAACAATGCGATCAAAACCGCCCGCTCGGGCATCGGCAAGGTCGGCGAATCGGTGCCGCTGCGCCTGGAGCTCGCTTCGGCCTATTACGCCACCGGCAAGTACGCCGCGTCGCGTGCGCATCTGGAAAAAGTCTTACAAAACGATCCGAATAATTTCACGGCGATCTATATGGACGGCCTGATCTTTTTGAAGCAGGGTAAATTCGCTAACGCCGAATTCCGTCTGCGTCACGCCCTCGATATCAAACCGAAGACCTCGATCGATCTCCTGCATCTCTACGTTAACCTGGGATTTGCCATCGAACGCGAAGGCGATCGGCTGGTCGCCGCGGGCGAGCGCGCCGAGGGCATTCGTCGCTACAGCGAAGCGTCTCGTCACTATAATTACGCATTGCGCATCGACTCGAATCATCCCCTGGCCCGGGAAAGCCGTGAGCGCATGAAGTCCAAAGAGATCCAGTAAGTAATTTTTAATATTCTCGCAGGCCTGCGTCTGCGGGATTTCGCCAGAGCCCCGCATGTCCGCCTCCGAAACTCCGACGACGTCGAAACTAAAAGTATCCATCCAGACCCTGGGATGCCGGCTCAATCAGTATGAAGCCGATGGGATCATGAACCGCTTTGAAGCGAGCGGGCGGTACGTTGCTCTGACCCAAAACGACCTCGCGACCGGCCAGACGAATCCAGGCGGCCTTGCGAAGTCCGGTGGCGAAGAATCGCGCGCCGCTGCGGATATCGCCATCATTAACACCTGCACCGTGACCGATCAGGCGGATTCGCGCAATCGCAACGCGATCAAAGCCGCCCTGAAAAAGAATCCGAACTGTCGGGTGATCGTCACCGGCTGCTTCGCGCAAACCGATCCGGAGAAGCTGCGCGAAATTCCGGGCGTGAAGCTGGTGGTCGGCAACGATCGCAAGCCCGCGCTCTTCGAATTGATCGACGAATTGATTCAGAATGAAGAGGCGGATCAGAAGCCGGGCGAAGGGCGAAGCCAGGAGCAGGTCGCCGAACACCAGGCGAGCTATCATCCGGAGCCGGCGCGCTTTCGCGATCATGCGATCAACGGTCAGTACGGTCTGCGGCCGGTGCTGGAAAATCCTTTCGGCTACGGCGACGTGGTGCCCTTCGGACATACCAGGGCCTATATGAAAATCCAGGACGGCTGCGACCGTCGCTGTACTTATTGTAAGATTCCCATGGCTCGCGGTCGGGGCATTTCGCGTTCCCTGACGGATATTCTGGAGCACGTGCGCCGCCTGGACGATGCGGGCGTTCCCGAAATCGTTTTGACCGGCGTAAACCTGGGATGGTACCGCGATGCGAACACGATCGATAGTGCGTCCGGAAAATCGCTGCGTTTCGCGGGGTTAATCGAAAAGATTCTTGAAACATTGAGCTACGGCCGCCTGCGTCTTTCGAGCATTGAACCCTGCGACGTGGACGAAGCCCTCGGGGAGCTTTCGCTGCATCCGCGCTTTTGCGATTTCGTGCACGTGCCGCTGCAAAGCGGTTCGGCGAAGATTCTGAAAGCCATGCGCCGGACCTACAGTCCCTTTAGTTTTTTGAAACGCATGGAAAAAATCCGTTCGGTAAATCCGCAGCTCTTTTGCGGCACCGACGTGATCGTCGGCTTTCCCGGCGAAAGCGAAGCCGATTTCGCCGATAGCCTGCAGCTGTGCGCCGATACGGGTATGGCGAATATCCACGGCTTTCGTTATTCGCCGCGCTCCGGCACGCCGGCCGCCAACTTCGCCGATCATATTTCCCACGGCGTCGTGCGCGAACGCATGAACCGTTTGATTCAGGCGAAAGAAGCGGGCCATCGTCAGTATGCGGCGACGCAGCTCGGCCAGGTGCGGGAAGGCGTGGTCGAGAAATTGACGGTCACGCCGCCGTCCGATCTGCCGGGCGCCGCGAGCGAAGGCATTGTTGCCGGCGAAGCGTTGAGCGACAACTATCTGCGCATCGGCTTTGCGATGCCCGAGAGCCTGGCAAAATCCGCGGGAATTCAAAAAGGCGGTCTGGCCCGCTTCGCGCTGCGCGATCTCGACCAGGCCAGCGGCGCACTGAGCGGCGAGCTGGTGGACGTGGTGGATGCGACGGACAAAACCGCCGCGGCAGTCCATGCCTGATTTTGCGGCCGGCCTTTCCCTCGTTTTACTCACCAACGCCCTGGGGATGTTCAGTCCCGGGCCGGACATGTTCCTGCTGATTCGAAACAGCACCGGGACCAGTCCCGGCGTCGCTTATGCAACGGTCTTTGGAATATCCACGGGCATCGCGCTGCACGTCGTTCTATCTCTGGCCGGCGTCACGGGGCTGGCTTTGCAAAACCCGACGATCTTTCGCGGCTTCCTGGTGCTGGCCGGCCTGTATCTCCTGTACATCGGCCTGCCAGGACTGCGCATTCGAAACCGGAAAGGAGTCGGCCCCGGCGATGGCTCTGCGCCTCCCAATCCGGACGCGGCGGATCCTGTACTCGCGACCGGATCCGAAAGCGGAGCTTTGCGTGATTCGACGCCGGCTCGCAAAACCGTCTTCGCCGCCTATCGCGAAGGTTTGCTCTGCAACGTGTTGAATCTAAAGGCTGCGGCTTTTTTTGTCAGTCTGTTCGGATTGATGATCGGACCTGACACGGCCGCCGCGCAGCGCATCGCTCTGGGGCTGATCTGCGTGATTCAATGCGTCGCGCTCTGGTCGTTGTTCGTATGGCTGCTGCGAAAAGGATTCGCGCGCGGCGGGAAAGTGGTCGGGCAGGTCTGGATTGCGAAGGGCTTCAGCGCGCTGCTCGTTTTTGCGGGCGGCGTTTTATTGTACCAGGCTTTCGCGGGCTGAAGCTTCGATCAAACTGGTGCGAACGAAACGGGGTTTGAATCGAGTCACAAATCTTCAGTCGAATTCGACGTAGTTGTAGCGATCGTCGGTGTTTTTCGCTTCTTCGCCTTTCACGATTTCCATAGCGTAAAAATACTTTCCGCCGCGCAGCGCATTCTGGATGATATAACCCGCGTCTTCTACGAAAAAGCTCATACGATCCTTCGAAATTTTCTGAGCGGTTTCAGGGCCGAAGGGCGCGTCGGTTTTCTCCCAGTCCACGATGACCATGCGGCCTTCGTTTTTCATACTGCGGCCAATGCCGCGAATGGCCAGGGCCGGATCCGCGAAGGTCGACATCACGCACGAACAGAAGACTGCATCCATATCCGGAATCCAATCCGGGAGCAGGGGGTGTTCGGTGCGCTCGTTATAGAAGGGCGTCAGGCGCTCCAGTTCTTCTTTGACTTTCACCTGCAGAACGTAGTCGATCAGCTCCTCCTGGCACTCGGCGCCCCAGATTTTGCAGTCGTCGTCGATATGCCGGTAGAAGCCGGGCAGAAAATAGCCGTTGCCCATGCCGAAATCGAGCAGGTTTTTGACGCCCGCCCACCGCACCTGGGATAGGATGCGATCGATCGGGAAAATCTCCCGGCGTTCCCGGGAGAGGAGGAAGTCGTGAAATTCAGTCGCTTCGTAGTAGGCCAGGCCGCGCATAAGGGTTACTCGTCGTTCTTGCTTTCCCGCGTTCCCGCCGACGAATACGATCGAAACGATCGAAACAATCGATGGAGTGCAGGCGGTGAAAGCTTCGATCTTCCGGGCGCAGGGCGCGTCTAATTGATCGAAAGCGCATCGCCGCCGCTGAATTTTGGACTGCTGGATTCCGATAAAGACTACAGGGCGAACCGGGATTATGTCAATTCCTTTCATAAATAGCTTTCGCGCGTCCGGTCTATGGGCGGCGCTGATTTTGCTCGTACTCGTGAGCCCCCTCGCGCCGGAAGACAATCAGCCGGCCGGCGCCCCGGATAATAAAGAGGCTCCAGCCGCCGATTCGCAGAATTCAACGGTGGCTACGGGCAATACCTCCGACGCGAAGCAGCCGGCGAAGAAAGAAGAGCCCGCCGCCCGCGAATCACAGCCGCAGCCGGCCGAAGAAAAAAACGTCAGCAGCCGCTTTCCGCTGATCCGTAATCTGCGAGTGGAGCCCGACTCGGAATATCCCCACAGCGTTCGCATTCGCTGGGACGTGGATCCGGCGAACGACACCGCGATCTACGTCGGCCGCTATATTCGTCCGCTGGCGACCCGGGAATTGATTTTAGAAGCGGAGAATCTAACCTCGCCGCCCCTGGGGCCGCGCAGCAATACGTACATCGATCGTAATATTCCCGACGGCGCCTATTATTACGTGGTCGTGACCACCTATGAGATGAGCAAACGCAATACCGTCGTTTTGCAGCCCAACGTAAACTATACGACGACTCCTTCGGTCATCTTTCGCGAAGACCGGGCGGATCCGGATCGCCGCCCGGACGAAAACGAAAACGGCGACGAAGACAACGGCGCAAGCGAAAGCGCGCTCGAAGTCAGCAGCCTGTTCGCCGTGAATTCCGAAAACGGCGTGAAGCTCAGCTGGCGTCCGCCGACCAGCAATAACGTGCGCTTCAGCGTATATCGCAGCGAAAGCCCGCTGGACTCTCCGGACGCGCTTCGATCCGCGGCGCGGTTGGCCGTGGTTTCCGGTCGCCAGAATATTTACGAAGACCGAAGTCCGATTGAAGGCCGCGAAGTCTACTACGGCGTGAGCGTGACCAATAGCGCCAGCGATCGTGAGAATCAGAAGTTATATCGAAATCGTTCGTTCATTCCGCATACCTATCGCAAACCGCAGTTCGATAACGGCGGAGATGCGGCGGAAACGCGGCTGGACGAGCTGCCGGACGCTCTGACGGCTTTTCTTGCGGGTAAAGACACGGTGCGTCTGCTGTGGGTGAATCCCGACGCGGGCGCCGCGCGCGGTTACCGGATCTATCGCAGCAATCGACCGATCAACGACGCCGGCGGACTCGGCCAGGCGGTCCTGGCCGGCAGCGTGCAGGGAGATGGCAGCGGCTATCGCGACGCGGGCCTGCGCCCGGGAACGTACTATTACGCGATACTGCCGCGGGACGCGAGCGGCCGCGAAATCCGCGCATTCATTGAAGGACGGACCTTTACCGGTTTCGCCGTGAACATCAGCGGCCGTAGCGGCGAAGCGGACGATGCAAATCCGAACGGAAACGACGTGTCCGGCAGCGAAGACCTGGAGCTGACGAAGGACCAGCGCGAAAAACTGGAAGAGCCGATCGTCGAATACCTCCAGGCGCGCGGTGGACAGGATCAGGTGGAATTGAACTGGAGCATCGCCCGGGACGATCTGGGCAGCTTCCAGACTCTGCTCTTTCGCAGCGACCGACCCATGAGCACGCTCAAACACATTCGCGAGTGGGGCGTGCGCGCCGCCACTCTACCGGGCAGCCGCCGGTCTTACGTCGATCGCGGTCTTGAGGCGGGCGGCTATTATTACGCGGTCGTGCTGGATTTTTCAGATCATGTGCAGGAGACCATGACTGTCGGCCGCAACTATCTGGCCTTCCCGGTCGAAGTCGGCGGTCGTCCTTCTGCGGAAGAGCTGCCAGGCGGCGACGCAGAAACTGACGACGCGAAATTCGATCCCTCTCTGTATGAACTCAATCGTGTGCTCGCGCTGACCTATCACAAGCAGCTCTACGGCGAAGCGATTCGCCGGGTCGCGCCCTATATTCGTTCCAGCAAAGTTTCGTCACGAGTGCGGGCCAAGGCTCTATTCTATACGGGCCTGTCTTTGTATCATACGCGTGAGTACCGCACCAGTCTGGACTATTTTCTAACGGATGTCGTTCGCGAACACTATCCCGAACGCTCCAATTTCTGGTACAATCGATCTATCAAAAGGTTACGTTAAAGTGAATATGAATCGGCTACAGATTGCTACGTTGGTCATTGGATTGCTGCTTTTCGGCGGCGGTGTGGCTGTGTTGTTTGCGAACGTCGCGGGAACGTCCGGCTTCGGCCTCGATCATCATGATCGGCCCGGAGCGCGCGAAGAACAGGCCTACGTCAAGCTGCGGGAAGCGGACGAATATCTGCGCCAGAATTCGCGTGAGGCGGCGCGCAGCGCGTCCGTGATCTTCAATCGGGTGCTCGCCAGGAACGTCAGTCCGCGGATCAACGAGCTGGCGGCCTACGGTCTGGCGGTTTCGCTCGAAAAACTCGACGATCGCGCGGCGGCCATCGAATACTATCGCGAATTAAAGCAGCGCGGCGTAACCGATCCGGTGCTGCGCGACCGGGTGGATTATTCGCTCGGTAAATTGCTGCTCTATATCGATCACGAAGAGGAGGGCAGCGCGCTTTTGAAACCGCTGCTTGCGAAAACTCAAGATCGCGTGCTCAAATCGAAGATTCATGAAGCCTTCGGAAATTTCGCCCTGGCCCGGGGACAGCGTCAGCGGGCCGAAGCGAATTTTCGCATCGCCGTAAAATACGATCCGGAAAACTTAGCGGCGGAACGCGGGCGTGCGGCGGCGCTCAAGGGGCAGGGCCGCGCCTGGGAAGCGTACAAACACTACGACGATTATCTGGTTACGAACGGCAATCTCGATCCGAAGGACAGCAAGCGACTGCGGGGCGAATTGGAAGGCGACGTGTACGAACGGGGCTTGAGCGCCTATCGCGCGAAGCGTTATCACGACGCGATCGGCTATTTAAACCGCGCGCTGCGAAACAGCGATAGCCTGAATCGTTCCGAAAAGACGCTCTTCTGGCTCGGGGAAAGCTACGCCGCCGCCGGCAAAAGCAAAGAGGCCATCCGCTGCTATGATCGCGTGCTGAAAAACGCGGACAGCGGTTTCGACCAGGCGGCGCTGGTCAAAAAAGGAATCCTGTTGGAAAAGTCCGGGCGTCTGGCGGAGGCCGGGGCGGTCTTCCAGCGCGCGATTGAAGACTATCCCGGGGGCGCCTATACCGGCCGCGCCCAGGAATGGCGCGAAGAAGTGCTGGCCCAGCTGCGCGAAAAAGCGGTCATCGAAAATTTAGAACTGGATCGTCTGCAAAAGAGTCGGGCCCGGACGAACGACATCACCGCCGCCGGCGATGCAGAGGCCGCTCCCGCGACTGCGAAAGATCTTCCCTGAGCGCGTAGCGCGAATCATAAGTCGAGCGCGTAGCGCGAATCATAAGTCGAGCGCGCAGCGCGAATCATAAGTCGAGCGCGTAGCGCGAATCATAAGTCGAGCGCGCAGCGCGAATCAGGCGACTTCCCGGGGATCCGGGTTTTCGTCCGGGCCTGGCAGTTTGACCTGCACGCCCAGCTCTTCGTAGATGATCGGCACAATGTCCATCAGGCTGTGAATGCGGCCGGCGATGCGCGCGGAGTCCGCGCCGAAGACGAAGGTCGGCACGGGATTTTTGGTATGCGTTTTCGTCGACAGGTCTTCCATATTGCCGTGGTCCGACGTTACCAATAAAAGCTCTTCGGCGGGGTCGATCGCTTCGCAAATCCCCGCCAGAAATTCTTCGAGGGTCGTGATCGTCCAGCGGGCGAGTTCGAAGTCCTGGTCGTGCCCGGCCTTATCGGTTAAGAAGAATTCGTAAATGGATAGATCGTAGCGCCGGGACATCCGCACCAGGTCCCGGCCGCGCTGCCTGCCGGACGCGACGGGAAAGCGGTCCGTCATCTCCGGATACAGGTGATGCATGATTTCATGGGTGACGTCCATATAGAGGGCGTCGCCCCGGGCCAGGTCGTCCATGTTCTTAAAGGGCTGGCCGGAAACCCGCTGCAAATGACTGGACGCGCTCATCAAACGCGGGCGATCTTTGATCCGTTCCAGATATTCGCCGGTATAGGCGTTCAACAGAGTCGCCGGCCGGCCCAGATCGGTCAGGGTCTTGATGATCGAGTACTGTTCCAGAACCCGGACCAGGGTCGGTCCCGGAAAGCCGGTCTTGTGGCGGCCCATGGCCCGCACGCCGTTGGTGCCGGTCCAGAGCGTGGTCTGGCCCGATGCCGACTGGGGCAGGCCCGGAAAGCCCATCGAAGCGTCGGTTTCGGCCAGCCGCCACGCTTCCGGTACGGAAACCGATGGAGAAATGCCTGACAGAGCCGATAAATAAGAGGCGGCGTAACGCCGAAAGGGATTAGTATCGGGGTCGTTCTGACCGAATCCGATGCCGTCGATAAATAGATACAGAATGCGCAAAACTCAGATCACAGTAGTCAGAACAAGGCCCGGCGTCTATGTCTAATTCCACCAGATCCAGAACTCCCCACCGGTCGGTGCGCTATTTGCGCATGCCGGACGCCGTCCTGCGCTCCGTGGCCTCTCCCGAGCGCCGCGCCTCGGCGGAATCCCTGCGGCGTGCAGTGGTTTCCTTAGGAGCCGGTTCGGAGCCCCCGACAGCCGAAGCGCCGCCTCCGGTGCGCGAGCGCATTTTCAGCGGCGAACTGCGGGATGTCACCGGGGCAGTGCTCAAGCACGGCCCTGGCGGCTCTCCGGCGGCCGGCGGTGAAGCCCGAAAAAAGGACGCAACGCTACATCGATCTCCATCCCGGCTGGCCTCGCCGCCCGGCGGACCGAAGCCCTGGCTCAAGAGCGGGCCGCCGGAGCGCGCGCCCCGACATCTGGCGGCGGACGCCCCGCGTCCCTGGCTGAAATCCACTCCGTCGTCCCCTGGCGAAGAGACGCAAACAAAAGCAGCGTCCGTTTCCGAAGTGATTCTAATCGAAGAGATCGAGCTGGAAGATGCGCCGGAAGCACTGCAGGGACACGATGCAAGCGCGGAGTGGCTGGTCATTACGGATCATGTCGCGCCCGACGCGGTCGAAACAGTAGCGTCCGCGCCGGCGACGCTTGTCGTGCCGGAAGCGAAAGCGACCGACGTCGAGTCTACGACGGTCGAAGCGCAGCATAGCCCGGCCGTGCCGGCACAGCCGAAAACTGACACAGAAGCTGACACGGAAGCTGATACGGAAGCTGATACGAAAGCTGATACGGAAGCTGATACGAAAGCTGATACGAAAGCTGATACGAAAGCTGATACGAAAGCTGATACGAAAGCTGATACGAAAGCTGATACGAAAGCTGATACGAAAGCTGATACGAAAGCTGATACGAAAGCTGAGCCGGTTTCAGAATCCGGGCCTGAAACGAAACCCATCGTCGAACCGGCGACGCTTCCTCGCGAGCAAGCAATCGAGGCGCCGACGCCGACCCCGGAAGCTCCAGTCGAAACGGCGCCGATCCAGGTCGATGCTGATGCTGACGCCCAAACAGACGTGGCTGCTTCCGTGCCGCTCGAATCCAGGGCAGTGACTGCGGAGACTGTGGAGCTGGAGCCCGTTGTCGTCTTCGGAGACCCCGAGCCGCTGTTCGGCGATCTGTACGATGAACCGATCGTAGAGCTGCCGGATTTTCCCGAAGCCGACCAGGTCGCGGACGTGCCGGCTGAACGGGAGCGCGAACAGATCGTGGTGTTGCCGGCTGAAAGCGAGCCCGATCGAATCGTCGATCTTCCCGACGAGGCGATCGCCGGGATGTTTGCGCGCCTGCAGGCCCTGGACGATCGCTACGTTCCCGGCGTTATTATTGAATACGAGTACGAGTATCTTGATGATTCCGATCCGGAGGTGGACGACAGCGGACCTTCCGTTTCTGCGCCGCCCCGGCAGGAGCATGTAGAGGCGCCAGTCGAGCAGCCGCCCGCGATCCAGGCGGAAACGGTTGTGGTTACGGAAGCGCCGCCGACCGCTCCGGAGGACCAGGCTCCGACCACGCCCGCGGTGCCGGCACCGGTACAGAACACGGAGACGGAAACGGAGACGCAAACTGAAGAAGTGCAGACGCCGGTCGTATCGGCCGAGCCGGTGGTGGAAACGGCTCCGGTCTTTATTCCCGCCGAAAGCGTGAATCAGGGCAGTGGCGAAGCGGACGAACTGAAGAACGAACTGTTCGCTGAAATCGCTGGAGATACCGCGCCCGAGCTGGAATCCGGCGCCGATTTTGATCTTGAACCGGACATCGACGCTCGCATCGATGCGGAGATCGCGGTCGCTGCCGGGTCAACGGCTGCGCTTGCAGTTGCGAATGCGACTGCTTCGGTTGCAGGCGATGCACGACAAACGCAGAGCGCCGATGACACGTCTGAAGCCCTGCGCGAAACGCAAACTGATCTGGCCGGCGCAGCCGGGCCGGCCGTAGACGAAACTTCCGAAGCCGTTGCTGATGTCGGAGCTTTTGAAGACGTGCTGCTGGATGACAGCGAACTGGCGGACCATCTGCTGGGCTCTGATGCCCCTGTGGCTCCGGCCACTGATGCGGCAGCGGCAGATACATTGGAGCCGCTCTCCGCTCTCGAACGCAATCGATTGCACGATCGGCTGGAGAATCTCTGGCATGCATCGCCGCCGCCGACCGCGGTGAACGAGCCGGGCCTGCTGGAAAATCTACGGCGTCTGCACACGGTTCCGCACCCGAAACCGGAAGACTTCGAAGAGTTACTGGGCTTTCTGCTCGAAAAAACCAGGGCGAACGCGCTGGCCGTGCTGATGCTCGACACCGCACAGATGGTTTATCGGCCGGTGCTTTCGACCGGACTCGATCGACGCACAGCTATGAATTTTTATCTCGGTCTGGATGATCCCTTCGTTGTTAACGCGCCGGACTTTCAGATACTCGGCAAGTCCGACGATGCGGCTGCCATGGCCCGGTTTCAGAAACGTTTCGCCACGGATTTCTTTCATCGCATGGACGGCATCTATCTGGCGGCCCTGGCGCCGTACGGCGTTCCGGGTTTCGTGGCTCTGGTATACCAGGATCTGAATTTACTTACCGATCACGTGCTGCGTTCGATGCTGCCGCCGATTCTCAAAGATACATTGCCCGCATTGCAGCGCTTCGCGATGGAAATCCTGGAGTCGGAGCGATTGGGTTCGCTGGACGCCGAGAGCTTTGAAGACACAAGCATCGTCGATCAAATCTATCGTGTGCTGAAAGAAGTTTCGCGCGGCGGTCGCGATTCGATCCAGGTCCTGCACCTGCAATTTCCGGATCTATTGCAGCAGCAGCTCTGGCGCCTGCGATTGAACGAAGCCGCGGATCGCTTGCTGGCGAAGATCGAAGACGACGAGCGGCTGATTGAAGCGACGCCGGAACGTATTACTCTCGTTTTGAAAAGCAGCACGCCCTCCGACATGCTTGCGATTGCGAATGAATTCGTTCGGGAGCACGGCCTGGAGCTGCGCCATCGGACGCTGAAGTATCCGGAGCACAGTCGGAACTTCTTTAATTATATTGCGCCGGGGCTCTGAGGCCTTGCGTTTCGCGGTGTTGTTTGCGGCCCTGCTCGGGCTGGCCGCTCCGGCGGGACAGGCCGTTCCCGGAATGCCCGGGGAATTGCGCGCCGAGCAGAGCCGCGCAGAGGGTCTGGCCCGAACCGCTGCACAGCTGCTGCGAGCCGGGCGGACCAATGAAAGCCTGCCGTATTTGCGCAAGCTGCTCGAACTTCAGCCCCACAATGACAATGCGCGCTACGCTCTCGCTCTGGCGCTGCTCTTTCCGCCGCAGGCCCCGGATTCTGACCCGGGCGGCCTGAGTCGGGCGCGGCTGCTGGAAAGCGCCCGGCTCCTGAGTGAGTGTCTGGAGCGGGCCAGGGGTGTATCCGAGACCGGGGCCTTCGTCGCCGGTCGCATGTTCTATCTGGGGCTGGCTCACTGGTGGCTGGGAAATCCGGACCAGGCGCTGGGTCTCTTCGAGCAGAGCTATCAGGCCGATCCAGCGCGGCTGGACGCCCTCTACAATCGCTTTGCCATCTACGAAGAGCTGGGACGCGAGACGGAAGCCGCTGTAGAGCTCAAACGTCTCGATCGGCTCTCCGAAACGGGCCAATAATTGATTTCAACTTGACAACCTGGCAATCCAGGGCTATATTTGCTATTAAGTTAGCAGTCGGATAGGCCGAGTGCTAATTTAGAGCCGATTTCTGAAACAAATTGGTCCACCGGCGCGTCTAATCGACATAATGGCTGGCAGAGTCCTGCCTGGTTTGCCAATTTGGACGGGACTGGAATGAATACGGAAGCTGCCGGCAGCGGCGGCACTTGATCTGATTACGAATGGCTGGCAGGAAGAGCACAGACAGTCCGAAACGCTTTGACGAGACGGAAATCACCGAACGGCAGGGAGACGTGCTGAAGATGGTGGTGGGCGGCTATATTGATCAGGCCCAGCCAATCAGCAGCTTTTATATAATAGAGAACTTCGACGTGGGTTTGAGCTCCGCGACGATCCGCTCGGTCTTCGCAGACCTGGAACGCAAAGGCTATCTGTATTCGCCGCATCGCAGTTCGGGGCGCGTGCCGACGGAAAAAGCCTACCGTTTCTTCGTCGAGAACCTGGACCGCCTGGGCGTGGGGCTGATCGACGAGGATCAGCGCAAAGTGCAGTCGGAGTATCTGAAGCATCAGTTTCGCATGCCGGAGATTCTGGACGTGACCAGCAAGGTTCTGTCGATGCTGACCAGCTACGCGGCGGTTGTGCTGAGTCCGGAGCCGGAGCAGGCGGTGCTGAAGCATATCGAGCTGATCGATATGGGCCAGGACGAAGTGCTGGTGATTTTAGTGACGCGCTCGGGCGCCGTGTATTCGCGTTCGGTGTTTCTGGAAAATCGCATTCCAGGCGATACGCTGCGCCAGATTTCGCGCCGATTAAATGAACGCTTTAAGGGCATGGACCTGGCGGAGATGCGCACGCGATTGCAGGGTCTCGAAAGCCAGGCGGCTGATTCCCTGCGGCTTTCGCCGGACGGCATCGACGGCGAGCAGCAGTATCTGCCGATGATCGCCCGGACCATAGCGGACAATTTCGATCCGGTGCGCGAAAAGGAAACCGTGTATACCGCCGGTCTCGATCAGCTGTATTCGCAGCTGGCCGCCTCGGGTCGCGGTCCGAAGCGACTGAACGAACTGGGCGAGCTTTTTGATTCGCACGATTTTTTGAGAGGCATTTTTAAGAAGTCCACGAGCCTGGACGACATCGATATCGTGATCCAGGGCGACGTGGACGATCGCTTCGACGGGCTTTCGATTATTTCAGCCAGCTATAAGATGGGCGAAAAGAATATCGGCAGCCTGGGCGTGGTCGGTCCGAATCGCATGGACTATGTGCGGGTGATGGGCACGGTCGAATACATTCGGCGGCTTATCTCCAATATGATTACCCGGATCAGCAATTAACGATTATTATAGAACGATTACGACGGTATAGAATTTATGGAAGCAACAGAAGACAATAAACATCCCGAAGGGATCGACGTGGCCGACGGTCATCGTGAAAAGTCCGAAGAGAACGCCGGTCAGAATCCGGCCGCGAATCAGAACGCGGCCGACGGGGCTGCGAACGCAGGAGCTTCGAATCCGGACGCCGAAGCCGAAGCGACGGAAGCGACCGCCGAAGCCAAACCCGAGTCGGAGCTGGAGCGGGCGCAGCGCGAAATCGACGAGCTCAAAGACAGCTGGAACCGGGAGCGGGCGGACTTCGCGAATTTTCGCAAACGCACCGTACAGGAACGGGCCCGGGCCCAGGGCGAAGCCGTCGCGCGCTTCACCCGCGAACTGCTGGACGTGATGGACAATCTCGATCGCGTTTTGAGCATCAAAAGCGACAATCCGGAAGTCCAGAACTTCGTAACCGGCGTCGAGATGATCCGCTCCAGCTTCGTCGGCGTATTTCAAAATCACAGCATCAAAGTATCGAATCCGTTAAACGAAGCCTTCGATCCCGGCACGATGGAAGCCATCGCCCGGGAAGATCGTCCCGATTTAACGAGCGATACGGTGATCGAAGTCTATCAGTCCGGCTATACGATCGATCTGGGGCAGGGCGAAGTGCAGTCCCTGCGGCCGGCCCGGGTCAAAGTCGGCGTCGCTCCTAAAGGAGAGAAAGGCGAGAAAGGCGAGAAAGCGGCGGCTGTCGAAACACAGGCGACGCCCGAGGCTGCGGAATCTCCAGATCCGGAAGCCGGAGACACGACAGAGTAATTTTACAGAAGAAAGCCGGGAAGGCGTACACACCACGAATCAACGAAATTTCGCATAGCGCAGAATAGAGGAAAAGAAAATGGCAAAAGAAAAAATTATCGGTATCGACCTGGGCACGACCAACTCGTGCGTCGCGGTAATGGAAGGCGGCGAGCCGGTCGTTATTCAAAACGCGGAAGGCACGCGAACCACTCCTTCAATCGTCGGTTATGCCGACGGCAATAAGCTGGTCGGCCAGATCGCCAAGAACCAGGCGATTACGAACCCGACCAATACGGTGCGTTCCATCAAACGTTTTATGGGTCTGCGCTTCTCCGAAGCCGACAAAGAAATGGAAAAGGTGCCCTACAACGTCGTGCGCTCCGGTTCCGACGGTCTGAAAGTAGAAACCGATGACGGCAGCTTCACGCCGCAGGAAGTTTCGGCTGTCACGCTGCAGAAGATGAAGCAGACCGCCGAAGACTATCTGGGTCATTCGGTGACGAAAGCCGTCGTAACGGTTCCGGCGTACTTCAACGATGAACAGCGCCAGGCGACCAAAGACGCCGGCCGCATCGCCGGTTTAGAGGTCGAACGCATCATCAACGAACCGACCGCGGCGGCCCTGGCCTACGGCCTGGATCGCAAGCAGCAGAGCGGCAAGATCGTCGTCTATGATCTGGGCGGCGGCACCTTCGACGTGTCGATTCTGGAACTCGGCGACGGCGTCTTCGAAGTGAAGTCCACCGGCGGCGATACGCACCTGGGCGGCGACGACTTCGACCAGGCGATCATGGACTGGATGGTCGAAGAATACAAAAAAGAATCCGGCATTGATGTGGGCAAAGACCGCATGGCGCTCCAGCGTCTGAAAGAGGCCGCCGAGAAAGCCAAGATCGAACTTTCCGGCACGGCGAATTCGCAGATTAACATTCCGTTTATCACGGCGGACGCGAGCGGTCCCAAGCACTTGAATATGAGCCTGTCCCGGGCGAAATTCGATCAGCTGACCCAGAGCCTGGTGGAACGCACTCGCATTCCCTGCGAAAACGCGCTGAAAGACGCGGGCCTCTCCGCCAGCGAAATCGACGAAGTGATTCTGGTCGGCGGCTCCACCCGGATTCCCGCCGTGCAGGAGCTGGTCAAAAAAGTATTCGATAAAGAACCGAACCGTTCCGTAAACCCGGACGAAGTCGTGGCGATCGGCGCGGCCATCCAGGGCGGCGTTCTCGCGGGCGAAGTTTCGGACGTGCTGCTGCTCGACGTAACTCCGCTGAGCCTGGGTATCGAAACCCTGGGCGGCGTGTTCACGAAGCTGATCGAACGCAATACGACGATCCCGACCCGCAAGTCGCAGATCTTTTCGACGGCGGCCGACAACCAGACCGCGGTTTCCGTGCACGTGATGCAGGGCGAACGCGAAATGTCTCGCGACAACCGCACGCTGGCGCGCTTCGACCTGGTCGGCATCGCCTCGGCGCCCCGCGGCGTTCCGCAAATCGAAGTTACTTTCGATATCGACGCGAACGGCATTGTGCACGTTTCGGCGAAGGACACCGGCACCGGTAAAGAGCAAAAGATTCGCATTGAATCTTCCAGCGGTCTCTCGGAAGAGGAGATCAATAATATGGTCAAGGACGCCGAAGAGAATGCGGCGAAGGACGCCGAAGAACGCGAATCCGCGGAAGCGCGTAACGAGGCCGACAGCCTGACCTATACGCTTGAGAAAGCTCTCTCCGACGCCGGCGACAAAGCCGAAGCGGCCGATCGCGAAAAGGCGGAAGACGTGATCAAGCGCACGCGCGAAGCGCTCGAAGCCGGCGATAAAGACGGCATCGTCGCGGCGCGCGACGAGATTCGCACTGTCGCGATGGAACTCGGTCAAAAGCTGGCGGCTGCGGCCGGTCCGCAACCGGGCGCAGAAGGCGCTCCCGACATGGGCGGCGCGGGTCCGGAAGCGGGCGCGGGCGAAGCCAACGCAAACGGTGAAGAAGCCGCGGGCGGCGAAAAAGTCGTCGATGCGGACTACACCGTAGTTGAAGACGAAAAGAAATAAGGCCGCCGTTTAAGGCAGTCGGATTTTCTGAACGGCCGGGTCGGCGCTCCCAAACTGATGGGCGGCCCCGACCCGGCCCTTCGCGTTTGTCAGTGTGAACAGGCGCGAAGCTGTTTTTATTGCCGGCTATTTTCGCCGGTTCTTATGGATGGAATCATAGATGGCTGATCGAGATTATTACGAAGTGCTGGGCGTCGCGAAAGGCGCGTCCAAAGATGAAATCAAGAAAGGCTATCGCAAGATGGCCATTAAGTATCACCCGGACAAAAACCGGGGCGACGCATCGGCCGAAGAGAAATTCAAAGAGGCGACCGAAGCTTACGAAGTTCTTTCCGACGACCAAAAGCGTCAGATGTACGATCAATTCGGCAAGGCCGGACTGGGACAGGGCATGGGCGGCGGTCCCGGCGGTTTCGGCCAGCGGGCCTACACGGATTTTTCCGATATCTTCGGTGACCTGGGCGACGTATTCTCCGAATTCTTCGGCGGCAATTTCAGCGGCGGGGGCGGCTTCGGCGGTCGTCGCGGCGGCGTGCGGCGCGGATCGGATTTACGGTACAATCTCGAACTTTCGCTGGAAGACGCGGCCATGGGCAAAGAGGTCAAACTCGAAATCCCGAAGCAGGACACCTGTGAAACCTGCGATGGCTCGGGCGCTAAAAAAGGATCTTCGCCGGTCTCGTGCGAAACCTGCGGCGGCGTGGGCCAGGTGCGAAGAACCCAGGGTTTCTTTTCGGTCACGACGAGCTGTCCGAGCTGCCAGGGCCGCGGTCAGACGATCAAAGATCCCTGCGGCACCTGTAAAGGTTCGGGCGTAACCGAAAAGCGTCGCACTCTGCACATCAAGATTCCGGCGGGCGTCGAATCCGGCAGCCGCCTGAAAGTCGCATCGGAAGGCGAAGCCGGACCCAACGGCGGCCCCCACGGCGATCTGTACGTCGTGACGCATATCAAAGGCCATGAGGTCTTCGAACGGCAGGGCAACGATCTGGTCGTGCAGGCGAATTTGCCGGTCACGACGGGACTTTTGGGCGGCGACATCGAAGTGCCGACCATCGACGGCAAAAAAGTGCGCATGAAGATTCCGCCCGGCACCGAGTCCGGTCAGATCTTTCGTCTGAAAGGCAAAGGCATGCCTTATATGGGCGGCTATGGCAAAGGCGATCAGCACGTGCTGATCAATTTGAAGATTCCGAAGAATCTGAGCAAGAAGGCTCGCGAACTGGTAGCGGAACTGCAAAACGAACTGGGCGATAATATCGCCAAAGAGACCGAATATTCGCGCGTCTCGGCCGGGTATCAGTGATCGACAGTTCAGAGAATCAGACCTTTTTTGCACTTTACAAACCAGGTCACTCTCACCACCTTCCTTCCGGAATTTCACCACATGAGCAAAGTTAAAGTCGGTTTAGTCGGTACCGGGCATATGGGCCAGTACCATGTAAATATTGCCGCGGGATTACCGGAATACGAGGTCAGCGGCATCTACGACGCCGACCAGGCGCGGGCCGCGGAAATCGGGGAGCGCTTCAACGTGCCGCCGATCGCCTCGTACGATGATCTCGTCGAGCGCTCCGAGGCGATCGTGATCGCGGTGCCGACTGTGCTGCACTACAAGATGGCCCTCCAGGCCCTTCAGGCCGGCAAACACGTGCTGGTGGAAAAACCGATGACGGAAACCGTCGACCAGGCGCGCGAACTTGTCGCTCTGGCCGAGTCAAAAGGCCTGACCTTTCAGGTCGGTCACGTCGAACGTTTTAACGGCGCCGTCCTCGAACTCAACAAGATCGTCGAACAGCCGCTGCTGATCGAGTCGCGCCGGCTGGCTCCCTTTAACCCGCGGATTTCCGACGTGGGCGTCGTGCTTGATCTGATGATCCACGACATCGATATTATTCTGAACATGGTGAACAAAGAAGTCGTTTCGGTTCACGCCCGGGGCAACCGGACTCTGAGCGATCACGAAGACGTCGCCGTCGCCACGATTTTATTCGAAGGCGGCTGCGTCGCGAATTTGATCGCGAGTCGCGCGAGCCAGGCCAAAATTCGGCGACTGAATATCACTCAGGAAAACGCGTACATCGTGCTCGATTTCGCGACCCAGGACATCGATATTCACCGCCAGGCTTCCAGCGCGTACTTAATGACTCGCGAAGAGCTGAAGTACAAACAAGAAGCCTTCGTCGAGAAGATCGCGGTCCACCGGGACAATCCGCTGCGCCAGGAACACCAGCATTTCATCGCTTCGATTCGCGGCGCGAGCGAACCCGTAGTCGGATATCAGGAAGAGTTAAGAACTCTGGAAATCGCGAGCAAGATCCTGGCCGACATTAAAGGCACGCTTTAATTCAGAGCGCGGGTCCGCCGGGATTCCGGACCGCGCCGCCCGCCAGTTCCTGCAGCGCCGCGTCTAATTGGGACCGGGCCTCTTCGGACTTCAGACTGGACCGCGCGGCGGTGAGGTGCTCGCGCATCCGAGCGCGCTGCCGCGGTGAGAAACGATTGTGCCAGCGCTGCACGGTCGGTCGGGCCAGATCCACGCGGGCTGCAACCGCTCTTTCGGCCACAGTTGCGCGGCCTTCCTCTCGGGCGATCTTCGCGATTTCTTTCAGACTTTCGTCGGCGGAAAAGTATATGCTCAAAGCGGCTTCGGCGTCGCGTGCGTCGTTGACGTGATTCGCGGCGACCGTCGCGATCGATTCGAGAGCCTGATAGCTGACTCCATCGCTGACCCGTACGGCCTGGCCGCCGACCTGGCCCAGGCTACGCAAAGCCTGCACGACCGCCGACTCGCTCCGTAGCAGCAGCGCGGATTTTTGCATATCGAGGATCAGCTCTTTACTATAGCTAGCGAATTTCTCGCGGGCGCTGCTGGTCGTACTTTCTTTGAGCCCGCCGATGATCTGGTCGGCCTGGGCGGCGCGAATATTGACCAGCTCTTCGGAACCCTGACCGACGCCCGGCGGCAACTCGCGTTCTCGCAGCTCGGCCTTCAGGCGCGCATTTTCTTTCGTAAGATCCGCCGTCGAGTTTTCGGCCTGTTCCAGATTGAGCGCCCTGGACTGGCTTTCGTTTAAGTATTGCAAAACCGAATTAAACGAAAAGCCGAAGACCATGGCGATCACCACGGCTTTGGGAATGTCTTCGGGTTTGTTGCCGGTAATATAAAACACGCCGACCAGAGCGGTGAATCCGCCGAGCATCAGCACCGCCGGTAGAATCACGATCCAGCGCCAGAGGAAATTCGGCTCCGGGACGGCGGTCGAAAGTTGCGCGTCGTACAGAATATAGAACCAGTACATCAGGCCGCCGGCGCTGCCGAAGGCAAAGATCAAGATCAGGCTGTTCCAGTCCACGTTGTTCATGATCTGTTTGATTCGGTCCGTACTCGTATTCATGCGGTCGCTCCTCGGCTTCAAGGTGCCGGAGCCTCGGAAAGGCCCGTAAGACCTTCGAAAATAAGGTGGCGAAAAATGTCGACAATCCGGTTTGTGGTGGAGCGATGCCGCAGGCTCTGAAAAATACCGATTCCGGAAACACTCTTTCCGGTTCCGGCGCCGCCGTTGTCAGCAGCACAACGCCCGCCGCCCCAAAAGATGTTCTGACCCGTCTGTATGTCGAAACCTACGGCTGTCAGATGAACGAGTATGACTCGGGCCTGGTGCGATCGATTCTGGGCGAGGCCGGCTACTCCCGCGCGGAAAAGGTCGATGACGCGGGCGTAATTTTGCTGAACACCTGCGCCATTCGAGAAAAGGCCCACGAGAAAGTTTATAATCGTCTGCACGCGCTCGGGCATTTGAAGCGCAAAGATCCGCGGACTGTGATTGGAATTCTGGGCTGCATGGCGCAGAATCTGGGCGACGACCTTTTCGCTCAAGGGCTGCCGGTCGACTTCGTAATGGGGCCGGACAATTATCGCGAGCTGCCGGAAATCGTATCGCGCATTCGCTCCGGACAGGAAAGTAATCTTAATATTACGCAACTATCGCGTACGGAAACCTACGAAGAAATCGATCCGAAAGTCGTTTCGGGCAAGCTGGCCTTCGTGACGATTATGCGGGGCTGCGATAATTTCTGTTCGTTCTGCGTCGTGCCGTACACCCGGGGTCGGGAACGCAGTCGCTCGCCCGAGTCGATCGTAAATGAAATCCAGCAGCTGATCGCAAACGACGGCGTGCGCGAAGTGACGCTGCTCGGACAGAACGTGAATTCGTATCGGCACGCCGGGGACGCGGAATCGGGCGGCGAGGAATTTCGCTTTCGCCATCTGATCGAAAAGATCCTGGCCGAAACCGACATCGCCCGCATTCGTTTCACTTCGCCGCACCCCCACGATTTCCCGGAAGATCTACTGGATCTCATGGCCTCCGAACCGCGGTTCTGCAGTCAGATTCACCTGCCGGTCCAGTCGGGTTCGACGGCGACTCTCGCGCGCATGAAACGCGATTATTCCCGCGAAGAATTCTTGCGATTGGTAGATCAAATTCGCGCGCGTATGCCGGGTGTGGGTTTGACCACCGACGTGATCGTCGGCTTTAGCGGCGAAACCGACGCCGAATTCGAAGAGACCCTGTCGATTATGGAGCAGGTGCGCTTCGACATGGCTTTTATGTTTCATTATTCGGAGCGTTCCCAGACCTACGCACACAAGCGCATGCCCGACGATATTCCACAAAAAGTCAAACTCGATCGTCTGCGTCGTCTAATTGAATTGCAAACCGAAATCGCCCGAGAAAAAAACGCGGCGCTGATCGGCGAGACTTTCGAAGTGCTGGTCGAAGGCCGCAGCAAACGTTCCGCCGTCGAACTGATGGGCCGCTCGGCGACCGGCAAAACGATTATCTTCCCCGCGCCGAACGCAAACTCCGCCGCAGATGCAGTCGACGGACACGATGCTCCAGGCGATAGCGCTCCGGCAGGCGATGCCGGTCTCGATCTGGATCGCTATCTCGGCCAGCTGATAAACGTGCGCATCACTGAAAGCACGCCGGCGACCTTACGCGGCGTGGTTGCGTAGTACGAACGCGGCGCTTCTGTACCCGCGGACGACTCAGCCAGCAAAGAGCGGTCCGCTGCGTCCTGATTTAGGGAACAGAGAGCGGGAGTCTTTTTTACATGGAGATCTTGAGATCGGGAGTTTTCTTTTTTTGCACCGGGTCGTGGGGCGGCCAATAATTCATATCATCTAAACAGAAACATCCGTGCCATCCTGCCATCCGTATAATCCTGCCAACTCCAAAAAGAGTCTACTATATGAAACGAATCGTCTCCAGAACATCCTGCTATCCTGGCCTGGCTTCGGCAATCGTGGCCCTGCTGATCGGCGCCTTTGCCTGCGCCCCGCTGCCCGGCGAAACATCCGAGCCCGAGTATCCCGAGATGTTTCGTATTGAATGCGTGGGCCGCCCGCAGGGCTGCGCCTGTCTGAGCGCGGAACCAGGCCCGACTCCGCCCGGGCCGGACGCGGCGGCTGTCACGGTGTACCACGCCGAAGCGGCGACGGGACACCGTGAACAGAAAGCGTATCGTGAGGTGAGTCTTTCAAACGATCGTCGTTGCTGGTACAAAAAGACGGGCCTGCGCCCCATGCCGTACGCGAAAGTCCCGCTTTCACCTCTGCGCGATCTCGATCATGTGCCGCTGCCGCTCAAACGTCTGGCGCCGAATTTCGGAGCGGCGCAGACCGACGCATCGCATCGCCTGAGCCTCGGAAAGTACTGGGCGACATACTATCATCTCGCCGTCGAAGACTATCATCCCGGTAAGATCGTACCGGTTCTTGATCGCCGCGGCCGCAAGCTCGGCACCGCGTCGCAGGCATTTTTGAAACAGGTCACCTGGCAGGGGAGCGGCATCGCATCGAACGGTTTGCGCTTGCATTACACCGGCACGAAGATGCGCTTTAATACGTACGCGAAAGATATGTGGGGTCACGGCGCGGGCTACGGCTATCGTGTCTTTCCTTATCGCACGATCGCCGTGCACTTTCGCGCCCTGTGTCGAAAGCTGATGCCCGGACGCAAGTGCGGCAAAAAAGATGTGATCGGCACCCTGGTCTGGATTCGCGAAGTCGCCGAGAAGCGCATCAAGATGCCCGGCGGCAGCATTCATGACGGGTACTTTTGTGCGACCGACACCGGTTCGCCGAACTATATCAAAGACGATCGCATCGATATTTTCGTCGGCACTCACGGCGGCGGCAACCCCTATTTACCGCCGGCTCGCCGACCGAACGCTTTGATCGAAGGCGGGATTCGAAATCTCGTGCCTTCTGACTGGCGACTGTGGCGCGCTCCGAACGATCGCGTTTGGTGCGATGCGAATCGTTTGCCGTCAAACTCCGCGCGTCCGGCCGCCGGCGATTGCGTAACCGACTATCACGTCGTCGCGCGCGATAAAGCGCTGAATATCGAAGCCGTGCTCGACGATCAGGGGCGACCGCTCCGCTGCGCGAAACGTCCCTGAATTGCAGAAAGTTAGAGACTTGTTAGGAATGTTCACTATAAGGTGTTCATTATGGCAACACTCTCTGAAACGCGAAACCCGCGCGTCGTGCTGGGTCTGACCCTGCGATTGGAGCTTTTCGCCGCGCTGGTACCGATTCCCTTCGGTTTATACCTGCTCTTCGTCGGCGCGGGCATGACCCTCGAACGAACCCTGTTCATCAACAGTATCGCCACGATCGTACTGTTGATCGCCATTACGAGCAGCGTCGCTCTGCGGATTTATTTGTTGCGGCCGTACACCGAGTCTCTGACTTCAGGGGCGGATGCGCAAACGAAACTGAGCGCGGCCGGCGCCCGTCAGATCAAGGCGCGCCTGCTGCGCATGCCTCAAGTTGAATCGATCGCGGTCGGACTGCGCTGGCTGATCGGAACGGTGGTTTCGCTTACGATCGTCTATTTTCTGACCGGCCTTGAAACTCGCGAGCTTGTCGCTTCGGTGATCTGCCTGCCGATCGTGATTCCCGTCACGATGGCCGGTTATTTCTTCATGACCGAAAATTATTTCGCGTCGGCCCTCGAACGCGAAGACCTGGCCGCCGCCCGGGTTTCGCGCAAGCAGGTGCGGAGCATCGGCTTCGCCATGCGATTCGTCGGCACGACCACCGCTCTGGTGATTCTACCCCTGGGAGTCTTCGCCTTCCTGCTGGTTTTGATCGTGCAGGGTTATACGCAGTCGGAGCACATCGCCCTGCATATCGTCGGTCTTACGGCGCTGTTTATCATGGCGATTGCAATCGTGAGCTATAGCGCCGCGAGCGCCTTCCAGCGCAGCGTCAATCATCTCAAAGTCGCCGCCCGGTCTATGGCCCGGGGGCGTTTTCAGAAAGTCGTGCCCCAGCTGCAGGCGGACGAAATCGGCGACATCAGTCGGTATTTTCAGCGCGTATCGCGTTCCGTGGCGCTGGCGGTGCGTTCGATTCACGAGGAGACCGGCGATCTGGTCACCGATTCGCGCAAGCTATCGATCAGCGGCGACGCCTTAAATCGCAGCACCCAGGAGCAGGCGACCTCCGCTGAAGAAATTTCGGCGGCTTTAGAACAGCTATCGGCGGCGGGGGATATTTTAGCGGGCAACGCCGCGCGCCAGACTGAAGAGGCCCAGGCCGCCGATGATCGTGTGCAGAGTTTGCATTCAAAACTGGAATCGATCAACGGGATGACCGAACAGCTCGCCGCGAGCTCCGGCGAAACCTACGAACAGGCGATGAGCGGCGCCGAACGCGTACATGCGACCGTGCAGAGTATGGATCAAATCAGCGAAGGCACGAATCGCATGGCGGAAGCCATGAAGCTGATCAATGAAGTCGCCGATCGCGTAAACCTGCTTTCGCTGAACGCTTCGATCGAAGCGGCCCGCGCCGGCGAATACGGCCGCGGATTCGCCGTGGTCGCCACAGAAATTTCGCGCCTGGCGGATCAAACCCAGCAGCACGGTAACACGATTCTTGAACTCGTGAATCAGGCGGTCGAACGCGTCGCCGAAGGCACAGCGTCCATGCACGAGACCGCGAAGACCTTCGATCGGATCACGGCTTCCGCCGGAGAAAATCGTCGGCTCATGCAAGACGTGAGCGCGCAGGTCCAGGATCAATTCGGCACCAGTCTGGAGCTGAGCAAAGCGATCGCGACCGTGCAGGAAATGTCCCTGGAAACCTCGACGTCTCTGGCCGAGCAGGGCCGGACCAACAAAGAGCTCACGGTCGGCCTGCAGCGGATCAGCGAGGCGACCTCGACGATTTCGGAAGCGGTCGAAGACGTGGCGGGACTCGCCCGCGATTTAACCGATCGCGCCGATCGCCTGGCCGCCCGCGCCGCCTTCTTTGAAGTCGCCGGAGAGGACGAGCGGGCGGGGCTCCGGGAATCCCGATAAGTGATTCCGCCGGCAATCCGGACTGAATACGGGGATCAGGTTGAAACGCGAAATACGCGTTCGCTGAAAAATTCACGCTCGCTTTCGCGGGCCTGTGGAAATACGTCGCTTAATATTTCAACGAAATGCGCGTTGCCAATTCGCATATAGTCCACGAGAATTCGCAGAGTTTTCAGATCACGCTGCGCGCGAATCCGCGCCCGGCGGCTTCGATCGAAGAGCAAAGCCGAGATCATCAGCGTGAGTATCAGGAGCGTCCTGACCAGAAACAGCACGCTCTCTCGATCCAGATAATAGCCGGTGCGATCAATCAGCGCTTCGCCGTACCGGCCCAGATCGGCTGCAAATAGAAGCAAACCGCAGCTGGCGGCAATCGCCAGGCAGAAGTAGAAAAAGGGCAAAATCCGGGAAGACTGTATTGCCGCAAGAGTCATGGATTCGGCATCCTCAATTCCGATGACCGTTAGATGCTTTTGAATAAATTCTTTTTTTTCCCGGGCTATAGTGATTGCGTTCATCCTTCCTCCGTTTGTTTGAGAACGATGAATTAGACCGCCCGGAAAGGCTGGAGTTCAAAAAATAATTCCTGGTGGCAGAAAATTGACTCTGGTGAGTTTTCGCCGGTGCGGCCTCAGCCCATCCCTGCCATGCCCGAATAGTAGCGCAGCGTCGGCGCTTCGAGCACCGTTACGCGATTTTGTTTTTCTTGAACGAAGCCGCGCTTCTTCAAAACTTTCAGGCCCTCTTTGAGGATCCGGTCCACGTTGTGAGTCGCCAGGTTCTTGCGGCGGTGCAGGTCGACGAAGGCGGCGACGCGCTGGGCGAGATCCTGCATGGAAATCGTCGAGAGCGCGGGCTGATCGTCGTTAGTCAGGGCGTAGGCGACCATATGATTCGGCATCACCCGTAGCTGCCGTTCCCAGGCGGAAGTGATTTCGCCGCCGATCGCCAGCGCCGGGTCTTCGGCGCGAATATGCGTCGATACGCGGATCGGAGCGCAGAGATCGACGTGCACGCGAGTGCGTCCGCGCAAAAAGCTGGGCCATTTCGTTTGCTCGACGACGCCCGCGAATTCGCGATCTTCCGGCACGTTTTCGTACGCCACAGCGACCGGCACGACCAGGATTTCGCTGCCGGAATTGCGATAGGCGTCGATGGCGGTACTCAAGAGGCCGGTCTTAAGCGGAGCGATGCCGCCGCTGCGCGAGCGCGTGCCTTCTGGATAGACCAGAGAAGGAATTCCGATTTCGAGCATCATTGTCGCGTAGCGCGTGAGGCATTCCAGGTACAGAATATTTCGCGTCCGCTGGCGATCCACGGCGTACGCTCCGAGCGACTTGAGAATCCACTGCCAGAAAGGTCCGGTCATCAAATTGCTGCCGGCGGCGTAGCGCGGCACCGGCAGTCCCGCGCCGTACAGACCGAAGGCGACTTCGACCGAATCGAGATGCGATCGATGGGTCGGCGCGTACAGAATATTATATCGTCCGGCCAGGTCGCGCACGGTTTCGATTTCGCCCCCGAGATGCGGGATGCCCGAGCCGGGTCGCAGTCCGCCGAGCACGGTGCGCAGCGGACCGATGGTATGGATTAAGGCGCCGCGCACGCCGGGACGAAAACGATCGCTGATCTCTTCGACGTAAAATTCAATCAGCTCTTCGATGTGTTCGCGGATTTCATCCGCGCCGCGGGCGACAATGTCTTTCCAGACCGATAGCTCTCGCGGCAGGGTCTCCTGCTGGCGCAGATCGCCCTGGTCTTTCGCCTGCACCAGGCGGTCGTGCAATCGGCTGACGATGGTTTGCGACTGGCGATGAATGCGATCCTGCATGCCGCGGGCGCTCAGCACCGAATGAGCCGTGCGGCGTTCGATGATCTGTTTGAATTTATGGCCGGCCACGTTGCCCGGATCCACCGGTCGTTTGCCGGACTGGCTTGCCCCGGCTTTGCGCGCTTCCGCCTGCGAAGCTTGCGCTTGCGCTTCCGTACCGCCGCGGGCGTCGCGGGTGATCAGCTCCAGCAGCGCTCCCGTCGGTTTGCGCCGGCTGAGAATTTCATAGAGCGTTTCATAGACCGGTAGCTTTAGCCCGAGCTCCGCGCCGATTTCCAGAATCGGCGTCAGGGCCAGAGCGCCTTCGGCCAGCTCCTGGTTTTCCAGAACTTCTTGTTCGATGAAACGCCGGGGGTGTAAAAAGAGTTCGATGCGTTCGAAAAAACCCGGCTGGTTCGCCTGGGTCAGGGAGCGGCGCATGAACTGCATGCCGTAGCTGCGGTT
The DNA here is from genome assembly GCA_024742665.1 of bacterium. GTDB lineage: Bacteria > Spirochaetota > Leptospiria > Leptospirales > Leptonemataceae > JANSYA01. The sequence continues at coordinate 48,629 of JANSYA010000015.1, forward strand.
GCGACTGGCCGCGCTGGTCGAAGTCGTTACGACGTCGGCCAGACCCGATACGCCGAAGAGGGTGGCGGCTTCGGCCCCCAGGCCCGTCGCGACTTGAAATAATTCGAAATAGCCGCGACTCAAAAGCACGCCCTGGGCGTTCGAGCCGGCACCGGGTAAAATTTCCGCCATGCCGCAGGCGATGGCGATCGGATTTTTTAGAGCTCCCGCCAGTTCGACTCCCATTCGGTCGCGGGTATCGCTGAGTACGATCGAAGGACCGCGCAGCGTTTCATACAGATAGTCCCGGACCCCGGCGTCGGTCGCTCCCAGATTAAAGTACGCATAGCGGCCGCTTTGAATTTCCGCGAGCAGACTGGGACCGTTCGCCGCCGCCACCTGCAGATCGGCGAAACCGGCTTCCCGGGCCAGGTGTTCGATGTACTGCGAAAAGGTATACAGACCCGTGCGTCTGCGAGTGGAACGCTCCAGCAGGCCCTTTGTGAATACGACGATCAGGTGTGACTGCGTCGGATCCAGATGGCGCAGCAGTCGCGCGACGGTATCTTCGACCTGCCTCGATGACACCGCCAGATAGACCACCCAGGCGCCCGACTCGAAGTGCGTGTAGTCGGCGACAATTTCCACGCTGTCGGCCAGGCGAAAATCCTGATCGCGGATCGTGCTCCGGCGTTCGCTTCGCAGACGCTCCGCTTCTCGGGAATCAGTATAAAATAGAAATAACCGGTCCTCGACTGCGCGGGCCGGGCTTTCGGCTGCCAGCCGACTCAGAAGTAGACCGAAGGGGCCGCTGCCCAGGACCACCGTGCTGGCTGTCGCATATCGACTCATACCGGCGTATAACATGATCCGAAAGGAATCGCCATGATCTAATTCATAAGTGGCGCCTAAAATTTTCTTTTCGCGTCGCGGGCTGCAAAAGCCGGCGAACCGCGCTTGACGTCGGAGCCGCCGGTCGGGAATATCCGGGTGAGGACTGATCCGCCACCGTTATGAAAAACCTGCTGCCGCGCTTTATTCAAAAACAACTGCTGAACGGCGAGGCGTCCCGGGCCCTTCACGGTACCTTTGAAGCCCACAGCATGTTCGTCGATATCTCCGGCTTTACGCCGATGACCGAACAGCTGATGCGGGAGGGCAAAGAAGGCGCGGAAATCCTCTCGGTGGAAATCAATCGGCTCTTCGGCATGCTGATTGAGGCCGTTCAGAATCGCGGCGGAATGATTACGGGTTTCGCCGGCGACGCCTTCACGGCCCTGTTCCAGGCCGAAAACCCCCTGCAGGCCGCCGAGGCCGCGCGCGAAGTCCAGGACGTATTCGCGCGCGCCGGCCAGGCGAGCACGCGCTTCGGCGACTTTCATTTATCCGTGAAGGTCGGTCTGTCTTCCGGTCAGGTCGAGTGGGGCATCGTCGGTAGCGAGCCGATTCATGCGGGGGAAGCGCTCGCTGCGGCTTCCGGCGAATCCGGCGATCCGGCCGAACTGCTCGATCCGGCGAAGCGGCTGGCATGGTACTTTCGCGGACCCGCGATCGACGGCTGCGCCGCTTCCGAGCACCACTGCGAACGCGGCGATATCGTCCTGGATGAACGGATATTAAGTCGCTTTTCCGAAGCGGAGCGTCCGGACACCACGCCGATCGCCGTCTCGGATTCCGCTGCGGATGCGGACAGCGCGCAGACCGGCTACCATCGATTGAATCAAATCGAAGCACGGACGACTGAGGGCGTGGCGGCGGCGCTTTCGTTTTTGCATCGTACTGAAGAAGAAGAGGGCATTCGCCGGGAAATCGCCGATCGTTTTTTTCCGGCCACGATTTTGGACTACTCCCAGGCCGGCGAATTCCGGGCGATTGCGAGCGTCTTCGTATCGTTCGTGCCTCCCGCTGAATACGCCGACTTAAATGAATTCGCCGCAACAGTGCAAACCTGCGCCGCCCGCTACGACGGCTATTTCAACAGCCTCGACTTCGGCGATAAAGGCGGCACGATCCTGCTGGTCTTCGGGGCCCCTGTATCCCACGAAGACGATCCGACCCGGGCCGCGGATTTCGCCATCGAACTCCAGTCGATGTTCGGCGACCGCATTCGCGTGGGGCTTACGACCGGCACGGCCTTCGCGGGCATCGTCGGTTCCGCTCTGCGCTGCACTTATACGGTGAACGGCGACGTTGTAAATCTTTCGGCCCGGGTGATGATGTCCGCGGTCTTCGGCGAAGTCTGGCTGTCTTCGGAGGCGCGCGAGCTGATCGGCGAGGAGTACCTGGTCGAAAGCCGCGGCGAACGCGAATTCAAAGGCAAGTCGGAAGCCATCGAGATTTTCGCCTTAAACGGCAAGGGTGAGCGCAGCTTTGCGGCCTTTGACGAAACCGCTTTCGTCGGTCGCAGCGGCGCCCTGTCCCAATTGGAAGAGCAGCTTGCAGTCATTCGCGCGCAAAATTTCGGCGGGCTGACTCGTATTCTCGGCGACGCCGGCAGCGGCAAATCGCGCCTTTTACACGAACTGTACTTACGGCACCGGGGCGAAATCGATTTTATCTTCACCCATGCCGACGGCGTGTTGCGCCGGAGTATGAATCCCTTTACCGCGTTTTTCGCGGCGTTTTTTGGCGTCCACCCGGGCGTGCAGGAGAGTGACGATCGCGGAGCGCGCCGGGCCGCCGTCGACGCGTCGCTGAATGAACTGATCGAAGGCGTGCGGGCCGCGGTTCCCGACTCGGATCACGCAGATCACATTCAGCATATCGCGGCGGAGCTGGAACGCACGGCCTCGATGTTTGCGGCGATGGTCGACGCCGATATCAGCGGGACTCTGTACGAACGCCTGGACGCCCAGGGCCGCTATGAAAATACGCTGATCGCGGTCAAAAACTGGTTTCACGCCCGCGCTCTTTTGCGGCCGACCGTGCTGGTGCTGGAAAATCTGCAGTGGCTCGACGCGGATTCCCGTGCAGTCATCGAAGATATATTACGCCACGTCGACGCGGACCATCTCGGCCTGGGCGTGATCGTTACGAGCCGTTATTTTGACGACGGCTCCCGGCCGGCTCTGGGAATCGATGCGTCCCATTTGACGGCGCGGGATCTGGAGCTGCAGGCGCTTACGCCTGACGCGGTGCATTCCATCGCCGCCGCTCGTTTGCCGGCCGCTCCCGGCCCGGGCCTGCTGGAATTTATTCAGGAGCGCACCGGCGGCAATCCGTATTTCATCGAAGAGTTTTGCACGTACTTAACGCACAGGGACCTCGTAGCGCCGGACGAAAACGGCGAGCTGCGCCTGCGGCCGGAATTGCTGACAGACGATTCCACGGATTTGCCGGCCAGCATTAACGCGCTGGTCGTTTCGCGTATTGACCGGCTTTCGACGGATCTCAAAGCGGCGGTCCAGGCGGCCGCGGTGCTGGGTCAGAAATTCGAAGTGTCGGTGCTCGCGCATCTGCTGGATCTGGATGCGGGCGAATCAAAGCTGGAGGATCTACTGGCGGAAGGCGAACGCGAACAGATCTGGAGCGACGATAGCGAACACGGCGCGGGCGTCCTGAACGCTGGAGCCGAAGCGGGCGTCGCCGCGCAAATGCGATCGTTTCAAAACGCCCTGGTCCAGGAGGCCGCCTACGAAATGCAGCTGCGCGATCGTCTGCGGGGGCTGCACGAAAAGGCCGCGCACTTTCTGGCGGGGATTCACGGCGAAAACGAAATTCATGCCGCCGACATCGCCTTTCATTACGGTCGGGCGGAAAACCAGGACCGGGCTCGCCGCTACTACGAACTCGCCGCGGAGTACGCTCATTCGAATTACAAGACCGAGAAGGCCTTCGAATTTTACGATCAGCTGGAAAGCTACGCCCGGGATGACGCCGAGCGTCTGGGTGTCATGACCCGCCGCGCCCGCCTGCTGGAGCTGCTGGGACAGTGGCCCGGCGCGCTGGAGCTGTTAGAACGGGCGCTGGCGCTGGCCGAGGGCGGCGCGGATCGTAAGGCGGTCGGTCGACTCAAAACGAATCTGGGCGAAATCCACCAGAAGCAGGGGGAATTCGACCGGGCTTCGACGCTCTTGCAGGAAGCGGTCGGCATCGCGGAAGCGGAAGAGGACGTGCAGGGACTCGGCGAAGCCCACAGCACTCTGGGGCGGACCTACTGGAGTCTCGGTCAGTACGACAACGCCCTGGAATGCTATGCGGAAGGCAAGGCGGCCCGGGAGCAGACCAACGATCGTCGGGGCTACGCCCTGAACCTGTACTATACCGGCGTGGTTCATCGCGACCGCAACGAGTACGACCGGGCCATGCAGAACTATCGCGAGTCTTTAGAGATTTTCGAAAACGAGCTGGGGGATCGGCGCTACGCGACCTACCCGATGTACGACATCGCCGTGATCTATCAGTACCAGGGACGCCTGGACGAGGCCCGCGAATTCTTTGAGCGCACCCACGCGCTGTATGAAGAGATGGGCTATCGCAGCGGTATTTCGGCGGCGCTGCTGAATCTGGGCGTGATTGAAAGCCGCCAGGGCCGCTACGAGGCCGCCCTGGATCACTATCGCCACTCCCTCGAACACGCCGAAGATCTGGGCGAACAGCTGGCGGTCGCCTACGCGCTCTTCAGCATCGGCACGGCCCACTATCAGCAACAAAACTATAACGAGACCATTCGCTGGTTCGAGAAGTCTTTCGTCGTCATGAAAGAGATCGGCGCGAAAGGTTATTACGGCTATGTTCTCGCCTACCTGTGCTGCACTCTGGCGCGCCAGGGGCATACGGCCAAAGCCCTGAACGCGGGGCTGCAGCATCTAAAGAATATCAAAGGCCTGGGCGGCTCCGACGTGGAAAACGGTCGGACCCATCTTGGCATTGCTCTGGCCCTGGCCGGCCTGGGCGAACAAAAGCCGGGCGCAAAGACCGCCGAGCTGATTCAGAAGATCGGCGCGTTGACCGGTCTGCCGCCGCGCCCGGACGCCTATTTTGAATTCGCCGTGGATTCCGCGCGCAAGGCCGCCTACGTCATGACGCTCGTGCCGGCGCTGCGCGAGTACGGCGTCTTTCTGGCGCAAAAGACCGCGCGAGCGCCCTGGTTCGCCGACCGGGCCGCGGAGTGTTTGCGAGAGGCTCATCAGCTGTGCGAAAGCTCCGGAATGGCGGGCGAGCGTTCCCGGGTCGCAGCCGACGCCGCGCGCCTGGAAATATCTCTGAACGCCGTCGACTGATTTTGCCTGCACCGGCCCGGGGCGTTTTGCTGAGCGGGGAGATTCGGTCGGCGCGCTTGCAATCAGTAGAGAAGTTCTGGTAATCCCTTCGGATGGCGAGTTTTTCCGATTCGCTTCGCTTTCGTTTGACACTCGCTGCCAGTCGCCTACAATTTCTGTTTCGGCTGCGATCCCGCCGCCGGTTCCGCTGTTCCCATGCAAAAGCACGGTCGTCCTGTTGTTGTCCTCACGCCGGAATTCTTAACCGGATTGCTGCGGCGTATCTGCGTCCGGGCCGCCGCCGGTTTCGCCCGGAGCGTGCAGGAGTTCGAACCGAATTTTCGCTGGATGGGCTTTTGCGGCGCGGTCTGCTTCTTGTTTTATTGGGTGATCTGGAAGTACTCTTTCCCCCAGCCGTATGAAAATTTGCCTTTGCGAATCGCCGGGGCGGGCCTGGCCCTCGGTCTGGCATTGAGCGATCGGTGGCCGCCGGCCTGGCGTCGGCGCTGGCTGATTCCGTACGCCTATATTACTTTGCTGTACGTCTTTCCTTTCTTTTTCACTTATATGCTCTTGCAAAACCAGGGCGGCTCGGTCTGGGCTATGTCGACCCTGGTCGCCTGCTTTTTGATGATGCTGCTCGTGGACGTCCTGACCCTGGTGTGCATGCAATTGTTGGGCAGCGGCCTGGCGGTGCTGCTTTATCTGGCGACCGGCCCGGGAGATCCCGGGCTGCCGTTTTTGCATTCGCGAGAGCTCCTGCTGTTCGTCTTTTTGATTCTCATGGGCGGCGTTTTCAATATTCGCGCGGAACTCATGCGCCGGGAAAAGAGCCGGGCCATGTTATTGATGGGCGCGCGCATGGCTCACGAAATGCGCACGCCTCTGGCCGGAATTAAAATCGGCCTGGCCGGTCTCAGTCGTCTGCTGGAGCAGACGACGCAGGCTTACGGGCAGACTCCCGATGAGACTCACCTGCGGCAGGTGCGTCTATTCAAACAGCAGATCATCGCCCAGGCGAACCACGCCGGCACCATCATCGATATGCTGCTCTTGAATGCGAACCGCGAGAACACCGCTCGTTCGCCAGTGCGAATGGAGCCGCTGCTGTTCTCGGAATTGTTGTCGACCACGCTCGAAAATTTTCCCTTTGTTTCGACCGGGGAACGGGAGCTGGTGCGCGTTTCTGGAAGCTTTCAATTTACAATCCGCGGTCAGCGCGACCTGTTAATTTGCGTCCTGTACAATTTAATCAAGAACGCGCTGTATGCCGTGCACCGAGCAGGTCGCAGCCGGCCGGGCTGTATTCAGATCATTGATCGTCCGGGGCAGGATTCGCCGGACGATCCGGAGGCCGCCCTGGTCGCCGGCCGGCGGGTGCTGGTGCGCGATAGCGGCGACGGCATTTCGCCCGCGGATCTGCCGCGCATCTTCGACCAGTTTTTTACGACCAAGCCGGACTGCGACGGCATCGGCATTGGTCTGTGGAATACGCGGCATATTCTTCGGGCTCACGGCGGGGAGATCCAGTGTCGTTCACGCCCCGGCCGTTATACCGAATTCGAGCTGAACTTTCCGACAGTTTCTGCCGCGGCGGGATCGCGGATCGACGCCGCCGACGAAACCGAGAGCCCTGGATTTCAGGACCGCGCCCAGGGATCCGGCCAATCCCCGGGCCGAACCGTGTCGCGCACGCTCGACAGCGCGTAGCACACTCGTTCGAGATGGGAGATGCTCAGGCCGGCGTGGACGGAAAGGCGCAGGAGGCTGCGCTCCGGCGGAGTTGTGGGCTGCACGAATACCGCGCCGAAGACCTCGTGGGCTTCCAGGCTGTCGCGCAGCAGCACCGTGTTTTCTTCGGAACCCGCAATCAAGGCAATGATCGGCGACGCGCTGATCGCGGCGCACTCATAGCCTTCAAGGATCAAATGGTTGCGCAGAACGGCGGCGTTGGCGTGGACCCGCTCGCATCGCCAGGCTTCGCGCTGCACGACTTCCAGGGTCGCGGCGATGCGGGCAATGTCGTGGGGTTCGAGCATCGTAGAAAAGATCGCGTGGCGCGATTCCCAGGGGAAGTACGACAGCACGCGTCGCGGTCCGCAGATCAGACCCGCACGTGACGCGAAGGCCTTGGCCAGACTGGCCGTGATAAAATCAACGTCGTCGCTGAGCCCCAGCTCCGCGACCAAACCCGCGCCCCCGGGGCCGTACAGTCCCAGCGAGTGCGATTCGTCGACGACCAGAGTCGAGCCGGACTCCGTCGCGATGCGCGCGATTTCGCGCAGGGGCGCTATGGTCCCCACGGCGGAGTACAGGGCGTCGACGATGATGGTGCCCGGACCGAAGCGGCGAACGCGGTCTGCCAGGTGTTCCGGACGATTGTGCAAAAACATGCGCGCCCGGGCGCCGGCGCTGCGTGCGCCTTCCCACAGCGACATATGCGCGAAACGGTCCAGATAGACCGGTCGGCGGCGGTCGGCGATCGCCTGAACCAATCCCACGTTCGCCGCATAGCCGGACTGGCACAGCACGGCGGCTTCCATATTCGTAAAGGCGGCCAGGCGCGCCTGGGTGCGGGTGCAATCGCCGTCGATTTCGTTCAGGAAGACCGCCGACATCTGCGGTCCACTGCCCGCCCGGCGCAGCTCGGTGACCTGGGCTTCGACGATGGCCGGGTGCCGGGACAGATTCAGATAATCGTTGCCGTTCAAAAGCACGGCGTCCGGACCGGGGATGCGTCCGTTGAATACGTTCTGGCCCCCGTGGCGTCCCAGTCGCTGCTCGTAAAAGCGATCGACGCGCTCCTTTAAGAAGACCGGCAGCATACTTATAGAAACCGGTGATATTCTATAAGTATATTAACGCAAGAACAAGAAGAATAAAATACGCAGAACTGCGTAACCAGCGGCGACGGATTCCCGGCGCCACGCGGTTAACATGTGAGAAAAGAATATTAATAACAGCGATCATGCGTTTCGCGCATGATCTGCGCTCAGTTATGAATGCCGCGCATGAGGGCGAAGCGAATCAGACCGGCCTTGCGATTGATGCCGAGCTTTTGTTTGATGTGCTCGACGTGTTTGTTGACTGTCGTGTGGCTGATGCCCAGCTCCGCTCCGATGCGTTTGCTGGTATAACCCCGTGCGACGCAGTGGAGCACTTCCTGTTCTCGGCCCGAAAGCAGCGCCAGGGATTCATCGTCGTCGGCCGGCGCGATGCAATTGATCTGGGCGGGACTGATGCCGGAAAATCCGGTTGAGATGGCGATTTCCCCCGAAAGGACTTTTCGCACGGCGCCCAGGATGATGCTCTCGGCTTCTTCTTTGATGACGTAGCCCCGGGCGCCCAGGTTCAGCGCCCGGGCGATGGTCTCCTGGTTTTTGTGAACGGTCAGCACCAGGACCGCCACGGACGGATACTGCTGGCGGATCAGGCTGAGAGTGCTCAGGCCGCCGTCGAGAGCCGGCATGGTCAGGTCGAGAATCACCAGATCGCAGAGGTGGTCGGCCAGAATTTCCAGCAGTTGCGGTCCGTCGGCGGCTTCGCCGATGACTCGCAGGTCTGGTTCCGACTCCAGCAGGATCCGCAGGCCGCTCCGGATCAGGAAGTGATCGTCCGCTATGACAATGTGGCGTTGCATGGCTGACTTAGAGGATGCCCTGCTCCGGGACGAATGTAAATATATTAATTTTTAAAAGCCCGAATCGGTTGAAAAAGACAATGAAGAGATTCGATTTGCGGCCGATATTATGAATGATATGCAATCTATGGCCCAATCCGGTCGCGTTGTCGGGATCTTCCTGCTGGCGGCGACTCTGCTGCTCGCGCTGTCTGCGCCGGCGGGCGCCGAAACCCGGCGGGATATGCGCGGCGACGAAAGTATCGATTACTGGACCCGCTACGGCCAGGTGCAGCTGGAATTCGACCGCGTGCGCTTTCGCCTGGGCGAAGACATCCCGCTCAAGTTTCGGGTCCGCAACGTCGGCTACCAGGTCATTCGCATCTATCCTTCCAGCCGCCCAATCAGCACCTATCGTTTTCTGGTTACGGACCGCCAGGGCCGGGAGCTACCGGTGCGATTCAACGCTCGCAGCTACAACGCCCGGGAGCACGGCACGCGCACGGTCGTTGATCTGCAGGGGGATCTGACGAAAGAAGTAATCCTGCATCCCGGCGAGACTTTCGAAAAGACTTTCTATCTAAACGATTTTTACGAACTGAAGCCCGGCGCCGAATATCGGGTCTCGGCCTATTTTTTCCCCGACCAGCGCTTTGAATATTTCGTTCGTTCGGGCGATATGAGTCGGATTCGGATCGATTCGCGCAAATCGGCGCCGGCCCCGCTGCTGCGGGACGACGAACCCGGCAGCGCCGGTCGCCCGCAGATCTCCCCGGAAGAGACGATCTTCCTGTTTCTGAGCGCTGAAATGCGTCAGAACTGGAAAAACTATTTGAAATATCTGGAACTTCCCCGGTACATTACTGCGTACGACCGCTACGCCTCGCGCTATGTCCAGAGCGGTAGCCAGCAGCGAGCGGAAGTGCTGCGGGAGTTTGCGACCTATCTGACCGGCAATCCCGCGGATCGCCTGGTGCGCTTTAAAGTCACCGGCGTGGAGCCGGAGCGGGATTCCGCGGGCCGGATTATAGCGGACGGACGATCCTTCGTAAAAGTGCTGGGCGTGCGGGACAGCGACGGATTTGTTTTACAGTACGAGTACACATATACGCTCGAACCGGGGCGCGACGAAGACCGCGGCTTCTGGAAGATCGTCTACGTCGAGGCGCGACTGATCCGATAGAGCGATCGACGGACGAAGCCCACGGGCAAATCGAGCCTGCGGCGCATCTGATATATATACGACACACGCCAAATAACGGAACAACACGATGACGGAAATTCTATCTCAGGACGAAATTGACGCGCTGCTGTCGGCCATCTCTTCGGGGGAAGTCGACCCCGACGATTATACAGCGGTCGGCGAACAGAAGAAAGTCAAAATCTACGACTTTCGCCGTCCGGATAAATTCTCCAAAGACCAGATTCGCACCCTGCAGATGATGCACGAAACCTTCGCGCGTCTGACGACCACCGCTCTCTCGGCCCAGCTGCGCGCGCTCGTCTCGGTTCACGTGGGATCGGTCGATCAGCTTACGTACGAAGAATTCATTCGCTCGATTCCAAACCCCACGACCCTGGCCGTGATCAACATGGATCCTTTGCGGGGTTCGGCGGTTCTCGAAATCGACCCCAGTATTACTTTTACGATCATCGACCGCCTCTTCGGCGGACCCGGCGAACCGACCAAAATCACGCGCGAACTTTCCGATATCGAGATGTCGGTAATGGAAGGCATCATCGTTCGCATTCTCGGCAACCTGCGGGAAGCCTGGTCGACGGTAATCGATTTACGTCCGCGCCTGGGCAATATCGAAACCAACCCGCAGTTCGCGCAGATCGTACCGCCGAACGACATGGTGGTTTTGATTACCCTCGAAACGAAAGTCGGCGACGTCGAGGGCATGACGAACCTCTGTATTCCGTACATTACGATCGAGCCGATCATCTCCAAGCTCTCGGCCCAGTACTGGTATTCATCGATTCGCCGCGGCGAAGCCGACGAAAACAAGGCGATCATTCAGGAGCGCCTGGACCAGGTTACAATTCCGCTCAGATGCGACGTAGGCGAAACCGAGCTGCCGCTCTCCGATATTCTGTCGTTGAATATGGGCGACGTGATCAAGCTCGGCCAGACCCACATCAAGTCCGACATGACCGTCAAAGTCGGCGATCGCCAGAAATTCAAGTGCCGCCCGGGCAAGATCGGCAGCCGGCTTTGCATTCAAATCGGCGACACCATCGACGATATTCCGGACGAACTGCTCGGCTCGACGAAGAACGAAGAAGAGATTTAGAACTTATTTTTGAGCGTCGCCTTCGCTGCTTCATTCTCGCGATCCGCCGCGCTGCATTATTTGAAACCAGAAGACCTTAAACCATACAAAAAACCATCACCGGACGTCTGTCCGGAACAATTCTGTTTCCAGTGGCTGGGACGGGGAAACAAATTCGCTCCAGGCGCCTACGATACGCTGGAAGATTCTTTCAGGGAAATGCGCGAAGTGACCGGGTCGCACTGTAGCATGCGCTACTTCCCTGGCGAACCTGTGTGTCGCCGCGACGTCGACCAGCCTGGCAATCGCGATTACTATGAACCGGTGGAACCGTATCTTGAACGCATCGGTCTGCCCTGGTTCTATTTCATCGCGGATGCGAAAGTGCAGGACTGGAATCCGGAGAAGCGCAGACAGTACGAAGACTATTTCCGGGCGGGAGAAACAGGCGATTGATCGGGTCGCTTCTAGCGGATTTCGTCCCAGTCCAGGTAGATCAGCCGCCCGCAGTCGCGTTCCGGGTAGCTCTTCGTGAAATTGACGCCCAGCACTTCCCGATAAACCGTCGTCAGCGCCGTCATCCATTCCTGCGCGTCGTAGCCCACGTAGATATAGTGAAAGCGATACAGATCGCCGCGGGCCGCTTCGATATAAAAACGCTGGCGCACTCCGCGCGCGTAGGCGTCGAAACCTTCGGCGAGCGTGCGATATTTGCGATTGCGACCCGGGCCCGGACGATACTGCGGCAGACCGTTCGGCATCTGCACGTTTTGCCAGTGGTAGGCCATGGGATTATTAAACCAGCGTGGAAAGCTGACCGTGCCCATACCGCTTTCGGCGCGCATAATGCCGGTTAAAAACAGCGGATGGATATTGTGCCGCAGCGATCCGTCGGTTATGATATCGGCGAGCTGGCGGGGCGTTAGAATCTTCTGGCGATCGACGGCGAGATGAAAGTACAGGCTCTCGGCGAAATAGTCGGCCAGATATTCTCCAAGCCGTCTTCGAAAGCTTTCGCCGAAGCGGCGCGCGCTGTCAGCCTTCGAATCGCGGATCGCGTTCAGCTCTGAATTTTGCAGGGAGTGTGCGCGGGATTCAACGCGCTGGCGACACAGGGCGGGCAGAGGCGTCGCCGTCGCCGTCGCCGCCGGATGTTGCGCAGTCGATTCGTTTTCGCTCGCAGTCGCACTCTCCAGTTGGCCGCGGCCGCCTGCGGACTGCAACCGGCTTACGCTTGCGGCCGGCAGCAGGCAGCGAAAGCCCACGTCGAAGTGGTAGGCTCCCGGCGCGCTGTAGCTGCGGCGGCGAATGCGCAGATCTTCCGGGCGAAAGCCGCCCCACGATCCGCCGCGCATGGATTTGACGTATCGCCCGGGCTCTTGCGGTCCTCGGGGATTTTCATCGTCGGCTTCCGCATAAGCCTCCGCGGCATACCAGTCGTCGTTCCACTCCCAGACGTTGCCCGACATGCCGTACAGGCCGAGATCGTTGCGATGCTGATCCTGCACGCGCGAAAGTCGCCACCACCGTCCGCGCGGCACGCCGCGGCCTTCGTCGTAATTCGCGAGTCGGCGATCAAAGACATCGCCCCAGGGATAGACCGGCGCAACGCCGTCGACTCTTGCATCGCGCGCGACCGCGGCGTATTCGAATTCGGCTTCGGTCGGCAGGCGAAAGCCTTCCGCATCGTCGGCGCGTTTCCAGATGGGATAGCCGTACGGATCCTGGGCCCCCGTATCGGTGTAGGCCGGCGTGAGGCCCAGGGCCGCGCTGCGCCAGTTGCAGTAGCAGGCCGCTTCGTACCAGTTCAATCCGGTGACGGGCTGCGCTGGTTTGTTATAGATGGGATAGTCCCAGTGATGATTGCGCTTCGAACCGGCGGCCTGGACGTACGGCCTGAAGTCGGCGTACGTGACGGGCGTTTCATCCAGATAGAACGAAGACACGCCCACGCGCCGGCCCGGAGATTCGTCGGGTCGGGCGTGCACGCCAGGACCCGCTTCGTCGTCGCTTCTGTTTTTCGCAGCGGCGTCCCCGGGCGGCGCCCCCCGGAGATAGTAGCCGCCCGGAACGAAGCGCATCTGTTTGGGTACGCCCGCTTGCGGCGTGAATACTCCGGCCAGGGCGGCGTCGAAATCGGTGACGACCGGCGTTGAGCAGGCGCCTGCTGCGCCGAAGACGAAGGCCCAGGCTAAAAAAGATCGGAGTCGGCTGCGCGAACCCGGGGCGTAACTGAACTGATGGCGCGGCATTTCGCGGTCATTCTCTGGCGCCCGGCAAAATCCGCATCCGCAATCGCGAGCGGTGCCGGCCTTCGGTCTATTCGGAACACGAACGCACAAGCAGGAGCATGCCGCGGGCGGCGACGACTTCCACCCGGGCGTTGACCGGGACCGGTGCCGCGCTCTCAGGCGAGGTCCCATCTTGCGGCACGCATTCAGCCTGCCATAGTTCGCCTTTAATCCGCACGAAACCGATGGGCGCGAGCTCGCGCGTGACGGTCGCGTTCGCTCCGACCAGTCCGTTCGGGCCGCGATCGTCGGAATCCCGCCGGGCGTAGGCGCTCTTCACGAAGGGATACATGGCGATGTCTTTGATCAACCAGGCAACACCGATGCCCGCCGCCACCGACACGGACAGCCAGCCAAATTGCACCGCCGCTGTTAAGGCCACTCCCAGGATCGCGATCCCGGGAATTTGCAGCAGCGAATAAAAGAGAACGGTCCTCATGCCAGAAAAATCACCAGCCCCGCCAGCACGCCGCCCAGGAAGCGAATCACTGCGGGGGCGGTGCCGTCCGGGCTCCCGGCGGATTCCAGCCGGCCGAGTAAGAAGCGCAGGCCGACGTACAATAAAAAGAAACCGACGATTGCTACGACCATCGTGCCGGGATTCTGGCTGCCGCGGTTCACCAGCAGACACCCGGGACCCGACAGCAGTGTGGCCGCGAGGACCGGCAGCGTCGCAAGCAGCGCCGGCCTGCGAGCGCATCTATTTCCGGGCGACCTCCACTGTGACCCGGGTGTTTTCTGAGTCCAATCGCCCGGGGCGGTGCTATATTGACAGTAGACTCCGCCGGTCGAAACTGGCGCAGAACGCCTCCGGCTTTGCGTTGGATGTTGATTGTTTATGCCCCGCGAATTTGACATACCGCTCTTTTACCGTTCGCCGATTATCGCGACGATCAAGTCCGCCCGGCGCGGCGACGATCGTTACAAAAAGGATATGAGTCCGTCGATTCTCGATCTGGGACGCATCCGCTTCAAGCTGGCGCGCCACTTCGGCTTCTGCTACGGAGTCGAAAACGCGATCGAAATTGCCTATCGAGCGATCGACGAAAATCCCGATCGGCGCGTCTTCCTGCTCAGCGAAATGATTCACAATCCGCACGTCAACCAGGATCTGATCGATCGCGGCGTGCGCTTTATTATGCGCACGGATGGAGTGCCCCTGGTCCCTCTAACGGAGCTGCGCCCCGAGGACGTGGTGATCGTGCCGGCCTTTGGCACGACCGTCGAAATGTTTGGACAGCTGAACGATCTGGGCATCAATCCGCAGACCTATAATACCACCTGTCCTTTCGTCGAGAAAGTCTGGAATCGTTCGGCCCAGCTCGGCCGCCAGGGTTACGCCGTCGTGATTCACGGACGCGATACCCACGAAGAAACCCGGGCGACCTACAGCCACGCGCGCCAGGACGCGCCGTCTTTGATTATTCGCGACATCGCCGAAGCGGAGGTGCTCGCGCGTTTTATTCGCGAAGAGTACGACTTCGCCAGCTTCGACGAGTACTTCGCCGGTCGCTATTCCGACGATTTCGAGCCGCTCCGACATTTGCAGCGCATCGGCGTCGTAAATCAAACGACGATGCTCGCCACCGAAACTCAGGCGATCAGCAATCTGCTAAAAGCGGCCATTGAAACCCGCTTTGGTTCCGATAACCTAAAAGATCATTTTGCGGATACGCGCGACACTCTGTGCTACGCGACCCAGGAAAACCAGAACGCGACGACGGGCATGCTCGATGCCGGCGGCGATCTGGCGCTGGTCGTCGGCGGCTACAATTCTTCGAATACATCGCATCTGGTCGAACTGCTCGAAGAGAAGATGCCGACTTTTTATATCAAAGACGCCGACGAAATTCTGGATGATCGACGAATTCGTCATCTAGACCTGCACGGAAAGGGCGTTCGCATTACTGAAGACTGGCTGCCGAATTCAGAGCGCGACTCCGTGGATGGGCAGCTCGCTTCGGCGGCGACTCAAGCTGAAAGGCCGCTCGAAATTCTGGTGACTTCGGGCGCGAGCTGCCCGGACGCCTTCGTCGACCAGGTTCTGCTGCGGGTGGCGGAACTGTGCGGGGTCGCCGATCGCATGGATGCGGCTCTCGCGCCCTTTCAGCGCAGCATCGACGCGCAGTCGGTCGAAGCTGTGGAATCCTGAGCAGAGGCTCAGGCGAAGAGCGGCGCTGCCAGGCGAACACATATCGCAGAAAATCATACCCGATGATACGAAACCATATTCAGGAAATCCGTTTTGAGTTCTGAAGCCGAAGCAGCTATGACGAAAGACAATTCCGCCGGAGATCCGGAAATTCCGGCTCTGGCGATCGCAGGTCTGAAGAAGATCTATCCGGCCGGACGCAAAGGCGAAGGCCAGGCGGTCGAGGCTCTGAAGGGCGTGGATCTCAAAGTAGAGCAGGGCGATTTCTTCGGCCTGCTCGGCCCGAACGGCGCCGGCAAGACCACGATCATCGGCATCATCAGCAGCCTGGTCAACAAGACCGCCGGCCGCATCAGCGTATTCGAACACGATATCGATACGCATCCGTACCGGGCGCGGGCGCAGCTGGGCGTCGTGCCCCAGGAAATCAATTTCAATATCTTCGAATCCGTGCAGCAGATCGTCGTGAACCAGGCGGGGTTTTACGGCATGCCGCGTAAGACCGCCCTGGAAAGGTCCGAGCGGGTGCTGCGGCAACTGAGCCTGTGGGAAAAACGCGGAGACTCGGCGGGGCGACTGTCGGGCGGTATGAAACGCCGGCTCATGATCGCGCGGGCCTTAATGCACGGTCCGCGATTGTTAATCCTGGACGAACCGACGGCCGGGGTCGACATCGAACTGCGCCGTTCGATGTGGGACTTTTTGCGGGAGCTGAACGAAGAACAGGGCACGACGATTATTCTGACCACCCACTATCTGGAAGAAGCCGAGGCTCTGTGTCGCAATATCGCCATTATCGATCAGGGGCGGATCGTTCAGAATACCGGCACGCGCGAGTTGCTGGCCCAGCTGGATACGGAAGTCTTTGTGTTTGATTTGAGCGAAAGCCGCGCCGAAGCCCCTGTGCTGAACGGCTTTTCAGCGCGCCTGGCCGACGCGCAGTCTCTGGAAGTGGAAATCAAACGCGGCCAGGATATCAATTCGCTTTTTGCGGAATTCAATCGCGCGGGCGTGGCCGTGAAGAGTATGCGCGGCAAAGCCAATCGCCTGGAAGAACTATTTGTGCGTCTGGTGGAACCCTCCGCCACCTGAATCGCTCGCAGGATCACTCGTCGTTTAATATCGCATATGAATTTTCAAACCACGCGCGTCGCTCTTCGAACTCTGGTCACGAAAGAGGTCACCCGAATCTTAAGAATCTGGGTGCAGACTTTGATTCCGCCGGTGATT
This sequence comes from bacterium, assembly GCA_024742665.1. Classification (GTDB taxonomy): domain Bacteria; phylum Spirochaetota; class Leptospiria; order Leptospirales; family Leptonemataceae; genus JANSYA01. The sequence goes on from JANSYA010000015.1 coordinate 65,377, forward strand.
ACGATGTCGCTGTACTTCCTGATTTTCGGCCGTCTGGTCGGCGCTCGCATCGGCGAAGTCCAGGGCTTTACGTACATGGAATTCATCGTGCCCGGTTTGATTTTGATGTCGGTGATTACGAACTCCTATTCCAACGTGGTGTCGTCGTTTTTCGGCGCGCGCTTCGGCAAAAGTATCGAAGAGCTGTTGGTCGCCCCGGTGCCGAACAGCGTGATCATTATCGGCTACGCGGCCGGGGGAATGGTGCGGGGATTGCTGGTCGGCTTTTTAGTCGCCTGCGTTTCGGTGTTTTTCTCGGGCGTGAATATTTATAACCCGCTGATTCTGATCGGCACCGTCATTTTAACCTCGGCGATCTTTACCCAGGCCGGTTTTTTGAACGCGCTCTTCGCGCGCAAATTCGACGACGTTTCGATCGTGCCGACGTTTATTCTGACCCCGCTGACCTATCTGGGCGGAATCTTTTATTCGGTGCAAATGCTGCCGGAACCGTTTTATTCTATTTCGCTCTTGAACCCCATCCTGTACATGATTAACGCCTGTCGCTACGGCTTCCTGGGCATATCGGACATACCGGTGTATCTGTCTTTCGCGGGCGGCGTCGTATTTTTGATTGTGCTGTTTTGTACGAATCTGTTTATCATGAAGAGGGGCTACGGCATTCGCACGTGAGCGCTGCATCTGATTCCGGCGCCGGGCCGCGCCTGGTAATATTGGATCGCGACGGCGTGATCAACGCCGACAGCGACGACTATATCAAGTCGCCGGCGGAATTCCAGTTTCTACCCGGCAGCTTAGAGGCCATCCTGCGTTTGAAGCGGGCCGGCAAGCTCCTGGCGATCGCCACGAATCAATCCGGCCTGGCGCGAGGCTACTTCGACGAAGCGACGCTGCAGGCGATGCACGCGAAGCTCCTGGGCGCACTCGCAGCGAAAGCAAATGATGAGCCCGATACGCCCGGTCATCAAGACGGCAGGGGGGCTGCTTCCGAATGGATCGACCGTATCGTCTACTGTCCCCACGGCCCGGACGAGGGCTGCGCCTGCCGCAAGCCGCTCCCCGGGATGCTGCTGGAAATTTTGAAGCGTTTCGACGTGGCGCCCCGCGAAGCTGTATTTATCGGCGATTCGCTTTCGGACATTCAGGCGGGCCAGGCGGCCGGCGTCGCGCCGCTGCTTGTGCGCACCGGCAAAGGTCAGCGCACTCTGGCCCGGCGCGAATCGTCGACGGAAGCGCGTGAAATTCTGGCGGGCGTTCCGGTCTTTCGCGATCTTGCCGCTGCGGCCTTTGATCTGCTTTCGATTTCCGTCGATGATCTGGACGGCTGAAGGCCAGGCCATCGACCGGGCCGACGTCATGCGTCATGCGTCATGCGTCATGCGGCAGACGATATGCGATAGACGATAGACGATAGACGATAGACGATAGACGATATGCGATAGACGATAGACGATAGACGATAGACGATAGACGATAGACGATAGACGATATGCGATAGACTATATGCGATAGACTATATGCGATAGACTATATGCGATAGACGATAGACGATAGACGATATGCACCGGCCGTAGAAACTGAATCTCACTCAATCTTCCAGATTAAGCTCTTTGATTTGATAACGCAGGCGGTTGCGTTTCATGCCGAGCAGTTCAGCCGCGCGAGTCTTGTTGCCGCCGCTACGATGCAGGGCTTCCTGAATCAGGCGTCGCGAAAAGCCCTTCACCACGTCGTCGAAGTTTTGATTCTCGGGCATGAAGGGCGCATCAGTGCCGCGAGCGTTCTCGCTGCCATTTGATTCGGAGCTTTCGGACTTTGCAAAGACTGCGTCGCCGGCGGCGGTCAATCCTGCCACCGGGGTCGGATTTTGTTTCGCCGCCCTGGCGACTTCCGGCGGCAGATCGCCGCGTTGCAGGTGCCCCTGGGAGCTAACGGCCAGGGAACGCATCAGGGTGTTTTCCAGCTCGCGAATATTGCCCGGCCAGCGATACGAAACAAGCGCGTTCATGGCGGCGGGCTCCGCTTCGATTTGCGGCATGCCCGCTTCGTCGCAGATGGTCTTGAGAATATGATCCGCCAGCACCGGAATGTCCGCGCGGCGTTCGCGCAGGGGCGGGATATTCACCTGGAAAACGTTGATGCGATAGTACAGATCTTCGCGAAAGCCGCCGGCTTCAGCCATCTGCAGCAGATCGCGGTTGGTCGCAAACAGAAAGCGACAGCGCGCCATCTGGGATTCATCGCCGCCGACCGGATGATAGACGCGTTCCTGCAGGAGTCGCAGCAGTTTCGCCTGCATTTCCAAAGGCATTTCGCCGATTTCGTCGAAGAAGAGCGTGCCGTTTTCAGCCTCGGACACGCGGCCGGAGCGATTGCTGCGAGCGTCGGTAAAGGCCCCGCGCACGTGCCCGAAAATCTCCGACTCCCAGAGACTCGCGGGAATGGCCGCGCAGTTCACGGCGACGAAGGGCCGTTCGGCGCGCGGCCCGGCCTGATGAATCAAGCGTGCGATCAGTTCTTTGCCGGTTCCGGTTTCCCCCGTTACGAGCACGGGGCGATCGAAGGTCGCGAAGCGGTCGGCCTGCTTGATCACTTCGCGCATGGCCGCGCTCGCGTACAGCAGATTGCGGCCGCCGACTTCTCTGAGAATCGATTCGCCGCTGCCATGAGACACTACGATGCGCTCGACTTCTTCGATGTGTTCGCTGTATTCGTAGAATCGACTCTTGGCTTCTTTGAGCAGGCCCATCATGCGGGCGAAAGTTCTGGAAAGCTGGGTCAGCTCGTCTTCTTCGGACGCGCCCGCGCCGGTCGCGGATCCGCCTTCGCTTTCGGACTTTCGCAGGAGACTCAAGAGTTGCTGCATCGGTCGCGTTACGGTCGCCCGAAAGAAGAGCGGAAATACGATTAACATAAAAGCGACGACGATTAGAATCGCATAACAGTACGTGAGCGCTTCTTTATGCAGATGATTGCGATACGCGCGATAGTCGAAACCGACCTCGAAGACCGCCTCGCTTTCGCCGGGCAGCACGGCGTCGTAGTCGATTTGAAAGGCCACGTAGATCTGATCGCCGAGCTGACGATAGCGCCGCTCGAAGGCGTACGGGTCTCCGTCCGCCGCGGGCGGCCGGTCCGGATATTTCAATTCCTCTTCTAATGAGTATAACAGGGTCGAGCGTCCGCCGGGATCGATGCGGGCGATATAGCGAACTGCGCCGGGATGGCGATGGCCGCTTTCGTCTATACCCAGTCGTTCTGGCGAATTGATCGGTCGCCCCTGGGAACCGCGATTGATCGCCAGGCGCAGGTCGTCCATGCGGGCCTGGTCGTACTCGTATTCAGCCTGGATCATCTGGTGCAGGCCCACGCTGGAGATGACTGTCATCACAGTGACCAGACTGATGCCGACCAGCTTCGCGACGAAGCTCGAAGGTTCGCTCGACAGGTTCAGATAGAGCAGGGCGTAGCTGAAAAAGAGCAGGAGCAGGAGCACGTTCATGCCGATGGCGATCGCGTCGTCTCCCTCGGGAATGACTTCGAAGCGCTGGAGCAAGACGATGCCGTTCAGCAGCAGTTCGAGCAGGGTCAGGCCGAGAAAGCCCAGGGCGGCCCGATTGATTTCGCCCCCGCCGTGAAAGGTCTGGCGAACGAGTACGACCATACCCCAGGCAAAGATCAAAAAGGCCACGATCGGCACGCTGGTGGAGACGAACGGCGCGCCGTAGAAGTGGCTCTCGAAATAGAAACGGCTCGATAGGCCTGAGCGAATCACGTACTCGATCCAGGCGGCGCTCGCCAGCACGACCGTAATCCAGAAGGCGATGCGCTCTTCTTTTGGAAAGGCGTTCCGGGGCAGATAATAGGCGAAGCGGGTCTTGAAAATCAGCGCGAATCCGATGGCCGAAACCAGATACCAGCCCCAGCGGCCGGCCGGCGCGAAGATCGTATAGGCGTAGAGATGCCCAAAATTGAAGAGGGTCAGGCCGACGAAGTAGCCGGCGAGCAAATAGGTTCGGATCGTTTTTCCGCGCAAGCTCAGCAGATAGACGCTGATAATCAGAGTCAGGAGCGTCGGGGCCAGACGGCCCATCGAATTCACGGTCAAATAGAACGATTCCACTGCCAGATTTTTGCCAGTGCACGATTTTTTGCCGCCAAAATTTTGTCGATTTTGGCTTTTTTCGGATGTAGGAACTCTTACAGGGATAGAAACTCCGAAAGATTGGACATCAGACTATCCGGGGCGGGCGTCACGAATCGGTCTGTTTTCCAATATAGCGCCACTTCCTGCCATCGGGGCGCCCGGCTCGCATCGGACTCGAAAAAAAGGCCGAATAATTTTTCCGCCAGGCACGGCGGTTGCAATGGTATTCTCACACGGACGAGCGGCGCTGGCGGTCGCAGAACGTCTTTGAAAATAGAAATACCGCCGAATACAATTAGGAAGAGTGTTAACATGAAGAAGCTGGGATATTTTCTCATCTCAGCGGCAATGATGGTGGGATCTACCGCCGCCCTCAGCGCCGCAGACTATACGATTTTTATTCACGGCCGTTCCGGCAGCAACCACTGCGGAACCGGCACCTCAGATGTGAACAACTACTGGGGCAGCGCCAAGAACATCAATACTTCCAACACGAAGTATTTCATTGGCTACGACGGATCTTCTGATCCCCGCACCTTTGGCAGCTGCCGCGCGCAGTCCAACATCAACAGCGTTCTGAACGCTCGTTGCAAAGGCTCCAACAACTGCAAAGTAATCTGCCACAGCGCCGGTTGCTACGCAATGGAGTATTTCCTGGATAAAACCTCAACCAACTTCAACATCGACATGGTTGTCGCTTCTTCAAGCGCCGCCGGTGGATCTGAACTGGCCGACCTCGCTTTCTGGGCGAGCGGAGGAATGGACAACGCTCTGAAAGTAAACAACGCTCGTGGCTCTTACAACCACAACGACATGAAAGGCGTTGGCATCTACGCACAAGCTGGCTACCGCGGTGTTTGGTATGCTTCCTGGCGCCTGCCGGGCTCTGACGACGGCGCTGTCGCTCTGCACAGCACCTGTGGCCACAGCTCTACCGGCAGCCGCAGCCGCTGCGACCAGTCTTCGCGCTACAGCAGCCACTTCTGGCTGGCCGGCTCGAACAGCAGCAGCAAGTATAGCTCCAGCCGCAAGGCATACAACATGACCCACACGGGTGCTGGCAGCAACTCGATCAACACGGCCATGCGCCTCGAATACACCGACTGAGCGAAAGCTTCGCCCGCACGGTAAGTTTTCCGCTGCTCGAAAGAGCGGCGGAAAACGACTCGAACGGCCTGGCGCCCGCTCATCGGGGCCAGGCTTTCGACTGCCAACCAGCCGCCTCTGACCGGCTTACAGAGCGTGATTTTTTTTCAAAATTGAGAATAACAAGAGTCCTTTGCAGACCATCCATCTTTCTCTAACGCACTTGTGAATTTATTCGCATTGGACCTCTCTGAACACGTTCTGTAATCCGGTCAGGGGCGGCTGACCTTCAAACGCCGCCAACTAAGGCGCACCGAATCTTCACCGCCACCTCCCGCCACCTCCCGCCACCTCCCGCCACCTCCCGCCACTTCCCGCCACTTCCCGCCACTTCCTGATTCGCGCAGTCCGCCTTCGCATCATTCGCTTGCCGTCCGGGCCGCACACCGCAGCATAGCGTAGTATGCCGAACGACGAAGATCTCCCTGAAAATGAGAACCCGCAGTCCCTGACTGTTCCATTGATCAGCGCCGGGCTGCCCGGGATCGGCGGACGGATCAAGAGCGACGCGGCGCATTTCATCGTCGAAGAGATTCCGCTCTATCCCACTTCGGGCGAGGGCGAGCATATCTACCTGACGATTACCCGCGAAGACCGCGAAACCCGCGCCCTGGTGCGAGACATGACGCGCCTCTTTGGAATTCGCGAGGCCGATATCGGCACGGCCGGCCTGAAGGACCGCCACGCGCGCACGACCCAGACCTTTTCGCTGCATCTGCATAAGATGGATCCGGATGAAGCGGCGCGCCGCGTTGAAAGCGAACTGGGTGTGCGGGTTATAGCGGCGACCCGTCACGGCAATAAGCTGCGCACGGGACACCTGGCCGGCAATCGCTTCGAGATTCTCGTCGTCGATCCCGTCGCCGATGCGCTGGATAAAGCCCGGGCGAAGTGGGATCATTTGCGCGAGCGAGCCGTGCCGAATTATTATGGCGAACAGCGCTTCGGCCGCGAAGGCGACAATGCCGAGCGCGGCCGCGATCTATTGCTGGGGCGCAGCCGCGATCGTCCCGGGAAGTGGCTCAAACGATTCCTGCTGTCGGCCTTTCAGTCGGAGCTGTTCAATCTCTGGCTGGCGCGCCGTATCTCGAACGATGATTTTCTGCGCCTGTGCAACGGCGACGTCGCCCGCAAGACGGACTCCGGCGGCCTCTTCGTCGTGCGCGACCTGGAAGCGGACGCGGCGCGATTTCGGGCCGGCGAGATTGACTTCACCGGTCCCATCTTCGGAAAAAAGATGACCGCGCCGGAGGGCGCGCCGGCCGAAGACGAAGCGGAATTGCTGGAAGCAGCCGGCGTGGATCCCGGGGATTTTGCCCGGGCGAAATTGGACGGATCGCGCCGGAGCTCCAGATTGTGGCCGGCCAGTCTGGCCCTGAGCTTCGAGGCCGACGGGGCGGGAGTGCGCTTTCGCTTTGAGCTGCCGCCGGGTAGTTATGCGACGGTGGTTCTGCGGGAATTCATCCAGACGGACGCGAGCAAATCGACTTCCGCCGCAGTCGAGGGGGGGCCGGGGTCCCCGCAGCCTGAAGGCGGAGATGCCTGATCAAGAAAAGAGAGGCCGCCGCTGTAACCGCGCGGCCGGAGAGGGATCCTATGACTATGAGCGAGCAGAGCGGAGACTGGACGCCGAAGATTGAGGCCAGGCTGCGGGCCGCCCTCGATCCGCTGGAGCTGGAAGTCCACAACGACAGCGATGCCCACGCCGGGCACGCGGGATCGCCGGGGACGGGCAACAGCCACTTTCGAGTGCGGGTCGTTTCGCCGCGCTTTGCAGGCGAGAGCCTGGTCCAGCGCCACCGGCGAATCTACGAGATTCTCGCCGAGGAAATGCAGTCCGGCATCCATGCTCTGGCGATCGAAGCGAGGACTCCCGGCGAATAATTTCAAGGCGGGAAAGGCAAAAAATTTTGGATTTTCGGCCCCGGACTGCTTAGATTGTTGGTAGACTATGACATTACCGGAACTGAAAGAACGACTGGAGCAGGGCCTGGCCGGCGCCAGCGTGGAAATCCTCGACCCCTACCAGGACGGCGTGCACATCAAGGCCGTCGTTGTGTATCCCGGCTTCGAAGGCAAGACGCTGATTCAGCAGCATCGGATGGTATACGATCTGGTGCGGGAAGAGCTGAAAGGCGAATTACACGCTCTGGCCCTGGAGACCCGGGCAAGCTGAGGCCAGCGCGCCGACACGTCTGCGGTATATTATCAATAAAATTTGCGAACTATAATCTGAATTGAAAAGGTACTATTAGAATGGATCAAGCACTGAAAGAGAAAATCGAGAACTCTGTTAAATCGAAAAAGGTCTTCTTGTTTATGAAGGGCACTCCGGCGCAGCCGATGTGCGGATTTTCAGCGGGCGTCGTTTCTGTATTGAATCAGCTGAACGTCGACTATAGCTCCTTCAACGTTTTCGACGACGAAAACATCCGCCAGGGAATCAAAGAATACGCCAACTGGCCGACCATTCCCCAGCTGTACATCGACGGCGAATTCGTCGGCGGCCATGATATCATCGTGCAGATGGCGCAGTCGGGCGATCTGCAAAAACAGGTGTCGGGTTGATAACATGTTAAAGATCTACCAAACCGCTTCGTGCCCCTTTTGCATGATGGTCGTGCGTGAGGCTCACAACATGGGCCTGAAGGAAGGGCAGGACTATCAGCTGATCAATGCGGCCCGGGGAACTCCAGGGCGCCAGGAGCTCCTGCAAATCGGCGGACAAAATCAGGTGCCGTTCTTAACGGACGGCGAAACCGCCATGTACGAAAGCCGCGATATTATCGCATACATGCGCAATAAATTCGCGACGGTTTAATCAGGTCCGGAACGATTCCCGGTCGGCGCCGCAGGCGATTCAGAGCGAACAGCGATGGGTCCAGTCCGGCGCCGCGCCGCGAAGCTTAAAATCCCAGCAGATCCAGGATCTTTTCGCCGACGCGCCGGTTCTTCCCCGCGTACGGGAAATTGTGGATGTACAGCACGGGATTGAAATTGATCTCAAGAATCGCATAGGATTCATTTGAAATCGGCGCATCGAGATCGGGGATGATGATATCCACTCCGCAAATTTGCGCCGACACGCTGGCGGCCGCCTGCACCGCGATTTCGCGATAGCCCGACTGGACTTCGTCAGTGCGATCGTGGGAGTCGCCGCCCGTCGATATATTCGAATTGCGTCTTAAAAACACCTGCTCGTCGGCGGCGGGGACGCTTTCGGGCGTCAGCCCCTGCAGGCGCAGATAGGCCAGCTCGGTTTCGCCGAGTTGAATCTTTTCTAAAGGCGTAATATGACCGACGCCCCGCCGGGGATCTTTATTTTTTTCGGCCACCAGCTCCGCGATCGTCGCGGCGCCGTTTCCTGCGACATTCGCCGGCACTCGATTGGCGACGGCCACGCATTCATCGCCGATGACCAGGAAGCGGTATTCCATACCCGCCACGAATTCCTCGACGATCACCGAGTCGTCGTGGGTGAAGGCTTCGCCCACCGCGGCGGAGTAAGCATCGGCGTCGTACTTCTGTAAAATCGTAATGCCCGTGCCGAAGTTGGTCGTCGTCGGCTTTACGACAATCCCGGCGCTTACGCCGCCGGATTTTTTTTGGCTTTCATAATGCGGTAGATCCGCCAGCGCGTCTTCGCGTCGCGTATAGTGTCGCCCGGCCGGCACCCGCAGCCCGGCTTCGTCCAGGACCAGCTTGCTCATCTGTTTGTCTTCCATGATCAGGAAGGTGATGTACGAATCCAGGCGGGTCTTGCTGGCCTCTTTGATGAATTCGACGCGAGCGCCGTTCGGCGATGCGATGCGCAGCCAGTGGGCCCGGCGATTCAAAACTTCGACTGTCAGGCCGCGGGCCAGCGCGTCGCGAATAATAATCTGGCTTGAGATCTCAAGGTCTTCGTAGCCGGCCAGAATGAATTCAGATTCTTTCGGATGTATTTTCAAAGTCTTTGGTCTTTCTACGGTTTTTCCGCGAGTATGCGCCGCGTCGCCACGACGTTGGATAAGCGTTCGATTCGCGGTGGTGTTTTTGAACGATGCTGTCTGTCGATAGCTGGAACTCTCAGGCGCCCTGGCAGACCTTCGGCAATCTGACCGGGCCCTGATCCGCTTGGGCTTCGATCTCTGCGTGTTCGACGAGCGAAGTTTTCACGGCCTGCTCCAGCTTGCGGCGCGTCAGGGGCGGCAGTTCCTGGGCTTCGAGAGCGGTCCGGTGTCGTTCCAGCAATTGCAGGCCGAAGTCGATGTGCCCCAGGCGGCCGTCGCGCATTTCGCGCAGCATACGCGCCGAAGGAGTTTGTTCCACGTCTTCGAATTTCGCGCTCTGGGCGGCCATGCTCTGTACGTATCGATCGCAGCCGATTTCGCGGTCCAGCCGCTCGGCCAGCGTCCCCAGGCTATCGACCCACCGGCGGCCCGCGTCGCGAAAATTTTCCGGCTGCGCCTGAGCGCCCCCGGCCTTGAGGCGCAGCTCCGGCTCCCGGCCGCGCCAGGCGACGAGCTTTTGATTCTCGCGCTGCAGTCCGCAGTCTTCGCGCGAAAGCGGCGGGCTTGCCTGTAAAAGATTGTTTAGCAGTACCAGATGAACGAAGGCCATGCGTTCTTCGCTGACTCCGCCTGGATCGTACGGGTTCACGTCCAGGCAGCGCACTTCGAGATAGCGCACGCCGCGAGCTTCCAGAGCCGTCAGAGGACGTTCGCCGGAGCGCGGCGTCTGTTTGGGACGGATCACGCCGTAGTGTTCGTTTTCGATTTGCAGATAAAAGTCGTTGAGCTGCTCGCCGCGCTCGTAGCTCCACTTATTGAAAGCGGGATTCGGGCGACTGACCGCGCGACACATCGTCTGGATATAGTCGGCCAGCGAATCATACGAAATATCCAGATCGCACTGATTCGAATTCGTATAGCCGATATCGCTCAGGCGCAGCGACGTCGCGTACGGAGCGTATAAAGTGCGCGCATCGTAATCAGTCGGAGTCAAACGATCGTCCGGCCGCGCCAGAAAGCTGGCGTCGATCGCCGGAGACGCGCCGAAAAGATACATCAGGTAGATCGATTCGCGTTGAAAATTCCGAATCATCGCGAAGTACATTCGGTTTTGCAGTTCCCGTTCCGCGCTTTCGGTTTCGGCGTCGGACTGCGATGCGCCATTGTCCAGAATGCGGAGCTCACGCAAGAAGCGCTGCGAAAACGAAAAGTTGAAGTGCACGCCGCTGACAGTTTGCATGCGGCTGCCGTAGCGCCGGGCCAGCCCCTGGCGATAAATATGTTTGGCAAGGCCCGTCGCGGAGTCGCCGTAGCGGGCGATTGGAATTTGAGCTTCGTCCGACGGCAAAACCGGCGGCATGCTCAGGGGCCAGAGGCCCTCGCGTTGCTCGCCGTCTGCGGCCAGGCCTTCGAGGGTAAACATCTGCAGATAGCGCAACTCCTGTAAAAGGCCGGCGACGCTGCGATGGGGGCTGGTCGTAAATTCGATCTGGCTTTCGCTGAAATCCGTCGTAATAAAGGTATTCGTCAGACTGGAGCCAAGGGGCGCCGGGTGCGGTGTGCGAGCGAGCTCGCCGTTCGGCAGCACGCGCAGGCTTTCGCGTTCCAGGCCGTAGAAATCGCCCGGCTGAACCAGGGTCGGACTTTGCTCCAGGACCGCCCGCCACCGGCGGTCCGCTGATGAATCAATAGCCATAGGCGGATCGGGACGGGCCGCCCGGAACTCTCCTGGAGGCAAGGTTCAAATTCAACGGACAGGCCATATATATTGGAAGATACCGGCGGTATGTTTTGCAGGCACGCATTTTTTTTATTCCGGGTCCGCATCCGGATGCTGGTCTTGATCACCCAGCGGCCGTCCGTCTCCGCGGGGATCCGAAACGCCCACGAAACCGGCCGCGTCGGCGCGGACCGCGAAAACCTTCGCCTGCCAGCGACTGTCGGCGACCGTGTGGCCCAGAGCTTCCAATTCGTTCATGCGCCCGAGCCCGGCCGGCGAATCGGCAAAGAAGAGTTTGTCCGGCAGGTACTGGTGATGAATCCGCCCCCGGGCGACAGAGGCGTAGGGATGCAGACCAAAATCGATATCGTTGACGATCGTATGCAGGATCGCGGTGATAATGCGGGAGCCGCCCGGCGAACCCAGAACCAGCCGCGGCCGCAGTTCGTCCGGAGCGACCACAGAAGCCTTCCGACCGTTCCAGATTCGTTCGCCCGGTCGGGCAAAAACGATCGTCGGCGACATGCTCGAAAGCGGCGTCTTGCCGGGAGCGATGGCGTTCGCTTCGCCGCCGACCAGTCCGTAGGCGTTGGGCGTATCCGGAGCCGCGCTGAAATCGTCCATTGTATCGTTTAAGACGATGCCCCAGCCGGGCAGCATCACCCGCGCACCGAAGATCACGTTCACCGACTGCGTCGAGGAAACCGCGTCGCCGCGCGAATCGAGTATGGAAAAATGCGTCGTTTCCCGGGATTCGGCCCGGGCCGGCCTGCGCTGCGCCCCTGGAGAGACCGCTCCGACTGTATCGGGATAGGACAGACCCTTGCTTTCGCTGGCTTCATCGAGAGCGATATCCGCCGCGCGCTCTAAAGTATATTCACGAGATGTTAGTAGCTCCGTCGGGACAGGAAAGAACGCGGGATCGCCGCCGAGTTTCGCGCGGTCGGCGTAGCCGCGGCGAAAGACCTCGGCCAGGAAGTGTTCGTATTGCGCCGGGCGGCCGTAGGGATGATCGCCGTAGCGTTCGTACAGGGCGCGCAGATCTTTCGTCTGGAGCATACCCAGCATCTCCAGGATAAAGACGCCCGACGAAGGCGGCGGCATAATCGCGATCTTGTGGTCGCGGTACTGTCCCCACAGGGGTGCAGTCGCGCGCACGCGATAGTCGGCAAGATCCTGCAGGCGAATCGCGCCGCCTTCGGTGCGCATATATGCGTCCAGATCTTTCGCGATCGCGCCGCCGCGGGAGTGGATCGGCGCCGCTCCGCCCGCGGCGATCGCGCTGAGAGTCTTCGCCAGATCCTTTTGGATCAGGATTTCGCCGACCGCCGGCAAGCGATCGCCGGGAGTAAAGACGGCGCGCATGGCCGGTCCCATCGTATCCGAAGAACTGACTCTGGCGATCTTATCGTGCAGATCCTGGTATACCGGAAAGCCGTCCCGGGCCAGGCTCAGAGCCGGAGCGATGACCTGCGCCAGAGGCAGCGAACCGTGGCGACGATGGACTTCGACCAATCCCGCGATCATGCCGGGCACGCCGACGGCCCGCGCTCCATTCAACGAAGCGCCTTTGATGACTTTGCCCTGTTGATCGAGATACATATCCCGCGTGGCGGCGGCCGGAGCGCGTTCGCGAAAATCATAGGCGATGGTCTGCCTGGCTTTCGCGAGATGCACCAGCATGAATCCGCCGCCGCCCAGGCCGGTCGACTGGGGGCGCACGACCGAAATCGCGAAGCTGACCGCGACCGCCGCATCCACCGCGTTGCCCCCCGCGGCATACATGGCCACACCCGCTCGCGAAGCTTCCGGCGCGTCGCTTGCAATCATGTACTGTTTGCCCCGACTCCAGTAGCGCTCCGGGCTGCCGCCGATTTTCGGCGGGCGCAGCTGGGCCGTGGAAATGGAACGATAGTCGATCGTTTCGCCGGTCTGACTTCCCGCGTCGTTCTGAAGATCCGCTTCGAGTTCCAGCTGGCGATGGCAGTTCGGCAGCGCGATAAAAAAAGTCAAAATCATCAGGGCCGACAGCGTCAGGCCAGGCAGGAGCCACCGTGTCGTCCGAGGACGGCGGCGGCGATTTTGACGACGAATCATTGATACGAGTTGGTGCATGATCGCACCATGCTGGCGCGCGGGGGCGCATCGGCAAAGCGAATTCCCACCGGCCCATGCATCAGGAAAGTTAAGGATTGCAAGGCTCGCATTTATGATTTGCGCGTTTCGCCTGGCGCGGCAGGATCGGCCATGCTCTGTTTTTTGCGCCCTTCAAAATATTTAGCGTTCACGCTCGGCTTGCTTGCGATTGGATTCGCGAGCGCCTGCAAGCAACGCGACTGCCCGCCCGATTCAGCCTGCGTCACTGTCGCCGTAAATACGTACGGCCTGGAAGAGGAATTCAGAGAGCCGGGCGCTCCCTGCAAACGGAGCTTCGCGATCCAGGGCAGTTCGCGGGAGAACCCGGATGATACGATCGAAAGTACGGGAGCGGTGATCGGCGAATATATGGGCACGATGCCGCCGGTCTGTCTGCACGAACTGGAGTTTGACGCGCGTAAGATCGGCCCCTGGCGCATTGAACTGACCTATGCCGATGGATTTAAGACGGCCTGCAATTTCGATTTAGTCGGCGGGCCGCTGATCAACTATATTCAATTTTTTCCGGGTTTGCCGGAGTGCATGCACGGCGCCGGCCCCGGTCCCGACGCTGCCGAGGAGTGATCCTTTCAGCAGTGATCGTTGCAGAAGTCATCGCTGCGTCGGCAAGGCGCAATCAGCGGGATTCGCCGCCGATTAAAGGCACGGGATTTTTGCGTCCGAGCATGAAGTACGTCGTATGGATTTCTTTTTTCTTTTTTGAAATCAGTGTTCCGCGCTTTTGGAATTCGTAGCGGTCTTTGAGCGGATCGTAGCTGTACTCCGATACCTGGATTTGGCCTGGTTTGCCCGGGGATTCCATTCGACTGGCGATGTTTACCGTTTCGCCCCACAGGTCGTAGATGAATTTTTTGGTCCCGATGACCCCGGCGACGACGGGACCGGTATTGATGCCCACGCGAATGCGCAGATTAGGCCAGCTGCTTTCGAATTCTTCGACGACCTGTAACATGTCCAGCGCCAGCTCGGCGATTGCTCCGGCACGATCTTCGGTTTCGACCGGTAGTCCCGCCGCGGCCATGTACGAACCGCCGATCGTCTTGATTTTTTCAACTCCGTGGCGTTCGGCCAGATGCTTGAAGCGCGAAAATAGACCGTTCAGTAGTTCGACCACTTCCGCCGGTAAAATATTCAAAAGCAGGCTTTCCGATTTCTTTCTGACTGAGCACCGCGTCGATCGGATAGTCTACTTCCAGAATCCCGGAGATTTCGCCGCGGGAATTGGCGATCGGAGCCATGCCGGAAATCCAGCGTCCGTGGGCGTCGGAGTAGATCCCGATGCTGGCGGCTTCGCCCCGCAGGACTTTTTCGACGACCGCGTGATTGCGCTCCGGGACCGTATACACGTCGCCGATAAAGGGAGTTTCATGCAGCATGGCTTTTCCGGTATTGCGGGCAGAGCCTTCGGGATGGAAAAACCGCTGGTCTCGCGTTCCGCGAAAAGATTGTGTGTGCCTATGAGAATCGAACACAGCGAGACGGCCACGAAAGGCGTATTTCACGCGCTGAACGAAGCGGGCGAACGAATCGGAGAAATGAGCTACAGCCGCGCCGGCGATACGCTGATTATCATCGATCATACAGAGGCGTATGAGGGGCATGAAGGGCAGGGCGTCGGTCGCGAACTGGTCGCGGCCGGTGTCATGCACGCCCGGGAACACAGTCTGAAGGTGCTGCCACTGTGTCCTTACGCCCTGGTCCAGTTTAAGCGCAACAAAGACTACGCCGACGTGTGGAAGCAGGCGCGATGAATGGTATATGAAGTTTTTCGATGATAATAAAACCAGCGACTGGTATGCTGTGTTTTCTATCCTGATGATGCTCATTGCCATTCTTGCCGTCAGCTTCCAGGAAATAGGGAAGGGCGGGTTCTATATCGTTGGCGAAGGCGCTGTCAAGATTGGATATCTGTATTTTTTTGTGTCAGTATTTTTGGCAATTCAGTCATTTCGAATCCGCAGAAAAGAACCGCGATCTGAAACCGAGCCCATCATCAGGCCAGCCGGAATGCTAAAGGCGACAGCTTCCATGATTCCCGCTGAACTAGAAGACACGCGGTTTGTTTGCCAGAATTCAATGCGCGGCTACTTCAAGGTCGATGCACAGGACGTATTTGATTTGATCGAAAGTATGCGGCGCGGAAAGAATGACTTTTTGCACTTCTACGATAATTTTCTAAAGACCAGTTTGCTGCTGCGCAAACGGGAACAGAGAATCGAATCAATCTTTTTCATCAATGACCAGAAATACGTGCTTAACAATCTCAACACCGGGGTGGACGTCCAACGCCTTGCTGAAGATTTTCTTGATCATCAGGAGAAATTCTTGATCGAAAATTACGACTGGCAAGTCAAAGAAATACAATAGATGCCGATCCCGCTTGCCGACGGACGAAAAGATCGTTGCGACTCCTATCGCCTGCCTGTCAGACTGACGATTCTCGGTATTCCGGGAATGAGAGGCTGAGAATTGCGTGCATTGAATTACCGCTTGAGAATGGGGATCGCCGGCGTCTGGGCGGGAATTGTTACGATTCTGGTTTTTTTCCTGAGTCTGCTGACCTGGGGGAGCACAATCAGTGGATGGGTCTACGCGCGCTTGCTTGGAATTGCAGGCATGCGAATCCTCGGAATACGAGTGGAGGTCGCCGGGCTGGAAAACCTTCCGACCGAAGCATCGGTTCTGCTGGTGAACCACCAATCCAATCTGGACGCATATTTTCTGGGCGCCGTCTACCCTCGAAAGACTGTGATTCTCGCCAAGCGGCAGATGCTCAAAGTTCCGCTTTTCGGTATTATCCTGCTCGCCGCCCGAACCATCCTGGTCGACCGGGAAGATACTGCGAGCGCCAAGAAGGCACTCAAAGATTCAACCAGAGCCATCAAAGAAGATAGAAATAATCTCTGGATATTTCCAGAAGGAACTCGCAGTCGCGGCCGCGGCCTGGGTGAATTTAAGAAAGGCGCCTTTGTAATGGCGATCGCCGCGCAGGCCCCGATCGTCTCGATCGTCAATCAGCCGATTGAACACCTGGTGGACCCGCAGGCGAAATTCCTGAAGAGCGGTGTGCATCACGTGACTGTATTGCCGCCGATTCCCACAGCCGGTCTGAAATTGCGCGATGCGGATGCACTGGCGCTCCAGGTCCGGCAAAGCTTTGAACAGGAAATCGCAAAATTCCCATCGAATTGATTGATCTCTGATCACGAGTACTATTTACGCTGAGGCCAGGATGAAGCAAAATGCTACTCGAATTGAATCACTAAATCGGTACGGCAAATGGCACCAGTTGCCGCGTTGAAAAACGTATTCGTACGAATCGATTTTTGTCAATCTTAATCGGCCGCACGGCGATCCCAGAGTTTTTGCATATCGGCTTTCAAC
>JANSYA010000012.1 GCA_024742665.1 bacterium
AGCGGCAAGCATTGTTTCGGAAAGACGCCGATGCAAACTTTCGTTGATTCGATCAAGCTGGCGCGCGAGAAGATGCTGAATAAGAAGCATCAAAGAACGGCCTGATTATATCTGACAGGCAGGAGTGTCAGATGGGATGTTGGTTAGTAAAACTTAAGACAGCGTGATTTTTTCTACTAGCGCCCAATTCGCATCGGCATCGAGGTCGCCAGGTAGTTGATCGATGCCTCCGGGCCGTTGAATTGCCATTCGGTCCAGTTGTCCCACCCTATCTTGATCCAGCCTTCTGCAAGCAAAGACCGAAGGATCTGATTCCCGAGATCGGTGTCTATATCTTCAATTCGCATCAATCCTGCTCATTTGCCTGGCCTGAGCCTAAGTTGTTTCAGTGAACCAGTCCTCGATCGTGTTCAGATCGTTCGGCTCGATTTCGAATCCGCCTTCGAAGCGATGGGAGAAGCTTTTGTTGCCGTAGACGTTGCGCTGCATCGAAATCGTTACGCCGATATGGCCCGGGCGATCGATCGCGAACAATTTTAGTTCAAATTCTTTCGGCGAGATGGCGTGCAGCGTCGCCGAGCCGCTAAGGCTTTCGTTCAGAGCGTGTAGCTCCTGGACGAATTTCTGGACGTCTGCTCGCACGCAGTACGCATCGAGCGAACCGCGAAAATCGTTCGCCTCAGCGATCGCGGACAGATGCCAGTCATACTCTTCGTAGCTCAATCTTTCGAATTCAATGAAATTTGAATCTGATTGGATGCGCAGCGGCGGAATTTGTTTCTCGATTGTGGGCTCCATAACTATTGATCCGCCTGGCTCACGATGCGTCGATAGTATTCGCTTGCGTTTTCTTGAATACACTTGAGGTTCATGGCCGTGAATTCGGCCGCCAGAGACTCTTGCGAGCGAGTGTCTGGCGGCCCGGTGATATCCAGGAACGACTCTCCGTCTTCCGGATCGTAGCCCATTCTCAGATACCACTGAAAATCATCGGGTGTAATCCCGAGCCGAACCTTGAAATCTTTCGGCATCGCTTTCACGAAAGCATTCAGGTCCACCGTCAGATCCATCAACTTCTCCAGCCGGACTGATCGCGCCGGGAAGTGCAGACCGTCATGTTCCCACCAATCATGCCATAAATGATACTTCTTGCCGGGGTCCGCGATCAGGACATTTCTGAAGATTCTGAAAAACAACTCATGCAATTGTTCAAGCCGTAAATCATCTTCGGTTCTGAGATTGATGCCTTCCGGTTCCCGAAACTCTGGTGAGAAAAAGCTCCACATGCCGCATTCGTTCGTGCTCACGGAACGCCGAAAATCAATTTTTTGCCGGCAGATTTTTGATTTTTGCCGGCAGATTTCTGCCACTCAGGTTCAGCGAACCTCGAAATCGGGACCGGTGAATGATTCGATCGCTACAATTTGTGCGCTGAAAGCGCCGGGCTGGCCTGCTCCGCAGAGTTTCGCATGTTTGCCGGAAACATACCCCTGATTTTCGCCTGGATCGGCATGCTCTTTGCAAGGTTAAGATTGCGTCAGAATCCCGTAAGGGATGCGTCAGAATTCACTGGTTCGCAAGCAGACGCCGGAGTATGTGGGATGTTTTATTTAGTAAACTTGTTAAAGCAAAATAAGACTCGGGTAAAACGGCGAGTCCGTTTTTGGAAGATGGGTTCGAGCATCGCGCTGACATCAGTGCTGGCGGGCGGCCTGCTGAGCCTCTCGGTCGCCTCGGGCGTGCTCTGGGCGGCCAATGTCAACGTCGCCGGCATTCTGGCCGGTGATGTGAATGTAAATTCGCGAGGCGGCCTGGCGTACGACCTGCCGCTGAAGCTCGCGCCGGGCTATAACGGACTGAATCCGGAACTGTCGCTGTCTTATAACAGCCGCAACAATCAGACCGGCATCCTGGGGGTGGGCTGGCAACTGAACGGCCTGTCCGCCATTTACCGCTGCGGTAAGAGCCTGCAACTGGACGGAGAGGTCGGCCCCGTTGAATACGATGACGGCGACCGGCTCTGCCTGGACGGCAACCGACTGATCGCCAGCACGGGATCCAGCGACGGCCAGTACTGGAGCTCCGGCGCGAGATATCATAGCTACGAAGAAAGCTGGATCGAGATTCTGCCTTCGGCTCATACCTGCGTCGGCGAAGTCTGCTATTTTCAGGCCACCCGCAGCGACGGCACGTCTCTGTTCTACGGATTGGACAATACGAACGCCAGATCCGGCGAACCCGTCTCCGGTCTTTACGGCCGCTGGCATCTGAACCGAATCCAGGACCGTAATGGCAACCAAATCAACATTAGCTATCATAAAGTAAATAGAATATCGTATCCCAATCAGATCACCTACAACAATGGCTTTACGATTCAGTTTCGCTACCACACCAATGGCGCAAGCGTTTACGATCAACAGACCGTCTGGGCGACGAATAATACCAACGCGCTGCAGGGCACGTCCACGATGCTGCTGGATCGGATCGAAGTCTGGAAAGATCTATCGATCTTTAAAGTCTATGAACTGAGCTATATCACCAGCGATAACAGCAAGCGCTCGCTTTTAAACCGGATCCAGGAATGCGACAGAGTAGACAACGGTAAGTGTCTGGAACCCGTAGACATTGACTGGAACCAGTATGACTGGCACGCCTCGAACAGCGACGGCGCTAAATTCATCCGGAAGTTCCCTTCCCAGGTGATCGGCGGTCAGGATATCTATCAGCATCAACTCAAAGGCGTTCACGGTCATCCCAATGAATCCGGCGCGCAGATCTATCCCGGCGATTTCGACGGCGACGGTCGAACGGACTTTATCAAGATGGAAATGGGCGGTTGGGCCGGCGACAGCAGCGGCTCCTTCTGCGTCTACTACGGCAAAAGCGCCACGAAAACGAACGGAGAGTTCGACAGGATTTGTCCCAACGCCAGCTACAATGCAGGCGCCAACAGCTACGCCTATCAGAGCGTGCTAAGGGGCGTGCACAACTCCGGCGGGGACGGCGTAAATATTATACCGGGCGACTTTAACGCCGACGGTCGCATGGATTTTATTCGCCAGGAAGTCGGCGGCTGGGCGGGGGATACGACCAACTCATTCAATGTATTCCTGTCTAAAGGCACCCGGGACGGCGAATTCGAAGTCATCACTCCCAATAACGCCGGCGAGCAATCAAAGTTAAGAGGGGCGCACGGCTCCGAGGGCAACGGCGTAACCCTGATCACGGGCGATTTCAACGGCGACGGCAAAACGGATCTGGCGGCGCAGCAGCACGGCGACTGGGCCGATACGGACGGCGGCGATCACGGCCAGGACTTTGTGATCTATTTCTCGAACTTCGTCGGCCAGGCCGGCGACTTTGACGATTACGCGCCCACCGGGAACGGCATGGCGAATTCAAGTTCCCTGTTTCACGGCGGCACGGACGGGGGCAACAGCGGGGCCTATATCATTCCCGGCGATTTTAACGGCGACGGACGCACTGATTTCATTCGTCAGGAATGGGGTCCCTGGGCCGAAAACGAGGACAAAAACTTCGAAGTCTATTTCTCTCTCGGCGATGGCGAATTTCGGCGAGAGTATTCTGGAAACGGCAGCAATTTCCAGAGATTTTTTAGAGGCCGGCACGGTTCGAATCAGAATGGCGTTAATATCATAACAGGAGACTTTAACGGAGACCGCAAGACCGACTTCATCGCCCAGCGCTTTAATAAGTGGTCTCTGGCGCAGTACACCAGCGACGATAGCTGGATTTTTCGCGTCTGCATCTCAAAGGGGAACGGCGATTTCGACTGTCGCATTCCGGACGTGGGCCAGGGCGCGGGCGTCAATCTGGAGCGCATGGCCGGCCTCGAACGCAAGCAGGACTTCTGGCGACACGCCTTTAATAACCCTAAAATCGGCACGGGTATTCTCACCGGCGACTTCAACGGCGACGGCAAAACCGATTTCATTCGCCAGGAAGGCTGGAAGCTGGGCCAGAACAACGTCGACACATTTGAAGTCCACCTTTCGCGCGGAAACGGCGTCAACTGGGACCGATTCACTCCGCCCGGCGCCAACTACCAGGATCATCTAAGAGCGGCGCATTATGATACCGGCTGTAATACCAGCCTGCTGAACGAATGCCATCCGGGAGCGAATATTATTCCGGGAGACTATGACGGCGACGGCAGACTGGATTTTCTAAAGCAGGAATTCGGTAAATGGGCGACGGGCAATGACAGCAATACCTTTGCCGTCTATTTGAATCCGGGCTCCCTGGGACCGATCGGCCATCCGACCGGAACCGCAGTGGCCCAGCCTGCGGATACGATCATGCAAATCGCGCAGGGTAAAAAAGAGATCGCCATTAAGTATCTGGAAATGACCGGTCTGAATCCGAGCGGCGGGGTTCTGGCCGCTTACGGCAACGGCGTTAATAATAGCTGCAGCGGCGCGAGCTGTTTTCGGCAAACTCCGGACGGCCCTTTCTGGCTGGTCGACACGGTCATTGAAAAGCCCTTCGATAGCGGGCTGAGCTCACGCTACAGTAACTACCAGTATGGTACGCCGGTATCGGGCAATCAAGGCGGCTTTCTGGGCTTCCGGCAAATCCAGGTCACGCAACCTCAAAAAGATCTGCGCGTATTGACCACGTACGAATTTCACGCGAAGGGCGCATTCCGGGCGGGCCGGGCCAACTGGACGCATACCTACCGGCATTCCACGAATACGGAAATTAAACGCAATATGCTTGGCTGGGCCTTAAACACCGGCCGGCTTTCGACCGGCGGCAACTCGACGTACTGGATGCGATTGTACGCCGAACACAGTTTCGACTTTGCTTATAGCGACGGCAGCGCGAACGCGGCCTTTAAGCGCGAGACGAATTATACCCATAACTTAACAAACGGGAATGTTACGAAGGTCGAAGAAAAGTATCCCGGCGCGAGCACTGTCTATACCTGCACCGACTACTATCCCGAAAATACCGGACTCTGGGTGTTGAACGAAATCGAGCGAGTGCGCGTGGGCGATACGGCGGATTGTTCGAGTCCGCTTAAAAAGACGGAATTCACCTATGATAACAAAGGCAATATCCTGACCGAAAAGGAATTCTATAGTTCTTCGGGCTATCTTACGACCGGCTATTCGAATTTTACATCGGGCGGATTGCCGCAAACCGTGAGTCTGCCTTCGGGACTCGTGCGGACGGTCGGCTATGGATCCAACGGCCACGTAATCTCGGTCGCGGAAGGTTCGCTGACCACGACATTCGCCAACGATCCTGAGTGGGGCCAGTGGCATACGAAGACGGATCCTAACGGGAGAGTCTTCAACAGAAGCTTCGATACATTCGGCCGGCTCCATACGATCTCCGCGCCCGACAACGGCGCGACCCCGAATTCGTTTCATCGAAAGACCATCACCTACTATTGGTCCGGTGGAACCAACCTGGTGCAGCGAACGAAGACCAAAACTCACTGGTCCGGTAACGAAAGAACCGAAGACCTCTATACCAACGCCTGGGGCAATATGATCCAGAAGTTGGTCAGCGCTCCCGGCCAGAAAACCATCAAGACCGTTTACGGCTACAACGAGCGGGACCAGAAGACTTACGAAAGTCTGCCTTATTTCTGGAACACCCCGGCGGATCGTAGAGATACTCTGTATACGTACGGCGATAACTACTTCCGCCTGACCGCCGTCGCCGTGGGCCCCAATTCATCAAGCACCGGCAACCTGAGCGCCACCAGTCTCACCTACGGGACGAACGGCGCCTGCCCGACGGGCAATCAGAGAGTCACCCGCAGCCAGGGCAACCGGACGAAGACCGGCTGCAAGGACATTCAAGGGCGAACCACCCTGACGGAAAATCAGACCTCAGACGGAACCAAAACCCAGACCTGGCAGTACGACGCGCTGGGCCAGGTGACGCAATCTTCCGACACGCTCAGCACTACGACCACTACGTACGATATGATGGGTCGCAAGACCTCGATCGATAACGACCAGCGGGGCAAGCAGGTTCTCGCGTACCAGAGTTCCTGGGGCGGCATGCTGCGCACGATCAGCTACTTCGATACGGACAACGACCGGATCGGCCGCTGGCGCGTCGACAACATCGATTCCCGGAAGCGGCCCACGAGTATCGGCCGAATCGTTTACGAAAGCGACGGGGTCACTGTGGCCAGTTCGCGTCGGACGCTTTTGAGCTACGACGCCGCAGGAGACTGTTCATCGTTCGCCAACGCGGCCGGCCGGCTCTGTAAGACCAGGGTCCAGAGAAAAATCGGCAGCGGTGCATATACGGCGCTGCTGACCCGCGTGCATGCCTATGACAACTCGGGCAATCTCAAGATGCTGAGGACCAGACTGGAAGAGCCGGGCCACGACTATACCATGAGCTACGAGTACGGACCGGAAGGCAATCGCACGAAAGTGAAGTATCCCGCCGGTCGCGAAGCGAATTACACGTACGATAATATGGGTCGCATCAGCCAGGTCCAGGAAGCCGGTACCGGGTCCACCGTCTACGCCACATACGCGGACTACAATCCCACGGGGCAGGCCGGCGAAGTGTATGTGAACAACAACAACGCAAAAGAAACTCGCAGCTACGACGACTACCATCGCCTGAGCAATATCAAAATCGAAAAGGTCGGCGTCGCCGTTCATATGGACCAGGCTCTGAGCTATACGGGCTTCGGCGAAATCAATACTGTGAGCGGCACTCTGGTCGGAAATAGTATATCATTCGACTACAACTATAACCAGTGGGGTTTTATCACCCGGGCGGAGAGCACGGGCTATCAGAACTACGGCACCCTGACCTTCGACTACGACACGAGCGCGCGTCTGTCGCAGAAGGACGGCAAAGACTATACTTACGATGACGCGGGGAATCGTAAATATCGAGTCGTCTCGCGAAGCGGCGCCGATAACCTGACTCTCTCTTATAACAAAGCCGGGAGCGTCGTTTCCAGAAGTCAGAACGGCACCACGAACAACTACGAGTACAACTACAATCAACAGTTGCTCAAAGTGAAACAGGGCGGGGCCACCCAGGCCGAATTCGAGTACGATTCGGCGGGCAATCGCTGGATGAAGAAAGACGCGAACGGCCGAATCCATTATTATATCACGCCCGAAATGGACGTGCAGAACTTTAACGGCAGCTGGATTCCCGCTCATTATATTATGGGCCCGGAAGGACGCATCGCGGTGATGTCCGGCAGCGGCACCGGCAAAGACATCGTATTCCAGCAGCATGCGAAGCATACGATGCTGGCGGAGCTGCAGAACCTGCAGAGCGTTTCCGGCATTGCGAACTGGAGCTACCATACGGCGGCGATGTTCGTCCTGCATCCCGCTGTGCCGAACGCGGCCAATGGATTGTTGATCCTGCTTACGCTACTGGCTCTGGCGGCCTTCGGCTGGTTCTTCCTGCAGTCGGCCCACAGCAGGAGCGCCCTGGGAGGACTGCGCGCTCAACTGGCCCTGGTGTTTCTGGGATGGGAATTGATTTCGCACGAACGCGCGCTGGCCTTCAGCCGGACGCACGGCACCAGCTTCATGCGACGCCATCGTCGATTGTCCCTGGCCTTGCCCCTCGCCTTGATGGGGCTGCTCAGTTTTCACTGCGCTCAGAACGACGAACAGATGAACGCGGCCGGCTTGAATCCCGGTATGATCGGGTTGGACGGCAACGCTCTGAACGGTCTGCCCAATCCGAACCAGGGTCGATACTTTCATACGAACAAAGTCGGCAACGTGCATCTGGTGACGGATAAATTCTCCAACGCGATCACCACGCCGATCTACAGGCCTTTCGGTGAAATCCACTATGTCGGCGCGCATAACGACACCCGCTATAAATTTCAGGGCAAAGAATTGGATCATACAACGGAGCTCTACTACTTCGGGGCGCGTTATTATGATCCGGACCTGGGCCGCTTTATCCAGGCGGACTCACTGGCGGTGGGCGGGAATGTGCCCCACGCATCGAATATGGATCGCTACGCGGCCTTCGGGAACAATCCCCTCAGCTTCATTGATCCCTCCGGGAACCTGGGGATTCTGGTCACCGGTTTGATCATCTGGGCGATCTCCACGATCGTTTCGTTCAGCATCGCGGCTATCAGCGCCGCGATCTATGCGAAACGCCACGGCGGCAGTGTGAATTGGGGACAGCTGGCGAAAGAAGAAGCGATCGGCGCGGCGATTTCGCTGGCCTTCGTCGGCCTGGGAGCCGGCGTCGGCGCGGGCCGGGCGATTACTTATAGCGCGAAGCGGGCCTTCATGAGCAATCTGAACCGGCTGGGGCAGTCCGCGTTTCGCAAGGCCGTCGGTCGAGCCGGCGCCTATCTCGGAGGAACCGCGATCGCTTTCGCCGAAGCTTCCGTGTCGGGGACCTTTGCGCGCATGGCGACGAAAGGGGAGTCCTTCACCGCCGGCGAAGTCTTTAAGGGCGCGGCGATCGGCGTCGCCTTCGGTCAGGCGATCGGCCTGGGAACTTCGGGTATTAAAGGCTACTACAAGGCGAAGTACGACGTGGATCTCAATCCGGACTTCAGCACCAGTTTCGATTTGCCGCTCGCCCAACGACGCCAGCTGGACTCGCAGCTCTACGCCTTCTTTGGCGGACTGAACAGCAAAGACGCCAAATACAAGATGGCCCGAATTCTGACGCAGTCATCCGAAGGCAGCGCGCTCTTTCGCAGCTCCGGCTATCTGCGCAATATGTCTTCGCACAGCGCCTTCCGCGTCGCGATGGGTAAGAATTCGATGCTGGATAGCTGGACCGGCTTCGCTCGCAGCACCGCGTACGGAGCGGTCGTCGATCTGGCCAAAGGTCCGTTCAACGAGAAAATTCTGTACGGAAATCATTGCGACGATTGCAATTAATCGAAATTCGATCGCGGGATGGTTCAGGCTATCCCGCGATTTCGCGGCTGTGCGGCGATGCAAGCGGGGGCTTGCGACATCACTCTTCAATTTCGAGTTCGATAATTTGATAGCGTAGTCGTCCGCGTTTGATGCCCAGAATCTCAGCGGCCCGGGCTTTGTTGCCGTCCGTGCGGTTTAGCGCCTCTCGAATCAAGCTGCGCGAATAGGCTTTGATCATATCGTCGAAATTCTGGTTGTGACCGCCTGCGAGAAAGGCGGACGTCTCCGCGCCCGGGCCTGGAGCAGTCGCTTGCGGGCCCGCGTCCGGACTGATCTGGCGCAGCTTTGCCATCGCTCGTTTCGTGGAGTGCGCTGATTGAACCAGTCGCCGCGGCAAATCGCTCAGACTCAATTGGCCGGCGTCGCCGATCGCCAGAGCCTGCACGAGTACATTTTCGAGTTCGCGAATATTGCCGGGCCAGTGGTAGTTGGCAAGAGCGTCGCAGGCCTCGGCCTCCGCTTCGACGTGGCTGATGCCGTTCTTGCGACACAGGTTTTCTTTCAGGTGATTGATCAACACGCGGGTGTCCGCCGGACGTTCGCGCAGCGGCGGTATATGAATCTGAAAGACGTTGATGCGATAAAATAAATCCTCTCGAAATTCGCCGGCTTCGACCATTTCCGCCAGATCGCGATTCGTGGCGAAAACGAAACGGCAGCGGGCCGGACGGGCGCTGTTGCCGCCGACCGGACGATAGGTGCGTTCCTGTAAGAGCCGCAGCATCTTCGCCTGCATTTCCAGCGGCATTTCGCCGATTTCATCGAAGAACAGCGTGCCCTCGTCGGCTTCGGCCACGCGGCCCGGCCGGCTGCTCGAAGCGTCCGTAAACGCCCCGCGGACATGACCGAATACTTCCGATTCCCATAGCGAAGCCGCGATTGCCGCGCAGTTTATGTCGATAAAGGGCGCCGCCTTACGCGGTCCCGCGTGGTGAATCAATCGCGCGATCAGTTCTTTGCCGGTTCCGGTTTCGCCGGTCACCAGCACCGGCTGATCGAAGACGGCGAAGCGATCGGCCTGAGCGATGACGTCGCGCATAGCCCGGCTGGCGTACAGAATATTACGATCGCCGACTTCGCGAACAATCGGTTCGTCGCGTCCGTAACTCTCGACGGATTGTTCTACTTCTTGAATATGATCGCTGAATTCATAAAAGCGACTCTTGGCGTCTTTGAGCAGCTTCGTCATTTGCGTAAAGCTGCGCGATAAGAATGCCAGATCGTCTTCGGGCTGGTTATGGTTTTCATCGCGTCGGAGGCCGGCTTCTTGCAGTCGCCCGAGTAATTGCTGCAGAGGAGCGGTTACCGTCGCGCGAAAGAACAACGGAAAAACGATCAGCATAAATAGAATAGTCAATACGATCGCGAAACCATAGGACCGGGCCAGGCTGTGGATGTGCTGGCGATAAGCCAGGTAATCAAAGGCGACTTCGTACAGGGCGTCGCCTGCGTCCGGGGCCGAATGACGCGGGCGGACTTGAAAGGCAAGATAGATCTGATTGTCGATTTGGCGATATCTCCGACCGGCAGTTCCCGGGGCTCCGCCGTCCGGGGTCGAGCCCGCCGGCAAATTCAGCTCTGGATCCAGAGAATAGACGAGTGCGGCGCGCCCTTCGGAATTGACGCGCACGATGTAGCGAATCGCGCCGGGATGGCCGTGCCCGCTTGCCTCCCGTTCCAGGCGTTCGGGTATATTTACCGTTTGCCCCATGGAATGACGTTGGAGCGCCAGGCGTGCGTCCTCGCCGCGTGAACGGTCATAGGCGGCGTCCGCCTGACTGACCTGTCGCACGCCCAGGGCGGAAATCACTGTGACCAGAGTGACCAGGCTGATGCCGACCAGTTTGACAATGAAGCTGGACGGTTCGCTCGTGAGATTTAGATAAAACAGAGCGTACAGAAAATACAAAATCACGAGCGAAAAATTCATGACCATTTCGGTCGTTTCGGGGCCGGTCGGTATGATCGCCGCTCGTTCCAGTATTACGAATATCGTTAGAAGCAATTCGATCGCGGTCAGTCCCACAAAGATCAGCGCGGCCCGATTGTCCGCGGCGCGTCGAAAGTACTGTCGGACCAGCACGATAATACTCCAGATTAATACTAAAAACAATACAATTGGAAGACTCGTGGATACAAAGGGGGAGCCGAAGTTCTGATTATCGTGGTAAAACACGCTGCCCAGTCCGGCGCGAATCAGATATTCGATCCAGGCGCTGCCGACCAGGGCCACGCATATATAAAACACAATTCGTTCTTCGCGCGGAAACGAATTGCGCGGCACATGATAGACGAAGCGTGTTTTGAATATCGCGGAGAATACCCCGGTGGCCACCAGATACCAGCCCCAGCGCCCGACGGGGTCCGGAATGGAAAATGCAAAGAGGTGGCCGAAATGGAAAACGGCGAGCAGCAGGAAATACCCGGCCAGCATATACGTGCGGAATTTTTTGTTTTTAAGGCTTAGTAAGTATATGCTAATGATTAGTGTGAGCAGAGCTGGCGCCAATCGACCGATCGAATTTGCAGTTAGATAAATCGCATCCATCGCGCCTGATAAATGAACGAGGCGGGACAAAGCGCGAGGACTTTTTTTCCGCGGGCGGAATTTCAGGACTCCGCTTCGCCGCTGGATTGCCGTTCGCGAAATTCCGTCGGCGTGACTCCCGCGAACTTGCGAAAGACCTGGTGAAACGACGACTTTGAATTGAAACCCACGGCGAAGGCGATCGAGAGCACAGAGCGATCGGGTTCGGCCAGCAATAACTCGCGCGCTTCCTGTACGCGAAACTGGTTGAGATAGGACTTAAAGTCGAGCCCGATTATATGATTCAACAACTCCGATAATTGGTGGCGTTTAATTTCCAAAAGATCGGCCAGGCGTTGGATGTCCAGATCCTCATCCGCGAAACATTTTTCTTCAGTCATCAGGACTTCGAGGCGTTGCAGGAGCTGGTCCGTATCCAGACGATGCAGTCGGGTGGCCGGCGCGCCGCCGGAGCCTTTGTCGGCCTTTTCGCGATTCGTGCCGGAGGCGTCCTCCGCTTCGGGCGAAGGCGGGCTGCCGGGGATCAGGCGATCCAGCCAGCCGCGATCTCGATGCGAAAGCAAGTAGAACGAGAGCAGGTGGACTTCCAGAAAGACGATCCCGATTTCTTGCGGCCAGAGACTGCCGATCCAGAGGCCGTACGTTAATAAAACGACTGCCGGTCCGCCGGTTAGCAGCAGCAGGAATCCGAATTTCGACGCGATCCGGCCGCGATGTAAAACACGCAGGGCGATCAGATGATATACGGCCATGCTTACAATGGCCGCGCGGCTGAGTTCGTGGCGCCATCCGAATTCTCGGTTTTCCCAGTCCCAGTTGGCCATGAACTGTAGCTTCTCTTCGACGCTCATTAAGAACACGGGCGTATTGAATGCGATCGCCAGCAGGGCGGGGACGAAGTGCAGAAAATGGATCCGCGCGGGTTTCCAGGCGTCAGCGACCGAACGCGCGAAGAAATAGAGGCACGGGCCGATCATGAGCATCGTGGGAAATTGAATCCCCAGCAGATGCGGCAGCTCGTTGTACGTGCGCGAAATGTACATGCTCAGGTAAAAGACATTGATGCCGAGCAGAACGAGCAGGAAGCCGAAATATCTCAGAGGGCGAGCCTGGCGCTGCGGCAAGATCAGGGCCACGCCCCACAAAAACAAAAACACCGCCAGCGCGAAGTGAATGAGGTTCAGCAGGCTGATCGGAGTGGATTGCATGACGAGCGATCCAAACTTGCAATCAGCAGCGGTTTGGATCGCTTCACCTGGCAGGCCGCCTTGAATCGGTCAACTGATTTCCAGGTGCGTCGCCAGGAATTCAGACCTGGAGAAGGGCGCTCCAACTGGATTTACCGCCATGAAATCCGCGGCGGACTGAAGCCTGGAAAATCTTCTTGATTGAATACTATGTAAATTTTACAAAGTCCATCGCCGCAATTCGCCGGCCGGGCGATTTCAGGCTGCCGCGCGTGCCAGCGACGGGCCGGCGTCGCATTCGCGATCATATAACGAGAATATTCGCAGAGGGTTTCGGCAATACGATGATCATAATTGGAGACGTTCACGGTTGCTACAAATCTCTCCGGGCTCTGGTGAAGAAGTGTCCGCCGGAACCGATTTGCTTCGTTGGGGACTTGATTGATCGCGGTCCGGATTCAAAAGGCGTCGTTGAATTTGTTCGAGGCGAAGGCCATCAGTGCGTTCTGGGGAACCACGAAGAACTGATGATCAAGTTCAGCGGTCAGATTTTGCTCGCCGCGAAAAACTATGAGTAGAAATCGCAAACAAAGCCGCACCCCGCCCCGTCTATAGCGATTGACTCCGGCCGTTGCCGTGAATTCATGAAACTATGCTCCGCAATCCACGAATCCAAATTTGCGCTGTCGCTTTGATCGCCTGGCTGCCGGCCGCGTGCAGCACCTATCATTCCCATTATTACCAGGAGCCGCAGGAAAACGGGGCCGGGTGGAGCGTTCGCACCGGCGAGTCGCCCTTCGCAATCGGTTCGCAGTATTATGCGGACTATCAGGGAGACGGCGTAAAAATTTCCGCGACGGTTCCCCTGAGTGGATCGCGGCAGCATTTCGCCGGGCCGTGTCTGCTGCCGGTGCTGCCGATCAGACAGGACAGGCCGCAGTCGCTCGCCGTTCATATCGCGATTGAGACGGACGCCGGTCGATCTCTTTCGGCGCGACCGGGTCTGTGGAACGCCTTGACTCAGGGCGAAAACCCCGTTGATAGCTTCGCCGCCGACGATCTCAAAACCGCGCGGCCGTACCGCGTTTCGCTGTTGGACGAGTCCGGGGCGAGTCTCGCGGAGCGCTCCGAATTCCCCGGCGAGGCCTGGCGGGCGCGCTGGCGGGGCGGTGCGGAATTGCGCATCGTTTATTTCGACGCGTATGATCTGGACTTTTATCGCTTCACGCTTTCGAATATGACCTTAACTGTCGACGGAAATGACTTAAGGCTCCCGCCGCTCGTATTCGAACGGGAAAGTCGCGGAAGTTATACGCCTTTTACGACGAAGATTCTGGACGTCCTGGAGTAGGCGCGGGCCGCGCGCATCGCCCTTTCTATTTAGTGCTCCCCGTCTACGGCGACCGGGCAGGCGTAGTCGCCGTCGTTTTCGGAAATATTTTTAGCGCGTCGCAGAGTCCGAATCATCGCGGTGTGTCCGGCGATTCGCGCGAGTTTCAGTGCGTCATACGTATTACCGCAGTCCGTCACGTGGGGATCGGCGCCGGCGGCGAGCAGTCCGCGCGCCGAAGATAGATCCCCGAGCTTTGCCGAAATCATTAGCGGCGTTTCGCCGAAGCGGTTGCGGACGTCGACCCGCGCACCATAGGTCGCGGCCAGCAGACGAATGCTGTCTGCGAATTCGCGTCGCGCGGCGCAGTGCAGCGCCGATTCGCCCGCCGCATCCTGCGCATCCGCGTTCGCGCCGGCTTTGAGCAGCATCGCCGCGGCCTGCCGGTGGCCGCCCTTGAGCGCATGCATCAGAGCGTTGACTCCTTTGTAATCGACGAGATCAACATCCACGAGAGCTGAATCGACGAGATCAAAATCCACGAGATCGGCTTCGCCCGTCAGCAGCAGGCGCAGTAGATCCATTCGCGCGAAGCCGGCGGCGTAGTGCAGCGGCGTATAGCCCTGAACGTTTTCGCGCCGATTGGGGTCGGCGCCGGCCGCCAGCAGGAGCCGCATGATTTCGGGATGATGTTGAATGGCGGCGTAGTGCAGGGCGGTTTCGCCGCCCTCGTTGATATGATTTATTTTAGCTCCCAGGCGAATCAATTCTTCAAGGACGGCCCGGCGCCCGAACCAGGCCGCGAAGGTCAGGGGCGTCTCTCCGCCGTCCAGGCGCGCGCTCACGCAGGAGTTCCCGCCTGGATTTTTTAACAGCGCCGTCGTGCGGGCGTCGTCGCCGTCGCGAATCGCGCGAACCAGGCTTTCGCGCGTGCTTGCATCGCAGGTTTCGCCTGCCCCCGCGCCTGGAGTACAGCCTCCGACGCAAAGCGCCGCGAACACGAACAGGAGCACGAGAGCGGCCTGGATTTGCATGCGAAACATATTGTGCAGGGTTCGCGGCGAATGATTCATAGAGCGATGCGCACCAGGGCGATGGCTTCGCCGGGAATCCTGATTTGCAGCGCTTCGTTCGCAATCACGCGGACTTGCAGCGGCGCGATTTGTTCGAGCGCGTCAATGCGCACAAGCTCCGAACTTTTAATTGCAATCTGATCGGCGCCGGAGAATTCAACGCGCCTTTGCGCCGTCTCCGTGCTGTGGTTGGCCGCAATCAGGTAGAGCGCTTCGCCTTTGCGAATCAGCGTCGCCGCGCACCGCGCATAGTCCGGCGCGTCTTGCATCGGTACGACTCGCGATTTCGCCGGAAGAAAGGGAGCTACGCGGCGCAGCAGTTTGAATACCGGGCGATAATAGCTGCCGGTCGCTGGAGAGCTGATCGTTCCCCAGTGACGCCGGTCGTCGTCGCGGTCGGCGAAGGTCCAGAGCACCGGCACGTGCACTCCGCGATTCATATGGATCATCGCATTGACCAGCGTGCGCAGAGCGTAACCTTCGGTTTCGACCGCCGTGTACAGAGCGGAGGAGCCGTTGCTCTGATAAGTTTTGCCGCCAAAGCGCGTGCTCTGGGTCGCGTACTCCGTTAAGAAGATCGGTCGAGCGGGTTGGCGTGCGATGGCCGCGCGCAGCTCGCGCCAGGTTTGGTCGACGAAGGGCGGTCCGGCTCCCGGTCGATAGATTTCATCCCAGGCGTGAAAGGACCACCCGGCGATCGCCGCCATCGCCGGCGCGTTTGCGCCGCGGACCCATCGCGCGCCGAGGCGGTCCTTCGCCAGATTCGAAACGCCCGGCCCCAGAATTTGAACTCGCGCCAGTCCCTCCTGATCGAGCCGCTTGCGCAAAGTGCGCGCAATCTGATAGTAGCGGTGAACGGGTATGTGCCCGTTCCAGTGGCCGTCGGGTTCGTTGGCGATTTCAATATAGTCGGGAACGAATCCCGTATCCGCTTTCAAGAATTGCAGCAGCCCGATCCAGAGGTCGACGACGCTCTCGTCGTTATCGCGCTTGAGCGTGCGATGGGTCTCGGACGAAAGCCAGGCGAAGGGCAGGTGGTAGTTGATCAGTATCGTTTTGATGTCGCGACGCTTGAGCACGCGAGCGGCCTCGCGCATCGTTTTCGCGCGCGGCGCGTCGTGATTGAAATGGTCGCGAATATAGTCCGCGATCTCGGCCGCCGAAACCGATGCGCCCAGGGGCGGCGAAACGTAGGTCCAGCTCGGTCCGGCTTCGAAGCGCACGTGAGTAATTCCCAGCGCCGCCAGCTCGGCCTCGTGCCGGACAATCTCTTCGGGATGCACGCCGATACCGGGACCGCCGAAGGCGTGGCCTGGTCGGTCGAGTGCAAACACGATGCGCCCATCGGCCGCGCCCTTCGCCGCAGTCTGCGAATTCGAAGTCTCTCCGGAGCAGCCCGCGCAAGAAAAAGCGAGAACCCAAAAGCAAAGTGGAAGCGCTCCACGAGAAAGGGCGGCGAAGATCATAGCCTGCGCCGCCTGTTTCCGGTTGCGCCCGAAGATTTGCATGGCGAATCCTGCGTGCTGCGAAGATGCGTGCAATCAAAAACGAAACCGCGGGTCGCCCCGGTCGCAATCGCGCCCTCCCGTGACTCTGCTAATCCTCCGGTAAAGTGGTTGACCCAAAACTTCGCGGACTCCAGTCTGTGAATTCCGTGCGCCATCGTCTGACCGCAAGTTTTCTTTTAATGTACCTGGCCTGGGCCGCCTTCGGCTCGGTCTTTGCCAGCGAGCACGTCCACCATACGTCCGAGGGTCTGATCGTTCATCGCCACTCCGGCGACGTTCATCACGATCATCGGCGCGTTCACCACGACGAGCCCGGTCAGAACCCGCATCGTCATTACCAACGTCATCACGACCACGATCATGACCATGATGCGCGCCGCCCCGGTCACCACGAACCGCGCGACCAGGAAGATTCCGAACAAACGGATGAGACTGACGAGGCAGCGCCGGATGAGCAGCCCGAGCGGGTTTCGCTGCGGACTTTCGCAGCCGAACTTGTGGCGCCGCCGCATCTTGCTGATTCGCTGCTGGCGCAGATCGGCCGGGCGCCTCTGCCTGCTCGAAAGATCCATGCCTTCGGACAGTTCGATATCGCTCCCGACCCGTCTGAAATCTTCTCGCGAGCGCCGCGCGATTTGCACAGCGATTCGGATCCGATTCGCGTACAGTGTCAGGATCGCGGATTTTCGCCCGCGTACGACTCTCCCCCCAATTTCCCCCGTCCGCCTCCCGCGGGCTGAATCCACTAATCGCCTTTCATCGCAAGTTTGCCCGCGGGCAGGCTCGCATGCTCAGGTTGTGTTCGTTTGATTGATTCATAGTCGGACTCTATTTGCATCGCCTTGCGTTGCGATGCGTCGCGATGTAAATAGAGTCCCGGGGAAGTGATCGTATTTGCAAAATCAGTTCGAAAGCCACAGGGGCGCCGTTGAAAAACCGCGCCTGCTGGATCGCGTCATATACGCTTCGCTGGTGCGTCGCCGGCTGGTGCTCGGCGCGGCGTTGCTCTTATTCGCGGCCGGCGTATTCATGCGCGAAGGCCTGAGCGTCGACGTCTTTCCGGACCTGAGCCGGCCGGTCGTGACAGTTCTCGCGGAAGCGCCTGGATTGGCGGCGACCGAAGTCGAAAGTTTCGTAACGATTCCGCTGGAGTCGGCGCTCCTGGGCGCGCCCGGCGTAAGCGGCGTGCGCAGCTCTTCGAAGCGGGGAATGACCATGGCGCGGGTCGAATTCGAATGGGGGGCGGACATCTATCGCTGCCGGCAAATCGTTTCGGAGCGAGTGGCCGCGGTTCGCTCGGAATTGCCGCCGGATTCGGCGCCGATTCTCGGGCCGGTCACTTCGATTATGGGCGAAGTGCTTTTGATCGGGCTGACCGCGGCTGCTGTAGATGAAGCGGAAGTTTCGCCTGGCGATTCCTCTACAGCAGGCGCGGTATCGGATAGCGTGTCGCTGCGCGAAATTCGCGGCTTCGCCGAGTGGACCCTGCGACGGAGACTGCTGGCGGTGCCCGGCGTTTCGAATGTGACCGTGCTCGGCGGAGAAGCGAAAGTCTATGAGATCGCCGTGAACGCGGAGCGCCTGGCCCGCGCGAATCTGGGGCTGCTGGATTTGCGCGATGCGCTGCTCGGAGCGGGCGCCGATGCGGGCGGCGGATTTTTCGAACGCGAAGGCCGCGAATTCGCTTATCGTAATCTGGGTTCGGTCTATCAATTGGAAGAACTGGCCGCGGCGAACGTGGGGATCGTGGCCGGCGTGCCGATCAGCGCGAAGCAGGTCGCGGTCGTGCGCGAAAGCGCTCTGACTCCGCGGGGATCGGCGGGAGTCGACGGCGAAGTCGGGGTGATCGTCGCCGTACAAAAGCAGCCGGGAGCGTCGACTCTGCGAGTGACGGAAACGATCGCGCGGGAACTTACGCGATTGCGGCGCGAAGCGGAGCCGCGCATTCAAATTCACGGAGAGCTGTTCCGGCAGGCCGATTTTATTGAGCGCTCGATCGAGAATCTCATCGAGGCCTTGCGCGACGGTTCGATCATCGTCGCGATCGTGCTGTTGCTCTTTTTATGGAATCTGCGCACCACTGCGATTACGCTGCTCGCGCTGCCCCTTTCATTGATCGGCGGCGTGCTGGCCTTGAGCGCCTGCGGCTTCGGTATCAACACAATGACTCTGGGCGGGTTGGCCGTCGCGGTTGGCGAACTGGTCGACGACGCCATCGTTGACGTCGAAAACTGCTTTCGCCGCCTGCGCGAAAATCGTCTGCGGGCGTCGCCGCGCCCGACCCTCGGAGTCGTCTACGAAGCTTCGTCGGAAATTCGCAACAGCATCGTGCTGGCGACTATGGTCGTGGTCCTGGTGTTTGTGCCGCTGTTTTTTCTGGACGGAGTGGAGGGCCGGCTCTTTCGTCCGCTCGCCGTGGCCTATATCCTGGCGATTCTGTCTTCGTTAGTCGTCGCGCTTACGCTTACGCCGGTGCTCTGCTATTATTTATTGCCCGGGAGCAGCTCTCAGAAACACGAAAGCGCGCTGGTGCGATTTCTGAAACTGGTGCAGGAGCGGCATTTGCGGCGCATTGTCGAGCGGCCGGTGATCCCCCTGGCCGGTGCGGCTTTGCTTTTTATGGCCGCTCTGGCCGCGCTGCCCTTTCTGGATCGCGAATTTTTGCCGCCATTTAATGAAGGCACTTTGACGGTCGAAGTAATCGCCGCGTCGGGGACTTCGCTCGCGGCTTCGACGGCGAAGGCCGGCCTGGTTGAAGATATTCTGCGCGAACAAGAGGGCGTCGTGCGCGTAGCTCGTCGCACCGGACGCGCGGAACTGGACGAACACGCGGAAGGCGTGCACTACAGCGAATTCGACGTCGGCCTGGATCCCGGGGTGCGAGGCGCGAAGCGGCGGCGATTGATCGCGAATTTGCGAGCGGCCTTCGCCCGAATTGACGATCTGGCGGTCGGCATCGGCCAGCCGATTTCGCATCGCCTGGATCATCTGCTGTCGGGCGTTCGCAGTGAATTCGCGGTGATGATCTACGGACGCGAGTACGACCGGCTGCAGTACGGCGCAATTCGTGCGCGTGAATTGTTACAAGACGTGCCCGGCGTCGTAGATCTGAGCGCGGAGAGCGCCGCTCTGGCTCCCGAATTCAAAGTCGCCGTCGACCACGCCGCCGCCGCCCGCTACGGTCTGCCCGTGCCGCGCGTGATCGAAAGTTTACAGGCGGCCCAGGGCGGCCTCATTCTCGGGCGTATTCGGGAAGGCGAACGCTTCGTTCCAGTTCAGCTGCGACTGGACGCCGCTTCGCGCGCGCCGGATGCGATGGCGAATTTCGTGCTGCGGCATTTGCCGGACGGAACGCCGGTGCGGGTCGGCGACGTCGCGGACCTGTATGAGAGCGAAGGCCCGTACGAAATACAGCGCGAAGCCGGTGAACGCCGCATCGCCGTGCAGTTCAATTCTGAGGGCCGGAGTCCGGGCGAGTTGGCGGTCGCCGTACAAAATAAACTGGAAGCTGATCTGAATTTGCCGGCGGGGCTGCGCTTCGAAATCGTGGGGCGCTATGAGAACGCGGTCGCAGCCGGCCGGCGTATATTCTGGCTGGCTCTGGCCGCGTTCGCCCTGGTTGCGATCGTCCTGTATGCGAATTTTCGTTCGGCTGCTTTGACGACGCAGGTCTTGCTGAATCTACCGTTCTCGTTCGTCGGCGGGGTCTTCGCGCTGTGGCTGCTCGACGTATCTCTGTCAGTCGCCAGCATGGTCGGCTTCGTCGCT
Organism: bacterium; assembly: GCA_024742665.1. Taxonomy (GTDB): domain Bacteria; phylum Spirochaetota; class Leptospiria; order Leptospirales; family Leptonemataceae; genus JANSYA01. Next base: position 20,348 of record JANSYA010000012.1, read on the forward strand.
CTGGCGGGCATCGCGGCGCGCAACGGCATCCTCATGATTTCGCATTTCGAATATATCATGCGGGTCGAGGGCGCATCCTTCTCGGTCGACACGATCATCCGCGGCGCTCTGGAACGATTGACACCGGTATTGATGACCGCGGGCACCGCTATTCTGGCTCTGGCCCCCGTGCTGCTTTCCGGAGCCGACGCGCCCGGTAAAGAGCTTCTGTTTCCCGTTGCCCTGGTGATCACCGGCGGCCTCTTTAGTTCCACCCTGCTCGATCTGAGTTTAACCCCGGTGCTGTACTATCAGATTGCGCGGCGAATTAGAATCAAAAACGGATTCGGAGTCGCGAGTGAGGGCGAAGCCGGGACCGGTTTCGAGGAGGCGCCAAAATGATGCGTAAGATTCGCCGCGCCGGGAGCGCATATATTGTTAACATCGCCGGCTTGGTTGTTTGCGTCAGTGCTACGCTCGCAATTGTATCGCTGCACGCGGATGCTCCGCTTCCGATCGACTTAGAAGAATATCTACAGCTGGCCGTGCAACATTCGCCGCAGCTCAAAGCCGGAGCGGTGCGTCTGAACGCGGCCGAGCAGGCCATCGCAGGACTGCCGCGCTGGTATCTTCCCGATCTGTATGTCGAAGCCGGCTACGGCGGCGCCGTGAATTCAAAAACCGACCGAAGCGGACCCCTTGGCCGCATCGTGAGCGCGTGGACGCTCTGGGACGGCGGCCGCTCCGATGCGGAACGCGAAGTGTTGACCCGCGAGCAGGCGGTACAGCGCGCCGAAGCCCGGGCGCGATCCCTGGGCGTTCGTAAGACGCTCGCCTTTGCGTACTATCGCGCCGCGCGGCTGCAAGAACTGCAGACGATTGCTCAAAGCGAAGTCGCCGAATACGAACGCCTGGCGCGGATGCTCGGGCCGCGACGTAGAATCGGCGCGGCGGGGGCTTCGGACGTGGCGAATGTGCGGCTGCGCGCCGACCGCCTGCGAGCCGAACGAAGCGCCAACGATCGAACCCTGCTGGCTCTGCGCCGCAGCCTGTTGATCCTCGCGGGAATAGAGGATGAGATGCGCGCCGCAGAGCCTCCGGTCATTCCGCTGTTGACGCGGGCGTACGAGCCGTCCCCTCCCGGGAGCGAGCTGGAGGACGGCGAAGAATTGGATTTCGGAAATGCGGTCGAACAACATCCGCGCTATCGCGTCCAACAGGCACGCCTGCGTTTGATCAAAGCGCAGCACGCCCTGACCGAGCGCGAACTGTACGCGACGACTCTGAACTTCGAGCTGTACGGCGGCTATGGACCGGACCTGGACGCTCTGGATCCGCAGCGACCGGAAGCCGGCGCCGGCATCCGTTTTCGCTTTCCACTCTTCGCTTCCCGCGATCGAGAAAGTCGTCTGGGAGCTGCCGGGGCGCGGCTGGAGGCCTTACGACTGGAAAGCGAACAGAAGCTGATCGAGTTGCGCATCGAGTTCGCCGAACGTCAGGCCGGCCTGCAACGCGACCGGCGTCTGCTTGCCGACCACGATCGCCTGCTACAGCGGGCCCGCCAGGCCCTGCGCCTGGGCTACGCTGAATTTCGCCGCGGCCAGAAAGCCCCGGCGGATATGATCGCATCGATCGAAACTCTGTACGACCTGCAGCGCGAGCGGCTGGATACGCTGCTGCGTTTGCGCCTGGCCCAGTTCGAAGCGCACAGCCTGGCGCGGGCCCGTGAATCGGAAATACTCTCAAAGCAAGAAGACGATCAAAGCGATTTGAATCATTCCAAACATCCCAAGGAGAAAGCAAATGAAACAGCACCAGATTAAATACGGCGCGCTCCGTCGCCTGGCTGTAGTCGGCGCGACGCTGCTGTTCGCGGCGACCGCGATTTACGCCCACGACGAAGGCCATGCGACCCCCGAGCAGCTGCCGCCGATCGGTCCCCATGGGGGCAAATACGCCCAACTGGAACGACACTTCGCGGAAGTTGTCGTGCAGGGCGGCACTCTGACGCTCTATATTCTCGAGCCGGACGTGAAGCACGTCGCCGAAGACGCGACCGGGGTTACGGCGGCCTATCAGGTGCCCGGCAAGCTGGCCCGTCGCGAGCTCAAGCTGAGCAAAAGCGGCACAGGCTATCGCGCACAAATCTCGATTCCCGCCGGAGCGCGGCGAGTTGTGTTTTTCGTGAGCTGCGTTCTGGACGGCCAGCGCGAGTCGGGCCGCGTGCTCTACGAACCCCGCCGCTGATCGGCAGCCGGCCCGCCGGGACTCGCTTTATACCGGCGGTTGGTGAGGGCTGGCTATTTTTTTGCACTGCAACTCTCCATATGGGGGAGGTATTTCTGCTTTTTTACCCGCCTGCCTGTCTTTCCTCTTGAGCTTTGTAGCCGACTTTCGGAGAGTCGCCGTCCGCAGCAGCTTATGGTTTGGTCACTGACCGGTGTCAGAGTTCTTAAACCATTGATTCTGCGCAATGCGACCGAAGATGCTCCCGCGCAGACTACAACTGACCGTTTTGATCTCCGCTCTATTCTGGGGCGGCGGGGCATTGTACGCCGGCGAAGTTGCGCTTTCCGATGCTGCACGGCCCTTTGCGCCTGTTTCGGGAGAGGCATCATCGTCTCTGGAAGCCCTGCAGTTTGAAATCGACTTCGTTGATTCTGTGCTGGTCGCCCGCAGCCGCGGCCTTGAGGCGAAGCAGGGCGCCGATCGTGTTCGTAGCAGCCTCCAGGCTCTGGCAAACGCGTCCGTATCGGAGATGGGGACCAGTCAGGACTCCCGCTTCTGGCAGGACTTTGACCGGGCGGCGACTCAGCACTCCATGCTATTGGAAGCCGAGCATCGCCTTCTAAACGGTGCGGTTTCTTCTATTATAGAGCGTCGCAGTGAATTCCGCGCCGCGAATCCCTTACGAGATTTGCGTGAATCCGCGACCGGCGGTGAATCGGCCGGAACCCAGCGAGGCGGCTCTGCTTTCCAGATCGGCTTTGTGACCGGTGAACGCGCCGCGCCGCGACTGTCTGTGAAGATCGCCGGTTTGCCGGAACACCGGCGGAGCGTTGACGTGCGCAGCGGTCTGCATCTGCACGCGATTCGAAACGGCTATCTTTCTAAGGCGGGCAATGCCATTTCTGTATTTCCCGCCCGCCTCGCTTCTATCCGGCCCTTTGCGCCCGCTTTCGCCTCGCCGCTTTCGTTTTTCGATTCTTTTGTTTCTCGCTCTGCTTTCGCCGCTCTTCTCTCATCCGGCGGCGACTCGTTTCGCTCCACAACGCTCTCATTTATAGCCGCGCTCCGGCCGGCGCACTTCTTCTCTACTTCGCTCGCGATGTCCGCATCGCAATCCTTTCCCCGACGCCTGTTCGCGCATGCGTCGTCCCCTGTACTTATTGGAGTTTCCTCATGATTTCACGTCCAGAACTACGTTCAGATTCGGCTTCTACTTCAACTTCTGGGTCCGGCGCTAATTTCAGCGCATTCGTTTCGCGCGCCAACCGCGCCGAACGTCGCGGCCGAACGCCGTATCGCGGTCCGTTGATGTCTCGCTTCTGGCGCGCCACCGCCTGCGTGGCTCTGTTCGGCATGCTGCATGTGACTTTGCCGCCGCTGCATCAGCTCGCAGCGCAGCCCTTTCGCAGCTTTGAAGAGCAAAACAAAGAGGACGCGGATCGCTTTGTAGACCGCGCCGGACGCCTGGGAGACGTCGACGCCTGGACGAACTACGTAACGACCGGCATCGCTCAGGAGCGGATCCAGTGGGAAGAGGAATCCTACGCCGCCCTCCGGGAAGAACTGCTGCGCGCGGAAGCGGAAGCCGCCGACGAAGCCGAATTGGAAACTCTCTCCGCTCAGCTGCAGTCTGAATTCGACGCGGCCCAGATCGCCTGGGAAAGCGATGCAACGGAATTTATTCTGAGCGAGCGCGGCCGATACAAAGGCGAGCAGGCCGCCCTGGATGTGGAGTTCGGCAGCGAAGCCGAATACGAAAGCCTGATCGCCGAGGTTGAAGCGCAAACCGCATCAGACCTGGAGCTGGATCTGGAGCGCTGGAATACTATCGTCGACACCGGCCGTCAGGACATCGTTGATCGTTTCGAGCAGAGCCTCGACGACGATCTGAACGCGGCGCGGATCGCCTTCACCGGCACCGCTACCGAGCGCGCTGCATTCGAAGCTCAGCTGGATGAACGTGCCGCCGAGCTGCGCAATGAATTCGACTTTCGCGATCATTTCTATTTACTGCGCGCGAACAACGACTACGTAGCTCGCGTTCGCAGCGACGACGTCAGTGCGCGTCTGCTCGCCGATCAGGGCAGCGCCGACGCGATGGCGGCCGACGTTATGGCCCAGACCAACGCCGAGCTGCGGGCGAGCACGAACGATATGCTCGCGGCGGCCGAAGAGCAGGTCGGCGATCTGAGTACGAGTGCCGTGCCGGACGTCGACGATATCGGCAGCCTGGCGGGCAGCTGGGAAGCGCAGGTTGAAAACGTAATCAGTGCGGGTCTGCAGCGCTGGGACCAGGCCGAAGAAGAATTGTATCGCCAGCGTTTGGTCTGGCAAAACGAAGCCGAGCGCAGCCGCGCGGAAGGCGAAGCGGTCTGGCGCGCGAATCATGAAAAACTCGAAGAAGCGCGCGAAGAGTGGCTGCGAGAAACCCGGGAACAAATCGCGGCCGGTCGCGCGATCTGGGCGGATAAATTCACCGAATTCGCCGCGGGACGCGCGCAGGCGGAAGCGGAGCTCGAACAGTTTATTCAAGAAGAACGCGCGCGTCGCACCGCCGGCATGGATCGCCTGGGCGAAATGGTCGGCGGCGGCGGCAGCGCGCTGCTCGAAGCCAAAGAAGCTTATTTCTATTACGAAGGCCTGCTGGCCGAGCTGAATCCCGCGGGGCAGGACTGCGACAGCGGCGACTACGATACGCAGCTCTACTGTTTTTACGTTGAACAACGCGACCTGACGCGGGACTCGATCGCGCGCTTTCAGGCGATCCTTGGCGATAGCGAAGACGTTCTGGCCGGCCAGATGCACTCCGGCGCGGGCGACAGCGGTTTCCTGAATGATCGTCGCGCTTACGCGGGCACTCTCGCCGCGGGCATCGAAGGGCTCAACGCCGGCGATTTTGAAAATCTACTGCAGGCCGAAATGCAGAGGCAAAGCGAAGACTACGTGCTGTACCAGCGCGACGTCGACGCGATGATTCAGAGCAACGCCGTCTTTACGAATCGGACACGCGAGTTGCAGGAATCGGGCGGCTTTGACTTCGCCGCCGCCGCTGATCTGGACGTGATGCGCGATCTGGTCGGCGGCCTCGGTCTGAAATTCGACGAACACCGTCGCGAACTCTTCGGGATCATCGAGCAGGATCGCGGAGGACTGGACGACGCGGCTCGTCTGGCCGCCGTGAAATCTGAAATTACGGCCTGGTTCGTTGAGTCTCAGGATCGCAACGCCCGCCTGCGCGAAGTCGTGCTGGGTTATTTCGACGGCGGACAAAACGGCTACTATCTGACGGAAAACGAAAGCGATCCGTACTTGATGACCGCCGCGGAGTACGAGTGGGAACGCCTGCGTCGCGAACGCAATTATCTCGCGAAACGTTTCCAGACCGCGGAAGCCGTAAAACGTTATGCGGATCTGGCTGAAGAAAACGAAGCCGGTCTGGAACTCGCTCAGGTCACGGCGGAGCGCGCCGAGATCGCGAAGATGCGTCGCGACGTGCGCGAAGTGTACTATCTGTTCTTAAAAGGCGATCTCGCGGTCGATCCGCTGGTCGCGACGAATCCCGCCGTGCGCGAAGCCGAACTCACGCGTCTGCTGGCGGATCGCGGCGTAAACCTGACCGATCTCGAAGCTTATAAAACGCGCCTGGCCGAGGAAACGGATATCATGGCCGATCTGGTCGCCCTGGCTTCGCCTTCGGCCGGTGCGATCAACTCGGCGATCGACGACATCGATGGCTATCTGAGCTCGTTGAATCTATCGGAAGAAGATCTCGAGACGCATCGCATGAGCGCCACGCGCGAAAAGCTGCTATTCTTGCGTCAGGAAATCGACGGCGGCCAGAGCGCTACCGTCATTAACAATCGCTGGCAGGCGATTCAAACCGGCGCCGGTTTTCTACACGGAGAACTGGTCGCCCTGGCGGGAGACTACGACTTCGACGGCCTCGACAACGAACTTACCACGATCCGCGATTCTCTGGCGAATCCCACGCTGGTGGATCGCCGGGACGATATGTATCTGGTTCGCGAACAGATCGAATTGAACGCGACCGCTCTGGCTTCCGCTCGCGCGCGCCTCGACGAAGCCCGCGCCGCCTATTCCCGCGCTCGTCAGGATTTCGATATCCTGCGCGCCGGAAATTCCGAAGAGCTGATTCGCGAAAATATGCTCGATACGACGAAGCTGCTCGCGACCGTCTTGAATCGCATGAATCAAATCGAGGACCTGCCTGGCTTCGATTCGAGTCGCACTCACGATCTGGTCAGCACCCAGCGCGCTGATTATTTACGCTCCGTTTCTGAGCGTCGCAGCGCCGACGCCGAGATCGCTCGCAGCTCGCTGCTGCTGACTCATGTGCGCGGTCTGGAAGATGCGAAGACCCGCGCCGCTGCTCTGGAATCCACACTGACCGCCGCCGGCGATCTGAGCCTGCTGTCGGTCGAAAATCTTGCGAATGTATTTATCGATGCGGAAGCCGCGTTGATTACCCGCACCGCGTCGAGCGTCGAAGAACAGAGCTTCGATCGCACGATTCAAATCTTCGATGCGCTCAAGAACGATCGCGATGTCTACGCTACCGCTCTGGCTGATTACGATGCCGCCGTTGCGGCGGCTGTTGCGACGCCCGCGGAGCTGGAAACTCTGCGCGCCGCTGCGGCCCTGGCCGGTGATAGCGTGCGCAGCCTGACCGGACTGTTGATTACGAATCTGCGCGGCGAAGAAGCAGTGCGCTCGGCGACCGTGCAGGGGCTGCTGGATCCCTCCGCCGCCCGCACGCCGGAAGAGGTCGCCGTTGAACAGCAGAGTGCGATCACCGAACTGGACGAACGCGCGCTGGAACTGGCCCGCGACGCCGCCGATGATCTGGTGGCCTACTTAGAAGCCGGTCGCGAGACCGCGTATGCCGATTTACTGAAAGGCGCGAACGACGCCGCCGATGCCGTAGCCGGCGCTCCCCGCACCGATGGCGGGGCCCTGGCGATGAGCGCTGTCGCCGGCCGCGATTTTATGCGCGCCGCAATCGTGCGGGATTGGCTGCTTTCGAACAGCGACTGGGTCGCCGAGGCGAACGCAGCGCCGACGCCGGCCGATCCGCGAACTGTCGCCGAGAAATGGGATCTGCTGCTCGACGGCGTTCGCAGTCTCGCGGCCGATTCCGAATATTTTGAAGCTTTCGCCGCGGCGATTCCCGCCGACTCTTTCGATCAGTGGGTCGTTGACTTCCAGGCGGATCGCCAGGCGCTATTGGCAGAGCTTGATACGGTGCTCGGCGCTCCCGATGGAGCGAGCCTGGCCTCGGCCTACGATGCAATGAGTCTCGCGGATCGCGAAGCTCTCGCACGCTACGGCCTGGTTACGCCGACCGCCCTGCGCTCCGATCTGACGGTGGTACGCCGCGCGATCGACCAGGATATTCAAAGCCTGGCCACGAATTTTAGAAATATCTTTCTGCGCGAAAGCACCTACGATACGAGTCGCGAACTGGCGAATCTTTCCCGGGACCTGAGCGCGAAGAGCGACAGCCTGAGCATCTTAAGCGGCGAACGCGAGCTTCTACTGGGCGATGTGGCGGCATTGGACGCGCAGATCGCGGTGGAACTGGACCCGGTGATCCTGGCGAATCTCACCGCGCAGCGCGACCTCGTGCAGGCGCGGGTCGACAATCTAACGCCGCGCGTGACGACCCTGACGAACGAAATCGCCGCTCTGGAAACGGACTATCGCGAAGCAGCGAATCGTCTGCGTGAAATTCAACAACCCGGATCCAGCTCGCCGTTAATGAGCGTAGCGCACAATCTGATCGCGAATGAAGCGGAAGGCGTGCAACTGCTCGGTCGCCTGGGCGAACAGCCCCGCGTGCCGGAAGTCGCCCTGCGCGATCCTTCCGGGCAGGAAGTGGCCGATCGCCTGAAAGCCATCGTTGGTTTCTATCAGACTGACGCCACTGGCGCGATTCTCCGGGACAACAGCGATGTGCCTCTGGTCAGCGCTGAGTTCCAGGCCCGGGGCATTAGCGATCCGGGCGCTGCGCTGGAAAGCGTGCTCGCCGGCAATCAGCGCGGCGATGATCTGGAGCGCTGGGCAAACCGTTTGATCGACTGGATTCAGGACCCGGCGAATAGCGCCGAAGCCGAACCGGAATTGCACGCTTCCGTCGGTCTGCTGGCGAACGCCCTGCAGGCCTATCGCGACGCGGTGGCTTTCATTGAAAATCGCGATAAAGATTCCGTGACCATTGAAGCCGACGCCGAAGCTGCGAAAGAAAACGCTACGGCGATGATGGCGAAACTGCGCCAGCTGCAAACCTTCGAAGCGAAGCTGAGGGAAGCGGCGGAGCAGGCCCGCCTGACTGACGGCGGCGACCCGGTGGCGGCGGTGCTGGCCGTGCTCGAAGCGCCGGAAAACGCGAATATCTTTCATTTGTTTCATGGCACCGATTTGTCGGGCCAATTCGACGGTCGGGCGGACCTGCTTTTGCAAGAACGCACGGATCTGCTGTTTCGGATGGGGGAGTCTCTGCGCGAAAACCGTCGCAATCAATATCTGACTGTTGTCTCCGATTCTTTCGCGAGCGCTCTCGAATCTTATATGAACGCGGCCGCTGTTGCCGCGGATCCCACGACGGTCGCGGTTCCGGACCGCGCTGATTTTTTCGCGGCGCATCCGGAGCTTTCATCGGCTTCCACGCTGACGACAATCAACAGCATCCCGGTCGATCAAGACTTTCGCGCGAACCTCATGAATTGGGTGGCCGGTGCGCCCGCCGTGAGCGCGATCTATCGTGATGCGGCTCTGGCGGCTCTGGCTGAAACGCCGGAAACCGGCGCCGTTTTGAAGACCGCGGTGCTTACGCGCCTGACGGCGCTCGAAAACGAAGTCAACGCGACGATGGATTTCTATCTGAGCGATATGGAATTCGTAGCTCTGCGAGACGCCACTGTGCGCGTCGACGACAGCGTCGCGAACGCACTGGCCGGCCTGATGGGGCTTTCGCCGGAAGAAATGGAACGCATGGAGTCCGAGGTTTATGAGCGCGAACTGAACCGTGCTCTGTATATCGCCTCCGTCAGCGATCAATTCGTCGCGGCGGACTATCCCGCGGAACTTGCGGAATTCATTTTGATTCAAGGGTTTTCCCAGGCGACCGACCGCCAGGCGGCCTTCCTGGCCGCGTCCACTTCGGATATCGCCGCCGAGCGGGATGCCGCGACGCTGGACTTGCGCGGCCTGACCGGCGACTTCGCACGCTACGCGCTGGCTCTGAATTTCGAAAACTATCGCCAGGCGACGCCGGCTCAATCGATCGAAGGCGTCGTCGACGCGGCTCGCGCGAACGGCGACGTAGTTTATCTCGGAGAGTACTTAGCGGCTTATATGGCCGATGGCAATCTCGATGCGGCTTTGTTGCCGGACAGCGGGAGCCTGCTATTTGATCGCGCCGCGCGTCATGAATATGTCCGCCTGCACGGCGACGGAGCCGCCGCGGGCGGTATGCACAATCTCGACGAAAGCCGTTATCTGGGAGATTTCGCCGATTATATTCAAATTAGCATGCTCGCCGATTTCGCGGATCGCAGCGGCTTCGTGCTGACCGGAGCCACCGAAGCCGAACGTCGTGCGAACTATCGCGTGAATTTTGAAGCGGCTCTCGACGACGCGGCTTATACGCGCGACGGGAATACGCTGCGGAATCGTCTGCTCTCTTCGCAGCAGATCGACCGCCTCTTCGACCTGGCTTTCGCGAAAGTCGATCTGAGTCTCGACGTCGCTGTATTCTTACCCGACCTGGTGGACGGCGTTGATCCCGCGGTGGCTGTGCCCACTGCTGATCAAGAACTGCCGCCGGAACTGTTCGCGATCGCCGGCTATGACAGCGCCGATCCCCGGGCCGTTCTCGCGGGCGTGAACCCCGGCTACCAGCGGGCCCTGGCGGTCATTGAAAGCACAAACTCGCTGCGACCGGGCGATGTCACCGCGCCTCTGGGCGCGACGGCGGCTGAATTAGACGCCATTATTGAACGTGCCGGGTATACCGGCGCCGCGGCTCTGGCTGCGGCCGATCGAGACGTCGTGCATGCGGCCCTGCAAGCGCGGATCGCCGGCGCGTATTTCGTGGGCGCGGGCGTTGCTGACGCTTCCGGCGCTCTGGCGGTTCTGCGAGCGGAGCGTGCGGCCCAGGCCCTCGCCGGCGACGCCGACGCGCTGAGCGATACGCAGTTGCTGCTCGCATCCGGTACGATCGAACGCCTGGAAGCCCGCGTGGAAGCGGCGATTGCGACCGCGGCGCCCGAGCTGGCCGATCGCCGCAATGAAGTCGCACTGGCTCTGGCGGAAAGCCTGTACGTCGACCGCGGCGTAGCGGCGGGTTATTCTGCGGCCGTAAGCGATCTCTTTACTCAGGCTCCCGGTTTGCAGGACGCGCTCGAAGCGCTGACCGGTTCCGGACAGATGTCGGCGGACCTGGCCGGCGTGCTGATTCGGGATCGCGCCTTAATCGAACAGTACCTCACCACGATCCAGGAAAGCGATGCGGAGCGCGACTATGTCGAAAATCTCTTCGCGGATCAATCTCAGATGCTGTCGGCTGCGGGACTGGACGTGCGTTCGGAGCTTTCGCGTAACGCGCAGCTGAACCAACTCGAAGCGCAGCGGCGAAGCGCGGCTCTGCTGGCGACGCTGGAAGACGGACAGGCCGTGCAGCGCCAGCGGGCTCGCCTGTGGAGCGATGAGCTGATCGGCGTCGAGTCGCTGGTGAGCTTCGCCAAAACGCGCGGCGACGATCCGGATTTGAACCGTTTCGTAAGCTATCGCAGCTACGTCGGCTCCGAAGTTTCTTATCAAGAAGCGGATTACCAGGAGTATCTGGCGGGCGGTCCCGACCCGGTGAAATCATACGATGAATTTCACAGCGCGCGCGTTCTGAATACCACGACGTTGGATCTCGATCCCCGAACGCTGTTGAATCAGTCTCAGAACGACTGGATGGAAACTCTGCGCAGCGATCAGGCCAATATGGTGGATCGCACGGTGGACCTTGATGACGACGGCGACGCCGCGAACGACCCGCAGATTGTGATCGTGCGTTCGGTTTCGAATGAAGAAGACCGCATCGCCGCCGGCAACAAGAACCAGCAGCTGGAATATATGTACCAGGAGAACCTGGCGAATAACTATCTCGAAGCGACGACTCGACTGAATGCGGCCTTCGTGAGCGTCTTCCAGTCGGCCAGCGTCGCCGGCGGTCGCGGCGACACGGCTTCGCTCGAAGACTTCAGCGATAAAGTCGCGGCGGCCGGTTACGACATTGCGGCCGCTGCCGGCGTGAATGATCTGTCGGCGCTGGAAAGCATCTTACAGGATGCGACTGATCGCGCGGCTCAGGTCAGCGACAGCGTATTGCAGCAAAAGCGCGATTCCGTCAACGGAGTGCTCGCGCAATTCGCTCAGAGCGAGCAGGAGTTCGCGGACAGCGCGCGTCGCAAGCACATCGCCCGCGTGGGTGAATTCCAATTTGTTACCGATACCTATCAGCCGATCGCCGATGAGCTTGAGGCGGCCGAAGCGGAATTCGCCGCGGCGACTCAGGTAGGCGACGGTCTGCAGAACCAATTCGAAGCGGCCAACGTCGCCTATGTCGCGGACCTGAACGAGCTGGCTGATCGCTACCAGAGCCTCACGGTCGCCAGCGACGAATACGAACAGCGTCAGGCGGTGCTTGAATTCGCCGAGACGCCTTATCTGCTCGCTTCGATCGATACCAATACCGCGTCGAGCGATCAGCAGTCTCAGGACGGCTTTTCGGCCGACGCACGCGAAGAGTTTGAGCTCGCTCGCCGGGCCTTAGAAGCCGCACAGGCAAACTTAGACGAGGCCGCCTTTAAGGTTCGGACCGAAGCGCGCCTGGACGATCTGCAGACTCTGATTGCGGCCATCGACGGCGGAACGAGCTACGCCGTTCTGGACGACGCGGAACGCGACGAGCTGTTTGAATTGCGTCAGCGCCAGTTCGACGACGCGGCTGCTCTGAGCGCCGCCGATCTGACCCGCTTGAACGATCTCCATCTACGCGAAGTGCATGAAACCTACGGCGACGTGCTGGAAGCCCGCGGCGATCACCTGCGGCATTCGCTGCGGATGGTGCGCGTGCAGAAAGCCCGCGAAATCATCGGCGCGGAAATCGAAAAGCGTCGCGCGATCGCGGAGCAGCGCCGCCAGGCTTTTGAATCAGAGCTGGGAAGCGCGTTCGGAAATTTCACTGACGAAGACGAAATCAAGAACCGGAACGTCGTATACCAGCGATTGGTCAGCTTACACCAGTCCAATACTACGGAGTTCTTCGAAGAGTTCCGCGGTTGGTTTACTCTGATCGGCGACGATGTGCCTGATGACGAGCATCAGTATACGAAAAGCGGTCCGCAGAACAACCTTCGGGACGGCAGGAACTATGTTGATCGGGAAATCTCTGATTTCGAACGCGCCGCGATCGTGGCGTGGGGCGAAGCCGGCGGTCGTCTCACGGAGTTCGCGACTTTTGGCACGATCTATATGCCGTATCTCAGCAAGCTGGGCGAGAAGGACATCGCCTGGGAAGAGCTGGATGTAACGAAGAAGATCTTTATCCCGATGATCGTGACCGGCACCGGCATGATGACGGCGGGCTCGGCCCTGATGGCTTCGTTCTTCGGTTTTATCGCTGGCTCACTGATGTTCAGCGCGGGCGCCAGTATGGTCGCCGCCGGTTCGGTTCAGATCGCAACGAAGCAGGCGATCTACGATGGCAAGCGCAGCGAAGCGGACGACCTGCTGACGAACGCCCAGAATTCCGCTCACATTGCTTCGGTCTTGAAAGTTCTGAATAAACAAAACGACTTCGAAGAAGCGCTCGGCAACCTCGAATATTTCACCAAAGCGCCGGACCTGGAAACGGCCAAAGAACGGATCATTCAGTGGGGCGCCCAGCACTGGGATTCCCAGGCGATGGGCACCGATGTCGCGGGCACCAGGCTCTACGACATTACGGAAGAGGATCTCATCTATCTTTTCGATAGCGCCGTAGGTACAGACTTCTTTGATTCGAACGGCAACTCTATGAACCCCACCCAGGAGCAGATCGACGACGCCCTGGACGTGAACGATCAGAGCGAGCAGGTTGAATTCAAAGACGCCTTCGGCCGTCGCTATGATCCGGCGGGCCTGCGCTTCGATAAACCGGGCGATCTGGTCGACGGCGTCTATCGCGGAGGCGGGCTGGACTATGTTCGCATTCGCGTAACCCGTCACAACGGCAATTGGCGCTACGGCTATGCGCCGATCATCGCCGACGACGCGCCCGAAAGCACTGTCTTCGATTTGAGCAAGGTGCTCGACGTGACCACTCAGCACGGGATCGACTTGCGCGATATTCGCCGGGATCGCTATCTGGCGGCGGGGGAAGCGGCTGTGGCCGGCGACGGCGATCGCAGCCTGGTGCTGAAAGATCGTGACGATGTCTTTCAAGATCTCTTTGAGAACGCGGCGGCGCGCGTAGACGGCGGCCGTGAATTTTCCGGCTATCGTCTGGTTTACGAAGACTATCAGCGAAACCAGCGCGAAGTGCTGGAACGCGAACTGGCGCAGAGTCGCGAACTACAGCTACAGGAGTGGGATCTGCGCGAGCAAGAGCTGAACGATCGCTACGCACGCTGGGATCGCAAGATGCAAACGCTGCTGTCAGCCGGCACGGACCAGTGGGGCCGCGTGAACGATAACTATCTGCAAGAGTGGCGCATATGGGAGCGCACTCACGACGATAAAGTCGAGCAGGGTGTTCTTACCTGGGAAGAGAAGATTCGCGATCACTATACCGAACGCACGGACTGGGAAAACGACGTGCGCCAGACGGCCGCTGAGAAATCTGCGGAAGCCGTTCTGACGCAGGCCGTCCAGGATCTGAATTCGCAAATCAGCGCCGTTGAACAAAGCCTCGGCATGGATTTCGAAGAGCTGAACGCGACTTCGGCGGTCAATGCGGTTATCGACGAAATCCGGCGTTCCCAGCCGCAGCAAACCGAGCAGCTGCAACGTATCAACGACAGCGTATCGGAATTCAGTACGCGCATCGATCTTTCGTCGGCGACCGGCGCGAATATCGGCGCCGCGATCGCGGGCGTGAGCTCGGATTTCCGGGAAGAGGCGCGCATTTATCAGCGGCAGATGAAGACCCTGGCGAACGTCAAGGCCGCCGAACAGTACCGACGCATGCTGAAGCTCTTTGAAGATCAGATGCAGGTGCAGAACCAGCAGATCGCCGATAATACGGCCTCGGCGGCGCTGGCCTCGGGCTTCGTCGACGGACCTGGCGCGTTCACCAAAACCGCCGGCATCTCGGGCGCGAAGCGTTCTGTAGATAAATACACCTGGTTCGATACGCAGACTGTGATCACCGAACAGCTGAGTCTGAACGGCTTCTCCCGGCTGGGCGAGGCGGAGCTGATCAGCTTCCTCGGTTCCAAGAGCACCTACGAAATCGATCTCTATTTCCAGACGCAGCAATTGGCGACGCGTGCGGTATTTGAACGCATCATCGGTAAGAATCCCGCGGAGCGCGGCAAGTCGCGCGACGTCGAAGTGATTGGTCTCTTCGGCCAATGGGTCGGCGCCGGCAAAGTCGAAGCCGATGAAGAAGCGGGCACTGAAGCAGTAGACGGCTTCGGCGAACTTGGCTCCGAAGGTCAGCGTCCCGGTGGCAAAAAGAAAGGTTTCTTTCCGCAGCTGCGGCAGGCCGCTGAGGAACTCGCCGAGAAGGATCAGGAATATCTGAGCGACTTGCAGGGCCCGCCCTTCTTGCAGGCAGTCACCGGCGTATTCAACGGTCTGAATCCGCTGATGATGGTCGCAAACACCGCGCAGAATATCAAAGTCGCGACGATCAACGGCAAGGAACTCGAAGACGTCCTGTGGGCGAATATTCTGAACCTGGGCAAGCAGATCGGCGTGGCCGTCGGCGCGGCCTTGCTGTCGATGACCGGCGTGGGTATGGGCGTCGCCGCGGGTCTGGTTTTAACCACCGTTAGTAATATGATCCAGGCGGATCCGACCACGGGTGAAATCGGCTTCGCCGCGACGCCGCAGGCTCTGATGAGTTCGGCTCTCGCCGTAGTCGGCGCGCGCTTCGGCGTGGGCGTTGCAGGCGGAGCTTCCGCGAGCGCCTTTCGCCAGGCGGTCGCTCCGGCGATTTCCGGTTTCGTAACCGGCTTTGCGCAGTCCGGCATGCAGTATGACGCCGACGGCAATATCGCCGGCTTCTCGGGCGAAGACGCGCTGGTCGGCGGTATTGTCGGCGGCGCGGCCGGGGGCGCGATTCATCGCTTTAGCAGTAATGGCAAATCAGGCTGGAACAATACTGTAACCCGCAACTCCAGCTACGCGCAGCACTTCGCCTCGGGTTATCAACAATTCGCGATCGGGCATGCGGTGGTCGTCGGGGGTGAGTGGATCAAGGCGGAAGCCGGCATGCAATCGAATCTGAATATGTTCGGCGGCGACCTCGGCGTGCTGGCGTCGCTGGCCGGCGGCGCTCTCGGCACTCGCATTCAAAGCTCGCCGCGACTGAACCCGTCGGAGCGCACGGCATCGGATCGTGCGCAGGATACGAATCATCGCCAGCAGGCGCGCGATATTCTCAACGGCTTAGGACGTATGCGAGATCGGATTCGCGGGACGACTTTCGCAGACGTTCGCACTGGATTCCGCAACGCGCCTTCTAACGCCCTGAACGGTGTAATAAACGGCGGCTCGGCTGCGATGTCCGGCATGTACAACGGCGGCGCGGCAGTGTTGGGTGGCATGTACAACGGCATTGGCGCGATTGGCAATGCGCTTCCCAGCACTACGACCGTTAAGACCGCGCTCTACAACGGCGGCGCGGCGATGCTGGGCGGCATGTACAACGGTGGCGCGGCAGTGCTGGGCGGCATGTACAATGGCGGCGCGGCGATGCTGGGCGGCATGTATAACGGCGGCGCGGCAATGCTGGGCGGCCTGCAAACAGCCGGCCAGGCGATTTACAATGCGGGTCCGGGCTGGAAGGCAGTCGGTAATGCGATTCAGAATTTCCCGCAGAACGCGGCCAATAGCGTCATGAACCTGCCGGGCAACGTGATGAACGGTATCCAGGGAATTCCGGGAGCGCTGAGCTCCGCGGGAACCGCATTTGGAAACGGATTATCGGCAATGAAAGACGGTATCAAACACTACGGCGGCATAGCGCTGGGAGCCGGATACGACGCCGGCGCGGCGGTCGTGAAGGCGGGCTATAACGAGCTGAAAGGGATCTATGACATCCTGCCAGGTCTGCCGTCCAGCGAGTCCGTGGGCAATGCTCTCAGTAAGCTCTATCCGTCCGCGATCAAAGACTCGGCGGTGAACGCCTGGAAAAATCGTCCGAGCGCAGAGGATCTTCTGACAGGTATGCTCGGAACGCCAGGCGCCTGGAAAGATCGCTTCGGCTTTGGGGATCGCGACACCTATGTCAGCGAGGGCGAAGACTACGCGGTCGACTGGTCGGACGAACTGATTCGCATCGGGCAGGGTTTTGGTAACCAAAACGCCGGCGACGAAAACTATACGCCGGGCATTGCGGGTTATTTTAATCAGAACTTCAGCTATACCGAAGTTGATTATATTTTCAACCCGGAGACCGGCGAGTTTGAGCAGGTGATCAGATAAGATAAACCGGGCGTTTCGCCTGAGCTTATTTCAGGCGCCGCCACTTGACGCGCAGACTATTCGAAACCACCGAGACGGAACTAAAGGCCATGGCCGCCGCGGCGATCATGGGGTTGAGCAGAAAGCCGTTGATCGGATACAATATGCCCGCGGCCAGAGGAATGCCGATCAGATTGTAGATGAAGGCCCAGAAGAGATTCTGGCGCACCGTTCGAACAGTTTCGCGCGAAAGCTCGATGGCGCGGGGAATCGCGCCCAGATCTGAAGTTAAAAGCGCGATGCGCGCGACGTCGAGCGCGATGTCGGAGCCGCGGCCCATTGCGATGCTCACGTCGGACCGGGCCAGGGCCGCGGAATCGTTGATGCCGTCGCCGATCATGGCCACGGTTCGACCCCGTTTTTGCAATGCGCTTATAAACTCCGCTTTGTCACCCGGCAGCACTTCCGCGCGAATATGATCGGAGGCGATGCCCACGCTTTGCGCGACCGCCGTCGCCGTGCGCAGGTTATCGCCCGTGAGCATATAGACTTCGATATTTCGCGCGCGTAGATTTTGAATCGCGCCGGCCGAGCTCGCTTTGATTGGATCCGCGATGGCGAAGATCGCGAGCAGCTTCTCCTGATTCGCGAAGCAGACGAGGCTCCTGGCCTGGGCTGTAAAATTCTGGATCGATTCCGCGGCCGGCCCGGAAATTTGCACGCCGCTTTCGCTCATGAAGGCCGGGTTCCCGACGAAATACTTTTTCTCCGCGACTTTTGCCGCGACGCCGCGTCCGCTTACGCTGCGAAATTCTTCGATCTGAACGCCGGGCATCGTAACGGGCGTGTCGGCGGCATTCGAATCCGACTTGCTTTCGCTTTCGAGATCGCGCAGCAGCGCTGCGGCCAGGGGGTGTTCGGAACGACTTTCGATGGCGTGCAAAATCTCGTGCAGATACCGCTGCTGTGTTTGCGGCGCAAGCCACAGGCGATCGCTGACGCGCGCTTCGCCTTCCGTGATCGTGCCGGTCTTGTCGAGGACGACCGCGTCGACTTTGCGCGCAAGCTCCAGGCTTTCGGCGTCTTTGATCAGAATATTGTTTCGTGCGCCTTTGCCGACGCCGACCATGATCGCCGTCGGCGTGGCCAGACCGAGCGCGCAGGGGCAGGCGATGACGAGCACGGTGACCGCCGCAAGCAGAGCGGGAGCGAAGCCGGCCGTTTCTGTAGAGGCCGCTAAAATCCAGACGGCGAATGTGAACAGAGCGGCGACTAATACAATGGGTACAAAAACCGCGGCGATGCGATCCACGATTTTCTGCAGGGGGGCTTTGCTGGCCTGCGCCGTCTGGACCATTGCGACGATGCCGGCCAGCACTGTTTCGCCGCCGACTTTTTGTGCGCGAAAAACAAAACTGCCCTGCTGATTGACCGTGCCGGCGAAGACCTCTCGATGCGCGCGGGCTTCGACCGGAAGCGCTTCGCCGGAGATCATGCTTTCGTCGATCAGCGACGAGCCGCTTTCGACGACGCCGTCTACTGGAATCTTTTCGCCCGGCTTGACTCGCACCAGGTCGCCGACCCGCACGTCGCGAATGGCGATCGAGCTTTCGGTGCCGTCGTCGCGCACGATCGTCGTATGCTCCGGCTGCTCGCCGAGCAGTTCGCTGATCGCGGAAGAGGTTGCGGATTTCGCGCGCTCTTCCAGCAATTTACCGAGCAAGATAAAAGTCACGATTACCGCCGCGGCTTCATAGTAGACATGCGCTTCGAGACCGCGCTGCGTCCAGAATTCCGGATACAGCGTATTGAAAAAGCTGAAGAGATACGAAACGCCGGTGCTCAGGGCGACCAGGCTATCCATATTCGCGGATCGCTGGCGCAGCTGTGCGAAGGCTCCGATGAAAAAACGGCGACCGTAAACGAAGAGCACCGGCGTCGTGAGCGCGAGCATGATCCAGTTCGCGTACGGCAGCTGCATAAAAAACATGCCGATGATCATGACGGGCAGCGTCCACAGCGTCGCCGCGATCGTATCGCGCTGTAGCCGACGCAGATCCTTCTCGCGGCGTTCTTCGACGGCGTCCGGAGTTGACGAGGCATCGAAAAGCAGGTCGTAGCCGGCGGCGTTCAGCGCGGTCTTCAGTCGCGGCAGTTCGCTCGTGGCGTCGACAATAAGAGCGACCGTCGAGTCCGCCAGATTGACCTGCGCTTCGCGGACCGCTGGATCGTTTTTCAGAATGGTTTCGACTCGCGCGGCGCAGGAAGCGCAGGAGAGGCCGACCAGCGGATAGCGTTGCGGTCCGGCGGCCGC
This sequence comes from bacterium, assembly GCA_024742665.1. Classification (GTDB taxonomy): domain Bacteria; phylum Spirochaetota; class Leptospiria; order Leptospirales; family Leptonemataceae; genus JANSYA01. The sequence continues at coordinate 39,555 of JANSYA010000012.1, forward strand.
GGTGTGTAAGCTTTTCGAAGGAAGCGGAGCGTGTTCAGGCGTATTCATATTTCTCAGGAAGATTATAGCGCGAATTGCGGTCGCGGCGCTTATAGAATCCTGGAAAATATTTTCAGAATTGAGACTTGCCGGAGTTCTCAGAGCTGATCGAGGGGTTTGCGCTGCTTCGTATCTTTCAAGTTGCGAAAGTGGCTGGGAGTCAGGCCGGTGACTTTCTTGAACTGAGCGCTCAGATGAGCCAGGCTGCTGTAGCCCAGGCGATGGGCGATTTCCGTTAAGTTCATTTCATCGTATACCAGCAGCTCTTTGACGCGCTCGATTTTCTGCTGGATCAGGTACTGTTCGAGGGTCAGGCCTTCGACCGAAGAGAAGATGCCGCTCAGATAGCTGTAATCATAGTGCAGGTTCTGCTTGAGATAATCCGACAGGCGCACGCGGCGAAACTCGTCTGCGTCGCGAACCAGAGCGATGACCAGTCGCTTCATGCTTTCAATCAGTCGGCCGTTTTTATCGTCGATGATTTCGAAGCCGAGGGCTACGAGCTGCGTTTCCAGCTGTGCGATTTGACCCGGCTTAGGAGTGTCTTCGCCGAAATCAATCTCTCCCAGCTCGACCGACCGCGGGCGCAGATCCAGCTTTCGCGCCGCGTCGGCGACGGCCGCTTTGCAGCGATCGCAAACCATATTTTTTACGTACATGCGCATGATGGCGTTCGTATGGATCGGCCTCCGCCGGCCTCCGGCGCTATCCCGGAGACTCTCGTTCTAATTGCAACCAAAGCAGCGAAGCCTGGAACGGCTTATAAGTTTTTGGAAATTGTTTATACAATTCGGTCTTTCGACTCCAGGTTCCAGTCTATGGCGTATTTTTGGCTTGACTGATGACCATGGACCGCGCTTGATTTCACCTCCGATGGGAATGCGCACGCACAGATTCCATTCCGGCCAGAGCCCCGCAAAGCGCCTGGCCGGGATTCCAGCCGTGCTTACGGCGATCCTTCTGACCGTGAATTGCTGCGGCGGCCCCGGGGCGCTCGCACTGGATTGGCTGGCGGCGGACGAGGCATCGCCGGAAGCCGGGCACTGCGCTCAACTCGGCGAACGCATCGGACATCACGAAAAGCCGGACGAAAAGCCGACGACGCCCGCGCAGCCGGAGCACGGCGATTGTCCTGGCTGTGATCTGCCGCCTGTCGTTCACTTCGACTCGCAAAAAACCGCTCACGATCCGCTGAGCTTTCTGAAAGGCTCCGGCGAAGGGCAGCCGCCCTGGCTTGAATTGTCGCGCGCTTTCTTCTGGCACGCCACGAATCAAACGGCGCCGCGGCTCGCGTTTGGATCGAATTCCGAATCGCGCTTTCGATGGACCCCGCATCGGACAAACGCTGTGCGTCTGAGCGCCGCCGTTCCCCTCTACCTCGATATTCAGACCTTCCTGATTTAAGAACGCTACTCCTCTCGGATTCGTGAGATCCGGATTCGCCGGTGTGCGACGGCCTTGTCGCGTTTCGGGATCGCGCGTGTATCGCGTGGCGATCGTCATAGCTCGCACTGTGCCTTCCGGTAATCTCGCAATCCTCAAGCGCTCTTTTTGTGCGTTCGATTGTCCGCCTGCTTTCAGCAGTGTCGGCGTCGTGTCGTGAAACCTCGTGCGAATCCACGCGCGAGCTGTTTGCAGATATTCTAGAAGGCTGATTGTTATGAATCTTTATATAAGTGCGAGAGTGCGGACTCTCGCGATTGTCGCTTTGCTGATAGCGACCGGAGCGCTGCCGGTCAAAGCGGGGGTCGAAGCGGGTATCGAAGCGAGCGTTCAGACTCGCGGCGATGGGAAACTGATCGCCTTGCTGCTCGAACTCAGTGCGCGGCATCCTCGTATCGTCGAACAGGCGGGAGAACTGGCGTCGCGCCTGGCCGCGGCCCGCTACAGTAGCGGCCGCTATCCCGACCCGAACCTGGGCGTCGCCTGGTCGAATTATCCATATAAAAAAGATCTGCGCTTGATTGACGATCGCACGCCCATGACCGGCCTCGAATTCTCGGTGTCTCAGCCGATTCCTTTTCCGGGGCGCCTGAGCCTGGAGTCGCAGATCGCCGACGTGGAAGCGCGAGCCAGCCGCCTGCGCCTGGCGATCGAAAAGAATCGCATAGCTCGTGAATTTCTGGAAGAGCTGCTGGATATTCGAACGAACCTGGCGGAGCTGCGTCTGACCCGGGATTTCGGCGAGCGTATGCGGATCGCCCTGGAAGCGGCCAACGTGCGGTACGCCGTTGGTAAGGCAAACCTGGCGGAAGTTAGTGCGGCCGGCGTGCGGCAAGCGCGCTTTCAGGATCGATCGCGGGCTCTGGAGGGGCGTTTGCAATCGCGCTATCGCACGCTGCGATATTTTCTGGCGGATTCGTCGGTAGCCGGCTCTGAAGACGCGCCGGAGGAGCAGACGCCTGGGAGTGGAATGGAGCCCGTCGTCGCTTTGCTGGCTGCGAAAGACGGGGGCGGAAACGCAGCGGAGCCGACCGATCTGGATCGCTATCTGATGCGTCTGCGTTCGCGAACGCTTGAGGGCCGGGCCAGCGTGGCGACGGAATCCCTGGCGGTGGCCCTGATCGAGCTGTCCGAAGACCGGCGCGCGAAGGAGGAGTCTCTGGCGTGGATGAACTATTTGCCTGACTTCGAAGTCTTCGCCGCCTATCGCCGGCGGGCGGATATTCCCGACGATCCCGCCGCCGGAGAGGACTTCATGAGCTTCGGCTTTAAGATGCGTGTGCCCCTGTGGTCGGCTCTGAGCAATCACGCGAAACTTGAGGCCGTGCAGGAAGAACGACGGTCCGCGCGCTTCGCGGGCCGCAATATCGCCGAGAACGAAAGCCGCATCTTCGACGCCGCGCGGATCGATTGGCAGACTCTCGAAGATCGGCTTGTGCTGTACGACGAAAGCCTGATTCCCCGGGCGGAGCGCGGATTGGAGGCGGCGAGTTTCGCTTATGAATCGGGCCGGGGGGACTTTGACGCTCTCGCGGACGCCTGGGACGCCCTCTACGCTTTGCGGAGCGAAGGCCTGCGCCTGGCGGCCGATCGCGATCGCAGTGTGCTGGCGATGGCCTTCGTTCTAAATAGAATACTGCCGGATGTTAGCGCTGAAGCCGCCGGAGCATCTGAAGGAGGCGCGCAATGAATGCGAAAAAATCGAATCGAAGCGACCATGTTATGGAAAGCACCGGTCTGCATGCCGGACAAAACACCGGATTTCGAGTCCCGTCCGCCTTGATCAAAAAGCTCCTGGTCGGATCGCTCGCCGTCAGTCTGCTGGGCGGCGGAGCCTATGCGATTGCAATGTACGCCGGCTATGCGGGTTCGTCCGAAGCGGGCGGCGATACCAGCCGGAAAGCCGGTGCGCCGCTCTATACCTGTTCGATGCACCCCCACGTGATCCGGGACGAACCAGGCTCCTGTCCGATTTGCGGCATGGACCTGACGCCCTTTCACGATCATTCCGCGCATGCGGACAAAGACAATCAAGAAAATCACGCGAATCACGAGCGGCAAATGTCCGATTCGGGAGACCATGTCGAAGGCTTCGAAGAATCCGACGCGGCCAAACAAGATGCGAGCCCGGCGCCTGCGCAGTCCCGCGGGCCCACGATTCAAATCCAGGCGGAACAAATTCGTCGGATGGGGGTTGTCACCGAGATTGCCGGCCGGCGAAAGATCGCCCGAAAGATTCGCTCCGTCGCCCACATTGATTACAACGAGTCGGCCGAGGCGCTGATGAATAGCCGCGTCGACGGCTGGGTGGAAAAATTATACGCGCGCTTTACCGGACAGACGATCAAGCGCGGCCAGGCTCTGGCGGCGATCTATAGCCCGGAGCTTGTGTCGACCCAGGAAGAATATCTACAGCTCTTTCAACGCGCTCAATCGCTCACAAGCGACGCCGCAAAATCAGAGATGGAACGCTTGCTGGCCGCCGCGCGCGGGCGTCTGCGAAATTGGAATATCTCGCCGGCGCAAATTCGGAGCATTGAGCGTTCGGGGAAAGCGCAGCGCTTGCTGACCCTGTACTCGCCGTACTCGGGAGTGGTGGTGGAAAAAATGGTGACCGAAGGCGCTCACGTGAAAGCGGGAACGGATCTGTTTAAGATCGTGGACCTGTCGACGGTCTGGGCCTATGTGCACATTCCCGAAAAAGATATGCCCTTCGTTTCGCAGGGCATGCCGGCGGAGATGATCATCCCACAGCTGCCCGGCGAAAGCTTCGCCGGATCGGTAAGTTTCGTTTTTCCGTTTATGGAAATGGAAAGCCGCGATCTTAAGATTCGTCTATCGTTTCGCAATCCCGGCTTTCGCTTAAAGCCAGGGATGTACGCGACGATCCTGCTCGAAAAAGAGCTGCAGGGGGAGCAGCTGGTCGTTCCGACATCCGCGGTCATTCGTTCCGGCACGCGCAACGTCGCCTTCGTCTATCATGGCGACGGCGAATTCGAAGCGCGCGTCATTCGCACCGGCGTCGTCGACGGAGCCGGCGGCGTTCAGGTCATAGAGGGCATCGTCGAAGGCGAAGCGGTGGTCGTGTCCGGACAGTTCCTGCTGGATTCCGAATCGCGCCTGCAAGAAGTGATGCGCAATATGCGCGGCCGCGATCCTGTCATGCCCGATTCTCTGGATGAAGGTGCGAAGACGCATTCGCATTCCCACGGGGCGCAACCATGATCGCCGCTTTGATTCGCCTTTCCCTGGAGAATCGTTTTCTCGTCGCGGTCTTCGCCGTTTTTATTGCGGGCGGGGGCCTCTTCACAGTGGCGAATTTGCCGATCGACGCCATTCCGGATTTGTCCGACGCGCAGGTTATCGTGCTGACGAAGTATCCGGGCCAGGCGCCGCAGATCGTCGAAGACCAGGTGACCTATCCTTTGAGTTCGGCGATGCTCGCGGTGCCGCGGGCGAAGGTCGTGCGCGGTTATTCGTTCTTCGGCTTCTCGCTCGTGTACATCATATTCGACGATGGCACGGACCTGTATGACGCGCGCGGTCGGGTGCTGGAGTATCTAAACACCGCCGCGGCCCGACTGCCCGCGGGCGTCGAACCGCAGCTGGGACCGGACGCGACCGGAGTCGGGTGGGTTTTAATTTATACGCTCAGCGATTCCACGAAGCGGCGCAATCTCCAGGAGCTGCGTTCGCTGCAGGATTGGACGCTGCGCTACGAATTGGCGAGTCTGCAGGGCGTCGCGGAAGTCGCCGCGCTGGGCGGTTTCGTTAAGGAGTATCAGGTGGAGGTCGATCCGACGCGCCTGATTGCGCATGATATTTCTCTGGAGCTGCTGCGTGCACGGCTCGCCCGGAGCAATAGCGACGCCGGCGGTCGGCTGATCGAGATGGGTGAAACGGAATTCATGGTCCGTGGTCTCGGAACGATCGAATCGATTCAGGATATCGAACAGGTCGTCCTGAAGGCCGGTCGTGACGGCAATCCAATAACGGTCGGCGACGTCGCTCACGTGCAAATCGGCCCGGCGATTCGGCGGGGCCTGGCTGATTGGAACGGCGAGGGTGAAACCGTGGCCGGCATCGTTTTGATTCGCTACGGCGAAAACGCCTTAGAGGTCATCGATCGGGTGAAGGCGCGCTTGAAAGAATTGCAGGCGACCTTGCCGGAGGGCGTCGAAATTAACGTAGCTTATGATCGTTCAAAGTTAATTCATCGCGCGGTCAAAGCCGTATCCTGGAAACTCTTGGAAGAAATCGTCGTCGTCGCGATCGTAACGGCTTTGTTCTTATTGCACGGCCGTTCGGCGCTGGTCGCCGTCGTGACTCTGCCCCTGGGAGTGCTGGCGGCGCTGCTCTTGATGTATCTATTCGATATTAACGCGAATATCATGAGCCTCGGAGGAATCGCCATCGCCGTCGGCGTGATGATCGACGCTTCGGTCGTAATGGTTGAAAATTTGCACAAACATCTCGAACGCGAAGGCGCGATGAACTCCGATTCGGCCGGAGGCACGCCGACGACGCCCCATCTGGAAATCGTTCGCCGGGCGGCGGTCGAAGTGGGTCCCGCGCTCTTCTTTTCGCTCTTGATTATTACGGTTTCGTTTTTACCGGTGCTGGCTCTCGGCGGTCAGTCGGGTCGATTGTTTACGCCGCTCGCGCTCACGAAAACCTTCGCCATCGCCTGCGCTTCGATCATCGCGGTGACGGTCATTCCGGTGCTGATGAGCTGGTTCGTACGAGGAGGAATTCGTCCCGAATCGGAGAATCCCATCTCGCGGTTTCTAAGCGCCGTTTATCGTCCCCTGATCGCGCAGGCGCTGGCGCGTAAGCGGCCGGTGGTGATCGCGGCCTGTGCTGCGCTCGCTCTAACTTTGCTTCCGCTGTACGGAGTGCCGAAACCGGGCGGTGGCTATCTGCTGCGACCGATCGGCGGCGAGTTTATGCCGCCCTTGAACGAGGGCGATTTGCTTTATATGCCGACGACTCTGCCGGGACTATCGATAACGAAGGCCCGGGAAATTCTCCAGCGCACCGACGCGATCATCAAAGAGTTTCCGGAAGTCGAAAACGTGCTGGGAAAAGTCGGGCGCGCGGAGACCGCCACCGACGCGGCTCCTCTGACGATGATCGAAACCCACGTGATGCTGAAAGAACGCAAGCACTGGCGCGCCGGCATGACCGTGGAGAAACTGATCGTGGAATTGAATGACGCGATTCGATTTCCGGGACTGACCAACGCCTGGACCTATCCGATTCGCACGCGGATCGACATGCTTTCGACGGGAATCAAAACGCCGGTCGGCATTAAGCTGCTCGGCGACGACCTGGGCAAGCTGGCGCGCCTGGGAACAGACATCGAGGCGGCGCTGCGCGATTTTCCGGGCACGGCTTCGATCGTTTCTGAACGCGTGACCGGCGGCCGCTATATCGATTACGATATCGATCGCGCGGCGGCGGCGCATTATGGCGTGACGATCGGCGACATTCAGGATACGATCATGACCGCGGTCGGCGGCATGCCGGTCACTGAAATCATCGAAGGACTCGCGCGCTATCCCCTGAGCGTGCGCTATCCCCGCGAGTACCGCGACAGCATCGATCGCCTGGACGATATCTGGGTGCGCACACCGTCGGGGGCGAATATCCCGATCGGGCAGGTGGCGAAGATTCGCGTGAGCGACGGACCGCCCGCGATCAAAACCGAAAACGCCCGCAAGAGCGCCTGGATCTACGTGGACCTGGAGCCGGGGGCGGACGTCGCCTCGTACGTAGAAGGAGCCCGCGAAACGCTCTTCAGAAAAATCGCCGCCGGCGAACTGCGCGTGCCGGAAGGGGTAACGATTCTCTGGAGCGGCCAGTACGAATATATGCAGGCGACGGCGCGACGATTGCAGGTGGTGGGGACGCTGACGATATTGCTCGTGGCGCTCTTGCTGTATTTGCATTTCAAGAACGTAACGCAGACGCTGATTATTCTTTCGTCCCTGGCCTTCGCCGCGATCGGCGGCGTATGGTTAATGTACTTTTTCGGCTACAATCGTTCGGTCGCGACCGACGTCGGCTTCATCGCTCTGGCGGGGCTCGCGGCCGAGACGGGCATCGTGATGCTCCTGTATCTTGACGAAGCGATCGCGCGCTATCAAAGCGAAGGCCGTCTACATACCGTCGCCGACATTCGCGCCGCGGTGATCGAAGGCGCAGTCGATCGCGTGCGACCGAAGATGATGACGGTGACGACGACTCTGCTCGGTCTGATGCCGATTCTCTGGGCCAGCGAAGCCGGCTCGCGTATTATGAAACGTCTGGCGACGCCGATGATCGGCGGACTGATTAGCTCGACGATCCTGACGCTGATCTTGATTCCGATGATCTATGAGTACTTACAGGAGCGTCGTCTGCGTTCCGGAACCGCGGGCCCCTTTCGCGCGCCGGAGAGGGAAAATACAAATCAGCCAGAAAGCTGAGTCATCGGGCGGGCGTCGCCTTATTCGACGCCCAGCTCCTTCATGCGATACAGCAGCGAACCACGCTTTACGCCGAGCAGCTCCGCGGCCTTCGTGCGGTTGCCGCCGGTTTTTTTCAGAGTTTCGACCAGAATGCGACGGGTATAGTCGTCGATCATTTCTCGCAGGGTCTGATCGGTTTCGCTGACGCGGTGTTCGGTGACGAGCAGTCGCGGGCGACTCTTCTGTCCGCTGCGAATCGCGTGGGGCAAATCGGCCGCGGTGATGACGGGCGCTTCGTGCAGCGCCGCCATTCGCACGGCCAGGTTTTCGAGTTCGCGAATATTGCCGGGCCAGGCGTAACGTTCGAGAGACTGGGCCGCGCCCGGATCGATTTCGGGCGGAGTCGTGCCGCGCCGCTCGTGGGCCGCCGTCAAATGATGCCTGAATAATAATAAAATATCTTCCGTTCTTTCGCGCAGGGGCGGCGCGTGCACCGGCAGGACGTTGATGCGATAGTACAGATCCTCGCGGAATTGGCCGGCCTGGATCATTTCCGGCAGGCTGCGATTGGTGGCGAAGATGAAGCGGCACCGGGCCTCGACGGTCTGGTCGGAACCAACCGGGGAAAACACGTTCTCTTGTAAAAGACGGAGCAGCTTGGCCTGCATCTCCAGAGGCATCTCACCGATCTCATCAAAGAAAAGCACGCCGCCCTCGGCTTCGCGCACGCGTCCGGCGCGAGTATCCCGGGCGTCGGTGAAGGCGCCTTTGACGTGGCCGAAGAGTTCGTCCTCCCAGAGATTCTCGGCGACGGCGGCGCAGTTGACGGCGACGAAGGGTTTCGCCGCCGCGGCCGATTTGGTTTTCGCTTTATCCTGCTCGGCGCTCGCTTCGCCGCCGGAGTGAATCATGCGCGCGATGATCTCTTTGCCGGTGCCGGTTTCGCCGGTGATCAGCACGGGTTCGCCGGGCTCGGCGAAATCTTTAATATCGCCGCGGGGTCCTGCGATCTTATCGATTTCAGCGGCGACAGCGCGCATCGCCGGGCTGCGATATACGATGGTGCGGCCGGCCAGTTCCGCGCGAGTCGCGGCGTTCGCCGGATCCGCCGGCCCGCGCAGATATTCGGTCAGACGTCCCAGATCTTGCTGGGCTTCGCGGTTGTGCGTTTCGACTGCGCTCAGAGTTCGCTGAAACTGAAACAAAACGCTCAGGGACAGCCGCAGACTTTCTAGATACTCCAGATCGCGATCGAAGAAGGGATAGTCGTCCGCTTTTTCGCCGAGCGCGATAAAACCCGCGAAGCGCCGATTAAATAAAAAGGGCAGCACGATGCGAAAGTCTTCCCGGGCCAGGGCCGCGAGCGCCGTCGTAAGCACGCGCGAAACGCGAGGGTAGCGCGCGCTCGTATCCCCCGGCAGCGTGTCCGAAAATTCCGCGAGCACGAAGATCCGATCCCAGTCCGCGACGACGGCCGGCGGCAATTCGCGCACGCTCAGCAGGCGCTGTAAAAAACGGATCGTCGCGGGGTCGAGCTGCAGTTCCGTCGCCCGCCGATGCAGATTCAATACGCCGGGATCGCCGCCGTCGGGAGCGGTGCAGACGAAGGCCCGGTGCGTGGGAAAGGCGCGGTCGATGGTTTCAACGATACCGCCGGGATCGCCCGCGCGCTGTTCGACGCCGGTTCCGCGTCGGGTGCCGATCGGGATCGGATCTGGAGATTCGTATAAGCCGCGAAACAACGATGGGATGACCGTCTGGAGATCGGGCGGGCGGCGTACGAAGAGCCGGTCCGCCAGGGGCAGCACGCGCTGGGCGAAAAAGACGACGGCCAGAAAGAACAGCGAAAGCACGAGAGCGAACTCGATCGAGAACTCGGACAGTTCGCGATTTAAAAACAAAACCAGGAAGGCCGCATAGATCGCGGAGGCCAGAGCCAGCGAAACGATCACGCGTAAGCCGGTGCGCAGCAGCGCCGTGCGCACGTCGAAGAGGCCCTTGTACAGCACGGCGTAGGCGACGAGGGTTACGAGTGCGATGCTGGAATCCACGCCCAGAAAAAACAGACGGCTGTTGCCGGCGAGCGGCAGCAGATAGCTGAAGATCAATCCCAGGACGAAGCTGATAGCGATGCCGGTCCAGAAGAGGGCGAGCTGGGACCTGAAGCGCGGTTCGCTTTCGCGGGCGTACTTGCCGTACAACAAAAACAATCCCCAGGCGACCACCAGCGAGGACCACACGCCGGTCGCCAGAAACCAGCGCCCATAGTCGGCCCCGGTGCTCCCGTCGGCGAGCACGCGTCGATTCGAAATCCATTCCGGTGAAAAACTCAGCGCGGCGAGAACGAGACAGCCGAGGGCGACGGGCACGATGCGAATCAGCGGCCGCCGGGCCGGACGTTTTCCGCCCTGGGTCCAGGCGTCGAATTCGGCCCGGGCCGGCAGGCTTTCGCACAGCACGAAGGTCGCCAGAGTCATCGCCTGGATTGCGACTCCGGCGAAAGCGCCCAGCAAGGCGTTCGGCTGTCCGCTGACCGTGAGCCACTCGGAAACGGAATTCACGATGAGCCAGGCCAGGCTGCCGGCCAACAGGCCGGTGAATGCGCGATGGGCGGTGGATCGCCGGGATTCTCGCAGCACCGAGACCAGCAGAATCGACAGCAGCGCCGCCGACAGACTGTGGGCCAGGAGTACGATCAAAAACCAGGACATGCATCACGAATAGACGCCGGGCATTGCGATCCGTCTATTCGAAATTACAGGCCCCGGATATTTCGCGGACGTCCCGTTATCGTTTTAGTATCTCGCGGACTTCCCGTTTCATTTAAGAATCTCGCGGACTTTCCGTTTCATTTAAGAATCTCGCGGACGTGCCGTTTCATTTAAGAATCTCGCGGACGTGCCGTTTTATTTAAGAATCTCGCGGACGTGCCGTTTTATTTAAGAATCTCGCGGACTTCCCGCTCGAGGGCCGCGGCCACGATCGCCTGGCCGTGGGGCGAGGGATGAGAATCTTCCGGCAGCTGGTAAAAAGATCGGCCCTGACGGCGCAGAGCCGGTTCGGCCGCCCGAAATTGATCGAGCACGTCGACGAAACGAATTCCGTTGCGTTCGCAAATTTCGCGAATGATATTCTCCGGAGTCGCACGCTCGTCGAACTGCGTCTCGTAGATGCGCGCGAAGATCGGATATACGTTTACGATCAGTTCGAAATTTTTCTCGCGACCGAGATCGCGGATTTCGATCAGATTCTTTTCCCAGCGTTGCCAGAGCTCCGCTACGAACTCGTCGTCTTCGCGCGTATAAGGCATGATCATCGAAGGCTCGGTATAATAGTACAGGGTCAGCAGCTTCGTGATATCGCTCTGAGAAATCTTGTCGGAATTTTTGATGAAGCTCTCCATGTCTGCCGGCCAGTCGATGTGGGTGACCCAGGGTTTGACTCCGAAGCGGCCTTCGGTCAGTTCCAGACCTTCGTTTTTGGCGACGGCTTCCAGAACGCGCCGCTGGCGATTCAGTATACTTTTTACGACGATATAGCGAACCGGCGCGATCCAGGCGCTTTGCTTCATGAGATCGTACATAAAGGGCGAGATGCTGCGATCAACGGTAAGATCCGAAATATCGTTATCGCAGAAATTCAGGATGACCACGTCGGGGTCGAACTCCACGTCGTTATAGCGCAGGCTTTCATGGGAATGGGTGATCGTCGAGGCGATAATGCCCGCGTTCAATACTTCGACTTTTTCAACGCCGGGAATCGGTCGCGTGCGCAGCCCTTCTTCGAGATGGTGCGCGAAGGTTTCGTCGTCAGCCAGGCGAAAGCCCCAGGCGAAGCTGTCGCCGATGACCAGCACGCGGCGATAGCCGGCCGGCTTCTCGCGTTCGAAAGGCGTCGCCCGGCGAAAGCCATGATAGATCGATACGGTGTTGCCGACTTCGTCGACCTGCTTCGCGGCGGCCATGCTGTACTTGCGTGAAAGGGAAGTCGGCGGCGGCACTACAATATCCGAGTCCGGAATTTCGGCCTGCCCCAGGCGAGCGAGACTCTGTTGATAGATGTCGAAATTCAGGCGGGGTACGCTTTCGATCCAGATCAGCAGACTGAAAATTCCCTGCAATAGAATCAGCAGGATCACAAGCGGCAGCGAGAGCAGGGCGACGGAGCGCAGACCTGCCAGAGTTCTAGTAACGATCCGATTCAAGATACATCTCCCTTTATATTCGCCCGCGCAATTGCGGCAGAGCGAACCAGGGGAATGGTTTACGACCTTCGCGTCAAGCCGGAGTCGCGATGCCAGGCAGATGATTCGATCATGAGCGCATTAATTTGCCCGCCAGAGCATGCCGATACTATTCTTGTAATCCGGGTGTGCAGCGCGAATGGTGGGATTATCCTCTTGACCGCGATTTCATGCGGGGGCGAATACAGGGTGCCCCGGCGCAAATGGACGTTTATGATGATTCGAATTCGCACAGCCCTGGCCGCGGTGATACTGGGGGGAAGTCTGCTGGCCCAAACCGCCTGTCTGCGCTTTGATTGCTCCGGCACCGACGTGGTCTGTCAGCCGGAGCTCCTGCTGGTCTATCTGAATCGTGGCTGTGAATTTACTCAGAGTCTGAATTTCAACGGGATCACGCAGCAGGCCTATATCAAAGCTTCAAACGCCGAAGACTGCGACGAGTTCGGACTCAACATCGCTTTTGATTGCGCGACACAGACGATGGTTTCCACGTCCACGAATGAATCCAGCAATGCGACCGGCGTGAACGGCAACCAGATCGACAACAGCGCCGGCTCCTCCGGTGCGGCCTATGTCTTTCGATTCGCGAGCGAGGCCTGGTCGCAGGAAGCCTACATCAAAGCATCGAATGCGGAAGCGAGCGACGTCTTCGGTCAGAGCGTGGATTATTCCGGCGATACTCTGCTGGTTGGTGCGATCAACGAAGACAGCACCGCGACGGGCGTGGGCGGCGACGAGAGCAATAACCTGGGCAACAACGCGGGCGCGGCCTATCTATTTCGGCGCACGGGCAGCACCTGGGTTCAGGAAGCCTATATCAAAGCCTCGAATGCGGAGGCGGGCGATCAGTTTGGTCGGCAGGTCGTCATTGAGGGCGATGTGCTGGCCGTGTCGACGACGTCCGAGGCGAGCAGCGCGACCGGCGTGAACGGCGATCAATCCAATAACAGCGCGGCAGCCTCAGGAGCCGTCTACGTTTACCGACGTCTGGGCGGAGTCTGGTTTCCCGAAGCCTATTTGAAAGCCTCAAATACGGACGCGAGCGACAGCTTCGGCGGTGCTCTGGCGATCTCCGGAGATACGATCGTCGTCGGTGCAGTCGGTGAGTCGAGCAGCGCGACGGGTGTGAACGGCAATCAAAACGATAACGGTGCGGGCGGCTCGGGAGCGGTGTACGTGTTTCGTTATACCGGCGTGACCTGGGTCCAGACGGATTATATCAAGGCTTCGAATACAGACGCGAGCGACGCCTTCGGCACTTCGGTCGCCCTGTCCGGCGACGTGCTGGCCGTCGGTGCAAGTGCCGAAGACAGCAACGCCGTCGGAGTCAACGGAGACGCGACGAACAACGGCGCGAGCAACGCGGGCGCGGTTTATATCTTTCGCCGGAATGCTGGCTTTTGGACCGAGGAAGCCTATATCAAGTCTTCGAATCCCGAAATCAGCGACGCCTTCGGCACCTCGGTCGGGCTTTCCGGCGACGTGCTGGCCGTCGGCAGCGTCAGCGAAGACAGCAACGCGACCGGCGTGAACGGCGACCAAACTGACAATTCAGCGAGCGGCGCCGGCGCCGCCTATGTCTTTCGCCGACTCGACGGCATCTGGCGTCAGGAGGCCTACGTAAAAGCTTCGAATTCGGACGGGGCAGACTCGTTCGCTGATCGAGTCGCACTGTCGGGAGACGGTCTGGCGATTTCGGCGGTGGGCGAAGCCAGTCGCAGCACCGGCATCGACGGCGGCCAGAGTGACAACGCCGGTAGCATCGTCGGTGCTGTGTATTTTTTTAGATAGATTTGGATTACACAGCCAGCGCAAGCAGGCCTGCCAGGAATAGGGCCATCGTAAATTAGCGGCGATGCTCACGCGAGATCCGCCGCGATTTTTCAAATTTTTTGTAACAATCAGCCCCGGGCGGCGACTGACTGTGTATGCAATACAGTCTCCAGAAAATTTTCGGTCCGGCCGGGCGCGCTTACGGATTTCGGGTCGCGCTCGCTGCGGTCGTCGCAAGCCTGCTTTCCGCCTGCGCCTTCGTGGCCCAGCCCGACCATGTCGATGAACCCGGCAGCGCGAGCGAAGCCGGCGTGGCGATTCCGGAATTCGAAGCGGCGGCGCTGGACTTTCAGCACCGCTTCGACGATACGAATTCCTTTCCCTTTCTCGGCGCCGCCGTGATCGACGTCGACGGCAGTCAGAACGGCTCCGAAATCTTTCTGGGCGGCGGCGCCGGTCAGCCGGACGCTCTCTTTCGCTTCGAAAACGGCGTCTTTCGCGATATTTCCAGCGAGGCGGGCCTCTCGCAAATCGCGAAGACGGGCGCGACCTACAGCGTGCTTTCCCTGGATCTGGATCGCGACGGTGACGTGGACCTGCTCGTGACCCGCGACGACGGCCTCTTTCTACTGACGAATACGAAGGGCGTATTTACTTCGCAAGAGATCCCCCTCGAACTCGAAGCGCATACGATTCCGCTGCAGGTCGCCGCGACGGACTTAAACGGCGACGGCTGGGCGGATCTGTACGTCAGCACTTTCGTCGCGCCGTCGCACTTTCGCACCGCGACTTATAACGATCCCACTCACGGCCGCAAAAATCTGCTGTTACTGAATCGCGGTCGAAACAAGTTTCGCGATATTACGGACGCTTCGGGAATCGCGGTGCGCCAGAATACCTTTTTATCCGCCTTCGTTGACTTAAACGGGGATCGCCGGGCGGATCTGGTCGTCGCGGAAAACACCGGGCGCGTGCGCATCTTTAAGAATATGGGCGGACTGAAATTCGCGGAGCAGCCCGCGCCGACCGGCTACGGATTCTGGATGGGCCTGGGTGTTGCCGACATCGACGGCGACGGCGATATGGATCTGTTTTTGAGCAACGCGGGCAACTCCGTGCCGGCTTTCGCGATCAAAGGCGACCTGCGCGAAGACCAGCCGCAGGATTTGCGCTGGGGCCTGCTGCGAAACGACGGCGATTTTAATTTCGTTTCGATTACCGACACGGCCGGCCTCGCGGGCATGGAGTTCGCCTGGGGCGCGACCTTCGAAGACTTTAATCTGGACGGCCTGCCGGATCTCAGCGTCGCCGAGAACTATATCAAGTGGTACGTTCACAAATACAGCAAAGCTCCCGGTCGCTTCTTGTTGCAAGCGCCGGGCGGGCGCTTCGTGCCTTCCGGAGAACTGGCCGGCGTCGAGAATTATTATTACGGCCAGTCGCCCTTAACCGGTGATTTTAACAACGACGGCGCGCCGGACTTGATCTACGTAAACATGGACGGCCCCGCGCGAGCCTTTCTGAGCAAGCCGGCAGACCGGCCGGGCAATTATCTGAAAGTGGCCTTCGCCGATACCGTCGCCAACCTGGGCGCGAAAGTTACGGTAAAAACCGCGGACGGCGAAAGCCAGACCCGTGAATTTATTGCCGGCCTGGGATTCTTAACCGACCAGTCGCCCGAATTGATCTTCGGCCTGGGTGATGCGACGCGGATTGTATCCGTGGACATTGTGTGGCCGTCGGGTAAGCGCAAGACCTTGCGCAACGTCAAAATCAATTCGCGTGTTTCAGCTGACTGATAGCTGCAACACGCAATGGTCGGTTTGAATTTGAACTGGATAGTTGTCGGGCTATATCTGCGGATTTTGGTCCGGTCGCTTCGGGACAAATTCATACCGGCGTCATTTTTTTAGTCGACCGTGGAAATCGTGCGTGCTGCCCTCAGGTCTATGGGCCGGTATTCCTGTGTTACGCATTCATTTTATCGAATTCTGCTTGCGTTGGTTTTAGCCAGCTCCAGCACCGCGGCCTGTCTGCAGACAGATTGCAATGGTGCCGATGTCTTTTGCGATCCCTTCGCTTTGATATTGTACACGCAGCTTCCCTGCGATGCGCGGCAATCCCTGGCGGTCGGCGCGTTTTCGCAGCAGGCCTACCTTAAAGCATCGAACGCGGAATCGAACGATTTTCTGGGCAACGGCCAGATGGATTTCGACTGCGAAACGATGACTCTGGCGATCGGTACGATCAGCGAAAGCAGCAGCGCCGTGGGCGTGGACGGCAATCAGGCGGACAATTCCATATCGGGAGCCGGCGCCGTTTACGTGTTTCGGTTTTCGAATGGAGCGTGGGCTCAGGAAGCTTATATCAAAGCTTCGAATACGAATACCTCGGACGCCTTTGGAAGAACCCTGTCGCTCTCGGGGGAATTGCTCGCCGTTGGAACCACGAACGAGGACAGCGCCGCCACGGGCATCGGCGGCGATCAAAACGATAACAGCGCGGGCGACGCGGGCGCCGTGTATGTATTTCGTCGTGAGGGTGCTACCTGGGCCCAGGAGGCCTATATCAAAGCTTCGAATACCGAAGCCAGCGATGCCTTCGGTACTGCGGTCGCGCTTTCCGGCGACGTGTTGGCGGTCGGCGCGTCTTCGGAAGACAGCAATGCCGCGGGCGTAAACGGCGATCAGGCGAATAACGTGGCTGGCGGCTCGGGCGCTGTATATATCTTTCGCCGCAACGCTGCTATCGGCTGGGTGCAGGAAGCCTACTTGAAGGCTTCGAACACCGGCAATAACGACGCTTTCGGCTCGAAGGTTTCGATCTTTGGAGATACCCTGGCGGTCAGCGCGATCGGCGAAGGCAGCAATGCGACTGGCGTGGGCGGGAACCAGTTGGACAACAGTGTTGCTTCAGCCGGGGCGGTTTATATCTTTCGTAACGCCGGGTTCAACTGGTTTCAAGAAGCGTATATCAAAGCATCGAATCCGGACGGCGGCGACAACTTCGGCGACAGTCTTTCGATCTCGGATGATGTTCTGGCGGTGGGTGCTTCGCAGGAAGCCAGCAACGGCACGGGAGTCGGCGGGAATCAGGCCGACAACAGCGCTTTCGCTGCCGGCGCGGTATACGTATTTTCGCGACTCGGCGGGCAGTGGGCGCAGCAGATATACCTCAAAGCATCCAATAGCGAAAGTCCGGATCTATTCGGACACTCCGTTCAAATCTCGCGCCATATTCTCGCGGTTGGCGCGATCAACGAAGACAGCATCGCACGGGGATTTAACGGCAACCAGGCCGATAATACCGCGGCGGACTCCGGCGCGGTCTATGTCTTCCTGAATCGGGACGGCGTCTGGGAGCAGAGCACCTTTTTGAAATCGTCGAATAGTGACGCGAACGATAATTTCGGCAATCGCATCGCGCTATCGGGGGACGTGCTGGCGGTCGTCTCGAATAATGAAGACAGCCTTTCGACCGGCGTGAACGGGGATCAGTCTGATAATGCCGGCACGAATGCGGGCGCGGCGTACGTGTTTCAGTGATCGGGCTTTGCGAAGTTCTGGCGCGAGTGCAGTATTTCAGACTTCGCGCACTCACAGCAGGCGCAGTTTCTGCGCCTGCGCGGTAGCCTCGTGACGCGAATTGACGTTTAACTTGCGATAGATCTTTTCGATGTGCCGCCGCACCGTGTGCAGACTGATCGTTAAGTGTTCCGCGATTTCGCCGTACGTAAAACCCAGCGAAATTTCATTCAGGATTTCGAGTTCGCGGGGTGTGAGTTCCTCGCGTCCTTGAGTTTCAGCGCTGTCGGCCGCCGCCTGCAAATTCAAAATCCGCTCCGCAATGCGCGGCGTGAGCGTGGAGCCGCCCAATAAAACGACCCGCAATTCCGCGAGGATTAACTGTTCGGCAGTATCTTTTAAGATATAACCATTAGCGCCGGCGCGAATCGCCCCCAGAATCGAATCCTCGTCTTCGAAGACCGTATAGGCGACGATCGGCAATTCCGGCAGCGTCTCTTTCACGCGCGCGATGACCTCTTCGCCGCGCATGCCCGGCAGTCCCAGGTCGGTGATCAAGAGATCGGGCGGAACAATCGGCAGATCCTGAACGGCCGGGACGCCGCTGGAGTACGAGCGCAGCAGCGAAAAATCCGGGCTGTCGTCGATCAGCCGCTGCAGCCGCTGCCGGACCAGGGGCTCATCTTCAACCAGCGACACGGTTTTGGGCGATGTGTTTGCGTCCATCTGTGCACGCATGATAGACCATTGCATCACGGCCGTCAATAGGATCGCATCCTATTGTGCGGCCCGGGCCGCATGGGATACAATTGGATCCTATGCGAACTGGATCACTGTTTCATAAGCTGGCTCTGGCGTGCGCACTGACTCTGCCGGGCGGTCTGGCCAGCGCCTGCCTGAGTTTCGAGTGCTCGGCGACGGATATCGCCTGCAATCCCGCGGCGCTGCTGCTGTATCTGCGGAACGATCCCGGCTGCAATTTTACGCAGTCGCCGAACTACGACGCCCTGCAGCAGGAGGCGTACATCAAAACCTCGAATCCGGACGCCTCGGACGGCCTTGACGGGATTGTCGCTTTTGACTGTGAAACCCAGACCCTCGCGCTTGGCATGCGATCAGAAGACAGCAACGCAACCGGCGTGAACGGTGACCAGCTGGACAACAGCGCTGCGAACGCGGGAGCTGTGTATGTCTTTCGGTTCCAGGACGGCCAGTGGTCCCAGGAGGCCTATCTCAAGGGCTCGAATACAGAAGGCGGCGATCGCTTTGGTATCTCCGTCGCGATTTCTGGAGATACGCTCGTAGCCGGTGCAAGCCAGGAAGACAGCACCGCGACCGGCGTGAACGGCAGCCAGGGCGACAACAGCGCTGCAGATTCCGGCGCGGCGTATGTCTTCCGTCGCGACAGCTCTGATACCTGGAGCCAGGCAGCCTATCTCAAGGCTTCGAATACAGAGGCTGGCGATGCTTTCGGTTCGCAGGTCGCGATTTCCGGCGATCTGATCGCGGTTAGCGCGCCGGGGGAAGCCAGCGGTGCCGCCGGAATCAACGGCATCCAGAGCGACAACAGCGCCGCGAATGCGGGGGCCGTGTATGTGTTTCGCCGGGACAGCTCAGACGCGTGGCAGCAGGAGGCCTATGTCAAACCCGGCATCCCGGGAGCCGCCGATAGTTTCGGCGCGGCCATCGCTCTGGACGGGGAAACTCTGGCGGCCGGCGCCGCATTCGAAGATAGCAGCGTGACCGGGATTTCGCCGGAAGTCGGAGACAACGCCGCTGCGGATGCCGGAGCGGCCTATGTTTTCACGGCCGCGAACGGCGTCTGGAGTCAGCAGGCGTATATCAAGGCGTCGAACGCGAATGCCGGCGATGAGTTCGGCGAGGCGCTCGCACTGCGCGGCGATCTGCTGGCGGTCAGCACCTTCCGGGAGGCCAGCAGTACGACCGGCATCAACGGCGATCAGAGCGATAACAGCGCTGCCGATGCGGGAGCCGCGTACGTCTTTCGGCGCAGCGGCGCTGTCTGGGCTCAGGAGGCCTATATCAAGGCCTCGAACGCAGAGGCGGGAGAATTCTTCGGTAGAAGCGTAGCAGTCGGCAACGAGTCTCTCCTGGTTGGCGCGACAAATGAAGCCAGCGCGGCCACGGGCATCGGCGGCGATCAAACGGACAACAGCGCCAACGGCGCAGGAGGGGCGTACCTTTTCCGCGCCACCGGAGGACTCTGGACTCAGGCCGCCTATATCAAGGCATCGAATACGGAGCTCAGCGACCAGTTCGGAAAAACAATCACAATGAGCGGCGACGGCATGGCCGTGTATGCGAATAACGAAGACGGCGGTACCGCCGGAATCAACGGCAGTCAGGGCAATGGCATCGGTAACTCGGGAGCGATCTATTTCTTTCGCTGATAGGATCGCATCCTATTGTGGAGTCCGGGTTGCATGGGATACAATTGGATCCTATGCGAACTGGATCACTGTTTCATAAGCTGGCTCTGGCCTGCGCACTGACTCTGCCGGGCGGTCTGGCCAGCGCCTGCCTGAGCTTCGAGTGCCAGGCGACAGACGTCACCTGCCGACCGGAGTCGATGCTGCTGTATTTACTCGTGGACGAGCCCGACTGCAATTTCACGGAATCGCTGAACTTCGACTCGCTTCAGCAGGAGGCGTACATCAAGACGTCGAATCCCGATATAAACGATGGCCTGGGCGGCAAACTCGCTTTCGACTGCGCGACGCAGACTCTGGTCCTGGGTTTGCCGGCGGAATCCAGCAACGCGACCGGCGTTAATGGCGACCAGACCGATAACAGCGCCGCGAGCGCCGGAGCGGCGTATGTCTTTCGCTTTCAAAACGACGAGTGGACGCAGGAGGCCTATCTCAAGGCCTCGAACACGGAGGGCACTGACCAGTTTGGCACCTCGGTAGCGATTTCTGGAGATACGCTCGTAGTCGGAGCAAGCACCGAAGACAGCGCCGCCACCGGAGTCAACGGTAGCCAGGCCAACGGTGTGATGAACTCGGGCGCAGCCTATGTCTTTCGGCGCGACAGCCTGGACATCTGGACCCAGGAGGCCTATCTCAAAGCTTCGAACACCGGCAATGGTGACGAATTTGGCCGGCGGGTCGCTATATCCGGCGATCTGATCGCCGTGAGCGCGCGCAACGAAGACAGCAACGCCGCCGGCATTAACGGCGACCAGAGCGACAATAGCGCTGGAAACGCGGGCGCCGCGTATGTCTTTCGTCGCACTGGTTCCGGCGCGGCGGCCACCTGGGCGCAGGAGGCGTATATCAAAGCCTCTACTCCGTCCGGGAACGAACGCTTCGGAACGTCGATCGCCCTCGACGGGGAGACGCTGGTAGTCGGCGCCATCCTTGATGGCAGCGACGCGACGGGAATTGGGCCGGACCCGGGAAATAACCTGGCGCCTGGTTCCGGCGCGGCCTTCGTTTTCACTGCAGTGGATCGAGTCTGGAGCCAGCAGGCCTACATCAAGGCGTCCAACGCAGAAGACTGCGATACCTTTGGCGTGGATGTCGCGCTGCGCGGCGATTTGCTGGCGGTCAGCGCCACAGAGGAAGCGAGTGACGCCACCGGCATTAACGGCGATCAGAGCGACAACAGCGCCGCCAGTGCCGGGGCCGTGTATGTCTTTCAGCGCAGTGGCTCTACCTGGACTCAAGAGGCATACGTGAAGTCCTCCAATACGCAGGGCGGAGACGAGTTCGGCAGCAGCCTGGCCGTTGGAAATGAGTCGCTGGTGGTTGGTGCGGTCGTTGAAGACAGCGGCGCCAGCGGCATCGACGGCAACCAGGCGGACAACAGTGCCAATGGCGCGGGCGCGGCGTATCTGTTTCGCCGGAACGACGGACAGTGGAGTCAGTCGGCGTATATCAAGGCTTCGAACACGGGCATGGGCGATCAGTTCGGGACAAGCATTGCTATGAGCGGCGACGGCATGGCGATTATTGCCTCTGACGAAGACGGTCCTGCGAGCGGAA
Organism: bacterium; assembly: GCA_024742665.1. Taxonomy (GTDB): domain Bacteria; phylum Spirochaetota; class Leptospiria; order Leptospirales; family Leptonemataceae; genus JANSYA01. Next base: position 61,036 of record JANSYA010000012.1, read on the forward strand.
TCAACGGCACTCAGGGCGACGGCACGAGTGCCTCAGGGGCGGTATACTTCTTTCGCTGAGTGGCCGGGATGTCTGAATCTCAAGAATCGGCCCGCAGCGGCACCCGGCAGAGAAAGACGTTCCCCCGCGCGAAGCGAAAGGACCGCACGCGCCCGCCCAGAATTTCTACGCGCTCGGCGATATTCGCAAGGCCGCTGTGCAGCCGCTCGCCGCGCCAGGCGATCCCGGTCCCGTCGTCGACCACCCGCAGGCTCGCCCAACCCGCGCGCGTTACGAGCGCGATGCGTAGATCGCGCGGCCGGCTGTGGCGCAGCACGTTGCTCATCCACTCCGCGTAGATCCGCTTCAGATGCATGGTCTGTTCGAACGACGGCACGGCCGAAGCCGTCTTTGAATTGCGTGCGGGCTGCGCGTCTTGCCGCGACTCTCGCTTTGACTGCGCCCCCGGATCAGCCAGATCCAGCTCGACCGTGTAGCGCTCCAGATTGCGAATGCGATCGGCGTGACTGCGAATGTACTCTTCCAGAGATTCGACCTCGCGATTCTGATCCCCGTCTTTGTCTATCGAAGACAACATTCCGACAATATCGCGAATGCGTTCCAGCGAGCTGCGCGCAAGGGAGCGAACGATGGCGGCCTTTTCCTGCACACCCTGCGAATCGCCTTCTAAATCACCGCCCGAATTACCCTGTAATGATTCGCTTTGCAGTACGATCTCCGTTAAGTGCGAGCCCACCGTATCGTGCACCTCCCGCGCAATACGCACGCGTTCTTCGCCGACCTGCTTGCGATAGCCCTCCGCCCGCAGCTTCCAGGCGAAGAGCGTATCCACGGATACGTTGAAGAAGTGAATGATGTTGCCGATGACTGTGTACTGAAAGACCCAGGAATAGTTGTGCAAATAAAAGCGCAGCGCCGCGTCCATCGCAAAGGCCGGCAGCGCCACCATTGCGCCGCCGACAAAAACGATGCTGAGGTGCTTTGTGTTCGCCATTCGCCGGTAGCGCCACGCGTAAAGAAACGAGTGAACCGCGGCCAGGATCATCGCCGACTGGTGCAGGGCCACAACCAGATAGTACTGGGCGTAGTTTTCCACGAACACAAGGGCGATCAGTCCGCTGGCGACCACGCACGCGGCGATCGCGTCCAGCAGGCGGCGAGGCAAACGGGTCAGTCGCCATTGAAAGTGCGAGGCCGACTGCATGGCAATCGCCAGCGCGAACCACTGGACTTTCAAGAACAGCAAATGATTCAGCCCGGCGATCAGTGCAAGCGGCAGCTCAAGAAAATACAGGCTGTGAATCATGAGGCCGAAAAACGTGAGGGCCATCAGGTGAAAGCCGTCTTCGCGATCGTATTTGCGAAGGCCGCTGAGAAAATAGAGCAGTCCGAATAAGAGCAGCACGGTCTGCGCGAACAGCACGTCCTGATAAATTAGACGGTACCACAGATAGTCAGATCGCAGCGCGGACTGGCTGCCGATCAAAACCGGCCCGCGGTGCAGTCCGGCCTTCACGTTCACAGCCCAGAATTCGATCTCGATGGTATTCTCGGATTCTCGCAGCAGCTTCGAGGGGATCCGGTAAAAGCGCACGGTATTCCAGGCCGACGCGAAGCGGTCCGCCTGCGGCTCCGGTGCGGCGCCGGTCGAACCCACGGCCACCCCGTTCACGCGCAGCGTATCGACGGAACCAATGCCACCGATCAAAAGCGCCGGATCTGAAACCGAAAGCAGCCCCGCGTCGGGAAAGGCCGCGGTCGCGCCGGCAAGGCTCGCGAAGCTTTTACGCAGCACGGCGCGACCGTGAAACCAGGCGAAACGCTGGTGCAGATTTTCGGGAATCGAAACCTGATAGGTGCGGCTGGCCTCATCGCTATCGCTATCGCTTTGCGTGAGCCTTTCCAGATTCTCAGAGCACTCCGTTTCGCCGGGCAGACATTCGAGCAGGGTCAGTTCCCAGTCGTCGTCCGCAAGATTGATGGTCGCTGGATCGGCACCTGTCGCGTCTGCGGCGTCTGTAGCGTCACGAGGGGCGCAGGCCATGCAGCTCAGCAGCAGGAAAACGCAAAGCGATCTGACCGGGCGCACTCTTCGCATGGCTTTCGTGAGTGAGAGTCCTTTCAAGAAGCGAACTCGGCCCGTGCCACGTACTCTTTGAGGCTGTTGATGTATCTGTAGAAGGTCTGGATTTCTTCTTCTTCCTCTGGATCTTCTTGCGGATCAGCGATGTCCGCGACCAGTTCTTCGAATAAACGAATCTTTTCGCGGGCCCGGGCGATCAGATCGCTGCGGTCGGCGTCCGGCGGGCCTTCGTCCAGCGAATGAAAGAACTCATTTTTCAATGCGTGCAGTCCGTTCTCGACTGCTTCGCATCGTTCCAGAAAAAGATCCGTATCCATATATCGCCTCTTATTGTCGCGCGCTCCGCAAGAACTCCGGCGCCCTTTCATAATTCGAGCGAAAGGGATTGATGTCGATTCCGCCGCGCCGCAGAAAACAGGCGTAGACCGTCAGCTTTTCCGGCCGGCAGCGTTCGTTTAAGTCGACGAAGATCTGTTCGACGCAGTGCTCGTGAAAGTCCTGTTCGTTGCGATACGAAACCAGATACGCAAGCAGGCCCGCTTCGTCGATCCGGGGACCGGAGTATTCGATAAACACCGAAGCCCAGTCCGGCTGACCGGTAACCGGACAATTGGACTTAAACAGATTCGTATACACCGAGCAGGCCGTGGCCGCACCCTGTGATTCGCGCGAAGCCTTGCCGTCGCGCGCGTTCTCCGGGGCGTTCTCGCCCGCGAATCGCAGCAGCTCCGGCGCGCGCGTGAAGCGATCGATCGAAATCTCCAGGTCGTCGAGACAGCGCGAAGCCGGCCCGGCAGCCTCCGCCGGCGCAGACTGCGCGCTTCCATCGCCTGGGGCCGCCGTCGTGGAGTCGCCTGTTTCGCTCCGCGCCGTCCGCGTCGCCTTCGTCTGGAATCCCTTCGCCTCAAAATCGGGCAGACTGTACAGGCGAACGTCGACGCTTTCGCCGGCCGCCGCCGAAAGGTCCGCTGCGATCGTCGCGCGCGCGCTTTCCGGCGAATCAAAGCGATGCTGGTTCAACGAATTCAAATACAGCTTCAGGGATTTGCTTTCAACAATCGCCGTCGAGTCGCAGGGTACGCGAAACTGCGCGGCGCGAATCTCCGGTTTGCCCTGCGGTCCGAGCCAGGAAAGTTCGTAGGCGTTCCAGAGATCGGTTCCGCGAAAGGGCAGGTCTGGTCTGGTTGCGGAGTCGACGAGTCCTAACTGCGATCGCGCTTCGGAGCGGGGAATGGCAAACAGCAGTCCAGGATCGTACGCCGACGGATACTCCGTTTGTTTGCCGAGCGGGGCTCCGGTCGTATGTGGTTCTGCGAGATCAGACATCGGAAATCGCCGAGAGGCTGGTTCATGGATAACGCCTGGCCGCCTGGCTGACAATCTCATTTCCGCCCGGTCCTGCGCGATCCCCCGAGTTCGATCAGGAAATGCCGGCCCCCTGAACTGCTGCGCTGCGGCAGCGCAATAAGAGCGCCGCGCCGGTCGCCACGAGCAGCTCGATTCCGCCGAAAATATAGAGCGGCAGACCCGGCGCTCCGTCTCCCAAAAGCAGGCTCACCAGCCGACCGAGAACCAATCCGCCGCTGAAGCAGAGCGCCAGGGCCAGGGCCGGGCCGTGCCATTCCCGCCGGCGAGCGCCCATCGCCGTCAGGCCGCCCAGCAGGAATAACATGCCGCCGTAGTTCGCGCGAAATTCATTGCGGGCGCTGGCATTGTCGAGAGCGAAGCCCAGGGGCGCCGCCAGTAGTTCGGGGGCGAAGAGACCGCCCAGCCCGATCACGGCGGTCGCCAGGCCGCTAACGAATAGAAATACGCTTGTAGTTTTCTGAATCTTCATGTCCGAAGAGTAGATTGGATCAAGAGAGTTCGCAATTACCTCGCAGGTAATATTGTCGAGAATAGAAAGCTATGTCGGAAAATCGTAAAGAGGATATATTGAAGCCGCGGGCCGTCGCAGAGGTTTCGCGTGAATCTCTCTTCGCCCGCTCGCTGCGCTACTGGCGCAAACACCGCGGTCTGAGTCAGATGAATCTCGCGCTGGACGCCGGGATCTCCACCCGACATCTGAGCTTTCTGGAAACCGACCGCTCGCGTCCGGGGCGTGCGGTTGTGGAACGGCTGCTCCAGGTATTGGAGCTGGAGCCAATCGATCAGAACGCGCTGCTCGCGGCGGCGGGCTTTCCGCTGGAAGCGCAAGGATCCGCTGCGATTGATGCGGATGCGGTCGTCCCGACCGGCGCTCTGGGCCTGATGTTTGAACGAATGCTGGAGCAACAAAATCCGTATCCTGGATTCGTGCTCAATGCCTTCGGCGATGTGGCGATGATGAATGCCGGAGCCCGGCGACTGTTCGACTGGCTCGCTCCCGGCCAGGCGGTCGCGGAAGGAGAAATGAACCTCTTCGAGCTGTATTTCGCCCCGGAAGGGTTCAGGCAATGGGTGGACGATTTCGAAGGAATCGGCCGGATCATTTTCGCGCAGGTGCGGCAGGATTTACTCGCGCTCCATTCAAGGCGGGCCCTGGCCATGCTCGATCATCTAATGGAGCTCGCGCCCTTCTTGAAGCAGCTGCCACCGGTGGATATGAGCGCCCCCGAGCAGGCGGTCTTTGAATCGGTGCTGCGCAAAGACGATCGCGTGCTGCGCCTGCAGTCGGCGATGGCGATTCTCGGGACGCCCCGGGCGAACGAAGCGCCTGGCTGGCGGCTGGAGACGATCTTCCCGGTCGATGTGGCAACGCAGCGTTTCTTCGAAGAGTGACGCGCGACGTCAGCTTTCGCCGACTTTGAAAATACGACGTCAGCTTTCGCCTACGTCGAAGGGCTCAACGATCGGCTTGCTGCGTTTCAGGTTTTCATCGAGCATGCGCTGCATATCGTCTCGCAGGCGATCCAGGATTTTCTGGAGCGTGCCTTTGCGATCTTTTTTGTATTCGTCGTAGTACTCGGCGAGTCCGAAGGGTTTGGCGAAATTCACGTAGGCCGTGCGCGGCAGATGCGAAGGTTCGCCGCCGAGCATGCGGGGCGTTTTGCCAAGTACGAGCGACTCGAACCGGGCGAGCCACTCGTAAAAACGTTCCGCCGAAGGATACGAAACGAGATAGTCGCGTCGCATAACCACGAAATCGTACGCGCGAACCACTTCCCTGGTCGCCAGTTCGAAGTCGTGTTTGCTGACCGATTTCGGAATCGGGCACTGAGCATGTCCCAGCTCTTTGAGTTCGATGACGGCGGTTAAGAAGCGCAGTTTCATGATCGCGTCGGCGTCTTTGTCGTAGCGTGGAATCTGGAGGGTTTCGGCGACGCCGTCGAGCATCGCGTGGCGCAGTCGCCCCGCGCGAAAGTCCCAGTCCATATCCTCCGTGACCGGCAGCCTGTACTGTTCTTCGGCCTGTTCGGTAATCACGCGGCCGATCATTAAAAAGCGGCGCAGTAAGTTGCGCTCGCCGGGATTTACGCCCAGTTTTTTGGCGATGACGTCGATCGAGTTGTTCAGATCCGTAACGATCACGTCGTGGGGGGAGTTGATCACATACTTGATAAAGGCGGGCAGGATGGTGATGTCCGCGTCGGGTTTGATCTTGCGTGCGTCTTCGAAGGCCGACAGACCCAGCTTGACGATGCCCGCCTGGAAAGGCATCAGATTGTCGTTCTCGCTCGACATGGGCTCGCCTTCCGGATACAGGATCAGCTTGCCGGACGGCGCAGTCAAAATCTTGCGCGCCATACTCATGCTTTCGCGATCGGCGATACCGGGAATGACAGAGAAGCCGCCCGTCGCCTGGAATACTTTGCCGACCAGGCCGAAACCGAAGTCGAAGGCCCGCCGGGCCGCCATGCTGTAAAAGCGCGCGCCCATCGCTCCGGCGATTTGCCAGGCCACGGGAGGTTCGGCCTGGGTCGGATGATTACTGAAATAGATCAGGCGCCGGTGGCGCAGACTGCGCAGCATCGGACGGTCCGCTTTTTCGATGTGAACTTTCTCTATATTAAAGCCGGTCTTCAGAATGGCCGGGTTGATGGCGTCGGCCAGCCACATAGTGGGCAGATTCAGGTTGGGCGGGATAAAATTACTCATATGGATCTTTCGGTATCGCAAAGGACGCCACAGCCGCGATTTCCCGTCCAGCGTTTCCGCTGAAAATATTTTCAGGTCGTCTGCCGGAAGCCGGCAGACAACCGAAAACCCCGTCTCGATCCCGCAAAAAATAAGTCAATCATCCAGACCGGCACGACTACTCCTGCACGACGGCCTGAATCAATCCGTCGATTTCTTCAAAGCGCACGGGCGTGTCGGCTTCCAGCTCCGCATCGCTTTTGAGCGCCTCTCCGTTTCGGTAAAGATTGCTCAGGGTGAGCTGTCCATTGGGAAGTTCCGAGAGGGCCAGGATATAGGGCGGCTTGCGATTGCCGCCGGTATTGAAGTGTACGGTCGTGCTCAGGCGAATCCGGCCCGTATCTCCGGCGCGCTTTGCGGGATCATTAAAACTGAGGTTTTGCGTCGCGTTGCGTTCGCTGGCCGGCCGGTTGACGGGGGGCGCGAAGGGCTGCGTGGAAATCGGCACCAGGCTGTTGACGGTGTCGAGGCCGCCGTTGCCGCCGAGCAGCGCGAGTTTCGGCGGCGCACTGGGCCTTTCAAACAGCGGATCGGCCGCGAGTCCGTAGTTGCTCAGCACGTCCATCAGGCCGGTGCCGCTCGATAGCATGAGGGCGGCCTGGTAGTTTAAGATACCGCCGCCTCGATTGACCGGAATGGTCTTGCCGTTTACGATCAGGCTTGCGTCGGCGAGATCGGTCGCGGCCTGCTTTTGGGAAATGCCGAAATAGTTCGCGGCCTGCTCGATGATCATGCCGACGAAGCAGTCGTAAATCCAGGCGTAGTCGACGTCTTCGGGCTTCAGTCCGTTGCGTTCGAGAACCAGCGGCCCGTTCAATCGCGATGGGCTCTGCAGTTCGCCCTTGAGCATAAAGTACGCCGCATGATGACTCGTGACGCCGTGGCCGACGTACACCGGATCGGCGGGAAGCTTTGCGATTTTGCGCACCTCGGGTAAAATCGCTTCGCCGCAGACCAGCGTGGCGACGGCGTGGTCGGTCATCAGCGCGATCATCGGCACCGGATAGGGTTCGGCGAAGTACTTGCCGATTTGTTTTTCGCTGATCTCTTTTTCGTAGTTCGCGGCTCGCGGATTCGCCTGCACGGTTTCGCGAAAGGCTCTCGTAATCGCCCGCAGATCGTCTTCGGTCACGCCCTCTTCGCGCAGCTGGCGTTTGGCGAGCAGGGCGTAAAAGGCGATCAGATTGCCGCCGTAGGGATCTTCGTACTCCGGATGCATGACGCCCTGATTCAATTGGGCGTAGTCGGCCTTGCCCGAGAAACCCGTGCGGGGAATGTCCGCCGCCGCGATCAAAATGCACGCGTACGGATTCTGCTGCACGATCGCCTGGGCCTGGATCAACGCCGAGGTGACCGAGGCGCCGCCCTGATCGCTTACGTGACAATGCGTGCCGGTGATGCCCAGGAAGTCGGCCTTGTGCATCGTATCGTGGTACTTCGCTTTCGAATAGATCGGCGGGCCGCAGCTGATGAAGTCCGTGAGCAGCGGACCCAGCTTCGCCAAATCGGTCTGGAAATAATCGCACAGCTTCGCGACAACTTCGCCGAGGTACAGCTCGACGCGCAGGTCGCGGCTGATCTTCTTATTTGAAAGGTGCTGCGATTCGCCGCCGATCAGATCGACGGCCCCCAGCAGCATAGTCTGAGAGATGGCGTTCGCCTGTGTATTTGACATAGAGGATGGATCCGCTGCTCAGACTGGAAAGCGATCCAGGCCGGTCAAATCAAAATAGCGAATGGTTGGAACGTCAATCTTCGGTGCGCGCCAGATCCAGGCTCGCGGCCAGGCCCCGGGGAATGCGTTTCACTCCTCCCCGCTTCGCCGTGGAGGATTCGACGCCGGCATAGGTTAATCTGGCCGAACACACTAATTCGGACCCGCGAAAGATTGCGAGCTGCCAGACGATCCGGGCCCCGCGATACGAGCCGCGCACGCCGATTTGGAGCACGTCGTCGAAGCGCGCCGAGCTATGATAGTCGACGAGGGACTGCTGCACGTGAAAATCGATGCCGTGTGCGATGACCAGATCATTGTAAGACTGGCCGGTTCGTGCGCGAAAGTATTCAGTAATCGCCACGTCCAGATAGGTCAGGTAGTGGGCGTTGAAGACGATGCCCTGTGGGTCGACTTCCGCGTAGCGCACGCGCAGCGTTTCGAAAAATTTGAAGTCGGATTGCCTGGCCTTTGCGGATCGTTTTTTCTTCGCGGAGGGCATTGTGTCGATGATTTCGCCTGGTACGCCTCTTGTATAGTAAATATCGCGAAACGCCGCGGCGCAATGTTACGAATGCCGCGCGCGTTTCGTAAATTTATTTCGCGGGCGAAGAGAACTCGCCTGCGAGTATCAGGATAACAAAAGATGAGACTAAGAGAAAATATAGTCGGGGCCCTTATCGCGGTCCTGGCATTCAGCTTCGCGACGCAATCGCTGTTCGCGGAAAAAGTGTTGTTCGTGCATGGAATGAGTCTGACGGAATCCAACGAGGATTGTCAGGATCAGGTTAGCTGCGATTATTGGAGCACCGTTACGCCGGCAGTCGGCGATTATACGATCGTCGGCTATGACGGCCGGAAGAATCCCTTCGTGGCCACGCCCACGGCGGGCAGCGTGCGTCTGCTGGAGATGCTGAACAAGTACTGTCGCGCGGATCAGGGTCAGAGCTGCCGCATTGTCGCGGATTCCCTGGGCGGTTTTACGACCGCGGGCACCGTCGCGATGTACAATACGAACGGCGTGTACAATATTTTGAATTCGACCCAGATCGTTTCGGCCGAGGGCGGGTCAGAAATCGCCAACCTCGGGGACGGCGCGATCGAAGTGTTGAAAGCCGTGCTGGGCATCGGCTATCTGCTGGAAAACGCCTGGGGGGCGGTCGAAGCTCTGGTGACGACCAACGCGCGGGGGCTCTTCGATCACAACCGCAACAACGGAACTCTGTTCTATCACGTGGCGGCGCGCAAATCCGTTTTCGTCGCGGCTCAGATCTTACCCGGCAAAGACGATTCCCTCGTGGCTTTTCACAGCTCCTGCGGCTATCGCACCACCGGCGGTTTCAAAAAGTGCATGGGCCAGAAGATTCGCGATTGCGGCTGGTGCTTCTGGCAGAAGCGCGAGCACATCGATCCCTGGGAGGGGCATCTGATGCATCCGGCGAACGGAATCAAAGGCGTCAAGCTCCGCCACGCTCCGACTCATAACGAAGTCGAATTTCACACGCTCGCCGACTGAGCGCGCAAGCTCCTCCGTCGGATCCGGCGCGAGACGCGCGCTTTAGCGTTCATCCACAGGATCCGACGCTCCGGCCGAATCTGGCCGCCTGGCCGAATTCGGCCGGCCAGATTCGGCCACTTTGCACTGACCTGGTGCAAAGCGGCCGACCTTCCACGAAAGCCGGCAAATTTTTTTTTCTGAATTCGGGCAAATCGCGGCTCTCTGAGCCGTGCGAGGTCTTTTTTAGAATTCGGGGAATGAAGATTCACTCCATTGGCATGAAACTTGTAATAGATGCTCTCAGAGTGGGCGGGAAGTCAGGGCGAATCGAGTGTCGGTTTCAGGCATCGGGGCGTCGCCGGCTTTGCGCTTCAGCGAAACTACAGAGGAACCTGAAAATGAAAACAATGAAATATATCATCGGGGCGCTGCTCCTGATGCAAATCTACGCGGGCGGCCTGTTCGCGGAAAAAGTAATCTTCGTGCACGGCATGAACCTGATCAGTTCGAACGAAGCCTGTCAGGATCAAACCAGCTGTGACGTATACTGGACCAACGTTCCCGGCGGACTGGATAAAGTCTTCGTGGGCTATGACGGCCGGCGCAATCCCTTCGCGGCGACTTCCACGGCGGGCAGCGTGCGTCTGCTGGAGATGCTGAACAAATACTGTCGCGCGGACCAGGGTCAGAGCTGCCGGATCGTCGCGGATTCCCTGGGCGGTTTTACGACGGCGGGCACTGTCGCGATGTACAATCAAAGCGGGCTGTACAATATTCTGTATACCACGCAAATCGTTTCGGCCGAGGGCGGCTCCGAAATCGCGAACCTGGGCGACACCGCCATTGAAATTCTGAAATTCGTTTTCGGTCTGGGCAACAATCAAATCGCCGCGGCGATCGAACAATCCCGCGACGCCATCGACGCTCTCGTAACTTCCAGCGCCCGTGGCTTATTCGATCATAACCGGAACAACGGCACGGTCTTCTATCATGTGGCCGCTCGCAAGTCGATCTGGATCGCCGAGCCTTTCCTGCCGGGCGAAGACGATACCCTCGTCGCCTTTCACAGCTCCTGCGGCTATCGCACGACGGGCGGCTTCAACGTTTGCATGGGCCAGAAGATCCGTTCCTGCTCCTGGTGTTTCTGGCAGCGCAAGAAGCTGGTCACTCCCTGGGACGGCCATCTGATGCATCCCGACGTGCCGAACGACGGCGTCGATCTGCGCCACAGCGGCGTGCATAACGAAACCGCGTATCAGCTACTTTTCTAATTGTAACCAGTTGGTTCGCGCGCGGCATTCGCTTTGCGGGTGTCGCGCGTGGATCTTTTTTCGCCGAATCTTACGGCGATTGAAATTATATAAAAATATTCGATTCAAGGAGTGTCGCAATGTCCTCACATGCACCGAAATCATCCAATCATACGAAATCCATTCTCATCGGCAGCGCCGCTCTCGCAGTCGCGTTAATCGCCGGCCTGCTCTATTTGATGAGCGCTCCGGGGAATTCGCAAGGCGGCGACTTCGCCGACGGTTCGGCCGCCGCTCCGCATACCGGCGAAGCCGGCGTGTACGACGGCCGTTTCGAAAATGACGGCTCCGAAAACGGCTTCGACGGCAGCGTCGATAAACAGCAGCTCATCCGCGATTATAAAGACTGGGCGAAGTACCCGCCGAATTCGCGTCCGCTGCTTCCGTCCCATCGCGACCAGATCGAGTACCGGCGCATTCCCGTCGCCATGCAAAAGATGCCGGTCAAAATCGACGGCGAACTGAAGCCTTCGGATTATTCCTGCCTGTTACAGCCGGAAAAACATACCATCACCGAAGGCGAAGCGATGCGCGTCTTTTTATCCTGCCACAAAACAGGCGAACAATCGAAGCGCGAAATTCGCGTCGCCGACTATCGAATCGAGGCCCGGGCCGGCGAACGCAAATTTGCGCCCGTGAAGCCGACGGTAAACGACGCGGGTCTGAACGGCGACGCCGTCGCCGGAGATCGCGTGCAGACCTTCGAATTTCGCCCGCGATCCAGCGACTGGGCCGACATGCATTTGACCGTAAACTTCGAAATCGAAGGCGACGAATCGGGCGCGAAACATTCGCTGCGCACGCACTTCTTCGCTTCGCCGGTCGCGCCGGCTCGTTTTACCGGAAATTTCCGCGAGGAGTTTCGCGAAGGTTCGCTGATCGTGCTGGCGGAAGTCGAAGTAGAAAAGCCCGGCAACTATACGATCCAGGCGAATCTCATGACGACGAGCGACGAACCGGTCGCCTTCGCTCGCAACGATGCAAATCTAAAAAGCGGCCGTCATTTCGTGGAGCTGGAGTACTACGGCAAAATTCTGCGCGATCGCGATCTGGCAGGTCCCTATCGCCTGGTCGGCCTGCGCGGCTCGTTAAATACCGACGTGATCCAGCCGGAAATGCTCGCCCGCCCGCCCGCCGAGGTTCAGAAGTTTTTGCGTAATATTCGCGACGATCGCCCGAAACGCATGGTGATTCCGTATTATACGAAAGCCTATACCACGAAGGAATACGATCTGGCGCTGTTTACAGAAGCGGAGTATACCTCGCCCGCGAAAGAGCGTCGGCTCACTGAACTGCAGGCTTTGCCCTGAGGCGAAGAGGCGATCGCCGAAGGCTGATTCACAAATCGCAAACAGTAAGTACATAAAGGAAAAAATAAAAATGAAAACTATCAAATACCTGCTGGGGGCATTGCTCCTCATGCAGATTTTTGCAGGCGGAGTGTTCGCCGAAAAAGTGATCTTCGTGCACGGCATGAGCTTGATCGAATCCAATGAATCGTGTCAGGATCAGACCGACTGCGAAAACTACTGGGACCAGATTCCGGACGGCATCGATCACGTCTTCGTGGGCTACGACGGCCGGCGCAATCCCTTCGCGTCCGCTTCGACCGCGGGCAGCGTGCGCCTGCTGGAGATGTTGAACAAATACTGTCGGACGGATCAGGATCAGAGCTGCCGCATCGTCGCCGAATCCCTGGGCGGTTTTACGACCGCGGGAACGATCGCGATGTACAACCAGACCGGGCTCTACAATATTCTCTATTCGACGCAGATCGTCTCAGCGGAAGGCGGTTCGGAGATCGCGAATCTCGGCGACACCGCGATCGAAATTCTGAAATTCGTTTTCGCTCTGGGGGACAACCAGGTCGCGGCGGCGATCGAACAGAGCCGCGACGCCATAGACTCCCTCGTAACTTCCAGCGCGCGCGGGCTTTTCGATCACAATCGCAACAACGGCACGGCCTTTTATCATGTAGCGGCCCGAAAATCCATCTGGATCGCGGAACCCTTTCTTCCGGGCGAAGACGATACCCTCGTGGCCTTTCACAGCGCCTGCGCCTATCGCACGACCGGCGCCTTCAACGTATGCATGGGCCAGAAGATCCGGACCTGCTCGTGGTGTTTCTGGCAGCGCAAGAAGTGGATCTCTCCCTGGGAGGGCCACCAGATGCATCCGGAAGTTTCGAACGACGGCGTCGATCTCATGCACAGCGGCGTGCACAATATCACCGCATATCACCTGCTCTGATACTCATGAACCCTCTTTGACCCGTCCGGGGCCGCCGCAGGCGGCTTCGGGTGGGCCTCCTTTTTCTTGACGTCGCGAGCTTCCGGGCCCAGGCTTTCCCGTGATCTCCTCGATCTTCAAATTCAGCGGCGGCGGCCTTCTGCCGTCGCTACTCGTCTTATGTCTGATCACAGTCCCGGCCTGCTTCAATCATCCGGTGGTCGGCGTAGACGAACTGGCCCGGTATCTGGGGCAGGGCGCCGACGAAGACGACGAACTGGATCCGGAGATTCTGGCGCTGCTGGCCGCTGCCGGCGGCGGCGGAATCCTGCCCGTTGATATTGGATCGCCTGGAACCTCGGCCACGCAGATTCACATGTTCCAGAACGGCCCGACGGCGGGCGCGATCGGCGGACTTGCCGCCGCGAATACTCTCTGCGATACCTCCCGGGATAAACCCGCCGGCACGACGGCCGTGGCCTTTCTCTCAAGCGATACTCAGGATCTGATCAGCCTGGCCGGGGTGCCGACTGCGGTGCCCGTCGTCGGTCCGAACGCGACAGTCATTTCGACGAGCTGGGCCGGTCTCTTTGACGGCGGCATCGAGGCCAGCGTGTTCGCGGCCGGAGTCGTTGCGTCGGGCACGGCCGCCTTCTTTACGGGCACGGACGGCGGCGGATTGAATATCGCCGGTACGAACTGCTCGAACTGGACCTCCGGAACCGGCGACAGCGCTGTAGGGCGCGGCAACGATGTCACCGCGATCTGGATGAATTGGGACGATCCTACCAGTCAGTGCGCGGTAACGCAGGGTCTGCTCTGCGTGGCCTGGTGAGCCGGCCGAAACGACGAATTTTATTCAGATCTTTTTGAACCTTCTCCGGTCTGATTCGTAGTAGCTGTAGATGAAGTCCGCTCCGGCGCAGATCTCCGACGAAGAACTCATGCGACTGCTCCAGGCGGGGGAGACATCGCATTTCGAAGAATTGGTCGATCGATATTCCCGGCCGCTGCTGGCTTATATTCAGCGTATGGTCGGAGGCTCCGGCGGGGACGCGGAAGATCTATTACAAGAAGTTTTCGTGCGGGTCTTTCGCGCCGTTCAGAGCTTCGACATCGATCGCAAATTTCAGTCCTGGATTTACGCGATCGCGTCCAATCTGTGTCGCGATCATTTGCGGGCCGCCGGTCGTCGCCCCCGGACGCTCGACGGCGGTCTTGAGCTTGCCCTGGAAAGTGGTGACAGCCGTTTCGCGCGGGCTTTGCGATCGCAGTCGAAGGATCCGGGCGATCAGGCCGCCGACGCGGAATTAGTCCAGGAGCTGTACGCGTCGATCGCGGAGCTGCCCCTGACGCAGCGGGAGGTCTTTCTGCTCTTTCATTTTCAGGGCGTCGCCCAGAGCGATATCGCCGCCAGTCTTAAGGTTCCCGTAGGAACGGTTAAGTCGCGGCTCTTTCACGCTTATAAAAAAGTATTCTCATCGATGCAGGAAAAAAATAAATCGTGGCAAAGCAAAGTCAACATACTGCTTTTACTGACCTACTTATTCGCAAGCATTTGACCGGAGATCTGGACGCGGCCGGCGCTGTGCGATTGGCGGAGCACCTGGCGGATTGTTCGGACTGTCGTCGCCACGAGCAGGCGCTGCTGCGTAAGGTCGAGCTGCTTCGCGCGACGCGTTTGCCCGGGCTTTCCGCCGATTTCAAGTCGCGGCTGTTTCAGCGGCTCGGAATGCCGGCGCCGCGAAGGCAGGCCGCCGGCATTCGCGGTCGTCTGCCCGTGTTTGCCCTGGCCGCCGCCTGTTTGTGCGCGCTTCTGATCGCGCCAGCCGCTTTGCGAGTCTGGGAGGGCCTGTCCCCCCGGGATTTCGCCGAGCGCGAAGCCGATCCTGTTGGCGACTTAGAACAAGACCGCCTGGCAGAGTATTTTTTGAACGATGCGCTCTACGATTCCCGCGTTCCGACGGAATTGCGAGTCTATTCGAATGCCGCGGTTTCCCATGCGATGATGGCCGCTCTGAAGTCGGGCCTGCCCATGAAGGGCGGGTCGAAGTCCGCTCCGTCGAAAGCGGGGCCGGGTTCCGGCGAGATGGAACCGTGGTTGCCGCCGGCCGGCGAGCTACTGGTCATCGTGAAAGTCAGTCGCGCCGATCGCGACGCGGTCGACGCTCGTTTGCGGCGGGCTCTGGTCGGTGAAAATCACGAGACGAAGCTGCGCATCGAATATCGCTTTCCGCCGGAGATTCGGTGGCGTTGGTTGTTCGCCGCGCTCGCGCTGGAACTTGCGATCCGGCTTTTGCTCTATTTTTCCAATCGCCGTTTGCGTTTGGCGTCTTCGGCGGCGATCTGGATCTTCGGCTGGTTGAACCTGCCGCTGATGTTCGGACGTTTTTATTTCATGCAGCGGAGCAAGCGCAGAGATTCGGAGCCGGTATAAATAAAACGGCGTCCCGTTGAACCTTTCGCGACGCGGGGCGTAGTATACGGTACAGAAAACGCTCTCGGTTGCGGGAGAGTTTACAGGAGCCGTTCATGTTTTTCCGAATCTTTGTATTTCGCGCGCGATTCATAAGCTGTCTGGCGTGCTGTCTCGGCGGCTTCGCGCTCTCGCAAAATATCGAAGCCGTCTCCGATGCCGCCGGTCGCACGCTGATCGTATCGAGTCGCCACGCGCCCTTTCCGCATCGCGCTCGCGCCGGGGGCCATCGCTATCAAAATCGATATTATGCTTTTCGCAAGCACTACGCCGATAGCTCCGTGCTGCTCTATCTCGCGCCGGGAGCGCGACTGGATCGTCCGCTGCCGATCGTGGTGTACCTGCACGGATGGCGAAACGAAATTCGCCGGGCGAACCGCGAGTTCCGCCTCGTCGAGCAATTCAAGGCTTCCGCATTGCCGGGGCTGTTCGTCGTTCCGCAGCTCGCCCGCGAAGCGGAAGATTCCTTCGGCGGACGCCTGGAAGACGCCGGCGGTTTCGATCGACTGATTTCGGATCTACTGGGCCAGGTCGCCGCGCTGGCAAGTCGCGCGCACGGCGAAGCACACACGATCATTCCCGGCGAAATTATACTCGCCGGTCACAGCGGCGCCTATCGTCCAATGGCGAAAATCATCGCGAAGCCCGGCGCCAACAATCGTCTGGCGCAAAAGATCCGCACGATCTTTCTTTTCGACGGACTGTACGGATTCGAAGGCGGCTTCGCGCAGTGGCTCAGGTCCGGCGAAGATCGGCGCTTTGTCGCCGTTCATACGCGTTACACGCGGTCGGGGGTTTCGCGCCTGAGTCGGCGGCTTGCCCAGGCGCCGGCCATCGCTTTTACCAGAGACAATGACGACGATGATCTTCCGGATATCGCGCGCCGGCCGGCGACGCTGCTCAGCAGTTCTGGCTCGCACGATGAGAGCGTATTCGGTCGCCGGCAATTCGAACGGCTGCTGCGTCAGGCCGCCGTTCGAATTGCCGGGCGGTGAAACAGGGGCTGTTTGCCGGGGTGAAGTCGCGTGCGGCTGTCAGGTCATTTCCATGAGCTGCTGAAATTTGCCGTCTTCACCGCGAAGGAAAAGCGAAGTAGTACTGCGGGGCCAGATCGCACGTCGAGCAGGGGACGGTGCCGCGGGCCGCGGCAATGATACTACATCGATGCCATCGATGCGTGTGCAGGACGCTGGATCTATTCTGTGTCGTTTGGTGAGTCGGCGGGAGGTCTTTCTACTCTTTCATTTTCAGGGCGTCGCCCAGAGCGATATCGCCGCCAACCTTAAGGTTTCCGTACGAACGGTTAAGTCGCGACTCTTTCATGAGCACAAGGGACTGTTTTCATCGATACAGTAAAAAAGCGTGACCCGAAAAAATCAACATGCGGCTTTATTGATCTGCTCATCGAGAAGCATCTGATACAGTGAAGTGAAATTCCCGCTGATTTCTTCGTATCCAAAAAGCCTCAATCCCGGCGTCGCCCACAGGGAGGACACCGTGAATTCCGTGGTTCCGGCCCGGCACGAAATATCAACATCGTACTTAGAATCAGACGCGAGAAGCTGCGGCCGCCTGGATTTCCGAACGGGATTACGTCACCGTCCCGGAAACGCTTAATATGCTAATCGATAAGCGCGTACACGGTTATTTTCCGACAGTCCGGACCCAATGATGAGTATCCTGTGATTTGAAAAAAATATAATAAAAATCTATTTCTTCTTGCCGCTCCTTCTGAAGCATTCTCGAATGTACCGTGTCAGCTTTCGACGGAGGCAGGTGTTTCCATGAGCTGGCCATGCGTTGTGTGCGTTCCCATATACCAGAAGTGAAAGAGCGATAATCGTGTGCTCCGGAATTGCGATCTTTGATTCATAAAAACATAATCATTTGCCGCGAGACGAAAGCTGGAAACCCACGGGCGGGGAATCGAAAGAGAAAATCAGGCGATGCCGGCGCCTGGATAAGAACGACTCGAATTCTCTCTCGAGCCGTTCTGTTTGTATCGTTCCTGGTACTTACGCAATTCCTGCACGCCGATGTTATCATTTTGCGTTCGGGAAAAAAATATTCGGACGTGAAGGCGGTGCCGATGGCGAATTCACACCGGATTCAATTCGCGAATGGTCGTATTCAAAGCATCAGTAACTCGGAAATTCGCAGCGTCCGCCCCGGCCCTGTAACCTGGAGCGCTCCCACTCGAAGTCGGCGACATTTTCCCAGAGCCGTCCGGCCGCGACCGCCGGTCGTTCCGAAACCGCCAGTGGCTCCGGTTGAAAAGCAAAGGCCCGCGCCGCCGGTTCCAAATGAACTGTCCCCTGTGGTGAAATCGATGTTATTGCCGGGCTGGGGCCAGTACGCGCAGAAAAGGCGGGGGGCCGCGGCTCTGTTCGCCCTGGGCGCGATCGTAACGCTTCAAAACTACTGGACGGCCCGACAGGCGCACGCTGCGGCGGAGAGTGACTACAACGATCCAGTCCCCGTTGGGCTGGTAGCGGCCCAGACCCTGACCGGTTCGCTCAGTATCCTCCAGGCTTTCACGATCAATATTGCTTATCTGTCAGGTAAAGAAAATGTAGTATTTAAGCGCCAGAATGAAGGCAACCTGATGCTGGGCGCCCTGGTTTCGATCTGGTTCTGGAATGTACTTGATGTGATATTTCATAGCGATCACTGGAAAAAAGACGGGCAGTTACTCGGCGGTCATAGCGATACGCCAGATTTTCGCTTGACCGTCCAGAAAGACGGTTTCAGCGTCGGGCTGAGTTTTACTTTATGAGGCCGCGCTTCGTAATTCTGTTACTGGCATCCGCCGGCCTGCTCTTTTCGGGCGGTACATGCCTTGTGTCGGACCTGAGTAACGACTTCGACCTGAAAAGCCCGCAGGGTTATCTTTTGTTTCTGGGCGCGCAAGCCGGGTGCCGTTTTGATGAGGGCGCCTTCGACTCGTGCACCTTTGGGCCCTGATCGGACCCAAACCGCTTCTGTTAGTGTTAGCGATCCCATGAGCGATCCCCAAACTACATTCACCACGCTGACCACATCGGAACTGGAAGCTTTCCTGGCCGAACACGGGGATCGGATTTACACCTATTTGTGTATCCTCTGCAAGAGTGAGGATCAGGCGGCCGACGCTTTGCAAAACGCCTGTATTAAATTTATGGAGCAGGTGGGCCAGGGGAAAGTCCGTCGCGAAACCGCGTCGCAGTATCTCGCGACGATCGCGAAGAACGACTTTCTCAACCGCAAGCGCAAAGAAGCGCGCGAAGTGCCCCTCGCTGACGATGAGTCAGACGCCCCGGCGGACGCGCGCGCGGATCGTGAGCGGGTCACGCGGGAGATTCGCCTGGTCCTGTTTGAAACCCTGGAGGATCCCGATGTCCCGCCGGACGTCGCAGCGGTCATGCGCCTGCGTTTCTTAAATCAAGCCGACGTGAGTAAGATCTGTAGCGAGACCGGTCGATCCCAGGCCACTGTGTATCGTTTGATGGAAAAGGCGCTCAGTATTCTCGCCGA
This sequence comes from bacterium, assembly GCA_024742665.1. GTDB lineage: Bacteria > Spirochaetota > Leptospiria > Leptospirales > Leptonemataceae > JANSYA01. The sequence goes on from JANSYA010000012.1 coordinate 79,975, forward strand.
AGCATGTCGCAAGGCGGGGCTTCACCTGGAGGATCTACAATGAGTGATCAATCCATGAAGCGGGAAGAGCTCGCGCGTAAGCTGCTGGAAGATCCGACCCAGGACTGGCCGGAAGATCTACAGGCGCTCAACGTTCCGGTCAGACCAATGCCGGCCGCCCTGCGCCAGAAACTGGTCGGGCTCGCGAATTCCGATGACGGGGCCGGAGCTGAGTCCGTGTCATCGAAAACGCCGCCAAAAGCTTCCGCGAATAAGATCGTGTTTCGCATCGCGACGGCGGCGGCGTTCGGCGGAGCAGTCGCGGCCGCGTTTGCGTTTTATCTTACGATCTTTCGCGTTGAGGCTCCCCACGCGACCCTCGTCTTCGCGGAAGGCCGGGTCACTCGCGAAGAGCAACCGCTCCAGGTCGGCGACAAACTGCGCGAAGGCGATGCGATCGTCGCAGGCGAGCAGGCTCTCGCCGTGCTTGCAGCGAAAGACGCCGGTCGCGAGTTTCTGCTCCGCTTGCGGGGGGACGCGACGCTCAGCTTTGAAACTCTGCAGTCGAGTCTGGTTCAGGCGCGGCTCAAGCGGGGGCGCATTTACGCGAAGGCGTCGGCGGACGCGTCGGCGGATCGCTGGCCGTTACGGATCGTGACACCTCTGGCGGTGGCGTCGGTGCGGGGAACTGAATTCACTGTGGAATCGCCGGGGGCGGATACGGTGCTTGCGACTCAGGAAGGTTCGGTCGAATTCCGTCGACGCTGGGCCGCGCTCGAAGATCTTCCGCCGCAATTATTTGAACAAAGCGAATTTTTATCCGACGCCCGCCGAATTTTTATAGATGCATCCGCGACTGTACCGGCGGACTCGCAGTCGACTGTAAGCGCGCAGGACTTCGCGCGGCGAGTCGGCGACGCGGGCGAAATCGCGAAGGTACTCAGCGCCTCGTCGATCGCTGATCTGCGGGGGCGTTCGTCGACGACGGGGGAAGAAATCAAAGCGGCTCTCGCTGAATTAGAACAATCGTTCCCAACACATGAAGATCGTACGGAAAGTTTAGGGCTTCTGAAAGCGGCCTTCGGCGATTCGCCGGCCGTACAACCCGTCGCCTTCGAAGATATGCAGGAGCGCAGGTTCGCTTTGATTGAGCCGGCTGACAAAGAACGTGAGGCGCGGTATCTGGAGATCCGCGCGGCACAACCCGAAATGGACGCCGAGACCTTCCGGCGCGAGGCGCTCCGCGCTCTCGGAAAACCCCCGCAGACCGTCATTTTGAAAAACGGCGAAACCATCTTTGGCGTAATCTTCGGCGAAAACGCGAATTATCGCATTTATACGGCGGATGGAATTCGTGTTGTCGCGCCCGCAGAGGTCGAAGAGATCCTGTTTAACTGAAAAAAACACCGATCGTTTCTTTTTTTTGAGAAAATAAGCTTCCGAAAACCTATTTCAGTCAGAGCCGGCGCGACAGAATCCATCTGTCTCATCCGGTTACTCTAACAGGAATGAGGTATACGGATGAAACCAGGTAAGACATGGCTTCTGTGCTTGATCTTCCTGTCTGTTGCGGGTTGCGAGAAGCAGGGGTCGGATAGTAATTCCGGATCCGATTGGTTGCTCGCGCTCGGTGCGACGACTCAATTGAGAGCGACGCCGACGGACGGAGGAACAGTGCAGACGCCGACGATGAGTCTCACAGTGCCCCAGGGCGCACTAGAAGAAGAGACGACGATCACATATCAACCAATTGAGATGCCGGAAGGCGACGGTTCGATCGCTCCGCTCCAGGCAGGATATAAATTCGGGCCCGCGGGGCTGCAGTTTAATAAACCGGCTGTGCTGAAGATTTGTTACGACGCGAAAGACGTGATCGCTCGCGGACTTCAGGAAAAAACAATGCAGATCCAGTATCACGATCCTGACACAGGCGAATTCGTGAGTATGGGCGGCGACGTGGACCTGGTAAATCACTGCGTAACATCGCCGATTTATCATTTTTCGACGTACGTGCTGACGGCGCAAATTCTCGCGGTCACGAACAACGCGCCGACCATCGGCGGTGCTTCGTTTTTTCCCGGTCGCTTAATTGAGGGCCTGCCCGCGACGGTCCGCAGCAGCATTCGCGACTGGGATCCAGGTTCGGCGATCGCGACCGCGCGTTTTTATTACCGGACCGCCGGCAGCGGCGCTGCCTTTCAGAATATCGCCATGCTTCCGGAAGCGAACGACGGCGCGGGGCAGTTTTTTACGGCTAAGATTCCCGGAGTGGATATTACGGCCGCCGGCCTTGAATACTATATCGAGGCCTTCGATACCCTGAACGCCAGCAGAACCCGGCCGGCCGCGGCGCCCACGACATTCAGCACGGTCGCCGGACAATTGCCGCACCCGACGACGCCGATTCGTTTTCAGACGACTGTTACCCAAATGACCGCCGGATTCTCCCGCGATCTGACGGTGCAGGTGCGCGGCAACGTTTCGGGAACCAACTATCCGGTGCCGGCCGACACGCTGAGTTTCGCCGGCGGAAAGGGAACCACCGCCCGACCTAACTGGCTCAGCACCCGTTATACGGCGGAGATTATGGGCAGTTCCGCGCTGGACGCGACCTACGGCAGTCTGAATCTTTCGCAGCCCGTCACGGTCTATCCGGGATTGCTCACGCGCATTGAAGTGTTGTACAACGGCGCGGTGCTTCCCGACCCGCTGAACGTCGACGCGGGCAGCGTGACCCAGCTGGACGCGGTCGGTTACGACGCCTACGATAACTTTACGTTTGTTTTGCCGAATTTTACGACGGCGGGCGGCATCGGCAGTTTCGGCGGTCCGGCGAATTACGCGCAACTCTTCGCGGCGAATCTGGCCGTGGATACGTCAGGAACGATCACGGCGACGGTCGGCGGACTTTCGGCCACGTACAATATCTTTCTGAACGGCAGCGGCGCGGCCTGTCAGTTCGACGTGGGGCTCTTTGATAGCTCGTGTCTGTACAACTGAGCGCGCGTCGCTCAAGCAAGTTTCAAATCAATCAACGGAGTAATACAATGAAATCAATCAAAAACATCAAAACGAAAACCGCTGAATATATTAAGAGCGGTTTCTTTAAAGGCGTGGGTCTCGGCGCGGGCCTCTTAACCACCAGCCTCTTCGCCGCCGCCGCCGCCATCAACGTCTTCGCTCCCGGTGAAGTGATCAGCTCGACCAAAATCAACGAGAATTTCGCGATCGCGGCGCCCGAAGGCGCGGTCATGGCTTTTTTCCTGGCGTCGTGCCCGAACGGCTGGGCGCCGGCCGACGGTACGAACGGCACGCCGGATTTGCGCGGTCGTTTTATTCGCGGTCTGGATGACGCGGGCACGGGCGCTGCTGGCGCAGATCCTTCCGGCGTTCGTGCGCTGGGCAATGAACAGCTCGACGCTTTTCAGGGACATCGCATGGGTGCGCCAAACGGCGGTGCATTCGCAGTAAGTCAGCCGCAACCGACTCTTGTATTTGATGCGGTCAGCGGTGGTTCCTTTTCTCCTACAACTGGAGACCCTGTGACTGACGGCGTAAATGGCACACCGCGGACCAGCTCCGAAACGCGGCCGCGCAACGTTGCTCTGATCTACTGCATGCGAAAAAACTAACTGTTTCGGGAAATCGATCGCGGCGTCTCCCGGCCCTGACGGGCCCAGGACGCCGCGTGATCTTAGATGTTCCACTTGTTAGCGGCACCTTTCGGTGCCGCTTTTTTGACGAAAGGATTCCGCAACGGTCGCATGTGTTTGCGTCATACGTAAAAAACATTCCTGAAAAATGGAGCGACCCGTGAGGGAATTTAGAAAAAGTATAACCACGGCGATTCTTAATGTGAATTTCTAAAGGCCCATTCAGCGATGCTTCTTTCGAATTTCGTTGATGTGAATCGTACGTCGCAACTTCCGGGGCGAAGTCGCGTGCGGCCGTCAGGTCATTTCCATGAGCTGCTGAAATTCGCCGTTGGCGCCGTCCGGGGCGCCGAAGCTGAAGAGATAGTAGTACTGCGGCATAAGGTCATAATTAGAGCAGGGCAACTCCGCCGCAAATCCCGGACCGTCGTCGGGAACCGTGCCCTGCACATAGCAGGGATATCCGCCGCCGATCCGGAGCTGTTGCAGGGCATCGGGAAAACCTGCGTCATCGCAGCGTTCGCTGAACACGGTGCCCCAGGAGTCTTCGGTGTCGACATACTGTGAAGGCGGGCCGATTTCAATTTCAAAGCGATCGAAGCTCAGATATTTTCCGCGTCGCTCGATGTACTCTTTCGGCAGCGGCGATTCTTCGAAAGGCCGCACGGAACGCCAGTCGCATTCGAATTCAGTGATGCGGCCGTCGACGGTCTTCCACGCGAGAAAATCCACAGCGGGATCTTCGTAGTATAAAAACACGCCCCGCCCCTGGTCGCCTTCACCGACCAGGCTCAGATCGAAGCTTGCCACCGGTAGAAAACGTTCCGCCAGTTCCGCGCTCCAGTTCGCAAAGACGCTGGCGGGATCGGGAAAGAGCTCAAAGTCCGTCGGATTTTTACTCGAACGAGCCACGTGAACAGTCCGTTTCATGCGGAATTCTATCGGTGTGCGAAGCCCGGGTCAAGCCCAATGCGAATCAGATGCGATTCGGCGCGCGGGCCATGCGAGCACAGGACGTGCGAAGCGCATGCAGGCTCTCCACGCGAGGTGGAGCGCCCTAAACCTAAACCAAAGACGAATGGGGTAGTCTGTCGGCGAGACAGGAAGTCGAGCTGCGCACAGATTCAATCCAAATCAAGATTCGGCAGGTAGGTTGCACGAGCACAGGAGGTGCGTGATGGGTTAACCAGCAGATGTTTGGGGCAGGCTGTCTGCGAGACAGGATGTCGAGCAGTCTTCAGGCTCTCCACAGGAAGTGGAGCGCCTGAAGACCAGCCTGCCTCAAACATCATTGTTGCACACAGATAATGCGCTGCGGAGAAGACTGGCAGCCGACGTTCGTGTTGCTGGTGACCGTTCCACCGCCGCCGTCGGACCAGGTGTTCGCGAAGTATTCCGGGTTCGGCGACTCCGGCGCGGTTTCGAACGTAAAACCGGCGCAGTTGTGACGATAGGCCGGGTCCGTGCCGGTCGCGGCGGGCGTCGATGTCTGGGTCGCCGGGGTCATGTTCACGTTCATACCGGTCCACATGGTATGCGCCCCGTTACTTGAAAAGTAGCGGTCCATGGGAAAGGAAATCAATGCGACGGGATTCGCAATGAACAAACGTCTGTGCTCATCCGAGCAGTTCGTATATCCCGATCCGTCGCAGCGATAGTAGTAGTTGTTCGCGGTCAATACCCAGTCGGTCTGACCGGTCGCATCCGTACCGTTGGTCGTGGCGACGCGGTCATTGACTTCGCCGCCGCTATTGCTGACCAGCATCGCCTTGTAGGTTCCTGAAGGAGCGTAAGACGGTCTGGCGGTCTGGCAGATCGTATCGCCGCCGCGCACGCCGGAGGCCGTCATCTCGCCGCTCTGGGTGGCGCTGGTGACAAAGATCGCTTTGCCCGGAGATTCGTTGTCCGCGTTGTTAATGTTTCCCGAATCCGGCGGGTTCGTGCCGGCGTAGGGCGCCAGGGGAGTATTGCCCAGGGTCGTGGTGATGCTGAAAGTCTGCGTGCCGTCCGCGAAGGTATCGTCGGCGCCGGTCATCGTAAAGGTCTGGCGATTCACGTCGGTGGCGCAGGCCGCATTCGACGGGATCGCCGCCGCGATAGCCGTGCCAGTCGGAAAGGTCACGGATCCCGTTGCACCGCCGTTGATCGTTCCGCATTCGTCGCCGTTACAGGCCGCATCGACCTGCACAGGGTCGGGGTTGTTCGAGCCGAGACACAGATGCATCAGCGCTGTGGTGCCCGGGCTGCCTTCCGCGGTGCTGCCGCTGACGCTGAAATAGTAGAGAGCTTCGTTGTCGTTGGTGGTCGCGAACACGTCGGCCGTGTTGTAAACAATGGTCCCGCTGGAAGTGGCCGTGGTCACGGTCCAGTTCTGATTCCCGTCGAGGAGCAGTTCGTCTTTGTGAGTCATGACGATCTGGTTGCTGCCGCCGGCGGTCATCGTGGCGTAGTTGCTCGCATCGACCGTTACACTGGCGGGCACCGTGCCTTCGGTGGTATCCGTACTGGTCAGGCCGACGGTTGTCGTGCCGCCGGGATTGTTTTTCGAAATCACCCAGATATTCGTGGTGGCTTCGGTCGTGTTTTCCGAGGCGGTGAAGCGGTTGCCGGAATTTCCGATCGGCGAGCCGGAGAAATTGCAGAGCTGCAGCAAGTGCGTATTGTCGTTATCGCACGAGCGAATGCTGAACGAAGGTCTCGGAATCGTACTGTAAGTCGGATCGGTCGTGGTAACGGTAAATGAAATGGTATAATCCTGGTTGCCGTTCGTGGAACCGTTGTCGGCGCCGTCGGATCGGCCTTCGACGAATACAGTCTGGGGCACATTCCAGTTGGTCGTCGTAAACGTCAGACTGGTTGTGATCAGGTTACTGATCGTCGCGTCGCTGGTGGCGAAGTTCAGCGTAACGTTCGAATCAGGTTTGGAACGCAGCGATAAGGTGAAACGCGAATAGTTGGAACCGAAGTTGTTCATTTCATCCGTGGCGAAACCCGTGATTGTGCCCGCCGCGCCCGCAGTGGTCGAGTCGCCCGTAGTATCGAATCTCACGTAGGTATAGCCAGGCACGCTCTGGTCATTGTTGATGATGACGACATCCCGCGGATTCAGATTGTTGTAATCCGGATCGGTACTGCTGGTGTTTTCGACGGCGATGGTATAGGTTTTTGAGCCGTCGACCTCTAAGTCATCGACGGAGTTTACGGTAATGATCTGTTCGGTCGCGAAGTTGCCGGTTGTAAAAGTCAGGCTGGTCGGCGTCGCGACGCCTTCGCGCCGGCCGGCGTTGGTGGAGTCGAAGAGGTCGTTGATGGACATCGTTACGTTGCCCGTGGGCGCGGTCCGCAAACGAATGCGGAAGGTACCGCTCGTCGTTCCCCCGCTACCCGGCTCTTCCATAATATTTGAAATATTCGAAACGCGCGTGCCGGGACCGTCGTCGTCTTCGACCGCCACAGATACGTCGCAGGGATCTTTGCCGGTATAAAAGGCTTCGTCGTCCCCGGTAGTGATTTCGCCTAAAGCGATTTGGAGGCTCTCAGCTGTGATGTCCACATCGGAGATCGCTTCAATATTAAAACATTGCCGGGAGGCGGATCCATGACCGGTCGTGCCGTCGCCGGTGAAGGTGAGCGTGGCGGGCAGGGGATCGCCCGCGTCAACGACCGGAAAGGTTTTGGTGATCGTTAAGAAGTCGGCATACGCCTGGTCGGTACTCACGGGGATCTCAACGGTGCCGTTGAAGGGCTCCGGAAGATAAAAGCAAACTTCTTCGCGGAATCTTCCGTAGGATGAGCCGCCGTTGGTATCTGTATCGGTGTAGAACGGAGTGGCTGCCTGCCACGCGCGGGTCTCGTCGCCCCCGAGAGTGCCCTGTTCGATCAGCTCCACGGTAGCGGACTGCACGGTGATGTCGCTGCTACAGGTGGCAGTGTTGGCCGAGGACAGGCCCGCAATATCGGCGGTAAAGCCGAAGAGGGCCCGGTCACCAATGTCCGCGCCGCTACTACAGCCGGCAATCGCCAGGGCGCTGCCTGTCAGCAAAGTGAACCATTGTGCGCTTCTCATACCAATTTCTCCACCAGAATCACTAATACCTGTGACATTCGACTCATACATCAATGGATTTAAATGAAAAGAGCGTTCACCGGGCGTAAGAAGTTCGTTAGGCTTTCGTTACGATTCGGAGGCATTTGTTTAGTGAGGTTTAGTGTGGTTGGGGACATAAGACGGTGACGAAAACAAATGCCAGATGTTACGAGAATTTGGCAAAATTATCCGTGTTTCTACTGATTTTTTCGCCTGCGTTCGGGAGGATTTGAGACTTGCCTGAGAGCGGCGGGCCCCGATTTTGCCCGGCATGAGTGAGAAACGCGGCCGACCGGCCTTTGCAGTGCATCCGATGTGGAAGTTCCTTCAGGAGACCTACAGCATGGAGGAGGCCTTCCGTTTTTTCGGGCCCTACCGGGGCGCATCGATCTTCCCGAGCATCATCGATCTGCATACGATCGAAGTGCGCATGCCGCTCGTCGTCAGCAATACGAACTATGTGGGCACTCAGTTCGGCGGTTCATTGTATTCGATGGCCGACCCGTTTTATATGTTTATTTTAATGTTTAATCTGGGATCGGATTATATCGTCTGGGACAAGAGCGCGCAGATCGAATTTCGGAAGCCGGGTACAGGCGAAGTCCATGCGCGCTTTCATATCGCGCCGGAGGAAATCGAAGCCGTGAAAGAGATCGTCGCGCGGGATCGTAAGACCACTCGCTTTTATGAAACCGACATCCTCGGCGAATCGGGCGAGGTTGTCGCTCACGTCAAAAAGGAACTTTATATTCGCGGGCCACGGCCGCGAAAATCCTGAGAGCTGTCGAGGCGTTGCATTAGAATCCGCGCGAAGGGTCGTAGGATGCGATCCACTCCAGAGTCTCGGCTGGCGGCATCGGTCGGGCGATCAGATAGCCCTGGGCTTTTTGACAGCCCACACCGCGCAGATACTCCAGGCCTTCGCGGGTCTCCACGCCCTCGGCGATGACCGTGGCCTTCAGACGACGCGCGAGATCCAGAACGCCGCCGACGATCGCCTGATCTTTTTCGTCGGACGCCAGAAACTGAACGAAGAGGCGGTCGATCTTGATGACTTTCGCCGGCAGGTGTTTCAGATAGGCGTGGGACGCGTGGCCCGTTCCGAAGTCGTCGACGGCGATTTCGATCCCGAGGTCCGCGATGCGTTTTAATAGCGCGACGCTCGCATCGGAAAAGAGAATCATTTCGCTTTCCGTGATTTCCAGCTCCAGCGAACCCGCAGGTACGGCGAATTCGCTGACCAGCTCCGAAAGAATCGAATACAACTCAGGGTTTAAAAGGTCCCGGCCGGAGATGTTTACCGCGATCCGCAGCTCGTGGCCGCGGTCGCGCCAGGTCTGCCAGTGGGCCAGAGAGCTGCGCAACATATATTCCGTCAGGCGGCGCATCAGCATCGTACTTTCCAGCACCGGTATGAATTGATCCGGAGTCAGACGCCCGCGGCGTTCGTGTTCCCAGCGTACGAGTGCTTCAAATCCGGAGAGGGAATTGTCGGCCACGCAGATGCGCGGCTGAAAATACGGCGTCAGGCGGCCCGCGTCGAGATCTCTGGAAAACTCAGCCGCCAGCTGAAAATTGCGCGAGGCCCGTGGTCTGTCGTCTTCGGAGTAGAGAGCGACGAAGCGGCCGGCTTCGCGCGTCGCGTCGAGGGCCAGAGTCGCGTTCAAGATTAAATCGAAGAGCGTCGCGCCGTCCCGCGGCCAGGCCGCGACGCCGAAATGGAAGTCGGCGTAGACCGGCGTTTCGCGGACCTCAAAATTCCTGGTTAGCTCCGGATAACGTTCCTGGACCCAGTCCACGGCCTGCAGGCCGCTGACGCCCGGAGCCAGGATCGCGAAGCGATCGGAGTACAGGCGGATCGTCGTCCAGTCGTCGGGCAGAGTTTTTTTGAACCGCGACGCCACCGATAGCAGCAGCTCTTCGCCGTGCCCGAGTCCCAGAGTGTTCGCCAGATTCGCGAAGGCCCGGGCGTCCGGGACGATCAAAGCGGCGGTCGCGTGTTCTTTCGTCGTCTGGCGAAAGATTTCTTCAAGGCGAAAACGGTTCGGTAAGTCGGTAATCCAGTCGCTGTAAAAATAATCTTTCAGGGCGCGGATTTGCAGCTCGTAGAAATGAACGATCAGAGCGCCGGACAGGCCGGCCGTAAAAAAGCCCGCGGCCCGCAGGAGCCAGTTGATCGTCGACTGCATCTGACCGCTGGCCGTATCCAGAGGCATGAACGGTCCCGCGAGCAGGCCGGCCAGGATCGCCACGCCGATGCCGCCGGCGTAGCGAAAGAAAAACGATCCCAGCAGCACGATCAGATAATAGATATGCGGAGTCGATTGCCGGGTTCCCCCGAGCCCATAGACGGCCGCCGTCGTGATCGCCAGTAGCGCAAGCAGCAGCGTCCAGATCGCCGCCGCGGTCAGGCCCGACGGCCGATGCCATCTCTGAATATTATTTATAATAATCGCCGTTATCGACATGCGGGACCCGGGATCTGCGCGGTTTTGTCGCGATCTGCACGATCCCCTTCGCAATGGGAATGTCAAGAAATTGCGGCGGGGAGGACTGGCCGCTTTGTGATTTTTGAGTTTACTGAAAAAGCGCCCGCAGCAAAATTCGGGCAGGCTCCGCGCCGCCTGCTTATGATTCGAAACATATCGTTTTTTGTATTTGCATCGCTCTTCTTGTTCTCTGGCGCTCTGCCGTCCGGTTTCGTTCCCGGGCCCGGAGCCGGTCTGGCGGGCGAGACTTTAAATGAAATCAACCGCAGCTGGAACGCGCTGCGCGAAAGCAAAGACTGGGCCGGCGCGGAGCGACTTTTTACAGAGGCGATCGAAGAACATCCGGACGCCGAGTGGCTGTACACGAATCTCTCCTGGGCTCTGCGGGAACAGGGCAAAACTGAAGCGGCGATCGAAGTGGCCCGCACCGCCTTCGAGCGTTTTCAAGACGGGTCGGGCACCGAACGCAGTCGCTCCGCTCTCGCGATCGGCTATATCAAACGCGGGACCGTCGTGGCGAACGCGGGGGAGCATGAGCGCGCGTTGACGGACTATCGCGCGGCGTACAAACTGCTACCAAAAACAGATTACGTAATATTGAATTACGCCATCGCTTTGAAAAATGTGGGGCAGTTCGACGAATCTCTGAAATTGTTTCGCCAGGGCCTGGATCTGCATCCCGAATACGATCCCCTGCGCCGCAATCTGGTGTGGACTCTGGCGCAAAACGCCCGCTCGCTGTGGAGCACCGCCTCCGGTTTAACCGGCGCGGAACGGCGCCGGACGAATGAGCGCGCCTTCGCCCTGGCAAACGAGGCCTACGAAGTCGATCCGACGCACCGGGGCGCGCTGGAAGTCTATGGCCGCGGACTCTCGAAGGTCGGCCGTCCCGGCGACGCGATTCCAGTCTTGTTGCAGGGGCACACGGGCCATCCGGATTCGCGGGCCTTTTGCTGGCCGCTGTCGCAGGCCTATCGCATGCGAGTCGAGCAGCTGATCGAAGCCGACCCGCAGGGAAATCGGCCGGCCGCTTTGAAGGTCGCAAGAGAAATCCCGAAGCGACTGCGCGGCGAACCGAAGTGCGACAATTCGTTTTTATTCGTCTACGACTCCGTTTATTCTCTGCTCGGCGCATTTACAGAATCGATCCCTGTTCTGGAAGGACTGGCGAAACGTTATCCCGATCACTCGACGTATCCGGCGAACGCGGGCGAACACATCAATCGATACGCGGTCTGGCTGCGCACCGTGCAAAAGGATCCGGCGGCGGCGAAGTCGATGCGCGAGCGCGGCAATGCGCTCTTGCGACGCGCGATGGATGTATACGAACGCAACCATCCCGATCGACCGAAACCCGATCGGCCCGTCGCTTTTCCGTTGAAGGGCTTAACGTACGTGATCGCCGCCTTTGACAGCGGCGGAACCCACAGCGGCTACGGCAAGTACTGCTATGATCTGGTGGCGGCCGACGAACGCGCCGCGATGATCCGACCCGGGAGCTCCGGCGATCAGAACGAAGATTTCTACGGCTTTGGCCAGGCGGTCTACGCCGTGCGGGCCGGCATCGTTGATGTGGCGGACGACGGCGATCCCGATGGAGTGCCCGGCGCCGTTCAGTACCAGACTGACGGGAATTTCGTGCGCGTGCGTCATGCCGACGGCACTTACGCGTCGTACGTGCATCTGAAGCGGGGCAGCCTTCGAGTGCGCGTCGGCCAGCGCGTGGCTGCCGGCGAACAGCTCGGCGAATTGGGCAACTCGGGTATGAGCGTCAGTCCGCATCTGCACTTCTGTCTGGTCAGCGAAGACTATGTTTCGATGGACTTTCGTTTCGTGGATTTACAGGCGCGTCGTTCGCCGGGCGAAGAGCCGGCCGCGACCGGCGGACTGCTGGAGTCCGGTTGGTTGGTCGAGCCGTGATCGTTACGTCGTTGGATCGTTGAGTCCTCGGTCTGACGGGCGTCGGGAAAATTCCGGTAGGCCCGGGGAGTTATCAGTTCGGAAAGTCCGTTGCGCGCGCGAGATCCATGAAGATGCTCGGCCGGATGCGTTCGTAGAGTGCGCGAAATTCTCGCACGAATTGCACGGCGAAAGTCGGATGCAGCAGCGTTAGTTCCGTCAGAACGTTCATGATTGATCGGGCATCGTCGACGGTCGGCCGAAGTTCGGCGGGCAGAGCGATGATCTGTCGCAGGCCGAACTCGAATTCGTCCTGCCATTCTGTGCGATTTTCCGGATCCTGTAGCAGTGCGCTGCCGGCTCTGACGAAGAAGCTGGCGCCCGCGTGCATCAAATACTCCGGCAGGAGTTTCGCGATCATCTTTTTTTTGCGCCCCGCCTGAATCGTTTCGCGCAGTTGAATGGCCAGCATCGCGCCGGCTTCGCTGCCCAGCACCGGGAAACCCGCATCGCCCCATATTTGCATATCTCCCAGGAGAATGAGACGGCCGCCGCGCTGGCGACACTTCAAGTCGGCGAGTCGCAGAGCTTCGCGCACTTCCAGAATTTCCGGCGTCTCGGGGAGCGGCTCAACGTCGCGAACTCCGGCGATGAGAAAGTGAACTTCCGCATCGTCCAGAGCGCGCGCAAGCACGCTGCGGACTTCGTTCTGAAAACCGGGCGCCCGGTTGCCAGCGAGCTCGACGATTCTGGAGGTGGCGTCTTTATCGAGCTGGCGTTTCAGTCGTGAGACTCCCCGCTTCGCTTCGCGCGTTATGAGGCCCGTCGAAGCGCGTTCGTCGCAGGCCGCGTGAAAAAATTTTGGAACACATAGATTGCAAGAGCGAGGAAGTATGTTCCTCTAAGGTTGGATGACAGTTTTTATAGTTTACGGTCAAGTTTCGTTTGGATATACCGTGAATGAAAGACTCACTAATATGTCCGGATTGGCCAGTATATGTCCAGGTGATGTCCAGGCAGGCTTCGATCTTTTCGCCCGGGTCTTCGTCATATATTCTACACGCATCTATGGGACGCACAATCGGTATCGCAGACGATCATTTGATTATCGCACAGGGGCTGGAGCTTGCGCTGGAAAAGTATCTGCCGTCGGCAAGCGTGAAGTTGATCGCGGTGAACGGAGACGAACTGCTCGCGGGCCTGGAGCGCGAAGCGCTCGACCTGGTCGTTCTGGACTTGAACATGCCCGGCTGGGACGGCTTTCAACTGCTGCGCAAAATTAAGAAGGCCTGGCCCCGGACGATCGTCATTATCTTCAGCGTTGCAAACAACGTGGGCAGCATGAAGAAAGCCCTGGAAAACGGCGCCCATTCCTATATCGGTAAGACCGACGAGAACGGAGTTCGTTCGATCGTCGAAGCGATTCAAAACGCGTTTAAGGGCGAACCGACCTTTCGCGGTCTGCAGGAAGACCAGCCGGGCAATCTCAGCCTCGGCCCGAAAGAAAAGGGGCTCCTGCTCGCCTGGGATCGGGGCATTGTAGATATTGCCTCGCTGTGTCAGCATCTGTCGCGGCTGGAAGGCACCCAGCTGTCCCGGGACGCTGTGCAGAAACGTCGCCAGCGAGTCACCCGGAAGCTTGGCGAGAAGGCCGGGACCCCGGAAAGTTCACTGGTTACACGCGCCAGGACTCTGGGATTAATATAATTACGTAAAATCGTAGCTGACAGATGTCCAGGTGGGGACCAGACCTGTCCCCATTTGTCCAGGTCTGGTATTACACTGCATGTGCCTGAATTCCTGTTGCGCAAGGCTCGAAGCCACGCGGAACGGGTGAATTCTAACTGGCAGGCGAAATTCATTACCCGCCCCTCGGTCGAGACGCCGCCGGCTGACTCGGTCTGGTTGCAGAGCAACGACTATCTCAGTCTCGGCTACGAACCGGCGATCAGTGCGGCCTGGCGAAACGAACTGGGCCAGGGCGGTCTGTCGGTCATGATGTCGGCGGTCTTCGAGCGCGAAGGCAACCTGGCCGGTCTGTTCGAAAAAGAAATCGCGCGACATATGGGCGCCGAAAGCGCCATTCTATGTCAAAGCGGCTTCGCCGCGAACTGCGGTCTGATCGAAGTGCTCGCGCGCCTCGGCGTGCCGGTCTATATCGACTTTCTCGCGCATCGTTCTATGTGGTTCGGCGCGATGGGCGGCGGCGTGCGGCCCGTGCCTTTTTTACATAACTCGACCGGCGATCTGGAAAAACGCGTCAGACGCCACGGCCCTGGAATCATTCTGATCGATTCCGTCTACAGCGCGACCGGGGCCGTGGCGCCTCTGCGGGACTTCGCCAACTTCGCGCTGGTCAACGACTGCGTGCTGGTCGTCGATGAATCTCATTCACTTGGCACCCACGGAAGATGGGGCGAAGGCATGGTCGCCCGGGACGGCCTCGAGCATCTCGTGCACTATCGCACGGCGAGCCTGGCGAAAGCCTTTTGCGGTCCCGGGGGAGTAATCGTCGGCGACTATGACTTACTGGAGATGCTGCGCTTCGAAGGCGCGCCTCAGGTTTTCAGTTCGGCGACTCTGTCCTGCAACGCCGCCGGTTTTCTGGAGGCGCTGAGAATCATTCGTCGGAGCGGCGCGCGTCGCCGCCGTTTGCGAACGAACGCGATGCGAATGCGCAGAGGACTGCGGGATAAGGGTTTGCGCCTGGGCAATACCGAGTCTCAGATCATGTCGCTCTATCCCGGCCCGGAGAAAACGACGGTGGCAGTGAAATCCTTTCTGGAAAAGCGCGGCGTCTTCGGTTCCGTTTTCGCCTGGCCGGCGACGCCGCGCAATCGTTCGCTGATTCGTTTTTCAGTGCGACAGGATCATACGCGCTCCGAGCTGCAGCGAGTCATCGACGCCTGCGGCGAACTGGCCCTGGAATTCAACGTGCAGCTGTGGCGGCCCCTGGCTGAATTTGCGCGGCCGGAAAGTGCAGTAAAAACTCGGTGAAGGGCCGGGGACCTTTCCTGGCCCGGACCGCGATGCGTCCGCCGGCTCGGTGCATGAACTGCTTGCAGTAGGCGAGTCCCAGGCCCAGTCCCGCCGGGCGTCCTGTGAAATAACTCTCGAAAACAAAAGGCAGGTCTTCCGTCGGAATGCCGCAGGCGTCGTCGCAAAAAGAGATCGTATTCTGACGTCGCCCGCGCTCCAGACGAATTTGAATATGTCCCTGCTGCGCTTCGCCGATGGCGTTCATGGCGTTGTTGATTAAATTGCGAATGACGTGTACGAAGGGTTCGAGGGGCGCCTCAATATCGAAGTCATCTCCAGCGTGCAATTGAATCAAATCGATGCGCTCGAAGGCGCCGCTAATGCCGTAGGGGTAGGTGTCGATCGCGCGCTGAATCGCGGAACGAGCTGAGATGACGGAGCGTGGTTCCAGAGTCTCTTCGGGCGGCACCGCAAAAGACAAAATTTCTCGCGCCGATTTTACGGCCTGGTGGCCCTCTGCGATCGCGGAGTCTACGATTGCGAGCAAGCGCGGACGATCTTCGACGTGGGGGCGAATGCCCTGCAGCGCGAGATTCACCGCGCTGATCGGCGTCAGGGTCTGGTGCAAAATGGTCGCGGCCCAGGTGTTAATATTCTCGATGCCGCTGCGTTCCACCGAGCGGCGGTGCAGATTCAATAGATTGGTGACGGCCACGAGGAAGATCATTACGAATCCAAAGGCCGCCAGCTGTTGGCCCTGACTCAAGGGCTGCGTCGTCGATAGCAATTCAATCTCCGGCAAAGCGCCGACAATCGCCAGCTCCGTAAGATAGGCGGCGGCTGTGCCCAGCAGCCATACCAGGAAGGCGACGCGAAAGTTCGGAAAAAACAAAATCAACACGACGACCGCCGCCATCAGAGAGCCGACCCAGAAGACGTTGTAGTCGTTGCGCAGCATCATAAACGTAAAAAAGAACGGCAGGCAAAAGGCCGTCGCGACGATCCAGTAAACGCCGAGAAAGGCGGGATACAAACGCAAGCGCGCTTCCCAGATCAACGGCGCCGCGGCGGCGGCCGCTGCAAGTCTCAGCAGCAGGTTTTCGTACGGCAGCGGTACGATAAATTCCCAGATCACATAATAGCCCGGGTACAATACCGCGCCCAGAATTCCAACCAGGCGTAATTTACCCCGCGTATGGGCCAGACTCTGGGAAACGAGCAGATTGTAGCCTTTGTGGATCACGGAGCGCATATGGCTGAATTTCGATTCGAAGGCCCCTTGTGCAACGGGAAATCCCGCCAGGATCCGAAATAATAACTGGACATATATTATATTCTAGAATATAATATATGTTATACGAGGAGACTGATATGGGACGCAGCGCGCATTTTACGGATCAGCATTTTATCGCCGCGGCGCAGGCCGTGATCGCCGAAGAAGGCCCCGGCGGCCTGACGATTCAAAAGATCGCGGCCCGGGCCGGCGCGACTACCGGTTCGGTATACCATCGTTTTGATTCTCTGGACGTCATCGCCGCGACCGCACGCCTGGAGGCCGCCGAGAGCTTTCAGCGGGATTTCGCGGAGACTTTGCGAGCGCAGGCCCATCAGAATCTATACGCGGTGGTCGAAGCGGGGGCCCTGCATACGCCGGCCTGGTCTCGCCGCCATCTCGTGCGGGCGCGGGTGCTGCTGCGACAGGAGGCCTTCGAGCCCGATCCGGCGCCTCTGCCGGAGGACCTGCGGCGTCGAGCTCAGAAACTGGAGCGGGGTCTGCGCGCGTTGTTTCTGCCCCTGGCGCAGAACTTCGAGCGGGGCGGTCGCGGGGAACGCTTGCAGCTGCTGCAATTTTTACTCGCGGACATGCCTCTGGCGGCCGTGAAGCCGCACCTGAAGAACGGGCAGAAGCCGCCGGCCTTTGTCGACGCCGTCATTCGCAAAAGCGTGCAGGCTTTCGAAAAAGAATTATTAAGAGAATCACGCAAATAGAACAGGGAGCTACAAATGAAGGTTATAAACATCCATGAGCGGCGAGTGCGCACGAAACGAGACCTTGCCGCGGAAGTATTTGAAAGTCTGGCGACGAAGCGCGATCGTCTCTGGCCCCGGCGAAAGTGGCCGGCCATCCGTCTCGACGCTTCGAAAGCGGAGCACGGGCGCGGGGGGCACGGGCCCATTCGCTATCGCGTTACGGAACATCGACCGGGGGAGAAAACCATTTTCGAATTCGAAGACGCCGGACTTTCACGGGGCCTGGAGGGCCGTCACTATTTCGAGCTCGTGCAGCATGATGCGGAAGAATTCACCGCGCGTCACGTCATCGAAGCGCGCCTGAGCGGAGCGGCGCTTCTATTCTGGCCGCTGGTCATTCGTCCCCTGCACGACGCTCTGGTCGAAGACGCACTGGACAATTTCGAACGGGCGACGACGGAATCCGTGGCCCGGGAGAATCGCTACAGTCCGTACGTGAAGCTGCTGCGGGCCGCGATCGTGCGCTGAATTCGGCGGCCATGCGCCGGAGTTTCGATTACAACTGAAGCGGCCGGAGCATTTGCGCCCCGGAGGCGCTTGACCTGTTCGGAGGGTTTCGGGAGGTTGCAGTCGATCGAAATGCTCTGGTTTTGCGCCATCCTTATGACAATTCTGGCGGCTTATGCCGTCGGTTATTACCTGAGTCTGTTCGTCTTTCTGGCGGACCGCCCCTGGCGTCGGGATCCCGCGGGCTCCGGTGCTGTGCATTCGGATCAGCATGCAGATCACGCCCCTGCATTAGAAACGGTCGCGGTTCTGGTGCCCGCTCGAAACGAAGGGGAGCGCGTACTGCGCGTGCTGCGGTCTTTATTCGAGCAGGACTATGCCGGGCCGATAGAAATCTATTTGCTGATGAAAGACGAAGCGGATTCTTCCGCGCCGTACTTAAGCAGCGCTTTTCCCGACTCGGCCTTCGCCGCCCGCCTGCCGTCAGGCGAAATTGCCGCGCTGAAGGACGAACCGCCGTCGATCGAGCTGCGCCGGCTGGATCTGTTCGCAGAAGATGCGGATGACGTAAATAGCGGGGAGCGCGCCTCCGCCGTGAACAAAAACGCCGCCGGCCCGCGCCGGGGACGGGTCATTCTGGCCGGGGCCGACGGCAAAAGCGAAAAGATTAACCGCGCCGTTCTGGAACTTAAGGCGAAGTTCACGGCGATCATCGACTGCGATCATCAGGCGGATCCGGCCTGGATTCGAAGCTCGCTGGATTTGCTGCGCGAAAAAAACGCCCGCTTCGTTCAGGCCCGGCGCAAACCGATTTTCGCCGGCGGCCTGTTTCGCCTCTGGGATTCTTTACATCAGCACATTGGCTGCGAACTTTTTAACGTGGCCTTCGCGCGCCTGGGCCTGACCGTTTTTTTCACGGGTACGACGGCGGTGCTTGAAACGCGGCTGCTGAAAGAAAATCCGCTGCGCATTTGCATCACCGAAGACGCGGATTTCAGTTATCAGCTGGTTTTAAACGGCGAGAAGATCATCCACAATCCCTGGCACGGATCCGACGAAGAGGTTTCGCCGAATCTCTACAGTTTTTTCTCGCGCCGCCGCCGGTGGGCCAACGGACATACCGCGACTTTTTTACGACATCTGCCGCGCCTGCGTTCCGCGCCAATCGGCTGGCTGGCGCGACTGCAGTTTTTATTTCACGGGCTGCACTATCTCGTCGCGCCGATGGTCGCTGTTTTGCATTTGGGGATTGGAACGTACTTCGCGCGGGAGATGGCGCCGGTGCATATACTCGCGGCTCTGGCCACCGCGCTCGGTCTTGCCACGCGCTTTTCTTATTCCCGTCGCGAGACGACGGGGGCCGGGCCGGAACAAAAGGGCGTGCGTTTCGCTGAGATTACGGCGCTGAGTCTCTGGTTCTTTCCGGCCTTCCTGATCGCCATGAATTTGTTGCTGGCGATTCTGGCCCGCGATATGCCCCGCGCGGTTTTGCCGGTGCCGCTGGCTTTGCAGATCGTCGGATTGGTATCTTTCGCCGCGCCGGCGATCGTTTTACTGGGAGGGCTGGCGGGCTATCGACAGCTGAGCTTCGGAACATTCTGCGCGGTTGTATGCACCTATCCGCTCGCCTTCTTTCTTGATATCGCCGGAGTTCTGATGGGTTTCAGCGATCTGCTGCGGGGTTGGAATCCGTGGCATGCGATCACGCGTACTGAATCAAAGGTCGGCGCCGATGCGGACGCAGGCGATGCGCCGAACAACGCGGGCCGGGCGAGCGGTGTCTTCGCGGCCGTGTCGCTGGAACCGGTTGTGAACATCCGAAATAGCTGGCGAATTCGCGCGCTCTGGGCGGCAATGACCCGTGGCATGCGCCGCGGACCATCGCGCCTGTCGCCTGCGAAAACGAATATGCAAACTTCCGCGGAAATTGATCTAAGTCCAATAAAGAGCAATGTTGTGTTTAAATATCTGCGCGTTCTAGCGCCTGTCAGTATCGTCGCTTTTGTAATCGGAGCCCTGGCCTATACGCCGCGCGCGAAGATCCCGGAGGCCGGCAACGCCTGCGTCGTGCGTGAACACGACAGTCATCCCTGGATTGTCGCGCCCGAAAAGCTGAGCGGCTACTGCGATGAGTCGCCGGCGGCGTCTGGAGCTGTGAGAGCGGAAAGAACGGGCGGCGGATTCGGCACATTTTCTCTGACCCGTTCTGATGATTTTCGCACGCTGGATACGAACTACTGGGACCGCATGGACGCGACCTTCGAGTGTAATCTGGCGCGCTTTCGCCCGGCGAATGTTCGCATTGCGGATGACGGAGAAGTGCGCTTTCTGCTTGAGCCGGGCGACTTCGGCGATCGGCGATACGCCTCGGGTTCGATCGTAACGAAAGACGCGCCTGGAGCGCAGCATCTTTACGGCCGCTTCGAGGTTACGCTTAAGCCGGCCAGAGTCTCCGGCGTTTTGACCGCCTTCTTTTTGTATCGCTTCGATCCCTGGCAGGAGATCGACGCCGAGTTCCTGGGCAACGATACGACGAAGCTATTGCTAAATGTTTTTTATAATCCCGGGGAGGTCGGCGACAAATACAACTACGGCTATCGCGGCACGCCCGTCGTCATCGATCTGGGCTTTGACGCGGCCGAAGACTTTCACACTTACGCCATCGAATGGGATCCGGACGAGATTCGCTGGTTCGTCGACGATCGATTGGTTCACACCCGGCCCGCGGGCCAGCCGACGCCGATCCCGCATCTGCCGATGCGCTTTCACCTGAACGCCTGGCCGATTTGCAGCGAAGAGCTGGCCGGTCCCTTCGACGCCGCCGCGCTGCCGGTGGAAGCGCGCTTTCGTTCCGTGCGAGTTTATGAATATCGGCCCGCGGCCTTTCCGTCTTATTCGCGCCTGATCGATTCGCTGTTGTCGCCGACGCCCCACGCGGGCGGCTGGCGCAAAGACGCGCAGTGGCTGCAGCCGCGGCCTTAGTTTTTTGGTCGACGATCGGCTTGCTCGACGCGCCAGAGATCCAGGTAGAGTCCGCGCAGGAGCAATGTGCTTTCGACTTGCTTTCCCTGATCGTCCCGGAGGCTGGCGCGAAATTCGGGGATGGGACTGTATAAAAATACGTTTCGAATGCCCGCCGGCAGGCGATAGTTCGGATCGTGCCGGGGTAAAAACTGGAGCCGTGTTCCGGCTTTGAGTAGATGGCTGAGGGCCAGTAAATTTCCAGGATGGTGGCGTTCGAAGTCGCCAACGACCAGGGGTTGCCGGGCCTGGTTAATAATTTCAGCGGCCTTCGGCAGCTTCACGCTGATGCCTTTCGTCCAGACGACCTGCCGCTGCGCATTCGCGTAGCAGCTCGCCAGGCCGGCCGCGAGTATCGCGAATAGCAGGGCGCGTCCCGGCGAAATTACGAATCGCCGTGGACTCTGTGCCGGCGGCGAATCCAGCGCGATCGCCACGGCGCACAGGGCCGCGATCCAGGCGGGCGTCAAATAGCGCCCGGATATGGAGCGAATGCCGCCGAAGAGTAAATCCGGCAGCAGCAGCATCACGATCGGAATCAAGAAGAGCGCGAACAGCAGGTCGCGAAGCCTGCGTGGTCCGGCGTTTTTGTACACGAAGAAGAGCGCGTAGAGCGTCAGGCCGACGGTCGCGAGCACTCCGATCAGCATCAGGGGCGATTCGATTTTACCGCTGACGTCATCGACGTTCCAGAAAACGCGGCTGATATTCAAAGCCAGGCTTTCGAACAGTTCAATGCGCGGAATCGTGGTGACCTTCGACCAGGCCATCGACAGCGAAAAGGCCTGCAGATTCCGCCACAAAAGATAGGCCCAGGGCGCGAATAGCGCGACGCCCGCGGTCATTGCGGCCGCCGCTGTCAGGCTGAGCCGGTTGATGTGCAAGCGTGTGCATAGAGCGACGAAGATCGCCTGAGAAAATAAAACGGCGGCCGTTGAAAAAGAAACGTATAGAGCAAGCGCGACGAAACCGGCGTAGACGGACCACGCGCCGAAAACGCGCCCCGTATAGGAATCGGCATGTATATTTCGCGGATTTCCTGGTGTCTGCTCTTTAGATGTTAGTATTGATTCCGTCAGGTGCAGGGCCCGCAGCAGCGCGGCGTTCAGGGCGATGATCAGCGCGGCCCAGAGCGAATACTGTCTGGCCTCCTGGGCGTATAGCACGAAGAAGGGCGATACGGCGATCAGCGCCACCCCCGACCAGCAGGCCCTGCGCGAAGCTCCCAATTCGAGGCAGAGCCAGAACATGGCCGGCAGGGCGAGCAGACTGAGTATGGCCGAAAGGCCGCGCAGGACTGCGATCGAGTCGCCGAATTGAGCGACGTAGATGCGCGCGAGTATATAATACACCGGCGGATGCTGGGGTTCGTCTTCGGCCAGCCCGCGGATCGTATCGAATACGCCGCGCTCCGGACGATCGCGGGTCAGGGCCTGGACCTTGCTTACATCCAGGGGCTTCGCATTGTAAATCGCGCCGCGCCACTCCCGGGCCTGAGTCCCGGCCGCGAAGAGCTGCGTATAGACTTCGTCGTGCCAGAGCAGTTTGTGTTCGGCGTTATAGAATCGAAAAAACACGCCGGCGACGATCGCCGTGAATATCAGCGCGCGGCCGAAAATTCGCGCGAATCGCTCGAAATTCATTCGGCGATCCGGACTGCGTAGCGTTTGTCGCGTACGACGATGTCCGGTGGAACCCGGTCGGCTTCGAAGGCGTCGTAGCCGGGCTGGAGTTCGCGCCAGAAATCATACCATTTATGGCCGCGTGCTTTGCGCGTGCGTTCGGCGGTCATGCGAAAGGGAAATATGTGAACGCGAAAAAATTTCTGACCGCCGGACAGGGCGGCGTCCGCCAGGGTGTAGATCTCTTCGATCTTTTCGTCGGTCATAGCGAAGCAACCAATCGAAACATTCGAACCGTGCACCATCAAAAAGGATCCCGTTCGCTCGTGGGCGCGGTCATAAACATTCGGAAATCCCAGGTTAAACGAAAGATGAAAGCGACTGCGCGGGTTCATCTGGCTCGGCGGAACGAAATAAAAACCTTCGGGAGCCTGTCGATCGCCTTCGCGCAGTTTCGGGCCGAGTTCGCCGGACATCGCGACCACGGGATATT
This sequence comes from bacterium, assembly GCA_024742665.1. Classification (GTDB taxonomy): domain Bacteria; phylum Spirochaetota; class Leptospiria; order Leptospirales; family Leptonemataceae; genus JANSYA01. Next base: position 102,675 of record JANSYA010000012.1, read on the forward strand.
CGCGAAAGAGGCGAAAGCCGGGAGCGTCCGCGGCGCGCATCCACAGCTCCAGCACGCGTTCTTCTTTGAAGATGCGTATAAAGATCTCGTCGCCGACCGCAAGTCCACGCTCCGCGAGATCGACGCGCAGTCCGGGCAGCACGCGTTCCGCCGCCAGCTGCGCCCGGTCGCTATCGTCGGCTCGGGCGCTACAGGCGCTCGGACTCAGGGCCGAGAGCAAAGAAAGGCAGAGCATACCGACACGCCGTAAACCGCGCGCGACACAATCTGTCTTCGGCGCTCTTTCGGGAAACGCGGAAAACAAAAAGGACGCGGAAGACGTAGCAGGCGCGTGAGCTTCGTCCGGTCGATCGCATCGCGGGCGGAAATTCAACATACCCCGCTACGAAGCCAGCGCCGAATTGTGGCGCAAACTATTTTTTTACTGTGATCCGTCGGCGCTTGCAGTCACTGTGTCGCCGCTTCGATCGGCGAAAAGATCTGAAAATTCTGATTCGCCAAAAAATCCGGCGCGGCGGTTTCCTGAAATCCAGCCGCTCGCATTTGTTCGCGCACGATCGTCGGATCGCTCCAGTGGCCGGCGCTCAAAAATAAACGCATGATGCCCGACATATCGTGGCGATGATCGATGGTCGCAACGCGTCCGCCGGGCTTCAAATATTTTTCGCGAACCAGCGCGAAATAATCGGCCTGGTTTTCGATATGATGATAGGTATTCACGAGAAAGATCAGGTCGACTCGTTCCGGCAATTTGGGATCGGCGAAGGCTCCCGAAACCACCTGTAGATTGTTTAGATTTTCTGCGACGCGCAGTTCTTCCAGGCCCCGCGTGAGTTCGGGCGTGACTTCGACCGCGTAAATTTTCCCCTCCGGCAGCGCGCCGGCGAATCGCTGCGAAAAATATCCGCTGCCCGCGCCCAGATCCGCGACGATCGCGTTCGGCGATAAATCCAGCTCTTGAATAACCCGATCGGGCTGCTGCCAGCTTGCGCGGCTGAATCCCTGCGAATAATCCAGGCGATCAAAACCCTGGCAGGCGCTCAGGCTCGCAAGAAGAACCATGGACCAGCATACATTAGAGATGAGTGTTCGTATCATCAGCTTGCTCCTTTGAAAGTCGCGCATCGCATCAATTGTCTCCGCGGGAGAACGCGACGCGCGTTGAATGATCGAGAGCTTAGCCGAATGCGCGCAGCGGCGCTGCTGGATTCCGAAAATGTGTCGATCGTTTCTGAAATCGATCAGTACTTTTGCCGTTTGTTTTCATCTTCAGCGGAAGCCCGCGGATTCGATGCGGCCAGGGCGTCGCGTCGATAGCCGGTGGGAGTCGTGCCGGTGATGCTTTTGAAAGCCCGATTGAAGGGCGCCAGCGATCCGAAGCCCAGGTCCATGGCGATGCGAATTACCGGGGTGTCTTTTTGATTCGCGTCCCCCAGAACTTCGCAGGCCGCTTGAACGCGATAGCGATTCACGAAATCGCTGAAGTTGCGAAAGCCGAGAGCGCCGTTGATCGCGCGTCGCAGGCGATACTCCTGGACGTTCAGGCGCGTGGCCAGCCGGCGAATGGTCAGTCCTTCTTCGCGGTAGGCCTCTTCGTCGCCTTCCATCGCTGCGGTCAATTTCGCGAGCAGCTCGGGATCGGCGGCTTCGGCTTCGCCCGATTCCGACCGGCTCTTTTGGGGCGGCGATGCGGCCAGAGCCCCGTCCATAAACTGCAGGCCCCGCAGACCGAAGTACAGATTAAAGCCGAGCAGCGTTGTGAAGTGCAGCGCTTCGAGCACCAGCGGAGCCCGCTCAAGCTGCTTTAAGGCGATTTCTGAAAACAATACGGCGACGGTATAAATGCCGGTCGTGATGATAAAGATGCTGCGCAGCCGGCGTCGGCTTTCCAATAGGTCTTCTTCGCGGCCGGTGTAGGCCGTCAGCAGGGCGGCGGCGACGAATCCCAGCGAAAAGACCTGCGGGAACAGGCGCAGGATCGCGGCGGCGGCCGCTTCGCTTTCGATTGCGGCGAAGACGAATTCCGGTGCGCGATAGTGTTTGGCGAGAGTGAATCCTTCGACCGCGATAAAGATCATCCAGTGAATCGCGCGCGGGCGAAAATTGTCGTCGAAGAGCGTGCGCGTAAACAGCCAGAAAAAGAAGGGCCCGGATATACAGCCGGGCAAAACGATCCAGCGCAGCCACTCGTAGCCCGGCCGGTCGTCGGTCAGAGTGCAAACGAGATAGCAGCCCATGCAATACAGGAAGACCGCGCCGATGACGCCGACCCGGGTATGGCGCTGGCGCGCGAATAGCAGCAGCGCGTGATACCAGAAGAGAGTCATCGCGGCGATTTTTAATACAACGATAGCTTGCATAGAATAAGAAAGGATGCGGCTTATGATCGCGGACCCCGGTCCGGGCTGAGCAATGTCATTGCCGGGGCGCCGGATCAGCACAAATGCGGTGATTCTTTGCGGACAGTCCAGCCTTATTCCGCCTTCGGGGCCGGCGTGGCGGCGTCTTTTCCGCAAGAACGGGCGAAAAATATTTGCGTGGAAACTGCATGCCCTATTCGGTATAGAAAGATCGTATGCGCGCATGACGAAGCCGCGCGGGATCGATCGGTTCATCACATGCCCGGCGGTAAAATAGAAACTCGACAGAAGATTCTCGACGCCACCTGGCGACTCATGGAGGCGCGCCCGAACGAAGCCGTCAACATGAGTGAAATCGCGAAGTCCGCCGGAATTTCGCGGCAGGCTCTATACCTGCACTTCGAAACGCGAACGCGCTTGATGCTGGCCACGGTGCAATACGTCGACGAAGTCAAAGGGCTCAACGAACGTCTCGGCGCGCTGGAATCGGCGCGTTCGGGAATCGATCTGCTGAATTCCTGCGTGGAAGTCTGGGGCAACTATATCCCCGAGATTTACGGTCTGGCCCGGGCGCTGCGCAATACCCGCGATCGCGACGAAGCGAGCGCCGCCGCCTGGAGCGATGCGATGCGCTGTGTGCGTGATATCTGCGTGCTGGCGATCGATCGACTGCAGAAAGAAGGCCTTCTGCACCCGGACTGGTCCCGGCGCGAAGCGATCGAATTGATGTGGTCGCTGATCTCGATCGAAAGCTGGGAGCAACTGGTCCAGGAAAGCAATTTCACGACGCGCCAGTTCGTGCAGATGACTCAGAAGATGCTGCGCAAGACTCTGCTTAAATCCGAAAGCCCGCGGCGTGCGAACCGAAAATCGCCGGCCAAAAAATCGGCGGCGGCCCCGTCGCTCCAAAAGAGCGGTCGAAAGCCCGCGCGAAAAACCGCCCGATAGTCAGGATTTTTTCTTGACAGCCTGTCAAGTATGGCGTGTTTCTGGCTTATGTTGCTTGACAGTCTGTCAAGTTTCGTGTGCGGCCGCGGCGCGGTCGTCAGGAGGATGGTAATGCAAAATTCTGGAGCCTTAAAGATCATATTGTGTCTGGCCGGCGGCGTGGCGATCGCCGTCGGATCGGGGATTCTGTTTTTTCCGGTGGCAATGTATGCGACCAACGATATCGCGTTGGGCGGCGCTGCGAGTCTGCTGAGCGAAGTCCGGGGATCGGGCGGCGCGATTCTGGCGGCCGGCCTGTTGGTTGTCAGCGGCGCCTTTATCGCCCGGCTGCGCTTTTCGGCGCTCTTGATTTCGACTGTGCTGTATTTATCGTATGGAGCTTCGCGGCTGCTGAGCCTGGCCCTGGACGGGGTTCCGGCTACGGGACTGCTGGCCGTTACGGCGCTGGAAATCGTGATCGGCGGAATCTGTCTGTATGCGCTCGTGCGTTTTCGCCCCGACATCGATGTTGACGTTGACGTTGACGTCGATGTCGGTCGCGATAGGGCCGGAGCTTCGATCGGCGCCGACGCGGTCTGAATGCGATGTCGACCGGGCGTCCGGATTCTGACTTCATTGACAGGATCCGGACGCGTCCATTTTATGGCGGCGTGTTTACCTCGATCCAAATTTCGTAAGAGTCTGCGAAGTCTCGAACTAAACCGACCGGCATAATCTACGCGGGCCCCGGCGGCCTGCCTGCACGCGCTGCGTTTAGTCACCTCTTGAGATTCGCCGACTCACTCCTGCCCGGGCCCGCCAGGGTCCGCGCGAAGCATTGTTATGCTCGCGCGTTGAGCCGTTACAGGAGATGAAACGAAATTTCAGCGATCAAAGTTTCGAAAAGATCAAAAGTCCACGTCGGTCCTTCGCCCATGAATTCGAAGGCGAAGAGGAAGGCAACGTGCCTGGATTTGCCGATCGCCAGGATTCGAAATCGCGACGGAAGAAAACCCGGGACTATCGCAAAACCGACCCCGGAAAAACAGAAAGCTTTCGGTGCCGCAAGTGCCGCGCCATGATCGGCTCGCCGCCTGCGGGGGGCAGTCAGCGCAACCACTGTCCGCTGTGTCTGTTCAGCATGCACGTCGACTATCGCCCCGGCGATCGCAGCGCGAACTGCGGTAGTTCCATGGAACCGATTTCGATCTGGGTACGAAAGGGCGAATGGGTGCTGCTGCATCGATGCATGGGCTGCGGCGTGATCCACTCGAATCGCATCGCCGCGGACGACAGCGAGATCGTATTGATGTCCATCGCGGCGCAGCCTCTGGCGCGACCGGCTTTTCCGCTGTATGGCGAGCAGGGCAGCGATCCGTGATCTGCGACGCGTTTACGCGATGAAAGATCCGCGTCAGACGGCTGCAATTTCGCTTTGCAGATTCGAGGGGCCGCATTCCATTGAGGCATGGACGGTGATTTGATTTCCAGCGCGCTCGCCGCTCGCCTGCGAGAATTTCAGGCGAGCGGGGCACTGCTGAGCGTATTGACCGGCGCAGGCATCAGCGCGGCGAGCGGCATTCCCACGTTTCGAGGCAAAGAGGGCTACTGGGTCGTCGGATCGCGCAACTATCAGCCCCAGGAAATCAGCACGCTCGACATGTTCGAGCGGCAGCCCCTGGAAGTCTGGAAGTGGTTTTTGTTTCGCAAGACGATGTGCGCGAAAGCGCGTCCGAACGACGGGCATCATGCGATCGTGGAGCTGGAGCGAATCTTCGGCGACCGCTTTCGCCTGATTACCCAGAACGTGGACGGTCTGCACCAGGCGGCGGGTTCCTCCGAAGAGCGTTTGCTATCGATTCACGGGGATTTACGCCACGCCCGCTGCAGCGATCTGTGTTCGTTCGATCTGTACGAATTTCCGGAGATTCCGAAGCAGCGCGGCGAAGATCTGACGCCCGCCGAAATCGAGCGGCTCAGGTGTCCGCAGTGCGGCGAATATTTACGCCCGCACGTCCTGTGGTTCGACGAGACCTACAACGAACCCTTTTATAAACTCGATACGACGCTGGCCGCCGCCGGTCGAACCGGACTGCTGGTGATCGTGGGAACCTCCGGCGCGACGAATCTACCGTTTCGCATTGTCGACGGCCTGCTGCGAAATTCAAAGGTAACTCTGATCGATATTAACATAGAGGAAGACTCCCTCTTCGGGAAAATGCTCGCCCCCCACGAGAACGGTTTCCCGATCGTCGCGGAAAGTTCGGCCGCGCTGGGGGAATTAGTGCGATTCTTCCGGACCGAACAGTAGATCCGGGGCAATGCACGAAATCGAAAGCATCTACCGCGACGAAGCCGGGCGCGTGCTGGCCACGCTCGTGCGTTTGCTCGGCGATCTTGATTTAGCGGAAGAAGCTCTGGCCGAAGCTTTCGCCGTCGCCGTCGAACAGTGGCCGAAGCGCGGGATCCCCGAACGGCCGCACGCCTGGCTGGTTTCCGTCGGTAAATTCAAAGCCATCGACGCACTGCGTCGTACAAAACGCGCCGGCGAACTGGTCGACGAAAACAGCGGCGCGGCGGCGACGCATATCGCCGATGGATTCAAAGACGCGGCTCGCAGTCGTGCGGGCTTCGCTTTCGCGCAGCCGTCGGACGAGCCGGCCTGGGAGCGCCATGTCGTCGAGGACGATCAGCTGCGTTTGATCTTTTATTGCTGCCATCCCGCTTTGCCGTTGGACGCGCGCATCGCTCTGGCATTGCGCGAGGTTTGCGCGATGCGAACCGAAGAGATCGCCCGGGCCTATCTTGCTTCGACCGAAACGATTAAGAAAAGAATCACGCGGGCGAAGGCTCAAATCAAAGCGCAAAAGATTGCGTACGAAATTCCTTCCCGGAGCGAACTGGGTCCGCGACTGGCGGCGGCGCTGCACGTCGTTTATTTGATTTATAACGAAGGCTATCGCGCGAGCGCGGGCTCTGAGCATATGCGCAAAGAATTGAGCGAAGAGGCGCTGTATCTCAGTCGCGAATTGGTCAGGCTCGCGCCGAACGCCGAGAGCCGCGGTCTTTTGTCGCTGCTGCTCTTTCAGGAGAGTCGCCGCGAAACCCGCGTCGACGCGAAGGGCGATCCGGTCGCCTTAGAAGATCAGGATCGCGCGCGCTGGAACCATGCGCACATTCGCGACGGCGCCGAGTTATTGCAACAGGCGATGCTTTCGGGGCGACTGGGGCCGTACTCTTTGCAGGCGGCGATCGCTTCCGTACACGCTCTGGCCGAATCCTTCGCGGCGACGGCCTGGAGCGCGATCATCTCCTATTACGATATGCTGCTGGCGATTACTCCGGCTCCCGTGATCGAAATGAATCGCGCGATCGCTGTGGGTATGCACGCGGGGCCGGCCGCCGGCCTGGAGATCCTGGATCGACTGAGTGCGAGCGGAGCGCTGGATGCCTACCATCCGCTGCAGGCGGCGCGGGCTGAATTTCTGAAGCGCCTGGGGCGAACAGCCGATGCGGCCGACGCCTACCGTCAGTCGATCGCTCACGCGCGACAGGAGCCGGAGCTGCGCTATCTGCGCCGGCAGCTGGCCGGACTGGAGCTGTAAGCGGCATTGCTGCGCCCGGGTTTCGAAGCGATGCTGTTCAAAAAAGAGTGGCCTGCGCGCAAAAAAAGCGGTCCCGATGTCCCCGGCGCCTCGGGCCATTCGACTATAAGCAATCGTGAACCGCGGGGATTTCCGCGGATTCTATTTTCAAATTCCAGAACGCAGGAGCATAGAGATGCAGTTTTTCGTTTATTTTGTCGTATCGGAGAAGACTCCGATGAATCCGCCGACGCCGGAGGGCATGGCGAAGATGAGCCAGTTCATGGCCGACAGTTTCGACGCCGGCACCATCGTCGCGACCGGACGTTTGCCGCGCCAGACGACTCACGTCGAGCTCGCCGACGGCGAGTTTTCGATCAGCGACGGTCCCTTTACCGAAGGCAAAGAAGTGATCCCCGGTTTTACGGTGATCGAAACCGATAGCCAGGAAGCCGCGGTCGAGTGGGTCAAAGAGCTGCGGGCCTGCATGGGCGACGGCGTGCTGCGCATGGCGAAGCTTTCGGCCACGAGCCGCGAAGATACTAAGATGTGATACGTCTGTCCCTCAATCTCGCAGGGCGAAGGTGTGGCCGATGGTCAGCGTGAAAAACTGTTCGAAGCGCGAAGCCCCGGCCACAAATTCGACTGCGAAGCGTTCGGCGATGATCACGTCCACGCCGCCTCCCGCCGCGTGGTGCCAGCCCCGGCTATCGATTTCGCGCGGCGTCGCGCCGACGCGTCCGGCGTCGCCGAAGACTAAAAAGCCGACCGCGATGCCGCCGGGTTTCGCCGAGGGGAAAGCGGTGAAGCGCAGTTCTACGCCGCCGCCGACCGTCACCCGATCGACGAACTGATTGCCGGCATAACCGCGCAGTCGCGATCCGCCCAGGCCGCGGTCTTCAAAAAAGGGAATGTCTTCGAAGGTCTGGCCGGCGAAGAGGCGGTGCGCGAAAACCAGTTCGCGTCCGCCGGGTTGAAAAAAATCGTCGAATAATTCCAGGTAGTGGTGATGGTACGCGAAGAGTCGGCCGTACGTATAGTGCGATCCTGTGCTTTCGCCGGCGCCTTCGTAACGCAGCCCGCTGCGCACGCCGCTATTCGGATGCGAGTCTCGTTCTTCCGGCAGAGTGTTGAATTCCACGCCGGCTGAGAGCGCGTTGGAATAAACTGTGTCGCGGCTCGCATCGAAGCCGACGGGACGTTCCAATTCCAACAGAGTCGGCGAGTTCGTAAAAAATTCGCCGCGTTCACGGTCGCCTCCCAGGGGATCGATTTGCGTGCGCGCGCCGGCGAAACTCAGGCTTATGTTGAGCGGCGTATCCCCGAGACGTTTTATAATCGCGGCTTCCGCTACCTGGCGTCGCACGCCGAAGTTATAGTAGCGGTTTTGTTTTTGTCGCAGCACTTCCTGGCCGGGATTGATTTCCGTCGACTGCACCGTTCCGTCGCGCGTTTGCAAAAAGTCCTGAACATAATTCGCGTTGATCGAGCCTTCGCGTCCGCGCAGTGCGTCGGGAGATTCCGGACGATTCGCGGGAATCGCTTTGCGGCCCTCTTGATGATCTTCGATTTCGGGTAAGTTCTGAAAATTGCCGCGGCTGAAGTACTGCGCCTGGGGATTCGCGATCACGCCGAGCTTCCACTGATAGGTCCAGCCTCCCGCGCGTCTATGAGTGCCCTGGGTAAACAAAACGTTCAGGCCGAGGTCTGTCGCGGCGCCTGAAACGAACACCGTATTGTCGCCGCGACCGTCGTCCGTCTTCGAACTCAGAATCAAATTTGCAACCGCGCCGTTGCCGATGTCGCTGCTGCCGAAAGGCAATGCAAAGGGAAAGATCTGCCAGTCGCCGTCCGCATCCCCGGCCTGTTTCGAGTCCTTCGCATTGCCGGGATCGGGCGCGGTCTGCTGCGTGGCGCCTTCGTCTTGAGTCGGCGCCGCAGTTTGCGCCTGAAGCGTCGCCCGGGACAGTAAAGCCAGGGCGAAGAGGAGCAGCAGGCTTCGATAGTTAAACAGTTGAGGCGGCATGCGCGGAGTTTCGGCGTTTCGGGCGACCAGGTTGGGAGTCGCAAGAGCTTAAGTCGGAGTGATCTTTCGGAGTGGGAGCCGGCTGTCAATCCGCAACCCTGTTGGGAAATCGCGATTTGATGGCCGGTCCAATCGCCTGAATGCCCTGAGCGCCCGGGAACGAATTGACGCCTCGCGGCCCGCGGCGGATCTATCGAGAGTCCGGTAAATGAGCAAGGCGGTCAGATCCATGAAATCAGGAAGCAAACGAATTATCTATAGTATTTCAGTAATGGCGTGGTGTTTACAGCTCCTGACTTCGGCGGCCTGCGTTTCGGCGACTCGCTACGAGGAAGCTGTGGCCTCGCGAGACGCCCTGCGCGAAGACGTCGCGGACTGCACGGCGGAAGCGGCCGATCTGGAGCAGCGCCTGATCGCCGCGGTGAGCGAAGCGGCGCGCCGCCAGAATCGTCGGGTGGACAGCGAAGAGGAATTTCGCAAAACGGTGACGGAGAAAGACCAAACGATCAGCGAGCTGGAACGCTATCGCACGGCGACGGAAAAATCCTTAGAAGTATATCGCGGTCTGTTACGCGATTTGCGGGGCCTGACGGACGCGGGCGCTCTGGAAGTAGTCCTCCGTCGCGGTCGGATGATTATCGTATTGCCATCGGACGTGCTCTTCGATTCCGGCAGCGCCGCGATTTCCGACGATGGTCGTAAGACGCTCGGCGAAGTCGCGCGGGTGCTGGCGGGCGTGGATCGACGCTTTCAGGTGGAAGGTCATACCGACTCGAAGCCGATTCGGGGCGGGCGCTATAAATCGAATTGGGAGCTCGGTGCGGCCCGGGCAATTCATGTCGCCGGTTTGATTATCGACGGCGGCGTTCCGGAAACGCGCATCAGCGCCGCGACCTTCGGCGAAACCCGGCCGGTCGCATCGAATGACGATAGCACCGGCCGTCGCGCGAATCGTCGGATTGAAATCGTCGTTGTGCCTGAGCTTAACGTAATCGAAGAGCTGTTGGAAGCGACGCAGGACGCGAAGCAGAAACCGCAGGATCGGGAATGAATTCGCCGGCGACGCGCTTTCTAAAGAACGCGGATTCGGAATAGCATATGGACGAGATTGGTGATGAACTAAAGGCCCCCAACGCCGCCTGGAGCTTTGGCGGAGAGGTGCCGAAAAATTTCGACGCGCATATTCGCCGCTCAGTCCCGCTGTACGCTGAAGGCCATGACCTGGTCGCGCAGTTGACGGACTATTTCGTTCACGACGAAAGTCTGGTCTACGAACTGGGCTCCTCTACCGGCGAACTTACAAAAAAAATCGCCGATCGCCACTCCGGTTCCGGGCTGCGTTTTGTCGGCGTCGATCGCGAGCCGGCCATGGTCGACATCGCGCGCGAAAAGTGCGCGGGCGATGCACGCATCGCATTCGAAGTCGAAGAGCTGAGTCAATTCCCGCTGGCGAAGTGCGACGTGGTCGTCGCCTATTATACGGCGCAGTTCGTGCGTCCGAAATTTCGCCAGGCCTTATTCGATCGCGTCTTCGAAGCTCTGAACTGGGGCGGCGCCTTTATTTTATTCGAAAAAGTCCGCGCTCCCGACGCGCGCTTTCAGGATATGATGACGGCGATGTACGCCGACTATAAATTGGAGCGGGGTTACTCCGGCGAAGAAATCGTCGCGAAGACGAAGAGTCTGAAAGGCATTCTCGAACCATTTTCGAGCCGCGCGAATTTCGAGCTGCTGGACCGGGCCGGCTTCAAGGACTGCATGACCGTCATGAAATATATTTGTTTCGAAGGGATTCTGGCGATTAAATAGTCATGGCGAAGGGCGCTACAATTTATAAGATCGAACTGAACGTGGCGGACATTGACCGCGACTATTACGCCGAGCACTCGCTTACGATCGCGCTGCATCCTTCGGAAACTCCGGAGCGTATGCTGGTGCGCGTGCTCGCCTTCGCGCTCTTCGCCCACGACGATTTGAGTTTCGGCGGCGGCGTTTCGACCCAGGGCGAACCGGCCCTCTGGCACAAAGACCTGACCGGCGCGGTCCAGCTCTGGATCGAACTCGGACATCCCGACGAAAGAGATTTGCGCCGGGCCTGCGGCAAATCGCCTCGCGTCGTTGCGATCTGCTACGGCGGCCGGGCGTCCGCCCTGTGGTGGTCGCAAAACGAAGCGGACTGCGGCCGCCTGAAAAATCTCGCGGTGCTACAGCTGCCGTCGGAAGCGACGCAGCGGCTCGGCCGCATGGCGCGCCGGACCATGCAAATCCAGTGCAATATCCAGGACGGCGCCATGACGATCATCGAAAGCGAAGGCGACGAGCTCTTGGAACTGGAGCTGGAATGGTTGCAGGGCGAGCGCTAGCCGCTAGCGGATCAAACGCCTGGCGGCGGTGCATAGTGATTCACAATTAGCGCAAAGCGGTCAGCGAATTAAAGAACCGGCGGCGGAGCATCGGAAGCTTTGACTTTGCGCTGGTAGTCGTAATAGTAACGATCTTTGAGCTGCGCCTCCGCGGCGGCGGGCAGCTTCGCTTCGACTTCGCGATGCGCCGGAAAAGTCGAAGGATCGATATCGTAGCGCATGCCGTTCTGCGGAGCCCGCAGCAAAAGTTCGGCGTCGTCGAGATCGCTCAGGGCTTCGTCGAATAGCAGCTCGCGGTAGAGCTCTAAGTTTTTTGGCGAAAGCGAGCGACAGCCGAGCCCCAGAGCCTCGACCGGCACCGTTAAGATCAGCCAGCGTTCGAGCCAGGGCTCCCCGCAAATCGCGTCAAAGTCCAGATCGAAGTACTTCCCGGTCGCGCGATATGTTCGCCGTAGATTTTCGCGAGCGATAATAAACGCCCCCGTATCTTTCGGCAGATCGTCGCAGGACCAGACGCGCTGTTTGCAAACGATGTAGGACATGAGCGCGTGCCCCAAATTCGCGACCGGGTGAATCATAAAATTGAAGCGATAGTGTTCTTGCTGATTCTCCTGGATCAAAAGATCCGTACGATAGTCCAACTCGGGATCGGTGCGGTAGTCTTCGGCGAGTTCCATCAATCGCTGGAACTGATTGCGAGCGGCCGCGTTGTTCGGATCCTGAGAATCGAAGGCGAGCTTGTTGATGTCGTACATCGCTTCGGCGGTGATGGCTCTGAGATGGCCTTCCTCTTCGAGCATGATATGCATTTCCAGTAAATCGTCCGTGCGATCGGCGACGGCGAAGAGCGCCTCGTAGGCCTTGACCGCGCGAAACTGGTAGCCGTGATTTTTCGCTGCGTTGTAGCTGGCACGATACTGTTCTAAGAATTCGCGCACGGTCGGCAGCTTCGGAGCGGCCTGGCCTGCGTCGCTCCGGGCGTCCTTTTGCGCGTCGTTCTGGTTTTGCGGCGCGCTGGCGGCCGTGGCGGCCCGCGTCATCAAATCGGAGTTACGCTGCATGAGGCCGGAGGGCTGGAGCTCGTTCATGAAGGCTCCCACGTCCGTGGATTTTTCGCCGAGCTCGCGCAGTTCGTTTTTATAGGCTTCGATTTCCGCGAGCAGTCCGGGGTCGTTGACCTGGATGTGTGCGAAACCGGAAACGAGTCCGTCGATGGTTTGCTGGATCATGGGGTCCATAGATTCTAGTCCTCTTCGTAGAAGGCTTCGCGGGCGTACGGCCCCGCTGTATGTTCCGGCGCGATGCTCAGCCAGACGGAACGCCCCGAGCGTTCCTGGAACGCTTTGCCCAGACCTTTTAATTCGGAGGTCTTCGCTTCGATGATTTTCAGGGCGGCCTGGGTGCGCTCGTTGATTTTGGCTTGCGCTTCGGCCGCACCGGCCTTCGGGTCGCCGCTTAGTATCTCCCGGACTCCAGTTAGCGTCTGCGCGTGGCGCGCGTCATCGAGGGGCGAGTGCCTGCGAAAATAGGGCTGTTCGGCGACGGCGTCGAAGGTCGCGCCGTTCTTTTCGATGACTCCCGCGTACTCCTGAATGCGCGCGGCGGCCTTGCGGTGTTCGTCATCCGCGGGATGCGTGCCCTGGTAGCGTAAAAAGGCCGAGCAGATTTCATTTAAGGCGTCGACGATGTTGCCGATGCGATTGAGTTCGAGACCGACCTCCTGCTCCCAGCCGGTCACGAAGGCCGCGGCGGGGTCGGCCTGGACTTCATCGAATTTCTGCTGATAGATGCGGGCGATTTCCGGGAAGTCGTTCGTTTCGGCGGCTTTTTTATGGGCGGCCATCTTATCCAGATAGAGCGCCTGGGCCGGCTTTTCTAAATAGCCGCGGTCGCGCATCTTCTGCTGAATTTCTTCTAATGTAGAGCACTCGCCTACGAGTGCGGCCAGCTCGCCGTAGACCCGGCCCTGGTGTTCGCCGAGTCCGCTGGCGGCGTGCTTTTTCGCCAGCAGCTCATAATAATAAACGGAGCGTTGAATCCGATCAGACATGATGCACTCGTTTTGCGTCGATGCGGATTCGACTGCAACCGAAAAAAGCATATTCGGCGGTCCGCTGTAGACCGCTGGAGATTTTGCTTTACAGCAGCCACATTGCGGACTGTCATTTGGGTATGCATTGTGCGATCTATCGGCCCGCCGCCATGCTGTCTCCCTTCGTCAGTCGATACTGGATCATGCGATCGGATGTCGCGCATTCGAAGCTCGCGCATCCAGTCGAATATCCTGTTGAGCATCCCATTGTGCCGAACGGTCGAGTGAAACTTTTGTTTAATTTCGCCGACGATTTCCTTTTAGAATACCGCGATCGCGCGCAGTCGAATTTAAGCGAGCCCATCGTCGTCGGTCAGATGAGCACTCCCGCGTTGATTACATCGACCGGGAGGATCGGCGTAATGGGCGTCGAGTTTCATCCGGCTGGAGCCCTTCCGTTTTTGGGCGTTCCACAAATTGAGCTTTCGGGCACGGTCCTCGACATCGGTATGTTCACGTATTCGCGCTGGCATCGGGAGCTATACGACGGCCTGCGTATGACGGGCGACGACGCCGCGCGGGTCGCGTTGATGGACAGGGCTCTGAGTAAATTGTACGATCGCAGTCGATCGCGCGTTGGATTGCAGGCCCTTGAATTTGTGGACGCGCTGAATCAGGCCGGGCCTTTTGCGAGTATCGTCGAAATCGCGCAGCGGCTGAATTGCAAGCCCCGGCGACTGGAACGACGGTTTCGAGACTACGTGGGCTTGAGCCCGAAACGAATGCAGCGCATTATGCGTCTGCAGTACGCCTTCGCGATGCATCGAGGGCGTCCGGAGCGCTCCTGGGTTGAGCTGGCCCTCGATGCGGGGTATTTCGATCAGCCGCACTTTATCAAAGACTTCCGCGCGCTCACCGGATATTCGCCGACGGACTTCACGAAACGCCAGACCGTCATCGCCGCGGCCTTCGCGCATACGCGAGATTTCTGACGTATTTTTACAATACCGCCGCTGTCGCATAGTGTAGAGTCCGCTCCTGACGATTCAATTTACTCAGGAGTACATATGGAACCTGCACTGCAGATTAATTTTCTCGCCATTCTCGTATGCATTGTCGCGAATTTCGTGATCGGCTTTGTCTGGTACGGGCCGCTGTTCGGCGCAAGCTGGATGCGCGAAGTCGGCCTGGATCCCGAACAAAAACCTTCCAGCGCGCACATGATCAAAGCGATGGCGATGATGGGCGTGGGCGCGTTTCTCACCGCTTATGTATTAAATCACAGCACGGAAGTCTGGCGGCCTTCGGTCTGGGGGCATGAAGGCGATCTGCCGACGTACATGTACGGCGTCTTCGCGACGATGTTCACCTGGGTCGGTTTCTATTTGCCGCAGCACTTTTCCAGCGTGGCATGGGAAATGCGCAGCTGGCGTTTGTTTTTTATTAATGCCGGCAATACCTTTGTATCGCTGGCGGTCATGGGTCAGATTCTTTCAAACTGGCGCTGAAGACCTTCGTTTTTTCTATCGGGCGCGCCGTCAATCCGGCGAGCGCGCCTGTCCTGTTTTCCTGGACCGAAGTGGCGCAGCGTGGAACGCACAGGCCTCGCGCGCAAGCTCACGTTCCAAAACGTTTCGCTGATCGTGCCAGAGCTTTTTCGCGTTCGACTTCGCGGTTCTTCGGCGGAGCCTGGGTTACCAGGGATCCCAGTAAATCTTTTGCGACGCGGCTGACATCGTCCACGGCGGCGGCGAAGGCCTCGGCGTTCGCCTGAGACGGTTTCGTAAATCCGCTGAGCTTGCGCACGAATTGCAATGCCGCGGCCTGGATTTCATCGTCGGTCGCGGGGGGCTCGAAATTATACAGAGTTTTGATATTACGACACATAGCGCGTCGAATATCGCGTGCGCCGATTGGCAGCGCAAGAATTTATAGCGGCCGCCGCGGCTTCCGAAAAGCCCGGCGCGGTCCGCAAGAATCCCCTGCCGGGCCCGGGGCGCGGCGCAAATTAGATCAAACCGCGTCGCCTTCGAAAAACCAGGCCGCCTGCGGAGCCAGCTGCAGGGCCGCGCGATAGCGGCGGGCGCCGGAGCTTTCCGCGGCTTCGGCCAGATCCTCGTCGATCTCTTCGATGGCTTCTTCGCGATTCATATCTTCGAGAGTCGCAGTCCAGGCGTGATCGACGTCTTCAACGGCTTCCCATCCGTTTTCTTCCAGGCTCTTGTGAAAGGCCGTGCGCTGTTCTTCAGTGGCCTGCTTTAGATCCAGGGTCAGCAGGGCTTCGAGCAGATTTTCGGCGGGATTCGATTCGGACATAAGCGCGAGGCTCTGGCGGGCGGCGCTGACTGGCAAGCGTAAAGCGCGAAGTCATACTATTCGTCGCGCCGGTTCATCGCGCTCACTAATCCAGACCAGCCATCGCCTTCGCGCGGGCGGCGGGGCACAGACTCTTCGCGGGATGCAGCCCCGTATCGTATACGCTTTTGAAATACTCGACTGGCAGCGCCGGCAGTTCCAGGACGCTCAGAAAAATCTTTTTGGCGATGTCGGCGGTTGTGACGCTGGCCCGGGGGTGTGCGAGGGGTCCCCGTAAATGCACCGGTATCGCACTGGCCAGACTGAATACGCTCAGGCGTTTCGCATGCAATGTAAACACGAGATCCAGCGATTCGTTTGCGAGATTGACATTGCCCGCGCTGACGACCGCCAGCTCGTCCGCGTCGAGCACCGCGACTTTCGTTTTGCCGACTCCCGCGCGAAAGTCCAGGCGGGCTATCGCGCAGTCGACCTGCGGTAAAGGATCGGCCCAGGTGCGAATGGCCTTCGCGGCTTCGCTGCCGACGCTCGCGAATAGGACCGGCTGATCGATCGTGACGGCTCCGGCCTCGAACGCGATTGACCCGGCGAGATTCGCGCGCAGGGCCGGCAGCGTGCTTCCGGACGTCTGCAGGCGGGCCCGGGTTTTCAGCTTTGCATCCGCGAGGGGACGTTCCTTCGCGTCTGTTAGAATCTGCTTGAGATCGATGTTTTGAGCGTCGAGGCGCAGAGCCACCGATCCGTTTTTCGACGCGCTGGCCTTGATGTCCGCATTGAAAGAGCCGCCGACGAAAGTGCCGGTGAGCGGCCCCAGATCCAGATGGCCGTCGCGCAGCTTGCCTTTGATCACCACGATTTTCGGCCGCCATGTTGCACGCTTGATTTGATCGATCTTCCAGTCGATGTCCGCGTTGATACTATCGAGATCTGCGAAGGGCAGCGCTTCGTGCTGTGGCTGCCGCTCTCCGCGAAGTTGGCGCGCCTTTCGCCGGATCCGGGTTTCCCTTTCAATGAAATCGTCGATGTCGAACATGGCGGAGTGCAGCGTCGCCGCCGCGTAAACATGCGGATGCCGCCGATATTCGATTCGTCCGCTGAGATCGCTCCGACCGTAGCGCAGCCCGACTTCGCCGACGATCTGCTTTTCGCTTAAACTCAAATCCGCGGACTGTATGTTCAGCTGGCGCACGCGACCGCTATCGCCGTCGACATACGTGAGCTCGGAGCGACGCAGTGCGAGATCTTCGACGAGCCAGGTCCAGGCGTGCTGCTCGCGATCTCCGGGCTTCGCACTTGTTTCCGACTCCGACTCCGACTCCGGCTTCGCTTGAGATGTCTGATCAGATGAAGTTGGAGACGAAGCACTATCGCGATGTTCTTGCTTCGCGGGCTGGAGTTCCCAGTTGCCCTGTCCGGCGCGGTTGGTTTCAAGCAGCAGCTCGCCGCCGACCAGCTCCGCAGATAGAATGTCCAGTTCGCGACGCAGCAAGAGCGGCACCAGACCGATTTCGATGTGCAGGGAATCCAGACGCAGCATATCCGGACGAGTGCCCCAGGCCGCGTTTTGAAAACGGACCTTCGTCAGTCGCAGTCCAGGCCGTAGAGTGCGCAGCTGGAAATAGATTTCGCCGTCGAGATGAAGTTCGCGTCCGGTCTTTTCAAAGACGATTCGGCGGACCTCGTCGCGCGTCGCTTGAAAATCAAACAGTGCGTTAATCGCGAACGGTCCCGCCCAGACGAGCAGCGCCGCCAGGATCGCCAGCAGAGCGGGGATGCGCGCGATGTTTTTGATCGTTTCGAATGTCAGCATACAGGCCCCTGAAACTTACGTCCGCTAACAGTTAATAGAATTCGCTTCGATTATCCAGGCCGCGGCGCGCTCAGTCTTGAATTTCAGGCTCGCCCTGTCAATAGTACGCCGTCGCGCCGCGGGTGCGAATCTTTGACAGGGCGGCCGCAAAGCGGTTGACCGAAGCGTGGGCGATCGCAAGGCTTCGGCATGTCGTCCGAGTCACTCGTATCATCCCGATCACCCGTGTCACCTGGAATGAAGTGGAAATCGCTGTCCGCGAACGGGGTCGAACTGGCCTATTTGAGCGCCGGAAGCGAATGCAAAGACGATCTGGTAATCTATCTGCACGGCTTTCCGGATACGGCCCGGGCCTTTGAATTCATGCTCGCGCCCACCGCCGCCGCCGGATGGCACGGTGTATCTCTGGAAACCCGGGGCCTTCCGCCGTCGGCGCTCGCTCCCAACGCGAATCCGCGCCAGCCCGGGGACTACAGCGTGCCGACCCTGGCCGCGGACGTCGCGGAGGCGATTGCCGCTCTCGGGTATGAGCGGGCGGTGCTCGTCGGTCACGATTGGGGCGCTGTGATTGCCGCAGGAGTGGCGGCCTATTTTCCGGAGCGAGTGCGGGCGATCGCTCTGGTTGGATTTCCGCACATATCGCAGGTGAAGGTTACGCTCGGGGCGCTGGCGCGACGACCGCATCATTTGTTATTTCAATTCGGGGCCCTGGGTCGCTGGCTGACCGCCCGTAAGAATTTCGCGTACATTGAAAGAATGTACGCGGTCTGGTCGCCTTCGTGGAAAGTTCCATCTGAATATTTAGAACGGGTTAAGTCCGCCCTGGGCGCGCCCGAACGTTTGCGGGCGGCATTGGAATACTATGTTCAGATCTGGCAAAAGCGCAACGATCGCGAAATGCTGGACAGGCTTGCGCGGCGAGTGGACGCGCCGGGTTTGATCATCGGCGGGCTGGACGAACCGGATTTTCGTCAGCGCTGGCTGGAAAATTCTCGGGACTGTTTTACGCCGAAAGCGCCGATTGAAATGTGGGAATCGGTTGGCCACTGGCCGCATTCGGAAGCGCCAGAGCGATTTGAGCGCCGCCTGCTCGAATTTCTTGCTGATCTTTAAACGAAAGCTTACGATAATATAACCCGGCCCGGATAGTCTGCTCGGCGAAAGTCTTCGAACAAGATTTCGTGCGTAATGAAATGCAATTGACATCGAGCGCGCGCCATTGCAGCTTTCAGACTTCGAGTCTGTTGAAAAACAGACTCCCTGGCTGTCAAAGCGCGATTGAATTCTATGGTGAAAACAAAGATATTGATAGTTGACGACGATTTTTCGATTCATGATCTCATTCGGGCCCTGCTCAAGGGAAACGATTGCGGTTTCGAGCAAGCTCTCAATACCCAGGATGCTTTGCAAAAGTTCGCCGAGTACCAGCCGGACCTGGTCTTTCTCGACATCAATATGCCCGGCGCGAACGGCTTCGTTGCTCTGCGACGTCTGCGCGCTCTCGCGCAGGATCACAATCGCAATTGCAAGATCGTTATGCTGACCGGCAACAAAACCAGAGAAGACGTTTCGACGGCCCTCGCGTATGGCGCCGACGACTTTCTTGCCAAGCCCATCAATAAACAAACTCTGCACCAGAAAATGATGCGCCACTTCCCGGGCATCGCGCTGGTATAAAACGCGGTCCTAACGATTGACGATTGACGATTGACGATCGCGGGAGCCTGGTCGCGGTGAACGCATAGCTCAGGAAACCCTTGTGAAAAAATTACGCACGCGAAAAATATGTGATCTACGATCCTGCACAGCGGGCCTGCTTTTTTGTCTGCTCTTCGCCGTTGGCTGCACCAGTTTCAAGAAGATGACGATGATCATGGGCTCGGATCCCGTCGCGGATTCGGCCGCCGCGGTTGCGCGCGGTCAGGCGATTTATAATAATCACTGCGTCGCCTGCCACGGAGATTCCGGTCGAGGCGACGGCCCCGGCGTAACGGAAAGCGGTCTGGACCCCGCCGACCTGCCGGCCCTGGCCGCGCGGAAATCCGTTAAGACTTTCGCGGCGAATATTACCTACGGCAAAAACGAAGGCATGCCGGCTTTCAGTGGTCGGCTGAGCGAAGAGCAGATCTGGGACGTCGCGCACTACGTAAAAGCCTTCGCCCGGTGATTTCCGCGAACGCACCCGCCCCCATGTGGGTGGAGAGCCTGTCGAAAAACCCGGACTCGCCTCCATTCGTTGGAGCGATACGCCGCCCGCCTATCAATTTTCTCCGAGCCGAAACTCGGCAAGGCGCGCCAGATTGTGAGCGATAGATCTTTCCGCCCATTCCACGGCGACTCTG
>JANSYA010000002.1 GCA_024742665.1 bacterium
AACGTATCGCGCCATAAACGAAAGCGGACGAATCACCATGTAGAGATTTTCATATTCGCCTCGGCCTTCCGTCCGGTATGGATCGCGCAATTCCACCTCTGTATTCTCCGGCGTCAGCTCGCGCCCGGTTAACGCGCATTTATATTCCTGCCCCTGAATCAACGTCCAGAAATCTTCGGCGCGAAATCGGTATTGCGTCGGCTCTTTGCGTGCATCAGTTTTATTTTTCGTTTTACTCATCTCATCATCTCCTCTATATATTGAGTTCGTTTGCTGCGCGTCATGCCGGCCTTGCCTATACGCTCCGCTTTCGCCACGCGCGTCACGGCCGGGTGATTGCTCTTCGCGTCTTCGCGAAAGGTATCCATGTCCCAGGAATACAGAAGGTCCGGCAGAGTATCGATCTTGCGGCGGACCCAGTAGTGAATCTGCCGGTCCTTCGAATTTTCCGAAGGAATCTCTTCGACTTCCGCGAGATTCAGTCGCGACCACTCCCGCGCGATGCGCATGCAGAGCGGATGACTGAGTTCGTGCTTGCGCGCTATATTAGAAAGCAAGTCCGGCTGCCACCGCGAAAGCGAGGTCCAGAGCTTCCGGGCGGTCGCTCCATACTTGCGTTCGTGCTGTCGTTTCCAACGCGGTGCGTCCTGCCAGAAATTCAAGTAGTCGATGTGGGCCTGTTTTGCTTCGAAATAGTCGTTATCGTTGAACAAATCGCGCAGTTTTCCGCGAATTTGCCGGCGCGAGTTCTGATTATCGTAAAAGCCGCGCTCCGCGACCCCGGGCGGAATATACTGGTTTTCGGTTATTTTTCGGCGCAGGAAATCGGGGGGTGCGATTTTCAGGCCTCCGAAAGGCGACCCGCTATATCTGGGGTCTACATTGCACACAATCGGCGCTTTTAATAAACTTTCCAAACCATACACGCGAATGCTTTTCAGCGCCGAGTATTCGTTGAGATACAGCTGCGAATACTTCGGGTTAAAGTAGCCATAGGCCGCCAGAAACGAAGCCTTCACCATTCGCTGCGTGCCTTCCGCGACCTGGTTGTGAACGCCGCCCCTGCTCCACCGGTTTCGCGCCCAGACATTTCGCTTCTTGTCTTTCGCACGCGCCGAATGATTCACGGCGCGATGGTTTCTGTTATAACGCGATAGCCATGGGTATCCATCGTCTGTGAATGTCGGCGTGTTCGCCGGCAGGAATCCAAACAAAGGCTGCACATCTTTCTGCGCAACGCCGGGAACCGAGTCTAAAATCACCGGCCCTTGCTTAATAGCGATCGTATGGACCAGCGTTCCAATCTGGAACTTGCCGCGCTCTTCTGCTACTTTCTCTGTCAAGTAAATCGAAGCAGTCTGGCCGGAATGGCGATGACGCGAACGCCCGCCGTTCGCACGTTGCGTCGCCGAGTACATCGCAAGCGTGTCCATCTGGACCACCGGCTGATTCGCAACGTGTGTCGAAACGTCGCCGTTGGCCGGGACAACTAGGCCAGAGAGCTCCTTGCGGAGCTCATTGGCCATGCGTTCCTTAATCACCGGAACGAGGTCCGTCAGGAAAAGTTGCAGGCGACGTTTCAACAACAGCGACGTAGATTTAGAAACACCAAGGCGTCGCCGGATCTGCGCGGCGCTGATCATCTGCGGAAACGTTGTCATCGCTTCGCTCAAGAGATAACCGAAAACCCAGAGCGGTAACTTGAAATGGTGCAGCGGCGTCCCCGCCGTGCGCGAAGCCTGTCGGTGACATTCCGGGCATCGCACAACAGTTTCCCGCCGGGCAACCGGCACAGTCATGGCGACGCGGCAGTCCGGGCATTCGCGCGGGTATGCCTTCGCGAGGATCTGCTTCGTCAGGTTTGAATAGTGTTCGTGATTGATGCCCGCAAATTTCGCTGCGAATTTCTGCTTCGCATGAGATTCGGGGTTGGGGGGGAAGGGGTTTGGCACGCGCGTTTGCAACGGCGGGCGCTGCAAGAGTCCGCCACGATTCGCGGCGCCCCGCTGCGAATCGGCGCGATCCCCGCCGCGAACCCCCGGGTGCCTCCGGCACTTTCGCGCGCGGGACTTGCGGCCTTGTGTGGATTGTGGGCCTGAAATTCAAAACTGAAAATAAAAGAAAGCCCCACCCCCGAATTCGCCGAACAGCAGAAAGAGCACACCGCCCACGACATAGACGACATACCGCACGGGCCAGGCGAATTCGCCGATGACTTCCAATCGGCCGCGCCAGTGTTGAATCGCCTGCATCAATATCAGCGGCCAGATATAAAACAGCATCTGCCACAGGAGCGCCGACGAAAGGCCGGCGTGCACGGCATCCACACCGGCCGCGCCCCCCACGCCATCGCCGAAAAACCAGAACACATTTTCGATCACGTGCCAGAGATGATCCGTCGAGTCGACCCGAAACAGTAATAGTCCGTGGGCGAAAGTTAGAAACGTAAACACCCGGCCGCCGTACAAAAGCAGGCGCGCGACGGACCAGTGCGTATCCGCCAGCCTGCGAATCAGGGGCGCGCATACGCCGTACGCGACGACCAGCGCGCCGCAATAAAATCCCCACACGAGAAAACCAATGCTCGCCCCGTGCCACAGACCGCCCAGGGTCCACACGATCAGAATATTGCGCGCCTGGAACAACGGGCCTGCGCGATTGCCGCCCAGGGGAATATAAACATAGTCCCGCAGAAAGGCCCCGAGAGTGATATGCCATCTTCGCCAGAAGTCCGCCGGATTGCTCGCCAGAAAGGGCAGGTTAAAATTCAGCGTCAGTTCAATGCCCATCATACGCGAAACGCCGCGAGCCACGTCCGTATAACCAGAGAAGTCCGCGTAAATCTGGACCGCGAAAACGCAGGCCGCTACAAAGTACGCGCCCGGCGGCGGCGAAACCTCCGCGATCAATACGATATCGACGAAGCGACTGAGATTGTCCGCGATAAAGACTTTCTTGAAGATGCCCCAGCACGCCAGAATCAATCCCGTGCGAAACTGATCGTACGTCGGATCCGGCGGCGAACGCAAGAGCGGCAGCAGGCGATTCGCGCGCTCGATCGGCCCGGCGACCAGCTGTGGAAAGTAGGTCGTAAACAGCAGCAGATTCGCAAAGGATCGTTCGGCCGCGACGACGCCGCGAAACACGTCGACGGTGTACGCAGTTATTTGAAACGTATAGAAGCTGATTCCGACCGGCAGGAGGATCTCCAGCACCGGCAGACCCGGCCCGTTCTCCCAATGCGCCGCCAGCAGCTGCGCCCAGACCCCCTGGACAAAAAGATAGTACTTAAAGATCCCCAGGCACAGCAGATTGAAGCCCACGGCCAACCAGAGCCACAAGCGATCGACGCTCCAGTATCGCCCGGAGCCGGCCCCGGTTCCCACGGGCCGGCCGGGCGCATCGCCTTCCAGCGCTTCCTCGCCTGCGTTCTCGCCCGCAGTCGCCGCCGGTCCGCGAGCGCGAAAGATGCGCAGAGCCGCGACATAGTTCACCGCGACCGTAGCGATCAACAGGCCGAGAATTCGCCAGTCCCAGTAGCCGTAAAAAGCCAGCGAGCCCGTCAGCAGAATCGTGGTCCGCGAACGCGGCCAGCGAGCTCCCAGGGTGTATCGCAGCACGCCGATGCACACCAGAAAGAGCAAAAAGTCGAGAGTATTGAACTTCAGAGAGGAATCCGGCCAGAAACAAAAAATTTATTTCCCGAATTGACACCGCCGGGGGATGCTGTAAATACAAAAGGGTCACACGGAGGCGTAGATGGGCGAAACCGCCAAACTTATATATAACGGTCAAGAATACGAGATTCCAGTCGTAACCGGCACCGAAAACGAAAAAGCGCTGGATATCAGCAAACTCCGGGGCTCCAGCGGCGCCATCACGCTCGACGAAGGTTTCGTAAACACCGGCGCCACGCACAGCGCGGTGACCTTTCTGGACGGCGAAAAAGGCATCCTGCGCTACCGCGGCTACCCGATCGAGCAGCTTGCCGAAAAATCAAGCTTTCTTGAAGTCGCCTATCTGCTGATCTACGGCGAACTGCCGACGAAAGACCAGTTCGACAAATTCAGCTACGACGTCACCATGCACACGATGATCCACGAGGATCTCAAGCGGCTCTTCGACGGCTTCCCGAAAGACTCGCATCCCATGGCGATCCTGTCTTCGATGATCGTATCGATGTCGGGATATTATACCGACTCCTCCGATCCGCTGAATCCGAAGCACCGCGAAATTTCGATGCTGCGGCTGCTGGCGAAGACGCCGACCATCGCCGCGTATTCTTATAAGAAATCGGTCGGGCAGCCTTTCGTATATCCGCGCAATTCGCTGAGCTACGTAAGCAATTTCTTGAACATGATGTTCTCGGTACCGGCCACCGACTATGAGATCGATCCGGTCGTCGAAAAGGCGCTCGACGTGCTCTTGATTCTGCACGCCGACCACGAACAGAACTGTTCCGCTTCAACCGTGCGCCTCGTAGGCTCCAGCCGCGCGAACCTGTACGCGACCATCGCCAGCGGCGTTTGCGCCCTGTGGGGACCGCTGCACGGCGGCGCCAACCAGGCCGTAATCGAAATGCTCGAACGCATTCACAACGACGGCGGCGGCGACGTGGCGAAGTATGTCGCTCTCGCGAAAGACAAGAACTCAACGTTCCGTCTGATGGGATTCGGCCACCGGGTTTACAAGAACTTCGACCCGCGCGCCCGCATCATCAAAAAGGCGTGCGACGACCTGCTCGACAAACTCGGCATCTCCGATCCCCTGCTGGACATCGCGAAAGAACTGGAAGCGGCCGCTCTGAACGACGACTACTTCGTCGAACGCAAGCTGTATCCGAACGTGGATTTTTATTCCGGGATCATCTACCGGGCGATCGGCATCCCGACCGAAATGTTTACGGTGATGTTCGCTCTGGGCCGCATGCCGGGCTGGATCGCTCAGTGGAAAGAGATGATCGAAGCCGGCTCCCGCATCGGTCGACCGCGTCAGGTATACAACGGCTACGTCGAACGGGATTATACCGGTTTCGATCAGCGCAAATAAGCGATCGCAGCTCAAATCGCCCGCCGCGAAAGCAGACGGCTCACTCCCCTGCTTTCACGCGGCGCGTTTATGAAACGGATCGCACCCGTTGAGTCGGAGTCGCAGGCAGGCAGCAAAGCTGAGCCAGCGACTCAGTACGGAGCCAACGTCGCGAATTAGAACTATATGAAACTGAAGCTAAGCGAAATTCGCGTGGGAAACCGCATCCGCAAAGACACGGGCGACCTGTCCGAGCTCAAAGACTCGATGCGTCGTCTCGGCCTGCTCCAGCCGATCCTGGTCGACACCAATAACGTGCTGGTCGCCGGCTATCGCCGCCTGGAATCCGCGAAGGCGCTCGGGTGGGAATCGATCGAAACGCGCCTGGTCGACATCGAAGACAAACGAGATCGCCTGATCATCGAAGCGGACGAAAACATCACCCGCCGGGATTTTACGCCGGAAGAACTTCAGAAAGCCGACCAGCTCATGGAACGCTACAGCCGCGAAGGCTGGCTCTGGCGCATGGTCGCCTGGATTCTCGATCTCTTCGATCGCATCTTTCGCCGCTGACGACCTCGTCCACATCCATCACACCCACTCGCCTCCAGACCACGAAAAAAGCACACAGGTCTCCCACCCCCATGCGGGTGGTTATCGGTGGCGGGCCTTCACCGGGATTCTTTTATTCCCGGGAGGCGGCGGCCATCTGACAGAGCCGGGATCATAACACAAAAAAACGAACCCGGCAAGCGAAAGGTGTCACAGGAGTACGGTATGATACAATGGGCCCGACACATCACACGCAACGCGGCTATATATTTCATCGCGGTCGCGGTCGCCATTACGATCCAGCCCGCCAGGATCGCGGCCCAGGACACCATCTACGAAGGCGAATGGCCGCCCGAATTGGAAGGCGCTCTGGAGGAAGCTCTGGAAGAGATGCCGCAGGAAGGCGCAGACAATTTCCCGGAGGATGACTCCACGTACGACGACGAACGCCAGCCGGGCATCCAGTGGATTACAGGACCCGGAGCCGGCGAAATCGGACCGTGGGCTATCGTCGAAGTGCCGCCCGAATATCGTTTCACCGGCGAAGAGGACGCCTATGACGCCCTTGAAGCGAGCTCGGCGCCGAAGCCGGATTTTCAACTGCATTTCGAATACGGATACATTGAACCCATCGAGCCGAATGCCGACTGGCACATCCTGTTCACCTTCGACGATTACGGATACTTACGCCGGGAAGGCGACGTCCCCTTGCACACGGACCGAATCCGCCGCTTCTACGAAACAGAGTTCTTTTTTAAGAATGAGTTCATGCTGGAAGAAGAGAAGCTACGCTTCGTCGGCTGGAAGATCTCTCCGCGATTCACTCCAGACGGCGGCGCCGAGTGGGCGGCGACCATTCGCAATGGCACAGCGGGAATGCTTGTGAACTATGTGCGAGCATTGCCGGGCCGCGCCGGCTGCCTGCAGCTCGTGAGCAATTTGAACGCGGCCGATTTCGACCGGCGCCTGCCGCAGATCCGCGCCATCGCCGCTCGCATCCAATACAAACCCGGCCAGGCTTATGCCGACTTCGAATCAAGCGACGCAGTGGCTTATATTACGCTGAACGAATATTTAGAAAACGATATCTGGACGGACGAACGCGGAGGTCTGAATACGCTCTTCGCCTGGTTCGAGAAACTTGTTACGAACGCACAGGTAGAATGGGAGCTGCGATCCAGCGGCAATGATTATTCCAGCGAAGATTCCGCGCCCGATGCGAACCCGGAATCAGACTCACCGTCGAATGACGAAGGATTCTCGACAGATTCAGACGCGAGTACATTTCCGTATTGGTATCTCGCTTTCATACCGATCGGCGTCGCGATCCTGCTCTGGTTCGATGCACGCCGCAAACGCGGGGGACCGCAGCGTTACGGTCCGCAGTGACGATCATCTCGGACTCCCCGACATTCGATCTCATCGAGGACCCCTGAAAATTTTGCACTTGCCGCGAAAATCGGCGCTGTGATAAACAGGCCATATCTCACCAACCTTCGCAGGCTTAGCTTATGCATTCTAAAAAATACTGTACGAAATTCTCGCTGCTGCTCTGGGGACTGCTGCTCGCCATCCCCTTCGCCGCAGTCGGAGCGCAGGACGAAGTCGCTCCCGCCCCCGCGCCTGAAATCGACTGGGTGAACGGTCCCGCGACCGAAGATCTCGGCGACTGGGCCCAGGTGAAGGTGCCGGCAAGCTATCGTTTCGCCGCGGGCGACGACACTCGCAAAATCATGGCCTACTTCGGCAATCCGCCGACGGACATCGAGTACGGCTATATCGAACCGCAATCTCCGGAAGAAAACTGGTTCGCCGTTTTCGAATTCAACGAAACCGGCTACATCAAAGACGACGATAAAAACGACATCGACGCGGACGCGATTCTCGCGGACTACCGGGAAGGCATGAAATCGGCGAACGAATGGCGTCGCGAACGCGGCGAAGCGGACCTGAATCTGGTGGGATGGAAAATCGAGCCGAAGTACTACGAATCAACGAACACCATCGAGTGGGCGACCACCCTCGAATCCCGCGGCCAGCGCATCGTAAACTATAACATTCGGATGCTCGGACGCGAGGGCGTAATGGAAGTGACCATCGTTCTGGATGAAGGCGAAGTGCAGCCGATCGTCGCTAATATGAAAAAGATCCTGACCGGCTACGAATTCAAATCGGGTCATCGTTACGCCGATTTCGTCGAAGGCGATAAGGTCGCCGAGTACGGCCTGGCCGCTCTCGTTGCCGGCGGCGCAGTGGCCGTCGCGGCCCAGACCGGAATCCTGGCGGCGCTCTTCGCCTTCTTACGCAAAGGCTGGTACATCGTCGTCGCGGCCGTCGCGGGCGCTTTTTCCTGGATCAAAAACCGCCTGGGCGGCAATACGGTACGCGCAAGCGGCGGATCGTCGAATTCAGAAAACGCGGGACCGCGCTCCAACGACTTTCCGTCCTGACCGATCCCGGCGGTCCGGCGGAATATGGACGACATTCGCACACTCTACTATGTTCTGATCGTCGTCTATCTGGTTGAATGCGTCGTGCGATTTCGCGCGACGGGCCTGATTTTCGCCACGCGTCTGGGCCGGCGCTGGTTCCACCGCACAGGCGGCGAGCTGTACACAACGCGTTCGACCGCCTTCTTTGCGGGCAACCCCTTCCCGCCCTTCGGCGGCATCTTCGTGGTTCCCGGACTCGCTTTCGCGGCAGATAAGTCGGGCGTCGCCAACCACCTCGACCATACTCTGAACCGTCGCAGTCGACCCCCGCTCCTCCCGCTCGATTATAAAACTTATTCCGAAATTGAAAGCTACGAACTGCGTTCCAGCACCCTGAGATTCAACGGAAGCGATTTTATCGTCGCGGGCAGCGAAGCGTCCGCCCTACAAATTCGCGATGAAATTATGGCGCTGCAGTCGGGCCCTCCCGCGAAACGAGAAAAGCAAATTCGCGCGAAGCTGCGCTCCGCTTTCGACCTGGAAGCCGCGCGAAGTCGCTGGAATAAATTTCGCGGCTACGCTCGCTGGCTGCGTCCGCTCGCGATCGCTGACTTCGTATTGATTTTCATCGGACTGCCGTTGGCCTATTATTATCAGGAGCTCGGACGCCTCTGGCCCTATCTCCTGGGCGGCCATCTCGCTCTGCTCGCGCTGAATATCGCGATTTTTCGCGCCGGCCACGTACGGCTCTTTCCCGAACTGCGCTTCGAACGCTATCAACAGATAGCCGCCATGGCGCTCTCGCCGCCGCTGCTCATTCGCAGCGTCGATCTTCTCGGCCGCGATCTATTTGTCGGCTTTCATCCTCTGATGATCGGCCGCCTGCTCCTGGCTTTCGAAGCTTATTCCGCGCTTGCGGCGCAGGCCCTGCGCGATCTCAGGCATCCGATCCCGCCGCGCCCCCGTCACAGCGCAAGCGATCTCGATCCGGACGAAAGCAAAGCCGCCGCCGCGCAAAAGACCGCGGATCGCTATCGCAAGAACGCGCTGCTTCCCGAAGTAGAAAGCTTCATAATCGCTTCCGGCCTGAAATTAGAAAGCCTGCTCGCTCCGCCCGATCCCCGGGAAGACGATACTGCGCGTAGCTATTGTCCGCGCTGCGTCGCCCTGTATACAATTCCAGACGGCCGATGCGCCGATTGCGGCGTAGCTCTGTGCAGAGTTGCGCGGTCCTCTCCGCCTGCGGCGGAGCTCGCAGGGTCTACGACCCTGCTTTGACCGCTTGTGGGCTCTGCACTCTGTGCAGAGTTGCGCGGTCCTAGCGGACCGCTTGTACTTCTGCCTGGATATTTTTGTGAACGAAGTCCATGATTTCGTTCGCGGGGATGTCGGTGTCGGTGAAACTGAGACCGGACTCGATCATCGCGTTGTTGGTCTCGCCGATCTTCATCACTTTCGCCTTCACGGTGAATGATTCGAGATGCTCGGCCGTCACGTCCGGAAAGCTCTCGCGGATCGCGGCGCGCAGGGCGGCCACATCGATTTCACTGACGATTTTTTCCGCCACTGCCAGATTTTCTTCGTGCGAAGCCGCGACGTCGATCACCAGATTTCGCTGGGTCTTGTACTGACTCTGACCGCAGGCGGCAACGATAAAGGCTATCGCCAGAACCCCGATCAGCTTCGCAGTGAGATTAAAGAATCGATTCATTGATTATTATCCTGAATTACGGAACCGCGCCGGCTCCGAAAATTTGAGTGCGTGCCCTGGCCGGTTCCCAACATATCAGCCAGTCGACGCGCCGCCCGCCATTTCCAGGGCCAGCATGCCGCAGGCCCCGTTCACGTCTTTGCCAGGGCTACCGCGATTGAAAACCGTAAGCCCCGCATCGAGCAGCGCTCCCTGAAATTTTTGCGCTTCGGCCAGGCTCGGTCGACGCCAGCCCTGCAATGTCGTATTCAGCGGAATCAGATTGATCTTACAGCGCACCGAGCGGCCGATTTTAATCAAGCGCCGCAGATGTTCGTCGTTCATATTCACGCCGGGAATCATTACGTATTCAAAAGTAATCCGTCGTTCCATCGCGCGGGTATAAGCGCGCGCGGCGATCAGGAGTTTATCCAGCGGATATTTTTTATCCACGTCCATGATTTCGCCGCGGGCCGCGGGATCGGAGTGATTGAGCGAGATCGCCAGGTTAAAGGGCTCCCGGTTCGTCGTAAACCGTTCGATCGACGGGATCACCCCCGCCGTGCTAATCGTAATATGTCGCGCGCCGATATTCAATCCCTCTGGATGGTGCAGAATTCGCGCGGCCTTGATCACGTCTTCGTAGTTGTGAAAGGGTTCGCCCATGCCCATGAAAACCACATTCGATACCCGCTCGCCGCGCACCCGGGTCAGCTCATAGACCTGCTCGACGATTTGCCAGGCCGGTAGATTTCCCAGGAACTGGAGCGTGCCCGTCGCGCAAAACGAACAGTTCAGAGTGCAGCCCGCCTGAGATGAAATGCATACCGTCCGCCGATTCTCAGAAACGATCCACACCGCTTCAATACTTTTCGCGCTCTCGGTTTTCCCTCGCCGTGGATCGAGGCCCACGTCGAAAACGAATTTCTCCGTGGAATGGCTGCCCGCTTCGGCGCTGCGATGGCGCACGGGCATAGTCGGCATCGCATTGTTTTCGGCGAGCTCTTCGCGCAGTGACTTCGGAAACTCGCTGAAGTCGTCGAGACTCGTGGCGAGATGCAGATTCACCCGACGGAAAGCCTGCTTCGCGCGAAACTTCGGCTGCCCCAGCTCAGCGAAGAGCTGTTCGAGTTCCGAAAGGCTTTTGCCTTTTAAATTAAAATCCAGCTCGGCGGTATTCATGACTGCAGATATATCTCTTCGTCTCCGTGCAATTCCCGCTGGCGCTCGATCACCTGGCCGAGAACCACCGGACGCGCATCGCCTTCAATCCGGCGATACTCATCCTGGCGGGCGTTCCACTCCACGAAGCCGCGCTCCAGCTCCGAAAGAACGGCGTCGGCCCGCTCCGGAGCGACAGCGAGCACCAGGCCGATACCCATATTAAATACGGAAAACATTTCTTTATCGACGATCGATCCCCGCTCCTGAATGCGATCGAACACCGGCGGCGGAGTCCAGGCGGATCGCTCTACGCGTGCGATCAGATCTTCCGGGATAATGCGCGGAATATTTTCATAAAAGCCGCCGCCCGTAATGTGCGCCATCGCCCGCACGCCGGAGCGAAGTTCGGAGTCTTCCAGCACCGGCCGCAGAATCTGCTCGTAGATCACAGTCGGGCGCAGCAGCACCTGATCGCGCAGGAAGTCGCGATCGTCTTGCGATTCCGGCAGCTCTAAGCCGCCCTTCAAGAACACACGGCGCACCAGAGACATGCCGTTGGAATGCACCCCGGAAGACGGCACGCCGATCAGCACATCGCCCGCGCGAACATTCGCCGAATCGAAAATGCGGGACTTCTCGACGACGCCGACAGTGAAGCCGCCCAGATCGTACTCGCCCGGTCGCATCGTGTCGGGGTGCTCCGCGGTTTCGCCGCCGACCAGAGCCGCCCCCGCTTCGCGGCAGCCCGCGCTGATCGACTCCACGATCGTCGTCATGCGATCGGGGTTCAGTTTACCGCAGGCGATATAGTCCATAAAGAACAGCGGACGCGCGCCGGTCGCCAGCAGATCGTTTACGCACATCGCGACCAGGTCCTGGCCGATGGTTTCGTGTCGATCGAAGAGCAGCGCGAGATGTAGTTTCGTGCCGACGCCGTCGGTGGAACTCACCAGCACCGGATCGTCGTAGTCTTTTACAAACGATGCTGAAAACAGACCGCCGAAACCGGAGGCGTCTTTCAGAACATTCGGTCCGTGGGTGCTTTCGACGGCGGAAGTGATTCGCTTTACGAAAGCGCGACCGGCCTGGGTGTCCACGCCGGCATCGCGATAGCTGGCAGGTTGGTTCGTACTCATAAATTCAGATCAAGTCCTGATTTTTGGGCCCCAAAAATCAGCAGGCCCACGTCGCGAATCGAAAGATCCACTTCGCGGGCCGTGCGGTTTCGCTTACGCCGATGCATGCGTGAGTTTCATGCGAAACCCACGCTCCTCGACGATCGCGCGCGCTTTTCGACGCTCTTATTCTTCGGCGCGAATCGTCGTAACCGGCGGCGTAACGTCGACCTTAATACGGTAGGTCGTTTCGCGCACGTTGCCGAGTTCGTCGGTCGTTCGCAGAGTCAGTGTATGCTCGCCGGATTCCGGCAGCGGGATCTTCTGACCGGGCTTCAGCGGAGCGTAGCTGCCGTCGTCCAGTTTGTATTCAAGAGTCGATCCTTCTTCAAGGGGCGGCACTTCCAGGCTGTCGCGACGAACGAGAATGGGCTCGGCGTCTTCCGCCTGCTCGGGCAGAATCACGGGGATGCTCGGAGCCGTCGTATCGATCGTGTAGCTGAAGATGCTGGAGATAGTTTCGTTTTCAATGCGGTCGGTCGCTTTGTATTCGATCAGGCGCTGACCGTCGCCGCTCAGTTTGGCCAGGGCGATGGGAGCCGTATACTGCTGCCACTCGCCGTCGCGACCGGGACGCCACATGATCGACTTTACGCCGGTGCCGCTGTCCTTCGCGCTCAAAGAAAGCTTCGCGTCTTTACCAACCGCGCCGGAGCGGGTTACTTTAGAATTCACAACCGTGCTGCGAACGGTCGGGGCGGTGCTGTCGATCATCAACTGGCGGGTGCGCGGGGTGTTTTTGTTCCCGGCTTTGTCAACGCCGTAGTAGCTGAAACGATAGATGCCGTCGCTGCGCAGACGCACGACTTCTTCCGGCACCCGGCGATACTCTTCGCCGTCCATTTTGAAAAACAGAGTCTGGAAACCGGACAGGTCGTCCATGTTGTCGAAGCGCAGAACCAGCGACTTGCCCGGAGGCAGGCTGTGGACTTCCATTCCGCCGACCATGCCGGCTTTGGCTTCGCCCGAGTCGGCCGTATTGCCCGTCGGGTCGCCGCCGACTACGAGCGGTTCGAGGGGCTCATCCGCGGTCTGGGCCGCCAGCGTCCCTACCACCAACAGCAGACTCAATCCGAGAATCGAGAGAGTGGATAAGATCAGTGCGGGTCGTTTTGTCAGATGGTGCATGCAGCAGTTCCTCAGGGGAACACTTTTGCTCCGGGCCGGCTGGGGGGCAACCAGCTTTCCAAAAACGAGCGGAAACCGGGGATACGATACTATGTCTCACCAGCCTGCGAGAGCGCTGGCGGAAGCCGAAGCCTGCTCATCGACCGCTTTCCCGGAGCGACCGCCGTCCGGAGTGAAAGTCGAGGCCTGTCCCTGCATGGCCAGCCCTTCGGCCAGCACTGTGCCTTCCAGACGGGCCATCGTCTTGCGGCACTTTTTGCATCGGGCGATATGCGCGCGACTGGCCCCGTCCACGTCCCGACCGAGACTGTAGTTCATGACGACGGATTCCGCGGGGCAACTCATGCCTCTATAATATCGACCCAAAGCCCGCGGGCGGAGCAAATTTTCCGGGGCCGAAAACAACCCGCGAGACCGCGAGGCGAATCCGGCGCTCCGCGTCTCGAATCCGCCGGGCCCCCACGCGCCCTATACCGCGGGCAGGATCCCGGTCCGGGCGATCTGGCCGTACAGCTCGCCAGCGGGCCGCAGGCTGCGCTGCTGGGTTTCATAATCCACCCCGACCAGGCCGAAACGGGCCGTATAACCCTCTGCCCACTCGAAGTTATCGAGGAACGACCAGTGGTAGTACGCGTCCACCTGCACGCCCGCGTCCATCGCCCGCTTGACTGCCGCCAGATGGTCGATCATGTATTTTCCGCGAAAGGCGTCGGCCGCGTCGGCGGTTCCGTTTTCGGTAATCTGAATCGGCAGACCGTAGCGCGCATGCACGTCGAGCAGCAGCCGCTCCAGTCCCTCGGGATAAATCTCCCAGCCCAGATCGTTGGTTTCACACCCGGGGCGGACTTCGGTGTTGATAAAGAGCGTCTGCGGTTTCAACAGAGCGAAACTCACGATGTCCCGCGTATAATAGTTCAGGCCGTAAAAATCCCAGGCCTCCGGATCGTGAATCTGTTCGCCGTTGCCCAGAGGCTCAAGCAAACGACCGCTGTGAATCGCGTCGGGCACCAGGCGGTTCATCCGATAGTCCGCGACGTTCGCGCGGTCCACGTCGAGACGGCTTTCTGGATTCCGTGGGTCCATGATTCGCATGTGTTTGGAAATCGAAATGCGCGGCGTCTTGAAGTTTTTGCGCCCGTGAATTTCGCGGATCATATCGTACAGAGTAAAGTGGGCGAGCACCATGCTGCGCTGGACTTTAATATGATCGACGTAACCCGACATGCCTTTGCGCGCCGGCGGCCAGGCCCCGAGCAGGTACGACATCAACGCGTAAATATTCGGTTCGTTAAAGGTGATATAATCTTCGACCAGGTCGCCAACGCCTTCGACGATGAAGCGCGCGAAGGCATAGAACTCGCCAAGATTCGCTTCGCGCGTAAAGCCGCCCTTCGCGAGCCACCACTGCGGCACGGCGAAGTGGTGCAGCGTAAGCAGCGGACGGATATTCTTACGCTTGAGACTCGACAGTCGCGCCCGCAGATGATCGAGGGCTTCCGGATCGAATTCTCCGCCGGCCTCCGGCTGAAAGCGCGACCAGTCCACGCCGAAACGGTGCGCGTTGAGCCCCATGGATTTCATAATGCCGAAGTCGGCCTCGTAGCGGTTCCAGTGATCGCAGGCGGTATCGCTCGTGCTGCCGTCCAGAATCCGGCCGCGCTGCCGGCAAAAGTGCGACCAGTCGCTGGCCGTGTCGCCGCCGTCCACCTGGGTCGCCGCCGTCGCGGTGCCCCATAAAAAATCCCGGGGGAAATCGCGCGGCGCGGAACTGGCGCGAGGCTTAGCCGAGACGCCCCTGGCGCGCGGATTCGCCGGCGAAGCTTTCGAGGCGGTTTGCGTCTTGCTCTTCGCGGCAGGCTTCGATTTCGCGGCGGTCGCGGACTTTGCTTTCGAGTTCGACTTCGATTTCAATTTCGACTTCGATTTCGGGGCCGCCTTCGCGGTCTTTTTGACTGTCTTTTTCGCCGACTTTTTTGCCATGTTAGGACGCAGAAGTCTTGCGAAAAGCGCCCCGTCAAGCGATATAGCCTGTATTGTCCGTGAAAGCTGAATTTCTCAAATCGATCCGCCAAATCCGGCACGGCACTGCGCTCCCGCTTCGACCGGCGGTCCTGAGTGTCTGCGTCCTGTTATTCGCCGGCTCCGCTTTTCTGGCGATCCCGGGCGGAACGGGCTCCTCCGTTCAGGCCCAGGAAAAGAAAACGCCAGAGCCGCTGCAAAACGCAGAGCGCCTGAATGCCGACGAGTGCGATCGGCTGTACACCCATCAGTTGAAAGTCGTCCAGAGCGATCCGGAAAATCCGCTGTATTCTTCCGTTCAACTCAACTCCGAGGTGCTGAGAAATCCAGCCACGCGCAAGGCCGAAGTCGAACACTGCCAGGCGAACGTCAGCCGCCCCGGCTTTCAGTGCCAGATGCAAGCGCAAAGTCTGGCCGCCCTGCTGGAGTGCCGGCGCAAATTCGACGGCTCCGAAGCTTCCGAAGACGGCGGCGACGCCAACACACAAACGGATCCTGGCAAGCAACCGCAGCCGGAGGACCAGGGCGAAAGCTATTTCGAAGATACGTCAACGGACGCGGCACCCGGCGGCGACGGACGTCCGGAAACCATGCCCTCCGGTCGCTTCGCCGTGAACGCCGGCAACTGCGAGCGCGCCTACAACCACATCTACGGCGTGATTTCTAAGACGAAGAATTTTCAACAGCGTCCCGATCGCGCGCGACTGATTCAGTACTGGCAGTCGAACGAAGCGCGCGGTTCATTCGCGGCGCGCTGTATGGCGAAATTCAAACCGGAAGACCTGGGATGCCTGCTGTCAACGCGCGACGCGGATATTCTCCAGGGCTGTCTGCTGGTCATTCCGGCGAGCTGAATTCGGGACGCGCGTTCGGAGCGGCCGGCGCATAGCGCCCGATCAGATCGATCAAATCCTGTTTGCCGATCGGTTTCACCACGTGCTCGTCGCAGCCGGCTTCCAGACTGCGGGCGCGCGCGTCGTCCAGAGCGTGGGCGGTCAAAGCGACGATCGGCGTGCGCTCCAGACCAAACTCCGCCTCCCGGGCTCGAATGGCCCGCGTCGCGGTGTAGCCGTCCATGACCGGCATCTGCATATCCATCAGGATCAAATCGTACGGAAGTCGATTGCCTGCATCCGTCGAAACCGCCGACCCTGCTCCGGCCGCATCGGTTCGCGCTGTCTCCAGCAGTTCGAGAGCCGCGCGCCCGTCTTCGGCCAGCTCCAGGCGAACCGCAGTGCGTTTCAAGAAAGCTCGCACCAGCATTTGGTTGTTTTCGTTGTCCTCGACAAGCAGCACCCGCGGTCCCGGCACGCCTGCGTCGTGCGCGTGCACAGTCCGGGAGCCGCCGCGCCCCGACCGCGATTCCAATTCGCGCTGATCTGCAAGCGCGGTCCGCTTCGACGCCGACGCCCGCGATTCATCCGCGATTTCGACCGGCAGTTCAACCACGAAACGCGCACCGCTACCCGCCGGCGTCTCCTCCAGGATGATATGCCCGTTCAGCACGTCGGTCAGACGTCGCGAGATGGCGAGCCCCAGGCCCGTACCGCCGTAGATTCGAGTGATGGAATTGTCCGCCTGCTCGAAGGCCTCGAAGATTTGTTCGCGTCTTTCGAAGGGCACGCCCACGCCGGTGTCCTCGATTACGAAGCGCAGCCGCCGCGGCTGATCGGCCTCCACCGTCAGGCTCACCGAACCGGCGGCCGTAAATTTGATCCCATTGCCGATCAAATTCCCGAGTATTCGGCGTAAAAGATCGAGGTCGGTCAGCACCCGTTCCGGCGTCCGGTGATTTACCGTCGCGTGCAGCTCCAGTCCTTTCGCCGCGGCTTGAGGCAGATAGATTTCGCGTAGCTCGGCGATAAATTTCCGCAGCTCGATCGGGACGATATTGGGCGCGACCCCGCCCACTTCAATCCGTGAAAGATCCAGAAAATTATTGATTAAATGCAGTAGCGCCTGGCTGGCCCGGGAAAGGCTGGAAACGTATCCCTGCTGTTCGACGCTCAGCTCCGACTCTTCCAGCAAATCGGCCAGGCCGACGACCGAGTGCAGCGGCGTTCGAATCTCATGGCTGAGGTTCATGAGGAATTCGCTCTTCGCGCGACTGGCGCTTTCGGCCGCTTCTCTCGCGTCGCGCAGCTCCGCTTCCCGGCGCAGGTCCACGCGAATATCCCGGGCGACGCAGACCAGGCCGCGCGTCTCGCCCCCCTCCAGGCGAGCCGCGGCGAAGGCCACCGGAACGGCTTCGCCGGAAGCGGCACGCAGACTCATGCGGTGCGTGCTGACGCCCTCTCCCGACAGCTGCTGCGTTTCGAAAACATTCAGGGAGGCGAGGTCGGCGGGTTCATCCGCCTTTGGCCGGGAAGAGTCGCCGGATGCCAGCACGTCGAGAAAGGATCGCCCGATCAGCTCTTCCGGAGCTTCGCCCAGGCTTTCGCACACGGCGCGATTCACCGTCAGAATCCGGTGGTCCGCATCCAGAACGATCAGCATGTCGCTCATGGACTCCAGAATCGCGTTCACATAGTCCCGCGAGACAGTCGACGCCCGAAGGCGACGGTCCATCGTACGCAGAGCGTCGCTGAGCTGACCGATTTCGTCCGCACCGGACCGGGGCAATTCGCTTAAATTCAGAAAGTCCGCGTCGGCCTGACGAGAGCCGGAGCCGAGTGTGGCCGCCTGCAGACGACTCAGGGGGCGGGTGATTTTGCGATTCAAAAAGACCGCGAAGTAGACCACGAAGCCCATCGCACACAGAGCGATGATCAGGTTGAGCGCGGTCGTCATTTCCGCGAATCGCTGCGCGGCCTGGCGCTGCTCGTCAAGAGAAGCGCTCTGGCGAAGCGCCGCCTGGCGCAGCAAGGCTTCCAGGTCGTCTTCTAAATCTTCGAGCCGTTCTTTTTGTTCGGCGACACGAATGGCGGTGCCGGTTCCCGGGCCGGCGGCCCGGGCGGTATCCACGATCGCTGTCGAAACGCTTTGTAGTTCCAGTAAGTCGCCGCGCAGGCGACGGATCTCAGATTGAGTCAGCGGCAGCGATGAAACGGCGGACTCGTTTCCGGGCACACCGACGCGCTCCCGCAGCACGGCCCAGGCCTCATTCAATTCCTGCTCCTCTTCCGCGATGGCCTCCCGCAAAGCGGTCCCAACGCTCACGCGATAGAGCAGCGCGATACTCACCGATTCGGAAATGATACGGTGAATCTCCCCTTCAACTTCGCCGAGCTCCCGGAGCCCGGGAGCCGTCTCATCGACGATCAGCTCGAAGCGGTCGACATTACGATCGATCGCGTACTGGCCGACGCCCCCCCCGACCAGGCCCAGGAGAGCCAGGGTGAGAAAGCCCAGGTTAATCCGATCGCGAATTTTCACCGATAAATTTCGCCGCCGCCCGCGACGAATTCCTTCGACTTCTCGCCGAACTCTTCGCGAATCTGACGGGTGATCTCCATGCTGCAAAACTTCGGACCGCACATCGAACAGAAGTGAGCGAGCTTCGCGCCTTCCGCCGGCAGGGTTTCGTCGTGAAACTCTTTGGCCTTTTCCGGATCCAGGCTGAGATTGAACTGGTCTTCCCAGCGAAATTCAAAGCGGGCTTTACTCAGGGCGTTGTCCCGAATTTGCGCGCCGGGGTGCCCCTTCGCGAGATCCGCGGCGTGGGCCGCGATCTTATAGGTGATCACGCCGGTCTTCACGTCGTCGCGGTTCGGCAGTCCTAAATGTTCTTTCGGCGTAACATAGCACAGCATAGCGCAGCCGAACCAGCCGATCATCGCGGCGCCGATGCCCGACGTGATATGATCATAGCCCGGTGCGATGTCGGTCGTGAGCGGTCCCAGGGTATAAAACGGAGCTTCGTCGCACCACTCCAGCTGCTTTTCCATATTGTCTTTGATCATGTGCATCGGCACGTGACCGGGCCCTTCGTTCATAACCTGCACGTCGAATTCCCAGGCGCGCTTCGTGAGCTCGCCCTGGGTTTTCAGTTCCGCGAACTGCGCTTCGTCGTTCGCGTCCGCGATGCTGCCCGGACGCAGGCCGTCGCCGATCGAAAACGAAATATCGTAGGCCGCCATGATTTCGCAGATGTCGTCCCAGTGAGTATACAGAAAGCTTTCTTTGTGATGCGCCAGGCACCACTTCGCCATGATCGAACCGCCGCGGCTGACGATGCCCGTGACCCGCTTCGCCGTCATCGGAATATAGCGCAAAAGTACGCCGGCATGAATCGTAAAATAGTCCACGCCCTGCTCGGCCTGTTCAATCAACGTATCGCGGAATATATCCCAGGTGAGATCTTCCGCTTTGCCGTCGACTTTCTCTAAAGCCTGGTAAATCGGCACGGTGCCGATCGGAACGGGACTGTTGCGCAGGATCCATTCGCGGGTCTCGTGAATATTATCGCCGGTGCTCAAATCCATCACCGTGTCGGCGCCCCAGCGAATAGACCAGACCATCTTCTCGACTTCTTCGGCGATCGAAGACGTAACCGCCGAGTTGCCGATATTCGCGTTGATCTTCACGAGAAAATTGCGACCGATGATCATCGGTTCCAGTTCGGGGTGATTGATATTCGAAGGAATGATCGCGCGGCCGCGGGCGACTTCGTCGCGAACGAACTCCGGCGTGACTTTCGCGGGGATGTCCGCGCCGAAGGCCTGGCCGGCGTGCTGTTCGCACAGATCATCGAGCATGCTTTCAATGCGCTGGTTTTCGCGAATGGCGATGTACTCCATCTCGGGAGTGATTTCGCCGCGCCGGGCGTAGTGCATTTGCGTAACGCGTTTGCCGGGCTGTGCGACTAAAGGGGCGCGCGTGCGTTCAAAACGGATCGAGTCTTTCGCCGCATCCGCTTCGCGTTCGCGACCGTACTGCGAAGTCAGGCCGTCGAGTTCGCGCACGTCGCCGCGCTCGCGAATCCACTGCGCCCGGGTCGGGGCCAGGCCGCGCTGAATATCAATCGACGCGTCGGGATCTGAAAAGGGGCCGCTGGTATCATAAACGGTAACGATCGGATTCGCGATCTGTTCGCCGGTGGCGACGTCCCGGGTGGGAGTCTGAGAAATTTCGCGCATGGGCACCTGCACGGAAGAGTGCAGCGTTCCGGGCACGTAGATTTTACGCGAAGCGGGCAAAGGCCCCCGCGTGATTTGATCCTGCCACTGCTGTGTTGAGTCTGCCATTCGAATACTCCCGACAAAAAGATCGCTGCGAAGATCGCTATAAATCCGAGGCGGCGGCGCGGCGATTGCAAGCGCGCCCGGAGTTCGCAGCGCATCGCTACGCGGCGTCGGCCGTCGGCGATTGCTGAGAATGGCGTGCGCTTCCCTCCGCCGGTTTGACCGGATCAGGTTCAAGGGCTCCTCGATTTACCGTGGTACTTGCGGCGCTCCCGAAGTTCAGGCGGCGTCGCAAGTACGCATAGAATCAAGTCTCAGGTTGTCATTACAACCACACCCAGCGTCGGGTGCAGAATCATGAGTTGGTCGGGGCGCGTAAATCAAATTTCCGGCTGACAGCCTTACGAATCAGGTGCAGCCATACTGATGATTCCCCCGGTAGCACCCGCACGAATTGTTTGTAAATGGTTCGGAAAATTTCCGTCAGAGAAAACTCACGCGGACGCGTGAGTTTCGTCGCCGTTCACCGGCGAGCTGGCATCGGTAGCGCTGCGCAAACGAATGTGCGCCCGGGTATAACGTCCGGGCAGAGTTTCCATCGACAGGGATCCGCCGACGACGGCCAGCAGCGCGCCGTGCAGCGAAAGACCCTGGCCGGTTCCCTGGGTGCCGGAGTTTTCGCGAATGCCGCCGCCGTTGTCTTCGAGAATCATATGCAAACCGCCCTCCGGCGAAGACTGCATGCGGAAGCGCAGCTCCAGATCGGCCCCGTGGACGCGCGCGTGGCGGGCGGAATTTCTGAGCATCTCGCGGGCGGCGTAAAAGACCGTCTCCTGAACCTGGGCCGGCAGTCGACTCACGAAGCGCTCCGCCTGCGCGCCGCTCTCCCAGACGATGCGATCGAAACCGCCTTCGCGTTCCGCGGCGTGGCGCAGAGCTTCGCTCAATCCAAGACGCACTACGTCGGGATGCGTGGTGATCGGCATTTCCCGCAGCAGTCTGGCCAGCGTTACGTGCACGTCTTTCAATCGCTCCAGCACGTCATCG
This sequence comes from bacterium, assembly GCA_024742665.1. GTDB lineage: Bacteria > Spirochaetota > Leptospiria > Leptospirales > Leptonemataceae > JANSYA01. The sequence goes on from JANSYA010000002.1 coordinate 21,359, forward strand.
GCAGCGCCGGAATCGACGCGCGGGCCAGTGGCCCGATTCGAAGCCGAGAGCGTCAAAAGCAGCGTATGAATCTCGGGCAGCACGTCGTCATGCAGAATGCGTCGCGCACGATCGTCTCCCAGCCGGCCTTCGATAATACGATTGCGCTGGAGCGAAAGCATGATGCGCGAAATTCGCGCGACGGCGAGCGTGTCGATGATTCGCTCCCCCGCCGCCTGGGCGATCTCCACTTCCTCCTGGGTATACAGACCGCCGCCGGTTTGCTCGCCAAGCAGCAGCACCCCGGCGACCCCCCGACGGGACCACAGCGGAATCGCCAGCAGCGCCCCGCCGTAGGCTTCCGGATCCAGGGGGTGAAAGCGTTTGTGCGGTTCGAAGTGAATGCGTTCGAGGGCTTCCGGATCCACCGGGCGATCCGCCAGGTCGATTGGATACATCAGAGGCGATTCGATAAAGGGCCGCGCCTCGCCGATGGGATAGAGATAGGCGCGGGTCGCGCCGAGCACGTCGCGACAGAGGGCCGCGAAGGGCACCGGCGGCGCCACCGAACTTTCGTCGTTTTGCACGACTGTTTCGTATAGATTCTGACTGCCCAGAAAGGGGCGCATGAACGTCAGATAAGAAATCCGTTCCCGGTTCTGACTGCGGCCCATCAGAACGAAAATCAGCATCGCCATCGTCGCCGTACCGAGAATTGTAAAGCCGCCGGTGCCGAAGAACCAGCGAACCAGGGCGAAGAAGACGCCGGCCGCCATGGCGAAGGTCACAGCCAGGTGCCACTGACGAAAGAGGCCGCGGCGCGGCAGCGCGCCGGAGAACAGTTCATAATAGATCGTGGCGCGTCCGGTAAACAAAATTGCAATCGCAATTAAGAGCGACAGAGGCGAATCGAAACGAAAGAGGCCGATGATCTCCGCGCGAGTCAGAGTTTCGGTCCGGGACCACTGAATCACGATATACGCACACAGCGCGGTGACCACCAGACTGACCGCCGCCAGAGCCAGACCCGCTCCCAGAAACGAAGCTCGCGCCCGCAGCCGACCGGTTTGCTTGAGCGAACCCGAAGTCATGCGATGTCGCGCCAGCACGATCAGCGAACCGACCGCCGCGAATAGAATATAGGCGCAAAACAGGCCGAGAAAAATCGTATAGGCCCGCGGCGAAGAATCGAAGGCGACCAGGCCCCGCGCGAATTCACGCGCGCCCGGAATTTCGACCGACTGCGCCAGGGAGGCCGGCGTCGCCAGACACAGAGCGAGCACGATGTACGGCAGCCAGCCCCGGGGCCAGCGACGAAAGAAAGCGAGGCGCCCTCCGCCGACTGTCGCCGCCAGCGCGGGCTCGCGACGATCGAACTGGCCGGTAAAATAGAGCACGACGATGTGCCAGCACAGGGGCAAAATATGCAGCAAAATCAGCGCCGGAATCCAGACCAGCTCCAGAAAGAAGAGACCCGGCGCGCCGCCCATTTCGATCGTATAAGCGCCGAAGAAAGCGGCCGCCATAAGCAGGCTGAAACTGGCGAACCAGACGCTGCTCCGCCGGCGCTCGACCTGCAGCAGGACCGTCAGCCCCAGCCAGAATAACAATAACATGTTAAATAAAGCCAGGGCGGGGCGAATAAACTGAAAGAGGACCCAGACCGGGTCCGGAACGAAATCGAAACTCATGGACTCCACTCGGTCCAGTCCCCCTGGGAATCCTGCACGTGCGCGGTGCCGTCGTCGTCCCACTGGATCAGTCGACCCTGAGAAACGATCATCGCGGCCCGGGTGCGAGCGACCTTTTCATCGTCGGAGTTTTCGTTTAAACCCCAGGCGGCGTAGATCTGCCCGTTGATTCGGGCGACGCTGCGCTTGTCCCGAAAGCCCATGCGGTCCGCGATCTGGCGATTACTCAAACCCGCGGCAAGCATAATCGCCGTCTTGCGTTCGTTCGGTTCCAGCAATTCGAGGGGCGAGCGCGCGTCCTGGTGCGAAACCTCCTGCACCCGCGATTCGATCTCGGGATCGATGAACGAACGGCCGACCGCCGCGTCGGTCAATAAAGGCACGATCATAGACGGCAAGAGATAGTTCGACTTTCGCACGTAGGCGTAGTGACTGAGAATGCCGGAGTTGCGAAACTGACGGTAGTACTCGTCGTCATCCTGGATCGAATAGAAGACGACAGGCATCCGCGGAAACTCTTTGCGAATCGCGACGGCCGCTTCGATGCCGTTCATCCCGCCCGCCAGCTGCACGTCCATGAGGATCGCCTGCAGCCCGGGATCTTCGGTTTCCGCCGCGCCGGAATTTTTTTCGCCCCCGGCCAGGCAGTATTCGAAAGCCGCTTCGCCGGAGGTACAGCTGTGAACGATATCCACCGAGCCGCCTTCTTTGAGTCCCTCCACGAGCGCCGGTCGCAGCTTCTCGTTATCTTCCACCACCATCACTCGTAACATACTCCCTCCTCGGCTTTGAATTTCGCCGTGTCAATCGATTGCGATTTTTCGATCGCCCGAACTGCGTTCCGACCCGCGTCCCGGGACTGCGCGAGTAACATCGCCAGACCCACGACCTGGACCTGACGCAATAATCCAGCCCCGCCTCCGATCGATCGACCGACATTCTCAGCGCCGCCCGGCGCTCCGGGCCATGGCCTGATGAACAGACCGCGCAGACCGCAGGCGCAGATGATCGCCAGGGCTGAGAAACTCAGGGTCCACCGCGGCTCGCCGAGATTCAGAAAATCCCGACAGTAGCCCGCCCAGATGCGGAGGCCCCACCAATTTCCCGCCGCGGACAGCAGCATCCCGGGGGGCCAGAAGAGCGCCGCCTCATATCGATCGAAAATTCGCCGCGCGCGCTCGAAAGATTCCCGCGCGGCCCTGCGTGCAGCCCGCCGATCTTCCAGAGTGTCGATCGGAGGCCACGCGTACCAGCTTGCCGTTTGCATGGGCGGATCTTATACTAAACGGGAAGGCGCGCGCAACGTGCCGATGCGGAACATCGGGCCACCCGGGTGCGATTCTCGCGAGACCCGGAAGCCTCCGCGTCGCCTCCCGGAGCACGCTCCGTGTGGCTCGGGTGCTTGCCGATCGATCGAAATTCGATCAAACTGTGCGCAATTCAATACCGCAAATACAGCGAATTCAGGATTTGGGCCGACTGCCGCGACCCTTGCTCCCGGGCTTTCGTTTCGCTTTGCTGGAAGGAGCATCTGTATGGATTTGATACTCTTCGCCGAGGCCGTACTCGGCCGTTCGCATGGCACGATCGTCCGTAGCAAAGCGCCCGGCGTCCCCGGCGTAATTTCCAGCGCCAATCGCACCGTGGCCCTTGCGGCCCTGCCGCCAGGCGACAAAACGCTGCCAGAGTCGCCGCGCGCCGTCTTTCATGTCCAGCACCAGGGAATAGAAGATCGGCACGAGGCCGAGTGTCAGCAGTGTCGCGAAGGCTAAACCCCAGGCGAAGGACAGGGCCATCGGCACCAGAAATGGATCGTAGCCGCCGATGCCGTACGCGGTGGGCAAGAGGCCCGCGACCGTCGTAAGCGTCGTGAGCAGCACGGCCCGCAGACGGACTGACGCCGCTTCGACCGCGACTTCCTTATTAGTCAGCTCCGGCCGCGTTTCGCGAATGCGGTTCGCGAAGTCGACCAAGACGATCGAGTCGTTCACGACGACGCCGGATAGCCCGATGATCCCCATGAAGGCCAGGAAGCTGAACGGTTCGCCGTGCAGCAGAAAGGCCAGGATCACGCCGATCAACGAGAAGGGCACCGCCAGCAGTACGACCACGGGCTGAATCAACGAACGAAAGAGCGAAGCCAGGATCATGAAGATCACGAAGACCGCGACGACGAAGGCGCGGCCCAGGCTGGCCAGAGACTCTTCGGTATCTTTGTTCTGACCGCTGAAGGCGATTTTATAATTCGGATATTTGTCCGCAAGAGACGCGGAGCGCTGCGCGATTTCTCTGTTCGCCGCGACCGCCGTCGTAATATTTTCGTTCACATTCGCCGTGACCGTAATCAATCGTTTGCCGTCGACGTGATTGATTACCGTCAGGCCTTCCGCATCTTCAAAGCGCGCCAGATTCGAAACGGGAATTAGATTTCCCGTTCGGTTCGAGACGTAGATTTTCTTCAGCGACTCGCGGTCGTTGCGAAAGCGCTCGGCGAAGCGCACGCGAATGTCGACTTCTTCTTCCGGGCGTTTGATCGACGTGGCCACGGCGCCTTCGAAAGCGGTATTGACCGCCGAAGCGATCTGCAAAATCGACAGGCCCACCTGGGACGCGAGCTCTTCGTCGATGCGCAGGCGAATTTCTTCTTTACCTGCCAGGAAGTCGTCGTCCACGTCTTCCACGCCGTCGACCGAACGCACGATCTCTTTGTATTCTTCCGCGATCGTTTCGAGCGTCGCCAGGTCCTCTCCGGTGATTTCGACGGCAATGTCTTTACCCACCGGGGGACCGCCGGCCAGCTTCTCATATCCGATTTCCAGAGCTCCGCGCGCTTCGTATTTTTGCGACGCCAGGGCGTCCGCGGCAAGCGTCGGCTGCGCCAGGTACAGGCGCACGGCTTCGCTCAGCTCTTCATCTTCGAGGGCTTTGAGGATGCGTTCGGCGATCTTGCCGCGCTGATAGCGCAAACCGTCGGGCCCCGCCATCCAGTCGATATTCGCCGGCCGGGCTTCGGCTCGCAAATCGGCGAACTCCGGCAGGACCCTGGGCACCACCGCCGCCAGACGAAAGGCTGTATCCAGATCGCCTTCTTCCAGGGCGGCTAAAATCGCGGGTTGGTCGCGCTCCTTCTTCGCGCGCATGGCTTCCGGGCCCAGCAGCCACTCGGTCCGCGCTCTCAACACTGCGATCACTTCGTCGGCCGACCATTTGCGATCCAGCTCCGGATGCAAATAGATGATCGCCATGCCGTAGTTGCCGCCGCGCTTGACGAAGGGATCGTTGCCTTCTTTTTGCTGAATGCCCGCGCGGGCGATATAGGTGTCGAGCTCGGTCTTCGGCAGCTCTCTGATTTCGTGACCGATGGCCCGCAAATAGCGATCGGTTTGTTCAAGGCTCAAACCCGAAGGCAGCGATACTTTCACGTAGAGCGCGTCGATCGCGCTGGGGAAGAGCTTAAAGCTACCGAAGGCGAAGTTTAAGCCGACCGATACGAACATCATTACGACCATCGTTAAAATAAAAATCCAACGATGGTGCACGGACCAGCTCAATGCCGGGCGATACACATTCGCCCGAAATCTTTCAAACCAGTGCGAGCCTTTCGAACTTTCCTCTTCCTGGCCGTCCTTCTGTTTCACCGGGAACAGCTTATTCATGTCGTACACGTGCGACGGCAGGATCGTAAAACATTCCAACAGCGAAGACACGAGCGCAAGTATTATCACCAACGGAATCGTATAGACGAATTTACCGAAGATGCCGGTCATAAACATCATCGGCGCGAAGGCCGCGATCGTGGTACTGATCGTCGCGAGCACCGGCGAAAACACTTCCGCGGCGCCCTTCGCGGCGGCCTCGAAGAAATCGAAGCCCTCCTCCATATACCTGTAAATATTCTCGCTGACGATAATCGCGTCGTCGACCACGATCCCGATTACGATCACCAGACTGAACATGGCGATCAAATTCATCGTCACGCCCAGATAAGACATGGCCATGAAGGTCATACCGAAAGCGATCGGGATGCCCAGGGCGACCATGACCGAAGTCCGCCAGCCCATAAACAAAAACAGCGAACCGATCACGAGGAAGAGACCCGTGACGCCGTTTGTAACCAGCACGCCCAGACGGCGTTTCACCAGATAAGAAATATCGTTCACGTCCTGCGGAACGATCACGTCCGGCGCCGAAAGATATTGCACGCTGAAGTCGCCTGCGTCGTCGGGCAGCACCGACCGCGCGTCGCTCAGCTCCTCTTTCAGCTCTTCAAACATCTCCTCGTAAATCTCAACCCGGTCGTCCAGATCCCCGTCGTCGATATAGTCGGGATTCAGAGTGAGCTTCAGAACGGAGACGCCGTCTTCGTTCGAGGTCTCCGCGCGGGAAACGAGGGCGGGGGAACCGAAAATCGGCGGGCCGTCGCGCTGGAAATTTTCGGCGACGAATTCTTCGAGCGGCTTCGTGATCTTTTTGCCGACGGTCGCGGCGTCGCGCCCCGGATACGGCGTGCGAATCACAGCCATCTGCGGAGCGAAATCCATAACGATTCGTTTGGTCTTATTCGAGGTGGAGATAATATCCGCAGACTGACGCTTCACGACCGTCAGGCCGATCGCGGCGACGCCGTTCGTGCTTTCGAGATTTTCTTGTTCTTCGAAGGCTTCACGAACGCGGGCCACATCGCGCAGCTGCACGCTCGCTCCGACTTCATTCGAGCGAATAAAGAGCCGCGAGATCTCTTCGGCTTTTTCGAATTCGCCGACCGTGCGAATTATAACTTCCTTTTTTCCCAGGTTAATATCGCCGCCCGGCAAACTGACGTTACGCTGCGCCAGAGACTGGCGAATCACTTCGGTATCGATATAATAACCGGCGAGCAGATCCGGGTCGACGTCGACGAAAATCTCGCGATCGAGCCAGCCGCGGCGCTGAACCCGGGCGACTTCGGGCATCGCCAGGAATTCGTTTTCGAGCCGCTCCGCCTGCCGCCGCAGTTCTTCATACTCCGCGGTCGTATTAACCGGTCCGGCCAGAGACCACTGTATAATCGGCTGGCGCGAGGTGCTGGGTTCCGTGAGGATCGGCTTTTCCGCCTCGTCCGGCAGGTCCTCCGTTCGATCGACGGCGCTGCGAACGTCGTCGACGACTTTCTGAGTATCGTCGACGTCCGGATCGATTTTGATTGTAATGCTGGAGCGGCTCTCGATCGAGCTCGAACGATATTCTTCGACGCCGTCGACTTCTTTGATGCTCTCTTCGAGGGGGATCGTCAGCAGCTTCTCAACTTCCCGGGGAGAAGCGCCGGGATAGACAGTCGTGACGACGACCAGATCGAAGTCAATATTCGGGAAGGCTTCCCGATTGAGCGTTACGGCGATATATCCACCGACAAGCAGTAGAATCAGGGTCAGCAGGTTAACGAAGATGCTGCGATGAAGAAAGTATTCAATCAGCTTTTGCATTGCTCACCCCGGCCCTCGAACTTCGATAATTCGTACATACATGCACTTGTGGCGGGTGTCATTTGTCTGCTCATTTTTTACGCGCCCGGCCGCCGGACGCGGCTTTTAGCTGAAAGCTCACTTCCGCAATCGCCTCACCGTTCGCCAGAATCTCCAGTCGGTGCTCGCCGGGATAGTGCCGCCTGGTCGTACGCTCCACGAACGAATGCTTTTTCCCGCACTCGAATGTCGCGCCGGAAGCAAGCGCGATTGTGGTCAGCTTGAAGACTTTGCCCGAACTGCTGCCGTCCTGCTTGCGATAGTGCACGCGATAGTCAAGCACCAGCTGCTGCTCATCAGCCTGTGGGTCGCCTTCGATCGCCAGGGCAAACTCGAAGTCTTCGCCGATCCGCAGTGTTTTTCGCGAAAGACTCAGCTGCGCCGCTCGTTTCAACTGCGGCTTGCCGCCGAAGCCGAAAAAATCGAGAGTGCGCGCATGGCCGGCTTTGATCAGCGCGCGACAGGCCTGCTTTTGAATCCAGGCCGTGCGCTCATCTCCCGCGTCCCACGCTTCGATGAGGTCCAGCATGAGATCGGGATGGTCTTTTGCGACGTCGTTCAAATGATTCGCGACGGACTTGCGCACGTACAGCTCCGAATCCGCGCGCAGCTCTTCCAGCACGGGAAAGGCGGGCCGGGGATCTTCGATCAGATTCTTAAGCTGTCCCGACCAGGGCAAACGCGGGCGCAAACCTTCCGAGGCCAGACGCCGCACGTGATAGTTTTTATCCCGCGACCAGCGCAGCATGTACTTAAATGCGCGCGGAAAATCGCGCTGTAAAAAAAGCCGCACCGCGAATTCCGAAGACGAATATTCGGTTACGTCTCTCAGCGCGCGCATGGCCGCGTCGAAACGCTTCGGATCCTCGCTTCCGTAGCGACCAATATACTCCGGCACGCAGATCCCCGAGTAGCCCGTAAGTTTCGGCGCGAAGATCTTTAAGATCGCGACGGCTTCGCCGAAATCCGCCGGCAGGTATTCGCGAAAGAGCGCCGCGGTCCGCCGCATGCGATCGTTCAGCTCCAGCTCGTTCAGTCCGCGGACGGCCTTACGATAAAAGGCGTCGGCTTCGAAAGCGGGGTAAACTTCGCGCAGCAGGTCGGCCATGCGCCGATAGACTTTGCGATTAAAAAACTGCTCTTTAAGTTCAGCGGCCATTGTTGCGTTCTCGTCAAGGCGCGGCGCTTTTGGCGACGATTCGGAACATCTATAATCAGCTTCGCGACGGGAAGTTCAAAAGAGTCCGCCGGCCGTAAACTGTAGATTGCATGCGATCGGATTATAGCCCGCCTCAAAACTTACAAGCGGAGTGAGATCTCCTCCGAGCTCGTTCGCGCGAAAGATACGCTGGTTCGTTTGATCGCAGACATAAAGATGATTGTTACGGGAATCGAAGGCCACCCCGCCCGGTTGAAAGCCGCTTAAGACGACCTGCGGATTCGAACCGTCGCGGTTGACGCGAACGATCTGAGTCGCGGCGAAGTCCACGACATATAGAGTTCCGTCGCCGCCCGCAATCACGGTCAACACGCCCGTAAAGGAATTACTCAAGAGGTCGTCGGTCGCGCCGTCCGCGGAAACGCGCCGCAGATCGGTGCCCCCGGCCGAATAGATCACGTCTTCGGCCGCCGAGTAGAATCCGCCGGTCTGCCCCGCCGTCAGCGCGCGCAGCACGGTCTGTCCGCCGCCGTTCGCGATCGAAACGTAGCGCAGCTCGGCCGCGGCGTTCCAGAAGTACAGGCGGTCGCGGGAACGATCGATGGCCAGGCCCAATGGATCGCCGGCGGAATCGTCGGTAACGAAGACCGAGTCGCCGGAGCCGTCGAGTCTCATGCGACGCACGTCCATCGAGCCATCAATGTTATAATAGAAGAACCCACCCGGCCCGTCGACCAGCGCCAGATTCGGGCTGCCGGGAAATGTGCCGCCGAGGTTTTCGACGGCGCTGCCGTCCAGATTCGCCCGCGCCACTGTCTGAGCGCCGTTCCGGCGAACCCAGTAGATGCGCAGAGCCGTCGGAATGGGATCGGTATACAGTAGATAGCCGTTCAACGGCTCGCAAAAGGCGTCGGCCGGATCGCAGTCGGGCGCAACGCAGGCCGGGGCAAAAAGCTGAGCGAGAATCACAGCAGATAGTGCGCTGAATTTGTGCAAGCGTGTGAAGATCATATGGCCTCCGTACAATTCGACCGCAGACCTGGATTCATGTCAACGGCAGTTTCCATGCGCACGCCGGGGCCGACCCGAATCGCCGCACTCAGTCGTGGACGTCATGAAACTTCAGCACGACGGAAATCAGTTCGAAAATTCCAGAGCGCAGCCGGCCGGCTGCGAACCGGCGGTGTCAGTAATCAGCGTGGAAAGATTCGAACCATCGGAACCGGCGGTCATGATGCGAGAGTTCGTAACGTCGCAAATATACAGGCGATCCGCGACCGAGTCGTAGCCGACACCGGTCGGAATAAAACCGGAAACAACGGCGGAACGACCGGTCCCGTCGCGATTTGTGCGAAACACCCCGGCCGGACCGATGTCGGTTACGAAGAGCCGATCGTCGGGGGCCAGCTCCGTGTCGACGATATTGCCATAGGTATTGTCGAGTGACGCATCGCTCGAACCGTCGTCGGGCATGGAACGCAGCAGAGTGCTCCCGGACACGTACCAGAGATTCGCGACCGGATCGTAGGCCCCGGTTTCAGCGTCGGAGGCGAAGGTACGCACCAGCGTCTGACCGCTCCCGTCGCTGAGATTTACGTAATGCAGTTGGAACGAATCGTTAAACCAGTACAGACGATTGCGCGCGCGGTCCAATACCAGGCCCACCGTCGAACTGGCGGTCGCGTCGCTCGTGAACAGGATGTCGTTCGAGCCGTCCAGATTCGCCCGACGAATTCCCGAATCGCTGTCCTGGGTATAATACAATAAACCGGCCACGCTATCGACGAGCAGGCCGGCCGGACCGTTCGCATAAACGCCGCCGATCACCTGCAGGTTCGTGCCGTCCACGTTCGCGCGCACGATCGCCTGGGGCGTATTCGCGCGGGCCCAATACACCCGGCTCGCCTGAGACGGAGCCAGTGAAGTGTAGAGCAGGAAGCCCACGTCGGGCTTGCAATAGGCGTCAGAATCCGCGCAATCAACAGGCAAACAGCCGGCCCCACTGACACTCAGAGCCACCAGCAGCACAATTCCTAACAACGCTTTAACAGTACATCGCTGCATGAAACGAAAATTTCGACAAGACTGGATCTGTCAATTCCAGAAGCGCACGAAAAAACCCCGGCCGAAACAAAAGCTCAACCGGGGCTGCTTGCATCACGGTGAAGAGCCGCCCCGGGGCGACTCTCCATCGGCAATACTTAAGCATCTTTAGCAATCAGCAATCGTAGTAGAGAACGAACTCGTACGGGTGCGGACGCATGTTCGTGATCTCGACAGACTCATCGCGCTTGTAATCGATATAAGCTTCGACCATGTCTTTGCTGAAACCTTTTTCGAGGAACGCGTGGTCGCCGCTCAGAGCGTCCAGAACCTTTTCGAGGCTGGTCGGAACCATCTTCAGGCTCGCTTTCTGCTCGTCGGTCAGTTCGTACAGATCCGAATCGGCCGGCGGACCCGGGTCGATTTTTTTCTGAACGCCGTCGAGACCGGCCAGCAGCATCGCGGAGAACGCGAGATACGCGCACGAAGAAGCGTCCGGCGTGCGGAATTCAATCCGGCGCGCTTTTTCGCTGTTCACTGCGATCGGAATCCGAATCGAAGCGGAACGGTTCCGTGCGGAGTAAACGAGAGTGATCGGCGCTTCGAAACCGGGCACCAGGCGCTTGTAGCTGTTGGTGGTCGGGTTGGTGAAGGCCAGAACCGCGGGGCCGTGCTCGATGATGCCGCCGATGTAGTTCATCGCCATCTCGGACATGTTCGCATAACCGGTGCCGGCGAAGAGGTTCTTACCGTCTTTCCACAGCGACTGGTGCGTGTGCATACCGGTACCGTTATCGTTGTAAACGGGCTTCGGCATAAACGTTACAGAATAGCCGTGCTTGCGCGCGACGTTCTTCAGAACGTACTTGTACTTGATCATGTTATCAGCCATGGTCAGCGCGTCGGCTACAACCAGGTTGATTTCGCCCTGACCGGCGGCCGCGACTTCATGGTGATGCTTTTCGGTTTTCACGCCGATCTGCTCCAGAATCGACAGCACTTCGCTGCGCAGGTCTTGATACACATCATTCGGCGGAGTGGGGAAATAACCGCCCTTCGGACGCATCTTGTGGCCCAGGTTCGGCTGCTCGTCAGCGCCCATGTTCCAGTGCGCGTCGACCGCATCTACATAGTAGAAACCGTGCTGTTGTTCGCTCGCGAAACGCACGTTGCTGAAAATGAAAAATTCAGCTTCAGGGCCCATATAAGCGGTGTCGGCGATGCCGGTGCTTTCCATGTACTTGATCGTTTTTTTCATGATCGTGCGCGGGCAGCGATCGTACGCTTCGCCCGTGATCGGATCGAAGGTGTCGGCGAAACAAACGAGGGTTTTGCGCTCGAAGAAAGGATCAATGAACGCGCTCTTGGTATCGAGGCGGTTCAACATATCCGACTCTTGAATACCTTTCCAGCCGCGCACAGATGATCCGTCGAAGCCGAGGCCGAATGTGAAGCAATCTTCGTCGATTTGCTCCAGCGGCATGGTGTAGTGGTGGGTCAGACCGAATTGGTCGGTGAAACGAATGTCGACATACTCGACTTTTTCGGATTTCGCCCAGCTCAAAAGCTCTTTGGGCTCTTGTGGCAGATTGGACATAATGTAAGGACTCCTATCGTGGAATGGGTTTGTTCGGAAACTAATTGCAAATTTCGTACCCGCAAAAAGAGCGCAAAATGGCGGCCTTTCCAGCCGAATTGCCGCAGATTCTCAGACATTCAGCCCCGAAAATACACCTTGTGCCTGAAAAAGCAGCATCCTGTCCAATTAAAAACTGGCCGGCCGGCGTAATCTCTGCTGAGGTCCCCACTTTATCAGCACCTTATACACGTAAAATAGATCATATACACGGATTTCCACCGGCCGCCGGCCGCGCCGGCGAAAAATTGAATTTATAGCTGAAAAAACCAGGGGGCTATGAATGATTGCGGCCGGGATTCTACCCGCGCGAACTATGTTACGATTCAAACGAATCAGCTATTCAGTCCAGGATCAGCCCCATGTGCGGCAGGCGCGGGTGCACTATGAAATCGAAAGATTCTTTGAGACGCGCGTAAGCGAAATGGATCTGACCGACCACGAACAGAAGCACCACATCCGCACCGAAACCCATGCTTCGAAAGAATCCGAGGCTTATACTCAGTACCTGGTCTATCGCAATCGCACCATCGCCGTGGGGGCCTATCGCTTTTCGAAAGGCCCAAAAGAAGACACCGCCGCCGAGCTCATGCTCAGCAGCTATTCGATTTAAGCGCGGACGCCCGCTTCGCTCAGCCGAAGTCGATCATCGCCTTGACGATTTCGTCGGGCGCATCCTGCTGAAAAAAGTGCGCGGCTTCCGGCAGGAGCACGGTTTTCGAATCTTTCAGCCGGCCTTCCCAGATTTCGCGAATGGCGCTGGAAAACAGCGGGTCCTGCTCGCCCCAGAAGAGCAGCGTCGGTTTGTCTTCGAGTTTCGCGGCAACCTTTTGATCGAGGGCGGCGAGCCAGTCGTGGGACTGCGCGATCTGCCTGGGAAAGACGGCGGTGCCCATGCGCGACTCTTCGCTGTCGGCGAAGGGCGCCAGATAGGCCGCCTTCAATTCTTTCGCCAGCTCGGGACTGTGGCGCTTGAAGCCGTGGGTCAGCTGTCCCATCGACATATTCACGAAGAGATTCTTCTTCAAAATTTTTTCGCGCATGGCGTCGCCGCCCATCTTATCCGAGAAGGCTTTCATACCCTGCCCCTCCGGCGTATTCAAGTCAGCGGCCCAGGCCCAGGTGTTGCCGATGTACAGTTTGTGAACGCGATCGGCGCGATCCGCGGCCATGTTCAAGCCGATCGGTCCGCCCCAGTCCTGCACAAAGACCGAAAATTTTTCGCCGGCTGGAATCAGCTCGTCGACGGCCGCGCCCAGAATGCGCGAATGCTCGTCCGGTAAAAAACCGTACTGATCAAGCGAAGGCTTTTCCGACATACCGAAGCCGGGATAGTCGACGGCGATGCAGCGAAAGTGCGCGCGCAGCTCGCGAATCATGGGCGCATACAGCAAACTCCAGCTGGGGTTGCCGTGACAGAAAACGATCGGATGGCCGGAGCCCTCGTCGATATAGTGCACCCGCATGCCTTCGATGGTCATAAACTTCGACTCGAAAGGATACAGGGCCTCGCTGATTTCAAATGGTCGCATACAAATCTCCTGATATATTCAATGATTTCATTCGCCGGAGCGCGTTTTTCTCGACCCGCTCAAGTGCGGATCGAATAGAGTTCGTAGCAGCAGGCTGCCTTCGCGCACATTCTTGCGATTTAACGCGCGGCCTTCGGAGTGCAGCGCCGAGATCCAGTAGTCCGCGATCATCCAGAAGCTGCGCATGAGCGCCTCCCGGACCTGGCCGTCGAGCGTCTTGAATACTCCCTGCGCTTCCAGCGCCGCGAAAAAAGCTTCCAGACTCCTGGAACGCTCCGCATGATAGGCGATGTGGCGGCGATGCAGCTCCGGATCGGCCCGGAGCAAAGCGTTTTGTTCCAGACGAAAAAAGCGATACTCCCAGACGAAAAACTGCAGCAGATACAGGGTGCGCTCCAGGGCCTCCGACGTCGCGGGCCGTTCCGCGGCTCCCCGCCAGAAAGCCGCCGCGCGTTCTATCATGGCCTGGTGAATCTCGCGCAGAATCGCTTCTTTATTTCGAAAGTGATAGTACAGATTTCCGGGGCTTACCGCAGCCGCAGCCGCGATATGGTTGGTCGTGACGCTCCGCGTGCCCTGCTCATTAAACAGGCGCCGGGCTTCGCTCAGAATCCGCCGCCGCGTATCGCCTTTTGCGCTCACAGCCAGGAGTCTCAAACATCGCTTCCGAACCACAAGCAAAAATAGAGTATTTGCTCTAATTATTTTTTTACCCCCCGCTGAACTCGCACTGCCGGCAACCGTCCAACGCATGGATCTAAAAACAATGTATCATTTCAATCACCCGATTCGCGGACTCTGCGCCGCCCTCAGTCTCGCCTGCTTCGCAGCCTGCGCGCCCCTGGCCGTTTTTCAGCCAGGCTCCCCCGATCGCGAAGGGCCGGAAAAAGCGCGGCCCGTCGCCGTCGATGCCGGCGCTCCGGCCCGCCTGACCGTCCAGGTTTACAGTCCGGGCGTCGGAGTCCTGGCGAAGGCTCTCGTTACCTCCAGCCGCGACGGGGCTCCGGGTCCTGCGGGGCGCACTGACGCCGCGGGGCGATTGCAAATAGCAGAGGCGCCTCCGGGCGCGTACGTGATCAAAGTCAAACGCCCGGGCTTCGTCGAAAATATCCGACCGGTTATTTTACGGGCCGACAGCCGAACGCTGATCGAGATTCCCCTCGCCCGCTACGAAAGCGAAGCGGTCGATCTCAGCAAAAACGTCCGCGTCCGGCGATCGAATATCGAAATCGAAATCCCGGCCGGCAGCTTCGTGGACGGCGACGGCCGCGCCGCCGGCAGCGGCGTGGTGCAATTTCGCGCGTTGGATGTTCTTGGGGAAGACCTGAATCTCATGCCCGGAGATTTTCGCGGCATCGAGCGGAGCGACGACGATCCGAACGACGCCAGCATTACCGAAATCGAGAGCTTCGGCGCGGCGAGCGTCACGGTGGTCGACGATTCAGGTCGCAAACTGCAAATCGCCGCCGGCAAATATCTAACCCTGCGCCTGCCGTACCAGAGCGCGGGCGAGTCGGCGGCGAATGTCGCCGCAAGCGTGCCGGCGGAGATTCCCCTGTGGAGCATGGATGAAGAGCGCGGACTCTGGGTCCGCGAAGGCGCAGCCCGCACGATTGCACGCGGATCCGGCGCCTGGACGGAAGCGAAACTGCCGCATCTGTCCTGGTGGAATATCGATCAGCCGCTGAAAACGAAGCACTCAATCTGGGTGCAGTCTTTCGTAAACGAAAGCGGCGAATCGCTCTTTCTGCCGACGATGTCCGGCCGCGGCCTGGACTACAACGGCATATCCAGGCCGTACGGGTATTACGGGAAAGGCGAAAGCAGAATCCCCGGAGAGTGCATCGACGTGAAAGCCGATTCGAAAGTCCGGCTGAATTTCACTTTCGCCGACGAGAGCGGCTTTTACGAAGCGCAGCGAGAAATTCAAAGCGGCGCCGGCGGTTCTTCGTGCCGCACCGACCCCGGGGCGGGCACCGTCATTAAACAGATCGTGCTGAGGAAACTGCCGACCACCTGCATTCGCGGCAGCCTGAATCTGAAAGGCGCGCAAGGCAGGGAAAGCCTGCGATTAGAACTCAACGCCTTCGGCTATTTAATGGAAGAAGGAGATACTCTGGTCGAAGATAGCGGGCCCGACCGGTCAAGCAACGGCGGGAACCGACGCGGCGGACTATTGTACGTCGGCGATGCGCCGGTGAACGACGATGGCACCGCCGACTTCTGCGTCGATAACGCGCCCGCGAACCGCGACGTCTGGCTATTTGCAATCGGACCGACCGTTCAAAAAAACCTCGAAAGCTGCGACCGCGAACCGGTCGCGAGCTTTCGCATTCCGATCACCGGTGATAGCGCGGACATAGATGCGGGCGCCGCGAAGGGCCCAGGCCAAAGACCGGCCACCTGCGCGCGCCCTGATACATGCTTCGACGCGGGCAAGCTCCGCGGACGCCTTTCGCAAACCCGCTGTGTGCAGGAGCGCTGAGATGCGATCCAGACTCCTTTCACGAAACACTAAGACACAGGCCTGCGCCAGGCTGATTTGCTCGATCTTTCCGATCTTACTCTGTGCCGGAACGCTGAGCATCCCGGGCGAAAACCTGAGGGCCGCTCCCGATGATCCGGCGCAGCAGGCGCTGCTGCTGGCCGCGCGCAAACACGGGCTGCCGGAAGTCAGGGCGGCCCTCGACGCGGGCGCGCCGATCGACGCGCGGGACGCAGACGGTCGCACCGCGGCGATGTTCGCCGCCTATCGCAATCAGGCCCGCACATTGGATTTTCTGATCGCGCGCGGCGCGAAATTGGATCTGCAGGGACCGCGCGGCTTCACGGCTCTGATGTATGCGGCCTTCCAGGGCAACGCCGGCGTAGTCGCACGACTGCTGACGGCCGGCGCGGACTATCGCCTGGAGAACGATCGGGGACGGACCGCGGTGCAAATCGCTCACGAACGAAATCACACCCGGGTTCGCCGCGCCATCAACACCGACTTTCTCGGGGGCCGGCTGTATGCAGCCATGCTGAAAAAAGACTACGAAGCCATGCGCGCCGCAGTTCGCGACGGGGCGGACGTCAACGTCAACATCGCCGGCGTCCCGGCCGTGCACGCTGCAGTTCAAAACGGGGATGCGCAGGCGCTGCGCATTCTGCGCATAGCCCGGGCCAACATGCGCGTCCGGGATGCTCGCGGTCGCGACCTGCTCACAGCTGCGATCGATAGCGACCGAGAGGCGGGCGCTTCCGGGCGCACCGGGCAATCGCCTGATGCGTCCGATGCGTCCGATGCGAACTCGGGCGAAGATTCGTTTCACTATCCCCTCGCCCGGGAGCTGGTCCGGGCAGGCTATTCGACCTCGCGTTTTAAGACTGGAGATCGCGACTCGATCGCCGTAATTCTGGAGGGACCGGAGACGGACGAGACTGTCGATATGCTGCAGCTGCTCCTGAACGCCGGCCTTCGCGTGAACGCCGGCGGATCGACTGAATCCCCGCTGCTGCAGGCGGCGCAAAACCGCAAATATAGATTCGTCGCACTGCTGCTGGAAAACCAGGAAGTTGCGCGAACTCATCGCAGGAAAGATCCGGGCCTGCTGGAGCTGGGACTGAAACGCAGCGACGCACGGCTCGTTCGCGTGACGCTGAACGCCTTTTATCTGAGCGGAGGACAGCGCTCTGCCCTCGTGTGGAAGCCCACGGGCAGATCCGGCTACGGATTCGACTCGTGGAAACCGCTGCGCGAAAATTTTATCAACGAACGCTCCACGAAAATCAACGCCGCAACGCCTTTAATCAAAGCGGTGCAGCTCGAACGCGACGACGTTCTGGATCTGCTCTTAAAACAACCGCCGAAGTTTGCGAATGCGAAGCACGATCGCTTGAATTATTTCGCGGCCCGGGACGCCAGCGGACAGACGGCCGTCCACATCGCCTGGTTTCGCGGACGCCTGGACATCCTGCGTAAGCTCGTCGCGGCCGGGGCGGACGTAAACCTGCGCAACAGATACGGAACAAGCGTGCTGCTGTACGCCGTGCACTCCGGAACAGAAAAACAACGCAAAGAAATTCCGCAGCTGCTCGCGCTCGGGGCGCGGGCGGATCTGCGCGGAATGCACGGGCGCACGGCGCTGTGGTGGGCCGCGCGATTGGGACAAACGGAGCTGGTAGAGTTATTTATCCGCCGGGGCGCTACTGCCAATCCAGTCGACGACTACGGCGCAAGCGCGCTGCAAGAGGCGCGCAAAGCGGGCCACGACCAAACGGCGCAGCTGATACTAATACATACTGACCAGAAGTTAAAATTCGCCCGGAGCGAGCTTTAGGATCGCGGCGTCTTCGGTGCCGGCGCTATGAGCGTTGACCGGCACGCCGACCCCGCTGAATTCGCCCGCCGAAACGCCGGCCATGACAACCCCGCCGTCACAGGTGGCAGTCATCGCGAAGGCCTGGTCGATGCCTGAAGATCCATAAAAACTATTCGTCGTTAGAGTGCCGCTTGCGGTCAATCGCGCCAGCGTAAAATCGTCGCCGCCGATATGCGGCTTGAGGGGCGAACCCCAGGTCGCATCGGAGTGTCCGGCGACGATGAGCGAACCGTTCAGACCGGTGTCCTGCGGCGCGTTCGTAATCTCCGCGGTCCCAAAGGCCCGATCGGTTCCCGCCTGCCCCAGATAGGTATGATAGCTATAGACGCCCGATGCGGTTAGCTTCACGACCGTCATATCCGCGCCGCCGCTGTGGGCGTTGATCGGAGCGCCGGTCGTAGCCGCGGATCGTCCAACGATCAGGACTTCTTTCGTGGAAAGCTCGACCACGTCCTGACTTACGTCCGCCCCTCCAGCTCCGAGAAAGGTGCTGCCGCCGAGCTGCGGGCTGGCTTCGTTCGTGAGGGCCTGCAAATAAATGTCATCGTCGCCTCCGCCGGAGTGTCCATTGATCGGCGTGCCGAAACCGGCAGTCGACTGGCCGACGATTATAATGCCCGTATCAGTCGCGGCGCCGGAGCGAAATTCCGCGGTGCCGGCGCCGGGCCCGAGCAAACCGTAGAGCGACGGCGCGCCGTTTGCGTCGATCAGAATCGCGGCCCCCATTCGCGAGCCGCCCGGGACGCCCGAAATTATGGTACCGGCGTTCCCCACCAGCGATCCGGCAGACACGCCCAGGTACCAGATCAGCCCGTCGGGTCGCAGGATGGCTTCGCCGCCCCCGTCAGCCATCGCGGTTCCGAAGAAAGTATTCCAGATGAGCCCGCCGTTCGCGTTCAGTTTCATCAAGGTCATGTCCGCCGCGCCCGCGTGGGCATTGATCGGCGCGCCGAAAGAGCCGGCGGCGAAACCGGAAACCATCAAACTGCCGTCGGCCAGCTCCAGCACGTGCTCCGCAGCATCGGCGCCCGCCGAACCGAAAAAGGTGTGCCACAGCAGATTGCCGTTTTGATCGAAGCGGGCGATCCACTGATCCGTGCCGCCGCTGTGGGGATTTAGCGGCGCGCCGAAGCTCTGGTCGGCCGAACCGACGGCGACATAGCCGAAGTTCGCGGTCTGAATGATATGCTTCACGCGGTCGGCGCCGGCCCCGCCCTGGTATGTCGAAAATGACGTTGTGGAACACGAATTCAGCAGCGCGTAAACGGCAAGATAGGCCTGGAGATCGCACAGGATTTCGCCGTCCCGACATTCATAGCTTTCCAGGCAACGCGCCTGATCGCCGGCAATTAATAGCGCCAGCAACAGCCCGAAAATTCGAGTCCAGCCGGCGAAAATCTTCGGGTTCTTTCTGGCGCTCCGCCTCGCATCGCTTTGTGTGTCGCCGCTCGCAAACATACCGGTACTCAGTATCGGTATGTTTGCAATATTCCCGGCGCAACACTTTATACGGAAAAACCGGCTTATTCCCGCAATACGTACATGAAGCGCAGGCCGCGTTTGGTCGGATCGGCGCGCACGGCCCGGGCTTCCAGCCAGGTGCGCGGATATTTCACGAAGGCCCCGTCCGGATGCGATCGATAGCCCCGGTGACCGTCGCCATAGGGATCGTGGCAGATCCAGTGGCCGGCGTCATAGCCGACGACGCAGATATAGTGACCGGAAGGCGTGATCATCGTCGAGAGCATCGCCGGGCTGCCCTGATCGATTGCCGCTTCGAGGGTGGCCTGGGATCCGCCGCCGGGAGTCCAGACGATGCGGGCGTTCACTCCGCGTTCGCGCAGAATCTCTTCGCAGGCCACGGCGTAGGCGTCGCCGTAAATTCCCAGGCGGCCCCGGGCCCACGGTACTTTGCGCAGAATCTTTTCGGCCAGGGTCGCCTTGCCGTACGCCGGCTCCATGCGTTTGATCAGATACGTAATAAAAGCATCTGTCGCCGCATCCGGTAAGAATGCGGAGAGCATCATGGCCGCGGCGGTGTAGCCGCACTGGGCGCTTCCGGGCAGGCCGGCCAGGCCGGGATTGTCCCGCTGGGAATTGTACGCAATATCGATCTTTTTCGGCATGCGCCGATTTTCGCCCGGGGAGATCGCGCCTGTCAAAATCAAGCCGACCCGCATCCCGATCGCGACGCAAATTATCGCGCAAAACTAAAGATAGTGCAGGAGTAAGGGCCCGATCCTTAAGATTGATCAATACGAAATCAGGAGCGACGCTGCCAGAAAGCGAAGAGCAATATCGCGATAATCAAAGCGATCATTGGCCGGTCGCCGTATGCGAGATAGACGGTCCAGGCGTCGGGCATGCGCGGCACCGCGACGACGCGAATATCTTCGGCGCCGATCGGGATGGGCGCGATCACTTCGCGACCGCGGGAATCGAATACCGAAGAGACGCCGGTCAGAGTCGGCCGAATCAAATAGCGTCCGCTTTCGATCGCCCGCATACGGGCTCCGCTTTCATGATGGTGATTTTCCAGCACGTCGCCGAACCAGGAATCGTTAACCATATTCACCAGAAAATCCGGCGGCGTCGACGCTTCGCGCACCAGACCGCGCACCAGACCGGGAAACAATCCTTCGTAGCAGATTAGCGGCTGCAGCGAACCCCGCTCGCGCGCATCTCGTTCCGGCCAGTCGGCCGTCACGCGCTCCGCCTCCGCCAGCACGTCCAAATCGCTCTGCGTCAGGCGCGGGAGAATCGTCACCTCTTCGGCGCCGCGAATCGAATACGGCAATGAGCTCGATGATTCGCCGTGCGATTCCCCTGAAACATATCGCGAGGTCTCGCGAAAGGTATCGCGCAGCCAGGGCCAGCGATCTTCGCCGGGCAGGTACTCTCCGAAGGGCACCAGCCTGCGCTTGCGATACGAAGCGGCCCGTTCGCCCGTGCGGCCGCTGAAGATCGTCGCAAGATTGTAGTAGCCGCTCGCGCCGGGTGCGGCAGCGAGTTCCTGCGCGTCGGGTGCGGCAGCGATTTCCTTCGCGCCGGGAACGGCAGCGATTTCATTAAAGAGGACGTCAACCTCACCGTATCGGGCGAGAAAGGCGATGATCGCGTGATAGGTCGTGGAATAAATACCTTCGTTGCCCGGCGCGTCGTCCGTGCCGAAGAAAGGCACCGCCGATTCAGGCAGGATCAGCAGGTCCAGGTCGCCACGGCCGGCAAGCAAAGTCTTCAGGCCGTAGTTAAATACAAGATTCAGAGCCCGCCCCGCGAAGGCCTGATCGTCCCGGGCGTCTTCGTAGCCGGGACCGGTATTCGGCTGTAGAAAGCCGACGCGCACCTCGCCCCGGGCCATCTCCGGCGTGGATATCCGGTAGACCCCAAACGCGTACACCGCGCTTAAGATTAACACAGGAACAGTTAGTCCAATCGAAGCCACACGCAAGGCCGACGGGACCCGGCCGCGAATGCGCCGGCGAATGAGTCTTAAAAACAAAAGCGCCAGGCCGGCTTCCAGAAATACGACCGCCGAAAGACCGAAGACGCCGACCAGGCTCGCCAGCTGGCGCGTGAATTCGCCGCCGATCGCCAGATCGCCGAAGCGCCAGGGAAAGAGCTGGTACAGCCACAGATCCGCGGCGGCGGCCAGAGCGGGAAAGATCCAGATCCAGGCGAGCCTCGATTTGGAAATCAGCCAGCGCCCGCCGAGCACGACGAAGGCGACCTGAAAATGAAAGAGCAGGCCCTGCACGACGAATACCGGGACGGCGGAATACAGCGCCAGGCCGGCGATATTCACCAGACCCGGAACCACCCAGTGAAAAGCAATGGTCGCAACGGACAGAGTCGCCAGAAGCGACCAGCCGAGGGCGCGGCGAAACGATACTCGCACGAGCCCGCGGCTCAATAGAATCAAACAGGCGGCGGCCAGCACGCCCGCCAGGCGACTCTCGAAGGGAGCCAGAGCGCCGAGCACGCCCAGGCCGGCGCCGAGACAGAGGAGGCCGCGTTTGAAAGTCGACACGTGCGAATCTTATTTATTCCGCGACTCGCGCAGCTCTTTCATCGCCTTCTCGTAGTTTTCGCGGCGCGCATAGGCTTCGGCTTCTTCTTTGCCGAAGTGTTTGATCCGCAGCTCCATCAGCTTTCCGTCGAGCGCGTCGCCGGAAAGCTCGGCGTTGTTTTTCAAGAGTTCCGCTTCGGCGTCTTTATAAGCGGTGAGCTTCGTTTCGCGCTCGGCGATTTCCGCGTCGACCTTCGCCATGCGAGCGGCGCCCTCTTTGCCGAAATACTTTTCGCGCATTTCGGTGACTTTCGCGCCGCGCTTCGCGGGATCGAGTCCCGTCAGATCGGTTTCGCGCAGTTGCAGCTCCGTTTCGTACTTCGAAAATTTCGGTTCGCGCGCGACGACCGTTTCGTAATAATCGCCGTAGGCTTTTTTGCGCATCTCTTCGTAGGCCGCAATGCGCGCGTCGCCGGACATTCCGGCCGTGCTTTCCTGAAAGCTTTTTAATTGCGCGGTAAAACCGGCTTTCGCTTCTTCGAAGCCGAATACGAGCTGGGCGTCTTCGGGGCCGAAAAAGTCGCGACGTTTGTCCCGGATCAGTTCATACTGCTGCTTGAGAGTCAGATCCTTCGGCATTTCGAAGCGCGACATCTCTTCTTCGTACTTTAGATATTTCGTGAACAGTTCCGCCAGCTGCTCATTGCCCGGCGGAAGAAATTTATCCATAATGAACTGACGAATGCGAATATTGCAATCGTAGCGGTCCATGTCGTCGGGACACTGCCGCCGCAACTTCCAGAGCTCGGACACCAGGCTGACCTGGCCTTTTCGAGCCGCGATAATCAGCTGTTCGTAGCTCAGGACCTCAACGCCGTCGAACATGGACTCCGCCTCACGAGACAGTCCTTCGGGGTCTTCAATCGGCGAATCCCAGTTTTCAAATTTATGGTCGGGCAAAGCTACGGGTTGTGCGGAGTCATTCGCTCCGCCGGAAGAAAGATACCAGATTGCGGCGACGAGCAATAGCACGACCGCCAATAGTGCGCCGAATACGATGGGCTTTTGATTCACTGAACTCTCCAGATTATGATCTATATTTTGACTATAATCGGTCGGAGCGCGGCCGGGATGTCAAGAGTCTTTCAGGACGATTCCTACCGGACAGTGATCCGAACCCGTCTGATCTTTCAGAATCATCGCTTTTTTCAGGCGCGGACCCAGCTTTTCGGAAACGCAGAAATAATCGATGCGCCAGCCCACGTTGTTGGCCCGGGCGTTGGCCCGGTAGGACCACCAGGAGTAGTGGCCGCCTTCGTCCGGATGAAAATGTCGAAAGCTGTCAATATAGCCGGCCTTGAGCAGCCGCGTCATACCATCCCGCTCCTGGTCTGTGAATCCTGCGGACTTATTCGCGTTGGATTTGGGATTCTTCAGGTCGATTTCGGTGTGGGCCACGTTCAAATCGCCGCAGACGATGACGGGCTTCTTTTTTTCGAGCTTTTTCATGAACTTCAAGAAGGCGGCATCCCAGGCCTGGCGATATTCCAGACGCTTCAGGCCCTCGCCGGCGTTGGGGGTATATACGCTGATCAAATAGAAGCTGTCGAATTCGGCCGTCGTCACCCGGCCTTCGTCGTCGAATTCTTTGCGGCCGATGCCGTAACTCACGCCCAGCACGGGATATTTTGCGGGCTTCGTCTTTTTGACTCTGGCCCCGGCGTTTTTCGCAAAGATGGCGGTCCCGGAGTAACCCTTTTTCTCGGCGTGGTTCCAGTACATGTCGTAGCCAGCCAGAGCCTCGTCGATCTGTGGATCGTAGCCGCGGGTTTCCTGCAAACACAACACGTCCGGTCGGGCCGATTTCACGAAATCGACGAAACCTTTTTTCATAACGGCGCGAATGCCGTTCACATTCCAGGACAATAGCTTCATGATCCTGGACAGATCGCGGCGGCTTCGTCATCGCACGACAAAATTTTTCTCGCGCCGCAAATATAGCTGCAGCTTGCGCGCGCGTTCGAGCTGCTCCTGCCCGCGATCGTCGAGCAGGCCCGCGTCGGATTTTTCGCTCAGGCGCAGATATAAGCCGTCGACGGTCGCGATCAGCCGCTTCATGCGATCGGGATAGTCTCCGTTGCGCGGAAAGAGCAGCAGTCCGGTTTCGAGCATATCGCCGTCGTCGGTGCGCAGAATCTTAAAATTAGCGGCCTTGAGCACGCGAATCAGATCGCTCCGATCGAAGCCGGATAGCATGCGAACCACTTCGCGCACGTTCGGTATGATCGCGAGCTCGAAATAGCAGCGCTCCAGAGTTTCAATCAGATCCTGGGCGCAGGAGGTATCGCGCATGCCGAGCACCATCTTGCGGCGCTTCGCCTTTTCCGATTTCACGAACTCGTCGAAGAGACGCGAGTTGCGCCGCGCCAGAAAGGCCTGCTCGCGTTTGATCCGCGTCTTGGCCCGCTGGAAAAAATAATCGCGCAAAGCTCCGATGCCTGAAAACAAAAAGATCCGCGCCCAGAGCGGCATATAATCGATATAGGCTTTGCGTAAGAGGCGCCCGTACTCCCGCACGAAACGATCGTCGGCGAAAAGCATCTTAAAGCGATGCTCGTAGTTATCGATCAAAGCCCGCAGGGCCGCGATGCGCCAGCGTTCCGACGGCGGCAGCTCCAGCATGCCGCGCAGCAGTACGCGAAAGGCCTGAAAGTCCCGCGGCACGAAAATATGCATGGTGCCGTCCGGCAATTCATAGGGCTGGTAGAATAACGCGGGATGGTTGCGCAGAATATTCCACACGTCGGGATGAAAATTCGCGAGCTGCTTGTGCGATACGTAGCGAATCATCAGCCGCCAGTCCCCGCCGTGCGCGTTCAGCTTCTCGACGAAATCTTCGACAAAGCTCTTCGCGGATTCTTTCCACTCATTGATATAGCGTTGTTCGGCATGCTTCGCCAGACGTAGAACGATTTCGCAGGCGAGGCGGCCGGGCGCCGCCCCCTGATCGTCGTCGTCGTCGTTGTCGAAGGCCAGGCGGCGCAGCACCGAGGCGCGCAAGGCGGCGAAGCGTCCCGTGGTCGCTCGCGCGATTTCGATTTCGTACAGGGCTTCTTCCAGGGCGATGCGATCCATCTCGCGGCGAATCTCACGATCGTTTAAATACTCGGGAACGACGTGACTTTCCAGAAAGTCCCGCGCGATTTCAAAGCACGGCAGAATCTCCTCTTCATGGTACGGTAGAAAGCCGAGCCCGTTCATGGGAATCGCGGCCTTGGTTTGAATCAGCTCGCGGCGTTGGTCTTCGGCGAAGTACTTCAGGATCGCTTCGCCCGGCGCCAGAGTATAGTGGGCCTTTCGCAGAGCCTGCAGGGGATCGAAGAGCACCGCGAAGTCCGGCGAAGCGCCCCAGCGATCGAGAGCCCGCGGCGAAATTCCATCGGCGCTCGCTTCGCTTGCGGGAGCGGCGATCATCTCCGCTTCGAATTCAATGCCCGGCGAAGGCAAAAGATTCGGCCGCAGATTCGACTCCAGGTCCTGGCGCAGCGAATCCGAGATTCCGCTCAGGGAGGACATCCAGGCTGCGATGCATCCGTGCGAAATTTCCGACAGCTCTTCGTAGATCTGAACCAGAACTTCCGGATCGTCTCCGCGAGCGATCAGATAGCCCCGGACGTCCAGCCAGCCCTTCTGCGGACGAAACTCGAAGCACGGCAGAGCCAGAATCAAGCGCCGCTTCGCAAGCTCGGCGAAAATCTCCGGCAGAGCCTCGGGCGCAAAGAGCGACGACTGCAGATCAGTCGCCTCCGGACAAAATAATTCGATGCGGCCTGAGCTCGCGATGCTCTCTGGCGACGAGCGCTCCTGGATCGCATCGTAGACGAACTGCTGCGCCCGGTCGAGCACGCCGTAGCCGCGCTGGAGCATCTCCTGATCGGTGTACAGCCGCAGCAGATTTCGCGGCGGCTGGCGCCGGGTCAGACCCTGCGGCGAGGCGGTCGCTGTTTCCATTTCCAGGGCGCCCCCGCCGGGTAGCTCCGGCGACATCCCGGTTGGATCGCTCGTCTGTGTGGCTTCAAGAATCATGGATACGTTTCCAGAATGCATACAACCACGAATTCGCCACAGGGTCTATAGGCCGTTGGGACTATTCATTCTTCGTTAGAGTAGTATTTTGATTTAGTGAGATCTGGCGCAACTCCCGCCGATTTCGGGAGTTGCGCCGGTCGCCGCGCTCACTCTTCAGCGAAATCGCTGTCGGCCAGCTCCGGCACGATGACGGTGCGAGAGCCGCGCAGACGATCTTTCCAGTACGGAGTCTCCAGAGATTCAATCCGCACCTTGCCCCCCGTGCGCGGAGCGTGAATAAAGCGATCCCCGCCCATATAGATGCCGACGTGGGTCGCCGAGCCCGCCCACGCGCCCATCAGTTCGAAGAGCCCGGAATCGTCGTCGCCCGCCTTGTTTTCCGGTTCAATGGCGAAGAACACGAGATCCCCCGGTCGCGGCTGATCGATGCTCACGAGCCCGTGAAACTGTTCGCGCACGGTGCGGGGAATGCGATAGCCGGCCCGACCGTAAACATAGTAGGTAAAGCCCGAGCAGTCGAATCCGTCTTCGTCGGAGCCGCCGTACAGATAAGGACGGCCCTCCAGACTTTCGGCCACTCGCAGGATCTCCGCCAGCTCGCTGGCGCCGTCGGGCAGTCCTACGGCATAGAGTTTCGAAATCCAGAGATCCGCGCTGGCCCGATGGCTCGCGCCCACGGCGAGGATCCCGAGAAATAGATAGAGTCCGAAGTATCGCCGAATGCGGCGCCCGGCCCGGCTTTGGATTTGTTCTCGCGTCTGGTCTGCTTGCTTGCGTTCCATAGTTGCTCTCCTGTTGTATTAGAGGGAGCAACTGCCGTACCAGGCTATTTTCGGGCTTTTTTGCCATAAAAGCATACCAATTTGGTATGTGCTGGCATGTTTTTATGGCGCTTTTTTATACCACTCGCGCTTCGCGGGCTTTCGATTGACCCATCCCAATATCTGCATATCAGGATATCTCAATATGCAGATATCTCAAAAACCTTTCAAGATTCGCAATCGGCAGTTCCTGGACCAGGCCAGCGAGCTCTTCCAGAAAGCCAAATTCATCAAGGACGTGGGCTACGAACTCATAGAAATCGACGGCGGCAGCTGCAAGAGTCGGCTGCATCTGCAGGACCGGCACATGCAGCAAAACAACTTCGTCCACGCCGGAGTGATCGCAACGATGGCCGACCATACCGCCGGGGCGGCCGGCGCGACTCTGATCGGCGAGAACGAGGTCGTGCTCTCGGTCGAATTCAAAGTCAACCTGCTGCGACCGGGTCTGGGCGAAGAGCTGATCTGCGAAGCCGCGGTGCTCAAAAACGGCAAAACTCTGATCGTTGCGGAGTCGAATGTCTACGGAGTCAAAAAAGGCCGCGGCAAGCTGATCGCGAAAGCGACCGTAACTCTGGCAGTCGTCGGCAATCAGTACGCCTGAGCGAAGCCAAAGCGCCTGGCTTTTTAATCAGGCTTTTCCGAATCGTCCCAGTCCCAGAAGAAATCCTTGTTGGTCAGTTCCTCGGCCGCGCCGCCGTCAGCGGCCGGCCCCGAGCTCGTACTCAATTCCGGATTCTCGTCGCCGAAACGTTCCACCTGCTCTTCCAGATCGCGGGTTTCGTTTTCCCAGTAGTCGATAGTACCAAAGTGAGGCAGCGCGGCGGGAAAGGCCGGATCCTCCCAGCGGCGGGCCACCCAGGCGGCGTAGTGAATAAAACGCAGAGCGCGCAAAGGTTCGATCAATCGCAGCCAGTGCTCTGGAAAATCGCGAAAGCGGCGGTACTCTTCGAGAAAGATTTCCCGCAGCCGCAGACTGTGGGGATCGCGAGCCGGCAGCAGCATCCAGAGATCCTGCACGGCGGGGCCCGTAAGAAAATCGTCGAAATCTAAAAAGAACCAGCCCTGCCCCGCGTTCAATAGATTGCCGGCGTGGCAGTCGCCGTGAATGCGAATCAAAGGCACGTCTTTGATTAACATATTATAATATTCGACCGTCGTCTCGACCGCGGCGCGATAACGCTTCGCCAGATGCACCGGTAAGAATTCATGGCGCTCCAGATAATCCAGAGGCTGGTGCGCGTACAGATCCGGCGTCAGAGTCAGACGATGCCGCGCCGGATAGGCTTCGCCGACGTTGTGAATTCGCGCGACGAGACGGCCGAGAATCGCGGCCTGCTCTTCGCCCAGTTCGTCGCAGGGTCGGCCGCCGGTGCGCGGCCAGATCGCGAAAAAAATCCCTTCCGTTTCGCGCAGGGTGCCGCCGCCGGGGAATTCCATCGGATAACAAACGGGAATTTCGGCGGCGTGCAGTTCGTTTAAGAAGGAGTGCTCTTCGAGAATCTGATCGGCGGACCAGCGGCCGGGGCGATAGAATTTCACGATCACGTGGCGCTCGCCCGCGTCTTCTATATGCGGTCCGCCCTGATCTGGATCGGGCCCACCTGGCGCATCCGAGGCCTCGCTCTCGCTGTCTCCGAAGATGCGCAGATCGTATACGCGGTTTTCCAGGCTGTTTAAGATCTGCCAGTGGCCGGTCGGCGCGAAGCCGCCCGCTTCGACCGCTTCCAGAACGCGCTCCGGCGTTAACTTAAAAAAGAATTCAGTTTCGTCGGTTCGATTTTCGCGCGGCGACATACGGGCTCCGGCCTCAGCCGCGCTCCGCGAGAATTCGGGCGGGCTTGCCCCTGTCATTCAAAGCGACGTAAGTAATTTCACAGGCGATGATTTCGCTGTAGGTATTCAGCACGGGATCGTACGCCAGAATCTTACCGAAAACGCAAACGCTCGACCGGCGGATCTGCTTGATGCGGCCGTATATCTGAAGTATGTCGCCCAGCTTCGCGGGGTTGCGAAAGCGGATATTGTCCATCGAAAGCGTGGCGAATTTTTTGTAGCTCAGCTCCCCGCAGGCGAAGACATAGAGATCCTTATCAAGCCAGACGGTCAGCTGCCCGCCGAATATATGGTGGTTGGGGTTCAGGTGCTCATTCATCACCAGATGCTGGGTGATGAGCTTATAGTCTTTGAGGCCTTCCGGCAACATTCCAGTACTCCAGCGAGGGGTTGAGGGAGGCTCTTTTGACCGGCCGGCGTGGTCAAGGCTTTGCCCGGCCCTTCTCACTCGATTCCGGGGGCCCGTTTCCGGCAGAATGGTCGCAATCGTTCCCCGGGCGACGCTTTCGGAACACTTTCCGCGCGAAAAATGATTTTCGGTTTTCAGAATCGACGGGTCTCTTTATTTTCTGTCTACGGGTTTATGCGATATTCTTCCTATATAGATGAAACAATTCGGGATCGTTACGAAGTGCGCGAACTTCTGGGCGAAGGCGGCATGGGCTCCGTCTTTCGCGTCTGGGATCGGCAGACGCGCTCCGAAGGCGCCCTCAAACTGATCGATATCCGGAATAAAAAGTTCCCCCTGGAAACCGTGCTGCGCTTTCGCGCGGAAGCCGAAACTCTCAAATCCCTCCGGCATCCCGGTATCATTCGCTACATCGATTATTTCGAAGAGGACGATATGCACGCCCTGCTGATGGAATACATCGCCGGGCCGACCCTGCGCAGTCTGATCGACGAACGCGGAGCGCTATCGACCGGCATCGCCCTGCGCCTCCTGCGCTCGCTCAGCGAAGCGCTGCTGTATCTGCATGAGCGGGGCCTGGTCCATCACGACCTGAAGTCTTCCAATATACTGATCGCCGAACCGGAGCTCCTGACGCAATCGACGGAAGATGCGGGCGCGCCGTCCCGGAAAGCCGGCGGGGGTCTGGGCATGCGCCTGCTCGACTTCGGACTCTCGCATCTGGTCGGGGCCCAGGAGCGCCACTTCGCCGGCACCCTGGCCTATATGGCGCCGGAGCAGACCGGTATGCTCAACAAGATGGTCGACCATCGCGCGGATCTGTACGCCCTGGGCGTTTTACTGTATGAAGTCCTGACCGGACAGCTGCCCTTTCTTGATTCCGACCCGGCGATCCTGATGCACATGCACGTCGCCGCCACGCCGCGCAAACCGACCGAAATCGTGCCGGGCATTCCGAAAATTCTCGAAGAGCTCACGCTGAAACTGCTCAGCAAAGATCCCGACGATCGCTATCGCACGGCCTCCGGTTTGATTCGCGATCTGGATCGCCTGGAACGAACGGATGGACTCCAGCGATCGGGCGGATCTGCAGGCGAAGAGCCGGGCGTCTTTCCCCTGGGCGAAGAAGATCACTGGCACAGCTTTCCCCGGCGCAATCCCTTTCTCGATCGCGAAGCGGAACGTCAGGAATTCCTGGGCGCGATTGAGGCGCTCACTGAAACAAAGGACGACGCCGAACCGGGCCGCATGATTCTTTTGGACGGCACGCGCGGCATCGGTAAAACCGAACTGCTGAATACGATCTTCAACGAAGTGCAGCCTCAGGCGGGCGTAACCTGGTTTCACACCGCACGCAAAGAAGAAACCGAGATCCGCCACAAAACGATTCGCGCGCTGCTCAAGAATTTCGTTTTCTTTCTGGGTTCGATTCCCGAAAGCCAGCAGTATCGCATCGTCTCGTCGTTGCGTTTGCACTTCGGCGAACGATTCGAAACCTTTCTCGAACTCGTGCCGGAAGTCCGCGAATGGCTTTCGAATCCGGAGAACACCGCCCGGAGCGATGACGGATCGATCGCCGATGGGCCGGACGCTCAGAACGAAAGTCTCCCCGCCGCAAGCGGATCGACGCCTGTCGCGAGAGCCGCCGACGCCCCCGCGCCGGCTACGGGCGCCGCCGACTCTCTGGAAGTCGGTTTCGAATTCATGCAAACCGTGGCTCGCTATCAAAAGCGCCTGGTCGTATTCATCGACGATTTTCACAACGTGGAAATCAGCTCCAGTCGCGCGCTGCTCGAACGATTTTCCGAACTGCGGTCTCTGCCGATTATTTTTATCTTCGCGTACAACCACGAACTGCTTCCGGAACGCCACAAAGAGATATTGCATCGAATGCGTTCGGAACCGGGCGTGCGTTTCAGCCGTCTCGAAGCTCTGACCGAAGCCGTCTGCGGCGAATTGCTCCAGCAGCTTTTTTCGCGCAAGCTGGGCGACCTCTCGTCTCTGCTCGATCCCCTGTACGCGGCGACGGGCGGCAACCCGGGCACGATTCGTTTCGTGCTGCAGAATTTGATCGATCGCAAGATCATCTACTTCGATCAGGACAACTGGCAGACTCGTTTGCCAGAGGCCCTCGAATATATTCGCGCTGCCAGAGCCGGCTCCGGAACTTCTCAGGGCGGATCGCGCTTAGAAGCCTTCGGCGAAAGCGATCTGGATCTACTGCGGCGAAGCGCGGTCTTTCAGCGCGCTTTCACTCTGGACGCACTCGAAGCGATTCTGGAACCGCTCGACGCTCGAAGTCTGCCGGAACAAAACGAAAACGGGGCCGCGCCGTCTCAGGAACCAGGGGCCTGCAATCATCGTTTGATTCAGGTGCTCGATCGTGCGGTGCAGGCCGGCGTGCTTTCGGTGGATTCCAATCGACTCTACGCCTTCCGCGATCCCGCTCTGCGCACGCAAATTCGCGACGAGCTGCCGATCGAAACGCGCCAGGAAATTCACAAACGCATTGCCGATTTTTTGGAACGCGTCGTGCTGCCGGACTCTCCCGACGCGATCTACGATATCGCGCATCACCAGGAACACGCCGGCGAACTGCTGGCGGCCCTGGCGACGTACGAAGACGCCGCGAAAAAAACTTTCGAGAGCACCTTTACCAGTCGTCAATCTCAGCTGTACTACGATCTGGCATATCGCATGATCGAACGGCTGCCTGAAAACACAGTCGAAGAGACACGCCACTTTGAGATTCTCTTTCACACGATCAACCACGACATCAGTCTCAATCCGACGCGCTCCCTGATCGGCGAACGCCTGGAACGCCTCGAACGTCTGGCCGGCCAGGATACTGCGCGACGCATTCGTTATCTGACCGTGCGGGCGACGCACAGTTTTTACAGCGGCCGCAAGAGCGAGATGATTCGCTACGGCGAAGAGCTGTTGGCTCTGGGCGATAGCCCGGAGTACGCGCCGCTCACGCTGCAGGTGTACCTGCTGTTCGGCACGACGCCGACGGGCAAAAGCTATAAAGAGCGCACCGAGCTGCTGGAAAAAGGCATTAATATCGCCCTGGATCTCAATCGAGGCGATCTGATTCCGGCGGGGCTGACGGTGTACATGAATATGCTGGCCTACCTGGGCCGCTTCAAGACCGCCGAATCCGAACTGGAACGAATCGTCGCGCGCCTGAGCGAACAGAAATCGCCGATCGCTCTGATCGCACCGCTCTTCGCCAACGGGATCTTGCAGGGGGAACGCGGCGAATTCAAGCGCATGCTCGACAACCAGGCCGCCTTCGATCTGGACCAGCTACCGATTCCCGAAATCGGTCGCGCGATCGTGCGAGCGCATCGCGCGCGGGCCCTGGGCATGGAGGGAAATTTTCGCGAAGCGCTGCAAATGTACGAAGCCCTGATCGATAATTCGCAGGACACCGCGAACCGAGGCGAATACTCTCTGGTCATGCACGGCCGCATTTTGCTGGCCCTGCGCATGGAAGAACCCGAAGAGGCCCTGGAATACATAGAACGCGGTCATCGCCACTTAAAGCTCCGACCGGATCCGTATCTGTCCGCGATCTTTAATATTCTGGGCGCCCAGGCCTATTTGATGCTCGGCCAGACGACCGACGCGCTGGAATATATCCAGCAGGCGCGGGAGACCGCGCAGCAGTTGGATTCGCAGCTGCTCGACGCGCACCTGGAAATCACCGCGGCGAAAATCGACTGGCAGCAGAGCCGCGACGAAAACTACATCGCCGTCGGCGAAGCGGTGCTTGAACACTTCCGCAACATGGACGTGACGGGCTATTATAATATCTATCGCGAAGACCTCAAGCAGTGGCGCAATATTTACAGCGACTCCTCTTCGCATACGATCATGGGCGGCGGCGAAAACCGCGAACTGGTCCAACTGATGGAAATCAACCGCAAGATTTCTTCGACTCTCGATACGAACGTGCTGCTTGAGCTGGTGCTCAAAGGCGCGATGCAAATCGTCGGCGCGCGCCACGGCTATCTTTTCACCTGCGAAGATCCCGAAGATGCGGACGGCGCGAGCACGCCTCTGCCGCAGCTGCAAATCTCTCAGGACGCGGGCGGCGCCCCGATTCCGGAGTCCGATCAGGTGCTCAGTCGTACGATCTTGCATACGACGATCGCGTCGCGCTCCGCGATCTTAACCCGGGAAGCCCGCCGCGAAAAACGCTGGGAACATTCCAAAAGCGTAATCGAAAAAAATCTGCGCTCGGTGCTTTCGGTGCCGATTCTTCTGCGCGATAAAATTCTGGGCGTTCTGTATTTGGACAATCAGCAGGCGAGTTCCGTATTCACTCTAAAAGACCGCGAGATCGTCGAAAACTTCGCGACTCAAGTGGCCATCGCCATGAACAACGCGAGCATCTTTCAGCGCGAACAGGAGGCCCGCGCCCGCACCGAGGCGACTCTGGCCGCCTTTTCGCGTTTTGTGCCGCGCCAGTTCACCGAACGTTTCGCCGAAGGCAACGTCGAGCTTTTGCAAACGGGACTGTCGCGCCAGGAATCGCTTTCGATTTTATTTTCGGACGTGCGCAGTTTCACGTCGGTGTCTGAAGCTCTGGGATCCGAAAAAACCTTTCTGTTATTAAACGAATACCTGGATCGGATGGAAACGCCCATTCGCCGCCACGACGGCTTCGTCGACAAGTTTATAGGCGACGCGATCATGGCGCTCTTCGACGGTGCCGCCGTCAGCGCGGTCAACGCCGGATTAGAAATGCTGACGGCTCTCGCCGATTTCAATCGGCCGCGGATTCAAAGCGGCGAAGAGCCGCTGCGAATCGGTATCGGCGTCAACACCGGCGATGTGATGATCGGCGTGGTCGGCTCGCGAGAGCGCATGGATACGACTGTGATGGGCGACACCGTCAACACCGCGTCGCGCATTGAAAGCCTCACGAAATATTACGGCTGCGATTTTCTGATCGGCGAAGGAACGTACCAGGCGATCAAGAGCGACGACCGATTGCTCACGCGCTTCGTCGACGCCGTGCAGGTCAAAGGCAAAGACGAAAGCACTCGCATCTACGAAGTGTTTAACCACGACACAGAAGAAATCCGCGAAAAGAAAATCAAGCATCAGTCGCTGCTCGACGAAGCGATCGAAACCTATCGCTCCGCGAACTGGAGCGAAGCCACGCGGCTCTTCGGTGAATACTATGCGAAATTCCCCGAAGACAAGATCATTACGCCCTTTCTCGAACGCTGCGAACGATTTCAAACTCTGCCGCCGGAAGACTGGGCGGGAATCTATCGCCTCGATTCTAAATAATCCCAGAAGCAGTGCGCGAATCATCACCAATTCGCGCGGCCCCTTCCGGAAAAATATCGCTGGCGTGCGCATCGCCGACCGATGAGCTGACCGCGTGGAATCTCGCACGCGCTCTCTGCTAACCTGGTCGGCCGCCTTCGCATTGATTTTATCCCTGAGCTTCGCGATAAAGTCGGCCATCGCCGCGGCGACCGGCGGCGGCTTCGCTTATATCCTGGACGATCCGTATATTCACATGTCCATGGCGCGCAACCTGGTGGAATCGGGAGTGTGGGGCGTGACCCGCTACGAATTCAGCGGCGCGTCCTCAAGCGTCCTGTGGATCGCGCTGCTCGCCATCGGCGAAATCCTGTTCGATCAAAGCGAATTCGTCCCGCTGTATTTGAATATCGCGCTGGCCGCGATCCTCACGGCTCTCGTGCACGCGAAAATTCAAGCGCAGGTTTCTTCCGGCTTCAAGGGCTTCGCGATCCTGCTCGTGATCCTATTCGCAACGCCGGTCTTGACCCTGATCTTCCTGGGAATGGAACATCTGCTGCAAACGATTCTGGCGATCCTGTTTGTATACCAAACGGCGCGCTGCGTCGCAGTCCTGCCTGAGTCGGACGAGTCGCAACGATTAAATCACTCGAATCAGTCGAATCGAGGCGGGGCCATAGCGCAGCCCGCCGGATTTACTTCGTTGGCCCTGCTGGCTGCGCTGGCCTTCTTAACGACGGCGGTTCGCTACGAAGGTTTATTTCAAATCGCGGCGGCAGGCCTTTTTTTCGTGCTGCAAAGACGCTTCGCCGCCGCGGCACTAATCGGCGCTGCGGGTATCTTAGCGCCCGCGGGCTACGCCGCCTATTCGCTGGCCCAGGGCTGGCCGGCGCTGCCGACGCCGATTTTGCTTAAAGGATCCCTCAGCGGCTTGCTGAATATCGCGTCGGCGGCCGAGGTCCTGGCCGGTCTGGAATTTTTGCTGCACGAAAAATATCTTAAACACATTCACGTGCCGATCTTGATCCTCTTCGCGGGCGTCGCGTACTTTCGCAATCGACGCCGGAAAAGCGTGTCGATCTTCGCCGCGCCCCAGGTGTTGCTCGGCATGTTTTTATTAATCGCCGTTCAACATCTGCACCTGGCCGGACTGGGCTGGTACTTTCGCTACGAAGCCTACCTGGTCGCCCTCGGCGGAATTCTGCTTGCGCTGCACTGGTTCGGCGATTCTGCCGATGCCGATGCCGATGCCGATGCCGAAAACGAAAACGAAAACGCGACCGGGGTCGACGACGCCCGGACGGAGGGCGCGTTCTGGCGACGCAGACTGCTCACGGCGTTGCTATTCCTCTGCGGGCTGCGGCTGGCCGCGAGTCTCGGCTGGCGGGCCTTCGTCAGCGTAGCCGGCCTGTCTGGTTCGGCCGGAGAAATCTATTCCCAGCAGATCCAGTCGGCGCGTTTTTTCGAACGCTATTATTCCGGCCAGGTCGTCGCCGCCAACGACATCGGCGCTATCAATTATTTCAGCGACATTCGCTGCGTAGATCTTTTCGGCCTGGCAAGCCACGAAGTCGCGCATCTGCGAAAAAACAAAACTCTGACGACCGCCGGCATCGCGGCCCTGGCGCAACGCGAAGGGGTTCAAATCGCCATCGTATACGACGAGTGGTTCGAAAGCGCCGGCGGCCTGCCCGCTGACTGGCGCAAGGCCGGGGAATGGACCATCCCCGAACGAACGACGGTGGCGCAGGATACGGTCGCGATTTATGCGGTGAATGAAAACTATGCGACGCTCGTTCGCCGCCTGCAAGACTTCGGCGCGACCATGCCGCCGGAGATTCTGCAGAACGTGCCCTATCGTAAGCGCGCCAACGCCGCGAAGCGTAACAAGAATCAGAGCGACCCGAATGCGAAATTCGGCGAAGGCGCCCGCGATTCGACTACGCGCAATTGACGCAGGTCGTCGTCTCGGGCATATACTCCAGACGCGCCGGCGCGATGGCTTCGCCGCAAGATTCGCAGACGCCGAAATTCGTTTCGTCCAGCTTGGTCAGGGCCGACTTCAGTTTTTCGAGCTTCACCAGCGATTCGCTCAGCGCGGCCTCGTTGACGCTCTTATTTTGAATCGCGTCCATGCGCGTCAGGCGCCCGAGGGATACGTCGGGCGCGATCGGCTGCGTCGATTCTTCCAGGCCGGCGATGTCCGATCTCAGCGCCTCTAAGTCCGCCTGGATTTTCGATTTCATCAGTGCTTTTTCTTCAGGACTCATTTATCTTCGCCGCAGCCGTACTCTGCGACAATCCCCGCGTGGGCGCAAACGATTTTTTGCACGCCGAAGACCTTCGAGGTGTCACGCTCACATCGCAATCGAGTTGACGCCACGGCTCGCAGCCCGCGACATCTCCGGGAGTGTCCTCTTCCGAACGCAACAGCGACAGCGCGCCCGAACAGCTCCTGCGAAAGCACTTCGGCTACGAAACATTTCGCGGCCTGCAAAAAACGATTATCGATCGATTATTATTTCAGAGCGGACACAGCCTGGTATTGATGCCGACCGGCGGCGGCAAATCTCTGTGCTACCAGCTCCCGGCTCTGGCTCTACCCGGCGGGACTCTGGTCATCAGCCCGCTGATCGCGCTCATGCAGGACCAGGTCGACGCTCTTCGTAAAAAAAAGATTCCGGCGACCTTTATCAATTCGACAATTTCCGCAAAGGAACGCGAAAGCCGTTTGCGAGATTTCGTCGACGGCAAAATCAAATTACTATATGTCACCCCCGAACGTTTTCGCAAAGCGGAATTCGTCGAAGAGATTCGCTCCGCCCGGATTTCGCTTTTCGCCGTCGACGAGGCCCACTGCATTTCCGAATGGGGCGGAGACTTTCGTCCGGACTATTCACGCCTGGGTGAATTTCGACGATTGATCGGCGAACCCCTGACCATCGCGCTCACCGCCACGGCCACCGAAGAAGTCCAGCACGACATCATAGACAAACTCGAACTGTCGACAGACGGCACGCGTATCTTTCACGAAGGCATCGATCGACCGAATTTACGGCTCGAAGCCCGCGACGTGATTTCCGACGAAGAGAAGCTCGAAGAGATATTAAAAGTCCTGCATCGCACGCGCGAATATCCGGGATCGGGCATCGTCTATTTCGCTTTAATCAAAACCCTCGAACGATTTTCCGATCTATTAAAGAGTCGCGGCGTCGCGCACCAGATCTATCACGGCAAACTTTCCGCGAAACAGCGCCGGCGGGCGCAGCGCTATTTTATGCGCGATGATATGAGCGACATTTCGGAATCGGCGCAGGGCGGCGAGCATACGCGGGCGAAAGATCCGGAGGCCGAAGGCGAAACCCCGCCTTTGATTCTGGCGACGAACGCCTTCGGCATGGGCATCGACAAAGCCGACATTCGTTTCGTGATTCATGCGGAGTTGCCGGGTTCCCTGGAATCGTATTATCAGGAAATCGGCCGGGCGGGGCGCGACGGATTGCCCGCGACCTGTCTGCTTTTGTACAATCAGGACGACCTGACGATTCAGATGGACTTTATCAAATGGTCGACGCCCGAACCCCGAATCTATCTTCGCATCTGCGAACTGATCGAACGCGAACCCGAGAAGGTCAACGCCCTGGGCGTCGAGTATTTACGCGAACAACTGCATTATAAAAACAACTTCGATTTTCGCATCGATACCGCGCTGCGAATGCTCGACCGCCACGGCGTCATCGCAGCGGACCGGGACTTTGCGGATCCGGTCGGCGACTACACTCCCGGAGATGTCGCTCACCAGAAACTCCGCGTCGTCGGCGATCTCGCCGCGACCGATCTGGCCTCGGAAGAACACCACGAGGCGCGGCTCCTGCATGAACAAAAGCGACTCGCACAGATCGTACATTATTTTCGCACTGAAAACCCCTGTCGACGTATTCATCTAAACGCTTATTTCGGCTTTCCCGATTCGCCGCCCTGCGGCAACTGCGATCGATGCATCTAATCTCAGACCTTACAATCTTAGAAAATTTTCTGCGAAGAGACCCGGCGCTGCACGCCTACGGTCTGGGGGATCTCGACGAATTCTTTCGGCCCCACACAAGATGGTATGCGGACCATCCCGACGGGCCGCAGGCGCTCGTCTTACGTTACCAGCCCGGTAACGCCAGCCCCGTATATCACGCCCTCGGCGACGCCGATCGCACGGAAGACTTCGTCCGGCTACTGCTCGAAATTCGCCCGGAGTTTCCTGATGATTTCGAAGTTCATATCAGCCCGGCGATTCTATCTCGCGCCGTTCAACTAAATCTTTTTCGTGACTTTCGTATGGCGCGCCGCGAACTCCATCATAAAATGGAATGGCGACCCGCAGGTCCCGACGGTCTCGCAGGCAAGGCGAATCAAAACGACGCGATTCAAATCGTTCGCGCCGACACAGCCGGGCGATCGACACTGGAACAGTTTTACGCCCAGGCTTATCCCGAAAACTGGTTCGATCCGCGCATGCTCGCAACCGGCGCCTATCTCATCGCCTGCATGCATAACTCCGCCTCGAATCAAAGCGAAATCGCGCCGGGCGATATCGTCGGCGCGGCGGGCGTGCACGTCTATTCGGAGGAATACAGCGTCGCGGCCCTCGGCAATATCGCCACGCATCCAGAATACCGGCGCCAGGGTGTGGGCCGATCCTTAACGGCGGCGCTGTGCGAACTACTGCGCGACCAGGGCATTGCTACGGTCACCCTAAACGTAAAATCGCTGAACGCCGCCGCCATAGCCTGCTATCAATCTCTGGGATTTCGAATGCATGCGAAATACGAAGAGCTTTCGATTACGCGACAGATCTCATAACTTATTTTTTAATAAACATAGCGGATTTAATTTCTTGCCATTGCCCGCTGGACGCGGAGAATCCCGTTAAAGCATCACCACCCCCGCGGGAGCGAATACAAGATGAGCAAATGGACAGCCGCCTATCTCGATGAAATGAATCAGAAGATGGATCCGATCGCCGACAAAGTCGTCGCGTCGATTCTGAGCAAGGGCGCCGCCGAAGAAATGGCGGTAAACCAGCTCTTCAGCAAACTGATCCGCACCAGCGATCCGGTGCCCGCCGGACTGCCGCCGGAAGTTCAGAACTACTTCGAAGAGACCGTGAAGCTGCCGGAATGGGCCGATCCGAAATTGATTCGCGCCGGCGAAAAACTTTTCGGCGAACACGGTCAGATGATTGTGCTGATGCTCTTCTGTCGCTGCCTGCCGATGGGCTACGCCTGCCACCGCGTGGCGAAGGTCATGGCCTCGACCGGACGCCTGCAGGAAAAGCCGCCCGGCACCGATCGCATGGTGATGCTGAACCGGCGCATCATGGAAACGGCGCAGTTTATTCTCAACGTCATGCAGCCGGGCGGACTCGACGCGAAGGGCACGGGCGTGCGAACTTCGCAAAAAGTTCGACTGACCCACGCCGCGATTCGCTACTTCCTCGAACAGCAGGGCTGGGACTCGAAGACCCTCGGCGCGCCGATCAATCAGGAGTACATGGCGGGTGTGGTTTTGACCTTCTCGCTGGTTACGATTGACGGTCTGAAAACCGTCGGCGTGGATCTTACGGAAGACGAGAAGCTCGCGTATCTGCACGCCTGGAACGTTGTCGGTCATATCATCGGCGTGGACGACGGACTCATCGCGCATACATATGCCGACGCCGAGGATCTATTCTGGACTATCTTCGATCGTCAGAAGGGGCCTTCCCAGGACGGCACCGACCTGACGAAGTCGCTGCTCGACTATATGGATTCGAAGTTTCCCCTCGACGTGATGGATGCGATACCGCCCTTCATGGTCGAGAAACTGTGCGGCCCCGAAATCGCGGCGATGCTGAACGTGAAGGCCGGCAAGAGCGTCGCCCTGAAGATGATGCTGGAAGCGATGCGCTTCGCGGGCGAAGTCACCGAAAAGCTCGATCAGGATTCGAAACTGTTTCGTGAAGTCACGGCTTTTCTCGGCCACGCGCTGCTGCAAGAGCTGGTGAACGTCTTCAACGAAGAGAAGCAGATCCACTTCTATATTCCGCCGTCTCTACGCGACGACTGGGGTCTGCCTCCCGCGAAATAAGAGCGCGCTGTCACGCTCGCACATTACGAACGCGCTAACGCACTTACCACTCTACGAACGCGCCAGAGCGCGTTCGACGGCCACCTTTGCGCCGTCGTAGATGCCGTGGCGGGCGGCGGCGATGACTGCTTCGTTCATTTGGATGAACACGTCGTCTTCATCGCAGAGCAAACTCACGTAGTGAGCGGCCGTTTCGATTTCGCGGGCTTCGATCGTGCCTTCGCCCAGTTCCAGCGAGCGATAGACGGACGCCGCTTCGTGATCCCCCACCCGACGCAAAAACAGTTTCGGAATCGGAAAGAAGGCCAGCTCCGAAGGTTTCGTGGCGAGCACGTCCGAGATTCGCATGAGCAGGTCCGTCGCTTCGAAGGCTTCGAAGTGCGAGCTGAAGTGAAACAGGGTGACCGCTTTCGAATCCGCGGGATCGGAACCATCAAGCGGATTGGCGGCGATAAAGTTTTGCAGCGCCGCGTGGGAATCGATTAGATTGTATTCGATCTTCAGCTCGTCGAGAGCCTTCGAGAGACCCGCGAAAACTTTCGGATGATCGCCGGCGTTCAAGAAAAGGCGCAGCTCTTTCTCTCTTAGCTTGCCCTGTAGCGCGCTTAAGAGATCGGCCACGTATTTGCGCTGGGCCCCGGCGCCGCCGATCGGCAGCAAGATCCGGCGCGTCTTTTTGCTTTCGGCGCGGCGAATGCGCGTTTCGCTGTCGGCGACGGCGTTCGCCGACAGATGCTCCGATACCCAGTGGCCGCCGACGGCCAGCTGATCCGCAGGCACGCCGAGCTCGCGAAATTTCGCGTAGGCCGCGGGGCCCTGCACGAGATTCAAACAGTCCGGCGCGAGCACGAAGTACTGCGGATAATTATCGGGCACCAGGTTAATCACGTTCTTGAAGCCGGCGCGCACGGCGATCTGGGCGTGCAGCGGATAGGCCGAAATCACCGGCAGCTCTCGCGGCAGATCGGCGATCAGCGAACCCAGCTCCCGGGCGAGCATATCGGAAAAAAACAGCGAGTTGATATTGCCCCGGGACATCAGCACGCCCCAGGCCCATTCCAACGGTCCGCCGATGTCCGCAGAAATCCGACTGAAAAAACTATAGCCCTGATCAATTTCGCGAATCATATCCGCGCCGGGCGCTTTGACGTTTAACAGATCGTGCAAATAGACGTTCGGCGTTTTCCCCATCGCATGGGTCGCAACGGCGTACGCAATCCGGTAGTGGCCGTAGCCCATACGCACCGTGCCCGCCACCAGCCCGTCAGCGGAAATCGCGCCGCCGGTCGCGCCTTCGGGACCGCGCTCCAGAATTTGCAGGCCTGGAACGAAAGGCGATTCTTTTGCGGCCATCGGCACCGTCGCCGCCTGACTTTCTTCGTCGCCCCCATCGGGAGCGAGAGGATAGCGCATCAGGAGGGCCTGCTTGACTACGCCCAGAGTTTGCGCGGAGATAAGATCGGGCTGCTTGCCGTAAATTTCTGTCATGTTTCGCCTTCGGGATCGTCGGAAGATTCCCCGGGCCCGGTCTAAGATCCGCGCAAATTTTTCAGAAAGCCGTTTTAGCACGATCATTCGGACTGCGGGGAGCGACACAAGGCGCCGATCTCGACCCGGGATTCCCGCCATCTGTAGTGATTCCAGATGGGCCCGCAACCTACTTTTTGACGTCCAACTGTTGGATTTTTCAAACCGCGCGCAGGACCCGTCCGAGGGCTCGCGGCAAATTGCTAATATTTTTTTATATTCCTGCAAGCCGCGGCATTCTCGCACGAACGAGTCGAATCAAAAAATACCA
Organism: bacterium; assembly: GCA_024742665.1. Taxonomy (GTDB): domain Bacteria; phylum Spirochaetota; class Leptospiria; order Leptospirales; family Leptonemataceae; genus JANSYA01. Next base: position 63,629 of record JANSYA010000002.1, read on the forward strand.
TCACAGAACGAATTATGAACCCCTCGAATCGACAACAATATCGTCGCCCGCGGCGCTGAGCGTGCGCAGCGCGCTCGAAGCTCCGGGGACGCTGCTGAACCGCCAGGTTTAGAACAGCAGCCAGCTGCATGACAATATCCGGCAGATCGAACACCAGGCCGGAGAATTGCGCCGACTGGCCGTAGATTGAACTCTGAAAATCTTAAGAGCTGCGACAGAGTTCAAATCGTACACAATTGGCTTAATTCATATAAGTCATGGCAGCACTATTTAAGTTTTCGACAATATCATATTTTTGCCTTTCCATCTCATTTCTGAACGTCTAATCTGACACCCAGACGGCCCGCTGGTTGTGGAAACCACTCCGGGTCCGGGAGTCAGCAGTGCAAACCTCGACCGAGCTTCCCATCTCTATCCCCATCGCAAGCCCGATCGCGACCCGGACCGGGTCGTCGGTGCTAATCATCGACGACAGCAAGTTAAATCGGCACGTCCTTTCGGACCTCCTGCGGGAATCCGGCCACCGCGTTACGGCGGTCGGCGATCCCGAAAGCGCTCTGGCGGCTCTCGGGCGGCATTCCTTCGATCTGATCCTGCTCGATCTCGTGCTGCCCGGCGTGCAGGGCAGCGATTTTCTGGAGCGCCTGCTGGCGGACGAAGCCACCCGGGATACGCCGATCGTCGTGGTCAGCGGCGTCGATCGTCTGGACGCGGCGGCCCGCTGCATTGAACTGGGCGCGGCGGACTTTCTCTTAAAACCAATCGAACCGGTGTTACTGCGAGCCCGCACGAACGCCTGCCTGGAACAGCGCCATCTGCGCCTGAAGGAACGCGAATATCTGGCCCGGATTCAGGCGGAGAACGATCGCAAGGCCGCCGAAATCGAACACGCCCGCCAGATTCAGATGTCGATGCTGCCGGCATCGCCGCCGGACAACCCCCTGCTGGAAATCGCGGCGCGCCAGTTTTGCGCCAGCGAAGTCGGCGGCGACTATTACGATTTTTTTCAGCGCCAGACCCCGGAAGGCGAAAGCCTGCTGTGCGCCATCGGCGACGCGACCGGCCACGGCGTCGGCGCCGGCGGCATGGTCGCCATGACGAAGGCGCTGCTGCTGGCCCTGAACGGCGGCCCCGATTTGCCGCCGCTCTGCGAAGAGATGAACCGGATCATGGTGCGCTCGGGCCTGCGCGAAGAAAGCAATATGGCTCTCATGCTGCTGGAGTTTTGCGAGATGCAGGCTTCCCCCGGCGAAGCCCGGCGTCTGAACGTTCGGGCGACCGGCGGATCCATGCCGCCGATCTATATTCTAAAAAGCAACGTCGACGCGAGCGACGAAAACGGCATGCGCACTGCTCCCGCCCGCCTGGAACAGATTCAAATCTGCGGCGTGCCCCTGGGTCTGATCGACTTCGACGACATTACGTACGACGATATTCGCTTCGAAGTCGGCGCGGGAGACGTGATCGTGCTGCTTTCGGATGGGCTGCCCGAGATGATGAACCCCGCCGACGAGATGCTCGACTACGATCGTCTGGAAGAGCGACTCACCTGGATCGATCCGACCGCGTCCGTCGAAAAGATATTGGGCGATGTGCTGCGCATAGGCGACGACTGGGCCGAAGGCGAAGCCCTGAAAGACGATATGACTGCCGTGATCCTGAAAGTCCGCGCCTGATGCGGCCCTAACGTAAATCTCATACAGATTTTTCCGGCCCCTCACACCGCGACCGCATTCCCCGCTTGCCAGGGCGGTCGGCGTGGCTGATCCTGTCCGCGAAATGAGCGATTCGGCGGCCACCGAAAGTCTGGTAAATGAACCCCAGTTTCTGAGCAAGGACTCGGCCGAACGCCTCTTTCGCGTCCAGGATACCGAAGGCCAGTCGCCCGACTTCGTCGAAAATCGGGACCTGCTCGCCGAAATCTACGAAACCATCCACAATCTCACCACCGTCGCCTACGAAAAGGGAACTCTGGAATTTCCCGACACCGGCGAAGTGTACCGGGCCTTCACGGGCGCCCGGCGCGAACGCGGCAATCGCAAAGCGCTGCCGGACTCCGAAGAATTTCGCGGACTGCTGGCCATACTCGCCGGCCAGTCCTCGCCGCTCATTCATTTTATACGCGAGATTAACTTCGACAAAGGCGAATTTAAGATCAAGACGCGCTACGCGACGCCTTCCAGCAGCAAAGAAAACGCCATTCGCCGGGCCTACCAGACTTCCCTGATCAAATCGGGGCTGATGATTCGCGGAGCCATGCAGGAGGGCGCGACGACGACCGCCTGGGGCGAGGTGCAGAGCGCCATCAAAACCGCGGGCGGCCTGGCCGAGCTGAGCGTTCCGTACAAAGCCGAACGCGCCGATTTATTATTGCGTAATCTATTTTTGCGACCGCCCGCGGGCGCCGACGCCCTGCAGCAGGGCCACTACCAGAAAATCAATCAGGAACAGCGGCTCTGGTTGTACGTGCCGCTGATTAAAGATCTACAGAAGAGCGGCGTGTTGCGCGTCGTCTTGAACAACGACCTGCGCGAATCGGATACGAAGAACTTCGCCAGGCTGCCGGACTTTATCTATTTCTACGAAGCCGACAAGATCAAAGCGCGCTACATGAATCTGTGTCTGTTTTTGACGACCGACAGTCTCGGCAAGTACGGCGAGCTGTCGCTCTTCTCGGAAGCCCACGCCGCGCGCAGCGAACCGGAAGCCTTATTCGAGGCCGGCGGCAAGCTCGTCGAAAGCATTTTGAAAAATATAAAAGGCGGCGGCAAACAGCCTTCGGCCGCCGAGGCGGAAGTTTTCGCGGAGGCCCTGAAGCTCGCCGAGATCGTGCGCAAGCAGCTCGAAAAGAAGGCCCAGGACGACGAACAAAAGGCCCTGAGCACAATCGCCGACGGAGTTCGCAAACAGGAAAATCTCGTGGAGATCTATCGACGCGGGCAGCGGCTGCGCTTCGAAGAAAAATTTCTGCGGCGTTTCCTGGCCGATCAAATTCCCAACATGTTAATCGGAACCGTGCCGCCCAGGCAAACTCTGGGCTACGGCAAAAATACGCCCCTCGAAGAATTCGAGCGCGTCTTCGCCCTGGCCAAAAACACCGCGGCCACGACCGCAGCCATCGACATGGCCCTCGATATATTCAACAAATCGGGCGACGATTTCTTTCTGAATCTGATCGAAGAGATTCTCGACCTGGATCGCACGAGCGAAACGAAACTCCAGCAATATACCTCGCCGGTTTCGATTCTGAAGCTCAAAGAAGCGCTGAAAGCCGGTTATACTCGCGAGCTGCCCTTCTGGCGCAGGCTGTGGCTGATGTTGACCGGCGGCGAAGTCGATCCCCGTGATATTCTCGAAGCGAAAACCAGGCGTCTGGCCGAAGCCGAGAAACGCATTCAGCGTCATCGAGACGCCTCGGCCGCCGGCAAACGCAGCGACGCTCAGCGAGCGATCAAAGAACGCGCCCGGGAAAACATGGGCGATAAGAAAGGCAGCGAACGCGAGACGATGCAGAAGATGCTGCAGTACATCGATAGCAGCTGGCAGAAGAACAGCTTCCCCGGCCGCAGCGCTCTGCGCGCCGAAAAAAGTCTCGGCAGCCGTTTTTATATCGATAAGATTTTGGACGGCGTTGACGGCGGCGGCGCGGGCTATAGCGATATCCTGCGAATTCCGGTTCAGAACGAAGACGGCGGAATTTATATTACGAAATCTTTCTTACAACAAAAGGGCCCGTCGGTCAAAAAGTCTTACGACCAGAAGATCGACGAGCTGATCCCGATTCTAACCGGCACGAAGATCGACGAAGTTCGCAAAGGCGCGGCGCGCCGCAACCATATGCTCTACAGCGCGATCGTCAAATTCATGGAAAATCGCAAATAAGCACGCGCGCCGCAATCGAACTCAATCGTTGACTTCCGTCGCGATCGGCTGCTTCGACTTCGCATAGTTCGCGTCGCCCTGTTTGATAAAGCCGGCGCGATTCCGGTTCCAGTTTTTCGCCACGCCGCTGTTATAGTTCAGATACAGCTTGCCGCCATGAATCGCGAAGACCGTCGGATCGCTTGGAAAGAAATCGTCTTTCTCGGCGATGCCCCAGGCGCAGTAGCCGCCGTACTGCGGCGCGTACTTCGCCGGATTGGCTTCGAATAATTTTTTGTGATTCGCGTTCGCGAAATTCCAGGTCTTACCCAGATATTGCGCCTGGAACTGAGACTTACCCTTCACGGCTTTGTTCATCGTAAAATAGGCGACCGTATCGTAACCGGCCAGCGCCACGCCGCCCTGTTCCGCCTGCAGCGCCGACGTCGCTCCCAGGGCGAGAGACACCGCGATGGCGAGGCTCAGGCTAAAGTTTTTAAATAGCATTCTGTGCTCCATATACTGATTCAGTCGATTGAAGAGCCCGGACGTTACCCATTTTTTTACAGCCCGGCCATCTTAAATCCCGCAAAGAAATGCGACCGACACGTAACTTTCCCGGACAGCGCTCGTCGTCGAAATCAGAAGCCAGCGGCGGGCCGCGAACGAAGGCCGCCCCGACGACGACAGGCCGAGGCCCAAGCCCGGATTTATTGCTTGTCCCGCACCCCGGCCGCCGAAAGCTCAGTCGCATGAAGCAGTCGAATATAATCGCGCCCTCCATTCTCTCCGCGGACTTCGCGCGCCTGGGACCGGACGTGACCGAAGTCTTAGACGCCGGCGCGGACTGGGTGCACTTCGACGTAATGGACAACCACTACGTTCCGAATTTAACCGTCGGTCCGCTGGTGTGTTCGGCCCTGCGCAAGCACGGCATCACCGCGCCGATTGACGTGCACTTAATGGTCACGCCCGTCGACGCCATCGCCCAGGACTTCGCGAAGGCCGGCGCCTCTTCGATTCTGTTTCATCCCGAAGCGTCGCACCACGTCGACCGCACGCTTCAGCTGATTCGCGACCAGGGCTGCCAGTCGGGTCTGGTCTTCAATCCCACGACCTCTCTCGATTATTTGAAGTACGCCCTCGACAAAGTCGACATCGTTTTGCTGATGACCGTCAATCCCGGCTTCGGCGGGCAGAAATTCATCGAAACGGCCTTGCCGAAGATTGAAGAAGCGCGCGCCCTGATCGACCAGAGCGGACGCGAAATTCGTCTGTCCGTCGACGGCGGCGTAAAACGCGAAAACATCCAGGCGGTCGCGCGGGCCGGCGCGGATACTTTCGTTATGGGCTCCGGCATTTTCGAAGTCGGTCCCGGTAAGTACAAAGATCGCATCGACGAATACCGCGAGCTGCTGGCGAAAGCCTGACGCGCGGCGACCGCGTGGACCGACCCGCGAATTAAAAAAAGTGTAAAGATGTATACACCCGGTCGACCGGGGCCGGCGAATCATGCTATTTCTGATTCATTCTGATTCAGGAGAAAAACATGAACGCAAACACTGCTCGGGCTCAAACCGCCGCCGCAAAGCAGCAGAGTCCGAAGACTCAAATTCTTGAAACGTCTGTCGGCCCGATCGAATACTACGAAGCCGGCGAGCGCGAAAATCCCACGCTGCTCTTCGTACACGGCCTCTTTACCAATATGCATCTGTGGCGCAAGATCGTGCCGGAGCTCAGCCGCCACTATCATTGTATTGTGCCGACTCTGCCCTTCGGCGCGCATAGCGTAGCGGTACGCGAAGACGTGGATCTTTCACCGCCGGCTCTGGCCAATCTACTCTTCGAAATCATTGAAGATCCGACGCTTTCGCTTGCAGACGTGACGCTGATCGCCAACGACACCGGCGGCGCCCTGACCCAGCTGGCTCTCGCCGAGCGCCCCGAACATCCCGCTCTACGCAGCGTGATCTTTACGAACTGCGACGCCTTCGAAGTCTTTCCGCCGGCGCGCTTCATCTATCTGCGCTGGATTTCGCATATGCCCGCATTCATAGCGACGATCCTCGCCTGGCAGATGCGCCTGGATCTCGTGCGCCGCCTGCCTTTCGCCCTGGGCGGTCTGACGAAGTACCGCCTCTCGCGCGAAACACTGGAGCGCTACGCCGGCCCCTTTTCGAAGAACGCGCGCGTGCGAAAGAATACGACGAAGATCATGCGCGACATCCACCCGCGCTATACTCTCGCCGCCGCGCCGAAACTCTCGGCCTTTCGCCGGCCGGTGCTGCTGGCCTGGGCGCCGGAGGACAAACTCTTTCCCCTGCGTCTGGCGGAAGGCCTGGCGGAGATCTTTCCCGACAGCGCGACGAAGCTGGTTCCCGACTCCGGCACGTTTATTCCAGAGGATCAACCGGAAGCTTTGATCAAGATCGTGCGAGATTTCGTGCCGACGAGCGTGCCCTGAGCGGCGCGAACGAAATCGACACGGCGCGGATCGGATCGGATCGATTATTGCGGGGCGGTGACGCGTCGAACGGCGGAACGTCGAAAGGCGATCGGCGTCGTGCCCGTATACTTCGCGAAGGCGGCGTTGAACGAAGCGCGATTGTTAAAGCCGACAGCAAAGGCGATCGAAAGCACAGTGTCATCGCTTTCGCGCAGCAGATCGCAGGCGGCCTGCACCCGGTATTCATTGACCATCGTATGAAAGCTTTTGCCCAGGCGATCGTTCAAGAATTCCGACAGCTGATGATGGCTCATACCCAGATCCGCCGCCAGCGCGCCCAGAGTTAAATCGTCGCGCAGGTACGGTCGCGCTTCGCGCATTTCGCGGTCGAGTCGTTCGGCGACGCGATCTGTATCGAGTCCGGCCAGGCGCGTCTTGCGATAGCGCGACCGTCGACCGGCTTCGAAGAGCCGATCAAAATAGGAGGGATAAGCGCGATCCACGAAATATAAAAAGCAAACCGTGCCCGTGATCAACAGCGCCGTTAAGCGGGCCAGCTCAATATAGCCGGCCAGAGCGCCGAGGCCGACCAGAGCGATCAAAGCCGCGCCCAGGGCCAGAATCGCCGTCAACCAGCGAAAGCTATTCGCAGCAGTCGAGGCTTCCAAATCAGCAGGCAGCTTCGCGCCGGAAGCGGCGAAGAACATCGCCGGGCGAAAGACGTCCCTCAAATTCCATAGCACCGGAAGCGTATAGGCGACGATCGAAGCCTCGGACGCGAAAGCCAGAACGTACACCACCGGCGACTCCGCGAAAGATCCCGTGCGAAAGACAGTCAGAAACGCGATGTGCGGATCCAGAGCATCGAATGATTCAGCTCCGGCAATCGCCGCCCGCAGCAGCTCGCCGACCGCACGATCGTCAAGCAGATAGTAGGGCGTTAACAAAAGCAGCGCCATTAAGGGCAGCGCGAAGTGCGCGAGATGTTTACGACGCAAACGAAAGCCTTCGGCTTCGATTCCCGTTCGCGCACGAAAAAATAAATACAGCAGGGGCCCGATGCAGAAGACCGCCGGTAATTCCATCCAGATCAACGCCGGCGAACGCATCAGCACGCCGCTGAAGGCCAGGCTCTGATGAAATAAAAACCAGGCGATGCAGGCGCACAGGGCGAAGAAAATCCCGTTGCGCAGGCGAACGCCGGCGAATTCCGCGACGTCAAGCCGGTCGCGACGGCTTTCGCCGCGGCCGGCCAACAAAATACCGATGCCCAGCACCAGAGCGAGACCCGCTCCGAAAAAGGCCCAGGCGGCGACAAACAGATCGTATATGCGGATCGCGTCGAGACTGTTCGCGGCCGAGGGCATGGCCCATAAAAACCATTGCCCTGCTGGAATGGCAAAACAAAAATGCGCCATGTCATCGAATCGCCGCTTCGACTATCTAACGACCGCCGCCGGCCGCCCCGTCGGCGACGACCGCAACTCTCTGACCGCCGGACCGCATGGTCCCGTACTTTTACAAGATGGTCACTTAATCGAAAAGATCGCGCACCTGAACCGCGAGCGCATTCCCGAGCGCGTCACCCACGCGAAGGGCGCCGGAGCATTCGGCGAATTCGTCGTGACTCACGACGTCAGCGATCGCACGCGCGCGGCGGTCTTTTCGCAAATCGGGAAACGCACGCCGGTCTTCGCCCGCTTCTCTAACTATCGCGGCGAAAAAGGCAGCGCCGACACGGTGCGCGATCCCCGAGGCTTCGCCGTAAAATTTTATACGGAGGAAGGCAACTGGGATTTCGCCGGCAACAACGTGCCGGTTTTTTATATTCGCGACCCCATGCGCCTGCCGGATTTGATTCACTCTCAGAAACGCGAGCCGGGCTCCAACCTGGAATCCCACGCGACCCAGTGGGATTTCTGGTCGCGGCATCCCGAAAGTCTCTTCGCAGTGCTGATGAATTTTTCCGACGGCGGCATTCCCCGCAGCTATCGGCATATGCACGGCTACTCCTGCCACGCCTTCAGCTGGTTCGACGCGAACGATCGACGCACCTTCATCAAACTGCGCTGGCTCAGCCTGCAGGGCGACGACTCGATCGCTCCCAACGAAGCCCGCCGGCTGGCCGGAGAATCTCCCGACTATTATGTGCGAGATTTATTCGCCGCGATTCAAGGCGCAGACTATCCGCGCTGGCGTCTCGAATATCAGGCGATGAGCGAAAACGAAGCGGAGGAATTGATCGCCGGCGGCTTTCCTGTTTTCGACGCGACCACGGTCTGGCCGGAAGCGCGACGCCCGTGGCGGCCCATCGGCGAGCTCATTCTAAACCGCAATCCGGACAACTATTACGCGCAGGTCGAGCAGGCCGCCTTCGCCCCCGGGAACCTCGTGCCGGGCATCGGTCTTTCGCCCGATCGTCTGCTGCAGGCCCGGGTCTTCGCCTACCCCGACGCGCAGCGCCACCGCCTGGGTGTAAATTACCAGCAGTTAGCGGTGAACGCTCCAAAGAGTCCCGTCAATACCCTGTATCGCGACGGCGCCATGCGATTCGACGACAACGGCGGCGACGCCCCCAACTACGCCACCGGATCCCCGGCGCAAACGAACGGCGATGCCCGCTTTCGCGAACCCTCTTTTAATAGCACCGGCGACTCCGATCGCTACGACCCCGCACGCATGCGAATGAATCAGGCCTCCCGGGAAAGCACACATTCCTCCGCCGGCGACCAGGGCGTAGACGATTTCCAGCAGGCGGGCGAGTACTTCCGCGCGCTGGATGCAGAGCATCAGGCACGCATGATCGCAAACATCGTCGAGCATATGCACGGAGTACCAGTGGACATTCAGAATCGACAGATCGAAATTTGCCGGCGTGCGGATCCCGAGCTGGGCCGGCGGATCGCGGAGTCACTGGAGTCATCGGAGTCATCGGAGTCATCGGAGTCATCGGAGTCATTCAGCGCCTCCAATCGCTAATATTATTTCGAGAGTTCTTAAGATCCTCAAGTCCCGCGACCATGTCGTCCGATCTATTACATGACCCGCCTCGCGATTTTTTTCTAAAACGCTTCGCGGCGGTCGTCGCGCGCTTTCCCCGGGAGATCGCCGTCATAGACCACGAGCACGGCGGCATCAGCTACGCGAACCTACAGCGCCGCGCCCGCGCCCTCGCGAAGCGATTGCGGCATCGCGCCGGACTTCGGGCCCGCGAACTCGTGGCTCTGGATCTCCCCGCGGGGCGCGAAATGATTACGGCGATGCTAGCGGTCTGGCACGGCGACGCGGCCTTTCTAATGCTCGACCGCTCCCATCCGCCGGCCAGGCGGGCCGCGATCCTGAACGAAGCGGAGCCCCGCCTGATACTACAGCTCGACGATCACGGTCGATTCCAGATCAAGCGTACAGATTCCTCCGGGGCGAACAAGTTCACGAATATCCCGGCTGCGACCGGCCCGGTCCGAAAGGTTTCGCCGAAAGCGCTGCCAAACACTCCCGGCGACGCAAGCGCGCAAACCGCCTATCTGGTTTTCACTTCCGGCACAAGCGGTCGCCCCCGGGGCGTCGCCGTCTCCCATGCGGGGATCACAGCCTTTCTCGACGCGCAGATTCGCGCCTTCGCATTAGAATCCGGCAACCGAATGTTAGCGACGCTTTCGCCGGCCTTCGACGCGGCGCTCTCGGAGTACGGAACGACCCTGCTGGCCGGCGCAACGCTGGTATTCGCTCCGGAACCGATGCGTAAATCGCCGGCGGCCTTCGGAAGATTGCTGCGCGATAAACACATTACCCACGTATGTTTGCCGCCGTCGATTCTCACGCACTGGCCGGTTCGCGATATGCCGGAAACTCTGCGCACCGTAATCATCGGCGGGGAAGCCGCGCCGGCCGGCGGAGTCCGCGATTGGGCCGGGCGCTTTCGTTTGATCAACGTCTACGGTCCGAGCGAAGCGACGGTTTGCACGAGTTTGTGGCGATGCGACAGTGGCTATAGCCTGCCCTACCTCGGCGAAACCATACCCGGTATGCAATGGCGCGCCGTGAATCCGGAAAGCGCTGACGGCGCGGAGCTCCCGGTCGGCGAGGCAGGCGAACTATGGCTGGCGGGTCCCGGACTCGCCCTCGGCTACTGGCGCGATACCGAACTGACGAGCACGCGCTTTGTTGAACGCGACGGCCGGCGATGGTATCGCACAGGCGATCGGGTTCGGCGACACAGTCCGGCCGGACCGCAGCAATTTGAATTTCTGGGACGCATGGACCGCCAGATCCAGGTGCACGGCAATCGCGTCGAAGCTCTGGAATTGGAGCGTCATCTGGCCGCCTGTCCCGGGGCGCTCGAAGCCCTCGTTCGCCTCTCGCCGGAAGACGGCGAAATCGAAGCCTGCGTTGTTTTCGCCGGCCAGGCCCCGCCGCTCACGGCGGAAGAGCTGCGCGCGACTGTGCGCACGCGGCTGCCGGAGTATTTCGTTCCGCGCCACATTCGTATCCGCACGAACGCCCTTCCGCGCAATGCAAACGGCAAGATCGACGAAGCGGCCGCCTTTCGCTCTGAATCCGAAGCCGAATCCCCGGCCAGCGTGCAGAAAGAATCCGACGCGCGACGCCAGACCGAAACTGAAACTGAAACTGAAAGCGAAAGCGGAGGCGCTGACGCTCATGCTGACGAAGAGCTTTTGATCGCGCTCTGGACGGCGATCTTCGGCGAAAGTCCCGCTTCGATCTATGCGAATTTCTTTCAGGCCGGCGGGACTTCGTTTCTATTGCTGCGCTTCCTGGCAGGAGCTTCGGCGAACGGGATCCACATCGAGCCGGCCTCATTTTACGCCGACCCTACGATTCACGGCGCGCTCGCGAAATCGAATCGGGACGCGCAGCACTCGACGACTCAGCTGCGCGCGGACGCCAGGCTGAGCGACGCGATTCTAAAACGGATCCGGCTCAACCGGAGACCGGTGCCGGCTGCGAAAAAGATCTTCATGACCGGCGCGACGGGTCTGCTCGGTGCGAGCATCGTAGAGGAGATTTTGAACCACAGCGATTTCCGAATTCTGTGCCTCGCACGCGATCCCGACGCCGCCCGCCGCAGCCTTTCAGAAAGACAGCAGCGCCTGCGAATCATCTCCGGCGATCTCACCAGACCGCGCCTCGGACTTTCGCCGACCGATTACGACGAAATAATCGAAAGCTGCGATACGCTTCTACACTGCGGCGCCAGAGTGCATCTTACCGAATCTTACGAGCAGCTGCGAGCGGCGAATCTCGAAGCTGCGCGGGAAATCCTGGAGCTTGCGACGCGGGGCCCGGCGAAACGTCTGCATTTCGTATCGACGCTTTCGGTGGCCGTGGCGAGCGATTGGACGGCCGGCGTATTTTTCGAAGACGATCCTCTGGAAGCCGGACGCGAAATTTACGGCGGCTACGCCCGGAGCAAGTGGGCCGCCGAAGTCTTATTTCAGAACGCTCTCGCCGCGGGCCTGCGACATCTCACGATCCACCGCCCCGGCTGGCTGCTGCCGGAATCCGCTTACTCCGAAATCGACGGCGCCGGCTCAGGCGACGCGCACTTCAGGACTTCGCGCGAAGATTTCTTGAAAGGTCTAATCGATGCGCTTCGCACGCTCGACTTTGCTCCAGAAGCCGGATCCGTCGCGGATCGCCTGCGCATGGACTGCACTCCGGTAAGATACGCCGCCCGGGCCATCGCCTCATTGATCGTTGATCCCGTATCGGATGAGACCGCGAGCAATGTCTATCATCTGGCGAATGACGAAGCCCTGGGGTGGCCCCGGTTTATAGCGGCCGTCGCTCCGCGCGAACGCATTCCGATCGCGCAATTTCTGGAACGCCTTTCGCGTCTGAGCAGGAGCGCCGACCCGGAGCGAGCAGCGGCAGCCGGCATCGTTGAGGCCGCTCTGGGATGGCGACTACGGCGTGAAGCGCGCGGCGAAGCGTTACAGGATGAGGCGGCGCATTCGATACCGGAGAACGATGCACTGCGCGGTTGCGATCTCTTCGCCGCGACTCATCGCCGCTTTGACCGCACACATACGCGCCGCGTCTTAGAAGGACGCGGCATTGTCTGTCCGTCCGGCGCGCAGGCCTTCGCCGATTACTTAACGGCGATCAACCGATCGGTTCGCGAAACGATACAAAAAAGACGACCGTAATCGTCGCGACGCCCAGCAGCTCGACAATGCTGGAGCGAATCGCCTCGGCGACGCCCAGTTCGGGCAGCAGCATCAGGTAGCCGATCCCTGCGAGCAATGCCATCGACCCGACGAAAACGTATGTCATCGGCAGACGCCGCGCGCCGCCGCTGTCGAGTCGCGCAAATAAACTCAGGAACTGGTAGCTCAACCAGATGTGCACGAGCATCGCCAGAAAACCGCCGTTTTCCACCTGGCCGCCCAGCAGAAAATCGTAGGCGCCGTGCAAAAGAATCACCAGGCCGAACTGTGCCGCGAAATCGCTCCAGCTTTCGCCGCCGCGACGCAGGGCCGCGACCAGATAGTAGCCGGCGAAACCGGTTAGACTCATGTGCAAAAAATTCGCCGTAAGAAAACGCGCGATGATCACGCCCCCGCCGTAATCGGCGTAATACAAAATATTTTCTTCGATCGCGAAGCCGAGGCCGACCAGCGCCGCGACGGTCAACACCGTCGCGTTGTTCTTTCGCATCAAAAACGGAGTCAGGGGAATAAACAGAAGCAGTTTGAGCAGCTCTTCCCGCAATCCCACGCCGAATACCATGTGAATTAATTCGTTGGTGAAAGTTGGTTCGAGTTTCGAAAAAGGAAGATACTCTTCGGTGATTAACAGGGCGACGATTGTGCCATACGCGCTGAGAGCCCCCAGAGCCAGTGCGAATACCGCCAGCACGAATACGTGCCCCGGCCAGTGTCGCGCGCGCCCCATGTGCAACAAAAAGACCAGCCAGCAGGCCCCGGCGCTTAAACCCGCCAGCACCCAGCGCGTTTCATACTTGCCGCTTTCATGTCGCACGAGCGGCGGAATCATCGCCAGATAACGCCCGGTTTTCAGGCGATATATGTACGTGTGAAATTCATCGGCGATCGCGCTAAACCCGGGGCTGCTCATCGTTTCGACGAACTCGACATACCAGCCCAATTCCACCAGCGCGTCGAGCATACCCGCCCGGGCGAGGGCCAATTGTTTTTTCGACGCGGCCGACTCCGATCGCCTTAGAAGCTCCAGACCATGCCGATACAGCTTGAGCGCGATCTCGGTTTCGCCCTGGTCCTGGCGCAATCGCGCCAGCGCGAGCGTCGCCTCCGCGCCCAATTCCTGCGGCGGCAGCGGCGAAGCATCGCCGGTGGAGCGCAGTGCGAATTTGTACAGGAGGCGCAGCTGCGCCGTATCCGGAGAGCGCGTCAGCAATCCCTGAAATTCGCGCGGCGCCAGATAGAAACCCGCGGCGCCGGTCGCGGATTCGAGTCCCGCAAAGAGCGCCCGATAACGCACGAGCACGAAATAGGCGGCGCGCTTTTCCGGATCCTGATCAGCGCCCGGTTTTTCGAGCAGGTATTCGCTCAAACCTCTTTCGGCATCCCGCAGACGGGCCTGGCGATAGAGTTCTTCCGCGTCCGCAACGGGGCCGAGACCGGTCGATCTTGCTTCGGCGGCGAACGCCGACAGCGCGAAACCGAAAAGAAAAACGCCGGTCCAGATTCCGAACACCAGAAGCGCCAGACGAGCATAGGTCAGGCGAATTACGGGCAGGCGTCTCACCGGGAAAGACTCGCGATCCCGGCGTGCGCTGTCCAGCAGATGTCCGACGCAGGGCAATAATTCTTTACATTCACCGGCGGGTCGTTCGGTGTTAACGAATGCGGGGCCGAATTCATGCGAAGGGGAATCGACGCCTCTTTCGAACGGGCCTGTTCCTCGCTCTGCTGTCGACGCTGCTCCCAAACGCCCTGGCGGCCCGGGAGTGTTCAAATGATTTGCAGATTTACGAGGATCGCAGCGCGGGGAACACCGAAACGATCGCGACCGTCGCCGAGCGCGAGTGGCAGCCGGTTACCGAAGCCGAGCACTTTCTGGAATTCATCTCGGCCTCCAAAAATACTCCCGTACTCGGCCTGCGGGATTCAGCGACCTGGCTGCGGATTCGCGCCACGGATCCGGAGACCCGCTTCATTGAAGTCGAGTATCCGCCTCTGGATCACGTAACTCTGTACTATCCGCGCGAAGGCGGCGCGGGCTTGCGCGACGTCGCGCTGCAGTACCACGAAATTCCAGGCGGCGACCGACTGCCGTACGGCGCGTCCGGCGTTCCGCATCGCAATATCGTCTTTCGCCTGCCCGAATACGCCATCGGCGAGTGCCTGTACCTGCGAGTGCAAAGCGAAAGCGCCCTGGTCCTGCCGGTTCGACTCTGGGAGAGCGAAGACTTCGCGCTCCATACGCAGAACGAACAGCTCGTGCTTGGAATTTACTACGGCGCAATCAGCATCATGCTGGTGTACAATTTGTTTCTGGCCGTAAGTTTGCGCAACGCTTCGTATCTCTTTTACGTGCTGTATATCTTCGCGTACGGTTCCTATCTGTTTATCTGGAACGGAATGGCATTGCGCTTTTTCTGGCCGGAAACGCCCATTCTCAACAGCATTGTCAATCCGATGGCCGTATGCATGACGACCTCTCTGGCCGTCTTCTTCACCCGCAGTTTTTTCCAAGGCGCGCCTTTGCATGCTCCGCGTCAGAGCCAGGCCCTGATCATTCTGGCCTGGATCGGCGTTGTCTGCGCCCTGGCGGCGCCCTTCGGATTTTCGAAGTATGTCGTTCGCGCGAGCATTCTACTTTCCCTCGCCGGGGTCTTTCTGGTGCTGAGCTTCGCTCTGCGCCAGGTCCTGGCGGGCTATCGACCCGCGCGCTATTTCTTATTGGCCTTTACGGTACTCGGCGCGGGCGCTATGGCGAATATTCTGCGCACGGCCGGCCTCTTGCCCGCGAATTTTTTTACGCTCGGCTACGGATTGCAGGCGACCTCGCTGGCGGAGATGGTCTTGCTCTCGTTCGGCCTGGCGGATCGTTATCGCATCAGCGAAGACGAACGACGCGTCGCCCAGGCGGAAAGCGCGGCCAAAACGATGTTCATCGCCCGCATGAGCCATGAGATCCGCACGCCTCTGAACGCGATGCTCGGAGCGACGCAGCTGCTGGAAGAAACGCGTCTGGACATCGAACAAAACCGTTACGTCCAGCTCTTAATCAGCGGCGGGCGCAACTTACTGGGAGTAGTCAACGATGTGCTCGATCTTTCGCGCATCACTTCGGGGCGTCTGAGCCTGGAACAACGTTCTTTCGCGCTGCAACCTATGCTCCAGGAAAGCCTGCGCAATCATGAACCGCCTGCTCGCAACAAAGGACTACGCATCACGGGGACTTTCGGCGCCAGCCTGCCGGCATTCCTGGTCGGAGACGAGTTTCGCCTATCCCGCGTGATCGGCAATTTACTCAGCAACGCCATCAAATTCACGAACAAGGGCGCCGTCGATCTGGGGGTTTACGCTCGACCGCCGAAACAAAAACGTGGAAATTCAAAAGTACGCATTCGCGATACGCGGGCCGAAGATCGTCTCAAAGAAATTCCAGAGGCCGAGCTGAATCAAAACATCGAGTGGCGACCGGGCGATTCGGCCGAAATCGTATTTCGCGTGACCGATACCGGCATCGGCATTCCCGCGGACCGGCTGAGCAATATCTTCGCCGAATTCTCTCAGGCCGACGAATCCGTGACGCGGCGCTTCGGCGGCACCGGCCTGGGCCTGGCAATCAGCCGCGGAATTCTGGAACAGATGGGCGGTTCGATTGAAGTCTTCAGCAAGAGCGGCAAAGGCACAACCTTCGAAGTCCGCCTGACGCTGCCCGTCGGGGAAGCGCCGCCGGAAGGCGAAACGAAAGACGACGACGAAGCCGAGCCGGCGCTATTTTTGCGCGGCAATTCGCCGCCGGTCACGACATATATTCCAGGAGCGCAGGCCGGCCCGACTGCGAATGCGGAACGCGCCGACGATGGCGTGCGAAACGAGGCCGTGGCTGAAGTCGGACTGCGCATCCTGCTGGCGGAAGACAACGATGACAATCAGGCTTTGTTCTACGCTTTCTTAAAACGCGAACCGCATAACATCGACTCGGTAGAAAACGGTCTCGAAGCCTTGCAAAAATTCCAGGAACAGGACTACGATGTGGTCTTCATGGATATTCAAATGCCGGTCATGGACGGCCTGACCGCCGTTCGCCGTATTCGCCAGTGGGAAGCGAACCAGTTCGCGGCGGGCCTGCGCATTCGGCGCTGCCCGATCTACGCGCTGTCGGCTCACGCCTTTCGCGAAGAGATCGATCGCAGCCTGGAAGCCGGTTGCGACGGACACATTGCCAAACCGCTGGTAAAACGAACCTTACTCGACGTGCTTGCGACCCTCTCGAATTAAATCACGCCGACGCAGCCACAGCCGCTTTTATCATTCAGGGCGGATTTCATTCTATAATCGAACGGCCGACTTCCTGAATCTTTTCGGCCGTCGCTTTCGTGCTCGTGTCGCGCGATTCGGGCACGGCAAGACCTCGAAGGACCGCGGGACGTTCCGCGATTTGTTTCAGCCAGCGCTTCAGATGCGGAAATTGTTTGATCCGCAGACCGGCCCAGGCATAGGCCCGCACCCAGGAAAAATTCGCGATATCCGCGATCGAGTACTCCGCGCCGGCCAGATATTCATGATCCTGCAGCCGGCCGTCGAGCACGCCGTACAGTCGCAGGGTTTCGTTTTGATAACGTTCGATCGCGAACGGAATCTTTTCCGGAGCGTAACGATAAAAGACGTTGGCCTGACCCTGCATCGGACCGAGACCGCCCATTTGAAACATCAGCCATTGAATGACAATCGATCGCGCTTTCGCGTCCGCGGGCCACAGGCGGCCCGTCTTCTCGGCAAGATACATTAAGATCGCGCCCGATTCGAAGACGGCGAAATCGTCCGCTTCACGATCGATGATCGCCGGGATGCGGCCGTTCGGATTGATTTTCAAGAACCAGTCTGCTTTCTGTTCTTTCGCGCCGAGATCGATAGAACGAACCGTATACGGCAGCTCCAGCTCTTCGAGAACGATACTGGCCTTGTGTCCGTTCGGCGTGGGGGCGGTGAGTAATTCGATCATAGTATTTTATTCAGACTCCACGAGCGCGAAGGCGTCACGCTTATTTTCTAATTTACGCGCGGCGATATTCCAGCATGCGGTTGTTCGCGGGCATGTCATGATCCGCTTCCAGCACGAGCCCGGCGTCTTCTGCCAGGCCATTCAACCAGACAAAATCGCGCACGCCCATCTGCGGAGCGCGAGCCCGAAGAGCCGCGTCGAATTCGGAGTTGCCCGGACTGCTATGGCGACCGTTATATTGCAGCGGACTGTAGAGACAAAAGCGTCCGCCGACCATCAGAATTTCCTTCAGCAGCGAAAACATCCCGGCGACTTCGTCTTCCGACATGATCTGGATTGTATTCGCGGTAAAGACCGCGTCGATGTTTATAAGGCCTCCGGTCGCCGCCGACCTCGATTCGTTTTTCGCGAGCGCACGGCGCAGCTCGTCAGCGGAATCGGAACGGCCCGCGTCCAGGACGAAAGGTCGCCGGAGATTGGGCGCGCCGCTCTCGTCTATGTACTCGTTGATGCTCGGGTGATAGTCCGGCAGATCGCTGGTATGCCAGACCAGATGCGGCAGGCCCTGCGCGAAATGCACCGCGTGCTGACCGGTGCCGCTGCCGATTTCCAGAACGTGCTGCGCATCGGAAAAGGCTCGCCGCAAAACTGCGAGTATCGGATCCTTGTTTCTTTCGCAGGCGGCTGAGACTTGTTTCATAGAGTGCGACATATATCGTGGATCCTTCGGATTCGCGCCCGACACGGCACTCCTATTGGAGGGGCGAGCTAATGGGCACCGTGCAGTTTGTAATGCAGGAAGGCCTGAGCTATCTCGGCGAACTCGGTCCCGCGAAAGTCATGCAAATCTTCGGCGCTATGCCCGCCGAACGCATCCTGGCGATTTCCAACCGCGTCCCACGCGCCGACGTCCTGTTCATATTAAAAAACGCCCCCCTCGAAAAAACCCTCGGAGCCCTGCAAGTCATGCGTCGTAACGAAGACATCGTTCATCTGATCACCGCGATTTCGAAAGAAGATCTGGTATACCTGATCCAGAATCTGGAGCGCGACGAGTTGATCTTCTGGTTACAACATATCCCGGTCAAAGAAACGGCGGTGCTGGTCAAAGGACTCGGAGTGAAACCCGCAGTGCAGCTGTTGCGGGGAACGGGTATGGAAAAGGCCGTGACGGTTATGCGTGCGATGCGGGCCGCGAAGCTGATCGAACTGGTAACGGCCATCGACGTCAAAGCCGCCCTGGAGCTCGTGCAGGGCATTCCGATCGCGGATTTGAAATACTGGATTCGCCATCGCGGCATTTCAGATTTGCCCGTACTCGTGCACGGCCTGGGTGCCGCCAACGCGGTCCGGCTGCTGGGCGAAATGGAGATGAAGCAGGCCGTTCAGATCGTAAAAGAAATCGGTCCTGAACGGGCGGTTCTGGTGCTGCGAACGGCGAAATCGTTGAGCTTCCCACGGCTCACGAAACAGCAGAAGGCGGAATTCGAGCAGGTCGCGAGCGGCAAAGGCAAGAAACGCAAGCCGAGTCCTCGTAAGGCCGCCAAAACGGGCAAGCAGACGACAAAGCAGGCCGCTAACAAAAAGGCGACGAAAGCCGGCGCGAAAAAACGCAGGGACAAAAGCGCTCGCGCGAAAGCCGCGCCAAAAAACTAAAGCGGCCGACCGAACAGCGCCGGCACCGCCGCACAAATAATCTTAACCTCTTGCGATCCGCACTTAAGAATCGCGAGACCGTCGCCGCAGTTCAGCTTTTATTTTTTGCCTTTGCCCTTTCCATTCGAAGGCTTTTTGCGCGGCGACAGTCCCTTGCGCTTCTTGCGCGCCGCGCCGCCGGCCTGGCTCGCATGAGCCCCGCGATTCGTGCGACTGCGATCGCCGCCCGCTTTCGAACCGTTGCGCTTGAAATACTCGTCGAATTTCGCTTTCGCCTGCTTGCCGAAGAGAATTTCGCAGGCTTCTTTAATACCCGGCGCGGAACGAATCGTCTCGTCCCGGGCGACCAACAGAATCTTGGAACGCCGGCGCAGAAAATCTTCCAGCTTCGTAATCATCTCGTGTTTGGCCGCATGGTGCAATTCGCAGCGCAGATACTCGGTGCCGACGATCATCACTTCCGCCATCGCGGGGTCGCGGCGAATGTCTTCTAAGAGACCCAGAGCGCGGCCGCCGTAGCGCCGCCAGAGACGTTCGCTAATCGGTTCGGCGGCGCCCTCTTCGGTCAGCGCGTCGACGTCCATCAAACGCGCCTGATGAAAGTACTCGTCGCGCATTTCGCCGCGCGGTTCGCCGTACCAGCGAACTTTCGTATGCGGCAGTTTGATCCCCAGTTCGCGCACGAAGCCGGCGATCTCGTCGCCCACGTTGACGCAGTCCGTAAGCTTGCCGCCGAAGATACTGATATGAGACCGCTTATAATCCACGTCGACGGCGTGTTTGCGCGAAAGCGAAGTCCAATCGCCCTTATCTTTCTGACGACCCGTGCCCGGCTTCGCCTCGACGACCAGCGGACGCACTCCGCAGCGTTCCGAAATAATATCGGCTTCGGTCAGGGGCTGCTCTAAGCGCAGGCGTTTATTGACGTTTTCCAGAACGAAGCGGCGATCTTCTTCGGTGACGACCGCCGGCAGCGCGTCGACCCGGGTGTCGGTCGTGCCGATGCACGAGCGGGTTCCCATGGGAATGACGAAGAACAGGCGACCGTCGTCGGCGAAGAAGGTGAGCACGTGGCGACGTTCCGTTACGCGCGGCACGATCAGGTGAATGCCTTTTGAAAATAGATGGCTGTGTTCGGTGGGCTGCTCCGAAAGGGAGTTCTGCTCGTCGACGAAGGGGCCGCAGGCGTTGATCAAGACGCGCGAACGAATCTTAAAGCGCCGGCCGGTCAGATTGTCCCGGGCGTTCGTAATCCAGATCGGGCCTTCGCGATGCGAACCCAGGGACTCGACGTAGTTGCCGACGATCGCGCCGTGATCCAGGGCCGCGCGAATAAACTTAAAGACGAAGCGCGCGTCGTTGTCGACCAGATACGCGTCGGAGTATTCGAAGCCGCCGGCGGAGTCGTCGGTTTGCACGACCGGCTCCTCGCGATTGATGCGTCCGCGAGTCAGGAAGCGCGGCGGGCGCGTAAAAAAATTGCCGATCAACCAGTAGAACAGCGTGCCAAAAAATATAAACAGCGGGGGAAAGCGAAAGCCTTTGCCGATCGAAGTAAAAAAACGAATCTCTTTAATATTGGAGGGATAGCTTTTGATCAGGTGATTGCGCGAAACGCAAAGTTTGCGAACCAGTCCGAGCTCCATGGTCTCCAGATATTTGATACCGCCCCAGACCAGGTTCGAAGATTCCTGACTCGTAAACGACGCGAAGTCCTGACGATCGATCAGAGCGACCTGCGCCCCCTGGCTGGAAAGCGCCGACGCGGAAACCGAACCGTTGATTCCGCCTCCGAGAATCAGGACGTCAAAGACCCGATCGTCGAGCTTTTCGATATTGTTCTGCCGGAGCTTCATAGCGACATCGGGCCGACCCCGCCTGTGGCTGTCCAGCGGGATACCGGCAGCGCCTATGCTTCGGAACGGCTTAGCAGCTTAAAGGCGATGTCCCGACCGTGGCCCTGCTTGATCGCCAGAGTCACCCACAGCGCCGCGAAGGCTTCTAAGAGCTCCGCGTTTTCCAGGCCGCCCGTATCCCATGCCCGGAAGCCCAGGTCTTCCGCCAGCCCCGCGGCGACGCGCCCGGCTTCCGAATCGTCAGCGCAATAAAAGGTATCGATCGGCGCGCCGCCGTACTGCGGACGCTCCACGTTTTCTGCGCCGGTATTGTTTAAAATCTTTACGACTCGTTCCGAGCCCGTCCAGGCCTTCAAAGCCGCCGCAGTCGTGGCGTGCTCGCCGGGCTTGCGAAACATCGTATTCATTGTATCGATGAGGATCCGATCCCCGGGCTCGCCCAGGGCCTCGCAGACCTCCCGCAAAACCGGCGGATGCACCGCAATCGCCACGACCTCCGCCGACTCCGCCGCAGCCGCCAGGGAGTGGGCGGAAATCCGATCGGGATTTGCGGCGACGATTTCGCGGACCTTTTCGCCGGCGGGATCGCGACTGCCCAGGCGAATCGTATGACCGGCCGCGGCCCAGCCCCGGGCCAGGCGTCCGCCGATATTTCCGGTTCCAATAATGGCGATGCGCATAAGATCAGACCCCCAGCGCTTCGACGACCAGGCGCGCGGTCGCCGCTCCGGAGTACTGCTGCTGACCGGTGATCAGCCGACCGTCGCGCACGGCGAAGGGTTTGAAGGCGCCCGCGGCGATAAAATTCGCGCCGAGTTTTTTGGCTTCGTCTTCGATGCGAAAGGGCATCACCTTCTGGCCGACGACCTGGTCGGCGAAGTCCTCTTCGGAGTTCGCGAAGCCGGTTATGGTTTTGCCGGCGATCAGCGGCTGACCGTCGGCCGTCTTTACATAGAGCAAGGCGCAGACCCCGTGGCACAGAGCCGCCGTGACCTTCTCGTTTTCATAGAATTCCGCCAGCAAGCGATGCAGATCCTGCGCTTCCGGAAAAGTAAACATCGGCGACTGTCCGCCGGCAACGATCACCGCGTCAAAATCGGCGACTCGCAATTCCGCAATCGAGGGCGTGTCTTCCAGCAGCTGCATCAGAGCCGGAGTGTGAATGAAACCCAGGCTGACAATGTCTTCAGCGGAGTAGCCACTCTCGTCCCGGGGATCGCTCAGGGCGTCGAAATCGACTTTGCCCCCGGCGGGACTGAAGATCGTAGTCTCATAGCCGCTGAGCTGCAGCTCGTGATAGGCGTGGGTCAGCTCCGAGGCCCAGAATCCCACCGGCCAGCCGGTGGTGCTGGAAACGGCGGGATTCGCCACGATGATGGCCACGCGCTTCGCTTTCGTCGTAACTGTATCGATATTTCTACTCATAATTCTAATCGCTCCTGCGTCTATTCGGGGTCGAGAAGGTCCGGCGCCGAATAGATCGCCGCCAATACCGACCGATTGGTATGTTCGCTATCGGCATACATACCAATCGGTCGGTATTTCTGCCAGCAAAAAAATCAGCGGCTGGCGGCCCGGATGATTTTTTTGCCGCGCCTGGCGGATGCGCGACGGCCGACAGCCGCTTCGCTCAGACCCCGCAAATAGGACTCCAGCTCTCCGATCAGCTTCAAATATTTAGCGGAGCCGCCCTGCACTCCGGCGGCGTTCATCGCTCCCTGGAATGCGGCGGCGATGAAAGGCCCGAGGGTCTGCGCATCGACGCGGGATGCGTCCAGCTCGCCGCCCTCAAGGCCGCGCTCTACGGCTTCAATAAAGATCCCCTCGAACTCCCGCTGGGCCTGACGAATGGTTTCGGCCAGCTGCGGCTCGCTTTCGCGGTTCACGCTCTGATAGACGTTGGCCAGAGAACAGCCGTTATTGCAGTTCAGGAGCTTCGTATTTTTTAGACCCGCGATCAGAGCCTCCAGCATCGGCTCCGCGTCCGGAGCGGACGCCAGGGCCTTTTCCCAGTAGCGACGATAGCGTTCCAGAATGACTTCGCGCACAACCGCCTGGCCGATTTCCTGCTTCGACGCGAAGTGGTGATACACCGCTCCGCGGGTCATGCCCGAGGTGCTGATGATTTCCGCGATGCCCGCGCCGGCATAGCTGTTGCGGGTGATGACTTCGAATGCGGCCTGGAGTATGCGAGTGCGGGTGTCCATAGGAGACGGGCCGGTAGGATGGGAGCGCGCGACGATTCCGGCAATCGATTATTTCGAATCAAAGCTCCGCGTCGCGCTATAGATGCTGCTTTAAAAAACGAATCGCAGCCGGAAGGCCCACGGGGGTCCCTTCGCGAAAGGGCGCCGAGGTCAAATGGCCGCCGTCGCCTTCGAAGACTTCGACAGTCACTCCAGCCTCGCGCAGACGTTTGGCCATCTCGCGGCTTTGCTCGACCGGCACGATCCAGTCATAACGACCGTGATACAAGAAGGCCGGCGGATCATCGGAGCTAACGTGCGAAATCGGCGAAGCCTGGCGGTACAGCTCGGGAGCTTCTTCGCGATCCGCGCCGAGCAGGCGTTCGAGAGTCCTATCCGCTGTCTGCGGCATCCCCTCCAGGTCCGCCGGCGGCGCTCCCGCCACGACCGCCTGGATGCGCGCGGGGTCCTGAGCGTTACGACCGGTCGTTGCGAGCAGCAGAGCCAGATGCGCTCCCGCGGAATAACCGAAGGCGCCGACCCGCTGCGGATCCACATTCAGCGCGGCGGCCTGCTCGCGAATCCACACAACCGCTTTGCGACAGTCTTCGAGCTGCGCCGGGTATCGGTAGCGCGGCGCCAGGCTGTACTCGATATTTACCGCGACGAAGCCGGCACTCGCCAGCCCCATCGCGATATTTTCCATTCGGGCCCGATCGCCTCGCTGCCAGGATCCGCCGTGAATGATGATAATGGCCGGACGCGGCGCGGCGGGCTGCGCGGACGTCGCCCCGGCCTGCGAAGCGACCGCCGACTCGGGCAGGAATACGTCCGCCAGCAGCGGCTCCAGGCCGCCCGACGCCGCCATGGACCGCGCATCCTGATCGGAGGGCGCATCCGGATTCGCCGGACTGTAGCCATAGATCAAATCCCGGCGAACGCTGTAGGCCGGCGGCGATTCCTGGCCGCGGATCGCCGCAGCCTGTGCTTCCTGCCGGGGCGCCTGGCTTTGACCAGGCGATTGAGACTGCGCCGATCGACACTTGAGCAAGGGCGTCGCTAGCAAAAGACCCATCGCGACCAGCAGCGCCACAGGCAGGACGCCCGGAGCCCGCGCCGCAGTCAGGCGCCGCCGATCGAAACGACCGGATATAAATTCGAAAGATCCCATAGCTGAACAACCAACCTCGCTCTGTAACTAATTAAGAGCCGTTGCGACATTCCAGCAAGCGAGATTTCCGGCAAAAGCGGCTCAGTGCGGCGCGGAGCCGGCGCCGATTTTCGTTCCACGCAGATACCTTTCATGCAGCAATTTGCGATGCAGAGCGATGGGCCGGTCGAATTTGCGCAGCTTCATACCTTTTAGATCCGCCGAAGCGTCCTGCATTGCGCTTTCCAGAAATCGTTTGTCGTCAATGGCTTCTTTCCAGGCCAGAAAGGGAATGCTGCGCTTGACGATCGGTTCCAGAAAGCGCAGAGCCGACAGCCGGTACTGGAAAAAGAAATGCAGCGTGGTGCGACCGTCGGTTTCGGGGACGAAGTATACGGTGGAAGCCGTCGCCAGGGGACGTTTGCCGCGGCCGTCCTTTTTTTCCCAGGAAATATAGTACGTCGTGCGCAGCGGTTCGAACTCGGAGTGAAACTCGTTGATATAAGTATCGTCTGTGCCGACGAGCAGCAGGCGAAAGAGTAGATTCGGTCGCTGCTGTGCGCGATATACGACCCGTGAACCCCAATCCGTTTTTTCGAATTCGAAATCAACGGAAGCGACGCGGGCTTCGTCCCACCCCAGTCCGGCGTGAATCCAGGGCACGTGTTCGTTTTCGCTGAAATTATCCATCACGATTTCCAGCGGCGCGTTCATAGTAACGTGCGCGGTGCCCGCGAATTTCCAGCCGGGCTGCGCGGGCATCAAGGTTTCGCGGGCGGGCTCCGGAGCTTCGTCGCGACGCATCCATAAATATCCGAGATGTTCGAAGACGCGAAAGCGAGGCACCGCGAAGCTTACTTCGGGATCGCTCGGGCTGGCGCACTGGCCGTCGCCCCGCACGCGCCAGTTATGATACGGACAGTAGATCGCGTCCTGAACGACGTGGCCGCAGGCCAGAGACGCGCGGCGATGCGGGCATTCGTCTTCCACGCAGTGATACGCGCCGGAGCGATCGCGCCAGAGAACATAAGCGATTCCGGCGAGGTGAAAACGAAAAGGCTTTTCCGTCTTGATCCGCTTCGCGGAACACACCGGATGCGTAAAGTCCGTCAAAGACGGAGCGGATTTGATCGAGCCGGCTTTCGATTTTCCCCGCGCCTTCGTTTGAGCCCGCACCCGCACCTGTGCGCCGGAGTGACCGTTGATCCGCGCCTGCTCGCCCGGAATCGGGGCGGCGATCGCCTTTGATTTGCGAGCTGCCATTGGACTACCTCCCGGGCACCCGTAATTAGTTAAGAACAACTAGAACGAACCATCGCAATCAAATGCGGCAATTCGCAATAAAAACATACGATCGTTAGATGTTTGCGGCAATACCTTAGCGAGCATCACCGCGCGGCTTTACTGAAGTCGCACGGGCAGGTTGCGGTCAATCACTTTCCCGCAGATGAGCCTGGATCGCCTGGAGAAATTGAGCACCGTACAGATCCCGTTTTTTTTGACCGACCCCCGAGACCAGCGCCAGGTCGTCGAAAGCGGCCGGCTTGAGATAGACCATGTCCCGCAGGGTGCTGTCGTGAAAGATCATATAGGGCGCGATCTCGCGTTCGCGCGCGAGTTCCAGACGCAGGGCCCGCAGCTTCTCGAAGAGCACTGCGGAATCTTCGTCGGGAAATTCAATCGCCTGGTTGCCGCTGCGCGAAGAAGAAGAGGAATCTTTGCGAGCCCGGGATCGTTTGCGCTCGGGGTCCCGGCGAAACATGACGGTCGCTTCGCCTTTTAAGACGGGCCGGCTGCGCTCCGAAAGGCGAAAGCCGGCGCGGGCGTCAAGCTCCACGTCGAGCAATCCGGCCGCCACCAGCTGACGAAAGACCGACTTCCATTCGCGCTCGTTTAATTCGGTTCCGATGCCGTACGTGGACAGCTCTTTGTGGCCGAATTTTTCGATGCGTTCATTTTCGCGGCCCAGCAGCACGTCGATCAAATAGCCGGCGCCGAAACGCTGCCCCGTGCGATATACGCACGAAAGCGCCTTTTGAGCGAGCACGGTCCCGTCGAAAGTTTCGACCGAGCCGTTGCAAATATCGCAGTTGCCGCAGGCTTCCGGCAGCTCTTCGCCGAAGAATTCCAGCAGCACCTGCCGGCGACAGCGAACGCTTTCGGCGTAGCCCAACATGCTGTCGAGCCGACGCCGAACCACGATCTGGTGATTCATCGCTTCCGGACTCAAACCCTGGTGCTCCGCGGCGGCCAGGACGTCATCGTCGTACAGCCCGGGATCGCCCGCCCCGGAGTTGCTTGTATGGGTCGTATTGATCGCGCCGGGAGGCGGCGCGGACTGTTCGAGCATTTGCCGCAGGGCGACGACGTCCGCCAGGCTGTACAGCATATACGCATTCGAAGGCAGACCGTCGCGGCCGGCGCGACCGGTTTCCTGATAGTACGCTTCGATGCTCTTCGGTAGATCCAGATGCGCGACGAAACGCACGTCGGGTTTGTCGATGCCCATACCGAAGGCGACCGTGGCGACGATCACAATGCCCTCTTCGCGCACAAAACGACGCTGGTGTTCGGCGCGCACTTCCTGATCCAGGCCCGCGTGATAGGGCAAAGCCTGGATGTCCGCTTTTACGAGCCGCGCGGCGACGTCTTCAGTCTTGCGCCGACTCAGGCAATACACGATGCCCGCGTCGCCTTTGTGTTTCGTTTGAATAAATTCCAGCAGCTGCTGAAAGGCCGCGTCTTTTAATTCGACGCGATAATGAATATTCGGACGATCGAAACTCGCCACGAAACGCCGCGCTTTCTGGAGATGCAGTTTTTCGACGATGTCCTGCAGCGTCGCATTGTCCGCCGTCGCGGTTAAAGCGATCAGAGGCGTATTCGCGAAACCCTCGGTTAAATCGGCCAGCTGTAAATAGACCGGCCGAAAGTCGTGGCCCCACTGGGAAACACAGTGGGCTTCGTCGATCGCGAAGAGCGCCGGCTGAATGCGTCCGAGCAATCGACGAAAGCCGTCCGTCAGGGCCCGCTCGGGCGCGACGTAGAGTAGATCCAGATCCCCCGCGAGCAGCCGGTCTTCGACGGCCCGCGCTTCGAACGGCGCCAGGCTGGAATTCAAGAAGTCGGCCCGCACGCCCGACTCTCGCAGCCCCTCGACCTGATCCTGCATCAGCGCGATCAAGGGCGAAATCACGATACCGGTCCCAGGCCGAATCATACCGGGAATCTGATAGCAGAGGGATTTTCCGCCGCCGGTCGGCATCAGCACCAGGGCGTCTTCGCCGCTTAAGATGTGCTCAATGATTGTTTCCTGTTCTCCGCGAAAGGCCGAAAAGCCGAAGGTTTCACGCAGGACCTGCAGGGGGGACGCCGACACGATAGGGGCATATTATGCCAGGCGGCCTGCCAGTAAATCGATTCTCTCAGGCTTGCTTGAGCAGAATTCGGAGCGCTTCGATCGCCGAACTGGTGGCCGACTTACGCTCGCCGCTCTGGTCGGCGATGGCCGCTTCCAATTCATCGAGCAGGCCGCCTAATTTTTCAAAGGCGGCGCCGCGGGCCGTACGCAAATTCAGCAGATTGGTATCGTCGTCCTGGGTGCTATCGGCCAGGGGACGTCCGTCGCAGAGCAGCGACACGTCGCCGGCCGGACTGCCGACCGCCAGGACTTCAATTCCGGCGACTCCATCGATGGCAATGGTTGCTTTGGCTACAATTCTTTCTGCGTCAGACACAGCGGAAGCATGCCCCCCTGGATCGCCCGGGGCAAGCAGAATTTTGCAAAACGAATAAATAAACATTATAAACTAAATGGCTCCCCCTCGCCCGCGCCTGGACCGCAGCTCCCGGAGGCGGCGGCCGGCAAGCCCCGCCGCTCCTGCTTGCTCCTGGCCGCTCCCGGCCGCTCCTGAATGTTCTTTAAAGACTGTTTTGGAATGCTATTTTCGAATGTTCTTTTCTGGGCTTGACGCTAGAGCCCGGAGATTCGCTCTTAGATCCCGTAGTATTATGAGCGAATTTCAAAAACTAAGTCCCGACCAACTCGCCGAGAAGCGCACGCAGCTGCAGGCGCGTTACGCGGAATTCCAATCCCGCAAGCTGGCATTGGACATGACCCGGGGCAAACCCGCCGCCGCCCAACTGGATCTCGCCGCCGGGCTGCTGGATCTGCCGGGAGCGGGCGACTATAAAGACGACGCCGGCACCGACTGCCGGAACTACGGCGGACTGGAAGGTCTGCCGGCGGTCCGCGCCCTCTTCGCGGAATTCCTGGAAGTGCCCGCCGAGCAGGTGATCATCGGCGGCAACGCCAGCCTGACCATGATGCACGACACGGTGCTGCGCGCCCTCACGCACGGAGTGCCCGTCGCCGAATCGAGGGTCGGCGAGCCCTGGTCCCGGCAGAACGGCGGCAAAATTCGATTTCTGTGCCCCAGTCCGGGCTACGATCGCCACTTCTCGATTTGCGAACACCAGGGCATCGAAATGATTCCCGTCGGCATCGACGAGGCCGGTCCGGATATGGATCGCGTGGAAGAGCTGGTGGCTCAGGACGAAACGATCAAAGGCATCTGGTGCGTGCCGAAGTACAGCAATCCGACCGGCGTTACGTACTCCGACGCGGTCGTCGATCGCCTGGCGAAAATGAAAACCGCCGCCGCGGACTTTCGCATCTTCTGGGACAACGCCTATGCGGTCCACCATCTGGGCGATACGCCCGACCGCCTGAAAAATATTTACACCGCGTGCGAAAGCGCCGGCAACGCCGACCGCGTTTTGATTTTCGGTTCGACTTCTAAAATCACGCTGGCCGGTTCGGGCCTGGCCGTTTTCGGCGCGAGCCCGGCGAATATCGCCGACGCGAAGAAACATCTCGCGATGCAAACCATCGGGCCGGATAAAATCAATCAGCTGCGCCACCTGCGATTCTTAAAGGACATGGCCGGCGTCGCCGAACACATGCGAAAGCACGCCGCGATCATCAAACCGAAGTTCGATGCGGTCTTGAAAATCCTGGATCAGGAACTGGGCGGCGCCGGCATCGCCACCTGGACCCGGCCGAACGGTGGCTATTTCATCAGTTTGGATACGCCGCCGGGCTGCGCCGCCGAAGTGGTAAAAATGGCGGCCGACGCGGGCGTAAAGCTCACCGGAGCCGGCGCGACCTTTCCGTATCGCAAAGACCCGAACGATTCGAATATTCGCATCGCGCCCACGCTGCCGCCGCCGGCGGATATCGCGACGGCGAGCGAAGTCGTCGCGGTTTGCGTTC
Source organism: bacterium (assembly GCA_024742665.1). Taxonomy (GTDB): domain Bacteria; phylum Spirochaetota; class Leptospiria; order Leptospirales; family Leptonemataceae; genus JANSYA01. The sequence continues at coordinate 93,243 of JANSYA010000002.1, forward strand.
AACTGAGCGCGCTTCAGAAGTTGTTGCCATAAGAATCGCGAAAGTCAGAATCCGCCCATGCCTTCAATCTATATGAACGCGTGGGGGATCGCCACGCTGGTCTGTTGCGTCTTTACGCTCATTCTCGTGGTCTTTCTCTTTTCGCTGAACAGCCGGCTGTGGTACACCCGCGCCCTGGCCTGGATGTACATCGGCGCGTTCGTAATGGACCTGGGGTTTTTCCTGGGAGCCGTATTTCCGGAGCCGACCGGCGCGTATCATCGTTACCTGACGGTGCCCGGAGCGCTGTTTGGGGCGTTCTTTCTGGTTCAGTTCGCCTTCGCGTACCCGCGCAAATTCGAAAGCAAATTCGCACGGGTCTATATCTTCTGGACCGTCACCGGTCTGTGTCTGCTGACGGCCGTTGGATTGAGCGCACTCTTCATTATTCAGACGATCGATACGAAGCCGGGCTTCGTACTCGCCGGCCAGCTTTATAATTTTCCGAAAGACGTCGGCCGCAGCGTGGCCCGGGGCATTCTCCTCGAAGTATTCATCTTCTTAATCGTCGCGATCGTGAAGTGCTTTCATATTACGCGCGAAGAGCGGCGCACGATGATCCAGATGACGATCGCGCTTTTGCTGGCGACTCTGGGGCCCGGCATCGTAAATTTAATGCATCAGCGCGGCGCGCTCAGCCACGAGACCTTCCAGCAATTTTTCGTGCTCTTTACTCTGGTATCATACTTCGTTTTTACGATCGTCTTTATTAACAATACCGTCGATCGCACTTCGTTTATGACCAAGATCCTGGGAATCTCGGTCGTGACGATGCTGCTGGTAATTCAGGCCATGTCGACGGTGGTTACGCTGCAGCAGGAAAAGCACTTCGATCAAATCCACAGCAAGAACTCGCGCGAATATCTGCTGAACGGTGAACTGCCGATCGACGCCGCCTACGTGCTGAGCTATCCCGGACGAAACTCCGAAATCTACGACGCCCGCGTCCTACAAAATCCGGACCAGATCGACATTCCCTTAAAAGAATTCCAGGCGGAGCTGGTGAAGTCCGTCGCCACCGGGAGCTTCGCCGACCGTCAGGCCAGGGTGATCAATCGACTCGATCCGGACAAGGACGACGTCGTCTATTATAGCTATTTCTTTAGAGATCACGCCGACGATCGCATCATCGAAGTCGGCTATCCATATTTGATATATCGAAGTTTTATCGACGCGACGAGTCGCAACATCGCCTATCTGGCCCTGGCGCTGGTCTTTGTGATTCTCGTATTGTATCCGATCTTCTTTTCACGCAGCCTGGTGCGACCTTTAAATAATTTACTCGAAGGCGTCGGCGAAGTGAACACCGGCAATCTGCTCGTAAAAATTCCGGTCATGGTTCAGGACGAGATCGGCTATCTATCGGAATCGTTCAACCGCATGGTGCGCAGCATTCTCGACTCGAAGAACAAATTGCAAGAACACGCCGACACCCTCGAAGAAAAAGTCCAGGAACGTACGCGCGACTTAAACGCGAAGATGGAAGAAGTCCAGGCCCTGAAAGTCCAACAGGACGGCGACTATTTTCTGACGGCCCTGATCAACAAACCCCTCATGACGAACTGGAACAAATCCAGATACGTCGGCACGGAGTTCTACGTTGAACAAAAAAAGAAATTCGCCTTTCGCGAACGCGACTCCGAGCTGGGCGGCGATATCTGCATTACCGGCAATCTGCGCTTCAAAGACGACAGCGACCGCTGGGTGCTCTTCGTCAACGGCGACGCCATGGGCAAATCCATGCAGGGCGCGGGCGGCGCGATCGTACTCGGCACATCCATGAATAATATTCTTTCGCGCTCGGCGGGCCAGAATCGCGTGATCGAAGAAAGCCCCGAGCAGTGGCTGACCGACGTCTACTTCGAATTGCACAACGTCTTTCTGACTTTCGACGGCATGATGATGGCCTCGGTCGCGATGGGTCTGATCCACGAAACGACCGGCCGCATGATTTATATCAACGCCGAACATCCCTGGTCGGCCATCTATCGCGACGGCAAGGCCTTTTATATCGAAAACGAATTGCTGCTGCGCAAGCTCGGTTCGCCGAGCGAATTCGAATTTCAATTACAGGAGCACCAGCTGCAGTCCGGCGACGTGCTCTACGCCGGCAGCGACGGTCGCGAAGATCTGGACATGACCCCCGGCGAAGAGAAACGCACGATCAACGAAGACAACGACGTGTTCTTACGATTCATTGAAACAGCCGGCGGCGATCTGGCGGGAGTCGTCGACCAGGTGCACGGCTTCGGCGCGATCACCGACGACCTTTCGATCTTACGCATCGGCTTTCAGGAAGCGACCGCTCCGATGGCCGCGACGAGCGCGCAGGCGAAGGACGGCGAGGCGAACGCCACTGGCGCCGGAACGTCCGCCGGCGATAGCGCCGACATCCTGGCGCAGGCCCGCGCGAAATTCGCCGACGGCCGCCGCCTGCTCGAAAACGGCGACGCCGACGCGGCTGTCGCGGAACTCAAGGCCGCCACGGAACTCGCGCCGGATTACAAAGACCCCTTGCGTATGCTGGGCCAGGTATATTATGACCGGCGCGAGTATGCGGCTGCGGTGCCCTGGTTCGAAAGCTATCTTGAACTGGACAACGACGCGGCGAACGTCTGGTTTTTACTCTCGATTTGTTTCAAACAAACGCGCCGCTTCGAAGACGCGCGAAACGCGGGCGAAAAAGTCCGCGAGCTGCAGCCTCACCGCACCGCCAATTTGATCAATCTGTCGGACAGCTATCGCGTGCTCGGAGACGCGACCCGCGCCCGAACGGTCATCGACGAAGCGCTCCAGATAGAACCGGACAGCCGCACGGCCCAGCAGGTGGATAGTCTGCTGAAATCGAAAGGCCACTGATTCGAGGCTGCAGGATTGGGGTTGGCTCGGATTGCACGGATGTCACGGATTTATTTTGAGTGCGACGGTCACCCACGGATGGCTCGCCACGCTAAATTCGCATCCGTGAAATCCTGCTAACATACACGCAGTTCAAATATAGCCCCGGCAAAATCATAGCACAGCGCGCTTCCAGAGCAATCGTTCAGGCGCGAAATTCTGCTTGCAACTTCTTCAGCGACGGTCGACAACTTCGCCAGTGCTCGCGCCCTGGCCGTACACATTATGACATCTCAAAAATTTTTGTATCACTTCGACCACAGCTGGACCGCGCTGTTTTTTTCGCTGGGCGTCAATAAAGACGACGGCGTGGAACTCACCGACGACGGACGACTCGTCGCCACCTTCGGTCGGTGGCGCGTCGAAACGCCCGTGGCCAATATCGCCAGTACCGAGATCGACGGCCCGCACCAGTGGTTCATGGCGGTGGGTTTGCGCCTGGCCTTTACCAACGACGGCCTGACCTTCGGCACGAATCATCGCCGGGGCGTTTCGATTCGTTTTCACGAGCGCATCCCGAAAGTGTTCGGCTTTCGCGATCACTCGATGCTCTGGGTCAGCGTCGAGGACTGCGAAGGACTCGTCGCCGCAATCGGGAAGTGAGCGCGGGACCCGGCACAGGGAGCTTCGAAACCGAAGTCGATTTCGTAAAGATCATGAGGCCCAACTTATAAGCTGGTGCGACGGCCCCTGGCTCGCATGGTATAGATCGCATTCCGTTTCGCCACATCGATTTTCGATGAAGGCGAAGCGCATTACCGAAAGGCATCCCTTTCGTAACGCGAGCGATCTATATGACTTCTAACAATTTCTTGAAAAACCTGCGGCGATTCGTCGCGGGCGGCGTAGCGGCGACGATGCTCTACGCCTGCGCCGACACCGCAGAAAATACTCCCGACGCGATTCTCGCGGCGCTGACGCCAGGCGATGCCGGCGAAGCGATAACGCTGAGCGAAGTGCGTCCCGAGATCATACGGCCGGCCGAAGCGCGCAACGAAGACGGCTCGCTTAAATATCAAAACTATTTCGTGCGATTGGCGGAAAACGTCGCTCCGCCGACGCGGGAAAACGACCGCTGGATATTCCCAGGCGAGTCGGACGAGGCCGGCGATCTTAAAAATCTCAGCGAACTCACGGAATTATTCCGGCAGCACGGGGTGCATGCCTTCGAGCCCGCATTCCCGGGGATCGACGATCCGATCCTCAAACGCACGTACGGCATGGAAGTCGAATTCGAAGCCGAAGCGCTGGCCGCGGCTCTGCGCGAAGAGCATCGCGAACGATTCGCTCTGATCGAAGCCGTGCCGCAAATGTGGCCGCTGTATACGCCGAACGATTATTTCTCGCCGATCATGGCGGCGCCCGACAGCAACTGGCATTTGAATATTACGAAAGCGACCGGGGCCTGGTCGATCAGCCGCGGCGATCCGGACGTCGTCATCGGCATCATGGAAGCGCGCGGCACGTACTTCGATGAAAACCACGAAGACCTGCAGGGCGAATTCCGATCGATCTATTATTCCTGGGGCCATATGGGCGGCGTCTACCACGGAGGAGCCGTCGCCCATCTCGCGTCCGGCAAAACCGACAACGGAATCGGTCTCGCGTCGATGGGCTACAATACGAAGCTCGCCGGTTTCGTCTGGACCTCCTTCGGGGGCTGGAGCGATATCGGGCAGATTTACGTACTGGTAAAGCGAGGCGCGCGAATTATTAACATGAGTTTTTATTTCGGCGATCATACCGGCCGGCCCGTTCACAGCGGCACGGCCCACACTGTAATCAAACATCTCTATAGCCTGGACGCGATTCTCATCGCCGGCGCCGGCAACGATCTGTATCCGAACGACCTGCACTATCCGGCGAGCTGGCCGGAAGTGCTTTCAGTTACATCTATCGGCGCCGACGGTTCGCACTACAACTCGAACGGCGGCTTCACTCACGCGCACAATGCCGCGGTCGATCTAAGCGCTCCCGGCTACAGCGTGCCGGTCGTGCAGGCCAACAATACGTACGCGAACTGGGGCACCGGCTCGTCCTTGGCGGCGCCGATCGTATCCGGCGCGGCGGCGCTGATGCTTTCGGCCAATCCCTGTCTGTCCGCGGACGACGTGTTGAATACCTTAAAGTCAACGGCCCAGTCGACAGTCAATCTGCTGCCGTCGAACGCCCCCTACTCCGGCAAGCTGGGCTCCGGCTTACTCGACGCCCACGCCGCGGTTTCGGCGGCGGCGAATCTTACGAGCACGACCTTTGCACCGCCGAATTTGCGGGCGGGTTTCACCTACGAAATCCAGTGCGATGCGAATTTGAATTCGCGCCTGCTCGTTACTGGAGCGAACAATCGAGGACTCACGCATCAACAGTACAATCTTTATGATCAAGCGACGAATCAGCTCGTCGAAACGCAGGGCTTTCCGGCGACCTCGGCGAATGTTTACGATCCCGGGCCGCATCGTTTCGGTCAAATCCTGGATCCGCAAAAACGGTACTACGTCAAACACGGCGTGTGGGACGCCTGTCAGCCATGGCAGGAGGTCCGCGTCTACGATATTCGCGTGACGACGGCGTGTATCGATCAACAGAACTACGCCCTGACTGCGACCTATCGCACGCATCTACAGGCGCCGCACAATATCAACGGCTTCGAAGTCAGCGGCGATAACTCCGGCGCCGTCGATCGCATCGAGTTTTCGATTCGGGTCACGGCGACATCGACGCCGATCCAGTTCGTGCGTCATTCGCCCGCGCTGCCGGCGACGATTCCCTGGAACGCAGCGGGCGCCGCTCCACCGCACGGCGTCGAGGCTGTAATATTTTTTACGAACGGCCAGACGAAAGTGCTCAGCTGGATGTGAACGGAGACATAAATTCCCAAACTTTTTTTCTTGAACCCGGCTGCGAATTGGCGTCTAATCCTGCATCCACTCACAGCCGGGTCGTCAACAGAGAAGGTGCTCCATGGTTCATCGTCGTTTTCAGAAAGTTTCGAGCGCGCTCATCGCATGCTTATTCGTAAGCCTCTTTGCGCCCGCAGCTGTCTTCGCCCTGCCCGGCTATAATGAAAGCCAGCGCAAAGGCCACGGGAAAAAATTCGACCTCAAGTCCAGTTATAATTCAGAGGAGTACTATTTCAAAGACGACGCGGCGAAGCTATACGGCAGCATTTCATTCAACCACTCTTATAAGAACGCGAAGATCACTGACAACGCGGAAATCAGCGGCGACAGCCCAGCCGCGTGGACGCCCGCTTCTCGCGACGCCCACGCGATATTGAAGCGTCTGGTCGGCGAAAAGATCGCCGACGATTTCAAAAATTCACAACCGGTCTTCGAAGGCGTACACTATCTTTCGGAAGATCTGGATCCCTGGCCCTGGTTTCGCCTGCCGATTCGAATCGAAAAAGTAAATATCGCGCGCGGACATCGGATCGTCGCCTACGAAAAGGTCAGGCTGTACAAAGGCGAGATGCACACGTACGAACAGGTTGTATCTTTCGACGGCGGCGCTCCCGTGCTGCGCATTCGAGCTTTATCCCACGCCACGCAGGATCCGCAGCTGCACAAAGCCAACAAAGCCGTTTACGAAAGCTGGCGCAACCGCTGGCCCCTCGAATCCGAAATCAAGGCGGGAGTGATCCAGCGACAGCTCGTAACATATAAAAAAGAGTACGATGTTCCGGAAACGGTTCTGAACGGCGAAGACGATCCACTCGATATATTTTTCTCTTATATGCCAAAGAGTCTCCCGGCGGGCCAGAAGGCGCGCCTGCTCTTGATCAGCCACGGCGACGGCGGCAACGGTTACGCCTCAGTCAAATCCTGGACGCGCTTCGCCGAGAAACATCGCATGATCGTCGTCGCGCCCGGCTATAACTACAATTTTTACGGCGGCTACCTCAGTTCGCCGGAGCATATTCTGGCGACGATCCACAAAGCCCGCAAAAGATTTAATATTCACCCGCGAATTTTCATAAACGGATTCTCTTCCGGCGGAACCTACGCCTATTTATTCGCCGGCGATCACCCGCAGCTGGTAGCGGGCTATGCCGCCCACTCTTCCGGCGCGATCGGCGGCGTCTATCAACCAATCGAAGACGACGACGATGTCGCCCGAACACCGGTGCTGGTCACCTGCGGCATGAAGGGACCGTACTGCGGAAGCAATCAGGGATTTATACAAACCGCGAAGTCATTAAAGTATAAAGACGCGCGCTACGTGAACGCCAGGAATTTCAAGCAGGCCTGGGCCGCCGCCGAAAAATTCTTTCTATCGATCAACTAGCGCGGCTTCTAAAGCGTATAGGCGTATAAACGAAATTGGAGCCGCGCCAGAATAACGCTGGCCGCCTCATCTCCGTTTACAAAAATCGGAGGTCATGCTACGACCTCATGTTATCCAGGCTTCCTCCGCCGATGAACTCCGCGAAAGATTGCACGAACTGCGTGACGGGGGCTATCAGGCCGGTCTGGCAATCGTCTTTATCAGCGACAGGATTCTGAACGAAGAGCTGCTGACGCCCTTTCGCGAAGAGGGCATTGCGGTGTTCGGCAGTTGCTCTTCCGAGGAGATCATCCACGGCCGAATTTCGAATGAAAGCATCGTCGCGCTGCTTCTGGATTTACCGGCGACCGCCTTTCAGCTGAAAATTTTTCAGAGTCCGCGCGAAAACCCCGGACGGTCTCTGGGGCGCGCCGTGGGCGAAGCCATGCGCGCAGCTTTTGAAAATCCGGTGGCCATGCTGCTGATCGGCGGCGGCGGACTGGCGATCAATACGGAAGAAGTTCTATCCGGCGTATTTTCGGTCCTCCCGGACGCGCCGATCTTCGGCGGTCTGCCCAGCAGCCTGGGCGCATTCGACCAGCCTCCGTTTTTTACGGCGCGCAAACTGTACGGGACCGGAATCTACGCGCTAATTCTCGACAGCGACGTCGTGGACGTGCAGGGCGTGGCCATCAGCGGCTGGCAGGAGCTGGGCACCCCCAAACGGATCACTCGCAGCGCGGGCAATCGCGTCTACGAGATCGAAGGCGTGCCGGCCACTACCTTCTATCAAAACTATTTTAATCTATCTCCGGCGACCGCGAGCGCGCGCCTGAACAACGTAGACCCCGAGCTGCTCGCCACCAGCGAATATCCGATATTGCTGCGTCGCGCCGACGGCTCGGAAGTCATGCGCGCCGCCATCCAAATGGACGCCGAAGATAAATCTGTTTCGTACGGCGGCGATATTCCGCAGGATTCGCTCGTTCGCTTCTGTTCGCCGAACGTTATCGAAACGATTCAGCATACCGTCGAAGAACTGCAGACCTTTCGCACGAACGAAATCGCCGGCGGCGCTGACGCTGTGCTGCTGTTCAATTGCGCCGTGCGATCGCGGGCTCTGGGTCCGTACATGCGGCGGGAGCTGGCGGTGATCCAGAGCCTGCTGCCCGCGCCTTTAGTCGGCTTCAGTTCCTGGGGCGAGATCGGCCAGACGCCCGGCCAGGAATGCGGCTTTCACAACGTCGTGATTTCAATGGTTACTTTGCGAGATCGAAAAAGAGCTCCATCGCCTGCGGCGCAGCCGCAGGACTTTTCCGCGGCGGAAGTCGAGGCGCTGGTCGCCGACGAAAAGGACGACAGCGACGGCGATACGGTGCAAAGTCTACGGGGCGAAGTCGAACAGCTGCGTCGCGAGAAACGAATCTTATCCCACTTCTTACGACTGACCTCCGGCGATCTCGAACGCGAGCAGCAAAAGAGCGAAGAGCTGCTGTTGAATATTTTGCCGGCCAGCATCGCTGAGAGGTTGAAACGCGACGAGACCGTTATCGCCGACAGCGTAAACGAAGCCAGCGTGCTGTTTACGGACTTAGTCGGATTCACCGCTCTGTCCTCCGGCATGCAGGCCGACCGGCTGGTGGAAATTCTCAACGATCTTTTTTCGCGCTTCGATGAACTTACGGCGGACCACGGCGTCGAAAAGATCAAGACCATCGGCGACGCGTATATGGCCGTAGCGGGTCTGCCTTTGCCCGTAGCCGATCATGCGGATCGCTGCGTGCGCCTGGGGCGGGCGATGCTGGACGCCGTGACTGAAGTGAACCGCGCGCAAAATATACAGCTGCAGCTGCGAGTGGGAATCAATACTGGACCGGTGGTCGCCGGCGTCATCGGCAAACGCAAGTTCAGCTACGATCTATGGGGCGATACGGTGAACGTGGCAAGCCGCATGGAATCCCACGGCGAAGCGGGCCGAATTCAGATCAGCGAAACGAGCTATGCTCTTCTGGCGGAGCGCGAAGGATGGACGCGTCGCGAGAACGTCGAGCTGAAAGGCAAGGGCCGCGTCACGACATATATTACGGAGGCGACCGCATGAATGCAAAAGTGTTTCAGAAAAATTCCGGGCGAGCTATAATCGACGCTGCGCTGCGCCGCCGGCTCGTCGCCCTCTGCGTGACCTGCCTGGCCTTCGCGGGCGCCTGTTCGCCGGGCGACGCGGAGCAGCAAGCTCGCGAAGGCCTGGATTACCAGGCGGACCTGTATGAAAGACTGCTTCAGGAGCGCGAATCCCACTGGCTTGAGCAGACCCGAGACGGCATGCTCAAAATGCTGTTTATCGAAGCGGAGCGCAGCCGCAGCGAAGAAGAGCGTACCTCCCTGGCACTAAAGCTGGAAGACCGCATGACTCGTTTCGGCGACGGAATTCGCGCGATGTCATTAGGTCTGAAATACAAAAGCGATCCGGACTTTCGGCCGTTCATCGCCGTCTGGTCGATCGACGGCGGCGAATTTCAGCGCGCGGTCACCGGTGACGCGATCATCCCCGAAGCGGCCCTCAAAGACCTGCGACTGAGCGAAGGCGAAACGATGTTTACTGACGGAGCCGACGACGAACGCCGTATTGAAATCCGAATGTACTATTCGGACGCGGTCCTGCAAGGACGCCTGGAGAATATTCGAGCGCAGAGCCGGCGGAATCTCTTCTAACCCAGACGGGAAGCGAAGCGTCCGGCCAACTATAAGGCGCACAGTGATTTCGCTTGCATCGATCTCGAAGGCGAAGGCTCATGCCCCATGAGTCGCGCCCTCTTGATGAAGTTCCGACAGTGCGGACTGTCGATCGCTTTTTTTATCGGCATATCGCTGCTGTTATTTTTCAACGATAGCTATTTCCGAACCGCGCCGGATCTAATCCAGACGAATGAATACCCGGCCTTAGAGAACATGTTCACCTATCTCATGGGTGGCCTCATGGGCGGAGTTCTGTTCTGCGCCTTTGAATTCTTTTTACTCGAAAACCTCTTCTCCCGCTTCGGGCTGCTGGTGCTGACCGCAGGGCGCGCTGCGGTGTTGATGGCGATCTACTTTACGCTGAGTATCTCCCTTTCCCTCTATTATAATATGAACTTAAGCGACCAGGGGCCTCTGAGTCCGGAAGTTCTGAACGGCGTCACCGGCTACATTTCCAGTCCGATCTTTGTGATCAACATGGTATTTTATTCGATCTTCGCCGTGATCCTGATCTATTTTCATCAGATCGCGACGATCGTCGGGCGCGGCGTGCTGGGGAAATTTTTGTTCGCACGCTATAAAAAGCCGCGGATCGTAAAGCGCGTCTTCTTATTTATGGACGTCAACTCCTCGACCAGCATCGCCGAAGAAATCGGCCACGAACGCTTCTTCGCCTTAATCCAGGACTTCCTCGTAGAATCGGGCAAAGAGATTCTGGAACACGGCGGCGAAATCTATAAGTACGTGGGCGACGAAATCATTGCGGTCTGGCCGGTTCGGGAAGGCGGCGAAGGCGCGCAGGCCATGGCCTGCCTCTTTGCGATTCGCGCGCGCATCGCGAGCCGGGCCGATTATTTTCGCGATCGCTACGGGCACGTGCCCGAATTCAAGTCGGCCCTGCACGTGGGAGAAGCGATGACCGGCGAACTGGGCGAGTGGAAGCGCGAGATCGCCTACATGGGCGATGTATTAAATACGACGGCGCGCATTCAGGGAGCGTGCAAGAAAGCGGGCGCCTGGCTGTTGATCAGTCAGGACTATCGCGACCTCGTGCAAAACGATGCGGGCTACGAATTCCAGCTTATCGGGCGCGGACGCCTGCGAGGAAAAGATCAGCCCATCGCCTTATACCGCGTGGAGCAGGCAGCAAAATGAACAACGAAAAGTACACGGTCTACGGCATGGCCCTGTCGGGCAATTGCCATAAAGTAAAAACGATTCTCGACCTGAGTAAGGCGAGCTATTCGTGGATCGATACCGACACACGAGTTCAGGCCACACGCACGCCGGAATATCGTGCGAAAAATCCAAACGGGGAAGTGCCGCTGCTCGAGCTGCCGGACGGACGATTTCTACCGGAATCGAACGCGATTTTGTTTTATCTTTCCCAGGACACGCCCTACTGGCCGGCGAACGACGACGCCTACGCGCAAGCTCAGGTAATGCGCTGGATGTTCTTCGAACAGTACAGCCACGAACCGTACATCGCAGTAAACCGCGCGCGACTCGCGATATTCAAGACCGAGCGCCCCGACGATGCAGCCGTGCGCAGCCGCCATGAAAAAGGACGCAAGACCCTGGGCGTCATGAACGAGCATCTGCGCGACAACGATTTCTTCGCGACAAAGAATATTAGCATCGCCGACATCGCGCTCTTCGCCTACACTCACGTCGCGCACGAAGGCGGCTTCGACTTAAACGAATTCAGCGAAGTGCAGGCCTGGCTGGAACGCCTGCTGGACCACGGCTTCTCGAAGATGCCGCCGATCTAATCAAGAGGACGGCGGCTTGAGATTGCCCGGGATCTTCGCGTAGTCCTGCGACTCCAAATACTCGAGCGCGGCCGCGGCAGTCAGCTCTTCGGACCGGACAAACCGTTCGCCGGCGTCGTTATGACAGTCAAATTTTTCCCACAGGAAGGCATCTCGGCTCGCGTCGTAGCGAAGAACGTCCAGAACATAATCCCCCGTATAGTTCATCGCTCCTTCGCGTCTCAGGCTGCCGCCCGCTTCCAGCGCCGATAGAATATCTTTCGCCTGAGTTCGATTCATTTACGCTTCGCTCGACGCTCGCACTGTGCGCGCACGTCGCGATATTCTTTAGTCCTGAGTTAGTTCCACCCGTTCTCGCAGCTCTTCGGCCTCCTGCTGCTTGCGCCACATCTCCGCGTATTCGCCGTCGCGTTCCAGGAGCTCCGCGTGCTTGCCGCGTTCGACCAGCCGTCCGGCTTTCAATACGAGAATCTCGTCGGCGTCGACGATCGTGGAGAGGCGATGCGCGATCACCAGGGTCGTGCGATCTTTCGACACTTCGCGCAGGCTCGCCTGGATTTCTTTTTCCGTATGCGAATCGAGCGCCGAGGTCGCTTCGTCGAACAGCATAATGCGCGGGCTCTTCAAGATCGCGCGAGCGATGGCGATGCGCTGCTTTTCGCCGCCGCTGACTTTCATACCGCGCTCGCCGACGGTGGTATCGTATCCCTCCGGTAGCGATGCGACAAAGCCGTCAATGCGCGCCAGGCGGGCCGCGTTCGCCACGGCCTGATCGTCGGCGCCCGGTCGGCCATAGGCGATATTGTAGGCGATCGTATCGTTAAACAAAACCGTATCCTGAGGCACCACGCCGATCGCCGCCCGCAGCGTTTTCTGAGAGACTTCTCGTACGTCCTGACCGTCGATCAGAATCGCGCCGTCGTTTACGTCGTAAAAACGAAACAGCAGTCGTGAAATCGTACTCTTGCCCGCGCCGCTCGGCCCGACGATCGCTGTCGTACGACCGGACTCCACGCTGAAGCTCAGATCTTCAATGATCGGCCGATCGGATTTGTAGGCGAAGCTGACGTTGCGAAATTCGACCCGACCCGGACCGTCGTTTAAGACCGCGGCGTCGCTTTCATCGCGCACATCGGTGCCGACTTCTAAGAGCTCGAACATCTTATCCATGTCGGTCAGGCTCTGCTTGACTTCGCGATATACGAACCCCAGGAAATTCAGCGGCAAATACAGCTGAATCAAATAGGTATTAATCAAAACGAAATCGCCGACCGTCAGGCGACCGGCGGCGACGCCGTCCGCGGCAAGATACATCACCGCGATGAGCCCCGCGCCGATCGTCAGCCCCTGGCTGAGATTCAACACGGTCAGACTGCCCTGACTTTTCACAGCCGCGGCTTCATAGCCCGCCAGCGCCCGATCGTAACGCGCGTATTCGTGCTCTTCGTTGCCGAAGTACTTTACCGTCTCATAGTTGATCAGGCTGTCGATCGCTTTGGTGTTCGCGTCGGTGTCGTTTTTGTTCATCTTGCGGCGATACTTTAAGCGCCACTCGGTAATCGTTAGCGTGAGCACGATATACAGAAAGATCGTGCCGAAAGTAATCGCCGCGAAGGCCGGGCTGACCTCGTGATAGGCGTACAACAAAACGCCCGTGACCAGGAAGATCTCCAGCAGAGTCGGCAAGATATTGAACAACATAAACGAAAGCACGAAGCTGATGCCCCGCACTCCGCGTTCGATCACGCGCGAAAGCCCGCCCGTCTGCCGCTCCAGATGAAAGCCCAGAGACAGACCGTGCAGATGGCGAAAGGTATCGAGGGCGATCGAACGCTGCGAATGCTGGCCGACTTTGATAAAAATCAAATCGCGCAGTTCGCCGAAGGCCTGCGACAGCACCCGGGCGCCGCCGTAGGCCAGAATGATCGTGAGCGGAACCGTAATCAACAGGCTGCCGTCGGCCCCGCCGGCATTCGCCGCGTCCCCGCTTGCGCCTGAATTCGGATTCGCGCCGGTCAGAGCGTCCACGGCCAATTTGTACAGATACGGAACGACGACGTTGACGACCTTCGCCAGGATCAGCGCCAGCACAGCCAGCACGACGCGAATGCGCAGGTCGAGCCGACCGGAGGGCCAGAGATACGAACACAGAGTCGCCAGAGTTTTCCAGTGGCTGCGTCGGGCGGTCGCGGCGGCGTCGAAAGGCTGCGAAGACGCAGAGGCAGATGAAGACATTGCTATCAGGAAGGACAGCGGCCCGGGCGGCAGCAATCGTTTTTCGACGATTTCGCGGAAAGATCTTGCGAAACGCGATCGGATTTGTTAGTCTGTGCAAGAGCGGTCGCGCGCGGCGCGTCTACAGGGAGAATTTTATGATCACCGAAGCACTGAAAGATACGTCGACGAACATAGACGCGATTCGCACGGAAGTCGACCGGGTCTTCGCGGCCCAATCCGCGAACCGCCTGGCGGTCGCAACAAGCGACGCGAAGACCCGGATCAAAAAACTCAAAAGCATTTTGAAGTGGATCGAGACCAATCGCCAGAAGATCTACGATGCGCTGTACGCCGACTTTCAGAAACCCTTCCCCGAAACCGATCTGACTGAAATTTATTACGTAACGACCGAAATCAAGCACGCCATTCACAATCTGAAAGACTGGATGCGCACGAAGCCGGTCAGCCCGACCCTCGCCTATCTCACGACGCGCGCCGAGCTGCGCTACGAACCCAAGGGCAACGTGCTGATTATCGCGCCCTGGAATTTTCCGTTTAACCTGACCATCGGGCCGCTGATTTCGGCGATCGCCGCGGGCAACGTCGTATGCGTTAAGCCTTCCGAATACACGCCGAATACGACGGCGCTCATCCGCGATATGCTCGCCGAGCTCTTCGCCGAAAACGAGGTCGCCGTTTTCGAAGGCGCGGTAGAGACCAGCCAGGCGCTTTTAGCGAAACCCTTTCATCATATCTTTTTCACCGGCTCCCCCTCCGTCGGTAAGATCATCATGAAGGCCGCCGCCGAACATCTCAGCACAGTAACCCTCGAACTGGGCGGCAAGTCTCCGGTCATCGTCGACGAAAGCGCGAATATCAGCGACGCCGCGGCGAAGGTCGCCTGGGGCAAGTGGACCAACAACGGCCAGACCTGCATCGCGCCGGACTATCTGATGGTGCACGAGAAAAAATACGATGAGTTCATGGGCCAGCTCAAAAGCCACATCGAGAAATTCTACGGCGCGACCGAAGAAGACCGCCGCAACAGCCCCGACTACGGTCGGGTCGCGAGCGTTCGCCACCATGCCCGCATGAAAGAGATGCTCGACGAATCCGTAAACAAGGGCGCGAATGTTTTTATCGGCGGCAAGATGGACGCCGACTCGCGCTATCTATCGCCTACAGTCCTGACCGAAGTGCCGCAGGACGCGCCGGTCATGACTGAAGAAATCTTCGGGCCGCTATTGCCGGTCATGAAAATCAAATCCGTCGACGAAGCCATCGATCACATCAACGCCGGCGAAAAACCACTGGCGATGTACGTCTTCGCCGGTAAAAGCAAGACCATCAAAAAGTCTTTGGATCACACCTCGGCCGGCACGACCTGCGTGAACGATTGCCTGGTGCAGTATCTGCATCCGAATCTGCCCTTCGGCGGCGTCAACAACAGCGGCCACGGTTCGAGCCACGGCTACTTTGGATTTAAGGCCTTCTCCCACGAACGCGCCGTGCTTCGCCACAACGCTCTGGCGCCGATGAAGCTGATGTATCCGCCGTACACGAATTTCGTGAAGCGCATCATCGGACTGGTAACCAAATATTTCTAAACGAAGATTTGCCAGACGAAACAATTCCAGAAGCAGTCCGCTCTGAACGCATGCACGCCCCTCCCGAATACGACAAACCATCGACTCCCGGAATCCACTCCGGCTTCGAGGGGGTCGTGCACATCCTGCAGGTCGTCAGCCCCGACGACGATTTCGCCACGGCCGCAAACGCCGCTTTCGCACTCGTGCGGGAAGCGCAGGCCAAACATCCCGGCCAGAGCCGCGTATTCTACGTGGACATCCACGGCCACACCGGGCCTTCGAGCGGATACGAGCCGGACTTCTTTGAGTTCCAGCAGGAATTTCTGCAGGGATTCCTGGGCCCCTTTCTAACGGCCATCGCGACGCCGCTCCAGTCTCTGTACAATCCGAACCCGCAGCGCGACGATCTCCCCGACCTGATCGACATCCAGTAGGTCCATAGGTCCAGGTCCGGGCGCAGTCCGTTTTTACCGGCGATCGCGAGCAATCCGCACTGATCGAATTTGAAATCGATCAGCGTTTTTTGAAATCGCGGGGCAAGGCCTTCGACCCCGTGCTAGATTCACTCCAGCAGATCGCAATCGGCGACCTGCAATCAAAGAGCAACAATCAAAGAACTTCCGGGCGAATCCAGCACCGGAAGCCACAGGAGTCTGGCATGAATCTGAAATCGATCTGGAACCAACGATTGTTAACCGCGGCGCTGCTTGCGATCTTCACGATCGTAGCAAACTGCGGCACCACGCAAGCCTGGGAAGAGCACACCGTCGACACTCGACTGTTCACCGGCGAAGCAGCGCGCTTCACGGTCGACTCGGAGCTGACCCGGCGTTATCTCGCGGCGGATTGGAACGCCAAAGCGGCGGGCGACGACATCGTGGGCCAGGAAATTCGCGCGCTGCTAAAACAATTCGACGCGCTAAAACTCACTCAAGAAAACCTACGTCGCTTATCGCAGCGCACCTCTCCCGATTTCGCCACCGCCTATTTTATTCGACGCGCCTGGCAGCGTCCGGAAAACCGCGTCTTTCAGAATCAATTCACCGCCTTCGTGCGCGGCCTGCGCGAAAATTCCGGCAGGTCCGCTCTATCCGAAAACAGAAAATGGAACGAACGCATCGGTGAAGACTATGTATTCCTGTTCGCTCCGGGACTGCTCTATCAAAGTAAACCGGAAACCAAAAGCGATATGCTGCCCCAGCGGCTTCTGCTCCAGAGCATGGGACTGCGCGCGGAGCTGCTGCCGGTTCACCAGGCCGGATCGGTCGAAGACAACGCGCGCGTGATCGCCGACGCCATTCGCCGCCATCGCGATTCTAAAATCGTTCTGGTCAGCGCAAGCAAAGGCGGGCCGGACGTCGCCCAGGCCCTGGGAGTCGAGCTCGATGAAACAGAGTCCCGTCACGTGCAGGCCTGGGTCAACGTAGGCGGGGCCATCGGCGGCTCGCCACTGGCAGATGAAATTCTGTCCAGCTGGGAAATGCCCTTCGCGCGATTGTACGGCTGGTTCCTGGGCGTCGACGCCTGCGAACTGGCGACGAGCCTTTCAGTCAAAGCAAGTCGTCTGCGACGACTGCGGCAAAATATTCCAGATCGTATTTTCGTACTGAATTACGTGGCCGTACCATTCTCGGGATCGGTGATCGAAGAAGTCCGCGGTCCGTACGCCAGGCTGCGGGCCCTGGGTCCGAACGACGGCATCGTGCTCTTAACCGAGCAGGTACTGTCCAGCGACGATCAGATGATTCTGGCTATCGGCAGCGACCATCGCTTTCGCGATCCCGAAATCGACATCAAGACCGTCGCACTCACGCGCATCGTGCTCGAACGCATTGAAGGAACCGCGGGAAGCGCGCGAACCACGGGAAGCGCGGGCCGGCCGTAGGTCATTGCGCCTGCCGGCGCCGACTTCGTTCATCGTTGCGCCTAAAGACACAACGAGACGCTTACAAACTATAAAAAGCGTGGAAAAATCAGACAGGATTTTATCTGGACATCAGCCGCGCGCCTTCGATCGTTGGAGGCAATACTATCGACACGGCCGGAGGCATCCCCATGATTCAAAACAATTATTTTACCGAAAACGACGACCTGCAGCTCTATTATAACGACCTGGTCGACTGGGACGAAATCGTAAAAGCCTATGAAGGCGAAGATTTCGGCGACGCGAAGATCTATGCCGACACCGAGAACGAACGCTACGCCATGGCGCCCTCCAACGTCGACGAGGCGCTGGAATTCTATCAGGCCACTCTCGAAGCGGTCGGCGAAATTTCCGGCACCGAGATCGCCGCGCGGGCCCAGCAGATGGACTGGAAGGGCTTAAAATTCGCCGACGGCAAAGTAACCTTCCCCGAAGAAATGGTCGAGGTCTACGACATCTTCAAAGACGCCGGCCTCAATCCTTACAATATTAAGCGCGACTACGCCGGCCTGGGGCTGCCCGCTACGGTCAACGCGATCTACAGCGAAGTCGTTTCCCGGGCGGACACCGCCTTCTCGATGACTCTCGGCCTGCAAAACCTGGCGAAGACCATCGTGCGCTACGGCGACGAAGAACAAAAAGAAACCTACGTAACCAAAATGGCTTCCGGCGAATACCTGGGCGCGATGGCATTGACCGAACCGAACTACGGCTCCGATCTGCGCAACGTGCAGACCAAAGCGGTCAAGCAAGAAGACGGTAGCTATCGCATTACCGGCGCGAAGCGTTTCATTTCTCAGGGCTGCGGCCTCGGCAAGTACCCCTGCGTAATTCTGACTCTGGCTCGCACTGCCGACAACGGCGCGCGCGGTCTTTCGCTCTTCATCGTAAAAAGCACTGACGTCGAAATCGGCGGCATCGAAAAGAAGATGGGCATCCACGCTTCGCCGACCTGCGAAGTGATCTACGATAATAGTCCCGCGGAAATCATCGGCGAAGAAGGTTACGGCCTGACCCGCTATACCTTAAGCATGATGAACGACGCGCGCTGCGCGGTGGCCGCTCTGGGCGTCGGCATCGGGTCGGCTTCCTACTACGAAGCTCGCAAGTACGCCTCGGAGCGCGAGCAATTCGGTCATACCATCGATCAAATCCCGGCCGTGAAGCGCATGCTCGATCGCATGGAGCGCGAAAACATGGCCATGCGCCTGATCACCGGCGAAGGCGCGCGCAGCGTCGACCTGTATCTGCACAAAGCGATGCGCATCGAAAAGAAAGTCGGCCTGGCCGCTTCCGAACGCGAAATCAAAAAGGACGCGGACATCCGCTTCTGGGATCGCCTGGCGTCTCTATTCACCCCGCTTTCGAAATTTTATTGCTCGGAAATGGGCGTATCTCTCGCAAGCGACGCGGTCCAAATTCACGGCGGCGCGGGCTATACCGAAGAGTACGACGTCGCACGCATCTATCGCGATTCGCGCATCAACACCGTCTACGAAGGCACGACTCAGCTGCAGGTCGTCGCGGCCATCGGCGGACTCGTAGCGGGCATGGCGCCCAAAGGCAATTTTCGTCTGTATTTCGAAAACGAACTGAGCCGTTTTTCGCCGAGCGATACTCTGAAAGAACAATACAAAATGTTCGAAGAGGCGATCGACGTTTACAAAAGCATCGAAGACGGACAGGTGCGCGACACCGTGGCCTTTGAAGTCGTAAACATCGCATCGCGCCTGATGTGCGGCATGCTGTACGAACGCGCCGCCGGCCGCGTCGAAGGCGCGAAGCGCGACCGCGTTCTGTCTCTGGCGGGCGAGTACCACATCGACAGCATGGCGATGATGCACGCCGACCTGTACAAGCTGAAAGCGCGCGGCCAGGGCGCGGGCAAACTCGCGGCGGCCGTCTGAGAGACCCTCTGAACCCGGCCCGATCATGAAAGACAAAAAGAAAGCGGCGACCAAAAAGAAGACCGCATCGGCCCCGCGTAAAACCGGGGCCGGCGCCTCTTCCAGAGCATCGCGCGGCGGCAGCAAGGCTTCCGCCGCGGCCCAGGTCGTCCTCGAAAGAGGCAGCGCGACGCGCGACGAAGCTCTGGCGCTCTTCGACAGCCTGCCTCCCATTGCCGATCTCGCCTTTATGTTCGGCCGCTGGACCGGCTCCGGCATCGACAGCGACCATCCCATGGACGGCCTGCTCGAAAACTACGCCTGGTACGGCAAAGAATTCATCAGCGAAGATCACGTTCACCCACTGCTCTTTCAAAGCGGCGGCGGTAAGATCTTTCGCGTCAACCCGGCTCTCATGCCCATGGGCATGGCTCTGAAATTTCCCTTTCTCAAGCGCGGCTTCATGCGCGGCGTCTTTCGCCTTGGCCGACCGATTCTGCAAACCAGCAAGACCGGCGCGCGTCTGCGGCTGATTTCGCATCGCGGCAAAGTCAGCGCGACCATGGCCTACGACGCTCTGCCGATCCATGACGTATTTCGCAGGATCGACGAAAACACCGTGATGGGTCTAATGGATTATAAGGGCATGCAGGATCCCTTCTTTTTCGTTTTGAATCGCGTCGACGGCTGAAAAGCGCGCGCCAATCGAAAAGGCGATGTAGCCTGCAGCCGCTGATCGTCAGAGCGTTATAATGACAGACAGCGTTATAATCCGGTATATCCAAACTATAAGGCGATTTTCGGGTTAAATCGACGGTTCAGGGCGATCCATTGTCCAACATGTTCAGCCTGGCGCCCGGGATAATCGCCGGCGCATCATTCACGTGCTGAACCGCATCGGCGACGGCCTGCGCCACGCCGCTCGTCGGGCGGAATGAACTTTTATTCAGCGACCGGCGTGCGTCCCGACGAAATTGTAAAAATGGTTTGCGCCATCCCTGCCGACAATCATAAGGATTCTTATGGTTTCTCGACTATCGCGTCTTTTCCTGACCGGCTGCGCCGCCTTCGCTCTGGTCGTCGCCCCCGGCTCCTTTTCCGGGCCGGCGTACGCCGAAACCGCTCCGGTCTACCACGTCGTCAAGAGCGGAGAAACCCTGAGCCACATCGCGGTGCGCTTTCGCACAACGGTGCCGCGAATCAAAAAATGGAATCGATTGTCTGGAGATGTCGTTCGGGTCGGCCAGAAACTCAAAGTCGGTTTCCGCAAAATCGGCAACAAAAAGAAAAGCAGAAAGTCCGCCAGCGTTCAGGTCAAAGGCAAACGCCGCTACTATCTCGTCCGGCGCGGAGATACTCTGGGACACATCGCGCGGCGCCACCGGACTTCCGTCGCGACGCTGCGCAAACTGAATCGGATGAAACCGAAACAGGTGCTGCAAGCCGGCCAGCGTTTGGTCGTCGGAGTGCAGCGCGTCGGCTTCGCCTGGAAAAAGATCGGACCCCACACCAACGTCCAAATTCCTTACGGCTATAGCGTCCCCCGCGCCGCCAAACGTTCTCTGCATGGATTCGGTTTTCGCGTGGATCTATACGCGCGCCGCTTCGCTCAAGGCCACGCGCTCTACATCGAAGTGCTGCCGAATAAAAAGAAGGGCCAGGCCTTTCCAAAAAGCTTCACCCTGCGTTTCGCAGACGCGAAAGTGCCGCTTACGAAAACAACGTTCGGCTATAGCGGCATCGCCGCAATTTCCGCATTCATGAAACCCGGCCGGCACCCGCTGATCATCACGGCCGCCGCTCCAGCGACCGCGAAGACTCAGGCCGTCAAGCAACCCGCGACGAAAGCGAAACCGAGCCCCGGCACCCGGGCCTATACCTTTCAGTTGCACGTCGCCGACACGAAATACAAAAGCCATACCAGACGCGTTTACCTGGGGGACTACGACAAACCGCGGCCGCCGGTCGACCCCGAAGTTCAGCGCAAACGCAAAGAACGTGCCGAAAAGGTTCGCAAGCTGGTCAAAGCGAGCACCGTCAAAAAGACGCGCGTCTTTCGCATTCGCAGTCAGAACCAGTTCGGATCGAGGCTGTCGCATCCCCGCTCGCTACACAAAATCACGTCGCCGTACAATACCAAACGCATTACCGTGCGGTACTATAAAAAGGGCGGCAAGAAACATACGGAAAAGCCACGTTCCGTCTACCACCACGGCCTCGACCTGCGCGGTCGCTGGGGCGATCCGATCTACTCGATGGCCGACGGCACGGTGGTCTGCGCGCGCTTAATGCATTACGAAGGCAACTTTACGATGATCGATCACGGCAACGGGATCTTCACCGGCTATATGCACCAGAGTAAATTCCACGTGCGCGAAGGGCAAAAAGTCAAAGCGGGCCAGCTGATCGGCAAATCCGGCGCGACCGGTCGGGCCCGCGGCGCGCATTTACACCTGAACCTCTGGATCCGGGGAACCCCCGTCGAACCCCTGAGCCTGCTTTCGCTGCCGCTGCGCAAATAGACTCAGATTTATCGCCAGGTGATTTCGCTTCCCTCAGTGACGCCCGGCGACGGAAAGATCGCACGCACCCGGGCTGCGCGTTGCAAATGCGAAACTATTTGCAACGTTGTCGCGCAATCGCTGCAGCATGCGCACACTCCGGCGAAATCTTTCACAGACGGCGCCTTCGCGCGACACATTCATAGTGACGAGCCCGGCGCCGAAAGGTCAGCATAGACGCGGCCATGCCGCGCATCCTCGTCACATACAACCGGCGCGAAACATCGCCGACCGTCGCGCGCTTCCGCCGGGAGATTTCGAACAGCGACCACCAGGTCTCGATCGGTTCCGGCTCTCTCCTGCAATCAAGCGCAGCCCCCGCCGATCAAATTCGCGCGGCGCTCCCGCAAATCGCCGCCATCGTATTTCTCCTGGGGCCCACAGGCCTGGACCCCGATCGTCCGGGAGATCTGTTCACAGTCCGGGAAGCCCTGCGCGCAAATCGTCCCGTGCTCTTAGTGCTGGCCGACGGCGCCAGAGTTACGCCGGAATTCAACGCGCTGCCGACAGTGAAACTCACAGCGCAAAATTTCGAAGGTGCGATAAAGGAGGTTCGCATCACGCTGGAACGATTCGCTACAGCGGAGCCGGAACCTGATCTCGCCGCAGGCGGTATGGACGACCTCATGGATTCGAACGACGATTTCGCCTTCGAAGTCGATCAAGACGACTACGATCTCAGCGGCCTCGGTGATCTCGGCGACGCCGAACCGGCAGGCGCCGGTGAAAGCGACAGCGCGGAAAGCCTGGCGCAGGAAGAAATCGACGCCCTGCTGAATGCCGTATCCAGCGGCGAAGAGGACCTGACGCTGTATGGCGGGGCCGACGCGCACGACGAGCTGAGACAGGAAGAAATCGACGCCCTGCTTCAGGGCACCGACGATTATTCCGCGCCGGACGAAACGCATCCGGTGGCCTTCGCCGCCTATATGCCGCCGGAGTTCGACCGGGCCCATCGCCAGAGTATGTTCGTGTATGCGCATATCGCCGACGATCCGAAAATCGTCGCGGCGGTCGAAGACGACGCGCGACGCTTTCGCGACGAACTGGGCGGCGCCGTTCCGGAAGGGCGACGGGCGCGGCACCGGGCAAAGCTGCGGCCCGGCACTCGCGTGACGGTCGTTCCCGAATGCGAAGACCTGCTCTTCGATCCGCCGGAGCTGACGCGACAGTGGCGCGGAGACTGGAGCCGCTTTGAATTTGAAATTCTACTGCCGGAAACGCAGGACCAGGCGAACACGACCGGCGACGGCGCGACGAAGCCGAGCGTGCCGGCGAATCGCTTTCAGACCGGGGAAGTCGCTCTGATTCGCGTATCGATCCGCGTCGCCGAAATCGAAATCGCGCACATCAACTGCTCGTCGGTTTTCATCGAAAAGCACAGCAATCCCCTGGCAGCCGCCAGAGCGGAACGCAACGCCACCGCGCGGCTGTACCAGAGAATTTTCGTTTCATACTCGCGACGGGATTTCGAAGTAACCCGCTCCTATCAGGCGGCGCAGCTCGCGCTCGGCAACGAGGTCTTCGTCGATTCCGAAAGCATTCGCTCGGGCGAAAACTGGCGCGCGGCTCTGGCCGCAGCCATCGATTCGGCTGACGTGATGCAGCTGTTCTGGTCGAAGCATTCGGCCCGGTCGCAAAACGTCCGCGACGAATGGGAGTACGCTCTGCAGTACCGGTGTCCCGACGACGCCTGCGCGAACTTCTTGCGACCGGTATACTGGAAGACGCCCCTGCCCGCGGTTCCAGCGGAGCTGAATCATCTCCACTTCAAACTGGTCGATCTACAGAATCGTTAGAGCCGCTGATGCCGCGACGGACGGGCCCGATAGTACCCGACTCAAAGAAGAGTTGACCGCCGCGACGGAAACATACACCCCGGAGAGCAGCACCCACTCCCCGGCACGGCGTTCATCGATCGCGAACCGGACCCGGAAATACCAGTTCCCATGGCATCCAAAAGAACAGCGAAGAAATCGACCCGGAAGACGGCTTCCAAAACGACAAAGCAAGCAGGCAAAAAAAAGACATCCCGCAAATCCGCCCCCGGGCGCAAGCAGAGCGAAGAGGTCTCCGCACCGCCTCCGGCGATGAACCCCGTGCCCGCGGCTTCGCCCGCCGCCGACGCCCCCGGACACGATCCCCTGCGCCGACCGGTAATCTTATTCACAGCGGTAACGCTCCTGGTCTTCGCCGCCATCTACTACGTCTACGGACCCTGCTCGAATTTTTCGCGATTCTCCACTTCGGCGGCCGAGAACGCGACCGTATCGGAGGTCGCGGAAACGCCGACGACTCCGGGCGGCGAAACGCAAAGCGCGCCGGACGCGGCGACCATCGACGCGCTCCAGCTTTCGTTCTCCAAGAAAACCGTCGAGATCGACGAACGGCTTGCTTCCCGCCTGGACCTGGTCGCGCGCTTTATGCGCGAACAACCCCGCGCCAAACTGGAAATCACAGGGCATACCTGTAATATCGGGCAGCACGAAGACAACGACCGCCTGGCACAAGAGCGTGCGGAAGCGGTGCGCGATTTACTGGCCAGGCGCGGCGTTTCGTCGGAGCGGCTGACGGCCGTCGGCCGCGGCGAACGCGAGCCGATCGCTTCCAATAGCAGCGAAGCGGGCCGCATTCTCAACCGCCGCGTCGAGTTTCGTGTAGTCGAATAAAACCTCCGAGCACGCAAACGAATCCTGAAGTAGCGAGAGCCCTTCGTCTGACAGCGACAGCGAATACCGTTCATGTTTTTTCAACGCAGGCAGCATCCTGAAAATATCGATCCACCGGCGGGGCCGCGCGACCACCAGGCGGATCTCGGGCATCTGCGCCGGAGCTTTCGCATAGCGGCGATGGCCCTGGTGATCATGTGGTTTTTGCGATTCCTGGAAACTTCGATGGGCATCGAAATGATTCGGCTGGCGATCGTGCCCCGCGAAAGCTTCGGCTTGATTGGAATCCTGACCGCGCCCTGGATCCACGGCGACTTCGCGCATTTGATTTCAAACAGCCTGCCGGTGCTCTTTCTCGGAACGGGATTGCTGTACCTGTATCCCCGCAGCGCGCCGATCGTTC
Source organism: bacterium (assembly GCA_024742665.1). Taxonomy (GTDB): domain Bacteria; phylum Spirochaetota; class Leptospiria; order Leptospirales; family Leptonemataceae; genus JANSYA01. Next base: position 118,200 of record JANSYA010000002.1, read on the forward strand.
TGGCAGTGGTCTATATCGGCGGCGGCCTGGGAGTCTGGCTTTTCGCCCGGTCTTCGGCGCATCTCGGTGCGAGCGGCGTAACATACGGCCTGGTGACATTTCTGTTCTTCAGCGGCGTGCTGCGACGCGACCCGCCCGCCATCGGCCTGTCTTTGATCGTCGCATTTTTGTACGGCGGAACCATCTGGGGCGTGCTGCCGATCGAACAGGGAGTCTCATTCGAATCGCATCTGGCCGGCGCGGTACTCGGATTGCTGTGCGCGCTGCTGTTGCGCAATCGAGACGGGCTGCGTAATTTTTCCGGACACGCCGACTACGATGTCGACGAAGAAGAAGATGAACTGGACGATCCGGCGCGCTTCAATCCCGCCGACGCGCTTGAATATGACGAAGACGAATTCGATCCGGAAGATTATATGGATCGCCGCGATTACTGATCGCTTCGGCCGATCACCGGGTTTCGGGAGGGCCTTTTTGCAGCATCTCTTGAAAGAGCTCGATGCCGGCGCCGATCGGATCGAGGGTGTCCGAATTCCGAAGCAGGTCGTTCATTTCCAGCACGAGCACGCCGTAGATCCAGGCCCACATGGTGCCGGCGATCTGCCGATAGCGCTCCCGGGGATAGTGAATCTCGCCTGAGTTCATGCCGCGCCGCAGGGTTTCCAGAAAGACGCGGTAGCTGGTCGGAATCTGCTGAAAGGTCTTGCGATAGATACCCATGTTGATCATCAACTTGTGCAGCTCTCGGTTTTCCGTCGCGAAGCGCCAGTACGTGCGCGCAATGGCTTCCAGCTGAATATAAACGGTATCCTTCGTCGTAGCGGCCGAGGCTTCCCGCAGCATGGAAGTCAGATGCGTTTCGCCCTTGCGAATCAGAGCCTGGATGATCGCCTCCTGGCTTTCGAAGTACGCATAGGGGCTCGCGACGCTGCACCGCAACACCTGGGCGATGCGACGCATGCTGAGCTTTTCCAGACCCTCGTCGCGGATGATACCGATCGAAGCGTCGAGAATCTCTTCTTGCGAGAGACTGCCCCGGCTCCGGCGCGGCGGTTTTGGCTGACTGACCGACATACATTCTCACTCTGCTGTAACGAGTCCCATACGTAAATGCTTTTCCGCCCTGGACAGAGATCCATCCGGCTCAATTCGCCCCGGGAGGGCCCGCCCGGCGGAAATTATCGAAAATATTACTTGAACATTGGCCGTCCGGCTTCGGTCTAATACGCACATATAGCCGATCGTGATTTTTTGCACTGATTGCCACAGGAGACCCAATCCCCATGAAATTCCTACCGAATCGATTCTTGAAACATACTACATATTCTCATCTGACTCGCAGCCTGCTCGCCCTGGTGTGCGCGGTGGCGCTGCTATCGGTCGGTCCCCTGGCGGCGGAAGACGTCAATCATACCGAAGCGCAGGTCAAAGTCTGGATCCCCGATGGCTGGGAGCAAGAAGCAGACGACGATTCCCTGATTGTCGGCGATCCGAACGAAGAAGTCATGGTGGCTTTCCTGGTCGTCGAAGGTGATAACGTCGAAGCCGCTCTGGACGCGATGGAAGCCGAGCTCTCGGAAATCGTGGACGACGTCGCGCCTGACGGAGAGGCTTCGGAAATCGATCTGAACGGTATGCCCGCCGTCGTGATGGACGCGAAAGGCTCAGTCGAAGGCGAGCCGGTCGATCTCGGAATCGCAGTCATCATGACGCCCGCCAACAAAGCGCTGCTGGTCTTCGCGATCGCGCAGTCTTCGGCGGTAGAGAAACACGAAAAGACCATCGAAAAAATCCTGGGCGGCATCAAGCCGCTCAAATAATTCTCAGCCCTTCAAAATTCAATTCAATCGCAATTGGGCGAGGCCCGCGCGGGTCTCGCTCACTCGAATACGAACTGATCCAGCCCGAAACTCGTCAGGCAGTCCGCCTGGTACAGAGTTCCGTTTGCGAAACCCGGACTGTAGCCGTTCACGGTCGTCGCGCCCGAATCGAAAAAGCCGGTCGTGCAGCGACCGACCCGATTCGTGGCCGTGCAGGCCGCGGAACTAAACGCGCCCCCGGCCGCGGTACAATTCGCCCGGGCGCTCGCATCGCTTGCTCCGGAGTTATAGTCGCGGCAGAGATTCGCGCCGATCGTGCAGCTTCCCCCGCCCTGAACCCCGCCGGCCGCGACTGCGACGGTATAAGAGCCGGCCGTGCCGGTAAAGGCCCGCACCGTTAATAGATACTCAGCAGCAGTTAGTATCACTTCCCGCCTTTCGACGAGGCCCTGGATCTGACGATCGACGGTGGTCACGGCCGTTCCGGCGCCAGTCGCAAGATCGAGGATCCCATCCAGAGTGGCCCCGCCGTCCGCCGCCCCGTAAAATACGATCAGGTGCCCGGCGGCGGAGCCGGTGAATCGATAGCGTTCGCTGGCTTCCTGATTCGCCAGCAGCCCCGTCGCGCCCACGCCGTTGGTCGTTAGCGTTACGACCCTGGCTGCGTCGGCGACCGCGCCGTACAGGAGCAGCTCCGTAATCGTATCGGCGGAATCATCGGCTGCGGAATGGCAGCTCAGAAGCCCAAATAGTGGCAGAGCAAACCATCGCCAGGTTGATAATTTTGTTTTTGACCCCGCATACTCGCTCATTTAGATTATCCCCGGCAATTGCGTGTAGTTACACGCAATTTTCGAATCCGTTTCACTGGAGCTCTTTATGTCACAAACTACCACCGACACGATTCAGGCGACCCTTACCGACGGTATCCTGCACCTGAAACTGAATATCAACGAAAACAATTCCATGACCCCCGAAGGCTTCGCGGCGCTCGACGCCGCCCTGGAAAACCACGCCAAAGATCCGGCCGTGCGCGTCGTAGTTCTCGGCTCCGCCGTGCCCGGATTCTTTTGCAACGGCCTGAACCCAAACGCCGTGCACGGCGCGAGCGAAGACCAAATCAAAGACCTGATTCAGTACTTCTTTTCCGTTTTGAAAAAGCTCCTGTTTTTCCCCGTGCCGGTCGTCGCGGCGATCAACGGTCACGCCATGGGCTACGGCGCCATGCTCGCCCTGATGAGCGATTTTCGCCTGATGCTGGACAAGGGCGCTCGCATCAGCTTTCCCGAAATCAACATCGGCATCGGCCTGCCGGTCTTCGTTTCGCGCCCGCTCCAGGATCTGGTCGGCATGAACAACGCCCGGGATATGTTGCTCTACGGCAAAGCGCTGAAAGGACCCGACGCCCAGGCGATGGGTCTCGTGGATGATCTGGTCGACGCCGAAGGTCTGGAAGCAGCCGCTCTGAAAGTCGCAAAGAAACTTTCCGGGCTTTCTAACTCCGCCGTCAAGAGCATGATGAACGCCCTGCACCAGCGCTATACGGAAAACTTAGAAGCGATTCTCGCGGAAGACACGGCGAATACGATCGCCCTGCTGCAGTCTCCCGACGCGAAAGAAGGCTTCTCGGCGATGGTAGAAAAACGCCGGCCCAAATTCAGTTAGCGACCCTTCGGATAAGTGGAATTTGGGTCAGGGACCGAAGTTCTCTTAAGTATCCTTCGGAAAAAATGAATCCGCGCCCTCCGCGAATGGGAATCAGTGAAAGCCGGCGCGGAATTCGTTTTTGTCGAGACCGCTCGCCTGCCATTCCCGATCGAAGCGCGCACGCCGCGATTCGTACTTCGGATTGAGTGGAATTTCCAGGCGGGCGATGGTTTCGTTGTAGCGTTCGCTTGAGTAGATCGAAAACAGATGGCGGTCGATGCCCATCTGATCCAGCAAAATGCCTACCAGGGCCATGCCCATTCCTGCGCCTTCGGTTTCGTCGCCGTGTTCGAGGTAAAAGGCCATGAGATCTTCGTAGTTTTTCGCGTAGCGGAACTTATCCCGGATGCGCTGCTCTTCGGTCGGCCACAAAGTGAAAACGTTCTTAATTTTGATTTTCAGAACATTTTGGGGTTCATAATAAAAGGTAATCGTTACCGGTAGATTCTGTTCGCGGAAGCGGGGCTTGTACGATTTGATTCGGCGCTCGGGCAGGTTCTTTTTGAAAATCACCATGCCTCGTTCGTAATCTTCGGGACTCAGAGGATTCACGCCTTCGTCTTCGAAGACGATCCGCTTGAGATTCGCTTTACCGGCGTTCATCACCAGCTCTTTCAGACAGGTATAGACGACGTCGATCAAATCTTCGCGACCGAAGCGAGCCAGCAATCGCGATGCGATGGTGTTCATAACGCTTTCGCCGTAGTCGGAAAGATAGTACGTAACCAGAGTCAGAATGCGATTGTTTTCGACGGCATCGTCGACCAGCTTCTCGATTTCTTCCCCGCTCAGACGCCCCTTGATCGCCCGGGGCAACCAGCCCTCGTCGGGCTGACCGGGCACGAGAGAATGCCCCGATCGTAAATCCGAGATTTCGCGGCGGGAGCCGTTGCTTTGCTGTTCTTCCGGTCCGGCGTCCATTTAAGTCATTCAGTTCGAACGGCCAATCGCGGTCCGCAGAACGCGCGATCGGCTTTCGGCTTTCAGCCTCAAGCTGAAGCAGCCCCCGCGGTCTCTTTCAGTTTGTATTCCAGAAATTCATCGTAGCTCGACATGCGATCGATAACCCCGTCCGCCGTCAGTTCAATCACGCGATTCGCGACGGTTTGAGTCAGCTGGTGGTCATACGAAGTAAAAAGAATCGTGCCCGGAAATTCCTGCATGCCTTCGTTCAGGGCCGTAATCGATTCCAGATCCAGGTGATTGGTCGGCTCGTCGAAGATTAAAACGTTGGCGCCGGACAGCATCATGCGCGAAAGCATGCAGCGCACCTTTTCGCCTCCGGACAGGACGCTGCATTTTTTCAGAGCTTCGTCGCCGGAAAACAGCATGCGCCCCAAAAAGCCGCGAATATAACCTTCTTCCTGTTCTTTCGAATACTGACGCAGCCAGTCGACCAGGTTCAGATCCTTTTCGAAAAACTCTTCGTGATCTTTCGGGAAGTACGCGGGCGTGACGGTCACGCCCCATTTGTATTCGCCGCTATCCGCTTCAGCTTCGCCGCTGATCACGCGAAAGAACTCGGTCTTGGCGACGCTGTCCATCCCGACGATGGCGATCTTGTCGCCTTTGTTTACGCGGAAAGTCGCGTTCTTAAACAGAGTCTGCCCTTCGAGGGACTTCGAAAGCCCTTCGGCGCTCAGCACGTCATTGCCGGCTTCGCGCTCCGATTTAAAGTTGATATAGGGATATTTGCGCGAAGACGGCTTAATGTCTTCCAGGTTAATCTTTTCCAGCGACTTCTTGCGCGAAGTAGCCTGCTTCGACTTCGAAGCGTTCGCGCTGAAGCGCGCCACAAATTCCTTCAGCTCTTTGATCTTATCTTCTTTCTTTTTGTTTTCGTCTTTCTTCTGCTTCAGAGCAAGCTGACTGGACATATGCCAGAAGTCGTAGTTGCCGACGAAGACCTGCATGCGCGAAAAATCGATGTCGCAAATATGCGTGCAGATCGTATTTAGAAAGTGGCGGTCGTGAGAAACGACGATGACCGTATTCTTAAAATCGAAGAGAAAGTTTTCCAGCCAGGCGATCGAAGCGACGTCGAGGTGGTTCGTCGGTTCGTCCAACAGCAGAATATCAGGATTGCCGAAGAGCGCCTGAGCGAGCAGCACCCGGACCTTTTCGTTGTCGTCCAGATCTTTCACCAGCTTGTTGTGCTGGTCTTCTTTGATGCCGAGACCTTTGAGCAAAGTCGCCGCTTCCGACTCCGCTTCCCATCCGCCCATATCGGAAAAGGTCTCTTCCAGCTCCGAGGCGCGCACGCCGTCTTCATCGGAGAAATCCGGCTTCGCGTAGATCGCGTCGCGCTCGTCCATAATTTCGAAGAGCTCTTTGTGGCCCATGATCACGGTCTTGATCACTTCGAACTCGTCGTACTCGAAGTGGTTCTGCTTGAGCACCGCCATGCGTTGATCGGCGGGTTTGATCACTTCGCCGGAAGAAGGCTCTTCTTCGCCCGACAGGATTTTACAGAAGGTCGATTTACCGGCCCCGTTCGCGCCAATAATGCCGTAGCAGTTGCCGGGGGAGAATTTCAGGTTTACGTTCTCGAATAGAACGCGCTGGCCGAATTTCAGGGTGAGATTGCTTACACTGATCACGAAGGATTTACCTCAAACAGGAGAGTTAGAATGCCAGTCCCGCCGACATGCAAAAGCCCCGCAATTCTGGCAGGTATAGCGGGATCAGGGGATTCTGACCAGTTTTTTTGAGGCGCGAAGGCCGTCGAGAAGGTAATTATGCGATTGGTGCGCCGGTCAGCGGCCGGCGTCGAGTATGTATGAAATCGATCTCTCAACCGGCGATCTTCTGGCGGATCTCCTCGAATTCCTCCTGGCTGAGTTTCAGGCGCGGGCGCGCAAAATTCGTATCGTCGATGGCGTCCAGAGGAATCAGATGGATGTGGACGTGGGGCACTTCCAGACCGACCACCGCCACGCCGACGCGCTTGCACTCGACGGCCGCGCGGATCTTCGCCGCAACGCCTTTGGCGAAGATATGCAGGGCCGCAAGCTCGTCGTCTTCCAGATCGAAGATATAGTCGGTCTCGCGCTTCGGCACAACCAGAGTGTGTCCCCGCTTCAAGGGCTTCACGTCCAAAAAGGCGATGTGCCGATCGTCTTCGGCTACTTTGTGGCACGGTATGTCTCCGGCGATGATCTTCGAAAAGATAGTGGGCATGCCCCACGGGCGCTCGTTCCCCGCGGACCGTCAAGAAGAAGAGCGCGACTGGTGCGCCGCCTGATTCTTGCGTATCGCATCCGTCGCCGCGCGCGCCTCGGATTCATAATCTTCGATGGCGTGGGATAGAAAGAGCAGGGGCCAGCCGGCGAAGGGAATATGATACGCCAGACTCTTCAGGTTTTTCGAAAGCGCCCGCATAAAATCAAAGTTGCCATGGGACATACGCACCGGCTCCGCGACGTTCGGGCGCTGCTGAAAGAGACGGTCGTGCTCCGCGAAGAGCACCGGCCAGCCCGCCGGCAGAATATAAAACAGGCGATCCCGGGCCGCCAGCCAGGTTTCCGCCAGCTCGTCTAAATGATAGGGATCGTGGCCGTGCCGCGCCACGGCTTCGTCCAGATCTTCCTGCATGCTCTTCTGAACTTGCGAGGAGATATGGCGCAGCTCTTTGACCTTCAGTTTTTCCAGGGGCTGATCCGTAAGATCGTCGATACGGATGCGCCGGCCCCGCACATAAGTCAGCTTCGCCGGCAGACCGAAATAAAACGACCAGGGCTGCAAGGAAACGAGCGTGGTGAGCGGACCTACCGGCACGAATGGCAGGCCGAGCTTCTGCACGAATTTGTTCAGAAAATCGGATTTATACCCCAGCGGATTAATGTACTCTCCGTTGACAGTTAAGACCGGCACGATGTCCGAACGATGCTTGATCGCCATGCGTACGAAGGAATTCGAGAAGCGCTGCATATGATAGCGTTTGTCGAAACCTTTTCCGATTCCGGCGATGCCTTCAGGATAAATCAACACGCCGCCTTCCCGGCCCCGGGCCGCGAGCCCCTCGAAATTACGAATCGTCGCATCGACGCCGCCTGCGCGTTTCCAGAAATTGGGCGAAAAGAACGGTGACATGATCCGTCGCGCGGAAAGCGCCGGCGCGGTCAGAGGACGTGCGGCGCGGGAAAAATCATAGCCGGCCAGCGCATATAACTTCGACATGAAAATGATCGCGTCCCAGGGAAAGGACATCCCGGAGTGGTTGCCGGCGTAGATCAAAGGCGCTCCAGACGCCGGCGGCTCCGGCACCGTGTCGAAACCCACCAGCTCCGCTCGAAAATAATCGCGCGCGAGCAATTCAACTACGTTTTGCGAGACGCTCGTAGAATAGGCCGGATCGAAATGCGCGTCGAGAATGGCGGCATGGTTCGGAGCCGACGTCGGATCATGATTCATGCTTTTTGGTATACCCCGAACCGCCGCGTTTCAGTATGATGCAAATCAGACTTTCTCAGCGAATCGTCTGAATTGAGTTTCTTTCGAACAGATCATGCGCCGCAGCTCAAGCCTTCTCAAACTCCCGAACCGGGCCGCCTCTGGTTTGAGACTCGCCGCGACGGCCCTCTGCCTGGGACTCGCCGCCGGCTGCTTGAGCAACGGCCTGCTCGAAAACTACGCCCGCGCCCCCGAATCTTCACGGCCTCTGCATCCGCCGCTGCAGTTAGAGCCGCTGGTCGTGACCGGCACTGTCGGAGAATTTCGCAACGGCAATTTCCACTACGGCCTGGACTTCAGCACCGGCGGCGACACCGGGGCGTCGGTCCACGCCGTGGACGCGGGTTTCGTGCGTCAGATCATGTTCGGGCGCTACAATATTGGATACGCGGTGCGCGTCGAACATCACGACGGGCGCGTTTCGCGCTACGGCCACCTGAGCGAATTCTCCCGGCGCATTCTCGCGCACCCGGACGTAGCACAGGTTCACGATCGCATTTTATTGCGCCGCGATTTCGTGCTGCAGATTTCGGACGACAGCCTGCCGGTCCGGCGCGGCGAAGTCATCGGCAGCTCGGGCGAGACCGGCATTGGTTTCCCGCACTTGCACTTCGAATACATCAACAGCGACGGGCGGACCTGGCTGAATCCCCTGCGCCACGGACTGGAGCTTCCCGATCGACGGCCGCCGGTGCTGCGATTCTTAACGATCGCGCCGGCGAATGCGGACTCGCGTCCGGGCGGCCGAACAGAAGTTCTGCGTATTCCCCTGCAGGCGGCGGGACCGCCCGTATGGAATCCCGCTCCGGGCCGCCGGCGCTTCGAGCAAAGCTACGTTCCAACCAAAGCTCTCCGGGCCCGAGATCTACTGGTCCGGGGCGGCGTGCGCTTCCAGCTCGACGCCTACGACGCCGCCGAACCGGCCGGCCGCGCACGCCTGGGCCTGGCGGAAGGCCGGCTGTACTTTAGCGATGCGCCGGAGCAGGAACTCTTCGCCTTCCACTTCGATCGCCTGCAACGCCTGCCGTCCTATCGCCACGGCCTGCTCTTCGATCGCACCCGAACCGGTCTGCGGGGCGGCGCCCGCTATCTCTACAATTATTACGATCGCGCTCCGGGGGCTTTGCCCTTCGTAAGCGCGGCTCCGCTCAGTGTGAGTCCGCAGACAATCGGCCCTTCCCGTTCCATCACTCTCAGCGGCGCCGACGCGGCCGGCAACGTCGCCACGGTCCGCCTGAGCCTCAGCTCCGATGCGCCCGCAGACGCCGGCGAACCGGAAGCTCCCGCGACGGCTCCACCCGCAACGGTCTTCGCCGATCGGAAAGCCACTCTCGCAAGCAAGGCCGGCGACGCCCGCCTGGATTTCACAGCGGGACAGACCTTCGAAGACCTGAATCTGCGCCTGCGCTCGATGGGCAAGACCCGACGATTGCCCCGGGGTTTGCAGGCGCTTTCGCCGGCCTTTTTGTTCGAACGCGTGTCGGCATCTTCCGGGTCACGCCCCCGAGCCGGCGCGGCCACGAATATGAACTCAAGCTATCTGGATTTTTTGAGTCCGATCAAAGGATCGGTAGCGGCGATCGCCCCGGCCCGAGCCGGAGTTCGCCCGGGCCAGGTGGGAGTGTATCGCCTGGGACGGCGGAGCGTCTATCCCCTGAGCCTGCCGGATCCTCTGCCCCTGCCTCCGGCGAAGCCCACCAGTGCAGAGCAGCACACTCTGTTCGCCGACGGCCGCTATCATTTTCGCACGCGCAGCACCGGCCTGTTCGCAGTGCTGGTCGATCGAGCGGCGCCGGAGTTTCAGTCCGTTCGCCGCAACGCTCCCGGCCGGATCCGCAAGCGGCCGGCGAAGCATCGCAAATTTCGAGGCGATCTGTACCGTGCTCCGGAGATGCGGCTGTTTCTGCGAATCAAAGACGTGGGTTCCGGCGTGGACTACAAAAGTCTGCGCGTCACGGTCGACGGCATCGATTGCTATACGGATCACGATCCGGATCACAAACACGTCGAAGTCTTCTGGCCCGCGCATATTGCAAAGCCCGGCGATCATGTGTTGATTGCGCGGGTGCGGGACCGGGCCGGCAACGCGGCGAAGACCTGGCGCTATGCCTATCGCGTGTTAAAAGAATAGAGTGACATTGCGTGCGCTTCGTAAACGCGCACCTGTGCGCAGCGCGCTAAACCGCCGCCTGCAGCCGCGTAAAAAATCCCGCGAAGCCCTGCGCTTCCTGCACCCGGTAGCCCTGCAAACGTTCTTCGCACTGCGGGTCGAGGCGCCGCGCGGCCGAATACATATCCGCGAGATGCTGCTCTTCTTCGAGAATTACGCCGGTCAAACGAAGGGGCAGATTGCGCGCTTCGAGCACCGCGTCATACGCGGGATAGAGCCAGCCCGCGCGTTCTTCAATCAGGGTCGTCACGTAGAGATAGCACAGCTCGGGCCCGACCGTCGGATCGGCGTCAGCCAGATCGCGATGGACCAGGGCGTCGAGTCCATGAAAATAACGGGCGGCTGAAAAACCCGCCAGCAGCTCGGACAGCGCGAAACCCGGATCGGCGTCGGGCGCTACGCGTTCAATCGAGCGTTTGAAAAAATAGGCGTGGCGGGCTTCTTCCGCCAGGTGCTGCAGGGCGATGCGATCCGCGCGTCGTCCGTTTAAAGACCGCGCGATCTTACGCGTGCCCATGAATTCCAGGAAGGCCAGGGTGTTCAGCCAGCGGGCGTGAATCTCCGGCTCATCGACAATGCGATTCAAGAGCGCGTTCAGGGCGCGATCATCGCCGCTGACGATAGGAGTCGCCGGTGCGGAGTTTGCTGGATGCGATGCGGGATGCGCGGAAGCAGAAGCGTTCATACGAAATACGGATCCCGGGGCCGCCGGAACCCGTCAAGAGTGAAACGACGACCTGAACGGCCGCTCAGGACTGGAACTCGAAGCCGGCGTTGATCAGGCGATCATCGATGCGACCGCGCCAGCGGGTTGCGACCCGGACCGGAGTCGGTCGACTATCGAGCTTCAGGATATATTCGACGTGCATGGCCGGAACGGCCGGGTCGTGACCCGCGCCCAGTTCAAACACCAGGCTGCAGCCGCTTTCCGAGAGATCCAGAACGATGGCATAGCGCAGCCCCCGGTCGGCCAGAACGCCGTTTTTTTCGAAATAGGCCAGATCGGGCGAAAGGATCGCGAACTGGTACTCCGCCGGAATCATGCGGGGTTCCCGACGGCGGTTTTCGTCCCGACTCCCGGAGGATTCCCGGGCGGTGAGCAGCTCCAGGCTGCGGGCGCGCACGTACTCTTTCGCTGTTTGGAGATTTGCGGCGATTGAGTCAGGTCTTTCAGTCATGGCGAATTGGCACCGACTTCGCAGATAACCCATTTACACCGGAATGTCAAACGCATTCGCACTGCGCCCGACGGGATTTCGCAGGCGTGGGGCGGCAGGTCGCGTTTTTTTCTCCGTCGCCGGGAAAAATCAAACTTTACGACCACTGCCAGGGCCTGATACAGGGAATTCTACTTTCCCAGGAGCGAAACATGTTCGAATCCAAAATCGCACGGCGCAATCTGCTCGCCGGCGTTGTCTTTACTATCTGCACCCTGTTCAGCGCCAGTCCGCTGTTCGCACTCGGCACTTACGCGGAAGGCCGGGCGGTGATCAAGCTGACCAAATTCGAGAGCAGCGGCATTATATTCGAGTCGTATGAGGGAACCGCGACTGTCACGACCTTCGACGCGAAAGAAAACTGCAACTCGGACGAGAACGAATGTTATACGCCCACGACCGAGAGCATCTCCATCAGCGTGCGGCCCGAATCGAAGGCGGCCGTGAACTTCATGCTGAAGAATCTCGGCAAGCAGATGCTGATCCACTACTGCATTCATCGCATCGAGCCGATCGCGCTCAAGACCGATTTTGAAATTCTGAACGCTCAGCCGGTTTCGGCCGGACGTCCCGCGGACCTGGCAGACCGCCACACCGTCAAGAAATCCGGCGCCCGCCGTAACTTTTCCGTCCGCGGGAAGATTCTGCGCCTGGAAGAACGCGGCACCGCCGTCAAGACCTACGAGGGCCTCTACAAAGATCTGCAGCGGGGCAAAGTCCATCCCTTCTCGATCACCGAAGAATCCATGGCGGCCTTCGCCTTTCGCGTCATGCAAACCGGCCAGCCCCACTACCTGGGGATTACCCAGGCGTACGTCACCGGCTTTCGCGAATCTGATTTCGACGTCTTTGAAATCAATCGCAAAGATCCGGCCGGTGGACTCGTCGACGAAGTCTCGAATCCGGACGATGAGTAAATAAATTGCGCGTCGGCTATATGCAGCTCACGGCGGGGGAAGACCCCGCCGAAAATCTGGAGCGCACCGTCGCGGAAATTCGTGCGGCCGCAAAAAACGGCGCGCAGATCGTCTGCACCCAGGAGCTGTTCTGTTCGCGGTATTTCTGCCAGACCGAAGACGCAAACAAATTCGATCTGGCGGAGCCGATTCCCGGCCCGACGACCGAGCGCCTGCAGATTCTCGCGCGCGAACTGGATATCGTCATCCTGGCTTCGTTGTTTGAGCGACGCATGCCCGGCCTGTATCACAATACCGCCGCCGTGATCGACGCGGGGGGCGAGCTGCTCGGCATCTATCGCAAGATGCACATCCCCGACGATCCGGAGTACTACGAGAAGTATTATTTCACTCCAGGCGACCTGGGCTTTCGCGTCTGGGATACTCGCTACGGACGCATCGCTGTCTTAATTTGCTGGGACCAGTGGTTTCCGGAAGGCGCCCGGGCCGCCGCCTTGCAGGGAGCCGAAGTCCTGTTTTATCCGACGGCCATAGGCTGGCACGACCACGAAAGCGCCGATCACGCCGCCCAGCACGAGGCCTGGCAAACGATGCAGCGCAGTCACGCCATCGCCAACGGCGTATACGTCGTGGCCGTGAATCGCGTGGGACGCGAGGATCAACTAACTTTCTTCGGCCAGAGCTTTGCGGCCGACCCTTTCGGCCGTATCGTGCACCGCAGCCCCGCGGATGCCGAGGAAACGATTGTGCTGGACCTGGATCCGGCTCTGATTGAAAGTACGCGCAGGGACTGGCCCTTTCTTAGAGATCGCCGAATTGAATATTACGGCGATTTAAACCGGCGCGGACGATAATCGGCCGATACTATAGACAGCTTCGAACTTCGGACTGGAGCCGTGCGGCTTTCGCCGAACGCGCGCTTAATATTCACGCCGGAGTTCGCCCGCAATTAATGGATCCAATGAGCGCACCGGCGACCAACACCGATCACTTTCCCGCCCGCTGCGCCCGCATCGTTGAAAATCGCGAACGCTACGGCGATCTCGTGGATTTGCTGGCGCCGTACTATTTCAAAGGCGACCCCCTGGCCGACGCCGTCGTCGATACCTTCGCCGCCATGCCTCCGGGCAAAGGCAGCAAGCTGCTGAACGAAGCTCTGGCCCGGGGCGCGGACTTTACAGAAATTCCAAATTTGCCGGAATCGCTCCGGGCGCTCATGGAGCAGGTCACGCACAAACCCCTGTGGGTCGATCTGGACAAGGTCAATCTGGGCGGCGCGACCTATATGCGCGCGGGCTTTCTGGGATCGATGGCTCTGCTCTGTTATTCCCTGCCCTATGGATATTTAAGCCCGGCGGCCAACAAACCTCTGGTATTCTCAGGCCGGCTGGTCCAGCGGGCCTATCGCCGCTTAATGGAAACTTCGCGCTTCGTTCTGGAAGTCTGCAAACCGGGCGGACTGGAAGTGCGCGCCCCCGGTTTCATGATCTGCGTGCGCGTTCGTTTGATGCACGCCCAGGTTCGGCGGCTGCTGCTGAAATCCGGCCGCTGGGAAACCCGCGCCTGGGGCATTCCGATCAATCAATCGGATCTATTGGGAACCAATACTCTGTTTTCCGTGATCGTGCTGCGGGCCCTGCGCAAAAGCGGGCTGCGTTTCTCGGAAGAGGAATCCGAAGCGGTCATGCACTTCTGGAAGTACAACGGCTATCTCTCGGGACTCGATCCGGAGATTCTGGCGTCGACTGAAAGCGAAGGCTGGCGCATTCTAAATCTGATCATGGATTCCCGGGAGCCCGCCGACGAGGACTCGCGCATTCTCGCCCGCTCCCTGATGGACGCGGGCGGCGAGGCCGCGCATCTGGTGATGGGTTTCGAAGAAACTCGCTGGGTTTCCCGCGCTCTGTACGGATTTTCCCAGGCGTTTATCGGCGCGGACAACGCGCGCGAACTGGACTATCCCAAAACGATTTGGTCGCGGCTTTTGCCCTTCTTGAAAATCATCGTTGCGTGCTCGGAAGTCTTACGCAGAATTGTGCCTGGCGGAAATAAAATCGCCCGGCGCGTCGGAGAGCGGATGTGGCAATTCGCCATTAATAACGGCCTGCAGGGTCGCCCCGCGCAGTTCGGTTTACCGGAAAAACTGGGACCGAAGACAGGGGCAGGGGCCGGGAAGCCAGAAGCCCCGGACGATGAAAAACAAAAAAAGCGCGGCAGCCTCGGCTTCTTAAAACGGAAAGATTCCTGATCCACAGAGCGGCATCAGACGGAGCGGTATCATTTTATGGAAGGTCCTTTCAATCTCCTCACCGAAAACGACTGGAAGCAACTATTACGCAACGCCCGCCGGATCGCCTTCAAGAAAGACGAAGTGCTGATCGAAGAGGGCGCCACCAGTAAGATTCTGTACATTCTGCGCGAAGGTTATGTGCGCGTGGATCGCAATCACGACGGCCAGAGTCTGACCTACGCCCGCCTGGGTCCCGGCGAATTATTCGGCGAGATGTCTTTTCTAGAACAGGCGGACGCGAGCGCCTCGGTAATCGCCGAAGACGACGTGGAAGCCGACGCCATCGACGGACCCTTTTTGACTTCCCTGCTCGCCTCGGAGCCGGGATTCTCCGCGCGCTTCTATAATAGTCTGGCAGTCACGCTTTCGCATCGCCTGCGCGACATCTCCGTAAATTTAGGCGAGCTGAACTTAAACGAAATCGCCCAGGTCAGCCGCTTTCATCGCACGCGCCTGGGGCACATCACCGACCAGCAGATTCCGCAAGAGCTCGAAGACGAAATCGAAATCTTTCAAAACGTAATGAGCGAGCTGAATTCGGGCCTGCGCCGGCGCAAAATCGAAGAATCTGATGTACAAAGCCAGGTCAACGCCCGCTGCAATCGCATGATCGATCTACTCGATCAGTACACGCAACCGGAAGCCCTCGTCGAAATCGGCTACGACGACCTGATGTCCTTTCGCGACACTTCGCATCTGGACATCGGCATCGGCGCCTATATTTTCCGCGAAACTTTTAACATCTTTATGTTAAGCCAGCTGATCGCCCACTGCTATATGAAACCGCGCGGCTTCGCCGACGATTTCATGACCAGCGAGATGATCTACGAAAACGAACCCCAGGGAGACGGCCGACTGGGGCCGTTCATCGACGCCTGGTTCGAAAGCCGTCCCTTTTGTACGGCCCGCCGCGAAATCCGCGAGCTGCTCACGCAAATCATCCTGCAAGAAGCCATCGAAGATACGGGCGTCTTTTATGTTACGAATCTGGCAAGCGGCAGCTGCCGGGAACTCTTCGACACCTGCGCGCGAGCCGGCAACAAAGTCATCGAAACCAACTGCCTGGACGTCGACAAAGACGCCCTGGCCTTCGCGGCGAATCTGGCGAAAGAAACCGGCCACGCGGATCGCTTCACCTTTATGCAGGAAAACGTCATCGCCATGTCGGAAGGCCGCGGGAAATTCACGATTCGCCCGCAGGAATTTATTTATAGCCTGGGCCTCTTCGATTATCTCTCGGACGAACAGGCCGTGAATTTGCTGAACTGGATCCACGACCATCTGCAAGACGGCCGCGATACGATGATCACAAACTATCACCCGTCGATGCCGGATAAGTACTTCCTCGACCATATTCTCGAATGGAAGATTAACTATCGCGACGCCGATGAATTGGTCGGGCTCTTCTCCGCGTCGAAATTCACGAACGCGCCCGAAATCAAAACGGTCGAATCCGGCGTGAACCAGGTCGCCATCTGTCGGAAATAACTCCGGCGGACACAGCGCGCCGCCTCCCGAATCGCGGAGCGAGCCAGTCCGCCCGGGAGTCCCGAAACGAAATCGATACAACCCGGTATCGTTTTTTCGTTGATGAACCTGCGGCCAGTGCTTTGGCTGCTGTATGGGCTTTCTCCGATTCTTTCTGACGCGCACGCTGCTGGTAAATATTATGCTGGTGGGAATCTTCGGACTCGCCTTCGCCGCCGCCACCAGCACGAATCGCAATGAATTCCCCGACGTGGACCTGGCGACGATGCAGGTCATCACGCTCTATCCCGGCGCATCGCCGAAGGACGTCGAACAAAACGTCACGCGCCTGATCGAAGACGAACTCAAAGGCGTCACGGGCATCGATAACTTCAAGTCCGTCTCGGGCGAAAACGTTTCTTCGGTGACGATCGAGATCGACATCGACTATCCGGATCAGAAGGCGGTCAAAGACGACGTGCGCCGGGCCATCGATCGCGTCTCGGATCTGCCGACGGAAATCGAAGGGCGTCCGGTCGTGCGGGATCTGAAGGCCAGCGAGCGGCCGGTGCTGATCGTCGGGGTCTCGGGGGAAAACGCGAGCTACGGCGAGCTGCGGCGCATCGCCAAACTCGTAGAACGCGATTTGAAACGAATCCGCGGCGTTTCGCAAATCGATAAGTACGGCTTTCGCGATCTGGAGTTCCACGTAGATCTCGACCCCGCGCGCCTGGATCAAAAGTACATCGCCTTAAACGACGTGCTCTTCGCCCTCGACAGTCGCAACGTGCGCGCGACCGGGGGCAATCTGGAATCTTTTCGAACTCAGCGAAATATTCTAACGCTCTCCCAATTCGAAACGACGAAAGACGTCGAAAACGTAATCATTCGCTCGGCCTTCGGGGGCGGGGATGTGTCGGTCAAAGAAGTCGCCACGGTCACTGAAGGTTTCTCGGAAGAGATGATGCGTACGATCTTCGACGGTCGTCGCGGCATTATGCTCGTCGTCAAAAAGGCGAGCAACCAGGACATCATTACCGTCGTCGATAAGATCCGCGATTATATCGGCGAAAAACAAAAGATCCTCCCGGAGAATATTACGCTCTCCGCCGCTAACGACGCGAGCGGTCCCGTGCGCAATCGCATCAGCGTGGTCGTATCCAACGCGATCATCGGCTTCGTCTTGGTCATTATCATCCTGATTATATTCCTGGATCTACGGTCGTCGCTTTTGATCGCGCTTTCGATTCCCACGGCCTTCGCCATCACCTTTTTGATCATGCCGACGACCGGCGTGGACATCAACGCGATTTCGCTGATGGCCATGATCATCGCCCTGGGGATGATCGTCGACCAGTCGATCGTGGTCTCGGAAAACTCGATTGTGCACATCAAACAGGGCGAAGGCGTCGAAAATACCGTCGAGGACGGCGTCTTGAGCGGCACGATGGAAGTCGTCCTGCCGGTCGTCGCTTCGGTGCTCACGACGGTGCTGGCTTTCGCGCCCATGTTCGCCATGTCGGGCGTGATGGGAAAATTCGTCGCGACCATTCCCACGGTGATCATCGCGTCGCTGATCGGGTCGCTCTTCAGCTGCTTTTTGATTTTGCCGAACCATCTTTCGAATACGATTCGCCCTCCTGAGCCTGAGCCTGAGCCGAAAGGCGAAAGCGAAAGCAAAAGCGACGCGAACGAAAGCGAAGACCCCGGCGAAGCGAAGACCTGGCAGGATCGTTTCTTCGACAACATCGCCGTGCCGTACAAGAAGACGCTGCCGCTGGTATTGCGTCATCGCTATATTACGACGCTGGTCGCCGTCGCGCTCCTGTTCTTTTCGATGTGGTGGGCCGGCCGCAACGTTACGTTTAATCTCTTTCCGCCGGACGGCGCCGACACCTTCTTCGTCTACGTCGAATTGACCGACGATGCGACCTTCGAAGCGACCGAAGAAGTCATTGAGAAGATTGAAGCCTACATCGAAGAAATTCCCGAAGAAGAGCTGGCGTACTATACAGCGCGCATCGGCACGAATCAATCCAACGAGCTGGCGGCCCCGGCCGGCGGCGACGAGTACCTGGCCTTTCTCCAGGTAACCCTCGTGCCCCACTCGGCGCGGGATCGCGACGCGGAAATCGTAATGCACGAACTGCGCGAAAAAGTTAAGGCGAATATCAGCGGCACCAAAGAGCTGCGCTTCGAATTAAAAAAACCGGGACCGCCCGCCGGCAAGCCGATCGAGCTGCGCGTCCACTCCGACAATGACGAAGACCGGGCCTTCTTCGTCAAACGCATCGTCGCGGATCTGGAAGCGATGAAAGGCGTTTCGGACGTCACGACGACGCAAAAGATCGGCCGGGAAGAATTCAAACTCGACATCGATTATAAAACTCTGGCGGCCGTCGGCCTGACCGTGCAGGACGTGGCGGGCACTTTGCGTATCGCCTTCGACGGTATCGACGCGACGTCGATCGTGCGCAACAACGAAGAGATCGACATTCGCGCTCGCTTTCCGCAAAAACATCGCCAGAATGTACAAAACGTGCTGAACCTGAATATTCGTAACAATCAGGGAAATCTGATTCCGGTGCGGGCTTTCGCATCGCTTTCGCGAACGCGCGCCGAAACCTCGATCCACCATACGGACGGCGACGTTACGACGACGATCAACGCTCAGTCCGACGTCACGGTCCAGCCCCAGCGCGTGATTACGAAGCTGATTCAAAAATACTCGCCGGAGCTGATCGATTATCCCGAAGTCAGTTTTTCGTACGGCGGCGAAGCCGAAAAGACTCAGGAGTCCGTGCGTTCGCTCCTGCTGGCTTTTATCGGCGGCGTGGTCGCGATCTATCTCGTGCTGACGCTGCTCTTCAACAGCCTGAGTCAGCCGATCATCGTTTTAACCGCAATCCCCTTCGGACTGATCGGCGTGATCTGGGCCTTCTATTTTCACGACCGCCCCTTCTCATTCATGGGACTCGTCGGCGTGATCGGCCTTTCGGGCATCGTCGTAAATAATTCGCTGATGATGGTCGAGTTTATCAACAAGCTGGTCGTAGAACGTCTGGCGGCCGGGCGCGATTTCGTCGCGAACGATTTGATTCCCGACGTGGTCGCCGGAGCAAGCCGCCGCCTCCGGCCGATTGTGATTACTACGATTACGACCGTCACCGGCCTGCTGCCCACGGCATATGGCATCGGCGGTTCGGATCCTTTCTTAGAACCGATGGTGCTCGCCATCGCCTGGGGTTTGATCCTGTCGACGCAGATTTCGCTGTTTCTGATTCCGGCCTTTTATATGAACAACCTGGACGCGCTCCTGTTTGCGCAAAAGGCCGTCAACTTCGTCGGCGAACGCGCGAGTTCTATCTTGCAGCGCATCAAGAAAACTGAGCCCGAGACGGAGTGATCTGCTCCCCATAACGACATCGCATCGTAACGCGCGACGCCAGGCGAAACTTTCCGATGCGAAGGCGATGCCGGCGCGAAAAAATCGCGCGCGAGAGGGCCGAAGTTCTTGAACTCCCGGGCGAAGCTTTGCAACTCTGGCAATCATGAGAAACAAATTCGCCGACGCCCTGACGCGTCCCATCGGACGCGAACGGTTTCTAAAATATACAATCAAAGCCTTCGCGCTGACTTCCGTCACTGTCAGCGCCGCCCGCTGCGGCAGCCCCGCGGCCGCGGCGCAACCCGGCGCCGCTCTAGAAGGCATCAGCCTGCAGGAGTATCGCAACTTTAATGCGCTGGCCGAAATCTTTCTGGCCGACGCGCCCTTCGAATTCGACGCGGGACTCGCCGTCGATCGCTACGTCTACGGCCATCCTCATCCGATTGAAAATCGCGCGCTGGTCCACGAACTGATCGGCATCCCCTCTTCGCGTCTGTTGAGCGTGCTGCTCGACGGCAGCTTCACGACGCTGGTCGAACTCAGTCCGGAAAAACGCGCGGAGCGTTTGAATATCTGGAAGAACTCCGGGTCGAAGCTCAAGCGCGGCCTGTATACGATTATGCGACAAACCTGCTTTTTTATAATTTCAAGCCGCCCCGAATTCGCGGCCTACTCCGGCTACGATTTAAGTCGCGGCATCATTCCCTACGCAGGAGCGCGCGCATGAAATCGATCATTTATACTCCCCAGCAGCACGGCATGATTCGCAAAGACCCGGCGGCCGACGTCTCCGGTTCGCGCTGGGATCTGGAAGCGGACGTGTGTATTATTGGGTCCGGGGCGGGCGGCGCGGTCGCGGCGGCCGAGCTGGCCCGCCAGGGCTGGAAGGTCGTGCTGATCGAAGAAGGCCCGTACTTAATCGGCCAGTTCACGAACGATGAATTTCGCGCGCATGCCCGTATGTATCGCGACGGCGGCTACGTGCTCACCGAAAATCAGTCCGCCAGTATCGTGCAGGGCCGAACTCTGGGCGGCTCGACGACCGTAAACTGGCAGACTTCGCTGTATCCACCCGACTACGTGACCGGCGAATGGCGCGACCGCTTCGGCCTACCCGGCTACGATCTGGGCGAGGAGATGGGCGCTTTCGTCGACGAAGTGCACGAACGGATCGGCGTGGACGAAGTGCCGGCGAATTTAATCAACGAAAACAATCAGGTGCTGCTGCGCGGCGGCAAACGCCTGGGACTCAAGCCCGAGATCTTAAAAAATAACAACGGCGGAAAGTGCATCGGCCTGGGGCGCTGCGGCCTCGGCTGCCCGGTCAACGCGAAGCAGTCCACTTTCTTAACCTGGATTCCCGACGCATTAAACAACGGCGCGATCGTCGTCACGAATATGCGCGCCGTTAAAATCGACGACGGCGATCCGAAAACCGTGTACGCCGAATTCGCTCCGGACGCTTACGACGAACATCCCCGGGATATTATCGAGAAGATGCGCATTACCGCGCCGGTCGTAATCGCCAGTGCCGGCGCCTTAGAAGGACCGGCTCTCTTCCAGCGTTCCGGCATCGGCAACGAATATGTCGGCCGCAATCTCAAGCTGCACCCGACATCGACGATCTTCGCCAAATTCGATACGAAGATCGACATGTGGAACGGGCCGCCCCAGTCCGCGGTGATCAAGGACGGCCACAACCAGGACGATACGGGCTACGGCTTCTGGCTGGAAGTCGCGCCCTTTCGCCCGACTCTCACCGCCGCGATCATGCCTTTTTACGGGGCGCAGCAATTCGAACAAATGAAAGCCTATCCGAATATGAGCGCCGGCATTGTGCTCGTCCGCGACGGCGCCGACGGCGAAACCAAAGGCCGCGTGAACTGGAGCTTCGGCAAACGCAAAGTGGACTACGAACTGACGAAGGGCGACGGACGCAATCTGCTCCTGGGATTGAAAATGCTGGCGGAAGTCCAGGCCGCCGCGGGCGCGCGCGAACTGATCTTTCCCTTCGCCGGCATGGACGGTCCGGTTCCGGTCGACGCGAATACGAACTTCGACTGGATTCTGAAGCAAAGCTTCGCCGTCGGTAAAATCGGCATCGGTTCGGCGCACCCGCACGGATCGATCCAGGCCGCCGCGGATCCGTCCCGGGGTGCCATCGCGCCGAATTTTGAAGTGTATGGGCATCCCAATCTATTCGTGATGGACGCTTCCTGGATTCCGACCGGTCTCTCGGTCAATCCGCAGATCACTACGATGAGCTCGGTGCTGCGCGCGGCGCGTCAGCTCGGCGGCGAAAAGCAGCAGCGTCTGGGCTCGCGAGCCTGATCCGATTCGGCGCGACGCTGTGTATGCGTCGCGGCCGTTCGTATTGAGCATTCGCGCAAAATTTTACACGAAAAATCAAACGGGGAGTTCTCACGACATGGAAAAGGTAACAGGTATTGGCGGCTTCTTCTTTCGCTCCCGGGATCCCGGCGCGCTGGCCGAATGGTACGAAAAACATCTCGGCGTTCAAAAAGTCCCCGACAACTACGAGGAAGAGCCCTGGTCCCAGTCCGCGGGCGCTACGGTATTCGCTCCTTTCAAACAAGATACCGAATACTTCGGGAGTCCCGAACAGCAGTGGATGATCAATTTTCGCGTCGCGGATCTCGATGCAATGGTGAAGCAACTCGAAGCAGCTGGAATTTCGGTGGAGGTCGAAGCGGAGACGTATCCCAACGGCCGCTTCGCACAGCTCAAGGATCCCGACGACAATCCAATTCAGCTGTGGGAGCCATCAAATTAACCTGCGGACCGGTTGGCTCCCACGCTTCGCGGAAGCCATCGTAATTACCCCTTGCGGAGATGACGGCTCCCACGCAAGGCGGAGCAGTTCAATTAACGTAGATTCGCAACGCGTTTCTGAAGCTCTTCGCGCAATTCCAGGATCGCGGTGCGGCGATCTTCGGCGATGATTTCGGAATGATCCACCCAACCCAGCGGGCGCGTTCGACTTTCGCGGGTTTCGCTGTAGGCGGACGCGTACAGATAGCCGTTGCGAACATCCCACATAGAGGCTTCGATGCTATACGAGTGATCGCGTTCGGAACCCGGAACCAGCCAGATGCCCGCGATCGTCAGATAAAGTATACTGAGCAGATTCGCTTCTTCGCGCATTTCGCTCGCCGGATTTAAGACGAGCACGGCGTCGGCTCCGTAACGCGAAGCCTGTCGCCGAATATCGAGCAGCGCATCTTCGCCGCGCTTCGGTGCGGGCATGCCCTGGTGGCGCCCATAAAATGATTCCTCATACGACGACCCGGCCTCCAGCTTCAGGGGGCGCACCAGAAACATTGAACCGAGCACGCCGGCCGCTTTGAGTTTTTCTTCGATCTTTAAGAATTCCTGCAGATCCGCGTGCGACAGCCGATCCCGATGATCTCCCTCGTACAAATAAACGCCCAGCTTGAAATTCGCCGGCAGCTGCGGCCGCTTCGCGAGATTGCCTGCAATCACGGAGTCGTTCACGACCGGCTTCGCATTGAATCGGGGCAGCGGACCGCGATCAAAGCCGCTCGTGCTGCACTGTATCGCCAGCAGGCAGGCGGAAAACAAAATCGGGACCTTTAAGGACTTCATTCTGGCTAATCTCTCCACGCTTGATTGAATATCAGGCGAAAAGAGGCAGCTTTTTGTTCACTTAAAATATCTTACGATTCAGGGGTCGGCAAACGCGCGGGCCTTCGCCGGTTGAAAGTCGCGACTGCGCCAGGGAGTAAAGCGCACGATGAATCCCGCCAGCCGCCAGCAGAGTTTTACCAGCGCAGGCGAACGCAAGCGGTACGCGATCCGCGCGAGTCGCACGCGCAGCCTGAGATGTCGAAAGAGCGGCCGCCGCATGAGCCTGCGACCGTAATCCGCGAAACGAAAATCATCGCGAGCGAAGGCGTCTTCGATGGCTTCGGCGGCCGGCCCGCCGTACGCGATGGCGAAAGAAATACCTTCGCCGAACAAAGGATCGACTCCGGCCGCGTCGCCGACTAACAGCACGCCCGGCCGCGCGCAGTCTCCGCCGGGATCGAACCAGTGAATGGGATGGCCCTTTAATTCAAAATCTTCCAGGCGGCGCTCTCGCAGCTTAAGGGCGGCGTCCAGCTCCGATTTTAAATCGGCGCGCGGACGCTCCGGGCGCGCGCGGCTGTCAAAGAGACCGCGGTTCATATAGGCCGCGCCTTTCACATAGCTTGGAAAATCCCAGTAGTAGCCCTGTAGACCGTCCGTCATGCGCGAAAAATCGAAAACGGCGCGACCGTCGCGAAAGTCCGCCTGCGCTCCCGACTCTTCGGGCGTGAGAACTTCCATCAATCGCGCGAGCCGCGCTCCGGAAGAATGGCCGGCGTTTTTCGATTGTTTCGCGCTAATCTTCGGCGTATCGCCCTCGCTTTCGCGCGCAGGCGCGAGGTCGAATCCCGCCAGGCGACGCACCAGACTCTTCGAACCGTCGGCGCCGACGACTGTGCGCGCGAAGTACGTATCCTGATCGGTCTCGACGATTACTCCTGATTCCCGCGACTGGCTCTGGTCTCCGTCGACAAACTTCAGATCAGATAAAGCTTCGCCTTCATGAATCGCAACGCCCTTCGCCCGACACTCGCGCACGAGCCAGTGATCGAATTCGTCGCGCCGCAATATACGAAAGGCCGGATTCCCGCGAAAGCGATACGACTCGCCCTGGAAATCAAGGCGCACTTCGCGCACAGGAAAGTACTTCGTTTCGACGGTCAGATCGAGTTCCGCCAGGGCCTCTTCGCCGTAGTGAGTCACGCCGCCGCCGCAAAGCTTTTCCCGGGGATGCACGGCGCGATCGATGATCAATATTCTTCGCGCCCAATCGGGATTGCGGCGGCATAAATGCAGGGCCGTCGCCGTACCGGACGGCCCCGATCCGACAATAATAACGTCGAACGAGCGATTCATTGACCGCGACTCAGTAACCGACTGCGAGACGAACGGTGGCGCGCACCTGCGCATCGCCGCCGACCACCGGCGTGCTCGCTTCCGACATACGCTGCATGCGCATCGGCGTGGGCGCGCCGAATTGCATATCGACGTTGATCTGGCGAATCACTTTCGCACGTAGACCGAGCGCGCTCAGAACGATGTCGGCCTTCTCCCTGGCGTCCAGGGCCGCCGCGGCCATCGCATCTTTGCGGGCGGCAGCGAGATCAGCGTCATCAGGCACAAGCTGAACCTGATTGATATTATTCGCGCCGGCCTCGACGCAGCGGTCCAGCATGCGGCCCGCCGCTTCAATCGCGACGCGAAAGCTCATTGTATTCGAAGAGAAATATTCAACAATGCGCCCCGTTTTTTTATCGCGGGTGATTGTCCGCAGGGCAATGCTCTGCGTTTTCAGATCCTGCACGCCCGCGCCTTGCAGCGCCTGAACGACGCGATCGGCGCGCTTTGCCGTATCAGCCTGTGCCAGCGCGGCAGTTTTCTGAGTCGAGGTAACGCTCAGAGTGATCCGCGCATAGCGGAGCGGCACCGCGACCACTCCTTCGCCGGCGACATGCAGCGTCGGCGCTTGCGTCGCATCTTCTGCGAAGAGCAGGGCCCCGGGGGATGCGAAAGCCAGCACGCAGAAGGCCGCAAGCAGCGTCCGTGCAAGATTGAAGTTTCGACGAAAGATGGATTGCTTCATAAGATCGTACATACTGAATATTAGAGCGAAGGCATAACGTCGCGCTTTACGCATCGCGTACGTGGTCGCTCAGGCCGTGCGGAGTGTAAATCAAAAAGTCCGGATCGTCATTGCCCGCCGCGGGATCTGAGACGACGTAGCTGGAATGCTTTTTCCCGCTGAGCTGTTCCAGCTCCCCCCGGTCCAGGAATATGCCGCGACACTTCGGGCAGCGATCCACTTCTACCCGGCCGATGCGCTCGAGAGCCATCGCCGCGCCGCACGCGGGGCAGTCCAGTTTGCGGGCCGGTTGATTCCTGCGCGGGGCCGCGGCCCGGGCGCCGCCCTCTTCGCCCACCGACCGCAGCGCCGCGAAAGCTTCGGCCGCTTCGCGCTTCGCCGCCTCGTCGCTGTGCACGTCCACGCGCGCGCCCTGTTCCTGGGAATCCACGCTGTGGGGCCGATGAATATCGGCGCTCTCGGGCCGCGGACGCCCGGGGCGAATCTTCTTGATGATATTATCCCACATAGCTCAAACTCCCGCCGCGGCGACTTCAATCGAATCGCACCGGAGACTCCCGGGCTTCGCGATCAGAATAATCCGAAAGCGCCAGACTTACCCAGATATTGCCGGGTAAGTTTTTTGCATACGTCAGAAGAGTCAGATTTATCCGAACGCGGCAAGCAAGAATCCGGCTCATATTTTTGAGTTTCCGAAGAAAAAATCATACCGCGGGTTATTTTATCGTGCT
Organism: bacterium; assembly: GCA_024742665.1. GTDB lineage: Bacteria > Spirochaetota > Leptospiria > Leptospirales > Leptonemataceae > JANSYA01. The sequence continues at coordinate 144,051 of JANSYA010000002.1, forward strand.
CCAGGGCCGATATCCTGTATTGAGAAGATCCAGGCCTGGCAAAGATTTCGCATGATTGGTAAAATGGCAAAGATTCTCGCGGACCCCGACCGCACGATCGTCGGCGCAGGCGATCACGCGATGGTCGTGACCCGGCGACACGTCGACGCCCGCGGAGAAGCAGTCTCTCCGGCGGATCGCGCCCGTCAGAACGGCGGCGAGCCCGGACAAAATCCACTCAATCCACTTGAGAAAGCTTCTCGCAGCGAACTCAGCCAGGCGGAACAGGATGTCGTGCGCGAACTCAAAGAGCGCGATCGCGACGTTCGCCTGCACGAACAAAAACACATGGCGGCAGCCGGTGATCTGGCGAAGGGCGGACCGCGCTATCACTACCAGGTCGGCCCCGACGGCAAACCCTACGCGGTCGGCGGCGAAGTCCGGATCGATACCAGCACCGTCTCCGGCGATCCGGAAGCGAATCGGCACAAAGCCGAACGCGTGCGGCGCGCGGCTCTCGCACCTGGCGACGCATCGGGGCCCGATCTGGCCGCGGCGAACAGTGCGCAGAATCAAATCGCAGGCGTGGGTGCCGAGTATCAGCGAAATTCCCGCGACCACGCGCCGCGCAACGAACTACGCCTGTACGCCTGAAACCCCGCGACATATCGCCGCGCATCACTGCGACCGGGGAATTCGCTTGCTCTTCTGAGGAAAGCCGGGACGGTCGACGTCTATGACGATGATCTTCGGCGCCGACTACTACCCCGAGCAGTGGACTCCCGCGGACTACGACGAAGACATTCGTCTCATGAAAGACATGGGCCTGAGTTCCGTACGCCTGGCCGAATTCGCCTGGGCCCTGATGGAACCGCGGCCGGGCAAGTACGACTTCAGTTTCTTTGAACGCATTATCGATAAGCTCGGCGAAGAAGGCATCAGCGTAATCCTCGGCACGCCGACGGCCACTTTTCCGCCCTGGCTGGCGAAAAAATATCCCGACATTCACCAGGAACGCAACGGCATTCGCCGCACGATAGGCACGCGACGCCAGGCGTGCTTCGCATCGGCCAACTATCGTCGCGCGTCGGAAAAGATCGTGACGGCCATGGCGAAAAAATTCGGCAAACATCCGAATGTCATCGCCTGGCAAATCGACAACGAACTCGGCCACGAAGGTTCCGACGTCGATCACAGCGACACCAGCCTGAAAGCCTTTCGCGTCTGGCTGAAAAAGAAATACAAAACGATCGGCGAAGTCAATCGCCGCTGGGGCGCGAGCTTCTGGGGCATCGTCTATAGCGGCTTCGACGAGATCCCGATGCCCGGCCGGCACGTGCAGAGCGGCTTCAATCCTTCGATGATGCTCGACTTCTATCGCTTTCACTCCGACACCGTGCTCGATTATGTGCGTATGCAGACGAAGATTCTGCGCAAGCACAGTCCGGGCCGCGAACTGACCACGAATTTGTATCCGAGTCCGTTCTTGCCGATCCTCGACATGGCCGCGCTCGCCCGCGAGCTTGATTATATGGCCTGGGATAATTATCCGGTCTGGGGCGAAATGGAAGAACCCTACCCGCACCCGCTGGTCAGCTATATGCACGAGTACGTGCGCGGCCTGAAAGATCAGTCTTTCACCGTGATGGAACAGATCTGCGGCTTCCAGGGCCACGAAGTGCTCGGCTATTTACCGGAGCCGGGACAGACGGCGCTCTGGACGAAGCACGCCATCGCCCACGGCGCGAACAGCATCTACTATTTTCGATTTCGCACGGCGCGATTCGGCCAGGAACAACTCTGTTACGGCCTGCTCGACCACGATAAAGAACCAACGAAACGATCGATCGAACTGAGTCGGGCCATCGACGACATCCAGAAAGTGGCCGACGATTTCATCGACGAAGCTTTGCCCGCCGAGGCGGTCGTCGTACACGATATCGACAACGCGCGCAATCTGAAGATCCAGCCGATCAGCAAAGGCCTGCGCTTCAGTCCGGTTCCCTATGTGGACGTCGGCTACGACGTCGAGATCGGCACCTGGTTTTCCGGGCTGAATATTCTCAACGTAAACGCCCACGTGCGTCCTTCGTCGGAAGTCGACCTGTCGGAGTACAAAGTCGCCTTTCTGCCCCTCTACTGGATCGCGGATCCGGAGTTTGTGCACCACGTCGAGGCCTTCGTGCGCAACGGCGGAGTCCTGGTCCTGGGCTACCGCGCCGGTTTGAAAGATACCGACGGCTGGATGTGCGATACGCAGGTGCCGGGTTTGTTTACCGAATTGGCCGGCGTGCGGGTTCGACAGTTCGAATCGGTCGGCGAACAAAAAGTGAAGCTGAAGTTTCGCGCCCTGCCTGGCTCATGCAGTAAAATCTGTGAAATTGTCGAGCCGATTACGGCGGAGGTCGTCGCGCGCTATACGGACCGGCGTAAATTCTATCGCGGGGCCCCCGCCATCACGCGCAACAGCTACGGGCACGGCGCGGTCTACTACGTGGGCACCGCGCTTACGCCTTTCAGCAACATGTTATTTTATCGTCGCGTATTACGCGAAGCCGGCGTCCCCTTTCGTTTTTTCGGACCGCAAATCGAACGCGTGCAGCGCAAGGGCCGCGAACAGGATTACGAGATCTTAATGAATCACTCCGGCAAAGCGAAATTCGCGGGCCTGCGGCGTCTGCAGCCGTATGAAACGAGAATCACGCCTAAACCTCGCGGGACGTTTGGTTAAATCTATGAAACAAGTACTCGTTACCGGCGCCACCGGACACGTCGGCTATAATATCGTTCAGCTGCTGATCGCCAAAGGCTATCGCGTGCGCGCGGGGGTGCGTGACGTCGCGAAAGCCGGTTATCTCACGGCCCTTGGCGCCGAAGCGGTCGCCGCCGACATTCTGGATCCCGCTTCGCTTCAGTCCGCGGTCCAGGGCGTGGACGGCGTCTTTCAGGTCGCGGCGGTATACAAAGTCACGGCCAGAGATCCACAAAAAGAAATCATCGAACCTTCGATCGAAGGCGGTTTGAACGTCCTGCGAGCGGCGAAGGCGGCCGGCGTGCGTCGCGTCGTATTCACCTCCAGCGTAGCCGCGATCGGGATGGATGCGGGCGGCGAAGACCGAGCGTTAACAGAAGAGGACTGGAATACAAAAGCGAAGAATCCATATAATTACGCGAAGACCGCGGCGGAACAGGCCGCCTGGGATTTCGCGAAGGCCAACGATCTGGATATGGTCGCGATCAATCCCAGCGCGATCATCGGGCCGGGGTTTTTCCGACATACGCCCTCGACGATTCTTTTCGAGATGCTCTTGCGGGGACGCCTGCCGGTGATCATGCCCTTCACTCTGACCTTCGTCGACGCCCGGGACGTCGCCGCGGCTCACGTGCTGGCCTATGAAAAGCAGGAAGCCTCGGGCCGTTATATTTGCGCGGACTACAACACCAGCCTGGCGGATTTGATGCCGCTATGCCGCGAAGTCGATCCGACTCTCAAAGTTCCCGGGCGCATGCTGCCGAATTTTCTTTTGCCGACCGCTCCGCTCTTCGACTGGCTGGGCCATAAATTCACGGGCGCGCCCCGGGCCGTGACTTCGGAGACGATCCGCGAGATGGCCAACAATCCCATTCGCTATAATTCCGATCGCCTGCGTTTGCAGCTCGGCTGGCAGCCGCGACCGATCCACGACAGCCTGCGCGACACTCTCGACTGGGTTCGCTCAAACTTCCTGAAATAACCGGGACCAAAGCGTTGCTACGGGCGGCCAGCTGAGGGATCGGGCGCGCAGCATCACCTAAAAATTTTTGCTTGTGCGCCCCCCGGTCCGGGGCCGTCTGGGTGTATGTCTGAAAATTTTCCCGTAAGTTACGAAGACCGCAAGAACGGCAAAGTCGCGACCCTCACCCTGAACGCCATCGCGCCGAATAATACCCTCAGCCTGGAACTGCTGAACGAATTCGTCGCAACCATGCTGAAGACCTGCGAAGAGGCCGACGGCATTATCGTCAACTCGGCGAATCCGAAGTTCTTTTCGAACGGCCTGGACGGCGGCACCCTGCTTGCGGCGAATCAGGAAACGCGGGAAAATACCATCGCTGCAATGATTCGCGTCTATTCGAAAATGCTGCGCTTCCCGAAACCCTGGATCGTCGAAATCACGGGGCACGCTATGGCCGGCGGCGCGGTAATTTCCAGCGCGGCCGACTATCGCTATATGATCGGCAGCGGCGCGCGGATCGGTTTTTCCGAGATGGCGGTCGGACTATCTCTGCCCCTGGTTTATGTGCACAATATTCACCGTCTGGTCCAGCCGGCTTATGTTCGCCCGATTATCGAAGGCACGGCCTACAAGCCCGACGAAGCCCTGCGCATCGGCCTGATCGACGGAATCGGCGAAACAGCGGAAGACGTGCGCAAGCTATGCCTCAAACGCATGGACGGAATTTTGAAACTGGAACAGTCCGCCTATCTGCCCACGCGCATGCGCTATCGCAGCGCCGTGTTGCATGAAATCGATCGCGACGAAGACATGGACGTAGAAGGCGCGATGGAGCTGACCAGAACGCCGGGCTTCGAGAAAGCGCTCAATATGATCGCCGGCAAGAATCGCTAAAAATTTATTATCTTTCGCATATTCCTGAGTCGGGCGACCGGCTCAGGAATCAGGAGCTCAGATTCTTTTCATAACGTTTGTGGTACAGCTCCACAAAGGTTAAAAAGATAATAATAATCAGCGGACCGTAAAAGATGCCCGCGGTCCCGAAGACCGCCATCCCGCCGATAATACTCAAGAATACCAGCAGCGAATTAATGCTGACCTGGCTGCCCATAAAGATTGGCTTAAACCAGTTCTCGGTTACGACCGAAACCAGCGTGCAATAAACGAAGAGCACTCCGGCCGCGACATAGTTGCCGGTCACCAGTAGAAAGATCGACGCGGGCACGTACACGAACGAGATGCCGACCAGCGGAATAAAAGCCAGCACGCTCATAATCACGGTCCACAGCAGCACCGCCTTGAATCCTAAAAACCAGAAGGCGATGCCCGCCAGCGTCCCCTGCAGCACGCCGCCGACCCCGTTGCAGACCAGAGTCACGTAGTTCATTTGATTAAAACGATTGATGATCAGCCGCTCGTCTTCCTCCGGCAGCGGCGAAAGCTTGAACAGAAAGTCCCGCAGGCGCGGCGCCTGCTGCAATATCCCGAAAATCACGGCGAGCATTATGACGACGTCGAGCAGCAGATAGAGCGCTTTCGAAATAATTCCGCTCACGCGCTCGTAGGCCCAGTTGGTCATCGAGCCCGCGAAATCCAAAACGATGCGCTGGATTTCTTCGCGGTTGTACTCCAGGTTCAGAAAATCGAAGATCTGGCGACCGGCGACCGCTCCGTAGCCGGAACCGAAAAAGAAATCGTTCACGCTGTCGGTAGTAACAACGGTGCTCAGATCCTTATAGGCGTAACCGATTTCCTGGGCCAGCCGCACGACGATGTATACGACCGGTAAAAAGACCGCCAGTACGATGATCGCCGAAACCGCAAGCGCGCCCGCCGTACGCCCCCACCCGCGCCGATCGACGAGATAGCGCATGAGCGGATAAAACGCACCGGCCAGAATCAAAGCGAAGATAATCGAAGTAATAAACGGCCAGGCCATCAATACAATCAATCCGAAGATTGCCAGAAAGAGCACGACGAACCACACGTTCGCGAGACGGCGCAGCAGCTCTTCGCGCGTTTCCGAGAGGCCTTCCTGCCGGCCACTTTCGACGGGCGCGCTTTTGCCGGAGCTGCCGCTCTTTTTGTCCGCTTTGCGCGGACCCCGGTTAGACTTCGCCGGAGCTTTCGACTTCTCGGCGAGCTTGCCTTTTGTTTTACCCTTCGGTTTATTTTTTGATTTGCCGGAATTCGGTCGTCCGTTGGAGTTGCGCGTGCGAGCCATACGGGGAGATAGCCACAGGGGATCGCGCTGGCAAGCCTTTCTCACTGCGCTACAGCCCGGGACGGCGTGAAGCAAGCGCAGGATGGATTCAGAGCTTTCGGAATATCGCTGGCCGGCGGAGTGGGAGCCACACTCCCACACGCTGCTGACCTGGCCGCAACGACCGGAACTCTGGTCCGGCCGCATCGCAGCCGTGCACGCGGCGTATCTCGAAATCATCCGCACACTATCCGAAGACGAGGCCGTGCGCATCCTGGTGAACGACGCGCGCACGGCGGACACCCTGCGATCGCTCCTGCGCGGAAACGATATTCCCTGCGGCCCGGACGCCGCCGTCGATCTGTGGGTCATCCCGACGAACGACGTGTGGATCCGCGACTACGGCCCGCTGCGATTGCTGCGCAATGATTCCGCGACGCCTGCTTCCCGAATGATCGCCTACACCTTCACGGGCTGGGGCGAAAAATTTCCGGCCGACGCGGACAATCAAGCCGCCGGGGCCGTCGCCGATCGCTGCAATGAAAGCTTCGAAAAATATTCCGACTTCGTTCTCGAAGGCGGCGCGATTGAAAGCAACGGGCGAGGCCTCTTGATGACCACCGAAGCGTGCCTGCTGCATCCGAATCGAAATCCTCGAATGAATCGCGATGAGATCGAAGCACGCTTGAAGCAAACGCTCGGCGCGCACTCCGTCCTGTGGCTGCCCCATGGCCTGCCGGGGGACGACACCGACGGCCACGTCGATATGCTTGCGCGCTTCGTCGGCGAAAACCACGTCATAAGCTGCCTGCCCGAAGACGAATCGCATCCCGCTTATGCGGATCTGGCGATGAATCTCGCGCATCTCCGCGCCTTTCGCACGCACGACGGCGACGCCCTGCGCGTCGATACTCTGCCCTTGCCGCCCCTGCGGCTTTCGCCGGACGGTCTGCCGATTCCGGAAAGCCACGCAAATTTTTATATCGGCAACGGATCTGTGTTGGTGCCGGTCTTCAACGATGCGCATACGAATGGAATCGCGCTGCGCACGCTGCAGCGGATCTTCCCTGATCGTCGCGTAGTGGGAATTCCCGGCGCCGATTTGATTCTGGAAGGCGGCGGCGTTCACTGCATGACCATGCAGATCGCCGGCTGAGGCCGCGAAAAACTGCGAAACGAAATTCCAGTATTTTTATTGAAGCCGAACCCGCGCGCTTAATAATGTGAATCATAAATTCAGATTCCTTAAGAATATTCACGTCCTATGAACCGACGAATGTGGAATTCATTCGAACTAAGACCTCCTGCTCGGTTACGTAGAACTACGATGAATTGCCAGGGAATCGACAAAGGCCGGCCATGCATCCATCCGACGACTCCACACTATTAAATAAAATCAACAACATCCAGGGAGCGGAGCGGCGATTTTTTTTTGAAATGCTCATGCATATGAATGGATGCAATCGCAACGTAGCCGAAGGCCTGTATCCACTGCTCGGCGATAGCGCCCGCGCATGCATCTTTTTGTATCGCCGCCAGCAGGCGAACGAAGGCGAAACGCGCGAGCGATTCGCGGCCATGGTACCCGCAGACGCCTTTCGTTTTATTCAAATCATGGAACAGCTGGGACGCGATCCGAATCGCCAGCCTCTGGCCCTGTCCGATTTTCTGGAACTGCTCGCGCAGGAACCCGAATCGCTGCGCGAATTTCTGTCTCTGAGCGACGAAGAAAAAACCATCCGCTTTGAGTCTCTGGTGGAACGCTTTCAGTCCGGAGACGCGGACTTCAAATCTTCTCTGGGATCGATCCTGGATTCTGACGAAAGTTCCGATCAGGAAAATGCGGAAGGCTCGCAGGATCCCGAAAGCGAATCCGGCTGACGCTTCTAATTCCCTTCACGCTTCCGAACGCGACGACCTGCAATGCGAACGATAATGCGGGAAATGCTCCCGCAAGGCTCCCGGCAGGCGTTTTCAGAAACTGAAAAAACCGTAAAAACTCGCCATTCAGAGGCCCTGGCACTACAGAATTCCCCCCCGGCCGACCGTCATATACAGAATGGTACCTCCTCGTCCCAACGGCCGCGGCCGGCCGAACACTCTGCTCGGCTCAATCCTGGCTTTGTTTCTAACCGCGCTGACCGGCGGCCCCATTCACGCCCAGATTACCTGTAGCGGCAGCAACTGCGGCCTGATTCCCCTGACTCCCGAAGAGTACAACGCGATGTTCGTAGAGCTGCAGAATCAGTACTCAAACGAATTATTTCGCAACATCGCCGAAACTCTGGTCATGGCCAATGTGGCCGGGCCGCAAATCGGCACCGTGAATCTTTCGCGCATGACGACCGGCGGCTATCTCGGCGCCGGCTACAAAGAAAACGAAGACGTGGACATCAACATTCCGAACGTCGGCGTGATCGAAGATATGCCCAGCGCGGGCGCGGCCCTGAGCGGCGGCGTGTTCGTCGGCGTAAATCTGGGCTGGGTGCTGGGCGATCGCTACGATCCTTTCGCCGCGCCCGAGACTACGGCGGAGCTGAGCGCGTCCGGGAGCGGAACGGACAACGACGCGACGAAGACCGACAGTCGGTCTGCTTCCCGGAGCTCTCGCAAGACGCCGCCCTTCTGGTCGCCGGCCCGCTTCGATATCTATCTGGGCGGACTCGATCATCGCGAGCGTCTCGACGGGCAGCTGAACTCGGACGCAATCATCGACGGGAAATTTGTCTCCCAGCGTTTTATGCTGCGCTATCATCTGGTCGAAGGCAACGAAATCGCCGGCGGGCCGCTGCTGCGCTTTCATGGAGTTTCGTTGGGCATCGGCTACGCGACCTCGAACCAACGACTCACCTATCTCGCTGAAAACAGCACTCTCACGACCAGCCTGCAGGAAGGCGTCAATCTGGACTGGGCCGCCCAGGACCAGATCTTCTACGATAACAACGTGAAGAGCGTGCCGATCGAAATCAACACGGGCGTGCAGCTGCTCTATCTGTTCAATCTGACTCTCGGCGCCGGCTACGTGCGCAGCTCCGGCGATACGCGCTTTATTCTAACTCGCAACGGTCCGGTTGTGATCCGCCAGGCCGGAGAGCTGCCGGCCATCGACGACGAGTTTTTACAGAATTTTCCGGCCGGCACAATCCCACCCGATCTCACCGCTCTGATCAGCGGGGGGACAGCCACCGCGGCGAATCTTTCGCTCAGTCTGTTCGAACGCTCGCGAGTGCCCCGCGTTCTATACTATTGGAAGGGCGGCCTGGAGTTTAACTTCTGGGTGCTCAAGCTCGGCATTGAAGCCATTACCACCGGGCGCAACTACGGCGCGAGCGTCGGCCTGCGGATTGAGATCTGATAGAGATCTGATCGAAATCTGATCGAAATTCAGGCGCGATTTCGCGGCGCGGCCGGACGCATCTTCGCAGGCGCATTCGCCGCGGCGACTGCGGTGATTCGGGATTGACAGATGATCGAAGCCGGGACGGACTTCAGCTATGTCCACGACGGCGTCTGTGATTACAATCGACTGCGACTACGTCTATCCAGGAGCGGCGGCGGCCTACCTGATCGTCGAAGGCGATCGAGCCGCCTTCGTTGAAAACAATACGACCCACGCCGTCCCGCGATTGCTCGCCGCCCTGAAAGACCAGGGACTGACTCCCGAACAGGTCGACTACGCGATCATCACCCACGTCCACCTGGATCACGCCGGCGGCACGAGCGCCCTGCTGGCGGCCTGCCCGAAGGCCACGGTCCTCGCGCATCCGAAGGCGGCCCGACATATTATTCAACCGGAACGCCTGGTGGAGAGTTCGCGCGCCGTGTACGGGCCGGAAGTATTCGATAAACTGTACGGCGAAATCCAGCCGGTGCCGGCCGAACGCGTGCGTACAATGGAACACGGCGAAGAGCTGCGCTTCGGGGAACGCACGCTGCGTTTTATTCATACCCGCGGGCACGCCGATCACCACTTCTGCATCTACGACAGCAAATCGAAGGGCATCTTCACCGGCGACTCCTTCGGCATCGGCTACGCGGGTCTGCAAAGCGAGGGACCTTTCCTGTATCCGTCGACTACGCCCACGCAGTTTCATGCCGACGAAGCCCGCAAAAGCGTGCGGCTGATCCGCGAGAGCGGAGCCGAGCGCGCCTATCTGACGCACTTCGGCGCCTTCGAAGATATGGCGGCCGGCGAAGAACAAATGCTGCGCGGGCTCGACGCCATGGAAGGTCTGTTTGAAAACGCGCGAGACGATGGACGCGCAGGCGATGAGCTCCAGAGCTTCTGCGAAGACGGCGTGCGGGCGTACTTCAAAGACAAACTGCAAGGCCACGGCTTGCATCTGAGCCCGGAGCAGTGGCGACTACTGGAGCTCGACATCGGGATTAACGCGATGGGCATCGCGTACGCCGCGGGCCGGGCGCGACGCAAAGCCGGCTAATAAAGCAGCGGGAAGCGAAGGCCGCCCGCATATTCGTCAATCGTAAGGGTCCATGTACATTACGCCGGGCCAGGGCTTCGCGCCGTGAAATTCGACGGCCGCGAAATCCGGACTCGCGAATTTCACGTCGCGGCCTTCCGAGTTTTTTATGCGACACTCCACGGAACTCACATCGCTCTGCACGATAAAATACGGCGTGCCGTCCACGCCGCGATAGATATAGCCGGTCTTCTGGTTTTGATTCAGGGCGGCGCCGATTTCGACACGCTGGCCGGCGAAGTTCAATCGAAAGCTCTGTTTCGGATAGTCGAATTTGTTGCCGCCGAATACCCCCCGGGTCAGGGCGTGATCGTGCACGATCCGGCCGTCGCCGGTCAAAGCGCTTCCGAAACATACCGCCGGCTTGAGTGCGGACGGCTTCACGTAGATCGCTTCGACTCCCGCCAGCGCCGGGCCCGGGGCCGGACCGCCCGCCCCGCTCTGCTGCTGCAGATACGGCGCATAACACCAGTAGAGTTCCGGAACGCGATCGGCGCCCCAGAGATGGGTAAACATCGATCGCGCGTTTTTTAGCTTGATGCCTTTCGATCTGCCCAGGCGCACCGTGCCCCGGGCCCGGCCGAAGGGCGACACAACGACGCTATGCGTGCGCGAAACCTTCGCCAGACGCTCGGGTCCATGCTGATAGGGCGAAAAATCGTGTAAGAGCTCCAGGTCCCAGCGCAAGTTTCCGAGAGGCGTTTTGATTTCGCCGACGATATAGTCGGGGCCGAGCACCGCCGCCGAATCCGGGTTCGTATTGATCGTGACGCGGTCGGACGCGAAGTTCGCCGCTTTGAGCGGGACCGAGATCGAATTGAAGCAGTGGCGCGCCGGGTCGGCCGCGGAAAACAAAGAAGCCCAGAGAATCGCCTGGGCGGGTTTGCCGCCGCTCTTCGGGACATAGCGACTATAGCGCAGCCAGAGGGCCAGCCGCTCGACGGGGTCGTGGACTACCGCGAACCAGATTTCGTACCCGGAAGCCGTGTTCGAACGTTGCGGGGCAAAAGCCGCCGCGGGAGTCTCGAAAATCGCCATTCGGACTTATTCGGACCGAATGGGAATGGTGTCTACCCCCATCGCAGCCGGGTCGGGGCCGCAGGGCGGGCTGCGATGGGCTGCCGCCAATCTATGGCGCCCCAGAGCGCTGCGCGCTCCAGGCCGTGTAATTCGCTCCGCGAATTACGGGCCGCAGGGCGGTCTTGAAGACTCCTTCGGAGTCTTATGGCGCCACTGGCCGTGTAGGCTTCTTCGAAGCCTACGGGCCGCGGAGCGGGCTGCGAAGCCCTTCGGGCTTCTATGGCGTTATCATTCGGGCTTCGGTGGCCAGGCGGGTGAGTTCCTGCTTGTTCCGACGCTCGGGCGGGATCTTCAGCTTGTTATAGATCCGAACCAGGTGATTGTTGATGGTATAAACGCTGCGATTCATGGTCTTGGCCACGGCTTCGCTGCTCATGCCTTTGGCCGTCAGGATCATGACCCGGCGCTCGATCGCACTGAGTTTGTCCAGGCGGCTATTGGACAGGATTCGGCCGGTGCGGGAGGCGGCATCCAGAGCCTCTTTCGAAACGTAGCCTTTGTCCTCAAGCACCATCTCGCGCACGACTTTGACCAGATTCTCAGGAGCCTGATCTTTGATCAGATAGCCGTCGGCCCAGGAGCGACACTCGTCATAATATTCATCGTGCTGGGAAAGCACCAGAATCGATACGTCCGGCAGCAGCTCGCGAATATGCGGACCGGCGTCCAGACCGCTCTTGCCGTCCGTGTTGTAACCCAGGTCCAGCAGAACGACGTCCGGCGCATCTTCGATTTCGCCCAGCATCTTGATAGCGATATCGCCGCTATCCGCCTCGTGAACGACTTCAAGATTGGAATCCTCTTCGATCAGATCGCGAAGATACAGCCGGGTGATGCGCTCGTCATCGACCAGCATCACTCGCACTTTTCTGGTTGGCGTCCCACCCATGCCCATACGAGGGCTTTCTAACATAGTCGGCATATTTTCGCTACCATTAATTAAAGATTCGTTTCAGTTTCGCGCGACGCTGTCGGGGCGTTTTACGAAAGGCGGTCTCGATACGATTCGTAGCCAAACACCTTCGCGACGCTGAGTTCGCCGGAATGTGTGTTAGCCGTCGCGATCGCCGGTAAGCCGACGCCGTTGAAACATGTATTCTTAACCATGGTATAATGCGACATGTCCAGAAAAATTAATTCTTCGCCGCAAGATAATTCGTTCTCGAACGAATATTCCCCGATTACGTCCCCTGCGAGGCAGGTTAAGCCGCCCAGGCGATAGCTATGCGCGAAGCGACCGGCTTCGCCTGCTCCCAGAATCTCCGCGCGGTAGGGCATCTCCAGAGTATCGGGCATGTGCGCCGTCGCTGATGTATCCAGAATGACTGATGGGAATTCACCAGGCTCGCCCGGCACGATATCCAGCACGCGCGAAACCAGCACTCCCGTGCCGAGCACGACCGCTTCGCCGGGCTCCAGATATACTTCAATATTTTCATTCCGACGGCGAAAGTCGAGAATCAAATTACAGAGCCGTTCCACGTCGTAATCGGGACGCGTAATATGATGCCCCCCGCCGAAGTTAATCCACTTCAATTTCTTAAGATAGCGACCGAATTTCTTTTCGACGGCGGCCAGGGTTCGTTCCAGCGGCTGCACGTTCTGTTCGCACAGCGTATGAAAGTGCAGACCGTCCAGTCCTTCGAGCAGATCGTCCAGATCGAGATTATTTTCGCGCGCGCGAGCTTCGAAAGCGGACCAGCGCGTTCCAAGACGCGAACCGGGAGCGCATGGATCATACAAAGGCACTTCGCCTTCGGAGTGCTCCGGATTGAGGCGCAAAGCGCACTCGATCGTTTTCGCGCCGGCCGCCCGCGCCGCATCGTTGTATGCAATGACGCGCTCGCGAAAACGATCCCACTGGCTGAACGAATTGAATACGATATGGTCGCCGTATTTCAGGAGCTCGTCGAATTCCCCGTCGGAATAAGCGGGCGCGCAAATGTGCACCTCTCCGCCGGTCGCTCCGCAATCAGTATACTCTTCGTACGCGAGGCGCGCTTCGCTCAGAGAGCTCGCGGTCGCCCCCGGCAGATGCTTGCGAATCAAATCGAATACGCTGAACTGTGCGAAGGCTTTCAGCGCCAGAATAATGCGCGCGCCCGTCCGCTTTTGTACATCCCTCAGGATTTCAAGATTTCGCGTCAGCGCGACTTCGTCTATAATATGAATCGGGGTGGGCACGCCTTTCAGATCCAGGCGGCGAAAGTCTTCCCAATTCACAGCCAGCTTTCCGTATAAGGCAGGCCCTGTTTCATCAGCTGTTCCATGAAGGGATCGGGATCGAATTCTTCGATATTAAAGACGCCCTTGCCGCTCCACTTGCCGGTCAGGATCATCATCGCGCCGACCATGGCCGGCACGCCGGTCGTATAAGAAACCGCCTGGGCCTTGACTTCTTTGTAAGTCTCGGCGTGATCGCAAACATTATAGATATAAAGCTTACGGGTTTTGCCGTCTTTGACGCCTTCGAATAAACAGCCGATATTCGTCTTGCCCGTATAATTCTCCGCCAGGCTTCCCGGGTCCGGCAGCATCGCCTTCAGAAACTGCAGCGGGATCACTTCCCGACCTTCGTACATTACGGGTTCGATCGAAGTCATACCGACGTTTTGCAATACGCGCAGGTGAGTCAGATACTCCTGGCCGAAGGTCATGAAAAAGCGAATGCGCTTGAGGCCGGCCGGCGCCAGATTTTTCGAAAGCGATTCCAGCTCTTCATGATACAGAACGTAGCTGTCACGCGGACCGATTTCCGGATAGTCCCAGACCATCTTTTCGGACATCGCCGGGATTTCGACCCACTGGCCGTTTTCCCAATAACGTCCCGGCTGGGTGATTTCGCGAATATTAATTTCAGGATTGAAATTCGTAGCGAAGGCTTTGCCGTGATCGCCGCCGTTGCAGTCGAGAATATCGATCGTATGAATTTCATCGAAGTGATGCTTCTTCGCGTGAGCGCAAAAGACGTTGGTCACACCGGGGTCGAAACCGGAGCCGAGCAGCGCCAGCAGTCCGCGTTCTTTAAATCGATCGTGCAGGGCCCACTGCTCTTTGTATTCGAATTTCGCTTCGTCAGGATGTTCGTAGTTCGCCGTATCCATATAATGCACGCCGGTTTGCAGACAGGCTTCCATGATCACCAGATCCTGGTACGGCAGGGCGACGTTTATGACCAGGGTCGGTTTATGCTTTTCGATCAGGCGCACGACCTGATCGGTGTGATCGGCGTCGACTTCGTCGATCTCAATCGGCCGCGAAAGCTGCGCCTGGATCTGGCGGCATTTTTCTATGCGGCGGCTCGCCAGCACGATTTCCGAAAACACTTCCGGATTCGCTGCGCATTTATGAACGACAACGCCGCCCACTCCGCCGGCTCCGATGATTAAAACTTTTGACATTCTATTTGATCCCTTTGCTGCGTCGCCGCGCATCGCGCGTCACGGCGATAGTGAACCGGGACATAATCCCGAATTCACGGTAAAAGCTCGATAGTCCCCACAATCGAAAAGAATTCCACGCCCCTCCATTTGGCAACCCTTTGTGAATACTCTGAATACTGTAAAAAAGGCCGGCAAACACTCTGTATATCCGAATGAAAATCGCAATCGCGACGCAAAGCGCGACGCGGGCAATAATTTTCTGGGCAAGCGCATTCGATACTATACTATAGCGGGAACTATGGCTTACCGCTGCACTGAGGTGTTTCTTTGACGAGTCCGACCCAATCCGATCGCAACCAGACCGCGCTCAACGAGGCGGAGGCGAACGGCGCCGCGCCCGCCGGGCAAAACGCCGTCGATGCAGATGCTGCGCCCGCCCGGGGTCGCACCATCAGTCAGGAGCGCGCGCCTCTATTCGAAGCGCTGAAAGATCATATTCAAGACGACGTCACGCCCTTCCACGTTCCGGCGCACAAACACGGCGCCGGTCTGCCGGAGCTGCGCGAATTCCTGGGCGAACGCACCTTTCTCATGGACGTCAACGCGATGGCCGACGTCGACGACCTGGGCAACCCGCTCTCCTGTATCGAAGAGGCGCAGCGTCTGTGTGCCGAATTGTTCGGGGCCGACCATTCTCACTTCTTAATCAACGGCACGACTTCCGGAATTCATACCATGTTAATCTCGGCGCTGCGGCCCGGGGACCGCGTGATCCTGCCGCGCAACTGCCACAAGTCGGCGTTCAGCGGACTGATTCTTTCCGGCGCTATTCCCGTCTACGCGAACGTCGAAATGAACGAAGAGCTCGGCATCGCGACCGGCTCCACGTACGAATCAATCAAGGCCTGCTTCCATCGCGCTCCGCAAACCGCGGCCCTGTTTCTCATGAACCCGAACTACTACGGCTTCACGAGCGACTTAGAAGCCTTTCGCAAGCTGGCCCATCTCTGGGAAGCGGCCCTGCTCGTGGACGAAGCCCACGGCGGCCACATGTACTTTCACGACGAATTGCCCACGGGAGGCATCGCCGCCGGCGCCGACATCTCCGCCGTCTCCACGCACAAAACCTGCGGATCGCTGACGCAGAGCTCGCTGCTTTTGCATCGGGATCGCGTGATTCAGTCCGAACGGGTTCTGAATACTCTCAATCTGATGCGGACCACCAGCGCATCGTATCTGTTAATGACCTCGATCGACGTCGCGCGACGCCAGCTCGCAATGAACGGCAAGAATCTAATCGGCACCGCTCTGCAGCTGGCTCGCAGCGCCAGGGAGCGCATCAACAACGTAGAAGGACTGTACGCCTTCGGCAAGGAGCTCATCGACAATCAGGCGATTCACAATTTCGACGAAACCAAACTCTGCGTGCATGTTCGCCGCCTGGGTATGACCGGTTTCGAAATGGAACGGCGCCTGCGTCAGGAATATAATATTCAGATCGAACTGGCCGACCTGAATAATATCATGGCCATGATCACCCTGGGGGATACGGCAGAGAGCGTCGATCTACTCGTCAAAGCCCTCGAAACGATCGCATCGAAATGCCGGATCCAGAAATTCCGCAAAGTCACCATGCTGCCTGAGATGCCGGAAACCATCGTGATGCCGCGCGACGCCTATTATTCTCCGAAAAAGACCGTCGGTCTCGAAGAGTCGGTCAACGAGATCTGCGGCGAGATGGTCATGTCTTATCCCCCCGGCATTCCGGTGATCTGCCCGGGGGAACGCATCACCCAGGACATCGTCGATTATATTAACATATTAAAAGAACACAACTGCCACATGCAGGGCACCGCCGATCCCTTCGTGAATCATATTCGCGTTCTGGGATTCGAATGAGTCTCTCCCCGCTCCTGTATGCGTAACACGCAAAACAATCCGCGCCGGCTGGCCGTCATCCAGGGTCTCGGCCGCGGCTATCAACGCGATATAACCAGCCGGCTACTGCGCACCGCCGGTTTGGCCGAACGCGAATGGCCTCGTTTTCTTTCGATGGCGGGACTCTTCTTTTTGATCATGGTCGGGCTCGGCGTGGGGCGTTCCGCCGCGGAGTCGCTGTTTCTGGGCAACGCGGGCTCGCAGTACGTCCCGCATATGCTGGTGCTCAACGCGGTTTCGATGGTCGTGGTTTCGGTCGCCTATTCGATCGTCGAAAATCGGCTTTCCCGCTTTCATCTTTTCGGAGTCATCTTCGCGGTCTTCGCCGTCGTCTTGATCGCCCTGCGCGTGCCTCTGGATCCGCAGCACCCCAGCCTGCCGATGGCTTTCGCCATCTTCGCGTTTTACGAAGTCTATTTGATGACCGTACTGATGCACTTCTGGACCTACGCGAACGACATCTTCGACCCGCGGGAAAGTCGGCGAATCTTTCCCCTGATCGGCGGCGCGGGCCTGGTCGGTCTGATCGCCGGCAGCCTCTCGACGGAGCGGCTGCTGACCTGGTCCGGCAGCACCGAAAATCTGCTAATATTCTGGGCGGTTATGTTAGTGATCGGCCTGCCGCTCGTCTGGCAGACCCGGCGGGCCGCGCGGACTGTGCAAATCTATATGGACAGTCCGCCCGATCGCATTGGCGGCGGAGAAACCAGCTACCGCCAGTCGATTCAGGAAATCTGGCATATCCCGCTGATTCGCACGATGACGATCATCAGCCTGCCCCTCTGGCTCGTCGTGCACACCGTGGACTGGCTGTTTTTGTCGGCGGTTGAAGATCTGTATCCAGGCAAAGCGGCGGACGGCGAACGCACGGCCTTTCTGGGTTATGTCAACGGCTTCGTATCGATGGCGGGGCTCTTTATTCAGCTATTCGTCGCGCGAGCCCTTCTGCGCGTGCTGGGCGTCGCCGGCACCTATGCGATCTATCCGATCACGATGGCTCTGGGCGCGGTGGCTCTCGCGATTCGCAGTTTCTTTTTCTCGGCGGGCGACGCCTTAAATATTTTTCATCCCCGCGTCTGGCTGACGGCCCTGGTCCGCCTCTTCGACGAAAGCGTCTTGCACACAGTGTACGAAACTTCGACTCAGCTGCTGTACAATGCGATTCCCGCGGACCGCCGCGGCTTTTCGCGCGCCTTTATCACCGGCGCGGTCGAACCGGTTTTTACGGCGCTCGCCGGCGGCCTGCTTTTGATCTTCGCGTACATGGCGATCCCCCACGCCTATATCGCGAGCGCGACGGCTGTCGTCGGACTGGTCTGGTTTCTCCTGGCGCTGCGCGTTAAAAAAGATTATCTGCGGGCGCTGATGCGACATCTGAGCGATCGCAATATCAATCAGCAAAACCAGGCTATTCGCGAAGCCTTCGCCATCGGCGACGACGACACATCGCGTAAAGAGGCCCTGCAACTTTTATTCGAATCGATCCGCGGCGAAGACCGCGACACGGCGATTCTGTCTCTGAGCTTCGTCGAGAAGTCAGCCGACGCCGAAAGCCTGCGACGACTGACGGAGCTGTGCCCCGAACTGCACGGCGAGATTCGCGAACAGGCGCTGCTAGTGCTCGGGCGCACGGGTTATTCCGAAGCTCTGCCCGAATTATTGCGCAGCCTCAAAGACTCCGACGAAGCGATTCGCAAAGCCGCCATTCATTCGATCGGCGTATTGGGCCTGCCCGAGGAAACGCGAAAATTCACGCGCATGATTCGCGGCGCAAGTCCCGCCATCAAACGCGAAATCATTATCGCGCAGCTGAGCAACCAGGGTCGACGCATCAATCGCCGTAGCAAAGCCTACCAGACTCTGGCGACGATGACCCGCAGCCGACAGCCCGCGGCCCGGGTAAACGCCGCCCGCACGATTCGCGAACTCGGCAACTCGGATCTGCTGCCCCTTCTGATTCAAATGACCCGCAGCCGATCGTCCGACGTATTGCACGAAACGATTCAGGCGATGGGCGCGATGGGGCCCACGCCGGACAGCCCGAGCGTGAACGATGTCGCGGATCGCCAGAAATCCAGTGCGAAACTTGCAGCGACAAACGCCTTCGCCGATCCGGAAGCGCTGCGCGCGGACGACGATCTCGTAGACAGGCTGGTCGATTTTCTCGATGATCCGGATTACCGCTTTCGCGCGAGCGACGCTCTGATCCGACTGGGGGATGCCGCCGCGCATCGCCTGCACGAACATTTAATGAAACCGATCGGCGTGGAATACCAAAAGCACGTCGGCGTCAACGTGCGCGAAACCATCTTAAAATGCCTGGGAGAAATCGCGGCGCCGGCGAGCATTCCGGTCATCGGTGATCTTCTAATTCGCCAGCCGATTCGCATTGAAGACGCGGCGATCACGGCTCTCTCCGCCCTGCGCCACAACGCCCGAGAACACCGGCGGGAGTCTCGCCGTCACGCGGACGACAATCCCGCCGGAGCCCCGGAGGAAATCGCAGACGAGGAGCCGATGCCGCCCCTCGTCCTCGACCAGATTCGCCGGTCTTATGGCTCCATTCTCCAGAAGATCGAGCGCGACCTGGGCCACATCCGACAGCTGGGGCAGATCAAGAATTTTCGCGCCACCGCCCTGCTGATGGATACCCTCCAGCGCGCCACGACCCGACGCATCGAACTGGCCCTGCACCTGCTGGAGCTACTGGCCGACCCCGGCACGGTGCGGGCCGCCGCGGCGAGCCTGCGCGGCAACGATCGCCGCGCCCGGGCGGAGGCGATCGAACTGCTCGAAGGCACGGGCTCGGAAGCCGCGGCCCTGGCGACCCTGCTCGAAATCCAATCCGGCGACGCGGAAGTCTTTGACGATGAAGACGAGTCGCGCGAAATTGAAGAGATTATTATTGATCTTTTGATCACCAAGCAGCACGCGTGGTTTGAAGCCTGCGTGGCCTATTGTATTGGCGAATTACGCCTGTATTCATTTGAAAGCTTTTTGAGAGAAATGGCGCGCGACCCGACGCCGATCATCAAAAACAACGCGATTGTCGCGCTGGAAAAACTCGGCATGGTCCGGGGCAAGCGCACGGGCGGCGGGCGGCGCAAGCGCACCCGCAAAGAGGTAAAACAGATGGCGATTGATATGGAACGGATCCTGTTTCTGCGAAGCGTACCGCTCTTCGCTGACATCGACGGAAACGACCTGCAGTGGATCAACGAGATCACGCGGGAAAAAAAGTTCAAAGCCGGACAAACGGTGTTTCGTGAAAACGACGTCGGCGATTCGTTGTACATTATCATCAACGGCAGCGTGCGCGTCCTAAAGGGCGAAAACCAGGTAATCTTACAAATCTTAGAGGAGCGCGAAACCTTCGGCGAAATGTCGATTCTGGACCAGGAACCGCGCTCCGCGACCGTTGAGGTCCAAAAAGACGCGACCCTGCTGGCCATTAAACGCGACGATTTTCAGCGCCTCTTGCTGGCCCGGCCGCAGCTCGCCTTTTCGCTCTTTCGAACGATCAGCCGCCGCCTCCGGGAAGCCGTGACGCGCTTCACCGCGGCGAACTAGCGCGAACTAACAATGCATTCTCAGATCTTAACCGAAAACGACGGCCCTATCGGCCGCGTCATATTTAACAATCCGGAAAAACGCAACGCCTTCAATCTCGAAATGTGGAAGGCCTTGCCCGACGCCCTGGCGGAGTTGAACGGCCGCGATGAAATTCGCGCAATCGTACTCGAAGGCTCGGGAGACCAGGCCTTCGTCGCCGGAGCCGATATTTCCGAATTTGAATCTCTGCGCAAAGACCCGGCCGCCGCCCGGGACTATAACGCGATCACGAACCGGGCCTTTCGCGCCATCGCGGAGTCCCCCGCGCCGACGATCGCGAAGATTCGCGGCTTTTGTTTCGGCGGCGGCTGCGCCATCGCCCTGAACTCGGATTTGCGTATGGCCACGGCGGACGCCCGGTTTTGCATTCCGGCCGCGAAACTCGGACTGGGCTACGGCTACGAAAACGTGCAGCGCCTGGCCGACGAACTCGGGCCGGCCGCCGCGCGGGAGATGCTGTTTACAGCGCGCGTTTATTCGGCGGTCGAAGCCCAGCGCATCGGTCTGATCCATCAGCTGATCGACGATCCGGCCGAGCTCGACGAACAGGCCCTGGCGTACGCGAAGATGGTCGCGGTAAACGCTCCACTTACGATCCGCTCCGCGAAGGTCGCGCTAAACGAATACATCAGAGGACCCGAGGCGGATCTGACGAAAGCCAACGCGGCCATGGACGCCTGCTACGAAAGCGAAGACTATCGCGAAGGCGTGAGCGCCTTTTTAGAAAAACGCCGGGCGGCCTTTCGCGGACGCTGAAAGCGGCGCGTTCTCGCAAACCACGCATGAAACTCGAAGACATACTCAAGCAGGTCCATGCCGGCGAACTTTCGATTGAAGCCGCCCTGGCCCAGGCGAACTCCACCCCGGCGACTCCGGACGCAAGCGGCACCGACGCCGCCGGCTTCGCCGATCTGGACTTCGCACGCCTCGACACAGCCCGCGCCGAACGCCGTGGATTTCCGGAGACGGTGTTCTGCCCGGGAAAGACCGACGAACAGATCGTACAAATTTTATCGCGCTTTCGCGAATCCGAGAGCCTGGTGCTAGCCAGTCGCGCGACGCCGGAGCAATTCGCCGTAGTGCGATCCGCGCTGCCCGACGCGAAATACTTCGAAGCCGCGCGATTGATTCTGGTGGGCAAGCCGCGCGAAGCGCAGGCCGACGCCGGAATCCTGCTCGTCGTCAGCGCCGGCACTTCCGACATTCCCGTCGCCGAAGAGGCGGCGGTCACGGCCGAGATTTTCGGCCAGCGGGTCGAACGGCTGTACGACGTGGGCGTCGCCGGCCTGCATCGACTGCTGCGCAATTTAGATCGCCTGCGCGAAGCCCGCGCGATCATTACTGTCGCCGGTATGGATGGCGCTCTGCCTTCGGTCGTCGGCGGCCTGGTGGCGGCGCCCGTCATCGCCGTGCCGACCAGCACCGGCTACGGCGCGGCCTTCGGCGGCGTAAGCGCTCTTTTGACGATGCTAAACAGCTGTTCGCCGGGCGTCGCCGTCGTAAATATCGACAACGGCTTCGGCGCGGCGTATATGGCGGCGACGATTTTAAGGAGTCGCTCGCCGAAAGTTTGAGGTGCTTCAGGCAGGCGATGGAATTGCAATGGCCGAAAATTCCGGGCCGCCGGGCACCGCGAGAGTATTTATGACCGCTCCGACAAATTCACAGCCGCGAAGGATCGCCTATCTCGACTGCCCCGCGGGGATCTGCGGTTCGATGCTGCTCGGGGCGCTGCTCGACGCGGGCGTCGACGAAGCGGAGTTACTGAAGGGATTGCACGGCCTGCGCATTTCGGAGCAGGGCAGCTTTCGCCCGGCCTATCGCCCCGACTTTCGCCTGGAACGCGAAACCGTACTCGAACACGGCATCGGCGCGACGCGCATTCGGGTGCAGACTCACGAAGATCATCCGCATCGAAATTTACGCGATATTGAAAAGATCATAAATCAAAGCGAACTGCCGCCGGTCGTGCAATCGCAATCGATCGCAGTCTTTCGCCGGCTGGCGGAAGCCGAAGCGAAGATCCATCGGGTTACACTCGATACCATTCACTTTCATGAGGTCGGCGCCATCGACGCGATCATCGACATCGTCGGCTGCGTGCTGGGATTGCACCTGCTGGGAGTCGAACGGATTTATGCGTCGCCCGTAAATACCGGCGCGGGTTTCGTGCGCTGCGCTCACGGCCTCATGCCGGTTCCAGCGCCGGCCACGGCCGAGCTGCTGAAATCCTATCCGACCTATTCGCCGGAAATCCCCGACTCCGAAGGCGTCAAGCAGCGCATCGAAAAAGAGCTCACGACTCCGACCGGCGCCGCGCTCCTGTCCGGCCTGAGCGATCCGGAAGACTTCGGCGGGCAGCCGGCCATGACGGTCGAAACGATCGGCTACGGAGCGGGCGAACATCGCCTGCCGATTCCGAATTTGCTGCGGATTTCAATCGGCCGGCCGGCGGCGGCGAAACAAATCGAATCGCTTGCGTCGACCGCAGACTCCTTCGCCAGCGATCGCGTGCTTTCACTCGAATGCACGCTGGACGATGCGAATCCCGAATGGATCGGCTATCTATTCGAAAGCCTGTACGCGGCCGGCGCGTTCGAAGTGTATTTATCCCCCGTACATACGAAAAAGAATCGCCCGGCGACTGTGTGTTCGCTGCTATGCGCTTTAGATCGAGAAAACGAAATACTGGAAATCCTGTTTCGCGAAAGCACGACCCTCGGCGTCCGCCGGCGCGTCGTCGAACGCCGCAAGCTGGAGCGGGAACTCAGGCAGGTAGAAACGGAATTCGGAACGGTAACAATCAAGCTGGGCGTGCATCAGGGCCGGATTTACAACGTCGCGCCGGAGTACGAAAGCTGCCGCCTGCTCGCACAGCAAACACAGAAGCCCTTAAAAGATATTTACAGCGCCGCCGCGCGCGCCGCGAAATCGATTTCGATGCCAGAGTCGATGTAGAACGCGGCGGACTCGCAGTCCGAATAGAAAGAATCGGCGACAGTCTCAAAAGCATAGTCCAGACATGAACGAAATCAAACAAAAGTACGCGACGCTGCTCGACATCTATCGCGAGCAGTCCGGCGCAATCATCGCTTTTTCCGGCGGCATTGACAGCACCTTCGCCCTCAAAGCCGCCATCGACGCCCTGGGATCCGAACGCGTGCTGGCGATCACCGCCGTATCGGCGGCGGTTCCCGCGCGCGAACGCGAAGAAGCCGCGCAGCTCGCCGACGAACTCGGCGCGCGCCATCGCTTCGTAGACTCGAATGAAATCGAACGGCCCGGCTATGCGGCGAACGGCTTCGACCGCTGCTTTCACTGCAAGAGCGAACTGTACGAAATTCTAAAACACGTCGCGGCACAGGAAGATCAACGGTTCATCGCCAACGGCGCGAACGTCGACGATCTGGGCGACCATCGCCCCGGCCAGACCGCCGCCGCCCAGAACGGCGTGCGTTCGCCTTTGATCGAAGCCGGATTTTCCAAAGCGGAGATCCGCGAATTGGCCCGGGAGTTCGGCCTGCGCATCTGGGACAAACCCGCTTCGCCGTGTTTGTCTTCGCGCATACCGTACAATACGCCGGTCACAGTCAAAAAGTTGAATCAGGTCGAAAGCGCCGAACAGATCCTGCGCGATCTGGGCCTGCGCGAATTTCGCGTGCGGCATCACGAGCGTATCGCGCGCATCGAAGCGCGAGCCGAAGACATGCCGAAGCTGCTGGTCGAGAGCACGCGCGCGAAGATCGTCGCCGGGTTTCGCGAATTGGGATTTCTCTACGTCAGCCTGGATCTCGGCGGATTCCAGAGCGGCAACCTAAACCGCGAAGTGCCGGCAGGCGAACGCAGCTCCGGCCGAAAAGATTCCGGGCTTTGAATTCTTAAAACGCGAAAGACCAGAGTCGGCCGGCGGCGATCGGTTCTATTTCGCGCGCCACATCTTCCAGAGCATCAGCGCGAAAGCAGCGCCGGCTCCGTACAGACTGCGTTCGGACCAGAGCTCCAAATCGTACGTGTGCAGATAGGCCGCAATCCCCAGCAAACCCAGCCCCAGGGTCGCGAAAATGATCTGCTGCGCAATGCTATAAAAAACACCGGGCGCAACAGAATCGCGCACGACGACTGAGTTCTGAACCGCGGATCCGTTTTGCAGGCGATCGATGAGCGGCCCGAAGCCGCGCTTTCTCAGGATCGTAACAATGCCCCGGGATTTGAGGCCCAGATAACGATCGATGTGCGGTCGCGCGACGCGAAAGACGTTCACCTGTTCGTCCAGGCGCGCCGACTGCGAAAGCAGCAGGGTCAGAGTCCGCCCCAGATAGATATAGCGCCGGGGCAAACGGACCTGGGAAATCACGTCGCGCAGGCGCAGACCGACGCCGCTCAGATCGCTGACTTTCAGAATACGGCCGAAGCGCACGGGATTGATCCGATAGTGTTCTTCGAGCTTAAAAGAACTGTAGCGCGCGTAAATCATCTCCGCGAGATTCGTATACACTTCGCGGTCGGCGTCCGGCTGCAGCATGCCGACGTCGTTAAAGAGTTCGACTAATCCCGGGATGTCCCGCGCGCGCATAATTTGAATCGCCCGCTGGATAAAGCCGATCATGCGTTCGGTGACCATCTGGGTGGCGCCGAAGTCGACGAAGGCCAGGCGCACGGGATGCATGGCGTCCGACAGCACGACGAAGATATTGCCGGCGTGGGGATCGGCGTGATAGAAGCGATGCTCGAAGATCATACGGGCATAGGCTTCGACCAACAGCTCGGTGACGGTCCGGCGATTCGCTCCGGCCTGGTCCAGCTGCCGATTGTCGTTGAGCGGAATGCCTTCGATGTATTCCGTCGTTAATACGGTGGAACGGCTGAACTCTTCGATGACGTTCGGGATAACGAAGCGCGGGTCGTCGTGAAAATTATCGCGCACGCGGCGCATATTTTCGGCTTCGTTTTCGTAATCGATCTCCATCTGGATCATATTCGAAAATTCGCCCAGGTGCCCGCGAAAGTTGAGGTGGCCGTAAAAAAACTGAATCAGCGCGACAGCGTAACGCAGAGCGCGCAGATCCTTGCGAATCAGATGCTCCATGCGCGGATGCAAAAATTTGATGGCGACCTTGCGGCCGTCGCGAATGCGACCGACGTGCACCTGCCCCAGAGACGCCGCCGCCAGGGGCTTACGGTCGAATTCCAGGAATAGATCTTCCGGCTCCGCGTCGAATTCCGCGCGAAAGCGATAGCGCACGTCGTCGTAGGGACGCGGCTCCGCGCGGTCGGGAACGCCGGCGAAAATCTCGGTAAACTCGGCGTCGAAGAGGTTACTGATCGTCGAAAGGTACTGGGCGGCTTTGAGAAAGATACCGCCGCGATGCAGACAAAAATCAGCAACGAGACGCGCGCCCCGCAAACTATTGCGATAGCGGATGCGCGAGCGGGGATCGGTCGGCAGCAGACGGGTGAAATTGTAGATCACCGCTGAAACCAGCAGCAATCGCAGTGCGAAGAATATCACGACCCAGGTACGCACGTCGAGATAACAGCGCCCGCGTGCTCCGGTGAGTCAAGCCACATATTTATGATCGACAGATGGGGCCTGGTCGCGCCCCATGTTGGAGTCTATGACCCGCGCCCCTGGCAAAAAGACGAAAGATCAGGCGTCCCCTTCGAGCGAATCTTCCGCAAATTCCGATCGGCCCATCGCCGCGGTGACCGGCGGCAGCGGTTTTATCGGTCGGGCGCTCGTTTCACGCTTAGAAGAAGCCGGCTATCGCGTGCGCGTCCTGACGTCGAAGCCGGTCGCGCCGCGAGCAGCAGATGCCGCGCCCGCCGGTGTAGCGACAGGCCCCGAACTATTCCAGGCCGATCTCCTGCAGCCGGACGCCGCGCGCCTGGCGGAATTTTTAGACGGCGTGTCAGTTCTTTTTCACCTTGCCGGTGCGGTCAGCCGCGAACCCGACGCGACGCGACGCCTGATGGCCCTGCACGTCGAAGGCACCCGGCATCTATTTGAAGCGGCGCGAACGGCCGGCACGGAGCGCATCGTGCTGATGTCGACTTCGGGCACCGTCGGCGTTTCCGCAAAGCCGACGCCCGCGACCGACGCAAGCGACTACGCCATCGATCCAGCCCTGCGCTGGCCCTATTACGAAAGCAAAATCTATCAGGAAAAACTGGCCATCGCCTGGTCCCGCGAACACGGCAAGACCCTGGCGGTGCTGCGACCGAGCCTGGCCCTCGGCCCCGGCGACCACGACCTGTCTTCGACCGGCGACGTTCTGAATTTTCTCGAACGCAAGATTCCGGGCATACCCGGCGGCGGACTCAGCTTCGTCGACGCCCGGGACATCGCCGACGCGGCCGTGGCGGCGGCGCAACTTGACGCGGATATTTTGAAAACCGACGGCGCGCCCTATCGCACGTATTTATTGGGCGCCGCGAATATGAGTTTTCGCGAGTACCTGGCTCTGCTTCAAAAATTAAGCGGCGTCTCCGCCCCGACGATTGAAGTCCCGCCGAAGCTTTCGGTGCTGGGCGCGAAGGCCTGGTCGAAGTTCGCGGGCGAAGCGGGCCGCCGGCTGATGGATCTCGATCCGGCCTCGGCGGAGATGGCGAACTACTATTGGTACGTCGATTCCTCGCGCGCCGAACGCGAACTCGGCTTTCAACCGCGACCCGCCGACGCGACTCTGCGCGAAACCATCGACTGGCTGCGCAACCGCAATCGATAAACGGCGAAGACCGCGCATGCGCGGCGGGATTCGCGCAAACGAATCGAACGAATGCGAGCAGATGCTCCTCGCGCGGAATCACGGGGTGATCACTCGATCTTACGAATCACGTGAGCGGGTTCCGTGACATACAGAGCGCGTCCGTCGCTGGCGATGCCGAAGGGTTCTTCGAATTCCACGGCCGTCCCAGCGCCGTCGACATAGCCGGCGTTGCCGTTGCCGGCCACGGTATCGACCCGTCCGTTCGTCAGATCAATGCGGCGAATTCTGTGGTTAAAGAGATCCGCCACGTAAAGATAGCTGCCGTCGGTCGCGATCTGGCTGTCGGGTTCGTTGAACTGCGCGACGTCGCCCTCGCCGTCGGCAAATCCCGCCACGCCGGTGCCGGCCAACGTCGTCACCAGGCCGGTGGCGATTTCGACTTTACGAATGCGCCGGTTGCGCGCGTCGACGACGTATAGATTCCCGGCCGCGGACACGATTCCATATGGATCGCCGAAGCGAGCCGCGGTCCCCACGCCCTCCGCGAATCCCGACGTGCCGTCCCCGGCCAGGGTGCTGACCTCCTGGGAAAAAAGATTCACGACGCGAATGCGCTGTCCGTTCTGATCCGCAACATAGAGATTCGCGCCTGCGATCGTCAGGTCCCGCGGCGCGTTAAAGCGCGCGGAAGCGCCGGGACCGTCCAGATAGCCAGACGTACCACTGCCAGCGAAAGTGCTGACCACGCCCGTCGCCAGATCGATCCTGCGAATGCGATGATTGTTCGGATCGGCGACGAAGAGCGAAACGCCGTCTGTCGTCATCCCTCCCGGCTGGTCGAAACGCGCCGTGCTGCCCGGGCCGTCGAGAAAGCCCGCGACGCCGTCCCCGGCCAGGGTCGTAACCGTCCGGGAAGAAAGCTCAATCTTTCGAATGCGATCGTTGTCGCCGTCCGCGACGTACAGATTCGCGCCGTCGGAGGCGAGGCCCTGCAGGCCGCGAAAGCGGGTCGCAAGACCCACGCCGTCCAGATAACCGGCGACGCCGTCTCCGGCGAAAGTGCTGGTCGTGCCGCTTAAGCTGAGCGGACTGCAGGGAAAAAACGTGCCGTCGACTACGCGATCTTCGCAGACCGCATAGAGCAAGAGTGCGCCCGGGTCGCAGCTGAGATCCGCATTCGCGCAGCTCGACGGCGGCAGGCAGGCCGAAAGATTTGGGATTACAACAAAAAGCAGCGCCGCAACAGACGCGCGGGCGGATAGAATCGATCGGAGCATTCGCACGCGAGAATACTAACGGATCACGCCGCGTCTGCATTGGAAAAAGCGGACTTCGCGCAGAACCTGGAGCGCCCCGACGAGCGGAATCCGACCCAGGTCGACCTGGTCCACTGCGGCTACCGAATCGAACGAATGCGCTGATTCAGGGTATCTAAAACATACAGCTGAATCCCATTGGTCGTCAGGGACTCGGGGCGATTGAAGCGCGCTCCCGCGCCCTGGCCGTCCGCGAAAGCCCCCGTGCCGTCCCCGGCGATCGTCGAAACCGTGCCCGTCGCGATCTCAACTTTACGAATGCGATGATTGAGAGTATCGGCGACGTAGAGATGCAAGCCGTCGCAGGTAATTCCGCGCGGACCATTGAACACCGCGGCGGTTCCGGCCCCGTCGGCGAAACCCGCCGTGCCGTCGCCGGCCAGAGTCGTAACCGCCAGGGTGGACAACTCGATTTTCCGAATGCGATTGTTAGTGGTATCGGCCACGTACAAATTCGTGCCGTCGGTCGTGACATCCTGAGGGGCATTCAAGCGAGCGCCGGTGCCGACGCCGTCCTGGAAATTTGCCACGCCGTCTCCGGCGAGAGTGGTGACGTTCGCGGTGGCCAGGTCCACTTTGCGGATGCGATGGCTCGTGGAGTCAGCAATGTAGAGCGCCTGATCGTCCATCGTCATTCCGGACAGAACTCGAAACTGCGCGGCAGTTCCGACCGCATCGTTGAAGCCGAGAGAGCTCCCGGCGAAGGTGCTGACATTGGTCGTGCTCACTTCAATCGCGCGCACGCGAAAGTTCTGCACGTCGCCAACGAAGGCCTGCGAGCCGTTCGTCGTCACCGAATCCGGCAGGGCAAACTCCGCGGCGGCGCCCACGCCGTCTACGGCTCCGTTTGCACCGCTGCCCACGAAGGCGCTCACCGCGAGCGTCTGGAGG
This sequence comes from bacterium, assembly GCA_024742665.1. GTDB lineage: Bacteria > Spirochaetota > Leptospiria > Leptospirales > Leptonemataceae > JANSYA01. Next base: position 173,357 of record JANSYA010000002.1, read on the forward strand.
TTGATCGTGCGAATCTGATTGTTGTTCGTATCCACCACGAAGAGACTCGCGCCGTCTGTTGCGATGCCCTTTGGAAAACGAAAACTCGCCGCCGTGCCGATTCCATTTTGTGCGCCCTGGCTGCCGTCGCCGGCGAAGGTCGCGACAATGCCCTGGAGATCCAGGCCGCCGCAGCCCTGGAGCGCCCCGCCCAACTGGCGGCGTTCACAGATCAAATACAACAGGGCCGACTCCGGCGCGCAGCTCACGTCGGTAGTCGCACAGCGGCCGCCGGCCGGCACGCAGGCCGAGAAATATCCGGAGGTCAGCAGGATTGAGAAGGCCGCAGTGGAAACGCAGCCAGACAGAGCGGATCGAAACAATCGCATCGCGAAAGAGTATCCCGAATTTTCGCATTCGCATTGGAAAAAGCGGACATGAACCCGAAAGCGGCGGCGCGAAATTTACATCAAATACAGCTTCAGCCAGTCCAGCGCGCCCGTCGCAATCATTTCGCCGGGACTCAGGAGCGTGTGGCGCTTCACGTCGTTGATCATATGCGGCTCGTCATGATAGTTAAAGTCCTGGGCGACCAGTGCCAGGGTTTCTTCGTTGTTGCGCGCATACAGTCTATTGATGACGCCTTCGACTCGCAGCATCTGGGCGTACTTCTTGGGAGCGAGACCCAGGGTGCGACCGAATTCGCGCCGCAGGTGCCGATCTGAAATTCCGAGGGATCGACTGAGCTGCTTCATATTCACCCGTCCGCCGGATTCATGAATCGCGTGTAGCGCCGCCTGCGCCACGCTGGACCCGGAACGGCCCGCGTCCCCGAATAGCGAGAGCAAATAACTCTCGATGACGGCGAGCCTGGCCAGATCGCCTTCAGTCTCGTGCAGGGCCTCCGTGACCCGGCCGGTTTCGACGCGGGGCCGCAGATCGGCCATAGACGTGGCCCGGTTGATGACTTCCCCGGCGGCTTCGCCGAAGAGCTCGAAGGCCGCCATCGGCTGCAGATGCACACCGATCATTTTGATCGAAACGGGAGACTCGCCGGCCAGCCGGAGCGGCTCGGTGAGCGGCCCCGTGACGCCGGCCAGAGTGGTCGGCACGATTTGTCCATCGCGCCTCTGAAACGAGAAGAGATCGCCGTACTGGAAGACCAGACTGAAGCGAGCCCAGGCGGGCACAAACATGGGAACCGAACCGGTTTCCAATTCAAAAACCTGGATGCTGCGCACCCAGGATCGCAGGGCGGGAGACGGAGCGTATTTTTGCAGATACATAGCGCGGTCGAGCTCCGATTGAATCACCGGCTCAACGATCGTCAAGTCCGTACGCGGCGCACCGGATTGGGGACGGAGAATCCCGGGGATCTGGAGAAACAGCGCACCGAAAAAAAAGCAATTCTGGAATAAATACTCCAAATTTGCGTAACCGATTATGGATTAATCACTCCAAAATACCAGAGTGCGCGATTCGCTCCAGCCTGTCGACGCGCGACAACTCCCGGAGATCCGAACCATGAATCAGCAGCTCTTTGAACAGAAAATCAGCGAACTCAAATCCCGCCGCGGAGCCGACTCCGCATCCGTCGAGGCGGTGGACGCCATCGCCGCCACCGCCAGAACCTGGCTCGAAAGCGGCGACCTGATCAAGATCCATCGCATCAACCCGCATCAAGTTCAGGAGCAGAGCGGCGTACCGGTCGCGCGTTTGGTGCCGGAATTCCTGCACGGCGTGCGGGCGCAGCTCTTCGATCTACACTGGGACGTGCACTGCCCGCACTGCAACGGTATCACCCAGGAGTACGGCAATCTGTCGGAAGCGGGGGAACCCGGCGAGTGTCTGATGTGCGAAGTCGAATTCGACGTGGATTTTATTCGCCGCGTGGAAGTCACCTTTTCGCTGAATAAAGAAATCCTCGATCTGAATCTGCCGCCGGTATGCGCCGTGCCCGATTCGCTGAACGCGAAATATTTAATTCACGGCCTTGCTCCGCACACTGTCGCCGCCGGGGAAGCCGAACTCGCTCCGGGGGAATATCAGTACTATTGCCCGCTAACATTCAGCAAAGGCGTATTAAATATCTCCAGCGAAAACGAGTCCGCGCCTCTGGACGAAGACGGCGCACAGCTGCTGGCCTTCGATCAGCTCGACGGAAAATTCAGCGCGACGCGGCTCGCAGCGAAACCGGGCAAAATCCGTTTTCGCGTAAACAATCTTTCCGAATCCCTGGCCGGCCTGATCCTGAAAGAAAATCGACTGGGGCCGGAGATTCCGCTCGAAGAGCTGGGGCCGCGCCTGAGCGGCCTCGATCTGACGCACTATCCCGTGTTTCGCCGGCTCTTCGGCGACCAGGCCCCCAGCGAACGCGAAAAGATTAAGATCGAAGCCGTCACGGTTCTATTCACCGACATCACCGGCTCGACTGAAATGTACGAGCGACTTGGAGATACGACCGCCTATAATATCGTTCGCGATCATTTCGATATTCTGATCCAGGAATTCGAAAGCAACGGCGGCGTCGTAATCAAAACCATCGGCGATTCCTTGATGGCCTCGTTCACCTCGAATATCGACGCCTTAAAAGCGCTGCTGCCCCTGCGCGAGCGCCTGGAAGAATACAATCGGGACAAACCCGAAGGCAAACAGGTTCGCATTCGCATCGGCATGCACCGCGGCCCGGCGATCCTGGTGAACCTGAACGGACGCCTTGATTATTTCGGCACGTCCGTGAACAAAGCATCGCGCATCGAAAGCGTTTCGCGCAGCCGCGAACTGAGTATTTCGCAGGAAGTATTCGAAGATCGTCGCGTGCTGAGCTTCTTAAAACAGAACGGCTATCGCGAACTGCGCAAACGTTCGGCCCGCTTAAAAGGCATCGATGGCGATCAGCCGGTATACAGCCTGGCAATCGCCTGACGGCGACCTGAAGCATCGCCGAAAGGCGATGAGGGCGTCGCCTGAAGTCGCTATTTATATTTGCGAATGACCCAGTTGCGGGTGTCGCTGATATAGAGCGCGTCGCCGTCATTCGTCACGCCGTTGGGGGAGTCCATGCGCGCGACGGTATTCGCCGTGCCGTTAACGTAGGCGTCCACTCCGGCGGCCCCGGCGATCGAAGTCAGAGTGCCGCCGGTATTGATGGAATTGTACATTTGCAGGCGATGATCGTCGGTCGTCATGTACAGATTCGTTCCGTCGGTGGTAATGCCCCGGGCTCCCGTAATCGCGAATAGAGTCGTGGGAACGCCGGTCGCGATCGGAATGCGAAGCACGCGATTGTTGCCGTTGTCGGCGACATACAGATTCGTCGCGTCGGTGGTCATGTCTTTCGGGCCGCTGATGATCGGCGTCGAACCGTCGCCCGCGAGAGTCGTTACCGCCTGAGTGGCGATCGAAATTCGGCGAATGCGATTGTTGCCGCTATCGGCCACGTATAAGAAGTTTCCATCGCTGGTTATTCCTTCGGGCCCATTAAACTCCGCTGCGGTGCCGACTCCGTCGCGACAATTCGCGTTGTTCGAGCCCGCGCACAGAGTTCCGCCGCCGGAGTTGCCGCCGGCCATAACGCTTACGGCTCCTGTCGCAATGATCACACGATGCACGAGATTGCTGGCGTTGCTGGTGATAAACAGGCTCGTGCCGTCCGTCGTCACGCCGCGAGGCTGATTCAGGGGATTTGAAGGCGTCAGCGTAATCGTCGAAGCGGCGCCCGTGGCGATGCTCACCTGGCGGACGGCGTTACTGGCGCTCTCGATAGTATATAAATTCGTGCCGTCCGTCGTAATCCGCCGCGGGCCGGCGAAACGAGCGGTGCCGGCCGCACCGTCAACCGTACCGAAACTCCCGTTGCCCGAATGAGTCGTCAACTGCGGCGTCGCGGTAAATACGGGCACGATGGGAATCGATCCGCCGACGATATTCGCCGTAACGCAGTTCAGCTGAAGATTCGTAACATTCGCGGCCGCGACCGTCCCGCCGGAATTTTGCAGCGAGCAGGTTTGCGTCGGCGTCGACGGCTGTGTGAGAACCGTAACGACGTACGCGCTGGCATTCGCGATCGAGGTCGCAAACTGGAACGCCCCGTTCGTCGTCACGCTCAGATTGTCCCCGCCGTTGTTTTGCAGCACAAGGCCGCTTCCGGCAAGCCCCGTGGCGGTGCCGCCGATCGAATAGGTCGTCGCCGCGCAGGTCACGGCGATGCCGGTGATATTCGCCGAGGCGATCGTGCCCGAACCGCTCGTGACCGTGCAGGTTTCGCCGGCGGGCGCGCTCAGAACGGTCACGGCGTAGGCCGCGCCGCTGGCGACGGGAGTCGCAAAATTCGCGGCACCGTTCGCGGCGATATTCAAATTGTCGCCCGCGTTGTTTTGCAGCACGAGTCCGGCGAAGCCGATCAGGCCGGAGACGCTCACGCCGACCGTATAAGTATTCGTCGTGCAGTTGATATTTACGGCGGTAATATTCGCGCCCGCGATCACTCCCGCCCCCGAAGTCACGACGCAGGTCTGAGTCGGGCCGGCCGGCTGCGTTAGAACCGTAACCGCGTAGGCGCCGCCGTTTGCGATCGGCGTGGCGAAAGCGAAAGCGCCGTTCGCACTGAGAGTGAGATTATCACCCGCGTTGTTTTGTAAGACGAGGCCTGTCCCGGCCAGGCCGCTGATATTGCCGCCCACCGTATAGCCTGACGTGCAGTTTATGGTGATGCTACTCACGTCGCCGCTGACGATTGTGCCCGTGCCCCCGCTGACGAGACACACCTTCGCGGGGCCGGTCGGCTGGGTTAATACTGTGACGGAATACGAAGTGCCCGAAGGCCAGCCTGTCGTGAAACTCGCCGCGCCGTCCGCCGTAATCGAAAGATTGTCCGCGCCGTTATTCTGCAGAACGAGCGGGGTCGTCGATCCCGTGAGGCCGACGACGTTGACCTGAATGCGAAAGAGGTCCGTGGCCGGCCCGACCTGACTCAAATTCGCGCCCGTGCCCATCATCAGCACGCCGTAAAAACCGGGAGTCGCGCTATAAGAACCGCATGCGCAGACGAAAGCAAGCCCGGTCCACAAGACGGCGCGGCCCGCAAAACCAGTAACGATTCTGGCGAATCTGATGAAACTGGAAACCCGTGCCGCAGTAAGCGGCCGACTTCCTGCCAACGCTGTAACTTCCCGGAGCTCCACCGATCAAGAAAATCCTCCGCCCGGCTTTTCGTCGAGAAGCTTCATCAGAATGCGCCGCGATTTCGGAAAAACTAACGGAATATTAGCATCGGCGGGCTGCGAAGCCGACCACGCGGAGCCTTCAAATATTTACGTCAGCCTTCGCCGCGACTGGCCCGTAGAACCGCCGCTTCCGCCGCGAGACGCGCACCCAGGAAGCGGTAGGCCGGCATCATATCGATCGCGGTCGCCGCCGCGCCGGTGGCCGAATCGGCGACGTTCATCGCCTGGGGTACGAAAGATTCCAGACGAGCCGTAAGTGGATCGACATAGACTTTCACCTGAGCCAGCACCGCCGTGACCTGGTCTTTGAGCTGAAAGAGAATCGGCTGCACGTCGGATAAGGGAGTGCCGCTCGCGAAAGTGCTGAAGCGCTGTTCGATGTCGCCCTGGTGAGCGCTCAAGATATTATCGAGCAGATCCGCGCCGCCTTCCAGCACGTTGTCGGTGAAGGGCAGCGCCAGCTCCACGCTCGTATAATACAGAGCCATTTCTTTGCCGGCGCGAGTCTGTAAGAAAGCCGAAACCTTTTCAGAAATGCCGCCGGGGAAGAGCGTCGCAATCATATACGAAATTCCCATCAGCTTGACCGCCGCGTCGGCGGCCTGCTGCGGATCCGCTTCGAAGGTACGCTTGCGTTCTTTGTCCTTCATCTTGGAATATACGTTGCGAATGCCCGTAAATACGCCGAGGCCCGAGTCGATCGTGTCGAGGGCCTTGACCACTTTGATCGCCTGGGCGAATTCGTCGCGCTCTGCCAGAGTCGTCGCGCGCTGGAGCACGTCTGCGTCTACGCCGCCTGCGGCTGCGGCGCCTTTCATGTCATAATAGTACTTAAAGTCCGGCGCGAAGGGCAGCACGCCGAAGAGGCCGCCGCACAGCTTCACGGTCAGATCGTCCTGCTTGAATTCGATCAGCATCTCGTCGATGCGATTGCCGGTCAGGCCGTAGCCAGCGTGAATTTCGGTTTTCATACGATCGTCGGCGCGCTCGCCGTGCAGGCCGCGGGCTTCGAGGCGCACCAGGAATTCTTTGCGAATCATGAAGGCGTGGATGATCGAAGCGATCCAGAGCACCAGAGATCCGAACATCACCATGTCAAACCACTCAGGCCGCTCGGCGCCGTCGGGATATCGATCCGTCAGTACGAATAGCGCAACCAGACCGGCTAAATAGAACACGCCGGCCGCGTGCCACTTCATCTTTCCGGCTCGCAGGCCGGCGTAGAAAAAGGCCGCCCAGCCGAGAAAGATGTACGGGAGCGTCAGGACAATATACCAGGATTGCAGCCATTCCCACGCCGCGCCTTTTGAAGTCAGTGCCATCGATTGAAATTCCTCTGGCTGTTTTTTGTCTGGCGGGGCTGAAAAGATCAATCATTTTCCAGAATAAAGCTGAGTCCGCTTCGTGGCCGGGCTCCGACGTCCGCCGGGAAGCGATTTCCAAAAAAAGTCCGCCTGTAATTGGATTTTGCTTGTTTCGCTCGTCGTCTGGTGCAGAATTTCGCCAGGAGATTTGGAAAATAGAATGTCGAACAAAGTTGAAGCCGGTCTGGCGAAATTTAGCGAATCGGATCTGTCCGTAAAATTGTGCAACACCATGTTTGGTGTCCTGCCCTTCGCGCCTGAGTATAAATTCTACACGAGTATCGACGAGGCCGCCAGCCGCATGGGCGCCTCTCCCGAGGTCGCTGCGAAAGCGAAAGAAATCGCCGCAACGGATGACGTCGGCAAAGCGATCTGGGTCGCGGAAACCCTCGACACGAGCGATAAGCTGATCGCCGGTTTCGCCGGTGTGAAAAATCTGTTTTCGATCTTTTCCGGCGGCCCCCGCAAGCGCACCTTCGAAGCCGATCAGGAACAGGCCACCGATGCGGCCCTGAAAGGCGTGGGACTCGCCTATATGATTTACAAGCTCTTCCCGGGCGACGTGACCACGAAAATCACCAACTTCAAGAACCTGCCCGCCGGACAGGAAGCGGCGCTCTTCTACGTAACAGGAGAGGTCGCCCTGCCCTTCGCCGACAACGTGGCCGAAGGCGGAGCGGGCGTGATTCAGAAGCTGATGAACAGCAAGCAGGGCGATATCGCCTCGAAGTTTTCCGGATTCGCCGGCGCCGACGCCATCGGCCAGGCGACCGAAGTTATGGGCCAGTTGACGGGCACGCTGGATCAATACGTCGGCCAGGCCAAAGAGTACACGACGCCCATGATGGATAAAATCAAAGGCATCCTACCGGCCGCAAGCACCGTGGCGAACGTCGCCGATTCCGCGACCGGCGCTGTTGCATCCGGCATCGACCTGCTTCCCGTCTGGAGCCTGCTCGGTTCGCGGCTGGCGGCCGAAGCCTGCGTGCAGCAGGCCATGCAGCAATAAACCCCGCAACGCCAGGCGGGTCAGAGTCGGATATTTCGACTGCTGGCCCGTCTGTTTTTCCGGCCAGCCATCAACCGGGCATGGCGGCCCGAATCCGCCGGTTCTCAAGAACCTCACGATAGGCGTCCCGCCTGCCAATCGTTAGATTTTCGTGTTGACCACCCGGTCGCAGGATGTGACATAAGACCTTCGCGCGTCTCATGCTATGAACTCCTCGGCCAGCTCTCCCGTATCAGACTCCACTCCCGGTGCTTTCTCTCAGGCGACGATCGCCTCTGGCGGCGTCGAGCTCCGCGCCCCCGCAATCACCGGCATCGACACCGCTGACGATGCCATTCATGTGCGGTGGTCCGATGGCGTCCTCGGTCGCTTTCATTTGCTCTGGCTGCGCGATAATTGCTCATCCGTCCGCCATCCCGGCACGGGACAGCGCCTCGTCGACATCACCGAACTGCCGCGGGATATTTCTATTCAGCGGGCTCAGCTCGAAACGGACGACAGCCTGCTGATTCACTGGGCCGGCGACCGACACATCAGCCGCTTCGCCGGAGCCTGGCTGCGAAAATATGCGGGCGATCTGAATTCAGCCCGGACCGGGCAAACGACAATTCGAAGCGGAAGCGCCGCCACAATCGAGTCCGAGTCCGGCGAAACCCGCATCTGGAATGATGCCGGCCAGGAACTCGCGGACGAGCCGGAATTCAGCTACGACGAGATCGCAGCTTCCCCCGAGGCCCTGCGCGACTGGCTGCGCCAGGTGCGGCGACATGGTTTCGCCCGGCTGCGAGACGTGCCCTGCACTCCGGGCTATGTGCTGAAAATCGTGCCGCTCTTCGGCTACGTGCGCGAAACGAATTACGGCCGCCTGATGGATATCCAGTGCCAGGGCGAACCCAACAACCTGGTGTTCAGCAACGCCGCCCTCGCGCCCCACACCGATAATCCGTATCGCGACCCGGCGCCGACTCTGAAATTATTGCACTGCTTGAAAAACTGCGCCGACCAGGACGGCGGCGAGAGTGTCCTCGTGGACGGCTTTGCCGCCGCCGAAGAACTGCGGCGCACGGCTCCCGATCAGTTCAGCCTGCTGGCGAATATCCAGGTGCTGTTTCGATTCAATGACGACGACGTCGATCTGGAATGCGAGCGATCCGTTCTGGATCTGGACCCGGACGGCGCGATTCGAGGCGTGTATTTTAACCACCGGTCGATGGCGCCGCTGCGGCTGGCGCCCGGAGTGATGGAATCGTATTATCGCGCCTATCTCGCCTTCGCAAACAAACTGCAATCCGCACGTAATCAGCTGCGCTTTCACTTGCAACCCGGCGAGCTGTACATCGTGGACAATCGCCGCGTGCTGCACGGGCGCACGCAGTACCGAAATCCTTTTGACCGCCACCTGCAGGCATGCTACGCTGATCGTGACGGGCTGCTCAGCCGCCTGCGAATTCTAGACAAGCAGCTCTCATGAAGTTTAAGAAAGATCGGACTTACGACGCCATTTATCTGTCCGATGTTCACTATCTACTGAACAAGAAGATCAAGAATCATTCGCACCAGGAGCTCTTCGCCCTGCTGTATCATCTGCGGCGGCGGGGTATAAAATTTCGCAAGATCTATCTGGTCGGCGATATTATCGAGAACTGGTTCTTCGACGCACAAAAAAAGATTCGCAAAAGCAAGAAACAAAAGAAGCGCCTGGACAAACTTTTCGACCGCTTCGATAAGATCAGCGCGCCCGGCGGCAAAAAATACTACGTGGTCGGCAACCACGACACGACCTCTTTCACCATGCAGCTTTCGCCGCTGCTCGACGATTATATGCGCAAACGGAAATGGCGCGTCGCCGAATCCTTCAGGGATAAATATACTGTCGTGCTGCACGGCCACCAGGGCCAGTACAATAAGATCAACTGGGCGCTGAATATTTTCATCTTGAGATTGCTGCACGCTCTGGCCGTTTTTATACCACGGCTCTTTTACGTCTCGGAAGCGTTTTATAACCGCCACCTGAATCGACAGGATCCAGCCACGCCCGCCGATAAGCTCGCCTATTATCAGCGGCTGAGTTCGATCGCCAGACAGGGAAAGCGCATTTTAATCTCCGGCCACACGCATGATTTTTTATGTTTGCCCGACGTGCGAATCATCAACACAGGCGACTGGGTGGAAAGCCGCACTTTCGTCGTCAGGGATAAACGCAAATGGATCGGCGTGCGCATGCAGGCCTACAACGAATATCGCAAGGAGTTCGAGCTGCGGCTGGACTAAAGAGTCTGCGTCGCCTCGCGGGCAACAGACTCTAAACGCGACCTGATATTCAGTTAAGCAAAGTCCGGAAAGTGGCGGCGCAGCTTTTCCTGCACCCCTTCGCGCGTGACCGGCTTTAGCAAATAATCGTTGGCGCCGAAGTTTTTCGCCTTTTGCACGTCTTCCGGATCTTTGCTCGCCGTATACATTATAACCGTAACTTTATGGCCGAGCTTTTTGGCGGCGTGACGGATATTCTGCGTGGCGATAAAGCCGCCCGGAAAGGACATGTCGATGTCCATAAACACCAGGTCCGGCATCAGGCGTTCGTAAAACGCGACAGCTTCGCGCGGATTCTCCGACGCGTGCACATCGCAGCCCAGAACCTGCAGATGGTTTCCCAGAATCGCAATCGCGTCAGGATCGTCGTCGACAATGAGCGCTTTCATAGCATGAACCCCGGCCGGATAAAATCTTCTCAGGCGAAGGCTTCATCCGGCGCTTTGCGCTGATTACCGATTCGCCCGGCGTTTCGCACGGGGCGAAACGCTCATACTCCCGCGATATTTTCTACGGCGTCCTGTAGACGTCTCGAAATATGCGCGTAGGTCTTCGTTGGTGAGAAATTTTCCGTCTCGGCTTCCAATTTGTCAAACGAAATCAGCTTACCGACCTGCACCCGCACATCCGATGAGCGAACTACGGTCTTACCCTTCGGCAGCGCCACGTGGGTATTGTACAGCCGCAGGGGCAGCACGTCGGCGCCCGTGCGATGCACCAGATAGCCGAGTCCGTGACGAAACGTCCGCATCCGACCGTCGCCGCTGCGCGTGCCCTCCGGGAAGATCAAAAGCGGACCGCCCTTGTCCAGATAGGAAATCGCGTGGCGCAGAGAACGGCCGTAGCTCGCGCTGTCGCCGCGTTCGATCGGCACCAGATTCAGGAAGTTGCCGAAGAACGTGGATTTCAGAAACTTATCGAAGAAATAATCCTGCGCCGCCAGAATCCCCATGTCCCGGGCGTACTCGCCCAGGCTGTACCAGACCAGCCCGTAATCGAGATGGCTGCTGTGGTTGGCGACGATAATGACGTTGTTATTGTTGAGCGGGATATTGTCCTGACCGGAGATCTGCACCTGCATCACGTTCCGGTAAAACCACATCTGCACGCCGTAGAGAAAGTCGCTGGTCGGCCCGGCGATCCACTTCGGAACTTCGACGCCCTCTTCGGGCAGCTTCGCCAGACCGCGCTTCGTTTGATCGCGGGTTTCTTCTTCCCAGCGTTCAATGTGGCGGTTTAGCTTCGTCAGCGTGCCGAGATCCTTTAAGGTTTCCCCGGTTAAACTTACACCCGAAATAAATTCCAGATGATCGGCGGCCTGCTTGAGATCGGCGTCGCTGATTTCAGAAAGCTGCTTCGGCACCGGAGCGCCGGTGATCTTTTTCAAGTGCGCGCCGACCCAGCGATCCTGCCGATCCGACGCCGTCGCCTTTTTCTTGCCGTCCGCACCGGAAGCGCTCTCGTCGGAACGCCGCGAACGCATCTGGCGGCGCGCCGAACGACGCAGGATTCTCAGGCGTTCGCGAAATTCCATATCGCCGCCGGAGAAGGCCGCGCGCATGGCGTCGACCATGGACTGATCGTTTGCGCCGGAGCCGCTCTTATCGCGGCCCTGAGACCGGCCGATCTTATCGATCGACTGGAAACGTTTGTCGAGCACCGGAAATACCCAGCGAAAGACCGCGTCCATGTGCAGACCTTCCATATAATCGATATAGTCCATGCCGAGGGGATCGAAGAAAAACAAATCGCGCTCTTCGCCGGCCAGGCGCTTCCAGAGCTCGATGCCGTTATTGTTTTCGAAGGTCGGGTAGCCGTGGTTCATGAACGGCAGGAACTCCGAAAAGATCCGGTTCTTCATATAGCTCAGAGCGTAGAATCGTTCGACCGTGCCCTGCACTCGCTGCAGAATTTCCTGACCCGTGTCGGAAAGTTCGCGGCGGCTGAATTTCTCCAGGCGATCGCGCACATTCGTCAACACTTTGAGCGTGCGCGGACTGGAGAAACGCTGGAAGGTCTTTTTGGTAACCGGATATGATTGCAGATTGCGTCGCAGCCAACCGCCGACGCCGTTCAGATCTTCGTCTTCCCGGTGGCGCACATTATGCTGCACGATATTCAATAAAACGTTCGGAGTGATCGGATGTTCGATGGGACCGGCCGCCAGCTGATAGACCGGCTTCTGTTCGCCTTCCAGCAGGGCGCACAGGGCCAGCACCGAACCCGCCGCGACGAGATCCACGGGGATAATATCCAACGAGGCTTCGCGGCGCTCCCCCGGCTCCGTCGAAAGCGAAGGCAGCATGCGATGGCCGCGATAAGTCATATAGATCAGCGGCGCGGAGCCCTGGATGCCTTCGTTCCAGCCCGGGAAAGGACACTTGAGCGCCGTCTCGACGATCGACGGGCGAACAATCGTATAGGCGATTTTGTCTTCGCGGGCTTTGACCAGCAGTTCCGCCAGGGTTTTCGTGTATGTATAAACGTTGGGGCGATTGATGCGTTCGGCGCGCGACTTGCCTTCTTTGACCAGCTCTTCGCGCAGCGCCATCGTGCGCAGCCCCTTCGCGGTCTTTTCGACCAGGCGATCCGAAATCTCTTCGCGGCCCATGCGGCGCAGTTCTTTGCGCGCGTCGTCGAAATAATCGCGCAGACGATCTGGGTCTTCGTAGCGGGCTTTGATGCGCGTAACGACAGCGGCCGCGTCTTCAAGTTCTTGCAGAGGATCGATGCGGACTTCATTGCCGCCCGGGCCGATCACGCGATCGCTGACGACCGTTTCGGGCGCGTAATCGGCGTGCAGCGAACGGTCGGCGACGTAGCAGGTGGATACGTGCAGATATTTTTTACACTGCGTTGTTTCGGTAAAATCCAGGACATGACGCGTAGCGGTCGCGTTTGCGTTTAGACTCAAATCCAGCGGCGGATTAAACTCTACGTTACCGGCGGTATTGAACACGGCGTCGGCGTTTTCTCGAATGGTTTTGACGTCTTCGTCAGACATGCCCAGATTCGGACGCGACGCATCGCCCTCCATCACCTGGACTTTTTCCGCGGCCAGCCGACGGAACTCTTCGACGTCGTCGGCTTCCGTAAATACGGGCGACTCCAGCACTTCGCGCTGCAGGCGATCTTCGCCGGTGCGACCGTGGGTCGGGCGAATCAAAACGTAGACGCGCTCCAGCTGCGGCACGTATTTGAGAAACATATAGAGCATTACGCGGCCCAGAAAACCCGTGCCGCCGATAATAAAAATCTTTTTGCCCGAAAGAGATTTGCGAACGCTAAAGGCTCCGGCGACCGCGTCAGCGATCCGGCTCTCGCTTGCGGCTTGCGCCGGCGTCCGCGTTCCGCCGACATTCGCAATCGAAGGACTTCCGGAATCCGCACCGGCGCCGGCCGCGCTTTCGCGCTCCGCGAGATAGCCGCGCAGCTCTTCGATCGACATATCGTCGAGAGACTTCGCGCCGCCTTTGTTTTGCGAATCGCCCTTCGCCGCCTGGGAATTGGTTTTCTTTTTACTGGCCATAGTATTTCTCGAAATTTGCCGCTCGCATCATCGCATCGCTGCGCAACGAGCCGCGTCTGATTGAGGCTTCAAATGCAGCGCGTCATTACCACCGGCGGCTGCTTCAGCAGCGTAATCTGCGGTTTTTCGGGACCGTCCGGCTTCGCCATCGCCAGGGCTTCTTGCAGGCTCGCCGCGTTTTCCCAACCCATGCGTTCGGGCACGTGGGGGTGCTCCGCTCCGACGGCGATCACACGGCCCATCTTGCGGCGGCCCGACTCGCCCCAGTACCACATGTACAGCGGATGCACGCCGTGATAGCCGTAGCCTTTTTGATATTCTTTGATGTATTCCGGATTGGTCGCGAATTCGACTTCGAATTTCTTCTGAAGCTCGCGGCCATCGATCGTTTCGGGCAAACAGCGGTGAAAGAATTCGCCGTAGCTCGGATGAAAGCGCGTGTCGAATTCGTCGCGACAGGGATGAAAGACAATCAGCGTGCCGCCGTCTTTCAAGAGCGGCACTCCGCCTTCGTACAGATGATAGAGATAGCCGAGGGCCATCACCTGGACCAGCAGCGGATTCATGATGCTGTTCACGCTATAGGGGCTCGTAAAGGGCACGCCCAGCATTAAGATATCGGCCTGGCCTTTCACGTTCACGACGTACTGGCGGCGGCTGACCCGCAAAATCTTATTGTGGACCGCGTCGACTTCGCCGGCGTGCGCCGCGATGCATTCGTACGGAGCGGGGACGCCGTGTAAGATCCGGCGTTTGACCGGCGGCGACAGACGCCCCAGCGCCGCGCGGGTCGCTTTGAGCAAACCGCGTTCAATGGCTGTATAGGTGTCTTCGTTGCGCGCCAGAAATTCCAGCGGCGGAGCGAAGGTATGATTGTTCAGCGCGGTTTCAACGTGAAAGACTTTGACTTTTTCTTCGATGATCTGATTGACTCGCGCGTTCGAATCGACGAGGGCCGAACGTTTCGGATCCATGTACGAATTCGAGGCGACGATCACTTCAGGATCGTGGTGCTCGCGCAGAGTCCGGTAGCCGGCCAGACCCGTGGCGACGGACTTGCTGCCGCCGTTCATCGGAACAAAGTTAATATTGGCGTAGATTATGAGATCGCTCTCGGCCGCGCGGCGGTTGATCTCGACGACTTCGCCGTTTTCCGTATGGCCCATCCACTTCATGCCGGCTTTCGTTTCGCCGTCATGATTATAGAGCTGATCGGGATGCAGGCGATCGTAGAGCGCATTGCCGGTCATGCGGCGCACTTCGCGCGGAGTCATGCGGCGATGAAAGGCCGTGGCGATGATCACATGAAAGTCTTCCACTCCCGCCGCGTCGAGCATTTCGATGATCGCTTCGAGCATTAACTGGCGCAGGTCGGGTTTGACCATCGCCGGCAGCGGCACGGAAATATCGTCGACCGCGATCGTGACTTTCATGCCTTTCTTGAGCAGCTTCGGCAGAGGCTCCATACCTTCGGGATGATTCAGAGCGTAACGAATGGCGGCCGGCACATCCCGCAGACCGCGCATGGGTTCGCGGGAATAGATCACGCGCGTGCCAGGCGGCAGGTCCAATTCAATCAGATCTTCGCCGCTCCAGATGACGCGCTTCGCCGAATCTTCGTCGGTGTAGACGACTTCCGGATCTTCTTCGCCGTCGCCCGGCACGTATTCGCTTTTCGGAAAGTGGTCGCGAATTCGCTCTTTGACTTTTTCGACGTGCTCGGAGGGATCGGAAACAATTTCAGGCAGGGATGAACTCATAGTATATATTCCAGTTGAAAGACCGTCCGCAATTCGGCTGCGGAATTATAGCCGGACCCGATCGCCGGCCCGTCGCGTTCGTTCGCCTTCGGGCGCCTCAAATCGGAGGCGTCCGCTTGCCTTCGCGCGGTTCACGCGAAGTGCAGCACCGGCCAGGCGCGTTCGCCTGCGATCTTCGCGAGTTCGTCGCCGGGATTCACCACGGCCGGAAAGCCGACGGTCTCAAGCATCGGCAGGTCCGCGCGGGAATCGCCGAAGGCATAGGAACGCGAAAGATCGATATTGTGCTGACGCGCGAAACGTTCGACCGCGGTCTTCTTTTCGTTGCCCGCCAGAATCGGCGGGATCAGCTTACCGGTCGCTTTGTCGCCGGAAAACTCCAGCCGGTTCGCGATGACGTAGTCGATGCCGACTTCTTTCGCGAAGGGCTCCATGATCATGTCGAGAGCGCCGGAGACGATCACCTGAGTCAGGCCCATGTCGCGCGCCTTGCGAACCCGCTTGCGCGCTTCGCGATACATATTCGGCAGAAAGGCTTTCTCGGCGGCTTCACGCCCCATCAGACGCAGGCGTTCGTGGGGCATGCCTTTGTAGTTCGCATAAAATAACCGGTTAAATAATCCACGGTTGGTCAGCTCCGCGGCGGCGTAGACCGGAGCGAGCATGGCGGCGCGCGTCAGGCGACGCATGCGTTCCGTCAATTTCGGCAGGCGCATTGCGTAGTACAGATACGCGGTAATGACGTTCGAGTTTACGAGGGTGCCATCCACGTCATAGAAGACCGCGGCGCGACGATTTCCATCTTGCGACATAGTGACAGTCAGTCTCGAAGTCGAAAGATGGGGGTCAAGTAGAAAGGCGGCGGCAAAACGATTTGCTGTCGAAACCGAAACGCCGTTCAACAGGGATTACGCGCCGTCAGCGAATGAAAGCATGTTCAAAGCGAGGC
This sequence comes from bacterium, assembly GCA_024742665.1. Taxonomy (GTDB): domain Bacteria; phylum Spirochaetota; class Leptospiria; order Leptospirales; family Leptonemataceae; genus JANSYA01. The sequence continues at coordinate 189,482 of JANSYA010000002.1, forward strand.
TGGCGGTCCCGGCTGCCGCCAGCTCAGCGCTGGCAGCGATCGAGATAAACCCGCGCCGGATTGTCGCCTTCGTTGGCATTCACGATCTCTTCAAAGACACGGCCGGCGTCGCCGAATTTGCCTTCCTGAAACAGATGCACCGCTTCGTCGAATTTTTCGCGGGTCTGGCTCTTCAGTTCGCGCACTTCTTCCAGATCGCTGTTATAAATCTCGTAGACTTTGATCAGACCTTTTTTGCCTTTTACGCGCACGCGACCGAGGTGCCGAATTAGAATCCGATCGCGGCCGCCGTTCAGCTGATTCACGGCGTGTTCGGAAATCAGAATGCCCGTGCCGAAGTTTTTGGTCAGGCCTTCCAGACGCGACGCGAGATTCACCGCGTCCGAGATCACCGTGCTTTCCATGCGACGCTCTTCGCCGATAGTGCCGAGCATCAGATTCCCGGTGTGCAGACCGACGCCGATTCGAACCGGCGGAATATCCGTCATGACCCGGTTAAAATCTTGCAACTCCATCTGCATGTGGATCGCGCCTTCAACCGCGTCCTCGACGGTGCCGGGGAAGAGCGCCATGATCGCATCGCCGATGAATTTATCGATGAAACCCTGGTGCTTGCGAATCAAGGGACTGATACGCTGCAGATAGGCGTTCAGAAAATCGAAGTTCTCTTTCGGAGTCATCGACTCGGAGATCGTCGTAAACGAACGAATATCGGAAAACAGCACGGTCATTTCCCGCTGCACCTGGTCGCCGAGTTTTACGTCGACGATGTTTTGCTGGCCCATGTGAAACAGGAACTCCTGCGGCACGAAACGTTCATAAGCGCTGTTGAGGGCTTCCAGGTTCTGGGCGTACTCCCGAATCTCGGTAACCATTAAATTAAAACTGTTCGCGAGCACTCCCAGTTCGTCGCGGGAACGCACGTCGATTTGCGTGCTGAAGTCGCGCTCGGCCACGCGCTCGGCGCCGGCCTGCAGCTTCTTGATCGGACGATTCAACATCTGCGCCATTAAGATCGAAATCAAAACCGCCAGGACAAAGACCACGACGACCGTGCCGATCGCGATCGTACGCAGATCCGCGATTCGATTCGCTTCACTCTTTACGTTGTAGTCCATGCCGAGGACCGCCATGATTTGGCCGTCCGTATCCAGAATCGGAACAAAACCCGAAATCACGACATCGCCCCACTGATCTTCGGTGAAATCTTTCTCGGCGATCGCCTCGCCGGCGAACCCCATGTGCATCTCGGCGGTCACAGGCAGAGTAATATTACCGATCGGGTTGCCTTCATAATCATCGTCACCATCAAAGGCGCCGTCGCCATCCGCATCGACCGGCAGATAATCCGAATCCGCCAGGTAAATCAGATAGTTTTCGACCGGATGTCCGGGTACGGGCATGAGCATATAGATGTACTCAAGCGTTGGCTGATCTTCTTCTTGTTGAATGATGTGCAAAGCCGGCACGTCGTGCAGCGGTCGCACGATTTCGCGCGAACCTTCGCGAATCTCTCGCAGCGATTGCACGACCCGCTTGAACTGCGGACCGGCCATTAACTTCGAAGAGAGCTCCGGCGGCAGAGATTCATACGAGCCGTCGTCTTCGGTTGCAGGCAAATCGTCTTCGCCGTACACCGCGGCGCGCTGTTCGGGCGTCCCGGTAAAATCCGCGTTCTCGCGAACCATGTCGGCCAGATATTTAATATCCGCGCGCTGCTGCTCATCGAATAAATAGGAGCCCGTTCGGCCGATGTCCTTCAGCCGGTTGCCCATTTGCAGCAAAACGAGCTGACGGGCCTCCAGGTAGAAGTATACAACCGTGGCGCCGGTGCTGATGACCGCCAGCAGGGAAAAGGCCAGACTGAGTTTTAGTGCAAAGGAAAAGCGCATGTGAATTCTTTAGCTCTTGGACGGAGTTTTTTTAGGTCCGAAGCCAGACTAACTCACGCTTTGATCACATCGCAATTGTTTTTTGAAAATTCGAAAAAACCCGAACTCAGCCTTATGTCGTGCAGGAAAAAACGCCAGCAGCAGGACGTCGGCTTTAAGGAGTCGAAACCAAAGGGGATTCCTGGAGCAAAATCCTGTATCCCACGCGATTGACGCGGCCCGCCCCCTGCCGGACGACCACGAATACGTCGCCGGAGGAATCGATCAGCGTGGATTCGTGCGCCGTTTTCCCGTTTAAATCCGCGTCGGAGTTGCGAACTTCGATCGAACCGTCTTTCTTACGAATGTAAATTGTTAAAAAGAGGTCCGCCGGATCCGCTCCCTCGACCTGAACCTGCACCGGCAGATTATAGCCCGCGTCAAACTGATACAAACCCGCTTCAGCGACCTGGATAGCGTGATCCGCCGGTCGATCATTGCTTAATTTGTACGCGTTCAAAACGGATGTGCGTACGCTATACGGAATCACGCCCTCGCCGTTTTCCAGGCCAGGCTGAATAATGATTTGATACTCACCGGCGAAAGGCAACACCACGAATTCTCGCCCGGGCACCTTTCCCGTATCGAAATCAGCGCGATACTCGAAAGGCCCCTTGACCAATAACATCAGGTCGCCGGACTCACCGCGCACGTCGATGAGCAGCGGCCGACCTTCGGTTACGGTAACTCGATGAAACATACGCGGATTCTCGCGATCCAGGCGCGCCTGGATTTTTCGGTCGGGGGCGAAGTCTTCGCCGGGCACCACCGGTAAATGCGCGATCGAGCGCAGCGGCTTTAGATCATCGCCCGTGGAATTATCCGGCGATTTTTGTTCCACGACCGCTTTCGAATCCGCCGGCTGCTCCGCGCGCATGGCGACGCGATAGGTCGACTCGTCGTCCGGCGATCGTCCGGCAAGACGTCGACGGACTTCCAGATAGTAGCGACCCGCGGGCAGATCTTTCAGCAGAATGCGTTCGCCGGCCGCTTCGCTTTGATCGACTTCGTCGCGCACCAGAATGCGCCCGTCCGGCAGCGAAAGCACGAGCATTAGATTCGTGTCGGCGCTGCGCACGTCGAGCTGCATGGCTTCGCCCTGGCGATGATCGAATTTATAGAAGGCGGCGGGTTCGCCCGCGCTGAGCAAACCGGCGCTGCTTTTGCCCGGAGGGAGTTCGCGCGCTTCGACGGATGTCAGAGATAAACTCAGGCGCATCTTTACGGCCGACTGGTTCAGCTGATACAAACGCACGCTGTAATCGCGACCGCCGCGCAAAACCAGAGCTTCGCGATTATAATCCCCTTCCAGATCCTGGTCAAAGCTGCGCTCGGCGAAGTACAGCCCGAGATCGGGTTCCACTCCAGGCCGGGCGGGAGCGCGCCCCTGCACCGTAAAATAAAACAAACCCTGCTCGTTCGCGAGCTCAATGCGCAGCGTGCCCTGGGGTTCGCGTACGGTCAACGCCGCCGCCTTGCGTTCTCCCGGAGCGATCGCGCCCAGGTCGGCGTCCTCGACGACATCGGCTCGCAGCCCGGCGGTCGCGCCGAGAAAAACGATGGCGCAACTTGCAAAGCATGACGCAAGCGGCGGCATGCGCAGGGCAGACGGATTGCTCCGCGCGATACTTTCCATGGTACGTGCTTGCCGTTCCTGGACTTCGCCGCCTGAAATTAAATCAGGGCGATTGGAATGAATGCGGGTGGGGAACATTGTTCGTGGATTCGCCGGGAAGTTCGGAATGACTTCCGAAGGAGGCGTCAGAACTGTGCTGTGGGCAAAGAGTGCCTGGCGCACGAAGTTCCGGCAAGCATTAAATCGGTGCGAGCGGCGCTGCCGGTGCAAGATTTGTGTGAGGGATTTTTAACAGTTTCGTGACTCTGGCTTGCTTATACAGAGCGAGAGGATTTTCGCGCCGCAAAAGCGGTCACAAGTACGCAGAGAGCAATGACCACCAGCGTCAGACCCACCATACCGATGATCACCATGTTGCGCGCTTCGGCGATTTGCTTCGCCGCCGACCGCGCGTTGTAGTCCAGTCCCAGGACAGCCAGCACGCTGCCGTCGGAATCGAGAATCGGAATGAACGCCGACACCACGACATCGCCCCACATATCTTCGCTAAGCTCCTGTTCGGCGATCGCGGCGCCGGAAAATCCCAGGTGCATTTCATCCGTAATTGGCAGCGTAATATTGCCGATCGGATTGCCTTCGTAATCATTGTAGGCGTCGAATTCGCCGTCGCCGTTTTCGTCGACGGGCAGATAGTCCAGATCGACCAGATAGCTCAGGAACTTTTCGACCGGCTGCGACCCCACCCGGGCCAGAACATAAATGTATTCAAGCTCCAGTTCGCCCGGCTTGATTTCGCCGCGCTCCCGGGCTTCTTCCCGGTAATAGCGCTGTTCCAATCCGCCGGGGCCCGGACGAATCTCGCGCAGGCGATCGATGAGGTACTGAAATTCGCGGCCCGCCATCAGTTTCGCGGAAAGAGATTCAGGCAGCGCGGGCACATAGCCGTCATCATCGGTCGCCGCTTTTCCGTCGGGGCCGTACACCGCTTCGACTTTTTCCGGATCGTCTTCGAATTCTTGATTCGCTTCGAATGTCTCAACCAGATATTTCAGATGCGCGCGGGCCTGCTCGTCGCGAAAGAGCGGCGCCTGCGCGACTTCTCGCATCTGCTGGTCCAGCTGCGCGAAGACCCGGTCGCGAGTCTCATTATAGTACCCGTAGCCTTCGACGCCCGCGCCGGCCAGGACCACGACGCCGAGCATCGCCACTAATAATCGCAAAGGGAAAGCTTGCATGAAAGACGGCCTCGGCTATGAATTCACGAAAAAATTCACGAAAAATTCGAGAACGGATTCATATGCCTTCGCGCTTCAGCTCGCGAGACATCAGCTCTTTGGTCACCTGCATGGCGTCTTTGTTTTCGTACAGCAAACGATACATCTCGGTGGTGATCGCCATCTCGACGCCCAGCTTCTGGCTCAATTTGTACGCCGACTCGGTCGTATAGACGCCTTCCACGACCTGATTCATTTCGTCGAGGGCCTGTTTCAAACTTTTGCCCTGGCCGAGTTTCATGCCCACGGTCCGATTGCGACTGAGATCGCCGGTGCAGGTCAAGACGAGATCGCCCATGCCGGCGAGTCCCAGAAAGGTCAGCGGATCGGCGCCCTTCGCCTTGCCCATCCGCGTGATTTCGGTCAGCCCGCGCGTGATCAAAGCCGCCCGGGTATTCAAACCGAAGCCCAGGCCGTCCGCGACGCCGGCCGCGATGGCGATAACGTTTTTCAGAGCGCCGCCGACTTCCACGCCGATCACGTCGGAGGTCCAGTAGGTGCGAAAATAGTCCGTGTAAAATGCGTTCTGAACTTTCTGAGCGGTATTCTGATTGTGCGAAGCGATGCTGACCATCGTCGGAATCCGCTGAATCATTTCTTTCGCGAAGCTCGGTCCCGATAGATAGCTGAGCTGGCCCGGGTCGTGGCTTTCGGGCAGCTCCTCTTCGATGATTTCCGAAACGATGCGGAGCGTACCTTCTTCAATACCTTTGGCCGCCGACACGATCGGCGCCTTACCGGGCATCAGCCGGCCGTACTCTTTGATCACTCCGCCGATCTGCTGGGCGGGGATCGCCAGGACGACCATCTCGGCTCCGCTCAGAATCGCTTCGACGTCGGTGCCGGCTTTTAGATTGGCCGGCAGCTGCAGGTCCGGAAGATAGCGGGCATTGACGTGCTGCGCGTTGATCGACTCGGCCAGGGAGTCGTGACGAGTCCAGATCGTGACGTCGAAATCTTTGGTCGCCAGAATCGACGCCAGCGCCGTACCAAAACTACCTGAACCGAGAACCGCAACTTTCATGGCCGGAAACTGGAATGGACCCCGGATCCTGGCAAACACTTTCCCGAATTCCGAAAAGCGTCGTGTTTGACTGGCCCTCCCACGCGCCTGTTCTAATTTTGTCGATGTGGAGTGGCTGAACGAGATATCCGACTTCGCCAATCCCCTCAGTGGACGCATGTACAAACTGATTCTGCGGCTCGATGCGCTGAATCCGGTGCTCCAGAGATACGTGGTCGAGCCCTATCCGCGACTGGAATCCCTGCACATCACCTCAGTGGAGGGTCTGGTCCGCTTCGAAGGAATCTATCTGCCGCCGACCGACCATCGCCTGTCGACTCTGGGCTATCCCCGGGTGTGGATCGAAGCTGAATTCGCCGTTCGCGAAACCCACGGCAGCCTGGTCTACCTGGGAGTGCAGCGCTTCCGCCTGCGCGAGCCGAATAGGAGCCGCATGGATTTGATGCGCCTGGCCTCGGCGGTCCTGCCGGGAGTTCAGGACCGCTTTCTGAAAGCCCTGGCCACGACCCTGCCCCGGCTGTTCATCCTGCCGGAGGGGCGGGAGATTCCCTGCATCGCCATGAACCTGGATTATTTCCTGAGCAAGGTTCCCGCCTACGTGAGCAGCCTGGGCGAAGTGCGCATCAGCGAAATCAGCATTCGCAACGAAAATCGGGTCCACTTCTTTCTACAAACGACAGCTATATTGAAGAATCTCGTCGACTTCTTCGGGCCGGAGTACCTGCATTTAGAGGAATTAGAGGCCCACCGGGATCCGATGGAGCTGCTCTGGGACCCCAACCCGGACGACAATCCGAGTCTCTGAACGCCGCGCCTGCAACGATCGCCTATTTCGTGTTGACCCCTGAGCCCGGACCCGGTACGTGCAGTATGGTATGAGCGACTCATCTTCCCGTTCCGTAACTCTGGCCGGCTTCTGGCGCCGCTTCGCCGCCTATGTGATCGATGGGATCGTGGTGGGGTTTATAACCGTGATCGCCATGCTCGTTGGGTTTGGACTGTTGCTGCTGGTCTTTCCCCTGTCTTTCTCCGATTTCGCCGCAGCGTCCAGCGACCTGCTTGCCTCCATCGGGATTTCCGCCGGCGATTTGGGAGTTCCCGCAAGCGACGATGACGGCGAGAGCGGCTCGATGTTGATCATTGGCGTGCGTCTCTACCTGAGCTGGATGCTGCTCCAGATGCTGATGCTCACTCCCCTCTGGGTCGGCTGGCTGTACTTCGCGCTCATGGAAAGCTCTGAGAATAGCGCGACCCTGGGCAAGATGGCGCTGAACATCGTCGTCTCTGATCGTTTCGGCCGCCGGATTACTTTCGAGCGCGCGACCGGTCGCTACTTCGCCAAAATCATTAGCGGTTTTACGTTTGGCGTGGGCTACCTGATGGCGGCCTTCTCTTCGCGCAAGCAGGCCCTGCACGATATTATCGCGGGCTGCCTGCTGCTCTATCGCGGTCCCGCTGATTACTACGAAGACGAAGAAGAATACGAACAGGAATAAGTCAGCGCAGGCGAACTTCGCGCACCTCTTCGCGTTTGTAAACCTGCTGCCCGGCCGTCGTCGCGAACAGATAGTCTTCGCCCTGATTCACAACGACGCCCCGCTTTTCGTCGCCATTCTGCAGGACGAGCACCTTCACCGATCCGCCCATACGATTGGCAAGGCTTTGCAGCTGTTCTTCTTCCGATGCCGCGGGTTTAACCGTCGCTTGCCGCTTCGGCTGCGCTTTCGGAGTCGCGGCCTCGCTCTGCACTTCCTCGAAAGGCACGTCCTCCGCTTGATCGACGGCGACCGCCTCCGCCAGTCGCTCCGGATCGTTTACGACCTCCGGGGAAACGGAAACGACGGCCTTAAATTCGCGGCGAATTTCTTCGCGCCGATTCAGGGGCAGCTCGGTTTTTTGCAGCGGCGCGATCGGAGCGAGCCCTTCGCGCTCAAGCACGTCGGCGGGAGCCGCAACGCGCCGGCTTAATTCGCGCGAAGGACCGTCGAGTTTTTCGTCCAGATCGCGCGCGAGCTCCGTCGCACTGCGCCCCGCCGCCTGTCCCGACCGGAGCGCCGCTAAAGCGGTATTCAACTCCGACTGCAATTCCGGCACCAGCGCCACGGCCGCTTCGCTTCTGGCCCGGGACAGCCGCGTCGCCTCACCTGGAATCACGACCACGCCCAGATCGTCGAGCGCCTCCGCAATGCGAGCCGCCGCCGCGCTGCGTGCCAGAACTTCCGGCGGCAGCTCCTCCAGCTCCGGGATGCGCGGGCGAACTCGCACGAACCCCGAATGCACTTCCACCTGCGTTTCGCCGCTTTCGTCGGCGCCGATGATCAATTCGGTTCCCTGCACGGCGACCTGCGCGTCGGGCGTGTAGACGAACAAACGCTCATTCCCGCTCAGCTTTTTCACCTGAACCAGGACGCGACCGCGACGCAAGATCGGCGTTACGTCCGTGACTCCGTCGCGACGCAGCGCGGACAATTTCAGCTCGGCCATCTCGCGCATCAAAAATACGACGCGGGCTTCGGAAACCTGCAGCTGGAGATTCCCCAGAGACTTGCGTTCCGTTTTTATAATCGCGCCGCCGACCGCAATGTCGCCGGTCTTGAGCGGAGCTCCATCGGCTGTGATCTTTCCAAAGTGATACAACACCGCCGCCGGCATATCGACGACTTCGCCCTCGGGCAGCGCGGGCGCTTCCGCTTCGAAGCAGGCGAGAGCCGGCAACACGAACAGCGCCGCCAGAACGAGCGGCAGAGCACGGCGCAATCGCCGGGAATAGATTGAATTCGCTTCGACCGCCATAAGGACAGTGGAATCGCCCGCGGCTTTCGAAAAGAGAACCAGGATTTCGTCGGCTTCGCGCGAAGATTCGATTTTTTATAAGATTCTTTCAGTATATTCTAGCGCGAGAGAAAGCGTTGCACAGTCTGAATCCCCGGTTTCGGTTTTCGCGACATGCATTACAATACTTCAGGGGGCGACCGACCTACTTTGAAAAATCCGTATGGGTCCCGCCGTCCCGGCCGACGCCGCCGCCCAGGGAGAAATAAATATCAGACCCCGCCAGCGTATCGCTCTCCCGCCCTTTGTAAAACCGCATACGATCTCGAAAGACGATCGGAGCGTAGTCCCGGCCGCGGGTATAGGGGCCGATGCGACAGCAGATTGTATTCAGCGGAGAGATCGTCGTTCTGGAAATCAGATCGCTCGTTTCAAACATGCCGACAGCGCCTGAAGGAGATTCTATAATGCTGAACAGGCGGCCGTCGAATACCAGATGGTCGTAAAAGATGGAGCGGGAATCCCCCGCGATGGCGAGGGCGAAAGAGATGCCATCGTCGCTCACATACAGTCGGTTTCGATATTCGCGCACGAGTCGGCCGTTGAAGACGGCGGTGCCGTTCGCGGTCACCCCGGCATCTTCCGGAATGCCGGTAGAGCCCCCGTTCGTCCAGGCCACCCCGTCGTCGGAATAAAAGACCTGTCCGAAATCGTAAACAAAGAGGCGGCCGTTGTAAACGGCGAGGGACGGCTCGCCGACCGTGTTGGCCGTTGCATCAAGATAGACGTGCCGCTGCGTAAAATTCTGGGCGTCGGTCGTCGAGTAGATTCGCAGCCGACTGTCTCCGTTGGCTTCAATGGTATGAGTGGCGTAATAGATCGCGCCATTAAAGGCGAGCGCGGCGGGTTGTCCATACACCTCCGCGAAATGCGGAACAGTGCCGGAAGGGAGTTTGGAAAAACTGACGCCGTCGCTGGAAAAATGAGATTCCCGGGATGGATTGCCCCGCAAGTTGGCGCCCCCCAGAATCCACAGCACATCCTGATAGACGACGGCGGCGGCGTTAAAATCGAAACCCAGTTCCGGATTGAGAGTCCGTTCCCAGGAGTAGCCGATGCGCGCGCCGGTGCCAGCGCCGTCCCCCAGCAGGGCCGCGAGAATCGCGATGCCGCTGGAAGCGGTCGTGTCGAAGAGGTTGCCGTACTTCGGATGCGCGCACGAAACGAAGATCAAGCAGCTGCACGCGAACACCGCGAGCCTTCGCGCCAGACGATGGCCATCAGATCGTTGAATAAAACGATTCATAAACTGAAGTCCGTTCGGCCGTCGCCGTCTACGCCCGTGCCCCCACCCACCGACAGGCTTACGCCGCTTTCGGCGCGCAGCCCGTCGTCAAGGCGCGTGCCGATCAACCACATGCGATTGTCCAGGACTTCGACGGAGTACGGTTCGCTGAAATGACGGCGCATGCAGCAGCCTGTCTCGACGAGCTTCCAATTCTGAAGATTGGTATAGTTCATCGCGGCGGGCGGGTTTTGCACGCTCACGCCGGACGCGTCGTCGAAGTCTTCGAATAACCACAGGCGACCGTCAAAAACAGTTCCGTGGCGAAAGGATCCGGAGCGCGGCGGACTGACGTCGAAAGACAATCGATTCCAGGCCAGAGCGTTAGTAGACGTCCAGACGCCGCCCCCCTCCTCGAAGGCGAAGACGGCGCCTTCAAATACCAGCACCAGAATCGGAGACATGGCCGCGTTCGTGGCAGTCGCGGTCCAGTTCACGCCGTCCGGCGAAGACAGCACGCTCGCGCCGGACGCGTCCAGAAATCGGAGCTGCGATTGAAAGACGAAACCGAAGCCCGCCCCGGGACAGGTGGCGCAGCCGGGAGCGGCATTCGTCCAGTTGAAGGTGTCCGCGCTGACCCATACGGACTGATTCGCCGGCACGACGGATCCGCTCGAATCGAAACCGCCCAGCAAATACATCTGCCCGTTGAAATTCAGAGCCGTAGCGTGCGAGCGACTGTCCGGGAATACATTTTGCGCCCACAAAATCCAGAGGAAGCCGTCATGGCTGGCATAAACCTGATTTCCGTCGCCCGCACCGATCACAAAGATGCGCCCCTGAGAAACTACCGAGGCCTGCCCGTTAGAAAAAATACCGGGCGCCAGAGCCGGCTGCGGGAAAAACGAAACGCCCAGGGCCTGGAAGCCGCCGAAGGGCGCGATCAGTTCGGTCAGCTGAAACAGGAGATAGGCTCCGATGGGATCTCGATTGGAATCGAAGCGGTTGCCGGGATTCGCCTGCAGGCAATGCGCCTGGCAAACGAAGCCCCACAGACAAGCAGCCAGGATCGCCGCGACCCGGCGCGTACAGATATGAGTCCGCGCGTTTTTCATCAGAGTGCGAAGCTCCAGGCGATGCTTGCCTGCCGCGGCGAAAGTCGCAGTTCCGGCCACCCGGCCGCGGTGCCGCCATCATCGCCCGGAAACTGCCAGTTGACGGTTTCTGAAAAAAAATAAGCGTCGATGGCGCTGATCAACCAGATCCCGAGGAGCGCGCCCCACAGGCTATCGTAAGTATCGCGCGCTTCGCGAAAGGCGGCGAAGCGTTCGCGAAAATAACGCTCCTGATAGAAATACGAAAGGAAAGGTCCCGCCTGCGCGAGCGCGACGATATTCAAAAAGGGACGGCCGATGTCTTCGTAGTCGCGCTGCGCTTCGTGACGATCGGCGTGGGCCCCGACCAGCGAAACGCTCAGGGCGGCCGCGGCGACGCTGAAGAGACTTCCGCGCACCGGAGAGCCGTCGACGAATTGTCCGAGTCCCGGAAATGCCAGGGAATAGTAAAGCGTAGAACGCCGCTCGCGAGCTTTCGCTTCCAGGCGCGCGCGTTCTCGTTCCCGGATCGACTCCTGCAACTTAAAGATTCGCAGGCGTGCTTCGCGTTCGAAGTCTTCCTCGTCGATCTCCGCTATCCAGCTGACGGATCGATTCTCGATACGATCGATTTGATCTTCCCGGTAAACCTGGATCGATCCGTCTTCGAATACCAGGTTCACGCGTCCGCCGAAGAGCAGCACGCGCACGTTATCGACGTAGTTTCCGTCGCGAAAGCTCACCCGATCCGCCGCCAGGGGGCCGGCCGCCGCCGTTACGAAAAGCAGCGCGCAGAATGTACGCAGGGCCCGGGACATCTAAAATCGCCCCGTAAACGAAACATCAATCCGCGGGATTCCGGACGCATCGCCGCCGCGCGTAGTCAGCGTGAAAGCGGGGCCTTCGCTTTCGCTTATTCGATCCGCGGCTTCGCGCGGCGTCGCCAGTTCCGCGCCCGATGCGAAGATCAATGCTTCCGCTAAATTCACCACCCAGAGTAAGGCCGCGAAGCTTACAGCCAGATTAAAACGATCGGCGGCGCGATTCAAGGCCAGGCGACGCTGTTGGAATTCGCTCAGGTTTAACGGGATATAGAAATCGATCGCGCCAGCGCTATTTGAAAACAAAAAGAAAGTCGACGCCGGAAAACTCAGATCGTCATAGGCCGCCTGGGCCTTCCCAAAGCGGTATTCGCCAATCCCTGCGAAAACCAGGGACGAAAGCGCGAGAACGGCCACGCTCGCTCCGTAAAAAAAATCTCCACGATTCATTTTGTGCCAGCCGGGCAGCGCCGCCGCCCGGGCCGCGGCTCCGAAAATATACGAGCGCCGCGCATCGAAACGCCGCTGCTCTTCGCTCTGGATTCGCTCGACGACTTCGGCGATTCGTTTTTCCATGCGCCGCGCGAATTCCGCTTCGCTCAGACCATCGTCCCACTGCACAGGAGATCGAATCACCTGACGAACCGAGGCCTTCACATAACTCTGGATGCCGCCGTCCGGACGCACCACATTCACGCGCCCGGCCTGGTAGATTACTTTTACGTTCTCCAGGCGATTATCATCGACGAGAACCACGGTATCCGCAAAGAGGCCGGGGTGCAAAGCCGGCGTAACGCAAAGCCAAAGCCAGGCGGCGAAGAGTAGCCGCAGCACAAATGAATCTCCCGCCATACTCTAAGAGTTGACGGACAGGACACCATATTGCACTCCTCTTTTTCAACATCACTCAAGAAACATTTAAAAAAACATATATTTATTAAATTAGATTCTAGCGCGCGAAATTTATCGAAGCATTTGCAGCAGGAGTTACGCGCTGTTCGGCGAATGCGAAAATAGTTCAGAGCACCCGAAACATAAAACACATCACTTCGAGAACTCCGTGCGCGTGCCGCCGCCACGACCGAAACCGCCGCCCAGGGACCAGTTTGTGCCATCACCAGAAGACCACAGCGCCCCGTGGACATCAAGGACGTAAACAGAGCCATTGAAAACGAACGCGGAAACGGCTTCGATGGTCGCGTTAATCGGATTTAATATCCAGTTAACGCCCTTCACCGCCGAATGCTCCGGTTGTTTCGCGCTGGCAGTTCAATCCGTCCGGGGAAGACCAAACCTCGTCATGGCCGCGGCCCGCACCGACCGCGAACGGCGCCAGGTCAAGTCCCTTCGCGGCAGCACGCTTATCGACCGACAACAGAACGTGCGAATCCCGGAGCAAGCCGCGCCTCACTTAAGTTTTCCGCACGAGCCAGTTGCTTCGCCGTAAGGCCCGCGACACCCCGCAAATCCGCGCCGCTTAAGTCGGCGCCGCCGAAAAAGGCGTCCGTTACATCGGCCCCGCGTAAATCCGCCCCCGAAAGGTCCGCCCCCTGAAACACCGCTCCGCGTAAATTCGCATCGCGCAGATCGCTGTCTCTGAGCAAAGCCTCACGAAATAACGAGTGCCGCAAATCGCTGCGGGTCATTTGCGCGGCGCTCAAATCCGCGCGTGCGAAATCGGAAAATGGAAAGCCCCCGTCCGAAAGATCGGCGCCGCGCAGATTCGCTTCGACGAAGAAGCCGTACAGAAAACGATCGGGGGCGAATATGAACTGCACGATATCTTCGCGTTCGAGCAGACCGGGATGTTCGAGCACGATCGGCGAGCGCGCGGCGATTTCATCGACTGACGCGAGGCGATCCCAGGCGATATCGCAAGCGGTGCTGTCGAGCACGGGCCGCGGCTCATCGATCAGCGTCAGAGTATCGTCGAGCCAGTTCGTAAGATGCGCCAGATTTCGATCGGATTCCGGCAGGGGATCGCTGACCCGGGCCTCGCGCAAATCAGCCGAACCCAGGTTCGCTCGAAAGAAATTCGCTTTTAACAAGCGCGTTTTCCGGAGATCCGCCGAAAGCAAAATCGCGCCGGAGAAATCCGCGCGATACAAACTCGCGGCGCGCAGATCCCCGCGAACCAGATTGGCCCGGCCCAAACGCGAGCAGCGCAGATCGGCGCCGGAGAGATCGACCGAACGCATGTCGGCGCGCTCCAGATGAAAGCCGTTGATCTCCCGGCCCGCGAGATCCGCACGATACAGTTGAATCACGCGGCTCATCGGCCAGGGAGCGGAACCGACCGCGACGGCGCCTGAGACGTACAGAAAAAACAGGGCGGCCGACCAGCCCGGAAGATTCAGAGCGCCCCGGCGGCGGCCAAGGGTTCGGCGAATCAATAAACACAGGTTCATCAAGATGCCGCTGCTGCCGATCCAGATCACGACCGCCGAGCGGGGATGCGGCAGCGCTTTGATCATGAAAGCGAGCAATGCGATCGGCACGATCCAGTAAAACAAAAAGTGCGTAAGCAAAATCGCCGCCGGCGTGCGCATATTGAAAAAGTGCGCGGCGCTGTCTTCGCGCAGAACCAGTCGGGCGCGAAACCAGCGTTCGATAAAGAGCTGCAGATACGCGTTCAGCACGATCAGGGCGACGGGCGCGAAGAGTATGAAACCGGCGTAATCGATTTTGACTCCGGTAAAGGGCACCGCTATTTCCGCTTCGTTCGTCAGCAGTTCTATGTCGGATTTACCGAGGGTCATCACGCAAAAAACGCAGGCTCCCAGAATCGCGAAGATCAGCTTTTGGATCGTACCCGAAACGTGTTTCAAGAGGGCGCGGGTCTTTTCGTCCGGCGTCGCCGGGACTGTGTATACGGGATGCCACAGCGCGCGAGGCCAGCGCCGGCGATCCAGGCTTCGCTGCAACAATTTCGCGGACCAGGCGCGGAAACGATACGACATCGCTCCTTGTCGCGCGTTATCCGTTGAAAGCGTCTATAGAAATCAGAAGCGCGTCGCACGCTTCTGAGATTTTCTACGAATACTGTGCGAAATATGAAGTGTTCCGAATTCGTTTTTCATATACTTGCACGCCCGCCGGGCGCGAGAACAATTTCATCAGTTTCGCCCGCCAATTAACCGAATTCGAATGCATTTCTCATCTTGATTATAGTTAACTACTTGACCGATCGCCGGCTCTTCCTGTCCTTATAAAAGACGGCGGTGTTTCGCCGACGCGAAGAGAAGAAAATGAAAGGACGACTGCTGCTGAACGGCGAGTGCCAGTATCCGGTGCACATCGCAAGCGATCATGACCTGATCACCATTTACCGCACCAGCGGGAATGGGATTGAAGTTCTGCACACCCTGATTCGCGGCCGGCTGATTCCCAGCGACGAAAACGAAATCATTCTCGAAGGATTTATCCGCAAATCCGGCGACGCCGAAGAGCCCGAAGCGATTTGCGGCGAAGAGTATCTATTTGCGCGCTTCAGCTTTTATCCTGAAACGCTGCTATCTCTCGCCGCATTCTCCGACAACTAAGGCGCATAAAGATCACAGCTTTCGATTCAGAATCGCGCCTGCAGGCGAAAGCTGAACTGACGGTCGGAGTTTCGACTGTGCAGCTGCGGGGCCGCGTCGTACAACAAATCGAATTCCAGGGCGGTCTCGTCTCCAAACTGATAGTCTTCGTCGTCGGGACTCTCCGGGAAAAAATAGGCCTCCACCACGTTGAAGAACCAGAGCACGCCCAGTAACAGAACGCTCTGACGCAGGTTCGTGTCGGCTTCCTGCAGTTGCGCTCGTCGAATGTCGAAATAAAAGAGATTCGCCGCGGCCGCCGCTTCCAACGAGCCGCCGAGAAATGCGCCGGTCAGAGTATACAGAGCGGGCGTAAGTTGTTCTGCGTAAACTTCCCGCTCTTGCCCCTGCTTTTGATAAGCGACAAAGCTGCGCCCCAGCAAGGCCAGAGACGAAGCGGAAAAGAACAGACCGCGCCCCGGGCGGCCGCTATAAAATTGACCGAGACCGGGCAAAAAGATCGAAAGCAGCAGACTCCTCCGGCTTAGTTCGCGTTCGCGTTCGGCCCGCGCTCGCTCCTCTTCGCGAATGCGTTCATTCAGCGCGGCGATTTTCTCTTTCGCCAGTCGTTCGAATTCCTCGTCTCCGACGCCGGGCTGCCAGGAAACAGACGCATTCAAGACGCTGCGCACTTCCGCTTCGCGAAAACTCAGAAGCGTGCTGTCGGCGAAGATCAGGTTCACCCGATCATCATAAAAGAGCACTCTAACGTTTTCAAAGCGGTTGCCGTCTACGAGCACGACCGTGTCCGCACGCAGCGGCGCTCCGGAACCGAAGAGGACGCAGGCGCACAAAATCAAAAACCGGATTCGCATATCAATCAAATCTCGAACGCAGAGTAAACGCGAACCGTAAATCGCGAGCACCCGCTTCGCTCGTTCCAGGCTTCGAAGCGGCGGTCCACTCCAGCTCCACGCCGGCAGTTCCGGCGCGCACGATACTGCGCTCCAGAGCCCGATCGCGCGCCACGGCGCTCGAAAACGCGTCGAAGATATTGACCATCCAGGTGAGGGCGATCAAAGCGCCGACGACATTCACATGCGTCGCGGCCCGATCCAGATTGCGACGCCGACTTTGAAATTCGGAGTAGTTGTACGGGATAAATGCATCGACCGGCGTTTCCGTATTGGAAAGCGCGAGAATCGCGCCGAGAGGAGCCTGAATCTCGGAGTAGGCCGCGCGAGCGCCGTCGTAGCGACTTCGCGTGTAGGCGAATAATCCGCCGAAAAATCCCAGCGTCGCAAAATAGACCGTGCCGTTTTTCCAACCCCGATATTTCCACTGATACCAGCCCGGCAACACCAGCGCTCGACCGAAGGCGCCCAGATAAATATCGCGACTTAAATTCGCGCGACGACGTTCCTCATCGCGAATCCGACGGACGAGCGCGTTCACTCGCTCGCTCATTGCGCGTTCAAATTCTTCGTCGCCGATGCCCGGATCCCAGTTGACCGGCTCCCGAAGTACGTCGCGCACACGATCGCGCGTATAGCTCTGCAGCCCACCGTCCGCACGAATCAAGTTCACGCGATCGGCCTGGAACATGACCCGGACATTCGAGATCCGGTTCCCGTTTTTTAACACCACCGTATCGGCATGCAGACTTGCGGCGAAGGCGAAGGCCGCCAGGCCGGCTATAAGTCGCGCAATCACGCGCGATATGCGACTCATAGCGAACCGTCCGATCGCAGCTCACCGTCGGCGCCCTGACCGCCGCCCAGGGATTGCCAGACGTCGTTGCGCACCGTACCGGATTGATCGATCCCGCCGACGAACCAGAAAGAATTCTGAAAGACGGTTATATCGAATAGAATGCGCCGGGGAATTTGCGGCTCGCGGCAACAGACGAGATTCAGAGGCGTAGTGCCGGTCCACAGAAGACCGTCCCGCGAATACTGCACGTCTGCACCGAAGGCCCAGAAGCGGCCGTCGAAGGGCAGGACTCGGTGAGGGAAGAAATTCAGTTCAGCGAGCTCCTCGAATTTTCGCTCTGAATCGATGTGCCCGATGCGATTTCCGAATGTATAGCGACTGAACCCGTCCGCGAAAAAAATATCCGCATAGTCCCCGAAGGTGCCCGATAGAAATTCCCGGGTGGACCAGGTGATGCCGTCGCCGGATTGAAAATTCACAGTCACCCCTTCCGGATCGACGACCTGTAGCAGGCCGCCATAGACGAAGGCCGAACGTATCGTGATGGCGCTGGGAATGGTCGCGATCAAGGACCAGCTCGCGCCGTCAGTGGAAGCATAGGCTCGTGTATTATCGAAAATCCACATGCGTCCCTGGAACACGGCGCCGGCCAGGCGAGTGCCGGTCGAGGTCACCGGTAGAGAGCTGGCGATGCGGGTCCAGACGACGCCGTCGGGCGAAGACCAGGCGTCCGAAAGCCAGTCACCGTTCGTATCGAAACCGCCGAGCACCCAGAGCCGCTCCCGAAACACGAGCAGCAGCGGGTTGCTACGAGGCGTAAAGGCCGCCGATGAATTTACGAGTCGCCAGGAATATCCGATTCGGGGGCGGGAGCCCAGGCCCGCGTTTAACATCAACAGCAGATTCAACTGACCGGACTCTTCGTGCATATCAAAGGGACTGTCGTAGTCCCGATAGACGCACCCGCCGCCGATCGTAAAGACAAACAGCAGGAGCAGTACGATCGCCATATTTAATCGGGTGCGAATTATCATTTTAACGAGACCCATCGCTCCGAGAACCACTGTCGCGACCCGAGCCGCCGCCGAGCGACGCCCAGGCATCGCCGTAGGGCTTACTGAACCCGTCTTCGAAACCCGTTCCGGCGATAATCCACATGCGATTGCGAAACACAGCGCTGGAAAATTCATTGCGCGGCGGCACCAGCTGACAGCAGCCGCTGTCCGCCGCCGTCCAGGTGCGCCCATCAAAAGAATAGAGCGCCGCTCTGGGCAGACCGTCGCGATCCGGCACGGTCAATTCCTGAAAGACCCACATGCGATCCGCGAATACGAGGGCGTGCCCGGTGATCGTTGAAGCGACCGAAGGCAACTCGCGAATCCAGGTCACTCCGTCGCCGGAGGACCAGACGGGTTGATTTAATCCGAGGCCGCCGATGGCCCACATGCGATTCTGAAATACAAGCGAAGTGCGCGCGAAGATGCGGGCGTTGGTATTCTGGACGGCCCAGGTCACGCCGTCGCTCGTCGAAAAGATTCTGCTGTTTGCGACGCCGTTCGAAGGTTCCAGCATCCACAGCTTGCCCTGGAACACGAAGGCTTCGCCCTCCGTCGGGCATTGCGTGCATCCCGGCGCGACGTTCGTCCAGGTAATCCCGTCGGTCGACGCGAGCACGGATTCCGCCTGCGTAACGGTTCCGGCGTTCGAAGTGGTCAGCAAACGGGTCTGACCGCCGATGACCCACATGCGACCGTCGAAAACGACGCTGGCATGATTCTTTCGCCCTTGAAAAGAGGCCGTGGTAAACGCGGTGTAGGAAATGACGCGCCACTGGTAGCCATCCGGCGAAGACAGAACTTCGTTCGTCCCATCGCCGAACGAAACGTCGCCGCCCATGAAGTACAGGCTCCCATTGTAAGCCAGGGCGCTTCCGTTGTCGCGAAAGTCCACTCCAAACTCGGGGCGACTCGGGTCGTTCAGCGTGCCGACGTTGGACTGCGTGAGCTCCCAGGAGTAACCGATGGCGGGAACGAAAGAACGCGCGCCCGCAACGAAAAGAATCGCGGCGGAGTCCTCGCCCCCGAGATCCAGCGGGTTGGTGAATTCCGAACGACAGGCCGCGGCCGTCGCGAGCATCAACAGCAGCAGCGCGAATCCAACGCGACGATACTGCCGAATCAAAACGATGCGCGCAGTACGCGGTGCACGCTCATGGGCGCGCCGCGAAGACCCGCGTGAAGAATAGTTCGCCTGCATCTCCATTGCACGACCCGTGTATAAGCTGAGATCGAAGATGCGCAAAAAGATTTCAAAGGCTCGCCGCCCCGACATCCGGTTTATTTCAGAAATCTACAGATTCTTTCACGGAAGATAGAAACGCGAAAGATTCTGAAGCGGGAAGGCCTGGATTCGCCTCCGGCGCGACTTGTTCAAAGCAG
This sequence comes from bacterium, assembly GCA_024742665.1. Lineage (GTDB taxonomy): Bacteria > Spirochaetota > Leptospiria > Leptospirales > Leptonemataceae > JANSYA01. The sequence continues at coordinate 208,931 of JANSYA010000002.1, forward strand.
GTACGCGAAGGCATCGCGAGATGCGGAATGCATATAGTTTCGCGCAGCCCGGGGCTTCGACTAGAAACGGCTTTTAATATCTTTATAGAGCGCGCGACTCACCGGCAGGCGCTCTTCGCCGCTGAGTTCGATTTCATGGCGGCCGCCCGACTCGCTGACCAATCGTTTCGCGTATTCCATATTCACCACGAAGGAACGATGCACGCGGATAAAATTGGTGGGGAGAACCTTCATCAGCGAGTCCATGGTCTTGCGATGTTTTTCCGTACGACCGCCGTCCAGATGAATCGTGATATAATTGTCGGCCGCCTGGAAAAATAAAATCTTGCGCAGTGAAATCAACTCCGCCGATTCGTTCGCGCCGCGCACGGATACGAAACGCATTTCCCGGGCGTGGGCCGGCAGACCGCCCTCCATCCGCTGCAATGCCCGCGCCAGACGATCGTCCGAAACCGGCTTGGGTACGAAATCCAGGACGCCGTACTCGAAGGCCTCGACGGCCCGGTCGGTATTGGCCGACACGATGATGGTCTGAAACGAAGCCGCCGCGGCGAGCCCCAGCAAACGCATCCCATCCTCTCCGTGCAGGGAAAGATCCAGCAGCAGCAGGTCGATCGGGTGTTCGTCCAGAAAGCAGATCGAAGCCGTCAGGGTGGCTCCGATACTCAGGCTCTCCACCCGGGGCCCGAGACAGGCCCGAACCTGACGTTCCAGCCCGCGGGCCGCGACCGCCTCGTCCTCCACGATCAGGATCCGCATATGAGAAAAGCCTGACCGGGCCGCCCCATTCCGGCAAGCAATTCTTGCAGTTCACCCCGGCCGGATGCGAAACGCCCCCGGTCCTTTGCGCCAGGGCCCCCTGTATGCCATGATCCGCCCATCTGAAATATGGAGATCACTATGAGATTCAAAGAATTATTTGCAGCAATTGCAATCGCGGTGGCGGCGACGACCGCCTGCTGGGGCGGCTACGACGAATACGATATTGGACCTTTCCCATATTATTGGTTGTTTATGTTTCCAAACTACAATGCGGATACCAACACGACGGTAACGCTGATCGATCGTCGCGACGGCACGGTCGAAGTGCGCAGCGAACGCGGGGTTTATACGAACTACCGCGTGCTGGTGAAACGCTGCCGCCAGGGGCACACCTTTCAATCGAGCACGAATACCTGCGTGGCCCCGGTATCCGAATCGAGCGCCGAATTTAACTACTGCGCAACGAACAACAACGCGTGCAACGATTCGGATGGAGCATTGATCGGGATCAGCGCCTCGGAAGCTTTCGACACCTGCACGGCGGACACCCTGCGAACGCTCAGCTGGCACGTGGCTTCCGGGAGCGCCCTGCGGGATATCATGGAACATCCGGATCGAGACACGGTGTTTCCGGATCTGGGCGACGACTGGCTGTGGGCCAATCAAAGCCGCGAAACCACGACCGCCAGCGTATACCGCAAGCTGGACCTGACCGAATTTCGCTCGAAAAGCGAAAAGCACGGCGTGCTCTGCCAGCATTCGGGGGATTTTCTTTAATTGACCCGGCGCTTCCCGGCCCGTTTCAATCGAATTGCGCGGTGCGATTTCCAACATCAAAATATTCTATCGGAGTCTGGCTGATCCTGAGTCTGCTGGCCGGGATCGGACCCGGCTCCGAATCTCTGGCCGCCCAAACGATCATCGAACTGCAGGACGGGGCCGTGAATCGACCCGGCAAGCGCATGGTGTATTTCGAAGACGCCGGCCAGGGTCTGGACTTCGAGGAAGCCCGCAAGATTCGCGAGACAGAAGGCTTTCAACCGCTCACGGCCGACGTGCCGAACTTCGGATTTCGCCCTTCCGCCTACTGGCTGTACTTTCGCTTAAAGAACGCCGGCGCCACTGAGCGCTGGTTTCTACAGATTAAATACGCGCCCCTCGATCACGTCGAGCTGTACCAGCGGCGAAACCAGGGGAACTGGCAGCATTCGGAAACCGGCGATACGCTGCCTTTCGACCGGCGGGAAATCGCGCATCGAACCTTCGTGTTTCGCATGGACGCGCCGCCGGACTCCGAAACCGAAGTTTATATTCGCGTTCAAACGGAAGGCAGCGCGATCGTTCCGGTCGAAATCATGCCCGACGATCTGTTTCACGCCGCGGATCACGAACAACAGATCGCACTCGGCCTGTACTACGGCATCCTGCTCGTCCTTACGATCTACAATCTGATCCTGTTTTTCATAGTCCGAGAGCGAGCGTACCTGTACTATCTATTGTACATCACCGGCTTCGGAATTTTCCAGATGAATCTGAACGGACTTTCGTTCGAGTACCTGTGGCCGAACCTGCCGGGCCTGAACAATCATATCCTGCCCTTCTCGATTGGCTGGGGTTTTCTCTGGGGCCTGCTCTTCGCGATGGAGCTATTGGATACGCGGCGCAACGCTCCGGCGCTGCATCGGTATCTGCAGTTTCTGTCTCTGCCTTTTATCGCGCTGATCGCCGTGACTTTTTTTCCGGGATTGGTCGGCTACCATCTGAAAATCACTTTCGGCGCGGCGCTCTTGATCTTCTTCGGCGTGTCCGTATTCTTAACCGGGCTGCGAGTCTGGATCCGCGGCTTTCGCCCCGCCCGATATTTCGTGATCGCCTGGGGCACTTTCGTCCTGGGCATGGTCCTGTACGCCCTCAAATCCTTCGGCGTGATCCCTTCGAACGCCTTCACCGAAAACGGAATGCAAATCGGTTCCGCGATCGAAATGAGCCTGCTGTCCCTGGGTCTCGCCGATCGGATGCTCTTTATCAACCAGGAAAAAGAAGAGGCCCGCCAGCGCGCTCAGGAAGCGAGCCTGCGGGTCGCGCGGTATCAATTCGAGCTGCTGAAGAAAAGCATTCAACCGCACTTCATATTGAATTCGCTGAACGCGACCGCTGTCTGGTTAAAAGAGGATCCGAACCAGGCCGCGAAACTGCTGTACGCTCTCGCCGACGAGCTGCGGCAGATTTTGGGCGTGGTCGAAAAGCCGCTGATCCCGATCGAAAACGAAATCGAGCTGTGCCGCACGCATTTGCAGGTGATGAATCTGCGCCAGGATCGTACTTATACTCTGAGCGTCAAAAATATCCGCTCCGACGAACAAGTGCCGCCGATGATCTTTCACACCCTGATCGAGAACGGCATCACCCACGGATTCGCGAACCGGCCGGGCGGCGGCCGATTCATTCTCGCCCGCCAGCGCGGCCGCGATCGAATCCGATATATCTTATTCAACAACGGCGAATCAGAGCACGACAACGATAAAATAGAGGGCTCCGGCATGGGCCTGCGCTATCTGCAAACCCGACTGGAAGAAGCCTGGCCGGGACGCTGGTGCATTAAACAGGGCGGCGTGCGCGGAGGCTGGCGAGTCGTGATCGATGTCTTTGATCAGACCGACTGATCCGAAAGACGGCCCGTCAGCCAGAAGTCTCCGAACAGGATTCCGCCGGGCCGCGGTTCTTCTTCGAAATATCTGAGATCCGCCACGGCGTCGATCGCTCCTCCAAAGGTTTCAAGCAGCAGCCAGTAAAAATCGACTCCGGTAAACTGGTTCGTCTGTCGGTGGACTTCGACGATTTCGCCCGCAAAGAGCGCAAGCGCCTCCGGCGGATCCGGATCGGGCTCGTCCTCTCCCGGGTTGAAAAGACCGGTCGGAACGAAAGACTTCGACGCCCACCTGGGCTCCGAGTCCTGCTTCGCCGCAAATTCCGCTTCATCCCGAAAATAGCTGCAATCCTGGGCGAAGGCGGAGAGCTGCACGTCAACGATGCGCGGCAGAACCATGCCTGCGTGGACAAAAAAATCAGGCACATCAAAGACGAACGGACAGTCACCGCTCTCCGCCCCGGCATCCTCGTTGGCATCCTCGTTGGCATCCTCGGTGGTATCTTCGTTGGGATCTTCGTTGGGATCTTCGATGGGATTCGCCCAGCCGTGCAGGGCGCCGTCTAATTCGCTTTCGTGTCGTTCCACTGGCGCCGTAATCCTGACGCGCCGACGACTTGTGCCGCGAAAATGAGGATTCGCACCGATGCATTCATTTTGGGCGTTCATCTGTAGCCACAGCTCCGCGCCGGATGGATCTTCAAAAAGCAGATACGTTCCGCCGCTGACGGGAATTTCAGAACACCGCGAATAGACGGCTTCGATCAAACCCATAAAGGCTTCTTCGGAAGCGACGTCGAATCCTATATTGGAGAGATTGCTCATAGTTTCAGTTCGGCTGCTGATCGCACCGAGAGAGCAAGAATGGGCCGCGGATCCGGCCCGGGCAATAAAAAAACCCGCCGACCAACGCCCCGAAGGGCGCCAGCGAGCGGGCTTCCATTCACCTCTGAATAAGGGTGATTTAGCTTTAGAAATTCTAGCCTATCAGGGCTGGACCGAGATGATCTCGTCGCGGTTTACAAGATTCACTACGTGCTTGTATTCTGCAGACTCTTTACCGTACTTCAGCTCGGCTGCGCGGAGCAGATGCACATTCTTCTTGTAACGGAAGCGGAACATCTGGTCTTCAGTGCCGACGTTGTATTTCTTGATCATCTGTTCCTGGAAAGCGTAACACTGCGCAAGATATTTATGCGCCGGATACTCTTTCTCATTGGTATCGATTTCAATATAAAGTTCGAGGATGGAAATGCACTGCGGCAGGTTTCCCAGGTCGAACTGATACATCACCCAGTTACGGAAGACCGCTGAGAGCAGACGTTTGAAGGCCGGCTTTTCGCGCAGGTCGGGGTTCTTGATTTCATCCATGTGATTGATCGCACGGGTGAAATAGGTTACCGACTCAAGCTTCGCGGTGCGCTTCTTGCGGTTGATTTGCCGCTCTTCACGCGCCTTGCGGTCGATGATCTGCCAGTACCATTTTTCGTTCAGATACTTGGCTTCTGCGCTCTGCTTGCGGAAGAGTTCCACTTCGTCGCGCATTTTGATGATGGTGTTTACACCGGACTGGTATGCTGAAAGCGCCAGACGGTATTTGTTGTTCGCGAAAGCGCGCGACAGTTGATGCAGTTCAGAGAACGCTTTGTTGTAGTCGCGATAGTCCGCATTTTTCCAGAGTTCTTCCGCCCGGAGGTTCCGGTCGCGGATCTGTTTTTCTTCGTCAGTCAGCGCGCTGATATCCACTTCTTCGGAGACCAGTTCGCCAGGAGTCGCCTCGAAAGGAGTCGGGTTAGCGGGGTTGGTATAGTTCGGCTGATTGCCGCCCTGGCCACCCTGGCCGCCCTGTCCTCCGCCCTGCGCCGCCAGAGGGGCCGCAATCGCGAGACTAATAATCAGGAACAGTAGTTGTTTCATTGTTCGCACCTTCGATTCAGAGGTTTATTTCGATTCCACCCGTCCAGTATCACCTACCGGGCAGATCGAACCGTCTTATTGAAACCGGGCACAATTCACCCGGATTCACAATTCCTATCGGTGTATTCCATCCCGGAATCAACAGAAGCTGGCAAAAAACTGCCCCTCCACCCTCGGATTTAATGAAAAAAACACTCTTCATTGTATCCTGCCACACATTTCAGTGAAGCACTTTTCCACGAAATCGGGTCAGGATGACTGGTTTTTCAAAAGCGGCGGGAACCTTCAGACAGGCGACATAATCCGGCGCGGGACCCGGCTGGATGATGTTCCGATACGGTCGGATCAAGAAGCCTGTCCTGAAGACGCTGGAAATCTTGATACGGGAAGACGGGTCGCTTCAGGCTGTGTAACCGACGGGACCGACTCCTGATGCGGCTCCGAACACATCAAAGATCCTATTGACAGCGCCTATCGATAGAGTACTCTCAATAATATGCTCCGTCGAATCATCACGAACGCGTACGGCTTTGTCCTCGTACTGCTCCTGAGCAACTGTTCGACGATCATGACCATCGCATTCGTCGATGAAGCCGGCGTGTACAGCGGCACGCGCTTCAACGCAGCCATGGTCGCCACCGGCCCGGGCGTCGGCCATCCCCATCAGCCGATTCCGCAAAACTGCCTGTTTGCCGGCGGCCTGGTGGACCTGCCCTTCAGCCTGGTGATGGACACCGTCGCCCTGCCCTATACGATTCCGGTGTCGATCTACGAATCGGCGACTGCTGAGAATGATTCCTATGCTGATGATGACCAGGTAGGCGACGAAGACGGTGGCGATGGCAATGGCTACAATGACGAAGATCCAGACGCCGATTATTACGACTGATTCTAAAATCTGTTGGATCCTTCTTGAATCTGGAAGCGCAGGGCCGACCGGCGTGCTATCGTTGCCCGACTATGAAGATGCACAAAATAATGCGCAGCATCGCCTTTGGTTCGATGGTCGCGAACGGCCTTCTCAATCTCGCCTGCGGAGAAACTGCTATGATTCAGCAGCAGCCATATCTCGAAGTCCAGCGCGAGCGCGAAGTGCGAATTCTCTCCGCGTTCTTCGGACTCGACGACGCGATGCCTTTGCGCAGCATCGCCCTGCATCTGGCGGCGCCCGGTCAGGACGGCATGCCCGTCGTATTTTCACATCAGCTCGATCCCGACAGCCTGCAGGCCGAATACTTTCTGATTGAAACCAAAAGCGGAGCCCGCCATCGGCCGTTCTTCGCGACTCTCCGGCCCGCCGACGAGGAGTCCGAACTGCGGACCGCGCTCCTGATCGGGGATCTGGGCGATGCCGATCGCGACCCGCCGGTGCGGCTGCAAATCACGGGACCGCTGCGCACGCGCGATGGACGCAGTCTGGCGGGACTGGCGATCCAGATCACGCCGCTCGAAGCCGGACCGGACCTGGTGCACGCCGGATGGTTTCGTCCGGCCTGGCGTTCCGAACAAGCCCGGGCCGTCGGTAATTCTGAAAGCGACTGCCCCGCCGATCGCACGCAAACGATCGTCTACACGACCTGGTCCGGCGGGGTTCGGGCGATCGACGGCGACGAACCAGGGCCCCGGGAATTCGAAGGCTTTCTGGTTCGTTTACGCGGGGGCGACGGCACGATCCAAAAGATTCATCCCATCGCCTTCGGAGACATTGGCGACCGGGACAATCACCTGGATCTCTGCCTGTCGGCGGCAGGCACGCCGATCGCCGTAGACGTCGCCCCGGACACCCTGATCGATCCGCGCGGAGACGCGAATGCCGCTGTCACCGCGCAAATCGAAAGCTACCCGTAATCGGGTGCGGGCGGCGGCTTCTGGAGTTGACATCGCCTGCTCTGCTGGTTTGACTGTCACCAACGACAATGCCGCCTCCCACCGCAGACAGCCAACGCGAGATCGATTTTACCGCCGAGCTGGCCCGCTTCATCCAGGGCCGGGACGGCCGCGCCAATTGCAATCTGTGCTTTGACACGGGGATTCTGTACGACCGGAGCATGAGCCGCGGCGATCGAGGCGGCTACGTCCTCTGCGAATGCCAGAAGCGCCTCACCCGCTGCGAAGGCCGGCCGCCGTATGAATACTATGATCCGAAGACCCGCACGATGCTGCCCTGCCCGAGCAAGCCGGCGCGGATCGCCCTGAGCAAACTGCGGCTGCTGGAACAAAAGTCCGACATTCCGGCGCGCTACGCCGGCAAATTCTTAAACGATATTTTAATCGACCAGGCTGACATCTTCCTGGCCGCCGATCTGGCCTTCGACATCGCCTGCAATTTCGCGAACGGCGAAAGTCGCGGCCTGTATTTGCACGGCGGCACGGGTTCCGGTAAGACCCTGGTATCGTGCGCGCTCTTAAACGAACTGATGCGCTTTCATCTGGTGTCCGTGCGCTACGCGAAAATTTCGCGCGATATTCTGGGACGCCTGCGCGCGTCGTTCAATCCGAACTCCGAGTTTTACGGCGAAGGCCGCCGCATCGAACAGGATCTCGCGAGCGTTCCCGCGCTGGTCATCGACGACTTCGGCGTGCACAAAGAAACCGAGTGGGTCAACCAGGTCCTGTACGATCTGATCGACGCGCGCTACGAAAACAATCTGCTCACCGTGCTGACTTCGAACGAACCCATGGATTCCTGGAAAGAGGTCGGCAGCGGCCGGGTCTACAGCCGCCTGCGCGAAATCTGCAAAGAGGTTCCGATCGAGGCGCCGGACTATCGTATCGAAAGCAGTCTGGCCCGGGAACCGGGCAACGCCTTTCCAACGTCGGCATCGTCTTCGGCCGGGGCTTCCTCGCCAGCGGGCGGCAGCGGCTCAAATACTCCAGGATTCTGATGGCCCGCAGCCTGCTTTCGATCGGCTCGAACGTCGGCGATCGTTCCGAACAGCTGGAGCGGGCCCGGACGGAAATCGCGCGGCACGATCAAATCGAAATCCTGCGCGAAAGCACGATTCTCGAAAACCAGGCGATCCTGTTCGAAGACCAGGCCGACTTTCTGAATCAAATTCTCGAAATCGAAACCAGTCTAACGCCGCTCGATTTGCTGCGATTTTTGCAGATGATTGAAGACCGCCTGGGCCGGGTTCGGCGCTTTAAGTACGGTCCGAGAGAAATCGATCTGGACATCCTGAGCTACGACCGGCAAAAGATAAATACGGCGGATCTGACCCTGCCCCACCCGGGCGTTCGGGACCGTGAATATTTACACCGGCTCCTGGCCGAATTAGGGGTACTCCCATCAGACTTAGAGGACGAAAGATCTTGAACCCTGTCGAAAAGCTGCCTTTTATCGGCCGCCTCTTTAAGAAAAAAGCGCGCTCGGAGGCCCGGATCTATCAGGGCATCGAATCCGTGCGCCGCGATGCGAAGCCTTTGTTTTACGCCATCCGGGCTTTCTTCCGCATGGTGATTCGCACCCAGCACAACGAAATCCAGGCGCTCGGTCTCGAAAATATTCCCCCCGACGGGTCGGTGCTGCTCGCGGGCAATCATCCCAACAGCTTTCTCGATTATTTTAATCTACTGAACGTGGTCCGCCACCCCGTCGGCACGGCCGCCAAAGATACGATCACGAAATGGTTTTTACTCGGACCGATTCTGCGCGATCATATGCTGATGGTTCCGATCTCGCGCAAGATGGACCACGACGACAACTCCGACATGAGCGAAGAGGCCCGGCGCGCGTCGAACGCGGGATCGCTGCGCGAAGCCGTCGAGCTCCTGGTCAAAGGACGCCTCTTAAATATTTTCGTCGAAGGGCGCTCGACCGACAGCCGCAAATTAAACAAACTCAAGCTGGGTTTCATGTACATCGCGATTCAAGCGGAGAAGGAATTCAACTTCGACCTGAACCTGCGCATCGTTCCCTACGGCTTCTATTATTCGCGCATCAATAAATTCCAGAGCTCGGTCTGCGTGATCTTCGGCCGGCCGATCAAACTCAAAGATCTCACGGAGCTGCCGGAAGACTTTCTCGCGCTGCCGGAAAGCGATCGCAGCGCCATCGAAAAGAAGATCATGGTCGCCGGCAAGCAGCGGGTGTCCGACGCCATCGAAGACATTATTATATCGATTCGCGACAAACACCTGATCGATCTCGTCGACGACGCCACCGCTTTGTATACGCTTTCGCCGATGAAGTACATGGGAGCCTACGGCAATATTCGCGAACAGTATCGCCTGTCGAAAATTCTGGCCGACAGCCTGATGGCCGCGAATCAAGACGAAGCCGGCCAGGAGCGTCTGACGAATCTCAAGCAGATGATGAGCCTGTACCGCAAGTCGATCAAATCCCTCGGATTGCGCGACGCGATCGTTCGCCGCGAACACACCGCGGCCGAATTCGGCTATCACGTGCGCGTTTTATTGACCGGCGTGCTGTACAGCCCCCTGATCATATATGGTTTCGTCTTTAACTATCTGCCGCGCATCGCCGGCCGGGTCATGCGTTATCTCGTCATCGAAGTTCAAAAGCGCCCGCGCGTGGACGGCGACGAGCAGGCGATGATCGCGGCGGTCGTCATCGCGCTGATCACCTATCCCTTGCTGGGCGTGCTGGTTTATTTCGGATTGAAGACCTACGCTCTGGAACCGCTGGTCGAAGGACTGCGGGCGGTCTTCGTCCATAGCGAATATTTCGCGCCGGCTGATTGGCTGACCGCGAGTTGGACCTGGATCTCCGGCACTCTGGGCGTAGCTTCGATTTATTTGATGGCGCGCCTGTGGCGCTTTTCGCTCTATCACGGACAGCGTTTAAAAGATGCCGTCTACTGGATGGGCGACTTTACAATCGAAGTCTTTCGCGGGCCGGCGGTGCGCGAACTGCGCAAGCAGCGCTACGAGATCATCGACACGATGGACTTCATCATCGGAGACTACGACCACTGATTCAGGGGGCGACTTCGGCTGCGCTGGATCTGGCCGTCGCCCTGTTCCAGACGGCGCTGCTCTTCGGGCCGGCCTGGTTTCTGAGCCGCCTGACTGTGCCGCGTCAATCCGGCAGCGCCGCGGCGGGCGCGCCCTCGGGTGATCAGCTCATTGCCGTCACCCTGTGGGCGGCGACTCTCGTTTATGCGAACTACCTGCTTTCGCGTTTGATCGGCGTCTACACCTGGCCCGTGACTCTGACGCTGCACGCCGCGACGGTCGCCGGCCTCGCCCTCGTCTATAAAACGATACGCCGGCATACGCCCGCGGAGCCTCCGCGCGATGCGGCGAAGCGATCATCGGCGGCGCCGCCAGCGTTGCTTCAGGCGCTCACGCAGTCGCGGAGCTTCGCCTGGAGCTGGACGGCGGTCGCGGGAGTGATCTTAACAGGCGTTTTCTTGAACTTAAGAACGCCGCCCGGGGGATGGGACGCTCTAACCTATCACCTGGACTTTCCCGCGCAGTGGATTCGGGCCGGCGAAATCTTTCCGGCGATCACGGCCTACGGCGATTATTCCCCGACTTATTATCCGATGCTGGTCGAAGCCTTCGCCGGCTGGTATTTGCTGCCCGGTCGGGGCGCGGTCGTCGCCGATCTCGTGCAGACGCTGTTTATTCCGCTGCTCTATTTTTCCCTCAGGGACATCGCCTATTTTTATGCACGACGACTGCGGCTCGACGACGGGTCCGAGATTCCCGGAAGCGCCGGCGCGAGAACGCCGGAAAGACGCGCAAACCAGAATTCGTTTTCGAATCCTGTTTCGATTGCGGCGGAGTTTGCGCCGCTATTGATTCTGAGCCTGCCCTATCTGCAATCCTCGCTGCTCGTCGCCGACAACGACTTCGTGCTGTGCGCGCTTCTTTTGGCGGCCTGGCGCGGAATCCTGAAGCGCGGCCTGGTCTCTTTCGCCGCCGCAGCTCCGATCGCTCTTTCCCTGACGGTCAAGTACACCGGCCTGGTCTACGCCGGCGCGCTGGTATCGACGCTGTTACTCATGGCTCTGGCCGCGCGCTTGCGTTCCGCTCGCCAATCGGCTCGCTCCGCGAAACGAGATTCGCACGGTGCGCACGAAACGCAGGAGCCGTTCGCCGTCGGCGCTGCGGGTCTCGCGGGGCTGGCTCTGCTCGCTGTGATCGGCGCATCGCCGTATTTGTTGAATCTATGGCTGACCGGCAATCCCGTGTATCCGGCGGAAGTCGAGCTGTTCGGCTGGCAGTTTTTCGCGGGCTATTATCCGCGCGAATTTTTTACGCAGCATCCATTTTATGAATTTCGCTGGCTGGCTTTTTTTACGGAGCCGGGCCTGAGTCTTCCGCTGCTGATCGCCTGCTGCAGCGCGATCAGCGCGGCGATCGGCCTGCGGGCCAATCGAATCTCCGCATTGCTACCGCCCCTGCTGGTTCCGGCCGCGCTCTTTCTGGCCTTTTATCTTTTTGTACCGCTGCGACAGTTTCGCCTGGCTCTGCCGGTCATCGCGTGCTGCGGTCCGGCTGTGATTCTGCTGGAGTTCGCTATCGCGCGCATCAGGCAACGCAATCCCGATGGAAAATTCGCCGGCCTGAGCGCAATCATCGAAACCGCCGCTATCAATATCGCACTGCCCGCGACGATCGCCCTGCAGTGTCTGCTCGTCGTCCTGCGCTTCGCGGAGTCTTATAGTTCCCCCTGGCCGGGCGGCATCCACATTGGTCTGAACGAAATATCTCGCGCCACGCTGACGGTCGTTCCTTTCACGACGCCCGGCGGCGCTCTGGCCTTCGCCGCTCTGACGCTGCTCGTCATCGCGCTGCTCGTCATCGCGCGCCATATCTATCGCGCAGCTTCCGACCGCCGCCTGCTTCGCAGCTTTGTCGCAGCGGCGATCCTGACGATTGCGGCGACCGCAGCTCTGCATGAACAACAGCGCGTCGCCTATAGCGGAGACGGACTCGCCGCGGCCTATAATACGGTCCGGGCCATGCGCGAATCATCCAGGGACTCCCTGCATCCCGGCGCGATCGGCGTTATAGGAACCAACGCTCTCTTTCCCCTGCGGCACCGTCGCATCGGGCGAAGGCAAAACGCCGACGAGCGCCCCGGCGATGAACGCGATGGATCGATCACCGACGTGCGGCTTTTACTGAACCGGCCCCACGGCGATCGGGCGCTGCATTTGCGCGACGAGTCTTTGCGCTACGATCCGGAAGCCGGCGGCTGGCTCGCGATCGGCACCCTGGCATTTCGTGAAATTTTCGAAGCCAATCTGAGGCGCTACGATATTCAAACCCTGCTGATCGCGACGACGATCGGCACGAATGGTCGCTGGCCGGCCGAGTACGAATGGTTGCAGACGGATCCGAAAACCTGGAGCTGTCCGCATCTCTTTTCCAATGCTTCGTCCGGAGATCCCGGCGCCCGCGTGGCGCTCTGCGTGCGAAAGCCGGCGACGAATGCGAAGCTAAAGATCGCGCGTTAAAAAATCGCTTGTAGAATGGCGACGAAGGCCTAGATTCCGGATTCGAAAACGCCGCGACGCGCGAGTGATGGATAGTTTCCAGGCAAACGATTTGCGCGGCGAAACGAAGAACGGGATATCATTAGAATGGGCAACAAAAAGAAAAACAAAGACCGGGCCAAAAACAAGGCAATGCTGAGCTCGACGGAAAAACACGCGATCTACTTTCATCTCGTCTTCGCGGCCGTCACCGCCGCCTTCTTACTCGCACCGACCGGCCCGGAAATCGGCTGGAAAATATTTCTGCTGCTCGTCGTTTATAATATCGCTTTGCCGGTTCTCGGCCGCCGCCTCGGCCACGACCGCTGGTTCGATCTGTGGCTCTTCGTTTTTCCTCTGAGTCTGCTGCAGATCTTTCCCGACTGGTTCATGTCGGCGGTTCTGAATTCGCTGGTCTTTCCCGACACGGGCTTTCCTTTTATTGGAACGGTCGGCGCCTACATGGGACTCATGTGGAGCATTCCGCTCTTCGCGATTTTATTTGTCACCTGGCGCGCTCGCAAAAATCTGAGTCGGGCTGGAGCCTACGTCCTGGTCGTCGTCTTAACAGTCGTAACCTTCGGCATCGCCGAGGCGACTCTGTGGGTGATTCCGATCTGGTACGCCGCGCCGCATATTCTCGCGCCGGCCTATATCGCGGTCTACGTGATCATCGGCGAAGCCATTCTCGGCATCGCCGCCTGGTATGCCTATCAGACCGTCGCCGACCGCGGCATTGGCTCGAAGCTCGTGGCGGCGCTGGCCGTCATGCTGATTTACACGGGCGCGATCGCCGTATCTTATCTGCTGGTCGAGCGCACCATGCGGGGCGTGCCGGGCATTCAGATCGAGGTGTCGGAGTCCGTTAGAGCGCTGGAAGTCGATCCGACGGGACCAACGAATCCGACGAATCCGACCCCGTAAGTCGCAGTCGCGGAGCCTCACGCTCTGGCCGAAGCATCGCGACGAAATTGCGTCGCTTATAATAGTGGACTTCCTGCGGGAGCCGTCAAATAAAGTTCCGCATGGGCTACGTATTCCTGATTGTCGCGCTGCTCTTTAACGCGAGCGCGAATATTCTCATGAAACTCGGCGCGACGGCCATGGAGGGCGTCGACCTGAGCGTCATGACTCCGGTCGATAAGGTGCTGACCCTGCTCACCAACTGGCACCTGATGCTCGGCCTGGTGCTCTTCGCATCGAACGTGATCTTTTATATCGTAGCCCTGAAGCGCATCAATCTATCGATCGCCTATCCGATTATGACCTCGGGCGGCTTTCTGATCATTTCGCTCTTTTCCGTGTACTACCTGAAGGAGCACCTGGGTCCGCTGCAAATCGCGGGCATCGTGCTGATCGCCATCGGCATCGCTCTCCTCGCCTACAATATAGAAGGATAAGGTCCGCGGAGCCACGGGCTCCTCGCTTATAATATAGAGGGATAGGGCCGCGGAGCTGGTGCTCCTCGCCTACAATATAGAAGGATAAGGTCCGCGGATAAAGTCCGCGGAGCTGGTGCTCCTCGCCGGCTTGATTTCTCGGGCGACGAGGAGCTTTGCGATCCCAATTTTCTCAGGAGCCTTTCAGGCGTTTGTGTTCGTTGCCGTTGCCGTCAATGCAAACCGTGCCGGAACCCATCTGGCAGGATCCGGAATAGCCGGTGATGTTGCCGCACTTTGAGCCGGTGGCTTTTTTACAGGCGGCCTTCGCTTTCTTGCGGGCCGAGTTATTGTTCCCGTCCACGCAGACTTTTACGCCGTCCGCGTCGCTGAAGCTGAAGCATTTCGCTGAAAGCGTTGCAGGCAATGCTAAAGTCAGGGCCAGGGCGACGCTCAGTCCGAGCAGGCTCGCGCTTTTATTTTTCGTTCGGTTCTTACGGTTTGAAATCATAAGAGAAAGGTATCACGCGCAATTGTAGCGGTCGCCCCAACTTATAAGTTGCACCTTCCGCACCGGTAGCCTTCGGTTGCGCGGCCAGCGCAGGCCGACGATATACGCTCTCAGGAAAAGATCGTCCAGATACCGATCAGAACAAAGGCTGAACCGGCCACAATCCGAATTGTACGCGGCGATGCGAGGTCGCCCAACCAGCCGCCGGCCAGCACGCCAATGCCCGCCGCGCAGCTCAAGGCCAGCGTCGATGCGCCGAAAATCAGCCACGGGTTCAGGCTCCGATCCGTCGCATACAGCAGAGTCGCAAGCTGGGTCTTGTCGCCGACTTCGGCGAGAAAGATCGTGATGAAGACGGCGGCGAAGGATTGAATCCAGACGGGAAATTCCATACGCCACCCTGGCAGTCAAAGCGCCCAACACGAATAAAAAAATCGCCCCGCCGGACGCAAGCCGCGGGACCGATGCGCCGCGAACAACAGGCTCACAGTCCCCGCCGCTTATTGCAACAGCGGACTGACGCCCGGCTGCTGCTGTCGATCCACCAGCTTTTCGCGAGGATTCAGCAGATCTTCGATGAATACCGAGCTGATTTCCACCAGGGATCCGTCGGAAGTGCGCAGCAGATAGTTGCTGAAATTCTTGCGTCCCAGAACGGTAAATACGAGCTCCGAACGATCCGTAAGATTGCCCGGCGTCGTATATTCGACGCGCAGGACGAACGGAAACTCCGGCGGCGTTTCGAAATCCTTCAGCACCTCGCTCGTGGCGACTCCGACTTCATTCTTCGCCCCGTTCCCACCGCTCGCTCCGGGAAACGCAATCGCCTTCCATTCTACAATATCAGCCGCGATCTGCTCGACCTGGTCCGCGCGAACGCTGCCGGCGATCGGCGGAGACTGCATACGCCAGACGCCGCCGTCTTTCACCAGCGAAACGAGCGCGGCCGCGTCGGCGAATTCGGCGTGAATGCCGGTGACGGCCGCCGTCTTCAGGTTCGGCGGAACCAGGCGGCGATTCCGAAAATAATCGGCTTCCCCGGGCCCGGCCACACTGCGCAGATTCGTTTCCGCCAGATAGACTTCTTTTTCATCGTCCAGGCGCAGATAACTCTGATTCCCGCGCAGGCTGGATCGCCCGACGTACAGAGTATGTTTTTCGCCGTCGTTCAGCTGAAAGCCAAGCGAGAGCCCCAAATAGCGCCCGGTCGAATCCGTGCCCATTTCCAGGTCCCGATCTTTTTCATACGAACGCGGCACATAATGATGCCGGCGGGCTTCCGCAAGATTGCCGAAAAGCTCCGCGACGCGCTCGGCGTCGGCGGGAAACTCCTGCACATTTTCGCCGCGGCGAATTTGCAGGCGCCAGGCGAACTCCGGTTCGGCACGTGAAAAGACGCCGCCGGCCTCGTCCGTAGCGCTCCACTGCTCCCGGGGCAGCTCCGACTGGCGCGTCAGTGTCACGACGACGCGCTCAGATGAGGCCGACTCTCCGGAAGCGCCGCGGAAATCGGGGTCCCGGATTTCAATTTTTGCGACGTCGGCCTGAGATATATCGAGCAGCGGACTGGCCGCGGCGTAGCCCGTGGCGAAGAGCCCCAGGGGATTGTACTGAAAAAACAGAATCACCGCGAGCAGGGCGTTGACTCCGAAGAGTATTCCGCCGGGATTCTCTCTTAGCTTATCCTGAATCATTGTTAACATAACTCCGCCTCGCGCAGATCAGTTCTCGGTCGTCGCAAGCACTTCCGGCGCCGACTCGGGGGCGAGACCGCGGCGCTGATTGCGGCGCAGCAATCGCAGAGTGCCGAAGATCGCGAGAATTGCCGGTATAGCCAGAACATGGAAGTACGTAAAAAGCGTTTCGAAGGCGCTCTGCAAAGTCGGGCTTTCCGGAAAAAACGGATCAAGCCTGGCGAGGGCCGGCACCCGCGAGCGCGCCGCGATCAAATCCGTATCGCCCTGCACCGCTTCGAGTAAATTCAAAACGAAGGCCCGGTTGATACCGAAGACCTGCAAGCCGGCCTGGTTGCGCAATAGTAAATCCGAAACGAGGTAGGGCGTGCCGATCACGACCAGGTTCGAAGCCGTGTCGCCGGCCTGGCCGGAACGAAAGCGCGCCGGGTCCGCCGCTTCCGGCAGAGTCTCTTCACTGTAGCCGCTCTGGAATTTGCCGCTGGCGAAGACCGCCATCGGCGCCGCTTCCCCCGTGCGAATATCCCCGGCTCCGCTGCCGACTTCCGCCACCGGTCCATAGTCCAGACTGGCGCCGTCTCGCCGGACCGCGCCGCTCGTACTGCGAATCAGAACTTCGAAGCTGACGTTCGGCTGCACCGCTTCGCGCAGGTCCAGCGAAGACGTCCAGGGCAGGACCAGCTCTTCGATCGGCGCGAGAGCCGGATTGTCGCTGACGATATTGCCCAGATCCCGGGCGTAGACCGGCCAGGCGGCGTACGGAAACTGGCGCACGAACTGACCGAAAAGATCGTAGATCGGCATGCCCTGGCGCGGTTCGAATAAAATCTCTCCGTTCACGACGACGCCGTAGCGACCGAGCCATTCGTTAAAACGCTGCAGATCCTCGCCCGGCACGGCCGCGAAACCGATGCCCGCATTGCCGCCGAGACCGAACTGCGCCGTGCGCGGATCCGGTTCCTGCATCTGAAACTCAAAGCCCTTCGCGAGCACGATCAGGTTGCCGCCGCGCATGAGAAATTGATCGATATGATAGCTTTCGATGTCTTCGAAACGTGGCAGGCCGATCATCAGCAGGGTTTCAATCCCCGCGGGAATCGGATCGAGCGGGCTCACGTCCTGCACGCGTCCCTGTTCGTCTTCGAGCACCGTGCGAAAGCCGTAGTAGTTGTCTTTATTCTGATCCTGCTGTTGCTGCCAGGCCGTCGCACCGGAAAGTCCGGGGGCCTGAACGAAAGCGATGCCGCTCTGGGCGTCGCCCGAGCGACCGAATTTTTTAATCAATCGTAGAAAGCGATACTCCAGGTCCTGCACGAACCATTCGCCTTCGATCAGATTCAGCACTTCGGTGGTTTCGCCCTGCTGAATAAAGACGCCAAAGTACGCGACGCGCACGTTGCTCTCGGCGTCCTTGCGCTGCTCGATAGGCAGACCCTGCACGCCGCGCTCTTCCGCCTGCTTGCGACTTTCTTCGGAGTCCGGATCGATGATCGTCAGATTGATCTTTTCGCCGCCGACCCGGTCGATTTCCCGCAGAGTTCCGAGCAGGGGTTCGATGCCGCTTTGAATTTCGCCGGGCACGTCCTGGGAGATATAGGCTTCGACCAGAATCGGATCGTCAATCTTCGCCAGAACCGTCGCGGTGCTCGAGGTCAGAGAATTCGCGCGGCGTTCGGTGAAATCGAAGCGGCAGCCCGAAGCCGCCGCGACGCCGTTGATCAAAAAGAAAAACAGCACAATGTTCGCATATACGAAAATACGATTGGTATTCAGCCAGGCGATGCCATCGCGCAAAAACGCGCGGACCGGCGAGGACGCCGCGCTCCCGCCGTCTTCGCGGGCCGCGTCGCTCCGGGCGTCGGCGGGAGTGTTCGCTTTCCCCTTCGCGTTTTCATTTTCGCTCATCGTTCCCTCCGTAAGATCCAGACGTTGATCGTCAGCATCAGGGCCATAAAGCTGATATAAAAGAACAGGTCGCTCAAATCGACGACGCCGCGCGAAAAGGAATCGTAGTGATAACCGATCGTAAAAAAGCCGATCAGTCCCGCGGCGGACGGCGGTATATGCTGCCGGATCAGATAATAATTCGCCAGAAACATCAGCGCGCTCACGACGAAGATCAAAATAAAAGCGACGATCTGCTCGCGGGTCGTCGACGAAATCACCATGCCCAGGCTGACGTAGGCGCCGGCCATCAGAATCGATCCGACGTACATCGTAAACGTCGCGCCCCAGTCGAAGTTTTCGCCGATCATATACACCGAAAACGCCAGCGGCAAAGACGCGAGCACGAGCGCGCTCACGTAGGTCCAGGCGGCGGCGAATTTCGCCAGCACCAGATCGACTTCCCGCAGAGGCAGCGTGCTCAGTAGTTCGATCGTGCCGCTCTTGCGTTCTTCGGCCCAGATGCGCATCGTCACCGCGGGCACGAATAGAATAAAAGTCGCCGGCAAGAGCGACATATATCCGCGAATCGTCGCCGTCTGGGCGTCCCAGAAGGCCGGCACCAGCGGAACTATGCCGAGAAAGAAAAATCCGAAGTTAAACAACAAACACACCACGGCGAAGACGTAGCCGATGGGCGTATTAAAATAATTGCGCAGCTCTCGACGAAAGAGCGGCCCGTGCAGCGCCGTTGTCAGAATATAAAGTCCCGCCCACAGGACTGCGATCACGAAGAGCATGCCCAGAGAAGCGGCGTCGAATCGCAGCAGCCCCTGCAGGTTGATTAAGATCATCGCCGGCAGCGCCAGCCAGACTAAGGTTCCAGGTTTCATAATTTTATATGTGCGAATACTCAGGCTCCGGCCCCGCGCTCATCGCGTCGCGCGATAGGCGGCGGACAGCCGATGCCGATTCAGCCCGCGGTCAGCTCCGCGAAGATTTCCTCTAAAGATCGAGTCATCGGTGCGAATTCGCGGACTTCCCAGCCCTGGGCGGCGACGTGAGCGAAAAGCTTTTCCGGAGACGCGTCCGCTTCCATTTCGCAGACGAAAATCTCATAGCCCTCGGGCACGCTCCCGGCGGCGTGGGCCGCGATATCCGTTATGGTCCGGCACTGCTGGACGCCCGGGGCCTCCGCCAGGCTCGCCTGAATCTTCTGGTTGTTCTCAGAACCGCTCGCACTGCGGGCGATGATCCGCACTTCGCCGGCGCTACGTAATGTTTTCGTGTCCTGATCGGCGACGATCCGCCCGCGATTGACGATGATCACGCGGTCGCAAATATCTTCGACTTCCTGCAGGATATGCGTCGAGAGAATCAGAGTGCTGTCCGCGCCCAGATCCCGAATCAGGGAACGAATGTGTACGATTTGATTGGGATCGAGTCCGGAAGTGGGCTCGTCTAAAATGATCACTTCGGGTTTGTGAATCAGAGTCGCGGCCAGGGCGACGCGCTGGCGAAAGCCTTTCGAAAGGATTCCGATCGGCGAATACAGATGCGAACCGAGTTCCAGCTTCTCGATCATTTCCCGGGCGTTGTTTTCGAGCTCGTCGCCGCCGAGTCCGCGCACGCGTCCGGTAAATTCCAGAAATTCCGAAACGAGCATTTCGGGATAGAGGGGCGAACTCTCCGGCAGATAGCCGACGCGTCGTTTGATTTCCAGCAGCTCTCGCGAGTCGCGCACGGAACGCCCGTCGATCAGAATCTCGCCGGCGCTGGGCTCAAGATAGCCCGTGAGCAAACGCATTGTTGTGGTTTTGCCGGCGCCGTTTGGGCCCAGCAGCGCGGTGATTCCCTGCTGTTTTTCAATGCGGAACGAGGCGTTCTGCAGGGCCTGAAAGTCACCGTAGCTCTTACAAAGTCCCTGTACTTCAATCATCGGTAGACAGAGAAATTCGCTTTGGCCCGCCAGGGCAATCGAAATTTGACCGACCGCGCCCCCGTTCCGAACCAGGACGCCCCCTGAATCCGGCCGCGACGCGGAGACTTTAGCATTCGCGAAAAAAGCCTTTCTAATATAGCTGCCGCGGTCAAAATCGGGCCTCATATGCCTGACAAGATCCCCAAGCATGAGCTCCCGCCTGGATCCCGCACCTACAAACTGAGCGACCCGTGCCAGGCGACGGTCATCAGCAACGAGCCGCTGCATCTCAAAGACAGTCCCGACGATCTGATGCATACGGTGATCGACATTCGGGGAACGGACTATCGCTACATTGAGGGGCAGTCGGCCGGCGTCCTCGTGCCGGGCACGCGCGAAGACGGCAAACCCAACAAGCTGCGTCTGTACTCTATCGCCTCCGCCCGCCGCGGCGACGACGGGAAATTCGAAACGCTCAGCCTCTGCACCAAGCGCGTGCATGAACCCCACTGGGACAATGCGGACGAAATGTTTCGCGGACTCGCATCCAATCACATCTGCGATCTAAAGCCGGGCGATCGCATCATTCTGACCGGGCCCGTCGGCAAGCACTTCGCGCTGCCGGCCGACGAATCCATGAATTTGATTCTGATGGGCGTCGGCACGGGCGTCGCGCCCTTTCGCTCGTTTCTAAAACACATTTACGAAGAACACGCGGGCTGGAGCGGACAGATTCGCCTGTTCTACGGCGTTAAAACTCAAAACGAACTGATGTATATGAACGAGGCCAACGACGACCTCGAACAATTCGAAGCGCATGCGAATTTTCGCGCGTACGTCGCGCGTTCCCGGCAGGACAAACAGGCCGACGGCAGCAAAGTTTACGTCCAGCATTTACTGCGCGACAACGCCGCCGACGTCTGGGAGTTGATCAAAGACGGCCACTTTTCAATGTACATCTGTGGTCTCAAGGGTATGGAGGCCGGCATTCAAGAAGCCATGGAAACGATGGCCTCTGAAAACGGTCGCGACTGGAACGCAATGCGCGACGAATTCAAAGCTCAGGGCAAGTGGAACGTGGAGGTTTATTAACTATGGCGACCGAACAAAATTCCGGATCCGACTCCTCGAACGTCGAGGAACTGCGCGCGGAGGTCGAGAGCCAGCGGGAAATCATTCGCGGGCTGGAACGCATCCTGCGACTCAATGAAGAAGAGCTGGCAAACTCCGGCGAAATCATCGAAATGTACGAAAAGATTTCGGAGTATTCCCGTCAGGAGATGATCAACGCGAAGGAAAGCATGGAAGCCCGCGAAGAGGCGTCGGAGCTCGGACGCGGCGAACTGCTCGGCGCCTTCGACCGGATCAAGGAACTGGAAGCGGCCAACGCCCGTCTGCGGGCAGAGCGCACCGGCTCCGACTCCTGAGCAGACACGTCGCGCGCTCAGGAGTCAGCGGCAGGCAGGCGCAGGCTCAATATGACCGCGGTGCGCCGGGTCTCTCCGCCGACGCCATCGGCGACGCATTCCTCGGACCATTGAAAAGCTTCCGCGAGCTGGATCTCGCCAGGCGCCAGCTTCGCCGCCAGCTCTTCCGTCTGTCCGGCCAGTAGCTCCAGCACCGCCTGCAGCGCTCCGTCCATTCGTGGAGCCGTCGGCGTCGCACCCGCCGCCCCGGAGTCCTCACCGCGAATCACAAGTCGACCGTCGCCGGTTTGCGAATCGACGGACCAGTCGACTTTCAGAACAGAACCACGTCCCAGGCTCAGAATCACGCGCTGCAGCGCCGCGATGACGAAGAGATGCAAACACCCGCGCAGTACGGGGCGAATATTCACCAGAGACACAGCATGATCGACAGCCGCCTTGCGTTCGTAGATCGCCTGCTGGGTCTGAATCGCTTCGATGATGGCCATCTGGACCTCTTCGGGCCGCCCACACATCCGCGTATCGCCGCCAGCGCGCATTAGCCACTGCAGATGCCCGATTAAAGCGACCGCCCGCTCCAGATTTCGCTGCATGACCGCGAGATCCTTTCGCATCGCCTCTTCGCAGCCTCCCGGCCCGGTACCGAGGTCGTCCTGGACTTTTTCCAGACGCAAACTCAGTATGCCCATAATATTATTCAGCTCATGGCTGGCCGCGCCGGTCAGCGAGCCGGTAATAAGCAATTGACTCTGAGTTAATTCTATTTCGTTTTGCGACACGCGCGAAATCCAAAACACATCCAGTTATGAAACAGTGAAAAATGCCACTTTTTTCAATTTCTTGCTGTAAAAAAATATACAACAATTTATTCTGTTAGAAGGGCCGAGGGCTCTACGGTACATATATATGAAATCAGCGAGTAGTAACAATCCGCCCAACGTAGCGGAGCTGGCAGAAATTCTGGGCACCACGGATATCAGCAAGATCTGTGGCGTTACCACTCAGACTGTTCAGAGTTGGATCGACCGCGGAGTGCTCAAAGCCTTCCGCACGCCTGGCGGTCACCGCCGCGTCAAACGCGAAGATTTTCTGGAGTTCCTGGAAAAGTTTCAGTTCCCCGCGGCGACCCGGACGACCTCTTCGCAGCCCCGCATTCTGATCGCGGACGACGAACCCGATCTGCTCGATTCCATCCAGGAAATCGTTGCGGCCGCCCTGCCCCAGTCGAATATTACGCCGTGCTCTACGGGCGCCGAAGCCCTGATTCAAATGGGACTCTCCCGGCCGGATCTGGCCATCCTCGATGTTTTCATGCCCGGCCTGTCCGGAATCCAGATCCTCGATAAGATTCTGGAAACTCCGGAATTCAAGCACACCAAAGTGATCATTATCACCGCCCACAAAGACCACGTCACCGAAACCACGCTCCTCGAAAAAGGCGCGGCCGCCGTGCTCTTTAAGCCCTTCTCCACCGCCGAACTGAAAAAGCAGATCGAAGATATCCTCAAGTCCGCGCGGGTCTAAGCGCTCAATCCGGACCGGCACGGACCCGCACGGCGTCCGGACCGGGCTGGCGGTCCCGAAAACCGATACACGTCAGCCCTGATGCGCATCATTCTGCCTGGCTCTCCGCCTTGCTCGACAGAATGGGCGCGTATTCCAGACTGGACTACGCATGAGCTACCGAATCGGCATAGACTTGGGCGGGACCAAAGTCGAAACGATTTTGCTGGACTCCGAAAACGAAGTGCTGTTCCGGCATCGTATTCCCACGCCCCCCCTGCAGACGGGGCAGGCTCCCGAAACTCGCTACCTGGAAATCGTCGCGGCGGTGTGTTCCCTGGTCCGGGAAGCGGCTTCGCAAATCCCCGCATCAACTACGGCATTAGAAAAGATTTCTCGGACGGACGCAGAGCCTCCGAAGCCGGGCGCAATTCCTGCTGACGTCGCAGTCGGCATCGGCATCCCGGGAATTCTGGATCGCCGGACCGGCCGCGTGATCAACGCGAACACCACCTGTCTGATCGGGCACCCGCTCCAGCAGGATCTCGAAGCCGAGCTCGGACGCCCCATCGCGATCGAAAACGACGCCAACTGTTTCACCGCCGCCGAGTGCGTGAACGGCGCGGCCCGGGGCAAAGACTTCGTATTCGGAGTGATCATGGGCACCGGCTGCGGCGGCGGCCTCTGGGCCAACGGCCGGATTCGCAGCGGTATGCACGGCATTGGCGGCGAGTGGGGTCATATCAGCATCGACCCGCAGGGGCGGCAGTGCTGGTGCGGCAATCGCGGCTGCATTGAAACCATGATCAGCGGCAGCGGGGTCGAGGCCGGCCATAAAGAACGCACCGGTCAGGCGCTGCCCATGCGCGATATCGTCGCCGGTTTTCGCGCGGGCGACGCCGACTGCCAGGCGACGATGCAAGCCTTCTTCGCGGACTTCGGCCGGGCCCTCGGAGGAATCATCAGCGCCATCGATCCGGATCTCATTGTGCTGGGCGGCGGCCTTTCGAATATCCCGGAGCTGTATACGCAGGGTGTAGCCCGCGTCCAGGACTTCGCCTTTCATCCCGGCATTCAAACGCCGATCGTAAAAAACGAGCTCGGCGATTCGGCCGGCGTCTTCGGGGCCGCGGCGATCGGAATCTGATTCTTTTGCCGCACGCCCGAATTATTCCGGGCGCAGTCCGCAAGCCAACCGCAAAAGAATCAGCGCGCGTGGCCGGCCATCTCGCGAATGCGATCCCACAGGGGATGCAGCGCGATTTCGCGCGACGCCGCCAGCGCGAAGAACTCGTTCAGAATTTCCCGGGCGATTTGCATATGCCCGCCGCTCAGTCGCTTGCCGTCCCGGGCTTGCAACAGACGCGCTTCGCGCTCCGCCATCGCCGGACTGACCTCCGCCTGCAATTCGCGACGCAGCGTCGCGACGCTCAAAAGCGACATGCTTGTGATTTCGCGCCGCGGCAGCTGCGTCGCAATCGTCGCGTACTTGCGCCGGGAAATTCGCAGCACGCGCTCGGCCGGCACTGCCAGCTGATCGCCTTCGACGATATAGTGATGCACCGGTGGACCTTCGCTGCGATCCATGGTCAGACCGGGCTCCGTCCGCTGCGTCCAGGTCGGCGCGCTCGACGCCTGGATCTGTTCTGCTGCGCCGACCGCGTCCGAAGCCAGCGCTCGGCGCGCGTGAGGCAGCCAGACCAGAGCGACGTCCTCCGGATCGCCACCGGATGCATTGGCGGGACGCGCGAGCACCAGCAGGCTTTCGCACTCCATTACGTAGGTCTTGCGAAAGCTCACGCGAAAGCCGGCGCCGTCACGATCGCGCCGCGGATCGCCAGCGCCGCTCGCATCAACTCTAATATCGGCGTTCGCGTTCGCTTCCGGCCGCACGCTGGCCCGCAGATTATCCAATCGACCGCGCCAGCCCTCCTCCGCCGCGCCAAACATAACGACGCGCGGGGCTTTTTGAAATTCGTTCCAGACTTCCGGCCAGAGCCGGGCCAGCAAATACTGCGGCACGTTGCGCGAAACCATGAGCGGGAAAACATCGCCCAGCGCGCCGGTCGACGTCAGGCGGTTCTGCAGCCAGCGCTGATAGTCCGACTCGCCCATATCTCCGATCGAAAGCAGTTCCGAATTCATACGACGAACTCCCCGCGAAAGGCCAGCCGCGCCGCGCCGCGCATCAACACGCCGGAACTTTCGCTCAGACTGCCGCGCCATTCTAATTCCAGTTCGCCGCCGCGCACCCGGATGCGACCGACGGGCCCCGATCGTCCGGTCAATACCGCGGCGACGTGGACCGCACAGGCTCCGCTGCCGCACGAAAGCGTTTCGCCGCTGCCCCGTTCGTACGTGCGCTGATACAGTCCGGTCCGCCCTTCGGCCGCCGCTGTCGGATCGGGCGAAACGAATTCGACGTTGGTCCGCTCCGGAAAGGCCGGATGATTTTCCAGAATCGGGCCCAGGGTTTCGAAGTGCGCCCGGTCCGCGTCCTCCAGAAACAGGACGCAGTGGGGATTGCCCATCGATAGTACGACCGCCGGCGGAATCGTCAGCTCGCCCCGGTCGGGATTCGAATCCAGGCGGTCCGAATCTAAACGAACCTCGTGCAGCACTTCCGCCACGCCGTCTCCCCGCAGCGAAAGCGCCCGCTCCGGCGCAAAGGGAATGCGCTCGGGAGCAAACATCGGCGGGCCCAGATCGACTTCAAAGCGCCCGGCGGACTGCGCCGGATCGTATTCAAGCGTCCGCGCGGCGTGCAGGCCGACGTCGCTTTCCAGCAAGAATTCAGTGTCGCCAGTCCGGGCGTGCACATGCAGCGCGATGCAGCGCAGGGCGTTGCCACACATCGCGGAAGCCGAGCCGTCGGCGTTGTACATGCGCATGCGAGCCGCCGCGCGGGAATCCTCAGGCGGACGAATAAAGACCACGCCGTCGCCCCCCACGCCTCGATTGCGATCGGCGATGCGCTGAATCAGAGCCGCACCCGCCGGGGAATCGGAATCCAGGTCCGCGGGCCAGCCGCTGGCCTCCGCTACAGGCAATCCGGCGGCGGCACGATCGGCTCCGGCAGGCGGCAGTTGATCGATGAAGACATAATCATTGGCCGTGCCTTCCATTTTAATGAATTGGATCGTATGTTCAGCCACGCCGCTCTCTCACCTATCTGAAATAAAAATTATACTCACAGAATCAAAAAAAGACGGAACGATTTGCATGCCGCCCACACTCTTATAATATGCAGGCAAGCGGCCCTTCCGGCTACACCGATGAACTGAAAGAACTGCCGGATCGCTACTGGTCTACGGGGGATCTGCGCGATTTCATGGCGGAGGCTTCGCCCTTTATTATGCGCTACTGCCGCCGGCGCCTGTCCCGAGACGACGATCTCATCGGCGATTTCTACGTCCACTTTTACGAGCGAGCGCCCCGCTGCCTGGAACACTACAAAAGCCGTCAGGACATTCCGTTTACCGGCTATCTGGCGACCTATCTGCGCCATGAGTTTCTGAACTACGTGCGATCGGCGCGCCAGGTCGAAGTCCACGAAACGCCGACCGCCGAGTTCTTCGGGCGGGAAGCGCAGTCCACCGCGACCTCGATTCCGGCGACTCCCCACGACCTGGCGATCGACCGGGCCGTCGAAGCTCTACCGCTGCACACGCGATTGCCGCTCAAGCTCTACTACGGCATGGAGCTGAACATCGCCGAACTCCAGGAAATCGCCGAACTGCATTCGCAGCCCGCGGACGCCGCCGCCTTCATGGCGAACTATCGCGCGCGACGTCTGCAGCGCAGCGAACGCACACGTCGCATTGAAGATCGCTCGGCGCACCTGACCTATTTGATCCACCGGCGGCCCGGAACGGAAGACCGGCGACGATGGAGCCGCTGGAAGAATCGCCTGAACGATATGCTCATAATAAAGCGCGGCGTTATGTCTACCGGCGAGCTGAGTCGACTCTTCGGCGTCAGCAAGTCGACGATTGCGCGCAGAATGGAACAGGCCCAGCGAGTTATCCGGGGAGGTACGGAGCTATGAGACATCAGTTTTATCACTATCTATTGACCGAAGTCGGCGCGGGCGCGCTTACAGATGCACAGCTGTCCGCAATCGAATCGACTCAGGACCACGCGCGCAGCTGCTTCGCGGGAGATACTCGCGTCTTTCCACCGCCTCTAGCGGAAGATCCGAACGTCGCGGCGCTGTGTCTCACAGAATGGCACGCGGTGCTGGACGATTTAAGCATTCTCGCCGCGATCACAGCGGAGCTAGAGGCCGAAGAACGCAGGCCGGGGTCAGCGCGCATCGCCTTCCGCATCAAACAGGGGGCGTTGGCCCTGGGCGGAGAGCATTCGTGGGTCGCGCGCGAAGCGCCGGTCTTTCGCTCGGGTGATCCGGACTCTTCCGGGGCCGCCGTACTCTACTCGGACATTGTCGCACTCGACGAAGCCTACGCGCTGCTGGAACTGCGCGCCTCGGACGAAGAACTGCGACTGAATATTTCAGGCGGCGGTAAAAATGAGGGCAAATTATATATTTCGCTTTACACAAACGGCCGCTTGGTAGAAAAATCGTTACTCGGTACTGAAGTCAGCTGGGATCTCAGCGACAGCGAACCCGGCCTCTACCAACTAGATTGTGGCGACAAGCCAGCTCTATCTTTTCAGATCCAGGAATGAAAGTGAAAGTCGTAACGAAAGGCGAAGTAAATATCGTACGTATTGAAGGCGCGATAAAGTCGGGCGATGAGTACAACCTGGCCGAGAAGATGGAAAAGTACATCAAGCCGGGTCAGGCTCCCAAATTCATTATCGATATGAAGAAGGTGCCTTTCGTAAACTCCGCCGCCCTGGGCGTGTTTCTGAATATCTACAAGCACGTGGACAACCTGAAAGGTCGCATGGTCTTCGCCGGGCTGAACGCCGACGTCGAAAACCTGATGGAAATCACGAAGCTCTCGTCGATCTTCGAAATCTTCCGGACCGTCGACGAAGCTCTCGAAAGCTACGACTTCTAATCCGTAGCGCCTCAGCGCTCGCCTTTTCCCACTACTCTTTGATTCGGAAGCGGCCCGTCTCTGGATCGTACTCCAGACGTCGCGAGGATCCCTCCGCCGGTTTCTCAGCGCTTCCCCGTCCGGCTTCCGCTTCAGGCTGGCTGTCAGCCTTTTCTTTGCCTGCGGGTTTCGCGGGACTTCCGGAAGACTGAAGCGGCCGGGCCGGCTCGGACGGCGCACTTCCCGGCGGCGAGGCGGGCCGTGGCTGTTTCGGCTGCGGCGATGCAGGCTGTGGTTGAGCAGATTGCGATGGAGTGGTTTGCCGGACATCGCCTTGCGATGGCTGTGGCTGTGGCTGATTCTCAGGAAGGGCGACGCCTGTATCCTGCGAAGCGGGCTCGTCGGAAATACCGCGCATCAGGCGCAGAATCTCGGCTTCTTTCGCGGCGCGATCGGCCCGGGATAATTTCGGCCGGCCGGAAGCGTCAGCGTCACCCGGGCCTGCCGCTCCCCGAATGCGATCGAGTAAGCCCGGCGAATTGCCACCGGAACCGCCAGGCGCGGTACTCCTGGAGCCAGGGAGTACCGCGCCTGGCGCCCCGCCGCCAATGGTACCGTCGGTCGCTCCGTTCAAATCGCTGCGACCGATGGCAAGCCCCAGGGCGAATTTCGAATACAGCAGGCCGCCGACCAATCCGCCCAAATGCGCCATGTGCGCGATAAATGTCAGCTGCTGAAACAGGTAGAAACCGATCGAAAGCACGGCCAGAATCGCGGCGGCAGTAATGGCGCGCATGGGAATGAAAAATACGAGCAGGCGCGCCTTCGGATAAAATACCGCCAGCGCTCCCAAAAGACCGAAGGCCGCGCCCGAAGCGCCGATGGCGGGTGCGTTCGAGTCGGCGTTGAAGATCAGCAGAAAGAGCGAGCCGGTGAAACCGGAGATGAAATACAGAAACGTAAAACGTCCCGAATTCAAGGTCATCTCAAGCGGCGTTCCAACGCTCCACACGGCCAGCATGTTAAAGGCGAAGTGGGCCAGGTCGGTGTGCAGAAACATCGACGTGAGCGGCTGCCAGACCTTCTGATGAATCCAGAATTCGGTGAAATTCAGACCATAGTCGTACAGGAAGCGCTGCACCTCCCGGGCTCCGTCGAGCATGGTGTGCACGTAAATAAAAACCAGGCAGTTCGTGAGAACGATGGCGATGGTAACTGGGGCGGATGTCTGGCGCATAATACAACGAACCGGCGAAAGCGCAGCGCGACGGCTGCGAAAATTGTTTTACAAAACTGTATTTCTAACATCGGAATAAAAGTCAATATGAAGCCGGCCTCCTCCGAAACAACTCCCCGCAGGATCTTGCGAATCGGCCTGACGATCGTGGGCACGCTCACGCTGATCGCCCTGGCTGCGACGGCTTTGCGCTATGTCCTGCGACCGCCCGTGCCCCCCGCCACGGAGAAACAGCTGGCACACGCCGAAGGGGTGCAGATCATTCGGGACGAGTGGGGCGTGCCGCACATCAAAGGCCGGAGCAACGCCGACGCCGCCTTCGGGCTGGCCTTCGCTCACGCGGAAGACGACTATCCCCTGATCGAAGCCTCGCTGATCGCGGCCCGGGGGGAGCTCGCCCGCACGCAGCTTTCGGAAGGCGCGCTCGCAAACGATTTTTACGTGCGGCTCTTTCGCGTGCGCGAAGAAGTGGCCGCCCGTTATGAAAGCCTGAGTCCTGACGTGCGCCAGGTGCTGGAGGCCTACGCGGACGGGATCAACTATTACGCAACGATTCATCCCGATGAAGTCGACAGCCGCTTTCTGCCCGTTTCCGGCAGCGACGTCGCGGCCGGCTTCGTACACAAACTACCGTTGTTCCAGGCGGTGCATCGCCCGCTCAAGGCGATCCATACGGACGAAGAGCTCAAGACCGGCGACCGGATTCAAAAACCCTTTCTTGATTCGCCGGAGGCTCCGGGCGTCGCGCACACAAATCAGAGGGAAACATCCGCAGCGCAGCGTTCCGACGGACAGAGCGCTCGCACTGCACATCGCTCCGAAAACGACGCGGGAAACGCCGTGATCCCGGCCGGCACCGCGCCCTTTCCCGATTTTCGCATGGTCGCTTCGAACGCCCACGCCGTCGGCAAACGCCGCTCGGCCGACGGCGTGATTCGACTCAACGTAAATTCGCACCAGCCCTGGGAGGGTCCCGTCGCCTGGTACGAAGCGCATATTCAATCGGAAGAAGGCTGGAATATGATCGGCGGGACTTTTCCCGGCGCGCCGATGATCTTTCACGGCCACAACGAAAAGCTGGGCTGGGCGCATACGGTGAACGCGCCGGATATGTGGGACGTTTTCGAACTGGAGATGCATCCCGAAGCGCAAAGCGCGCAGGAAAATAAGTATCGCTATCGCTTCGGCGACGAGTGGCTGGAACTGGACGTGCGCGAAGACAGCATCGCGGTGGACCTGGGGCCTTTCGTCTGGAACGAAAGCCGCGAATTTTATACGAGCGTATACGGCCCGACTCTCAAAACCGACGCGGGCAAATTCTTTTCGATTCGCAGCGTGGGCCGCGCCGATTTGATTCGCTCCGTCGAACAGTGGTATCGCATGAATCTGGCGAACAGCTTCGCCGAGTGGCAGGCGGCCATGCGCATTCACGCGATTCCGATGTTTCATACGGTCTACGCCGACGCCGCGAACATCCATTATGTTTATAACGCGAAGATTCCTCTGCGAAGCGATGCCTACGATTGGAATACGATCGTGCCGGGCAATACACCCGAAACTCTGTGGCAGGAGTATCTGCCGTACGATCGCCTGCCTTCGGTCACGAATCCTCCGGCGGACTATATTCAAAACTGCAACTCCGATCCCTTTTTCACGACCGACGGCGCGGGCAATCCCCGGCGCGAAAATTTCAGCGAAACCGCCGGGATCGAAACGCGCATGACCAACCGCGCCCGCCGATCGCACGAAATGTTCGGCGAAGACTCCGCGATTACTCGCGACGAATTTTTGCGTTATAAGTGGGACCGGCGCTACACTCGCGACGGCTCGATCTTCACCGAAGCGATCTTACCGGTGCTCGCGGCCTTCGGCCTGCCGACGGATCAGGAGACGGAAGCCGCAGCCGAAGCCCTGAGCGCAGCGAATCAATTCGAAGCGAATTATTTAGAAGCGAATCAACTCGAAACGAATCGCTTTGAACGCGAGGCCCTGCGAATGCTGCGAGATTGGGACGGCTCGACGGATGAAACGAATACGACGGCGGCGCTTGCGATCCTGAGCTTTCGGCCGATTTTTCAGGCGATCGTACTCGACCGTGCGCTCGAAGTCCCCGATCCGGTCGAAAGCTTTCGCGCGGCGGTGCGCTTGCTCGTCGAAAACTACGGACGCGTGGCCGTACCGCTGGGAGAAGTGCAGCGACTCCAGCGCGGCGATGTCGATCTGGCGATCGGCGGCGGGCCGGACATCTTAAACGCGACCCACTCGAAACTTACCGACGACGGCCGGCTGATCGGCTTCGCGGGAGACTCGTATATTCTGTTCGTCGAATTTTATCCCGACGGGCCGCGCGGCTCGGCCCTGCACCAGTACGGCAACGTGAACCGTCCGGAATCGCCGCACTACGCCGATCAGGCCGGGATGTTTACCCGGAGAACCCTGCGCCGCAGCCTGTTTTCCGACGCGGATTTACGCGAGCGTACAGCGAGGGTCTACCGCCCGGGCCAATCGGATTGACAGCGCAATTAGGCGATCCAGACTGAGGCCGTGTCAGGCAAAACAGGTTCCACTGATTCATCTCCCGATTCCGGAGGACATGAGGATCGCGTCTATCCGGAGTTTAACGGCTACTCCGGCCGTGAAATTCAGATCCGCCTGGAAGCTCTCGACAATCTGCTGAACCACGAACTCGAAAGCGAGTATCACAAGGCCGGACTGCGTCTGGAAGAGCAGGAAGAAATGGCTCGCGAAGCCAGCGCCGCCGCCGTCAAAACTCTGGAAAAAGAATCGGCGGCGCCCATCGCCGGCCGCAATTCGATTACGAAGCTCGGTGATCCTTTTCTCGTGATCGCGCACCGCGGCTGGAGCGGATCCTATCCGGAAAACACGCTGATCGGAATGCGCGAAGCGATCAAGCTCGGCTGCCACATGATCGAATTCGACGTCACGCTATCGTCGGACCGCCGGCCGATTATCATTCACGACGACTCCCTCACTCGAACGACAAACGGCTGCGGACAGGTGAGCGAATTGAGCTATCGCGAGCTGCGAAAACTCGACGCGGGCAGTTGGTTCCATCCCAAGTACATGGGCGCGCGTCTGCCTTCCCTGGACGAAATCCTGCTGATCTCCCGCGGCAGCGGCATTATGGTCAACATCGAAATCAAGAAGGAGTGTCTGGACGACGAACTCAGGGATGACGGCATCGAGCACCAGGTCATCAACGCCGTGCGCAAATACAAGGTCGAGGATCGCGTGGTCGTGTCCTGCTTTCGCTGGGACGCCATCGAGCGCATCCACCAACTCGCGCCGGAATTGGAAACCGCGCTGCTGCACTACAAAGACGTGGGGCGATTGGAGCCCGCCTTTCTGAAAGAGAAGTACGGCATAATGAGCTTCAATCCCCATAGCATCGACCTGAATCAGAAATTCGTCGACCGCTGCCATGAAGTTGATCTTAAGGTGATTCCATTTACGATTAACAGCTACCGCGATATGGAACAGTACATCGATATGGACGTGGACGGCATGTTCACCAACCATCCGAATCGATTGTTTCGCTTCATCGAAGAGCACGATACGCGCCTGAACCGCCTGGACGAAAAGGAATCCCGCGAGAACGTCAAAGATATGAACGACGCGGTCCAACGCCTGGAAATGGAGATCATGGACAAGGCCCGCCGGCGAGCCCGCTGGCGCACGAAGCGGCTGCTGCTCGAAGCGGAGCGCGCCCGAATCAAATCTTGAGTTCTTCTGGATTGCGCAGGCGCCGGGCCGTCCAACGCGAAAGTAATTTCGCATCGATTTCTATATGAATCGGGCCGGCGGTTTCCGAACGCGCCAGCTCGCGCGCCTCCGCGAAGATCGCCTGCACCTCGCTCCAGCCCTCGATTCGCAGCTGAGTTTTACAAAAGGGCTGAAATAAATCCGCATGGCGAATCAAGCGGCGATGCCCGGGAAGGCCGGGCGTCGTCTGCGACGTGCCACTCGACGCGTCCGGCGACGGCGAAACCAATAAGAGCGGAACGCGGGAACGCTGCGCCACCCGCACGGCGGGCAACACGGATAGGGCCGCGGGGCCGCCGGACAACCAGACGACGGGCGGTTCTTCGCTCTCGAAGCTGAAGCGAATCGTTTCGAAGGCGCCGTCGCAGGCCGGTTCCAGAATTCGCAGACGGGGCGCGTCCGCCCCTTCGCGACGGCGCAGCCGGCGCGCCGCGAAGATCAGCGAAGCGTTCGCCGGATCCGGCATGGCGAAGATCGTGCGTATTCCAATCCGGGCCAGGGCCCTCAGAATAAAGCCGTCGCCCCGGCCCAGATATACGCTCTCGCCAGCCCGGGCCCGGCCCGGCAAGATTTTCGCCGGTATAAAGTCTATCATGGCATCACCAGCCGCAGCAGCATGCGCGGAATTCGAGCCGGCAAGGCGCCGACGGCCGCGGCCCGGACCACGCTTGCGATAAAGGGCGCGACCATCGGCCGCAGCAAATAATCCAGTTCGGCCAGGGCGAAACTCAAGCCCGCGAAAGGCAGACTGTCTTGCGGCGTGGGAATATCAATCACCAGGGGGACGTCGCGCGGCTCATTCGCCCGCCGAAGCGCCGCGCGAAAGTCCGCTTCACTTTCGACGCGCACGCCTTCGCAGCCGTGCCGCCGGGCGAGCTTCGCGAAGTCGCGCGAGGGCAGCGCCGTGCCCGGATAACGTCCGCGAAACAAGAAGGTCTGTTCAAGACGAATGGAACTCCAGGCGCGATTGTTAAAAACGAATACGACGGCGTTCGGAGCCCGCTCCGGCAACTCGCGAAAAAGATCCGGCTGATACCCGAGACTGCCGTCCCCGGCGAAACACCAGATCGGTCGCTCCGGCGCTCCGCGAGCGGCGCCCATCACCCAGGGCAGCATCAATCCGATCGTCGCCATGCGATCCGGATACAGCGCGGGACGTAAATGATTATAAGACCACATCCACATTCCCGCGCCGTTGCCTTCCGCGGCAAATACGGTATGCTCCGGAGACGCTGCGAAGATCGCGTGAGAAATCCATGCGGGATCGAAGGGCGCCTGCTTGCCTTCGGACCGCGCCGCGGCGGTCGCGATCAGGGAGCGCAGCTTCTTCGACTTACGATCGATCTTCGCACGCCATCGCGCTCGCCGGCGTAAAACACGCGCGGAATTCGCGGCCAGGATTCTGCTTCTTGCGTTTCGAGCCCCGTCGGTTTCGTGCAGCAACTCCGGCGGCAGGCTGTGAACCGCCTTCGCGCGAACGAAAGGGAAGTCATGCAGGCCGAACATTTCGCCTTCAGTCAATCGCGCATCAACTGTCAAAATACAATCGGAGCGCAGCAGCGCGTAGTTCCATACGACGCTCCCGCCGGAAAGCAGAGGGACCTGTTCGCCGTTCTGCCGGGCCCAGCCTTCGCGCCAGGCGTCGATTCGATCCGGAGGAGCGCCCGCGGCCACAGTCGGCAGCAAGACGGCCGCTCCGAATTCGTGGGCGAATTCAGCCAGAGTCCCGGGATCGTTTTCGATCAGGAAGCGACGTCCCGGCACAATCAGCGGGCGACGGGAACGAATCAGTGGGTTAATATTGAATGCGGCGAAATCCATTGCGACGAAATCCTTCGCGACGGAAGCTGTCGCCGGATCAAAGGAAGCTGCGGCGTGAACGACGGATTCGATCAATGCCTTGATTTCTGAATTCGAAAGCGACCACGGTACCAACACAAGCTGCACGCCCCGGGAATCGCGATCCAGAAACTCCCGCAGCTGTTTTTTACGCTTCTCCGCTTCCGAGCGCTTGCGGCCGGCGGCGGGCGGCATCCGGTAGACGCCCCGCGCGAGATGGCGACCGCTTTCATGTACGTCCTGCATGGCCCGATCGTTGCCGAGCACGCAAACCATCGTCAGTTCGATCTCGTCGCCAAAGGGCGTGGCCAGCGCCGGCAGAGCGTCGAGAGTTTCATCCAGACCGACCGAAACAAATACAGAGCGCCGCCCCGTGACTCGCGCCCAGGCGTCCGCCGCGTGGCAGGCGGTGCGGGCGTCCGGCATCGCCTCGCTTGCAGACAGCCGGAATTCGCTCAGGCTTTCCGCCGTGGCGAAGAGCGCCGGGTTATTATTTTTCGCAGACTGATTGCCCATAGTTCAGTCCTATTAGATTCCTGAAAGGCCTTAAGGATTATTCCGAATCTGTTAATTTTTACGAGGACATGTTAATTTTTTACGCCTGGTGCGTTTCAGCGGCTTGAACAGCCGCGTGGTGCGGCTTCCAAAACGTATAAATCACATTGGAGCGGCACTACCGATTGGATTCGATTCCGAGCATCACGATATCGTCCTGGGGCGGCGTTTCTTCCAGAAAATTCTCCACGTCGTCGAGAATCTGCTCGATAATCAGGGACGCCGATTCTCCCTGTAGCTCCGTGATCCGACGCATCAGGCGCTCTTCCCCGTACTCTTCTATCTGCTCGTTAAACTGCTCGAAAACTCCGTCGGTGAAAAGCAGCAGGCGATCGGCCGGGCTAAAAGGCATACTGGCGGATTTATAAGGCAGATCCGGCAGAATGCCGATCATGCTGCCGGTATGAGGAAGATAGCGAATGCCCTCTTCTGTGATCAGTACCTGGTCGGGATGACCCGCCGAGGCGTAGGTCAGACGACCCTGATTCAGATCGATGTCGACGATGATGGCGGTAAAATAAGAATTCAGCGAATAGTACTTTCGATTAAAATCGTTGTTCAGCTCGAAGAGTAAGTCCGAGGGATTCGCACTGGCCGTCTTGAAATTCTCATAGGCGCCCTTGATCGCCATCGTCATCAGCGCCGCCTGGATTCCGTGGCCGGTCGCATCGGCGACGATCACTCGAATCACGCCTTCTGCGATTTCGGTTACGTCATAAAAATCCCCGCCCACTTCCGCCATGGGCAGATACTTCGCATGAAAGCGCACGCCGCCGATCTCGTCGCCCTGAGGCATAATGCTGGCCTGGATCTTTTGCGCCGTCGCCAGATCCTGTTTGATCGTATCGAGGGTCGCGTTCAATTCTTTGGTGCGATCCTGAACCTGCAGTTCCAGATTCTCGTAAAGCAGCGCGTTTCCGAGAGACACCGCCGCCTGGGCCGCGAGCAGTCGCAAGACCTGCACGCGATTTTCGGTAAACGCTCCGGTGGTCAGATTATTTTCAAGATATAATACACCCAACAGGCGACCGGCCTGCACGATCGGCGTGCACAGAACGGACTTCGTGCGATTGCGACGCACGCTCGGGTCTTTGTTAAAGCGCGCGTCGTAGCCGGCGTCATCCAACACCACGTCTTCTCTGGTGCGCACAACGTAATAAATAATGGAAGTGGCCAGCGATTCAAGCGGCGTGCGCTGATCTACTTTCGCGCCTGCGGACTGAGCCGAGCCTTCGGCCTGCACGCACAGCTCGCCGTCGGTTTCCATAATCAGATAGCCGCGCTCGGCGCCGGCGTTTTCGATCACAATTCGAATCAAACGCGACAGCAGTTTCTCAAGTACGATCTCTCCGGATATAGCCAGAGAGCCTTTCATTACAGTCGTAATGTCGAGTCGACCCTGGTGTTCCGATGATGTACCGGACGTTGTTTGCCCGAAAGTACTGGTTGTAACCTGTTCCGCCGGACCGCGGGGGCCGAGAAAGCTGTAGATCGACTCCAGCTGATTGATCTTGGCCTGCGCGCCCCACTTGCGATAATAATAGACCGACTCTTCGATAAACAAGCGTGCGATTTTGTGTTCGCCGCGACCTTCATAAAAACGGCCGATCAACTCGTTGGCCACGGCTTCGTCGTTTAAATAGTCATGGGTCTTCGCCATGCTCGCCGCAAGGCGATAGTGCGACATCGCGGAGCTATCCTTGCCCCGCATGCTGTCGAGCTCCGCCTGAACCAGGTGCCATTTGTGCAGATTGTTCTGCGGCGCAAAGCTGGCCCAACGCTTCAGCTTACGCTGATTGCCGCGCACTTTCCGCAGGGTCTTGCCGCGTGAAAATTCGTTCACACCCGATCGCAACATAGCCAGCAGGACCAGAGAATAATAATAGTAATACGGCACAATCATCGGCGTCGCAACGGCGCCGTCTTTCACCGCGTTCGCCTTCTGGGATTGCTGAAATGCTGTGCGATAATCCCCCGCCAGATAAGCGAGCAGCATCTTATTGAAGTACAGCGTAAAGAGCGTAGTATAATCTTTGACTTCGACATGAACCGCTTCGGAGCTCGTCTCGTCGTAAAATTCGCCGATCAACTCCGAAGACAGCGGCCCGTCCGCCGTAATATTTTCGACGGTCTGTTGCACGATACTGTGCCAGTACAGCGGAGTCTGCTGGCGAAACTGCACGACTACCGCGCGGTACTTACCGATGTCTTCGGAAACTCCGGCAAGCTCGCGACCCATGAGCCACGAGATATAGCAGTACATGACCGCGTTATACGAAGCGTACTCCAGGTCGCCGGTTTCCAGGCCGCGCTGATAACCTTCGAGCGACGGATCCAGGCTTTCGCGATAGTGATCTTTCCAGTGCCGGCCGAGACTGTTGACCGCCAGCAGCGTCCGGGCGTACAGCTCGCGGGCGTTAAAGCGATCCAGAATACGAATCGCCAGGCGGCCGAATTCATAGCCCTGATCGATTTCGCCGGTCACGCCGCACAGAATAAATCCATAGGTCGCATATCCGAAAGACGACAGCGAAGTATTGCCGTACTTCAGCGAAAGCTGAATCTGCTTGAAGGCCGTCAGAACGAAAAGCTCCGGACGAATCGTATAAGCGGCGACGGCGACGCTCGCAAGAATCCGCATCGCGCCGAGTTTGTACTGGTCGGTCATCTCCGGCAGTTCGTCGAGCGTCGCGGCTTTGCGGCCGCGCAGGGCGAATTTGGTTTTCACCAACTCGATCAGAATATTCAGCTGACCGGGCCGCTCGGGAAAGCTCACGCCGAGAGGTTTTAGTACGAGCAGCGCGGTGTGAATCGCTTCGCCGGGTTGATTGCGGGCGGTCAGAGCCTGAATACGAATCTCGTGCACCCGCAGGCGATGCAGCAGCGTCTTCGCGTTTTTTAATACGGCCTCGGCGAGACCTTCCATCGCGCCGAAGTCCGCGCTGAGATAAGCGGCTTCGGCCGCTTCCGTCATAAGATTCAGAGTCAGAACATAGTTATCTTTCCAGCTGCCTTCGCCGAGCAACTCAACGCCGGTCGAAAGATACTGATAGGCCAGAGCATAAGCGGCCGAGAACTTCGCCTTTTTGCCGGCGATTAAATTCAATTCCGCCAGGCGCTCGCGTTCGTCGGGCGAGTCGATCATCTCGCGGCCCTGATTCAGGTGTCCGACGATGTCGAAGATTTTTTCCTGTTCGTTGTGATCCCGCGCCGAACGTTCCAGCAGCAAACGTCCGATGCGCAAATGCAGCGCGGCGACCTGCGCGGGTTGAATCAGCGTATACGCCGCCTGCTGCACGCGGTCGTGCAGAAAACGATACAGAACCTGGTGCGGCTCCAGATCGAGAACGAACTTAAACGAATTGTCGACGGGAATGACCAGGCCTTCTTGCAGCGCTTCCCAGAGACCGTCGGCGGTGCGCGCTTTGTCCTGCTCATATACCACCGACAGCGTGCCCAGGTCGAAGACGTTGCCGATGCAGGCCGCGAGCTTGAGCACGCTCTGAGTTTCGTTCGACAGACGCTTGAGTTTCTCCGTCATCAAATCGATGACGTTGTCGGTCATGCCCCGACGATGAATCACGTCGATGTCCCAGCGCCAGCAAATCCGCTCCGCGTCGAATTCGATCAGCCGGTCTTCGTAGAGCGCCGTCAGAAACTGGTTCAGAAAAAACGGATTGCCTCCGGTTCGCTCATAACACAGATCCGCCATCGGTCTGGTGGCTTCCGAATCCTGTTTCAGGGTTTCGCACACCAGCTGGCGCACGTATTCCTGGGACAGAGGTTGCAACTCGACGGTGCTGATTACCGTACCGGCCTCGCGAATCTTCCCGAGAGTCAAATGCACTGGATGCGCTTCGCCGACTTCGTTACTGCGATAGGCGCCGATCAAAAACATAAACTTCATCGAAGGATCGGTCATGATCTGTTCGATCAGCTTTAGAGACGGCAGGTCGGCCCACTGCAGGTCGTCGAGAAATAAAGCGAGGGGATGATCGCGACCGGCGAAGGTTTCGACGAAAGTCTGAAAGACGAGATGAAAACGATTCTGCGATTCCACCGGAGGCAGTTCCGGCACCGCTTCCTGAGGGCCGATAATCAGCTCCACTTCCGGAATTACGTCGATTATGATCTGGCCGTTCGAACGCAGGCCTTCCAGAATCTTTTCGCGCCAGACCGTGACCTGCTTTTCGCTTTCGGTCAGAAGCTGGCGAACCAGTTCCTGAAACGCCTGAATCAGCGAGGCGTAAGGCTTGCTGCGATTCAGCTGATCGAATTTTCCGTGAATGAAATAACCGCGGCTCTCTACGAGAGGCTTTTGAATTTCGTGTACGAGGGCCGACTTACCCGCTCCGGAAAATCCGGTGACGAGCATCATTTCCGTCGCGCCCTGGCTGACGCGCCCGAAGGCGTCGAGCAGCGTGCGGACTTCCTGTTCGCGACCGTATAGTTTCTGCGGAATCTGGAAACGATCGGAAGCGTCGCGCTGGCCGATCGCAAAGTCTTCGATGACGCCGTTTTCGTCGAGCTGCTCCAGGCAGCGCTCCAAATCCACGCGCAAACCGACAGCGCTCTGATAACGATCTTCGGCCGTCTTCGACATCAGCTTGCTGACGATCGAACAAATCACCGGCGGCACTTCCGGCGCGAGTTCGCGCAGCTCCGGCGCGACCCGCGCGATATGACAGTGCACGAGTTCCATCGGATCGTCGGACTCGAAAGGCAGACGCCCGCTCAACATTCGAAAGAAAGTAACGCCCAGAGAATACAAATCCGTGCGATAGTCCATCGCGCGATTCATGCGTCCGGTCTGCTCCGGCGACATATACGCGAGAGTTCCTTCCAGAACTTCGGGATTGCGAACTTCCGGGCTTTCCTTGCTGAGAGTCGTCGAAATACCGTAGTCGATTAACTTCACTTCGTCGGAAGTTTGATTCCAGACGATATTAGACGGGTTAATGTCTTTGTGAATAATATTTCGGCGATGAATAGAAGCCAGCAATTCCGTCACGCGAATCGCCAGAGACAAAAATTCGCGCGTTTCGATCTTGCGGGCGAGTAATACGCGTATTAAGGATTCGCCGCCGAAGTCTTCGAGGGCGATGACGGGCTGATTTCCGGACTTGAGTAAACTGAAGGCCTGAATCGCGCCGTCGTGATCCAGATTGCGAGTAATTTCAAATTCGCGACGAAAGCGCGCGACCTGCTCGGGAGTCGGATACTCGGACCCCAGAACTTTTAATATCACGGCCTGCGCGTCCTCCTTACGGCGGGCGCGGTACACGGTCGAATTCTGACTCTCGTAGAGCTTCTCGACGATTTCGTGGCCGGTAATCGAAACCATTATGCTGGCCGGGTCGCCCGGGGTTTTTCTCCGTAGAATATTCCGTAGTGCCAGAGCTTGCGCCGCAATGCCCGGTACTGATCACGGGCGGCGACGATATTCTGCGTTTGCACGCTCGATCGAATTCGCAGCAGCTGGGCCAGTCGACCGAAAAACAGAGTGGGCATCGCCAATCGATAGAGACGCCGGGCGGATGGCATGATATTCGTCGTAATATCTTCGTAATGAATGTTCTGGAAACCGATATCGCGCGCGCCGTCGCAAAATGCTTCGTCGGATTCGAGACTCTCTACGGCCCAGCCGTTTACCCA
Source organism: bacterium (assembly GCA_024742665.1). Taxonomy (GTDB): domain Bacteria; phylum Spirochaetota; class Leptospiria; order Leptospirales; family Leptonemataceae; genus JANSYA01. The sequence goes on from JANSYA010000002.1 coordinate 250,102, forward strand.
GCGACGCATGAGCCGCTCTTCAGGCTCCGAATAATTCCTGCGAGAAGCGAAACCGTCGCACACGATCAAGCGGCCGCCGGGACGCAGCACCCGAAACGCTTCGCGTAAAAAATCCATTTTATCCCGCGCGTGACACACGCTTTCCACCGCCCACACTACAGAGAAGTGTTCATCGGGAAAACCGGTATCAGTAAAATCGCGCTCCAAAAACTCAGTTTTGTCCGTCAGTTCCTCTTCGCGCGCAAACTCGGTCGCGCGAGCGATCTGGCGGGCGCTGATCGAAATTCCCGTTACATGACAGCCGACGCGCCGCGCGAGATGCAGGGCGCTGCCGCCGACTCCGCAGCCAGCGTCGAGAACCCGATCCTCGCTGTCGATCGCCGCGCGCTCGGCCATGAAATCGTTTTGTCGCAGTAGCGCCTGCCCGAGGCTGCTCACTTCCGCGTCCCAAAAACCATAGTGCATGGCCCGGGAATTCTTTAAGTCCCAGAGCCAGTGGTAATCAATTTCACAAGAATCATAGTAATCGATGATTCGACTTTTACTAACGGGCATTTTCCTCCATCAAAAAGCGCGGGGACAGGATTTTCAACGATATAAAGAGACGGTTTGAATCGCTACAAAGCAACGGAGGCTAAACTTTATTTCAACTGACTCGAAGAATCGCGGATGCGAAATCGAGCTAAACGGCGCGTTCCCTGCTGCGCCTGCCTGGCGATTCCACTGGCGAAATCGCTCGGAACGCTCACCTTCGCGGCCCGCCGGTCGCCTCCCGCGATCCAATCGGGCGCGCCGAATTGCGACTCCGGACTCATTCGCAAATTATGCGGGATGCATTCCAGGGCCGCCAATTGTGGAAAACGCTTGACGTACAACCGGTATTTTTGGTACTACCTAAAGAATCTCATGTCGGCTCGGAACAGTAACCTCAATTTCGGCTCTGGCGCCGACAATTCCGACGGCCTGCAACTCAAACTTACCTTCGACGAAGACACGCGGACCGTCTACGGAGAGTATCGTTGCCCGCCCAAATTCCAGGGCGATGAAGGAAACGTCCATCCAGGCGTGCTGGCAGTCATTTTAGACGAGATTATGGCGCATATCAACGGCGCGATGAATTTCGACACCGTCACGGGCGAACTCACCATTCGCTATTTGCAGCCCGCCATGCTGACGGAAAACCTCTATCTGCGAGGCTGGTTCGTCAAAAAGAACCGCCGAATCGTCGAAAACCGGGCCGAGATCGAAAACGAGATCGGTAAGATCGTAGCCCGCGGCAAGGGCAAGTACATCGAGCAAGAAGAAAGCTGAGACTTTCCTGCTCCCTTTCGTTTCACCCGCCGTCCGCTCAGCCGTAAAGACAAGGCTGACGACCCGCCAATCGATCCGATCGCGAGCGACGCGCCGTCACCAGCATTGTTTCTACGGCTGATTTTCCAACGCCCGGCCAATCTGCGACCAAATCCAGCTCCGCCTGCAAACCGGTCTTCAGAATGCCCGGGTCGTCCGCGCCGATTACGACGGGCAAATCCGCCGCCAGAAATCGCGCCAGAGGATGATTCGCATGATCTTCCAGGCGCGCGATCCGCAGATTTGACGAGGGACAGGATTCCACGACCGCTCCGGTTTCGCGCACACCCTGCATGGCCCAGTCTTGAAAGATCCGCAGATTTTCGCGCCGGGCCTCGTCGTATTCGATGGCAACCGAGTGCGACTCCGGCTCCGCGAGCGCGGCCAGGGATTTCGCTTCGCCCATGAGAGCGTCCACGTCCATCGCATAACCGGCGTCGCGCAGACTGTCCCGGTGCTGTAATTCGAAGGCGATTTGATCCAGGCGTTCGGAAACGACTTCGCGCCGAACTCCGCGCTCGGGCCCCTGAAACAAATCCGGATTCACGCCGAGCGCGATCGCGTGTCCGAGCCGATGCGCTCCCGCTTGCGCGGCTTCAAGCACCCAGCGTGCGGCGCTCTCCACGGACTTATCTTCGAAGCTTTCGCCGACATGATATAAAATCGCCAGAGCTCGCCCGGGATCGGCGCGATTGTCCGCCAGCACGCGCGCGAAAAATTCGCGTTTCGCCGCGGGCGGATGGCCTTCTTCGACGTGACAGAAATCGACGCCCACAGTATAATTACGAACGATATCCTGCGCGTGCATCAATGATCGCAGCTGATCATAGCTCGCGTCGCACTGACTCTGTTCGCGCCACAGAGACGGCACCAATCGCAGTGTGCGTCCGGTATCGCGCTCCGCATCGCGCAGCCCTTCACAGATGGCGTGCACCTTTTCGCCAAAGAGCGCCGGCGAATCGCGAGGCGGAAAGAGCACACGATATTCAGCGTAGTCCGCATCTTCAGCCGCGGCGACCCGGCGACTGACCAGGGCCAGCTCTTCGGGGTCGGTATGGGCGACGCTGATAATTAAATCGAAACAGGTCTGGAAAAAACGAAACTCGGCCGGCTCCAAAAAATAATAATAGCGCTCCAGCAAACTCCGGCTCTCGGGCGTGCCGGCGAAGAGCGTGGAATACTCCGGCGGCTCGACGCCGTGATTTCGCCGATACGAATCCAAAAAAATCTCCCGACGCGGCGGACGACGCCGCGCCAGAAATTCCAGGTCTTCCGGTTTTAAGCATCCGTACAGATGGCTGTGCAATTCGCAGAGTCGCGGTTCGGGGATCGCGTCGGTCGATGCTCCCATAGATTCAGGCGTCCAGCACTTCCGTGCGACCGTCGGAGCGATCGTGCAAACGCCGCGCGCCGCCGCGAATTTCCAGCTCGGTATCGATCACTTCGACATAGTCCGCTTCAGCCGCGTATTTTTCGCGCAGCGCCAGCACGTCTTCGCGCGATTTGCGCCGAATGCCCTTGCGCAGGCGATTCAAATTCCGGCGATGCAGTTCGCTTTCGAGTAGATCCAGCACCTCCGGATACTCCGCGACGACCGTGCCGCGAAAAATACGATATTGCTCTCGGATAAATTCGTCGCTCCAATCCCGCGCGCGATCCTTCATCACCGCCAGATACGTCGGCGTAATATAAAACTCCCGCAGATCTTCGGGTTCGGTCGGCGGCTGGAAATTCGCCGCAGCTTTCCACGCGCCGCCAGGGACTGCGCCGCTGAAAGCTTCGCCGGCTGGCGCTTTCGGATTCTGTTCGTCCCCGCCGTCGATCATGCGCTCAATTTAAGAGCGCCCCGCCGCGGCCACAAGCAATTTATCCCGCCGCGGCTTTGCGGCGACGCCGGCCGGCGAAGAAGTATTCGCGAAACAGCGTGCGAAAGATAATTTTGCCGGCCATGTACGAACCCCGCAAAGACGCAGTGACCTTGCTCGTGCCGGCATGGCGCTTGCGATAGGGCACCGGAATTTCCCGCACCCGCAGGCCATCTTGTAAAGCGCGAATCTGCATCTGCACGGTCCAGCCGTAGTTGCGATCGTCCATGGACATAATTTCATAGGCGTCCCAGCGCACGGCGCGAAAGGGACCCAGATCTCGATAGTCGAATTTCCAGAGCAGGCGCACCAGCCGGGTGATCAGCCAGTTTCCGAAACGCGCGTGAGCCATCAGAGCGCCGGGCAGCGCCAGCTCGGGCACGCGGGCGCCGAGACTCAAATCAAAGCGATTCGAAGTCACCGGCGCAAGAATTTCGCGAATATATTCGGGATCGTCGGCGCCGTCGCCGTCCATGAAGAGCACCACGTCGCAGCCGCCCCGGGCGCGAATATCGTCAAGGGCCGTCAAACACGTAATGCCGTAGCCGCGCTCCGGGCAGTCGGTCACCCGGGCGCCCAGACTGCGAGCCAGCGCCTGGGACCCGTCCGTGCTGCCGTTGTCCGCGCAGATCACTTCGCGTGCGTAGCCGCTTGCAAAAATCGGCTTCAGCACAAACTCCAGGTTCTCGGCTTCGTTTAAGATCGGCAGGATCACGCGCACGTCGGGCAGCAGCGAGCGCACGCGCTTGAGATAGTCGTCGTGACGGACGGCCGCGCCGGATGCTTCCCGGACCGGCGACGGCGATTTCACGATCGCCAGCAGATCTTCGTATGTGTCGACGTCCTGCAACGGCGGCGCAAGAGCCGCGCTGAGTTCCAGCTGCGCGAATCGTTCGCTCTGCAGCGCGCGCACTTCCGAAGTGGACCAGGGTATATCGGCGAAAATCTTACGCAGCAGCTCCGGCTGACGTGCGACGCTTTCGCGCAGACCGATCAGATAATAACCGCCGTCGGGCGTGGGCCCGAGCACGGCGTCATGTTCGACAAGCAGCTCCGCCGCCCGCTGCGCGATTTCGCTATCGTAAAGCGGAATGTCGGTGCCGCTCAATAGAAAGATACGTTCTGGCGCTGTCTCGCTTACGTTTTCGCCGGCGCTGACACTCTCGCCTTCGCTTTCACCGTCCAGCATCGCGAGTGCGTCCGTGAAGGCGAAGGCCATCCGCTCGCCGAGATCTTCGCCGCGCTGGGGAAATACCGGCCAATCCGGCGACACGCCCGCTTCGCGCAGCACCTCCGCAAACAATTCGACGCGGTCCTGGTCCGCGCTCGCGATCATCACATCGCCGCCGGTCGTCGCATCGCCCTGGCCTGCAAAGCCGCTCCAGACGTGGGCGAGTGTCGATCGATAGAATGCGCAGGCGCTTGCGTCGCCCATGTACGCCGCGAGACGCGTCTTGACCCGGCCGGGTACGGGCGGCCGCGCAAAAAATATTTGCACGATGGAGGGAATGGGTGCGGCGGATGGGCCGGTCGTTTCAGATGGATTCAATCGAGATTTACAGCTTAAATTTTTTATCGAAGATGTCGTAGAAATAATCTTCTTCGACTTCTTCCAGGCCGCGGTTCGGAAAGGCCTGTTCGAAAAACAACGCCGCCAGGGTTTCGAAGCGTTCGTCGTATTTCAGATTGTGTTCTTCCCAGAATTCGTTGCGCTTTTTAATCAAATACGAAATCGTCTTATCGGCGGCGGCGAATTCCAGGCCCAGGGTATTCATGGCGCGAATCAGCCAGTTGATATTCCAGGCGAGAAAATCGCCCAGAAAATTCAGCGAGGCCATCGTCGGTTCGTAGTCCATCAGCACTTCGCATAAATAGAAAGCCTTACGGTAGGCTTCGTCGTCGCCTTCGTCGGCTTCCTGAATCGCCTTCGACAGAGATTCATACAGGCCCATCGTCGTATTGTACGATTCCAGGATGTCCGTAATGTGCATCGGAAATTCGTTCATGATATCGATGATGTCGATGAAACGATTCTTTTCGATATGCGCTTTGAGCACGCTGTCGTCCGGACGCGGATCCGGATCGATGAGGTTGATGTACAGAAAACGCGTCTCGACCGCGAAGCGCGATTCCTTGGGAATATAGTATTCGATGCGCACCGGCTCGACGTAGTAGTTTACGTATTCGCCCGGAGGCAGATGCGGTTCGATCGTCAGCGACTTGAGTTTCTTGACGTCGTCCGTGAGAACGCGCTGGCCGTCGTGACGAACGCGAGCGCGCTTGATCCGCTTCAGATCCGACAGAGTCATCAGATCTTTCGGAGCCATGCCGGCCTTCGACGAATCGGCCTGCTCCATGTTCTCGAAGGGATTCCGCCGGCGGCGACGGCGGCGACCGATCGCAGGCTGATCATCGTCGGCGTCGGGCTCTTCGGACGCGTCCGTGTTTTCGGCGACGATGTCGCTGGCGGCGGTCGACATGGCTGCCGCCCCGCCCGGCTCGTCCTGGGCGGCCGGCAGATCCACGGGATCGGTGACAGCCGACGCAGACGCCGGCGATGAATCCAGATCGATCGGCGGCGGCGCTTCGTCCGGCAGATCGATATTCAGAACGCCGTCGAGATCTACGAGATCGTCCCCCGGGTCGTCCTGGGCGGGAGCGGGCTCGTCGGAAATTTCCAGAACTCCGCCGCCGTCAACGGGCTCGACGGACTCCACCGACGACATGATCTCCGCGAGTTCGGCGTCAATGCCGGAAGCGTCGAGCACGCCGTCGCTGCCGCCGCTGGTGGCGGGCGAAAGCAGATCGCCCAGCTGGTCCCCGGATTCCAGGGAGCTCAGGTCCCGCGATTCATCTGGAGATTGGCCGGCCATACTAGATCAATGAAAGTGCAAATGCGGCCCGGTGAATATAAAAATCAATTCCCGGCCGATCGCTCTTTCTATTTTCGGAGCCGAACGAGCAGTTGTTGAATCTCTGCGCCCAGGGCCTGCCCCTGATATTCCTGACTCAGGCTTTCCAGGGCCCGCAGACTCTCTTTCGAGCCGATGCGAGCCAGAGCCAGGGTCGCCGCGCTCCGCACTTCATAAGACTCATCGGTCCGCCGAATCGTTTCAATTAGAGCGCTGTTGGCCCGATTATCGCCCAGATTTCCCAGAGCCCCGGCCGATTCCATGCGAACCGCCTCGGCTTCGTCTTCCTGAACGGCCCGGGCCAGACTGAACACACCGGAACGATCCTTCAGATAGCCCAGAGCCAGGGCCGCCTTCTGGCGCACAGACGGATCCTCGTCGCCTTCGAGCAGCGTGCGCAGACCGCTGCCGCCGCCGCTGTTTTCGAGCAGCATTAAAAGACGCATGGCCTGCAGCTTCAGCTCCCGGCGATCTTCCTGCGCGAGCTGGCGCGAAATAAAACGGGCCGCCCGGCGATCGTTCAAACTCTCGACCGCGTCCAGCGCGAATTTACGTACGAGGGGCACGCCGTCTGAAACGCCCCGGTGAATCACGCTGAGATGCCGGAGCCAGCGACGCTCGGCGATGACTTCGATGATACGACCGCGCACTTCCGGATCGCGCTCGCCTGTATATCGCCGCGCCAGGTGGTGACTGCGTTCGGCGCCGTTGGGTTGTTCCGCGAGGGCCTGGACCGCGTAGATGCGCACGGACTTGCTTGGATCAGCAAGCGCGTCGCTCAGAAAGGTCCACAGACGTTTGTCGCCGAAATAGCGGATGCCTTCCAGACCATAAATACGAAAGACGGCCCGCTCGGACTGCATCAATCGCACGAGCACCGGAATCAACATATCGTTCGAAAGCTTCGCCGTGCCGCCGAAGGCCGCCAGCCGCACGCTGCTCTGGGGATGTTTCGCCAGACGATTCAGAGCGTGAATCAACCGGCCCTCCTCCCAGCGCATCGTCAGCTTGATGCATTCGAGCACGACCTGGTCGTTCGCTTCCGGCGTCATATAGCGATCGAGGATAACGTGCCAGTTCGGCAAATAGCGCTCCAGTTCGTCGCCGTAGGCGTGAAAGACCCGCAGCACTGCCTTATGATCTTCAATGTCTTCGCTTTGAAAGAGATAAGCGGCGGCGGCCGGCAACAGCTGGTGCTGTTTGTTCTGATAAATGTACCAGATGGCGCGACGACGGGATTCCCCGCCGCGATCCAGATCGGCCTGGATGCGCTGGAGCTGAAGTTCTTGCTGAGTGAGGACGGCGCTCTCCTGAGCGATGGCTGCGGATCTCGGAACGAAAACGGTCGCCAGCATCGCGCAGAGCAGCAGTGTCCGCGCCGGGACACAGGCAGCTTGATGAATCAGACGGTTTTTCGGCGGCCTCTTAAAGCTCTTTCTCATAGGCGTTCGCGGCGGCGCGCTGGTTGCGATAGGCGTCGGAGTTTCCCGGATCGAGGCGCACGGCCTGTTCAAAACTCGCGAGCGCCCGGCGATACTCGCTGCCCTGCATGTACGCCAGCCCCAAAAGATTGTGCGCTTTTGATGCGTCGCGGGCGTCGATATCCGAACGAGTCACCGCCTTCAATATCTCGACCGCCTTTTCGCGGTCCACCATCGAATTGCTTTTCATCAGAATATAGGCCTGCAGCATGCGGGCTTCCTGATCGGCGGGATCCATGCGAACCGCCTTGTTGATATTCGAACGGGCTTCGGAAAGCCGGCCGCTGTCGCCGGACTCGGCAAAGGCCGCGGCGATCTGTAAAAAAGCCCGCTTACGCATCGCTTCGTCGGCGGCGGCCGAGGCGGCGACGGCTTCGAACGAAGCGACGGCGTTTTCGTAGTCTTTCAGGGCCATATAGGTCAGGCCGACTTCCAGATCGAGCTCCGGATCCGAAACGACCGCCGGCTGCACCCGGTTGCGTTCGCGCACCCGATTGTACTGCAAGAGCGCCAGATCGTGGGCGCCCTCTTTGCGATAGGCCGCCGCGATCGCCAGACGGATTTCGCGCTCTTCGTCGCGACCCAGGCGAATTCCAGCGCTCGCGTCCGCGGCATCGTCCGCAAGCGCGCCTTCGCTTGCGTTATTTCTCGCGTCTCTTAAAGCTTTCTTCCAGTTCTCGATGGCGAGGTCCCGGCGGCCGGCGCGATCGTAAACCTGCCCGAGAATAAAATAGGTCCGGGCGTTGCGCGGGTTGATGCCCGCCGCGCGTTCGAGCACGTCGATGGCGTCGTTATGGCGTTCCATCTCGGAGTATACGACCGCGAGTTTCAGATACGCGTCTTCGGTATTAACATCGCCCGGGGTAATATTAACGATTTTCGCATATGCCCGCGCCGCGTTGACCAGATCGTTTTCAGCGTGATAGAGATCGCCGAGTTGAAACAGAGTATCGATGTCGTCCGGCCGCAGATAGAGGCCCTTCTCCAGCGCGCGGATGGCCAGGGCCGGCTGCCGGAGGTCGTCGCTGACAAAGGCCCGCGCGAGGGCCCGGTAAACGTCGGCTTCGTTCGTGCCCGCGTCGAGCGCCCGGCGAAATTCGTCGAGGGCCTGCCCGCCGCGGTTCATCCGCAGATAGATCACGCCCAGATTGTAACGATATTTGCCGTTGTCCGGCGCGAGCTGCACGGCGCTGCGCAGGGCGTCCGCCGCCATTTCCAGATTGCCCTGGCGAAAATAGATCTGGCCCATGTGAGCGTGAGCCTGCACCGCGATCCCCACGCGATTGCCGCCGACCGCACTGCGGGCCGCCCGGGCCGCTTTCGAGAAATTCAGCAGAGCCTCTTCGTACTTTTCCTGCCGCAGGAGCGACAGAGCCATGTTGTATAACAGGAGCGGATCGTCGGGGGAATCCGAAAGACCTTCGCGATACGAATCGATCGCGCCGTCGACGTCCTGACTTTCGTTGAGAATATTTCCGAGAATCAATGCGACGTTGCGGTCGCCGGGCGCGAGCCGGCGGGCCTGCTGTGCGAATTGCCGCGCGTCCGCGTGATTGCCCAGACGACGCTCGACCACCGCCATATTCACCAGGGCGCCTACGGACTCGGGGTTGTACTTCAGCGCCCGAATAAACTGACGCTTGGCTTCGCTGTAGCGCTCGCTTTCCAATGCCATCACGCCCAGGAAGATGGCCGCGATCGACTTTTCGTTGTCCGGAGCGGCCGCGGTGATAAACTGTTCGAAGGCGCGGCGTGCGGCGTCGCGCTCGAAGTTTCGATACAGAGCGATGGCCCGCGCGAGTTCGGGGCTGACGTTTTCGGACGGCAGATAATACGAATCTTCCAGGCGCTCGCCGACGCGCTGGAAATCCTTCGAGTCGCCGGATTTCTGACCGCCAGAGCCGTAGACGCTGTAATAGTACCAGAGACCGCCGCCGGTCAACAGCGCGAGCAGGAGCACTCCGCCGAGCACGAACCAGCGAAAACGCATACGACGCGCGTGCCGCGGGTCCGGATCGTCGATAAAGACCGCGTCGCCCTGAGCGTCGCGCAAACGAGAGCCGACCGGTCTCCCGGCGTCTTCCGGAGTTTCGCCCTGTTCCAGGTGAAACCGATTCTTTTTAGAATGCTCGCTCATTCCTCTGCCTGGCTTTTGCCATCTTTAATTTGCGCGCCGAGGATGCCGTTGATGAAAGGCACCGATTCTTCGCCGTCGTACTTCCGGGTCAAATTCAATAGGTCGTCGATGATAATGCCGGCCTCGGTTTCGCCGCGGTCGAGCTCCACGAAGCCGATGCGCAGAATCGATCGGTTGATGCTGGAGATGGACCGAATGTCCTTGCTTGCGAATTTAGAAATACGTTCGTTCAGATCCGTGAATCTGCGCATCACCTCTTCAATCAAGGCGACACAGTACAGCCGGCGATCTTCCTGCATGACTTCATTCAGCCAGCCGAACTGCAGCGCCTCGCCCATCGGCTTATCGACGACCTCCACCTGGTACAGGGCCTGGAGGGCCACCTCCCGGGCGTGAGAGAAGGGGTGCTTTTGCACGCCGGATTTCTTATGTCCCCTGCTTTTGCTCATTTGTACAGTAGAAAATTATCGGCCGATAATACTAAGGCCTGACAGTCGCCCGGACTGTGGGCTATCGACGAGGCGCTCCCGACCGCCGGTGAATTCTCAGCTCAGGTGCTGATATAGATTGACCATCTCGATCGCGGTGGCCGCCGCTTCGTATCCTTTGTTGCCGGCCTTGGTTCCGGCCCGCTCGATCGCCTGCTCAATGTTTTCCGTTGTAATCACGCCGAAGATCACCGGCACGCCCGTATCGTAGGCCGCCTGAGCGATCAGGCGGGCGGCCGTCCCCGCCACGTAGTCGAAGTGGGCGGTCGCTCCGCGAATGACGCAGCCGAGACACACGACGGCGTCGTAGCGGCCAGACGCGGCCAGCTTTTTCGCCGCCGCGCCGATTTCATAGGCGCCGGGAATGCGAATCACCTGCACGTCTTCGGCGGCGACGCCGTGATCTTCGAATGCGCCCTGCGCTCCGTCGAGCAGCCGATTCACAATAAAGTCGTTCCACTGCGTAACGAGCACTGCGTGACGCTGACCCGCTCCATTCTTTCCACCGCGTATTTCTTTCATATTCGATAACGACTCAATCGTCTGCTTCCGTAATCCGCTGCGCGCCTGGAGTTCAGGGTTGCGGCGTGCCGCGACGCAGCTGAAAATCCTGGATGGCGGCGTCGCCTTCCTTTTCGATCACCAGGGCGTCCATCACACCCAGGAAAAACTCAGGCCGCGGCGTGCCGGGCGGTAAGACATGACCTTCCAGCACGAGTGTCGGCGTGGACTGCACGTTGATCGCTTCTGCTTCGTTGATATCGCGCAGCAGCTTGCGCTGGGTCGCCGCGCTGCCCATGCAGTTCACCATCGCCGACCAGTTGCCCCCGAGGGTTTCGTTCAGGCGGCGCAGCTGATCGGGCGAAATCGCGATGCGGCTGTTCTGGAATTGAAACACCCCATGATAAAAATCGCCGAAGATGTTTTGCGGGGCGCAGAGCGCGGCCTGCGAGCCGTTGCATGAAAATCCGCCGCCGTCGCGCCCCACCAGCGGATTGCAGGTGCTATCGAGCGGAAAGTGGCGATAGTAAACTTTGATCCGGCCGGGCCAGCGCTGTTGCGCGGTGCGAATCAGCTCGTGGGCGTGCAGGCAGTGGGGGCAGCGAAAGTCCGCCCACTTGTGCAGAATAATAAATGCAGAGTCTTCGCCTTCGTAGTTCGTAAGGCCCGCGGTGGAAATGGGGCGCTGATTAAAAGCGCGCAGTTCGCGCAGCAGTTGCTCGCGGCGCTCCGGACTCGCAAGCTGGTTGTGAATCGTTTGATCGACAGAGCCGCCGTGATTGTGACCCGCGTGTTCGTCGCCGCCGGCGAATCCCGGCAGAGCGATGACCGTCAGCAGCGTAATCGATAGCGCGCCGACCGGAGCCCACCAGCCCCCTTTGAGGCCCGCCAGCAAATCGCCGAGACCGGCCGCGCCTTCGCTTTGATTCGCTCGATAGTAGAGAAAACCCGCGACCGCCAGAATCCCAGCCTGGCACAGATAAGTATAAAGACAGAACAAGCACGGAACTTCCAGCACGGTAAAATTCACGTAGGCCAGAAAGAGATCGAAAACGAAACCGAATACCACGGCCGCCACCAGCAAAGTCAGCAGACCGCCGCTCTGTTTTGCGTCGTCGCCGGCGGAACGAGCGCGCGCAATCAGTCCACCGAAGAGCAGCGCAATCATCGCATAATAAAATACGCCCAGCCAGGCGATGTGAATCCCGGCGAATTTCGAGTGCTCGCTTTTGCCGAGTTCCGCGCAGCCGTCGACGTCGCCAATCAAACAGCCGGTGCCGCCGGTACAGAGGCCCTCGTGCTTGCAGGCCAGGGCGATGCTCAAACCGAGCGCCAGCACGGCCAGGGCCAGCCCCAGGAAAGGCAGGAATCGGATCAGCCCGGAGTTGGAAATCTGCGAATTTGTGTTGCTCATGCGAAAGGTACCGAGTACTGGGTGGCGGCCCCAGGGGGGCCCGTCAATCAATTTAGACTCATAGAGTCCGCACAGCGACTGCGCTCGACCTGGATTCTTGCTTGTCACGTAGAGCTGACTGCGGGTTCTATTCCGTCTCACTCTTATGCAAGCATCCCCGGCTTTCCGCCCCACTTTCTCCGCAAACGCTATCGCCCCCGGCCGACGTCCCACCCGGGACGCTCTGGATTTTGGCGATCGGCGCCGCCGGGCGCAGATCCGCCTGCTGCTCGGGCTTGCCGTCTGCTGCGCTCTGGCGACAGGATTCGCGGCCTGCAAAAAGAAGCCCGAACCCGTGCCCCTCGAAGTCATGCAGCGCTACCAGGCCCAGGCCGATCGCCTGTGTCGGGCCGTTGTGAAGTGTATCAAAGAAGACACCGCCCGGCGACTGGCGGACCAGCCCCAGCGAAGAGACATGGTGCTCGCCCGCATGGGCCAGGATCTGTGCGTGAAAAATCAGTATCAGCTGATCGGCAGCCTGAGCACCGAACCGCTCGGAGCGAAACCGGCCGACTACGACGATCAGCTCTACGAACGCTACGGTCGCTGCGTGGCCGCAATCGAAGCGGCGCAGGACTGCGAAACGCGCCGCGAACGATACTTTCAACATCCTGAATGCGCCGGTCTGCGTTCCGAAGAACCGGGTAGCCCGCCCGCCGCGGACCCTTGAGGCCTGCCTTCGGCAGACCAGGGCTGAGAATCTTTTGAAAGACGTTCAATACATCGATCAATTCACGGCGGGCTTCGCGTCCGGCGACGCGATTTCCAGCGAAGCCTTGATTCTACAGGACTTTTTACGTCGCCTGGGATACGAATCGAATATTTACAGCCAGCATTTTCAGGAACAGGACGGCGGCCTTGTCCGACACTTTCGCGGCTATCATCGCAAGAAAAAAGCAATCCTGATCTATCACCATTCGTTTCATTCGGATTTTCTACACGATATCGATCACTATCCCGCGCGCAAGATATTGATTCATCACAACACAACGCCGCCGGAATTCGTAGAACGCTACAATCGCCAGATTTCCGATCAGCTGACCGCGACGCGCACCCGCCTGAAATCCCTGGCCCACCACTTCGAAATCGCGCTGGCCGACTCGGCGTTTAACGCGAAAGACCTGCGGGAGATGGGTTTTCAGAACGTGGACGTAATGCCTGTCGCTCTGGACTTCAGCAGCTGGGAAAGCCTGCCGGACGCGGCCCATTTGGATTTTCTAAACGACGGCCGCAAAAATATTCTGTTCGTCGGGCGAGTCTTCCCGAACAAAAAGCATCAGGATTTAATCAAGGCCTATTATTTTCTCAAGCGCATCGTGCCGGAATCGCGGCTGATTATGGTCGGGACCTTTCACCCGGGCGTGCGCGGCTACACCGCCGAACTCTTCAATCTAACCCGCGAACTGGGCCTGGAAAACGACGTGCTTTTCACCGGGATGGTCAGCCAGGGCGAGATCCAGACGTACTATCGCAAAGCCGATCTCTTTTTATCAATGAGCGAGCACGAAGGCTTTTTCGTGCCGCTCGTGGAATGCATGTACTTCGACGTGCCGGTGCTGGCCTACGCTTCTTCCGTCATTCCCGAGACCCTGGGAGACTGCGGAGTGCTCTTCGGCGACAAGGACTATCCTCGCGTCGCCGAAATGATGGCCCGCATTCTGGAGGAACCCGGGCTGCACCGGGCGATTGTCGATCAGCAGCGCGAGCGACTGCCCGCCTTTGAGCTCAGTCGCACGTTGACGGCTTTCTCCCGCGCGCTGGAACAGATGGGCATCATCCACCCCTGATATCCTCCAGCGTGCCTGCCTCGGGCGATGGGGCGCTGGCCCTGAGCGGGCAAAGAGCCTAAAAATTAAGCATGTGCCTGCTTTGCGAACGCAGCTCATCTCCCGCCGGAGTTTCATTTGCTGATTTACGGACCAATCTGTCAAAACTTCAGCATGTTCAAAAGATACCATTCGCCGGATTTATCTAATTCCAGGCACTCTGCTCCATCTTTCGATAGTTTTTTGTGAGTAATCCATCACCTGGCCCGCACCTTGCTTACAGATTCCTGAAATTGCACTCTTTTCTTGGGTGGTCGCCGAATCAAGCGCCGCGAGCGGTCTCGTTCGCCGGAGATTCAGGCACCCTGCAAGAATTGCTTACAATCGAAAGAGATGGAAGGAGTACTAAGTATGACAAGGAAAGCTAAATGGCTGTCGTATCTGATGGCCGCGCTACTGCTCTCTCCCGTTGTCTTCACGCTTTCCGGGCTCGACAGTCCTCTGTTTGGTCAGGAAGCGGCAGTCGCGGAAGAAGCAGCCCCCGCTGATGATGGGGTGAGCGCCGAAATGTTCACTGTAAATAACGTCTGGATGATGGTTGCCACGTTTCTGGTATTCGTCATGCACCTCGGCTTCGCTATGCTGGAGACGGGTCTGACGCAGGCAAAAAACACCGTAAACATTCTCTTCAAAAATACCATGATCATCGCGATTGGTCTTCTGACCTACGCGCTGATGGGTTTCAACCTCATGTATCCGGGTGATTTTAACGGTTACTTCGGCTTCGCCGGATGGGGTATCTTCACGGACGACGCGGGCATTACCTCTGCCTACAACGTCGGCTACACCTACTGGACGGACTTCCTGTTCCAGGGTATGTTCGCTGCTACCGCCGCGACCATCGTTTCAGGTGCCGTCGCCGAACGGGTCAAACTGGGCTCGTTCCTGATTTTCTCCGTGATCTTCGTTGCTGTCGTTTATCCTGTAATCGGTAGCTGGAAGTGGGGCGGTGGCTGGCTCGACGCAGCTGGTTTCTACGACTTCGCGGGTTCTACCCTCGTTCACTCCGTAGGCGGCTGGGCCGCTCTGGCTGGCGTTATCGTGATCGGTGCGCGCACTGGCAAATACACCCCCGCGGGCATCAGCCCGATTCCGGGTCACAGCATGCCGCTGGCGACTGTCGGTATGTTCCTGCTGTGGTTAGGCTGGTTCGGTTTTAACGGCGGTTCGGTTCTGTCTGCAGATCCGGGTCTCACGTCTTTCACCCTGGTAACCACCTGTATCGCCGCTGCATCCGGCATTGTCGGCTCAACGGTTCTGTCCTGGGGTATCAGCGGTAAGCCTGACCTGTCTATGTCGCTGAACGGCGCTCTGGCCGGTCTGGTCGGCATCACCGCGGGCGCTGACTCTATCAGCGTTATGAACAGCGTCTACGTCGGCTTCATCGCCGGTCTGATCGTTGTTGGTTCCGTTATGCTGTTCGATATGCTGAAACTGGATGATCCGGTTGGCGCTATCTCCGTTCACCTCGTGTGCGGTATCTGGGGAACTCTGGCTGTTGGTATCTTCAGCATGAACCCCGACCACACCGTCGGCGCTCAGCTGCTCGGCATCGCTGCCGCTGCTGCACTGGCCTTCCCGGCCGCGCTGGTTCTATTCCTGGCTCTGAAATTCACGCTGGGAGTGCGGGTAGACAAAGAAGAAGAACTGAAAGGTCTCGATGTCTGCGAACACGGTCAGGAAGCCTACGGCGGCTTTCAGATTTACGACTTACGCTAATGCGGAACACTGACAAGGAGTACACCATATGAAATTAGTACAAGCTGTTATCCAGCCGCATAAACTGACGGACGTCAAAGACTCCCTCGCCAAAGCGGGTATCACGAAAATGACCGTGACCACCGCTCTGGGTTGCGGCCAGCAAAAAGGATTCTCAGAAGGTTATCGTGGCACGGTCTACGAAGTTAACCTGCTCAAAAAGACCGTAGTTGAAATTGCGATCAACGACGACTTCGTAGAAGCTACCATTAAGGCTATCTGCGACGGCGCGCGGACCGGCAATATCGGCGACGGTAAAATCTTCATCACGGATCTCCAGGATGCGGTTCGCATCCGGACCGGAGAACGCGGTAAAGAAGCTATCGGCTAAAGCCGACTCGCCTCCCGAGGCGGCGGCGCCTGTACGGCGCCGTATATTTGAATTGGGCAAACCCTCCGTAGCTACGGGGGGTTTGCTTTTTACGGCCTCGCTTTGAAGGCAGCGCTTTCTGTGAAAGCATTGCCTTCAGGACGAAGTCCTGATCAGCAGGAGGATCAATATGAAATATGTGATCGCAATTATCCAGCCTCATAAAGTGGAAGAAGTCAAAGAGTCTCTGAATAACGCCGAAATCTATCGGCTGACGGTCGGTGACGTGCAGGGTTACGGCCAGCAAAAGGGCTTTCTGGAAGTCTATCGCGGTTCGGAACGCGTGCGCATGGTGCGCAAAGTTCGCGTGGAAATCGCCGTAAACGACGACTTCGTGGACTCGGCAATCGACGCTCTGTGCCAGGCGGCCAGAACCAGCGGCGGCAAAATCGGCGACGGCAAGATTTTCGTTCTACCGATGGAAGAATGCATTCGAATTCGCACCGGCGAACGCGGACCGGGCGCCGTATAAGCGTTGACTGAATCCCAGGCGACGCGACCCTGTGAATCGTGCCATCCCCCGATACAAAGACGACGCCCCTGTGCTTCGTTTATATGACCGTCGGCTCGACCGACGAAGCCCGCACGATCGCGAGCGCGCTGATCCGGGAAAAGCTGGCCGCCTGCGTGAATCTGATTCAGCCCATGGAATCGTTCTATGAGTGGGAAGGCGAAGTCCGCAATGACAGCGAGATCGTACTGATCGCCAAAACCCGCCGTACATTATTCCAGGCCCTCGAAAAACGCGTGATCGAATTGCACAGCTACGACTGCCCCTGCGTGGTCGCCTTGAATATCGCCGACGGGCATCCCGCCTTTCTGCAGTGGATCGCCGCCGAAACTGCTCGAAGTTAAAGCAGCCGGCGGCGAATCTTCAGTAGTCGCTGCTGCGAAAGCCTGCGAGTCTCAGTCCAGTCCGATAATTCGAAACTCGGTCCGGCGATTCTTTTCGTCGAATCCCTCGCCCTGCTTGTCGACCACGGGACGCGTAAAGCCGGCGCCCTTCACCTGAAAGCGCTTTTGATTCAGGCCTTTGCCCACCAGATAGTCGCGAACGGCGATCGCCCGCTTCAAACTCAGGTCGATATTGTACTGGTGTTCTCCGTGAAGATCGGTATGCCCGATGATTTCGAGCTGTAAGCCGGGGTTCGTCTTCAGAAAATTCGCCAGCTCTCCCAGTGACTCGTACGACTCGGCTTTGATGACGGCTTTGTTCGACTCGAAGTAAATCGCGTGGATGTCGAAAGAGACGTCTTTCTGCAGCGGCTTGAGGTCGATGATTTCCGGACCCGGCGCGATCGCGTTCAGATCGTATTTCTGTTCGAAGGGCAGATAGCCCGGCTGCTGAATGCGAATGCGAACCTGCTCTTGCGCATTTTGTGCAAGTTCGGCCTGCGGACGCGCTTCTACCGAGAAACGACCGCCGCTGTCGGTCGGCTGCTGTTCGTGGCCGCCGTCCGGCGCACGATGCACGTCCGCGCGAGTTTGAACGGGGGCCCGGCTTTCGCCGTCGCGAACCTGAAACTGCGCGACAACCGGCGGCTCTTTTTTGGCTTCGGCGGGGATGCCGTAAATATCGTAGCGACCCAGGCCGCCTTCGCGATCCGAGCTGAGAAAACCGATTTGTTCGCGAACGGAATAATAAATATCATTCGCCTCGGAATTAACGCGTTCATCAAGGGGCTTTGCGTCGCCGTACGAATTATTCGCGTACGACGCGTAATAGATATCCCAGCCGCCGCGACCGCCCGGGCGACGCGAAGCGAAATAATAGCCGTTCTCACGATCGAGGGCGGGAACGAAGGCCGCCTCTTGATGACCCGAGTTGATCGACTGCGGCAGCGCCTTCGCATTCACGAAGCGACCGCCGGAGTAGCTCGCTTCGTAGATTCGCGAATTTTCAAAATCGCCGAAAGGCCAGCGCGCGAAAAACAAACGGCCCGTCCGCAAATCCAGACTGGGGGAACGTTCGTGATCGGGAGTATTGACGCCGCCGGGCACCGGTAGCGGCCGACTCCAGCGATTCGAGTTGGGCTCTTTGCGCGACCAATAAATATCAAAACTCACCCGCACTCGGCCGCTCGCATCGGCCGGCATCTCCGTACTCCCGTCCCGATCGGAAGCGAAAAAGATCAGCTTGCCGTCCGGAGTAATATACGGGGCCTCATCGTTATAGATCGAATTCAGTTCCCGCAATGCCCGCGGCTTGCTCCACTGTCCGTCTTCGTCCCGCTCGCTGATGTAGAGACTCTGATAGCGCTCCCCGAGCTTCTTCGAGTTGTAGACCATCGTACGACCGTCCGCGGTGACCGAAGGGGAAAATTCATCGAGGGGGGTATTGACCGGCTCGCCCATATTCTGCAGGCCTTTGACCGGGGTGGCCGCGCCCTGAGCCAGCAGGGGCACGGGCGATCCCGCCATTGCAGCGGCGGCGCATGCAAAGAACAGCGCCTGGATCGAAGTACGAAGAAGTCTCATACTTACTGGTCGGCCTCCCGGAAAGAAGCTTTAGCCTGCCGCTCCGAGTGCATGGCCTTCACGGGCAATTCCGCAAAAAATGAGATTTGATCTCAACAAGAAATCATGCACCAGAGAACCGATCCCGCAGAATGAAAACACTCCGAGTTCACTCGCGAGTACCGTAGCTTGCGGCCAGGAACTACTTACAACGCTATAATCCCGCCCTGTAAAAATAGTCATGATTCGCCAAAATTTGAGTGGACTCTGAGCGAGTGCTAACTGAATTCTTACAAGACGTTGAAATTTGGTTAGAGATATTACGGGACTACGGTTCCGGTTCCTCGTCTTATAGTTATAATCCGCCGGCTGGATAAACGATATGAATACGGAAAAAGACTATCGGGAAGATTCTGGCACTTATGAAATCGAAGCCAGACTTCAGAATTCTACTCTGCGCTTCAAGATCCTCGACAAATCAGACGGGGCGGAAGTGCTCACCGGCGGCGTTGCACTCGACGTATCCCCCCATCGAGATGAAATCGTGCTGCTCGTAAAGAAATATCTCCGCAAGTTTGCGGAACTGAATCCCTGACCCCCTGCGCCCCGCATCCGGGAAGTCATTGACGGCTGCCGCCCGGCCGCGCATCCATCGTAAAGAAACATTAGTTTCCCGAGTTCGCGCAAGACCCGTGCGCGGACGAACTCCGGAAAAACGACAATGAAACTTTACGCCATCAGCGATTTGCATATTTCACATCCTGAGAATATGCGGGCGCTTTCCGAAATCGGCCGTTATCCCGACGACTGGCTGCTTTTGGGCGGCGACATCGGGGAGACCGTCGAAGAACTCGAAGCCTGTCTGAAAGTGCTCACGGAACGCTTCGCCCGGCTGTTCTGGGTGCCCGGCAATCACGAGCTCTGGACGACGACCGAAGCTCCCGGCGCCGCACGGGGTGAAGCGAAGTATCATGAATTGGTCGAAGTCTGTCGCAAATACCAGGTCTTAACTCCGGAAGACGATTATATAAAGTGGCCCGGCAACGGTCCGGCCTGCACGATCGCGCCCGTCTTTTTATTATATGATTACAGCTTTCGCGGCGACGCGGTGCCCCGGGACCTGGATGCCGCCGCAGCCGTGCAATATTCGCAATCGAAACGGGTACTGTGCACGGACGAAGCGCTGCTGCATCCGGATCCCTATCCAGACCGCGCCGCCTGGTGTCGCGCCCGGGTAGAGCTCACGGAAAAACGCCTGGCCGCCGTCGAAGGACCGCTGGTTCTCTTGAATCACTTCCCCCTGCGCGAAGAAGACGCCGATCTGCCGCGGGTTCCGACCTTTGTTTTGTGGTGCGGCACCCGCCTGACCGAGGACTGGCCGGAGCGTTTCCCGATTCACACCGTCGTCTACGGCCACCTGCATATTCGTCGCGACAAACGCAACGCCGTGGGCCAGCGCTTCGTCGATGTCTCCGTGGGTTATCCGAGGCAGCGCGCGGCCGGGCGTTCGATCGACTCTTTCCTGGTAGAAATTCTGCCAGGTTCCGCGGACTGAAAAAGCTCCAATATCCATTGACGACGGCCGGCGTTCCGCCGTACTTCGCATAGACTATGAACTTTCGCTCCGAAGAGCTTCACATTCCCCGCGACTTTCTGGCGACCGGCTGGCACATCGGTATCAAGACCGCTGACCTGGACTTCGGCGTCCTGCACAGCCGACGCGCCTGCTCCGCCGCCGCTGTTTTTACGCAAAACAATTTTCCCGGCCATCCGGTAGTCATCGGCCGGGAACACATTCGGGACGGGCGACTGCAAACGATCATCGTCAACTCCGGGAACTCCAACGTCGCCACAGGTCCCGCCGGGCTCGCCCTGGCCCGGAAGACCTGCGCGACTACGGCCGAACACCTGGGGCTCCCGGACCCGTCGCTTGTGCTGCCTTCGAGCACCGGGGTGATCGGACGCCAGATGCCCGGAGATGTTTTACTCGGCGCCTGTAACTCAATTTCAGAACACCTTAAAGACCAGGCGGATTTCCCGGCCTTTGCTCGCGCGATCTGCACGACGGACGCCTATCCGAAACTGGCCAGCCGCGAATTGAGCAGTGGCGTGCGCATCACCGGCGTCGCGAAAGGCGCGGGGATGATCGAACCGGATATGGCGACCATGCTGGCTTATTTCGCAAGCGACGCAGCGATCGATCCCGCGAATCTGGATCGCCTCTTTCGCGCGGTGATGGATCGCAGCATCAATCGCATCAGCGTAGACGGAGATACATCGACCAGCGATACGGCCGTAATCCTGGCCAACGGCGCGTCCGATGTGAAAGTCAGCTTCTCGCCGGCCGCGGACGCCGAATTTCGCGCTCTGGCCGTACCGATCGACCCCGCTGAAATTGCAAAGATCGCGGCTCTGGACGCCGGCAGCGCGGAGTTCGTCGGCGTCCTGTACGAGATCGCTCTGGAACTCGCGAAGCTGATCGTCGCCGACGGCGAAGGCGCGCGCCGCTATTTCGAAGTGCGCGTCAGCGAAGCCCGCGACGCCGGCCAGGCCCTGCGAATCGCGCGCTCCATCGCGAACAGCCCGTTGGTGAAAACCGCGATCCACGGCGCCGATCCGAACTGGGGGCGGCTGGTCATGGCGATCGGCAAAGTGCCCGACGGCCCCGGCGATATTTCTCGACTCAAAATCTTTTTCGGCGAACAGGCTCTGCATTCGGAAAACGGTTCGGATCCTGAAGTTCTTAAAACTCTCTCCGCTTATATTCAAGATCACCGCGAAGTCAAAATGCACGTCGCTCTGGGCGCAGGCGACGCACAGGAATGCGTATGGGCTTCCGACCTGAGCCGCGAATACGTGCATTTGAATTCCGAGTACACGACATGAAACTCTGGTCGGTCATCCGACCGCGCCTCGATCGCGTGCTGACTTCGTATCGGTTTCGCCACGGCCTGTTTTCGCTGTTCTTCGGCCTGTGCGTCGTCGCCATCTACTATTTCATCAACTGGCTGGTCCCCTCCGACTATCTAATGCGCAACCAGCTGGTTACGATCTTATTTATCATCGTGGCCGTCCTCGTTCTCTTTCCCGCCCGGGCCTGGGGGCTACAGCGCGTTATGCAGCGCAACGAATACACCGCTTTCTTCGGCCGGGACTTTCATCACCTGGACGTGGTCGCCCGACAGTTTTCGGTGGAGACTCTGGTCAATGAAGTCTTTCCGGAGTTCCTGCAATGGCTTGGAGTTCGCCAGGGACGCCTGGCGATTTTGAATCCCGATCGAACGCACTTCGATCATTTCGTATATCGCAATCGCCAACTGCATCGGGGACGACCCGCATCCGAACATTCCCACGATGAAATCGCGCTGGGCATCAAGAACTACCAGCGCAGTCTGCACGTGCATGAATTCGGCCTGCCCCCGGCGCTGCGCAATCAGCTCGCAGAAATCGGCGCGGTTATGGTGCGGCCCTTTCACTACCGACAGCGCCTGTTAGGATTTCTGGTGTTAAACGAAGAGCCGCGCAATCGCCACGCGGAACGCGCCCTGGACTTTTTTTCAAACAAGGCGGCCGTAAGTATTCAGAATCACATCTTAACGAATCGCATCATCGACAGCCGCCTCTACGATCAGGAGCTGGTCGCGGCGCAGAAAATCAAGAGCACTCTGCACGATACTCCATTGCCCGCGATTCCCGGCTTCGAACTTCTACGCCGGGATCATCAGAATTCCATTCTGGAATTTTTTCCGGCCCGGGGAGGCGAACGCTGGTTTCTGGTCGGCTTGACTCTGGATCGCCTGACGAGTCCGGGTGGGATCATATTATACAGTATGCTCGGCTATCTGTATTCTTTTCTGACGCGCGAAACTCAGTTCAGCATGCATCGCATTCTGGGGCAGCTCCGCAAGCATCGCGACCAGCTGGAATCGGCCTATCCCCTTTCGATTTTCGTCGCGGAGCTTATTTCGCACGATCACAGCGTCATCTTTCTGGCCGACGGCCGCGACTATGATCTCCGTCGCGCTCCCGTTCGTTCCAGGAGCGCGCAGACGCTTGCCGCACCTGTAAGCGAGTCCGCCAATCTGATTTCCTCCGGTTCGCGCAAATTTCTGGACATAAACGAAGACCACGGCCTGGTCCTGAGCCACGGCGATACGCGACTGCTCGAAATTCATTACGCCTATGTGCCGCCTTCGGAATTTTCGCAGCGGGACGCGCATAAAGAAAAAAACGATTCGCCAGGCGATAGCTCTAAAGACGAGGACCTCGCCTGATGCGCTGGCAACACCTGGTTTATCCCCTTGCCTTTCTGGCCCTGGGCGCGCTGTACATGACCGGCTTCGATTCCCGGGACTATCGCCTGCCGCGTTATTATAGCCCCGGCGGATCGATCATGCCCCTGGGCTACGAATCCACTGCGAGCCGCTTTTTAGACATCGACGGGCAGGATCCGGCGATCCAGGGGCCGGTCTTCGCGCAGCCGGGCTCTGTTTTCGTCACGACCGATCGCGGTCCGGGAATCATGCGGCTGACGCCCAATTCCTTCTGGAAAGTCGCCTATGATTTTAAGTTTTTTATATTATTCAGTTTCGTCTATTTGATTTGCGCGATCTGGTTTTTGCAATCCGCAAACGATATACATCTCGCCGCCTTATGCGGTCTGCTCTGTATTTTTAACTTCTCCCTGGTGATGGTTATGGCCTTTCACAGCTACGGCCTGGTCTATCAGATATCCGGCCTGATGCTGACGCCGGCCTTGATCAATATGGGACTGCGAACGACCGGCAAAGAAGTCTTCGGATACTTATTGGCCGCGGAGCTGATCGCGGTGCTCTTTCTCGCTCTCGTGGCCGTGGTCAGTCACGAAAGCGCCGACTCGGTGAACAATCTGGCGCGCGTCACTCTGGGGACTTTCGTGACCGCCTTGATTGTGGTCGTCGCCCTGCAGCTCGAAAACGCTTTGTTTACATCCGACGACCGGGTGGAACGCCGCAAACGCTGGATGCTTTTTCTTGGATCGACCTTCGGCTTCCTGATTCCTTTCAGCCTGGTCGTCCTGGAACTGAGCGGCACGGGACTGCCGATCCCGATCGAATACGTCATGGCGGCGGGACTGCTGTTTCCCCTGGCCCTGATTTACGGCACCTATCGACTGCAAATCGTTCCCTTTCAGTTCGTGCTCACTCACTCGATTGTCGCCGCCCTGCTTACGATTTTACTTATCGGCGTGTACGGCGCGGTCCTGCTGGCTCACAGCACGCTGCTACCGGAACAAAACGAATCCTATCAGTGGATCGTCAGCGTGATCTTCATTCTGATTCTGGTATTCTTTCTGGATCCGGCCCGCCGGGTCATTGTCCACTTCGTGGACCGCCGCATCTTTCGCCTGGACGCGAAGCTGACGGAATCCCTGAAGCACCTGGCGGAAATGATTTCCACTCACGGCCGCCTGCAGCCGGCGGCCAACGCCTTCTTGAACGAAGTGCAAAACACTCTGGGGCTGGAGAAAGTCAGCTTCTTACTGTCGGCGCCGAGCTTCGCGGAATTCAATCTGCGCCAGCAGAAGCTCAACCGGCTGCCGGAAAAAAGCGTGCTCTGGAATTATCTTACGCCGGAACGTCTGATTGTAACCGCCTATCTCACCTACGCCGCCGGACGTCGCGAAGAAGTATTCAACTATCTTTATAAAAACAAATTCGTTCTGGCGATCGGAATTCTCGGCAAAGGCGGCAGCCGCCTGCAAAAAATGCTCTCGGGTTCGGACGATCTGCGCGCCACGGCGGGATACCCGGCGCTCCCGCAAAAATTTTCCGCCGACGACGAACAGGACGACGATGAAGGTATTCGCGCCGCGCTGCTGGTCGGTTATCGACGCAACGGCACCAAGCTGGAGCTCCGCGAAATTCGTTATCTCCAGGAAGCCGCGAAGCTAGCGGGGATGTTGATTTATAATTACGCGCTGCTCTTACAAGAAGTTCGTAAGCGACGTCGCATTCGAGACGTGGTCATGGCCGGCCAGGTTCAGCGCACGATCAGCGGACCGGACGTCGAACGGTATCCATTCATTCGCATGTCCTATCTCAATCGCCCGGCGATTTCGGTAAGCGGCGACTACCTCGACCTGATTCCAATATCGCGCAATCGCTTCGCCTTCTTTCTCGGCGACGTCAGCGGACACGGTCTGGGAACCGGTTTCATTGCGAGTTCGCTACGGGCCATGACCCGGGCGCATCTGGAATCCGGCGCGGGTCTGCTGGACACGATCCAGATGATGAATACATTTTTGTTGGATCGCTACCGGGGCAACGAGTACATTACGCTCTTTGCTTTCACCTTAAATACGGATACGGGCGAAATGGATTACGTCAATGCGGGACACCCCGGTCCTTTTCTCTACCGGCGGAACTCCGAAGCGGAACGACTGCAGAGCAATCTACATATGGTCGGCATCCTGCCCACGCCCTTCGAATCCATTCGCATCCAGCTCGCGGAAGGGGATCGCCTGTATTTATTTTCCGACGGGGTGACCGAAACATTTAATACGGAAGACGAAGCCTTCGGCAATTCTCGCCTGCGCGAATTTCTGGACGCCAGCGTCAGCACGCCGGTAGATTCTATTCCAGAGAACTTAGAGCGCAGCCTGGCGGAGTTTCGTGGGAAACGGGCTTTGACCGACGACTCATCTTTCGTCGTTCTGGAATACCATCGCCGGGGCGGACCGCTGCGAGGACTGCTGCAATTTCTGGGACTGAGCGGGGACGAGGAAACGCCGAATCGATAACAGGCCGCAGGCAGCCAGCGAGGAGCGAGCGAGCGCCGGAACTACTGACGCTCGACGAGATCCTGGCGGGCCTGATCGACGTTTTCGTAAACTTTCGCGATGTCATCCACTCCGGCGATGTCCAGAACCTTCCTGACCAGTTCCGAAGTATTCACGAATCCCACGCGCATGCCGACTTTCTGCGACTCGACGAGCAGATAAAAGAGCAGCCCGACCCCCGACGATTGCAATATGCGTACGCGCGCCAGATCGACCAGCATCGGTAGCTGCTCCGTATTGCGCTTGATAAAGCCGGCCAGATCATCCCGACTCAGATCCAATGAAAGATCCTGGGTAGGCATGGGTTGAATCAGATACAGCCCGTCGATCAGCTTGATGTCCACGCTTGCCATAATGCTATCTATTCCGGAACGGACGTAATCAGGAAAACAGATTGTTGATCGCGTCTTTTGCTTCGGCTCGTTCAAAATCATCGCGGTCAATCACGGTAAGTTTCAGCGATTCTTTCTTAATGCGGCCAAGAATTTTGGCCACGTCCGCCGGATTGCGCAGCTTCGTCGCCAGATAGCGAAAGATCGTGCCGCAGCCGCTGCACTGCGTATCCTTTACATAATTCAGGCCCAGCTGTTTGCAATTGCCGCAGCTACCGTACAAATCGTCGACCAGCAGCAGGTGCTGGCGCACGTCGCTGACATTCAGCGTTTGCCATACCCGAACGCTTTTCTGATCACCGGACTTTTTTTGGGAATTATCAGTATCCATGGCGGACAATCACGACAGGTTTCGCACGCAGGCGAAAGAACTGTCAAAGCATATTTTCAACCCGTGGTTGCATGCAGCGCGTCCAGCTCCGAGCGCCCACGACCGATCAGCTCCGAGAGACTCAATCCCGAACGCTCCAGAACCGCGTCCAGATAACGATTGATCGCGCCTGGCAAACCCGGCCCTTCGAATACATAGCCGGTATAGACTTGAACGAGACTTGCGCCCGCCAGAATCTTGTCGAGCGCGTCGCGCCCTGAATTCACGCCGCCCACGCCGATAATCGCGAGACGATCGCCGGCCGTGCGATGGCAGAACTCGACCAATTTCGTGCTTCGCTCGCGAACCGCGGGGCCGGAAAGCCCGCCTTCCGTTTCCGCCCCGGGCACGGCGCTTTTGTCGATCGTAGTATTGCTGATGATGATGCCGCTGCACCCGACCGTCACCAGGGTCTCCAGGATTGCTTCCAGTTCCTTTTCGCTCAAATCCGGAGCTACTTTAACAAACAGCGGCGTTGGAGGAGTTACCCGGCCGGCGCCGAGAGTCCGCAGCCGATCCAGCAGCGCCCCGAGCAGCTCGCCCAGATATTTTTTACCCTGCAGCTTGCGCAGACCCGGCGTATTCGGACTGCTGATATTCACGGCTACATAGTCCGCGAATATCTCCAATCGCTCCACGCTGCGCAGATAATCTTCCGTGGCCTGCTCCAGTTCCGTAACTTTACTTTTTCCAATATTAATACCGCGCGGGGCCAGGGGCTTTTGACGCGCAAGAATTTCCGCCGCTTCGGTCGAGCCGGGATTATTAAAACCCATGCGATTCACGAGCGCACGTTCCGCGGGATAGCGAAACAGCCGCGGCCGCGGATTGCCCGGCTGAGCGATAGCCGTAAAGGTGCCGCACTCGAC
Organism: bacterium; assembly: GCA_024742665.1. Taxonomy (GTDB): domain Bacteria; phylum Spirochaetota; class Leptospiria; order Leptospirales; family Leptonemataceae; genus JANSYA01. Next base: position 277,151 of record JANSYA010000002.1, read on the forward strand.
GAAACCGAATCCCATCCGACTCAAGAATGGATACAGCTCGCCGGTCTTGTCGAAACCGGCCGCCATGCCGACGGGATTCGGAAAGCGCACGCCGCATACGCGGTTTGCCAGACGCGGCGAATCATACGCGAGCAAGCGCCGCATCAGCAGACCCGCTCCCGGCAGCGTAGCCGAATGTTTCACGCCCGCCGCGACCAGGTGGTGAGCGAATTCGGCGTCCAGGCGAAACAGGAATGGTTTCGCCAGACGATGATAAAGAGAATCCAGAACGTTCAAATGTTTATTTAATCACTCCCGTATTCACCTGCACTTCCCAGGATACGATAAAGGGCAGGCGGTCTCCCAGCTCGCTCAAATAACCGCGGATCTTACCGCGATCTAAAAGCGTCGGGTCATCGGGCAGACGAAAGCGGCGCACCTGTTTTTCGACGGCTTCGACCAGCTTCGTCTTTAGAAAATTCTGCCATTCGAGCGAGCCGTGCCCTTCGAAATAATCATAAAAAGCGAACTCGTCTTCGAAGACCGGCAGCTTTGTGGCTTCGATGCGGCTGCGCGGAATTTGCAGGGCCGCCCCGGCCTGGACATTGCCCATCGACGCGTCGAAAATGCGCTGCGCGTCACGACTCAAAAAATCCCGAACCGACCTATGCTGCTTTAAGAAATCCTTCAGATCGCCTTCGCCGGCGAATTCCGGCGAAGGAATAAATTTCCGCACATACTCGTCTTTCGAAAGGCCGCTCTCGACCGCTCGATCGCCGGTGCCGTCTCCGTCGATGATATCTCGAATCACCAGGTCGTAGTCCGAGCGAAATTTCAGCTTGCCTTGTTTAGATTTCTTGAGCATGCCCATACCGAGCACCGCGTTCGTAAACAAGTCGAGGTTGCACTTGCGCACGCCGCCGTCCGCGTTCACCTGCTGAATGATTTTCTTGAGCGGGCCGAAATAATTTTCCCGGGCTTCCATCGATTTCAATTCCGGATATAAAGTTTCGGAGTACGCGTAGCCGCCTTCACCCTGAGCAAGCAGCTCGAACTGCACAAGTCCGCCCCAGAGATGTTTGGGATTCAGATAGTTGCGATCACGAAAGGGGTCGGGGAAATAGCGCGCGTCGAAAGTCGGATGGTTGAATAGATGCATCGGATGCGAGCGGTCGCCCAGAATCGCGTGATAGTCGGCGGCGCTGTCGTTCAAAGTATCCAGGCGAAAGAGCGGGAAGCCGAGCAATATGCCGATACTGATCATTTCGTACGGCTTACAGAGATTCGGCACCTCGAATGTTTCGACCGAAATATTCGGCTCGGCGGCCTGCCGCTTCGCATAATGATCCATCCGGGCCGGCAGATCGTTTTTATTGCGGGCGGGAGCGACGTCGCCCTCTTCGAATACGTTCAGCTCGAACTGCGTAATGGTCCGGTAGTATTCCATGCCTTTCAGGCCGCGCATATTCGCGGTCGTATAGGGCCGCGAAAAGGTATCCAGGCGCTCCAGAATTTTTTTCACCGGAATTTTACGTTCGTCGAGAATCTTCTTAATCGAAAGGTTTTCGAAGTTAAAACCTTCGAAACGTTTGCGAATCACCCGGTACAATCCCAGACGCAGATTTTCGATTTCGATGCGGTTCATCGTGGAATCGGCGATGGTCAGAGACTGCTCGCTTTCCAGATCGCCGTACAGGCGCTTGCGAACTTCGTCGGGAGTCTGGTTCAGAATTTCCGATCCGAGCTCTTTGATAATAAATTCCTGCAGCTCGGCCGGCGTTTTTTCGAGCACGCTCAGGCCGTACTCGCCGATCAGATAGGTCTGAATCAGCTGCTCGGCGTCGTCGCCGCGATCCATATTCAAAAAGTCGGCGTCGCTTGAAAGATCTTCGATCGAAAGCCGACGGGCGAAGTATTCGTTAATGAAGTTTTGAATTTCTTTTTTGCTGACGAGATAGAAATATAGCGGATTGACTTTCTGCAACAGCTCGAAGTGGGCGTGCTGCACTTCCGACTGCAGCTGCCGACCGAGAGTCACCAGCTTGTCTTCCAGCGGAACCAGCAGATCGTTTTTCAGACGATAGATCAGGCTCTTGAATTCGCGTACGAATTCTTCGCTGGCCTGCAGCATCGATTCGTAGATCAGCTGCAAATAATTGATGCGAACCATATAGAAGACGGCGTCGGCCTTGCGGGGCTTCCACTCGCCTTCGTCGAGATCTCCGATCAGTTTGCGAATCTCGTCTTCGGTATAATACTCTAAATTCGTGCGATGGTCGTAGTAGACGTCCTGGTAGGCCTCCAGCTTTTCCATCACCTGATCGAGCAGAGCGCGACAGAACAGGAAGCCCTGCGCCGGATCCTTAAGGACCTTTTCGATCACCTTCTCAAGAATCTGCTCGGTTTTATCCAACTCGATCCGCCAGCGCACTTCCATGCGCTGTAGCAGGCGCTCCTTCAGGCGATCCATTTCACCGCGGCCGTAGTCCCGCTGCAGCAGCTCCAACGACGAGACGAGTTCGCGGCCGTCGCGCTTCGCCAGAGCTTTCTTAATGCGCAGCTTGTAGCTATTAAACTCCGTCTCCCAGTCCAACTTGTAGTCGGGATACATGCGATCGAAGATCTGGCGGCAATTCAGACGCAGAGCCCGCACCAGGCCGCGATTCATATTGCCGAAGGCGATGCTCAGTTTTTCAGGTTTCACCCGCCGCCGGAAATTCTGAATCAATCGCAGCGATACGAGCTTATAACCGAGATCCCGCAGCTCCGGCGCGGGATAGGTGACTCGCGAAATTCCGAAGCTGTTGTATGAAGCGCGGCGGCGCGGACCGGGGCCGTCCGTCGGAAAATAGATCGAAGCGCGCGAAGAATCATTCACCATGCGTTCTTCGATCGCGCCGCCCGCGTTCGAAGCGACGAAAGTATAAATGAATTGTCCGGTGAGTTCCTGGACCTGGTCGCGATCCTGCAGAACGTTGCCGGCCGAGTTTTCGACGTCGAGCAGATACAGCATGCCGTCGTTAAATAAGCGGTTTTCTAATTTCGTTTCGACGCCGCCGGGATATTTCGCCTCGAACAAATTGCCCGACATATAATAATCGATTTCTTTCAGAGCCGCGTACGCGTTGGCCCGCGCGTTACGATTATAGACGACGCGCTTGAAGGCCGAAGGCAAAACGACGATGCCGTACACTTTCGGACGCGGCCAGACGTCTTTAAAAATATCGTGCACGAGGGCGGCCATGTCGATGAACATGCCGTTGCCGGTGCCGCCGACGATCGAGCCCGTAATAAAAATCGAGATGCCGGCTTCCCGCGCGGCGTGGCGCACGCGAAATTTCATTTCGGCCGGGGCGCGTTCCGGATTCACTTCGAAGTACAGACCCTGATGGTCTTTGGGAAAGATTTGCGGCTTGATCTTATCCGCCGCGATGTGCGGACAGAGCGTCGCACGCGAAGCTTCGTCCATCTCCAGCGAAATGATGTCGTGGTGCGAAGGCAGATTCTCTACGATATAATAGCGGTTCTGGCCGGGAACCGGCCGCACCACGACGTCTTCGGCGACGACGTCGGACTTTTCCTGCAAGTCCATCAGTTGGAAGTACTGCGGATCGTTGCTCAATTGCATGAGCCGGTCGCGTTCGGCGATCAGAGTCCGGCGGATATTCTGATAGTTGTGAAAAAAAGCGAGGCGTCCCAGGGGCCGCGTCTGATTGGCCCCCTGCCCGGCGCGGGTCGAGACCGTATAGACGTCCGGATCGGGAAACCAGTGGTAAACTTCATCTTCGCGCAACTTACGTAAATATTCCGTCGAGAGCTCGGCCGGCGTGGGCGAAGCGATGTACAGAGTGCGACGCTCTTCCTGGTAATGCTGATTTTCACCGGGAAAGCGGTACTGATCCCCCTGGCCTTCGATGCTCGTGCCGATGTCCGTCGTATCGACGCCGACCCAGCGCATATAGGGGCGGGCTTCCCCCGGCATATTCTTTTCGATGTACTGGCGCGCCGAGCCGATACCGCGCATACCGGAACCGCCCAGGCCGATCATGATCGACTTTCGCACGGTGGGAATGTCGGTCTGAATAATCTTGCGGGCGGACTCGTGAAATGCGGACATACGAAAAATATACCTCTCCCGGGCGGGACCTCGATGCGATTAGGAATTGCGGGTAATGTACGGATCGATCATGGGATACAGCCCCTCTTCGTCGGGATGCGCCGTGTCGTAACCGGGGAAGATCTTGTAAACGCGCAAAAAGAACAGCTTATCGATGCGAGTATAATCGCCCACGGCGATTTCCTGATCCTTCGTAAACAGATGGAATTCGATGAAACCCTTCGCGAATTTTCCATCGTGGCGCAGGCGATCTCCCAGCTGAAAGCGAATCGGATTGCGCGGAGCGATTCCCGTGAACTGAAAATCGCCGGACTGATCGGGTTCAGGCTGCACCAGCAGACGCTCTCTCGAATCCATCTCGCGAAAACGTTCCATCCCCGGAAAATGAATCATCACTCGCGCGCCGCGGCGCAGGTCGACCTGATAACTCTGCACGATCTTTTCAGCGCCGGAATAGATATCGCGGTTGGGATCCTCTTTGACGCGAATCTCCAGTTCCAAATGCCCATCAATGATTTCGGTGCTATAGGTTTTGATCGTGCCCTCGCGCTGGCCGATCGTCACGCGACGCGAGCCTTCGCCTCTGCTCAGATCGAAGCGAAAGGCCAGACCGGGATCGGGCAATAGCTTCGGATCTACTATCGCGCTCTTGGGTTTCGCAGGTTGGCGCGGAGCCGGCGCGCGCTTTCGGGCGGACCGGCGAGGTTCGGGCTCTTCGCCCTTGAGAATCCGAATGCGACGATACAAAAAGAAATTCGCGATCAACGAAGCCACAAGCCCCAGATCGAGGGTCACCAGCAAAACCATGTGATACAGGTTTTTTTCGCGAGCGAAGACCAGGACGAGGCCCAGCAGGACCAGAATCAGCAGGGCAATGAAGGCCCGCACCATAATGCCATCGGCTTTGTTTTTATTCATAAGCGACTTAGAATGAATATCGGCAGGCGCACGCAGAGAGCTGCACGCGATAAGGACAGATTCGCGCGCCGGACGTACGACTGCGCCCGCGGGCCGGACTCAGAGATCGACGGGTTCAGGAAAGTCCCCCTCGATGATATCAGGCACCTCGCCGAGAACCGAGGACTCGAACTGTTCGCCCCCCGCGCTCGCGGCAGCCGATCCGCTCCGGGCGGGCGACTTTGATTCCTGCGGCGCTGGAGACGATTTCGGTTCGACGCGGGTATAGTCCGCTTCGGAGGAACTCGCAGGGGCCGGGGCGGATCCGGCGCTGGCGCTGGCCGATTCAGAATCGGCGTCATCATCGTCGTTCAACAGACCTTCCGCCGGGTTTACCGGGGGACGGCGCTTGCGTACTCGCCGGGGATCGGCGTCGTCGACAGCCAGGTCCTGGGCCGGATTAAATAGACGAATCGTCCGCACATGAGGGTTCTGCGGCATGGCGACAGAATGCGCCCGGTACACCTATCGGTAAAGCCTTTTTGCCGCCCACGGGCTCTCGCGGCGCCCGCGCCTGGCTGGACGCGGGACGGACGATTCACTGAAATGAGAGTGCGACTGCGATCAGTGCTGGTGTCCGCCGGGACCGTGCACGTGACCGTGATCGATTTCTTCTTGAGTAGCGTCCCGAATCTCGCCGACCTTCACGTCGAAATTCAGAGTCATGCCGGCCAGCGGGTGATTCCCATCCAGCTTTACGGTATCGTCCTCAAGCGCCACGACCGTGAAGATCGCGGGAGTGCCGCTGTCGTCCTGGCCCTGAACCTGCATTCCGACCTGGAGGTCCCCGCCGGATTGAAAACGATCCTTCGGCACGCTGTGAACCAGTTCTTCGTCGCGCTGACCGAAGCCCTCTTCCGGGGTGACCGTCACTTTCAGCTCCGCGCCCTCTTCTTTGCCTTCCAGCGCGCTTTCCACGGCGGGTATGAAGCTACCGACGCCCTGAATGTACTTTAGCGGTTCTTCCGTGCTCGACTCGTCGATCAAGCTGCCGTCGCCATCCGTAAGTTTGAAGCCGATCGAAACGACCTTATTTTTGGAAATCTGCATAATCATTCACGTGTGGAGGTCAAGACCTCCGCACAAGCACTTTTGTGCATCGTGGTCGCCCGTTCACCGGGAAGCAGGATTGGATTTGCTGCAGAGGGCCCGGAGTGTCGGGCACTGATTCCACTGATGAAACAATTGGCAGGATTACACGAATCCATTTGCTCGTGGCATTTGATCCGTGTAATCTGCCGACCTTCGGTTTAGCTCCCAGAGTCTGCAAAGCAGACCGGGCGGCTAAACCTGCCGGTCTTACTCGTCTGCTTCGCAGACTCAGGGAGTCAAACCTGTCGGTCTTACTCGTCTGCTGCGCAGACTCAGGGAATCAGACCTGTCGGTCTGCTTGCATCAGACCTGTCGGTCCGCAGAGCGGACCTTCGGTTTAGCCTGCGGCTAAACCTGCCGGTAAATGCCGACGAGCTTGCCGAGGATGGCGGGTTCGGTGGCGTAGATCGGCTTGTAGGCTTTATTCGCGGGCTGCAGACGAATGCGCTTCTTTTCGCGATGAAAATACTTGAGCGTCGCTTCGTCTTCGATCAGCGCGACGACGATTTCGCCGTCACGAGCGACTTCCTGTTTTTGAATCACAGCGATGTCCCCGTCGTAGATACCGGCGTCTTTCATGGAATCACCCGCGACGCGCAGTGCGAAAACGCCGTCTTCAGGCAGCATGACTCGCGGAAAGGCGAGATACTCTTCGATGTTTTCTTCGGCGAGAATCGGCATACCCGCCGCGACCCGGCCCAGCAGCGGAATATTCATAACGCCCGCCGTTTCCAGAGGAGCGGAACCAGACGAGGTCTTGAGCAGTTCAATCGCCCGGCTGCGATTCTTTTCACACTTAATATAGCCTTTCTTTTCGATCGCTTTCAGGTGATCGTAGGCGCCCTTCGCCGTAATCGAGAACTGCTCCCCGATTTCACGGATGGTCGGCGGATAACCCTGGCCCGAGATATACGATTCGATGTATTCCAGAATATTTTGTTGCTTGCCGGTAAGGTCCTTCATGCTATACATATATAGGCTGAATACCTTTTAAGTCAACAAAATTTTAGGACATAATCCAGAATGCGGATCATTCCGCCGCCGCCCCACTCAGGGGGAATCGAGCAGCGAATAAGACAGAGCGGGCCGCCGACGCTCCAGCTCCGCTTCAGCCGTCGCGGCGATCCGAAACAGCGTCGCCTCATTCCAGTGATCGCCGATCGCCTGCATGCTGATCGGCATTCCGGCTTTATCGTAGCCCACGGGAAAACTGATCGCGGGATGTCCGGTCATATTAGAAGGCACCACAAAGCGCATCGTTTCGGTCAGCTTTTCCAGATCCGACTCGCCGCTCTTGAGCGCATCCTTGCCGATCGGCGGAGCGGTAATGCCCGTGGCGGGAGTGAGGATCGCATCCACATCGTAGAAGGCCTGGGCGAAATCGGCCATGGCTCTGGTGCGAATCCGCTGGGCCCGCACGTAGTCCCGGCTGGTGAAAGTCCGGGCCAGGGCCAGATTGATCCGCACGTCCGCGCCGAAATCCGTGCGATGCTTTCTATAATAGGGATCCATCGCCATGGCCATCTCGCTGGCGATCGATACGACATGGGATACTCGCAGAGAATTCAGCGACGGGATTTCAATCTTGCGCACTTTCGCGCCGGCCTTTTCGAAGAGTTTGACCTGGGCCTCGCAGGCCGCCACGACCTGCGAATCGGCGTGGCGGAACCAGGCCTCGAAGATTCCAAAGGTCATACCGCGCACTCCGCCCCCCAGAGATTGAAATTCCCCGGGATCGACGGGCGGCTGGTTCTGGGAAATCGGATCGAGCTCGTCCGGCCCGGCGATGGCCAGATAGCCAAGCGCCAGATCCGCAACGGTGGCGGCCAGCGGACCGACGTGAGCCACGCTCCAGTTGATCGGCGCGGCGCCGTGCTCCGAAACCCGGCCGTACGTCGCCTTGATTCCATACACGCCGCAAAAGGCCGCCGGAATGCGCACCGAACCGCCGCCGTCCGCTCCGATCGCCACGGGACACAGACCCGCCGCGACCGCGCCTCCCGATCCGCTGGACGAGCCGCCCGTATAGTGATCGAGATGATAGGGATTGCGCGCGACTCCGTGGTGCGGATTGTTCCCGGTTACGGCGATGCCGATCTCGTGCATATTCGCTTTGCCGATTAAAAGCGCGCCCTGATCCCGCAGGCGCTGTACGACCGTCGCGTCGGCCGTGGCCGGCTGGGTACCGAGAAAGGCCGTGCCGACAGTCGTCGGATAACCCGTCTGATCGAGCTCGTCTTTCACGGCGACCGGCACGCCGTCGAAGGGCCCCAGAGCTTTGCCGGCCTGCCAGCGTTCCGCGCTCGCCGCGGCCTGCCGGCGAATGTCGTCCGCGCGCGAAGCGATGATAGCCCGCAGAGGTTTCTCGCCCGCGTTCGAAGATTCAATCGCAGCGATGACCCGTTCGCCCACGTCAACCGGCGAAACAGTCTTCGCGGCGTACGCCGCACGATAGTCCCGGACCGTGGCGAACATATTCGAATTCGCGCCGCCCCGCGACGACTCCTGAGACGGCAGCCGATCCAGAAGCGCCGTTTGATCGGCGACAGGCACGGATGCTTTCGCGAAGACGCCGTCTTCCGGCGGAACCAGCGGCAAAAGCGTCGGAGCCTGGGTCGGGTTGTCCTGGCGAAAGCCTTCGATGCCGGCGTCTTTCAAAAGCTTCGGCATGATCAGCGCGCGAGTCGGGCCGCGCTCCAGCAGCGCGGCGAAAATACGCAGACCGCCGCCGGTCAGACGCGGAGCTTTCATGGATTTCAAATCGTACATAATTCCCTCGACTGAAGTTTCGCACATCCCCGGGATTCGGCAAGGCTGAAATTCTCGCGGATGCGACTTTCGGCGAAAGGGGGGATCGCATCTCGCTCATCGTGACTTGACAGCGGCTTTTCGCCGACCAGAATGCCGGTATGCGCTTTCCGATCCAGCACCGTTTTCAGGATATCCAGACCACCAGACGAATTCGATTCTTCGCGGCCGCTATCGGAATCGCCATCGCAACGGGAATTCCGTTCTTACTGACGGGGACCGCCGCTCTGATCGCCGAAGACGCGGAAACGCCGGGACAGTCCGAAAGCCCGGCGAATATCGAAAGCACCGACGCAAAGGCGCCCGACCTGCTCCTGTGCGAAAAGGCCGTTCAGTGCGAGGCTGAAGCCAAAGACGATCCAGGATTCATGAAGGACTGCGCGGGCTTCGTCGAACGCGCGCAGGTCTACCCCCGGGCCGCCGGCAAGATGACGAGCTGCGCGAAAGCCAGCGCCTGCGAAGATTATAAATTCACAAATTGCATCGAAGTCTACGCGGGGGAGCTCAGCGCAGCCGGCGTGCCCGAAGCGGAGTTTCGCGAAATCCTGACCGGTCGCAAGCGGCCTGCGATTGCCACGCCTTCGGCGGAACAGCTGGCGGCCTTCGAATCGCTCTGCACGACCGTGGTCCGGTGCGACGCACAGACTCAGAGCTTTCCGGATCCGATAAAGATTTGCATGCAATTTATGGTTTCGATCGAAGCGAAATTCCCGGACAAACTACCCGGATTCCGGGCGTGCCTTGGCGAACAAAGCTGCGAAGAACAGAACTTAGCACTGTGCCTGGCGGACATCGCCCGTGATATGGAAACGGAACCGCCGCCGGGCGCGGAGGAGTCCGACGCGGAGACGAAGACGCCGCCGGAAGGCGCTGACGGCGAAGGCTCCGCACAATAAAAACGATCGGCGAAACTGATTCGCCCTGATTCATTTGCATGACTCTCCCCGGGAATCGACACTCGCGACGGCCCGATCGAATGATCAGCGCCCTGATCTTCTCGCTGGCGACGATCGCGATCGCCCTGGGGCTGCCCGCGGAACCGCCGCCTGCGAACGACAGCAATGACGATCCCCCGGATGCAGAAACCAGAGAAATGGAAGCCTGGGCCGAACGGCTCGCTCCCTTTCGCGAGATCTGTTCGGAGGTCGCGCGCTGCGACGCTGTTTGCAGACCCAGAGCTGCGAAGAAACGGATTTCACAGGCTGTCTGGCGAAAATCGCGCCGAACATCAGCATCGATGGATCGATCGTCGACCCACGCTTACAAAATCCGCAGAAATAGATGACGCCTGAGGCTTCGCGTCGTTTCTTATCCCCGATACACGGATATAGTTATGGCTAAAATCGCATCGAATATCACCGACCTGATCGGCAACACCCCGCTCGTAGACCTCAGCAGCCTCGCGAACAAAGCCGGCGTGAAAATCTACGGCAAAATGGAAGGCCACAATCCCGGCGGCAGCGTCAAAGACCGGCCGGCCTTCTGGATGCTGAACGAAGCCGAGAAACGCGGCGATCTGAAGCCGGGCGTCAAAATCATCGAAGCGACCAGCGGCAATACCGGCATCGCTCTGGCGATGATCGCCTGCGCGAAGGGCTACGAGATCGAGCTGGTGATGCCCGAGAATTCGACCCGGGAACGGGTGCTCACGATGGAAGCCTTCGGCGCGAAGGTCACGCTCACCGACGCCGGCCGCTCGATGGAAGGCGCCATCGATTACGCTCACGCGAAGTTTGCTGAAGGCGGCTACTTCATGCCCAACCAGTTCGCGAATCCCGATAATTATTCAGCCCACGTGCACACGACCGGCCCCGAAATCTGGCGCGATACCGAAGAGCAGGTGACGCACTTCGTTTCGGCGATGGGTACGACGGGTACGATCATGGGCGTTTCGCGTTTTCTCAAGAGCAAAAACGAAGGCATTCAAATCGTCGGGGCGCAGCCGAAAGAAGGCGCGCGTATTCCCGGCATTCGCCGCTGGCCCAAAGAATATCTGCCGAAGATCTTCGAAGCCGAGCGCGTCGATCGCATCATCGACGTGGCCCAGGCCGACGCCGAAGAAGCGACTCGCACCCTCGCCCGGGAACTGAGCGTCTTCTGCGGCATGAGCGCGGGCGGCGCCGTATATTCAGCGCTGGAGCTGGCGAAAGAAATCGACGCAGGCGTAATCGTGACGATCATCTGCGACCGCGGCGATCGCTATCTTTCGTCGACGCTCTTCGGCTGATTCTGTAATCCAGGCCGGCGGCGTAGCGATCTCAATCCAGCGAATCGATCCTTCGCCTCAGGCCCGCGCCCGCAGGGCTTCCAGCAGCTCGACGATCGTCGCCTGGGATTCTTTTACGGCGCGCGCCGGATTCGCGGCCCCGGCGCAATAGAGCACCGCTTCGTTCATAGCACCCGATAACATCCGCGCCAGGGGTTCCAGCGGCAATCGCGGCAGCAGGCCCGCCTGCATTACTTCGCCGACGCCGATCATCAGCTCCTGAAACGAATGCTCGTCGTCGAGACGCCGCCACTCATTTATGCCCAGCACGCTGGGCCCGTCGACCAAAACGATGCGCTGCAGATCGGGAGCGGTCGCCGCCGCCAGAAAGGCCCGGCAGCCGTCGACCAGAGCGCCCCAGCCGTCGGTTGATTTCTCAACGGCGACGCCGATGGCCGCTACAATTTCCAGCTGCGCCTCGATAAAGACCGCGCGAAAGAGATCCTGCTTGTCTTTGAACTGATGGTAGAGCGCGCCCCGGGTAACCTGCGCTCGCTCGACGATGCGCTCGGTGGCCGCCCCGGCGAAGCCCTGGCGATGGAATTCCTCTCTGGCGATTTTCAGCAGCAGTTTGCGCGTGGCCTCTCGCTGTTCCTGTTTGGTCCGGCCGGTTTTGCTCGCAGCGGTCGATTTGCCCGCAGCGGCCGCCGGTTTCGCCGCAGGCGCTGATTTTGCGGCTCCGGCCGTTTTGTCTGCACCGGCCGGTTTCGTTCCGGACTTCCGCCGGATCCCCGGACTGGATTTCCCTGACCGGGCCGACTTTTTTTTCTCGTGCTTTTTGGCCATCTCCCCTCTCCGGATTCGCAGCTTTGCAGATCCCGGCGATTCTGTCGCGCTTTTTTATTGACATACATGGTGTATGTATTTATGCATGGCGAACCCATTTCACATACATTCTGTATGTATCTTTCATGGGCAGGAACACAAAAATGAAACTCAAGAGCTTTTACCCCGTAATCGGAACGACGGACGTGGCGCAGACCACGGAATTTTATACGACTCACTTTCCCTTCGAAAAGACCTTCGAGGCCGACTGGTACGTCAGCCTGATCTGGAAGGACGGCCAGCGGAACGAAGCCGATCCCGCCAATCAGCTCGCGATTCTGGACAGCTCGCACCCGACGGTGCCGGAAGGCTTTCGTAAGCCCATGCAGGGCGGACTGATTCTGAACTTCGAGGTTGCAGACGTGGACGCCGAATACAATCGCCTGAAAGCGGCGGGCCTGCAGCTGCACCTGGACATTCGCTCGGAAGACTGGGGCCAGCGCCACTTCATCACGTCGGATCCGAACGGCGTGCTGATCGATTTAATTCAGCTGATTCCACCTTCCGAAGAATTCGCGCAGATGTACGAGGCCCAGGCGCTGGCGAAGGTCAGCCAGGGCGACGCATAAACTGCGCGCGCGCGGCCGTCGCACGCTAATTTCATTTGACGACCCGCGCCGCACTCGCTTCTGTTTCGCTATGGCAATGCAGGTGGAATTAAAGCGCGTGGGCAATATGAAATTCGAGGCGGTCGGCGCGGGGGGAAATTCGGCGGTCGTCGACGGTCCGAAAAAATCCGGCGGCACCGAAGAAGGCCTGCGACCGATGGAAACCATGCTGGTCGCCCTGGCTTCGTGTAGCGCGATGGACATCGTGCACATCTTAAAAAAGCAGCGCCAGGAGCTCGAAGACCTGAATATCAGCGTCACCGGCGAACGCGTCGACGCGGTGCCCTCGGTGTTCTCAAGCATTGAACTGCACTACGCCGCCACCGGCAAAGTCGATTTAGAAAAACTGGAGCGGGCGGCCGAACTTTCGATCGGCACGTACTGTTCGGTCGCGGCCATGCTGAGAGATAAAGTCGAGATCACGTATCGCTGCAGCGTCGGCTGAGACGGCGGAGCCGGCTCGGGATTCTGGCAGGGTCTTGCTTGCTTATCCGGCGCGACCGAGCATCTGCATTAAAAAATCCAGCACTTCGGGCGGGAACGCCCACCGCAGCTTTTGATCGCGCGCGCTGGAGTAAATCAAGAATCGATATTCGCCGCACTGCAATTCTTCGGCCGGCGCTCCGTAGTTCGCCAGAATCCGACTGCGATTCAAACCGTTTTCGATGATGAAACTGTAGCCAACGCCGGAGCGGTGCGGCTCATAGTACCGCTCGAAGTTGTTGATCCAGTACATCAAATCCAGCTCGCGCTGCAGCTGATTCACGACCAGCTCACCGCCGCTGAGAAAGCTCAACCGCTTCGCCGTCCAGTAGTCGCTGAATCCGAAGCGCCCCATGCGCTCCCGACGATCATGAATACACTGCATCGATGGGTACAAAGCCATCGCCGGATCTTTCTGCGCTGAAAAGTACGGTCGCGAAACAATCGCCTGCGACATAAAAACCAGCAGGCCGACCGCAACGACGAACGCGACAACGCGCACCATCACCCGCTGCGTATGATCAAAAACAGATGCTCGCGCCGATTCCGATTCCGCTGTTCGCGATCCTTCGGCCAGGACCAGGATCAAACAAAAGACCGCCGGAATCGGAAGCGCGGCCATAGCGGGCGCGATATATCGCAGAATCAAAGCGGCGCCCGTCGACAGATGTCCGAAAGCGATCATGGCGGACGCAACCAGAACGAACATCGCCGCGTGCGCAAGCAAAAGCCATGCGATCAACCTTCGCGCGGGAAAGGCCGCGGAGGTTTTCGCGAAACGGGCCGCGAAGAGAAAGGCCAGCACGCTGCCGTAAAACGGCACGAAAGTGAACGATCCCAGCAGCTCCATCAGATGATCGACATGCGACAGCGAATCCAGAAAGGCCGCCAGGCTGAGCCTGCTCCAGTCGAGAGCCAGCGGCGTTAACACCAGAACGCGATCCAGGCCGCGCACAATATAGCCGGCGACGAAGACGGCAAGCGCGATCGTTGCCAGGTACCATCCAATGCCGGACAAATTTTTCCAGCCCAACGCGGGCAGAGTCAAGAGCACGGGCAAGAGCGCGGTCACGTAAAACATGCGATCCGACGCGAGCATGAGCGCGACGAGAATCCCCAAACCGACAAGATACATCCATCGCGACAGGCTCGGGCGCTCGAACGCGAAAGCGAACACGAACGAAGCACGCGTTCGCCTGGGAGAATCGCTGGCCGGCGAAGACGACTCGTAAGATTCACCGCTGAAAAATTTCAGGCTCAGTCCCATACATACGGGCAACATAAAAACGCAGGTCGCATGAAAGCTGGGCACCAGCAGGAAATCCAGAAAGCGACGATCCAGGCCGAGAGCGATCCAGGCGAATACGGTCGATCCACCGAGCGGCGCTGCGAGATTGAGCAGCGTGCGAGTTCGCAGACTGAGTTGCGCAATGCCGATTCGTTCAAGCAAGACCCGAAAAAACCAGGCGTAGGCGAGCATCCAGGTGAGGCCCATCAGGCCGCCGCTCAATACTACAATGTCGATCGGCGCTCCGCCGAATACGCGCACGACAGAGGTCGCCAACAACACCAGCAAGAAATCCGGAAACAAACAATTCGCGGGCGGCGGCTTCCAGCTTCGAATGGGAAAACCTTCCAGTAAGTCCTGAGCAAACAGGTGCAGATACAGCGCGTCGCTATTCAGCAGATTGTTGTCGATATCCGCTTCGAGCACGCGCAGCAGCGCCAGGCAGAGCAAAGCCAGCGCGAAAGCCCACAGCAATCCAGGGATCGCGTATCGCGCGAATCGATTCGATCCGGCGGACTCCCTGTGATGAGCGGGCATACTTCAGATCGATCGGGCGCGCGTCGACTGTCAATGAAAATGCGCGAGCGAGAGGCGCGATCAGCCGCGAAGGTCCGCACGTATTCCGGGTTGACCGTCTGCCCGGCGTGCCCGAGAATATCGCGCATGAATCGGTTTACGAAGCAAAGTCTGCTAATCGGCGGCGCCATTTTCGCCGTGTGCGTCGTGGCTCTATTCGCGTACATTCTACGAGAACGCATCTACTATCGCTCGCCGATTTTGCTGATCAGCGCGCCGCGCATCACCTTCGCCGCGGGCGACGTCAAATATCGCGAGCAGAGCTCCGAAGACTGGCGTAGCGCGACGGTCGGCAGTCTGCTCGCTACAGGATATGAAATCGAAACCGGCCCCGAGTCGGCCGCCGATATCCGCTTCCAATCTCGCACGGCTCTGCGCGTAAAGGCCGACTCGCATATCGTATTGGATGAAGCGACGATTCGCGGCATCAGTCTGCGACTGCATCGCGGGCGTTTTTACGGGCAATTCAAACGCCTGTTTCAACAGCAACGCATTCAGGTCGCGACGCCGACTGCGACGACCTACGTGCGCGGAACCGAGCTGGGATTCGAAGTTCTGGAAGTGGACCCCGCGGATCTCGAAAGCGCGACGGATGCGACAAACGCCAGGCCGGCGGACGAAGATACGCAAAAGATTCCGGCGACTCTCGTGCACGCGCTGTCCGGCATCGTTGAAGTTTTGAATCCGGAATTCGAAGACGCCAGAACTATTCTCTCATACCAGAACAGCACGCTCGTTCCAGCCGGCGGACCGCCGCAGGAACCGACGCAACTCAGCGACAGCGAAGTGCAACGTATGCGACGCATCTTGAATTCGATTCACTACGAAGACGTGCTGCTCATTACAAACCAGCTGCAGTTTGAATTCGCGAGCGCCGAGCTGCTGCCCGAGTCCGCGCAAGAACTCGACAAGATCGCGGAGCTCTTAGAGGAAAGCACGGATCGCGTGCGCATTGAAGGACACACCGACGACGTTGGCAGCGCGGCGGCGAACTACCGACTGTCCCTGGCTCGCGCCCGCGCGATTCGCCGCGCGCTGATCGAACGCGGAGTCCCGGCGAATCGTTTATTGATCGGCGGGCACGGAGAAACCAAACCAATCGCAGAAAACGACACGGAGTCCGGCCGCCAGGAAAACCGCCGGGTGGAATTCTTGATCATTGAATAATCGCTCGCCTCTGACTAAAATCAAACATAGGTCTGCCTGGAAAGTCTTGACCGGTTGGCTTGCGAGTCACCAGTCAGCAACACGGGTATGACTGTACGTTTCGCCAGTGTGTTATTAGTGTTTTTTACACTATCGACATGTACAAACGCGGCGGTGGACGAAGGCGATACGATGACCGGCTTCGTCATCGCGAACGGGCAACTCGACTTAAGCACGGCTTCGACGTATGATATGCGACGTGGCATTCTGCTCGA
This sequence comes from bacterium, assembly GCA_024742665.1. Taxonomy (GTDB): domain Bacteria; phylum Spirochaetota; class Leptospiria; order Leptospirales; family Leptonemataceae; genus JANSYA01. The sequence goes on from JANSYA010000002.1 coordinate 293,571, forward strand.
AGGCGAATGGGAATTCGTACCCCACACGCTGATCGCCCCCGAAGACCTGACCGCGCGTGTCGCGTCTGTCGATTGGAAGCGAGTCCAGGTCCCGGGCCATTGGAACGCGGCCTTCGCTCCGAACGTGCAGGCCGTACCGAAAGATCTGCGGGCATCCTGGCGGAACCTGGGAACGTATCGATTGCGTCTGCTGTTACCGGCAGGCGCGGATTCCGCCGATGCGCTCGACTTCGCCCTGCGCATCGGCAACGTGCACACGGCTTATCGTCTCTTCGTAAACGGCCGCCTGCTTGCGACCGTCGGTCGCCCCGGCCCCACCGCCGAAAGCACTGTGCCGCAGTTTCGACCGCTGGTTGTGCCCCTGTCTTCGGCGCTGATTGCGGCGGAAAATGAAATCGTATTTCAAGTCGCGGGTTTTCATCATCGCAACGGCGGACTGTGGAAACCGCCGCTGCTCGGCGATCGTGAAACGCTCGAAGCTGATTTCGCCGCGGGCGTCGCTTCGGAGTGGATACTATTCGGTTTGCATCTGGGCATTGCCGTGCTGTTCGTATTTCTGTATTCGGGTTCCCGACGTCATATTGAGCTCTTGATTTTCGCGGGCCTGAGCGCGCTGATCGCGATTCGTTCGATCCTCACTCAGAACCGCGCGCTGATCCAGCTGTATCCCGACTTCGATTTCGCCTGGGGCTACCGCCTCGAATATCTGAGCTTCGTTTTGATTCCGCCGCTCTTTGCGCTGCTGTTTTATTCGATGTTCGCGATGCTCCATCGCGGAGTGCGTCTGTGCGTCCTTGCAAACGCCGCGATCGGTATAGCGCTGGCCTCAATTATAATGCTTACGCCGGCTCGCGTCTATACCCAGGTCTTCGCCGTCGCGCTCGCACAGATTCTATTCGCCGCAATCCTCATGTTATTGCTTTTGTTTTCCGCCGTGCGGCGCGGCGAATTCGAAGCGAAGCTGCTGGTGATTGCGACAGTCATCGTCGTCGCCGCGACAATCCATGACGATTTACACAATCGCAATGTGATCCAGAGCGTCTACCTGGCGACGAGCGCTTTCATGGCTTTCGTCTTATTCATGGCCGGCCTGTTGAGCTATCGCGTGCGGCGCGTCGAACAGGATCGCAAAAACGCCGAGGCCCGCTACGCGGCCCGCAGCGAATTCTTCTCGATGATGAGTCATGAATTGCGCACTCCCCTGCACGCGCTGATGGGAATGATGCAGCTGATGGAAGAAACAAATCTGCCTGAACCCCGACAGCTTGAATATATGCGGATCATGAAAGGCGGCGGCGAATCTCTGCTCGCCCTGGTGAACGACATCCTCGATCTCTCGCGGGTCGAGGCCGGCAAAATGAGCTTTCGCCGCGAAAGCATTGAGCTGAGGCCCTTCCTCGATGAAACCATCTCAAGCTTTCGCGGGCAGGCCCGACAAAAGAATCTGCAGCTCATATTACATCTCGAAGATCGCCTGCCGAAAATGATCGCGGGCGACGCCTTTCGCATTCGCCAGATCGTCGCGAACCTGCTGGGCAACGCCCTGAAATTCACCGCTGACGGGCAAGTCGAACTCCGTTGCCTGGTCGAAGACTCAGAAGCGGCGAATAAAAGACCCCACATAGTTTTTGACGTTCGCGATACCGGTGCCGGAATTCCCCGGGAAAATCAACAGTCGATCTTCGAAAGCTTTCGCCAGGCCGATACGCCAGCCAGCCAGGGGCCGGGTAAAGCGATCGCCGGGACCGGCCTCGGCCTGGCCATCTGCCGGCAGCTTGTCGAAGGCATGGGCGGTCAAATCGGCGTGGAAAGCGAAGTCGGGCACGGCAGTCGCTTCTGGTTTCGCCTGCCACTCATAGGCGTCGATCAAAGCGCCGCGGACCAAACGCCCGCAAGCGAGTCAAAGCCCGGCGACAGCGAAACGAATTTCGATATTAGCGCCAGGATTCTGCTGGCGGACGACGATGAAATTTCGCGCATGCTGCTGCAGCGTTTTTTATATTCGAAGAACGATATCGACAACGAACGCACTCGAATCGAAATCGACGCGGTCGAGAACGGCCGCCTGGCTTTTGAAAAATTTCGCGACCACGAAGAAGCTTATTACGACATCGTGCTTCTGGATATGCAGATGCCCGAACTGAACGGAAACGAAGCCATGCAGGCGATGCGCAAACTGGAAGCGGAAACCAATCGAAAAAAAATCCCCGCCATCGCCGTAACGGCGAACGCCATGGAAGACGACGTCCAGCGCACGCGCGAAGCCGGTTTCGACGGCTTCGTTCCCAAGCCCGTGAACAAAGCGGAGCTGCGCCGCGTCGTCTATTCGACACTCCTGGCGAACCGCTCCAGCGCTTCTTGACGCCGGCTGCGAAGGCCCGGGCGCGACGCCTTTATAAACGCTCGATCGTATAGTCTTTCGAAGCTAACAGCGCGATCATGCCGTCCGGCCCGATCAAATGACCGGCCCCCACGACGACGAAACAAACGCGCTCCCCCGCCAGATAGGTCCGAACGCGCTTCGCCATTTCAATATTACGATCGGTGAAGATGGCTTTGTAAGCGCCCCTGAGCTTCGGATCGTCGCGCAGGTCGCTCAGAACTTTCGTTTCAATATACTCTTCGTCGCCTTCGCGCCAGGCCCGCAGCATGGGCCGCATATACTGCGCGTCTTCGCCTTCGTACAGCGTCCGGCGCAGAAATTCGATCTGCTCAGCCTCCGGACGATCGGCGAGCATGCGCAGCTGGCCCTCGGCTGTTTCCAGCCCTTCGATAGTTTTATTGCTTTCACTCTTCGCTGCTTTGTGAAAATAAAAATCGATGCCGTACTGCTGTTCGTATCCGAATTTCTGCAATCGCAGCTGCGAAACAGTCATTTGAATCAGCCAGGGCTTCATCGCCTGCACCAGGCGAAAATCCATACCCAGCTTCTTAAACTCCGCCGCAAGATCCGCATGCAGGTCGGCCGGCAAGACCTGTTTCAGTGTGCGCCCGTCTTTATATACGCCGTGCTCGGCGACCAGCTTGCGCATGGCGGCCGGCCTCACGTCGTCCATGTCGATTTCCAGCGCGAGCACTTCCGATTCTTCGAAAGCCGAGAGGATCGCGTCGCTCAGGGGATACAGAGATTTGTCGGCCACGTGTATCGAGCCGAGTAAATAGACGGTTGTGGTTTTCGACTGTAGACGCCACAGAAATCCTCTCGACGCTTTCGCCGACTCCGCGTCTGCGTCGGACGCAGCGGCCTCGGCCGATTCGACTTCATCGCCGTCGCTCTTTGGTTTTTCTAAGGCCGCATCGTCGTCCGGAGCCGGCTGTAACAGTGCGTCTCTTTCAGAATTCTCCCGCTCCATTTCGGCCGGAGTCTCGGCGAAGGCCTGATAGGATCCGGCGAACAAAGCGCATGTGAAAAGGATGAAGGCGATGGCCGCGATTCGGAGGCGGTCGAAATTCAAAAGGCTCATGAGATCAACCCAGACTGACTTCTTCGATTTTTGCAACCGGAATCCCGGCGAGCAAATTCTCCAGATCGTTCATTTGATCGGTCAGGTCGGTCAGCTCGATGCGCAGATTGCCGGCCCCCGGCGCGGCGGCTTCAGACTGCAGCTCTTCCGCCTGCAATAAATCGGCCACCGCTGCGGCGGTTTCGCGCGACGAATCCACGAGCTCCAGGCCGGGGAATTCGCTTTGAATCGCGGACTTCAGCAGCGGATAGTGGGTGCAGCCGAGCACGACTGTGTCGACTTCTTCGCGCTGCATTTCCGACAGATACTCCTGGATGATTAAACGCGTGGCGCGCTTGTCCTGCCAGCCCTCTTCGACCAGGGGCACGAACAGCGGACAGGCCTTGCTGAAAATCTGCGCCTCCGGCTTACGTTCCAGAATGCGGCGGGCGTACTCGCCGGACTTGATCGTCGAGCGGGTGCCCAAAACGCCCAGGCGTTGATTGCGACTGCGTTTGATCAAAGCGGCGACGCCCGGTTCGATTACGCCGATCACCGGCACCGGCGTTTCGCGCTGCGCCAGCCGATCGCGCAACAAAGCTTCGGCGTGAGCGGTCGCCGTATTACAGGCGATCACTAATAGTTTAATATCATGGGTTAGCAGATGATCCGCGACTTCGGCGCTGTAGCGCTGGACGATTCGCGGAGACTTCGCGCCGTAGGGGACTCGCGCGGTATCGCCGAAATAGATAAAGCGTTCGCCGGGCAGAGCGCGCACCAGTTCACCCAGCACGGTCAGACCGCCCAGACCGGAATCGAATACGCCGATCGGGCGATTCGGATTCGCGCTCACGGCTTAAGATCCGGCGGCGGCGTTTTTGTCGCCCAGGTCGAAGGCTTTGTGTAAGGCCTCAAGGGCTTTGCGGCCCTGATCCGGATGTACAACAACCGAAAGTTTAATCTCGGAGGTGCTGATCATTTCGATATTCGCGCCGGTTTCCGCCAGGGCCTGGAACATCTTCGCGGCCACGCCCGAGTGGGACTTCATGCCGACGCCGACCGCCGAAACGATCGCTACTTTTTCTTCGACTTCAATATCGCCTTTGCCGAGACCAGAAATCCACTCCTGGACCATGGCCCGGGCCTGCAGGAGATCCTTTTGCGGCACAGTGAATGAGATCGTGTTATGATCATCGCGGCCGGTGGACTGCACGATCATGTCGACGTTGATGTCGGCTTCGGCCATGCGACTGAACAGATCGGCGGCGAGACCCGGCCGGTCCGGCACGTCGATTACCGAGATTCGCGCTTCGTCGCTCTTGAGCGATACGCCGCGCACCAAGACCTTTTCCATAACCTGCTCCTCCGACACTACCAGCGTGCCCTTCGAGTTATTAAAACTGGAACGAACGTGAATCGTCACGCCGTACTTCGAAGCCATCTCAACGCTGCGACTGTGCAAAACGCCCGCGCCCAGTCGCGCGAGTTCCAGCATCTCTTCGTAGCTGATGCGTTCGACTTTGCGCGCTTCCGGAACCTTGTTCGGGTCGGTCGTATAGACGCCGTCCACGTCGGTATAGATCTCGCACTCGCTCGCGCCAAGAGCAACGGCCATCGCGACAGCCGAAGTGTCGCTGCCGCCGCGACCGAGGGTCGTGATATTAAATTCTTCGTCTACGCCCTGGAAACCCGCGACTAAACAAACTTTTTTCTGGGCGAGACTTGCGCGAATGCGTTCGGCGTCGATCGACTCGATCCGCGCGTCGGTGTGGCGGTTGTTCGTCCGAATGCCGACCTGCGCTCCCGTAAAAGAAATCGCCGGCACGCCCAGAGATTCGAGAGCCATCGCCATCAGCGCGATCGAAACCTGCTCGCCGGTCGAAAGCAGCATGTCCATCTCGCGTTTGCTGGGTCGCTGACTCAGGGCGGCGGCGAGACTGACGAGATGATCGGTGCTCTTGCCCATTGCCGACAGCACCACGACCAGATCGTGACCCTGGGTATAATAGGTTTTGATGCGATTGGCGACGTTGTGAATGCGATCCGTATCGCCTACGGAAGTGCCGCCAAATTTCTGAACGATCAGTGCCATTCCGTCGACAGAATTCTGCAAACCGACAGTACGGCAAATAGAAATTTCCGGCGCCCTGCCCGGAAGCAAGCCCGCGCTCAGCCGGAACTGGACCTGATGTACTTCGCCTTGAGCGAATCCACGAGACGCTGGACGTGGCCGGGATCGTTTGTCGCGCGCTTGATAATCAGCGAACCGTGCAGAGCGTCGAGAATCCAGGCGGCGGCCGCGGCCGGATCTTCATCGACGACTTGCAGCTCTTTGTTTTCCCGGCCCCGGCGTAGAATCCCTTCCAGCCAGCTCTGGTGATCCTGAAAGAAAGCGGCGACTTCGGTCTGCATCGTTTTCGGCAGCGCCATGAATTCGCCGGACAGAGCGCCGCACAGACAGATCTTATCTTTCGTTGCGCCGAAATCTAAATACGGCACAAAATAAAACGCGAGAGCGTCCGCCGCCGTCTTCTCCGGATCGCGAGCGATGTCGTCCAGCATGCTCGAAAAATTACTGCGATAGCGGCGCACGACCGCGCGCCCCAGAGCCGCCTTGCTCGCATAATGATGTACGATGCTCGGCTTTTTGATGCCGACCTTCTTCGCAATGTCTTCGAAGCTGATCGCGTTATAGCCCCGACGCTGGATCAGGTCTTGCGCGACTTCTAGAATTCGTTCGGCGGTATTCGTTTGCTCCGTGCGCGGCATAGTTAGAACGATTCGCCCGCCGGTCGAAAATCGACTTCGTGCGTCCAGCTCGAAGGTTTCTGAGCGATCAGGGCCATATAAGCTTCGACCAGATCATCCGGATCCATACATTTTTCGAGCGGCATTCCGAATTCGTTTTGCGCCCGGTCCCCGCGAATGACGCCGTCGATCACCGTATGCACGACGTGAACGCCCCGCGGACCATAGGCCCGGGCGAGAGATTGCGCGAGACCCCGCAGCGCGAATTTCGACGCGGCGAAGGCCGCGGATTTCGGGCCGGCCTTCACCGAAGCCGTCGCCCCGGTGAAGATCAAAGTACCCGACGAAGCTGCGAGCATATCGGGCAGTACCTGCTGCGTCGCAAGCGTCGCGCCCAGACAGCTCGTGCGCCAGAGCGCTTCGAATTCAGCCGCCGCAATCTCCAGAAAATCACGCAGCACCAGCTGCGCGGCGTTGTGAATCAATAGATTCGGCGCGCCGCACTCAGTTTTGATCTGCGCGAAAGTGCTTACGACCGCCGCCTCATCGCCCACGTCGCACGCATACGATCGAAAGCGATCGGGATGCTGACTCTGAAACTGACGCCCGAAACTTTCGCTACGCGAAAGCCCCGCCACAGTATAGCCCGTCTGCATGAGTCGCAGGGCCAGGCCTTCGGACAGGCCCGCGCCAAAGCCGGTTATGACGGCAATCGAATCGGCCATGAACGTCGCCTCCTGAATCTTCGCATCACTCTGAAAGGATTATAAAACCCCGAGGGCCGTCAAGCCCATGATCATCTGGCAGGCGAAGGCCGTCAGAAACGATACCGTGCGCAGGCCGGGAATGCCCAGAGTATAGACCACGTAGTGGGTCAGGAAGGCGAAAAAGTACGTCATGGCGGCGCCGGCCGTGAGTCCCGTTCCAGTATTCGTGATGTGAACGACCAGAGTCAGCGCGGCGAAGACCACCAGATTTTCAACGGCGGTATAGTGCGCGCGTTTCGCCCTGGCGGCCCACTCCGCCTGCGCGCCGGTAGTGGTCGCTTCCGTTTTCATGGTTCCCACAATGCCCAGTTCGACCATGCGATTCAGGACGTAGGGCGCCCACAGCAGTCCGGTCATCAGTCCCGTCAGGGTCAGCCAGTATAGTTCTGCACTCATAAGATTCTCCCAGGATCCGCCGCTTGTTTGACGGATCGAATATAGTCTCGCCAGCCTACCGACCGTTAGGTAGTCTGGCAAATAGTTTTTCGCAGCGGAGCTATGATCTGCATCACCTGGCATATCCCGTTCACGACTCCGCGGCGAATCCTTCACGGGCCGATGCCCGCGCCGGGGACTTCCGGGTTGAATTCCAGCCGATCGGGTCCGCCTGCTATTCGGGCAATGTCCACCTGCGACGGCATCCAACACACACGATCGCCTAAAATCAGGCTCAGCTGGTCGCAACTTATGCTTGCCGCAGCGTACACACAGGCGATACAGATAATAATATTATGTTATCACCCCGTGCCCTGATCACTCGCCTGAGCCTGCGCTCCGAGTATGCGAACTACGCGTTGGTTGTCGCCCCCTCGGTCTACTTCATACTGGTTGCCGGAGGCTATAACTTCGAACGCGGCGTATCTTTCCTGATCGGCGCCGCGACCGGCGTCACCGTAACCTTGTTCATCAGTATCGGCGTACGATTGATCTGGCTGCGGCCGCTATTGATCAAGCTGCATGACACTCCGTCTGGCGCGGTTTTCGACCAGACCCGCAGTCTGCAGCTGGCCGCCCCGATGGTACGGATCAAAGGGGCGCTGCTCCGGTATTCAGTCATCGAGGGCATTCTCGTAATGTTGCGCTGGTGCGTCGGTATTCTTTCGGCGTATCTTGTTCAGAGCGCCCTGGCCGGGATCAACGAACGTGAAACCATGACCCTGTTGATCACGCTGGCCTACGCGGCTCCGGCGAGCGGCGTGGTCGTTTATTTTACGACGGAAAATGCGTTGATCCCCGTACTTGAGGACCCGCGTCTGGCCGCCTTCGATTTGCCGCGCAATCGCTATCGTCTGATTGGCATGTTCCCCCGGGTTTTTATTACGGTGATCGTGGCCGCGGCGGTGCCGGTGGTCATGCTGGGTTGGTTGTTGCAACTGGCAATTTCCGGGCAGGAACTAAATCAATATCTGGTGTTTCATCTGGCGGCGATCTTTTCGATTCTCGTCTATAGCTTCGCGTACAGCGCGCGAGCCGCGACGGCGAGTCTACGTAAAGGATTGCAGCACACGTACAGCGCCGTTCAGAATATGGCCGACGGCGATTTGACGACGATTGTGCCGATGATCGGCGCGGACGAGCTCGGCGAAATGTCCGGGAGTATGAACCAGATCATTCGTCGCCTGAGCGAAACCATGCAGGGCATTCATGAAAACGCCGAACGCCTGGCGAAATTCGCCGAAGAGATGAAATCCAATAGCGGCCGCCTTCGCAGCGACACCCAGGAACAATCCGCGTCGATCGAAGAAATTTCCGCCGCCCTGGAGCAAATGGGAGCCTCCGCGGAAAGAATCGAGGCGCACGCCGGCTCCCAGGCGAGCAAGTCCGAGTCCGCGCACCAGGCAATGGAACGTTTAAACGAACTGGGAACGCAAATCTTTCAGGAAACGGAAACGTCCGCCCGCACAGCCGATGAAACCCAGAGCGCGGCGACGAACGGCAACAAGATCTTAAAAGATACCGCCACGCAAATGCAAAAGATCGTAGAAAGTTCGGCCGAAATCCAGGACGCGGTCGCTGTCATCAACGACATAGCCGAACAGGTTTCGATGCTCGCCTTAAACGCGGCGATCGAATCGGCGCGCGCCGGAGAATTCGGACGCGGTTTCGCGGTGGTCGCCGACGAAATCTCAAAGCTGGCCGAAAAAACCCAGCAGAATTCGCGTCGCATTGTCGCGCTGGTCGACGAATCATCCAAACAGGTCGACGGCGGCCGCCAGTACATTGAAAATACGCTTGAAGCTTTCACCGCCATCAATTCCAACGTCGAGGCGACTCTGGAAAAAATTCAGAGTACGGGGCGCAATACATCGCAACAGGTCGGCCTGAGCGACGAGGTTCGCAATTTAATTTCGGCGTCCGCGGACCTGGCCCAGGACATTGCCAGCGCGGCCCGAGAACAATCCAGCAGCAACCGCGAATTCCTGGAATCGGTAAGCAAAATTTCGAGCAGCACGCAGTCGGTCGCCGAGATTACGAACCGCTCCGCCACCATGGCCCACGAGCTTTCCGAAGACGCCAGTCGCCTGAATGACCGTGTGTCTTTCTTTCGTTTTCGCGGCTAACACGGTCCAATCAGACGGCGAGCCACCGCGCCACACCGGAAAATCATATGTATCAAAAAGACTATCTGCTGTTTATGATCGAACAGTTCGGCCGCCTGCTGCGACGCATCGTCAGCAAGATCGCCGGCGGCGACTTCGACGACGCCTCGTACGAAATCGAACAGATCTATCGCCAGTATCTTGGCATCAATTCGGATCTGATCCCTTCGTTTTCGTACGACTCGCTGATGATGCTCCAGAGCGCCGACCCCGATACCTATCACGATCGCTGCATTACTCTGGCGGACATGCTGCGACTCGAAGGCGAAATCTTCGCGAAGAACGGCGGTACGGACAGCGCCCGCGGCCGCTATCACAAAGCCCTGGGCGTCTATCTCACGATCTTTCTCGACGAAGAGGCTCCCGCATCGGCGGAGGGCTATCGCGAACACCACGCCCACATCGACACCATTCTCGAAGCTCTGGCGCAGCTCGACGCCGAGGCCGCCGAAAAGAATACCGGCGGCGCCGTCCCTGTACCCGATGAAATCCAGGCGAAGCTCGATCGCTTTCGCGCGCGTTAAAAAAGGGACGCCGTCGCCGCGCGCAACCCGATGATATAAGGTATGAGCAAGAGCGCCTTTACTTTCTCTTTTCGGAGATTCACACGACGCGGAATCGCGCGCGTCTTGCCGGCGCTGGCGGCGCTGCTCTTCGCCGCGACAGCCTGCCAGTACCTTCCCGACAACGACGAAGACGATGAAGACACCCTGCTCTCGACGATCCTCGCGGTCGTCACATCAAGTGGGCCGATCTATATGTTCAGCGACGGCAATGCCGACACAGGCCACAGCGGCGGCCTGGGCAATCGCACCGGCGTCGACGCCATCTGCGCGGCGCGCAAGTCCGCGGCCTTCGCGACGCTGCCCTGCACGAATATTCGCGCCTGGATTTCGGTTTCCGACGTCGATTCAATCCAGCTAATGCCGGTCAGCTACGGCGTGCCGACCAATTCCGTCGTACTGGGACCGACCGCCACGCAGATCGGCAACAACTGGAACGATCTGCTCGACGGCTCGGTATCCGACACCGGCCAGCTAAAAACCGCCGGGCTCTTCGACGACGTCACTGCCGATCCGCCGTACTACTGGACCGGTTCGAACGCCGACAACGGAGCCGCCGCCCAGACCTGCGGATCCTGGACGCAAACCATCGGCAACGGCGACACAGTCGACTCCTCGAACAACGGCGGATTTTCCGGAACCGAGCCGCGCACCTGCAACAACACGACCGACGCCGGCGGGGGCGCGCTTTCCATCGTTTGCATTTGCTTTTGATCCGAAAGGCGGACCGGCGAATCGCGGCAGCGCCCTCGAATAGAGATCGCCAATGCAAGGCTCCGGCTCGGAACTCATCCACGGCGCAGCCGAAAAAGCGAGATGACAATCAAGCCCGGCCCGCCAGCATGATTCGCTGCTATGGATTCTCCGGCGTCGCCGAAAAAATTACTCCTGATCACGGACCGGGCTGTAGACTCCAGCGGCGCTGCCGACGGAAACTCCGCCGCTGAAATTCCGGAGCTGATAGCCTGCCTGCGAGCCATGCAAGATATTACCGTGCTGCCGGTCGAATATGCCACGACCACCGGTGAACCCCTGGTATTCTATTCCAACCATACCGAACGCGATCTGGACCCGCGCGAAATCGGTATGATTCTGATCGACTTATTGGAAGACCAGGCCGCCGAAGAGGCCCTGCGCCTGCTGGGTCGAATTCTACAAAGCGACGCCTTCGCGAATACTCCGGTGCTGGTCATCGGTGAAGCGTCAAATATGGAAACGGTGGACGACGTATTTGAAGCGGGCGCCGCCGATTTCGTCAGCCGCGGCCCCGCCCTCACTCTGGAATTGCCGCCGCGCATTCGCGTCGCGCTGCGTCGCAGCGCCGAGTGGTATCGCCTGAAACGCAAGACCGGCGAACTCCAGCGCATGACCGAAGATCTGAAGACCGCGAATATTATCTTTCGCAGCATTTCGATTCACGACGAACTGACCGGCGTCGCCAATCGCCGCTTCTTCGATCGCTATCTCGATACGGTCTGGCGGCAGTCCATGCGAGCGGCCCAGTCGGTTTCGTTGATCATGATCGACATCGATTATTTTAAGATCTATAACGATACCTACGGCCACCAGGCCGGCGACGAGTGTCTGCGCGAAGTAGCCCAGGCGATGGAAAAAGCCCTCAGCGAACACGGCTGCATTCTGGCGCGCTACGGCGGCGAAGAATTCGGCGCGATTTTGCCGGCTCTCGATTCGGAGCAGGCCCGGCAGTGCGCGACGCGTCTGCAGCAGGTCGTATACGATTTGAATGTGCAGCACGAAGGCAGCCCGGAGTACAAACGTGTGACCATCAGTCAGGGCATTGCCACGGCAATTCCCGGTCTGCTCATGCGGCCTTCCAAACTGATCGCCAAAGCGGACCGGGCGCTTTATCAGGCGAAGGCCGCCGGACGCAATCAGGCCGTTGCCTGAGAGCTCCGTGCATCCCAATCCAGGCTTCAGCATCTGCGAGGCCGGCACGGCGAAGACGTCTCATGATCATGCCGTCGCCCGCGCGTCACGAAAGCGAAGCGCAGCGCACCTGGAGAAATATTAAAAGCGCACGGTTTCGATTTCCGCCAGCACGCCCAGGCGATCCAGTGGACGATCAATCAGACGGTAGATTCGATCGGAGAGTTCTACGGCGTCGAGCTGCGCGATTTCTTCCGGCGCCATAACGGGATGGACCACAATGCGAATCGTTCCGCGATAGATGCGCTGGATCCAGACGCCCTTCTGACCGGCGGGCATGATGCTGCCGGCGCCGGAGACCGTTAAAGACTGAACGGGAACGGCGGAATCCCGGGCCAGCACGAAGGCTCCGCGCTTAAATGGCATCAGACTGCCGTCCGCGCGACTGCGAGTGCCCTCGGGAAAGATCATCACACGCTGGCCCGCCTTGATGGCACGAACGGCGGCGCCCATCGCACGGCCGGAGCTCGCGCGCTTGCTGCGATCCACGGGGATCGTGCCGAGTCCTTTCAGAACCTGGCCGAAAATCGGAATGCGAAACAGGGATGACTTGGCCATGTACGAAAGCGGGCCGGGCAGAGCGTAACAGAAAGCGACGACGTCCAAAAAGCTCTGGTGATTCGCGAGCTGAATCGCGCCGGCGATCTGTTTCGAATCCGGCGCCGGCAGCAATCGTTCAGAATTTTCGACGACCACCTGGATGCCAGAGACCGCGAGTAGAGTGGTCGCCCAGACGCGGGCCAGACGAAAGACGAAACGCCGCCGGCCGAGCATCGCCCAGGGCAGGAGCGCGATACAGAAGGCCGCCGTAATCGAAACGACCAGCACCCACAGGATCAAAGAACGCAGCGCCGACATGATGCTCAGAGACGGTCGTAGCGCTCGCGACCGGCCATATGTTTTAACAAATCGGTGCTGGTGAGAATGCCGACGAGGCGCTGGCCGTCCACGATGACGATCGCGTGGATCTGGTTATCGATCATGGCCTGGGCCGCCGCGCCGATGTGAACGTTTTCGCTGTACGTGAAGGCGGGCGTCGTCATGATATCGCGAATGAGAATCGGCTCGCGTTCGCCGGCCTGCATGATCTTGACGATGTTTACGTAGTTCTCGAAGTCTTTACGCGATACAAGACCGACGACTTCATCCTTCTGGTCGACGACCGGCGCGTGATTGATGCCGTTGTTCTCGAAAACCTTGAGCTTGTCCAGGACGCGATCATCGGGAGCGAGGGTCAGCACGCTGTTGGTCATAATATCCCGGACATAGACTTCATCCATCATCCCCCGGACTCTGCGTTCCCACGAAAAAAAATCAAGCAGATATTCGCGTCTCAGTGGCTTGCAAAGCCACGTGGTGCGGCTTCCAAAACGTATAAATCACATTGGGGCTGCACTAATCCGCGGCCGACGGCTCGACGATGCCCAGTTCTTTGATCTGATAGATCAGCTTGCCCCGGGAAATCCCGAGACGACGGGCCGCATGGGTGCGATTGCCCTTGCAGACTTTCAGCGTATGGGCGATCAGCTCCCGGGCGTAGTCCTGCATCAGCTTTTCGAAGCCGACCGCCGCGTCCGGTTCCGGAAAGAGCGCGGCCCGGCTCGTGCCCTGCTTGAATCCGCCGTTTGCGGCCGTCGCGACTCCCGCCGCCTTCCCGCCTCGATTCTTTTGGAGCGCCGCGCCGCTCTTTCGACCCGGGCCGCTTTGAATTTCTCGCGGCAGATCCCCCACGTCGATCGGCGGACCGTGGCCGGACTCGTCGTATTCTTCCGGCCCCTCCGCCAGCAGGCGAATCAAAAGATTTTCCAGCTCGCGAATATTCCCCGGCCAGTCATGCGCGACCAGACGCTCCATGGCGGCGGGCGTCACGTCGCGGGGAGCGAAGGCGTGCTCTCTCGCGTACTGTTCCAGCATGTGCTGGATTAACGCGGGCGTATCCGACTGTCGTTCGCGCAGAGGCGGAATAAAAAGCCGGTGCACGTTAATGCGATAATACAAATCCTCACGAAACTCGCCGTCTTTACTCATGGCGGCCAGATCGCGATGCGTGGCGAAGACCAGCCGGCAATCCGCGTTCAGCAATCGCTTGCCGCCGACCGCCTGAAATTTTTTCTCCTGGATCAAACGCAAAATCTTCGGCTGCATATCGAGCGGCATTTCGCCGATCTCGTCGAAAAACAAAACCCCGCCGGCCGCCTGTTCGACCAGCCCGGGATGATCCGAAGTCGCGCCCGTAAACGCGCCCTTGCGATAACCGAAGATTTCGCTTTCCCAGAGAGTCGCCGGAATGGCCGCGCAGTTCACGGCCACAAATGGCGCGCCCGCTCCCGGCCCGTCGTGATGCAACAGCCGCGCGATCAACTCTTTACCGGCGCCGGTCTCCCCCTGAATCAAAACCGGCAGCACCGAGCTGGCAATGCGTCGCGTGCGATCGACGAGACGATGCATGCCCTCGCCCGCAAATACCAGACTGCGATCTCCGAGTTTGACCCGGGTTAAGGGCTGCGGCGCGACCGGATCATCCGCCGGCAGGATCGACGACTGCTCCGCCGCCTGCATCGCTTTATTCGCGCGATCTTCGATTACGGCGTTGTTGCGCAAAGCCATGGCGAAGGCCAGACGCGCGCTTTCCAGCAGCTTACGTTCGCCGTTGAAATAAGGCAAACCGTCGGCCTTCGGTCCGAGAAAGAGCGCGCCCCAGACTTCGCCGCGAAAGATCAGCGGCAAGAAAAGAGTATAACCTTCTTCGCGGAATCCGCGCAGGCTCTCGCGAATTTTCGCGGCCACGCGGCGGTGGCGGCCGGCCGATCCGGCGAGGTCGCGAAAGGGTTCCGGGAAATCGTCTTCTAATAGAATGGCCTGGTCCAGTTCGCGAACGAATTCTTCCGAGAGCCGCAGACGCAAAAACGGCGCGCGATCGAAACCCAGTCGCGCCGGAGGCGGACCGATGTGTCGTGCGCGACGTTCCCGACCGAAACTCGCGGCGGCGCCGCCGCTGTGAGCCGCCGCGACGATAAAACCCTTTTCGAAATTGAAAACGCGATACACGTTCTGCAAAATGATTTCGAGCAGCGAATCCTGGTTTTCGCGCGAGCTGTCCACGGCCTGGACCGCGTTCACAAATTCGTTCAGCACCTTTTCTTTTAAGTACACGTCGCGAAAGAAGATGTACTGAATCGTCGCTTTTAAGTACGTGTGATGCAATATGCCCATCGCCGTCGCCAGCAGGGCGATCACCAGAAATACAAAATAGACGAAGGACATTCCGGGCGCCCGGCCGAAGCTGTCGCTGTCCCCGCCCGCGACCAAAACGTCCGCCGCATAATAGTAGCCGACGAGGCCGCCGTAAATCAACAGGGCCGCGGCGAAACACAGCCCCAGGTAAAAGCAGATCCGCCGAAACAAACGCCAGACATGGACCAGGGGATTGATCGTAATCATGAAGGCGAAGACGGTCGGCGGAAGCGCGGCGACGAGCGGCCCGGGAAACTGCATCCCGCCGAACGCGGGATACCCACTCGCAAGCCAGGACCAGGACCAGAGCCAGCCGAGGCCAGGCGGCACGGCCATCAGCAGCAACAGCGCGAAATCGCGCCGGGCTACGATTTGCCGCCGACTGACGGCCGGCATGCCCGCGTAAAACCAGAACGCCGCCAGCAGGAAGGGTCCGGCGCCGATCGTTGTCCAGAGCAGGTGGCGCCCCGGATCAGCATCGCCCGCATGGCCCGCATATAGCCAGTCGGCGCCGGGCACACTCAGGGCAAAATTGATCGCGAACCAGGCGGCGGCGGCTCCCGCCAGCAAGGCAAAACGCCGCAGCCGACCGGGGCGGGCCCGCCGAACCGCAATCGTCAAAAACACCGCCGCCAGCACGAAGCCAGCGCCGTATCCGAGTCCCGAAGAGAGTAATGCTTCCATCTATAATATCGCTATTTATCAAATCCAGGCCGAAGCCCGGAGACTCTGTCCGTTCCGGCCCGGCCGATCAACGAAAATTCCGCTGTCTGAAATCCGACAGCCGGAAAAGCGTCTGTCCAATATTCGACACCTGAGACGGCCCGACTCATGATCGACCGGCCTGCGTCTTCTCCCCGGAATAGAATCTTGCATTCATGCCCCTCCTGGCGGCCCATTCAGCCGCCCTGACTCCACAAACGCCCCCCGCGAACGCCTCTGGCTCGCGAATCGGGCTTTAATCGCCTGTATTTCGTGAGAATGATCTGCAATATTGGAACCCGCTCGGATGGTTTTGCTCACATTTCGCTTTTTCTCGAAAAATGGATCTGCATGTCTGACTGGCACCGGACTTGCAAAGTAGGCACCATCGCATCCCGGGATCTAAGATCGCCGGGGAACTTGAAGAGGGGAGCATTCCTATGGGTTTTAATATCTGGGCCTTTGTAACGCCCATCGCACTCGCGCTGCTGATCGGCGAGCTGCTTTACAGCGTCGGCAGAAAGAAAGGCTATTTTACGTTCCAGGAAACGATTACCAATCTGGGCACCGCCATCGCCAACCAGACGGTGAACCTGCTGGTGCTGGTTTTCATTCTATGGAGCTTCGGCATTCTGTACACGAACTACTCGATCGTGAAGATGCCGACCACCTGGTGGTCCGGTTTGATTCTACTGGTGCTGATCGACTTTCTATTTTATTGGTGCCACCGGGTCGGCCACCGCGTCAACATCGGCTGGGCCGCGCACATGCCGCACCACTCGGCGGAAGAAATGAATATCGCGGTAGGTCTGCGCGCGAGCGTGACCATGCGGATCTTTTCGTTTCTGTTTTTCTGGCCGCTGCCGCTGCTCGGCTTCGAACCGGCATTCATGTATACGATGATCGGCGCGCACCTCTTCTTGAGCCTGTGGCATCATACGAAAGTAATCAAAACCCTGGGATGGTTCGAAGTGTGGTTCAATACGCCCAGCCATCATCGCGTGCACCACGGCACGAACAAACAGTACATCGATAAAAACTTCGGCGAATTTTTAATCATCTGGGACAAGATGTTCGGAACCTTCGAGCCGGAAAAAGAAGAAGTCAACTACGGCGTGCTGTATCCGCCGAAGTCCTGGAACCCGGTGATGATCAACTTCCAGCACTATATCTATCTGGCGAAGATGAGCTGGCAGGCGCCGTACTTCTGGGACAAGATCAAGATCTGGTTCATGCCGCCGTCCTGGCGCCCGCGCGGACTGCGCGAAGGCGAATTACTCGATGGCCTGACGAAAGAAGAATTCGTACGCTACGAAAGCGTGATGTTCACCAACGCGAAACCCTATCTGATCGCGCAGGTAATTTTCGGCATGGCCTTCATGGTCTTCATCATCGACGGCAAATCGCCCCTGAGCGGCTACGAAAAGATCTTCGGCAGTGGATTGCTGTGGGCGATGGTCATCGCCTGGGGCGGCATTCTTGAATCGCGCAAGTGGGCGCCGTTTTTAGAAATCACGCGTCTGGTCTTGATGGCCGGCATGGTCGTCTACGGCTTCGATAAGTACGGCATATCGCAGCCCATATTAGAATACCTGGCGATCGCCGTCGCCGGCCTGTCTTCTCTGTGGGTGATTCTGTTTTTTCGGGGCAGCGAAGACGAAAGCATGGCGATTCCGACCGCCGCGAAATAATCTCAACCTGAACCAAAGCCGCGGCGGTCTTCGCGTTTCTCCAATGCAGACCGTCGCGGCGCCGCCTCCGCGTTCGCCTGTCCAGAGGATGTCGGATTCTGTGATTTTTTGTAGATAAAAAACAACGTCCGGGAAAAGTCTGCCTTCTCCGCCGGTCGATGTCGCAATTCTCAACACATTCCAGAAAAGGCCTGAAGTTCGCGTTAGGTGCCTTCGTATTGGCCGCCGCGCTATTCGGAGTGTGGGTCCGTCTCTTGCATTCCGATACTGGTTTTTTCGGCCAGGTGATGGTCGGTATAATACTCGCTCTTTCGCTTTCGTTGTTCTTGCTTTCGTTCGTTTTGCTCTGGGCCGTCTTATCCAGGAAACCCGTTCGAACGGTTTCTAAGAATTATTCCAATCTGAATTCGATTGAGATTATGTACAGAGTACCGTTCCTGAGTATCCTGGTGTTCTCCTCCGCAACCATCGGCAGCATTCTGTTAGCCTCAGGGAATCGCGAAAATACGGGCCCCGTCATTACGGCTTTTGCTATTTTAGCAATCTTATCGGCAGTCGTTTTTGCGATACGTCTTTACTCCTCTATCCCATGCTTGCGAATCTCCCGGATCGGAGTTGAGTATACAGGCTTGTTTTTTGAGCGGCGAAAGTTGAAATGGGAAGGGCCTCGATCCGAGCGTGTGTCTCGGATCCATCTCAACCCGGATGCGTCTTATATTATGCAACTGCTTATGGTTTATGACGGGAACGGGAAACGCAAGATCAGGATTGGGCATTCGATAATTCAGGCCTCGCACTATGACCTATCAAGAATCTTCGAGGAGTTCGCGCCGCCCTTGATTCGAATCGACGGTTCCCTCTTCGACGCTACTTAACTTCGAAGCGCGAAAAATAAACTTCTTTTACGAACCCGTCGTTCTTTAAGGCGGCGTTGACGGCGGCGGCCATCTCTTCCCGGAGGACCAGGCGGCCCTGCACGCTGTCGAGATCGGAAGATGATTTGGATCTTAATATCTTTTCCAGCAGATCGCGGAGTTCGGCGTGTCGCCGCTCAATCGCCCGTCCCGTCTCCGGCTTCTCGGGGGGATAGCCGAGGCTCGATTCGAGAATCAGCGTTCGCGTCGAATCCGTATCCGCCAGCGGTACCTGAAACATGGGGCTCAGCTGAAATGAGTCCATCGGCGGAGGAGGCTCGATCCGCGCGGACTTCGCAATCTTCTCGTATTCCGCCTGGGCTGCTTCTGCCATGCTTCGCTCGAGGGCTTCACTCACCGGATCCGAGCAGGCGCACGCACTGAACAATAGGAAAGCCACGGCACTCCGGAGCATGTCGGCATGCATACGATTTGAAATTCTACTCATGACTTTGAATGCTCCTGCCCGCGGGAATCGGGCGCTTCTGACGGTCCCTCGGGTTGCTTCAGGGAGATCCAGCAAGCCAATCATCCGAGTTTTCCAACAACTATTTTTCGATCGCCATTCGCACAAGAAGCGCCCGGGAACAGGATTGGCGACGCGCTACGATTCTGGAACGAAGGCGATTCTGCGCAACGCGTCCTCCTGAGCGACTTCCGTCGTAATCGCGCCGCATCCCAGATCTCCACACTCCGAACAAACATAGAGCGGGACGCGCCCCGAGTTCAGAGGGGATTTCTCCAGGCCGATAAGCATCCCGGCGTATTCACTCTCGAATTCAGAAGATAAGAAACCGAACGGCGAAAAATATCGGCGCGTGATCGGACTACTTCCGCGCGGTGGAGTCATCCATTTCGCCAGAGGCACCCCATCAATCGCGTACTCTTTCCAGATGACAGTGCAGTTTCTGGCCTGGCCTTCTCTTTCGGTAAATGATAAAACATTCAGAGGCATCGTATTTCCTGGACAACCCGTGCTGCCTTTGCGACAGGCCAGTATCGGAACATCAACAGGGAATCGGATTCAAAGTCAATCTTTTCGAAGCCATCCCCCTATCGAAGAGTTGAGGCGGATCAAAACAGGCTTGACCTGCACATCACACGAACCCGGCTTCTAAAAATGGAAGCATGGCTAAAGCGAGAACGTCGCCGCGAGCGCGCAACCGAATCGCGTGCAGTCTCGACTCGCGAAAAAGTCTTAAACGCGTTTGGAGTTCTGAGCGGCCGGCAGCGGCGCATACGAAATAAAAAAACCGGCGACACGGACGCATCGCTGAATTCTTAAAAGTCTACGACCACAAAGGCCTGGAGAAACACGCGCAGCGAATCGACATCGAAACTCGACCAGATGAAAAAACGGAAGATCTACAGCGGCGAGTCGCAAAGCGCCTCGCCGAACTCGATGCTCGCATTCTCGGAAAGACGCTCAACGTAAAGATGTTCAGCGAGGCTCCACTGCGCAGCCGGGATTGAGTTGCTGTATCGCCGGCGGAATGATCCTGAAGGGACCACTGAGCTGCAAGCCATTGGCAAGTATCATGAGCTCGCGAGCTAGAATGACGCGCGGTGTCACATGCTTGCGCTTTTTCATACATACGGTTCCTCGAAATCCGAAACCCTGCAATTCCGTATTTTTCAGAATATTTAGATTGAAACGCGAATCCATGGCGACCCGAATAGACTCCCGCAGATGGCTTCGAGGAAAACTGAGACTTGAGAAAATCAATTGATCTATCTTCCCGGATTCCTGGCGCCCTATTCGGGCACGCAATCGGCGACGCTCTCGGAGTCCCGGTTGAGTTCATGACCCGCAGCCAGCTGGATCAAGACGCAGTTACTGACTTTCGCGCGTTTGGAACACACAATCAACCGCCGGGAACTTGGTCTGACGATACGTCACTCATGCTTTGCACGGTCGACGCTCTTTGCGAAGGTCCAGGAATCGAGCGCATTGCGAACAAATTCATTCGCTGGCTGCGCCATGCCGAGTGGACGGCCCACGGAGACGTCTTCGACGTCGGCAATTCAACGTACGAAGCTATCGCGAGACTGGAAGCCGGCGAACGGCCGGATCTCGCTGGCGGAATCGAAGAGTCTTCGAATGGCAACGGCTCTTTGATGCGAATCCTGCCCATGGGATTTGCTCTACGCGAAGAGGGTTCGGAATTCAAAAGAACAGAATCCTTTGTAATCTCGGCGCTAACGCATGGCCACCCTCGCTCTAAATTCGCATGCTGGTTTTTCGTGGAGATTATCGTCGAGATTTGCCGGTTAAAATCGATCGAGGAGAGCGTCGACATCGCCCATGGCCGCATATCGAACTGGGTCGACGAACATCATGGGCAGGAATCCGAATGGCATCACTATCGATCCTGCAAGTCGACTATCAAGCAAAGAGATCGCCAAACGATTCAATCTTCCGGCTACGTGGTGCATTCGATGGAAGCTTCACTCTGGTGCCTCTTGAATAGCAGCAACTACAGCGACGCGGTATTGAAAGCTGTAAATCTCGGCGACGATTCCGACACAACTGGAGCGATCACCGGAGGACTAGCGGGCGCACTGTATGGATTTGAGGGCATCCCGGAGGACTGGACCAAAAATCTTGCCCGGGCGAACGAAATTCGAGAGTTAGCAGATTTGTATTCCAGGAAGCTTCTGGAAGCCGGGCCTCAAAGAAAGCAGGCACACACATAGCCGACATAGCCCGGGCAATGACCATCGTTGAAATAGTTCCGGAATCGCAGGATCATATCGCCGTTTTCGCGTCTCATACTGCGTGATCGTTTCACAGGCATTGCAACGAATTCGCGCGGGCAGATTCGCCCTGATTGGAATCCTCATCGCAAGCACGATCGCCTTCGTCTCCTCCTGCCGGAGTGACGACAGCGATCCGGATATCGGAACGCTCCTGAGCGCGACCGTGCTGGCTCAAGCGGCCGCCTGCAACGCAAGTCTTGCGCGCACCCAGGCCGGTCGCAGCTTCACCACGAGCTTCGAGGCCGTGTCGGACTTCGATGGCTTCTATCTCGTGCCGCAGAACTATCAGAACGCCGCCAGCCACGAACTCAGCACGGCTCAGGTGCGAACGGGCACGAACTCACATCGCGGTTATATCACCGCTCAGGGGCCGGACTGCGGCGCCTTCGCGAACTGCAATCATCGCGGCTATCCCACCGTTCAGCTGCACAAGACGGCCCAGGGCGGCTTTCGCACGCCGGTGCTCGTCGAATTTTATTCGTATCTTGATATGAGCGTGCCGGACCAGCGCTGGTTCAGCTTCGCGACCTTTACTTCGGACAGCTCCGACAACTGGGCGCGCACCGTGCTGGTGAATCTGGGCAATCTGAATACGGGCACGACGAACTATATGCATCTTTTTCATGTACCGACCCAGAGTCGGGGCGATTGGAGCTACCAAACGAGCGACGCTCAAAGCCCGTTGGCCTATCCTTCGAACCAGTGGGTGAAGGTTTCAGTCTGCCTGGACTTCGATTCAACTTCAGGTAACGCGCGAGTCTTTCAAGACGGCACGCTCGTTTCGTCGGCGGCGGTTCAGGGAACCTGCGGCGTGCTGGAGCAGGCGCATTTTGGTCTGTACGCGCATCCCGGACTTTCCAGCGGCAGCGTGTACAACGACGATCTGAGCATTACGGAAGTCGCGGCGTGTCCGTTTTAAACTCTGGCCGACTCGCGCGAAAACATCACCAGCCGCCGCCGCTTTCGAATCGCGACCAGGTATGAATATAGGCCTGGGTGGCGAACTCGACGTCGGTCCAATTCGTTTCGTCTTCCGCGCAGTATTTTACGAACAGAGCGCAGGCCCGCAGCTGATTCGCACTGAACAACGAAAAGGTGTCGCGAAAATGCGAGTCCGAACTCGCGTCGCCGATTTCATAACCGAGCAGGTACAGCACGCTGTCGAATTTGACGCGGGTACTGCCGAAATTTTTTAGATACCAGACCATATGCGCCGGCAGATAATATCGCATGCCGACCGGATCCAGATACGATAAAGCGCAGGTGCATCTTTCGATGTGCTCCCAGGGCACGTCCTGCCAGCGCCCGATATGGTCTTTGCGGCGATGCTCCGCGTCGCGATCGTAATCATAGTCATCGTGCGCTTCAGCCACGTGCAACGTCAGCTCCGGCGGCTGTGGAACGCCGTCGAAGGCCGCTTCAATCAACTCGATTAATTCCGCTCGTTCCATTTCAGTCCTGGCTATCTGACGTAAAGCGCCGGACGCCGGCCTGGCCGCGATCCCGAAAATAAAACCAGGCCGCCAGACTCAGCCCCGAAATAATATGCCACACGCCCCACCACGCGGCGACCAGGGCGAGACCGCCGCGGCCGTCGAAAAAATCAAAGATCAAAACGAGGGCGAGGCCCGAATTCTGAATTCCGGTCTCGAACAAAATCGCGCGACGATTCGCTTCCGGCTGACCGCCGAGCTTCGCCGCGAAATAGCCGGCGCATAGAGCGGCGGCGTTGTGCAGGAAAACGAGCCCGACGATCTGCGATATATAATTTACGAAGTGCGCCCAATTCGCATACAGGGCTCCGGCGATAAAGAGCCCCAGAAACATCAGTGATAGTCCGCGCAAAATATTGCGTAGAGCTCTCGCCGTCCCTGGCCAGCGGCGCGCGGTGAACATCCCGGCGAAGAGCGGCAGGGCCAGCAGCGTAAAGGCGACGAAGGTCATATCGAGCACGCGCAGCTCCGGTACGGCGATCGGCGGCTTTCCGGAGCCGGCGGCGAATCGCGCCCAGACCGTCGTCCACAATGCGAAATTCAGCGGCAGCAACGCCGTCGCAGTCAATGTCGCGCAGGCCGTCAGCGTAACCGAAAGAGCGGCGTTACCGCGCGCAAGCTGAGTGATAAAATTCGAGATATTGCCGCCGGGGCAGCACGCCACAAGCAGGACTCCGAGGGCAAGCGCCGGGTGCGGAGCGAAGAGCAACAGGAGCGCGCAGCTCAATGCCGGCAGCAAAATGAACTGCGAAACGAAACCGATGACGACCGGACGCGGATCGCGGAGCACGCGGCGAAAGTCGTCGACGCGAATATCCAGGGCGACGCCGTACATTACGAAACCCAGGATCACGTTCAGGAGAGTTAGAGTCGTCTGGTCGAAATGCAGACGAACGCTATCGATATCCGGCGGCATCGCAGCTTTAGTTTCGTGATCCTGTCAGCTCGTCCCGGCTGCCGGCCTGGCCGGATTGGATCCGCCAGAGATCTGCGTAAGCTCCGTTCATTTCTATCAGCCGATCATGGTGCCCCTCTTCGGCCAGGCGCCCGTCTTTCAATACCAGAATCCGGTCGGCCTTGCGAATCGTCGAAAGGCGATGCGCAATCACGAGCGCGGTTTTACCGGCCGTGAAGCGGTCCAGGTTGCTCTGAATTTCGCGTTCGGTTTCGGTGTCGACGGAGCTCGTCGCTTCGTCAAAGACCATAATCGGCGCGTCCTTTAAGATCGCCCGGGCGATACTTAAACGCTGGCGTTGTCCGCCGGAAAGCTTAATGCCGCGTTCGCCGACGATCGTATCGTAGCCTTCCGGCAGACTATCGACGAAAGCATCCAGCTGCGCGAGACTCGCCGCGGCGCGAATCTCTTCGCGGGAAATTTCGGCGGCGCGACCGTAAGCGATATTCTCGGCGATCGTTCCGTGAAACAGATATACGTCCTGACTGACCAGGGCGATATTCTTGCGCAGATCGAAGAGCGTCAGCTCCGGCAGATCGATTCCGTCGAGTAAAACCCGGCCGGCCGTTGGATCGTAAAAACGCAGCAGCAGCTTGATCAAAGTCGACTTGCCGGCCCCCGTCGCCCCGGCGATGCCCACGGTTTCTCCCGGCCGGACGGCGAAGCTCAAACCCGCCAGCACCGGCACCCCGGCTCGATACTGAAAGTGCACGTCATCGAAGGCCAGCTCGCCGGTAGCCCGGTCCAGCGGTAGCGGATCCGGCGGATCCTGAATCAAACTGCGGGTGCTCAGCAAGCCGAGCGTCCGGCGCGCGCTGGCCCGGGCACGCTCCAGCTCGTCGAGGATATTGCCGAGACGGGTCAGAGGCCAGAGCAGTCGCTGGATCAGCATCGAAAATAAAACCAGGCTGCCCAGGCTCAAGCGATCCGGATCGGTCAACACCCAGTACGATCCCAGCAGCAGCACGCCCGCGAAACCGATGGCGACCGCCATGCGAATCAGCGGCACGTACAGGGCGCGCAAACGAATCGCGTGAAAATTCGCTTCGCTGTATTCGCGCGAAGACTCGCGCACGCGCTGCGACTCATAGGCTTCCGCGGTGAAACTCTTGATCACCTGAATGCCGCCGATATTATTTTCCAGACGATTGTTCAGTTGTCCGACAGTCTGACGCACCCCGCGATAGCGCGGCGTGATCTTGCGCTGAAAGACCAGACTGCCCCATAAGATTACGGGAATCGGCAGGCAGCCGATCAAAGACAGCTCCCAGGAGACGCCGAACATAACGACGCTTGAAAATACGAGCAGGACCAGCAGCTGCAAAATATCGCTGAAGCTGCCGTTGAGAAAGCGCTCCAGCTGATTGACGTCGTCGTTCAACATCGTCATCGTTTCGCCCAGCCGGTGGTTTTCGAAAAATTCGATTTCGCGCCGCTGAATATGATCGTAAGCGTCGACGCGTAGATCGTTCTGTACGAGCTGCGCTAAAATCATAAAATCACGGCGATACCACCACTGGAAAAAACTTTCCAGAGCGAAGATCAGAACCGCAAGCGCCGCCAGAACGGCGGCGAGCGTCAGCGGGTCCGTCGCCGACGAGGGCGCGCTCAACAGCGCCGCGAAGAAAGTCATGAAATCCGTCAGCCAGAGCGGAGGTTCGCGCCGCACGGTGTCGATCACCCAGCCGACCAGCAGGGGCGGCATCAGATCGAGAATCTTATTCAACACGCTGGCGAAGCCGGCTCGAAAGAAGCGGCTGCGGTACGGCGCAATATAACGCCACAAACTGCTTTCCTCTCCTCGCGTCATTTGGCCAGGCTATCGTCCGCAGGACAAATCAGCCACCAGTTTCACGACGATCGATCGAATCGACGCCGGCGCCCTCGCCTTTTGAAACATGCGCCGCACTCGAAGCACTCGAAGCAATGGCCGCGATCAATCGGCGCTTCGTTATCGGTTTGCTCAGGTGACCGTCGAAGCCGCCCGCTTTCGTCTTTTCGACGTCGGCTACGGTCGCGTTCGCCGTGAGCGCGAGAATCGGAACGGGAGCGCGCCCCGTCCGGATTTCCTCGGCGCGAATCGTGCGCGTGGCCTCATAGCCGTCCATGACCGGCATCTGCAAATCCATCAGCACCAGATCCAGCTCGCTCCCGGCCGCCTGCACGGCCTCGACCGCCTGACGACCATCGGCGGCGTATATCAGATCGATCTCGCTGGACTCCAAAAATTTTCTAATCAAGAAATAGTTATCTTCGTTGTCTTCGACGAGCAGAATGCGCAGCCCCGCGATTGCAGTCGCCCCGTCGGCCGGCGCTGTGATTTGCGAGGCCTCGGATGCTGATGTCGCGGCAGCGGCTGACGCGCTCGTCTCGGACCGGGGACGCTCGGCGAAGCGAGTCTTCGAATGCGTTCCTGATTGTTCTTCGCCGGGCGGCGCAGCCGGAAAGCGAGCGCGAAACCAGAAGCGGCTGCCTTTTCCCACTTCGCTTTCCACGCCGATCTCGCCGTCCATCAGCTCCACCAGCCGCTGCGAAATCGCCAGGCCCAGACCGGTGCCTTCGTATCTGCGCGAAGACGAAGAGTCCGCCTGCGCAAAATTATCGAAAATACGCGCCTGCTGATCCGGGGCGATTCCAATGCCCGTATCGCTCACGGCGAAACACAGCGTAACCCCGGCGTTCGTACGCGATTCCGCGGAGACCCTGAGTTCCACCGAGCCGCTCTCGGTGAACTTAATCGCGTTGCCGAGCAGGTTCACCAGGACCTGCTGCAGGCGTGCGGGATCCGCGATGATGACTTCGCCCGGCTCGAGATATTCGTCTAAGTGCGTTTCGACTTTCAGGGCCAGCCCCTTTTGATCGGCGCGAATGCGCAGCACCGACTCCGTTTCGCCGACGAGGGCCTCCAGATCGATCGACTCCGGCCGCAGCTCCAGGCGATCCGCTTCGATGCGCGATATGTCCAGAATATCGTTCACCTGAAACAACAGGTTGCGTCCGGCGCGATTCAACACGCGCACATAGTCGGCCTGATTTTCATCGAGAGCGGATTCGCCCAGCAGCTCCGCCGTGCCGATGATCGAATTGAGCGGAGTCCGCAGCTCGTGACTCATCGTCGCCAGGAATTCCGACTTCGCGCGATTGGCCGCTTCCGCTTGCAGTCGCGATTCGTTCAGATCTTCCGTTCTGCGGCGCACGCGGTCTTCCAGCTCCAGCGAAAGCGCTTCCGCCGTCGCGAAGGCCCGCGCCGCGCTTCGCGATAAAATAAAAGCCTGAAAGATAATAAAGATAATCAGCGCGTACGGCGCGACATCGCTCCATCCCGATGCGAAAAACAATCCGCGGCTCGTAAGAATATCGAGCATGACCGCCGCCACGAAAAACAGGCCGCCCCCGAAAGTATTCAAAGCGCCTTCGCGACCGCGCCGGATCGCCAGGATCACGCACCAAACGCTCACGGCGGTCGTCGCCAGAGCCACAAACTGAAACGCGAAGAGCAGCTGATATGCGAAGGTAACCGGGCCGAGCAGCACGACCGCGATATAGCCGCCGGCGACCGTCGCTATCAGCGGCCGAAACCATCGCGGGAATTCTCGCGGAAAGAGATGCCCGAGATAAAAGGCGATCGTTAATGTTCCCAGACCGAGAGTTAAGTATTCAAGGCTGAGCAGCCATACGAAGGGCAGCCCGGGCAACCAGCGCCCTAATAAATATTCTCCGGTCAGAGTGACCCGCAGCGCGATCGCCAAACAGAAGAGGGCGAACCACAGCAGACGGCGGTCGCCCCGGCGCAGGCTGAACAAAATCAACTGATACACGCCCATAATGCCGAGCGCGCCGGCGGTAAAGATCGCCAGGGTGCGGTCGCGCTCTTCTTCCGCTTCGAGCTGCTCCAGGGTGCCGAAACTGATTGGCTCGTCCAGGCCGCCCTTCGCCAGGACGAAATTCGAGACAACGAAAACGATCTCCAGACTTTCCGGACGCTCTTGCTGCGCAGCCCCCGACCGGCCGCCGCGAATCAAGGCGGGAGCGACCCACACCACCTCCGGACGAAAACCCGAAATCGTTTGCCCGGCAGTTCGCCCGGGAACTCCGACCGAATGCAAAGGCGTTCCGTTCACTTCCAGGCGATAGGCGGTATTCAGGTCGGGAATGCGCATGGCGAAACGCCGCGGAGCGACGCCCGCCGGCAAGAGAATCCGCAGGCGATAGGTCGCAAACCCATGTTCGGCGAAGTCTGCGGCGTCAGAACGTTTCCAGACGTGGGGCACTTCCACCAGGACGGGCCCTGCCCGAGCCCCCCGGGCGGCTGCGCCCTGATCGTCAGACGCGCTCTCATCGCCGGGCATGCGCATCCATTCGAATCGCCAATCGCCTTCGAGCACGACCGGGCCGTCGCGCTCCACGTTCCAGTCGCGCAGATCAATCTCGCCGCCCCGGGCCACGAAAGTCGCGGTCGGGCCGGCCGTGCCCGCGGTGTCGATCGATTCTCCTCCGTCCGACACCGCGTCCGAAGCAGCGGGATCCTCGCGGCCGTCCGGGGCGCAGGCCGGCGCGCCTGCGAACGCGATTCCGAAAACCACGAACATCGCCGCCCACGCGCGAGCGCGCGCGCATCCGCGAAGAGGGCGCAAATATCGGTGCACGAACTGATCCACGAAAGACTTCCAGAGACCTCGTCGACACTGTGTTCAGAAATCTTATCGTTCGTAAATCAATTCCCGTTCGATTTTCAGCGTTTATGGTTTACCGCGCCGCACGAAACGACAATCCTGAGAAAATGCGAGTGGATATAGGATCGGTGAGTCTGGTCGGACGCCCCCGAATCGGACTGGCTCTGGGCTCCGGCGCCGCCAGGGGCTGGGTGCACCTCGGAATCCTGCGCGGTCTGCGCGAAGCCGGGGTAAGCGTCGACATTCTTACGGGCACTTCCGCCGGCGCGGTCGTGGGCGCGTTTTACGCGGCCAACAGTCTGGATCGCCTGGAGAGCTTCGCTCAGGAACTCAAATCCTTTCGCACGACCTTCAACTATATGGACTTCTCTTTCGCCGGGCGGGGGCTGGTCGGCGGCAAGCGCTTCGTGCAGTTCCTGAATGAGTATCTACCCGTGCGTCACTTTGAAGACTGCGAAATCCCCCTGGGAATCGTCGCCTCGGACCTACGTCAGCTGGGTGAAGTTCATATTTACGAAGGCGCGCTCTTGCCGGCCATTCGCGCGTCGGTCGCGGTGCCGGGATTTTTGGAACCAGTGGAGTCCGGCGAAATGCAGCTCGTGGACGGCGGACTTTTGAACCCGGTGCCGGTGAATCTGGCGCGCAAGCTCGGCGCCGACATCGTCATCGGCGTGGACCTGAACGCGCATCCGGAGCGCGTGCCGGCTGAATCTATGGGCGGCGTTTTTAATCGCACCATCGAAGTCATGACCAATCGCATTCGCCTGTACAATCGCGAGGTCCATCCGGCGGACTACTGGATCGAACCGCGCCTTGAAGACTACAGCTTCTTCGATTTTCATCGCACCGAAGCGGCCATCGAACTCGGACTGCGTCTCGCGAAAGAACACGCCGACGAAATTCTAAAGCTGCATACGCCGCATATGATTACCAGCGACGGCGCGGTGCGAATGCCGGATATGTTCGCACGCGCGCTCAACTACGTGAAGCTGCGCGAAGAGAATAAAGAAAGCAGGGAAAGCCAGGCGAGCCCCGAAGAAAGTGAATCCCGGGCGGCGACGAAAGCGGGCGACGATCCCGGCGAATTATCGACCGAGCAGAATTCGACGAAGCTTACGACGCCGGACGAGTAATGATCGCGCAATAGGAATCGAGCGCCCCGTCCTCGACGCGGCTTTCAATTTCAATTTGCGGGAAGCCGGCGTCGGTGAAGAGCTTGCCCAGTTCGTCCGGCGAGTACGGCGTAAATCGGCTGTCGATTATTTGTTTCGGCAGCTGTTCCATAATATGACGCGGGCGAAAACCCAAATATAGTTTGCCGCCCGGCTTGATGACCCGCATAATTTCGCGCGCATCCTGAGCCGGACGCGGCCAAAAATAAATCGTATTCGCGGTATACACTTTATCGAAGCTTGCGTCGTCGAAAGGCAGGGCTGACACAGCGGCGTTGCGAATATCGACTTTGCCTTCAGCGATGGCCCGACGGTTCCAGGATTTCGCGGACTCCACCATCTCCGGCGAAAAGTCCACGCCCGCGACGAACTCGACCGTGCGCGCCATATCCGCGATGGTCCGGCCGCTGCCGAAACCGATTTCCAGCACGCGATCTTTTTCCGTCAGATTCATGCGGCCAATGCAGAATTCATTCAGCTGCGCGTTGCCCTTATCGAGAAAGCGGCTGATGATCAGACGCCCGATCCATCCGGTGGGTTTTTCCAGCTGGGCCGACATGCTGGTGCCGGCGAATCGAAGCAGGGCGTCATACCACATGTCGGCATCCTGGCGCCTCTGGTTTTTACGCCAAATCATTTTCCGATCAAAAAATTGATTGAGGAAGCCGTGACGACCTCCCCGATAACCAGGTGAAAAAATATCTTTTGTACGCGGGCGGATTGCTCGTATCGCTCCCGCTGATCCTGACCGCCGTGAACATCGCGCAAAACGGCTCGTCGACGCCGGACGGCCGCACGCCGGCGGAAATTCTGGGAGTCGCAGTCGACGCAGCCGACGAAGGACACGTAGCGGCGTTAAGCAAGTCCGATGTGATGCAGCTCTTTTATGCCCTCGATGCCCCGGCTTTCGCAGACCTCGACGGCGAGTATCGCGCGGTGCTGGTCGACGTGGGCGTGCTGTCGGCCGGCAGCGCCTGGTTTACCCACAATGTCTTCGGCGAAGGCCGCTGGCTCGGCAAGGGCCTCAGCCCGATCAAAGATTCGGGGGCCACCGCACAACGGGGCGCCGGCTATAATCTCTTCGCCGACCCGAACGATTCCGATACCATTCAGCGAATGCGGCGATTCGATGTGTCTCTCGGCCCCTCGGAAATCACGAACGGCGATTCGCTGCATCTCAACTACAGCCATCACAACGGCGGGCTGGTCCACAGCATGCGCGATGAAATTCGAAAGATCAACGATCGCCTCTATCTGGGCATGGGCCACATGGCCCTCGGCGGCGGCGCGATCAATCCCGCGCCGTTTTTGCTGATTGGCCCCGCGGAGCGACCCGTCCGCGAAATTCACGAAAACCTGGATTGATCGCGGGCGGGAGCGCGCCGTCCGCCGTCAGGCGTCGCGCGTTTCTTGAATGAAAACGTCCAGCTCTTCGCGGGTGAGAAAAAGTTCGGCCTTCATTTCCAGATCGCCGTGGGTTACAAGCGCGCCGAAGTGGCGACCGGCCAATAACAATACGCGCCGCTCCTCGGGGTCGGCGCCCAGCGCGTGCGAAACCTTCAGCACCAGCTTGTCGATCACGGCGACTTCATCTCCGCTCATTTCCGGCAGCGCGCGCAAATCGAAAATCAAAACGTCGTTTTGGATTTGCTTGAGAAACTTCGCCGTGAGCACCGAGCGCACGTCTTCCTGGACCGTCGCCAGCCAGCCCGGCCGAAAGATCAAAGTCGTGCGACCCTGGCTGCGCGTCGGAACAAGACGCTGTTTGCCGCCGCCAGGCTGAGCGCTGCGCGGGCGTTCTTTGAGCGCCTTCGCGACCTTCTCTTCGAGGGCGGGCATTTTGTACGGACGGGTCACGAAATCGACGACGCCCAGTCCGCGCGCGGTGATCAGATCTTCTTTTTCGAGGCCGCCGGTCAGCAAAATGATCGGCACATCCCCCGCGATTTCGCTGCGCTTGATCTTACGCACCAGATCGAAACGGCCGCCCTGACTGAGTTCCAGATCGAGCAGAATCAAATCCGGGTTGCCCGATTCGATCAATTCCAGGCCGCGCGTGGCCGTGATCGCCGTAACGATCCGGTGCTCGACGCCGAGCATCGCGTGACGAAAGCGAGTCATGGGCAGACTCGTATTTTCGATACAAAGAATTAGATATCCGGCCAAAATCGCAAACGACTCCCGAACGCCATTCACGACCCCGGCTACCGAAGTTCAAGATCTTTTGGGCGATCGGCTCAGAATTTCCCGGTGATTTTAACTTGCCTTCAAGGACTTGCAAGGGCAATCTCCCAGGGATGAGCGAAGGCGCATCGACCGTTCCCCGCGTGCAATCCATCATGGCAGAACTCAGCGTAATCCAGGGCGACATCACAAAACTCAATGTTGACGCGATCGTGAACGCGGCCAACAGCACGCTTTTAGGCGGCGGCGGCGTGGACGGCGCGATCCATGCGGCGGCCGGGCCGGATCTCTTAGCCGAGTGCCGCAAACTCGACGGCTGCCCCACGGGCGAAGCGCGATTGACTCGCGGCTATCGCCTGCCGGCGAAGCACGTAATTCACACGGTGGGTCCTATCTGGCGGGGCGGCGATGCGAAAGAAGCGCAGTTGCTGGCGAACTGCTATCGCAATACGCTCGAACTCGCGGCGCAGAACGATATACACAGCATCGCCTTTCCCGCGATTTCGACCGGCGTCTACGGCTATCCGCCCGAAGCCGCGGCCGAGATCGCCCTCCGCACGACGCGCGAAACCACGGCCGGCCTGCCGAAGATTCAAAGCGTCGTCTTCGTCGCGTTCCAGGCGCAGGCCTATACAATTCTCGAAGCTGCACTCGACCGTACCGGCGGATGAGCGGCGCGGCGAATAGTACGAACTTCGCGAATTGCACACGAATAGAACAAGAAACGAATGAACACTGATTTTCCCGAAAGCGTACTGCGGGCGATGGAGCGCAGCATCTTCGCCGAAACACCCTTCGCGGATTGGGCGCCGCTTTTCGCCGGAGGCATGCTGGTGCAAATCCCCGCGGGGATTTCGATCGGCGATACGGAAGAACAACTGCGCGTGATGTTAGTGGTCTCCGGTACCTTTCGCATGTTTTATACCGACGAATCAGGCAAGCAGCTCACCGTGCGCTATATTACTCCCGGCGAAATCATGGGATTGGTCGCGGCGGTCGGCGGCCCCTTTCCACTGGAAGTCGAACCCTTAGAAGACGCGGAAGGATGGCTGGTCACAGGCGAACAGATCACGCGCGTCGCTTCGCAAAACGCGACCCTGGCCTGGGTCATCGCGCAGGAGTGCGCCCATCGACTGGCCGGCGTTTTCGCCGAGCTGACCACGGTCGCCTTCGGTTCCATTCGCGATCGCCTGATCCGGCATTTACTCAAACTGGCCGAGACCCGCTATCCGCCGGAGCCAGGTTCACATTCTCCAGGCGATGCGAAAGCGACCGTGATTCGCGTGAGCCAGCAGGAGCTGGCGGACGCCGTCGGCACTTCGCGCGAAGTGATCGCGCGCTCTCTGCGCGAACTGCGGGACCGGGAGCTGCTCGGAGAAAAGAGCGACCGGCCTGGAACGATTGTGATCCCCGACCTGTCGCGTTTGCATCGCGAGCTGGCCTCGGCCCTGTCGGATGCGACGCGGCTGTAACAATTGTTACGGGCGGGGGTAACACAGGTTCTTGCGGGCGCGCCGGATCATGGCGTATATTCAGGATCAAGAGGAACCTGTATGCAAAATAAAGCAATCGATCCAATGATACTACGCCGCGGCGCTTTAATGACGACGAGCCTGGTCCTGAGCCTGGCGGGATTCGCCGCCTGCATAACGGTAGGCGAACCCGAACGCACGCCCTTTTCGGCCGGCGCGGTTCAAAAGACGCATCCCGCTTCGAATGAACACAGCGGCGAAGACGATCAAGAGAATTCCCCGACCGTCGCCGATTATCAAAGCGGCGCGACGCACGCGCAGGCCGCGGACTGGACGCGGATATTAAAACAAAAGCCGCAGATTCGTTTTCAGATACTGCATACCGGCCGCGTCAAAGTCCCGCGCTCCGGCATGCTGAACCTCGATCATGAAAATCTGAAAGGCCAGGCAGGCGACGGCGAAATTTTCGTCGACGTCTACGCCTATCGCATCTGTCACACAAGCCGCGGCTGCTGGCTGATCGACTCGGGTCTCGATTCCAGCTTTCGCACGGGCCGGGGCGGAAACGTGTCGGGCTTAATGGCGGGCGACTATATCAAAGGCAGCGAACAAAGCGAAGGCCAGGACATTCGCGCC
Source organism: bacterium (assembly GCA_024742665.1). GTDB lineage: Bacteria > Spirochaetota > Leptospiria > Leptospirales > Leptonemataceae > JANSYA01. The sequence goes on from JANSYA010000002.1 coordinate 327,525, forward strand.
CAACTTGATCGACTGGGCGACAAACCGACTCCGATCCAGGGAGTCTTTTTTACGCATCTGCACGGCGACCACACCTCCGGCGTGCCGGCTCTACCAAAAGACATTCGCTTTATCGCCGGTAAAGACGAAGCCTATATCAATTATTATCTGCTCTATTATAGCGATCACCTGGCCGGCGTGCAGCGCCTGGAAGAAATTGATTTTACGAACGCGCCCGTGAGTTCGCCTCTGGGCCGGGTCGTCGATCTTTTCGGCGACGGTTCTTTCTGGGCGATTTCGACGCCCGGCCATTCGAACGGACACGTCTCCTATTTGCTGATGACGACCGACGGGCCTGTACTCTTAACCGGCGATGCGAGCCATACGCGCCGGGGATTCGAAATGGGAGTCGAGCCGGGCTGGACCTGGAACCGCGAGAAGATGCGCGCAAGTCTTGAGCAGCTGATCGCCTTCGCGCGCAAGTACCCGCTGGTGCGCGTCATCTTCGGTCATGAGCTCTGAGGCCCGCGATCAAGGCGCCGCGTCGTTCAGGGAGTTGAGAGCAGGCGCGCGATCTTCGCGTTCAGTTCCCGGGGATTGAAGGGTTTGCTGACGTAGTCAGAAACGCCGGCCGCCCGCGCCTGAGAGATTTCTTCGGGCAGAGCGGCCGCACTCAGGGCCAGCACCGGCACGGAGCCGCGCGAATCGCCCATCGCTCGAATGGAACGCGTCGCTTCGAAGCCGTCCATTCGGGGCATCTGCAAATCCATTAAAACGATATCGTATTCGCCGCCTTCGAATTTATCGAGAGCGTCCCGACCGTCTTCAGCCGAGTCGACCTGCAAACCCCACTTGAGTAAAAACTTACGCGCGAGCAACACGTTCGGCTCGAAATCGTCGACCAACAGCACTCGTTGCTGCGAGAAAGATTCGAAATCGTCTTTTGCATCGCGAAGCTTCGCCGGGTCGGCAGCGTTGGGAGCGCCCGAGGCCCTCCGGGGATTCGAAGCATCGACGGCGTTTACGACCCGCGTTTGCAGCGTAAAACTGAAGCACGAGCCGGAGCCGGGCTCGCTTTCCAATTCAATCTGGCTGCCCATCATTTCCAATAAGCGACGCGATATAGTCAGCCCCAGGCCCGTGCCGCCGAAGCGCCGGGTCGTGCTGGAAGAAGCCTGCGAAAAACTATCGAAGATTTTATTTAAGTCCGCCCGCTCGATTCCAATACCGGTATCGCGCACGCGAAACTGAAGGTCGACCAGGTCCGCTCCCGAACCCGGGACGCGACGCGTTTCGATTTCCAGACTGACCCGACCGCGCTCCGTGAACTTCACCGCGTTGGCGACCAGGTTCGTCAGCACCTGGCCCAAGCGCGTCGCGTCACCCTGCACATACTCCGGCGTATTCTCGGACAGCAACAAATCGAATTGCAAAGCTCTGGCTGTCGCTTCCGGAGCAAGCAGGGCATGAATATTTCGCAGCAGGTCTTTTAGAGCGAAAGGCGCCGCTTCCAAATCGATCTTACCCGCTTCGATTTTGCTTAAATCGAGAATATCGTTCAATAATACGAGCAGGTTCTCCGCGGAGAACTGCAGCAGGCGCAAATTCTCGACCTGGTCCGGACGCGGATTTTCTTCGAGCAGCAGATAGCTCATGCCGACGACGGAGTTCATCGGCGTGCGAATTTCGTGGGACATGGTCGAAAGAAATTCCGACCGCACCCGCGAAGCTTCCAGAGCGACGCGCCGCTCGCTTTCGTAATTTCGCCGGAGCAAACCGATCGCAACGACGATGACCACGCAGCTCAAAAGGGCGGTGAATATAATGTCGGCCCGGCGAACCGCGTCTGACGGATAGGGAATCACCCAGTGCGGAAAATAGATCTCCAGAATCACCGCCGTTAGAAAGCCGGTAACGACGCACAGTCCGGCCGGCAGCGAATATCGCCCTTCAACGACGGCGATCAAAATCACCGTCGCCAGCACGAAGATGATCGGCACCGAGCCGTCGACCCCGCCCGAGACGAACCATAAAACGACCAGGCTGAACACGGCGAAAACGAGCACCGGAAAAAACACAAAACGCAACAAACCCAGAAAACGCGCCAGCACGTACGCGACGAAATAAAACGCGGCGATGGCTCCGACCAGCGCCGAAACCGCCGAATGCAAACCGCCCAGCACGCAAAACACGCCGGCGACGGCGAAACCCGTTCCCCCGAGAAGACATAACGAGTTAAAGACCCGGTGATTGAGCGACTGCCCGGCGGTATCGCCGGCGATCAGATTGATCAGCTTCCCGAACACAGCCGCAGAAATTAATGAATCCTCACGCATCGTCGAGCAAAAATCAGGACGACGGGCGCGGAGTTCGGGAATCGATCGTCCCGGTCCTCAGCCTTCGAGAAAGTGCAGCAGCGATTTGGAATAGGTCGCACCGACGGAAACGTCTTCCGGCGGGTCGCAGCGCAGCGTAAGCGAATAGCTGCCGCTGGTAACGTGACGCAGGCCCGCAATGCGCCGAACATTCACAACAAAGCGTCGATGCACACGCATGAATTGTTCGACCGGCAGACGGGCGGCCAGCTCGGTTAAGGCTTTGTTCGCCGACAGGCTTTCATTTTCCGTACGCACGATCGTTTGTTTGTCATTCGACTGGAGATAGATAATCTCTTCGAAGGCCACCATGCGCATCTCACCGCCGGCCGGCAGCAGCAAACCAAATTCCTGTCCCCGGATCTTTTCCCGCCGATCCCGCCGCCTGCGAATGCGACCGACCGCCCGGTCCACCGCCTGGTAAAAGCGAGGCGGATCGCAGGGTTTCATTAGATAGTCGACGGCGCGCATTTCGAAGGCTTCCGGGCCGAAATCCCGGTGCGCGGAAAACAGAATAATCGCCGGCCGCCGCGACGGGGGGATTTGTCGCAGCACATCGAATACCGGAACCCCCCGCAAATCAATGTCCAGAATGGCCAGCTCATAGGGGCGGCCGTCCGTAGTCGCAGCCGCGATCGCAGAACGGAGATCGACGGCGTTACTGACGGCCGCGCCGAGCTCCAGGGCCGCGTGCTCTCGAACCAGGTCGCTGACATAGTCCCGGGCGTGGTCATCGTCCTCGGCAACCAGCACCCGGATCGATTTTTCAGAGGGATCGTCTTTCCCCGGGTTTTTCATCGCTGCAAGAACCTCATAAGCCCGTCCACATTCCGCCGGAATCGGCCCGGCCGCAATTCTTATTCATAGCGCGAGCGCCACAAAATCAGCGCGAATCCGCCTGGGACTTCGTGAACGCGAGCAGCACTAATTTTTACTATTCACGGTTGACGGAGCAAGGATCGGTCTGATAGCAACTGTCAATCAGTAGTTATTCAGAATCTTTTATAAATTTTAAATTAATAATTCTCAACTTAAGCTCTCATTACATGGATACTACTCATATCCGCCGTATCGGCGCCCCGTGGTCGTTCGTAAATCGATCGACCACGGGGAGTCGGCACGGCGGTTCTTTTTTTTGAGCGTCCGATGGGGGATTGCTAAGGCAGGCCGCGATCAATTCCGGATATGGAAACGATCACTCCGGAACCCTGCACAGTGTCGTCCCTGCGCAGGGACGCATTGGGAAAATAGTGACGCAGACGTTCGCGAATCGTGTGCAGAGTATCTCCCGGCTGGATCTCGCGCTGAAATCCGGAGCCGTTGTCGCGAAAATTGATCTCCACCTGGTCCGCTGTAGCCTCTAATATGATCTCAATCTGCATTTGCTCGTTTTCATTCCGAAATCCGTGCTTAAAAGAGTTCTCGACGATCGGCTGCAAACTCAAGGGCGGGATTTGAAATCGCGGCAGAGTTTTCGGGCGACTCACCTCAATGCGCAAACTATTCACATAGCGCAGGCGCATCAAATTCAAATACTCTTCGAGGAAACGCCACTCCAATTCAAAGTCCACCAGCTCGGCTTCCGAGATGTCCGTCAAAGTGCGGTACATTTCCGCCACGGCCAGCAGCGCCCGATTCGCCTGCTCTGGATCCCGCGCCATCAAGGCGTGGACCATATTCAACGAATTAAATAAGAAGTGCGGATCCATACGATCCCGGGCGAGCTTTAAGTTCAGAAGCTGGTGCGTCTTTTCGGTGATTTCGCTTTGCATGTGTTCGTACAGGCGCGCGTTCTCCAGCGACACCGCCGCCTGGTGCGAAAGCACTCCCAGAATTTGCAGGCGCGGCCGGGTCAGCACGTTCGCCGCCTGCCGGTTTTCGAGATAGAGCACGCCCCGCACATCGCCGTCGTACACGATCGGCGCGGCCAGAATTGATTTGCAGCGACTCCGGCGCACGTACGGATCCGCCGTAAACGCGCCCTCCTCAAAGGCGGAACCCAGTACGACGGGTTCGCCGGTATGCAGAACGTAGTTTATGATTTCCCGCGGCAAGGCCGTATAGGATTCGAAACGCTGCGCGCGAAACTCGCTCTCCGTCGCGGACGCATCGCGCAAAGCCTCCAGCCAGAGCTCTTCGCCGCGATGTAAAACCAACGCGCCCCGCTCGGCCCCGGCGTTCTCCACCGACAGACGCAGAAATTCTTCCATGACGGCCGCGGCGTTCTGACCGGCGAAGAGCATCTGCACGGCTTTCGTTACTGTTTCAATATCCAGGGCTCCGGCTTCGCTGCGCGTCGCGAAAGCGATCGTCGATTCCAGAGTCTCCCGGCTCGGTTGCGCGCTTCCCGCCGCCCCGCCCGCGAAAAATTCCGGATGCTTCTCTTCGAGAAAACGCACGCGAACGTCGGCGCCCCAGCGACGGTATACGGAGCGAGCTTCTTCCAGATAGGTGCGCGCAATGCGCTGATTGTTCTGCGAAAGATAAAATTCTCCGGCCAGTTCGCAGGCGATGGCTTCGTCGAGGAAATAACCGCGATCGTGCGCGAGCTGGATCGCGGCGGTATAATTCCGCACCGCCCGGTCGTGTCTGCCGAGTATCCGATCCTGCTCGGCCTGCAGCAGCTGCAGTTTGTGAGCGTAGATCGCGGGATTGAGCTTCGTGCGGCCTTTGAAATATCTCAATAGCTCGCGGATCCTTTTGCGAGTCTCTCTGGCGGGACCGCGCTGCGTCGGATCGTACAATGCGAAACGAATCAGGGCTTCGAGATAGGCGTCGAGCGGGCCGAAGTACATGGCCGGCACGTAGTCGACCAGCTCTTGAGCGGCTTCGATCGCTTCGAGAGCCGATTCCATACGACCGAAAAGATAGCGCAGCAGAGCGCAGGCGCCGTGATGAATGACGACCGCGCTGATATATTTGCCGTCGTCGAGCTGCCGCAGTCCCTCGTCTTCGCTATAGATTTTCCCGTCCATACGATGCGGGGCTTCGCTTTCATGACGCAAATTCAAAACGAGCTGATAGTAGATTCGGTTCAGTCGCTGCACATTTTCGTTGCGAAAATTATTGATCAGATGGTACTGCGTCGCGAGCTGCGATTCCAGATCGGGCAGTTGCCCCGACGAATAAAAGGCGTGCACGCAATAGTATAAATGACAGTAGCCCGCGTATTCGATATCACCCGCTTCCATTCCGCGACGGCTGCCGCTTTTGAGTAATTCGAAATTGTCTTCGAAAGATTCGAAGCAGTGAATGAACAGGCCGCCGTACGCGAACATGGTCTTGGCGAAATGATCGTTGTTCCCGACCTGATCTTCCAAAAGCAGCGCGACCCGGCCGATCTCCCGAGACGCTCCAAAGCGCCGAATGTGCAGCAAGATCCCCCCCAGGCTGGCCAGGCCGTATGGACTGGCCGAGGTCCAGCCGTAGCGATAGCTCAGCTCAACGTACTTACACATGGAAAGGGCCCAGAGATTCTGACGGACTTTATAAGTCGCTGAAGCACAGAGCGGAAAGATTCGCAGCGCCGCTTCCTGAAAGGGGTCGCTCGTAGCGGGCGCCGAGAGAATGCTCTCGACGCCTTTGCGAAAAATCAACCACTGAACGCGCAGCACTTCGTACCGCACCCGCAGGCGGCCGGGGAAAGCCGGCAGCACGTAACCCAGCGAAGCCAGCGCTTCCAGAGCGACCGCAATCACGCCTTCGATTTCACCCAGGGCCGTGAGCGCGCGCAGGCGAATCTCATAGGCGAGCGTGCGATCCAGGGGGTCGCTGACGTGTTCGAGAATTTCTTCGACGATACGAATGCAGAGCTCGTTATGCGAACACAGATGCTCCGCCTCCGCCCGCAGTTCGCGCAGGGTACGCGCGAGATAGTAAAATTCGCTCCACTCGCGACCGGTGGGCAGCAATTCCAGTCCACGTTTCGCCGACGCCGCGGATGCCTGGTAGGCCGCGGAATCCAGAGCTCTCCGAGCCGCGCGCCGATAGAGACTCGCCGCCGCCGGGCCCTCCCCCGGATCGGCTGATAGAACAGAGTCGCCGGCCGCGTCCAGGTGATGCACGATCGAAAAGATGCATTCGTCGAGCGCGCTTTCCGAATCGCCGGCGCCGCGAATCAATTCGCGCGCGATTCGTAAATGACGCGATTCCTTCTGCGAAGCTTCGATGGAATCATAGACCGCCTGCTGCACGCGGTCATGCTGAAACTGATAGTGGCCGTCCGCCTCTGCGAACTCCAGAGTCGATTCCTGATCGCCGACGCGAGCGTCGGAACCGGGCAGCAGCGGCGACAGCAAACCTTCGCGCAGGGCGGGGCGCAGGATCGCTTCGACGGTCTCATCGTTTTTCTGTAGCACCGCGGCCAGAGACGTGCGTTCGAAGCGGTTGCCCATGCAGGCCGCGAACTGCAGCGCCTCTCGGGTTTCTTCGTCCAGGTACTGGATCTTGTGCACCATCAGCGCGCCGATCTTATCCGGCGCCGGCAGCTTGCTGATCAAGGCCGCATCCCAGACCCAGCGACCCTCAGCGGCGTCGAAACGAATGTGTCCGTCGCGGTGTAGAATCTGCAAAAATTCGCGAACGAAGAAAGGATTACCGCCGCCTTTTTGATGAATGAAATCGCCGAGCACCCGCGTCTCATTTTCCGGAGCCTGGAGCGTCGCTGAAACCATGCGATTGATTTCGTTCGCGTCCAGAGCGCGCACTTCGACGAAGCCCGGAGGATAATCGCGCTCGCGCAGGGCGTCGATCATCGCTTCGAGAGGATGATCGGCTGCGACCTCGTTATCGCGATAGGCGCCGATGATCATCAAATATCCCAGGTTCTGCGCTTCGAGCAGCACTCGCAGCAAACGCAGCGAGGCCGGGTCGGCCCAGTGCAAATCGTCGACGAAGAGCACCAGCGGATTTTCCGGCCGGGCCAGCGAACGAACGAAATCCTGAAAGACGTTAATGAATCTGTTTTCGCTTTCTTCCGGGCCGACGGCGATCGGCGCGGGCTGCGGACCGATAATGCGTTCGATCTCCGGAATCACCTCGGCGATCACCTGGCCGTTGGTTCCAAGCGCCGCCAGCATATCGCTTTTCCAGGCGGCGACTTCGCCCGCTTCGCCTTTCAGGATTTCGCTGATCAACTGGCGAAAGGCCTGCAGGATCGCACTGTACGGTATTCCGAGCTGGAACTGGTCGAATTTACCGGAAACGAAAAATCCCCGACTCTCCAGAACCGCGTCCTGCACGCTGTATACGACCGAAGACTTACCGATGCCGGCGAAACCCCGCACCAGATAGAATTCGCGCGCGCCGGAGAGAGTCCGGCGAAAGGCTTCGGTCAAAGCGGCCTTTTCGTTTTCGCGCCCGTACAGTTTGCGCGAAACGACGAAGAGATCGGAAACGTCGCGCGCTCCCGGCGAGAAGTCGAGCATGGCTCCCGCCGTCCGCGAAAGTCGCTGAATCTCTTCCAGATCGTTGAGCAAACCGTTCGCGCTCTGGTAACGATCTTCCGCGTCTTTCGCCAGCAGCTTCATGACGATTCCCGAGAGCGCCTCGGGCACCTGCGGATTGATCGAATGCGGGTCCGCGGGGCGCACCGCGATGTGACGATGAATCATCTCAAGCGCGTCCGCGGAAATTTCAAAGGGCAGCCGGCCGCAGAGCGCTTCGTACAAAATCACTCCGAGGGAATACAGATCGGCGCGCTGATCGATCGCGCGATTCATTCGGCCGCTCTGCTCCGGCGCCATATACGCGAGCGTGCCGCGCATGCGCAAAGACGGCATCATACCGAAGGCTCCGTCGCGGCGCACGGCGATCCCGAAATCCGTCAGGCGCAGCTCGTTCGTTTCGGTATTGAAAATCAAATTGCCGGGTTTCACGTCCTGGTGGATGATTCCGCGGTTGTGAATCACTTTGAGAATCTGAGCCAGGCGCGTGGCGATCGGAAAAAATTCCGCCAGGGGCCAGGCGGCGCCACGCCTGGCGAAAATCTCGGACAGCGCCACGCCGCCGAAATCGTCAAAGACGATCGCCGGCAAATCCAGGTCGTCTTCGAAGCTGAGCGCTTCCACGACCGCGTCGCTATCCAGCAAACGAACCAGGTTAAACTCGCGGCGCAAACGAGAGATCAACGATGCGCGCGGAGCCTGGATCTGTTTTATGATCACGCGCCGGCTGGAGGCCTTCTCCGTCGCGCGAAAGACGCGCGTCGAATCGCTCGCATAAACGGTTTCATGCACAAGATAAGTGTTTAGGTCCATACAAACCAGAACAGCGCCAGCGCCCACGCGATCACGGGGGCCGATTGAATCCTGCGATCTTAAAGATCACCTGCGCGCCGCGATCCGTCGATTCCGCGATTAAGTCCGCCTCGGCGAAATAGTGGCGCAGTCGTTCACGAATCGTGTGCAGAGTTTCGCCTGGCTGAATCTCCCGCTGGAATCCGGAGCCGTTGTCACGAAACCGAATTTCCACCAGCTCCGCCGTCGCCTTTAAGTCTATATCGATTTGCATTTGTTCGCTTTCGTTCTGGAATCCATGCTTGAAGGTGTTTTCGACGATCGGCTGCAAACTCAGCGGCGGAATCTGAAATCGCGGCAGCGTTTCCGGACGACTCACCTGAATGTTTAGACTCTTCGAATAGCGCAGGCGCATCAGATTCAAATACTCTTCCAGAAAACGCCACTCTAATTCGAAGTCCACCAGCTCCGCTTCGGAAATATCCGTCAACGTGCGATACAAATCCGCCACGGCCAGCAGCGCGCGATTCGCCTGCTGCGGATCCTGCGCCATCAGCGCATGAACCATGTTCAGAGAATTAAACAGAAAGTGCGGATCCATGCGGTCCCGCGCCAGCTTGAGGTTCAAGAGCTGATGAGTCTTTTCGGTGATTTCGCTCTGCATATGTTCGTACAGCCGCGCGTTTTCCAGGGACACCGCTGCCTGGTGCGAAAGCACGCCCAGAATCTGCAGGCGCGGCCTGGTGAGCACATTCGCCGCCAGACGATTTTCAAGATAGAGCACGCCCCGCACGTCGCCGTCGTACACGATCGGCGTGGCCAGAATCGATTTGCAGCGACTCCGGCGCACGTACGGATCCGCCGTAAAATCTCCTTCTTCGAAGGCATTGCCCAGGACGGTCGCAACGCCGCTGTGCAGCACATAGTTGATAATCTCCCGCGGCAGTGCAGTATACGATTCGAAGCGCTGCGGACGAAACTCGCCTTCGATGGCGGTCAGATCGCGCAGGGCTTCCAGCCAGAGCTCTTCGCCGCGGCGCAATACCAGCGCGCCTCGCTGGGCCCCCGCGTTTTCCACCGACAGACGCAAGAATTCCTGCATGACCGCCGCGGCGTCCTGGCCGGCGAAGAGCATCTGCACGGCTTTGGTTACTGTTTCAATATCGAGGTCGCCGACTTCGCTGCGCGTCGCAAAGGCGATCGTCGATTCGAGAGTCGCGCGATTGGGACGCCCGGGCTGCGCGGAAGCCTCAAAGATATCGCTGTACTTGCCTTCCAGCTGCCGGAGTTTCGCAATCGCCCCCCAACGTCCATATACACGGTGCGCATCGATAATATAACCCGCCCCGATCCGCAGATTATCGCTCGCCAGATAATACTCCCCCGCCAGTTCGCAGGCCAGGGCCTCATCGAGCATATAGCCGCGAGCGCTCGCAACTTCGATCGCCCGATTATAGAGTCGGGCGGCCCGTTCATGCCTGCCGCAAATGCGAGCGACCTCCGCCTGGAGTAAAAACCATTTGTGGCGATAAACGTCGGGATTCAAGCGCTCCAGGCGTCGCAACCTTCCCAGGGGGCCGCGCACTTCGCGCAATGCTCGCATGCGCCGCCCGAATTTCGCCGGCTTGATTAACGACAGGCGAATCAGCGCATCCAGATAATCGGTCAGAGGCACGAAATACATCGAGCGGACGTACTTCTTAAAATTTTGCGCTTCAATGATCGACTCAAGAGCCGCCGATCGGTGATCCAGCAGAAACAAAAGCAGCGACTCCATACCGAAAAAGATATTGATCTCGCTGTTGTACATTTGCTGTCGCATGCGCGGCAGATCGCGCTCTTTATCGAAGGCCGTGCCCGCCAACACAGCCGGGGCCTTCACGACGCCGCGCAAATTCATTACGACCTGATAATAAAGTTTCGTTACAACCAGGGCGTTCTCGTTGCTGAAATTCTGGATCAATTCATATGAGCCCGCCAGATCCCTTTCGATCACCGGCAGAGTTTCCGTCGAATACAGACGGTGTGTACTCACAAATAACTTCCCATAGCTGCCGTATTCAATATCGCCGTCGGCCAGGCCCCGCCGATTGGCGGCCTCCAGTATATGAAAAGACTTTTCCAGAGCCTCGACCCAGTGAACGACGAAGGCCGCATGGGCGAAAATCGATTTCGCATCGTGCTCTTCGATTTCATCTTTCAGTTCCAGAGCGATCCGGCTCAAACGCCGCGCCGAATGATAGCGTCCAATGCTGACCAGGAGTACAGCCATGCTGATCAATCCATACGCGGTCGCAGGCGAACGTCCGCTCCGATAGGCGATCTCGGCGTATCGGCACATCGCAATCGCGTATAAATTCGGGCGGGCTTTATAAGCGCCCGAAGCGACCAGGGCCATGATCCGCATCCCGGCCAGCGCCACGGGGTCATCGGCTTCAGGCGCATCCAGGATGGAACGCGGTCCTCGCCACCAAATCCAGGCATATGTTTTCACGATCGAAACCAGCGCCCGCCCTTCCCCGGGATTCGACGGCAGCTGAATGCCCAACGATGCCAGGGCTTCGAGGGCCGCGGCGATCATTTGTTCTACTTCGCCGAGCGCCATTAAGGCCCGCAGATGCACTTCATACGCCGGTATTCTTTCGAGAGGCGCCTCCGTATTTTCCAGAACAATCTGCGCGAGCTTAATGCAGGCGTCGTTGTGCGAACACAGATGCTGGGCTTCCGCATTCGTCACGTACAGGCTGCGTGTAAGCACCGCATGATTTTCCCAGCTATCGGCAGGCAGCAGGCGAATGCCCGCCGCCAGCGCTTCGGCGGCGGCGCCATATGCGACCGAATCCAGAGCCCGCCGGCCCGCATGCAGGTACAGCCGCGCGAATTCGAGACGCCGCTGTGGGGCCTCGTTCACCAATTCGCGGGCAGCGTCCAGATGGTGCACGACAGCGAAGATATTCGCGTCCAGAGCGGCGTCCGAGATTTCGCATCTGCGAATCCATTCTTCGGCGATTTCAAAATGATGCTGGCGCCGCTGCTCTTCGCTGTCAGAATCATAGGCGGCTTGCTGGACCCGATCGTGTTAAAACTGAAACTGCTTTTCGACTCCCGTAAATTCGAGCGTGGCTTCCAGAAAATTATCCTGGTCTTTCAAGCGCTCATCGAAGCCCGACAGCAGAGGCGAAAGCAAACCTTCCCTCAGCGCCGGTTGTAAAATCTCCCGGGTTTGCTCTTCGGTCTTTCCCAGCAAAGCCGCCAGAAAATCCAGATCGAAACGCGCGCCGATGCACGCCGCGTACTGCAGAGCGCTCCGCGTGACCGGCTCAAGATGTTGAATCTTGTGCGCCATGAGTTCGCCGATCTGATCCGGCGCGGGCAAACTGCTAATCTCATCCGCGTCCCAAATCCAGGCGCCGACATCCGCGGCGAAATAGATATCGCCGTTGCGATAAAGATTGTATAAAAATTCGCGGATAAAGAATGGATTGCCGCCGGTCTTCTGGTGAATATAAAAACCAAGCGCTTCCGCGCGTTCCGGATCGCTTTGCAGGGTATTCGCGACCAATCGAACCACTTCCCGCGCGTCCAGGGCCTGCATGGAAATCCGCTGCATGGGCACGTCCCGTTCTTCCAACAGGGCCAGGGTTTCCGTCAGGGGATGCGTCGCGTCGACTTCATTGTCGCGGTAGGCGCCGAGAATCATCAGATGGCGAATCTCCGTCGCCATCAGTAAAACGCGCAGCAGCCGCAGGGACGCCGCGTCGGCCCACTGCAAATCATCGATCAGCAAAACCAGCGGGCGCTCCGGACTTGCCAGGGCCCGCACGAACTGCTGGAAAACGCTGATGAAGCGGTTTTCGGCTTCTTCCGGACCGACCGGCGTCGGCTCGGGCTGCGGCCCGATCAATCGCTCGATTTCTGGAATCACGTCGACGAGAACGCCGCCGTTGGATCCGAAGGCCATGCCGAGCTTCGCCTTTTTCGCGGCGATGTCATCGGCTTCTTCTTTTAGAATTTCATTGATCGCCTGGCGAAAGGCCTTGAGGATTCCGCTGTACGGAATGCCGGACTGGTACTGATCGAATTTGCCCGAGACGAAATAGCCGCGGCTCTCCAGTACGACCTCTTGCAAATTATAGGCGACCGCCGACTTGCCGATGCCCGCGAAACCGTGAATCAGACAGAGCTCCCGCCCGCCGGAAACGACCCGGCGAAAGGCCTGGATCATTTGATTCTTTTCCTGCTCCCGCCCGTAGATTTTATTCGAGACGGCGAAGACGTCGGAAAAATCCCGCAGGCCTGGCGCGAAATTCGAAATGGCGCCGTCGCCGAGCCACTGGCGCCGGCACTCGTTAAAATCTTTTAACAAACCGCCGGCGCTCTGGTAGCGGTCTTCCGCATCCTTCGCCAACAGCTTCATGATGATCGCCGACAGCGGCTCCGGAATCCGATTCGATATGACGTGAGGGTCGAGGGGGCGCACGGCCATGTGGCGGTGAATCATTTCGAGAATATCTTCTGAATTTTCAAAAGGCAGGCGTCCGGTCAGAATCTCATAGAGCGTGACGCCCAGCGAATACAAATCCGCGCGATGATCGATGGCGCGGTTCATACGACCGCTCTGCTCCGGCGCCATGTACGCGAGGGTCCCCCGCATGCGCAGCGAAGGCATGACGCCGCTGTCGCCGAGCACTGCGATCCCGAAATCCGCCATGCGCGCTTCGCCGCTATCGGGATTCAAAATGATATTCGCCGGCTTCACGTCCTGGTGAACGATGCTGTGAGAGTGAATAACTTCGATGATCCGCGTGAGACGACAGGCGAGGTCCAGAAATTCAGCAACGGGCAGCGGCTCGCGCCGCGCCGCCAGCACCTTCGATAGAGCCACGCCCCCGAAGTCCGCGTAGATGATAGCCGGGAAATCGATGTCCCCCTCGAAGGCCAGCGCTTCCACGACCGCCTCGTCGCCGATTCCAGTGGCCAGTCGGTATTCACGCCGCAGCCGCGAAATCAGCGAGGTGCGCGAAACCCGCGCCTGCTTTACGATTACGTTCCGATTGGAGGGCTCGTGTTTGGCGCGATAGACCCGGGTGGAATTACTTTCGTATAATGTTTCATGCAGAACGCACTCCGCTATCCGCATTGAAGGACCTCACTTATAAATAATGCAGAATGACTCCCGGGAGGGGCCGGCCGGCAATCATATTTTATTCATCTACGAATCTTACGGAGCGCTTCCAGGCTCGCGCGCCCCGTAAATCGTCACGGTGACGACGCCGGGCGCGGTCCGATTCAGCATGGCTTATCGTCACTTCAAGCGTGCTCGCATAGCGCATTTGCATCAACTTCAAATACTCGTCTAGAAACCGCCACTCCTGCTCGAAGTCGGCCAGCTCGGCCGAGCTGATGCCGGTGAGCGTTTCATAAAGCTCCGCGAGCACTGCCAGCGCCCGATTCGCGGTATCCGGATTATTCCGCATCAGCGCCTGAACCATATTCAGCGAATTGAATAGAAGTGCGGGTCCATCCGATCCCGTGCGAGCTTGAGCTTCAAAAGCCGGCGCGTCTTTTCGCCGACTTCGCTTTGCATGTGTTCGTGCAGGCGCGCGTTTTCCAACGACACCGCGGCCTGATACGAAAGCACGCCGAGAATTTGCAGACGCGGCCGGGTGAATACGCTGGCCGCCAGACGATTTTCAAGATAGAGCACTCCCCGCACGTCTCCCTGACAAACTACGGGCGTGGTCAGAATCGACTTACAGCGACTGCGCCGGCACAGTGGAATTACTTTCGTATAGAGTTTCATGCAGAACGCACTCCGCAATCCGCATTGACGGCCTCAAACGCTAAAAAGCGCACGACCAGTCTGAAGCTCTTCGGGCAAAGCTGACAATCATTAATCGGAAAAAGCGTCCATCCATAAAACCATGATATACGGAAAGGTGGCAATCAGGCAAAGCGCGTCCGGGTCCAGACAGAGACAAGTATCGTCATGGCTCATGCAGAACCCGCCCCCGTCCTGCGCATCTTGTTCTCCGGCTTCTTCGCCCCCCTCTTCAATCGAGACCGAGCCATACGCGACCATGCGCATGGTCAACGGAACGTTCATCGGACGGCCGCCGAGTTTGCGCGCGAGATCGGGCGCCGCAATGACTGCGTACGCCGCAGCCTGTAGCTGCCCGCCCGGAGACGGCGGCGCATCGTTAAAGGCCACAAAGACTTCGGACTCCGACCAGCGCACGACGGTGATCTGCTCCGCATCGAGCCCTGGTGGAATTTTTTGCGCCGATGATGCGACCTCATATCCGCCGCCGGCCGCACGGAGCAGTTTCAGCTCTCGACCACTATCGACTTCCGTGAGAACCAGGGCTGCTACGATCGTAGAATTCTGTTTGCGAGTGCGAAAGACTTCCGCTCGCAGATCCTTCATCGAAAACATGGCGATCTCAGTCGCGGGCAAAGACCCGGCGAATTCAGCGCCCAGAGCCAGGCCCGCCTGGTGCACTACAGTCCAACCGACAGGCCACTGCTCATCCGTCGCGAAACTCAGAGCCTGCGCTCCGTCCATCCGCGATCGGGCCAGAGCCTGCCGGCCGCAATCCGACCGGGGCTGGAGCTGCCAGTAGTCGCCGCGAAAGTCTTCGGGAATCGACGCGACAATCGAAGCCGAGGAACATCCGGCGCGGCCGTCGCTGCGGCTGTTTTCGTCGTAAAAATAGAAACGACTTTCGGCCGCATCGTAGTACACGGAGTTGGGCACTTCGCGCACCACAATTGCTTCGCCTTTCGTCGGCGGAATATCATCAGGTTCCACATGCGGTTCGGCCGACAGAGGAATTGCGGCTGCGAACAGTGCGAGCGACACAACTGTTCCGAATTTCGTCTGGAACGCCCCTGACATCGTTGCTTTGAGTGTCGTTGCTTTGAATGCCGTTATTCTGGAGGTCATTGCCCCGCCCATCATTGCTTCGGCTTTCCGAGTTCGCGTAATTTCGCGCGCGAATTTGCGCCGCCGCTGCGTTCCAGACGATTCGGCGCGATATTCACCCGACCGCCCCGGGTGCGGACGCGGGAGTCCGTCGGACGAGCGGGAGCGGCCTCCCGCCCGAAGGCCCGGGAGTTGATCTGTGTGATGGGACGCAGCGTTTCGACGATGCGATCATGACCGCGAGATTCAGCCAGACGCAGGGCCGTCCAACCGCTGACCGTCGCATTCGGATTCGCCTTGCGCCGCACCAGCTCTTCGACTACGGACGTGCGTCCGAAGTACGCGGCGTACAGCAGCGCCGTCCACTGACCGAATTTCGCGTTCGGATCGGCGCCGCGTTGCAGCAGGCTGAGGGCCGTGCGATCTTCGCCGTCGTAAATCGCTGCAAGCAGCGGCTGATTCAATTTGGGATCAATCTTGATCGTTTCGTTTTCTTCGCTCTCGGGCGGCTCCGGTTTTTCATCGGGCTCGTTTTCGTCCGGATCGACAGTACCGCCGCCGCCCGGACCGGGCAGCACGACGATCTCCAACTGGTCTTCGATACCTGTCGCGTCGTTGATCCAGCCCGCGCGACCGTCCGACAAACGAAACATACGCGCCGCGCTGCGCATTTGAAACTGTCCGATCTTACCGAAGGCGGCCGGCTTCGAAATCACACGACCGGCCTCGTCAATTACGGCGCCCTGCATCGCCATCTTCGAAAGCTCCGGGTGCCACTTGCGCTTCGCCGGCCCCTGATCGTTCATCCAGAGCACGAGCAGGTGATCTTCGCCGTAGGGTTGAATCCGCGGCACCCGTTCGCGCACCCGGGGCGTATTCGTTAAAAAGATCGGCTTGCCGACTTTCTCGCCCTGCGCGCGAATCAGCGCGATGTCGTTTGAGGAACGACCGACGGCCGAATCGACGACGATCCAGGTGTTATTATCGCGTGCATACAGATCGCCGGTTGTGACCGGCACGTACTGGTAGGTTTCGCCCGGTTTCGCTTTGGGAACTTTGATCGGCAGTTCGCGCCCGCCGCTTTCGCCTTGCGCAAAAAATTGAACGACCAGGCCGCGGGGATAGGCGTCGCCGACTGTGGCCATCACGTAGCGTTCGCCGTCGTGCACAAAGCGCGGACGAAAGCTGTGGCTGACATTCCAGGTGAATCCCTCGGGCCGGTTTCCGTCTTGCATGCGACGTTTGCCGTCGTCCGCGTCGAAGGTCGCGAGATATTCGCTCTGGTGCGTAACGCCGTCGTCCCAGCGGCGATAGGTCGAGAAATAAGTGGCGAAGACTTCGTTGTCCTCATCGTACGCGATGCTAAAAGTACCGAAGGTCGTATCGATGCCCTGGTCGCCTTCTTTTTTGTATTCGCGCGTGCCGACAATGCGCGTGCGAAAATTCGCGCGGCCGTTTTTGATTGCGTACTGTTCGATATGCGCGGTATGATGTTTGCGTCTCACGTAGTTCTGTTTTTTTTCGGAGTCGAACTCGGTCAAAAGCAGCGTCAACGCATCGTCCACGGCGATAAAATCCGCCAGGCGTTTGCCTTTGACCCGCAGCACTTCGCGCTTCACACGCAGACGGCCGTCCAGCTCCAGAATCCGGGCGTTGGAATCGGCGTCGTTATATCCCAGAAAGATCGCGCCGTCCGGATCCACGACCAGCTTCGGGGCCGGCGTGCCGTCGGACATCGCGCTGGTATAGCTCATCCCGCGGGTTGTCCCGCCCATGAGATGCCCGCCGGGCGCCTTGAGCGAAATCTTACGGGCGCCGGAAGCCAGCTTTTCGATCGAGGGCGGGCGGGTTTGCGCCTCCAGACCGCTGGAAGCAATCGAAAGTCTCTGGAACTGGCCGGATCCCGGGGCCAGCAGCGCCACGGCCAGGCAGCTGGAAATCAGTGCGACAACACCTTTGATACTCATATCGTTATTGGACGCCACATCTAAGTGTCCGGGCCAACACTTTTACGATTTTATGCGGGCAGATCAACGCCGACACCTGCCGCAAGGCCCCCCGGAACGTTTTTTCCCGGTTTTTACTTGATCGACCAGAGCTCGCCGGGCATGAGAGTCAGCACTCTAAAAGGACGACCTACTCCATGCCCGCAATCGCTTCCCGCTCCGATCGACTCACTCCGACCCAATATAGAAAACCGTTTTCTTCTATTATAAGCGCGTGCCTCACCGCACTGTTTGCGCTGGGATTCACCGCCTGCGGACTCTTCGAACCGACCATCGGCGGAGAACTCAAACCGGGAGACTGGAATTTCCAGGCTCAGTCCTACGCGGTCGGCCCCTACACCGCCGCGTGGCAGGGCGACGCTCTGGATAGCGCAACGCTCACGGTTCACAACAGCGCCGCGCCGGATCGCGAGCTCTGGGCGACTCTGCCGGGATTGGCCTTCGTTTCGGCCGCCCGGGGGCAGGAAACCATTCACGAAGCCCGCGGTATGTTCACGATCGACGACGAGACGCTGCAGAGCTGCTCCGATCAAAAGATCAACTCCGTCGAACACGGGCCCAACAACCTGACGATTGCCGGCGAACTCGACTGCCGCGGCAGCGCGGTGCCCTATTCTCTGACTTTCGCGGCGACCGGCGACGGACACCTGCGCTTTGAACTGGCGGTCGACGCCGAAGGCTACAATCGCAGCTATTTGATTTATGCTTCGCATGCCGGCGAAGGGTTCTACGGCTTCGGCGAGCAGTTCACCTACTTCGACGTGAAAGGCCGCAAGCTGCCGATCTTCGTGATGGAACAGGGCATCGGCCGCGGCGCCGAGCCGATCACGACCGGAGCGGATCTAACCGCGGGAGCCGGCGGCAAGTGGCACACTTCGTACGCGGGTGTGCCCCACTATATCACCAGCGATCTGAATTCGCTCTTTCTGGAAAACTACGAATACACCAGCTTCGATATGCGCGACGCCGAGCGCGTGACCGTCGAAGCCTTCTCCGGCAAAATGACCGGACGCATTCTGTACGGCGAAACCCCGCTGCAGCTGATTGAAGAGTTCACCGAATACTCAGGCCGCATGCGCAAGCTGCCGGACTGGATCCACGACGGAGCGATCATCGGCATGCAGGGCGGCACCGAAAAAGTACAGCGCGTGCACGGCCAGCTCAAAGCTCTCGATACCCCGATCGCCGCGTACTGGCTGCAGGACTGGGAAGGCCAGCGCAAGACCAGCTTCGGCAAGCAGCTCTGGTGGAACTGGGAGCTCGACAACGATCGGTATCCCGGCTGGGATCAGCTGCGCGCGGAATTTAGCCGCGAAGGCATCGAGCTGATGACCTACATCAATCCCTTCCTGGCGGACGTAAGCGAAAAAGAAAACCATCGCCGCAATCTCTTCGCCGAAGCTCGCGACAAAGACTATCTGATTAAAACTCAGTCCGGCGAACCTTATATGATTCTCAACACGAGCTTCTCGGCGGGCCTGATCGATTTAACCAACCCCGCCGCCCGCGCCTGGATCAAAGAAGTCATCAAAAGCGAACTCGTGCGCGACGCCGGGTCGAAAGGCTGGATGGCCGACTTCGGCGAGGCTCTGCCCTACGACGCGGTTTTATACAGCGGCGAAAGCCCGGCGACCTATCACAACAAATATCCGGAAGAATGGCAGCAGGTAAACCGCGAGGCGATCAACGAAGTCGGTCTCGGAAACGAAGTCGTTTTCTTCTCACGTAGCGGCTATACGAAAAGCCCCGGTTTGACGACTCTATTCTGGCTCGGCGATCAGCTCGTGAGCTGGGACCGCTATGACGGCATCAAAACCGCGATCACCGGCCTGCTTTCTTCGGGCCTGTCCGGCTACAGCTTAAACCACAGCGACATCGGCGGCTATACGACGATCACCAATCCGATCGCCGATTACCATCGTCCCCGGGAACTGCTCTGGCGCTGGACCGAACTTTCCGCGTTTAACGTGGTCTTTCGCACCCACGAAGGCAACCAGCCCGACAACAACTTCCAGATCTACGACGACGAAGAGACATTAAAATTCTTCAGCCGTTTCGCGAAGATCTTCGCCGCCCTCACCCCCTATCGCAAGGCCTTAGTCGCCGACGCGGAGGCGAAAGGCCATCCGGTCGTGCGCCACTTATTCGTACACTATCCGAACGATCCGGAAGTACGCAAGATCAACCACGAGCAGTTCATGATGGGCCCCGACTTCCTGATCGCCCCCGTGCTCGATCCCGATCGCGTGCGCGTGCGCGTCTATCTGCCGGCCGGCGAATGGACGCATCTGTGGAGCGGCGAAAGCGTGAGCCTCGCAGAAGGCGAATATCGCACGGTTGATGCACCCCTCGGCAAACCGGCCGTGTATTATAAAAAAGATTCGGCGGCCGGCGCGGACCTGCGTGCGAGCCTGGAATCGCAGGATCTGCTTTGAGCGAAGCGTTTGCCAGCTATGAGTCCGGCGATGTAACCGCATCGCCGGGTTCGCGTCTCAACTCTGCATGAACTGGAAACGATTTCGCGGCTGGCTCGCGGCGGGGCTGATTGGCCTGGCCGCTTATTTCATTAACGTCGAGGTCCAGACCTACCTGGGCGAACAGGCGCTGCGAGAAACGGGCCTGGAACTCAACACTCTGAGCGCGGCCCAGACCAGCGCGCAATCTCAGGGGCGACCGATCCTGGCCGCCCTCTCGGCGATCTGGTGTCCGACCTGCCGCAAATTAGACCAGACCGTCTTCGCGGATCCCAGGGTTCAAAAAGAGCTAAAAGAAAATTTCGTC
Organism: bacterium; assembly: GCA_024742665.1. Taxonomy (GTDB): domain Bacteria; phylum Spirochaetota; class Leptospiria; order Leptospirales; family Leptonemataceae; genus JANSYA01. The sequence goes on from JANSYA010000002.1 coordinate 347,827, forward strand.
TTCGCGCGCATCGAATACGAAAGCGAAGCCGGCGAAGACTTCATGCAAAAATACAATGTGCGCGGATTTCCGAATCTACTGGTGCTCTCGCCCCGGGGCGAGATAATCCAACAGCTGCCGATCGAATTCGATCCCGAACGCTTTCACGCGAATTTAGCGCGGCTCCGATGAGATTTAATTTTTTTGGAAGCCGCACCGCGCGGTTTAATCAGCCGCTGTGCCGCCCGCGGGCAGTTCGTAAAATAGGCCGTCGTACTTTTTATAGATCGTTTCTTTGCCGAATTTCGCGATGAATCGTTCGCGGGCGCCTTTCGCGTTGCGTTTGTGCGCGCCGTAGTCGTCGGCGAAAATCAAATCGCCTGTCGTCCAATCGTAGACAAAGAAGTACGCCGCCGAATCGATGGGATTGCGCACGGCCGCGAAGGCTTCGTCGCTAAAAAAGGCGATCGGCGTCGGCGGCAGACCGCGACGTTTGTATACATTGTACGGCGATTTCAATTCAAGATCTTTGAATAACAAAAACGGACGATGATAGCCCAGGGCGTACTCGACGGTCGGACACGATCCCAGCACTTCGTTGTCTCGGAGCCGATTCAAAAAAACGGCGGCCACGCCCTCGTAGCCGCGATTCGAGGCGGCTTCTTTTTCCACAATGCTCGCCAGAATCATCTGGCGATACGCGTTAAATTCCAGTCCGGGAATATTATAATCGGCGCTGGCGATGCCGTCGCGCTTGCGTTCCAGACGATCAGCCGTCGCTTCCAGAAGACGCAGGACTAAATCGTTCACGGACTCCCCGGCCAATCGAGAATAGCGACCGGGCACGAAGAGTCCCTCGAAACGATTCAGGCGATCGTCCGGGGCCGGCACAAAATCAAAGCGCGGTCCGACCGGTTGCAAGGTCGCGGCGGCCCGGCGAATCGTCGCGCAGTTCAGCGCCTGCTCGTCTACGGCCGCCGGCGGATTCTGAGCCTGCCGGGCCTCCAGGCGTTCACACCAATCTCGAACGCGCTCGCCGATCCGAATTTCGAAACTGTCGCCGACCGGACGCGACTCCTCGTCGGCGACGACCGCCGGCCCATCGCAGGCCATCGCCAGAGGGCCGGAGCACAAGATCGCCAGAACGCCCGCGAAGGCCGGGCCCCGCGCTCCCGCGAAAGCAGCCGGCGCTAAACGCGCGAACGAGGGCTGCGCTAAACGCGCGAACGAGGGCTGCGCGAAACGCGCAGGCAGAGCCTTCGCTGAACGCGCGAAAATCGATTTTATCCACATCATAGATCTCTGAAAAAACACTTGCAAACCACCGGTCAATTATTTGAATCTGGCACTATTATGGCATCCAGCAATTCAAACTCCACCCCGGCGGCAAGTAAGACCCAGGGCACAGCCTTTGGCACGGCGGCGATGACGGCGCCCAATACGCCGACCGAAGAGATCCAGCAGATCTTTGCGGCCCAAAAGCGCAAACAGCTGGAACTGCGGCGATCCACCGCCCGCGACCGCATCGCGAAGCTGAAGCGCCTGAAAAAAGCGATCGAGTCGACGACCGGCGAGCTGGAAGAAGCCATCTACAAAGACTTTCGCAAGGCCCCCCTGGAAACCGACCTCACCGAAACGCTGCTGGTCATCTCAGAAATCAAAACGGCCATCCGCGAAATTCGCGATTGGATGGCCCCGAAGCGCGTCGGCACACCGATGACTTTGATCGGATCGCGATCGGAAGTCATGTATGAACCGAAGGGCACGGTTCTGATTATCGCTCCCTGGAATTATCCCTTTCAACTGGCGATCGCGCCCCTGGTCGCGTCGATCGCCGCCGGCAATACGAACGTGCTCAAGCCCTCGGAGTATACGCCGCATACCTCGGCCTATATTCGCAAGCTGGTCGAAAGCACTTTCGAACGCGACGAATGCGCGGTCGTCGAAGGCGATCACACAGTTTCAACCGAGCTGCTCAAGCACTCCTTCGATCATATCTTTTTTACCGGTTCGACGCCGGTCGGCAAGATCATCATGGAAGCCGCGGCGAAAACTCTGGCGACCGTAACTCTGGAACTCGGCGGCAAGTCGCCGGTGATCGTTGACGAGACTTCGGACATGAAGCTCGCGGCGAAACGCATCATGTGGGGCAAAGTCATAAACGGCGGCCAGACCTGCGTCGCGCCGGACTACCTGCTGGTACCCGAAGGCAAAGTCGACGAATTCGTTAAGCACGCCAAACAGGCGATCGAAAAATCCTACGACTCCAGCGAGAACCCGGTCGCCTCTCCGGACCTCTGTCGCATTGTCAGCAAGCGCCACTATCAGCGACTGACCGGCCTGCTGCACGAAGCCATGGAAGCCGGCGCGAAAGTCGAGATGGGCGGCGCGTCCGACGCCGGCGAAAACTATATCGCCCCGACTCTGCTGTCCGGCGTCAGCCCCGATATCAACATCATGCAAGAGGAAATCTTCGGCCCGCTGCTGCCGATTCTAACCTATCGTAAGCTCGAAGAGGCGGTCGACTTCGTAAACGCGCGGGAAAAACCTCTGGCGCTCTACGTGTTCAGCAAAAAGAAGAAAAATATCAACTACGTTCTGCAGAACACGAGCTCGGGTGGAGCGGCCGTGAACGACGTGCTGATTCATCTGGCGAACCACAACCTGCCCTTCGGCGGGGCGAACCACAGCGGCCACGGCAGCTATCACGGTTATTTCGGCTTTCGCGCGCTGTCCCACGAACGCGGCGTGCTCAAGCAGTCGCGCTTCTTCAGCGCTCTGGATTTGCTCTATCCGCCTTACACCGGGTTTTCGCGCAAGCTGGCCAACCTGACGAAGAAATTCTTAACATGAGCCTCGCCCCTCCAGGGCGAAGCGTAAATAATGCGGGCGATCGGCGGCACGGCTATTTTTCTTTCGAAGCCCGCGTCGAACTGAGCGTCGACCGCGATGCTCAGGCCTTAAGCGCCAGCGCCGCAAGGCCGGCCGATAACTCCGGCGGCGCAGCGCTGTTTATGATTCTACGCTGGACGCGCGGCGCCGGGCGACTGCGTTTCGAAAACTGCGAAACCCAAATCAAGGCCCTGACTTTCCAGGGCGAGACTCTCGCCCTCCTGACTCCGGACGCCCGCCTGGAATTCGAAGGCGATGGTCCGGCTCCGCAGATTCAGGGCAGTCGGATTGCATTCAACGAAGACTTTCTCTGCGCCCGAGAAGACAACGCCGCGCTGCTTGCCCTGGACTCGGCTTTTTACACGCAGCCGCTGCTGCGTCCGACCGACGCCCAGGGCGAGATCCTCGGACGCCTCCATCGAGACATCGCCGAGAATCAGCACGATCCCGAAATCGCCCGCGCGTACTTAAAGATATTGCTGCTGAAAATTCAGAGCTTCGCGCAAAACGCGGACGGCGCACAAGATCTCGATCAAGACCTTAATCAAGATCCGACCGAAGAAGGCGGCGGCGACGCGCGTCGTTTCCAGGAGTTTCGTCGACTGGTCGAGACGAATTTTCGCGAGCTGCACCGCCCCGCCCAGTACGCGGAACGGATGTTTCTTTCGACGCGTTGCCTGAACGCGATCACCAACGCCCGGGCGGGCAGCAGCCCTTCCCGCATCATTCAAAATCGACTGCTCCTCGAAGCGCGCCGCCTGCTGCGCAGTGAAGATCTGACGGTGACCGCGGTCGCCCGGGAAATCGGTTTCGCCGACGCGGACTACTTCGGTCGCTTCTTTCACAAGCACACCGGCCAGACTCCGGGAGCCTTTCGAAAAGAGGCTGCGAAGGAATCATCCCCCGTCGATTCGTCCGGTTGAAACTCCGTTTTGTCCGGTAGAAGTCCAGGCGCGAAACGTTGCCACCGGCCGCCGAAGGCTTCTAAAGAGCATTCGGACAGGAGGATCGGACATGAACAAAGCACAGGAAACAGGAATCACAATTCATCGCGCGGATTCTCGCGGCGCGGCGGACTTCGGCTGGCTCAAGAGCCGGCATACCTTCAGCTTCGCCAACTATTTTAATCCGGAGCGAGTGCAGTTCGGAGCGCTGCGCGTACTCAACGACGATGAAGTCGCGGGCGGCCAGGGTTTCGGAACGCACCCCCACCGCGATATGGAAATCGTTTCCATTCCTCTGGCGGGCGGACTCGAACATAAAGACAGCATGGGCACCGGCTCGGTGATTCGGCACGGCGAAGTGCAGGTGATGTCAGCCGGCACGGGCGTCCTGCACTCGGAGTACAACGCGTCGACGACGGAGAACGTGAATTTTTTACAGATCTGGATTTTGCCGGAGAAGATGGGCATTGAACCCCGCTACGAACAGAAGGCTTTCGATTTAGCGGCGAATCAAGACAGGCTGGTCACCGTGGTTTCGCCGGAAGACAAAGCAGGCGCGCTCTGGATCAATCAGCAGGCGCGGTTTTCCCTCGGACAGCTTTCGGCGGGCTCCACGGTCGAGTACGAGACCCTGCGAGAAGGCAACGGGGTGTACGCCTTCGTGATCGACGGCTCGGTTGATCTTATAAAGGGCGGCGACGTAGAGGCCACGCTGAACAAACGGGACGCGGCCGGTTTGCAGGATTCCGGTCAGCTGAAGATTCACGCACGCGAAGCAAGCCAGGTGCTGCTGATCGATGTGCCGATGCGTTGAACATCGATTAGCTCTGTAGCAACCCGTCCACGAACTGGCCGAATTTTTTTTCCGGCATCAGATCGTGGGCGACCAGCTCGCCCTGATAGTAGATGCCCAGGGTTCCGAAGGGGCTGCCGAGGCGACGGGCTTCGGCGCCGGTTTTCAGCTTCACGATATTCGTGGGCGCTTTTTTCCCGGCGGCGATCCCGGCCAGGGTCTGCACGTACTCCTCCATGAATGGACACTGGTTGGAATAGATGAACGTAAAACCCTGTTTGTTTTCGCAGCGACCGGCTTTCGCTGCGGACTTGAATTTCGGCGCCGGCGATCGTGGATCCAATCGCAGGGCGAGCAGTTCAAAGTACGGCGGCGCTGTATCCACTGTTTCGAATCCGTGACGCTTATAGAATTTCGGGTCGGTTAGAAAGGGTTTCACGCGATTCGAAGTTACGACGGCGACGCCGGCCCGTTTTTGTTTTTTCGCATCCTTCACACATTCATCGAGCAGCGCCTGTGCCACGCCGCGGCCTTTGAACTTGCCCGAGACCCACAGGCAATTGATCACCAAATAGTTCTTACCGGAGATCGGCTTCCAGACGGACTCGATCGGCATATACTCCACGAACATCTTGCCGCGCTCGTCCAGACGCTTAAAGACCAGGCCGTCTTTCTTGAAGCGGGCTCGCATCCATTCCTTTTTGGTGGCGGCACGGGCCGTATTCGCCTGATCGGCGCCGATCGCGCAGCAGACGTGTTCGGAATCCAGATTCGTTGGGTCGATTGTTATGAACTTCATCGCAGCCTTATTCTAACGCGCGAGGACCATTTCATAACAGGATAATAATCATAAAAGGCCGCATGCGACGTTTTGTTCTGGCAATGACCCGGGCCAGGCGACAAAAGGTCCACAGTGATCTCCGGAACCTCAGAATCCAGCGATGCCCGCTTGCAGGCCGATTTGGACGCCTTATCGCCCCGGGCCCGGGAGCTCTTCGACGCCCATTTGAAATTCGAGTCGGCCGCACTGGGAATAACGGGCGACGATGGCCGCGACGATCGACGCAAGGAACTCGAATATCTTTACGACTGGCTCGCCGGGCGGCCGATCTCCGACTTTGCGAATCCGACCGAAAGCTTCGCCTGGATCAAACGACGCTTTCTGGATCAAACGCCGGGACCCGGCAGCGTGGCGATCGTCGACGCGGTGGCGCAGGCATTGCACAGCGCGCTGGCCGCCCGCCAGGAAAACGCGGACGCCTTAATTTCGGAGCAGGCCTTTGCACTCATGGTGAAAGATCTCAGCCAGGACGTAGACCTGCGCGACACCATCGTCGACGGCATGGTTCACAACGCGGTTTTCAGTCTGGTAATTTCCGAAATCCTGTATCACGGCATCGCCGACTTTATGGCGGATTCGAAATTAACGAATAGCATCCCCGGCGCTCAGTCGCTGTTCAAGCTCGGGCAGAATCTCCTGAATCAAACCGCGCCGGGCCTGAAGGACGGATTCGAGAAATCGATCAAAGAATTTATTAAGAATAACGCCGGGCAGATTATCAAAAACTCCGAAGCGGCCGTAAAAAAAAGCCTGAGCCCGGCCGTCATCCAGCAGGCGGCGGAACAATTTCACGCGGAATTGAGCGAAACTCCGATCAATACGCTCACTCGCTACGTCGCGCCGGAGAAGCTGCCGGCCTATCGTGAAGCCGCTGAGCACTTCGGCGAAAAAGTGCGCACTTCCCCGATCACCGCCGACCTGATCGCCGCGGGGCTCGAAGCTTTCTTCGAAGAGTTGCGCAATCACAAGGCCGCGGATTTATTGATTGAATTGGGCGTCGATCGCGAGACTTTCGTAACGGAAGGCCTTGAATTTCTAAGCGCGGCTCCAACCCGACAGTACGCGGAGAATTTGCTCAAGCGACGCCTGCTTGCGTTTTATAATTCCGACGAGGCGCGCGAACTCGTAAAATAATTCACGATCCCGGCCGATCAGATCGCGGCGCGTTCCGCGACTGCGCGGCGCCACAAGGACGAACCATTCACATGCATGACCTGCCGATCTTACGCGATCTGTTTTATATCCTGGCGGTCGTCGTTCCGGCGGCGCTCATCGGCCATCGCCTGCGCATTCCGCCGATCGTAATCTATCTATTCGGCGGCATATGCATCGGCCCCCAGGCCCTGGGAATCGTTCATAGCGAAAAGGAAGTGCACGTCCTGGCGGAGATCGGCGTCGTACTTTTATTGTTTACGATCGGCCTGGAGTTCTCATTACAGAAATTGATTCGCCTACGCCGCGTCGTATTTCTTTCGGGTGGTCTGCAGGTCGTGGCGACGGCCGCGGTGGTCTGGCTCGGCGGACGCCTGATGGGCTACTCCAACGCCTGGAGTCTCGCCGTGGGCTGTATGGTCGCCCTCAGTTCGACCGTCATCGTCATGAAAACTCTGAGCGAGCAAAAGCAGGCGACGAGTCCCCACGGAAAAATCGCAATCGGTATTCTGCTCTTTCAAGATCTGTGTCTTTTGCCGATGATGCTGCTCTTCGGCGTCATCGCGACGCTGGAACCCGGCGGCGGCGGCAGCCCCCTCGAAGCTATAACCGGCATCGGCATCGCGCTGGCCGGCGTGGTGATCCTGCTGGCCGTGGGCGTCTTTCTATTGCCGCATCTCTTTCGCCTGGTTGCGGCGACCGCCAGCCGCGAACTCTTCGTGCTCTCCGTGCTGATGGTCGTCTTCGGAACGGCCTTCGCCGCCGGACAGTTCGGGATCTCCCTGGCTCTGGGCGCCTTCGTGGCCGGCATGACCGTCTCCGAAACCGAGTACTCCGAACAGATTATCGCCGACGCGATTCCCATGCGCGATTCATTGAGCGCGCTCTTTTTTATATCGATGGGCATGTACATCGTTCCGCAGTTTGTATTCGAAAACATCGGCATCGTTCTGGGCGTCGCGCTCGCTTCGATTCTACTCAAGCTCCTCGTCGCGATGATCGTGATCTTTCTGTCCGGCAGCAATCTGAGCACGTCGATCGTCGCGAGCTTGAGTCTGGCGCAGATCGGCGAATTCAGCTTGATTCTGGCCCTGCGAGCCGGCACCTCCGGACTGCTCGACAACGACGAGTACTTAACGATCATCAGCGCGAGCGTCGTAACGATGGCGATCGCGCCCTTTCTCGTGCGCTACGCCGAACAGATCGGCTATCTGCTCGACGACTGGTTCGGCTTCGCCAGCGTTCAGCTGAAGGGCAAGTCCGGCCGTTTTCGCATGCGAGCCGCCGATCCGAAACCGGGGCAGGCCGAAGACGAGCTGAGCGGCAAAACTCCGTCCGGCGGACACATCGCCATCGTCGGTTTCGGCAAGATCGGTAAATACCTGAGCCATGTGCTGCGGGCCGTAGGCATGCGCTATACGATCTGCGAAATGAACGGCCGCCTCTTCGAAGAGATGCGCAAAGAAGGCCATCCCGGCGTATTCGGCGACGCGGGCTCCAGCGAAATCCTCGAGGCTCTGCACATCCACGACGCTTCGACGCTCGTCATCAGTACCGGCACGCCGCGATCCCTGGACCGCATCATTCGTCTGGCCCGGCGCATGAACCCGGAACTGTATATCGTCGTTCGCACGCGTTATATCGCGGAGCTGGACGACGTCTACGAAGCCGGCGCGAACGACGTCGTCTCGGAAGAAATGGAGGCCAGCGTTGAAATCTTTTCGCTGCTGCTTCGTCGACACCACGTGCCCCGCAGTGTCGTCGCCAATCAGATGGCGGTAATTCGCAACGAAAAGTACGGGCCCCTGATGGGCGAAAAGGTTTCGCGTTCCAGCTTTGAAGAACTGGAATCCGTGCTCGCCGCGACTTCGGTCGAGTCCGCCCTGATTACGGCCGAAGGCGACGGCCAGAGCCTCCTGGATTCACGTTTATTCGAAGAGACCCGCCTGCTGGTTCTGGGCGTGCTGCGGGAAGGCAACGTAATCACTTCGCCGCGGCCGGACTTTACGCTGCAGGAACGCGACCTGGTGATCTTCGTCGGAATCCACAGCGACATCGACAGAGGTCTGGAATTGCTGAAAGCGAAAACCGTGCGATAATCAGGCGCATCGGGCGCGACTCGATTACAAACAGCCGAAGGCCGTGACTTCGTTTTTGTTTTCGCTGAGACGGCGCAGCGCGAAATCCCGGGCGTGCTTGTTTAACATGTTTTTTAATTCGACGAGCACCCCGTAATCCCCGGCGCCGCGAAACTTTACGGTGACGCAAAAATTCCGACAGCGCTTCATCGCGACCCAGTCACGCAACAGCTCCAGAATGCGATCGGGAAAGGCGATCACGTCGCAGATCAGCCAGTCCACCGGCGACTCCGGCCGATATTGAAAGGCGTCGCCCTGAACAAAGTCCAGCTTCGCATGCTGCATCAAATCCGCTCGCAGCGGGCTGCGATCGACGGCGAGCACCCGCGCCCCGCGCTGCAAAGCGACCCAGCTCCAACCGCCGGGACTCGCGCCGAGATCTACGACCCGATCGCCGGCCTGAATTGCCAGCGCCGCCCCGCGCGATCCAGGCGGTCCCTCGCCCGCGGAGTCGACGTCGCCAATCCCACCACCAATCCATGGAAACTGTTCGAGAGCTTCCGCCAGCTTGCGATAGGCGCGCGAAGGCGGCTCGCGGTTTTCCGTAGCCTGCCACAGACCGCCGGGCCAGGGCGACAGGCAGCGCCGCCAGAATGCATCGCTCGACGCCTGCGCGCCCGGGCGAACGATCGAAAGCCATGTTCGCTCGCGCGATTCAAGATACAGCTGCACCAGCGTTGTCGGCGCTGAAGAAACATCTACTGGAGCGTCATCGGGCGCCAGGCTGCGCAACAGACGGCGCCGGCGTTTTTTTAGCTGCGCTTCTATTTCGGAGCGCAGCAGTCGCGCGCGGTTCGGTCCCGGAGCATCCGCATCTTCAGCCCGCAAAATATGCAGAGCCCAGTCGCCGGCGTCATCGCAGGCTTCGATCACAGCCTGGCTCGCACAGCGCACAATATGATTCACGGAAGCGTCGGCGAAGAGCTCAGCGTTCGGCAGAGACTGACGGGCGAAGGCAAGGGCCGGCGCCAGCATTTCAGGATCGGAATCGGAATTTAAGGCGATGGCCGTAGCTTCTACAAACAACGCGGCGCCGTCCGCCCCGCTGCTCATCTCGCCGCTCACACCCGCCGCGCGCAGTTCATCGCCAAGCGCCGCCGCTCGTTCCGCATCGCACAAAAATATATGTTGATTCACGTCCGTCATCGCGTCTGTGCATCCCGGGCATTGCTTCAGTCACGCTTCTCGATCCGCACGACAGGCCTTCGCGCGAATTTACTTGACATCCGGCCGGCGAACGGTCCCCCTCCGGTATCTTTTTACTCAGGATATAGTTTTGATTCCCAGTATTCCGATTCGCTCCGATGAAACCGTCGCCGAAAAAAAGGCCGTAGAAGTCGCATGGTTCTCCGATCTCTGCAACGGCGACTATGAATTCCTCGGTGTGCCCGACGGCGATCTGCGCAGCTCATTCGCTCACTGCGCGGACATCGTTACCACGGCCGATCGTCTCGGATACCAGAATATCTTGCTGCCCAGTTCCTATCAGGTCGGCCAGGACGTTTTGACTTTCGCCGGCGGCGTAGCGCCGATGACGAAACAGATGAGCCTGCTCACGGCCATTCGCTGCGGCGAAGTGCATCCGCCGATGCTCGCCCGGGCCCTATCGACTCTCGATCATATGTTAGAAGGCCGGCTGACCGTGAATATCATCAGCTCCGATCTTCCCGGCACGAAGCTGGAATCGGAGGCGCGCTATCAAAAATCCCGCGAAGTCATTCAGATTCTCAAGCAGGCCTGGACTCAGGAGCGCATTCAGTTCAAAGGCGAATTCTACGATCTGGATCTGCCGACCGATCCGATCAAACCCTATCAACAAAACGGCGGCCCGCTGCTGTACTTCGGCGGCATCTCGGAACCGGCCCGGCAGCTGTGCGCGGAATTCTGCGACGTCTTCTTGATGTGGCCGGAAACCGAAGATCGCATTCAGGCCACGATGGAAGACATGTCCGCTCGCGCCGCGAAATTCGGCCGCAAGATCGACTTCGGCTATCGCGTGCATATTATCGTACGCGAAACCGAAGAAGAAGCGCGGGCTTACGCTGAACGTCTGGTTTCAAAATTGGACGACGAGCGCGCCGCGCAAATGAAGCACGCGGCCCTGGACTCTAAGTCGGCCGGCGTATTACGCCAGGACGCGCTGCGCGAACAGGCGGACGACGGTGATTATATCGAGCCGCATCTCTGGAGCGGCATCGGCCGCGGACGTTCGGGCTGCGGCAGCGCGATCGTCGGCAACCCCGACCAGGTGCTGGCCAAACTTCAGCGTTATATGGATCTGGGCATGCGTTCTTTCGTTCTATCGGGTTATCCCCTGATCGACGAATGCGAACACTTCGCGCGCCTGGTTCTGCCGAAACTAAAACAGATTCGCCTGGCCCGCGCCCTCGGCCGACTGCCGGAACAAACGCCGGCCACGCCTCTGACCACCGCGCCGCGCGTATAAACAACTATAACATCCAGAAAAACAACATTAACGCATATGACTGACACCAGAGTTCCCAGAATCCAGATGGCCCCCAAAGGACCGGAGCTTTCACGTTTCGCGTACGGCGTGTGGCGCATCCTCGACGATCCGCAGGGGGCGACTCCCGCGACGATTCTAAAAAAGATCGACGCGTGCCTGGAGCTGGGCATCACGACCTTCGACCACGCTGACATCTACGGCGGCTACGGCTGCGAAGAAGCCTTCGGCGCGGCGATCAAAGAACGCCCCGAACTCAAAACGAAAATCGAAATCATCACGAAGTGCGACATCATGCTCGTCGATCCGGCCCGGCCGGACAATCGCATCAAACACTATGATACTTCGGCCGCGCACATCCAGAGTTCCGCCGAACGCTCGCTGGGGAATCTAAACGTCGACGCGCTCGACGTGCTGCTCCTGCACCGCCCGGATCCTTTGCTGGACGCCGACGAGGCCGCGGGAGCGCTCAACGCGCTGCGCGAAAGCGGCAAGATTCGCCACGCCGGAGTTTCGAATTTCACGCCGGCCCAGTTCGAGCTATTGCAAAGCCGCCTGAATTTTCCGCTGGTCACGAATCAGGTCGAAATCAATCCGCTGCAGCTGAATCCCTTTTTAGACGGCACGCTGGATCAATGCCAGCGCCTGCGCATTTCGCCGATGGCCTGGTCGCCCTCGGCAGGCGGCGAAATCTTCACCGGCAAAGGCGAAGCGGCCGTGCGCGTGCGAGCCTGTCTGGAAAAAATAGCCGGCAAACATAATGCGACTCCCGACGCGATCCTGTACGCCTGGTTCAATCGCCACCCGTCGAATATCATTACGGTCCTGGGCACGAATCAAATCGAACGGATTCAATCGGCGGCGCGCTGCTTTGCGATCGAGCTGGATCGTCAGGAATGGTTCGAAATCTGGAGCGCCGGCTCCGGGGCCGAAGTGCCCTGAGCGAAGTTTGAACATTCATTGATATTCCGCTGAAACTCCCCGGGCGTAAGCCAACACTCTTCTAAACCGCCATGTTTGAAACATTCGATCTGATCGTATTCGTCGCCTCGCTGTTTACGGTGATGATAGTCGGCCTGTTAGCCGCGCGCCATAGCACGAGCGAAGAAGAAAGCTCCGAAGAATATTTTCTCGCCGGCCGCAATATCCCCTGGTGGGGCGTCGCCGGTTCGATCTTCGGCACGAACGTCAGCGCGAATCATATCGTCGGCATGCTCGGCGTGGGTTATTCCATCGGTTTCGCCCAGAGCCACTTCGAACTCGGCGCGGTGGCGGGGCTGTTGATTCTCGCCTATTTATTTTTGCCGGTCTATATGAACCTGCGAATCTATACGCTCTCGGAGTATCTGGGTAAACGCTACAACGATCTCAGCCGTTTATTGTACACCTGCTTCTTGATCATTCTGATCCTCGTTCAAATGATCGCGGCCTTTTATATCGGCTCGCGTTCGCTGATGCTGCTGTTGCGCGATACGCCGCTCGAAATCGGTTATACCGCCGGCGTCGCGATATTGGTTTTCATTACCAGCGCCTATACGATTTTCGGCGGACTCAAAGCGGTCGTGTGGACCGACGTCATCCAGTCGGTGCTCTTACTTGTGGCCGGCATTATGGTCGCGGTTCTGACTTTCGCGCAGCCCGAAGTCGGCGGCTGGAGCGGCATGATGGCGACCGACGCCCTGGCCGGCGACGCGCGTAAGATGCAGCTGTACTTGCCCAGCGATCATCCCCAGCTTCCCTGGAGCGGCGCGCTCAGCGGTCTTTTGATCTTACACGTATTTTATTGGAGTACGAACCAGTACATCGTGCAGCGGGCGATGGGCGCCCGCAGTCTCAGCGAAGCGCGCATCGGCATCTTTGTCGGCAATGCGCTGAAGCTGATGGTTCCATTCTTTTCAATCGCCGGCGGAGTGGCCGCGGCGCACCTCTTCGCGGCTCGCATCCCCGCCGGGCAAACTGTGGCCCCCGACGAAGCCTTTCCAATCCTGGTGAATATGGTCGCGCCGGCAGGCTACGGAATCATCGGCGTGATTCTGGCGGGATTGCTCGGAGCGATTATCTCTTCGATCGATTCGATGATGAATTCCGCCGCAACGCTCTTAACGATCGACGTCTATCGAAAATATATTCGCCCCGACGCCGACGACCATACGCTCATTCGAGTCGGCCAGTTCGCGATCGTCGCCATCGTGGGCGTCTCAGCCTTTCTGGCGCTCACGACGTACGATCCGAATTCGACTGAGAATTTCTTTTTGATTGTGTCGAGTCAGAGTTCGCATTTCACGCCGGGTCTGGTCGCGGCCTTTCTGCTGGGCATGTTCGACCGCCGGGCGACTGCGATGGGCGCGATGGCGGCGATCCTGGCGACCCCCTTTCTATCATTCGGCAGCCAGGCCTTTTACGCAAACGTTCTGGCCGACTTCCCCGCCGTCGTCGACGTTTTCGGAACGCAGCTGAATTTCATGCACCGCGTCGCTTTCGTCTTCGCGACTACGCTGCTGATCCACTTCACTGTGAGCCGTCTGAGCGACCGCAACGCCGACGGCGACAAAACGCCGTTTTTGTGGATCAACGCGTCCGGCGCGAATCCCCTCCAGATGCGGCGCGCCTTTTATCATTTTCTGGCCTTTTTATTTTTCCAGGCGATCATGGCCGGCTGTCTCCAGCTCGACCTGATTCACCCCACGGCGGCCGCGTGGTTGAGCTCGGCGTTTACGCTGACGCTGTTTGTCCTGCACATTCGTCACGACGCAAAACACATCTATCAGGACGATCGTTTCTACGCCGGCCTCGTATCGGCGGCGACGATCTTTATTATGTATTATTTTTATTGAACTACCCCGGGAGTATTACTGAACTATGTCGCTGCGCAAAAGTCTGATCGCCCGGGTCGCCGAAATCATTACCAGTCCGCGTTTGCGTTCCCTCCGGCGAAGTTATTTTGAACTCAAGCGCAGCCTCGGCAGACGACCGCGGACCATCGAAGTATTCTTACGGGCCGCCGATCCCTACAGCTATCTGCTGGCTTGCGATCTGCCGGATCTAATCCGCGAACATCGCCTCAAAGTTCGCCTCCATACCGTGCTCGGTTTGCCGGAAGATATGGTGCCCCGACCCGACCTGCTGGAAGCCTACGCCCAAATCGACGCGGCGCGCATGGCGCGCACGCGCGGCTACGACTACCCCCGCGAAACCAAAGTGCCCCCGCCGGACTTATTGCGGGCGGCGACGCTGCTGCTATTACAGTGCGAAACAGAACCGGAACACGCCGGCCTGGGTTCGGCCGCGCGCATTCTGGGAGCGCTCTGGAAAAACGACCGGGCCTTCTTCGCCCAGCTCCCCGGAGCGGCGAGCGAATTAACTCAGGAACATCGCGCGCGAATCAAGCGCAACGAAGAACTACTGCGACGCCTCGGGCACTACAACAGCGCGATGGTCTATTACGGCGGCGAATGGTACTGGGGCGTCGACCGCCTCTGGCATTTGCGCAAGCGTCTGTCTCCCGGCAGTCAAAACGATGCGCCGTCCGGGCAGCGCGACGCATCCGCCCGGAAGCTTTCCGCAGATAGAAACGGCGAAGCCAATCCGAAGAATCGCCGGCTGGAATTCTATTTCTCGTTTCGCAGCCCGTATTCCTATCTCGCTCTGGAACGGACCTTCGCCTTCGCCGATCGCCACGAACTGGAACTTGAGCTTAAGCCGCTGCTGCCCATGGTCATGCGCGGTCTGAAAGTTCCCCGGGCGAAACGCTTCTATCTTCTGAAAGACGCAGGACGCGAAGCCGAACGCAACGGGATCCCCTTCGGCCGGGTTGCGGATCCTCTGGGAAGGGGCGTCGAACGCTGCATGGCCGGTTTCGCCTGCGCACGTAAGCACGGCCGCGAACGCGAATATCTATTATCCGCGGCGACGATGATCTGGAGCGAGGGCGTGGACGTAGCGGAAGATCGCGGACTGGCCAGGGTCGTGGAACGCGCCGGCCTGGACTGGTCGGAATTTCAAAGCTATCTTTCGAACGAAGACTGGCGCGAAACCGTCGAACAGAATCAGGCCGACCTCTATGCGTTGGGAGTATGGGGCGTGCCTTCGTTTCGCCTGGGCGATACGATCGTATGGGGTCAGGATCGCTTCGACATTCTCGAAGCAGCCGTTCAGCAGCGTTGATCTACTCGGATTCAGAGCGTCCGGTTCGCGTGAATTCGCTTTCGTAGCTTTCCAGCGCGAATTGCAGAGCGTCTTCCGGCAGATCGTATTCCGCCAGGCCTGCGCTTAATTTGCTCTCCGCTTTTCGTAAGACGCGCTCCGCTCCCCGGTGATTGCCCCGGCTCGCATGCGTAATCGCGACCGCCAGCTGCGTCAGAGCCTGCCATAAATCTCCGCGACGACGGCCGCGCGCAATCCAGACTTCTTCCATCGCTTCGTGAGCTTCGAAGTAGCGCCCCGCGCGAATCAACGCTTCGAACTCGAAAATATGTGCACGGGCGGACTGAAGAGACATAACCTAAAAAAAATTGGCCGGCGTATGTTTCCTTTGAGTTAGTTTTTCGTCGAATAAGATGTTGATGAATGAAAAATCATTCCCAATCAGAGATGCATTATAAAGCATTCAATAGAGACGGTTGGACATTCCGATAGAAAGTTATCCACCACTCCAGACGACGGCACTGCGTAAGCGTATGAAAGAAGAAACCAGAGCACAGGATTTTATGCGGTTCAACGGACCCCTGTCCTTCGCTCTGGTCATGCTCCAGTGGATTCTAATCGTCGCCACCGTAGCCGCGAGCGTCTATCTCAACAATCCCTTCGTTTATATCGTCGCGGTCTGGTTCATCGGCAGTCGCATGGTGGCTCTGGCCGAAGTTATCGGCCACGAAGCCGTGCACAATAATCTATTTCAGCGCAAGTCTTTGAATCGGAGCCTGGAGTTTCTATGGTTTCTACCGATCTTCGAAACATACGACGGGTACCAGCGCGATCATAACGCGCACCACGCGCACCTGCTGCAAGAAAACGATCCCACCTATCACGATTACAAACGCTGGGGCATGCTGGAACCTGAGATCAACTATTTCTGGGTCTGGTTCGTGCGGCCGTTTTTCTTTTTCGACACCTGGCATTTGATCAAGACGACCTGCCAGGGTCTCGTATATGACGCCGCCTACCGCCAGCGCATTCTGGCTTTCTGGATTCCCGCCGCGACGCTGATTGTCGTGACCGGCGCCGGCGAACTCTTCTTCTGGTACTGGCTGCTGCCCTTCTTATGGGTCTACCCGGCCTTGATTTTCTGGAGCGAGGTCGGCGAACACTACAAGACGACCGAAGGGCGCACCCGCAACACTTTCGGTTTCCTGGAGTGGCTGCTGATCAGCCCGCACAACGATCGCTATCACGCCGTGCATCATCGCTTTCCGCGAATTCCGTGGTTCAATCTGGGTCGAGCGCACCGCGCTCTCTACGGCAATCAGCTGGGCCCGGCGAGCGAGTCCTCAGGATTCATGGATTTGTATCGGCAGATCCGCAAAGCCGGCGTTCGCCCGGTCTGAGCGCAACGCGCTTCAATCACTCTTAGCAGGATCAAATCCAGGGAGAAGCTCCGCCCCTGGGTCAAAACCATGGCGGTCGTTGGGATCGAAAATGTGGGAGCTACTGGAGTTGAACCAGTGACCTCTTGCATGTCAAGCAAGCGCTCTAACCAACTGAGCTAAGCCCCCTTTCTCGATCACCGCGGCTGTCCGTTGCAGAGCAGCTGCCGATCAGAGTGCCGCCTGAAGCGACGCCTGACCTATCAGGCAGGGGATTCGGAGACTGCCCTGGTGTCAATGAAGATAGATCGCCGTCGAATCCAGTCCGGAGGCGGTCGGAGAATTTCTTGACACTGTCCGTTTTTTGGCCACGAATAACCGTCCAATCTCCTGCGCGACCCGGCCTGTTCGCAAAACGCGCGAACCCCCGGCCCCGGCGGCACATCTAAAAATACTTACCCGGCCACAGAGGCATTGCATGAAAAAAATAATAATCATAATCGGATCGGTCCTGGGCGGCATTCTCGTCCTGCTCCTCGGCGTATCGCTGTACGTTTCGAGCCTGCTGACGGAAGAATTCGTGGTTCAACAAATCGAATCCAATTTTAATCTACGGGCCGAACTCAAAGAGCTCGACGTCGGTCTTTTTTCAGGAGCCAGCGTCCAACTGAAGGGCGTGGCGCTCGGACCGCGAGATTCGGTTGCCAACCAGGGCAAACCCCTGGGCGAACGCAAGCCGATGAAAAACAAGGTCATCTCGGCCGAAAGCATGGAGCTTTCGCTGCAGCTCATGCCGCTGCTCGACAGTCAGCTCGTAGTCGAGAAATTTATATTCGATCAGCCCGTATTGAATCTGGCCATGCGCGCGAACGGAACGAATAACATGGGCAGCCTGTTCAAAACGCCCCGCGTCGTGGACGGCAAACGCAACCCGGCCCTCGACGAAAAGCCGGCCTCCGCATCCAATACGAACGAACCCTTCCGCGCTGCGGACCTGGGCATCGCCGGCGAACTTGAGAAAGTCGGCCTGAACGACGGCACGCTGAATCTGCGACTGGCCAGCGGCGACCGTTTGAAATTCAAGCAGCTGAATCTCTATCTAACCGACATCGTGGTCGACGCCGCGGATTTAGAGAACAAGAACTCGGCCAACCTGGAACTCGACACGAACGTTTTCGTAACCAGCCGGGCGAGCGGCAAAGAGATCGCTCAGTTTATTCTGCGCTCCGACGGTGAAATTCAGCCCTTCGATCCGAAGACCGGCGAAGTGGCGCTCAACCTGCGCTACGATTTAACCATGAAAGAGTCGTCGTTTATGACCGGCTTCGCCGTAATGGACCAGCTCGCCGGTCGCCTGCCGGATTTGAAAAAGGCCGGCGTGGACATGAAAGAAATCGCCAAGAAAGCCGAACTGATTCGCGACGTGGAAGTGGACCTGGAGTACGGTCGGGGCTTGCTGAAAATTCTGAACGATCCGACTTTCCCCACCCGCCACTACGACCTGGCGATCTTAAAGGGCAGCACGATCAAGCTCGGCGATTCCACGCACCGCTTTAAGGGCAGCGTGCTGGCTTCGGAAAACGAAACCAACAAAGCCTTTAAGAACCTCGACGAAGAAATCAAACGCGCCCTCAAAGGAACGTCCGTCGATCCGGTCGAACTGCGCAACAAGGCCTTGAATAAAATCATCAAAGACGGCCGCATTCATCTGGACTTCACGTCGAAGGGCGCCCTGCGCAATCCGAATGTGGATCTGCTGGTGAATCTTCCGGAGCTGAGCGACATCATCAAGAGCGCCGGCGGCGATATTCTCAAAGGCAAGCTCGACGCGGAGATCAATAAGGTCCTTCCCGGCGGCGCCGGCGAACAGGGCAAGAAACTGATCGACGACGCTCTCAACAAGCTGCCGTTCTAAAATAAGATCGAAACCAGACGATCGACCCGGCCCTGCAATCCGCGCGGCCGGGTCTTTTTATTTCGAGCGGCCGCAGCGCCCGACCCGGCTTAACTCTCGGCCGATCGCAGCTTACGCAGTCGCCAGAAAATATATCCGCCGACGCCGACCGTTAGCAGCGAAATCACGACTGTGCTATAGATTTTGATCCAGCTCAGAATCTGCTCCCAATTCTCTCCAAGCGCGTAGCCCCCGCCAAGCAGCAGAACATTCCACACGCTGACTCCCGCCGTGAAGGCCAATAAAAACAGAGCCAGATTCATGCGCGTAATTCCGGCCACAACGACGACAAAGATGCGAATGCCCGCCAGGAAACGCGAAATCAGCACGAACCCGGCGCCCCACCGACGAAACCAATCGCGAGTCTGATCCATCTGGCGGCGCGAGAAAACTCCGCCCAGCCATCGCCGTACGAAAGCCGGACGCCGCACTTTCAAGCGAATGCGATAGACAAGATATAATACATAAGTCCCCGCGTAGTACATGAACAGGCCGCTGAGCAAATTTCCGATCAGCGAGGCGACGAAGGCCCCGGGTAAAGTCAAGACCTCGTGGGCGGCCAGGAAACCCGCGAAAACGATCGGCACGTCTCCCGGCCACGGGGGAAATATATTTTCGATCGCCGAGGAAATGCACAGGAATGCGTACATCCCCCATTCCGGCAGACCTCGCATCCATTCAACAACCGCGTCCGCGTTCATTCGACGACCTCCCGGAGTGGCGCGTATAAATTCCGTTCGAATATGCGGCGGTTGTCGTGAGCGCCGACCCGTTCGCGCTGACCGATAACGATACTCTGCCGAAGATCCGCGTCGTACAGGAGGCGCAGAACCAGCTCCGCCACAGCGGGATGTTCCATGCGCCGAAATACGACGCCCGCCTCCGACATGGTTTCGCCGACGGCGGAATGCGGCGACGCGTAGGCGACGACCGGGAGATCCGATCGCATCGCTTCCAGCAATGGCACGCAAAAGCCTTCATGGGCGGAAGCCGAAAGAAAAACGTCCGAGACTCCATATAGTTCCGCCAGGCGTTCATCGGATACGAATCCAGTGAATTCGACGCTGTCGCTCAGGTCCAGGCCGCGCACCAGTCGCTCCAGCTCTTCGCGATAGCTTTCGGAGTGCGCTCCGACCTCGCCGGCCAGAATCAATCGTGCTCGCGGCTCCTGGCGGCGAATATAATAAAAAATCTTAATGAGATCCGCATGCCCCTTATTCGGCGCGATCCGACCGACGAATAAAATCCGAAGGTTTCGCGCGGAGTCCGATTCGCGCGGCGATGCCTCCGCCCCGGCGGCGCCGTCGTCTCGATTCCCACCATTAACGCGATCCCGTGGGATGAGTCCGTTTTCGAAGAGCACCGGTAATAAGCGCACGTTCTGATAACCCAGAGCGGCCAGCTCCGCTCCGTTAAAACGCGAATCAGCGAAGACCAGATCAAAACAATCCCGCAGGCCGCGCAGATCTCGACGCGCTCGTTCTAATCGCGCCGCGACATACAGGCTATAGGGACGATAGTATTCCGCGGGGGTAATATTGTGATAGATCAACGCTTTCGACACGCCGTGCCAGAGGCGCACCTGTTCCGTGATCCGCGCCGCAATTCCATAATGATATAAAACAAAATCTCCAGGCAGGGGACGATAGCGGTGTGCGGGCTGCGCGAAGTCGGCCAGGCTCGCATGAATATGTTCGGCGAAAACCGCGGTGTCTACGAATAAGTCGTGGAAGGGCGGGCTTCTAAAATAACGATCGATGATCCGAATTTCGTTCGTGATCGCGTCTCCGGGGTTCACTCCCGGCGCCACCTGAATCAAACGACGCGCCATCTCTGGTTTTCTCCCGGGAACGCTCAGCCGATTTTTTGCGCGAGCAGTTCGAAAGAGCCTTCGCGAAGTCCCACCGGCCGCGCTTCTTCTATCACGCGAAAGCCGATCGCTTCGATAAGGCGACGCAAAGCCACGGGGTCGGCGTCGCAGCGCAGCACCGGCGTAAAAGGCGCGTCGCTGCGCCCGCGCTGCAGGCGAATGTACAGCAGACCTTCGGACGCCAGCTTGCGATGAATCAACTCCGGCAGCGCGTCCGGATCGACAGTAAAACGGCCGAGGTCGGGAATCATCACCGCGCCGACGGCGCCGTCTTCCGCTTCGGCCAGCAACAGATCAGGAGAGATGCGCTTCACCGACTGAAGATTTCGATGCAGCTGCAAAAACCCGGCGGGATCGCTGACGTTGATTCGCAGCTGGCGCAGTCCCGAACGCGTCAGCTCGCGCGAAAGCGATCCGTCATGATCGTCGAGCACGTAAATCGGAGACTTCGTTCCGGCGTCGGGATTCAGACGCACGACGCCGGCCGCGGCTTCGCGATTGAGCTGATCGAATACCGGCGCGACCGTCGGCAGGGGCAGGATATCAGTGTCGGTATCGGCGTTGCCGGCGGCGCTTTCGTCGGCGGCGGATCCGGCTTCATGCAGCGCGCGCAGGCTCTGATTTTCGCGCTGCAGCTGTTCGACGCGGTCCACCAGGCGATCGTGGCGATAGCTGATGGCGATCAGTTCGTGTACAACGTTGTAGAAGGCCTGGATCTTGTTCTGATTGAGTTTATCGTGGAGATTGGAAAAGAAACGAAAGAGCACCCGCGCCAGCCACTTCAGCGGACCGCGAAAGCGCGCGAATTTCGGGCTGTTAAAATCAGGAGCGGAGACCGGACGCTCGAAAAGCTCCGTTACGGCGGCGGGGTCGAAGCCGTATTCCCTGGCGGGCGGCACCGGCGTGAAGGACAGGCGACGAACGCGTTCCACATCGATCGGATCGTAGCCCCGCTCGGCCAGACGCACCTCGATGGAATCCAGAATTTCCCGGGTGTCTACGTTTGCGGCGTGTATCTCAAAGATCTGGTCCATTCGAATGGGCACTGCGGATAGCCGGGAAAGCCTGGGGCCGCCAAAGCCTGCGGTCAACAAATAATCCTGCTTTACAGGCCGCGGAATCGTTTTCACTTTTGCGAGGTGCGAATCACAAGCAAAGGCCGCTACGGCTTAAAAGCCATGATGGAGCTGGCCACGATCGACTCTCAGGACGTGCTGCTCAAAACGCGCGAAATATCGGAACGGCAGGCGATTCCCCTCAAGTATCTGGAACAAATTATCAATACGCTCAAAAAGCAAAATCTGGTGACGAGCGTGCGGGGTTCCGAAGGCGGCTACCGCCTGGCCCGCCCCGCCCACGACATCAGCATCTACGAGATCCTCAACTCCCTGGAAGGCGATCTGTCCATCATCGATAAAAACGATCCCTCCTGGGGCCAGGGCGCCCAGGGCGTTTTCTGGACCGAGCTGGAGGATCAGATTCGCCGCATTCTCGAAGTGCCCCTTTCAGACTTCTCCGATCAAAACCGGGCCGCCGCCGATAGCCTCATGTACTATATCTGAAAGGCCACGGCTTTCGGACGGCGCTCTATACTCGCGGTCGCTCTTGATGACCCGGACCCGGTCCGCTGTATTCCAACAGCGGCCGCAAATAATAATACCAGAAAGCTGCGACTTCGCGAGCCATCAAAACCGGCAGCTTCAAGATCAGACGGCTCTTCGCGGCCGGCACCGTATACACTTCCAGGCCCGCCCTTATATAGGTCAGCTTGATGCGAGGCAGATGATAGAACTGGCTGACCGCCAGGATGCGGTCATAGCCGATCTCCTCAAACGCGCGCGCCGAATTCTCCACCGTCGCCTGGGTGCTGAGACCTTCGCGATCGAGCATGATGTCGCGCGGGTCGACTTTGTGTTTGAGAGCGTAGCTGCGCATCGCTTCGACTTCGTGCACGTCGCCGTCGCCAGGCCCCCCGGAAAAGAACAGCCGCCCGACGAGCCGCTCGTTATAGAGTGTAACGCCGGTTCGCGCGCGATCATACAGAGCCGTCGACATCCGGCCGTCCGCATAAGCCCGCGCGCCGAACACAACCGCAACGTCGGCCGAACGGCGGTAGTCGGTTGAACCGAAGCAGATCATCTGCGCGAAGGGGAATAGTACGGCGACCGCCCCGAGAGTCGTTGCGACTCGTAAGGCGTCCATCGCCCGACCGCCGGCCCGCCCGGGGCGCAGCAGAAGATCCGATTGCGAACATTCGCGCAGCATCGCCGCGACGGGGATCAACAGAAACAGCGAGAGCGGCACCGGGAAAGCGGAGTCGATCATGCCCGAAACGAGCAGCACATAGTACTGAATAATATTCTGAACGAGAAACGCGGCGAGCGTCCACATCGCGACCAGCATCCAGCGACCGGGCGCATCATGCACGCGCAGGCCGCGCCAGGCGAAGAGCAAGAGACCGCTGACTGTAAACCAGAGGAATGCGGGCGGCAGGAGCGGCGATAGCAGCCCCGGCATTCGAAAATCAATCCACCAGAGATTCGCGTCGAAGCCGGGAAGCAATCGCCCGAGTAAAAAATTCACGGCGCCGAAGACGCCGAAGAACAGGGCCGTGCTGCGTAATACCATCGGAATACCTTGTGCTCCGTGCTCGGTCTCAGGCGGCCGCGCTCACCAGGGCAGCACTTCGCCGTTCGTATGCCAGAAGGTGCCCGAGTTTTCAAGATTCAAAGCGTCCAGACGCGCAAGCAAACCCGTCACGGACTCGCTCGCTTCGATCATCCCGTTGTTGCCGGTCATTTCCGTTTTGACATAGCCCGGATGCAGCAAGGCGACAGCGGCCTGCTGATCTTTCAAATCCTGCGCCAGCGAGACGCCGGCCATATTCACCGCCGCTTTCGACATGCGATAGCCGTACATGCCGCCGGAAGTATTGTCCGCGACCGAACCCATGCGGCTGGTGACGATGCCGACTTTCGCGGGAGCCGCCAGTTGGCCGCGCAGAGCGTGAGTCACCATCAACGGTCCCAGACTGTTCACTTCGAACTGCTTGCGAATCGATTCGAGATCCAGGTTCTGCAGATTTTCGCTGCGCAGAATGCCGGCGTTGTTAATTAAGATATCGATTTTTTGTTTCTGAATCGCAGGCGCCCGGGCGAGCTTCGCCACGTCGCTTTCGGAGCTCACGTCCACGCCTTCGACGATCTCGACGCCCAGTTCCTTTAATTCAGCCGACGCCGTTCGACAGACCGCAATGACATCGTCGCCCCGTTTTTTGAATTGCCGACAGAACTCCAGTCCAATCCCGCGATTCGCTCCCGTAACTACTACTCTTGCCATATGATGATGCCTCCGTGTTTTTGGCGCAGCTTCCCTGACGTATGAAATCGTATTGGCGCGCGCCTGCTTCTCTCCCTAAAATAAGAACGCCGCGTTGCTCTGACTACCATCTCACTGGAGGGAGTCAAGCCTACGCGGCGTCTACGGCCACTCGCCTCGATTCCTGCAATCGATCTTGCAGTCGAAGTCGGCGGCGGCCAAACTGATATTTACGATCAGCTATCGGCGTGCATGTCGCGTTTTTTGCCGCGACGGAAACGATCGTACCACTTGCCTTCCTGCTGGCTGCTGCTTGAGCCGCCGCCGGAAGAGCGTGCCGGCTTCTTATCGCCGCCGCCGTCTTTACCGACCGCCGCTGCCTGAGTGGCGCGCACGCGACGAACTTTCTCAACGCGATCGACGAGTTCGATGACGCTCATCTGCGCCGAGTCGGATTTCCGTGCGGCCAGATGCGTAATGCGGGTGTAGCCGCCGTTGCGTTCTTTGTAGCGCGGAGCGATCTCTTCGAAGAGTTTTTTGACGATGTCGCGATCACGGATGCTTTCCATGACGGTGCGTTTGTTGTGCAGGATGGTGTGCTGGTTCGCGTCGGTCGCCAGGTTGGCTTTCGCGCGAGTGATCAGCTTTTCGGAATAGGAACGCAGCACTTTCGCTTTCGCGCGGGTCGTTACGATCCGCTCGTGTTCAAACAGGCTGGTCGCCATATTCCGCATCATCGCCTTGCGGTGCGAGGATGTGCGGTTCAATTGTGCTACTGCGTTACGTTTTCTCATGAGAGATTTCCAAAATTATTTCTGTGTTACAAGCGGCTTCTGTATTAGTCGCGAGTCGCGAAGAAGTCCCGCATGCCGAAGCCGAGATTCATTTCGGTCAGCTTTTGTTTGATTTCGTCCACGCACTGGTGCGAATAGTGACGTGATTTTTTCAGTTCTTCTTCGGTGCGCTTCACCAGGTCGGCGACGAATTCGATTTCCAGGCTCTTCAGCACGGAAAGCGAGCGAACCGAAAGTTCGAGTTCTTCGACGTGCTTTTCCAGATTCTGGCGCAGCGTCTCTTCGATTTCGCTCGGCTCGTCGTCGATGTCTTCCGGCTCTTCTTCGAAGTTAATAAAGACGGTCAGATGCTCTTTGAGGATCTTCGCGGCCTGGGCGAGCGCGTCTTCCGGCGCGATCGAACCGTCGGTCCAGATCTCCATGATCAGCTTGTCGTAGTCGGTGCGCTGACCGACGCGGGTTTCCTGAATCTGGAAGTTCACGCGTTTGACCGGCGAGAACAGAGCATCGACGGGAATCGTTCCGATTTCGTCGATATTCTTCTTCAGGATTTCAGCGGGAACGTAGCCGCGGCCGCGCTCGAACTGAATGTCCATCACAAGATTCGCGTCTTCGTTAAGGGTCGCGATGTGCAGATCCGGATTCAGAATCTGAATCGATGAATCCACGGCCAGGTCGCCCGCCCGGACGACGCCGGCGCCGCGGCGCTCGATGTGAATGACTTTGGGTTCGTCGCGGTTTTCCGCTTCGTAGTGGGCGCGAACCTGTTTAAGATTCAGGATCAGACGAACGACGTCTTCTACGATCCCTTCGATCGTAGAGAACTCGTGGGGCACGCCTTCGATTTTGATCGCCGTAATGGCGGTGCCTTCGATCGAGGACATCAGGGTGCGGCGCAGGGAATTCCCTACAGTCGTACCAAAGCCGCGCTCGAAGGGTTCAGCGGTAAAGCGACCGTAGCCGGCTTGTTCCGCGTCTTGTGCGAATTCGATCTGGCGGGGGCGTTTCAGACCGCGAAGCAGGTATTTTGGTGACAACTCAGTACTCCTGGAGGTGATAAAAAATCTTTCTCAATGCCGACCATGGCGGAACGCGAACGCTCCACCCGGGAGGCTAATTTTAGACGCGGCGACGCTTGCGCGGGCGGCATCCGTTGTGAGGCAGCGGCGAAATGTCTTTGATCGTTCGCACGGCGATGCCTTCGTTTGCAATCGCGCGGATTGCGGATTCACGACCGATACCCGGCCCCTTCACCATCACGTCCACTTCGCGCATTCCAGAATCGCGCGCTTTTTCCGCCGCGTCCCGGGCCGCGGTTTGCGCCGCATAGGGAGTCGACTTACGCGAACCGCGAAAATTCATATGCCCGGCGGACGACCACGATACTACATTTCCGTTCACGTCGGTGAAGGTGATGATCGTATTGTTGAACGAAGCCTGAATATAAACCTTCCCTTTCGGGACGTTCCGTTTTTCTTTCTTTTTGGGAGCCTGAGCCATTGATTTTCTCGATTCGTATTAGATGATAATTGCGCTGCCGAAAGCGAAGAGACTGCGATTAACGCGGCGCCTTCTTCTTACCGGCTACAGTCCGACGACGGCCTTTGCGAGTGCGCGAATTGGTGCGCGTCCGCTGACCGCGACAGGGTAGACTCTGACGATGACGAATGCCGCGATAAGAGCCGATATCCATCAGGCGTTTGATGTTCAGCTGAACTTCCGTTCGCAGGTCACCTTCTACCCGATGTTCTTCGGCGATGATTTTGCGAATCGCGCTGACCTGGCCTTCATCCAGATCTTTGCAGCGAATGCTTTCATCTACGCCGGCTTTGTTCAGGATTTTGCCTGAGGTGGTACGGCCAATGCCGAAAATATAGGTGAGACCAATGATCACCCGCTTGTCGTTGGGGAGTTCAACTCCGGAAATACGCGCCATTTCTGATTATCCCTGCCGTTGTTTGTGACGCGGGTTCGTGCAAATTACGCGCACGGTGCCCTTCCGTCGAATCACTCTGCAATTAGAGCAGATCTTTTTTACTGATACTCGAACTTTCATTTTTAATATCCGATAACTATAACAAACTTAATATTACTGTTTATCCGCCGCGCCTCGATCACTTCTTACGATAGGTGATCCGTCCGCGCGTTAAATCGTAGGGCGAAAGCTCTACGACGACTTTGTCGCCGGGCAGAATTCGGATGTAGTGCATCCGCATCTTCCCGGAGATGTGCGCGAGGACTTTGTGGCCGTTTTCAAGTTCCACCCGGAACATGGCGTTGGGCAACGGCTCGATCACCGTTCCTTCCACCTCTATTGCTTCTTCTTTAGCCACTGTGTTACTCTTTATCCCCGCTATCTTCGCCTAAAATTACCATGGTTTTCGACCCCTTGCCATTCGTCAGCAAAGTTATGGGGCCGATCCATCGCTCGTCTATGCCAGCGCCTTCCGAATCCGGTCGGTAATCTCCGCCATAGACCCAAGTCCGTCGATTGGCTTGAGAATGCCCTTTTTCTGATAATAGTCGATCAAAGGGGCGGTCTGATCGTTGTAAGTCTTCAGTCGATTCTTGATGACCGGCTCGGTGTCGTCGGCCCGGCCGTCTTTCTGCGCCCGCTCCAGCAGGCGTTTGACCAGCTCGTCGTCCGGCACGTCCAGATTCAGAGCCACGTCCAGCTTCTGCCCCATGCCTTCCAGCATCTTGCCCAGAGCGTCCGCCTGCTCGATGGTCCGGGGGAAGCCGTCGAGAATATAGCCGTTTTTGGCATCCGGTTCCTGAATGCGATCCCGCACGATGCCGATGACCACTTCGTCCGGAACCAGCTGGCCGGCGTTCATCGCCTCGCTGGCTTTCTTGCCCATCTCGGTGCCGTTTTTAACGGCCGCCCGGAGGATCTCGCCTGTCGAGATCTGCGGAATCGAGTGTTCCTTGCAGATGATCTCCGCCTGCGTGCCTTTGCCTGCCCCGGGAGGGCCCATGAAAAGTAGTTTCATATCAGCTACGTCCTTTGATGCGGCCCTTCTTCATGAAGCCTTCGTAGTTGCGCATCAACAACTGGGATTCCACCTGCTTGAGAGTATCGAGGCCGACGCCCACGATAATCAGCAGCGAGGTGCCGCCGAAGGTATATGCCAGACCCTGGATGTTCTGATTTTCCTGCAGATTCAGCATGTTGATCAGAAAGTACGGCGCAAGCGCCAGGCCGGCCAGGAAGATTGCGCCCGGCAGAGTAATGCGATTGAGAACGAACTCAATGTATTCCCGGGTGTGCGAGCCCGGACGAATGCCGGGAACGAAGCCGCCGTACTTTTTCAAGTTCTCGGCCAGCTCCTGCGGATTGATCTGAATCGCAGTATAGAAATACGCAAAGAAGATAATCAGCGCGGTGTAGATCGTATAATACGGAATTTGTTTATACCAGGTCGGCGCGAAGGGGTTCAGCCATTCCGACATGATTTGCCAGCCGTACCAGTTCTGGCCGCTGCTGTCCTGACCGAGCACGCCCAGAACCGTTTGCGGAAACAGCAGGAGCGACGAAGCGAAGATGATCGGCATCACGTTCGCGCTGTTCAGCTTAAAGGGAATGCTCTGGCTGCGGGCCTGCACCATGCGACGGCCCTGCATCTTCTTGCCGTATTGCAATGGCACCTTTCGCACCCCGGTCGATAGCACCACCGTCAGCGCGATCAGAATCACAAATACGATCAGCAGAATGATAATGATAAAGAAGTCGACGTTCCCGTCTCTGGTCATCTTCCAGAGCATCGCCGGCAGCTGCGCGATAATGCCCGCGAAAATAATCAGCGAAACCCCGTTGCCGATACCGCGTTCGGTGATCTGCTCGCCGATCCACATCAGCAGAATGGTGCCGGTGGTAATGGTCAGAATACCGATCGTGAAAAACCAGAACGGAGTAATGTCTTCGCTGACGAGGGGCTGACCGCGGCGGTCAGTGGTCTGGATGGCGTTGAGCAAAATGAAATAAGCCTGAACCGAGCAGAGCACAATCGTGCCGTAGCGCGTGTACTGGTTGATCTTCTTGCGGCCCTCTTCGCCTTCGCGCTGCAATCGCGCCAGGGGCGGAATCACGACCGTTAGCAGGTTCATGATAATCGAAGCGGAGATATAGGGCATAATCCCCAGGGAAAAGACGGACAGTTGAAACAGCGCGCCGCCCGAGAAGATGTTCACGACATCCAGGAAGGACTGGCCTTCCGGACGCGCGAAGTTCACGGCTACCGGGTCAACGCCCGGAATCGTAACGAAAATACCGAAGCGATACAGGATCAGCATCCCCAGGGTGAAGAGGACCTTCGACCGCAGCTCCGGAATTCGAAAAATGTTTATAATTGCGCTCATATTTCAGTGTATCTCGGCGATTCTATCTAATCAGGGGCGAAACGCCAGGGCTTATTTCGAATCGGCTTTGCCGGCCTCGACTTTCGCTTTTTTGGCGGCCTGAGCGGCTTTCTTATCGGCTTTGCGATCCCGCACGGTGCAGCTGCCGCCGGCCGCTTCGATCTTTTGTTTCGCGCTGGCGGAAAAGGCGTCCGCGGAAATCTGAATCTTCGACTTGATTTCGCCGGTGCCGAGAACTTTGATCCGATCCATGGGATCGCGAATCAGGCCCTTCTCGAAGAGCACAGCCGGGGTGGCTTCGCCGGATACGCCCGCTTTTTCCAGACGGAACAGGTTCACTTCTTGAAAAGTTACGCGAGTGTGGTTCGAAAAACCGCGCTTCGGCACCCGACGGTGCAGCGGCATCTGGCCGCCTTCGAAACCAGCGGTGTGCGAATAACCGGAACGGGCTTTCTGACCTTTGTGACCGCGGCCGGAAGTTTTACCGACGCCGGTTGAACGACCGCGACCGACGCGACGACGCTCTTTGGTGCTGCCTTCGGGAGCGCTGATTTGCGCAAAGGGAGCTTTACGTTCGTCTTTGCTGCGTTTCTTTTCAGACTGCAGCGAAGCGAGATTCAGGCTCTCGGAGTTTTTGATTTTGTTTTCAGCTTGGCTCATGATTTCGTCTCTCATTCAGTCGCCTCGTGGTTTTCGCCGACGCGAAAACTCAGAGACTCGAAACTCTTCGAACTTTTCAAAGTTGCATCGCAACCCTGCGAGCCCTTCGGGCTCTTGCGGTTCGCATCACGTGATGTTTAGAGTGTATTGTATGTTGGCTGGATTGTCGATTCTATACGAATTCCGTCTTCTTCTTAACTATAACTCAGGGCGGAGCTTCAGGCCGGCCTGATTACTTCGGCTCAACCTTCACCAGGTACTCGACCTGCTTCAGCATGCCTTTGATCACCGGAGTCATCTTGTGCTCTTTGACCGCGCCCATCTTGCGCAGACCCAGAGCGCGCAGGGTAGCGCGGTGCTTCGGTAAACGGCCGATGCCGCTTTTGATCTGGGTTACTTTAACAGTAGCTTCACTCATTGGATTTTCTCAGGATTGTCTCGTTCACTCTTCCGGCAGCTTCGATCAAAGATCATTGCCGAACAGCTGAGTCAGGGTAATATTCCGTTTGCGCGCTGAAATCACCGGGGTTTCCAGCTGAACCAGGGCGTCCATGGTCGCACGAACCACGTTGATGACGTTTTTAGATCCGACGACTTTACTGAGCACGTCGTGAATGCCCGCCTGCTCGACTACAGCCCGCACGGCTTCACCGGCGATAATTCCAGTTCCCTGGGCGGCCGGCCTAAGCATCACGCGCGTGGACTTAAACGCACCGATCACTTCGTGCGGCAGCGTATTGTTCCGCGTCAGATGCACGGTCACCATATTGCGACGAGCGGTCTCGATGCCTTTGCGAATCGCGTCAGGAACTTCGTTCGCTTTGCCGAGACCGATGCCGACCTGGGTCTTGCCGTCGCCGACGACCGCCAGTGCGTTGAAGGAAAAGCGGCGACCGCCCTTCACTACTTTTGAAACGCGGTTGATGCGGACGACTTTCTCGACCAGCTCTTTCTCGAATTCTGTTTGCGGTTGTAACATTGATTAAAACTCCAGACCTTTCTCGCGGGCGGCTTCCGCGAATGCGGCGATCTTGCCGTGATAGAGATTGCCGCGACGATCCAGAACGACCTTCTTCACGCCTTTCTCGGAAGCGCGGCTTGCGATCAATTCGCCCAGTGCCTTCGCCGACTCTTTGTTCTTGCCTTTGCTGCTGAACGACTTCTCGTTCGTCGCAGCGGAGCACAGGGTCTTTCCGGTCTCGTCGTCGACGATTTGAACCGCCAGGTAGCGATTCGTCCGATTGATTACCAGTCTCGGCCGAGGGATCTTCGGTTTGATATCATAGCGGACGCGCGTTACACGCCGGGTGATACGCTTGCGTTTTGTTTCCAATCGGTTCATCGTAATATCTCGAAATACTTCGTTATTCAGGGACGCTGTCCCTTATAGTTCGCGGCCAGTGGCCACGCGTTGACTTAACTTACTTCTTACCGGCCTTACCCGCTTTACCGGCTTTGCGGCGGACGACTTCGTCGCTGTAGCGGACGCCTTTGCCTTTGTACGGTTCGGGCGGACGCAGAGCGCGAATCTCAGCGGCGACCTGGCCCAGCTTTTGTTTGTCGATGCTGTTCAAATCGATCTTCGTCTGGTCAGTGACCTGCGCTTTCACATCCGAAGGCAGGGGATAGCGGACTTCGTGAGAGAAACCCAGCGAGAAGACCAGCTCCGAACCTTTCAACTGAGCGCGATAACCGACACCCAGCAGCTCCAGCCGCTTGCTCCAGCCTTTGCTGACGCCTTCGACGCAGTTCGCCAGCAGCGCCCGCGAGGTACCGAACATCGCCTTGAGGCGACCGGACTCGTCTTCCAGGCTGAGCGTCGCCTGACCGTTCTCGGTATCGAGCTTGAGGCCTTTCGGCAGGGGCGCGGTCAATTCACCCAGAGGGCCTTTGACTTTGATCTGCTCGCCGGCAACGTTCAATTCAACGCCGCCCGGGACCGTAATCGGAGATTTTCCTACTCGTGACATAATAGCTTTCCTGTTTTGCGAAACGCGAATCCTTAAATCATCCGCGTTTCGGCCGAATCCGGTTTACCAGACTCGACAGAGCACCTCGCCGCCGATATTCAGCTTCTTCGCTTTGCGACCGGTCATCACCCCTTGCGAGGTAGACACAATCGCGATGCCCATATTATTGCGAACGGGCTGCAATTCGCCGGCGTTCGTATACAGGCGGCGTCCCGGACGCGAAACTCTCTCAAGCTGGCGAATGACGGGGGTTTTGCCGGTATATTTCAGTTTCACTTCTATATCTGAGAGTCGCTTCTCAGACTTCGAAGAGTATTCAGCGATAAAGCCTTCCCCTTTCAGGATGTCGAGAATCGCAACTTTGAGTTTCGAAGCGGGAAATGTCACCTGCGGATGCCCGGCGCGCGAAGCGTTCCGGATCCGGGTTAACATATCTGCAATAGGATCGGATAGACTCATACAATTACCGCTCCGTTGTTTCCAGATTTCATCGTCATAATTTTTACTTCAGTGATTGTAGTATTTCGTTCGAAGCTTTCGTTCGCTTTCGCGCTCGCAGTCCTTCGTATTCAGTCTTACCAGCTGCTCTTTACAACGCCGGGGACCTCTCCGCCGCCGGCCAGCTGCCGAAAGCAGATGCGGCACATGTCGAAGCGACGCATATAGGAACGCGGACGACCGCACAGGGGGCAGCGATTGTAATCGCGCACCTTGAATTTTGCCGAACGCTGGTGTTTTTCAATAAGTGACTTTTTCGCCATTGTGAGTGCCTGTAATCTTACTCTTTGCCTTTCGTTTTACGGAACGGCAGGCCCAACTTCGTAAACAGCGAACGCGCTTCGTCGTCCGTATTCGCGGTTGAGACCATCGTGATATTCATGCCGTGATAGCTATCGACCTTATCCACGTCGATTTCGGGGAAAACGATCTGCTCTTTGATCCCCATGTTATAGTTGCCGCGGCCGTCGAAGCCGTTCGGGTTCAGACCCTTGAAGTCACGAACACGGGGCAGTGCGACGTTTACGAGTCGCTCCAGGAATTCGAACATCCGCTGGCCGCGCAGAGTCACCCTGGCGCCCATCGGCATGCCTTCGCGCAGCTTAAAGCCGGCGATCGACTTGCGCGCGATGGTTTTTACGGGGCGCTGGCCGGTGATGGTCGCCAGCTCTTCGATCGCGACTTCAAGTCCTTTCGGATTCGCGGAAGCGTCGCCCATGCCGACATTCAGCACGATTTTCTCCAGGCGCGGAACCTGCATGACCGTCGTATAAGAGAACTCTTCTTTCAGAGCCCCTACGATCTGGTCTTTGTATTTTTGCATCAAAGCGCTCATAAACTATTACTTATCGCCCTTCTCTTTGATCTCTTTGAGCTCGCCCTTCGGCATACGCATCGCGCGGCTCTTCGAGTCGCCCTCGACTTTGTAGCCGATGCGACGGCCCTGCTTGGATTTCGAATCGTAATACATTACGTTTGAAATATGCAGCCCTTGCTCGATTTCGATGACTCCGCCCTGCGGGTTTTCCTGAGTCGGCCGCTGGAAGCGTTTGATTTTGTTAACGCCCTGCACGACGACCCGATTTCGGGGCTTGTCGATAAACATGATTTCGCCGCGCTTACCTTTTTCGCGACCCGCGATCACGACAACTTCGTCGCCGGTCTTGAGCTTGATGCGCGTATGCTTCGCCGCTTCTACAGCCTGCGTCGCCTTTTTCTGAGTTTGTCCGGCCATAATTATAATACCTCGGGAGCGAGGGATACGATCTTCATGAACTTGCGATCGCGCAGTTCGCGAGCCACCGGCCCGAAGATCCGCGTTCCGCGCGGATTCAGTTTTTCGTCGATAATCGCGCAGGCGTTATCGTCGAAACGAATATAAGAACCGTCAGCCCGGCGGATTTCTTTGCGCGTCCGAACGACGACCGCTTTTTGAACCGCTTTGCCGTGGACTTTCTTGCCAGTGCCGTCTTTCAGACCGTAAGCCGGAACCGCGTCTTTGACCGCGACGACGATGATATCGCCGACAGTCGCGTAGCGACGACGGGTGCCGCCCAGTACCTTAATGCACTGCACGCGGCGCGCGCCGGTGTTATCGGCCACGTCGAGGAATGTTTCTACCTGAATCATTGCGAGCGCTCCAGCACTTTGTGCAGACGATGACGCTTCTGTGCGGACAGCGGACGGGTTTCAATGGCCTGAACCACGTCACCCAGCTTCGCTTCATTGCGCTCGTCGTGCACTTTGATTTTAACAGAGCGGCGAACCATCTTCTTGAAAAGCGGATGCGCGAAGGTGCTCTCGACCAGGATGATGCGGGTTTTGTTCAATTTGTCCGAAACCACGCGCCCCTGAATAATCTTAAGATTTTTGCTTCTTTCTTTCTCAGCCATAATAACTAACCCTCAGCCCGGGACTTATTTCTTGCCGGCCGCCTGTTTTTTGGAGCCGCCCTTGCCGGTGATCGTCAGGCCTTTTTTCCGCGCGGTCTGCACCGTCAGGCAACGAGCGATCGTCTTACGCAGTTGGCCTACCCGTGCAGGGCTCTGCAGTGAACGCGCGGTAGCGTAGCTAAAACGCAGATCCAGGAGTTCTTTGCGAGCGCTATCGAGCTGCTTGTTCAGCTCTTCGTCGGTCATTTCATGAATATTTGCAGACATTGCTTACACGACCTCTTTGCGCACGAAAACCGTGCGAATCGGCAGCTTGAAGGCCGCCAGCTTAAAGGCTTCCCGCGCCAGTGCTTCGTCGACGCCGCTCATTTCGAACAGCACGCGACCCGGGCGGATCTTCGCCACCCAGTACTCCGGGGTGCCCTTACCGCTACCCATCCGGGTTTCGGCGGGCTTTTTGGTAACGGGCACATCGGGGAAAATCCGAATCCACATTTTACCGCCCCGCTTTACGCGACGGGTCATGGCGCGACGAGCGGCTTCAATTTGACGGGCGGTCAGATAACCGCCGGTCGTTGCTTTGAGTCCGAACTCACCGAACGAAACCGCCGCACCACGTTGAGCCGTACCTTTGAGGCGGCCGCGCTGGCGTTTGCGATATTTGACACGTTTGGGGGATAACATAATAATTTCCTAAAACGATCCTGCTACAGTTCCGGCAGCGGACGATCAACCCGTCCGACGGCGAACCGCGTACTGATCTTCCTCTTCCTTTTCAAGACCCGGGAGTAAATCGCCGTGATAGGTCCAGACCTTCACGCCGATCATACCGAAAGTGGTCTTCGCCGCGCTGAACGCGTATTCAACTTTCGCACGCAGGGTGTGCAGCGGAACGCGTCCGTCTTTATAAGACTCGGCCCGCGCCATGTCGGCGCCGTTCAGACGACCGGCGACGGCGATCTTCACGCCTTCGATTCCACCGCGCATTGCGCCGCGCAGCGACTGCTTCATCACGCGACGAAACGGCATACGCTGCTCCAGCTGCTGCGCGATATTATCGGCGATAATCTGAGCGACGGTTTCCGGCTTCTTAACTTCGACGATCGAAATGCTAAGCGGCTTGGATACCTTCTTCTTCAGATCGGCTTTCAGAGCTTCGATGCTCGCGCCCTTCTGGCCGATGATCACACCCGGACGAACCGTGTGGATGTTAATATTGATTTTTTCCGGGAAACGCTCTACGACGATCCGCACGATCCCCGCACGCTTGAAGCGCTGGTTGATCTGCTTGCGAATCATGATATCTTCGTGCAGCAGCGTTTTATAATCGCTACCTGCATACCAAATCGAATCCCAGGAACGAGTAATTCCCAGGCGAAGACCTACCGGACTGACTTTCTGACCCATATAATTTCTATAACTCCGCTTACTTGTCGTCGCTCAGCACGACGGTGATATGACTGGTGGGCTTGAGAATCCGCATGCCCCGACCGCGCGCTCGCGCCCGCCATCTTTTCAGGGTGGGACCCGCGTCGACGTAGAGCTTCTTGACGTAGAGATCTTCGTCTTTCAGCGCTTCGTTCGCCTGCTGCGCGTTTGCGCGCGCAGATTTAAGCAGCTTCTCCAGAAAACCCGCCGCTTTGCGAGGGGTGAACCGCAGCATATCAACCGCTTCCGAGTAGCTGAATCCCCGGAGTTCATTCGCGACCAGCCGCACTTTTTGCGGGCTGACCAGGAGAAACCGGACTGTTGCCTTACTTTCCATCGTATTCGTTCCGTGCTGAGATAATATCTCGCGTAATCGCCTTATTTCTTCTTCTTATCCAGGCTGCTGTGGCCGCGATAGGTCCGACTCGGCGCAAATTCACCGAGTTTGTGACCGACCATGTTTTCGTTGATGTACACCGGCACGAATTTGTTGCCGTTGTGCACCATCGCCGTGTGACCGATCATCTCGGGGAAGATCGTGGAACGGCGTGACCAGGTCTTGAACGGCTTGCGATTGTTTTCGCCATTCATGCGAACAATCTTTGCCATCAAGTGGTCGGCGATATAAGGTCCCTTTTTTACTGAGCGTGCCATATAATTCCTGTCTGTTCTACTCTATCCGCGCTTGCGCTGCGTCTCGAATCAGCGACCGATCCGCTTATTGATTCGGCGCTGAACGATAAAGCGATCCGATTGCTTGTTCTTCTTCCGCGTCTTATAACCGCGAGCCGGCTGACCCCAGGGGCTCACCGGATGACGGCCGCCGGAGCTCTTACCTTCACCACCACCCAGGGGGTGATCGACCGGGTTCATTACAACGCCGCGAACGTTAGGACGCTTGCCCATCCAGCGCTTGCGACCGGCTTTACCGATCTTCACCTGGTTGTGCTCGCGATTGCCGACCGCGCCGACCGTCGCGTAGCACTGGCGGCGAATCTTGCGGGTTTCACCGCTGGGTAATTTCAAAATGATATAGTCGCCGTCTACACCGGCGACGGTTGCGAAAGCGCCCGCGGAACGAACCATCTGGCCGCCGCGACCCGGCTGCATTTCGATGTTGTGAACCTGGGTTCCCACCGGGATATTTTCAAGCGGCAGTGCGTTGCCGAGCTTGATCGCGGATTCGGGTCCCGCCACGACTTCCGCGCCTTTAAGCAAACCTTCGGGCTGCAGAATATAGCGATAGTCGCCGTCCGCATATTTAATGAGAGCGATGAAACACGAGCGGTTCGGATCATAGTGAATCGCCGCGACAGTGCCGGGGACGCCGGTCTTGTTACGCTTGAAATCGATCGTGCGATACTTGCGCTTGTGACGGCCACCGCGCTGCCACATCGTAATGCGACCCGCATTATTGCGACCGGCGCTGTACTTGATCGTTTCAATCAGAGTTTTCGGCGGAGCGTCTTTGTCGAGTCCGCTGAAATCAAGAACGGTCTTGAAGCGCGATGTGCTTGTATACGGTTTGAATTTCTTAATGGGCATGATAATTACTTTGATTTATCTTTCGTCCGCAGAGCGAACTTACGGATTCTGCACCAGATCGATGGTCTGACCCGCGGCCAGAGTTACGATGGCTTTCTTCCAGGACGGCATCTTGATGCGATCCTGACGGAAGCGTTTGTATTTACCCGGCACGATCATCGTGTTCACCTTTACGGCGTTCACTTTGAAGATCTTGTGCAGAGCCTGCTTGATGCTTTCTTTGTTCGCATCGCGGTTCACTTTGAAGGTGTAGCGAGTGACATTGCCGTCCGCCCGGGGGCTCTTCAGAGTTTCCGTTTTCTCCGTGATAATCGGAGCGATAATTACGTCGTGCAAATCCATCAGGCTACCTCAGTCCGGCGCGATTTCCGCTCGTAACGAGCAGCGAGATCTTCCAGAGTTTTCTCGGCGATCACGACCTGCGCCGCGTAGTACAGCTCGGGAGCGGTCAAACGCTCGGCGCTGATCAGTTGAATGTTCGGGATATTGGCGAAAGACTTTTTCAGCTTCTCGTCCGCACCGGCGACCACAACGACCACCGACTGGCTTTCCATTCCCATGTTCTTAAAAATTTCGTAAGCGGCTTTCGTGCTGTAGTCGGAAGCCTGCACGTCTGCGATCACACTGATCGCGCCGTCTTTTGCTTTGCTGGAGAAGATCGAACGAATGCCGGACTTACGAATCTTTTCCGGCAGATCGATGCGATAGCTACGGGGAGTCGGACCGAAGACCGTGCCACCGCCGCGCCATTGCGGAGCACGAATCGAACCCTGGCGGGCGTTACCGGTGCCCTTTTGTTTCCAGGGTTTCTTGCCACCGCCGCGAATTTCGCTGCGGCCTTTGACCTTGTGCGTTCCCTGGCGGCGGTTGGCGTTCTCCGCACGAATCACCGCGTGAATGGCGGCCTTGCTGAAGGTCTCGCCGAACAGTGCGCCGGGCAGTTCCGCTTCGCCGGACTTCTTGCCGTTGCTGTCGTATTTGGTCGCTTTCATAATAACTCTATTAGCAGTTCGATCCAGATGGATTCCTATTCGTCTTTGACTGTGCTTTCGCCTGAAGCCCTATACTCACTTCGCCGTTCGGCTAAGGCCTCAGGCTCACATAGCCTCGATGCGAACGAAACCCGTATTGGGACCGGGCACAGCGCCTTTGATGAAAATCAGGCTTTCCTGCGGATCAACGTGCTCCACTTTCAGATGCGTGGTCGTAACTTTGCGAGCGCCCATATGACCGGGCATCTTCTTGCCCTTGAATACCCGCGAAGGATAAGAACTTGCGTTCAAAGAACCCGGCGCACGATGAAAGCCGGAGCCGTGAGTCGCGCGGCCGCCGCCGAAGTTGTGACGCTTCATGGCGCCCTGGAAACCCTTTCCCTTCGAAACGCCGGTCACCTTTACGGTTTCGCCTTTTTCGAAGACGTCGGCTTTGACTTCCTGACCGACTTCGTATTCGCCGGCGTCGCGAAATTCGCGCAGCAGGCGATAGGGCTTCTCGACGCCTTTCTGATGGCCGCGCTCGGCTTTGCTTACCAGAACCGGACGCACCTGGTTAAAACCCAGTTGCACGGCGCTATAGCTGTCGCGCTCCGGAGTTTTCACCTGAAGCACACGGCAAGGACCCGCCTGCAGTACGGTGACGGGTACAGACACGCCTTCATCGTTGAAGATGCGGGTCATCCCGAGTTTCTTTGCGATAATTCCCTTCGCCATGTTTCTTCTACTATTGTATAATTGCGATTTCGACTCCCCCTCCAAATACCAGAGGAGCCGAAACTTACGTTGAATTTTGTCTTTTAGCTTTTGATATCCACGCTGACCCCGGCCGGCAGCTGCAGCTTCATCAGCGCGTCCACCGTATCGGGATTCGTGTTCATGATATCGATCAGGCGCTTGTGAGTGCGCACTTCGAATTGCTCCCGGGATTTCTTGTTCACGTGCACCGAACGGAGCACCGTGAACTTTTCAATCCGGGTAGGCAGAGGAATCGGCCCGGAGATTTCGGCGCCGGTCCGACGAGCGGTGGCGACGATCTCCTGAGCGGATCGATCGATCAAGTGATGATCGAATGCTTTGAGTTTAACTCTAATTCTCTGGGCCATTCTATTTCTGAGCCTCTACAATTCCCTGAAGCCTGACCGGCTTACTCAACGATGTCGGCTACAACGCCGGATCCAACCGTGCGTCCGCCTTCACGAATTGAGAACTTCAAACCCTTGTGCATAGCGATCGGGGTGATCAGTTCCACGTCCATAGCGATGTTATCGCCGGGCATTACCATCTCGGTGCCTTCCGGCAGAGCGATGGTTCCGGTAACGTCGGTCGTTCTGAAGTAGAACTGGGGACGATACTTGTCGAAGAACGGCGTGTGACGGCCACCTTCGTCTTTCGTTAAAACATAAACTTCCGCTTTGAACTTGTGGTGCGGCGTGATAGAACCCGGCTTGGCCAGAACCTGACCGCGCTCGATGTCTTCTTTCTTAACGCCGCGCAGCAGTGCGCCGATGTTGTCACCCGCACGGGCGTCATCCAGCAGCTTGCGGAACATTTCGATACCGGTGACAACCGTCTTTTCGGTGTCTTTGATACCGACGATTTCGACTTCGTCGTTCACGTTCAGAACGCCCTGCTCAACACGACCGGTAGCAACAGTGCCACGACCCGTGATCGAGAACACGTCTTCGACCGGCATCAGAAAGTCTTTGTCCGTAGCGCGCGTGGGCTCGGGAACATAGCTGTCCAGAGTCTCCATCAGCTTCATGACGGCGGGCTGACCAACGTCAGAGCTATCGCCTTCGAGAGCCTTCAGAGCGGAACCGCTGACGAAAGGAGTCTCAGCCGGGAAGTCGTATTTCACGAGCAGTTCGCGAACTTCTTCCGCTACCAGCTCGACCATTTCTTCGCGCTCGTCTTCTTTGATCGCGTCGACCTTATTCAGGAAGACGATCAGATACGGAACGCCGACCTGACGTGCGAGCAGGATGTGCTCACGAGTCTGGGGCATAGCGCCGTCTACGGCGGAAACAACGAGGATACCCGCGTCCATCTGGGCAGCGCCGGTGATCATGTTCTTCACATAGTCAGCGTGACCCGGACAGTCTACGTGAGCGTAGTGACGGTTGTCCGTTTCATACTCCTGGTGAGAGGTCGCGATCGTAATACCGCGCTCACGCTCCTCAGGTGCATTATCGATTTCATCGTACTTGACGGCCTTGTTAGAACCGCCTTGCGCTGCCGCGAGAGTGGTAGTAATTGCAGCTGTAAGCGTGGTTTTCCCGTGGTCAACGTGACCGATCGTTCCCACGTTTACGTGCGGCTTACTCCTGTCGAATTTCTCCTTAGCCATCTCCAGATACCTCGGTTGTTATTAAATATTACCCTGATTTAATGAATACTGTGTCGATTTCAGTGCGGGCAGAAGGAATAACCAAGTCCTCAAAACTCGCCTCTGCGTCCACCCATTTACGCCCTCAGAGCCTTTTCAGGGCTGATTCCGACTCTCGCCAGACGTAAAATCGACCTGCCTATAGCAGCCTTTTTTATACCGAACGCCTAAACGCCGGCTTTGGCTACCACCTCGCTGGCGATACTCGCCGGCACTTCTTCGTAATGCTTGAACTGCATCGTATACGCGGCACGACCCTGGGTCGAACTGCGCAGGTCAGTCGCGTAGCCGAACATTTCAGCCAGCGGGACTTCCGAAGAAACAACGCGAGCGTTGCCGCGCTGTTCCATCGAGCCGATGCGACCCCGGCGACGGTTTAAGTCACCGACGACATCGCCCATATAGTCTTCGGGCGTAACCACTTCGACCGACATAACCGGCTCCAGCAGCACCGGACGGGCTTTTTTACAGCCGTCGCGGAACGCCATCGAACCTGCGATCTTAAACGCCATCTCATTCGAGTCGACATCATGGTAAGATCCGTCGTAAACTTCTACTTTCACGTCGACCATCGGATAGCCGGCCACGACGCCGTTCAGCATCGACTCCTGGCACCCGCGGTCCACCGCAGGGATATACTCCCGGGGGATGGAACCACCCACAGTCGCGTTCTTGAATTCATATCCGCCGCCCGCTTCATTGGGAGCGATTCGGAGCATCGCGTGGCCATACTGGCCGCGACCGCCGGTCTGCTTGATATATTTACCTTCAGACTCGACAGCATCGCGAATCGTTTCGCGGTAGGCCACCTGGGGCTTACCAACGTTCGCTTCGACTTTGAATTCGCGACGCAGACGGTCGACGATGATTTCGAGGTGGAGCTCACCCATACCGGAGATGATGGTCTGACCGGTTTCGTGGTCCGACTTCACCCGGAAGGTCGGGTCTTCGTCCGACAGACGCGCCAGAGCCGTGCCCAGTTTTTCCTGGTCGGCCTTGGTCAGCGGCTCGATCGCCAGATCGATGACCGGCTCGGGGAAATTCATGCTTTCCAGAATAACCGGATCAGCTTCTACACAGAGCGTATCGCCCGTAGTCGTATCTTTCAGACCAACAGCGGCTGCGATGTCGCCCGCGAGAACTTCGTCGATCTCTTCGCGGTCGTTCGCATGCATCTGCAGAATGCGGCCGACGCGCTCTTTTTTGCCTTTGGTTGAGTTGTATACGTACGAACCCTTTTTCAGGACGCCGGAGTATACGCGGAAGTAGGTCAGCTTGCCGACGAAGGGGTCGGACATAACTTTGAAGGCCAGAGCGGCGAAGGGCTCTTTATCATCGGCCTTGCGCTCCATCTCTTTCTCTTCGTCGTCGACGGCCACGCCTTTGATGGCGGGAACGTCGAGGGGTCCGGGCAGGTAGTCGAGTACCGCGTCAAGCAGGGGCTGGACGCCTTTGTTTTTGAATGCGGTTCCACACAGAACGGGGAACATCTTCATCGACAGCGTGCCGGCCCGAATCGCGCTTTTCAGCTCTTCGATGGTCAGCTCGCCTTCTTCGAGATATTTTTCGAGCAGAGCGTCGTCACATTCAGCCGCGCTTTCGACCAGCTTGGTCCGCCACTCAGCGGCCTTCTCTTTGTATTCGTCGCGGATTTCGCGGTATTCGAACTTCGCGCCCAGCTCTTCGCCGGTCCAGACGATCTCGCGGTTTTCAACGAGGTCGATGACGCCTTCGAAATCAGCTTCAGCGCCGATGGGCAGCTGAATCGGGACAGCGTTCGCGCCCAGACGCTCGATGATCGAGCCGTGCGAGAAATAGAAGTCCGCACCCATGCGGTCCATCTTATTAATAAAACAAATCCGGGGCACGCCGTAGGTATCGGCCTGACGCCATACCGTTTCGGTCTGGGGCTCAACGCCCGCAACGCCGTCATATACCGCGACCGCGCCGTCGAGAACGCGCAGAGAGCGCTCGACTTCCACGGTAAAGTCCACGTGACCGGGAGTGTCGATGATGTTGACGCGATGCTTCTCGCGATCGCCGTCGCCGCCGGTCCAGAAGGTCGTGGTCGCAGCGGAGGTAATGGTAATCCCCCGCTCCTTTTCCTGCTCCATCCAGTCCATCTCGGCGCCGCCCTCGTGGACTTCGCCG
This sequence comes from bacterium, assembly GCA_024742665.1. Taxonomy (GTDB): domain Bacteria; phylum Spirochaetota; class Leptospiria; order Leptospirales; family Leptonemataceae; genus JANSYA01. The sequence continues at coordinate 390,372 of JANSYA010000002.1, forward strand.
ATTTTATAGGTCCGGCCGGTATAGTACAGGATCCGTTCCGTGGTGGTGGTCTTACCGGCGTCAATGTGCGCCATAATCCCGATGTTCCGGGTGTGCTCTAATGATATACTGCGTGCCATACTGCTTTTCTAAATATTTGGATCTTATCGTAACTGAATTCGTCGCGCGAAAGCTTTGATCACCAGCGATAGTGACTGAAAGCCTTGTTCGCGTCGGCCATGCGGCGTGTATCGTCGCGCTTCTTAACCGCGCCACCCTGGCCTTTCTGAGCGTCCATCAGCTCGTTGGCCAGGCGGCTCGACATCGTGTGCTCTTTGCGGTCGCGGGAATAAGATACCAGCCAGCGAATCGCCAGCGCCTGCATACGCTCCGGACGAACGTCGACAGGAACCTGATAGGTAACGCCGCCAACGCGACGCGAGCGCACTTCCAAGTGCGGCTGCACTTTCTGAACCGCTTCACGGAAAACTTCGACGCCTTCCTGATCGGATTTCTTTTTAATCTGATCCATCGCGTCGTAGAAAATCTTCTCGGCGATCGACTTCTTCCCATCCCGCATGAGATAGTTGATAAAGCTGGAAACCAGAACATCGTTATAAACGGGATCCGGGGAAATTTCCCGGCGCTGGACTCTTCCACTTCTTCGCGACATCGATAATACCTCTTAAATAATACCTGAAATTAAAAATCGAATTCGTCTAACGACTGAATTCTCAGACCTTAAGCCTTCGGCTTCTTGGAGCCGTACTTCGAACGCGCCTGGCGCTTCTTCTCCACTCCGAGCGTATCGAGAGCGCCCCGAATGATGTGATAGCGCACACCCGGCAAATCCTTTACCCGGCCGCCGCGAACGAGCACAACGTTGTGCTCCTGCAGGTTGTGGCCTTCGCCGCCGATATAGGCGGTGACTTCAATACCGGTGGTCAGACGAACACGGGCGACTTTCCGCAGAGCCGAGTTCGGCTTCTTGGGCGTAAAGGTCATAACACGAGTGCAAACTCCACGCCGCTGGGGGCTGGAGTTCAGAGCCGGGGATTTCGTTTTCGTGATTTGTTTTTCCCGACCGTGGCGGATCAACTGGCTAATTGTAGGCAACTTCGTACTCCCTGTAGTGGTTCAGCCTGGCCCGCCGACAAGAGATCGCTTCTCAGCGGCTCCTGGTCGCGGGCGCATATTCTAAAAATATTTCGTTCTTCTGTTTCGCGCCTCATGGAGCATGCATAGCATAGCGCCACCGAGGCCGCACTTAACCCGGCCCGCTCCGATCAATGCAATCGAATCGCGCCAGCTTTCGAGACCGACCGCTTCGCGGCCCGCCTCACCGGCCTGCGCATTGTCAGGCAATGCGATCGGCCAGGGCTTCTGTAATCTGTCTGGAAGTGCATTCCAACTTAGCTCCTCATCCTGTGGAGAGCCAGTATTGGTCGGCATCTAAACAGCCTGGATTCGCATTCACAGCGCCGAAGCGCGCGGACGAATCCGGGTTCATATAAGCGCCGCTGATTCAACGGTGCATGACCTGTTTTTCGGTACCGCTTCAGCAAGCAAGCAATTATCGATAAAACGGTGTCTGAGAGGCGATTCAGTGGAAAATTTCACTTCGCGACGCGCCCATAATGCCGGTGTCCACGCGAAGCGACATAATCATTAGCCACGGATTGCACTGATGCCACGGATGAGGATTGATTTGCTTCGAACCCGGCGTCCACGAATGCAGCAAGGCGCGCCAACCCAAAAAATCCGTGGCATCCTGCCATCCCTGCAGCCAGACTCACACAAATCTTCGTTCCACCAGATCTGTGCCTGCACCTGCGAGCGTCTGCATCGCCGACCTGCTTCTTGGTCTGCATCTACGATGCAGACTCGCGCGGATCTTCGATCCGCCAGGTTGTCCGCCCTTACGGGCGGACGCTCGCATGTGGGGCTTAGCCCCACATGCTGTTTAAAACTCAGGCGGCGGTGCTCCGCCCTCGCCCGGAGCGCGCGACGCGAAGAGTTCCTGGGCGGCGGCTTCGAGACGCTCTTTTTCGCTGCGCTGGATATCGCCGTATTCCTCGGTATAGATCTCGATATCGCGGTAGTGCTTGAGACCCGTTCCCGCCGGAATCAGGTGACCGATGATCACGTTCTCTTTCAGACCGAGCAGCGGATCGCGCTTGCCTTTGATGGCTGCGTCGGTCAGCACCTTCGTCGTTTCTTGAAAAGAAGCCGCCGAGATAAAAGACTCGGTGTTCAGCGAAGCCCGCGTGATACCCAGCAGGATCTGGCGCGATTCGGCGGGGACACCACCTTCGCTTTCGACGCGTTCGTTTTCATCGGCGAAGATGAAACGATCCACCTGCTGGTGCGCGACGAACGAGGTATCGCCCGGATCCGAAACTTCGATCTTGCGCAGCATCTGGCGCACGATGATCTCGATGTGCTTCTCGTTGATGAATACGCCCTGCAGACGGTAGACTTCCTGGATCTCGTGGATCAGGAAGTTGTGCAGCGCCTGGAGACCCTGGATCCGCAGAATATCGTGCGGATCGTAGGTGCCCTCGTCGAGCTGATCGCCTGCTTTGACGAAATCGCCGCCGCGAACGCGCATGCGCTTGCCAACGGGGATGGCGACTTTCACGCGATCCTCTTCAGCCGATTCCGGCACGAGATAGATGATGCGCTTTTCTTTTACGACTTCGTTGTTGTCTTCGACCCGGCCGTCGATTTCGGCCAGAGTCGAAGCGTCTTTCGGACGGCGCGCTTCGAAGAGTTCTTCAACCCGCGGCAGACCGCCGGTAATGTCCCGGGTCTTTTCCGTAGCGGAGCTGATTTTCAGCAGAATGTCGGCCGCCTCGACTTTCTGGCCTTCTTTCGCCAGCAGGATCGAGCCGAGGGGCAGCTGATATTCTTCGCTGCCGATATAGAGACGCGGCTGCAGTTTTTCGCGCTTGTACTCCGAAATCCGCAGGTTGCCCTCTTCGTCTTTCTTGAGGTTCTTGCCTTCGGCGACGTCTTGCAACTTCACAGTTCCCGCGGCTTCCGCGACGATCACGTCGTTGAAGGGGTCGAAGCGCGCCAGATCTTCGTTTTTCTTCGTAACCACGCCCTCTTCGATCAAAAGCACAGAGCCGACTTTGATTGGGATGGTCAGCGTATCCTCCAGGATCATAAAGGAATTGCCGTCGATGCGGACCGTGCCCGAGTGCTCGGAGGTCATCTGCTTGTCTTTGCCGTCGTAGCCGCTGGCGACGATCTCGCCGGGAACCAGCTGCTGGCCGTGCTCGACGCGGATGTTCATCATCTTATCGATGTCTAAGTTCATGCCGATGCGACTTACGACGATGCTGCCACGCGATACGAAGACCGTTTCGCCTTCTTTGTTTTGAACCCGCTGGCCGCTGATGGTTTCGATCAGAGCTTCATAAGGCAGTTTGTGAGTGCTTTCTTTTACCTGAACGTTGGTCGCGACCCCGCCCACATGAAATGTCCGCATCGTCAGCTGCGTTCCGGGCTGGCCGATGGATTGCGCCGCGATAATGCCGGCCGCTTCGCCGAGTTCGACCATCTTCAGGCGCGCGAGGTCCATGCCGTAGCACTGGCCGCAAATGCCGTGACGGGTTTTACAATTCAGGGGCGAACGGATCTTAACGGTCTCGATGCCCAGGCTATTCAGGCGACCCGCCTGGACTTTGTCGATCATCGTGCCGACCGGCATGATTTCTTCGCCGGAGACCGGATCATTGACCGCGGCCGCGAGCACGCGTCCGAAAACGCGATCGCCGAGATTGATGATGGTCTTATCGCCTTCGCGAACCGCCGTCATATGCACACCGTCGTCGGTGCCACAGTCTTTCTCGGTGATGATCATGTCCTGGCTGATGTCGACCAGTCGACGCGTCAGATAGCCGGCGTCGGCCGTTTTCAGAGCCGTATCCGCGAGGCCCTTGCGAGCGCCGTGGGTGGAGATGAAGAATTCAAGAACGCCCAGACCTTCGCGGAAATTCGAGCGAATCGCGAGTTCGATAATCTCGCCGGAGGGACGGGCCATCAGGCCGCGCATACCCGCGAGCTGACGAATCTGCTGCTTGGATCCACGCGCTCCGGAGACCGCCATAATATAGATCGGATTGAAACCGTTCTGGTCTTTTTCCAGCTCGGCGAACATCGATTCGGTGATCGATTCGTTCGTGCGGGTCCAGACCTCGATGACTTTCTTCTGGCGTTCGTCGTTGGTGATCACGCCGGACTTGTGCGCCTTCGTAACTTCGCCGATTTGTTTGTTCGCGGCTTCGATGAATTCTTTTTTCTTCGGCGATACGCGAATATCGGAGATGGCGATCGACGGCGCGAAGCGAGTCGCGTAGCGAAAGCCAAGCTCTTTCATATCGTCGAGCATCTGCACGGTGGCGCCGGAACCGAAACGGTCGTAAACGTCGGCGATGATTTTATTCATCTCCTTCTCGGTGATGCCGTGGTTTACGAAAGTATAGCCTTCGGGCATGATGTTGTTAAACAGCATGCGGCCCGGTGTGGTCTGGATCAGCTTGCCCTGGCGCAAAACGGAGATTTTCGAGCGCAGGCCGACCGCGTTCACGTCGACGGCGTACTGGATTTCATCGGTGTCGCCGAAGGACTTGCCTTCGCCGATGCCGCCTTCCATGTGAGAAGTCAGCATATAGATCCCGAGGACCATGTCCTGCGTCGGGCCGACGATCGGCGAACCGTTCGCGGGATTCAATAAGTTGTGCGGGGACAGCATCAACATCCACGCTTCGAGCTGCGCCTTCGGCGAAAGCGGAACGTGAATGGCCATCTGGTCGCCGTCGAAGTCGGCGTTGAACGCGTGACAGACGAGCGGGTGCAGTTTGATCGCCTTGCCTTCGACGAGGGTCGGCAGGAAGGCCTGGATGCCCAGACGGTGCAGGGTCGGCGCCCGGTTCAGCATGACCGGATGTTCTTTGATCACTTCGTCGAGGGCTTCGAAGACTTCTTTCTCTTCGGCTTCGACTTTCTTTTTCGCGGACTTGATGTTCGGAGCAAGCTCCAGATCGACTAAGCGCTTCATGATGAAGGGCTTGAACAATTCAAGGGCCATTTTCTTGGGCAGACCCATTTGATGCAGCTTGAGTTCAGGGCCGATTACAATTACGGAACGGCCGGAGTAGTCGACGCGTTTTCCGAGCAGGTTCTGACGGAAACGACCGGTCTTACCTTTGAGCATATCGCTCAAAGACTTCAGCGGACGGTTGCCCTTGCCTTTTACACTGCGCTTGCGACGGCTGTTGTCGAAGAGCGCGTCGACTGCTTCTTGCAGCATGCGCTTTTCGTTACGCACGATAATCTCGGGTGCTTTGAGAGCGAGCAGACGCTTCAGGCGGTTGTTGCGGTTGATGCAACGGCGATAGAGATCGTTCAGGTCGGAAGTCGCGAAACGACCGCCTTCGAGCTGAACCATCGGGCGCAGTTCCGGCGGGATCACGGGAATGACGTCGAGCATCATCCAGTCGGGGCGGTTGCCCGATTCTTTCAGGGCCTCGAGCACTTCCAGGCGCTTGAGAATCCGGCGATCGGAGATTTTGACTTTTTCCTGAATCTTCAGACGAATCGCCCGACTTTCCGCGTCGATGTCGATGCGGCCGAGCAGTTCTTTGACCGCGTCGCCGCCGATCATCGCGACGAATTTGTCGCCGTATTCATCTAAGAATTCGTGGTATTCGTCTTCGTCGATCAGCTCGCCGTGTTCGCGACCGGATTCCGCCGGGTCGATGATGACGTATTTTTCGAAATAGAGGATGCTCTTGAGCTGGTTGATCGTCAGATTGAGCAGCAGGCCCATGCGGCTCGGCACGCTGCGATAGTACCAGATGTGAGCTACCGGTGAAGCGAGCTCGACGTGGCCCATGCGCTCGCGACGCACTTTCGAGTGGGTGACTTCGACGCCGCAGCGGTCGCAGATTACGCCTTTGTAGCGAATCGACTTGAATTTCCCGCAGTAGCACTCCCAGTCTTTGGTCGTGCCGAAGATGCGTTCGCAGAACAGACCGTCCCGCTCCGGACGCAGGGTCCGGTAGTTGATCGTTTCGGGCTTTTTGACTTCGCCGTAGGACCACTCGCGAATGCGATCCGGGGATGCCAGCTGAATGCCGATTGCTTCGAAGTCGGTGTAGATTTTATTCGCCATGAGTTTGCCGTTCCTCTAATATTCCCGCTCTGATTCCAATAACGTGTTAACTAATTCTGCGCTCGTTCTTCAACTGAAGCGCCGCTCGCCTTCGCCCGAGGCAGTGCCTCAGATAATCCGCTCGATCGTCTCGAGCTTGATTTTGTTGCGACGTCCGCCACGGCTCAGTTCGTCTTCCAGATCCGTCAGCTCCAGACGTTCGCCGCGCGTGTCATACAGCGCCACGTCCAGCGCCAGGCCGCGCAGTTCCTGCATCAATACGTTAAACGATTCCGGAATACCCGGCTTGATCGAGTGGATGCCTTTCACGATCGCTTCGTAGATGCGAGCGCGGCCAAGCATATCGTCCGATTTCACCGTTAACAATTCCTGCAGAGTATGCGAAGCGCCGTAGGCTTCGAGCGCCCACACTTCCATCTCACCGAGACGCTGACCGCCGAACTGAGCTTTACCGCCGAGGGGCTGCTGCGTAACGAGCGAGTACGGCCCCGTCGAGCGGGCGTGAATCTTGTCGTCCACTAAGTGGGCCAGCTTCAAGAGATAGATATGACCCGCGAAGACTTTGCCTTCGAAGGGTTCGCCGCTGCGACCGTCATACAGCTGGAACTTGCAGTCCGTCGGCAGTCCCGCTTCAGTCAGATATGATTCGATATCGGCTTCGGTCGCGCCGTCGAAAACCGGAGTTTCGAAGGCGATGTTCAGCTTGTGCCCGGCGAAACCCAGCTGGGTTTCGAGGATCTGGCCGATGTTCATCCGCGAGGGAACGCCCAGAGGATTCAGCACGACGTCGATCGGCGTGCCGTCTTCCATGAAGGGCATGTCTTCCTGCGCCATAATGCGCGCGACGACCCCTTTGTTGCCGTGGCGGCCGGCCATCTTATCGCCGACCTGCAGCTTGCGTTTTTTAGCGACGTATACTTTGACGAGCGACTCGACGCCCGCCGGCAGCTCGTCGCCTTCTTCGCGGCTGTACTGTTTTACGTCGATGACGATGCCTTCGGTGCCGTTCGGCATGCGCAGAGACGTATCGCGCACTTCTTTGGCCTTTTCGCCGAAGATCGAGTGCAGCAGTTTGTATTCCGGCGTAAGATCCGCTTCGCCTTTCGGCGTAACCATACCGACCAGAATGTCGCCCGCGCGTACTTCCGCGCCGATGCGCACCACGCCGGTTTCGTCCAGATCCCGGAAGGCCTTGTCGCTCAGGTTCGGAATATCGCGGGTGATGGTTTCCTGGCCGAGTTTCGTTTCCCGGGCCTGGATTTCGTATTCTTCGATATGTACGGAAGAGAAGACGTCGTCTTTAACGATGCGTTCGCTCATCAGGATCGCGTCTTCGAAGTTGTAGCCTTCCCAGGGCATGAACGCGACCAGCACGTTTTTGCCGAGCGCCAGGCGACCGTGATCGACGGCCGGACCGTCGGCCAGGATCGTTCCGCGGCGGCTTAACAGACCGTTCTTATCGCGCTTCTCTTGAAACACTTTCTGGCCGGCCAGGCTATCGCCGTATTTGACGGTCGCGCCGGACTTAACGAAGGCTTCCATCTGGTAGTCAGCGCCCTTCATATCGAAGGTTTCGACTCGCTCTGCGCCGTCTTTTTCGCCGGTCAGTTCGAGAACGTCGGCGTTCACTTTCGTGACCTTGCCGTCGTACGGAGCGCGATAAAAGCGCGCGATGGGGGTCTGATTGACCCAGGTTCCCTGGTTGGAACGTTTGAATTTTACAAGACGATATTCGGTGGGCTCTTTCGCGCCCGGGCCGCTGCCAACGAGAATCTTCTCGGCGTCGAGGCCGACGACCACGCCGTCTTCGCGGGAGACCACGCAGGTGCGCGAATCGTACGCCGCCCGCGATTCCATACCGGTGCCGACGTAGGGTTCTTCGTCGATCAGAAGCGGAACTGCCTGGCGCTGCATATTCGAACCCATCAGAGCGCGGTTCGCGTCATCGTGTTCGAGAAAGGGAATCAGAGCCGTAGAGACACTCACGACCTGCATCGGCGCCATATCCATATACTGCACTTCTTCCGGGCCGCACAGCGGATAGTCCGAACGACGGCGGCAAGAGATCAGCTTATTCTTAAAGGTGCTCGTGTCGGTCAGCGGCGCGTTGGCCTGAGCGATATTATAGTGCTCTTCGATGTCCGCGGTCAGATACTCGACGTCGCTGGCGACTTTGCCTTTGCCGACTTTGCGGTAGGGCGTTTCGAGGAAACCGTATTCGTTGACCTGGCAGAAAGTCGACATCGATACAATCAGACCGATGTTCGGGCCTTCAGGCGTTTCAATCGGACACATGCGACCGTAGTGGCTGTAGTGAACGTCGCGCACTTCGAAGCCCGCGCGCTCCCGGGACAGGCCGCCCGGCCCGAGGGCGTTGAGGCGACGCTTGTGAGTCAGCTCCGACAGCGGATTGGTCTGATCCATGAACTGCGACAGCTGGCTGGATCCGAAGAATTCGTTGATCACGGCCATGATCGGCTTGATTGAAATCAGAGCCTGGGGCGTAATTACGTCGATGTCCTGGACGGTCATCCGTTCGCGCACGACGCGCTCCATGCGCGAAAAGCCGACCTTCAGCTGATTCATCAACAGTTCGCCGACGGAACGAACGCGGCGATTGCCCAAATGATCGATGTCGTCGAAGTGGTATTCGTCGACTTCGTTCACCAGATTCACGAAATAGCGCAGGGTCTCGACGATGTCTTCGCCGCGGAGAGCGCGGGTATCGACCTCGGAGAAAGCCTTCGGATTGTGATAGCGGAACTTGTTGTTGATCTTATAGCGGCCCACGGCGCCGAGATCGTAGCTCTTCTCGGAGAAAAACAGGCGCTGGAGTTCGGCCTTCGCGTTATCGACGTTGAAGGGCTCGCCCGGACGCATGATGGCGTGGAATTTCTGCAGCGCGCTTTCGTGGCTTTCGGCGTTGTCTTTTTCCAGACAGTTGATGATCGTAACGTCGTCTTTGCCGACGGGGAAGACCAGCAGATCGACCGACTTCACTTTCGTTTCTTTTAAGATATCGATGTTGTCTTCGTTGATTTTTTCCCCGGCGGACATCAGAAGCTCTTCCGATTCGGGGTTCAGCACGTCCGCTGCGAGGCGACGGCCGATCGCTTTCTTCAGTTCGCGACCGGTAGCGCCCGCGACGCGCTGGGTTTCAGTTTCGTAGAAGAGGCGCAGCACTTCTTCGTTGGTGTTCGCGCCCATCGCTTTGATTAAAAGCGTGGCCGGAAATTTCTTTTTGCGGTCAATGCGCGCAACGAGAATGCCTTTGGTATCCATCTCCAGTTCCAGCCAGGAACCGCGATACGGAATCACCCGCGCGGAGTAGACGCGCTTTTCGCCGTCATAAAAGAAGAAGATACCAGGGCTGCGGTGCAGCTGGGAAACGACGACGCGCTCGGCGCCGTTGATAATAAAAGTGCCCTGTTCGGTCATCATGGGCAGGTCGCCCATGTATACGGTTTGCTCGCGAACTTCGCCGGTATGCTTGTTGATCAGGCGAATGACCGCCTTCAGCGGATAGGAGTAGGTGACTCCGCGATTCTTACATTCCAGCACGTCCCACTTGGGTTCGCCGAAGTTGTACGACACGAATTCGAGGACCATGTCCTCGTTCGGGCTTTCGATCGGATAGGTATCGCGAAAGACCGAGTCGAGACCCTGATTCTTGCGCTTGGCCGCTGTCAGCTCGCGCTGTAAGAACCATTCATACGACTTGAACTGAATATCGATCAGGTCCGGGATCAGATCGATGTTCGTGATCTTACCGAGATTGACGATTTTCCGTAAGGACTTTTCCTGGGTGGGCATAGCGCGAGTTCTCCGAAAACTATTGAAAAACGCTGGAGCGCGGTTTATACCGCTTGCTCCGACATCCGATAATGAGCAACAGAAGGGGCGCTCATCCATTCTCCGTCGGAGCTATCTCCGCACGATGAATGCTTCCAAAACTACGTACGGACTTATTCCGCCCGTTCGGAAACTGGCTCCCCGACCCGGCCTGCGCCTGCGATCGCGGATCTTCGATCCCCTGTCCCGCTCAGCAGCGGATTTTCCGACGGCGCGAAGAACGATTCCCGCGATCCGCCGGTAAAAGCACAAAACGTATTATCTCCCGTCATCGCCGCACCCCGCAGGGCCCAACGTCAGGGAGATAATACGTGCGAAGCCGGCCCGATTCGACCGGCTCCTGTTAATTTCTTAACCGAAATCAAGCGGGCGTCAGTTCGACCTGTGCACCAGCAGCTTCCAGCTTGCCTTTCAGCTCGTCAGCAGCAGCTTTTTCCAGGCCTTCTTTCACAGCCTGTCCGCCTTTTTCTACCATGTCTTTCGCTTCTTTCAGACCAAGACCGGTGGCTTCACGAACCGCTTTAATAACGTCGATTTTCTTTTCGCCGAAGCTTTTCAGAACGACGTTAAAGGTTTTGTCGTCGTCGCCGCCGCCCGCGTCTCCGCCGCCGGCAACCGCACCGGCAACCGCCACAGGCGCCGCGGTGGAAATACCGAATTTGTCTTCCATTTTCTTAACGAGATCAGCAGCTTCGGTCAGCGTCAGTCCGCCGATTTGATCAAGTAGATTGTCCAGATCCACAGCCATTAGTTATACTCCCTGTATCTTTCCCGACAGTAGTCGTTTAATAAAAGTTCGTTGCATGCCCGCTCTCCGATCGCTTCCAAATGAACGATGCAAAGGCGTGCAAAATTATAATCTTACAACTTCGATGATCAGCCGTTCTTCTCGCCGACTGCTTTGATGCCCCGGGCCAGTCCCGACAGGATCTGATTGATACCCGTAGCGATTTTCGTGGCCGGCGTATTCAGGCCGCGACCGATAATCGCCAGCAGCTCTTCGCGGCTGGGCAGATTGGCAATCGCTTCGACGTCTTGTTTCTTGAGAAACTCGCCGTCCATATAACCGGACTTGACTTCGACCTTTTCCTGCTTCTTGGCGTAATCCACCAGCAGCTTGGAAACGACCGGAAAGTCTTCGTCGATGAAAGCGACCGCTACGGGGCCTTTCAGCACGTCGGCCATCTTTTCGCCGAGCTCCGCGTAGGCTTCGTTTTCGTCCAGCGCCCGCTTGAACAGGCGATTCTTTACGACGCGAAACCGGGCGCCCTTTCCGCGAACCTGGCCGCGCAGATCGCCGATCTCGTCAACGGTCAGACCGCTGTACGTGGTAACGACGAAATTCGCACGCTCGTCGAGCATGCTTTTGATTTCTGATAATTGCTTAACTTTCGATGGCGCAGGCACTGTACCGACTCCCCGATGACTCTCGGTTATCTATTCTATTTCTTGCTAATATTTCGTAACGCTTTCGCGATTACTCTAATTCTTTCGTCTGCTTCGATTCCAAATCAGATTTGGTCAAACCAGAGCGCGCATATTGATCTTTACGCCCGGCCCCATGGTCGGCGCGATATAATAGGACTTTACGAATTCGCCTTTCGCATCCGAAGGCTTATCGCGCATGATGGACTGATAGAACGAACGCAGGTTTTCTTCAATCTGCTGCGGCTCGAATGACACTTTACCGATCCGCACGTGCACGACGCTCGTCTTGTCCGGGCGATACTCAAACTGACCCGCTTTCAGGTTCTTGATCGCAGTCGCGATATCCGTCGTAACGGTTCCGGCCTTCGGCTTGGGCATCAAACCCTTGCGACCGAGAACGGGACCCAAACGACCCACGTCCTTCATCATATCGGGGGTGGCCACACAGGCGTCGAAGTCGGTCCAGTTTTCTTTCTGGATCTTTTCGACCAGCTCGGCGCCGCCTACGAAATCCGCGCCGGCTTCTTTCGCTTCCGCATGGCGGTCTTCTTTGGCGAAAACCAGCACGCGAACCTGCTTTCCGGTTCCGTGGGGCAGACTGACGATGCCACGCACATTCTGCATGGACTTGTATGAGATCTTGGCATGCGCCTCGACGGTGCCGTCGAATTTCGAGTAGCTCAGCTCTTTCATCAGGGCCGCGGCCTCGGAGGGGCTGTACGCTTTTTCGGGATCGACCTTTTCAGCGATCGCGCGATACTTCTTGCCGTGCTTCATCCTTCCACCTCGACGCCCATCGAACGACAGGTTCCGGCCAGAATTTTGACCGCAGCGTCCATATCATAGCTGTTCAAATCTTCTTTTTTGATCTCGGCGATGCTTTCCAGCTGCTTGCGCGTGATCTTGCCGACGTAGTTTTTATTCGGCACGGAAGAGCCGCTTTTGATGCCCAGCTCTTTCAGAATCAAGAGCGGCGCCGGGGGCGACTTCGTAATAAAAGTAAAGCTGCGGTCGCTATATACCGTAATCACGACCGGCAGCTTAATGCCGATCTGACCTTTGGTCTTTTCATTGAATTGCTTGCAGAACTCCATGATGTTCAAACCGTGCTGACCAAGCGCGGGACCCACCGGCGGCGCGGGGTTTGCTTTGCCCGCTTCGACCTGGAGTTTAATCTGCGTTACTACCTTTTTCTGAGCCATATAACTGAGCTTATCCGGTGTCTCGTTCTGTTTCTATCTAAACCGCTTCAGAACTTCGGCGGAGACTGCCGCAATTTCGCGACGTCCACCCGCGCCGCAATCCTGCGACACCGCTCCCTGCGCCCCACATGTTGACCCAAATATTCGGCCTTACAAAAGGGGATTAGAGGCATGTCTTAAAAAGCAGGCGTGTTGGGAACTATTTTTCAATCCGGGCGGCTAAAATCGCGATTTTTTTTCGAACGCCCCGGAAATTTTTTCAAATTTTTATTCAGCTGGCCCAAAACCTGGGAGATCGCACCTGGGCCACAAAATGCAGGAGCGAGGCGACTCCTTGAGTTGCCTTACCTCAGCCTACGTTAGAGGCGACCTGCAGATAATCCAGCTCGACCGGCGTCGCCTGGCCGAAGATCTCGACCTTCACGCGCAGCTTGCCTTTGTCGGGCAGAATCTCGTCCACGACGCCGGTGAAGTTCGCGAAAGGACCGTCTACGATCTTCACGCGTTCGCCCACCTGGAACAGGATGTGGGTCGCCGCTTCCGGCTCGCCGTCGTCGACCGGCGACTCACCCTGCAGTAAGTTACGCACTTCGTCTTCGGAAAGCGGCTCCGGCTCGGGAGAACCAACGAAACCCGCCACTGAAGGCAGACGCGCGATCATGTACTGGAGCTCGTCGTCCATCGCCATCTCGGCCATGATGTAGCCGGGCATGAACTTCTTCTCCACGACCCGCTTCTTGCCGTTTTTCATTTCGGCGACTTTGATCGTCGGAATATTGACTGTGCCGATCCGACCCTCGAGGCCGCGATTCTGAATCATCTTTTCGATGTTCGTTTTGACCTTATTTTCGTGTCCGGAATAGGTCCGAATCACGTACCACTTTAGAGCCATATTAACGCCTGCCCCCAACTTCAAGATCCGCCGCGGGCACCGGTTCCGAACTCAATGAGCGTATCAAAGAGGCCTTCGAAGGTGTTATCCACAAAAAATAAGAACATTGAGATGATCGCCGTTGCGGCCAGAACGACAATCGTAGAGTTCAAGACTTCCTCGCGGCTGGGCCAGACGACCTTCTTCAACTCTTCACGACTTTCTTTTAAGAATTTCAGCATAATTTCGCTACTACCTGATATTGCCCGCCCGCGAATCACGCGGCGAAGCAGGCCGGGAGAGAATCGAACTCTCATCAAGGGTTTTGGAGACCCCTATACTAACCATTGTACTACCGGCCTATCTGTCTTATCTGCAAAGGTCCACCACCCGGCACTCCGGAACGCTTCAAGAGCGATTGTCCTGAAACGTCCGTCGCTGAGGGAATGCGGACCTGAGCCCTCTACCAGGCTTGAACTGGTGACCTCATCCTTACCATGGATGCGCTCTACCAACTGAGCTAAGAGGGCGTTGGCTCGAACAGAATCTTTCGCAACCCCGGAATACGGAGTCCGAAATCCGGCGAGTTTGACTGTTTTTTCGAAACCACGTCGCCGGTCAAGAGGCTTTTGCGAGGCTTTCGGCCTTCTTGAGTAACGGCATCATCAGAGACTGCACCTGGGCCTTCAGGGCGGGGTCAGGGATTTGCAGGAGCGGAATTTTCAGCTTCGACATCATCGATTCCGCCTCCCACTCGTCGTTAAACAGCAGGCGGACCTGCGGCCAGATCTTCTTCACGGCCGCGATCAGCGGCGGTTCTTTCGTTTTCACGCTGGCAATAAATTGGTTCAGCAGCTGCTGCAGCTTCTGGAACCGGGCAATCCGCCGGTGCAGGCTTTCGATCTGCCCCGTTTCCAGCATCATGTGCCCGGCGATCTTCTGATATTCGTCCGGCCAGTGCACATCGTCGCCGCGCTTCACCCGGGCGTCGACGTTCCGGAGGCCGACCATGGCCTTACCGCCGTCGCCGGCCTCCCCGGTCAGCCACTGGCTGTACGCGGCCCGGTCGCCGCTGCTCTGGAATTCCTGGAGCTTGCGCACGACGTCCATGAACTGCTGGAAGCTGAGAGGAACTTCCGGCAGCTCGACCGGCGGCGGCTCGCCGGCCCCCATACCGCCAGCATCCGCGGCGGGCAGACCGGGCATTCCCGCATCCCCGCCGGCCACTGCTCCGGCTCCCGACTGTCCGGTTCCGTCTGCGCGCATGACGAGCGGGCCGGTCACGGTCAAATCGTCGCCGAACTGCTCAAGAATCTCCCCAATAATCGAAGGCTCGACCTCGCCCGCGGGAGCCGCTGCCGGCGCGGGAGTAGCTTCTCCGGCGGCACCCGCTGCAGCAGCATCGCCGACGGCAGCCGGGCCGGCTGGCGATGCTGCCGCCGCGGCGGCGGGCTGCGCGGGAGTTTCGCTTTGACTGCGGGGAAAGGCCGGCACGTGGAGCGGTCCCGAGACGACCAGCTCTTCGCCGAATTGCTCAAGAATCTCTTCAATGATCGACTTTTCGCTGAGAGATAGCGGGGCCGGCTGCTGGGCCGCTCCCGGCTCAGCAGCCGGCGATCCGCCCCCGGAGCCAGAGGCGGCGCCCGTTACGGGAATTTTCGCGCCGTCCGCGCCTGCGCCGGGAGCGGGCGCTTCGGCGACGGGCGGCGCGGAAACGCCCATAGCTTCGCGCAGAGATTTTCCGGGGATATCCTGGCCGCCGTTCAAAGACACCAGTCGCAGATGGCCCATGTCTTCGCTGTTGAAGCGCTGCTGCTCGGCGACGATCGTGCCGACCTCGCGCTCCAGCTCTTTCAGAACGGAGTCGGCCACCTCGGCGTCCGAGACTGCGGAATTTCCAGCCGGGGCGCCGCCCATCGCGGGGGCGGACGCGGCCTCAGCGGCGGCTTCCCGCATCTGCTTTTTGACGTTTTCAAGAGCGGGCAGCAGGTTGCTGCCAATGAATGCGCTCAGAGCTTCGGGGCGAACCGCCAGGCCCTTCGCGAAATTCGGAATATGATCCAGAAAGTCGTCGGGGGCTTTGATGCGGGCCGCGACGTACTGCTGGAGTTTGCCGAGCACGGCTTTGGCCTGCTCGGGCGTGGCGTTTTTCTTTTTCAGGATCGCGCGGAAGATCTGCAAATAGGCGCGCTGGTGGGCTTCGAGCTCGGAGATCTGATCCACGATCTCATGCCTGGCCCGGACCCATGGGCCGGTCAAGCATTTCCGCCGCTTCGGCCGGGGGCGGGATTATTCCCCGCCGGTGCCGGCTACTTCGGAATGGGGCCCGGTTCCCTGCGAATCCCCGGGGCTCGCGGTGGAGACCCGCATCGGCGCCGCAGCCGGCACCGACGCGACGCGGGCGGCCTCCTCCTCGACGATGCGATAGCGCAGATAAGTATTGCAGCTCGCCTCTTGCGTATAGCGCACCAGATCGAAATCCACTCGCGGTGAAATAAAGAAATTCGAGCTTCTCAAACGCTCTTTGATTTCTTTTTTGATATGTGCGCGTGACTCCGACCGGCGTTGGTACACCGTGGGAACCAGCATATCATTCCGATAGACCAGCTTCTTATCTTTATAAACCGCAACCGTCAACTTGATGCGAAATCGTGTAATTTGCGACGACATCCCCGCTCCTGTCTGGTGCCGCGCTCGGATAGATTTTACGTATTCGTTCTTTCGCAACGATCTAACCGGGCGCGCAAAGTGCGGCTTCCAAAACTTAAGAATTACAATTGGAGCAGCACTAACTCAATCAAAATATCGTCGGCGGTCCCTCGTGAATTAAAAGTCGATGGGCAAATAACTCCAAAATTTTTATGTTCTATAGTCGATCTTATGTCCGTTCGCGAAATTCGCGAATTTCTTTTTTTCGAAAAAAGGCGCGAGCATTCTAAAGGCGCGACCCGCGCTCACTCTCCGGCCAGGAATTCAGAGACAAATCGCTGTAATTCCAGCGACATTTCGCGATGATTCGCGCGCCACTGATCGGAACCCGAAGGGCCGACGTGATTCGTCAGCGCATAAAAAGCGCCGAAGGGAACGGCGTGCCGGAGACACACCCAGGCGATGCCGTAGGTTTCGAGGTTTTCAAAATCGCAGTCTTTAACTTCTACTTGCGTGAGACTAACGGAGTCGGTCGAATTCGTAACGCCTGTAAAAAGCGCGGCGCCGGCCTTCGCGCGCGACTCTTCGAAGGCGCGAACCAGGCGCTGTGTGCGCGGGCCGACATCCGTTCGCAGCAAGTCGGCCAGGGGTCCGGGGGCGTGCGCTCGGCCTTCGAGCGTCGCCAGATCGCGCTTATAAAAACGCGAACTGAATGCGAAGCACTCCGGTCCCGCGGCGAGTCTCGCTTCATATACGCCGGCCGATCCCAGAAATAGCACCTCGTCGGGCGGCGGCTGCGTGCTATCCAGCAGTCGCGCCTGGACCGCCGTCGCCGCGGCGACGCTCCCGATGCCCGCTTCGAGAATTTCGAAGACAGGCCGTTCTAGGTCGGATCGCTGCCGGTCGGGCCGCTGTGGGTCAGGTCGCTGCGGGTCGGATCCCGGCGTGCCGGCCCGTTCTGTCGCAGCCTGGCCGGCGGCGACCGCCAGCTCGTCGATTTCCGGGGCAAATGCCCCGACGATCAATAGCCGCGAATTTCGTTTCTGGTTGCCATCTTTCATATCGAAGGTTTCTTTGCATCCCGTATGCGATCGATCCAATCAGCCAGCCCCGCTCAAAATAATAGCGTCCTCCGCCTGTCGCGGGCGACGCGCATCGGCCTGGGCGCAGTGGCTCTGGCAGGTCTACTGGCCGCGACGAGCGCGTGCAACTCGAAACCGAATACCGCGCTCTGCGGTCGCTACTATCGCCACATGCTGGCGGTTCAGGAACGCGACGGACAGCCCGGGGCGCTGGCGGGCCTGAAGACGGAAGGCGCCAAGCGGGCCGTCCTGAATCACTGCATGGAGTTGGACCGAGCGCAGGTTGAGTGCGTTCTCGACGCGGGAGATACGCACACGGCGACTTCCTGCGAACGAGACGGCGGCTTGCAGTATTCCGACCGACATGATTCCGAAAGCGAAAACACCGCCGCAAGCTCGCCGGCAGTCGAAGAGTATTTGGACGACCCGAACGCGGAGTACGGATCCGATCCGGCCGCGCCCTGAGCGATCAGCGCGCAAACTTTTCAGAATCCGTGCGGCTTTGCTTTCTGGCGTCGGCGGGTTCAGCGGTCGGCATGATCCTCAGCCGCCGGCAGCCGTTTTAAATGCCGGCGAACGTTCTTGAATCATTCGAATGACGGCGGGAGCGCAGCGATCGCTCAAGTGACTGGCGTCGGTCCAGTACCTGCAGTTCAGTTCGGCCTGATTGACCGGCACATAGTCGAAGCCGGCCGCCCGAATCATCTCAATCGCCTGTGACTGCCGCTCCGCATCGAGCAGTGCGCTACGCGCGGACTCCAGCTCCGGATGCACGGGCGGACTCCAAAATACCGCGTTGATTCCGGACGCACTCAGGCGCTTTAAGAAGAGCTCGAGTACGCGCAGCTGCGTTTCGCTGAATTCGTACTCGCGTAGAATATCATTTTCCACTAAGTGATTGGTGTAATCGATGAATCGTTTTTCGTATTCGGCGGGGGGAATTCGATCGATGAAAAAATCGACGTAGTCCGCCGGCAAGGCCTTCACCGACGGCTGCTGCCAGAGCAAGAGTCGCGACATCGCTCCCTGTTCCAGATAGTCTTTGCCTTTGTTCAGATTGATCAGCGCCCGCTCGGGTCGCAGATTATAATTGTACGATAGAAAGGCCAGGCGCAGGCCGGTGGCGAATTTCACGTCGCGCGTTCCGCAATAAAAGAGATCCGAGAGTAACCGCGCGTTAAACACGTTCACGCCCATTCGGTTTTGAACGCCGTGGGGATTGTTGTGATTGAACATCTCCGGTGAAATTTCAATCAAGAGCGTGGCCGGTTTGAATTCAGTTTCCAGGACCGTATCAGCCATAACGTACTGCAGCCACAGATCCGCGGCGCGAACGATGCCCCGGGTTTCGTAGCGCATGCCCGTGACAGCGGCACGATCCGAAGCGGAAAGCCCGGGGGCCGCGGCGATCGACGTCGGGTGCAGGGTCTGGAATATTTCCGAGCGCGAAGAACCCAAAAAGACCACCGGCGCCTGATAGGTTTTCGCAGACTGTGCCGCGCCCGCGGCGGTCAGGCTTTCTTGCTCAAGCCGCGCTTTGAGATTGATCGCGATGTTTTCCATCGGAGTCGCTTCGCGGCGCCCCGCGTCGCGCAGCTCCGGAAACAGAGCGATCTTGTCGACGACGAACACGAGCACCAGCAATGCCAGCGGAACGAATAATTTTAGCCTGGTCTGCATGTAAGTCAGGATCACTCAGAACTGAAAATAGTAAAATTCCGCGGTCGGGTTTTCGATCCGCGCGATCATAAAATAGATCAGGACGGTCAGCAAGGGCAAGAGAATCACGCTGTGTTTGATCAGAAAATCGACGTACAGTTTTTTATAGCGCCGCGCGACCTGTAGCAGAATCGCGATAAAATAAAATTGCAGTACCAGCTTTTCCTGATCCCCGACCGATCGGCCGATCGCTTCGACTTTCGTAAAGGCTTCCGCGACGGAAAACACCGTCGTCAGGTCCGGCGCCCGAAAGAACACCGCGCCAACGCACCAGGCGAGCATCACGCCGATATTGCGCACAACCGCCATGGCTTTCGTTCGGGCCGGCCCATCAAGACTCAACATCTTTTCGCCGATCAAACACAGGCCGGACCAAAAACCCCAGAAGAAAAAATTGTAGCTGTTGCCGTGCCACAGGCCGCCCAGGCACATCACGATCATGATGTTCAGATACAGACGGCCGGTGCTCACGCGACTGCCGCCCAGGGGAAAATAAAGATAGTCCCGCAGCCAGGTGGCCAGCGTCACGTGCCAGCGCCGCCAGAGTTCGGTGAAACTCGTCGCCAGATAGGGCGCGAAAAAATTCTCGGGAATCCGATAGCCGAGCAGCAGAGCCATGCCCCGGGCCATGTCGGTATAGCCGGAGAAATCGCAGTAGATTTGCGCCACGAATCCCAGCACGGCGACCGTGCCGCTGATCGGATCGAGGGCGCCGGGATTCGCCCAGAGGGGGTTGATCATCGCGCCGATCTGATCGGCGATCAGCACTTTTTTTACGGTGCCGAGCAGGATGCGATACAGGCCGCGAGCGTTGTCTCCGGGCTGCTGCGTGGGCCGATCGAGCTGGCCCAGAAATTCGTGGTGCCGCATGATCGGACCGGCGATCAGCTGCGGAAAAAACAAAATAAACACGGCGAAGTTTACGAAGTTCAGCTCTTCGATTTCGCCGCGCCAGTAGTCGACGATGAAGGCGATGATCTGAAAAGTATAAAAGCTGATCGCCAGAGGCAGAATCAAACCGAGCTCGGCCTTCCAGAGCAGCGCGCCGGGCAGGCCGAATTCTTCGCCCAGAATCGTTAACAGCGAATTCGTATACTTGAAAAAAAGCAGGTTCCCGACGAGGATCGCAATAATCGTCGCCAGAATGGCCGGATGTCGGCGTCGGCGCAGGGCTAACAGGAAGCCGTACGAGATTAGAACCGCGCCGAGAAAGTGAAATAAAAACGGCACGCTCCAGAATCCGTAGAAGACGATCGAAGCGAGCAGCAGCCAGTATTTACGCGGACCGTTCGGAATTCGCCAGAAGACCTGGTGAACGATCAGAAAGAAAATCAGGAAGGCGACGGAATTAAACAGCATGCGCGATTCCGGTATTGATCAACAGGATCGATTCAGAAAGCGCCGCCCTTAGATTCGAATCGTTCGTCATTAGCGCCGTTGTATTTCAGAAAGCAGTCAGGGCGGCCCGCACGAAGCTCGTCACCGGCGCCTGCTCGCGCGTATCTTCGAGACTTTCGCGCAGCTCTTTGACCACGGTCTGGGCGTCGGTCACGAGGGTATTCGCGTTGCGGTGCAGTTCATCGTCGTTGACCAATAGCCCCAGGGTTCCGCGGCCTTCGTTGATCTTACGGGTGATGTCGCGCACGTTTGAAATGGTTTCGCGCACGTTTCCGCGGTTTTCGCTGATCAACTCGGCGATGCCGGCCACGGGATCGCCAGCGGATTCGCCCTGCAGCTCCGCCGTATCCGCCGCGATCGAATCGCGGTTCTCGATGAAATAGTCGAGCGCCGTCTGCCCGCGAGCGGCGAGCTCCGAAGTCGGCAGAGACAGGATCTTGATTTCGGGAACCGACACGCCCTGGTCGCCGGAAATCGCGGCCCCGGGATTGATCGAAATAACCTTGCCCGACAGCAGCGATTCGTTTTTGATCGCGACTTCGTAGTTCTCGTAGAAGACCACTTCTTTGCGCAGTTCGATTGTGATCGCGACGCGCTGGCCGACGCGCAGGCCGTCGTCGTCCGCAACCACGCGATCGGCCTCATCGACCGAAACCAGATCGACGGAATCGACGAGCCCGGAGGGCACGCCCAGCACCGTCACCCGGGATCCTTCTTTGATGCCTTCGGCGTTATCGAAGAACAGCAGCATCTGATTGCCGCGAGTCGCAAAGGGACCGCTCTGAGAAACGATCGTGAAGAATCCGACCATAAAGAGCGCTCCGAAAAAGAGCAATCCCACCATGATATTCTGAAGCCAGGTCATAGACGTACGTATTCTTCCGGCGCGCCCTCGCCTGGTCAATCAATTTCAGCGGGGTCCGGCGGCGACTCGCGGTCTTTTTTGCGGCTTCAGTCCCGGAGTCGCTGCATTATGTTACCAGTCACAGCGGAAACCCACAAGAATCTTATTATTTTGCGCAGAAAGCCGACTCCGATCGCCGGCCGGCGCGGGATCCCATTGACCTTCACTTTCCTTCGGCGATCCTGCGGTCCAACCAGGAGAGCAGAGAATATGGCGGATCGCACTTACTACGCACATACCACGGACAAGTGGTCGACGAATATCGTAACCTATGACCTCCAGCCGATCGAAGCCGGCGCCCCGGAAATCGACGAACCGAAGATCTGCAACGAGACGCGCTATCCGCTGCTGCATCGCTGCTATCAGTGCAGCACGCGCTTCATTCATACGGGCGAGCACTGCGTCTTCTGCGGCACGCCCCTGACCAAGGCGGCGATCTACGGGGCGCTGATTGTATTTTTCGCCCGGCTGCAGTTCCCGGTATTGATGCCGACCGAAGCCGCGGCGGCGGGCTATGCGATCGACCAGCCGTTTCTATCGAGTCTTTTCCCCTTACTGAGCAGCCTGGACGTGCCGATTCTCAAGGCGACCCTCGGCGCGCTGGGTCTGGACGATTTACTGGCGGATATCGCGATAATAGAAAACGAGCCCGAAGTGCTGCAGCTACTGGCGACCTCGAACGATCTCGCCCAGATCGAAGTGGCGATCAAAGATCTAATTGAAAGATAGCGCGGCGGCGCGCACCGGGACTCGCGAGCTCACGCCCCGGCGCCCTGATCCGATCCGTCCGCACCCGAAGACTCTTCGCCACCGCCCTTCGCGGCCGCTTTTTTCTTCGCGGTGGGATCTTCCGCGTCGAGCACCATCGGCCCCTTCGAACGGCCGTGAATAAACTGCTGCACGATTTCGTTGTCGGTCCTGCGAATTTCGTCGGGCGTGCCGACGAAGAGCACGCGACCCTGATATAAAAACGTGATGCGATCGGCGATATAGTACGCCGAGGCCATATCGTGCGTAACAATCACCTGGGTTACCTTAAGCTCTTTTTGCAGGCGACGCACCAGCTCGTTGATCACCTGACTCATCACGGGATCCAGACCGGAGGTCGGCTCGTCATACAGTAAGATCTCGGGATTTGTGGTTAGCGCCCGCGCGAGGCCCACTCGTTTTTTCATACCGCCGGAGATATCGCCGGGCAAGAGATCCCGCGCCGGAAGCAAACCCAGCCAGCGCAGTTTCTCGGTGACGATGCGATCGATCTCCTGCTCGTCGGCCTTGTGCACTTCGCGCAGGGGCAGAGCCACGTTTTCAAAAACGGTCAGCCAGTTGATCAGGGCGCCGCTCTGAAACAAAACGCCCATGCGCGCCCGCAGCTTCGCTTTGATCTGCTTCTCCGCGTGGCTCATCGCTTCGCCGTCGATCAAGACGCGGCCTTCATCGGGTTCAAGCAGGCCGATGACGTGGCGGATGCTCACGGACTTGCCGGTACCGGAGCCGCCCAGAATCACCATGGTTTCGCCGCGACGCACGGTGATGTCGACGCCCTTGAGAATTTGACGCTTGCCGAAGCCCTTTTTGACGCCGTACATTTCGATGATCAAATCTTCGTCGGCGGGATTGACGGCGAAACTCATACTCGAACTCATATCAAAGCTCCCGAGACTGCCAGCACGGCTTCCAGAAATTCAATCACGGCGCGGCTTTCGCGCGTATCTTCCAGGCCTTCGCGCGCTTCCTGAGTCAGGACGATCACGTCCCGCAAAAATCCGTTCGCGCCGTTTAATAGCTTCGCGCGATTCACCAACAGAGCGATATTGCGATTGCCCTGATTCAGTTTCGCCGTAATATCTCTTAAATTGCCCGTAATTTGCTTTAAGGGTCCCCGATTTTCGACGATCACGCTCGCGATTAAGTACAGGGGGTCGTCGTAGTTGCTCGCGACGAGCATCTGACGATCGTCGGCGGGCAGCTCGCCCGAGAGGTGGAAGCGCTGCAGCTCGGCCGTCGAAAATTTCATCGTATTCAGCGCCGGAAAAGCCTGACCCGGCGGACCGTAGCGCTCCGGACGGGTTTTACCGTACGGCATTTCGCCGACGGCGTTCCCGGGCAAAACCTCGACTACTTTTTCCGAGAGAATGGTCTGGTAGCGCGTAACAACTTCGTAGTTTGGATAGTACGGCAAATCCCGATTCATGTTCAGGATGGCGATAACGGTCTGGCCGTGGGATCGCGTTGCCTCCGCGCCCCCGGCTTCAGTACGCCAGGGCCGGGGCCGATTATTCGCGTCCAGCGTCACATAATAGAGCGAACCGACCGAGCCGACTTCGACGCCGTGCATAAAGACCGGCACGCCGGTGCGCAATCCCTCGGCGCTGCTCAATCGCACGGGCAGATGTACGACTTCCGAACGCCAGTCGACTTTCCCGAGAAAGATCGTGTACGTAAAAAGAAAGCTCATCACGTTAAAGAACGTAAGTCCTACCAGCAGAGCGCCGTGCTTGCTCCAGAGTATTTCCAGCTTTCGCATCATATTTCTTTATGCTTCGCGCGGCGGAATCAGCGATACAGTTGCATTCAGCGCCAACGCTGTCATCAGCGATAAAACAAAGTCGTTATAAAATAACCGAGAATCAATACAAACAGAAAGGCGTGCACGACCGACTTGCGCACCGCCGTGCCGACTCCGATCGCGCCGCCCCGGGCGCTCAATCCCTGGTAACAGGCGATCGTCGAAATCGTTACGCCGAAGATCGCCGCCTTGAACTCGCCCACCCAGATGTCTTTCAAACCCGACTCGGTTTTCAAAACTTCGAGCACGAGATTGATGTACGTTACAAATTCAACGTTCAACTGCGTATTCGCGACGAGACCGCCGCCGAGCACGCCGACCAGAGTCGCGTACGCCGAGAGCACCGGCACCATCAGCGTAAATCCAACGATGCGCGGCAAGACGAGATACTTCACGGGGTCGATGGACATCACTTCTAAGGCGTCGATTTCTTCGGAGACGGTCATCGTGCCGATTTCAGCGGACATGGCCGAACCGACCGCCGCCGCCAGAATCAGCGCGGTCATAAAGGGACTGAATTCGCGAGTCAGCGTCACGACGATCACCTGGCCGATCAAATCCTGCTGGCCGAAATCGCGCAGAGCAAGGCCGGTCTGGAGCGAAATGATCATGCCGGAAAACGAAGCTACAATGCTGACGACGAAGAGGCTCTTCACCCCGGCCACGTACATCTGATTCAGGGTTTCTTTGCGTTTGAACCAGAGATGCGGCAGCGCGAGCCCGGTGCGACCCAGAAGAATCAAAGCCTCTCCCGCGCCACGGACGATTTGCTGCAGAGTCTTGAATGTCCCGATGATCGATTTCATATATCCAGCCACAGAAGCCGCAGCACGTGACCGTCAAGATCAGCCGACCTGGTCTCGCCCGTCAAATTCGAAACGGGATAATTACGACGATAGCCCAGAAAGCCGCCCAGAAATTCCACCGACCAGTACTCCGGCGTGCTGTGAGTTTCAAAACCCAATAGAAAGTGGCTGCTGTGCCCGAGCTCCGGATTCCAGTAGCGGGAGTACAGCCGAAACAACGTCGAAACATATTTATCGCCGTTGCGATAGTGGTTCCATTCGAACAACGACCACAGCGTGCCCCAGTTGCGATCGAATTGATCCGAGCGAAAGGGCCACAAAGTCAGCGTGCGAAATTCGCTGCGACCCGCGCTGTCGCTGATATAACGAAAGATCGGCCAGAATTTTATATAGCGCTCGCTTTCGCGAGATTTATGAAAGAAGCGCCGATCGTTCCAGAAAAAGGGCACGAACATATGATAGTCCGAATCGAGCGTCGCCGAGCGTGTCTTGAGATTCACATAAAACGGCGAGATAAACTGCAGCTCTTTCAAAAAGGTTTCGCTTTCTTTTTCCGTTTGGCCGTCTCTTTCGCCGCCCTTTTCACTCTGGCCGAACTTGTATTTGCCCCAGAAGGGAAAGACGATGTGCTTGTAGTTGATCGGGTCCGTATTGCGCGCGTACTGATACAAAAAGAACAGCGCGTTATAGCTCACAGCGTCGGTCGCAGTATCTTCGCCGTACGCGAAAAGCCCGCCGAGCAGCGGCAGCCAGAAGAAGGTATGCGCGCTCAAGCGCCCCTGATCCGACCACTTGCGCCCGTACAACGGAAAGGCGAAAAAATAGTGGCGCGGTTCGCGTTTATCCAGGCCTTCGCTGCCCCATTGAACAAAAGGCCACAGCACGCTCCGGCGATCGTACTTGCCTTTGTGGGTCTTATGCGAATACAGAGGAAGAATGCGAAAGTCGGAGCGCGTTCGGCTGCCGCCCCACATGATCAGCGGCCAGAGCACCCCGTGGGCTTTGTAATCGCGATGGCTCCAATTCGAATACAGGGGAAACAAAAAGAACTGCAGCTCCGAATAGCCGAGCTTATTTTTCAGACGGCCGTAAAATGGAAAGATGCTGACGTACCGTTCTTTGTCGGACGAACCGCCGCCCAACGAGAACAGCGGCGTCAAAAAGAGATCGGAATCTTCTTCGCTGTCTTCGTGATAGACTTCGTCGCCGGTAAAAAAATAGAGCAGGGTCCACTTATTCCAGTGGTTCGTGCCGTGAGAATACCAGATCGGGTACAGAACATTATGATAGTCGTAGGCCTTCTCTTCGTTCGCGTATCGCCCGTAAAACGGGTGTACGATGAATTCGCTCTGGCCGGCGGCGGTCGTCCGCTCGTACAGAAACAGAAACTGCCAGTAGTCCCGGGGGGACTCGTCTTCGATGCGGGTCGGCAGGCGGGCCTCTAAATCGTCGCCGCCCCAGGCCGCCAGCGGCCCCAGGATCAGGACCGCGAAAACCGAGAATGCAGCGGCGGGGGCGGCGAACGCGAAAACCCCGCGAGTGCGACGGAGGACTGCGGTCGCCCCTTCACGGCACCGGCCGCGGAGAGGGCGGATCATCGTCAAATCAGCTGATGCAGACACGTGAACGTACCAAATTTTGCCCCTATTATAATGAAAAGCTTTATTTCCCGGATGCTCTGTACAGGATGGCACAATGAATTCAGGTGCCTCTGCAACTCCCGAAATCACGCTTGATAACCCCTTTCGCCCCGACGACTCCGGCCCCGGTCAGGCAGCCCCGAACGTCTACACCGACGCTCTGGAGATGGGCGCAGACCTGATCCAGCGCCCCCTCGACGGCGGCGGACCGGTCCGGGTTATGACCCAGCACTCCAAGTCCCGCATGACGGTCTGGGAGCGGATCAAGATTCTCACCGGCGAAGACCCCAATATCCTGTATCAAAACTGGGGCCCCCATCTCGACGGCGCGGGCATCGTCACGGGTATCCTCAATATTAAAGGCCGCGACGTGGCCCTCTACGGGCACGACTTCACCGTGCGTGCGGGTTCCATGGACGCGACGAACGGCGCGAAGCTCGCCCGCCTGATCAAGATGGCCGGCGACCACGGCATTCCGCTGATCGGCATGAACGACTCGGCCGGCGCATTTGTACCGGCCGGCGTGGGCGGGCTCGACGGTTACTCTGAAGCATTTTACGCTCTACGCAAAGTTTCCGGCGTCATTCCCAGCATCATGCTGATGTTCGGCTATAACGCGGGCGGCGGCGCCTATCTGCCGCGCCAGGGATCGTTCATGATCCAGTCCGCGAACACCTTCTTCGGCCTGACCGGCGCGGGCGTCGTGAAAGAAGTTCTCGGCGAAGAGGTCACCCCGGACGAACTGGGCGGACCCGGTGTGCACGGCCAGAGCGGCGTCGTCGATCTGGTAACTCCGGACGAACTGGGCGCTCTGCGCAAAGCTCTGCGACTGCTGAGCTATATTCCGGACAACAACCACAGCTTCGCGCCCTTTCACCCGACCAGCGATCCGGTCGAACGCAAAACCTACGAAATCGATATTCTTCTAAAGAAGACCTTCACCAGCCCGTCGGGATTTAATACGCCCTTCGACATCACGCTGATTATCCAGCAGCTCTGCGACCACGGCGCCTTTTTCGAAATGCAGCCCCAGCGGAATCGCAACCTGGTGACGGCCCTCGGCCGTCTGGGCGGACACGTGGTCGGCTTCATGGCGAACAACTCCGCCGAAAGCTCCGGCCAGATCGACATCGGCGCCGCCCATAAAGGCGCGCGCTTCGTACGCTTTTGCAACCTGTATAATATTCCGATGGTCTTCTTAGAAGATACGACCGGCTTCTTGCCCGGCCGCGAACAGGAATCGAACGGCATCGTCCAGGCCGGACGCGCCCTCATGGATTCGATCATCGATCTGCGCACGCCGCGCATTCTGCTCATGATCCGCAACGCCTTCGGCGGCGCCTACGCGATCTGGAATTCGCAGCACGTCGGCGCGGACATGGTCCTGACCTATCCCACCGCGCGTGTGGCCGTAATGGGCCCCGCGGGCAAAGAGTTCGTATACAAGAAAGACCTGCAGAAAGCGCGCGCGAAGTACATGAAAGACGTGAAGGACGGCCGCCCCGAAAGCGAAGCGAAGGCCGAACTCGACGCGCTACTCGTGGAAATGGGACAGCGTTACGAAAAAGAACTGATGAATCCGAAGGAAGCCCTTTCGCTGGGATCTATTTCGCGCGTGGTGATGCCCGAAGATTCGCGCCACGTGCTCTGCGAAAACCTGAACTATCTGATGCGCCACTACGTGCCGCAACCGCTCACCGAGCCTCAGCGAGAATTTCACTAAGACCGGTACGCCGATACAATCTGAGCTGGAAAAAACTATGAAGATCTACCATAACCCCCGCTGTAGCAAAAGCCGCGCGACCTTAGAATTGCTGCGCAACAAAGATCAGGATCCGGAAGTCATCGAGTACCTGAAAAAGCCGCCGACGCCGGAAGAGCTGCGGGACATCATCAAGAAGCTGGGTGTTTCCGCCGAAGCCATCGTTCGCAAAGGCGAAGACGTTTATAAAAACAAATTCGAAGGCAAGGCAATGGACGAGGACGCCTGGATCAAAGCCCTGATCGCCAACCCGATCTTAATCGAACGTCCCATCGTCGTCTCCGGCAAGCAAGCCGCCATCGGCCGCCCGCCGAAGAACGTTCTGCACCTGCTCTAATTGAAGCTCGCCGTCGACGTCCTGTACCGCGAAAACCGCGCGCAGGTCGCGGCGATCCTCTTCGCGGACTGGGCGGACCCGGGGCCGCTTCGCACCGAAGTTCTCGAAATGCAGGTCGAGAGCGACTACGTTCCCGGTGAATTCTATCGCCGGGAACTCCCCTGCATTCGCAATATTCTCGCCGACCGCTTCGCGGGCGATGAGCTCCAGCACATCGTCATCGACGGCTTTGTGTATTTGGATCAGAACCGGCGCGCAGGACTCGGAGCGCATCTGTATCGCGAGTTAAACGGTCCGCTTGCTTCGAAAAGAAACAGCGAAATCGCTTCGAAAGAAAACGGCTCAATCTCCGTGATCGGCGTGGCCAAGACCGCCTTTCACGGCATGCAGCCTCACGCGACCGAGACGGATTTTTATCGCACCGTTCGCCGGGGTGAGTCGCAGACCCCGCTGTATATCACGGCGACCGGCCTGGATCTTGACGCCGCCGCCGACGCGATCCAGTCGATGCACGGGAAGTATCGCATGCCGACTCTGCTCAAGCAGTTGGATCGTTTGACGCGGGATTGAGAGGGGCGTGGCAAGAATGCGCGGGGCCGTGGGACCTGTTCATACTGATGTATGCTGGCTTGATTCGTGAACAGCCCGGACTCCTGTATGATCATGTTGAATAGAACGCGATGCCGGCGTAGAGTACGCTTACCAGAGTTCGAAGCCGGAGCAGCGAAGACATTGAGAATTCTGTACACAAAGGTTTTCGTGTTACGAGAAACGGCAGTCATTGACCGCGATTCTTTCTTTTTTATTTTAGCCGAATGAATATGGCGCTTCTATTTTTCGGATCGGCTGCTGTGGCTTTCATCGGCATGCTATGGACCATCCGTTTGGCGATTCAAAATGAAGATGGTGGAATGTGGGTCTTTGGAATTCTTTTCGTACCCATTTATTGCGTCCCCAGATACGCTTTCCTGGATATCAAAAGCCGTTGGATGCCACTCATCGTTTACAGCATCGGCATGGCGGGAATATTTTGGGCAATGAAGCTATTCCTTGAATAGTAAGATGATCCAGACACGCCCGCGAAGTTCCGCATATCGGACATTAATAGTCCTGATCGGCCACGAGCACGCCCCCGTCGCAGCTTTTATCCCCTGTGCATTCCGGCCGCCGCTGCTTATCTTCTGAAAGATGGCCGCGTCTTCCCATATCGCCGAAGCCCAGCGCAACGACGTAGTTCTCATCGGCGGAGGAGTCGGTTCCCTGACCGCCGCCGCCCTGCTCGCCCATTCCGGACGGAAAGTTACCGTGCTGGAGCACAATCACGTCGCGGGGGGCTGCGCCTCTTCATTTTATCGCCAGGGCTACTGGTTCGAAAGCGGCGCGACGACGCTCGTGGGCCTGGACCCGGGTATGCCGCTCCGGCATGTGCTCGATACGACCGGCATCGACTTTCCGGTGATCCCCCTGGAAACTCCGATGCAGGTGCATCTCGCCGACGGCACGGTCGTTACGCGTTACCAGGATCTGGACCGCTGGATCGACGAGGCGGAACGCGTCTTTGGCACCGAAGGCAAGCAGCGCGCTTTCTGGGAGTTCTGCTATGACATCAGCCGCTTCGTCTGGGATACCAGTCTGGAGTTTCGCGCCTTTCCGCCGTCGAGTCCCGGCGATATCATCGACAGCCTGCCCCGCGTGCGGCCCCGTCAGATCCTGAAAGCGCGCTTCGCATTTCATACGATGACGGCCCTGCTGAAACGCTTCGGCCTGTTCGACAATCGCCGCTTCGTAGAATTCGTCGACGAGCAGCTGATGATTACGGCGCAAAATACTTCCGACGAAGTCAACGTGCTCTTCGGTGCGACGGCTCTCTGCTATACGAACTATACGAACTATTACGTGCCCGGCGGTTTGGTTCGCATGGTCAAAGCCTTCGAAGATTATATCGGCGATGAGCGCCACAATGGTTCGCAGGTCCTGTGTCGCACGCCGGTTACCGGCGTTACGCGCGTAAATAAAAGCGGGTCTGCGAAAGACAGCGGCCGCTTTCGCGTAACGACCGAAGGCAAAGGCGACTTTCTCGCGGACTGCGTCATATCCGGCGTGCCGATTCAAAATACGATCGAACTCATCGACGACCCGGCGCTCACGCGTCGCCATCGCGATCGCGCGCTGCCTTCGCATCGCCTGTGGAGCGCCTTCACGATGGGACTGGTCTTTCGCGAAAGCGCGCGAGCGGCTGCGAATGCGAATGCGAATGCGAATGCGAATGCGAATGCGAACGCGAACGCGAACGCGAACGCGAACGCGAACGCGAACGCGAAAGATTCGGCGCCGGTATTGCACCATCAGATTCACCTGACCGCCGACGAAATTCTGCCGGGCATCGGCGCGCGCAGCATCTTCTTGAGTCTCAGCCATCCCGACGATCACGAGCGCGGGCCGGCCGGTCATACGATCGCATCGATCAGCACGCACGTGCCCGACCCCGCCGCGCACGATACGCTCGACGTCGCGGGCCTCGAAGCGGCGATTATCCAGACGCTTGTCCGACGCGGCTTTATCCGCGACGAAGATTCGATTGTCTATCGCCACTCGTCGACGCCGCGCACCTGGCGCCAGTGGACGCG
The DNA here is from genome assembly GCA_024742665.1 of bacterium. Lineage (GTDB taxonomy): Bacteria > Spirochaetota > Leptospiria > Leptospirales > Leptonemataceae > JANSYA01. The sequence goes on from JANSYA010000002.1 coordinate 421,381, forward strand.
ACGCAAATTCGGTTTCGTCGGCGGGCATCCCCAGTTTCGTTCGATCAAACCCTGGCAGATGTTGGACGCGCGCCTGGCCTCCGGTTTGTATCAGTGCGGCGACACGGCCTATCCCGGCCAGGGCATTCCCGGCGCGTGTCTTTCGGGAGTCGTCGCGCACCACAAGCTGTCCCGGGACTTTCCGGAAGCGCCGGAAGCAACTGGAGCGACAGGGAGCGCCGTTAAAACGAAATGAAAATCAACATCACCACAGCCGTCGCTCAGAACTACCGCGAAGTCTACGCCGGTTTCACTAAAGATCTTTTCGAAGCACTTACGCCGCCGGGCATTCCGGTCGAACTTTTACGCTTCGACGGCTCGAAGACCGGCGACGAAGTCCATCTCGAACTGAGCTTTCCCGGCTTCAAACAGAAGTGGATCAGCCATATTACCGCCGACGCCTGTGACGACGCGGAGTGTTATTTCATCGACGAGGGCCGGACGCTGCCCTTCTTTCTGTCGTACTGGCGCCACGCTCATCGGATTCAAAAGAACGGCGACGGCGCGCGCATTCTGGATGAAATCGAGTTTCGCTGTCCGATTCCGGGCATGGCGCTGTTCGTTTATCCCGTGCTGTATCGACAGTTCCGGGCGCGCGGCCCGATCTATCAGCGGATATTCGGAACGCCGGCTTGAAAATCTGCTAGCGAAATCAGCGGAGCTTCGGAATCTGGATGCATTCAAGGCGCTTCCGTTCAGGAAGTCGCACGCAGCGGCAGCCTCATGAGCCGCCTGCCCACCACTGATTCATGGCCAAACAACCAACTGTTCTTATTTGCGGCGGCTCCGGCCTGATCGGAACCCGCCTGCAGGAAATTCTGCGCTCAAAGGGTTACCGCGTGACTCTCCTGAGCCGCAGCAAAACCCAGGGAAGCGATCGCTTCTACTGGGATCCAGCCCAGGGCTTTCTGAATATCGACGCCCTGAATGCGAACCATATCGTGAATCTGGCCGGCGCCGGCGTGGCCGATAAAAAATGGAGCGCTAAACGCAAGGCGGAGATTATCGACAGCCGCGTGGACAGCGCCGACATCCTCTATAAAAAGCTCACGGAACAAAAAAGCTATCCCCAGAGCTATATTTCCGCCTCCGCCATCGGCTACTACGGTGATCGCGGCGACGAAATGCTGACCGAAGACGCCCGCCGCGGCGACGGCTTTCTGGCCGAGACGACCGAACGCTGGGAGCGGGCGGCCGATCAGTTCCAGAAACTCAAGATCCGCACGGTGAAATTACGCATTGGTGTGGTCCTCGCACAGTCCGGCGGGGCGCTGGAAAAACTGAGCATGCCGGTGCGCTGGATGGCCGGAGCGCCTCTGGGTTCCGGTAAACAGTACATGAGCTGGATCCATATCGAAGACATGTGCCGCATGATTGTCGCGGCGATCGAGAATAAAAAGTGGACCGGCGTCGTCAACGGGGTGGCGCCGGAGCCCGTCACCAACCGAGAAATGACCGAGCGCATCGCAAAGATGCTGGACAAACCGCTGATTCTGCCGAACGTTCCGGAATTCGCTCTGCGACTGGCGATGGGCGAGATGGCCGACATCGTTCTGGAAAGCACGCGGGTGTCCTGCGAAAAAGCCCAGAACGATTACGGTTTCAAATTCAGCTACGGCGACCTGGACAGCGCCCTCCGGGATCTGCTGCGGGATAAGAACGAAGACGGCGGCGAAAGCGCGAACGACGGCGCGAGCTGAAGCATCGCATTCGCCGACAACGGCACATCGCATTCACACCGCTATAATTCGAATTCATGGACTCCGCACTCATCACAGGCATTCAGGGTTTCGCCGGATCGTATCTGTGTCACGAGCTGCTGAGCCGGGGCCAGCGCGTGTCGGGCCTGGATCGCAACGCTCAGAGTTCTCGCGCACTGCCTCTGCCGCGACCGGGGATGGCGACCATCACCGACGAACAAATCGAGAGCGTGCAGGTTTTCGCATCGGATATGAGCGACGTCGATCAGCTCGCCGATATCTTAAAAAAGTCCGGAGCGAATCACATCTATCATCTGGCGGGCATGGCCTACGTTCCCGATAGCTGGAAGAATCCGACCGCGACTCTGCAGACGAATTCGATCTGCGCGCTATCGCTTTTGCAGGCCGCGCGCTCGATCGACTGGAAGGGACGCTATCTTTTTATCAGCTCCAGCGACGTCTACGGCACGCCCGCGGCGGACGAGCTGCCCCTGACCGAAGCTTCGCCGATTCGCACCGAAAGCCCGTATTCTTTGAGTAAGTACACGACCGAAGAATTCGCGCGCTATTATATTCAAGACGGCATCGAAGTCGTCATCGCAAGACCTTTCAATCACATCGGCCCCGGGCAGCGCGGCGAATTCGTCGTGCCATCGTTTCTCGAGCGGATTGAGACGGCGGCGCGCTCCGGCGAAAGCAAGATTCGCGTGGGCGAAATGGGCGCCGTTCGAGATTTCACGGACGTGCGCGATGTGGTAACGGCCTACGCGACGCTTTTAGAAAAGGGCGCAAGCGGCGAAGTCTATAATATCTGTTCGGGCCACCCCCGCAAGATCGGCGAGATCCTGGACCTGGCAATCGAGGCCAGCGGACACGCTGACATGCGCTACGAAGTCGATCCGGCGCTTCTGCGCAGCGAAGGCGCCAATCAGCGCTACGGCAACTGCGATCGCCTGATGGCTCTCGGCTGGCAGCCGCGCATTGACTTAGCCGACACGATTCGCGATATGTATCGCTATATGATCGAACACAATCCCCCGAAATAATAGATGAAACGCCTGGCTCTATTCGATCTCGACTTTACGCTCCTGCCCCACGACACGATGTTCTTATTCGCGAACTACGTGCTCAAGCGACGTCCCTGGCGGCTGTTTTATCTGGCGGTCTTCGCGCCCTTTATTCCGCTGCGGGTCCTGGGTTTCATCAACGAGGTTCCGCTCAAACGCGCCTTCTTCAGTTTTCTGTGGCGGATGTCCGAAGCGCAGGTCGATCAGATCGCGAAAGAATTCGTGCAGGCCGAAGTCGTGCCGCGGATCTATCCGGAGATGCTGGCTCTGTTAAAATCCGAACGCGAGCTGGACCGCGCCCTGGTTTTGAACACTGCCTCGCCGAATTTTTTCGCCCGCTATATCGCCGAAGCCCTGGACTTCGATCACTGCTTCGCCACCCCGCTGCAAATCCCCGATCGCGTGCCGCTCTTGCCCCGCTTCACGGGTCCGAATAATAAAGGCCGCCAGAAAATCACGGCCATGCGCGCCGCGGGCCTGTTGACGGATCCAATAGAGGGGGCCAGTGCCCCGGATTCGAAGGCCGGCGGCGCCGATCCGGCGGATTCATCGGATTTCCAGCTGACGCCCGATCCCCGGGTCGCCCTCGCGGCGACGGACAGCACCGCCGATTTGCCCATGCTCGCGATTGCCGAACGGGGGCTGCTGATTCATCCGGATCACGGAAAATTCGAGCGCAAGACCGGCCGCAAAATCGCCGGCTTTTCTCACTGGACAATACAAGAGCCTGCACGACCCTATTCCGGCCGCGGCGGTGAAGTGCGTGCCGCCATCCGGCAAATGCTCGGACTGTATCCGTCGGTCCGCTGAGATATTGTGTTTCGCCTGAATCAACAGCAGTTCGCATCGGCCCCGGGCCGACCGTTGCCTTTGCCCCTGCCTGTATGGCCGTTGTCCTTTGCTCCAGGTCGCATCGCAAGCAGCGCCATCCGGGCGCTGCTTGCGATGGCCACGGCGTGTTTGCCGGCCTGCACGAACTACACCGCCGAGACTCAGAATATCAATCCGCCGATCATCATCTCGGTCGTGGCGGAGGGTACGGGCCACCTGATCACGGTCGCCGCCCAAAACGCCGAGATCGGCTTCTTCGGCTATCGACTCTACCAGGCGACCGACGAAGCCGCCGTGCGCGCGATCAATCCGAACAACGGCACCGACTGCGGAGCGCTGGCCATCCTGCCCGACCAGGCGCAAAACTACGTGATCGAAGTCAAACCCGGCCAGACCGCGCCGACCGCCGGCACGACCGACAGCCGCATTTGCGCCCTGCCCGCCGCTCTGACCTCCGGCGGCGTGGTCGCCCTGCGAGCCCTGGGCTTTTCGATTAGCAGCCTGAACACCAGCGTTATTTCGAATGCTGTTGTGGTTCCTTAGGTTCGGGCGCGGCGAATAGACTTTTCGTCAGCGATTGCGGCGCTTTTTCCAGGTATCGGGGTGGCGCATTTGATGTACGATCATCAGAACGAGAATCTGCTCGGGATCTAAGCGATAAATTACGTTGTACTTGAACCTGCGTAAACCGCAAAAGTGAAATGGCCTTTCCAGCAATCGATAAGACTCCGGCCGCCGTACGATTCGCTCCATTGCCCCGGTGAACTCTCGCAAAAATTCTCGCCCGAGCCCATCTCGAAGATTGTCATAGTAGTCTGCGATTTCAATTAAATCAGTTTCGGCCAGCGGATCAAACCTGATGCTTCGCATCATCCCTCGCCTGAATTTTCAGCAACACCTCGTCGTACGAAACTGTTCCAACTCGACCCGACTCAATCTCAGTCCAACGACGTTTTGCTTCGACCAGCCAGGCCGCTTTAAGCTCAGGGTCGATATCCGCCTGCACATTTGCCAGCAGTGATTCAACCAACGAAAGCTGATCTTCATCCGAAAGCTGCAGGGCAGCCGCTTCGATTTCTTTCAGAGAGGCCATCTCAAAATTATGCCCTCTACCCGGCGATCAGTCCAGCACAAAAAAGGCGCCGCAAAATCTGCGACGCCTTTTGAAACGCAGCGAAGAAAACTCCGCCGAGTTTTGATTGTGATCTGCGCGAGCGACTCGCCCGGGCTTCTCAGCCGCCTTTAAACAGCTGGCGATAGTCGAGACTGTCCCGCAGTCCGTAGAATCCCGCGCCGCCTTTGGCGTTCGCCAGAAAGTCGGGGACGGCGATCTTTTGCGACTCGATGAATTTCTTCGCCGCGTCGACGCCGCCGAGCAGCTCAACCCAGGCGGAGGGCGGAACCCAGTTGAAGCCGAAGCCCATCGCGCCGTCGACGCCGTTCTGGTCGGTCACTTCGGGAATCAGAGAAAAGCTATATGCGATGTAGCGCGCGAGAATGTGGCGCAGCAGATCCGCTTCGAATCCTTTCGCAGTCGTGAAAATTTCAATCGCGGTGCGATAGTCGGAGTTGTGAATCGCGCGGGCGGCTTCGGCCTTGAACGGAATTTCGATCTTCGGCAGGTCTTCGTAGGCGCCGGTTTTGGTATTCAGCACCTGCTTGGTGCGCTTGCCGTCGGGAGTCTTGCCGCGCAGATAGAGGCCTTTGCCGGCTTTGTTGCCGAGCGCGCCGTCGTCGATCAGCTTCTGCATGTACGCCGGCATCTTGAAGGTTTCATGCGCGACGTCTTTGGTGTTTTCGTAAATATTATCTACGATCGCTTTATGCACGTCCAGGCCGACCAGGTCGACGGTCGCCAGCGGGCTCATCGCGCGTCCGGTATATCCGCCCATCAGCGTATCGATCAGATGGATGCCGCCTTTGTCCTGATGCTCTTCGGCGAGCTGCGCGACTTCGTTCATCAGCTGAAAGCCGATGCGGTTGCCCGCGAAAGCGGGAGTATCGTTCGTTACAACGACCTGGCGTAGCAGTTGATTCTGCAGATAGTCCGCCAGCTCTTTTGTGTACCCGGCGTCGTTGCCGGGGTGGGTAACGAGTTCGCAAAGCACGAGCTTGTAGGGCGGGTTAAAAAAGTGCGTTCCGTAGTAATGCTTCTGGCCGTCCGCGTCGAAGTGCGAAGCGAGGCGTTCGATCGAAAGACCGGAGCTGACGGTCGAGAGCAGAGTGCCGGGCTTGCGCGCAGCAGCCACGCGTTTGTGCAGGGGCTCTTTCGCCTCGTATGATTCCGCGACGCACTCGAAGATCCAGTCGCTTTCGGCGACGGCCTTTTCGAGATCTTTTTCGTATGTGCCGGGAACGAATTGCGATTCAATTACGCCGGAACGCACGGAAGCGACGGCTTTGTTGATGCCTTCCTGAGCTTTCTCCATGGTGCGGGCGAGCATGTGCACTTTCGCGCCGCCGAAGGCCGCGACGATCGCCGCGGAACCGGCGCCCATCGTGCCGTTCGCGCCCAGTAGAGTTACCGTTTTGAATTCTTTCATAATAAAAAATGCCTTTGATCGCCGTAAAATACGGGAAAATTCGGGGTAAGGACATATCTCGAAATACCCTTTGTGAGTCAACAAAATGATTGACCAGGTTTAGATTGCCGCATTCCTGAAGCAGACCGCGCACAGAAGCCCTTCAGAAACGCGAACAATCCGTTCGCCGGGCCGCCGTCCCGTCGCCGTATCTTTTATGACCGCACTGCTCGATTCGCTGCGCTTCATCTGCATCTCGCACCTGGCGATCTATATCGTTTTTTTACTCGGCCACTATCGCCGGGTCAACAGCGCTCGCTATGCCGCGGCCTTTTGCGCCGGTTTGATTTGTTATTTGATCTATCCCCTGGCGCTCCGCCTGGGTGCGCCGCTGTGGCTACAGGTGGCGCTGCTTGCGATTATGTCCTCTCAGGCTTTTTGCTTCTGGATGCTGGCGCTGAGTTTTTTTCGCGATGGCTTTCGGAGCCGCTGGCATCACTGGCTGATCCTATCGCTGCGCGTCGCGTGCGCCCTCGCGCTTTATTTCGCCTATCCGGACGCAGAGCTCAGTCCCGTGGGGGAGTTCCTGTATTCTTTGCCGCTCGTTTTATTTTCGGTGATTCTTGCGGGACTCGGAGTGTACGAAGCGCTGCGCGAATATGCCACGGACCTGATTGAAAGCCGGCGCCGTCTGCGGGTCTGGTATTTGAGCGTCGGCGGCGGAGCGATCGTATTCGTCGCTCTGTTTCGCCTGGGCATCGCCGGGCCGGATCTTCGCGAAATCCACGAACTGGCGACGACCTCGATCACTCTGCTTTTGATCTACGCCTTCTTCTTGAGCGGCCTGCAACTCCGCAAAAGCCTTTTCGAAAACAAAGCGCAGGAGGTCGGCGAAAAGAATTCAACCGCGCGAACCAATCTGATCGGCGAGGTTAACGACGTGGCCAGGGGCGGCGAAAGCGCCGACGCGAGCGAATCGGATGATTCCGCCGTAGATCCGCTGCTCGCGCAAAAGTTAACGACGGCATTCGAAAAAGATTTAATTTATCGACGCGAAGGCCTGACGATTCGCGAGCTGGCGCGCCATCTGGACGCCCACGAATATCGTCTGCGCCGCTTGATCAACGCCGGCCTGGGCTATCGAAACTTCAACGACTTCCTGAATCGCTATCGAGTCCAGGAGGCCTGCGAAATCCTGCTCGACCCTGAACGCGCGCGACTGCCGATCATTCGCATCGCCGACGATCTCGGCTACAGGTCGCTGGGTTCGTTTAACAAGGCCTTTCGCGAACTGACCGGCAAAACTCCCAGCGAATATCGCAAGCAGACCCGGACGCATTAGCGGATCGTCAGGACGCCGGGAAATGGCTACGGATTTCGAAATTCGTAGCTATTTTTTGCATTGCATTGGAATCACCCGAAAGGACCTGATAGTATTTCCAGACGATTTCCGGCCGTGACTGTGACAAACAGCCCTGGGCGAAATCGCGGCTCATCCTCGACCGCAGAGCGCAAATCGAACGGGAGCCAGGGAGATCGATACCAATGCCAGCTGAACTAAATATTACGCCGCTTATGCTGCTAACAGCCTTCGGAATTACTTTTGCAATCGTCGCGGGGCGCTATATCGTGATGGCGGGACCGACCTATTTGCTTTTCTGGAAGTGGCTCGCGCCCCGACTCCAGCATCGTCGCATTCAACAAAAGTTTCCGGAGAACAAAAAGCTGTGGGCGGAATTCGGCTGGTCGATGGCGACTTTCGTTATCTTCGCGCTGATGGGCGTAACTGCTTTTATTCTGCGCAAAGCAGGCTACACTCTAAATTACGATAACATTTCCGACTACGGGTGGGGCTACTGGATCTTTTCGATCGTGCTGATGGCGATCCTGCATGACGCCTACTTCTACTGGACCCATCGCTTCATGCATTTAAAGAGCGTGTTCAAACACGTGCACCGCGTGCATCACGAGTCTTCGAACCCCAGCCCCTGGGCGGCCTTCGCCTTTCATCCCCTCGAAGCGATCGTCGAATTCGGCATCGTCTACGTAATCATCTTCACGATCCCCTATCACGCCTCGGCGATTATCGTATTCTTTTCGTACATGACGATCATGAACGTGCTCGGTCATCTGGGCTACGAGATCTTTCCGAAAGGCTTCACGACCGGCCGCTTCAGCTGGTGGCACAACACGTCGACGCACCACAATATGCACCACAGCAAATCGAATTGCAACTACGGCCTGTACTTTAACTGGTGGGATCGCCTGATGAATACGAATCACCGGGACTATCACACGGTGTTCGAAGCGGTCAAAGATCGCACTCCGAGCAACGACGCGCGCGGGCCGATCCTGGTGACGCCCGGCGCCGCGAAATAAAGCCGGGATTTTATGGTTGAAGTCGGCGCGGGATTCGGTTTCCTGTCTCGGGTAGGATCGCGGCCGAATCGTTCGCGGTTTCGTCGAACGACAACCCCGCATGTCCGCCCTCTCGTTTTTGAATCGCAGTCCTGATCGCCGCCGTTTGCTTCTTATTTACGCGGGCGTCCTGCTGGCGGCGCTTTCCTCGTTGGCGACCGGCCTGCGAGCCGAACCGGGCGAGCATGAAAGCCGTCAGTCCACCGCGGCTCCGACTCCCCTGCTCCGCGTCGCGGCGCTGATCGATCCAACAACCGACCTCGCTTATGCCGACGTCCTGAACCGCGCCGATGAGTTCTCGGCGATCGAAGATCCCCCGCATAATTTCGGCATTACCGGATCCGCCGTGTGGCTGCGACTCGAAATAGATCATCGTTCCCGGGACGCGGATTCGAGTACAGGCGAGTCACCCGCGGATTTCGACGGCTGGCTGGAGCTCGCCTGGCCCTATATCGATACGATCGACTACTATGAGTTTGACGATGCCGCGCCGGGCGGCTTCGAAGATCGAACTATACCCGAGACCAGGCAGGCAAAGTACGCGACGGGCCGCTCGCGGCCCTATGATACGCGACCGCTTGATCATCGCTTTTTCGTTTTCCCGATCCAATTGCAGCCGGGCGAAAGTCGCACGATTTTCCTGCGAATTAAAAGCGATACTTTTCTCATGGCGCCTTTGCGCCTGGTCAGTCGCGACGCCTTCGCTTTCGATCGCGAAATCGAAGGTTATACTCTCGGCGCGTACTACGGCATGCTGCTGGTAGTTTTCTTTTATAGTCTGTTTATTTATTCTTCCCTGCGCGAGTCCGCGTTCTTGAGCTACTGCGGCTACGTCTTGTGTCTGGCGATCTATCAGCTATGCGTCAACGGAATCGCCTATCGTTTCTGGCCGGACGCGACGCTCTGGAATAAATACTCTCTGCCGGTTTTCTTAACTCTGCTGATGCTCGCGGCCATGGATTTCATCCGCCGTTTCCTGAGCCTGCGCAAGACCGACCCGCTGCTCAATAGAATCTGGCTGCTCTTCGGCTGCCTGGCGCTCGCCCTGCTCGCGGCCGTTTACGTTTATTATCCGACCGTAAAATATTTGATCAACGCGGCGACCTTCTTCCTGGTCCTGGCCTTTATCACGGGCGTGCGCAGCTGGCGTCTGGGCAATCACTCCGCCCGTTGGTTTATGGTCGCCTGGCTCGCGCCGATCGTCGGCTTTTTGGTGCAGCTTTCCGGCACCTACGGTTTGGTCCCGGGATGGTCGGGTATGATTTACGCGGGACAGTTCGGCACCGCCCTGGAACTGGTTTTGCTTTCTCTGGCGATGGCCGATCGCATCAACGATCTAAAAAAAGAACAGCAGTCCTGGAATCTGCGCCTGGAAAATCAGGTCCGCCAGCGCACCGTCGAATTGAATACGGCCCTCAACGAGATTCATCGCGAATCGGAGCTGCATCGCATTGAGCTCGATATCGCCGCGGGCATTCAAAAAGGCATTATGCCCGCCAGCGAAACGCAAACGCAGCGCGCGCGGGCCGTCACCTATTTACAGAGTCTCGCGCCCGTCGGCGGCGATTATTTTGACGTTTTCGAATTCAAAGACACGGGCCACACCGCTTTTTTAATGGCCGACGCTTCGGGCCACGGCATTCCCGCGGCGCTGATCACGACGATGGCCAAGATCTGTTTTATGGACGCGACGCGCAACCAGGGACCGAATCCCAGAGAGATCCTGCTCGCAGTCAACGACGCCATCGCCCGCTTAATTAAAACCCACGAATATCTAACCGCCGCGATGCTGATTGTCGGTCCGGAAGGCGAAGCGAAATACGCCAGCGCCGGACACCGGCGTTCGTTTCATTACCGGCGCGCGGGGCACGCCGTAGACTCCTGGGACACGGAAGGTATCCTGCTGGGCATCTACGAAAACGACGTCATCCCGGCGCATATCACGCAGCACGAAGCGCCGGTATCCCCCGGCGACCGCTTCTTGATGTTCACAGACGGATTCACAGACGTCAAAAACGGATCCGACGAAAGATTCGGCGAAGACCGCTTGATCCAGCTGCTCGCGGAAACAGCCGCTCAGGATTTAGACCAGGCGCGCGACAATATTCTGGACGTCTGGCGCGAATTTCAGCGCCACGGATCCCGCGACGACGATTGCACATTTACGCTAATTGAGTTTTAGAACAAGTTACGCGGCGAACGCTCCAGCCGCAAATTCAGTATCGATCACTCGAAAGAATTCCAGAAGCCGCGCGTCTGCGCAATCGCCGAGTCGTAATCCGGCGCGATCTGAAGCTCTTCGCGCCAGGCCGCCGGCAATTTTTCGAGATAGCGTTCCTCGACGAAACGCGCCCCCAATAAAACGATCACGCCCCGGTCCTGCTCGGTGCGAATCAGGCGACCGGCCGCCTGCACCGAACGATTGAGGCCCGGATGCACGAGCGCGTAGTCGAAGCCGTCCAGATCCAGACCGTCGTAGTATTCCCGGATTAACTGCCGCTCAACGGATATTTGAGGCAGACCCGGACCGACTACAAAAACGCCGATCGCCAGATCGCCCGGGAAGTCCACGCCTTCGGCGAATACTCCTCCGTGCACCGCGAGCAGCAAATTGCCGCCCGGAATCGGCTGGCGCAGCATGCGCAGTACGATTCCCGCGGGCATTGCCGGCGTCTGATGAATCAATCGCGGGGCGCCGCCCCCGACCCGTTCGAATGCTTCTGGCAAAGCGGCCGCCACCTCGTCGCGAAAAGCGAAGCTGGGAAAAAACGCGAGATAGTTCCCGGGCCTTTCGAGCATCACGCCCGCAATGATTCGCGCGATTTCCGGCGTTGAATCAGAACGCTGCCGAAAACGAGTATCGACGCCGGTGCAGGCGATGATCTTGCGATTGGAGGCCAAAAAGCCGCCGCGCAAATCGAGATGCAGAGCCTCTCGCAGGCCGAGCTGGCGACTGAAAAAATCGAAGGGCGTCAGGGTCGCACTCATCGCCAGCACCGCGAAAAACGAATCGTTCAGGCGACGAGCAAGAAAGGGCGCGGAATCCCGGCATACGGCCTGCCAGAGTTTTTTTTCGCCGTGCCAGACGTACGCGAAGAGTTCCTGGTCCGCCGTAAGCGATCGACAAAAGTCCAGACAGCAATACAACGTTTCCAATAACACGTCGCGATACCGGCGGCCCTCCAGTATACGAAAGGGCAGCGAATCGGGCGAAGCGGCCGCCGGCCCCGATCCATCTCCGGCCAGCCAGGCGAAATACAGAGCGATCAACTCCTGAATCCGCGCGATCCGTTCCTGCAGCTGTTCGACGCCGTCTCCGACCGTATCGCGCTGTTCATATAGTACGGTCGGACGCTCCACATAGAACGACGACTCCCCCTGGTCTTCTTCGAATTCTCGCAAACCTTCGTAAAAATAGTCGACGAATTCCTGCAATTGTTCGGCCGCGCGAAAGAAGACATCGTGCTCGGGGCGCGCATAACCCAGCGGCGCGATCGCGATAGCGCGCAGATCTGCGATCAAGTTTTCCATCAGGGCGATGTCGAGCTCGGGCGAATAATAGCCGCGCGCGCGATCCGGCAAATTGTGCGCTTCGTCAACGATCAGAAAACGCCGCCGCGCTCGATGCGAGTCGCCGCGACCGTCGAAGAAACGGCGCAAATAAACCCGGGGATCGAATACATAGTTATAGTCGGCGACGATCACGGTCGAGCGACCCGCGAGCAAAAGCGAGACTTCAAAAGGACAGAGCGTTTCCGCGACTGCTGCTTCCTGAATTCGATCCGCGTCGACGACCGATTCACCGGCCAGGCGATTTAAGATATCGGAAGACTCGACTCGGTCGGCGAAGTCGGTTATATACGGACAAACTCCGTCGATACAGCGCATCACTTCTAAGGGACACGAACGCTCCTTCGCTCGCAGCTGCATACCCAGACCGGAGACGGCCGACTGCGCCTCGGTTCCCATCGCGCTTTCGTTTTCAGCGCGATGACTGGTTTCGTTTTCAGATTCGCTGTCGCTCAGATTCCCCGGCGCAACCAGGGAGCGCAGAGTTTCCAGGGCCAGCTCCTGCTGCGAAATTCGCGAGGTCACAAAGAACAGCCGGCCGTTTGTTAAGAGCGCTTCCCGGGCCATCGGCAATAAGGCTCCCGCCGTTTTACCGGTGCCGGTCGGCGCGGAGCACAGCAGACTGAGGCCGTCCCGGGCGACGCCCGCTACGTCCCGCAGCATCAGGGCCTGATCAGCCCGGGCCTGTTCGAACGGGAGACGCAGACTGCGCGCGGTGCTTTCGCGCCAGCGCGCCAGGGATTCTTCCCGGAGCACGCGCGCGATGACGCGTTCCAGTCGTTCATAAAAGAGAGCCTCGAAAAGCGCGACATCCCATTCGATGGAAACAGCCCGCTCCGCGTCGTCGCGCACGGACGCGTAGACGACGTTGCCGCCGGCGACTTTTTCGCCGGAACGTTCCAGAAGCAAACAGTAAAAGCCGCACTGCTCTTTATGCGAAACCTGCAGTTCGCAGAGATCGAGATCGGACGCGCCCAGCACCACGCTTTTGATTTCCTCGACCAGCCAGCCGTCGTCCGTCGCGTGCATGCCGTCCAGGCGACCCTGCACAGTAATTTCGAAGTCGCGTACGACAAAGCCCTGGGAGAGCCAGACTTCTTTGCGGTAGCGATCCCGGGCGGCAACGGCCACCCGCCGCTCCAGCAGTCGCGCGTGCAATTCGCTGCCGGCCCGGGCGCGAGCGGCGGCGGTCCAGCTCCAATCATCCTGAGGCTGCAGCTCCGCGGGCGCAATCAAATCGCGCACGTTCAAGCGCAGCTGCCGGCTCCCCCCTTCCATACATACACAAAAGCGACGCCCGGCCCGCGCGCAAGCAATCGCGAAAACATAACTTGCTTCAGCAGACGCCTCGCGCTGGGCTGTTCAAGACCCCGGGATAAATCGCCCGCAGCATTCAAATGCCCGCCCGGCGCACATCCTGTGGGAATCACCGGCAGCGGCTCTGGCGGATTCACCGGAAAGGATCTGGATCATCTTTTGGAAGCGACCGTAAATTCGAAGCCCGAAAATCAGACCGCGAATCATCGCGGGGCGGGCTGGCGCTTCTGGATCGATCGCGGCGGCACCTTCACCGACGTCATCGGCCAAACGCCGGATGGCAAACTGCATACGCGCAAGCTGCTCTCCGAAAATCCGGAGCACTACGCTGACGCCGCCTTAGAGGGCATCGACCGGATTCGCCGGGAAAACGCCGCAGCCGATCTACCGATTCTTGAAGTTCGCATGGGAACGACAGTCGGCACGAACGCCCTGCTCGAACATTCCGGCGAACCGACTCTACTGATCGTAACGCGGGGCTTCGAAGACGCGCTTTACATCGGCTACCAGAATCGCCCGCGTATTTTCGCGCTGAAAATCGAGCGACCGCGCATGCTCTACGCCGCGGTTCACGGAGTACCGGAACGCGTCACTGCCCGGGGCGAGATTCTACAGCCTCTGGACGCGACCCTGCTGGTGAACGAACTAAAACGCCTGCGATCCGAAAACGAACTCCAGGCCTGCGCGATTTGTTTTATGCATGCCAGCCGCTATCCCGCCCATGAAATCGCGGCCGGAAAGGCGGCGGAGCAGGCCGGCTTTCAGCAGATCTCGCTTTCGCATGAAGTCAGTCCGATGATCAAGCTGATTCGTCGCGGCGACACCGCGGTCGTCGACGCACATCTTTCGCCCAAACTGGATCGCTATATTCAGGGAGTGAACGCCGGCCTCCAACTGCGCGGCGCTCCGCGATTATTTTTTATGCAGTCCCACGGCGGCCTGTGCGAAGCGTCGGCCTTTCGCGGACGCGACAGTCTTTTATCAGGACCGGCCGGCGGCGTCATCGGCGGCGTGGACCTGGGCCGGGCGGTGACCGGCGACGGCGAAGGCGATACTGAATCCGCGAAGCTGATCGGTTTCGACATGGGCGGGACCTCCACCGACGTCTGGCACTATGCCGGCGAATTAGAACGCGCCTTCGAGTGCGAAATCGGTGGAGCCCGGCTGCAAACTCCCGTGCTGCAGATTCACACCGTGGCGGCCGGCGGCGGCTCCGTGCTGGGCTTTGACGGCGAGCGCCTGCGGGTCGGGCCGCGTTCTTCCGGCGCGAACCCCGGTCCGCTGTCGTACGGGCGCGGCGGACCTCTGAGCTTAACTGATGCAAATGTATTATTAGGGCGCTTACAGCCCGATTTTTTCCCGCGGGTCTTCGGTCCGAACGCCGATCAGCCTCTGGATCGCGCGAAGGTCGAAGCCCGCTTCGCCGAGCTGGCCGGAGAAATCGGTCCGGAACTGAAGCCGCACGAACTGGCCGCCGGCTTCGTCGCTGTCGCCATCGAACACATGTCCGCCGCGATCAAAAAGATCTCCGTCCAGCGCGGTTATGATCCCGCCCAATACAGCCTGTGCAGCTTCGGCGGCGCGGGCGGCCAGCACGCCTGCGCCATCGCGGAACGCCTGGGCATGACACGCATCCTCCTGCATCCCCTGGCGGGAGTGCTTTCCGCCTACGGCATGGGTGCCGCACGCCTGCGCGTTATCGAAGAACGAGCGGTACCGCCGGAACATGCAGCGTATCTTTCGCCTGATGGACGCGAAAGCGACCAGTCAAAGGAAAGCGATCAGCGCGATGCCATTGCGAAAATCGTAGCGGAGCTGCGGGAACGCGTGCGCGCCAAGCTCGCCGATCAAAGCGACGGCCATCCCGAGTACGAAGTCCGCGCTCGACTGAAATACGCCGGCAACGACACCCTGCTTCCGGTCAAATTCGCCTCAGGCGAAAAGATGCGATCAGAGTTTGTCGGAAGCCATCGCCGATTGTTCGGCTTTGACCGCCCGGACGCAGAGCTGCTGCTGGACAGTCTGGTCGTCGAAGGCAGCGCCGGCACAGCAGATCGCGGCAGTGACAACGATCAAGACGATCAAGACGACCTGGACGATCCAGACCGTCGCGCCAGGCATTCTGAACGCGCCTCCGACAGTCCCACGACCGGCTCAGCGAACACCAGCGCGAAAGCCCCGCAGTTCGTGCCGGCCTATCGCACGCAGTCGCAGCGCGTCGAAGACACGCCGCTCTTTAATCGCGCCGAACTGTCGAGGGGACAGAGAATCGTCGGGCCGGCGATATTAATTTCCGCGACGGACACAGTCTGGATCGAAGCAGGATGGGAGGCCGTTCTGCTATCTGATAGCGACCAGGGAATCATTGAACTCCGCCGCGTCGCGCGCGAAGAACCCGCGGCGGCGAAATCGTCATCATCAACGAGCCCGGCTCCATCCGCAGGATCCGCGGCGCCAGCGCCATCCCGGCAACCCGCCGACAGGCGGGCCGACAGGCGGGCCGACCCCGTCGCGCTCGAAATCATGAACCACAGCTTTCGCTCGATCGCCGAAGAAATGGGCCTGGTCCTGCAGCAAACCAGCATGTCCGTAAACATCAAAGAGCGGCTTGATTTTTCCTGCGCTCTCTTCGATCGCGAAGGCGCGCTCGTCGCGAATGCCCCTCATATTCCCGTTCATCTCGGTTCGATGTCCGCGAGCGTGGACGCCGTCCGCGCAAAATTTTCCGAACCGGGCGCGATGCGAGCCGGCGACGCCTTCGTTCTGAATGCGCCCTATTCGCCGCCGGACGGAAAACGCTTACCGGGAGGCGGAACGCACCTGCCGGACATTACCGTCGTCACGCCGATCTTTACAGAAGACGATGCCGACAATGCTACTGATCATTTTCGATCGCCGCTATTTTTCGTCGCTTCGCGCGGCCACCACGCCGACGTCGGCGGAATTTCGCCGGGGTCTATGCCGGCCCACAGCACCCACATCGACGAAGAGGGCGTTTTGATTTATCCGACGCGGCTCTCTCAAAACGGCCGCGTTTTAGAAAGCGAGCTGCGCGAAATTTTTCTGACCGGGCCGCATCCCGCCCGCAATTTCGCGCAAAACCTGGCGGATCTGTCCGCCCAGATCGCGGCGAACGAACGCGGCGGCGCGCTGTTGCGCGAACTGGCCCGCGCTCACGGCGACGAATACGTGCTGGAATATATGCGTCACGTCCAGAGCAACGCCGCCCGGGCGGTCCGGGGCGCGATCGCGAAACTAAACGACGGCGCGGCCAGCTGCACTCTCGACAACGGCCTGAAAATCCAGATCGCGATTTCCGTCGATCGCGGGCGTGAGCGGCTGCTCGTGGACTTCGCGGGCTCCTCCCCCGCCGATCGCAATAGCAATTTCAACGCGCCCCTGGCGGTGGTGTACGCGGCGCTAATATATGTTTTTCGCACATTAGTGCCTGACGACGACGTGCCTCTCAACGCCGGCTGCCTGGAACCGATCGATTTAAAAATGCCGGACGACTGCTTCTTAAATCCGGCGCATCCCCGGGCAGTCGTGGCCGGCAACGTGGAGACTTCCCAGGCATTGGTCGATTGTTTGTATGCGGCCCTTGGCGTCATGGCGGCCTCCCAGGGGACCATGAACAATCTCAGCTTCGGCGACCACCGCTCGCAGTACTACGAAACCATCTGCGGCGGCAGCGGGGCCGGACCGGACTTCAACGGCTGCGACGCGGTCCAGACCCATATGACCAACTCGCGTCTGACGGATCCCGAAGTGCTCGAAGATCGTTTTCCGGTTCTGCTGGAATCTTTTCACGTGCGTTCGGCCGATGGCGAAGGCGGCGGCGCGGGGCGCTTTCGCGGCGGGAACGGCGTGCGCCGGGAGCTTCGATTTCTCGAAGAGCTGGACGTTTCGATCCTCTCGAATCGCCGGGGAAAACAAAACGCGCCTCCAGGACTCGCCGGCGGCGCGGACGGCGCGCCGGGTCGCAATCGCTGGCTGAGAGCGGACGGCACTGAACGTGAACTGCCGGGCTCGACGCGCTTCAGGGCCGAGCCCGGTGACCGGGTGATTATCGAAACGCCCGGGGGCGGCGGCTACGGCCGGCCCGGAGCTCAAACATCTTCTGAATAAATCTTAGCCGGCATTCGTTACGCCGCGCCTGAAGCTCGAACGCGAATCAAGGAGCCGCCATCAGACGCGTGCGGGCGCGAATCACACGATCGCCGCGCTTGAATTCGATGGCGTATTCTTTTTGAGCTGAAGCGTCTCCGAGAAATTCCATATAGTCGCTGATGTCGCGAATTTCCCTGCCGCCGATTTTTACGATCACGTCTCCGGCACGCAGACCGGCGCGTTTCACCGGAGCGTCATCGCGCACGTCCGAGACTTCCAGTCCGCCGGCGTCCCGACTGTAGTCGCCGGGCATGATTCCAAGACGAACGCGAAACTCGAAATCGGTGCGGGCGGCTTCGGCCGGCGCCCGGCGATAGGCGAGCGGCCTCGCGGAGGAATCGCTCACGGCCGCTGCTTCCAGCTGCGCCAGACCCAGCACGATGCGACCGGTCATTTCGGTAACGTTCTTCAGGCCTGCGAAATTCAGCAGGTGCGCGTCGTCTTCCGATGTGTGATATTCACGATGGCCGCCGGTAAAAAGAAAGGCGACCGGAATTCGCTCGGTATAAAAGGCGCTGTGATCGCTCGGCCCGCCGCCGCCCTTGACCAACCGCAGTTCGATGTCGTCGGCGAAGTCGGTCTCCGCGAAAGCCTCGCGAATGATGGCGCCCCAGCGCGGGTCGGCGGTTTGCTCGCCCTGCACGCTGAGTCCTTTGCTGGCTCGCAGCCGGCCCACCATGTCCAGATTGAGCATCGCCGCAGCGCGATTAGCGGGCAGCGTTTTCGATTTTGTAAAATGACGGGCGCCGAAGAGCCCCCGCTCCTCGGCGTCGAAGTGTAAAAATAAAACGTTCACGCCTTCCGGAACGCGCGCGAGCGTCCCGCCTACCAATGAATCCGACTTCGCGGCTTCAGATGTCGATGAAGATTCCGGGACTGAGCCGCCCTGCGTTCCCGCGAGTTGATCCTGAGCCCGTAGCTGCAGCGCCAGCTCCAGGACGGCGGCCGTCCCGGAAGCGTTATCGTCGGCCCCGTTGTGAATCTGGCCTTTGCCGCGCAGACTGGAAAACGCGCCGTTGCCGATGTGATCGAAGTGCGCGCCGACGATGATCACGCGTTCCTCCGGCTGCGGCGGTCGCAGATAGGCCCCGACGTTGTAGCCCTTTAGCTCGCGTTCGCGAAAGCGCGTCGCCATTTCGACCTTTGCCAGCACGCGACCGATGCCGCCGGAAGCGCCCGGACTGCGCGCCTCGGTATCGCGCATACGCGTTTCCAAATCCTGGAGAAAGTCGTAGCTGCGAAAGATGTCTTCGGCTTCGACAAAAACCGCCGGCGTGGTGCGCGAGCCGGCGGCCCCCAGATCAGTCGGCGAAGGCGCAGGGAAACCTTTGCGGCCCATAAAAACGACGCCGGCAAGTTTGCGTTTCACCAGATTTTCGTACTTCGCGCGAAACGAAATTTCGCGGCGAAAGCGCGGATCTTTATCGCCGCCTGGTCCATGGCGCAAACACAGCGCGATCTTGCCTTCTAAATCCGCCGCCGGAATGCCCGCGAAATCGTTCCAGCCCTTCGCTTCCAGACAAAATCCCAGAAAGATAAGTTCGCCGCCCGCTTCGCCCGCGTATCCGAGCGGCAATGGAATTACTTTACCCGGCGCCTGAAAATCATCGCCTGCGCCTTTCGCCGGCCGCAGATAGCTGCCGGACTCAATTTCAATGCCGCCCTGAAAGCCAAACTCTTGAAAGTACGACTGTCCGGCGCGCGACGCGTTGGGAAAGGCGGGCGCCAGACCGGCCCGCTGATAACGGCGTGCGATAAAGGCGGCAGCCTGACGAGCGTAGGTCGTGCCGGACTCGCGGCCGCGATAGGCGTCATCGCTCAGAGTATTTACATAGGCACGTAGATCGTCGACGTGAATTTCGGAGCGTTCGCCGGCGCAGGCCGCCGCGGAAAGCAGAAGACCGCAGGCCAGGACCGCAAGGATTCCGGCACGCATTGGATTTTCAAATTCATAGCGAAGGTTTTGCATCTCATGCCTCGCATTCCAGAGCGTCGAGGGCTTCGCTCTGATGGACTGCTCTGGTTTACTATAGATTTAGACTGTTCGATGTTTACGCGAAACTAAAATCGTTCAACCCGGCTCGATGGATCGCAGGCGCAGTGCGAAAAGCAGAGTCACCAATAAAAGCGCGCCGATTAATAGATAAGTCATATCGGAGCCGAACGTCCAGTAGGCATAGGCGCCGGCCAGGGGACCTATGGTTCTGCCCAGAGATCCGGCCGAGCGCAGGAGCCCCAGAGACACGCCCTGTTTATCCGCGGCGACCGCCAGGCTCGCGAGCCCCGCGATCGCGGGCTGAATCAGAGCCGCGCCGATCGACACGGGCAAGAGCACCGCCAGAGCCAGGGGCACCGAAGGCGCGACGCGGGCCAGTAAGTACATCGGAATCGGCATGAGCGCGAGACCGATCAACAGCATGGGCTTCGCATGCATACGCTTCGAGAGAACCCGCACCAGCCCGCCCTGTCCGAGCACGAGCACGACGCCCATGTACAAAAAGATCAGCCCGATCTCGGGCGGCGTCAGGCCGAACTCCAGCTTAAATAAAAACGTAAACGAAAACTCGTAGGCGGCGAAGACGATCACGTACAGAAAATTCACGAGCAGAATCGGACCGAAAGCCGGTTCGCGCAGGCTGCGTAAAAACAGGGTAATCGGATTTTCAATCCAGACGTGACCGCCGCCCGCGCGTTCGCTCAGAGTCTCGGAGAAATACACGAAATTCAAAACCGCGCTGAGCAAAGACAGAACAAATGCGGCCAGAGCCGGCGCGGAAAAGATATGCAAAATTCCGGGCGCCACAGCCCGAAGGTCTTCGCCGAAGATCGCCGCCAGTCCGCCGATGGCCGGCCCGAGTATAAAACCCATGCCGAAGGCCGCACCGACCATACCCATCGCGCGAGTCCGATCCTCCGGAGACGTAATGTCCGCCATCGCCGCCGAGGCGACGCCCATATTGCCCGACATGACGCCGCCGATCACACGCGATACGATAAACAGAGTAAAGCTCTGCGAAAGGAACCAGACCAGATACGAAACCGTCAGCCCCACGCTCGTAATCAAAAGCACTCTTCGCCGGCCCAGACGGTCCGACAGGCGGCCCCAGTAGGGCGCGGTCAAAAATTGCAGCAGCGAATAGAGCGACGCAAGAATCCCACCCAGCACGACGATCAGCAGAGAACCGACTGCGTAGCCGCCGGCGTCTTTCGCGGCCTCGCCGGTTTCGAAGGTTCGAGGCAGCGTCGTCTCAATGAACTGACCCAGCGCGATCAACCAGAGGTCGATCGGCAGGCCTACAGCCTGGCGCAGGTAGTGCTCCAGCAGATCGGGGATCAGCGGAAAAATCAGGGTGAATCCCAGCAAGTCGAGGAACAAAATCAGCAGCAATAACGCCTTGTTTCTATTGCTATTTGGAGCGCCGGGCATACACCATTTTGAAATATGTCTCCCTGCTTAATACTAAAAAAATAGTTGTGTCCCCCGCCGCAAACGGCGCTTCGAGTTTGATGTCAGCTGCAGACGCCATCAAACTCGAAGCGCTTGAAACGCAGGACCAGGTACTATCGATCGGCCGGGACTATATTCCGGGCGTAGAAAATCGGCTGCGTAGCACGATCTATGCGCTCTTCAATGAGACCGGCTACGCGGAAGGCTCGGACATCGGCGATCGGGAGCTCCTGGCGGAGGCGGTATTCTGGTCGACGGGCGAATTGATCAACAACGCGAACAAGGCCAACAATCGCTGGGCGGTTTTACGTCAGGCTTTGCATCAGAAGATCAAAAAACAAAACCCCGGCACCGAAGATCAGGCGATCTACAAAGATATCGACTACGCGATCCAGCATAACCAGACCGATCTCTTAAACAAATACGGCCTGGCGAATATCGATCTCACCGCTTCCATCCTGCGGCTGATCGAAATGCACAAAACGAACTCCTTCGCCCTCAGCGAAAAATTCGGCAAGAAGATCGACCTGACCCTGCGCGTTCGCACGAAAGGCGACCAGCGTTTGTTGATCTTAAATGTTATCAACAATTCGCCGATGACGGTCGTAGACAAGAATCGCATCGAGTACAATCTCGAAAAGATCAAAGAGGATTTGATCGACGCGAATCGCAATCCGTACGAAGCCGCCGTTCAACTTTACGATAAAATGGAAGACCACGCTGGCGGCGGATTCGGTGCCGGTCTGCGCAGTATCGTTTTGTTTCTGAAAGAAGGCTATCGTCCCTTCGATACCGAAATCATGTTTTCGCGTCTGATTCAATATCGTTCCGCCGGCAACAGCACGATCTTTTCAGTGGAACTGCCGATCCCCGCGGCCTCCGCCGAAGCGTCCGGAGAATAACTCCGCGGCGAAACGCCATTTCGTCGGAGCGCTGGCGCAGCGAATTCTATGAGTATTGCCACAAGCCTGGTTCTGGTGATTCTTCTCGGCGTCGTCGCGCAGTGGGCCGCGGCCAGCCTGCGCGCTCCTTCGATTCTATTGCTGCTGCTGAGCGGCTTCATCGTCGGCCCGGTCACAGGCCTGCTCGACCCCGACGCCTTACTCGGCGAACTCCTGTTCCCGATGGTGTCTCTATCGGTGGCGATCATTCTATTCGAGGGCGCGCTCAGCCTGCGGATTGACGAGATCAAGCAGGTCGGCAACTCGGTGCGAATGCTGCTGTCCGTGGGTCTGGTTTGCACCTGGATTCTTTCAGCGCTCTTCGCGTACTATCTGCTTGGATTCGAAGCAGGCTTCGCCGCGCTGATCGGCGCGGTGCTGACCGTGACGGGACCGACGGTGATCCTGCCGCTGCTGCGACACATTCGCCTGAAAGGTCAGATCCGCTCCGTGCTCAAATGGGAAGGCATCGTAATCGATCCGATCGGAGCGGTGCTCGCGATTCTGGTATTCGAAGTCTTAGTCGATGCAACACCCGCCGACACAATCTCCGATACCATTTGGAGCGTTACGAAAGCCCTGGCCAGCGGCGGCGGCCTGGGAGCGCTCGGCGCGATCGGATTAACCCAGGCGCTGCGCCGCAACTGGGTGCCGGAATATCTCCATAATCCGCTTTCGCTGACGACGCTGCTGACAGTCTTCGTGATGTCGAATGAGATGCAGCACGAGTCGGGGCTGATCGCGGTAACTGTCATGGGGTTCATGTTAACGAACCAGACGCGCGTACCGGTTCGCCATATCATCGAATTCAAAGAGACCCTCGGCACACTATTACTCGCGGTACTGTTCGTCATACTCGCCGCGCGCGTCGACGTAAAGGTTCTCTTTCAGATCAATCTGCCGATGATCTTTTTCCTGCTGGCTCTCGTGTTTATCGTTCGCCCGCTGTCCGTTTTGGTTTCGACCTTCAACCAAGATATCACCTGGCGCGAAAGGGTGTTTCTGTGCTTCATGGCGCCGCGCGGCATCGTCGCCGCCGCTGTCGCGTCGATTCTGGCTCTGGATCTAACGGAGCGCGGCTTTCCCTCGGAGCAGGCGGATCTGCTTGTCGCCGTCGTTTTCGTGGTAGTCGTCGGCACGGTCGGCGTCTACGGTCTTACGGCTCGTCCGCTGGCAAGAATGCTCGGCCTGGCCGGCTCCGAACCGGAAGGTGTTTTGATCGTCGGGGCCCACGACTGGGCTCAGGACCTGGCGAACGCGCTTCACACCAGAGGCATCGATTCGGTGCTGCTCGACACCAATACGGCGAATATAACCAGCGCGAAACTGCGGGGACTGCCGGCGGTCAACGGCAGCGTGATGGAAGAAGAAACCGTCGCGCACCTGGACCTCGACGGCATTGGCCGCCTGTTCGCGCTGACCACGAACGACGAGATCAACAGCCTGGCCGCGCTGAAATTATCCCGGGACTTCGGACGCAATCGCGTATATCAGATTTCGCCGTACCAGGATCCGAAGCAGAGCACCGTCGCGCGAGAACTCCGGGGGCGCGCCCTCTTCGATCGCGCTCTGACCTATTCGCGTTTCGCGGAACTCTTCGCCCTCGGCTGGCGGATTCGCACGACGAAGCTCACGAAGGAGTTTCCTTTTTCCAGGCTGCTCGATCAACAAAAGAATCTGATCTACCCGCTGCTCTATCTAACGGAAGATGGAACGGTTGTCGTAAAAGTCGCCACGGAAAAATTCGAGCCGCGCCCGGGCCAGTACGTGATCAGCCTGTCCGCCCCCGAACTGCCGATCGCAGATTCCGTCGCGTCCAAAAACAGCGACAGCGTCTGAACGAACGGCCGCCTCAGGCTGCGATGCCCGCCTGACTCAGCTGCTGTCGGACCGACTGGTAGTTTTCGCTCAGCAGCACCGTGGCCAGAACCTGTCCGTCTTCTTTCCGGGCGACGATCCAGAAATCCGTCTCTTCTTCCAGAACGTAATTCGTCGAGAGTTGCTGTCGCAATTCAATCTTTTCTATATCTTCCATAGTAGCGCGAACCTCTTTACACTATCGCATATAATTAAGACTAACTACAACCAGCCTGGCACGACATCGGCCAAAGCTGCAACAAAATTTATTATCAACTCGCAGCAATTGCTACTCCGACATTTTTTTGACGCCGGGTTTCAAATATTTCACGCCAACTTGCGAAAAAAATAAAGAGATGCACCGGCGCGAAACAATATTGAGAATTCTCTCAAACAGGAACGATGATGCAAAACAAACCCATCGCGGCGCTGAAAATCGCAGCTCCGCGCACAAAGACTATCTACCCGGAGCCTTTCGCCGCGGTAGTCGCAGGGCGCGAAAAACGTAAGCTCGGCGAATTCTTCGGCCTCAAGAACTTCGGAGTGAATCTGACGCGGCTGGCTCCGGGGGCGGCGTCGGCGCTATTGCACAAACACTCGAAGCAGGATGAATTTATTTACGTGCTCGAAGGTACGCCGACGCTCCTGCTCGACGAAGAAGATCATATATTACAGGCGGGGGATTGCGTTGGCTTTCCCGCGGACGCCGGCGTCGCCCACCAGCTTGTGAATCGTTCCGGGGCCGACGTTGTATATATCGAAGTCGGCGATCGCACGGCCGGCGATCAGGTGGAATATCCGAACGACGATCTCAAAGCGACGATGGGCGCGGACGGCGCCTGGAAATTGACGCGCAAAGACGGCAGCGCGTACTAACAGCTTGCCGTAGATCGCACGATACAACGCGCGTCACACCAAACGCAGAATCGCCGCGATCGTGATGACGATCAGCAGCCGCCGAATCCAGATATTCGCCCGGGGACTCTGGCTCGCGTAGTTCGCCGCCAGGTAGGCGCCGAGCAGTTGGCCGGCCGCGAGAGTGAGTCCGGGACCGAAGCGAACCTGGTCGTAATACAAAAAGAAAGCCAGGGCTGGAATCGTAGCGATCAGTACAATCCAGAGTTTCAAGGCGTTCGCTTCGAGCAGACTGCGACCGCTGCCAAGCACCAATCCCGCCAGGAGCAGCACGCCGACGCCGGCCTGCACGAAGCCGCCGTAAAATCCAATCGCGAAGAGAATCGCAAGCGCGAGCGGTCGCCGGTACGCATCGCCGTCTTCGGATTGTTCCCGCAGCCAGCGCTTCGGTTCTAGAAACAGCAGACCGAGCACAAGCAGCATCGCGCCCAGGATCGAGTAGCGCATGGAATCCGCATCGATTGCGACGGCGGCCCAGGCTCCTGCGATCGCGCCGACTGTCGCGGGCACCACATACCACTGAATATTCTCGGCGGGCAGGGCGTCGTTCTTGCGAAAGCCGTACATGCCGCTCAGACTCTGGAAGATCACGCCCAGGCGATTGGTCGCGTTCGCGTCGTGGGGCGAAAGCCCCATCAAAAAGAGCACCGGCAAAGTAATCAGCGAACCGGCCCCCGCCAGAGTATTGATGCCTCCGGCGATAATGCCGGCGACGAATGCCAGTAGATACAGCGCCGCGGTTTCGAACTCTCGAACGCTCTCTAAGGTCGCGAGTAAATCGTTAAAATCTGGCGCGGCCTGCAGCGGCATAATCGTTGCGAAAGAGAATGCCGCGAACGCCGGAGCTGCAAGGGCCCCGTACATCAGAAACAGGGCCGTAAACATCGAGACGGTTTACGAACCCGCGAAGATCTTCGCCGGCAGCAGCATGCGGTTCAGCATCTTTTCGGTGGCTTTGATCGCCGCGACAACCTGGTCCGGATCGACGCCGACCGTGCGAAAGCTGCGGCCGCCCGCCTTGTTTTCCCAGGTAATGAATGTCTCAACGAGCGCGTCGGTTTTTCCGCCCGGGGGAATGCGGACTTCATAGTCGACCAAACGCGGAATCTCCAGCTCGATCTTCGCGGCAATTTCCCGCAAAGCGTTCATGAAGGCGTCATAGCCGCCGTCGCCCTCGGCGTCGCCGGTGTACAAATCGCCGCGGTATTCCACTTCGATGTGAGCCGAAGGCGATCCGCTGTAGTTCGTGGTGATGACGGCGTCTTTGATTTTCAACATCTCCGCGTCGCCGTGAGCGCCGAAGAGGTCCTGAATCAAAAAGGGCAGATCGTCGGCGGTCACGATCTTCTTCTGTTCGCCCAGCTGCTTGATGCGATCGAGCAAAAGCTTTTCGCGTTCGGGCTGCAGTTCGATGCCGAGCATCTTCAGATTGTTTTCGACCGAGGCCCGGCCGGCCAGTTTGCCGAGAGCGTACACCCGCTGGCGACCGAAGCGTTCGGGCAGGATTGGATTTACATAGAGATCGTTTTTTTTGTCGCCGTCGGCGTGAATGCCGGCGGTCTGCGTATACACGTCCTGGCCGACGACCGGTCGATTTGACTGGATGCGTTTGCCCGAAAAGGTTTCGACCAATCGCGAAGCCGCGGTGATTTCTTTTTCCACGACGCTCGTGCCGATCTTTAACTTATCATGCAGAGCGGTTACGACCGATTCCAGGGGCGCGTTGCCCGCCCGTTCCCCGAGTCCATTCACAGCGACGTGCAATCCGCGCACGCCCGCCCGCACCGCGGCGATGCAGTTGGCCACGACCAGGTTATAATCGTTGTGGCCGTGAAAGTCGGCCTGCAAATCGGGATACAAGTCCATGAGATCGCGAATGCCGGCGTAAACCTCTTCGGGATCGAGAATGCCTAAAGTATCCGGCAAGAGCACGCGGTTCACGGGCAGCTTCAGCAGCTCGCCCGTAATTTCGCGCACGTAGTCCGGGCTGTGCAGATAGCCGTTCGACCAGTCTTCGAGATAGACGTTGACGCGCACGCCCTGTTCGTCGGCGTACTGCACGGTCTTGCGAATATCTTCTAAGTGTTCGGCGAGCGTCTTTCTTAATTGGAGCTCACAGTGGCGGCGGCTGCCTTTGGTCAGCAGGTTTATGGCGCTGCCGCCCGCGTCGAGGATCCAGTTGACCGATGCTTTGTGATCGCAGAAACCCAGGATTTCAATCCGCCGGTCCTGGCCTTTTTCGCGCGCCCACTTGAAGACTTCGCGCACGTTCTCCAGCTCGCCGTCGGAGACCCGGGCGCTCGCGATTTCGACCCGGTTGACGTTCAGCTTTTCCAGCAGGAAGCGCGTGAGCTGGAGCTTTTCGAAGGCCGAGAAGCTAACGCCGTCGGTCTGCTCCCCGTCCCGAAGAGTGGTATCCATGATTTCGATCGGATTGTGCATACTGTCGCCCTCGACTCTCGGTCTCTTCTCTATTATAGAAGAAATCAGCCGCTTTGACCAGAGCAACGGCCGGCCCGGCTGCCGAAAATCAAAAAAAGCGGGTCCCCGCCGCTGACTTTCCGCCTGTCCGCTTTCGATACTGTAAATACTCGTGGATCGTTCTCGCTTCATCTATTCCGCCCTGGCGCTGCTGTTATGTCTCGGGGGCACATACGCGGTGCGAGCCCATCTGGCCGACGACTGGTCCGATCGAGCTTTACTGACTTCCCGCAGTAGCCCGGCTCTGCGCTACAATCTCGTGCCGATTCTGTGTTTTCACAACGTGGACGGCAAGGGCCCCTACTCCGTCAGCCAGGCGAAATTTCGCGAGTATCTCCAGCAAATTCGCGACGCCGGCATTCGCGTGATTCCGCTGCAGACATTACACAAAGCGGCCCGGGAAAATCGTCTGCTGACCGAGCCTTCGCTCGTGATCACCATCGACGACGATTATAAAAACATCGTCCGCGTGGCCGCCCCGATTCTGCGGGAGTTTCGCTATCCGGCCTCGTTCTTTTTTTATACCGCCGACATTCTCAACGATCCGCGATGGGGGACTTCGTGGGAAGATCTGCGTCGCCTGCACGCCGAAGGTTTCGACATTCAGAATCATTCGTACAGCCATACCATCTTTCACGTGCGCCTGCCCGGCGAAAGCCGCCGCGAGTACGATCAACGCTTGCACCGCGAAATTTATACGAGCCGCGAAATCCTGCAGCGCGAAGTGCCCGACGCGAATCTCTACGCCTTCGCCTACCCCATGGGATATTTCAGCGATCATCTACGAGACCGTCTCATCGAAGCCGGCTACGAACTGCTGCTTACAACCGACTCGCGCCCGGTGGATTTAACGGCCCGCTTCAACGGCACCTTCGATCGCTATACGATTCAAAAGCGATTCGTGCGCAACCCCGAAGCGATGTTTCACCGCCAGCTGCAGTACGCCCTGCGACCCTACGATCCTGACGCCCGCGACGTCGCCGCGGACTGATCCCGCAAACGCTCCAGCGCGCGATACGAAATACGCAAGAAGAGCGCGTCGCGCGGATACGAAAGCATCGTATCGAAACTCTGCACGGCTTCGGAATGCGCTCCGATCTTTCGGTACACCAACCCGAGATAATAATGCGCCGAGCGATTGATGTTGCGCCGGGCGATGTCGCCGGGATAAGTCAGAGCCGCCGACTCCAGCAAACGCCGCGCGTCGTTCCAGCGCCCTTCGCCCATGGCGATGCGCGCCAGACCGATCTTCGCATCGACCGACGCGGGGATTTCTTTTAACACGGCCGCATAGTACTCGCGCGCTCTGTCCGGTCGCTCCCACTCCAGGTACGTATCCCCCAGCGCGATCCAGGCCGCGCGTTCGAAGGGATTGCTTGCAGCCGCCCGCCGAAAGCTGGCGATCGCCGCCTGTTCTTCGCGCTCTCCGGGCCGGCCCGCCGCATATACGAAACCCAGGTTTTGATGAATGCCGGCGAACTCCGGCAGCAGCCCCCGGGCTCGCTCGAAATAGCGCGCGGCCTTCTCGCGGTCTCCCAGCTGAAATGCGATCCGCCCGGCATTGTACAGGTACGGTAAAAACTGCGGATCCGCGGCCAGACCGGCTTCGAAGCGTTGCAGCGCCGCGACAAAGACCTCGCGATCGTCCAGACCCGCGCGGCGAATCGATTCGATCGTCGCGTTATTGAATGCGGCCGTGTCGACGATGGTCGCGTCCTCGCCGGGCGCGGTGCCGTCGCCCACTGTACCGACGGGAAAAAAATCGGGACCGGTGCAAATCAAGAAGTCTCGCTCGACCCGGGCGATCGTTCCGGCCGGCACCTCGTCGCCGGGCAAAATTTCTAAGGGTTCGACCAACCGCTGATCGTCGTACAGGCGATCCGCTTCCGGAGGCGCGAAACTCTTTTCTTCTGTGGGCTGAATACTAAAATCATCATATGATATCGGCTGCGGCGCCAGAGGAGCTACGGCGACGAAAGCCGCACACACCAGAGCCGACGCGATCATGGCCGCGGAATTTCGGCCCCGCGACCGCACCCGGGCGTAGATCGACCAATTTTGCACAGAATCGCGCTGGCGCATGCTTTAAGATCGTCCAATTTCAGGAAAAATGAACTCTTTGCCGGGCAATACCCCTCTAATTGCTTGCCGCCGAACCCGCCTCGCGCTACAGGTTCTGCACTCATCGAGGACACCATGTCGATTTCATCCAAACAAATCTCGCTCTCCAGACCCAATCTGCCGGCGCTTCCCGGCCCTATCCGCCGCCGAGGCCGCCGCCTGCCGGCTGCCCTGATCCTTTTGAGCGCCGCGCTATTTTCCGGCACCGCCTGTTTGTCGCCCCAGGAAACGCGCTACGAAACCACCGATACCGCGACGAAGATCGAGGTGCGTCGCGCGCCGCCGGGAACCAAAAAGGTTAAGGTCGCGCTCGTAAATTTTCGCAATCAAACCGGCCGCAGCTTTCTGGTCAGTCCGGCCACCGCTCAGCTGACCACGATGATGATTCGCAGCGGCTACTTCGACATCATCGAACCTTCGTTCGTCGAAAGCGTCGTTAAAAATCAGGGCCAGCTGAGTCCCGAAAAGCTGACTGAATTGAACGAACGCTTCGGAGCTGAATATTTTTTAACAGGCACCCTGACCAACTTCGAGATTCGCAGAGCCGAGTCGGGCTTCTGTCTGATCCTGCCCTTCCTGGGTTCGAACCAGCAGTCCGACTATATCGTCGAGACCGGCATTGACTTTCGCATGGTGACCGCCCCCGAAGGCAGCATCGCCGTCGCCGACGTCGTAGAAAACCGTCGGACCGATACCTCCGAATCCGCCGCGGTTTTATTTTTCGCTCAGGGCCAGAGTACCAAAGTGCTGCAGTCCAGCGGCGGCACTCTGCTGCGCTACGCGATGCGCGACATGGTCGAGAAGCTGATCGACAGCCTGCCCGCACAATAATCAGGCGGGGGAATCGTGCGTCGCCGGCCTTCACTCTATCGTTCGATCGCACTGCTCGCGTTGCTCGCCTACGGCGGTCTGTTCGCGACGCGCTGCGCGAGCTTTGCCGGCGCGAGCGACACCAGCTATACGGCCCTCAAACCAATCGGCGAAGAGCTGCCGGCGCCCCCCGCGAATTTCGTTCCGATCCGAATCGTCCTTTTGGACTTCAAGAACTCGGCCAGCGTTTCGCGTTTCGACGTGATTCCCGACGGCGACTATAGCGACTACATCGCAAACGTCAGCGAACCGA
Source organism: bacterium (assembly GCA_024742665.1). Taxonomy (GTDB): domain Bacteria; phylum Spirochaetota; class Leptospiria; order Leptospirales; family Leptonemataceae; genus JANSYA01. Next base: position 451,901 of record JANSYA010000002.1, read on the forward strand.
CTACGCCGATGCAGGTCCCGGCCGTCGCCGGCAATGACGATAGCCCACCCGACTTCACGAATTCATCAAGCGAGGGCACCGAGGACGAATCAAGCGACGACCCGACGCGCGACGACGATGCTGCCGAATCAAACGACGACCCCACGCGCGACGACGATCTGCGAAAGGCGAATTCCGAAACCGACGCGAACGATGCCGGCGATGCTGCAGCCGACGGCGACGATGCCGAAACCGCGGATGATTCAAACGCCACGGACGACGCAGCAGGTTCCGAAAATAGCGCCGACGACAGCGCCGCGCAAGAATCGCAAGAATCCGAGTCCGCGGCGGCAGCCGAACCCGAGAACGTCGACAGCGGCGCCATCGCCCGGGAGATTACCGAGACGACTTTGTTTCAGTCCGGCCGCTTCGAAGTCATACCCGAATTTCAGTTTCGCGCAAAGCTGGACGAGGCGCTCGCCGCGGGAACCGAACGATCGGCGGCGATTCAGAGTGCAGCCCGGGAACTCGGTGTCGACTACATCGTTTACGGCGCGCTGACCGACTTCGAAATCCGCCAGCAGCAGGATTACTGGAAGCTGCCCCTCTGGGCGATTCTGTTGGTCGGATCGTTTTTTATCCAGGACGATGATCTCAGGGTCTTCGCCTGGTATGCCATGCTGCGCGTCGCCCTGGTATTGCCGCTGAATTCTCCCGCCTGGGACTACGGCATCCAGTGGAACAATCTGGACATCAACGTCGACGTGGCCATGAATCTGCGGCTGGTCGATCCGGGCACCGCTTCGGTCGTATATTCTGAAAGCAACTCTGTGACCCGCGTCGAAAACGTACGCAATCTAAACCTGCTGGTCTGGTCCAGCAACCGGCGCATCAAGATCACTCAATCAAACGCGGGACGGCAAATTCGTTTCGTCGCCCAGAACCTGGTCAAAGATCTCGCGAGCTTCGCCGACGCGGGCAGCCTGCGTGCGCCTGCGAATCCAGAAGCCGTCCCGGACGCACCGCTCCCCGCAACCCAACAGCCTGAACAGCAACCATGAACGAAAATCCCGACCCGACAGTGATTCTACCCTGGATCTTCGTTCTGTTTCCCCTGGCCTTCGGGCTGCTGTGGGCGAGCGTCCTGACCCTCACATCCCGCCTGGGCGGTTGGCATCGTCTGGCGCAAAGCTATCCCGACGAGCATGTGCCCGAGAAATATTCCGAATTCATGAGCAGCGGGCGTATGGGCTGGATGAACTACAACGGCGTCCTGAAAATGCACGCCGGCCCGCGCGGACTGCACATCGCCGTGATCCTGCCTTTTCGCCCGGGCCACCCTCCAATCTGCATTCCCTGGCACGCCCTGAAAGTATTCGAGGACTCCAGCATGTGGATCCGCCTGGCGCGGCTGGAAATTCAGCACCAGGGCCGGGAAATCGCAAAGCTGCTGATTCGCGAGGCGGCGGCGGAGCGCCTGCGGCTAAAGGATCGCGCGGGAAGTTGAGCCAGGTCCTTGCACGACGGCCTCTCTGCTAACCGAAACGCGATAATCCCACAAAAAAATCGCTTTGCATATATTACTCGCGCGTCTAAGCTAACAGGACCGGAGTCCGGTATGTTGCCAGACGTAGATCAAATCATCGCAAATATCGAAGACCGGCGCGTCGACCAGATCGCGTCCGTGCGGCGCAAGCTGAACGACCTGCTGATCGTAATGAACGTGCTCGATCTCGTGCAGGGCACACGAGATCCCTTTCACTATACGAAGCTGATGTTCTTCGTCGATCACAACGCGTACGAGAAACAGGTGCACGGCCTCAACGCGCCGTTCTTCGTCTACACTCACGGCGCCTATTCCAAAGAGCTGGACCAGATGCACCACGCCCTCTGGAGCGCGGGAGCCTTGAATTCCACGCAGGCGATCTTCGCGGAGCTGAGCGAAACCGGCCGCAAACATCTGCAGACCGCGAACCGGATCACCGGCTTTGAAACTTCGCAGCAGCACGCCATCATCCGGGCGGTCGTGGACGAGTACGCCGGCAAGTCCGGCCAGGAGCTGCTCGCCGAGCATTTAACGACGATCGTCAAAGGGCGCACTATTTCCGCCATGAAGGCGGCCGGGCAGTTCAACGAAGAGCTGTATTCGGGAGCGGACTTTGAGCAGTTCGCGTCAGGACTCGACGGGCTGGAAGACGCGATCGTACTGCGGGCCTTCGACGCTCTGGCTTTTCCCGAGACCTTCGAGCGCGGCGATGCGCTTGAGTTCACTGAAGTGGAGTACGACGAACCCTCCGGCGCCTTCGTGCCGGCCGCTTCCGCCGACTAATTCAAATCGCGACCAATTGCGATTACGATCGCGCCTTGTATTCTTTCAGGCGCTTTCAGTCCCGACTCCAGCGATCCGGCATGGCGCGCAAATCCACGAAGCGAATGCGCGCGAAACCGAGGTACTGCATTTCGTATTCGTACTTGATGCTCACGCCTTCGTAGTCCAGAATGCGCACGCCCGGGCCGGCGATGAGGCCCAGCTCCGGCGCGCGACTGATCGCCTGGATTAGATTCACCGCCAGGGGATAGGTATAGTCTTTGCTCTCTTTGTGCAGCGCCTGGTATTCTTTCAGGCGCTTGCGAAATTCGACCGAAAAACTATACGGCAGTGTTTTGCGGCGACGGCTCATGACGGCTTGCGGTTCGCCGCCCAATAAAACAACGCCAGCACCAGGCCCAGTAGAATGACGCCCAGCGCGGCGCTCTCGAAGGGTTCAGAGCCCGCGTTCTTCGCTTCCTGAGAAACGATAATCGCCACAATAATTCCAAGCAGCGATTCCCCCGCGATCAAACCCGAACTGAAAAGAACGCCGCCGTCCTGACCTTCGCCGACGTTTTCGCCCCGGCGATTGCGTTTGCGCGTTATAAATAAGCGCAGCAGGCCGCCGATCAATATCGTCGCGCTGAGCGACAGGGGTAGATAAATGCCGACTGCGATCGGCATAATGTGAAAGCGAAAGGCCGATCCGATGCGTTTCATTACCGGATTCAGCGCCAAAAAGCCCACGCCGATCAGCGCGCCCGCCGCGACCATATCTAAAGGCAGCTCGCCTTTGCCGACCAGGGCGTTCGTAATGCCGGCGAAGAGCGCGGCCTGGGGCGCCTTCAAGGACCCGGGTTCGCCGGTGCCGATGCCATAGACATCGTTGAGCAGCGTTAAGATGTACGCGAAGATCGGAGCGGTGGCCGCGACGCCGATCACTTCGGCCCACTGCTGGCGATAGGGCGTCGCGCCGATGATCTGACCCGTCTTTAAGTCCTGGGAAATATCTCCGGAGGTACAGGCCGCGCAACAAACGACGCCGGCCACACCCAGGATCGCCAATGCCGCCTGGTCCGCTTGCAAACCCAGCCCCAGCACAATGCCCGATGTCGTCAGCAAACCCACGATGGTCATGCCTGAAACCGGCGAATTCGAAGAGCCCACCAGGCCGACGATGTACGAAGCGAGCGCCACCAGAATAAAGGCGACGACGATCATGATCGCGGCGACGACGATCGCGGCGGGCAGCGTGTGAATCATCGATTCATACAGATAGACTGTCGCGCCGAAGCTGATCAATAAGATGATCAGCAGCTGCGAAAGGCCGATGTCGCGTTCCGCCGGGGGCAGCTTTTCCGCGCCGGGAATACTGCGCAGACTGCGCATGCTCGCGAAAACGCCTTTGCGCACGCCCCACAGAGATTCGACCGCGCCGACCATCATCGCCCCCACGCCGACGTAGCGAATCTGTGAGTTCCAGAAGCTCCAGGCGAAACCCAGCGGAGTGTCCGGGTCCGCCCCGCCTCCTCCGCCGACGCCCGCGAAAGCCGTCGTGGGCTCGAAGACTCCCAGACCCGGCAGAAATAGAATCCAGGCGATAAAGCCGCCCAGAAACATTAAAAGCGAAACGTTAAACCCGACAATATAACCGACTCCCAGCAGAGCCGCGGAAATATCCACGCCGCCGTAGAAGACCCGCCGACCGTAATTCATAGCGCCTTCGACCGTGCCAGGAAAGGCGATCAGACGCGCCCCGAGATATTTCAACCCCGCGCCGACCAGACCGCCCAGAGCGATCAAACGAATACCGCCGCCGCCGGTTTCGCCGGCCTGCAGAACTTCGGCGCAGGCTACGCCTTCCGGATACACAAGGTCCTTGCGCTCGACGATTAAGGCCCGCCGCAGGGGGATCATGAAGATCACGCCCAGAATGCCGCCGGTCGCCGCGATCAGAGTCGTCGGCCAGAATTCGAATTCGTTCCAGGCTCCGACCAGCAGAATCGCCGGCACCGTAAAAATCACGCCGGCCGCCAGGGACTCCCCGGCCGAGGCCACCGACTGTACGATGTTGTTTTCTTTAATCGTGCCGGAACGAAAGACGCCCCGCAGAATCGCCATCGAAATCACAGCGGCCGGAATCGACGCCGATACCGTCAGCCCGGCGTACAGTCCCAGGTACGTATTGGCCGCCCCCAGGATGACGGCCAGGGCGACTCCTAAGAGCAGGGCGCGGATCGTTAGTTCTCGGGTGTTCGCGGGCTGATTCATATGCAGGTGATATAGATCGCGCCGCATTCCCGCGAGGTGTCAAGCGTTCGCCGCTGGCTTTGTCGCTGCGCCGTCCTCAGGATTTTCGCCGCGTAAGTGCGGCGGAACGATCCGGCGCTCCAGACGATCAAATGCCAGGTCCGCGGCGATCGCCAGGCCCGCAGCCGGCAGCGCCCCTTCCAGAATCAGGCCAGGATCGTTCAGGGCGAGTCCGGTGACGATCGGTTCGCCCAGGCCCCCGGCCCCGATAAAAGCCGCCAGAGTCGCCGTGCCGATCGCGATCACCGTCGCCACCCGCACGCCTGCAAACAGCCCCGGCAGGGCCAGCGGCAGCTCAATGCGCCACAGAGTCTGCCCGCGAGTGAGACCCATACCCGTTGCAACTTCGACCAGCAACGGGTCGACGGACTGCAGAGCGGTGATGGTCGTGCGCAGGATCGGTAGAATCGCATACAGCAGCAGCCCGGCTACCGCGGGCACCACGCCGATTCCGAACAGCGGAATCATAAAGGCCAAAAGCGCGATCGACGGCACCGTTTGCAAAAGACCCGCGACGTACAGAGTCGGCCGGGCGATGCGCGTCCGCCGATAGACCAGCACGCCAAGGGGCACGGCCAGCAGCATGGCGCCCGCCAGCGACACGGCGGTCAAAAAGACGTGGCGACCGAGCCGACTGAAAAAGAGACTCAGCCGGCTTTCGCCTTTGTATTGCAGTGTTTCGCCGTCAGCGGCGACGCCGCCGGGACTATCGCCGCCTGTCTTCGCCGCTTCGCCCGGGCCGTCGCGATGCAAGAGTCCGCCATCGCGCAAAAATTCAAAGGCGACCCGGCCATACGAAACGCGGTCGACTGAAACCCGCGCGTTTAAGCTCTGCATTTGCGATTCGTCCAGCAGTCCCGCCAGAGGCTCTAAAGCCTGGAATGCTTCCGCCGGCAGATCGCCGCGCGCGAAGGGCACGGCCAGATAAGCCGGAAAGAATCCGCGATCGTCGGCCAGGACCTTCAGATCGTAGCGTTTGATTTCCGCGTCGGTGGAGTAGGCGTCGGTCAAATCAATGCGGCCTTCGGCGATGGCGCGATAGGCGATGCCGTGCTCGATGCCGCGCGCCCGCTGGGGCAAACCATAGTCGCGCTGCAGGGGACGCCAGCCGTCGCCGCGATCCAAAAATTCGTAGCTCAACGCCAGTCTTAAATCGGGATGTTCGCGTAAATCGCTGATGCGCCGCAGGCCGCGCTCCCGGGCCAGCTTCGCCGGCACAACGAAGGCGTAGGTATTGTTAAATCCAAACGAGGGCAGGATGCGCAGGCCGCGCGAATTCAGCCGAAGATTCAGATCGGCGAAGATCTGATCCGGTGATGATTTCACGTTTTGATCCGCGTCAGGCGCGATCTTCAGGATCGCTTCGGTGATGGTTCCGGTGTATTCGGGATAGAGATCTATTTCGCCGGTGACCAGGGCTTCATAACAAATGAGAGTGCCTCCGAGATTGTGCCGGCGTTCGACGCGAAAGCCCTCCGCTTCCAACAGTTGAGCCATCAACTCGCCCAGAATATAACTTTCCGTGAACTGCTTGCTGCCGATGCGCAGAGTTTGCGCGGCCAGGCTGCGGGGAAAAGCCAGAGCAAAAAATACGGCGAAAGATGAAACGAGCAGCAGCGCGAAACGACACGCATGACCTGCAAGGCTCGCAAAGTCCGCAATGCCCGCAAAGCCTACAACGCTTCGGGGCGCGACGCGTTTCGAAGCTCTCATCGCCCGCCCTCCAGCTGCCGGTGCAAAAATTCGCGCACGAAATCGTCGGCGGGCGCGTCGAGCACATCCCGCGGCGCCGCCTGCTGCGCGATGCGACCGGCGTTTAGCACAATCAGACGATCTCCCAGCTCCAGCGCTTCGTTTAAATCGTGAGTCACGAGCACGACCGTAACCGGTTCGGCCGCGCGCAGGGCGCGAAACTCCGCGTGTATTTCGCGACGAGTTACCGGATCCAGGGCGCCGAAGGGTTCGTCCAGCAGCAGCACCGCCGGTTCGGCAAACATGGCGCGACACAGGCCGACGCGCTGCTGTTCCCCGCCCGACAGTTCATACGGATAGCGCGATTGATACTCAAGGGGCAGGCGCATCATTTCCATCAGCCGCGTGAGGCGTTCTTCCGTGCGCGTCGCACTCCAGTCGCCGTCGGGCGCCGCTTCCAGATAGCGCGCGAGCAGCGTGATATTTTCGCGCACGCTCATGTGCGGAAAGAGGGCGCTGTTTTGCACGGCGTAGCCGATGCGACGACGCAGGGCGATGACGCCCTCGCGATCGGCGGGCTCGACCGCACGACCGCCGACGAAGATCCGGCCGCGCTCCGGCGCGATCAGACCGTTGATCTGGCGCAAGAGCGTGGATTTGCCGCTGCCGCTGGGGCCAATCAGGGCCGTCACAGCGCCCGGCGGACATTCGCAGCTGATATCGTGCAGAACCCGATTGCGGCGCGCGCCCCGACCGACCGAAGCAGTCAGGTTTTCAATGCGAATTCCTGCGCCAATTTGATTGGCCGCTCCGGCGGACCCGGTTTTTTCTGGTTCCCGCCCGCCGCTCTTGTTTGATTTTGTATTGGGCGCTATAGTGATTCTCCGGCCTGCAGCCTGATTGCGATGAGTGCAGAGTCCCGGGATGAGCGCCATTCAAGCAAACGGAAAACGACGAAAAAGCTTCGGGCATCGGCGAAACGAGTAACTTCGATATGTGTTTGATCTTTCTGGCTCACGATTGCCACCCCGATTACCGGTTGATTCTCGCTTCGAATCGCGACGAGTTTTACGCGCGACCGACCGAATCGGCCGGTTTCTGGGAAGACCACCCGGGCGTTTTCGGCGGGCGCGATCTCGAACAGGGCGGCACCTGGCTGGGCATGACTCGCAGCGGACGCTTCGCCACCGTCACGAATTTTCGCGATCCGGAAGAGTTCACGCGTAAAGGGCTCAGCCGCGGCCTGCTGCTCAAAGATCTCCTGACGGGCCCGCTGCCGGTCGCGGATTTCCTGGCCCGATTACAAAGCGGCGGATCCCACGGCGGCGAAAGTGAAAGCGCCAGACCGGCCGACCCGGATGCCAGTGCGGGGGACGACGCCGGGCAAACGCAGGATCGTTTTGATGCGCAAAAATACAACGGCTTCAATTTGCTCTCCGGCGATCTGGTGGGCGACGGCGGTCTGTACTGGCATTCGAATAAAGCGCCGCGCCAGCTGCCGCACCGCCTGGTGGCGGGCGTCTACGGCTTGAGCAATCATCTGCTGGACACCCCCTGGCCGAAAGTCGTCGCGGGCCGCACCGCTTTTACTCAGATCGTAGCGGGTGCGAAAAGCGAAGGCGCCGCCGATTGGCTCAGGCGTCCCGACGTATTCTTCGACCTGCTCGCAGATAGTACGACCGCCCCGGACGCGGCGCTGCCGGATACGGGCATCGGCCTGGAAAAAGAACGCTTTCTGTCTTCGCGTTTTATTCAGTCGGACGTGTACGGCACCCGCGCGTCTTCGCTCCTGCTGGTCCGCCGCGACGGACTCTTAACTTTCTTTGAGCGACGCTTTGAGGCGGGCGGCAAGACGACCGGCGATAGCCGCTACGAATTCCAGCTCGGCGGGGCAAGCGGCGCGTGAACTCCCCGGGCGACACGACTACGACGCGGCTCGCACAGTCCCGGGCGGAGAGCGCCGCGACCCGGGCCGAAGCTTCGCCAGCGACCCTATCGGCGGAATCGCCGCTGCCGCCCCTGCGGCCGCTGTCGGTCGCGCCGATGATGGAATGGACCGATCGCGACTTTCGTTTTTTTCTGCGACAGATCAGCCGGCACAGCTTTTTGTACACGGAGATGGTAACGAGCGCCGCCATCTTAAACGGCGACCGCGATCTGCTGCTGCAATTTTCCCGCGTTGAAAAGCCGCTGGCATTGCAGCTGGGCGGCGACAATCCGGCGGATCTCGCTCGCTGCGCGCGCATCGCCCGAGACTACGGCTACGACGAAATCAATCTGAACGTGGGCTGTCCCAGCGATCGCGTGCAAAACGGAAATTTTGGCGCGTGTTTGATGGCGCAACCCGAGCTCGTCGCGGAGTGCGTGGCGGCCATGCAGTCCGCCGTTCCCGATTTGCCTGTCACTGTAAAACATCGCATCGGCATTGATCGCGACGCGCAGGGACGCGCGCTGGATCGCTATGAAGATCTACAGCGTTTCGTCGCGACCGTCGCCGCGGCGGGCTGCCGGCGCTTCAGCGTTCACAGCCGCATCGCCGTGCTGGGCGGCCTGAGTCCGAAACAGAATCGCGATATTCCGCCGCTGCGCTACGAAGACGTCTTTCAGCTCAAACGCGATTTCCCGGCGCTGCGCATCGAGATCAACGGCGGCATCCGCGACCTGGATACCGCGCAAGACATGCTTGATAAAACCGACGGCGTAATGATCGGCCGCGCGGCGTACGAAACTCCCTGGATCTTCGCGCGCGCCGACGCTGATTTTTATTTCGCGGACGGTCAACCGCGAAACGATCGGCAGAGTCCTGCCCGGGACTCGCAGAACGTGCCGGCAACGGGGGGGCCAACGCGCCGCGCAGTGCTCACTGCAATGATTCCGTATTTAGAAGAACGCCTGGGCCAGGGGCGCAAGCAGCATCAGGTGCTGCGACATATGATGGGACTGTTTGCGGGGCGACCCGGAGCGCGGGCCTTTCGCCGAATGATCAGCGAACGAGAGTATCCCGAGCAGGACCCGGAAAAGACGATCCACGCACTGACTGAATTGATCGCGCCAGAGATTCTGGACGAATCGCCGCAGCCCTCGACGTGAACTGAGCCGAGTGCGGAATCAGCTGTAAGAGATTTGGCCCTGGAAGCGGGTGTGCTTTTCGATGCGAATCAGCGGCGCCTGGATGTCGCCGTTTACGACGGCCGTATTTGCCAGATAGATCGAATCAGAAGCCGTAATATTCCCATTGTACGTGCCGATGATTTCGACCACGCCGCCGGTAATATCGGCGCTGACGGTGCAGCTCAAACCGACGACGACCGTGTTGGTGCCGGCGTTGATTTTCGAACCCGCGAAATTGCAGTCGATGACCAGATCCTCATCGGTGGTCAGTTCGCCCTGGTTGAAATTCAGAGACTTGCCCAGAGTTGTCCGCGGTTTTACATATGCCATGTTGTTGATTCCGTTCGCCAGTTCGTCCACCGAACGAGCGCGAAACAAAGCTTCCCCGCACTCGTAAATTTGAAAAGCTTTTTAATTCGGAACGATTTTCGGCGGGCTCCAGCAATCCCGGGCGTCCGCCAATGCGCCCCATCGCTGGATTATGTCGCTCGCAGGATTCCGCCCGGGGATGCGTCCAGCGCCCTCCGGAAGAACGAAAGGCTCTAGATATTGATCGCTTCGCCGAGCACGTCCGCGGCGGCTTCCATCACGCCTTCCGCCAGGGTCGGATGGGCGTGGACCGTGCGCGCGAAATTCTCGGGCAGAAGCTCCATGCTCGCCCCCAGCGTAATTTCTGAAATCAGCTCCGTCGCGCCAGGGCCGATGATGTGCGCGCCGACGATCTGACCGAATTTTTCGTCGGCGATGATCTTGATAAAGCCGGTCGTGTCGCCCATCGCCTTCGCGCGGCCGCTGGCCGTAAATGGAAAGCGGCCGATCTTTACTTCCAGACCTTTTTCGAGGGCGCCCTTTTCGGTCAGGCCGACCGAAGCCACTTCGGGATGGCAGTAGGTGCAGGATGGAATCAGATCATAGTTTACGGGTTCGTACTTCGTATCGGTTTCGTGATTCGCGCCGTACTTCATGGCTTCCGCCGCGCGCACGCCTTCGATGCTCGCGACGTGGGCCAGGGCCGGTCCTGGAATGCAATCGCCGATGGCGTAGATATTCGCGATCGATGTCTGGTAGTGATCGTTGACGACGACGCGATCCCGGGACATACGCACGCCCAGTTCTTCGAGACCCAGGCCGTCGGTATTCGCCGCCACGCCGGCCGCCGAAAGCACGAGATCGAATTCGGCGCTCTGGCCTTCGCTTTTCGCGTCGGTATATTTAACTTTGACGATGTCGCCGTCGACCTGCGCTTCCTGGACGCGCACGCCGGTCTGGATCTTAATATTGCGTTTTTGAAAGCTACGGGCGAGGACCTTCGCGACCTCTTCGTCTTCGAGCGGCAGAATATGCGGCATGGCTTCGAGCAGCGTAACTTCGGAACCCATCGATGTATAAAAATCGGCGAACTCCACGCCGATCGCGCCGGCCCCTACGATACACAGCCGGCCGGGCAGCTTTTCCTGAACCATCGCTTCGCGATAGCCGACGATTTTTTTGCCGTCGATGGGAATGCCCGGCAGCGAACGCGAGCGAGCGCCGGTCGCGACAATAAAACGGTCGGCTTCGATTTCGCTTTTTTCGCCCTCGCCGTTCGTGACTTCAATTTTGAAGTGATCGATGAAACGCGCTTCGCCGGAAATCACGGTCAGCTTATTTTTTTTCATGAGGTATTCGACCCCACGCGACATCTCGTCGGCGATGCCGCGGCTGCGCTGAATCACAGCCTGAAAATCGGGAGCGATCTCGCCGCTGATGCGCAGACCGAAGTCGGAGGCCTGACGAATATCTTCGAGTCGGTGAGCGCTTTCGAGCAGCGACTTCGTGGGAATACAACCCCAGTTCAAACAGATACCGCCCAGGCGTTCGCGTTCGACGATCGCCGTGGAATATCCCAGTTGGGCGGCTCGAATCGCGGCGACGTATCCGCCCGGTCCGGCCCCGATAACTACTACGTGATATCTGGACATGCTCCCTCCACGGTCGGCCGCCTGTCGGCGACCGTCGGTTGCCGGCGCGATTGCGCTCAAAAAGCGAGGCTAAATTCCCGGAAAAACAGGCGATTACGCCCGCCCTGAAACGAAAAAAGCCGTCGCGATCAGCAACGGCTTCCAGAAAACTAAAATCGGAACGATCTTACCAGTTCTTTTTGTTCGCGAAGGTTTCTTTCACCGTGCGCGCGAAAGAGAAGCGAGGCTTCCGCGAAGCGGGACGCGCCTTAATCTGCATCGGTTCGCCGGTAAAGGGATTCACGCCGCTGCCGGCTTTCCGCGCTTTTACTTCTGAATACATCAGGTTGCCCAGGAAAGGAATCTTCACTTTTTCGCCGCTGGATGCGACGATCGCGGCGCGTTCGAAGGACTCGTCCAGTATGCGCTTTAAGTCGGTTCGCTTAATTCTTAATTCGCCTTTGCGAGTGATTTCGGCGACTTCGAGTACGCCTTCCAGAATATCATCATGTAGTACGAACTTCTCGCCGGCGGCGGGGCGCTTCACGGCCTTTTTCGCCGTCTTTTTGGCCACTTTTGAAGCGGTCTTGGAGGCCGCCTTTTTAGCCGTTTTCTTCTTTGCCATCGTTGTATATCTCCTGCCTGGGTATACGTCCAGGGCGGTGTACTGTGATGCAAGAAAAAATTTTTAATCCCCGCTCGTGAAAACCCGGGAAAACCAGCCTTTTTTATTCAATTTCGAAAAGGCGTGCTGCGGAAAGCCCGGGGATTCCCGAAGCGATCGCTTTATCGAGCGCTTCCCGCGCGGCATCCTGGGAACGAAAGCAACCCAAAAATACGTTCTGACGATCCGATCCATCTCCGAGCTTCACTCGAAAAGCCAGATAACGATCGGGCCTCGACTCGCGAACATTCTTACACTGCACCGGTTTCTGCTGCGCGAGGTCGGGATGATTGTTCAGTCGTCCCGCCAGTAATTCCGCCGCACGCGGCGCGAATGAACCGACGCGTACGAGATAACGTCCGTCCATATGGTCGCGCAGTCCTTCGCGAGCCTCCGGCGACGAAATCGAAGACTCCGTTCCGGTATTTGCAAACGAAGTCGTGCCATCGCGCTTCGCGACTTCCGACTCCGAACCCGGGTCCGGATTCTTGACGAGCGTCGCGTCAACGTGACGCAGATAGCCGAGCTGAATGCCCGCCATCATACCAACCGTAAAGGCCAGAATCAAAAGCGAAAGCACGAGCACGAGGCTGCGATTGCGTCGCTTGAGACCCGTGGGCGCGGCTTCCACCGTCGGAGCGCCCCGTTGATAGCCCGCATGGCCGGCCGCCGGCTTTTGTTGCGCGGCCTGAAAGGGCGAGGGGCGATTCATACGTGAGGAAAAATCGATATTTTGCATTCGTGGGACCTGCGTCGCTACTATAGAAAATATCGGTGAAACCGGTGATTTGAACCGAAAATTTATTACCGGGCATGAACCTACGCGATCCCCAGACACAGGCAGCGGCTCCGCCGGCCGGCCCGCACTCGCCGACCCGCCTCCGCAGGCGCGGACGGTCGCTCGGATCCATGTACTTCCTGATCGCGGCTCTGGGTCTGTTGGTTCCGAGCACCTTATTGGCCCCACCCGAAGCGCCTGGCCTGGACCTGCGCTTTTTACTCCAGGAAGTCTCCGTAGATCGCGATAGCCGCGAACGGCTGCAAAGCTTCATCGCGCGCAACCCCGTCCGGGACCCGTACTTTTTAGTCCAGGGCTTTGCCTGCGATACCGGGGGATACGGAGTATCCGTGCGCGTGGCCCGGCAGCGCGGCGCCTCGGTCGCTCGCGAGCTTTTGTCCGCCCTAAATGATACCAATCGCCCCGCCGCCGTGCGAATCGTACGGGAAGCCGATCCGGCGGTCCAGCACGGCCAGGGACGCGAACAGTTTCGCCGCGCGGAAATCCAGGTCTTTCGCAGCGCCGTCGACCGCGATCGCGCGCTGGTCGCGGCGAACCAGGCGGCGGCGGACTGGAACGCTGCGGCGCGCGCGGCCCTGAATCAGAATCAAAGCGGCACCGAACAGCCGGGCGAGCTGGCTGATGCTCGGGCAGGCGGCCGCGAGCTGCACTATCTGTACTTTCTCTTCGGACTGCTGCTGGTGCTACTGGCGATCGGATTGATCTGGCTGTATGCCGGACGACGCGAAGATCCGGAGCGCCATCGCCTCAGCGCCGAAGAGGGCGAGGCAATGGAAGTGCTGACCGGCGGCGCGGTGACTCCCCTGCCGGCGACGGAAGAAGATCGCTCTAATTCCGGAGATTCCGACGAAGCCGAAGACACCGGGCGCGCGAAGGCGAAATCACGAAGCAAGGCCGGCGTCGGCGGGACAGCGGCCGAAGCTGGCTTGCGGGCCGCAAGCGGCCCTACTCCGGCAAGCCGGAGTCGCGCGGCCGAAGGCCGCTTGAACAATTTCATCGACAGAGCAAGGAACCAAACCATGGGCGTGAAAAAGAAAAGCAAAACGAAAATCACTCCGATCTCAATCCGCGGCGCGGTCGATCGGGACTTTGAAGACAACAGCCTGGCGGAGCTCAGTCGCGCGCCGATCCACGCCCTGGAGGGTCTCACGCCGCGCCACGCTCGCATGATGGAAGAAGCCTTCGGCGTTAAAACAGTCGAAGACCTGGCGCGCTTGAAATATGTCGAAATCGCCCGGGCGATCGTCGTTCTCTCGCGCTACGAAAAGTAGTTCCGCCCCGGAATTTTGGTGGAGCTTTCCGACCCCTCCCCGTATTCTATAACCTGACGCCGCCATCCGGCCCCGCCTGGGGCCACGAAAACGGGCGCGACGCCAGGACATTCGCATATCGCCAGCATCAGTGGAAATACAAACGATCTCAAGAGCAACCAGCACAAACGGCTCAAGAAGATCACCGAACGACGCATTCGCGACGACGCCGTCGTCACCCAGGAATTCGCCCGCGAACTCTGCAGCATCTCCCACGAACTCGGCCGCCAGATCGGCTGCCTGATCGATCGTCAGGGCTATGTCCGCTATTTAATGGCCGGCGACGCCGTGCGCATTTTTATTCCCGAACTGGAGCGCAATCGTGCAGCGCGCCTGCGCGGCCTGCGCCTCGTGCACACGCATATGAAAGGCGAAAGCCTGACGCAGGAAGACCTCTACGACTTAACGCTGCTGCGCCTGGACTATATCACCGCGATCACGATGGACCGCGCGGGACTGCCCGCGAAATACTATAGCGCGCATCTTTTGCCCGGCCAGAATCCAGGCTATCAGGTCGAAGATCCCGTCGCCCCCGGCCAGCTCGCAGAAAATCTCAGCGAAACCATCGCTCACGTCGAACAGCTCTTTTACGAAGCGGAAAAGACCAGCCGCAAAGCCGGCAACAAACCCCGCGCGCTCTTAGTCGGCGTCTATACTCCGGAGATGCGTCGCAAGCGCAGCCCCGAAGACAGCATGGCCGAGCTGCGCGAACTCTGCATGACCGCCGGCGTCGAGCCGATTGAAGTCATGGTTCAGAAGCGCCAGAAGCTCGATCCGGTGACGCTGGTCGGTTCCGGTAAGGCCCGCGAGATTTCGATCCAGGCCGTGCAGCACAACGCCGAGATCATGCTCTTCGATCTGGAGCTGAGCCCGGCCCAGGCTCTGCGACTTTCGTCGATCACCGATTTAAAGATCATCGATCGTACCCAGCTGATTCTCGATATTTTCGCGCGCAACGCCCGCAGCCGCGACGGCAAGCTCCAGGTCGAGCTGGCCCAGCTGCGATATTTGAAGGGCCGCCTTTCGGAAAAGGACGACAACATGTCGCGACTGACCGGCGGCATCGGCGGGCGTGGTCCCGGGGAAACGAAGCTGGAGATCGGCCGGCGCCGCGTCGACGATCGCATTGCCCGTCTCGAAAAAGAGCTGGCCTCGCTCAAAAAACGCCGCGAACTAAATCGCACGCGCCGCAACGACAGCAAGGTTCCGATCGTTTCGATCGTGGGTTATACCAACGCCGGCAAGTCGACGCTCTTAAACGCTCTGACGAATTCGGAAGTCATCTCGGAAGATCGCCTGTTTGCGACGCTGGATACGACGACGCGGCGGGTGCGCTTTCCCGAAGAACGCGAAATCATTTTATCGGACACCGTCGGATTTATCCACGAATTGCCCCCGGAACTGGAGCGCGCATTTGAGGCGACCCTCGAAGAATTATTCGATTCGGATCTATTGTTGCACTGCATCGACGTTTCCGATCCGCGCAAAGACCAGAAGATCGAAGCGGTCGAAGCGATTCTGGCGAATATGAGTTTGCAGGGCGTGCCGCAAATTCGCGTTTACAATAAGTGCGATTTGCTTTCGCCGGAGGAGCGCGCGGAACTGCCGGAGACCCGCCCGGATACGATCTATGTTTCCGCCGCGGGACGCGAAAATCTGACGGAGCTTTTAGATCGCATCGACCAGCGAGTCTTCGCGCTCGCGTCGCCGGAGCACGGTGATTCGAAAAATGATAGCCTCCTGCCGCCGGACGTGCAGGCTGGGACCGAAGGCTATGACGACGCGGACGGAAAATCAGTCGGCTCTTATTCAGGAATTGCTGGATGAAATTGAGTCCTGCCTGGTCGGAGACCGGTGGGAGCTATCGCTCGATTTCGTTTTGAATCTTGTTGAGATTTCGCGAGAAGAGTTTTACCGCTATGTTTACGCCGAGCGCGAACTCGGCAATTGGACCGAGCACATGCCCGAGTCCTTCGAAGCCGAGAACACCGGAGATCTGATCGCTTTTTTAGAACACGCGGGCCTGACCCGGGCGGGCGAATGCTTTCACGCCGCCGGGTTTTATTTTACCGACGATCATTTGCTGAGCTGGCTGGAATTCTTTCATTCCGTGACCCTCAGCCGCATGCAGAGCCATCCCATCGACGCGGAGCTTTTGGAAACCGCCATGGCCGGCTGCCAGCGTTTCGCCGACGCCGTCGAATTTTACGGCCACTGCAAATTCGACGAACGCGAATGCATCGAATTCGCCGTTCGACTTTTCATCGAACAGCGTGACATCGCCGATCATCACAAGAGTCGCGCGACGCTCTTCGATTTTCTGAAGAGCCAGTTTCATCAGCGTAATTTGATCTGGGAAGATTTGTACCGGAGCATGTTCGGTCTGCTGCGGGACAACGCCGTGCGTCTGGAACTTGACGGGGCTCAGGACATCGATGAAAATGAATTCGCGGCGAACAGCGCGGGCCGAACGCTGCTCGATCCCGAGCTGAGCGGCGCGCTCAAAATTCTGGAGATGCCGGTCGATCGTCTGCCGGATCGCGAGCCGCTGAAAAAGAGCTATCGGGCCCTGCTCAAACGCTTTCATCCCGACGTAAATCCCCAGGGCCAGGAAATAACCCGCGACCTGATTGCGGCCTATAGCCTGGTAATCAGCCATATGGGCGTCGCCGCTTGAAAAAATTTCACCTTCCAGCGCTCCCGGGAGTCTAATCGAATATGTCCGTTCTATATTCCAGCAATCGGCCTGCGCCGCGTACTGATTTCCTTCGATCGAATTTTCGCAAAGCGCCCGCCGCCCTGGCTGCGATCGTTATTCCGCTGCTGATGGTGATACCCGGCACGCAGGCGGATCTATACGCCCAGAACGCCGCCGACTACTGGCAGAAAGATTACGCGACGGCGCTCCGCGAGGCCCGTTCCAGCAACAAGATCGTCATCGTCGATATTTACGCCCCCTGGTGCGGCTACTGTCGCAAGCTGCAGCGCGAAGTCTATCCCTCGAAGGAGGTCCGCGCGGTCACCGATCAGTTCGTGCGCGTGCGCATCGACGGCGAAAAACATCCGCAGATCATGCGTCAGTACGGCGTGCGGGCTTTTCCCACGATCATTCTGCTCAATGCGAAAGGCAAAGAGATCGATCGCATCGGCGGCTACATGCCCGCTCGTTCGTTCGCGCGCAAACTGCGGGACGTGCAGCGGAAGGGCAACCGTGAAGGCGATCTCCTGAAAGAACTCAAGGGCAAACCCAAAAGCGTGCTATTGAATTTTCGCGTCGGCGTCTATTATTACGAAAACGGCGACGCGGCCCGGGCCCGGCAGTACTTTCTGCGCAGTTTTCGCGGCCAGATCGACGCTCCGGCAAAAAGCGGCCCGCTCGCGAAGGACAAACGCCGGGACGCCCTGTACAACGCCGCCATCGCTTCGATGGATTTGAAAGATCACGCCGGCGCTCTAAAGTACTGGAATCTATACTTAAAGAATTTTCCCGAACTGAATCGCGATCACTCTTACGCCCGCTACTATCGCGGCCAGAGCAATTATATTCTGGGCCGCACCAAACAGGCCCGCTCCGATTTCTTATTCGCGAGTCGCAACCTGCCGAAGGGTACGGACCGCACTGACGCGGAACGTTATCTGGCCGCCATGAACTAAGGCGTAAACTCAAGTCCAAAACCTGCTATCAAACGCCATGCAGGCAGGCACAAACCCGGACCAGATTCCGGGCGATCCGTACATTTTTTAGTTGATAAAATTAATTTTCCGGAAATAGCTAGAAGCTGGCGGAGAAAACCCTCCGTAATATTCTTTCGGAGAAAGTTAATGCTACCAATCTACCAGGAAGCGTTGAACGGAACGCTCAAAACGAAAACAGACGGCGTCCCAATGGACTTCCAGTTCAAGAACGCGACGGAAATCCCTCTGGTCCGATACTGGGTCGATCCGCAGGGTTTTCAAATCCACCCAGTAGTGATTCAGCCGGGGGCCACCACGTCGAAAGGAACCGGGAATTCTGGAGGAGCCTTCCTGTTTACGACCGAATACAGCGGAGCCTTCGTCGCCGCCCTCCGCCTGGAAGAAGGGCAGAACCTGTACGAAATCAGCTGCGATCTATTGTGTCAGCCGAACGACGTGGGCGATCTGCCCACGCCGCGGCCAAATCAGAAAAACCAGAATATCATTCCAGTGGATTCGCCGTCGGTCCTGGTCGGGTGCAACAAAGTCTTACACAAAAACGATAAGCGCATAACGCGCGAACAATTCTGGAAGCTCGGCGACGATTCATTCTGTCTCGGACCGCTCGAAAAGCGCGCAGTCGGCTATAATACGACCAGCGGCATGCAGGACACCAGCTCCAGTCTCGACACGATCTCCGCTTCCGTCGGCGTGAGCGCTTCGGGGGGCTGGGGGGCGGTATCCGCCAGCGTATCTTCCAGCTTAAACTATACATCTACGACTTTTCAACAGGTGACAGTCTCGACCGAAACCACCCGCTACGAATCCGTAGAGCTGGAAAATAAGACGGATCGGCCGCAGGTATTCTATAAGTGGCAGCTCACTGACGTAATTACGATTTTCGGCGACAACTACAAACCCGAAAGTTCAATCGTGCGAACGATCCAACCGCTCTTAATCGACGGCCCGTACAAGGTCGATGGAACTCCTTCGCAGATCGGCGATGCGAATGCGTAGTAGATTTAAGACGCGACGCTTGCGTATCACAGTCATGCGAAACCCGGGGGCCGGAGGAATACCACGATGGCGGTGATGATCACCTGGAATATGCAGGGCGGCAACGCCACGACCGAGAACAAATGGCATTCGTCAGTCTTCGCGATGTTGAACCAGGGGGGAGATGTTCTATGTCTGCAGGAGTGCGGACCTGTTCCGCCTTCGGCACAGCTGCTCCAGGCGGGCCTGTGCGGGAATTCTAATTTCAGCTTCTACTATTCGCACCGCTATCGCTACATCAGTTTTTATCACTGGGATCTAAACGGCAACCGGGTCAACCTGGCGATCGTTTCTAAGGTCGAGCCGACTGAATGGCGCTGTCTGGTTCCGGTCGGGGGTCCGATCTGGCGTCCCGTGATCGGCGCCCGCATTCAGGGCCACTGGTACTTTTCGCTGCACTGCATCAGCCCGGGAGGCGCCGACGGGCCAGGGCTGATCGGCGCGATCATCGACGACCTGGGGGACGCCCCGTGGATCGCCGGCGGAGATTACAATCGCGAGCCAGTCCCGCCAATAACTGCCCCGAACGCAATTGCGCCGCCGCTGCTGTGTCCAACCAAAGACTACCTCCCAACATACAAAATGCTGAACCCAACGCGATTATTCGACTACGCCTACTGCAATTACGCCGTGTATGAAGGCACCGTATTGGATTTATTGATCATGTCGGACCACCGCGCCGTATCCTTTGGACTGGGTTAATACAGATCGCGCGCATTTGCGCATGCTCTGCCTCGACTCTCCCGCTTTGCTTTCGGGAATCCAAATTCGCTCGACCCAGACGGGCGCGCTGCACTTTCTGTTTTCGTGAGCAGTCCCGAAGATTATATTCTGCCCCGCATCCGGGCCATGCACGGCTACACGCCGGGCCTGCAGCTGAACGATCCTGAAATCATCAAGCTGAATACGAACGAGAATCCCTTTCCCGTTTCTCCGGCCGTACACGACGCGATTGACGCCGCTCTGAAAAACGACCGCCTGCATTTGTATCCGGAGCCGCGTTCCTTCGAACTGCGCACGGCGGTCGCCAGGCACTACGGCCTGCCGGTGGATCGCGCGCTGATCGGCAACGGCTCCGATGAAGTTCTGACGATCCTCTTTCGCAGCCTGCTCGAAGCCGGCGACGAAATCGTCACAGCCTGGCCGACCTATAGTCTCTATCCGACGCTGACGGAAATTCTCGGCGCGAAAGTCGCGGCGATCGACGTTCGCGAAGACTGGCAGATGGATTTGCCGGCGATGCTTGAAAAGATGCGAGACGGCAACGAGGCGAAGGCGACGGAATCGAAATCGCATACCGCGAATTCGGGGGCGGAAGACGCGCCGCGCCGGCCTCTGGCGATCATTACGAATCCCAACGCGCCGACGAGTCTGATTGAAGCGCGCGAAAGCGTTTTGAATTTCGCAAACGAAAACCCCGCCCTGACTCTCGCGGACGAAGCCTACGCCGACTTCGGCGACGCCTCGGTCGCCCGGCACGCCGGCAGCGAGGACTATCCGCGGCTGCTGGTCTGCGGCACATTCAGCAAGACCTATAGCCTGGCCGGCGGTCGGGTCGGCTGGCTGCTCGCCCATCCCGCGATCATCGCGGAGCTGGACAAAGTCCGCGATTCCTATAATATCAACCGACTGACGCAAACGGCGGCGCTCGCGGCTCTGCACGATCAGGAAGAGCTGCGCCGGCGAATCGCAGTGATCAAAGATACGCGGGCTTATACGATCGAGGAACTCGCCCGCCTGGGTTTCGCGACGCTGCCCGGGCAGGCCAATTTTATCTTCACGCGTCCTCCGGCAAATTTCGCGGGAGGCAAGAATCCCGACGGCTCTCCGGCCCAATCGGTCGGCGAATGCTGCTATCAGCATCTGCGGGAACGCAAGATTCTGGTGCGTCATTTTCCGGGACCGCGCACCGGCGATTTTCTCCGAATCACAATCGGCACCCGCGAGCAGATGGAGCGCCTGGTGGCTGTTGCCGCCGAATTCGTTTGAAAGACGGCCGCAATTCGCCTCAGACCATGGAATACGCCGGCTGAAACCGCGCCCTCCGGCCTGGATCTCCCGCCCGGCGCCTCGGTCGGCGTCTGCGATACATTCAAAACTGTTCTGACTGGCCAGTCTGAATATTTGTATTTACTTATAGAGCGGGGATATGGAATCAGGAATTCGGCTTTGTCGGCTGCTTGTGCTGTCCTGCGGCGGTCTTGAGGGGTGAATATTATGTCAGATGCTTCGAATATGAATTCCAGCGATTCGGGCGGATCATCCGGCAGCGAATTCCAGCTCGATAAAATTGAAGACGCCATCGCCGACATCCGCGACGGCAAGCTGATCATCGTCGTCGACGACGAAGACCGCGAAAACGAAGGCGATTTTCTCACCGCCGCTCACAACGTTACGCCCGAAATCATTAACTTTATGGCCACCCACGGCCGCGGACTGATCTGCGCGCCCCTGACCAACGAACGCTGCGAAGAACTCGAACTGCAGATGATGGTCACGAATCCGAACAATACCGCCGTTTACGAAACGCCCTTCACGATCTCCGTCGACCTGCTGGGCAACGGCTGCACGACGGGCATCTCCGCGTCGGACCGTTCGAAGACGATCCAGGCTCTGATCGATCCGAAAACGCGCCCCGGCGATCTCGGTCGACCGGGTCACATCTTTCCGCTCCGGGCCCGGGCTGGCGGCGTTTTGCGTCGCGCCGGTCATACCGAAGCGACAGTGGATCTCGCGCGGCTGGCGGGCTTCGAAGAGGCGGGCGTGCTCGTGGAAATCATGAACGAAGACGGCACGATGGCCCGCTTGCCGGACCTGATGGAAATCGCGAAACGCTTTGATTTAAAAATCATTTCGATTAAGGACCTGATCGAATACCGCCTGCGCCACGACACCCTGATCGAAGAAGTCATCGACGTGGCCATGCCGACCGACTACGGCAATTTCGAACTCGTCGCCTTTCGCCAGAAAGACACGGGAGAGATCCACCTGGCTTTACGCAAAGGCGAGTGGGAAGAAGGCGAACCGGTGCTCGTGCGCGTGCACTCTTCGTGCGTCACCGGCGATATCTTTGGATCGTGTCGCTGCGACTGCGGCGGCCAATTGCACAAGGCCATGCAGCTCGTCGATCGCGAAGAGAAAGGCGTTGTCTTATATATGCAGCAGGAAGGGCGCGGCATCGGCCTGATCAACAAACTGCGCGCGTACAAGCTGCAGGAAGGCGGGCTCGATACCGTCGAAGCGAATCTCAAGCTCGGCTTCAAGATGGACGAACGCGATTACGGCGTCGGCGCTCAGATCTTGCGCGCGCTTGGCATTTCAAAGATGCGTCTGATTTCGAACAATCCCAACAAACGCGCGGCGATCATGGGCTACGGCCTGGAGATCGTCGAGAAGGTTGCGCTGGAAGTAGAAGCCAACGAACACAATCGCCAGTACTTACAGACCAAGCGCGATAAGATGGGCCACGAAATCATGAAGGGCGACGCCTGAGGGCGCTCACTCCCGGACACAACGCGCGTCATCATATGTACGTTCTAGAACGGGCTTCGCTCCGTCTTCAATGAGACGCCAGCGGCTCCTTTGCCACATCGGAAAGCTAAGTTGAAACAGCTTCCCGCGAATATCCAGGTATTTGACACCCGCGCCCGAGTAACTATCGTCCGGACGATATGAGGTTACGCTCTGGCCACCCGCCCCGAATACGAAAACGAAGTTTCCTGAATCGCTCCGACATCGCCAGCGCCCTACGAGCCGCTGCGTTTCAAAATGCAATGCGATTCGATCCAGAACAATCGCATCGAGCGCCGCCTGCGTCGCTTTTTTCCCGGGCGCCAGCAACGCGCAGGAAATTGGCGGGCCCTCCTTGAAATACATATAAATTTCTCTCTTCGAAGACCCGGAGGGCGAAGGCCTGAAAGTCGCAACCTCATCGCTTGAGAATTGAAGCTGGGTCGTACCCGCATAATAAACATCTGCGAGCAGACCGAACCTGCGCTTTCCGATCAGGCGGCCCGATTCAGGATCGCGAAAATACTCGGCTTCGTATCTACTTCTGCTGTCTATGACCAGGTACGAGGCATGCCCGGGGCTCCGACAATCCCAGAGACCCTGCAATTCACTTTCTTCAACACGGCCCGATCCGGGATACTCAGAATAGACCGCGCCAGTCAGCGTAAAACCCACGGAGCAGATCAAGAAGCCGAGAAATCCAGCGCGCACCATCCCGACCAGAGGACACGCGCCAGGCGATTGCAGTCAACGATTTTGAGTCGAAGCGCTCACCGATTGCAAGGCGTCCAGCACGCTTGATTTCGTAACCGGCTTCTGAACAAAGGCGTCCGCGCCCGCGGCCAGGGCGTCTCGCGCGTCTTCAATGTCGCCGCCGTTTAATACGACGATGTAGACGCCGTGATCCTGGCGCCGGGCGGCCTTGCGAATATCGACGATGGCCGCGGCGCCGCCGACGTAGGGCATAAGCAGGTTTACGAAGACCGCGCCCGGTTTTTCGCGTTCGAATTTTTCGACGCCCTCGGGCGCGCTTGAAGCCAGGATAGCGTCATGCCCCGCGTTTCGCAGAGTGCAGGCAACGGCGTTGCGTTCTGCGATATCGTCATCCACGATGAGTACTTTCATTGTTCGCGGCCCCTCCCGCATCTTACTACATTTGACGGAATCCGCAACGAGAATCCACCCAGGACCGATCGAACTATCTTATATCGAGACTAAAAATCAAGTCGTAAGAATTCGCGAAGCCTTTTATAATAAAACGATACAGCCTCGACTGCCTCTTTTAGCTGACGCCGAAATCAAGTTATGATATTAGTCATACAAGATGCACGACGAATGCAAGTTCGCATCGCGCGAAACAGTGCGAGGGTTTTCGGAAAAAGAGAAACAACAGATGCAGTCCGATACCAACTCACCGAAAACAAATCCGGCGGCGAATCCAGCTGCCAATCCCGCCCAGGACCTGGAGCTCGACATCGACGCGAACTACGCCGTCGAGATTGCGCCGGACGTCTACTGGGTCGGCTTCTACGATCAGCACGAACAGCTGCATTGCAATCCGTATCTAATTCGCCACGATGGAGATAGTATTCTGATCGATCCGGGCTCGGTGCCGGACTTCCCGGTTGTCGCGCGCAAAGTTTTTTCGATTATTCCGGCGGAGTCGATCTCGACTTTTATTTTGCAGCACCAGGATCCGGACCTCTGCGCCGCGGTTCCCATCTTCGAAGACCTGAAACCTGACTATCATCACAAAGTCATCTCGGTGCAATCTACTTCGTACTTCGTCCACCACTACGGAGTCAAAGGCGAGCTCATTCGACTATCGCTCTCGGCCGGCGAAGCCTATGAATATGAAACAGGCAGCGGCCGGAAACTGCAATTCTATTGGACGCCCTATGCGCACTCCTTCGGCGCGATGATGACCTTCGACGTCGCCTCGGGTTGCTTATTTACCAGCGATATACTGGGCGGGCTGGGCGCGGAGTGGGAGCTGTACCACAACGATCAGGCGCTGGACAATATGAAATCTTTTATGCAGCTGATCATGCCGAGCAATCAGGTTCTGCGCTACAGCCTGCGTTTGATCGAGCAAGTCGGAGCGCGCTTGATTTGCCCCCAGCACGGACAGATCATCCAGGCCGAAGATCTGCCGCGCATCGTCGAGTCGCTGTGGGACCTGCCCTGCGGCATGGATTTGATCGACGATCCGATTTTACGAAACCTGCGGGGACTCGCATGAATTCCGGCAAGGCTCCCGGATCCGGCCACGTCGTGCGCACGGTTCGCCACTCCGATGCTTTAATATCCGGCGACGACGCCGAGAAGCAGCGGAGCGCCATCCAGCAAACGGAAGAATACTATCGCGCTCTGAGTCGCATCTATCGCTTTCGCAATAAAGAGGCCATGCTGCGCGAATTACTCAAGCACCTGGCCGATTCGGATCGCAACCAGCTCGCCGCCGAGAAACGCAAGGCCGATCTCTTGCTGAATAATATCCTGCCGTCGTACATGATTCAGGAACTCAAGAAACACGGCCGCGTTCCCCCCGCGCATCACGAGAACGCGTACATTTTGATTACGGACTTCGTGGGTTTTTCTTCGATCAGCCGATATATGAGCCCGCGCGAACTCTTGCGCGAGCTCACGATCTACTTCGACGCCTTCGAAGAAATCTGCGAAACCTACGGCCTGGAAAAAGTCAAAACCATCGGCGACTCGCTGCTGTGCGTCGGCGGGGTTCGCAAAAAATCGCGCACGACCCACATCGACTCGGTTCTCGCGGCGATGGAGCTCCTGCGATTCACCTATCGCCGTAAGAAAGAAAAGCAGGCCCGCGGAGACGACGCCTGGGGCATGCGCGTAGTAGTACACTGCGGACCTCTGGTCGCCGGCGTCGTCGGACATTCGAAAATCGCCTTCGACATCTGGGGCCATTCCGTAAACGTCGCTTCTCGAATTGAAACGGTAGCGCGCGAAGGCGTGATCACGACCTCCGAGGCGATGTACCAAAAGATCCGCGACTTTTTCGACTGCTCGTTTGAAGGCGAACACGAGCTCAAAGGCACCGGCCGTTCCGATCTATTCACAGTCAACGGGCTCCGTCCCGAATTCACGCCGGAGGATCCGGAAGGTTCTTCGCTATACAACGACCGCTTTGAAACGCTCTACGATTCCGTGGCGATGGGACATCACGTGATGCGCAAAGACGCCAGATATCACATCGTAAAAAAGAAAGGCGTGGATTTACCGCCGGGCGTAAAACAAAAGCGGCGCAAGCGATTGAGTCCCGAAAGGGCGCCGACCGATTCTGAAAGCGAGACGTGAACTTGAATCCGAGGGCGAACGACGGTCTACGAAATGCGGACCTGACGCGAGCGAATCAGCCGCCGCGTTTTTCGAGGATCGAAAGCGCGACTTCGCGCAGCGAGGGCGCGACGGAAATCGGAATCATGCCGTCTTCGTCGACGGCTTCGTAGTCGAGTTCGGGAGCCGGGGCGTCGGCCAGCTCGGAGGAGAATTCGGGCATGACGCCGCCTCCGTCGTTCAGACCGAACTTTTTTCGCGACTCTTCGCGAATTTTATCTTTGCCAAGCCAGGTGCCGAGCGCGCCGATCATCCGGCGATGCAGGTCGTCGATCTTCTTCTGGTCGCCGGCTTTCTTATAGTAGCCGTACGCAAGCAGCGGGAGTCGGCGTTCGTACATATAGTAGTCGCCGATGCGAATCAGACCGTCTTTGTACTCCGCCTGAGTAAAAAGCTCGCGAGCACGGGGATAATCGCCTTCGTTGAAAGCGCGATTGCCTTCGCGGATTTTTTCGGCACGCAGTGAGGAGTCCATAGCTACTGAATCTATCGGTCGATTCCGGGATTCGGTCAAGCAGATTGTCAGGGCGATTTCGACTGATTCTTGATCGGCCCGCTCGCGGCACCCGCGGTTTCGTAGCCGATTTCATCCCAGACCCGGCACAGATCGCCGAAGGGATCGGGCGTGAGCACTTCGATCTTGCGGCCGAGACTCATGACCGGGCGATCCGTCCGGGTATAGCGCGTCCAGGCCGGCCGCTCGTCACTCGCTTTGTTTTTAGCAGCGTCGTCCACAGAAGGCCGGCCAGAAGAGCCGCCCGGATCGCCATGCGCCGCGAAATTGCTCCAGTACTCGACGAAGGCGTCGGATACGGCCAGCTCGCCGGGCGTAAATTTGTGCCGCCCGTTGCCCGCGTCGTAGGGGTTGTGAAAGACGAAGGGCAGCTCGTCTCCGTGGCAGACCTTGCCGTTGCAGGCCGGCACGGGCGGCCAGAAGTTGATGCTCGTGGGATATACGAAGTGATAGACGAAAGTCGGCGCGGTCGAACGATCCGCGACGTGACGGTTCGCGCAAACGAAGATATAGTCGGTGATAGCCCGCGAAAGCTGATCGCGATTGCTCCCGAGCAGCGCGGGCCGGTAGCGCTCCTGCTCTTGAATTTTGATCAGATTATCGACGCCGAACATCGCCGTTAGAATACCTTCGTATTCGAGAGCCGAAATCGGCACGATCTCGTTAATCGCGTCCGCGAAGAAGAGCCCTTCGTTCTTATTCGTGCCCAGAATTATGGGCGTGTTAAAACGCCCGGCATCGGCGGCGGCGATCGGATTCATGTCGATGACTTCGCCGTCTACGGTCGGCGCCCAGGGCAGCGCGGTATGAAAGCCCTGAGCCAGATCGGCGAGGATCGCGCGCAGGGAGACTTCGCCGGCCTGCACTTTTTCCAGCGGCAATCCGCGCAGGCACTTCGCGAGAGCTTTCGCCTGTTTCGCATCTTTTGTATCTTTTGTATCTTTTGTATCTTTCAATTCGGACACATCGCCGCAACCGACGGCCTTCGCGTACGCCGCGCTGATTTCGCCCGACTGTGCTTTCGTTTTATAAGCCAGCGCGACCGGATTACTTTGCATAATCGCCGCGCGAAAGAGTCCGCGACTCTTCGGAGCGGAGCCGACGTGCAGACCCACCGACATCGCGCCCGCGCTTTCGCCGAAGATGGTTATATTCTCAGGATCGCCGCCGAACGATGCGATGTTGCTTCGAACCCACTGCAGCGCGAGCTGCTGATCGAGAAAGCCGTAGTTCCCATGCATGCCCGCTTCGGGCAGGCGCAGGAAACCCAGGGCCCCCACTCGATAGTTGATCGCGACGACGATCGTATTCGTATGCGAAGCGATATAGCTTCCGTTATAAACATCGGTCTGCTGGGAACCGGCGAGAAATGCGCCGCCGTAAATAAAGACCATCACCGGCGTCTTTTCCGGAACGTGGGCCGGCGTCCACACGCTCAGATTCAAACAGTCTTCGCCCTGGGCCACGTTCAAACCAAGCTGCTTTTTATGCGGCAGGTTCGGCTGAGGACAGGCGAGGCCCGGCTGCGTCGCATCAAGAGTCGCGGGTTTCCAGGCGCGTTTCGCGACCGGCGCGCTCCAGCGGGTTTCCGGCGTGATCGCTTCGGCGAAGGGAATACCGGTAAAGGCCCAGGCGCCGCGGCGATTCGGATCATCGCCGGACTTCGTCTGCAGCCCCCGGATCGCACCTTCCGCCAATCGTACTTCCCCCGTCGCGCGCGTATGTTCCAGATCGGGGGGCGGCGGAGTAGTCGCCGCGTTATCTTTGCATCCGACTGCGGGCAGCAGCGTCGCGGCGAAAACCGCCGCGACAAAACCTCGCCCCGGACTCCTCGCTAAGGTTCGGACGGTAGAGATTAATGATACGATGCGCATACCGGCTCCTATCACGGGCCGCTTCGCACGCAATTCAAAAAACGACGGTCGGAAGATAAATTCGCGCACCATCGCGACCCACCAGGGGCGTTTTGCGTGAGCTTCGCAAAGCGCAGCGTAACGTAGCGTTTGCAGTGATTTTCGAACGTAAGAGCGAGCTGTCAGTAGCTCTGCTGGATCCCGAAGGCGTCGCGCCCGGGAACGGGCTTGATTTCGAAATCGGCGTAGAGTTCGATCAGGCTTTCGACGACCATCTCCGCCGTGGCCAGGCTGGTGTTCATGCCGGCGCCCAGATCATTCGAACCCGCGTCCATCAGGAAGCGTTTGGGCTGACCCTCTTCTTCGCTCAGACACTTGATGTGGCCGCCGTGGTTCGGACGAAAGCTGTAAGGCTCGCGCTCCAGAACCTTCATGGTCTCCAGGTGGGGCTTGGTGCCGATCGAATAGAACATGGGTTTGTGACTGCCTTCGCGGGGAATAAAGGCGACGTAGGTCATGTGTTTGCCGCTCTGGAGGCGGGTCATTTGATCGCGAAAGCGTTCGAGACGAATCTTATCGTAGTCGACCTTCTCTTTGAAGCGGCCGATCTTAAAGCGCTGCTGAATCGGAACGAAAAGGTTTTTCAGCGAATCTTCTTTTTTCCAGGCCAGGAGCTGCGCCGGAGAAAACGCCATTTGCACGAATTCCAGAATCTCGGCCTGGAAATTCGGCTCGTTCTTAAAGAGCGTCCAGGATTGTACAATCTCCAGGGCATCGTTCGCTTTGTCGCCGCCGTCAAATTTCGTTTTATGAACGTAGAGTTTGTCGCCGTCGGCGGGGCGGACGATGCCGGCCTCCGCCAGGAATTCGCCGGCTTTCAGATCCAGGACTTCCGCCACGATGATGCCGTCGTTTTCGTCGGTGGCGCGAATATAGGAGCCCTGCTGATCCTTTTCGCCGACCACCCTGCGAATGACTGAGCCGGCCTCCAGCGAGCTAAAATCCTGAATTTCCTGTAGGTAAGAGTCGTCCGGCATATTGAGTTCATCCTGTGCGCATCGCGCGTGTGCAGCTCAGCGGTTCGTTTGTTTCGAAGCGCCCGGCGCCCTGCGCGGCTTCTCGAACGTCAAATCACCCTGAAGCGCTAAGAAAACTCAGTTTAGCAGACCGCGCCGGATCTGTCAACGGTTGATCGTACAGCGACCTTCGAAGACGACGCCTTCTTCGATAATCAAGGAACGCGTCACCACGTCGCCGTAGAGCTTACAGGTGGACAGAAGGGTAACCCGTCGATCGGCGTGAATCGAACCGCGCACTTCGCCGCCGACGACCACGACGCCCGCGCGAATATCGGTCTCGACGACGCCGGAGCGGCCGACCAGGACTTTGCCTTCGGTGATGATATTGCCTTTAAAGTAACCGTCGATGCGAATCAGGTCTTTGACTATGAATTCGCCGCGAAACTCGGAACCTTCGCCGATCAGGCTGTTAACGATCAGGTTCTCGGTTGTATCAGCCATAGATCCTGAAGATGATTCAGAAATGCGTGGGGGTTGTAGGCGACCGTGCCGACGTGCACTTCGTAGTATAACATGGGGATAGACGCGCGGCCGCTCTGACCGACGTAGCCAATGACCTGGCCTTTCGTAACTTCGTCGCCCTTTTGCACGCGGGCGCGGTCGAGATGCGCGTAAAAAGTCGCCAGGCCGTAGCGATGGCGAATTTGAATCTGCAGTCCGTACGAAGCGTCGAAACGCACGTCGGTGATTTCGCCCGGCGCCGTCGCGTAGACTTCGGTGCCGCGAGCCGCGCCGATTTGCACGCCGCGCTGAAACACTTCGCGACCGCGCAGGGCGTCCGCCTGCAGACCATAGGGCGTATACAGATAGCCGCGAGTCGGCCAGATGCTGGGAGTATTGCGCAGCAGATTCTGTTTTTCGCGCGTGCCGAGCTCCGCCAGAATTTTATCTGAGATTTCGACGGCCTTCGTCAGGTTGTGATTATCCTGCTTCGAAAGATAGATTACGCGCCGGAGAATTTCTTCGGTCAGCTCTTGATCGCAGTCGTCGCCCAGATCGCGACATTTGGAAACGAGCTCTTTTAATTCGGAGACTTCGGAATCGATAACGCCCTGGGCCACGCCGCCCTGCCCGAGCACGGTCGCTTCGTCGCCGTCGAGCTTTACGTATAGCTCGGCGATGGTGCTCGCGTACTCGGTAACGCGTTCGTGCAGCGGAATCATCTCTTCCGCCATCTTCACGCTTTGAATATTGAACTGGCTGTTGGTCAGCCCCATATCGTAAAATTGAATGTCTTCGCCGCTCTTACCGACCAGGCTCACCATCGAAACGATCAGGACGATCACAACGACCGCCGACGAGGCGAAGATCATGTACAGGCTCACGTGAGCGTTTAAGATCTTCTGTTCGGTGTGAGGAATGACCATGATGGTCAGACGCTCGCGACCGCGTTTATGGACCCGCTCAAGAAACTCGGAAAAACGGACCTTCCAATCGGCCCAGCGCTCGGACCAGCCGGCCCCGCGGGGAGCAGTCTCTTTCGCCGGGGACTTCGCTCCGCCGGCGGGTTCATCCCGCAGATGTTGTGCGTACTCGTCGACGGACAGGCCCGGGCTGGCGCTCCGGATCAGCTCGGAATCTTCGTCGGCGACGGCCTTGCGACCGCGCGCTTTACCGACGCCGCTCTGCTTCGCGCTTTTTTTGCCCGTGCGAGCCGATTTAGAGGCTCCGGAGGAAGTCTTTTTGCTTGAACGTGCCAGAATTGAGTCCTGCGATGCTCTGAGAGGGCCGGGAGCCTGTTTGGTCCCCGGACGCCATGCCCCCGTCAATTCATTTTCGGCTCTGATTGGGCCTCGCTTCAGTGCGATCCGGCGCGCTCTTTTGCCGCCTCAGAGATGATCTGACGCCACGTCGGCGGCCGTTTCACTCCTTTTGCGGCCCAATTCAGGATCCCTCCCGGAGCGGCTTGTAAGAGCCGGTCATCTCGTCGAAATCGCGAGGCACGGCACCGCACATCGCGCCGGCAATCGGTCGCTGCATTCGGCGGCCCGGGTAACTATTAAAACGAAAATTTAAAAAACTATTGCCGCCGACGGGGAACCTGGAATACGAAAGACGCCATGGCTGAAAAAGATGGCGCGACACATGCCCCGTGGCAACGGGAGTTCTTCCAGAACATCACCGAGTTTATGAAGTACGGTCTCGACGAGGTCCGTGCGAAAGAACTGCTGATGAAATTTCTGAAGCTCTCCGGCGAAACGCCCATGCCGAAAGTCATGGATAGCTTTCGCTCGGAAGAGGCCCTCGATCAGGTCGGCGTCTATACCCAGAAGATCCCGTTTATTCGGGACTTCATGCTGCAGTTCTTTTCGCCTCTGATGAACAACTTCAAAGTCGAAGGCAAAGAAAACCTCGATCCGATCTTGCAGCTGCGTGGAAAATTTCCGATGGTTCTGATTTCGAACCATCTCAGCCACTTCGACGCCCCCGCGATTTACAATCTGCTGTACCGCGAAGGGCCGGAAGCGCGCGAACTGGCCGACGCTCTGGTCTTTATCGCCGGACGCCTGGCTTTCGAACCGGACTTCACGCGGCTTGGCCTGTACATGATCGATACGCTGTTGGTATGTTCGAAGCGCGACATGTCCGACAGCCCCGGTCTCGCCGACTTGATGACGCGCATCAACATGCGCTCGTTTCGCCAATCACAGCAGCTGCAAAAAGACGGCAAGGTCATCGCCGTCTTTCCGGAAGGCACCCGCAGCCGCACCGGCAAGCTGATCAACTTCGTCGACACGGTGTATCACTACGTCGCGAATAAGATTATCATTCCGGTATCTCTCGAAGGTACCGAGAAAGTTCTGCCGCCGAATACTTTTATGTTTAATGCCGCCCACGGCAAACTTACGATCGGCAAACCCGTATTGGTCGGCAAGCTGCCCGCGAAGCAGATGGCCGAGCTGCCGGATTTCGTCGAGCGCCTGGAGTTCCCGACCCGGGGCGACAAGAAGCAGTTCGTCATCGACAACCTGGCTTTGATGATCGGTCAGAACCTGCACCGCCATCGCCACGGCACCTATCGCAATCTATATCACGGCGACACGACCGCCAAGAATTCCAACGAACTGATTCAAAAACCGCAGACGCCGGTCGAAGAGATCGTGGTCATCGGTCATTCTTCGTACAGTACTACCGCCGCGGCGATACTCGCGAACAAGAAAGTCAAGATTCGCATTTTGATCGACGAAGTCGAAAAGGCCGAGCACTTCAACGATCGCCAGATCGACGCGGACCACTACCCGCTGTTTAAGCTGCCGCCGAATATCGAATTCACTTCGGATCCGGGCGTCGTCGACGGCGCGACGATTCTCGTGCAGGGCGTGCGGCCCTGGGAACTTGCGCGCTATTATGATAACCTGGGCGAACGCATTCAGAAGAGCGCGCGACCGCTTATTAATATCACGAAAGGATTCACCGGTTCGAAGCACGGCCTGGTTCTCGACGATCTCGAACAGATCTACGGCATCGACCGCGATCGCCTGGCCGTACTGGCCGGCGCGAACTATCCCGACCAGATCATGGAGCGTAAGATCTCCGGCTTCGAAGTCGCGGCGAATACGCCGGCGATGGTCGAACATCTCGCGAAGCTCTTCAGCACCGGCTACGTCTTCACGCGTCCGGCGATCAATCCCGACGACGTGCGCGGCGTTCAGTTAGGCGGAGCGCTCAAGAATATCTACGCCCTGGGCATCGGCCTGCTCGACGGTTATTACGAAACGAGTCTGGGCGGCAACAGCGACAACTCGCTCTTTCACCTATCGAATCGCATCTTCCGCGAAATGACGACGATCGGCGTGGAGCTGGGCGGCAAAGAAAGCACATTTCAGGGACTGTCCGGCATGACCGACCTGATGCTCAGCTGCTTCGGGCAGGACGCGCGCGACCGCCAGTTCGGTCACGATCTTGTGGCCGGCACCGCCGACCGAGAGCAAAAGTCTTCCGGACTGCTGGGCGTCAAATACCTGGCGGCCCTGCTCAAGCTGGATCCCGAGCGACATCCCGTCGCCTGGGCCATTCACGCGGTCGTCAGCGGCCAGCTCGACGTCGAAAAGGTCATGACCGAAATGACCTATCGTCTGCGTCGGTTTTAGCGTCGGTTTTAGCGTCGGGATTCTCGACAGCGAAAACTCCGCGAGCGGCTCGCCGGACCGCGTCACAATGTATAGATTGTTGTAGTGACTGCCGACCGCTATCGCATCCAGCGAAACGATTATAAAAATTTCAACAGCCAGCGCGTGTTCGTGCGGCGCGAAGGCGAGCCGCGCTACCAGGGCGAATTCGTTTTATACTGGATGCAGATCCATCGCCGGCTGCATTCGAATTTCGCCTTGGAGTACGCGATCGGTCACGCGAATCAGCTCGGCAAACCGCTGTTGATCGTCGAGGCTCTGCGCTGCGGCTACCCCTGGGCCAGCGACCGCGTGCATCATTTCATCATGCAGGGTATGGCCGAGCACGCGACGGTCGCGGAAAAACGCGGCCTGAATTACTACGCCTTTCTCGAAAACCCCGACCACAGCGGCAGCGGCATGCTGGAAACGCTCGCACGGCGCGCCTGCCTGATTGTCTCGGACGAGTTTCCCGCCTATATTATACCCGCGCACAACAAAGCGCTGACCGAAAAGCTCGTAAACAATCGCGCGAGCGACGTGCCGTTTATTACGATCGACGCGAACGGAGTGATCCCGCTCCAGGCCACCGAGAAAGCGCCCTACGCCGCCTACAATTTTCGCAACATCTTGCAGAAGCTCTTCCCCGAGGCCTGGGAGCACCCGCCGCTGGATGATCCGCTGGAAAGGTTAATCAATCGATCGCACGTTTCTTTTCCGAAAGACTTCACGCAGCGCTATCCTCGCGCCGATGCACATCTGCGCGACGAAGCCGCCATGCGAAAATTTATGGCGGCTCTGCCAATCGACCACTCAGTCACGGCGCTGCCGGCCTTGCCCGGCACGCGCAAGGCCGCCCTGGACCGTCTGGAGAACTTCACCGAAAATATTCTGGCGCGATACAGCGACGAACGCAACGATCCGGACGCGGCGGCGGCCAGCGGACTCAGCCCCTATCTGCACTTTGGAAAAATCTCAAGCTTCGAAGTCACCCGGGCGGCCTTCGCCAGGCAGCCCGCGAAGTGGAGCGTCGATCGCCTGGCGTACAACAAAGGTTCGAAAGGTTTTTTCAGCGCGGGCGCCGGCCTGACCGCGGTCGACGATTTTCTCGACGAAGCTCTGACCTGGCGCGAGACCGGCTATCACTTCTGCCATCACACTCCGAAGTACGATCAGTTCTCTTCGCTGCCGAACTGGGCGCTCGATACTCTCAAGCAACACGCGAAAGATAAACGCGAGCATCTATATAGCCTCGAACAACTCCGGGCCGGCGAAACGCACGACGAGATCTGGAACGCGGCCCAGTGCCAGCTCGTCGAGACCGGCATCATCCACAACTATCTGCGCATGCTGTGGGGCAAAAAGATTCTGGAGTGGACGCAGAGTCCGGAGCAGGCGCTCGAATACCTGATCGAATTGAACAACCTGTACAGCATCGACGGGCGCAATCCGAACAGCTACTCGGGCATCTTCTGGATCCTGGGCCGCTTCGATCGCCCCTGGCAGGAACGACCGATCTTCGGCAAGATCCGCTATATGAGCAGCCCCCTGGCGCGCAAAAAAATCGCCATGACGAAATACCTGGAACGCTTCGGGCGGACCGCGGTCGAACAAAGCCTCTTCGATTGAAACGCGCAAAGACGGGCAGGAGCCGCCGCCGCGACGCACTTGACACGTGCCGCTATACGCGCTTTCTGGGATGCCTATGGCGGACAAGAACTCGAAACAACCAGAAAACGCACCCGGCAAATGGTACGTCGACACGACCTGCGTGCCCTGCCACTCCTGCGTCGACGAAGCACCGAATTTATTGAAGTACAGCGACGCCGAAGACTACGTATACTTCGATCGCCAGCCCGAAAATCCGGAAGAAGAAAAAGCGGCCCAGTTCGCACTCCAGGCCTGCCCGACCGAAGCGATCGGGGATGATGGTGACTAGGGGCATCGAAGATGCCCCGCACGTCCGCGAAGCGGATAAAGAGGAGCTTGCTCCTCGCGTTCGCGAATTATTTTTTACCCGTGACGTAGTATGTCTGTAGATCGCCTTTGCCTTTGATGGCGACTTTACCGCGAACTTCAAACGAGTACTGATCTTTTAATAACTCGTAAGTATTTTCAGATACGTGCACACGCCCTTCCTCGCCGGTGGATTCCATGCGACTGGCGATATTCACCGTATCGCCCCACAGGTCGTAGGCGAATTTCGATTTTCCGATCACGCCCGCGACGACTTCGCCGGAATTCACGCCAATGCGCATGGTGAGTTCCAGGTGAAACTCTTTGTTAATGCGCGCCAGGCTTTCGAACATTTCGAAGCCCATGTCGACCAGTTTCTCGGCGTGTTTTTCGTCGGGAGTCGGAATGCCTGCGCTGACCATATAGGCGTCGCCGATCGTTTTAATTTTTTCGACTCCGTACTTTTCCGCCAGTCGATCGAATTCCAGGAAGATCGCGTTTAATAATTCTACGAGCTTTTCCGGAGTCGTTTGCGCGGCCAGGCGGGTGAATCCGACCAGGTCCGTAAACAACAGACTCGCGTTCGTATATTTTTTGGGATGCGTTACTCCCGCGGTTTTTAATTCGTGCGCGACTTGCGCCGGCAAAATATTCAGCAGCAACTGATCGATCTGATTTTTCTCGTCTTCAATGATCTGTTCGTAATTTCCGGAAACCCGTCGCGCCGCGAAGGCCGATGCGATCGCGACCCCCAATCCAATTAAGATCGCGACGATGATGATATTCTGTTGGATGGTTTCGATTTCAGAACGTAAGCGGGAAATATTTTCGTGCGTGCTGACGGTCCAATTCGATTCGGGAACGGCGACCATCGCGACGACTTCTTCCAGATCCTCCGGCAGGCCTTCCGGAGATTCCAGGTATTCCAGTTCGCCGATCGCGCTCTCGCCCTGCTCGACGAAGCTCTCCCATTTCTGTCTGGGAATATTGTTGGCCGAGCTGGAAAACGTGGCCTTCTTTGTGGAGATATCCATGCCGATCGCCATCGCCATTGGATGATTTACGAACTCCTGCGATTCTCGATCGATAATGCAGGTAAAGCCCCGATCGGCCTGGGAATTCGAAATCAACACCTGGACCTCTTCGCGAATCGCCTCGGGCTGTGCGCCGTCATCCAGGCGCGCCCGAATAAAATTGGCGATATTTTGAGCCTGGCGTTTGTTTACATCGGCCTGCAATTCCAGAAAGGATTCCTCGATGCTGCTGGAAATCGCCGGAACCGCCACGACGGAAACGATTCCGACCACGAGGATCATAGAAAGAAAGGTGATGATGGAAATATTCTGTCGGGTAATCATAAAGAATGCCGTGCGCCTGTTGGTTTTTTAATTGGTCTCCGCTGCCCGGCGGTTCTTACAATTTTTTGTATTTATCTTAATTGTGATCCATCACCCGTGAGCCGTCGGCGATCCAGCCCATCCGAATACTCAGGATCGAATGCGATAACGTGAAGGCTTTGCTGCTTCAGACAATCATCGAGAGATTTCAGATCGATGACTCTGCGAAATCCGGCCGGCAATGCCAAATAATTGACCGATGGAATTTTATTGCAATCTCCGGGATCTCCTCCGGAAGTGGTCGCTGAATTCCTATTCAGCAGGAGCAGCAGCATGAAGATTTTCTTAACCGGAGCCTCCGGATTCGTGGGCGGCGCCATCGCCGCCGAACTTTCGAAGCGGCACGAAGTCGTGGCCATGTCGCGCTCGGAAAAGAGCGATCCGACGATTGCGGCCCTGGGCGCGACTCCCGTGCGCAGCGAACTGGGCGCGGTCGATCCGGAGCAACTGCGCGGCGTCGACGTGGTGATTCACTGCGCCGCCTACGTGGACCAGTGGGGCCGACGCGAAGATTTTATGCGCGTTACGGTCGAAGGCACGCGTCAGCTTCTCGACGCCGCCCGCCGGGCCGGCGTGCAACGTTTTATTCACATGGGCACCGAAGCAGCGCTCTTCGCCGGCCAGCCCATGATCGAAATCGACGAAAGCTATCCCTATCCCGCGAAGCATCGCTATCTGTATCCGGAATCGAAAGCGATGGCCGAACAGCTCGTGCTTGCGGCAAACCTTGCCGGCGTCTTTGAAACACTGAGTTTGCGCCCGCGATTGGTATGGGGTCCCGGCGACAAAACAGTGCTGCCGGAAGTGCTGGCGATGATCGAACGCGGCGCGTTCATGTGGATGGATCAGGGGCGGCATCGCACCAGTACGGTCCACATTAGCAACTTAGTCGCCGCGACGGAGCTTGCTCTGACGAAAGGCGACGGCGGCAAAACCTATTTTATCACCGACGACGAGACGACCACCTTTCGCGAATTCTTAACTTCGCTCGTGCAAACGCGCGGTGTAACGCCCCCGGCGAAAAGCATACCGGGAAAGATTGCGCGGGCTCTGAGCGTGCTGGTCGAAGGCGTCTGGACGATTCTACGCCTGCGCAAAGAACCGCCGCTCACTCGCTTCGCCGCGGCGATCATGTCCGCTGAATGTACGATTCGCATCGATCGTGCGAAATCCGAGTTGGGCTACGCGCCCGTGATTTCCGTCGCCGAAGGCCTGAAAGATCTACAGGCGAATCCGGCCTGAACCCGGCTCGCGCGGCCCGCACGAATTAGTTTCGCCGGGCCGCGCTCGTTCCTGTCAGGGACCGGAGTCGGCGGTATTGCCTTCAAGGTTGATCGGATACGGAATTTCGCCGAGCACTGTGTCGATATAAACGGTGCCGTCGACGCGATAGTCGACGCTGCCGTTACTCATCAGGGCTTTGAGCAGCGTATTGCCGAGCTGACTCGGAGTAGTCGCGACCTCGATCTTAATCGATCGCTGCTCG
The DNA here is from genome assembly GCA_024742665.1 of bacterium. Classification (GTDB taxonomy): domain Bacteria; phylum Spirochaetota; class Leptospiria; order Leptospirales; family Leptonemataceae; genus JANSYA01. The sequence goes on from JANSYA010000002.1 coordinate 490,018, forward strand.
CCGGCCGGCACGGTGATGTTTTCGTTATGCTTGCCGTCGGCGACTTTGTTATCGCCCGTATAAAGATCGAAGACCACGCGATCGACGACGACGTCGCTGGGATTCGGATTTTGAATTCCCACCTGGACCAGCAGATCGACTTTTGAAAAACCGAAATTCGCAACTTCCAGATTCTCCAGTTCGAACTCGCAGTTCTTTAAGTTCTCGCGCTTGCTGCGCAGGTCGCCGCAGGCAGTCGCGCCGACGAGCATTGTAACAATTAGTGCCAGCAGCAGGGAACGCCCTTTGGCGGCACGATTCAAATATAACAGGTTTGTCATGGGGATTCACGCTCCAGTGAGAATTACACTTTGACAAATCCTTTCCAGGCCTGGTCTGTGACGCAAGCGCGATGCAGGGCGATTTATATTTTTCTGAGCAGTACAAAGCGGCCCGCAAACGCTTCCGGAATGCCGCACGGGCCGCGAACGCGCAGCTACACAAGCTGCGACTGGGTTCCGGTAAATCTCTGAAGGGCCCTCTTCGCGAAAAACTATCGATCGACATCGCCATTCTGGGCAATCCACGACCGAAACGCGCCTTGATTCACTCTTCCGGCGTTCACGGAGTCGAAGGTTTCGCCGGATCGGCCATCCAGCTGCGGGCTCTGGAAAATCCGCCGGACCTGCCCGAAGACGGCGGACTGATTTTCATCCACTGCGTAAATCCGTACGGCATGGCCTTTAACCGACGGGTCAACGAATCCAACGTCGATTTGAATCGCAACTTCTTGAAGAAGGGTCAGTGGAAAGGCGCCCACGAAGCCTATCATCTGCTGCACCGCCTGCTGAATCCGGAACGCATGCCGCGACTGGATTTATTTATTCCCCGCCTGGCCCTCAAAGCCGCCCGCCACGGCTTCGAGCGACTGAAACAGGCCGGCGCGGAAGGCCAGTATGAATACCCGGACGGTCTATTCTTCGGAGGCCAGGGATTGGAAGACGGCCCGAAGCTGCTGCTAAAGTGGATCAAAAAACATCTAAAGCAGGCGCGGCGCGTCTGCGCGATCGACGTGCATACCGGCGTCGGCGAACCGGGACAGGACTGGCTGATCATCGATCGCGCCGCCGACGGGCGCTTCGTCGAACACATGGAGCCGCACTACGGTAGCAAACGCCTGGACGCTCCCGCCGAAAACGCCGACGCAATCGCCTACACAATTCGCGGCGGACTCGACGCGGGCCTGGTGAAAGCGCTGCATAAAAAGTCCCGGCTGGATTTCGTAACTCAGGAATTCGGCACGCCCGGCGGCGGACCCGCGCTCTTGAAAGCGCTCCGCTCGGAAAATCACTGGGTGCGACGCGGCGCGGAGCTCGACCACCCGGCGCGCCTGCGACTCAAAGAAGCCTTTTCACCCCTCGATATTCACTGGCAGCGATCGGTCGTCGACCACGGCTTCCGCCTGGTCGAACGCACGGCGCGCTTCTTGTTTGACGGACAGAACGAGGGCGCGGCGGCACAGCGCCTGATACTCTAAATTCGCCGGCCCGGGCGAATCAGCGGCTCTACTTCGACTCGGGACCCCGCATTAGAAAATCAGCCGGACTGAAAATAATATGTGACTTTTCAGTCACATATTATAATACAGGCTCTGGAGTCATGGCCGGAAAAGCAAATACAGACGATGCCATCTTAGAAGAGGTATTTCGCGCCCTGGGCGATCCGAATCGGCGGCGCATCCTGGATCTGCTGAAGCGCGATCCGGGCGCGACGGTCGGTCAAATCTGCGGAAATTTCGATCTGACGCGTTTCGCGACCATGAAGCACCTGCGAGTGCTGGAAGGCGCGAATCTGGTCACTCATATCCGCGAAGGCCGCACGAAGCGCCTGTATCTGAATGTGATCCCGCTGCAGCTGCTGAGCGATCGCTGGCTTTCGGAGTACAGCCGCCTCTGGGCCGCCGGGTTGACCGACTTAAAGTACGCACTGGAGCAAGAGCCGATGCAATCACCGCCGCGACAAATCTACGTAGTCTATATTCGCGCCGCCGTTCAAAAGGTATGGCAGGCGCTGATCGACCCCGCCGCGACGCGTCAGTATTATTTTAACATGGAAATCGAAACTCCTCTGACTAAATCGGCGAATCGCGCGCGTCCCGGCGCTCCGTTTCGATACTACACGAGCGACCATGAGACCGGCAAGCGCGAAGTGGGCGTCGAAGGCGAAATCATCGAAGTCATTCCGGAGCGCAGATTGGTGCACAGTTTCGCCCCATTGAAGGTGGATCCGGATCGCAGCGAACCGCCAAGCCGCGTTATCTACGAGCTGGATGAGCAAGCCGACGGAACGGTCAAACTCACTGTAACCCACGAAGGTTTCTCCGGCGAAACTCCGATCTTTCGCCAGGCGGCGGAAGGCTGGCCGATAATTTTAAGCGGCCTGAAGACGCTGCTGGAAACCGGCAGCGCCCTGCACGACAGCGCCTGAGCCGGACAGGGATCCGAAACCGGCACGCGTATCAAGAATCACGCGATAGCGCCCGAAATCCATAGAACTTTTTATTTATTCCGCACTAATATTCACAGGGAGAATCTTATGAACAGCAAGCTTATTAAAATCGGCGGCCCGGTCCTGGTCGTCCTGCTTATCGCAGTGGGCCTCTTCGCCCGCTCGCAAAACCTCGCGCCGATCTCGCTGGCGTACAATCCCATCGCCCAGCCCATGTTCTCGGACCTGGCCCTCGACGGCTACGATCCCGTGGCGTACTTTACGCGTGGCGCGCCGACGCCCGGCGACGCGCAGTTCAGCTATCGCTGGAACGAGGCCGACTGGCGCTTCGCTTCAAAAGAACACCTCCAGATGTTTCAGAACGATCCCGAAAAGTACGCGCCGGCCTACGGCGGCTACTGCGCCTTCGCCGTAACGCAGGGCCTCGTAGCGGGCGTCGATCCGCACGTATGGAAAATCGTCGACGGACGCTTATTCCTGAACAACAACGCAGACGCGGCAATTGAGTGGAACAAGGATCTACAGGGCAGCATCGCCAGCGGCGACGCGAACTGGCGGGCGGCGTTCTAAACTTCTACCCGATAAAACTCAAGCGCGTTCAAACACAGAACCCGGTCGAGCGCGTCATTGCCGAATTCGCCAAGCGCTTCGCGGAGCAATGCAAGATCGTCGTGAGTAAAAGCTCGCGGCGCTCGCGTCCCGGGCAAATCGGTGCCGAACAACAGCGCCCTGGGATTCGCACGCACGATCGCCCGCAGAGTTTCGGCGATATGGAAGAAATCTTCCGCCGCGCTGCTCTTCGCGCCAGCCTCGCCTTCGTCGCCGTAAGGGCGCGGTTCCAATCGACCGAAGCCCGTCGCCTTAATCCGCACGCCCCGCTGCGCCAGCTCCAGAATCGCCGGCAGCCCCGCCGGATGCATGCCGAGATGATCGATGCTGGCCGCCGGCAAATTCGAAACCGTGCGGCCGAGCACCGACAGGTTTTCGTTTTCGGGATCCCAGAGGCTTCGCGCGTCGACGTACAGCTCGGTGTGCCAGCCGGCGACGTCGTACACGCGGCGCGCGAAGGCGTCCAGGTCTGCGCGATTCAGACCGCCGCCGCGAAAGAGATTGCAGCGCATGGCGCGCACGCCCAGAGCGTCGAGCCGTCTGATTTCGTCCGTCGAAACGTCCGGGGGCAGCTGCGTGACGCCGACGAAGCCTTTGCCGAGTTCGCTTAAGGCGGCTTCGAGATAAGTCTGATCGAAAGCCTGGAAGGATCCGGAAACGATTGCGCCGCCGACGATCGTATCGTCCGCGTTCTGCTTGAGATCGGCCGCCTGGGAAAGATAGTCGATGCTGGAAAAATTGCCGGGCAGATAGCCCTGATTCGCGGTTAACGGAAAGCGCGGATCGATGATGTGCAGGTGACTGTCAAAGATCCGCGCCATGCTGATTTGTTTCGCGTCGTCGCCAGGCCATTCAGCTCAGAGCGGCCACGGCCTCAGATTCACTTGCGATTTTCTTTTTCGGTCATCAGTCGCGCGAGATCCGAGAACTGCAGCATTTCGCGCTGGTCATGTCCGGCAGCCACCATCGGAAAAACTTTTTCGTCGGCGGGAATCACGACTTCCAGCAGGGCCGGCTCGTCGTCTTTGAACATGAACTCCAGGCCGCCGTCGATCTCGTCGGGTTTGACGATGCGCCGCCCGGGAATGCCGTAGCTTTCGGCGAGCATGACGAAGTCGGGATTGTACTGCCACTCGGATTCGCTGAAGCGTTCTTCGAAGAAGAGCTCCTGCCACTGACGGACCATGCCGAGAAAGCTGTTGTTCAACAATAAGATCTTCACACCCAGGTTGTACTGTCGAATCGTCGCCAGCTCCTGAATACACATCTGGTACGAACCGTCGCCGGTTACGCAAATCACGAGATCGTCGGGCTTCGCGAATTTCGCGCCGATCGCCGCGGGCAGGCCGTAGCCCATCGTGCCCAGGCCGCCGCTGGTCAGCCAGCGGTTCGGTTCGTCGAAGTGATAGTACTGCGCGGCCCACATTTGATGCTGACCCACGTCGGTCGCGACGATCGCCTTGCCTTTCGAAGCTTCATAGGCGCTGCGCAAAACCTGCTGCGGCTTGATCACTTCATTGCTGGACTCGAAAGCCAGCGGATACTTTTGTTTATAACCTTCGAGATGGTTGACCCACTCCGAGCGATCTTTCTTTTCGATATAGGGCAACAAGGCCTGCAGCACGTCTTTTAAATCGCCGCTGACGTAGTGGTCTACGGTCACGCGTTTGTTGATCTCCGCTTCGTCGATATCGATGTGGGCTTTGATCGCCTGCTCGGCGAAAAGATCCGCGCGACCGGCGACGCGATCGTCGAAGCGCGCGCCCAGGGAAAAGATAAAATCGCATTCGAGAATCGCTTTGTTCGCGTACGCCGTGCCGTGCATGCCGGGCATACCGAGAGACAAAATGTGGCTGCCCGGAAAAGCGCCGAGTCCCATCAGCGTGGTCGTCACCGCGCCCATGGACTTCTCGGCCAGGGCGCGAACCTCGGCCGCCGCGCCCGCGTTGATCGCGCCGCCGCCGACGTACAGCAGCGGGCGTTCCGCGTTGTTCAAAGCGTTCGCCAGGGCTTCTAAATCGCCTTTGACTTCGGGCCGCTTCGTAAAGCGATCCGAAAGATTCGGTTCGCTGCGGCGCACGTCAGTCTCGGCGTTTTGCACGTCTTTCGGAATATCGATCAGCACCGGGCCGGGCCGGCCGGTGTTGCACATCAGCCAGGCCTCTTCGAATTTCTCGGCCATATCGTCGGCGCTTTTGATTAAGGCGTTGTATTTCGTAACCGGCAGAGTAATGCCGAAGATGTCCGCTTCTTGAAAGGCGTCCGATCCGATCGCCGGCGTCGGCACCTGGCCGGTAATTACGAAGAGCGGAATCGAATCCATCTTCGCGTCGCAGAGTCCGGTGATGGTATTCGTCGCGCCGGGCCCGCTGGTCACGACGACGACGCCGGGCTTGCCGGTCGCCCGGGCGTAACCTTCCGCCATGTGCATCGCGCCCTGCTCGTGGCGCACAAGAATGTGGCGGATCTTGGAATGATAGAGGGCGTCGTAAAAGGGCAGGATCGCTCCGCCGGGATAACCGAAGACGAGATCCACGCCGTGGGATTCTAAAAGATCTACGAGAAGCTGTGCGCCGGTTTTTTTCATGATACTGGACCTGGACTGGAATCCCCCGCTGCGGCCTTTGACTTCGCGGCAATTCAAGTCCGCGAGAAAGCGCCGTGCATTCGGTAGAACGGGGTTAGGGACAGAGTTTTCGCCGCCAGCCGCGGGGTCAAAAGGAATCTCGTCCCGAGCTTCTTCATAATAGTATCGGACTACGCGAGCAGCCACCACAAGACTGGCGGCGGACATAATCCCGGCCGGACTCAGCGGAAACCCTTTCCGGAGACCATCGCGCCCGCATTTACCAGCAGGCCCTGACGCTCCGAAAGATTTCGCGAGCCTGGTCGCGCGAGCCGGCGTCCCAGTGTAAGACTTGAGAGATCGTCCAGTCCACGGGAATGATCGGGTCTGAAAGAACTTTACCGCCGAACACCCGGGCCAGCGAACGACCCTCATTCTCGTGTAATATTTGCTTCAGACGCGCGGCTGCTGCTGGCTTCAATCGGATCCGGACACCGAAATCCCGGTCGCCTCGCCCGGGGGTATAGTGCACGCCCAGCAGGTCGGAACAGTCGATCCCGGTCGGTTTTAGCCCCATCGACCAATCGCAACTGTAAGGCGGACGGGTCCGCCACGACCTCGCGGGCGGCCACATCCATTCCGGGCGCGCCCTCCGGATTGCAATGACCGCCGAAAGCCAATACGATGCTCGCAAACACGCAGCTCTGAATCGCATACCTCACCTTCGGAGAATCTCAGTTCGCCACAGGGTGGTCAATTCATTCAAAGCGTCAGCTACCCGGCGCGGATTTAGCGGCAAGACCTGTCGTGCGGGCGGAAAAGACGTGACCGGCGAAGCGCTCACTGCTACTCCGGTGGGCGCAGAGCGGATCGTCGCTCTCATGCACAATTATGGAAGTCAAAGACCTGGCCAGTTTTCAAAAGGGCCTGGATAAACTCGATCTGGAGAGCCCGGGCGTGGTCATGGTTTCCGGATCCGACATCGCCGTCGCCGACGCCCTGATCGACCGGGTGCGGGCTCGCCTGCAAAAAGAAATCGGCAACTTCGAGACGATTTTGTTTTCCGGCGAAAGCGGCGACGACGAACGCTTCATCGAAGAGATCGCGAATGTGCCGCTTTTCGCCCCGTACCGTTTCATTCTCGTACGCCAGGGCGAAGAGCTGTTCAAAAACCCGCTCGCCTCGAAGGCCCGCTACGCCGGCTACTCCGAAGCCTTCGCGAACGCATCGCCCCGGACCGCGGTCTTCATCGTCTACGAAGGCAGCCCCGCGCAAAAGCTGGTGAAGCTCTTTCACGCGGGCGGCTTTCTGCATTTCGTAACGCGGGACCTGTTTTCAAATCAAATCAGCGATCAGATTCGCGCGATCGCGAAGCGCCTGCACTTGAATCTCGGAGAAGAGGCCGTGCATTTGGTACGCGAATCGGTGGAACCCAAAAGCGGCGCCATCGAACAGGTGCTACAGCGCCTGAAAGATAGTCTCCCGCAAGAACAGCTCGAACGGCCGGTCAGCCTGGACGCCATTCGCGAAGTTTTGTTTCCCGGCCAGGGAGTGAACGCCTTCGCCTTCGTCGACGCGCTCTTCGCTCTCGATCATCGCTCGGTCGAGCGGGAGCTGATTCATTTTAATCCGGCCAACGATAATTTCTTTTCGATCTTAAAGATCATGCTGAATCGCACGGACGAAATTCGCAAGGCGCGAATCGGGATCGGCATGGGCATGCAGGACGCGGAGCTGATCGATTTTCTCGGACTCAAAGGCCGCCCGCCCTTTATTCAAAAGAAAATCTTGAGCCGCCTAAAACTGGAAGTGAACACATTTACGCCGCCGCGCCTCGAAGCTGTGTACGAAATGCTGATCGATATCCAGAACGAATTTCGCAGCAATGTTCCGACCGCGCGCCACAGCCTGATCTTCCAACGGCATATCAGCGACGTGTTCTTCAGCGCCCCGGCCCGCGGGCGTTGAGCGACCCCGCGAGCTACCGCCCGGCAGCGGCCAGCGCCGCGCGAAAATCATCGTCTTCGCGATAGGCGGCGAAATCCGGATCGTCTTCGAACTGCGCGGCGGTTTTTCCCAGCCGGATCGAAAGGGCGATGTATTCCAGCATGGCCGCCTTTTTTTCGAAGGTGGCGCAGACGCAGGCGAGATTATAAGCCAGCAGCGTCTCCGTAATTTTTTCCGGAAGATAATTCTGCATCGCTTCGAAGTATGCGAGATCCTGCGTTTTGCCCGCCGCGATGATCGCCAGATAGACTGAGTCGTGCACGACCTTCGCCGCGAGAATCGGAAAGCAGGCCGCGCAAATGCGCTTGATCAGCCGCCACTCTTCGTCTTCGGCGTGCGAAGCCATCAAATACAAATCGAATTTAAAATCCAGACCGCGAATCGTGATCGGCGGCTGTTCCACGCCCGCCGCGAATTCATCCATGCGCGCCAGCAGTGCGTCCAATTTTTCCGGCGTATTCGCCGCGCTGTTTCGCCTGTGATCCTTCAAGACCTCGAAAATCGCCTTCAACTGCGAGCCGCGAACGGCATCCGCGCTCTGAGCGCTAACTTCAGACAGGAAGATCTCAAGCGGCGGCCCCGCACTTTCCGGGTCGCCCTGCACGGCGAAGCTCTGAAGCAGCCAAAGCAGGATTTCCGCGATGTACTCGCTCCGGGCATTTCGCGCGGCGGAATCCGAATGATCCGAGCCACCGGGATCATTCGCGTCCTGGTTCGCGTTCAGAAAGGGTCGCAGAAAATCGATCACGGCCTGCGGGCCCGCGGGCAGGATCGCCTTTTGAATCAGACGCGGCACGTCGTATGGTCCCGACTCGCGTTCGATAAAGTATCGCAGAGCCGCCAGGATGTGATCTTCCGAAAGATCGAAACTTTCGAAATGATCTACGAGCGGCCGCAGGACTTTATAGGCGTTGTCTTTGAGAAATTCTTCGTCCAGCTCCGGCAGCATCGCAATCAAACGAATTTTGTCCGCGGCCTCATTCGATTCGATCAGCTCCAGCACCGCCATCTGCTCCGCGCGTTCGCGCACGGCCACCTGAAAGCGCGTCAGATATTCGCCCGAAAGCACCGCCCGCACGCCTTCCTGCAAATCGCCGAAATACTCCGCGCCGTGATACTCAAGGTTCTCATCCTGGTACTCGAAAAAGATTTCCAGCAACGCCGCGAATTCTTTTTCGCATTGTATTTTCTTGAACGCCGGCGCGAACAGCTGATCCGCCTGATCGCCGCCGTTCGAATTGAGCATATCGCCGTGGCCGTCGCGCAGCAGCTCAATCAGAGCGCCGCTCGTAAACTCCGGAAAACAATCGTCGTAAAGCTGATCGAGCACCGTGCTTTCCATAAAGCGATGGCCGAAATCATAGTACTCGCAGGCCGCCTTAAAGCATTCGACCACGGCTTTTTGCGCCGCGGAATCTTCGCGGCGATTGATTTCGCCCACGGCCGACAGTGTAATTTCATAGTTGTCTTCGGTTACGGATCGCAGCGAAAGAATCACGAGCGTCGTCAGACATTCGATCGATGCATCGTCCCGAAAGACTTCGAAAGCGGATTCCAGCGCCGGCAAATGTACGATCTCGTAGTTGTCCGGCTCCTGGGCGAAATAGCCGGCCAGCGGATTGTTTTCATCGTGATAGTTTTTGTCGACGTGCAGTTTGAGATCGGCGACCGCGGCTTCGAAGTCCGCCAGCCGCTCCGCATCCACAGAAGATTCGACGCCTTTCCCGGCCGCGGCGATCTTTTCAAAGACCGCGACGACTTCGGTGATCGGCCGCAAATCACGCAGACGCTCCCGAAGTTTCCACTGAGCCAGCACATCTTCCGAAGCCTCCAGAGTTTCAAGAGTCGGATGCTGATAGGCCGGGTCCAGATCTTCCAGTTCGTCGCAGCCGTCGATATTCAACTTCGCCAGGCGGGGCAGCTGCGCAATGGGCGCGAGATCACTTATTTCGCCGCAGTCTTCCAGAATCAATTCAACGAGCGGCAGCCCCGCCAATCCTTCTATTTCCTTGAGAGCTTCGCTGTTTTCCAGGTTGAGATATTCCAGCGATGCAAAACGAGCGAAGGCCTTGCTGTCGGGCAGGCCGTTGTACTGCGCGCGAAAGCGTTTGATTTGACGCGCGTTCTGTAGAAAATCGAGATCCACCAAACCGCACATGGACAGATCCAGATCTTCCAGCGCGGGCAGCTGACCGATCACGGCCGGCAGCGGATGCAAATAAACTTTCTCTTCGCTCCATCGGTCCACTGGCGACATCGTGCCTTTGTTAAAGGCGTGAGCGAAGTCCAGTTTTCGCAGCGAAGTCAGACGCGCGAAACTCTCCGGCAATTTTTTTGTAATCGGCTGCTTGAACTCCAGCAGCTCCAGCGCCGTCAGTTCGCAGATCGCCCCGGGGAACTGTTCGCAGGGCAGACCCCGCAGGCGAAGTTCGCGCAGCTGCTTGAGACGCGCAAATTCCACCGGCAAATCGGACAGCCCGCACGAAACCAGGGCCAGCTTTTCCAGATGCGCGAAGTCTCCAATCTCCGGCGGCAGCTCGCCGGTTTTCAAGTGCGATCCCCAGATTTCCAACTCTCGCAAATTCGGAAAGCGCTCTGCAATGATTCGCGTATCGGCGAAGGGATCGCGCACGACCGTATGAAAGCTTTCGACGTGCGAAAGATCCGAAGGCAGCGCCGCCAGATCGCAAAAACTCCAGAGCGTCAGAGTCTTTATCCGCGACAATCCTTCCAGGCCGGCAGGCGGCGGAAAAGAGTCTTTCCGGCTCGCACCATAAAGCGCGAGCGCTTCCAACTGCCGCAGCTCACCCAGCTCGTCCGGCAGCGTGAAGGCCGTCGAAACATTATCAAAACGAATCTCGCGCGCATCGGGATACTGCGCCATCGCGCCAGGCTCGAAGGCGTCTTCAGATAGATCTATACTCAGTCGCTGTTCGGCCTGATCGTACTTCATGCGGGATCCGTCTCGTCTCCGGAGCTCCTGGCCAGGCCCCCCGTCCTGAACTGAGGCTTGTAAGCCAGGGGCTTTTCAGCCGGGGGATTTTTAGCCCAGGGCTTCTTAGCCAGGGGATTGTTAGCCAGGGGCTTCTTAGCCGTTTTCCAGCAGCTTGCCGGACTTCGCCCAGTTCTCGCGGCTGACTTCGTCGATGACGATGTACGTCGCTTCCGGCGGCTTGCCGGCGACGTCCTGCATCACTTCGGTGATGCGTTTTACGATTTCGCGTTTTTGTTCCGGCTGCAGAGCGCCGGCGACCCGTACGTTGATATAAGGCATGCGGGATGCGACCGCGGCGCGGAACCAGTGTCAAGTTCAAAGCGCGATCGTTGATGCGCATACGATTTCGCGCAGTCGTTTTTGAACAACAAGGTGCTGGACGCCCGACCGGCGCCCGGTGAGCCTGTCAGCACTTATGCGCCCACCGGTTTATGTACTTTCGACGGGGACCGAACTCAGCACCGGCCGATCCATCGACACGAATGCGCCCATGATCGCGCGCACTCTCGCCGAACGCGGCTTTCCTATCGCTGGCCTGGGCACGCTGCCCGACGATACAAAAATACTGCGCGACGAGATCGATCATCTCTTGAAACGACCCGACGTGGGTATGGTCATTATGACCGGCGGCCTGGGGCCGACCGACGACGACCTGACCGTCGACGTGCTCTCGGATCTGGCCGGCGTTCCAACCGTCGAAGACCCGGACCACCTGCGAAAACTGGAAGCCCTCGCGAAACGCTATCCCACCCGCATTCGCCTGGATAACACGCGGCGGCAGATTCGCGTGGCGGGCGGCTCGCGCGTCCTGAAAAACGAACGCGGCCTGGCTCCCGGCATGCTCGTGACGATCGCAACCAAGGACGCCGGGTTTCCCGAGAAGTACGTCGCCGCTATGCCAGGCGTGCCCCAGGAAATGGAGCTGATGTTTCGCGGCGATTTAATTCCCGTCCTGGAAGAACGTTTCCCCGAAAGCAATCGCGCGCGCACGGTCTTCTATATTTATAACATGGGCGAGTCCACATTTCAGGCGCGCATGTTCGGTATCGTCAGGCGGGGACAGTCCGAAGAAAAGCCCCTGGCGAAACTCGAAGAGCTGCCCGAGGATTTTCGCTGGGGCGTAACCGCCGCCGCGGGACACTTAAAAGTATTCTATGAATGCGACGACGCCGCGGTCGTCGAGCGCCTGGAAGATCTCGCGAAAACGGAAATGGCGGAACACTATCTGCCCGAAATCGCGGATCTAATGATACACAATCTGTGCGCTGAATCCGGCCGACGCATCGCCGCGGCGGAGTCCTGTACCGGCGGCCTGATCGGCAAAACTCTCACCGATCGCCCGGGCAGCTCCTCGTACTTTCTCGGCAGCCTGGTGACCTACGCGAATCAGGCGAAGAGCGCCGTGCTCGACGTAAGCCCCACGCTGCTCGAAAAATACGGGGCGGTCAGCCCGGAGTGCGCGCGGGCGATGGCGGTCGGCGCGCAGATTCGGATGGGCTCCGACTTCGCCGTCGCCGTGACGGGCATCGCCGGACCCGACGGCGGCACGGCTTCGAAACCGGTCGGCACGGTCTTCGTCGGCGTGACCGGTCGCGGCGTTTTGGAAGATCAGGTTACGGTGCACGCGCTTTCGATTCCTCTGGATCGCGATCGCATTCGCCAGAACACGGCGCAGATCGCGCTCTTTCATCTGTATCACTATATGAAGGCCGCGCAAGCTTAAGCCGCACGCCGGAAGCGGGCGGCATCCCGTTCGTATAGCCCCATATCCGCATATGCAGATATTCACATATCTCAATATCTGCATATCTCAATACCCTGATGAGTTCTCACGACCTGACCGCGTTTTATGAGTGGCTGGCCCTGCCACCGGACGAACTACTCGCGCAGTGCACGCGCACGCCCTTCCAGGCTTCGGGACCCGGCGGACAAAAACGCAATCGAGTCTACAGTGCGATTCGATTGGAACATCCGCCCACAGGCCTGCGAGCCGAAAGCGGAGCCCACCGCGAGTCCGCTCGCAATCGCGCGGACGCACTGCGCAAGCTCCGACTTGCGATGGCGATTACCGGTGCAAAGCTGGTCCCGCCTGTGAGACCGCAGACAGATTCGATGTCGAAAGAATCAAGCTCCGAAAATCCGAATCGATCGACTCCTGTGATTGCGGACGCGGCCCCCCCGCCGAAATATCCGGGCTTTCGCGCGAAGATCAGCATCGAGCACCGCGACTTTCCGGCGACCGTACTACAAGCGCTCGTTGCCTTTCGCGCGAACGGTGGAGAACCCCGGGCGACCGCGGAAGGACTCGACGTGAGCACCTCGGCTTTCGTCAAGTACCTCAAACTCGACAAGGCTGTCCTGGCCGAAGCGAACGCGATCCGCAGAAACCTGGGTAAAGACAGCTTACGGTAGGAAAGACTTTGAAATCGAACCACAAATCCCTGATTCAAATCGGCCACCAGGACGGCCCCCTCCGATATGAAGTCGCCAGTGCGATTCTCACCTGCCGGGAACTATCGCCGGATTATCTCCAGGCATGGCTGGAGGTTCGCGCAAAGGCAGATCCGAGCTCTCCGATGGAGCGCCTCGGCCCGCCAAATTTCAATCTGGACGGCTTCGTGATTCCCAGGGGACGGGGCCGGATTCGACTGAATCTCAAAGACTCGGAAAACTATCGCATGTATATGGCCGCACACGATTCCCTGTTCAATAACCGCATCGGTCTGGAAATCATAGCGCCGGATCGGGTCTGGATCGACTGGTCCTGCTCCAGCGAGGATATCAACTACTACGACGACCGGGCCGCAGACAACGACATATCGATCCGCTGTGTGGCGGAACTGATTCGAGACGGATACTTCGAATACACCTCTTAAGCCCGCAGACCTGCGGTCCACCCCGCATGCCTACGGTCTGCTTGTCGCGGGCCTACGGCCCACTTTGGTGAACAACTTATCCACGCAGAACCTGAGCGGGTAATTTCAATTTCTATTGCGACATAATCCAGAGCCGGTAGAATGGTGCTATGCTGCGACTTATTCACTGCGCGGACCTGCACCTCTCGGAACGCGAGCGGGAATACTGCCTGGCCGTCTTCGAAGAAATCATCGATCAGGCGAACCGGCGCGACGTTGCGGCCGTTTTAATTTCCGGCGATTTTTTCGATACCTACGCGGACGCCGAAGCTCTCCGGGGCGAAGTGCGCGAAATCGCCGCGAAGTTCTCGGGCGAGATTCTGTACATCCCCGGCAACCACGAAGAACTCCAGTCGGGGGTCGCCCGAAAATCAAAATCCGAAACGAAATCGGGATCAAAAGCGAAGCCGAAGGCCAAATCGAAAAGCGCTTCGCCCGGGGGCGATTCGCAGCTGCATCCGATCGAAGTGCTGGACCTCTCGCCGATCACCGTCATCCACCATGCCCCCTGCACCTTCCTGGAACGTATGTACACCGACGTGGCGGTGGAGATCGTGGCCATCCCCCACCAGGCGCAGTACGGCGACTATCAGAGCTGGAATATTCCGGCCAAACGCGCGCCCCTCCGATTGGCCATGGCCCACGGCATTGTAACCGGACTGGCCTACGCCGGCCCGGACGAAGAAGCCGGCGCCGGCATGCTCGACCCGCTGCTGTTTAATTTTCACAGCGTCGATTATGCGGCGCTTGGCCACATTCACGCCCGCCGCCTGGAACGCCACGGCGGCACCGTGTTCTGCTATCCCGGCTCGACGCGGGTCTGGCGACGCGGCGAAAGCGGCGAACGCGGTTTCGCGCTGCTCTCGTACGATCCCCGCACGGCGAGTCTGCAGCCGGAGTTCGTGCCGGTCGAATGCGCGGGCGTTTATCGCGAGATCGCCGTGCCGCTCAGTTTGACGGCCGACTCGGTCGACTCCGTGGAGCTGCGCGACGACAATGCCTGGCACACCGAAGACTATGTCGAACTCAGACTGTCCGGCCTGGTCGAAGACGAACGCGCCGTCGCGGATCTGATCGAACAGCTGCGATCGAAATTCGAGAAGAGCGCCCGGCGCTTTGAAATTCGGCGCGACGACGTGGAAGTGCTGCCTGGCATTAGCAGCGAACCGATGGTGCGCAAATTCCTGGATCTGTGGGAGCAGCGTGAACCGGTGCTCGCCCACGCCCACGCCGATGAAGCGGGCGAAGGCGCCGCCGCGGATGCGCGCAAAAATCGCGCCCTGCAAATTTACGAACGCGATCGCGCCGTCTGGTTTCGGTCGCGCGAAATCGCCCTGCTGGAAATCAAACGACTCCTGGACTCCCGGTCCCGTTAATTCAAACATCGCATGAACTCAAAAAAATCTTCGCGTAAAAAATCCGCGCCGGAACTTCCGGGAATCATCGAAAACTCCGCCGAAAGTACGGCAAACGCCGCGCTGGTGCCGCGCCTGGCCCTGACGGACTTTGGAAAATTCCGCGATCGCCGCTTCGCCCTGGGCGCCACCACGATCTTCTTCGGGCCGAACGAAGCGGGCAAGACGACGGTCTTCGACGCGCTCTTTGCGGCGCTCTGCAAACCACGCGCCAATCGCGTGGACGGCAAACGACTGCGCGAGCGCTACGGCGAAGACGCCCTGGCGGTCTTCGAACCGGAAAGCGCGGCGAAGCGGCTGCCCGCCGTTACGGAAGAAGAGTTCATGAATCTCTACGCCGTGCGCGCCGGCGATATCCGCGTGGAAATCACCGCGCGTTCCAGCTGGATGGATCGCGTAAAATCGCGCTTGTTTTCCGGCGACCTGGATCCGGCCGCCGTCGCGCGCAATCTCGCGGTGCTTGCTTCCGACGACGGCAAGCGCGTACACAACAAAGAGCTCAAGAAATTCTATTCGGAGCTGGCGCGCTGCGAGCAGGAGCTCGCCGAGAAAAACGACGAGCAGCAACGCCTGCGCCAGCGCGAAAAAGAAATCGAGCAGGCCGGCGCACGCCTCGAAGCGACGCGGGATGAAATTCAAAGCGCCCGGGAACGCCTGGAGGAATTCGAAAACGAAGCCCGTCACGAAGAACGCATTCGCGAACGGGACGTCTGGAATCGGCGGCTGAAGCTGCTGAAAGATCACGAACAGGCCGGCCAGCGAGTCGAAAGCCTCGCGCTCTACGCCGTCGACGAACTGCCCGCTCTGGATGCTTTACAGAACGAATTGCAAAAATCCCACGAAGGCGTGCTGGCCTGCGCGAGCCGCGTCGAACACCAGGCCCGGGAGCTGGAGCAGGCCCGCGCCGCTCTGGAAGATTCAGAAGCCCGGGAGCCCCTGGCCCGCCGCAAACGCAGCGAAGCCGATCACTGTCTGGATCGCATGCAGCGCACTGCGACGAATAGCTATATCAAAACGGTGACGCGCTGGAATACGGGCCGCCTGATCGCCGCCGCGATCGGGGCGGTGCTCGGTGGCTGCGCTGGATTTTTCGGAGTGGCGGCTCTGATGCCCGGAGCCGAATCCCTGGCCGCCGCCGTGCCCGCCGGGATTCTCGGCGCCCTGCTCCTCGGCGCTCCGTTGATCTGGGCGGCGCGTTCCGTCGCGCAAATTCCAGACGACAGCGCCCGGCGCGGGCTTCTGTCGGGAATCAAAGACGACTGGCGCTCCCGCCTGGGCGAAGAGTTCCCCCCGGTAGAAAGTCTGGAAGCCGCCGCCGAGGCCTTAACCCGTTTTCGCCTGGATGCGGAAGCGCTGCAAAAGCAAATCGATGCGGAAAACGAACGCGTGCGCGAACTGAAGAACGCCCTCGCCGAGACCCAGAGTGAACGCGAGGCCGCCGTCAATCGCCACCGGGCCAGGGAAGTGGAAATCAGCAACTGGCTGCGGGATCGCAAAGTCGAAGACCGCGCCGGCTATGTGCTCAAATGCGACGAGCGCCGCCGCCGTTTAGAAGAACAGGAGCGCCTGGCAAACGAAATCGCCCGGATGATTGAGCAGGGCGCGGCTCCGGACGCCGAAGCGCTGCAACTGGAGTGCGAACGGCGACTCAAAGCCCTCGATGAAGACGGCGTGCCCGCCCATGGCAAAACCGAAACGGAATTTCGCGGTCTACAAAACGAAATCTCACGAACCAGAATGCGACTCGACCAGTTGAACCGAGAGGAACGCGAACTCGGCGAAAAACGCGCGGGGGACTCCGGCGAACTACGCGGCGCGCTTCAGCGACTGACCGCCGAGCTGGGCGGCCTGGAACAGAGCAGTCTGCGCCTGAAGGCCGACATCGCGGGGCGCGAACTGGACAAAGACGCGGCGGGCGCGGCCCTGAATATTTTCGAAGATTTGCGCTCCGACAACAACGTGCTGCTGGAGCAGCTGCTCGGCGAGCTCGGCCAATCGGTGCGCAAGATTTTGCCGGGCGTGGCGAGCATGAGTTTGCAACAAGACGGCGACTTCGCATTGCAAGAGCTGATGATCCCCGATGCCGGCGGAACAGAACGCCCCATCGATCATCTATCTTCCGGCACGCGCGATTCTTTCGTCTTCGCCGCGCGCATCGCCCTGGCCGGCCACTCCCGGGACGGCGACGATCCCGCGATGCTGATTCTGGACGAACCCTTTCTGACGCTTGACGAACCCCGCGAACGCCAGTGCCTGGAGTTCCTGCGCGAATTCCAGCAAGAGCGCGGCTGGCAGCTGGTCCTGCTGACCAAAGAAGAGCGGCTCCGAGATCTGGCGCGAGAAGTCTTCGGCGAAGCGGCGCTGCTGCATGAACTCAATCGCATCGGCAGCGAAGACGCCGAAAAATGAGCGCTCGCGAAAGCATATATCTGTAATCTACGCCGGCCTCAATTCCGAAAGCGCATCCAATCCTGCGCGCTAAATTTCCACTCGGGCGTCTGGATTTTCATTTGCTGCGGCTTGCCAGGAGTTTCACCGTCCGCGCCTGGCGATTCCGGAGCCGGCAGTTCTTCCAGCTGATACCAGGGCGAAGCGCCCGCGGGATTGCGCAAAACGTGCATGTCCTGGGCCGGCATATAGCTCTGAGCCAGTAGAACGTAGCGCGCGCGACGGCCGTCTTCGTCGACTGTCCGGGCCTCAGCCATGTCGACGGCCAGCACCGCGTGACCCGGGAAGCCGCCCTGAATCAGAAAATCCCCGACGCGCACCTCATCGGAACGGATCGCCACGCTTTCCCTGCTCAACGAATAGGTGCCGGCGTACGTGAATAGATTTTGCAAATACGCACGGAAGCCCTCGTAGCCGGCATCAGCCGCCGCCGTCCGGGTCCAGCGGGTCTTGCGACGCTCACGAACGAGCGGGCGATAGCCCCGGGCCCAGAGATCGTAGCGCGCTTCGCTTTCGTCTGTAAATCGAAAGCGAATACGCTCGCCCTGATTTCGGGCAAAGAAATATTCGGAACGCAAACGCATAATGGCGTCTGCGCACTGCTGCAGATTTCGCGCGCCCGTATCGATGTCGATCACGGCGTGGTGCGCGGCCTGATTCGGCTTCACACGACCGTCGTGCAGCAGCACTTCCGGCCGGCCGGGCTTTAAGGGCAGATGCCGCAGCCAGGAGCCGAAGCCGCCGGCGTCGAGTTTTACGCGACGGGCTCCAGGCGGCGGGGCGATGCGGGCCGCTATGGTGTGTTCCGGGCGATAGTTCAGATCGGGCCAGGCGTAGTCGGCGGCGGATACCGCATGAGCTGCGGGTCCGGATACGGTCGAGTCCCCGGCGTTTTCGGATATTGAATCGGCGGTTTCACCGTGAGCAAAGCCGGGATCGCTGCAGCCTGCGTACAACAAAAAAGCGACCGTAACAACGGCCGCTTTGTAGTGGAAGGCCGTCCCGGCGAGGACGGCCTTTCGCTTCTGGAGGAAGCTCATAGTCAATAGACGAAATATCTTCCGGTGTGTTCCGAAATCCCCCGTCTATTTCTCAAAAAAAATCTCAGTTATTGCCTGCGCCGTTATTAGCGCCGTTGTCGCCGCCCTCTTGCTTGAAGCTCTCGGGTTTGTCGTCGTAATAACGCATGCGAACCACGATATCGACTTCTTCTTCGTAGAGCATGCCCTGCGCGTCGGAAGTGTCGCGACGATACTCGGCAGGCAGACTCAGATCGAAAGCGGGGTGCAGCTTTTTCGGCAGCACGTACGGGTTTTCAGTCCAGTTCATCTGCACGTCTTCCAGCTTCGGAACAGTGCGCTCTTCGAAGCCGCCTTTCTCGCTGAAGCCATGCACGTTATGCAAAGCGTAATTATCGAAAGGGTATTTTAGCTGATAGATAAAGGCCGCATTGACTTTCGCCAGCTGCGCCATGCGAATCGAACCCAGATAAAATTCGATGCGCTTCTTTCGCTGCGCCGGCGTGATCTTCTGGTTCTTCGTCAGATTGCGATCGACCATCAGCGCGCGCTGACGCGCTTTCTTGGCAAGGCCCAGGTGCTCGTAGCCTTTCTCAACGTTCTTTTCAATACGATACTTGTTATAAGCCCAGTGCGCCTCTTTGGCTGCGTAGCGGCGCTGCGTCAGAGGCGCGTCCCGGTCGTTGCCGAAGTCAATGCGCTTGCGTGACTGCGGGCCGTACTCGACCTGGATGTCTACGACGGACATATCGTCGGGATCGTTGGGGTTTTTCTTTTCCACGGAATCCCGCAGCATCTGCTCGGTGCGGTCCAGGTAGAACTGGCTCATGCCTTCGAGCAGGCGCTCAATCCGCACCTGGGTGTCCAGAAATCGGTTGTACGCGTTGAGGTAATTTCCCTCGAAGTAGTAAATCGTGCCTTCCTGGTAGACGCGCTTGATCTCTTTGAACAGATCCACGCGTTCGCCTTCCTGGAATTTCGCGCCGCCCTCCGGCACCTTATAGCACTCGGGAAAGGGCATGCAGGGGAAATTGTAGACCAGCGGCTTTACGTGGCGCAGGTACTTCACCAGCTCGATTCGTTTGATCTGTGCTTTTTCCGCGACGCTATAGGCGCCCCCGGGATGCGGCAGAAACATTACGGACAGCGCGGCAGTCAGGAGCAGGGTCAGAGGTCGAATTCGGAGAATTTTCATGGCAGTTTGGTCTCGTGCGAAAATATTGCGAATACCAGAATCGCGCGGACATACGGTCCACGTCCATCAGGCTACATATCCTATCGGAAATAAAAGATAGAAACCTGATTGCCCGCAACGGAATTTTTGCCAACACTGGCCGTGAAAATCCCGCTCCGGCCCCGATTTGGGACCGGAACCGGGGGCCGCGGCACGGCCCGGAAAGCCGCGAAAGCCCTCAGGAGGAGCATCCCATGGCCAAAGCCGCGAAAGCCATATCCTACCGATCCAAAAACAAAACCACCTGCCCGGTGTGCCGATTCGAATTCGCCAAGGAAAATCTGCATTCCGGCGGCGGGCGCCTGATTGCGGGCGCTTTGACCGAAGAATTACGTCGCCTGTACGAGGTGAGCAAGAAATTCGGCCGGGTCTATCCTCTGGCCTACGAAATGGTCATTTGCCCCCAGTGCCTGTACACCTCGTTCAGCAACGATTTTGAAAAGCTCGATCCGACCGAAGTCGAAGCGCTCAAGAACGCCACTCAGGAGCGCAAAGCGGGCGCGCATCGCATTGTCGGCCCGGTCGATTTCAACCAGGATCGCAACCTGGTTTCCGGGGCGATTTCCTACGTGCTGGCCATCGACTGCTATCAGAAGCGCGACATGAGCTGCGCGCCGACTCCCAAGAAGGCGATCTGTTCGATGCGCGGAGCCTGGCTGTTTTCAGAGCTCGACGAAGAATTCCCCGGCATGGGCTACGACAATATCGTAGAATTTCTGTACATGAAGGCCGGGACGTACTATGCGCCGACCCTCGAAATTATGAGCAACGGCCGCGAACCCCACGATCAATTTATTCCGCTGCTCGGCCCGGACACCGACAAAAACTGGGGCTTCGACGGCGTAATCTATTTGAACGGCTACCTGACCCGCAAGTACCTTGAGCGTCTGGCTCCGACCAAAGAAAAGAAGATCGAAATTCTCGACCTCTGTAAGCGTCACCTGGGCAAACTGTACGGCATGGGCCGCGCGAGCTCTTCCAAACCCAGTATCATCATCGACCTGGCAAAAGATCTGTACGAAGCGATCTCTGAACAGCTCGACGAGCTGATGGGCGTGGAATCGCAGTCGGCGTGAGCCCGAACAAAAGCGATTCCCAGACCGACGCGAATTCGGATCGCACTCACCTTCACCGCTACGCGCTGCGCGTCGAATACGACGGCAGCAAATTTTCCGGATTCCAGCGCCAGGCTCCGGGCGTGCCGACCGTGCAGGGAGCGCTCGAAGAGGCGATTCGCGTTTTCGCCCGGGAAGACGTAAATGTTTCCTGCTGCGGTCGCACCGACGCGGGCGTGCATGCCACGGGCCAAATCGCCGGCATTGCTCTCAGCAAACCTGTATCGGAAATTCGCCGCTTCGTGTACGGCGTGAATGGCATGCTGCCCGACGCGGTTTCCATTCAGCGCTGCATTCCAGTGCCGGTCGATTTTCATCCCCGGTTTTCATGCGTCGCCCGGGAGTACGAATATCTGATCTGGAACGGCCCCCATCGCCCGGTCCACTGGCGGGAACACTCCCTCTGGCTGCGAGACCGGCTGGACCTGGAAATGCTCAACGAACGCTTCGCCGAAATTGTGGGCTATCACGACTACGCCGCCTTTACGCGAGCCGAACACAAGGACGAAGGCACGGTGCGATTTCTGAAGCGCATCGACTTTCGGTACGTTCCCGATCCGCTCTCCGGATCGGATCGGGAGCTGGTGGCATTCCGGGTGCTGGGCAACGCCTTCCTGCACAATATGATTCGCATTCTGGTCGGCACGGCCCTGGACCTGACCCAGAAGAAGCTGAGTCTCGACCTGCCAGGCATTCTGGCCAGCCGCGATCGCAAGCTCGCCGGTCGCACAGCCCCGGCCCAGGGTTTGTATTTTCGCGAGGCGTACTATAGAAGCATTCCCGGCGTCGAAGGCCTGAGCTATCTTGACGATTTTCCGGATTTTCGCCAGGCTCTGCGCGAGGCCAGGGGCGACGCACTCACAGCCCCGCCCCGGCCGCCTGTTTAAATTCTTGAATGCGACGGCCCCTCCCTTTCCCTGACAAAATACCGGGCCAAATCGGCCAATCTCGCGGTCCCGGCCGCAAGCATCTCTGTGAAATACCTTTTTACTATACTAACGGTCGGCATGGTCCTCAGCACACTGGCTGCGAGCGATCTTTCCGCCCAGGACCGCCCCTCTCGTCTGCGCCATGAATTCGGCCTCTGGGTCGGAGCCTCCAATCCGATGCCGGGCACGCGCGTCGACGAGATCCTGGACGCCAACGTGGGCGCCGGCGGATTTTATCGCATCAACTGGCCGTGGGTGCTCTACACCGAATTCGGTTTCTCCTGGAGTCAGTACTTTTCACGCACGACGCAGCAGTTGACGGTCGCCCCGGTATACGCGGCGCTCGCATACGAACTGCCGATTGATTTTAAAGTGCAGAGTTTTATCAAACTCGGCGGCGGCGGCGCGTGGCTGGAAGTTCGACCGGCGAACCGCAGCGGCTGGGATCCCCTGCTGTACGCGGGACTGGAATTTTCGCTGGCCGCCAGTCGGCGCCTGCGCGTCGGACTGCGCCTCGACTATAACCTCGTGTACGAAAAGCATCTCGACCCGCCCCAGGACGAACTCTTCCTGCTCGGCACGACCGACCCGCGCTTCTTAGAGGCCGAAATCTACGAAGTAGACAACGGACACTTCTTTCACTTCGGCCTCTTCGTTTCGTACGCTTTCTAACAGGAAATCTTCATGAACCATTCCCTGATCCAAAAAGCACGCCTCATTATTTTGCCCGCGATCTTGCTCGCGACGGGCGGCTGTTTCAACGGCGACGACGGACTGCCGATTCTGAGCACGCTCTTTAACAACCGGATGGTCGTAATCCTGAAAGGAACCTACGCCACCGACCGGCCGCTCGAATTTTCTGAAATCAACAACAACCGCATCTTCAGCGACCCCGACGACACTGTCGCCTTCGTGCGCAATCCCGTCGACGACGGCTGTATTCCGTACGTGCAACCGGACTGCATTCCGAACTATTCGGATCTGCCGATCTTCATCGACATCGGCGAAATCCGCCTGTCTTCGAAAAACTTCGGGGACGCCGAACTGAACCTGGTCGACACTTCCGAAGCCTCAGAAGAGTTCTGGGACGTGGTGAGCGACGAACGCCAGGTCTATTGTAATCAGCTTTATTCCATCGACTTCAGCGAAGACGGTTGCTTTCGCACCGGCGGACTGATCAACTTCGTGGAATTCATGAACGGCCGGGGAGCCCTTTATCCCAGCCGCGACATCGGCGCGGAAGTTTATTATCACGCCGGGATTTTCATGCGAGCCTTCGCCACCGGTTGGGGCATCGCCGCGGGAGCGCTCGCCGAGGATACTTTCGATAACAAAGACATCATCGGTTCCAGCGTGCTCCCGCTGCTGAACTACGATCCGAACACGGACGCGGTCAATCAACAGCTGTTGGCTCCGGACTGGTTCCCGCTACACCATACTGTGGTCTTCGGCCAGGAAACCACGCTGATCAAAGACTTCTATTATAACGCGGTCGTTTTGGAAATTCGTTCGAATATCAAAGAAAACTTAATGACTCATAGTTTTCAGAACGCGAACGGCGACAACCAGGTCGTCGTGACCATGAGCGATTGGCGCCGAAATCACGACGACAGCACGGCCGACCTGGGTTTGAATATGGGCGGCAACGTGTTGACCCGCGCGCGAATGTTCTATCCCGACGTGGTCAACACGATGGTCATCGACGGCGGAGTGGCTTCCAATCGCCACTACTACGCGGTCTATATTACCAACGAAGACGCGAAAGGCGACAATCTGCCCCTGGCGGCGACGCCGGTTCGCAACGGCGCCGACAACGAACTCACGAATTTAATGGCCCAGCCCTATACCCTGGAATGCCGCTACGACTGCAACTACGACGGCTACCCCGAGCTGGTATTGTCCTCCAGCGCTCAAATCAATGTCGGTCCGGGACCCGGCTTCGTTTTCACGAACCAGCCGTGCGGTTGCGGGATTGACGCGGCGACCGTCGCGGCGAACTCGTGCACCGCGCATGCCGGCTGCTACTAAGCGTCACTAAGTACTACTGATCGCCGATTAAAGCGGCTGATCGAAATCGAAGGGATGCGCGATCGCCGTTTCTTCAGTGCTGCACGGTAAAACCCCGCCGTTTAATCCGCCGTACACGCAGCTGCGCTGGGTCGCGCGGTTTCCGTCGGCGATATCGTTCAAGAGCGTCGTTTCCCAATCGAAACGCACGAGCTGGCGAAAACAATCGCCCGAGACGTCCTGGCCCGTTCCGCCGCCGCCGATAAAATTCCTGCTCAGAGTTAGAGCCTGAGCCGCCAGCACGCCGCGCGGCGAAAATACGAAATCGTGTTCGAAGCGACTGATCAAGGCCGCACCGTTTTGACTGTTCAATGTATCGCAGTCGGCGATTATCTGGAAGTGGCTCTCGTTCTTATTTTTGATTTCGGTGGGCGTGGATGCGCGAAAGGCCGCCAGGCTCACCGCCGCCGCGCTTGCTGTAGTGCAGTCTGGATACGTATCAACGAGCCGGGCCCAGGCGGTACGGTAGCGATCCTGCGTGGTCTGGGTCACGACAGTCGTGCCGAGTAAGTCAATGCGTCGATCGAGAGCGCAGCTCTGTCTGGGCGTGCGCGAACACGCCAGGCCGCCGATATTATCGCTCTGACGCACCGACTGCAGGCAGTTGCCGCTGTCCTGGTAAACGAAGGTCGCCAGGCCCAGCAGATTTTGCGTATCCTGCGGATCGTCGCCCTGGTCCGGCGGATCATAGATCGCGGCGCAGGCCGGCGCCAGGAATCCCAACAGGAGCAGCGCGAAGGGCGCAACGCGCATTCTGCGAGGCAGAACATATGAATTTTTTCGGCGTGGGTTCATCTTAGAATTTCAACTCCAGACCGACGTTGATCAAAGGCAAGAGCAGCTTGCGACCGCCGCCCGTCGGCGTTTCGATAAAGGTCGACTCGTAGGTCGTCGCCGGATTGCTGCCTCGATTATACGGCGACAGGAAATCAAAGCTCTGAGATTCCGGATTGCGCCGTGCGTAAAAGTTGATCAGCTCCACGTAGTAATTCGCATAGCCCCAGCCGTAATTTAAGAAACGATCGAGGCGAATGTCAAGCTGGTGCACGGGATGCAATCGGTCGGAGTTAAAGCGATCCGAATAACGCGCCAGAAAGGTCGGGCGGCCGATGATCGGCAGATTGAAGGTGTCGCCGTTGCCAACGATCGGCGTAAACGGCGTATTGGTCGAATAGCGCCAGCGACCGCCGATCTGCCACTCGGCGTTGAATTTATAATTTACGACCAGACTGATCTGATGCGTGCGATCCAGGTCGTATAGTTCTTCGCGGTCGTTATCGTAAAAGATTTCCAATTCGCCGCTGTCGTAATAATTCAAAACGTTGCGACCCTGTTCAATATAAGCGACGACGCTGCGGTTTAGATTTCGCGACTGCAGCTCCTGGTTCTCTTCGGTGGTCAGACGCGTTTGATGATTATTGCGCTTGGTCAAAGAATTCGTGTAGCTGATCCAGCCGAACCAGCCGCTCGTACGCGGCGGCCGGGTCTTCTTGATGTAGACTTCGAAGCCTTCGCTCCAGCCCGTGCCGTCGTTTGAGAAATTCAGAAATCGATTTTCCAGCGGATCCGTCAGGACTTCGACCGGCTTTTGCACCTGCTCGCGACGATTCGTGCGCGGCGAAAAGGGCGCCACGACGAAACGATCTTCCACGACCAGATTGCGAAAGATATTGCGAAAGGCCTCGACTTTAATCAGCCAGTGCTTGCCGATCTTTTGTTCGACGCCCGCCGCCATGCGATCCGCTTCTTCCATATCCAGCCAGGGATTGCCCGCTTCGATCGAAATATAGTTCAGCCCGGGCGGCACGTTAAAATGGCGGCCGGCTCCGGCAAGCAGCGTCGTATCGCTCTCGGGAATCTGAAATTCCAGGCCCATGCGCGGACCGACGCCGGTGCTGTTCGAAAGTGAGTACCACTCGCTGCGCACGCCCGGGGTCAGGCGAAATCGCCACCAGGCAAGCTCCAGCTCGGCATAATACGCGTTGAGTTGAAAGGCTGTGCTGTCGCCGTCGAAGAGCGAACGAAAGGTCCGGTTGCTTTCGACCAGATCGTTTACGACTTCGACGAAGTCCGGCGTATTCGGATTCACGCTTTGCTGTGGCGAAAAATTCCTGAGCGAAAGCTCCCAGCGAATATCGTTATGTTCAAGGCCCGCGTTCAAAACGATGTGTTTCTTCAGCACCTCGAATTGCATTTCGTCGCGCACCTGGAATTCACGGCGAAAGTCGAGCACCTCGTAGCCGAAGATGGTCTCTCCGGTCAGGGGCGAACGAAAGTCCAGGTCGAAGTCTTCTTTGAATCGACTGACCTGGGCGATCAGTCGATTGCGAAACACGCCGCCATAGCTGTAGGCGTAGTTCATCCCCTGGGTATGAAAGCCGCGATCGAGGCCGACCGGCGGTCGCCCATCGGTATTGGAGTCCAGCCCCGAACTGTTGCCGGAACCGGTCACGCCTCCGCCGGCCGCGCCGCCGATGCCGCCCAGCCCGCCGAGCAATCCATCGTCTTCGCCGTTCGCCAGCTCGTCGACGGAGCGGGCGTAGTCGAGAATGTCCCGGGCGCCGAAAAATAGAAAGGCCAGCTCGTGACGATTGTTGAATTCAAAGCCGAGTTTGAACTGGCCGTCGGTATAATTCGCGTACTGGGCGTTCGCGGGAATCGCCTCGGGATAGGTCAGCAGCAGGGGATAGTTCGGATAGGACTGGCGCGCCGTGCCGATAAAATAGCCGATGCCGCCGAAGAGCGGCGTTTCATAAAAGACGT
Organism: bacterium; assembly: GCA_024742665.1. Classification (GTDB taxonomy): domain Bacteria; phylum Spirochaetota; class Leptospiria; order Leptospirales; family Leptonemataceae; genus JANSYA01. The sequence continues at coordinate 516,587 of JANSYA010000002.1, forward strand.
CGGACTTAAACATCGAAACGTTGATGTGGGCCGTGCCCTGTTCGATCTTCGTCGGCCCTTCGATCGAAATTACGCCGCCGGTCGCATTGCCGAATCGCACGGGATAGGTGCCTGTATATACGTCGACGGTTCGAATATAATCGTTGTTGATCACGCTCGACTGATCGCCGAGGTGAAAGGGATACTGCACTTTCAGTCCATCGAGAAAGAACTGACTCGCCCGCGGTCCGGCGCCGCGAATGACCAGCACGCCGCTCTGGCTGTTCGCGTAGGGCGGGCCGACGCCCAGTCCGCTGACAGTCGAATTGGACAGGATATTCGTAGTCGGCAATACGCCGATCGGCGGCGCCGCCGAAACGCCCGGCAGAGTTTCGATCGCTTTCAGGGAATCGCCGTACACGCCCGGCAGGCGTTTGATTTCATCGCGAGAAAAACGAAAGCGCGAGAGCTTCGTCTGATCTTTTAAGCCAACGACCGCGATACCCTCGCCGGAATCCGACGCATCCTCAGTTGGGCCGCCGCCTTCATCAATCGGAGCGCTGGAAAGCAGCGCCAGAGTTTCACCGCTGAAACGCACCTGCCGCCGGATCTGGCGGACTTCGGCTCCCGCTAAAATCACGCGAAAAGTATAATAGCCCGGAGCCGGCACGGTAAAAGCGAAACGGCCGTTGCCGTCGGTAAAACCCGCGACACCCGTTTCGAGAATCACCACGCGAGCGTCGGGAATCGGCTGGTCGGTGGCCGGCTCCTGTAGCACAACGACCGCGGGAGTCTCAGCGAGCAGCGCATTGCAGGGGACGAGGACCGACGCGGCTGCAAACAGGATGCAGACGAGCGCAGCTCCAATGTGATTTACACGTCCTGGAAACCGCATCGCGCGGCTTGATAAGCGGCCGAGGCGCGCCAAAATTACTTGAAGCCGAACACGGGGCACACTGCATGTATCAAATGGGCGGGTATTATCGCAACAAAGGTTTGTTCGCCCGTCGATTTTCGATTTGGGCGCAGGCCATCGTATTCTGCGCGCTGTATCTGCAATGCAGTCAATCAGACAATGTCATCCGCGCCTGGGACGCTCAGGTTCGCGTCAACGCCGCCTACTTCGCGAAAATTGAACAATGCAATCAACCGGCGGGTTTGCTATTGCTCGTACCCAACGACGTTCAGGAACCGGACGTGCGCCTGTGCGAAGGCGAGATCCTCGCGGCGGCCTGTCCGATTGCGAGCATCCCGCCGTCCTGCTTTCTGCTGTTCTTTAAGTCAGCGCCCAATCCCGACGTAGACAAGAAACCGAAACTATAGCGACAACCCACAAAGGAACCAGAATGAGCAAAACAAAAGCGTCTTCATCAAACGACGATATTGCGGGTAAAATCGATCTGCTGACTTTTCCCGTGCAGCCCCTCGGCTGCAACTGTTCGATTCTCATTCATAAAGCAAGCCGCGAAGCGATCGTCGTCGATCCGGGAGGCGAAGCGCCGAAGATTATCGAGCTGCTGAAAGAACGCGACGCGCAGGTTCGCTGGATCGTGCATACCCACGCACACTTCGACCACTGCCTGGGAACGCACGAAGTCGCCGAGCACGCACGCCATTCTCACGCGGGCGGCCCCGAGCAGGCAGAAACGGACGCGCCGCAAGCGACAAACGGAGACCCCGTGAAAGTCGGACTGCATAAGGCCGATATGTTTTTATACGAAAACCTGGGAGCCCAGTGTCGCCTTTTCGGACTGCCGCCGGAAGAAGCGCGCACCGCCATCGACCATCACTTACAGGATGAAGAGCCATTAACGTTTGGCGATATGCAACTAGAGGTGCTCCACACTCCCGGACATACGCCGGGATCCTGCTGCTTCAGCATTCCCGAAGCGGAACTGGTATTTTCGGGGGACACCCTCTTTCAAATGGGCATCGGCCGCACGGATTTACCGGGCGGCGACCCTGACGCGATCACGAAGAGCATTCGCGACCGCCTGTTCACCCTCGACGAAGGCACGAACGTAATTCCCGGCCACGGGCGCTTCACCCGCATCTACGAAGAGAAGCAGATGAATCCCTTTTTCTGACGAAGGCAGAGCTGATGCCTGACGGGTCTATCGCGAAGCGTCGCACGCTACGCGACGGCGATCGTTTGTTTGGATCGCCGCCGGATAGTCATGAGCCCGCGCGATATGGTCTTATTCGCGAACGAAAGTCAAATCCATATCGGCGCGGCTGAGGGGGCCTTTACGAATTTGAGCCGTGAGCGTGCCGTCGACGTCGGTGGTTTCCAGACGAATGCCCTTCGCCTGCATCACATCGCTGTTCGCTGCGTAGCTGCCGCTGAAACTCTTCGCCCGCGCATTGCCGAGCTGCAGCTGGCCGGTGAAATCGCCGCCATTCGCGGTGATCACCAGCGTATACTCTTTCGGAGCGCCCTTGCCATTCCAGTGACGCGCTTTCCAGGTCCCGGTGAAGCGGTCGATGCCCTGCCCCGGCAGGAAGCGATGGCGAACAATATCGCGGCTCTTGTTTATAAAACCGGCGACCGGTGCGCTGTTATCCGATTCGCCGCCCAGAGCGGACTTCGAACGAATCACGTAGAAATAGAGTTCGCCCGGCTGCCCCGGAACTTTTTCGCTGTAGCGCAAAGTCCGAGCGTTCACTTCTTTGACGAACTGATATTCGTCCTGCTTTTCCTTTTTGCGAAACACGTAGTACTCCGCCGCGCCCTTCACGCGATCCCAGGAAATTGAAATCGTGCCGGCGCGCTCGTCGACCTTCGCCTTCACGCCGGACGGCGGGGGCAACACCATGCCCGCACGCGTCGCGTTGGGATTCGCGCGACCGATGGCCGGCTGGCTGTAATCGCTGTTGCCGGCGGAATTGCTCGCCACGACGACGTAGGCGAAGTGATCGCCTTCGCTCACGCTTTCATCGTCGTCGACGTAAGTCGTGCGCGTGGTTTGTTGCGGACCTTCCCACTCTTCAGAATCATAGTCGTAACGAAAGAGATAGTAAATCGTCGCGCCCGGAACAGACGGCCACTTTACTTCGACTTTCGTCTTGAAAGTGCCTTCCGAAGCCGTAACGCCCGAGGGTACCGCGGGAATGGTCGCCTTGCCGCCGATGTCTATCGACGCGGGGTCGCCCCATTGACCTTTACCGGACCGGTTCACAGCGCGCACGCTATAGTAATTCGTCTGATTCGCAACGGGCCGGCGATCAGTATGACTTTCGCCGCGCGCTCCGCGCTTGACCAGCACCCACTTCTTTACCCGGGCGTTATAGCGGGCCACTTCATAAGAAGTCGCGCCCGGCACTGAGCTCCAGGAAATGGAAACCGACCCGCGACCGGCGACCGCTTTGACCTTCGCGGAAATACCCGTCACCTTTTCCGGCGGCGTGGTTTGTTTGCGGCTGGCGGCGTAGCCTTCGCCGATCGGCGACTGCTGCGGATCGGAATAGTTTTCTTTGTCAGCGACTGCGACGACGATATAACGATAGGCCACGTCGGGCTGCACCGCCGTGTCGGCGTAGTTCGTGGCCTGGGCGTAGCCGATCGAACGAAAGCTCTTCGGATCGGAGGGTTCCGCGCGAGCGACGACGTATACCGCGGCGCCCGTAACGGCGGCCCAGTTTACGACGACTTTATTCGTGTGCGTACCCTTGGTCGCGGTAACCGTGGTCGGCGGCGAGAGATCGGCTTCGTCCGGCTCTTCCAGCTCTTCCGGTTCCTCGGGCTGCTCGTTATTATTCGAATCGACGCGATCATACAGAACGAGGGCCCAGGCGTCGCCCGCGACCCACTGCTTATAAGAAATCCAGCCGTAGCCACGATCGCCCCAGCCGGTGCCCCAGCTGTTGATCAGCTTGAAGGCGCCGCGATGGCCGCGGGGGGACTTTTTGCTGTCATCGTAACCGACAAGCGTCATCGCATGGCCGCCGTAGAATTGGCCCTGGTTCTTATCGTATACTTTATCGCGTAGATTATAAAAGGCGTCGTCCACGCCGATGCCGAAGACAACGGGGTTGCCCTTCGAAAGCTCGGCTTTGATCGAATCCAGGTCGCTCGAATTCAAACGACGATAGCTCTGGGCCTTGTAGTTCGCGGCGGCGCGTTTGGCCGCCGCCGTGGGCTTCCGACGATAGTCGTTCACATTATAGGGCATCGCGCTCCAGGGCGCCGCGCCCTGGCGAACAATCAGCGCCAGCGCGTCGGAGATCACCGAGCCGTCGTCGCGACCGCCGTTGATCTGATTATAAATAAACGCGGGAGAAAAGACGCGATTGCCGGAACCGCCCGCGACCGGCGAGTCGTAGTTCCAGCGGCGCTCGACTTTTTCATGATAGGATTTCAAAGCATAGCCGGTGGCCCAGGCGACGCAGCTGCCCTGAGTGCCCTGGTTTCCGATCGGCGGCATCTTCGAACTGAGATCCACGCGCGAAGGCAAACCGCGATGGCGAATCTGACCCGAAGGCGCCAGAGGAATCGAAGCGAAGCGTTCCCGCGACGGCGGCTTCATGCCGCAGTCATACGATCCATTCTGACAGCCGCGCGGCTGCACACTCGACGGATCGAAAGTATCCTGGGTCAGCACCGGAACGGCGAAGACCAGGCCGGCCAGAACGGAAGTACTGCCGACGAACTTGATCAGATCGCGGCGCGAAAGACCGAGGAGCCCCCCGGCATTCGACTGGCGTTTGCTCTGCTTGCTTTGATTGGATATGCGGTCCTGTTTCACTGGAGATCTCCTGATTGCGAGGCGAGGCTTTCGAGAGCCTGTAGATTGCTTTGGTCGTAGGGTAAAAACGCAAAGGGGCGCGGCTCGGTAAGCACGAGCACCGCGCCGGAATCGCCCTTCGCATCGACGACGACCTTGCGTTTTAAGAATAGAAAATAGCGTCCGTCTCCGACCGGTCGGCGCAGATGCTGTTCAAAGGTTTCGGGAAAGACCAGAAACGCCAGATGGAATTCGTCCGGTATCGCGTTGCTTTCATCACCGGCTTGCGCGCTGGCGTTCTTCAAAATCTTTTCGACGCGCACGCGCAGACTTACGTTTTCACTGATATCGTTGAATTTTCTGCGCTGCGTATCATGCAGCTCCGCGAGCACCACGACATCGGCGGCTCCATAGCGATCCGCCATAGAAGGCATGGGGGGCAGCGCCCACAGTGCGGAAGCGAGCGCGCTAACGATGAACAAATAGATCGCAGCGCCGCTCATCCTTCGACGGGGGCGAAGGCGCCGGGGCGCCGCCTGCTGTTGCTGAAAAGAAGACTGTATCGCTTGAATCATGAATTCCCTGCGGTTGCCGCTCTGATAAGTTAACATCCGCCGTGCACCTGAATAAACGCACGGACTGCCGCTATATGTCTGAGCGGAAAAATAGCTATATGGTTCGATTTAATTCGATAGTTCAACCAAAAAAGGCCGTGGACCTGCGGCTTTCCGCGCTGAAGCGGGGGCGACAGCCGGAACGAGGCGAATTTTCCCCGGCGGCAAATCCAGTCGATTGACAGCATCCTGGCGAGCCGAAACGCTGCCCGCCTCACCTAGCAACGAGTTCAACTATGCCTGTAAATTCCATCGAACTATCTTTTTCCGAAACGCCCATCTTCTCCGACACTGCAGTGGTGCTGACGGTCATCCCCTGCACTACCGATTCCGACGCGAAAGAGTCGAGCGTGTTCCAGACCCCGGCGCTGCAGGCGCTCGCGGAAAAGCTCACAGCCGGCGGCGGACGCAATTTAGACGAGCTGCTGAAAGACGAAGCCTTCACCGGTAAACACGGACAGACGCTCTATTTACCCGACAGCCCCGCCGGGCGAGTGCTACTGGCAGGCGTCGGCTCAACCGGAGTGGCCGTTCACCGTCTTGAAAGCACTCTGACGAAATCCCTGGCACGCATAAATTTGAAAGAGCTGGATCTGGTCGCCGCCGTCTTGCCCACGCTCGACTGCGGCCTGGCCTCCACGGCCCTGGCAGTAAGCGGCGCTTTTTATCAACACTGCTATCGTTCGAAGGAAAGCCGAAGCGCCGGCCCGGTTCTGCATCGCCTGACTCTGCACGCAGGCGCGACCGATCAAAGCACGCCCGAAGATATGAATCGTATTTTGAGTGAAGTTCAGGCCATGTGCGCCGGACGCGCGCTCACGATGGATCTGGTAAACACTCCCAGCAATATCAAACGCACCGCGACTCTGGTGGAACAGGCGCAGCAGCTCGGCGAAAACCAGGGGCTCTCGATTGAAATCGTCGACGACGTCGCCTGGATCGAAGAACATATGCCCTGCTTCTTTTCCGTCGCCCGCGGTTCGGTCGAAAGCGATCCGCCCAAATGGATTCGCGTCAGCTATCGTCCGGAGGGCGAAGTCAAACGCAAGATCGCAGTCGTCGGCAAAGCAGTCATCTTCGACACCGGCGGCTATCAGGTGAAGCCCGGCGATTTTATGAATACAATGAAAGCCGACATGGCCGGCAGCGCCGCGGTCTTCGGCGCCATGCAGGCTATCGGTGAACTCAAACCGCAGGGCCTGGAAGTGCAGGCATTTTTTGCCGCAACGCCCAATATGATCGACAGCCGCGCCATGCTGCCCGACTCGATCGTCGACACGACCTGCGGCAAGAAGGTCGAGATCCGTCACACCGACGCGGAAGGCCGACTGACTTTGATCGACGCGGTCGCCCTGGCCGAACGCGAAGAGCCCGAAGCGATCGTAACCGTCGCGACTCTGACCGGCGCGGCGTCTCGCGCCGTCGGCATGGGCATGGCGCTGATGTCTCGCCCGGAACATACCGGCTGGCGATCCGCAATGGAAGCCGCCGCTCACGCCACCGGGGATCGCGTGCAGGTGCTCGACGTAATGGAAGAGGACTTCGATAATATCAAAAGCAAGCTCGACTCGGCGGACATTCGCAATACGAATCGCGGCAAATCGCGCGGAGCCCAGACCGCCGCGGCCTTCGTCATGCACGGCGCCGCCGCCTCCATGCCGCTCGTGCACCTCGACATCGCCGGCGGCGACATGAGCGACGACGAAAAGGCGACCGGTATCGCGGCGAAGTGTATCGTTCAATTTTTACTGCATCACCTGCCGGCGTGAAACGGCGCGCACTACAGCGCGGGTCGGTCTTCGCGGCACTGCTTATGTACGCGGGTCTGAGCGCCGCCGCGATGCTGGCATGGTCTCCTGCCGGCGCGGAGACTCCGGAAAACGCGCCGGCGGCCCTGCCCCTCCCGGGAGAGTCGGGCCAAAACGATCCTGCGGGCTGGATCGCCTATTATGAAGACGCTGCCGGCGAACTAACGATTGCGGACGTCGCCCGGGGTGACGCAGCGAATCGCTTCGAGTCCCTGGCGGCCGGCACGCGAATCAATTTCGGCTACACGACTTCCGCCTACTGGCTGCGACTGCCGTTGCAAAATACGAGCGACCGAACTCTCGTCGCCTATCTGGAGCTGGTATCGCTGATCGACAGCATTCGCGTCTATACTCCGCGGATGAATGCGGCCGGCGCAGACGAATTCGAAATGAACGAATACGGCCGCTGGGAGCCCCTGGCGAAGCGCGACGTCAAACATCGTAATTTTATTTTTCGTATCAGCTTAGAGCCGCACGAAACGCGCACCCTGTATATGCGCTTCGAGAGCAAGGGCGCCCTGCTGCTTCCGCTGACTCTCTGGACCGCGGAGGCCTTCGCGGCGAAAGATCACGAAGAACAAATCATTTTCGGCATGTACTTCGGCGTGCTCTTCGTGATGGTCTTTTACAATTTCTTTTTATTCGTATGGCTGCGCGACCGCAGCTATTTCTACTATGTTTGTTTTATTCTCGGCTACGGCCTGATCCAGGCCGGCGTATGGGGTTTCGCGCACGAGTACGTCTTCGACTGGAATCTATGGCTCGCCAACTACAGCATCCCCCTGTTTATAGGTTTCGCCAGCTTCTTCGGCCTGCAGTTCTGCCGCAAATTTCTCGATACGAAATCGCGTTCGCCGATCGCTCACAAAATCATCCTGGGCTTTTCAGCCCTGGCCGCCGCGCAGTTCGTCTACACTCTCTTCGGCGACTACGGACTGGCTATTCGCCTGGGACTCGCCATCGGCTTCAGCACGGCGCTGGTGATGATGATCACATCGTTGATTTCCCTGATCAGAGGCTATCGCGCGGCGCGCTACTTCTTTCTGGCTTTTATCGTTCTGCTTTTGGGCGTGCTGGTGATCATCCTGCGCAATTTCGCGGTGCTGCCCTTTCACTTTATTACGAACTACGCGAATCTGATCGGATCGGCCGTGCAGGTCGTGTTGCTTTCGCTGGCTCTTGGCGATCGCTTCAATCAAATTCGCGCCGAACATCTCGCAAGCCAGGCCGCGGCCCTCGAACAGGAACGCAGGTACAACGAAGCCTTCGCGCGTTTTGTGCCGGGGCCTTTTTTGCAGCTGCTCGGTCGCGAATCGATCACGGACATTCGCCTGGGCGATTCAGTCGAACGCGAAATGACGATCCTATTTTCGGATATTCGTGAATTCACCAGCATATCGGAAAATATGACCGCCCGGGAAAATTTCGGTTTTATTAACGAATACTTAAAAGAGCTCGGCCCGGTCGTACGCGACAGCGACGGCTTCATCGATAAATATATCGGCGATTCCATTATGGCGCTCTTTCCCGAAGCGCCGGTCGACGCGGTGCGCGCCGCCCTGCTCATGCGCGCCCGTTTAAAAGACTTCAACAAACTACGCGCACAAAAAGATCTGCCGCCGATCGGAACCGGCATCGGCGTGCACACCGGACCGACGATGCTCGGCACCATCGGCCACGAAACTCGAATGGAAGGCACGGTCATCTCCGACGCGGTCAATATCGCGGCGCGTCTGGAAGGCCTGACCAAAAGATTAAACGCGCCGGTTTTAATCAGCGAAGACGTGCGCGCAGGCCTTGGTTCGCACTCCTCGGAATTTGAGACGCGATTTCTCGGGCGCGTTCGGGTCAAAGGCAAAAGCAGCGAAATTCGCATTCATGAAGTGCTGGCGATCGGCGTTGATTCCGAGGCCGACGCGAAGCTCCGATTGCGCGAAACATTCGAAGCCGGAGTGGCCGCGGTGCTCGCCGGCGATCCAGGTCCGGCCCGCGAGAAAATGCAGCGGGTTATCGCGGAAAACCCGGCCGACCGCGCCGCGTCGCTCTATCTCGAATCTTTCGAAAGAGACGATCGGAATGCCATGGACGACGCCGCGCCCGAGCTGGACTGAGCATCATCTGCGTTCTTGCCGCCGCAATCGAAGCCGACTCCGCAGCCGCTTCGCCTGCCTGTCCGCCTTTATCAAAGCGCCTCAGCGTCCGCGCCGGCGAAAGAACAGCACTGAACAGCCGACGACCAGCACCAGAACGATCACGCTCGACGTCGGCAGGTTGATCGTCTGATCCGCAATCGTGATCGGCACGAGCGAAAGAGTGAACCCTCCAATCGTCGCCGCGAGGGAATAACATCCCGCCACCAGAACTGACGCGCCCAGGCTGCGGGTCAGGCTCAGCGCGAACAAACCCGGAACTACCAGGTGACCGAGCGTATAAAACGATCCCATCAAACGCAGGGTTAGAGCCGCCACCGCACCGAGTAAGATAAAAAACGCCAGATCGACCATCGCCGTCGAGATGCCCGCCAGCCGCGCCTGGTCCCGGTCGAAGGTCGTCGCGGCGAGCGAACGGTACATCACAATGAAGGCCGCGATCCCCGGCACCAGCACAATCGACGAGCTGATCAAATCGCGCGAGCTGACCGTGAGGATATTGCCGAAGTACGCGGTCAAAAGATGCGTATGCAAACCGCAGACGACCGTGAGCACCTGGGCCGCCGCCGAAAAAAAAGCGATGCCCGCGACTAAGGCCGCGTCGAGATTCACGATGCGCCGCCGACGCAAAAAATAAAACGGCGCCATCAATAGAATATTCAGCGCGAGCACGAACCAGATCGAAACCTTCGCCTCGCTGTGCCCATGGCCGTGTGAATCGAATAGCTCCGTCGCGATAACGACGCAGGCGAAGGCCAGCACGCCGGCCTGACTCAGAGTCGCGGCGAAGAGCGTTTGCCGCTGCAGCAATACGAAGACTCCAAGAATCGCGCAGGCGGCTCCCAGCACGCCGCCCACCAGCAGCTGAAATTTATAAAACAGCAGGTACTCAAGCATCGCCGCGCTCGCTTGCTTCGCCTTTCGCTTCAGCCTTCCCAATCGGGGCGAAGCGCAGTCTCGCTTCGGATGTAATCGTCATGCGATGCGTCGCGAGCCCCCGCCACGCGTCCGCCTGATGCGAGATCGCCCAGATACACAGCCTGCCGTCCGCGCGAATATCGCGCATCAGCTCGAAGAAATCCGCTGTGCCCTCGGCGTCGAGGGAAGCCGTCGCCTCGTCGAGCACCAGCAGGTCGGGTTCGCCGACGAGAGCGCGAGCGAGCATGGCTCGTTGCAGTTCCCCTCCGGAACATTCGCGCAGCAGCTGATCGCGGCGATGCATAAGGCCCACGCGCTCCAGAATTTCCTGGATCCGATCTTCGCGAGCCGTCCGGGCGGACGGGCTCCAGAGATAGTGCAGGCCGGGGAAGCTCATCCGCAGCATATTCGCGATAGAACAGGGAAACTGACGATCCACGCGCTGAAACTGTGGAACGTACGCGGGACTGCGAAAATTCGACCGCAGGGTTCCACCGGCGATTGAATCCGGGGCCAGCCCGAGACCGGCTCGCAGCAGGCTGGATTTCCCGCTGCCGTTCGGGCCGGTTAAGACGCAAACATTTCCCGGCTGTAAGTTAAAGCTTACGTCTTCCAGGAGCACGTTCGCGTCGTAGGCGATGCGAACGCCGTCCATTTCCAGAACGCATGTCGAATTCGAGCCGGAAGCGCCGTCGGCTCGCGCCGAATCAGTTGCCACGCGCTTTACGTTCGTCATGCGCCCGACGCAGACGTTCCAGCATGGTCTCGACGGTCTTTTCGTAGGTATCCACGCCCGCTTCGCTCGCCACCGAGAGCGGCATTTTCACGACGACGCCTCCGATCTTTTCCGCGACGGACTCGGCGTAGGACTGATCGTTAAAGGGCGCCGTCAAAATAATATCGACTTCCTCGATTTCGAGCAGATCGACCATTTCTTTCAGGTACGAAGCCGAAGGCGGCACTCCAGGTTTTTCTTCCAGCGAGGCGATCACTTCGAATCCGAAACGCTTCGCCAGATATTCGAATTCCTTGTGATACACCGCCACGCGCATTCCGCGATACGGCGCGAATTTTCGCGATTCGCGAATCGTCAGCTGCTTCATGCGTTCGTGAAACGCTTTGTAGTTCGCGTCGTAAATGCGACGCCCGGCCGGATTTACGCGAATCAGAGCGTCGCGAATATTGCGAGCGACGATCGCCGCGTTCACGGGGTCCGTCCAGTAGTGGGGATTGCCCTGAGCGTGCACGTCGCCCATGGCGCGCGAGATCTGTCCTTTCGGCCGACCCAGCACGCGAATTCCCAGGCTGGCGTCCACGTAGCCGGGGCCGCCGCCCAGAATATTCGCGTTACGTGAAGCCTGTCTGAGCAAAGGGCTCCAACCGACTTCCAGCTCCATGCCGACTTCGACGAATACGTCCGCCCGATTCACGTGCAGAATGAAATCCGGCCGCGCCGAGGCGTAGTGCGGATCCTGCGCGCCCGCGAGCAGCGCCTTCGTCGTAACCCGGTCGCCGCCGACTTGCTTCGCGATATAGGCCAGATCGGTAGTAGTCGTCACGACCCGCAGCGGCTCTTCGCGCGCGAAACCCGGCGCGGCGGCCAGGGTCGCGGCCAACGCCAGCGCGATTGCGGTATAGATTGCCTTGCGTTTTTTCATATCTTGCCCCGTTGCTCTACTCGAACGTTTCTCTACTCAAATACGTTTTACGCGTATGATTTCATGCGCTACCGATTATCTGCGCGGCTCCCGCGATCAATCCTCGATTAATATCTATGGGGCGGATGTTTCCCCAGAATAAAATCCGCCTGCAAATAAAACTGATAAGAGTTTTCACCCGTCTCAAGAATTGTATCGCGCTCCCCGGTGACCCGGAAATACGAAAACTCGGACGGATAGTAGGTCACCATGACCGAGTTCTGTTCGATGCCGTTTTTCTTCTGAGTCTTTCCGTCTTCATCCCGGAAATTCGGATTCGTAAAATAGTCGTAGCGATAGCCCACGCCCCACTGCGAATGAAAGCGATACTCGCCGAAGATATAGCCGCCGACCCGCGTCTCGATCGGAGCCGCCGGCGGATCGAAGCGCCGCTTGTTTTTTTCCCGCGTTTCACGGTACCATATTTCAGACGATAGCTCAAACTGACTCCCGCGCCCTGCGGCCCACTTCAGAAGATAGTCGAAGCCGTACTGGTGCGTAACGCGATTCGGCTCTTCCGTAGGATGCCAGCGCAAATAGCTGAAACCAAACTCGGTGCCCCAGTTCTGGGAAATCGGAATAAACTGCGAAAGATGGGCGGTATACAGCGGGTTGTTTTTTTTCGGACCCTCTACGTGAGTGTGCCCGAAGGTTTTCCCGTTAAATACGCCGACCGTTAATTCCTGCCAGAAAGGCCAGGGCATCAGATAGCTCAGCTCCAGACCTTCGTCTTCGGCGGCTTCTTCGTCCAGCAGCTCTTCGTGCACGACCGGCGCCTGAGTGAATTTCCAGTCGTGACGGTGCACCGAGTTCAAGCGGCCGACGTCGAAGAACATCTGCCCGGCCCGCGCCGAAAGGTTCGGTATCAGAAAGCGCGGAAAATTAAAATATGCTTCATGTATTTCAAAGAAAAATTCACCGCCTTCGTTGTGTCCGGCGATCATCACGACGCCCTGCGCGAATTGATCGATGTCGGCGAAGAAACCGAGTTCTACTTCACGGAGTCCGAACTCGTTTCTGGTCGTGTCGGGCTCTTCATTATCCCACTCGCCGACCATATCTACGGCGGCGAGAATATCCAGGGTGTACGTGCGCTGATTTCGATCGACGAAGTTCAGCACATTACCGGGAATCACACCGGCTGGCAGCTGGCCTTCCTCTTGTGAGGAATCGGACTCATCGCCCCGGCGTTCAGGTTCCGGACCCTCCAGCTCTTCGGCGAAGAGCCGATCAATCTCAGGATCGCTTTCGCCGGCCGGTATGACCTCTTCTTCGCGCTCGACGGACTCCGCCGGCTCGTTCACAGGGGGTGCAGACTCCTGATTCGACTCAGGGGCTCCGGGATCCTGTGCACCCAGCCCGATGCCGGTCAGCATGGCGAAAACGAGCGCGAACAAGAAGACGCGCCGCCGATTGCCCGGCGACGCATTGCTTTTCGAAAGCCCCATCATTATTCCGAATAGAGCTTGCTGCTGTTCGGAACAAAGCCTGTAATTTCAGCGTTGTTCAAAACGAAACCCCAGAGCCCGCCATTCTGGCTGGGTCCGTTGGCGTCGTTTTCGTAAGACACTGCAGTCGCTGCTTTCGCAGAACAGGCGCCGGTCTGATCCAGCAGGACGTGAATGGGTGATTCATCCACGTGAATCTCTATACACCACGTTTGCGTGGTGGTACCCGCGCCGGCGGCGCCCGCGCCCGGATCCTGAGGTTTCTTCGTCTGAGTCGCGCTAATCGCCAGCTCGCCGCCTTCGTTTTGAGTGGCGACACCGAGCGACGGATTGAGGCCCGCAACCATAGAAAGCGAACCGCTGGCGTCGAGCAGACGGAAGCTTACCAGCGCGGAAACGAAGCTGGTTTGAGTTTGCGCGGCGGTGAGAGTGCCGGTGCCGCTTGCGCCGGCGATGCTGCAACCCGGCCCGACCGCATTGAAAGCGAATCCGCCCAGATTACACTGAGCCGCGAGCGCCGCAACCAACAGCGTCGACAGGTTATCATCGTCAGAGTCCTCAGTCAGGGCGCTACAGTTCACCGTAAAGGCGCCGATCAATACGGCAGCCAGCAGTGATTTCTTAAAATTTCGAAATATATGTACAGTTTTATTCATGATTTCCTCAGTAATCGTATTCAATGGAGAGATGAGAAGAAACCGAAGTCTGAACTTCGCAGCAAGGCGAAGATCGGTCAGACGCGAAACGCCGCGGTGACCACAAACCAATTGCCGTGAAACATTCTGATACTTTTAGAACGAATCGGCGAAGGCGAAGACGGCCACACAGGGAGACTTCGGTTTCAGACGATCTGAGGAGGGCCGCGTGACGTGCGGGAAATCAAAACGCGAGCATATGCCGCGCTGTGAGTAATAGCGTGCAGACTTTGCGCTACGGGCGCAATCGGAGCCGAACGTTCCGAAGCGCCGGAAGCCAGACGGTGCGAAGGCAGATTGCAAACCGCGCATTCCGCAGCAAGACCGGCGTCATCGCCCGGGTTGGAATATTCAGCCGTATTGGCGGTCGCCCCATGCCCGTGGTCGTGCACCAGAAAGTGGAGATCGCCGGCCAGCGGCGCGACCAGCATGGCCGCCACTGCGATCATCGCGGCGGCAGAACGCAGCTTTTGTATGTATGAATGCAATTTCACGGACAGGAAGATCCTGATGGCACGGTTTCTCGCGGTGAAAAACCCGCAAGTAGAATATACTCAATCAAGAATTTTCTTAATAATGACAGAGGCAAGTCGCCACAGTTCGCGCGGCGACGCCCACTCGCAGTGCTTGCGATATCATCAGCCCGATTTGCCTGCGACGCCTTTAGCTCGCCTTGCGGGCGACGCCCTCAAGCGTATCGCCGTAGGCCTGCCACCGGGCCCAGGCGCGATAGAGCGGCGCCGGCAGCGCGCCTTTGATCCCTCCGGCTCGGCCGGGATGAAACGAGGCGGGCCGCAGTCGTTCGCAGCGCAAACCGTACTCCGGAAAGATTCTGCGCAGGCTGGCCGGCGAATAGTCCGCGTGATGATCGGTGGGATGCGTGGACTGCCACTGCCCCGGACTGTATTCGAATAGCGGTCCGAAGGTCGAAGGGATGGCGAATAAAAAAGCGCCGCCTGGCTTCAAAGCGTCGGCGATCTTTTGAAAGACGGAGCGCTGCGGGGCGAAGTGTTCGATGACGTAAAACGCGGCGATCACGTCGTAGGCTTCCGCTTCCAGCTCGCAGTCCAAAAACGAAGCCGTTTGAATATCCAATTCGAAGCGCTCGCGACCGTATCCCGCGGCGAACTCCGAAACTTCCAGGCCGCCGCACTCGTAGCCAATGGAACGCGCTTCGTCTAAAAAAAATCCCGCCGCGCAGCCGATTTCCAACAGGCGGGGCGGCGCTTGCTTCCCGACGCCGGCGTTCGCAGCGGACTGCGGCAGCATGGACAGACGTCCGCGCGCGAGTTTCCGTAGATGCTCTTCGTCTTCAACGTACGTGCGACCGTACTGAGCGGCGTACTCCGCCAGAAAATAATCGCCTTCGTACGTTTTGGATTCCGCCGCGAGATAATAGATCGCGCCGCTTTCCGGACAGACGCCGTACTCCGGGCCCAGTCGTGGATGGGGGCGCAGCGCCAGATGCGGAAAGTGGTGTTCGATCAATTCCAGACTCCTTGGCGAGGCGGCGTCATGGCCAGATTCAGTTCGCGCCGCTCGCGGCCAGATTCAGTTCGCGCCGCTCGCGGCCAGATTCAGTTCGCGCCGCTCGCGGCCAGATTCAGTTCGCGCCGCACGCGGCCAGATTCAGTTCGCGCCGCACGCGGCGCTCAGGCCGGCTGTGCCGCGAATCCTGGCAGTAGTTCGTGGGGACACAGATAGAATTTCATATTGTGGCGGATCCACACGCCGTGAGAATTGCGCGAGTTGCCCGCGCGCATCAGTTCGTTCGCGCGATAGCTTTCAATGCCGCCGAAACGCGCGTCCCGGGGCAACACGATCCCGACTCGAATCAGCGGCGAACGCAAGAGCACAATAAAGGCCGCGTCTTCCCAGGGCATGTCTTCGCCTTCCAGATTGTGCAGCGGAAAGATCTCGCCGTCCATCGTGCAGTACGGACCCGGCGCTCCGCGATGCACGCCGGGATCGCGCACGCCGATGATCTTTACGATGTGTTTGATCGGCAGGGCATAGTTGATTCGGCGCCCGTCGATCATTTGAAACGACGATTCATTGCGACCGGAAGCAGGCGTGCGCCTGGCCGCATCTCCGGGCGCCCCTTTTTCCGGTCGTGTGCCGGCCCCCGGAGATGCGGCGGGGCGCGGCGAATAGCGCGCCGCCGGTCGCCGGCGCAGAGGCGCGGCCAGCGGACCGACCCGCTCCAGATATTCGCGCAGCGTGCGAGCGGCCGTAATGACTGCCTGGCTGCGATCGTGGGCCCAGTCCCGGGCCCGGGGATTTAAATCAGGATGATATTGCTTGATCAGGCGCTTGTACTGCCGGTCCAGCGCCGCAAGATCTTCCACCTGCTCCAGCTCCAGAATACCCAGCAGCCGTCCGATCTCGCGATCGTCGACGTACACAGTGCTGGAACCGTATCCACCGGAAGAAGCCATGCTTGCTTCATTTTCGGTTCGGAAAGCGAATCGGCGGATCTTTTTTATACGGCCACGAGCCGCAGTTATCAGGGCTCAGGGACGGCGGCGCAGGAGTCGCGTGGAATCGAGGGGCGGCAGATCTGGAAAGGCTTCGACTTCGAACTCGGCGCTGCGTTCAGCCAGATAATCCCGCAGCAGCGGCTCCCAATCGTCGTGCTGATCGAGCAGGAAGCAGTCGATCGTTGCATAACGTCGCAGCAAGTACGCGGAGTAGCCGCCCGGAATCGTCATGCAGTCTCGCAAACACTGAAAGGGCACGTCGCCTGGTTCGAACTGGAGCTTGCCCGGAATAAACTCCAGCACTTCCAGATCGGGATAGCGTTCCCGATACAGAAAGTACGGATCAGGCCGCACGCGCAAATAGACTGTGCGGCAATCCCGGGCGACTTCGAGCGCCCGCTCTTCAAAGCGCGCCACCTGGGCCGGCGTCT
This sequence comes from bacterium, assembly GCA_024742665.1. Taxonomy (GTDB): domain Bacteria; phylum Spirochaetota; class Leptospiria; order Leptospirales; family Leptonemataceae; genus JANSYA01. The sequence continues at coordinate 533,531 of JANSYA010000002.1, forward strand.
TATACAAGAAATGCTCGCGAATCGTAAATACAAAGGTTCCGCCAACCAGCGCCAGAGCCGCGAAGGGCAAAGCGATCCGCGTTAGATCGAAACGCTTCGTCGCGGCGCTGGAGCCGGCCCACAGCAGCGCCGCGGTCCATAGCAGCACCGGCCCCACGTACAGGGGATACCAGGCTTCCGACGAGAGCAGCACCAGAGCAAAGACGACGGCGAAGGTCAAATATACGCGCGGAAAGAGATCGCTGAAAATCGCGCGCCGCAGCCGGTACAGTTGCAGCAGCCCCGCGGCGGCCACGATCAAAACCATCAGACCGGCCAGGATCATCAGCAGGCCGCGACCGCCGTACTGGGCTGCGAAGACCTTGAAAACGCCGCCGGTATCGCCGCCGAAAAACGACAGGATGTCTTTCTTGCGAACGAGCTGCGCTATAAATTGAATGCAAAAGATCTGGATATGCTCAATGATATACGGTAGCCAGAAACTGAAAACCAGCAGCGTGCCGGCAATACCCCACAGCAGGGCCCGCCAGGCCGGCAGCGTCCAGATCAACGCGACCGGAATCAAAAGCACGGCGATGGGATGACTGAGAGCCGCCGCCCCCGTGCACAGCCCCGCGCAAAACGGCAGCAGCGCCGCATGGCGGTCCAGCCGACCGGAGGCGACGGCGCCGGGCGTGCGGCCGGTCCGATTCTGATAGTCGCGAATCAAAAAGTAGATCGCGCCCAGAAACCAGACCAGCGTCAGCATATCCATGCGGGCGGTATTGGCGGCGCGCTGAAAGGTCAAATCGCAGGCGAGCAGCAGGGGGAGCAGCGCCTGTAGCCGTGGATGCTCCGGCAACAATCGGCGGTTCACGGCGAAGAAAATCGCCAGAGCCACACACGCCAGAACGAAGGATACACCGCGCGCGACTACCCGGCTCTCGCCGGTCAGCCAGTACGGCCCGGCCGTCAGCACCATATACAGCGGAGAATTCCAGAGCGTCGCGGTGTCCATGCCCGGAATCAGACCGACCAGAACCGAAGTGGAAAATACGCCGCGCTCGGCGAGGGCGGCGGCCGGAGCCGAAAACAGAGCTTCGTCGGGCCAGCCCAGGGGCAGAATGTCGGAATTCAGAAAGGTCAGCGCAAACAGCAGGAGGCAGGCGCCGGCCACGGCCGTAAAACGCGAAGAGACGGCTGCTATCATGCGAGAATTCACCCGGCGGGGTTTTCGCTGCCGATCGACTCAATGGCGTCGTTTTCACGATCGAAGATGCGAAATACCTGACTGAGTTCTACCACTTCCAACAGTTTTTCAACTGCGGGGGAAACCTGGCAGAGAACCATCTGCAGTTCGAGGCCTTTGAGCTGCCGGAAGATTCCCAGCAGCACTCCGATTCCCGAAGATGACAGATAGGAAACTTCTTCCAGATTCACAACGAGCGGGCGGGGTTCCTGCTTGAGCATCTGCCGCAGGATCTTTTCCAGCTCTTCCGATTTGGAAACGTCCAGCCGGCCACCCAGGCGCACAATCCACGCGCCATTAACAGATTCCCAGGCTACTTGCATAAAGATAATGCTCAGTTAAGGGGGCGAAAATCTGTCGCAATAACTTTTTTAGAATGCGCGAAGAAATGGCAGGACTTCGCGCGAACGCAGGTGCTCGCGATTCGCTCCGTTTTTAGCGGCGCGCCAGCGAATTTTCACTCGTTATTTCGTCGGCCGACTGCGCGGTATCTTCGCTGTACAACCAGGCCTTCTTCCAGGCGACGGTGTGCGCGAACCACGCTTCCCGCTGCGCCCGATTGTACATCATCTCACCGGCGACCAGATCGCACAGGCGCGTCAGCTTGTGACTGACGATCACCAGCCGGTGCCATACTTGATTCGTAGGATCCATGCTTTTACCATTATCGACACATGGCGGCGGAAATCTGGAGTCGATTTCCCCGGGATCCGCGCGTACAGGGCCGCGAATCCGCACGACGGCAAATCGCTTGCGCGACAGACAGCGATGCCAATCCACTTCCGGGTATGACGAATCAGTCCCCTCTTAGCTGCGGCGATGTCGCCCGATGGCTGGAAACCCTGGCGCCCGCCCATCTGGCGGAGGATTATGACAATGTCGGTCTGCTCGTGGGCGAATCCAGCTCGCCGGTGAGCGGCATTCTGATCGCCCTCGACATTACGCCGGAAGTGCTCGCCGAGGCCGTGCGCCTGGGGGCGAATCTGGTCATCAGCCATCATCCGATCTGGTTTCGTTCGCGCAAAAGCCTGCGCGGGGACGACTTTGTCAGCCGCCAGATTCTGTTCGCCATCCGCAACGGCCTCGCCCTGTACGCCTGCCATACGAATCTGGACAGCATTCGCGACGGCGTGAATCGGACCATCGTCGACCGGCTGGGCCTGCAGAACGTTGAATTCCTGCGCCCCCGCAAGGCCGGCGCAAAAGCCGCCGCGGGACATTCTGAACACGCAGGCCACGGGGCTTTTTGCGAGGCCGGAACCGGCATGATCGGAGAGCTACCGAAAGCCACGAATACCGAAGAGCTGCTGGCACAGGTCCGCGATCTCTTCGGCTGCGGCTGCATTCGCTATACGCCGGGCCCGGCGGACCGTCCTCTGCGGAAGATCGCGGTTTGCGGCGGCGCCGGAAGTTTCTTATTGGAAACCGCCATGAGCCTGGGGGCGGACGCCTTTCTGACCGCCGACGTCACCTATCACCAGTTCTTCGAAACCTGCGGCGAGATGTTGTTCATGGACATCGGCCACTTCGAATCGGAGCAGTTTACGAGCGAAGTACTGCGAGATTATTTGCGCGTGCAGGTCGCCGCCGAAGAGGCGGAATGTCCCGTCCGCATCACCGATATGAGCACGAACCCCGTGCGATACTTCAGCTGAGTTTCACAAAAACTTCGCAAACTTCAAAAAGAATGAACCCTTGCCCGCGCGCTTTAGAGCGCGGCGGCAAAAAGGCATAGCGCAAATTGCCCGGTGACGTTCGTATGGAATCATGAGGCTATTTTCCCGAAGAATTCCGATTCTCTTCAGTATAATTATTAGCGCAGCGTTAATTTCGCCGAACGCCGCGTTTTCCCATAACAGCGACCGCGGCGGCGAAGCTCTGCAGGAAAAATTCGATTCGCTGGAGCTGTACCCGTACGTCAGTCCGCGACTGCATGCGATCATCAAGCGCGGAGTCCTGCGCGTCGGTATGCACGACGTCTATCCGCCCTTTCGCATCGCCGGAAAAAACGGCGAAGTCCAGGCCGCCTTCGCGGCGGACAAAGCCGTGCCGGCCGACAGCTATCCGGGAATCGACGTCGAGGTCGCCCATGAACTGGCCCGCAGCCTGGGCGTGCGGCTCGAAATTTTACCGGGCAACATTGAACGCCTGATGGAGATGGTGCAGAAGAAAGAGGTCGACCTGGCCCTCGGCGGCATCTCGGCCACTCTGTCCCGATCGCGCTTCGTGCAGTTCGCCGATCCGTACTTTATCACCACTCCGGCCGTTTTGCTTTCCAATCGCAGACTGCCGAACGAATCCCAGTCCGAAGAATTCGCTCGGCGCAAACTACGCGGCATCGGCGACCTGCGCCGCCTGGAAACCATGGTGCTGGGCGTCCTGGCGCGCACGACGACCCATACCCTGCTCGTGGAAGATCCCGAGTTTTCGAAGCACAAGGTCAAAGCCTTTCCGGATCGCGACGCGCTCGTCAAGGCCTTCGAAGACAACGACATCGACGGGATCGTCGCAGACGCGGTTTTTATCACCGCCCTGACGATCGAAAAGCCGGTCTATTTGGTGAACGCCATCGCGCTGACTCAGCTCTATCGCGAGGAACACCTTTCGCCGATTATGGCCTACGGCGACCAGGAGTTTCACGCGGTCGTCAATTTCTTTCTCAAGGAGCTGCGGCGCACCGGCCGCTTCGAAGCTCTGGAACGCAAATATCTGGAAAGCGACAAATGGGTGAAGAAGGATTGATGAAAGCAAAGCACATTCGAAATTTACGCAATCACTTCGCCGCGGCCGGCCCACTCACGCTGGCGCTCGCGCTCTTTATTCTGGCGACGCCGCTCTTCGCCCAGAGCGAAGACACCCTCGAAAAATTTTCGTACGACGGCGACGTCCTGGCCCGCGGCTTCTTTCTGTGGCGCGACATCGGTCTGGCATCCCCGCCCACCGAATCCGGCGAAGAACGCGACCAGCAGGGCTACTTCGAGTACTTCGCCTGCCAGAGCAATCCCGCGACCTGTCGTACGACCCGGGAACGCGAAGAGCAGGATTTTTACGCGATCCGTTTGCGACTCAACGTCGCCTTTCGCCCCAGCGCCTACGTGGACGTGCTTTATAATCTGGAAATCGGCGACGTGACTTTCGGCCGCGACGAGGCCGACCGCTCCGGTCCCGGCACCGGCGGTCGCGGCTCCGGCCGCACGAACCTGGAAACGCGGCAGCTGCTGCTGCGGTTTCACAACCTGGAAAATACGACCGAAGCCTCCGCCGGCATCTTTCTGTTCAGCACGCCCAGCGGTCTGGTCGTCGCCACCAGCGGCGCCGGCCTGCGTCTGCGACACGAAATCGAAAGCATCAGCTCGCGCTTCGAAGGCATCTATATTCGCTCCGTCGACAACTCGCGCGTCGACGGCGACTCGAACGGATTCTCCGACGAAAACTTCAGCGACATTAACCTGGGGATTCTGAGCTGGAAGTGGTCGCAAATTCGAAGCCTGCGCACCGAACTCTACGGCGTCTTCCGCGAAGACGACGACGCCTCGACCGGCGACATCACCGACTCGGTCCAGGAAACCTCCCGCATCTACTGGGGCGGCCTGCAAATGCGCTACGTAATGGGCGGCTTCGATATGAAACTGCACGCCGTCGGAAACTGGGGCCGCTTCCATCGGCCGCTGTCGGCGGACCCGAAGCTCTCGACCATAGCTGCGCCGACGAACACTACCGATCCCCTGCAGGCTTATTTTGAAGAAGCGCTCAAGCCGCCTCTGCGCGAAGAGTACAAGGTCAACGCCGCGGCCGGCGAAGCGGAAATCGGCTACCAGGTTACGGATCGGACGCGCGTCGCTCTGGTCTACGCGGGCGCTTCCGGGCGCATCCCCGGCGATACCGAACCGGACAACAGCGACATCGACTATCGATCGGATCAGTTTCGCACGACCGGCCAGTCGTATCAGTTCAGCGAAATTTCCGTGGATGATTCCGGCGGCTACAGTATCTTCAGCGGCGGGCGACTCACCGGCCTGCAAATCGGCGGCATTCGCGTGCGTTTTCAGCCGCTGGCCGAACTGGAAACGCGGCTGGAATACTACCATCTGCGCGCCTTCCGAACTCCCAGCATTGATCAAAACACAAAATATACGCGTGCTTTTCGCCAGCAAAACCCCGGTACTTTCCTGGGCGAAGAGTGGAACCTCCGACTCGTATACAGCTTTTTCAACGATTTAAAGGTCGGCGCGCGTCTGGGTTGGTTCAACGCGGGCACCGCATACAAAACGCTGCGGGATCTGGAATACGGCGACGATCTGTATGAAGCTCAGATCACTATCAACCAGACATTCTGATGCAAAATTAAATTGTACTTGTTTGAATCGCAGGTAGAGGATTTACTAATCCCCCGGCGGAGCCTCCATGTCCTTCACTCTGAAAATCGAACCCGAATGGAATATAATTAAGAAGATCAAGGAATTCATCAACAGCGAACCGCGCATTCTCGCCCAGGGCGAAGACTATCGCGAAGCAACGCTGCTAACGGCTATCGAACTTGTAGAAAACGGACTGAAGTACAGCGAAGGCGAACCGCCGCAGTCTGTGACCTTTCAATTCGAAATCATCGACGACGTCGTTACGATCGAAGTCCATAACTCCACGACGAATCCGGAGCACAAAGCCGCGCTGGCCGAGACGCTGGACAAGATCAAGGCCTCTAACCCCTTCGATCTATACGTGGAGCGCCTGGAGCGCATTCGCGATAATCCCGACGGCCACAGCCGAATGGGTCTCGTGCGCATCGCGTACGAAGGCGAATTCGAACTGGAATGCGTTCCGTCCGACTCGGACATAATTCAAATCAAAGCGCGGCGACCGCTGGCCGCGAGCGAATAGGCGCCACGTTTTATTTCGTAAGAATATGGAATTCAAGAGTCTCAAAGTCGAAGAACTGGAAATCGTCGTCACGCGCAACGACCTCGCCCTGCGTCTGGAATGGCTGGGTTCGATTCACAGCGCCGACCCCGGCGACTATCTCGACCCGTACTTTGACCTTCTGATCGACGCGGCGGCGTCGGACGGCGTGGCCATTGTCTGCGATTTTTCCAAACTCGAATATATGAATTCCTCCAGCATCCCCCCGCTGATTCATTTGCTGCGAGAGTGCGGGGAACGCGAAATCAAAGCGGAGTTTACGTACGACGCTTCGCGCAAAGTACAAACTGCGTCTTTTCGCGCATTAGACGTGATCGCCCGCAAATCAAGCTTTACCAGCGTGAAAGGCCTCTAATGAGCCAGATCGATCTGACCGCGCTGTGGGACTATTCTCCGATTCCGCAGTTCGTTATGGATCGTTCGGCGATTCGCCAGATCAACGGCGCATGCCTGGCGCTGCTCGGTTATGAATTCGACGAGCTGGTCGACGTCGAAGGCTGGGAAGAGTTTCTGTTTTCCTCCGCGACCCAGTCGTACAAATTCTTCAGCTTCGTCTTCGAAGGCCGGCGCAGTCATATGGACGTCGAGTTTCGTTCGCGTGAAAAGGTGCTGCTCTATCTGCGCATCGAACGCAATCTCATCGTGCCCGACGAAGACGTATATCTGGTGGCTCTGACCGATCTAACCGAAATCCGCGAAGACTCCGAAGCCATGCAGGCGGGTTACGACGAATTCGTTAAGGTTACGACCGAACTCGAAGGCGCGCTGGGAACAATCGAAAAGCAAAACGCTCTGCTCGAAACCCAGCAGCAAACCCTGCAAAACGAACTGAATCTGGCCCGCACGGTGCAAACCCAGCTGTTCACGCGAGACTTTTCCGAATTTCAGCGCGTGCGCATCGCCGGCTTTTACGAAGCCATGGAAAACCTGGGCGGCGACATGTGGGAGTTCTACGAAACTCCCGGAGAATTTCTGGCCGTGATCGGCGACGTAATGGGCCACGGAGTCGCCGCCGGCCTGATCAGCATCGCCGCCAAAACGCTGTTTAAGAAACACTTCGAAACGCTAAGCCGACCCGAAGCCAGCCGCGATCTCGGCCAGATGTGTACGGCTTTGAATCTGGAGCTGCTCGAAATCACGCACGGCAATTATTATATCACCATCTGTCTGGTCCGGGTCGACGCCGAAAATCGCATGCACTATCTCACCTGCGGCCATCCCCCCCTGTTTGTGGTGCGAGAAGAGGCGAAGCAGGGCAAGCTGCTGTATACCAGCCAGCCGATGCTCGGGATTTTCCCGGAGGTGGTCTACGAAAGTCATAGTGTACAGCTGCGGCCGAAGGATCGCGTGCTGATGTACACCGACTGTCTGCTGGAAAGTTTCGATCCCGAAGGCAATGCGCTCGATTTACAAAACGTAACTTCGATGATCCGCTACGCGCCGCAGACGACTCCCGATCACGTCGTCGACCGGGTGCTCGAATACCGGCAGCAGTACAGCGGCAGCTCCAGCCTGCCCGACGACCTGGCGGTGGTCTGCATCGAAGTCGCGGGCGAAGCGGCTGAAGACCCGGGCGATCAAGACGCCTCCGCCGGTACAGAAAGCGAAAGCTCGCGCGCTTCGCGATAAGTATACCAGCGGCCGCTTTCGCGGTCGAACAATTTGCACTGCTTCGTCGAAAGCAGATAGTCCGCGAAGACCGTATCCCGTTCGATGACGTACTCGCCGTACACCGCTTTGATATCCGCCAGCGCCCGCTTCAGATGATAAAAAGGAATCCGCACCTGCACGTGGTGGGGCATGTGAATAAAAATATCGTGCAGAAAGAAATTCAGCACGCGCGGTATATGATAGTTCACCGTACCGAAAAGCTGCCCGTAGGCCGGCGACCAATCGCCGCGAGACTTCCAGGGAATCTCTTCGTTGATGTGATGCACGTAAACCGTGAAGCCCATGATATAATTCCAGATGATGAAGGGCACGAGAAAGACCTTCGTCCACATCCACAGGCCGGCGCTCCAGTCGAAGGAGGCGACGTCGGCCGCCGCCATGCCCGCGAAGCTGTTCGCGCCGCTGCTGATGGAAGCAGCGTAACCGCCGCCGACGAAGAGAGCCGTGCTGATGGCCGCGAAAATCAAATACATAATCCGCTGATCCCGGCGCGCCTCCGCATTCGGAGCCGTATATAAAATCATGCCCTTGAACCAGATTTCGATCAGGTAGTACGGGCCGGCGCCGAAGGGCGACCAGTACAGACGATGGGCCAGCTTGCCGATCCAGGACTTCTGCTCGTACTCCCGGGGCGAAACCGGGTGCCAGACGAAGTCGGCGTCGAGCTTGATCGTATGTCCGTGGTGCACGCGATTGTGGCCGTAGGCCCACTGGCTATAAGCGTGCAGGGAAGGAATGGTCGCCAGGAAACCCACCCAGTACGAGAGGCGTTTGCTCGCGAACAGGGCCCCGTGAGCCGCGTCGTGGCCGATCGTAAACAGAGCGCTGATCAAAAGACCGCTGAGAATCCAGAGCGGAACCACGAAGTACCAGGCGTCGGCCAGCACCAGGGCCGCCACGCAGGCGACGAACAGGGTCATATCCCGGAAAAAGTACAGCAAACCCCGGATTGGCGGGTTTTCGTAGGCCGCCGGTGAAATGGCGTCCTTAATCGATTTCCAGGTGAATTTCCGGGCCGTGAAGGCCTCGGCAGTGCGCTGATTGCGGCCGGTCGCCCGGCTAACATCGTTAACTACGAGATTCATACAGATTCCCCCTGTTTCGGCTGGCAGCCTGCCAGTCCGGGCAGGAAATTTAACGATGTTAAATACGGCAACCAGGAAACACCCGGAGTTGGACGTAGAACCAAAAAAAATTCAGAAGGGTTTGAATACCGCCAGGAGCACGACGACGAATAAAATCAGGGTCGGCAGCTCGTTATAGAGTCGAAATCGCCGGGATGGGATGCTTTCCCGGGCCAGCAGGCGCTTGCGATACCCGTTGGCGAGCCACTGCCAGACAACCAGAGCCGCCACCAGCGCGAGCTTCACGTAGATCCAGTAGCTGGCGGTCAGCAGGTCCATTCGAAAGCTCAGAGTTCCCAGGCCGCAGACGAGCGTAAAAATGGACGCCGGCACCATAATGATCCGGTGCAGTTTTTCAGCCATCACATCGAGGGTGGCTTTGACTTCTTCCGAGTCGCTCTCGGAATGATAAACGAAGAGCCGCCAGATATAAAACATTCCGGCGAACCAGGCCACGAATCCGATGATGTGCAGCGCCCGGAATAGCAGATAGAGCATAATACATGTCGAATCGCTCCGCGTCGAAGCTCGCACAATTCAAATTTCAAAATTTCCTGATCGACGGCAGGCCCACATCCGGCTTAATTCCGGAAGTATGTCCGCCGCTTTCCTCCCGGTCGATCCGGAAATTCAGAGTTTCCTGGACGCGCATCACGTGCTCAGCCTCTGCACGAGCGATGGGGAAGGCGGCCGGCCCTACGCCGCGAACTGCTACTATGTTTTCTTAAACGCAGCCGCGACGCTTCCTGCCCGGACCGATGCCGGGCGTCAGGGCGATGATGCCGCGTACTTCGAACAAGACGCGCCGCTCTTCGTAGTGCTGTCGGATCGCAAGACCCGCCACGGACGGGAGATGCTCGAAAGCCCCGCGGTCGCCGGCACGGTGCACGTCGAACCGCCCCCCGGCGTAGAAGGCGTGGCGCAAATCCAGGGCGTGCAGTTCACCGGCCGCGCTCGTATGATTCTCGAAGAAGAGCAATCTTCGCGGATTATTCAAGCGCGCGAAAGCTACTATCAGAAATTCGAGTACGCGCGAAAGCAAGCGGCGGACTGCTGGATCATCGCCGTCGATTTTCTGAAGATGACCGACAACAGCGTGCGCTTCGGATTCAAACGATTCTGGCCGGAGCCGCCGCAATGATCGTACTCGTCGACGCCTTCAATTTGATTTATAAATTTCCCGAACTCGAAGAATGCATGGCCCGGGGCGAACTGGAGTCGGCCATGGACGGCCTGCTCGCCCGCCTGCAAAAAACGAAAGCGGCCTACGCGAATCCGCCGAAGCGCGGACCCGGGCGCTCGAGCGGAGTTCCCGTAAAAAAGAAAGGCGGACGCCGGGATCGCGAATTGATTCTGCACGTCTTCTTCGACGGCAAACGCAAACGCGGCGACGAAAGCAAGCGATTGAAATTCGCCGGCATGGATCTTTATTATAGCCACGACATGAGTGCGGATCATTTGATCATGGAATTTATTAAGCGCGACGCGACACCCGGCGATTTGCTGGTCGTATCGACCGACAAAAAGATTCAGGATTTCGCGCGCATCCATCGCTGTCGGCGGCAGAGCTCCGAAGAATTCGCGGAGTGGATGAACGCCCTGACCCATGCGGGCGATGCGCATGACGGCCATGGCGACAGCGACGCGGAGTCGCCCGGTTCAGATCTTTCCCCGGACGAAGTGGCGTACTGGGAAGATATGTTTCGCGAAGGCGACCGGCGCTAGCAGGTTGCTGTCAGCAGAGTAGTTTTTCAACAACCCGCTAGAAATCAGACAGTCGCTGAATCATAAATATTCTGGTACCAGTCTTTTTCGATCAGGTCGATGCCCCTCAGCACGACTCGCACTTCTTCCGGACTCAGGGAACGAAATAATTCGTAGCCGCCGGTCAAAAGCTCTAATCCGAAATCCAGACCCGCCAGCTCGCGTTCGTTGTAGGTTTGCGGCCGGCCGGCCATAATCTTGCGAGAATCTTTCAGGATTCCGAGCGAGCTTTCCAATAGCTCCACGTTCGCCAGAGATTCAAACAGCAGCAGCATGTCCTTTTGAAAGCGCACGACCTTCTTTTTGGGAATCATGCGCACGGTATGAGCCACGGTCTCGGGCTTTCGGAAATCCTCCGGCGCGACGTTTTCTTTCAGAGCGATTTCGATCATCGCCCGCTCCAGGCGCTTGCTTTCAATATAAGCTTCCAGCGTGCGCAGTCCGGCCTGGATCGCCGCGCCGATATGACCGCCGAGCTTCCAGAGCGAACTGACCGCCGTGCCGAAGAGCGGCCACAGCTTGCGGGGCGATTTCAATACGTTGCCCATCTCGTCGAAGCTGCTGTCGCGCATACCGCGGCTCTCGGGCGTCGGATAAATATACTGCAGAAAGAAATCGCGCAGCCGCCCAATCACTTCGACCGGAATCGTTTCCAACTCGGGGAAGCGTCGCACGTTCGCTTCGCTATAGCGCCGGCTGAGCTCGCCGCGATACGCTTCGATTACGGCCGCCTTCAGACGATCGTTCATAGATGGGGAAGGGCCGGAACCGGCTTTGGGGTCTTGCATGTTCAGAAGATATAATCGCCGGCTTCGTCACGACGATCTCGTGAGTCCAGAACATGAAACCGACGCACACGGGCAAGCAGAACCGGATTAATCGTCGAAAGCGGAATGTGCACGACCTTCTGTCCAAAGCGCTCGGCCAGGCGCACCAGACGACGAGCCGGCGGACGCTCCGCGAGATGCACGACGGCTTTCTTTTCATTGTATTCGATCGCCGCCGCCAGTAGACGATCGGCCGGATCGTTTAGATTGCGGTATTCCGGATCGTGCCAGATATCGTGCAGGCGGCCCGGAGGATAGGTCATCATCAGGCCGCCGTAGCGACTCTGGCAAATTCCCGGCCCTATAATCCGCCGGCCGGGCTGAGTCGCGTAAAAGGCCATATCGCTTTCTTCGGAGTGTTCGCCCCACCACACGACGCGCCAGTCGTACTCTTCTTCATCATCGGGAAAGATAATGACGACGCTGCCGGCTTCGATGCCCTGCACGTGCAAATCTTTCACGAAGATGCGACCGAGATGATAGTTGCGAATCGTTTCGCGGTAGTCGATGCCGTCCATCAGGCTCGCGGTAAAGGGCAGCACCTTTTCTTCGGAGCCGCGCAGCAGCGCCGTCGCCTTTTGCTGCATTTGCGCGCCGAAGTTTTCGATCGTTATATCTTCCGGTGGATACGAACAAATGCCGCCCTCCTCCCAGGCGTCGGCCCACTCTCCGGGATAACGTTCCCGCGGCGGACGTTTGCGTAAAGAATCCGGCAAGAGCGCCTCTGTTTGCGAACGCGGCCGGCGACGGGCGCGCAAACGCAGGCGCAGTAACCGTGCGTCCTTAAATAAATCGTCGAGCTTCAGTTCTTTCGCCGGCGCCGACGGCCGTGGATTCGGCGGCAAGAGCGAGAGGATGTTGAACATGATCCGCGCGAAATCGTCGTTGCCGAAGGCCCGGGCGCTGACCACCAGGCGATAGAGATCCGGCAGGAGCGCGCCCTGTAATAGACTCCAGTTGCGGGCGAAGCGAAAGAAATTCTTTTCGCGCTGAGGAGGAACCAGCTCGCCGGTTTCGCGTTCATAGCGATCCACTGTGTCGCGATAGACCTGGCGCTGCAGCCGAATGCGATCAAATTTCTGGATCGTCTTTGAATGCCGCCGCGCGATATTCCAGACGGTATTGAAATAGCCCGGCTGGCTCAGCACTTCGGTCGATTTACGATCGAGGGTATGAATGCTTACGACGCTTGAGCTCCCGGCCGGTTCTTCCGCGTTTTCTGGATGATTGAGACTGGCGGCTCTGGAGGTTTCGCCTGGGCCGGCGTCCTCTTCTTGCAGACGCATACGCTCCTGTTTATTCAAGAGCGCTTCTAAGGGTTCCTCGCTTTCATCCGCGAGCTCCCTGGAATCTGCGTAGGATAATAAATCTTCGCGCAGGCGCAGAAACTCCGGTTCGAAACGGCGTTCAAATTCCGCCGCATCTACGGCCAGCATGGCCCGCAATCCCGGAACGTGTCGCACTCCGCATACGCACAAAACGTCGCCGGACAAATCCGCCAGATTCCGCAGCTGCCGCGCCATGTACAATTCGCGCAGGCGATCGACCGAATCCAGTCGCTCATCCAGCTCGACCCCTTCCATTTCCGCTGGACCATCGGCACTGCCCGCGGCGCTTCCCGCGGTTTCGATTTCGCTCTTCGTCTTCACCGTGCCGCGCACGTGAGCTTCGTACTTTTCGTACGTGCTTTTCAGATCCATCGTGCCCAGGGCGTAGGTATCCGGGAAGGCGTCCGGCTGAAACCCCGGCAAATACTCCTGGTAAAAATCAATCAGATGAAAGGGCACTCCGCGCTCTTTCGCGGAACGAGCCGCTTCGACCAGGGGCTCCAGGGGTTCCATTACAAAGTACAGCGGCAGCCCCGCGGGATTCTCCAGGCTGATCACCGGAATTTCGTCAGCGAAATTCAGGGCTTCGCCGAGCGCTCCGGCAATGCGTTCCGGCAGCTCCAGAGCGCACAGCGCCGGTGGAGCTTCTAAGAAAATACGCCGCACAATCGTAGTGCACTCGGCTGAACCATGTACGATCGGAAGAATGCGCACGCCCCGTCCGGCGGAGATCGTATGCTTCCCGAGAATGTCCGGCGCGCCGTCCACGTGCTAACTCAAATAACGCAGAGCTTCGTCGCCGAGCACGCCCATCACCGCGTCATGCAAAAGACCCCGCAAATTCGCTCCCTGAAAAACCGCAGGTTTTGAAGTAAGATCCAAAGGCTTTGAAGTAAGTTCAGAAGGTTTTGAAGTAAGATCCAAAGGCTTTGAAGTAAGATCAGAAGGCTTTGAAGCAGGTTCCGAACGGTCTTGCTGATCTTCTCGGGCCGAACGGGCGGCGCCCAGTTTGAGCACCATGCGCGTAATATTGATGCCGTCCCGCACCGAATAGGGTTCTTCAGAAGCGTGCGCCTTCTGTAAAAAGTTTACGACGTAGTTGATAATCTCCTGGGGCGCGAAGGGCATATTCGCGCGCAGGATCTCCTGCTCCTCGTTCGCATCGGCGAAATCGATATAGATCTGCGGCTGCAGACGGCTTTGAATATATTCGGGCACTTCGTAAGTCGAAGAGTCCTCGTTCATCGTCGTACAAAAACGAAACTCCGGATGCGCTTTGACTTTTACCCCGGCGACAATGCTTTCAATATAACGGCGGTGATCGAGCAGCGGCGCAAGCGAAGCCCAGGATTTTTCCCCCATGCGATTGCCTTCGTCGAGGATCGCGACTCCGCCTTCGATCATAGCGCTGACCAGCGCCGAGGCGACGTACTTAATGCGGCCGTTTTCGGCGAGCACCGGAGTGATCAACAGATCTTCCGGTCGCGTATCCATCGTCGCCTGAAAGATAAAAATCGGGCGTTCGATGCGACGAGCCGCAGCGCAGGCCAGAGTCGTTTTCCCGACGCCGGGCCGGCCGATCAGGCGCGGACTCATCGGTAGATCGTCCGGGTGCACGAGCATCCAGCAGGCCAGGAGCTGGTGCAGCACATCCAGATTCCCGACCCAGTCATTATCGACCGTGTCGGGCGCGCCGATTTCAATCGGAACGCCGTTAATTTCTATGCTGCGCATCTAAATATTCTCCGGAACATCCGCGGGCTTCAAAAAAAGTTTACGCAGCAGCGCGGAACGATCTTGAAACAGCCGGCGATCGCCGCGAATCGAATCGTAAATCTGCTCGGTAACGAGTCCGAGCAGTTTGAGCGTCGGCTGTTCGTATTTCTCCGCGTCCGCGGTGAAGTGAAAATTTTCGCTTTCATGGCCGGCATCGGCGAATTCACGGTACTCGACGCCGCTTTCGTCGATGTATTTTACCCGCGCCAGAATATCCAGGTCGTAGTCGATTTCATAGAACGGCACGAACAGCCAGCCGACCAGAGTAACGCAACCAACGGCGCCCAGGGTCGAGATCTCGCGTTTTTCGCGCACGTTGACCAGCACCGAATCCATTTCCACGCCCACGGGTAGACTCAGTTTGTCCAGGCGTTCGCGTACGCGCGTCTTATACGCTTCGTCCGCGTCGAAAGATCGCGGGATAATTTCGCGCGAGCTCGCGTCAAATACCACCCGGATCGGAAAAAAATCCGGCGAGCGCCAGGTCAGCTTGCCCGCGGTCATCGTCGCCAGGTCCGCGATCTTTTCGCCTTCCTGAATATTTTGGCCGTGAAGATGGGACGTCGACCAGGCCACCGTATTGAAAACCTGCTTGCGCGGCACGTTTACGATTTCGACTTTCAGTCCCACAGAACGCAGGTCCACCCCGCGGTGTTGCAGGCGGACTTCCGCGCCCACGCTGCCGAAAACCAGCAAATCGATATTATTCGCCGCGGCCAGCGCGTAGATCGGCTCCGGCGATTCGAATGTTTCTCCGGCTTCTTCGGCGGCGTTTAAGATCCGCCCGAGTTCGAAGCGCGGCACGATTTGAAAATCCTGGGCGCGCGACAACGATAGATGAAAGGCCGCGCTGATTTGTTCGTACTCGAAATCGCTGACGTTTTTTCCGCGCACAAATGGAAAGAGCGCCAGCCGGACCGGACGCTCCACGCCGCCTCTTTGACTGCCGGGCGCCTGGGCTCCGAGTTCCGCCGACCGCCCGAGTGGCGCGAAGACAGTCGACGCGAACAGCAGAACGGCCGTCGTCACCAGAGACAGACGGCGATTCAACGCGGGCCGATCGCCGGACGCAGGACCGTGGCTTTGCGACGGTCGTAGAATAGATGAGATCACTTTCAGTCTTCTCGCAGGAGTTTCGAGTAATTGTATACGGGCGTCAGGAACCAATTGCCCCACTCCCGCGTAAATTTGAGTTTCACCGGGAATCGATAGCTCTTCGCCTGGACCGTCAGTTCCACATCGGCGTTGCGCAGCCGCGAGTCAAACTCGATTCGGTCGACCGTATGCGAAACGTATTCAAATTTCTCGTTCGTAAACTTGCGATTTTGACTCGAAATTTCGTGAATCAAAAACATGAAGCGCCCGGAAAGATAGAGCTGCGAAGCCAGAAAGGGATTCAGACTGACCTCGAACAAAACCGTGTCGAAATTATCCGAGGGATGAGTCCGGTAGTAGCTCATCAGAATCAGATAGTACAGAAATTCGTCCGGGTCGAGATATTCGCGCACAATGTCCAGCGCGGCGTCGGTCGTCGGAGGCTTACGCGAACGCATCAGACGATGCGCGCTGTATACTCGATCGTGCATACCCCGCAGATCGCTATAGATGTTCAGCTTATATTCCGGCGAATAAAAATAGCCGTAGTCGAGCACTCGTTTTTCGCGCACGGCCTCGGCGATCAAATCAATGCGCTCGCGAACAGCCGCCTCCGCCTGCTCGGCGTTCATCGTTTGTTTTTCGTCGATCTGATCGATCTCGCGCATCAAATCGGCGGCGGGCACGACCAGGTTCACGCTCTGTTCGTTTACAACACCGCCGGTCGCCATGCCGATCAAACGACCGGCTTCGCCGAAGATCGGGCCGCCGTGATTGCCCACGTCCAGAGCCGCGGACACCTGAATAAAACGGCGCGACGAGGGCCCCGCTTCAGGCAGCAGCACGCGGTCGTTGCTGACCAGCCCGTCGGTGATCGTCAGGCTCAGCTCCGAAGTGCCGGGCACGCCGGGGAATCCCATCGCGTACACCTTTTCGCCGCGCAACGGTTCGTACTTTTCCAGGGGCACCGCGGCGTAAGAATCAATCGAGGGGAAAGTCAATATCGCAATGCCGCCCATATCGTTTACACGCAGCACTTCGAGCTTATGGATCTTCTTCTGGCCGGCTTCTAAGAAAAAATATCCCGAGGAGATACCGTAATAATCGGTGATCAGAAATTTTCGATCTTTATAGGCGACGACGAAGGCCGAACCGCTGCCGGTGGACTGCTCTTCGAAGTGCGTGCGCAGGATCAGAACGGTCTTCTGATTGCGGGTGAAAATCTTGCGGCCTTCGCCCTGGGCCGCGATAGGCGAGGTCAGGATCAGAGCGATACCCGCCAGCGCCAGAGCGGTCGCTCGCGCGATATTCAAATAAAAGCGATCGGAAAAACTCATGCGGGTGCCGGTGCGACATAACCCGGTTCCGCTACGAACGGGCCTTGCTTCGAACACTCGCTCCGCAAGAACTCGCGCACAAGCAGATTTTTACCGCCGCGGCAAAAAGAAAAAGGGCGGGGCCAGCGTCACACCCGGCTTAACGCCGCCCCGGCCGCTTCGTGTCGAATCGCTCAGCCGCCGCTTTTGCTTTCGGCGATGCCTTTCAATTTCTCCAGACCTTCCTCGTAGTAGGGGCCGACGAAAGAGTCCATCATCAGCGCGAAAACCTTTGCGCCGAATCCGTCCGGGCGGCTGACGAAACCCCAGGTGACTTTGACGACGTCGCCCTGCGGCTCGAAGGACCAGAAGCTTTCGGCTTTCCCTTCCTCTTTGAAATCGAGCGCGACTTCGACCCGGGAATTCGGAACCACTCTGGTAATCTCCATGCTGCCGCTGCCCATCTCTTCGCTGGTCCAGCTGCTGGTGGCGCCGACGCCTCTGGTCGTCGCGCCGTAGGTCGCGACCATCGTAGAATCGTGAGCCGCCCAGGGAGACCAGGCTTCGTTCTTTTTCAGATCGACGACCTGCTCGAAGATCACTCCGACGGGCGCCGCGATTTCAATCGAACGCTCGACGCGGGCTTCTTCCGGAAGGCAGGCGACGCCGCTGGTAAAGACCAGCACGAGCGCCGCGAAGACTCCGGACAGCCTCGCCTTTTGATTGTATTTCTTAACCGTTTCGTTTCGCATAGCCCCGATTCGAGAGGCCTGGACAAAATCGTCAAGATGAATTGCAATTCAAGAGCGACTGTAGATTTACTTGCCTTTCGTAGACAGGCCGATCAATTTTCGAAACGCACGGCGACGGAGTGACCGTGTTCCTGATCGAAACCTTCCTGCTTGCTCATCAGTAGAATCGGATCAAGAGCGCGGCGCAAACTGTCTTTCGTTGGATGCTGATAGCTAATGCGCTTCAGAAAAATTTCCACGCCCAGTCCCGAATAGGCCCGGGCCGCGCCGCCGGTGGGCAGAACGTGATTCGTTCCGCTGTAGTAATCCCCCAGGGCGACGGGGGCGTAGTTCCCGAGAAAAACGCTGCCGGCGGATATGATCTTACGAAAGTCTTTGTCGGGATTGCGCGTGCAGATTTCCAGGTGTTCGGCGCCATACTCGTTCGCGAAATCGAAGGCCTCTTCGAGATCCGAATAGACGATCGCAAACGAGTGCTCGCGAATGCTGGTGGATTTCATCTCGGCGCGTTCGGGCCGCTCTTGAATACCATTTTCAACGGCGCGATCCACGGCTTCGGCGAATTCGTACGAGTTCGTCAATAGAATCGCCGGGCTGTCTTCGCCGTGTTCGGCCTGGCTCAAAAGATCCGCCGCGACGTATTCCGCGTTCGCCGTTTCGTCGGCGATCACCACGACTTCCGAGGGCCCCGCCGGCATATCCATGCGAATCAATCCCCGCGCCGTTAAGATCGATTTGGCGGCCATTACGAAACGATTGCCGGGCCCGGCGACGACCTGGACTTTCTGTCCGCCTAATCCGAAAGCGGCGGCGGCCACGCCCTGAGCGCCGCCGGCTTTTAGCACCCGCTCGCAGCCGGCCAGTCGCGCGCAGAACAACACCGCCGGATCGATCGCGCCGTTCTTATCCGGCGGCGTAAGAATCAGCGTATGCTCGACGCCGGCGATGCGCGCGGGAATCAATCCCATTAAAACCGAAGACGGATACGATGCTTTGCCGCCCGGCACGTAGACCGCCGCGCCTTCGACGGGCGTATAACGAAAGCCCAAACGCGAACCGTCGATCTCCGCTTCGCGATCGACCAGGCTTTCCCGTTGCAGGCGGTGAAAGGCCGTAATATTTTCATGGGCTTTGCGAAAGGCGTCTTTCAGATTTTGATCCAGCGATTTTTCAGCCGTGTCGAACTCGGCCGGCGCGGCCATCAGTCCGCCCGCGCCCAAATCGGCGCCGTCGAAACGCTGCGTATATTCGAGTACGGCCGCTTCGCCTTCGCTTTCGACGCGCGAGATAATTTCGCGCACGACTTCCGGAGCCGATTGATCTTCATTCGAAACGCGCAGCATTAACTCCGCCCGCCGCGCGGCGTCGATTTCACTGGAACGATAGATTCTTAACATAGCTTTTAGATTTTCCCGGACGCGTTCTAATTCGAGCGCGGGCCCGTCTTCGCCTTCGCGCCTTTACGCGTCGCCTTCGCCCTGGATCGTCGCGATGATACGGCGAGACCCACCCCGATCGCGATGTTCGCACAGGTACACGCCCTGCCAGGTCCCGAGATTCAAACGACCGTCCGTCACCGGCAAGGTCAATTCGCCGCCAATCAAAACCGCTTTGATGTGCGCGGGCATATCGTCCGGGCCTTCGGTAGTGTGAAGAAAATACGGAGCGTCTTCCGGGGCGAGCCGATTTACGAAGGACTCCAGATCGCTGCGCACATCCGGGTCGGCGTTCTCATTGATCGCCAGGCTCGCCGAAGTATGCTGCAGAAAGAAATGGCACAGGCCGCGGCGAACGCGCGAAAGCCCGGGCAACTGCTGGAGGATTTCCGGAGTGATTAAATGAAAGCCCCGGCCTTTCGGCCGGAGCTGGATGGTCTCTTGCAACCACATGAGAAAAAGTGTGGGCGATGACAGGATCGAACTGCCGACATCCTGCTTGTAAGGCAGGCGCTCTCCCAGCTGAGCTAATCGCCCGTTATTATACTAGCGAGTATAAGTTCGGAGAAATAAAATCGAAACGAAATTCAGACGGCTGAAGCGCGAAGCAGAAAACTTCGCCGCGTGCTTTAGCTGGCCTTCTTCGCTCGATTCATTAACAGGGCCACGCGGCTCTTGCGACGATCCGCCTGACGGCGATGAATCAACGAGGTGCGACCGGCCCGGTCCAGAAAGCGGGTATAGACGACGAACGCCTTTTGAGCTTCTTCCTGCTTGCCTTCGGCGAGCAGAGTCTGAATCTTCTTGTAGAAAGTCCGCAGGCGAGAACGTTTTTGAGCGTTCTGCGCGTTGCGCTTTTTGATTCGACGAATGTCTTTTTTCTGTGATTTTATATTAGCCACGAAGCTTTGCCCGGTTCCTGAATAAGTCGAAGCAGGATTTTCCCCGGCCTGTTCTGCGTCAAGCAGGAATACCGAAATCGCCTGATACGACGCCCAAAGCGTTGAAAAAGCGGGACCGCCTTCTGGATTATGTCGCGTAAGATCGAAGCCATTCTCGCGGCTTTTTGGCTCAATACGAGAAATATTTTGGGCGGATTATGTCCTCCGGAGCCTGGCGACTCCGAAATAATAGGAGATGAATCCACAGGACTGGCAAATCACGAACGCGACACTGGCCACCGGCGACAGCGTCGAGAATATGGCCGGACTGCACATCGTCGACGGTAAGATCCAGACGGTGCTGGGCGGGGGCGAAGAAATCCCCGAGCTGCTGAATCTCAATCTGCACGGCCTGTCCGTCTTTCCCGGATTCGTCAACGGACATGATAGTCTGCTGGCGAGCTACGAAGCCTTTCGCGGCGACGGCGCGCCCTATCTCAACTGGCTGGCTTATGACAATCAGCTGAAGGCTTCGCAGCTCTTCAAAGAACGCATGCTCGTGGGCGTCGAAGACCTCTATCGCCTGGGAGCCGTGCGCAATCTAATCGCGGGGGTGACCACGGTCGTGGATCATATTCCGCATTTTGTACGCCAGCCCTTCCAGGATTCATCCCTGCCGGTGCGACTGCTGCCGGACTACGGCATCAGCCACTCCATCTGCTCCTACTCTCTGGATTGGGGCGATGGACCCCGGGCCGAATACGAAAAGGCCGCCGCGGCCGGCATTCCGTACATCACGCACATCGCCGAAGGTTTCGATCCGGAAAGCAAGAATTCGCTGCGCCGCCTGGACAAAGAAGGCGCGCTGGGCGAACACACCGTGCTGGTGCACGGCCTATCGCTGTCTCCTGCGGATCTGGACTTGATCGCCGAGCGCGGCGCAAGTCTGGTGTGGTGTCCGGTCAGCAATCAGAGCCTGTATGAGGCGACTCTGCCTCTGGCGGAAGCGCTCAAACGCGAAATCAACGTGTGTTTGGGCTCCGACGCGGCCATGTTTGGATCGCCCAATTTGCTGGCTGATTTGAAGATGGCGGGAGAGGCGATTGCGGAGGCGGGCTTCGGCCTGGATACCGCGCTGTCCATGGTTACCACAAACGCGGCCCGGGCCATGCGCCTGAGCGATACCGGAACTCTTGCCGCCGGAGCGACGGCGGACTTCGTGGTATTAAAAGGTAAATATCCTCGCGACCCCCACCGCTCGCTGGTCGAAGCGGAACTGAGCGAGATTTATCTGGTAGTGCGCGACGGGCAGCCACTCTATGGCGAGGAGCTGTTCGAAAAGATTTTCAGCGAAATGGGACTGCTCTTTGATCGGATTTCGGTCAAGGGTAGCCGCAAAATCGTAACGGCGGGCACGAAAAAACTGCTGGAAAGCATACGCGCCGCTGTGGGACGTTCGGACGATTTTTATTTTTTACCCCAGACGGCCATTTGAGCCGGCCGGAGAATCAGGATTATGCCGAAAGCCAGGAATTACAACGGCGGTTCGATCGTCTACTTCCAGGGCGATACGGGCAGCGACGTGTACGTCTTGCAAAAGGGACGCGTGAGCCTGATCTCCACTGCGCTTGAGTCCGGCGAAGAACTCAAAGAAGAAGTCAAACTCGGCGAATTCTTCGGCGTCAAGAGCACACTCGGAAATTATCCCCGCGAAGAGACCGCTCAGGTCTACGGCAACACTTCGGTGATCGTCTTCAGCTCTCAGGAGTTCGAGCAGTACTGCCTGAAGAACACGCGTTTGATCATGACCATGCTGCGAGTCTTTTCGAAGCAGCTCCGGGACGTGCACCGGGCCGTACGCGAAATTCTCAAGGCCGACGAAGCCCGCAATCCCGCCTTCGAACTATTAAACACCGGCGAAAGCTTTTACCGCAACGGCAACATCGATCACGCGCTCTACGCACTCGAAAAATATCTCAGCTATAATCCCAACGGTCGCAACGTGAGCCGCGCCCAGGAATTAATCCAGATGGCGAAAAAGGGTATGACCTACCCGATCAATTTCGCGGACCCGGCGCCCGAAGACGATGCAGGCTCGGGCCAGCAGGCCTCCGACGGCGTAGCGCGCGGTCTGATGGCCGCCGACCAGGCTCTGGACGATCCCTTCGCCCTGAACGTCGCCGATTCCGGTCCGGGGGCCGCAAGTCAGCCGGCCGCGAAATCGATCGCGCAGCACTTCGAAGAAGGTCGCGAACTCTTGCAAAACCAGGAATTCGAAAAGGCCCTCGACGCCTTTCAAGAGTGCGTCGGCTTTTCGCACTTAAAGAACGACACCGAACAAACCATATTCGCTCAGGCGCACTACGAACTCGGCTTCGCCCAGCTCAAAGCCGGCCAGTTGGAAAACGCCAGCACAAGCTTCTCGAACTATATCAAAAAATTCCCGACCGGCGAACAGGTCAAAGAGTCGATCTATCAGCTCGGAGTCACGGCGGAAGCCACCGGCAATGTCGATCGCGCGAAGACGCTGTATCATAAAGTCGCGACCATGCCGCCGCCGGACGACATCACCCGCACCGCCCGCGCGCGCCTGGAGAAAATCGGATGATGTTACTGCCCGAATCCCTGTTCGATAAATTCGGCGTAGAATTCCGTCCGGGAGATATTGTATTCTGCGAATACGAGCCGGGCAACGAATGCTTTTTTATTCAAGAAGGCCGCGTTAAGATCACCAAGACCGTGGGCAATACCCAGAAGACTCTGGACGTGCTCGGCCAGGGCGACTTCTTCGGGGAGATGGCGATCTTAGAGGAGGAGCCGCGCAGCGCCTCCGCGATCGCCGTCGAGGTGGTTCGCGCGCTAAAATTCAACCGGGCGAATTTCGATTCGCTGATGAATACCCAACCGCAGCTCGCCTATCGCCTGCTGGTAATTTTCGCCAATCGCATCTTCGACGCGAAACGTCGCCTGCAAATCCTGCTGCTCGATGACAGCCAGGCGAAGGTGGCCGACGTCTTCTGCATGCTTTCGGAAAAAGATCCGAACTACGGCGAAGCGACAAAGATGGTCTTCAATGTTACCGTCGACGACGTGGCCAGCTGGTGCGGCCTGCCCGCGGCGGAAGTGCAGCGCGTCGTAAGCGGCTTCGTGCGCCAGGGCAAAGTCGAGCTCTTCGCGGATCGCATCGTCTGCAATAACATCAACGACTTCAACCGCATCGTAGCGGCGAAGCGTAAGAACTTACTTTAAACTGCGGCCACGGCCGGCACTTCGAAACGCCGCGACTTTGCGCGCGAAGAACAGTGCCGTCTCATCCGCCGCGGTCCATGTTTCCCATCATCGCCATGCATACAATGTCCGCTTTCTTCGAACCAACGCACAGATCCTGCGCAGCTTCTGCGCGCAAGCGCCGATCATCGGGGTGCGCCGCCGCGCTCGTGATTCTTTTAGGACTGCCGCTGATTCTCCCGGCGAAGCCGCTCCTGGCCGGACCTCAGGACGGACTTCCGCCCCTCAGTGAAGAGTGGGATCGTTCGACTCCCCGCCGTTCGCTCCAGCTCTTTTTAGACAGCTGCCGCGAAAATCGTTACGACGACGCGGCCTATTTGCTCGACATGAGTCACATTCCCCGCGGCCGTCAGACGAAGCGGGGGCCGGTTCTGGCGCGCCAGTTGAAATTCGTGCTGGACCAAACGGTCTGGTTCGACCTCGAGCTGATTTCCGACGAAGCCGCGGGCGACCCGGAAGACGGTCGCACCACCGAGACCGTCGCCGAAGTTCCCCTGGGTCGCGGAGTCATTCCGATCGTACTCAATAGACGGGCGCTGCCCGGCGGCGGCGCGGCCTGGCTGATCTCTTCGCGGACTCTCCAGCGCGTAGACGACATGTACGCGGAGTACGGCTCCGCCTGGATCACAGAATATTTGCCGCCGATCTTTTCTGAAATTCGTCTCGGCGAGTGGCTGCTCTGGCAAATCGTAAGCCTGTTCGGCATATTGACGCTGGCCTTCGCCGGGGCCTGGCTGATTTCTTTTCCGACTCTGGGCTTCGCGAACTGGATCGCGCGCCGAACCGGTTACAAATGGGACGACATATTACTCGCGGCCAGTCGCTGGCCGGTGCGTATATTTTTAACGCTTGTGATTGCGAATATCGCCAGCGGCTATCTGCGACTGTCCGTGCCCGCCGCCGCGACCCTGAGCGGTTTGATCGGCTCCGGATTGATTCTGACCGTCGCCTGGCTGATATCGCGCAGCGTTTCGATTTTATCGGCTTCGCTCATGCGATCCTTGCAGGAACAAAACGATTCGGGCAAGGGCATCGTCGACATCAGCCAGGAACTCAAAGCCCGGGGGGCTCGCACGCAGGTCATCGTTCTGCGGCGCGTGATTCAGATCGTCGTATTTATTCTGGCGGCCGCTTTGATTCTCACCCAGTTCGAATTCCTGCGCCGCATCGGCACTTCGCTGCTGGCTTCGGCCGGCGTCGCGGGCGTCGTCATCGGCCTGGCCGCGCAAAAAACGATCTCGAATATTCTGGCGGGCATCCAGCTCGCTCTCACACAGCCGATTCGTATCGGCGACACGGTGATCCTCGAAGGCGAATGGGGCCAGATCGAAGAGATTAACTTAACTTACGTCGTACTTAAGATCTGGGATCTCCGCCGCCTGATCGTTCCGGTATCTCGAGTGCTGGACGCGCCCTTTCAGAACTGGACGAAGACCAGCCCCGAATTGCTGGGTACGATCTATTTTTACGCGGACTATAGCGTGCCGATCGAAAAACTTCGCGAAGAACTCCAGCGCTTCGTAAGCAAACGCCCGGACTGGGACCGGCAGGCCTGCAGCGTGCTGGTCACGAAAGCGACCGAGCAGACCGTCGAAGTCCGCGCGCTGATCTCCGCGGCGGACGCGAGCGATCAGTGGAATTTACGCTGCGCCGTGCGCGAACACATGATCGCGTACTTGCAGCAGCTCGACGGCGGCCGCTATCTACCGAAGACGCGCCTGGCGGGCCTGGCAGACCCGAATATTCTTTCGGATCGCCAGAGCGACGCCTGAAGCCTGCACGCGTAGCGCGCGCATACGACGATGCTCACCTGAATCAACTTAAATCAGCTCGGGATCGCTGACGATTTCAACCATCGCCGGACCGTCGTGAGCGAAGGCTTTCGTTAAGGCCGCTTCGAGCTCGGATGCTTCGGTCACGCGAATGCCCAGGGCGCCGCAGTTCTCAGCGTACTGCGCGAAATTGGGATTGTGTAAATCGGTCTGCCAGACGTCGAATTTGCCGGCGAGCTGCTCTTTCTTGATCTTGCCGATCGAGCTGTTGTTTAAGAGCACGTGTGTGATGTTCATCTTATATTTTACGGCGGTAAGCAGTTCGCCCATGTACTGCCCGAAGCCGCCGTCGCCGGTAATCGCGACGATCGGCCGACCTGACGCTCCGGAAGACTTTGCCCCTTTCGGCGGATGTTCGGCGGCCCACGCTCCCATTGCAGCAGGATAACCAAAGCCGATCGATCCCAGATAGCCCGACATCAGCACGGCCTGGTTTTTGCACTCGAAGTAACGGCCGAACGAGTAGGTGTTGTTGCCCACGTCGACGGCGATGACCGCGTTTTCCGGCACGTGGCGGTTCAGCGCGTCGAAGATCGCCGCCGAGCTGACGCCCTGACCACGGTCCTCTTTTAAGCGCTTCGCCTTCTCATCGCGCCAGATCTTCCAGCGCTCGGCGACTTCCGCCTTTTGATCGACGGCGACCAGATCGCTCGAACTAATTGTGCCTTTCAGAGCTTTCAGCGTAACGCCGATTTCGCCCCAGACCGGCACGTCGACGGGATGAAATTTACCGAGCATCATCGGATCGTAGTCGACCTGAATCGTGGGTTTCTTTGGCGTAATGCCGGTATGATTCGAGAAAGACGCGCCGAGTACGAGGATCGCATCGCACTCGTTCATAAACCAGCTGGCAATCGGCGTGCCGCTGCGGCCGAGCACGCCGCAGGCGAGCGGATGCGAATCAGGAATGATGCCTTTGCCTTTGAACGTGGTCAGCACGGGCATGCGAAAGTCTTCGGCGAACTGGATTAACTCGTCGCGGTGAAAACGCGCGCCGTGGCCGACGATCATGATCGGCCGCTTCGCGCCTTTCAGCAATTTCGCGGCGGCCTCCAGACTTTCCTGCGGCGGATGGATTTCTCGCGGCGTAATACGCCCTTGCGAGCTCGACGCCTTTGCGCCTTCAGCGGCCGGGACCGTCTGCACTTCGTCAGGAAAAATCAAATGCGTAACGTCGCGCTGCAAAATTGCGTTCTTGAGCGCGAGAGTCATGAGTTCGGCGTGTCGGCTGGAATGCAATACCGACTGGCTCCACACCGCGACGCCCGCGAAGGCGCGCTGCAGGTCCACTTCCTGAAAAGCGCCGGGCCCGAGCACCTGGGTATCGACCTGGCCGGTCAAAGCCAGAATCGGCGCACGATCCACTTTCGCATCCCACAGACCGGTCAGCAAATTCGTAGCGCCCGGCCCCGCGATCGTCAGGCAGGCCGCCGGACGTCCGGTCAGTTTCGCGTAGGCCGACGCGGCGAAAGCGGCCGCACCCTCGTGGCGCACGGTAAAAAAGTTCAGCTTGCCCGCCTCTTCCTGGCGACGCACGGCGTCCGCCAATCCCAGACACGAATGCCCCACCAGACCGAAAACGCTGTCGACGCCCCAGTTGGTCATGGTCTCGGCCATGAGATCGGTGACAGTCGTTTCGTGTTTGTCTTCGGGTTCGAGTCCGACGTAGAAGCCGTCGTCGCGCTCTTCGATCGGAAAGACGTCGATGCCGTCGTCATAGCCGCCCGGGGGTTTGCCCGTCGCCGGATCGTAGTCCCAACCGTGCCAGGGACAGCGGAGATATCCGTTTTCAATCGAGCCTTCGCCGAGAGGGCCGCCCTGGTGCGGACAGTGATTATCGAGAGCGCTGATCTGCCCTTTGTGATGCGCTATACACAGCGTCTTATGGCCGGCGACGGCGGTTTTGACGCGGCCTTCCGGCAGCTCGCCCTTCGTTAATATCTTATACCATTGCAGATCTGAATTTTCACCGGGCATACTACTATCCTGTCGCTGATTTAAGTTCTTATGAATCAATATTAGGTCGCGGCACTCAATTAAAGCGGAACGACGCCCGCGTATTCGACGCCCGTCAGGTAGGCCATGTCGCGATCGAGAGTCGTCAGATCGTCGACCGAAAACTGATTCAGATGGGTGTGGCCGCAGGCCCGGGCCATGACCTGCATGAGTTCGACCGTGGCTTCGAAGAAATTCTTCAAGCGTTCGGCGGACTTCTCGACGATCAGTCGATCGCGCAGATGCGTCTTTTGCGTGGCGATGCCGACCGGACAATTATTCGTATGGCACGCTCGCATGCCCAGACAGCCGATCGCCTGCAGCGCGGAGTTTGAAATCGCAACGCCGTCGGCTCCCAGACAGAGCGCCTTCGCGAAGTCCGCCGCCGTACGCAGTCCGCCGGTAATGATCAGAGTCGTATCCCGGCTGCGTCCCAGTTTATCGAGATGCCGGCGAGCGCGCGCCAGCGCCGGAATGGTCGGAATCGAAATATTATCGCGAAAGATTAAGGGAGCCGCACCGGTGCCGCCGCCTCGGCCATCGAGGATGATATAGTCTGCGCCGGCGTCGAGGGCGAAGTCGATGTTCTTTTCGATGTGGTTGGCCGACAGCTTGAAGCCGATCGGAATGCCCCCGCTCGCTTCGCGCACTTCGTCGCCGAATTTACGAAAGTCCGCCGCGTTCGCGAGATCCGAAAAGCGCGGCGGCGAAATCGCGGACTCGCCTTCGTTGAGTTCGCGCACTTCCGCAATGCGTCCCTTGACTTTATTGCCCGGCAAATGACCGCCCGTGCCGGTCTTCGCGCCCTGGCCGGCCTTAAAATGAAAGGCCTGAACGTCCGCCAGTTTCTCCATATGAAAGCCGAACTTCGCCGAAGCCAGCTCGTAAAAATAACGACTATTGGCCGACTGCTCTTCCGGCAGCATCCCGCCCTCGCCGGAGCAGATGCCGGTTCCGGCCAGCTCGGCGCCCATCGATAGAGCGACCTTCGCCTCTTGCGACAGAGCGCCAAAACTCATATCCGAAACGAATAACGGAATCGAAAGCTTGAGCGGACGCTTCGCAGCGGGGCCGATGACGCACTCGGTGCCGACGGGATCGTGGTCCATCAGCGGCAGGCGGTGCAGCTGGGCCGTCTGGAACTGCAGCTGTTCCCAGCGCGGAAGATCCAGACGACTGACGCCCATAGCGGAGACAGGGCCATGGTGCCCCGTTATCTTCAGACCGTTTTTCGCCAGTTCGCTAATTTCTTTTTGATTGTACTCTTCGGGACCGCCGTGGGTGTCGGCGTACTGCCCGAGATATTCATCGCGATCGTAGGGCTGCGGATTTTCTTTTTCCCAGGCGCGAATTTCATCTTCGTCGACGAAGACCTGACCGTCTTCAATCACAGCCTCGAATTTCGGCAGCACTTCTTCGTTTGCGTAGGCGCTCACGCCCGTGCGAAAGCGAAAGTCCCAGCCGTGCACGCCGCAAATCAAGTCTTCGCCCTGGATGTGACCGTCGACGAGCATCGCGCCGCGATGCAAACAGCGACCGTACAAAACCGAGACCGCGTCCTGGCCGGACGATTCGTCTTTATAAGCGACAATCACCAGGTCGACGTTGGCGACCAGGGCGGCGGCGGGCTTGAGCGGTTCCAGATCGGAATAGCGAGCGATAGCGGTTTTGTTTTTCATAAGCGATACGGATTCAGAAATTAGAATGAACTGAAGTTACGAGAGATGTTGATTTGCAACGACTATAATGCCTTAGAGCGTGCGAGCTATTTCGACGAGATCAAATCGACCGAGGCCTGGACCGCGTTTTGTAAATACGATCCCACGACTTCAGCCTGAGCGCCCCCGGCGACCGCGAGCACTTCCCGGGCGTCGAGCTGGGCGCCGACCCAGCCGTCGGTATTCCAGCGGCCCGCCGGCAGCGCGGGCAATTTGTCTTTGTCCGGATAAGGCCAGGGCGTGACATACCAATAGGGCGCGTCGTTGCCCATATCGCCCGGCGAAAGGCCCGCGCCGACCGAGTGACCGTCTTCGCCGCCCGCTTCCGTCGGTTCCTTTAACGTAATCAATGTCGCCATATCGAAGTGGTGCGGCCAGACCGTAATCGGCGAAGCGCCTTTGTGTTGGTCCACCAGGCTTTGCAAGAGCGGCATGGTGTTTGAAAAATAACGCTGCACTTCCGCGACCAGTTTCAAATCCGCGTCGAATTTCGCGTTCGCGGTAACGAGGCCGTGCTCGGGATAGTCGGGATACTCCGGCAGGCTGAGAGCCAGCGCCCGCCCCTGCAGATCCTGATCGAAGCCGGCCTTCTTCAGAGCCGCCGCAAACCAGGCGAAGCTCTCCTCGAAGGTCTTGCCGATCAATGTCGCGCGGTCCAGATCAGCGCCGTCCACCCCGTCAGTAATCAGAGCCAGGCTGAAGTCTTCAAAATAAAACGCGCCCCGCACCGCGCGGCCGGATGTTCCGCCGTCGCCGTATATCGCCCCGACAAAGGCGCCGGCTGCGGCGTCATATTCGAGACTGGTGTGAGTGTAGTCGGGTCGAGCAGGAATCAAAGCCGCTCCGGCGGCGGCCAGGGGCTGGACAGCGTGGTGCAGCTGCAGCCGCGCCTCTTTCAGATTGGCGCCGGTATCACCGGTGAGAGCATTCCATTTTTGCATAAATCGTTCGCGATCCTTCCCTTCTGGGTCGAACTACGCCGCCATTCATTACAAAAAATCGGATCAGTGTCAATGGAATCCCTGAAATCCCGCCGGAAAATGCGCGCACCGCCGATCAATCCGCGCAGGCGGCGATGACGCTCAGGACCGCGCGCCGAATTCATAGATCGGCGATCCCTTCGACTCCAGCAGCGGCCGCACAATCCGAAAGGCTTTGCCGTACTTATAAAAAGGCACGGTCGGATAAAGATGATGCACCAGGTGGAGATTCTGTCCCAGCAGTAGAGTTTGCAACCCCGGCACGAGAATCACGCGGGTATCGAGATAACGTTCGCGACTCGCGTGAGGCTGGTGCGGAAGCCAGTCGAAGACAATCGCCAGTATCGCCAGCGAACAAACGGAAGGCAGAAACCACAGCACGATCGGAAACATCGGACCGAAGCGCCAGCCCATCGCCGCCACGACGGCCAACATTACGGCAACGTTCAGGATCAGGGCGGGCAGTTTCTTGCGCTTTTGCGCATCGGGCCGCGCCAGAAATTGATAGTAGTACGAAAACATAATCGTGAATGAGCGCAGCATCAGCAGCAGCGGATTGCGAGTCGCCACCCAGTGATCCGGATCCTCGTTCGGATCGTTGGTATGGCTATGATGGCGCAGATGCAGCAGCTGGAAGGCCGGCAGCGGAGCCCACAGCAAACTCCCGGCCGCGTACCCGATACTTCTTTCCAGCCACTTCAGCCCCTGGCGGCGCCCGGCAATGCTGCCGTGAGACGCGTCGTGGAGCGGAGTAAATATCAAATATCCCAGCACCACGTTGATTCCCGCCCCGGCCAGCAGGGGCAGAATTCCCAGGGCCACTGCGCTGAATACGGCGGCATAACCCGCCATGACCGCCAGAGCCAGGCCGATGGTCCACCAGCCGACTCCGCTCATGAGAGGCTTGAGCGCCCGCATGGTTTCCGGCATACTGACTGGCGACTGAACGGGGGATTGGATCGTATTCATGGCTGCGTCTCCTTTGATTTATATCGAACGTTTGTTATAAATAAGGATTCAGCCTGGTTCCGCAAGTCTTTTTTGGCGCGAGCTCAGCCGGGCCGATGATTTTTGAGATGCTCGACCAGGCGATTCCGGGCTGATTCACTGAGGCCCGGCCCTAAATCCGCCGGCAATTCGGCCTCTGCGTCGGGTCGCGCATCCGGTTTGACCGACTGTCCGGAGATCCGCTCCAGAGCCTGTCCGAGAACGCGCACGTTCCGGATATAGTTGTCGCAGACCCGGCAGCACATCATGTGAATCTGGATATAGAAGCGCTGAAAGCCGGACGGCTGCGCGCCGTCTTCGTTTTCCGACGCCTCCCGCACGATTCGGCTGCAGGTCGGAGTGATCATCACGACCATCATATCGAGGGGCCAGCGCAACCACTGGAATATTCGGCGAACGAATCTCACGATTCGCCGCTCCCCTTCCACTGGCCGCCGACGCACTGCTGGAGCTGCAAACGCGTGCGATGCAGAATCACACCCACGTTGGATTCGCTCAGGTTCAGCAGCTCGCAGACTTCTTTGCCGCCCACCTCTTCGACTTCGCGCAGCACGAAAACCCGCGCGGCTCGCGGCGCGAGGCCTTCCAGGCAGGCCCGCAATATTTCCAGAAACTCGCGGCGTTCATACAGCGCGGCCGGGTCGTTCGCCTCAGCGGACCAATCGTGAGGCACGTACTCGGGTCGCCATCGACCGCCGGCCGTAAAATAACTCGCTTCGCTTCCGTCTCGCAGGTTCTCGATCGCATCGCCTTCCAGAGCCTCTTCGCGACTCGACTTGCGATAGTGATCGTAGATTTTGTTTTTCAGAATGCCGATGAGATAGGTCCGCAGCTTCGCTTCGCCGCGAAAGCGACTGATGCCGCTCAGGGCGGCCAGGAAAGTATCCTGCACCAGATCTTCAGCGTGCTGCGGACTGCTGACCCGGACCAGCGCGAAACGATAGAGCACGTCGCCGTGTTCATGCACGAGACTCTCGATGTCCGGCGCATCGGGAGCGTCGGCGACCGCGTCGGAATCGGAGCCGGCGGCGCTCAACGCACGACCTTCCGCAGACGCAGTTCGAAGACTTTCGGCCACAGCTTGCCGGTAACAAAGAGACGCCGCCCTTCGGGATCGTAAGCGATGCCGTTTAACACGTCGGTCGCCCGCGCGGAGACTCCCACCGATTCCAATAGGCCTTTCAAATAGACGCGCCCCACTACGCGCCCGGCCGTCGGATCGATCATTACAATCGATTCGCTTTGCCAGACATTCGCATAGACCAGGCCGTCGATCCATTCCAGCTCGTTCAATTTCTTGAGCGGGCGGCCTCCCTCGCGGACTTCTACCTGTCCGGTGATCGTCAGGCTTTCCGGGTCGAGAAAGAACAGCCGCGCGGTTCCGTCGCTCAGAATCAGGCGCTTGCCGTCGGGATCGTAGGTCAGCCCCCAGCCTTCGACCGGATAGGAAAACTCGGTCAATCGCTCGAAGGTGCGGCGGTCGTAAATGAATCCCGTATTGGATTGCCAGGTGAGCTGGTAGAGCCGGTCGCCGACCAGCGCAAGACCTTCGCCGAAATACTTATCATCCAGCTTGAGCCGGCGCAACACGCGACCGGTCTTGACATCCACCCTGCGCAGCGTCGATCGCCCCCGCAAGCCGGTGCCTTCGTAAAAGATCTCCCGGCCGTCTTCCCGGGCAAAGACCAGGCCCTGAGTGAAAGCGCCGCGGTCGTGGGGAAAAGTCTGAACGATTTCGAAGCGATAGCGATCGACGACGGAGCTCGTTTCCGACTGGGCGTCCTGGCATCGCAGTCCGAAAGCGGACGAGAGCAATACGGCCGCGAAAGCGAATGAGAACAGAGTGCGATTCATGAGCTTACGCGAAGGCGGCGACGCGACTCAGTATCCAACGCAATCATTCCGAATCCGATGCGTCTTCCGTCGGGCTTCGCTCCATACGATCAGGCGCGATCATTCCGAGCAGCGCAAGCCCGTTTTTCAGACAGACGCCCACGGCCTGCAAAATTCCCAGCAGCGCCGCCGCCCCTTCCGGAGTCTGATCGATGACCTTGTTTTCTTTTTGCCCGTAAAACTGCGATAGAGCCGTGGCCAGGGAGTACAGATAGGTCGTCACTCGATGGGGTTCCATTGCCAGAGCAGCGTCGTGAATCTCTTCCGTGAAGCGCGCGCAGGAGACCAGCAAGCGGCGGCGTTCGGCCGTGAGTTCCGTCTGCTCTGTGGCGGCGGCCCAGGTCGCGTCGGCCGCGGCGTCTCCCGCCGCAACAGCGGGTAAGGACGCCAGCTTGCGCGCGGTCGTCTCTCGAAAGATCGACTGGATCCGGGCGTGAGCATAAGCCACATAATAGTACGGGTTTTTGTCGGACTCGTCGCGAGCTTCGGCCAGGTCGAAATCCAGATGCGAATCAAAGGTGCGCATGACGAAGAAGTAGCGCGAAACGTCGATCGGAATGTCGTCGATCAGTTCGGCCATCGAAATAATCTGTCCCGCGCGCTTGCTCATTTTAATCGGCTGCTTGTTTTCAAGTAGCTTCACCTGCTGGGCGATCAGCACGCGAAAATTTTCTTCCGGAAAATCCATGGCGCGCATGGCTCCGGCCAGCCGCGCGATATAGCCGTGATGGTCGGGTCCCCAGATATTATAAATATGCGAAAAGCCCCGCTCGATTTTCGTGCGATGGTAAGCGATGTCCGCGAGCAGATACGTCGGCCGCCCGTCGTCGCGCACGATCACCCGGTCTTTGTCGTCGCCGAAGTCGGTACTGCGAAAGAAAGTCTTGCCGTCGTCCGATTTGTATACGTGGTCGCCCAATTGATCCCGGGCGGCGAGCACCGCGCCGGATTCGTGCAGAGTGCTTTCGCGAAAGAAGTTGGCGAAGTCCACGCGAAATCTTTTCAGATCCGCTTGCTGAGACTCCAGGAAGTACGCGATCGCCGCGCGACCGAAGCGCGCCGCGAGATCCGGAAGCCCCGCGAAGGCCGGATCGGAATGCAAAAAGTCTTCCGGCACGTCGGAGCCTTCGGCCGCCGCGGCCAGCTTCGCCAGGTGTTCGGCGGACGGCTGCAAATCGCTGTGTTCTTCGGCGATCTTCCCGACGACGTCTTTGATGTATTCGCCGTGATAGCCGCCGGACGGAAAGGGCAGCCCGGGCGTCGCGGGGTATGCGCCTTTTATATTCGGATCATCGCCGCCATCGCTCTTCTCGAAAAATTTGAGCGGGATTCCTTTTAGCGCAAGATAGCGCATCAAGCAGCTTTCGCCGAGCAGGTTCACCTGATTGCCGTGATCGTTCACGTAGTACTCGGCCGTGACATCCTCGCCGGCCGCCGCCAGTAGACGACAGCAGGCGTCGCCCAGCGCCGCCGCCCGGGCGGAGACGACGTTCAGGGGGCCGGTGGGATTCGCCGATACGAACTCAAATAGAATCTTGCGCGGGTGTTCCCGGGTGCTGCGGCCGTACTCGCCGGACTGAACGGCGGCCAGGCGCGCGTATTCAAAGAGCACCCGCGGCGTAAGCGTAAGATTCAAGAAGCCAGGCCCGGCCACGTCGACGGCCGCGAAGATTTCGCGACAGTCCGGGTCGTTGCGCAGAGCTTGCGCCAGGGCCCCGGCGAAATTGCGCGGGTTCTTGAATTCGGGGTGATCGGCCGCGTACAGATCGCGGAAGTTGCGATCCATGGCGATGGTGCAGGCGTAGTCGCCGAATTTTTCATCCCGGGCGTATTCCACGCGCACGTCGGGGCGATCAGGTCGCGGACCCAGGTGGAGATCGGTGGCATTGTCCAGGGCCGCTTCGATCGCGGACCGCACTCGGTTTTTTAACATAGCAGGGTTATGAAACCCTGTTCATGATCGGCACCTGAACGTCAAACGAAGCGCGCACAAAAAACCGCAGCCACACAATCGACGCCACCGCGAACAGCGCAATCACCGCAGCGACGCTCTGACTCATCCAGCCGCCGAACGCCAGCAGCGGAGCAACCAGGATCACAAAGACCAGCCGGGCCGCCTCGATGCGCGACCACCCCGGATTCTCCCGGGTCGCCAGCGCCATTCCCAGTGACGCCAGCGCCGCAATCAGATATGTCCCCACCGCGACGATCAGCCACAGCGGCCAGGCCGGCATGCCCGCCGCGCCCTTCGCAATCTTCAAAAAGACCCCGCTGCCCGCCAGCAGAGATAAAAACTGGAGCAGGCTGTAGATTTTTAAGCTCCCCTTCGCGAGCGGATCGTACTTGCGATAGTCCGGCGCGACTTCCGCCGCCGCGCGCGGACCGCCCAGATCATCCGGGCGCCAGCCGGGCGAACGAAAGAGAATCTGCAGACGATTCCACCAGCCGCGGGTCTGGCGCATATCGCGCAGCATGCCCACATATTCGTGGATATTCGCGTGCAGCGGATCGAAACTGCGCAGGGGCTTGACCAGGCCGTAGTTGGGTTCATGGGTTTCTTCGGCATAGCTGCCGAACAGTCGATCCCAGACGACGAAAATGCCGCCGTGATTTTTATCGAGATAGCGTGGGTCACGGCCGTGGTGCACCCGATGATGCGAAGGCGTCAGCAGAAAAGATTCCAGCACGCCCAGCTTGCCGATGGCCCGGGTGTGCACCCAGAACTGAAATACTTTTATGCCGCCGTGACAGATAAACATCATCTGCCAGGGAACCCCCGCCAGAGCCAGCGGCGCCATGAACATATATTCGAAAATACGCTGAAAGCTGCACTGGCGCAGCGCCGTCGTTAGATTAAACTCTTCGCCAGAGTGATGCGTAACGTGACAGGCCCACAGAAAGCGCACTTCATGGCAGGCCCGATGAAACCAATAATACAGAAAGTCAACCGCCAGCAAAACCAGTAGCCAGTGCCACCAGGTCGCGTTTTCGAGCGTCAGCCCGACGCCGCCCGTCAGGGCCGGCACGGACCAGTTCGCTTCGAGCTGCGCGTACCACCAGATCGATCCGGCTGCTACGGCCACGCCGGTAATCGAAAAGATCAGTCCTGTCGACAGCGCTGCCAGCGAATCGTTCAGCCGATAGAGGCCGCGTTCGCGCTGTGATGCACGGAATCGCGAGACGATCAATTCGACGAAGATCAGCAGAACGAAAAATGGAACCGCCAACTCAATCGGATTCAGCTTCGCGAGATCCATTCCTGAATCATGACAGACTCCAGCGAGATCGCAACTATTTTTCAGCGGGCCCCGGCACCGGATCCAGGCGTTGGAACGCTCTTCGCATTGGTCGGCTATTTGGATTGCACGTCGCCGGCGTCGTCAGACGCGGGGCTATCTTGCGTTTTCGGCGCGGCCGGATCGTCGGCGTCGGCGTCGGCGGCAGCGGCAGCGGCAGCGGACGCCGGGGAATTCTGCGAAGTTCCTGGCGCGGGGCCCGGCGGCGGCCGTAAAACCTGGCCGCCGACCGCTTGCAAGGTCGCGCGATTCTGTTGCCGTTGCAGTTCCAGCGCGCGTCCGGCTGACGGAATCGCGTCGGGAACGATGGCGAACAGCAGCGCGTACCCCGCCAGCGCGCCGAGCAGCGCGAGCATCAATCCGGTCGCGATCTTTTGAATGATAGCCTTCATATCCGTAGCTGTTCTCTCAGCTGGGTCGCCGCCCGCATCGGCCCGCCCTGGTAGTGTTCCATGCACTGCAGCAAGCGCTCTTCCGTATGATACACCCAGGGCGGCAGATCTTTTTTGGGCCCGCGGCCGGCACGCGGAGTGTCGTCAGCGCCCGGCACGCTGTCGGCATCCGCGGCG
The DNA here is from genome assembly GCA_024742665.1 of bacterium. Classification (GTDB taxonomy): domain Bacteria; phylum Spirochaetota; class Leptospiria; order Leptospirales; family Leptonemataceae; genus JANSYA01. The sequence continues at coordinate 570,225 of JANSYA010000002.1, forward strand.
CGCGTTTGTAATTCGTCGGCTGCGAGCGCTTTGTCTGCGAGACTGCCAGCTTGCGAATTCCGCCACCCGGCGAGATACTCCGCGAATTTTCCGTAGCGCATACCGGCCGCGGCGGCCACGACGCGCGCCGAATAGGCGTCGGGAATATTCGCATCAGACGCGCAGGCGTCGCACGAGAAAAAAACCTCCGGCACGTTCCACAGGGCTTCTTCGCGAAGCTCACCTCCGCATTCCGCACAGGAACGCGCATCGCCGACCAGCCCCAGGATTTTCAACACGCGCACCTTAAAGAAGATCGAAAGCATCGTAAATCGAAAAGCCTTCAGGCCCGCTTCACAGGGAGTCGCCAGCTCTTCCAGCGTGCCTTTTAATAGAAGAAAAAGCTCCGGCGAATCGCCGGCCCGCGAACCGAAATTCGCCAGCTCCAGAAAGTACGAAAGCACCAGCAGGCCGTCGTAGCCGTCTTCTTTCAGGCTGGCGAAACGCTCGACGACGTGCCCTTCTTTGAGCGACGCGAAGATTACGGCGTCGGCCGAGACGCCCGGCCGCTCTTCGCTCTGGTAGTACGTAAGATGGACCAGGCTGCCCGGCTCCAGCAAGAGATTGGAACGCGACTTCGATTTGCGCACGCCGTGGCTGCGAACTTCGCGCGCCTCCCCGGATTCAAACAATACTCGACCGATCGCATCGGCTTCTCCGGCGTTGCGCCGATTCAATACGATGCCCGGCCCGGACTGCAGCACGGAATGTGTCCCGATCTTTCAGCGAACCCCGATTAGCTCTCGGGGATTTTGCTGAACGTGCCTTCGCCGCGCTGATCGTTTTCCCAGACGCCTTCGAAGACAGTGCCGTCGGCCCAGGTATATACGCCTTTGCCGTGCTTCATATCCTCTTTGAATTCGCCGACGTAGTTGTGACCGTCGGACCAGGTGTAGGCGCCCTTGCCGTGGCGCAGGCCGTTCAGGTATTCGCCCACGTACTGGCTGCCGCTCGGCCAGGAATAGGTTCCGGTTCCGTTACGCAGACCGTCTTTGAACTGGCCGGCGTACTTGCTGCCTCCCGGCCAGACATAAGTCCCGGTGCCGTTTTCGCAGTCGCCGAGAACGCAGCCGGAGCCGTCGCCGGATTTTTCGCCCGCTTCGCCGCTATTGGTTCCGCTGGCGGGCTGCTCCTTTTCATTCGCGCCTTCACCGCCCTCGCGGGTGTCGGCGCTGCTGCTGCATGCGGCGCCGAACAAAAGCAGGCTCAAACATAAGATGGGCAGATAAAAATAATTTCGCATAGATGCCTTACTCCCCGGCGACCGTCTTCACCCGCCGCCGGTTGGGATTGTGTGCGGTTATCCTATCAGCCGCCGGATAATCGCGCAATTCTAAATTTCGTATTCTTTGATCTTGCGGTACAGGGTCCGCTCGGAAATTCCCAGCACCTGCGCCGTTTTTTCCCGATTGCCGTGATTGATCTTGAGATTGCGTTCGATAATCGCTTTTTCGTAGGCCGCAAAAGAGATACCGGCGATTACGCTGTCGCCCAGCTTGCGATCGTTCTGGCGGCGCGGGGCGCTCTGCAGCTCCGGGGACAGATCGCTCTTCTGCAAAATATCGTCCGTGGCAAGCACGACCATGCCTTCCAGAATATTTCGAAACTCGCGAATATTCCCCGGCCACTCATATGCTTCAAAAAAAGACACCAGTTCCGGCGAGAGCTTTGTGACGGACTTGCCGTAACGATCGTTAAACTGCGTTACGAAATGATTGAACAGCAGCGGGATATCCGCCGCCCGTTCCCGCAGCGGCGGTAAAAACAACTTAATCACCGCCAGGCGATAGTACAGATCCTCGCGAAAATTGCCGCGGTCCGCCTCTTCCAGTAAATTTTTATTCGTGGCCGTCACGACGCGCACGTCGATCGGGATCGGCTTTGTCGAACCGATGCGCGTAACCTCGCGTTCCTCTAAAACTCGCAGTAGACGCACCTGGCTTTCCGGATCCATCTCGCCGATTTCATCGAGGAAGATGGTGCCGCCGTCCGCCGCTTCGAAGTAGCCGGCCCGGTCTTTGTCCGCGCCGGTGTAGGCGCCCTTCATGGTGCCGAAGAGCTCCGATTCCAGAATCGTTTTGGTCAGAGCGCCGCAGTTCACTTTGACGAAGGGTTTGTCGTGGCGCGCCGAATTTTCGTGAATCAGATTCGCGATCAGTTCTTTGCCGGTGCCGCTTTCGCCTTCGATCAAAACCGTAACGTCGGCCGGCGCGATCTGCTTGAGCTTTTCCAGCACTTCCCGAATGGCGCTGGAGTTGCCGATGATATTATCCGCGCGAAACGTTTCCGAGATGCGCGCTCTTAACTGACGGTTTTCCGCTTTTAGCGCCGCGTTTTCCAGAAAGCCTTCGACCTTGTTGCGTAAAAGCGTAAAGTCGACGGGCTTGATCAGATAATCCGTAGCGCCGGCGCGAATCGCTTCGATCGCCGTTTCGATCGAAGGCTGGCCGGTCATAATTAAGAACGGAGTATCCGGCGCGGTTTCGCGCACGCGCTTCACGATGTCGATGCCGGTAGTGTCGGGCAACATCAAATCGCTGATGATGACGTCGACCTGACGCTCTTTGAGAACGGCGTGGGCCAGCTCGCCGTCCGGGGCGGCATAGACCGTGTGCGGCGTCTTCGCGGTCGAAAGTCCGTTTAAGTATTCTTCCAGCGCCTCGCGCTGAGCGTCGCTGTCTTCAATTACGAGAAAACTCGCCATAACGATGTGCAGATTTACTCAAGCCCCGGAGGCCTCAAGTTCTTTCGCGCCTCCGGTCCGCGCTCCACCCGAAGCGCCCGGGCCCGCGGAGCCGCCGAAAATCACCAGAAACCGGGTTCCTTCTCCGGGAGCGCTTTTGAGCTCTACGGATCCGCCCATCTCCTGGACCATCTTGCGCACCAGAGTCAGACCCAGGCCGCTGCCCTTTCCGCGCTTGGTCGAAAAAAACGGATCGAAGATGCGCGCCTGCACATCGTCGGGAATGCCCGGGCCGTTGTCGGCGATGCCCACGTACGGATAGGTTTTGCGTTCGCCGGTCGTCACCTGGATCGCCCGATCTTCGCTGACGGGATCGCCGGAGGCCTGGAAGGCCTGGATCGAATTCAGAATCAAATTCAGCACGATCTGTTTTACGAACGAGGCGTCGATTGTCCGGCTGCTTTCCAGAGCGCCCGGCTGAAACTGCAGGTCGATGCCTTCCCGCAGCGCCTGGGGTTCCAGCAGATCCACGACCTCGCCGACCAGCCGGTTCAAATCCGAGCTGACTTCTTTTTCCCCGACGCCGGGGCGAATCAGCGAAAGAAAATTGTGCAGGGTTCGATTCAAACCCAGAATTTCGTTTTTGATGATGCCGACTTTGCCGTTGATCTTGCCCCGCAAATCGTCGTCGTTGATTTCGCCGACGTAGCCCTCCAGCAGCTGCAGATGCATATGGATCGCCGCCAGGGGATTCTTGACTTCATGCACGAGACCCGCCGCAAGCGTCGGCAGTTCGCCGGCCGCCTCCGCCAGCACGGGCAGATTCGAGGCTTCGTCTTGCGCTTCAGCGCCGGATGTCTTGCGAGCTTCGTCCGTCATCGATTTCCAGGATTTGCAGCAATAGAAAGTGCACGTCGTCGCGGACTAAATCGCGTTCACGGCGTTTGGCGAGTTGCGCCCAGGTGCTGATGAACAGGCGCGGCACCTCGCCCTGACTCCTAATATATACAGGTTTCGACAGATTTACAAGCCTTTCCCCCGATCCCGGAGCCGGCGTCACGTGCAGTCCGACATATACCGTCTGGCCCACCCGGCGGCGCATCTGCGCCAGAATATTCCGATCGGCGACCTGAATCCAGAACGAGAGCCCGGCGTTTTTCACCAGCACCCGCGTCGCGGACGCGTCACCTGCCCCGGGCGTGCCAGCCGTCGCCGCCGCGGCCACCGACGCTTCGAGACCCGAAACGACCGGGCCCAAAAACGCCAGACGCGTGCCCTGCTTGCGAGCCATGGCCTTCGGCAGATCCGTCAGATTCAGTTCGCCCTGTTCATAATGAATCGTCTCGACCGGTCGCAGCACGTCCGCCGGCACCTGCCCCCGCAGAATCGTTCCCCGCAAATCGCGGCGACTGAGAAAAAAGCGCGGACCGTCCATCAGAATGAACTGCGAAGGCTGATCGACGAAGCCCGCTTCGCGTCCGTAGACGACCGCCGGATCGGCCAGGCCGAGAGCGCGCGCCATGCGTCGCCACTCAGAGCGATCTTCGTACTGCTGGTTCAATAAACAAAATAAACGCACGTCGCCGCCGGCGGATTTCAATCGGCGCAGATAACCTTCGAGTCCGCTGCGCCGGCTGCCGATGCGCGCGTCGGAAAATACCAGAATCTTGCGCGCGCCCTTCCACTCGCGATAGCTGTGCACGATACCCAGCGCGCGTTCGACGCCGTTCAGCGTCACTTCGCCGCCGGCCGCCTTGCCCTGGGCCGCGGCCAGCACGCTGCCCCACTGATCGCTAAAGGGAATCACGTCCAGACGATCGCCGCCGCCGACCGTTACGATGCCGAGCCGACTCCCGCGGGGCAGCTTCTGTTCCACGGCGGTCAGAGCGCGCAGAATCAACGGTAGATCTTCGACCATCGACCCGGAATGATCCAGCACAACCGCCAGATCAACCAGGCCGCCGCTCGCGCCGGTTACGGTCGGCGAAGGCCGCGGCTGCCAGAAGGGTGTGGCCCGCACGAGCAGGCGTCGGAGAGTCTTTTGAAAGTCGCGGCTGTTCGTACTTTCGCGCACGCCGCTTACGCTGCGACCCGTACGGCAGATGTGCGTCGTCGCACTCAAGAGAATCCGACCGCCGGCCAGAAAGCGCGCGCTGCCGGCCAGAAGATAGTCCGCACGAGCTTCGGAGCACAGCCGGCCCGCCCGGTTTACGTCGAGGGTCTGGCCCGCGCTCCAATCAGAACGTCGCGCGGCGGCCCGGGCTTCATCGGTCCCGATCAGACTGCCGTCGCGCGCGGTGTGCAGGAGAAAGTGGCTGGCCTCCTGGAGGCGATCGGAGATTCCTGTACGAGAAGCGAACCCCGCCCGGGTGGGATCGCCTTCGACCTGGAAAGGCAGCACGAGCATGCCGGAACCCTGCGCGGCAAGAGGAAACGTGAGCACCAGAGCGCTCCAGCACACAAAGATCCCCCGAACGAACATCCGCCGCGGTCTGCGCGCGGGTCTGGCGAGCGTCGCGGAGCGCGGCTCGATTGCCGGCTTCGTTTGGGCGCGGCGGCTTTCTGTCGGTATCCTGTCCTGCATGATATCTTTGACGTTGAATGCCTGCTCCTGGTTGGGCCCGCCCGTCATCCCGCCGGCCATGATTGGGCAGGATTATTATTTCACCGGTTCGTACGTTCAGATCCAGGGCGAAGCGGATTTACCGCCGGTACGCCAGTTGGTGCCTGCGGCCGGTTCAAAGACCGGCGGCGACTCGCAGGCCACTGTGGAATTCCTGTCTCTGCGCGAAAGAAGAAAGCAGTGCCGGGAGCAGGCTCTCATCCACAGCCATACCAAATGGCTCAGCCTGACCCGCCGTGACCGGGAGACCCAGAGCGAATGGGATTTGCGCCTTTCGATGGGCGGCAGCGGCGCCTGGCAGAGATGCCTGAACCGGGCCGTCATTCGCAATCACTTCTACGATCTGCCCAATCGATGCCGGGTGGTCGTGCTCTATCCCTGCCTGCCCCAGAAGTACTGAGGGGCTACGAGCGGTCGCCGTTTCGCGCCCGCAGGACGCAATAGATCAGCTCGGCGATCAGGAGCCCCGCGAAGGCGAGCGGCCAGAACATAAGAATGGCCGGGACCACTTCGCCGGCTGTGAATACGCCGGCCGCGAGAACCAGTGCGAAAACGCCGAATAGTATGTTTAAGAACGGAAGCAAAACCATTCTGAGTCGCAGCATCAGGGCGGCGGGCAGCAGACACAGGCCGGCGACCAGCGCGGCAGGCAACGAACCGACGCCGACCAAAAAGGCGTAAAACGCCAGTTGCCCGGACCACGAATCCAGGTATCCGGCGTTTTCCCAGGAACTCCCGGTCAAGAAGAAGAGCAATAACCCGCCGGCCCAGCTGAGATACGTCGCCAGCATGATTCCCCCGACGGCCGCCAGCCCGGCGACCGTAGTTCGGAGAAGCGAACGGCTCACAGCTTGTATTTTTCGCGCAGGAGCTGGATCTCTTTGCTGTAGCCTTTCCACAGGCGGGCCGGATTGCTCATGAACGAAGAATACACGCTCTGGCGATTCAAGTCGACCAGCTCGCTGACGGTGAAGTCCAGGTGCTTGTAGCACTTAAAATATTCGTCGGTTAGATCGGTATGAAAGATCTCGGGGTCGTCGGTGTTGATCGTGCACACCAGGCCTTCGTCGTAATAGCGGCGCAGGGGATGATCCTGCGGCTCACGCACGTACTTGCCCGTGAATAAATTCGAGGTGATGCAGATTTCAATCGGCACCTGTTTTTCTTTCATCAGCTCGACCAGGCTCGGATCTTGAATCGCCGAAGTCGCGTGACCGACGCGTTCGGCTTTTAGTATTTCAACCGAGTCCCGCACGGACCAGGGGCCGTCGTCTTCGCCGGCGTGAGCGACCGCTCGCAAACCGTTGGCACGCGCCTGGGCGAAGACGTCGCCGAAGAGCCGCGCCGGTCCCATTAATTCCGCGCCGCCGAGACCGATGCCGATAATATTCGTCGCCTTCGCGGCGATGATGCGCTGGAGATTCTTGCTCGCGTTGTCGGCGCCGAAGGTCCGCGAAACGTCGATCAGGAATTTCACTTCGGGGCCGCCGGAGCGGGAGCACTCGTTCGAAACGCGGTCGAGGGTCTGAGCGATTTCGTTGAAGTCCAGGCCGTTCTGAATCATGCGCGAAGGCGCGAGAAAAACTTCGGCGTAGCGAATGTGATTCGCTTCCATGTAGCTGCGCAGATTGTTAAAGATCAGCTCGAAGTCGTCGGGAGTTTTGATCGCGTCTAAAATAAACAGAAAGAGTTCAATGAAACCTTTGAGATCGCTGAACTGGTACTTCTTTTCCAGCTCGTCCATGCTGTAATCGATCTTGTTTTTCTCGAACATGCCGGCCAGCGTCTCTTTCGAGATGCATGCTTCCATGTGCAGATGCAATTCGACCTTGGGCATTTCGCGGATAAAAGACATGATCTTTTTATCCGCCGCCGAAAGGTCCCGGGGGGAAGGCGCGACAGTCGGAGCGACTCCGCGAATCTGGGAAGCCGTGACCATGTCGGCCTGGAAAATCTGGTGGAGCAAATCTTCGGGCGGGCTTTCGATTTCCAGATCTTCATAAGCGATCTTTTCGTTTAAGAGATCGTTGATCTGTTTATCGAAAGCCACCTGCAGGGGCGCCGTGAAATCGCGGCCCTCGGGGATGCGCGCTTTCAAGCGCTTCAGCTCGGCGATATCGCGATCGACGGCCTGTATCCGCTCATAGACGTGTTCGAATCGCACAACCTGATTCATAAGCTACACCGCGGCCCCCGTGCGGAGACCTGTAAAGAATTTATTCGGCGATCAGAGAGCGCTAAAGGAAATGCACCGCAATCAAAGGGGCCCGAGCTTTCGGACATAATCATAGACAGCAGGACCGCGCGCCGCTTCAGGTGATCGAAGACTGTAGACTGCGCGCCTGGCGATTCTGAGGATCGAGAGCCAGGGCTCGATCCAGAAAGTCTCGCGCTTCGGTCGTGTTGCCGAGCTTCTGGTGGATGTCGGCCAGGTTGATCAAATTGATCACGCGATCGGGACTGATGTCCAGCACCCGATTGCCGGCCTCTAAGGCCCGATCATAATCCCCCGTACGTTTGTGGGAAATCGAAAGGTACAGCCAGAAGTCCACAATCGCCGGATCGTGCTCTAAGTATTGATTCAGAATCTCGATCGCCTTTTCGTAGTCGCGCTCTTTGAAAGTCAGCACCGCCAGGATCTTATTCAGGGCCGGCACGTCGCTGCGCAGAGTATAGGCCTGGGTCAGTTTACCCAGCGCCTCTTCGTGACTGCCGTCCCGGGCCAGACGTCGACCTTCTTGAAACAGACGTTCGAAGTCTTCGCTGCGCTCTTCGATCGTTTCGCCGCTCGCCGATTCTGCGTCGCCGGAGCCGGCCGGAGTTTCGGAACTGCTGGTCGCCACGGCCGCGTCGAGCTCTTCTTCATCGTACAGATCGATGTCGATCACCGCAGGACGCCCGGAAGACCCGCCGCCGCTTTTTTTGGCCGGCACGTCGGCGTGAAATTCAATGCGCAGCAGCGAAAGGTCGTCCGTGATGACGCCGGTCTTTTTGATCGCCTCGACCATCGGCTCCAAATGGCCGTCGCTTTCTTCGACCCGCTTGAGAAAGAGATATTCGTCTTCGTTGATGGTCCGCACCGGATCGTCGGGGGTCATGTCGACGTCGTCGCGACCGTCCGAGCCGAGCACGAGCACGTCGTTCGGTTCCATCTTGAAATAATGCACGGCGAAGGGCAGCTCCGACTCCAGACCGATCTTGCGCAGCTGCAGCTCCTCTTCGACGAACGAAGCCTGGCCGTTGCGATAGAGTACGGAAAAGGGATGCTCGGCGTTGAAGTACCAGGTATCTCCGGTCTCTTCGTCGATCACGGCGACGACCGCCGAAATCACCATCGAGCCGTCAAAGGCCTGGAAGACTCCCTGCATCTCTTCGTAGACATCGGTCAGCCACTGCTCGGGAGTCACGTTCATAACGCGATTGTTGCGGGCCGAACGCGCGAGAATCGAATTCATTACAACGCCCATCACGAGACTGCCGCCGGCGCCCTGCATGGACTTGCCCATCGCGTCGCCGTTCGCCGCGACAATATAACGCCTGAAATCGTGGTCGGAACCGAGCCGCAGATTACCGGTTACACAGCAGTCGCCGCCGAGATCGCCGGGCTTGTTACGGAATTCGAAGCGCTTCTTTTGCTCCAGATAAAACGAAGTTTGAATGCGCTCCGACTTATTCGCGTTGTAGTTCAGGGGCTTCTGCAGCAGCGACGTAAGATAATAGTCGCCGTCCTGCTGAGTCTTGAGGGCCCGCACTTCCTGCAGAGTCTGATTCAACTCGGCCGTGCGCTCTTCGACTTTTTCTTCCAGATTGTTGGCGTAGTCTTTGAGCTCCGCCTGGGCCTGGCGAATCGAGACGACCATCGAGTTAAACGAACCCGCCAGGAATCCAATCTCATCCTGGACTTTGATCGGCACCTGCACCGAGAGGTCGCCGTCGTTTACTTTCGTAACACCCGCCAGCAGATTATTCAGCGGATTGATTAAGCTGCCGCGAAAGAAGAGCGGAAAAATCACCAATAAGACGACCAAAACCACGATCAAAATGATCTTCTGTTGAAAGGCGGAGCTATGTATATACTTACGATAGTTGACGTAAGAATAACCGACTTCGTACACAGACTGCTCTTCCACGTCGTACTTTGTGAAAGCGGTGAAGTGGTTGTAATCCTCGGCCGTTTCGTCTTTGGTCTTACGAAAGTGGCGGCTCCACTCGGCCTTCATCGGGGCCACGAAGCGCAGAACGGCCCGCTTCAGTTCGGGACCGCTCAGGTCGGCGTTGCCCCGCGCGTAGCGTTCGATTTGATCGGCGAAGGGCTTAAAATCGTCGCCGGTCCCCGCCAGATATTTCATCAGCTTGCCGCGAAACGAAGGTTCGTTCAGCGCGTTGATTTTGATCGCGTTGACCCGCGTCGTCGTATTGATCGAAGCGAGCTCCGATTTCAGACCCGCGGCCAGATCGTCGTCTTCCAGCTCGGAAGCTTCGATATAGTTCAAGATCGCCGTGCGATAGCCGACGAAGAAAGGATGCAGGCGGTCGCCGCTCATATAGGCTTCGACCTGCTCCCCGTAGCCGACGTCTTCCAGGCGAATCAAATCTTCATAGATGGCGGAGTTCGCCAGATCTTCGCGGTGCCCTTCCAGATCGAGCTCGTACGATCGACTCATGTACTGCTTTTCGATTTCGCCGCTATTCACCGAGTACTTTACGATATATTCGATGTCCTCGTTGCGCTTGCCGTTTTCGAGAGCGCGTTCGGAGTACTCGACCCGCAGTGCGTCGTACTCGCGTTCGCGGTCTTCAAGGGTCACGAGGCTGATCGCCTGAATCATCAACAAAAACGAAACCAGAGAAATACCGACGATCTTGACCATGAAAGTCGTGCGGTCGGAGGTCCGGTTGATATACAGAATGGCGATCAGGAAGTAGCCCGCCACGGTAAAGATCACGAAGGTCGTTACGAAGATACCCCGGGGCAGAGCGCCGTCGCGACTCATCACGTTCAGGGCGGCCGGAATAATCGAAGCGGTTAAAATTCCACCGACAATCCCGACGATCGTCCAGCGTTCGTTGGTCTGGATCGTGAAGAAGCGCCAGGTCGCGACAGCCGGCACAACAAACAGATAAAGCAGGATCAGGCCGCCGAAGTACTTACTGAATTCGTCGGCCCTGAAATCCCAGTGATGACCGGTAAATGAGAATACCACGCCCGATGTCTGAGTGATTATCAGAAACAGAGCGAAGGCGACGAATAATATGAAATACTGTATGCCGGCGAATACCCAGCCCGTGCGCTTGTAGTCGTTCTGCGGATATTTTAAAACCCACTGAGCGAAGTGAATGAAGGGCACGAGAATCATGCCCACAGTCACCCAACGATGGTAGGCCGCTTCCGGCCCGTAGTAGGAGTGCGCGAAAACGAAAGCCAGGTTGAAAGGCGACAGGGACAGGAACGCAAATCCCAGCTGGTTTGTACTCTTGGACCGATTCGGTAGAGTAACCATGAACACGCCCAGAAAGAACGTGAATACGAAGGCCAGCAGATTGGCGAATGAAAAGAAGTTAAAATAGATATTCGATGCTTGCAGAAACTCGCTGAATGCTTCCACAGACCCCCCTCACCGCCGAACACTGAAAAATATCGCGGAGGCACGCGAGCCCTGAGTTACAGAATGTTTACAAAAGCCCGGGCGCGCTGGTACTATGGTCGGCAAAAGCCGCGTGTCAAACTGAATTTATTTTCATCCCGGCCGGCGGCGGGGATGCGATTCGGCGGTGGGCGCCGGTTGTTTCGCGGGCGAAGGCAGCCTGCGCAAGTGCCGGCGATTCAGCTGCCGGTGGCGGCTACGGCCGATGATTTGGCGCCAGCAGACGCACGCTTGCGAGCCAATTCGTCCACGGAAACCTGAGTCATGATGCGGCGCGCCAGAGCGACGTCCAGGCCATGACCGGCCTTCGAGGCGATAAAGTGCGCGTGAATCGGACGACCGAGCAGATACATATCGCCGATCAGGTCGAGAACCTTGTGACGAATGCACTCTTCAGGGAAGCGCAGATCTTCGTTTAGATAGTGGTCTTCGGTCAGAACGACCGCGTTGTCCAGAGATGCGCCTTTGATCAGGCCTTTGGACTTGAGATGGTCTACATCGCGCAGAAAGCCGAAGGTGCGCGCCGGAAGGATTTCGTCGGCCAGAATTTGCGAATCGAGGTCGAGAGTGAGGCTTTTGCCGGAAAGTAAAGGATGTTGATAGTCAATATGGTAAGAAACCCGCAGGCCGTCGTGGGGTAGAGCAACCAGGTATTTGTCGCCCTCAACCACCCACACTGCGTTCGTGAGGCGAATCGGCTCGATCGTTTCGTCGAGTTCGACCACGCCAGCCGCCAGAACCGCGCTATAGAACTCCGCGCTGGATCCGTCCATAATCGGCATTTCGAAAGAGTCCAGCTCGATATACAGATCCGTAACTTCCGCGGTGGCCAGGGCCGCCAGCAGATGCTCGACAGTCTGCACCTGCCACTTGCCGTTCGAAAGAGTGACAGCGTTGAGCGTATTCACCACGCTATAGGGAGAGACTTCGATTTCACCGTCTTCTTTCGAGGAGGAACGCAGCACCAGGCCGGTGCCGGCGGGGGCCGGGCTCAGCTTCAGATGCACGGTTTCGCCCGAATGAACGCCGACTCCAGTGATCGTGGTTTCCGTTTTCAGCGTGCGCCGGGCCTGCTGAGCGGGAGGGGCCATCGTAGAGACCGCGTTCGGGTTAATATCCAGTTGAAGATGATTCATACGAGTCATTGCAAATCCTGTGCAGGTGTATAAGCAACTAGCGTACCAGGTGGCGGAAACAGGGAAAAACAGGGGTAAAAAACGACGGCAGGGTGTAGCGACAGCCCACCCGGCTGCTGAAGCGGTTCTAATGAGTTCGCTCTGCGGAACATAAATTCCAGGATTCTGGCAATTTTAGCGAATATTAGAGCCTGAGCGTGGTTTCACCGTATCAAAATCGATACGACTGTTGCGAATTTGATACGGTGCTCTGGAAACGGTCTTCAGGGCAGGCTGTTGTGGCTGCCATCGCAGTACGGAGGCGTCTTTGTATGCTTGCAGCCGCACCAGGGCACCTTGCCGGAAGTTTCACAGGTTACAACCATCGGACTCATACCCGTCGTTTCCCGGGCGTGCGCTCCATCGCAGTACGGTTGATTCGTTGAAAGACCGCAGGAACACCAGGCGCGCTTCTTCCCGGCCTCCTCTTCCAGAACGAACGGAGACTTTTGCGCGACTTTGGGTTGGAAAGATTTCTCAGACATAAGCTACGATACAAAACCGCGCCCAGGAAGGCGAAGCTTTTAGAGATTTTCTCCCATCGCCTCAAATCTTGCGAAGCGCTCGGGCAGGGGCAGCGTAAGATCAATCGATTCTCCGCTAAAAGGCTGCGTGAAGGCCAGCCGCCGCGCAAAGAGCAGCATGCCGAAACGTTTGAACTCGGCCGCCGTGCGCGAGTACAGCTCATCACCGACGACCGGGGCGCCCAGGTGCGCCAGGTGGACCCGAATCTGATGGGTCCGACCGGTCAAAAGCTCCAGATGAACGCGGAAGAATTTCCGCCCACGGCGTCCGCTCCACACATTTTCGATTTCGAACTCGGTGATCGCCATCCGCCCGGCGGGATCCACTCGCATCCGCATGCGTTCCCGGGGATGCCGGCGCAGGGCCAGCTCGATCCGCCCGCGGGTCCGGGGCAAATTGCCGGTCGCGTAAGCTAGATACTCTTTGTGGACTTCGCGGAATGCAAAGAGCTCCATCAGCCGCCGGCGCGCCCGGTCATGTTTGGCAATCAATAGCAATCCTTCGGTATCGCGGTCGAGACGATGCACGATGCCGGGTCGGGTCGGGTCGGGCAGGTTTTTCTGCGCCTCCGGCTCCGACGCAGTCTCATCCGACTCCGAAGCGCCCACAGGGCCAAAGTGATGCAGGATTCCGTGCGCGAGCGTCACGCGAGCGTCACCCGGACCGGGATGCACGGCGATTCCCGCCGGTTTTCGGATTACGGCGCAGTCCGCGTCTTCGTACAGCACTTCAAGCTCCAAATCCACCGGCGCCAGCTTGATCGGAGCCGGCTCCGGCGGATTCACTCGATAGGATTCGCCGGGCTGCACCCGACGCCCCCTGGCAATGGGGCCTTCCGCGGTCGAGACGTGTCCGCCCTCGATCCACTTCTGGACCTGAGTCCGGCTGGCAGCGTCGCCCAGGCGATCCGCAAGCCAGGCGTCGAGCCGCTGTCCCCCCTCGTCTTCCGCTACAGTATGATTTTCCTCAGTCGCGTCGGGAAGATTATGTCCGGCGAACTCTTTTTCTTCATTTTGCAATTATTATTGACCCCTTGTTGATCCAAAACACACTAAACCAATTGAGAGCCAACCGGCGGGAAAATGTCCAGTCGAACGCAAAAAGTCCTTTTCAGATTCCTCTGAGAAGATTTTTGTCAATCGTCAAGTTCAGATTTCGGCCAACCGAATCTCGAAATTAATAGGCATGCAATATTACCGTGCGCCTGATTCGCCCGGAATACTGAGTTCGCATCTTAGATTGCATGAAAATATCAATGGAAGTAGGAGTTTTCACTCGTATGAAATTCAACAAAATTGCTAAAAAAGTCACCGCTCTGAGCGTAGTGGCAGTGGCTTCCCTGGTTTTCACGGCTTGCTCAAGTGGTGGTAAATCAGAGCGGGGCGGCGAAGTCGCTACCGGCGGCGTGGGCGTTGCAAATCGCGCACTGCAGGCTGTAAGCTACTCGCCCCGTAACAAGGGTTATGGCTACAAAAGCACCTCGACCGGCGCGGATTTCCCCACCTGGTCAAGCAGTGCTAAACCGCAAATCTCCAACGCGCTCTCGCAAGTTGGTGATGATTACGTAATTCAAGTAACCGGTCACACCTGTGCAATCGGTCCCCGCAACGCGCCGGGCGACGGACGTAAAGGTAACTACCACTACTCAAGCCAGCGCGCGAAAGCCGTTCGCGATGGTCTGGTAAGCGCTGGCGTTCCCGCTAACAAGCTGGTCGTAAAAGGTGTTGCTGACACCCAGCTGCTGCCGGGCGTTGATCCGAAAGATCAAAAACAGCGCCGTGTAACGTTCCAGATCGTTCCCGCTCCCAAATAATCGGGAAAAGGAATTTCTGGTACATACCGGAGAAGGGGCGATGAATTTCATCGCCCCTTTTTTTTGTACCCGGCGTTTCGCACGCCTTCTTCGACCTCACGCATGACACTTCAGTTCGGTTCCATCGCCCTGGGTTCCATCCCCCGCATCGCCGCCATCATTGAGCGACCGCTGCCAGAGCCGGAGCTCTCCCGACTCCGCGAGAGCGGAATCAGCATTCTTGAATTTCGCGCGGACCAATTTCCAGGCGGAATCCCCGCACTGAAATCCTATCTTGAGTCCACGGACTTCGGCGGCTTCGCCCGCCTGGCGACTGTGCGCGTCGATTATCCGGCGGACACTCCGCTCCATCCAGCGAGGGTGCCCGCTTTTGAAAGTCGCACGGACGCCTTTGAAACTCTGCTGCCTCTCGTGGACGCCGTAGACGTGGAAGTCGAAAGCCCGGAACGCGCAGCGCTGGTCCGACAGGCTCGCGAAGCGCAACGCCTGGTCGTACTTTCGAGTCATGATTTCACAAAGACGCCCCGACCGGAGCGATTCGAAGAAATCGTGCGCGAAGCCGAAGCGCTCCAGGTGAACATACTCAAGCTGGCAGTCTTTGCCCGCGACCCCCGGGATTTGCAGCGAGTGCTCGCATTCACGAAAGACTGCCGTTTCCCGCACCTCGTTACGATCGCCATGGGAGAGTACGGACTGATCTCACGAGTCGCCGCACCCTTCTTCGGCTCGCTGATCAGCTACGGCTTCATCGATCAAGCCAACGCGCCGGGCCAGCTGTCCGCCGCAGATCTGCACGCCGAATTCTTGCGCTACCATCCGGCCTACCGGGCCGATTTCGAATCCCGCCGCCCGGCCACCTGAAATCGCGCTGATACGATTCCGGTTGCATTATAGTACGATCGTTCGTTTTTGGTTTCCTGATCCAGCACGTGGAGCCGATCCGCGAATCCTGTATCGATCGCCGACGGGGTCTCGACCGGCCTTTTCGATTTCCGACAAACGAGCACGAACGAATGCCAGCAATCACGATATCCGAACCGGTTTCCACTCCTGCCGCATCCGGACCCGCATCCCGCGAAAACATCCCCGTCCGGCCGCCGTTCCGCCTGCAGGAACTCAAGGCCTTGATCCCGGCGGACTGTTTCCGTCCCGTTTTGTGGAAATCCTTCTATTATATGTTTCTGGACTGGCTGATCGTCGCCGCTCTGGTCTGGACCGCCGTTCGGATCGACGCCTGGTGGTACTGGCCGATCTACTGGGTCATGCAGGGCACGATGTTCTGGGCGCTCTTCGTGGTCGGCCACGACTGCGGCCACGGCTCCTTTTCCCGCAGTCGCCGCCTAAATGCTCTCATCGGCCACATCTGCCACACGCCCCTGCTCGTTCCCTATCACGGCTGGCGCATCAGCCATCGGACGCATCATACCGTGCACGGCGACGCCGACCGCGAAGAAACCTGGTATCCGATGACCGCCACGGAATATCGCGATATGCCCGGCTATGTCCGTATCTTAAGATTCACTCCGCTGATGTTATGGCTCTTTCCGTTTTATTTATGGCGGCGCAGCCCGCGTCACGACGGATCGCACTTTCATCCCGGCAGCGGTTTATTCAAAGCCGCCGAGAAATGGGACGTGCTGACCAGCACCTTCTGGTGGTGCGGCATGCTGGGACTGCTGGGCTGGTTTGGGTACGAATTCGGAGCGCTGGCGCTCTTGCAATATTACGTGGGGCCGTATCTGGTTTTTATCGCCTGGCTGGACCTGGTGACCTATCTACACCACTCGGATCCGGACGTGCCCTGGTATCGCGGCGAAGAGTGGAGCTTCGCCAAGGGAGCCCTATCCTCCGTCGATCGCGACTATGGCGTCGTAAACGAAGTCCATCACAACATCGGCACGCACGTGCTGCATCATCTGTTTATCAATATTCCGCACTACAATTTACGCCGCGCGACGGACGCGTTGGCTCCGCGCCTCGGTGCATTCTACCGGAGTTCGCATCTGCCGTTCTGGAAGGCCTTTGCGCGCAATGCGCGCAGCTGTCACTATATCGACGACGAATCGCATACGGCGTACTTTCGCGCGGATTAAAACAAGCGACGCGGACTGAGGATTTGGCCACGGATTGCACGGATGGCACGGATTTTTTTGGGGCGCCGCCGCTAGCGGGTTTTGCGAGCGGTCGTCTGCTTTGATTTTTTGCGCGCGCCGGCCGGGGACTTCTTTCCGGAAGGCTTCGCGGTTTTTTCCGACGCGCGGCCGCCCGCTTTCGTGCGCGGTTTCTTTTTCGCGGCGCCGCCGCTGCCCGCGCCTGGCCCGGCGATCGTCGGACCGACCTTCCAGAGCTTCTCGAATTCGAAGAGATGCACGCCCCCGGCTTTCGATTTCGGCGGAATCTTCGACATAGCGTGTTCGCTCAGCGCGGTAATCGTCAGACTCGGATTCACCCCCGGATTCGCCGGCACCATCGAACCGTCGCACACGTATAAATTGCGATAGCCGTGCACCTGATTTTCCAGATCGATCACGCCGTCTTTCGGCGATTCGCCCAGGCAGGCGCCGCCCAGAATATGCGCGGTCGTGGGCACATCCAGCAGCACTTCATTGTACGAACTCAGCGGGATGCCGTTAACGCGCTTCGCCAGCCGGCGAGCGAATTCATTGGCTTCGGGAATATAGGTCGGAATCTCCTGGCCCTTCGCCTGGGTCGAAGTCAGGCCGCGCCCGAAAGGCCAGAACCACCGACGTCGGCGCACCAGGTTGATGCTGTTATCCAGCGTTTGCATGGCCAGAATCAGAATCGACTTTTTCGCGAAGCCGAGCGGAACGGCGGTGCGCAAAAAATTCACGGGATGCCGCGCGACGTTCACCAAAAACTTCAGCGGCCGGGGCACGGCGCCGCCGCCGTCGGTCATGAGCGAGGCCAGACCGCCCATTAAGTCGGATCCCGCCGGATAGCGCACCGGTTCCAGATGCGTGTGTTCGTCTATGTGCACGCTGGAAGTGATGGCGAGCCCGCGCGAAAAATCCACGCCGCGATCGAGAGAAGTTACGCCGACGATGGACTCGCTGTTCGTCCGCACGATGCTTCCCAGACGATCCGAAAGGCGACGCAGACGACCGCTGGCCTTGAGTTTCAGCAGCAAATTTACGGAACCAAGCACGCCCGCGGAGAGGACGATTCCTCGCGCACGAATGCGGCGATTGTGCTTTTTCCGAAAGCCCCCGAAAATTGCGACGCTGGACACCGCGCGAATTTCGTAGCCCGCCGATCCATCTTCGGACAGCGGGGCAATGTCGACGGCTTTGGTTTCGGGCAGGATTTCCGCTCCGAGCTTTTCGGCGAAGTACAGATAGTTTTTATCGAGGGTATTCTTCGAATTGAATTTGCAGCCGACCATGCAGCCGCCGCAAAAATTGCAGGGCACGCGATCGGGGCCTTCGCCGCCGAAGTACGGATCGCGCACCGCGGGATGCCGCGGAGGTTCGGCGCGCAGATCGCCGGCCATGTCCTTTGTAACCACGACGCTCGTCTCTTTCGCGGCGGAGGCGCTCGCCCGGACGCCTTTGCGGCCCGATTTGATTTTCGTTTTGTCGTCGGCGGCGCGGTCTCCGAAGTAAATGGCGACCGGCGTCGGAGTAAAGGAATCGCCCGCGCCCATTTCGGCGGCGGTCGCGCGCATATGATCGTCGACTTCGAACAGGCGCGGATTTTTTACAACGCCCAGCATGCGTTCGGCCAGGCGATAAAAAGGCATCAGCGCCTTTTCGCCGCCCATCTTATGTACAGCTGCATGCTCGAAGAATTTCTTTTTCGGCACGTACAGCGTATTCGCGTACACCAGGCTGCCGCCGCCGACTCCCGCTCCGCTCACAATCATAACGTTGCGCAGCAGCGTAATGCGCATGATTCCATAGCAGAAGGCCGCCGGGGCCCAGAGAAAACGAAAGATGTTCCAGTTGCTCTTTGGAAAGTCGCGGCCCTGCCAGCGACGGCCGGCCTCAAGCACCAGCACGCGATAGCCTTTCTGGGCCAGGCGCATGGCCGAGACACTCCCGCCGAAGCCGGAACCAATCACGACGTAGTCGTAGTCGAATTCGTCGGGGGATTCTGGTGCGGGATTCGTGGACATCGCCTCTGGGATGCCGGCCAGGAATCCACCGGTCAAACGGTTTCAGGCGATCGGCATCAGTTTGCGATCGAACGGAATCGCTGCGATTCGAATTCGAGCGGGCATCGGCCGGATTCAGAAGACCCGGCCCGACAAATCACCGGCCGATTAACGAGCAGCCCCGGAGCAAAGCGCGGTTTCAGAAAACCCGTCTATGAGACATAATAATCCTCAAGAGAATCCCCGGTCGACCGATAGAGATCAACGATGCAGGTGCGCCTCACAACGGACTCTCCCCGCCGCAAGCCGACCGGCCGAACGCGGGCCGGGTCTTCCGAATCCGGCCTGGGCGCAAGCAGCGCCGGCAGCACAAGCGCCGCGGCTCCGGTCGAAGCCGTCCGATCGCCCTTTTTGCAGATCCTCGACGAAATCCTGCCCGTCCATCAAACCGGCACCGCCGATTTGCACACGCTCTGGAAGCAGCTCCCGGAGCTGGAACGCGAGCTGATGGATCATCCGAGCAATGCCAACCTGGCCCGCTATAAAGAACTGGTGATCGCCATCGCCCGCGAAACTCTGCGCAAGAACACCCGCGTCAAAAAGATCCGGAGAAAGAATCGCAAGGGTGAAATGATCGAACTGAGCGTCGTGGAGTTCATCGACGATCGACTCCAGAAGATGGCTCACATGATGACCGCTCCAGGGAATTCCGCCTACTTTATGCTAAAAACGGTAGAGGAAATTCGCGGAGCGCTCTTAGATGTGCGGGAATGACCCGCTTTCTTCTTTTCGTTTCCAGACCGCACCTATCCCACGTCGCGCGGGCATTCGCCGTCCTGGCGCTCTGCCTCGTTCTCGTAGACTCCGCCGGTGCGGCGCGCGACGATCTTCCGGTCGGCCGCTGGCAGGCCCGGGGCAGCGGATTGCGCCTGCAAATCCTGCCGAAGAATCAAGCCCGACTCATTGGCGACCGTAATACCACCGCCTTCGAAGTCAGCTTCGCTCCGGAAGCCACGGTCCGGCGCGAGTACTGGATGGGAATCAAGGCGATCAAAAGCATCGAACACAAAGTCAAACCGCTGCCAGACAAGAAAAAAGAAAAGACCGCCGAAAATAAAAAGCCGGCCCAAAAACAAAGCAGGCCGACGGGAGCAGACGCTTCGAATCCGAAAGCCGGCGAAGGCGAAACGGAAGCGCAAAAGATTCCGAACGACGGCCCCCTGCGTCTCGCCTGGCTGACGCCGGATTCGAAGCTGATCGTCAGCTTCCTGATTGAACAACCACCGCCGAAAAAAAAGAAACCGAAGAGTGCGCCCCGCAAGGCGACGAAGGCTCAGACGCAAAACTCAAAGTCCGGCGCGAAACCGGCGAGCGACGCGAAAACCGGAAATCAAAGCGAAAGCACAAAGACTGAAAAGCCCACCGCAAAGGATTCGCCGAAGGCTGGCGATCAAAAGCAGGTCGCAGTCAAACCGCCGAAAAAAGAAAAGGCTCGTGGGCCGATTCCAGTGCTGGAACTGCTGGTCTTTCGCGACGGCAAACTCATTCACGAAGCGATCTTCGAGCGCGCGCGATAAGCGTGGATCGTTGATTCGAATCGAGGCCGGAGTCGCAGCCGCGCCGATTAGCCGCTGTGCTTTCGCAGCACGGCCGCGACCGCATCGCTTGCAGCACTCAGCTGCTCTTCGGAGAAAGCGAGTCCGGTAGCGTCACCCGAATTCCTGGCCGCCGAAAGCAATCGCCGCACGCACTCCGGATAATCCGCGGCGCTTGCCCGATCTTCCGTGCAGTGCGTCGAGGCGTAGATCGCAGTTTCGAGCGCGGTACCGCCGTACATATTTTCCTGGCGCAGGTCCGGCTGAAACACGAGCAGGTCGGCCAGCAAATCCGCGTAACCGAACCAGGCCGCCTGGTGCAGCGCGGTCATTCCCGATTCGCCGGCCGTATTAATTTCGCAGAGCCCGCTTTCGATGAGCACCCGCACTGCCGTCCGGCGATCGTACTTCGCAAGCTCGGTGTGAATAGTTCGATCCCACTCGGAAAGACCGGCAATCAGACCAGGCCGCGACGCAAGCAGCTCTTCGACTGCGGCACGATCCCCGCGAACGGCGGCGGCAAGCGCCTGCTCGGCGTCGCTTAAGTCTCGCGGGCCTTTCAGTGTCTTCGCATCGCCGCTTCGATCTCCGTGAGGGGAATTGCCGCGCAGATTTTCCAGATACTCCTGCGCGGACTCGTTGCCAAGGATCGCCGCCAGAGCGCAGGCGTCATGCCCCTGGAATCGCGCGTCGATTCGCGCGCCCGCCTGGAGCAGCGCTTTTAGATAGCGTGCGTCGCGCATCCGCCGGATCGCGTGGGTGAAGGAGGTGCCGGAGTCGTTCGGACTTTCTTCGAGTGCGTGATCCAGGTCGGGCGCTTCGTTTAAGATCAGCTCGAAACTCTCGAAATGATCGAAGTCAAGTTTGCGTTTCAGAGCGTTCGTGCCGGCGAGACGCGCCCCGTTTTGCAAGAGCAAAGCCAGGCCGCGCGAATCTGCGCGCTCGGCAGCGTGGTACAGGGATTCCCCGTCGTTAACTTCGGCGCCGGCTCGAATCAAAAGCTCGGCGGCCTGCGGGTGATAGGCGTGGCCGAGCACTGCGAAGAGCACCGGCAGCGCGTGATCGTCTCCCGTCGGCAGGGCCGCGTTCGGATTCGCGCCCAGCTGCAGCAGGCGCTCTAAGATCGCGGCGAAGTCGGCGGGCGTTCCGCTGCCTGTCGCGCTTTTGTCTTTCGATTTGTCATTCAGGGAAATTTCGACGCCGGGCCCCGCCGGATCCCGGGCGTTTTGATACAGGGAAAAGCACAGCAGCACAATTGGATCGCGCGCACGGGGACCGGCAGGTCGCACGGCGAGTTCCGAATCTTCGGCCAGGCGGCTTTCGACCGCCTTGCGATCGCCGAGAACCAGCTGCACGGCGAAGCGATCCCGGAGCTGCGGATGCTCCGCAAGCAAACGATCGCCCGCGTGCAGGGGGCCGTTCAGGGCGTGGCGGAGAAACAGCTCTTCCATTCGAGACGACTCGCCGGAATCGGAAGATTCGGATATTTCGGTCAGATCCGCCACAGAGCGTTCAGAAAATAGCGGCGCTCGTCGTAGAACATGCCGACGGTCTGGAAATCATTGCTGCGGGCCAGGTCTTCGACGTCGTCGCTGAGATACTTCCAGGAATATTCGGTGTGCAGAGCTTCCCAGGGATCAAAGTCGAATTCGCGATCCAGATTTTCGAATCGCACGGTTTGCTTTGTGCGCGACAGAAGATAGCTTTCCATCGCGCCGCTGTGCACATTGTAAGTCGCGAAATGACTGAACTGATCGACGTTAAAATTCGCGCCGAGCTCACGGTTCATACGCTCCAGCAGATTCAGGTTAAAGCGAGCGGTGACGCCGCGGGCGTCGGAATAGGCCGGGATCAACACGTCCATGTCTTTGCGCAGATCGAAACCGATCAGCAAATAATCGCCAGGGTTCAAGATCTCCCGCAGACGATTGCAAAAACGGTGGGCCTGCTCAAAGGTAAAATTACCAATGCTAGAACCGAGAAACAAAACCAGGTTTCGTTTCTGATCGGCCTTGAGGAAACTCAGACCGTGATCGTATTCGCAAACGAGCCCCGTAGCGTCCATCTGCGGATAGTCCCGAACCACTGAGTCGATCAGTTCCCCCATCGCGCCTTCGGAGATATCAATCGGCACGTATTCGAAACCCAGATCGTCGCCGGTAAAACGGTCGAGCAGCAGGCGCGTCTTGCGACCGTCACCCGCTCCGAGTTCGACCAGGCGAAAGGGCTGATCGTCGCGCATCATTTCGCTGATGCGCCCGGCGTTCGCGGCCAGGATTTCATGTTCGCAGTCGGTCGGATAGTACTCCGGCAAATCCATGATCTCCTGGAAGATGCGACTGCCTTCGTCGTCGTAAAAATGACGGGAGGGAATTCGTTTTTCAGCGGCGGAGAGTCCGGCCAGGACGTCTTGCGCAAACGCTTCTTTGAGGTCGGTCGGGCTCTGTTTTTCGAGCACCTTAATACGAGCAGCCATAATAAATCCTGGAGAAAGTATGGAGTGGGTGTAAAGGGGGATTTTCGCGCGCAATTAAGAAATCGGGAACGAAAACCGGGCGTGTAAGATTCGGACGACGCGACGAAGCCCGGGTTACGAATTTTTTTCGATTTAGCTCTCCGGATAGACGACGCCAGGCAGCCAGGTGGCCAATTCGGGGAAAAATACAAGCACGCCGATCAAGAGCAGCTGAATGGCGATAAAAGGAATCACGCCCCGATAGATTTCCGTGGTTTTGATTGAATCCGGACAGACGCCGCGCAAATAAAAGAGCGCGAACCCGAAGGGCGGCGTCAAAAACGAAGTCTGCAGATTCAGCGCGATCATTACGCCGAGCCAGATCGGATCCATGCCCATTCCCAGCAGCACCGGGCCCACAATCGGCACAACGACGAACGTGATCTCGAAAAAATCGAGAAAGAAACCCAGGACGAACATCACCAGCATCACGACGAAAAACGCGGTCCACTGGCCGCCGGGTAAGTCCGCCAGAAAGCCTTCGACAAGAGCGTCGCCTTCGTAGCCGCGAAACACCAGCGAAAACAGGCTCGCGCCGATCAGGATCATAAAGACCATCGCGTTGATCTTTAGCGTCGACTGCATGACGTCCCGGAGAACTTCGCGGTTGATCTGCCGTTTGAATCCGGCCAGGGCCAGTCCGCCCATGCAGCCGACCGAAGCCGCTTCGGTCGGAGTAGCCGCGCCGGCCATGATCGAACCCAGCACTCCCAGAATCAGCAGCAGCGGCGGCACCAGCGCGCGAAGGGCCCGGACGAAAAGCTCACGACGATTGTACTTCTGCCGCTCCTCGACCGGCATGGCCGGCGCGAGATCCGGCTTCAGATACGAAGCCACTGCGATATATATTATATAGAAGAAAACCAGCAGCATGCCCGGAAAGAGCGCGCCCATGAACAGATCGCCGACCGTTACCGAACCGCCGGAGTAGTCGCCCTGGGCCAGCTTCGCCTGCTGGTACGCCGAGCTGATCTGGTCGCCCAGGATAATCAGGATGATACTCGGGGGAATAATCTGACCGAGAGTGCCGGATGCGGTCACAATGCCCGTCGCGAAATCCGGACGGTACTTCAGACGCAGCATGACCGGCAGGGAGATCAGGCCCATCGTAACGACCGTCGCCCCGACGATGCCGGTCGAAGCGGCCAGCAGCGCGCCGACGATGCAGATGGCGATGCCGACGCCGCCGCGCACTCCGCCGAAGAGCAGGCCCATCACCTCTAAGAGCTCTTCGCTGATCTTCGAACGTTCGAGCACGACGCCCATAAATACGAACAGGGGAATCGCGAGCAAAGTTTCGTTGCCCATAATCCCGTAGAGTCGACTCGCGAAGGCGCCCAGCAGAT
The DNA here is from genome assembly GCA_024742665.1 of bacterium. GTDB lineage: Bacteria > Spirochaetota > Leptospiria > Leptospirales > Leptonemataceae > JANSYA01. Next base: position 594,298 of record JANSYA010000002.1, read on the forward strand.
CCAGGTCGAAGTATCCGAGCAGACCGCCGAGCAGCGCGAAAAACAGCGAGACGCCGGCCAGACTGAAAGCGACGGGATAGCCGCTCAGCAAAACGACGATCAGAGTCGCGAAAAGTAAGATCGGCAGCAGCAGCTCAATCATCGATTTCGTCCTCGCCTAAAATGAGATAGGCCGAAAGCAGGCGCGAAGTTCCCTGAATCGCGAGCAGCACAGGCATAAACAAGATCAAAGATTTGAGCACGAAAACCAGGGGCAGGCCGCCGGCTTCGGGACTGGTTTCCAGACGCATCCAGGAGTCCGTCACGTAGCCGAAGCCGAAATAGATCAGCAGCAAACATACGGGATACAATAGAAAGAGCGTGCCCCAGAAATCTACCTGCGCCTTACGCCGCGCATCGAATTCCTGAAAGAAAATATCAACGCGAACGTGGCCTTCGTGGCTTAGTGTATAACCCATCGCCAGCATAAAGAAGGCGGCGTGCATATAGATCACGGTCTCCTGCATCCAGACCCAGCCCAGATTAAAAACATAGCGCAGCACGACGATGGCGAAGGTCACGATCGCCATGGCCGGCACCAGCCAGGCGACACCACGGCCGATCGTTTCGCTGAACGCGTCGATACGCGCGATGATGTGGCGAATGCTTGCGATTCGTTCCGGATTGATATTCCCGCTCTGGTTCTCGTTCATATCTGAGTGAGACTCCGCTTGCTTCTGATTCTTGCCATTTTGCGACGGTCGGCTGCGCCTATTTGCGCCCGGAAGATCCTACCAGGCCGACCTTCTTGAGTAGTTTATAGACCGGATTCGATCGGGACCGATACAGGCGCAGATAGTCTTCAGTGGCGCGCTTGCCGTTTTCGATCAGCTCCAGCTTTTCTTCGTGCGTAATTTCGAAGTCCACCGGCGAGATCGTGCCCACGTCTAAGAACACCGTGCGCTCTTTGTGCTCTTCGTGCATATTCAACAGATTGGACTGCACGCGCTTGACGGTTTCGTACAGATGTTCCGCCCAGTTACGAAAGGTGCCGAAACCCAGATCGCTGACGGAACCCAGATCGTCTTTTTCTTCGAGGGCGAAACCCAGGGTTTCTCGATTGACTTTGCCCCGCCGCGGATCGAAAGCCATGATCGGATAGTTCAAGAGGGCGCCGCCGTCGACGTAGATATGATCGTTTGGATTATTATCCGGGAACTGAAAGGACTGAAAAAAAGCCGGGATGGTCAGCGAAGCACAGACCGCGTCGACCACCCGCACGTCCGGCGTGCTCTCGTGATCAAACTCGGCGATGCTGCGCGTATTTAAGTCGGTCGCGAAGACTTTGATTTCGCGGCAGCCCAGCTTGTTAAGATCACCGAAGGTTTCGTCGCCGCTCAGGGCTTCGCCTTTCAGATGTTCGCCCGCGTTTTGAATCAGACCGCGCAACCACGTGCGAAGCGGGCGCACCGAATACCAGCCGTAGCGGTCTTTGAATTCGAGCGGTTTCGATTCAGTCGTGAAGTTCTTGAAATCCGTTTCAAGCAGGATTTCTTCTAATTGATCGACGCTGTAGCGCAGGCCGATCAGCATCGAAGCCATGGCGCCGGCGGAAGTTCCGGCGACCCGCTCGACCTGTTCCAGAACGCCTTCCGCTTCCAGGACCCGCATCACGCCGGCATAGGTAACACCGAGCACTCCGCCTCCCTGGAATACCAGATTCTTAAATGGATAGTTTGCAGCCATGCCAGGAAAGCGTGGGAGGGGGCGTCCGGCGAGTCAAGCCTATGCGAGCGAGCTTCGCGTGTTTCGCGACACCTGTAGCCGCCGGCTGCAATCGATCGCGAAAAGCGCGGCGATAAACCGGCATCGCAATCAGGCCGATACGGGTTTATCGCGCTGCGACCAGCTCCTCGCAGCGGGCGCGATCCCAGCGTTTGCCGGTCGGCGCGCACAGCGGATCGAGGTAGAGCTCGGGATTCGCGGCTTCGCCGTTTACCCGGTATTCAAAATGCAAGTGCGTTCCGAAAGCGAGACCGGTGTGGCCCATAAAAGCGATGGTCTGGCCCTGCTTTACGCGCTGCCCTTTCTGAACGATGTTGCGGCGATTGTGCGCGTAAACGGTTTGCGTGTTTTCGTTATGCTCAATCACGATTAGATTGCCGTAGCCGCGGCGCTCGTAGCCCGCATATACCACTACGCCGTCGGCGCTGGCCATAATCGGCGTGCCTGGCTTCGCGACCAGGTCGAGGCCTTTGTGTTCATCGCCCCAGCGCGGGCCGAAGCCGGAAGATACCAGCACCGCGCTGACGGGCCATCCAAAGGCCGGGGCCTTTTCGGTCGTGGCCTGGGCGGTACGCGGTTCCAGAGAGAGAACGCTGAACTCTTTGTTAAACGTGGCGCTCTGGTTGCACATGATGCAAAAGAGAGCCGCCAGAACGGAAGAGCTGCGTGTGATATAAATCAGAGTTTGTTGCCGGTTCATAAACATGCCTTTCGGTCATGATTTTTTGAGCCTCTCTGACGGCAAGTCGGATTTAATCTCGCTTTTGGGAATGTTAGCAAAAACGAAGCTTTTTAATACAAAATGAACTGTCGCAACTATAAGAAGCTTATAGTTTTAGCAGTTCACCTGGCAGGGAATATTTGTTCTCCACGATCGACTTCGCGGGATTATTCGCGGTCCATAAATCGGCGGGTGAAAATCAAGGGCGCCGACCACAGGGCCAGAGTCGGCAAATTCACCAGATAGAGATTAAACCACGCTCCGTGATAAACCGTCATCGAGCTATCAACGAAAAACCAGGTTAGAATTCCGGCAGTGATCGCGGTGTGGGCCCAGCGCTCCCGCTGTTGAAAAGGATAGACCACAATAAACAACAGCAGCACGAAATAGCCGGCGAGAGTGCCGCCGAGGGGCGCGAAGATAAATCGCCGAAAAGATTCCGCGGCGGGCGAAGGCTCGGCGTCGCCCCAGAAAAAGCTCTGCAAATATCCGCTGTAAATTCCAAAGGGATCCGGGCTGGCCGCAATCGCCGATCCGACGCCCTGCAAAATAGAAATCGCGCACAGGACGATCATGTACCGTCGCCAGAATCGAAACATTCGCCCGCCGCCCGTCTGATCCTCCCCACTCACGCGGTCAACGACCGCGCCAGGGAAAAGCCTTCTTCGCCGATCTGATTCCACTCGACGGCCTGCCCGCGAAATTTCAAAAAGGAATCGTAGATCTTCTTCGACATGGCGTCCTTCGCGGCGATCCCGGCGACGACTTCCTGGCTGTACTCGCCCATGGTTTTCAAGACCGCGTCGGGAAAACGTTTTAGCTGAACTTTGTGCTTTTTCACGAGTTCGACGAGGGCGGCGTTATTGCGCGCCGTAAACTCCGCGAGCATTTCGGTGTACGCCGCTCGACAGGCCGTTTCGACGATAGCCTGCAGATCCTGCGGCAGCTCTTCGTACAGCTTGCGATTGATCAAGAGCTCCATGGCCGTGCCGGGTTCGTGCCAGCCCGGCCAGTAATAGTACTTCGCGGCTTTATAAAAACCGAAAGCGAGATCGTTGTACGGGCCGACCCACTCCGTCGCGTCAATCGCGCCGGACTGCAGGGCCTGGAAGATTTCGCCCCCCGGCAGCGAAACGACGGTCGCGCCGGCCTTGCGTAATACTTCGCCGCCGAGACCGGGCATGCGAATTTTCAGGCCGTTGTAATCTTTGATGCTTTTGATTTCGCGATTGAACCAGCCGCCCATTTGCACGCCGGTATTGCCGCAGGCGAAAGCCTTCAGATTAAAGCCGGCGTACAGTTCGTCCCAGAGCTGCTGGCCGCCGCCATAGTTGATCCAGCCGCTCATTTCCTGGGCGTTCAGACCGAAGGGCACGGCCGCGAAAAACTGCGCCGCCTCGCTCTTGCCCTTCCAGTAGTACGCCGCGCCGTGTCCGATGTCGGCGGTGCCCCCGGCTACCGCGTCGAAAACTTCGAAGGGCGGCACGAGTTCGCCGGCCGCGAAAACTTTGACCTGAATGCGTCCGCCGGACATTGATTCCAGGACTTCCGCCAGACGATTCGCGCCGGTGCCCAGGCCGGGAAAATTCTTCGGCCAGGTCGTGACCATTTTCCATTTATAGGTTTTACCGCCGTTCGCAGCCGTCGCCCCCTCTCCCTTCGGCTTGCAGCCGGCCAGCCCGGCGGAACCGAGAACAGCCGCCCCCGCCGCGGCTTTGCCCAGCCCTTTTAGAAATCCAGCGCGATTGTACTTCGAATGCATAAAATCAAATCTCCGCTTCCAGGCTTTCGAACCGCCGCCAGATTTGCCAGTGTTTCTCGCGACCGGCCTCTCCCCGCCTTCCAACGATGCTTTTCGTTGACCGCACGGGCTCGCAGGCGGTCCTTGTTCCGATCGTGCAAGCTCCCGTTATCGACACCCACTGTCACATCGATCTCGTAATCGAAGCCGGTATCTCCGAAGAGACGGCCGTGTCCGAAGCGGGCGCGGCCGGCGTCGAAGCCTGGATTCAAATCGCCACGGGGCTGAAGTCCGCGCGCTTCAACGCCGACTTCGCCGATCGCCGGAACGCAGCGCGTGGAAACAAAATCCCGGCTCAGGCCGCCGGGGACGAGGCCGACCGTTCCGCTTCCCGCGCGACCGGCGCTTCGAACCCCGGGCCAGCCGTATACTGGACGGCGGGTATGCATCCGGAAGCGGCGGACGACCTGAGCGAACTGGATGAACTGCTGCAATTCGTGCGAGACAGTCGCGAGCGCGACGACTTCGTGGCGATCGGCGAAACCGGTCTCGATTATTTTCATACGAAAGAATTCGTAGAAAACCAGAAGCTCAGTCTGGACCGCCACTTCGCTCTGGCGAAAGAGCTGGGACTGCCCGTCGTTTTGCATCTGCGGGACGATCGCGTGTACGATCCGGCGAATATTCAAACTGTGCACGACGCCCTGGAGATTCTCGATCGCCATCCCGGCGTGGTCGGCGTGCTGCACTGCTATACGTACACTGAAGCCGAGGCGCAGGCCTTCGTCGATCGCGGATGGTTCGTTTCTTATAGCGGCATTCTCACGTTCAAGAACGCGAAGACGATTCAGCAGGGAGCGATCCGCTTGCCCCTGGAATGTTTGATGGTGGAGACCGACGCGCCCTTTCTCGCGCCGCTGCCCCATCGCGGTAAAACGAATCAGCCAGGCTATGTGCGCCACACTCTGGAATTCCTGGCGCGGCTGCGGGCCGAACACTGCGGCGAAGATCCCGACACGGTCAAGTCGACGGTGCTCGCGAACTCGAAACGCTTTATCGAACAAAAGCACTTATTGAAACGCGGCGCCGGAGGCTGACGCCGCGCCGATCTTTTCTCGAACCCATCGGAACATCCTATGTTAGATCTAAAACTCATTCAAGAAAATCCGCAGGCGCTCAGCGAGCTGCTCAAAAAACGCCGCAGCAAAGGCGTCGATACGAATGCGCTCACGAAGCTGCTCGAAGATCGCCGCGCCCTCTTGACGAAAACCGACGACCTGCGTAACGAACGCAACGTCGCCAGCAAAGAGATCGGCGCGTTAATCGGCAAAGGCGAAAAAGACGCGGCGGAAAAACGCAAAGCGGAAGTCAAAGGCCTGGGCGACGACATCGCGAAGCTGGAAGGCGAGCTTTCCGAACTGGAAGATCAGCTACAGGAAATCGTGCAGGGCCTGCCCAACTGGCTCGACGAATCAGTGCCGGAAGGCGAAGACGAAAGTGCGAACGTGGAACTGCGAGTCATTGGCGAAAAGCCAACATTCGATTTCACCCCGCAGCCCCACTACGAAATCGGCGAAAAGCTCGGTATCCTGGACTTCGAACGCGGCGTGAAGCTCGCGGGATCGCGCTATTACGCCTACCGCGGCCTGGCCGCGCGACTCGAACGCGCTCTGATCAGCTTCATGCTCGATACCCATACGAACGACCACGGCTACACCGAGATGTACGTGCCGGCCTTGATCAACGACGACGGCATGTACACGACCGGCCAGTTTCCGAAGTTTCGCGGCGAGTACTACAGCCTGGACCGCGACGGCCTGAGCTTGATCCCGACGTCGGAAGTACCCCTGGTGAATTTACATCGCGACGAAATCTTAGCCGAAGACGAGCTGCCCCTGGCGCTGACCGCGGCAACCAGCTGCTTTCGCCGCGAAGCGGGTGCTGCGGGCAAAGATACGCGCGGATTGATTCGCGTGCATCAGTTTCAAAAAGTCGAGCTTGTACAGTTCGTGCAGCCCGACGAATCCGAGCGCCTTCACGAAGCGATGCTGGGTCACGCCGAAACGATCTTACAAAAGCTGGGGCTGACCTATCGCGTGCTCCTGCTGTGCTCCGGGGATATAGGCGCGACCGCCGTTAAGACCTATGATCTGGAAGTCTGGATGCCCGGATTGGATCGCTGGCTGGAAATCTCGTCGGTATCGAATTGCCGGGACTACCAGGCCCGCCGTGGTATGATTCGCTTTAAAGGTACGGGCGGCACAGGCGGCGACAAAAAGAACAAGAAAGCCAAAACCGCCTACGTGCATACTCTGAACGGCTCCGGCGTGGCGGCGGGTCGCTGCATGGCCGCGATTATGGAAAATTATCAGAAGGCCGACGGCACTTTCGATATTCCCGACGCGCTCCAAAAGTATTTCTGAATACTGCTGAAGTCATTTACGGTTTTGCTTCGAGAAATCACGGTCGATCGCTATGATCGCCGTCGGCCTTCGATTTGCTTTCTGACGAACCCGCCTCGGGGCCCATCGCCGGATACCAGGCGGGCACCGGCAACTCTGCAGACAATCTGGCGCGGCCTTCGTCGCTGACGATTCCGAGCACCGACGCCCGGTGCACGACCCGTACGATCGCGCGCAGCTCTTCGTCTGCCGGCGGCATTTGTGACGCGCGAATTTGACCGCCCACAACGAGCATCGCCGTGCCGTGCACGAGACTCCAGACAGCCATCGCCAGCTGCAAGGGTTCCTGCTGCACGAAGGCTTCACGCGCCTGGCCCTCCGCGATGATTTTTACCAGACCTTCGAATGACGAGCGCGCGATCTCCTCTAATTCCGGCGGCGCCTCGGCTTTCGCCATCGGCGTCAGACCGCCGAACATCAGCCGGGTCCGCCAGGGATGCTGGACCGCCAGCCGCACGTACGCGAAACCGGCCTCTTCCAGCTGCTCGACGGGATCCGCACTTACAGCGCCCGCTTCGCGCAGGGCTTCGTCCAGGGCGGCGAATCCCCGAGCGGCGAGGGCATAAAGCAAATCGATTTTCGCCGGAAAGTGCCGATAGGGCGCCGCATGACTGACGCCTGCCCGCCTGGCCGCGTCTCGCAGACTCAGCGCGTCAATGCCGCCCTCTTCCAGCAGGGCCTCCGCCGCCTGCAATAAGGTATTGCGGAGATCTCCGTGATGGTAGCTCCGGCGGCCGGTCCCGGCTTTCTTTTTTGATGCTTTCTTCAGAGTCCGTTTTTCCTGGATCGATGCTGCTACACCCCGCTTATTTTCCCAGCCCTTTTCATGTTGACATCGCCAACACCTATGTTTACAACGCCTACATGAAAGCAGACCGCGACAGTTCCGCAAATAGTATCCACGTCGATTCCGGACCGATCAGCGAGCAATCGCCCGGATTCTGGCGCAATAATCCACCTCTGGCGATCGTTGGCGGCCTGATGGTCGCTGCCCTGGCCGCGCTGATTCCGGCGATCTGGCTGGATCCGCGAGTTCTCGAAGGCCAGGCAATCTGGATCAAACCCTCGAAATTCGCCGCTTCGATTGCGCTCTATTCGTTTACGCTGCTCTGGATTCTTTCGTTCGTGCAGGGTTCGCCGCGCACGCTGCGCAGAGTCCGCATCGCCGGGTGGGTCATCGCGGTGATGTTCGTAGTCGAGATTGTCGCAATCTTCGGCCAGGCCGCCCGGGGACGTCTCAGCCACTTCAACCAGAGCAGCTTCGAAGACGCGCTGATCTTTCAAATCATGGGCATCGCCATAGCGATTCTTTTCGCCGCGCATCTGTTTGTGTCTTTTATTCTGCTACGCCAGAAGAACCGCGAACGCGTGCTGGGTTCCGGACTGCGAACGGGAATGCTGGTCGCGGCCCTGGGCATGGCCGTTGGGTATCTAATGGTGACGCCGAACGCCGAACAGATCGCGATCTTCGCCCAGGGCGGCCTGCCGGAACGCGTCGGCGCGCATACGGTCGGCGCTCCCGACGGCGGCCCGGGTCTGCCCCTGACCGGCTGGAGCACGGCCGCCGGAGATTTACGCGTCGCCCACTTCTTCGGCATGCACGCCATGCAGATTCTACCGTTGTTGGCCGTCTTTTTGCGCCGCGGTCGCGACGGCGATTCAATGCGCAACCGTTCCCTGGTGCGCATCGCCGGCGGCGCATATGCAGCTCTTACGATCGCCCTGACGATCCAGGCACTGCGCGGCCAGGCTTTGATTCAGCCGGACGCCTGGACTCTACTGTCCCTTGCTCTAATATTCGGCGCGGCGATCTTTGCAGTATGGCGTTCGCGGTCGCGCGATCGTTCTAAATCGATTTCGCACGAAACAGAGTCGGACGCCTTTGCCTGAGCCTTCACAATAAGGGCTCCAGTTCGTGCAGCCCGCCGGTCATATCAGCGGTGGCCCGGGCGAGTCGTTCTCGCTGTTCCGGGGCCAGACTCATATGATCGATCGGAGCGCGTACAGCGTCAAGCGTGCGGGCCATAAAAAACAATATGCCGTCGGGAGGATCGCCGTTGCGCAGGGCCGCACGCAAGAAGTTGATATTGCCTTCGAGACGTAGACCAAGCTCGGAGTTCAGAGCGTCGACGCCGCGGGTAATCGCGAGCATCGCCGCCTCGAAGCGCCCGCGTTCTTCCGGAGCAAATCCCGGGCCGCCGTGAATTTCCAGGTGCTCTTCGATGGCCAGAAAGGTCTCGACGAAGGCCGAAAGGATCTGGTCGACCGGGGCTTTCTTTTCGGAAAGCTCGATGATAAAGCTTATATTTCTCCGGAACATGAGGTCAGGAATCGACCTTAAATTCCTGAACCGCTGCCGTCAAGGCGCTCGCCTGAGCCACAGTGCCTTCGACGATCTCCGCCATCTTTTGCGCGTTATCTGAAACCGAACGGGCCGAATCGCTGATGGCGCCGATGGTATTCATCATCTCGGTAGCGCTCCGGCTCTGCTGACTTTCGGCCGCCGCCACCCGTCGCGCCCTGGCTTCAATTTCGGTCATGGCGCTTTGAATGCGCTCATTCAGACGTAGCTGCTCGCCGGCCAGGCGTTCCATGACATGTCCCGCCTCGTTCACACGCGCCGCGTCGGCCCGCAGTTTTTCGACGGCGGCGACCAGGGACCGCACGCGGTTCGCGCCGGAGTCCACGTTTTCGCGCGACTCCCCAAGAATCTCTTCTACTTCCTGGGTCGCGCGGGAACTGCGTTCCGCCAGCCGCGCGACTTCCTCGGCGACTACGGCAAAGCCCCGACCCGCTTCGCCGGCGCGGGCCGCTTCAATCGAAGCGTTGAGTGAAAGTAGAGCCGTGCGATCAGCGATTTCGTTGATGGCCGTAATGACGCGCATAATATTATTAGAACTCTCGACGACCTTTTCAATGCCGGCTACCGCCTGTCGCGCGATTTCGCCTGCTTCTTCGGCGCCGTGCACCTGCTGGCCGGAAAATTGGGAAACATCCACCGCCTGTCGATTCAAATCGTCAATGGCCGTTTTTAGTTCACCCTGGAGCACGCCCTGAACCTTTTGAATTTCCAGGCTCTGTTCCCGCACTTCTCCGGCGACTTCTTCCGTCGCCGCCGACATGGCCTCCATCGCCGCCTGCGCCTCTTCGGTCGCCGCCGCCTGGTCGCCGGCCGTATCAGAAAAACCACCGGCCTGTTCGGATTGCCGGGCGCCGGCCTGGTCCAGAGCGCGCGTCGTGTCGCGGACTTCTTCCAGCTTCGCGGACAATCGCGCGAAGAAACCGCTCAGCAGCAAACCCAGCTTCCCGATTTCATCGAGGGATTCCGCGCCCGCCCGTTCGTCCAGCCGACCGCCTTCCACCTGCGCGATCATCGACGACAGACGATAGATACTCCGCGAAATAACCGCTCCAAAAAAGTACGCAATCAGTCCAGCCACCGGCAGGCCTGTGGCCGCGAGGCCCGCAATCCGATACTGGAGCCCGCTCAGGCGATGCAACTCTTCGCCGATCCCTCGCACCGAACAAATGTACACACCCGAACCAGGCGTACAGAGAATCAAACGCTCCAGCTCCGGATCGTAAAAACTGCGACTCTGCTCGGATTTTAGCAATTTGTCTTTGAATAGATTTTCGTATTCGCTTCTATTCTGATTAAAGCGAAACAACTCCGGCCCGGAGCGATAAGATTCAGACCCGGTGCCGGCATCGTACAAATAAAAATCGCGGCGAAATGAAAATCGCGCGCGCTTTAATTTGAGCCGCATATTGCTGATCAGCTCCTCGTTTACGACTGTATCGTGGATCAGGAATTCGTGCGCCTGGGAGCCGGTATATTCAATCTCAAAGATCATTTCCTGCACGCCGCTGTAGTACGCGAGGCCGCCGGCCCAGATCGTGAAGCCGGTCGGGAACAGTATGGCCAGCAGCACGACTTTCGCTCGCAACGAGAGACCGTGACCTCGTACGGGCAGACCGGCGTTCAGAGCCTGCTCACTCGCCTTCGCGACGATCGGACCAATGGCCGTCGTTACGATCGTATAAACCAGCATTGGCAGAGCCACTGCGCCGGCCAGACCGCCGGCAAGGATCCCGCCGGCGGATAAAGCGCCGATTCCATGAAAACGCAAAATCAGATACAGGGCGAATGAAGCCGCCAGCCAGAGGGCGGCGAATAATAGCGTGAGTGCAAACGGAAGACGGTAGAGACGCCGAATCGTTTCGACCAGCGAATCGTCTTCGACGGAAGGATCCACCTCTGTAGAAGACGGCGGGGAAGCGTTCGCGACTTCAAGATCGCGGGGAAATCTTCGCGTCAGCAGGTAGACGAAACCGACGCCCACCGCCAGACCGGCGAACCAGATCGCCAGGGCGATCGGCGCAATCGAAAGCCAGCCATAAGGATGCACGTCGCCGGGGCTGTAGAGACTTAGTGCCCAGACCGCATGCCAGAGCAGCCAGAGACCGGCATAAATAATAAATAGTCGCGCACGAATTCCCGTCACTGCATCCACCCGAACAGGAATCGAATGCAGCCGATCGCGGCACGATGTATACAACTAAAGCCTGGCTTTGCCCCGGTTCAGTAAGGTTTCATCTGCGCGCCATAGAACCGACACGCAAATTTCACAATCGAGAGAATAGACGCGGCCTAAACCGGTGGAAACTCATATAAGACTGAAATCAACCGAGCAGTTTTTCGATGTCTTTTTCCAGAGACTCCGGCGTCGAATTGGGAGCGAAACGATTGACGACCTCTCCCTGACGGTTCACCAGGAATTTTGTGAAATTCCATTTGATGCCTTCGGTGCTCAAGACGCCTTTCTTTTCTTTCTTCAGGAATTGAAACAGAGGATGCGCGCTATCGCCGTTGACGTCCACCTTCGCATACATCGGAAAGCTTACGCCGTAGTTGACCTGGCAAAAGCTTTCGATGTCATCGGAAGATCCGGGCTCCTGCTGGCCGAATTGATTGCAGGGAAAACCCATTACGACCAGTCCGCGATCCTTAAATTTCTTATATAGTTTTTCCAGGCCTTCGTACTGGGGAGTGAAGCCGCACTTGCTGGCCGTATTCACAATCAAGAGAACCTGATCCTTGCGATCGCCGATCGACTCTTTCGCGCCGCCCAGGGTTTCCACTTCGATGTCGTAAATTGAGTTCGTTGCCATAATATAAAAAATAAATCAAAGCCGGCCCGATCGCACGCCGCATTTTGTCGTACCTTCATTTTATTCGGACAGATTGACTCCAGCCTGCCCCGCAATACGAGCGCACTCCTCGAAATTTGCGCCGACTACGAGCAGCATGCAGCGATCCCGGGCGCGCGAGGGTTCCGTTGTAAACAGCACGCCGGCATCGATCAGTCCCTGTTTGTACTGCAGCGGATAGCTTTGCCCGAGAAATTTCGCCCAGCACAACCACTGGTCCCGGCGCAATTCCGGACGGGGTTGCATGTTATTCCCCGCGTACCAGCCGAGCATCGTCCGCCGGTCTACGCTCAGCCACAGCGCCGCGCGATGCGAACGAACGCGCCGCCCGATCTCCAGGGCCACACGGCCCATCGTGAAGCGCGGATTCACTTCGCAGACCGAACGAAAATAACAGCGACCGCCGGAGCGCCACGCGAAAGCGTCGACGCCCGCCGGACCGCGATAGCCCTGCGCCGCCAGACGAGCGCCCGCAAAACGCGCGGCCTGGTGCAGGATCGGCAAAATTCCGCGGCGAGGATCGGCCAGCGCGCGTCGCAGATCTTCCGAAAGGCCGTCGAAGATTCGCCCGGTGAGATTTCCAACGAAGCGTCCGGCTCGATCGTTCCAGAGGCGCGTCACTCCGTGTACGATAATATGATCTTCCGATTCCACTGTCAGCTGCACGGAAAAATCTGCGCAGCGTTCGAGCCAGGGCTCCACGATGATGCCACCGTACTTATCAAGAGTGCGCGAAGTCCATTCGTCGCTTTTCACCCCTTGCGATTCCGTTTTAGATTGAGATTCCGGGACCGATTGCGATTCTGAGTTTGACAGCAACAGCAATCGATTGCGACCGGCGGTGCCGAAGCGCGCCTTAAGTAAAATATTATGCGCGTTTGCTCCGGCGTCTGGAGCCGCTTTCGCCTTCATCGCCGCAATCGCGGCGCGCACCTGAGGAAGCGATGCGCAATCGATGCCTGCGACTCGTCCGACGCCGTCCAGGCCGACTTCCAGCTCCGTGACTTCCTCGCGCTCCGCGAATTCCCGTTCGACGGCCAGACTGAAACTGCGCGAATACATCCGCGCGTGCCGGAGATACTGCTCTTCGCCGCCCGCCGCCAGGCTTTCGCCGCGACGACCGATCACATTCGCAAACAGCGGTCGCAGCTGTTTGAGGCTATCGGGAGCCAGGCCCCAGGGGCGCAGATCGCCGAGCTTGCGCCGACTAATTGCAGCGGCGTGGCCATCGCTTTCACTTTCACTTTCACTTTCGCCATCGCCATCGCCATCGCCATCGCCATCGCCATCGCCATCAATCGGATACATCTCCGGAATCGCGAAGCCCGCGTCGTGCAGCGTCTTCAGGAAATCGCGTCCGGGCATTTCCCGCAGGAGGAGCGCGTCTTCGTGTCCGGCCAGAAACAAGAGCAAAATCTCGAGATCCAACTCCAGATCGCGCACTGCCCGCGACAGGCGCGGAATTTCGCGCGCCCGCGCGATAACGCCGGCGGCGTCGTCGGTCACAGCATCGCGCGCATAAGCGGCAGCGGATTCTTCGCACGCGGGATTGAACCAGTACAGAGCCGGAGGCCGGCCGCGGGAATAGGCGTACAGGCGCAGGGCGTCGATGTATTCGTCCGTGAAGCCCGCGCTCTTTCGCGCTTCGACGTGATAACCAAATCCGCGCGCGCGAACAGGACTCAGAGATTCCGGCAAAAGCGCGCAGTATGCGTCCCACTGCGACAGGCCGGCCAGGCTGCGCGAATCGGCGGGGAGATCGGCAGTCGCAAGCTGCGGGTCGCGGCGAAAGCTTTCGAACCAGTGCACGCCGTTTTTTACGTGACCGATCTCATCTTTGAGCACAGTCTCCAGGACCGCGACGGTCGCGCGATCCCCGAGCCGCCCGAAGATCGCCGCATAGTGGAGCATATAATCTAAATTCGCCTGTTCGAAAGTCATGCCCATGCGCACGGCGAAATCGATGGGATGGCGCATCGTCGCCGGATAGGCCAGGTGCTTCCAGAAAAAATCGTTCACTCCCAGATCGCCGAAGTCAAAGCCGATCTTGCGCATGCGCGACCGATACAATAGAAAGTGTCGCTGCTCTTCCCCAATGCTGGCCACCAGGCTCAGGCGAAAGTCGGCCGGCGCTTCGGGAAACCTGAGGAGCGCGAGAGCCATCAATTCGATGGCGAGGATTTCATGATTCGCAAAGTGGTGCAACAGCGCGCCGCGATTCTCGGGTTTTTCCAAATCGCGCAGATTGCTTTCGCCTTTGCGCGCCGGTGCGGCCGGGGCGCCGTTTTTCGTCTTCGATTGATCGAAACGGAGTTCCGCGGGGCGGCCGGGACTTTCTGGAACGCGCGCGAGTGCGGCGCCGGGTTGCAGGTCTTCAAATGCCCCGGGGCGAATGAGTTTGTCTTCGAGCGTATCGCCGAAAAGCAAGCGCTCCGCGTAATCGCGAATCTCCATAGCTTAGAAAAAACAGTGGGCTCCGTTTTTACAGCGGGTACTGCATCGCGCCCCACACGATCAAAGCCTGGCCGCCGTAATACGTCGCGAGAATCCATAAGCCCGCATTCGCGAAGGGTCGCACGAATCGGTTCCAGGCCCAGCACGCATCGGAAACGCAAAACAGGCCGGCGCCGAAGGTCAGGCAGTACGGAATCCATCCGCCGGCAATGCCCCAGGGCAGCAGGCCTGAGTCTCCATTCCCCGCGGCCGCCTGCGAAAGCCATGCGTGAGTGCTCGCGTTGATCGCCGTCAGCAGCATGCCATTGATCAATAACATGTAAAACAAAATCAGAGGCAGCATATCTTTGCGCTCCGTTCGGCGAATGATCATGGGCGCGTAAATTAAACCAGGCACGAAAATGAGCGCGACGACCGGGATCGGCAGCACCCAGGGGACAGTCGCGAAGCCGTACAAATAGAGAATGTGCCCCAGAGCGAAAGCGGTGAATCCCGGCAGAAACAAGCGCCGGAACAATAAAAAGAAATCCCCCGCCACCCCGGCGATCAATCCGACCATCACCCAGAAGCGGAGCGACGCCGAATCGGAACCGAGTTCGGCGCCGCCCGCTCCATAGTACCAGAGCCCGTAGAATCCCAGAATCCAGAAAACCGGCGGGGTTTTCGCGACGCGATACTGAGCCGAGGAGAGGCGTCCTTCCGTCGCCGGATAAAAACGCCGCGACGCGATGGATAGAGCCGAGAGCAGCACGACCGGAAGCATGTAGATAATAAAGATCGTCATCGGTAGTTCCTCAAAACGCGGCCGCTCCCGCAGGAGTCAAATACATATGAATCATCATGGCGCCCCAGATCCATATCGACTTGACATCTGGTCCGACGGCCCGCATCTGTAACCTGAAATTTACGTCGCCTGCGAATTCTCGCACACCGGCGATCAAAAAGGAGCGGCCGCGCATGAATCGATTTATTAAGAAGGTTCTGGCCCCGATCGACGGATCGGAGAGCTCGAAAAAGTCTCTGGAAATGGCGCTGGCCATGGCGAAAGCCGCCGGAGCAACCGTGACGGTTTTGGAAGTCGTGGAAGAATTCGGGCCCCTGCCCGGATACTACGAAGCCGCGCCTCCCGGCCGCGAACGGGTAAAATGGATCGCGGAACAGCGCTTCGAGAAAATTCACACCGTATTGGAAGAAAGCGGCGTAAAATGGGATCGCGAAGTTCGGGAAGGTTATCCGGCTGATCAAATCGTCGAGGTCGCGAAAGAAGGCGACTACGATCTGATCGTCATCGGCAGCCGCGGACTCAGCGTCCTGGGGCGATTTTTACTCGGCTCCGTTTCCGACCGCGTCGTGCATCACGCGGAGTGCAGCGTAACAGTCGTGCGCTGATGCGCACGAAGCGATTGGATCGCACGTCCAATCGCGGCATCAACAATAACAGCAACATCTAAAATAAATTCAAACTCATCTAACAGTAGAGGACCCAGGAGAATATCTGAATGGCAATTAAAGTAGGCATCAACGGATTCGGTCGCATTGGCCGACTCGTCTTTCGCTCGGCGGCCGCCCGCAGCGATATTGAAATCGTCGGCATCAACGACCTGCTCGACGCGGAATACATGGCGTATATGCTGCGTTACGACACCGTGCACGGCCAATTTGACGGCACCATCGACGTAGACGGCAACAACCTGGTCGTGAACGGCAAGAAGATCCGCTGCACCAGCGAACCAAATCCCGCCGACCTCAAGTGGGGCGACGTCCAGGCGGCCTACGTCGTAGAATCCACCGGCATCTTCACCAACCTGGAAAAAGCGGAAGGCCACATCAAAGCCGGCGCGAAGCGCGTCGTGATTTCCGCGCCTTCTCCCGACGCTCCCATGTTCGTCATGGGCGTGAACCATGATTCGTTTTCGGCGGACATGAAAATCGTTTCGAACGCGAGCTGCACGACCAACTGCCTGGCGCCGATCGCGAAAGTACTCAACGATAACTGGGGCATCGAAGAAGCTCTAATGACGACCGTACACGCGGCGACCGCGACACAGAAAACCGTCGACGGCCCGTCCAAGAAAGACTGGCGCGGCGGTCGCGCGGCGTACAACAATATCATTCCGTCTTCGACAGGTGCGGCGAAGGCCGTGGGCAAAGTCATCCCCGAACTGAACGGCAAGCTGACCGGCATGGCCTTTCGCGTACCGACCGTAGATGTATCTGTCGTGGATTTGACCGCTCGCTTAAAAAAGCCGGCTACCTACGAAGAAATCAAAAAGAAGATGAAAGCGGAATCCGAAGGCGCTATGAAAGGCGTGCTGGGCTACACCGAAGATCAGGTCGTATCCAGCGATTTCACGGGCGACCCGCGCACTTCGATTTTCGACGCGGGCGCGGGCATCGCGCTGAGCGACAACTTCGTGAAAGTGGTTTCCTGGTACGACAACGAATGGGGTTACTCCACGAAAACCGTTGAAATGATTGCGCACATGGAGAAAAGCGCGCCCGCAGGCTGAGCCGCAAGATCATCGACTATGGCGAAACTGTTTATCGAAAACCTACCGGACCTGGCGGGCAAGCTCGTCTCGGTCCGGGTGGACTATAACGTACCGCTCAAAGACGGGAAAGTCGAAGACGATCGTCGAATTCAGGCGAGCCTGCCGACCGTGCGCTTTCTGCAAAAGCAGGGCGCGCGCGTCGTTTTGATGTCGCATTTGGGACGACCCAAAGGCGCCGTCAAAGACGAGTTACGACTCGCGCCGGTCGCCGCCAGGCTCGGCGAACTGCTCGGCGCGCCGATCCAGTCAGCGACGGATTGCGTCGGCCCGGATTCGACAGCGAAGGTCTCGACTCTGAAAGACGGCGACGTGCTCTTATTGGAAAACGTGCGCTTTCACCCTGAAGAAGAAAAGAACGACGCGGACTTCGCGAAGACTCTGGCTCACGGCGCCGACTATTTCGTGAACGACGCTTTTGGCACCGCGCATCGCGCTCACGCTTCTACGGAAGGCATAACCCGTTTTGTGCAGAAATCGGCCTGCGGCTATATTATCCGCGACGAGCTGAAGTATCTGGGCGAGGTGCTCGCGAATCCGGAGCGACCCTATGTCGCGATTTCCGGCGGCGCGAAAATCTCAGGCAAGATCGATCTGATCGACAGCGTGCTGCCGACCGTCGACCATCTGCTGATCGGCGGTGGCATGACCTACACTTTCCTGAAGGCCCAGGGCCACGAAATCGGTAAGTCTCTTTTAGAAGAAGATAAGGTCGATGTGGCGAAGACCACGCTCGAACATGGCGCGGGCAAGCTGGAGCTGCCGGTGGATTCGCTGGTGGCGACGGAAATCGATTTCGGCGCGCGCACGGTCGGCGAACTATCGACCGTGACCTCAGAACAGATGCCCGCCGACGGCATCGGTCTCGACATCGGCCCCGCGACGATCGAACACTTTCGCAAGATCATCCTGAACGCGAAAACCGTCGTCTGGAACGGCCCCATGGGCGTCTTCGAAATCGACGCGACGTCGAAAGGCACCTTCGCAATCGCCGACGCGCTGGTCGAAGCCACGAAGAAAGGCGCCACGACCATCGTCGGCGGCGGCGACTCAGCGGCGGCCGTCGAAAAAGCGGGGCTGGCCGACCAGGTCTCTCACGTATCGACGGGCGGCGGCGCGACGCTTGAGTATCTGCAGGGGAAAGTTCTGCCAGGAGTGGCGGCGTTGGACGAGGCGTAAGTCGGAGCTCACGAGATTAAAATAGAGCGCAGGCGGATTTAGTTCGTCTTTTCAGAACGGCCCGGATTTTTTCGGGCCGTTTTTGTTTGGGCACGAGATGCCCGGCCTGCGGTTTCAAAGCGAAGCATACAATCTGTACAACCCTGCCAATTTCTGAATAGACGCGCTGTCGAGAATTCGGATATTGAGAGGATGATTCGAATTGATTTGAAAGAAAACGGCGGCGTGCATCAGTTTGAGGATGCGGAGGAGCTGCTGGAGTGGTTGAACGCGGAATTTGAAAAATGGAAGTGGCTGGGGATGGATTACCGCCGGATCCATAAGAAATTGAACATCGAGCTCAGAGAATTCGTAACCGATCTCAGCCGGGAAGGGACCGATCAGAATCATGTGGCTGAGACAATTGAGAGAGTTTTTGCGGAGAACTGAATCCTTCTTAGTGCTGCGGAAAAAGGGAAATTTGTCTTACGTATTCGCACAGATTATGGTGATTCGGCCGGAAACGCCGCATACGCCACTTTCGTAGGGAAAGCCATAGATCTTAGTAATGAATACGGCAGAATACTCTCAAACGGCGCTTTCCAGGGCGTGCTTGCCAGCGCTCTTTTCGAAATACTAAATTCGCATGGAATAGAAGCTTACCGGACTTCGCTCGACGACACCAGAAGCAAGTGGGAAAGAGAACTAAGCGAACAATACAAACACCAAAATGCCGGCTATAAAGAGCTCAACGGCCAGCTCTCCAAACTCCACACAAGCTCCAGCTATGAACTCGGCGAAGCTCAAGCAGAACTAAACGCATTCATCGCCGATGCGAAACAGCAATTCGCGGACCTTCGCACACTGTTCGAAGACTACATGACGCTCCGTTCGTTGTCGCCGGAATCTTGATTACGTTCCTCGTGTGGTCGCTAAGGATCCTCACAAAAATCATGTTCAGCCAGATGCGGCAGGAAGCAGACGCCGCACAGAGGCGCGTAATGACGATGACTTTCCTATCTTTGCTGCAAAAGGAAAGCGTATCGGATAACGAAAAGGCAATTATTCTCGCAGCCTTGTTTCAGGGCAATGAGGTCGGTGCAATTCAGGACGACGGGGCTCCGACATCTTCATACGAGCTCATAGCACGCATGCTCGGCGGCTCCCGCTAAAATTCCCACACCCCTCAAATGAAAAAGGCGGGCCCGATTGCCCGCCTTTTTCGTAAATCGTCGCGCGTCGTCTTTGCGATCCCGCGACTTACGAGTTTGCTACGCAAACCTTCGCATCTGCTTCACAGACTTGCGAGCCAGCTCCGCTGGCGTCAGGAGTTTGCTACGCAAACGTTCGCATCTGCTTCACAGATGCTGACCTAATGCACTTCCTTCAAGTGCATCAAATAATAGAGAGTCAGCCAGACCGTTCCCACCGCGACTCCCGCGAACGCCATAATGGCGGACACATATGCGATGATGGGTTCGACTACTCCCACTAAACCGATCTGCGCGGCGACGATTTTAGTCGTTTCCGCCAGCAAAAACATCAGACCGGCAAGCCCGATCAAGTGATAGATCCGGCGCGTTTCACCCGGGACCCGTGCGAAGCGTGCAAACACCGGCACGGCCAGCAGTGCCAGACCGAAAATGGTAATCTCGCTCATAATTGTCCCTCCTGAAAGAGTAGCGAAGGTTATCGCCACAAACTAAAAAGAGACAACCTTCGCCCTCAAAGCATACATCGCCCGCGAAGGCTGTGCCAGAAAAAAATTTCGCAAATTAGCAGAATATTTCCGAATCGGTTTTTTCGCGATGACTGAAGTCAGAAAAAATACATTGAATTATTTTACAATAAATTCGCCAGCGCGCTTTCTGTATTTTCCAGAGCCGTCAGGACTGAGCGATTTTTTTAGCGACTGCACAGATAAAAAATTTTCACGCGGATTGCGCTGAAAGATTCTCAAGCGATCGGATCGGGACAAACATCTCGCAAACGACAGCTACCGCACGCGTCGCCCAGGAACACACGATCAAAGAGATCCATCATACCATTGATCATGGCCGGGTCGCGCGTATCGACGCCCGCCTCAAAGTTACGTTTATCCTCGTGCCGCGATCCGATTCCCGCGCCGGTTAGATTGGCCGAGCCGATAAAAGCGCGCTTGCCGTCGATAATGACGCACTTAAAATGAACTCGCGGACACAGCGCGCGCTCGAATCGCTCCGACTCTACGAGCGCCGGATACTGATCGAAGCTCTTGCGAAAGATCGGGCCGGGTTCTTTCGCATGCAGCAGCCGAATTTCTACGCCGCGTTCTACCAGCTGCGATAGCAGTCCGATAAAGGGAATCATCGTGCGGCGAACGCCGGTGTGGACCCGTAGATCTTTTAGATCCGCCGTGCCCAGCCACAGAAATTTTCTGCTTTGCGGAATCGCTTCTAATAGAAAGCGTTCATAGATCTCCCGGTTTGTAATCAGTTCCGTCATGACTCTCGATAAATACGCGCGCTTGCTCAGTTTAGACGTGGCCTTCGGCAGCCTCGCCGGCGGATCCCTGGCCGCTTATCTATGCGGCAACCTCGCCGATATGCCCTGGAGCTGGTGGCTGCTGCTGCCCTTGATCGTCTGGCTGATCTATACAAGCGACCACCTGCTCGACGCCCGGCGAATCGGACCTGGAGCCGCTACGCCCCGCCACCAGTTTCATTATCGTCACTTTTACGCGCTGAGCGCACTGGTTCTGTTCGGAGGCGTGGCGGCCGCCCTCGTGATTTTCCTGTATCTGCCGCGCCCGCTGATCGACGCCGGACTCTGGCTGGGAGCCGCCGCCGCCCTGCATCTGGCCCTGACCCAGTGGACAGCCTTTCGCCTGTATCCGGCGGAACTTGTCGTTGCGATTTTATATACGGCGGGCGTCTGGTTCGGCCCGTGGCTCACGCCGGCCCGGATCGATCCGGCCGCCACTGAGGTCGGCCTGCAGTTCGCCGCCGCTCTATTTTTTCTGGCGGCCTTCACAAACCTGCTCGCGTTTTCGCTCTTTGAGCGCGAAACCGACGCGCGCGAATCGCCGAATACGGTCGTGCTCTTGCTCGGCGAAAGAAAAAGCGAAGTCGCTCTGTATGCGTGTCTGATTGGATCCCTGTTGATTTCTGGAATGATGCTGCTGAATCAGCGCGGCGGCGTTTCGTTCTGGATCGTGCTGTCGCTGTTTTGTCTGGCGAATTTGCCGCTCGCCGTTTACGAAGGCCGGGCTTTTTTCGCGCGCAACGAACGCTACCGGGCCGTATGCGATGCGGCCTTTTTGCTCTGCGCTCTGCCGGCCCTCGTCGAATTCTTTCGTTAATCTGCAGCGAAGACGATCCGCTCCAGTCCGTAGAGCAGCATATAGTCCAGGCCGTTATAGATCGCTCCGTAGCTTTCACCCCCGCCCCGCTGGCGATCGCGTCCGCGTAAAAAACGATTGGCGGAGCTCCAGCCCGGATTCGGATTCGGCGCGCCATCGAAAGACGGGCCGTCCGGCGGAGCGCTGTCGATTAAGGGCCGCAGCTTCGCTCGCAAACGATTTCGCTCCACTCGACTGACAGCAGGCGGATCATGCAATGCAATGTACAGCAGCGGATAGAGGTGCCAGTCTTCGGAGGCGGCCAGATCCTGCAGATCAATATAGGTATCTTCCCCCCAGGCTTCGCCGACCGCCGCGAGCACCATCGCCAGATGACGGTTGTCCGGATTTTGATAGAGCGGATTGCCCGAAAGTCCAGCGCCCGTCCACAAACACGAAGAAGCTTCCGGACGATATTCGCCGTCAGTCAGCTTTTCCGCGGAGCAGGCCGTCGCGTACGAATAGCCTTCCGCATAGCTGCCGCGACGCACGGGACGTTCGCACACGGGATTGATCATCTCCCATTCGTTGCGCGCCAAATAAGCGATCAGTCGGCGCGCCTGACTGCGAGCGCGCTCGTTCAAGTCGACGCCGCGCACGATCGTGCCCGGCGGCACGAAACGTTTTACCAGCGCGAGTCCCATCAGCAAATGATACACTTGATCCTGGGAGGCTTCCCCGTTGAAGCACTCCGGGCACTCGTCCAGACAATCGCGGATTCCGTTTGTCTTTGCGTTTGCATTCGCGTTGGATTCGGGTCGGCGAACGCGGCAGTCGGCCTGTTCGAGCGAAGCATAGTCCGACTCGATCCAGAGGCGATTCATGCGCGCGCGCATTTCAGGCGAATCAGATACGTCGTCGCGAATAAAAAAACCCGGCACGTCCGCGGCCTGGCCCGCACAGACTTTCGCGAAGCTCGGCTCCGCAATCCGGTCCAGGCGATCGAAAGCGGCCAGCGCAAAATAGAGTTCGCGTAAATGCGCCGGTTCCGATCCGAATGACTGTTCGGGAATGCGCGCTTCTAATTTAACCCGGTCGGGGTTTCGCCGCGCGGCGTTTCGCAACTCAGCCCCTTCAGGCCCGGCCGACTCCAGCATTGCGGTTTCCAGAGCGAGCACTCCAATGTACCAGGCGAGCTGCAGCGTCGCGTCGGCGAATCGAATAACGTTCACGCGCTTGCCGCGAATAATAATCGTATCAGCCGGGAGATGTTTTCCCGGGCCTTCGCCGGGATCCATAAACTCCGTCGCCAGACGCAGCCGATAGCGCCAGTAGCGATCGTGATTCGCGCGATCCAGCGTCGCCCGATTCTGCCGGACGCCGGACGAGTATTCGCCGAGCACGTCCTTCGAAAAAGAGGAATAGGCGCCGCAGCCGGTAATTAAGGTTCCGCAAACGAAAGCTAAAGTACAGGCATATGCACAGGCGCGAGCGTAAGCCAGGCCGCCGACGGTATCTATCTTAACCGGCCGCAAGCGTCGCATCGATTTTCTTCAGCACGCCTTCGTCGAGACGGTCTACGATTTCGAGAGCCTTTAGATTTTCGCGGACCTGTTCTACGCGCGACGCGCCCAGGATCACCGTGCTCACATTGGGATTCTTCAAGCACCAGGCGATGGCCATGCCGGCCATCGACACTCCCAGCCCGTCCGCGATCTTCGTCAGCTCCCGCGTAATTCCGATGCGCTTCTGGCCGAGTTCGCTTTCGAAAATTTCGCGCAGCCAGGCGAAGTTCGGCAGGGTAATTCGCGCGCCTGCGGGAACGCCGTCGTTGTACTTGCCGGTCAGCATGCCCGACGCAAGCGGCGACCAAATCGTCGTGCCCAGTCCGATCCGGTCCGGATTATAGAGCTGCGCGTATTCTTCTTCTACGCGTTCGCGTTGAAAGAGATTGTACTGCGGCTGCTCCATGGTCGGGGGCGTCAGTCGCAGCTCTCGCGCGATGAGATAGGCCTGCTCGATGTCAGCCGCCGGCCATTCCGAGGTTCCCCAGTATAAAATCTTACCCTGGCGAATCAAATCGTCCATGGCGCGCACGGTTTCTTCGATCGGCGTTTCCGGGTCGGGGCGATGGCAGAAGTACAGGTCCAGATACTCCAGCTGCAAACGCTGGAGCGCCTGTTCGCACGCTTCGACGACGTGCTTGCGCGAAAGACCGCGCTGGGTCGGCGCGGGATCATCGACGGCGCCGAAAAAAACTTTGCTCGATACGATGTACGAATCGCGACGCCAGCCGCCCTGCTTCAAGACCGCGCCCATGATCTCCTCCGAGCGGCCGTTCGCGTAGGCTTCCGCGTTATCGAAAAAATTCACCCCGGCGTCGTAGGCCGCGTGCATGCAGTCCCGGGCCGCATCGGTTCCCAGCTGATTGTGAAAGCTAACCCAGGATCCAAAGGAAAGCTCGCTCACTTTTAGTCCAGACATTCCAAGACGACGATATTGCATGAGCGATATTCAGTCGCGACGCATTCGCACCGGTCAATCACTTCTGAACGCGTTGACCGGCGACCTGCTTGAAATACGACTGCTCCAGTGACGGTCGCCGAACCCAAAGACACGCGAGTGAGTCGCGGCTTCGACCGTCTCGCGCCGGTTTACGATCTGCTGGCGGCGGTCGGATCCGGAAACCAAATCGCACGCGCGCGCCGCTCGCTCCTGAACGAGATTCCACCCGGCAAACGCGCGCTGGTGCTGGGCGACGGCACCGGACAATTCCTGTGCGAACTGATGGCCACCGGACGCGTCAAGCAGGCCGTCTGCATCGACGCGAGCCCGGCTATGATCGACCGGGCCTCGCGGCGCTGGCAGCGGCAATGTCGCCGCAGCGGCGCCGACCCCGGGAGCGTGGAATTTCGCGTGGGCGCGCTCCCCCTCGACGACGGCCCCGGAGGTCCGTACGATCTGGTCTGCACGAATTTCTTTCTCGATCTGTTTACGAACGAAGAAATGGAACCGGTGTTCCGCCAGATCGACGCGGCCCTGGCACCCGACGGCAACTGGTACTATACGGACTTTCGCTATCCGGATCGCGCGACGCATCCCCTGAGATATCTGAGCGCACGCGTTCTGGTACGGTGCCTGTACGTATTCTTCGGCCTGGTCGCCGGACTGCGGGCGCGGGCCCTGACAGATGTTAAAAAAACTTTCGAGTCCAACGAATACCAGCTCGTCGCGCGGACGATCGTCGCGTTCGGCGCGCTTGAGTGCGCAATATTTAAGAAAGCGCGGCACACATTTTGATTGCGAAACGCGAGAGTTCATGAAACACAGGTCTTTCCCTCTTCGTTTATGAAACTGGAAATCGACCGGCAGCCGAATTACGCAATACTGCGAATTCGCGAACCATATTTGAATTTTACGGTCGGCCCGGAACTTCGTTCAGTCATTCAACAAATCACCGGCGAAGGCCTGACGAATCTGATTCTTGATATGCGGGAAGTCAGCTCCGCAGATAGTTCCGGTCTGAGCGCCTTCGTTGCGGCAAACCGAATCTGCCGCGATCAGGGCGGCGCTCTGGTGCTGGTGGGAATCAACACTCAGATCGAAAAGATCATCAGCCTCGCGCGCCTGGAAGACGTGCTGCAAACCGCTTCCAACCTGGACGACGCTCTGAGCGATCTGGAGCGCCAGAGCGAGGAGCAGCCGAATCCCGCCGCGACAGAGCGAGCAGAGCGTTTTCAATTTCCCTGAGCCTTAGTTCCGGCGACGGCTTTACGAACCGGCGGCGAAATCAATTCGCGTGCGGCCGGAACGCCGTCGCTTCCAAGTAGGCCGGCCGCCCGCCGATTAACAACCCCGATCCCATCAACGATTTCGCGGGATGAACGAAGCGCAGCATATGAATATCCGGCGGCGCCTTTTCGCCGGGACGCACGCGGCTCGCTCCCGGGGGCGCGGCCTGTTTGCGCAGCTCGACGCGGCACTCGCGCAGATAACCCGCCATCTCGGGCCAGTCCTGAATCGCCGCCTCGTGGGCGAAGCTGAGAGGCTCCGGCGGCGGCGGAGACTCCATGGGCGGTCGAAAGCTGTTCTCTAAATCCGCATCGGTATATTCGAAGAGCACCGGCTTGCGGCGCAAATCGCGCAGCGGGCTCCCGTCGGGCAGACAGCGAATCGCCAGGCGCTTCGACTCATCAAAGATCCGATAGTATTCGCGAGCGCCCCGGCCGTTTGCGAGCAGATTGCCGCGCCAGGCGCTGTCGGACTGGAGCGCAAAGATCGCGTCGGCCGAAAATTCCGCGTTGGGATATAGCGCGCAGCCGGCGATCCCGCTCGCGCTGTCCGCATGGAACAATCCCCAGGGACCCGCTTCGCCGTCGCTGCGACTGGTGGAATCATCCGGTAAGATTTCGTCGGCGAAGCGGCGCGGCACATTTCGCGTGAAGCGCATGAGATCCATCGTGGGGTTGACTTCGCCCGCGAGAGTCAAGCCCGCGAGTACGGTTTCCCAGGCGTAGACCTGCAGCTCCTGGTGCTGGGCGTGAACCGTGGAGTGTTCGGAGTAGCGTCCGGCGGCGGCTTCGAGCACGCGCAATAGAAACAGCGACGGGACGCGACCGACTGAACGAAAGTGCGCCTGCGTCTCGTCCCAGCGTCCCGCTTCGACGCAGAAGACACCCAGAGTGCGCTCGGCCCCGGCGGGAAGTACGGCGGGTTCCAGCAGCATACGATTTTGCGCGCCGCCGAGAAAAGCCGAACCGGCCGGCAAAAGCACGGGATCCTGCCCCGCGTTCTTAACTTTCACCTGTGGAATCTTAAAATCGTTTTCGCGCACGAGCAGCTTCTGCGCCGGCTTTAACTCCGCCCAGCCCTGAACTTCGCCTGCGGATTGCGCGTCCTTCGCATCGCCGAGTTCATTCAAGATCGGTCGAGATTCCGGCGCGGTTTGAAATTCGGCGACGGCTTCGCCGTCTGGAGACATCCGGGCGATGAGTTCCGGCCGGGGAGGCCGCGCCGCGATACGCTCCAGCTGCGCGCCCGCCAGTCGATCGAGAGTAATATCGGAATTCGCCGCGCGCATCTGATCGCCGGCTCGCACGCGACGCAGCAGATCGCTGTCGTCCGGCACGACTGTGCGCCAATAAACCAGCGGCAATCGATCGCCGCCCCACTTAGCAGGCATAACAATTCGTATCGCGCTCCGGGTCGCTGTCAATGATTTCCAGCGAGCGGCGGAATCTGTGCGGACGCGCATTCCCGCGGACCTGCCAACAAAAGCGCTTGCTGACTCCTCCCGGGCCGACACATTGCACCGGCATGGCCGCGAAGCAAAATTCTATGGAGCCGGCAACGGAAAGCATTCAAAGCGGCGGCGAAACTTCGGGCGATTCCGGAAATGACAGCCTGCGCGTCTTTCTCGTAACGGACTCCTGGGAGGAGCGCGACGGACGCCAGATCTTGCGTTTTCACGGGCGCAGCGACCCCGCTTCCGGCAACCGGCCCGTTGAGATTTTGATCGATCACTTTCGGCCGGTCTTTTTCATTGAACGGTCCGCGCAGCTACCCGGGGAAGGTTTACCGCCGCACGAACGCGCGCCGGTCGAACTCAAAAACTTTTTTAACGCGCCGGTCGACGCCCTCTACTTTCGCAACGAACACGATCTGAGGCGCGCCCGCGAACGTTTACCGGAAATCGGCATTCGGACTTTCGAATCGGACGTACATCCCTGCGAGCGATTTCGCATGGAACGCTTTTTGTCCGGCTCCATTCAGGTGACTCCGCGCGAAAACGTCATCGCCGCTTCGCAGCCCCTGCGTCTGCTCAATCCCCGCGTGCGTCCCGCCTCTGGAGACGAAGACGACGTCGAACTGGTCGTCTCATCGATCGATATTGAAACCGGTGTGGCGAGCGGCCAGCTCTACAGCATCGCGGTGCATACTTACGGCGGCGGACGCGCACCCGATCGCCGCGTATATATGCTCGCGGGAAACGAATCCCGGGGGCCGACCGCGGGAACGACAGGGGCTCCGGCAGTCGCAGAGATTATGCGCAGCGAAGCCGGTGAAGAATTTCAGTATATTCTTTGCGCGTCCGAACGCGAACTGCTGGAAGCTTTCTGTTCGGCGATCGCCAGCGAGCTGGATCCAGACATCTTCATCGGCTGGAATGTAATCGGTTTCGATTTGAAATTTCTCGTCGCGAAAGCTGCGGCTCTCGGCCTGCCCCTGCGACTGGGACGTAACGGTCGCCTGGCAAAAGTACGCGAACGCGCGGGCGGCGCCGGAGATTTCGCCAGCGTGCCGGGACGCGCCGTGCTCGACGGGCCGATGGTAATGCGCGCCGCCTTTTATAATTTCCCCGACTTTCGCCTGGAAAGCGTGGCTCGCAGCCTCCTCGGTCGCGGCAAGTTGATCCATGAAAGCGAAGCGGAGCAAAAGATCGCGGAGATCGATCGGCAGTTTCGCGAAGATCGTCCGCAGCTTGCGCGTTATAATCTCGAAGACTGCGAACTGGTCAGCGAAATCTTTCAGCACGCCGGGCTGATCGATCTATGGAAGCGGCGCAGTCAAATCAGCGGCATGCTCCTGGATCAGATCGGCCGTTCGGTGGCGGCCTTCGATTTCTTTTTGCTGCCGCGGCTGCACCGCAAAGGCTACGTCGCGATTTCCGAGCAGGACGTTTTATTCGAAGCGGCCGCGCCCGGCGGATACGTCATGGAACCGAAGAGCGGCCTGCATCACGACGTAATCGTACTCGACTTCCGCAGCCTGTACCCGTCGATCATTCGAACCTTTCGCATTGATCCCTATTCACGCCTGATGCAACAGCTGGCCGAACAAGAAGATGAGGAAAATCCCGACGCGAATCCAATCGAAGTGCCGGGCGGCCAGCTCCATTTTTCCCGCACCGAACACATCTTACCCGATTTTATCGGCGAACTCTTAGAACAACGCGCACGGGCGAAACAAATCGGGGACAGCCATTTATCGACGGCGATCAAGATTCTGATGAACAGTTTCTACGGCGTGATGGGCAGTCCCGGCTGCCGCTTCTATCATTCCGATTTGCCTTCGGCGATCACCCGCACCGGCCAGTGGCTGCTGCTCGAAAGCCGGGCGCATCTGGAGTCTCTGGGCTATGAAGTTCTGTACGGCGATACCGATTCGCTCTTCGTCAGCGTCGCGGAGAACTCCGAAGACGGGAGCGTCGCGCAGATCGGCGGCCAGCTTGCGCGAAAGCTTAACGAGTACTGGACCGATCGCATTCGTAACGAATTCGATCTGCACTCGTATATGGAAATGGAATACGAAAAGCACTTCCGGAAATTTCTCTTGCCGCCGGCTCGCGCGGGGGGCGCCGCCAAGAAACGTTACGCCGGCCTGCTGGTTCAGGGCGACGCCGAAGAACTGCATTTCGTCGGCATGGAAACCGTGCGTTCGGACTGGACCGACGCGGCCAAAGATTTTCAGCGCGGTCTGTACGAACGCATCTTCCGCGAAAACGCCGCGCCGGTCGATTGGATCAAAGCCTTCGTGGCCAGTTTGCGCGAAGGGGAATTCGACGACGGGCTGGTCTATCGCAAACGATTGCGCAAACCGGTGCACGAATACGTCAAAAATATTCCCCAGCACGTCCGGGCGGCGCGCATGCTGGACAAACCCGGCTCGTCGATCAGCTATCTGATGACGCTCCAGAAGGGCCCGGTGCCGATCCAACTGAAGCCGACGGACATCGATTACGCATACTATCTGGAACATCAGCTAAAACCGATTGCCGACACGGTCCTGGGCTTTTTTGATACCAATTTTGACGAGATCGTGCATTCGACTCAGCTGAACTTATTTTAGGAGGCCACACTTTCATGGCAGACGAAGTATCAAGAACTATTCAAAATTTACTCGGTAACCGGGGCCCACTGCTTTTGGGAGCCGCCGTCGTCGCGCTGGTATTGCTCTTCATGATCAATCCCTTCGTAATCGTCGGCGCGGGGGAACGCGGCGTTGTGCTGACCTTCGGCAGCGTCGACGAAACCGTGCTCGACGAAGGTCTGCACGTAAAGATTCCTTTCGTGCAAACCGTCGTTCTCATGGACGTCAAAATTCAAAAGGCCCAGACTGACGCCGCGGCGTCGACTCGCGACCTGCAGGATACGACCTCCACGGTCGTCGTAAACTTTCGCGTCGTGCCGGACAAAGCCAATTTGATTTATCAAGAAGTCGGCCTGTCCTATCGCGATAAGATCATCGACCCCGGCGTGCAGGAAATCGTGAAGGCGGTCACCGCCAGCTATAACGCGGGCGAATTGATCACGCAGCGCAACAAAGTCCGCGACGAAATACTCGCCGCCCTGAAAGAACGCATGCTGCCCTACAACGTCGTCGTTACCGATTTCGCCATCGTGAACTTCAGCTTTTCGCAGCAGTTCACCCAGGCGATCGAAGACAAGCAGACCGCCGAACAGAAGGCCCTGAAAGCCGAACAGGATCTCAAGCGAATCGAAATCGAAGCGCAGCAAAAGATCGCCCTGGCGCGAGCCGAAGCCGAGTCACTGCGCCTGCAACGCGCCGTGATTTCGCCCCAGGTGATCCAGCTGCGCGCGATCGAAGCGAAGATCAGCGCGATCGAAAAGTGGAACGGCCAGCTGCCGCGCGTTACGGGCGGCGTGATTCCGTTCATCAACGTGGACGAAGAAAAATAAGAGGATCGATCCCGACGATCATCCGGCGTCCCTATCGGGCGCCGGATTTTCTTTTTTCGGCTGAATCGCGTTATTTCAAAGACGCCGATTGGCCGAACTGCAGCTCCGCCAGGCGACTGTATAGCGGCGACGAATTCAATAGCTCGGCGTGGCTGCCTACAGCCACGACCTTACCAGCGTCGAGCACGGCGATTCGATCCACCCCCTGGACCGTCGCCAGGCGATGCGCGATCACCAGCGTAGTGCGATCCTGAATCAAACGATCCAGAGCCTGCTGCACCATATATTCGCTCTCCGCGTCAAGAGCGCTGGTTGCTTCGTCCAACAACAAGATCGACGGATCTTTCAAGATCGCCCGGGCGATGGCGATCCGCTGGCGCTGGCCGCCGGAGAGCCGCATGCCCCCTTCTCCCAGATACGAATCGTACTTCTCCGGCAGGGTTTCGATAAATTCGTCGGCGAAGGCCGCCTCCGCGGCGCGGCGCACGTCTTCATCGCTCGCGTCCGGACGACCGTAGCGAATATTTTCGCGCACGTCGCCGCTGAAGAGCGCGGGCTGCTGGGGCACGATGGCGATGCGCGCACGCAGATCTTCCAGGCGCATTTGCCGAATGTCCACGCCGTCGAGCAGGATCGCGCCGCCGGAGGGATCGTAAAATCTCAGGAGTAAATCAAAACAGGTCGACTTGCCGGCGCCGGACGGTCCCACGAGCGCCACGCTTTCGCCGGGTTTCACATCGAGTTCCACGCCACGTAAGGCCGGCTGGTCCGGGCGCGATTCGTAGGCGAAACGCAGATCGCGCACCTGCAGGCGGCCCGCAGCCCGATTCGTATTCGTATTCGTATTCGTATTCGTATTCGTATTCGTATTCGTATTCGTATTCGTATTCACGTTTTCGTTCGCGGACAGCAGCGACGTTGGCTCCGCAGTTACCGCAGATGATGCAGGCGAATGTAGATTCCCATCAAGATGCTCGGGCGAAACGATTTCACTCGTCGCCTGATACAGCTCGGCCAGACGTTCGGTGGCGCCCGCCGCGCGCTGCAGTTCGCCGTACACTTCGCTGATAGCGCTGACCGCTCCCGCCACCATAAAGGCGTAAAAGCCAAACGAGAGCAGTTTGCCCGGCGTTATGCGTTCATCGAGCACGTCCTGGCCGCCGATCCAGATCATCGCGCACAGGGCTCCGAGAACGAAGACGATCACGACAGCGATCAATAGCGAACGCTGAGAAATTTGCCGGCGAGCCACCTGAAAGGCCGCCTCGACGTGCTCTTCGAATACCCGACGGTCCACCGGCTGATGATTATAGGCCTGCACAGTTTTGATATTCTTCAGAGTTTCGCCGACATATGTGCCGACGTCCGCGACGCGATCCTGAGAACTGCGGGCCAGGCGTCGCACTCTTCGGCCGAAAATCAAAATCGGCGCTACCAACAAAGGCACGCACAACAGCACGATCCCCGTCAGACGCGGATCGGTGACGTACATCAAAACAATGCCGCCGAAGAATATCAAAACGTTGCGCAAAGCGACCGACACCGAGGAGCCGACCACCGACTGCAACAGAGTCGTGTCGGTGGTAATGCGCGTTTGAATTTCGCCGCTCAAATTGACTTCGAAAAAACCGGGATGCAAATTCAGCACTTTATTAAAGACGGCCTTGCGAATGTCGGCGCTCACGCGCTCCCCGATCCAGGAGACCAGGTAGTGACGCGCATAGGTCCCGATCGCCAGACAGACCGCCAGCACAACGAAGAGACTCACCGCCTGGGCCAGCAGCTCGCGAGATCCCGCACGAAAGCCCGAGTCCACCAACACGCGCAAGCCGTAGCCGATCGAAAGCGTGATGCCCGAAGTAAAGAGCAGCGCCAGACCGGCTCCCGCTAACTGCAGTCCGTACGGTTTTAAGAAACCAAAGGCGAAGAGCAGACTCCGCAGGTCTTTGCCTTTGGGCCGATTTCGAAGCTGATTGTCTTCAGCCATCCGCTCTCTTTTGCGTCGCCGTTGCGGTACCCGCGGCGCTTGCTTTCGACGATGCGCCTGGCGGCTGATAATAAAATTCCTGAACTTCCGTAAAGGGCCGCCACTCTTTGAATTCATCTTTCAGAACCGTGGCCAGCATCCGGCGAATGTCAGCCAACAGTTCGCCATCGCGCTCTGGCACGACGCGGCGAAAACCGCGTTCGGTCAGCAGGTCCAGGGTCTCCCGGGAATCGTGACTCACCAGATAAACCCGGCCCCGGGTACCCAGATGAAACTCCGGGCGGGCGAGAGTCGCATCGAGCAGGGCGGCGCGGCTCTCGCTTTCTCCGGGCACGTTCATGAGATCATACAGAAAAATCAGTTCGTCGCGCTGGAAGGCGTGTACGACGCAGCGCATGCGCATCATTCGTTCGCCGATCAGGGAGATGCCGCACTCCATCAACTTTGCGTAACGCAAAAAAGTCAGCTGCTCTTCGGGCAAGAGCTCCTGCTTGAGATCGAAAAGGGTTTCGTACGCTTCACGATCCGTTCCGCCGCGACGCACGCTGAAATGATCGTAGCGCTCGCGCATCCAGAGTCCCATCGCCATAATCATCGAAACGAAAAATTGAATGCCGATACTGCGAACGACGTCTTTCAGACCGTGGTTTTCGGAATCACTCACCAGTTCGCCGGCCGCCTCGGGAAAGCCGAGGGTGAAACCGAGATAGAGCGGCACCAGAACTACGGGCAGCGCCAGCAGAATGATTCCCAGATGCCGCACGCGCAGCCCCGGCCAGAACATCCCCGCCAGAGCCAGAACAAAACCGGCCAATAAGAAGGCCGTCGTGTGGGCCGCGCCTCGAAACACGGGCAGCCACGCCGGCAGCAGCAGAATCAAGCAGTGGACGCCGACGACGAGCGCGACATAGGACCAGGGACGCCAGTTAGAAAACGACACAACTACATTTTTGAATTGACCGCGCTCCCGGCGAGCGCCTTTCAGTAGACACACCTTTTTTTCGAACGGAGAACTTCAGAATGCAACAGGAAACCATCGCATTGCACGGCGGCCAGGAGCCGGACCCCACTACAAATTCGCGCGCTCTGCCGATCTATCAAACCACGTCATACGTCTTCAACGATACCGACCACGCCGCGAACCTGTTCGCGCTGAAAGAATTCGGCAATATTTACACGCGGATCATGAATCCGACCACCGACGTACTTGAGAAACGCATCGCGGCCCTCGAAGGCGGCGTCGCGGGGGTGGCCACCGCGTCCGGCCAGGCGGCCGAAACTCTGGCGATTCTGAACATCTGCGAAAACGGCGACGAGATGATCGCGTCCAGCCAGCTGTACGGCGGAACCTACAATCTCTTTCATTATACTCTGCCGAAAATGGGCATTAAAGTAAAGTTCGTCGACATGCGCGATCCGAACAACATCAAAGCCGCGGTCACCGACAAGACCCGACTGGTCTTCACCGAAACGCTGCCCAACCCGGCGCTGGAAATTCCCGACTTCGAAGCGATTGCCAAAATCGCCCACGCCGAAGGCCTGCCCCTGATGGTCGATAACACCGCGGCTTCGCCGTATCTGTGTCGCCCCTTCGACCACGGCGC
Source organism: bacterium (assembly GCA_024742665.1). GTDB lineage: Bacteria > Spirochaetota > Leptospiria > Leptospirales > Leptonemataceae > JANSYA01. The sequence goes on from JANSYA010000002.1 coordinate 627,967, forward strand.
CGACATCGTAATTCACAGCACGACGAAGTTTATCGGCGGTCACGGTACGAGTATCGGCGGTATGATCGTCGACGGCGGGAAATTCGCCTGGAACCAGGGACGCCACAAGATGATGACCGAGCCGGATCCCAGCTACGACGGTCTGAACTTCTGGGACGTCTTCGGCAACTTCGAACCCTTCGGCGGCGCGAACATCGCTTATATTCTGAAAGTGCGCGTCCAGGGCCTCCGGGACATCGGCGCGGCGATTTCGCCGATGAACGCCTGGCTGATTCTCCAGGGCGCGGAAACCCTGCACGTTCGCATGGAACGCCACTGCGAAAATACGATGAAGGTCGCCGAGTTTTTGAAAAACCATCCGAAAGTCGAATGGGTCAACTATCCCGGCCTGAGCGACCACCGTTCCCACGATCTCTTCAAGAAGTATTTCCGCAAAGATATGTTCGGCGCAATCTTAGGATTCGGCGTGAAGGGCGGACTCGAAGCGGGTCGTAAATTCATTAACAACGTGAAGCTATTCTCGCATCTGGCGAATATCGGCGACGCGAAGAGTCTGGCGATTCACCCGGCCAGCACAACCCACTCGCAGCTCAAGCCGGAAGAACAGGAAGCGGCGGGCGTCACTCCCGACTACGTGCGGCTGTCCGTCGGCATCGAGTCATACGAAGACATCGAAGCCGATCTCAAGCAGGCGCTCGACTCGATTTAATCGAGTCGATAGATTCAAGTCTATATAATCAACTTACTGAATTTCCGCGAGATGGGCGAGGGGTGCGATATAAAAGTGCTCCTCGCCTTTTTCGTCTTGAAACGGACCGAGACTTTTTCCGTCGGCCGCTAAGGCTCCGACTACTAAATATTCCTGCTGCGGATCAAATCGAATCGTCGTAAAACGCAAACGCTCGCACTCGGGTTTCGGCGCGTCGATGCAGTACTGATTAAAATAGAAATAGCCGTCGTGCGATTTCAATCGCTGGTTCTCGACGATATCCTCCGGCTGCACAGCGTAAGCATCAACGCCGCGCACAGTCCAGCCCGCCGCCAGGGGCAGCGTGACGTCACCCGCGACGACAGCCAGTTCGGCCTGCGCTTTGCGGTTCGGCACATAGCTGCGCCGGTTGCGTTTCCCGGAGCACGCGGGCTGTTCGCCGATTTTCAAATCGGGTTCGGTGGTCCAGGCGCTTTCGCACGCCGGCGATCCAGACTCGCCGCCCGTTAAAACGTACGAATACATTTCGACTTCACGTTCGCTCGTCAGATAAGGAGCGCCGGTCAGAAAATCGAAGTCGTTGGCGAAGTCGCCTTTTAAGACGCCGACCGCGTAGGCCGGGCGGCCGGGTTCCGCGGTCTCCACGGATTCAATACCGCCGAGCGGACCGCCGCAAGCGGACACGGCCAGAATTAAAATTCCGCAGGCGAAGCGATGAGCCACGGAAACAGGAGTGCGCGAAAGATAAAAAAATGATCGGATTAAGATGTTCAAAATTGTTCCACTGAAATTCCAAATTGTTTATGTCAAACACCCGGCAGATGGAGACAGGGAAACCAAAAAATGAAAGCAGGGCCGGCCGTCACGAGGCGTCGTTTTCCAAAAGGCGACGGAGCTCAACCGCGGCCGATCCGTCCGGGACCCGGAGCAAATATCGCTCCGCATACATTCGGACCGCGTCTTGATCTTTCATTCGATAGGCGGCCAGGGCCAGGCGATGCAGTTCCGATTCTGAAATCCCATGATCCCGATCCAGCTGTTCGCCCAGAGCGAGCACTCGAAGCTCGTCGGCGGCTTCGCAGGCCGCCTTCCATTCCGCTGCAAGACCTTCGCGACCCGAAAGATGACCGGCCTGATCGCCGGCCTGATCGTGACGGAGCATCGAAAAATCTTCGCGATACGAAACTCGCACAAGACTCAGATCGTCCGTCAGGCTGCCGTGACGCGCCATCTCCCTGAGAATTCGTTCCGGAAGACCATCGCCTTCTTCCACGCGATGTAAAAATTCGAGCTCGTTTTCGTTGATCAAACGCCCGCCGTCCGCGTCGAAACCGACGAGTAAATCGTCTCGCCCGTCCGAGCCGGAAATTACAACGTCATTCGTTTCCAGACGACGAGTGCGAATCTCCAGCGACTGATCTTCAAAATAATAGACGCCCAGCTTGCGAATGCGCGGCTCTGGTTCCAGAAATTCGGCGCGTCCGTCGCGGTACAACACCATCCGTGGATGTTCGGCGTTAATCCAGTAGAGCATACCCGAACGTTCTTCGACAACGCCCGCCACGAGCGAAACCAGCATACTGCCGTCGAAGCTTTCGAACACCGTCTGCAATTCCACGAACATATCTCGCAGCCAGAATTCCGGCGCTTTGCTTTGTTCTTCGCGAGAACGCAGGGTGCGCTGTATAATCGCCTTGAAGACCGTCCCGAGCACCAGCGCCCCGCCCGCCCCCTGCATCGATTTGCCCATGGCGTCGCCGTTTAAGAATACGCCGCAGGGCCCGTTGCGTAGTTCGATCGTATGGCTGGTCGAAAAATCGCCGCCGAGCTCCAGCTCTCGCGTGCGAAACGCGAATTTCTTAAACTGCCGTTCGAAGATCTGGATCTCAACCGACGGCAGGCGATTGTAATTGCCGCCGAGCGGCTTCAGCAGCAGCGAAGTCAGAAAATAATCGCCGTCCTGTTTCTGTTTGAGGGTCTGAACGTGATCCAGAGTCTGCTTTAATTCCTTCGTGCGCATCAGCACTTTCGATTCCAGATTCGCATTCAGCTCTTCGACTTCATTATGCACGCGCATAAAACGATGCGCGAGCACAACCGCGATCCCCAGCACGAGCACCAGAAAGGTATACTGACCGACCTCCGGGGAATCCAGAATCGAACGCGCTACAAGAATATCGTACACCGCCGCAAGTAGCTGCACCACCACGCCGACTACCAAATACTTCGCGTCGATGTTTCCGTTTATCGCGGCCCGCGCCACGAAAAAGATCGTATAAGGAATCATCAGCAGCGCCGACGCCTGCCAGATCGTAAGCGTCGTCAGCGCGATCGGAAAGGGCGCGAAGATCGCCACGGTTCCCAGGATCGCGCAGAAGCTTCCGTATGCGACCGCGAAGCGATCCACGGAAGCGAAGAGCAGCTGCGCCAGAGACTGCATGAACAGCGGGCCGAGCGCGAATAAAAACAAGTACTCGAATCGCGTATGCAGGGCGCCGTCGAAGGATAGCCAGATCATACTCGTGTGCGTGCGCAAAAACCAATAGGCGAAAACGCAAACGCAGAACACGCCGAAATAAAAATTGTGCCGGTCCGACCAGCGCCACATCGCCAGAAGCAAATGATAGAGACCCACCACGAGATATACGCCGATCAGCAGCAGAGCCACAATCTCTGAGTTGCGATTCGCGGCGAAGATCGTTTCCGCCGGGCCGATGCGAATATCGCCTTCGTGCCAGGACTGGCCGCCGTCCGGCGTGAAGAGCACGATCGTAAGATAGACGGGCTCCGGAAAACCCCTGCGGGGCACCATGGCCAGCGTCGGAAAACCGTAGCTGGAACCCGGCCGGGCGGCCGGATCGACAATCGCAAGTTCGCCGATAAAATAGCGCACCTGGTCGCCGCTGCGTCCGGAATAGAAAGCGACAGGCCAGTCGTCAGGATTTCGCAGCCAGTCCGCCACTCTTTGCGGCAAAAGCGTGCGCAGCGTCACGAGACCCGGCGGTAACTGGTCGACCGCGCTGCGGAAAAAATTTTCGCGCACGATCGTCTCCCGCCACGCGGGATCTTGAAGCTCGTCACCTGAAGACTGCAGCCAGGCCGGATCGAATCCAGCGCGAATCCACCAGCGCGAACCGGGCGCGCTCAGGCTGACCGGATCCGGCGGCTGCGTCGCCGTAGAAATTTTGGGAAAGGAGGATGCGGCGGCAGGATCCGAATTCGGAGAGACATGCGAACTGCGGGAATCACAGGAAGCACAAAAAACAATCGGCAGCAAGGTCAGAGCGCAGCGAAACGCGAATCGTCTGTTCCAGCTAAAATGCGCGCCCGAAAACATAACCGGGTGAGCATGACCATCCGGCGAAAACTCGCAAGACAATAAGCTAAATTAATCAATCGGATCGAACAATCAATGCAAGTTGGTATGAAATTCAATCCGGGTTCTAAGCGAGACCACGCATCGTCGAAATCAAACAGATTAAGGCCTCGCCCGCCTGCCAGGCCGGCCGGTCCTCGGCCGCATTTCCAAGCGGCACCAGACACTCTGGTCCGCCCTCTTCGAAGATCGCCACCCGCGCCAGTCGACTCTTTGATTCCCCGCCGACCTCAACGAATTCGATGAAGCGCGCCGGCCAACGATCGGGAAAGCCGGACAGATCTTCCGACGCGCGACTCGCCAGGTGCAGGCTTGCGGCGGGAATCACGAAAACCTCATTCCCGGACCCGGACCCGCGGTACCGATCGGAAATTCGGAACCCTTGCGAAGCGCCGCTGATCCGCATTTGATCCGACCGGATAAGCAGCGGCGGCGCTTCGCCCGCCCGAAAAAACATATCGCGCACCGGGCCAACAGCGGGCAGACCGGCCGGAGATCCATGATACAGCAGCGCGCCGCGATCCAACACCAGCAGCTCTTCGGTCAGTCGCGCGATCTCCGCCAGGTCATGACTCACATAAATCGCTCGCGTGCCTGCCGGTAGATCACGCATTATTTCCCGGAACGCCTGGCCGCTGCGTGCGTCAAGGTTCGCGGCCGCTTCGTCGCAGAGCAAAAGCTCCGGCTGCGATAAAAGAGCCCGTGCAATCGCCACGCGTTTTTGCTGGCCGCCCGAAAGCTCGCTTCCCGATCGATTCCAGATCTCTTCAAGACCCAGGGCGCTTCGAACCCGTTCGAGGGAAAGCGCCGGAGACTCCATAAATTCGACGCTGCGACGCGCACTCCGATCCGGCGCGCCGTACAGCACGTTGCGACCGACGCTCAGATGCGGAAAGACGCGCGTGTCCTGAAAAATATATCCAACGCGGCGCGCAGCCGGCGAAAGATTCATCGCTCGCTGCGGGCCGTCCGAAAAAAAAAATACGCGCGAACCAAAGCGCAAGCAACCCGTGCGCGGTCGCAGCAGACCGGCCCACAAATGCAGGAGCGTGCTCTTGCCCGCGCCGCTTGCGCCGTAGACACCGAGGATTCGCGCAGGCTGTTTGACGCCTCGATTCGAAACTTCGCCTGCGTTTTCATCTTCGCCCGCGCTTTCTTCTTCGCCTGAATTACTTGCGTCGTGATTGCTTACGAGCGGCGAGCGAAACTTCAGTCGCAGCGTGAAATCATTTTCGCGAGCAAACTCAAAGTCCGCCGCCAGCTCGCCGGAACGCGGGTCCTTCGCGTGCGCTCGCTCATCCCATGGAGCTTCGCCAGAGATTGGATCAGACACCGCGTCCGTCCTGTTTTTTTGGGAGCGATGCGTCGCGGCGCATTTTACGCGCAAGCACCTCCGCGACGATCAGCGCGCCGACCGAAATGATCAGCGCGATGCCCACCAATCGCCAGGCGGCGAATTCCCCGCCCGGCAGCTGCAGGGAAGAGAAGATCGCCAGGGGCAGCGTCCTGGTTTCCCCCGGGATATTCGCTGCAAAGGTCATCGTCGCCCCGAATTCGCCGAAGCTGCGACCGCCGGCCAGCACCAGGCCGCTGAAGATGCCCGGCGCCGCGGCCGGCAAAGTAATCGTGCGAAAGGCCCGCCAGTTCGATGCGCCCAGCGTGCGAGCCGCTTCGTAATAGCGCGGATCCGCGGTCTCGAACGCGATCCGACTCGCCCGGAGCAACAGCGGAAAGCCCATGATCGCAGCGGCCAGGGCCGCGCCGTTCCGATGAAAGGCCAGCGGCACCCCCAGATCCTGTAGCCAGCCGCCGGCGGCGTTCGGCGCAAAGACGATCAGCAGCAAATAACCGGGCACAACCGGCGGCAAAACCAATGGAATGTGCAATAGAGCCGAAACGATCGTGCGGCCCGGGAATTCGAAGCGGGCCAACAGCCAGCCGAAGAAGATGCCCGGCACAGCAATCAGCGCCAGAGAACGCAGCGTAACGTCGAAAGAAAGCTGAATCGCCGACCATTCCCCGGAACTGAATGTAAAAGCGAAAACGAAAGCCGCTATGAGTTCCGAATAGAATTCTTGAAGGTGCTGCAACACAGAGTACTCACGGCCGCCTTCCGAACCCCGCTACAATCAGCGGTGGATATCGACGAAACCGAAGCTCTGGAATACTCGCTGCGCCCCGGGTGAAAACAAAAAATCATACAATTCCCGGGCGGCCGGCGGCGCACCGCGCACGATCGCAATCTCGTATACGATCGCGTCATGCAAAGCGGTGTCGATCAGCCCGACCGGCGCGATCGACGATTCAGCGGCACGCGGCGCGAAACGCGAGCTGTCGCTGCCGGGCGCGTTCGATTTCGAAATACCGGGCAAATCCGTTTGATATACGATGCCCAAATCACAGGCGCCGCGCGCCAGATACCAGACAGTGCGGCGAGCGTCCGCGCCGGGCAGTATCCGCTCGCGCAGGCCGGCCCAGAGTCCGCTCCTGAGCAGAGTCGTCCGGGCATACACCCCGGCCGGCACATGATCCGGATCCGCCAGACACAGTCGCCCGGAGTCCGAGAGGTGCTGTCTAATGCGCGAGGCGAGTCCGGGCCCGTCGATCTCCGGCAGGGCGTCGATCGAAACCCTGCGCACATCTGTCGGACGCACGAGCAGCAAACGATTCCCGAGCAGCGCTTTGCGGGTGTCAGTCTGCAAACGGCCGCGCTGTGTGAGTCGCCCCATCCAATCCGGACTCGCCGATATATAAACGCCGGGCGGCGCGCCCGCTTCCAACTGGCGTGCCAGCGTGGATGAAGCGGCCGACACCAGACGCACATGCTCGAAAGCCTGTTGCTGCGCGAGAACGGCTTCCAGCGACTGGGTCAAACTGGCCGCGGCATACAGTCTGAGCTTCGGCGATCCTCCGGCCGATGCTTGCGATCCCGCATCGCAGGCAATCGGCATCGAAAAAAAAAGCAGCGCCGCGCAAACCGCAACTGCGAGCGGGCTCGCGCCGAGCGCGGGCAAAGTCGAGTTACCAGCCTTCGCGTCGCGGATCGCCATCGCCTGCACGCGCGGATCCGTCGTCTGTAGCGGGCTCAGTGCGAAACGCGCCCGGCACCGTGCGACGCAGCAGTTCCATCATATCGGAATAGTATTCGACGGCCAGACCTTCGCGCACGTGCTCCGGAATCTCTTCGTACTCCGCGCGATTTTTTTCCGGTAAGAGCACCGTGTCGATGCCCGCCGCCTTCGCCGCCAGGATCTTTTCTTTGATCCCGCCGACCGGCAGGACGCGTCCGCGCAGAGAAATCTCGCCGGTCATGGCCAGGTTGTCCTGGATCGGCGCGGCGGTGAATAGACTCGCGAGGGCCGAGAGCATGGTGACACCCGCCGACGGACCGTCTTTAGGAATCGCGCCGCTGGGCACGTGAATGTGAACGTCCTGCTTGCCGACTTTTTCCGGATCGATGTTCAACGTCGCGCTGTGACTGCGCAAAAACGACAGCGCCGCGAGGGCCGACTCTTTCATCACGTCGCCCAGCTGGCCCGAAAGCTTCAGTTCGCCTTTACCCGGATACGCCATCGCTTCGATAAATAGAATGTCGCCGCCGACCGGAGTCCAGGCAAGACCGGTAGCCACGCCGGGAATGCCGGTGTTTTCGCGCAGGTCGCGATGAAAGCGGTCTCGTCCGAGATGCTTGCGCACGTCTTCGACATCGAAGACCACGTTTTTCATTTCAGCGGCCGGAGTCGCGCCGTCTGGAACCTCCGACGGCTGCAGGCTCGCGGCGGCCGGCGTCTCCTGGGGCGCCAGGTCCGAGACCACCTGGGTCGAAACGGATACCACGCCTTCCGGCGTCGCCTGCTGGTCGGTCGCCGCATCGCTATCCACGCTATCCCGAGCTTTCGCATTCGCATCGGCGGGATCGTCGCCGTCAATTTCGCCTGAGCCCGTTACCTGGCGCTCCAGGTCTTCCATAATGTTTCGCACGGCCTTGCGGGCCAGGGCTTCCAGCTTCCGTTTGAGCGAACGCACGCCCGCTTCGCGAGTGTGGGCCGTTATGACTTTTGCGAGCGCCCCTTCGGTCAAACTGATCTGGTCCGATTTCATTTTCAGATCTTCCAGAATACGCGGAATCAAATGGTTGCGCGCGATGGCCTGTTTTTCGGCCAGAGTATAGCCGGAAAGCTGGACGACTTCCATACGATCCAGCAGCGGCAGCGGAATCGAATCCAGGTTATTCGCCGTGCAAATAAACATAACGCGGCTCAGATCGTAAGGGTGCGCGAGATAGTGATCTTCGAAGCTATGGTTCTGTTCCGGATCGAGCACTTCTAAAAGCGCCGCCGACGGATCGCCGTGATACGAGCTGCCGGTCTTGTCGATTTCGTCGAGCAGAAAGACCGGGTCCCGGGTCTCGGCTTTCTTCATGGCCGACAGAACTTTCCCCGGCAGAGCGCCGACGTAGGTCCGACGATGGCCGCGAATTTCGGCTTCGTCGCGCACGCCGCCCAGCGCGGAGCGGACGAGCGGACGGCCGACCGCCCGCGCAATCGAACTGGCCAGGCTGGTTTTACCGACGCCCGGAGGACCGACCAGACACAGAATCGGCGCCTTACCGCCGCCGGTTTGTTTTTCGACCGCCAGGTATTCAATAATACGTTTTTTGACTTCTTCCAGGCCTTCGTGGTCTTCGTTTAACACCTGCTCGGCGCGACTTAAAGAGATATCGCGCTTCGCCGGATTTTCCCACGGCAGCTCGACGATCAGCTCCAGCCAGTTGCGAATCTGGCCGGCTTCCATGCCGCCGCCGTGAGGGCCTTCCTGCACGCGACGCAGGCGTTTGAGTTCTTTGTCGACTGCCTTGCGAATATGATCCGGGAGGAATTTTTCGGCCAGCTGGCTTTCGAGTTCGTCGGTATCGTCGTCGTCGCCTTCGCCGAGTTCTTTGCGAATCGTCTCCATCTGCTTGCGCAAATAGAAATCGCGCTGCATTTTGTTCGCGTCTTCTTCGACCTTTTCGCGAACTTCTTTTTCCATCTTCATCTGATTCGTGTCTTCGATCAGCTGATCTTTGAGCAGGCGAATCTTTTCGGCGACCGAAGATACGCGCAGAAAGGAAACCTTCTCTGCGATTTCGCGCTGCGAGAAAAAGACGATTTGATTCGCCAGCGCGCTGGGATTTTTCAGGCGCTTTACGAATCCCGTAATTTCATCGGGAATGCCGGGATGGGTCGTAACGAAGCGCACGACGTGCTCCTGAAATTCGCGAAAGTCGTTGTCGTCGATGTCCTGGATTTCGCCGAGCGGCGTAATCTGGGCGCGCAGGTAGGGCTCGGTTTGCAGCAGCTTGAGCAGTTCAATCTTTTGCACGCCCTGCATGAGCACCTGATAGCCGCCTTCGCCCATGGGAATGATGCGATGAATCTCTGCGAGCGTGCCGCTGGTATACAGATCCTTCTGGGTTACGGTTTCATCCGACGGCGACTTCTGGGTGAAGAGCGCGACCAGGGCGCCGGGTTTCGCCACGGCTTCGACCAGATTGACCGACTCGGTGCGGCCGACGAAGATCGGCAGCAGCACGCCGGGCAAGACGACGGCGTTTCGCAGCGGAATGACGGGAACTTCCCGCGGGATTTCTTTTAAGTCGATCTCGGTGAGATTCTGGTCTGCGTATCGGATTACTGAACTCATCTATATATACCTGCTTTCTAGCTGCTTTCGCTGTCGAGGCTGCCGTATCCGGAGATCTAACGCGCCCGTGATGATTATGATTGCATGAACCGTGCCCGGCAGCCGAAAGCGCCTGCCCCCGAGCGGCGGTCCGTCAGACAGACGCTCCTGCCAGAATCGCAGGCGACTGCCATTTTGACAGGATTTTCACTACCTCTGGCCGGTGCCCCGGTGCGAAATTCGCCATCATGGCTGTTTACGGCCCCTCTTAAAGCAGCCAGTTTCGCGATTTCCGGCGCGCCTCGAATCCCGCCGATTCGGCGTTTTTTGCGGCGGAAATTTGGCCGCTCCGTTATGATTTTAGACGGATGAACGATACTGTGGTTATGAAAACCCGCATGAATTTTTCCCGTCCGAGATCTTTCCGGTCCGCGCCGGCGCTGGTGTTTGCGCTGCTATTTACGCTCGTGGGCCCGACCGGCGGACTGATCCATGCACAGGCCGAAGCCGGCCCGGCTCTGAATCCGCCCGCCGGCATGAGCGACGCAGAATTTCAGCGCGTGTACAAAGACGGCGCGAATCTGCAAACGATCTTTCGTGCGATCTACGCGGGCGTGCGTCCTTCGGTCGTGAGGGTGATGGCGGAAGTCAGCGTGCCTACGGGTCAGGAAGTCCCGCCCGCGCTGCTAAAAGATCCTTTCTTTCGTCGATTCTTTCCGCAGCAGCCCCGGGGTTCACGCAAATCCGTCTCGTTCGGCACCGGTTTTATTATCAATTCTTCGGGCCTGATCGTTACGAACCGACACGTGGTCGGCGACGCGCGCACAGTGAAAGTACACCTGCATGACGGCACGGTCTTAGACGGCCAGGTGCGGGGCGGCGACGAACTGACCGACGTGGCTCTCGTGCAGGTGCAATCGCCGAAGCCTCTCCAGGCGGCGCGTCTCGGCAACTCAGATAATATTCAGGTCGGCGACATCGCCATCGCCGTCGGCAATCCCTTTGGACTCGACGGAACCTTTACGACCGGCGTCATCTCCGGACTGCACCGGGCCGGACTCGACGAGAGCGGCCTGAAATTTATTCAAACCGACGCTTCGATCAATCAGGGCAACTCGGGCGGGCCGCTCCTGAATTTGAACGGAGAAGTGATCGGCATCAATCGTATGATCTATTCCCCGAGCGGCGGATCGATCGGCATCGGCTTCGCAATTCCCGTGACGGCGGTGCAGCCGGTCATCAAACAAATCGCAGAAACCGGTATCTTCGAACGACCGCTGCTCGGCGTAAAAATCGACGCGGTCCAGGACGCTCGCGGCAATCGCGGCGCGATGATCGTCGAGGTCGTCGGCGGCAGCGCGGCCCACAGCGCCGGTCTCGTGCCGGGCGACGTCATCATCGCCATCGATTCGAAGAATATCAAAGGCCCCGACGATCTTTCACGCCAGATCCAGCGCAAACGCGTGGGCGACGCCGTCGAGCTCGACGTCGTGCGCAAAGGCCGGAAATTTTCGGTGAAGACGAAACTCAAGTCGCTTCAGTAGATTCAACAGATTGCGTCGATCCGCTCAGGGCCTTCGCCCCCGGCCGAGCGGAAATCCGCTGGATTCCACTTGCCATCGCGCGCCCGTGCGGACATTTCGTTCCGCATGGGGCGCATACAATCGCGAATTCAAGAGACTGGTGAGGAGTTCGCGGAAAATGCGCGCGAGATGCGAACGAAGGTCGATGAGATCCGTGCGCTGGCCCAAAAAACCGGCGCAGGCGGCGGCGAAAAAGCGCGGCGCCTGCACGAAAGCCGCGGCAAGATTTTCGTCCGGGACCGCATTCGACTCCTGCTGGATCCCGGTTCGCCCTTTCTCGAAGTCGGCATGTTCGCCGGCCACGAGGTCTACGATTTCCCTTCGCCCGCCGCCGGCCTGGTCTGCGGCGTGGGCTTAATCGAGGGCGTCGAGTGCATGATCGTCGCAAATGATGCGACGGTCAAAGGCGGCACCTACGTTCCGCTGACGGTCAAGAAGCATCTGCGCGCCCAGGAGATCGCTTTAGAGAATCGCCTGCCCTGTATTTATCTCGTCGACTCCGGCGGGGCCTTTTTGCCGATGCAGGACGAGGTCTTCCCCGACCGCGAACACTTCGGCCGCATCTTTTTTAATCAGGCGCAGCTCTCGGCGCGCGAAATTCCGCAGATCGCAGTCGTGATGGGATCGTGCACGGCCGGCGGCGCCTATATCCCCGCCATGTCCGAGGAGACCGTAATCGTCCGCGAGTACGGCACGATCTTTCTCGGCGGCCCGCCGCTCGTAAAGGCCGCAACCGGCGAAGAGGTCACGCCCAACGATCTGGGCGGCGCGGAGGTTCACACGGAACAGAGCGGCGTCGCCGATCACTATGCGACCGACGACGAAGACGCCCTGCGCATCACCCGCACCATCGTGCGCAATCTGGATCATAAGAAGCCGGCCGTCCTGCCCAAACGGGCCAGCGTCGCCGAACCCCTCTACGATCCCGCAAGCATCGACGGCGTCATCAATCACGACATTCGCAAGCCCTATGACGTGCACGAAGTCATCGCCCGCATCACCGACGGATCGAATTTCGACGAATTCAAAGAGCGCTACGCCCGCACGATCGTCACTGGCTTCGCCCATATTCACGGCTACCACGTGGGCATCATCGCCAACAACGGCGTGCTCTTTTCCGAGTCGGCCCTCAAGGCCACGCACTTCATCGAGCTGTGTTCGCAGCGCGGCATTCCCCTGCTGTTTTTACAGAATATCACCGGCTTCATGGTCGGCCGACAATATGAAGCCGGCGGCATCGCCAAAGACGGCGCGAAGCTGGTCAACGCGGTCTCGAACGCGCGCGTGCCGCGGATCACAGTCGTCATCGGCGGATCCTACGGGGCGGGCAATTACGGCATGTGCGGGCGGGCCTTCTCGCCGCGATTCTTATGGATGTGGCCCAATGCGCGCATCGGCGTGATGGGCGCGGAACAGGCGGCGTCGGTGCTCTTAACTGTCAAACAGGATCAATTAGCGCGGAAAGGCGAAGCGGCGATGAGCGCCGAGGCCCAGGCCGAATTCCAGCAGCCGATCCTCGACGAGTACGGCCAGAAATCGAACGTGCTCTATTCCAGCGGCCGCCTGTGGGACGACGGCATCATCGCCCCGGCCGACACCCGCAGCGTTGTCGCGCTATCGCTAAGCGTCTGCGACAACGCCCGCCCGGCGGACGTGCAGCAGTACGGAGTGTTTAGGATGTGAGTCTTTCATGCGATGCAATCGCATGAAAGACGAAGTATTATAGAAGCGCAAAGCGCTACTGATCTGGACCATGTGATTATATCGCACAAAAGGCGAAGTAATATAAAAGCGCGAAGCGCTTCTGATCTGGATCATGCGATATAATCGCACAAAAGGCGAAGTAATATAAAAGCGCAAAGCGCTACTGATCTCGGCCAGGTGCGACGAACACCTGCTCACCAAAATCCTGGATAAAACGTCAGCCGCGCCAGAATTCCCCGCTCGAATTCCTTTTCGCTGCCAACGCTGAGAGGAACCGAAACCGCCAGATCGAAGTACGGCGCCGGGCGAAAGCGCAGTCCCGGCGCGACGGTCGTCGTATTGATCAGTCGTTCTTCAGGTTCGGTCAGACTCTTGCGCTGGAATTCCACGAATACGGCGAAGGCGTCGTCGACGTAAAATCCCGCTTCGGCTTCCCAAATCCAGGCGCGCTCGAATTTCTCATCGGGATTCGTCGTGCGCAGTCGACTGTTGGTTTGACTGTTAAATCGAAGCATGGTCGCGAGATAAAACCAGTCGAAGCGATGCGGCGACCAGAGCAGCCCGATCCGCGGCTCCAGAAATCCCAGGCGTTTGTGGCCAATGCCCCGATCCTCGTTGCCCGTCGCCAGTCCGACTTCCAGGGCCGCCGCGGGATAAAAGCTGCGTCCCAGACGAGTGCCCAGGCGCGCCCCCAGACTTACCATATCCAGATGTTCGCGCACGCCCTGCTCGGAGTCCATCTTCCGCGTATAGGGCACCTGGCCGAAGAGCGAAAACCAGCGGGCGAAGGCGTACTCGCCGGCCAGACGCGCGGTCGACTCGCGTTCGAAGAGGCCATTTTCGTCGGATTCGAGATTCACCCACTCCAGGGCCAGGCGATGAGCGGGCAATAGCGTTCGATTGAAATTGCCGTTGATGGGCAAAGGCGCGTCTTTCGCCGAAGATCTCGCGCCCTTCACGAGCGGATCGAATCCGCCGACGGGCGCCGCCGGCAATCCTGATCCGACGCTGCAGATTGCGAAGGCGAAGCAGACGGACAGCAGATCGAACGCGCGCAACGATCGCATAAGCCTGAGGATTACCAGCTGCCCGAAGCTCCACCGCCGCCGAAACCGCCGCCGCCGCCGGAGAATCCACCGCCGCCACCGCCTGAGAAACCGCCGCCGGAAAAACCTCCGCCCCCGCGACCGCCGGGCATAATTCCCAGCACTGAAATCATGAAGGCGACTCCGCCGTAAAACAGCGCGCTGCTGAAAGCCAGCGAGAGCACCAGGCCCAGAACGAAGATTACGAAGCCGAGTCCGGCGCCGATGAAAAGACGAGTCATGAAACGAAAGGCGCGCAGGATGCCGCCAATAATGAAAGCGCCGAAGAAGACGATCATCTGAAAGCCGCCGCCGAGAGCTTCGCCCGGATCCGCCTGCTCGGCCGCGGGCTCCGGCAGCGGTTCATTGCGAATCGCTGCCAGGATTCCCGCCAGGCCGTCTGTAATTCCGCGGTAGAATTCGCCTTCGCGAAAGCGCGGCACTATATGATCGGAAATAATTCGTTTGGCCCGGGCGTCGGGCAGAGCGCCTTCCAGACCGTAGCCGACTTCAATGCGAACGCGACGATCGTTTTTGGCGATCAATAATATGACGCCGTCGTCCACATTCGTCCGGCCGATCCGCCAGGCCTCGGCCACGCGAATCGCGTACTGTTCGATGGTCTCGAGTCCGGTCGTCGGCACAATCAACACGACGATCTGTGAACCGCTCCGGGATTCGTAGTCGGCCAGCAGAGATTCAAGCGAAGCGATTTCGCCGCTGCCCAGGGTTCCGGTTTGATCCGTGACTCGCCCGTACAGCTCCGGCACGGGCACTTCGTCTAAGAGCGCGTCGTCGGCTGTCTGGCCGAGGAGCGGCGCCGCGGACGCAAGGCCTAGAAGCAGCGTTGCGCAGGCTGCGAAGCGTGATCGTCTTAAGCGACGATTACTCAAAATTAACTTCCGGCGGTTTGCTGATGGCTTCCTCGTTTTCCGGCTGGAAACTCGGTTTGGTCACATAACCGAAGATCTTCGCGGTCAGGTTATTCGGAAATACGCGAACCGTGCTGTTGAAATCGGAAACGGATTTGATGTAGCGATTGCGAGCGACGGCAATGCGATTCTCAGTGCCTTCCAGCTGCGCCTGCAGATCACGAAAATTTTCATTGGATTTCAGATCCGGATAATTTTCGACGACCAGCATCAAACGCGAAAGCGCGGAACCCATGGAACTCTGGGCCTGCTGAAATTTGGCGAAAGCCGCCGGATCGTTGACCAATTCCGGCGTCGCCTGGATCGAGCCGACGCGGGAGCGGGCATTGGTGATCTCGGTCAGCACTTCGCGTTCCTGCTTCGCGAAAGCCTGCACCGTTTTCACCAGGTTCGGGATCAAATCGTAGCGGCGCTGGTACTGGTTCAGAACTTCAGCCCAGGCGGCCTTCACGTTTTCATCTTTGACCTGGATCTCGTTATAACCGCAGGAGCTCGTCATCGCGAGCATCAGGCCGATGGCGACCAGACGCATCACGCGTCGCAGTCCGCCGCCGATATAAGGCTGCCGCGCAGGCCCTGCTGTTGATGGATCAAAGCTGTCGGTCGTGATGTCTTCTGTCATGGTGCCGTCTCCTGCCGTCGGCGCGTGCCGGGCGTCGCGAAAATATCGAAAAGGATTGCGTGTCCGCAAAAATCGAATCCTCTGGTTTTGAACGGCGGTCAATCAAAAATTCGACGCCGTTTTTAGGCCGACGAACAACCGAGACGTTTGGGGAAATCATATGAAACAGATCATGCGCGATCTCAGCAGCCGAATGGGCCAGCTCCAGGACACCACGCCCGAACTACTGAGCCTGCTCCTGTATTCGCTCGTGCTCGTCGGGCTAATCTTTCTGACCCGCTTTCTGATTCTGAGATTGCTGGTCCGTCGGGGCAGCGATAGCACGCATCGCAAGCGGTGGCGCATCAACAGCCTCTACATCGCCGCCTTCCTGGCCGCCCTGATCATCGCGCCTCTGTGGCTGACATCGCTGAGCGGAGTCCTGACCATCCTTGGTATTTTCGGAACCGGTCTCGTCATCGTGAACAAAGAGGTGATTTTGAATATCACCGGCTGGTTCTATATTATGATCCGACGGCCCTTCGTCATGGGCAATCGCGTAATGATGGGCAACACCATCGGCGACGTGCTGGAAGTCCGCCTGCTCGACACGACGATGATTGAGGTGTTACCGCGCGATCAGGGCGGCCAGAGCACCGGACGCATCGTACACATTCCCAACAGCCTGGTCTTTACGCACCCGGTGTCGAACTCCAGTAAGGAGTTTTCATTTAACTGGAACGAGATCGCCGTGCCCCTCACGCCGAAATCGGACTGGAAAAAAGCGCGCGGAATGCTATTGAAGATCGCGGAAGATTGCCTCGAAGAAATCAAGACCGACGACCAGCGCATCCAGACCGCGGAAGAAAGCCACGACATTCACTACTCGTATCTCACGCCCTCCGTGTACGTTGAATACAAAAACGGCGCGATCGTTTTGCACCTGCGGCATTTGACGGAGCCGCGAAATACGAGGATCATTACGGATCTGATCTGGCGAGAAATTCTGACTCGCTTCGCGCGATCGAAAAATATCCTGCTGCACCCGGGCCTGGTCTGACCGGCATTCCCGGAGGTCCGCAGGTCGAAAATGAGCGCAGGTCGATTTTTTTTGTGCGGTGATTCGGTAGTCTCGCCGATTATCGATATGATATGGACTCACTCAATCGCATCGGCGCTATTCAGAATCGCGTAGGAGACATAATCCAGAAGGTCTCCACGAAGATGAGCCGCTTCGAAGCGGGCCCGACTCGACCGCCGATCGCAGGCGCGAACGGCCGGGCCGCGGCCTTATTGAACGGCCCGGGGCAGACGGCCGGCGCAGGTACCGCTGCGGCGGGCACTGCCGCGAGTCAGGCGGAAGCGGAAATGGTTCGAAACGCGGCGAACGCCGCCGGCGTAAGCGGCGCTGCGCCCTTGAATCCCGCAGGTCTACAGGGCGACCGAGCGCGGCCCGGAGCCGCGACGGGATTTGCAGCCGAGCTCGAAGCGATGATCCAGCAGGAAGCCAGCAGCCAGTCCGTTTCCCCGGATCTGATTCGCGCGGTCGTGCAGGCTGAAAGCGCCGGTCGACCGGACGCTCGCTCAAAAGTCGGGGCGGTCGGCCTGATGCAGCTCATGCCCGGCACCGCTCGCGAGCTGGGCGTCGACCCCACCAATCCCAGGGAAAATATTCGCGGGGGCGTAAAATATCTGAATCAGATGGCCGGCAAATTCGGCGATCTCGACCTGGCCCTGGCGGCCTATAACGCCGGGCCCGGCGCGGTAAAAAAATATGGCGGAGTTCCGCCGTATCGGGAAACTATCGACTATATCAGCAAGATCCGCAAATCTCTTGGAGAACCGACCCGCTGATTGGATTGGTTTCGCCGCTGGTTTCAGCGTCGCATTTTTGTAAACCCGCCGGACCGGGTATTTCGAACGTAGCTTACGCGCTTTCCAGAGAATTCTGATGGCACCCGGACTTCGCCATATTTCGCGCGTACTCGCGCTGTCTGTCTTTGTAGTCGCGGGCCTGGCCTGCCCACGCAATACCGAAGACGCGCTGATGTTGCATTTGTACCATTCGCTGCATCCGGAAATCCAGCAGGCTGCGAAGGGCACGGATTTGAGCCCGGAATATATCGCGGCTCTGATCAGCATTGAGTCTTCGCCCCCGGGCAATCGCGACAGCGAACGCTTCGAACCGAATGTGTATCGCAAACTGCTCGCGTTAAAAAAAGACGGCGCGAAATGGGGCGGCCTGGATCGCAAGGCGGTCTCGAAGTACAGCGACGCGCAGCTGAAGCAGCTTGCGACCAGCTACGGCCTGGTCCAGATCATGGGTTATCACTGCATTGCGCTCGGCTGCGAAGTCGAAGAACTGCGCGGCGACTATCAGCTGCAGTGGGCCGCCGCCTATATGCAGTTTCACTACGCGAAGCAGGCCCGCCTGAAAGACTGGAACGCCTGCTTTCGCATTCACAATACGGGCCGACCCAACGGACGGCCCCATCGCAGCGACTACGTCGAACGCGGACTGATTCGCATGCAGTACTACCGCGACTGGATGCAGAAGAACGGCAGCGTGTTATAGCGGACCGGAGGTCCGCGCAACTCTGCCCGACAGGGCAGAGCATAGCCGCCAATAGCTCGAATCAGTCACGCATAAGGGCATGCCGGCCGGAGCCCAGAAAGGCCAGCGCCAGGCCACCCACCGCGATCAAAAACGGAAATTCGAATTTCACCTGCGCACCGTCGCCCACGCCGAACATCGCCGGGAAGTCCGAGCCGTGCATAATCACCGCGATGCCGAAGAACAACGCGGCCACCGCCAGTCCGCTCAATCGCACACGCACTCCCAGCACCAGCAGGAGGCCGCCCAGAGCCTCGACGATGATCGTAATCAAAACGATCGCCCAGCCGATCAAGGCGCCGCCGAACATGGCGGACATCGAGTTTACGAAGCCCATATCCCCCGAGACCAGCGCCAGTAATTTCGGCACACCATGAGCCATGCAGATGAGCCCGACCGTGACACGCAGCAGCGTAGCGGCCAGGTCGTTGTTGTTTGTGAAGAATTGCATGCCGGTAATTTAGAGAAAGCGCGGCCGGGAGGCACGCGAAAAACAAAAGACGATCCGGCCGCCGGTGCGGGTTTCATTCGTGGCATCCTGGATCAGAATGCGTCGGCCGTCATTTCGAAGGCGGTCTGCCCGCCTGCATATTTGAAATAGTCGACACAGGAACAGTCCGTCCAGTCTTCCGCGTCGCCCGCTTCCGGGTTCGCGCAGCGACCCGTCTGCTGATTCAGCGCGCAGCAATTATAAATATTAATATCGCTGATCTGGTCCTGAGTTCGATCGACGATGTCTTGCGTTATCGCTGCGTAGTCAAATTCCGGGCCCTCAGCCGTATGCGTATTCGCGCATAAAAAAACCGGCCCGCGAAAATCGGGGCCGGTTTCTTGAGCGCGGATCCTGCGATCCGTCCGAATGCGATTATTCGACCGAGGTTTCTTCCGCAATCGCTTCGAATGCTTTTTGTCCGCCGGGATACTTCATGTAGCCCACGCACTGGCATTCTTCCCAGGTCTCGTTATCGCCTTCGTTCGGATCGGCGCAACGGCCGGTCTGCGGATTCAGGGAACAGCAGTCGTAGAGACCGATGCCGCTGATCTTGCCGGCGGTTTGCGTTACGATCGCCTGGCCGGTAGACTGACCGTCAGATACGCCGGACGCCTGCTCGACGTAGTCGCCGATGATTTTGGAAAGGCCGTCGCCGGCTACTAAGTCACGCGCCGCGCGACGGCAGGTCGTTTGCTTCATGGCGATGCTGCCGGCACGAATGGCGCGTTCGGAAGAGCGCGCCGCGAACTTCATGTACAGATAGTCTTTGTTGCTGTCGTCCTGGCAGTATTCCGCCGGGCTCTGACCCGCTTTGGCTTTCGCTGCGTCCGGCGGGCAGGCCCAGCCTTCGAATACCCAGCCCTGGGCGCCGACAGTAGTCGCATCGCGACGGCCATCGTCGCCGCCGCCGCAGGCGACGGAGAAGGCGAGCAATGCGGCCGCCAGTACCGCGGGAATCGCGGTTCGCTGTAGTGTGTTCATGATCAATCCTTGAAATTTGATTTGCAGTGTTCGCGCTCACGCTTCGCCGGGATATGCGCCTGTCTGTCGAGTCGGACCGCCCGGGCGATGTCGTGAATGCGCAAAAAAACCGGAGCATTGATGCTGACAATACTCCGGTTCTTTCGTTCGCTCTTTGAATAGAGACTGAGATTATTCTACGGAAACCTCTTCGGCTACCGCTTCGAAAGCGCGCTGTCCGCCGGGGAACTTGAAGTAACCCACACACTGACAGTCTTCCCAGGTCTCAGCGTCGCCGTCAGACGGGTTCGCGCAGCGACCGGTTTGCTGGTTCAGAGAGCAGCAGTCATAGATACCGATACCGCTGATCTTACCCTGAGTCTGGGTCACGATCGCCTGACCGGTAGACTGACCATCAGATACGCCTGAAGCCTGCTCGACGTAGTCGCCGATGATTTTAGAAAGACCGTCGCCGGCGACCAGGTCACGCGAAGCGCGACGGCAGGTCGTTTGTTTCATGGCGATGCTGCCAGCCCGGATTGCACGCTCGGAAGCGCGAGCCGAGAACTTCAGATACAGATAGTCTTTGTTGTCGTCATCCACACAGTAGTCTGCGGGACTCAGTCCTGATTTCGCTTTGGCCGCGTCGGGGGCACACGCCCAACCTTCGAAGACCCAGCCTTCCGCGCCGACCGTAGTCGCGTCGCGACGACCGTCGTTGGTACCGCCGCATGCGACGGTGAAGGACAGTGCCAGTAAGGCTGCTAATATAGAAAATTGTTTCATTGTATAGGCTCCTATTCTTGAAAGAACTCCTCTGTTTATAGAACGCTTTATCGTGCGATGAGTTGAATTTCTGAGACCATCGGACGACATGGATCTTCAAGCGTTCTGAGGATTCCGTCAATCGTTTTACTCACCTCTGTGTAAAAAGCTTTTCCAGGCTTTCTCTGGATTTTAGTCGACTGCACGAATTGATTGGTTCGTTTTAAAAAAACCGCATGCCGCCTCGATTTCGCGAAATTCCACTATTATACGCCTTCTCCGCGGGGCTGACCGCGCTGCTGGCGGTCCCGCCCGCGCTGGCCCTGTGGGCCTGGCCCGATGCCAACACGCTGCAAATATTGCAACAGCGAGTCGTGGGCGTCGAGCGTGCGCTCGGCTTTGGACTGTTAACATTGTGTTTGATTTTGATCCTGCGACGGGCGCATCAAAGCCGGCGCCGGGCGCTGCTCGGAGAAACGAGCGCTGAGAATCCGACCGACGCATCGCCGGAATCGAAATCGGCGGGTACCGGCTCCGCGGCTACGAGCCAGTCGACGAACATCTCGAATCGCGGCGACCGGGCCGGAGCTCTGCGCCGCGCCGCACTGATCTTTCCGGCCGTATTCGCGCCGGCCGTGCCGCTCCTGATCTATCTGTGGCAATTCAATCAGCTGGCATACGCGAATCTATTTTTAGGCGATCAGGACTTTACGAATATTTCGACGGCGATCAATCATACGGCGCGCTGGCAGGGTTTTCTTACGACGCCCTTTCTGGCGACCGGACCGACCGGCAGCTATCTCGGGCATCACTTTTCGCCGCTGCTGGCGCTCTATGCTCCCTTCTACTGGCTGGCCGACGCGCTGGCGGCGCACGGCGCGTTCGGAGGATCGCGACCGACCCACATGGTCTACGCCGTGTGTCTGTGGTCGACGCTGGCTCTGGGACTGTTGTTCTGGGCGCGTCTGGTTCAAAAAGAACTGCGCAATCCCTTCACGGCGGTCAGCTGCATGGCCGTCATCTGCGGAGCCTATCCGCTCTGGCGCCTGGCGCTCTCGTATCACTACGAACTGCCGGTCATTCCGCTTTCAGCCCTGACCTTTCTGGCCCTCGCCCGCTGGCGCCAGGTCGGCCGCAGTCGCTGGCTGTTCTGGCTGTGCCTGATTCTGTGGATGGCGAACAAAGAAGACATCGCCCTGTACGTCGGACTCTTCGCGATCTATCTTGTGAGTCACCGCGGTGAAAGTCCCGGGAGCGCCGCCGTCGCGCATTTAACGCGCGCCGTCGCTGTCGGCGTCGCGGCCCTGGCCTGGCTGCTGCTGGCCCTGTGGGCGATGGACTGGATCGGCGGACCGGAGCGCGTCGACTGGATCAGCATGTGGTCGGAGCCGACTCCGTTTTCCGAGCGCAGTCTGCGACCGGGATTCTTTTTGTTATTGTCCTGCGCTTTCTTGCCCGTCCTCAATCTGCGCTTCTTTGCGATCGTGCTGCTGCCGCTGATGCTCTTTCACTATCTGTCACAACAGATCTGGCACCACAGCTATCTCGGACACTATAGTTACGCGATCCTGCCGTTCTTGTTTTTCGGATTGATTCGCGGCCTGCAGCGATTGGAAGCGGGCTTCGCCTTCTGGCGCGAAGCCGCAGGCACGGATCGCGGCTTTGGGGGCGATGGGGGAGATGGTGGCGAACACAGAGACCTGCGCCTGATTCTACTGGTCGCCGTACTCGCGTGCAGCTTCTTCGCGGCAAGCGCCGATCGCTATATGCCCTTGCCGCGCCTGGCGACCGACGCCCGCTATCCCGCGGTTGAGAGTCTGCTGCAAAATATACCCGCGGGCGCCTGCCTGCAAACCCAGTCGCCGTTCAGCGCGCACACGCCGCTCGACGTGCATGTCTTTCCGCTCATGACTCCGCAGGGCAATCCAGCGCACGACGCGGTGCCCGGGCCGCACAACTTCGAACGCTTTTATTTTCGCGATCGCGCCTGCCAGGGATACTATCTCTTGCTTGATCCACAGGATCCGATGCCGCCGTTTTATACGCGCGAACATCTGGACGCCTTCGCGCAGTTTGCGGAGCGGAATTTGACGGAGATACCGCTGCAAAGCGCAGCGTCGGGAAAGGGGGAGTCAGCCTCTGAGTTAAGGCTGTATCGACTGTCCGTATTCTAACGGAACGGGCGATCAGTACTTATACGTAAGTAATGTCGATGCGCGTCAAATAATCCTGGATCTGGCCCAGGGTTTTCTGAATTTCGCCCGCGTCGCTCTCTTTGGCGGCGTCTTCGATCTGCTTGCCGAAGCGCGAAAGGTCGTGGAAACCATAGCCGCCGCCGGAGCCTTTCATATTGTGGCCGAGCACCCGGCACTGCTCGAAGTCTCCGGAGCTGACGGCCGCGGTGATCTTTTCGAGATTCTTGTCGAGGTTGGATAGATAGGTGGGAATCAGATCCTCCAGATCCGCGTCGACTTCTACTTTGATCCTATCACCTGACATAGCTCTACCCTGCCCAATCCTACCAAACACAGAATTAAAACGCAACCGTATTTGGGGACTCTTTTTTCCAGCCGGCCTGACTTTTAACGCTGAGCTAATGCAGCGCCGTCCGCGGAGCATCCGAAAAGCTAAGTCTTCTATTGTAATGTGTTCGGCTCTTCCCCTGTGACAGGAGTCGATCGGTTTAGAAACTCAGTCTCAATAACATTACTCACCCGCTGGGCCAACTGTCGCAGG
This sequence comes from bacterium, assembly GCA_024742665.1. Taxonomy (GTDB): domain Bacteria; phylum Spirochaetota; class Leptospiria; order Leptospirales; family Leptonemataceae; genus JANSYA01. Next base: position 651,189 of record JANSYA010000002.1, read on the forward strand.
ACTCGCTGACGCGCTTCGAATTCGCTTTCGAGAAAACCTTCCCGCTCGGAATATTCGACCCGCGCGCTGACTTCCCGCGAAAACCAGAGATTTTCACCGGGCTTTTCGCGGACTTTAATACGCGCGGCGACCAGCAGTTCGAAGCGCGTGGGCGTGCGCAGGTTGTCAAACATGCGACCCGATTTACGATACACGGAAATTTCGCCGTACACCCACAGGCGCGCTTCATCGCGAGTCTTCATCAGCGCGAAATTTTCGCGCCGGGCGATTTCCCGCCGAACGATTTCCGTCAACTCGACGTTTACGTCCGGCTGAAAGGACTGATTCGTAAAATTATGCAAAAAGAGCGTCCGCTCCGCCGGCGCATATTCGGAAAGATCGACGCGCGCGAAATAGGCGCAGCCGCTCGCCTGTATCATACAGATCGCAAGCAAGGCGACGCCAACCAGACGCCGACGAGTCCACCGGCCGCCGACGTTTTGCGAGGGATTCATCCAATGAATGCAAGCGAAAGCGCTCATTGATTGCCGCTCGCGCCGTCGTCGTTTGCACTCGCTTCGGTTTCCGGCTGCGGCTCCGGGGGCACATAGCCGGAAATGATTTGCATATTGCGCAGAGCGTTTTCAACGGCGGTGCGACGAGCCCAGTCGGTGCCGATCGACACCGAGCTCTGAATCAAAATCAGGTCCTCGTCCGTAGCTTCGATGCCAGGCGCCTGACGAAAGCGCATCCAGTACGAATCGCCTTTTGCAATGTCGACTTTTACTTCGGCGAAGTCTTTGCCGGCCTGTTCCCAGAGCGCTTCGGCGTCGCCGATCTCGGCGGCTTCGTCGCGAAAGCGATGGATCATCATGCTTTTCACTGCGGCGTCCAGCGGACTGGCGATATTGTTCGGGATATCCGTCGAAGAATCGTCGGCAGGATTGTAGCGCCGGTAAATCGTCAGGGGCGCGCCCTGTTCCCGGGGCTCCTGAGCGGCGTTCAATCGCAGAGTCTCGCCGTCTTTGTTCGTGACGCGAATCTCTCGCGTAAAGGAAGCGGTCGGATAGTACAGGATACGTTTTTCACGATAGCTAAACGGACTCTGAGTGAATTTATCGAAGAGATACGAACCGATGATCAGAAGCAGATCTTCATGATCATAATAAGTCGACGCAACGAAACGATTCGCGCCGCCGGACTTCACTCCCGCTCGAAGCTCGACCGGCGTGCCGCCCGGACGTTCGTAAAATCGCACGACATGCTCCGGCTCATTCAGGCCGAACTCCGCTTCCCGCTCCGGTGAAAGCCGGTGGTAGGCGTTGAGCTTCGGCCGACGCCAGTCGCGAAAGGTGTTCGTCACGCTGGGTCCGCCGCGACGCCGCACGTACTCCGGTTTCGCGTCTGCGCTTTGGCCGTCGTCCTCCGTCACACCTTCAATCGCAGCATCCGTAGCAGTATCGTTCGCGGCGAGCACCGCGGCCGGAGATTCGGTGAAATAGCTGTCTGAAACCAGACCGGGCTCGCGAATCAATCGCAAAGTCGGATGGGGCGCGTCGGCGCTGGCGTAGTACTCGATCACCTGCCAGTCTTCTTTCCAGACAATGCTATCGCGAGCGCTGTCCTCGCCGTCGGAAGGACCCCACAAAATCAGCAGCAGAATCAAAACGCCGGCGACGGCGGCGATGTGCGGATAGTAGCGCTGCATTTTTACGCGGCCTCGACGAAGCGCCGGTTCTTGCGGAACCAGTAGATGCTGAATCCCAGGCCGGCTCCGACCACCACCGGAAAGAGCAGGGCGAACAGGATCAGCCAGAACTTCGCGTCTTCAGAGATTTGAATCGTGCGGCTTTGCTTTTCTTTCGGCGCGAGAGCCGCGACTAAAGGACTCTCGGTCAGCCAGAACAATCCCTGCGAAGCCAGGGTCATATTTTTATTCACGACCGGAAACGATAGACCGCGCTCCGCCAGCCAATCGACGCCGGAGAACATCACGACTTTCGCGCCGTCGGGCACGCCCGCCTGCTGATAGGCCAGCCCCAGAATGGAACGAGCCGCAGTTTCGGCGCCGTCTCGCCGGCCGTTGCGATTCGCGTCGTGAAACGCGGTATGGGGCGAGTGCAAAAATTCGGTCGGCGTAAGATCTTTCAGGGCGCGCGCTTCGGCGACCTGCGGATCCGTCAGTTGACGGGCGGCCGACACAAAAGATCCGCTCAGGGGCATGACGATCAGCGGCTGCAGTCCCGACGCGAGACCCTCGACAATGCCGTGATCGCCGAAGGTATTCACGACCGCCACGCCGGTGAGATTCGTGCTGGTCAGAACCTGTGTTTTATAATCGTAGCCTTTGCCGCCCAGCTCGGATCGCAGCCAGGCGAAGTCTTCGCGACCGGCGGGGTCCAGGGCGATAAAGAGCCGGCCGCCGCCTTTGACGTAGTCGATGATCGCCTGGCGCGCTTCCGGTCCGAAGGGCACGGTCGGACCCAGAATGAATACGACGGTGGCCTCTTCCGGAATCGGGCCGGGCCAGCCGTTGTTCGTATCGAGAGAATAGAGCGTGCTGTTAAAAAATCGCAGCTGTTCTTTCAGCGACTCGACGCTCGCCGCACGTTCGGTGTTGCGCGTCAGACTATAGCGTTCGCCGTTAGAGGCCGTGAAATACAGATTGCGCTGGGGCGATGCGACGTACAGCAGCGCGCGCGTAACTTCCCGCTCCAGCTTGTTCATATCTTTTTGCGAAGTGACGTAGACCCGTCGTTCGACGTAGGGTTTTTCAGCGGCGGCGTCCTGGCGCAGGACGCGAAAGATCAGCGTGCCGTTGCTGACCGTGCCGAATTCCTGAGTATTGAATGCCTGCAGATCGGCGTTCAGAAATTCCAGATCGATCTTCGGATTCGCTTTGGGAATATTCGAGATCATCACTCGCAGCTCGTCGGTGATGCGATAGAGTTCCGGCTGGCGCTGGCGATCGGCGCGCGTGCGCACGGCCTGCTGTTCCGGCAAGAAGGCGTACAATTTTACGTCCGCGTCGATCGATCCGATGATAGTCTGCGCGTCGTCGCTGAACGAATAAAAACCAGGCGAAAGATCCAGAGACGGATTGCGGTTGCCCACGACGTAGTTGACGAGCACCAGCACGGTAACGAGCGCGAAGATCGAATAGGCGGCGCCTTTCAGATAGCTTTGCTTTTGTTCGACGACGCCCGTGGATGCGACCGCTTCGACCGAATGGCTGAGGCTCATCATCAAACGATAGACCAGAGCCGCACCGTAGCTCAGCAAAAAGAGAAACAGAAAGGCCAGCCGCAGGCGGGGCAAAAAGGAATCTTCGCCGGCCACCAGCTGGTCGACCGGAACTTCCATTAAGTTTCGCGCGAGAAAAAAGCTCACGGCCAGCAAGCCCGCTCCCCAGCTAATCCACAGACCGCGTTCAATTCCGCGGCCGCGTACCGCGCCGGATCGCCCGAAAATGCAAACCAGCGGGTCGGACAGAGCCAGGATCAGCCCCAGTCCTGCGAAGAGCATACTCTGCAGGCCCTGGTCGAAGGACACGGCCAGAAAGAAGATCAGCGTGCCGGTAAAGAACACCCAGATCCCGTAGCGTTGATAAAAGGGTAAAAGTTTTTCCATCATATGAAACCAGCTCGAAACTCAAAGTTATGGCGCCCGGGCGAGCGACACGCGCGGCGCAGCCCGACGCCGCAGAGTTAGTACTGCGCCGCGGTCCGCGCCGATCAGCTCTGTCCGCGCCAGCGGCGCGATTCGAGGACCTTCACGGTCAAAAATAAAAAGAACACGGTCAGGCTGGCGAAGAACACCACGCCTTTCAGCGGCACCACGCCCCGCGTAAACGGCAGAAAGTGATTCAGACCGTGCAGATAGGTCAGGATGCCTTTCGCCGGTTCGGGCAGCAGACCCGCCAGAAAGCCGCCAATGTCGATCAGAATCAAAATCGCGCCGCCGATCAAAAGCGAAATCAGATAGCTGTCCGACAGACTCGAAGCAAAGACCCCGACGCTGTAGGCGTACAGCCCCGTCAGAATTAAGCCCAGCAGCCCGGAAACGACGACGTACCAGTCGCCCTCGGCGATGCCCGCGACGTACACCATCGTGATTCCCGTGACCAGGCCGGTCATGAGAAAGGCGCCCATCAGAAATTTGCCCAGCACCAGTTCGAGATCGGTGACCGGCAGCGTGTACAGCAGCTCCAGGGTTCCCTGCCGCCGTTCGTTCACGAAAGCCGACATCGACAAAAAAAGCGCCGATAGAATCGTGAATATATAGAAGAGATGGTACAGCACCCGGGCGATATCTTCGTAGGTCGTGCCCGGCGTCATAACCAGCAGCACGCTCAGGAGCCCGCAAATAAATACGACGATGCCGATGCTCAGAGCGGGCAGATTCGAGCCCATGAATGAATTGATTTCTTTCAGAAAAATCCAGCGGGCCTGGCGAAAGACCCGGGTCGCCGAAACATCTGCAACGGCTGCGGACTTAACTTCATCTTGACTTGTGTTAGTTTCAGACGTCATCAGCGTCCCACCTCCGTGACCGGCGCCGCGGTCATCTGCATGAAACGTTCTTCCAGCCCGGACTGCAGTTCATCGCCTGACAGCTCTCCGGCCAGACGCCCCTTGTGAATCACGATCACGCGATCGCAGGTCTGGCTGACTTCCGTCAGGATGTGGCTGGAAATTAATATCGTATGTTCGCCCGCCAGGCGGCGAATCAGCTTGCGCACCTCGACGATCTGCACGGGGTCCAGGCCGGATACCGGCTCATCGAAAATCAATACCGGCGGCGAACCGATCAAGGCCTGGGCGATGCCGACGCGCTTGCGAAATCCGAGCGAGAGATGGCGGATCAGAGAACGCCGCGCCAGTTCCAACTGGGTCAGCTCGGTCACGCGCAAGAATTCAGATTCGAAGGCGGACTTTTCGACAATGCCCCGCAGTCGCGCTACAAAACGCAGATAGTCTTCGACCGTCATCTCGGGATAGAGGGGCGGCACCTCGGGCAAATAGCCCATGCGGTTCTTAACCTCTAAGGGGTCGGCGAAAACGTTGATGCCGTCGATCGAACATTCCCCGGCGGATGGCACCAGGTATCCCGTAAGCACTCGCAGACAGGTCGTCTTGCCGGCGCCGTTGAGCCCCAGGAGGCCGACGACTTCCCCGCGGTTGATCGAAAAGTTCACGTCCTGAAGGGCCGCGAAATTTCCATAGTATTTCGTTAATTGCGATACGCGAATCATAGCTTTTGTGTCTGCGTCCTCTCGCCGTCTAAGGCTACTCTGCCGGCTGGAATAGGCGGGACCGCGGGACACGCTGATTCCGGCGAATCGAGCCAGGTCGGAAAGGGTCGCCGCCGGAATACCTGCGACGTATCCTGTCTCAGTGATCGGGCTCGTGGGAGTGTCAATAAAATTTATTGGACTACAGGGCCTTACGGGCTTATACAGGGTATGCTGTGAAGTTTTCCTATATATTAACAACGGCTTGTTTGCTCGCACTGAGCCTCGCCGCGATCCAACCCGTCCAGGCGCAAAACAGCGGCTACTATCGTCAGGGCAAGCTGGCATTCAGCGGTCGCAATTACGATCGCGCGTACGATCTGTTTAAAAAAGCCCTGCAGGCGAATCCGTCCAACGGCAACCCGCTGTTTTACATGGGCTATATCCTCGAACAGCAGAACCGCCGCGGCGATGCAGTGAGCGCGTATCAGCGCGCGGTGAATCTGCGCATGGATCGCGATCTGCGGGAAAAGGCGTACTGGAAAATCGTGCTGCACTATAAATTTACGCGCGATTGGGAAAATCTTTACGTCTACAGCGAAAAGTTCCTGAAGTTCAACGACTCCAGCGGCGTGCGAAAGCTGCACGAGCTGGCGGATCAAAACCGCGACCCGCGCGTGGCGAAAGTCAATCGCCTGATGCAGGAAGGCCGCGCCCACGCCAAAGAGGGCCGCGTTCGCGACGCCGCCGCGAGCTACCGCCAGGCTCTCAGCGTAAAGAGCGATCACCACCCCGCGCGCTGGGAGCTGGCTCTCGCGCGCATGCAGTTAAAAGAATACCGCGACGCGGAAAGTGATCTGCGCGCGCTGATTCGCTCCGATGAAAATCGCTGGGAATATCATTACAAAGCGGGCATTTGCAATCTGCAGATGGACCGCCATGACGCCGCGCTGCGCGACATGGAACGCGCCCGTAGCCTGAACGAAAAGCCAGGCAAGTCTTTCATCTACTTCGTCAATCTCGCGGAAGGTCTGGCCTACATCGAACGCAATGCGCATACGAAAGCCCTCCAGCGCTTCGACTCCGCGCTGAAAGTTCGCGCCACACCCCGGGTCTACGGCGCCCGCGCCCGCGCTCAGTGGGAACTCGGCCAGTTCAGCGCGGCCGACGCCAGCGCGAAGCGCGCTCTTAAAAAGGATCCCGACCAGGCCGACGCCTATCTGGTCTCGACGCTCTCGGCCATTCGCAAGCGCGATAAGCGCGCGTACGCCAACAGCCGCACCGTGCTGACGAATTTGGAAACGGAAACCAAAAGCGCTCCGGGCGTCGCGGCGGCCGAACGCTTCACGCCGGTAATGCTCTATCTGGGTCGCGAATCCGCGCGGCGCAAAGACTGGCCGCTCGCAATTCGCGCCTACGAAAAAGTAAATATGAGACGCCTCCAGGCGATCTACGATCAAGAACGTCAGGCGAAGAAGAAAGGCAACTCGCTGCGCGAATACAACTATCACTACGGCGTCGCATTGTTTAACGCGGAACGCAATCGGCAGGCGATCATTACGCTCAAGCGCGTGGAAGATTCGCCCGAAGCGGACTATCTCGTGGCCCGGGCCTATAGTCGCGAAAGCAACCTCAACGGAGCGCGAGACTATTTACTGAAGGCGGCGAAGGCCGAAAAAGAATACTGGCAAACCGCTCTGCGAGACGACGCAATTCAAAAGCTCATGCAAAAGAATGCGGACTTCGATTATTTCGTGCGCAATCGCGGTCGAAAACCCGAGCCGGCTCCGACGCCCGCGCCTGCGGAAAATTCCGCGGAGCCGGAAAACAAGAACACCGTGCAGGATACGCAGTCCCGGGCCGCCGAAAACCAGACCGGTCCCTGAATCATCTCCACTATAAGATTTGAGATTCGAATCGGACGCTCGGCGTCGGTTGAATCCACCGGCCGACGAACCGGATAGGAAAGCACACATTGCCCAGGCCCTCGACCCCCAGAAACAGCAAGATCAGCAAAACGAAAACTCCGGCGGGCGGACTCTACGATCGCTCGCAGCTCCTCAAAATCAAACAGTACATGCGAGAAGAGCTAAACCGCTCGCGAACGCAATTTAAGATTCGCGGCAAACCGCGTATTTATTATATCTCGTACCTCTTTCGCAACCAGCATACCGATCGCCTGTGGGGCCGGCTGGGCGCGATCAACGAAACCGCGGGCCGCACGCACAACTCCGTGTACTGCGACGTACGAGTCGGATCGAATCGCTACGACAATGTCAGCGGCGGCGGCCTCGAAGACAACAACCCCCAGGACGAGTCGGTCGACTATATCAACCTGCCGATCGAAATTTCGAAAGACGCGTTTCAATTCGGCCTGTGGAAGCTCACCGACGCGCGCTATCGCGAAGCCGCCGAACAATACTACGATCGCAAGTCCCGCGAACTGCACTTCGTCGAAGCGAATCCCGAACTACCGTCCCGTATCAAGCAACCCGTCCAGAACGATTTCAAATTCAAGAAATTCGAGAACGTGGACCTCGAATACTGGAAGCGCCTGATTCGCAAGGCCGGTCTACAGATCAAGAAGCACAAAGCGATCAAAAATTCCTGGTTCGAATTCATTTCGCATCGGCGCCAGCATCTTTTCCTGAACTCCCAGGGCAGCGTCATATTGCAACAGCTGGCGATCTACGAGCTGCGCTTTCACGTCTGGGTTCTGACCAAAGACGGCGAAGGCCTGAGCCAGGAAGTCAACTTAATCGAAGGCGATATTAACGACCTGCCCTCTGAAAAAGAATTCCTGAAAATATTGAACGCGCGCATCGAAGCGCTGCTCGCCATTCGCACCGCGCCGCGAATCAATTCTTATTCGGGACCGGTGCTGCTGAGCCCGGACGCCTGCGGACTGTTTTTTCACGAAGTGGTAGGTCACCGCCTGGAAGGTTCGCGGCTGCTGAGCCCGGACGAAGGCGCGACCTTTATGGACCTCCGCGGCAAACGCATCGCGCCGGACTTCATCGACATCGTCGACGACCCGACTGTCGATACTTACGCCGACGGCCGCAGCATGATTGGCGCTTTCCCCTACGACGACGAAGGCGCGGAGTCCAAGCGAACCGTGCTCGTCGAGAAAGGCGTGCTCAAAAGTTTCTTAACCACCAGCGCCCCCATTCCCGGCCAGCGCAAACTGAACGGGCACGCACGCAACAATCTACACGAACGCCCGATTTCGCGTATGGGCAATCTCTTCGTCATCAATCGCAAGCCGACCTCGCGCGAAGAAATTCGAGAACGTTTCATCGAAGAGATCAAGAAACAGAAAAAACCCTTCGGCATTATGGTCAAAGAAGTACTCGGCGGCGAAACCGGCACAGGCAGCTACGACTTCCAGGCCTTTAAGGGCGAAATCCTGAGCGCCGTGCGCGTCTTCCCCGACGGCACGGAAGAACCAGTGCGCGGCGTCGACTTCGTCGGCACGCCGCTATCCGCTCTGGATTCGGTCATCTGCCTGGGAGACGACGCCGTGATGGACAACAGCTACTGCGGCGCGGAATCGGGCATGGTCCCGGTTTCGACAATCGCGCCGTCCATGCTGATTCGCAATTTAGAACTGCAGAGCCAGGACCGGGAGCGTTTTACGCAGTACGCCCTGCCCCTGCCGTACAAATAATCGCCGATCGTAACTTAAGGTCGACCAAACAGCACGCGCGCCGCCGAAAGCGGCCAAATCGAAAACACCGGCGTGCCCGGCCCATTCAAGCGTCGCGCGAAATCACGGCGACCAGTTCATCAAGGTCCACGCTCTTATGATCCGCCTGCAAAATCACGCGCAGGCGGCTCGCGCCCTTCGGGACCGTCGGCGGTCGAATGGCACGCACGTCCAGCCCCGCCTCGCGACAGCGCGCCGCCAGACTCAGCGCCTGCGCTTCGCCGCCGGTGATAATCGGAACGATATGCGTCGTGGAGGTGCCGGTATCGAATCCCAGGGCCTTCAGTTTATTTCGCAGCTCGTCCGCCAGCCGACGCGAACGTTCGCGCGCGGCCCGCGCTTCGTCGGTCTGGAGCCAGTCGATGACACACGAAAGCAAGTCCGCAAGATGCGGCGGCTGGGCCGTGCTGAAAATAAACGAACGCGCCCGATTCACCAGCAGCTCTTTTAACTCCGGAGCGCCGCACACGAAGGCGCCCATCAGACCGGGAGCTTTGCCGCAGGGAAAAACATTCACGGCGATCCGATTCGCCACGCCCTGCTCGGCGGCGAGCCCTGCGCCGTTTTCGCCGGTCATGCCGATGGAATGCGCCTCGTCCAAATACACGCACGCCCCGAATTCCGCACGCTCCGCCAGATCGCACAGCGCGCGCAGGTCCGGACTGTCACCGTCCATACTGAATACGGCCTCGGTTATAATCCAGACGCGACGGCGCGACGCCTTGTTCTTGCGATCGCCTGCGACCGCGCTCTCACCGTCCCCCGCACTCGCCCCGGCGTCGCCGTTTGCGTATTTACGCAGCTGTCGCTCCAGATCTTCTAAATCGTTGTGGCGAAAATAATACCGTCGCGCGCCGGACAGGCGAATCCCATCAAGCAGCGACGCGTGACACAGGCGATCGCAAAAGACCAGGTCCCGCGGCGCGATCACGGCCGGCAGCACTCCGGTATTCGCGCCATAACCCGAATGAAAGAGCAGCGCCGCCGGCGCGCCGACGTAGCGCGCGAATTTCGCTTCGGCCCGGGCAAAGGCGTCGTGGTGGCCGCGAATCAAACGCGACCCTGTGCTGCCGACGAGAGCAGTGCGATCATCTGATGCCAGAACCTCGCGCAAGAACTCGCGCAGGCGGCCGGAGGAATTCAGCGACAGGTAGTCATTCGATGAAAAGTCCAGACGGCCGACGTGCGGCCGCAGCTCGCGATACAGATCGCGTTCGCGCAGTCCGGCGACTTCGGCCCGCAGGCCGCTCAGCCAGCGTTCTTTCGCGCTTTCGCCGCCCGCAGCTTCTTCGGCGAAAGCGGCGGCGTCCGTGTGAATATCTTCTTTCATAAAATAGCGTCGCCTGCAGACTCGGTACAGGAGAATACCTGTATGAGCAGCCGCACAGGATTTTTTACCGACGATATTTTTCTCGAACACAATACCGGCCGGGGGCATCCCGAAAATCACCTGCGCCTGGTATCGATTCGCGAACGCCTGCAGACGACCGGATACTTCCCGCGGCTGCGGCACCTGGAACGGCGGCCGGCCAGCGTAGAAGAAATCGGCCTCTGCCATGACACCGACTACGTGCGCTCGGTCGATCGCATTTGCAGCGAGCAGGGCGGCGGCTATCTCGACGGCGATACCATCGTCAGCGCGAAATCCTACGAAGCGGCTGTGCTGTCCGCCGGCGCCGGGCTCGCGGCGGCCGACCAAATTCTTGCGGGCGAATTGGAACGCGCGCTGCTGCTGCTGCGACCGCCCGGTCATCACAGCCTGCATGATCGCGCGATGGGCTTTTGTCTGTTTAACAACGTCGCGATCACGGCGCGTTATTTGCAAAAGCACGGCGGCGAAGCTTACGAAAAGATCGCCATCGTCGACTGGGACGTGCATCACGGCAACGGCACCGAAGCGATGTTCTACGACGATCCCAACGTCTTATTTATCAGCACGCATCAGTATCCCTTTTATCCTGGCACAGGCGCCGAGAAAGATCGCGGCGTCGGCGCGGGACTCGGGGCGACTCTGAATCTCCCGATGGCCCGCGGCTCCGGAAACAGCGAGTACCGCCGCGCCTTTGAAGATCATATCCTGCCGGCTCTGAAAGAATTTCAGCCGGGCGCGCTTTTGATTTCGGCCGGCTTCGACGCCCACAAGAACGATCCGCTCGCCGGCATCGATCTGGAAAGCTCTTCGTTCGAATGGATGAGCCACAGCCTGCTGGAGTTCGCAAGAGAGCACTGCGCAGGCCGGCTGATTTCTTTTCTCGAAGGCGGCTACGATCTGGACGCGCTGGCGGAATCGGTCGAAGCCCACGCCGCCGTGCTCGCCGGTTGATCGATGCTGCCACATTTTTTACGCGATAAATTCTCCGAGTGGATCGGTCGCGGCGCTCTGGCGTATCGCCGACGCGCGATTCACAAAAACATTTTGCGCGGCGGCGTGCGTCACGCCTTCTGCGAACACGAAGGCGTCGAGTACAGCTACTATTATCGTATTGCGAATCGACCGCCGCTGATTCTATTGCACGGCTTTCTCGATTCAAGCCACACCTGGCGTCGATTATTCGCGCGGCTCGGGGAACACTTCGACATATATGCGATTGATCTGCCCGGCTTCGGTCGCAGCGAATATCCGCCGGTGCGCGAACTCTGGCATATGAGCAGCATCGCCCGGGGACTGGATCGTTTTCTGTTCGACGATAGCGGCCTGGGCCTGAAGGACGCGACCGTTCTAACGCATAGCCTCGGCGGCCTGGTCGCCCTGCACATGGCGCTGCAAATAAAGTACATGAATTTGCCGCCTCACGGCCGCATGCGCGAACTGCATCTGATCGCCCCGGGCGTACTAAAGCAGCCCGTGCAAAAACGCGACCAGACACGACGGCATCTCTTTCCCGAAAGCGAAGCGGAAGTGCGTTCGCTGCTTTCGAAATTATATTCAGGCATGCCGCCGGAACTCTGGCGACCGGTTATCCGCGGCCTGCTGCACGAATGGTCGCATCCCGGCTATCACTATCTGGCCGAGAATACGATCGAGGAAGAAGAGCGCGTCTGGTTTACTCCCGCCGACCTGCGCAAATTGCGTATGCCCCTGACCCTGTACTGGGGGGAGCAGGACCAGATCACCGAGCTGGCGATGGCCCGCAAAATCAAGCGCGGCGCTCCGAAAACGCGTCTGGAGATTTTTGAAGGAGCCGGTCACGCTCTGCACCTGGAACGATCTCTGGAGCTGGTCGAAGCCTTTCTCAAAAACACAACCGCCCTGCAAAGCTGATCCCACACCGGTCACCGACACCCCGTCCCCGCGAATATCTCGAACCGCTAAATATTATCGTCCGCGCCAATATTTAAGTTGACACTTACGTAAGCATATTCTTACATTGCGCAGCATGGACGACGCATTCAAGGCCATCGCGGAACCTCGACGCCGGGCGATTCTCCAGCTCGTACAGGTCGACGAGCGCAGTGCGGGCGAGATCGCTCAACACTTCGAGGTTTCGCGCCCGGCGATTTCGCAGCACCTGGCGGTTCTGCTGGATGCGGGGCTCGTGGAAATGCGCCGCGAGGGCACGAAGAGAATGTACCGGGCGAATATCGCACAGATTCAAAGATTCCAGGCCTTCTGGAATGAGTTCTGGGACGTCAGCCTGCTGCGACTCAAATTGGACGCTGAGAAACGCCATCGCGAAAATACAGGCGCGGCAAAAGAGCGCCGAAAGGGACCGGGCCCGGGAAATGATCGCGGTCCCGCCACAGGGCGATAAGCGCGCACGCATTTTGGAAAGGATCAGGGAGACTACTATGAAAAGCAATCCGCAGAACGTGAGCGACGCAGTCGTCGAAAAGATCGTACACATCAAAGCGCCGCCGGAAACCGTCTTCGATTATTTCTGCGAACCGGAGCTGATGCTGAAGTGGCAGGGGATCGAAGCGGAGCTGGAACCGCAGCCGGGCGGCGTGTATCGAGTGCAGATGGATCCGAAGAACGTCGCTCTGGGTAAGTACCTTGAGATCGATCGACCCCGGCGCGTCGTATTCAGTTTCGGCTGGGTCGGCGGCGAAAACGTTCCGCCGGAAGCGAGCCGCGTTGAAATCACTTTGAGTCCCGACGAAAGCGGCGAAGGCACGCATCTGCGATTGGCCCACTTCCTGTTGCCCGAGCCCCAGCGCCATCTGCACAAAGAAGGCTGGGATTTCTTTGTCGGTCGACTGGTCGTCGCAGCCGAGGGCGGCGACCCCGGGCCTTACCGCGAAAACGGCGGCTAAGAGCCGCGAAAACGGCGGCTAAGAGCCGCGAAAACGACGGCTAAGAGCCTCGCAAACGGCGGCTAAGAGCCTCGCAAACGGCGGCTAAGAGCCGCGAAGACGCGCAATGATTCGAAATCAATCAGAGGCATGCAATGAACGACACGGCAAATCAGATTCAGTGGCCAGGCGAAAGCGAGGCCTATCGGGCGGCGCGCGACGAATTACTGGCGATGGAAATCGACCTGCGTCGCCGTACGGAAGCCGTCGCGGCGAAGCGGCGGAATTTGCCGCCGGGCGGCGAAATCAAAACGGATTACGTCTTTCAGGAAGGAGCGCGAGACATCGCCGACGAATCCGCGGTGCGCGAGGTGCGCTTCTCGGAGCTGTTCGCGGATGGAATCGATACCCTTGTCGTCTACAGCTTCATGTACGGACCGAGCGCGAAGAACCCCTGCCCGATGTGCGTGTCCCTGCTCGACAGCCTGAACGCCCAGGCGGAGCAACTGCAGGAAAGCATCGGACTCGCGGTCGTCGCTCGCAGCGAAATTCAGCGCCTGCGGGAATTCGGCCGGGAGCGCGGCTGGCATCGCCTGCGTCTGCTTTCTTCGCACGATAACGATTACAACCGGGACTACCGCGCCGAAAACGAAAAGGGCAACCAGCTGCCCATGCTGCATGTATTTCGCAAGCAGGGCGACGGTCGCATTTTGCACTTTTACGCTTCGGAGCTATTTTTCGCGAATCCCGAAGAGGGCCAGCATCCACGCCACGTCGATGCGATCTGGCCGCTGTGGAACGTGCTCGATTTGACTCCCGGCGGTCGGCCGGCGGATTGGATGCCGTCTTTACACCGCGCAACGCACGCCTGATCCCGGAGCGATTTTTCGACGCACATCGGCCGCAGCAGCCGTCGCCGGCTTGAGCTGGTCGTCTGGCCGCGTGACCTGCGTTCGCCGCATCGGCGAGTGTAGTGATCGCGCCGGCCGGGCTTTTCGAAAAAAACATTCGACTCTGCGATGCGCGGGCGAATAGTTTTTCGATCCCATGTCGACCGAGCTGACCGTCATCGATTTCGCCCCCCCGGAAGACGGACGGGGCGTGCGACATTTAATCTGCCGCGAAAGCGATTCGGAACAGCCCCCGGACCCGCGAAAACTGGCGGCCTGCCTCGACGCCTGCCCGGATCTGGAAATTCTCTGGCTCAGCTGGGATAGCAGTCGGAACCTTCAGCCCGAAGCAAAGCCAGGCTTCGAACAGATCCTTGAGATGATTCAGACCGGCGGAAGCCGCCTGCGCGCGCTGCAGATTTCCAGCAACTCGCTGCAAGATGCAAACGCGGGAATGATCCACCGCGATGCCCTCCCGGCCCTGACTCGCCTGGAACTGCCGGACTGTCATCGCCTGGGCTCGAAAGGCGTAGAACGGATTGTCGCGGGCTGCCCCGGGCTCACGCATCTCGATCTGCACTATTCCCTGCACGATGAATCGAACGCGGCGGCCCACGCCATCGGCCAGGGCCTTTCGAAATTACGCTGGCTCGGAATGCATCGCAGTTGCCACGTTGAGGACGACGGATTGATCGCGATCGCCCGGGGTTGTCCGGAGCTCCAGCAGGCCCACATGGGCCGCAACTATGAATTGAGCGACGCGGCGCTTAGAGCGCTGGCGGACCACTGCGCGCAGATCGAACTGGTCGGCATGTACTATAACAAAGGCGTCACTGCCGAAGGCCTGCGTTATCTGAGCGAACACGCCTCGAATTTCCGCTGCTTTCACCACGGCCGGGGGTGGTGCCAGGTTCGTGCGATTCAGGCGGTCGAAGACGAATATCCCAACATCTGCTTCGCGGGCAACAAAAGCTTCTGCGTGGAACGGAGCTATGCGGCACACGACGCGAGTTCGTGAAACCTTCGTGCGCCCCGGCGCGACTCAGGGAATCTTCAGGCTGCGGCCGGTAACCAGTAGATCGGGATCGCTGATCAAGCCGCGATTCGCCTCGAAAATTTTGCGCCACTGACGCTGCGAGCCGTACGCCCGGCGGCTCAGATCGTAGAGCGTATCGCCGCGGCGGACCGCGTAGTTCGTGCCGGGCTGAATGCGCTCTCCGGGAGCGACTGTGGAATCGGCGGCGGCGCCCGACGTGTCGGTGTTCTCAGAATTCGCCGGTTGGACCGAACCGTTCGCATCGTTATTCGGCGATGCGTTCTCGTCCGCTCCAGACTCGCCGGTCGCCCCGTCCGCATTGTTCGCCTGATTTTCATCGTCCTGCCCGGACTGCTCAATCTGTTTCGCAGCATCGACCTGCTCGATTTGAGCGGCGTCCTGGCCCTGCGGACGATCCGAGTCCCCGCGGCAGTTGCGGAAAAAATAGTAGAGTGCAAAGAGGATGGCAGCGACGAGCAGAATCAGCAGGAGCGTGCGCAGCCAGGTCTGCCCCCGGCTTTCGCCGATTTGATTATCTCCGGCCGCCAGGCCGGCGGCTCCCGTCGATTCATCCGCCAGGCTCGCGGGCTGCGCAATCGGAGCGCTCATGGATTCGTAGGCGGCGCCGCAAATCTCCTGGGACCAGCGAGCGAATTTCAGCCGTGCGAGATCGTTGACCGTTTTAACATTGAAGGCTTCCCGCATGCGCTTCGTATCTGCCGCGCTCACGCCCTGGAGCACGGTGATCGGCGACTGGATCAGCTTCTTGATCGGCGTCGCTTCGTACTTTTTGATCAGCTTGTCTTTGAAAGCGTGCATGTCGATCTTCGCCTGGGGGACTTTGCCGAGGGCGACGATCTCCTGAGCCCACATAATATATTTCAGATCCGCCATGTCGCGGATGGTTTTTACGTAGAAGGATTTGTACAGCAGCTCACCGTCGCCTTCGCTCAGGCCGCGCAACGCGTGAACGGGCGCGTCGGGCAGGTCGGTCAGCGTTAAGTGGCGAAACGCTTTCACGATCCGGTTGTTCAGGAATTTCTCATCTACAATCGGTTGGGACATACTACCTGTATACAATGCACGGCGACGCACAGGTCAATCAGGAAATCACCCTCAGGCGATCATTTCGCGGGAGCAGCGAAGTCTGCGGGAGAGACTCAGGCGCGCAGTTCTCCGGGCATCAGGTAATTCTGGACGTAGTCCAGAACCGCGTTTTCCAGCGATGTAACGGCGCGCGAATATCCGGCCGCGCTCAGGCGATCGATCGGCGCGCAGGTATAGTACTGGTATTTATTCTTGAGATGGTCCGGCATGTCGATAAAATCGATGTTCACGGCCCGGTTCATACCGGCGAAGATCGCGCCGGCCAGTCCCAGCCAGGTATTCGCGACGCCGCTGCCGGCGTTGAACAGGCCTTTCGCCTGCCGGTTATCGAGAGCGAAGAAAACGGTCATGGCGGCGGCGTCTTCGACATACAGAAAATCGCGCATCTGCTTGCCGTCTTCGTAATCGGGATGGTAGCTCTTGAATAATTTCAGCTGGCCCGTCTCCTGGATCTGGTGATAGGCCTTCAAAACCAGAGACTGCATTTCGCCCTTGTGATATTCGTTGGGGCCAAAGACGTTGAAGTACTTAATGCCCGCCGCCGTGGGCTCGAAGTCCCGACCGGCCATGTACTGATCGAAGACGTGCTTGGAGTAGCCGTAGCCGTTCAGGGGGCGCAGCTCGTGCAGGCGATCGTGACCGTCGTCGAAACCCAGCAAGCCGTCGCCGTAGGTCGCGGCGCTGGAAGCGTAGACGTAGCGCGCGCCGAAAGCCGCGCAAAGATCCGCCATGCGAATCGAGTAGCGGTAATTGTTTTCGATCAGGTGGCTCGCGTCTTTTTCGGTGGTGGAGCTATTCGCCCCGAGATGGATCACGGTTTGCAGACCGGCAAAGAGGGCGTCTCCGGACGCTGACGAAGAATCAGAAGCCTGCTCGCGCCGGCTCAGCTCCCAGTCTACGCGGTCCAGGAATTCGTCTTTTTCAAGGTATTCCCGAAAGCGCAGCGAGCGGAGATTCATCCACTTTTCGGAGCTTCCGAGATGGTCCACCAGAATCAGATCCTGTTCGCCCCGGCGATTTAGTTCGCGCACGACCGCGCTGCCGATCAGCCCTGCGGCTCCGGTTACAATAATCAATGACTCACCCCCGGGGACTTCCTGGCGCTTTCTGGCACTCCCTCAGACTCCGGGGAGAATATACGATCCAAAAAGCACTTTCCGTCGAATATAAAAGCAAAAGAATGACAGAGCGCAATATGGCAAAGATAATTTCCGTTATCAACTACAAAGGCGGCGTCGGCAAAACGACGATGACCCTGCAATTGGGCGTGGGATTGGCGACCCTCTATAATAAGAAGGTTCTGATGGTCGATCTGGACCCCCAGTGCAGCCTTTCCCTGTCCACCGTCGACGAACACTACTGGGCCGACTGGCTCGAACGCAAGGGTTCCGTCGCGAGCGTAGTCCAGAGCTTCTACGACGCCGAGAAAACCGAAATCGACCCCGAGTGGATCATCGAAAACGCCCTCGACCGCACCTGGGATACCATGCCGGGCAATACGCCCGGACTGGATCTTCTGCCTTCGCATCTGGATCTACCCGAATTCGAAATGCGGCTGATGTCCAAAAAGCCGCGGTCCATCGGCAGCATGGAAGAGTTTTATCTGGAGCGCTACCTGGTGCTCAAGAACGCGCTGAATTCCGTGCGCAAGAAGTACGACTATATCCTCTTCGACTGCCCGCCCAATATCTATCTGATCGCCCGCAACGCCATCATCGCCAGCGATTATTATCTGGTGCCGACCATTCCGGATTTTATTTCCTGCTACGGCATTCCGTTCATCTTGCAACACATTCAAAATATGCAGGAAGAAGTCCGGGAGAAGGGCGGCACCGCCCGCCAGGCGAAATTTCTGGGCATTGTTCGCAATCGGGTGCGCCAGGCCGGCGGCAACCTGGTCAACGAACACGAGGAGCAGTCCCGCAAGCTCCGCGTGAACTATGCGGACTATCTGCTCGAGACTATGATCATCGACCGCATCGGCGTGGCGGAGTCGCTGCACATGCGCCAGAATATATACAATAGTAAGAACGATAAGTTCTCCGAAATTCGCAAAGACTTCTCGGCGGTCGTCAAAGAAGTCGTGAACCGTTTGCAGTAAGCGCCGGACTGCCCGCGCGACCGCTCCCGGCCAACATGGAGACATAATCCACGCCGGCTGGAGCGGAAAAAGCGTCAAAAAATTTCGTAAGCTGCAAAGTTTGTTGAGCGAAAAACCGATAACATTTACAGACTGTAGCGGAGAGTGGTGTATTCTGAACGGATTCAGATCCACCGCCAATAGTATCCGTTTTCTGGAGCAGGAACCATGAACCTTAAACGAACTCTTTACCTGGTTCTCATTATTTGTATGACACCATTGCTGGCGCAGGATGCCCAGCCCGGTGGACAGGGTGGCAATCAAGCCCAGCCGGATGGCACCCAGGAGCCGTCCGTTCAAATCGGCGGTGAAGCGCTGTATCTCGAAACTCTCGATAATTTCGAAGAAGCCGAGGACTGGATCGCGGACGCGACCTCGCCGCTGGGACAGACCAAGATTCTCAAAATCACGCAGCGCGGCGAAATTCGCGCGACGGATGACGAGGACGCTCGGCCGCCGGAAGGCGAAGCATACAGCGTTGTGCAAAATCAGGACGACCCGAATCACATTCTGGGTGTGAAAACCTATTTTGGCGACCGCGGCTTTGACCGCGTTGAACTGGCGCCGCCGCATGAATATGTCATCAAAGGCAAAGCTCGCCAGTTCTCCGTATGGGTGCTGGGCCGGAAATTCCGCCATACCATGTATTTGAAACTCCGCGACTACCGCGGCCGGATCCATAAGCTCCGCATGGGCCGCCTGGACTTCTTCGGCTGGCGTAAGCTGACCGTAACCGTTCCGGGCTGGTTGCCCCAGAGCACGCGTTATTCAATGCTCGATAAGAATCTGCACTTCGTCAGTCTCTTCGTAGAAAGCGACGTGCATGAAGTCGGCGGAACCTTCTACTTCTACGTGGACGGTCTGAAAGCGCTGATCGATCGAAGCGAACAACAGTATCCGGGATCCGAGATTCGGGACAACTGGTAATCCGGGGAGGCACAGGGATAGCATTATGAACACTGCAGCAGTAACTAAACGAACAATTGGACCGATCGCCTTCGCAACTTGCGCGGCGATCGTAACGGCCGGCATCTTCGGCCTGACCGGTTCCGTAGACGCGAACGTCGAGACCGCCATCGGTAACGACGTCTCCGGCAACGAGCTCCGGGCGATCACCATCGAAAGCTGGGACCGGGACTACTCCGGCGGCGGCTACGGCTGGCAGATCCTGACCGATAAGGACAACAAGGCCGCCGGCGACTATCAGTTCAAAGCGTCGAGCCTCCAGGCGGAGCGCGAAGCGAAGCTGATCGCCGGTTCGCCCCAGGATATCGTCTACAACCAGAACTACCCCCGGGCCCGGATCTACGGAATTAAATTCTCGTTCACCTTTCCGGGATACAACACCGTAACCCTGCGTCCGCCGCCGGTCGACCACTACACGGTCGAGCGTCCGCGTCCGCACCTGAACGAAATCGCCCTGACCGGCACGGGACCGCAGAACGGTTGCTACGACGACCAGGCGCTTTCCGAATACGCGGATACGAACCGCCCGGTGATGATCGACTGCGTAACGGGCATCGACATGCCCGGCACCGTAAAGCAGATCTCCGTATGGGTGATGGGTCGCGGCAACGAATACGACATGGAAGGCTGGATCGAAGACTGGCGGGGCAATACCCACATTCTGAAATTCGGCACCCTCGATTTCATCGGCTGGCGTCCTCTGAGCGTCGACGTGCCGGGCAATATCCCGCAGGATATCAGCTCGTTCCCGCAGACCAAAACTCTGGTATTCCGCCAGTTTAAGATCCGCGCGCGTCCCGAGACTTCTCTGGAAACCGTGTATCTGTTCTTCGACGAGCTGCGGGTTCTTTCAGACGTCTTCGAAGTTCACTTCGACGGCGCGCAAATCGACTTCGATTACGCGGACTGTAACCGCAAAAATCGCCTGCTCAGCCTGATTCGCAAGAACGCTCGCTATCCGGAGCGCTGGGCGGAGCTGACCGATTGCACGCTTTCACCGAAAGAAGCGCCGGACGAAGCGAAGAAATTCAACGATGCGAACAACATCACCGACCAGCCGGTTAATGGTCCAGCAGGCCAATAGGCCTGCCAGACCCTGCAGGCTTCAGCATCGCGTTGCGATGCGAAGCCCGCGGGGTGGCGGTGGCGGTGGCCAATAGGCTCCGCAAGGAGCCGCAGGTCTGCGAAAGCAGACGGCCAATAGACTCCACAAGCTCGCAAAACAGAAGCCGGGTTCCGAAAGGGCCCGGCTTTTTTTGTACAACTTTCTCAAAGTCGTCTTCGATATGGCTCACTGGAATGATTCCGCGGCGGAAAACTAAAAATTCAATATAATTGATTTACAATAGTGAAAGCTGGCCTGCCTCTGGATTGAAAGCAGCCGGAGCATCATGCTTTCCGGCCATTCTAATGGAGTTCCAAATGTTCAAAAGAGCAACCCTGATCGTCGCGATCGGATTGATCGCCGGCCTGGCCGCCTGTAAGACGCCGACCGTAGCCGTCCTGAGCACGATCCCCGTCGAAAAAGGCGACTACAAGCTATCGCAAACCAACCTTTCATACCAGAACACATATGTGACCTTTCTGGGCATTCCGGTGACTGAGTTCAAAGGCTACGCCATCACCACGTCTGAGGCCCAAAAACGATACGACTGCGCCTTTCTGCGCAACGTGGCTCTCGACTATCGTCAGGGGGGCTTCCTGGGAGTCGGCCTGCAGACTTTCGCCGTGACCTTCGAATGCTGGGTATCGGGAAAATAATCTCTAACTACAGGAGTACTTATAAATGAAACGTATTTTAACCACTCTACTACTCATTGGCACGATTGCAGCCGGCGGAACCGCCTGCGCGAGCAGCCAGGGAAGTTACGCTATCGCCTCTGATAAGGAAATCGATTTCAGCCAGAACTATGAAAAGACTCAGGACAGCGTAACCGGCGTTTCCATCGGACGCATTATCATTCTGTTTCCGGCCGGCGACCTGCGGGACTCGGTGCGTCTGAAAGAAGCGATTGTAAACGCAATGGAAAACAGCCAGGCGGACCTGCTGAAAAACGTCAAAGTCACTTCTTCTTATTTCTATATTCCCTTTATCTACGGGGAATCGAAGTACGAAGTCGAAGGCGAAGCCTGGACTCAGGTCAAATAAGACCGACCGGATTTCACTTTCGTGTTCAAAAGCCGGGTTTCCGCATGGAGCCCGGTTTTTTTATGCCGCGAGCCGATGCCGATAGGCTTCGCGTTTCATCCGATTGATCTCCATGACAATGTACGCGGCCAGAGCAAGGCTCACCAGACGCGCGGCTTCGCGAAGAACAAACAACGCGTACATCCCTGCGCTACCCCCGGCATCGCTGACGGTGAGATAAAAAAGCAGAACGGCGCCGACGAATAATAGAAACGAAAGCCACCAGAGCAAAACAATCCAGGCCCCGCTGACCCTGACTCGATTCTTTCCCATAATCTGAGCCGAGCTGCCGGTGCTGCGAATTTTATAGCCGATATAGAGATCGCTGATCAATTCCTGGGGCAGCACCAGATTCAACAAAGGCACGAAGTATCCAAAGAAGGCCACTCCCGACCAGACAGAAAGACGATCGAATCCAAACTTCTTTTTCAGATTGCGGTGCGAGACAAAAGACCACACGATAAAGACCACAGCCAGCAAAAGCAGCGAAATCACTCCGCCGAGCGTCAGCGCGCTGGTAATATAGGAGTCCCCATTTCCGGTGTAAGAAACCAGAAGCAGGTAGCCAATATCGAGCGCGGTCAGGGATCCGTAAACAATCAGCAGCGTCAGAGTCGCTCGATCGAGAAATAGTTCGAAAGCCGACCGCGCAAGCCCGCCCGCATCGGACGCGCCCGCAAACTCGGTCGGACTGTAGGGATTTTCGTTTTTCATAAAGAGCGGCGCGAAACCAGCGAAACGCTCGACGCGACACCGCGGGGACGGCTGCGCCCGACCTGCTGTTAGTGGACGCGCCGAAATCGCGCTTATACCGAGCCTAAATCGCGATCAAATATCGGAGCTTTCGATATCGCCCGGACGCACCAGAGGCTGGCTTAATTCAAGCGCTTCTTCCAGCAGCTCCTGGGTGATGCCACGCAGGTGGGCGGTCAGTTTTTCAACGCCCTTGCGTTTATTCGCCCGATAGTCCGCTTCGAAATCTTTCAGGCTCTGCACCGGGCCGAAAAATACGTGCGCCTTGCGCGCGCGAGGACTGGTAGAACCGTATACGTAATTCTCAAAACGCGCCAGCCACTCAAAGAAGCGTTCCGCCGTCGGCCGACTGACGAGATAGCCGGGCTTGATTACGATGACGTCGTAGGCCTTCATGGCTTCGCGCTTGGCCCAGGCGAGTTCTTTCTCGCTGAGAATCGGCAGGCGCGGATCTTTTAATTTCAGTTCGACCATTTCCAGAGTGGAAAGAATTACCCGCAGCTTCTGAATCGCGTCGTCGCGCTCGTTGTACGCGTGCACTCCGACTCGCCGGGCGATGCCGTCCAGAATCGCGTGACGCGCTCGACCGATGCGATAGTCGAAATCGTCTTTCGCCGCCATCGGCACCTGGTATTCGCGCTCGGTCTCTTCTAATAGCACGCGACCGACAGTTAAGAAGCGCCGCAGCAGATTCTTGTTGCCCGGGTCGATCTTGTATCGCTTTTCAATCTTCGTCAAAGAGGCGTGCAACTCGGCCTTAATGCTGGCGTCGGTGCCGACCATCACGTACTTCACAAACGAAGGCAGGACCTTGATATCCGCGTCGGCGTCGATTTTGCGCGCGTCGTCCAGCCCCCAGAAACCCAGCTGGGCCACGCCAGGCTGGAAAGGCATCAGATTGTCGTTTTCGCCGGAGGTCGGTTCGCCTTCCGGATAGAGCACCAGCTTGCCCCGGGCTTTCGCAAGAATCGCGCGAGAGGCCTTGAGGGATTCGCGGTCGGAGGCGCCGGGAATAATCGAGAATGCGCCGATATTTTGAATGAAACGCCCGACCATGCCGTAGCCCCAGTCAAATACCTGGCGGGAAGCCATGAAATTGAAGCGCGAACCCATGCGATTCGCCACGTGATAGGATACGGGCGGCTCGCTGGTAGATGGATGATTCGAAAGATAGATCAAACGCTCGTGGCGTAGTTTCCGCAGCATCTGCTCGTCTTCGGGTTTCAAGACGATCGCGTCGATATTCTGAACCTGCTTGAGCAGCAGGGGAAACGAGAAGTCGACCATCCAGGCGATGGGCAGGTTAAATCCGGGCGGAATAAAAGATTCCATATCAGGCGAAGAGACTCCCCCCTCCGGGCCTGGCTTCAAAGCGTTTTTTTCATATCGCCTTTTAATTTTTTACGCATCAGCCATTCCAGCAGGCCGGGCGCCAGAGTGCGCAGCCAGTACACCAGGCTGCCCTGAAAACCGGTAAGAACTACCCGCCGGCCGCCCTTTTCCAGAGCCCGCCGCAGTCGCCCGGCCATCCATTCCGGATCCCGGGCGTGTTTCGACTGTTCTTCCGACAGGCGACGACCGTCAGCGGCCAGACCGGAAGTCCGCAGGCCGGTTCGGGTGTATCCCGGACAGAAGATCACCGCGTCGATTCCGTCGTCGTGCAGCTCGCACCGCAGCGTTTCCATCCAGGCGTGACCGGCGGCCTTGCTTGCAGAATAGGCGAAACGCCCCGGAACGCCGTACAATCCCGAAGGAGTCGAAACCAGGGCGATGGCCCGGCGTTCGTCCCGGGAATACTGCAGGAGCGGCAAGAGCAGACCGGTTAATTCGGCGGCGGCGAAGAAATTCAGTTCTAATGCCTGGCGCAGAACGGTCGGATCGGACTCATCGAAGCGGCCGTGAGCCGTGATGCCGGCGTTATTGATCAGCACGTCCAGACGACCGAATTCTTTTTCGAGCTGCTCCTGGATTCGACGGCGGTCCGCGTCTCGCGTAATATCCGCGGCTATGCATACGGTCTGCACGCCCGGAAAGCGCGTCGCGATTTCAGCGGCCACGCGTTTCAGTTCGTCGGCCCGGCGCGCCACCAGAACCGGCAGAGCGCCGCGTTCCGCCAGTTCGTAGGCGGTCGCCTCGCCGATCCCGCTGGAGGCTCCTGTGATCAGCACGACTTTGTTCCGCCATTTCATATGGTATGTCATACTCTTGAATGGGGCGAGTGTCCATTATTTACTTGTCAGGGCCTTCGGAATCTCGCCCGCTGTTACGGACATGCTTCGAAGCCTTTTCACCCGCCTGAAGTCGGGAACCGAATACCTCAACTACGGCCGCGACATCATTCGGCACTGGGGAGCGGATCTCTACGAAGAATCCGAAGCTTCGGCCGGGCTCGAAGCCTTTCGCGTCCTGGACCTGGGCTGTGGACACGGCGAAGATTTACGCAATATTCGCGCAGAGGTTGAAGAGCGCGCCGAAGCCGAGGGCGAACGCAACAGCGTTTCCCTGCTGGTCACTCCGCGGGTCGAACTGCACGGAGTCGAAGGTTACGCGCCTTACGTCGCGGAGTGTCGCGCGGCCGGCATTCAAACCCACGCCTTAAACATCGAACGCGATCCATTTCCCGGCCCCTCCGCAAGCTACGATTTGATCGTCGCCAATCAGATTCTGGAACATACTAAAGAAATTTTCTGGATCTTCGCGGAAGTCGCGCGCCTGCTAAAACCGGGCGGGCGCTTTATCGCCGGAGTGCCGAACCTCGCCAGCTTTCACAATCGCCTGCTGTTAATGTTCGGCCAGCAACCGACACAGATCAAAAGCATGAGCGCCCACGTGCGCGGCTTTACGAAGCCGGACATGCGCGAATTCGCGGAGACCGGCGGGCTCTTTCGCCTGATTGGATTTCGCGGATCGAATTTTTATCCGCTGCCGCCTTTTTTAAGTAAACCCCTCGCGCGATTGTTTCCGACTCTCGCATGGGGTTCGTTCTATTTGCTGGAACGCACCGAAGCCGACGGCGACTTTCTGAAGTGCCTGACCGGCGATGATAACTTTCTGGAAACTCCGTTTTACGGCAGTCCGCAGAACCCCGCTCCCACCCGGCGCGCCTCTGGCGGGCCGGCGTCGCGCAAGTCGACCGGATCTTCTAAGAAAGCCGGCGCAAAAAAGACGAGCGCCTTGCCTTCGAAAAAGAAAACGGCGAAGGCCGGCGCGAGCCGGAGTAAAAAGAAGCCGGCCAGCGCCGCCGCCAAAAAGAAAAAGAAAGCTGGAGCCCGACGATGAGCTATCGCCTGCGATTGGCCGCGAAAGAGGAATCCGGCACAGACCTCTTTCATCTCAGCTGGGAAGCCGACGGCGCGGTTCTGGAGAGCTTTCATACTCCGGGCCAGTTTTTGGTCGTCAACACGCCGCCGACGGACGCGGCCCCCGAAGGCGGCAAGGGTTTCTTTGCCATCGCCTCCAGGCCCGGCTCCGGCGGCATCGAACTATTGATCAAGCGGTCCGGCGGATCGGCGACGGCACTGTGCGACGCCGAGATCGGCGCGGAATTCGATTGCAGCGAAGCCCAGGGCGCCGGTTTCGCCGCCCCCGCAGGGCGCGTCGATCAGATCCATTTGTTTTCGATGGGTTCCGGCCTGGCGCCGCTGCGTTCATACATTCTGAGCCGGATGGCGGCGGCCGGCGGCTCTGCAAGTCCTTTGAGCAAAGTCACCCTCTGGCAGGGATCTTTCGCGAAGTCCAACCTGCCCTTTCGCGACGAGTATGAAGCATGGGAAGCCGCCGGCCTGGAGATCGTCCTGTGCCTGGATCAAGACCTGGACTCGGTGCCCGGCAACGTCATCGAACGCCTGGAAGAAATCGCGCCGGACATGCGCGGATCAGCGGCCTACTGGATCGGCTCGAAAGAATTCGGCCAGGCTTTGCGAGTCGCCGCGACGGAGTGCGGCCTGCCCGAGGACGCCCTGTTTACGAATTTTTGAAGGATCGCTCGATTCGCCTGCGCCAGGGTGGATCGGATCAGTCAGGATAGCTCATGCCCGCACCAGCCAATACCAGAATCACCATCCCGCGCCCCGACGACTGGCATTTGCACCTGCGCGACGGGGATGCGCTGAACGCCGTCCTGCCCGACACGGCGCGCCGCTTCGCCCGCGCCATCGTCATGCCCAATCTGAAACCGCCGATTCGCACGCTCGACGACGCCGCCGGCTATCGCGAACGAATTCTGGCGGCATTAAAAGCGAACCGCGACGCGGCTAAGCTGAGCGACGACGGAAGCAACTTCGCGCCCTTGATGACGCTCTATCTGACTCCGGAAACGACGCCCGATATGGTGAGCGCAGCCGCCGCGTCCGAATTTGTCCACGGCATCAAACTCTATCCGGCCGGCGCGACGACGAACTCCGACGCGGGTGTGAACAATCTGGACGCAATGAGCCCGGTCTTCGAAGCCATGGAGCGCGAAGGCCTCGTTTTGCAAATTCACGGCGAAGTTACCGACACGGACGTCGATGTATTCGATCGCGAACATATTTTTATCGAGCGCCATTTGAATCCGATCGTCGAGCGTTTCGCCGGCTTAAAGATCGTCTTCGAACACATCACCACCCGCGACGCGGCGGAATTCGTGGCCGCCGCGCCGGACACGGTCGCGGCGACTCTGACTCCCCAGCATCTTTTGATGAACCGCAACGCGATTTTCGTGGGTGGCATTCGGCCGCACAACTACTGTCTGCCGGTGCTCAAACGAGAAGAGCATCGCGCGGCGCTGCTGCGAGCGGTCACAGCGAAAGATCAAACGAAATTTTTTATCGGCACCGACTCAGCACCGCACGCCACGCACACGAAAGAAACCAGCTGCGGATGCGCTGGAATCTACAGCTCTCACGGCGGCGTAGAGTTTTACGCCGAGGTCTTCGACGCGGCCGACGCATTGCTTGCGGCCAGCGGCGATGTGGATTCGCGCTTCGTGAATTTCATGAGTCGAAACGGACCCGCCTTTTACGGCCTGCCGGTGAACGCGGAAACCCTCACGATC
Source organism: bacterium (assembly GCA_024742665.1). Classification (GTDB taxonomy): domain Bacteria; phylum Spirochaetota; class Leptospiria; order Leptospirales; family Leptonemataceae; genus JANSYA01. Next base: position 678,458 of record JANSYA010000002.1, read on the forward strand.
GAAAAGGTGGATCGTCCGGTGCCGGAGTCCCTTGAGTTCGGCGAGCACACGCTCACACCGCTGCGAGCCGGCGAAAGCCTGGCCTGGCGATTGGTCGATTGAGCGGGATCCTCGTCCGGCCGTCGAATTAGTCGCCCGCGTTTATATCCAGCACGAACTCCGCGCCGATGTCGGGAATCAGCAGATTGCGCTGCGGCGGATCCACGGCGGGCAGCGCGGCCTGGACCTGATCGTGAAACTCCTGGAGATCCGTAAACAGGACCGGAGGAGGCGGATCCATGGCCCGCGTCCTCGCGCTCCGCACCTGGTTGAACTGAAGAAAATTCTCCCAGTGATTCATAAAGACGGCCTGCGGCCGGGCGACGCGCATAAATTCGCCCGGATAATCATCGACCAACGCAAATGAGGCGGCCGTCAGGATCGCCAGATCGATGGAACCCGGCCTGACGCCCTCGGGCAACTGTGCGAAGTCTTTGCCGCCGGCCGCGTCATTATAGTAGAGACGAAACTGGAGTTCGCCGCCGCGTAAAAAATCCAGAAAATAGGCGAAGGTCTGCCCTTCGGCCCAATCGCAGACGCCCTTCGGCGGCGAGCGGCGATACCCCACCTGGAGGAACTCCCGACAGAAGTCGAGCACGTCAACGCGCAGGAGCGGCACGTGGGGCGCGTGTTCAAATAGAACGGCGCGATACCGGATCTCGAATTCGCTCCGCGGATTGGCCGGCGGCACGACGCCGCTCGAAACGCGTTCCACGTCGCCGAAGCTCATTGAAAAGCCGCTCGAAGCTCCGCCGAGAGCAGGTCGATCGACGGCGCCGTTTCGTTTTGGGCAGGCCGGCCGGCCCCGCATGCGAATGTCCTTCGCCACTTCGCTCAACAGATCGACCGCTGTCGTCGAACCGTACACCCGCGCCTCTGGGGCGTAGCAGCGCACGATCTGCGGCACGTCGAGCAAATGATCGTAGTGGGCGTGACCGACGAAAATCGCCTCCGCCTGCTCCAGGCGCTCCGGCAGATCGTCGGCGACGGCTCCGTTCCCCGTAAAGGGCACCGCGTTTCTATGGATTTTATCGAGATTCGGAACGAGCTGCGATGCGAAGCCGCAGGAGGTGGCGGTAATGCAGAGCTCGCCCGTGTCGTGGCCTGAAAAATACGGCGCCGTCAGAATTGTGCGGTCGCCCCAGCGGATCAGGACGCCTCCTGTCCCGAGATAGCGCAGATAGACGGCTTCGCCGGCCTGAATCCGATCTTCGCCGTCGACTGGCAACGCGTTCATATCGACCCGGGGCGGCGGGCTCGAAGAGCAGTTCGCGACGAAAGTCGCACCTATAGCCGTCAAAGCGATGCATACGATAAACCAGGCCGCAGGGAAGTCGCGCGCGGACTTCGGGATTCTTAAGATGCGCATGCTGATTGTTAGCAGCTCCGCCGGCCCGCGCAAAGCAAAAATTCTTTCAAAACATCAGAAAAGCGAAGCCGCGCTCGTCGACGAGCCTTCGGTGGATGGCCTGAGCTTTCTGAGAAAAATCTCGGCGGGAATCTGCTGAGGAACGAAAAGTACTCCGCAATCGCGATACCCGAGCTTTCTGTAAAAATGTTGAGCATCTTCATCGGCCTGAGTCGATGTCAGAACCAGCTCAGCGTCGGCGTCGAACATGTCCGATTCCCACCGATCAACTATCCGGCGACCGATGCCCCGGCCTCTGTGCGACTCGATCACATGCAGCTTATCCATGTAGGGGATCCTATCCCAGAAGTAGCTGAATTTCAACAGCGCCAGACGGCGAGATCCTTCGTCACAGGCGACGTAGACCAGGCCGCCCTGGACTTTCTTTTCCAGTCGATCGGGAAGCGTTTCGGGGTCATGCTGAAAGAGGAAGCTCAGATCTTCCCCGGTCGCGATTCTGATGTTCATATTCCCCCCTTCCGTTACAGGCGTCGAATGAAGTCAATGCGCGAATCGAGCGGTTCCCGCAAGCTCGGGGTAGCATCACACAAAAAACGGCCCGACGTCTTTCCGACGCGGGCCGCTGCTTTCATTCAATGGTTTCGCCCTGCTTGAGGGGCGATGCCGCTCTGCCTCTATCGATTAGACTTTGACCGGCTCTTTGATCGAAGTCGCAAGATACTCGCGATTCATCCTGGCGATGAATTTCACGGGGATCTCTTTCGGACAGGCCGCTTCGCACTCGTACTGATTCGTGCAATTGCCGAATGCTTCGTTGTCCATCTGGGCGACCATGGCCTGAGCGCGACGCGTCGCTTCCGGCTTGCCCTGAGGCAGCATATTCAGATGCGAAACCTTCGCCGAAACGAAAAGCATCGCCGACGCGTTTTTACACGCGGCGACGCAGGCCCCGCAGCCGATGCACTGGGCCGCGTCCATCGCGTCGTCGGCGATGGTTTTCGAGATCGGGATCTCGTTGGCGTCCGGCGCGGTTCCGGTGTTCGCGGAAATAAAGCCGCCCTTTTGAATTATACGATCGAAAGCGGTGCGATCGACCATCAGGTCTTTGATGATCGGGAAGGCCTTCGCTCGCCAGGGTTCGATAAAGATCGTGTCGCCGTCTTTGAATTTGCGCATGTGCAGCTGGCAGGTCGTGGTCGCCTTTTCGGGACCGTGAGGCACCCCGTTGATTACGAGACTGCAAGCGCCGCAAATGCCTTCGCGACAGTCGTGATCAAAGACGACCGGCTCTTCGCCTTTCGCGACCAGACTTTCATTTAATACGTCGAGCATTTCCAAGAAGGACATATGCTCGGAAGCTTCGACCGGATAAGATTCAATGCGGCCTTTTTCGTTCGGGCCGTTCTGGCGCCATATTTTCAGAGTCAGATTCATTATTTATAGCTCCGTTGCGTGAGTTTTACTTCCTCGTAGTCCAGCTCTTCTTTGTGCAGCTGCGGGGTAGCGTTATCGCCCTTGTACTCCCAGGCGCCGACGTAGGTGAATTTTTCGTCGTCGCGCTTCGCTTCGCCTTCGGGCGTCTGGTGTTCTTCGCGGAAGTGACCGCCGCAGGATTCTTCGCGATGCAGAGCGTCGCGACACATCAGTTCGCCGAATTCCAGAAAGTCGGCCACACGACCGGCTTTCTCCAGCTCCTGATTGGTTACCTGGCCGCTGCCCGGCACCTTCAGATTCTTCCAGAATTCTTCGCGCAGCTCCGGAATTTTTTGGATCGCTTCTTCCAGGCCGGCCTTGTTGCGGGCCATGCCGCACTTGTCCCACATGATCTTGCCCAGTTCTTTGTGAAACGAGTCCGCGGTGCGGCTTCCGTTGATCGTAAGAAATTTATTCTGACGTTCTTTGACTTCGCCTTCCGCCGTCTTAAACGAAGCGTCGTCGGTGCTGATCTTATCGTCCCAGCCGAGCTTCGCCAGATAATCGCCGATCGTATAGGGCAAAACGAAATAACCGTCGGCCAGACCCTGCATGAGCGCGCTCGCGCCGAGTCGATTCGCGCCGTGATCGGAGAAATTCGCTTCGCCGATTACGAATAAGCCGTCCAGATTGCTCATCAGGTTGTAGTCGACCCACAGACCGCCCATCGTGTAGTGCACGGCGGGATAGATGCGCATCGGCACTTTATAGGGATCGTCGCCGGTGATGCGTTCGTACATCTGAAACAGGTTATCGTAGCGATCTTCTACGACTTTTTTGCCGAGGCGTTCGATCGAAGCGCCGAAGTCCAGGTATACGCCGAGTCCGCCGGGACCCACGCCGCGGCCTTCGTCGCAGACTTCTTTCGCATTGCGCGAAGCGATGTCGCGGGGAACCAGGTTACCGAAACTCGGGTATTTGCGTTCCAGATAATAATCGCGGTCCTCTTCGGGAATGTCCGAAGGCTTGCGTTCGTCGCCTTTTTTCTTCGGCACCCATACGCGACCGTCGTTGCGCAGCGATTCGGACATGAGCGTCAGCTTCGACTGATAGTCGCCGGAAACCGGAATACAGGTCGGATGAATCTGCGTGTAGCAGGGGTTCGCGAAATAAGCGCCCTTTTTGTGCGCGCGGTAGGCCGCCGTTACATTACAGCCCATGGCGTTGGTCGACAGATAGTAGACGTTCCCGTAGCCGCCGGTCGCGAGCACGACGGCGTGCGCCGAATGGGCGGTCATTTCGCCGGTGACTAAATCGCGCACGATGATACCGCGGGCTTTGCCGTCCTGCACGACCAGCTCCAGCATTTCGGAGCGCGTGTGCATTTCGACGCGGCCGAGGCCGATCTGGCGGCTCAGCGCGGAGTAAGCGCCGATCAGCAGCTGCTGGCCGGTTTGTCCGCGAGCGTAAAACGTGCGCGACACTTGAGCCCCGCCGAAGCTGCGGTTCGTGAGCATTCCGCCGTAGTCCCGGGCGAAGGGCACGCCCTGAGCGGCGCACTGATCGATGATGTTGACCGAAACCTGAGCCAGGCGATGCACGTTCGCTTCGCGGGAACGATAGTCGCCGCCTTTGACTGTATCATAAAACAGACGATAGACGCTGTCGCCGTCGTTCTGATAATTCTTCGCCGCGTTGATGCCGCCCTGGGCCGCGATGCTGTGTGCGCGGCGCGGACTGTCTTGAAAACAGAAGCACTTCACGTTGTAGCCGAGCTCTGCGAGACTCGCGGAAGCGGATGCGCCGGCCAGACCGGAGCCGACGACGATTACATCGTACTTGCGTTTGTTCGCCGGATTGACCAGCTTCATTTCGAATTTATGTTTTTCCCATTTGTCCGCCAGCGGGCCGGACGGGATTCTTGAATCTAGTGACATTGAATATCCCCTTTGTTAGTATTGCGTCGAGTCCATCGCGCTTATTGCAGGCGCAGCACGCCCAGCCAGACTGCGACCGGCAGCGATGAATAACCGAAAAAGATCAGCACGCCGAAGATCGTTCCGACGCGTTTGAAATTCGCGTCGAAGCGCGGACTGTTCCAGCCAATCGATTGAAACATGCTCGGCAGACCATGGCTCAAGTGCAGCGCGAGAATCGCCATGGCGATAATATAACCAATGCCGATCGGAACGGCCTGAAAAGCGACGACCATCATGCTATAAACGTCGTGGCGTCCAAGCTCGTCGTGCAAATTCGCGTAAGCCGGATTCACCAGAAAGATCGTAAAGTGCGCGAGATGAAACAAAATGAAAGCGAGCACCAGCATACCGGTCCAGATCATCGTGCGCGAAGCAAACGAGGCCTGGACAGTATTGTTGTATTGATACCCAACGCCGCCGCGCGCGCGCTTGTTTTCGATCGACAGATTGATGGCGAGACCAACGTGCACGATGAAAGTCAGCAGCAGACCGGAACGCGCGCCCCACAGAATCGCAGGATTCGATTTTAATGCGAAGGCGTAGCTGTTGATTGCGTCAGGTCCGGCGAACATCAGAAAGTGACCGGCCAGGTGCACGATCGTGAAGAGGATCAAACCGACGCCGGTTAAAGCCATCACGGCTTTGCGGCCCACGGATGAGCCGAAAATCTTTTGCGGGAGAATCATATTGGTGGTGTTGCTCCTTATAAGTCCCTGAATATAAATGCGAACGAGTCGCAACAAGTGGAATCACTCTGCGAAGACCCGGACCCTATTACAGAAAAAGCGCCCATCATCCCCGTAAAGGAAATTTCCACTTTCAGCCATTTTGCCGCAAAAACGACGGCGTTTCGACAAAATCTAAATCCAGTCGACCCGGATCATATCGGCTGCTCTTATTTGGCCGCGAAGTCGAAGACCTGTCGCATGACAGCGAGCATTCGCTCCGCTTCCGCCGTCGCCGCTTCCGCCACCGCCTCGCGATCGGCCGCCGCATATAAGAGCGCGCGTCCCGCGTTAATCAGAACGTCGGGCCCGGCCGCGCGCAGAGCGCCTGTCAAATCGCCGCCCTGGGCCCCCACTCCTGGAATCAAGAAGGGCACGTCGGGAGCGGCGGCGCGGATGCGTTCGATCGAAGATGTGTCGCGGGTCGCGCCGACCACCAGCCATAGATTGCCGGTTTCCTGATTCTTTTCCTGCGCGGCGGCGGCCACTCGCAGGTAGAGCGGCGGGTCCCCCACGTTCTGGAATTCGGAGGCGCCGCCGTTGGACGTATGACACAGAGCGATCACCGCCCGATCGGTGTACCGCGCAAAGGGATCGATGGTATCCATGCCCATATACGGACTGAGGGTGATCGCGTCGCAGTCGAACTCGGTAAAAAATGCCCGCGCGTAGCGGTCGGCGGTGTTGCCGATGTCGCCGCGTTTCGCGTCGGCGATAATCAGGGCGCCGGGCGCCTTTTCGCGAATCAGTCTCAATACGTCTGCGAACAGGGTCATGCCCGGCACGCCAAGGGATTCATAAAAGGCCAGGTTCGGCTTATAGGCGACAGCCTGATCAGCCGTCGCGGCGATAATGTCCGCGAGAAATTCTCGAACGCCGGCGATCGTGCCTTCGATACGCGCTTCGCTTCCGGCCGGCGATCCCTTTGCGATCGCATTGCTGTCGATCCCGTAGCCAGGGGGAATCTTCGCCGGATCCGGATCGAGCCCCACGCACAGCACGCTGCGTTTCTGCTGACGCTGAGCGATGAAGCGCGTGCGAAAAGATGTGGCAGTGGATCCGTCGGTTCCAGTCATTGCTGAATATTAAGCGCGCCGGCCCGAACACGATCAAGGACTTTCGCGAAAATTGCATGACAATCCCGCCGACCGAATGCCTGCTATTTTTATGAAATGGGTCAACCGGCTGATCATTCTTGAAATCGTCCTGATAGTTTTACTCGGTCCCCTGGTCCTGTGCGACCCCGAACACCGCAGCGATGTGGCCGCCCGATCGGACGCCCCCGGCCGTTTCCTGCGCCTCAGTGACGGAGTCACCCACTTCGAGTTAAACGGGCCACAGTCGGCGCCTCTGGTCGTACTTGTGCCGGGGCTCGCGACGCCGTACTTTGTGTGGGATTTTACCCGCGACGACCTGCTTGCTGCAGGCTATCGCGTGCTGCGCTACGATCTTTACGGGCGCGGATATTCGGATCGTCCCGAAGGCGTCACGCACGACGTTGAATTGTACGATCGTCAGCTGGTGGAATTGATAGACGCAGTGGGTGCCGCCGGACCGGTGCACGTCATCGGTCTTTCGATGGGCGGCGTGATTTCGATTCACTTCGCGGATCGCCGTCCGGAACGCGTGCGCAGCATGAGCCTGATCGCCCCCGCGGGCTTTCCGCTGGAGATTCCGGCGATCGCCCGCTTCGCGCGTTTGCCCGTGATAGGCGATTATTTCATTCACGCCTTCGGCCACGGCCAGTTTATGAGCCGGCTCGGTCGCAATATGTACGATCAATCGCTCTTACCCGCGTACAAAGAAAAGTTTATGCCGCAGATGCAAATCAAAGGCACGAAGGCGGCGCTGCTGTCATCCCTGCGACACATGCCCCTCGGCGCTTCGCGGCCCGTCTACGAACGCGTAATGCAGCGCGGTGCGATTTCCTTGCAGATCCCGATGCAGATCCCGATGCAAATCCTTTGGGGCGTCGAAGATCGCGTCATTCCCTACAGCGTCGGCGAAGAGATGCGCGCGGCGCTGCCGAACGCGAAATTCCACACCGTGGAAAACGCGGGACACATTCCGCACTGGGAACGGCCCGCAAGCGTCCGGGCAAAACTGCTCAAATTCCTGAAAGATCATTGACGGCGCCTCTCTGCGGCAGGGAATCATCGGTATGGCTCCGACTCCGCCCGTCCCTTCTGAAGAAATCCTTGTATATACGGCGGTCAACGACGAAGACCTGGCCCAGGAAATCCTGGTCGATCTGGTCTCGGACGGGCTGATACTGAGCGGCAATTATTTTCCGGTGCAGACGATCTTCATCTGGGAAGGCCAGGTTCACATCGACGAAGAGTATAAGGTCATGATGAAAGCGCGAGACGGTTTCTACGCGGACATCGAAAAGTACCTGATGGAAAATCATCCCTATCGCGCGCCGGAGATCATTCGCGTCGCGGCGAGCTTCGGCAGCCCGGAGTTCAAGAAACACATTACGGCTCACAAAAGGATGTGAAGCGAATCGGCACATTTCGCAACGGTCCGGCGCTTTCGCTGAATATACTGAAAGTCCCGGCAGGGAATCCGCTCGTAGCGACCGCGCCGGCCTTAATTCAAGTTGTCCTTTGACCGGCGGCCGTCTATTCTGCTCAGCGTCCGTCATGCCCCCTCCCGCCACTGTCCGTTTTACGATCGAATTTCGCGATATCACCGCGTGCCCCGCGGACGTGGTCGTCTTAAAGCACGCGCGCAAATTCTACGGCGCCGACCGCATCGTCAAAGAATCCCTGACCGAGACCGGCGTGCCCGAAGACCTGATGCGTCCCGCGGACGGCGCGCACTCGCTGATCCAAACCCGCGGCGGAATTCGCGCGCCCCTGGCTCTGTACCTGGGCACGGCGCGCCTGGGAGCCTTTCAGTACGCGCTGATTCGAGAGTTCGTAAGCGAAAGCCTGACGATATTAAGCCGCGAATCTCCGGACGCGCGGCACGTGGCGATGACCCTGCACGGCGTCGGCGCGGGTCTGGACGAAACCGAGTGCGCGCTTTCGCAGTTAAAAGGATTGGTGCAGGCGATCAAGGCGAATCGAATTCCGCGGGGACTCGAACGTTTTACGATCTGCGAATACAATCGGAAGCGAGCGCTGCGCATTCAGGAACGCGTCGCGCAGTATCTAAAGCATGCGAATTTCGCGCAGACCGGTTCCGGGGAATGGGGCTTCGACCTGGCACGTCAGGACACGAGCCGCCGCGAGTGGGCCGCGCGAATTCAAAAAGCGGGCAGCGTTCCGGCGGCGGCGCGCGAAACCGCAGCCTTCCCGGAAAGCCAGGACGCCGATGAAAAACCGTACGCGTTCGTCGCCATGCCCTTTCGCGAAGAGCTCGACGATATTTTCTTTTACGGCATTCAGGAACCGGTCCATCGCAGCGGGCTGTTGTGCGAACGCGTGGACCAGAGCGCCTTCACCGGCGATGTGCTCGAACACATACGCACGCGCATTGAAAACGCGAAAGTGGTGATCGCCGAGCTCAGCGATGCGAGTCCGAACGTGTATCTCGAAGTCGGCTACGCGTGGGGCCGCGGCGTTCCGACGATTCTGCTGACCCAGAGCGGTGAGGCATTAAAATTCGACGTGCGCAATCAGCGCTGCCTGGTGTACAAACGCATCAAAGATCTGGAAGTAATTCTGGCCCGCGAGCTGGAAGCGCTCCGCGAAAGCGGGCGAATTTAGCGGCGAGCGCCGGTTCGACCGCGGGCACGATCAGCCGTATCGAATCTCAACGACTTCGGCGGCCGTCGCTTCCAGACGCAGGACATTCTCTTTCGCGGCGATCAGACGCGCGCCCTTGATGTTTACCTTCGCGTTTTGCAACAGCTTCTCCGAAATCGCATCCGGTAAATGCACGTCGATATGCGAAATCTCGGTCGCCGCGAAACCGGGCGCTTCGATTTTTAATTCGCCGCGCTTCGCGCTCAAGCGGCCGCGGATCGTAATCTTTGCGCCTTCGAAGGGAAAGGGACCGAATTCGAGATCCGCGTCGAAGAGCTCGCGGGCGCGCATCCCGGGAAAGATTTGCAGAGTCGCCGAGTCCGCCCGTCGCAGCACGAATTCCCGCAGCAGCAGCAAAATCTCGGCGAAGGCCCAGCCATGATAGCCGTCGCCCATCACCCCGCCGCCGGTGTGTGGATGGATCGCTTCGGGATAGGTCCAGAGATCCGTGCGACGCTTCAACACGTCTTTCAGAATCTTGCGGGCCTTGCTGACTTCGCCCAGGCGCAGCATGCACTGAGCGACCTGAATGCTTAAGTATACGTTGTAGCCGGAATGAATCACCGGCTGTAGAAACAGACCTTCCGGAAAAAACTTTTCATACACGGCGAAGATCGTCGCGCGCACTTCTTCCCGGGGCAATAGATTCAATTCGAGCGGATACAAAAGCGGCAGCCCGCCGATCGCGCCGCCGTCCAATTCGCGACCCGGCGCCGCTGGCAAAAACCCCAGCCGCTCGCGGTCAGGAGCGGAGCAGTCGAGAAAATCTTTGCGATAGTATTCCAGATCTTCGGCCAGTCTGGAGGAGGCTTTCGTATCTCCCAGCACGCGCGCGGCTGCGACGGTCTTTTCGAGTCCGCCGAGGCTCCAGAGATTGTCCCAATAATAATAGTCCGCGGGGCCCAGATGTTCGGCGCTGAAGCCGGCCGGCAATAGCTTGCCCTGATAGCCTTCGCGACGCTTGTTATGAATCCAATTGGCTCCGCGCTGCATCGCTGGAAATATATCTTCTAAGAACTTGCGATTGCCGGTTTGTCGCGCATAGTACTCCAGCGTCCACAGAGCCTGACCGTTGGAATCCCACTCGCCTTCCTGCGAACGAAAGAAACCTTTGCGATCTACGCGATGTTCGTACGTTTGAATGACGCGCTCCGCCTCTTCGATATAATTCCAGGCGATCAAAGCCGAAACCATGTACGCCGCGTCGCGAAACCAGAACAGACGATAGGTATAGACGCCGGGGGTAATCGTCGTGCCGGTTTGCAGGGAAATCAAATGACCCTGAAAAATACGCGCGGCCTGATTCCAGGAATTCCGCGCGCACTTGAAACGCACGCCGCGCTCCATCAGAGAATCCCATTTGCGAATCGAACGCGTAATGCCGGCGGAAGCGGTGCCGGTTTTCAGAATCACCTGGCGCTGCGGATCGAAGATCGCTTCGGTGTGCAGATTTTTAATGCGTTTGGTTGTCTTGACCTTGCCCGGAATCCCGATTTTCGAAAGTTTTTTTAGATTCTTCCGAATCTTTTCGCCGCGCGGCGCCTGCATCTGGCCGCTGCCGGTCAAGAGCGCGCGAATCAAATCTTCGTCGGCCCCGCTCAACACCTCGCGCTCATAGCTGCGGGCCAAAAAGGCGATTTCGCCTTTTATCTTCGAGGCGATTTCGCCTTTTGTATTCGCGACGTCGCCGCCGGATGTAAGCGCGAAGTGCAGCGCCGCCGTGCATATCCCCGCGGGACATTCCACACGATTTCCGCGCTGGCCTTTGAAATAGGCGTCGCCGCCTTCCAGATTCGAAAGCAGTACGCGATCCGGCGCCGTAATCAAATTGATTTCGCGCAGACCGTTTAACTGCAAAACCCCGCCGGGATATTCGCCGGCCGGCATGTACTCCATGTCGCCGATCAAAGCCGGGCCTTCTTGATTGAAGGGTCGCACGCCGAGCACGATCCAGGCGGGATGCTCACCCGAATATTCGTAGCGCAACGAAGATAAAATGATTTCAGGATTTTCCGAACTGCCCGCGACGGTCCACTTCGCGCGAAAGCGATCCCCCAGGCGATACTCCGTGCGCGGCACGGGAACGCCGCGAACGTTGGTCTGCTTGATCTTCAGCTCGCGGCGCGTGGCGAGAGTTATGCGATCGCCCTTCGGCGTGCGCTCCAGCAGGCCCAGCTCGATCGAATAGTAGCCGACGACCGGACTCAGGCTGCCGGCGGGATCGACCAGGCCGAAGGTCGTGCCGCTCGGACCGCGCACGCCCATCCAGGTGCGGTGCGTGAGATTGACCGAAAGCGGCGAACCGGCCCGCGGCAGGTACGCCGGATCCGTGACGTCGTACTGGCGATCCGCCCAGTACGGCCGCGCGAACTCCGGATAAAATTGAAAGAAGCTGTAGTTCCACAGACCCGAAGCGATGACCCGGGAAACGAGCGGCACGTTTTCTAAGGGCAGCGCGGCAGATTTGGGATTCGCGAGCTTGAGCGCGCCCGAGATCAGGCCGCTTACGTCCGGATGCAGGCCGAACATCCGGCCGATCCGGCTGACTACCCGGCGGCGAAACGATGGTTTCATGAGGGGCGGTCGGATCGCTTAAGAAGCGATGGCTTCTTCTTCGGATTCGAAGATATCGAACATATCCATCAGTTCCACGACTTCGAAGACTTTGCGCACGGCGACGGACAGATTGGATAGCTTTAGCTGGCGGTTCGTCTCTTTTAGATTGCGCATTAAAGATACGAACACCCGCAGGCCGGACGAGGACATATATTCCACGTCTTCCAGATTCAGCACGACGTTCTTGTCGGCGTGCTTTTGGATCAGTTCGTTTAATTTATTTTCCGTATCGGAGGCCAGATGGACGTCCATCCGGCCGGATAGATTTACAACAATATAACGATCGGTTTCTCTGCTGATGAGGCTCATTTCGGCTCCTGTGAATGCTCAGCTCTTCTGTAGGTCTTTTTCCGCGAATAAGTAGTTCACACCGTTCTCCCGGCGATACTCCACGCGATTCATCAAAGACTTGATTAAATATACTCCGAAACCGCCTTTGCGTTTGCCGGCCAGATTCTGCCGCACATCGGGCTCTTTCACGTCATCCATACGGAAGGCCCGGCCCTGATCCCGGAAGTTGATGCGAACATAATTATGGGATTCTATTTGTAAATCACATTCGAAGTCTGGATTCGGCAGCGTGGTATCGGCGTAGGCGTGGACGAGGATATTCGTGGCCGCCTCGTCGGAAACCAGCAGAATATCGTCGAGCTCGTCGCCGAATAGGCCGTGTCTGATACAGATCTGCATCAGACGATCGCGCAGAGCCGGGATGCTGTCCTTGTGGGCCGGCAGCTTGAGATGGTACTCGCGCACGCCCTCAAGCGCTCCTTGAAAGCGCGAAACCAGCATGGTGAAGTCGTCCGACTGGAGCGCCGTGCCGCTGAAATCCAGCACGCTGCGATACACAATATCGATCATCTCGGCCGGCTTGCGATCGCGATTCGCCCGCAGCAGCCGGATAAATTTCTCCAGACCGTACTCGTCGTTCATCGCGTTCATGGCTTCCGAGACGCCGTCCGTATACAGAACCAGCAGATCGTCGCCGCGAATCTTGCGCTGCCCGCCGTGATATCGCTGGCGATGGGACGGCAGCACGCCCAGGGGATGGCCTTTGCCCGAGAGCATTTCGTATTCGCCGTCGGAGTGCATCAGGAGCATTTCGTTGTGACCCGCGGAGGCGTAGCTCAGAATCCCGGTGTGGGGATCGTAGCGCGCGAGAAAAACCGTAACGAACATTCCGGACTGGGATTCTTCATAAATTAAATCGTTGGCTTTCGTTAGAATCTGAACGGGGTCTGATTCCGAGCGAATGATCGTTCGCAGAATCGAGCTGGAGATGGCCATGAACAGGGCGGCCGGCAGGGACTTGCCGGAAACGTCGGCCACGAGCAGCGTAACCTGGCCGTTCGGCGAGTGCACATGATAGTCATAAAAATCGCCGCCGGTGGTCTGGGCCATCACCGACGAGGCGCCCAGCTCCATGTGCATGTGGTCCGGAATATCCGAGGGTAAAATATTCTGCTGGATGCGCGAAGTGATCTCGACTTCTTTTTCGATGGCCTTCTTGGCCATACTCTCCTGGTTCAGGATCCAGTTTTCATAGCCCCGCGTAACCTGCGAAGCGATGGTCGAAAGCAGCGGAAAGTCTTCTTCTAAGAATTCGCCGGTGCCTGGATCCGACGCGCACAGCACCCCGTAGGGTCGCTTGCTGCGCGAACCGGCCAGGGGAATTAAAATACAGCCCGGCGTGCGATAGCGATCCGGTCGCGTGAAGCGCTGCATGATGGGCGGCTCTTCGGCGAAGTCTTTGACGAACAGCGACTGGTTCGAATCGAAAACGTAGCGGCCGAGCGAGCGTCCGTCGGATTCGGCGTCGCCCCGGGTATCCGGGTTCGCATTCACATTCACATTCGCAGCGATGGGCGCTGCGTCGCCGTCGTCCCCGCCCAGGCCTTCAGCATTCGCAGCGACCGCCGTCGTTTCGCCGCCGTTCAGGGCCGCCGGCGACCGCGGATCGAAGCCGACGGTCGCTTTGACTTCCAATTCGTCCAGGTCGTCGCGATAGAGCAAGACCGACAGCCGCTTGATGTGCATATTCGAGTGAATCGTTTCGAGCACGCGCAAAAATAATTCGTCAGCGGAACCGACTTCCACCAGCACCCGGGTCACGGCATGCAAAGTCGAAGACTCACGCAGCTTGCGTTCGAGCTCCTGGTTTTTCTTTTCGACGTCGTCGAGCAGCATGCGGCGCTGCACGGCGATAGCGACCGAATCCGAGAGGCTCTCGAAGAGCTCCATGTCGCTCTCGTTAAAATAAGAACGATCAATCGTATTAATAACTTCTAATACGCCGATGCAGCGATCGTTAACCATCAGCGGCGCGGCCATCAGGTTGCGCGTAATGTTCTGGGAGTATTCGTCGACGACGCGATAGATGCGCGGATCGTTCGGCGCGTCGTTCACGACGATCGAACGCTTTTCGCGGGCGCACAGTCCGACGATGCCCTGCCCCGGCGGGATGCGAAAGCCTTTGAGAGCATCGCCTTCTTTGCCGGTTACGATATCGAAATAGAGTTCGCCGGTTTCTTCATCGACTAAAAACAAACTGGCGCTCTGAGCGCGCAGTACGCGACGGGAGCTGTACAGCACCGCCTGGATCATCTCGTTCAATTCGCGCGAAGAGTTGATCAGGTTGGATACTTCGAGGACCGTATTCAGACGATAATCCGAATACTTTATCTTCTGGTTTAAGTGCGCGTTATCTAAAAGCAGCAGCAAACTGCTGCGAAAATTCAAATAGATTTCAGAAGACTGGCTGTCAGCCCAGCCGTTGCGCAACAGAATCGAAAAAGTCGCGGCGAAATTTTTGACCAGATTCAAGTCGGCTTCGAAAAAATGATCGAAGAAAATCGGATCGGACAAACAGACTGCGCCGAGCTCGCCTTCCTGTAGACCAAGATACACGCAGAGGGCCGGCTCCTCCAATTCGAGACCGGCCACCGGGCCTCCGACTCGCGCGGCGCTGCGGAGAATTTCCGGCGACGCGTCGGGATTCAATCGCGGTTTGCGATAATTGTAGGACGTGCGCTCGCGAATGCAGTATTCGCTGAGGCGGCGCATGCCGGCCTGCTGGGATTCGGCGCCGGCTTCGGGCGGTCGAAAAGCGGTCAGTTCCCCGGCTTCATTGAAAAAGAAAAACTCGGCCCGACGGGCCTTGACCATGCTCTTGATTTCGTCGAGAGCCATTTCGAGAATATAATTAATCTCGGAATTGCGCCGCAGAATCAAGCGTCCATCGATTGCACGAAAGAGCGGCTCGGTGGATGATTCGCTTTGTGAATCGGGATTGGCCATTGCTACTACGCTAATGGGTCGCGCGCTAACCGGCGGCGCCTTTGAGTGCCTCCGCGGTTTTTCCGGCGTCATAAATATCGATCGGGCGCGTGGAGGCGAAGTTGGCGGCCTGCGGCATAATGTCGCCGGTCGTCATAACGATTCCGCGGGATGCGTTTTTCTCGCGCATCTGCTCGTGAAAGTCGCGAACCTGCCGTTCCGATATGGGCGACATATCGCGCTGAATAAAAATCAGAGTATAGAATTTACGCACGTTGCGCTGATTGGCCGTGCCGTCGGAATCCGAAACGAGGGCTTCGATGGTCAAGTCGCTGTTGCGTTTAATCGAGCTGATCGAAAAGCCCAGGCCTTCTAACATCTTCCGGCTGGTCTCTTCGAACTGCTCGGCGTTGGCGATCAGGAAATCTTTGATTGAATCGTCGGTACGAAATTCCTGGTACTGCTTGAGCTTTTCGCGCACGTCTCTGTAATTCGGGCGCAGCTTATCGACGATCTCCCAGTGGCGGATCGCCGTCGCCAGATCCCGACTGCGTTCGGCCGCGAGCGCCAGCAGATAGTTCATGTTGATCATGATTTCGGAGCCGGCCTTCGCGAGCTTCAGACCGCGCTCCAATTCGATAATCGCCCGGGGATAGGCTTCCATGTCGATCAGGGCCATGCCCTTCGCCAGCAGCGATTTTTCACGCAGGCCTTCGTCTCGCTCGGACTTTTCGAATTCTTTAACGGCCCACTCCGCGTCGCCGAGATAGCGCAGCGACAATCCCAGAAAATAATGCGCTACGGTATGGTCCGGCTTGATCTGCACGGCCTGGCCCAGAGCGTTCTTCGCTTCCTGATAATTATTCTGCTGGTATTCGCATTGGCCCAGCAGCGCCAGGGAGTCGGCGTGTTTGGCGTTTAAGGCGACCGCCTTCTTCAAGAACTGCATGGCCTTCGCATGAACGCCCGCGCGAAAGAAGAGTTCGCCTACGTGATAGAAATGCTCGTAGACATCCGGCTCAAGCTGAGTCAATAATAGATATTCGTTTTTCGCTTCGGTGTGATTTCCAGCGCTTTCAAAACACGCCGCCAGCAATTTGCGAACGGCGGCTTCGCTGACTTCCGGAGTATAACGCGCGATCTTCGTACACTGGCGCAGCGAGAGGATCGCTTTGGCCGGCGCGTTCAGCTTTTGATGACAGCGCGCCATCATGAAGTGGCCGCGCATCGAGCGATCGTCTTTTTCGAGCAGCTTTTCCAGCTGGAAGACGGCTTCTCGAATCCGGTTCTGCCGAATCAAACGATCGATTTCTTCAACGCGACGAGGACCGGCCAGGCTCAGATAGACATAATACGCACCGAGCGCGACGAAGAAAACCAGGCCAATAATCGCTGCTAATACAGGAATACCCAAAACAGGTACTTCATAATCGCCTGAAGGCGTCTGCTTCAAGCAGTTTTGCGGTGAATTTTCTCCCACGACTTCCCGCAGCGACGGACGACAGCAGGATTCTCGCGAAGGTTTCGGCGCCGTTGAATCTGTTTGACATCCAGACTCCTCTGAAAAGTCTACCCCTGCTGGTTTTCGGGGCCGTAGCTCAGTTGGGAGAGCGCTTGAATGGCATTCAAGAGGTCAGGGGTTCGATTCCCCTCGGCTCCACAGACCGATCTTCCGGGAACGATTCTGGCCTGTCGGCGATTCCGCTCGGACCGGTCGGCGCCTGTCCATCCCTATGGCTCACTCCACCTCGGAAGCTCCGCTGGTCTTCATCCACGATTGGTTTACCGATCCGACCGCCCAGTGGTCCGCCCAGGGCGCACGCTTCGGCCGCGACTATGACTGCCACTATTTCCGCCTGGCCGGCCACGGCGAAGATCCGGCCGAATTCCTTCCGGAAAAGCAGCCCGTTCTCGATTACAATCTGGTCGCTCTGCAAAGTCTGATCGAAAGTTTTCAGCGACCGGCGCGCATCATCGCTCACGGGGCCGGAACGCTGTTGGCCCTGAGGCTGGCCGCGCTGATCCCCGATCGTCTGACCTGCATGGTATTGATCGCTCCGGCCTTTCACCTGGATCGCTACCGCTGGCTCGCACGCCTCTGCGCTCGCCTGCCCTTTTTGTTGCCGCTCTACTTATTACTGGTCGATCCCGTAGCCGAAACGCAGGTCGGCGCCTGGAAACGCATGCGCACTCGTCTGCGCTGCCTGCGCGGAGCGAACGCCGCTCTGTATCTACGCCAGGGGCTGGAGGAGCAGGAACCGTATCTGGCCGAAATTCGTTTGCCGGTCTTTTTAATCGCGGGCGACATGGATCCCCTCGGGGGCGCGCGCCTGGCGGAAAAGCTCAGCGAGAGTCTGCCCGGCAGCCGACTGCTGCGCTACGGCCACCTCGGTCACAATCCCCATCGCGAAGAGCCTGACCTGGTCAACTCGGCGATCGAACACTTTCTCGCCGCCCACAACAAACGCGGTCCGCTGCACGCGATCGGCGGCTGGCTGAACCGCGTAAAAAAATTGATAGTCGGCGATGGCGATTCCAATTAAATATCCGTATGGCCGTCCGTAAAATCTTGCGCGCCGGGGATCCCCTGCTGCGAAAAAAATCCGCGCCGATCCCGCAAACCGAAATCAGATCGAAAGAAATCAAGAAGCTGATTCGCGATATGTTCGATACGATGGACGACGCCGACGGTCTTGGCCTGGCCGCTCCGCAAATCGGCGTGCTCAAACAGCTCGTCGTCGTCGGCTTCGATCGCAGCGAAAGATATCCAGACGCTCCGGGCATGCAGCGCAGCATCGTCATCAATCCTGAAATCGAAACCTTAGAAGACCCTACCGAAGGCTCCTGGGAAGGCTGCCTGTCCGTACCGGGCATGCGCGGCTACGTCGAACGCCCCCGCAAAATTCGCATGAAGTGGTTCGACGAAAACGAAGACTTTCACGACGAAGTCATCGAAGGCTACGACGCGGTCGTCTATCAGCATGAGTGCGATCATCTGGACGGCGTGCTTTACGTCGACCGACTGAAAGACCCCCGGCTCTTCGGATTCAACGAAGAGCTCGAAGGCGCTTCAGCCGAACGCGCTTCCGTTTGATCTTCAGCCATGCCGCGGTTCTTCGCTTTCGGCGCGCGTCGCTGATATTCAGAAACGAAAACCACAGTCGCCATAAATTTTCAGGCACGCTATAGCCATCGACTCCCAGCTTTCGCGGCCGGTAGCGCGCCGGCGATTCGTACGTGCGAAACACGTGATCCCAGATCATCGTAAACGCGCTGAAATTTTTTAGACCGCCACGCAGCTCGCGATCGTGATGTATGCGATGCGTCCCCGGCAAATTAAATATCGCCGCCAGACCCGCCGCATTCGGCACCGCGATATTCGCATGCGATAAAATTCCGATCGGCATCGTAATCGCGTACAGCCAGAAGATCACGATCGGCGGCATACCCGCCAGCGCGAAGGCGGTCGAATGCAAAACAATGTCCGCCCCCCATTCCGGCAGGGTGTGTCGCAGGCCCTTCGACGCGACCAGATACTCCGGCGTATGATGCAGGCGATGCCAGGCCCACAGCCAGTCCCGGGTATGACTCAGGCGATGATACCAATAATAAACGAAATCGAAAATCAGCAGTCCGAGTCCGACCTGGATCCACAGCGGCCAATCGCGCGGCCAGAGCGCGGCTTGAAGCGATTCCGGAATTAGAAGCAAGACCCAGGGAACGACTATGAAAACCAGCATGCGCCCGATCGTCTCGGCCGGCACAATCGCCAGAAAGTACAGCGCCACGTCATGGACTTCCGCCAGACCCGCCCGATTCCACCGCGCGCGATAGGGCGCGACGCGTTCCATACAAAAGCAGAACGCGAAAAACGCGACGATCAATAGCAGCAGCTCTGTCGAAACCAGAAAAGCACGTATGCGTGAGTCGGCGCCGGGCGATTGAATATCGCCGGCCAGGACCGCAAAGATTAAAGCGAAACCCGCAACGGGGACCGCCCATAACAGAATAAAACCAATCGGTTTTGTAACATTCTTCCGAAGCCCGGGTAGTAAACGTGGAAACATCCCTCGCCTCCTGCATTGAATTGCAGGCGTAGTGGAAAGCGAGAGGGGCGATTCAGTTCATATAGTTAACTGAATATCTATTTATATTACCACTTTAGATGCTAAGGGTTCGGCTTTACAAGCTGATTTTGTACGCGGCCGGGCAGATAAAATTCTTTGATCGGACCCCACCACAGGAAACCGCTCGCTCCGCCGTCGACGGAACCGAGAATTTGATTGCGCATATAGTTTTCGCCCCAGCCCCAAATTGAAATTTTCATTTTGAAAGCCTGGATCCAGGGCCGCACTTGAAAGCGGCCCTGGCCCATACGCATGGGACGTTCGGTGCCCAGCTTGAGTAATTCGTAAGCCCGCACGTTTTTCGGATAGTGATCCAGATAGCGATTCCCAAAGTGCGAAGAATAGTGCATGGGTGAAACGACGTCGACGAATTCGCCCACGTCGATCATATCCTGACCGATCACCGTGCCCGCTCGATAGATGCCGTGATAACCGTAGATGTCCACGCTGATCGGCTTCGTCAGCCTGCGACGCGCTTTCATCAGGAAGTTTTCGAGCGCCTCGGATTTGTACGCGTCGCCTTTGCGATACTTCCAGACGCAGCGGCCGATCGGCCCGTCGGAAGGGAAACGAATATAATCGAATTGAATTTCGTCGAAACCGAGTTCCACCAGCTCTTCGCTGATGCGAACGTTATAGTCATGCACCCAGTCGGAATAGGTATCGACCCAGCGTTCTTCGCCGCTGCCGATCCAGGGACCGCCGCCGCGCGTGCGAATCGCGTACTTGCTTTGCTGATACTTAAAGAGAACTTTGTCTTTGAAGACGACCTGCCGCGCGATCGTATAGACGCCGCGGGCCTTCAGTTTTTTCACCAGCCCGCGAATATCCGCGCGCTGGCGATGGTTGTTCATGGCCTTCGCTTCCGGCAGCTTACTACCGTAGATCAGCCGGCCGAAATCGTCTTTTACGTCGATTACGGCCGCGTTATGATTATAGTTGTCGAGCAGATCAAGAACCGTACGCATCTTGCGGCGCGCGGAAGTCGGCGAAATGTACATGGCGCGCATATTCGAAGGCGTGCGACCGAACTGCTCGTGACCCGCCGCCGCACGACCGCTGGAATCCGGACCGAGAAAATTCGAAATATTCAAACGACCTTCGCCGAACCACAGTCCTGCGAAAGAGTCCAGCCTGCTCTCTCGATCGGGCGCCGCTTCGCCGCCGAAGATCGCCCGCAGGGGAATATGACGAAATTTGCGCCGCTCGATATGAAAGGCGTAGATACCGCGGTTCGTGCCGATCAAGGCCGTCTTCGAAGGCGCATCGTAAAACAAACTCTCGGCGTGATCGCCGCCGGTGAAGCCGGGCAGGGGAAAGCTGAGATGTTTTGTCCGTCCCGCGCTTGTATCGTACAGATTGATGGCCGCCTGGAAACGCGAAGTCGTAATCAAGAGACCTTCTTCGCGGGCGAAAGCGATGCCGCTGATTTCTTCGCGAAAGTACGATCCTTTTTCGTGAATCAAGAAAGGCAGGCCGGCGCTCGAAAGCTGGCGGCAATTGAGCCTGCGCCAGCCCAGGGTCGGAACGCAGCGGGCGATCCCCCGCAAATAGGTACCGACAAAAATTTCGCGAATGTCGCCGGCTTCGCCGACGCGTCCGGTCAATACGTTCAGCGTGGCTTTACTGAGATCGTTGCCAGGCAGGCGAAATTTCTGAAAACTATCGCCGCCGTCCGAGCTGAACAAAATCTCGTGTTTGTTTAACGCGACGATTTCGTTTGTTCGCCGCGGATTCTGCCAGAGATCCATCACGTCCCGAAAGACGGGAATACGCGCCGCGGAGGCTTCGGTGCTGCGCGGCGGCAGGCCTGGAAAGATCGAACGATAGCTATCGCCCTCATCGTCGGTGGCGACCACGCCTGCGAAACGCAGCGAAACCACCGGGGTCAGGCCCGGGCGGCCCGGCAGCTTCAGCAGCTTCGCGAAGATCGGGCGAAAGCGACCGCGCCAGAAGACTTCGTCGCCCTCTGGCGTCGGATCATAACTTTCATGACCGTCGTCTTCGCCGTCGTCGTAAAAGCGCAGATAGCGGCCGTCAAAGGCGACGAAGGCCGCTTCGGCGAGATCTTCAGGTAGACGGGTAACCGGCGTGCCGGCCGTATCGCGACGAATATCATTGAAACCGGGCAGGGCCGCGCCGAGCTTCGCCGGCAAGCGATCCGCCCGGGGTTCGATGGATTGGCCGCCCGACTGAGGCGTTCCCGATTCGGCCCCGGCCGGACCGCAGCCGGCAAAGGCCAGCGGCATGCAGATCGCAAGGGCGACCGCGCCGAAAATATTCATACAACGAAATTTGCCGGGCGCCACGACTGGATCAACCCTGCAAGATGATTTCTTTGATTTCGCCTTTCATCTCCTGGAACTGATCGTAAGTATAGATCTGGTACTCGTAGCCCTGCTCCGTCAGGAACAGCTGGCGATTTTGACCGAAGCGTTCTTCGGTCGAATCGCGGCTTACCAGACTATAAAAGAAAGCGACGTTATCGCCTTCTTTCGGTCGCAGAACGCGGCCGAGGCGCTGGGCTTCTTCTTGCCGCGAACCGAATGTTCCGGAAACCTGAATGGCGACCGAGGCGTCCGGCAGGTCGATCGAGAAGTTCGCCACCCGCGAAACGATCAAACACGGCACGGCGCCCGTGCGGAAGCCTTCATATAAGCGCTCGCGTTCCAGCAGCGGCGTCTTGCCGGTAATCAGCGGAAAGCCGAAATAAGCGGCGATCTTTTCCAGCTGATCGATATACTGTCCGATGATCAGAACGTTGTGACGACCGTGCTCATCGATGATCGTTTCGATGCACTTCATCTTCTCCGGGTTTTCCGAAGCCAGGCGATATTTTTCGCGATCGTCCGCGAGACTGTACTGCATGCGACGTTCTTCGTCGAGATTGACTCGAATTTCAATACAGCGCGCGTTCGCGATCCAGGACTGCTTCTCCAGCTCTTTCCAGGGCACGTCGTACTTCTTCGGACCGATCAGCGAGAAGACGTCTTCTTCCAGACCGTCTTCGCGCACGAGCGTCGCGGTCAAACCCAGACGACGCTTGGCCTGCAATTCCGAAGTCATACGAAACACGGGCGCGGGTAAGAGATGCACCTCATCGTATACGATCAGACCCCAGTTGTTGGCGCTGAAGATATTAAAGTGCGTGAAGTCCCCGCCCTTCTTTTTGCGGTGGGTAATGATGTTATAAGTGGCGATAGTTATCGGCTTGATTTCTTTTTTCTCGCCGCTGTATTCGCCGATATCCTCTTCCGTGATTTCGGATTTATCGAGGATCTCGTTTTTCCACTGGCGAATGGACAGCGTATTCGTAACGAGAATCAGCGTCTGCGCTCCGACGATCTGCATCACGCCGATGCCGACGATCGTCTTGCCGGCGCCGCACGGAAGCACAATCACGCCTGAACCGCCTTCCCGCTCGCCGTTCGCGTGAAAGACCTCGACTGAACGACGCTGATAGTCGCGCATGCCGAAGGTTTTGCCGCTCAATGATTTATGACGGAAGTTGAAAGCGAACTCCGCGCCGTCGTCGTAACCCGCGAGATCTTCAACCGGATAACCGATGCGAATCAGGGCCTGCTTGATGTGGCCGCGATAGCTGCCCTTCACGACGATGCGCTCGCCCTGGCGTTCTTCTATATAAGGCTGCACCGTGCGATGGTTCGCGATCTCGTTTAAGAAGACGCGCTCCTGAGACGTAATGTACAGCGTGCCTTCGTCGTCTTTGACGAGCTTGACTTTACCGTAGCGCGAAATCTGTTCCTGCACTTCGTGGATCACGTTCTTCGGAACGGGGTATTTCGAGAACCGCTCCAGCGCGGCGACAATATCGTCGGCGCTCATTTTGCTGGAGGCCGCATTCCAGAGAGACAGCGGCGTAATCCGATAGGTGTGCAGATACTCCGGACTCTTTTCGAGTTCGGCGAATCGGGTGACCAGAGCGCGACAGTCTTCGAAGTTTTCATTCTCAACTTCGAGGAGCATGGTCTTGTCGTTTTGGACGATGAGTGGTTGGCTGATATCAGGCATAATACTTGTTCGGGTGTCGGCGGCGTGCCGGAGATTCCGCCGGTGGGAATCGGAACGCGCACTTCCTCAGTATGGGTCTAATTTGACGGGAGCCCGTGCAGTCAAGTTCTTTTCAAAAACAGGGTTCCAGAGGTCGTTTGCGCCGCGAAATCGCCGGCAATCTGTTATTATAACAAACTTCGTGACGTGCGACCGCTCAAAATCGAGACTTGTGCGACCCTGATTCTGGAATCCGTTGGGGCACGTTCACATCTTATCCACTGTATTAAGAGTAGATCTCAGTTATGAAACCCTATCGAAAAAACGTCGGCGTCGTTGTATTCAATTCCCGCGGCCAGGTCCTGGCGGGTGAACGACTCAACCCCGCCGGATCGCTGCAGTTGCCCCAGGGCGGTCTCGACAAAGGCGAAGAGCCCCTGACCGGCGCGCTGCGGGAACTATATGAAGAAACCGGACTTCGACCGCCGGGCGATCCCGTCGCGGAGCTGGCCGAATGGCTGCGCTACGACTTTCCGCCCGGAGTCTCGAAGAGGCTTCAGAAGTACCAGGGCCAGGAACAGAAGTGGTTCTTCTTTTTCTGGGACGGCGATCCAGACCGGCTCTCCCTCGATCATCACAGCCAGGAATTCAGCCGCCTCATCTGGACCGAATTCCCGGAGCTGGTCGCAGGCATCGTGGAATTCAAACGCGCAGTCTACGAAGAACTCTATCGCCAGGGACGATCAATTATCGCGGAGTATAATAAGCAACGCTGAGTGAGGCCGCATATGCGGGGCCGGCATCCGCGCGAAGCAAATACGAGACCGACGCGAAAGCCAGTCGATCTAACACGCGTGAATGCGCAGGCCCTTCGCCCGGCCGAGAATGTCCGAAGGCGCGTGACCGAACATTTCGCGAAAGGTTCTACTGAAGTGCGCGGAATCATAAAAGCCCGAGGCGTGGGCCGCTTCGGTTAAAGTCACGCCGTCGCCCAGCAGCACTGCGGCGCGACGCAGGCGCAGCCACAGCAGATAGCGACGAAAGCGCAGTCCCATGTGGGCCTTAAAGATCGCGCGAAAGCGTTCTTCAGATAGACCGACCAATCGCGCCATCTCTTCGGTATTGATGTCGACCGGCAGCTCTTCCAGATTGCGCAGATGCTGAAGCACCGTATCGACGCGTTCGTCACGCTGGCGTCCTGATTCACTTTCGCTCTCGCTCAAACTCTTCGCGCTGGCGATGCGGAGCAGATCGCGGCAAAGCTCCATCGCCTCGTCGCACGCGACGTCTTCGAAAAACAGCTGCACGACGCGATCACGCAAAGCGGCGGGCCTACGACCCTTCGCGGCGGAAGAACCATCGCCCGAATTCATCGCCGCGCTCACGGCGTCCAGAGCGAGAGGAGAAGCGTCGATCGCGGTCAGTCCGGCGAGGCTCTGAAATTCGTCGAGATCCGGATCGATTTGCAGCACGAGCACGTCGCGGCCGGGCGCGGACAAGCGATGCGGATAATTCGGCGGGATCAATACCGCATCGTAGGTCGAACGCCGGCCGGCTTCGTCTTCAATTCGAATCGGATGTGATGAAAGCAGCGAAGGCTCAGCCGCCCTTTGATTCTTCCCTGCGTCAGAGGAGGCGGCGGACTCGCCCGAACCGACCGCGACGACGATCGACGCGGCGTAGTGCGAGTGATAGGTGTTTACAATCTCATGCGAAGCGAAAAGCAGAAACCCGTCCCAGATGTGTAAGGAATCTCGTGCTGACCTTTCGCTTCGCATTGAGCAGATAGAAGACCAGGCCGCTCAGGCGCTGGCGGGCTCTGAATCGGCGAAAACATGAGTGACGGCCAGCTTCTCGACCTGCATGTGCAGATCTTTGCGCAGGCCCATCGCGAAGACGACTTCCGCGAGCACAAAAATCGGCCCCATGAGCGACTGGACCAGGTTGTCGGCCAGCGCCGGCTTGCGTCCTTCGTAGGCGTGGCCGATCAGCTGAATCGTCCAGGCCAGAATCGTGACGCCGATAAATACGGCGAGCGACGTAAGAAACGGCAGCTGCGAAGCCATGTCGCACAGGATCATAACCGGCACTGAAATCAGCGTCATGACCGTACCAAAGATCCAGTCGAGCTTGATGTACCAGATCATGACCAGAGCGAGGACGACCATCGCCAGGCTGATTTCGAAACCACCGGACAGCGGCAGGCGCAGCCAGCCCAGGGCGATCAGGGGCGAATAGAAGGCCAGCGGCACTCCAAAGAGGTGAGTGAATTTATTTCTCGGATCCCGGTGGTAGGCGGCGTAGCCTCCCATTCTTTCTGCAAGCGTCGTCATAGTCTGTCCTCTATCCTGGTGGCAGCCCTCCTCGACTCAAAGAGCGCTCCCATGTGGGAGGCGCCCCTTTCCTTTGAAGGAAGGCTGCTTGAATTGATGTGCTGAGTATAAGCGCTGAGGCGCAGCATGCGCTTGTATAGATCGGTTGTCACGGCCTTTTCAGATTCTCTACTATTATAGAATTGACAGCCTGCGGAGGCGGCGGCGCCCTGCCTGAAGGTGAAATTTACAGAAGTCGACTTACACCCCGATCTACAGGAAGCCATCGCCAGCGCCGGGTTTACGGAAATGACCCAAATCCAGGCGGACTGCATCGGCCCCGGCCTTGAGGGCCGGGACATCGCAGGCGTATCTCAAACCGGCACCGGTAAAACCATCGCGTTTCTGCTGCCGATTCTACACAAGATTCTCAGCGAAGAGCTGCCCGGACCGGCGGCTCTGATCGTAACTCCCACCCGGGAGCTCTGCCTGCAGATCGCCGACGAAGCGAACAAACTTTGCGGCGAAAATAAAATCGGCGTGGTCGCGATCTACGGCGGCGAAGAGTATCGCCGTCAGGAAGAAGCCCTCGCGAAGAATCCGGAGTTGATCGTCGCGACCCCCGGTCGCCTGATCGACTATGTAAAACAAAACAAAATCGATCTTTCGCAGATCCGTTTTCAGGTGCTCGACGAAGCCGACCGCATGTTCGACATGGGCTTCATCCGGGACGTTCGCTATATCATGAACAAGGTGCCGGAGAACGCGCAGACCATGCTCTTTTCGGCGACGCTGTCGTACTATATTCTACGACTCGCGTCCGACTTCATGAAGGACCCGGTAGAAGTCCGGGTCGAAGCGGAATCGGTCGCCGTCGATAAGATCGACCAACAACTGTTACACCTGGGTCGCCAGGAAAAAGACCCCTATCTCGTGAATCAACTGTTGGAACATGACAGCATTCGCGCGATAGTATTTACGAATTACCGCAGCAAAGTACAGCACATTGAACGCGTACTGCGGCGATTCGGCATAGCTGCCGCGGGCATTTCGTCCCTGCTGGATCAGAAGAAACGAATTAGTTTACTGAAAAATTTTAAGCTTGGTAAGTACCAGGTGCTCGTCGCGACGGATGTCGCCAGCCGGGGCCTGGATGTCGAAGACATCACTCACGTTTATAATTACGATCTGCCGCAGGACAGCGAAAGCTACGTGCATCGTATCGGGCGAACGGCCCGGGCGGGACGCAGCGGGACCAGTATCTCATACTGCTCCGAAGAAGATTATGAAAACCTGCCGCGGATACATCGTTACCTGGGAACGAAAATCCCCGTGGTAGACGTGGATGTTAAGATGATTAAATTTCCTGAAGGAGAATACAAACGATTCTCCGACGGCACTGAAAGCAAAGACGAAGGCCGTCAAAAATCCGAAGGCCGCGGTCGCGATCGCAACGAAAGCCGGGACGAAGGACGCGAAGGCGGACGCCGCCGACGCGGTGGCCGCGGCGGAGCTCGCCGCGATTCCGGCGAAGGCCGCAGCCGCCAGCCGCGCGAAGATTCCAACCGGGACAAGGCTCCGGCGGACGACGAACAGATTTCCACGGAAGGCCTGTCCATTCGTGAACAGGATCGCCAGGCGGTTCTGCGTGGCACGCGCAGCACCGCTTCCGGAATGACCGAAGAAGAATATCGCGAAGGCCGCAGCAATCACAGCGGCGAAAATCGCAGCGGCGGCGGCCGGAATCGCAATCGCAACCGGAATCGCAACAAAAACCGCGACCGTGAAGGTCAGGAAAACGCGAGTGAAGCCGGCTCAGAAAAAGGCTCAGGGCGTTCCTCGGGCGGCAATCGCAACGATCGCAACAATAGCGGCCGCGACGGCGAAAGTCGCGAAGGCCAGGGACGCCGGCGGCGGAGACGTCGTGGCGGTCAGGGTGGCCAGGGCGGTCGCGGCGAAGGCGGCAACAACAACGGACGCGGCGGCGAAAACCGCGGACGTCGCAACAACAAGCAGCGCGAAGCGCAGCCCCAGAAAAAGAAAGGTATTCTTTCGAAAATCGCGGGCCTGTTCAAGCGCGGCTGATTCTACCGGCGACATTCAAGACTTTCGAAACTTCCGGGCCTGCCGCCCGGCAAACCTCGAATTCAAAAACCGGCGCAGTATGCATGCGCCGGTTTTTTTATGTCCGCGACCTTAATCTCCGCGACCGAGAAACTCGATGTCGATTCCCGCAACGCGGCCCCGCGCGAAGCCAGGCATGCTGGAACGATCGCCCTCCGCTTCCAATTCGACCCACAGACCGCCCTCACCGTCGCTGTGAATGCCCAGGATCACCCAGTCCTGATCGCCAAAGGTGCGGCTTTCCGTCACCTGCGCCAGGCGTAGTTCTTTCAGGGGATCCAGATCTACCGGCGCCGGAGTTTTGTTTTTCGTTTCGGACTGCTTTGAATTCGATTCGGAATCCTTGTGCTCCAGGTCTTCCGCTTTCCGGATGGGCGCGAAAGCCAGCACGAAGTCTCCGCGCAGGCGCTGGAACAGCTCACCGGCATTCTCCAGATCATCCGGAATTTCCAGCGGAGCGGCCAGTCGGGGCGTCAGACGATCCTGGATTCTGGAAGCTCCGTGAAATTGCAGACGGTCGGGATTGCGCACGAGATAGGCGCCGTAATTTTCGGGCACTTCGATCTTAATGCGGCGGCCGAAGGTCTTACGAAAACTGCGCTGCCAGAATTCTTCCGGATCCGGGCGAGACGCTTCGCCGTCTTTTGATTTCGATTCGCGGGTCTTCGGCTTCGTTTTTTTAGGTTCAGCGGCGGGCTCGGGTTTGGTCCGCGGCGAGTCCCTTCGGCCTTCCGCCACCCGGAGCGCCGCCCGCGTAAGATAGCTCTGTCGACCGGCGAGCAGTTCGTTTTTCATGGCGCGCAGTTTTTTTCGCGCGGCGGCATCGTCGTCGACTTCCACGCGCAGCACCAGACTCAGCAAATTGACGTTCGCGTCTTCGGTCTCTGGAATGCCGTATAACAGAGCGCGCGCCTGGAGTTGGCGTCCCGCTCGATAGAGTTCATACGCGGCCAGTCCCTGCATGCGACTCTGCAGTTCTTCTTCGTCCGCTTCGGCGGCTTCGACCGCGGCCAGGCGAAACCAGCGCACGACCGCCTCGCGATCCTTCGCGCGGCGCGCCGTCCGGGCCAGCAGGTACAGTAGATGCGAACGCTCCGCGCTTTTCAGTTTGCGGCCGGCCGCCGAACGGGCCAGTGCAAAGAGCACCTCTTCGGCTTCCGCATCGCGCTTGAGTTTCACGAGCAGATCAGCCCGCGCGAGTTCCGCGCCGCCGTTGCGTTCTTTTTCGCCTTTGTGAATATCGTAGCCGAGTTTTTTCAACAGTACGAGCGCTGTGCCGCTATGACCGCGACGCATCAGCTGATTCGTAATCGCCGCGCGCAGGGCTTCATTGTCACGATTGGCCCGCAGAGCCTTTTCGAAGTGCGCAACCGAAGCGCTCTCGCGTTTGCGGGCCAGCTGCTTCAGACCCAGAGCATATTCCCGCGCCGATGACTCCGGCACCTTATAGATCACCGCGATCTCTTTATAGATATCGCCAAGCACGTTCTTCAGCTTCCGGTCCGACCCGAGATGAGCGGCCACATCCAGCGCCTCGCCATACTCTCCGGCCTGGCGATACAAATAAAACAAACGCCAGCGCGCGGCACGCACCAGCTCGGGCTTCAGCCCGGCGGAAATCGCACGGCGATACAGCGCGATCGCGTCGGCGGGCGTTTCTTGCTCCGCTTCGTAGGCCTGTTCGAAATAGGGCCGGCCCGGGGAACGATCACGCGCCTGCAAATCGACGCCGTTAGCCAGCAGCAGGGCCGCGACCAGCGCGACTGCGAAGGAACGCGCCATTTCAGTTCGGCATATTTTAAGTCGCTGATGCATGATGAATGTTTTCGCCGGAAAGAATCGGCGGCGGAGTCCCGTTCGCTGCTGCGTCTGCTTCCAATAGACGCAGCAGCGGACGGGACTCAATCAAAATCCGAATCGCTGTTTACGCTGAAATCAGATCCATCTTCCAGATCGCCGGCATTCGAACCATCCTGTAGCTGATTGAGAGCGTCCGGGTCGTTCGATTCGCGACCGTCGGGCCCTGTCTGTCGACCAGGGGGCAGGCGATCGGCCTCGGTCGCGTCTTCCGGCGGATGCGCTTTTACGAAGATCTCTTTGACTATCGTCGGGCACATCTCGGTCGGCTTTCGCCCCGTGGTCTTACAGATTTGGAATTTCACCGCCCGCGGCGAAAAACTATAGCGCTGCTTGATGGGCGGCGCGGCCTTCATAATGCGACCCCACAGCGGCCCGGCGAGTCCCGCCCCGGTGCCGCCGGGCATCGAGTAGGCCGGCTGATCGAAACCCATCCAGACGACGGTGGTAATATCGGGCGTCGAACCCACGAACCAAGCGTCGCGGTATTCGTTGCTGGTGCCGGTCTTGCCGATCAAATGCGGCGAGGAAAAGCCGCCCTTCGCGACGCCGCCGAATTTCGCCGAGCTGCCCAGCAGACTGACCATCACTTCGGCCACATCCCCGGGCAAAACCCGGCGTTCGACTGGAACGCCGAGGGCGAATTCGTCGTACGACGCGCCCGCGCTCCACAGTTCTTCGCCGCGGGCGTTGACGATCTTACGGATCAGGTGCGGCCGGCGGATGACGCCCCCGTTGCCGAAGGCCGTAAACGCCGTCACCAATTCCAGCGGACTCATTTCCAGCGAGCCAATGGCGACGGTGTCGTCTTCCCGAAAGCGGCGCTTGAATTCGGAATCGCGATAGAAAAAGAATTTGCGAAACTGCTGGCCCAGCCGCGTGATTCCGACCCGGCGCGCGACCTGAATGGCCGGAATATTCTGCGATCGTTCGAGGGCGCGCCGCACGAGAATCTCGCCTTCGAAAACGCCGCTATAATTGCCCGGCAGCCAGTAGTCTTTCTCCCGGTTGCGAGCGATCTTATTCAACGAAACGAAAATGGGACGGTCGTCCAGCAGAGTCCCGGCCGTAATCTGGCCGCTTTCGATTCCCGCCGAGTATACGAAGGGTTTCACGGCGCTGCCGGTCTGACGGCGCATTTGCAGCGCGCGATTCAACTGATTGCCGCTCGTAAAATCAGCGCCGCCCTGCATGAATACGACTCGCCCGGTGCGCGTTTCCAATCCGATCGAAGCGGTTTGCAATCGCGCGCGAACGCGGGCCGGCGCCGGTATGCCGAAGAGTTCCGGACCGATGGCCATGCGTCCGTACTCGCGCAGTAGTTTATCGCGCATGCTGTTCGTGTAAACGCGTTTGCCGTCTTTCATTTTCACGGGAGGAAAGGCCGGCGCCTTTTGACGCACGAATTCCCGCGATTGGCGATCGGCCGCCAGCTGCAGCTTGCGATCGATCGTGGTATAAATCTGAATGCCCTGGCCGTACTCGTAGCTCTTGCCGAGCAATTGCACCAGCTTCTGGCGAATATATTCGGAAACATAGGGCGCTTCGTTCACGCGATTGCCGAAGACGCTTTCACCCGGACTCTTATCGAGAGAACGCAGCATGTCCGTCGCCGCGACGCGATACGCTTCCGGCGCGGGAAGGCCGCCGCTTTTTTTAAAATCGTCATCGAGCATGCGCGTATAGACGGCGTCCATCTTGTTGCGCAGCTGATCCGGATTGCGCAGCGGCGAATAACGATTCGGAGCAGAGGGCAAACATACAAGCGCCAGGCGTTCTTCGAATGTAAGCTCCTCGACGGCCTTTTCGAAATAAAAGCGCGCGGCGGGTTCGAAACCAAGCGAGCCGTGCCCGAGATAGACGTGATTCATATAGCCAACGAGAATCTGATCTTTGGTCAGCTGGCTTTCCAGTTCGTACGCGAGCGCGGTTTCGCGCAGCTTACGAAAGATGCTCTTCTCGCGATCGTTCAACAGAATGCGCGCGAGCTGCTGGGTCAGCGTCGAACCGCCCTGGGAATAGCCGCCGGCGAAGAGATTCGCAATAAAAGCGCGAAAGATCGACGGCCAGTGTACCCCGCCGTGAGAATAAAAACTCTGATCTTCAGTGAAGATCAGAGTGTCGGCCAGGGGACGCGGCAGCGTCTCGACCGTGAGTCCGCCGGTGCGTTCGGAAAACAATTCGGCGATCAGCTGACCGTTGCGATCCAGCACGCGGTTCGGTTGCAGGACCTGGAGGCGGTCCAGATAGGTGACGGCAGGTTCGCTTAAATAGATGCCGGGAAACTGCAGCGAAATCCAGCCCACCCCGATGCCGATCATGCCGCACGCAGCCCCCGTCAGAAGCAGAACGCCCCAGCGGCCCCGGACCGAATCTAATGCGTCGTTCCAATCGCGCGGCAATCGTGCGAAGAGCCCCGCCAGAGCGTCGCGCCAATCGTCCGGCAGGTAGCGACCCGGGCCACGATCCAGTAGAGCGACGCGCCGACGCATGGGCCGATCGCCTGCGGGCGCCGACGGCGGGCGAGGCTTCAGCTCGCGAAAATCGCGCAGGCTGGCGTCGCCGCCGCTCAGGGCGGCCGGGCGTTTGCTCGATGCTTCGCGCTTTCCGCTTTGTTTCAGGCGCGGGGCAAAGTCGACCGGCGCGTCGGAATTCGAGACCGAAGGGGCGGCGGCCGCCGGTCGCTTGCGCTCCCCGGTGTTTGGAGCGCGGGTCTGCGACCGGGGCTGTCCGGCCGAATTCGCACGGGCCGGCGCCGCGCGGCGCTTCTTTTTCGGGGGCCCGGCCAGACGACCATCCCGGTTATCGAAGAAATTCTTTTCGCTGCAGTGGGGACAGCTGGCCTGATGGACCCGGCGAACCTCGACCCGAATCAGAACATTATAGCGGCCGCCGCAGGAGCGGCAGGTATGGGCAAAACGTTTCGGCTGAGATTCCACTGATGAAGGCGATTGACTCATAGGATGACGGCGCACCGCGAAGCCAGACGGTGCCTGCGTTCAATATCGGCAGAATTCGCAGGCTGCCGGCGCAGGGATTGCCGCCCGAAACGGGCGAAAATACGCCGAACCGCCGGCGCGGCCCGATGGACCCGACGATCGAAATCCAGGCAGGCCACAGCCCCGGCCCATCAACGATCCGCGATTTTATTCGCCGGTCGGCGGTTCGGCCATCCCGCCCAGGGCGCCTTCCGCATCCAGAATGGCCGCCTTGATCTCCGGATACAGCTCCGGTCGAATCGCGATTCCCTTCTGGGTCGGTTTATAATCCCCTGATTCTTTGTCTGTATACCAGACCCTGAGGTTCAGATAGTTCTGGCCCCGGAACTCGGAAATCTCCACGCGGATGATTTCTCCGCCGCCTTTATCGATGTCTCTGATCACGCCCATGGGGCGTATTATGTCAGACCGCGCGCCAGGTGGCAATTTTAAAACTTGACCGGCAGTCAAGGGCCCGGGGACTGTCTTTCCGTTATGTCCAGAACCTGTCAAATCTCCGGCAAGAGCACCGCTTCAGGAAACACCGTTTCCCATTCCCACCGGAAAACCCGTCGGAAATTCAAAGTAAACCTGATTTCCAAGAAAGTCTATCTGGCTGACGAAAACCGCTGGGTCCAGCTGAAGATGTCCGCGCGCATGCTCAAAACCCTGAACAAGCGCGGCGTAAAGAGCCTGATGAAAAAATACGGTCAGGATCTCAGCGTGCTCAAAGCCTCTACGAAAGGCAAATAATCCCGCTTTCTCTCTCTTTCACCGCCCCGCGATCTTCCTGATCAGCGTGGGCAATCCAGGTCAGGCCGATCAAAAAGACAGGGGCGAACAGGGCGGGCACGAAAAAGAAACGGACCGCTAAAACAGCGTCCGCCTCCCCTTCTCGCAAAAAGGCCGGCGGCTCCTCGGAAACCAGCCCGGCCGCCACCGCAGCAGTCGATCCCGAGACACTCGCCTTCACGGCCGAAATCCACCGGCGTCTGAAAAAAGAATTCGGCCCGGCCCTGACCCCGCTGACGTACAAGCAGCCCCACGAATTAGCCATCGCCGTCATTCTCAGCGCCCAGTGCACCGACGAGCAGGTAAACAAAGTCACCCCGCCGCTCTTCGCCGAATTTCAAACGCCCGAAGACTTTTATACCAAACCCCTGGCGCGCCTGGAAGAGCTGGTGTACTCGACCGGCTTTTATAAGAACAAAGCCAAAAACATTCGCGAGTTCTGTCGCCTGCTCGTTGAAGAACACGACGGAGTCATCCCGGACGAGATCGAACCCCTGACGAAGCTGCCGGGCATCGGGCGCAAGACCGCGAACGTCGTTTTACAGGAATTGTATCGCAAGGCCGCGGGCATCGTCGTCGATACGCACGTCATGCGGCTTTCGCGCCTGCTCGGCCTGACGGAACACAAAGACGCCGTGAAAGTCGAACGAGATCTGATCGCGAAAGTTCACAAACGCTACTGGTTGAACTGGTCGCTGTACTTAATCTTTCTCGGCCGCAAACACTGCACGGCACGCAAGCGGATCTGCACGGGGTGCCCGCTGAACGACATTTGTCCATCGAGCGAGGTGCAGCCGCCGAAGTCTGGGCGTAAGAATTCGAAATAGGCTACCGCATCGCGGCAGTTTCGATTCGCGGCGACTATAGATCCTGCGCCAGCCGAATCATATCCCGCACCTGGATTCCGTTTTCGTATAGCGGCTCTTCGTAAAAGCGCACGAAATAATCGAAGTCGATTCCAAGTATACGAAAGCCCATCTTCTGATAGAGCGCGAGCTGCCCCACGCTGGAATTGCCGGTGCCGATTTCGATGCTTTTGGCGCCTTTTGTTCGCGCTCGCTCGATCGCATGACGCACGAGATCTTTGCCAATGCCCTGACCTTGAAGCTCAGGTAAAACCGCTACGTTCATGATTTCGATCGTGCGGGGCCGCGTTTCTAAGATTACGTACAGGCCCACGATGTCGGAGTCAGAATCCGAAACAGAATCCCACTTTGAATCGTCGCCGCCTGGACCTGGAGCATTCGTGTCGCCGCCCGGGATGGAGCGCGAAACGTACAGCTCGCCGCGCGCCAGATAATCATCGACATTCGCCCGGGATGGATCCGCGTCCCTCAGTAAGGCGAAGCAACGCTCACGATCGGCGACAGGCGTTGCGTCGTTTAGCTCAAAACTATCGATTCGCAGCTTCATCTCGCTTCATTCTTCAGGCAAACGTTCCGCATCGGCGACGGGCGCGAGAACTTCGAGAAAGGCGGGGTGCAATCGCGAGTTAGTCGCGGCGAGCTGGTAGTCGCCCTGACGGTGCCGGCCGCCTTTATAGTCGGAGGTCCGGCCGCCGGCTTCACGCAGGATCACGGTGCCGGCGGCGGTGTCCCAGGTGTTTAAGTTAAATTCATAATAACAGTCGAAGCGGCCTTCGGCCAGCCAGCACAGATCGATGGCCGCGGAGCCGGTGCGCCGTACGCCCCGCACGTTTCTTAATACGCTTTCAAATCCTTTTAAGAGCGTCTCCATCATGCGATGCCGCGTATAGGGAAAGCCCGTGCAGAGCAGCGCCCGGCCGATTTCCTCGGTCGCACTCACCTGGATCTGCGCGCCGTCGCGTGTCGCGCCCTGCCCGGCGATGGCGCGATAGCGATTGCCCAGCGCCGGCAGGCTGACGATTCCCGCCACGGGCTCGCCGTCGAGGAGCAAGCCGATCGAAACCGAATACAAAGGCAGGCCGTGGGCGTAGTTGATCGTGCCGTCGACGGGATCGAGGGCCCACAGAAAGCCCGTCGAAGACTGCGAAGCGTCGCCGTCTCCGGAGCCGGCTGTGCGTCCGCTTTCTTCGGCGAGAATTGCATCTTCCGGAAAATGTTTCTGGATCGCGGCTTTGAGCAGCGCTTCGCTTTCGAGGTCGGCCCGGGTCACCAGGTCCATATCGTTGGTTTTCGTTTGAATGCCGAGATCGCCGGACTGCAATTCCCGCAGACGGTGTTCGATTTCGGGCAGCGCCGCTTCGATGACGCTCATACGAGCCGTAGCCGCCTGCAGCGTATCGCCGTCAATTGCGGGAATGGGATTTGAAATCTGACTCATGATTCGCGGGCGCTCCAATCGGCGGCCGTTGAAATTCAGTTTACAACGAACGCTTCCAACGGCTTCTCTGGTCTTCCACTCCGGGTCAACCTCAATGCCATTTCAAATCGCCGAACGCCTGATCATCTGCACCGCCGTGCTGCCCTGCCTGCTTTATAGCGCCCTCGCCTGCGGATCGCCCACCGCCGATCCCGCCCGCGAATTTACGCGCGGCGCCTTCGCCCCTGCGGATTTACTCTGGTACGACGGCACCGAAGTCGGCCAACCACTCCTGGCGAAGACCGAAAAACAGATCGCAAGCATTCGCGCAAGCAGCACCCTCGCTTCGAAAAATAGCGATCGTTACGCGGCGAAACGCGCCATCGACCGGGATTCGGCGACCGCCTGGTGCGAAGGCGCGGACGGCGACGGCGCGGGCCAGAGTATTACGATTCGATTCACCGAGGGCCCGGTGCCCGCGGCACTGGCGATCGTGCCCGGCTACGCGAAAAACGAAACCGTCTGGAATAACAATCCGCGCGTGGCGCGTTTTCGCGTGGAGTTTTTACACAGCGCCCAGGCCATCGCGGAATACAAATCCGCCGGCGAAGAACTTTATCCGCGCGAGTACTTCGGCGAACTGCGCAAAGAAAAAAAGAACGCCGCGATTCCTTTCGCCCGGCCGCAGTACTTCGATTTTCGACCGGACTTCACCCAGGACATGGGCATGCTCGACTTCGACGGAGTGCGGATTGAAATTCTGAGCCTCGAAAGTCGAAGCGCCGCGACCGGCGGATCCGCCAAATATTCCGACGCCTGTATTTCAGAGCTGCGCTTTTTCGACTGGGACTGAGAGTGTCCGCATGTACGAACTGATCCTCATTCGCCACGGCGAAACGATCTTTAACAGTCAAGAACGCCTGCAGGGCGGACAGGATTCCGCGCTTACGAAACGCGGCGAAGAGGAAGCGCAGAAATTGGGCGCCGCCATGCGATCTTTTTGCGGACCGATCCACGCCTGGTACGTTTCGCCTCAGGGACGCGCGCGTCAGACTTCGGGAATCATCCGCTCGGAACTCGGTCCCGATCACGGCGCGCCAGGGACACGGCTGCCGGAAGAACGCGCTCACGACGCGATCGTAGAAATTCGCTGCGGCGATTGGGAAGG
This sequence comes from bacterium, assembly GCA_024742665.1. Lineage (GTDB taxonomy): Bacteria > Spirochaetota > Leptospiria > Leptospirales > Leptonemataceae > JANSYA01. The sequence goes on from JANSYA010000002.1 coordinate 715,282, forward strand.
CCTGCGACGCGATGAGATACCACCGGCCGAACTCAAGCGAGTCCACCTTTCCACCCACGAAGCCTATCCGAACGGCGAAAGCATCGCCGACGTTTCGAAGCGCTGCGAAGCTTTCTTAAAAGAATGGCAGACCTCGCTGCCGGCTTTAGCTGAATTGCAGGCCGATCCGAAACTAACGAGCGCGGCCGGAGTGCACCGTACGGTCGTTGTATCCCACGGGAATTTGATTCGCTGCCTGGGCGGCGCGCTCTCGGGTCTCGGGCCGGACTTCGCGGTGCGAGCCATGAAAAACAATACGGCCGTCAGCCGCTTTTTCATTCGCGAACATCCCGCCGGGACAACCGGGGTCGTCGACCATACGCCGATGTATCGCATGTTAACCTGGAATAACATCAGCCATCTGCACGGAGGCGATCCCTTCTTTTCTGTTTGAAGGGTTTGTGCAGCGAAGCGATGCAGGATTCGAAGCCTCAGGCACACCCGGCCCCGCGCATTCTGGGCATTGTGAACATCACCCGGGATTCGTTTTCGGACGGCGGCCGCTTTCTCGATCCCGAGTCGGCCCTGAGTCACGCCCGGACTCTGCTGGACGCGGGCGCGGACGTGCTCGATCTGGGAGCGGCCTCCAGTCACCCCGACGGGGAACGCGTTTCGCCGGTCGAAGAGATTCGCCGCCTGGGACCGGTGCTGGCGGCGCTATCGGAATTGGGCGAGACTGCTCAAAGCCAGAGCGCCGCCGGGGCCAATGTAGATGCGAAGACGGCCACGAGAGACATCGCGGTTTCGATCGACAGCTATCAGCCCGAAGTGCAGCGCTTCGCCCTCGGTCACAGGATCGTACGGTACTTAAACGACATCAACGGGTTCGCGCGTCCCGAAATCTATGACGAGCTCGCGGCGGCCGACTGCGATCTAATCGTAATGCATTCGATCCAACGGGATGGACAGGCGGACCGCCGGGATTCGGATCCCGCAGGCATCGTCGACGAAATCTGCGCATTCTTTGAACAGCGCGTCGCTGCGCTGGTCGCCGCGGGCGTCGCCCGAGAAAGACTCATTCTCGATCCCGGCATGGGTTTCTTTCTGGGCGCGAATCCCGAAGCATCGTTGAACGCGCTGCGGGAAATCCCACGAATAAAAGCCAGCTTCGGGCTGCGGGTGCTGATTTCGGTTTCGCGTAAGTCTTTTCTGGGCGCGCTGACCGGTCGCGAAACCGCCGAACGCGGTCCAGCGACTCTGGCCGCCGAGCTGTACGCGGCGCGAGCGGGCGCCGATTTTATTCGCACCCACGACATGCAGGCCCTGGTCGACGGACTCACGATCGAAAGAGCGCTGGGCGAAGCGTGAGAGCGGACTGAAGTCGATCGGGAATCGAATGCATATAGTTACCACTAAGAGTGTTCGCCGAAATTTCTAACATTAATCTTATACTAAGTTAAAAAAAAGACTATCTAATCAGTCTGGCGAATTGCACTTCTGGCTCCGGCGCCGGGATTGTCTTTCGCGAACCGGAGCTTTGATTTCAAGAGAGCTCTGTATGAACTTAGAAGACGTAATCGGGTCGGTCGTGATGAGCGCCGGCACTGCGGGCGAGGAAACCGACTCGCACCGCTACTGTCTGGGACAGCTGGTTTCTATCGCCGAGTGCCCGGAGTATGCGTTGCTGGTCAACACGACCTTCGGCGGCGACGGGCGGGATACGGTGGGCACGCCGGATCTGCGAACGCGAACTCCGGTCGGCGTGGGGGAAAGCCTATTCGGCACGACTTACAATCTGGGCGATTGGGGCGGAGAACAAATTCGCTCGGTTAAACTCAGCGCGGACGAAATGCCCGGCCATTCTCATCCGGCGAGCTTTAACACAAGCGACCTGAATGGAGCGATTCAAACGACGGCCCCGGTTGATCCGGTCCCGATCCGCGCGACCCTCCGCTGCTCGAACAATGCAGGCGCAACCAGCAATTCCCCGCGCAACGCCTATCCGGGCGTTCCGGGGGACCCGGGAGTCGATACCTGGGCTTCCGTTCAGGACGGCCACCTGAACGCCGACGTTCTGGTCGACGGACGGGTTTCGGCGCTGGACGTCGAAACGAATTTCGATTTTGAAGCAATCAACGTGGATGTAGCGGCGACCGGCAGCGGAGAGCCTTACCTGGTGGAAACCGCCCTACCGGTTGCGGGAGTCCGCTATTTCGTCGTCGTGAAGGGGATAGTGCCTCCGAAATCGGGGATGGAACCCAAATGAGCCCGAACCAGGATATCGTCGGCACCGTATTCCTATTCGGCGGGACCTTCGAGCCGCCTGGCTACCTCCCTTGCAAGGGGGCGGAGCTGGAGATAACCAAATACGGCCCCCTGTATGCGGCGCTCGGCACAACTTACGGGGGCAACGGCCGGACCACTTTCGCCCTGCCGGATTACGCCGGCCACGCCCTCGCTGGAACGGGCAGGAACGATTCGGGATGGACACCAATAACGCTCGGCCTCAAGCGGGGCAAAGAAGATACCTGGATACGACTAAGCCCGGAAAACCTACCGGCGCACACGCACCCGGGTACACTGGCGACCCACACCCTTAATGCCGCCGTGAGCAGCACTGCCGATCTGGACGATTCTGTCGTGACCGGTTCGCTGAACTGCAGCATCGGCAGCGGCGGTCATACGGATCCGACCGGCCGCTATCCCGGCTACCCGACCGGTTCCGGCGTGGGTGTCTGGTCAGTAAATCACGATCACACGCAAATGGCGCCGGACGTGCTGGGCGGCGGCGCCGTTTCCAGCTCTGACCTGCCTCTCCGAACGACGATTAGCAGCGGCGCCACGCAGGTCCAGGTCGGACCAACCGGGAAGGGCTGGTATATCAAGCACGCCAGCCTGCCGCCTGTGCAGGCTATCAATTGTCTGATCTGTGTGAACGGCCTGTTTCCCCCCCGGGAGGGCCCGACCCCGCCGCAACCCGAGGAGGCGCCGAATGACGCTGGATGAATACGTCGGCTCCATTTGCCTGTTCGCCGGGTCCTATACGCCGGAAAATTATTTCGAGTGCGACGGACGCCTGATATCGGTAACCGACTATCCGCTGCTCTTCCATATTATCGGGCCCCAGTTCGGCGGCGACGGCACGAGGACCTTCCGGCTCCCGGACCTGCGAGGTCGGGTCGCGATCCCCAGCGGGCAGTCCACGACTGGTTGGTTTTACCCTCCGGGTGCTGTCGCGGGTTCTGAAAAATATTGGGTTTATATCCTTCCCGAAAATTTGCCGGAGCACACTCACGACGCTTCGTTTCAGAGGCAGGGCCTGGAGAAAGCGGTCCGGAGCCAGATCGTTGAGTCGAGCTTCAGGGTATCGGGCTCCCTGCGCTGCAATTCGAGCGACGGCAATCGCGGCCCGTACGCGGGATTCCCGGGAACGCCCACCCAGCATCTGTCGGCGGCCGTCTGGGCCGGCAGCGCCAACGCCCTCATGGCGGCGGACCTGGTCGAGGATGCCACCGTCAGCGGCATTCGCGTCGAAACCGGGTTCCGGCCGCAAGATATTCCGGTAGATATCGATACCCCTGACCATTTCGGAGTAAAGGAATTCGATAATCGTGCGCTCTATCTGGCCCTGCGATACCTGATCCGCTACAACGGAATGCCGCCTCCGCGACCAAATCAAGAGACTATCGCGCAGGACGCGGAATAGCGCGTTGCCCGCGGCATTGCCAGTGGACTCTCAGCTCCGCGCGGCGTTGCGCACCGCCCGCGGCGATGCTAGTACTTCATCTTCTTCGTCTGCGCCCGGTCGCGCGTGAGCTGTTCTTTCAACGCGTCGATGCCGTCGAATTTGCGTTCGTCTCGAATGCGGTCCCGAAAAAAGAGTCGGATGCGTTCGCCGTACAGATCACCCGAAAAATCCAGCAGATGCGCTTCCACGCTCAGCTGATTGTTACCGAAGGTGGGATTGACGCCCACGTTCACCATCGCGCGAAAGCGGGACTGGCCGACTTCGGCGACCGCCGTATAGACTCCGCCGCCGGGAACGGTCTTCGTGGGCGGCACGGCCAGATTCGCGGTCGGAAAGCCGATGGTCGCGCCCCGCTGCTGGCCGCGCACGATCAGCGCTTCGATAAAAAAGTCATGGCCCAGCAGGCGATTCGCGCGGCTCACGGAACCCGCTTCGATCAGACCCCGAATCCGGCTCGTCGAAACGATCGCTCCGCGATAGCGCACCGCGCCGATCTGCTCGACCTTGAATTCATACTTGCGGCTCATCTTTTTTAAGAAGCCGTAGTCGCCCTTGCGACCGCGGCCGAAGCGCTGGTCGTAGCCGATAATAATATGCCGCGCCCGCAGCTGGCCGAGCAGGATCTCTTTCAAATAACGCAGCGCCGTCATGCGTGCGAGCTCCTTCGTAAACGGCAAAAAGACGACGGCGTCCAGATCGAATTTCTGATAGAGAGCGAGCTTTTCGTCGTACGTAAAGAGCTCCGAGCGGCCGGCGTCGCGCTTGCCGAGCACTAAGTCCGGATGGGGATGATAGGTCACGAGCACCCGCGCCGCCTCGCCGCGGCTGCGATCGCCCCGGCTGCGCTTCTGGACCCGGTTGATCAACGCCTGGTGACCCCGGTGCATGCCGTCGAAAACGCCCAGAGTCAGCGCGCAGGAATCCCATTCGGGGCGGACGCTGTTCAGATCGTGGATGACGAGCATTGATGACGGAATCGCTGGCCGGGGCCCGGCTGTAAATACAATCCGCTGGACCTGGTCTGGCACCGTCGAAGGCCCGGAAAGGGTGGCGATTTCCCGCCGGCAGGTCGTCGAATGTCTCACGTGATCTAAGCCGACGATCGATACTCTAAAGAGCTATGCGACCGACCGAAACCCATCGAAAACGAAAGCCGCGCGGACTGCTGTTTCTGCTGCTGCTGGCCGCCGCGCCGCTCTGGGCCCAGGACCATTTGATGCGGGTCCCGGTGGAGCTCAATTTCGGCCAGGACGTGCAAAGTCCGAATTTCATGACCGCCAGAGAAATTGAAATTCGGGGACGCAATCTGAACCTGCTGCTTTTGCCGGACCATCCCGGGCGCAATCTCCAGGATTTTCGCGCCGAGGGCATTCCGGCCTCCGGCCTGGAATTCGAACTCCGGGCGCCGGGCTCCGGGCGAGTCTATCTGTATCTGGATCTGGTGAGCTTCGAGCCGCTGGAAAACGCGGTGCCCAGGAAGGTGCGCTGGATGGAAATCTTCGTGAACGGCCATCTGTTGAAGACGGTTCACGAGGGCGGCGGAGCCTTTGTGCAGTCTCCGCTGGTCCTGCTGATTGAGCGCGAACACGCGGTCAATCGCCGCTTACAGGTGCGTTTGCGCCCGTCGCCTGGAGACGGCTTCTTCGCGATCTGGGACGCGTACGTTAGCCGCCACGCCCCGGATTTTGAAGACCAGCCCGAGCGGGATTAGCCTGATGCGCGGTTTTTGAAATCTTCAGGGGAGAGGATTTCGAAATAGGAGGTCAGGCCGCTGACCTTGAAGACCTTCTCGATGGCCGGCTTCAGATTGGCCACGCTGAGCTTGCCTTTCAGCCCCTGGACATAATTCAGGGCCTTGATCAGAATACCGATCCCGCTGGAGTCGATATAAGTCAGGCGATCCATGTCGATGATCACATCCAGCCCCTCGTCTTTCACGTGTTCCTCCAGGGCCGCCTTGAGGTCGAGAGAGGTGTAAATGTCGAGGCTGCCTTCCAGCCCGTAGATGATCTGATTGCCGTTCTTGTTGACGTTGATTTCCATATGAATGCTTGATGAGTGCCGTTGGGCTGACTCCCGGATTCGCTCCTGCTTCCAGAAAATCAGTTGTTTGTAGAGAATTCAATGAAATTTCAACGAAAAAAATCCCGCATGGACTATGAATATCGACCCGCATTTTGACCGATAGTCCTACAGAGCGCGCCTGGCCCCCCTGGCGGCCGCGTGCTCCCGCCTGAGGCAGTAATTATGAAGCTTACGAAGTATATCTCCTGCACCCTTGTCGCCGGTTCGCTCCTGGCGATCTCGGCTTCCGAGGCCGCGCCGGAATTTAACAAAGTCAAAGAACCCACCCGCGAGCAGATCGCGACGATGGAACTACTCAACACCCAGATCGCCACGGTCCAGACGGATTTGGGGCGCTTCTTCGAAGATTTGCGCGATCACTCCTGCGAAGACGACGCGGGCGGCGAGAAGATCTTCTGTGAATTCTACAAGATTCAGGACAACGGCGTCAGTCTGATTCCCCTCACGGCGACGGTGGAAACATTTTACGGCCAGCGCCAGCGGTATATCCTGAACGAGGCCGCGACCGTCAGCTGGCAGGAAGGCAAACCTGTTTCGTTTCGCTTCGACATTCGTCGCGGAGCGATCGGTAAAGGCGCCGTTTTGATGAAACGCCTCTCCGGCAATACGATCGCCGGCACGGCCACGGCCGACTCTGCGAAGGCGCCCTTGAACCTGGTCGTAAACGAACTCTTGAGTTCCGGCAAAGGTCAGTTTGTAAATTTTCGGTTCCCGACGGAAGAAGCGGAACGCGATCGCAAAGAAGAAATCGACATCGACGGGCGTAAAAAAGAAATCGACGTTGTATTCGTTCGCGATCCAAATCAAAAGATTCGAATCATGCGCACGTATCTGAAAAAGCTCAAGCTGCTCGAACATCGTCTGGACTGGATGGCCCGGGCGAAAGACGCGCGCAAAGCGGCGGACATCGAACGCCTGCTGCGCCAGTAAATATGACCCGAACGGATTGATCCGCCGTGCCCTTCGCCGATTCTTCGTCGATCCAAAGCCAGGTCTTCGTAGACCACTATCGAATCCTGGGACTCGACACGACCGTCGATACGGACCTGGTCAAGAAGGCCTTTCGCCGTCTGGCCAAACAGCATCACCCCGATTACGCGGGCGGCGACGGCCTGCGCTTTCTGGAAATCTATACGGCGTATCGCGTGCTCGCCGATCCCGAACGGCGGCTGCTATACGATCGCCAGCATCGCGACTATCGCCTGCAGCAGGCCGCCGGCGAAACCGCACGGCGGCGGCAGGGACCGCCGAGGCGCGAAATCCCCGCCACGCGCTTTAAGTTTCCCGGCGACATTAAAAGCCTGGCGAAGCGCGGACTCCTGCGTCGGAAATTTCGCAGCCGCGATCGCCGCTTTATCTTAAATATCGACTACGATTTGGAGCTGCTGCTTTCGCCGCAGGAATTGGCCAGCCGTCTGCGAGTGGCCGTGCCGGTCATCGCCCGGGCGCTCTGCCCGGACTGTCGCGGATCGAATCCCCAGTGCTTCGCCTGCAACGGTCGCGGCTCCTACAAAAGCAGTCGGATCATTCACCTGGACCTGGACGGGGGCCTTTCAAACGGGCAGATCATCGAGCTGAATCTCAGAGGAATGCGACCGGGGCCCCTCAGTCATTTCAAGCGCCGGACTCTACGCCTGAAAATCAGCGAAGTGGTGCGGGCGGCCGGCTGATTTCCCCGATTTCCGACCGGGAGGCTGTCGGAAAACCCGCAAGCGACTGCACACGCTGCAATCTGCTTTGCAGATTCCTCGCGAAACGGCTCTACGAGCCTGTGCGCAGTCGCTTGCGGTCGACCAGCCTGCCCTGCGGCTGTTTTTCAACAGCCTCCCGGTAGTTGGTTGCCGGCTCGCCCCGGGTTTCGAAACTTCCCCGAAACCATGAAACGAACGACTTTTATTGTACTGCTCCTGACCGTAATCGTCCTGTTGCCGCTTTTGGGCTGGGGCGCATATCTGGCCGCGCGTGAGATCGAACGGCGGGAATTCGAAAGCCTGCTGGAAGAGACTCCGAAGAAGATCGTGGAGGGCATGTCCCTCGAAGAGAAGGTCGGCCAGATCATTCACATCGGCATGTCGGGCAAAAAAATCGGCCCTACAGTTATCAAAGAAATTCAAAAGTACCGCGTGGGCGGCGTGATTCTCTTCGCCGCGAATTTCGGCACCGCCGCCAATCTGAAAAAGCTCAACACAGATTTGCAAAAGCTGGCCATCGAATCCAACGGCATCCCGCTTCTGATCAGCACCGACCAGGAAGGCGGGCGCGTGCTGCGGATCGGCCCGGACGGCACGACTCAGTTTCCCGGCGCGATGGCTCTGGGACAAACCGGCGAACCGCAGTACGCCGAAGACGTCGGCGTCGTGACCGGCTACGAACTCCGCAAGCTCGGGGTGAATATTGTACTCGCGCCGGTCCTCGACGTGAATAACAACCCCGCGAACCCCGTGATTAACGTGCGTTCTTTCGGTAGCAATCCGGAGGTCGTCACCGAAATGGGCACGGCGCTCGCACGCGGTTTACGCCGATCGCTTTCGGTTCCGGTCATCAAACACTTTCCCGGCCACGGCGACACCGACACCGATTCCCACCTGGCGCTGCCGACCATTACCCGCGATCTGCCCGCATTAGAAGCGACGGAGCTGATTCCTTTTCGCGCGGCGATTCAGGAAGACGCGGAAGTCGTCATGACGGCGCACATTCTATTCGGTTCCCTGGATAAAGACAATCCCGCCACGCTTTCGAAGGCGATCATCGGCGGTCTGCTGCGGGACAAGCTCGGCTTTCAAGGGCTGGTCATGACCGACGCCATGGAAATGCACGCCATCTCCAAACGATATACGAACCGGGTTTCCGTGAAGAAAGCCTTCGCCGCGGGCGTCGACATCATTCTGCTAACTTCTGACGGCGAAATCGTAACCGAAATGTACAGCTCGCTCCTGCGTGCTTTCCAGGACGGCGAGCTTTCGGTCGAACAGCTGGACGCCGCGGTCGAACGTCAAATTCGCCTGAAGTTTCGCCGCGGTCTGTTTCATCGTTTGAAATCGCCGCGTCTGGCCGCTCACGAACGCGCGCAGGAAATCGCCGGTTATTTCGAAGCCCGCGAAACTCGCGCCCGGGCGATTTATGAAAGCGTGCTGCAAAAGTACGCCGATCAAAAGACTTCGCTGAACGAATCGGTTTCTCGCGCGGGCATCGCGTCGCTGCGCAAAGAGTTCGCGGGCGTTTCCGCCGCGGAACGCGAAAACGTTTACGCCCTGATGTACAGCAAAACGGCCTATACTCGCGCCATCGAACTGGGCCTGCCGAAAGAACGCGTGATTCGCATGCGCAAGCCGAGCGATATGTACACAATGCTCAAGAAACGCAGGGCCGGTCAGACCTGGCTGGTGGAAATTCCCGGCGACCGCCACATCGCCAGTTATAATCGACTGATCAAAATTCTGGAAACCTCGCCGAAAAACGCGCCGGGCAAACAGTACTCCGGCAAGACCGTGGCTTTGCACACAGGCAATCCCTTTCTGAAAATTCGAGTGCCCAAAGACGGCGCCGTGCTCGCCGGCTTTTCGCCCACGACCGCCACCCGGCGGGCGCTGGTCTATCGCGCTCTCGTGGGACAGCCCGTGCGTCAGGCGGATTTGATTCTGCCGCCGGAGTAAATGATTTCCCGGGCGATGCAGCGCGATCCATCCAGCACCGGGATCTACATCCACTTCCCGTACTGCATTCAGAAGTGCCACTACTGCGACTTCTATTCAGTGGGACTGGACCAGGACACGCGCCTTCCGGATCGCGCGACGGCTGTGCCGGCGGAGTATCTGGCCGCCTTTCTGGAATCGCTGAAGCTTGAGCTGCGAGATCGCCTGGAGCCGGCGAATATGAATGGGGTGCGGCATGGCGATCGGAGCGCGCGAAACGAATCGGACCCGGACCATCGCGGCTTTCGTCGCTTCGAAACCATCAACACGATCTTCTTCGGCGGCGGCACCGCTTCGCTCATGCCGCCCGAGTTGATTCGTGAAATCCTGGAAGTGCTGCGCGGCGAATTTCTTTTCGCGGCGAATATCGAAATCACTCTCGAAGGCAACCCCGAGAATTTCAGCGCCGACTATCTCACGGCTTTGCACGAACTCGGCGTAACCCGGGTGAACGTGGGCCTGCAGAGTTTTCGCGAAGACCTGCTCGATTCAATGAATCGCTACTACGATCCCGGTCGCTACGACGCCGTGCTCGAAAATCTGCGCTCTTCGCAGATCGAACAGATCGGCGGCGATTTGATCTACGGTTTCCCCGGACAGACCGCGGCGGAATTCTACGACGATCTGGAGCGCGTGCTGGCCGCGCGGGTCAACCACCTGTCGGTGTACAGCCTGACCCTGGAATCGAATACGGCCTACGCGGGACACGTCCGCACCGGCAAGATGATCGCCCCCGGCGAAGAACTCCAGGAACGAATCTTTCAGGAGCTTCCGGAAGCGCTCGCCGCGCGGGGTCTGACTCAGTACGAAGTTTCAAATTTTTCCAGGCCGGGCTATGAGTGCCGCCACAATCTGCGCTACTGGCTGTACGAAAGCTATCTCGGACTCGGCCCGGGCGCTCACGGCTTCGACGGCCGCTATCGCTACGGCAATTCGCGCAGCGTCGCGAACTGGCAGAAAAATCCCGCGGCCGCCGCTTTGCAAAGGCACAATCCGCTCGAAGAACTGCCCCTCGTTTATTTGCGACTGTGCGATACAATCGATGCGAATGTTTTTCGCGAGGTGCTCGTGCAGGAAGGCGGCCATCCGGAGCGAGTCGTCGATCGCGCAGAGGAGATCTTCGCGCAGTGGGCGGCGGCCGGCTACGGTTCCTGGACGAATGCGCGCGAAGGCGCGTCCGACAGCGCGCAAGCCCTGGAGGGCGACCGCGGCTTTCGCTGGGATATGAACGGACTCCTGCAGCTCGACGATCGCGTGTTTGAAATGTGCGACGCGCTTGAGGCTACGACTCAGCCGCAGTCCCGGGATTGAGACGTGAAACTCTGTCCCCTGTGCAATACCGGCAAACGCAAGCGCGCCTGCCCTCTACAGGACGCTCAGCTGATCTGCGAAGGCTGCTGCGGCGAAAAGCAAAGCTTCCTGTGCGGCGGCTGTGAATTTTATTCGCAGGCGAGCGTGCTCTCGTTTCAGTGCCGGTGCTGCGGCGCGCGCGAAATCGAGGATGAAATTTCCGAAATCGCGCAACACGGCCACGTTCCACTCTTTGAGATCGACAGGATTGCATCAAACAACGACGCAATCGAAACGCATGAATCGGCCGAAACGATTCAGGCGAATCAGGCGATTGAACCGGGCGAAAGCTATCGCATCGAACTGAGTTTTCCGTTTCGCGCGAACTCAGACGAAACCGTTTTCTTGTATTCGCGGGCCGGCGAAGCGCAGACCTGGATGGAAGTCGAGATCGTCAGAATTCGATCGCGCGATCATTATTCGGCGATCGTGGAAGTCTTTGTGCGGAACACCGGAGACTTTCCGGCTCTTGCGGATCGTTGCCCGGAACACCGCTTCACTCTGCCGGACCTGAACGAAATATATCCGGGCAACGAAGTCCGCCGGGAGCGCGTCGGCGAAGATCTCTATCGAATCTCAAGCATGTGCCAGGACGGCGGCATTTCGATTCTCGTACAGGAAAATGCCGGGGCACGCATTGTGCTCGTCAGCGAAGGCTGGTTCAATCACTGGCGGAGCTTCGCGTGCAATCTGCGGCTGAGCGAATGAGAAACGCGGTAGATCAATCAATCGCCGGCAGCACGTGCCGCGCTTCCTGATATGCGAGGACCGCGACGAAGAGCGCTTCCAGTCCCATGTGCACGAGCAACAGGAGCGGCGGCTCGCCGGTCGTCGAAAGCCACCAGATCTGAGCGAAGCACTGACCGGCCCAGGCGCTGTTCGCGATGATCAATAAGATCGCGCCCGCGGACCACACTTGATTCGTGCGACGATAGCCCAGAACAAGTGCGCCGGAGTAGCAGCCATAGATCACGTTCGCGCCGCCGATGAAATACACGTACTCAATGGGCCACGCGAATACGGGGCCGCTAAGCAGAGGCGTGAGCGCCAGTGTCAATATGCCGACCGCCAGACCGGCCAGGGAATCGACAGTGAGAATCGTGATTGCCTTTTTCATAGCGCAAGCGTAGCAGATTGGCGTCCCGAGATCGACCGGACTTATAATATGAGCCGAAAAAAATTACGAGCGGGCATTGGTTTGATTAACGATCCTGGCCGGTCCCGGCCTGTTTACGGAATCGCGTGGGACTCACCCCCGCATGTCGCGCGAAAGCTTTGTTAAAAGCGGACTTGGAATTAAAGCCGACGTCATAGGCGATCGACAGCACGGTTTCCTGCGGGCGGGAGACAAGCAGTTCCCGGGCGGCCTGAACGCGGCGCCGATTGATAAAATCCGAAAAGCTCGTCTTCTGCACCGCATTCAGATACTCCGACAGTCGGTGCGGAGTCGTTTCCAGCAGATCCGCAAGCGCAGGCATGGTCAGGTCGTCCTGACGATAGACCTGGTCGGCATCCATTAGTGCATTCAGCCCGCGCTCGAGACTATGCAGGTCGACGCCGACCAACTGGGACTGCAAATAGCGCTCCCGCTTCTCGCGTTCCGATCGCATCAAACCTTCGAGGATTTCGAAAAGATCGGGATAGCGTTTCTGCAAAAGATACATCAGCGGAACCACGAGCGCCAGCAATCCGATCGCGAATTCAACCAGCGCGCGGTTCGCGGTCGCAATGCCGGCGAAGGCCGAGGCGGTGCTGATCAGCGCGATCAGATTCATGGCCAAAAACGCGCGGACGGTTTCCTGACGACGCAGGTTTTCCAGATTCAAGAGCAGCAGCATCGACCGCACCAGCAGTCCAAGATAGACGGCGACGTGCACGAGCGCCAGCGGCGTCAGCAGCAGATAGGGATCTTCGAAAATATTCTCCGTCGCACCATCAAAGAGTTCCATCGCCAGCGCGATCCGTTCGCCGATCACCGTCGCCGGCTGCAGCGCATTCGGCAGCACGAGCGGAAATACCAGCAGGCCGGGAATGAGATGCCAGAGCAAAGCGCGCGAATTCGGACTGCCCGGATCGAGCACCGCGCGCAGATAGATATAAACCAGCGGGCCGATCCAGAAATTGGCCGGCAGAGTGATTTCATAGAGCAGCGGCAGCGCCGACATCCAGCCGGAGAACAGCAGAAAGGCGCGCAAGAGAACGAAGGCGTAGACCAGAAAGATCAGCGCCAGCCAGATATTATGGCGACGGAGTCCGCGCACGACGAGTTCGCCGATGGCAAAGAGCAGCAGCAAAGCGATCGCCGGCGGCGTTACATACAGGAAGGCATGCATGCGAAGGCCAGCATAGCTCGCAGATGGTCGCTGTCATGAAGTTTACGGACAAGATCAGGACAGGATTTTGATCGCAGCTGCGATTTTATTTTGCAACGCCGGCTCCGCCAACCCGGACTGAAATCGGAGCAGCGCCTCTTTGACCGTGCCTTCGCGAAACCACTCGCCGACCGGATCGGTATCGTCACTCCGATTCCAGTAGCCCGCCCGGTACACTGCGGCCGCCAGATGCAAATGCGCTGCACGATCTTTGCGCGCCAGCCACGCCTCGAAAAACGAACGCAGCTCAGGTCCGTCGAAGGCGGCCGCCATTTCATCGAGATACTGAATCGCGTCACAGTGATAATAATCGAAACGATCCAGCCGGCGCTGCCACAAAATCAAACAGAACTCAAGAGTCGCGTTCCAAAAATCGTCGGGCATATGCGAACGGCACTCCCGAATTTTTCCAGGCACGATCTGATCTCCGTGACACGGCCAGTCTTCGAACGCCATGCACTCCAGCAATCGCGGCAGAAAATATAAAAAATCTTCAGCGTCGCCCATCGTGCGCAGACCGCGGTGGGCGAAGTACGCGGCGTCTGCAAGCGGCAGCTCCCTGCGCGCAAAGCGCATCAGCCTCCAGGCGCTTTCCAGGCGATCGCCGAAAGGAAACACGCGCTCTTCAAATCCGGGCCGCAAAGCTTCGGGCGCGGCGGCATACAGACGATCGATCAGCGCGCGGGGAATCTCCTGATCCTGTTCGGGCGTGATATAATACTCGGGACCGAAGGGCTGCTCCGATTTATAGAATCCAAGATTGTGACTCCACAGCTCTTCCGAGATCTCATTGGCCAGCGTCCGGTCTTCCAGGCTGAAAAACAGCGGCTCCAGACGCGCGTTGCAGCGCGGCAGGAGCGCCCAGAATTTGAGGGCGGATTCACGTCGCGGGAAACGCTCCTGTTGCTCCTTATTATGGAGACTGTAGATGCGGTGGCGCAGAGCCGTTTCGGCATCAAGCTCGTCCCAGACATCGAGAAACCACTCCAGCTCGACGCTGGTGAAGATCTTCTCCAGCTCTTGCAGAAAATCAAAGGCCGGCGTAAAGGCGTGAAATTCGGAAAGCAAGTCCAGCCACAGACTCTGCTGAAACATCGTGAGCGTCCGGATTTCCACTTCGGGCCAGGTCTTCCAATCGGCGTACTTCAGTTTCGTCACCATGCCCGCGTGAATCCACGCGCGCTCTTTTAGATCGGCCGCCTGAACTTCCAGAATGCGCGGCATGAAGTGTTTAAAATCTTCTACTCCGCCAACGGTCGTAACCGCGTGCCAGCTGTATGTCCTGATCAGATCGGCGTCGACCGTGCGCAGAGGAACGCCTTCGAGTTCGGAGGCGTAGTCGCGAATCGGCGAGGCCCGCTCCGCCAGACCCGGCACGAGTTCATACGACTCGAACACCTGATAAGCAATTTCGACGATTTCCGAAACGCCCTGCGGCTCCCAATTCATATCCGGCATCGTTGCGGCTATCGAGGATCCCCGCCAGAGTATTTCGCGCCAGTCCGACTTCAGGACACCGACGCCGGATCTAAATCTCTTGTTCATTCTCCGGACATTTCCGATATATGGATTATTGAAGGCAAGAGCCAGCTTCCGTCCTCTCCTCTCGAACTCTCCTCCCGCCATGGATATGAAGATATTTACGCTATCCTCTATACTATTAGCGATCAGCGTGCAAAGCGCCTGCCTGGCGCAGTTCCCGGATAACAGCGACAATTTCGCGCTGAGCCTGGTGGCGGGACTGGTCCTGTCAGACAGCCCCGAGTTCGCGGGCATACGCGTCAGTCGATCGACTCCCCAGGCATTTACAAACGCCACTCCTGAATCACCGCTTTTCGATCAGCGAGATTTCGCAAGCGGCACCTTTGCGAACGTCACCACCCTGAACAGCCTTCCGATCCCCAGGCAGGACGTGTATTTTCTGAACGGCGGCGTGGACTTTCAGGCCAACAACACAGGCGATCGAGCGATCCAGTTTCTGGCCCCGGCGATACTCCCGGGCGGACAAATTGGCTCCGCTGTCGTGGGAGCCCCCACGGCGCACAGCATCGGTCTACTGCGCCAGCTATCTTCCAGCGCGAACATCAATCTGCAGACGCGGCAGGGATCGGGCGGCGCCCTGAGTACGGCAACCGATCCAACGACCACGCTCGGCCTCGTTCGTTTCAATCGAGCGGTTGGATCGGCCGCTATTGTTCGCAAGACCGCGCCGCAACCGATCCCAAACAACGCATTGACTGCGGCGACTTTTCAGGTCGCGGATTACGATACGGGAAATTATTACAGCGCGGCGCAGCAGGACCGGCTGACCATACCAGAGACCGGCGTATATTTAATCGTCGGCAACGCCCGGCTGGCTGCGACTGGAAGCGCCAGCGGGCGCGGCGTCGAAATTTTCATTAACGGATCCACGGCAATCGCACGCGATGTGCGTATCGCCGGGGCTACGGCCGCCGCCGCTCAAGACGTCAGCGCGGTCTACCGCCTGAATGCAGGCGACACCGTCGCGATGCGTTATTATCACAACGGCGGCGGTTCGCACAATCTCCTGGCAAACTTGACGATGATGGCTATCGCACGCCTGGACGCGAACGCGCCGTCCACCCGCAATGTGCTTCTCCGTCGTGCGGCCGTAACTATTCCGAGCGTGGCGACGGGCGCGAATACTCCGCTGGCCCTGAGTACCGTGCAGCGCGTGGACTCCGCCTACGTCATTGCGAATCCTGCGAACACCACCATCGTGCAAAGCGGACTGTATTTGATCGTCGGGAATGTGCAATTCGCGAATACCGGATTCGCGCGACGCAATCTGGAACTGAAGGTCAACGCCGCCGCCGTCGCGGTCGAGACCCGCAACGCCGGCCCCGGCGGCCACGGTGCGCTCAACGTAGTGCACATGCGGCAGCTCAACGCGGGCGATACGGTTCAGATTTCGGTAATCCAGAATACCGGCGGCAACCTCGGCCTGGTCGCGGCGGGCTGTTTTCTACAGATGATCAAGCTGGACTGATTGCTCGAATGCTACGGCTGCGCGGGAGATGCGCCTGGCCCGATGTGCGGGAAGTCTGGCTTCGGCCCGGACGCCGGCGAATCGATCGAATCGCCAGTTACAGCGTTCTTCGACTTCGAAGATTCGCACAGTTCTCGTTCCAATCGACCGGCAAGCCGGGAAGCGATGCGCAACTGTTTGTAAGAATGAATCCAGGGTTTGCCCGAATGAGGCAGAATCAGGACTCCGTCCAGGAGCAGAACTTCGAAACGTCGGTGCAACGGAACAAGACCCCGCTCAATGCGCGGAAGTATTCCCAGGAACGTTTCTCGATCATTGGCTCCGACGCTGCGCGCAATCCCGGAAATCCCGACCGAGTTCAACGCGCAGGGCATTTCCGAGGAATACATCTCCGAATGCCGCGAGACCCTGAAACCAAGAGTCGGTGTACAGTGCAATTGCGTGGCGAGACACCCATGATGGAATCTGCCGGCGCCGGAATACAGACTAATCCAGAGGCGCCCATGGATTTTGCCACTCAGATAGAATTTATATTTGTAGGCCAGCCGCTTGATGTACCTGCGTGCAACGGGTGAGCGAATGAAATCCAGACTCGCATATTGTTCCAGATCGCCGGTTGATTTTGCTGCAACTACGCCGCCCGACTCCCGGTGTAGATTTTCAATAAATTCGTCTCTGGAACCGACCGAGCCATTCATCGAGAGGATCAGAAGGGCCATGATACTTACAATTAAGAAGATCGCATAGAGCTGCTTGAATGGTGCATTTTCTGGAGCGTATCCGAGTTCTGCAAAAACGAACCCGCCCACCACTGCCCCGGCCAAACAGATCTTTATTATACGCAACCGCCTCCGCTGCCGGCGAGCGGCGATACCCCTGCCTGGTTGCTTCGTTTTGTCAGCCATTCTCATCCGCCCATCGGCCCGCTCATTCATCTGGAAAATAATCGTACTTTAAGTCCGGCTCTCCGTTATTGTAATCCGTAAAATAGGATACCCGGGTGGCCGTGGTGATTTGCTCCAGCCCTTTGCAGGCATTCGTGTTTGCGGCGATACGCAGTTGATTTCCGTGAACCGCCAACCGGGCGTCACAGATATGATCCAGATAATCGCCCTCAACCATACTTACATCCACCTGAACGAAATCGAGAATCGCCGCTCTGGTCGGAACACTCTCGCTTTTGAATTTGCTTATGGATAGTTCAAGATCACCGGCATCCCGGCCGTCATTGCCGATATCAAAACGCACCGCCCACAGATACTCGGCATGTTCCATTTTGACCGCTTTTTGATTCACCATAAAGACGGCAGGCAATTCACGCACCTCCAGCGTCGTTGCGACGCCGTTCGGCCCGACCTCCGATTTTGCGCGGACGATGTCCGTGAATCCGTCAGCGCTATCCCCGGAGCAGTCTTCAAACCACTGCCCATCGGCCACGGGCTGCGTATCGCTGGAAGAACAGAGTCCGAATGGCAGCTCATGAATCCCCTGACAGGCCGCAAACTGCAGAAGAACCAGAAAGGAGCACGCACGCAAGAATCGACGGTTCAGCATATCCCATGAAAGACGCCGCAAAGCCGGGCCTGTCAAGCCGGAAGCCAACATTAAGCGACCGTCGCGACTCACTGCGAATCCCTGAAACCAGCAATCGCACAACCCCCCTGTTCCGGGGGTACCTCCTGCGTGTTTCTACTTGTTCGCTACTGTTCCGGCACCGTGGATCTGCTGATGCACGAGATGCAATCCTATCCGAGCCTATCCGCGAACCCCGGGGCGATCGAATATTTCTGGCATCAATTGCCGTACGGCGTACCGGGTCTGGCCTGTTTCGCGGTCGGCCTGATCCTGCTGATCTTCGCGGTGATCGGCGCGCTACGCGACCCCGACCGGCGGCCGATGCTCTTCGGTTTCGGACTGACCGTCCTGGGCTTCGCCGCCCTGGGACTCGTGCAGGCCTTTCGCGCGTTCGTACTGGACCGCGAGCTGTTGATCCTGCTGAGCACCATCTGCTATCCTGCGCTAATGTTGTTCGCGCCGGGCATGGCGCACGTTACCTATGAGCTGACCTTTCGACGCATTCGCTGGCTGCGCTTCGTAATCGCCGGCACCTGGCTCACCTTCGCGGTCGGCATGGCCGGAGTGCTGCAGAATTTCGCCTTTGTGGATCAGTGGCTGGTCTATCCTTTCGGGCAGACGCCGCGCGTTTCGCCTTATATCAAAGTCTGGGCCGTCTTTGGCGCACTCGTTGGTTTCGCCGGTTACGCCGCGTTCTGGCTTCATCGCCGACGTCACCCGGAAGAATATCGTAAGAACCGCATGATCATCGTCAACCTGGCGCTGTTGATCACTTCGATTCAGAGTAATTTGCCGGCGCTGTTAGGGATCCCGCTCTATCCGCTGGGCAACTTCGGTTTCGTGCCGCTGGTCCTGATGGCGTACGCGGTGTTTCGCGACGATTTCTTAAATCTCAGCGATCTATTGTTTCAACGCAACGGTTTGTTCTACGCATTGAATTTGCTGTTGGGCATCACCTTCCTCACGCTGGCGGCTTCGGTCGAATTCTTTCTGTCGCCGGAGCATCTCGCCGGCATCGACTGGCAGCCGTATCTGTTGATTACCTTCGGTTCGCTGATCGCGGTTTTTACTCTGGGGATTCTGGTCGGCGGAGCGAATCCCGGCGCGCGCATCAATCAGATGGGATCGCTTTCGCTGTACCTGACTGGATTTCTGATGCTCGCGGTCGTCATTCGTTCCCTGGGACTGGATCCGCTCGTTTCGCATCGTCTGGAACAGCTGTGCTATATTTTCTTCGGCCTGGCGCCGGCCGTGCAGTTTCGTTTCGCCTTTCGCGCCATGAATCAGCCGCTGCCGCGCTACGCGATTTTAATCGACGCGATTTCTGTCGCCGTGAGCGCGTTTGCGCTTTCGCCCTTTTTGTTCGTCGGCTATTTTTCGTACGACTGGGGCAATATCGGAGCGGGCGGTCCGGTGATTCAGGTCTTCGGCGCGATGGGTTTCGTCGCCACGGCTGGAGTGACCGTGCGATGGCTGCAGGTCCGACGCGAAGCGGAAAGTCCGCTCGGCAGCTGGATCGCGCTTTCGGTGATCATCAACGCGATACTCATGCTCGGCAATCTGCCGGCCACCCAGGGCGTCGCCTTTTATCCGCTCGGTAATCTCGTAATATTGCCCACCGCAATGTTAGCCTACGCCGTGCTCGCCCACGGCGGCGTGGTGCGCGAATCTCAGGCCGTGAAGATCGGCAATCGAATCTCGCTGATCGTGCTTTTGATTCTACCGGTGTTCCTGTACTTTTCGTTTCGATCCCTGCCGGCGACGGTCGCCCTGGCGGACCGGGTGATGTTCACGGCTCTGGCCGGCGCGCCGCTGATGTTGTTCGGCTATATGGTCACCTTTCTATTGACCCGCCCTCTGGCGGCCCAGCTCGATCGAAACTACAGCGAGCTCGAAGACGCGCGAGCCGCCGCCGAGGCTTCCCGGGATCTGCTGGCCTCGTCGGAAAAAGAAGTCCAGCGCCTCAACGAATTCAGCCGCCTGATCAACGAAACCGCCGATCTAAACGAGGTCCTGCAGCGCATTCATCGCGTTCTCGGTCGCGAGTACAACTTCGACGGCGTCTGGGTGCTGGCAGTGGATCAGAAAAACGAAGAGCTGGTAAGCGTGAGCACGTACGGCGCGACCGCCGAGGGCCGGGCGTTTACCGAAAACCTGCGCTTGCCCCTGAGGGAAGAGACGGGCAGCCTTGCGTCCACCGTCAAACGCAAGAAACCTCTTTATCTTGCGCGCATGCCAGTCGAGCTCGAACGGATGACTCCCTTTGACCGGAAAATCGTTCAGCATTTCAGTCTTAAGGCGCTCCTGCACGTTCCGCTGATTATCAACCAGGCAGTGATCGGCATCGTGTGCATCGCTTCGTTCGAAGAACTGGCGCTGAAAAAAGCCGACATCGATCGCATCAATCGTTACTGCGAACAGATCGCCGGTGCCCTGCGGACTCTGTCGCTCTTAAAAGAAGTCGACAAGGAACGCGAAGAGTCGGATCGCCTGCTGCTGAATATTCTGCCGCAGCCTGTCGCCCAAGAACTCAAAGCGAACGGCCACGTAGAACCCGTATTGTATGAATCGGTCTCGGTAATGTTTACGGATATTCGCGGCTTTACCCGCTACGCTTCGGAAATGGCGCCGGAAGTTCTGGTGGGAGAACTGGACGCGGTCTTCGAACAATTCGACGAAATTTGCGAGCGCTTCGGACTCGAAAAGCTAAAGACCATCGGCGACGCCTATATGTGCGGCGGCGGACTGCCCCAGACGAACGCGACGCATCCCGTGGACGTTTGCCTGGCCGCTTTAGAATTTCAGGCCTTCATGGAGCAGGTTCGCGAGATTCGGCTCGCCGCCAACAACGGGGACTTCTGGCAGATTCGGGTGGGCATCCATACCGGACCGGTAATGGCGGGCGTCATCGGCAAAAACAAATTCGCCTACGACATCTGGGGCGATGCGGTCAACGTCGCGTCGCGCATGGAATCCAACGGAGAAGGCGGACGCATCAACGTATCCGAAAATACGTACAAACTCGTGCGGCCCTTCTTCGAATGCACGAGCCGCGGCGAAATCGAAGTCAAGAATCGAGGCCGACTGCAAATGTACTTCGTCGATCGCATTCGCCCGGAGCTTTCCGACGACGACGGACTCGTGCCCAATCAGAGATTTCAGGACCTATACGCTCAGAAGCGCGGCGATTTGCAGGTGCAGGATTCGCGGGCGGGCTGGTAGCAGAGTCGCGACTCAGTCTGCCTGCGTCTGCGCCACGCTCAAGAGATGCCGCGCCAGTTTTTTGCGCGCGTCGTTAGCGATGGTCGTAAAATGAACGGCGGCCTGTATCTCGCCGGTGCGCTCTTCGTCATCCCGGACCCAGACGACCAGCGCCTGCGTGATGACGCGACACTGGGCCGCTTTGATATAAAAATCGAGGCTCAGCAGCTGTCCTTTGCTGAGGCGATGCGGCGTATGCATGCGCAAACCGGACTCACTGATGTCCAATACTCCGCCCGAAAAGCGACCGCTTTCAGTCCAGAGCGTGTATTGCACCTCAAGCGGTAAGGCAACGCGGGGTCCTTCGCGGACTTTCGAGCGATGAATGATTTTGGGTTTTAATAAAAGCAGGCCCCGGGGCCCGGCGAGATTCGCGACGGAAGTTTCGAAACGGAAATTACTGTCCTGCAAACGAAATTCGACGGCCAGATGTTCGTTGACGGCCAGTTTCAGGCTGTCGCCCGTCTCGACCAGGATATGCTCGCCATCGACTTTTTTGAGCAGCCCCTGGTGCTTCTGGCCCTCCGCGTTGTCGGCGATCGGACAGAGCGAAAGCGGCAGATCTGTTTGAAAGATACCCATGATTGTGTGCTCGCGCGGTGTACTGCCGGATTCTCACACATTCTCCTCCCGGTATCAAGCGCTTTTGTATTCCAATTGCTCTGTGGATTCAGGATTGCCGGCACGCGGGTGGATTGTATCAGAATTGATTCCAGTAACCGCTGGTGGTCAGCGGATTGCACCATGCGCCGTTGCTTTTTGGATCAATCACCAGCACGTTGTCCTGGTCTTCCGGAAGTCCGTAAATCAGTCCGTTCAGAGCGAATACGCCGCCGCGCCACTTACTGACCGCGCCCGTTCGGCCGGAGGCGAAAGTAGTCGCGCTGTTTGCATTGGGATCGATCACCAGCACGTTATCGTTAAAGCCAGGCATCCCATAAATCAAGCCATTGGGCGCAAGCGCGCCGCCGCGCCACTTGGCCGCGCCCGTTGCGCCGGACGCGAAGAGCGACGCGGTGTTTGTGTTCGGGTCGATCACCAGCACCTTATCATTCGTAGCCGGTATGCCGTAGATCAAACCATTCGGAGCAAGCACGCCGCCGTACCACTTACCGCCGACACCGCCGATCTGCCCGGACGCGAAGGTCGTGGCAGTGTTCGTATTCGGATCGATCACCAGCACATTGTCGCCGGCGCTGGGGATCCCATAGATCAAACCGTTCGGCGCGAGAATACCGCCGCGCCATTTCGCCGCGCCCGCTTCGGGGGACGCGAAGGTCGTTGTTGTGTTGGTACCCGGATCGATCACCAGTACCTGGTTGTTGTCTTCGGGTATCGCATAGATCAGACCGTTCGGAGCAAGCACGCCGCCGAACCACTTTTTAGCGCCCGTTTCGCCGGACGCGAATGTGGTCGCGGTGTTGGTATTCGGATCGATCACCAGCACGTTATCATTTGTATTCGGGAATCCGTAAATCAGACCGTTGGGGGCCAGCACACCGCCGGCCCACTTGTCCGCTCCGGTATGACCGGAGGCGAAAGTCGTTACGGTGTTTGTAGCTGGATCGATCGCGAGGACCAGGTCGCTGCCGGCCGGTATCGCATAGATCAGACCGTTCGGAGCCAGCACGCCGCCGGCCCATTTTGTCACGCCGGCCTGGCCGGAGTCGAAATCCGTCGCGCCCGGGTCGCCGCTGACACCTGCTGCCGCCTGGAGCTGGAGCTCCGATAGTACCGCTGTCGCGTTGGCGGGCTGGATGATCTGATCGCGACTGAGGCCGCAGGCGCCGGCCGAATACAATAAAAACGCGGCCGGGTTACAGGATATGTCAGTGCCGTGGCAGTCAACGCGCAGGCAGGCCGGTGCTACACTTGCAAAGGTCAGCGCAAATAACAGCAGCAGGCCGTTCGTATGAGGAGTCGCGCGCATCGTAACATTCGACTGCATCGAATGTCAGGCGCTTGCAAGATGTTATCTGAGCAATTACCCCCCTGAACCAGGGGTTTGTGTCAGGCTATCGATTTCAGGATCAACCGGCAGCGATTCCAGCTAATCATTCCATCCATCTGGCAAATCGTCGTAATGAGCTTCTGGCTCGCCTGTATCGTAGTGCGTGGAATAGCTAACCCGGGTCGCAGCGGTGATTTGCGACAGCCCATCGCAACTATCTTTGAGTGCGATGATCCGTATTTGATTTCCCTGAAAGGTCGCCCTGGCGTCACAAACCGCCGTGCTGTCGTCGATCCCAATCTCCCACGCGTTCACCTGAACGAAATCGGCGATCGGCCTTCTGATCGGGCTATCGCCGGGAATTTTATACCTGGCCACAGGCTGCGCACCGCTGGATGAGCAGAGTGCGGGAGTCAATTTGCCAGCCGCCAGACATCCGGCGAACTGCAGACTGTCTGGTGCATGGGGGCTCACTTTCGATGGCGTAAAATCCTCCGAACGGATTCTAATCCGGTGCCGGCATGGCCTGCGCCATATTTCGCGCGGCGGGCAAGCGCAGTCGCGCGTGGACGGCGGCCTTCAAATAACGCGGGATCGATTCATGCGCGAGAAAATTCAGCCGCGTGCGACGCAGCCAGACCGGCATGTGCATATTTAGATTCAACAGATTCTCAACCGTATGCGCGAGAGTTTCGGGCCACTGGAGCTTGTGCTCGGGATGGGGAATAATATCGCAGATCGCGTTTCGTTTTTCGTCGCTCATCTTCAGCATTTCCATTTGGGCGATGATCGCGGCGCTGAAAACCTGCTGACAGAAAAAGACCGACTGCAGCGTAATCCGACCCGGCTCAAAGAGCGGCGCGATTGCCCGACGCGAGAGGCCGTTCGCCGAACAGTTCACGTGCAAAGTCTTCGCATTGGTTTTGACCGATCCTTTTTCGAGCGTAATGCGCGTCTTCGAAATGCTTTTCACGCGACCTTTGCGAATCACGTCTTTCACGCTTCTCAAAAGCGGCATTTCGCGCGATGCGACCGTCGCACAGCGCCACTTATCCGGCAGAACGTTTTCATCCAGACGAAAGAGGCTGCCGTTGCGTTCCATATTCAGAAAGATTTGATCGACATCGCTTGCGCTCACGGCCGAATCGATCAACTCCATGACCGCCTTCGAAACGATTCCCGGAATAATCATGTCGCGATTCCAGAGCCAGCTGTCGCTCGGGATAATCCAGGAGATGCGATCCGGATCGACGCCGGTATCGAGCAGAAACAGTACCGCATCGATGGCGGTCTTGCCGCCGCCTATAATACAATAGCGTTCGAATGGTTTTTTTAGATCCGCCAGCGCGTTCAGCGGCGCCAGGTTCACGCCCGCATTCACCTTAAACTGCGGCGGATGCGTCGCCGGCACTTCCACGTTCATATAGGTGGCGTCGACGACGCGCTCGCGAACCGTGACCGCCCACTCACGACCGGGCTCGACTAACGAAACGACCTTTCCATCGCCGCGATATTCGCACTTCGACAGAAATATAACCCGGCCGCTCTTTTCCCAGCGACGCATGATATTCTCATAGTACGAAACGATTTCGGCGCGCGAAGACAGGGCCCCGCCGCCCTCGCCCAGTTTCGTGGAACTGACGCCGTAAAAGGCCGACGGCTGGTGTAGCGTCACAAAAGGATAGGCGTCGTTCCAGTGCCCACCCGGCTTCGCACGCCGGTCGACAAAGACGAAGCGAGCGTTTTTGCGCCGGCTGAAGATCTCATCGGCGAAGGCCATCGCCATAGCGCCAGCTCCGATGATCAGATAATCTGCTTCTAGATTTGTATGCATTGAGACTCCAATCAGGACGCGGACTTTACGCTCCAGGCCGCGGAAACGCTTCGCGCGCGACCGTGAACACGACTCACAATCCATAACTTCCGGCAAAAGACAGTCTGTCGATGAATTCAACGAAGGCGCGCGGAAAAATCGACGACTTTATCGGAATTAGTATTCTCCGCGAGCCGCGATTCGATCGGAATCGCATCCGATCTCCTGCCTGAATCATTCAAATAAACCGCGAGACGCCGCAAGGATGTTTGCAATAGACATTAGTGAGCCTTGCAATTATGACCCGATCTGAGTTTGCAATGACGCTTATTAGTAACTGTCGACTCCTTCCCGGGTCGTCGACCGAGCTTAAAATCTAAACGGAGTACAGGCACGACGGCAGGGGCGTTTTCGCAACGGCCGCGCCGATTCGACCGTCGTCGGCCGACCGGTCTATTCTAAACTTGCTTGCAAGATAACTGGCGCCCTCGAATACTACGCGAGTGAGTTCTGTAAGCAGACGCACTCTCTCCGTCCTCGCCATACTGTCGTGCGTGTCCTGTATGTACGGCCATCCATTCGTCGGCATATTCCCGGAAGACGATTCCGATGCCGATTCCGACCTGACGACTCTGTCTCTGCTGGGACTGGCCGGCTTCGCCGCGGCGGGGGGTGCCTGCGTTCCGACGCTCTTCAACGGATCCTTTACAGGCTGTCCTCTGAGCCTGGGTGGAATCGTAACGACTCCCTACGGTCCGGCGGCGGGCTCGAACGTGAACGGCGACGCCGACGGCGTTGGCAACGCCGCCCGATTCAGTCAGCCTGCGGACATTACGACCGACGGCACGTTTTTCTACGTAGCGGATCTGGGAAACAATAAGATTCGCCGCATCGATCCGGCAACGGGGGCGGTAACGACGCCCTACGGTCCCGCTGCAGGCTCGACCGCCTCCGGCGATACGGACGGCACAGGCAACGCCGCACGATTCACGCAGCCTTCCGCAATCACCACGGACGGAACGCACCTTTATGTAACGGATTTCGGGAACAACAAAATCCGCCGCATCGTCATCGCCACCGGCGTCGTCACGACCCTGGCGGGACCCGCACCGGGATCGACGGCGGGCGGCGATACGGACGGCACCGGCAACGCAGCCCGATTCACACAGCCCTTTGGAATCGCCTACGACGGGGCGCATCTCTACGTCGCCGACTTCGGCAACAACAAGATCCGCCGCATCGATCCGACGACCGGAGTCGTCACGACGCCCTACGGACCCTCCCAGGGCAATACCGCTGGAGGCGACGCGGACGGCTTCGGCAATGCCGCGCGCTTTCAGAACCCTCAGGGCATCGCGATATCGCTCGACGGCGCGAACCTGTATATCAGCGACGCGACCAACAACAAGATCCGGCAGATCGCAATCGCCACCGGCGCGGTGACAACCCTCGCAGGACCCGCTCCGGGATCGACGGCGAACGGCGATGCGGACGGCGTCGGCAACGCCGCGCGATTCAGGTCGCCGCTTGGAATCTTCACCGACGGGACCAGCCTCTATGTTCCGGAGTTTACAAACCACAAGGTCCGGCAAATCGACCTCGCCTCCCGCTCCGTCTCGACTCTTGCGGGTCCGGCGCCGGGATCCAACGCCAGCGGCGATCTGGACGGCACCGGGAACGCCGCGTTTTTTAACCAGCCGGGCGGACTCCTCAGCGACGGAACGCAGCTGTACATCGCCGACATCTTCAACAACAAGATCCGTCTGATTCGATAGCCCTCTGGCATCTACAGGGCACTGCGAGTTAGCGGCGGACAATCCAATGGACGGCGATAGAATTCTGATTGCCCTGAACGGCGCTCGCGGCGGAGCGTAAGTCGGAGCCTGTCACGCCGTGGAATTTATCGTCGAATTTCTTCTCAAGCTATTGAGCCAGCTGCAAACGCCGACCCTGGCCTTTTTGATCGGCGGCATGGTCATCGCCGCTTTCAAAAGCAAGCTGCAGATCCCCCAGCCGATCTATCAGTTCATCGTATTCATGCTGCTGATGCGGATCGGCCTGAACGGCGGCATGAAGATTCGGGACGCCAACTTTATCGAGATGATCCCGCTGATTCTTGCGACCATGGCGCTGGGCGTAGCGATGGTTTTTCTCGGACGCTTCACGCTTTCCTTTTTGCCGGGAGTCAAAACCGCCGACGGCATCGCGACGGCCGGTTTGTTCGGCGCGGTGAGCGCCTCGACTCTGGCCGCGGCGACGGTCAGCCTGGAAGAGAGCGGCGTCGCCTACGAAGCGTGGGTCCCCGCGCTCTACCCCTTCATGGATATTCCAGCCCTGGTGACGGCGATCGTCATGGCGAATATCGCACAGGCGAAGGCCGGCGGCGGCGACGCGCCGGAAAAAATCCAGGTCTGGTCGATCATCAAGCAAAGCCTGCGGGGTTCGGCGCTGTCGGCGCTGCTGCTGGGAATGCTGCTCGGACTGGCCAGCGAACCGAAATCCGTATTCGACGGCTTTTACGATCCACTCTTTCGCGGCATGCTTTCGATTCTGATGCTGGTGATGGGCATTGAAGCCTACGAACGATTAAACGAACTGCGGAAAGTCGCGCACTGGTTCGCCTTTTACGCGGCGGTCGCGCCGATCGTGCACGGCCTGATGGCCTTCGGCGTCGGCTATCTCGCGCATCTCGCCTTCGGCTTCAGTGCGGGCGGGACGGTCGTGCTGGCGCTGCTTGCGGCTTCCAATTCGGACGTCTCGGGCCCGCCGACGCTGCGCGCCGGTATTCCCGCAGCGAATCCTTCATCTTATATTGGAGCGTCAACCAGCGTGGGCACTCCGGTTGCCATCGCCTTCTGCATTCCTTTTTTCATCGGCCTGGCCGAAGTCGTGTTTGAATAAGCGACGCAGCCTTCACTGCTTTAAGAATTTCTGCGGGCGCAGAATCTCAACGTCCAGGGCGTAGGTAATCCCGGAGTAGTTCTGAAAGTACTTTTCAGCGACTTTGCCGGCGATCTCATCGGCGCGCTGCGTATCGGCCACGATCACTTCGATCTTCACGTTGGCCGTCGCGTCGGAGGACACGTGCGAATTCGAGCGCACTCCGCGACTGCCTTTGCCTTCCGCCGGCGTAATCGTATAGCCGGTCGCCCCGCAGGCCTCGATGATTTCAGTGACCCCTTCCTCGATTACCTTCTCGGTAATGATGACGATTTTTTTGGCTTTCTGATCCATGCGAGCGATAGTCTGCAAGAGCGCCGCCATTTGGCAAGGGCGAATACGATCGCTCCCGAATAAACAAATTGAACGAAGTACATGAAACCAGGCGTCGCTCAACCGCCGCCCAGGTAGCCGACGTAAAAAAAGAACAGCGGCGTCGCGACAATGTCCGCGACCATGGCCAGAGGCGTAAGGACAATCGTCGCTCGTTTCAGCGCGATCCCCGGCTGAAGCTTTTGAATGGAGCCGAAATGATTTTTCTGCGCCGAAAGCAGATAGACGCGCGGCGCGGGTTCGCCGGCTGGAGCGGCGATCCGATACAGCCAGAGCCCCTTCCGATCAGAACCGCTGTCGGGATCATACCAGCTGCGCTTCATCTGCAGATAGTGATCGCCGGACTTCAGCGCGATGGTCTGCGTGATCGGTTTCGCGCCGGTCGCTTCGCGATATTCCAGCGCCAGGTCATAGGCGACGAGGTCCTCTTCGTCCGCGATGCCCTGCGCGGGACGCAATGCATGGGAGCGTTCTGCGCTTTGAATCAAGATCGTGCCGTCGGGCGCGCCCAGAATCCGCGCGCCGGAAGACAGAGGTTCCAGCGCCGGGCCCACGTATATGGGAATTCGCCCGCCGCCTCCGATCCGCACCGCGACCCCGGCGCCCGCCAGGATCAACCATTCGCCGCTGCCGATGGCTTCGAGATTTTTTCCCGCAACTTTCGGTTTCGGAAAATCGCGAGCGACTTCTCGCGTCTTTCGATACGCAATCCTGCTGCGCGATTGCAGGCTCCACTGCGTATCGACATCAAAGCGCCGCCGGATAGGATCGGGAGTGCCGTGCTCGGAATCATTGTAGCGATCTTCGATGGTGAAAGATTCGCCCAGCCGCGTGACAGATGAGTCTTTGATAGGAGCGAAGTGCGTTTCGTACAGGCTGCCGCCGCTTCGCCAGGCGCAAAAATAATCGCCACAGCCCCCGATCAGGTTCAGCGTCAAACACGATGGAAACGAAAAAATCGCCGCCGTCCCCACGATGGCCAGCCTGAGCCGAAGGATATTTTTTCGATGATTCATTTGGATGTGAAAACTCTTCAGGATAGACAAGCGCGGCGAGAACCGGAAGCGAGGCTGGCACTCAAAGCTTATTCCGAAACCCGGCCGTACTCCGCCCCTTGCGTAAAGAAGTATTGTAGATCTTGAGTTTCCGAAACTGCGCCGCGCGATTCAAAAAACGATCCCGCCGGTCGAACGTTTGCAGTGGACACGGACCACAATCACTAACCGCGCACTGTTAGTTTCTTGCAAGATGAAACAAAACCGCTTGCCCCTTCGGCGGCGACGCCTCCACACTGGCGGCCGGGAGCGCGGTGTTCATGGAAGACAACGAATACATCGGATCGATTCTCATGGTCGGTCAAAACTACGCAAGCGAGGGATACGCGCCGTGTGAAGGCCAGCTTCTCAAGATTGCGGACTTCCAACCGCTCTACACGCTCATTGACTCACTTTACGGCGGCGACGGACGTTCCACCATCGCAGTACCGGATTTGCGGGGCCGAACCCCCGCCGGTGAGGGCAGCGGCCCGGGGCTCTCTCCTTTTTACCTGGGCATGAAGCCGGGTAAGGCCGAGGTCAAATTTACGGTTACGGAAGAGAATATGCCCGTCCATACGCACCAGGCCAGCTTCCGGCGCTCGGCGATCAGCCCGAAGACAACCGCCGATTTTTCCGGAAGCGTTGTGCGCGGCACCCTGGCATGCAACGCCGACCCGGGCGACCGGCATGGTCCGGCCGGGAATATTCCGGCCGGCACGGCGGCCCGCGCCTGGGCCGCGTCGGCAAACGCATCGATGGCCGTGGATGTGATCGGCGACGGGGAGCTGGATCCGCTGGAAGGCGAGCTCAAACTCCAGAGCGCGTCGATTCCCGTGCCCCTGGTCGAAGCCGGATTCGATCAGGACGTGACAGTCCCCCTGGAGATGCCCGCCCATGGCATTCCTTTCCTGATCTGCACGAATGGAATCTATCCACCCCGGGACTGAAGCGCTGGCCAGCGCGACCAATCCAGCAGGAGAACTAAAATGACCCCCGATTCCTTTCTCGGATCCATCTACGCCATTGCCGGAATATTCGCACCCACGAACAGCGCCTTCTGCTCCGGAGGCATCTTGCCGATCCTGGAGAGCGAACGCCTGTATTCTCTGCTGGGCACTGCCTACGGCGGAGACGGTCGCGCCAGCTTCGGACTACCAAATCTGAAGTGCCGGGTTCCGATTGGCTGCGGGGACGGTCCCGACCTGCCGCCCCCCGTGGAGCGGGGCTCTTTCCGGGGGGCTGAGGATACGTCGGTTGAAATTAATCCGGTGGCCTACCATACTCACGCCGCCTCGTTTGACGCGGCCAGCCTGAACGCCTTCGCCTCAACGCGCGGGACGGCGAAATTCAGCGGCACTCTGCGCTGTCATACGACCGCCAGCGACAATGTCTCCCCCGAGAACTCCTTTCCCGGGGCAGCGATGAATGTGGTCGAGAATCTCTTTGCGACCGCTTCGGACGGCACCCAAACCGCCGCGATCGAACTCAAAGACGGCGTCGTCGAGAATATGCCGTTGACCACGACCTTCTTCACCGAGCTCGTTCCCGTCGCGGTTACACAGGCCGGAACGTCGAAGTCGCAGTCCTGTTCAAAAACTTTTCAAACCATGTCACCCTTTACAGTCATCAACTACGTGATTGTGATCGACTCGGAGCGCTACCCGCCCCGGTCGTGAGCTCGTGCAGGCCTGCGGGCTTTTCGACAGCGTGACCACATAGAGAAGAAAAAAGAAACTCAGGCTTCGAACAGTGAGAGGATCAGTATGAACGGAAATGAGTACCTGGGAACAATCTCCCATATCGCCGGAAGATTTGCCCCCCGGAATACCGCCCTGTGTTGGGGACAAGTCATATTGATCGCTGATCATACGTCTCTGTTTAGTTTGATCGGGGACATCTACGGCGGCGATGGACGGGTTAGCATGGGCCTTCCTGATTTTCGCGGCCGTACTGCGATTGGAGCAGGATCCACTCCGGGTCTGACCTCGAGATATCCCGGGCAAATGGGCGGATCGCCCGAATACTCCATACAGCTGGAGCAGGACGATCTGCCGCCCCATACCCATTCCGCCAGTTTCACTGCGGACGTCTTGAACGAACATCTGGAGTCTTCGCGAATCCGCGAAGACTGCGCGGGACGCGTTCGGCTGAACTCCAATGAGAGCGACGGTTCGCGCGGCCCCTATCACGGCTACCCCGGCCGGCCACTAACAGCTTCCCCCTGGGCGAAGCCTGAAACGGCCAATGCTCAAATGGCGCCGGATCTCTTCCGGGACACGCGCGTCGCGGAGGCGACGCTGACCACGAGTTTCGGCGACGGCGAGCACCCCGTCACCCTGCATAGCGCAGGCCGGGGAAGGTCGATTGGGCTGAATACACAGTCGCCTGTTCTGGTCGTGAACTTCGTAATTACGGTGCTGGGTGAATTCCCGCCGCGCAATTGAAGGACGCCGCGCTATACCGAACTTCCGGGGCGAAGCCGTCGCCCGGGACGATCGGACGTCATCCGTTACAGCGGCGCGATCTTCAATGCGCCGATATCCATGGCTTCCCCGGCCCAGCCCGACCAGGGCGATAGCTCCAGGTTTTCCTGATAAAGATTGTAGCTGTTGGTCCGATCGGGTGAAACCAATAGCTCGAACGAAGCGAAGGGATCGCGGGATACGAGTCGGTCGCGCGAGCCGATGTTCAGTCGTTCCAGCAGCGTCCGCTCCAGAGCCGCGAAGTCCGGGGAGTTCTCGGGCGGCTCTTGCGTCTCAAGCAGTTTCAGTCCCGTACCGCGAAAGCCCTCTTCGTCCGGCCAGTCATCCAGAATGGCGACGGATTCGACCGCGATGATTTTGTAGTACGTGCGATATGCGGGAACCTGCGGCGCCTCGCCCGGAAACCAGGCCGAGTACATAACGGCGCGATCTCGATTTAAGACGCCGTTCCAGACGATCTCGCCGTACACGTCGGCCAGATCGAAATAGTACCGATCGTGCTGTTGAAAAAAATTCGGCGGCTGATCCATACGACAGTGGAGTCCCGTGAAAAGTTGCCCCACCGCAATCAGCAGCACGGCCACGCGTCCCTTCCAACGGGGGGCGGTGATTACGACAGGCAGGCTTCGCCTCATGCAAACCAGATTCGCCATTTTCCGAGCCGCCGCAAGCTTTTATCCGCCGGCTCAGAATTCAGTCGCGAAGAAGCGCAGCTTCCGAACTACCAACTACCCATCGGCGACTGCTATATGGTCGTCGCCGGCCAGCCGTTTTTCGCGTGCCGTTATATATGCCGGGTCGACCCGCCTCCGGAAATCGCCTACACTCGCTGCATGCAGAAAAGCTGCCTCGCTCTCATTCTGGGCCTGACCGCCTGCTCCCTCGGCCATCCGCTGACGGGGATCTTCCCGCGCGACGAGGACGAATCCGACAGCGATCTATCCGCGCTGCTGCTACTGGGGTTCGCCGGTCAATTCGCGGGGCTCACTGTGCAGGCGTCGGTCAGTCAGGTTCTAATCTACGAAAATGTAACCTTTACGGTCGCCGGAGGCACGCCGCCCTATTCGTTTCGAGTTTCGCGGGGCGGCGGCACGATCACGATCTCCGGGGTCTTTACCGCCGGCCCCGTGCTGGGAGCGAACACTGTGACGGTCGTCGACTCCACGGGCCTGACCGGCAGCGCCTCGGTCAACGTCTCGGGAGGAGCAGGCGACGGAACCTTTCAGACCAGCCTGAACTACGCGGCCTTCGACGCGCCGCAGACCATTCAGTCCG
This sequence comes from bacterium, assembly GCA_024742665.1. Lineage (GTDB taxonomy): Bacteria > Spirochaetota > Leptospiria > Leptospirales > Leptonemataceae > JANSYA01. Next base: position 748,186 of record JANSYA010000002.1, read on the forward strand.
GCGACTTCACAAACGACGGCGTGCTGGATCTCCTGGTGGGGACGTCAAACGCGGGCGCGCAGGAGATGCGGATCTACGCCGGCAACGGCGACGGAAGCTTTCAGACCGGCACGTCGAATCCGATCGGGGCCGGTATTCGCAGCGTAACGGTCGGCGATTTCAATGCGGACGGCAATCTCGACATGGCCGGCGGCACGACCGGCAATCGATTCTCCGTCTTTCTCGGGAACTCGGACATCACCTTTCAACCCCGCGTGGATTATCCGCATACTCCCGGCGCCCTGGGAATTCGCGCTGGCGATATGGACGGCGACGGCGTGCAGGACATCGTCTCAGGCGATTTCAACGACGGCACGATCAGCTTCTGGAAAGGAAGCGGCGACGGCACCTTTCAAAGCGCATCGACTTTCGGCTCCCTGAACGCCCCGCGCTTCGTGGAACTGGCAGACCTGAACAACGACGGCGCTCTCGACATCGCCGCCCCCAATCTGGCCGGCGCGCCGTCCACGAATCCGGGAGCGACGGTCTTTCCCGGCAACGGCGACGGCACATTCGGAGCCGGCGTGGAAAACGACTCCCCCGCCGGCGGCGGACGCTTTGTGATCTTCGGCGATTTCAACGGAGACAGCAACCTCGACCTGGTGACCCTGCCGGCCTCGGGATCGGACATTACGATCTTTAACGGCAACGGCGACGGCAGCTTCCAGACCGGCCAGGTCTACACGGTGACCGGCGCGACCGTGGACCGCTTCGGCGTCGCCTGCGACTTCAACAGCGACGGGCGCCTGGACCTGGCTCTGGCGGATCGGGCCAACAGCGCGGTGGCGATTCTCTTCGGCGACGGCGCCGGAAGCTTCACGGTCGGCCCGCAGCTCGCCGCGCCCACCAACCCCCATGGCGTTCACTGCCGGGATCTCAACCGCGACGGAATTATGGACATCGCCGCTGCGAGCTTCAATACCGATACTCTGCGGGTTTTTCTGGGAAACTGAGGGCAGCGCGCGTCTACGACTGTTTCGCGCCGCCCGCAGCGGCTTCGCGATATTCGGTCGGAGTGAGCCCGGCGATCGCTTTGAAATTTCGATTGAATGCAGTCTTCGAATTGAAACCCACGGTGTAACCAATGTCGAGAGCGCTGCGCTCCGGCTCTTCCAGTAAAAGGCTCTTCGCTTCGTTCACGCGAAATTCGTTCACGTATCTGCGAAAATCCATCCCCATCACATTATTGAGCAGCTCGGACAATTGGGCGGGATGAATGCCGGCGACCGCGGCGAGATCGGAGAGAGTCAAATCTTCGTCAGCGTAAAGGCGCTGGCCGGTCATTGTCTGTTCCAGCGTTTCCGCGATCGCCGCCGCATTGACGTTCCGGATCTTGGAGCGTTCGTATCGAGAGAGATGTCGCGATCGGATTTCCCGGTCGATGCGATGAAAAAAGCGCGGATAGCGGTAGTCGAGCAAGTAGAACCACAGGATTCCGAGCGAAAAAAAAGCGACTGCGCCGCGTTTCCAGACCGGATCCCCGATCCACTGCGCAAGCAGGGCCAGCGGAATACTTACGGCCAGCCAGATCAGCAGCACGCGAAAGTGCCAGATGGTGGGAGAACCGCCTTCGCTCCGGAGCAGATCGAAAATTCGCAGCTTGAGAAACAAACGCACGGCGGCCAGCCCCGCGCTCAATAAACCGACGACGGCGACCGCAACCACCAGGCGACCGTACATTTGCAAATATCCATCGCCGCCGAACTCGAACATCGCCACTTTCATTTCGCGCGGCAGCACGAAGGCGGGCAAGCAGATCGCCACGGCGATAAAAAACGGAACGAACCGGGCATAACCCGAAAAGATCAGCAGACGCCGACCGGCTCGCGGCGCGTCCGACAGGGCCGCCACGTCCCGCTCGTCCAGAACGCCCAGCACGTACGCCTGGAGCAGCGGACCGGCCAGATAGTACAGCGGTATATGCACGCAGTAAAGATGCGGCAGATACTCCAGCCAGAGCTCGCGGCCGAGCCCGATACTGAACAGAAACAGACTCGTCCATACCAGCAAAACGGCGGACAGGATGCGATACGCCCTCAGCGGCCGAACCAGCAGTTGACCGAGCGCCTGGGTCACAAGCAAAGCTCCCGTATAAACCGAAATCAGCAGCGAAGCGTAATTCAGGACTTCCATCAAATGCTCGGTCACGTGGATTCCAGGTGTTTGTGCACGGACGAGATAACTACCGATCCTTCGCCGACCGCCGAAGCGACGCGCTTTACGGATCCGGAACGCAGATCGCCAACGGCGTATACGCCGGGCAGCGTCGTCGCATAGCTATCCAGGTCCGGGCGAGCGTCGCGGCCGGTGAGTACGAAACCGTTGTCGTCGAGGGCGATCTGTCCGCCCAGCCAGTCGGTGTTCGGCGCGGCGCCGATCATAATGAATAAGGCTGCGGAAGCGATGCGGCTTTCTTTGCCGCTGTTGCGATCGCGCAGGGTGATCTCCTTCAGAGAATCACCGACATCGCCTGAGTCGCTTGAGTCGCCGCCGCCGAGGCGCGCCACTTCGGTGTGAGTCCACAGCTTGATCCGGTCATCGTTTTCAATGCGCGTTGATAGGTACGACGACATCGTGGCCGCCAGGCCCTCGCCGCGCACGACGATGTGCGTGCAGGTAGCATAGCGCGAAAGAAACATCGCGGCCTGACCGGCGGAGTTGCCGCCGCCTACGATAACCACTTCGGTGTCGCGACAGAAGCGCGCTTCGATTTCGGTCGCGGCGTAATACACTCCGCGGCCTTCGAATTCGGCGAGGCGATCCAGCGGGAGCCGCCGGTACTGCACGCCGTTGGCCAGGACCAGGCTTCTGCTTTTGAGAACAGTGTCGTCGTCCAGGCCGACGTGAAAGGAATCGCTATCGTCGTGACAGTTCAGACTCGTGGCGCGACGGGGCGCGACAAAACGCGCTCCGAATTTTATGGCCTGGATCTGGCCCCGGTAGGCGAGCTCGGTTCCGGAGACGCCCTGGGGGAAACCGAGATAGTTTTCGATGCGCGACGAAGTCCCCGCCTGCCCTCCGATCGCCGTATCTTCGACCACGACCACCGACAGACCCTCCGATGCCGCATAGACTGCGGCCGCGAGTCCGGCGGGGCCGGCGCCGACAATCAGCACGTCGAAGACTTTGCCGGTCGCGTCGGCCGCCAGATCCAGGCCGATCGCCCGGGCGAGGTCGCGGGTCGAGGGGGAAGCGAGCACGGCGGAGCGCCCGGTGACGACGGCGGTTCCCGTCGCGGGCAGATCGCAGGTTGCCGCGAGCGCCGCGACTCCGGCCGCATCGGCGCGGTCCAGCCAGCGATGGGGGATCCGGTTGCGGCCGACGAACTGGCGCAGGCGGCGCGCGTCGGGATCGCCTTCGTCGCCTACGATCACCAGACCGCCTTCGCCCCACTCGATCAGGACGCGTCGTCGCGCGGCGAAAGCGCTCACGACGGCGTCGCCGACCTCGGGAACGGTGGCCACGAGTTCGCGCAGGGCGTCGGGCTGGACTTCAATGATCGAACCGGCGGCGCTGACGACGCCCGCGAAAAAAGTGCGCTGGCCCATCAGCATGCCGATCTCGCCGACGAAGTCCCCCGCGTCGACCTGCGAGACGACCTGGTCGTTAGCGCGATCGACGATCGAGACCGCGCCGCGTTCGATGTAGGCCAGGGGATAGGAATCCTGATCGACTTCGAAGAGCACGTCGCCGACTTCCACCGCTCGCGTGACGCCCGCGGCGCGCAGTCGTTCGACTGCGGCCGGTTCCAGGTCTGGCCAGGCTTCGACTTCCAGACGGCTTTTCGGATTCGAAGAGTGGCGAACCGGGCCCGCCGTTGATTTATCATCAGCTGCCTTCATTTCGCATTCCTCCGCCGTCTTTCATAGAATGCCGCTCTCTCTTGCGAAATATTTCGCAGGAGTCGCGTGCGATCCGGTGGTCTGTCATGAGTTGATGCATCACGTTCATTGTAAGCTTCGTGCCACAGGCAGCGGTCGCGCGTATTCTTCTTTGCCCATTCAGATACAAAGCGGCGACTGGCTCAGTGCAGGCGGATCGTCAGCAGGAAAGCACCACCCAGGATCAACGCGGCCACGCTAAAGCGCAACAGGCCTGCGCCGGGACCGTCGGCGGTCTGAAAGCGATCCCACCAACCCAGGCGTTTCTGGAGCGGGCGTTCGTTCCCCGGCAGGAGCGTCGGATAATCGTTCGGCATTTCGGAGGGGCCGGGAGCCTGCGGCGCCTGCCCGGCGCCTTTCGCGGCAAATTCCGCGACGCGGGCCTCGACTTCCAGCAGTTCGTCTGTCGCCGCCGAATCCAGCGCATCCAGAGCGCCCAGGATATGTTCGATCCAGCTATCGACGACGCCGATCCAATCATCAATATTTTCTTGTGACGGTGGATCCAGGCGAAAAGAGCCGAGGGCCTGTTCCCAGGATTCGATACCAAGGCGTTCGCGCAGGACATCGTCAAGCAGAACTCGCTTCGCACGGATAGACACCGCTTCGAGCGTCCAGTAAACACCGCGGGCCGCGTCAATCAGGCGCTTTAGTTCCGAAGAGCTCACGTGACCGTCGGCGGTTACGACTGCGAAGACGTTGATGAATGCGTTTTGAGCGTCCCGGATCCCGGCCGCCTGATGATCGGCGTAATGAACGACTCCCAGCAATCCCGTCAGATATTCTTCCCATCCATTTCCCACTCGCGCCGCTGCCTGACGATGCGCTGTTCGGCAGCGGCGATCGTGAGCGAAGACCGCTTCCTGCACTTCCCCCAGCTCGGCCTTCACTCCGGCATGGAGCTCCGGCAAATCTTTGCGGGCCACTTCCGAGCCGCGAAAGCGCAGAACGCCGTCCGGCGCAGTATAGGTGCGATCGATGAGCGCCTGCAATAGATCCCGCTCGCGCTCCAGGCGACGCATTTGTTCGATTTGATCGCCGAGGGACTCCGGATAGAGCTGCTCCATTGCATCGCTGATAGCTTCCGAATCTTTCTCATACAGCATATGCGGTTGTTCCGCATGACGCACAAAGCTTCGGCCAAGATAGGCGCCGCGGTACCGGCTGTTCATGTAGGCGCGCGCGAACTGTCGATCCAGCTGCGTGAGGGTCTCGTCGATGGCCGGAGTCTCCAGCTCTCCGGAGCGCTCCAGCCCCGCCTTCATCCGCTCCACCAGGATCTTGCTCATTCGCGCGCGCTGCTTCTCTGGTTCGGCGAAGACCAGCCAGCCTTCGCGCTCATCGAAATCGACGGAAACAAAAGTACTTTTCGCATTCTCTTCGCGTTCATGATTATATGGATGCGTCGCCCACATCCGCGGCGGCTGCGCCAGCTCCGCCGTAAAGACGCGGTGATCCTGACGATCGCCTCTGGCTTCCGGCACGCGTCCATAATCAGGGTCGTTCAGGATCCCGCGCATGCGATCGAGAATTCGAAGCTGCACCGTGAATACATCCTGAACTGCGCGACCGGATTGAACCTCACCCGCCACGAAACTCTGCGCTCGATCCCACGCGTCGTCCGCAGCCTGTAGTTTATGCAGAGCATGAATTAAGGCTTCGCTGCCCGTTACCGAAACGGAAACTCTGTCCGCCTGAAACTCCATTTCCCGCGATAACGCGCGCTGAGCTATCAGCACGAGATCGAAGACGCTTTCCAGAGCCGAGCGCAGAGACCACACGATCAAACGCAGCAACCAACCGATCCAGGCGACTCGCAGATCCACTCCCGAAATAAAGCGCAGGATTTCATCCAGAGCGTCCCGCCGCGCGATAATATGCGCCGCGATCTGCTGCGCGATGTAGACCCAGTTACCCAGAGCCATAGAGCGCTGGGCGAAATGACCGAATTCATGCGCCAGTACGGCTTTGAATTCGCTCAGGGTCAGCACGTTGATCAGACCGAGACCGACGTCCAGGTTCTTGCGCGACGGCAGTATAAAATTCAAGAAGGTCAGATCATAGAATACCGCGGCGTTTACGGTGGGCGAAAGGAAGACGCGGTGCGGCCTGGGAGCGCCGGTTTCATCCGCCAGGCGATGCAGAAATTCGAAGAGCTGCGGCTCGTCCTCCGGCTTCACCTCAAACTCCTGCTCAACCTCGCCTTTCTTTACAAAGAAGAGCGCCTTCAAAAGAAACACGGTCAGAAAGGTCGAGCCAACGCTGATTCCGATACTGGCCAGATTCATGGCCTCACGAGGAGCGGTAAAGCCGAGGTACGCCGAATATGCAAACCAGCCCGTAAGGCCGAGATATACCGCGACGAAACCGAAGAGTCCGAAGACGGCCAGCCACACATTGCGTCGCTGCGCCCCGGTCGGTTTGGTCAAATCCTCAGGCACACCGACGGGACTCAGGGGGTAGACAGACTCAACCATAGGGCCCACGGATTAAAGCTAATCAAAAACCGGTCAAGCTGCTTTTCACTCTGTGTGCACGCTGAGAGTCGCATTCAGGCGCCCGATCTTTCAGCTTTCCAGGATCGCACCGTCCATTGTATCGATTACCCGGGTCCCAAACCACTCAATCAATTTCGCATATTCTTCTTTCACAAGATACTCGTGCGCGATATTTCGTACTGGATAGTAGCCGTTCTCAAGGATCGTATCGTCCGTAAGGCAATCGATTAAGAACTGAGCGAATTTTTTGGCGCGATAGATTTCGTAGCATTCAACGATTCCGTATTTTAATTCCCAGTCGTTCGCCTCTTGAAACAATTTCAGGAGTCCGTCTGCTCCTGCCGTATGTTTGCACAGAGCGACCCTGAGGCCCGGCAGATTTTCCTTATATAATTTGCCTGAAGATTCCAGTTCGCGGAGGCAATCGACCGCTGCCGGCAGATCCATTCGCTGCAGGTAAGCGATCGCGCTGCTCTGGATCGCCTGGTTCGCGGCTGGCCAGGATTCTTCCACGGGAAATTCGGGATACAGGTATGCGCTGATTATCGAGAGAAACGAAACGTTTCGCTGGTAGCCCAGACATTCAATGATTCTATCCAGATGCGCTTCGTGATCGGGATACTCAAGGCATCGCACAAGATAGTCGGAGATAGATTCGTGTTTTACCCGGTCCGATAAACAGATATGATTCCAGCTGAACCGAGACAGGGCTTCGAATTCCTCGAAAACGGAATCCGGGCTCAAAATCTGGCGGATGAATAAATCGATCAGCCCGCGATTCGTATTGCAGTGCGGCTCTCCGATTGCATCGACTTCATACATGCAGTCAATGAACAGCGTGCCGAATACCGGATCCCGTTTTTGAATTTCTCGCAGGAGAATTTTGTGATCGCGCAGACAGCGGCAGTAGAAGTCGCGCGAGTATCCAACAATGTGATGATAGGATATTGATCCCGAGTCGACTTCCGTTAGTAAAAACTCGATATAGCGCGCGAAGCTCCGCTGTACGTCCCCCTCGGCCGCGATCCACTCTGCGGCTCTGTACGTGTCTGGCAGGCCTCTGGGCCGGTAGTATTCAATGTCGCCAGAATAGTACTGGATTAAAAATTCTTTGATCTGCTGATTCATGGCTCTGTTGAAAAGATTCGCAGGCCAGTGCAATCTGCCGGCGTAAAAAAGAACAGCGGCATCACGACATTATCCGACGAATTCAGTCACGGCGTAAAGCACAGACACAGCAACTGCCCATTCGTATTGCAGAAACTTCCAAAGCCCGCCTGGATCCACTGCGTATCGGTTCGAGTATCATCGCCAAGGCCAGGACTATTCCCGAAGGTGCCATCCGTTCCATTCACGCAGTTCGCGGGCGAGATCGATCCGCCCGTTAACGAAAAGCTCCACCAGTCGTTCACGCTCCCGGGGCACGCACCTGAAGACGCCTTGACAGAATCCAGCTTTTATTTTATAACGGCTGTCCGAAATAAATCGGCCCCGAATATGCCCAAAATCGTCGACCATGCGCAGCAACGAATCCAGATCTTGAACGGATCCTTCGAGCTATTCGCCCGCCAGGGCTATTCGGCTCTGACCATGCGCCAGATCGCGACGGCGGTTGGGATTTCGACGGGGGCGCTGTATCACTATTTCCCCACGAAAGAGGGCATGTTCGAGGAGATGTTCGCCCACATGAGTCGCGCGGTCGTGGCGGAGGCGGTGGCCATGCTGCAGGGCGACGAAGACAGCGCCGATCGTCTGGCGGTGCTGATGCGCTACGTCCAGGCCAACGAGAGCCGGCTGCAGAGCATGCTGTTTTTGATTCTGGACTACTATCGCTATCAGAACCCGGACGACGCGACGGACTTCAGCCGCCAGATCGTGGGTTTCTTCCGCCAGATGCTCGCCGAGCAGATTGGATTCGACGACCCCGATCGCGCGGCGGCGATTCTGAGTTCCATCCTGGGGATCCTGTTTCACCGGCTGCTGGATCCCGCCCACGATTTCGAACGGCTGCTGCGTTTTGCGCCAGGCGTTCCGGATGATAGCGCGTCGGACAGGCAGACGCACGCCTGAGATTCAATTCGCCTGAGGAGTTTCGCAATGTTTGAAAATTTCGATTCCACCCTGATGATCAAGATCAAGAAATTCGGCTACCTGCTGGTGCTCGTCGCGCCGGCGGTGCAGGTGCTTTCGTGGTACCTGGCGATGCTGCGACCGGAGCAGTCGACGTTCTGGGCTTTCTTTCCCGTGATCTTCGTCTTCGGCCTTGTGCCTGTCGCGGATTATCTGATCGGCAAAGATCCGAGCAATCCGGACGAAGACGCCGACGTGCCCGCGTTAAACGCAGAGCGCATCTATCGCTGGTTTACGCTGGCGATGCTGCCGGTTTATCTGGCGTTCATCGCCTTCGCGGGCTGGGTCTTCGCCGGCGCGAATGGTTTCGCTGGATTCGGCGACATCGCAGGCGCAGGCGGTTTTCAAGGTTTCACGGCGATCGGACAGATCGGCTGGCTGCTTTCGACCGGCACGATGGGCGGCATCATCGCGATCAACGTGGGCCACGAATTGATTCACAAAGAGCCGCGTCTGGAAAACTGGGCCGGCGGTTTATTGTACGCGAGCGTAAACTACGCAACGTTCAAAGTCGAACACATTCGCGGACATCACGTGCACGTATCGACGCCGGCGGACGCGTCTTCTTCGCGATACGATCAGTCGCTGTACGCTTTCGTGCCCCAGGCCCTCGTGCGAAACTTTATGGCCGGCTGGCGTTTGCAAAAAGAATATCTCGCGCGCAAAGGCAAGTCGCTCCTGAGTTTCGAAAACGAATTGATCTGGTGGTACGCCTGTTCGATTGGATTCGGCGCGGGTTTTTACGCGGCCTTCGGTTGGATGGGCGTCGCATTCTATGTGGCCCAGGGATTCATCGCCGGCTTAACTTTAGAAATCATCAACTATATCGAACACTACGGCCTGCATCGCCGCCAGCTGGAAAACGGGCGCTACGAAAGCGTCACGCCGGCCCACTCCTGGAATAGCAACTATCTGCTGACGAATCTGTTTTTGTTTCAATTGCAGCGGCATTCGGATCACCACGCCTACGCCCGGCGACGCTACCAGGTTTTGCGCCACTACGAAGACAGCCCCCAGCTGCCCGCGGGATATGCGACGATGTTCGTGCTGGCGTTTTTTCCGCCCCTCTGGAAGCGAGTGATGAATCCACGGGTCGAAGCGTATTACAAAGGCGAAACGGACCAGCTGTTTCGCAAAGGCCAGACCGTCCGGGCGACGGCGATTCCCGCGGCGGGACGTTAATACGAAGGCATAAGCCCGGCGTCACGCAGACCGGCTTTCGGCAAACATCATCCGAACGCGAGCTTAGCAGTCTCCCCGTACGAAAACTGGCTCGCGCTTCGGCCGCCCCGGAAAGCCGAATCCCTGGAAGTACTTCGCCGGGTACTCGTACTGTATCCGGCCGTGAATTTTCAAAATCTGCGGACTTCGGCAATAATGAATTGCCTGAATTCGCGACCGGCCCTCCTGATAGTCAAAAATATCAACGACAGTCAGGAGTTGTGATCATGCCGCAGAAGTGGGTAGAGTTGTTTACGGGCCTCTCGAAAGGAGTCATTCCCTTCGACGGAGGCGGTTATATCATGAACGTGAACTTCAGCCAGGATTCCGAGTATACGATCTTCGAAGTCATCGGTTTCAAGAACGTGAAGAATATCTATCAGTCTGAAGATGCGGTCACCTTTCAATCGGACGGCTATAAGATTTTCCTGGTCTACGAGCCGCGTTCGTATACGACGAAGTACATCGAGCCGTACCTGCGACCGGATCCCCAGCGCATTCCGTTGCGCTGGAACGAACTGCACATCATCGAACTGCCCAATCGCGACCGGATCTTCGTTTCGCGCGAGCCCTACGTCAGCCACGGCTCTTTTAACGTGGAGCAGCCGAGCTCCGGTAGCTTCGTTTATTTTCTGTACGACGGGCCGGAGATCGATCAGAACGCGCATGAATTTCTCGAAAAGATTTTGCGCAAAGACTTTCAGCTGAACAGGAAGATCATTGAAGAAGTCCAGGCTCTCTTCCAGGCGAACTTAAAGCACTTTCAAATGGAAGCCGAGCCGGCCTGAGGTTCATGTGATGTCGCTTTCGCCAACAGGATAGAGTCGCCAGGCCCGATTGGAACTGCGAGCGGGGCCAACTCAGACCGCAGACACGCACTGCCTGCGTCGGCGTGCTTCAAGTTACTGGCGGGAAACGATCGCTTTCACGCTCTTCAATGGCCATCGCACGAACAAAAGCGTCGCGTTGTTTCAAGCGTGAAATATAAGCCTGAATCGGACCGTCGCCGGGGATGATTCCGATGATCTGTCCAAAGCGCAGAGCGGATCCCACAAGGACATCGGCAGATGAAAAAGATTCTCCGAGCAGCCACGTGCTTTCGGCCAGAGCGTCCGTGAGGACTTGCAGCATCTGATCGAAAGAACCCCAGGCGGCGCTCTTCGCGGGAATCTCCCACTGGAATATTTTCTGAGCGAAGGCCGGCTCCATGATCGCGCTGGAAAAGAAGATCCACTTTAAGAAGGCGGGGCGCTGTGGATCCTCGATCGAGGGCCCGAGTCCCGCACGGGGAAAAGAGTCGGCCAGGTGAATGAAGATCGCGCCCAGTTCCGATACGGGAAGCTTGCCGTGCACAATCAGTGGCACCTTGCCCATCGGATTGAGAGCCAGATAGTCGGCCTGTTTCTGTCTGGCCGTCTCGATATCGAAACTTTCCAGGCGATACTCTTCTCCGAGTTCTCCGAGTTCTTTAAGTTCTTCGAGCAGCCACAGCGCGGCGAAGGATCGCGTGCGCGGCGCGTAATAGAGGGTCAGTGTTGCGTTGGTTGACATGCCCACAGTATCGCACGAGCGCGCGACATCTTCTGTCATATTTAGATCCTGGGTCCGAAGAATTCCGAAAAAAATCAGCGCGTGGGTTCGGCGGCCGAATCATGACCGCCGCGCATTTCTTCGCCTTCCCCGCAGCCCACGCGGCGGAACTATTTCATCGAATGTAAGCCGATCATATTGCCTTCGGTATCCGATGCCAGCGAAACGAAGCCGTGCTCGCCGATCGGAAATTTGGGGCGCACAATCTTGCCGCCGGCCTGCGCGACGCGCGCCTCTTCGACCGCGCAGTCTTCGCAGGTGAAATAGATCATGGTTCCGCCGGGGCCGGGCTGAACGCCCTGCATCTTCACGAGGGCGCCGCCCGCGCCGTGGGATTGAAAATCGTCGCCGAACATTCGCATTTCGACGCTGCTGTCGTTCGGATCGTCCATGGGCTGCAGCTTCGTGGCGAGCACGGCCTCATAGAATTTTTGCGCCCGGTCGATTTCATTTACATAAATATCAAAAAATCCCGCCTTTCTCATCTGCATATCTCCTCGCTTGCGCTGATTATTGAAGGCAGAATGTAGACGATTCAGGGCGGGATGTATTGTATGAATCAGACATCGAATTTACGCGCGTAGTTTTTCGGCGTATATCCGGCGATTTTGCGAAACGAATGAATATAGTGCGATTGGTCGGCGTAAAATTCTAAATAATCGCGCACGAATGATTTTTGCAGCCGCAGAATTTTCAAAAGGTCATGCGGCGAAAAACCGGTCGTCTGCTTGAGCACCCGCTGCAGCTGGCGGGGCGACATCCCGACGGCGTTGGCCATATCGCTGACGGAATCGATTTCGTCGATATTCGCCAGCAGATGCGTGGTGACTTCATCGATTGCAAGCAAGTCGTCTTTGATCAGACGGCGGACCAGCTTCGAAAGGACTGACTGCACGGCCGCGGTATCGCCTGCGGCAAGCTCGCCTCCGGCTTCGATCAGCGGCAGCGGCCCGGGATAGGGCGCGTCGATCACTCCCTGCACGAGCTCTTCCTGGTGGCCCTGCCAGACTCCGGGCAACAGGCGAATGCCGACGAAGTGAAAGCTCTGACCAAGATTCAATTCTTCGGCGCTTGTGCGCAGGGCGGTGATCCCGGCCGCTCCGGGAGCCGCGAGATTGAAAACGATATGAATGCAGGCGTCGGGCAGGATATGAAAAATGAAATCGTCCGATAGTTTCGCTTCCGTTTTGATTTCCCAGAAACGATGCACGTATTCGGATAGGTCCTCCGGCGGTTTCGTTTCGGTATAGCGCACAGCGCGCGCGGATCGATCGATACCTTTTTGAACGGGGTTGTACATGCGAGTTCAGAAGCTGCTTCGCCTCATGATCGCGCGCAAATCGCAGAGCAGCTTCAGGACATCGTCACACTCAACATCGCAATCGAAAAGCCTTTTTGCACGGCCTTCGCGACTCTTACCGGCGAATACGGGCGCGAAGGCCGACCAGACTGAAAGCGCTTGCCATATCTTAACGCCAGGCTTTTATCAGCTCCGGTGCACGGGTGAAATCGGCAAAAGCTAAATCATGATCCGCAGGTGTATGCAGAGAGCTTCGATTACTACAGGCGGCGTGCTTGCGTCTTCGCTCTTGCTGATCTGCGGGATCGCCCTACTCGTCGCGGAAGTTTACGGCTTTGGCATTCTGGTAACCCTGCTGGCACTGGGAACCGGGCCTGCGTACTATCTTGCGAATATACTCCAGGTAAAACGGGGCTACCGGGCGCTGCGCAATCGCTGGTCCGAACAGGCGATCGAATCTATTCGGGAAGCTCACAAGTACAGGACTCGAATCACGGTGTTCCTGTACATCTGCGCCGTGATGCTTTTCGTCGCGTCCGGCTTCATTCATCAGTATTATACATCAAAGGAAACGCCGGCGCTGATTTTTGCAATCGTCTTTGTTGCCCTGGCAGCTTTGATTGTCTGGCAATATTTACGCCGACGAAATGACTACTTCGAGTTCCACCAGGATCATATGGTGATCGGCGACTATGGAGTCGTTTTCGATGTGCAATACGACAGCTTCAAATTCTTCGACGACGCTTCGCACGGCAATTTTCCCGCTTCGATCACCTTCTGTTTCAATGATCTATCCGCAGTGCGCGCATCTCTCAGATCCGGCATGGGCGAAAGCCCGGCGCAGACCGATGCTCGCTGGCAAAAGAGACTGCAACAGGACATCACTGTATACGGAACGGACATCGCGCCGACCTTCTGGTCGATTAGCCTGACGCGATTTGCAATTAAGCCACGGCATCTGGTATGCTATCTTCATCGAAAAATCGTGCATGCGAAACGAAAATAAGACGGGCACTGCCCGGACGATATCGCTTGAATTTGGATGGGTTTTGCGTATTTCGGCAGAACACTCTTGACCTGCATGCGCGCCCGGAAGAAAAACGAAATTCAAGGCTCGCTCCAATGACACCTGCAGACTCCATCAATCGACGCTACTTTTTCTGCCTGCTGATCAGCTTGCTGCTAATCGCACCCGTTCAAGCGCCCTACTCGCCCGCTCGAACTCTCTGCGCCGACATCGATTGCGGAAACGGCGACTGCACTTCCAGAAGAGATAAAAAGGGCCGCCTCTACTGTACGTGCAAGGGGAAACGCGGCCGGGCCAGTCTTGCGTGCTGTAATTAAATGAAGCGGGCTGGAGCCGTGGTACAGGATTTTTCAGCCCGACTGAGTTTCACGTAATCTGAAACAGAATTTCCGGAATCGTATAGAGACGCGAAGCGGGATTCTTCGCGTGCTTTCGCATCTCGGACCCGTATCGCTTCGTCAGGTCTTCGCCTCGATCGTTTGCGGGATCGTACGCAATCTTTGCCGGCGTATCGCGTCGTTTCAGCAGGAGCCGCTCCACTTTTTGAATGAAACGAAACAGCGGTCTTTCATCTTCGGGCAGATTCAGAAGCGGATCCGCTCCGAACAACTGGCGGGCGCGGGACGGCTTTTGGTACTTCATATAGTAGCCCGGAGCGGCGCGCCAGTACATCATCAGCAGGGTCCCGCGATCGAGTAGACTGTGATCGAAAAATGCTTCGAGTGTTTCAGGGCCCGTGTCCCAATGAAAGCCGTCGACGCAGCAGTGCAGCTCCTCGGCCGACTCAATGCTCTTTAGAAAATCGGCGAAGTTTCGCCGGGTCTGGAGTTCATCTTCGTGGCCTCCGGGCCCGTCCAGCGCGACCCAGGCGTCGGAGCAAAAGTACTCGACTCTTTCACGTTGCGCTGGCGTTAAATTATGTAACTGATCTTCAGACATCGTTCAGCATCAAAGCGCATCGCTTTTAACAATCAACTCGATCATACAGCCCTTCCCGAAAACTCGCCGGGGCTTCGCTGCCCCGAAATTTGTAGCATCGCACTTCACGAGTTTCGAACCGCGCGTTCGTAATTTCAAATCGAAAAACGGCGCAATCGATTCAACAAACTCCATCTCCGTCCGAAAAGACCAGCAGGATTTTCTCGGGCACCGATCCGGGGCGGCCTGGTCGAAAGACTCAAATTCAAAGAAGGTCTCAAAGCCGTTTGCGCCCGGACCAACAATCGTCTGCCGTTCGCGATGAGTCATATGAACGATGGGCGGAGACGTCAGAATATAGCCATAGCGGTCTGCGCCGATGTTTTCCAGGCGCAGCACCGTCGCCTGATTGGGCGGCATCCCAGGCAGATCACCAGCGCGAACGCGATGTAAGCTATACGATGTTATGTGAGATCTTGCGTCGTGGTGTTTTGGAAG
Source organism: bacterium (assembly GCA_024742665.1). Taxonomy (GTDB): domain Bacteria; phylum Spirochaetota; class Leptospiria; order Leptospirales; family Leptonemataceae; genus JANSYA01. The sequence goes on from JANSYA010000002.1 coordinate 763,288, forward strand.
CTTTGATCGACACTGAAATCGGCCCGCACAGCTTCGTATATTCTGCGCACAAAATGCGCCTCCGTCAAGTAGACCACCAAAATGCTTGCGAAATAATGCAGCCAATGCTTCCGTCGACTTGACGAACACTGCGATTCGCCTATGCCGCGAAGCCGCCGGAAAAAGATGCTCCCCTCAAATCTCTTTATCATCACCAATTCGTATTATAACGCAACGCTTCTGCTTTCGCTTCTGGAAGCGACGGCTCTGATTCCAGACATGGAACTGGCAAAAGCTGACGCTGCTGAAATGATCCGGCTTTCAGATGAAATCGAACGCCCCACTTCCTATTACTGTGAATACATCCTGCGCAAAGCAGACATATATTTAATTCTAAACATTCATAAGAAAAGCGCTTCCGAGCTTGCGATTCGCCTGTACGGGGAAGAAAGATTACGGGCGGAAGTTTTCGAAATTCGAGATTCCAATCCGGCTGTGTTGAAAGACATCGTAAACGATGTTCTGGAGCAAGAACGGAGATGGGATCTTTCCAACTGGCGCCGAAAGATCTGGGAGATAATGAAGGCGGTGCCCGAAGAATCTGCCGGAGACTTTAACGATCCGCAGTACAATACGCAGTATAAAACCGCGACCCGCGCCCTGTATGAAATTATAAGCAGTCCCGATGTCGAGGCGGAGATCGACATCAATGAATTGGTGTGGGAAGTTGGATATCATAAAGGCTATGCTTTTCCGCCGGATATCTTCCGAAAGATGGGAAAAATCTGACTCGAATGCGAACAGGCGACGATCAAAAAAGCAGACTATTTGCCGGGCGACAGCAGCTACCTGCACAACTCAGGCGGGTGCTAAAATTATCCCCCATCCGCATGGAACCCGGGATTCTGTTTCTTTCCGCCGAACCTGACTTCGAGTTACGCAGCCCATTCCAGACTGCCCTAACTGGTTTACTCCAGCGTCTTGCAATACTAATAACCCTGTGCTTATTACTCTGCGGCCTGACGCTGCTGGCGATGCGATCGCCAGATCAAGGCACAGTCACCTGTGTATTGCTTTATATTATTCCGGGGATTCTGTTGAGCCTGCTGATGTTACGGCCAGGATACGCAGTCATTTCTCATTTAAGGACGGCCGACTACAGATCAAACTGGCCGCTCGGCCTCTATTTTTTTCCAGACTGGCTTGTCATCCGCCACGAAGAACACTGCCACCTTGTTCGAAAAGTTGACCTGCAAGCATGCACAGTGGTCGAAGAAAGCTTCTCGCTAACAATCACAGATGGTCAGCAAGAAATCGTCGATGAACTCGGCGATTGGAAAAAATGGGAAATCAATCCGGTCTTTATCGAAGGGATTGTATCGGCCTGGCAGAATTCGGAAGTGCAGAAACTTTTGCCGATCGATGCCAGGAACAGAATCCTCTTCGACACAAATCAAAAGTCCCGGTTAGACTGGGAGGACCTGGACTCGGCTCTGTTGCCGATCGAATTGCCGGCGAAATCCCATCGCTATATCCATCGATGGATTGAATTCGAAAACGGGCTCGCTTATTCTTTGATGACGGCGCTGAACGATAGCTTGAATCCGGCGACGGTGACAATCGTCAATCGAAGCACCGGCGAAAAAGATTCATCCAGTGAGTTTCACGAACTGCTGGTATTCATGGGCAAGCCGACCAGAGCGAAGAAAAAGCATCGGAAAGTATTTGAAAAACAATACGGCGCTCTCCTCTGGACTCAGTTCGATAATCCTGATTTCATCGAATGGGTGAACCATTCAGTCCATTCACAATGGTGCCATAGCTGAAATCGATGCATACCCGCCGATGCTTGCACTGCGGATTACGGATTCTTCGCTTCAAGCAATCGTTATTGGCCCCCGGATACGCACCCTGCCGACGTATTCAGAAAGCATCAAACAAGCGCATCATGAACTGCATGCACTAAAAAATTCCCCAGGGGAAAATAGGCGGCGAAGAAGAGACTCATCGCAAGCGTGAAGTTTCTTTCGCCAAACAGCCGATCAAGAATATTCTGTTCGAAAGCGATCGACGAATGAATCGCGTAGCCGCAGAATTCCAGGATGCCGATTAAAAACAAACCGTAAGCGTATTGCTGATACCAGGGTAGATCGCTCAATACAATGGAAACCGGAACCATATAGAGAATATAACAGCTGATGATTTGCCACCAGTATTTGAAGCGAGCGATCCTGGTGTAAATCCCGAAGTTGTGCATCAACACTCCCCAGAGAAAATAAACACAGATATAAGTGAAGAGCAAAGAAGACGGCGTTTCCAATACCTTTCGAATAAATTCAGTCAAAATATTTATCATCCCGCGGATATATCGTTACCAGATGGCGAAAGGCCCATTTCGATTGCAACTCAATCTTTACGCGAGACAGTGATTGTAAAATTTTATCTATTTCGATTCGTTTAAAAGACCGCCTGACGGCCCTTTGACCATCCTGACGCGTCATTGGGCTGAATCCCAGCAGCAAAGAAACGATTTTGAATAAATGCAGCGCTAAAAAATGGCGCTCCAGTTCGCTGAAAATCGCGGCGTGGCGAACAAACTGCAGCTGCTCCTGCAAAAAAGATTGCAGGGCTTGATCAGTAAAATGGTAAAGAAAGTGGCTGCTGATCAGAATATCGCAAGGCGGCAATCGAAAATCGGCGGCCATGATGTCGGCTTGCTGAAACGATAATTCAGAATAATCGGGCCAACACTTTTCAGCGAAAGCGAGGCTATTCGGATTCGCATCCAGGCCGATCAATCGAACCACCTGCTTTCGCATTCGAGCTTTTTTCGCGATAGCCGCCAGCACATCGCCGCTGCCGCAACCGAGATCCACGATCGTCGTCGCTTCTTTATTGTCGAACGCCGCCAGCTGCGCCATGACAGCGCGACTCAAAATGCGAACGTTTCCGAACAGATGATTGATTCGCTGGAGTTCTCGAAGACTGCGGTGCAGCGTCGGCCCATCGAGGCGAAAATCATCAAGTTGCTCGGTCTCATGAATTCTGGAACGCAAGAACATCTATCATTTTCACCATTAAGCTTATATCCATTCTCGTCCAGATTTCAATTTCGTGTGATTCTATCGACCGGCAAGCAGGCCGCGCAGGTCGCATTCATCCGCTCCTCGTTCATTTCACGGCTCCATCTTAAACATGTTAATGATTTCTTCGCTCTCTTTCGCTGGCCGCCCGTCCACAGTATACTGGATGTTCTCAACCCGCCGAACAGGGCAGGCGCATCCATCGCCGGCTGTCTCGCAGGTGCAGGGGCAGGACTCGCCGACCTCGGAGCTTCTGTGCACCCGGCGGTGCTCGCTAAGAATATACACTGTCGCCTCGGCGCTGCCCCAAAAATCGCATCCATCTCCGTGGGCCTCCGACTGCGAAAAGAGCGCCCGGTCTGAATCGAGTTGTTGCACTCGGCCGATCGTGGAAGCAGCAATGTCCGAGTAAATATAATCGCCGGCGACTGTGCCCAGCAGCGAAAAGCAATTGTACGCTCCACTGTTGAATTCACAGTTCGCGCCGTCCGGCTGGATAGACACGGCCATATAGAGTTCATTGCGCTTCGTAGACACAACGCTGAAATTCGCAGGCTCAAATTCACCGAAGCGAAGCTTCATTGGCGGGATTCGAATCCCGCTCAGTTCTCCCAGGCGCTGCAATACTTCAAGCTCCGTCGGAATCGGTTTATACGCAGGAAGCGGCTGCGTATTAAGATAGCCGCCGAAGACATAACCCTTGACGCCCTTGTGCGCGATTCGATTCCAACGACCGCGCACGCCCTGAATCGTTTCTTCAAGGTCCGTTACGAATAAAACAGCGACAGATTCCCCGTATGCGATGACGCCGCGCTTTCCAGCGTCGGTCGACGGCGCTTCGCGTATCAAAAGGCCGGCCTGCGCGGAGACCCATCGCGTGTATTTGACAGTGCGGGGCTTTTCAGTGAGAGGCGTTTCGGATAGAAACGAACAGGCAAGACTGCTGCTGATTACGAAAAGCCAGATGATATGTAGAATTCTCATGGATCAGATCCTGGCGGAACGCCGTGGCCTCGGGCCTTCTTGATCCGGAGATCCAGGACGCGCAACGCTTCTCTCGCCCGGCGAAGCCTGTCAGGTTCTTACTCTTTATTCCGCCGCATCTTTCGGAACGTTCTCTGTGTTATATTCTTCGGCGTTGCGTGAATATTTCGCAGAGGTCGCACTGAGCAGGGGATACATTCTGAATCCGGCAATCCGCTTCCGGTTATCATAATAAGTGGTAAAGTGATAGAATACGAGGGCATGTTCATGTTGTACAATTTTGAGAACGGTGACCATTGCGCGACCGCTGTATTTCTTTACTATGAATCGCCATTGCAGCTCTTCGAAATGCTGAATATCGCCGGCCAATTCTACAACTTTCGCGTGAGTTTTCTGGAGGCCCCCGACGTTCATTTCTTTTTTAAGGATGTCGGCAAAATAAGTATCATGAACTTTCGCGTATTCTTTTTTCTGCATGAGGGCCAGCATATGATTCGCCGCTTCGAGTAGAGGGCCGTACGCTTCGACCTCTTCCGTCAACGGCTTTGTCGGCATAGAATGAACCTGGCTTCCGGATACGAATTCTTCAGGGTTGTTGCGGCCCCCGACGCTCAATATAAACCAGCTGAATTTGATAATCCGTTTTAGATCGTGTTCAACAAAGCTGAGCGTGTATCTTACAGTAGCATATTTATGTTCCGCATATTTCGTGCAGTGAATATAGCGTACGCCCTGACGAATTTCGTTCGTGAAAGACCATTGATTCGCCTGGTAAGTTTCCAGCGGTCCGGTAAAGTTGATCAGCTTCTCGATCTGAAACAAATACCAATCCTTATTGAATTCTTCTTTCAGACGATCGGAGAAGGATTTGTCGTAAAGAATCTCAATTTCATTTTTCTTGATTTGATCGAGGATGGAATTGGAAGTGGCGAGTGCGGGGGAGTATTCCTGCAGGTCGGGGCCCAGCGCGGATTCCAACTCCGGGTTTTCCTGACTGCCAGAATGATGAACGGTCGTATCATCCTGCGGGAATCCATGGATCGCGGCGTCAGTGAACAGGAATACGAATGCGCCCAAAAGAAGAAGAACGATGGCTCCCGGGCGTTGCGTGAACGCGGTCTTACGAATCATCTTAATCATCCAATGACAGAATCACAGTCCGAAACCATGTCAAGTCGCTCTCGGTGAACCGACTCCATTCACAGACCCACGCGAATCGCCGACGCTACACTTCGCACCAGACGGCCATCGCATTGCCGCCGGGTTCTTTGAATTCAAAACGCCGGCCTCCGGGAAATTCGAAAATCTCTTTCGTAATTTCCGCGCCGGCCGCTTGAACTACGCCCAGCGCCTTTTCCAGATCGTCGGCTTTCAATACAATCAGCGGAGGCCGCAAGTCGCCGCGCTCGATTCCGCCGCCGAGACCGGCATCCTGAATATCGCGATAGTCCGGTCCGTACTCTACGAAGTTCCATCCAAAGGCCCGGGCAAAAAAACTCTGCGTGGCTTCGAGCTCCGGCGATGAAAACTCCACGTAGTCGATCTTCATATTTTCTCTGTCAGTCATATTCGCTTGCTCCTCCCATGCAGAGCATTCGTCCGCTTAAAAAGCTATCGAAGGTGAACCGAATTCACTCCCGCGCTCTTTCCGGAAATGCTTCTCACGATTGGGCGGATCGCTTTGGGCATTGTAAATAAATTATTCGATGCTTGACTGCTTTCAGACGAAAGATCTCCTCTGCCGATTGTCGCGATGGCCACGGTCGCTGCTGCCCGGCTCAAGTTTCTTTTCGATACTCCGACTCTTATAAAATCAAAGGGCCCTTTCCCGGCCGGCTTTTGTATGCAGACCATCGCACTCAGTGAACGCAATATCCGCCGCAACCGGGAGCGCATCGCGGCTGAGAGCAACGACCTGGCCGAATTTTTCCGGCGCTTTCCTGAACGCGAGTGGCTGCTGATCGGCGCGGGCCCTTCGCTGGACGCCAGCTGGAACGAAATCGCGCGACGGGCAGCCGGGGGAGCGCGGATGGCGGTCGTCGATCAGAGTGTCGCCGCGGTTCTGGCTTACGGGCTGGAACCGGACGCTGTCTTCACCTGCGAGCCGCGACCCTTTCCTTATTTTAGCTCTTCGCCGGACAGACGAAAGATTGCGCGCGATCCGCGGAAGGCGCCGGTGCTGATCGCCGCGGCCAACTCGCATCCGCTCCAGCTGGAACAGTTTGGCCAGGGCTTCGGCGGCGATATGATTTTTCTGAACTGGGATTGGGACGGCCCGCGCCATCCCGGCCTGCAGGCGCTGCCGCCTGGCGGAAACGTCTTCAATTTCATGCTTGCAAGCCTGGGAGCGCGCAGCTCAAATCGGCTGCGCTGTTTCGGCAACGATTACGCGGCCGGTCCCGGGACTTTCTACGCCCGGGGAGTCGCGGCGAACGAATACCACCGCCATCGACGCCTGAGACATCGCTGCTGGAATCTTGAGACGTACTATCAAAAGATTTTGCACGCTTTGCCCGAAAAGCCGGACGCGCCGCGGAGCATTCGTTGCACGGCGGCCTTTTTGCAGTACGAAGCCTGGCAAAATCAATACACGGAATTGCTGCGGCGCGCGGGCGTCGCGGTGATTCTGGACGGCCGGACGCAGACCAATTTCGAATGAGCGCAGCATCATGATGAACGCAGACGATTCAGATACCTACCGATCCTTGAATGCGAAGCTTCGCGCCCCACGAACGATGCAGACGAAGCGCACGGTCCGCACGCTCAAACTAATTTGCGGTCTTACGGCCTGCCTGCTGCCCGGAGGCCTATTCGCGCAAACTTCAGATGCGAAGAAGCTAATGGTCCGCGAGAAATTCGTCGAGGCGGCGGAGAGCTATCGCGCGGAATGCATGCGCCAGAGCGCCGTCGCCTGCTGGAGCGGCCTGGGAGCGGCGCTGATGGGACAGAAGGCCCACCCGCAGGCCGTCGTCGCCTTCGAGCGGGCCCTGCAGACGGCCGGCACCGCCGCGCCCGCGCGGACCAGGGCCGCCCTGCACGCGAATCTCGGGCTGGCTTATTTGTACGATCGCAGACAGGTCCAGGCGGAGCAGCAGTACCAGCAGGCGCTCAAGCTCGATCAGAACTGCGTGCCGGCCCTCACGAACTATGGAATCTACTGGATCAAAGCCGGGCAGTACGAACGCGGCAAGAAATTGCTGTTGCGCGTGTTAAAGATCGAACCGGATTATTTCTTCGCGTACCTCTTTCTCGGTTACGCGCAATATCGCGCGGGCAATTTGGAATCGGCGCTCGCGCTAATGGATCGCGCGCGAAAGTTAAACGCCGGCAGCTTCGAGCTGTACTATTATCGGGCGCAGGTCCGCTACAAAACCCGCGATCCCGGCGGCGCTCTCGCGGATCTCGATCGGGCCGATCGCATCCGCCCCGGCAACGCGCTGACCGGCGAGCTGCGGCGTAAAATCATGCGCGAGCATTTACGATGAACAGAGGTCGAATGATTATGAATTCGCAGACGCCATATCTTTTCGGGGCCGAAGGGCGAAGGCTTCGCGCGATCTCGACGATTCTGTTAAGCGCGCTGTTCGCATCGGGTCTCGCCGCCGAAGATTCGGACGCGGGACGCCTGCATCTGGACTACGGGGTCATTGAATACGCCAATGACAGCACGATCCTGACCGCTCCGCCGGAGGCCGAGACGGGGCCGGTGCTCTTTTCACAAAACGATTACGGAAGGCGAGAGCGCGCTCTGTTCAGCGTGCCGGTGGCCTATAATTCGGTTCGCCGCCTGCGGATTGTAAATCACGGCAAAACCGCCGCGCAAATTCGCGTGCGCTTCGAAAGTCCCGATGCGATTCCCATGGGAGTGACCGGGCCCGGCGATGAAAGCGCCGTCAAGATACCGGCCGGCCAGGAGCTCAGCCTGCCTTTCAAGATATTCACGCAGGACGCCCGGGCGGGGGCCTTCGCCTTTAAGGCGCAGCTTTTGAGCGGCGACGGCGGTCGGGTGCTGGATCGCCTGGATGGGCTGCTGGCGGTCGAAGCGGAGCGGCCCGAGCTGAGCTTTCGCCACGTGGGAAGCGTCGGCGCGGTGCATGAATACGAAATCGAAAATCGCGGCGGCGAACTCGCGAATTTTTCCCTGAGCTTCGCGGGCCGGGCTGATTCCGGAGGGCGGGCAGCGCCCTATGTCGTGAATCCGAAAATCGAACACTATCTTTTCGGCCCCGGGCAGAAGCTGCGCGTGCATCTCATGCCCGTCGCGGCGCCGCCCGCGCAATTCGACGGACGTTTCGTGGCGCAGTCCGCCGGCGGCCTCAGGTCTTATGCGACCGCGGTTTCCCTGCCCCCGGATCGCGAAGCCGCTCTGATGAGCGTCGATCCCATCGTGCGCCTGCGCCGCAAAGACTACTATTGTACAAATCGCCCCGTCATTCACTTTCAATTCGACGTGCCCTTTTTTCGAAAGACGCCGGCTCAAAATACGAACTTTCGCCGGAACTTCGCGAAGCTGATGAAAGAGGGCGAAGCGATCGACACGAATGCGGACGGCAAAGCGGATCGCTGGAGTCTCAGCGCGGACGGTCGCACGATTATGCTCGCGGACGACTACGACAACGACGGCAGCATCGATTTCTATCGGGAGTCGGACGCGCCGGGGCGGCCTTTGAATCGCGCGTTTCTGAAATCGAAGGGGCGCTGGTTCGCGACCAATCTGGTAGACGCGCATTTGATCAGTTCGTATTTGCCGGTCACTGATATGAGCGCCGTCGCCCCCCACGACGTCGACGTGCTCTTAAACGATAAACTTGTGCGCCGGGAGCGTAAGATCGTACCGCGCGGTTCACGCATCGTTCGGATGCGAGCGGACTATTTCACGGCCGCCGCCGCGGGTCTGTCGAAAAATAATATTACCGTAAGCACCAGCCACCTCCCGGGGCAGCAATATATGGTCAACGCCGAGAATACGCTGGTCCTGCACTACGCTGACATTCATTTGCCCGTCGTCGTGACGCCGAAGCTCAAGGCGGAAATCGCGGAGCGGGAAAAACAATTTCGCGAATTTGAAAAACGCATCCAGTCCGCCGAAAGCGAAATCGAAAATGAAATCAGTCCGGCGAAACAAACATTCCTGCGCTCACAGCTGCAACAAATGAAGCAGGCCCGGGACAAAGCCTTGAGCCTGAACCAGGAACTACTTTCCGGCAAGAACGGAGCCTTCGGTTTCGCGGGCATTCAATCCGAAGGGCTGGATCTGGCGACGCATGCGAGCGAAGCCCGCATCAGCGACGGCGGCGAACTGAGCGGGCTCGTGCGGAACATGGCCTATTCCGGCGCGGCGTATCGCCTTGAAGTTTTCCGCAGCGTGCCGGGCGAAAAGCAAACGAATGCGAAGCCGATCGCCCGACGCGAATTTCCGAAGCTGCCGCCCTTCGCCCACCGGCGCTTCGCCATCGCGGTCCCCGGTCACGATCCGAAGCGCCGTCAACTGTATCGCATCGTTGTGACCGCACTCAAGACGGACGAAAAAGAACTCGTCGTAAGTAATAACGTTACGCATCTGATCAGCGGACCCTGGCCGGGCGTCGCCGCGCTCAACTCGGAGCTGCGCTATTTCGCGCGCGAACTCGGACTACAGCAGGACCAGGTGACGCTCCAGCGTTCTCCGCAGGAACTGTTGCTCGGGCCGCCGGGCTACGACCGCGGCGATACCACATTCGACATGGCCTTTTCGGCGCCGCTCAAGGCGATCGATAAAAATCAGCGCGCCTTTATCCTGGAGTGAATCATGAATTATCTTTCGAATATTTTACTGCTATGTTTCGCGCTCACGCCGCTGGTTTTGAGCGCGCAAAATGCTACGAATCCGGCCAATCCCACGCCGGTCGAAACTCCGCAGATGTACTGTCCTTTCCCGGCGAGCCAGGACGACCGCTTGGAATACGAAGTGCGCCGGGCCGGCTCGCCCATCGGCGCGCTCACGACGATCGTTACATCGGTCGAGACGCGTACTTTTTCCGAGGACAAATTCAGACCGGAAGCGGCCTATCTCGCCGACTCCCATAAATATCAGCTGGTCACGATCGAAGTCGACGCCGCGTACAGGGGCCAACGTTTCACGCGGCGTATTCTGAAAGATTATAGCACGGCGTACATCTATGAAAGCGATCGCCGGATCATTCCTTTTCTCATGACGTATTTGCGGCCGGGTCTGAATACCGGCGGAATGCTGGTGACATCCGTGCAGAATCGCGAGTGGCAGGGCGAGACTCGCGGCGAAGCGCGACTGATGAGTCTGGACGGCAAGCGCGAAGAGCGCTACCTGAATGAAGTGGGCCTTTCCTATATGCGCAACGGCGATCTGGAGTACATCCTGAAGGACTCGAAAGTGAAGCCCTGTCCGCTCTGATTCGCCATTCGATGATCCGCCGCTCTTTACTCCGCCGGATCTTTCGAAATAATGACTGTGTTGCCTTCTTCGTCGGTGTACGAATATTCGACAGAGGGCTCTATCGATTGGGGCAGCATTCGGAATCCGATCACTTGCTTTTGGTTTTCCGGATAAGCGATGATATGATGTCGGCGAAATATACGTCATGAACTTTCTTGTAGTTCTTTTTCTGCAGGAGCTCCAGCATATGATTCGCCGCTTTGAGTAGAGAAGCGTAGGCTTTGGCCTCTTCGGTCAACGGCTTCGCCAGCATCGGTTGCTCCGCGGTTTCGGAAGTCATTACACGCGCTTTTTCAGAACGTTTGTTTTGTTTAGGTTCCCAGTGTATCCCGATGAATTTCGGCTTCCATCTCCGGGTTTTCCATAGTACCGGAGCGCTGAATCGTAAATTCATCCCGGGGAAATCCATGGATCGCGGCGTCAGTCAGCAGAAATACAAACGCGCATAAAAAAAGAGCGATACTCCCGGAGCGCGCCGCGCGCACGGCCTTTCGAATCATACTGATCATCAATAGAAGCGATCAGATTCAAAAGGCATGTCAAGTCGCTCTCGCCGAATTGAGCCCATTTGCAAGCCGGCTCAGGATCAGAATAACAGAATAACAGAATAACAGAATTGCGCAGACGCACGCAGTTCATACCATATGCAACGGCCCGTTTCGGGGCTTGCAAATAATTTATTCGATGCTTGACTATTTTCAGACGAAATATATCGTCTCATCCGTTATGATTCTCAGCCGGAACAAATACACAGTGAAGAATCTCGGAGCAATGCATGCTCGGAGGGGGATCCTGTAGTATTTTATCAGTTCCAGGCTACAAACCTCCTCCGCCACTGCGCCGAGGAGGTTTTTTTGTGCCTGAATAATTCAAAAATCAAGGCTGAGCTGAAAGGAGAAAATCGTGAACCGTGAGAGAACACTGATTGTTGGACTGGATGAACCGGAATATTCTGAAATTCAGGACCGAATCGATGGAATGAGCGTGGCCTATGAATATCTGCCGGAGATTTTTCTCCGGGACGGAGAGCTGTACGTCGAGAGTCGCACGCATACCGGGCGCTTTTTGAAAGTCGATCGGGTGATCTATCACGGAATCTACGAAGATGATTTTGATTTTCTGACCGCCCTGGCCTTATGGCGCGGCCCGTGTTTGCCCGACGCGATGGGCATGGTCGATATGCGATTGCGACATTCGGGACTGGCGCGCGCTATTCGCGTATCGCGCTTCGGCCAGATGCCGAGAGGTTTTTCGATCGGCGACCGGAGCTTCTCTTCGGACGCGGAGATCGTCGCGAAGTGGGGCAACTGGCACTGCGGCGAAAACAAACATCTATTCAGCGGCGGATTCACGCCCCCGGAGACCGCGGTCTACGAACCGTTTATAGAGGGCGAAGCCGTGCGCATCGCTCTGGTCGGCGAAGCGGCGTGGCAGATTCGACTGGCCGGCGACGGCTGGCTGAAATCGATTCATGACGATAGAGCCGGCGAGATGGAGATGGACCCGGAGCTGTTGGAAGATACCCGGAACATTGCCCGGGCCTTTCAGCTGGCGACGGTCGGCGTGGATTATATGGTTGCGCACACGGGCGAAAGACATCTACTCGAAGTGAATCATATTCCAAACGTCACAGTCTTTCCGTTTATGCGAAAGGCCTTTATCGAACTGGCGGCGGATTGGTGCGCGGGCGAAACGCCGGCCAGGATCTAGAAGCGCCGATGCCGGATTCGAAAGGATCCGGCATCGAACGACCAGGCGAAGCGATCATGCGAACACAAAGACAATCTGACGAATCCGAGAATCCATATGCGACGACGGCGACCGCTTATATTGGAAACAGTAAGCAACCTCTGCTGGTTTCGATTTTACGCGGATCGTATATCCTTCTGTGGCTGGTCGCACTTGGCACGAGCCTGACGCGCAATCTCGGGTTCGTCACGATTGCCGAAAACAAATCCATGTACGACGGGCTGTGGATGCTTGGCGCGCTTGCGAATCTGGGAATCCTGCTGTATATGTTCCACTATACTCTGTCGCGATTGTTGCTCGCGCACATATTGTTGTGGGGGATGTACGCGACTTTCACATTCCTGATGGTTATCGGAATTCACGACGTCCTGCCGCCGCGGCAGCTGTTTCTTGCGAGCAACTTTCTCTGGCCGATCGTTGTCTGGCGCTTGCGGGCCCGGAATCCATCGCACCGTTTTATGCTGCGAGCGACCGCGACTATAAGCATGGCATACCTCTTGACATACGCGGTTCCGGACCTTTCCGCGCAGTCGCCCGTTATTGCTATGATATTAATACTGGCGTACGGGCTCAATGTTCTTGCGCGGACAGTGGTGCTCACGCCTTATTGCTTTCCCGATCTTTATCCTGAAAATAAAAGATAGAGTCTGATCCTATCGTCTGCTTTTACTTGATAATATGCTTCCCACGCACGCCGAAAGAGACCGCCTTGTTTTGATCGCCCGCCTGGCGCCGTTTTTGTTTTCGTTTTTATTTTTTTCGTCGCTTACGCATTCCGCTGCTCGCGCGGATTCAAATCCAGACCCCGCCTCGAAAACAAACCGATTTCTTTTCGAGACGATTCAGGACAAATGCGTGCCGTGCGTCCGGCATGCTCTGGCGGCCGGAGCGAATCCGAACGCCCGGAATCGCAACGGGCTCACGCCGCTGATGGTTCATCTGGAAACAGATCCACGCCTTCGCAATTATGGCTCACTGGAGCAGAATCTGGAGATGGACCGGCGCGCCTTGCGAATCGCCGTGGTGCTGATCCAGGAGGGCGCGGATCCGAATCTGAAAAACTCTTCCGGCTCGACGGCCTTGATTTACGCGATCAGCAATCAATACGAACCGGTCGCGCGTTATTTGCTTCAGTCGGGAGCGAATCCGAATCATCCGGGAGCCGGCAATCGAAAGCCTCTTCAAGTCTTTATCGAAGCGTACTCGGAATCCTTTGAACGCATTCGAACGCCGCCGCCTGTGGAACAGGAATTCTATGAATCCTTTGTCGCGAAAGCGCTATCGGACGTAAGCGATCCGCGGGAACGACGCATATACCTGAAACGTCTCATGCAAGGAGCTCTGAATTCTCAACACTTCGAGGCGATCCCTTTTCTATTACAATTGGGCGCCCGGGCGGATGGACTCTATTCGGGATCGGAGGCTCTATCATATACCGTATATTCTGATGGAGTGGCGGCCCTCGGCGCGACCCACGCCCTCCTGATGCACGGCGCGCAATCTACCGGAGCACCGAACAGCATGCCCGCATATCACAGAGCGGCGGCGGCCGGCAGTACGAAGGCGCTCAGGTTAATGCACGCGGCGGGGATAGCGGTGGATCATCCGGGGGAACGCGACGAAACCGCCCTGATGCGAGCCGCCGAAGCCAGACAGTCCGAGGCGGTCGCGTTCCTGATTCAAGCAGGCGCGCAAGTGAACGCGAAAGACAAAACAGGCAAGAGCGCATTGATGTATGCCGCCCTCCCCGGCAACCTGGCCGTGCTCCAGACATTGCTGAAGCACGGAAGCGATCCAAACGCCCGGGATAAGGCGGGGGCGACTCCGCTAATGTATGCGGCGAAAGCCATCGGATCGCAGCCTCGACCGCCGGATATTCCGCAAACACGCTCCCCGAATCTTTTTGATTTTGGGCGCGCCTGGCAGGTCCAGGAATCGCGCGTCGGCTCAAAAGACATTCCCCCCGCGGCGATCGTCGAAGAGCTGCAGAAAAAGGTGCTCAGAGAAGAACACTTAACAAAGGAAACCGAAGAGATTTCCAGGCAAACAGACGGAAAAATTCCGATCTACACCGATTCCCTTCAGTTCCTTCTGCGGAACGGAGCCAGGCCCGAAATGAAAGACAATCAAGGCCGGGGCTTGCTGCAGTACGCGCCGGAAGGCGGGCGCGAAGCTCTGGCTGAAGAAATGCGCAATTGATCTACAGGATCCGCCGGACGGCCGGAGTCGATCAGCATGATCCGCGATGCGTCACATCGCACGATCTTATTTGAACTTCCGGGCCTTCCCGTGCTTTCGTAAAGTATGCACGATGTCGATGCACGCCGCCGCGGCTTTGACCTGTCCGAGTTCTCGTTTGAGGCCGCGATAGAGTCCGGTGATCTGCCGTAGATCGCGGTGCAAGAATCCCAGCGTTCGCACGAGGACCGGAGGGAGCGCGTCGCTGGACGCACGGCGCGGCGGCCGGACCAATCCCCACCAGATCATAAAAAGATAAGAGCTGTTTCCGCGATGACGCTTCAGCGCTCGCGCGATTAAAACATAGGATGGAATGAGAGATCGCTGTCTGGCCATTTGCGAATTACCTGACGTTCCTGAAATGCGAATCGATCGCCAGTCCCCGACCGGAGCCGCAGACTAACAGAGTCTTCTGTTTTCGGCGACAGTCGTCAAGCGAGAAGGCGATCGTTTTGCAATCAAGACCTGATCCACGTTTGACGCAGCGCATCGCGTGAGAAGACCTTTACGCCCGCGGATAATCATCGCGATTCTTCCAGGGCGCGCTGCAATATCTGAATGAGCTTTTGCACTTCGCCTTTTTCCAGGGTCAGCGGATGCATCTGCCAGCTTCCAAACGTCTTCGAAGTAATGTCTATACCGATATCTTTCGATTGCAGAATGTGTACGCTCATCTTCGACGAAGCCCACCGGGACGCTTTGCCATCGACCTGCCCTACGGTTTTGTCCACGACCGAGCCGAGGATCGAACCACGCACCCCGCCGTACTTCACCAATCGATAGACAATATAGGTCACTACACTGAAAAAGAATGCGGGCAACAGGAGCGTCATCAGTACGGGAATGATCTCTTCGAAATTCGACATGCGGGTCTCCTCGGTTCCAGAATGTAGCGCGCGCGAATGTCTGTCTGCAAAAAATCAGGCGGGGCTTTCACCGAGGCGCATTTCAGCATGCCTCGCCGGCGGAGCGCTGCTCGCTTATACTGGCCGCGCTTTCATTGCGCAAATAAAGCACGCCCGGGAAAATGAGCGCCGGAAGTACAATGAATCAATTTATCGAAAAATTTGAGGCACTGAAAACCGAACTCATTGCCGGCCATATAGCTCGAGAAGACAATATCGAGGGTATGCCGGAGGAGGAGATCATAGCTCACGAGAATAGAATCGGCTATACACTCCCGAAGGCCTACAGAGCATTCTTGTCGACCATGGGCAAGTCTGCCGGAACATTCATGTTCGATATGGTCGTATTTTGCAAAGATCTCGAATGTCTATTCGAAGATGCTCAAGAAATCATAAACGAATTCGAAACACCCTTCGCTCTCGCCAGTCACGATTACCCTTTTGCAAATTACGGCGGGTACCATTTCTTGTATTTTGACGCCAGCGAAGGTGACGACCCACCTGTTTATAATTTCGAGCAGGGCCAGGCTGATTCAAAAAAAGTCAGCGATTCCTTTTCGGCGCTTATGAACTCAATCGCGAATCAATACAAGCACAGCCCGTAGACGATCTGCAGGCCGTGTTCGCCCGACATAGCACACTGCCGGGCGGCACAATGATTCGACGAAAACCCAATACAAAAACAGATTGAAAAATTATAGTAAACTGCCCTTTGTGCGTCAATGCGCTCAATGCTCTATTCATCCTCAGGATTCGGTCTGCTGCTTACGGCCTCTTGCTCGTCAATAGTCTATACAGGCAATCTGGCAAAAAACACCGCGCAATTATCCGGCTGGGATATTATTGTACACGGCCTCGCTGATGCTGGACGCGTCGACGGAAGCTACTATGGAGACCAATATTATAATCTTCACATCGAGGCCAGGAATACAGGTTCTCTTGTTAGTATGTTCTTCTTCGGCGGAAAAGACCTCGAAGAAAAAAACTTCTCCTTTCGTCTGCACAACAATCGTAAGGTGCTCCAAGCTTACAGAGCCAGCCCGGAATCATTTGACAAAGAGGAGTACCTGCGTAAATCCCCGACGGTCTTTGTCAAGCTGCGTGCAGTGGACCCCCTTCTGCGTGTTCAAGAGAAGTTCATTAAATACCGGAGCTACGCGGAGGAAACGCTAAATTATAGAGCGCGCCCCAATGAGCTATTCGCTGTCGGAATGATTCGCCAAAAACTTTTCTTTGGCTGTAACAATGGCAACAATACAGGCTGGCTGCGACCAGGCCAAAGCGAAATGTGCAAGCAACAGTTTTCGGCACCCGATGGCACCATTCCGGTTAGCGTAATGTATCGCGATGATAAATTCGGCGCTTTCGAGCTGCTGCTGGAGCCACGATAAACGACGAATTCCGCCGAACAGCCTGGCATTCTCTGCACGGTGAGTAGCGCCAGGGCCTCACCGGCAATCGTTACGAGCCAGTGCCTGTTATAATTTCCACAAGCATCCATTATTTTCACGTGAATTTTTTCCAGTTTTTCGAGGATCACTTCTCATTTTGGAGATTTCGGTGAAATAGTCGTCATATATATTTTCAATTCGATTTGAAAACGCGGGTACAACGGCGTATTCCTTCTGAGCGGGGCCATAGGTCAGCTTCCATGCGAATATTTTCGCTTGTGAAACTTCGGCCTTTCATAGAAACTCCGCTTATGCAACGTTTCTATTCTTTGTTATTGATCGCCGCTTTCACGCCGCTGCTCGGACAGACCGGCTGGCCCGACCAGGTGCAATTCGTAGACGTCGCTCCGAACACAACGGCGGAAGTTTCGGGCGATCTGAGCCAGGGCAGCGCGATCGAAAATTTGCGCTGGGCCTCCCGGAGCAGCGTCGCCTGTTTTCCGGCTACGAAAAACAAGAGCTTCCGCGGATCGCACGTGCTGTACGCCATGCGACTGCCGGCCTATTCCGTTTTGAAAATCACCGCGACGCCCGCGCCCGGAGTCGACGTAAATCTCTACGCCTATTCGAAAGGCACGAGCAGTCATAAGATCCCGCCGGGAATCAGCCGCGTCGTCAGCTGCGAAGCCAGCTATAATTTCGGCCGGCCCAATCCCGGCGAAGCGCAGGCCGTACAAATGAACGCGATTCGCAATCCTTACAACGTCGTTGTCGGCGTCGCGGGCCCGGCGGGAGCGCAGGCCGGCGGCTTTCGCCTGAAATTCGAACTGAAGACCCGCGAAGCCGAGCCGACCGTCAGCGGTACGGTCCAGGTCACCGACGTGGCCAGCAAAGCCGGCCAGACCGTCGAGGTGACGGGAAATCTGGCAAGCGGTCAGGCTCTGCCCCTGCGCGGCTGGGCCGATAGCAGTCAGGTCGCGTGTTTTCCAACGACGCAGTTCGAGAAATTTCGCGGACACCACGTAATGTATCGCACGCAATTGCCGCCGAATAGTACGATCGAAATCACCGCGGTACCGAAGGACCCGTCTCTGGATCTCTCGTTGTACGCGGTCCGCTTGAGCAGCCGCGATAGGACTTCGGTTCCGCCGAAGATTTCTCGCGGAGTTTGCGAAGCGAGCCTGGATTATCGGGATCCGCAGCCCGGCAAATCCGAGTCCGTGCGATTCATGGCCATTCGAAACGGATACAATATTTTAATCGGCGTCGCCGCTCCGAAGGGAGTCACCTCCGGGGCTTTCACTTTGCAGATTAAGGTCACCTCGCGATGAGTTAGTGCTGCAGATTCGATGCATTACGGCAGGGATTGTTAAAGTTCACGAACGCCTGATAGAGCCTGGCTGACTCCGGCGAATCGGAATAAGTGTGTTGATCTGCATGGTGAGGCGAATCTGGCCTGCGCTTCAGGCGATCTTCATTCGACCAACGACTCGGAACGATTCGCTTTCGTTCATAGAGAACGAGAGGCGCACTGTATAGGAACCGGAGGGGGGCTGCCTGCATCCGGATGTCTCAATGATTTCGGCAACGGAAAGTATAAACTCGGCGCCCTCCCCGGATGGAATCATTATCGTGTCCGCGATATCGAGGAGCAGGGGTAGACGGAGAGTACGATCGGCATCTGGAGAGCCGGGACTGTCTCGCACCTCTTTCGGTAGCGTATAGAGCCTTACGGATTTATCACGAACAAATGATGCAAAAAAAGGCCGCGTGGAGACTTTCACACGGTCCGGGCTCTCGTCTATTATTCGTATCGTTTGAGCGGGCACCGCGCCCTGCAAATCTGTAACCGTCCCCCTGATTGCACTCTGAGAACCCTCGCGCACAATCTCAAAGGGGCCGGAGACTCTTATTGGTTCCCGTTCGCCTTTGACTTCAAATGTGAGCCGGAGGATGTATTTCCCGATCGGAATTTTTCGATCTGGTTCGATCTCGATTACTTCTCGAACATTTAATTCGAAGGAATAAGTTGCGCCCGTCTCCAGTGTGATGAACTGAAGCCCCTGGATCTGATCTTGTTGATGAAAGGCAGGCTTCGAATGAAACCGCCCATCCTCGACTTCAACGAAAGGGTCGACAGGATTCAGGTTCAGGACATGTGGCGCTTTCGCCACAACCAGTGGTTCAGGGCCCGGGTTGTGCACGGTCACAACAACAGAATCCGCACCGAAGCCAGTCTGACGAATCGCTGTTTTCTGCTGGTCTATACAGGCCATGAGTACGCCCAGACTAACGATCAGAGCTCTTCGCCAGATACGCTTCATACACCCGATAGTAGAAGCTCCATTCAGCTTGTCGAGCAGCATCCTCAGAAGCAGTCAGGTTCGCGTGTTCAATCTGGAATCGCTCATGCCGGCCTCCTGCCTGCTGTCGAGCATCGTCTTTACTCGCTCCGCGTATCGCGGCGATATCTCGTTTGAAATCTGGCAAGAGTTCGTAATAGGCGGCCCGATACTCCTTGACATGTTGCTGCTCATGGGCGATCACGCCGTCCCGGGTATTAAACCGGTCGCTGTATGGAGCTTTGCGATCGTAATACGGCTTGAACTCTGAAATGTGTTGGTAGAGAGTCTTTCTGTTCAGGAATACCTGGACCAGCATGTCAAATTTGTGGAGCTCGATTCGGTAGCGCTCATACGCGGCGGACGGAAAGTTTTTCGGAGTGTTACAGCTTCGGAGCAAGAAGTAGCCCCCATATGAATTCTTCGGGATTGAGAATTGTTCTCGTGCTGATTGTCTGTTTCGCAATCACTTGCGATCGATGGAAAAGCGAAGACATGAGATCCGGCGAACCGCCTGGCTATCATGATATTTCAATCGACCCCGAAACCGGCGATCTGCTTCCGAAAGCCGAACCATCGACGATTGCCCGTATTCGACTGGCTCCAGTTCCTGAGTTTTCGAAAAAGCAAACAGTCATTGTGACGGTCGAGAATATTCAAGAGCAACCGATCTTTTTCAATCCGGTGCGGCTCGCCGGGCCTCAAATTGCCGCTGCCGATCTATCCGTTCAAGGTGGCTCGGTCTATTGCGCGCCGATTGTCGAAATGGGGGGGCCGAGCGAGGCAGTCGTTACTCTCAAGCCGGGAGAAACAACTGAATTTGAATTTGATTTTTCATTCTGGATTCGAAGTTGCCAGGAACAATCTGGATCCAGGTTTCGCACCGGGAAGTATGAGCTGTCTCTGAGCTACGCTATCGATTCAGAGCTTGTCGAAAGTGAGAAGCTGACAGTATCGCTTTCAGGAAACTAAGCTATAGTATGCCATGCACGATTCCGTTTTTGTGCGCCGACGATTACTAAATTACTCAAAACAATTACTTGCTTATATTATCCGGAGCATAACACTCGGGCCCATGCCGTCGAGCGCGCATCCTCATTCCAACGACCGGTCTCTGGAGTCTGCTTTTCCCATCCGCGACTGGCCGCGCCTGCTGGCCGTCGTTCCCGCCATGCTCGGGCTGCTCTTTTTGCTCATCGGAATCGTCTTCTTCTTCGCCTTCAACTGGGCTGCACTGGACCGCCTGAGCAAGCTGTCCCTGGCCGCGATCCCTCCGATTGTGCTGGCCGCCCTTGCTATCGCGTTTCGCGCAAGATCGTCCGGCCTTGAAGTTTCGCGCTGGCTCGCCCTGTTGACCGCCGCCGCTTTCGTCGTACCGCTTGCGCTTTTTGGGCAGGCGTACCAGAGCACGGCGGACAGCTGGACGCTTTTCGCGCTATGGGCGGCCCTGGCCGTGCCCTTCGTTTTCGCGGATCGCTTCGCCGTCAGCTATGTGGCGCTGGGATTGCTGGCGACGCTTACTGTGTATCTCTATGTCCAGCAGGTTCTGGAGGCCAATCCGTGGAGCGACTCTCTGGCCTGGTCGGGAGTCGCCGTCGCCGCCACAGGGATTCATTTGATTTTTTTGATGCTCCAAAATCGTCTCGTTCTCGCGCAGCACGGTTGGCCCGCTCGAATTTTTGCGGGGCTCGCGATTCTGCCGGTATGGGGGGATGTTTTTCTACAGCTCCTGGATTCACACAGTGAACACGGCGCTTTAAGCGATCATATCGCAGCCGCGCTGTTCCCGCTGCTGTGCATCTTCTGGCTGGCGGTTTTTATTCGGCGGGCGAATTTCGATTTTTTTTACGTGGCGGTGCCGGTCTATCTGCTGGTGCTTTTGCCGTCGGCCTATCTGGTCCCTCCTCTGGGATGGGACATGCATCCGGGCAGTTTCGTATTCGCTTTTCTGGTATTCGCTGCGTTGAGTACCATAAGCACAATGCTCTTGTTGCGATTGCGCAAGCGGGGCGGTCTCTGAATGGATCTACGATTTCTGTTTCAAGAATCGCATTCCGATCGCCGGAACCCGATGCCCTGGTATGTGCACGCCCTCGTGTTGCTGGGATCCTTCTTCGGAATGCTATTGTTGTTGGGAATCATTGTGCTGGGCAAAGTTTATAAATCGCCGTCCGCCCTCGCCGTTCTGGGTCTGAGCATGATGGGCGCGGCCGTGTTTTTTAGAATCGGCGGGCATATAAAAGGCAGTCAGATATTTCAAGCAACCCTGCTGGTCGCCATTGGCGCGGGGCAATGCATATTCTATTATTATATGATAGAGGAACTGGATATAACGGAGGATTCGATGCTCTTCGTTTTCGTTTTGATTCAGATCGGTCTGTTTATTTTCTATCCCGATAGTCTGTATCGAATCCTGGCCATGCCGCTGGTTGTTTTCGGCCTGCATGGGTACGCGGAAGATCACTTCCCGGACCTGGCGCCGACCATGCTTACGACTCTATTTTTGTTTTGCTTTTGTCTCGTGTTTCTGGTGCGCTCCGAAAGGCTCCAGAAGTTCTGGCTCGCCCGGGCGGCGTACCAGGGCTTGTTGCCGACCCTGCTTGCAATTCTGGTCGACTACTCGGCAGAGGAGACAGGCCTATGGCAACTCTGGTTCGTCTATGTTTGCCTGATCGGCGCGGTAACGGCTTTGTATTTCACATTTTTACGACACACAAAACTAAACGGAGTCGCGCTGGGAGTTACACTGCTGGGCTGGTTGCTGGCCGTCGGCCTCTCCTGGAGCACGCCCGCGACCACGATCAGTCTGATCGTCGCGAGCGTCGCCTATCTCAGCGCCGAGCAACGATCGCCGCGGCTGAATCTGTTCACCATCATAGTCTGCGCCCTGGGATTTCTGGTCTATCTGTTCCAGTACTACTATCTACTCGATCTGAGCTTATTGGCGAAATCCCTGCGATTGATCCTCGCCGGCGTAGCGCTGCTCGCCTATGCGGGCCTGGCTTACGCGTTGCGCGACAATATGAGCGCCGGAGAAAGCGGCAATGCTTGAATCGGAAGCGAAGCACAACCGGAATACGACGCGGTCGGGTCGTCGGTGGTTCGCCATCGGCCTGTATTCTCTGGGATTATTATTATTCGCGATTTTTTATATCTATTCCGTCGTGCAACAGGAGCGAAAGATCGCAAGCAGCGCAGTGCTTGTTCTTGAGTTTCGGCCGCGGGATCCACGCTCCCTGGTCCAGGGCGATTATATGAATATGCAGTTGGCTCTTGAGCGCGAGATCTCCGTCAGAGACTCTTGCATCAGGCACGGCAATTATAATCCATCCGGCGTCGCCAAAAACCGAACCGGCTTCGCCCGCCTCAAGCAACGCGAACCGGAGGCGGGCGAGACCGAAGACGTATTCGTTCTGGACGAATTTGTCGAGCGCCTGCCGCCGCGACAGAACGCCCGCGCGCCGGTGATTGCATATCGCAGCAGAAATTGCCTGATCACCATCGGGTCCGGGAACTTCTTTTTTCAGGAAGGATCCGGGGGGCGCTTTCAGGCCGCTCAATTTGTGCGCGTGCGCCTGGCCGACGACGGTAGCGTTTATGCGGAAGAGCTGCTGGATGAAAACATGCGGCGAATCGAAGCCCGCGAATTGGAAGATCCCGAAGCGGAGTGAAGGTCGAAGCGATCATAACTGCACGGCGCACTGATCGAAGGCGGCCTGGCGGATCGCCCAGGACATGGCGAAGCTGTAGTGCACGTCGTCGAGCATCTGCGCCGGGCTGGCGGCCGCGCCTTCCGCCACGCCGAAGATCGGCAGAGGATCAAGATAGCACGCGTTGCCGTCGGCGTCCACGTAAGCCTTGATCCCGGCGTTCACCGCGCCCTTGTTCGCGTTGGCCTGGGCGATCAGCGTGGGATGAATGCCCACAACGGTAATGCGCGCCAGGGGCCAGCGTTCGCGCAGGCGATCGATCAGCGCTTCCCCGGCACGAATCGACGTCGCCGTAGAGACGCCCTGCAGGACGCCGTTGCCGTCGGCGGTTGAAATAAATATCTCGCTCAGTCCGAAAAATTGAACCGCGGGCAGCTGCTGATGCACATCGCAGATGCTATTGCCGCTGATGGCCCGGTTGCGCGAGTCCGCCGAAAGATATCCGGCATAGCGCGTCGAGATATCCATCGTCGAATCGCCGAGCACTACGAGTCGCGCGGGGCCGGTATCCAGCGCCCAGCCCCGCGCCGCGCTGAAGTACGCGGAGTTGCTGAGCGGATACTCGTCCGCGCAGGCGGCCGCTTCGAGGGTGGGCTGCAGCGACGCGTCAAACAGGATATACGCGCCAAGCAGGGTGACGGCGGTATCGGAGTCGAGCGCGACTGGCGACTGGTCTTCGGCGGGCGCGACGCATGCCGATCCGTTAGAGCAGACCAACATTAGCACGACGGCGGCGTAGTATGTTCGGACGGTACGCATTGTTACAGCAAGTGGGGGGCTCTGCAAAAAAGAAGACAGAGTTTTCGCACAGTGTCAACGCCGAAAGAAATCTCCAGCCGGGGCAAATCCATGTCGCAGCAGCTTTGTTGTTTACAGGCGAGACCGCGCGCAACTTATGGCGTTACGCTTCTTTATAATACCGATCGTGGTATCCCTCCGGCACCAGAACCTGAGTTCTTTGAGTTTGGATCTTTCCTCTCCCTCTTTATTCG
>JANSYA010000013.1 GCA_024742665.1 bacterium
GACTTCCTTCAGACTGCGTTCCCCCGAGAGCGCCGCCTTCACGGCCTCCTCCCGAAATTCCGGTGGATACTTGTTCTTCTTCACTGTGACCTCCATAATTCGGTCACCTGAATTGGTGTATCAGTTTTCGGGGATGAGCCAGACGTTCCGGATAATCTGGAAAATTACGATTTTTGAAAGCGCCCCGCAGTCTCCGTTTCGTTGGCGGGCCCCTCGTCTCATCGTCGCCGAAGTGCAGCGCTGAGACGAGGGGCGGTTGCGAAAATGACCTTCCTCACGGAGTAGACCATTTCAAACACCACACGACATAATCCGCCTACACCCCCTTGTGATCGAGCTCCCCACCCCGCCCTGGTCTCAAATTTTAAGTGGCTTTTAACAAAAATTAGTCCAGTTGGATCCATCCGGTAGAAATTACTGGCTAATTGTTATAAAGTAGCAGCTGTATTCTGAAGTCTGGACCTGATTGGACATTCATCCGCCCGGCCCGCGAGTCGAAGCTGCCGGATGATCAGAATTACGGGGGTCAGGAAATGAATCGCAAGCGTACTTTTTTTGACTGGCTCAAGAAGGCTCAGCATAGACCAGGCCGCGACGGATCCGCTCTCGGCCTGCGTACGACGACCGTCATCATGCTGGCCGCGGGTTTACTGGCCACATCGCCTGACTTCAGCCTGAGAGCCCAACCGGTTCCCGTGCCCGCTCTCAGTAGCTCCGCCTATCAATCGACGGACTTCGATCCTTATTTCAACAACGCCAGCGGCAGCAAGAGCCAGTCCAGTTGGGAAACCCTGATCGATCAGGCGCGCATTCTACTCGGCGCCCAATGGGAAGCACAGGTCGACGCGACGATCGATGCACACGTCGCGGCGGTCGGTCAGAGCGATTATTTTAGCACGACGACGGAATACCGCGATTATATCCGCAGTGAACTCGCCTTACAAAAGCAAATTGCCTTCGCTGCCTGGGAAGTAGCCGCAGACGCGCAAATCGAAGCAGAACGCGTGGGCTTCCTGACCAATCTGAGCGCGGCCAAAAAGCAGACGGCGATCGGTGAATCCGACGATTCGATCGACGAAGGCCAGGCCGCCGGTGCGACGGATCCCGACGCTGATCTGACCGCGCAAGAGAAAGAATGGGATTCCAACTTCGCGAATTCAGTCAACGACGGACTGAAACAATTCAGCGACGCGATCGCCGACGTGGATCTCCAGTATAATCAGCTGATGCAGTCCATCACGGATCGCGATCAGGAATTCGAACAAAACCGACTGCGCATCGAAGCATACGAACAAACCGTACGCGATAATATCACGGCGACGCTGGGTTCAATGCGAAGCTATCTCCAGAGCAACGGCCTGTTTTACGAAGAAACCTGCGTGCAATCCAACTGTACGACCGACATGAACACCCTGAATCAGGTCGGCCTCAACATGGAGAGCCTGATCAACAATGTGCAGGGGTTACTGGATAACGACGCGCCCCTTTCGCAAATCGCGCAACAAATGCACGATTATATCGAGCAGGAGAAGCTGGCTTCGGAAACGACACAGCAGGATTGGTTCAATCGCATCGAAGGCTGGGTGGATCGACGCAGCAATCCCTTCCAGGCGGACATCAATCCCCACGGCGGCACGAATCCCTATCACGCATACAACGTCGGCAACGACATCTGGTGGCAGAACAATCACGGCGCGCGCATGAGCCTGATCGACTGGAGCGCGGTCAACGCGAACCAGGCGCTTTCCGGTTTTTTAGGCCACGCCGGCGGTAACTCAGACGCACTGAAAGCTTATATCAAAGCGAGCACTGGTTTGTGGGGGGAAGTCGATCAGATTTCGTACGCGGATCTGTGCGGCACCGGTCAGGGCGGTCACGGCCACACGGGACAGAATCGACGCGCCCATCGCATGTGCTATTTCGAGACTTCGTACAACGACGGCTGCGGCGGCGGCTGTCTGTACGCGAGCTACAACGAAACTTTTATCCATACGAACGTCGGAAAATCCGGCAAAAACAAATACTGGGCCACGTCCTTCGCCGAGAAGCAGTTTCACCTGAAAGTTCTGTATCACTGGTACGATCAGAACGCGAAAAATAATTCGGACATCTGGCAGGGTTATGTCGACGATATCAGCCCGGTCTTCGACCACTGGCACGATAATATCCTGCCCGCCATTCAAAACTGGGAAGC
The DNA here is from genome assembly GCA_024742665.1 of bacterium. Classification (GTDB taxonomy): domain Bacteria; phylum Spirochaetota; class Leptospiria; order Leptospirales; family Leptonemataceae; genus JANSYA01. The sequence continues at coordinate 2,195 of JANSYA010000013.1, forward strand.
CCAGGTCGGCGCATTCAATTCCAACCACGCGGCCTGGAAAACCGAAGCGGCCACCCAGCGCACGAACGCGCAGACCGCACGCAATACGCAGATCGACGCGCTGACCGGCGACCGCAACAAGTGGCTCGCTCAAATGCAGCGCGAATACCGCGACGGCCGCAACCAGTGGGTCGTGATCCAACAGCGTGCGGCCGCGGGACAGGCTGTGGCGACGAACGTGGCCCTGCCTTCGCCGACCGGCATTGCAAACCTCGATTCAGAGCGCGTGAAGTACGATGAGTTTATCGCGGCCAGCCGCGCCGCAGTCGAAAGCCGGAGCGCCGCCACGACGCCCCTGGACTTCGACGCGGTCGCCGACTTAAACACCGCGATCGGCAGAGCTTCGATCGGCCTGCGACAGCTGGGACTCGCGACGGCCATGACCAACCGGGCCGCCCAGCAGCGCGAACGTTTAATTGAACAAAACATCGCCATGCTCGAAAGCATCGATGGAGTAATGCAAGAGGTCGGCGACGAGAAAAAGCAGCTCAAAGGTTATTCGGTCGAAGTTTTAGATAACGGAACGATCCGCGCGACGCGCCAGATCCACAGCGGCCTCGCGACACGCCTGCACGGAGACGGCACGTCCACTTCGCACTACGAAGCAGAGCTCGCGGAACAGGTGCTCGAAATCGCCCCGCCCGCCGCGGTCCAGCTCGTCGAAACCGGATCGCTCTTCGACGCCTGGGACGATCGTCAGGTCTTAAGCGAATTTTCGCACAGCATGCGCGAAAGCGCCGCCGCCGGTAACGACTACATGTACGGCGCGCAGTCGGCGCTGCAGGATTCGATGGCCTACGCGGCCCACAAACAACAGAATTTTTACGCGAACCGCTCAAAACAAATCGCGGACGCCGTCGCCTACAAAGCGCGTCACAGCGGCGGCCTCGGCAAAGCATTGCAGGCCATCGCCACGTCCATGTTCTCCGGCGGACTTTCGCTCGAAGCGGCTACGCAACAATATATGCACAACCAGGTCGCGGGCAGAGTCGCGGAGGCCACCGGCCTGCCCGCCGGCATCTTCTCGGCCGTGCTCGGCGGAGCCGACTGGGGCAGCGCAACCGAAGACTATGTCATCGGCGAAATGGAAAGCCAGGTCACACAGGCGATCGTAAAAGCGACCGGCCTGCCCGCCGGATTCATCAGCGGCATGGTTTCGGCGGATGGCGTCGACATTAGCGGCGAAAACATGACCGCCGCCTTTAACAATTACGCCGACGAACTCTTCGCCGAAAAACTGGAAGAAGGCACCGGCATTCCCGGCCTCGCGGGTTTTCTCAAGCGCACGACCATCGCCGATCGCAACGCGAAGAAAGCCGCGCGCGAAGCGGCGAAACCTAAAGAGGAAGACTATGCTACGATGGGCGCGACCTACGTCTGGCGCAACGCCGATCACAATAAAGATATGGGCGTCGCTCTCCAGGCGACAGAAACCGTAGCCGGCGCGGCCGCCATCGGAACCGGCTGGGGCACCGCAGCCTTCGCGGGTTATATGGCGGCGAAGAGCGCGTACAAAGGTTATCTCACGGGCGACAGCACCGACACAATCTTAAAGAAAGCGGCCGTAGCCGGCGCATCGTCTGTGATCAATCATTATATTTCGAAATCCGGCGCGAGCGTCAATCTAACGTACGACGAAGAGGGTGGGTTCGGCGGCTCGGTCAGCGCGAGTATCCCGATCAAAGGCACGCCGCTCAATGTCGGCGGAAGTTTGAGTTTTCAAGAAGGCCAGGGCATTACCGGCGGCGGACTGACGGCCGGGGTGGAATTCGAAGGCGGCCCGGAAATTAACGCCGGCCTGAATTTCGCGGTGGAAGACGGCAAAGTCAAAGGCACCGGCGGTTCGCTCAGCGCGGCCTATACCAGCGACTCTGGATTCGGCGCCAGCGGTAATATCAATTTTAACGCCAGCGGGAACGTAACGAGCGTCGGCGCAGAGCTGACGTTCAAAAGAGAGAAGGAATGGCTGGATTCGAAAGGCGAACCGATCGAAGGCGCTTCCGGCACGCACACTGCCGGACTGGGTCTGACGATCAACGCGGATCGTAGCTACCGCATCCGCGGAATCAATCGGGTCAGCGGAAAAGACAAATACGGCATCGGCGTGAACAGCGCAAGCGCCAGCGGTTCCCTGGACATCAACTACGGCGCGACCGGCGGCTACGTCGGGCATAGCAGCACGCAGAGCGCGGAGTTTGGTTTTCAGACGCAGGGCGAGAAAGAAGCGGCGATGAATGAGCGCAAAGCCGCGCTTGATGAAAAGAAAGCCAAAGGCACGATCACCGAGAATGAACTGGCGGAGCTGGCCGGTCTTGAAAAACGCATCAATAATGAAGGCCGCGAGAAAGTCAACGAACGCCTGGTGGCCAAACTCACGGCGGCGAATTTCACCGAAGAGGAAATCGAAAAAATTCTGAAGGGCGATGCGCATGATCCAGCCATTGCAGCGAAACTAAAGCGCAGCGGATTTCGCACGGAAAGTTCAGGCGACGGGAGCGTGCTCTCGAATCTCGGAAACGGAATCAAGGACGCCTTCCGCTGGTTGACCGGAACTTACAGCACCGGCGCGGGTATGATCGACCCGGAGACGGGAGAGATGGTCGTTCGTACGTGTTTCGTAGCCGGGACTCTCGTGCTAGTTTTGGATGATCATGGAAATTCGCGCCTTGTTGAAATCGAGATGCTGAAGCTATCCTATAAGGCTTGGGCCTGCGATCAGTATACCGGCAAGCAATGCGATTGGTATCCAATTACACATCTGCATGCTCGCGAAGCGGAAGGTCACTACCGCATGAAGGTCTCGGGACTGGAACTTGGCGTTACCAGGGAGCACCCGATCAATATTGCCGGCAGCGCGCAGCCTGACTGGCGGAACGTTGCAGACGCGAAGGTTGGTCAGTTCGTACATACGACGGCAAGTATGTTGGGAAATTCACCGCAATCTGGGCTACTGCGCGTGGCTTCTTACAAAAAAGTTCCCGTGCGCACTGATCATCCTTTACTTGCGAAGCGCGGTCCGCCAGTGCGCATTGAGTCACTGGAATTCGTTCCCGGGAAGGTCAAGGTGTATAACTTCACCGTTGGCGGCGCTCATACGTATTTCGTCGGCAACGAACGGCTTGCCATTCATGTCCATAATGCTGACGCGCTTCAGTATGCCAGAACGAAATTTCTCAGGTTGTCTTCTGGCGCTCGAAAAGATTACCTGAAAGAAAAATACGGAGCAGGGAATCTCGAAGAAAAGGAAAAGGAATTTCAGAAAGAATACGAAAAAGCTCATAAGCTGGCCAGGGATTTGCAACTCAGTCAGGCAGGCCACCTGAACAGCAATCCGCAGATACCTCAGACTGAAGACGTCCAAGCAGAGATAAGAAGACAGCAGGCCCTATGCGAAACCGATATTTGTCGGGATGCCTTTGCGCAAGGACTTAATAGCGGAGAAATAGATGGAACGATAATGGTTTCGGCCTCTGGGAGTCTTGCCGCGCAGGGTAGTTTTGCAGGGACCGGTAAAGGTGTTGTTAAGGTGGGACCCGGTAAGCTCCCAGTTCGCGGGGCGCAAAAGCCAGGGAATGGAGCCCCGAAGCCACCTGCTAAGATCACTGCTTCGAGCTCGGCAGATGCATTGAAGTTGAAGAACCAACTAGCGGCCCAAGAGATCGCTGGAGGGCATGCATTTGAAAAACACGTTCTCAACAGGGGCGAATTCCCGGGCATACGGACCAGGGCCCAATTTGCAAAAGAAGCTGAAAGAATAATGAACAGTCCAACGACGAAAGTGCGAATCCTAAAAAGAGGCCGCAAAGCTTATTGGAATCCTGAAACAGGCACTATAATATTATCCAATCCAAAAGCGCGGGATGGGGGAACCATGTTTAAGCCAGACATTGGAGAACAATATTTCACAGATGTGGTAGAGTGAGAAATAAAAATGCCATTAAAGGGATTAAGCGATACTGAAAAAGCCATAGTTCATGAATGCCTGGAAGCAACTACCGAAGGGCCCTTTTTTGAGGAATGGGAATTCGAGACTCTATTCGGTCTTACGCGGGAAGAGGTCCGTGAAGTTATAGATAATTTTGATCAATGGGAACGCGAAAGCGAAGAAAATATGGCAAGGAATGCAATAAATGGAGCATTAGGAAATCTATTAGGTTTTCCCCATCGAAAAGAAAAGATATGGGAACAGTACATTTCTGTTTCTCCTGAGGAGATAAAGCGAATTTTTGATCTATACAGAGCCAATCAAGGATGATGAGCGAAAAATCAGAATATCTGACACTCCCGACACTCCCTCCCAATAGGATAAATCACATGGATACGAAAGTCACACCAACCCTCCTGGCCCTACTCCTCGCATCCTGCGCCCCGACGCCGTCCCCCGACGCCGCCGCCGAAGCCGATGCCCTCAACCAACAGGGCCTCACCCACTTCCAGGCGACGCGCTACCCCCGCGCCGCGAAGCTCTTCCTGGACGCTCGCGATCTCGACCCCACCGAAGGCGAATATGCAAACAACGCGGGTATGGCCTATCTGCGTATGGGCCAGGTCGGCCCGGCGGCGACGCACTTTCAAAATGCGATCGAATTGAACCCTGAGCGGGCCATGTATCATTATAACATCGGCCTCGCCTTCTTAAACGGTGCCGATCCGGAGCTGGCCCTCGCGGCCTTCTTAAAAGCGATTGAGATCGATAAAGATTACTTCGACGCGAATTCCTACGCGGGACTGCTCTTCTTTCAAAGCGGCGCCTTCGACGACGCGGTGAAGCACTGGGAGAACGCGGCCGCCATTAAAGACAACGCGGACATTGAAACGAATCTTGCAATGGCCTATATGGCACAGGGTGACGAGGCAGCCGCGCTGGAAGCACTCGGCAAGGCGAAGAGCATCAATCCGGACTACGGCCTGACGTATTATAACTACGGCGTACTCTATCAAAAGCGCGGCGATCTGAACGAAGCCGAAGCGAACTACGCAAAAGCCGCGCAGCTTGCGCCGGAAAAATTTGAGACCTACTTAAATCTGGCGATCGTGCAAACGAAGCTGGAGAAAAAGAACGCCGCCATCGGCAATCTGGAAACATTTCTGACGCGCGTGCCGGCGAATATGACGCAGCAGATCAACGACGCCCAGCGCCGCTTACGCGAACTACGCGCGAAGTGAGAAGCGAAGGCTTCTCGTGAAACCGGCTACACAATATACGTCAGTAAATACATCAGCACCCAGGGAAGCAAAAAGATCAGCACTCCACGCCCCGTCGCCTGCCCGAAGACCGCACCGTAGGCGGCCACCGTAATCCAGCCTTCCCAGAGCCAGGTGATCACCACGGCGGCGATCGCGAAGAAGATTCGAAAGGCGTCGAAGGGACTGTAGTCCGCGCCGATCGGAAATAGATTCCCGGTGACCGCGGCGAAGAGGCCGTTCACGAGCATCGGCGCGAGGCTGAAGACCGCCAGGCTCATTGTCAGCGACATCGCGACAAGACCAGAGCCTCCGCGTTCGCCGAGCAGCGCAAGCAATGCAAACCGCAGGACGCCGATCAATGCGATCAGCGCGATCCAGATAAACGGAAATTCATACGGCAGGTCGCTCATCGCGCTCAGGGCCGGGAAGTCCGAACGTGGCAGACCTTTGCCGCTGAGATATTCGCCGGCGGCGCTTTCCCAGGCCGCGCCGCTAACTGCGGCCACGATCGTCAGCAACAGGGCGGCCAGGATCAGCAGGCAGACCAGGCCGCGAAGCGCGGTTCCGGGTAACGAATCTCGCGAGCCATTCGTAAAAAATCGCCGGGGACCGATCGCCGCGCGGAATAGATCGCCAACCGCATTTAGAACTATTTTCAATTCTATAATAATTGCATTCATGTCGTCTACTGTAGCCTGGGCCAGGCACGCCGACTTGCAAGTAAAAAAGCTTTTGTATTTATTGATGCCCGCGCAAAATACATCATTGACGATTGATTCGCAAAATCGCAACTCACTCTTATGGGAATATTCGATCGATTCAAGAAAAAAGACAGGCCGCAAGAACGCAGTCGGGACCACCACTACTACCTGGCGCACTACGCCTTGCGTTACGTCGCTCATGACGATCCATTGTTTTTCTTCGCCGTACTTGGTTCAGACGAATCCGAAAAATTTCTGAATCATATCTTTACGAATCTGTGCGAAAATGTTCCCGATCCGGCTGTTCAGCCTCACTTCGGAGTCGAAGACTTAAAAATCCACCGCACGCGCATTGGGCAATATCCGGTCGTAACCATCGAAATGCCGCCCGCCCTCACTATGGGAGAAGCCTACTTCGCGACCTTCGTGGGTTTGTTCGATTTAAGCGAAGCAGCCGGAGAAAAAAGCGAGGAATTACGGGGGCGATTCTTTACGCTCGAAGTCGGTCAAACCCTGGAAGGCCAAGCTCGCACAGTTATCGGTGAATGGACTCACGATGAAAGCCATCTGAACTACGGAACGGGCCCTGCCCCGAGCCTGCCGGAATTCCTGGGTGCCGTCGAAGAGCTACTGACAGGCGATTGAGGGACGCAATGAATGTCGGCTGGATAAGTCCCTTCGCATCACGAATTCATAATTCAGACATCGCAGAATCGAGGTTTCAGCGACTATCCCCCGTTGCCAATCTCATCCCGCCTGCTCGTCGCCGCCGGCTTCGCCTTCGCCCTCTTGCATAAAGGGCGCGGCGTCTTTTTGTTCGCCTTCTTCCCACTCGCCGGCCCAGATCAATCCGCCGTGATCGTCGAGCATGACGCCCACGCCGTGGCGTTCGCCCGCTTTCCACTGGCCGATATAACGACTGCCGTCGTCGTAAATATAAATTCCGGCGCCGTCGGTCACTACGCCGTTATCGTATTCGCCTTCCAGCTCGGTACCGTCGCTCAGCAGGACTTTGCCTTTGCCCTGGGGTTCGCCGTCGAGCCAGGCGCCGGTGTATTTGGTGCCGTCGCCCCAGGTATACGAACCCTGCCCGCTTTTGATATTGGCCTTGAATTCGCCTTCGTAAGTATTACCGCCGGGATAGGTGTACTTTCCGAAGCCCTGTTTATCGCCGCCGACCCAGGCGCCTTCGTACCTGTGACCCGCTTGATTGCTAAAAGTACCGAAGCCGTGGGCCTCGCCGTCCGCGAACTGCCCGACGTAGCGTGCGCCGCTTTCATAGACCAGCGTGCCGAGCCCGTTTTCGCAATTCCCCTGCACGCACTCCGCCGGCTCTTCGTAGATAAATCGAAAATAAACGAAAGCCAGTCCGTACGCGATGACCAGAACGCCCACGGTGCCCAGCGCGATGCGCGCCCAAATATTCTGTAAAAATTTCATAGTAGTTTAACCCATTCTATTGATCGGCCGCCGCTGTTTTTTGCGCGCCCAACACCGTCGCCATCTTCCGGTGGTGATCGCGACGTTCGTTCAGCTCCGCCTTCGCGTACAGCTCCGAGAGACGAATGTGACTGAGGGCGATGCGATTGTCGGCGGTGCCCACGCGATAGGCCGTAATCGCATCGGCGACTTCGCCCATGCGCTCGTGCAGCAGGCCCTTCAGATACCAGAGCTCCGGGCTACGCGTTTCGATGCGCAGCGCGCGATGAATCAGAGCCATGGCTTCGCGCTCCTTACCCTCTTCGGTGCTCCAGATGCGCGCCAGCCAGAGCAGCGCTCCGAAATGTTCCGGATTGTCGTCGAGCACGGCCCCGCAGTGCTCGGCCGCAGCCTCGAAATTCTTGCGATAGTATTCGACGCGGGTCACCAGGATTCGGGCCGCGGCGTTGCCCGGCGCCTGATCCACGACTTCGATCGCCGCGGAATAAGCCGGATCCAGGCGACGGTTCTGGTAGTGATCGAGCGCGGTTTTCATCCGCTCGTCAACCCAGGCTTCGTCCGGACCGCAGCCCGCTCCCAGCAGCCCGGGCGTCGCTATCAGCAGCAGCCAGGTCGAAAAAAAACCAATTTTTGCGAGACGCGGGGCTTTCGAATCCATCACTGTGTTCTATTAAAGTTCACCTATCTGACAAGCGAAATTCGCAAAATCTCCGCTCACAGACGGCGAATCTGCGCGGCTTCGATCGGACTATTCCGACGCCGCATCCGCTCTGTCGACAGCGGAAAAAAATGTACACCATCCGCGGCTCCGGCGGGTCTTAATAACAGCACCTGTATACTATGAATACGATCCAACTCGAAAAGGCCGGGCGGACACGCCGCCTCGCGCGACTGATCGCCCGGACCCGAAGCGAAAATCCACGCCACCGCCAGCGGGCCGCCGCCGCGCTGGTTCGTCTGCACCAGGCCGGCGCCCGCGCCTACGCCCGCGCGATTTTGAAAGACGCCGATCTGGCCGAGGACGCCGTGCAGGAAGCCTGGCTGGAAGGCTTTCGCAATCTGAAGACGCTGCGTGAGCCCGGCGCCTTCGGCTTCTGGTTTCGCCGGCTGGTCTTCAAGCAGTGCGATCGCATTCGCAGGCGCTCCGATTTCGGCGAAGTGCCCGGGCTGCCCGAAGATCTCGAAGTAGCGGCCGCGGCAGCGGCGGGACGCGACAGCTGGCTGTATAACTGGCGGGCCGCCGGCGATCCGGCGCGTATCGTCGCCGACCGCATCGAAACCCGCGAACTGCGCAAACGCCTTCTGGCCGCCTATCGCGGTCTGGCTCCGGCGGATCGTCGTCTGGTGCGCCTGCGTTTCATCGAGGAGCGCCCGTTAAAAGAGATCGCGCGCGAACTGAAAATCACGACCGATACAATCAAGAACCGCATCCGAATTCTACGCCGCGATCTACGGCCGACGATCCAGTCCGACGCCGCCTACGAATTGCCCGCGCACTTTCGCGCGCTGGCATCGGAACGACTGGCCGGTGTTTATATTGCCCCGGACTATCGTCTGCGTCGCAAACGCGATGCGAAAGCGAAACGCGAACTGGAAGTGCCGGCGAACCTGCCCGGCGCGCCGGTGGTCAACCCGGGCGCGTCGCCGCAAACGCCTGCAACGCAAAAAGCCCGGCGCGGATCCGCAATGGACCTGCGCTGCCGTTCGATCGCCTGACAGCCTGATCGTATATTCAAGCGCTCGCGCTTTCGCGGACATTCGATCGCGCCCGGAATTTTCGGTACACCGCCGCGCGTTTCACCGGGTCTATCTAATATGACCCAATCTGAATTTAGCAGCGCGATCGATCGCGACGATTCCATGCGAGCGCCGCGCGCTCATGCGGGCGACGAAGCGACGGAGACAGAGGCGCCGAATAAAAACGAAGGCGCGGCGCCCCTGAGCCAGCGCATCGAAAGCTATTTTTTAACCGAACGCCGGCAAATCTTTTTGTGGGGCCAGGTCGACGACGCCTCGGCGAAGCACATCGTCGAGCGCCTGCTGTATATGAGCGCCATCGATTCGCAGTCGGATATCAGCCTGATGATCAACAGCCCGGGCGGCATGAACACGGCGGGCTTCGCGATCCTGGACGCCATGCGAATGATCCAGCCGGATGTTCGCACCTACTGCCTGGGACTCGCGGCGAGTTTCGGCGCCCTGCTGCTAATGTGCGGCGCGAAAGGCAAACGCTTCGCTTTGCCCCACGCGCGAGTCATGATCCATCAGCCCTGGCTGCCCGGCGAGTATCGCGCGACGGCGACGGAGCTGCGCATCCAGGCCGAAGAAATTCAAAAGCAGCGCGACGAGATCGATCAGATTATCGCCGAAGCGACCGGCAGGCCTTTCGAAGAAGTCGCCGGGGACACCGACCGGGACCACTGGCTGAATGCGGAAGCGGCCGTCGAGTACGGCGTGATCGACGCGGTGGCGCAGACGGTAGGCAAGGCCTGAACTATTATTCGACGTTGCATTATTGCGCGACATCGACCGGCTTGACGTAGCGCACAAGCAGCGTGCAGCATAAACCTGCGGCGATCGCGAGATAGCCGATGTGCGCATAGTCCGCGATGCGGCCGTCGGGCAGCGTGGTAATCAATACCCCGCCAATAAAGGCCGCGGCGCCGGAACCCAGCTGCTGCACCGAAGCCTGGACCGCCAAAAAACCACCGCGCGTCGCGGGCGGCGCCGCCGACGAGATCAAAGCCATGGCGGGGATCATGCGACCGCTCGACGCGATAAAAAACAGCGTCGTGATCGCGAGCACCGCCGTCATCGAAGCCGGACCGAGATTCGTGATCAAAAAGATCGGCACAAAGGTCAACAAAACGAAAGCTACGAAGACGCGCCCTTTGCCGACGCGATCCGCCAGCCGGCCGACCAGGGGGCTCGTAAAGATCGTCGAGAAACCGCCGACCATATAGATATACAGAATGTCCGCCTCGGAAAAACCGACGTTCGCCACCATATACGGACTGATGTACGGAATCACCGCGAAGTGCCCGATCATCATTAAGAACATCAGCAGCAGCGCCCGCAGCTGATTGCCGTCCGAAACAATCGAGCGCAGCACGCGAAAGACGTCGTGGGCCTGCTCTTCCGGCAGCGGCGGGCAGTCGGCGATACCGTCGTGAGCGACCACCCCCGCCACGGTATTCGCCCGGGCGACCGGCAGGCGACGGCGCATATGACCGTCGAGGGTCGGCACCGTTCCGTAGACCAACGCCAGCACGAAGACGCCCGTGCCGACCAGCAGATAAAAGGGCGCGTGCCATTCAAAGAGATTCGCCAGATACAGTCCGCTCGGCACGCCCAGCACCGAAGCCGCCGAAAAGGCCAGCATCACAATGCCCATCGCCCGGCCGCGCCGCTCGAAAGGAATCGCGTCGCCGACAATGGCGAGCACCAGCGCGCCGATCAGTCCGCCGAAGACGCCGGTCAGAATGCGGGTGCCCAGCAGGATGCCGTACGTCGGTGCGATGGCGCAGGCGAAAGTTCCCAGCAAGAATCCGGTATAGATCACAAGCAAAGCGCGGCGGCGATCGAAGCGGTCGATATAAAACGACCCTAAAAATCCCGAGGCCCCGGCGCTGAATGTATAAGCCGAAACGAGAATCCCGAAGCGAGCCGCGTCGATATCGAAGACGCGCATCAGCTGCGGACCCAGGGGCATCATGATCATAAAGTCCATGATATGCGTAAATTGCACGGCGGCCAGGGTGATCAATAAAAGCAGTTCGCGTGACATGGCGGAGGATGTGTCTTCGAATCGAAAGCGATCCAGGCGGAATTCAGTTTCAACCGGGCCGGGATTCTGGCGGGATGGGTCGTTCACCACGGCGGACAGCCTGCCGTCCCAGTATCGTAACTATGCCCCTGGCAAGCCACTGGAATTTTAACGACGTATTCGTAGCCGTGCAGCTCGCCGGCGCCGCCTTCGCGATCGTCCTGGGCATCGCGCAGTTTTTGCAGCCGGATCGCAATCCGTACTATATGGTCATGAATTTTTATATCGCGGGGATCCAGTGCGTAATCCTGGCGTACCTGCTGCTAACTCTGCGGGATTTTCTGATCGTGCTGCGCGATCGGCCGCGGCCGGCGCCTTCGATCTACAAGCTGACCGTCGCCTTCGTCTGCCTGGGTCTGCTGATGGAACTGGAGCACCTGTACGCCGACGAAGATTTGAATCTCGCGGGGCTCGCTCAGGAACTGCAAATTACGCCGCACCAGCTTTCGGAAATTTTGAATCAACGCCTGGAACAAAGTTTCAAGCACTTCGTAAACGCCTATCGTATCGACGCCGCCCGGACCTTGCTCGTGCAGGAGCCCGAACGCTCCGTGCTGTCCGTCGCCGGAGCGCTGGGCTTATTATGCGCTCTCCTGGGGGGTGATGCTGCTCGTGCACGACGCTTATTTTTACTGGGCCCATCGCTTCATGCACTGGCAGCCCGTGTATCGCTACGTCCATTCGGTGCATCACAAATCCACGAACCCCTCGCCTTTCGCAGCCTTCGCTTTTCATCCCTTCGAAGCGGTGATCGAGTACGCCTGGTTCATCGCGCTGCTGACGATTTTACCGATGCACGTTTCGCTGCTCGCTTTGTATCCTTCGCTGATGCTGCTCTTAAACGTGCACGCCCACCTGGGCTACGAACTGCTGCCCCGCGGCTTCGCGAAACATCCTATCGGGAAATATCTGCTGACTGCGACTTTGCACAATCAGCACCACAAACGTTTTCGCTACAACTACGGCCTCTGGTTTTTCTGGTGGGATCGCCTCTTCGGCACGATCGACCCGCGCTACGATTCCGAGTTCGGCGCGCCGGCCCCCGCGGCCGTAGAACCAGAGCTCGCCCGGGCGGCCTGATATGCTCCCGGACGCGCGCGCGATTCTCCGTTGACAGAGCGATCTGCCGGCGGAGAATCGCGCATGTCGACTCAGGCGAAACCGCTGCTGGAATTCTTAACGCGCTATCGTTGGCCGCTCTTTATCCTGTGGGTCTTCGTCTTTCGCCTGCCGCATATCCTGGGCGCGGACCTGCGTCTCGACGGCGACGGCGCCCACCACTGGCTGGTGATGGATCGCATCTATAAGGGCGAAGCCTTCGTGCTGCATCCCCACGGCATGGATCACATCGGCCTGATCGAGTTCTTATTCGCCACGCCCTTCGTCGCCCTCTTCGGGCATACCCAGCTGCCCTATCAGCTGGGGCTGGTATTCATTTTTCTGATTACGGCCTGGCCGCTCTTTCTCTTCGCCCGCCGCGGCTACGGCGAAAGCGCGGCGAGCTGGGTTCTGATCTTAATGGCGCTGCCGCATCCTTTCGTGCAGTTCATTTCGCTGCGACCCTACGGCGGCCATCTGCTCTGCAACGCCCTGGGATTGCTTGTGTTGTATTTATGGTGGCGACGCGTTTCCAATCCCGGCGGCGTCCGACCGGCCGTCCAGCTGAGCGGCGCGCGCGATCTGCTGTACTGGGCGGGCGTCGGCGCGCTGGGCGGCGTCGCTCTGTATACGAATCGGCTGTACGCGATTCCGCTGGCCGCTCACCTGGGCGTCTGGATCCTGCACGCAGTTACGCGCGAAAAATCGGCGCGGCAGTTCGTCGCCCTGGCGCTTTTCGCGGTCGGCTTTGCCATTGGCGGCCTGCCCCAGTGGCTGGGCGGTCACTTCGAACCCTTTGCGCCGAATTATCCCAACGCGGGATTCAATCCCGGACTGGAAAATCTGGAATCGAACGCCGCGGTCTTCGCGTCGACTTTGCTGCCGAACCTGCTCGACATCGTCTACTTCGACGGCTTCGGCGAAGCGGGCTTCGTGCCCCCGGGCGATTTCAAAAAAGCCGTGCCGATCTGGCAGGGGCTGATTGTGCTGCTCGCGATCGGGCCGCTGATTCGATTGGTGCCCCGGGGCATCGCCTATCTGCGCGGACAGGGTCCGCTGACCGTCGGCGTGCTCGCCACGGCGATCGTCGTCGCCAACACCCTGGCGATCTTGATTACGAAGCTGCCCATCTGGGGATTCTCGGCGCGCTATTTGCTGGCATCGATTCTGATTCTGATTCCAATCTATGCGGCCTTCGCCGCCGGCCTGTACGACGCGCCCGCCGCCCCGCGCGACGCGTCCGGACGCCTGAGTTTCCAGAAGGCCTTCGCATTCTTAAATCGCATTCCCTTTCTCGATCGCTTCGCCGCGCTATTTCGCAGCGCTCCGCGAATTTACGCGATCGGGCATCTTCTGCTGTTTATCGCGGCCTACGCCTACGGCTACCGGCCCTCTGCTACGATCTATTCCAAACCGGCGACGGCCGGCGCGCAGGAAGTCAGCGCCTATCTCAAAACCAACGGCCACGACCGCTGTCTGGCGAATTACTGGATCGCCTATAACCTGATCTACTCTTCCGGCCGAAAAATACTCGCCAGCCCGACGACGCAGTATCCCGGCCTGGGCCCGGTCCGGGATCCGCAGATTGAGCGCGCGATTCTTGAAGATCCCGTCGGCCTGCGCTGCGTTATCGATCACCGCTTCACGATGGCCGACGGCCGCAACGCCGCCCCGGGCAAAGTCTGGACTCCGGTCAAAGACGGCCCGCTGCGCATGCGAGTTTCTGAACGACACACCATCGCCGACTGGATCATTCTATTCGGCGATCCCGTTGCGGGCCGCTGAACGCGCCCGGCCGGTCTCGCGAGTGCTCCTTGTAAATTTCCGGGAGCTGCTTTAAGAACGAAATAAATTCGACAAGCCCCGGGCGCGCGAATTGTCATCATTCAACTGGCCCGGAGCGACAGACGGAATCGGGGGCCGCGCGAGCTTCAACGCACCGGTCAGCGGCGGTCTGGACCGGCAGGGGCTCTTCGTCCTGGATTCCGGCAGCTACCTGCTGCGTCGCATTCTGTGACTGGCAGCTTTGAGCCGGAGACCTCGCAGGCCGCCGTCACCCGATTTTCGATCCGGTTTCTGCTTGCGGCCAGATCGCCCCGGACTTTTGCTTTGAATCGCGCTTGAACATCCGCATCGCCGCAGGCGTCCAATACAGTTTGAGCATATCCACGCAATCCGGGGCCCCGATTTCATGAAAACCGCCGATCTGATCGAATCGATTAAGAGTTTCTTCTATAGTAATAGCGATAAAGCGGCCCGGCCGCGCCGCCGTCTGACCGCGCCGCTGATGGCCGGCGGCGGAGTCGGAATCCTGGCGGGCCTGATTGCCCTGGCGATTCTTGTGACCGGCCAGCCCGCCAGCGGCGAGGACATCGCCCTGAATTTTGGCGAGGGCGGCTCGAAGGAATTCGCCGAGCCGCCGACCTACGACGAGGACACGCTGCAGATTATCCAGGCCACGCCCACCGGGGATGTATCGGTGAACGATCTGCAAAAGGAGATCGTTGTCGTTTTTAACCAGCCCATGATCCCCCTGGCGAAGCTGGCTGAAGATTCCCGCGCGACCAAAGGCGCCTTTCAGATTTCGCCCAAACCCGCCGGCCGCTTTCGCTGGTACGGCAGCCGGGTGTCTGCATTTGTACCCGACGAACCCTTCGCCCCTGGCGCGAAATACACCGTCACGGTGCCGGCCGGCACGAAGTCCCTCAGCGGCAAAAAACTTGCGCAGCCGAAGAAGTTCAGCTTCGCCACGCCGCCGCTGCGTTTGACCGGTTCCAATCCCAATCCGCGCTATACCAAACGCATCGAGTACAAGCAGAGCTTTCAGCTATATTTTAATTATCCGATCAACATCACCACGCTGCGCAAGCAGCTGCGCTTCACCGCGAACGGCAAGGCCGTCGCTTTCACGGCGCAGCATCCCGAGGCGGACAAGAATCTTGCGGCGCCGCGATTGGAAATCGAACGTCGCGAAGGCAAACGTCGCGTCATTGTGCGGGCCAACGCGCCCCTGCCACGCGACGCGGTCGTAAAATTGAGCCTGCCCCGCGGCTTCCCTCCCGCCCGCGGCAACCGCGGACTGACCACCTCTATGGCTTTGAGTTATCAAACCTACGGACCGCTGGAAGTCTCTTTAAGCAAGCGCGCGAAATTCTTTCAGAATCTCTGGCAGCTGCGCCTGGAGTTTAACAACCCCGCGCTGATCAAAGACGTCGCAAAACATATTCGCGTACGACCGATTACGGAACAGGGCAACCCCGGAGAACCTGTAAAAATGATTTCGCGCGAAGGCGGGCGTACGCGCTCGGCTTCGCTGGCGTACTGGGAAGTCAAGCCCTCGAAACGCTATCGCGTGAGCATCGCTTCGTCGATGGTCGACGCCTTCGGCAATCGCGTAACCGGCGCCCGCAGCTTCGACATAGAAACGCCGCGTCTGCGTAAGACATTCTCCAGCGACACCGGCGTGCAGGCCATCGAAGCGCGCATGGCGAAGAACCTGCCGCTCTATGTCAGCGCCATGCCCGAGATCAAAGGCGAAACCGGCGTCTTCGACGTCGACGATTTGAAGAGCTACGCCGCCGCCGGCTATCGCGGCAAACTGAACTACAGCGACGCGAAATCCTTTGCGATTCAAACCAACGTGCCCTTCGATCTGCAAACGCGCATCGGTTATAACGTGGCCCCGCATTTGAAAAAAGATACCGGCTGGCTTGCGATCAATTACAACAACGAAGTCGAAAACTGGGAAGGCAAACCCGACACGGCCAGCTATACGCGCTTTATCCAGGCGACGGATCTGGGTCTGGTCATCAAGCAGGGAGCGAACGGCGCCCACGCATTCATTCACTCCCTGTCCAGCGCGCGCAGCGTGAGCGGCGTGAAAGTACGCGGCTTTGAGGGCGAAAGCGCGCTGGGTTCGTGTACGACGAACGCCGAGGGCTACTGCGAAATCAAAATGCCCGGTCGTCAAATCGCCCCGCGCAAGGCGCTCTACGTCGCCGAAGCTCCCGCCCGGGGCGACCTGCCCGCCGACCGCGCCTTCGTTTTGAGCCGCCACCATTCCGTCGAAATGTGGGCGATGACCGGCAATTACAACTATCGCGCCGCGCGCCCGTCTCTGCACGGCCAGGTGATCTTCGACCGCAAGCTCTACCGCCCCGGCGATACTGTCGAAATCAAGGCGGCTCTTGCGATACGCGAGAACGGCAAGCTCCATACGCAAGCGGCGAAGCTGGGCAGCATTGCGATGATCGTCAGCGACGCGAAGGGCGCGAAGATCTTAAACAAGACGCTCAAGCCCAGCCCCGAAGGCGGCGTGTGGGCCAGCGTCAATATTCCGAAAGACGCGAGCCTGGGTCACTACAGCGTGCGGCTGTCTGCGAGCAATCTGCCGAAGAATTCGCCGAACCAGGTTTATGACACCTTTCAAATCGAAGAGTTTCGTCCGGTCAATTTTACGGTGTCGTCGAAAGGCCTGCGCAAAGACGCGCAGCTCGGGGAAACTCTGAAGCTGCAGATCGAAGGGCGCTATCTCTTCGGCGCGCCGATGCAAAACGCGCGCGTGCAATACAATCTAAACCGCCGGCCGAAGTCTTTTAACTTCGACCGCCTGCCCGGTTTCGCCTTCGGCGATTTCGACTACGGCGACAGCTGGGATTCGCCTTCGTACGCCTATTTGACCGGCGCCGCGACGACGCTCAACGGCAAAGGCCTGCTGGAATTCACGGCGCGCACGCCGGACTTTCCCGGCAAGGGTCTGGAAAAACTCGGACTGCAGCGCGCCTACGATTTGGAACTGGAGGCGAGCGTTCGAGACGTCAACGACCAGACCGTTACGAACAAAGCCTACGGCGCTGTATATCCCGGCAAAAATCTGCCCGGCGTAAAAGTGCAGGACTATTATCAGCAGGCCGGCCGCGCCTTTCGCTTTCAACTTGTAGCGGCTCGCACCGATGGATCGCCAGGCCAGAGTCAGGGCGGCGAAGTGATCATCACCCGCAAAGAATGGAAATCGATCGAAGTCAAAGGCCCCGGCGGAAGTCTGCAGCGCCAGAACACGCTGGTCCGCGAAGACATCGAGAAAAAGTCGGTGCGGCTCGGAGCGAAACCCGTGCCCTATCAGTTTACGCCGAAGAAACCCGGCAATTATACGCTGACGGTTCGCATCGGCAAAGCGTACAGCCGCGTGAATTTTTACGCCTACGGCGGCGGCTATATCGGCTGGGATTTTCGCAACGACGACACGATTGAAATCTTAAAAGACAAAGCCGAATACAAACCAGGCGAGACGGCCAAACTGCTGATCCAATCGCCTTTCAAGCGCAGCCGCGCGATCGTCACGATCGAACGCGAAGGCGTCTACTCCACGGAGAGCTACGATATCGAAGGCAACGGCGAACCGATCGAAATTCCAATCAAAGCCGAATACGTTCCCGACGTCTACGTCAGCGTGATGCTGGTGCGACCGCGCATTGATAATCCCCGGGATTCAAAAGATCCCAAAAACCCCGGCAAGCCGAATGCGGACAAAAGCAATGCGCAGCGAACGCCGCCCGGCGAAGAGGATCGTGGACGTCCGCGCTTTAAGATGGGCATCGCACATCTCGTGGTGAACGCCGAGTCGAAGCGCCTGCCTCTGACGATCACAAGCGACAAAGCCAAATACAAGCCGGGCACCGAGGCGACGGTCGAAATCAAAACCGCGCCGGGAGCCGAAGTGGCGGTATCCGTCGCCGACCGCGCGGTGCTCGATTTGATCAACTACAGCTACGGCGATCCGATCAGCAAATTTTACAAGAACTGGCCGCTCGGCGTGAACGTTATCGAAAATCGACGCACGCTCGTTCGTCAGGTTTCTTACGCGATTAAGGGCACGAGCCCGGGCGGCAAGGCCGCTGACGCGAGCGAAGCCGGCGGTTTCGCCTACGATTCCGAAGACGGAGCGCGCAAGGACTTCCGGCATACGGCCCACTGGCGGCCGGCGGTCAAGGCCGACGCGCAGGGCGTCGCCCGCGTTAAAATCAAACTGCCGGAGAACCTGACGACCTTTCGCGTGCAGGCCTTCGCCATCAAAGACGGACGTTATGCGACCGGCCGCCACGAATTTCGCGTGGCGAAGGATCTCGTGATTCAGCCCTTTCTGCCGCGCTTTTTACGCCCGGGCGACCAGGTGCAAATGGGAGCGGTCGTCACGAATCAGACCGATAAACGCGCGCGCTTTCGCGTCGCCATGCAATCGAAGCTCTTAAAATTTACGCCGGAATCCGGCGACACGACGCCCGCCGCTCGGGACGCGATCGCTCGCATCGTCGAGATCGGTCCCGGCGAAGCGCGCGAAGTCAGCTTTCGATCTTCGGTGAATACCACCGCCTATCTCGCGGCGAAAAACGCGACGGCCGAGAAATTCGCGCAGGCCGTACGCGAAGCAAATGGGAAACCACTGAAGCGCGATCAGTCCGAGTTTATGATTCAGGCGGCCGACGTTAAAGGGCTGATTTCGGCCCGCCTCGAAAGCGCGGGCGGCGCAAGCGATAAAACCACGTTTGCCTTTCCCGTGCGTGAACATCCGCCGGTCGAAGCCTTCACAATCGGCGGTCTGGCCGGCGGCGCGAAGGCCAATCAAGACCTTGCGAAAGCTCAGGAGGGCGTGGCGCTGCCGCGTTCGTCGGAAGTGATCGAGAATATGGCTCACTTAGAACTCGGCCTGAGTTCCACCGCTCTGACCGGAATTTCGCGAGCCTTCAGCTTCTATAAAAGCAATCCGTACTATTGTCTGGAACAGCGGGCTTCGGCTTATATGGCGGCTCTGACTTCCGGGCAGCTGCTCGCGGATCTCGCGCAGCCGCCCGCGAAAAACGGCTACGATTTCGGCAGCGTGGAGACCCTCTTCTTTCGCGATCTCGGCCGACATCAAAATAAAGACGGCGGCTTTCGCACCTGGATCGACGGCCGGGCCTACAGCAATCCGTATCTGACCGCCTATATCGTATTCATTCTGCAGGCCGCCGACGAGTCCGACGCCGCGAAGCCCGCATACGATCGTAAGATTCGATCGCGAGCGATCGACTATCTCAAAGCGTACGTGCGCAAACCAAAACGAGACGGCTATCGCTATATCCTGGAAAGCTTCGCGTTCATCCATCACGTCATGACGCGCGACGGTCGCGGCGACACGGGTCTCGAAAAGTTTTTACTGGAAAACGAAAAACGCCTCTCCCTGCGCGCGCGCGGCCACCTGGCTCTCGCCCTGGCAGAGCGCCGGGGAATCAAAGACTATCGTAAAGACGACGATACGAAGCGGATCATGGAGTATTTGCGCAATCGGATGGAAATCACCACGCGCAATATATCTTTCAAAGAGCCCTCCAGCGGCAGCTATACCCGCGCCTATTACGCGCCGGGCGCGACAATGGGCGTAATCTTGCGCGCCTATATCGCGCTGGATCCGAATCATCCTTTTGTGCCGCAGATGGTGCAGTACGCCCTGGGCGATCATAGCAGCCGCCTGTGGGGCAGCAGTCATAGCTCCGGAATGCTGGCTTATGGTCTCTGGCGTTTCAGCGAAACTTACGAAAAGGATACCCCGAATTTCAATGCCCGCATCGCGCTCGACGGCAACGCGCTCTGGGAAAAATCATTTAAGGGCCGCACCGATTCCACGGTGAATCGCAGATTTCCGCTGGCCGATCTGCACAAACTGGCGGAGCCCGGAAAAACTGTGCCTTTCAGCTTCGAGAAAAAAGGCGCCGGGCGTCTGTACTATACGGCGACCTTGAGCTATGCTCCAGCGGCGGCGACTCGCCTGAAGGCGCGCGACGAGGGCATCGAAGTTCGCCGCGAAATCATGAAATTAGGCGGCGGTCCGGGTAACTTAAGAGAGCAGTCCATGAACGGCAAGCCCCTCAAACGCGGCGACGTCTATCTCGTACGCCTGACGGTTGTCACGCCGAAGCCGGTCTTTCAGTTTATGCTGCAGGATCTGCTGCCGGCGAATCTGGAAGCCGTGCAAACGGGATTCGCGACGGAAAGCTCGACCTACGATCGTTTCTTGCGAAAGAAGCGATCGAACTCCCGGGGCAATCAGTACTGGTGGGAGTACGACTGGATCAAATACGAATATCGCGACGACCGATTTCTAGCGACGAAAGAATATCTTTCGGCCGGCATTCACGAGTACTACTATTTCGCCCGGGCGAATTTACGCGGCCAGGTCAGCCACCCCGCGGCGCGGGCCTTCGCCATGTATGAACCGGAAGTATTCGGCCGCACGGATTCCGGCGCGGCCGAAGTCCGGTGAAAACGATTCTGGCACGGCGCATGCGCCAGGCCGTTTCGGCGATTCGATCGCGCCTGCGTACGATCGTCGCCGGCTTCGTGCTGACGGCCTTCGCGCTCTCGTTGATCGCCCTGGCCGTGCCGCCGGATCGGGAACGCCTGATATCCGCCGGCCAGGGATTGGTCATTCTTTCTCGCGAAGGCAACGAGCTGCGTCGCTTTCGCGAGAGCGACGCCGGTTCGCATACAAGCCACCGCCGCGGACTGGACGCCTATCCGCCGGCTCTATTGCAGGCGGTGCTGCGAGCCGAGGATCGCCGCTTTTATCTGCATCCCGGCGTCGACCCCGCAGCGATCCTGCGCGCGACTCTGCAAAACTTGAGAGCCGGTCGCGTCGTCTCCGGCGGTTCGACGATCACCCAGCAGCTCGCGCGTCTGGTCTATAAGGCGGATCTGCCCGACAATGCGTACGCGCGCAAGCTCGCCGAATGGTTTCTGGCCGTACGGCTGGATCTGCACACGACGAAAGACGATATTTTTTCGGCCTACTTAAATCGAGTGCCGCTGCCCGGCAATCGCACCGGCATGACGGCCGGCGCCGCATACTTGTTTCAGCGCGAACCGCGTTTCTTAAATCGCGACGAGTGCATTGCGCTGGCCGTTTTAATTCGGCGCAATCATACGAATCCCGAATCTTTCCAGACCCGCTTTCGCCGGCTCGCCGCACACTTCGCGACCGAGGGCGCTTCGCCGGAAGCCTCGCCTGAAATTCTTAAAAAGATTTTCGACCGAAAGAATTCAGCCAAAATCGCGGAGACCCCCGCCGCGAACACGAACAATCCGGAAGAACAGGCACGACGGCGAACGCCCGGTCACAGCCCGCACTTCACGGACTGGCTGCGCGAAAAATTCCCGAATCTAAAAGGCGTCGTCCAAACGCGCCTGTCCGAAAACCTAAACGAAACCGTTCAGAATATTTTGAAAGGCGAACTAACAGCCCTGAAAAAGCTCAACGCCCGCCACGCGGCCGTCGTCGTGCTGCGCATCGATGCTCTCAACGAAAGTTTGATTCTGGAAGGTCTGGTGGGTTCGCGCGACTACGGCGCGTCCCGGAGCGGACAGATCAACGGCGCGACGACTCGCCGGGTGGCCGGCAGCACGCTCAAACCATTCATATACGGTCTGGCCTTCGAAGAACAAAATCTACGGCCGTATTCTATCATACATGACAACGACTCAAATGTCAGTCTGGGCGCGGGGGCGGTCTACCGGCCGCGCAACTACGATCTGAATTACTGGGGCGCGATGACCGCCCGTGAAGCCCTGGCCACCTCCCGTAACATCCCCGCAGTCAAACTTACCGAAGAGCTCGGGGAAGAGCGCGTTTTCGAATTCCTGCGTAAGGCCGGTTTTTTTCCAACTCAGCCGGAAGCCCAACCCTACGCCTATGGTCCCGGCATCGCGCTGGGCATTAGCGGAGCGACTTTGCTCGACCTCACCCGGGCCTATTCGACTTTCGCCACCGGCGGACGCCAGTGGCCATTGCGACTGGGGCGAAGCGAAAGCGGCGACGATCTCATTTACGGCGACGATGAGCGCCTGTTTAATGAGAGCACGGCGCATTTGATCACGCACATATTGTCCGATCGCAGCATGCGTCGCCGCGCCTTTGGCGACCGCAGCTTTTTGGATTTTCCATTCGAAGTCGCGGCGAAGACCGGCACCTCCAAAGACTATCGCGACGCCTGGACCGTGGGCTATAGCGAAAATTACGTTGTCGGAGTCTGGGTGGGTAATTTCGACGCGACGCCCATGAAAAACGTGTCGGGTGCCTACGGCGCCGGCCGCATCTTCCACCAGATCATGCGCGGACTGCATCGAAATGAAAGGCCGCGTTTTCATTATCCGGCGGACTGGAGCCGCGTTTCAATTTGTCGCCACACCGGACTGCGCGCAAGCGACAGCTGCGAAAGCTACAGCGAACTGATTCCCCCCGAAGACGTTACGCCAGCCCTCTGTCACGGCGAACACACCGGAAAACTAACGCCCGGTGCGACCGATTTCGCCGGCGAGATTCCTGACGCGACGAAAAATTCGACAGTGCGGCGGCATTTGCTTTCGCCGACGCCCGGCGCGGTGTACTATCTCGATCCCCACTCGCCGCGGTCGATCCAGGAAATCCCTCTGCGACTGCACGCTGCGTTTCAGAAGCGCTCTGGCAAGCTCTCGATCGATTATCCGGTCGCGCGGGGACGGAGGCTTTGCCAGCCGGCGCAGTGCCCGCCGACGCTGAAACTGGATCCAGGCTCGTACGAAATTCGCGTGCTGGATCGGGGACGGATTCTGGAACGCGTTGAATTCGAAGTCAGGTGATGCGGGCTTCGAACATACCAGGCGAAACGAAGATCTGCGATAATTTTAGCTTGCGGCTCTAACCGGAAGTCCCAGCGTTTCCGATATGGGACTCAAAATCAGCAGCTACGAACAATTCGAAACTTATATCGGCAAAGAACTCGGCGTCTCCGAGTACGTGCAGGTCGACCAGGCCCGCATCAACGCTTTCGCGGAGGCGACTCTGGATCACCAGTGGATTCATACCGACCCGGAACGCGCGGCAAAAGAAACGGAATTCGGCACTACGATCGCCCACGGATATCTAACGCTTTCGATGGCGCCCTATCTTCTGGGGCAAATCATCGAACTCGATAATCTAAAGATGGGCGTCAACTATGGCGTAGACAAACTGCGCTTCATGAGCCCGGTAAAGTGCGACAGTCGCGTGCGCATGCGGGCGGAACTATCCGAAATGAAAAATCTGCGAGGCACGGCCCGCGCGAAAATCAAGATTACGATCGAGATTGAAGGCGTGGACAAGGCCGCCTGCGTGGGCGAAGTCACCTATCTGTATCAATTCGCCGATTGACACTCCGGCGCTCGGAGCTTCGCCGCGGACACACGGCGAAGCTTCGGGAAATCCGTAATCATTTCAGGAACCGCGCCACACCCCGTCCCAGTCTTCCGGGGGCGCGGCCAGCAGACGTTCCAATCGACTCAGATAAATTTTCGCCGCCCCGTCGGCGAAATCCGGCTCGCTCAAATATTCTTTGAAGGCTGCGTGCGCCGCGCTGAAGTCTCCCGCGCGATACGCCAGAAGCGCACTCATAAAATCGGGCAGCTTACGCGCTCGTCGTTCGCGCTCCGCGGCCTCAAGGCTGTTATAGATTTCGTACAGGACGATCGGCCGGGTCTTGCCGCGCACTCGAATCGCGTCGAGCTCCCGGGTCAGCAGCTCCGAATCTTCGCGCACGAATTTATAAACCGCGTCTGAAATTACGACGTCGCTGCCGTAGGTCTTATTTACGCCTTCAATGCGCGAAGCGACGTTCACCGTATCGCCGATCACCGTCGTTTCCAGCCGACGCGGCGAGCCGACCGTTCCGAGCATCACGTCCCCGTAGTGCACGCCGACTCCGATTCTGGTCTTGCCGAATTTCGCTTCGAGTTCCGGCACTGATCGCACGGCCGCCTGCATGGCGACGGCGGCGCGAACGCTCCCGGCGGGATCCGGAAAGAGCGCCATGATCGCATCGCCGATAAATTTATCGATAAAACCGCCGTGCCGCTGGATCACGGGTTCGAGCAGACCGTGAAATTCATTCAGGAAAGCGAATGTCGCTTCGGGGCCGAGCCTTTCGCTCAGACCGGTGAAGCCGCGGATATCCAGAAAGAGCACCGCCATATCTTTCCGCACCACGTCGCCCCGGGCGATTTGAGTGACGCTGGCTTTACCCAGGAAGTCCAGAAATTCCGCGGGGACGAAGCGCGCGAAACTCTCGGACATGGCCCGTTCATTTTCCAGAGCGGCCGCCTGCTCCTCTAACAGTCGGCGCCGCGACTCCGCGTCGGCCTCTTTCAGTAGATTGATGCGATAGCCCAGGGCCAGACTCAACAGAACAGCTTCCAGGCCGGCGCCGATAAATAGACTGTACTGCGTCGTAAATCCAGAGGGGATTGCGCCCAAATTTTGTAGAACGAAGAGCACCGCTCCGACGATCAGGGCGGACCAGGCGAGCAGAAAATAATAGGCGGGACGAAAGCCGCGCCGGATCAATTTAATCGCGCAGACTAACAAGGTCAAAATCGATATTAAAGGGATGGTATTCGCCAGCATCACCATCACGAACGAACTGACGAAAAGCATCGCCAGCAGACTCGCCGCGTTTAACACCAGGACGAAGTCGATGAAACGCGAAGCCCCTGGAAGTTGATCGCGAACAAGCAAAAATCTACGCGAGAACTGCAGTGCAAGCGTCGCCGCCAAAAGCGACAGAGGCGGTCCGATAAATTCGATCCAGTGCAAACGATCCCGGGGAAGTAAATAAAAAATATGTCCGCTAACCGCCGCGAAAAACAAAGTCACCGCGACGATATACAGAACATAGTACAGGTAGGCTTTATCGCGAATCGAAATAAATAGAAACGAATTGTACAGAGCCATTACGAGCATCAGCCCGAAGAAGATCCCATAACCGAAAGTCCGCAGCATATCCCACATCGGAAACGATGAGCTGGTCCACAAAAAGGCCGGAACATTCATCGCGCCGTTCGTAACGAGCCGTAAATAAACCGTTTCCGTACTTTCGATTTCGCCGAAAGGAAATACGCAGTTGTGATGCGCGTAAGGACGGTCCGTCACGTGCATGCGCGTTCGAATCACGACCGGCTTCGTATTGCCGGGGTCGCCCTGCCCCGGTTTTCCGAGACGATACAGACGCGCCTCCGAGAGGGACGAAGTTGCCAGCTCCAG
Source organism: bacterium (assembly GCA_024742665.1). GTDB lineage: Bacteria > Spirochaetota > Leptospiria > Leptospirales > Leptonemataceae > JANSYA01. The sequence goes on from JANSYA010000013.1 coordinate 27,567, forward strand.
ATTCCAGGCCTGAATCTGATCGGGATCCGGACGCATGGTGAATCGCAGCCAGACCGCGTCCCGGGTGATGCCGAAGGCCGCATAGGCTCCCCCCACCGGTTGAAAATCCTGCGAACGCTGAAGCACATCCGCGAGTTCTAATTTCCGCCCGGGATCTTTCAGGTACTGCATATGCGGCCCGAGACGAAAGAAGCCGCGCTCGGTCTGGAGATAGGCCGTGTCGTTCGCGGAAAGGCCGGGAGCGCAGCCGGCGCAGGCCAGCGCCGCGAGTAATGCGCAGAGCAGCTGCTTGCGAAGTGCGACTGCAGCAGACAGGACGAACGAAGCGGTCATGAGCGGAGCATGCGCAATCCAGAGGGCCTGTCAATTCTTTGCGGAGTTTCCGCCTGCATTCGATCTTCTGGATCGTCGAATACAGCATGTCGAAACTCGCCGTATTTTAGCGTCTATCACGTGACGACGCCGCTATCTGCGCCCGATGCGAAATTCCAGGAAATCGCCTGAACGTATTCAGAGTAGATTCGAGGCTGTTCAGAGATTTTGCGAGTTCATTCGTTTTTCAGCCAGCCGTCGATATAGCGTTCCATGGCGTTCTGGCCCGCGTAATAATAGCTTTCGCCGCTCAGATGAATCGAGTCGGTAAATTTCGGCAGTTGAAACATCGCTTCCGGCGGGCTGGGTAAATCGATTCGGCCGCCGGCGAAAGGCCGGTACTCTTCCCGATGATTTCCCGGGAAGGGCACGGAGTTCGGAGCCAGGCCGCGCTGCGGATCGCCGTAGACGTACTGCATCAGCCCGAAATTGTTCACATACTCCACGCGATCGACCCTGGCCGCGACCGCGAGAATCTTGCGGCCGAGAGCCGTAGCCGCTCCGTTGACCTGAGCCGGCGTCGGCTTTCCCAGCCGCTTATAATAGCCCTGGTTCGCATCGCTCAGGCCGCTCTCCAGGGATTCGACTAAGTTCGGATAATCGTAACCCAGGATTACAATTCGCAGCTTCGGTCGCGCGAGGGTCAGAGTTCGCACAATCGTTTCGACGTGGGCCGCGATCTTTTCGAATTCACGGTCGGCCTGCTCCGGCGAAAGCCGCGTATTCCAGCTTTCGATCAGATCGTTGCCGCCGATCGTCAGCACGACGATACTGGTATCTTTGCGATCAATGAGCAGCTTCGTGACCGCCGCGAGATTCGCCGGCTTCGCCCATTGATACGCCTTACTACCGATCAGGGCCGTGCTGCCCGCGTAATAGTCCGGATAACCATAGTCATGCAGCAGATGATCGAAGGTATGATTGGAAGTCAGGAACTGGGCCCAGCTATCGCCGATCACCATCAGCTTGCGGGTCTTATTGGCCTGCGCTTCGTCTTCGTTAAAAACGAAACCTTTGAATTCATCCGTCGCGCGACGAATATCCCCGGAGCTACAGGCCGCCGGAAGCAGCAGAGCCAGCGCGAGAGCGACTGCGGGGAGTCGGCGCGCAGCAGACGGACGCGCGAATATCATTGAATGGAAGCGAAGAACGAAAGCATGCATGCACCGATTCTTGGTTCCCCCTGCGACTTCGCAATCGACTTTCGATCGCCGGCACCGGCTCCGGCGCTTTTTCAGACGCAACCGGTAAGTATATTACCGGCCGATCGCTCACGACCGGCTTTCACTGCTTTTTCATATAATCGTTCAGCTCTCGCTTTTCATATAGGCGTTCAGCTCTCGCTTTTCAAATATTCGTTCAGCTCTCGCTTTTCAAATAGGCGTTCAGCTCTCGCTTCACTTGTGGCGCCAGCAGATACAAACCCAGGATATTCGGCACGCAGATTACGAATACCAGAGCGTCGGAAAAGCCGAGCACCGCATCCAGCTGAATCGCGCTGCCGATGACGATAAAAACGCAAAAGATGATCTTAAAGGCGAGCTCCGCGCCCGCGCTGCGACCGATCAGATAGGTCCAGCCCTTCAGGCCATAGTAGGCCCAGGCGACCATGGTCGAGAACGCGAAGAGCAGCGCCGCGAAGGCCAGGGGCACGGGAGACCAGCTCAGATTGCGTTCGAAAGCGCGCGAAGTCATCTCGACTCCGCCGGGCCCCGCCGTAAAATTCGAATCAAAATAGAGCGTCGTAACGATCACGAGTGCGGTCGTCGTACAAATTACGACAGTGTCAATAAAGGGTTCAAGCAAAGATACGATGCCTTCGGTTACAGGCTCTTTCGTACGCACCGCCGAGTGGGCGATCGAGGCCGAACCAATGCCGGCTTCATTCGAAAACACCGCGCGCTGAAAGCCGATCACCATGGCTCCCAGAGCGCCGCCCGCCGCGCCCCGGACAGTGAAAGCTTCGCCGAAGATTTGCGCGACCGCGAAGGGCAGCGCTTCGTAATTCATACCGATCACGACCAGGGCCATACCCATGTACAATAGCGCCATCAGCGGCACGACCTTTTCGGTGACGCGCACGATCGTGCTCAGCCCGCCGATAATGACCAGACCCACGCATGCCGCGAGCAGCAATCCGAAGAGCCAGCCCAGACCGACGAAAGGCGAAGCTGCGGCGCCGGTCACATTTAAGAACTGCGCATAAGCCTGATTCGATTGGAACATATTGCCGATGCCCAGACAGCCGATGCAAAGACCGAGAGCATAAAAGACGCCGATCATGCGGCCGAGCCGCGGTAAACCCAGCTCCGCCAGACCGCGCTCTAAATAAAACATGGGACCGCCGGAGACCGTGCCGTCGGAATGCTCGCGACGATATTTTACGCCGAGCGTGCACTCGACGAACTTCGTCGACATGCCCAGAAAACCCGCCAGCACCATCCAGAAGGTCGCGCCCGGACCGCCCGCCGAGATCGCCACCGCGACGCCCCCGATATTGCCGATGCCCACCGTGCCCGAGAGCGCCGTGGCCAGAGCCTGGAAGTGCGAAACTTCGCCCGCGTCTTCCGTCCTGGACGACCCCGCCTTCGCATTCGGCGACGCTTTCGAAAAATCGCCGCGAACCAGGCGCAGGGCGTGAACGAAGAGGCGTAAATTGACAAAGCGAAAATAAAACGTAAAGACCACTCCGCCGGCGACCAGCCATAGAACTACGAAGGGAATCTCCGCGCCGGGAAAAGGGATCTTAAAAAAGACGATGCCCGAAAGCCAGTCCGTGACGGGCTGGACGGCCCTGTTGATATAAGTGTCCAGGTCGGAGAAATTCATACGCTGTAGTGAGCGACGCGCCGACCACTGTCAATATTTCCGGAGTCTTTCCGCTCTGGTTTCAGGCGCTTTCTGAAAATATTTCGCATCGCCCGCCGCGACGGCCTTTAGATCAAAAGCTCCCGCTCGCACCGCCGCCGGCGAAAGTCCCGCCGCCGCCGGTAATGCGTCCCGCCGCGCCGCCCGAACGGGAACTGGAGCCGGAAGAATTGCCGCCCGATCCAGAAGCGCTCGCTCCTCCGGCCGCGGCGCCGCCCGCCGCTCCGCCCAGCACAATTAAGAACGGACCAAAGATATAAAACAGACCCACAACCCACCAGCGCGGCGGGTTGTTTTCCGGAAAAAAGATATGATCCGCGATCCACATGCAGGCGATAAAATTCAGCGCGAAAAAGATTCCGCTGAGCCAGAACCAGGCCTTCATCGAATTCAATATACCGGGAAAGTGTCCGACGCTGACGACCAGGTTCAGCCAGCAGAAGAACCAGCCCAGGCCGATGGCCAGGGGCGTGAGCACTTTGAGCAGGCGTTGCCCCATGGTATCGTTGGCCACGGACTTGCGCAACAGCGCGACCAGGCCCAGATAGATCGCCATTTGCGGTAGAGTCAGACCAATTAAAGTTAGAGACAGGGCCAGCACCGCCAGGGGATTCCAGTACGGGATATTTTCCAGGCGCACCCCGTAGATCGAATACGCCGTATATCCCAGGGTCGCGCCGGAAAGATATTCAGCCGTGTGTTCGACGTAGCAGTCGACGTCGCCGCGGCGTTTCGCGTCTTTTTCCTCCGCGTCGTCGTTTTCATAATCGATTTTTACATAGCACTCCTGGTGCAAATAGCGGCGAAATTCTCCCGCATAGTACCCGGCCGTAATGTTTGCGTCTTCGCCGTCGGGCGCAAACAGCTCCGAGCTATAGGGACTGTACAAAATAAAAACCAGGCGGACCGAATCCGGCTCAGCTGCGCTGTAGTGCCGCGCGAGCACTTTTACGATCAATCGCTTGCGACTGTCCAGCAGATAGCCGCTGGCGACTCCGCCGACGATGAGAGCTTCGCCCTCCGGGCCCGAAACGCGTCGCTCGGTCATATATTCCAGAAGCTCGTTCGGCTCGCGCGGGGCGGCCGCGGCAGTGACCGCAGGGGAATCGGCGTCCTCCGTCTCGGGAAAGATCGGCGCGCCGCCTGCCAGCAGCAACAGCAGCAAGGCCGGCCGCAGGCGAGTATGACAAGCGCGCGCGAACGCCGATCGTCTGGCTGTGGAGTCGTCGTTGTTTGGAATCAAGTATTCGTCCATCCCCTGCTTGCTCGCGTACGGCCGACCCGCGGCGGCGAATCGGCGGCGCCAGGTCGGTTCAGAACACCACGACACCCGGCCGCCATTTACGCCACAACTTCCCGACAGCTTAGAAGGCCGCGATCGGATCGCATTCGCAGACCGTTATCGTATGCGGCAGGCTGCTTCAAGCCGGCAGATAATCGCGCCACTCGTCGCTCTCCGCGACGCGCTTGATGATGGCGCCGCGCTCGACCAGCAGGCCGCGCATATAGCGATCCAGATAGATGCGTTCCACCAGGCGTCCGGCGAATCCCAGAGGCGCGCGGAAGTCAAAGACGTCGATCATGCGCGTCATCGCCGCGAGGGAGACTTCATTTTCCGCGACGCCATCGCCATCGATCATCGGAACCGTTTCAAAGATATGATCGTGATCGAAACCGGCAAAGACGCCGGAGCCGGGCACCATCGAATCACGAAAGCGTCGCGGCCGATCGTAGAATTCCGGCGCAAGGCGCGACGTAAGCCGCTGACGAAATCCAAAGTGCACGGCCTCCCAGGTGACGCTTTCGCCGGGCCCGATCAAACCCCGCGTCGTTCCGGCGACCGCCCGCTCTTTGTGGCGGGTCTGAGTGGCCACGTGCAGATCGATGCTGCGCGCCAGATCGAAGACCCGCCCGGGGGGCGCATAAATGTCCGTAAATATTTCGATGCGACTCATTGTGCGAAAGGCGGCGCGTCCTGAAACAATCCGATCGCAGCCGGAGCCGGAGCCGGATTTTCAGGGGCCGCGCGAAGCCGGATACGCTATAATAGTCAGAGGAGCGCCCGACATGTTTGGTTTCTTAGACAAAGATCAGCGAAACAAGAAAAAATTACAAAAGCAATACGAACGCAAACAGCAGGAAGCGCGGGATCTCCAGCGCTCCGGCGACATCAAAGGTTTCGCGGCGCTCACGGCCGAGGCGGATCAAATCTACCGCCAAATCGAAGATCTCGATCGCAGCGGCCGGACCGGCGCATAAGATCCTGCGACCTGCTCGCCTTGAGTTAGCGCAAGTCGACGCGAAATTCTAATTGGCGGGACGGGATTCGACAGTTTCCATGCTACCAATGAGCCGCGAATTCGATCCCGAGAATCCTTCCAACCCCTACGCGTCGGAATCGTCGGGAAACCCGTACGCGGCCACCCGCCACAGCAGCTCTTCGCCGAAGTCGAACGGACTCTTCGGCGATCTCACGCATCAGATTCGCGAAAGCGAATTTCAGCTCGAAGACATCTTACGCGTCAGCGTCGCCCTGTATCGTCGCTACGCGAAAGAACTGGGCGGGGCCGCTCTGGTATTCGCCGTCGCGCTCGGCGTTCTCAACTACGCCGCCTTCCAGCAGATTATGGAGTGGCTGATTATAGAGACCCTCCGGGATCCGGAAACGCGGCCCGACATAGACCTCCTGATGAAAATTATCGAACCCCGGGCGCCGACCCTGATGGCCCTGAGCGCGGCGACTCTGGTCACCCAGGCCCTGCTGATGCTCTACACGGTGCTGCGCACGAACGAACGCTGCACGAAATTGGACCGCGCCGAAGACGCATCGAGCACCCTCCAGACGGCCCTGGGCAAATTGCCGCGTTATACCGGCCTGCTCTTCGTCGCTTATTTCGCGGTCCTTGCCGGCCTGCTCTTATGTGTCGTGCCTGGTATCGTGCTGGCGATTCACTTCTCGTTGCTCGCCGCCATCGTCGCCATCGGCGGCAAGGGCTTCGACGCTTTCCCGCGCGCCTTCGCGATACTAAAAGGACGCGTCTTCCGAACGGCGAGCGTGATCATCGTAACATACGTTGCGATTCACATAGTGCCCCTGCTGATTTCTTCCGTTTACGCCGCCTATATTCCGCAGCTGATCGACGAAGCGGTCGCCGCCAATCCCGGCCTGAGCGAAGAGGAAATCGCCCGGGCGCTTCTGGAAAGCCCGACGTACTATCTGCTGACCCAGCTTCCGGGAACGATCGCCGGAGCGCTGCTGACTTCGTTTTTGGGAGTAGCGACCACCGTGATGTATCTAAACTTCACGCGCGACGAAGCGCAGGACCGCGAACTTACGGCGACACGAGACTGAAGGCCTACTCGCCCTGACCCAGAGAAAAGCCGCGCTCGCCGTCGAGATAGTACAGGTTTTCGGTTTTGATCGGTTCCAGCCCGGCGGAGTGGATGCGTCCGAGCAGCTCGATGACTTCGTCGCCTTTGATCGGCGGATAAGTCGGCTGCCCGCCCGGGCCCCCGGTCGGATTCGCGTCTACGTGCACGAAACGACAGCGCCAGTGATCGGTTAAAAATGTTTCGGGCATTCCGTCGGGATAGACCTTCACCCCGCGATTCGTGATCAGCTTGAGTTTCATATCCGACCCGGCCGCCCGGGTCAGGGCGTCCCCGAGGGCCTGCGGATCCTCGGTTTCGTCGCAAAGAAAGACGTCCACGCCGACCAGTTGGCGATAGACTTTTTTGCGTTTATAGGCGGGAATCTGCAGCGGACGCGTATTGCCGCCGAAATCGACCGGGCGGAACTGGCCGGGGCTGCGCCCCAGACGGTCAACGACCGCCTGAGCGAATTCCTTCGTGCCGACCTTCTTTTTACTGACGCCGGATTTATAAATATCGCCGGTATGCACGCCCTCTTCGATCGCGCAAAGCCAGGCGTTGCTGATTTTCGCCGCGGCTTCAGGCAAACCCATATGCACTAACATCATCACGGCGCCGTTTAAGAGGCCGGACGGATTGGCGATGCCTTTGCCGGCGATATCAGGCGCGGAACCGTGAATGGCTTCGAACATACCCATATTCACGCCGATATTGGCCGAGCCGGCCAGTCCCACCGATCCAGAGATCTGCGCGACGATGTCCGAAATAATATCGCCGTAGAGATTCAGCGTGCAGACCACGTCGAACTGAAAGGGCCGATCGGCCAGCAGCGCCGCCCCGATGTCGATGATGATGTGCTCTTTTTCGATTTCCGGATATTCCGCGCCGATCTCGTCGAAGATCTTATGAAACATTCCATCGGCGTGCTTCATGATATTGTCTTTGGTCATGCAGGTGACCTTTTTGCGGTTGTACTGCCGGGCGTACTCGAAGGCGTAGCGCACGATCTTTTCCGTTCCCGGACGGCTGATCAATTTCAGCGACTGCACGACGTCGCCGGTCTGCTGGTGTTCAATGCCGGCGTACAGATCCTCTTCGTTTTCTCGAATGATCACCATATCCAGCACGGGATGCTTGGTTTCGACGAAAGGATACAAGGAACGCACGGGACGCACATTAGAATAGAGCCCCAGGCTTTTTCGCACCGTAACGTTCAGACTTTTGTAGCCGCCGCCCTGAGGCGTCGTAATCGGAGCCTTGAGAAATACGCGGGTTTCCCGCAGTAGGTCCCAGGCGCCCGGCTCGATCCCGGAGCTCACCCCGCGTTCGTAGACTTTTGCGCCGATGTCGATAAACACGGGTTCGATGGGCGCGCCCGCCGCGCGCAGAATTTCCATGGTCGCGTCCATGATTTCCGGGCCGATGCCGTCGCCCTTTGCTACAGTAATTTTGATCGGAGTCGTCATAGGCTCTAAACACGCCCTTCGCCCCCGCCTGCTGTCAAGGCTCTTCGAATCCGCGAAGCTTCTACAGAATAGAAAAAAAGCTTGTACTCAGCTTCCCGCGTGCCAGGCTCGTACTCGTGGGCGTATCGTACCCGGAGCTTCCGTCAATTCAGTGGCCGACCGATCGCGCGTGCTTTCTGCTCGGACTGACCGGCGGCATTGGCTCGGGAAAATCGGCGGCGGCGCGCTGCTTTGCGGAATCGGGCGCGGAAGTCGCCGATGCGGATCAAATCGCCCGGGAAGTGCTGCATTCAGAGACGCTCCGGGAACCGCTGCGGGCCGCCCTGGGCGATGGAATCTTCGACGAAAGCGGCCAGGTCTCCCGGCCGGCGATCGCGAAACGGGTCTTTGGGCATCCAGAGCGTCTGGAACGCCTGAACGGCCTGATTCATCCGGCGGTGCGTCAGGAGTTTCAGCGACGCCAGGCGGATTTAGAAGCCCGGGCCGGACAGGATGCGGAACTGATTCCGGTGCTGGTCTACGATATTCCGCTGCTGTTCGAAAGCGGGCAGCAGGATCAGTTCGATTTGATCGTGGCCGTGACGGCGCCGGTCGAGCTGCGTTACGAACGCGTGGAACGGCGCAACGGCTGGAGTCGGGATGAGTTTGATGGACGCGAGGCGGCCCAAATGCCGCTACGGGAAAAGGCGGAACGCGCCGATTTTGTAATAGAGAACGCGGGCAGCGAAGCCGATCTGGCCGCGGCCGTGCAGGCCCTGTATCGCCGGATCGTCGCCGAAAAGCGCGAACCGAAAATGGAAAAAACACAGTGAAGAAAAGAGTCTTTTACGTTATCAATCTCGACCGCGGTCGCATCTGGGTTCTCGCGACCCTGCTGGTCAGCACGCTGCTGTTCGCTTTCGCGACCGGCTTTCGCGTCGGCACTTCGCGTTCCGGAGACGCGGATCTTCTGTCGAATTCGAATCGATCGGGCGTCGACATGGAGCTCGCGAGCCTCGGGGCCACTACCGGATCTCCGGACATCGGCGGCGAGTACGACGAACGCGGCGACACGACTCAGAACGCGAACGCCGACCTGAGCAAGCCCCTGGAACTCGAACGCTCCGAACAGGGCGCGAGTCCCTTCGAAAAGAGCTTCGAAAAGCAAAACGCTTCCGGCGATCGCAATGAATTTCGCGACGCAAACGACAGCGTTCGCGACGGGAGTCGAGATCGCGTCATGGATTCGTCATCATCTTTAGCCGCGCCCGCAGCTGTGGATCGACGCACAGAACAACAACGCGCCAGCGAGAAAGCGCGCGCCAGCGAACAAGAACGCCTGGCGAAGGCCCGCGCCGCGGCTCAGAAAAAACGAGCCGAGGCCGCGCGACGCGTCGCCGAAAAAAAGAAGCGCGATGCGGCGAAACGCAAACGAGAGCTCGCACGCAGAGCGGAAGCTGCTCAGAAAAACAGCAGATCGCCCTCTGCGACGAAAACAAAATCCGCGAAAGAAATCGCGGCGGCGCAGCGCGGCGCGAAGTCGGCTTCAGAAAAAAAACAAAGCGCTGCGAAACAAAGCGCTCAAAAATCCACGACGATAGCCACGGACAATCCCCGTTCGGCTTTGCTCGAATCGGACTCCGGTTCCCTGCGCATGGCGAACGTCTCGAAAGAAACTCCACGCAGTCAAACAGAGTCCCAGGACAAAGCCGCGAAAGCCCGGGAAACGACGCAAAGCAATTCTCGCAAAACGTACAGCCTCCAGCTGGGGGCCTTTAGCTCGCGGGCCGCATCTGATCGCATGGCCGCGACGCTAAAGAAACAGGGCTTTCATCCATATATTGTCCAATCCCGTGGGAAATTTTTGGTCCGGGTCGGCAAAAGCGATACGGCGAAAGACCTCTGGAAACTCGAAACCGGCCTGCGCAAAAACAAATACGCGCCAATGCGGGTTTCGTCCAAATCCCGCTGAGTATCTGCGATTTCCGGGCGGCTCTCATACGTCTATGCGGCCACCCGGGTGTTTCCTGGTGTTTTTGTAGAGAATCAGTTTTTGTGACGACAGTCCGGGCCCCGGTCCGAATCGCGCTCCGGATTTTAACTTGTCACGAGACCCCGCTTTGTGGCGCAGTCTTATTGTGACGCCGGAAGAAAAACAGGTCAAGTCACTCGTGGTCAGTACGATGATTGACCGCCTGGAAAACACTTACCAGGATTTCATCACCGAGAAGAAAGGCTACGAGAAGATCGGAGACTTCTTCCGGTATCATCTGTATTCCCCGCCCAATAAAGAGGCTCGCGACGCGGCCCTCGACGATCTATACGCGAAACTCAAATCGGTCACCGGTAAAGAGATGACCGAAAACATTCACAAGCTGATTGTTTTAAACAGGCTCACAGACGAGCTCGACCTTGAAACCGCCCGCGTGCTGCTGGCCGGAAAATTCAAGAATATGGATCTGGCGGAGCTCGAACAGCAGACCCTGAGCGCCGATGAACTCAACGAAGCGATCGCCGAAGCCGGCCGCTTTGAAGACCGAGAACTCCAGATCGACATGGTCTGCGAATCTCTGGCCTTCTTCTTCGCGCTTTCGAAACTGCCGCTGATTCGCCTGGTGCTTGCGCCGATCAAGGTCGCAGCGTCGATGGTCGGTGCGATGGATCTGGTCGGCACAATGGAAGCCGGTTATGATCTATCTCGCGGGATCAAAAACATGCAGGAATTCTCCGACGCTTTCACCGAACGAGAAAAAACTTTGATCCGTTCGCTCAGCGCGACTGCTTGAAATCCGGTCGGGCTCTTCGTCGTCGGCGATATGGGCGGCGCTGTCCGCCCTTCCGGAATCGGAGACTACTGATATGCCCGAGAATACAAAATCAAAATCCGCGAACTCTGGATCCGGCGGCGCGAACCGATCGAAAAAAAGCGCCGCGTCAGCCGCGACCGCGACACCGCTTTCGCGTACGAATTACAGCCTCTTCTTCAATCGCGAATTGAGCTGGCTGCAGTTCAATAAGCGGGTAATGGAAGAAGCGGCGCGCCGGGACAACCCCTGGATGGAGCGCCTGAAATTCCTGTCGATCTTCGAGTCGAACAGCATCGAGTTTTTCATGATTCGCGTGGCCGGCCTGAAGCAGATCGTCGCCTCCTCGATCAAAGAGATCCAGATCGACGGCAGCACGCCCGACGAAGCGCTGCAGGAAATATCCCGCCAGACCCAGCAAACCGAACAAACTCTGGCTCGTCATGTACGCGAAGTATTCGCCGGGCTGGAAAGCCACGGTCTGATCATCCTCGAGTCATTCAAAGACCTGACCCAGAGCGAAAAGAAATTCGCCGAAGATTATTTTAATAAGAACCTCTTTCGGATTCTGACGCCCCTGGCCATCGATCCTTCGCATCCCTTCCCGCATATCGCGAACAATCGCTTGAACCTGGCCGTGACGCTGCGGCGCAAAGACGCGCGCGATAAAAACGTGGATTCGTACGCGGTCGTCGAAGTGCCGAACGTTATGCCGCGTTTTATTGAGCTGCCGGCCCGGGCGCGCTCCGGACAGCTGAACCAGAAACGTTTTATTCCCCTCGAAGAGATTATCAAACTCAACGCGCAGGTTTTGTTTTCCGGCACGACCGTGAAAAGCCTCACCGGCTTCAGCATTCTGCGCAACAGCGATATTTCGATCGACGAGGTCGCCTCGGACAACCTGCTGTCGACGATCGAAGACGAACTCAAGAACCGCCGCTGGGGCGAAGCCGTACGATTGACCTATCGCGCGGGCATGCCCGAGAATATCCGCGAATTCCTGCGGGGCAAACTAGACTTAGAGCCCAACGAAATTTACGAACGCGATTTCATGCTGAATCTAAACGATCTCATGCAGATGTATTCGGCGATCGAAAATCCGGCGCTCTTCGACAAACCCTTTATTCCCCACAGCGGCGTAAAACTCGAACATCCCAAAAAGATCTTCGCCGCCATTCGCAAGCAGGACATTCTGCTGCACCATCCCTACCAGTCTTTTCAGACCGTGGTCGATTTCCTGGCCATCGCCGCCCGGGATCCGAAAACTCTCGCCATCAAACAAACCCTGTACCGCGCCGGCCGCGACAGCCCGATCGTCCAGTCCCTGATTGAAGCCGCCGAAAACGGCAAGCAGGTCACGGCCCTCGTAGAACTCAAAGCGCGCTTCGACGAAGAACGCAATATCACCTGGGCGCGGGCCATGGAAGACCACGGCATCCACGTCGTCTACGGACTGGTCGGCCTCAAGATCCACGGCAAGATGCTGCAGGTCGTGCGCCAGGAAGCCGACGGCGTCCGGGCCTATGCTCATCTCGGCACGGGCAACTATAATCCGGTGACGGCGAAACTGTATACGGATATGTCGCTGTTTACGGCCGACCCGGAAATCAATAACGACGTAACGAATCTCTTTCATACGCTGACGGGCTACGCGACGCTGCCGAAACTCAGCAAGATCGCAGCGGCTCCGATTAACTTACGCGAAACCCTGGTTAAGCTAATCAACAAGGAGATCAGCAACGCCGAGTCGGGCAAGCCGGCCGGCATCGACGCGAAAATGAACAGCCTGGTCGACCCCGACATGATCGTCGCTCTGTATCGCGCTTCCCGGGCCGGCGTAAAGATCCGGCTTAATGTTCGCGGCATTTGCTGTTTGCGACCGGGCTTGCCGGGCGTGAGCGAGAATATCCAGGTCGACTCGATCGTCGGTCGCTATCTGGAACACAGCCGCGTTTTCTGTTTCACGAACGCCGGAAATCCACGCATATTTATGGCCTCCGCCGACTGGATGCCCCGCAATCTGAACCGTCGCGTCGAAATCATGTTTCCGATCGTCGATCAGGAACATATCCAGACCATCTTGAAAATCATGGACGTCACCTTTAAGGACAATCACAACCGTCGCCAGCTGCAGTCCGACGGCGGCTATGTGCGCGTGCGACCGGCCGCTCAGGAAAGTCGCTTTTCGTCCCAGCGTTTCTTTCGAGAAGAAGCCGACAAGATTTTCGACAAAGAAGAAAAAGACCGCCGCAATCGCCGCAAGACGATCTTTCAACCGCTCACGAATCCCGACCGCGGAGTTCCCGAAGATCTGGCGGCGGATATCGCGAAAGACGAAAGCGATTCCGACGGCATCGCCGGACGCGTTTGAAAATTGGTGTGCGTGCACGCGGGCCGCGCGTATCTTTTTCAGATATGGCCCTGAATGTTTTCCGGCTGATTCGCTCTGCGCTTCCCGCATCGCCTGGATCCCGACTATTTCGCTCCGCACTGGCGGCCCTGATCGCAATCACCGCAGTGCTATCGGGCGCGACCGCTTGCGTGAGCCTCGACCCGGATCGCATCAATTCCCCGCACTACCGGGACGGACGCTATCGCAATATCGATCCGGACGACGCCATCGCCGACAAACACTTCGGGTCTGTGCTGTACTGGAAGCTCTTCGGCGAAGTCGACCCGCCCGCTCCCGGATCCGGCCCCGGAGACGATCAGCCGCCGGAAACCACGCAGCTGAGTCGCGCCGATCTGCTCGCGGATCCGGGACAGGTGCGCATCGTCTGGCTCGGACACAGCACCGTCTGGATCGCCAGCAACCGCAACGGCGAACGCTTTCATTTAATTTGCGATCCGGTCTTCGATACGATTCTCAGCCAGAGCCGCATGACGCCCCTGCCGATTGCGATTACCGCCCGGGATCTACCGCCGGTGCACGCCATCGCCGTCAGCCATCCCCATCTCGATCACATGGACTTCGACAGCCTGCGCACATTGCAGGAGCTGAATCCGGATGCGGCTCTGTATGTGCCGTCGGGAACGCGCGCTTTCGCCGAAGACGAAGAGCTGCGCAATTTACGCATACTCGAATGGTGGGAGTCGGAAGCCTTCGCGGCGGCCGGCGCAAATCGCATTCACTATCTGCCCGCCCATCACTGGAGCCGGATGGGCGTAAACGATATGATGCAATCCCACTGGTTGAGCTTCGCATTCGAAATCGACGGTCGCCTGATTTATTTCGCGGGAGATACAGGCTTCTCTTCGCACTTTCAGAAAATCGCCGCGCGCTTTCCCTCCGGTTTCGACGCGGCCCTGATGCCGATCGGCGCCTTTAAGCCGCGCTGGTTCATGAAGCATGCGCACATCGATCCACAGCAGGCGTACGAGGCGAGCCGGCTGTTGAAAGTCCGCAAGATCCTGCCGGTGCACTGGGGCACTTTCGGCCTGGGAGACGATCGGCCGCGCGAGCCCGCGTCGTTTTTACGAAAGGTTCTGGACGACGCGGGCGAAAGCGATCGTGGTTATATCTGGCAGCCCGGCGGCCACTTCGATCTCTAATTATGTCGACGAAAACCGCTCAGAGTATGCATACCATCACCCGCGATTTAGTTCGCGCGGTGAATCGATTTAAGTTTTCGCAACCGGTGACTCACGTATACAATCCGCTGGTTTACGCGGCCGAGTCTCACACGCAATACATCGATCGCTTCGCGGCGAAACCGAAGCGCGTCGTATTTCTGGGAATGAACCCAGGCCCCTTCGGTATGGCTCAAACCGGCGTGCCCTTCGGCGAAATCGCCATGGTCCGCGATTGGATGAAAATTAAAGCGCCGGTGGGGAAACCGAAAAACGAACATCCCAAACGTCCGGTGCTGGGTTTTGAATGCACGCGCAGCGAAGTCAGCGGCACCCGCCTGTGGGGGCTTTTCCGCGAACGCTTCGGCTCCGCCGGAAAATTCTTCGCGCAACACTACGTCGCTAATTACTGTCCGCTCGTTTTTATGAGCGAAAGCGGCGCAAACGTCACTCCCGACAAGCTGCTCGCCGAAGAACGCGAACGGCTCTTCGCCGTATGTGACTCTCATCTACGCCGTCTGGTGGAAGTACTGAACCCGGACTTCTTGATCGGCGTCGGTAAATTCGCCGAGAAGCGCGCGCGATTGGTGCTCGGGCAGCAATCGGAAAACGAGCGACCGCGCATTACGACCATCCTGCATCCCAGCCCGGCCAGCCCGGCGGCCAACCGCGACTGGTCGGGCACAGCGACCGCGCAGATGATAGCGAACGGCATCTGGCGGGCCTGAGTTCATAGCCGGCCCGGGCGTTCCGAAGTCCGCGCAATCAATCCTGCAATACGTCGAAGTCCGCCTATCCTGCGACATAAATTTGTCGCAGGATTCAATACAGCCTCCTGCGCGACTTATCTATATAAAATGAAAAAATAGATGCGAAAGAAACGGTCGGATTCGTTTATTAGCCTATCTTAAGAGTGGCAGGGTCGATCGATACCCGGGGCTGCGAAAAAAGCGATCATTCATATATGAAGTTACTCATCGTCGACGACTCCATGATTCTTCGCGCGCACCTCAAACAGGCTTTGAAACAATTCAACCTGGAGATCGTCGGTGAGGCGGTCAACGGAATCGAAGCGCTCGATCATTTTCGCAAACAGCAGCCCGACCTGGTAACGATGGACATCACCATGCCGGAGATGGACGGGCTGACCTGCACCCGCGAAATGTTGAAACTCAATCCGGATGTTAAGATCATCATCATCAGCGCGCTTTCGAGTGCGGACGTGGCGATCCAGGCGGTCGCCGCGGGCGCGAAAGATTTTATTCGCAAGCCTTTCGAGCCGGCGGAACTGGAAAGGGCCGTTCAGTCCATCCTCTGCCGGGACTAAGACGATACCAGAATCATTCCATTGAACGACGACGGCCAACAACGTTATTCGAAAGGCTCGCTGACTCTGCGCTATGCGACCGCGCTTTCGCTCGTTGCGCTGCTTTCGCTTTCCGGTTATTTAAGCCTGCGCTCCATAGTCAAAACTCAGGAAGACAGCGCTCCGGTGATCAACGTCAGCGGACGCCAGCGCATGCTCTCCCAGCGAGTCGCCCTCTTCGCCTTCCAATACGCGGTGGCCCAAAACGCCGTCGATCGCCAGCGCGCTCAGGTGCAGCTCAAAGCAGCCGCCGACCTGATGCGAGATTCACATCGCCGCCTGATTCTCGGCGATCCAGACGCGGGACTGCCGGGAATCCAATCGGAAGTCGTGCGCTCCATGTTGTTTTCCCCGCCCCTCGCTGTGGACCAACAGGTTCAGGACTATTTGGACCGGGTGACAAAGCTATTGGCCGCGCCTCCGGTGCGTCTGAACGGCGCGAATCCGGACCTGCGATATATTCTGGATGTCGCGCCGAATCGCCTGCTCGTCAGCCTGAACGCGATGGTGGACCAATACGAACAGGAGAGTCGCGACGGCATTCAGATCATTGAATATGTGGAACGCATCATCGTACTGACCACGCTTATGACTCTGCTGCTGGAAGCCCTGTTCATCTTTCGACCGATGATTCGCGCGGTGGTTAACGAAAACCAAAAGCTCCTGCGTTCCCGAGAGCGCCTGGCCGAGGCGAAGCGAGAAACGGACGATATCCTCAGCTCGGTGGAGCAGGGTTTTTTCCTGTTAAACCGACCCCGCTCTGAAGAAAGTCCGCCGGTCATGGGCTCGCAGTACTCGCGACAGCTGGAACGCATTCTGGAGTGCCGCAACTTCGCCGGCATATCCCTGCTGGACGCCCTGCAAAGCGAAGCGCCGCTGACGGAAGAACGACGCAGCAGCATGGCCTCCTTTTTGAAATTATTATTTCGCCGGGACATCCGCGACGAGACTCTCGCCACGCTAAACCCCTTTCGCGAATTCCATTTTCTATCGAATCTCAGAGGTATGCGCACGCTGCAGTTTCAGTTTCGCCGCATCTATCGCGATTCCGAAATCCGTTCGGTCATGGTTTCGGTCCAGGATATCACCCGGGAAATTGAAATATCGCGCGAACTCGATATCAGCCGCGCGGCCGGCCAGAATCAAATGGAACGCCTGTTTCAGGTTCTGCAAATCGATTCCGGCCCGCTGAATTTGTTTATGGAGAATTTCGATCGGGAGCTCGCGCGGATGTCGGAGCTGCTGGCCGAAAATGTGAACGATCTGAATCAAGACGGGCTGCGCAAAAAGCTGCGAGAGTTGTTTCGCAGCGCGCATACAATCAAAGGCGAAGCGAGTCTCCTGCAGTTGAAATTCATCGAACATGAAGTGCACGCCCTGGAAGATCAAATCGAAACGGCCCTGACCCGGCGGAGCGACTCCGACGCGCCCGGACTCAGCGGTCGCGATTTTATTCCGATGATTACCGCGATCCAGTCCCTGACCGCGCAGCGGCAGGAATTAAGAAGCCTGGTCGATCGACTGCTGGAGTTTCACTCGGGTCGATCCAATCGAGGCGACTGGAATCCGGAGCCGGGCCGCTCCGAAAACAACGCCTGGCTGGACGACTTACTGCCCGGAGTTCGCGACACGGCGAGCAGCCTGGGCAAAAGGCTTCGCATTGATCTGGATAATTTTTCGCCGCGACACGTGCCCGCCGCTTTGCAACCGGTCCTGCGGGAAGTGCTGATTCAACTGCTCCGCAACGCGATCAGCCATGGCATCGAATCGCCGGCGGAGCGCTCGCGCCGTGGGAAAGATCCGGAAGGCGTGATTCGCATTTCCAGTCAGCGCAGCGGCAGCCCCGGCCCGGACGGTGAAGACGAAGCCCTGCTTCTAACTGTGCGGGACGACGGCGGCGGCCTGCCCATCGAACGCATCCGGGAGCGCGCCCGTTCCGAAGCGCTCGACGAAGCAGAACGATCCGAAATTGAACGCTGGCCCGTGCAACGCGTCATCGAAAAAATCTTTCACGCCGGCTTCTCCACCCGTTCGAAACCCGATGGACTGGGCGGACGCGGCGTGGGAATGGATCTGGTGCGTTCGCGCATCCACGATCACGGCGGCGAAATCAGTGTGCGCTCCGAGCCCGGCCACTATACGGCCTTCGATGTGGAAATACCGCTATCGAAGACCGGCGAAGCGGCCCGGCGATCAGAAACGATGAACTAAGAAGCCCGAGCGCAGCTTCGGCTCAAACCAGGTCGACTTGGGCGGCATGACTTTGCCGGCGTCCGCGACGTCCAACAGCTGACCGGTCGTAACCGGAGGCATGGCGAAAGCGACCGCGAATTTTCCGCCGTTGACCAATCGCTCCAGTTCTTCGTCGCCGCGAATTCCGCCGACGAAAATAATGCGATCGGAGGTCCGGGGATCGGCGATGCCGAGCAGCGGCGAAAGCAGATGGTTTTGTAAGACGCTCACGTCGAGACTGTTGATCTCGTCGGCTCCGGCATAGGTATTCTCGTTCGCCTGGAGAGCGAACCACTCGCCGCCGCCTTTGCCGTCGCTCAGATACATATTCAGCTCGTGCACGCCGGGATCGTTTTTCTTGCCGCCCGCTTTTACGCTGAAATTTGTTTTTACTTTTTCCAGAAAGTCTTCGCGCGAAAGTCCGTTCAGATCTTTGACCGCTCGATTGTACGGCAGAATCGCCATCTGGTCGTCGGGAAAGATTACGGTTAAAAAGAAATTGAACAGCTCTTCGCCGGTCGCCGAACCGCCGGCGCTTTCGCGGCGTTTGCGGCCAATCGAATTCGCCGAAGCCGCGCGATGGTGCCCGTCGGCGATATAGGTCGCTTTGAGCTTCGCGAATAATTCCAGCAGCTGCTGCTGCAAATCTCCGGGCGGCACCGGATAGACGCGATGGCGCACGCCGTCGTCGAAGCTCACGTCATACAGCGGCTGATTCGCATCGGCGTGGCCGTCCATGATCCGGGCGATCTCGGCCTGCTCGGCCGAACGATACAGCAAAAAGACCGGACCGGTATTCGCACTCAGGCGATCAATGTGGGTCGTGCGATCTTTCTCTTTTTCCGGACGGGTGAATTCGTGTTTCTTGATGGCGTCGTTCAGATAGTCGTCGATCGCCGAAGCGGCGACGAGACCGGTCTGCTGATGATCGCCGCGATTCAGACGATAGATGTACAGGCAATCTTCGGATTCTTGAACGAGATTCCCGTTCGCGATAAATTTTTCCAGATTCTCTTTCGCCCGGGCGTAGATCTGATCGTCGTACTGGCTGACGGTGTCGGGAAACTCCAGGTCCGAGCGCACCACGCGCAGAAAGCTGACGGGATTGCCGTCGGCCATCGCCCGGGCTTCCTCCCGATCCAGAACGTCGTAGGGGACGCTGACAATTTGATCCGCCTGAGCGGGGTCCGGACGCACGGCCCGAAAAGCGCGAATAGATACCATAGGGGACAGAATCGAGGCCTGGCCCGTCCCGGCAAGCGAGGTTTCCCGTTTAACCGCCCACGATTTTCACTGGAGAACCAGCCTCCGCACGGGGAACATAGAGCCAGCGACTCGGAGAAAGCTCAGCAAATGCAAAAAAATGAATGCCACCGCGAATAGACTCACTACATCTCGCGCTCCCTGTTCGAAAACCGCCGCTGGCAGGCGAGATCACTACATGCGAACAGGGAGCACGCGACATACAGAGGGCTTCGCAAAACTTAATAAATACACCGGCGCCAACCAAAAAAAATCACTGCGTCTCGCGCTCCCTGTTCGAAAAACCGCCTCGGACAGGTGAGATCAGTGCATGAAAACAGGGAGCACGCGGCATACAGAGTGCTTCGCAGAAATTAGTGGATGCACCGGCGCCAACCAAAAAAAACTCACTGCAGCTCGCGCTCCCTGTTCGAAAAGCCGCCTCCGACAGGTGAGATCAGTGCATGAAAACAGGGAGCACGCGGCATACAGAGTGCTTCGCAGAAATTAATAAATACACCGGCGCCAATCCGCCATATCGTGCACGGCCGGAAAAACATGACCGTTGAACAGAAAAACGGAACGATTCCAGGAATGAAGACACTCCATGTAAATGGACACGTCATACAAAGACGATAAAGTCTCCGAGAAAATCATTGCAGCCGCGATCGAAGTGCACCGCCATCTCGGTCCCGGTCTACTCGAATCCGTTTATGCACGATGCCTGGCGCTGGAGTTGGACGTCACCGGACTAGAATATGAAAGTCAGGTAGAGTTGCCCGTAATCTATAAGGGACGAAATATTCACGCGGGCTTCCGGCTCGATTTTCTAATCGAAGGATACGTCGTAGAAACGAAAGCCGTAGCGAAACTGCTGCCGATCCACGAAGCGCAATTGATCACGTATCTGAAACTGGCGCGACACCAAACCGGCCTTCTGGTGAATTTTAACGTTCCAGTTTTGGCGCAGGGAATTCGCAGGATAACTCTGTTTGCGCCGCCCTGAACACCGGGAACGCTGCAAAGAACCCCTATTTCGGGAATCGCCGATAGGCTCTTTACACCAGATCTTCTTCCCAGTATCCAGCGGGCTGGCTGTACGGCGTTCCCTGGGTCGAATAGGCCGAATAGGACTCCAGAAACATACGGTTTTCATCCTGGAAATTCGCCAGGCGGTGAAAGAGAAAACGAATGTTTGGATCTTCAAATTTACCGGCGATCTTGTGATAAAATTCCGCCGCGTCTTCGTGCTCCTGGGTCGCCAGACTGACCGCCTGGAGCTCGTCGCCTTTCGCGTCCTGCTCGGTATTGCGATCGAGTTTGCGCATCAAAACGTTCAGCGAGGTTTGATGAAATTTACCGACGGCCGACATCATCTTGAGGTTCGGCAGCGCCTGACCTTCCGATACGTTTTCGTAAATTTCGCGGATCATCTTAATGTGTTCGTCGACTTCCGCCGCCAGTTGATAGAAGAGATCTTTGATCGGACCTTCCGGCAGCGTATCGCCGTTACGGTGATAGAATTCGAATACGCGCTTTTCGTGATCGATGGCGGAGGCCACCGCTTCGAGAAAGGTCGTCTTTTTTACCGGCTGAAATTTACCCATGGGCTACGGATAGCCGGCAAGCTGAAATCCGTAAATCAAATTTTCGCCCTGCCGGCGATCGTGAATTCACATGGAACCGCGGTCTTTTCTCAGTCGGCGTCATCCGGCGCGAGTTTGAGCACAAGAGCCTGGAAGCCTGTGCCGGCATAGGGGACGATCGGTGAGCCGAAATCGCCGTTACCCGCGCCGGTTACTAAAAAACCGTTGTCGCAACTCTGCATAAATCCCGAAGCCAGCGGTTGCTCGGCGGTGGCCGCGCTACCGTAAAAATTGTTGCGCAGCAAACGGCCGGTCGTCGCATCAAGCGCGCCCACGACCAGATCGTCCAGTCCGGTATACGGACGACGCGGCGCTCCGAAGCTCGCCGAAGACGAACCAAGAAAGGCGATTTCGCCGTTCACGGTCTGGACCGCCCGCGAGAGCGTATCCGCCGTGGCTCCCCCGCCGCCGTAGAACGCATTCCAGCTCAGATCGCCGTCCGCAGTCAGAGTAAAAATCGCCATGGCGTTTTGAACTCCCGACGCCGGATGTGGACTGACCGGACTGCCCCAGGTGGCGTCCGAAACGCCCCCGACCAGCAGACGACCATCCGCAAGAGTTTCGAGGCTGACCGTATCGTCGGCCTGACCGGCGGCGCCCTGGAAGGTATGCCATAGATAATTGCCGTTAAAGTCCACGCCGACCAGCGCGAAGTCGTTGGTGCCGCCGCCGGTAATCCCGTTGCGCTGGTTCGTGAAGGCCCCGTTAAAGGCGGTGTCGGCGGCTCCCGAGATGACGTAGCCGTTCTGGAAGCGCGTGATCTTATTCGCGACTTCGGCGCCCGCGCCGCCGAAGTGACTTTGCCAGAGAGGCGTGCCTTCCCCGTCGATCTTCATCAGGAACATCTGATCGGTCGCCGGATCGGTATTCGACACCACGACCGTGCCAGCGTTCGCTATATTGCCTACGCTTTTGCCCGCGAGTACGTAGTTGCCCGCGCCATCGCTCACCACGTCGCGCACTTCTTCAGTGCCGGCAGTTCCGAAATACGTATGCCATTGTAAATTGCCGTTAAAATCCAGCTTCGCGACGATCGCATCGTTCGCTGTATTAAAAGCCTGGCGCGGAGAACCGAAGCCGAGAATCGCCGCGCCGACGACCAGCAGACCGTCGGGAGCGGCGACCAGCGCGGTCGGTCGATCCGTCGACTCCCCGAGAAAGGTGTGCCACTGATAGGCGCCGTCTTCGTTGAATTTAATCACGAAGATGTTGCGCGTGCCCGGTGAAGAAAAGGGCAGAATGGGGCTGCCGAAGGGTTGAAAGGCCCGCCCGACCATCGCGTAGCCCGCGTCGCTCGTTTGCACTACGGCTTCCATAAATTCGCCGGTGCCGGTCTCAGCGCCGAAGTAAGTCGACCAGCTGCGCGCGTGGCAAGGCGCGTTGTACAATAAAAGAGCCGTCGGATCGCAGGACACGTCGGCCTTTTCGCAGTCGCCGCCGAGACCGAGACAGCTGACCCCGCTGGAAATTGCGAGAAGCAGGATCGCGGCGCCCCTCAGGCGGCGTGCGCTTTCGTAAAGCGATCTTAACAAAGTCATAGTATCGCAGTAAAGACTTTCCAGGCCCGCTATAAAGACAAACCAAATATTCGGCCTATCGGATTTTGCCAGTGCTCGCGGCCCGACGGGCAACCTCCTGAGCCTTTTCTGTTTGCGCCGGTAAAACAACGCATCCAGACCGAGGCAAGTACGGATTCAGGCTTTCGCAATCACGATACGCACGCTTTCGCCGTCCATCGTAACGCTCAATTCGCCTGCGGCTGCAGGCGGCGCTTCTGCGCCGTTCAGGATCGCAGACAGAGTTTCGCTCTGAATAAACTCCGCGAACTGTTCGATCGCCGACGCGACGTTTGCATGTTCGACTCCGGACGCGCCCGACGCATCGCTTTGACCCGCGGCCGCAGTCACGCCGAACCACAGCTGAATGCGATCGGTGACTTCTAAGCCGGACTTTTTACGCAGCTCCTGCACGTTTCGGACAAGGTCCCGCGCGACGCCTTCGCGCAGGAGATCCGGCGTGAGCGTCGTATCGAGGGCCACGATGAGTCCGCCGCCTTCCGCGCCGGATACGCCTTCTTTCGAAATCGATTCGATCAGGCAATCCTCTTCGGCCAGCTCGACCGCTTCGCCGTCGGCGCATTCGATGCGAATCTTTTCGCCGGCCCGCAATGTCCGCACGACTTCGGCGCCCTGCGCGTCTTTCAGATAGCTTTGCACTTCCCGCACGCGCGGTCCGAGCTGCTTGCCGATCCGCGGCAGATTCGCCTTCACGCGATAGTCCAGAATGCCCGCGCCGTCTTCGATAAACTCGATTTGTTTTACGTTCAGCTCGTCGAGCAGCACGTCCTGATTGTCCTGCTTTTCGAGCGCTTTGCGATCGTCGACCGAATCGGCGTGAACCATCATGCGTCCCAGGGGCTGACGGACTTTTACGCCGCTCTCCTGGCGCGCGGCGCGGCCGAGAAAGGCCGCCTGCTTGATCACGTCGCCTTCGCGCAAAACTTCCGGATCGTGCCAGTGTTTCAGATCCGCGGAGGGCCAGCCGGCGAGCTGCACGCTTTCGGGCGCGCCGGCCTGCGCCAGGGGCATGCTGACCAGATTGCGAAAGATCGCTTCGGATAGAAAGGGCGTAAAAGGCGCCGTCAATCGCGCAAGCGTCGTCAAACAGCGATAGAGCGTATCGTAAGCGGACAGTTTGTCCGCGTCGAGCTCGCCCTTCCAGAAGCGGCGACGATTCCGGCGAATGTACCAATTAGAAAGCGAGTCCGCGAATTCTTCGATTTGTTTGCCGGCCCCCTGGCAGTCGTACTTTTCCAGGGCTTCCGTGACCGAAGCAATCAGCTGGTGCAGGGCCGAAAGAATCCAGCGGTCGATCGAAGGACGTTCCGCGAACGGCGGCGCACTCTTGCCATCTTGCATCACCGGATTGTTCTCCCAGTCCTCGCCGAGCTGCACGCCGTCGATATTCGCGTACATCGTAAAGAAGCTGACGCTATTGATTAACATGTTCATGAATCCATGAACGATAGCGACGGGATCGTTTTTCGAGCCGGGCTGACCGACGCGCCGGCTGTTGCCAGGCGGACTGTTGGTCAAAAAATACCAGCGAATGGCGTCGGCCCCATGGGTATCGAAAACTTTAAACGGATCGACGACGTTGCCCTTGCTCTTGGACATCTTCTCGCCTTTTTCGTCGAGCACGTGCCCCAGGCAGACCACATTCTTATACGAAGAAGTATTCGATACCATCGTCGAAATCGCGAGCAGCGTATAAAACCAGCCGCGGGTCTGGTCGATGGCTTCAGAAATAAAATCCGCCGGAAAATATTTTTCAAGCTGGTCGCCGCGATTACCCGACGGCCAGCCCCACTGGGCGTACGGCATGGCGCCGGAGTCGAACCAGCAGTCGATTACCTCCGGCACCCGACGCATGTTTTTGCCCGTGTCGGGATCTTTGAATTCGATTTCGTCGACGTGAGGTCGATGCAGATCCATGTCGCCCAATGGACGACCGGCCAGTTCCGAAAGCTCCGCCACCGAACCGATGATCCGAAAGCCGCCTTCGCCGTCGGTCCAGACCGGCAGCGGCGTGCCCCAGTAGCGCTCGCGACTCAGAGCCCAGTCGCGATTGTTTTCCAGCCAGTCGCCGAAACGGCCGTGCTTGATATTTTCGGGAACCCAGTTGATCGCTTCGTTGTTTTGAATCAGCTCCGACTTCAGATCCGTCGTGCGAATGTACCAGGCGTCCTTGGCGAAGTACAATAGCGGTGCGCCCGTGCGATAGCCGAAGGGATAGTTGTGTTTGTAGCGTTCCGATTTCCAGACGGAACCGGCGGTCTTCAGTTCTTTGACGATCGCTTTGTCGGCGTCTTTGAAAAACGTGCCGGCGTGGGGCGTGCCCTCGACGAAGTTCCCGTCCAT
The DNA here is from genome assembly GCA_024742665.1 of bacterium. Lineage (GTDB taxonomy): Bacteria > Spirochaetota > Leptospiria > Leptospirales > Leptonemataceae > JANSYA01. The sequence continues at coordinate 52,404 of JANSYA010000013.1, forward strand.
GCCGACGGCGTGGATCACCGGCAGATCGTTTTTGTTTCCGACCTCTAAGTCGTCGGCGCCGTAGGCCGGCGCGATATGCACGATGCCCGTTCCGGTATCCATCGTGACGAAGTCGGCCGTGATCGTATAAAATGCGCGCCGCTCCGGGTCCGGCTGAACATAATTCAAGATTTGCCGGTACGATACGCCGGCCAGGTCCGCGCCCTTCAGCGTTTCGACGACTTTGATCGCGGCGCCGGAGTTCGCTTCCGGATCCTCACCGAAGATTTCGTCTTTCAAAGCGACGGCGCAAATCAACCGTTCGATCGTACCAGCGTCGGGCTCGCCCTCCGGACGCACTCGCTCGATTAGCAAATACTCTTCAGTCGATGCCAGCGCCAGCGCCACATTCGACGGCAGGGTCCAGGGAGTGGTCGTCCAGACCAGAAAGCTGGCGTTTTTGCCAAAGCGTTCGTTTTCCGGAGCGTCAGCCAGGCGAAAGCGCACCGTCAGACTGGGGTCTTCGGTTTCTTTGTAGCCCAGGTCGACCTCGGCGGCGGACATCGTCGTGCCCATCACCGGGTCCAGGGGTACTACTTTGTAGCCCTGGTAGATTAATCCCTTTTCCCAGATGATTTTGAGCAGGTGCCAGACCGACTCAATGAACTCGTTGTCCATCGTAAAATAGGGATCGTCGAGATCGACCCAGAAGGCCATGCGCTCGCTGAACTGATTCCAATCACCGACGTACTTGAGCACCGACTCGCGGCACAGCTCGTTGAATTTCGCGATGCCGTACTCCGCTTCAATCTCCGATTTGGTCTTGATTCCCAGCTGTTTTTCGACTTCCCGCTCGACTGGCAGTCCGTGGCAGTCCCACCCGGCCCGCCGGGGAATATGGCAGCCGCGCTGCCCGTGAAATCGGATATAGATGTCTTTGAACACCCGGCTGAGCACGTGATGAATGCCCGGGCGACCGTTCGCCGTGGGCGGACCTTCGAAAAATACGTAGGTCGGCCCGTCGCTCGTCTGCTCGCCGGTCTTACGAAAGATTTCCTGCTCTTTCCAGAACGCGAGAATCGCCTGTTCGCGGTCGGGGAGAGATGTGCTGCTTGAAAATTCTGGAAACATAGTCAATTACAATCAATTAGAGATCTGGCCAGAACACGCACCGGGCCGTCTGCCATCAAGTAGAATGAGGAGATCGCAATGAGGGTGAAATCGCGGCCGGGGGCCCGGCTTCACCCCGCCCCCGGCCCCCAAAACTGTTCAAAACGAAATTCTTTAAAAAAAGAATTGCCCGATGGACGGAATCGGTTTCCTGAGTAGAGAAAAGATCGGAGACGATACCCGTTGAACCAGCCGGGAAGAGTCAGGTAGAGATTCGGAGGATTCCGGACGCCTGCTTCAGGGGCTTCAGTCAACGGAAAGGAGCGCTTCTTTGAGTTACGATAGACATGCAGCCCGGGCCTTTGTGGAACTACGTTTCGGCCCGAAATGGACCTATATTTCCACGGTCCGGACCTTTATCCAGAATTTCCTGGCCATCACTTTAGAAGATAAGATCAAAGCCGACAAGGTTTCGATGGCCGTCAGTGAGCTGGTGGAAAACGCCGTAAAATATTCAAATCAGGAAGATACCTTTCTGCGGCTGGAAGAACCGCCGGATACGAATACGATTGAAGTCGTGGTCAGCAACAACGCGGCCGAAGAGCAAGCGCAACAGCTGCTCGGTTTCGTGACCGAAATGGACAAGCTGCCTCCGCTGGAAGCGTATATGCAAATGATGCGCCTCAGCGCGGAACGCCAGGACGGTAAGAGCCAGCTGGGCCTCGCGCGGATTCGCTACGAAGCCAACGCGACCCTGAACGTCACGTACGAGAACGGGTTGGTGACCGTCCGCGCGAATTTCAAACTGGCCTGATCGAATAGAGGCCGCCAATCAACGCCGACCCCCGAACACCCCGGATGAGGTCGGCGCAAGATGTTTAAGGACTGATAGCTATGGGTAATATGAACGTTGAGAATCTGAAGCTGGACAAGGTTTCCATCACCGTCGCTGACGGCGCCGACGCGGCGGAAATCAAACTGGTCGGCGAAATCGATCTGGAAGATCCGAGTATCGAAATCAAGCCTTTCCTGGCGAAATTACACGACGAGATCATCGCCGCGGGATACAAAACGGTGAACGTCGAAGTTCTGCAGCTGAGTTTCATGAACTCCAGCGGCATCAAAGAACTGGTAAACTGGATCATGAAAGTAAACGTAACGCCGGCCGAGCAGCGTTACAAAATCAATTTGGTATATTCAAAAAGCATAACCTGGCAGGAAAGCTCTCTGCCGGTATTGCATAAGCTCCACCCGGACGTTGTGGAAGTTAAAGCCATCTAAATCACTTTCCCGGGGCAGTCGCCCGTGCCTTCGCCTCGCTTGCGCTTATTCGCGTAAGCGCGGCGCATTCGGAACGACTGCTCCCAGGGATCAGCCAACCTACCCATGAGCGAAGCGGGCCCGCTACCGGAGCAAGACGAAGAAGCCTTCTCCGACATCCTCAAACGCGCCAATGTTGGCCTGCTCCTGCTTGCCAGCGAAAACCAACACAATCGCGTCCTGTACGCGAACGCATTCATGGAAGGCCTGACCGGCTTCGCTCCGGGCGAACTGCAAGAGCGCGGCTTCTTCGAATTGGTAACCGGCGGCGACGCGAGCGCGATTCAGGAATACTACAACAAAGTCAAAATCGCCACGCGCGAACCGCCCCACGATTTCGACATCGCGATTCAGCGCAAGAACGGCGATAAGATCGACCTGAACGTCACGACTTCGCTGATGGAGACGGCGGAAGAAGAACCCTACGTCCTGCTGATCGTTCAGAATATTACGAACCGCAAAGCCTTCGAACGGGTCATCGTCTCCAGCTTCGACAAGTTTATCCAGACCACGATCGAACTCGATGCGGCCCTCAAAAAGATTCGCGAACAGAGCAAGGCTCTGGCGAACTATAAAGAAAAAATTCAAAATGAACTGATGATCGCTTCCAGCGTTCAGCGAGCGATGATTCCTCAGACTTTTCCCGCGAACGATTTCGTGGATATCTGGGGCGAATCGCTGCCCTGCAGCGAACTCGGCGGCGACTACCTCGACATCTTTCAGCTGGATCGCAACCGGCTGGGCATTCTGCTGGCGGACGTTTCCGGCCACGGCGTGCACGCGGCTTTGATTTCGGCGATGGCCAAAGTCTATTTCGTAAATTATAGCCGGCACTACGCCGACCCGGCGCACGTGCTCGCGCGCGTGAACTCCGACCTGGAAAAGATCTTTCGCGGGACCGGCTTTTATCTTTCGGCAGTCTACAGCGTGCTGGATCTCGACACGATGATCATGCGGACCGCGACCGCCGGCCACGAAAATCCGCTGTGTTATTTTCAGGACGAGAACGGCTCCGGCGGCGCTCCCGACAGGCTCCTCGTAGACGACAGCGAATCGGCGGCGCCCTCCCGCTTCGCCGATAAGGCGGGCGAACTGCTGCGCATCGGCAATCTGGAAGGCGGCGCGATTCTCGGCAGCCTGTCGCCCGGGGAAGTCCACTATAACTCGCTGACCAATCAGCTGCGCGCCGGCTCGACGATCGTTTATTATACCGATGGCATTCCGGAAGCGCGCAACGCCGAGAATCAGTTTTTCGGCGACGACCGCCTGCACGAGTTCATTCGCAAAAATCACTATCTATCGGCCAGAGAGTTCACTCAAAAACTCTTTCAGGAAACCGAGACATTCTATCAGGGCGCCGAGCCCAACGACGACCGCACTCTGGTCGTACTGCAAATCTTAAAATCGCCCCAGGTCGCCGTGCCCGCCATGGGCAAAGAACAAATTCGCGAGTATTTTAATTCCGGCCAGGGCCTGCTGGATCGCGGACAGTTCGAAGAAGCGATCGTCCAGTTTCAAAAGATCATCGAAATCGATCAGGATAGCTTTCGCGCGCATCACTTCATCGGCCGCGCTCTGAGCGGCTTGCAGCGCTTCGAAGAAGCCGAAGAGTACTTTCAAAAGACCATCGTGCTGAATCCCGAGTATCTACAGGGCTTCTATCAGCTCGGCATCGTGGTGTACAACCAGGGTGAATTTGAACAGGCCCTGCGGATCTGGAAGATTCTGTACAAAAAAACCGGCGAGTACAAAAAACTCGCTCAGTTCATTGAAATGGCTGAAAATCGCACCCGGCGCTGACGGGCCGCCTCCGCCCGACGGCGGATATCGATGGAACCGAGCGCACGCTCCGCGACCGCAGCCTTTCCCGGAGATTCCCGGCCACCGCCCGACGCCCCCGAGCGAAAATCTCGACTCCAGCCAGGCCAATCTGCGCAAAGATCACGCGATTCGCCGAATTTGCCGATAATAGTGTATAGATAGAGGCGGGCCACGAGGGGCTACAGGGGGATTCCAGCTTGACGATCCGGGGGGTTCCGGAAAATCTGGCTTATTCCCTCCTACCCTATATCAGTCCTGATATTTCATACATAAATTCCCTGATCCGCTGACTGTGTTTTGATGGGGAGATTGGTTTTATTAAATCTTTATTTATGATTCGGCGAAACATTTTTTGATTCGCCGGGTCCGGTGTGCGTCTTGCGCGAACACCGAGTCGGTAATACGATACAACTTACAACGCCAAATACGCTCAATACGGTAGAACAATGTCACAACAGGTCACGGAAAACGAAACTCAGGTCTCCAGCGATCCACTCGCGGCGAAGATCATCGCCCAGATCAACGAAGAGAAACTGGTCAAAGATCATCTCGCCAATTTGCAACTCAGCCGCCTGAAGAACTTCGATGAACTGGCCGCGGAGATCCAAAGCGCCGGACCGGAAAAGAGTTCCGAAGCCCGCACCCTGCTACAAGAAAATCTAAACGAGTCGAAGTCATCGCTCGTATCGCGCTATATTCTCGGCGGCGTCGAGCTGCTTGAACAAAAAGAAGACGACTCCGGTTATCTACGCGCCCTGCTCGGCGAATTCATCAAGAGCGGTAAGTGGACCATCGTCGACCACATCGCCGACATCATTCTGGAGCACGACGAGAAGAACCGCATCGCCCTGCGCGCGAAAGTCGATAGCACCGAACGCCTGAAAGGCAAAAAAGAGCTGCGGCCCTTTCTCGAACGCCTGGCGCAGATCGACCGGAAGAATCCGGACGTCGTCAAGAAATACGCTCTCTCTATTTTAGAAGAAGACGAAGACAAAGCGATTACGTATCTGAAGCAGGCCGGCGAAACCTACGCCCGCCTCAAAGATTATAAGAACTTAGAGGAAGTCTGGAATCTGGTCGTAGCCCGGGACCACAAAGACCTGCCCTTCTTCGAACGCATCGAACGGATTCTGGTCGGTAACCGCGAACGCGTTCGCATGGCCGCCTATCTGGTCAGCCTGGTCGATCCCTTCAAGAACGAAGAGAACTGGGAAGCCGTCATCACCATCCTCAAAAAGATTCTGGAGTACGAGCCGACCTCTTCGCGCGCTCGTTCGGATCTTGTCCGGGCCTATCGTTCGCGCTTCGAGACGCACTCGCTGCTGAACGAATTCCTGAAGATGTCCGACCTGACGAACCACAAGAAGGCCGTCGGTCCCTGCATCGCTCACTTCGAACGCAACATCGTCTTCGACAAAGACAACTACGTCTATCACCGAACCCGCGGCGTGGGTAAAATCACCGAGATCGACAAAGACCAGGTGATTGTCGATTTCCGCGACAACCCCGGTCAGCGCATGTCGATCCAGATGGCGATTTCCAGTCTGCAACCGCTCTATACCGAACACATCTGGGTGCGCTATTACGAAAACCCGACCGAGATCGAAGAAATTTTCAAAGAAGACACGGCCATGTTCTTCGAAATGATGCTGTCGTCGTTTCGCAATAAGATGATCATCGGCGACGTGAAAACCGAAATCGTTCCGCGCTTTCTCGAACTCAAGGACTGGTCCAAGTGGTGGACCAAGACCCGCGCTCAATTAAAGAAAGATCCGAAATTTGGTTTTAATCCGCGCAAGAAAGACGAACTCTTGCTGCGCGAAACGCCGATCACGCTTTCGGAAGAAATGTCCATGCGCTTCCAGTCCACGAACGACTGGAACAAACGCCTGGAAATCGCCCTGGAAACCCTCAAAGACCAGGACACGGAAGGCGCCGCCGAACTGGGCGTGCAATTTTATCGCGAAAACGAAAGCAACAAGGACGCCCTCAAGCAGCTGCACAGCTTTCTCTTTCTCGAACTGGCCAGTCAGGCCATGGGCGAAGACATCCCCGAACGCAAGCTCAAACGCAGTCACGTTCAGGAAGTTTTCAAGAACGCCGCCGCCGCCGATCTGGTGAAGTGGTGCGCCGAAAGCCCCACCGTTGAATTCAAACGCGAAATCGTAAACCTGGTCGTCAACAATCGCGAAGACTATCCGGAAATTCTCGGCCACATTCTGTTCGAAGTTCCGATCAAAATCAACCGCTATGTTCTGACCGAACTGCATCGCCTCGAACAATTCGACGCGCTGCGCAATTTCCTCAAACGGACTTTCACGAAATACCGCGACTTCCCCGAGATCTTTCTGTGGGTCGCGAAGTCGATTCTCAGCGAACAGTGGAATTACGAATGGGTTGAAAAAAGCAAGCAGGACGTCCTGCTGCTGATCTTCCGCCTGCTCAAGACTCTCGTGAATATCGAGAAGAAGGGCACGCGTCTGAAAAACACGGCGATCGAAGCTATCTTCGGCGCGACGAATATTACCGTCGAAGCGGTCCTCAGCCATGAAGTGCTTGCCACGGTAATAAAAAACGCGGAGCTACGAGTGCTGCGCCGGATGTACGCCCTCTTTCGGGACGTGCCGTACGCCGCCGACGCGCACAAAGAAAATTTCTACGAAGCCCTGCGCAATGAGCGTCCCGACTTCAACATGGACAGCGACGAAGAGGAAGACGCGGAAGAAGAACTCGCCGCTGAAATTGAAAGCCTGTATCCGGCAAGCGGCGTGATTCTGGCTTCATCGGACGCGCTGGAAAAACGCAAAGGCCATCTGGACCACTTGATCAACGTTGTGATGCCGGCCAACTCGCGGGACATCGGCGAAGCGCAGGAAAAAGGCGATTTGCGCGAGAACGCGGAATACAAAGCGGCCATGGAAAAACAATCCCAGCTGCAAGCTGAAATTTCACGCGTCTCGGCTGAAATCAAACGCGCCCGCGCGATTCAGGCCTCCGACGTGCGCACGGATCTGGTCAGCATCGGTTCGCAGGTCACCGTCAAAACGAGCGAAGGCGAAACGATCACCTACTCGATCCTCGGCCCCTGGGACGCCGACGCGGATCAAAATCTGATCTCGTACGAATCGCCTATCGCGAAAGCGCTGATCGGTAAAAAAGCCGGCGAAACGGCGCAGCTGACCGAAGGCAACGCACGATCCTTTCACATCGAATCCATCGCGTCGGCCCTCTAAAATCATGCGGGCTGTCGTGTTCAGGTTCCGACCCCGACCCGGCGCGCTCCTGATCCTGGCGGCGCTCTGCTGGGGCGGGCCGGTCGCTGTCGGGCAGACGCAACCGACAACGGCGCAGGCCGGTTCTGGACCGAATCGCAGCCCGGCGACTCCGCCCCGCACCACCGGTTCCGCCGCATCGCGCCCGGCGGATTCCGTGCAGGGCCTCAGCCGGCGACAGCGCCTCCTGCCCGCGGGTTTCGCCGATGCGAGCACCGTCGACGAACCGACGAAAACCGAAGAGACCACCGACAACAGCACTGAAACGCAGATCGACCCCGCGCAGAAGCCCGAACGCGAAGAATTCGATCCGGCCGTAGAGCGCGAGCGACGCAAATCGATTCAGGGTTATCTCGACCCTCTGATCAAAGATTTGATGAACGAATTGCGGGTGCCCGGCGCGGCCATCGCCATCGTCCGTCGCAACCGGGTCTATATGATGCAGGGCTACGGCTTCGGCGATCTGACGACGAAGGCCCGCATCGACGCGATTCGCACCCGCTTTCCCGTCGGCCGCGTTTCGGCGAATATCACCGCCGCCGCCGTACTGCACGCCGCCGATCGCGGTCTGCTCCAGTTGAACAGCCCGGCGGATAGTTATCTCCCACGACCGCTGCCCCGCCCCCGAGGACGCGGCTTAACTATCGAAGACTTACTATTAAGAAAGACGGGCCTGGCCGCCGTCAGCCAGAACGGCGGTTTCGAGAGCCGCGCCCAGGCGCCTGCGCTTGACGAGTATATACGGCGCGCGCGTCCCGCATTTCGTCAACGCGATGGGGGCCCCTCGGACTATGAAATCAGCGTGCTGGGCCGCATCCTCGAAGGCCAGAGCCGTCTGAGCTACGCCGAACACATTCGCCAGTTTTTCTTTCGCCCGATCGGCATGAACCGGTCGAGCTTCGCCTACCTGAACGAAAGCGCGAAGATTCCCGACGGCCGGACGGCGGCGGCCGGAGCCGATCTCGAAGCGCCGGCCGGCTGGGCGCGCCCCTATCGGTACGAGTTTGAGCAGGGCTCCTCGCAATCAAACACAAGCACAGGACGCTTCAAAAAATTACCGGCCCGTTATTTCGCGCCGGCGCCCGCCCTCGGCCTTTCGACGACCGCCGGCGACATGGCCCGCTATTTGGTGATGCTGCTCGATCGCGGGCGTTTCGGCCAGGCCCGACTGCTCGGCGAAGAGGCCGTTCAGCAAATGCTGGATATTCGAAACGAAGACCGCTTTTTACGACCGACCTACTATTACGGCTTCGAAGCTTTCGCGGCCTATAAAACTGAAGCCGAAACCGCGAGCGACAGAATCGCCGCTCAACCGGCGGCGCAGCGCGCTTTGATTACGAAAGGCGATCTGCCGGGTTACGCAGCGGTCCTGTGCGTCGCGCCCGAAAAAGAATTCGGCGTCTTCCTGGCGACCAACAGCCACTCTCCCGAATTTCGCGACCGCGTATTGCACGCCTTCCTCGATCGCTTTGTCTTTCGCTGAATGCCCGCTCTAAGTGATCCACCGCAGGCTTCAGCCGGCGCCAAATCGAAGTTGCTTAAAAGCTAAATCCGAAAATAGCGCAGCAGCTCCGCGACCTGTTCGCCGTTGGCGATGATTTCCCGACTGACCGCTTCGGCCTGCAGCGCCTCCTGATTGATTTCGTGCGTGTCATTCGAAAAGCCGCCTACGGTTTCCGTAATCTCGCGGGCCGCGGCCTGCTCTTCTACGATCGCCTGGGAAATTCGCGATGCGGAAGTATTCAGCGCGCGCACCGACTCCTGAATCCGCGTCGCCCGTTCGCTCTGGGAATCAATCGCGCCGGCCACGTTGCCGACCCGCTCGTCGATGCGGCGCACGAATTCGCCGATTTCTCGTATGCCGTCTACGGCGGTTTCCACTTCGGCGGTGCCCGATGCGACGGAGCGCTCCGTGGCGCTGATAAAGCCGCCGATTTCGCGCACGCTGCGAGCGGTCTTGTCCGCCAGGCTGGAGATTTCATCGGCGACGACGGCGAAGCCGCGGCCCTGTTCCCCGGCCCGCGCCGCCTCAATCGCCGCGTTCAACGAAAGCAAATTGATGCGTTCTGAAATATCGCGAATGATGTCGATGATCGAGCCGATCCGCTCGGCGCTTTCCCGAATATCGGCCATCGAGTGGATGGCGCCCGACACCTGCAGCTCGGAATCCCGGGCGCGGTCGGCGCTGTCGCTGGAAAGGACGCTCAGATTATGCAGCCACTCCCGCGAAGACTTCAGCTCGCCGGCCAGCTCGACCGAATCCGTATTGATCAAGTCAACGGCCTTTTGCTGCTGCAGAACGTTCTCGGCGGTGATATCGAAAGAAGCGGTCAACTCCTCGACGGCGGCCGAAATCTCTTCAGCGGACTGCAGCTGCTTGTTCACGCTTTCGCTTAATCCGTGCGCGGACTTCGATAGCTTTTCGCCGATTGATTTCTGGGCTTCGCTGCGAGTGCGCAGTTGATACAAGACGCCCCACAGACTCAGTCCCAGACCGCGCAGCGCCGAATGCAGCCGGCGAAAGAGGCGGCCGCTGCGGCTCTCGTCATAATTTCGCGCAGCCGCCAGATTGCCCTGGGTCAAGAGGCCCACGACCTTTTCCAGGGCTCCGATCGAACGGCGCGTTCCGGTCACCACCGAAAGGCCGAACCAGAAGCGCGAGGACCGGCCCGCACTGTTAAAACGGCCGCTCCGACGCACGCGCTCATACTGCGCCTCCCATGCCTGGACCGTGTCCGCGCCCACTTTGCGACGAACGGACATATAGCCGGCGCGTTCGCCCGACTCGTAGATCGGCGCGACCGTCGCGTCGACCCAATAGTAATTACCGCTGCGGGCGCGATTCTTAATCACTCCGTTCCAGACATTGCCGGACTGAATCGTCTTCCAGAGATCGGCGAATATTTCGGGAGGCACCTCGGGATGCCGGACCAGGTTGTGCGCCTGGCCGACCATTTCTTCCGGTTTATACTCGCTAATGCGCGCGAAATCGTCACTAACGTACGTGATGCGCCCCTTGAGATCCGTCCGGGATATAATGACGTCCGTATCAAGAATCTCATTTTCCTGATCCGTGATTTTTATTCCGCGCTTCATCCATTACACCAACATCTGCCGGCCAATTGGCAAGCAGTATTGCTGTTAAAAAATGCTACGGCTAATATCCGAAGCTTAAACTTTTACTGATGAGTCGCTGTGGAGGCCGGGCGTCCTCGCGAATGAACTATTTTCATTCGCGGGTATAGACGTAAGCCCAGGCGATCAAAACGCCCTGCAATAACAGACGCACGATCAGCATCGACTCGGGAATGTCCATCCCGGCGCCGCCGCTCGTATAGTGATAGACATTCGCCGGAAACACCGCGATCAAAAGCAGAATCACGCCCCAGGCGGCCAGGCGTCGAAAGCGCGGAATTACCAGGCCGATCGCCAGCACGATTTCCGCCACGCCGCTCAAATAGACCAGGGCCAGGGGAAAGGGCAGATAGGGCGGCACGATCTTCAAAAAGAATTCCGGATTCACGAAGTGCATGACGCCGGCGAAGCCGTAAAAAGCCGCCATCACATACATTCCAATCTGCTTGAGTAAAACCATAGGCGATTCGATTCCCCTTCATGGCGCTGTCAAGCCCATGGACGGTCCGGAAAACGAGGCGACAAATCCCGCCGCAAAACGCAGAATGCTTTATGTCCGAAAGCTCCCAAAAGCCTCGCACGCTGCGCAGCGTGTGCGTATTCTGCGGCTCCAGTCCCGGCGCCCGCCCGGTCTATCTGGAAGCCGCGGCTCATCTTGGACGCCTGCTCGCCGAACAGAATATCGCCCTGGTCTACGGCGGCGCCGACGTCGGTTTGATGGGCCATATCGCTCAGACCGTTCAGGAAAACGGCGGGCACGTCATCGGGGTCATTCCCCAGAGCCTGGTCGAAAAAGAAGTCGCTCATCAGAACCTGCCGGACCTGCGAATCGTAAAGACCATGCACGAACGCAAGGCCTTGATGGAAGAACTTTCCGACGGCTTCATCGCCATTCCCGGGGGCTTCGGCACCATCGACGAACTGGCCGAGATTCTGACCTGGTCCCAGCTCGGCTTTCACGACAAAGCGATCGGACTGTGGAACGTGGAAGGTTATTTTGATCTGCTGTTAAGCTTCTTCGAGCATATGATCCAGGAAAAATTCCTGCGCCCCGCGAACTACGAGCTGCTGCTCAAACACGACGACGCCGGCGAGCTGCTGAAGATCATGGCCGACTATCGCGCGCCCTTTCGCGAACAGCTGATGGAAGGCTGAGCGCTCTGCGCGAAACTCCGGCCTTCGCGGCGTCCGGCGCCGCGTTATAATCACTGGCGAAAGATCTTCGCATAAATGATTTTCAGAACAAAAGCGACCGCGAGCGCGATCGTCCAGGGCAGGGCCACAAATTTCAGCTCGCTGATGATCACCTGCAGACCGCGCTCGCTGAAAAATCTTCGCGCTCCGATCGGCGAGACCTGAATCACCCGCCAATCGTCGGGCAAAAAATAGCGGGCGTTATCGAAGGGGAAAAAAATCGCCACGCCGAGTCCGCCGTTGGTCATCGCGTCGAGCAACGCGTGCGAAATCGTACACAGAAAAAAATAACAGAACAGGATGCATCCGTTTCCTTGTCTCGAAGCCCGCCCGGCCTGCGACGCGTCGGACTCTTTTGACGCGCCGCTGCGAGGAAAACGCAGCGGATAGCTGCGATAAAACAGCAGCGTCAATAGCGCGGCCAGCAGAACGGCGAAGACGATCGAATGGGTCGCGCCGCGGTGTCCGAAAGGATCGGCGTACGGAATTCCATATCGAAAGGCCAGCACGTCCGCGTCGGGCACGATCGCGGCGAAGGCGCCCAGCAACAGAATCCAGCCGCGGTGTCTCGGAAAGTACGGCAGCGCCCCGGCCGAAGCCGCGACAAAACCGTGCGCAAATAACGAAGCCATGGTCGATTAGAAGGGCGCCGACTCGGGCGAACAGAACTTTGTCGGATACCAAAGCGTATCGCACGGCCTGCGCGCCGCGAAATTCAATTGACATCGGCGTCAATTTTTTGCTTGAATGGGGGCAGAGAAAGAGGCATCTGATGAAAACGAAAACGCGCACGAAGACTCCCGCCTACGCGAAGCTCCCGCCCGAAATCAAAACGATCCGCGAACTTAAAGATACTCGCAGCAGCAGCGCCCCGCGCCTTCGGCTGGAAGCGACGCGCAGTGCCGCCCATCGCCTGCGGGATAAATTCGGCTCCGGACCACAGGCGGCGTACTATCGAACTTTCGATTTGATTCGCGCGCCCTATCCCGCGAAGTACGGCCTGCTGAACGCTTTCAGTCTGCCGACGCCTTTCATGCACATCTTAAACCGCCTCTTCGTCGTGCAGTACGAAAGCAGCGCCGGATTAAAAACGCTTTTATTTTCGCCTTCCGATTTGGACGGCAACGCCGAGACGCCCTTCTTTAAGCGGCTGGCGAACAGCTTCGGCCCCTTTCGCGATCTGGGCAAACGTTTGATTGCGCCGACTCTGAACACCGTCGAAGACTGCCTGGCGCAGCTGAATCTGAAACCCGAACAGATCGACTATATCTCCTACGACCATCTACACACCCAGGAGCTGCGCAAGTGGCTGGGTTCCGGAGATCAGCCCGCGTACTTTCCGAACGCGAAGCTGCTGGTCATGCGCCAGGAGTGGGAATCCGCGAACGGCGGACTGCTGCCGCCCCAGGCCGACTGGTACTGCCCGAACGGAACGCAGGGCGTCGATCCCAAAAAAATCGTGCTGCTCGACAACGACACTCTGCTGGGCGACGGCGTGGCATTGATTCGTTCGCCCGGCCACACCGAAGGCAACCACAGCCTGGCCGTGAATACTCCGGAAGGCGTTCTGGTTTCGAGTGAAAACGGCGTCAGCGCCGACAGCTACTCGCCGATGCATTCTCGCGTGCCCGGCGTGCGGGGCTACGCCGAAAAGACCGGCATGGAAGTCATCTTAAACGGCAATACCTTAGAAGGCGGCCTCGATCAGTACATCTCGATGGTGTTGGAAAAAGAACTGGCGGGCCCGAGTCCGCGCAATCCGAATTTTTATAACGTGGTGCCATCTTCCGAAATGAGCCGCTACTGGGCCTTCCCCGGCATCAAGCCGACCTTCAGTTTCGGCCAGCTGGAGTACGGCGAACTGAATCTGGACGCGCAGTCCCGTCGATCCGCTAAAAATCAGCGGCTTGACCGGCGACGGGCGGCCTGATAAAATCGTATCGCAGTACTGATTATGGCGCGTTCAAAAAACACAGCTTCGTCCGGTCGAAAGAAAGGACAGTCCGGCTCGCGAAAATCGAATCCAAAACGAAAAGCCGCGCAGACTCCGAACCTGCCCCTGAACCAGGAAGTCTATTTGATCACCGGCGCCGCCAGCGGCATCGGCCGGCGGCTCGCGCTGACTTTCGCCCGGCGCGGCGTGCACGTCGTAATGACCGACGTGAATGCGAAAGGGCTGGCCGAGACGGCCGCGATGGCGCGTCAGAAAAGCTATAGCTTCGATCAGGCGAAGCTTGACATTCGCATTGAAAAAGACTGGAACAGCCTGATCGATGAAGTCTATCAGCGCTACGGACGCCTCGACGTTTTATTCAACGTGGCCGGCTTCATTCAACCGGGCTACTGTCACGAGTCGAGCGGCGAAGACGTGCACAAACACTTCGACATCAACGCGAAGGGTTTGATCTTCGGCACGCAGGCCGCCGCGCGTCGCATGGTCAAAGCCGGCAAAGGCCACATCGTAAATTTCGCAAGCCTGGCGGGCGTCGCCGGCATTCCCGGCATCAGCCTGTACAGCGCGTCCAAGCACGCGGTCCGGGGCTATTCCCTGGCGGTGGCGCAGGAACTCAAAGTCCACGGCGTCGACGTTACGGTCGTCTGCCCCGACGCGGTGCAAACGCCCATGCTCGATTTACAGGTCAGTCATGAAGAGGCCGCTCTGACCTTTTCCGGCGATCGCTTTCTTACGGTCGAAGACATTGAAAAGGTGATCCTGGAAAAGGTGCTGACCAAACGCCCGGCGGAAGTTTTGATTCCCGGCTACCGCGGCCTGCTGACGAAACTCGGCTCGGCCTTCCCTGCGATCGCGGCCCTGCTCGCCGGTTCTCTGAGCAAGAAAGGCCGCAAACGTCAGGCGGCGATCCAGTCCGGAAATTCCTGAGCTTCCTGAACTCTTTTTGCGGCGTGCTCCCACGCCCGCCAGCTTTCCGTCATTCGCGTACGAATTCGCACCGGCCATGGGCCTAATCCTTTTGGACTATTTGGGGGTAATTCCTGACCTAAAGTGTCAATATTTACAGTTTCAACGTTTTTCACAGTAGGAAATCGCCATGGTTTCCAGTCACATACTTCATAATAATTTTTGAGAGGCCGAGTCATCAATTGCCCGGCCGCCGGTCCAGAGGATATTCATGAACAGTGAAACCGAAAACCAGAGCCAGCAATTGCCGCCGGGCTACTCGTATGTGGAAACCCTGAGCTCGGATTCCCATACGAAACTGATGCGCGTCAACGCACCCGAACGAGTTTCAGAATTCGCCCTCATGAAGCTGCCGGGCAAACACGCCCGGGATTGGAACAACTGGGCCACGCGGGACAGCGAACTCTCGCGCTGGATCGAAGGCGACGCCGTATTGCCAGCGCTTGAGCTGGAAGAACATCGCGACCGACTCCTGCCCGTCTTTGAAAACTTCGCGGGGCAACCCCTGAGCGCTCTGGTCAGGCCCGAGGGGCTGAAGCTCCAGGCCTTTTTGCGACTCGCCCTGCGCATTACGGGGGCTCTGGCGGAGATTCACAAACACGATCTGATTCACAACGACCTGCAACCCGGCAATGTACTCGTCAACGTGCAGACCGGCGAAATTCGCATCACCGGTTTCGGACGTTCGCGGCTTTCCGCGATCTTCGAAGGCGGCAACCCGGCGCGCATCTGGAGCAACTTAAACTATCTGAGCCCCGAACAAACCGGACGCGTCAATCGGCCGGTCGACTTTCGCAGCGATTTTTACAGCCTTGCGGCCATCCTGTACGAGCTGCTCTGCGGCCGACCGCCCTTTGTCGCGGACGACGATCTGGAAATCATCCATGCCCACGTCGCCCATTTGCCGCAGCCGCCCCACGAAATTCGCCCGGACGTGCCGCCGGTGCTTTCAGAAATCATACTACGCAATCTGACGAAGTCCGCGGATGATCGCTATCGTAGCCTCGCGGGCCTTAAGGCGGATCTGAAAGAATGTTTGCGCCAGATGCGATCGGTCGGGAGCATTCAATACTTCAAACCGGGCGCGATCGACGCCTCCGAACGATACTATGCCCCGCGACGTTTATTCGGTCGCGAGCATGAGCTCCGGCAAATCACGGCGGATTTCGAACGCAGCGCGGCGGGAGAGCCGGTTTGCACCCTGGTCGCCGGCTACTCGGGGATCGGCAAATCTGCTCTCGTGCGGGAAATGTCCGTGGCGGTTTTCAAACATCGCGGCAATTTTATCGAAGGAAAATTCGACCAGTTCCAGCGGGATGTTCCCTATCACGCGGTCCTCCAGGCTCTGCGCGCCTTCGTTCGATCGATTCTATCCGGAACCGAAGGCCAGGTGCGCGAATGGAAAGATAGAATCGGACCGGCTTTGATCCACAGCGGGCCCGTGCTCGGGAAAGTCATTCCCGAATTAGAATGGTTGCTGGGCAAGCAGCCCGCCCCGGCCGAACTCGGACCGACCGAAAGCAGCAATCGATTTTATCTGGCCTTTATTGAATTCATCGAAGCGGTCGCGACCACAGAGCAACCGCTGGTACTGTTCCTCGACGATTTACAATGGGCCGACGGTCCGTCCTTTCTTTTGATCCAGCGATTGATGCAGGAGCTGCCGACCGGGGTCGCGCTGCATTTGATCGGCGCCTACCGCTCCAACGAGGTCGACGCGTCTCATCCTCTGAGCCTGACTCTAAAAAAGATCGCCGACGCGCGAGCCGATCGCAGCGCACCGCGACTCATTCAGCTCGGACCGCTTTCGGACGAAAGCATCAATCAGTTCGTAGCAGAGGCCCTGCAAATCCCCGCCGACCACGCCGGATCTCTGGCGGGGATCGTCGCTTCGTTCAGCGGCGGCAATCCGCTTTTCGCCGGCGAATTCTTAAGGAGCCTGATCGAGGAAGGCCGGCTGCGCTTTGATCGCAAGAACCGCGCCTGGGAGTGGGACGTCGACGCGATCCGCGCTCTGAACCTGGCGGAAAACATCGTCGACTTCCTCCGGGAAAAAATCGAACGCCTCGGGCCCGAAAGCCGGGAATTGCTCAACACCGCCGCCTGCTACGGAAATCATTTCAACCTGCCGATCCTGCTCGCCGCTCATCCGGAACACGGAGCCCGCGAACTGCACGCGCTGATCGAGCCCGCCGCGCGCATGGGTTTAATCCTTTTGATTCGCAACGATCTGGGCGCGCCCGACGCGGATTCGCAGCACGAATTCGCGTACCGTTTCGTTCACGACCGCATTCAACAGGTAGTCTATGAACTGCTGTCCGAAGAGGATCGTCGCAACAAGCATCTGGCGATCGGGCGCGGTATGCTGCACGCCACGCCGGCGCAGAAACTCCAGGAATATATTTTCGATATTACGAATCACCTGAATCTGGCCCGAGCAGAAATTCAGGATTCCGCTTTGCGGCTGCGACTGGCCGGCCTCAATCTCCAGGCCGGTAGAAAGGCGATCGCCTCAATCGCCTACGAATCAGCGACGAAGCTGCTCGGCGTCGGCAGGGAACTCCTGCCGGAGAACGCCTGGAGCTCCGAATACAAATTGCAGCTGGCCATTAGCGAAGAGCTCGCCCGCGCCTGTCAACTCAACGGCGAATACGAACGCTCGGAGCGTCTGGTCGATGAAATTCTCGCTCACGCCACGGACCCTCTGCATCATGTGGCCGCGTACGAAACGCGAATTCGCACGCGCAACAATCAAAATCATCTGGCCGATTCCATCACCGCCGCCCGCCGGTGTCTGAAGGAACTGGGCGTCAAGCTGCCGGCGAAGGGCACGACTCCTCGACTGATCCGAACACTGCTTTCGACGAAGCTGACGATTCTATTGCGAGGCGGCGGCGCCGCGATTTTGCGCGTGCCGGAAATGCGAAACCGCCGTAAGCGCGCGGCTGTTCGCATCTTAAATCAAATCGGTTCGACGGCTTATCAGTCCGATCCCGACCTCTTCGCGATTGTCCTGCTCTTGAGCGCCCGACTTTCTTATCGCTACGGTATCGCGCCGGACACACCCTATGCGATCGGCCTGTACGCCGTCGCGCACTCGGGCGCGCTGGCGTCCCCGTACGAAGCGAATCGTTATATTGGACTGGCGCAAACCCTGCTCGAACGCCCCGAACACCGGGGCCAGCGCACCCGCGTAACGGTACTCGACGGGGCTTTCGTTCGCCACTGGACCGCGCCGCTATGCGAAAGCCTGCCGGTTCTGCTGGAAGGAGCGGAAGCCGGTCGGATCAGCGGCGACGCCGAGTTCAGAGGCTACGCTTTATTTTTTAAAGACCTCAACGAGTTCTTCTCAAGCGGCCGCCTGGACCCTCTGAGCCGCGACATGCGCAGGCACCTGCAGGAGTTCCGCCGCCAGCGCACCAGCCAGAGTCTGTACGTGCTGGCCATCTGGCTGCAGACCGTGCACAATCTCATGGCCGATCCGCAGCACAACTCGGGGCGGCTGGAAACGAAGCTGTGCGGGGAAATTTTTCAGCAGGAACGCCAGGCGCCGGAGCTCGCGGACCTGAGCTACCAGACCGCCGTCGCCTGGGTCCATCAGTCAAACGCCCTGCTTCTGTTTCTGGACGGCCAGGCCCGAAGCGCCGTCGAGCAAGGCGGCCACGCCATCGAAATGATCAAGAGCATGAACTCCGCCTCCGCGGTGATCCCACTGTATTTCATCGACGGCCTGAGTCGCCTGGCGCTGTGCGCCGACGAGTCAACCCCGCAAGGCGAGATTCGCGGACATCTACGCGCAGTTGCCAGGCTGCGCAAAAAATTCAAGAAATGGTCGCAAGAAGCGCCACAAAACCAGAGCCATCGCCGCCACGTCTTAGACGCGGAATGGCATCGTGTTCAAAGAACGCCGGAGCAGGCGCTGCACTTCTACGAACTCGCCGCCCAGGAAGCCCAACAAAATGACTTCCTGATGGACTATGCGATCATTTGCGAACTGGCGGGACGCTTCTGCGTTCAAGAAAATCGTCGATCCTTCGCGCGCACCTACCTGGACTCGGCCATCCAGGCCTATTCCGAATGGGGCTGTGGGATCAAGGCGACCCAAATCGCGGCCGAATTTTCGGAAGTGCTCGAATCCCAGGCCGCCAGAGCGGCGCGCCCTGTCGCAGAAAAAGCGGAAACCACCGTCGTCGATTCCGCAGCCCTCACGACGCCTGAGAATTCGCCGCAGCGCTCTCTCGATATGACGACCGTAATGAAAGCGGTCGAAACGATTTCGGAAGAGATTCACCTGGACAGCCTGCTCGACAAACTGATCCACATCGTAATGGAAAACTCCGGCGCTCGCCGGGGCGCTCTGATCGTCGCTGAAAACGGCCGGCTTTCCGTCGCCGCCCTGCGCGATCTGGACGCGCCGGAGCCTCCGACGATGCACGGAGAACAGCATAAGATTCTCGCCGAGTACCCCGACCTGCCCGCCAATTTAATTCAGTACGTGGCCCGCACCCGGGAGATCGTACTGCTGGATGAAACGGACGAACAAACCAACGCACAGCAGTTCGTCAGTGAAGCGCGCTCCGGAATACAGCCGACGGGTTCCGCCCTGTGCGTGCCGATCGTGCATCAAAGCCAGCTCTTCGGCGTCTTCTATCTGGAAAACAATCTGACCACGGGCGTCTTCGACTACGCCCGCATGGAGATTATAAAATTCCTGAACACCCACGTGGCGATTTCCTTGCGAAACGCCCGTCTCTATCGCGAACAGCAGGAGCTCACGAAATCCTTCGCACGATTTTTACCGAACCAATTTCTCGAATTTCTCGAAAAGCGCGACGTGCGCGAAGTCGAACTCGGCGATTCCGTCGCCCAGGATATGATCGTCCTGTTCAGCGATATTCGCGACTTCACGACTCTTTCGGAAAGCATGAACGCCAACGATAACTTTCGTTTTCTGAATTCTTATTTTAAGCGCATGGAACCCGCCATCTTACGCAATCAGGGTTTCATCGATAAATTCATAGGCGACGCGATCATGGCTTTGTTTTCGTACTCGCCCAAAAACGCGCTGATCGCCGCGATAGACATGCGATCCGAATTGAGCGCCTTCAATCGGCACCGATTGATTTCGGGGCTTGCGCCGCTTGAAGTCGGCATCGGCCTGCACGCCGGAGACGTGATGCTCGGCACGGTCGGTTCAAGCAACCGGATGGAAACCACAGTCATCGGCGATACCGTCAATCTGGCGTCCCGGGTGGAGTCTCTGACCAAACGCTACAGCGCGCCGATTCTTTTGACCGGCGAACTCTATCAGAAGATCAAAGATCCCGCCTCGCTTGAACTGCGCGAAATTGACAGCGTGCGAGTGAAAGGCAAAACGCGCCCGGTCGTCATCTATGAACTATACGGCGCCGACTCTCAGGAAAGCCGCGATCAAAAGAACGCATGCCTGGAAGCTTTCGCGGAAGCCCTGGCCGAATACCGGGCCGGCCGCTTCGCGCAAGCGCAGGGCGGCTTCGCCCGGGTCGCGGAACGCGCGCCCCTGGATTCGGTCGCCGGAATATTTCAACGCCGCTGCGAGGCGCTGACGCTTCAGCCGCCCGAAAACTGGGACGGCGTGCTGGATATGTGAAGACCGCGTGAATGCGTGCTCCAAAATACAATCGAAAGGCCATCGACAGATCATCGAAAAACGAATGATCGCCGGGCTAGCGCGGTCGACTTTGAAAGAGGGCGAGCATGATCACGCTCCACAGACCGGTCGAAAGCGCGAAGGGTAATAGCAAAAGCCAGAGCACGGAATCGCCAAGCACTATGATCCAGATCGTCGCGGCTGCGGAGCCGACCAGCAGCGCCGACCAGGCGCTCACGTGCAGCCAGCCGACCGGCCGCGGCGGACGGCCGCGATTAAACAGGCCGCGTTTGCCTTCCCGTTCCCCCGACCGACGATCCGGACCGCGAGCCGAGGAGCGACGCCCGACTCCACTTCCTTCCGGCTGCAGAAAATCGAAGTTGATATTGCCTTTACGAAAATCGCGGCGAACGGCTTCCTCTTGTTCCGGAGACTGGCGCACGGATTCAGACATGATTATTCATAATTTCCCGCCTGGATTTCGCTGGCAAGTGATTCCCGGTCCGTGCGCAGGCCGCAAAAATATTTTACTCGAGTAAAATATTTTATTGCGTGTAAGATTGCAGACGCTAGATCTGGCGTGTGTCCGCTGCCAGAAGCACCAAAATCACGGGGACGTCCGGAACGAAACGCTCGGGAAAAGCCGCGACCGGGGCCGCCGGAGCCGAACGCCCCGGTCTGCGGGAAGTCAAACGCGCCCGGCTGAAGCTGGCCCTGCTACAGGCGGCGGTGCGGCAGATGGGCCACCATCGCGGAGGGCTGGTCGATTTACCGGTCGAGGCGATCTGCGGCGAAGTCGAAGTTTCGCGGGTTACGTTTTTCAATTATTTCCCGCAGAAGGCCGATCTGCTGAATTATTTCCTGCGGGTCTGGTGCCTCGAACGCGCGGTCGAACAGATGCGCACGCCTCTCAGCGGGCTGCAGGCTCTGGAGCGCATCTTTCTGCGCGGGGCCGAAGCGCGGGAAGCCTCGTCAGTCTTTCTGAACCTGATCGGATGGATTGCCAGCCTGTCGGCACCGCCGCCCACGATTGAAATCACGCCGGCGGAGCGCTACGTTTTATATCCCGAAGAGCCTGGCGCGGCCGATTTGACGATTCCTCATCTGCGGGATTTGCTCGCAAAACATACGGCCGAAGCCCGCGCGGCCGGCGAAATCAAAACGCGGCTGCCCGAACGCGATCTTGTCGCTCTCTTCCTGACTTTGCTGTACGGCGCGCCGCTCGCCCTGCACGTCACCGGCGAAAAAGATCTGCACAAACGCTATCGCACGCACTTCCAGCTTCTGGTCGCGGCTCTGCAATAAGCAGCGGCGCCTCAAGGCCAATATCGCGACAATATAGAATATCAGCGAGACACTCCCTTCATGCAAAACACGAATCACTCTCTCAACTATCTAATCGTCGGCGGGCGCAGCGAAGCGGGTCAGAGCGCGATTCAAGCGATCCGCGAACATCACGCGAACGCGGCCGCTCGCATCATCGCCACGTCCTCCGCGGCCGATGCCGGAATGGATTCCGTTCCGGGAGCCGACGCCGTCATTGCGGGAATCGACTTAAATCAGCCCGACGCCGCCGAAAGCTTAATGCAAGGGCTGCGTAACTTAGATCCGGACACACCGGAGCCGCCGGCGATCGATGTGCTCTTTTTTACGCCGGCCTTCGGACCGATCGGCTACCCCATTCGCGCGGCGACGGTCGCCGACGCCGAAGAAGCGATCCAGTTCAGCGTGGCGCCCATGCGCGCTCTGGCTGACGGCCTGAAACCCCGCCTGACTGTGGGCTACTCCGCATTTTATTGGCTGCCCCACGCCCGCGTCGGCTATGGGTCGATGTCCTACGCGAAAGTTCTGCTCGATACTCTGGCCCACGAAGAGTCCGAACGCTTTCGCGCCATTCGCGGCGGGACTTTTCGCAGCCCCGCCACCCGGGGCATCGGCTTATTACTCCAGCGCGCGCTGAAGACGACCGAACACCTGGAGTTAAAAGAGCTCGGCGCCGAATACAAAAAAGGCGGCGGAAAATTCTCCGACTTCTTTTTTAAGTACGCCTTTTCGCACGAGGCGCAGGCTTTCGGCGAACAATTCGCCCAAACTCCGCATCGACCGACCGAACGCGACGACCTCAAGCAGGCGACTCTCCGGATTCTCCAGGGCGAAGACGCGCCCGTGCTATGCGTAATCGGCGACTGGGTCTGGCCGGAAAATCAAATGCCGGATCTCGACGCGGATGTCTTTCGCATAAAAGACGAGGTGCTCAATCGACACGGATTTTAGTCGCCGAAGCAGACGAAAGCTCGCGCAAGCGAAACAATGAACGCGCTATAATATCGCACAAATCAAAACGAACAACAGGTGGAACTCAGATGGATTTTCAAATCTCTCCCGAAGTAGAAGAATTACGCGCGAAAGTACGCGCCTTCGTCGAAGAAGAATGCATTCCGGCGGAAAAACACTACGATCATCACGACGGTCGCTTCCCGAAAGCGATTACGGACGAACTCCGCGCGAAGGCCAAAGCCCGCGGCCTGTGGACACCGCATCTGCCCAAAGAACTCGGCGGCTTCGGCCTGGACGTCATCGGCACTTCGATTATTTTCAGCGAACTGGGCCGCTCGGCTCTGGGACCCTTCGCCTGCAACTGCGACGCGCCTGACGAAGGCAATATGCACCTGCTGAATCACGCGGCCAGCCCCGAGCAGCGCGAACGTTTTCTGAAGCCCCTGATCGCGGGCGAAATTCGTTCGGCCTTCGCCATGACCGAGCCGCCTCCCGGAGCCGGCGCGGATCCTACGTCTCTGCAAACGAACGCCGTAAAAGACGGCGATAAGTTTATTCTGAACGGCCATAAGTGGTACTGCACCGGCGCGAATTATTCCAATTTCTTAATTGTGTTCGCGAAGCTCGGCGGCAGCTTTCGCCGCTCAACGCTTTTTCTGGTGCCGACCGACAGTCCCGGCTACGAAATGGTCCGCGAAATCCCGGTGATGGGATCGCACGGGCCGGGCGGCCACTGCGAACTAAAATTCAAGGACGTGGTCGTTCCAGAAAATATGGTGCTGGGCAAACTCGCCGAAGGCTTTCGCCTCAGCCAGGTGCGCCTGGGCCCCGCACGATTGACCCACTGCATGCGCTGGCTGGGCCTCGCGCGCCGCTCGATGGAGATCGCGATGAAGTACGCGAAAGAGCGCGAAGTGTTCGGACAGAAGATCGCCGAGCACCAGGGCATTCAATGGACGATGGCCGAACGCGCCCGCGATATCGAAATGGGCTGGATGCTCACGTTAAAATCGGCATGGCTGATTCAGCACGGCAAAGACGCCCGCCAGGAGATTTCGATGGCGAAGTGGCACGTAAGCGAAACGCTTTGTAAAACCATCGACGACGCGATTCAAATTTGCGGCGGCACGGGCTACAGCCAGGATCTTCCGTTAGAAATGTTCTATCGCGACGCCCGGGCCGCGCGCCTGGCCGACGGTCCGAGCGAAGTGCACAAGATGGTCATCGCCCGCAATCTGGTCAGCGGCAAGGCGGGGTTTTAATTCATGGACGCGGAACTCGAAAAACTAAAAACGCAGATCGAAGCCTATTTGACCCGGCGCCTCGGCGGCGAAGCGACGATCGCATCGATGAAGTCGCTTTCCGGCGGCGCCTGCCAGGACAACTATCTCGTGGACCTGAAGATCGCCGGCGGAAAAGAGGCCGGCGACTATGGACTGGTCTTGCGCACGGACGCGGGCGCGTCGCTGCTTTCCAGCCTGGGCCGCGCAGAAGAATATCGCGTGGCGAAGGCCGCCTATCAGAACGGCGTAACGACGCCGAAACCCTACTGGCTCGAAACGGATATGTCCGCGATCGGCAAGCAGTTCTATTTTATGGAGCGCATCGAAGGCAAGGCCACCGGTCGCTACGTCGTAAAAGACCGCGAGCTGAATCCCGTGCGCAAAGACTTCGCGCGGCTGCTGGCGGAAAACCTCGCGGGCATTCACGGCGTAACGCCCGCAAGCGCCGATGACGAACTCAAAAAAGTTCTGAACGCTGTGCCGGCGGACGGCTCGAACGAAATCGCCCTGACGGCGATCCAGAGCCTGCGCGATATGCTCGCGGATCTACCCGAAGCGCATCCAGCCTTAGAGCTCGCGGTCAACTGGATGGAACAAAACGCGCCGACGACCGACGCTCCTGTTCTGGTCCACGGCGATTTTCGCACCGGCAATTTCATGGTTTCGCCGGCCGGCCTGCACGGCATCGTCGACTGGGAGTTCGCCCACTGGGGCGACCGCCACGAAGACATCAGTTGGCTGTGCATGCGCGACTGGCGCTTCGGCAAGTTAAACAAAGAAGTCGGCGGCTTCGCGGACCGCTCCGATTTTTACGCGGCCTACGAAAAAGCCTCCGGACACGCGGTCGATTCGGCAAAGGTTCGTTTCTGGGAAATCATGGGCAACAGCCGCTGGGCCATCGGTTCGGTCCAGCAGGCCGAACGCCATCTGTCCGGCGCGGACAAAGGCATTCAGCTCGCGGCCATCGGTCGCCGCTGCTGCGAAATGGAATACGAAGTAATGAGGTTGATTGATCATGCAGGATAGACCCGAAGCTCCGGCCTTACTGGACGCCATAGCCGAACTCTTAATCAAAGAAGTGCTGCCATTAGTGCAAAAGCACGGAGACGACGCCCTCGCCTACAAAACCCTGGTGAGCTGGAATATGCTCGGCGTGGTTTCGCGCGAGTTAAGAAGCGGCGAAGATCTCTTGAACGATGAAATCACGCGCCTGCACGGGCTTCCGGAACTGAAAGACGCGGCGACGAGCGACGAAACGAACGCGAGCTATATGCAAAAGCTCGCCCGCGTGCGCGAACTCAATCAAAGCCTGTCCGATACGATTCGCGAAAAAAAGATCGGCCCGGAGAACGCGGCCCTGTGGGAGCACGCCCGCCAGTCTCTAAAAGAAAAGCTGTCGATCTCCAATCCGCGCTTTTCCCAGGACTGAGATATAATCCCCGCGCCGGCCCGGACAATAAACACACATGAATGCCAGAGACTCTTCACAGAACGAGAACGAAAGCCAGAGCAAACGCAAACTGTATCTCATTCGCCACGGCCAGGCCGGCGGCGAAAAGTACAACAAGCTGACGCCTCTCGGCGAAAAACAGGCGCGGGCTCTCGGGGTCTACTTCGCCCGCCAGAAGATCCAGGTCGACCTGGCCGCGACGGGCACCCTCGAACGCCAGCGCGAAACCTACCAGCTCTTCGCCGAAGCCTTCACGTCCGAAACGGGCCGTCCGCCGCCGGAGCCGACGGTCGTGCCGGGGCTCGACGAGATCACGCCGGACATCTGGTTTACTCTGGGCGAAGAGCTGCGCCACAAAGATCCGGAGTTTCGCGGCGATTTCAAGCAGTGGCTGGGGTCTTTGCGCGAAAGCGAAAAGCGCGGCGTGGCCAAAGAAGCTTATATTAACGTGTTAACTCAGGTGATCGAGGTCTGGGTCAAGGGCGATTACGAAGCAAGCGACATCGAAAGCTTTCAGGATTTTTACGAGCGCGTTCTGGGAACGCGAGCGCAGCTCCCGGGCACCCAGGCGAACAGCGATGCCGACGGCGGCTCTCCCGCGCGGGACCTGGTCGTGATCAGTTCCGGCACGCCCATCGCGCTCTTGATCGGCAAGGCCCTGGGTTTCGACTTGCAGCGCAGCCTGGAATTCACCCGTCGCGTCGCGAACACTTCGCTCAGTATTTTCGAAACATCCGGCGACCTCGCCTGGGAGCCGATCACGATCAACAGTCTCCCGCATTTGAGTCACGAGATTATGACCGAGATCTGAGCTGGATCCGCCCGGCTCAAGCCCGGAATTGAATTGACGCCGGGCCGCCAAATATTAGATTTATGTTATGATCGGGCTCAAGCAAAGGCGTGCGGCCAATCACAGGCACCGATTTCCAGCCCGTCGCTCTGGCGGCCTGCGTGATCTTCACCACCCAATGCTCGGTCGGCCATCCGGTGGTCGGGATCTTTCCGGCCGATGAATCCGAAGGCGAATCAGACGGCCTGCTGCTTGCGGCCCTGGCGCCCGCTGGCTTGAGCCCGGACGCATCCACGCCGGACGGCGGAAGCCCCACGACGCTTACGCCGGTCGTCATTCTGTATACGGGCGCGAATACGGCGGGAGATTTTCGTAACGGCCAGCCGACCGCGCGACAGGGAGCCGACCTGCACTGCGCGACCGGCCGGACGGCCGTCCAGATCGCGAACAACTGGACCGAACTGCTGGATACCGACACGCCCCTGGCGATGGACCTGCAGACCGCGGGAATCTCAACCTTTCGCTGGCGGAGCTTTTCGAACATCGACGGCAGCCTGAGCAGTTTTAACTGCGTCGGCGGCACCAATGCCGCATCGGGCAGTTCGCGCTACGGCGACCGCGACACCACCGGAACCGACTGGATTTCGGATACGCAAACCTTCTGCAGCGACACCTATCGCCTCCTTTGCGTTTGTTTCTAACGACGCGACTTATTCCGCGCCGTCTTCGCCAGGCTCCGGCTTCAGTAGAGACTCATCCCCGTGCGCTGAGCGGCCTGAAGCTCCCCTTCGCCGCCGTGCTCCTGCGCGCGAAATTTCGCGAGCTGCTTGCTCAAACTCTCCACGATGTCCGTCAGAGACTTCGCGTTCGCGAAAATCTCTTCTGTGCTGATGTACTGATCGCGCGAGACGACTGCAATCCCTTCGATGCTTGCTGCGGAATCTTCCGCGATGCTTGAAACCTGCTCGATCGTGCTCACGACCCGGGTGGCGCTCTGGGACGCACCGGAGGTTTCCTGCGCAATCAAACCGGCTTCTCGTGACGCTTCGCCGGCTCTTTCGAGCACCGTTTCAAAAGCACCGCCCAGTTTTTCGATAACCACCGCGCCTTCCTCGACCTGCTGCAATCCCTTCGCCATGGCGCCGTCCGCTTCTTGAATTCGGAACTGAATCTTTTGAATCAATGCGCCGACCGAACCGGCGGCCTCGGTCGTATTGCCGGCCAGCTTGCCGACTTCGCTCGCGACGACGGCGAAGCCGCGGCCGTGCTCGCCGGCGCGCGCGGCTTCAATCGAAGCGTTCAGCGCGAGCAAACCGGTCTGATCGGCGATGTTGCCGATTAAAGCGACGATGGTTTCGATTTCCGCGCTCAGATGCAGCAGCTCCGATACGGCGTAGGAAACTTTGATCGACGAATCTCGAATCGTACCCATCCGGTCCACGGCTTCCAGCACGTTTTGCCGTCCCTCGACGACGCTCACGCGGGTCGCCTCTGTGATCGAAACCGATTTTTCCATACTGAGGTTGATCTTCTGAATCATCGAATTTACGGCGTTGATCTCGCCGAAGCTTGCGACCAGGTTTTTTGCGATCGCCTGGGTGCCGGTCGACAGCTCTTCGAGCCTCAGCGAAACCTGCTGGGCCCCCTGCGCCGAATGTTCGGCGGTGCGGTCCAGCTCGTGGGCCGTCGCTGCGATCTCCTGGGTCGCCAGCGCGGTGGAGTCGATGAAAGCGGCCAGCTTCTTCAAAAGTCCGTTCATGGAATTGAAGCAAATGTACAGCGCTCCGATGTCGTTGGCCGGATACGAATGAAAGTCCGCGACCATCAAATCACCGTCAGAGACCGCTTTCATTTTTTGAATCAGTCGATTTAAGACCCGACGCACATCAAGACTGACTCCGCTGACCAGAAATCCCATGAAAAGCACCGCCAGCAGAATCATCGCGCCAATCGAAGCCACAGTCGAGTTCGCCTCTTGTTCCACGCGCAGCTTTCGAGCTTCGGCGCGCCCCTCAACGTGACTGGCGATTTTCGTCACATGGCTGAAAACCGCGAAGGCTTTGTCGCGCTGCGCCTCGGCAGTCTGCAGGGCTCTTGGCTGATCCCCCCGCTGAATATGCTCAACGACCAGGGAGCGACCCCGGCGATACTCCAGCAGCTCGCCTTGCAGCAGCTCAATCTGTTCGAGCAAAAACTCGTCCTGTAGCTCCGCCAGCTTTTCTCTGGTGGCCTTTAGATTCTCATCGATCCGGGCCGCGCGCAGCGGAATATCCTGCAGGTGGGGCTCCACGGCTCCGCGACCGCGGTTCACGTTGACAATGGCATGGTACAGATTCGTCCGGTTCGCATTCAGATCGATGCGCACCAGGTTGATCCAGCGCACCGGCTTTAGATTATTTTCGAATATGACATTTACGGACTCGACCTTCGCCCGGGCCGTCTGATAGCCCTGGTAACCGACGAAGCACATGCACAGAAAGGCGACCCCGAAGGCCAGGGTCAGTTTGTGGAGCGTGTCCAGATTCGTATAAATACTGGCTATTTTTTTCAGCTGTCGCACGTATACCCCCGTCTGAGACCACCGTAAGACAGGCCCCAAACCATAGATTTTTTTATAAAGTTTTCCAGACAAAGGATATTCTGGAGGGGCCGGTCAACCAGATTCAGAGGCATCCAGGAGACGATGCAAGCCTCCGGTGTGTTGTGCGTAACGATCGCCAGGAGGACGCGAGGCTTGCCTTCGACTTTATCCCTCGCGCTCGAAACTATTTTCGCTCACGCTCAAGCGCGATCATCTGCAACTTCACGTGCACGCTGGCCAGCAGATTCTGCAAGGCCGTAAGGTGACGGCGCAGCTCGGGATCCTGCTTCTCAAGCGCGCGAGCCTGGAGCGTGCGCACGGTGTCGCGCACGAAAATCAGATCGCGTTCCCGGGCGACGCGACGGGTGTTCACGAGATACTTAATTTTATTGAATTCATTTTTGCGAAAGTGAATTCGCAGCAAGAACTCGACGCCGAATTTTTCGACCGCCCGGCCCCAGTCGCCCGACAGATCCATCTGCTCGGCTTCCACGCCGGAAGGCGTATCGATCGCACGCTGCGGATCGCCGTCTGTATTTGTCCTCGGACTCTCGTCGGGGATCGCGGCGGACGTCGCCCCTGCTTCGGCCCGGGCTCCGAGCAGTTCCTGTAAACGAGCCTGCTTCGACGCCGGCAGATAGTCGTGACCGCCGCGTTCCAGCAGCTGATCGTACTGATTTAGCATCACGGCCGCGTTTAAGATGCGGCCGATGTGGCTGTTGTTGTACTTGCGAGTGTCCTGCAGCATCTCCTGGATAATCAGCGTCGCCGTGCGCCGCCGATAAAATTGCTGTTCGTAGGCCGCTTCTAATCGTTCGAAAATAAAGAGCTTCAAATCTCGCAGGATATCGCTTTCAGCGACGGCGTATCCGTGCAGCGCTTCGACCTTCATGCGCGGATCCGCCTCGACCAGGCGAAAGGCGATCAGATAGCGCGCCTCGGCCAGTAAATCCAGGGCGGACTGTAGCCGCGATCGATCGCGATAAAAATCCTGTTCGAGCAGGGGCGCGAGATCCGCCAGAACCGGAATCGGATCGCGATCCCGACGGGCGTTCAGGCGGCGCACTTCGTCGACCAGCATTTGGTACGGACGTAAATCTAATGACTGACTGCTCATGACCGGAAATTCAGAGACGCACGAATCATCCAGAGGAGTGCCAGCGCGTCCAGACAGGTTGTTGTATGGGCCAGATTCTTCGAATGTCAATCAATGAAAATCTCAGGCGCAAAGATTTCGAAAAAATCTCTGGCAAATCCCGGGCCCCGGCCAAGCCTCTGAACGATGCACGCTCCCCGGGCCATTCTCTTCGACGCCGAAGGCGTGATCGTAGACACCGAAAAGCTATGGGACGAAGGCCAACGCGTCTTTTTGCAACGCCGGGGAATCGCGTACGATCGCGATCGTATCAAACATCTGCTGGCCGGACGATCTCTGACAGACTCGACCGAAATACTAAAAAATGAATACGAGCCGGGAGCAGAGCTTTCGCGGCTCATCGAAGAACGCCGGACGATTATGCGCGGACTATTCGCCGACCGGGTGGAATTCGTGCCGGGGTTTCTGGAATTTTTCGCGCGCGTCAAGGCCTCTGATCTGGCGACCGCCGTGGCCACGTCGATGTCGCCGGAGTTTTTCGCGGCGATCGACCGTCGCCTGGATCTGCGCGAAAGATTCGGCGGCCGCGTCTATTTTACATCTGATGTTGACGGACGGGCGAAACCCGACCCGGCGATTTTTTTATACGCGGCGCGGGCTCTGGACCGCACGCCCGCCGACTGCCTGGTGATCGAAGACAGTCCAGCCGGCGTTGACGCCGCCCGGGCCGCCGGCATGCGCTGCGTGGCGCTCACGACGACCTTCCCGCGACACAGACTGAACGGAGCCGACTATATCTGCGAAGGCTTCGAACAGATCACGGAGATGCCGGTCGGACCTGAAATCAAGTAAACGTAAAACTTATTTGCGAATGTTTTACGCGAACGCGAGATCAGGATGCGGTGGCGACGCTTTCGGGCGGGCGTGTCTTCCAGCGACGGTGCACCCAGAAGTACTGTTCCGGAAAGGCGCGAATGTCTTTCTCAAGCGCCTGCACCCAAATTTCGGTATAGTGGCGCAGGCCTTCTTCGCGATCTTTAAATTTTTTCAAATCGATCATGCCCAGATCTTGAATGCGCAGATGCACCTTGCCGTCGTCGCCGTGCACCGCGCTGTAAAAGAGCATGCCCGATCCCGAGATGCCGGCCATTAAAGCCGGACCGCGAAAAGTGGCCGCGGGGCGGTTCATGAAGTCCACGAAGATGCCGGAGCCGCCGGCGTTTTGATCCGAGACGAATCCAACGCGACCGCCTTTGCGCAGATAGCGAATGGCCTGCTGCGATTCGGCGACTTCGAAAAGGTCGATGCCGCTCGATTCGCGCATCTTTTTGTACCAGCCGTCCACCCAGGGATTGCTGAATTTTTTATAGATTCCGCCGCCGTTTAATACGCGGCCGGTGTACTGCACGAGCAGTTCCCAGGTTCCAAGATGGCCGCAGTTGCAGATCACGCCGGTGCCGCGCGCGAAGGCCGCCTCTTCCGCTTCGCGCGATCCAGGATCGTATACGCAGTGAGTCTCGTAGAATTCTTTCGTCATGCGGGGTCCGTAAAAAGAATCCGCAAGCAGCAGTCCCAGATGACGCCAGTTTTTTTTCACGAGATCCTGCACCCAGGCCTCGTCTTTTTCGGGGAAGGCGTGACGAATATTATCGGCGGCAATGCGCTTCCACTTGCCGCCCAGCGGCGACAGCGCCGCCGCGATACACTTGCCGTATGCAAGACACGCACGATACGGCAAAATCTTAAACGGAAGAGAAAACCAGACGATCGCCAGGTAGGCCAGAAAATTACCGATCATAGGCGGTCAGAGTGCACGGGGGCGCGTTGCTGTCGATCTCTCTTTCCAGCCAGCCCGTCGCAAACGGAACCGGTCAGGCGCGGCACATATTCAATTGACAGAGTCGCGCTTCGCTGCATAAAAGATTATGCGCGCAGCGATACTGATCGGGATTCTGGCCGGCGCGATCGCCTGCACTCCGGCCAGCGGGAACGAACCTGGCTCCCCGGCTGATCTGAAAACTGATCTCGAAGACTATTTAAAGGCGCAATTCACTTATGTAATCGACCTGCAGGGCTTTTATATTGTGAGTTCGGATGAGCCGCCCCTGCACGCCTCGCCGGAATCGGTCTCCGCGGAAGAGGCGGCCATTTACGCGGCGGATATTTTCGCCGCCATGCTCGACCAGAACAATGACGGCAGGATCGACAGGCCGCGTCTGCTCGAATCGTTAAGAAAACATCTCGTTTTCGGAATCGGCTATGAGCGCACCCTGGAGAAACATGAAGAATACGTAGAACGCAATCTCGATCGCTACATGATGTCGATGAAAACCGATATCTGGGATCTCCAGTTGGATTTTGAAAAATTCGAGATCGAACCCGGGGAAGCTCTGAACTCATCAACCTGGCGACCACCTGGAACCGGAGCCCTCCGCGAAGAAGCGTATCACACCATAACCGAAGCCATGCGTTACTACAATTCAGCCTGGTCTTTCGATCGCGGCTCCAAACTTCACACCTGGATGGCCGCGGATCGCAAGCGCGGCCTGTATGATACCGAGGAACAAAACATCGAGGAAGACGGTCAGTACGACGACGCTACGGCGGTGAATGAATTGATCCATCAGGTCTGGATTTTCGATCAAGCCGGAGCCGCCGACCAATTGACCGCGAATCAGAAACGAATTCTGAAACTTATCCGGCGGTCGGGACTCGATTTAAATGTAAACGGTCGTCGCGACGGGCGAAGACTCTACAAAATTTATGAATGCGCGCGAGGAAATTGCGCCATCCGACGCGCACAGCCATAAAGACAATTCTCCGTCTGGTCCATCCAGATCAGGGTTGCTCACGGCGTTCCATCAAACGCCGCACCAGATCCTGGTACTTCTCGACTTCGCCCTGCAGAATCTGAAAGCGCCGCGCGATATAGCCGGTGTACAGACCGACGATCCAGAACACCGCGACTTTCAGAATTTCGCCCTGCACGTTCGGGATCACCAGATCAGGATAGTACTGATACACCAGCACCGCCACATAACACAGATTGAAAATGAACACGCCCGCCAGAGCAAGGCGCATACCGTAACGGAGGCTGTTGGAAATAATGACGATAAAGTATACGACGAAAAAGATACTCCGATCGCCGCCGGTCGGTAAGAGCACCAGGGAAATGGCGACGAAGTCCACGAACATGCTGATGTACTTCAAAGGCGACCGCATGCGCAGTCGACCGCTCGCGACGCCCGATAGATAAATCATGAAGATTAAATTGGCAGTCGCGAGAAAGGCCGTCAGTCCCAGAATATTCGTCAGGTTAAAAAGATGGGTCGATCCGATTTCCTGGCCCTGGTCGGTCTTGAGTAGATAGTACAGATAGCCCGCGATCAGGATCATCAGCAGCCACCGCACGTTGACTTTGTTGCGTTCGTTTTTCAGTTCCCAGGCGGCTTTTTCCGGTCGCATGCTTTCCAGCGAGGCATCGCCCCGGGCTTCGGTCAAACGCTTTTCCCGGACGCCCCGGGCCGGGGATTTGCTTGCCGCAGAAGGCCGCTCGCTGAACCTGAACCCCCTATGCATTCATTCGTACTCCCTCACACCAGCGACGGTGTCGGCGGCCCCGTCTTACTCGTGATCCTGGACGGCGTCGGCCTGTATCGAGGCCAGGCAGATGGTTACCCCGGCAACGCTCTGGATCTGGCGCGGGCGCCGGTGCTCAAAGATCTGCTGGCCCGGGGACCGGTCAGCACGCAGCTCAAGGCCCACGGCACCGCGGTCGGCATGCCCGCCGACGACGACATGGGCAACTCCGAGGTCGGTCATAACGCGATGGGCGCCGGGCGTATTTTCGATCAGGGCGCGAAGCTGGTCGCGGGTGCGATCCAGTCCGGCCAGCTCTTTCAAAGCGCGGAGTGGATGCGCCTGATCGGCAGCAGTGACGAACCAGGCCTGGCTTTGCAAAAACGCGAAGCGCCGACGCCCGAGGCCGGCGACCTGCGCACGCTGCATTTTCTGGGACTGCTCTCGGACGGCAACGTCCACAGCCACATCGATCACCTGCTGGCCATGCTCGACGAAAGCGCCCGCCAGGGCGTCGCGAAAGTCCGTCTGCATATTCTGCTCGACGGCCGCGACGTGCCGGAGACGAGCGCGCTGCAATACGTAAGTCAACTTGAAGCAAAGTTAACGGAACTGAAGGCCGGCGGCCTGGACTACGCCGTCGCCTCCGGGGGCGGGCGCATGCAAATCACGATGGACCGCTACGAAGCCGACTGGCCGATGATCGAACGCGGCTGGCAAACTCATGTGGCCGGCCAGGGCCCGCTCTTTGCGAACGCGACCGCTGCCATCGAAGGGCTGCGCGCGGAAAATCCCGGCGTCATCGACCAGGACCTGCCGCCATTTGTAATTCACTCCCCCGACGACGCGAGCCGTCCGATCGGCAAAATTCTCGACGACGACGTCGTGATCTTTACGAATTTTCGCGGCGACCGCGCGATCGAAATCTGCCAGGCCTTCACCGCCTCCGACGCGGACTTCCCGCATTTTAAGCGCGAACCATTCGTCCGCACGCACTTCGCCGGCATCATGGAATACGACGGCGATCTGCATGTGCCGCCCCACTTTCTCGTACCGCCGCCGGCCATCGACCGGACTTTGAGCGAGTATCTGGTCCACAACGACATCAAACAGTACGCCCTCTCGGAAACTCAGAAGTACGGGCACGTCACCTATTTCTGGAACGGCAACAATTCCGAAAAATTTGACACCGCTTTAGAGGACTGGGTGGAGATTCCTTCGGACGTAATTTCTTTCGACCAGGCCCCGAATATGAAGGCCCGCGAAATCACAGCAGCGCTGATCAAAGCCATGGAGTCGGAGCAGTACCGCTTTCTGCGCATCAACCTGGCGAACGGCGACATGGTCGGTCATACCGGCGTGCTGCCAGCCGCCGTCGAAGCCGTAGAGTGCCTGGACAAATGTCTGGGACAGATCCTGGAAAAATCAACCGAGCTCGGCGTGACCGTGATCATCACCGCGGACCACGGAAACTGCGATCAGATGATCGAAGTCGATAAACAGGGTCGAGCGAAACAGAACGAAAGCGGCGGCTACGTCGCAAAGACCAGCCACACCCTGAGCCCCGTACCCTTTATTCTGACCGGCCGCGCGGCGGAGCAGTACACCGTAAACCCCGACGCCGGCAGCATGGGCCTCGGCAATATCGCCGCCACGGTTTTGTACTTACTGGGACTCGAAGCGCCGGAAGACTATCTGCCGAGCGTGGTCGTTCGCAAGTAGGTCGCGCGAAAGCGGACTCCGGACGGCGCGGCGGGCGCGCTTCTGCCGCGACGCGACGCCCTCAGGAACGATCGCGGGGCGGCGCCACAGCAGCTGCGGCCGGCTTAATTGGCTTAATTGCGGCCCGGTTCCGATACGAAGGCGCTGTAGCCTTCCGCGCCCAGCCGCGCTTTGAGCTGCTCGGCTTCGTAGCGCGAATCGAAAGCGCCGATCTTCACAGCGAACATGCCGTCGCGACGAACGACTTTCAGCGGCTGTCCGTAGTGTTTGAGATAGCGTTCCAGACTGCGCGCGTTTTTTAAGTCGGAGAATGCTCCGACTTGCAGCGCATAGTGGCGGCTGTCGCCGTCTTCTTCGACGTCGGAAGCGTTCAGATCGACTTCGTCGCTGCCCATAGCCGCGGCCTGCCCGTCTTCGTCGAAAAACTTTTTCGTCGCGCCTTCGGCCTCGGCTTTGCCTTTGCCCAGACGCACCACCCGAATGCCGACCGTAGTCAGGCCCTGCTCTTTATAACCCAGAGTTTCGGCGCCGTACTCGCTCATGTCGAGCACGCGGCCCTTCACGAAAGGCCCGCGGTCGTTGATGGTGACTAAAGCTTCCCGATTGTTTTCGAGATTGCGCACGAGCACGATGCTTCCCAGAGGGATCTTTTTGTGGGCCGCCGTTAGTTTGCGGCTGTCGAAGATTTCGCCGTTCGCGGTCGGTTTGCCGTTGAAGTCGCGGCCGTACCAAGAAGCCGTGCCGACTTCGTTAAAATCGCCGCTGGCGGGCGGCGCATAGTCGCTGTCGTCGGCATTTGATTCAGTGACCGCGACGGGTTTCGTCGTCTCGGGCTGCTTCGCCGGCTGCTGGTTGGAATCGAAATAGCTATCGCCGGTTTCGCCGGGCGTCGTTGATTCCTCGGTCGTCGCGTCCGCCACCGTTTGTTCAGTAGCTTCGCACGGGCAATCGTCGCCCGCAGTCGTCGCGACCTCGGTTACACCTTCGGCTTCAGGCGCACCGTCCTGGAAGGCGTCGTCTTGAGCCGACAGATCGTTAAAGAACGTCGCTTCGGGATCGTCGGCCCGCGACGCATACGTGCTTTCAGGAGTGCCCTGACTGCCGCCGGTCTGAATATTCGTCGTGGCGCAGGCCGTGCCCAAACTCAGCACGATCAAAATCGCCGGTAGACGTAGCGCAGGCGATTGGCCGAACGCGGCGACGCCGCGGTCGAGAATACTCCGAAAATGACCAACAGTTTCGGTTCTGTGTTTCATATTATGCCCCATCTTTTCTCTCTGCTTCTAGCCGAAGATCGTTATCGCGCGAATTCTGAGCGAATTCTGACTTCTCCCTCTTGAATATCGGCCGATTCCGGCCGGCGTCGGAAAATTTTTTGGCCCGCCGCCATGCTCCCGATATCCTGCAAACGCTTCGAACGCGCCACGCATTCGGCGCGTCTCGCAGGAGCTTCGCCTGAAATTCAAAAAAGCTTGTGAAATCCAGCGACTGAAATCAACTCTGGATATGAGCGTCACGCAAACTCACTATCGAACCTGTCCCCTGTGCGAAGCTACCTGCGGCCTGGAAATCACGACCACAGACGACGGCACAGTCCAGAGCGTGCGCGGCGACAAACAGGACGTGCTGAGCGGCGGCTTTCTATGCACGAAAGGCCTGGCCCTGGGCGAACTGCACGCCGACCCCGATCGCCTGCGCAGCCCGCTGATTCGCGACCGTTCCGAAAACGGCGACGGTCGCTTTCGCGAAGCGAGCTGGGACGAGGCCTTCGCCCACGCCGAACGCGGACTGCGCGAAGTCATTGAACAACACGGGCGCGAAAGCCTGGGAATCTATCTCGGCAATCCGAACACGCACAATCCCGGCCTCTATTTTTATACGCCCGCTTTAATCCGGGCGATGCGCACGCGCCATATCTATTCCGCCAGCAGCGTGGATCAATTGCCCAAGCAATTATCGAGCGCCCTGATCTACGGCCTGCCTTCGAATATCGCCGTGCCGGACATCGACCGCTGCGACTATATGATCATGCTCGGCGCGAATCCTTATGTTTCGAACGGCAGCCTGTGGACGGCGCCGGATGTGCCCGGTCGCGTCAAAGCGCTGAAAGCACGCGGCGGCCGGTTGGTCGTCATCGATCCGGCTTATACGATCACGGCGAAAAACGCCACCGAACACATTCCGATCAAACCAGGCGGCGACGCCTTTTTACTGGCCGGCATGGTCCACACCCTCTTTGACGAAGGTCTGGTCGCGCCCGGACGCCTGGCCGATCAAATCCAGGGCCTCGATGATTTGAAAGCCGCATTCACCAGCGGCGACTTCGCCCCGGAAAGCGTCAGCTCCCGCTGCGCGATTCCAGCCGAAACGATTCGCCGCCTGGCCCGCGAGCTTGCGGCGCTCAGGTCGCAGGGCAAAGCCGGCACGATCTACAGTCGAATCGGATCGTGCACCCAGGAGTTCGGTACGATTTCCAACTGGCTCGTGGACGTGCTCAATATTCTGACCGGCAATCTCGACGAAGCCGGCGGTTCGATGTTTCCGCGTCCGGCGTCGGCGGTGCCGAATCACAAACCGCGCACCGGCAACGAGAAGGGCTATCGCGGCGCCGCCAAAAAGACCAGCCGGGTGCGCGGCCTGCCCGCGGTCTTCGGCGAATATCCCGCCTCGTGTTTGCCCGAAGAAATTCTGACTCCCGGCACCGGACAAATTCGGGCGATGTTCACTCTGGCCGGCAACCCCGCCGTAAGCACGCCGGATTCTCAGAACGTGCAAAAGGCTTTCGCGGATCTTGAATTTATGATCAGCGTCGACATGTACGTCACCGAAACGACGCGCCACGCGGATGTAATCTTTCCCGCGCTTTCGCATCTCGAGGATTCGCACTTTGATTTTATCTTTTCCCAGTTTATGATTCGCAACGTCGCCAATTATAGTCCGGCCGTTTTTGAAAAGTCGCCCGATCATTTGTACGAATGGGAGATACTCCTCCGACTCACGGGTATCCTCTCGGAAAAAAAGGATCCAGGCTCGGACCTGAATGCTCTCGACGACATTGTGTTACGTCAGTGGATGAGCCAGCTCGGCGAACGTCCGCAAGATAGTAAAAGCGTCGAAGAGCTGATGCCGGAAATCGACGGCGGCCACGGTCCCGAACGCATCATCGATTATCTCGTGCGCAGCGGTCCGTACGGCGAAGGCTTCGGAAAAAATCCGGACGGCCTGAGCTTACGAAAGCTGCGCGAACATCCCCACGGAATTGACTGCGGAGCCCTCGCGCCGCGCCTCCCGGATATTCTGCGCACCGCCTCCGGCAAAATCGAAATCGCGCCGGAGCTGCTGATCAAGGATACGGAAAGACTCAAAGATCGATTGAAAGATCAGGCCGGCGAACAGAACGGCGCCGACTTTCCGCTGATGCTGATCGGCAGGCGACACATCAAATCGAATAACTCCTGGATGCACAATATTGAACGCCTGGTCAAAGGCGAAGATCGCACGGCGCTTTTTCTGCATCCCGACGACGCGAAATCTCTCGGAGTCAGCGACGGCCGTCGCGTGCGAGTGGCTTCGCGCGTGGGCGAATTGGAAACCGTCGCGAAGCTTACCGAAGGCATTATGCCGGGAGTCGTCAGCCTGCCCCACGGCTGGAAGGGCCAGGCGAATACTCCGGACGCGCCCGATGCAGGCGTCGGCGATCGACGCGTGGTTGCGAAGTATCCCGGGGTGAACAAAAATATTCTGACCGATCCCGAACTGTACGACCGGCCTTCGGGCAACGCGGTCCTCGACGGCATTCCGGTTCAGGTCAGCCTGGTTTCCTGAAACTGAAGCCAGGCGATTCAGATATCGGGGGACGCTTCGCCGGCAAACCGCTTCCTCAAGGGTTCCGCGCAAAGCGCTTCACGAGCACAACGGCGTTGCCCTTTTCGTTGTAGCTGACCACGTCGAAGATTTCGCGCGCCATGGCGATGCCCCGCCCGTGATAGACATTGCCGTCCGCCCTCACCTGCATCATCTTTTCGTGATCGAAGCCCGCGCCCTCGTCGCGAATTACAAACATCACCCGATCTCGATTTAACGAATAGGCGATCGAAATCTGTCGGTCGCTGTACAGCGGATCCTGCTGGCGCTCGACGATCAGCTGGAAATAAGCTTCGCCGCCGGGGGTCGAGGTGGCGCTGGTTTTTTCGTCGTAGCTAATGGCGAGATTGCCGTGTTCGATGGCGTTGTATAAAATCTCTTTGGCGCCGATGCGAATTTCGCCGGCCGTCGCGCGACTGCAATAGCGATTCAGATTCGAGGTCATCGTATGCACCAGCATTTCGCCGATCGAAAGATAATTCCCGAGCCGGTAACGTCGAATTTCCGAGCGGCAGTACTGCGCGAGAATATCGGCGGTCAGGGCGCGGGCTTTGCCGTATACGAAAACGCCCGCCTCCGCGTGCACATATTCCAGCTGCACGTTCATTTCGCGCGGTTCGTTCTGAGCCGTACACAGATGTGTGCGAAATTCGACGCGGCCTTCGGTCTGCTTGACCTCTTCGAAGCTCTGCCAGAAAGTCCGCTGGCTGACGAGATCCGGCGGCCCTCCGGTTAAGTACAATAAATCGACGAAGTGCCGGCCGATCACCCGGGACGGCGGCCGCCCGAGATGGCGACGGCTGGCGCGATTCATGGTCAGAATCACGCCTTTGTGACTCAGCGAAAAGATGATGTCGTGGGAATCTTCGACCAGATGCTTGTACTTGCGTTCGGAATCGCGCAGATCCTGTTCCCGCAGCTGAATCTGGCGGGCCATATCGTTCACGCTTTCAACGATGCGATTTACGTCGGTCTGAGCGACCGGATCCATGCGATAGTCGTAGTCGCCGCGCGAAAGCACCCGCAGCCCGGCTTCCAATTCCTGCATGGAACGCTGCAGGTGAAGCGCGACGAGACGCCGCACGAAAACATATGTCGCGGCGAGCAGCGCAATCGCCGCCAGCAAGGCCGCCGCGAAAACCCGCCACCAGACTTGAACGGACAGGCCGCTCGCGCCGGCAGTCGGATCGCCGCCTTCGCCCGTGAGCGCCGACGACGGCGGAACTTCGAGCAGCGTTCGTCCGAAGAGCACGCAGGCCGCGGCGACGGCCACGCAGACGAAGAGCAGAATCGCATACGAAGCGAAACTGCGACCGCCGATCGGAATCATCTTTCGCCCGGCGCCCGTCATCGTCGATCGCACAGGTTCATGCGCTCGCCTCCGGCACTCGCAGGCGGAATTCGCAGTAGCGCCCGCGTTTAAAGCGCGTTTCGATCCGGCCGCCCACGCTGCGAATTCGATCGCGCACCAGATCCATACCCACGCCGCGGCCCGCGTCGCCGTCGGTCTCTCTGGCAGTCGACAGTCCGGGAGTAAAAATCAGAGCCGCGACTTCTTTGTCCGGCCAGGCCGCGATTTCTTCCGCAGTCCAGCGCTCCATGCTCCGGGCTTTTTCCCGCAGCCCCTCCAGATTCAGACCGCGACCGTCGTCGCGAACCGTCACAAGCACGCGGCCGGCGGAATCTCGCTGGAGACCCAGCTGAATTTGGCCCGCTTCGGCTTTGCCCTGCGCCGCGCGTTCCGCCGACTCTTCGATTCCGTGCACCAGACTATTGCGCACCAGCTGCACCAGGGAGTCGCGCAGCACGCCCCGGGTCCCCGGACCAAGCGCGTTCCAGAGCGCCGCGTTCGCCGTAAATTCGTTCGTGAGCAGCTGCACGGGTTTCGCCAGACGAGCGCTCATGCGATCCGACAGTCGTTCGAGGGCCCGCAGCATCGCGCTGACCTCCGCTTCGTCCCCGCCTTCT
The DNA here is from genome assembly GCA_024742665.1 of bacterium. Classification (GTDB taxonomy): domain Bacteria; phylum Spirochaetota; class Leptospiria; order Leptospirales; family Leptonemataceae; genus JANSYA01. The sequence continues at coordinate 93,394 of JANSYA010000013.1, forward strand.
TCCGGAGATTTTTCGCCGTAGCTCTCGCGGAAATTTTGCATGCGCTCTAAGTCGCCGCGAATATCGCTTAAGATTCCTTCCAGCCCGCCCAGACGCGCTTCAATTTCCGGGGGCGGCGCTTCCTGCTCCGCGGGATTCCAGGCTTCGATCATGGTTTCGCAATCGTGGGCGCGGTCGGCGAAGAACTGCAGATCGAGCATACCGGCGTCGCCCTTCATGGCGTGCACGGCGCGAAAGAGCGCGTCGCGGTCTTGCGCCTGGCAGGCCTCGCGGGCGGTCTTTAGTTCATCGGCGCAGTCGCGAATAAAACCCGAAAGCTCCGCCGGGTCGGTGCGCAGGACGGCGTACAGTCGAATGCGTTCGGCTTCGCTCTTTTCCCGCTCCAATAATAATTTTCGTGACAGCTCTTTTTGATCCGTGACGTCGATCACTACCGCCATCAGCTGCGGATCTTTTCGGGAATCCCGGGCTTCCAGTTCCGGGCTCGCCGGGTCCCCGCCCGCGTCCGGAGTATCGAGGCGATAGAAGCTGAACTGCATGTCGCGGCGTTCGCCGTTCGCAAGGCGCATGCGAATGTCACGCAGCGGGTTCAGCTTATTCAGCATCGTCGCTGAAATATTGCCGGCGAACATCAAGTCCAGATACTTCGTCGTCGAATCCAGAATTTCGCGCGGTTCACGACGATCGATATCCCCCGCGGCGCTTTCATCGTCGTAGCGTTCGTCGGGCGGAATCAGCAGCGGCTCGATCAGTCCGACGAAATCCCGCCCGCCGATTTTTTTATCTTCCGCTTCGGCCATGCCGAGAATGCTTTCCAGACGACGCGAGTACTGCATGCCGGTCGTCAGTCCGCCGCCGGACGCGCGATACAATAAAAATAACCCTTCCTGAACCGTGGCTAAAATATCGTCGGTTTCGCGCTGGGCTTCGCGCAGTTCCAGCGTCCTGGCCTGCACGCGATCTTCCAATTCCACGTTCAATCGTTCGGATTCGGTATGCACCCGCGCGAAACGATTCGCCAGGGTGCCCGCCACGCCCAGTACCACGAGCAAGAAGGCCTTGCTCGCGACCGAAACCGGCGGCACGTATTCCGGCAGTCCGGGAATCGCGTTGGCCAGCAGGCGAAAGATGCCCGCGTTATATAAAATATCGTGCAGGGTCGCCGCCAGAAAAAACAAAACGCCGAACACCACGAAGCCCGCGTCCGGCCGGCCCTGACGCCAGGCCCGCACCACATAAAAAATGATGTAGAGCATGAGGGGCACGACGCTGGCCTGCCAGACCTTGAGCACCAGGCGCTGCACCGGAAAGCTTCCCAGCAGAGCCACGACGCACATCGCCAGAAAAAAGCCCCAGACGACGAGCGCGACCAGCGAGTGCCGGCGATAAAACAAGTGCGACAAAAACAATAAGAACACCGGACCGAGATTGTACAGGATCAGGTGCTCGGTCAGCATGCCGGTAATCACCGCTTCGCCGAAGACGATCCCCCGCAGCTCCGTATCGAAAAACCAGTAGCCCGCCAGAAAGACCGTAAAGATTCCAAAGTACAGGTTATAGAGTTCTCCAGGACGGCGCGAAGCCAGCAGCAGATGATAGGCGCCGATGATAAAATAGATCGTCAGCAGCGCGAAGACGATGATCTCGCCCTGATAGTAGATCGCGTAGACCGACTGCGCCGGGCCGATTTCCAGAGCGGGTCCCAGCACCGACAGGGGATAGGCTCCATCTGTAAACAAGGCGATGGTCAAATAATTCGGCTGGCCGTCGCGATGAGCAGCGGCCCCCGGCAGATCGACAGCCAGCGTGCGAAAATAGCCGGGCTCGTACGGATCGGCCTGGCCCCGGCCTCCGGCGAGCGTATCGTTGAGATACACTTGAAAGACGTCGGAAGCCATACCAAGATTGAGCGCGACCGGAACACCACGGCGAAACAGCGCGTCGATTTCCGTCGGGAGTCGCTTGCGCAGAATCGCCCATCCCCGCCGGTCTTCCAATCCGATGCGTTCTTTCAGATCGGCGGCAGGCAGATTGACGCGCTGCATCGCACCCTGCTCCGACTCGTTGCCGGAAAATTGCGCCCCGACCTGCGGAGGGCGCGCTTCGGATCCGGGGCCGCTCGGACCGGCGCGCAGTTCCCACTCGCCGCGCAAAGAAATCGGCGGCTCGCTCTCAACACAGCTCGCAGTAAACAGCAGCGTCACGAGCGCCAGGCCGCAGGCGACGATGGCCCGGCGGCGCACTCCGCCGGCGGGGCGAACGGCCGCGCCCTGACGCGATCGGCGGCGGCGCGGCGGGGTCATGACTGCCCGATAGCCTCCGCGAAAGCTTCGCGGACGTCCGTCGCCGAGAAGGGCTTGATCACGACGCCTTTCGCCCCCAGCTCCAGGGCGGTCAACGCGGTCGTCTCGGCCGACAGTGCCGTAACCAGCAGGACCTTCGTGTCGGGAGCGAGAGACAGAATTTCCTTCAGGCAGCTCAGGCCGTCCAGCTTCGGCATCGTCACATCCAGCGTAACCCACTCGGGGCGATGCGAACGAAAAATTTCGAGCGCCAGTTCGCCGTCGGACGCCTCAAAAACTTCGGTAGGAGAAAACTCCGCCAGATAATTCTTCAGCGCCCGGCGAATGATTTCGGAATCGTCGACAATCAAAAGCCTCATAAGACGTGGGTCCCACAGCCCCTGGACTCGCGCAAGGGTTTTCGGGACGTAGCTCCGCCCGGATTCGCGAAAAACCGGGTGCCGGGCTTGAAACGAATCCTCGTTCGCTCTGGACGCCGTGCGAATGCGCTCAGCCCAGAGCCGCCGCGAAATCCGCCAGCAGGTCTTCCGGATCCTCAATGCCGACCGAAAGCCGGATCAGCCCGTCGTCGATGCCCATCGAAGCCCGGCGTTCTGGACCCATCTCGTAAAAGATCGTATGGGCGACTGGAATCGCCAGTGTACGATTGTCCCCGAGATTGCTGGAAGAGATTACGACTTTCAGGCGATTCAAAAAATCGAAACAATCGATGGCTTCGTCCAGCTCGAAGCTCAGCAGCCCGCCGAAGTGGCGAAAGAGATCCCGGGCGATCGCATGCTGGGGATGATCCGGCAGTCCGGGATAGTTGACCTTTTTTATTTTCACATGATCCGCCAGGAAGCCGGCCACTCGCAGGGCCGTGCCGCACTGGCGCTCCATGCGCAGAGCCATCGTCTCGGCTCCGACGGAAATATGATGCGCGGCTTCGGGCCCGAGCGATCCGCCGAAATCCCGCAGACCTTTTTTACGAATCTGGGTAATGCCCTGCCGGGCCGGATCCATCCCCCGATAGCTATCGTAAATATTCTCAAATTTCGTCCAGTCGTACAGTCCCGTATCGGTGACCGAGCCGGCCAGAGCGTTGCCGTGGCCGCCGGTATATTTGGTCAAGCTGGAAGTCACCAGACTCGCGCCAACGCTCTTCGGACGAAAGAGATAGGGACCGGTCATGGTATTGTCGACGACGTAGATCAGGCCGCGCTCTTTGCACAGCTCCCCGATGCGCTTCAGATCGCTGACCTGAGTGGCGGGGTTGGCGATGGTTTCGACGAAGACCAGCTTCGTATTGGGTTTCAGCGCCGCCTTTACGTTCGCCACGTCGGTCGCGTCGACGAAATCGGCCTCTAAGCCGACCGTGCGCAATGTCTGAAACATGCTGTTGGTATTGCCGAATAAAAAGGAACTGGAAACGAAGTGATCGCCGGAACGCAGGAGCGCCAGCAGGCTCTGGGAAATCGCGGCCATGCCCGTGCCGCAGCAAACCGTGGCGACGCCGTCTTCCATGCGGGTGATCTTTTCTTCGAGGGCTTTATTCGTGGGATTGTTCTGCCGGCCGTAGGCGAAGCCGGCGGAGCGGTTCTGAAAGACCGCGGCCAGATCCCGCGCGTCTTCGTAGCCGTAGGCGACCGAAGTATGAATCGGCTTGTGCAGCGAACCGTGCTCGGGCGAACCCATGCGATCCGAATGCAGTATCGTCGTTGTAAAACCTTTCTCTTTCATCGTCTTCGTCTCCGGCGCAAGCGGCCGATCCGCCGAGGCTGATCGACGGCCCGACGCCCACCAGCATTTATTTCGCGACGACCGGGCACACGGGTCGCAGTCCCGCGGCGACTACATTCCCAACAAGGCATGAATGAATCGTGCCAGAATGATTCCAATCATCGTCATAATTTCATTATCGGTCGGATTACAGCGAGCGAGCGGCCCCGAAAACCGGGAGTAAAAAATCCAGCCCGCAAGCCCAATTAAATCCACAACGGCACAGGCTCATTCAAAAAACGCGCACGAATGCACAGGGAGCACGCAACCGAGAGAAGCCACTCACGCCACCAGGATCACGATAACCGAAACACTCACAACGTCCCAATCTCTCTGTTAACACCACACCGGAATGGACAGGGAGCACGCGACCGCGAGAAGCCACGCACGCCACCAGAATCCCGATAACTGAAACACTCACAACATCCCATCCTCTCTGTTAACACGACACCGGAATGCACAGGGAGCACGCGACCGCGAGAAGCCACGCACGCCACCAGGATCACGATAACCGAAACACTCACAACGTCCCAATCTCTCTGTTAACACCACACCGGAATGCACAGGGAGCACGCGACCGCGAGAAGCCACGCACGCCACCAGGATCACGATAACCGAAACACTCACACC
>JANSYA010000011.1 GCA_024742665.1 bacterium
AGCGGCAAGCATTGTTTCGGAAAGACGCCGATGCAAACTTTCGTTGATTCGATCAAGCTGGCGCGCGAGAAGATGCTGAATAAGAAGCATCAAAGAACGGCCTGATTATATCTGACAGGCAGGAGTGTCAGATGGGATGTTAGTTAGTACGGCGATCGCGGAGCAATTGATGGCCGGGCAAAGGAATAAATGGATGAACACATTGTCTCCTGGTATTAAATTTTGCATGTCAATTATTGCATCGGCCTTGAGTGTTGTCGCTTATATTTTTGCATTCGCATATTTGCGTTATCTGGATGGTGGAATTTTTGCTGATGTTCTCCGCCTGGCTGAAATATGGATATTGCCAGTTGGGATGTTTTTTATCCCAATCCCCGCTGCTTTCCTTTCATTGTTGCTTTGGTCGTTGTATAGTCGGTGGTTAAGAGCAAAAGATCTTGACTTTTACATTATTCTCTGTTTCGTGCAAGCGCTGCTCTGGTACTTCATGAATTGGGATGATCCTATTTTCTGGGGTGTGGCAATTCTTGCCTCATTGGTTTGCAATTTGTGTGTGTATTTAGTTCTTCGCGCGCTCTTCGCGTGAATTTTTTAGCGAAAAACGAAGCGGTCAAGAGAGGGCAGGTTGGTCAGAAGGGGATGGGGGTGTCGCGGTTAGCAGTGTCAGTTGCCGCCTTTTCAGCAGGGATTACGGAGTATAAAACATCCAGATCGATCTCAGGGAATGCGTGAACAATCTTTGCTATCGAAATTTTTGTTTTTGATTTAACTTCAACTTCTTCCGTGGTGACATCCCCCCGAAAAATGTGAACGAGCAAGTTAAAATAGCTGCGTCGCTCCTGGAGCTCGTTGAGAAGATGGTGAAATTGCGCAACCCGCGACTTTCGTTTCCGACCTTTGCCCAGAATTTCTTCCGAGGACCCGTCAGACAAAACGAAAAAGGGAATATACTTGCCATTGGCGCTGAGCCGTTGTCCGATTGGGGAGTTCGTGGCCTCCCGAAAGATCAGTTCGTCATGATTTTTGCTGAGATCAACGTCGCTTTTAGAAAGCCCGATGCATACAAAGTAACTCATCGAAAGATCTTACTCAGGGAAGTAACTTTTTCCGAATGCCTCTTGAACGCCCGGAGCAGTGCCCGGTAAGGCGTTTGCTTCGTGCAGTTCGGTTTCTTCGATTAAAGCTTGCTCTATGCCGCTGTTCTTTGCTGTTTCGATTGCAAGATTTTCGGCGCTCTCCGCGGTCTCTGATGCGATTCGAAAAGTCTCGTAAAAGACGCCTTTCGCGTCGCGTCCCTTAATCATTACATTGAAAAATTGCACTATTTACCTTCTTTGATAAAGGAGTGCCCGCCCTGCCTGCTCTTGTCATGATAGTGGCGGGAGTAGCCTTCACCATGAGGCGGATCTTTCAATACTTTTCCATCGGAGCTGGCTTTCTTTTGCAGCTCTTTGGCCTTCCGCATGGAATCAGTGACAACATCCTCTCCGCGACGAAGCCTGTCTACGGCCTGCTTATCTGTCAATTTTTTCCCGGATACGAACCTATCGCCAGATCGTTCGCCACTGCGGACCGTTGCCTTGCTGGCTGACGTTCCAGACTGGGCAGCAGTTTTGCGTTTCGCGCCTGCGGCAATGGCGCTTTCATTGTTAAATCTGTCGTTTCTCAGCTTCCATGGCGATTAAGCGAAACGATGACCGGTCCTTGGCTAGCTATTGAATTTTGCGTCCTTAGTCTGGAGTTAAGGCAGCTTGATAGTATCAGAATATCTTATGCAATTCGCTTGAATTTTTTCGGTCTTATTAAACGTTTCATATATGCTTGAAGAGCTTAGTCTCCTCATTATCTGGCCGGCTTCTATCTCGCTCGGTGTCTATATTATTTCGGCGATTTTTTTTATAGGTAGCGAGGCGCCTCGCAAGCCGATCCTTGGTCGGAATTTGGCTGTAAACTTCGGATCTACTTTCACGGTCTCGAAGTATGTTCAAAAAAAGGTGATGCGTATATATCGCGGCATATCATAAACGGAGGTATTAACAAGCAAGACTGGCTTCGCCTTCTCAAGTCGCTCAAGGAAACCGGCCTTGTATTGTAGTTATTCGCGATCTCTGGCTACTGGCTGAACCAGCATCCCTTCCATCCCTTCGAACTCGCCTTTAAGCCCGTGTAATGTCCCCCGGCTTCTGGACAGTCTAAGCCGCTAATTTTCGTTCAATAAACTCCATCGGGCTGAGATACCCCGGCGCCGAATGTGGTCGTTCCGAGTTATAATCGTCAATCCAGTCGGCGATTGCTCGAAACGCATCGTCTTGATCCTTGAATTTGTTCTGCCAGATACACTCCTCTTTGAGCGTGCGAAAGAATCGTTCGATCATTCCATTTTGCTCGGGCGTATACGGCGTGATATACTCCTGCTCCAGGCGATAGCGTCGCGCGACGCGCGTGAAAGCTTTCGCTCCGAATACCAGACCGTTGTCGGAGCGCAAGACCGGCGCAGATTCGCCGTGATCATGCGAACGCCCCACGTCGGTTCTCGTTCCATCTTTTACCCCTTTGATTCAGGGCTTAGAGGCTGTCCAATTGAAATGGGGACGGTATATGGGTTTCGGGGACAACGTCATTAAGCATACCTCTTGAATTGAGCATGAATATCGCAGGCACTAAAGAATCGAGCCAATCAGGTTCAATGCCTTCCTCATTGAGGATAGGAATTCGATGGAAGCCTTTATCACACCCGCGTTGGCACGCCAATAGGATTCAGGCATGAAGGCTGGCTTCTGATTCATAAATTTTGTAAGCTGCTTCAACGAGGCCGAATTCGGAATGACCAGATCCCCGTATCGGTTGAGATGATATAGGGACACCTTTATTTCTGCCAGTGAATTGGATAGAGTTATCCGTAGCGCTTTGTCCGAACTCGCGGAGTCTATGGCCGGGCTGCGTAAGATCTGTTTCAGGGCTTTTTCATATCCTCGATGCCCCTCCTTTTCTCCAATTTCATCCCACGGGACTCCACTGAATGCCATTCTAAGTCTGGCTTGCTCATAGCCAGTCAGCCATTGAAGCAATGGATACAGGTTGCACATGCTGCCATAAAACTGAACAAGGGGTAATAAGAGGTTCGCGTAGTCACGACTAATGGCGACGACAGCCTGATAATGAGCAAAGTCGCGATGGATATCACCTTTACAGCGCTTTAACGACCCCTCATACAGTGGCAAAAAAGCGTGCCACCTTCTCAATTCACAGTCAAGAACACTCATGTGAGACTCCGTTCGATTGACAGGCCCCCAATCCGTATGAGCTTTTGCCTCCAGCTGCTGAAACGCATTACGGATTGAAGAACGCAGATGCTGTCGATTCTTCTTCGCCAGAACCTGCACAGACGGAAATTTCTGAACGAATGCCCACAGTTTCCGCTCAAGGCTCAAGTCCCGCACACAAAGTTGGGACCCGTGAATCTCAATATCGTTCACCATTCCAGAATCTGAAACAAGGCAATCGAAAATCTCACTTTCAACTGGGTATCGTCCTGGGCGGAGCGGAAGTGAGCATGAACGAACTGGTGCGACTGTATGCGGCTCTGGGCAACGGCGGCGTGGCCCGGCCGGTGCAATTTCTTGCGTCGCCGTCTATGCAGGAAGGTGTCGCGCGCCGTTTGCTTTCGCAAGAGGCCGCCTTTATGGTCCTCGATATTCTCAAAGGCAATCCACGTCCAGGAGCGACGTACGCGGGACCCGGCCGCCGCGCCCCCGTATACTGGAAGACCGGCACGTCGGTCGCCTTTCGTGACGCGTGGGCCGTAGGCGTTTTCGATCGTTACGCCATCGCGGTGTGGGTGGGCGAATTCGATGCGTCTCCGAATCCCCTGTTTTCCGGTCGTCACGCGGCGGGACCGCTGCTGTTTCGCATCGTCGACGCTTTACGCGCCGGCGGTCCCGGGGAAGTTCCAGCCGCCGCCCTGCCGCCACCCGGGGTCGAGCGCGTACCGGTGTGTTCCGTGTACGGCGATTTGCCCGGGAAGTTCTGCCCGCATACCAGGCCGGCCTGGTTTATTCCCGGCCGGTCGCCCACGCGACGCTGCGAAATTCATCGTGAAGTCTTAGTCGACGCGGACACCGGATTGCGCATGTGCGCTCAGGGTGCTACGCGTCGCGTGCGCACGGAAGTGTACGAGATGTGGCCGAGCGCCGCGCTGCGCGTCTTTCGCGCCGCCGGTCTACCTCGCCGCGAACCACCGCCCTTCGATTCGCGCTGTAACCTGGAAGAACGTTTCGCCGAGGCGGGTTTGCCTCCGAAAATAACATCACCCCTGGCGGGGGTAAGCTACGTCGTGCGCGACGGCGAATCCATCGCCCTGCGTGCGACGAGCGATGCGGGGGTTCGGAAATTATTCTGGTTCGTCGACGACACCCTGGTCGGCAATTCCATTCCAGAAGAGCCTTTCGCCTGGAGCGCGCGGGCCGGGCGATTTTTGATTCGCGTCATCGACGATCGCGGTCGTTCGGACACGCTCGAAATTGAAATTCAGTCCCGAACCGAATGATTGTCCGAGCATCTACTTGCGACCGCGAAGATACTGAAACGTTCGCCGGATGCTCGCATATGGACGAAAAATCTAATCTTGCGATGCACAGACCGGGCGACGCTCCAGCAAAACACTCTTCTCGATCCTTTCGGACTCTTCTTTCGAAATCTGGCAGGCACGACTCAGTCAATGATACTGGCGGGAGTACAGCCGGGGCAATCGAGCTGACGTTCGGTTTGTTCAATCTGCATATCAGAATAGACGCCGGAGCAGGAGTGTTCGGCTCTACAGCGTAATTCACAGCTCGTCCGGTCTTCGCGACTGAGAATCTGAGTGATCGCCAGCCAGCTCTGGCAATAGGATTCGATGCACTCCCTCTGTCGTTTGCTGCAGTCTTCGTGCAGACGTCGCACGGCCACCTGATCGTCCGTCGCGACGGAATCCGCCGGAGAGTAGGCCGGAGACTTTCTGCTTTTGCCTTCGGATTTGGAAACCGTATCGGGCGTATTCGGCTGTGGCCCTTGCGCATGCATGCACTGAGCGCAAAGGAACGAGAGCGTCACGGCCAGCGAAATAGATATGAGTCGAATCATCATTAGTTTATACCACCCACCCTCATCGATACAAGCGATAAAACCCAAACGGCTTCGGCCACTCTGCTCTTGGCTTAAACGCAATCGCCACTTCCTGATTATCGAGCGCCGATTCCGTCAAGACGACGCAATCATCAAAGCTTTTCGCCTTTTCAAATTCCTTGTCATTGACCTTGCACACCACTTTATAGAAGGGCCCGGAAAGCCATTCCTCGATTTCGGCGGATTCTTTAAATTTCAAATACGCGGCCAATGACGCGTGCGCGGCCGCCAGGATCGCGAAACCCCCGGGAACGGATTCCTTAATTAAAATATACATTTTCATAATTCATATCTCTCACTGAGTCCTGCCTGAATCCAGGCGAACAAGATCTCACGAATATCCTGCAAACGCAAGTCCGCACAGGGCAAAACCAAAACCGCCAGCACGCAGCGGTCGACGTCCAGAGTATCTAACGATCAAGCATACTAAAGAAATCGTAAACATTCTTCTGAATGGATCCAACTGGAAGAATTTTTTTCGGATCATGCTATCGAAATCGGGTCAGTTTTTCGAAAAAATCAAATTTCATTCGCTTTAAAATAGACGCGGCGAAATTTACAGGCAATCTGGCAGGATGGCGGAACGGGAATGGGCGGAAATCCAGGAGGGCAGTCACTACCCGGCAATGAGCCTTACGCGCTACGGCGATCCGGTCCTGAAGATCATCGACGATAGTTTTCTTGCGGCGCAGCAATCGCGCGAAAAACAAAATCAGGAAGAGGCCCTCGCCCATTATCAGCGCTGCGTGGATCTCGCGATCGAATTAGAATCGCCTTTGCATCTCCTGCAGTATTCTTCGATTCTAATTCAGTCCGCCTACGTATATACCTTTCTTGGCAATTGGGAAGATCCCATGCGGATCTACGATCTGCGCGAAAAGATCATCCTCCAGCTCGAAGGCTGGCAGAAAGCTCTGCCGCCAGGCCTGAAATTGATTCAGCGCGATCTTGAAGCAGACGAAAGCAATTCCTTGCTGATGGAATTGTATCGCGATAAAGGTCTCGCCCATTCGAACTTAAAGAACTTCGAGCGCTGCCCCGAATTCTTTCTAAAGAGCGCCCGACACTCCATGGACTTCGGCAAAGCCCATGGAGTGAACTACGCCGCCGATACGATCCAGCTGATGTTCAATGTCGCTTATAATTCCGGACGCTGGGAAGAGGCCGTCGACGCCGGGCGTTTCATGGAAGAAAACATTCAGATAAATACTGGCCTGCGCCTGGTGGCCGAGGCATATATCGCCAGTGGGAACCAGGCGGAGGCGATCAAAGTTCTGGACCAATTGATTCCCCTCAGCGATCGCGAAGCCGCCGCCAGTCATCGTCGCCTGAAAAAGGAATTGAAAAAAGAAATGCGGGGAAGCCGGGGCGGATTCTTCGCCCGACTCTTCGGAAAATAGACCGGCGGCCCCGCCTCTCGCTCAACCGACATGCAAACGATTCTGGCAATTGTTCTGATCGCCTGCGCCTATTCTTTTATTATCACGGTGCCGCCGTTCTTGAATTTATATCTGCGCCGCTTCGTCGGACAGATTGTAAGTCGGTACGAGGGTCGGCTGCCGCTGCTCGAACTCAAGGTCGGTCGCCGACACAAACTCTATCTCCTGCACCTGCCCGAAGATTTTGCACCCACCGGCGCGATCATCTTCAAACAGCGCTTTAGTTTTCAGATGTACGTCGACGGCAAACTCAAAAGCCTGGCACCGTATTTTCTACGGGATCTGCTGAAGTTGCATGCGATAACCGCTATCGTGCTGTGCATCTGGTTCCTGGTCCTGTGGCTTAAATCTTAGCCGTTTCAATCAAGCTACTCGCGCTCTGTAGTGTTCGCGTCCGGGGTGGGGCGAAGCATGTGGAAGTCGAGAGTCAACAGCACGACGGCCAGGGCAAGCCCCACGAGCCTGGCCGCGCCGAGCGCGATCGATGCGGCCCCGTCAATGTTGGCGATCACAACCCCGTAGTTCAGAAACTCGGCGACAGCGATCGTAACAGCGCTGATTCGCAGCACCGTCTTGCGCCAGGCCGCGATCCTGCAGGTTACGTACGAAATGGGTTTGACCGTCGTTGGAGTTTAGCTATTCTTCTTTCATTGAAACCCTTCCTCCTGGAAATTTTAGTCGTGCGGCCCATTCCCGGGCGGGGTTCCACTTTTCAAACTCCAGGGACCTCGGGCCAATTCGCCGGCAGCGTAGATTAGACAGAGCGTCGACAAATGCTAAATCGAAGTCTCCTCAAGTTTCATACAGACGACCCACAGACCTATCTTGAATGCGCTCGCTTTCGACGATGGCAGTGGAAAGATAGCAAACGCTACTGGAGTCTGTTGCCAGTGTACACGATCGCACGCTGTCCGATCTGCGACAGTGAAACCCGCGAACCGATCGACACTTATTCGTTACGGACCTGGGAGCTCGAAAACCATACTGGAAAAAGCGTTCATTCGGCAACTCCCGCCAAACTCATAACTCACTGCAAGCACTTCGTATGCGTGCAGGCATTCATCAACTTTAACGGCCAACGTCCCCAACTCGCGCCCACCGAACTGGAAGAACCGGCATGGTCCAGTTCCGAACGCCCCCATGTAATGGGGGTCGACTTCGAAGAGGACGACAGCAGCAGGGCCGTGATCCACTCGCTGCCGCTCTGTAAGATTGTTGAAGGAGCATTCGAAGCACGTTATGCAATCTATTTTGTAACCCATTTCTCGAAACGAGCTGCGGATATTGCGCCGAAAATTCTGAGCTACGACCATTTTTACGAATCATACGATTGGGAACGACAGCGGCGCGGTTGGAGTGGAAATTGGGAATGGTTCGATCTGAAACGCCACGCAAGCGAAAAACGTCTGCTCTGGTTGGAGCCGAACAACCCGGAATTCATTCTACAGAACGACGCCTCCCGGTTTCCGTACGGCGATATCCAGGGGCGCCTGAAACCGTACTGGAACCTCTATCCCTTTACTTTAGAAGAGGCCAGCGCGAAGCTGCACAACTCTTCTACCGAGGACCGACATCCACAGTCGCAACCCGTCAGGACCAAGAACATTGTCCCTGCCAGTTTACAAGCGGTCCAGGACGCGGTCGCCGCGATCCGGGAACATAAGGGCGGCCCTCTGCCCCTGGAATTGAAACAGGAGATTCGAACCTTCGCCGCATCCGGAATGCTCGGGCGTTATTTACGCTGTTACGGGAAAGGATTGGAAATTCCGCCCGGGCTACGAGATGCCGAAGCAACGGGTCGCGCGCCTGAGTCGCTCGGCAGCTGGCAGCCGCGAACGCTTTCCGCCTGGCTTGGCCAGGAGAACGTTCAGAATTTCTACCTGGAAATAGATTCGCACTACGGCGATATACTTCTATATTTCATTATCCGGGACGCGAACCGCGATTGCCGGGCTTTACTGGCGCACTATACGAATCCACTGATTTTTCTGGGGCAGCCGGAACAAATAACTTTTGCCGATCTGGATGAAATTCAGGACGCGGCGCGTCCGGAACCTGCCGTCGCCGGCCGGGGATTGGAAACGTTTTACGCATTCCTCGAAATGCATGGTGTACGTCCGGGTAGATCGCGCGGTATCCTGGGTGCGCACCGTCTGGCATTTGACGAATTCCATGCCTTTTTCCGTCGTTTTTTAAGAGTGGTCGATGCCGATGCTCGAGAGCCAGCGGATTTGCTCGTCGAGTACATCAGCTTCCTGAAATCTCTGGACTGCGACATGTCGATCCCTGGTAAGAACGGCGCAAGCCTCTCTCTGGCGGATCAAAAAGACCAGCTGAAACGCCTTGCCAGCCAATTCGTGGCCGAACGAATTTCCGTTCAGGACAAGTTCAGCGATCCCGGAGGAACCCAAAACGCCAGCCTTTTACAGATCGACTTCACTCCTCATCGCTACCTGGAGTTATGCCAGAACGCCTGGTCGGTCGCTCACTGGCGAAAATTCTGGCCTGTTTTACCGAAGTATACCATCGCCCGCTGCCCCTTTTGCGACGAAGCCAACCAGGTCCGGATCGACACATATTCTCTACGCAGTTGGAGATGGGAAGAGGCGAACGGGCGTGATTTGCAATTCTATTCCAGTCTTGGTTTTGAGCGCTGCGATCATTTCGAGATCGTTCACCCCTTTCTCAATCTGAACGGCCACCGACCGGAGCTTTCGCTCACAGAGCTGGTACGTCCCGACATCGCCGGTCCAGAGAAGCCCCACGTCATGCCGCCGGCCTTCGAAGTGGATCCCGGCTGTAAGGCCGTGCTGCATTCGCTGCCCGTTTGCAAAATCGTCAACAATCGATTCGAACCCCGCTACACCTGGTATTTTGTGACCTATTTCTCAGAGAAACAGCCGCGCGGCAGTCTGTCCTGGGCGATGTCTCAAATTAATAGCGGTCGCAAGTATAACAGGGAGCCCTCGCTCCTCGGCGAAGCCCACGCCCGGGACGATTGGTGGGACCTCGAAAAGTGGGTTCGGAAAGGTCACCTGCTCTGGCTAAAACCCGACGATCCCGAATCCTCGCTGCAAGCCGATCGCGACGATTTTCCCTACGCGAATATCACCGGTCGCGTTCAACCGTATCAATGTTCCTATCCGTTTTCCGCCGAAGAAATCGCAGCCGGGATGGCCGCAGACTATGAAAAAGAACAACTCAGCCAGGGCCAGCCGAACTTAGAATATGGCGAAATCTACGGCCCGCCGGTAAAACCGCCCGAGCCGCCGCCGCCTCCACCGCCGGGCACTCCGGCGGCCGCCGTCAGGGCCATACAGGACCATCCGGGCGGCCCTTTGCCGGAGAAGCTGCTGCAGCAAATCGAAACCTTCGCCCGTTCCGGGGAATTAGGAAAATATTTAAGAAGAGAAGCGCCGGGCGAGTGGTTTCCGTTTCATCTATACAGCCCGGAAACGGGAGATACTGTACCGCCGGCAAAAGAACCCGGCGCATTCGCCTACCGCCTGGCGAAACCGAATGCGAACCTGTGGTATCTGGAGATGGATACTATTACGGGCGAGTTTTATCTGTACTCGATCGTCCGGGATCGCAGCGACGTGTGCTGGGCCTTGCTTGCAAATCCTGAACAAACGGTGATACGTCTGGGGAAACCTGATGAAATCTCCGCGTACGATCTGGATGTTATTTTCAATACAAAGCCGCCTAATAACAATACCGAAAATATTCCATAGCGCAAGAAGTCCGGCCTTTTGTTTAACCTGGCTCAGAACGCGAAGGTCGCAGCGTTATTCCAAAATCATATTCGTTGAAGTGAATCCAGCACCAGCTCTAAGTTCGCCCGGCTTCGCGCACGATCGTCGGGTTCCGCACCGACAGTGATTTCCATCGAGATGTCGCCCCAGGGAATGTACATCCCCATCCAGAGAAAATCATTTTCATGCAATATCCCGCGCACCTCATAGTACATGCCGTCGTGCGCCCCGATTTTCTCGGCCCGGATCAAGGGGTCCGCGTTCCACTGCATACCCGACCATTCCGCGTGTTGTTTCTGAATCGCAAGCGCGCCTTCGGGCGAGCGGCCGCAATCGGGAAAGTCGGGCTGCAAACAGATAGTGATCAGATTGTAGCGCTGCTCGACCGTTTGACGCCGGTAACCCTGCCCGTCCTGCATGGCCATCTCCGGCGCCGGATAAAAACCAGGCGGCAGCTGCGTCCGAAAACCACGCTGCGCGTCGACGATTTCGCGCGGAGCGGCGACCCACGGCTCGGTGCTCCGCGCCTTCGCGCGAAAGTCCGCCAGCCATTTACGAATCACGCTCAGGGGATGATCGGGATGGTAGTTGTCGTACGCGGGATCGTCGGAGCGCGCACGCAGGACCATGCGTGGATTCAGGGGGCCGGTGCGATCTTCGCCTTCGAAGAATGCTGTAAAATCTTTAAGATTGAGATCGTCTACCGGGCCGTCTTCCGTAAAGATCGATGGCGCGCCGCAGATCGACGGGTCGTATGGATCCTGAAACCAGGTATTCAGAGCGTCCGTATCCAAACCGCCGGCGTCAGGGGCATCTTTTTCGCCGCCGACTTTGTCTTTCTGGTCTTCCAGCGCGGAGACCAGAGACTCCCGAATGCCGGTCATGCCCCCCTCCGCCGCCATGAGTCGAATGTATAGAGTTCCGTTTTGTACGGCCGGCACGAGAATATTGGCGCTGTAGGTCATGCCGGTTTCGGAATCGGCTGTCGCGAATTTTTCGATGCCGACGACCGCCCGCGTATCGAGTATATCGCACTCGACCAGACCGCCATAGTGACGCCGCGCGGCCAGACGCAGATCATGGCGAAAGGCATCCTGTAGATCCGGCGATAGGTCGAGTCGCCAGGGCTGGTATTCGATGACAGCGATTCCGCCTTCCGGCGGCCTCAGAGTGCAGCCGCCCTCCACGATATTTTCCAGCTCCCAGGACGCGGGCAAATCCCAGACAAGGCCGAAGCGGCCGCTGATATACGGGTTCTCGGAATCTCCGTCGGATTCACCACCGCTCCCGCCGAATAGCTTTTTGATTTTCTTCCACATATGCCGCTTGCCTCAGCTTTCGTAAGATCGATAGATCCATAGAGGCGATGCAAAGCACAAGAAAAAAGTATGTCCCGGCGTTTTTCATATTCACCTGACTATTTCCGGTCGCCTTCATTGCTCTCGGCTCTGCGAATCGCTCTCGCAAATGCCCCATTACAAAAGACACAAAGACCGCAACCGAAGCCCAGCAGAATATCAACGATCCCCGGGATCGCCAGCGTCACTCGCGCAATGGTCACGCGAAGTTCGTTTTTCGGCAGTTCGTTCGTTTGCATGATTCAGTTTCCAGGTTTTATTGAAAGAATCAAGAGCGAGAGGATGCCCGCCAGGAGGGCGAAGAATATTCTGAGATCGCCCGCATTCAAACGCGGCTGCACCGGCATCGCGACGGATTTACCCAGAGCCGCCACTTTGTAACCGTAACTGCCGTCGGCGATCAAGGCCGTCACGACCGCCACCAGATCCCGCCGGCTGCGATAGCGAACCAGGGCCGCTCGATCCCATTTTCGCAGCTCCGCTTCCGCCCCCATCACTTCCATCGCCTCCCGAAATTTCGGCGCAGCCTCTCCCGAAAAGATCGGAAAGCTTCCGTGGCCGGCCAGATTCGGCAACATAAACGCAGCGTAGCGATTCAGAGCTTCACGCGAATTTTTGTCATCCCGCGCGCCGGCGATGCGAGCCGGGCTTTCGCGATCTTGATTTAAGTTGACCATAATGAATTCGCGCCCGTCGTCCGCCCGCATGAAGCGTTCCCAGCGCGCGAGGGTTTCCGCATCCGCACCGGCTTCGCGCAGCGTCGTGCGAAATTCGTCGATCTCAGTTTCCGTGAGCGGGCCGGCGAAGCTCGTATACCAGAAATAAAAACAGGCCCAGGCAAGCAGGGGCGCCAGGCTGATCCAGGTTCGCGTTTTAAGTTTCATGTGGTTCTCCTTTTCATTTTCTAAATCTGTTTCGCGCGCTTTCAGAACCCACGGGACGCCGGCAGCGGCCCCTGGTATGAGTCTTCGTTCGCCAGACGCAATAAAATGGCCGGACCGCCGTTTAATATAATGCCGATCTTTCGTTTCATAATCTTGCTCCTCTAGAATTTTATTCCGAATCTCTTTCCGATTTTTTCTGAAACGCCGCTTTCAAAAAATCCTGACAGCTCCGGCTGAAGCGATCTTTATGTTTACGCATACAGCTGCGCATCGCTTCCCGATTTCCGCGGGCCTGCGCGCAGAATCGATCGATGTCCGCGCCGCAGTGCTTGCGCATGATCGCCTGAAAGGCCTCGGCCTGCGTCATATAGTCCCTGCAGGCCGGCTTTAACTCCTGGCGATGTTCTTTTAAGCAGGCTTGAATCTTCCCCCGATCCCGGGTGAATACATAAATGCGACAGTGGCTCAGCACGTCCGACTTACAGGCCTGCTTGCCGGCTTCGGGATCGGGAGGCTCGACCGCCAGCGTCGCGCTGGAGATCGCAAGCATTCCAATCATGACGAGCAGCGCCCGACCGCGCCCCCACATGGCATTGAAAATCGAATTCGAAAGCGACCACATCGCCCCGCCCCTCATCCGCGCGACTCCAGTCGGCCCCGAAACAGATCGACGAAGCCGTGAAAGACCAGCACGAAAGGATTGTATCCCACAGGACCGGTCGTCACGCCGTAGCGCGCCGGCGCGCCTTCCGCGGCATAGGTCCCGAAGATTCGATCCCAGATCATGAGCACGCCGCCGTAGTTGCGATCGAGATACTCCGGATTCGAAGCGTGATGCACGCGATGGGCCGAAGGAGTATTGATCATGCCTTCCAGGCGGCCGAGTTTGCCGATCGCCGTCGTATGCAGGAAAAACTGATACAGTAAATTGATTCCCAATGACGCGATGACATAAACGGGCGGCGCGCCCAGCAAAACCGCTGGAATAAAAAAGAATCCGACAATCAGCGGGCTCAGCCAGTTCAGCCGAAAGGAGGTGCTCAGGTTCAGCTTTTGCGCCGAGTGGTGCACGAGATGAAAGGCCCAGAAGACTTTGCTTTCGTGCATAATGCGATGCTGCCAGTAATAGAGAAAGTCGGTGATCAGAAAGGTCGCCAGAAAGGCCGCGACTCCCCCGGACCATTCCGCCAGGCCGAAACTCCCGGCGAAACTCAGCACCAGAAGTTGCCAGCCGAAGAAGATCGCCTTCGACACCTGCATTCCGACAAAGACGCCGGCATTCGCCAGGCTCTCGCGCCATTCATAAACATGCCGCCCGGAGCGCCGGGACCAAATCGCTTCCCAGGCGACCAGAGTGAATAAGATCATCGGCAGGCCCAGGCGCGCCGCGACAGGTAGTTCTGCTATAAATTCCATAAGTTTCTCCAGATCTATTCGTTTCTCTAACTATTGCTGAATACAGATTAAGTGCGCCGTAGCGCCGCAGCCGGTGGACGCCTGACTGATGGCGTCCGCATTCACGGCGGTGCCCTGTCCCGTGCGACCGTTCACGCCTCCGTTCGCGCTCCAGCCGCCGCAGGACTGCAGGGGCGGAGTCACGCGCCAGTCCGGAGCAAGACCGGTCCAGTAGTCCCCCGGAGTGGCGGCGAAGGAGTTCGCGGCGGCGCCGAAGACGAAGAGGCCGTTCGCATTAGTGCTGAAAACGAGAGTGCTGCCGTCGGCCCGATAATAATTGATATTCGGGGCGAGCACCCAGTCGATCTGGCCGTCGCCCGCGTTCGGGTTCTGCGAAGCGCGCCGCTGCGGTCCACCGCCCAGGGGGGATTTCACAAGCAGCGCTTTATATGTGTCAGCCGAAGGTCGGTTCGCGTCGATCATGCAGAACTGATCCGCTTCGGCGACTCCCGATCCGTCGCCGTTTCCGCCGAGCGTCGCGTCGTTGTCGAAATCGCCGTCATGCACCGCCGCCGTGTGAAACGTAAAGCGATCGTTGTCGACAATCGACGCTGTCACCCCCGCGATTCCGACCCCGTTATACGCCGGGTCCGCGCTGGTAGCGGCGTGCGCAAATGAACCGGCGTGCGTGCCTTCTACGGAGCCGTCGTCGTTCGCGCTGCCCGTCACCGTCTGCCCGGTACACCAGGTCCCCGGCCCGGGACAGGCCCCCGCGGTGAAACTCAAATTGATCGCCGTCGCCGAGCCGTTCGCCCGCATCTGCGCGTCGGGAGTTATGCTGATCGTCACGTCCGCCAGAGGCTGCGAAGTCAAAACGATGCTATAGCTATCCGTCGCTCCAGCTTCGCTCGCGCTGGTCGCACCGCCGCTTTCGGTGATGCTGACCGAGGCGACATCGTCGTCGGTAATATTCGCAGTAAGCGTGCCAACCGCGATCCCGTTATAATCCGCGTCGGCGCTGGCCGCGCTGTGCGTAAAGGCCCCCGTATGGGCGCCCTCGGCGATCGCGTCGTCGCGCGCCGCCACGTTCACGGTCTGAGGGACGCACCAGTCTCCGGGTCCGGGACAGGCCCCGCTCGTAAAATTCAAATTGATCGGGACTGTCGAGGCGTTCGCGCTGACCTGGGCGTCCGGCGTGATCGTAAGCGTAACATTCGCAGTCGGCTGCGCGGTGAGGACGACGGTATAGGCGTCCGACGAAGCGGCGCCTTCGACCGCGCCGGTCGACCCGCCGCTCTCGCTCACGACAATCGAAGCGACGTCGTCGTCGCTAATCGCGGTATTCACATTCGCAAGAGCAATGCCGTTATAGTCCCCATCGGCGCTGGCGACCGAGTGTGTAATCACCCCGGAGTGGGGCCCCTCGGCGAAAGCGTCGTCGGCCGCTGCGACAGTCACGGTCTGGCTCGTGCACCAATTGCCCGGTCCAGGGCAGGCGCCCGCCGTAAAGCTCAGATTGATCGGCGCGACGGATGAATTCGCCCTCACCTGGGCGTCGGGCGTAAGCGTAACCGTCACGTCGGCGACCGGCTGAGATTCGAGCACAAGCGAATAGGAATCGTTCGCTCCGCCTTCCGTAGCGGCGCTGCTCCCGCCGCTTTCGACCAGAGTCACGCCGGCCACGTCGTCGTCGGTCAGCGCGACCGAAACGTTGGGAATCGCGATCGCGTTGTAATTCGGATCGGCGCTCACTGCCGCGTGCGTCACCAGCCCGCTATGGGCGCCTTCCGCGAAGGCGTCATCGACTGCCGCGATTGAAATCGTGCGCGCCACGCACCAGTCACCCGGCCCCGGGCAGGCCCCGGTCGTAAATATTTCGTTTATCGGAATGGCCGAGGCGTTCGCCGTCACCTGAGCGTCCGGCGTGATCGTCACCGTAACATTCGCAGTCGGCTGCGACGTCAGTTCCATCGAATACGAATCGGTCGCGCCGCCTTCGATGGCGGCGGTCGCACCACCGGTCTGAGTCAAAAGCACGCCCGGCGTATCGTCGTCCAGGTTCGTCAACGGCACGTCATCCGGATCGACGCCGGCATAACCCGCGTCGGTGGATTCCGCCGCCGCAATCAAAATCGAATAGTTCTGAGAGCCATCAAGCAGGCCGTCATCGACCCCGGTGACGGTGACCGTGCGCGGAGTATTCCAATCGGCGGCGCTAAAAGCAAGCGTCGCCGGCGCTGGCACGCCCTCGCTTATATCGTCGGAAGCCAGGCTCAGACTCACGCCGGCAGTCGGCTGACGACTGAGAGCAACCGTAAATACCGCGGTGCCGCCCGCTTCGGTGGTGCTCAGACTGCCGGCCGCGCTAACGGTGATCGTACCCGGCCCTGTGCTCAGGTTGGCCTGACCGCGAATCGCCGCCGTGCACTCAAACGTGCAGACGTCGGGCAATCCGGGCAGACAGGCCTGCGCGCCGAATCCGATCAGACCGACCAGGCCCAGCTGTCCCAGAGCGGCCAGCCGGTGAATGCGTCGATCTTTGCTTGAGTGAGTCCGAGAGTTCATAGGCGCCCCATCAGTTTCGATGTGACGCTAAAGCTAACATAGCGGCGGGGGCCCCGCCTCCAGATCCCGGAAAAGACTGACAGATTCCCGAATCAGTCAGGATTTTGTGCGCCGGGGCTCCGTGCAGGATGCAAAGGATGCAAAGGATGCAAAGGATGCGAAAGATCGGCCGCTTGCCGGCGGAACTCGGTGGGCGTCCGGCGAGTCTCGTCTTTGAAGGCTTTGTTGAATCCCGCCAGCGAGCGATAGCCCAGATCCATGGCCAGACGCAGCACCGGCAGTTCCGGTTCCGCCAGCAGGCGTCGCTGCGCCTCTGCAACCCGGTACTGATTCAGGAATGCGTTGAAGTTGCGATAGCCCAGCACCCCGTTGATCGCACGGCGCACTTTATAATCGCGCTCTTCTAAGCGCGACGCCAGTTGCGTAACAGTCAAACCTTCGGTTGCGTAGTAATCTTCGTTTTGAAACAGCTCTTCGATCCGACCGGCCAGGCGTTGTAAGCCGGGAGCTGCGAGTTCGGCGCGCTCCGGACTGTCGCCCGCGGACGCAGCCTGGATTGGCGACGGCGCGCCGTTCCGGGCCATCCACACGTGGAGACTGATCGCAGCGCTGAGCGCCAGTGCGACCGTCAGCCAGCTGCCCAGCTGAGCGAGCACCGGACCGCGCAAGAGTAAGATACTGGCGGCGCCGACACCGATCGCCCCGGCGCCCCAGATGATTACCAGCCGGCGCAGGGCCCGGCGCTCTTCGGCCAGCTCATCCGCCAGGCGATGCCCCGAGACAACGACCGCGGCGATCGTAAAGCCCAGCGAAATCAGCGCGGGAATCAGAGCGCGCCAGATAAACTCTTCTTCGGGACTGATAGGCAAATAGATCGGCCGACGCGGAGCGGCCCAGGCGAGTGTAATCGCGATTTTACCGGCCAGCAGCAGCCAGTGCCGCCAGTTCGGTCGAAAGTCTGGATCGCCCTGAATCAGAGCGAAAAACCAGAGCCAGTAGGTCAGGCCGATCTGTAAAACGGCCACGGGCAGCAATATGTACGGGGGCGCGCTCTCCCCGGCGAGATCCGGGAGATCAGACAGCAGGGGAAACAAAACGAAGGCGGCTCCGCCCAGTCCCATAAAGAGCACGCTGATGCGCTCCCAGCCGCGCATGCGCAGGGTAAAGAGCATGGTAACCAGCAGCAGATGCGAAACGGCGACGATGCGCCCGATTTCCGATGCGATGGCCCAGCTCATGCGCGGTCAGGAGAGCGCGGGCCGGCGATGATGTCAACAGGAGCCGCAGGGCGCGGCCGATCCTGTACGAATACCGCCCCGCTTCACGCGCCGGCGGCGCCGCTCTTTTCGAGGCTCTTCAGCTCGCGAGCGCGGCGAATCATGATTTCGCGCATGCTGAAGTGAAAGATCGGCGCCGACTCGACGATCTTACGAATTTCGCCCCGCGCGATTTTGATTACGATGCTGTCTTCGAGCGATTTCACCGTCGCGTTGCGCACGGTATCGGCCAGGGAGCCGTACTCGCCGAACATATCGCCGCCGCGCAATACTTTGACTTCGATGCCGTTACGCGTCACGGCGAATTCGCCCGAGAGAATAATATAAAAGTCCGCGTCCTTTTTGCCCTGCTCGACCAGGGTTTCGCCTTCGGCCACGCGCAGGCGCACACAGTTCTTCGCAATGCGATCATTGACGTTGTCGGCGAAATCCGCGAAAGGCCAGAAGCGTTCAATCTCGGAGCGCACCTGCCACAGATGGCGCATCTCTTCGACGCGATCTTCGGACACTAAAAATTCATAAAACAGTTTCTCGTCGATGGCGCACAGAGCGACCGGAGTTTCCGCGACGATCGAAGCCGAGCGTTCTTTATTTTCATCGAGCACGGCCATTTCGCCGACGAAATCGCCGGCTTCTTTGCGGGCCTTATTGCTCAGGGTCTTGCCGTCGTGCACCATCACGCTGCACGACCCGCCGAGAATAATATAAATCAAACCCTTCGATGTTTCGCCCTGCTTGAAGATCACGTCGCCGGCGTTAAAAGTTTGAATCTGGAAACTGTTCATCAGGGCCGTGCCCCAGCCGTGGGAGATATTCCGAAAGGCGTCCCCCAGAATATGCATCGTGCGAATTAAGTACGAATCGTGGCTGCCCTGAATGATCGCATAGCGCTTCCCCGCGATAGCGTGCGAAAAGGTCGCGTCGAATTCGGGAGGTAAGTGTTCCAGGTGCATAAAGACGATTCGATCCGACTGGGAACCAACCGCGTCGCGCGGATCGCCGTGCAAAATGCCCTGCCCGCCGTCGGCGAAGAGGATGTCGTGGCGCTCGGTGTACAATTTGCGCAGGGCGTCGAATTTTTCGCGCCGCACGACGCCCTTCTCGACCATGCCTTCGATATCCGCGAAGGATTTATTATCGCCGATGAACACCACGCTGCGGGACATCATGCCGTCTTTCATGCGAAAGGTCGCGCCGATCGTCGGAATCGAATGCACGGTATAGTGCGGTTCGATCGAAAGTCCGTAGAATTCGGTCGTTTCGTACGGCTTGACTTCGACGAATTCGAACATCTCGCTCAAATATTCGATGGGCATCAGCGTCTGCAACGACAGCTTCATCATCGCCATCCAGAAGATTTCTTTCGTGGCGAGCAGCTGGACTTTATTCGAAAGGCGCAGCAGCGGATAGATATTGCAGTGGTCGTCGTGGATATGCGTCAAATAGATCGAACGAATCTCCGTGCTGGAAACGCCGCGCGCGTTCAGGGCCTGCTCTAAGTACGGCGGGCAGTCGATCAGCATGTGCTCGGAATTATAGTGTAATAAAAGCGACGAACACGGCTTGTCGGCGATGAATCCCGAAGCGCCGCCCAGCACGGTCACGCCCAGGTGCATGGGCATGGTCGTTACGAAATCGTGGCGCAGATCGTACGGCGGCGGCTGTGGTTCGTCGAAGGCGATGTCGATCTTTTCGCCGCTCACCCGGTAGCGATCTTTGCCCGTGTGTTCGATGCGCACGCCGTCCGGCAGCGCCGCCACGCCTTCTTTGAACGGAACGAATTCGACGAAGTCGTCGATCGTATATTCCTGGCCGTCGGTATTCTTAACTGACAGCGCCCGCGACTCGCGATACAGCTCGTCGAACCAGTGCGAATCGCCCAGCTCCGCGTACTCTTTGCGAGTCGGGCCGAGCAGGGTCAGACGCAGGAGCTTGCGGTTCGCCTTCAAGTGTCGGGGCGTGCCGACGATCGTCAGCTTCTTACCGAACTTGAAGAAATTGCCTTCGACGAATAAATACGAATACAGCGGGAACTCGGTGCAGTTCTGGAGCACGTCGAAGCGATACGGCGTATCCGGCAGCACGATCACGTCGGGGCTCGGCAGGCCCTTCAGCATCAAATGCTTGATCACCTCCGGCGGACAGCCGAAGAGGATATTGCGACTCTCCGTCTCTCCCGAATTCCAAACGCTCACGCCCGGAGCGACACTAACTACACCCATACAACTATAGAAATCGGCTTGTTGCGAAGCCTTCCGCAAGCAATTTTCGGCGCTCGTCGACGCCCCGGCAACTCAGGCGGGTAAGACTTCCAGAATGCAAGGCGCATCCGCCGCGCCTTCGCGACGGTTTCGCAAGCACCCGGGTCGTGCGCGCTTGCAACCCGGCCGCAATATTTTGCTTCGAAACCCGGCGAGCGCGATGCACCCGGAGAGTATGAATATTTTACGCGAAAATTTCAAGCACATCGCCTTTTTGGCGGCGGCCGTGTGGGGCAGCCTGGGTCTCCTGGCTCTTCGCATCGACTGGAGCGGCAACGCGAGCTTTGTCTTTCTCGCCTGGAATTTATTTCTGGCGCTGATCCCCCTGGCGCTCGCGATGCTGGCCGCGCTGCTGCATCGCTCCGACCGCCTGGCATTTTTATTCTGGCCGATATTATGCGTGTGGCTCGCGTTCTTTCCCAACGCTCCTTATATCATCACGGACTTATTGCATCTGAAAGCCCGCCCGGGCGTTCCACTCTGGTTCGACGCTTTATTATTGTTCAGCTTCGCCTTTAACGGGCTGTGGCTCGGGCTCATTTCTCTGCGCATCAATCATTCGATCCTGCGCGAACGCTTCGGCGCGATCATCGGCTGGATCTTCGCCAGCGTATCGATTCTACTCGGCGGCGTGGGCGTCTACATTGGAAGATTCTTGCGATTCAACAGCTGGGACCTGCCCTGGCACGCGGAACGGATCATACGCATGACCTTCGAGGCCCTGACGAATCCCGCGCAGCATCCTGAAACAGCCGGCGTGATTTTAATTCTGTCGGCCTTTTCGATGTTCGCGTATTTGTTAATCGTCTCGGTGCCGCAGGAAAATTAAGGGCGGCCCGCAGTCCGCGATGGACTGATCTGGCTACGGCTCTTCGGAGAAGCGGTATGTCGTTTTGCAATGCATGCCGGCGTCGGCCCGGACGCCGGCGAATCCGCTATACCTCATCGCTATCTTTGTCGCCGTCGACATCGCCACCGGCCGCTTCGCCGCCGTACTCATCTTCGTCTTCGTCAACCCAGTCCAGGTCTTCCAGTTTCACGTTCGCAAAATCGACGTGTTCGAAGTCGACGTGCTCCAGGTCCGGGTCCGCCGGATCCATGTCCAGATTCAGCTTTGCGATTTCCAGCTCGGGGTCCGCGGCGAGCGCGGCCTTCGCACAGTCCGTATAGAAACGATGAATCACCCGCAGCTGATCGCGAACGTAAATTTCTTCGGGCTCGAAAGGGCTCTCGCGATTGCGATGCATGGTATGAATTTGCAGGCAGCCCTGTGTAATAATCAAACTCAGCGAATACGAATGGCCGGCGATCTTCGGGCTATCGAAGCTCACGAAGTTGTCCGCGCTCAACAGAGAGGCGGCCAATCTTTGATCAAATTCCTGGGGCAGCCAACCCGCAGGCGGTTGCGCCCGAAAATTCAAAATAAATTCCCGGAGCTTCGCTTCCGGACCTTTGATTACCAGGTATCCGTCCATAGTCTTCCTCTCATCGGCGACGCCGCGTGAACTCTCCGTCGCCTGAAGCAGCAGTCAATACGCGCTCAGGCTTTCAGCAGCAGTTCCTCGATCGCCGCGAGTAAATCTTTGCGCGAAATCGGCTTTTGCAAATAGCCGTCGAAGCCGAAGTCGCGAATGGCGCCCACTTCCCGTTCGGTGGCGTAAGCGGTCAGAGCCACGATCAATGTGGTCCGGCCGCGCGAAGACGTATGCCGTTCAGGGTCCGCGGCGATCATACCCCGCAGAGCCCGCGTCGTTTCGAAGCCGTCCATGCCCGGCATTTGAATATCCATCAGCACCAGATCGTAGCGATCACGCTCGAAGCATTCGATCGCCGCCGGACCGCCGTCCGCCAGATCGATTCGATGCGGGCCTTTACGAAAATAGTGGCGCAGCAGTTCCCGATTGTCTTCGGAATCGTCGACGCCCAGAATGCGCGCGCCGATCGTTTCTTCTGGCGAGTTTTGCGCCAGGTTCTGCGGCCTCACCGGGGCTGCGGCGTTTCCCGATCCTCGTCCATCAGACTCGCGGCCAGAGCCAGGGTCAGAGTCCGGAGCGGAAGCCGCCTGCGAAGCGGCATCGGCATTCGCATCGTCCATCGGCGGCGCCACCCGCACGCAGGGCAGCGCCAGGCGAAATTCACTGCCCTCTCCCTCCGTGCTCGTCGCCGTTAGTTCGCCGCCCATCAGCTCGGCCAGCCGATGCGATATAGCCAGCCCCAGTCCGCTGCCGCCCGCCCGGCGCGCATAGGTCACGTCGGACTGAAAGAAACGCTCGAAAATGCGCGCAAGCTCCGTCGGACTCATCCCGACTCCGGTATCCCGGACGCTGATCATCAGAGTTTCCGTTTTCGCTTCGGGCCGCTCGGACTCTGCAACCACCCGGGTCGCCACTCGCACCGATCCGCTCGTCGTAAATTTCAAAGCGTTCGAAAGTAGATTCATCAAAATCTGCGAAAGGCGACCGGCGTCTCCGCGAATCCAGCGGGGAGTCTGCGCGTCGCGCTCAAAGACCAGGTCGACCGCGCTGCGTTTGATCGGATCTCCGGATCTTCTGCCGTACTCGCCGCTCGCCGCCTCCCGCGAAGCGGCGCTGTGAATCCGCTCCAGGTCGTCGAGCAGAGCATGCAGATCGAAGTTCTCGTTTTGAATCGGGAGTGCGCCGGAATCCACGCGCGATATATCGAGCACGTCGTTTAGCAGGCGCTGCAAATTGCGGCCGGCGCGCTGGAAGGTATGAATGTATTCGGTTTGCGTTTCGTCGAGGGTGGTTTCTTCTAATAAGTCGGCCATGCCGAGAATCGCATTCATCGGCGTGCGAATCTCGTGGGACATATTCGCCAGGAAATCTTCGCGGGCGCGAGTCGCCGTTTCGGCCCGCTCCTGGGCGACGCCGCGCAGCTCGACTTCCGCCTGGAGTTCGCGCGTGCGTTCCTGAACGCGCGAAGCCAGCTCATCGCGATGCGTTTGATCCGACAGGCGAATGCGATCCGCGAGAGCCAGCGACAAAAGCAAGACCTGGGCCAGACTGGTAATATCCACGCTCAGGCGAATGAAAAGATCGAAAGGCAGATACCCAAAGCTCGCCAGCACCAGGGCGCCGATATTGACCGGGGCCATGGCGAAGGCGATGATGAACCACAGCGCGGGACGGTACCCCCGTCGCCACACGTAAATCGGAACCGGAGCGCTGAGTAAAATTACAATCAGAGCTTTGATGGCGATAACGCGATTGGTCGTGAATGGATCGATAAATGCGAAGGCGATCGTGAGCAGACAGGTCCAGGCCAACAGGCTGCCGAGACGATGCACGCGCCGACTGTACGCCCGCACGTTTAAGAACACCAGCATCCAGCGCAGAATAAAAAACGTGCTCAGCTCGGCGAAAATCAAAGTGATCAGCAGATAGTTTTCACGGAACACATCCGGAAAAAACGGCACCGGCAAACCATGAAAGAGCAGCCGATAGCCGGTCAATACGACCAGAAACAGAAAGTACAATAGATAGTTCGCGTCACCCAGCTGAAAGTACAGGATCAGATTGTATACGGCGAGAGATAGAATCGAAAGGATGATACCGCCGATCAGATAATTCAGAAAGCTCTGGTCGCGATAAAAATCCAGCACCGGATCCAGGGACGCGGAAAAACGAAGCGGGGAGCGACTGTCGACCCGCAGGTACAGCCAGTGCTCGGTTTGCGGCTCCGCTTTGAAATGAAAGATCGGCCAGGTCTGGGCCGTTCCACTCTGCAGCCCCAATCGCGCGGCGAAACGCGCCGGCTCGTCCCCTCGCCGGGTGTAGACGTCGACGTACTCCAGAAAAGTATTGTGCAAAGCCAGCACGAGATCCCGGCCGTCGCCATCGCCGCTGAATGCGGCCGCCTGATCATCGCCCTTCACACACAGAACGAACCAGTGCGCCTTTTCCCGAAAACCGAAGCTGGCCGATTCATGGGGCAGCTCCAGCAGCTCGATCGCCGGGATGCCGGCGATGATCGCCAGCGCCGCTTCGTTTTCCAGCGGGCCGCGAGACGGCGGCCGCGAGCTTACAGAGCTACCAACAGGCTCTTCGAAATATCGCAGATAGGAATAGATCGTCGCAGCGGAACCCAACTGCGAGGCGTCGACGCATTGCGGGGACCGCGCATCCAGAACGTTCGGAAGACAGAATACCGCGGCAATCCCGAGGACCACGGCGGCACGGCTCAGGTCACAGCCGGACATTCCACAGCCTCCCGGGCCCCGGCGGGGTGTCAACAGATCTGACGATCGCCCGGATTCTACTGTCAGGATTTTTGACACCCCTTCCGAATCGCCGGTCCGACGGCGCCCGTGCGAAAAAAATTTCAACGAAATGCGCAGGATATCCGCTGAAACCCTCTATTTAAGGCGGAATTCGCCCGGCCCATCGCGGAACTAAATTTTCTCCAGGAAATTTCCCAAACGGCACGCCCTTTGCAATGGGGATCCCCAACACAAACCACGGAGGTGGATCATGAACCAGAACATCAAATCACAACGCGTATACAAAGCCGGCCCGGCGTCGCTGCTGGCCGTCACGCTGACAGCGAGCGCGCTCATCGCCTGCGGCGGACCGCAGCGCAAAGACGGTCCCAACGTCCAGTCCGGACTGCGGACGGCCGGCAAGGGCCTGGTCCATATCGTGCTCTCCCCGATCCAGATCGCGGCGGGGGCTCTGGAAGGCGTTTCCTCGCTGCCGTACTTCGCGGCGACGGGTCTGCACCAGATCAACAAGCAGCTCAACGAATCCCAGGCGAAGGTCACCCTGAGCGACACCTATGCTTCGGCCTACGGTAAGAACTTCGCGCAGGTGGATGCCGACGGCGATACCGGCCAGAGCTTCTCACGCATGCGAAACGCGACCGGGTACTTCCAGAAGATTCTCAAGCGCAAAGGCGTGCCGAACGCGGATCGCTATCTCCTGACGAGCATCGACACCGCGAAAAGCGACGGACACATCCTGTTCGCAGTCGTCTACCGTCCGCAGGCCGCGATCACGGTCATTGATAAACATGACGGCCGCACTCGCCGCCAGTACGATGCAAGCGATAGCG
The DNA here is from genome assembly GCA_024742665.1 of bacterium. Taxonomy (GTDB): domain Bacteria; phylum Spirochaetota; class Leptospiria; order Leptospirales; family Leptonemataceae; genus JANSYA01. Next base: position 25,168 of record JANSYA010000011.1, read on the forward strand.
CTTACTACGAGCCCTTCGCACGCAATGCCGCGGGCCGCGAGCTCGACACGGTCGTCGATTACGGGGCCGTGCCGGTAGATCAGATTCGCACGCAAAAGATGCAGGCGATCCTGCTGACCTTCGCCGCCAACAGCGTGGTGCGCCAGAAACGGGCCCCGGACTACTGGCAAATCGAGCGGCGCTGGCTGAACGGCGAGCACCAATCGATCGTGCAAAATAAAAACGAGGCGATCCGCGAGCGCATGCAGATCTGAAGCCAGCGGCCTGAGAATCCATAGCGATTGCTCACAGAACCGCCAGCGTCCGATTCTCCGGGCGCTGGCGATTTTTTTTGGGCGATTCCGGCAAAAAATTTGCAGACGATGTCGATTTGCGCGTCTCCCGTTCGGTATATCTGCAACTCAAACCAACAGGAGACGCAATATGCGCTACATGCTATTACTATACGGCGACGAGATCGAAACCGGCAAGCACGACGAAGAGGACATGCCCAAATGGTTCGCCTTCACCGAAAAACTACAGGCCGCCGGTAAGATGCTGGGCGGCGAAGCCCTCCAACCGACCCAGACGGCGACGAGCATACGCCTGAAGGGCGACACTCCGATCAGTCTGGACGGCCCCTTCGCCGAAACCAAAGAAGCTCTGGGCGGCTTCTATATGATCGAGGCGAAAGATCTGGACGAGGCTGTGGAGTGGGCGAAGCAGGTCCCGAATATTCCCCGCGGCGGCACGGTCGAAATCCGCCCGATCATGGAATTCGACATGGACCAGTAAAGGCAGGACACACCTGCCCGCCCCCTGTGGGTGGATTCGGTGGCGGGATTGGCCGTTTATGTGCTTATCTCTGCTGCCGGCCGCCGGGGGCGGAAGCCGGAGACAGTAGCACGAATTCGGCTGAATAGCAAACAAAATCCACCGGCCAGAGCGATTCAAAAAGTGATTGCGCGCGAAACACTCCAGACCTTCTTCCGGGAGTCTTACGGCCAGGTCTGCGCCCTGCTGATCCGGCGCTTCGGCGATATGGACCTGGCGCAGGAAGCCATCCAAGAAGCCTTTCTCGTCGCGATCGATAAGTGGAACGACGACGGCGTGCCGGAAAATGTACCGGGCTGGATCTTCGCAGTGGCCCGTCACAAAGCGATCGACATCCTGCGGCGCGAGCAGCTCCGCGATAAAAAGTATCGCAGCCTGCAGAGCGGTCAGACGCTGTTTAGCGAGGCCGTGCAAGAGGACGATTTCGCGACCGCGTCTCTGTCCGAAGAAATTCCCGACGAACGCCTGCGACTGATTTTCACCTGCTGCCACCCCGTGATCAATCCGGAAAGCCGCGTCGCCCTGACCCTGCACACCCTGGCCGGACTGACGACGACCGAGATCGCGGCGGCCTTTCTCAAAAGCGAAGCGACGATCGCGCAAAGACTTGTGCGCGCCAAACGCAAGATCCGCGACGCGGGTGTGCCCTTTCGCGTGCCCGCGCTGACGGAAATCCCGGAGCGCCTGTCGTCAGTCTTAACTGTGCTTTATTTAATCTTTAACGAAGGCTACAGCGCTCACGGCGGCGCGGAGCTCATGCGTCGGGAGCTCTGCGACGAAGCGATCGGCCTGGCCAGGATGCTGGCCTCGCTGATGCCCGACCGCTCCGAAGTTTCCGCGCAGCTCGCGCTGTTTTATTTTCAATCTTCGCGGATCGCCGCCAGGCTGGACGAGGCCGGCCGGCCGGTCACCCTGGAGCACCAGGACCGCGAACTCTGGGATCGAGACCGCATCGATCGCGGACGCATCGCGCTGCGTCATTCTCTGCGCGCCGCGCAAGCCGAGGCCGCCGCCGCGCGGCGCGATTCGCCGGAACACGGCCCGAATGCACGAGCCGGGACGCCGGATGACATCGCCTCCAGCGGGCCTTACCAATTGCAGGCCCGGATCGCGGCGAGCCATGCGACGGCGGCGACCTATTCCGAGACCAACTGGTCGCGCATCGTTCTGTATTATGAGGCCCTGTATCGAATCTCGCCGACGCCCGTGATCCGTCTCAATCTTGCCGTGGCTGTCGCAATGGACAGGGGCCCGGCGGCCGGTCTCGCCATGCTGGATGCGAAAGATCTCGCGGCCGAGCTGGCCGAATACCACTGGTATCATCTGGCGCGGGCCGAGCTGCTGGCCAGGCAGATCATAAAGAATGGCAACGACAGCCAGAGCAACAACGATAGCGATGATGATCATGCCAGGGCAAGCGCCGCGACGGCTTATCGGCGGGCGCTCGACCTGTGCAACAACGAGAGCGAGTGCGGCTTCATTCGCCGGCGACTGGAGGAACTCGGCTGACGCCCCTCAGGTCTCGACCATCACGCAGGCATCCTGTAAAAACTCGAAGTCGTTTTCCTTCAGATAAGCAAGCGTGCGTTCGTCGCCCGCTCCGGGCTGCACCCAGACTTTTTTTAAGCCCAGCTCTTGCGCCTCTTTGAGGCTGTTGAGCGTTCGCGGCGGCGGCACCACGTACACGACCAGACCGATCTCGCGCGCGGACTGCGCCGCCTTCAAATTCGGATAGCTCTGCTGGCCTTCGATTTCGCTTTCGGCGGAATTGATCGGGATCACCGTGAAGCCTTTGGAAAGCATATTGCGCAGGATGATGTTGCCGTACTTTTCCGGGCGGCGACTCGCTCCGACCAGAGCCAGCACCGGCTGATCACGCAAATAGCTCTTAAGTTCCTCGTGCATATATTCAAACTAAGGTCCGGGCCGGGAGGCGGCAATCGGGAAAGGGGCTCCGTCCAAAAAGACTTGCCCGTCCGGATCCGCTGTGCGATATCGCGGGCATGGGCGCTCTGCAAATCGTATCGAACTATCGAGAGGATCACGAACTGAAACAGGCCTTTTTCGATTTCACTCCGCAGGCGCTCTACGGCGCGTCCTTCGTCGAGTGGGATCGCCTGGGATTCTGGAACGAACGCTATATACCGTATTCCCTGGTCGAACAAGCGGGGCGAAAGGCGCGGATCGTGGCGAATGTATCCGTATCTCGCATGCGGGTATTAATCCAGGATACGCCGCTGCCTGCGATCCAGTTCGCGACGGTCGGCACCCTGCCGGAGTATCGCGGGAGGGGATACGCGGCCCGACTCATGCAGCACGTGTTGGAAAGGGAAGCCTGCGATTTCTGTTTTTTATACGCGAACGCCAGCGTAAGCGAATTCTATCCGAAGTTTGGATTTCGCCAGATCCGCGAAGCCGCGTTCTATAGCGACTTTAAGATCGATGCCGGAGCCGAGGTCGATGACGACGCCTCCGCGAAAATGAAACCGCGGCGGCTGCAGCTAAAGGATGCGGCGGACCTGGCTTTGCTTAAGTCAATCCTGGCCGCGCGCGCTCCGGTCACTCGCGGCTTCGGCGCGCTGGACTACGAACACATCCTGCCCTTTTACGCGGTTTACGCTTTCGGCGAAGATATGTATTTATTCGCATCGGACCAAGAATCGGTATCGGACGCCGTCCTGATTGTCGCGCAAAACGAAGGGCCGACCTTGAACGTCTACGACATCGTGTGTGGCGCTTCCGATCTGGAGCACGGACGCCTGCGCGCGATGTTCCAGGCCATCGCTTCCCCGGAGACACGCGAAATCCGCTACCATTTTACGCCGGAGCTAGTCGATCCCGGGGCCCGCGCCCGAAGCTTCGACGATAGCGATGCGCCGTTTTTTGTGCGCGGAAATTTTCCCGCAGCCGCACTCGGCCCCTTTAAGTTTCCGGCCCTCGCCCAAACATAAGGCCGCCCATCGCGAATTCCGCAAGGGCAGTCCGGATTCTGCTTGCCAGCCGCGTCCGGGACGATTCCACTTCTATCATCATGTCCGGAGTATCCGCGGATCACGCCGCTCCCGAAGTCGAAGGCGACGACAGCGTGCGCCAGGGCGTGCTGGTCGTCGACGATCAGATCAACAATCTCAAAGTGCTCGGCACAATTCTCCGCGGAGAGTCGTACGAAATCTACGCGGCCCGCAATGGAGCCGAGGCGCTCCAGACCGCGCGACTCGCCCTCCCGGACCTGATCCTGCTCGACATCATGATGCCGGACATGGACGGCTACGAAGTTTGCCGTCAGCTCAAAGCGGATCCGCTGACCGCCGAGATACCCGTCATCTTTCTGACGGCCCGCGTGGAATCCGAAGATCTGGTCGAGGGTTTCGAAGCCGGCGCCGTCGACTATATTCGCAAGCCCTTCCAGCAGCCGGAACTACTCGCGCGGGTTCGCCTGCACTTAGAACTCAAACACAGTCGCGATCATATTCGCCGCATCGGCAATGAACGCAAAGAGCTGATCCATATTCTCTGCCACGATCTGCGGGCGCCCTTCAGTTCGATGGATTCGATTCTGAATATTATGCAGAGCGACGCCGAATACTTCGAAGAACGCCGCGATTTTTTTACCCGGGCCGCGGTCACGACCGTCGAGAACGGCCTCAAGGTGATCGACCTGGTGCGAAAGATGCACGATCTCGAAGAGCGCCTGTCGGTGCACTCGCTCGATCTTGAAGCGACGCCCCTGCGATCGACCTGCGAAACCGCCCTGATCGTAATCAGAGACCGCCTGTTGAAAAAAAAGATCGAAGTCGAATTGGACTTAGACGAAAATCTACAGGTCCGCGTGGAACCGGTCAGCTTCACGAACTCGGTGTTGGTCAACCTGCTCGGGAACGCCGTTAAGTTCTCACCGCCGAATTCTAAGGTCCTGGTTTCCGCGACACGCAGTGCCTCCGCAAACGCCGATCACGAGCACAAGCACGAAGCAGAAAAGCTCATCGTTCTCTCGATCGTCGACCAGGGCATTGGCATGCCTCCGGAGATTCTGGAGCATCTGTTCGAGCCCGGCAAAAATACAACGCGCCCCGGCACGGACGAAGAGGCCGGCACCGGCTTCGGTATGCCGCTGGTTCGGCGTTTCGTGCAGGCGTACGGCGGATCGATCGAAGTATCATCCCGGGATCAGGAGCTACATCCGAAAGATTCCGGCACCGAAGTGCGTTTACGACTCCAGGCCGATTAAACTCCTCACTTATGAATTCTGAACGCGCTGAATACCGCCTGATCGTCACCGAAGACGAAGAAATTCCCAGGGAATATCTCCTGCGCCTCTTGAGCGAGCGCCCGGAGTTCCAGGTAGTCGCCGTCGCCCGGGACGGTCGCGAAGCCCGCCAGGCCCTGGCGCAACATACGCCGGATCTGCTGATCACCGATATATCTCTACCCTATCACAGCGGCATTGAGGTCGTGGAATCCCTGAGCGTCATGCCCTATGTGATCTTCGCCACCTCGTACGATCACTTCGCCGCCCGGGCCTTCGAACTGGGCGCCGTCGACTATATCGTCAAACCGGTGCAACGCGAACGCCTGCACCAGGCCCTGGATCGTTTTTTAATATTCGCCGAAAGAAGCGGACGTACCGCAACGCCGGAGAGCGAAGGCTCCGCGTCCGATACGCGTCAGGCCGGGCTGTCCGTAAACGAAAGCGGCACCTATTACTTCGTACCTCACGAATCGATCGTATATATCCAGGCGTCGGATCGCAAAACCGTTCTGCATACTACGGAGCGGACGTACGCGGTCACCGGGATGATCAAATCCTTCGAAGAAAAACTCGAAGGCACCCGCCTGATGCGCATTCACAAAACCTATATGATCAACACCGCTTTCTTTTCGCACTTAAAATATCTGGATAAAACGCCCCATGTTTTCCTGAACGACCAGGACGAAACGACGCTGCCAGTCGGCCGCAAATACCTGCCGATCTTAAAGGAGCGCCTGCAGCTGTGAATCCCGGAGCGCGGAGGGCGCTGATATTCGCCGCAATCATCTTGAGCCTGGCCGGAGCGCAATGCCGCCCGCCCGCTCGCATGATACCGGGCGGTCCCGACGGCTTCCGTCCCCCCGGCGCTCTGCCCTTCGCGCAGGCAGGCTTACTGGATCTGCGCGATTTCGAATTCTCGCCCCGACGCCTGGCGCATCTCCACGGGGAATGGGAATTTCAATGGAAGGTTTTTTTGGAACCGGTCACCGGGGCCGTCTCGGCAAACGGGCCGCGGACCCGCGACGGAGAACTCGCTGAAGATCTTCCGGAAAACGCGAATGCGGGGGCAGGCGATCCGACGCGTGCTTTCAAATTCGTGCCGGGCAAATGGAACAGCGTGCTGCCCGCGCGCCAGGCGCGTCAACATGGAGAGGACATCGGCCCCTTCGGCTACGCCACCTATCGACTGACGGTGCTCTTAAACGAGAACGCGCCGCGGCGTTTGCATATCTACTGCCCCGAACAGCGCAATGCCTATCGTTTGTTCGTGAACCACGCCGGTCCTGACCGTCCGCTCGACGTTCCGATTTGCGAAGCCGGCACGCCCGGCAGCAGCCGCGCGAAGACCAGACCGCTATCCGGGATTATGACCGCCGACTTTGAACGCGCGGGCGACGTGCTGGTCTTTACGATGCACGTTTCGAATTTCGCGGCCGCCTACGGAGGCACGTACTCGCCGCCGTTGATCGGCGTTCGCACCGCCGTACAAAATCGCCGCGAGCGCGGAGTCGCTCTGGACCTGTTTTTATTCGGGGGGCTACTGGCCATCGGCCTCTATCAGCTATCGCTCTATATTTTACGCCGGGAAGATCCTTCGCCGCTTTTTCTCGGCCTCTTTTCGCTGGTCTTCAGCCTGCGAATTCTGCTCACGGGGGAACGGCTGCTCACGCAAATTCTGGCGGCGTGGCTGGAATCGGGAAGCAGCATCGCGATAGTCATTACATTCGCGACCTTCTATTACGGTTCGCTGCTGATGTTCTGGCACGCCCACTCGGCTTACGGCGATCCGACGAAACAGAGCGCGATCCGCTGGATCACCCTGACTCACATTCCATTCCTGGTGGCGCCCTTCGCGCTGCCGCTGCACTGGTTTTCCGTCGCTCTCTACGCTTTTTTGCCGGTACTATTCTCGGGCATCGTGTATACCTTTCTCCTGATTCTGCGATCCTGGAAACACGATCCGGCGTCGCGGTTCTTCTTTTTCGGGGGCGTATTTTTTACCGGCACCATCCTCAACGATATTCTGATCTGGAACGGCACCATGAACGGCATGGCGCTGGCCGGGGTCGGCCTGCTCGTTTTAACCCTGGTGCAATCGATCGCACTTTCGCAAAAATTCGCGCAGGCCTTCGGCATGGCCGCGCAGCTTTCGGAAGATCTGGAAGAAAAGGTCGAGCAGCGAACGAGCGAGCTCCAGCGTTCGAACGAAGCGCTGGAAGAAGCGCTCGTCGCGGCGGAAGCGGCGAATCACGCCAAGAGCGAATTCGTCGCGAATATGAGTCACGAAATTCGCACGCCGATGAACGCGATTCTGGGCTTTACTTCGATTCTCGCGGAACGCATCCGCGACCCGCAGCACCGCGACTATCTGCGCACGATTTCTTCCAGCGGACGTCTGCTGCTCAAGCTGATCAACGATATTCTGGATCTATCGCGCATCGAGTCGGGACGCTTCAATCTGGAAGAAGAGCCGGTCAACGTGCGAATGCTGCTCGAAGACCTGCGAGTCTTCTTTCGCGAAAAGGCCCGATCGACCGGCGTGGATTTCGAAGTGCAGGCGGCGGCGGATCTGCCGGAGATTCTGTATCTGGACGAGGTCCGCCTCCGACAGATCCTCTTGAACCTGATCGGCAATTCGCTGAAATTTACTTCGCAGGGTTTCGTCCGCGTTTCCGCCTACGTTCGCCCGGAGCCGGACGCGAAGGCCCGCGCCGGCCGCTCGCACAACAATAATCCTGACGACGGCGGCCCCGAAATCTATCGTTTGATTCTGTCCGTCCAGGATTCCGGCATCGGCATTTCACCGCAGGGTCAAAAAAATATCTTCGAAGCGTTTAGCCAGGCCCACAGCGAAAGCCAGAAGTACGGCGGAGTCGGCCTGGGTCTCAGCATCTGTCGCAGACTGCTGGAGATCATGGGCGGCAGCATCTCCGTTATCAGCGAAGTCGATCGCGGCAGCCAGTTTCTCGTTGAGCTGCCGGGATTGCTGGGGCGGACGCGCTCCGAGAACGAAGCACTTTTTTTTACGAGGGGCGAAGGCGCAAGTGATGCTCTCGTTAAGTTTGCACCGGCCCGCATTCTAATCGCAGACGATCTGAGCACGAACCGCCGGCTGCTGCGTCAGTATCTGGAGGAGCAGCCCTTCGAAATTCTCGAAGTCGAAGACGGCCAGGCCGCGATCGCGGCGGCGCGCGAATCGCGGCCGGACTTGATTCTTATGGATATTAAGATGCCGGTGCTGGACGGCAAAGAAGCGACGCAATTTCTCAAAGACGATGAAAACACGCGCGACATTCCGGTCGTCGCCGTCACGGCCTCAGTGCTCGCGCATCTCGCCGACGATATCAAAGAACTCTGCGATGGATTCTTACGTAAGCCCGTGCTGAAAGGAGATTTAATCCGCGAAATCAAACGCTTCCTGAATCACGAAACGATCTCCGGCGAAACCGGCGAGTTGCCCCCCGCCGAAACGCGCGGCCTCGCCGCGCAAGACTTAAACGAAGGCAACGCGGCCCCTGCTCCGCAAAGCAATCGGCGGAACACACCGAAGGCATCTTTCGAAAACGCCGAGCTCTTCGCGCAATTGAAATCGCGAATTCCCGAGTGGGAAGAGATTTCGCAGACCAGGCCGATCCATCGCATCGTGGCCTTCGCCGAGCACATCCGCAGCCTCGGCGAGAACAACGGATACGGGCCGGCTGTCGATTGGGCCCGTGAGCTGGGTCTCGCCGCCGATCATTTCGATGTGGATGAGATGGTTCGAGTGCTGGCGCGGTATACCGAACTGATCGAAGACCTTCGCGGTCCGCGCACATAGTTTCCGTTTGACCGTTCGAAACTGAACGCGTCACCCGGAGAGTCATCCAAAATTAACACGCGCGGGCGCTCTGTAGCTTGATTTCCGGTCCCCGTACCGCTTTTCTGACAGTGAGTGCGGAATTCAAATACAGATCGCCCGAATCGCCTGAAACAATCCGCGCGCCAGACCGGGTTTGTTCGAACTCTGATTGCACTCTCGATCTGTGCAGGCCTGCTCTTCTCTTCGGCTGTCGCCTGTGGAGATGCAAACGAAACTGAAACGCCACGCGATCTGCACGGCGCCTGGAGCTTGCAGCCCGGGCTCGACCGGCCGGACGCGAAGCCCGCCGACGCCGACGCTGCGCCGACGATCGTAGACATCCCGGCGGTCGTCGCCGACTTTATTGAGGATCCCGCGGGCCAGTGGCAGCTGCTCTGTCGCGATCTACCGGCGGACCTGGCGGCCCGGGTGCGCGCAGGCGAAAGCATCGTCTGGCATACGGGGCACGTTTCCGACGTATCGCGTTTCTTTGTAAACGATATTCAGGTCGGCGGCATCGGATCGCTGCCCCCGCAATACGCGGGCGGCCATATGCGCGCGCGCCAAATCGCCATACCGCACACCGCGCTGCAGGCGCCGTCGCAGGGCGCCGACCGGCTGTGCATGGCACTCTGGAGCGCCGGCGGATTTCGCGCCGCTGTTCGCTCGCCCGGACCGTACATCGGCGAAGCTGCGGCGGTTTATACTGAGTTCTATCGCGATCGCATTCTGACCCAGATGATGCTGGGAATTTATACGATCATCGGGCTCTATCATCTGTTTTTATTTTTACGCGGCCGCAAACACGTCTACGATCTGTACTTCGCCGGGCTGTGCATGAGCGTGACGCTTTATTTCTTTCTGGCCGCGCCCTCGTTTCGCGAATTCTTCTCGGGCGAATTGGCAGTGCTGCGATTAAAGATCGAATTCGCGACATTAACGGTGCTCGCGCCGCTGGCGCTGCTTTTCATCGAACAGCTGCTGCGCGGTCGCAACCCGCCTTTTGTCGGCGCCCTGCTGGTAGGCATGGCGTCTCCCTGGCCTCTGATCGCCATCGGCGAAGTCAGCACCATTCATTATTCGCTGCTGCTGATTCACCTGGTGATGCTCGGCACGCTGCTCTATCTCATCTATCGCGTTTTGCGTGAAGCTATGAGCGGCAATCGCGACGCACGCCTGCTCTTTATCGGAACCCTGGGATTTATCTTCGCCGTATTGCATGACGTGCTGCTTTCGCATCAGATCCTGGGCACGCCGCCGATCGCGTCGATTGCCTTCGCGGTACTATTGCCGGCCTTCGCGACGATGCTCGCCAATCGGTTCTTGCGAATCCAGGAGCGCGTGCAGGATCTGAATCGGAACCTGGAAGAACGGGTCGAAGAGCGCACCGCCGATCTGGAGCAAGCCCGTTTACGCGCGGAAGACGCCAGTCGCGCGAAGAGCCGCTTTCTGGCGGCGATGAGTCATGAAATTCGCACGCCGCTCCAGGCGATGCTCGGCGCTTCCGATCTACTGGTCGGAACGGAATCCCGGAGTGAACGCGAAAACCTGGCGCGCATGCTCGACCAGGCCGGCGAAAACCTTTCGACTTTGATCGAAGACACGCTCGACCTGGCGCGGATCGAAGCCGATCGGATCGAACTCCAACCACGGCCTCTGGCTCTGCACGAATTGATCCAGGGCACCGCGAGCATTTTGAAAATCAAAGCCGACGCGAAAGATCTGGAACTGCGCGTCGAAATCGAAGCCGACGTGCCGGCCCGCATCCTTGGAGATCCCGGCCGCCTCTCTCAGATTCTTCTGAATCTGGCGGGCAACGCGGTAAAATTCACCGACCGCGGCGAAGTGCGGATCCACACGCGCATGCTGCCGCCTTCTATATCCGAAAAGCATCCACAAACATCACTTCGCAAGACATTAGTCGAAGAAATCCTACAAATCGAAGTTCGCGACACCGGCCCCGGCATCGCTCCGGACGATCGCGCGCGCATCTTCGAGGCTTTCGAGCAGGGACCGGACTTCATATCCCGCAAACAATCGGGAGCCGGGCTCGGACTGGCGATCAGCTCCCGCCTGGCGCAGCTAATGCACGGCGACATTTCAGTGGACAGCCATCCCGGCCGGGGCAGCTCATTCTTTTTGACGCTCCCGGTGCGACGCATTGAGTCGCAGACCGGCGAAGCGGAACCAGGCAAGATTGCCGCGCGCGAAGACGACCAGAGCGAATCGCCTGCCCGCATTCTAATCGCCGAGGACAACCCCGATATTCGCCAGCTGCTTGCGATTTACGTAAAGACGAAGCCCTGGATCGTCAGCTTCGCGGAGAATGGACGCGAAGCGATCGAGCGCATCAAGAGCCTGGAAGCGGGCCAGGCTTTCGATCTATTGATTCTGGACATGCAAATGCCCGTTCTGGACGGCGAAAGCACTGCGCGCATCCTGCGCCGCTGGGAAGCGCGAAGCGGCAGAGAGCCCGCATTGATCCTGGCGTTCACGGCCCACGCGATGTTTCAAGAACGCGAACAAATTCTCTCCGCGGGGTGCGACGCCTTGATCGCCAAACCCATCGTTAAAAAGGATTTCCTGGCGGTAGTCAGTCGGACTCTACAGGAACGGCCTGCGGGCGCGGGCCGCAAAGATCATTCATAATTCGCCGCTGATTCCCAGGTCGCGCATGCGATTTCGCAGCGTCGTGCGTTTGAGACCGAGGATACGCGCCGCCTCGGACTTGTTGCCGTCGGCAAGATCCAGCGCTCGCTCAATCAGCGAACGCGAGTAGCGACGCACCTGTTCGTCAAAGTCGATAGCGACGCCGTCCGGGCCTTCCGTCCCGTGACTCGCAGCGACGCTGTTCGATCCCGCTCTGCGCTCATGCGCTCCGGCCTGCAAGGCATCTAAGTCAAAGTGTTCGGGCAACAGAACGTCGCCTTTCGCGAAGGCGATCGCCCGCAGCATATTATTTTCCAGCTCGCGAATATTCCCGGGCCAGGCGTACAGTCCCAGAAGCTCGTGAGTGCTCGCATCAATTTCCTGGATCTCGGTCGGGTGTCGCGCGATAAAGCGTTCCAAATAATAGTCCGTCAATTCGGCGATATCTTCCGGACGATCGCGCAGGGGCGGCAGGCTGACCTGAAAGACCTGAATGCGATAGAGCAGATCGGAACGAAACTCGCCGGCCCGGACCATCGCATCCAGATCGCGATGAGTCGCGAAGACGAACCGACAGCGGGCCCGCACGGGACGATCGGCTCCCAGCGGAACGTACTCCAGCTCCTGTAGCAGTCGCAGCATCTTCGCCTGAATCGCCAGCGGCATCTCGCCGATCTCATCGAAGAACAGAGTTCCATGCCCGGCCTCCGAAATGCGGCCGGCCCGGTCGCTGCGTGCGTCGGTGAAGGCGCCCCGGCGATGCCCGAAGACCTCCGATTCCCACAGGGATTCCGGCAGCGCCGCGCAGTTCACGGCGACGAAGGGCGCCTGAGCCGACGCTTTGTCGGAGTCCGCTTCGGGCGTCTGGTGCAGGAGTCGGGCGATCATCTCTTTGCCGGTGCCGGTTTCCCCGGCGATCAGCACAGGATGCCGAAAAGACCGCAAACGCTCCACGGCTTCGACGACCAGCTGCATGGAGACGCTGCGAAATACAAGTTCACCGTCCCCGATCGGGATGCGGCGCGGTTCGCCGGTCGCCGCCTGGCGCACGCGTTCCAGATGCGGCGCGTACTCGGGGATGCTCTCCCGGGCTTCTTCAAGCAGCGAAGTCATCTGCCGAAAGGCCAGGCGCAGGGCGACGATTTCATCGGACGCCCCCGCCGCATCGTCGGCGCCGATCAAGTCAGACTCGACTTCGGATTGCGACCGAGAGTCATCTTTGCGACTCCGGTAGATCCGCCCCAGGTCGTCAGCCAGAGACTTGAGGGGCGAAACAAGGCTCGCGCGAAAGAGCAGCGGAAAGGCGAAGAGTACAAGCAAGGCCGCTCCCAGCATCATCAGAGCGATCGGAAAGGCCGACGCGTGAATCCGCTCGCGAAAGCGCGCGTAGGGAAACGCGACAATCGAAGCCGCGTTTTTATTCTGAACGCCCTGCGATGCGCCGACGCCCGCCTGGATTCCAGACGCGCTTAAAGCGAAGAACAACTCGCCGCCCCGCTCAAAAAATATAAAACCGTCCTGGGCGCTCGCCTTCGCCGGAGGCGAATCGGCGGCCGGCGCGTTCGCGGGCAGAATCTGAACTTCAGGCTGCGCTGCACCGGCCTGCGCCAGAGCCAGCCGGGTCTCCGCCGCTGTTTCGCGCCGCAGTTGATCGAAGGCCGGGCCGCGCAGCCCCAGGGAAGTCAGAGCGAGCAAACCCAGGATCGTAACCAGAGCAATGCCGACCAGGCGATGCATAAAGCCGGTGCGCTTGCGGGCCGCGGATGCGTAGACGAAAACGTACGTCGAAAGAATCAGCAGCACGGCGACGTTACTCAGCGTGGCGACAGTCGCCTTCGCGAGCACGCTGGCCGTGCTGATCAAATTCAGTCCGCTCACCCCCAGTTCAAAGGCCGTCACGCCCGCCAGCTGCAAAGCCGCACGAAAGGCGACGGGATCGGTCCGACGCGTGCGCCTGGCGATGCGCAGCGCCACGACGATACTCCAAAAATAACACAGGGCGCTGACGGCCGGCACGAAGGGCGAGCTGTAGCGCGAACCGAAGCTGTACTGCTCGAAGAGCGGCACAAAATCAGAGCCGGAACGCCAGACATAATCGACCAGAGCGAAGAGCGCCGCGCACGAACTCAAAGCGAAAACAATGCGACGCTCCAGCTGCCAGCCCGCGAAATTCGAATCATCACGGTGGGCCCGGGATTCGCGTGCCGCGGCGGACGCGTCGCCCTGCCCGTCCAGGGCGTCGATCGGACTGAGTCCGCTGGCGACCGGCGCGGGAAAGACGTACGCGAACTGCAAGCGCGCCACCGCGGCGAAGCAGATCGCGCAGGCTGGAATCCAGGCGTATGCCGCGCGTAAATCCTGCACGCTGTACGCCGCAAGATAGGCCAGGTTGAAAATCCCCAGCAATAAAAAATAAGCGCCGAGCCAGGCTGTCGACTGATCCGGGCGGCGGCGCAGTAAAAGATAAGCCGCGATCACAAAAGTCAAGATCGTCGGAGCGGTGCGGCCCACCGCGAAGAATGTGAAGGCGATCTCGATCATGGCGAATAGATGCGGAACTTAGAGCGCCAGCGAAAACCCCAGGCGATAGCGGCTGTAGTACTTTCGTCCGGGGCGACGGTCCTGGCCGGTCACGGGGTCCGGCTCATCTTCGTTCGAGCGATAGCTCGCCCCCGTCGCGCTCAGTTCTAATGCGAAACGAGCGTCCACGAACTCCAGGGGCACGCGGGCCGCGGCGATGCCTTCCCAGCCGGAGCCGGTGCGAAAGGCCGCGTAGTTTGTGAATAGATCGAATGTGATCGCTTCGGCCTTGCCGCCGAAGGGCGCGAAACTGAATCGCAGCGACGCCATGCTCAAACCCTCGTTGTCGTACTCCGGCGGAGTCGGATCGACGTTGTCCCGCGCGCGTCCGAATCCGTCTGGCTGTAGCCCGTCGGGATAGCGCCCGCGCGTATCGGGCAGTCCGCCGTCGGCGAAGACGACGCCCGGCTGTGTATTTGCCAGGGGCGGATGCTCGCGATCTACGGGCGGACCGCTTACAAAAATCGAAGCCGCGCCTCCGAGTACGGAAGGCACGGGGCGCAGAGCGCCGAAGCCGCGATGTTTATCGTCGCCGTCGTTGGCGTCGCGGCTGCCGAAGAGACCCGCGAGGGCGAGCTCCGGTCCGCGGATCAAAGGTCGAGACCGCACGCAGCTATTCGCCGCGGGTCGCACGGGAACGCAGCCAGGACTCGCCTGCCCCGCTTCGGAATCAAAGTGGTATACGACTTCGCCGTACACTAAAGCGCCGCGAATCGATTTCCGGGAAGAGCCGACCCGGGTGCCCGCCGCGTCGACGGCGATAGATCGGCCGGCGTTGTAAAATCCGCTCAGAGTATAAGAGACGGTATTCCAATCGTGTTCGTAGCGCAGTCCGTAATAGTGCACGTCGAAGTCCGGCAGCGCCGACTGGCCGGTCGGCAGCGCGACGCGAGTCGGCGGAAAGCCTGGCAAATAAAGATCGCTTTCAGCCGCCCGTCCCGGACTGCGATAAAATCCGTACAGTGCTCCAAGATTCCAGCTTTCGCCGAGCCAGCCCAGAGTCCCCATGTAGAGCGCCGCCGGATGATCCGGACGCCCGATCGCCCGGACTTCTCGATCGACGACCTGGCCGGCCACGCCGACTCGCAGGCCGCCGCCCCGCCCGGATCGCTCTCCGGTATAAATCAGACGCCCGCCGGGCGATTCGCCGACGAACAGGAGCCCCTCCGGATCGCTGCGCAGAGCCGTGCGCCCGCCCTGTAAAACCAGCCCCGGCAGGGGGCGATGCTCGGGCCGCAGCTGCGCGATGGAGTCCGCCCGCTCCCCGGATCGAATGCTGGCGGGGAGCAGCGCGCTGCCGTCCGGCGCCGGATCCGCTGATTCTCCACCTCCGGGATTCCAGCGCAGATAGGCGAAGGCCTCCCCCAGAGCGATCGAACTGTCCCATCGATCGGAGTTTCTTCTATAATAATGATAATCGTTAATAGAGCGCGAGGTCGCCCGGAGCCCGCCGGTCCAACTGGCATTGTAAACTGCCAGATCGGCACCCCGCCGGCTCAGCTGCCGGGCCCGATTCTGATCGCGAAATTCGTTCCGATCGCCGCCGACGTCCGAGCCGACTTCGTAGATGTCCCGGTAAATTGGATGGAAGTACAGCCATCCGGCCGCTTCGGCATCGACGATGCGCACCAGATTCAGGCGACCGTCCGCCTCCCAGGATTCCAGAAAAGGCGGTTGGGGCTCGGCGGAGAGTTCGCAAAGGGGCGCGATTGCAGCCAGCGCGGCCCAAACGGGCGGCAACAGCACGGTCAGGCCAGAGCGGATTCTGCGCCTGCCCGAACCTGCTGGATGTTTCCAACTGCTCACTGACGGACACTGTTTTGAAATCACAGATCGTCCGCAAGCCACCCCCGGGCAGGATCACAAAATTTCGCTTGCCTGTGTGGTGCGCCGCAAAAAAGTGTCCAGAAAATAGTGCGGCGCTTCAAGAGCGCGCCAGACCTCCAGATCGCCGGTCTCAGATTTGCGATCCCGGAGTTCACGAAGAGCAACCAAATGAATGCGATTACCGGCCGACAACAACTTCAAATCTGGCTGCGCTCCATCGGACGCGGCATCCTGTTCGTATTTCGCAAGGGCCTGGTCCTGGCCTTTGTAGGAACTCTTACGCTCTTTAATCTGTCCGGCCTGAGCGACGGCCGCCGATCCGACGCCATCGCTTATCACGAAGCCGTCACCGAGGCCCGCACGCGTATCAGCGCCTTCGTCAACCACAAGAACGCCCGCACGCCGGCCGCCGAAAAGGAGCTGCTGATCGAAACCATTCTGAAAGAGTCCGAACGCCTGCGCATTCCGGCTCACTTTTCGATCGACGGGCGGCCCGTGCATCCGGCGTACTTCGTGACCGCCCTGATCGCGGTCGAGTCGACCTTTAAGCGCGAGGCCGTATCTCATGCCGACGCCCGGGGCTATATGCAGCTGATGCCCCAGACCGTCGCCTGGATGGACGACAATCTGCGCAACGGCCACGAGACCCGGGTCGAACACCTCTTCGAAACGCCGACCAATATCGCGCGCGGCGTCACCTATTTGAATTTTCTCATTGAAGAAATGGGCGACATCCGCCTCGTATGTCTGGCATACAACGCCGGGCCCGGAGCCGTCAGCCGCGGCTTCTGGGTGGAACGATACTGGCAGAAGATCTACGACAACTACCGCGAAATTCAGCGCGGCGAGTTCATGGCGGATCGCGTATATCTCGCGGCGGCCTTCTGAAGATACCATCGCACCGCGGCGACCCCGGCCAGGCCTGTGAGCCGGCGCGGCGCATCTTCGAACGCGGCACTGTTCGCGTCGGAGCAATCGCCGCCGCGCTCTGCATGCTGATTCTTTCGCTGGGCTCCTGCGACTTCGTGCGCACGGTGCATGCGAATACGGGTCCCTCCGGATCGGACGACCTGGTGATGTGGTCGGATTTTTATACGATCGTCGAAGCCACCCACGACGAGATCCAGCTCTTACAGGAGCAAATGGCGATCAGCCCATCGGAGATTACGCAGGTGCTCGAACGCAGCGCTCCGAATGCCCGCCAGGTCTTTCGCCTGCCCGCGCGCTACCGCGAAGAATTGATGGCGCGGGAAGCAGGCGTGATTTCCAGTCCGCCCTACTATTTGGTAGATCCTTTGATTCACGAGCGGCGCGCTTCGGACGATTTCGCGCAGTGGATGTCGGGTTATAAAGACGAAATCATCGTCGAAAAGATGTTACGCCGCCTGGTCCGGGATTTCCCGGCGGTGACCGCGCTCTACGAAATCGGACGCAGCCATGAAGGCCGGCCGATCTTCGCGCTGAAAATTTCCGACAACCCCGGCAAAGACGAAGACGAGCCGGCCTTCTTGTTTAACGCGGCCCATCACGGCAACGAACTGCTGGCGCCGGACTACGTCTTAGATCTCGCTCATTATATCTTAAAGGGGCGCGGCAGCTTCGGCGAAGAAAGCTGGCTGGATTTTATTTACGAAAAACGCAACGGGGCCGGCACGGTACACTATCGCCGGCCGCAGCTACAGTCCTATATCGACGACTTCGAAATGTGGTTCGTGCCGGTCGTGAATCCCGACGGTTTATATACCGCCTGGAACCGCAGCTACTGGGGCGGACGCAAAAATTCTCGCGACACGACGAATCCCGGCGGCGTCTGGAATCCCGGCGACGGCGTGGACCTGAATCGCAACTATCCTTTCTACTGGCGCTCGGGCTTCGAAAAGGCGTCGAGCGGGCGACCGGGCAGCATCTTCTATCGCGGCAAAACTCCCGGCAGCGAGCCGGAAACTCAGGCGGTGATGGGTCTGGTTTCACGCCAGCGCTTCGCGATGTCGCTTTCGTACCACTGTTATGCGACGAAAGTGCTGGTGCCCTATACGATCGACCTGGCCGTGAGCCCCAATCCGAATCCGGCCTGGCGCATCGGCAAGCAGCTCGCCCGGGCCGGAATCAGCCATCGGCCGATCAAACGCTATACGGCCGAACGCAATCTGTACGCCGTGGACGGCACCGACCAGGACTGGATCTACAACAGCTTCGGCACGATGGCCTTTATCGTGGAGGGCTCCTATTTGACGCCGGACTACGAACCCCGGGCCCGGCGCTCGGTGCAGGGCATGCGCCCGCTCTCCCTGCGAGCTCTGGAGCTATACGCGGAAGGACCGACGATTGTAATTCATTTGCGAGACGAACAGAACCGGCCGACCGAAGCCCGGGTGGAAATCGTCGACTACGACTATATTGAAAACGAAGAATTCACGACTCACCCGAAGAGCGGCCGTTTCGACTATTTCCTGAGCGAGGGCGGCGCCTACACCCTCCGCGTCACCAAGCCGGGCTATCGCTGGCTGGAGACCCGCATTCAGTGCGAATCCGGGCTGTGTCCGGTCAGTTTGAAATTGACCCCGGCTCCCACGGATTCAAACTGACTGATATGAAACGTCCCCTCGTGCTCCAGGGCGATCTGAACGAAGAGATCGCCGCCGAATTCGCTTCCCAGGCGGATCTGTCGGTGGACTGCGAGATGATGGGCCTGAATCCCTGGCGCGACCGCCTGTGCGTCGTGCAGATTATGGCCGAACGCGGCTCCGTGGCTCTGGTCCAGGTTGACGAAAGCGCGGGAGCGCCGCGCATCAAAGAGCTCTTCGAAAACACCGCCATCAATAAGATCTTTCACTTCGCGCGGATGGACATCCTGTATCTTCAGAAGCGCTTAAATATCGACGTGCAGAATATCTTCTGCACGAAGATCGCGTCGCGCCTGGCCCGCACCTATACCGACCGCCACGGACTCAAAGAAGTGATTCGCGAACTCACCGGCGAAGTCATCGATAAAACCAATCAGTCCTCGGACTGGGGCCGCGCGGAACTCACTCCCGATCAGATCTATTACGCCGCCGACGATGTGCGCTATCTGTTCGAACTCAAACGCAAGCTCTCGGAAATTCTCGTGCGCGAAGAACGCATGGATCTCGCCGAACGCTGTTTCGATTTTCTACGCACACGCCGCGACCTGGATCTGGGCGGCTTCGGTTTGATCTTCGAACACTGATCCGGCGTCAGAACACAAACCAGATCGCCGGCCAGGCGCCGCTGAACAGAATCAAGAATCCGCCGACTTCGCCGGCAATCAGCAGCCACATCCCGCCGTGGATTAAGAATCCCGGGATCGGCCGGCCCCCCAGAACGTACGGCGGGCGCAGCTGATTGTCCGTGTCTTTCGACACCGCGTGAATCAAATAGGTCAGAATCGCAAACGCAAAAAAGACATTCAGCCCCAGCACTCCGATCAAATTCCAGACTTCGTCGTGGATACTCAACTCCGCGAATTTCCAGACGACGATTCCCGCGAAGCCGTACATCAGCGACGCGCGGTGCAAGATGTCGACGTATTCGTGCGCTCGTGCTTCGCTCGAAGCGACAATGGCCAGGTACTTCCAGACGCCGCTCAGCAGTCCGATCAAAAAGAAGATTCCCGCACCCGAAAGCGCGATCTGTTCCGATAAAAGCATAGTCTGGATTCCCGCGGCGTCGAGGCCTGTCTTGAATTTATTTCAGTGCGAATACGGTTCTTGCTTTTTCGCGATGACGCCGCTCAGATGCTCCAGCAGCGAGCCGCCGCCCATCAGGGAAACGTTGCCGATCTTTTCCGAGATGCGTTCCAGGTACTCCAGCTCTTTCAGACGATAGAGTACCGGGTTGTCGTCCATCAGCTTCGCCGTATTCAAGAGGCTGCGGGTCGATGCGGTCTCTTCGCGCCGCATAATCAAATTCGCCTGGGCTTTCTTCTCGGCGACGAGCACCAGATTCAAGATCTCTTTGATCTCCCCGGGCAGAATCACGTCTTTTACCCCCGCCGCGATAAACTCCAGACCCAGGCCCGCGCCCTGTTCTTTCAGCCGTTTCAGGACGAACTGGTTGATCTCTTCTTTTTTCTGTAAGAGTTCGTCGAGCTTGAGCGTGCCGACGTACTCCCGCAAAATCAGCTGCAAAATAATATAGAGCTGCTCGCCGTACGATCGAATCCCCGTAACGGCCTTGACCGGATCAACGATCTTGTACTGGCAGACGAAGTTTACGCGCAACGTTATGCGATCCTCGGTCATGATTTCCTGGCCGGTCATGTCGACCTGCAGCTGGCGCAGATCGACCTTCTCGACTTTCACCTGCACCGGCCCCCGCCAGAAATCGTAGGCTCCCGGCTTTAGCGTACGCTGCAGCACTCCGTCGAAGTACAACAGCCCCGCTTCGTGGGCCTCGATCTGGTAGCGCTGCACGCTGGGAGCCAGGGCGGCATTCCCCAGCCAGGCGGCATCGATGGTGGGGCTGGTCGGAGCGCTTTGCGTATCGTCTTGATTGCCCGTCGCCGTTTGCGCCTCACCTGAACTGCGCGTCGCCGCCCCGGACCTTGCTCCGGCGGCACGTCGGCGAATCGGAATTTCCGGCTCGCGAATATCGAAACGCAAGAATTTACGCGGCAGCACTCCGCGAAAGAAGGCGTGGCGACCCGCCAGGAGCAGGCCTACAAGCTTGCCTTCGCTGAAGTGCAGCACCAGCTCGTGCTCGGCGATATCCAGAACCTCAAGATCCGCGGCGAGTTTTTCGTCGGCCAGGAAAATGTCGAGCGGTTGCTGCGGACGAAAGGCCGGACGCATGTCAACGACCTCGACGGTATAGCCGCCGACGGGCAGCACGAAATGCGACCCCGCCCCGAGCATGCGAACGAAGTCTCCGTTGCGAAATAACAGCCCGCGCTCAAATTTTCGAATGTTTACCATCATTTTCGTCCTGCCTGCGGCGATGATTCGAAACGCCGCGCGCATCCTTAATGCTCCAGGCCTCTATAGCCTGTCAAACAATTGCCCGGGATGGCGGGGTACGCGAATGATTTTGAAATTTTTCGGTCGACGAACAAAAAAACCCGTAAAAAACTGAGGAATCCCCGACTTTGCGGTTGGACTCGCGCCTCCGCCGTCGTCTCATTACGCATCTATGATTCGCACAAATCAATTTGTCGCCACTCTTACTCCAGGTCTGCGGTCACCGGGTCGCCTGGCGGCCGTCGCCCTGATCTGCTGTCTTTCGCCAGTCTTTACAAATTGCAGCGCCTATCAAATCAAGAGTCAGCCGGAGAATCCGGTGGTTCTGGAAACGAACGGCGTAAATTGCCGGGTCGTAAAAGATAAAACCCTGTATTCACTCCTGTTTGGCGCCGTTCCCCTGAATCCGGTCGAAGAGGAAGAGCTCTTCCCCGAAAAAGGCGTCACATACAGAGTGACCGATGAAGTCACGATTCTCGATACTCTGATTGCGGCGCTGGGCGGCTGGGCGATCTCGTTAAATTCGCGCACGATCACCGTCGAAGCCTGCGAAGAAAACGTGCGCGTCGCAAATCCGGAAACGGAACGCAAAGAACTGGATCGCATCCTGGCCAGCATCGCCCAGAACTCCCGGGCTCCGATCGTTCTATTGAAAGACGGGCGCAATTATCAGGGGCGCATCGTCGAGTTCAGCGAAACCGAAGTTGCGATCGAAACCACCGTACGCCCCGATCCGAACAGCAAATTGGATTCACCCGAGGATTCTACAGACGGGAGTGAAGACTCCCCGGATGCCGGGATCGAGCAGGATCCCGATGAACCGATTGCCTACGTCGACGTCGTCGAGCTGAAGAACGGACAGCTCAAGACGGGGAAGGTCATCTCGCAGAATCGCGAGCGCATTGTGCTCCAGACCGCATCCGGCTCCGATGAATACCTGAAGCGGGATATTCAGCGCGTCCGCTATCGCGTGCCGGAATCGGAGCTGGAGCCTGAGCCGGAAATAGAAATCGTCCGCATCCCGCGCGATGATATTCGCAAGATCGTTCTGGTGCCCTGAGTCCTGGCGTTGCAAGCGCGACGCCTGCTCTGGAATCGACAGGCGGTCGAGCCGCCATCTCCCTCTAAATCCCCGTCTGATTTTCGACACGTCCACGAATTGGCTGTCGGAAATTCGACACCGGCGCCGAATCGCCGGCCGGCCAGGGGAGCTTTCGCACTCATGTCACGCCGGTTTCGCCCTGAAACGGCCTCTGGCAGGCAAACCCGATTTTTTCAACGCGAGGCAGCGGCCTGGCATCGCTCTTGCAATCCTCTGATCACACAAACAGGGCCCCACGCCCGCTCAATCAAGAGGATCAAGCAAATGCGAAAAACTTTCACCTATCTACTCGGCGCGCTGGTCGCGCTATCGGCTCTCGGCGCGGGCAGCGCCCTTTCCGCCGGCCCCCACACGACGATCTACGTGCACGGAATGAAATTCAAAGACTACAGCTACTGCCAGGGCAAAAGCTCCTGTTCCGGCGCCTGGGATCAGCAGCGCTATTCGTCGGTCGTGCATACCGGCTGGGACGGCCGCCTGGATCCCGGCGTCATGGCGCCCCGCCGTGGTTCCTACCAACTGCTACAAAATCTAAACAAATATTGTCGCCGCGATCAGGGCAAGTCCTGCGAAATCGTTTGCGGCTCGATGGGCTGCTACACCGTCAGTCTGACCGTCGCGAAGTACAACAGCGGCAGCCGCTACAATATCACCCACGTCATCTCGCTGGCGGCCGCCGACGGCGGATCTGAAATCGGCAACATCGCCGAAGGCCTGGTCGGCGCGATCGCCAGTATGTTCGGCCTTTCGTCGACGAGTCTGAAGCGCGCCATCACCCGCTCCGATTTTACGATTACTCGCGCCGCAATGCCTTCGCGCGCCCGGGCCGCCTTCGATCACAACCGCAACAACGGCGTGCAGTTTTATCATAAGGCGAGCTACGTGCCGGTGGTCGGCCTGCACATCAAAGGCCGGGACGACCTGGTCGTGGGCTATAGCTCCGCCTGCGCCTATCGCGGAATTTACAAATTCGAGAAGTGCGGCGGCGAACGCGTTAAAATCAAAAGCTGCCCGCCGTGGCCCTTTGGAAAAAAATGCCGCCGCAGTCAGTATCAGACGATCGCCCCCTGGACGGGCCACCACGCTTCGTCGAGCGTTTCGCGCAGCGGTCTGAAAGGCCACGTTCACGGCTGGTTCTCGAAGAAAGGCCGCGCCTATCACTACTACCGTTAAGTTACGATAATTCTCTCTGTGAAACTCTCTCTGTAGTCATGAACCGCCGGCCGAAGTCGCCAGGTCCAACCGGGGCCAGGTTTTCGGCCGGCTTTTTTTGAATCGCAATTATTGAATTTCGGGAGCCCCGTATGAGCCCACGCAAATCTTCACGCGAAATCTCACACAGATCATTCGGCCTATTATCCTGGCGCGCCGCGGTCATCGCCGCGCTGTTGATCGCCGGCGTTTTCACCGTCTATCAGCTGACGTCCGGCAGCGCTGCTGGAAGCGCGGCCCGGACCGACCCGCACGAGTTGGATCTGGCGGCGCAAGATCCAACCCTGGCCCGCACCCACTTCGCCAGCGCTTCGGAAAATCCGGGCGATCCCGAAGGTCTGCACTCCGTCGATTTTGAAGAGCTGCTCGAAGACTATCAGCGCTGGGCGCAGTACCCGCCCAATTCCCGACCGCTGCGCCGCGAACACGTCGACGTGCTGGAACACCACTGGGTTAATATTCCCGCGCGTACCATGACGATCACCAACGATCAGGGCGAAGTCATAAACACCGGCATTGAGTGTCGACTGCAGCCGGCGCGTCATTCGATCACCGAAAAGGAAAGCCAGCAGATCGTCCTGTACTGTCAGAACGCCGGCCAGGAAACTATGAGCGCTTTAAGGATTCGCTCGCATAGCCTGACGCGCTCCGCCGCCGACCAGCAGACAGCGGTCGCCGCCGAGAAATTAACGGTCAACGACGCGGGCAAGCAGGGGGACGAACGAGCCGCCGATCAGATCTACACTTTTCAATTCACGCCGGACCGCAACGACTGGGGCGATATCTATCTGGAGACTGCATTCGAAATCGCCGGTCGCCCCGGCGGCGAAGTCCATACGATGCGCACGCACTTCTATTCTTCACCGACCGCCCCCGCGAAATTCACCGGTAATTTTCGCGAAGGCGTACGCGACGGCTCGCTGATCGTCGCAGCGGAAGTTCTGGTCGAAGACGCGGGGCGTTTTACGATCGAAGCAAATCTATTTGCAGAACCTGAAACCGAAGCGAATCAAATCGCGCAACCCGAGACCCGGGCGAATCTAATCGCGGAGTCTGCGACAGAAGCGCAGGGTATCGTCGCGACGGCCGCCCTGCGCGTCGAACGCGATGAAGTTCCCGTGGCTTATGCGCGAGCCGACGCGCGCCTGCGGCGTGGATTGCAGTGGGTCGAGTTGGAATTCTTTGGCAAAGTCCTGCACGACGCGAATCAGCCCGGGCCCTATGTCCTGCGCGGCCTGCGGGGCGTTCAAAATACGGGGCCGATCGATCCGGCGCGCCTGGACGGCACGCCGGAAGAAGTCGAAGCCTATCTGGCGACGATCCATCAGGATCGCCCCGCGCGCAAACAGCTGCCCTATTATACGAGCGGATACCTGACGCGGCCGTACGATCTGAGTGAATTTTCGCGCACCGAGTACGACAGCCCGGCGAAACGCGAACGCATCGCGACGATTCAGGAGTTGATGGCGCAAAAAGAGTCGCGCTAATTGCAGCTACTTCGCTTCGCCGTGACAAGCACTTCGCGTTGCTCACGTAATTTTGAGCACGTGCTGTAGAGCCCGCCGCCATTCTTTGACTTTGCGGGCGCGGGTTTGCTCGTCGATCGCCGGTGTAAACACCGTGTACCCCGGCATCTTCGGCAGCTCGTCGATCGACTTCCAGAAACCCACCGCAAGCCCCGCGAAATAGGCGGCGCCCGTCGCGGTCATATCAGCTTCGGGCGCGCGCTCGACCGTAACGCTGGCGAAATTCGCCAGGGTTTGCAGTAAGATATCCGATTGCGAAACGCCGCCGTCGACTTTCACACTCTGCAGACGAATGCCCGTATCCTGCTGCATGCCGTCCAGAATCTCGTGCAATCGCAGCGCGATGCCTTCCAGCACCGCCCGCGCGACGTGTCGACGACTGGTCGCGAGCGACAGGCCCAGAATCGACGCCCGCGCTTTGGGATTATAGTACGGGAAACGAATGCCCGACGGCGTCGGAAAAAAGAATACGCCCTCGGTGTCTTCGGTCTGGGCCGCCAGTTCGTTTAAGACGGCCGGCGTATCGGAAAGCCCCAGGCCGTGACCGAGCCAGTCAACGAGAGTGCCGGCGGTCGCCACATATCCTTCGAGCATATACGTGGGCTGCCCGTCGAGACTCCAGGCGATCAGCGGCAACAAACCCCGCCGCGAAAGACGCGGCTTCGGCCCGACGGTCATATCGACAAAGGCGCCCGAGCCCTGGGAAATCTTCACGTCGCCCGGGGCGAAGCACTGCTGCCCGAAGAGCGCCGCCATCTGATCGCCCGCTGAAGCGCGAATCGGGATTTTCGCGCCGCCGAAGAGCGCCGGATCCGTTACGCCGAAGTCGCCGTTGGTATCGCGCACGTCGGGAAACATCTCCAGCGGGATATCGAAGAGCTTGCCGATGACGTCGTTCCAGCGCAGCTGAAAGGGATTGAACATGCCCGTAGCGGCCGCGTTCCCGTAATCGCTTAGATGCTCTTTGCCTCCGGTTAGTTTATAGATAAACCAGGTATCGAGGG
The DNA here is from genome assembly GCA_024742665.1 of bacterium. Lineage (GTDB taxonomy): Bacteria > Spirochaetota > Leptospiria > Leptospirales > Leptonemataceae > JANSYA01. Next base: position 50,944 of record JANSYA010000011.1, read on the forward strand.
TGCCGAACAGAATTTCGCCGCGTTCGCAGCGCTGCTGAATCTCCGGATTCCGATCGAGAAACCACTTCAGACGGACCGTGGCGTGGTCGGTCGTAAAGCTCACCATCGCCGTCGTCATCAGCATCTTACTGCGAGTGATCGGGCCGAGGACCCGCGAAATCGCTTTGAGCGCGCGCCACCAGCGGTTGCGATTCATGGCGACGGCGACATCGCCCCCGCGCACGTCCGCCCAGCTAATAAAATTCGTAATGGGCCGGCCGGTCTCTTTCTCCCAGAGACAAAAGCTGCCGCGTTGATTCGTAATACCCATCGCGGCGATTTCTTCGGCGGGCCGATCTTCCAGAACGCCGCGCACGACAGTGAGCAGAGCCTGCCACAAAACTTCGGGATCGTGTTCGACCGCCCCGGGCTCCGGTAAAATCGGCGGCGTCTTCGCGTAGTGCCGCGCGACGATTTCGCCGCCGTGATTAAAAAGCATGGCGCGAATACCGCTGGAACCGTTGTCGATAGCGAGTACGGATTTCATAGTTTATCCATGGCTTTTAGAAGAACTGACGAACACACCGCGGGTGAAGCGCGCACAGTTCAAAGCATACCGCCGGCGGCCATCTGCTCGATGTGGTCGACGAGGGTCGTGCGCACCGATCGGTAAGACAGTCCGAGATCTTGTTTACTGTAGCTATGATCGAGTTTATATTTCACGCCGATATTCCGGCTGACCTTGGTCCAGCTCATGCCGACGAAAGGACCGGCGATGTACATGAGAAAGTCCGGCAGGTTATTGCGAGGGAAAGGATAGCGATCGCCGATCGCTTCGCGTAGAATCTGCCCCATTTCTAAAATCGTCAGGGTTTCCGCGCAGGTAATATGACGCCCGCTCGCGCCCGGCTTGATCGCCGCGAGGATATGAGCACGAGCCACGTCGCGCACGTCGACGACGCCCATTAATAGATCCGGCACGCCGAAACGAAATTCACCGCCTGCCATGGATTTCATAAAGCCGACGCTGGTGCCGTCCGCGCGACGCGAAAGCGAAGGTCCCAGCACGAAAGCGGGATTGATGATCACCAGATCCCAGCGCTGCTGGGCTTCGACGATCTTCCAGGCTTCTTTCTCGGCCAGAGTTTTGGAATAGGAATAGGGATCGTGGTCCAGGCTGCTGGAGGTATTCCAGTGGCTTTCGTTCATGCTGCGGTCGGGCACGTTCTTCGCATCGATATTATCGCCGATGATCGCGGCGACGCTGGAAGTCAAAACGACGCGTTTGACCGAGTCCACGCGATTTACAGTTTCGAGCACGTTGCGCGTGCCCTGCAGAGCGGGATCGACCAGTTCTTTCTGCGCGTCTTTGATGCCGCTCACGAAAAAGGGCGAGGCCGTGTGCATGACCAGTCCGCAGCCCTGCATCGCCTCTTCGAAGCTGCCATCCACCAGCAGATCCGATTCGAAGAGCTGCAGCATGCCGGGATAGGCGGCGCCGAGTTCCAGCAGATGGCTGACCTTTTTGGCGTCGGCCGTGCTGCGAACCGTCGCGCGAACAGACAGACCCTCCGCGAGCAGTTCCCGCACCACCCAGGAGGCAATATAGCCGCCGCCGCCCGTCACGAGCACCGGGCTACTCCGATCGATTTGCACCGCCATATGGCGATGGAGCCCCCCGGTCGCGTGTCGGTCAAGCGGTTCCGTCAACATACAGGAAAGGCTTGCAAGCCGCATGAGCGTGCGACGAAAATCGCATCATGCAGTCATCTTCGCCCACTTCCGCAAATTCTCTGCAGGGGATCGCCTACCACCTGTCCCCGAAGGCTGGTAGCAAAGCGTATGCGCGGCCGCTGCTCTTCGTGCACGGGGCCTGGCACGGAGCCTGGTGCTGGAACGAAGGCTTTCTCCAATATTTCGCCGATCGCGGCTTTGAAGTGCTGGCTCTGGATCTTCCGGGCCACGACGAGCAATCGATGAAAAGCCGCAAAAGCATTCGCGGCCTGGGGGCGCGGGACTACGTCGAGGCGGTCACCGCTATCGCAGACGGGTGCGAACGAACGCCGATTCTAATCGGCCATTCGATGGGCGGCTATATCGTTCAAAAAGCAATGGAGCGGCTGCCCCGACCGGCTTCGGCCATGATCCTGCTGGCATCTGTCCCGCCGGCCGGCGTATGGCGCACGACTCTGAAGATCGCCCTGCATTATCCGCTGCAGTTTCTTGAGGTGCTGCTGACTTTGCGACTCTATCCGCTGGTGCGCAAAGCCGGCCATGCGCGTCGACATTTCTTTTCGCCCGGCGTGAGCGACGAAGATTTCGCGCGCCATCATGAACGAATCGGTGACGAAGCCTTTCGCGCCTTCCTGGATATGCTATTACTCAAGCTGCCGCGTAAAAAGAAAATTCGCGGCGTGCCCGCGCTCGTTCTGGGAGCCAGGCAGGATCAGATCTTTACACCGGCCGAAGTGCAGGCGACCGCCCACGCCTATCACGCGGAGCTGACGATCTTTCCGGACATGGCCCACGATATGATGCTCGAACCGGGATGGGAGAGCGTCGCCGACTGCATGATCGCCTGGCTGCGATCCTTTGATATTTCGGATTCCGCGGAGCTGCCGGAGTTCTGATAATTTTTTTACGATTGTGTGCCGCGTGTATCAGGCCGGCCGCGCGGCCAGTCCGTGAAACAAAGTGCTGATGACGGACTTCACGGTCTGCTCGATATCCGCCGCGTCGCCGCGCAAACGAATCTGCCCGTCCAGAACCAGCATGGCCACGCCGTGCACGATCGACCAGGCCGCGAGCGCGAGATGCTTCGAACTCCCCGCTGCGATAATGCCCCGCTCCTGTCCACGACGCACGACTTCCAGCAGCTGTCGAAAGGTCTTCGCGGCCGCCGCCACCAACGCGGGATAAGCCTTAAACTCCAGGCCCGCTCCGCCGAACATGATGCGGGCATGCTGCGGATATTCGATCGTAAACTTCACGTACAGCCAGCCCAGATTCAAAAAGCGTTCCGTAAGATCGTCGCCCGCTTCCGCCACGACTTCCCGCTGATAATCATAAAGCAGACGAAAGCCTTCTTCCGCGACCGCGGCGAGCAGCGCGTTTTTATCATCGAAGTGGCGATAGGCCGCGGTATGGCTGACGCCGGACGCGGCGGCGACTTTACGCAAACTCAGGGCCTGCAGGCCGTCCCCCTCCTGTAGAATCGAAAGGGCTTCGCGAATCAGCGACTCGCGCAAATTCCCGACGTGATAGGACTGGCGATCCCCGCCTTCGGTAGCCAGAGCCCGGGCCCGGGGCGCGGCGATCGACTGTGTTGACGCTTTGCGCGTTATTTCCGATCGCCTGGACATTGCTTCACCAGCGGCGCAAGTCCAGGAAAAAGTTTCAACGAAAAAACATGACGGCCGCCATTCAAGGCTAAACGCGCAGATCCAAATAGCGCAGCACGAGCAGCCAGACGAGCAGCAGGGTCTGGATCAGAATGCCGATCGCCGAAAGCGCGATAAAGGGCCGCCGGGACGCGGGCAACAGCACGCCCCACATGATCAAGCCGGAGTATCCGAGCACGGTCGACAGCGTGATAAAGATCAGCGGCAGGTGCCAGACAAACAGCAGGGTCCGCTCGCGAAACTCCGCCTGGCGATCCAGGCGATCTGCGCCGGCCTTTTCGATACAGACCAGACGCTCAGCATGGGCGGCCGCGTCGCATACCTCCAGCTCGGCGGCGTAGACCGTCTCCAGAGCCGGCTGGTGATAGCGCAGAGCGTATTCCGCGTAAATATAGCTGCCGATCGCCAATAAAAAGAAAACCCCGCCCGCAACCAGTACGAGGATCGCCTGTTTTTCCCGTGGATTCATCAATTCCCGCCGCCGACCCTGGCGTCGCCGCTTACGCGACATTCGCCGGGGCGAATTCTGTGAATGAATCGGCTGGAAGACAAGCGATTCCTGCGCGGCCTGGAGCGTAACGAATATGATATTTGCTGTTTGCGGATTCCGACCGACTCATATTTCCGGCCTGGAAAGGGCTTGACTTTCGGGGCCGAAAAGTTGCCACTGGAAACATGAGTGCAAATTCCGACACCAGCAATGAATACGATATTATCCTGATCGGCTCGGGCATGGGCGCCCTGACGGTCGGCAGCATTATGGCCCAGCTGCGCGGCAAACGCGTGCTGATGCTGGAACGCCACTACGTCATGGGCGGATTTACGCACGAATTCGGCCGCAAACAAAAGTACAGCTGGGACGTGGGCATCCACTACGTCGGCGACATGCACGAAGGCGCCATGCTGCGCCGATTATCGGACATTATCAGCCGGGGAGGCGTGCGCTGGAATCAAATGCCCGCGGACTGCTTCGAGAAATTCGTCTATCCGGATTTTACGTTTCGCGTGCCGGCTTCGGAAGAAGAGTACATCAAACGCCTGCTGGAATTATTCCCGGCCGAAGAAACCGCCATCCGCGCGTACTTCGACGACGTGCGGACCATGAACGGCTGGTTCGGCCGCCATAATATGAAGTCGCCGGAACCTTATGTCGATCGGGTGCGCCAGAAACTCAAAATCTCGGGATTCGAAACGGCGGACATCACCGCCGCCGACTATCTGAACAAGAATTTCAAAGATCCGAAACTGCGCGCGCTGCTCGCCTCCCAATGGGGCGACTACGGTATACCGCCATCGAAGAGCCCTTTCGTATTGCACTGCAGCGTGGTGTACCACTATTTCCACGGCGGCTACTATCCCGAAGGCGGCTCAGGCAGCATCGCCGAGAGCGTGAAACCGATTATCGAAGAACACGGCGGCCGCGTGCTGCTCTCGCACGAAGTCGAAGAGATCCTGATCGAAAACGGCGAAGCGAAGGGCGTCCGCGTACGCAATCTGCGCGCCCGCCCGGCGAAGGGCGATCAGGAAGTCTTCGAATTTTTCGCGCCGACGATTATTTCCAACGCGGGCGCTCACGTGACGTACAACAAACTCGTGCCGCAAACGGTAGAGATTCCCTTTCGCGACCAATTGAACGAGTTCTTCAAGAAGCACTCCGTTGTCAGCAGCGTGACGCTGTATCTGGGACTCAAAGGCGATCCGCGAGAGCTGCCGCATGAATTTCGCGGCGAGAACCACTGGATCTTCGCCGGCTACGACCACGATACGAATTTCGCCGGCGACGCGGAATGGATTACCGGCGACGCTCCGGTCAGCGGCGCGTACATGAGCTTTCCCAGTTTGAAAAACAATCAGGCGAAGGCCCACACGGCCGAAATCATCGGGCTGACCGAATTCGCTCCGTTTCAAAAATGGGCCGACTCGACGACGTGGAAAAAACGCGGCGAAGACTACGAAGCGTTAAAAGAAAAGATCGCGCAAAAGCTGATCGCCTACGTGGACAGCCACTATCCCGGTTTCGCGGGGCTGGTGGATTTTTACGAGCTGTCGACGCCCCTGACCACGAACTTTTTCACGGGCCATTTCAAAGGCTCGATCTACGGCGTGCCCTCGGTCCGCGAACGTTTCGTATCAAGCGAAGCGCCCTGGTGCCAGACCAATACGCCGGTGAAAGGATTGTACCTGACCGGCGCCGACACCAGCAGCCCGGGAATCGCCGGCGCATTAATGGGGGCCATGGCCACGATCGGAACCATCCCCGACGGGATCGGCTTCATTCGTTTGCTCAAAGAAACCAAAGAGATGGAATTCACGGCCGCCGATCCTGAGACCGCCGCCGTATAAGCCCGCGACCTGGCCCGGTCCGCTGACACCCTGTCGGCGGACCGATTCCGCAAAAACGCCTTGCCGCAGCCGCCGCTGCCCGCCGCGCTGACCGGACATGCTCGCCCGTATCACCTCGACCATCTTCTGGTTTTATATTGGAATCCTCTGCATCTCGCTCTTTCCAATCGCGTTTTTGATCTGGCTGATCACCCTGCCCTTCGATCGACGCGGATGGCTGCTGCACAAATTCACCTGCTTCTGGGCGAATATGTTCACCTGGCCCAATCCCCACTGGAACGTTACAATCGAACACAGCGAACGCGCGCGGCCACGCAATACTCCGCGCATCATCGTCAGCAATCATCTATCGATGGTCGACATTCCGGCCGTCTTTCGCACCTGGCTGCATTTTAAGTGGGTTTCGAAAAGCGAAAACTTTAAGATTCCTTTCGTCGGCTGGAATATGCGTTTGAATCGTCATATCGAACTCGATCGCGGCAGCAATAAGAGCAACGCAAAGATGATGCGCTCCTGTGAAGAAACCCTCGCTTCCGGCAGCTCCGTGTTTATCTTTCCGGAGGGCACCCGCTCGGCCAACGGCCGCGTGAGCGGATTCAAACGCGGCGCCTTCGAGCTGGCCAAGCGTACGGGGCGGCCCATTCTCCCGATCGTGATCGAGGGATCTGAAAAGGCCCTGCCCAAAAAAGGCGTGGTGGTTCGCGGCTTCCACCGCATTCGCATGCGCATTCTGGATCCGATCGAGCCCGAAAGCTTCGCCGAAGAAAGCGTGCAGGAGCTGACCGATCGCGTGCGCAATCTGATCCGGACCGAACACGAAGCGATGTCCGCCGAGCGCGCCGGCAGTCCGGCCAAATCTCAGAAGGGCGACAGCCCCGCGCCCGCCTCCTGATCCTTTTTACGCTCCGGCGATTCGTCGGATCCGCGCGCTCGCTTTCGGCGGCGGCCGGACGTTGGATTTCAGCGAGCAGGCCGCGCCCGCGCCCGCTCCGGCGAAACGAAAAAAAACCGCTTTCCTGAATTTTCCCGGCTGAAAAACTGCTCGTTATCGTGAAGCTTCAGCCAACGCTCGTAACCATGGATCTGGAGGGATGCCTCGTCCCGGAAATCTGGATTCGCCTCGCCGCCCAGACCGGCATCGACGAACTCAAAGTTACCACGCGCGACATTAAAGACTACGACGAGCTGATGAGCTATCGCCTCGGCATCCTCGACAAACACAAGATCGGCATGACGCAGCTGCGGACCGCCATCGAAAGCATCGGACCGCTGGAAGGCGCGCTCGAATACACTCAGTGGGTGCGCGAACGTTTTCCGTTTATTATTCTCTCGGATACTTTTTACGAATTCGCCGACCCGCTGATGAAACAGCTCGAACGGCCGACCCTGCTCTGCCACCAGCTGGAAATCGACGCGAACGATCGCATCGTCGGCTATCATCTGCGCACCGTCGATGGCAAAGCCCATGCGGTACGAAGCTTACAGGACAACGGCTTTCGCGTGATCTCGATCGGCGATTCGTATAATGACGTTACGATGCTGAAGCAGGCCGACCAGGGCATTCTATTTCACGCGCCCGACAACGTAATCGAAGAATTTCCGCAGTTTCCCGCCTGCACGAATTACGAAGAGCTGAAAGCGCAGATCAGCAAGGCGGCCCAGGCCCCCCAATCGTGAGCCAGCGCGATGATTCTCGCGACGGCCCGGTCCCGAACGCGGCGAAGATAAAGAGCGGCGGACTTACGATGCAGCTCGTCGCTTTTGCGCGAGCCCTGATGAACCGGCCCTACGCGACGGTCTTTGCGCTGCTGACCGTTTTCTTTTTCGCGTATCTGGCCGGCGTAGAAATGGAAGCCTCGGTCTTCGCCGACGGCGCCGGACGCTGGTTGCAAATCCAGGGATTGCTCGCGCAGAATTTCACGACATTTGCCTGCGACTACGACACCGCCTTCGATCCCGAGTTTCGCTGGCGACCGGGGCCCTGGTACTTTTATTATCTCGTAGACGACGTCTGTTTTTATTTTTACCAGTATCCATACGCTTTGCTCGCCGCGCCCTTCGTCTACTGGCTGCCGGACTACGGCTATTTTTTGCTGAACTTCGCCTGCCTGGCGCTCTTCGTCTTCGCGACCATGCGCACCGCGCGTGAGATCTTCCAGAACTCCGCCGCGGAATTAGCCGCGGGACTGATCGCCTTTTTGGTAATTCCTTCGCCGACCTTCGCCTACGATCTTTCGGAAGTGATGCTCTTTCTGGCGATGCTCGCCTGCGGTCTGTGGCTCGTCGTCCGCGGCCTGGGCTGGCAGATCGGTCCGGCTCTCGCCGATCATACAAATGCAGAGGGCACCGCAGACGAAGTCGCCGCGAATTCGGTTCCGATTGCTTCGCGCGATGCGTCCAGAATTCGCAGCCCGCGGTCGCTCCTGTTCGGCGGGCTGCTGGTCGGCCTGGCCTTCGCTCTGCGCACCGAAGCCGTGATCTTTCTGGCCGCGGTCACCGGCGCTCTGCTTCTCGTGCGCTTCGCCTTATTTACGAATCAGGCCGGCGGCGCTTCCGGTTCTGCAGCGGGCGCCCCGACGGATTCCGACGATGACCCGACGCTTGCGGCGCGCGTGCGGGCCGCGATCGCAACTGCTACGCCTTTCGTTCTGGGAGCGATGGCCGGCCTGATGATCGTCTGCGCCTTTCACTACTCGGTGTTCGGCAACCTGACCGGCAATCGCGGCGCGGCGCATACCGACCAGGTGCTGGCCGAGTTTACGATCGGCGGACAGCTGGAGATTGCGCGGCTGCTTTTATTCGGCGGTTCCCTGGGATTATTCTCGTCGCTGCCGTCGATCGCTCTGGCCTTTCTGTGGGCGATCTTTCCCGGAGCGCGGCGGGCCGCCGGACCGATCGGCGCCTTCTTTTTTGTACTGAGCGTCGCCTATATCGCGGCGGTGCTCGTGGTCGCGCCCAACGACGGCGGCTACTCCTGGAGCCCGCGCTATCTCGCCTGCGTCTTCGCGCCGCTGTATCTATGCATTCTCGCGATCTTCTGGCGCTGGAAGATTTTGCATCGCTTCTATATATACGCGGCGCTCGCGGCCCTGGCCCTGTACTCGGTGCACTTTACGCACACGGGGATGAAGATCCTGCAGCGCACTTCCAAACAGAATCTCACGTACAGTCGTGCGGTCGAAAGCTTTGATCTGGACCTGATTGTTTTTGATGCGCCGCCGGCGATGGGCTTCCTGTCGGAAAAGATTTTATCGGAAAAGCGCATCTACATGGCTCTCGACAAAGAATCGGCCCGGGATCTGGCCGCGCGCCTGGCCGAGACCGGCGTGCGCGAATTTATTTATATTCGCACGCCCCTGCGCGCGCCCAGTCTGGAATTAGAAACGCGGCTCGATGGGGGCGGGGTCTTTCGCTCGACGGAACGGAGCGACGTGGGCGGAATGCAAATCCATCGAATGCGGTTTACGGAAGTGATCAATTGAAATCGGACCAGGGCGGCGAAGTCGGCGAAGTATATCTGGTCGGCGCGGGCCCCGGCGATCCGGAGCTCTTGACTCTGAAAGCGAAGCGACTGCTGGAAAACGCAGACTGTATTCTATACGACAGCCTGTTGAACCCCGAGATTCTCAAATTCGCGAAGCCGGATTGCGAACACATTCACGTCGGCAAACGCCTCGGCCGCCACAGCATGCCGCAAGACGAAATCAACGCGCTGATTCTTGAACACGCCCGGCGCGGACGCTGCGTGGTGCGTCTGAAAGGCGGCGATCCCTTCATCTTCGGTCGCGGCGGAGAAGAGATCGAATTCTTAAACGGCCACGGCATCCAGACCGACGTCGTGCCCGGCGTGACCAGCGCGTCGGCCGCTTCATCGACTCTGCGGGTGCCTCTGACCCACCGCGAACTCGGACCCGCCGTTCTGTTTTTATCCGGTTATAGCAAGGCCGGCACCGGCGAACGCGACGGCTTTCCGAAACATGATTGGGCCTTTCTGGCTCGTTCGCAGTATTCCCTGGTTTTCTATATGGGCCTGCACCATTTGACTCGCATCTGCCGGGAGCTGCTCGCCAATCAAAAAGACGGCGCAACTCCCGTGGCGATCATCTCGAAGTGCACCCTCCCGGATGAGCGGATCTATTTGCATCGCCTGGAGGAGCTGGCGGAAGTCACGGGCGAAGACCCCACGGCGGAGATTGAATTCCCGGCGATCACGATCATCGGGGACGTAATTCGCCTGCTGCCCGAACGCGATCGCCTGATCTGATACGATCAGGGGCGCTCCGGCCCGAGCACCGCGCTGAAAGCGCCGCGTAAATCCCCCGCCTGATAGCCCAGAGCCCGGTCTTCGGGATACAGAGAACGGAGGCGAGCGCGCGTGGCCGCTTCGATAGCCCCGGCCTGCCCGTGGCATGCCAGACACATGCCCTGGGCGCGAATCGGCTTCATCACTCGCAGGCCTTCGTCGGTTTCACGAACGACAGCCTGCAGCTCGCGCCCGGCAGCCAGATCGCCGAGCCACTGCTCCAGGATTTTCGCCTCGAAACCGTCCGGTGCGTTGGCCGAATTGCGCGGCCGATCCGAAACCCGGCGCACTGTGAATTTCGCCCGGGCCTCCTTCGCGAAGGTCCGCGACATTTGTTGTGCAAGTTCCGGGCTGACCGTATGGCAGCGATCAATTGCGCCGGCCGTGCCCCCCGCGGCGATAGCCGCTTTGAGCTCGGGCTTCAGCCGTCCCTGAAAGCGGTCGAAGACTTTGAGGATCGCGCGGGCCTGGGACTCCGCTTCGCGCGAAGGCGCTTCGCCCCGGGGCCCGGAACGCGGATCCGAGTCACAGGCGCAGGCCGCACCGAAAAGCGTCAGGGCGACCAGGAGCGCCCCCGTCGCACGCGCGGGCGAAAACCAATGCGACCGCGTATTCATAGATCGACCGTCCCGCCGCGAGTTTCGCTGGTCTGCCCGCTGCGGAGTCGTGAACGAAAACCGAGCATATGCAACAGATTCGCCATCACGCAAAAACCACTGAAAGCGAAGATAATTAAATTCACGCCGACGAGAGCCGTCAAAATCAACCAGTACGGGCTGTGAACCGTCGCCAACGCCGCCGATGCGAGCGTAATGACTCCGGCGACCAGCCAGATAACGCGCTCCAGATACCAATCCTGTCTTGATGCCAGATACATAGATCTCCTCCTCGGGGAACGCCCCTGCAATCACTCCGACAATTATACCATACCCCCTATAGTATACAAGGATTTTCCGATTCTGACGGGACTGACGAAAGCCGCTCCGAAGCGATCCTGGCTCGATCCGGGCACAAAAAAACACGATTGCATTATAATCGCCTGACACTGCCCTAACGGTTCACAGAAGTTTTCGCTTCACTCTTACAGTCCCTCCGATTATAACGGGCTATGAACTACTCGAAGCCCTATCACTTCTTTGTTTATCGCCTGATTCCCGTCGCCATGCTTACGAGCTTCATATTCGCCTGCGGCGAAAGTGAGGCACCGAAACAAGGCGCAGAAACTACGCCGCCGACCGATTCCGCGGCCATGCGCGAAATCGTCGTCAGTCAAAAAGATAAGCAATTCGCCCCGACCGAACTGAAAATCAAAACCGGCGACTCGGTCAGCTTTCGCAACGACGATCCTTTTTTTCATAACGTCTTTTCATTTTCCGAAACCCGCGTTTTCGATCTGGGCTCCTATCCCCAGGGCGAAACTCGCAAAGTGGTATTCGATAAGCCCGGCGAAGTCGAAGTCGAGTGCGCCATCCACGAAAATATGAAGCTCAAGATCATCGTAGAATAAAGCCGGGGCGGCCCGCCGCTCCTGATGGGGGGCCATCACATCATTATGCGTTTTTTGCTCAAGCCATCCATCGTCTTTATGTCCCGGTTGAAGTATCCGGGCAAATTCCTGGTCATTGCGGCGCTGGGGCTCTTTCCTCTGGCCCTGACTTCCTATTTGCTGATCTCGGAAATCAACAGCGGCATCGCCTTCGCGGAAGCGGAGCTGGAAGGCATCGAACGAGCGCTGCCCATCGGCGAAGTCCTGCACTACACGCCGGTTCGCGCTCTGGGTCTGATCGGATATTCAGGCTACCTCGATCGCGAGTACAGCACGCACAACGAAGCGCTCAACGAAGCCTTCGCGCGACTGCAGGCGGCGGGAGCGGCCGCGGCCGACGATGAAGAACAGAGCCGAATCGCGACGCAGCTCGCGGACCTGGGCAAGAAGTGGACTGAGCTGGAAGAGAATTGGGAGAAGCTGGACGCCGTCGCGCTCTCCGATCGCTACGGCTTTTTGATGGACGATATTAAGAAGTCGGCGGCGACTTCCGGCGAATCGAGCAAGCTGGTATTCGAACCGGACGTCGGCGGCAACAACCTCGCTCAAATTCTCACGCACTATCTGCCCGAAACTCAGCCGGAGCTGCTGCGCATGTCGGTGCTGGCTTCGCGCTTGATTTTCCAGGACACTCGCGACGCGCGCAACGCTCGCATTCGGCTGGCGGCGCACGGAGAAGCTCTGAAGCTGCATCTGCAGCAGCTGAACTTCGCGCTGGAAACCGCTTTCAATCACAGCCCCGAAATTCGCGCGGCCCTGGACACGGCTCGTAAGCGCAATCATATCAACACCATTCGCCTGCTGAATACAACTCTCGAAGGCATCGTCTTCGCGGAACGCGCGGCGCTGACTTCGCCGGAGTATCTGGAGTCAGTCGGCAAGGTCAGCGAATCGAATTTCGAACTGTATAATTCGATCGCGAATTCGCTGAAGGGCATCGTCCAGCAACGTATGGAGTCGCTGAAGTTTCGCCGCAATTTGATTCTGGCGATTTCCCTGGCGGCAATCCTCCTGGTGCTGTATTTATTTCTGGGATTTTATCGCAACGTTATGCAGACCGTGGCGAGCCTGGGCGAAGTCGCCGACCGCATGATCTCCGGAGAAACGGACCAGCCGCTGACTCTGACCGGACGCGACGAACTCAACGACATCGGCCTGGCTTTCAATCGCATCGGCATCGCTCTGCTCGGCGCGAAAAAGGAGACCGATCGCATCCTGGCCAATACCGACGAAGGTCTCTTCTTGATTGCTCAAGATCATTTGATCGGGGCGCAATTTTCGGCGCGGCTGACGGAGATTCTGGGGCGGACGGATCTCGCTCAAAAATCTCTGAAGCAGATTTTGGAAGGTCGCGTCGCAGGCAGCGCTCTGGACGGGCTGGAACGCTTTCTGCGCCTGATGTTTCAGCAGCACATTGAAGACGAAGTGCTGGCGGATTTGAATCCACTGAAGCATATCGAAGTCCAATCCAGCGACGCCGCGCCCGGTACTAAATATCTGGAATTCGGCTTCAACCGCATCGTCGAAGAAGCTTCGGTGCTCAATTTAATGGTCACCGTTCGCGACGTTACGGCGCAGGTCGAACTGCAGCGCCAGCTTGAAGAAACCCAGGCGAAAAATAAAAGCGCGATGGAAAAACTCTTTCGCGTCATCCACATCGAACCGGCCATGCTCGCCAGTTTCTTGCGCGACGCTTCGCACGAACTGGACCAGGTGCGCGCGGCCTTTCGCCAGGAAAAATCCGCGGCGAGCTTTCGCGAGGATCTGCCGGCGATTGGGCGACGCCTCCACTCGATCAAAGGCAACGCCAGTCTGCTGGAACTGACTTTTATTTCCGACGAGGTCCACGAGCTGGAAGATTTGTTGCAAAAGCTGATCGAAAAACAAGAGGATCTGAGCGGCGTCGACATCCTGCCCCTGACGATGGGAGTCAGCAGCCTGGAAGAACAGTTCGCGGAGCTCGTCGCGCTGGTCGAACGACTGCGGGGTTTTCACGACGGCGCGCGCAACGGTTCCGCCGGCGCCGATGAGGTGAATGGAAACGCGAATGGAACGATCGCGGCCTCCGTCGAATTGGATGCGATTCGACGCGGCCTGGAACAGCTGATCGCGAACGAAGCCGGACCGCGCGGAAAACAAATCCAGCTGACGACCCGCGGCTTCGACGCCGAAACGCCTGCACAGCTCACTCCGGAAACAATCGGACTCTTAAAAGATGTAATCGTACAGCTAACCCGCAACTCCATCGCCCACGGCATCGAGACCGGCGAAGAGCGCAAAGCAAAGGGCAAAGCCCCGACCGGCTCGATTGAGATGCGCCTGGAAAGCGATATCCATGCGCCCGCGCCGGGCTCCGCCTTAGATCCCGACCAGACCGGCGGCGACACACTGCGCCTCGTCTTTCGCGACGACGGCGCCGGATTGAATCTGAACGGCCTGCGCGAGAAAGCGAAAGCCAGCGGCCAGTGGTCCGAAGAAGAAATCGCAGGCTGGAACGACAACCGCGTGGCCCAGCTGATCTACGCCTCGGGACTTTCCACGGCGGAGAGCGCCGACAGTCTGGCCGGACGCGGCGTGGGTATGGACGTGATTCGCCAGCGCGTCCGCGAAGCCGGCGGCAAACTCGGCCTGCGCTTCGCAGCGGGACGTTTCACAGAATTTACAATCCAGGTGCCGGTCCAACAGGCCGTCCAAGCACCTGGCAGCGACTCCGCACCCCAGAACGCCGACGCCGATGCGGAGACGCCCGATCTTCAAAAACAGACAGCAGACGACGAGAGGTAATACCATGCACTTAGATCATCAAAGACAGTCTTCAAAACGCTCGACGTCCCCCCTGAGCATTCGCGCTCGCACGCCGCAGCGCAGCCTCGGAATTCCGCGGATGCTCGGTACGGTCTGCCTTTTGCTCAGCTTCGCTTTCGCGGCTCCGGCCTGCGACGAAGCCGAGAGCGACAGAAGTCCCTTCGCGATGCCGGCGACCGTGCCGGCTCCGGAAGACAACCAGCCGACCGAAGCGCGCATTGAACTGGGCCGCAAATTATTTTTCGACCCGCTGCTTTCGGGCACGAATTCATTGAGCTGCGCGACATGTCACAACCCGGGCCTCGCCTGGACCGACGGCCTGCCGACCGCCGTCGGTATGGATATGGCCATCCTCGATCGCAATACTCCGACGATCGTCAACACGGCCTTCGCGAGCAGCCAGTTCTGGGACGGACGCGCGAAGACTCTGGAAGAGCAGGCCCTGGGCCCGCTCACTTCGCCCAACGAGATGGCCGAAAACCTGGCGACGGCCATCGGCGAATTAAAAGCCATTCCCGGCTACGTGGAACTATTCGAAGAGGCCTATCCAGGCGAAGGCATCAAAGCCGAAACGATCGCCAGGGCCCTGGCGAATTTTCAGCGCACGATCATTGCGACGACGGCTCCTTTCGATCGCTGGCTGGCCGGCGATTCCAGCGCCATGTCCGAGTCCGCCGTGCGCGGCTTCGAAGTCTTTAAGGGCAAGGGCGCCTGCGAAAAGTGTCATTCAGGCTTTAACTTCTCGGACGGTAGCTTTCACAATATCGGAATTAAGCAAAGCGCCGAGAGCCTTGAAGATCTCGGACGTTACGTCATCGTGCCTCTGCCTCGCATGCGCGGCGCCTTTAAGACGCCGACCCTCCGCGACGTGGCTCTCACCGCTCCCTATATGCGGGACGGCAGCTACGCCACCTTAATGGAGGTCGTCGAACACTACGATCGCGGCGGCGACGATAAAACGAATCTGAGCCCGGATATCGAAGCGCTGAATCTGAGCGATCAGGAGAAGCAGGACCTGGTCGAATTCATGCGCAGCCTGACCGGGGAACAAAAAGAAGTCCCCGTCCCGCTGCTGCCCCGCTGAGACTCAGGAGAAACCGGATATGCAAATCGAAACGGCAAACAATCTCGCAAAACACGCTCGCAGCGCGAAATCTCATAAACGCAAAAGAAACGGCGGACGCTACGGTCTCTGTCTGGCGGCGGCGGTATTTGTGGCGGCGGCCTGCGCCACCTGGAACGCCGGCGCCGATCAGCGGTCCGGGGCGCTCTTCGCCCAGACGAAACAGGAAAACGATACCGCGGCGATCATGCGCGGTCGCAGAATATTCGAAAAACGCTGCGTGATGTGTCACGGCGTAACCGGCAAAGGCGACGGCATCCGCGCGATGTCGCTGCCGGTGCGACCGGCCAATCTCTCGACGAGTAAGATGAGCGACGCGGAGAAAGCGCGCATCATCGAAAAGGGCGGAGCCGCCGTCGGGCGTTCGCCTTTGATGCCCGTATGGGGCAATGAGTTCTCGAAAAAAGAAATCGGGGATCTGGTGAAGTATTTGCGGGCCATCAATATCGCCCGCAAATAAAATCAGCGCTGATTACTGAACGCCCACGACCAGATAAGCGCGGTTATTCTGCCAGTCGACCGGCAGTACGAACGAAGAAACATCGAGCGGCAAGGACACGTCCTGGGCCTGACCGCGAACGACGACCGGGACCGAAATCAGAAAACCCTCTCCGAGACTTTCTTGGGCGTAACCGGCGATCGTATTCGCGATTTCACCCGCCATACTCTGGGTGGCCTCTTCGCTTACTTCGCCCTCGCCCAATACGGCGCCGATCACCTGGCGTAGCATTTCGCCGCTGGTCGTAAAATAAACGCAGCCTTTGCGCTGACCGGAAATTCCAATAATGCCGGTATAATCCAACATTACCGAGTCGCCCTCTTTTTTACGAGGAATTCCGGTCGTCGCGGCCACTCCCGAAATCCGTTCGAAGTACGTAAGCACGGAGTTTACGAAAACGGTCATATCCTGTTCAGTCATGCGATGCTCCCAAATTATTAGACGCGACGGATGGGTTCATGCGCCGGCGATTTTTTCAAATGCCGCGGCGAGTTGATCGCGAGAAAACGGCTTCCTCAGAAAAGAACGCGCCCCGAGTTCCAGAGCTTCCAGCGCGACGCTTTCCAGAGATACGGCGGAAACGACCAGAATCTTCACGGTCGGATTGATCGCCATCATCTGGCGAATACATTCAAGGCCGTCCATATCCGGCATCGTGATATCCATTGTCACTATTTCCGGTTTCGTATCTTTAAACACTTCCAGCGCGCGAACGCCGTCGCCCGCTTCACCGACGAAATCGCGCCCTTCGCCCGCGAGCATGTTGCGAATCGCCTTGCGAATAATTTCAGAATCATCAACAATCATTATCTTCATGCGTACAAGCCCTCCGGGCTCTGAGTAGAAATCCGAACAGCGCGAATCCGTCAAATCTTTTAATCAAAACGGGCAGTCAGAATATTGAGAAGATATTATGAGCGGACGATGTGTTTGCGCGCGCGGCAAAACGATAGCGACAACAGGTTTAGAATGATTCTACTATCGCCTCGCCGTGTGAGTAGAACTGTGAATACCTCGTTTCGCGCTAATTAGAATTGACAGTTTCGCGAAACGATTCCAGTCTCGGCATCGGTTCAGACCGATGGTTCTATAAGCTGCCCCATTCATACGGCCCCCGCGCGCGCAGACCGCGCGAAGACTTACGCGCGCTCTGTGCGTATCGGGGATTGCGCGGCCGCATTCATATGCCGCGCCAAAAGGAGCAATGAACCATGCGTTCCATTATTTATCACGTCGCGATATCTATCGACGGCTACATCGCAGGAATCGGCGATACCCCGGCCGAAACCATTCAGGACTTCGTGCCCGACGGCCCCCACGTCGACGAGTACAATCGGCAGCTATTAGAATACGAAACCGTTCTGATGGGACGGCACACGTACGAATTCGGCTACGCCTTCGGCATGGAACCGGGCCAGGTTCCGTATGCGCACATGCAGAACTACGTGTTTTCGAATCATATGCCCGAGCCCGAGCAGCACGATTCGCGCTTTCATCTGGTGCGGAGCGAAAACACAAGCGGCGACGACGGCCTGGACCGGGTGCGCGAATTACGCGAAACCGCGGGCACGGATATTTATCTGTGCGGCGGCGGCGCTTTCGCGCGATCGCTGCTTGAGGCGGGCCTGATTGATCGGATCAAACTCAAAATCAATCCAATCATTCTGGGCGGCGGAGTCGGCCTGTTTTCGGAGGCGGGTATCGGCCCTGATATCCGGGGTCGGCGGCTGAATCTGGAAGCGACGAAAGACTACGGCAACGGCGTGCTATTGCATACGTACGCCGTCGTGCAGGACCTGTGAGTTCCGTCGTAAATATCGGACGGGCGATGCGTCACTCTTCGTCGTCGATCTTTTCCAGCACGAAAGTGATGTGAGCGGAGAACTTCGTCGTGAGCGGGTCGCTTTCGAGAAATCGTTCGAGACCCCAGAGACGGCGATACAGAAATTCCGGCACGAAGTCCGGTAGAAAGGTGCGGTATTCCGTCGCGACGAGGCGCCAGCCCCGCGCGATGGGACCGCTGGTCTCTTTCAGCCAGACCTCCGTACCGTCGTCGATGTCTTTGATCAACGGAAAGATATAGCTCATATAAAAACGAAACACCGGATTCTTAACGTTCATTTCGTGAATAATAAAGCGCCCGCCGGGCCTGAGAATTCGACGCACTTCCCGGAAGGCCTGAAACTGGCTGTCCACGTCCGGTAGATGATGAATAGTATTGATCGTATACAGAAAATCGCGCGACTCATCCGCGAAGGGCAGCTCCGTAATCGAGGCCTGCTGAACTCGCCCGGCGTCGGCTTCCCCGAGATAACGCGTGGCCTGCTGGATTTGTCCGCGCGAAGCGTCGACGCCCTCGACCTCGTAACCGCGTCCGAGCATCTCTTTTAAGTACCAGCCCTGGCCGCAGCCCGCGTCGACTCCGCTGCGGAAGTCAGCGCCTGGCAGGTATGCCTGGTTCAACTCGATCTTACGATTGAGCAGGCGCACGCGAATGTGTTCGGGAATATTCTGGCGATAGTCATCGGCGATCGCGTCGAAATGATTTTCTTCTGTGGTGAGCGCCGCACCCGCGTCGACCGGGGTGAGCGCCACGCCCGCGTCGACCGGGGTGAGCGTCGCGCCCGCGTCGACTGGAGTGACTGTAGACGAAGCGCGGGACTGGCGGCGAATTCGCGAGAGGCCGACCAGGGCGGCCAGAATCACCAGCCAGTACGTGAAGGCTCGCACCAGGGCCGCGGCGAAGACCGCCGTTTCAGTGCTTACGCCCAGATCGATCAGCATGGCGATCATGCTGCGGCCGACGCGCAAAAATCCAGGCAGGCTGATCGAAGCCACGCCTTCGAAGTGGCTCGCCGCATACACGGCGATCGCGTCCGGAATCGGCAGACTGACGCGAACATCGAAAAACATCAGCGCGATCCAGAGACTCAATCCCGTAAAACCCCAGATCAAAATCGCGAAGCTCTGGGCGAAGACCAGGCTCGTCATCAGGGGCGCCAGGCGAACGCGGCGGTCTTTGCTTTTGCTCGGAAAGATCGCCAGGGCGCACGCGCACGCGGCGAAGACCAGCAATGCCGCGAACAACAGCGAATACGAAGCGGCGAAACCCAGCCAGGCCACAGCGATCAGATCCGTCGCCAGATCCACGAAGAGCAATGCCAGGGCCGGGATCAAACGTTCCCGCAGGGGCGCCACGCGCAGCACGTACAGAATATAAACCGGCGTCAGGTTACCGATGAAAGCGGCCAGGTACGAGAAAAACAGGCGGCGACTGGGAGCCAGAACGTGACCGGCCCTGAGCAATACCATCCACTTAAAATAACGCGCGCCCAGGTTCGCCGCCGTAATCAGCGCGATCAGCACGACGGCGATTGCCAGAGGTCCGATCTCGACCAGATCAAGCAGAGCCAGGGCGCCTCCCTCGATTTCATAGGCCCGAAAAGTTTCGAGGGAATTGGCGACCGCCAGCGCAATCCCGATCAAGATCAAAACGACGACGACAATATGAATCCAGAAAGCTTTCATGAACGAACGGATAGAAGGAATGGGACCCGCGCCGCGGATCCGTTGTAAAGGACATAAAAGCGCGCGCGCTAAAAACCGTGGAATATGGCCGCGACGATGCTTATATTTATATCAAAGCTATGACTTCAACATCCGATCAGGGCAAGCCCTCCGCCCGGCAGCGCGGCGCGAACGCAAAATCCAAACCGAAACGCCCCCGGGTCGTGATCGCGGGCGGCAGCGGTTTCGTCGGACGAGCGCTGGCCGAAGTCCTCAGTTCCGAATACGAAGTCGTGTCCATGTCTCGCAGCGGGCGCTCGCCGGCGCCGGGCGTTCAGGGCGTGGCCTGCGATTTATTTTCGCTGCTGCAAACCGAACGCGCGGTCGCAGGCGCGGACTACGCGGTGTACCTTGTACATTCCATGAATCCCACGGCCCGGTTGACCCAGGCCGATTTTGAAGATCTGGATCTGATCATGGCCGATAATTTCGCCCGGGCCTGCGCCCTGGGCGGCGTGCGTCAGATCGTATATCTCGGCGGACTGATCCCCGAAAACACCGAACTCTCGCGACACCTGCAAAGCCGACTGGAAACCGAACGAGCGCTCGGAGCCCAGGGCACGCCGGTCACAGCGGTGCGCGCCGGTTTGATCATCGGCGGAGCGGGCTCTTCGTTTCGCATCTTATTCAACGTGGTCAAACGCCTGCCCGTTATGATTTGCCCGCAGTGGACGCGATCCCTGACCCAGCCCGTCGCGCTGGAGGATGCCGTGCGCGTCATTCACGAATGCCTGGGGCCGCAGGACGTCCCGCTCAAGATCGTAAACATCGGCGGGCCCGAAGTGCTTTCGTACCAGTCGTTAATGAAAAAGACCGCCCGGGTTCTGGGCCGCCAGCTGCGGATCCTGACCGTGCCGATCAATTCCTACGCTCTCTCCCGGCTCTGGGTCCAGCTCTTCTCCGGCGCATCGGCGGCGCTCGTCGCGCCCCTCGTAGAAAGCCTGAAAGATTCCATGCTCGCCGAGCCCAACTATCTAAAAGACAGCGGCACCGCGTGCGAAACAGCTTTGAAAAACGCGATCCGCGAAATGCGCACAGAAGACGGAAGCGCGACCGAAGCGGCGGCGACGAAAGGCGATGTTTCGCAGAAAGCAACCCCGTCGCCCGCCGGAACTCGATCCGCAAAAAAAATCCGCGACGTGCGTTCGGTCCAGCGGATTCCGTTGCCCGCCGGGAAGACCGCGGAGTGGGCCAGTCGGCGTTACGCCATCTGGCTGGATCGCATAACGCGTCCTTTTCTGGCGGTGCACTTCGATCGACGAAACGATATTCTCCAGTTTCGATTCGGTCCGATTCTGCTGCTTGAATTAAGCCGGGCCTCCGATCGCAGCGCGCCCAACCGCGTGCTCTTTTATATTACCGACGGCGTGTTATTGCACCGCGAACGATCGGGCCTGCCCGGACGATTGGAGTTTCGCGGCGTATTCGGCGGAGAGTTTCTGCTGGCGGCCATTCACGATTTCCGCCCCGGTCTACCCTGGAGTCTCTATAATCTGACTCAGGCGAAAATGCATTTATTCGTTATGCGGAGTTTCTCCCGCCACCTGGAGCGCTACGCCGCTCGAAAAAAAATTTGACAGCGCCCCCCGAAAAATCATACTAACGACCTATGTCGGACTCGCGCAATCCCGATCCTGATCCGCCGCGCCGGGAACGACGTCGACGGGTCCGCCGGCCCCTGACTCTGACCCTCTTCGGCATCGCCTTTCTCTTGATGCCGCTCATCAACTACGTGGCCATCGCCCTGCGGGCCGGCATCCCCGTAAGCGATGTGGCCGGCGTATTCGCCCGGCTGAATCTATTCGAAATCGTGCTGTTGTTCGGCTCAGTGCCGGTCGCGATTGGACTGCTGCTGGTAAAAAAATGGGGCTGGTGGACTTTTCTGGCCTACGCCTGCGCGCTGATCGTTTATAATGCGACCGTATTCGCGCTGCAACCCTTCGCCGGCAATCTGGGCGCGGTCCTGCTCGCTCTTTTCGGCATGCTGGCGGTCGCCTATATTATGCGAAACGATATCAGCGCGCCGTATATTAAGATGTATCCGCGCGGCTGGCGATTGCAAAAACGCAAACCGCTGGTTTTTGAAATCGTCGCCGACGATATCATGCGCCGAACGAAAGACGCGCACGAACGCGGCGTCTACATCGAGTGGCCGGAATGCAGCCTGGAACCCGGCGCCGAAGTTACGCTGGCCTTTCGTCTCAACGACAATCGCTACGATCTGACCGGCGGGGTAGTGCGCACCGATCCCGAAGGCGTCGGCGTGGCCTTTCGCGATATAGACCTGAATACGCTCTTCAGCCTGCGACACGATCTGCGCGAGCAAACCCGAATCTAGAGTTGACACTCCGCCGGGGAGTGGCCGTCTGGTGGGATGCTTGGTTCATCGGAACCCGGTGCGGACTCCGACGCACAGAAAAAAAAACGCCTGCGTTCGCCCTGCATCGCCGTCTGCGCGATGGATCCTGTAAGCGGCTATTGCGAAGGCTGTCTGCGCACGATCGACGAGATCAGTGCGTGGCGTTTTATGGAAGCCGACGCGAAGCTCGCCATTCTGGATGACCTGCCGAATCGCCGGATACCCGGCAGCGAATCAAGACCGGAATAGACGCCGGTCGCGCTCCGCCGTTTGAATCCACCGAGCAACCCGAGAAACTCCATGACCTCAGCGAACACCGCATCCCGCGTACCTGAACTTTCCCCCGGCCGGACCGATGCAATCCAGCACAAGATCGACCGCAAAACCAAGCCCCCCGGATCCCTGGGGCGATTGGAAGAGCTGGCCGTCCAGCTCGGCCGCATCCAGGACAGCCTCACGCCGGAAGTGCGTTCGCCGGCCATGCTGGTCTTCGCGGGCGATCACGGAGCGACCGAAGCCGGCATCAGTCCTTATCCGAAAGAAGTCACCGCGCAGATGGTGCATAATTTTTTAAACGGCGGCGCGGCGATCAACGTCTTCGCACGCCAGAACGATTTGCTCCTACACGTAGTAGACGCGGGCGTCGACGCGGACTTCCCGGAGGCTCTGCTCGCGCCGATCCAGGACGCCGGCGATTCAGCCCGGGCCGACGCCGCGCAAAGCCCCGCAAAGATTATAAATGCGAAGGTCCGACGCGGAACTCGCAACTTCGTTCACGAAGACGCTCTGAACGACCTGGAGTTGCAGCTGTGCTTCGAACGCGGCGCGCGAATCGCGCAGGCGCTCGCGGGCGCGGGAACGAACGCCGTCGGCTTCGGTGAAATGGGCATCGGGAACACGAGCGCGGCGTCTCTACTGCAAACGGTTTTGACCGGGCGCGCGCTCGCTGACTGCGTGGGCCGCGGCACCGGCCACGACGACGCGGGCCTACAGCGAAAGCGCGAAATCCTGGCGCAGGCGCTGGAACGCTTTCGCGCGGACCATCCCGACAGCGCGCAGCTTCCGGCCTCCGGGCGCCCCGAAGAAAATGATGAAAGTCAGGCGCAGGCGTTGGCCCTGCTCGCCCGCTCCGCCCTGCGATCCTTCGGCGGACTGGAAATCGCGATGATGTCCGGGGCCATGATCGAAGCCGCCGCGCAAGGCATGCTGATCGTCGTCGACGGTTATATCACGACCGCCGCCGCTCTGGCCGCCATCGCCATCGAGCCCGGTCTGCGAGACTACTGCGTATTCGCGCACGTATCCGGCGAGCAGGGCCATCGTGCCATGCTGGATTGGTTAGACGCGCGCCCCCTGCTCGACCTGGAAATGCGCCTGGGCGAAGGCACCGGCGCGGCGCTCGCGTTTTCAGTCGTGGCCGGCGCGGCGAATTTTCTAAACGAGATGGCTTCGTTTGAAGACGCCGGCGTATCGGACCGCGCTGACGACCCGGACTAAATCTCAATGATCGCCGGAGATCGATTCACCGACACTCTGACGATCTTCGCCGGCGGCCTGGCCAGCGCTGGCGTCTATAGTCTGACTCGTATCGTCTGGCCGGAGCCGGTCGCGCTCTTATTCGCCCTGATGATTCTGGCATTCTTCGGCCCGGCGGCGCGGCGGGCGCAGTCGGGTTTCGCGCGATTCTGCGACGGCTTCGGCGGCGGGCGCAGCGTGGAACGCGTGCTGAGCATCATGAACGACGCGAACGTCGGCGTCTTCGGAGTCGTGGGACTGAGCCTGGCCTTCCTCCTGCAACACGCAATCCTGGGCGCCCTGGCAGAGCTTTCCCCCGGAGTCCAGCCTGACGCTGTCAGCGCCGGTCTTCACAGGATCTTCGCAGCGCCGCGGGAATTCCTGCAGCTTTCGCCCGTCGCCGGGGCTCTGATCTCCAGCCACAGCCTGAGCTATGCCTTCGCGGTGCTGCTCGCGCGCAGTCTGCCGCCGGCAAATCGCCCGGCACAGTCGAGGGACGAGCGGGGAACAGAAGCAGTCGCAGTCACACTGACAGGCGACGCGCAGAAATCGCGGAGCGGCCTGCGAGCATTCCTCGCCGGCGCAATCGGAGTGTTCTGTTTATGGATCGCGGGCTCGCCGATCTTCGCTCTGGCGAGTCTGGCGCTGCCGCCGCTATTCTTCTGGCTGCGGCGCGTCTTTCGCCGGCGCGCGGGCGGCATGACCATCGATCTGCAGGGAGCCGCGCACCAGCTCGCGCGGTGTCTGCATCTACTGGCGGTGGCCGCGGTGGCGCTCCGATGAAATTGTACCTGATACGACACACGCGCACCGCGACGCCGACCGGCACCTGCTACGGATTCCTGGACGTGCAGCTGGCCGATAGCTTCGCCGACGAACTGCGGTCGCTGCGCGAAACGATGAATGCGAACGAGCTGAACGGTCCCCTGCGAATTTATAGCAGCCCGCTCCAGCGCTGTCGACGCCTGGCCATCGCTCTGGCGACGCCGGAACGAACGCCGAACATCTCGTGGGACGATCGCCTGAAAGAGCTCAATTTCGGAGAGTGGGAAGGACGCACCTGGGATGCGATTCAAAGTCAGGACGCGGAGCGGTCCCGGGACTGGATGGATCATTTCGTCAGCGCGCGCTGCCCCGGCGGCGAATCGTACGCGGATCTCGCGCGACGCGTCGGCGAATTCTTGCACGATCTATCGGCCGGCGCCGCGGACTCTGAGGCCGATTCAGTCCGCGACGTCACAGGCGAAATCCCGCCGACTGTGATCGTCGCTCACGGCGGCAGTCTGCGCGCGCTGCTCGCTCACGCCCTGGGCCTGGATCTGGAGCGCGGTTTCGCCTTCGACCTGGATTACGGCCGGCTGAGCTGTCTGGAGTGGGATCCCGCACTGCCGCCGGGGCATCGGGGAAAACTTCTGTATTTGAATCGCTGAAGAGACAGCGAGCGTCGCTGAATGCAAAGCGGCGGCAATTTGTCCTTTCATTTTCAGAGGGCCGGCGCAGGCTCGGCGCGTGCTGCCGCAGCCTTTCGGATCTTTTCGGTTCCCACGCGACGGTGTTATCCGCACGCAAACGCCGCGCATGCTCGCGGATACCGTTCGCCTTCGCAATCGCTTTGGCCCTTGCCCTTACTTTGTAAAAGCCGTCTCGCTAATATTCTGTCTGCTGCTGATAGGGCCCGCCCTGGCCTGCGGAGCTCCCGGAACTCAAACGACATCGAAGCAAAAGCCTTCAACTCAAAAGACTGAACCCCGGGCGCAGCAGGGAGTCCTGGATTTGCGCGACTGGAATTTCGCCGAAGACGGGCCGCTGTACATTCGGGGCGAATGGGAGTTTTACTGGCGCGAGCTGCTGGAGCCTGAAGATTTCGCGGAACCGAATGCACGGCGCGCTCCCCGTACCGCCCCGCGCTGGATTCCGACTCCGGGCAGCTGGAACGGATACAACTACGACGATCAGATTCTCGGCGAAGAAGGTTTCGCGAGCTTTCGTCTGCGAATTTTGCTGCCGCCGCAAGAACAGATCCTGACGATTCACGTCGACAACCAGAATACGAATTTTCGCGCCTATGCCAACGGACAAATGATCGGCGAACAGGGCGTGGTCGGCGTTTCGGCGGAGCAGGCCGTCCCGCGACGAGACTCTGTGCGAAAACAACTCCCGGCGACGGCGAACGAACTGGAAATCATTTTACAGATTTCAAATTTCCACGATCGCATTGGCGGTTTCACCGGACATTTCGCGATCGGCCCCGAAGACTATCTGGCGCACTCCCCGCGCGAACGGGAATTCTTTTTGTGCGGCGGCATATCCATCATCGGCCTCTATCACCTGGCGCTCTTCGCCTTTCGTCGCGAGCGGCGCGGGAAGGCCGCGCTTTACTTCGGCCTGTTCTGTTTAACGATCGCCGTGCGCCTGCTGGTTACGGGCGAACGCATTCTCGTGCAGGAATTTCCGGAGCTGCCCTTCTGGTTCTATAATCGCGTGGAGTACTTGAGCTTTTACGCGGCGGTGCCGCTCTTCGCCTTATTCCAGTACTCGGTCTTTCCGGCTGAATTTCATCGCCGGGTATTGATTGGCATTCTGGCTGTCGCGGGATTCTTTTCCGGCATCACGCTGCTGACTTCGGCCCGCTTTTACGACGCCTGGACCCTGGTGCCCTACGCGATCTTTACATTTGCCCTGCTGATCTACGCGATCTATGTATTGCTGCGGGCTCTGTGGAACGGACACGCGGACGCTGGACTGTTTGGATTGGGATTCCTGGTGCTGGCGGCGGGCGTCATCAACGACATCCTGCGCATTCTCGACTATATACAGACGCCCTACGTCGTGCCTTTCGCCTTCTTCGCCTTTATCTTCGCCCAGTCGGCCATGCTGGCCCGCGGTTTCGCCGCGGCCTTTCATGACGTCGAAGATCTTTCGCAGACTCTGGAAGAGCGCAACGCGGAGCTCAGCCGGATGAATCGTTCTTTCGAACGCTTCGTACCCGGGCACTTTCTCGAACTGTTGAATAAAGACAATATCGCGCAGGTCGAACTGGGAGATTCCACCCTCCGGCATATGAGCGTGCTGTTTACGGACATTCGTTCGTTCACGGCCATCACTGAATCCATGTCGCCGGAGGAGAGCTTTCAGTTTCTCAACGAGTATTTGAATTATATGGAGCCGGCGATTCACAGCCACGGAGGCTTCGTCGACAAATTCCAGGGCGACGCCATCATGGCTCTCTTTCGCGGAGATGACGAAATATCTTCGGCGGACCAGGCCCTGGCCGCGGCGTTGGAAATGCGATCGCGACTGGATCAGTACAATGCGCAGCGGAGCGAACGCGGATTGATTCCGATCGATACAGGCATTGGACTCAACACCGGCGATATGATGCTCGGGACGGTCGGAAGCCGCAACCGCCTGGATACGACTGTGATCGGCAACACGGTCAACATGGCCAGTCGCCTGGAAACTCTCACGGCGGTCTTCAGCTGTCCGGTTTTAATTTCGGATTTTACGTACAAAGATTTGCGGGAGCCGGCGGACTTCGCCATGCGCGAAATCGGCGCGATCCTGGTTCGAGGGCGACGCGAGCCCGTGGGAGTGTACGAAGTGCTTCGCGAGGATTCAGGAGCAGATGCGCGCTTAAAAATGGAAACGGCGGGGGAACTGCTCTTCGCAATCGCGCAATTCAAAGCGCGCGCGTTTGAAAAGGCCCGCACGGTTTTCGAAGAAATTCTGACGCGTAATCCGGAAGATCGGCTGGCGCAATTCTATCAAGAGCAGTGTCGCGCCTTTGAAGCGATGCCGCCGCCGGACAATGCGAATTGGACCGGCGCGATTGAAATGCAGGTCAAATAGTAGTTTAAGCTGGCGGAGCGCTCTGGCCGGAAGCTTCGTTTTCAGGGGTGCCTTCCGCATCGCCTTCATTTTCAGCGGCTTCCGCGTCGAGCTGGGCCTGTTCGGCTTCCGCGAGTTTCTTTTCGACGGCGATACGCAGCGGATGTTCTTCCGGCAGCGTCAGGGTTTGCTCAACGTCGATCATATCCAGATCGATATCGAAAACGTCGTCCGAGGACGTGCCCTCTTCTTTGTCCGCTTTGCGCTGGGCTTTGCGTACAGTCTTTTCCTGCTGCTTCTCTTTGCGCTTCTTTTCGCGCGCGCGCTTTTCAAAAGTCTGTCTTCCGGGTTTCGCCATAGGACTCTCCTGTAGTGGCGGCGGCCGCGTTAAACTCGCGGAGCCGCCAATCAATTTGCGGACACCCGAACTGACGGCGCCTGAGGCCATGCGGCCAGAGGCACATCCCCGACAGTTCAAGATCTTGCAGCGAAGCCAGTGGCTTCTTCATTTGCACCGCGCAGTTTGATCAACTGCCGGGGTGGGCATTTTACCAGCGATTGCTGCGTTTGTCCTTTTTGCGACGATCGTCCCGACCGCCGCCATGGCCGCCGCCGTAGCCGCCGTCACGGCCGCCACCGTAACCACCGCCGCCGCCGCCGCCGTAGCCGCCACCGCCGCCGCCGCCGTCACGACCGCCGCCGTAACCACCGCCGCCGCCACCGGGACGTTTTTCTTCAGCTTCGTTTACGCGGATCGTCCGGCCGTCCAGCTCGCTGCCGTCCAGTCCGGAAATCGCGGTGCGGGCTTCGTCTTCGCTGGAGAAGGTCACGAAACCAAAACCACGCGAACGACCGGTTTCACGATCCGTAATTACTCTAACATCTTCGACTACGCCGAACTGTTCGCAGGCGCTGCGCAGTCCGTCATTATTGGTGTCCCAGCTCAAACCGCCGACAAATACTTTCCTTGACATAACTCTTCTTTTCCTTGCGTTGATCCGGGCGATAACCCCGGAAACGCTTCTAATTCAGGCGGTCCGCGCTGTCCGTCCGCGTAGCACGAACGATTCCGGCCAATCGACCCATACGTCACGAAATTCGCCCGTGCCCGTCCGTGCAATCCCTTGCTGATTCAAATCGGCTCCTGAAATGGCCCCGGACGGGCATATCCACGCTTTTTCGGACCGAAATGCCCGCCGGAAGCCTCAGTCCGCATCCCCCGGGAGGCGTCAGGCAGCCATTTCTCCCTGGCGTCGCCTTTCCCGGCCGATTCTTTCCGAACGATCGTGCTGCGAGTTGGCACAGAGTAAGATTGTTAGAATTCTGATTTCGAGCGTTTTTTCCTTTTCGGACAGCCCCGGCGAGGAGACTGTATGGCCGGAAATTTATGCCTGCTTCTGAAACAAAGGGAACCACGCGCCAGCAACGCCGCGGTCGCGAGCGGCGCAAGATCATCCTGGACTCCTTCAAGGAACTGCTGATCGAAAAAGGCCTGGAAGAGATTTCCTTGAGCGATCTCGCCACACGCTGCGAAATTCCGCCGGGATCGCTGTATCACTTCTATCCCAGCCTGCCGAAACTTTTCGGGGCGCTGGCCGCCGAATTCTATTCAGAACTGCGGGATTATTTTCGTCAATCCTATCGTTCCATTCGCGCGGACACCTGGCAGGGTTACCTCGATAATCTAATCCAGACCTCCTGTGATTTTTACCGCGCCAACCCGGCCTACCAGGAACTCATCCTCAGCGGCAAAGCCTCGGACGACGTGAAACGCAAGGCCCGCCTGGACGACTTCTTTTTACTGATCTTTCGCCGCGATCTGATTCAGCGACTCGGCCTGCCGGCCATCGCAAACGATCGAGAGATTTTCAACAACACGCTGCAAATCGTAGAACTCATGCTTTCGCTCACCGTAATTCGCGAAGGCGAACTCAGCGAGCGCGGCGTAGTCGAAGCGAAGCGCGCCGGGCGAGCCTACCTGGGATTGTACTTCCCGGCGGTTGTAAATTCACCGGACAACTCTGTGAACCACATTGCGACGAACGAAAGCGACCGCGAACAAAGCGATACAGATTCTTAAACGCCGATGCTGCCTGGATTCTTTTTGATCTTCACCGCCTGAAGATGAATCGCTTTCAGCTCCGCCGGCAATTTGCGCTCCAGATTTTTGACCTGCAAACTCATGCGCGGATTTTTTCTCAAGACACCGCGATTGCGAGCCAGAAAGTCCCAGTACAAAGTCGTATACGGACAGGCGTCGGGCCCGGTCGCTTCGGCGGGCTTGAATCGGCAGCTCGCACAGTAGTCGCTCATGCGCTGAATGTACTTGCCCGACGCGGCGTAGGGTTTCGTGGCCATCACGCCGCCGTCGGCGAACTGCGACATGCCCAGAGTGTTCGGCATCTCCACCCACTCCACCGCGTCAACGTACACTGCGAGATACCACTCGTGCACCCGCGCCGGCTCGACGCCCAACAGCAAAGCGAAGAGTCCGGTAATCATCAGCCGCTGGATGTGATGCGCGTACCCGAAGCGCATCGTCTGCTGAATCGTCTCGCGCAAACAGTTCATTTCGGTTTCGCCGTCCCAATAAAACTCGGGCAGAGCCTCGTGCGCGTCGAGCGCATTGCGCTCCGCGTATTCCGGCATTTGCGTCCAGTAGATTCCGCGCACAAACTCTCGCCAGCCGAGAATCTGGCGAACGAATCCTTCCACCGAATTGAGCGGCGCGGCCCCTCTGGCGTGCGCCGCAATCGCCGCCGCGCACACTTCACGCGGATTCAACAGCTTTAAGTTTAATGCGGCCGACAGCCGCGAATGATAGAGATAGGGTTCGCCGCTCACCAGCGCGTCCTGGTATCGACCAAAGTCCGGCAGACGTTTTTGAATGAAATCATCGAGGGCTTGCAGGGCCTGCGGGCGATCTACGGGCCAGTCGAATTCTCCCAGAGATCCAGGATGATTCCCGAAACGCCGCTCGACCATCGCAAGCACCGTACGGGTAATTTCGTCGGGCGCGAAGGCGATAGGGCGGGCAAGCTCAGGCCTTTCGTTTTTGCCGAAGCTTTCGCGGTTCTCCGAGTCGTAGTTCCAGCGACCGCCCAGAGGCTTGCCGTCGGGCTCCATAAGATAAGCGGTGCGCTTGCGCAGATCGCGATAGTAGTATTCGAGCACCAGAGACTTACGGCCTTCGGCGTACTGCTTGAAGTCCCGAACCAGATCGAAGAAATGAGTATCGGGCAGCACGTCCAGCGGCAGACCCGCGGCGGCGGACCGCGTCTGCATCTCCCGCAGCAGTCGCCACTCCCCCGGCGCCGTCATGCGAATGCGGTCGGGGCGCAGACGGCGAAGACTCTCTTCCAGCGCAGCGCCCAGGCTTTCGTCTGCTCCACCGCGGTCGTCATATTCCGCGCTGTCGGCCAGCTCTCGATAATATACGCGAAAGCCCGCGTCCCGGAGCGTATCCCGGAAGTGACGCATAGCGCTCAAGAACAGCGCGATCCGCGCTTTGTGGGAAGGGACGTGACGCGCTTCTCCCGCGACCTCCGCCATCCAGACGGCGTCCTGCTCGCGATCGAAATTCTCGCGCAGTACCAGAGCGTCCCGGTCTAACTGGTCCCCCAGCACAACGACCAGATTCCGAATCGAGTCTCCCATCAGGAAGTCGCGACTGCGAGATTTTCCTGCAACTTTTCACGCAGAAGGTTACCGTTCATCGTAAGACTCATCGACGGATCGTCGATCGTGTAAATATTGAGATGCACGGTCTTGCCTTTGGGACGATACAGGCCGACCTTCCGAACGCGATCCCGATTCGAAAGCGCTTCAAAAATCCCGTCATCGAAAATCAGGCCGCGTTCCACGCGACGGGTGACGCCTTCGAGACGGGCGGCGGTGTTTACGACATCGCCCAGCAGAGTATAGTCGCGCCGCGAGCCCGATCCGATATTGCCTTCCAGCACTGTTCCCCGCGTAATACCCACCCCCGCGTGCAGATATTTCAGCGGACTGTCCTCCGGCGAGTTCAGACGAATGGTCTGCAGATGTTTTTGCAGCGCGACCGCGGCTTCCACCGCCGCCTGCGATTGATCGCCAGCAAAGCGCGCCATAAAGCCGTCCCCGGTCAGCTTGAGCACGTCGCCGCCCTGGGCGCTGATCGACGAAATCGAAGCGTCGTAGAAGGCGTCGAGCATCGCGGTCACCTTTTCGACCGGAAGCAGCTCCGCGAGAGTCGTCGAGCCGACGATATCCGCGAACATAACGACGGCTTCCTTTTTACGCGAGGGAGCGAGCAGCGGATTCTCTCCGTTTTCGATCGTACTGCGCACGAACTCGGAAGTGTATTTTTCCATGATCCGGTGGGTCTTCGAAAGCGAGTCGAGCATATTCTTAATCGGCCGCACGAGAGTATCGCTATTTTCGTCGAGTAAGACCGTCTTCATACTCCAATCCGGGTACTCGCGAGCCTCGATGTCCTGCTCTACTTTGAGAATAAACACCCGGTCATGCCGGTCGTCCTGGCTGATGCGTTCGAAGCAGGCCGCGACCGCGTCCTCTTCGCCTTCCAGAATTTGATAGAAGATATTCCGAAAACAAAACAGCGCGCCGGTCAATTGGTCGCGACTGTTGTTACGGACCGAGACTTCGCCAATTTGGTTGACCTCATCGGAACTCAGGGGGCGGGAGAAATTAGAAATATATGTAATTCGCTTCATAGACACTATGAATATAGTCACACGACGGGCCCGGGACAATTTCTTTTCAAGCCGGCGGCTGCAGCGGCGCTGCGGGCCGGAAATGATTTGCACGAATTTCCCGGCCGTGGCGTGCTCGGCGATATGCGTAGATCGATCCGGGTTCCAATTTCTGCAGCGCGACAGCCCCAGGGCGTCCCTCGCGTTCTTGCCGGCCTGATCGCCGCGACGCTAGCGCTTGTGCTGGCGACGGGCTCTTTGAACGCGCGCGATCTCGAAAGCGCTGTCGCCGCCGTCCCGAATCCCCGGGCGCAGGACGGCGGCTGGGTTTCCGATCCGGCCGGAGCCATCGCGGCCCGGCACGCCGAGATCAACGCCGCGATCGCGGAATTGGAACGCCAGACGAGCGTGGAGATCGCCGTCGTCGTTCTGCCATCGATCGGCGAATTCGTGCCGAAACAATTCGCGACGGAGCTTTTCAATCACTGGGGCGTCGGTAAAAAAGATCGCGACAACGGCGTGCTGGTCTTGCAGGTGCTGGACCAGCGGCGGGTCGAAATCGAAACCGGCTACGGACTCGAAGGCGCCCTCCCCGACGTGAAGTGCCGTTGGATTATCGACGACATTGCGATTCCGTTTTTCAAGGCCGGCAGTCTCTCCGACGGCCATCTTGAGATGGTGCGCGCCCTGGAACGCGGCATTCGCGATTCTGAGATCGGACGCGCAGAGCTCACCGGCGCGGTCACTCTCCAACCGAACGCGGCGGTCGATCCGGCGCCAATGCAGTGGGAGCTGCCCCACATCGACCCGGCCCTCACGGATTTTGATGAAAATTCCGTCAGCGCGGCGCTGGCCGTGTTCGCGATTCCCGCAGGCGCAATCCTGCTGCTGCTCTGGGCCTTTCTGTATCGCCGCTTTCGCGCGACGAACCCGGAACCATACGCCGAATACCTGTACTATAAAAGCCGCTCCCGAATGGCGACGGTCGGCACGAGTATGATGACTTCAGCGCCCGGTCTCTGGGAAGTGCAGAGCGTCGAGTCGGGCTGGTCCTTTCTGGCGGTGCTGCCAGGGCTCTTTCTGACGGAACGACGGCGATCGAAGCGATTGAAAGCGCTGCGAGACAAGCCGCGCATCGATCCCAAAAGCGGCGAGGAGATGCGGCGACTCTCTGAGCAGGAAGACGACGCCTATCTGGAATCGGGTAACGTTTCGGAAGAAAAGCTGGGCTCCCTTGACTACGACGTGTGGGTATCTTCGTCGGACTATCATAAGATTGAACGCTACGAAGGCCACGTTTCGGCGAGCGATTGCGATGACTGCGGTTACAAAACATACCGGCAGACTTCTTCGCGCACCATTACCGCGGCGACCACGTCATCGAGCGGCCTGGCGGAAGACACATACGAATGCGCCCACTGCGGCAAGCGCGACATCGTTCGCCGGACCATTCCGAAAATCAGCACGTCTTCCGGATCGGGAGGCTCGTCGGGAGGCGGCTCTTTCGGCGGGGGATCATCGGGCGGCGGCGGCGCGGGCGGATCTTATTGATCCCGAGCTCAAGGCTGAGATGGCGCGGCGCGGCAGTGCGCCGGCGGTTCGGGGGGCGGCGCGTCGGGATCGCTGAAGCGCGGGTCGTTTAAGAAACACTCGTCCGTAAGCGATTCTAAAAAGGCCACTAAGTCGCGTTCTTCATCGGCGGACAGTTCTAAAGGACGAATGCGCGGATCTTTATGCAGATTCTTGCGTCCATCGCCGGCCAACGGGCCGCTCTTGATATTCCGGCCGCCGGCATTGAAATGCGCGACGACTTCGGCGAGCGTCTCGATGCTGCCGTCGTGCATATAGGGCCCGGTTACGGCGACGTTGCGCAGCGACGGCGTGCGAAAGCGACCGCGATCTTCTGGGCGACCGGTGACGAGATGCAGCCCCTGGGTCTGTCGCGGCGCGGCCCGCGATCCGTGCAGGGCCTGGTCCGGATAATCGTTTTGCAATCCTACGTTGTATAAACCGATGTTATAATAATTTAAGCGCTGTGTCTCGCGATCGCGATTCAAATTCACGCCGCTGTGACAGTCGGCGCAGCCGGTCCGCTCCGATTCGAACAGCTCCCGTCCCCGGCTAGCGGCCGGCGACAGATCCCCGCGATCATAAGGGCTGCGATACGCAACCATCGTCGCCTGGAAGGCGGCCAGCGCCCGGGCGACGTTCGTAATGTGCATGATCCGCCCCACGTCCTTCGGCGCAGATCCCGCGTTCAGTCCGCGCTCCGGAAAGGCCGCGACGAACATCTGCGAATAGGACGGATTCGCATCGTCCGACTGCAGGCGACGCGTAACGACCCATTCCATACCGCTGATAGCCATCTCTTCGATCGTTGTATTTGTATTTTCAGAAAACAGCGGGATCAACACCTGATTGTCAAAGCGCGTCACTTCCGGATTGAACCAGGTCAGCGTTGAAAAATATCCGGCGTTGGTTAATGCGAGCGCGTTGCGCGGATGCGTTGCGCCGGTTGAACCGAGGGAACGGGCCCGACCGTCCGAGAAGGCCAGCTTCTGAATATGACAGCTTGCGCAGGATTGATTCGCATCCCGCGAAAGCGCCGCTTCATAAAACAAACGCCGCCCAAGAGCGACGCGTTCCGGAGTAATGCAAACGCCGGCCGGATGGGGCGGCGGCGCGAAGTCCGGGGGCAAAGCGAAATCATAGTCGGCGCAGTTCGTTGCGCCGGATCCAGGCGAAAACCAATCGCAGGCCGGAAGCAGACCGGCGAGCGACAGTGCGAGTGCGAGTGCGAGTGCGACCGTCGCCGGAAACGGTACGTGGCCGCCGGTCTTGCGATCACGCTTGATCATACCGGAGCTGTAGGCCGCCGCTGCGGAATATCCCGTTTTAGAATCCCGGAGCTTCCGACGCCGGATGAAAGGCGATCGAAGAGTTCAAACCGTCGATCGTCGACTGCTGTAAATCGTCGAAACCGCCGGCTCCGGCACCGCTCGTATCGATTTTATTGAACAGAGCCTGCACGCCAGGATAGCCGCCGTTCACGGAAGGATCGGGAAAGCCGTCCGGCACCGTCGAAGACGACTGACCGTCCGCGAGAAATCCCGCGCCGTTAAAAGTGCCGAAGCCGAGGTTTACAATGCCGCAGATCTGGCCGTTCGTCGTGAGGTCGTTCACGGCAATGCCCGACAACGCGGTGGTCTCGAAATTCGTAAGGGTCTTTTGTCCGTAAGCTAAGGCGTAATAGAAATTACCGGTGCCGCATCCCGTGATGGTCTGCGAAACTGTGCGCGCCGCGATACGAACGCAGAGCGCGCCGGAAGACGTTCCACCGCCTTTGAGCCCGACAGTCATCTCTTCCAGCACAACACGACCGCGATCGCTCGTCGATGCGGCGGCGGTCCCGGTTGTATTGAAGGCCGCGCCCCAGGAATAGGTTTGCCGGCGGTTCGGACTCGCGCCCGAAATATAGCTTTCGACGATCAGGTTGGGATTGTCGCTGAGCGTCGCGTCGAGAATGCCCAGGCGATAGTTTAAGAGCACGCCGTCGCCGGTGGCCGGGCTGTCGATGTCGTCGAACAGCAATTCGACTACGTCCAGATTGTCGCTGGCCCGCCAGAGCTTGAAGCGATGATTGAAAGTTTTCGTACCGGTATAGGCGGACGAGCTGATGTTCTGGCAGGACGCGGTGGGATTGCAGGTTCCGTTCGTTTCGAGCTTCAGCTTATAGGTGACGCCGCTCAGCACCGTGGTGGTCGCAAGCTGGCTCGGACTGTTGGTTAAGAGTCCGGAATTCTTTAATCCCGTGATCAGATTATCGGCGAATGTAGAGTTGCCATTGGCCCAGGTCGCGGACTGGCGAACGAAAGCCCAGTTGTCTTCGGCGGCGGCCAGCTCCGCCGGTCCCGAAAATACGATCTGCTTGCCCGGTCCGGCATTGAATGCCACCGGAGTTCCGCCCTGCTGAACGGCTTCCAGCACGTCATAGACCGGCTGCAGTTCCGGCACCGAGACGGCGACGCTTCCGGGCGCGACTCCGGCCCCGGTCGGCGGCGACACGACACGCACCGAGACTCCGAAGTACGCGACCGCAATCGCCATACCCGCGACTGCGATGCCGAGCACTCTGCGAAGCGAAGGCCGCTCGGGTTTTAATATAGAAAGAATTCTGGATTTCGTTTTAGATACTTTTTTCAATTGCATGGGACTTCTCAACTGAATCTAGAGTGGAATCGATTTATTGCCGCAGGCCGGGCGGAATGCAAATCACCAGGCCGGAAGTATTCTGACAGCCCTGGTTTTGATTCGCGATGACAAAGAGCGCCAGCAAACTGAGCAGGCCGGTGTTATCGTCTTCTTCCTCTTCCAGACCCAACAGCGCGCAGTTGCTGGCCCCGAGCAGGAGCGCGCCGCTCAGAAACAGGATCGTAAGTTTTCGCCAGATTTTCGCCACAGGATTGCCTCTCTGAATGAATGCCGGGCCGGGTTGCCGGCCAGCCGTTTGAATCTCTGAGATTTATTAGACGGTGTCAATGAGAAAGTTTTTGCCAAAAATTACGAATTCCTACGAGCGGAGCGACTGTATACCGCCGCCTGCGGGATCATAAAATCCGCAAAAAAACCGAAATTCGCTGTTCTCGCCGGGCTTTTCGACTGGCCCTCCATACGGTAGCGTATAATTTCCGACTATACGCTACCGTATGGAGAACGGCCTTATGTCACAAAATCAAAGCGGCGAGCTGCGACTGGATCAGTACCTGAAGCACTTCGACTATACCGTAACCCACTCCCGCCAGGTCCCCGGGGCGCCGGATGCGGCGCTCTTCGAGCTCGTGCGACACCTCGACTTCAGTTCGTCCTGGATTATACGCACGCTCTTTTTTCTCCGGGGCCTGGGCACGAAAAATCTGAACCTGGACGCGATGGTTTCCGGAAGCGAATTCTTCCTGCTCGAAGAATTACCGTCGCGCGAAGTCGTGATCGGCGGCATGGCGGGCCCGCAGCTGAAGCCCGTGCGGATTCGCTCCGCACCGCAGTTCCTGGAATTCGCGGATCATAACGGAATCAAAATCGCCTGGAATTTCCTGCTGACTCCCGGCGAAGCCAATACGACGATCGTCAGCACCGAAACTCGCGTCGCCTGCCTTGGTCCGAAAATGAAACGCCGTTTTTCAATCTACTGGTTTTTCGTTCGTCCCTTCAGCGGCCTGGTTCGACTGGAGATGCTGCGCATCTTGAACAAACAGGCGCGGGCAATGCGCGCCGCGACGCAAGCGCTGTGAAATCCAAAGCGACCAATCGAAAAACTCCGGCGGCTGAGGAACAGACGCCCCGCCAGATAGACGCAGAGGGTAGCACTGCCCCGGCGAAGGCACGAGGGCGGCGAAAGAACGTTAGCCGGGAAGACTGGCTATACGCGGGGCTTTTACAGTTCGCGGAGGGCGGCGAAAGTCAGGTACGCGTCGAAAGAATCGCCCGGGAACTGGGAGTTACGAAAGGCAGCTACTATTGGTACTTCGCTTCGCGCGAAGACTTTCTCGAACAGCTGCTCCAGCATTCGCTGATTGTCGGAACCGAAGAATTTATCGAACTAAGTGAAACTCGCCAGAGCCCCCGCGAAAAATTACGCTTACTCATAGCCGCGATTCTGAAAGATCGGCGAGGCAAGGATTTCCAGTTTTTTCTAAGAGACTTCGCGCGACGCAACAAGCTGGCCGCGAAGATTCTGCGGCAGACCGAAGGCCGGCGCATCGCCTATGTCACCGGGCTCCTGCGCGAGTCCGGCCTGGATTCCCTCGAAGCCGCGGCCCGGGCCGAAATCTTTTACAACTACTATCTCGGTTGGTACGAACGCAACAAGGACCGGCCTCTCAATCGCAAAGAGCTGGAACGGCAGCTGGACTGGATGGCCCGCATCGTCGGCGTCAGTCTGGCCGACGACTGACGCGGCCTCGCGTCGCGTGAAATCAAAACCGGCCCAGGCCGGATCAGGGCCGACGCACGTGCTCCACCAATTCCTGGATTTTCTGCGACGGCGGGGGCGTCAGCAGACAGACGACTCCGGCCACCGCGAAGTTGATCAACATGCCGACGGCGCCGATGCCTTCCGGCGATATTCCGAACCACCAGTGTTCGACCGAATTCAGCTGCGGCGCGATAAACTTAAAGTATACGATGTAGGCGGTCGTAAAGCCGATGCCCGCCGTCATCCCCGCCAGAGCCCCCTCTTTGTTCATACGGCGAAAGAAGATACCCAGAAAGATCATCGGAAAAATCGACGACGCGGCCAGACCGAAGGCGAAGGCGACCACCTGGGCCACAAAGCCCGGCGGATAGATCCCAAAATATCCGGCCACAAACACCGCCAGAGTCGCGGCGATCCGCGCCGAAAGCAGCTCGCGCTTTTCGCCGACGTGGGGCCAGATCGTGCGTTTGATCAAGTCATGGGCGATGCCCGTGCTGATTGTCAGCAGCAAACCCGCCGCTGTCGATAGCGCCGCCGCCAGTCCGCCCGCCGCGACCAGACCCACGACCCACGCCGGTAGATTGGCGATCTCCGGATTCGCGAGCACCATAATGTCGCGATCGATATAAAGTTCGTTTTCGTTTTCAGCAACCGCCTGGTTTTGAATCAGGCGCTGGCCGCTTGAGCCGCGTTCGTCGGTGAAAACGGGTTTGCCGCCCTGAAAGGCTTTGCCCGGCGCATAATGAATCACGCCGTCGTCGTTTTTGTCGAGCCAGGCGATCAGCCCGGAATTTTCCCACGATTTCACCCACTGCGGAGCTTCCGTATAGCTCGCGTCGCTCACAGATAAAATCAAATTAGTCCGCGCGAAGGCGGCGATGGCCGGCGCGGTTGTATACAGGAGCGCGATAAACACCAGCGCGTAGCCCACGCTCATTCGGGCGTCCTTCACTTTCGGCACGGTAAAAAATCGCACGATCACATGGGGCAAGCCGGCGGTGCCGACCATCAAAGCCAGGGTGATCGCGAATACGTCGACCGTAGATTTCACGCCGCCGGTATAAGCCGCGAAACCCAGCTCACGATGCAGATCGTCCAACACGTCGAGCAGATAGCTGCCGGCCGGCGCATTCGCCTGAGCCGCGAAATCCGCGGAGATCGGCGCGCCAAAGGCGATCTGCGGCACCGGAATGCCCGTCACCATCAGCGCGATAAAGATCGCCGGGACCGAAAAGGCGAAGATCAAAACGCAGTACTGCGCGACCTGAGTATAGGTGATGCCTTTCATCCCGCCCAGCACCGCATAAAATAACACGATCGCCATGCCGATCACAACGCCGACTTCGATATCGACTTCCAGAAAACGCGAAAACACGACGCCCACGCCCCGCATCTGGCCCGCAACGTATGTAAACGAAATAAAAATCTGTGCGAAGACCGCGGCAACCCGGGCCGTATCGCTATAATAGCGATCGCCGATAAACGAAGGGATCGTAAACCGGCCGAATTTCCGCAAATACGGCGCGAGCAAAAGCGCGAGTAAGACGTAGCCGCCGGTCCAGCCCATCAAATAGACGGCGCCGTCGCGGCCCATGAACGATATCAGCCCGGCCATCGAAATAAACGAGGCGGCCGACATCCAATCGGCGGCGGTGGCCAGTCCATTCGCAAGCGGCGGCACCGATTCGCCGGCCACGTAAAAATCTTTCGTATTCGCGGCGCGCGAACGCACGGCGATCACTATATAGAGGGCGAAGCTCAAGCCCACCATTACGAATGTCCAGAATTGTATACTCATGCTTGCCTGCGAAAGGATCTAAAACGACTGCGAAATGATTTATGCTAAAATGATTTCGCTAAATATTAAGAACAGAGATCAGGATTCGACGTCGAATTCGTGATCGAGGCGATTCATCAAATAGACGTAAACGAAAACCAACGCTACGAAAACGTAAATCGATCCCTGCTGCGCGAACCAGAATCCCAGGGGAAAGCCACCGACGCGAAAGCCGTCCAGCCAGTCCGCGAACAAAATTCCGCAGCCAAAAGAAAAGAAGAACCAGACCGAAAGCAGGATCGCCAGGTAGGTCAAATTCTTACGCCAGTATCGCTTTGATTTTTCCGACTGCGTCATGACTGCTATCTCCTGCGCCCGCCGATCCGAAGGGCACGCAGACAGGCTACGGGCAGGCCTGGATTGGCTTCCAGTGTTTTTCCATGGCCGACTCCTGCGTCGACGGCCCGAGATCGGGGTCCATCGATCTGGAATAATCGCTTGCTTTTTTAGTGAATACCCTCCAGGCAAGCCGCTCACAATCTCAGAGGTTCTCCATGCCCCGCCTTTCATACAAACTTGCATTTATCCGCACATTAGTTCTCATTTCGGCACTGCTCGCCGGCATCCAATGCGCCGCCGCGGGCAGCGGCGACGACGACGACTCATCTGATCTGCTGGTGTTCGCCGCTCTTGCTCCGAATCCGCTACCGCTGCCGGCAGGCTCCCCGGCCGATTTCACCATGCAGATCAACGATCAGCCAGGACAGGAGGATTTCGCGTTTCAAACCGAAACGACAAAACAACTTACGGTCGTATTTAAGAAAGGCGCCAGCGCCCTTGAGAATACCTTCCTGCGATTTCGAGAGCTACAGGGCGGAACCCCCGGGGCCGTTCTGTTCCAGGCGACGGCGGACGCGAAGGGCATCATCTCCGGGAATTTCACAGTCAATATGACGGTCACAGCCGTAGAAATGGAGTTCGCGGCGGACGGTCGCGTCCACACCGTACCGGTCGACCTGAGCAATCTGCTCACGATCGATCGCGAGATCGTACTGCGCGAAATTGAAACCCGGCGCGATTCCCCTCAGGCGAATGCGACGGCTCTGCTGTCTTTGCCCGATGCGGACGGCGACGGCGTGCCCGACGCGGCCGACCATTTCCCGGATGATCCAACGCGCGCGACCGGCTTATTTTTTCCGGCTCACGGTCGCTATACGATCGCGTACGAAGATTTGTTCCCGATTAAGGGCGACGCGGATTTTAATGATTATGTAATTCAGGCGCGCAACTCCGAAGAATTAAACGCGGCAGGCGAGGTCGTCCGAATCCACGGGAGCTATCGCCACGTGGCCCGGGCCGCCGGCTACAAACATATTCTTAAACTAACTTTACCGGGCGTGACCGACGCCAGCTATACTCTGAAACACTACGCGGCCGACGGCACCCTGCTATCGACGACAAGCGAAACTGTTGAAAATTTTTCGGACATCGCGATTTCAGACCGCAGCGATCGAACGATTTCTCAGACGAACGCGCACCGGGGCCAGCAGTTTGCACCGGGCGACTTATTCGAGATTGAAATCACTCCCGATCAGCCGATTCGCAAATCAGACCTGGGCGGCGCACCGTACGATCTGTACGTGTACGTGCAGAATACCCGGCGCGAAGTTCACTTTCCGGGCCTCTTTCAAGACGGCAGCGGCGCGGATTTGTATCTGGATGAAGACGGCTTTCCCTGGGCACTGCTGGTGCCCGTCGACTGGCGCTGGATGTACGAACGCCAGAACATTCACCCCGCGTATGAATTCTTCGACGACTGGTACGAAAGCGCCGGGCGAATCCATCGCGACTGGTACAATTTCCCGAACCCGGAATTCGTTTTTGAAAACGTAACCACATATTTTTCGCCGGCCCCCGGATTTCAACCGCCCCCCGGCTTTCCGGCCGATGATTTTGTCATCGAAGCGTCGATGCTGCCGCTGCCCAATCGCTTCGGCGGATTATACGCTCCCGTCGGCAGCATTTATGATATTCGCCCGGCCGCCGGAGGTTCCATCACCTTTCCGGGCGAAGCGGCGCGAATTCAATACAGCTACGACCAGGCCGCTCTGGCGGACGCGGGTTTCGTCGAAGACTTCGCCGTATTCTATTTCGATGAAAACACCGACGCCTGGGTCGCTTTAGAAAACGTCGAAGTCGACGTCGACGCGGCCACCGTAACCGCCTACACCGATCACTTAACGCCCTTCGTATTGACGGCTCTGCCCGTTCCGGCCAGCGGCGAACAATCTCCGGCCGGACCGGCCTGCATCGAAGACGACCTGAGCAATCCGCTCGGCGGTAGCGGCGGCGCCGTATTTTCTACGGTCGATCTCGGCTTTAAGTACTACAAAGAT
This sequence comes from bacterium, assembly GCA_024742665.1. Lineage (GTDB taxonomy): Bacteria > Spirochaetota > Leptospiria > Leptospirales > Leptonemataceae > JANSYA01. Next base: position 93,050 of record JANSYA010000011.1, read on the forward strand.
CGTAACTATACGATCGAAGATCCAATCATGTCGCCGACCAACGCCGCGACCTTCGCCGCGCTCGGATTCGAGCAGGCCCTGGGCGTCTCCACCTGCAACGGCAGCGGTTTTTGCGGACCGGCGGCGAATCATAAATTCGAAACGGGCAACAATTATATCACCTTCACCGCGCATACGGACATCGACGTCTACGTAATGTACGATAACCGCGGCGGCGGAGCCGGCGACGCGAGCTGGCTGCTCACACCCGACTGGACCGACACCGGCTTTCAGATCGAAACGACCGACCCGGGCGCGGCATTTTATCGGGTATATCGCCGCAGTTATAATACCGGCGATCCGGTCGCGCTGCATGGCAATCGCCAGGGTTCCAGCGCCGCCGTCCAGACGAACTACTGGGCAGTAATCAAACCCCAGGGTGATTTAAGCAACAGCGGCGCTCAGGCCCTGTGCGTGGCGACCCCGGACACGGGCGCTCCAGGCCTGGTTACGAATCTACAGGCCGCGCCCGGCGCGGGCGAAGTCATCCTGACCTGGCAGAATCCGCCGGATGCGGATTTCGCGGGCGTCGTCGTGCGGCGCTCGAACACCCTGCCCGCGCCGACGAAGGTCAACGAAGGCGTGGAGCCTGTACCGGGAACGGTCATCAACGGTCAAAGCTATCGCGATGAGAGCGTTGTCGCGGGAACTTATTATTATACGGTCTTCGCCCTCGACGAGAACAACAACTATCAGCAACCGGGTCAGTCTCTTTCCGCGACAACCTCGGCGGACACGGACGGCGACGGGCTCAGCGACCTCTATGAATCCACCAGGAATTATTCGGTCATCTTTCCCGGCAGTCCCCTGCCCAATTCAACCTGTATCACCGCGCCATGCGCGAGCGGCGACCCGCGCGATTCGGACGGCGACGGCGTTCAGGACGGCCTGGAAGTCGCGAACGGCACCGACCCCACGAATCCCGATAACGCGCGACCGACCATCACGGATTTCAGCTTAACGAGCGCTTCGCCCACATCAAACCCGAACGTGAGCTTCACTCTGGCGGCGAACGACGATACGGCCGTAACTGGATATTTGATTACCTTAACGGACGGCCAGCCCCTGGCCGGACACAGCGGCTGGCAGCCGATCGCGCCGACCGGCTATACCCTGCCCGCTGCGGGCAGTTTTTCGCTTTATATCTGGGCGAAAGATCTGGCGGGCAACGTGAGCGCCGCCTATCCGCCGATCAATGTGGATCTGGCGGCGGCGGCGGCGGCGTGGCAGGCGATCGAAACAGTCGGGGGCAGCAGTCCGAACGCGTTTATGACTCAGGGCGCAATCGCCGATAACGGCGACGCTGTGATCGTATGGGGACAGAGGAACTCCGCCAACCAACAGGTGCTCTTTAAAAGCGAACGACGCGGCGGCGCGTGGCTGGATCCAGCGAATATCGACGACAGCTACAGCCTGCCGGGAGTAGTCGGCACGCTGCCGAAGGTCGCGATCAATTCCAGCGGCGATACGGTCATCGCTTCGCATCAGATCACAAACGTGGGCACGCGATTGTATCTGTCGGAAAATCGAGGCGGCGTATGGACGCACCCGGCGGGCGTGAACGATTTCATCAATCCCAATCAGATCGTCTTCGCCGAGGCCACTCAGGTTGAAATGGCCAACAACGGCGACGCGATTATTGTGTGGTCGCAGCGGGGTCCGGGAGTTTACGCGCATTTTTATAAAAGCGAATATCGCGGCGGAGTATGGACGCATCCGGCAGACATCAACGACTTCTTCAGTTTTAACGGCCCTTCGTCGGGAGGCGAAGCGAAGGTCGCCATGGCCAATAACGGCGACACAATCATACTGTGGGGCCATCGCGACGGAGTTTCCGGCACGCCATTTCGCCTGTATAAAAGCGAATACCGCGGCGGCGTCTGGACCCACCCCGCCGATGTGAACGACTTTGTAAGTATACCGGTGAATACAAGTACGCCGGAGTGGGACGTCGCAATGAGCGATAACGGCGACGCCGTAATCGTATGGACTCAGAACGATATAGTCGAACGCAATCTGAATCGATTGTATATGGCGGAGTATCGCGCGGGAACCTGGATCTATCCTCTGAGCCTGGCGAACTATATCAATCCGAACGTTCCCGGAAATTCGCAGATGTCGACGGCGAACCGCGTTAAGGTGGCGATGGACGACACCGGCGGCGCGACAATCGCCTGGATGCAAAGCGCCATCTTTCGCGAACGGCACATCTTTTTCAGCGAGTATCGAGGCGGCGCGTGGACGCATCCCGCCGATCAAAATGACTTTATCAGTCCGATCGGCTTTCCCCACGGCGAAATCAATCTGGCCATGGGCGGCAACGGCGACGCGGTCATTGTCTGGAACAATAACGCTCAGCCGAGCTGGCGCGTGTTTCGCAGTGAAAACCGCGGTGGAATTTGGACACATCCCGTAGACGAAAACGACAGCATCAACGGGCCGTTCCCGGATATACTGCAACCCTTCGTTGAAATGAACGCGTCGGGAGAGAGCATCGCCTTCGGTCGAATTTCGCTGGGCGGAATATTCAGGCAGATATACGAATAACGCGAAGCGCCCTCGTCGCCGCCCCTTGTGCGCGATCGGCGAATTGTGTCCGGCCCTATGAGCTATCGCGAGATCAAGATTACGCCAGAAGGCGGCGGCGTGAACTCGACGCTGCACATCGAAATGAACCCGCCGACGGGAATGCTCCCCCCGGGCGGCGAGTATGACCTCGACTATTTCGGCCAGGACGACGGCGCCGGCACCGCCGGCACGATAGCAAAGGACGCCGCGTTTCGGCTGATCTTTCAGCTCGGCTGGAGCTATATGATCTACGTTTACGTCGTGGGTCTCGCGCCCCCCGGCCATCGGCGCTGGTTTCACACCTTCTGGATCAAGGACTGCGCCGTGGCCGAAGTCGATCAGGAAGAGCTCGGCGCTCCCACATCGGTGGCGACCGGCCCGCTGAGTCTACCGCTCCTGCACACGCGAGTCGGAATCAAGGCGGCGGCCTTCGCCAAGGAGATCAGCCCGCGTCCAACTCGATCATCGCATTCAACGCCATATCTCTCCGACCGGCTGGTATCCTGTGAGTTCAGCGCGAGCCCGAGTCCGAATCCGAGCGAATGGAACGAAACTCTAATAACGATCGAGTGGAAGCTTGCGAGCGGCGGGATGCTCGCCTGGAACAATCGCGAGTTCTGGAGTTACACCTCGCCCGTCAAAACCAGGTATGCCCTGGAAGACGGCGACCGCATACGTTTCGTTAAATGATCGCGCGAGAAGAGCGCGCCGCCGCTTCGTGCGTCAATCGGCCGCGACCTCGGGTTCAGTGACCGCCTTCGGAGTCGCGGCGGCTTTCGCCTCGCTCTGGCTGCTTTCTTTAGCGACGCGTCCCAGAAACTCCGGCAAATCGACGCCTGCCATCGCGGCGACCTCGTGCAGCGGCGGCAGGCTCTGAATCAAACTGGACATAAAATTCGATGTGGTCGAACCAGTGCCGCCCTGTCCGCTGCCGGAATCCCAGACGGTGATCTTGTCGATTTGGAGATTCTTAATCGCTTCGACCTGCGTTGAAACGATTTCTTCCAGCTTCTCGATCATCAGCAGCGTGGCGGCCGCCTTCGCGTCGCCGTCGCAGCTCTCGACCAGTTCGCGGTAGCCGCTGGCTTTGGAGGACAGAACTTTTTGAATACCCTCGGCTTCCGCTTCATACTTCGCAAGCACCGCGTCGGCCTCGCCCCGGGCTTCGCGACGGGTTTGTTCCGCGCGCGCCTCGGCGGCGATCTCAACTTTGCGACGTTCAATCTCTTCGCGCACGACCTCGACGGCGATCAAACGCTGCTCTTCGGACTTCGCCCGGGCCCGTTCGATTTCTTCTTCGGCGCCGAATCGCGCGACTTCGCCTTCCTGCTGGGCCGCGGCTTCTTTGATCGCGAGCTTCGCGTTCGCGTCCGCGATATTGGCCTTGGCCGTGTTTTCGCCGGAGACCGCGCGCGCTTCCTGCTCCTGAACGTAGACGCGCTGATCGGCTTCCGCCAGCTTGCGGCCCTTTTCGGCTTCGGCGAGAGTCGCGGCGACTTTAACTTCTTTTTCCCGGGCGGCTTCCGCCTCGCCGATACGCGCGGTCGTTTCCTGCTGCTGAACAAACACGCGCTCATCGGCTTCGGCGGCTTTGCGGCCTTTCTCGGCTCCGGCCAGGTTTTCCGCTACTTTGATCTCGCGTTCGCGCGTGGCCTGCGCCTCGCCGATCGAGCCCAGCTTCTCCTGCTCGGCTACGTCGATCTTCGCTCTATTGATCGCTTCGGAGGCCGCTTTTTTACCGATGCTTTCGATATAATTCGATTCGTCAGTAATATCAGTTATGTTTACGTTAATCAAATAGAGGCCGATCTTATTCAGCTCCGGCTCTACGTTCTTGCGAATCGATTCCAGGAAGCTCTCGCGATCCTGGTTGATTTGTTCAATCGTCAGAGAGGCGACTGTCAGACGCAGCTGACCGAAGATGATTTCGCGCGCCATCTCTTCGATCTGCTCGCCGCCCAGACCCAGCAGGCGCTCGGCGGCGTTTTGCATAATCGCCGGCTGCGTGCTGACGCCGACGGTGAAGGTGCTCGGAACGTTAATGCGAATATTCTGCAGCGAAAGCGCGTTCTGCAGGGGGATATTGATCGTCAGCGGCGTCAGACTTAAAAATGCATAATCCTGAATTAAGGGCCAGACCAGCACGCCGCCGCCGTGAATACAATTCGCCGACTGGCCTTTGCCGACCTTACCGAAGACGACCAGGATCCGATCCGACGGACAGCGTTTGTAGCGCGAGGCCAAAAACACCATCGTCGAAACGAGCAGGGCCAGGAAGCCGAGGATGGCCATGAGCCAGATTCCATATCCGAACATATATCGATAACTCCAGGGACGATTTCGCAGCACTAAACTATTTTTACAATCAATTGTTCTTCGCCGACAACGGACGCGACCCGCACCAGGGTCCCGCTCGCGATTTCAGTGGCCTGATCAATGGCGCGCGCATCCAAAACGCGCAGACGGCCTTGCACCGTGAGTTCCACCTGGCCGACTCCGCCCGGCGGGATGCGCAGATAGACTCGCCCTTCCCGGCCGACCGCATTTTTTAATTCGACGTTGCCCCGACTCTGTAAGCCGTATGCGAAAGCGAAGAGGTGTCCGATCAGCCAGACCGACGCGAAGCCGGCGAGCAAAGCGGCCAGAATTGATGCGATTTCCGGGAAGGGACTCTGGTACAGCATGGCGAGGCCGACCAGCCCGAACATCATCGCGAAGGCGCCCGCGCCCTGGATCGACAGGAACTTAAAGCTCGCGTCGGTATCGCCGGGTTCGAGCGAATCAATGTCCGCATCGAGAGCGTCGGCGCCGCCTTCCAGCAGACCGTCGCCGCCGATAAATTGCAGAATCGTGCGCAATAAGAACGACGCGCCGCCGATCACCGCGCAAACCAGATAGAGGTTATGAAGGTTTACGAATTCCAGCATGCGACTTATTTGGGCGCGAGGCGTTTGCGTTTGATAAACATCTCAAGGCCGCCGTTCGCTTCGGCGCGAATCTTGTTCTGAACCGGCGGCAGCCAGCCGGTGAAAATTCCCGGAACGCCCAGGGCCATGCGGGCCCAGCGATACAAACTGAATCTGTCAGTGTGCTTGACGATCTTCCCGTCTTTGAATTCGAAGCTCGCATCGATCTTGTTCACGATCGTATTGCCGGTCTTCCCGAAAGTATAGGTCGGCTCCCAGTAGGCGGAACCGCTCGCATCGTCCGCCTGGACGTCGCGGAACTCCAGCGAAAAATCCTGAGCGCGCTCGCACAGCATCCGCCACATCGCGCCGGCTTTCCAGCCCTGCAAATCGCGAAAGACCGGATCGTTGAACACGATATCGTCGTGATAGCAGCTTTGCATGGTCTCCCAATCGAGCTTCTGAAATGCGGTATAAAACTTTGTAATCAATTCGGCGTTGGCGTGCATGCGCGGTTCCTGTTCCCTGTTGCGGATGAATGGTAGTCGGATATACGTTCCGGCTGATTTCCGGGCAAGTAGAAATTTTCCCGTAACGATACCGGGACGCGATCGAATCGTACGGACAGGAGCGCGGACGACTCCCGCGACGCGAGTTCAGATCCCCGCGCGCTTTTTGATCCGCGAAAGCGCCACGTCCGTAATGCCCAGATACAGAGCGATATGATACTGCGGGATCCGCCCCGCCGCTTCCGGGAAATCTTTGAGAAAACCCCGGTAGCGCTCTTCGGCGGATTCCAGCAGCAGCTGGCGTTCGCGGCGGGCTTTGCGATCGGCCAGCCAGCGGATGTACGCGTCCCGAAATCCGGCCCAGTCGGGAGCGGTCGCCAGTAGACGTCCGAAATCGCGCAGGGAAATCGCCAGCGCCGTCACGGGCTCCAGAGCTTCGATGCCGTATTCATTGCCGGAAGTCCCGTCCGCCCCGGCCGGATTCAATGCGCCGGCAACGAACATATCTTCCCAGGCGAAGGACTTGTTAAACTGTTTCGCCGATTCGGTTTCGTAGAACAGACGCACCAGCCCGGAGCACAAAAAGAATATATAGCGACCGGGCTCCGATGCGTTCACAAGCGCTTCGTTTTTATCGAAGCGACGAATCTGGAACATATCCCGGGCCGCTTCCCAGGCTTCTTCGGAGAATCCTTCGACGCCTTCGAATTCCATGAGAGTCGCCTGCAGCTGCGCGCGATAGCGATCGATCTCGCTTGATTCCGGCATGCAAGCGAGCATCGCCGCCACCGCCCGGACTACAAGAAATTTTCGCCATCTTAACCAGGGTTAATGTCCGGGCCGCCGGAGTCCCGTATGCTTCAGCTATAAAAACTGGAGCAAACACCATGCAAAATAAAACGAATCGAAATGAAACAGGCGACGAAGAAAACAGACGGCGCCCGGCGCGCTTTCGCCGGGCACGCAGCGTAATGCGAATCAATGCCCTGATCGCCGCCGGTGCAATGATACTGGCAGGGACAGCTATGAGTCCGAAAATTTTCTCCAATGCGCAAGACAATAACATCGAAGTGCCTGTCCTCATCGAAGGGATCGAAACGGAGCGCGGCGGCGAGCTGCTGGTCATGCTATTTCGTCGCGACGGCTTTCCGACAAAACACGACCGGGCCCTGAGTATCCGTCGCCTTCCGGCAAATACAAAGACCGTGCGCGTCAGCGTGCCGATTCCGGCCGAAGGCGAAGAGTTCGCGATTAAAATTCTGCACGACCAGGACCGCAACGGCAAGGTCACGAAAAATTTCATCGGCATTCCCGCCGAAGGGCTGGGCTTCTCGAACGGCGCGGTGCTGAACTTCGGACCGCCGAAATTCAAAGCGGCCCGCATCGCCCGGGCGGACGCGGGCAAAGTCCAGCGCATTCGGCTGCAGTATCTGTGAGGTCTGCCGCCAACAATCACCAAATCTTATTCTGAGGAGAAATACCTGTGAAAGGCATACTCAAACTATTTGCGATTCTCGTCGGAGTCTTTTCGACTTCGTTTCTATTAAACTCGATCTACGGGTGGATCACGCCCGAGTCGGTCAGTGCAAGCCTGGAAGCGCTGCGCTCTTCGCCGAACGCGACGCTGTGGCTGGCCTGCATCGTCATTGGAGTGCTGGCGATCGACAGTGTGCTCGCCGTGCCGACGATTACGACGATCATCCTATCCGGCTATTTTCTGGGACCGATCGCCGGAGGTCTGGCCGCTTCGGCAGGCGTGCTGCTCGCGGGTATGATTTGTTTTTTCGGCAGCCGCTTCGGCGGCGATCGCTTCTTTAACGCGATCGTTTCGCCCGACGAAGGAGCGCGACTGAAAGCCTGGTTTGAATCGGCGGGGGGCCTTGCGCTTTTATTATCGCGGTCCTTGCCGATGCTGCCGGAAGTCCTCTCATGCATCGCTGGCATGTCGGGCATGCGGACCGCGTCCTATTTGATGCTGTTCGCTTTCGGAAATATTCCCTTCGCATTTCTGGCGGCATGGGCGGGATCCCGGAGCAGCTTCGAAAAACCCTGGCCGGCCCTGCTTGTCGGTATCGGGCTGCCGGCGCTGGCCTGGATCGGCTGGTTCGCACACAAGAGTTTTCGCAAAAAGCAAAGCGTCGACGCGCAGGCCGCTGATGGTATCACGAATGGAATCAGGAATGAAATCACGAAAGGAATCTCGAATGGAACTACAACTTGAGATCGACGGAATCCAGGCGCAGCGGGGCGGGCGGCTGTGGGTGTATCTTTTCGGTCCGCAGGGTTTTCCGAAAGAGCACAGGGCGGCCCTGCAGAAAACCGCTTTCGACCTAAGCGGCGCGAAGCTCGTCGCGACGCTCGAAACGCAGCTCGCCGGCGAAGTCGCGATCAAAATTGTTCACGACGACGAAGGCCGCGACGGGGACATTCGCAAACGCTTCGGATTCTTCCCCGACATGGGCATTGGATATTCAAAGGGCGCTCGCATAACCTGGCGTCTCCCGCGCTTTAATGAAAGCGCTCTGCGATTGGATCCGGAGGCTGTGCGAAAGCTGCGCGTCCCGATCCAAATGCAGTATCTTTTTCAGAATGCGACTCGCAATGCGAAGCCCGGGCAGCGCGAAGGCATCGCCGGAAAAAGCGATGCGATTGTCGGCAGGCGAATGCACAAGGAGTATCATCTATGAACACAAATCAACTTAGAGTTCTAATTACAGGCGGGGGGTCGGGCATCGGCCTGGCCCTCGCCCGAAAATTTTTCGCCGCGGGCAATTCGGTCGTAATCACAGGACGCGATCAAAGCAAACTACACGCCGCCCGAATCGCCCTTGAAGCCGAACAACAAAAAGACGGGACGATACAAATCTTTGCCGGCGACGTCGCGAATCCCGACGCGATTGCGAAGATGACCGCCGCCTTTCCGGAAGTCAACGTGCTGGTTAATAACGCGGGCGTTCAACACATCTATGACATCGCCACGATCAGCGCCGACGAATTCGCCGCGAAAATCGAACAGGAAATTCGCGTAAATCTGATTGCGCCGATTCTACTGAGCCGCGCATTTTTACCGCAGCTTCAGCGACATGCAAAGACCGGCCCCGCGGCGATCGTCAACGTCACCTCGGGTCTGGCTCTCGCGCCCAAGGCGAGCGCGCCGACGTACTGCGCGAGCAAGGCCGGCCTGCGCAGTTTCTCCCAGGCTTTGCGCTACCAGCTCGATTCCCACAGCGTGCGCGTCTTCGAAGTTCTCGCTCCCCTGGTCGACACGGCCATGACAGCCGGTCGCGGATCCGGTAAGATTTCGCCGCAGCAGCTGGCCGACGAATTCTGGCGCGGCTGGATACGCGATCGTTCCGAGATGTTCATCGGCAAATCGAAGTTGCTATATCGAATCAATCGTCTGTGGCCGGGGCTCGCGAATTCGATCATGCGCAAGATGTAAGGCAAAACTAAATGACGGCAGCCGCCCTCAAGAAATCAGATGCCCGGTCTTCACCCAGATCACCGTCGGTTCTTCTACGAAAGGATGATGCGCGCTCATATGCGGACTGCGCATCCAGGTATGTCGCGGATAGCCGCCGTGTTCGTCTTTGAATTCGCCGGAGAGCACAAGAATTTCTTCGCCGCCCATATGACGGTGCAGCTGAAAGACTTCGCCGGCCGGCCACTTCACCAGGGCCACGTTTTCGTTTTCGAACGAGTGCAGCGGCATCACCTGCAGGCCGCCCTGTCCCCGCAGCCACTGCTCGCGATTCGTATCGATGCGCACCTGCGCAGTGTCCCGCGGCGAAAACTGATGCAACTTTACGAACAACACGCAGCCTTCGACGCTGTACGGAGCGTGGCCGCTGCCCGGCGGATTCCGGAGATAAGTGCCGGGACCCGCGTCGCCGAATTCATCGGAGAATATCCCTTCGAGTACGAAAATCTCTTCGCCCAGGGGATGTTCGTGGCGATCGAATTTCGCGCCCGGCTCGTAGCGCACAATGCTTGTGGCGTGCCCGCGCTCCGCATCTTCCCGCGCCAGAGCTTTGCGCCACACGCCGGGGGCGGGACTCTTCACCCACTCCTGATTCGCGGTTTCGATTACGACGCGTTCGCTAAAGTCCAAGTTTAACATGTTATCTTAACCTGTGTCACAGCTGAAATGCGGGCGTCAGATTGCAAACGCAAGCAGACGATTGAGTGCGCGACACCCCGGGCTCAGTCGGGCCTCACGGTATATAGGATGCCGCTGCCGCCGTTGCGTTTCATATTATTGACGGAGGGATCGTGGCGGCGGTATTCAAACTTTTTGCGCCCCGCAGGGCAAAGCCCTGCATGGGAGTCCACGCAAGCGCGGACCTGCGCGGCCTGACGGCCACTGCGGATGCGGTATGGCGTTTTTCAATGGATGCAAGCGTCGGCCCGGACGCTGCTTTGATTGCTGTAATCTTACGCCGCCTTTTCCAATCGATTTCGCGTGGCGCATCGTCGTGGATCGTTGTTCAGTTCGCGCTCAGTCCGCGCGGAATTCTAGACGCGGTCCGCCTGGAATCGTGCACATCATATGGCGTGCGCCGCGATCGTTGCAGGGCTCGGGCGCGAATTCAATCGCGACTCCTGCCGTTGTACTCAGCCGTTCGTAAAGCTCGTCCAGCGCCGCCTGGCATGTCAACCTCAGAGCCAGATGATGCAATCCGATATTCCGGTGGCGATCGAAGGCGACGGCCTCTTCCGCGGCCTGGGCCTGCCAGAGCGTAATCATCGTAGCGCCATCGGTAACGAAGGCCGCCGGATAGTCCGGCTTTTCGCCAGACTTTTCGTAACCCAGCACGTCTTCAAAAAACGCGAGCGCCTCGGGAAGCGCGGCGACGGTCAAGCCCACGTGATGCACTCCCGCCGTGATTCGATTTTCGCTTTGATTCATGGTTATGATTTCCCTCCGGACTCCTGCTGAAAATCCGCCCGCCCCGGTGTGAACAGATCTGTTTAGCCCGCGCCCCAAAAGAAGGTGGACGGATCTGTTCACGTCAACTATTTTCGCCTGGCATGCCTCGAAAAAGATCAGCGACCCGAACCACGCCCTCGCGACCGGATTCGCGCGACGATCGATCCGCGGAAAAAACCGCCCGGCCGCGAAGACAACATCTGCTGGATACAGCCTACGAGCTCTTCAACGCGGGCGGATACCACGCCACCGGAATCGACACGATCATGGAGGCATCGGGCGTTTCCAAGGCGACGCTGTACAAATACTTCGCTTCGAAAGAAGAGCTGATTCTGGAAGTGCTGCGCCGCCGCCACGCCGATCTGTGGAATCACTACGAAACGTGCATTGCGGAGTCGCGACGCAAACATCCCGACTGGATCGACGAACAGCATCTGAGTGCGATCTTCGATGCATTGCACGCCTGGATCAACAGCCCGAAATTCTTCGGCTGCAATTTTATTAACGCCAGCGCGGAGTACGGCTCGCCGGACGATCCCATCCATCGCCTGGCGCACGAACACAAGCGCAGGCTGGGCGGCCTGATTTACGATCTACTGGCCGGCCGGCCGAAAGCCGAACGAACCAGGCTGGCGGAAAATATTCTGATGATCGTCGACGGGGCGATCGTGGCGGCCCACGTACGCGGCGAGAAAGGGGCGGCGAAGCGAGCACGAACGATTGCAGACACGCTGCTGGCTGCGAACTGATCGCCCGCCCGGCCCCGACTCAGGCCAGCTGGCGCCGGGGCCAGGCGGAGGGCAAACGCAGCGCGACGGCCAGACCGGCCTGACGCAGTGCGATTTCAATTTCCAGAGACATCTGCGCGCACAACAAGGCGCCGTCCCGCGCCCGGCATTCATGGTCGAGAGTTTGAATCACGCGCAGACCCTCCCCCTCGACGCGGCCCGCCTCCGCCAGATCCAGAATCACGAAAGCCGCGTCCTGTTCGTCAATGCTGGAACGCACGCGCGCCAGAAAATCCATCGCGGTCGCGTCCGTCAGCTGGCCCCGAAGAGTAACCAATAGATGAGCGTCCCGGGTCGCCCATGCGAGTTCTAAACTGTCGTTCTCCGCGCTCATAAAATAAACGAGACAAGTCCTGACACACCCCGCTTCTGATTCAATTCGTTTAATGATATCCGCGCTCGCACAGTCTGCGTAATATTCTTGAGGGATTGTGTACGCTTTTATCATCTGACAAAGTCGGACGTTGAATGACTTTCACCAATATCATGCGAAATAAACTACGCGCCAGGTTCGCAGACCTCGACAATACGGCTCACTACTGGGTGATCATCAGTGGGCTTGCGTCTGTGCTCAGCCTGGCGGTTCTACCCTTCGACCTGCACTTCCTGGACGCGCCCGCCTGGATTCCGATCGGCGCGCGAATCTTCTGCGCGATCTGTCTGGCCTTCGCGACGGCGCTGCCGTTTTGGCTCAAGCAGCGCTTCGACCGGCTCGTATTTCACGTGGTCCTGATCGCTGCGATCGTTCTAATCTCGACGACGATCTCCACGCTCGAAACCTACGCCGTGCGCACGATGTACTATAACGGCATCTTTCAAATGTTTATCGCCTTTACCTTTCTGGCGATTTCGATTCCGATGAGCGTATTCATTTATCTGTTGCCGGTCGCGATCTATCGCCTGATAGCGGGGCCGGAACACTTCGCCGACGCGCAGCCCGAGATTCTACTGCTTACAGGCATCGCGCTGGCGATTAAACTCGGCTTACGAAACAGGCTGCAGAAAAATCCCGACGCGGCGATCCAGTGGGCGCGCACAAGCGCTCACGAACTCAAGGGCCCCCTGACGAATATTCGCATGATCTCTCACGACCTGCGAGCGGGCGACGCGAACTCAGACAAGTTTCAGAAAGCGCTGGTTGAAATCGAGAAGCTGTGCAATCGCGGACTCGCGGTGCAAAATCGAATCCTCCTGAACGCACGCTACGAAACTCCCGCGGCCTCCTCCGAGCTAACGGGAATCTACGCGGGAGAAACGATCCAGGGCGCGATTGCCGCCTACGTCGAGCAGGTGCCCGAGTTTCGCGCGTTGATCACACTCAACCTGGACCTCGATTTCGAATTTAACGGCGACCCGGTGCTCTTTGAAAACGTAGTGCACAATTTGATCGCGAACTCCGCGCGGGCGATATCCACCGCCGGCAAAGGCGAGATTCGAGTTACCGTCAGCATCGCCCGGGACCGGGGGCGAATCGAATTTCTGGATACGGGAACGGGGATCGAAAGCGACCGGATCGCTCATATCTTTCGAGCCGGCGTAACGTACGCCGGCGGAACGGGATTCGGACTCGCCTTTTGCAAAGCGGTCGTCGACTCCTTTCACGGCGAAATCTCCTGCGAGTCCGAGTACGGCAGGTTCACGCGAATCACGATTGCGCTCCCGCTCAACTGAGCAGCGCTACGCGATGCGGCACGATTCCAGATAGTGACGCAGATAGGCCGCGAAAAGCAGAACTCCGTCGTACTCGCGAAATCCAATCGCGTCTTTGATATTGTGAATGTGTCGGTAGACCGTCGCGATCGCCGCGCCCGTTTCCGCCGCGATCTCTTTGGGTTTCATGCCGCGGTCCAGCATATCGGCCACGGCCAGCTGTCCCGTGGTCAGCCCTTTGATTCCGCGAAAGTCCGGGCGCTCCCCGTTCTTGTTTTCCGCTCCCCGGCTAACCGAAAGGATCGGCCCTTTGCCCTCTTTCAGCAGACGCGCATAGGTCATGATCGATTCAGGCGATTCGTCTTTGGTAATGTAGGCGTTGGCTTTACCCTGTCCGATCGCTTCGGATATAAACTCAGCGTCGCCGTGCATGCTGAGAATGGCGACGGTCTGCCCGGCGGTCGCAGGATTCGAGCGAACCGCCTGCAGAGCCTGCAAACCATCGACCCGGGGCATGGATAGATCCAGCAGCAGAACGTCGGGGGAGCAGTCTTGCAGGGTCTCGCAGATCCCCATGGCGGAACTGCTTTCATGAACAACGGAAAACGAAGAGTTCCGTTGAAAGGCGTTGATCAGTCGTTTTCGATAGATTTCTTCATCGTCGACTACGGCTATTTTTACTTCTGTCTCAGGCATACGAATTCTCCAGTCTCTCAAACATGGAATTCGTGGCCCTCCGCTCTGTTTTTTGTCCGGGGGGGCGCTCGAAATCAAGCAATCATTAAGACTCACCTATCGATTCCAGACGGTCAAGCAAAATCGGTATTTTTACAGTCCAAATTTGATCCCACCCGGTAGTAATCCCGGGCAGCCCGCACCCCCGAATTCCCGCTGATTGTCGCGGGTTTTCCCGGCCTGGCCCTTCGCTTGCGGATCAGCCGGCGCCGGTCAGCCCGCATCCTGACCGAAAGACAGCAGATGTCCGTCCGGATCTTTCAGACTGAATTCCAGCAGACCGTAAAATGTTTTTTCAAGCGGCGTGGGACGATAGCCTTTGTTCTCAAGGTCTTTGTGCAGGGCGCGCACATCGTCCGGATAGAAATAATAGATCGCCGAAAAGTGATGGTCCGCTCTTTTCTCCTGGGCCAGAAGCCGCGGCCCCTCGGCTGTGCCGGCCAACATCAGCTGAATTTTTTGCGCCCCTGAGTCAGAATCAGCTCCGCCGTCGTCCGCTCCGCCCGGATGCCGCAGCGTACACCAGTTCCACTCCGCGACTTTTTCCTCTTCGCTCACGAGCTTAAAGCCAAGCGCGTCGCGATAGAATTCCAGGCTGCGGCGAATATCGCGCACGGCCAGCATGGGGATCATAGTCTTAAAACGCATCCGAACACTGGAGACGATCTCCCGGCGAATGTCCATCTTTTCATCGTTGACAGAATCCATGCCGACGGCTCTCTGTGAGTCTATAGATAAACTTCTTTAATAAATCATAACGCTACCCGACGGAAAGTCCGCCGCGCATAGAACGCTACCGAGACCTCATGACCCTGACCGCCGCCCGGAAGAAAATCAAAAGTCTCAGCAAACTCAAGGACCACGATAAGATCTTTGCGATACTTCGCGAAGTCCGCTCCGCGCAACCCGAAGCTCTGAAATCTTACGAACTCGTGCAGTGGGCGGCGCAACGCGAACTCTGGGCCCTCGTTGTATATCTCGCCAAACTGGGAGCTCCGGTCGAACCGGAAAAAGACCCGGGCGGGGCAAAGACCCCCTTCCATGAGGCGCTTTTTGAAGGCGACCGCCCGGACGTGGCCCGGACCCTGCTGCGCCACGGCGCCGACGCGAACCGGCGTGGGCCCTGGGGCCAGGTTCCCATCATTGACGCAGCAACCTGCGGCCAGTTGGAGTTGATGCGCGAAATGGTGGCGCGCGGAGCCGACATTCATAGCCACAGTGCGAAATATACTCCACTGAGCGCGCTGTGTGCATACGGCATGCAGCCCCATTCAGTCCATTACGATCCAGAACACAAACGGCTCCTGAAGCTGATTCGGGCGATCGTCAAGATGGGAGCAGACCCGGACTATTCCGCCGAAGGCATCGAACCCACCGCGATCCAGGCGTTGCATGACGCCGACGGGCGCGCGGTGGAACTACTGCTAAATCAAACGGGGGCCAATCCCTGCGTGCGTTCCTACAACGGCAACACTCTGCTCATGCACAGCACGCTGTACAATGATAAAGAATTTTTTGCGAGCCTGCTGCGCGCTGGCTGCGAGATCAATGGCGCGAATCGGATCGGCATGACGGCCCTGCACTACGCGGCCCTGGTCGGAAATACGCCGATCATGCGCTTCCTGCTCAAACACGGAGCCGACCCCGCGACTCGAGACCGCCGGGGCGCGACTCCCGGCGACTACGGAACGCTTTTCGAACACGAGCTGCCGGCGCCGATGCGCAAAGCCGCAGGCGACGAAGCGCATCTGACCCTGGTCCGAGAAAACATCGGCGAGGAATTCGAGGAATTCGTCCGAGAGCACCTTCATAAATACAATGTTGATTTGAAACTGGACGAGTTGGACGATCGCTTTCTCAATCTGAGCGTTCGCTTTCCCGCCGTGCTCTTTGAAATGCAGCAGCTTCCAGACGCGCCGGCCTTTACTTACGGCTGGCACCGCTATCTCCGACTGTTGCCGCGCACCGTTGCCTGGAACTACGCCTGCACGCAGTTCGAGGTGCTGGTAGGCAACGGCGACGGGCTCGGATTCTTTTACGATAAGGCCGAGCTCCTGGACCTTGTAATCGAAGCGTACCGCGAATTGGAGCTGCCGTCTTTCCTGAAGATCGCCAGGGCCGCACGAAGGATCTATAAGAAAAACGATCTGGCCGGACGCATGGTACCGGTGCGGAAAAAAATGCGCCGTCATGAAGCGAAGGGCGAATCTATATCGAGCCAGTATGCGGTCGGCGTTTTTCTCGATCGCGAGGGCGGCCACGAAGATCACCCCGAGCATGAGGCGTTGCATGCTCTCAGCATGACGCCGGAGTTGGACGGCACAAAGCGATCGAAATCGATGAAGAAACGAACCACGGCTTTGCGCAAATACTGCCGGCAATTGCTCAAAGCGCGTCCCGTTCAAAAGAAGACGCCGCGCGCTTGAACTCACGTTATCGGGGCCGAATCGTATGCGTAGCGCCCTGCAGGACCAACGCCCGCAGGGACGCCAGGCTTTCCGCCGTCATCCCGCCGTTAAAAACAGCTGACCGTTTTCGATTTGAATCTTCGGCGATGCGGGCAGCGCCGGACACTTCTGGTCATGGCTTGCGCCGCTGCGCACGTCAAAACGATAGCCGTGCCACGGACACGCAATCGTCCCGTCGTCATCGATCGTCGCCTGGTCGAGCGGACCGAACTGATGCGGACAGTCCGCAGCGTATGCAATCCACTCATCGCGAAAGCGATTCACGGCGTAGCGACGCCCGCCGAATACCACGACCCGCGCGCCTGCACCGGCTTCCAGATCCGCCAGCGCGCCGACCGGCACCCGCTCGTCCGTATCTCTTCGCTCTGATTTTTCCGAGCCGCCTGCGCTCGACTGCGGCGTCTGCTTGCGACGATCCAGGGCCGTCTGCCGTTCGCTCATCAAGCCGAGATCTTCGTCGTACAACAGAGCGTACTGACTCTCCAGCACATTAAAGACCGCGGCGGCCGGAGTCGTGTCGCGACTGACGGAGCCCAGGCCGGCCTTCGCGGCGATCCAGCGATACGCGGCGAAGGGCAGCATCACTTTCAAGGCCGCCAGAATTTTCAGCTGCAGCGTATAGCTCGACGGTAAATAAAAGCGCACGGCGATTTCAATTTCGCGATCGCCGAGACTCGTCGCCTGGGTGTGAATCTGGACGCCGGTGCCGACGCCTTTCAAAACCGTCGTCGCCCAGTAGCCGCGCGGGCGATCCACGAGCAGCTCCACGTCCTGCACCTGACCGGCATCGTCTGCGCCGACGGCGTCCGCGCTCTGACTGAAGCGATCGCTGGATTCATCGCGCAGGCCGACCCGCGCGCGCCAGCCCCAGGATCCCTCGTCGATCTTTTCAATCGAGGCGAAGGTCGACGAGTGAATGTACGGCAGATGCTCCCAGTCGTAGGCGTTTTCCATCATGCGCGCCATGCTGACCGGCAGTTTGCGGCGGTACTCGCCCAGATAGAAGAGCCGCGCTACGGAATCGTAGTCGATTTCTGTGGAACGGTTTGAGTACATAGTCGCGATTGCGAATGCGAGCACGCGAATGTCCAGTAATTTGATGATCGGCGACAATAATTCCGCGCCGGCCCGGGACCCGAATCGATCTCTTTGGGTTTCAAACCCGCGGCGAGCATATCCGCGATCGCCAATTGCATCATCGTCAGCCCGCGAACGCCTTGAAACTCCGGCAGCCCATGGTCGTCCCAGGCAGAAGAGGAACTGCGGCCGATCGCTTCGGAACCAAAATCGGCGTCTCGATGAGTGGTGAGCACGGCCACCGTCTGGTTCGCCGCAGCCGGATTGGCCCGCAAATCGTCGAGTGTGCTAAGGCTTTCGATATGTGGACGAACGGGATCGAATAAGAACACATCCGGGGAAGTGGCCTGGACAGCTTCACAAAGCCCCGCAACTGAGGCGCTTTCATGAACGATACGAAACGAGCCGCTTCGTTTGAATGCATGGGCCGATCGATTCCGGTAGTCTTCGGCCTGATCAACCAGTGCAACGTTTACCGCGTTTTCACGCATACGAATTCACTTCTGTCTCTCAAAACATGGGAATCGTTTTATTTTTTGCGCTGCGCTAATATCTCTTGATAAATTATTTAGCAGCGCCTGTCGGTCCAGAATTCTACAGGACATCCAAAAACAAAAAAATTCAAGACTTCATGAGTGCGCTGGCCAGCGCCAGAATATCCTGCTCCGCGCTGCGATGCCCCGGCCTGGCTGTCAGCCACGTGGCGTCCTCTCGGTCCGAATAAAAAGCGACCACAGTCATCAAAATTTGCAGGGACTCCGACTCTTCGACAGTCAGCGCATGATGGTCGATTTCGAATATGTATAAACTTTCAAAAGCAGCGCAGAAGTCTTCCGCGCCAGTCACGCCGTCCAGATACAGCTTCAAACAATCGTCGAGCTTTGCCTTATCCCGGGGTTTCATCGACGCAGCACTCAAAAGAAATAGCTCAGGGTCAGGCGCGCCAGATCATCGTTGCGCAAGCCGAAGACGGCCTGGTCGACGGGGGGCGCGTCTTCCACCAACTGCATTTCCAGTCTCAGCTTCCAGGAGTCGCCCAGGCGTCGCGAAGCCTCTACCTGATAGAGTGTTGTGCCCCGATGCCGGTCCACGATGGCGCCCGCCAGAATTTCCGTCCCGGCGGCGTCGTTGAGCACCAGCCGGATTCCCGCGAAGACGTCGTCATCGAAAGGCTGCGGCGCATCTTCGAGTCGCTCGTCGTACAGGTACTCGCCGATGACACCCAGATCGTACAGCGATCCAAAAATCCCCACGAAGGTGTATTCAAAGCCCGCGACTGAAGCGAAATAGTTCTCAGTCGGGGCGTTTTCTTTCTCTTCGTAAATACCTTCGAATTTGAGCGCCAGACCGCCCAGAATCAGCTGCGTATCCAGGCTGCCCCGCCGAATGAGTTCGTAAAACGGAATCAAAATCGGCGCCCCGTTTCGATCCCGGCCCCCGAGCAGAGCAGGTTCGCGGGCCGTGCCCTGGAAATAAGACACGCCGAAATCGAGGGGGCCCAGAAAATGCGAATAGCGCGCCGCAAGATCGAGATGGCGATCTTCATCCGGAGATTCGTACCGTGCGCGGTCCGTCGAGACCAGCAGCAGCGGGCGCAGTCGCCCCTTAGGACCGGGGAAAGCCCGCTCGCGAAACAAAGGCAGCGCGAAGAGGCTCAATGTTCCATACTCGGTGGTTAAGGCCGGATTGATCATCGGCTGACCGAGGCGCTCTTGCAGGCGCAGGTCTTCGACCGCGTCCACCTGATTGATAATATCCACGAGCTGACGCGATTCGGTCACACCCCAGTATACTTTGCTCACGCCGGCGCGAAACTGCCAGAGGTCTCCGGCTACCAGCCAGCTCAGCTCGCGCACATCGAAATGCGTGCGGCGCTTATCATGCGAATCGTAGCGCCCGAAGAGAATCGCCTCGAATTGCTGCTGGCCGTCGGCCCAGTCCACGAAGTACTCAGGCTGGAGTGCCAGGGAAGCGTAGACTTCCTCCTGGCCGTCGTACAGCGCGGGACTCAAGAAGGCGCTCGCTTCGACCTGTAGCTCCGCTGAAAGTTCACCGGGCAGTTGAAAGGCGGGCTTGACTGCGGCCTCCGCTTCCGAATTGACTTCCGCCTCGATTTCAGACTCCGTCAGCGCTCCCGTTTCTATTTCAGCTTCAGCATTTAGATCGGGTTCGGCTTCCAGTACCGGCTCAGGCTCCTGTGCGCCGGACGAAGTTGCCGCCAGCAGGCATGCGAAAGTCACTACGAGCCAGAGCGCAAGCACCCGAATTTTTTCTGTATATGCATTCATAATGTTTGCTTCCGCGCGGCCTTCGCATACTCCGAAGGCCGCGCGATCTTTGTGCGACACTCGATCAGCGAATCCTTTTCAGGCTCGCCTGGTCAAAGTCTCTGACTCGCAGACCCGTGCGAAATTTGTAATTCGCAAAGCTCAGCACAGTACTCTTCCCGCTCTGATGATTGAGCATTCTCAGTTCGAGGGCCCGCCAGTACTTGCCGAGATACTGCCGATAGCTTTCGTAGCTCAACGTCTTCAGCTTCGCATTTTTGCGATCATAAAAGACAATTTGTCTGATCCGATACTCGTCCTGGTCGATCCAGACCAGTTGCCGTTTATAGCCGGAACTGCGATCGACTGGATAGCGCGCGACTACGTTGGTTTTTACGCCGTTCAGGTCTTCTTCGCGCAGAAATTTGTAACTGTATTTCTCTACCTCCTGTGAAGAAATATCTTCGTATGCGAATTCGCTGCCCATAAAAGGCCCGGACTTATTGTTCGAAGCGATGCGTTTCACCCGCTTCAGCGAAGGTAGATACAGCCATTGATCGTCCGGACCGCTGCGACGACTGTAAGTCAAAAAGGCGGTCCCCTTTACGTCGCGCGGCCGATCGAAAACCACGAGGGATTTGTCGCCGTCGTTCTTCACCTCCAGATTCCGCGCGCGCATTTCACGACGGCTTTCCTGACCGCTGCGATTGCGCAGAATCATCTGCATATCCGCTGTGGAATCCTTCCAGCCCAGATCGCGACGATCCGCTTCACGTGCGATCGCCAGACCCTTTTTTTCTGCGGCGGCGTCGTCGGCGGTCAGCGCCGCCCCGCTCGCGAGGGCGAAGGCTCCGCAAAGCAGCAATGCCATGGGGCGCTTTGTTTTCTGTAGATACATCTTCTTACTCCTGAGTGAAAATCTTTTATACTTAAGCCCACGAAACGCGTCAGGAATCGTGCGCGTCAAAATACTTCAGCTGTTGGAAGCAACGCCGGTCTTTTCGCCGCCGGCGAGTATGAGAATCGCCGGCAGCACCAGCAAATCCCAGAGCAGCGCGATGGTAATCGTCATGGCCGAGAGTACGCCCAGAGTCCAGTTCATGCGAAACGTGGAGAGAGCGAGCATACTGAAGCCGATCACCAGTATGGCCGAAGTTAGAATCAGCGCGGGGCCGACCGTGCGCAGAGCGTAGCGCACCGCGTTTTCGGGCGATGCCGCACTGCCTGCCTGAATGGCCGGCGACTTTTCGGACGCTTGCGAAGCCGGCCCTTTCGCGTCGCCGCGCAGAGCGCGCATGTACTTGCTCATGAAATGCACGCTGTCATCCACGACG
The DNA here is from genome assembly GCA_024742665.1 of bacterium. Classification (GTDB taxonomy): domain Bacteria; phylum Spirochaetota; class Leptospiria; order Leptospirales; family Leptonemataceae; genus JANSYA01. Next base: position 114,321 of record JANSYA010000011.1, read on the forward strand.
ATGCCCAGAGTAGTCGCGATGACTGTAGCGGCGGCTATGTCGACACGCACAACGGCCAGCGCCCAGATGCCGAAAGTAATGAGTGCCGGCACGAGATTCGGAATCACCGTTAAGAGTCCGAATTTCCAACTGCGCAGAGCGACGATCATCGTGATCGTAATGATGACCAGAGCAAGCATCGCCCCGCCGACCAGAGCCGGCACATTCTGACCGGCCATATGCGAAAACATCGCCGTCGGTCCGCTGGGGATGCCGCGCATATGCACCGGAAAATTCTCCGCCTGCCAGGCTGCGGCACGTTTTTCGAAAGCCAGAATATCGCGGGTCGGTAGGTCGTTGAGGGTGACCGACATGCGCGTTGCGGATTTATCGACGTTGATGCGATCGTTTAAGTCCAGGCCGTACGGCAAAGACATCTCATAGAGCAGCAGATACTGCGCCGCGAGTTCCCGGCTGTCCGGCACACGATAATACTCCGGATCGTCCTGAAACATATTCTTGTTCAGGCGGCGCATGGTATCCGAGAACGAAAAGACGTGATAGACTTCCGGTTGTGCCCGGAGCCATTCCGCGTAAGCGTCGAGCTTGTTCAAATATCCAGGCTCGGCGATTCCGCCGGATTCAGCGGCCGGAAGCGAATACTCGACCTGATAGAGACCGGTTAGCTTTTCCTGAGTAAAATCGGAGGCCTGCCGGAACTGCATGCTTTCCGCGAAATAGTCGACCCACTGCTCGTTGTTTTCCAGACGCGGAATAAACGCGGCCAGGAATACGAAGAGACCCACGCCGCCAAACAACAAAGGCCGGCGCTTCGCGATAACGAAATCGGAGAATCGATCCATCATCGAAGTCTGCTGGTTTACCGTGCGAACGCGAACTCGCACGGGCAAACTCACGAAAAACGCAGGCAGGAAACCAACCGATGTAACGAAAGCCGCCGCGACTCCAATCGCGGTGATATTGCCCAGATCGCCGAAGGGCGGCACGTCCCCGAAATTCAGACTCAAAAAACCGATGACGGTAGTAAAGCTCGTGAGAAAAACCGGCTGCAAATTCAGGCGCAAACTTTCGCGCATCGCTGTGAACTTGTCCATGCCGTCGCGCATGCGCATCAGCGCGATCACCAGTACGTGAACGCTGTCCGCGACCGCCAGCGTCATAATGACCGTCGGCGCCGCTGACGAAGTAGGCGTCAGCTCAATGCCTATCCAGCCGGCCAGGCCCATCGCTGGCAAAATCGAAAGCACGATCACCATAAGAACGCCGAGCGTACCCACGAGAGACCGCAAAAATAGCGCCGCCGCGATCAGGATCATCAAATACATAAGAGGCACCAGGGTCGTAAGATCGCGAATCGAAGAAGTTACGAAGGCGTCGCCGAGCATAACGTTGCCCGTGCTGTAGAGGCGATGCCCCGGAAATTTCTTCGGCAGCTCCGCTTCGAGCCGCCGAACTTCAGCGACGACTTCCGCTTCCTCGCTATCGCTCAAACCCGGCAATCGCATTGTCACGTTCAAACCGGTCACCGCATGCCCTTCCGAAACCAGACGGCGCATCAGCAAAGGTTCCGCCCGCGCGATATTCTCGACCTCCGCGAAGACGCGGGGCGCTTCGGAGAACTCGGGGGTATCGCTATAAAGGTCTTCCACGATCAGCGTATCACCTTCGGCGCGGGTGTGCTGAAAATTCGTGATCGAATCGACCCGAGTGGAATGCGGAATCAGCCAGCTCTGTTCGGTGAGCCACTGAATCGCATCGATGGTATTGCGATCGAAGACTTCGCCGTCCTCGGCCGCCACGACGAACAACACGTTGTCCGTTTTGGTATAAGTCGCTTCGAGCTCGTCGAATGCGATCAGATAAGGGTTGTCCGGACCGAAATAGCCGCGGTATTCGCTGTTGAATGTGATGCGCGAAGCGCCGAAGGCGCACGCCAGCACGACGACGAGGGTCGCGGCCATCACCACATAACGATGACGCAACACACCTTCGATATAGGCGTCGGTCCAGAACTGCAGGCGTTCATAGAAACGGTTCATAATATCTCCTGATTGGTCTGCTTCACGATCCCGGGCATCGGGGAGTCGCGAAGCTTGACGAAGCAGAAGATAGAGAAAGCGGGGTCTGGCCGCTCAGAAGAATCGGGCTTTCAATCGGACGAATCGTGCGAGAGGCCGGCGCGATACTCGCGCGGGGTGCTGCCGGTCACGCGCTTGAAGAGGCGGCCGTAGTACGACGGGTCGGAAAAATTCAGGGCGTACGCCACGTCGGCGATCTCACGCGTCATATCTTGCAACAGCACCTGACTCTGGTAGATCGCGACCTCGTTGATGTACTCTTTAGCGCTTTTGCCGGTCAGTTTTTTTACGCAGCGATTCAGGTAATTCTCGGAAACCGCAAGCTCCGCCGCGTAAAAGCCGACTTCGCGCTGATCGCGATAGCTCGCATACACAAGCTGCTTGAACTGGAAGCAGAGCTCGGCGCCGCGGTTCACCGGCGCGAAGCTTTCATTCGATGCGCCGTAAATTCGACGCAGCAAGGCCTGCAGCAAAGCGAATTCCACGCTGAAATCCCGCGGATCTGTCGTCGCGCTTTCAGAGAGCAGATCCGCGCAGCGCATCACCCAGGCCAGCTCGTCGGGCCGCAAACTGAGATGCTCACGAATGGAAAAAAACTTGAGCTGCATTTCGTCCGGGCAGACCCGGGGCAGAACGCTGTTGGCGACGTGAATGAAATAGCCGTCGACATCGGGGCTCATATCGAGCAAAGCCGAGAGCTGCCCTTCCCGCGCCAGAATCACGTCGTTTTTTTCGATTCGATAGAACTGATTGTCGAGCTGCTGCTCGACGAAACCTTCGCGCACCACTACCAGATAGTTGTAGGGAATCCGATGAATGAGAGTCGGATAACGAATGACCTTCGCGCTCCAGGCGAGCGGATAGATCTGCAGCGGCGTATCCTGCAGTGGAACGTCATGAGGCGCTGGATCGATATAGCGCTCCTGGAAACCGCGCGCATCTAATAGAGGAAAATCGTCAGGCATAACGAGCGGCCGATTCATAGCGGCCCTCGAACAGAAAGCGTATGTCGCAAGTCGGGCGGCGACGTTTTTTTGTGTAACGCTCGCACGTCGTCGGGATAAAATAATAAATCACCGAAAAATCATGCTCCGCCTGATTGACCTGAGCCAGCCACGGCAGCCCGTCCTCGAATCGCTCTTCGTCGATGCCAGAGCGGAAGCTCTGAATGGGCCGTTTCCAGTTGCGCCGTACGAGCTTCGCCTGAGAAGAGCATCTTGCGATCGGCTATGCGCTGTAATTCTACATGCAGGCGACCGCGCTCCGCGTAAAACTCCGGCAGATCGAAACGCAGATAGTGACCAACGCCCCGGGCTCCGTCGAGCGACTAAAAAATTACGTGGAAATCCGCACCGAGAAATACGCCGGGAATGATCGCGTGGGGGCGACGCTCTTGCCCGTCCACGATCTTGAAGTACCAGCCTTCGAATACGCTGCGCCGACCCGGCTTTGTCAGACGATGGTGATAGTGAAATTGTTCCGGACGCCAGACTCGTTGCAATCGCCGCAACATGCGTCGATTGTAATGCGAATCGAGGAGCCGTCCATCAACAAAGGAACGAGACCCGGATTGGAATCTGAAAGCCGGTATCGGCGCTTTTAGCGCACGCGTATTTTCGGCAGAAGTTCATTGTATTTCTGCAGACCGTCCGCCTTGAGATCATAGCGAGGCTTCAGTGAGGAATGGCAACTCTTGCAATTTCGAATACTCCGATCGAGCTTCCGGGCCTTCTTCATGAATTTCTTGCCCTGCTTTTTGGCCTCGGACTGCCCGCCCTTCAGGCAAGCTTCGCGATACATTTCAGTCTGAAATTCTTTCCGATAGCAATCTGCGCCGGCGGCGCCCAAATTTGCGCTATAGATCAAGAGTCCGGACCCGACCACAACAGCGGCAAGAGCACCCTGAAATATGGAACGATGGATTTTTAGATTCAAGCTGATCTCCCGAACCTGGAACCAGGCTCAATCAGGAGAATTCACGCAATCATCGCGAGCGCAACGACAAAAAACATTCCGCTATCTCAGTACTTACACGGTATTGCCAGGATTTCCGATCCGTTTTTTTGTAAAGCAAGTCGCTGATTGTACTATTTGCACGAATGGCATTATTTGCAAGGATGACACGGATATTATAGCAAGGATTACACGAATATAGCATGCGCTGGAATAAGAGACAGGCGATCAGAAACGAACCATCCATGTAATCAGTGGAATCCGTGACGAAGAACCGCGTCGGCGAACCTTAACTTCAGTCGCAGGCGACGACTAATTCGCCGCCGACCCACTGGGTCGGCGGACCTTAATTTCAGTCCGCGAGGACTACTAATTCACCGCCGACCCACTGGGTCGGCGAACCTTAATTTCAGTCGCAAGCGACGACTAATTCACCGCCGACTTTCACTTCGTCTTCGCCCTCGGCGTTTTTCGCGACCGCTTCGACGGCAACCGTCAGCAGCTTTTCGCCATCGACTTCTTTCTTGCGTTTGATCTTGCCGCGGCAAATGATCGCTTCGCCCGGTCGGCTCATGCCGCGAAATTTTACGCCGAAGCTTTTGACCTGGGCGGGATGGGCCCAACCGGACCAGAAGCGGCCGAGCTGCGCCATGACGTACATGCCGTGAGCGATGGTGCCGCCGAGACCGACTTCGTTGGCGAAATCAGGATCGGTGTGGATCGGATTGAAATCCCCCGAAGCGCCGGCATAGCGCACCAGGTCCATGTGCTTGATCGGCTCGCCCTTCACTTCGGGAAGTTGGGCGCCGACTTCGTAATCGTCAAATTTAATGCGTTTCATTTATAATACCCTCTCGTAGTAATGAGCGCGATTCCGCGCAGGCTCAGGCGTCCGGCGGACGGATCACGATACCCATCACCGCTTCGATCATGGTTTCGCCCTTTTCATTATTGAACAGGGTCTTAAAGGTTACCATGTTCATCTTACCGATCTTGACTTCGATCACTTCGCCGGCGGCGTGGATCATCGTGCCGGGGTATACCGGTTTCAGATAGGTATACTCTTCTTTCATGTGCAGCAGGCGTTCGATGTCGATACCCAGCGCGGCCATGTCGCCCCAGATTTTGGGATAACCCCAGAACTGAAAGGCCGTCTGAAAGGTCGGCGGAATCGGCGTGTCTTCATAGCCGGCGGCTTTCGCGGCTTCGGGATCGCGGTAGATAGGATTCTCTTCGCCGATGGCGATACAGAATTCCTGGACCTTGCCGCGTTCGACGGCGAATGTATACGGATCGAGTTTTGTTCCGACAATATCTTTACTGAGTTCAGGCATAGCCCCGCCAATTTCGGGTCACGCGGAATTCGGGTCAAGCCCCATTTCTACGCCCGCAATCGCTCAGCAAATGATAGTTGGATAGCGTTCAGATCGAAGTCATGGTTCCGACAATCTTGCGAAACTCGGGTCGGTAGCGCTCCAGCAAACTCGGATGCGTCCAGAAGGTCATCCGTAGATTAAAACCGCTTTCCAGCGAAACATATTCGACAAAGACCAGGCCGCTCTCCGGATGCTTCGCTTCCCATTCAATCATTTCGCGGCCGGCGAGCGAAACCGCCGCATGGCGCTGGACGTCCACCTCGGATTTGTTGATGTCCATGATGACCGTGGCGTAGTCGTCAACGGGCACGTTCAGATTTTCCGTCGTCACGCGACAGCCGACGATGTTATTCAGATGCGCGGCCAGCAGCACTTCCTGACCGTATTGTTCCATGACCGCAATCGAGTCGCGAAAGTCCTGGCGCATATCGGCGGCGCGGCCCCAGACCACCCAGCGCGGTTCGAATTCCAGAGCGAAACCGATCACCTGATTTTCATAACGCGATCCGCCAACGACAGTCCGCAGCACTCGACTGCCGGGTTTCGCCGAGTCCGTCGTGGCGGCCCCACTTGTTGACGCTGCCTGTGAATTGTTCGCCGGGCGCGCTCCGCCTCCGGGCGATACACAGGCGGCAAGGGACAGACCGACGATGCAGGATAAAGCCAATGATCGGAATACGAAAGCTTTCTCAGTTTGCACGAGCGACTCCAGAAATTCAGCGAATACACCCGATCTATCCCGGGGGGCCTCCAACGTCCAGCCAAAGCCTCGCGAAGAGACCTCTTACCCACACGCGATTTGCTCATAAGCGGCGCGTTTGCGAAAACCGTACAGAGGAACATGGAGCGAACGAATCGCGCTTTACAGACGCACGGCGTCGCCGCGAATATCGCCTTCTCGAATCTCGCCTTTTTGAACAATTCAGTATTCATGACGCTCTTTCAGGCAATTCTTTCCGCGGATCTGACGGGACTCCGCGCGGAAATCGACCGTCTGCAAGAAGACGGCGAAAAAGTTCGAGCAGTTGTCGGTTGCGGCGGCCGGACTCCCCTGCACGTCGCGGCCATGAGCGGCTCGGCTGCAATGACCGAGATGCTGATCGACGCCGGCTGCGCGATCGAAGCGCGAGACCATCGCGGCTGGACGCCGCCGGTCTTCGCCATCTTCGGCCTCCGCCCCGATACGCTGCGAATTCTCCGACGCGCCGGGGCGGCGATTCCCGAAGATCTCGCGCTGCACGCTGCGATTCTAAACGGCGATCGAATCGCAGCGGATCGCCATTCGCGCTATCGCGACGCCTTCAATCGCCGGGACCGCGCCTTTCTCCTGCGTCCGCATTTTTCGCCGGAGAACTTCGTCTCGGATTGCGTAAACCGTCCGGAGATGCTGCGCACTCTATTGGAAGTCGGCGCGAATCCCAATCTGAATACCGGGACTCTACCCCTGACCACCGCATGCTACCAAAAACAGTGGGAAGCTTTCGATCTGCTGCTCGATTTCGGCGCACAGTTGATGCCGGCGGATTATGACGGAGAGCATCCGGTGGAGCTTGCGCTGCGCTACGATGCACCTCCGCTGTTGGATCGAGTCATTGAACGCACGCAGCAGCCGAAAGAACGCACGCGCATCCTGCACTTCGCAATGCGAAAGGCCTGCTACGACAGGAACGCTGAATTAGTCCGGCGACTGCTCGCGATAGATCCCGGGCTGCGTCACCACCCCTGGGACGATCCGCTGACCATCGCGGCCAATCGCGGCAGCCTGGAAATCGTGGACCTGCTGCTTGCGGCCGGCCCCTGCGATATCGATGGGCCGGCTTCTGAAAATTCACGCAGCACTCCCCTCATGTTCGCTGTAAGATCGGGCAATCGCGAACTGGTGCAACGACTGCTACAGGCCGGAGCCCGCGTGAATCCGCGCGACGATGAAGGCGTTTCGCCCCTGTACTTCGCCTGCAATCAGGAAAGCTGGAGCGCGAATTATTCCGAAATCGTGCAGGATCTGCTGGATGCCGGCGCCGACCCGACGGTGCGCTCTGAGTTCGGCCGAACGCCGCTCATGACGGCCGTGCTCGAAGGCGGCCCGGACGTCGTTGAAGTCTTACTGAAAGAGGCTCTGAAAACGAGCGAGCCGGCGGATCTCTTCGCAGAACGGGATGACAACGGCAATTCGATCCACGACCTCGCCCGCCATCGCGACGATGATCGGATTTTCGCGATCCTGAAAGAGTATGAATAGCCGGCCGGCCGCGAAGCGCGCCGCACCTGGTCGATCAAGAAGCAAGCCGGCCCCTCTGGACTTGCGTTGACCTGTCGAAGGCGCGCCGCCAGAGTGGATGGAAGGATTCCATGCTTCCGCCTGTAATACGAAAGCCACGCGCCACGATCGTCCCGCTGATCGCGGCTGGATATTTGCTATTGAATGCATCGTGCAGCGCCGTTCATCTGAACGACGACTGCGTGCCCGAAGATCCCGTCTGCGGCGGCTGGGCGCTGTACCTGCTCGGCAGCCTGCAGGTCAACGCCGTCTACGCGATCTCCTTCGGCCAGCGCACCGCTACCGGTCAGGACTGGTGGCTCAAAAAATATTCGGCCGGCGGAGTGGAAGATACCCTCAACTGGAACCTGCTCTTCGACGGCGGCAACAGCGGCACCGACCAGCCGGCCGCGGCGGTCTTTGTCGGCGACGGCGCCCTGGTGATCGGCGGCACCGATCTCGGAGCGGGCACCGGTCTGGACTGGGCCCTGCGCAAAACATCGGTCGCCGCTGAAGAAGACACCGTCAACTGGCCGAAAGTTTTCGACGGCGGGAATACCATCGCCGATCAAATCTTCGACGCGGCGGCGACTCCCGACGGCGGCCTGATCGCCGTCGGCAAACGCAGCCGTCTCGCATCGGCCGACGACTGGTGGATCAAAAAATACGCGGCGAACGGAATCGAAGACACCGCCAACTGGGACAAGAGCATCGACGGCGGCAACAATCTGAACGAAGAGGCCAACAGCGTCGCCGTCGCGGCCGACGGCAGCGTATTCGTCGTCGGCACCTTCAATTCGCCCGGCAGTCAAAAGGACTGGCGGATAAAAAAGTTTTCGGCGAACGGAGTCGAAGATACGATTAACTGGGACAAGTCCTTCGACGGCGGCGGCAACCTGAACGATTCCGCCTTCGCCGTCGCAATCGCCGGAGACGGAGGCCTGTACGTCGCCGGCGATTTCAACGTGGCCGGCCCCGGTCCGAATATGGTGATCAAAAAATTCTCGGCGAACGGAATCGAAGACACCGTTAACTGGAACAAAAATTTCGACGGCGGCAACAATTCCGTCGACGCGGCGATCGCGATGGCGGTCGCCCCGGACGGCTCGCTGTACGTCGCCGGCTCCGCGACCCCCTCGGGCAAAGTCGATCAGGACTGGTGGATCAAAAAGTTTTCGGCCGGCGGCGTCGAAGACACCGTCAACTGGAACAAACAAATCGACGGCGGCGCGATTCAGAACGAATCCGCGCAGACGATTCAAATCGCGCCGGACGGCTCGGTCTTCGTCGGCGGCAGCTTCGGCGTGGCGGGCGGAAACAGCCAGGCCGTAGTCAAAAAATTTTCGGCCGACGGGATTGAAGACATGACGAACTGGAACAAGATCTTTCAGGCCGAAGCGACCGGCAACAATCGAGTGAATCACATCTTGCTGGAGCTCGGATTATGATACAGAGGAACGCGGCCCGAGATCGAAACTGCTCGCATGCGAAATTGATTTTATTCGGCGCACTGTGCCTGGCGGTCGCGTGCGGCCCGGGCGGCGCGTCGTCGAACGGGACGCAGGAGATTCAGGACGGCCGGCCGGGCGACGGCTCCGGCCAGGCGGCGGACTTCGCGACCCCGGCGACGAAAACTCTGCCCGGAGCCAGGCCCGATACGCAGCAGGCCTACGCCCTGGTAGATGCGACCAGCCTGATGTTACGGTCCGCACCACGCCGCGACGCAAAGGCCCTGCATCGTCTGGAAAATCGCGAAAGGGTCGAAGTCATCGAAGAACATCAACCCAACGCGGCTCCGATCACAATCGACGGCGCCGCCGGACGCTGGACGAAGGTTCGGGCAATTCTCGTAAAGTCAGATCAGCCGCGGTTAGTCGACGGCTGGGTCTTCGGCGGCTATCTCACGAAAAATTCGGACGGCGCATACCCGCAGGGGCCGGCGAGCGGCGATCACACGCCCTTTTTCAAAATCCACACAGCCGAACGCCCCTTCGATCCGAAAGGGATGAGCTTCTCGTACGGGGTCGACTGCTCCGGCAAGACCTTCTCCGAATACGGACTGGAAATGGAATTTTCCGCGGAAGAAATCTCCGTGTATAGCAACAACGCTCTGATTCATGATTCTGAATCGCCTTCGGGCAAAATGTGCTTGACGATCGAACGACGAACGCACTACGGCACGTACACCGTCAAGGACGGCCGCATCCACGCCGACTATACGAGCCGGCGCGACGAACTCGAACGCTTCGCCGGCGAAGACGACGCGGACGACTGCGATCAAAAGCAAAGCTCCGAAAAAGAAATTCAACTCACAGGCGAATACGACTTCACGTACTGCTACGAACGCGGCCGGACCGTTCCGGGCATTCTCGCGCCGCTCCCGGGCGACGACGCCGACGCCATCCCGGCCTTCTGGGCTATGATGGATCCGTAAGAGACTGACAGAGTCAATCAGGCCCCCTGATCCCGAATCGCAAGCGCTCCGCCCTGTAATATTAACGCGCCGGGGCCAGCACCGGCTCGGCGACGGGCGCTTCCGGCTTCGCGGGCGGACGCGCGAATTCGCGATCGCCTTCGCCGAGTAAGAAGCCGGCCAGACGATATCTGCCGGCAAGCGCGCTCAGGCCCAGGGCCAGCGGCCAGGCCAGTCCCAAAATCAGCGGGACGCGAAACGCGAAGGGCAAAGCCGAGAACGCGAACTGCAGCAGCGGATGCGAGAGATAGACGAGAAAGCTCAGGCGCGCAAGCCGGCGTAGCGTCGCGCCGCCCGCCGCGGTTTCGTGCGAAGCATCCCGTGCGAAATCCTGTGAAGTCAGCGTCCACATCAGCGCGACAGCGAGCACCGCGTACACGACGACAATCGGACGCCAGATGCGGCCGGCGGAGTCGGGATACTGTCCCGTTTGAAATACGTGAAATAAGAAATCGCCGAAGACCAGGGCGAAGGCCGTCACCGCGGCGACGCAAAGCGCGACGAGCGCGGCCCTGCGTTGAACCGGGTGTTTCGCCGACGAAAGCTGCGCGGAGTCGGAATTCAATTGCGCCTGTGCGCGACCCAGAGCCGTCCACTGCCCCGCGCGAACGCCGCCGATAAAAAACGGCAGCGCGTAGGCCGCGAGCCCCAGCCAGGTTGTGGTCGGTCCGGAGAGACGAGCCTGAACGAGCGGCGCAAGCTCCGTAGCGTAAGGAATCAGACTCTGAATATGGCGATTGTGCGGATCCGCCAGCAGATAGAAAGCGAAGATCGGCAAACACGCCAGAGCCATCGAGAAAGCCAGCCGCGACGGGCGCGGGAGCGCCGCAGGTCGAGCGGCGATCCAGGGAAAAAGCAAATACAGATAGCAAAGCAGCGCGACGAAGTAGAGATGAAACATGTGGCGACCGTCAAACAGGCCCGCCGCGAAATCGAAGGCCAGGATACCGGCGGCTGCAAACCAATCAGCGTCAGGCCCTGCGAACATCGCTGCGGATTCAGGCGCGGTCACGACGCTTTGAATCGTCAGGATCGTGAAGCCGATCAGAGACATGAGAATGTACGGCGGCAGAATTCGCAGCGCCCGGTTGCGATAAAAGCGCATACTGAAGCCGAAGCGATCGCCGTCGTTACGGCCCCAGGCGGGGTGCACGCCGAAGGCGAAGCCGCTCAGAAATAGAAACAACAGCACGCTGGGTTTGCCGAGCTGATTCAGCACGGCGAAGCACCAGGCCGCCGCGCCTTCGCTCGCGGTTCCGAGTTCGACGAAGGCGTTCCAGGTCGCATGGTTCAAGACCACGTAGGTCACGGCGATGACGCGCAAGAGATCTGTGCTGAAGCGGCTCATAGTTGGAGTACGCGATTCGACCACGATTGAACGCGGCCCCGTGGGGTAAAGTCTTTCGCGCATCGCCTGCTTGCGCGCGAAAGCTATATCGCAAGACCGCGCTTCGCACGCGCTACGGCTGACATCCGTCGCCCCCGTACCCAGTCTCTCAGTGCAACTCGGCTGAAAAATCCGGAACTGGACGATTGTCCTTCTGGTACTCCCGGGCCGCGGCCCGCCGAATGTGTCGCAGCGAAATCGAGCTCTGCTCCGAGGCCGCGAGAAAGGCCGCATTGCGTGCAATATTTTTGATTAAGGCGCCGGGCACGTCGAGTCGCGCGGCGAGAAAGGCGAGATCCACATCGCGCGAAAGCGGCGCCTGCTTTGGAAAATTCAGCTCCCAGATGCCCATGCGCTGATTGGCGTCCGGGAAAGGAAAGTCGATAATATAGTGCAGACGTCGCACGAAGGCCTTGTCCAGATTCGCGCGGAAGTTCGTGGCGAGGATCGTAATGCCCGGGAAGTCTTCCATCTTCTGCAATAGATAGCTGACCTCCATATTCGCGTAACGATCCTGGGCGTCCTTCACTTCACCGCGTTTGCCGAAGAGCGCGTCGGCTTCGTCGAAAAACAGCACGGCGTTCGAGGTCTCGGCTTCGTGAAAGATGCGCGAAAGATTCTTTTCGGTTTCGCCGATGTACTTGCTCACGATCGAAGACAAATCAATGCGATAGATTTCCAGGCCGAGTTCGGTCGCGACGACCGAGGCCGCCATCGTCTTGCCCGTGCCGGGCGCGCCCACGAAGAGCGCGTGCAAGCCCTGGCCGCCGGTGCCTGGACTGAAACCCCAGCTCTGATAGACCTGCGCGGAGTACTTCGCCTGATTGCACAGCTCCGTCAACTGCCGCAGAGGTTCCGGCCGCAAAACTAAATCATTCCAGCGAGGCCGCGAACGCACCTGCATCGCCAGTTCGTTCAGGCCTCGATTGGATTCCGCGTAGGCTCCCGCCAGCAGATCCGCCTGCGAGATGCGACCGCCGGCGAAGGTCAGGCTGTGGGTATGCGCCCGGCGAAAGGCCCCGCGAATCTGTTTGTGCGTGAAGCGAAAGCCGGTCGCGAGAAAATCAAATGATACGGATTCGTCAAGTGCGAGCTCATCGCCATAGCCGGCGGCTTCCTGCTCCCAGAGTTTGCGGCGCAATGCCGCGTCGGGCAGCGGCAGCTCGACCGAAAGATAGGCGGCCCCGTCGGGTAAGTTTAAATCAGCGCGAGTTTGTGAGATCAATATCAACGGACCGGCCAGATATTCGAATTCGCGCGCCAGCAGCTCGCGCCCCGCGGGATGATCCGCCAGCAGATGCCAGTCCGATACAAGCAGCGCGGCGCCGTACATTAAGGTTTCGCGCGTAATTTCTCGCAGAAAGACGGCGCGATCTTCCGCCGCCTTCGTTCCCCCGGCGCCGACCGATCCAGAGCCGCCGGCCGCGCCCTCCAGGCAGCTCAGTACTTCGCCCGCATCCAGGCGCAGCAGCGGGCGTTCGATGGCCTGCACGAGAGCCACGGCCGCGCCGCCCTTGCCGTTTCCTTCCGGACCGTGCAGCTGAATCAGAGGCCGGCGCGAAAAGGCGGACTCATCGCCGGCAAGAGCCGCTTCCGATTGCACCAGCAGTTCGCGCACGCCCTTTAACTCAGCGACGGCGTCCTCCGGAAGCGGCAGATCTTCAAGCGCCAGGCTGGCATCGCTGACCAAGGCCGGTCGCAAGCAGCGCGTAAGGCCCGCCGCCATATCGTCCGACCCCTGTAAGAATAATAACACCCGGGAGTCCGGCACGATGCGCGTCGAGTACAGCGCTTCGCCGGGATCGAGCAGGCGAAGCAGACGAAACTTCGAGAGCGGAGCGTCGGGCCCGAGGGCCGGATACAGCGCCTGCGCGTAGCGCGCCGCGACTTCGCGTTCGGCGTCGCTGCCGGGCCGGCCTTCAAACACCCGGGCGATGATGTCGGGAGTCAGCCCGCGATATTCGCGTTCGGCCAGTGCCGCGAAGATCGATTCGAATTCCGGATGCCACGCGGGCGCGAGAGCCAGCAGGAGAATGTCCCGCTCCGGCGCGGAGAGACCGCAGGCGACGCATAGCTGCACGAAACGCGGATCGAGCTCTTTCACGTATTCAGCCGCGCGATTATAATGTTCGGAGAGGGCCGCTTCAATTTCGCGCACGGCCTGCCCGCGCGCGACTTCTTCCGGATCAGCGGCGGCCGGATCGTTTTTAGATTCTTCCGGCGCACCGCCCGCGCCTGCGGGGCTGGATTCATCTGGTGCGCCCTGCTTCCGATAGACGGCGAGCACCGCCTGTAATTCCAATCGCGCGAATTCCGACAACATAAGGCGGCCACGCTTAACTTTCTTTGAAATACGATCAAGCAAACAAAAAAGTAAAAGTGTGTAAGATACTGAAAGCGCGCGTAAAATCTTTACCGGAAGTTTCGCTCGCGCGAAACATAAAATATTTCATATATCCGGCGAGGCGACGAATCGTTTCAAATTCTTTCACGTTTTCGCGAAACGATGCACAAGAAGAAACAAAAGCCCAGTTAATTTCTCCTGACCCGCGAATTCGCGCGAAAGCACTTGCGAACGCCCCCCGCACAGGACACCATCGGGTCGGACGGTACCATGAAGACGCAGCTTCCATCCCAGAAACAAAGCCACGCCGTGATCCCGGCGCCTGCGGCCAAAGATCCCGCACGCAAAGGCAGCCATGCCCGCTGGCAGGGAGCGCCCTTCAGTACCGCTGATTTTCGACAGAACCGCCTGCCTCAGATCCAGGCGAAGATGCGGGTCAGTCAGCCCCACGACCCTCAGGAACGCGAAGCCGACGAAACCGCCGCGAAAATCATGAATATGCCGGAGCCCGCTCACAGCGAGCAATCCGCCGACAGCGCTTCAGGCGGAACCAGCGGCCCGGGCGCCGATCACGCAAACGCCACAGCGCAATCGGGCGCTTCCGTGCAGCGCCAATCTGCAAGTTCTTCTATAATAGTAGCGCGGTCCGCTCCGGCGATCAGCGAAGTCCAGCGCAGTACCGACAGCCAGAATTCTCTCATAAGCCGCGAAAGCGAAAACGAAGAGCGCGAAGAAGCCGAGGAAACGCCGCAGCAGGATGTCGCGCGCAAGGTCACGAGCGGTGCCGCCGAAACGCCTCCCGGGGAAAGCAACAATAGCGGCGGCGACGGCGGTGAAGGATTTCCCGACGCAGGCTCCGGCAGCGATGCGGCCGGCCCCGACGCTGGCGCTGGAGTAGATGGCAGCGCTGGCGGCGCATCAGGCGGCGGCGACGGCACGATCAATCTGTCGGGCGACGGCGGTTCCAGCGGCAGCGGCCAGGGCGTGGATGCAAATGTCGAGTCCCGCATTCGCGCTTTACGCGGTCGCGGACAGCCGCTGCACGCAAACGAAAAACGTTTTTTTGAAAGCCGCTTCGGCCGCGACTTCAGCCGCGTGCGTTTGCATACCGACGGCCAATCGCAAGATCTCGCGAAGCAGGTGAACGCGAAGGCCTTCGCCGTCGGCGAAAACATTGTCTTCGGCCGCGGCTACTATCAGCCCGGCACTCGCGACGGCCGCGAACTGATGGCCCACGAATTAACTCACGTCGTGCAGCAGGGCAAAGCCCCGGCGATCGGCGCCACGAATTCGAATCCGGCGAACGCGAAACAGAGCGCGAAACAGAGCGCGGAAGCGGCGAAGGCAGGCGGCGCGAAAGCCGATGCGAGCCATTCGAACGCGGCGCCACAGCTCGCGCAGCAAACGCACAGCCCGAATCCGACAGCGCCAGGCGCTCCCGCGATCAGCCGCAGCGCCGCCGAGGGCGAGACGGTGCATCGCGCGCCGGAAGAAGAACCGGGTTTCGTCGCGGGCAAGGTTCGCCAGTACGCGAAAAAAATCACGGCGAATATTCCAGGCTATAATTTCCTGACCTTTCTATTGGGACGCGATCCGATTGCCGGCAAGGCGATCGTGCGCACGCCCTTGAATTTCATTCGGGCGCTGGTCTCTTTGATCCCGGGCGGCAACGTCGTATTCCAGCGCATCCAGCAGTCGAAGGCTGTCATTCCGGCTTTCCAGTGGCTGCAAAAAGAAGCTTCGAAGCTGGGCATTGGTCCGGCCCTGATCGCGCAGCTGCTGAAAGAAACACTGCGGCGCATCGGCAAGCTGCCGTTCTATAAACTGGCCCCGCCCTTCGTTATCGGCTTCGGCATTAAGATTCTGCTCGAAGTCTTCGGTCCGACCCTGCGTAAGATCAAAGCCTTCGCGGGTCGCGTGGCGACCAAAGTCAAAGAATTCATCTTTCGCGGATTTATCCGTCTGGTCGGCGGCCGCGAAGGGCCGATCTTTAATTTCCTGAATCCGATTGTAAACCTCATGGGCCGGATCTTCAACGATCCGATCAGCTTTGGCCGCAACCTGCTCGGCGCCGTCGGCAAAGGCTTCAAGCAGTTCATGGGCAACTTCGTGAAGCACTTCAAGGGCGCCCTCTTCGGCTGGATGTTCGGAACGTTTTCGAAAGCCGGCATTAACGTGCCGACCAGCTTCGAACCCGCCGCAATCTTCGGCTTTGTAGCGCAGCTCTTCGCCGTCACCTGGACCGACATTCGCGCGAAGATCGTAAAACGCATGGGGCCGAAGGGCAACACGATCATGACCGCCGTCGAGAAATCGATCGAAGTCGTAACGATTTTAGTCACGAAAGGACCCGGCGGCCTTTATGAAAAGATCAAGCAGGATCTCGGCAGCCTGAAAGAAACGATCCTCGGCGCCGTGATGACCTGGGTCAGAAATACGATCATCGTCAAAGCGATCGTGAAGATCGCCAGCCTGCTGAACCCCGCCGGCGCCATCGTCCAGGCAATCCTCGCGATTTACAACGTCGTCATGTTCTTTATCGAACGCTTCGAACAGATCAAGGCTCTCGTCCAGGGCATCATGGGCGCGCTGCAAAACATCGTACTCGGCAAGATCGGCCCCGCCGCAAACAAAGTCGAAACGACAATGGCCCGCGGCCTTACGCTGGTAATCAGCTTTCTCGCGCGGCTCGTCGGTCTCGGCAATATCGTCAAGCCGGTGCAGAAGGTGATTCGCACGATTAAGAAGCGCATCGATAAGGCGATTGATAAGATTATCCGGCAGATTACGGTGCGGGCGAGGGTGTTGTGGCGGAAGTTTAAGCGGAAGGCGAAGAAGGCGGCGGGGAAAATTCTGGATTGGTGGCGGGCAAAAAGAAAGTTCAAGAACAAGTCCGGGGAGACACATACCATCTTCTTGGAAGGAGGACAGCGTAACGCCAGATTAATGATAGCGAGTAAAAAGGGGCGATATGAGGCATTCGTCGACCGCGTCTTTCGAAATATTCCGGATATCGAAGCGACTCTAAAAGCAAATGCAAAAGCGAAATCAAATAGTATCGACACCAAAATTAAAGGAATGAATCGGAACAAAAATGCTACTGAAAGACAAAAGGCTGCGGAAGCTATCGTCACGGAAATAAATGAACTCGCAGAAATCACAGCGAAATTTCCAATTAGCGGCCCAGAAAAACCGCCCACAAGTAACATAACTTATGAGCCGCTCAAAAGCGACATTCGCGGCACTGAAATGAAGGCCTCAATTCTCTCAAAGCTGGTCACGGTAGGCTCTAGAGCCCGCAGCAGTGCCCCCGTATACGAGAAGATCTTTCGCAGAAAAGGAAAGCACTTTATCAGAGGACATTTGCTTAATAATTTATTGGGAGGGCCTGGTAAAGAATTCAATTTGGCCCCAACTACAATATCCGGGAACGCATTACACGAAACCCAAATCGAGACTCACGTTAAATCCTACTTAAGAGCGGAATCGCAGGCTCTTTCACGGACGAAATGGACTCCGAATGATCCACGTGTAATGAGCTACAACGTTAAAGCGGTATACGTAAATCGCCGCCCTTCTGCGGTGGAAACTAAACTGAAGGAGGAGTCGGAAGATCCTGGCCGTAAACCGGGACCGCAACGCGAAGCCAAGAAACGGTGGGAAATTGTTCGCGACGAAAGGCTGCTTATTCCAGATCGCTTTGAAGCCACATGGCAAAAGCTCAAATGGGATGGAAGGAGTAAAAAGTGGGTCCCGAAGGATGGGGAGAAGAGTGGCAAGGCTGAAATTAAATTGCCAGAATCTCGTCCGAATTATCGTGCTGGTTCAAAATTCTTTACTCTCTAAAAAAGACAATCAAATCCGAATATTTCAGTCCACCGGGACTGCTTCTCCAATACTGGTTACAAATTCATAGAAAGTTGCGTAAAGACCACGATAGCCACTGGGCTGTTCAATATATACTATTAACTCAGTTTTGGTCACAGCGATAAGGGATCCGAAATACACACCATCCTCGCAATGAGAGAGCTGAACGGGCCTACCCAATAGTAGTTTTGCATTTTGGTAAGTTAAGTTTTCACCGGATATTTCAGCCTCAACCCTGTAATGCTTAATGGACCGCGTCGGGATTAAGAACTCATCCACCTGCGCCTTCCGCAGCATTGGATCATCCTCTTTTCTCTGACCGATACGAAATGCTTCTTTGAGATCCCTACCCAGCTTATACTTTTCTGACATTCGAGATTTAGCCCACTCTGAACCGCCCCCGGAATCATACACTGTGGCGGTCTCCCAAGTCTCGCCAGGGTTTATATGCTCCCCCCAAATTGAATCTGTCAGGATGAACGAAAAATTTAAGTACGACTTTCCACGCCGAATTTCAGTCACATTCTGAATGAAGTGCCCCGCATTCTCCTTCACGAATTCGTCATCCAAAGTACAATCTATATCGACTTGAGTAGCCAATGGACTACGTCGAATTTTCGCGTTTGAACGTGACTTGAGGATCGGGCTAATAAGAACTCTGAAAGCAAGGGTTTTTGTAACCTTATCTAGATCCACAATAAAGTCATCAATTGTGGTCAATCGAACCTTTACGAATAAACCGTCGACTGAATATATCTTCACTCTATGAGTCGCTGTAGCCATCTACCCACTCAAAGACCCGGGCTCAAATTTTTTCAACACAATTTTCAAGTATTAAGAAAGTGGAGATCCTACTTTATTCCCACTAACAATAATCGCGAATCAAGATTGCACAACAACCTTTGCCCGAAGTCATTTTCACGGAATCTTCCCAATTCAGTAACCAGGAGCACATTTCTTGATTTCTTCCGGCTCTTGTGATTCAGAATCGAACAAATCTTTCGCCTGTTTTAGAGTGCTTTGATTTAGGTGAATACTTTCTGTTGAACGCTCTCATAACCCCAGAAGACCTCAATCGGCTGCTCTCTTAAGGCCTCGATTCGGTGCACGCATTGTCCCAACAGTTGCCGCACCAGCTCATACTTTGGACCATACGATGACAACGCAGCTACAGCAGGATTGCACGCGAAGCATACTACATTCCCTGATCGGAATGAACGAAGAGTCCCGCGGGTAGTCGTCTTTGTGCAACAGCAGCCGTCAATGTTCACACAGCGAGTTCCGCCGGCATACGATCATGGATGGCCCATCCCGACGGCGCACCGCGAGAGGGCGTAGATTCACAATATGCGTCGCATCGATATTCGGAACGCCCCACACAGCACCATCCGGGCCGACGCGAGCAAGCTTTGCAGAACGACTCACCGCATCTCCCGCACAGCCGTGACCTATCCCCGTTTTCTGAGACACCAAAATCTCAGGCAGCCGATAAAACCTCGAATTCATTCGGACTCTTAAACCCGATGCTGCCGTGAACCCTCCGGGCATTGTAGAAGAGTTCGATGAACTCAAACACTGCCTCCCGGACGTGATCCACGTCTACAAATTCGTCTATCCCGATCCCTTCCTTGAGGATCGAGAAGAACGATTCGGCGCACGCATTGTCCCAACAGTTTCCGCGCCGGCTCATGCTTTGCACCATGCGATGACGATGCAGCTGCAGCCGG
>JANSYA010000004.1 GCA_024742665.1 bacterium
ACGCAATCACTGTATGTCGAGGACTCCCTCGACGCTCATTGGAACCGGGAGCAGAAGATTCTGCGAAGGATCAGGAATCGGGTCCGAACGCAGCAGCCCACAACCACCACACACGAAGCGAAAGCCCAATTCCAAAAAAGCTCGCGCGATCGCGTGCTCCCGGTTAAAAACCCGGATACAGCAAAACCGCACCGTCGAAAAGACAGCGGGCAGGACGCGCACGCAATCACTGTATGTCGAGGACTCCCTCGACGCTCATTGGAACCGGGAGCAGAAGATTCTGCGAAGGATCAGGAATCGGGTCCGAACGCAGCAGCCCACAACCACCACACACGAAGCTAAAGCCCAATTCCAAAAAGCTCGCGCGATCTCATGCTCCCGGTTATAAACCCGGATAATGCAAAACCGCACCGTCGGTTAGAGATGCGGTGTGCCGCCTCGGGCGTGCCTGCTGTGCTTCGGCCCGGACGGTTGTGGGGCGCGCGGCTCGGTACACTGTTCGCCTGATGCAAAAACCCATCCGGGAAATCGGTGATATCCGTGGCAAAAAAATCTGAGCGCTTTGCCCGGGCGGATAAAAAATACAGCCCACGACTTCCAAAATACTTGACGCATTTTAAGCAGTCATTAGAATAGCTCCCGAAATGAATCGAGCTACGGCTCCCCATACGGCGCTGCGAAGCGCTCCGGGCCTTTCAAAAATTCTGAAAATTCAAGCCAGAGCAGTGAAATGCTCTTTTTTTTCGGAAAGCTGGAAAAATTATGTCTCAAATCGAGCGGATCGGGTAAAAACTGTCACACCCATGGGATAGGATGCCTCTATCCTGATCGGAACATGACAGCGGGCCCTGGCGGCCCGGACTCATACCGGCCTGGAAATCCAGAGATAATACTCAATTACAAGGACTGATACAACATGGCACGAGCAAAAAAGAACGAGTCCAAATTGGAATCCCTGAAAGGGACTCGCGGGACGACCCAGGACGCGAAAGAACGCGCCGTCGCGGTGGAAGGCGCAATGGCGCAGATCGAGCGAAGTTTCGGCAAAGGTTCGATCATGAAGCTGGGCGACCAGACCATCCCCCAGGAAATCGGACACATCCCCACCGGCGCCCTGACGCTGGACTTCGCTCTCGGAATCGGCGGCTTTCCGAAAGGCCGCATCGTCGAAATCTTCGGACCGGAATCTTCCGGTAAGACCACGGTTTGTTTATCGGCGGTCGCGAACGCCCAGAAAGCCGGCGGCATTGCGGCCTTCGTCGACGCGGAGCACGCCCTCGACCCTTATTTCGCGCGCAAGCTGGGCGTCGACATCGACGATCTTTTAGTGGCCCAGCCGGACAACGGCGAAGAGGCCTTAGAGATCACCGAAAGCCTGGTTCGCTCGAACGCAGTCGACATTATCATCGTCGACTCGGTCGCGGCCCTCGTTCCGAAATCGGAATTGGAAGGCAACATGGGCGACGCCCAGATGGGCCTGCACGCCCGCCTCATGAGCCAGGCTTTACGGAAACTGACCGGCACGATCTCGAAATCGAACACCACCGTCGTCTTCGTAAACCAGATCCGTCACAAAATCGGCGTCATGTTCGGCTCCCCCGAAACGACCACCGGCGGCAACGCTCTGAAGTTCTACGCTTCCGTGCGCCTGGACATTCGCCGTATCGAGACCCTCAAAAAAGGCGACGATCCCTTCGGCAACCGGGTCCGCGTCAAGATCGTCAAAAACAAGGTCGCGCCGCCCTTTCGTCAGGCGGAATTCGACATTCTGTTTAACAGCGGCATCAATCACACCGGCTGTCTGCTGGACATCGCGGTGAACGACGAGCTGATCGATCGCTCCGGCACCTGGTATTCGTACAACGAAAACCGCATCGGCCAGGGCCGCGAAAACGCCTGCCAGTTCCTGCGGGACAATCCCGACGTCGCAGGCGAACTGGAAGAAGAACTGCGGCGTCGAGCGGGCGAAGCACGCAAAGAGGCCGCAGCGGCGCATCAGAAAAAGAAAGCCGCAGACGCCGAGGGCGACGCTGATGCAGGCGAAGCGGAAGCTGCAGCTCCCGCCGAAAAGAAAAAGGCCACCCGCGCAAAGAAAACCCCGCCGGCCAACGTCGATCCCGACACAGGCGAAATCCTCGAAAGCGAAGCGCAGTAAACTCATAGCGAAGCGCACTGCTCTTGAAAGCGCCGGTTCCGCGCCCGCGAGTCTTCGGCTCCGGCCGGGCCGGCGCTTTTTCAGACAGTGCCAAAATTCGAGCCATCCGTGTAATCCTGCAATCCATCGGTAACCCGGTTGACGCCACGGGCGTCGAAGGCCACTCGCCAGTATATGTCCGCCGCCAATTCATCGAATCCTGCGCCAGAGACTCAGAACCGAGAATCTTCGTCGGGCGACGCCGTGCCTGTGGCCGTAATCGGCGCAGGCGGCTTCACCGGCCACGAGCTGCTCACCCTGATGCGTGCCCACCCGCGACTGTACCCGGTGCACATCACATCGAATGCCTACGAAGGCCGCCGGCTCAGCGATGTCTTTCCTGACCTGGACGGAGCGGACAATGGTCTGACCTTCTCGCGCCATGACGCGCCTCTGCCGGACGGCGTGCCGGTCTTTCTGGCAGTGCCCAACGATACCTCGCTGGCCCTGGTTCCCGATCTATTACAGGCCGGCCACCCGGTCGTCGATTTGAGTGGCAGCTTCCGCCTGCATGACGGTCGGGCGTTTGAAGAGCGCTACAAACTCAAGCATACGCCCGCCTCGGCCGCGGCTATGAGCCAGGCAGTCTTCGGCATGCCGGAAATTCTGCGCGACTCGATTCGCGGCGCGCAGTTCGTATCGAATCCGGGTTGTTTCCCCACGGGCGCCGTGATTCCTCTGGCCTTTCTGGGAGCCGCGCGCCAGGATCTGCAGTCGGTCGTAGTCGACGCCAAATCGGGAGTTTCGGGCGCGGGCGGGCGCACTGAAGACGGCGGCTTCGTCTTTCATAAAGTCCACGAGAATTTTCGCGCTTACAAGATTCTGGGACACCAGCACCAGCCGGAAATCGAGGAATATGCGGCCCTCGGTATGCCTGGAACTACGGGGGCGATCGCGATGCCATCCGCCGAAGCCCCGCCGACCCTGCCGGTGGTCTTTACCCCGCATCTGCTGCCGCTCTTTCGCGGAATACTCTCGACGATCGTCCTGATCTGGAAAAGCACTCCGCCGGCCGATCTGGCGGAGCGCCTGCGCCACCGCTGCGAATCGGAGCCTTTCATACGCTTTCGCGATACTCCGGAAGCGGTCGAGCTGGCGTCCGTGCAAAATACGAACTATCTCGACCTGGGCCTGAGAACCAGCGGCAACACGACTGTGATTGTAACGGCGATCGACAATCTGATCAAGGGCGCTGCCGGCCAGGCCATTCAGAATCTCAACCTGATGCTGGACTTCCCCGAAACTGCCGGCCTGCTCTGATAACGCGCGGACGCGCACCAGCCGACCTCGAAACCGAACCCCGGCTTCTCCTCGCCCATGATCAGGATCCTGGATCTCGTTCCTGCTTGACCCGGGAAGCCCGCCTGAAAGCATATCCCTGCTCCGTCCTTCGGTATCGCGCCGGAAGTCAGAGCGATTGAAATACGGGATGTAGCGCAGGGGTAGCGCACTCGTCTGGGGGGCGAGTGGTCGCTGGTTCAAATCCAGTCATCCCGAAATTAATGCAGTGGAATCAAAGATTCCGCGAGCAAAAGTGGATCCCGCCGGATCCGCAGAAACGGCAAACCCGCCGGGTCCGCTTTTCATCGAGCGGTCGGCGGGTTTCTTTTGTACCGGCCGCATAAGCTGAGATCTGACCGACGCAAAAAACCCCGTCGCGCATTTCGTTGCTTTCGAAACGTTTGCGCGACGGGGTTCGCCTTCGGTCCGGTGGATTCCGCTTTCCGCGCGATCACCAGCCGATGCTATTTTCGTCCGATCACTTTTCGATCAGGCGGTGGCCATAGCCGGCTCGGCCGCCGGAGCCATCTGCAGTTTGATCAGATTCGCCTGGGTAATCGCCAGACTGTCGACTGCGTAGTCCCGCGCGATTTTTTCGCGCTGCGCACGCTGGCCGGCGTCGGAAACCTTCGTGAGCGACCGCTCAAGCAGCATTGTGTTCATGAAGCGCGCCATCGTTTCCACGACTTCGAAAACGTTCGTCTCCCGCGTTTCGGTGTCTTTCAGATTCTTATAGGCTTCGATGGCCGCTTCCAGATTCTCTTTGAGTTTCAGGAGATGTTCCGAAGGCGTGAACTTCGACAGGTTTTCGTCGATATAGGCGCGAACGGGACCCGTCGCCGACATACCCGCCGTAACGCCGCCAATGGCCGCGTGCATTTGCAGCTGAGTCGTGCCCTCGTAGATATTCGTGATCCGCGCGTCGCGAAAGATCCGGGCCACGTCGTAGTCTTCGGTATAACCCGCGCCGCCGTGAACCTGCAGAGCGTCGTAAGCGATGCTGTTGCACAGCTCGGACGTATAGTACTTCGTGAGCGGCGTCATGAAGTTCGCCAGCTTTTCCCAGTACCGAATCGTTTCGTCTTTGCGAATCTCGCGATCGCTCACGCCTTCTTTTTCCATATGGTGCTGACGCCAGGCGTACAGGTCGATGGTGCGCGCCGCTTCGTAGAGCATGCAGCGCATGGCCGCCGTTTCCCGCTCCATGCGATCGAGCATTTTGCGCACAGCGGGAATGTGTTCGATCGTGTTTCCGAACTGCTCGCGCTCGGAGGCGTATTTCTTCGCTTCGCTGTAGGCCGCTTGCGCGATGCCCATCGATTGCGCCGAAATCGACTGGCGCGCGACGTTCATCATGCCCATCGCGTACTTCACCAGGCCGAAGCCTTCTTTGCCGATCAGAGTCGCCGGCGAATTGTCATAAACGACTTCGCAAGTCGGGCTGCAGTGCAGACCCAGCTTCTTTTCAACGCCCGCGACGAATACGTCTTTGCCTTCGACCAGGAAAAAGGACAGGCCTTTGGCGCCGCTGGTGGTGCTGCCGGTCCGGGCCAGAGTCAGAATCACAGAGGGAATATCGCCCAGGCCGCAGCCGTGAGTAATGAATCGTTTCGCGCCGCTGATCCGCCAGTTGCCGTTCTCGTCTTTCTCGGCTTTGGTGCGGATATTCGAAAGATCGGATCCGTAGTTGGGTTCCGTCAGCGCCATCGCGCCGCAGATTTCGCCCGCCGCCATTTTCGGCACCCACTGCTTGATCATGTCTTCGTCGCCGAAACGTTCGATCGTTTCAGCCAGATTGACGCAGCCCATCGCGATCGCGAAAGCGCCGTCGCCGCGGGCGATCATTTCCATGTGCATGGACTGCGCGATGGCCGTCATGCCCAGGCCGCCGTGTTCGCGGCTGATGCCGTAGGGCTGGATGCCGGCTTCGCGGGCTTTCTCGAAGCACTCCAGCACTTCCGCGGGAAAGGTCACTTTGCCGTCGGCGTACTTGAGTCCTTCTTTGTCCATGGCGGCTGCGTGTGCCGCGATCACGGTGCCGCTGATCTCGCCGGCGGATTCGAAAAACATGCGATAGTTTTCGATCGCTTCGTCGGTGTTGGAGGGAGCGTAGGCCAGAGCCTCGTCTCCGCTTTCCTGATATTTTTTATGATCAGCAAAGCCATGCTCGTAAGCGGTAACGACTTCTTCCCAGTCGATGATTTCTTTGAACTGAAGCTGAAGATCTTCGTTCTCGTTAAAATAATTGTTTTGAATCACGGGCTACCTCCTCCCTGTCGGAGCGATTGAATTGTAGAGCCACTGCTCGCAGAGTCAGGCTCTGGCAGCCCCTGTTTCCGTCAAGGACCTTGACTTTCAAATCAATGAAATCGTCTCACCTGCGACATGAGAAAAACAGTGTTAAAAATGAGTGAAAAACGATGAAATTGATCGACACTTTCGGGATGAAAACAGTCTTACTATTTGAGCGGTTCGACCGAAGTTCTCATCCGGACTGGCCGCCAATTTTTTAGGAGTTATTGCAGATATGAATCAAACAGTCTCTTCCACAACACGCTCACCGGCGCGTTTCGCGCGCGCGGTGACTCTCTGGGGTCTGGTGGGAGTCCTCGGTTTCGGAAGCATGGGTTGCGAAAGTCTAAGCTGGAAAACCTTTGCCGCTACCGGTATCGGTTGCGCCGCGGGCCTCGGCATCGGCGCCGTTATTGACGAAGCCAATCGCAAAAAGAGCAACAAGGATCGTCGCAAAGACGTCTTCGCGATCTTCAAAAAGCGCAAAGCGCAGAACAACGGTAAAATCGTCGGCCTCGCCACCGGCTGCCTGGCGGGCCTGGGTGTCGGTCTCTACCTGGACCTGATGCACGACGACATTGAAAACGAATTCGGCGATCGCGGCATCGAGCTTGAAAAAGTCACCGCGCCGAACGGTGATACCGAAGAGCTGCTCGTGAAAATGGACGGCGATATTTCTTTCGATACCGGCAGCTCCAACCTGAGCGGCACTGCCAGCAACAACGTCGATACGCTGAAAGAAGCTCTGGCGAAATATCCGGAAACCAAAGTTCGCGTCTGGGGCCACACCGACGGCACCGGCAGCCGCGCTGTCAACGACCGCCTGAGCGCCCAGCGCGCGGAGGGAGTCGCTGACGAACTCGGACTGGGTTCCAGTCGCATCAAAGAAAGCAAGGGCTGGGCCAACGATCGCCCGCTGCCGGGTACGAACCGCAGCGGTGAAGCGCGCTCAAACCGTCGCGTAGAAGTCTTTATCCTGGCGGAAGACTGATTTTCAACGCAGGCTTTTCGCCTTTCGCCTGAATCGCGAAGGGCCTGCGTTCTTCGGTTGCTTCGGCCGGACTCTGAATCAACTTTGAATATTCAAACGCGCGGCGCCTATTTTGCTTCGCTTTCGCCGCTCGATTCCGGCGCCTGATCGCCGGCGGCATTCGACTCTTGCTCCGGCGTTTCCGCCACAAAAGCGTTTCGAATCGCTTCTAAGCGCGCGCGAAATTCTTCGTTTGGGATCTGTCCCGCTCCCTGAACCGAAAGCTCGGGCAGGATTCCGTCGACGAAGTACATAAGCACTTCGCCCTTATTTTTCGCCTGCACCCGGCCGCGCTCTTCGCAGGCGAAGAAGCCATCGACTAATTCGTACGTGCTTTCTGAAATATTAATGCGGCCGATCTCTCCCGACGATTCCATCCGGCTGGCCATATTGACCGTATCGCCCCAGACGTCGTAGGCGAATTTTTTCGATCCGACCACCCCGGCCACGAGCGGCCCGGTGCTGATGCCAATCCGGCAGTCCCAGAACTCGTCGCCGCGCAGCTTGCGGAAGTCTTTGACCTGGCGCATGAACTCCTGGATCTCCAGCGCCGCGAGCACCGCGTCTACGGCGTGCGTCGCGTTCGCTTCGGGAATGCCGCCCGCGCACATAAAGGAATCGCCGATGGTTTTGAGTTTTTCCAGTCCGAAACGTTCGATAGCGCTATCGAAAAACGAAAATGTCGAATCGAGCTGACGTACCAATTCGGCCGGCGTCATCCGCTCGGCAAGCTGTGTAAACGATTGGAAATCCGTAAACAGAACGGTCACGCTATCATAGTGCTGCGGCGTAACCTGCCCTTCTTTTTTGAGCTGCCTGGCCACGCCTTCGGGTAAAATATTGATCAGCAAACGTTCGGATTCGCGAAAACTCGCGTCCAGATCCTGATTCAGACGCTTCAGCTCCATCTGGGCGTTGATCAGTTCGCCGTATTGTTTCACCGTATTTTCATAAGTCGAAAGCAAAAGATTCAGAATTTGCCGACGACCGGCGGTGATAACGTAGTCATTGCCGGCGTACGTAATATCGACCGGTTCGGCGTCTTCCGGCCCGTACGGATTGTCGAGTAAAGCCCGCACGCGATACATCAAATATTTTTCATCGTACGGTTTGGTTACGTAGCCGTCGGCGCCGGCTTCCATGCCGCGAATAATATCTTCGGGCTGCGAAAGCGAAGTACACAGAATCACGGGAATGGCGGTGAGTTCGGGATTGGACTTCACCGCGACGCAAAAATCAAATCCATTCATGACCGGCATTTCGACATCGGTAATCACGAGGGCCGGCCGAATTTCGATGACCTTCGCAAGACCCGCCGCGCCGTCTTTGGCCCAGGTCACCTGGTAGCCGTGGTTTTCCAGCGCCCGCCGCAGAATCACCGCCTGGACGGCCGAATCTTCCGCGATGACAATCTGGGTTTGCATGGTTAGCAGGAGCACAGGCTGGCGGCCTGGCCCGATCTAAGTTAAATGCCGAACAGACGTTTGATGGTCGGAGCGATATCCGGCAGCGGCACGATATGCCCCGCAGCGCCCATCGCTATGGCGGCCCGGGGCATGCCAAAAACGGTCGAGGTGCTTTCGTCCTGAGCGATCGTAATTCCGCCCGCGTCATGTAAGGACTTGAGGCCTTCCGCACCGTCATCGCCCATGCCGGTCATCAAAACGCCGATCGCGCTGGCGCCGAAGCTTTTGGAGACCGATTCGAAGAGATGGCTGACCGAGGGGCGAAAGCCGTGAAAGTGTTCCGTCTTTTCGCTGCGCAAAGTCCCGTCCGCCGCGATTTGCAGATGGGTGTCTTCTTCCGGAAAATAGACATGCCCTGCCCGGGCGATCGTGCCTGGCTGCGCGATCTGCACTTTCAATGCGCACTGGGAATCGAGCCATTCAACGAGACCGCTGAGAAAGCCCAGGCTGATATGCTGAACGCAAAGAATCGGCGTGGGGAAACTCGCCGGCAAACCCGATAACAGCGCGGAATAAGCCTGCGGTCCGCCCGTCGAAGCGCCGATCGCGGTAACCTTGACTTTGCCCGCTGCGGCGCCCGTCTCCGCGGTTCCGGGCGTCTGAGCCGCAGCGGCCGTTCCGGGCGCCTGGGCTTTGTGAAAAACGACGACGCCGCTGACGACACGAATCTTGTTTAAGAGCTCGGCGGTGAAAGCGGCCTCTTCGCTCTGCAAACCGCCTTTGGGTTTCGGGAAGACGTCGACCGCGCCGGCTCGCAACAATTCGAAAACATTGCCTTCGTCTTCTTTTTGTACGGCGATGCTGATGACCAGGATCGGCGTCGGACAGCGATCCATTACGGCTCGCGTAAGTTCCAGGCCGTCCATGACGGGCATATTCAAATCGGTGCAGATTACGTCCGGCTTCAGCTGCTGAACTTTCTCCAGGGCTTCTTTGCCGTCCGCGGCCGTGTCGACGACTTCGATATCGTCCGCCGTGGCGAGCATGCGTTTGATTAATACAAGTACGAGGGGGGAATCATCCACCAGAAGGACGCGGATTTTTTCACTGCTCTGGCCAGACATAATTATAATAATCTCCTGAGGGTATCGAGCAAAATCGCCTGATTGAATCCGCTCTTTGTAATATAAGCGCTCGCGCCAGCTTCCATTCCGCGGCGTCGGTGCTCTTCCGTCGACAGAGTTGTCACAAGTACAACCGGCAGCTCCCGAAATTCTTCGTGCGCTCGGACCTTCGCCGCGAAGGTGAAGCCGTCCATATTCGGCATTTCAACATCCGAGACGATCGCGTCAATCTTTCCGGGATTCGCCGTGAGCTTTTGATAGGCTTCCTGACCGTCGACCGCGACCACGACTTCAAAGCCGGCGCGCTCCAGAATCCGCTTTTCCTGCATACGCGTCGTGATCGAATCTTCGGCGAGCAGGATCGTATGCACCCGGGATTCTTCGTCCTGGCTTTCCTGAACGTCGCGCGTCTCCGATTGCATGCCCGCGCTCGTTTCGCTTTCGAGCAGATCGCGCGCGCTCAGCACGACGCATACGCTGCCGGATTCGAGAATCGTCATGCCCGCGACATTACGCACTCCGCTTAATATCGCGCCGGAAGGTTTGAATATAATTTCTTGCTCGTCCAACAGATCGTCTACGAGCAATGCCAGACGCCGGTCGCCGTTTCGAATTACGAAAGAATGCGCCAGACGCGAAACCCCTTCCTGAACGCCCGCGTCAGCGTCCGCACTTTCCGGTAATTCCAGCAATCGCGCCAGTCGCGCCATCGAAATTAAATCATCGCCCAGTTTTACGGTACTGCGACCTTCCATCGAAAAGATTTCGCTGCGATCGATCATCTGCGTCATTTCCACGAATTCCGTGGGAATCGCGAAGGTCTGACCGGCCGTCTGCACCAGCAGCACCCGCGTCGTCGTCAGGGCCGTCGGCAGCACCAGGCGAAAGGTCGTGCCCGCCCCCGACTGCGACTCGACTTCGATCGCGCCTTTCAAGAGCTCCACGTTATTGCGCACCACGTCCATGCCCACACCGCGCCCCGATACGTCGGTGATCATCGTCTTCGTCGAAAAGCCCGGCAAAAAGATCAGTTGATAGGCCTGTTCGGGAGTGAGTTGCGCGGCCTGCTCGGCGGTGATCACCCCGCGCTCCAATGCGACAGCGCAAATACGTTCCGGATCAAGGCCGCGGCCGTCGTCCTGAATTTCAACGGCGACGTTGCGGCCCTGTTGCCGGCCGCGCAGAATCAGACGGGCGCTGCGGGCTTTGCCGGCCCGCTCGCGTTCGTCCGGCGATTCGACGCCGTGGTCCACCGCGTTGCGCAACAAGTGCATGAGCGGATCTTTCATCTCTTCGACGATACGTTTGTCGGCCCGGGTCTCGCCGCCTTCGACAATCAATTCGACCTCTTTGTTTTCTTCCCGGGCGAGATCCCGCACGGTGCGCGGAAACAGGCCGAAGAGCGTGGACAGGGGCAGCATGCGCGCGTCCCGAATATCATCTTCCAGGCGGTCGGCGATCAATTCCAGCTTCGTGCCGTCTTCCGAACTTTCCTGCTTGAGTTGATCGAGAAATCCGCTCAGGCGTTCGAGCCGTTCGCGTTCGTCGTTGAGATAGTCGCGTATGCGATCTATCGCCGTCCGGCTCTGTTCGGACATCTGCGCGCGATCCGTTTCGAGATCCGAAAGCACGCGGCGACGCGCGGCGCTGGCCCGATTCCAGTCTTCCCAGAATCCAATGATCTCCTCGATGTCGTCCGGTCGGCGACGCACTCGTTGCGCGGCGACAGTCAGCTCACCGACCTGGTTGAGCAGGGAGTCGAGCTTCTCAGTGTTGATCCGAATCGTTTCAATGCGATATTCTTCCGACCGGCCGGTCGGCGGGACGGCTGCTCCGCTCACAGTCACCGGCGCGGCTTCAGTCGGCTCGGGAACGGGAGCCGGCACGGCGGCGCCGATATTTGCCGGAGGCGCGGGCGGTGCGGCCGGCGGGCTCTGATCGCCGACGAGCGGTTGGGCGGCTTCCTCCCGGGAAAGCGGCGTTTGGTCCGGGCTCGCCGGAGCATCTGGAACGCCCGCGGGCGCCCCGGTCCCGGGCGCGCTCTCGTTCAATTGGGCCGGGGCTTCGCTCGCCGGTTCCGAAACGAACGCGTCAGTCTGCGCAGATTCGGAGGCCGGCGATTCCGCCGACGACGGCCCCGGGGCGGCTTCCCGCTGCGAAGAACGCGAAGCCGGCAGCGGCGTATTACCTACGAGCACGTCGCTCACCGCGACGACGTCGACCGAAGCGGCGTTGCCGGTTACGGCTTCATGCACCAGATCGCGAATGGCGTCGACCGCCACATAGATGCGATCGATCGTTTCGGAATCGAGCTGATTTTCGCCGCGCTTCGCCTGGCCCAGGCGATCTTCGAGCAAATGCGAAAGCTGTTCGACGCCCTCGACGCCGAGCATACGCGAAGCGCCTTTCATACTGTGAGCTTCGCGAAAGACTTCGTCTAAGCGCGCCTGATCGTCCGGCACCTTTTCCAGATGCAGCAGACCCTCATCGAGTTTTTGAAGATGCTCTTCACTCTCGATTCGGAACAGGTCCCGGAGTTCATCGTCCTGTATCATCACGATAATCGACCTGTTTCAGCTATTTGCCCTGGCGCCCGTCGTCCGAAGCGCGTCGGCGAAACAAACGATCATATGCGCTCGGTCCGCCGGTCATGAGCAGGCGCAGTTTTTCGGAGGCGGTATTCAATTGATGCACGCCCTGCTTGGTTTGCATGGCGCCGGTCGCGCTCTCGCGCGCGCCGCTGTTGACCTCGTTCATCGCCTGGACGACTTCATTCACCGCGGTCGCCTGCTGCTGCACGTTCAAGGATATCTGACGCGTATTTTCTACGACCTGCCCCATTTCGCCTGAAACTCGTTGAAAGGCCTGCGCCGCCCGGCCCGCCACCTCTTCGCTTGCGTCGACGCTTTTTGTGCCTTCGTCAGTGGCCATCACCGTCGCGTCCGTGGCGTGTTGAATTTCAGAGACCAGGTTTTGAATGCGTTCGGCCGATTTCTTACTCTGGTCGGCGAGCTTACGAATTTCCGAGGCGACGACCGCGAAGCCTTTGCCGTGTTCACCGGCGCGCACCGCTTCGACCGCCGCGTTTAGCGCCAGCATATTGGTTTGATTGGCAAGGTCGCCGACAAAGCTGGTGATATTTCCGATTTGATGCGTTTGTTCGCTGAGATGCGAAATCTGTTCCGCAATCGCGCTGACTTTGTTTTTGATGCCGTGCATGCCCGACTGCATCTCGTCGACCATCTGCTGACCTTCTTCGGCGGCGGTCCTGGCTTCCCGGGCTCCGCTGGCCACGCTTTCGGCCTGTCCCGCGGTCTGGCGGGAAGTCGCCCCGAGTTCGGCCATCGTCGACGTGGTCTGGTTGACCGAAGCCGACTGCTGCTGCGCGACGCTTTCCTGTTCGTCGACTGTCGCCGCGATTTCGTGGGCCGAGCTCGTTAAGATGCTGACGATTTCGTTTACCGGATCGGAAATTCGCACCGCTAAAAACAGGGTGCCGGCGGAAACGAGGATCAGGATCAGCAGGGTCAAAACCCCCGAGTTCAGGATCATTTTATCCAGCACCTCGTAAGCTTCGTCTAAGTCCATTTTAACGATGAGAGCGTAGTCGTGGTTATCGAGTTTGATTTTCGTAAAGGCGCTGAAGGCGCCATGTTCGCGGTAGTCTTGCGTGGTTATGACCCCCGTCTCCCCCGCGAAGGCGAGCTTGACCGCCTCGGTATTGGCGGCATACTCAGGATTCAAGAGGGTCTGCACGCCATCGTCCAACAGCAGTTTCGAATTGGAACGGAACAGGCCGTCTTTACCGACCAGATAGATTTCGCCGGTCTTGCCAAGACCCGTCGCGCTGTGCATGAGTTCATCCAGACGTTTCTGGGAGTACTGAAAGATCAGCACGCCCGCGTTGCGTCCGTTCACGACAATCGGCGTCGCCTTAAAATACGCCGGATCATCGGCGGAAGGTCCGTACGGTTCGAAATCGGTCGCGAATATTGCGTTGGCCTGGTTCGAGGAACGCGCTTCTTTAAATACGCGGGCAATGTGCGTATCCTTCCACTGGCCGCTCAGAAGGCTCGTGGCGAAGTCGAGCTCCTTAAAGACGGAGTAGACGATATAGCCGGTTTCCGAATCGACCAGGAAAATATCGTAATAGTGATTTTCGTTCAAGAATTCCCGATAGTATGTGTGGTATCGACGGTGCACGGCGTCGTAGGCCCCGGCGGAGGGAGCCCGCACCAGCAGATCTTTTTTGCCCTGCTCGTTGGGATTGTCGGTAATATAACTGCTCTGGAGTCGGCGCATCGCTCCTTCGCGACCGCCTTCGTCTGCGGCCACGCTTTCGAAAGCGCGACGAAACTCCCGCATCGCATCCACAGTCGCGGGATTCGACGCTTCGGTTTTCAAATTGACCGTGACCGTATCCCACCACCGTTCCAGACTGCGCTTCTGCATGTCTCGAATATTCGCCAGGCGCTGACTCTGTTCAGACTTAATATCCGCCCGCGCGAAAATATAGCTCACCGAAACGAGCAGCAGAATGCCCAGGGCGGCCATAAAAACATTAAAGGCGATGATTCGTTTCTTGAAATCAAGGCGTAACATTAAGCGAGTTAAATTTTCGATCATATTATTTTACCGACCCGGAACCGACGTTTTGTGCGCCGGTTAAGATACCGCCTTCAAGTATTACGCCCGCCAGATCCATCAGCGGGGCGAATCGTTCGCCGTACGGCACCGCGCCGCGCAGAAATTTGCGGCTCCCTCCGGAGGGCGTCGACGGTATTTCCTGCAAACGATCCGCAGGGATGCTGAGAATATCCAGAACTTCGTCCACGACGACGCCCAGCACCATCTCCGCGATCCGTGCGATCACCAATTTGCTGCCCCGACTGCGACCCGGCGCAGTCAGATTTAAGGCGCCCCGAATATCCACCAGAGTTAGAATTTCGCCCCGCAGATTCATGCAACCCACAATATGGTTCGGCGTGCACGGCACGAGCGTTGGACTCTTAACGTCCGTAAATTCAACGACGTGGTCGAGCTCGATCGCGAACAGCTCGCGGCCCAGCGAAAGGATCGCGACCTGCAAAAGTTCGCCGCCGCTGTGCTCGTCGGCCGTACCGGCTCGCAGCAGGGCCTTCGCGCGTTTTTGAAAAATCTCGCGTTCCGCAGGAGTCGCTTCCGGACAGAAGATCGGAATCTCACGGGACGGCACGCTTTCCAGTTCGCCGCTTTCGCCCAGGCTCGCGTTGACTTCGAGGATCTGCTCGTGCAAACCCTGAGTATAGCGCAGCAGCCGGTCCTCATCGAGCAGAGTGATCAATTCATCGCCCAGTCGCGCGACATGCGAAATATACAGCGACGCCCGGCCGCTCGACTCCATGCCGTATTCCGGGGGATCGGAAATTTGCTCCGGCGCGAAGGTCCGCACTTCCCGCACCGCATCGACTATAATTCCCGTTAAGTTCTCTTCATCATCAATTAATACGACTACGCGATTCGTAGTTTGATAGCGCGCCGCGCGGTAGCCCAGGCGCAGATTCAGGTCGACGACAGTGACGATCCGCCCCCGCAGATTGAAGATGCCGGGAGTATCGAAGGGGGCCTGGGCCACCGGCGTCAGCTCAGGCAACCACAGAATTTCAAACACGCGGGCCACCGGCACGGCGTAGCGCGCCCCGGCCAGTTCGAACAGCAGGCAGGACAGCTGCTCGCCCTGTGTTTCAGAGTTTTCCATATTGTTCTAATAGCTACGGGAGAAATCGCCCCGGGCTACAAACTCGCCTCGACCCTTTCGATCAGATGCTCCGCGGTTTGCCCGTTGTATTCTTCAATTTCGGTTCCCGGCGGCAGCCCCTTGAGGAGCTCACACGCCGAAGTCAGCATTCGGCGCGCCCGGGCCGTGTCGCCTTCCCGTTCGTACAGCAGCCCCAGCTCCAGATATCCGGGAATATAGCCGGAATCCACATAGATCGACCGTTTCAGGAGGTCCATCGAGCGAAGCGGATCGCCCTGCTCTTCCGAAATTTGGGCGAGCAAGAAATAGCCGCGCACGCCGAAAGGATGTTCTTTCAGGAGCTGGTTCAAAAGCAGGCCGGCTGCCTCATGCTGCCCGAGATTCGCGTAGGCCCGGGCCAGAAGATAGCCCCCGTCTTCGTCGGCGGGATGCTGCCGGCGGTGGGTCTTCAGCAATTCCACCGCCGCAGCGTAGTCCCCGGCGCCCACCGCGGCCCGGGCCTGTTCCAGACCGGCGGCAGCCGCTGATTCGGACGCGCCGGGCGGAAGCTCCGCACTTGAAGGACCGGCGGCGCTCTCCGCTTCCTCGGACGGCACGGCCCCGGATTTTCGGGGCGGCGGGCTCGATGCCTGGTTTTCCGTGCGACCGGCCGCGAAAGTCCGCCCGGCGGATTCCCCGAACGGCGGCTGTTCGGAAGGCGCAGACCGGGCGGGTTTCGGATCTTGCGCCGGCGCGCCGGCCGGATTCGCGGAAACCGTGCCAGGCCTGGGAGTCGGCCCGGGAGTTGGCATTGAAGCGGCAATGGGCGGGGGCGTAGAGGAGGACGCCGGGCTCACGGCCTTTTCGCTGTCCGACTCTTTTTGATATAGAATCGACGCCGGAAAAATCCGCGTGGCGAGACCGGCGGGACGCGCCTCGGATAATTCCCCGTGGCCCGTGACCAGCATGCCGCCCACGATCAGGCTGCGCTCCATCTTCGCCACTATGCCGGCAATCACGGACGCCTGTAGATAAATGAAAACGTTCCGACACAGAATTAAATCCATGTCGCGAATCTGTCCGCCCGGCTCCGGATAACTCGCGGCATGCAGGTCGTGCACGCGAAAGCTGACCATGCCCTGGATCTCCGGTAAGACCCGATAGGTTCCCGACTCTTCAGTAAAGAATCGCGACTGGCGCTCGGCGGATACCTGGCGAAAGGACCACTTCGTATAGCGTCCGGAGCGCGCCCGCTCGACGGCCTCCGCGTTGGGATCGGTGCCGAGAATCAGCACCTGCCAGTTTTCGGCGTCGGGCAAAAGATCATAGACCAGGGCGGCCAGTGAATACGGCTCTTCGCCCGTCGAACAACCCGCACTCCAAATACGCAGGCGTAGATCGCCGGCCTTCCGCCGGGCGGCGATGAGTTCCGGCAGGAGCTCGTCTTGAATCAGCGCGATCTGGCCCGTGTCTCGAAAGAAATAGCTTTCGCCCGGAACCAGGTGCGCGGTCAAATAGCCCCATTCGGAATCTCCCGCCGCTTCCGGACTGCGCTCCTCCAGAAAACGCAAATAGTCTTCGGTCCGCCGGAGCCTGAGCTCACCCATGCGCGCTTCGATGGCGCTGATGAATTTATCCCGATCCGCGGGTCGAAAGTGAATGCCCGTGCGCCTGGCGATCAGCGCCTGCAGCTGTGTAATTTCGCTTTCGTTCATTCAGATATGGGAGCCGATCCGACGCGGCCGGTCTTCAAATCCCGCCGCTTCCCCTTCGGGCCGCGCACTTCGAAGGCGCTTTACAGCATCTTCTTCAGAAAAGATCCCGTATGACTCGCCGGCATTTTCGCGACCGCTTCGGGCGAGCCCTCGGCTACAATCAAACCGCCGTCCACGCCGCCCTCCGGTCCAAGATCGATCAGATGATCGGCGGTTTTGATTACGTCCAGATTGTGTTCGATGATCACCATCGTATTGCCGCGGTCCACCAGGCTGTGCAGGACCGTCAGGAGCCGCGCAATATCCTCAAAGTGAAGCCCCGTCGTGGGTTCGTCAAGAATATACAGGGTTCGGCCGGTGCCGCGCTTTGAAAGTTCGGTGGCCAGTTTGACCCGCTGGGCCTCGCCGCCGCTGAGAGTCGTCGCCGCCTGGCCCAGTTTGATGTATTCCAGCCCCACTTCGGACAGCGTTTCCAGTTTACGATGCACCGAAGGAATATTTTCGAAAAAGCGCACTCCGTCCTCGACGGTCATATCCAGCACGTCGTAGATATTTTTGCCCTTGTATTTCACTTCTAAGGTTTCGCGGTTGAAACGTTTGCCCTTGCAGACCTCGCAGGCGACGAAAACGTCCGGCAAAAAGTGCATTTCGATTTTGATAATGCCCGCGCCCTCGCAGTTTTCGCAGCGCCCGCCGGCCACATTGAAGCTGAAGCGGCCCGGCTTGTATCCGCGCAGTTTGGCTTCCGGCAGGGTCGCGAATAATTCGCGAATCGGAGTAAACAGGCCGGTATAAGTGGCCGGGTTCGAACGCGGCGTGCGTCCGATCGCTTCCTGGTCGATGGCGATAATGCGATCGATTTCCCCCAGGCCCGTAACGCGCTCGTGTTTGCCGGGATGCATGCGACTGAGACCCAGCTCGGTGCCCACGGCCTTGAGCAAGATTTCGTTTACGAGCGTCGACTTGCCCGAACCGGAAACCCCGGTGACGCAGATCATCTTACCCAGGGGGAAGTCCACGTCGATGCTCTTCAGATTGTTCGCGCGGGCTTTGCGGATGCCCACGGTCTTGCCGTTGCCCGGCCGGCGTTCTTTCGGCACCGGAATGCTGCGTTTGCCCGAGAGATATGCGCCGGTCAGACTGTCCGGCAGCTTCGAAATCTCGGCCGGCGTGCCCGCCGCGACGACGTGGCCGCCGTGAACGCCGGCCCCCGGCCCCAGATCGAGCACATAGTCCGCCGAACGAATCGTATCTTCGTCGTGTTCGACGACGATCACGGTATTGCCCATATCGCGCAGATTGCGCAGGGTTTCCAGCAGGCGATCGTTGTCGCGCTGGTGTAAACCAATCGAAGGTTCGTCCAGAATATAGAGCACGCCCATGAGGGCGCTGCCGATTTGCGTCGCCAGGCGAATGCGCTGGGCTTCGCCGCCCGAGAGCGTGCCCGCCGCGCGCGAAAGCGTGAGATAGCCGACGCCCACGTTATTTAAGAAACCCAGGCGAGTGCGAATCTCTTTCATGACCCGGCCGACGATCTTCGCTTCCTGTTCGGTCAGATCGGCGTCCCGAAAAAACAGATCCAGATCGCGCACGTTCTGATCGGTGATGTCGGCGATATTTCGACCGTGAAAGAGCACGGCCAGGCTTTCGGGACGCAGGCGTTTGCCTTTGCACGCCGGGCAGTCCTGCTCGGTCATGTATTTTTCCATCCACAGGCGCACATCGTCGCTTTTGGATTCCCTGTAACGGCGCTGCAGATTCGGAATCACCCCTTCGAAATGAAAGTCCTCGCCCTGGCGGCCGGGCAACGAATCGCTGCCGTGTAAGATCAGATTCTTAACTTTTTGCGGCTGACGACCAAAAGGACGATGCACGTCGAATTCATATTCGTGGGCGAGTTCGTGCAGAGTCTCGGCGTAATAATAATTGCGCGGTCCGCCCCAGGGCGCGATGGCCCCGTCGATCGGACTCAAAGACGGATCGGGAATCACCAGATCTTCGTTGAATTCCAATAGCACGCCCAGGCCGTCGCAGGTCGAACAGGCGCCGTTCGGACTGTTAAACGAAAAACTACGCGGACTTATTTCCGGTAAACTTATGCCGCAGTGACTGCAAGAAAGCTGGCGCGAAAAGATGTGATCTTTGTTGCCGTCGTACACGAAAGCCACGCCTTCACCCTGGGCGAGGGCCGTCTCGATGGAATCCGTAAGCCGGCTCTGAATCTCGGGCTTTACGACGATCCGGTCGACGACCAGTTCCAGATTGTGGCGTTTGTTTTTCGTGAGCTTGATTTCGTCTTCCTGTAAATCCAGGATGTCGCCGTTCACCCGCGCCCGGGTGAAGCCGTCTTTGCGCGCGCGGTCCAGAATATCTTTGTGTTCGCCCTTTTTATTCTGAACGAGCGGCGCGAGAATTTGAATGCGTTCGCCGGTCGGAAAGGTCATCACCTGATCGACGATCTGGTCGACGGAAACCGCCGCCACCGGCCGGCCGCAATTCGGGCAGTGGGGTTTGCCCGCCCGGGCGAAGAGCAGACGCATATAGTCATAAACTTCGGTGACCGTGCCGACGGTTGATCGGGGATTGCGGTGCGTCGTCTTCTGTTCGATCGAAATCGCGGGACTGAGGCCTTCGATCAGATCGACGTCGGGTTTTTCCATCTGGCCGAGAAACTGTCGCGCGTAGGCGGAAAGGCTTTCGACGTAGCGCCGCTGACCTTCGGCATAAATCGTATCGAAGGCCAGAGACGATTTCCCGGAGCCTGAAACGCCGGTGATGACGACCAGTTCGTCCCGGGGAATATCGACGGTGATATTCTTGAGATTGTGCTCGCGCGCGCCCTGCACGTGCAGACAGTCTCGATTGTGACGCTGCGGAATCGCCCGGGCCTTCGGCGCTCCGGCGGCTTTCGATTTCGACTTTGCTTTCTTTTTGGACGTTTTCTTATTCGACGCTTTTTGAGGTGAGACTTTTTTCGGGCCGGCCATACAATTCCATTGTCGTCCGGCCGTATGATCGATTGCCGGCCGTCGGCGATTTGGTTCTACTGAATAGAGTAACAAAAGAAATGTAGCGATGATCGTCAAGCAGCTCCAGCGCCTAATTCTGATTGACAGCCGCCGTGACTGGAGCGCTGATCCCCTGTTCCAATGCTTCCTCCCGGATTTCTAAGAGCTTTCCCCGGCCTGGGTCGGACTCCCGACCCTGCCGCCGCCGAAACCGCCGAAGATTCCGGACGCTTCCGGGACGTGTTCGTCTACGCGGGAGTCTTCGCGGCCCTGCTGTTGATCGGTCAGTTTCTGCTTGGCCACGCCCTGATTTTGACTGCGATGGGTCCCCTCGGCTACGAAGCCGAAAATCGTGCGGCCTTAATCGCCGGCTGGAACGAACTCGCTTCCCAACGCGAACGCATGCACGCGCGCCACGTGGCGGCTCTGGCCCGGCGCGATCAAACAGCCCGGGCCTTCGCATCCGCCGATCCCCAGAAAACAGTCAGCGAGTATCTGGACCCACGTCGCGATAGTCTCGACGAACTCGACCTGCTGCTGGCCGTCGATGAACGCAATCGCGTGCTTTATGGCGATGCGAAACTTCGCGACCGCAAACTGGAAAAAGAATTCTTAGAAATCACCGGGCTCAAAGTGCGGGACCTGAGTCCGGAGCGCGAAGACCCGGCAAGCGCCCCCGGTGTTTTAGAAGCGGCGACCGGCCCGCTATTCTGGCACTATTATACGGCCCACGGCGAACACGTCTATCTTTTGACTCTGGCTGCGATATGCGATGACGACGGCTACCCCATCGAAAAAGGATTTCTGCTATTCGGCGAACGCCTGGAATCGCTATTGGAGAGCGCACGTCGCCAGCTTAACTTAAAGTCCGCGCATATTACGCCGGAGAAACCGGTCTTAGCCTACGCCAGCGCGCGAATCCCGGGTTATCAATCGGAAGAAGCCTTCTATGTCGCGCTGGAACCGCGCACGAGCGCGGGCGGCCTGGCCCGCCGGGTGCTGCACGCCCTGCTGCTGCTGGAAGCCATCGTCGCATTCGCGATCCTGGGCTACGGCCTGCCGCATTTCTATCGCGGGCCGGCCGAGCTGAAAAAACGAAAGCGCACGAAAGGTCCGGGCAAAACGAACGGCACTAAAGGCCAGGAAAAATCGAAAGCGAGCGCCAAACCGCCGGAGAAAACGGACAAAGATGCGGATGCCGTAGCGCCGGACGCAAAGCCGCAGGCGAAGCCCGTGACCAACGCGGCAGCCAGGCCGACGCCGGCCGACGCCACTCCAGAGGCGAAGCCTCCCGTCGATTCGGAATCGCCGGCGGCTCTGAGTACGGCAACAGCCGCAGGCGAATCCGAATCGACGGCGGACTCCGGCTCATCGAGACCGAAAAGCAGCGGTGATTCAGAAAAGCCCGCGGCCGCTGAAGGTCCGGAAGCTTCTGCCCCCGCGACCTCAGACGAACCCGCCCCGCAATCATGACGCTCTACGTTCTATTTTTCGCCTGCGTATCCGCGGGATGGCTGCTGTTTTTCGGCCGCCAGTCCGATCATCTGCGCCCGGCGACCCTCTGGCTTGTTTTCGGCGCCGGCCTGCTGTCGGGACCCGTGGCGGGCGCCACCAGCGCTCTGGTTGAATCCCTGACGATCGCTCCGAACGCGTACAGCGGCGCGCGAGCGGCCGGCAATTACGCCGCGCCCGCCATTTTCGATCTGCAGGCCTTTCTGCTGTACTTTCTAATCGTGGGGCCGGTCGAAGAAATCGCGAAATTTCTCGCTGTGTTCTTCGCCGGATTGCGCCGTTCTGATTTTCGCACCTCAAATGACGGCATCGTGCTCGGCATCGCGGCGGCGCTGGGTTTCGCCTGCGGCGAAAATATTCTGTATCTGCTGGCCTTCGGGCCTGGCCAGACTCTCCCCCGTCTGATTCTGGGCAATCTCGGCCACGCGGCCTTCGCCGTCTTCTGGGGATACGCGCTCGGAGCGGTGCTTCACGAAAATGCGAACGCGGCTCTGATCGTCGCCGGCCTGCTGATCGCCAGTCTTTTTCACGGCGCCTACAATTATCTGCTGGGCTACAGCATGCCGGGGGCGCTACTCGCCTTCGCGCTTTCCGGCGCGCTCTATAGCTTTATGTTTCGCTTTCTGCGCGGCGAACGCAATCGCAATCGCGGCCGGCCTCGCGGACTTTAGTTTTGAATGCGAAGCATGTACCTGCGCCTGCGGTTTCTCAGCCGCGGTCGCGGCGTACAAAGCGAGTGATGACTCGCAGCTCTTCCATGCGAAACAAATGCGCCAGCGCGAAGTACAGCGCTCCGCCGCCGCCGACTCCTACAAGCAGCATCGCCAGCGCGCGGTACCGCACGGGATGCAGACCGCCGACGTTCTCCGACATGCTGTCTGCGAGAGCGTACAGCATGTCCTGGCCGTACCAGTTCAGCGCCAGCAGATACGCGGCGAAGATCACCCATACCGGCATGCTCTTTTGAAAAAACGCGAGCAGACGTCGGCCGCTGAAGCGCAGATAATTCTTATGAAAGAACCAGCCCAATAGAATCGTATACAGCGCCGAAGAACACACCGAGCTGATGGCGATTCCGCTTTGATAAAAGCTATGGACCAGCATCATATTCATCGAAAAATTCACGACGGCGATCAGGCCGAGAAATCGCACCGGCGTGCGCGTATCCTGGTGCGCGAAGTACGCCGACGTTAAAATACGATTGATGCTGAAAAAGGGCACGCCCAGACTATAAAACACGAGCGCCAGGGCCGTCAGTCGCGTGGACTCCGCGTCCCACAGGCCGCCAAAATAAATAAAGTTTATTATTTCACTATCGAGGAAATACAGACCCAGCGCCGCCGGCACCGTCAAAAAAAGCGCGAAGCTCAAAGCCCCTTCCAGCTCCCGGGCGTGCTCGGCGCTTTTTTCCGGAGTGCGATCGCGCAGGCCCCGGGACAGGGCCGGCAAAATCGCCGTGGAAAGCGCGACGCCGATGACGCCCGTCGGCAGCTGAATCAAACGCTGGGAATAACGCAGGGCCGGAATCGCATCCTGATCGTCCGGAATAAAAAAACTCGCGATGGCCACGTCGCTCAGCTGATTTAGCTGAAAGAGACCCGCCCCCAGGACCGCCGGCGCCATCAGCGAAAAAATTTTACCCAGCGCCGGATCTTTTAAGTCCAGATGCAGTCGCGGCCG
Organism: bacterium; assembly: GCA_024742665.1. GTDB lineage: Bacteria > Spirochaetota > Leptospiria > Leptospirales > Leptonemataceae > JANSYA01. Next base: position 22,959 of record JANSYA010000004.1, read on the forward strand.
CCAGCCGTTGCGCACTATATAGACGCTCTGCAGCAAGAGCTGCGCGAAACCGCCGACTACGACGACGATCGCCAGGCGCCGGACATTTTCCGCCGGTGTAAACAATTCAACGTCGAGCACAAATAGAAAGCCGAACAAAAAGACCACGTTCAGCAAAATCGGCGAAAGCGCCGGGAACGAAAAATGCTGATGCGAATTGGCCATGCCCGCGAGAATCGCCGTCAGCGAAGCCGTCAGAATAAACACGAACATCACGCGAGAAATGTCGACCAGCAGGTCCGCCTCTTCCGGCGTCTGATCGAAGAGCACGGGCAAAACGTACGGGAAACTCAACACCCCCAGGCAAACCAGAGTGCTTAAGGCAATCGCAAGAAAAGTTAAGATCAAACCCGATACACGCCGGGCCTCCGCTTCGGAACGATCGAGAGCTTCGGAATAAACCGGAATGAAAGACTGCGCGAGAATGCCGTCCGCCAGCAAATTGCGCAGCATATTCGGCAGGAGATAGGCGATTTCCCAGGCGGCCGAAACGGCGCCGGTGCCGAGAAAGAAAGCCTGGTAGTGATCGCGAATGACGCCCAGCAGGCGCGAGCCGATCGTAAAGACGGAAAGCTTTAAGGAATTACGGGCGGCGCTGCTCACAGTTTTTCATAAAACGAAACGTTGCCGTCGCGCCTCACGTCAAACTCGATCCCGCAGGCGGGACACATGTGCAAGCCGAAATTAAAAATACGCAGGTTGAGGCCGCACTGTTCGCAGCCCATCACGCGCGATTCCGACCAGGCGGCCTGTTCTTCATCGCTTGCTCTATCGCTCAGCTCGCCAAACTCGCGGTCCGCTTCGTCTTGCTCCGCAGCGGCTTCTCGCGCCAGCTGGTCTGCGAGCACGGCTTGTTCGTAGCGAGCATTCTCCGACGCCGCCACGCTATCCCCATGAACGGCGTCCGCGCTGGTGCGTGTGCTTGTACTCCGGGCCCCGGCCATAATTTCGCGTTCAGAATCCGTCGGACCGGCTTCGCCTATCAGCTCCAGTTCGGATTCCGTCGGTCCGGCTTCGCCCATCAGCTCCAGCTCCGATTCCGTGGGACCGGTATGCGCAGCCGAAGTCGCCTCAGATTGATCGCTCGCCGCCCTGGCCTGGTGCAGGCGTCCGGCATGCGTGCGTTCGGCGAAAGTCTGCGCACGCCGGACCTCAGTTTCGCCAGAGGGATCCATGTCGGAGGCTGTGCCTTCTTTGCTGAGCGGACGCGCGTAAACGTCCGGCGCACTGCCTGCATGCGCCCGATCCTGCCTGGCGTCGGAACGTTCCTGTTGGATGCGAGCGGAGTTTTTGCCCGGGCGAATTTTAGTGCGCAGCGTGGACTCCCGTTTCAATTCCAGCGAATCCTGAAATTGAACCAGGGAAGCCTCAAGCGCGCCGCGAGCGTCATCGAGGGAGTCATAGACCGGCAGAAGTTCGCCGAGACCAAAAAATTCAAGCAGCAGCCGGATCTCTTCCGGCAAACGCACGAAGACCGCGCCGCCGCCCAGCCCCTGCAGGCGGCGTACGAATTTAACCAGGCTGCCGATGCCGGCGCTGGAAACAGCATCCAGCTGGTTGCCGCGTAAAATAAAAAAGCGTTCCCCGGAGCGCAGCAGCTCTTCGAAGAATTCATCGAATTCGCGCGCGGTTAAGGCGTCGATCCGGCCTCGCAAATGAATGACGAGAATCCGGGCCTCGATGTTTCGATCTGTCGCAATATCAAGCACAGTACTGGTTATGATCGGGTTCTTTTGGGACCGCGGGCAGATTTATTTTTCGAGAATTGATCGAGCGGAATCGCATCCATGATGCGCGGCCCGGGACGATGCGGCAGTGGATCGCCGGCGACCGCCGCATAGGGATTGAATTCTTCGGCCGGCCGGGAAGCACGGCGAGGCGTCGGCGCGGGGGCCGCCGGGCGAGCCTGCGGCGCGGCTACGGTCGCATCATCTTCGTAGTCGTCGATAAACTCTTCGCTTTCGTCCTCGTAATCCTCTTCGACATACGCGGCTTCGACGGTCGGCGGCCCGCCGGCAGCCTGTGCATCCGGCACGGCGGCCGCAGCTGGAACCGCCCGGAGCGGCCGCTCTTCGTCGAGAATTCCTGGTCCGCCTGCGGGTCCCGGCAACGGAGAACGGCGGCGCGCGCGATTCGCGGGTTTGGGATCGAGAACGGTTTCGCGTACCGGCGGCGCGATGCCTTCGTCGCTTTCCCCTTCCGGAGTCTCGAGTACGATCGATTTACGACCGCCACCTGCGGAGCGTCGCCGACCCGTGTCCGGGCGGCGAGCGCGACGCGGCCGATCGTCTTCTTCGCGAAACGACAGAGTCATCAGGAGAATCATAATGAAGGTGATCAGAAAAACGAAAGCCGCAGTCATAATCAGCGTATCGATACTGACTTTGCGCAGTGCGGCGACGAAGTCGTTGGTGCTCGTATGGGTCACGAACATATGCACCGAACCCGAGGGCAGCTCCTGATCCACCGGGAAGACCGCCGTACTGATATGAGTGCGCGTGGTGATTTTTTCCGGAAAAGCCCGGCCGATGGATTCGTCCGCGCCGGCAATCAGCGCCCCGACCAGGCCATAAAAAGGCACGCCGGCGAAGTCCTTCTCGTCAATCGAGTTCACGCGCGTCGGCAATTGCACGGAGCCGTTAAGAGCTTTCGTATATTTTTCGTCGCTGTAATCGTCGGGGCTGCGAGCGCCTTCGGCCAGCAGCGCCACGTCGTTGTGGGCCATCAGCTCGTTCGTGGCGGTCAACAAGAGCAGCTCATCGACAATATAATTGCTGCTTTTCTGGTCCGACTGTCGGACGATCTGATACATGACCGCCGACATTTTCACGGCCATATCGCGATCGAATTTTTCACCGGCCATCGTCGCAAGAGCGTGCGTGATCTCGACCCCGCGATCGCGAGTGCTATTCTGGGCCTGTCGCACGCCCTCCGCGCCGATCGTTAAGAAGGCGTATCCGGACACGGTCAGCAGTGCCGCCGTCACCAGGAAGGCCAAAAGCATCCCGTTCAATATACTGCGCGTAATTACACCCATAGTTTTTCCCGCGGATCACCGCTCCGACTCTGGAGCCGGACGATCCTGTACCTGCTGTTAATCATTTTCGGCTGCTTTTAGCCGCGGATTCAGAATTCTTCAAATATTTTGCGGATATTCTCCCGCGACTTCTGGCGGGCTCCGGGGTAAATCTCAGGGTCCGTCGCCAGCAGAAGTGGTTGTCAACAGGGCGATTCGCAGAGACAGGTCAGGAATACCTCCATTTTACCCATGTTAAGCCAACGCGAAAGATTTCGAAGCTGGATCCCCCACGGATTCGACTTCCTGAACCCAGCCGAAACCCGGATTCAACTGGATCTCAAAGAGCAGGTCCGCCAGAAATTCCAGGCGGCCGGCTACCAGGAAATCGTGCCGCCCATGTTCGATTTTGCCCGGACATTCTCCCTGACCGCCAGAGGGGCCGCTCAAAATCCGGTCTTCCAGGTGCAGGCCGGCGAAGGCGAGCGTCTGGCGGTTCGCTCGGATTTGACCGTGCAGGTCGTCAAAGCTGTTGCCAATCGCCGTCTGAAGCAGGAGTTTCCGGCGCGCTATTCTTATATTCAGCCGGTCTTTCAGGACCGGCCCTGGGGCTCCGGCTCCAGTCGCGAAATCCTGCAGGCCGGCGTGGAACTGGTCGGCGAGGCCGGCCCGGCCCGCTTCGACGAAATTCTGAGCCTGGCCCGGGAATGCCTGGCGGCCTGCGGCGGCCGCCCGCGAATTCTGTACGGAGACGTGCGCTTCCTGGAACATCTCTTCCAGATGATTCCCGAGCGCGCCCGGGCGGACCTTTCGCTTGCTTTCCATAATAAGGACACCGGTCGCATCCAGCGCATCTCCGAAGAAGCGGGCCTGGCTACGGACCTGAGTCGGATCCTGATCGAAGTCCCCCTGACCTTCGGCGGAGCGGAGGCCATGGCGCGTCTCAAAGAACTTTGCGCCGGCCAGCCGCCGCTGCTGGAAATTTTGAATGAAGCCGCACAGCGCACCGACGTGATCTTCGATTTCAGCCTGGTGCGCGAGCTATCGTACTATACCGGCCCGGTCTTCGAAGCGTACATCGACGACAGCAACGAAACCGTTTTTACCGGCGGAGTGTACGACGATCTGTACGGTGAATTCACCGACGACCGACAGCCGGCCTGCGGTTTCGCATTGAATCTTTCGACGCTGGTCGAACAGCGAGCCGCCGAAGCCTGAGTTCCCGTCGCCCGCCGCCGTTCAGGCGCAGCGCGACGGCGCAAACAGGACGCAAACGAGCAATCACAGAAGAGAGTTAAGACTATGACCGCAAAACTGGTAGTGGGTACACAATGGGGTGACGAAGGCAAAGCCAAGATCATCGATTATTTAAGCAGCCAGATCGACTATATCGTTCGCTACCAGGGCGGCGCGAACGCCGGCCATACGGTTTCGGTCAACGACGAAGTCTATATCTTCCATTTGATTCCGAGCGGTATTCTCTACCCCGACACGACCTGCGTCATCGCAAACGGCGTGGCCCTCGACCCGATTTCCTTCATGGAAGAAGTCGCGTATTTGAAAGAACGGGGCATTGATGTATTCGAACGCACGATTTTATCGGATTCGTGTCATATCGTATTACCGCTGCACCGCGCGATCGACGCGGCCCGCGAAACCGCCGCCGGCGACAAGCAGATCGGCACGACCAAACGCGGCATCGGCGTATGTTACGGCGATAAGGTCATGCGCATCGGACTGCGCCTGGGCGACCTGCTGGACAAAGATCGTCTCAAGGAATGTTTAACGCACTTCCTGGACGTAAAGAATCGCGTGCTGGCGAATATGTACTCCGAGCCCGTCGTCGACTTCGATCCGCTGTACAAAAGCCTGCTGGAATTCGGAGAGAAGGTTCGCCCGATCGTGCGCAATACCTCGCTCGAATTAAATACGGCGCTCAAAGCCGGCAAATCCGTGTTGCTTGAAGGCGCCCAGGGCACCGGTCTCGACATCGATTTCGGCACCTATCCGTACGTAACATCAAGCAATCCCACGACCGGCGGCGCCATCGCCGGCAGCGGCATTTCGTTTCAACATCTGAACGAAGTCATCGGCATCGCCAAAGCCTACGTGACCCGCGTCGGCGAAGGGCCGTTTCCGACGGAACTCCACGGCGACGAAGCCGAAGAACTGCGCAAGATCGGCCGCGAATTCGGCGCGACCACCGGCCGGCCCCGTCGATGCGGCTGGTTCGACGTCGAACTCCTGCGCCACGCCGCCCGGGTCAACGGCCTGACCGGCATCGCCCTGACGAAGATCGATATCCTCGCAAATTACGACGAAATCAAAATCGGCGTCGCCTATAAACGCAACGGCCAGCGCCTCCCCGCTTTCCCTACCGACGGCAATCTGGACGGCATCGAAGTCGAATACGAAACGATGCCAGGCTGGAACGAAGACATCAGCAAAGCGCGCAAACTCAGCGATCTACCGAAAAACTGCCGCGACTATATCGACCGCCTGGAAGAACTGATCGAAGTTCCGATCAAATTCATCTCCGTGGGACCTGGCCGCAAAGATACGATTGTTGTGGACGACTAGATTCGAACGCGAAGCGTTCGAATCGCACCTCTGCGCGCGCAGCGTGCAGAGCAGATAGATCCGAAGGATCGCGCACCTCTGCATACGAAGTATGCAGAGACGACTCCCCTTTTCCGAACGCGAAGCGTTCGAATCGCACCTTAAAGCCTTGCGTACAAAAAATACTCGACGTTGCCCTTCGCTCCGGGCAGGCGCGAAACAGCCGTGGCCGGGTCGCGAAAGCCGATCGACTGCGCATATTCCCGCACGTCCGCTACGATCTCTTCGCGCAGCGCCCCGTCTTTCAGCACGCCTTTCTCAGTGGCTTCCGGGCGCTCGAACTGTGGCTTAACCAGCATGAGAATTTCGAGGGTGAGCCCGGCCGGCCCGGCGAAATTCACCAGGGCATCCAGAATGCGGCGAACCGAAATAAAAGACAAATCGCCGGTAACGAATATACCCTCTGGAAATCCCGCGGCGTCCTTTTTGCGTGCGCGTTCCAGATCTTCGGGGGCCAGCCATTCGGGTGCCAGCTCGCGCGCGTTGCGTTTTTCCAGCGCCACGACGCGCGTATCCCGACGGACCTCGTAGTCCAGAATCCCCCGGGCCACATCGATGGCGTAAATTTTCGCGGCGTCGCGTTCCAGAAGCACCTGGGTAAAGCCGCCATGCGAAGCCCCCAGATCCAGACAAATGCGTCCGGCCGGCCCGCGCATTCCGCTCGCACTACTCGACGCCGATTGAAAATCCGACAGCGCCCCCAGCAATTTATACGCGCCGCGACTCACGTACTCGCGGCCGGGCAGAACCTCGATACGCGCGTCTTCGCGCACGGCCATGCCGCTTCGGGTTTCGCGCACTCCGTCGACCAAAACGCGACCGGCCAGGACTAAAGCCGCCGCGTTTTCGACGCCGCGCTCGGTAAGAATATCCGTCAGGGAACGCGCCATAGTTTCAATTCGCCTGGCGAATCAGCTCTTGCGTTCGGCGACGTATGCCGGCAATCCCTGGAACGCCAGATTCAGTTCCGGCGCGGGCAGACTCAGTCGCTCCGCGAGCGTCTCCAGCTTCGAGCGTAATTCACGCGCCTGCCGTTCGCTTTCATCCACGCCGTACTGCGCCGGATAGGTCAGCTTGCCGGAAGCCGCGTCTTTGCCCGCGGTCTTTCCGAGGGCCGCACTGTCGCCCCGCACGTCCAGAAGATCGTCGGCGATTTGAAAGAGCAGCCCCAGGCCTTCGCCGAATTCCCGAAACTTAGCTCGTTCGGAAGGCTGCTCCACGCCTCCCAGAATCGCACCGAGCTCCAGGCTCGCCCGAATCAGAGCCGCGGTTTTTTTCGTGTGAATTTCATTCAGCCGCTCGCGAGGATTTGGAATGTCGCGCTGCTCTGCGGCCAGTTCTTCCGTATCCAGGTCCAGGGCCTGACCGCAAACCATGCGACCCGCTCCTTCGGCCAGGGCGGTCAATAAATCCGGCAGCAGATCCGTTCGTTCCATGCTGCGAGCGGCCATGCCCACTAACTCAAAGGCGTACGTATTTAAGGCGTCTCCGGCCAGGATCGCCGCCCACTCTGAAAATTTACGATGGCAAGCAGGCCGCCCGCGACGCAGATCGTCGTCGTCCATGGCGGGTAAGTCGTCGTGTATCAGCGAATAGGTGTGGATCGCTTCGACGGCGGCGGCGGCGTAGCACGCGGCCAGTTCGCGTTTCGTCGGCGTTTCGGAGGCTGGAGCGTCTTCCGAGAAGGCCCTGCCGGACTCGCCGGGCTGGATACCCGCGGCCCATAGACACAGCACCGGCCGCAGACGTTTGCCCGGCGCGTCCAGGCTGTAGATCATCGGCTCTGCGAGCGGCAGTACCACTCGCCGGTGAAGATCGGGGACGATCCGCCGGCTTAAGAAATCGTTAAAGAACAGGGCGGAGCGAGCCAGGAGCTGCTTTAGATCCGGCTCGCCGCGGGAATTCATCAAACCAGTTCCGAATCCTGAAAGTGAAATTTAATTTCACGTTCCGCGCTCTCGACAGAGTCGGAGCCGTGAACGGCGTTGGCTTCTTTGCTTTCGGCGTACAGTTTGCGAATCGTACCTTCGTCGGCCTGGGCCGGGTCGGTCGCGCCGATTAAGGTCCGCCACTTCGCGATCGCGCCTTCGGCTTTCAGGGCCGCCACGACGACCGGACCGGAAGTCATGAAATCACAGAGGCTGCCGAAGAAGGGGCGCTCTTTGTGTTCCGCGTAAAATCCTTCCGCGTCAGCGCGCGAAAGCTGTTTGTATTTCATGCCGAGGATTTGAAAGCCTTCTTTTTCAATGCGGGCGATGATATCGCCGATGTGCTTGTTTTTCACCGCATCGGGCTTAATGATGATGAGAGTTTTTTCCATATTATGTTGGAAAAAAATTGGTGCGGGTGTGCCGTCAATTCAAATCGCGCGGCCGCTCAAAAGCCGCCGGATCGCCCTCTTCGAACGCGGCGGCGGCCCGGCCGGCAGAACGGACATTCACTGAAATCCAAACAGCATCCGCCAGATCGCCTGGGCTCCATCGGCGGCGATTCGATCGCTCAGGACCACCTGAAAGCCGGACGGCAGCGTCCAACCCCAGAGCGGGCCGTACGCGAACGCAATTCCCCGCAGAAGTCCGAAGCCGACCATAGCCAGGGCCACCGCGAACAGCGCCGTCGCCGTGTGGTGTTTGACCCGTTCGAACAAAGCGCCCGCCGGCCGCCAGATCGCCGTCAGTAAAAAGAAAACGATCGTCAGCGCGGCGAGCAGTCCTCCGGGATGGTGATAGAAGGCGTGGAGCGGCTCCAGATGCAGGGCGTAGTGCGTCGCGCGGGACATGCCGCAGCCCGGGCACGGTAGGCCCGTCAGGTTATAGAAAAAACAGATAGAATATTCAATTCCGTCTACGGGCAAAAAAAACGCAACGCTCCCGCCGATCAAAGCCAACCACTGCCAGGTTCGCAGCTCCGGCGAAGTATCAGGCGAAAAAATGGGCAGTCGCTGGAGCTGTTTCATATTCACCCCGGTTCCAACAGAGAGCTTATCATTCGCAGGGAACGCAAACCAGCACGAGAATCGGCATTGCCCGAATCACCCATGAAACCTCCCGAGATCTCCTGCTCCCTGTTAAAATCTCCCGGTCTCACAGGGAGCAGGAGAAACAGCAAACGAAAATCAGCACGAGAATCGGCATTGCCCGAATCACCCATGAAACCTCCCGAGATCTCCTGCTCCCTGTTAAAATCTCCCGGTCTCACAGGGAGCATGAGAAACAGCAAACGAAAAACAACACGAAAATCGGCATTGCCCGAATCACCCGCGAAACCTACCGCGATCTCCGGCTCCCTGTTAAAAACTCCCGGTCTCACAGAGAGCATGAGAAACAGCGAACGAAAACAAATACGAAAATCGGCATTGCCCAAAACACCCAAGAAACCTACCGCGATCTCCGGCTCCCTGTTAAAACCTCCCGGACTCACCCCCTCCCGGTAAACTCACGGAAACCGTTTTCAGGACGATAGCGCTCCCGCAGCGCCGTGTACTTCGCCGGGATATTTCGAATCATGGCCTCTTCTTCGGGAGTGATTTCGCGCACGACTTTCGCGGGGCTGCCCATGGCGACCATGCGCGGCGGAATCTTTTTGCCGGGCGTGAGCAGCGCGCCTGCGGCCAGCAGCGAGAATTCCCCCATCTCGGTGTCGTCCATGGCCGTCGCGCCGATGCCGACGAAGGCGTAATCGCGTAATGTACAGCCATGTAAAGTTACTCGATGGCCGAGCGTACAGTTGTTGCCGATGATCAACGGAAATTTACCGCCGGTCACGTGCAGCATGCTCAGATCCTGCACGTTGGTATTTTCGCCGATCGTGATATAGTGCACATCGCCGCGCACCACGCAGCCGAACCAGACGCCGCTGCCGGTTCCTATTTTTACGTCGCCGATCACCTGGGCGTCCGGGGCCACGAAAACGTCCGGGGCGAGCTTCGGTTTCAGATCATCCAGTTCGTAGATCATGCTTGGTTCTCCAGCGCGGCATAGCGTGCTGTTTTTATACGTTAAATCGAAAGTATACGATGTCGCCGTCCAGGACGACGTACTCTTTGCCTTCTAAACGCATCTTGCCCGCGTCTTTGGCCGCGTTCATCGAACCCGCGGCGATAAAATCGTCGTAAGCGGTGACTTCCGCGCGAATGAAGCCGCGCTCAATGTCGGTGTGGATTTCGCTGGCGGCTTTCGGCGCCAGGCTGCCCGCCTGGACGGTCCAGGCACGCACTTCCTGTTCGCCGGCCGTAAAAAACGTGATCAAATCCAGCAGGCGATACGATTCCCAGATCATCCGATTCAGGCCGGGTTCTTTCAGCCCCATCGTCTCCAGATACTCGGCCTGCTCCGCCGCCTCTAATGTCGCGATCTCTTCTTCGATGCGGCCGCAAATGCGAACCACGCGGGCGCCTTCTTTCGCCGCGTGCTCTTCGACCGCCTTCGTATGATCGTTGCCGTTTTCGACGCTCTCTTCGTCGACGTTCGTGACGTACAGGGCCGGGCGCGCCGTGATCATTTGAAAGCGAGCGAGAATTTCGCGTTCTTCGGCGTCGAGCTCCAGGCCGCGGATCGGCAGTTCCTGGCCGAGTCGGTCCTGCAGCTTCGTGCCGAGTTCCATCTGCGTCTTCGATTCTTTGTCGCCGGAGCGGGCCTTCTTTTGAATTTTATCGAGCTGCTTTTCGAGCGACTCCATATCCGCGAGAATCAGCTCCAGATTGATGATGCCGATATCGTCGACCGGACTGACTTTCCCGCGTACGTGCACGACGTTATCGTCGGCGAAGCAGCGCACGACATGCGCCACGGCCTGGGTCTCCCGGATATGCGAGAGAAATTTATTGCCGAGGCCCTCGCCTTTGCTCGCGCCCTCGACCAGGCCCGCAATGTCGACGAATTCGGTATAGGTCGGCACCGTCGCTTTCGGCTGCACAATTTCCGAGATCCGATCCAGGCGCGCGTCGGGCACGTCCACCCGGCCGACATTCGGTTCAATCGTACAGAACGGATAGTTCGCCGACTGCGCCCCCGCCTTCGTAATCGCATTAAAGATCGTGGACTTGCCTACGTTCGGCAGTCCGACTATTCCGCATCTGAGCGCCATAGTTCCCCCGGTGAAATGATTGCCACATACCCATTTTTTGATCGGCGTCTCCCGGGTAGCGAATTTTGCTGGAAAAACCATGCCCGCCCCCTCGCCTGCTTCCGCATCATCCGAATCCAGGGAACGCACCCTGCGCGATCTGGCCCGGGAGCTGCTGTCTGAAGTGGCCTGCCTGGCCCTGGTCTATCTGCCGATGGTTCTGGCCGGCCGGGGAACAGTTCTGTATTTGCACAGCCAGGGGGAACGGGCCGAGGCCGTACCCCTCGCCGGATTTTTTAGCCCGTCGTTTTGGGGCTATTATATAGAAGATATTCTGAGCTTCTTCTGCCTGGCCAGCCTGTGTCTGGCCCTGGGCCTGTGGATTTCGCGGCGAATCCTGCTGCGCCAGGCGCTGATCGCCGGCCTGCTGTTTTTGGCCCTCGTCATCTATGTGGCCGGCGTGAACTACTATGCGACCTATGAAGTCCAGTTCGGCTGGAACCACATCCTGAAGTGGGAAGGCACCGACGAGATGCTGACTTCGATCCGGGCCGAAACGCCCTGGCTGGCGATCTATGCGATTCTGGGGGGCGGCCTGCTGCTGGCCGGATGGGCGGTCTGGAGCGCGCGACTGCTGCAGCGGATGAGAGCGCAAACTCTGAGCGGCGTGGGCGGCCCGACCGGCACCGATGATGCGTCTCCGTCGGAGCAGAATGCAAGGGCCCTCGCCGCGCTACCGGTCTGGCCGGGCGGAGTGCGACTGCTGGCTCTGAGCCTGGTGATCGCGCCGGCGCCTTTCGCCAGCCTGCCGTACCAGGCAGGTGTGGCGGAACCTGCTGCGGCGGGTCTGCTGAGTTTCGAGGCGGCCAATCGTCATGAAATCCAGCGTACTCTTGGCACAAACGTGCTGAGCCAACTGGTCTTCACGATGGGCCGCGCCAAAAGCGATCAGTACGATTTGATCACTCCCGACGGGCAGCGCTTCGTATCGCGGCGGCCCTTTCGCTTTCGCTTCGAGACCGAATCCCTGGAATGGCTGGCGGCCAATCCGGGATTTCAGTCACAAAGCGGCGCAGGCCCGGCGCAGGCAAACAACGGCGCTGCTGTTGGCCAGGGCCGGCAGCCGGCGGGGATCATCGCTCCGATTGATTTTCCCCGGCGCGGAAAAAAATACAACGTCGTGCTGTACTTCTTCGAATCGACGGCCGCGCAATACTTAGAAGAAACCGTCGAAGCCTATCCGGAAATTGCGCCGCGCACGATCGAAGAAATGCTCGCGGAGCTGGAAGGCACGGACAGTGCGAGCGGCGGACAGATCATCGCAGGCAAGGATCCGGACGCGGGCGAACAGTCTGTAAGCGATGAAGACGATGAGCCGGGCGCGGAGACGGTCGATGGCGGCGATGGCGGAGAGGCCGGAGAGGCTTCGAGCGAATCGGGTGCAAGCGGTCAGGACCCGGCCCTGTCGGAAACAGAGGGCGCAGAAGACCAGAGGGAGGATGAAGAACCGAGCGTCGTTCCCAACTGGCAGCGCCTGGCCGAAAACAGCCTGGTCGCGCTCAAACACTACGTGCAGGCTCCGCTTTCGATCAACTCTCTGTTTACGATCATGACTTCGGCCTACGCCCTGCCCGCGGATCGCTGGGCGGCGACCGACTATCCCGACATTCCGCTGATCAGTCTGCCGGAGATCTTAAAGCAAAACGGCTACAGCACGGGCATCTTTCACACCGGCACCTACCACTACGCCGGCCAGGGCGATTTTCTGAAGCACCGCAGCTTTGACGTCATGCACGATGCGAAGCAGCTGCGGGTGCCGCCCTTTACCGAAGAACTCAACTGGGGCATTGACGATCGCGCTCTGATTGAACCGTCCGTAAATTTCGCGCGCTCCAGTCGCCGTCAGGGCAAGCCCTTCTTCCTGGTGGCGATGCCCGTTTCGCCGCATCATCCGTACGACGTGCCCGAGCCGGCCTTCGAACTGTACGACATCGATCCAGAAACCGACGGTTTCCCCGATCGCTGGAAGCGGGCCTTCGCCAAATATAAAAACGCGCTGTACTATTCCGACTACGTGCTCGGCGAATACATCAAGGCCTTCGAAGAGGCCGGCCTGGCCGACGATACGATCTTTATCGTCTTCGCCGATCACGGCGAAGCCTTCGGCCAGCACCGGGGCAACTACAACCATCCCTTCTTCGTATACGAAGAGAACGTGCACGTGCCGTTCCTGATATACAATCCGCGCCTGTTTCCGAAGTCAATCGAATACAATCACGTCACCCGCCACACCGATATTCTACCGACGGTGCTCGACATGCTGGGGCTCTCGGCCTTTCAGGACGAACGCCACGAAGGCCGATCGCTTCTGGCCGGCGGTCCGCCGCAGCTGGCGACTTTTTATACGAGCTGGCGCAACCGCCTGGCGGGCGTGCGCGACGAGAACTACAAGTACATCTACAATCTGGAAACCGGCCGCGAAGAATTATACGATCTGCGCCGGGATCCGGGGGAATACCGCCACGTCGCCGACGACGCGCTGATCGATCGCTATCGCAACTATGTCTTTGAGCTGATTGTGTATCAGCGCAAGTACTTCGAGAAAGTCCTGGATCGCGCCATCGACTGGTCTGCGACCCAGGAAAAAGACGAAGGCCCCGTCGTGCGCGAAAATCCCCCGGCCTCTACTGGCGGCGAAAACGACGGAGATACGGCGCCGGAGGCCGCGCCGGGGGCTCAGGCGACGCAGTGAGGGCCCGGATCGCGGGAATTCGAAAAGGCCGGCGCGGGTCAGGAGACGATCGTTTTCGAATCCCGGGCGGGATTGGCTTGACCGGAATCGTGAAATCGGTCGATATATTCTAACATGAAGGTGAAGTTCTGGGGCGTGCGGGGTTCGATTGGAACGCCGATCAAGGGGACCGCGGTACGCGAGAAGGTCCGCAAGATTCTGGCCTACGCCTCTCCCGGCGACGTCCTGGACGAAGCCTCTGTCGATCGCTTTCTGGATTCGCTGCCCTTTTCGCTCCTGCACACGTACGGCGGCAACACGACCTGCCTGGAGCTGCGGACGAAAGACAACGATCTCGTGATCGTCGACGCCGGCACCGGCCTGCGGGATCTGGGCAATAAGATCCTGGTCGAAGACGATTTTCTGCAGGGTCGCGGCGAATGCCACATGATCTTCACCCACAGCCACTGGGATCATATTCAGGGGGTGCCGTTCTTCGGCCCGCTGTACATTCCCGGGAACAAATTCCACATTCACGGGATTTCGGAGGACATCGAAGGCCGCCTGCGCTACCAGCACAGCGAACGCCACTTTCCGGTGCCCTTCGACGGCCTGCTGGCGAGCAAAGACTTTATCCAGCACCAGGAAAACGAAGCCTGGCAGGTCTACAGTCTGAATATCACTCAAAAAGGCCTGCGCCATCCCGGCGGAAGCTATTCGTATCGCTTCGAAGAAGACGGAAAGGTCCTGATCTTTGGCACGGACGCGGAGTTCAAGCTGGAAGATATGGACTCAATCGACGAATACCTCGAATATTTTCGAGACGCCGATGTTTTAATCTTCGATACGCAGTACACGTTCGAAGAGCAGCTGCAGCGCATCGACTGGGGTCACAGCTCCGCGTCGATCGCGACCGACATCGCTCTGAAATCCGGCGTCAAGAAGCTGGTGCTGTTCCACCACGATCCTTCCTACGACGACGAAAAGCTCGACGAAGTCTATCTGCGCGCCGTGCGCTACAAAGAGATGATGGACGCCCAGAGCGAATCCAACCTGGAAATCATCATGGCCTACGAAGGCCTTGAGATTGAACTCTAAGCGCCGACCCGAGTCGAGTTGTAATTTGCAAGCCATGGCGCCCGCCGCTATTTGCGAAAAAAAACTTGCTACGGATTCTGTAGCGTGTCACACCTGTATCTATCAGTTTTTTGAGTTCCGGGATTATCGGCCCGCAGGCCTCTGGCGGCCCCGGAGATTCGCGAAATTGAGTAATCAACACTAAAATCTCTATAAGAGAAGGTTTTTACACATGAGTGAAAAATTATCTATTCCTGATATTATTCAGAATGGAATCCAAATCGGCATCAAATATGTCGTTCCGATTATTGTAAACGCCATCCTGAGCGTCATCTCGATCTGGATTCCCTACCTGAACGGTGGAATCGTAATCGCCTGGATGACGTTTCCGGTCAAAATGGCGCGCGGCGAACCGATCGAAATGACCGAAGTCTGGAAGCCGGAATACCGCAAGAACATGGGCGACGTATTCATCGCCTTCGCACTGCTGGTCGCCGCACTGCTCGGTTCGTACATCATCCTCGGCATGGGCGTCGTTCTGATGATGGGCTGGTACATCGCCATGCAGCTGGTAGTCGACAAAGGCATGACCGGTCCCGAGGCTTTCAAAAAGTCCTGGGAAGCGACCTACGGCAACAAGATGACCATCTTCCTGGCGCAGCTGGTATTCTTCGTGGGCTTTATCGTCGTTTCGGCGATCCTGAGCGCGATCGGCAGCATCCACTCCATCGTGGGTATCCTGACCGGCCTGATCACTCTTGGTCTGGTTCTGGCGCTGTATCCGATTCTGTACGGCATGCACGCCTACATCTACCAGAAACTCGGCTGAACAAATCGTAGCATTTCAGGCTTCGTCGCCTTCGCGGCGCGGCCTGTCTGCCATTCGATTCCATATCGGGCGACCGGCCTTCGCAATCCGCGAAGAACCTGGCCGCCCGTTTTGCTGTACTGCCTTCCGTCCATCGCATTTACAGAGACCGCCCGGCTCTGTTCGACTCCGGACTCTGATCAGCCGCCCACGGGAAATCGCTTGCGCCCGTCGATCACCGCAATGATTTTGTAGTACATGGGCAATCCGTTTATTATCGCTATCGACCAGGGAACGACCGGCTCCCGGGTATTCTGTTTCGACGATCAGGGCAAAGTTCTCTCCAGCGCCTATCGTGAATTCACGCAGCACTTCCCGAAGCCAGGCTGGGTCGAGCACGACGCAAACGAGATCTGGAACGGCGTGCGCGATTTGATCGGCGACGCTCTCAACAAAGGTGGCCTGAACGCGAAAGACGCGGCGGGCATCGGCATCACCAACCAGCGCGAAACGTCCGTCATCTGGGACCGGGCGACGGGCGAACCCATTCACAACGCCATCGTCTGGCAGTGCCGCCGCACCGCCTCGGTTTGCGATCAGCTCAAGGCCGCCGGCAACGAAGACCTGATCCGTCGTAAGACCGGCCTGGTCATCGACGCCTATTTTTCCGGAACGAAATTCGCCTGGATCCTCGACCAGGTTTCGGGAGCCCGGAGCCGCGCCGAGAAAGGCGAACTGGCCGCCGGCACCATCGACTCCTGGCTGCTGTACAAATTAACCGGCCAGCATGCGACCGACTATACGAACGCCAGCCGGACCATGCTCTATAATATCGAAACTAAAGAGTGGGACGACGAGCTGTGCAAGCTGCTAAATGTTCCGAAAGCGATTCTACCCGAAGTCAAGGCCAGTCGCGCGCGCTACGGCGTTACCCGCGGCGGCGGCGCTCTGCCGGAAGGCGTGCCGGTGCTGGCGATGATCGGCGACCAGCAGGCGGCGCTCTTCGGCCAACTGCGAGTCAATCCGGGCCAGGCGAAAAATACCTACGGCACGGGCTGCTTTCTTTTATTTAATACGGGCGACCAGTTTTTGATCAGCAAGAACGGACTGCTCACGACCCTGGCCTGCGACGCCCAGGGGCAGGTCTGCTACAGCCTGGAAGGCGCGGTCTTTATCGGCGGCGCCGTGATTCAGTGGCTGCGGGATTTTATGAAATTCTTCGGCGAGGCTCCGGAGTCAGAACAGATCATCGCCGACATCCAGGACGACCAGGACGAAGTCGTATTTGTCCCGGCCTTCGCGGGACTCGGCGCGCCCTACTGGGACCAGCAGGCCCGCGGCGCGATCTTCGGCCTGACCCGCGACACCGACCCCGCGCGGATCACCCGGGCGGCGCTCCAATCGATCGCCCTGCAGTCCTGCGACCTGGTGCGGGCCATGGAACAGGATACCGGCGAAAAGATGGATCTGTTGCGCGTCGACGGCGGAGCATCGGCCAACAATTTTCTGTTACAGTACCAGGCGGATATTCTCGGCACAGCGGTTGTGCGACCGGGCAACGTGGATACGACCGCTCTTGGTTCGGCCTATCTCGCCGGAATGGAAGCCGGCATCTGGCCGGAACTTTCAGACCTGCAGGAATTGCAGAGCGATCGCACGCGATTCGAACCGAAGATGGATTCCGGACGGCGCGACCACGAACTCAAATACTGGAAAAAAGCCGTCGAACGCGTTCGCGGCTGGGTGGATTAAACTATGTCCTGTGCGATCATGAACCTAATCGGTCCAGAACTGATATTAATGAGCGTCGCCTTCTGCGCTCTGCGCTACGGCGTCGGCCGCCTGCTCGTCACCGCCAGCGCCGCGATCGGTGAAGCGCACTAGAGTTACGCTGTTGCCCCGCCGGTTATAGCGCACGATATCGAAGAACTGTCTGGCCAGAGCGATACCCCGTCCGTGGCTGACTTTCATGTCGCCCATCAGCGTGTTCGCCTCCTGGCAAATCGCGCGATGGTCGAATCCCGCGCCCGCGTCCGTCACGCGGTAGACGACGCGCCGTGCGTTCAGGGAATAGTGCAATAGCACGCGCCGTTCCCGCAGCTCCGGCTGCCGCTGACGTTCCAATAGCAGTTCCAGATAGCGCCCCTGCTCCTGGGCTTCGGTCTTTTCATCGAAGCTGATCGCCAGGTTGCCGTGTTCAATGGCGTTCATGATCATTTCGCGCAGCGCGAATATGACCATCTCCACGTCGGCCGTCTCGAAATAACGTTCCAGAAACTGCGTAACGCGATGATACAGAGCGTCGGCGTCGCTGAGAAAATTTCCGATCGTAAATACGCCGCGTTCACTTTGTAGACCGTCGACGAGCACATTGCGCTCCGGCGGCGCAGCCCGTCCAAGAATCAGACCGCCCGGGTCGTCTGTTTCGCCTTCCCCGGCGATGCCTTCCAGGCTGCAGTCCATGTCCACCGGCTGCCCCAGACGATTGGCCAGTCGCAGGGGAAATCGCACCGCTCCCGATGCGGCCGATAGCTCCTGGATCTGGGTTTCCAGCAGCGCCCGCTGAAATCCCTTGCCCGTCTCGGACTCCGGCGGCGAATAGAGCACCGACGCAAGCGAGCGACCGATCAGGTCGTCGGCGCGCAAGCCCAGGAGCGGCTGAATCGAAGCGTTGACCTGCACGACGAGGCCGGCCGGACTCAGCACAAAGATCAGATCATTGGAACCTTCGACCAGCTGCCGATAGCGTTCTTCCGAGCGACCGAGTTTGCGGTGAGCGGCTTTCAGTTTTTTGAGACTGTGGGCGACTTTGCGCTGTAGATCTTCGATGCGATCGGCCAGGGCCAGCGAGAACAGCGCCACCTGAAGCAAAGATCCGACCGGAAAGGCGTACATCGTCAGCGCATTCGCCGGCAGCCAGCCCAGAATGCGCGCGATAAACAAAGCGCCGCCCACAAAGAAGGCGAGGACCGCCACAAAATAAATTCGCGCCGGCGCAAATCCGCTTAACATTGAATGCAGAGCGATTAAGGGCAGCAGCAAACAGATACCGAAACCCAGACCGCCCAGCAGACTGGCAAAGAGCACGCCCGAGGACGGTTCAAACAGAGCGAGGATCCAGATCACGCCGAGGGCGATTTGCGCGGCCGCCAGGCAGCGGTGAACGCGCGGCGAACGTTCGCGCAATCGTAGAAAACTGGAGGCGAAGGCGCAGGCCGTAATTCCAAACACCGCCGCGGTGCTCGGCCCGATGATATGGTGCCACTGCGGATGCTCCGGATAAAACAGATAGGCGGCGAATCCGCTCTGCACGAAAAAATACGCGATATTGGCGATAGTGAAGCCGACATACGGCAAAAACGAAATCTCGCGCGTGCGCAGATACACCAGAAAATTATAAAGCGCCATGATCCACAGAACGCCGAAGTACGCCCCGTACAGCAGGTTTTCCGTTTCCAGCCGCCGATGGTAGGCGCCTTCGCTCAGGATCTGAGCGGGCAACCACTGGGAATCCTGGTTGCGCGTTCGAATATAAAACTCGCTTACACCGGCGGGAATGGAAAGTCGGCAGACGGGTCGTCTGGTTTTGATCGGGACGTCACGTCGGCCAATGGCGCAGAGCTCCCGCGCCTGGTTTTCGTTTGCGCTATCCTGTATGAATATATTCAGTTCATCGAAAGAGTGCGGGATATAAAAATAACGTTCCAGCGAGTCCGGACTTTCCAGTCGCAGGCGAAACCAGTAGGCTCGCGGGCTCATGCCGGGATTCGGATATTCGACCCGGGACGCCTGCCAGTCGATCGGGGCTTCGGCCGCCGGACGTCGCCAGGGCGGCGGTGCATCGTATGCCGCGGCTTCATCGTAATAGTCGAGAAATCGGCCGGGATAGATCGTCTGGTTGACGTCGCCCGCCGGCAAGTCTTTGCCTGCAGATAGCGTAAGCGTGCGCCCGATCGAGTCCGCTCCGACCCCGGATTCGGCGCTGCAGCCGGCAAGGCCCGGAATCAGAACTATCACCAGAACTGGCGCGGCGATCCACCGCCCCAAAATCGCACGCATTCCCTGAATTGCCTGCAAACATAAAGATTCGCAAGCAAAAAATGCGTAAGTACAAACTATTAAAACTACATAGGAACTGTCGCTGACGCTTCGGGAAGCGGCGTCGATTCAGGCGCGCGCTTCATTTCAGGAAGCCGCTTCGATTCAGGACTCGGCGTGCACGGCCCGGGCCAGCCGCTCAAGCAAAGAGAACCAGCCGGCGATTCCAGGGGCGCCCGTATCGGAGCCCGTCCGGACTATGATCAGCCGGCGGGCCGGCGAAATAAAAACGAACTGTCCGTACAGGCCGGCGGCGATGCAGTCCCCGGTCGGCTGCTTCGTTTCCGGATCCAGCGGCAGCCACCAGCCGTTTTTGTACGCGTAGCCGCCGGGCGCGAAGCTCGCGGGCACCCCGCGAATAATTTCAGGATCGTCCCCGGCGAGCGTCGTGATTTTCCGAACCAGGCCCGCGGCTAAAATCCGGCGGCCGGCAATGCGTCCGTCATACTGGACCAACAGCCCCAGGCGCAGCAGATCCCGGGCCGTCGCATAAAACCCCGCGTGGGCGAGCTCCACCCGGCGATCGGCGTCGTCGACTAACCAGCGCGCCTCGCCGGCCATCGCTTTGCGCCAGACTCTGCTCTCCAGGAATTCGGCAATAGTTTGCCCCGTCGCCCTTTCGATCGCCCAGGCGGTCAGGGGTGGATTGAATTCGCTGTACAGCCAGGCTGTTCCGGGCGGCGCTGCGATTTCAGCGTCGGCGACGAGCCCTCGCAAATCACTCGAATGATAGCTGCGCGGCGCATCCGCCCAGGGCCAGCTTGCACGCTCGAAGCGAATGCCCGAAGTCATATTCAGCAGATCCCGCAGCGGAATGCCGCCGACAGGAGCGGATTCTAATTCCGGCACGTACTGTGCCAGGGGATCGTCGATGCTCTGGAGGCTGCCGTCCGCCAGCGCGATGCCGGCCAGGAGCCCGACGACCGACTTCGAAACCGAAAAGCCCGCCATTAGAGTATCGCGGTCGGCGTTGTTAAAATAGTTTTCGTATACCAGCCGTCCGTCGCGGGCGATCAGCAAAGAACGCGTTTCGTTGTCCGCGAGAAACTCCGCGAAATTGTCGG
This sequence comes from bacterium, assembly GCA_024742665.1. Lineage (GTDB taxonomy): Bacteria > Spirochaetota > Leptospiria > Leptospirales > Leptonemataceae > JANSYA01. The sequence goes on from JANSYA010000004.1 coordinate 43,475, forward strand.
CCCGCAGCCTTTGCTCCGGCGCTGCTCGATCATCCGACGCTCCGTCTGTAGCCTTCGCCGACCAGAGCGTCGTCTGCGCTCCGATTAAGCTGGCGATGGCGGTCGGGCGCACTTCCAGCGAAACCGGCGATGGAGCCGGAGCAATTGCCCGCGTCGGAAAGATCAGGTGATCTTCGACGGTCGGGTAGTTCCAGAAAATATAGCGTCCGGCGTAAGAACTCGTGCAGGCGGAACCCGTCGAAAACAAAGCGCAGGCCGCGATCGCGATCGCACTCGAAATCGAAGTGCGCCTGTGTAAGGCCCGGCTCACGCCTGAAACCTGCCGCCGGCGGAGGCCGTGAGTCCTTCCGCGTTTTCGCCGGGCCCTTCGATCGGCAAGGTCACGCGAAATACTGTACCGCGCGCGACTTCCGCCTGAGCCTGCTGATTGGCGACATCGTCCGCCGTATAAGAGATCACTTCGATCTTGCCTTTATGTTTTTCTATAATGCCCTGCACGATCCCCAGTCCCAGACCGCTGCCTTCGCCCTGGTCTTTGGTCGTAAAAAAGGGATCCCAGATTTTCGAAAGCACGGCGGGCGGAATGCCAGGACCGTTGTCCTGAATTTCAACCAGCACCGCGCCGCCTTCGACGAGCGCCGTGCGAATCCGGATACGCGCGTCGCTCTGGTCTTTCATGGCCTGGTAGGCGTTGGTGAGCAAATTGGTCCAGACCTGGTTGAGTTCGTCGGGGTTGCAGACGATCTGCGGAATTTCGCCGAAGCTGCGTTCGATCGTAACTTCCGTTTTCATCACGCTGCTCATGATGATCAGAGTATTTTCGATGCCTTCTACGACATCGGCCTGGCTCCAGCCGCCCTGGTCCAGATGCGAATAAGATTTTAACGCCCGCACAATGCGCACGATATTGCGGATGCCGTTGCGAATATTTCCCAGGTTGCGAGCGGTATTGCCGACCTCCTGGGCGAATTTGATTACGAAACGCACCGCTTCCGGTGACTGGTCTTTGTTTAAGTTATGCAAAAGCTTCATTACGGAAGCGCGCATGAAACGGTCCAGGCGCTCCTCATCTTTCGCCGCGTCGGCGGCATCGCCCGCGTTCCCGTTTTTTTGCGGGGCGTAAAAACCGTTTTCGACTAAAAACGTCGCCACGTCCCGGGCGGCCTGCCAGCCGTCCTGTTCCAGGCGCGCGGTCAATTCGCGTTTGCGTTTGAATGCGTCCCGGGCCGGCCGCGCCTGGCCGGAGGTCAATTGCGCGCCGATCAAATTCATCAGGCGAAAAAAGGTCGGCTGCTTTTCCGCCGGCAGCGTCTTACGCAGCTGCTTTAGATTGTTCAGAATGTGGCCCAGATTGCGTTCGATATTATCGACGCTGCCGTTGATCACGCTGGCCGGCGTATTGATTTCATGCGCGATGCCCGCGACCATCACACCGAGCATGGCCATCTTCTCGGACTGGACTAACTGCGACTGGGCGTTTTCGAGTTCGCGCGTGCGCTCCTGGACTTTCTCTTCTAAGTGTTCCAGAATACCTTCGAGGCGCGAATACAGAATCGAATTCGAAAGCGCCATCACCGCCAGCGAGCGCACTTCGCCGATCAGGCGCATCACTTCCGGCGAAGAGAGATCCGCGCTGGTCCGGCCGGCGAAGATTACGCCGACCAGGGATTGATTCAAGACGAGCGGAATCACGAGTTCGGCGCCGGTCTGGTGAAAAAAACGTTCGGCGTCGCCCTGAATCGGCCCGAGCTCCCCCGGCGAATTGCTGTAGTAGACCCGATCATCGTCGGTCATATGCAGCAAAAAAGGATCGTAAATCATAAACTGCCGGGTCACATCGGTCTGTTCCGGCCAGACCGTGAAGGCCCCTTCGTTTTCGCTCCACAGATAGATGCCCTGGTGGGCGGCGCCCAGGGCGTCGGCCAGAAACTCCACGACGATCTGGCAAATTTCGACCGTTGGGCGCAGGCGGATGAGAGCTTCTTTAAACTGGTCCAGGTTCATAGGCGGTTTTCTGATTTACAATCCTCAGGCGTCACGGCAACTAACAAACCTGCGGCTCGCGAAGCCGGCGGCAATTATATCGTGCAAAAAAAGTTGTTTTTGATTCTACTCGTCGCGGGTTTCGTTTTGGCAGCCGCGACCTTCGCCGGCGCCGGCTGCGTCACGGAACATCCCCGGCGCGCGGTCGTCATCGAAGGCCAGCGCATCTTCGCCCCGCGGGGATTCCTGGGGCGCTGGATTCGCGCGGACCGCCCCGATCAGGGGCTGGCCTTTCAATTGCCGCCGGGCATGGCTCTGGCGATCGTGAGCTCCGCCCGGGAGCCGGAAGCGTACGATATTATTCGCACGATCGAACGTCCCGACGGCACGGTCAGCTTTCGGATCCAGCCCCGGGGCACGAGCGGCCGGGCCGTCGAACGCCACTTTCGACTGGCAGGCGCGGCCGGAGAAGATTCGGAGCGACTGTTTGAAGTCTTTCCGGGCGAGATCCGCGAAATCGAATATCGACGCGTAAAATAAATGCAAACCGGGATCATCAGCAGAATCTACGGCGCCTACTACAATCTACGGCCCCTGCCCGATCTGACCGAAGAAATCTCCGGCCAGCTCCGGGGTCGGCTGCGCCTGGAAAGCCGGTCGGCGCCGAAGAAAAAGTCCGCCGGTAAGTCCTGGAACGGCGGCGAAACCATGCGCGAACGGCATCTGCTGATCGTCGGGGACCATGTGCGCTACAGCGCTTCGGACGCAGCCGGCCGGGTTCAGAGCAAGAGCGGTTCTGGATCGAAGGCTCCCGGGAAAATCAAAAGCGGCGGCACGATTACGATCCACTCGCTGGAACATCGCCGCAACGCGGTCTACCGCTCGACGGCCGGTGAGCTCCACGCCCTGGGTTCGAATCTGGATCGCGCGGTTGTTTTGATGAGTTTGAATCAACCCCGACCCCGCTGGGGATTTCTGGACCGCTTCCTGGCCTCCTGCCACGCCGGAGGCGTTCCGGCGCAGATTGTATTTACGAAACCGGACCTGGTCGAAGAAACGGAACGCGCCGACCTGGAGCGCATGATCGCCCTGTACCGCGACGGCCTGGGCTACCCTGTGACGATCCTGGACCTGCTGCGGCAGGAACCGGCCGGCGAACTGGATGCGCTGGTGCAGGCGGTCGCAAGCGGCGTGACTCTCCTGGCCGGCCATTCGGGCACCGGCAAATCCACCCTGACCAATTTGCTGCTGGGCGACAAGTCGGTCCAAAAAACCGGCAGCATCAGCGAGTCCAGCGGCAAGGGCCGCCATACGACGACCAATAGCCGCCTGATCATGTCCGACGATCGCCGGATGTTTTTGATCGATACGCCGGGCGTCAAAGAGTGGGGCGTGCAGCATTTGAGTCCGGAGGAGATTCTGGAGTCCTTTCCGGAAATCGAACCGGCGACCCGGGAATGCCGCTTTGGCGACTGCACCCATCAGCCCGAACAGGACGGCTGCGCCGTGCACGATCTACTGGATCGATCCCGGGACCTGTACGCGGAGTACTTCGAAAATTTCGACGCCATCGAAAGCGATCCCAACGTGGCCGTGCCGCCGCACTCCGAAGAATGCGTGCACCCCGAGCGATTGCGCTCCCTGCAGGCGATGCTCGATTCTCTCGAATACAACCTGAAAATCCGCACCGGCGATTTTATAAAAGCGACGGGCCGCGCGCGAAACGGCCGAATTAAGCCAGCTTGACCTTTGATTTAAGAATGCCGCTTCCCGATATTGATATGGTGTACGACTCCGAAATCTTTCGCCTGCGACCACGCCGGAATGCGGCCCCCTCCCGGACCGCGCGCGCCGTGTCGCCGCCGGCCGCCCTGTTCATTGCCATCTTCGCAGTGCTTCTGAGCGGCATCGCGAATCCTCTGGCCGCCGATTGTCCCAACGCGGTCTGGCGTCCCGGTCAGAGCGAAATCAACCTGAAGGGCGACTGGCGCTTCCAGGCCGTGCCGGGCATTCAGGGCGCGAACACGGCCGTCGCCGGCGTGGACTATTCCGACGCCGGCTGGGGCATGACGAAGTTGCCCGGGCGCGTCACGGCGATCGTGCCGGCCAGCAATCTGGAAAGCGGGCCGTGGACGGTCTGGTATCGCTGTCGGGTGACCCTCGACGGTCGACCGCCCCAGGGGCTCGCTCTGTATCTCGGCGTTGTCGAACACGCTGACGCGGTTTATTTGAACGGCGTGCGCGTCGGTATGACCGGCGACGTCCAGGGCGCCGGAGTCGACATCGAAAAGCGTCGTTTGTATCCTCTGCCCGCCCGCTTCTGGCGTCAGGGCGATAATATCGTGGCGATTCAGGTCAAAGCGGTTTCGGCGCGCTCGGGCGTGAATGCGGAACCGAAGCTGGTCAACGAACAACGGCAGCTCCGGCGAATCATTCTCGGCGACACTCCAGCGATCATCGTATGCAGCATTTATATTCTGGTCGCCGCCTTCTTCGGCGTGTTCTTTCTCTTTTTCTGGAACCAAATCGAGAACCTGTACTTCGCCCTCTTTTCCCTGGGCCTCGGCGTGTACAATTTAATCCGCACCTGGCTGCGCTATTCGTACTTCGAATCCTTCGAGTTTTCCTATCAGGTGGAGCTGGCGATTCTGTTCACTCTGCCGGTTTTATTTATGGAATTCCTGGTGAACCTCCTTTCGGTGCGCCGGCCGCTCTTACAAATGGCTGTCTACGTCGGCTATCTGTGGCTCTTCGTCGCCACCCTGATTCTGGGCGCGAACCCCGCATGGTGGCTGCCTTTGATTTATACGAACCTGGCGCTGCTGTTGCCGGTAATCGGGCTGGTCTACTGGCACTTTCGCAGCAACTACAGCGAGCAAAGCGAGAAGCTGCGCTATCTGCTGATGGGTTTCATCGTCATCCTGCCGTTCATGCTCAACGACATCCTGGACACTCTGGACATCATTCAATCCTATCGCGTGGTCGCCTTCGGCTTCGTTATCTTCCTGGGCTTCGCGGCGATGCAGCTTTCGAATTCTATTCTGAGCCTGCACGAAAATATGAAAGAACAGGAGCTCGGCCTGCGCCAGCTCGAAAAAATGAAAACGCGTTCGATCTTTAATATCTCCGCGGAGTTCCAGCGCATCTTAAACGGCTTTCGCGACGGCATCACCGCCATCCAGAACGCGGCGACCTCGAAAAAATCCGCCGCCAAAAAAACGGGCAGTCGCAAGAGCGCGGCCGGCTTCGCGGCGGCCGAACAGGGCATTCGCACTTCGGTCATCAATCTGCAAAATATCGTAACGGACAGTAATCTGCTGCATCTGCTGGAAGCCGGCGAGTACAATGAACGCCGGGTGCGTTTTAGCATTCGCAAGCTGTGCGAAGACATTCTCGTGCGCACTCTCCAGGCGACGGGCCAGCCCAAAAAACGCATCGTCGCCGAACTGCCCCGCGAAGAAGAAGAATTCACCGGCGATCCCGATTTGCTCGGCAGCGCTCTGTATCACCTGGTTGAAAACGGCCTGCTTTATTCGCTGGGACAGGTCGAAGTCGGCGTCGAAAACCAGGGCGGCGAGCTGCGGATCGTCGTTCGCGACGAAGGGCCGGGACTGAGCGGCGAACAGCAGGATCTGGTCTTTCAAAAATTCGTGCGCGGCACGGAGGATCCAAATATCGCCGGCAGCGGCATCGGCCTGACGATTGTGCAGTTGATCGCCGATCATCTGGGCGGACAGGTGCGGATCGAAGGCGGCGCCGGTTTCTTTTCTACGTTTGTTTTCAGCGTGCCCGCCGGCAACCGGGAGGCCGCATGAAGTCCGGATTTTCAGAAACCCATCGCAGGATTCGCCCGCCCCGCCGCCCGCGTGCTTTATTCGCGGCGGCCGTGCTGGCGCTGGCCTTCATAAGCTTCGGCACGGGCTTCGCGCCCCTCTTCGCCCAGAACTCGGCCAACGTCTGGCGCTATACTTTCTTAGACGATCCGTACAACGCCCTGATCGAACAGGACGACTCTTTCTGGAAGACCGTCGAACTCCCGGCGAATATGACCCGCTTCGGAGCCCGCGCCGGTCAGCCGGTCTGGCTGCGCACCCGGGTTTTACTGAACGCTTCACGCGAAAAGAACTACGCTCTGTATCTGGGAGCGATCTACGACGAAGACCGCGTCTATTTTAACGGCGAACAGATCGGTCGCAACGGCGCGATCGCAGGCGGGGCCGGCGGCCGCGAAGAAATCAACGGCTATGGTCGCCCGCGAATCTATCCGATTCCCGACCAGCTAATCCAGGACGGCGAAAACCTGGTCGCTATTCGAATTACCGGCCAGTTTTCCAATTCGATCGGGATTCTGCGCGGTCCGGTACGGATCCAATCGCTGCGAGATTCGGAATGGCATATGTGGCGCCACCATCTGCGCGGCCTGGTCATGTCGGCGATCTATGCTGTAATCGGCGTCTTCTTTCTGATTTTGAACCAGCGCCTGCCGGGGCAGCGGGAGTACCGCTGGTTCGGACTCTTCGCGGTGGCCTTTGGTTTGCAGCAGTTCCTGGTCAATGAGAACCGCTTCGTCGTCGCCGATTGGTTTTTGCCGTTTAAGCTGCTCGAACAACTCTGCTATCTGGCGATTCCCACGCTCTATTTTTGGTTCCACGTGAATTTCTTTCGGATCGAAACCCTGCACCTGGGCGGCCAGCGCAACTTCAGCCTGAAAAAAATCGGCGTCTTTTATACGGCCCTGAATGTCGCGACCGGCCTGGTCTTGATTGTGACGATGAGTCCCGTGCTCTGGGATCGAATCATCAGCGCCTGGTTCCTGGTGAACCTGCCCTTCTTTTTGTATTTCGTCATCTTTACTTTCGGCCGGGCGATCGCAACCGGCGAACGCGACGCGATTATTCTATCGATCGGCACGGCGTTGATGCTGCTGATTACAGTTCATTATAACGGCGTCGAGCGCGGCTTCTTCGACGGGCCGCACTATTTTCGCATCGGCGTGCTGCTCTTTATCCTGGCCCTGGCCTTCGCGCTGATCTATCGCCTGATTGAACTGCAGCTCGAAGTCGAAAAACGCAGCCGCCGCCTGGATACAGTCAACGTCCTGCGCGACCGGGTCTTTAACTATCTGAATACCTTCGTGCGAAAGCCGACGGAATCCATCAGCGAAGTCGCGGACGAGCTGTTGCAAACCGGAACGGGCACGGGTTCGAATCCGGCGGCCGCAGCCACCGCTCGCATTCATTTAACGAAGACGCTGAACGAGGAAATCGACCAGCTCCAGAGCAACCTCGACGATATCCTCGAACTTGCGCGTCTCGAAGTGATCACCCAGCCCGAGTACGTTGAGCAGGTGAACTTCCATGATTTTATTACCGCCGTGATCCCCCAGGGAGTCATCACGCATCATATCAAAGTCAATCCAAACATCGTACTGAACACCAGCCTGGAACTGGTAAACTCCCTGGTGATTCGTTTGATCGACTTCCCCGCCTTTCGGGAGTTCAAACACATCGACCTGATCATCACTTCCGATCTCAAGGCCCACGTGCACTTCCGCTTCCTGATGTTTCACGACAACGTGCGCAAAACGCGCCAGCTGTACGAATTACTCACGGGATTAAACCCGGAGCGCGGTCATCTGTGGGTCAAGTGGGCGATCGTGCGCGAAATCATTCGTATTCTCGACGGACATTTGGATATCAATATTCTGAACCGTAAATTTCTGCGCATTGACATCGAGCTGGCCGGCGAATTCACCCAGGAGCTACAGTCCGGGCGTCGTCGCCGGGGCGAAGAGGCGATCACCGTAGAACATCTATTGGAATCGGTCGGAAACGAAATTCTGGAAGACGCGCCAAATGCAGCACCGGGAAAGGCATCGCCGGGCGTAGAACCGTGGAGCGCCGAGAACAAAGGCGCCGCGGTTCCCGCAGTCGCCGCGCGACCGGTCCCGAAGCTGCACGCGAATATGTCCGTCGGCGAACTGAAAGACTATCTGAAGGCGCGTCTGGGCCGCAAATCCTGAAATCCCGGGCGGCCGCTTTTGACGCCGCCGCAGCGGGGAAAAAAGGATTGCACCCTCCGGCCTTCCCGCGGGACAATTCCGCATATGGCGGACCAGACGGCTCAGCTTCACGCTGACGGAAAAGAATACAACTTACCGATTGTAGAAGGTACGGACGGACAGCGGGCGGTCGACGCATCCGAGCTGAAAGAAAAGACCGGACTCTACGTTTACGATCCAACGCTGAACAATACGGCGGTGGCTCAGAGCGAAATCACGCGCATCGACGCCGAGAACGGTAAACTCCTGTATCGCGGCTACGACGTCGAAGCGTTGGTGAAGGAATCGAATTTCGTCGACGTTTCTTACCTTCTGTTCAACGGCGATTTACCCGACGCCGCCGCGCACGACGCGTATTCCCATTCCCTTTCGAATCACTCGATGGTTCATGAGTCCATGCGCAACGTCTTCGACGCCTTCCCGGGCGACGCGCATCCCCTGGCGATCCTGGCCACGATGGTTACGGCGCTTTCCAGCTATTATCCCCAGACGTACGAAGAGAATATGAAAGTCGGTATCGACCTCAAAGCGCGTCTGCTGGCGAAAGTCCGGACGCTGGCCGCCTGGTCGTATAAAAAGTCCATCGGCCATCCGGTCATCTATCCCCAGGACGATCTGCCGTACTGCGACAATCTGCTCAATATGATGTTCGCCGTGCCGGCCGAACCCTACACCGTTCCGGCGGAAGACTCTCGCGTCCTGAATCAGATCTTTATTCTGTACAGCGACCACGAACAAAACAGCGCCACCTCGACCGTGCGTTTGCTCAGCAGCACCCGCGCGAATCTTTTCGTTTGCATTAACGCCGGCATCAGTGCGCTGTGGGGCGCACGCGAAAGCGCCTACTCGGTGCACACCGTTCCGATGCTGGACACCATGCTCAGCCACAATATGTCGGCGGATCAGTTTTTTGCGCGCTTTATCAGCGGCGAAGAGCCTTTCAAATCGCCGGCCTTCGGCCATCGAAAGTATGAAACCATGGATCCGCGCGCGCGAGTCAGCCGCGATTTACTGCACGCCTATTTGAAAACCAAATCCGATTCGCGATTGAATCCGCTGATCGAAAAGGGCCTGGAAGTCGAAGAGTTCGTGCTGGGACATCCCTTCTTCAAAGAAATGAAGATCTACCCCAACCTGGATTTCTATTCGGCGCTGATCTTTCTGACCATGGGCATGCCGCGCAGCATGTTTAACATCATGCGCGTGATCGGCAAGATGGCCGGCTGGCTGGCCCACTGGGAAGAAGAACGTCTGATCACCCGCAAGGCCATGCGGCCCCAGCAGATCTACACCGGCGTGCCCGAACGCGAATTCATCCCGATCGAAAAACGCTAAATCGGCGGCCGGGGGCTTGGCCCGGAGAATTTCAACAGGGAGTGCGGGAGCGTGAGAGGCGCGGTCCGGGATTCTCCCTAATACCGTAATCGTTGGCCGGTGCCTATGAGCCTTGAGCGTGAACGGCTTGCAATGCCTGCTTGAGCTGATTTGAAACACCCTGCGCTTCCCGGGCAAATTCATCGAACTTCTTTAAATTCTCCCAATGTTTTTCCCACAGTTTTCGTGGCGCTAGAGATTTCAGGTTCAACGGCGAAACATTTCCCCACGCGACGAATTCTTTGATCCTCGAAATTCGTTCCTCTAAATCCAAAATCTGCCGGCTCGCAGGCGATTGGGCCGCGCTCCCTCGCATCCACTGCTCCCAATCTTTATTTCCCTTCGATTGATTGCATTTCCCACAAGCCGGAACGAGATTTCGAATTTCGGATATATACCCGGTTGGGCGACGATCTAAAACCAGAGGGCGCAAGTGATCCCATTCTGTGGCCCGATCTCCACAATAGCTACAGCGTAAATCCTGAGGCGATACTCTCAGTAGCGCGAGGGCTTTCTTTATCAGGGCCTCATCCGGCATGACTGAAGGAATGATTCCATTTACAAAAGCATTTGTGATACTACTGCTACGTCCCGCTATGGTAACGCTGGTCGGCATGCGGAAGGAATCTAAATATATACCCACTATTTCGCTTTCTTTTTGCGCCCGACGAACCAGTCGAGCACCGGCTGGATCAGCGGGATACGCACGCGCAGTTTCTGCAGGGCAAGCAGCACGATGCCGGCCGCGGTCGCTTCGTCCAGCCAGCCGATCAGCGGAATCGCGTCGGTGAATTCGGGAATGAAGATGTACACGCCGCACACGATCGCGACCACGACCCACAGCACTTTCGAAAAGGGCCCCAGGGGCGCCTCGTCGATTTGTTCCGGCCCGTCTTTTTTTTTGCCAGCGGTCGGCCCGTCGCCGGATACAATCTCCGGTTCAATCACGTCATGATCAGAATTCATCGCTATCCTCTTCCCCGGCATCCTCGGAGTCGTCCGCGTTCCAGCGGCGAATCGCTTTTTCGGTTTGTTGATAAGTGAAGCCCCGGTACTGCAGGGCGCTGCGCATGGTGCGCTCGGGATCGTCTTTGGCGAGCGCCGCGCGCTCTTTTTTTTGCACGGCGACCATGGCCGCTTCCAGATAATCGCTCTCGTCGAATTCGGCCAGCACTTCCTGCAAAATTTCCCGGGGCACGGAGTACTTCATCAGGTCGTTGCGGATATAGGCCGGCCCGTAGCCGCCGTCCAGGCGGTGCTCCGCCCGATTGCGCACGAAACGCCGATCGTCGAGCAGGCCGTCTTCGCTCAGAATTTCAAGCACCAGGTCATAGTCTTCTTCGAAGCACAAAGACTTGCGCTTGAGCTGCTCGATAACCTCTCCGGAAGACCGCTCCCGGGAAGCCAGAAAACGATTCATGGCCGGCAGGACCTTCGCCATCAGATCTTTGCGCCGTTCGTCGAATAGTAAACCCATAAACTTAAATCGCGCGCCTGCCCCCGGACGTTTCGATGCGCAGGTGCAAATTCCAGAAATTGTCGGAAGGGCGATGCTCCCGCGGTTCGTAGTCGCCCTCGATCAGCACGACTTCCAGTCCAGCCCGCCTGGCCAGACCGCGCACTTCTTCGATGCTATAGTATCTCTGTAGATGTCGCTCCGTATGCGCCGGCGGATCGCTTTTGCGCGCTCCCTTATCATAAAACTCAAGATCCGATCGCATCAAGCGCGTTTTCGGATCATACTCGTTTTTCCACACCAGCCCCCGACCGCGTACTTTATGCCGCAGCGTCTGATTGTCGAAGTTCTTCAGAATATTTTCCAGGCTGACCAGATCCAGCGAGTAGATTCCGTCCGGCGCGAGCACCCGGCGCACCTCCGCGAAGTGTCGGCTCAAATCTTCGGGATCAAGCAGATAGTTCAGGCTGTCGTGGGTCGACACAAGATGCGGCTGGCTGCCGTCGGCGAATTTCAGACTGCGTTCCAGCCGGCCGTGATACAGGCGCGCGTCCGGCAGACGACGACGGGCCCGCTCCAGCATGGCCCGGGAGCCGTCCATGCCCGAGCGCTGCAGCCCGGGGGGAAAGTGGGCCAGCAGCTGGCCGGTGCCGCACGCCAGGTCCACGACCGATCGGGGGGTGCGGCGAGTCAGGGCCCGGTAGCGCCGGTCCAGATAGTGGGCCCAGGCCGCGTAGGGCACATGCTCCATGAATTCATCGTAGACTTCGGCGAAGATCGAGTATGGATCGCGGAATTCGTCCCCGAGATGCCCGCCATCTGAGACTCCGGAGTCGGTCCCCGCCTGAGCGCCGGAGCGCGCGAGCCCCTGCCCGATCCCCGATTTACGCTGGGGCCCGGATTCGGCGGAGATTGCGGCCGGAGATCGTTTTTTGCTTGCCATCGTATGCTTTTAAGAGGAAGTCTGCTGCATTTACTGCAATTTACAATGCGACATAATCCATCCAACTGTCACTTTGGGCCCGGCCCGGAAGTCCCGGCCCCGCCGGAAGCAGCGAGCCGGATTTCCCGCATGTCCGGGTTGCAGCGCGACTCTGACCTGAACTACCTGAAATCCTGCCGGAATCGAGCAGGAAACGTCGAACGGTCGTCAGGGACCCCGGAATCGCAGAGAGAATCGGCATGTATCTAACTCTAATAGCAATCAGTTTTCTGGGGTCAATCGCCTTCACCCTCTTTCTGCGCCGGCTGGAACGTCCGGCGGCAAAGGCGACTCACCTGAAGCGGCTGGGCGAGCTGCAGGAACAGAATCTGGAAAATCTGGCCGGGCGCCATCTACAGTCCATCCAGGACGCGATTCTGGATTATGATATGCTGCTGCGCCAGAGCCATACAGCCCGGGAAGATCTGAAAGAAGGCCTGAAATCCTGCCAGGAGAGCATCGAAGGTATCCACCAGGAACGAGCGGTGATCGACGATATCTCCCGGGAGCTGGGCGAAATCGCCGGCAGCGCCCGCACGGTCGGCGAGCAGGTCGAGCGCCTGGACCGCGGGCTGGAGCGCCTGTCGTACGCCGAAGAAGAAATGAACGGGATCCAGTCGAATCTCAGCCGGCTGGCCGCGGAAATCGAGCGCCGGGGCGGCGAATCCGAGGCGACTCTGGCCGACGTGGTATCGCGACTCGTGCGCGAAACCGAAGAGCGCACCCGCAGCCTCACGGAAAACGCCCGCTCCTCGTTTCAGATTCTGCAAGAGGAATACAAAGAACTCGAAACCCGCCTGGACGATCAGAGCCGGGATGTGGACATTCTGACCGAACGCGTCACCCAGGTCGGCAATCGCTTCGAAGAGAAGTGGCTCGGAGAAGCCGGCCGCATCGAAGAACGCACCGGCGAAATCGAACGTCGCTTTAGCGATCGTTTGGGCAGCCTGGAAGAAGGCCTGGCCGGGATGCGCAACAAAGCCGTCGAATCTCTACAGAGCGAAATCAAGCGCATGCGCGACGAGCTGGAAGATTTTAATCTCGAAGGGATCAGCCGTCGCGACGAGATCCTGAATGAAACCCGTCGCATGGCCGAGGGCCTGCAGGACCAGGTGCGCACGTTTCAAGAAAACTATCTCGCCGCGGAAAATCGCCTGCTGCAAGACGCCGAGCACTACAACAAACAGCTGCGTGAAAAGCACGAAGTCTTCGAAAAGGAATGGCTCGATTCTCAGAACGGCCTCTTACAGGAATTCGAATCGCGCACGAACGAACTTGAAGGCCAGATCGATACCCTGCGCAATCGCGAGACCGAGGAACTGGGCGACGAAGCCGGTCGTCTGCGCGAAGATCTGAAAGCCTTCGCCGGCGAAGTCCGGGATCGCATCGATCACCAGGTGATTCAAAGCGAAGAGAAACTGCGCGAATTCCAGCGCGTCGAAGAGCGCGATCTGCAGAACGCCCGGGAAGAACTGGGCCAGCTCAAAGATAATCTAAACCTGCTCTCTCAGGAGATGAAGGCCGGCCTGCGTTCCGAAACCGAACACTCGATCACGCTGATCAAAGACGCCCGCAAAAACGAAGAGGAACACTTCGCGCGGGGCCGCAGCGAACTCGAAAGCTTTCGCAAAGAAATCCAGGATCGCCTGGAGCAGGTCGAAGAGCAATTCACCGAAGTTTCCAAAATCCGCGGTAAAATGCAGAGCTTCGCGGACGATCTGCAAAATGATCTGGGCGCGACCGCGGATCGTTATCGCGACGAACTCGGCGACCGCCTGGCGGAAATCGAATCGGAACAATCGGAAGTGCGCGGCGAGGTCGACAAGATGCTGCAGCAGGCTTCGGCCGAAATGGACAAACACTCCGCCGAGCAGCTCAAAGAAATCGAGCGGACCCGCAGCCGGGTCGAAGAATTCGCCGAGCGCGTGCGCAAAGACATTACCGAAGCGCGGGAAGAGTCCGTCGGCGAACTGGAAAAACGGGCCACGAAATTTATCACCGAGCAGGACGACAAACTGCACCGCCTCTCAACCGAAATCGACGACAAGATCAATCGCCAGCTGATGGAAATGAGCGACGAAGGCCAGCTGCAGCTTTCAGAACTCGAAAAGCGCACCGAACGCGCCATCGCTTCGTCTGTTGAACGCGTCGAGCGGGACATCGCCAGCGCCGAACAGAATTTCGAAAGCATGCGCCAGGAGATCTCGGCCGAAATGCAGCAGGCTCGCGTTATCAAAGACGAAGTGCTGCGGGAAATCGAACGCGATACTTCCCGGATCAGCGAATTCCGCGAACAGCTTACGGTCGTTGACCGCGCGGACGAATATATCAATCGCCTGGATGAAACCCTGGGCGTCCTGAGCGGCCGTCTGGAACTCGCGCAGCAGGAAAACGCAAAGCTCGACGAATACGTGCACAACTTCGAAACCGTGCGGGCCAGCCGCAAAGAAATCGAAAGCGAACTGCGCCTGCTGGAAAACCAGCGCGAGCGCATGACCGAAACCGAGCAGCAGCTCTTCAACGTGGAAAAACAGCTTGAAGAACTGCACCTGAAACTTTCGGGCCTCGACCGGGCCGAAGAACTGGCCGGCAAGATCGAAAAACGCGTCGTGCAGTTTAACGAATTCAAAGACTCCTTCGAAAAATATTTCGGCGAGATGGGCGACCGTCGCAAGTTCGTCGAAAGCGCCGTGCATCACATCGAAGCTTCCCGCGACCAGGCTCGCTCCGCCTCGGACGCCGCGGTCCAGTTGCTCAGTAAAGTCGAGCGCGTGGAACTGCGCCACGACCATATGCAGGAGGGCCTGAGCGATCTGGAAAACCGCGCGACTCGCCTGCGAGGCCTGGAATCCGAGATTCAGCGCGTCGAAGCCCGCTTCGAACAGATGGACGGCCTGCTGATCGATTTAGAAGAGAAGCAAAAGCAGATCAGCGTCATGTCCCGTCGGGTCGAAGAGCTGCGGGACGGCGGCGAAGAAACGCGCCAGGAACTGGCGTCGCTGGTTTCGGAATCCGAGGAAAAAATGGACCGCCTCACGGCCTTTTACGAAACCGTGGACGCCCTGGTCGACCAGGCCAATCGTTTTGACTCGACTGACGACTTGCTGGATGAAAAGCTGACTCCGGTCGGCAGCGGCCGGCGCGGGAAAAAGGGCGCGGCCCAGGGCGTGCCCGAACACAAACGCAACGGCATCCTCAGTTTGCATCTCAATCACAAATGGGACGCGGACCTGATCGCGGAGCGCATGAAGATCGATCCGTCGGTCGTGCGCGCGGTGATCGCCAGCCACAATCAATGAGAGCCCGACGCGGCTGAAGCGACAGGATATACGATCGGTGGGAATAGTGGAACGCAAAGAGCGCGAGAAGGCGGAACGCCGGCGCTCGATCCTCGAAGCGGCGCGAGAGCTGATTCAGGAAAAAACATTCGAAGAGATCACCATGGAAGATCTCGCCAAACGCCTGGAGCTCAGCCGGGCCACGCTCTATCTGTACTTTCGCAACAAAAGCGAAATCTACACGACCCTGCTGATCGAAGGTATGCGGGAACTCGAGTCCGGCTACGACGAAGTCCTGGCCCGGGGACCGCTCGAACCGCTGGAGAAGCTACAGGCCTTCGCCTTCGTCTTCTTTCAGTTTTACCAGGGAAACCATAACTACTTCGATTTGATCGTAACCAAACGCGCTGAACTGCGCAAAGACATCGGCGACGAAGTGCTCGCCGATCTGGAACAGGCCGGCAACTCGGTGATTCAGCCGCTCGTGAATATCATCAACGAAGGCGCCGAGAACGGCGAATTCCCGGCCGGTCCGCCGGAGAAAATGGCCTGGCTGCTGCGGGCCGTCGCGATTGGCTTCGCCGTGGGCATCAGAGAAGGCAAAATTAAATTTCCGGAAGATCTGCCCCTGGCGCAGCAGCTATTGCTGTACGGTCTGAAAGGCCACCGCTCCGCCGATCCCGATAAGAAAAAGGACTGAGTGCATCGACGCTCGCCGCCTGCCACCCCGCTTATGACGCCCTACTCGCATACAATTTCGGGCCGCGCGCGCTTCGCCGACCTGGACCCCCAGCGCCACGTGACCAGCCGCACGTACGAATACTTCGCCTACGAAGCGCGCCACAGACTGCTGGAACAACACGATTATCCCCTGCAACGCCTGCTCGACGAGCAGATTCGCTTTCGTCCGCGTGCGGGCTACGTGCGCTTCGTCAATCAGCAGTATCCCGACAACGAGATGCATGTCCCCGCAGCCGCCTATCCAACGGGCGATGGTCGCATTATCTGGGACCACGCTCTGCGCCAGCCCGACGACGCGCCGATCTGTCGCATCGTGCAGGAGCTCGAAGCCGTAAACGCCGCGGGCGAGCCGATCGATCTGCTGGCGGAACGCGCAGAACCCGAAACCGAGCTGCGCGATTTTCTACACGACATTCCCGCCTTCGGCGGCCAGTGCAAACGCCTCAGCCTGGAGTACCAGTCCCTGATGAGCGATCGCTCCGTCAGCGGCGACTACGCGCCCGGAGCCCTGTGGCGTATCTTCGAAGACGGCCGGACCCTCTTCGGCGAACGAATCGGCCTGACCTACGAATTGATTCAGGAAATCGACACGACCCTCTTTTTCATGGGCGCGACCTTTCACTATTTTCAGGCGATTGCTCCGGGAACACCCCTGCGAATTCACAGCTGGCTGGAGCGAACCGATAAAATCCGCGCCTACATGCGCCAGGACGTCACCGATCTCAGCGGCGAAACGCTGTATATGTCCGCTCAGGAAGAGCATCTGATCGTTTCTCTGTCGCGCTCCCGTCCCCGCCGCGCGCCACAGCAATTCTACGATATGTTCGGGGACTACACCGAATTCCCCGATTCCTGAGCCGGCACCCCGCCGCCCCGACAGGAATTCCCACGCCCTCAGTCCCACCGGCACACCTGTAGGAGTTCCTACATCGCGAATCGGACTCCGCTGACATCCGTGTAAGAGTTCCTACACCCGTTCTTCGAGAATGACACAGCGTCAGAATATATTCCCGCGCCACCAAAAAGGAGTGACAGAAAGGATATAGAATGACACCGTGTCATCAATTCCAATTCCGGAGGACCGCCATGAACGCTCGCGCCCCTATATTCGCCCCTCGCTCACCCTCGTATCGAGACCTCCAGCCGTTGAAATCCGAAGTCTTCGATCTGATCGTCATCGGCGGCGGCATTACCGGAGCCAGTATCCTGCGCGACGCCAGCCTGCGCGGCCTGAATGCGGTTCTGCTGGAACGCGGCGACTACGCTTCCGGCACAACTCAGGCCACCTCCAAGTTGATCCACGGCGGACTGCGATACCTAAAAAACGGCGAGATCTCTCTGGTGCGCGAGTCGCTGCGCGAACGGCGGACTCTGGCTCGACTGGCGCCGCACGCTCTGCGCCCCGAAGCCTTTCTGTTTCCAGTCTATTCCGATCGAGGCATCGGCCGTCTGAAAATGGGCGCGGCTCTAACGGCTTACGATCTGCTGGGCTTCGATCGCAATCGCGGCGTGGACGCCGAACATCGCCTGCCGGGCTCGCGCTTTCTGGACGCCGGGGCGACTCTGGCCGAAGAGCCCGGCCTGGACTTTCGCCGCCTGAGTGGTTCGTATCTATACTACGATTATGCGAATCTGAATCCGGAGCGGCTGTGCGTCGAAATGATTCTGAGCGCCCGTGAGCGCGGCGCGATCGCCCGCAACTATACCGAAGTGCGTCGCATCGCCCGACGAGCGGACGGCGGCTACGAAGCGCGCGTTACCGATCGTCGCACGGGACAGCACGGCGTCGTGCGCGGGCGCGCCGTCGTCAACGCCGGCGGTCCCTGGGCCGACTATCTGGAAGGCCTGGTCAGCGGGCGGCCTTTCGGACGCAAGAGCATCCGGCGATCGAAAGGCGTGCACCTTGTGACCCGCCGCTGTATTCAAAACAAAACGGTCGTGCTGATGAAAGCCGACCAAACGCATCTGTTTATGATTCCCTGGCGCGGCCGGACTTTAATCGGCACGACCGACACCGCCTTCGATGAACATCCCGATCGCATGCGAGTGACCACAGACGACGCGCGCCAGGTCCTGAGCCAGGTCAACGCCCTCTTTCCAGGCGCGAAGCTCGAACTAAATCGCGACGTCGAATATTTCTACGGCGGACTCCGCCCGCTGCTCGCCGGCGAAGCGGGACAGTCCAGCTACGACGCCTCGCGCCGCATGGAAATTTTGCACCTGGGCGACGATCGCCGAAGCGGTCAGAGCGAGGGCTTCGCCGGATTCTTTACGGTACTCGGGGGCAAATATACGACCGGCCGCCGGCTGGCGGAAGCCCTGATTGACCGCGTCTGCGATTATCTACCGGGGAAATTCGGCGAAGCCCGCAGCCATCGCGTGGGACTGCCGGCCGGCGAATTCAGCACCCTCACGGAGCTTTCAGAAAAATTGGAACGGAAATTCAGCGGCGCCGACCCGCGCAAGATTCGGGTGCTCGCCCGCCGCTACGGCGCCGTCGCCGAACGCATTCTGGATCTGGCTTCGCCGTCGCACGCCGACTCGGGCGCGGTATATCGCCTGGGAAACGGCGAAGTCTATTATCCGGAAGAAATCGACTATCTGGTTGCGAACGAAGACGTGGAAACCGCTTCCGATCTTTTCTTTCGCCGCTCGGGAATCGGGACGGTCGGGCCCGCGCCGGAAACGGTTTCCCGGGCGATCATAGATCGTATGGGAAAACGCCTGGGCTGGGGCCGGCGGGAGAAACGCGGCGCCCTACAGGAAATCGCGGCGCGCTATCGTTTCCCGAAAAATTAAAAACGCAAAGCGATTCAACGCTCAAAAGCGACAGTGAGAAACGTCGATATCGCGCCAGGCCCAGAAGGCCAGGCCTTCGGTGATATTGTCCTCAATTTCCAGCAGCGTAAATTTTTTCACGTCGGACTTGAGCTTCGTAAACTCCCAGCGAAAGCGCAGATTGGGCGACTCGCTGAAATTTCCGCTGCTGCATTCCGGCAGGCCGTGGGCCGCGAGCATTTTGTAGCGGCGGCCTTTTTGATCGCGCAGGACCGTCCCGGGCGGATGCGTGCAGGCCGAAGCCACGCCCTGGGTTTTGAAGTGGAAGATCGAACGCGAGCGCGTATTGCAAACCTGCGTTAATGTAACCTTACTCCCGCCGGTCAGATAGGCGATGCCGATCCGGCAACACGGCCGTTTTTTGGGCTCTTTTTTCGGCTCCGGTTTAGTCACGGTCGCCGAAAGCGCCGACCAATTCGCAGTTCCCGAAGGATCGAGAAATCCGGACCCGATTGCCATCATCGCGGAAATCGCAAACAGCGCGATCAGTGTCCAGCCGGCGGCCGAGCTTGACCGCGATCGCGCGCCCGACGCGGATTCCGGAGTGCGGGATCGATTCATCATAGAATCAGACGCTTCCCGCCGGCCGAAAGATCGCGATATTCGCCGGCCCCTCGTGAATGCGAATTTCCAGCAGGCGGCCCTGGTCGGCCGCGATGACCTCGTTCAGCCCCCGATAAAACCAGCGGGCGATATTTTCCGAGGTCGGATTCACGCCCTGAAATTCCGACAGATCGTTAATGCAGACGTGCTCAATGCGCTCAATCAGCTGATCCAGGCGCTGGCGGGCCGACAGAAAATCGAAGCTGATACCGTCCGACCCGGTCCCGCCGCTCTCATGGGCGAGAAATACTTCGACCAGCCAGCTGTGACCGTGGACCGGTTCGTCCCGCCCGTCGGGGAAGTATTTGTACAGATAGTGGGCCGACTCAAAGCGCCCCTCGATGCGTACGAGAAACTGACCGGGCGCGTCGGCAAAGCCGGCCAGCTCCGCCGACAGCTGGGGATGGGCGTCAAGCTCCATATTCATGAGGAAAGAGTCGGAACTGCCTGCTCGACTGGCAATGCTCTTTTTATTTACAGGGCACGCGGCCGGGTCCGGTCAGAGCGGTTTCAGTCAGGGCGGTTCCAGTCCGAGCAGACCCTGGACGAATCGGCCTGAAATCATCGGGGAGCAGTGCCAGCGTCCCGGCTCAAATCGCGGGCGCCGATCGGGATTCGCGCACCCGGGTGGCCGATTCCGGGGCGGCCCCGGCGCTGAATTTCCTTGACGGGGATTACAAAAATCGTTTCTTTCTCAATTGAGTAGATGGATCGTCGGCCGCAGGTCGCCGGAATCCATCCTCTGGAGAATCCAATGTCCGAAGTAAATACGCAAGTCCAGCCTGAAGCAAAGTTCCGCCCCGATATGACGGTCGGCGACGCGATGAAAGTTCATCCGGAAGCGGGTCTCGTATTCTCAAGCTACCATCTCGGTGGCTGCTCGCACTGCTCGATCAACGAAATGGAAACGATCGAACAGGTATGCATGGGCTACGGCGTGCCCGTCGACCAGTTGGTCGACAGCCTGAACAATCTACTCGAAGATTAAGGCGGACTGCCGGAGAATCACGCGAAACGATTCGTAAAACGAAATCAATATAATATTCGTTGGTCATAGCGCTCCCTCCCCCCTGGCTCTGCGGGTTTTGTGGTTGGAACGGAACGCAAACGAAAAAAGCCGGAAATTAATTCCGGCTTTTTTTATGCCCCCCGACGATCATCCGACGATCATCCGACGATCCACCGAGGATCATCAGGGCAGCATCGTGAAATCGCGGGATTATTTGCCCGCGTCGCGAATCAGGTCCTCCATAAACTGATTCATCAGGCGAATGCCCCAGCCGGTCGCGCCGCGGCCCTGGGAGCCGGAAGCTTTGCCGCGCCAGGCGGTGCCCGCAATGTCCACGTGGGCCCAGGGAATTTCCGGGCCGACGAAGCGCGATAGAAAGCGCATGGCCGTTACCGTGCCGGCGGCGCGTCCGCCAATATTGCGAATATCCGAAGTCTCGGATTTCAAAACGCCCTGATAGGTCGACCAGTGCGGCAGACGCCACACGCGATCCAGGCTCTTATGCGAAGCCGCCTGAATGCGCGCGTACAGATCTTCCGAAGGCGACATGACCGCCGCCGCTTCGTGCCCCAGCGCGATAATACACGCTCCGGTTAGAGTCGCGAAATCCATCATGCACAGAGGATCGAAGTGCTCGGAGGCGTACGAAAGCGCGTCGCCGAGAACCAGCCGGCCCTCGGCGTCCGTGTTTTGCACCTCGACCGTCAGGCCGTTATAGGCGGTGTACACGTCGCCGGGTTTGATCGCGCGGCCGTCGGGCATATTCTCCGCGATGGCGATAATGCCGGTCACGGCCAGTGGCAGCTTGCGCGCGGCCGCCAGAGCCACTGCGTGCAGAACTAAAGCCGAACCGCACATGTCGAATTTCATTTCGTGCATTTCGCCGGAAGGTTTGATCGAAATCCCGCCGGTATCGAAAGTAATGCCTTTGCCGACCAGCACCAGCGGACGCTCGGTGGCCTGCTTGCTCTTCGGCGGCCGGTACTCCACCTGAATCATACGGGGCGGAATTTCGGAACCTTTCCCGACGGCCAGGATGCCGCCGCAGCCCAGTTTTTCCAACGCCGGCACGTTCCAGACTTTGATGCCCAGGCCGTAATCTTTTGCAATGCTCCGGGCGTAGCTTTCATACTGCTCGGGATTCAAAAAATTCCCGGGCAGGCTCGCAATATAGCGTGCGCGATTTACCAGCTCGCCGATCGCAGCGCCGCGCTTGAGGGCTTCGCCGACGGCGTCGTTTTTTAATCCGACGGAATTCACCAGAGTCTCGGTCGGACCCTTCGCCTTTTTGGCCGAGGCCTTCGCCGTTTTCTTTTTCGCGACCGGATCCGGTTTTTCGCTGCGCAGCACGCGCATGGCATCTGAACCAATCTGCATACAGGCGGCCATCTGGCTGATCAGTTCTTCGACCGAATATTCGCTGACGTAGTCGGGAAGCCTGGCCCGGCCGTCGCCTTCCGCATCGCTCGCATCGTTTTTCGAAGCGGATTTTTTGGATTTCGCGCCGGTTTTTTTACCATTCTTTTTCGAAGCGTTCGCCGCCGAGAAATCAATCGCCAGAGATTCCGGAGCTTCGGCTCGCGCGCTGTATTCCGTCACAGCATCGGCCAGCGCCGAACTCACGACGATTTCCAGTTGAACTCCGATATAGCGTGCGGTGCGTTCGCCCAGTTGACGAAAGAGCGCCGCGCAGGTTTCCGGATGAAAGCCGGCCCGCGGTCCCAGGCCGCCGAGCAGCACACCGTGTTCGGCGAGATGGATGCTCTGTAGAGCCTCGCCCTTAAAGGCGCCCAGGCTGCGATGCAAGTCCAGGATCTTTTGCAGTGCCGGGATTTCGATCGCCTTCGCAATATCCGCCGGCTTCTCGTCGCTGAAAACAGGCAGAATGCGAATGCGGTGCTTTTTTGATGCGGAGCCGGCGCTTCCGGCTTTGAATTGAAATTTGGGTTCGGGGTATTTCATAAATGCTTCTATTATTTCTGGGCCTTGATATTTTTAATATCGGCGATGATCTGATCGACGTGGCCGTCGACCTTCACTTTTTCATAAGCGATCAGAACTTTCAGTTTCTCGTCCAAGACGAAGGTGCTGCGAACCAGACCCATAAAGGTTTTGCCGTACATCTTTTTTTCACCGTAGGTCCCGAAGGCTTCGGAGACTTCGCGCGATTCGTCGGCGATCAGCGGAAAATTCAGCTCCTGCTTCTCGGCGAATTTCTGGTGAGACTTCACCGAATCAAGAGATACGCCGACCACGCCGTAGCCCATCCGTTTGAGCTTCGAATGGTTGTCCCTGAAGCTGCAGGCTTCTTTGGTGCAGCCCGGCGTGCTGTCCCTGGGATAAAAATATACGATCAGCCCTTTTTTGCCGACGAAGGAACTCAGCTTGTGCTCTTCGCCGTTCGTAATCGTAACTTTATGATCTTTTACTTTCTTGCCCGTCGCAATCATTGCTCTGTAGTATCTCCTGCCAGCTATAGAATTCGCGCATCGTCCGCGCACTGCGGCGTCCGCCGCGATCGATCGTCGGGACTCAGCCTGCGGCCGGATCCCCTGCTTCGTCGATACGACGTCGGCCGGCGAAGCCCGCCTCGTAGCTGTGTTCATATATAATATCAGACTCGCCGAGTTTCCAGCAATAATAGCCGGAGCCGTGATCGAAATCCACCAGCCAGAGTCCCTTCACGTCGGCGCCCATGCGAATGATCGCTTCCGTCCAGCGGCTGACGATCTCACCCAGCCGGTCTTCTTTTTCCTCTTGCAGATTCTCCGGCAAAATCCCGGCCTCCAGTTCCCCGACGACTTCGGCCGCCTCTTCGCAGGCGCGCACGGTCGCTTCGATCACGCGGGGCAGAACCCGGCGAGCTTCCTCAAGAGTCCATAGATTTCGGGCCACGACCCAGACTGCGACCACTCGCCTCGAAAGGAACCGGAATTCGCCACACCGTCACATTTTCAGAAAAAAATGCTGACTGTTCGGGCCCCCGGGGCATCTCAACCTGTACAGGACAAAAGGAATGAGCGACAACTTAAACGGCAAAATTCATAACGTAGTAATCATCGGCAGCGGACCCGCGGGCCACACCGCGGCGATCTACGCGGCCCGGGCGAATCTGGAGCCCGTGATGTTCGAAGGCTTCATGGCCGGCGGCGTCGCGGCCGGCGGCCAGCTGACGACCACCACCGACGTGGAGAACTTCCCCGGATTCCCGGAAGGCATCGGCGGGCCGGAAATGATGGATCTGTTTCGCAAACAGTCCGCACGCTTCGGCACCACGATCTATACCGAAACCATTTCGAAAGTGGACTTCAGCGCCCGGCCCTTCAAGATCTGGCGCGAGGGCTATGAAGACGAGGAGCCTGTCCAGGCCCATACGCTGATCATCGCCACCGGCGCCACGGCCAAGCGCCTGAACCTGCCCGGCGAAGAATCTTACTGGCAAAAGGGCATCTCGGCCTGCGCGGTCTGCGACGGCGCCCTGCCCATCTTTCGCGACGCGCCCCTGGCGGTCATCGGCGGCGGCGATTCGGCCGCCGAGGAAGCCGGCTATCTCACGAAGTACGGCAGCCGGGTCTATCTGGTCCATCGCCGGGATCAACTGCGCGCTTCTCAGATCATGCAGCAGCGCGTATTAAACAATCCGAAAATCGAAGTGGTCTGGGATACGCAGCCCTTGGAAGCCCTGGGCGATACCAACGTGCTGACGAAGCTCAAGGTCAAGAATCTGAAAAGCAACGAAGAGCGCGAACTCGACGTGAGCGGCCTGTTTTACGCCATCGGTCACAAGCCGAATACCGAGGCCTTCACCGGTCAGATCGATCTGGACGAAGACGGCTATATCGTAACGCAGCCGGGCAGCACCATCACCAGCGTGCCGGGGGTCTTCGCCGCGGGCGACGTGCAGGACAAAAAGTATCGCCAGGCGATTACGGCGGCCGGCAGCGGCTGTATGGCGGCCCTCGACGCGGAGCACTACCTGGCCGCGCTGAATCTGAACTGATCGGCCATGCGAGATTCGATCGACTCAGCGGCGCGGCAATATTCAAAAGCGACGTGGAGCGCGCGGAATGTTTCGCCTCGGGCGACCCGGGCAAACTTCGCTCTGGCAAAGTTTGCTTTTCTCGTAGCAGTTTTGCCGGCCGTCGTTTCGACCGCCTGTTCCTCGCAGACCGTCGATCCCCGGCCCGTCGCCGCTCCCGACGCGCGGCGCATCGTCGCCGAAGGCGCGCTGCTCGGCGGTGACGATCTCTACGAAAGCCATTCCTGGCTGGGGATTCCGTACGCCGCAGCGCCCGTCGGCGAGCTGCGCTGGAAAGCGCCCGGGCCGCCGGCCGATTGGTCCGGGGAACGCGACGCAACGCGATTTACCCCGGCCTGCACTCAGCTGGCGAGTCCTCTGGGCGGCGCGGCGGATTTGCCGATGGGTGCAGTTCGCGGCAGTGAAGACTGCCTGAGTCTGAACGTGTACGCGCCGCGTTTTTCTGCGGCGAATATTCCGAAAGGCTCCGGCCGATTGCCGGTCATTGTCTATATTCACGGCGGCTCGAACCGCTCCGGCAGCGGAGATTTCTATCACGGCGGCAATCTTGCGGCGACCCAACAGTTGATCGTGGTCACGCTCAACTATCGCCTGGGACCTCTGGGATGGTTCTATCATCCGGCTCTGGCAAAGACCGCTGCTTCGCCGAACGAAGCCTCCGGGAATTTCGCGCTGCTGGATTTAATCGCCGCGCTCCAGTGGCTGCGCACGAACGCCCCGGCCTTCGGCGGCGATCCGAATCGCATTACGATCATGGGCGAATCGGCCGGTGCGAATAATGTGCTGTCGCTGCTGCTTTCGCCGGCCGCACGCGGTCTCTTTCACCGCGCCATCATGCAGAGCGCCTTACCGGGATTTTCTTCCCGGACTCAGGCCGCCACAACACACGAGAACGCGGCTGAAAAGATCATGCACCGGCTGTTGGTCGCTGAGGGCAAAGCTCCGACTCTCGCGGCGGCTGCGTCTTTCGCAAAGGCCAGTCCGCCGGCGGAGCTCGCGCGCTTTCTGCGATCGCTCAGCACGAAGCGCGTGATCGACGCCTATCGTGATAATTTACAGGGCGAAAACGATGCGCGGCCCTACTATGCCCTGCCGACTTTGATTCAGGACGGACGCGTGCTGCCCGTGGGCGATCTGCGCAAACAGCTGCAAGCAGGCGGCTCCGCAACTCGCGTGCCGCTTTTAATCGGCGCCAATCGCGACGAAGAGAATCTCTATCTGGCGATCGACGATCGCTATATGAAACGGTATTTCGGTCTCCTGCCGGTGATATCCGAGCCCGTTTTTTACGACGCCATCGGCGATCATCTCAGCAGCGCCTGGCGTATTCTGGGACTGCACCGTCCCGCTCGTGCGATTCGGGCCGTGAACCCGCGGGTCTTCGCCTACCGTTTCGACTGGGACGAAGAGCCGACCATCTTCGGCACGGACCTGGGACTGGCTCTGGGCGCGGCTCACGCCTTCGAAGTTCCCTTTGCCTTCGGTCACTTTCGCCTGGGCGCCGCCGATCGCTATATGTTCACCGGGGAAAATCTGCCCGGTCGCCTGGAGCTTTCGGGCGCGATGATGTCGTACTGGGCGCAGTTCGCACGCACCGGCAACCCCGGCCGGGGATCCTCAAGCGAAAATCCGCAGACGGCCTGGCCGCCGTACGGGTCCGACGAACAGGTGCTGCTTTTGGATACGCCGGCGGACGGCGGTCGCCGCGTCGGTGACGCCGGCCCCCTGACTCGCGACGCGCTCTTCGAAGCGGTGCGCGAAGATACGCGCCTGGGCCCGGACGATCGACGCTGCCGCGTGTATCGGCGCATGGTCGAACAGAATCGTTTGCTGCAAAGCGCGGAGCTCGCAAGTTTCGGCTGTCAGTAATCGCCGCGCTTCGCACAACTTATCCACCACAAATTGCGGCCTGCGTATGTTAGTACGCTTGCCGTACCGCGGGTGTCGCGATCTGATGATGAATCCGCTTCGGATATGTGACATAATATAAATGCCTCCGCAGATCCAAAAGACTATCGAAAACACTTTCGAGAATAATTCTTCTTCGCACTCCTTCGACCATCCCACTGGAACTGCGGGCCAGTCCGGACCTTCAACGCGACATAATCCAAATTCACCCGGCCCCCGGGCGCTGGGCGTGAGTCATGCATCGATCTGGGAACGCTGCAAAGAACGGATAAGCGACTCGATCGCTCCGGCGTTTATGACGAAGTTTATCGACCCGCTGCGCGTCGTGCAGTCGCCCGCGACGGAAAGCGCCGAACACGACGAACGCGCCGCTCTGATTTTGATCGCGCCGAATGCGAAACATAAAAAACATATAGAACAACGCTATCTTACGCAAATCCGGGAGACCCTGCGGCAGTTCCAGAACGCACCCGCGCAAATCCTGATTCGCGAGGCGGAAGACGGCGCGGGCGCCTTCGCCACAGTCGAGACTCCTACCCTTCAGGGCCAGGTTCGACACCGCGCGAGCTTCAGCGACGTCACGGCGAAAGTCTCGCACGGCGATGCGCAGCATGCACTGACCGCATCAGAACCGACCGCCGCGTGCTTTTCGATTCCCGGCCATCAACCGGCCGCTGTCAATCAGCACGAACTCGATCGCCTGTGGCGCGGCGGCTGCGGCAGCGGCGCTCTGAGTATTACCGGCCCGTCAGGTTCCGGCAAAACGGCCATCGTCAGAGCCTACGCGCAAATGCAAAGCAAGCGCGGCGTGCCCACGCGCTATATGACCGCCGAAGAGTTCCTGACCGAGTTCAGTCTGGCCTGTCGCAAACGCGAAAACATCGCCTGGCGCACCGCTCTGCGCGCCCACCGCGTGCTGATCATCGACGACTTTCAGTTTATCAAACCCCAGGCTTTGCGCTCCCAGGAAGAGCTGCAGTATTTGGTAGATGAATTTCAAAACAACGATCACCTGCTGATCTTATGCAGCGATCGCGACCTGAACGACCAGGGACTGACCCCCGCCCTGCTATCCAGGCTCCAGGCCGGCCACCGGATCCAGCTGGCCTATCCGGCCCACGGCGAACGTGAAACGATCCTGAGCGAAGCCGGGCGCGAACTCGACCTGGCCCGGGAACACATCACCTACCTGGCCGGCCGCATCAGCCGGGATATGCGCCAGCTCAAATCGGCCATTCGGCGCCTGAGCCATGCCCGGGAAATGAAAGGGGATCGCAGGAGCCCCGAGTGGACTTCCAGCGAGCTGGACCAGGTCTGCGCCGATCTATATACAAAGCGGCCGGAAGTCTCTCCGGAACGAGTGCTGGCAGTCGTCGCCGACTATTTCCAGCTGACCCCCGAGGCCATTCGCGGGCCCGTGCGGGACAAACAGCATTCGATGGCGCGGCATCTGGCGGCCTATCTGTGCGTCGAGCAGCTCCAGATGAGCCTGAAGGATACGGCAGCGGCGATCGGCCGGCGGGAGCACGGCAGCGTGATCCACGCCCGCAAGAAGATCGAAGAGAGCCTGGGGCGCGACCTGTTCCTGCGCAAACAACTGCAGGAACTGACCGAAAAAACCTTCGCGGGCTGATTTATTTTCGCTTCGGGGGTTTACCCCTGGCCGGATTTGGTCGTCATACTATATATGGAAACCAATCGCCGGTTGTATACACCGACCCTGGCCAGCCTGTCCGTGGCGGCCGCTCTGATCTTATTTTCATCGAACGCCGCTGCCAGTCAGCCCCAGGCGCCCAAAGGCGTGCCGGCTGCGGCAAAGTACCATACCCGCGGTAAAGTCTGGGTGCTGGAAAAGGACTCCCGTCAGGTGGTCTGGTACCAAAACGGGCTGAAAAAAGCCGAGGGCGCCTACAGCGGCGGTCAGCGCCAGGGCCAGTGGCGCTTCTGGTTTGGAAACGGCAAAATCAAGGGCGAAGGCGCTTTCAAAAGCAATCTGCGCGAGGGCCCCTGGAAGCTTTACCGGAAAAACGGCGTCCTGCGCTCCGCAGGCGACTACGTGAAGAATCGCCGGGAAGGCCACTGGAAATTCTATATGACCGACGGCAAAACCGTCGAATCGGAAGGTCCGTACGTGGGCGGCATGAAAAACGGCGAATGGAACAGCTACTACGACAACGGCCAGGTCTTTTACAAAGGCCAGTACAAGAACGATCTGGCCGACGGCGGTTGGACCTATTTCTACAAAAACGGCAAACCCTATCAGAAAGGTAATTTTCGCAAAGACGTGCGCGTCGGCGAGTGGACCATCTGCATTCAGCCGGGTGGCCCCTGCGGCAAAGAATTTATGCGCAGCGGCCAGACTCCCCGCACCACTCGTATCGATCTGGATACTCTGAACGGCAACAGCAAGCGCCGCTTCAGCGGTCAGGACACCAGCGATCCCAAAGCTCTGCTGGAAAGCCTGGATACCGGCGGAGTGCCGGACCGCGTGCCGGATTCCATTCCCAATTCCTCGTGGCAGGACTGAGGCAGGACTAAGGCAGGATTGATTCAGTCCAGGTACTTTCGAGCGTACGGACGGCAGCCGTAGTTTCTGACGGGCCGACCGTCCGCCTCAAAGCTCAGGCGCTGCACGAACTGCTGTCCCGACTTCAGACACCGTTCGCATAAAAAGGGCCGCGGCGTCAGATAACAAAAACGGGGGTCGTACAGATCGTACGGCCGAACCACCGTCCCTTCATCCGCGCCGCTCACGGCCGCCAGTGAAGCGGAGCCCCCCGCGCCTCCGCCGATCAAAAGCAGCGCCAGCACTCCCGCAAACCAGAGCCCGATCGCAAAACGACCGGGATTTTGTTTGCCGGAAATTACCGGATCAGGGAATCGTCTGATCCAATGGCTCTTTCGGAATTCGCTCACACCAATATTCTCGACACAGATCAGTTTTCTCGTAAGGATTTGGAGACGATTCTGGACACCGCGCGCCGGATCGACGAACTCCAGCAGCAGCGTAAAGCCTTCGGAATACTGGAAGGCAGCGTGCTGGCGTCCCTCTTCTTCGAATCCAGCACCCGCACCCGTCTGAGCTTCGAAACCGCCATGAATCGCCTGGGCGGTCGCGTCGTGTCGACTGTGGGCTTTCAGTTTTCGAGCATCTCGAAGGGCGAGACTCTCTACGATACGATGAAGATGGTGGAAGCCTACGCCGACATCGCCGTGATTCGTCACCCGGTGGAAGGTTCGAGCCGCATCGCGTCGGCCGCGGTGGATATCCCCGTAATCAACGCCGGCGACGGCACCGGCCAGCACCCGACCCAGGCGCTGCTGGATTTATATACGATCTTTAAAGAACGCGGCGGCGTCGACGGCAAGCGAGTGGCGTTTATCGGCGATTTGAAATTCGGGCGGACCATTCACAGCCTGATCAAGCTGCTGTTTAACTACGATGTGGAACTGGTGCTGATCTCGCCGGTGGACCTGGCGCTGCCGGAGTCCTATCGCCGGGAAATGAAAAAATCCGGCATGAGTTTCGAAGAGACGGAAGATCTGAAAGCCCTCTGGGACTGCGACGTGGCCTACGTCACCCGGATTCAGGAAGAACGCTTCGTCGATCGCTCCGAATACGAGCGTCTGAAAAACAGCTACACCGTGAATCGCGCTTTCGTGCAGGCTTCGCGCAAAGACACGCTGATCATGCATCCCCTGCCCCGGGTCAACGAGCTGAGCACCGACGTCGACGATTTGCCCAACGCCGCCTATTTTCGCATGGCCGGCTACGGTGTGATCGTGCGCATGGCGCTTCTGACCCTGTGCATGGGCGAGACTCTGCCCGACGCGAAGCATGTAACGGGCATGTGAGAATCCCACCGACCCGCGTCGCCCTGGCGCCGGATCGTTTGCCCGCTTATTGGACGGCGTCTTCACCCAGCACGCGAATCAGGTCTTCCCGGGGAACGGGCTCACCGCGCTGGATGCGACGCAGGACTTCTTCCCTGGTCATCTTACGCTTATAAGTTCCGCTGGGTTTCCAGCCTTTCAACAGCACGACATCGCCGCGCTTGACCTGGCCGCCCTGCAGCGTGGACTGCGCGAAATCGGAGCTCAGAGTGTGCACTTTGAGCGTGCCCGCCGTCCCCTCGCGATTCCATAGATCGCGCACGCTATCGCTGATATGCACCGTGGGACTGAAGGTGATCGAAAGCGCTTCCTGACCGTCTTTGCGCACACCGATGACATAGGCCACGTCCAGCTCGCCCGTTTGCGTCGTCTGACCTTCCACGTTCACGTCCGGCAGCAGTCGGCGAAAATGGTAGTCGTCGCCGATCAGCTCGGCGCCGTTTTTTTGAAATTCAAACAGGTCCAGTTCATCGCCGTCGCCGAAATTGCGTTTCAACGCTTCCGGCTCGAAGTCTTTGGCCGGCCAGAATTCCTCTTCATCCGAGTCGCTGATATTGTCGCGAAAACCCGATTGGTACTTCGTCTGAATCAACAGGACTTCGGTGTCGGAGGTATCCACGACGCCCATGCGCCTGGTAAAAAACATACGTTTGCCCGAAACAGTTAAATCGCGCATATAGTACTGAAAGATCGTAAATTTATATGGATACTTGTCTTCGCCCGGACTGCTGATGTACAGCACCTGGCCGACTCCGGTTTCGTTATAATCTTCGTCGGCGGACGCCCAGAGCCCTTCGACAGGATACACCGGTTCCGCCCGCGGAGATTTTAGCTGATAGCCACAGGCCGTCGTCACCGCTACAGCGCACGCAAGACACAGCCTGAGAATCGATTGAATCCACCGTTTCATAAGAGAAGGCTCTCCGGCCGGACTCACGCCGCAATCAAAGAAAAAATAGTCGGCCGAAAAACGCTTCCGCGTTGACGGAATAAAATACATAACATATGATTACTATCGATTCCCGAGGATACCCTGATGAAATGGACCGATACCGAGCCCCGTGAGAAAGTCTGGCATGAACCCGAGAACGCCGGCTTTGAAGATTTACTGGCAGTGCTGCTCTCCCAGGGCACGCCCGGCCGAAACGTGCTGGAGCTGAGCCGCGCCGTGGCGCGCATGGCCGGCAGCGAACGCGGCCTCCTGCAGGTCAGCCCGGGCGCGCTGACCGCAATCAAAGGCATCGGCCGGGCGCGGGCCACGGCGATTCTGGCAGCCGTTGAGCTCGCCCGGCGTCAGAACGGCGGACGCCTGGAAACCGGGGCCGTGATCCGCGCCCGGGAGCTGGCCTACTGGCTGCTGCATCGTCTGCAGGGTCGCGAACAGGAGTATTTCTATCTGTTTAGCTTCAATCGTCGTTTTCAGCTGGTGCGCCACCACCAGCTGGCCCGTGGGAACGCAGATCAGGTGCAAATCTATCTGCGCGATATCGTTCAGGTATTGCTAAACGACCGCGCCAGCTTCGCCATTATCTCCCACAACCATCCTGAATCGCCCGCTCTGCCGAGCAACGCGGACCTGCGCCACATGCGTAAATTGGAGAAGCTGCTGCTGGATATGGGCATCCGCCTGCTCGACCAAATGATCGTCGGCGAAGAAGGCGTCTATTCCTGCCGTCGGGACCGCTTCGTCTGTCGCTCTCGACCCGGCGGGCGGCCGTTCGACGAGTACGCTCTCATGGAATTGGACCGGAAAATTCAATTTGCCAATCCGGAGCACGTCGCCGAACTGGAACCTGCCCTATGAGCTACGAACGTCAGAATGGAAAATTCACCGGCTGGGACGGCATGTCGCTGTTTTATCAGTGCTGGCTGGCCGACGATCCCGCCCGGGGCAGAAATTTGATCATTCACCACGGAATTGGAGAACACTCTGGTCGCTATCAGCCGGTCGTGGACGCCTTCGCGGGCGAGCGGGTGAATATCTTCGCCCTGGACGCCCGCGGTCACGGACGCAGCCCGGGCAAACGCGGGGACTCCCGGGCCCTGGACGATTTCGTTCCCGATCTGGAGTGCTTCTTCGAATTTCTCAAAAACGAATATCAGGTTCGCAAACCAATTTTGCTCGGCCATTCCATGGGCGGCATCGTCGCGGTGGGCTTTACCCTGAAATTCTCGAACCAGTGGCACCTGCGCAGCCTGATTACCAGCGGCGCGGGCCTGCGACCGAATCTCGACCTTGTGCAAAAAATCAAATCCGGCGTCGGCCGGGTCCTGGCTCCGCTCGCCCCGTCTTTAACCGTTCCAATCGGGCTCCCGCTGACAATGCTCAGCCACGATCTCCAGACGATCAAATCGTACGATACTGACCCACTCAACCACGGGGTTGTCAGCCTGCGGATGGGCGTCGGTCTCATCGACGCAGGCGAGGAACTGATCCGCCAGGCCGAGCGGATCAAGATTCCCGTGCTCGTCATGCACGGTGAAGATGACCTGATCGCCAGCATGACCGGGTCGATTGAATTCCACCAGCGCTGCTCAAGTCCTGAAAAAGAGCTG
Organism: bacterium; assembly: GCA_024742665.1. Taxonomy (GTDB): domain Bacteria; phylum Spirochaetota; class Leptospiria; order Leptospirales; family Leptonemataceae; genus JANSYA01. Next base: position 76,197 of record JANSYA010000004.1, read on the forward strand.
CGTTTATATCCCGGCCTCTATCACGAGATCTTCAACGAAACGCCCGCAGAACGCGAGCGCGTCCTGGCTGATCTCCACCGTTGGGTGCTGGCGCATCTTCCGGCTGAATCCGCTGAGACTCCGGAGCCGACACCTGTCGCAGGGGCAGCCGCGGCCAATGCGACATAATTAAGCACCTTGAATAAGAAGGCCGCAGCTTTTCCCGAAAAAGAATTGAAATATTCTAATAACCGGGAAAAATTTTGAAATTCTCGTTGACGATTTCAGCGATGCACAAAAATATTGTGCATCGCACAACAAGCCCGCCAGATGAGTTGTCGAGGTCAAACTCTGTAGCGCATCCTGGGCACGTGGACGCAACAACACAAAGTAGAAAATTAGAGGAGACCAGACGAACATGGAAAAGATTCTTCACGACGTATTAAATGCCGGTATCGCACTCTTTCGCTCAGGCGAAGATACCCTTACCAACGCGGTTAAAGAAGTTCAGCGCACTTTCGACGAACTGAAAGAAAAAGGCGCAGCTGACAGCAGCGAAGCTGCCGTAAAACTGCGCAAGGCGCTGGACGACGTGGTCCAACAGGCCAACGAACTGTCCGGCAAAGCTGACGCTACTTACAGCGACAGCCTGAAGCAGCTGGAAGAACTGTACGCAAACGTGCTTGAGCAAATCAAAAACATCGTTCCCGAAGATCGGATCACCGAACTTCGCGACAAAATGGACGAGCTGAACAAAGTGATCAAAGAGCGCGTCGACGGCCTCACCGGTCAGGGCGGCGGCGCAGGCGGGGCTTCCGCCGGCTGAATCCATCAGCATCTCGAGACATTCGTTGCATTGCCGGCTGGCGCTGTAACGAAAAACGTTTCACAAACCCGGGTGGCGACATCCGGGTTTTTTCGTTTCCGCCGCTCCGCTGAGTCCGGTCTCCCGCAAGCCGCATCCCGGTCAGCCCTCTCCGGCCAGGCACGCGCGAAAGCCTTCTATGTAGGTCGGATAACGATAGCGGCCGCCCAGTAAATCGCGCGCATACAGACTGCGCACAACCCGGCCCTGAGCCGGCTGATCGCGCCAGTCTCCCGGCACGGCCAGACCCAGCTCGGTTTCCAGGAATGAAAACACCTCGCGATTCGCTGTGGGCTTTTCGTCGACGGCGTGAACCAGACGCACAGCGGCGTCGTTCGGATTCGCGCGCAGGCGAGTAGCCATCGCCAGGCAGAGTCGCACGAGATCGTGAACGTGAATGCGCGAAACGTATACGTTGCCGGAGGCCGTGCGGCGAAAATTCCCCTCGCGAAACTGAAGCGCGATCGATCGCCCGGGTCCGTAGATCCCGGTCGAACGCAGTATAGCGGCGGCCGGAACCAGTTCGCGAATCCGTCGCTCAAGATTGAGGCGGCGCATCCCCCGACTGTTTTCCGGGCCGACGGGCGTGGTCTCGTCAAAGGCCGCTGGTCTGGTGGAGTCCGCCGTCGCGCTTCCGGCCGACCCGTCTGTCGCGTCCGTCGCCCGGACAGTGCCTCCGTCCCGGGCCGAGCCTGGCAGCACAGAAGTCGAACTGATGTGAATGAAGGGCAGACCCGGATCGCGTTCGAGAAGCGAGAGCACTGCCGGCATGTACGGTGGATCCAGAATCGCGTTTGGGTTTTCGTTTTCGGATCCCGCTGCGATCGCCGGCACAGTATCCATGATCGCGTCAAAACGAAGGGGCTGTCCTGCGTCGCCTGCGCCGTTCACGGGATAAACGCGGCGCCCCGCCCGAATCAGATCCGCGGACCTCCGACTCAGGAACCACACCTGATGGTCCGGGAAATGATCGGCGAGGTATTCCCCGGTAAAACTCGCGCCAAGCACCAGGATATTCATAAGTGCTCCTCGCTCGCGACGGAGTCGTCCGTGGAAGGATGACGGCGCGTTCCGGGGGTCGAATCAAAAACATACGAAAAGAGCATTGCGATTCTAACTACAGATCCGGCACTGTCTCCAGGCGCCATATGAAAAAATGGAAGTTCAGCCCAATTTTATTTCCGGGCCTTCTGGCACTCGGCCTGGGGGTCGTCGCGCTATTCCAGGCGACCGCCTACTCCGCGAACCTGGCCGGGTACGCCCTCTTTCGCGGGCGCATTGTATTGAGTTCGGGGGATTTTGTTTTTCCCGACGACGATCCGCGGGTCAACGGCGGCGCATCGGCGGTGCTCGACGGCGATCCCGAACGGGCGGCGATTCTGCGTTTTCCGGCGGATCATCCCCACGGCACCTTTTTATTGATCGATACGGCTCTGAGCCATTCCCCGGGAGACAAAAGCACGACGCAGCCCGCTGCACGTAAACCAATCGCCCTTCGAATTTACAACGGCGTCTGTCTCGGCTGCGATCGCGAAAGCTTCGAAAAGTACGGCCGCATCAAACGGGCGCGAATTGAAATTCTGAACCGGCGCGCGAATAATCCGGACGAAGAATTTGTGATCCCCGACGCGCGTCCGGTCTTCGAACGTTTCGTCGACTTTCCCGACGCGCCAGGACCGATCGAAATTTCACTCGGCGACCTGCCCGATCCGCCGCCTTCCGCCGGCTGGCCCGATCAAATGCAGTATATCATTACCCACATCCAGGTCCTGGACGTGTATCCCGGCGCACGCTTCCCGGATCGCTTCGGCCTGGCCGAAGTCGTCTATATCGATCGTGAGCGCGCCGGCGCGCCGCCCTTCGCCTATCAACGACTTGCACCCGAATAAATCCATCCTCGTAACGCTGGCATCGCACAGAGTTGTATGCAGCAGACGAGCGCGGGCGCTGTTAACCGCAGATAGCGTTACAGAATTCACATCGCCGCCGTCAAAAATCCCAGGAAAATTCATGGCCAGAAATTCGACGCAATGGTTTCCGACAGTATGAGCACATCATCAGCTTCCGACCGGACGCCTTCGTCCCGGAAACCACTGCGCTATCCTGCCGACTGGATCAAGCGTAAAGCGGCGGGCGAGCGCATCAGTGTTCTCACCGCCTATGACGCGACGATGGCGCGTTTGCTTGCGGCTTCCGGCGTCGACGCTCTGTTGATCGGCGACTCCCTGGGCATGGTTGTGCAGGGCCAGTCTTCGACTCTGCCGGTCACTCTCGACGAGATGATCTATCACGCGCGCATGGTCCGTCGGGGGGCGCCCGACAGTTTCATAATCGGCGACCTGCCCTTCGGTTCTTACCAGGCCGGCATAGACAGCGGCGTCGCGGCCGGGATTCGAATCATGAAAGAGGCCGGCGTCGATGCGGTGAAGGTCGAAGGCGCGGAAGCCGACACCCTGGCCGTAATCCGCAAACTGAGCGCGGCGGGTGCGCCGGTGATGGGACACATCGGTCTGACTCCGCAAAGCTATTTGACGATCGGCGGCTTTCGCGCGCAGGGTCGCGACGACGCACAGGCCACGCGTTTGAAAGCCGAAGCGCTTGCGCTGCAATCAGCCGGCTGCTTCGCGATGGTGCTCGAACTCGTGACCGCCGATCTGGCCGGGGAAATCACAGCAAGCCTGGCGGTGCCCACAATCGGCATCGGCTCCGGCGCGGGCACAAGCGGCCAGGTGTTGGTGATCAACGATCTGCTGGGACTGGACGATCGCTTTCAGGCCCGTCACGTAAAACGCTACGCGGATCTGGGCCAGGCCATTACAAAGGCCGCCGACGAATACCATCGCGAAATCCACGACGGCCAATTCCCGGCCGACGAACACTCGTTTCGCTGATCAGGGACGCCAGTCGTTTTCGTTCCACAGCTGCTCTGTGGAAATTCGGTTGCTGTGAGCGTCGTACGTCTTACGCGCTTTTTGTTCGCGAGCGCCGTCCGGGCTGCTCCCGGTTCCGCTCGCGGCCTGGACTTCGCCGGTGGAAAGGCGGCCGGCCGCCGGATTGCTCACCGCGGAGTTGTTCGCGGCGTCGGGAACGCCGACCGGCGGCAGCTTCGCGCTGAGCTGCTGATACATCTGATCCGCCAGGTCGAAACCTCCGGAACGTGACATGGCCTTCGAATACTCGTCGTAGAGCATGTCTTCGAAAATCTGCTGGCGGTTGCCGCCGAACAGCAAATCGTTTTCGGGATTCAGATTACTGCGCATACTCTTGAGCATCTTACCGATGAAGATGCCCTGAAAATCCAGCGCCGCATTGTACAATCGTTTGCGTTCCGGATCGGCGTCGATCTCCCGCTGAATATTCGCGGAGCTGCTGAGCTGAGCGCTGGAGATTCCAGCGTTCGGCGGAGCTCCGACGGAAACCTCAGCTCCGCTGCGACCGGCCGCTGCTCCGGGAAAATAGCGTGCGAATTCGGCTGCCTTCGCGGCGCCGGGCGTTACCGCGGACTGAGGGCCAGCGGGACGATTCGGACTTTGCGGCGCCTGTTGCCGGGCTGCGCGGGTCAGAATTTCAGGCGCCGTATCGCGCCGCAGATGGGAAGCCGCGCCGCCGGAAAAGAGGCTCTGCTGAAGAGGATTGCTGGAACTAAGAGGATTCATTCGTTTCGTGTGCTCTTTTTCTTTTATATATCGACCGATTTGAGAAAAAGATCAGCGGATTCCTGGCCGGCCCGGGATCAGTTTACGATCAGTTCCGCGTGTAGAGCGCCCGAATCTCGTAGCGCTTCAAGGATTGCGATCACGTCCTGGACATTGGCGCCCATATCGTTTAATCCCTGCACGATTTCGCCGACGTCCGAGCCTTTGAATTCTTTCGTAACGGGCTTCCGCTCCTCAAGCTGCTTGAGCGTGCTCTGCACATGAATGCCCTGGCGCGCGTCCAGAGCGTCCCCGGTGACGATCAGCTCCATTCCGCCCCGCGAAATCGCCACGGGATCGACCCGCACCTCTCCGCCCATGACGATGGTGCCGGTGCGCTCGTTGATCACGACCCGGGCGCGATAGTCCGGCACGATCCGGATCTGTTCCATGCGCGCGATATAGTCGACCGCGCCCTGCCCTTCGGGAATGGTCACGACGATGGATCCGCCTTCAATGGCGACCTTCGCATCGGTAAAGGTTTCGGCGAGCCGCTTGCTGACGGCGTTGAGCGTGGAGAAATCAAAATGATTCAGAGAAACTCGCACGCGACGCGGCGGCTCCGGACGCGGCGTGGTCGCGGGGTCGGGCTGTTCTTCGGGTTCGAGGATTCGCGCCGGCACGTCTCGTTCAATCGCGGCGCCGTTCAGTACCAGACCGACCGTGTCGCCGGTGCGACTGAAGCCCCGTTCCTGATTTTTGCCGCCAGTCGTAACCACACCCTGGGCGACCGCATAGATCGTTTTATTGCCCGCGTACAGCGGGGTCTGAATCAACACTCCGCCCTCAAGCGAACGAGCGTCGCCAATCGAAGATACCGTCGCGTTCACACGGTCACCCCGGCCCGCGAAAGGCGGAACTTCCGCCGTAACAATTACCGCGGCGATATTACGCGCGTTCAGACCGGCCTTGTCCAGATTCTGACCCAGGCCGCCCAGCAGATTGCCGATCGACTCCGAGGCCAGATGTGAACGGGAATCCCCGGTGCCGGGCAAACCGACCACCAGGCCGTAGCCCAGCAGCTGGTTGGTGCGAATTCCGGTGATCCGCGCGAGATCTTTCAGGCGCACGCCCGCTTTTTTTCCGGCGGCGGTCTGATCCGCCTGATTGTCGCCTTCGGCCGCGCCCTGGGCAAGGCTTGCATCGAAGCCGGCCGACAGGACCAGCAATACTACCGCGGCGAATTTGAGTTTATGCAATGATATCATGGCGTGTCTCCGCTTTCGCCCAGGATCCGATTCAAATACTCTAACAAGAGTTGTTCGCGCTCGCGATCGCTGAGCTCGGCCGAAGGTTCGGCCGGATCGCCGGGTTCTTCCCCCGGTATGGTCTTGAGCGGCAGGTCTTTCGTTTGCGGAATCGGGCCGCCGTTGATCAGCACCTGGAAGTCGGCGATATCGTTCGAATGCACGCGCCGGCCCGCCTTAATATCGCCGGTATGCACCCGACCGCTGATGCGAATCAGCTGACGGGTCCGCCCGTCTTCCTGGGCGATTAGCTTTGTACCGGAGAATGTTACGACGTCGTTTTGCACGTCGGCCTGGACTGTAACCGCCATACGAAATTTGAGGCGACTGAAAGATTCCAGGTCGCTGTTCTTCTTGGTTGTAATGCTCTTGGTGCTGTCCGCCGGCGGCAGTTCGGTAATGCCCTGATCCGGTACGATTTTGATCACCACGTCTTCGTCGGTCAGATTCTCGTATTCGTAGCGAATCTGCACGGGTTCGTCGACTTCCAGCTTCAGGATCGTACCCTGGCGCAGGTTTTGGTGCGCTCCGTACGGATTGTGATCGCGCCACAGATTCTGGCCGAAAAGACCGGCGGCGCTCATAAAAAGGGCCGCGAACAGCCCGGCCAGGCCGAAGCAGACAGTCCGGTGAGTGAATGGGCTTAAACTATTTAATCGATACATTTGTTCTGGCTTCCCCGGACGATTCGTCGCCCGACTCGCTGTCTTCCGCGAGCGCAGCTTCAAAAACGGCCGTCGTCTCGTTTACGATCCGGGCGCTGAGTCTCCGAACCGATCGACTTTTATTCGCAGCCGGATACAGAACCCGCACCGGAATCACCTGCCCGATTTCGCCGGCCTGCAGCGCGACGGAACGAACGCGAAAGACCAGGCCCGGCCGCTGATAGACCAGGCTCAGGCTCTGTCCGCGACGTACGGCGGGCATGACCTGCACGTTCGAAGTGGTAAACTCGGCGCCGCTCTTCGTCGCCGACATGACGCGCCGGTTCAACAGCTCTCCAGTGGCGTAGCGAATCTCGTCATTGTCGAGTTCGCGCACTTCCATGCGAAAGTCTCCGGGTGTCAGGCGATGGCCGACCGGCAGATCTCTGGTCGCGACCGCGACCGGCTGCTTCTTAAAAATAGCGATTTGAATTTGATGACGGGCAAAGACTGTATTTCCGCGACTGGCGCTCTGAATCGGCAGAATATCCAGGGGAATAATGCGTTTGCCTGGAGTCAGAGACGAGGCTCGCGCCGGCAGACGAAAGACCAAACGCACGCCGGCAGCCGGCACCTGAATGCGAGAATTTTGCGCCAGACGCAGGGCGGCGCTGTCATAGAGCTCCGCTCCCCCCGGCAATGCCGCGATTTGTTTTTTCAGCAGCGCTTCCAGATCCGCAGCGTTCAGCTCACGACCCAGCGGAATGATCCAGGTGCCCGAGCCGTAGACTCGCTCCAGATTTTCCGGGCCCTTCGCCCCGAGACTCTGCTTGAGCTGCGCGGCTCCGATATAGCGCGGGGCGCGCAAATCCTGGAAAAGCAGTTTGCCGGAAATTCGTCCGGCTTCCTGCTCACCGTCGACCCGGGCGATATCACCCAGGCGCACGGGGCCGGCTGCGACCGAAACTTTATCCTGTAGATAGAGGCTGTAAGCGAAGAGCTGCGTGCCGGGTATGAATACCAGCATGCTGATCGCAAGCACCAGCCAGCGCGGCGAACGATCGCGCCTGGCCATCCCTTCCACCCCGGGCAGGGTCAGAGTATCATAAGATACATGCCGGATCGGCGAAACGCCCCGACTGTGACGGACTCCCGGTGGGGTCCAACTGGAAAAATGCCTGGCCTTCACGCTTCACCCTACCGCTTTCAAAATAACTGCGCTTATCGCTTCGAAATAATTTCGCTTACCGCTCTCAAATAATTTCGCTTATCGCTTCATGCCAATCGCCGTGCCGAGCATCGAATCGCTGGTCGTGACCGCTTTCGAATTCGATTCGTAGGCTCGCTGAGCGACGATCATGTTGACCATTTCTTCGACCAGCTTGACGTTACTGGTTTCGAGAAAACCCTGCAGGATCGCGCCCATGCCTTCGAAACCGGGAGTGCCCTGGATTTCGGGACCGCTCGCCACAGTTTCTTTGAATAGATTCTTACCGATGGCTTTCAGTCCGGCCGGATTCACGAAACGATACAGATCGATCTGACCGATTCGCGTGGGACGGATGTCGTCGCCGATCTTTACCGTAACTTCGCCGTTTTCATTGATCTGCAGGCTGTTGTTGATCGCGCCCGGAGGCAGCGTAATCGGCGGTTCCAGCAAATAACCCTGGCTCGTTACGACCTGGCGGCGGCTGTCGATTTTGAAGCTGCCGTCGCGGGAATATCCAAAGGTGCCGTCCGGCATGAGGATCTTGAAGAAACCCACTTCCGAAGTGATGGCCATGTCGAATTTATTGCCGGTCGCCTGCAGGCTGCCCATTTCAAACAGCTTCTGGGTGGCGGCGACCTTCACACCGTGGCCGACGTAGACCCCGGTCGGGATTTCGCTGACCGCCGTCGCCGGCGTGCCTGCCAGGACCTGGTGCTGATAGATCAGATCTTCGAAATCGGCGCGATTTTTTTTGAACCCGTAGGTATTTACGTTCGCCAGGTTATTCGAAATCGTATCGATATTAAACTGCTGCGCGACCATTCCACTCGCGCCGGTCCATAGAGATCGTAACATAGATGTTTTTCCTCGATTGCAAAAACCGGGTCCACCGGCTCATACTAAGGATCGGCAGTTTCGGGAAATTAATGAGGCTTTCCGGGGGTTTCGCCGCGGAATCTATGTGAAATAGTGAGGCGCCCGGGCGCCTCCGGGCGGGCCTATACGAGCTTGCGGACCACCAAACAGCGGTTGGTATTGGTGCCCTTGGCGTTGTTTTTGACGTCCCAGCAGTTGGCGAGTTTGGTAAACTCCTGGCTGTTAATGAAAACCTCTTCGGCCACGAGTCGTCCCCCGCCCCCACGCAGAGTCATCGGCAGCTGCTTGATCAGCAGCTCCTCTAAGTTCAGGTTGGCGCCTTTTTGTCCAACTGCCACTTCGCCGACCTCAATCACCGCCCGCGCTCCGGGCTTCAGCACCCGGCCGAGGTCGCGCATCACACCGGCCATAAACTCGACCCACTCCCCCACGTCGGGGGTCATGGTCAGCTCCGGTTCGGCGTCATAACCCAAAAACCAGGAGCGCATCCAGTTGTCGGCCACGTAGTTGACTTTATCCAAAAAAGGCGGCGAGGTCACGACTAAATCCACCGTATTCGCGCGCAGCCCTTTCAGCTTGCGCGCGTCGCTCATCGTATAACGATTCTTCGCGGCGGCCGCCAGAAATTCAGGTGCAAGCTCCGCGGATCCCAGGTCGGCCTTCATCTTCTTAATAATGCGCGCTTTAACGCCGCGGTACTCCGGCGTTTGATTGCGACGCAGATTATTGCGCGCCTGGGCTTCCGGCATAATCGAAATCTGCGGAAAGCTATAGACCGAAAAGAAGCCGTCGCTATGGCCGTGCAGGCGCGAAAGCGCGGTCAGGCCGATGTACTGCAGAGCCGGATCGACGCCGGCAGCGGGCCCGGCCTGGATCGTTTGCAACAGCTGTTCGCGTAAATTCAGGATTTCGTTCAGGGTTTCCGGATGGAAAAAAGGCAGCAGCCGCTTCTTTTCGATCGCGTTCAGGCGAAAGCGCCGGGCGCCGAGATCCAGAGCTTCCGTGCGTTCGATGAGTTCCGCCAGGGGCGGGATCTGTTGACGGGCGCTGGACAAAAAGATCGAGACCGGATTCAGATCGTTATGGATTCCGCGGAAGCCCAGCAAATTCGCCTGGAGCACGGTGGTGCCCCGCCCGCCGAAAGGATCCAGCACTACGCCCTCTGTGATTCGCCGGTCGAGTAAAAAGCGCCGAATAAAGAAATCCGGCAGCTCCGGCTTAAAAGACGCGCGATAGCTAACGGTATAATGCAGCGGGTGCATCTGGCGCTGGCGAGCGGTCCACAGCTCGCCGACGTAAAACGGCATCGAAAAACCGGGCACGCTGACCCGTCCGGCGCGATTCTTCTTTTTGTCGGCCGCTCGGGACTTCGAGCTTTCGGCGCTCTTCGCCGCGTCGGGGACGATTCGCAGGGGGCGCTTCGCCTGCGCGTTAGATTTATCTGAATTGGTTTTACGGGCTTGAACTGGCATTCCATCCAGATTTTCGGAACATCCGGACGGCCAGCGGGGAAGTTTTTAGCGGAATTGTCTGACGGGCGTATAGCTCGACTTATCACGGGCTTAACGATCGACTTATTTCGGGCGCTGCATCTGTTCGATGATCGCATCGAAGGTGGCCCAGGTCAGCTCGACCGGCTGGCCGTCAGGAACGACATTATATAGAGAGAAGTCCGTTATGCCGCGCGTTTCGCGCAGCACGCCTTCGTCAATCAGCGCCTGCCCCGTATATTCAGCCGGAGGCTGCTGAAAGATCGCCGTGACCGCATCGGCCATGATCGACGCCTTACGCCAGTCCTTCGGCGCCCCCATGCTCCAGTTGATCGTAGCCAGGGATTCGATCAGCGTCTTCGGCCACAGGCTGTTCACCCCGACATTCGCCTGCTCCTTTTTTAGTTCGGCGGCCAGGCCGTAGCTCAGCCCGGTCATATTGAATTTGGAATTCATATAGGCGATCTTGCCGCCGATCGCGCCGGTATCGATTGGCGGACTCATATTGATGATATGCCCCCACCCTCCGCGACGCATATGGGGCAACACCAGCCTGGAAAGCAAATAAGGAGCCCGGTAGTTCACGTCGTGCACCAGATCCAGGCGTTTCGCGGGCGTCGCCTCGATCGGCTGCACCCAGATCGCTCCCGCGTTGTTGATCAGTCCGTCGATGCGTTCGAAGCGCGCCAGAGTCCGCTGCACCAGATCTTCCAATTCCGCCTCTTCGCGCACGTCGCAGGGCAGCCCCAGGGCTTCGCCGCCGGCCGCTTCGATATCCGCGACCGTCTGCTGGACCGTGCCGGGCAGTTTCGGATTTTCAACGGTGCTCTTCGCCGCCACGACGATCTTCGCGCCCTGCTCCGCCAGGGCCAGGGCGCTATGATAGCCGATGCCGCGACTGGCGCCCGTGATGATGATCACCCGCCCTTCTAAGCTTTCAGTCTTCGTATTCGTGGGCGCGCCTGACATATATTAGAAACAGACCCCATTCGAAAGGCGGTCAAGATCTTTTCGAAGGCTGACGGGGCCATCGCACCGCTGATCGCGATAGAAATAATTAGCCCTGTGCGTAAAAAAATTTCGCCGCTGGTTTTTTCAAAGCACCGATGTTCTATATGAACGGATTCTGCGTTCAATGTTACGCTTTAGGTCACGGGAGGACCAGCAATGATTATCAATCACAACATCAGCGCGATTCATTCCCATCGCCAGTTGAAATGGAATGATTACGAAATGATGCGGGATATCGAAAAGCTATCCAGCGGCATGCGCATCAACCGCGCCGGCGACGACGCCGCCGGTCTCGCCGTATCTGAAAAGATGCGCACCCAGGTACACGGTCTGCGTCAGGCCGAAAGAAACGCCGAAGACGGTATCTCTTTCATCCAGACGACGGAAGGTTATCTGAGTGAAACGCAAAACATGCTGCAGCGCATTCGCGTTCTCGCGGTACAATCGGCGAACGGTATCTACACCGCCGAAGACCGCCAGCAAATCCAGGTCGAAATTTCGCAGCTGATCGACGAAATCGATCGCATCGCTTCGCAGGCCGAATTCAACAAAATGAAAATGTTGACCGGCGGCTTTTCGCGACTCAACCCCACCGCTTCGATGTGGTTTCACATTGGCGCGAATATGCACCAGCGCGAACGCGTATACGTAAATACGATGACGACCGCGGCCCTCGGCCTGCGCAACCCGACCGTATTGACCTTTATTTCTATCAGCACCCCGGACAAAGCGAACTCCGTAATCGGCCTGGCGGACGACGCCCTGCGCCGCGTATCGAAGCAGCGCGCGGACCTCGGCGCTTACCAGAACCGACTGGAACACGCCGCGAAGGGTCTGTTTAACGCCTACGAAAACATCCAGGCCGCTGAATCACGCATTCGCGACACCGACATGGCCGAGCAAATGACCAGCTTTACCCGCTACCAGATTCTGGTTCAGGCGGCGACGGCGATGGTCGCTCAGTCCAACATGAAAACCCAAACTGTCCTGCAGCTTCTCCGTTAAGTTACAGCGTAAGCAAAGAGCAGAATCGGTACAACAAAGCCGGCGTCAGGTCCTCCCTGCGCCGGCCTTTTTTTATTCTGGATATTGAAGTCCGGCTGAGAGCCGGCCTTTTTTTATACTTATAAGATGTCCGGCCAGTGGCCGGCCCCTCCCCGGCAAACGATGAATGGCCTTCCTCAAATAAGTCCGTGGAATCCGTGGCGAAAATATCGCCTCGCTAAAACGCCAGACCAACGCCGAGCAGTCCGTTGACTTCGCGCAGATTGCCTTCGAATTCGCTTGAGCTTTCGAAGAAGCCGACGGAGCTGTTAATCTCACCCGAGATCTCATTATTGATCCCGGCTACTTCGCTAACGACGTAGATGATGTCCGTTACGAAAAAACGCACGCCGAGAGCGCCGCCGTAGCGCAGAACCTGGAAGCCATCCGCTTTTGTTCGTCCGTATCCACCGATCAATTTTAAGTACGGATCGATTATGCCGTCGCCGCCGAACGGATGCAGTCCCACAGTTAGATCCGCGCGACTGATGCGATCGTAATCTCGAAAGCTTTGAACCAGGAAAGGATAGACCAACTCGCCGTTCAGTGAAGCCGAACCGCCGGTCAGACGCGCAATTGAGGCCAGGCTGAGCTCGGTGCCCGCGGAAATCACGCGCGCGTCTTCTACGTCCAAACTGGTCTGCCCCAGATCCAGACCGATCCCGAACCAATCCCAGATCGCATACTCCACGGCCAGACTTCCGCCGATCGATTTCAGCTTCGCTTCCGGCGCAGACTGTCGGGAAAGAAAGCTGAGCGCGATCGCCGATGCGTTTCCGGACAGCAGCGTCGCCGGACCGATTGGAAAGGTCCGGTTTTGATCGCGAAAGTTCTGATAAATTTCGCCCCCGAAACTCAAACCGACCGCGCCGCGCAGTTCGATTAGAAAGCGCCCCGCGCCGAAGCCTGGAGGATCGGGATCGTTCAGGCTCGTAAAACCGCCCAGCTCAAGGCCCGCGGAATGATCTTCCGAAACGGCGAATCCAGGCACAGTTGCCGAAGCCTCCTGCGCATTCAGGACGGCCGGCGTGGCGATGAACGCCAACAGCAGCGCGCCGGCGCACGCCGATCGCAGACGCTGCGAAGGATCTATACGGTTTGCAGCGCGATTCATACGAGCAGGCTGAGCCCCGTTTCCAACGCGACGCAGACGACCGGCAGGCAAGCAGGCCTTCTCAGGAATTCTCAGGAATTCTCCGCTTTCTCTTTGAGATTCAGCTGCGCGACGGCCAGCAATGCAATAGGCACGCTATACGAAGAGCACGAAACGTACTGCAGACCGGCCTTACGACAGAATTCAATGTTCGTCGGATCCGCGCCGTGCTCGCCGCAGAGACCCAGCTTGATATTCGGTCGCGTGAGCCGCCCGCGTTCGGAACTGATTTTGATCAGTTCTTTGACAGGAGCGCCCAGAACCTGAAAGGGATTCGCCGGCAAAAGATCGTACTCGGTGTAGGCCGGGAAAAAGGAGTTCGAATCGTCGCGACTCAGGCCGTTGGTAGTCTGAGTCAGATCGTTCGTGCCGTAGCTGAAGAATTCCGCGTACCGCGCCAGTTCGTCCGAGAGCAGCGCCGCCGCCGGCAGCTCGACCATCGTGCCGATCTTAAAATCGACTTCCACGCCCTGATCCGCGAAGACCTCGTCGGCCACGTTCGTTACGCCTTTGATGTGCTTGCCTTCAATGCGTTTGCCATTGCGAATCATGCTCAGTTCGGAGGGATTCATGATCAGGGGAATCATGATTTCCGGCACGACTTCAACGCCTTCTTTCTTGAGCTGGCAGGCCGCTTCGAGAATGCCCCGCACCTGCATTTCATAGATTTCGGGATAGGTGATCGCCACGCGACAGCCGCGGTGACCGAGCATCGGATTGAATTCGTGCAGGCGTTCGATCTGCGCTTCGATGCCTGGCTGATCGGGAGTGGTCCCTTTGGCCCGCAGATACTCCATATAGTCGGACAGGACGTCCGGCGTGCGCGGCAGGAATTCATGCAGCGGCGCGTCGAGCAAACGAATGGTCACCGGATACGGGGCCATCGTTTTGAATAATTCGTAGAAGTCCTGGCGCTGCAGAGGCTGCAAATCATTCAGAGCTTTGATGCGTTCTTCCGTATCGCTGGCCAGGACCATTTCGCGAAAACGATTGATACGATCTTCGGCGAAGAACATATGTTCGGTGCGACACAGGCCGATGCCGTAGGCGCCCATGATCTTCGCGGTCTTCGCGTCGCGGCCCAGATCCGCGTTCGCCCGCACGACGAAATCGTCGGAGATATGCTTCTTGATGACATCGATAAAATCGACCAGACCGTTGGTCTGAATATCCGGGTTGATCAGCTCGGCTTTGCCCAACAGAATCGTCGGCGGCTTGTATACCGGCACGTCCATCGTAACATAGTCGCCTTGTTTGACGGTCACGCCGTTTAATTCGAACTGATCACCGCTAATTCGAATGTGTTCATTCACCAGGGCGACCTTGCCCATCGAGCGCGCGACGACCGGCGCGTGACTGGAGTATCCGCCTTCAACAGCGATCACACCCTGTCCGACTTCGATGGCTTTCACGTCTTCCGCGAAGCTGGAATGCACGACCAGAATCAGGCGGGTGTCTTCGCCCTTCTGCAGCGCTTCGCGATGCGCTTCCATGAGCTTGTCGGCTGAAAAGAAAACGCGACCGACCGCCGCGCCCGGGCTGCCCGCCAGGCCCCCTTCGACCGAAGTGATATCGGTCACGGAAGCGGGATCCACGATCGGGTGCAGGAGCGTCGCCAGTTGACCCGGCGGGATCTGTTCGACCACCCAGGTATCTTCGACCGCGCCGTCTTTCATTAAATCGAGTAGCGTGCGAATATGCGCCTGGGTCGACTTGCGATCTTCAGAGGTCTGATTGATCAGCCAGATCTTGCCGCGCTCGACGATGAACTTCACTTCGCGTAGTTCATGAAATTTTTCTTCGAGGCCCCGACCGATCTTTTTTAGATCTTCAAGATGCGCGGCGTCGAGAGTCTGAATGTCTTCGCCTTTTTTATCGAGGGTGTAGGCTTTCTTGAGATAGCTGCCCTGCAGCTGATTTTCTCCGCTGATGATATTGCGCGTATACATCATGCCGACCATGTCTTCGTCGTTCAAATTACCGAAGACCATGCCCTGAACCATTATCGACAGATTGTCTTCAACGTCCAGGTCCGGATCGTAATAACGTTTGGCCGCGGCCTTAATGATCACTTCCAGCTGCGCCATTGGATCGTCGGGAATGCGTTCGGCGCCGACCAGATTCTTCATCTCTTCGGCGCAGGCCTTCATGCTCTCGGCGCTTGAGCGATCGAATTTCTGTTCAATGGCGTCGAACTGCGAACCTTCGATATCGTAGAGTTTTACTCCCGCCGTTCGCAGCAGATAGCAGTACTCGAACCAGGCGTTTTCTTCGCCGATCATTTTGGCGAAGCCCGGTATGGTCTGGGGCGAAAGGCCCAGGTTAAAAACGGTCGGATAGATCGGCAGGACCAGGTTCGAACTGCACACGATCTTCACCAGCAGCGGATTCTCGGCGTCGGCGTACTTGCGGCCGATGCCTTCTTCGATGATCGCCAGACCCGGAGCGGATTCGGCTTTCACGTCGATGTCCTGAATCTTTGCGACGGCGGTTGAATCGAAAATGAAACCCGGCACGACCGGCATCTTGAGCTCGGCCAGTTCTAAAGCGCGCTGGCCCCGCTTGCCGGACCGCTCATGAACGTCCTGATCCGCGGTACAACCGGCCTGACTGAATGTATGGATTTGTGACATATCGACGACTCGCTCCTGAATTCGAAAGTTTCGGGAATGCTTGATTATTGTAAACGATTAATTGTGATGATCCCGTCAGAACGCGGGATCCGGAAGAGACGCAATCAGCGAGAATTCGGCGCGCGATCGGGCCGCGGATTATTTCGCGGTGGGCGAGGCGCCCGGCTCATACAGGGAGCAGCAGTTGCGGCCGCGATCTTTGCACAAATAAAGCGCCTCGTCGGCGAGTTTCACGAAATCGTCCACTTCGTGAATGTGTTCTTCGTGCAGTGGATAACTGGACACGCCGATCGAGATTGTAATATTCGTAAACTCATTGTCGCCGACCGGAATCGGATGCTTTTCGATGTTCTTGCGAATCAGTTCGCTGACTTCCAGACCGCGCTCCGGTCCGGATTCCGGCAACAGCACGCAGAACTCTTCGCCGCCGTAGCGGCCGGCGATATCGTCGCTGCCCAGCTTGTGCACGGTCTCTTTGATCACACCCGCCAGCTCAACCAACGCCTGGTCGCCACCCTGGTGTCCGTACTTGTTGTTCACGTTGCGAAACAAATCGATATCCGACATAAGCATCGAAACCGGATGCCCTTTGGATTTCGCACGACGAAACTCTTCCTGCATGCGCGCCTTGAAATAGCTTTTGATGTACAGGCCGGTCGTGCCGTCCACGGTCGCCATCGTGTGCAGCCGCGCGTTTTCGATCGCGACCGCGGCCTGGTTGCCCATCGACTGGAAAATCCGCAGATCGTCTTCGTCGAAGAGGCGGTCGCCGTTTTTATTCAGGACCTGGACCGTGCCGATCACTCGCCGGCGGGCCTTCAGCGGAACGCACATCATGGTGCGCGTGTGGAAGCTGCTGGAATCGTCAGCCTTGCGTGAAAAGCGCGGGTCGGACGAGGCGTCGGCCACGAGCACCGGTTTGCCTTCCTGAGCGACCCAGCCCGAGATGCCTTCCCCGAGCTTCAGGCGAATGCCGCGAATGGCTTCGCTCTTTTCGCCCTTGATCGTATGAAAGTACAGCTCTTCTTTTTCTTCGTCCACCAGCATCAGGCTGGAGGCCTCGGCGTCGCAGAGCTCCCGGGCCTTGGCCATCAGGGAATCGAGGACCACGTCCAGATCGAGGCTGGAAGAAAGCAGAGCCCCGACTTCCAGCACGTTGTAGAGCCGGTCATTCTCCGCCTGCAGCCTGGCAATTTCAGAATTGTCGCGATCCGGCATCGTTTTTCAGGGAAACCGGACACCCGGCCGGCTGCAAGGGTTTTTCCAAAGGGGCCGCAGGGTCCGGCGAAGCTGGACCTTAAAAAAACGCGAAATCTTTCGATTTCCTCTTTAAATCCACGGTCCCGGGGGACGTAATTAGTACTGATGACCGACAAACTCGACAATTTCACGGCGGACAGTCTTCAGAATTTTATTCGCACTCCCCCCGCCCGCAGCAGTATTCTGGACGAAGAAATGGACTTAAACGCAGGTAAAAACCCCGATCAAAAATCAGGCATCCCCCGGGCGAAGCCCCGAACAGCCAGAGCCGAGCGCATCGGCCAGATTCTTGAGTCGGTATCGACGCGGCCGGAGCAGCATCCCGCAAGCCAGCCGCAGACGCAGGCGGCCCCGATTCCCGGCGGCGGCCAGGGCGGCGGACCCGGCTATCACGACGCGCAGGTGCGCCAGCATATGGGCGAGCTGGTGCGAATCATGCTCCAGGAAGGACGCAACGAAGATCTCGCCACGATTCTCCAGAGCCATCAGACCTTCATCACCGACGTGCTGGCGATGATTCGCAGCGGCCAGTAAGATCCCTCGCTTCGCTGCCGAGCGGCAGGCGGCCGCCGCTTATTTCAAGCGGGTTTTTATCTCGCGATTCGTCGCAGCGAGCATCTCTTTGAGTTCTTTCGTGGCCGCCAGGCGTTTCATCAGGGCCTGGCGTTTTTCAATTTCCTGCACGGTCTCCGCGCTGGCGTCGCCGTCGTTCTCTTTCAGCAAAGTCGAAATCTGGCGCTCCAGAATCATAAAGCGCGCGCGGTCCTTGCGATAGTGCTTCTGAGCGATTTCCCAGATGTACTGCCCCGGCTCCACTTCCGCGCGGCGGCCGTCGGGCAGTTGCAGCACATCGTTTGGAAAAACCAGATCCGGGTCGCGCAGATTCTCCCCACGGGCGCCGTTCAGCTGCGCGAAATTATTGCGATTCGCCAGGAGATTCGCGTAGGCGAGAATCTCTTCGTTGCCCGCTTCGACGGCGTCTTCGCCCGGCACCTGCTCGTCTGACTGAAGAGCTCCGGGACCGCTCAGCTCCACGGCCCGCGTTTCGGCGGCGCTGTCGCCGCGCGCGGAAATCGAACCGCCGCTGAAGGCCGAACTCGCCCGCACACTTGAAAAGAGCAGCACGCCCAGACCGATCAAGGCGGCCGCGCCGATCACCAGCACAGCCGCACGCCCCGCCGCGCCCATACCGGAAAATCCAGAGAATCCAGAAAAACCTGAATCGCGTGCGGAAGCGTTGGCCGCCCCGGGGGCCGCAGGCGGCTTCGGCTGCCAGCTGCGACGTTTGCTCCAGCGCCCGCCTTCGACGTCCACCATGTCAGCCGCGGCCGCGCTCAGAGAAGTGATGCCCAGTGTATCGAGCAGCGCATGAAAACGTTTGCGTTCGCCGATCAGACGCAGCTTTTCTTCGTAGAGGCGTTCCAGAGTTTCAATCGAAGTGCGAAAGCCGCCCGTGTCGCCGGCCTTGTCGGCGGCGCGATTCCATTCCCGCAGGCGTTTGGCGTACGCTTTCGGATTCTCTTCGAGAATTTCAAACGGCGGCGGAACCCGCAGCTGAGCCGGCGCGCTCTGAATCCGTTTGACGAATTGAAACGCACGCCGCGGCGAAAACATCAGCTGGAATTCCACTCCGGAACCGGAAAGCTCCAGCCAGTCGGAGTAGCGAAATCGTTTCGGGTTGTAACGCGACTGCAAACGTTCCAGTTGTTTGCGCTGCTGGGGTGAATAGGAATCCCGATAGGCCGGCAGAGTCTGCAAGAACAGCAGCAGCTGTCCTAAATTATAGAACTCGACGATGTCGTCTTTCGGCAAAGGCCGGCGACGAAAATCATCCAGCACCCGATTCAAATTGCCCTCGGTAAAATCGAGGCCCATGTGCAAAAAGATCACGTCGCGAATCATGTCGTGCAGCGGCGTATTTTCGAAGACCGCGACCACGCTTTCCACCAGAGCGGCCGGGTCGTCTGACTGGCTCAGGCGATATTCGCTGCCGGCGACCAGGGGCGTCAGGCCCGGCGCGAGTCGCGCTTTTTCGTAGCGACTCGCCTGGATTTTCCCGGGCGATTGCAAAGTGATGCGCCCCTGCCCCGCGTCCAGATCGTCGGCGTCGTTGACCACCTGGATTTCCAGATCGTGAGGCGCTTTTAGAAAATCGAAAGTTCGGCTGAATTTTCCGCCACCCAGGGGAAACATGATCTGCACCATGCGGTCGGCCTGGGGGGCGATGCGATAGCCGAAGAGGCCGTGAGAGCCGCCCTTCGACAAAAAGAAGCTCGTGTCTTTCGCCATCGGCAGCGAACTGGAGTCGCCGAAATTTTGCAGTTTCGCTTCGTTATATATTTTCTTGAGTAGATTGCTGCGCTCTTCGTCGGCCTGGTAGACGCCGACCGTGCGCTGCTCCGCGTTCTTGCGGCGCAGCACTTCGCCGAAGCCGGCCGAAAACGGGCTGTAGCTCACCGCCATGTCTACATGGTCCGGATCAATGCCGTGTTCGAATAGAGCGTAGTGCGGGTCGACGCAGGGATTCAGGAATAGACCCCGGCCGTCGAAATTCCAGAAGATCGGCGGACGGTTCGGACTCGACTGCTTCCCCGCTCCGAGATACATAAAGCTCCGGCCTTCTTCACACTTGCGTTCGCGACGACGAAGGCTCTTGCTCAAAAGATCGTATTCGCGATCAATACTGATCCGGCCGCGCTGCTGGGCCATATGATCGTAGGTCTTGCTGCTGCCGACCTGGACGACCGCGTTGCCGGTTTCGAAAAAGGTGATCGTGCTGCGATCGCGGCGGGTTTCTTCCCCCCGCGCCATTTTGTACGGTAGAATTTCTACCGGGCGTTCGCCCTCTTCCAGCTCGCGCATCCCGGTAAAGCCGTAGATTTGCGCGACGCGATCTTTACTGCCGACGTAACGAATCGTTTCTTCGCCCTCGTTCAGAGTGGCGTGCAGCCAGGCCATTTCCAGGCCGACGTTCAGCGGATCGTCCTCGGTTAAGAGCACGTTTTCGAAATGCCGCAGGAGACCCGTGGGAATCGTTTTACCCGCGCCGACTCGAATAAAGGGACGTAAATCTTCCGGGTGCAGGCCGGTATAGACCGCGAAGGTGTCGCGATCCAGCTGGAAGACGCGGTCGTTGCCGCGCATTTCGCTGATTTTCTGTTCGCTGTTATTTTTCGCCATCGCCATACTCAAAGACATAATTGCCCAAACGGAACTTATCGCCTTTTGAAATTAAATCGTCCTGCTGCCGGGTCATGAACTTAAAGAAGGCGTCGTCTTTAGAACCCGGCTTGAGGAAATCTTCGCCGCCCTTGCTGTACGCCTTCAGGGTGACGTTGCGGGGCAGCCCGCTCTGACGGACTTTCAAATCCGCGCCGACTTTCGAGCCCACTTCGATTGCGCTCTTGCCGGTTTTATTTAATGAGAAATCGTTTTTGATCGGAGAGCCGACGTCGGCTTCGTAGTATTGAATCATGCCGGATACTTTGTGGCGATTCTTCCACTTGCGATACAACCAGACCAGCAGCAGAATCCCGAAAATAATCGGCGCCGCGATCTTACCGATCGACTTCAGTTTTTCATACCAGGAGCGGTCCGCAATATCCTCAGCGACTTCGCTCAGGCCGATTTCATCCGCCGCCGCCTGGGATTCATCGCCACCTGCTTCGCCGCCCGCGGTCCCGGCATCGCCGGCGCCGGACGCGCCTTCAGCGCCCTTCGCGTTTGCCGCGGCGTCACCGCCCTGGCTTCCGGAAGCGGATCCGTCCACAGCCGCTGCGGAGCCCTTCGCGCCGCTCCCGTCGGATTTTTCGCCCTTCGCCGAATCTTTCTTGCGCTCGATGGTTTTCACTGAGGGCGAAAGAGTTTTCAGTTCGGCTTCCAGATTGGGATCTTTCAATTTTCCCAGACTGACATAATAGATAAAGGTATCGTTGACTTCGCGATCGGCGGCGGGCGCTTCGATTTCCGACAGCTGCAGGCGATTCTTGCCGGCCGAGGGCGGCGGATCGTCTTTGCCGTCGGACATGATCACAACGATCACGTTGCGGCCTTTGCCTTCCAGCTCGCCCACTTTTTCGCGCACGGAAGCCACCATCGATTTCATATAGGTGTGCGAACCCCAGGCGTCCAGGTTCTGCACGGCCTGGACCGGCCCGGAGCGATCGGCTTCCGAATTGATCTTAAAGGTGCCGATGTTCCGCGTGCTTTCGTCGAAGCCCAGCAGAGTGACCGTGTCGCCGGGATTCACGGTCTGCATGAAGGACTCCATGCTCGTGCGGACTTTTTGAATCGTCTTTTGTTTGCCGACCGACATCGATCCCGATGTGTCGATGACCAGCACATAGTCGCGGGTGCCGCCGCCGCAGGCGACCAGCGTGGCGAGCGCCATTGCGGCCAGCGCGGGAAAGATTCGAATCAGGCGATAAGGCTGCGTGCTTTCGTTCATAATAGTCTTCCGTGTAGTTATCGCCCCTGTGGCGATCAATACTCGTTATATTCTTTATTGTTCTTGATGTAGTCCCGGAGATTGTAGTTCAGGCGGCCGTCGCGGTCCAGATACTCCATCAAGAGCACGTAAAACCACATCAGGCTTTCGTCTCCGGTTTCGACGACCTTGTATCCGCCGGCGATCTCCCAATCCTTGATGATCAGGCCCTGCCCCATCACACAGATCAAGTCGACTTCCAGGTTTACCGGGATCTCTTTCTCCTGAGAGATTTCCATCAGAGACTGCTTGTGAAATAACAAACTGTGCTCGCTGCCGTAGGCGAACAACATCGAATACATCGGGATCGGCTCCAGCTCCTCGAACTGCTTTTCACCGACGTACAGGGACTTTAGAGCCCGCGTCAGACTGGCGTGGGTTCCGAGGCCGGCCGCCGTTAGATTCGCTTCGATCGATAGAAAACCGTACAGCGCGTCCGAGAGGATATAGCCGCCGGTCAGCTCCAGAACTTTCGGCACCCACTTTTTGTAGATCAACAGGTCGCAGTTTCGATTCAGCAAATGCTTCTTGTTGCGAACCTTGCCCGTCGCCAGAGAATAATCTTCCGGCACGTGATCCTTTAGAAAGGTGTAGAACTCCTGGTAAATGTTGAGATCTTTTTCTTTTTCCGGAAGCTTGACGCCGCGCTTGCCGAGCTTTTTGGCGAGGGCCTTTTCCAGACTCTGGGACTGTTTTTGAAAGTACTCCGTAAACATATATGGTCAAATCGCCTCGTCGGCCTGTATTAGAATAGATTGAGAATTTTGTTCACATCGTGCTTCATGAAGGTTTCGTAGCGGGACGAAGCGCCTTCATGCAGATATTTTTGCAGACGACTCACGCCTTTGATCTGGTAGCCCATCACCTGGAACATGATCAGGCCGCCGTGCTTGACCTTGCCCCACTTGAACAGGGAGTTCAGGTCCTGAATCAATTCGCCTTCGTGATACACAATGATCTCGTTGTTGGTTTTCGCTTCGTACGACTCGATGATGTTCTTCCAGGCCTCGACGTTGCCGTTGTGAAACAGCTCGTTGGTTACCTGCACCGAATACTTCGGCGTGATATTGCGTTTGCCGCCCGGCTTGCCTTTAGGCCGTGCCGCGGGACGAGGAGCCGCCTGAGGCGCGGCCTGCTGCTGTGCCGGGGCCGCCTGGGGAGCGGCCGCTCGGGGCGGCGGGGGCGGGGGCGGCGCCGCTGCGGCCCGGGCGGGCGGAGGCGGCGGCGGAGGCGGTGTGGGAGCCGCAGCTTTGATGAAGTCCGGATCTTCGGCGGGCGTGCCGCCGTCGAGCATCGTAAAAAAGGCGTCGAGCGCCTTCTCCGCCGTTTCGCGTTTGGCGTTGTTCGCCTGCGCGTAAACGACGAGCAGCTCGTTCGCTTTTACTTCATGAATAATATTCCAGTGCTCCTGATTGGCCGGATTCACCAGGTTTAAGTCCAGGTTCGGATGAGAATAAGCCGCGACGAGATTCACTCCCGTCCATTTGCCGAAAGTTTCGACGATCTTGCCGAAGTCAGAAACGCCCTTCTTCAGATTTACGGCCCGGTAGGGCACGTTCAGCTTTTCGACCAGAATGACCGCCAGGATCGGCGGCAGTTGATTCCGGCGCAGAATGCCCTGCTCCAACATGGGATTCAACAGGTCAGCCAGGTTCGCGCCCTTCGACGCTTCTTCGATTAAATTCGTAACGTTTACAATATGACGCAGGGTATGATTGAATCCGGAACGCGTTCCCAGATGCGCAAGTTCTTTGCCCGTCGCTACACTCATTTAAGTTCTCCTGATATAAAACTGCGCCGCCGCGGTCGCTATAACGCTTTGACTCTCGCTTCGAGAGTTCGCCACGCGCGAAAGACGCATAAGAAAGCGAACCCCGCGGTCACACGCCAATCAGAGGGCATCACGCGGGGTACTCAACGAAAAAAACCCGCAGCCGGCTATCTCGACCGCGGGTTTGATGCGTTTCGGAGGCCCTGATTTACATCAGAGTTCTTTTAACCCCATTTCTTTGAGCTTATCCTCATAAGATTTAGGGGTCACATCAGCCGAACCCTTCACCCCTCCCGCGGGAGGCTGTCCACCACCGGACGGAGGCGGCGACGGAGGCGGAGGGCTGTTCCCTGGAGGCGGCGGTGCTCCGCCTCCATCGTCATCCCCTCCTGGAGGAGTATCGTGCTGGCTATAAGCGATAGAAGCAGCGGTTTCTTTGTGCTCCTCTTCGCCAAAGCCTTGATCGATATCCGTACGAACGGTGGAACGACGACGTTTGAACGATGCGAAAGCCGCATCCGCGAAGCCCTGTGAAATTCCGTGCAGGAATTCGTTCAGAACGTTGGCCATAGCCTTCATCATGTACTGCTTGCGCTTGGTCGTGGTCAGGTCCACGTCCAGCAAGAGACCCGGCTGAAGTTGGTGCGGATTGATTTCGTAGATGAATTTGTTGAATTCTTTTTCGAGAATATTCAGGCGCTCATCGATGACCACGCGTTCGCGGGTATTGATGTAGCCGAACATTTCTTCCAGTTTAGACTGGAGATAGTTCAGCTTGTCGCCAACATTCTTGATTTCGACCTGGTAGGTCCGGTTGTTCTTCTCAACGAAGGTGTTGGCCGGATCGCGGAACTGCAGCTTGTTCCAGTGCAGCTCGTCCTCGTCATCGTTGATCGCCTTGCGGTCTTTGACCCAGTTACGGGGCATAAGCTTCTCGGTCAGATCTTCGAAGTCGGTCAGTTTCTTGCGCAGCCCCAGGAAGGACTTTTTGTCGCGCTCGTACAGCTCGTGCACGACTTCCCAGACGGCTTCTACTTCGCGTAAAAAGGCCGCAATCCGGTGGTCGTAAACGCGCTTGAGTTCGCGAATCTGGTTCTGATCGAAGTAGACCAGGCGAATCGCGTAGCGTTCGTCCGGCAATTGCAACGGATCGAGATCTTCGTATTCGCGAACATTACACTCGCGAGCATTCTTGTTGTTATCGCAGAACTGGTAGCCCAGACGCGACGTATCGAGAATGGAAGTCAGGGTATTGACAGCGGTGTTGAAACCGCGGTTCCGAATGTTCTCGGAGTCGATGATCTTCTTGATCTGCTCACGCATGTTGAGCGGATCGTAGTCTTCCTGGTCGACTTCAGCCCGCAGACCCTCGATTTTATCGAGGAATTTCTTCGCCATAATGGTATAGCGACGGCTGTTCGGGTCGGAGATATTGTCGTCGGTGAAACGATCGACCAGCTTGATTTTCTCAAACATGATTTCCGAGTCGGTGAGTTCCGCCCGGCCGGAGTCGATCATCTCTTCTTTGAGTTTTTCGATCTCTCTGTCGATCAATTCGGTGATGTGCTGAGAAAGCTGCTCTTTGAGCAGGTGCTCAACCGTTACCTGGTAGTGGAAGATCCGCGAAATCAGCTCGGAGTCCAGCATGTTGATGGAGAGCTTGATGTCGGAAACGGTCTTCGGCTTTTGCGCGTTGTCTTTGAACGCACACTTTACGATTGAATAGGCGTTTTCCCCGCGAACGAAGGCGCCGATGTCGGTCTTCTGACGCAGGATGGCGTTGGTCTCGTTTTCGAGGTCGTTCATCCCCCGCTGAATATGGCCTTGCAGGTGACCATACATGTTTACAACGGACTTTTCGAGTTCCCCGGTATTGAATTTATCGGAGCCGCCGATCTTATCGAGTAGTTCGACGATTTCTTTCGGAGTGTAGCGCGCGAGGCTTTTGACTTCTTCTTTATCGACGAAGTCGCGAACCTTTTTGACCATCTCGTCTTCGACCGTAATCGAATAACGATTGAACATGTTCACATACGCCTGGTTGACGTAGTTGTAAATCTTGTCCTCGATGCTCGCCATGACGTCGACGTCTTTGAGCACTTCGGGCGGAAGTTTGGTTTGCGTGTACTCGGAGATATAACGGGCGGTCTCGTCGATAATCTTCTTCGTCTCTGCGGGTTTGTCGCGACCTTCCCACACGAGAGATGTACGAGATGCCACCGCACTGGGAAGTACGGGATCGATTTTATTTGGGCTCTTAGGGAATTGACCCACTGCCATAGGATGCCTCCGGGTTACTGCCTGATTTAATGATTTCGACCGAGCTGGATTTCGGTTCGGATTAAATTGAAATTGTTTCTTTCTAAGTCTCTATTCTATTTCGCTGATTCGTTGCTTCGCCGTCGTGCGAGATCTTCGCAGCGCCTTTCATGACTTTCGCCGTGATATTTCGCCCTGCGCGAGATTTCGTCCGTCGTCTATCCTGGCACGAACGCTCAAATTCGCCGAAACGGATCCCGGCGCACCTCACTCTCCCGCTCGCGTCCCGCTCTGGACTCAATGTCCCGCGCGTTTCACTACAGAAATTTGAGGTTTTATGATCTTCACCGCGCCCCCCTATTTTTACAACTAAAAAAATGTTTCGTGCGACGTGAACGAATTCACCGAAACTCACCGGGACGGGGCGAAGATTCCTTCGCCGGACGGCGCGCCAGGCGTCCGGACGATGTCGCAGAGGGAACATAATCTCGTTATGTGGGCGGAAACTAAAAAAATCTTCGCGTCGGCTAAAGGTCTTCGTCGCTGAACACGTCTTCCGGCGCCTGGATGACCGGAGGATCTTCGCTCGCGTTCGCGGGGCCGAGCACTGCGCTGCCGACTTCGCGGGGCGCGGTGCCCGGCAAAAACATTTCGACCATGCGCTGCGGACAATTTTCGCCTGGCAGCATCCCGGTGTCTTCGCAAATTTCGACGCGCACGAGCTTCGAGCCCGCGAAATTAAAACGGTCCGGAGTGTCAGTGCCGGGCAGCTGCTCCGGTTCACCGCGATGCGCGCGCTGCATATAGCGCCCCCAAACCGGAGCCGCCAGTCCGCCGCCGGTCGCCCCGCGACCGAGGGACATCGGGCGGTCAAAACCAAGATACACAGCTGTTACGATTCGCGGCGAAAAGCCCACAAACCAGGCGTTCGTATTGCGATTGGTCGTTCCGGTTTTCCCGGCCGTCGGCCAGCCGCCGATGCGCGCCGCGCGCCCGGTGCCCTTCTCGACCACGTCTCTTAATATAGATGTCATGATCTCCGCCGTCGCCGGACTGATCACCTGTTCGCCGGCGCCCGGCTGATATTTTTCGCGCGCGTCATATAAGATTTCGCCGTTCGCGTCGGTGATGTGCGAAAGCACGTGGGGCTCGACTGTGCGACCGTCCGATGCGAAGACCGCATAGGCCCGGGCCATTTCAAAAGGAGTCACGGCGAAGCTGCCCAGGGCGACGGCCGCTTCCGCCGGCAGCTTGCGCGGCGACTTCCCGGAATCCATTTGTAAAAACTTTTCGACGATCGGATTGATCGCTCCGGGCCCCATGCGTTCGTACACCCGCACCGCGACGGCGTTCTTCGAAAGCGTCAGGGCCCGGCGCAGGCGAATCAATCCTTCATACTGGCCGGAGTAATTCTGAGGAGAATATTCGGAAAGGTCATTGCTGACGAAAGTAACCGGGCTGTCGTCGATCAGAGTCGAGGCGGTCAGCCGCTTATTCTTCGACAGGTCAGGATTGCGGCCGGAGTGCTCGATGCCGGCGGCATAGACGAGCGGCTTAAACGAGCTGCCGGGCTGGCGGGCCGCGGTCAAAAAGCGCAGCTGCTGATTCGAAGACTTAAAACCACCCCCGCCGATCACCGCCGTAACCGCGCCGGTATAGGGACGCATACTGATCAGCGCGCCTTCGACCGGCTGGCTCTCTTCGACGATTTGAAAGCCTTCGGTAGCGTGATAGTCCAGGGCCTGGTTGACCGATTTGCCGCCGCCCAGATAGTTCAGCAGGTTCAGCTCCTGAGCGAAATCGGTGACGAAGGCCCGCATCAGCTTGCGCTCCTCCCGGCTGATTTTCACCCGAAATTCAGGCTGCTCTAACAGCAGATTGCTCAGGTTTCGCAGCTCGCCGAATTCTCGATCGAAGGCGTCGAAGTGCTTGAAGGGCGCCCGGCGGCGGCGCTCGGTCTGGGCCAGCAGATAGGGCACCATCGTCTCTTCGGCGGCGGACTGGTGGCGATGGTCGATGGTCGTATAGATCCGGTATCCGCCGCTGTAGATATTGCGTTTGAATTTGCGCGGCAGCTGGCTCATAACGTAGGCCGTCGCGTAGGGATGCAGATTCAGGCGCTGGTGAAAGGCGCTGTCGTTCGGCGAGCGGTCTAAAAGCGCATAGTAGTTCTTTTCGAGATTCTGGAATTCCGTTTCGGCCTGAGCCACGGTCAAATCGCCGTTCTCGATCAGCTTCTGAAAGGTGATTCGGACTTTGCGACGCGAAGACTCCGGATCCTTAAAGGGACTCAGCTGATTCGGCCGCGTCGTCAGCGAAGACAGGACCGCCGCCTCGCCCCACTCCAGGTCCAAAAAGGATTTGTTAAAATAGAATTGCGCCGCCGCTTCGATGCCGTTCGTGCCGTGTCCGAGGGGCACCATATTCAGGTAGATCTCCATGATCTCCCGCTTGCTGTAGCGCATCTCAATCAGGACGGATAGAAAGGCCTCGCGCAGCTTGCGCACCAGCGAACGTTCGTTGTTCAAGAATCGTAGACGCGCCACCTGCTGGGTAATGGTCGAAGCGCCCTCTTTGACGCCCCCCGCCAGCACGTTGACCAGGGCCGCGCGTAAGATGCCCGCGAAGTCGATGCCCGGATGCGTGAGAAATTTATTGTCTTCGGTGGCGATAAAGCAGCGCACGACCTTCGACTGCATGCCGCGTTCGCCCTCGCCTTCCAGCTCGATCACCCGCCGCGCAACGTTACCGTACAGCTCGGCGATCGGCATCGGCCGGCCGTCGGGGCCCGTGCCGTAAATAATGCTCGGCTGGCGATAGCCCGAGTCCGTATAGACCCGATAAAAATCCGTCGGCGCGCCCGCGAGCAGCAGGCCGATCACCCCCAATAGAATCACCAGGGCCGCACTGGCTTTCAGCAATGCCCGGCCGTCGGCTTCGCCCCACAGTCGATTCAGCCGCAGATTGTATCCGTAAAACAGCGTGCGCGCGAGCAGCCCGGTGCGTCCCTGGGCTGTAAAGATACTCTCGCGATAGACGGCGGTCGAGCTTTCCGTCGGTCGAGGGGCGGCCTTCGAACGGGAGGCCCGGACTGCCGGCGTCTTCTTCGGCGGCGCCGGCCGCGCGGAACGCGTCGTCGTTTTCTTCGCGTTTGATTTCGAATCGCGTTTCATGAAGTTCTGGCTTAGATTTCCGGAAGCCGGTCCCGCTGAAAGGGAAATTTTCCCACCGAGAAAAATCTGTAGTAGCAGAAAACGAGAAAGGTCCACCCGCAAACCTGGGCCAGCAGGCTCGCATAGGCGGCGCCGATAATGCCTTCGGTCGGATACAGGATCATATTAAAAACGAAACCGGCGACCATCCGCACGGCCGCCTCGATCGCGACCAGGCGCGGCTGATCCAGGGCCACCAGGGCCACCCCGAGGGGCGCAAAATAAATCCGCAGAATAAAATTCGGATACAGGATATAAAAGACGTCGATCGAAATCAGGAAATCCGAGCCGTACCAGTTCGCGATAAAGTACGGAAAGATGATAAAGCCCGGCAAAAACAAGAAAATCACCGGCAGCAAATAGCGATAGATCCGGCCGAACATCGCTCGAAACTCCGCCGGCGTTTGCAGATTCGAAAAACGCGGCAGCAGCAGCGAGCCCATCGTCGCCAGAAGAATCAAAAAACCCTGCATGGGCATGCGGGCCGCGTTAAAATGACCGCTGTCGCCTTCCTCGGAAATAATCAGGACCTCCATCCAGTCCGAGACGATCGCCATAAAGGCCGCCGCCAGCATCCACAGATTGAAACGCAAAAGGCGCGGGACCAGCGGCCGCCAGTTCACCGCCGGAACTTTCAGCAAGAAGGTCTTCGCCGGATAGAAACAGAAAAAGAAAGCGATCGAAACGAAGGGGCCGAGGGCGAAGGCGTACAGGACGTGCTCCGCCCGCAGGCGACCGCCCATCCCCAGCAAAAATCCGGCCAACAATAAAAAGCGAATCACGCCGACCGAGGGCAGCCACAGCGAAAGCCGCGTAAATCGTTCGTGGGCTACGAGCACCGCGTCCAGATAGGTTAAAATCGAAAGGCCCGCTCCGCCGAGCACGATGATCCAGGTCAGATTCAACTGGTCGGGATGGGCCGCCGGCAGCAGGCCGGGCGGAAAGCTATGGGTGAGCACGCCCGAAGCCGCCAGCTGATTCAAAAGTACGATACCGCCCATGTACAGGCCGGTGACGGCGAAAATAAAAGCCAGGGCGTACAGCTTGAGCTGCAGCGACGCCCGCAGGACGGCGCGAAAATCATTTTCATCGTCTTTGCGCAGAGCCGGCACCAAAAAGCGCACCAGAGACTGCTGCAGGCCGATTTCGGCGAAGGCCTGCACGATAAAGATCCGCGCGAGAGCCCAGCCGTAGACTCCGAAGTCTTCGACCGTGAGAATCCGCGGCATGACCAGCGAGAAAACCAGCGACACGACCGGGTTCACCGCTCGCGCGGAAAAGAGCAGCCCGGCGCGCCTGAGACCAGGCGACGCAAGCAGCGGAGTGATTTTCTGGATGGGATTCAATCTGCGCCTGTTGCGGAAAGCGTCCGAATCAGCCGAAGCGTTCCCGGCGGACCAGCTCTCCGCCTTCGTGCACCAGCAGCTGCTGGCGATCGCCGGTCCAGAGCACGGTATAGACTCGATGCTCGTGACGACCGCCCCGGGTCACCAGCTCCACGCCGCGCAAGAGCGACGAAGAGTGAATGCCCGAAAGCAGGATCGCGCCGCCGGAGCGCACCAGATCTTTTTCGCGCAGGGTTTTGTTTTCCAGACCGAGCTCGTGGGTTTCCCGCGTGGTTTGCTCGTCGTGCGGCCGTACCCGGCCCAGAAAACCGCTGCCCGCTTCCCGCGCCATAAACGCCAGCACCACGCCTTCGGGTGCGCCAAAGGTTCCCCAGAGCATATGCGTGCGCCGGCTGCGCCCGAGAATCACGCGAAAGGCCGATGAAATACTGCCGGAGTCGATCAGCGAAACCCCGGCGCCGGTCGCGCGAATCGCCGCGATCAGATCTTTGTGTCGCGGACGGTCCTGCACGACGACGCACATTTCGGAAACCGCATTGCCCATCGCCTCGGCGATGCGCGGCAGAGCTTCCGCCACCGGAGTATCCAGGTCGATTTCGCCGTCGAGCAGGTGCGCCGCTTCCCGCGGCACGAGCAATTGCTCCATATAAGTTCCGGGCACCGGCTGCACGCTGCCGGCGGGAGCGGCCAGCAGGACGCTCATCGAGTCCGGCAGGCCCTTCGCGAAATTCGTCGTGCATTCGAGAGGATCGACGATCAGATCGTAGCTCTCAGCGTCCGCCTGGTCTTTGCGGCGGCCCAGCACCTCGCCCGAAAACAGCATCGGCGCGTCGTCTTTGCCGCCTTCGCCGAGCACCACGTGAAAGCGCCGGTCCAGCCGATCGAGGGCGTCGCGCATCGCTTCGACGGCCAGCTCGTCCGCCGTATTCTTATCGCCTTTGCCCGAGTACGGCATCACGGCGCGGGCCGCCTGTTCGGTGACTCCGGCCAGTTCCAATCCAAGTTCTTCCATAATAGTTAAACAGTCATCTTTCAGATAAACGCGGGGCAATCATCGCTCCGATCTCAGCGATCGAGCCACAGAGTATCGCTTCGGCCGATATCAAAACCCAGATAGGTATACAGCTCCGTTTGCAGCATGGGTCGTCCAGGGCCCGGCCGCAGATGCAGCCGCACTTCCGCCGTCGCCGTTTCGGCCCGGGCTGCCGCAGTCTTCGCATTCCCGTCCCCGTTCCCCGCACTCGCAGAATCCAGAGGCACGGGGGCCGTCCCCGGCACCTGTCGTTCGCCCCGCAGGATCATCATCGCGCCGACGGTCTCGCCGCTCAGACGACCAAAGCCGTCCTGGTAGGCGACCTCGGACTTCAGATCGGTGATATAGTGAATCGACCAGCGGGTGATGTCAGCCGTGTCCGCGGTGCCGTAGCTGTAGTCGATCTGGTCTTCACACACGCCCGCCTGGTCC
This sequence comes from bacterium, assembly GCA_024742665.1. Taxonomy (GTDB): domain Bacteria; phylum Spirochaetota; class Leptospiria; order Leptospirales; family Leptonemataceae; genus JANSYA01. The sequence goes on from JANSYA010000004.1 coordinate 107,843, forward strand.
GCCGGCCGCGCTTCGCATTTGCGTTCAATGCGAGCCACTTCCCGGACGTTGCCGTTGCGATCAAAGACCGTGCGGTAGCCGATTTTCAGGCCGCTGAAATACGCGGCCGGACGCCAGGGCGGCTGCTGGCTGAGGCTGGTTTGGGGGTCGAGACCGCCGCAGCCGGCGAAAGCGGCCACCAACAGGCAGCAAATCGACAGTTCAGGCAAAATACCCCACCGCTTCCGGCGGACAGACGGACTGGAATCGGCGGAAACGCTGGCGCGGCGAAAATCGATCATGACTGTTCTGGCTTTTCCGCTGACCGGCTGCATTAGGCAAGAGATTTCCCGCCGGGCAGAGACCGCGGGAGAGGCTAAAATTCTGTTGCGATTCTGGTGATGTCCGTCATAGTCGAAAACCCATGTCGGACCCCTCTTCTCCCCCACCGAATCCCGCAGGCGGCGAAAGCGCCGGAACCAGCCCGGCGCCAGACCTGGATCTGGAGCAGTTGGTCCGGCTCTTTACGATCCCGATCGAGCCGGCCAAGGCCCTGATAAAGGTCCTGATGGATACTTTCTTCCATATAGAAGTCACGGGCACGGAATCGATTCCCCTGACCGGCGGCGGAATCATTATCAGCAACCACACGGACTACATCGACGTGCCGGTCCAGGGCGTGAACTGCCCGCGCAAATGCATCTATGTCGGCAAACAGGAGCTATTCGAACCTGAAAAGGATCTAAAGAAGTTTCTCTTTCAGGAAGGCTCACCTCTGAATCTCCCGCCCTTTTTCGTGGCGAAGGCCCTGCTCGAACGGGCGCTGGAAGTCTACGGGGCCGCCACTCGAATCCAACTGATGGAGTTCGGGGGTCAGCCCATCAAGCGCAGCTTTAAGGGCGACAAATCCGGGGAAAATGGCGAAAACCCGGGCAAAGCGGCCAGCGCCCGGGACGCCGTGCAATATTACAAAGACCTCGAAGATCACATGGTAGAGATGCTCAAAGCGGGCGAGTTCATCTCGATCTATCCGGAAGGCACCCGCACTGAAACCGGGGTGATCGGCCCGTTTAAGGCGATGGCGGCCAAGCTGGCGATTCGCGCCGGTGTGCCGATTGTGCCGTCCGGAATTTCCGGCGCCTGGAAGTTTTTGACTCTCGAAAGCTTTCTGAGCGGCCGCATGTTCAAGACCCACATTCAATATAACATAGGCCAGCCGATCATGCCCGAGGAGTTTCCGGAGGGCGATGAAAAACGCGCCGCCAAAGAGCTCACCGCGCGATTGGAGCGGGACGTATACGCCCTGATCGAACACCCCGAACGGCGCAATAACCCGCGCAGTCGGGCACGCGTTCTGTAGCCCTGTAGTTCGGCGGGACAAGCGGCCTTGAATCGCGCCCCGCTCAAACCGATAAAGAGTATATGTCCCGCCCCGCCCCCCGCACTGATTCACCCGTGAAGCGCCTCGCGAGATCCGCACCGATCGGATCCGGATTTGAATTCAAACCTGGCCGGCGGCGAATTCTGTTGGGACTGTGCGCCGCGGTCTTCGCAGCCCTGTGCCTCAGCGCCTGCCAGGCCGATGCCGGCGTGGAAAAAACAGCGCCGCCGACTCCAGAGCGCACGCCGAAAGAACAGTGCGCGGCATCCGGCGGTCAGTGGTTGATGTTCAACAACGGCTGCCTGGACACCTGCGAATATCGCCGCGGCCAGGTAACGATGTGCACTCAGGTGCGCAAACTGGGCTGCTATTGCAAAGGCACGCGCTGCTGGAACGGTTCGCGCTGCGAAGACGTTTAGGCTCGCCCGACCCGGTCCGCGAACATTTTAGCCGCGAATCAAAAGCGAATTGAAAAACCGGCTTCGTAGTAAGGCTCGGCCCGCAGCTCCGCCTGACGGTTGATCCCCGACGCTTCCGCTCCAGAAAGTCCGGCAGAGTTGCCGCTGCCGCCCGCCCCACTATAATAAGATGCACCCGCCGCCCGGCCGCCGCTCACGTCGCCGCCGGAAACCGCATCGCGCAAAAACCAGGAAATCTCACCGGTCTCTTTCGCCGTGTCGAGCCACAGTCCGCGGAGCAAAAAGCCGGCGCCGGCCAGAATCGTCGCCACACCCACGCCCGCGCTGATATTGGCCTTCTGGCGTTCCCGGACCACCTGCCGATCCGTGCTTTCGATTTGCTGGAATTGGTACAGCACTCCCGTCGCGCCGGTCTCGTTGACCAGAGTCGTAAAACTCAGAATCGAGAGCAAAGGCAGCTGAGTGCGAATGCGGTCCTGAATTCGATTCGCGCGGACTTCAAAATAAATATAGCCGCCGTAGAATCCCAGGCCGCTCAAAAAAGAATAGTACGCCACGTCGAAATGCGTCCAGTCAAAGACGACGTAGTTGGGATCGGAAAAGTGGGTCTCCGTATCGCCTGGCTCCAGGCTTTCGGTTAAAGCGACCTCATCCGAGTTACTCAATTCGACGCCGATATAACGATCAATGTGGCCGGCCTTCGAAATGCGCAGGCGGTGCGTGCCGGGCGGCAAATCGTCGCGCTGCAGAGGCGTCGTACCGATGCGCTCCAGATTCAAAAAGACCTCAGCACCGTCGGGATTCGTGGTTATTTTTAAGCGCGCGCGATGGTCGTTGCGAGGACTGCGAATCCGAAAAGAATTATTCCGATCGCCGTCGATCACGACTCGCCGGCGAAAATCCTGAAAGCCGTCCTGGACGACCCGCAGTTCGTAGCTGCCGGGCAGAGCGCGGCCCTGCACCGGAGTCCGTCCCAGATACAAATTGTCCAGATAGACCATCGCGCCGGCTTCGGCGGTTTCCACCTGAACGGACGCCGTGCCGCCGCCGGCCACGAAATCGCGAATGCGTTCGGCCGGCTCGTCAAGCTCGCGATAGATCGTCTGGATGGCGCTGGCGAATTCCACCGTGCTGCTGCGACCGTTGACCGCATTGTACAGCTTCAGGCGCACGGTCACCGGACCGCGCCGGGTGATGCCGCTCTCCCGGGAGACGCCGGAACCGGCGGCGTAAAAATAAGAGCCGCTCACCAGGTAGTCGGCTTTCAGCGCCGTCGCCTTTTTATCTTCCGACGCCAGACGCACGACTTCGTAGCTCTCTTCGTCGAGCGCGCGCACGACGACGTTCAATAGAACCCGCTGCAGCTCATCCGGCGCGGGACTGCCGTCCGCCGTTCGGCTGTAGCGATCGACTCGCAGCTGCGCCGCATCTTCCGGAGATTCAGAGTCCGAATTCGCGCCGCTCGCCGCTTCGCCGCGGGGCGTCACATACAGCAGCCGCGCGGGCCGCTCGGCTCGCACGTAGCCCACGGACTCTACTTTGCCGCCCAGGATTTTGATCAGACCGCTGCTGAGATAGTCCAGCGAGTCATCCCGGGTATCGTTGACCAGGGGGAGAAACACCAGCCGCCGCTCCTGTTCGTAGAGCTCGACTCGCGGTTCGGCGCTGAGACGCGGGCCGCCGGAAATCGTCAGAGAGGCCGGCAGAACCGTGAGCGCGCCGACCGCCAGCGCGCAAAGAGCCGCGGTCGACCGGTGCAGAACTGAGACGGCTGTTTTCATGCGATTGATTTAGATATTAAAGCGCGCGCAATGCTGCCGGTAGCCGGGGGCAATCCGCGATCCGGACCCCCGCCTGGAGACCGCGCAACGCCGTTTCTCCGGGCGACAGCTTTCACCGGGGGGCTGAAAGGGCAAGGCTGAAACAGACAGCCAGGACCTGGCGCCCGGGCCGGCCTTAAACTTGAAGTCGCCACTGCTGGCCGCCCGGGCCAGGCTTTAGACCGCAGCGCTTTCGCGCTCTTTCAGGCGCACAGACAGAATCTTGCTGACTCCCGCCTCTTCCTGGGTCACACCGAAAATTCCGGAGGATTTGGCCATGGTCAGCTTATTGTGGGAGATCACCATAAACTGCGTTCGCGGAGCGAAACGCCCGAGCATCTTCAGGAAGCGGCCGACGTTGTTGTCATCGAGAGGAGCGTCGATCTCATCGAGGAAACAAAAGGGCGACGGTCGCACCAGATAGATCGCAAACATCAGCGCGATCGCCGTCATGCTCTGTTCGCCGCCGGACAGGAGCGCAATGCTGGAATTCTTTTTGCCCGGAGGCTGCACCATGATATCGACGCCGGAGTTCATTGGGTCTTCCGGCTCGGTCAGGCTCAAATTCGCGCGTCCGCCGCCGAAGAGGGTCTGGAAGATTTCGGTGAAATTCACCTGGATCCGTTCGAAGGTATCGCGAAAGAGCGTCTGGGACTGCGTGTCGATTTCTTTGAGGATCGACAGGATATTCTTTTTGGCGTCTTCGATGTCGACGCGCTGTTTTTCTAATTCGTTGTGGGATTCGGTCGCTCGCTCCAGCTCTTCGATCGCCAGAGCGTTGAACGCGCCGAGCTCGCGAATTTCCTGGTTGATACGGCGATACTCCGAAGCTTCCCGCTCCTGATTCAAATTCAGTTTTTCGCTGCCGGCCTTGAGTTCTCCCAGGCTGATCTGAAAATCGTTGTACAGCTCTTCTTCGAGCGTGCTGATCGATACCCGGAACTGTTCGGCGTTGCGTTCCTGCTTTGAAATTTCCGGCAGGGCCGATTCGAATTTTTCCATTTCCCGGCGGGCCTTTTCGCGCAGGCTGCCGACTTCGGCGCGGGATTTTTCGATTTGCTTTTTGATTTTATCGATGCCGGCGGACTGTTCTTTCGTGCGAATCTGGGCCGCCGCAATGTCGGCCTTGAGGCCCTCTTCTTCCTGACGGAATTTTTCCAGATCGTTTTTGAGGCCGGTCTGTTCTTCTTTTAAGTAGCTCAGACGTTCGGTCGCTTCTTTCAGCTGAGCGGCGATACCCTCCCGGGCTTCGAGCGAACTTTCGCGGCGCACTTCGGCGTCGCGCATTTGCAGTTCCAGTTCGACTTTGCGATTTTTTTCTTTATCGAGTTCGGCCAGATGGCTCTTGCGCACTTCCTGCAGGCGCACAATGTCCTTTTGTAGAAAGTCGCGACGCCGCGCGATCTCGTCCATCTCCTTGTCGAGCTGCTCTTTTTTCGCGAGCAGACCGCTCTTGTCGAATAACAGCGAACGAAATTCCTGTTCGATGGATTCGTAGCGGCGAAAGTCTTCGACGACCGCGTCGAGCTGCACGCCCTGCAGGCGATCCGCCGCAGCGGACGCTTCCAGACCGCCGCCCCGCAGCTGCGTTTCGACTTCGCGCAGAATTTCCACGCCGCCGCTCAGTTTCGTAACGATCTGGCTCTTGAGATTATTGCGATAGTCTTCGCGGCTTTCGAGCTCTTTCTTTTTGCGTTCGAGCTCTAAGATCAAATCCTGGGTTACGGCTTTCAGATCTTCGAGCAGCTCGGCCTGGCGGTCTTCGCCGCTGTGGATTTCTTTCTGGCTGGCTTCTTCCTGCTCGATGGTCGAGTCGATCGAGGCACGCAGCTCTTTTAACTTCGCTTCGATGCTTTCGTTGCTTTTGAGCAGGCTTTCGATGTCGGCCTGCAAATCCAGTTCGAGCTGGCGGGACTGCTGGTGCTTTTTCTCCAGCTCCTGGTGTTTCTTTTCTTCTTCCTGGACGCGAGCCGCCAGGGCCGACATGCGGGCGGTGCGTTCGCCGCGTTCGGCGTCGATGCGTTCCAGACCGCTCTTCATGGCTTCCAGGTTCGAAAGGTCCTGGTGAAAGGCGCGGTCCAGGCGCTGCATTTCTTCGACGAAACCCTGGTTTTCGCTTTCGATTTCCTGCATGCGCGCTTCGCACTGGCGCGAAGACTCCAGGGATTCATCGCGTCTCTTTACCAGAGCCGCGAGCTTCTCTTCGGCCTTGCGGCTTTTCTCTTCGAGACCCCGGTAGTTCAAAAATCGCAGGTTTCGATCGTGTTTATCCAGATGCTCTTTGAGTTTAATATAGCGCCTGGTCTTGCGGGCCTGGCGCTCTAAGTTTTCCATCTCGTCTTTTTTCGATTTGAGAATATCGCCCAGGCGCAGCAGATTCTGCTCGGTGTCATGCAAACGATCCAGGGTTTCTTTGCGCTCAGACTTGAAGCGCGATACGCCCGCCGCTTCGTCCAGCAGGCCGCGGCGGCTTTCGGGAGTGGCCTTCAGGATTTCGCTGATGCGGCCCTGCTCCATAATCGAATACGCGGACTTGCCGATGCCCGTATCCATAAATACTTTTTCGATATCGCGGCGGGTGGAGCGCTTGCCGTTGAGATAGTACTCGCTGCCGCTCTGCAAATAGATGCGGCGGCCGATGACCACTTCGGCCTGGTCGATTTTGAGCGATCGGTCTTTATTATCGAAATAGATTTCGACTTCGGCCATGCCGGCCTGCTTGCGGTGCTCGGAGCCCAGGAAGATCACGTCTTCCATATTTTTACCGCGCAGACCCTTCGCGGATTTTTCGCCGAGCACCCACCGCACGGCGTCAAGAATATTGGACTTCCCACAGCCGTTGGGACCGACGATACAGGTAATGCCCGATTCGAGATCGATGACTGTTTCGTCGGCGAAGGACTTAAAGCCGACCATGCGTATTTTTTTGACCTTCAAGCTTGCCTCAAACTCTGCGGGAGCTGCCCCGATTCTTCTGCGTTCCGTCTGCCGACCGCATCTGCAGTCTGGACTGCACACCGCCGGTCTCTTTCCGCGGCGCAAGGTTCCAGAGAATTCGGATTCCTGCTTGCGTCTCTTCGGAACGGAGATTATGTCGTATTAAACTGCCAGCAAGATTGATGGATTGCCGTTGCCGGTCAGCCCTTTTTCCTGCTGGAACCCGGGAAATAAACCACACCTTACGCACGCGGTCCACACCCGGCCATGCAGCCGGCCTGGAGCAGAGAGCAATCCGGCTGAGCCCCGAACGATGAACGAATCCATCGAAAGCCTTCTATTAAAGAGCAAGCCCTACCTGGCGGTGTACTTGAGCGCTGCCGGCGGCGCGATTGAGCCGGAGCAGGACGGGCACGAGTTCCACCTGGAAGCCGCCAAAAACGGACAGCCCGTCGTCACCGCGACACCCGGTGCGGCGGCAAACACCGCCGACGCTCAGGCCGACTCGCCGGCCGCAGGCGCGCGCCCGACCGCGCTGGCATCTCGCTATGATCCCGGTAAAGACGCGGCCCGACTGCTGGCGGACGTCGCCATCAAACCAACCGACATTGTGCTCGTGCTCGGCCTGGGCAATCCGGTAGTTCTCGAACAGATTACCGCCAGGCTGGGGGAAAAACAAATCTGCCTGGCTGTGGACGCGCATCTCAATCTGGGCCGCAAGCTTTGCGCCGAAGTGCCCGACCTCCTGCGCTATCTCGCGCGGCCGGGCTGCCACCTCTTCGCCGGCGAAGCTCTCTTGCCTTCCCTGCGTTCGTACATCGAAGGCCTGCCGGCGGAGCGTTTGAGCGGACTGCGCGTGCTACGCCATCCGGCTTCATTGCGACTGGCGCCGGACTTTTACGACGCGGTCGAAGGCGAAATTCGCGACATCATCAAAAGCAAGATGTCGGATCTGTTAACGCGCTTCGAATTCGAGCAGCTCTGGTTAAAAAACATTCTAATCAATTCGCGTTATCTGCCGCCGGCCGGTCAGTCGCCGGCGAAAGCGCAGTACGATCCGATTCGCGCGGCGAACTCGACGAACGAACCGGGACACAAAGCGATGAACGATGCGGCGATCGAAACTAACTCTGCGACCGATGCGAAGAGCGCGGGCGAGACCGCAACCGTCGCGGCCTTCGCCGACGCCCTGCGCGGATCGGCGGGTCTCCTGGTATCGGCCGGGCCTTCCCTGCGCGAAAGCCTGGAACTGATCGCGGCGGCGCGCTCGAAGTGTTTTATTCTCGCCTGCGATACGGCCCTCAAGCCCCTGCTAAAAGCGGGCATTGTTCCGCATGCGGTGATCACGCTCGACGCTCAGCGGCACACGCTCTTCGCCTTTCAGGGCGTGAGCCCCGGCGAAACGGTTTTATTCGCCGACCTGGTCAGCAATCCGGCGGTCCTGCGATCGATTGCCGCACGCACCCGGGGCCTGGTCTTTTCGACGACCGCCCAGGTTAGCCACGGGGCCGACGGCACGCTGCACCGCGAAGTTACTCCGGGCACCGAACACGCCGAACTGATTCACGGCCCGGTCGGCGCCGTGCAATCGGGCGGATCAGTGGCGACCTCGGGCTTCGATCTTTTACGCACGCTCGGCTGCGATCCGATCTGCATCGTCGGCCAGGACCTGGCCTATACCGGCCGCCGCATCCATACGGTCGGCACCCATCACCAGGAACGCTGGCTGCCCCTCATGAGCCGCACCCGGAGTCTCGAACATATCGTCGAGTCGGTCGTGCGCAAACGCAAGACGCATCCAGTGCCCGCCATCCAGCGCGGCGAAAAGGCGGCGGACGATGCCGGCGGCGACGTACAGCCCGGCGAAAATGCGGCGGAACAAGCCGGCGAATCGCAGGAGCGGGTCGAGACGGTGCTCGGTGACTACGTGCTCAACCTCTATCGCATGTGGTTCGACCAGTCCATCCCCGCGATTGAAAATCGCGTCGTCAACTTAAGCGCCGCCGGCGCGCACTTAAGCGGCGCCGAGCACCCCGTCGATCCCGCGGCCTTCGTGCGCGCGCTGCCCGATATTCCCGACCCCGGCGCGATTTTTCAGGACGTCCGGCCGCCCCGCGTCTACAATCACGAACGGAATTCTAAACTGCAGGCGGCTCTGGCGGAGCTGCTCGGCAATCTGGAAAGCCGGGCGCGACGAGCCGACTCGTTCGCTGCGACCGACGACGCGGCGCCGGCGTCTTCGGAAGCGGCGGGCGCATATTCCGAAAAATCGCCCGAGACCTTAATCGAAGACTTTTTCGCGATGTATCCTTATCTGCGGCCTTTGATTCGCCGCAGCGAAGTCTATTTGAAACGCAACCGCGAAAAACTCGGCGAAGAACGCGCCCGGAAATTAGCGCGTCGAAACACCGTCGACGCCTTTCGCAATTTGTGGCGCGGGCTGCGGCCGTACTTTTAGCACCGGCGGACCTCTGGGAACGAAGGGCTCCAGAATTCCATGCCGGTCTAAACAAGCATCGCGTCAATCTGTCGGTTAAACTCGGTTAAAGCGCCCTCCATGCCGCCGAAGAACACCGGAACTCCCGGATTCGCCTCGAAATTCGCCTGCTGTGATTCGTTGATCTCGGAATCTTCGGCGACGATTGCGCGGGTGAATTCATGGTTCACCCGGGCGTATTCCCGGGCGCGGCGGCTGTCTGCGGCCCGCGATCTCGGCATAAGGGTTTGGATCACGAGACGCGAACGTCCCGGGGCCAGCGGAACGACGCGCATCCAATCGCAGTGCCTGCGATTCACGAACAGCAGCGAATTCGGGAAGATACTGTACGTAACAAAAGCTATATCGCGCAAGCTCCTGCATCGAATCGCCGCGGGCGCTTCGCGCCGCGGAACGATAAAACGATTGTGCCGTTGCATGCGCAGAAAGGATCCCGCGCGATCCGCGAAACGGCCGCCGATCGTTTTCGCATGCGCTACGCGAAAATGATAAGACTCCAGAGCGGCCTCGATCGCCAGCTTCCAGTTCATTCTCCAATCGCGCGTACTCGTCGCGACGACCCGGTGTCCGGAAAGATCGATGGCCTGCAAGTCCTGGAGCAACGCGCCCCCCAGAAAAGCCGCGATCTTCGCTTTCATCTTCGCCTCAATCGACACATTCGGCTTTTCTTCGAGCTTCGCCGGTTCCGATCCGGACGACCAGACAAAGCCGCCAAAAGAAACTTCCCCGGCCGCACCGTGTCGTGTGATTTCCGAACAGTGTCGAAGCGGAAGCGGGAGGCCGGCGAAAATCCGCGATTGTTCGAGTTCGAAGCGATTCGGATCCCGGTAGCGCGCCGTATCGAAGCGATCGCAGGCGATTTTTCGTTCGTCCCCGCCGACAGGCACCAGGCATTCGGCGATCGCGGCTTCTTCCTGAAAAAAACTCATGGCGTGGATCCTTCGTTCGTCGCCGCACCGACTGCGGCGTCGTCCGCGGTAATCTCCACCAGATCGAAATCCGACCAGGAAAGCGCACCGAAGGCTTCCGCCCGCGGGAGGCTTTTCAGAGCGCCGCTTGCGTCGTAGCGCCAGGCATGATATGGACACACGAACGAGCGACGACATCCACGCGCGCCGTCGGGAAGCAAACGCGCGCCGCGATGCCGGCACTGATTCAAAAAGCGACGAGTTCTGCCCGCCCCATCGCGAACGATCAACAGGGAACGCCCGTCGATCGAGCGCGTATAAAAATCGCCGGGTTCCGGCCCCGGGGCCGGCAGCCCGCCGTCCGGTATCTCTTTCGATATATGGTTCTCATTCATTCCATACGATTTGCAAGACGCGTGCCCGCGTCGCGCCCCGCCGGCCTTTCCACGCCAGCAGTCATTACACGGGTTCCCGCAGGCGAAAGGCGCTCCTCCAGCCTGGAGGCACGAGTAACACAATATCCAAATTTTTTGATATTGACATATATTTCTATTCTGGCGCAGATTTTTTGATGCAGTCTTTATTCGCTCCCGCGATCTGTGAAGAGCCCCGTACCCGGGCCGAATTGCTTGATCGCCTGGTCGTGGCGCTCAAGGAACTGACCGGTATGGGCGATCTGCTGCTGACAGCCATCGATCCGCGTCGACGTCAGTTGATCTATGCGCGTCGGCGCGGCTCCCGCACAGCGATTGAACGCGGAGTCCTCGATTTTCGCGGACCTATTTTGCCGCGCTTTCATCGACCGATTCATCCGAAATTACTGCCGCTTTTTGCCCGCATCATCGAGCTGAGCGCCTGGCGCAGCGGAGCCCTGCGAAATCGCCCCGAGCTGATGGAACACCCCCGAACGGCCCGCGAATTCCACGCCCAGCTGAACCGTTTCGCGGACGAGGGGTATTCGTATTCGGCCCCGCTCATGCTGCGCGGCGAAATCTGCGGCTTCTTATTCTTTACTCCGACCCGTTTGCGAAAATCAGAAGAGCGCAGCGCGAAGCTGCTGCAGAGCGTGGAAGCGCTTCGTCGGCCGCTCGCAATGATACTGCGCAACTACGATTATTATACTGAGTTAAAGGAACTGCGCTCGGAGAGCGAAGTGCAGTTGGACCGCCTGACGAATGTAATCTCCAGCCGGAAATCCGAAACCGCAGCGGAGGATCCGGTCGATGCGACGCGCAGTCGGGTCATGCGCGGCGTCTGGAATCAAATCCGGGAGTGGGCCGGGCTGGACTATCCGGCCTTGATTCAGGGCGAAACCGGAACAGGCAAAGAGCGAGCGGCGGCCACACTGCACAGGCTATCCAGTCGACGCGAAAAGAACTTCGTGGCCGTCAACTGCGCGACGATTCCCGAAAACCTCTGGGAGGCCGAAGTTTTCGGTTACAGCAAGGGCGCCTTCACCGATGCGAAATCGGCGTACCGGGGTTTGATCGAGCAGGCCGGCGGGGGAACACTCTTTTTCGACGAGATCGGCGAAACGCCGCTGAATATGCAAAGCCGGCTTCTCCGACTGCTACAGGAAAAAAGCTATCGCCCCATCGGTCAGGAGCGAACGCGAAAGGCCGGATGTCGTTTCGTATTCGCGACGAACCGCGATCTGGAAGCGGAAGTCGCGGCCGGTCGCTTTCGCCAGGATCTGTACTATCGTATCGCCGTGTTTCAAATTCAGCTTCCGCCTCTTCGCAAGCGGCGCGAGGATATTCCCGATCTGGTAAACGCTTTTATAAAGAGTTTCGCCTCGTCGTTACTCTGCGACATCCGCCGGGCCGCGCCGGAAGTGCTCGCGCTGTTCGAAAACTATGCATGGCCCGGAAATATACGCGAATTGCAAAACGTACTTCTGCGCAGCATGGCCGGCGCCGCAGGGCAAAGCCTGGAATTAAGACACATCGGCCCGGTCGATCTGAGGCGTCTGCAGGAATTTCGAGGCGCCCGCCTGCGCTCTCCCGCGAACGATCGGTCGGGCCAGAACGCCCTCCGCCTCTCCTCCGCCGGCGCTCCCGCGAATGCATTCGAAAACGACGACGCCTCGATCGACTACAGCGAACTGGTGAAAGATTACAAAAAAGGGCTGATCCTGCGCGCTCTGGAAAAGACCGGCGGGAATAAGCGGCGCAGCGCGGAGCTACTTGGTCTCAGCCCGCAGACTCTCGATTATCAGATTCGAAGTCTCGCGCTCGAATACACGCGGGAAATTCGCATCTCCTGATTCAGGAAGAACCGGGTTCAAATATCCAGCAGGTCCCGAATTTCCGCCGTGCGATGGTCCCGCGGTCGCAGGTGTTCCAGTTCGCGAAATGCTTCCAAGGCTTCCTCGCGTCGCCCGACGCTGTCGTAGATTCGCGCGGCCAGGTACAGCGCCCCTGGATTTTCCGGTCTCAGACTGAGGGAACGTTTTACGTGATCGATCGCCAGGGGCACGTTCTTCGTCAAAAGCGCGCACTCCGCGAGAATGGTATAGGAATCGGCGTTGTACGGCTTGAGCGCGTTGTACTGATTCAGATAGTCCGCGGCTTCTCCGAAGCGTCGCGCTTGAAAAAGATATTTGCCGAGCAAAAACAGCGAAGGCGTATGCCTGGGAAAGATCTGCGTGGCTTCGCGCAAAAGTTCGCAGGCTTCTTCAAGCTGACCGTCGTTGTGTTTTTTGCGGGCTTCCCGCACCATCGCATTAAATTCTTCTTCGCGTTCGGATAGAACCATCGTGATCAAAGTCAGATCGTCGTCGACGTCGCGCCCGACTGTAAACTGATCATAATATTCCATTACGTGTTCGCAGGCGCGCTGCACGTCCATATCGCGGGTTTCCTGAATTGTACGCACCAGCTCCGCTTCGTCCATGAACTCGTCGCGGCGATTGCGCGCTTCGGTCAGCCCGTCGGTGAAGACGAAGAGTTTGTCTCCCGGTTCCAGGCGAGTCGTACAGTCTTCGTATAATTTGCCGGCGTCGGGAAACATGCCGAGCAGCGTGCCCTTGCCGGCCAATTTTTCAACGGCGCCGGTCTTCGCCCGCAACAGCATCGGCGGCGGCGCCGCGCCCACGCTGTAGACGATTTCGTTCTCGGAATTGATGATCATATAAAAGCAGGTTAGATAACCTTCTTTTTTTACGTAGTTCAAAAGATCCAGATTCACCGCGTTAAAAACTTCGGCGGGCGAATCCAGATTGTGAGACTTAAACGAAAGCTTGGCGATCGCCGAAATCAAAGCCGCCGGCACTCCGTGTCCGGAGACGTCGCAAACCATAATGCCCAGCTTATTGCTGCCGAGCGTGAAATAATCGTAAAAATCGCCGGAGACCTCGGCCATTGGATAAAATTTCACCCAGAATTGCAGGCCCTTCCAATCGGGGATCCGTCGCGGAACGAAACCCTTTTGAATATTGCGAGCCATTTCCAGTTCGCGTTTATTCATGCGAATCTGGCGTTCCAATTCCGTATTCGCCAGGTGCAGATAGTCTACCGCCGTTAATAATTCTTTGCGTTCTCTTAAGAGCTCGGCCGATTTGCGCACGACCGCTTCCTCGGCGGGCAGGTCTCGCGCGATCCGCGAAATATCGCCGCCAGTCGCCGTCCAAGTGAGCGCGACGGCCGGCTGCCCGGAGACTTCCGATTCAGACGCGACATCGACCGTGATCGTTTTACTCCAGCCGCAGCGGGCGAGAAACTCCTCAAGCATTCCGAATATATAATCGCGCTCGAAGATCGAGTGTTCCGTTTTAATCGGGGTCGGGCCGGTTGGACGCAGGCGAACGACCGCTCGATCGCGATCCTCGAACTCAATTCCCAGAGATGCGCCCGGCAGAAGCGGCTGTAAAATGGCCGGGATTTCCGAGAGCACGCCCCGGCGCTCGCGAAGGCCCGCGTTTTTTCCCGAGGTCGGCGGCACGTCGATCCACTCCGATAGATCCAGGGTCTCCACGGCGGACCGGCCGAGAATTCGGCCAAAATCAACGGCGCTTTCACGATTGCCGGGCGAGTTATCGGCCGCATACGCCGCAAGAATCGTGCGCTCGGCTAGAATCTCCAGCTCTCCCGGCTCCCGGTCCTCCGATCGCAGATCGAAGCAGATCGACGCCAGGCCGGGCGGTAAGGCGGTGGGAATCTCCGGGCGCAGTTGCACGCATAACCGAAGCCGCAGCGGTCGAATCGACGAGGGCAGACTCACTAACCGCAGCCTGGACTGTGGGTCCCGGACGTAAATGATTAATTCAGCAGTAAATCAGGCCGGCACGAGAGTCAGCAGCGTAATTTCCGAAGGCGCATTCAGACGCAGCGGCGGGCCCCAGTAGCCCGTCCCACGATTCACGTAGATCCACATGCGGCCGTGGCGTTTGAGTCCCGCAACGTACGGTTGAACGAAGTGCACGAAGATCGTGGCGGGAAAGAACTGCCCGCCGTGGGTATGCCCGCAAATTTGTAAATCGAAGCCCGCCTCTTCGGCGGCGAAAACGGACTGCGGTTGATGCGCAAGCAGCAGGCGAAAGTCGGCGGCCGGCGCGCCCTGCATGGCACGATGGGGATCGCTCCTGTGTTCCGGCACGAAATTGTGCGCCACCGGATCGGTCACCCCGCCAACGACCATATTCGCGGCAGCCTCGCGATCCTGCGCCGGCGCGGCGGGTTGAATTACGCGATGTTCGTTAATCAGCGCGACCATGCCCAGACTTTCGACGTGCTGGATCCAACTGCGAGCGCCCGAATAATAATCATGATTGCCCGGCACGAAATACACGCCGTGGGCAGCCGCGAGTTCCGCCAGAGGCGCGACCTGTTCGCGCAGTTGCGCTACGGTGCCGTCGACCAGATCTCCGGTGACCGCAATCAAATCGGGCTCCATCTTATTTACCCGCTCGACAATGGCCCGCACGTAGTCGCTGCGAATCGTGGCCCCGACGTGCACATCGGAAATTTGCGCGATCGTAAAGCCCGCCAGATCCGGATGCAAATCCGCGACTGGCACATCCACCCGCACGACTCGCGCCGTACGCCGGGCCTGCCGCAATCCGTACAGACTCAAGAGCCCCGCGGCGCCCAGGACGATGCCGTTCAAAACGCCGAGCAGCCAGCGGCGGTCGCCCGGCTCCGGCGGCAGCGTGTCGGCAAATACTCCCGCCAGCGCCCAGCCCAGATCCCGCAGGACTAAAAGCGTCGCCACCAGACAGAGAAAACCGAATAGCACATAGGCCGCCCAGGCGATATAGCGCGGCCAGCGGTGGCGCGGAAATCGAAAGGGCAAGACCATCGCCGAAAACGAAAGCGCGATCATCGAAAGCACGCCCAGAACTCCGACCGCGATGCCCGCCCCGCCCAATTCGAGCGGCGCGATCAGGCGGTAGGCGATATAGCCGTAACCGCTGCCGAGCAAAAGACTGAGGGTAACAAAAAACGACACGAGATGCTTAGAACACTATGACTGAATATGAACGATCAACGCTGCGTATTGATTCATGCGAAGCCCGCCGCAAACCCTTTACAATTACGACACCACTTCCAGCGCGATCAGAGTGATATCGTCCTGGACCGAGCCGGTTCCCTGGAATTCGAAAACTTCTTCGACGATATTTTCCAGCTGCTCTTTCAAAGGATCGCGGTTGTACCGCAGGCAGCTCTGGGCCAGACGATCTTCGCCGAACATTTCTTCGCCGGGATTCATGGCTTCCACGATGCCGTCCGTATATAAAATCAGGCGATCGCCTTTTTGTAGATCGATGGTCTGCTCTTCAAACGAAACCTCGGGCGTAATTCCCAGCCAGGTTCCCTGGGCTTCGTGCCAGTTCACCTGCCCGTCGCGAATTAAGATCGCCGGCGGGTGGCCGCCCTGGGCGTAAATCAACTGGCGATGGTCGGGCAAAATCAATCCGCAGGAACAGGATAGAAAATTATCCGCCGTACGGCCGTACAGCGATTCGTTCATGAACTTCAGCAGCTCCGCGGGCGAGTAGGTCCGGGTGCCGAAAGCTTCCAGAGTCATCTTCACCGCCGACGCCAGCAGCGCCGCGGGAATGCCGTGACCGGAAACGTCGCCCACGAAAATCCCCAGGCTGCCGTCGCCCATCTTGATAAAATCGTAGAGGTCGCCGCCGACTTTATCCATCGGGCGATAGAACGAAGCCAGACGCAAACCCTGCACGACCGGCAGGCTCTGGGGCAGCAGGTTTTCCTGAATGCGGCGAGCCTGGGCCAGATCGAGTTCCAGTTCTTTTTCGCGGGCTTTCAATGAAAGCAAGTTGCGGATGATCGCCAGCAGCTCGCTTTCGTCGAAGGGCTTCGGCAGATAAGCGTCGGCGCCGGCTTCATGCGCCTCCTGCTTGGTCTGATCGTCCGCCCGGGCGGTCAAAAGCAGAATCGGCACTGTGCGATAGTCCGGATTCTTACGAATGCGGCCGATCATATCGATGCCGGACACGCGCGGTAACATCAAATCAGTGATAATTAAGTCTGGGCGAAAACCCGGCAGCGCTTCCAGGCCCGCCTGGCCGTCGGCCGCTTCTCCGACCCGGTATCCCTGGCGGTCGAAGATCGTTCGCATATAGTCGCGCAGATCGTCGTTGTCCTCGACGATCAGAATCGCCCGGCCGCGCCCCCGGCGAGTGGCGGGCTGGCTGCTGACGGCGGGTACGGCCGGTTCGAAGTCCGCGTTGGTCAGAGCGAAGTCCGCCCGGTGCGCCTCGCGAGAAATATGATCGGGCACGCTGCCGTCCGGCGCCGGCGGCAGCCAGAACCAAAATGTCGCGCCGCGGCCCTCTTCGGATTCGACGCCCACCCGGCCGTCGTGCAATTCAATCAGCTCTTTTACGAGACTCAGGCCCAGGCCGGAACCCGCCTGATCCTTGACCGGCGAAGGTCTGGAATAACCGAAACGCGTAAAGAGATGCGGGATCTGCTCGGCCGGCAGTCCCACGCCCGTATCGCGCACTTCGACGCGCGCGCCGCCGTGATCCCGCAGAACCCGCAGAGTCACCCGGCCGTCTTTCGCCGTGAATTTCAGCGAGTTGGAGAGATAATTATAGAGGCACTTATCAAGCATCTCCGGATCGACCAGAATCAAAGGCAAATCCGGTTCGACTTCCGTGCTGAGCTGGATGCCGCGAATTCGGGCGTAAGGTTCGAAGGCGGAAGTTACCAGGCGCACGAATTCGTTTAATTCGATGGCCCGGGGTTTGATTTGCAGGCGGCCGGCGGCGATCTTTTGCAAATCGAGCAGTTGATCGACTAAGCGCTGCAGCCGGCGGGCGTTCGATAGAATCACCCGCTGGGTGTCCCGGCTGATGGCTTCGTCCCGGCGCTCGGCGGCTTCTAAAGGACTTTTAATTAAAGTTAAGGGAGTGCGAAATTCATGCGAAATATTCTGAAAGAAGGCGGTGCGACTCGCGTCGAGTTCCCGCAGCTTATCGTTGGCTTCGCGCAACTCCTGCATCTTTTTACCGACTTCGATTTGCAGCGTGCGCGAAGTCTTATCAGCGCTCTTGTAGGCCGCCGAAAAAATTCCGGCCTGGACCGCGGACTGACTGATGATAAAAAAGAAAAAGCCGTACTGCACGAGATCGATATTTCGATACACGCTCAAATAGACCAGAGCGTCGTTGACCACGCCCAGCAGTACGACCAGGCAGCTGCCGATCGTCAGCAGGGCTCCCGGCCGGCCGCGGACGGCGGCAAACCCGGTGGCGATGACGCTGTAAAAAACAACGGCGGCGATCAGTCCCAGATACACAGGCAGAACCCGGGTAACTTCCATTGTGGGACGCAGCAGGTTATGAAAGACGAAAAGCAGGCTGATGATCACAAGCGGCGGCAAAATCTTCGTCGGAAATTCGCGTTCGTAGCAGGCCTGCAAATAGGCGTAGTACGCCGCCGGCATTAAAAACAAAGCGATCAACTGAAACTTCAGCACCTCGACGTAGTGGGCGTCCTCGCCCAAAAAGCGCTGAACCAGATCGTTATTCGTTCCGGTCCAGAGCAGAATGATGATGGCCAGCACGCCGAAGCGCCAGTGATTGCGCTCGTTGCGCTGAAAGTACCACAGTACAAGATGATAGACCGCGATAATCAAAGTCACGCCGGCCAGCACGAAAGACAGCAAATCCTTTTGAAACAGATGCGCGTTCAAACGCAGATGGGTGCCCATCAGGACCGGCAGTCGCGGTCCGCCGAGCGCCGTATGAAAATTCGAAATCTGCCAGATCAATTCGCCGCTTTCGTAGCAGGCCGGACTCAAATCCGCGGCCACGGGCAAACGTCCGGGACGACTGGTTGATTCGTCGGAGCCGATGACGCCGTTCGCGAAAATCAAATCATCCCCGCAGTACAGGCGATAGGCAAGCCCCCACTGGCGCGTGGCCAAACGCAGGTCTTCGGGAAAATTCAAGCCGCCGTTCTTGCGAATGCGCAGACGCAGGGTCGCGTAGCCGCTCGAGTTCGTGTCGGATTCGGCCGCCGGCTGCTGCGCTTCAGAATTACGATCGGAGCGTTTGGCGAGCGCCCGGAGCTTCGCCTCGTTCCAGACTTCCGGGACCGCAATATACGTCCGCTCGGCCGCCAGTTGATCGGCAAGCTCCGGATTCGCAAAATCGGCCCGGGTATAAAAACGATTCCAGTAGAATTCCCACTCCCCGCTCAATCCCAGAATCGGATCGTTTTCGAAATCATAGCTGCCGAGTTCCAGCACGCCTTCACGAGCGATCGGGAGGGAATCGGAGCCGCAGCCCGCGGTTGCCAGCAGGCCGACGACCAGGCAACAAAATAGACCGAGTCGGCGGATCTGAAATGGGAGCTTCCAGCCGGGCCGGGGATCGAGTGTTCTCGGCTGGAGCCGTATCCGGAGTGCGTCGGTCATCTGCATCAGAGCGAAAAAGCTGGCCGCTCTGATATGAATACGGGGCCCGGAACTGTCCAGACGATTTTCCGTGTCACCCCGCTGGCGTTACGAATTCAGTTTCAGGCGAGTAAATTGATCTGAAAATTATCGAGCGGGCTGGAAGCGGTGTCCGCGCCGACTGTACGCAGATCCGTATCCGCCTGGCGCGCAATATTGGATTCCGTGAGCAGCTGAGTCGGAGCCGGCATATTTCGCACGGTCAGCGCGCTCTGACTCATTTGATTGCTGGCGGTGTTGTTTTGTGCGGCGGCGTTGATTTCTCTGAGCATGACCCTACTCCATTATAATGTAGAAACTAAGTGCAAGAGCGATCGAAGGATCGCGGCGCCGAATCCGGCTGAGATCTCAAATACATCGATTTTCAGAGAAGATTCAAGGACTTTTCCCGCGAAACCGTAAAATCCCGACAAATCATCGATTTCAGCAGCTCATAGAATCCTGACAATGCTTTGACAGCCTGCACGCCTGAAATTTCCTGGTAGGTAGCGGTTTCGACCCGTCGGAAACCGCCTCCGTATTTCAACTGAAGTTTCGGGGAAAATCGCTCTATGGCTCCTCCTGGAAGGTCGATGGGAAGTACAGGGACGCCCTGTAAAACAAACAGATCGCGTCCAATTCCCACTCCTGACCACAAACGAAGTCACCTCATGAAAGTTTACGTCTTTAACGGCGGTCCCGCAGCAATGCCGGCCCCCTCTTCTCGCTCTCGACTCAAGAAATTCGGACGACTCACGCTCGCTGCCGCGGTGCTGGCCCTGCTGGTCTGGCCGCCGTTTATTGTCCTCGGCGAGCATATCGCGCCTGGCGCTCCGATTGCCGGGCGCGGCGCAGTCGTCCTGCCCTGGGAGTACCTGAGCGCCGAGTACGTCAAGAATCGCGGCGTCGGCAGCTCCGCCGCTGAGATTCAGAATCTGGCGGAATGGCTGATCGGCGCCTACACCGGTCCCCGAAAAATGACGGCCGCTGCATCCGCCGCAGGTGGCGACACCGGTCCCAACGCAATCAATGACGCCAATTCGGTAAACAGCGCGCCGGTCGTGCCCCGCCCGGGCGATCTGCGGCGCTTTCACAAAGCCGAGCAGAGCCTGGCCGGCTATCTAAATCATACGGCCGGCTCCCACAGTCTGCCGAACCTGGCCTTTGGAATCTATCGCGATAGCACGCCCGTATTTCTACGGGCGCAGGGTTTCAGCAACCAAACCCGGCGGCCGATCGCGTCGGTGACGAAGACTTTTACCGCGGTTGCGATTCTGAAGCTGATCGAACGCGGAAAGATTCGCAAGCTGGACGATCCTATCGGCGACTATTTACCGGAATTGAATCTGGCGAAAGCGCCGGCCGGTGGAACCCCCGTCACGATCCGACACCTGCTGCAGCAAAACTCGGGCATTCCCTACGGATCGTCTCGCGCCGGCCAGACGGTCGTCAGTCCGACTCGCAAATTCTCCTATTATATTCCGCCGCAGTACCGCGCGGCCGGCGAAAGCTTCGCCTATTCGAACCACAACTACTACGTGCTCGCGCTGCTGATTGAAACCGTCAGCGGTCAGAGCTATCCGGAGTTCGTCACCGAAGCGATTCTAAAGCGCGCCGGCATGCACGACTCCCGCGTATCGGCGACTTCGGCCGGCGCATCCGGCGTCGCGAGCAGCGTGGCTGATCTTTCGCGCTTCGCCGCGGCGCTCTACAATCGCTCGAATCCGATTCGCCTGCTGCGTCAGCGTTCCGTCGACGAGATGATGGCCGTGCCGGATTATATCGAAACGAATCCGAATATGATGTACTACGGTCTCGGCGTTCGCGTGCAATATTACGACGGCGAACCGGCCGAAGTCTATCATACGGGTATCTGGACCGGCATCTTCGCCGAGCTGCGCTACTTCCCGGCTCGCCGGGCGGCTCTGATTCATCTCGGCAATCCGCCGAATTTTCGTGCGCGCCGCGTGAACGAGTACCGCGCCGGCTCCGTTCGCATGACCGCCGACTATCTGCGGCGACTGGACGAACTGCTGAACAGCGTGGAGATTCCGGCGCTGGCGAACGTCGACAGCTGAGACCTGCCATCCGCGAAATCCGTGGCCCGTCGCTGTAAGCTATTTCGTTTTCTTGTTCAGGTTCGGGCGTTCGTGCCTGGTTTCCGAGAGCTCGGTTTTATCCAGGGCGACCTCGCCGTTCGCGAATCTGCGTTCGTAGAGCATCGTTCGTTTTTCAGCCAGCCACACGGTGTTGTCGCCGATGCTGGTGCTGTCGTCGAATTCCGGCGCGAACCAGGGGTTGCGTTCCAGATCGCGCACGGCCAGGATCAAATGCGAAAGCCCGGGCCCGTAGTTGTAACCGTAGCTGAAGGGCAAACGTTCGGGGGAGCGTTCTTTTAGTTCAACGAAGAGATCCGGTTGAAAGCGCGACTTAAACAACGGAACCGGCCGGCGATACACGCCGAAGAGATCAAGCTTCCAGCGCGCGTTGTTTAGATAGTGGAAAGGAACTCCGGAAGAATCCGTGAGAATGCAGTTGCTGCGACCGAGGATGGTATCGCGCATGCCGTCGAAACTCGGACGATACATTAAGTACGATGCAGCCTTCAGTTTCGTTACGATCGCACGGCGGCCGTTCAGGAATTTTTTGACGTTATCGCCATAGGCGCTGTCCGCCAGGTTGATGGCGAAGTACGTCACCTGCTGGATCTTCCCGCCGGGCTTGCGAAAAAAATAGGTCACACCCGTGGGCGGGCCCTTGATTTCACCCTGAGCCTTGAGCACCGCGTGTTCGCGAATGCTGCCGTCTGAGGCAATCACCACCGGAAAGCCGTTCAGCACTTCGTATTCGAGATTGCCGAGAAAGAAGAGCAGCAGTCCCGCCACGCCGCTGTAGTTATTCTGACCGACTTCGACCGCCATGTCGATGGTCTTGAAAAAATTGCGACCGAGCACGGCGCCGACCGCCTGCAGCACTGGATTCAGTTTGCGCGCTTCGCCGTTTTTGTTTTTGAGATTGGGAGCCGGGATCGGACCGACCGTTTCCAGACCGAACATCACGTAGGTCGGCGCATCGGGAAAGAGCGAGACCGCGTGAGTGATATCGGGACCGGAAAAGGGATAGAATACATTCGGACCGCAGCCGCGATCCTTCAGCTCTGGATTCCAGGCGCGCATGGCCTGCAGGTGATTCGTTTCGTAGCGCTCCCAGGCGGTGCGCACCCGCTTGCGGTAGGACTGGTAGCTCGCCCCGGTCGTCAGCGGATGCAGCTTCGCGTCGGGTGCCAGCTCCCGCCCGGCGATGAAGCGCGCGAGCTCGGCGAAGTGCGGATCGGCTGCGACATCCCGAACGAGACCGGCCGGCAGCCCTGGATCTTCGGCCGTGCCCTTCGAAAGGGACGGATCGACAGTGGGACCGCAGTGAAACAATATCGCCGTCGCGGCCAGCAAGGCCAGCAGCAGTCGCGCTTTAGTTTTAGAAGAATTCCGGTCGGGGTTCATGAATCACTGTCCTTGGGTTTTTGATCAGGTTTCGCGATCAGATTATTTATTCAGATATTTTTTGAAGAATGCAAACGAAGGCGCCGTCTGGGCGCTCCAGAAAGCGAAATCGTGTCCGGCGGCCGGCGTTTCCAGAACCACGTCCAGTTCCGGCTGCGCCGCCTGCAGCCGTTCGTACAGCTTTTGCGAATGCACTAAAGGCACGATGCGGTCCGCGGTTCCGTGAGCCAGATATATTGGCGTGCGCCAGTCTGCCGCCCGTCGGCCGGGATTGTCGACTGTTTCCCAGCGCTCGCGAAATGCGGGGTACGGACCATAGTGGCCCGCCATCAGTCGGTCGCCGGTCTGCAGCGTCTGGTCGAAGTCGCCCGAAAGCGCGGACGCCGCGCGGATCAGCTCCGGCCGCGCCAGAGCGATTAAGGCGACGCCCCGCCCGCCGGTCGAGAGGCCGAGTAAGAAATTCGCTTCGACGTCGGTGAACACGCCCTGGCTCTGTAAATACGGCAGCAGATCATCAAGTACCCAGGCAAGCCCCGCCTGCTCGGGATGCCACCGGGCGCCGGTTTCGGGAAAATAGCGCGACGCATAGATCGATCGACCCATCTCCGGGCAAATCAGGCGCAGGCCCAGACGATCGGCCTCTGCTTTGATCGGCGTTTCGTTTAGCCAGCGCTTGCGGTTGTACTTCCAACCCGGCAGGACCAGCACGTTGCCGCGAATCGTCGGCGCATTCGCGTCCGCGCCGGAATCGCTTTCGCCGCTCGACCCCGGAGTATAAATCGTAACGTCAACGCCGCGAACCTGGCGTTCGACCTGGCCGCGAGGAATCAAAACCGGAGCCGCCTGGCGCTGGACCTGGGCGCCGCCGTCGCTGCACGCGACTCCCGGGTTCAGCGTCAGGCAGACCAGCGCCGCCGCGCAGGCGACGCGCCGCATTCCAGCAGGGGTCAGCGAGAAGTCAGTCGAAGTCTTCAGTGGTTTGCTCCTGGCGGGCCGGGCGTTCAGCTTTGATCGTCTTTGCGGGCCCCGCCCAGTCGACGCCAGACATAGTAGACGACGAAACCGAATAACGCGACGAGCAGTCCCAGCATAGCCTGGTCGGCGCCGTTGTCTTTGTATAGAATCGTACCGACCAGAATGCCCGCGGTCGCCAGCACGTAAAAGGCCGGAAAGTACGGATAGCCGAGCGCGCGAATCAGCGGCCCTTTGGTTTCCATGCGGGCGATCTCGTGGTCTTTGCCGTGACGCCAGCGCAAAACGAATACCGAGCTGATCGTCATCATCGAAAGAAAGACCATCATCAGAGTGGTCAGACTCAGGATCGTATTAAAGTCCAGAAAGATTACGACCAGACCGCAGGCCCACAGTCCCTGGGCCCACAGACTCCAGGAAGGCGTGCCGAATTTCGGATGCAGATGCTTCGCCTGGGAAAAGAAGATGCCGTCCCGGGCCATGGCCAGATACACCCGGCTGCCGGCCAGGATGGTCGTATTCAGCGTGCCCAGAATCAAAAAGGCGATCACGACGCTCATCCAGACCTTCGCCGAATCTCCGAAGATCACCCCCATCACCCGCGCCGATAAATCGCCGGGATTGGGGCCGAGCATTTCGCTGAAGGGAATCGTCGCGAGCAAAACGGTACAGAACAGAAAGTATACGATGGCGACCGCGCCCAGGCCGATGATCATCGACAGCGGAATGACGCGCTGCGGATCTTTGATGTCTTCGGCCAGATAGAGCGTCACGTTCCAGCCGGTGTAGGTGAAAAATACGGGGATCATCGCCGCGGCGAATACCCCCGGCCCCGGCATGCCGCTCGACCCGTGAAAGCTGAGATTCGCTTCGAGGGTGTGGAGCATCGTCGGATCTAAAAAGAGGCCGTTCAACAGAATGATAAAACCGGCCACAACCAGAAAGATGACCGGCGCGACGGTCACGATCTTCTGTAATAGCAGACTGTTCGACAGACCGCGAATATTGAGCGTGGTCAAAGACAGAATCAAAACGCAGGCGACCAGATGTTCGCGCCGTAGTCGGTACTTGAATTCCTCGAAATCGATCAGACCGAATAAAGACCAGGCCGGCAGGTCAAACGATAGCATCACCGTTTGCAGCCACCCGTCGCCCCCCAGAATCGTTGGCCCGTTGTAGTGCACGACGGCGAAGGCCATCACCGCGATCGAACCGGTATATGTAAAAATCAGACTGAGATAGCCGTACAAAAAACCCCAGGGTAGTCCGTACGTTTTGCGTAGAAAGACATAGTCCCCGCCGGCGTGGGGCATCATGATTCCCAGCTCGGCGGAAGACATGGCACCGGCCAGCGCGACGATCGCACCGATCAGCCACATGGCCAGAAAGATCCAGGGTTCCTGGGTGGTGCGGGCGACTTCCACAGGGGTAATGAAAATACCGACCCCGATGATATTGCCCAGAATGATAAAGGTCGCGTCCGCGACTCCGACCCGGCGGCGTAGTTCGTTGCTTTGATTCACGTAGGCGGACACATTCGAATCAAGCGGCAGATTGAAAAGCAAAACACGGCTTTTCCCCGGCCTTCCCGGCATGCATTCCACAGATCGGGCAATCGCGAACGCGTTCGGGGCAATGGCCTGCGGACGGGGCGAAGGCCTCCGCGAATTGAGCAAATCTCAGAGAATGCGCAGGGCCCGTTCAATCCAGGCCGACGCGTTCCACTCGGAGGGATCCTCATCGGCATCGGCGCCTTTCTTACGCAGCTTTTCGATCGCGCCGGCCGCCTCGCTCTCTTTATAGCCCAGTTGCACCAGGGCCTGCATGGCCAGATCTTCCTGTTCCGACAGATCGGCGATGACCAGTGCGGTTTTGCCTTTGCCGCGCCCCGCCCCCGATTCCGCGCTCCCGTCGCCGGCCTGCAATAGCTTCGCCCACCTGTCTTTGCGCCGGCTGACCTCGAAAACCAGAGTTTCGGCGGTCGCCTTACCGACCCGGGGAATATGACACAGAGCTTTGACATCTTTGCGCACACACAGGTCGAGAAACTGCGCCGGTTCCAGGTGGCTCATCAGACTCAGGGCGAGCCCCGTCCCGAGTCCCTTTACGGTCTGCAGGGCGATGAAAAATTCGCGCTGGGCGGCGGCCTGGAAGCCGAACAGGCGTTGATCGCTGTCGGTAATGTGATGATAGATCCGCAGACTGGTCTCGCTGCCGATCCCCTGCATCTGCAGGACGGACTGCACGCTCAGGGGCACGTGCACTTCGTATTCAACGCCCTGCACGTCCAGATACACCCGCGCCGCGCCGAAGCGCTGGATCTTGCCTCGCAGCCCGGCGATCATCGCGAAGGCCTGCCCGTTTTTCGTGGTCCGCCGCGCTTCTTCGATCCCTCGGCTGCGGCCAGCGCCTCCGCCATGGGATTGCGGGGCTCTGCTTTGCCCGCCGCGCTTTTGCGCGTCAGAGCCGCATCGATCAAATGCTCCGAACGCGCATGATAGATACCGGCGACGGCTCCGGCCAGAGCGTCGGCCGCGTCGTCGGGACGGATCGGCTCGCGAAAGCCCAGCAGCCGTTCGACCATCCTGGTGACCTCGGCCTTTTTAGCCCGTCCCGAGCCGGCAATCACCTGCTTGATTGTGCCCGGACCGATTTCCAATATTGGTCGACCGCTCTCGCCGACCGCGGCCAGCAAAACGCCCTGGGCCTGGTAGACTCCCGCCGCAGTCGTTGGATTCTTCGTAAAAAATAACGATTCCATAATGACGTGATCCGGCTGAAATTCCTCGATCACTTCGGTCGCCAGCCGATAGAGCTCGGCCATGCGATCGGCCATGACGCCGCCGGGCAAAGTCTCCAGCACGCCGTACGCCACGCCCACCAGCCGGGACGCTTCCCGCCCGGATTCCACGACGCCCCATCCGGTTCGTCCATAGCCAGGATCAAAGGCCAGCACTCGCACACCTCGATACTGGGACGCGGTCCCTGCCGGCGTCAAGGGGATTATGTCACCTGCGCGGATGGCGGGGATGCTTTTCAGGCCTGGATTACGCGGTTCCATATTGACGCCCTGCGTCTGCGGGCAATCATCTCAGGATGAGTCGATCGATGTCGTTGGCGCAAGCGGTCCTGGTCTTTGCAATGCCAGGCTTGTTGCTCGCGGGTGGCCCGGATCCCTCGCCGATAGAGCTCCGGCCCAGGGCCGTCCCGTACAATCTGTATCCTGAGATCCAGCGCGACGGACATTCCTGTGGCTACCTTGCCATGGCGGCAATCTACCGGAGTTATGGCCTGAACTTCCGCAAGGCCCGCCTCAAACACCGCCTGGGAACGGATGTACCGGCCGTGCCCTTTCTGGAAGACACAAACGGCACGATCCAACCGGATCTGTTTCGAGTTCTGCTACAAGACGGTTTCGAAGGCCGGGTGGTTGCTCCCGCCGATGCCGATGATCGCGAGGATTTGATTGAGCATCTGGAAGGGCCCCATTACGCTCTGACTCTGATCAAACGCAAGGCAACCGGCTCACTGCACTGGATCGTGCTGACGGACTACCACAAAGCTAATGTCATGGTCGCCGACTCTTTGATTCGAGGAAAACGCCGGCACAATCTGGCGAAATTCGCCGAAGAAGAAATTCTCAGCTCCATCTTACTGAAACCGGCATCGACATCAGAGTACCACAAGCCGACCTTCGCTTTCAGCGCGCCGCACGCGAAAGGCGTATATTATATGATCTCGACGTTTTTCCAGTCACTGTTCAAATAGGCCCGATGCATTTGCCGACCGATCCTGCGCAAGATGGGCAAACTCAGCGATGCCACCGCGCATTGAATCCGCGACTGTCGAAGTGGATCATCTGCCGGTTGAAAAAACCGGCTTCGTTCACATAGGTTCCGACGCCGCCCCGCCGACCGATGATGGCTTTGTCGAGAAGCGCATATACGATCCAGACATCTCTGGCGTCGCTCGCGCCGTCCTGGTTCACATCGAGAACGATGATGTCCAGAGCCCGGCCATCGAGATGTTGACTGTTACTCGCCGCCCCCGACCAACTCACCAGGATCGCATTCCACCAGCGCGGGCGGACCGAACTCAGTACGAAATATGCGGGGCGGTGTCCGGCTTTCGCCAGACCGTCTTTGAGCGCATCATTGAATGCGACGGTAGCCGGATCCACGCCGATCAGCGACTGCAGGTACAGGAAATAGACCAGAAGTACACCAACTACGCCGAGACTGAATCCGAGCAGAGCCCGAGTCAAACGCAGGATGATCTTTCGCATTTCAGCACGCCATACGCGACGGCTCATCCGCTTCGTCCGGGCCATCGGCGAAATCCGTGGCTAATATCACTCCATCTGGGCGAGGACGTCGTCGGGCACATCCAGATTCGTGTAGACGTTTTGCACGTCGTCATGATCGTCGAGCTGGTCGATCAGCTTCATGATCTTCTGGGCCTGGTCGGCATCGGCCACGGTGATTTCGGTGCCTTCCATCGGCATGAAGCGCACGCCGGATTCATTATTGGCGATTTCTTTTTCCGCCAGGGCCTCGGCGACTCCCGCATAGTCTTCGTAGCCTGTATAGATTTCGTGGGCGTCAGAGTCGCTTTTAATGTCTTCGGCTCCGGCCTCTAATGCCAGCTCCATCAGCTCGTCTTCGCCGATGGCGTCGGCCGGGATATTGATATAGCCGCGCAGTTGAAAGAGACGCGAGACCGCGTTCGCTTCGGCCAGAGTCGCGTTGTTTTTGTTGATGATGTTTTTGATTTCCGGCGTGGTGCGCGTTTTTTTATCCGTGAGCGCGTCGACCAGAATGCCCACGCCGCCCGGGGCGTAGACTTCGTACATGACTTCTTCGTAGGTATCGGCGCCGAGTTCGCCGGTGCCCTTTTTGATCGCGCGCTCAATGCTGTCTTTGGGCATATTCGCCGCGCGGGCTTTGGAGATGGCGATGCGCAGACGACTATTCGAACCGGGATCGGCGCCGCCCAGACGCGCGGAGACCATCAGCTCTTTCGAGACTTTGGTAAAGATCTTGCCGCGTTTTTTATCCGCGCCCTCTTTGCGGTGTTTGATGTTGGCCCATTTGGAATGCCCTGCCATAGCGATGTCGCTCCCTGAGATAAATCGAACTGAGAATGTGAAATTCAAATAGACGACGCGGGTCGCTTCAGTCGGCGTCGTCGAGATCCAAAAGATTCTCCAGACCGCTCACGTCGCCTTCACCCTGTCGCGTCAGCCGCGGAGGATCTTCCGTGCAGTCGATGATCGTCGAAACTTCTTTGGGGCGCACCCCGCCGTCGATCACCGCTTCGACAGCCTTCCCGTACAGCTCTGCGAGCTCCTCCGGGTCGGTGACGTACTCGTCGTCTGTGGTAAGGCTTGAGGAGATCAGAGGCGTGTCAAGCCGTTCCATTAAAGCCCGATGCAGGGGATGATTTACAATCCGCACGCCGACTTCTTTTTTACGGCCCAGGCCGCGGCGATCGACGTTACGGTTGGCCTTCAAAATAAACGTATAGGGGCCGGGAGTTTCGGTTTTCATAAATCGAAAGATCGGATTCGGAATATTCACGGCGTAGTGGCTGGCCATCGCCACGTCTTTGCACAGGATACTGAGCGCGCGTTTCTCCGGTAGATTTTTCAGGCGATAGATTTCGTTGATCGCCCGCGGACTATCGAGGGCGGCGACAAAGGCGTAGGCCGTATCGGTCGGCAGAATGTACAGGCCACCGCGCGAAAGTCCGTCGCAGATTTGCTGCACGATGCGCGGTTCGGGCGTCGTAGGATGAATTGAAATTAGCATTTATTTTGTACCGGCTCCCATCGCCTTGAAATTCGCGACGATCGTCGCGATTGTTTGCGCGCTGATTGGATTCGCTTCGTCTCGCATCGCCGGTTGGTCCGCTTGCAGCGGTCCCCTTGCGAGCAGCGATCGCAGCTCCGCTTCGAGATCGGGATGTCGCTGCATTTCCACTTCAAACGATGTGATCCCGGCCGAAGCCAGGGTCGCCATCCGCAGCCGGGCCAGACGCAAAAAATCGCACAGCGGAGTGGACTGCGGATCGTCTGATCGCGCCAGCCGATCGAT
This sequence comes from bacterium, assembly GCA_024742665.1. Taxonomy (GTDB): domain Bacteria; phylum Spirochaetota; class Leptospiria; order Leptospirales; family Leptonemataceae; genus JANSYA01. The sequence continues at coordinate 137,261 of JANSYA010000004.1, forward strand.
GAGGCCGTCAAAGCGTTCCAGAAAGGCGTACAGCGGAACGTCGGCCATCAGTCGAGCGTAGCTCTCCGACGCGCCGGATCCGGGAGCGCGTTCCTGGCCGAACCAGCGCGCCAGCAAGCGGCTGTAGCGCTGCTCCTGGTCCGCGTCCTGATCTTTGTTGCGGCAGTCATAGGCCTGGCAGATCGAGGCGCCGTAAAATGAAAAATTCTGCGTATGATCGAGACCGGTCCGGGCGGGGTGCGCGAGACAACCCGTGCGACCGCTTGCGCCACTTTCGCCTTCGCCTTCGCCATCGCGGTCGCCATTAGCATTGATATCACCGCTCACATCCAAATCGGAATCGGTGCTTAAATCCCAATCGATCAAACCGAAAAAAGGACAGGCGTAAATTTCAGAATTAAAACGGGGAATCGATTCTTCGGCGGCTTCCCGGGCCTGACGGTAGGCGACGAAGTCCGCGGCCTGGTCGAAACGGACTGTGGCGAAGGCCCGGGTCCGTTCGATCAAAAGATCCGATCGAGCTCGCACCGGGTCCGGGCCGGCATTGCGTAAATCCAGGTTAAAGATTCCACAGCACGCGCCGCAGGAGACGCCCGCCTCACGCTGACAGGCCGACGCGTTCACGGTAAAATTTCCGAACTGCTCTCCGCCGGGCGGGATTCCCTGCTGGATTCAGATGCCTTTTCCGGCGCGATCGGCGCCAGCGTGATTTCGCCGCTCCGGGGATCGTAGCTCATGCCGTCTTCAAGCGAAAACAAAATCTTGCGGCTGCTGTTATAAAAGCACACACGATCGGCGTTGTCGCCGATCAATTGACGCAGCTGCGGATCTTCGAATTCAGCGGGCAACACCTGGATGTTGCGGCTTTCGAGTCCGTTCAACAGTCGCGCGCGACCGCTGTCGCCTTCCAGATATACAATCTGATAGCGACCGAGAGGCGCGAGATCGGACAGCAGGTTATCGATGAAATAATGATAGGTGACGATGTACGAATCGAAATAGTCTTCGCCGAGGCGGCCGGTGGCCCAGGCTTCGCGCGCGTCCAGGAATTTATCGATCGTGTCGCGATGCAGGTACATACACTCCAGCAATCGGCCCGGAGAGACTTCCATATTAAGCGAACGCAGGCGACCCATGGCCGCATACAGCAGCTCGACGTACATTCGCAGGTGCGCGGGCGTGCCGGCCGCGGGCGCGTCGATCTTAACATTCAGATAGCCGGCGTTACCGAATATCAGCGCGCCGATGACGCGGACGATATTCTCGAATACGCGCCACAAAGTCGCCAGAGACTCCGCCGGATCCGCGCCGGACTCGGTCAGTTCCAGAAAGCGACTGTACTCACCGGCGATCGGTCCCGGATAGCTGTCGAGCACGGTGCGCGCATGCAATACGTTCCGCGAAGCGTCGAAGCTCCGCCGCCCGCCCTGGCGATAGATGCGGGACATGGGATTGCCGTGTAAAGAATAGCGCGCCCAGGTTAGATCGGAAGATTCATACAAGCGGCGGGCCTGCCGTCGCGCTTCGTATAAAGCTTCGCCCACCGATCGCTCTTCGAAAATGCTGCGATAAAACTGCAGCGCAAATTCGTACGTGCGAATATTATCGCTGATCTCCCAGTTGGTGCCGACGTAGTTGTGGATCCCGGCTCTTAGAAAAGCGCCGGCCAGATCGTTGAAGACGTTTCCGCTGTCCGTCATACCCCGGGCCGCTTCCAGATCGCCCGCGTTCTGGGCCAGCGCGCTTTCCCGTTCGCGATCGCCGGAACCGGACGCGTCGGCTTCGCCTGATTTTTTTAGTCCGGCTGACTGCGCGGCGCCCGCGTCGGCCGACTGACCCGCCGCGAAACTCAGACAGCTGTTCGCGAAGACCAGATCGGGAACGACGCCCGCCTTTTCAATCTCCCGGGCTCGCAAAACTTTGCCGTCCGCCAGCAGCCAGCCGCTTTCCTGCTGATCTTTGCTGTAGTACATGTGGCCGGCGTAATGAATAATGTCGCGGTCTTTGATTGCGTTTAACAGGCTGAGCTTGGTGATCCGGCGGCCGGACAAAAACTGCACGTCGAGACGATCCGGACTGACTTCCGCATTCAGGGATTCGAACAGCCCCTCGCCTTCCAGGCGGGCCCACTCCAGGTCTTCCGTCGGATCGGCGATGATCAGCATTTTCAGCTGATCGCGTTCGCTGCGGCTGGCTTCGCGCCAGTAGCCGGCGATATTCTTGCCCAGAAAAAACTTATCCGCCAGAAAACACTGGCCGGTATGCAGAATTTCCCAGGGAATATCACGCAGGCGATGATCGACGTGCAGAAACAAAAACGAGTCCCGCGCCGAACGCAGGCGATCCTGAATCTGCTCGGGAAAAAATTGTAAGAAGAAGGTCTCCCCCATCCGGCGCAGCTCGCCGGACACGTCGATCGAGGCGTTGCGGGCCCCGGAGGACGCCGCGGCCTCGCCCGCTCCGGAGCCGCCGGCCCCGTTCGCTTCGAAGCTGTTCGCGATCCGACTCAGACGCTCGGTTTCCTGCAGGAATTCCTGGATCAGGTCGTCATCGACGCGGGTTTGTAAATGGGTGTCCCGGGAAGGCAGGCGCCCCTGGACCATATTAAATACGTTCGTCGAATTTACGCGATCGATGATAATGCTGAAAAAATCCATACCGGCGGGGGGAGGACATAAAAATCCGTATTGCGCGTGACTGTTGTGACTACAGGATGTGCGCATCCCGTCCATTACTATTTGGTCGCCACCGTCACAGCTCGACTGAGCGTGCAGAACGGAAGCAGGACGGACTGCAGCATGATTATGATTCGGAAATACAATATCAGCGGGCGCGTTCAGGGCGTCGGATTTCGGGTATTCGTGCGTAATACGGCTCGCACACTGGGCCTGCGAGGCACAGTGTGCAATCTCGCCGATGGTTCCGTGGAATGCGTCGCGGCCCTGAAAGAATCCGCGGCGGCGGATCCTGCAAGGACCATGAGCGACTTCGAGGGGCGTCTGCGCAAAGGGCCGCCCCATAGCGCAGTTCGCGCGGTGCAGAGCGAGGAACTCGCACCGGAATTCGCCGGAAATCTACCGGCAGGATTCGAAATCATCTGAGCGTCGCTGCAAGCGCGCTGGCTGAAGCTGAATGTTTCCATCTCTCGTTACGATATACCTCGAACTCGCAGCCGGCCTGATTCTGCTCTGGCCGGGACTGCGGGCCTTCTGGCACGAACGCTCGAATCGCGTGCGCCTGTATTTTTTGCTCGCGACGCTGCTGCTGGCGTCTTCGTTTTTGATCGACGGGGTCGGCCGCCTGCTGCTCTACGAACAGCTGCTGTTCACCGATCGCTTCTTTCGCGTCGCTGAAGTTTTGCTGCTGCCCGCCGGCCTGTCGATCGTCTATCTCGGGGGCATCTTTCCCCGGCGGGTCCAACGCTGGGACTGGCGATCCGGTCGACGCGAACGCCTGCTGACGCTGATTGCAGGACTCGTACTGATCGCGGTCGGACTGGGGCTGCTGACGCTGCTCGATTTGCACTACGTCTACGATCGCCTGTACGATCCGGTGCCGGGCACGTACTACGGAACCCTGGGCCCGGTCTATGGACTCAACCGTTTGTTTTTGCCGGCCTGCCTGTTCATGGCGGCGTACGAGCAGCGGCGATTCTTGAGCTATCACGAACGCGATCCCCGCCGGGTCCACTCGCGTTATTTTATTCTGGCTCTGCTGGCGCTCGGCGCGGTGATCCTGCTGCTGTGCGGATTGCTGTTAGTATACGGCGGCTACGAAAACGAATTCATGGCCCTGCAGGCCGTGGCCTTCGTCGCCTTCGCTTTTTTTCTGCGCAACATGCTCGAAAATCTGAGCGTGAGCTACCGCGCGAATCTATTGCGCAACGGCGTGCTGCTTTCGCTGTACGCGGTGGCGCTGCTGCCGCTGTTTTATGTAATCGATCTGCTGCTGGTGTGGATGGGACCGGAGCAATCCCTGTTCACGGCTTTCGTGCTGTGTATCCTCTTCGTAATCTTTTTTCTGAGCGGCCGCGCCCTGCGCCCCTGGATCAGCCGCCTGATCTTTAAAGAACAGGCCCGCATCGAAGATCATATCGCGCACTTCAATCAGTCGATTCTACGCCTGGGCGCGAGCGGCGAAGCGAATATCGCCCGCCAGCTGTCCGGCTTCATCGACGAAATCTTCGCGCCGCGATTGTTCGCGCTCTATTTTCCCGGCGAAAGCACGGATGACGAAAACGATCAGACGCCTGCGATGACTGAGAATCAAACGCCCAGGGACCTGGATAAGGCTAACACGAAGACAGATGCAGCTACCAACGGTCACGCCAACGCAGATGCGAATGCGGACAGCCACGCCGGGCCCCCCGCGTCTGGAACGCAACAACTGCTCCAGGACAAATCCTTCACCCGCGCGGCGGATCTGCAGTCGATTCCTCCGGATCGCTTTCCTCCGGATCTACTGGCCTTTCTGGGCGAGCTGCGCCGGCGATCACATGGACAGCGCGGGCGCGACGCCTCGGAGCCCGGCGGCCTGCTGGCCGATCTTTTGGTCCGCGCGGAAATGGTAGGGGATCAGTCGATCATCGAAAGCCTGACGGCTCTGGCGACTTCCGGCGCCGAACTGATCCTGCCCTTTTATGACGAAAGCACGCCGTCAGCCGGAGAGACGGGCGACTCTGAAGCGGCTGACGCGGCGCCGGCCGCCGGCGATCTACCCGAAGCGGTGCTCCTGGTCGGACTGCTTTCTTCGGGACGGCCCCTCGACCACGACGATGCGAATCTGATGTGGTTGTTGCGCACGCCGATCTTATTGGCTCTGAAAAATCAGGAACTGCTGCGCGATGCCACCGTGCTCAAAGAAAAGCTCGAAGAAGAAAACAAGCGCATTACCCGGCGTCTGAATCAGAGCCTGAGCTCCATGTCCCGCGATCCCGAGCGTCCGGGCTTCGTCTTTCAGCCCGGCGGCGGCATGGCGAAGGTTCTCAGCCAGGCCGAGATTTTCGCCGGCCAGGACAGCCCCGTTTTGATCACCGGCGAAACCGGCACGGGCAAAGGCGAAATCGCACGCATGATGCACGGTCTGTCGAAACGCGAGGGGCGCTTCGTTACCGTAAACTGCTCGGCGATCCCGTCCGACCTGATTGAAAACGAACTCTTCGGTCATACGAAGGGCGCCTACACCGGCGCAAGCGACGCCCAGGAAGGCCTGGTCTTTCGCGCGGAAGACGGCACGCTCTTTCTCGATGAAATCGGCGAGATGCCTCCGGAAGGCCAGACGAAGCTGCTGCGCCTGGTTCAGCACGGAGAGTACGAACCGATTGGATCCAGCGAAACCCGCAAGACCACCGCGCGCTTTCTCTTCGCGACCAATCGCGACCTGGAACTCGACGCCCAGGCCGGCCGCTTTCGGTCGGATCTGTACTTTCGCATCAGCACCTTCGAAGTTCAGCTGCCGCCCCTGCGAGAACGAAGCGATGACCTGCCGCTTTTGATCGAACACTTTCTGGAAACCGCGCGCCGCAATTTTCACCGGCCGGCCCTCCAGATGACCGCCGACGCGCGCTCGACTTTAATGCGGTACGCCTGGCCGGGCAACGTGCGCGAATTAGAAAACCTGATCTTTCGCACAGCGGTCCTCAGCGATTCCGATGTGCTCGATCAGGACCAGCTGCCGGTCATGTTTCGCGACGAACTGGATTTCAATCGCAAGCAGGTCCAGCTGGAGCGGATGGCCCAGGAACAGAGCCGACTGGAAAAGGAACTTTTACTCGAAGCTTTGCAAAAATCGGGTGGCAATCAACGGGCCGCCGCGAAGATCCTGAATATATCGCGGGGCTCGCTGCAGTATCGCCTCAAACAGCACGGTCTGTCTTAAGCCCCATACGTACAAGCAATGGAAAGCGAACTCCGCATTCTTTTAAAGCACTCCTTTATTTCGCGCAAAGACTTTCGCGAACTGCTGGCTGAATTGGAGCACAGCGCGGATCTGGAAGCCCTGCGCGCGCTGATCCTTGAAAAGCAGATTATGGATCCGCCGGACTGGCGCGAAGCCATGCGACATCTCAAGACCACCGGTCAGGGGGAACGCACGCCCCCCGAGTCTTTTAATCAGGAGATGCTGCAAATCCAGCAGACGGCTTTAAAAGTAGCCGGCAGCGATACTTCGATCCTGCTGCTGGGGGAATCCGGCGTGGGCAAGTCCCGGCTGTCGGCCCGCATCCACCGGGAGAGCCCCCGGCGCGCGAAGCCCTTCGTGACGGTGAGCTGCGGCAGTATCCCGGAAACTCTACTTGAATCGGAGCTCTTCGGCGTGGAAAAGGGCGCCTATACCGGCGCGAATAAATCCCGCGAAGGCCGTTTCGCCCGGGCCCACGGCGGCACAATCTTTCTGGATGAGATCGGCGAACTGACCGCCCCGCTCCAGGTGAAGCTCCTGCGGGTTATTCAGGACAAGAAGATCGAGCCCCTGGGCAGCGCCGAAGAAGTCGACGTCGACGTGCGGCTGATCACGGCGACCAACCGCGATCTCGAAGAAGACGTGCGCACGGGGAAATTTCGCAAAGATCTGTACTTTCGCCTGAACGTTGTGCCGTTGACCCTGCTGCCCCTGCGGGAACGGCGGGAAGACATCGCGCCGCTGACGGCCTATTTCATCGAACGCTTCGCCAGCAAAAACGGTATTCGCATTGAAACCATCGATCCGCGCATCGCCGAGATTATGAACGTCTACAGCTGGCCCGGCAATATCCGCGAGCTGGAAAACTGCGTGGAACGCCTGATCGTGCTTTCCAGAGACGGCGCGCTCTCCGCCGACGATTTCCCGCCGCGCGTGCTCAAAGAAAGCGGCGGCGCGCGGGGTCCACGAAGCGGACGCCCCCGCGGCGACGGAACTGCCGCGGCCCCGGGCGATGTCCAAAATGCGGCGGGCGGCGGGGTCCCGGGCGAGGACGGGCAGCCCCCGGAAGACGGCGCGGCGGGCTTTCTCAGTTTGCGCGAGCTGGAGGAGCAGCATATCAAAGACGCCCTGGCCCGCAGCCGCGCCAGCATCAACCGGGCGGCCGGCCTGCTCGGCATCCACCGCAACACCCTTTCCCGCAAAATCGAAGAATTCGGCATCGACGCGGCGCGCTTCAAAAGACGTCAGATTCGGCCAAATTAGTTCTTAAAAAAAAGGCGAATCCGTCCGACTTCAGAAAGAGGAGCTGGCGCAGCACCGCGGCGCTCTCCGGTAACGAAGCACCCACACGGACTTATTCGCATGAAAAACAAAGCAGCCCCGAAAACGAAATCGGACTCGAAACCCGCCGACGCCAACGCGCAGATTCTGGCCGCCTGGGATCTGTATACCGACGGTGACTGGCCGGCGCTCATCGCCCTCGAAAACCAGGCTTCGAACAAAGAGGGTCCGGGCGACGATATCGCGGACCTGATCGCGGCGGCGCGCTACGAAGCCGCCGACGGCGCGTACGATCCGGGCGCAAGCGCCGAGCGCAACGGACTCTTCGGCATGCTCCGGGACGGCATGGCCGCCTGCTATCATCACGAGTATGCGGAAGCGGCCGATCTGCTGGGCCGCTGGTTGCTGGATCGGGACTACTACGCCCCCGTCACTCTGCGTCGCTTTATTGACGCCGCTCAGGCCGGCGCGCGCTACCGTCTGCTCGGCGAAGTTTGCAAAAAATTTATTGGCAAACCCGCCCTACAAAAGACCGCCCTTGAAGGATTCTTTCTCTCAAATTTTCATCAGGATCGCCATAAAGAAGCCGTCCTGATTTTCGAAAAGTTTCGGGAACAATTCGACGAAGTCGTGCTATTGCAAAAGGCCGCTCTGTCTCTCATGCGGCTGGAGCGCTATCAGGAAGCCGAAGCGCTGCTCGCTCCCCTGCACGCCCGCCTCAGCGGCGCCGAATACCAGCTGCGGTACGAAGAAGTTCGCGAAAGCTATAGCGCGACGATCAAGAATCGCGCGACCCTGGCCAAAAAGAACAATCGCAGCCACGACGAGTCGATGGAACTCGGCATGGCCTATCTGTTCAGCAGCGAGTACGACAAAGCGCTTCAGATTTTCCAGGGTCTGATGAAGTCTCAGGCCGCTTAAGGCCTACACGGCAGCCGGCTTGACGCCCTATGCCAGGCGCGCAACTCCCCGATGGCAGGCGACCTGACGCCCCCATGCCGGGCGCGTAACGCCCTATGGCAGGCTACTTGACGTCCCTATGGCAGGCGCTTGACGCCTGCAGCTTCGCTTTCATTGTGCGATCATGAGCACAACCGATTCCGCGACATTCCAGCATCTGACGATTGAAAAAAAAGATCGCCTGGCCTGGCTTCGATTGAACCGGCCGCCGGTCAACGATCTGACTCCCGAAGTCATTCAAGAGCTGACCGCCGCCCACCGCCTGCTCGCCGACGACGACTCCGTATGGATGGTCATTCTCGGCGGACACGGCGAAAAATTCTTTTGCAACGGGCTTTCGCCGGAATACATTCTCGCCCAGGACGCTGCGGGCCGCGAAGCGGTGTTCGCCAGCCTCTTCGATCTCATGCGCGAAATGTATTCGTTTCCGAAAATCGAAGCGGCGGCCATCGGCGGCCACGCGATGGCCGGGGGCGCCGTGCTCGGAATCTTATGCGATTTTCGTTTCATGGCGGCGGGCAAATCACGCTTCGGATTTTCGGAAGTCGCCGCCGGATTGACCATGCCGGAGTTTTTACTCGGCATCATCGAAGGCGTCGTCGGGCCGCAGCATCTCGTCGAAATCGCAATGCTTGCGAAAGCCTACCGCCCGGAAGAAGCCCTGGCGATCGGCCTGGTCAATCAGGTCTTCGAATCGGGCGAACTCGATGCAGGCGTGGAGAATTTCCTGAACGGGCTGATGGACACCCTGCCCCTGCAGAGTATGCAAAACGTCAAGGCCAGCATTCGCGCCGATCGCAACGCGAGCCTCGAAGCCGCCTCGGTCCGCAGCCTGGAAAATCTACGACCTTTTCTTACGGGCAACTTCGACGAAGGTCTCACCGCCGTGCTCGAACGCCGCAAACCTGTATTCAAAAATACTTAAGAAACGCCGCAGATCCCATCGGGATCCTCCGGCTCTGTCGCTCGTTATGCTCCGGCTCGTCCGGGCCCCAGAAGCAGAACGCGCATATCGCCGCCGGAGCGGGAAATCGCCCAGAGCAGATAGGGCGCAAACAGCAGAATGCCCAGAACCGAAGCGGCCGCCGCCAGGGCGATGCCGCCCGGAGTGAATTCATGACGCCAGGCCAACCAGAGGGCCGACAGAATCAGATAACACATAAAGTCGAAGTTGAACTGCCCCGACCAGTTGAGCGCGGTTAGATTGCCGAGAAATACCGAGAGCAGATCCCAGCCGTGATTGACTCCGGCGACACCGGTATAGGCGACGATCCCCGCGGTCATGGTCAGAAGTAAAATTCGAAGTGCGGTCATAATATCTATCCTTCGCAGATGCTCTGATTTCAATGCTTCTTCGCCGGCCCGATCCCCTTCGCACCGACGCAATTGTAGCACCCACTACAATCAAAAGAAGCGACTGTAGCACGCGTTACAAGTATTTTTCCGCGGGGCCTGCCGTTTTTTCTGACGCCAGAAATTCAGGCCCCGAACTGAAAGGCCAGGCAGGGCAGCACCAAAAACAGAAAGATCAGAACATTCGTTACGAAAAGATTGCCCGCGTAGTCCTGATCCAGATCGTACAGCACCGCGGCTACGACGGAATACGTGGCCGCGGGAGCGAAAGACATGATCCACAGCACCTGCCGCACCGCCGGCGACAGTGCGGCCCCGATCGTCGCTTCCACCAGCGTTATACACAGCGCGGTGAAAGCCGGCACCAGCATGAATTTTATCACCGCGAAGACTCCGACTTCGAGCGCGCGCAGGTTCAGATCCCGGGAGTCGAAGCTGAGCCCCAGGGTTAAATAGTACGCGGCGACGGTCGGCACCAGCAGCACGACGACAGGTAAATCCCAGGCCGGGCGTTCCACGCCGGTGAACAGCAGGAGCAAGGCCAGCAGAGTCGCATACAGCGGTAGATAGTTCCAGCTTAAAAAGCCCCGCAAAAAATCCATCGGACGCGGCGCGCCGCTACCGGTATCGCCTGTGGCTGAGTCCCGGGCCGCACTGTGCGCGTACGGAAAGATCACCAGAAAAACATAGGGCGTAAAATAAAACGTAAAAATCGCCGCGAGGCCCAGGCCCTCTTCCCCCAGCCACAGATAACACAGCGAAGCGCACAGAGTGAAGCCGTGATTTCCCAGGCTCGCGCTGATCAGATAGACGGCCCGGCGCTTCCCGCTCAATCCCAGGAGCGGCGCGAATATGCGCCCGAAGAAAAAACCCGCGGCGACGATCGCGAAGCCGACGATGGGCAGAAAGATTTGCTCGCGATCCAGCCGCAGGCCCCAGGTCGCCCAGAAGACGATCAGCGGTTCAAAAGCGATCAGATTCATTCGCACGAGGCGGCGACTGAATTCCGGTTGCGGGCCCAGCCGCCGGCGACTTAGCGTACCCGCGACGAAGGGCACGAGAATCACAAGCTGGAAGAGAATCAACAGCGTCGGCGACACGCACGTCTCATCGCCGCGCCAGGTCCGCCGGTAAAGCAGGATTCGACGGGCGAAACGATTTACTGAACAAGTGTCGCTCATTATAATGGAACGTTTCATAACAGAAGGCGACGATTTCTACGAAAGCGCGCTGGCGGCCATTCGCGCCGCCGATTCGCGGGTGTATCTGGAAATGTACATCTTCGCCGACGACGAAATCGGCCGGCGCTTTCATACGGCCCTGTGCGTCGCGGCTCAAGCCGGGCGTCGCATCGTCGTGATCTACGATCGCGTGGGTTCGTTTGCAACGCCCGCCGCCTTCTGGCGCGAACTGCGCGAAGCCGGAGTCCTGGTTTACGCGTACCATCCTCTGATTTTGCGTCGCCCCGGCGACGATCCGGGCTTCTTTGCGATGTGGAGCCTGGTCGCCCGATGGCTGCGGGCGCTTCGCCGCGGTTTTCTACGACGCAACCATCGCAAGACGCTAATCGTGGACGATCGAATCGCTTTCACCGGCGGCTTTAATATCATGCGCGAATGTTCGCGGAGTCTGAGCGGCCCGGGGCGCTGGCTGGATACGATGTTTATGACCGACCGGCCGATCCTGGTGCACGCCATCGAAAGTTATTTTCGCGACAGCCTCCGGCGCATTCGCGGAGCGCGGCGCGAGATCGGCGCCGACCTGAATACAATCCGTAAACGAGCGCGTGAGGCGATTTTATTCCCAGCCCATGCCGCGCGTTCCCTCGCCCTGCGTCTCCCGCGGCTGCGAATTCCAGGTCGAATAAACGCGCGAAAAAAAACGACCGCCGGTCTTCGCACGGACAAACGCAGTCGGCGCCTCGATCCTGGTTATTCCCGCATGGCGATTCCCCGGGCCTTCAAGAAACTGCTTTATCACAGCGAGCGCCGCATCTATTTGACCTACCCGTACTTTGTGCCGTACGGCGGCATGCTGCGTTTGCTGCACCATAAGGCCGCGCAGATGCAGGCTGCGCGTCGCGACGGCGCTCCCGCATCGGGCGTCGATCTGCGTATCTATTTATCGATGATCTCGGACCTGCCGTGGATGCGCGATATTACCATGTTAATCGCGGCCCGTCTGCGAAAGCGCGGAGTGCCTGTTTATCTCTATCATGGCCGCGAGCATCGGGAGATGGCTCCGCGTTTCAGCCACTCCAAAGTGGCTCTGATCGACGACTGGTGCGGTCTGGGCGCGAGCAACTTCGATCGCCGCAGCATGGTCTTGAACCTGGAGTCTTTGCTGCTGCGCCATCGCGCGCCCTTTCAGAAAGACGTCGAAGATTTTTTCAGCTACCTGGAGGAACACAGCGTGCGTCTGGACGCTTCCAATCAGCAGGAATTCAAGGCCGGTTGGCGAGCCTATTTGTTGTATCCCTTTCGCCGCTGGATTTAGATAACATGTGAATGAATTTTGGTTTACGCCTTCCGGTGCGGACTTCATAGTTTACAAATGGCACGCAAGGCACTGATTATCGACGACGACCCTTCGATTGTTTCGTATCTGCGCCAGATTCTGACCGCCGAAGGTTTCGCCGTGGCTACCGGCGGACGCGCAATCGAAGCGGTGAATCTGTACGAACGCCTCAAACCCGACGTGCTCCTGCTCGACATCAATATGCCGGGCTCGGACGGATTCTTCGCTCTCAAACGAATTCGCGCGCGCACTCGCTCCGCGGCTCACGAAGGCGTGATCATCATGGTTTCCGCCCGCGAAGGAGTCGAAGATATCGACGCGGCCATTCAGCACGGAGCAAACGACTACCTGGTCAAACCCGTGGATCGCGCCAGCCTGATGCAAAAAGTACGCAAACATCTGCGCATTTGATCTTAGCCTCGCAGCGTCGGCTGGCGCGCGTCATTAGCGACCGGTTTCCGGGTCGATGCGAAAGTACGCCTCGTGCAAACCCGAACTGATCGCATTCAAACGCTGCTGGAGTCCGTCCAGATATTCGTGCATGCCGATGTCGAAGACTTCTTTGACTTCGGAGTATTCCAGATCCGAACGCAGACGCATCAGACTCTTCTCGGGGCTGTTCACGAAGCTGCCTTCCCGGGAACCGGTAATCTTCTGTAAAGACATGGCGGCCCGCACGACGCAAAACAAAATCGAGCGGGGAAAGTCTCGATCAAAGATCAGATAACGAATGATCGAGCGCGGCTCGATACGATCGAAGACCCGGCTGTACATTTCATAGGCGCTGGCGGACTTCAAGACCGACGACCATTGCAACAAATCGAAAGATCGTCCGATGTCTTCGAGGGTGGGCAATAAAATGAAATACTTCACGTCCAGCAAGCGCGTGGTCTGATCGGATCGCTCCAATTGCTGCCCCAGCATACCGAACTGCCAGCCTTCGCCGTGCGAGAGCGTCGTATAAAAAAGGCCGTAGTACAGATGGCTCATCTCTTTGATCATCGTACAAAATGGAACCGGGTCGGCGAGAATCGCGTCCAGACCGTTCGGGCCCGCACCCATAGCGTCGCGGCTGCGTAAATAGCATTCATTGATCTGTTCGTAAATCTCAAGACTCAGCATCTCGCGAACGGAGCGCGCGTTTTCTCGCGCCCGGTACAGACATGAGCGTATCGAAGACGGGTTCTCGCGGTCTTCGATCAAAAAACGCAGCACGTTTTCGCGGCTGGCCTGGTCGTACAGGTCCTGAAATAATTCCTGATCCCCCGTCGCCTGAATCAGCGGCTGCCACTGCTCGACCATTCCCGGCGGTAAATCCAGAGTCAGGTTGCGATTCGCGTCAATGAAACGCGCGTAGTTTTCCACGCGTTCCAGATAACGATTCATCCAGTAAATAGAATCGGCGACCCGGCTCAGCACGGAAAACTCTCCGAGCATGTCTCACAGGAGACCTTCAGATGAAATTCTAAGTTCATTTCAGCAGGCATTACCACTCTCATTGCAGAAGCACCCAGGTGTCTTTACTCCCGCCGCCCTGGCTGGAATTCACGACCAGAGATCCTTTCTTCAGGGCCACGCGCGTCAGACCGCCCGGCACGACGTGCACGTCTTCGCCGTATAAAATAAAAGGCCGCAAATCGACGTGGCGCCCTTCGATTACGCCTTCGTCCCGGGAAGGATCGTCGACCAGAGTCGGCACGCGGGAAAGCGAAAGCGTCGGCTGGGCGATATAATTGCGGGGATTGGCCCGCACCAGGTCGCGGAATTTATCGCACTCCTGCTTGCTCGCGTGAGGTCCGATCAGCATGCCGTAGCCTCCGGCTTCGTTCGCCGCCTTCACCACCAGGCTATCGATATTTTCAATTACATAGTCGCGATCTTTCTGGTCTTCGCAGACGTAGGTCGGCACGTTCGGCAGTTCAATTTCTTCGTCGAGATAGTACTTGATAATCCGCGGCACGTACGCGTACAGGACCTTATCGTCGGCCAGGCCCGTGCCGGGCGCATTGGCCAGAACGACCCGCCCTTTCCGATACACATCGAAGAGACCCGGCACGCCGAGCATAGAGTCCGGACGGAAGGCGCGCGGATCCAGGAAGACATCGTCAATCCGGCGATAGATCACATCGACCCGTTCGAAACCCCGCGTGGTGCGCATTTGCACATAGTCGTCGACGATGGCCAGATCCTTGCCTTCGACCAGTTGTACGCCCATCTGCCGCGCGAGAAAAGAATGTTCGAAGTACGCCGAATTATAAACGCCGGGAGTCAGCACGACCACTCGCGGCGATTCGCGCTCGGACATGCTCTGCAGGGTTTGCAAGAGGCGCATCGGATAGTCGTAGATCGGCCGCACGCCCATCTCGTTGAATAGCTCCGCGAAAGTGCGTTTCATACTTTCCCGGTTTTCAATCATATAGGCGACGCCCGACGGGCAGCGCAGATTGTCTTCGAGCACGTAAACTTCGCCGTCGTCGTGACGAATCAGATCGGTTCCGGAAATGTGGGTCCACACATCCCGGGGCGGACGCAGGCCCATACATTCGCGCAAAAAGCTGCGGCTGCTTTCCAGAATCGCCCGGGGAATTACGCCGTCTTTTAATATCTTTTGATCGTTGTAAATGTCCTGAATAAACAAATTCAGGGCGACGGTCCGTTGCTTCAAACCGCGCTCAATGCGCTCCCATTCCCGGGCCTGCACTACGCGTGGTATAATATCGAAGGGCAGAATGCGTTCCATCGCTTCGTCACCCTGATCGTACACGTTAAAGGTGATGCCCATGCGATAAAACGCGCGTTCGATGGCGTGCTTGCGTTGACTCAGTTCTCGCGCCGAAAGGCGGGAGATATTTTCATTCAACGTGCGATAGCCCGGTCGAACGCCGTCCCCGGCGTCGAACATTTCATCGTAATAAGAGCCGACTTCGTAATTCTGTAACAATCCCGTGATCCCCCGGCGCCGAAATGATCGCATGGCGGCCGCCTGCAGTTGCTGTCTGCCA
This sequence comes from bacterium, assembly GCA_024742665.1. GTDB lineage: Bacteria > Spirochaetota > Leptospiria > Leptospirales > Leptonemataceae > JANSYA01. The sequence goes on from JANSYA010000004.1 coordinate 152,272, forward strand.
ACTTATTGATGCTGCAATAAACATACCCGGCGTTAATTAAACATATTTCCCGCTGCCCGCCCCCCTGGCGCAATTCCGCTGAATACAGAAATGGTCAATTTTTCGGCAATCGCCGCCTAAACAGACAAACTGTCTGCAATCTGCGCACAGATTGCAGTCCCCGCGGGTCGTAACATGCATCGAAGCGTCCACACAGCAAACGGAACAAAATTCAGGGCAGACACCCAGGGGCCTTCCCGACAGTGATGTAGTTCCAGACCGGGAAACGCCGTCCATGTCCACAAAAATCGCACTGAATCATAAAACAACGTATCGCTACGAGCGACCGATCGCCGTCGGACCGCAAACGATTCGCCTCAGACCCGCGGCCCATACCCGCAGCCGGATTCTGGCCTACAGCCTGAAAATCGAACCGGCCGAACACTTCATTAACTGGCAGCAGGATCCTTCCGGAAATTTCATCGCCAGGATCGTCATACCCGAACGCACTCGCCTGTTTTCTTTCGAAGTCGATTTGATCGCCGAACTCCCCGCGGTGAATCCCTTCGATTTTTTCACCGAAGACTACGCTCAGTCTTTTCCTTTCGATTACGACCCGCTGCTCTCGGCGGAGCTCGCCCCCTATCGCCGCACGCCGCCGGCCGGTCCGCTGCTGAAACAGTACCTCGCGCAAAGCGGATTCCGGCAGGAGTCGGCGCAGAATACGACCGACCTGATCGTCGCGATCAACCAGCGAGTGGCGAGCGATCTGCGCTACTTAATTCGCATGGAGCCCGGGATTCAGACGACCGAAGAGACCCTCGAAAAAGGCAGCGGTTCTTGCCGCGACTCGGCCTATCTACTGGTCCATCTTTTACGCCAGCTGGGTTTCGCGGCGCGTTTTGTTTCCGGCTACTTAATTCAACTCCGCACCGACCCCCATACCGCCGAGACCCTTTCGACGCTTCATCCCGAGGCGCCAAAGGGACCGGAAAACGATTTCACCGATCTGCACGCCTGGGCCGAAGTCTACGTTCCAGGCGCGGGCTGGCTGGGATTGGATGCGACTTCCGGACTCTTCGTCGGCGAAGGCCACATTCCGCTGGCCGCGACCCCCGAACCGGAAAGCGCCGCCCCCGTGTCCGGCGCGACCGAAGCCTGCCAGACTGAATTTGATTTTTCCATGTCGGTCACGCGTCTGGCTTCCGATCACGGTCCGCCAGAGCTCGCTTCCGGCCACGAAAGTCCGGACCGGAGCTTTCAAAGCCAGGGTTCCGCTAATCACACCTCATTAAGTATTAGTGCTTCGACTCCAGGCGAAAATCCGCCGACCGCTCTCGACGAACAAAGCCCGGGCGTCCAGAGGAGCGCAGGCGATGGCACACTTGCCGATGCAGCCATAGAATCCGAACTGAATCGCATCGTCGCGATCGTCGACCGGGATCTCGAATCCCTGGACCTGCGCCTGACGATGGGCGGCGAACCGACCTTCGTGCACTACGACAATCCCGACGCGCCGGAATGGAACCTCGCGGCCCTGGGCGACGACAAACGAATTCTTGCGTCGCGCCTGAATCTACGCCTGATGGAGGCCTTCGCCCCCGGCGGCGTGCTCTACCACGGCCAGGGAAAGTGGTATCCGGGCGAAGAGCTGCCGCGCTGGGCGCTCGGCGTATTCTTTCGCGTGAACGGACGCCCCGTCTGGCGACGCCCGGAGTATCTGGCAAGCGAAGCGGGTTCCCTGAGTACGGAAAGCGATGCCCCGGGACCGGCGGCGCCCGCGAAAGATCACGCCGCGCCCGCCGCCGAAGACGCACAGACATTTCTGCAGGAGCTGGCCCGCCAGCTCGGACTGCCGCCGGCCGCCATTCTGCCGGCGTACGAAGACTCCTACTACGAACTGTGGCAGGCCGGCGGCACCTTCGATCCGGATGGCCCTGAACCGGAAGAGCTGCGCGCCTTATTCGAACGCACCGAAAATACGACCGCCGGTTTCGTTCTGCCCGTGCAGGCCAATCCCGCCGCGTCCCGCGGTGCCAATGCGCGGCGATCGACCGCGAAAGCAGACGCGCCGGAACCCGACTGGCTCACCTGTGAATGGGGATTTAAGCGCGGCGCCGTGTACTTGATTCCCGGCGATTCGCCCGTGGGCTATCGCCTGCCGCTGAATCGCATTCCGAACGATCTGCCGGCGGATTATGATTTTCCGCCGGAAAAAGATCCGATCGCCGAAAAGACCGAAGCGGACGCGGGAGACGATGCGCAGCATCAGAAGCAAGGCCAGTCGCAGTCGAGCACCTCGAATGCGGCGGATGCTACGATGATACTGGACGAGCGGATTGCCGCGCGACGCTCCGCTCCGCCCGCGCCGCCGGTCGATCACGTCTTTCATACCGCCGTCAACGTGGAAATCCGCGGTGGCTTATTGCGCGTCTTTTTGCCGCCCCTAAAAGATATTGAAGCCTATTATGATCTGATCGCATCGATCGAAGCGACGGCTATCGCCTGCGATCGTCCGATAATTCTGGAAGGCTATCCGCCGCCGGTCGACCCCGGCTTGAATCGCCTGATGGTCACGCCCGATCCGGGCGTCATCGAAGTCAACGTGCACCCCGCCCGCAGCTGGGAAGAATTAAAAACGACGACGCGCACTCTCTATCGCTGCGCCCGACAGGAACGCTTAATCGCAGAAAAGTTTGAGTTAGACGGCCGCCCCATGGGCACCGGCGGCGGCAACCACATCACTCTGGGCGCGGAGTCGCCCGCCGAATCTCCTTTTCTGCGGCGACCGGATATCTTACGCAGTATGATCACGTACTGGCAGCACCACCCTTCGCTTTCGTACTTATTCTCGGGACTCTTTATCGGCCCCACGAGCCAGGCGCCCCGGATCGATGAAGCCCGCCACGAAGGCCTGTACGATCTGGAGCTGGCCTTCGCGAGCTTCGACGCCTTCCACGCCAAGTCCGAGGCGAAGTCCGGTCAGAACGAAAAAGCGGCGATCCAGGATTCACAGCTCTGGTTGGTCGACCGCCTGCTGCGGAACGTGCTCGTCGACCTGACCGGCAACACGCATCGTTCGGAGTTCTGCATCGACAAACTCTTTCCGGGCGAAAATCTGTCCACGCGCCTGGGACTGGTCGAACTGCGGGCCTTCGAGATGTCCCGCGGCCCGACCGGTTATCTCGCAATGATGGCGCTGGTCCGCGCCCTGGTCGCCCGCTTCGCGAAGTCGGCCTACCACAAAGATTTTATTCGGATGGGCACCGAGCTGCACGATCGCTTCATGCTGCCCTTCTATCTGTGGCGAGACTTCGCTCTTGTGATCGAAGACTTAAACGCTCACGGCTATGAGTTTCGCCTGAACGAACACTTCGCCGACGCCTTCGAATTTCGTTTCCCGCTCTACGGCGTAACCGAAATCGACGGGGTCACGATCGAACTCCGGGCCGCGATGGAGCCCTGGCCCGTGCTCGGCGAAACCAATGTCGGCGGCGGCACTTCGCGTCCGGTCGACGCGGCCCTCGAACGGCTGCAGGTGCGCGCGCAGGGTCTGGACGAAAACGCGCGACTCCTGTGCTGCAACGGCCGGGTGCTCCCGCTCCAGGCCACCGGCGTCCCGGGAGAATACGTGGCCGGCGTGCGCTTCAAGGCCTGGGCGCCGCCGAACACTCTGCATCCCCTGAGCCCCGTGGACTCGCCCCTCGTCTTCGATCTGGTCGACGTCGATCGCAAGCGCAGCCTGGGGGGCTGCACCTATCATGTGAGCCATCCCGGCGGGCGCACGTACGACACCCGCCCGGTGAACAATGTAGAGGCGGAAGCCCGCCGTCAGAGCCGTTTCGAACGTGCCGGACACTCCGGAGGCGACTTGACAGAATTGCCGATTCTCCGCACCAATCCGGAATACCCGGCCACCCTCGACCTGCGGTATCGGAATCGATGAATCTATGAGCTCTGTAGCGCCCGCGTTTGATGAAGTTTACGAAGCGCCGGGACGCCCCCGGCCCCACTGGGAAAACCTGACCCGTTCCCTCACCGACCTGGGCTGGCAGGAACTCAACGCCCGGCGCCTGGACGCCGCCCGCCTGCTTCGCCAGAACGGCGTCACATACAACGTCTACGCCGACAGCGAGACCCACGGGCACGCTGACGACCACGCAGCGCCGGGCACGCCCGAACACCCGGAACACCCCTGGAAGCTGGACCCCATTCCGCTGGTGATTGCCGGGACCGAGTGGGCCGGGATCGAAGCGGCTCTACTGCAGCGCGGACGCCTGCTGGACCTCATCGTTCGAGATCTATACGGCCCGGGAGACCTGCTCCGGCGGGGCCTGATTCCGCCGGCCGCGGTATACAGCCACCCCGGATTTTTGCGGGGCTGCGTCGGCGCGGCCGCCGGCGTGGGCGCATTGATCACAGTCGCCACGGATCTGGTGCGCCAGGCGAACGGCGGCTTCCTGGCCCTGTCCGATCGCGCCCAGGCGCCTTCCGGTGCGGGCTACGCCCTGGAAAATCGGATCGTGCTGGCCCGAACGCTGCCGGACATTTATCGCGATTCCGGCGTGAGCCGCCTGGCCGTGTACTTTCGCACGCTGCGCGAAACCCTGGCCGCTCTGACGCCGCGCCCCGAACGGCGGGAGGATCCCCGGATTGTCGTGCTGACTCCCGGCCCCGGAAACGAAACCTATTTCGAGCACGCCTTTCTGGCCAGCTATCTCGGCTACACCCTGGTGGAAGGCAACGACCTGACCGTGCGCGACGGCCGGGTGTGGGTTCAAACTATCGACGGACGCGATCCCGTCGACGTGATTCTGCGGCGACTCGACGATGTGTTTCTGGATCCTTTAGAACTGAAGCCGGATTCGCTCCTGGGAACGCCCGGGCTCCTGCAGGCGATTCGCATGGGCGGCGTGGCCGTGGTCAATCCGCCCGGCAGCGGCGTGCTGGACAACCCGGCGCTGCTGCCGTACCTGCCTGCCATCTGTAAACATCTACTGGGTGAAAGCTTAAAGATGGATTCCGTACCGACCCACTGGTGCGGCGATCCCGCGCAGCGCGAATACGTGCTGGCGAATTTGCCGAATCTGATCGTCAAGTCGATCTATCCCAAACACGGCGGCCGGGCCTATGTCCCCGATCGCCTGTCCGCTCCGGAATTGGAGCAGCTGCGCGCCGACATCTTACGGCGCCCCTATCATTATGTGGGCCAGGAGCGCATCGCTCTGTCCACGCTGCCCTATTTGAGCCAGAGCCAGAACAGCGGCGGCGACGAGCTGCTGCCCAAAGGCCTGGAAACCCGACCGATGATTCTGCGCGCATTCTTGCTCGCCCGGCGCAGCGCCGAAGAAACGGCGGGCGATGCCGGCGCATCCCAAAACGCGCAGCCGGCCGATTTCGTCGCCATGCCCGGCGGTCTCACGCGGGTTTCCGGCGACGCGGAAAATCCGATCGTGTCGAACCAGCGCGGCGGCGTCGCCAAAGACACCTGGGTCTTGACCGGCGACGACGGCCGCCAGGGCGCCCCGCTCCTGCGCACTCCCGGCGGGCCGGTGATTCTTTCGCGGCGCAGCGGCGAAGTGGCCAGTCGCGTGGCGGGCAATCTCTTCTGGTTGGGCCGCTATCTGGAACGATCCGACGGCACCGTACGCGTCCTGCGCGAAACCTATCGCTCGCAGCTCGAACAGCGCCTGGCGCCCAGAACCACGGCGCCCGAAATTCTACTCGAAATCTTAACCCATTTGACCGCGAGCTATCCGGGCTTTCTCGACCCGGGACTCCGGGCGAGTCCTGAATCCGAACTGGCCGATCTCGTATACAATCCGATGCGGCCGGGCAGCCTGGTCTTTAATTTACGGGCGGCTCTGGCCGCGGGACGCCGCGTGCGCGATCGATTGTCGGAAGACGGCTGGCACGTGCTCAACACTTTTGAAGAGGGTTTCGCGTACAGAGACGACGATCCGGGGCGCACGCTCCGTAAATTAGAACACCTGGCGATCCAGCTGGCGGCCTTCGCCGGCATCGCCGGAGAAACCATCAACCACGGCCAGGGCTGGCGATTTCTACAGTGCGGTCGCCGCGTCGAGCGCGCGATTGGCGGATTATCTATTTTGCGTTCGATCTTTTCGTCGAGCATTGCGCGCGACGACGATCTCTTTGAAACCCTGCTCTATATGAAGGACAGTCTGCGACTCTATCGACGACGCTACCAGGCGCGTTTCGTGGAATCCGACGCGGCGCTCGATATTATGCTGCTCGACGAAGGCCATCCCCAATCGATCGGCTATCAGATCAAAACGCTGAGCGAGCTGGCCTCCGCCCTGCCGGACGTGGGTCGCGGTCGGGGCAAGGCCGAACGCCTGATGATCGAAACCCAGTCGATGCTGCGCCTGACAGAACTCGGCAGCTTTCAGGACCCCGGCGAAATCGGCGATCTTCTCGCGCGACTGAGCTCCAACATCTTTCAGTTCTCGGATATTCTAACAGAGGATTATCTCACTCAAGGGGAACTGCCCCGCTCGGTGCAGGCTTCATGAATCGCTATCACATCGTTCACAAAACGATCTACAAATACCAGAAGCCCGTGACGCTCAGTCACAACGAAGGCCACCTGCTGCCCTGCGATACCGAAGACCAGATCTGCGAAAGCGCTGCGCTGCGCGTGGATCCCGCGCCGGCCGTGAGCGACGAACGCCGGGATATTTACGGCAATCGGGTGAATTATTTCTCGCTGGAAGAACCGCACAAGCTGATCGAAGTCGTAGCGGAAAGCTGGATTCGGCGTTCGGTTACGCAGCGCGTGCCCCTCGACGCCGGGCGACGGGCCGCCGCCGCGGAAGCTGCGCCGGCCTGGGAAAACGCGCGCGACGAACTGACCGCGAGCGCGGACGCGGCGATGTTGCAAGAATACGTCTTCGCATCGCCAATGATCACAGCCGACGCGATCGATTCGCCGGGGGTCGACGCTTTCGCGCGTTCGGTATTCACTCCTGGTAGATCATTGCTGGCGGCCTGCATCGACTTAAACGCGCGCATCTTTAATGAATTCCAGTACGATAGCGGCTTCTCCACGATCGGAACGCCGCTGAGTAAAGTTCTGAAACACAAGCGCGGCGTTTGCCAGGATTTCGCGCACCTCTTTCTGGCCTGCGTGCGACGCATGGGCCTGCCGGGACGCTATGCGAGCGGCTATCTGGAAACCAAACCGCCGCCGGGTCGGCCGCGCCTGCAGGGGGCCGACGCTTCGCATGCCTGGGCCTCGGTATTTATTCCGGGTCCGGACGGGGGCTGGTTGGATTTCGATCCGACGAATAATCTGATCGCCGGCAACGAACACATCGTGCTGGGCTACGGCCGGGACTATTCCGACGTAACGCCGCTTAAGGGCGTAATCTTCGGCGGCGGCAAACATACCGTTCGCGTTGAAGTCGACGTCATCCCGGTCGAAGACTGAGACCAGAACTGAGACGCGACGAAATTAAGAATCGAAATGGCGCCGCAGATCGCGCAGGCGTTCTCGGACGGCCGGAAATTTCAGCGGCTCATGCTCCGCAATGATCCGGCCCTTGCGCTTCAGGCGAATCGAATAGCTGCGCCCGGCGGCTTCGGTAAGATAGTACATGCTGACCAGTTCGGCGAGATCTTCCGGCCACATCTGACTGCCGTACAGGGAAACGAAAGGACTGCCGGCCAGGCCGCGATACACTTCGGACGCTTCCCCGAGCGCCAGGCGCGGCCCGCCGCGAAAACCATAGAAAGTGACGAGCTTTCGGGTCGGGAAATCGAAGGCCGCCCGCGGTTCACGATAATCCGACCACACGCGGTCGATCAGCTCTCCGGCCTGGATATCGCGCTGGATGCGACGCTGATAGGGATACACCGATTCTTCGACGTAGGGCGAGATGCGTTCGCTGTAATCGAGAGCGTGGACCGCTTCATGCAACAATAGATACGTGAAGGCGCTCTCTTTGCCGCCCAGGCGAATTTCAATTTCGGTTCCGGAATCGTCTTTACGAAAGCAGGACGCTTCGCGTTCGTTCAAAAGATCCTGCATCGAAGTCTTCAGAGACTTCGCATGAAAGACCATATAGCTGTAAATCTCCGGCGGGCTTTCCCCTTTCGGATCACCGGAAACGGCCCAATCCGTCAGGCCGCTGGTCAAAAAGTCGTCGATAAAATAGATCCCCAGCCCCCGGCGTTCCAGATTTTGCTTCAGGCGCGGCGGCAGACGATCCAGACTGCGTCGAATCAAACGCATCTCCGCGGCTGTAGGCTGATAGGATTTGTAGTCGGGTCGTTCGTCCAGGGCGCGCACATATTCCAGAACGTGTGCGGGCATCGCTCCGACCCGACGATGCAGCGGACGATCAGCGTCGAAATCGTAGCGTTCAAACTGATACGCCGGTACCGACTGCACCCGCTCGCGAATCTGATCGACATCGCTCGAAGCGCATCCGGAAACGCCCCACAGGATCAGGACGCCGGCCGCAGCGGTTCGCAAAAGCCGGCTCAAGGGCCCGCCCGACTCCCGATTTCCGGCGCGGAGTCGCGTGGAATCGATATTAGGCCGTCCGGCGATTGGGATCATACGCATTCCGCATAGTGGGCGGACCGCCCGCGAAATTCAATCAGCTTTTCGCAGGGCGGGAGATGGTGGCCAGACGCTCAATCTGAAATCCGCTCGACCCTCGTTCCAGCAGGGGGAAGGCGAGCACCGCTGCAAAGCGTTTGGCCGGAATTTCGGAAGAATAGTCGCGGACATCCATAAAACGCAAATCGCCGCGCAATTTATGCGCCAGCGTGCCGACGAAGCTCAGCCCGATGCACAGATCGTGGCCGGGAAGCTGAAAGCGCGGGAAATCGAAGCCGCCCATAAAGGGTTCGCCCAGGCCGCTTCGATCCGGAGACTCGAGAGCCTCGAAGATTCGACTGCTGCGCAAACAGGAGTTTACGATTTCCAGCACCAGCTGCTGTCCGGAAATATAGCAATGAATATCGATCGGGCTTTCCGCGGGGGAAAATTTCAGGGCGTTGATCAGCAATTCCCGTAAAACCGCTTCGAGCATTCGATGGTCCAGGCTGATCCGAAAAGACTTCCAGTTGGAAACGTGGATGCGGCCGGACTCCCGGCGGGCTGTTTCCGGCAAATCCGCGATCGTTTTGTACAGCGTGGCGCCGAGTTCGTCCGGGCCGGAATCCTGAAAGACGATATCGCCGTCGAGTAACTCGGTAAACAGATCGATGCGCGAAAACATCCCGCGCTGTTGGAGTTCAAAATGCGACATCCATTCGACAATATCCGTCAGAGCCGCATTATCCGATTCGCGGACTTCTTCTTTCAGTAATTCGATTACGGTCAGCATTTCACCGCCGCCGAAACTCATCTGGCGGCTGCGCAATCCCGAGAATGCCTTTCCGATCCAGGCCGCTTTCTCATCCATGCGAGACTTGTTTCGATAGTATTCCGTAATCAAAGTCATTGGCTTCCCCGCTTCCCAGAAGCAACTCTTGATACCATGCCTCGAAATTTGCAAAACATTTTCTATGCAATATGACGAAACTATTAATATTCTAGCAGCAATAGTTAGGCATAGCCGCGGAGAGACACGAGAAGTTCATCGCCTCGCACGGCAGCCGTTGCGAGTACGGGGGTACTCGTACCGAATCAATACGAGCTATGTACAGGGAGCAGGAATTCGACGAGAACTATCGCGAGTTTAACGCAGCGGGCTGTGCAGCGAAATTTTCTGAAGTTCAAATATTTCACGCATGCCACGCTCCGCCAGATCGAGCATCTGATTCAGCTGAGTGCGAGAGTACGCGCCCTTCTCGGCCGTGCCCTGAATCTCGATGAATTCGCCGGCTTCGGTCATTGCCACGTTCAAGTCGACCTCCGCATTCGAATCGAGCGGATAGTCCAGGTCCAGAACCGCCACGCCGTCGACGATCCCCACGCTCACGGCGGCGACGGGCGTTACGATCGGACTCTCTTTCAACTGACCGTTGTCGAGGGCATAGGTGATCGCATCGCACAAAGCGACGAAGGCTCCGGTAATCGACGTGGTGCGCGTGCCGCCGTCCGCCGAAAGCACTTCGCAATCGCAGGTAATCGCAAGTCCGGGCATTTTATATAAATCGACGGAAGCGCGTAAAACCCGGCCGATCAGCCGCTGGATTTCCGTCGAACGACCGTCGGTTCCGCGACGCTTGCGTTCTTTCGTCGAAGCCGGCAACATATTGTATTCCGCGTTGATCCAGCCCCGCGGCGGGTCTTCACGCATCAACCAGCCCGGGGGTTCGCTGGAAACGCTGGCCGTGCACAGCACGCGCGTGTCGCCGCATTCAATCAGCACGCTCCCGGGCGCGGCGGTTGGAAATCCGCGTTTGATTAAGATGGGGCGTAGTTCATCGGGGCGACGTGACATAGCCGGCACTGTGGACGAAGCGCGGGGATTGTCACGGAGGTTTTATGGAGAATTCGGGGGATCGCAGAATCTCAGGGTCACAGTCCCAGAATTTCACGCGCGCGCGCCGGACTCGCCGGCTCGCGGCCAATGTCGCGGGTCATCCGCACCGCTTTTTCGACGAGATCGCCGTTTGACTCCGCCATCACGCCGGGCGCCACGTAAAAATTATCCTCTAAGCCCACGCGAATATTGCCGCCCATCGACAGCGCCGCCGAGATCATCGCCCACTGCATGTGGCTGATGCCGATGACTTCCCAGTGGGAGCCATTCGGAATCTGTTCGACCTGATTCGATAGATTTTTCGCCGTGGCGGGAATGCCCCCCAGCACGCCCATGATAAACGAAAACTGCAGCGGCGGAGCGATCAATCCCATATCGAGAAAGGGCTGCACGTTATGAACATGCCCCGTATCGAAACACTCCAGCTCCGGCCGCACGCCGTTCTTGCTCATCGCTTCCAGATAAAACCGAATGGTATCGAATGAGTTTTCGAAAACCCAGTTGAATACGAATTCTTTGCGCGATTTCGAATACTTCGCGTAGTTCATCGAACCCATGTTCAAGGCGCCGATTTCGGGATCGAGTTCGGTGACGTGCTTGATGCGCTCTTCGGGAGGAACGTCGACGGCGCCGGTCGAAAAATTAACGATCACGTCGCAGCGCTTACGCGTTTCTTCTAATATCGCGCGATAGACATTTAAGCGATGACTGGGCCGCCCGTCGTCTTCGCGGGCGTGAATGTGCACGACCGCGGCTCCGGCTTCGCAGGCCCGGCGGGCTTCCTCCGCGATTTCAACCGGCGTATAGGGAATCGCCGGACACTGATCGCGATTCGCGGCGACGCCGGTCAAAGCGCAGGTGATCACGACCTCTTCCGAAAGCAGAGCTTCCGGTTTCTGCGAAAGTGATTGGATGTTCAAACTCATGATACAAACGACCGCCTCCGTACTCGAGCGGCCCCCGGCCGCATTTCGGTCACGCCCCGACGAAAATCAGCCGCGATTGCGGCGGCGCAGATACGCGGGAATTTCCAGATCGTCCATATCGACGCCCGCTTTGCGGCCGGCGTTGCGGGCGGGCTGCTCCGGAATGTACTGCGGCAGCTCATCCAAATCCGTTAGATCGGCGAGCTGATCCATCCCATCATTCAAGTCCGATAGATCGCCGCTCATGGCCACGGCCTGCGCTTCGACCTCGCCGCGAGGGCGCACGTTCGTCCGCCCCGTGCTTTCTGCGCCGCGAACCGCGGAAGGCTGCCCCATCGCTTCCGAACGCGGGCGAGCAACCGGCGTGGACTGGGCCGCGCCGCCGTGGTTCATCCAGTCCGGAGCGCCGGCCGCATTGCCCGTTCCAGTTCCAGCTCCAGTGGATGTCGGACGGGGAGCCGGGCGCGACGGGCGCGAAGCCGCGGCAGACGTCGGATGCGCCGGGCCATGCGATTCCGTTCCGCGCATATGGGCCGGAGTCGCCGGCATGCGCGGACTGTCGTCGCCGACCGCCCGGGGCAGGCTCTGTTCTTTGAACTCGGCGGCGCTGTCTTCGCCGGCTTCCGCGCCGAAGCCCATATGAAAGCCCGTGGCGATCACGGTTACGCGAATGCGTTCCCGCAGAGCGCGGTCAATGGTAAGGCCGATGATAATATTCGCGCGCGGATCGACCTGGCGCGTAATCAGTTCGGATACGTCCTTCCACTCGGTGATCGACATGTCTTCGCCGCCGCAAACGTTGATCAAGAGCGCGTTGGCGCCTTCGATACTGGTTTCTTCTAAGAGCGCGTTGTGAATCGCCTGGTTGACCGCGTCGGCGACGCGGTTTTCGCCGACGCCTTCGCCCGCGCCCATAATCGCGTCGCCGGTTTCGTCCATAATCGACCTGACGTCCGCGAAGTCCACGTTCACCAGGCCCGCGGTGTTAATCAGATCCGAGATGCCTTTAACCGCGTTCAGTAAAATCTCATCGACCAGGCGAAAGGCCACGTCGACCGGAGTGCTCTGGTCGATCACTTTGAAAATCGAGTCGTTGCGAATCGTAATCAGCGTGTCTACTTTTTCGCGCAGGGCTTCCAGACCGCGACGGGCGAGCTCCATGCGTTTACCGCCTTCCATGGCGAAGGGCATCGTTACGACGCCGACCGTCAGAGCGCCCATCTCTTTGGCCACCTGCGCGACAATCGGCGCCGCGCCCGTGCCGGTTCCGCCGCCCATCCCCGCGGTGATAAAAACCATATCCGCGCCTTTTAAGATCTGGGAAACGCGGTCGCGGTCTTCCATCGCCGCTTTCAGGCCGATGTCGGGATCGCCGCCGGCGCCCATGCCTCGCGTGGTTTTCTGCCCGATGGCCAGCTGTTCCGGAGCTGCACTGGTCTTGAGCACCTGCTCATCGGTATTGATCACGACGAAATCGACGCCGCGCAGCTCCGCGGTAATCATTCGATTGACGGCGTTCATGCCGGCGCCGCCGACTCCCACGACTTTGATCGCTGTGGGCGAGGTCTTTTCTTCTTCCAGTTGTAACATGACAGTCTCCAATAAATTCAGAATCGCGTTTTGATTCGCGTTCGCCCGGGCGATTCAATCTTATAGATTCTCGCTGATCCAGTTGCGAATGCGATCGGCCATCGAATGGCCGCCGCCGCTCGAACTCGAACGCGTGGCCTGGCGGTCGTCCCAGCCGCCTCCGCCCGCGCCGGCCACCCGGCTCGTATAATGTAAAATGCCGACCGAAGTGGCGAACTCCGGCGTGGACACGCGATCCACGAAACCCTCGACGTTCATCGGCGACCGCACGGTGACGCTCAAACCCAGGGTCTCTTCCGCGAGATCTTCCATGCCCTCTAACAGCGATCCGCCGCCGGTTAAGACGACGCCCCCGGCCAGGAAATTCTTTTTCCCCGACTTGAGCAGTTCCGTGTCGATCATCTCTAAGATTTCGACCATGCGCGGTTCGATGATTCCCGCCAACTGCTGTCGCAGTACCCAGCGCGGCGGGCGGCCGGGAATACCGGGCAATTCGATCTTCTCGGTGGGATCGACGACCGAGCTGCGCGCCGCCCCGTAGTTTTTTTTCACCACTTCGGCGACTTCCATCGGAGCCTTGAGGCCGATCGATAGATCCTGGGTCACATGAATGCCGCCCAGGGGCACCACCGAAGAAAAAATCACGCCGCCTTCGACGTACATTACAATATCGCAGATGCCGCCGCCGATATCGATGACCGCGACGCCGAGATCTTTTTCGCCCGGATCCAGCACGGCTTCCGCCGAGGCGAGACTGGACATGACGCCCCCGGCCGCGTTTAAGCCGGCGCCGCTCACGACCTTGTTGAAATTGGTCAGCGCCGTGACGCCCGCCGTAACGATGTGCACATCCGCTTCTAAACGAATGCCGGTCATGCCCACCGGATCTTTGATGCCGGTCTGGTCGTCGACGGTGAACTCTCGCGAAAGAACGTGAATGATTTCCTGATCGGCGGGAATGCGGATATTCTGCGCGCCTTCGATCACTCGCAGGACGTCGGACTCGGAGACGATGCGCTCTTTATTCGTGACGGCGATCACGCCGCGGCTGTTATCGCCTTTCAAATGTTTGCCGGTAATATTAATGAGAATTTCGTCGGCGGCCAGTCCCGACATCAGCTCCGCTTCGCGCACGGCTTCGCTCACCGCCTGCACGGTGGCTTCGATATTTACAATGCTGCCGGAGCGCACTCCGCGAGTCGGCGCGGTGCCCACGCCGATCACTTCGACGTGATCACCGGCTCGATCTCCCGCGGATTCACTCAGCGGTCGACCGACCAGCACCTGGCACAGGCTCGATCCGATGTCTATGGCACAGATATAATCTTTCATCAAAACTTCTGTCGTATCCGCCGACTCCGCGTCGTCGGTCCGACTGATCGCCCTTTCAGTCGGGCAGTATCACCACACCCTGACCGCGCAGATCGATCACTCCGCTCCGCTGCCCGTCGGTCTCGAAATACGCTACCGCCGCATACAGTCGTTGCATCGTCGCCTCATCCAGCAAACCCGGCAGTTCCACTCGCACCCGCGCCGGCGTCAGGTACAGCGTCAGATGCCCGGTCCGCTGCCAGTGCAGCTCCGAAATCCGCGCCGCCAATTCCGGATACGAAGCGCGCAAAACGCCCAACCCGGCAATCATCCGGGTCAAAACCGGATCGGTAAACCGCTCCAGATTCTCCTCGTCCCGCAAAAAAGCGCCTCGAACCAGAGGAGCTCCCGTGCAGCGAATCCGATTCTCCGCGAGAATTACCAGGTCCGCATCCACTTCATACAGAGTGGTCCGGCTCTTCCCTTCGCCGTCCCGCTCTTCGTTCCGGACCACCGCGGCACAACGGCGCTCCGTCAGACGAATCCGAATCAGATTGCGACCGGTCTGTTCCACCCGGGCCGATCGGACCGCGGGATGCAGCGCCAGCCGTTTTTCGGCCGCCTCCAGCTCCCCGTCGTCGTACACGACTCCGCGCTCCAGCCCGGAAAATTCAATCGCCTCATCGGCGCTCAAATAGCCTCCCGGCGCCTGGTCCCCGTCGGCATCCTCCGAACGGACCTCAAACTGCGTCACCGGCCCCGGTTCAAAAAACGTCGGCGGCCAGATCAGCAGCACGCTGCCGCTCAAAAGCAGCACAGCAGCGAGCCCGGCCAGCGCGAACAATCGGGCCGTGCCCGTATTCCCGCCAGACTCCGGATTCATCCTCAGTCTGACGTATTATGTCACATTGCGACTGGCAATGAATTTTTTGTCTTTACATTTCCACAGAAGAAAAACTTTCCGCGTAATCTTTGTGTAGGAGTTTTGCCTGACTCACCGCAGCAGCTTATCCAGCGGCATGCCCTGATTGTTCACGAAGCCGGGAAAACTCTTTTGTAAGACGGCGATGATCCCCCCGTAGATCCATCCCAGCGCCGGATGAAACAAGAGGCGGTCCCGCAGGCGATACTCGCGATTTTTTCGCAAAATAGCGCGGAGAAAGATCGGCAGGAGCCAGTTCAGCATACGCGAATCCTGGCGAGCATCGAGCAGCCGCGGGTCAATCTGAAAGCGATAGGCTCGCGGATAACGCCGCCTGTACGCTTTCAGAGCTTTCTTCAGGCGGTCTTTCAGATCCTTCGTGCGGGGCGCGCTCTCCGGTAGAATGCCAGCGTATAGAACTTCGCGTCCGTACGCGAGCAGGCGAAAGGTATCGGTTTGGAAGCGATGCTGCTCGTAATCGACGCCGGCCTTGCGCGCGAGTTTCGCCATCCGTTTTAATTTATCGAGAGCGGCGTAGCCGGCCGCCGTCGACTTAAGGGCCTCGTCCGGATCCACAAAGCTCACGTGCAAGATGCGAAAGATCGCGTTCACGGTTACGCTGTCCCAGAACACGTGCAGCAGCGGAGGAACGCGCGCGCGATTCATGTACAGGGCCCGGCCCGCGAAGGCCGGATCGTACAATAATTCGCGGATCACCTGATCGGCGAGTTCCAGAAAACGCATGGTCGCCGCGAGTCGATCGGGGTCGACGCCCTGCTGCACGCCTTGAACGCGGCCGGCGACGCCTTTGCTTTTGCCGCCGGTTTCTTTTGCAGCTTCGCTTTCGTTTCTGGATTCGCGCAAAAACGAAGCCACCGCGCCCTCGACGCTCAACCGATCGCGAAAAAGTTTGAGCGTCACATGCGTATTCAATTCGTTCCAGTACGAAGAATTCTTCAGGAAAGTGAAATTGCGAAAACGCGACCAGCCGCCGGTCTGACACCAGACCTGGATACCGACGATGCCCCGCGCGGACTCCGACTCCAGGTAATCGCGAATTTGCGCGTACTCGTGACCGACGAAGGCCGGGTATTCGCCGAAGCCTTCGTACTCTCGACGGCTTTGCAGCTCGATCAGCTTGGGCCGGCCGTCCAAAAGAAAGTGCCGGTTGACTTCGAGATAACGAAAGAAATCGCTTTCGCCGTACTTCATCGAGATAATCAGGCGCGAACTCTCAATGCCCGCGAAGACCTCATCGTACGTGCGGCGATTCCACATTAAATCGCCGATGGCGTACGCGCCCACGGTCCAGGTGCGAAAGATCAACAGACGTGAGCGGCGCTCAAAGACCGGCAGCAGTCGCCGCAGCAATTCGTTCGCGTCGGCGGGAGTTTTGATAACGAGGCGGCTGCGAAAATCTCCGCGCACGTCGACGCCGTCGGATTCGCCGATCCGCAGAATCACTCCGGCGATTTGCGGAAATTCTTTTAAGAGTTCGTCGAGCATCGCCGCCAGCAAGGCGAAGATTTTGTCGCGGCGCCCGCCGGTTTCCTGTTCGATCCAGCGATTGAAAAACATTACGTCGGTCGTAATGTACGTTTTCAGACCGGCGGCCTGCGCAATTTCGAAGAGACGGCGATAATAACGCCGATAGCGACGGATCTTGCGTTTGAGTTTCGCCGGATAGAAATCGGCCATGGCCAGCCGGCTGAGTTCGTCGATCGACACGCCGTTATAGCCGATGGCGGCCGCGCGCGCCGTATAACTCTCGAAATTGTCACGGATTCGCCGGCCGCGTTTCTTCGGCAGCACGCCTTTTTTTTCAATCGAGTTGTGGGGCGCCTTCGACCAGTTGATCACTTCCCGGGGATGCCGAACGAAAAATGGGCCGATGCTGTCGATGATATAAAGTCTTTCGTTCACAAATCAACCGCCGACTTCATTCGCGCGTCGCCGCGATATAGGCGCGAATGCCTGCCGAAATATCGCCGGCTCCCAGACACATGAGCAGATCGTCCGGGCGGACTTCAGTAAAAATCTCAGCGAAGGCCTGCTCCAAAACTTCACGGCGCGACTGCCCGGTTTCAGCAAAGCTTGTGACAGCCGGGCCGGCCTTATTCGAATGCTCGCGCTCCAGCTCGCGCGCGATCATCCGGGAATCGACGCCGGCCTGAGCGGCTTCGCCGGCTGAATACAGCGGCAGCAGATACACCCGATCGGCGCTGCCCAGGGCCCGGGCGAATTCGCGATAGAGCGCGGCCGTGCGCGTATAACGATGCGGCTGAAAGACCGCCAGCAGGCGGCCCTGCTTTCCAGCGGCGCCGAGACGCAGACGACAGGCGGCGAGAACCGCTTCGATTTCGGTGGGATGGTGGCCGTAGTCGTCGAAAACGTTTGCGCCCCCGCGCCGGCCCAGATATTCCATGCGCCGTTCCACGCCGGGAAATTCGCACAGCGCCGCCAGCAATCGCCGGGGATCGTAGTCCGTGAATTCTAACAGCCCCTGGCGAACGGATGCATCGATCAAAGCGAAAACGCCCAGGGCGTTGCCGGCGAAATGGCGACCGGGCATTTTGAGCTGCAGCGCGCCGACCGCGTTGGATTCTCCCGGCACGAAGACCTGCATCGCATCGCTATGCACATCAAAGCGCCCGACATAGGTCCGCTCCGGCGGCGTTTGCAGGCTTTCGTCGATTGTGGGGTTTCCGGCGGCGTGATAATAAAAGATCTGCGGAGACGAGCCGCCGGCCCCGGACGTTTCAGATGATTCGCGCGATGCACCCACAACCGGCGGAACAAATATTGCGCCGATTTCGCGCAGCTGCGGATCGGCGGCGTTCAGCACGCACAGACGGCCCGCCGCGATAAAACGCGCGAAAGCCGCGCATAAATTCGCGAAGTCGCCGTAGTGCTCTAAGTGATCCCGGTCTACATTTAAGACCAGGCGCAAAGCCGGCGCCGCTTTTAAGAACGAACCGTCCGATTCGTCGGTTTCGCACGCGCCGGTGCGCCCCGCCCCGAAGCGCACCCCGTCCGCAAGGTACAGCGGTTTGCCTCCGACGATGATGTGCGGATCAAGCCGCGACTCAAGCAATGCCCACCCGGCCATCGACGAACTAGAGGTTTTGCCGTGGGTGCCCGCGACGCACAGGGCTTCGGGGCGCTCGCGAAAGCAGTCGTTCAAAAAATCCATGCGATGCATCAATCGCACCGTGCCCCGCTCCGCATACTCCTGCGCCCGCGCGCGTTCGATGTGTTCCGGGGGAATCGCGCTGCTGTAGACGACGATCGGAAGCGAATCGGACGCAGACCCGGCGCCCGCTCTGGTCCCGGCGCTGATTGCACCGCCGTCCGACTTCGTATCTTCGGCGAAAAGCACGTCCAGGTTCGCCCCGGAATGTTCGCGAAAGATTCGAGCGCCGGAATCGCTTAATTTCGCATAGCGCGCGTCGTCGATTCCCGAATCCGATCCCGCGACGGCGTCGCCGGCCTGGAGCGCGAATTTCGCCAGGGGTTCCATACCCGAACCGCCGATGCCGATGAAAAAAATTCTGCGCCTGCTCATGCTTTCGAAAGATCAGCCACGATGCTCGCGCGAATTTCCGCGGCGGCTCCAGGGCGCGCGAGATCCAGCGCGCGGCTGCTGCGATTCATCAGCTCGGTCGAATCGGCGCTCCAGCGACGCAGCACTTCGATCAGCTCGGCGGGATCCGTCTCGCGCGTGGATATACAGTGGGCGACGCCGCCGTCGCGCAGATACTCCGCGTTGCCCAGCTGATGGTTGTCTGCGGCGAAAGGATAGGGAATCAAGATCATGGGCAAACCGAAAACCAGCGCCTCGGAAACGACGCCCGCTCCCGCCCGGGCGATCAGCAGATCCGCTTCGCGATAAAAATCGGCGATGCCGGGATGATAGCCGAACAGGGTCACGTTTCCGAAGCGATTTTCGGGCAGCAGCGCCCGCATCTGATCGAGATTCTTTTCGCCGCACTGAATCATCCACCGCGCGACCGGGCCCGTTTGGGTATGCGCCCTGCTCTTTTTTTTGGCATTGCTTTTCGTTTTAGTCTTCGTTTTGCTATTTGGATTCGAATTTGCTCCGGCCTGATTCCCGGAACCACTTGCCAGCTGCGGAATCGCGGCGGCGACCATCGCATTGATTTGCGCGGCGCCCTGGCTGCCGCCGAGCACGAGCACGGTCAGTCCGTCCTTCGCTTTGCCGCGCCCACGGGCGCCGCTCTTCGCCGCCGATTTCTTTTTGCCTGGCCTGGCGGAACCCGCGCCTTTCTTTTTCGAGGCGGCGCGATTTTCTTCCGCGATGGCTTTCAACTGCGGACGCAGGGGATTACCGGCCAGCAGCGCTCGCTCGCCGGCGAAGGCTCCGGACTGGTGGGCGGCAGCCACCGGGAAATTCAAAAAGATGCGGCGCGCGCCTCCCGCGAAAAGACGTGTCGCCCGACCGGGAATCGCATTCTGTTCGCAAAGATAGTACGGCACCCCGCTCAATCGCGCCGCAAGCACTCCCGGAAAAATCGAGTAGCCGCCCATGCCGATCACGCAGCTCACGCGATGTTTGCGCATCAGGGCCGCGGCGCGCCAGAGCGCCCGCGCGAAACGGAAAGGAAAGGCGAGCAGCGCGGACGGACTTTTGCGAATCGGCGGCGCCCCATAAAAATGCACCGGGAACGGCGCGTCCTTAAAATCAGCGTAGCCGCGATTCTTTTCCAGACTCAGAAAGTGGACCGGGTCCCCCGCCGCCGCGAATTCCAGGGCGAGGCCCAGACCCGGCACGATGTGCCCGCCCGTGCCGCCGGCGATGATCAAATAAACGGATTGTTGCGCCACCCCTACTGAACAAACGGCGCGGCCCGACTCTACAACCAATTTTTATCGGCGCCTCACGAAAGGGGCTGCGTAAAGGGCGATGCGGCCGGCGCGGGCCGACTGCGGCTCACATTCAAGAGCAAACCCACGAATCCCAGAGTGACAATCAACGAAGAGCCGCCGTAGCTGAGAAAGGGCAGACTGACCCCCGTCGTCGGCACGATGCCGGTCACGACGCACATATTCATCACCGCCTGTAGAGCGAGCATCACCAGAGCGCCCGCCCCCAGCAAGAAAGCGAAGGGTGCGTCGGCTTTTTGTACGGCGTAATAAGCGCGCCATACGAATGCGATAAACAGAGCAAGCAAAGAGATGACGCCCAGCAAACCGAAATTCTCGGCGAAGAGCGCCAGGATAAAGTCGGTGTGCCCGTAGGTCAAATAGCGATGAGCGAAGCCGCCGGCGATTCCCGCGTCGCTGCCGAACCAGCCGCCGTCCTGGAATGCGCGAAACGAAGTCACCAGTTGATAGCCGCCGGAGTAACGATGCTCGTGAGGATTCAACCAGACCAGTAAGCGCTCCAGACGATACTCCCACAGCACGACGAGCAAAACCAATAGAGGCAGCGTCGCCGCCGCGAGAATCACCAGGCGCAGCATGGGAAAACCCGAAAGATAGACCATCACCGTGATCACGCCGAGCATACACAGCGTCGTACCGTACTGGGGCTCGAGCACAATACTGAGCAATAAAAACAGAACCAGCGCGAAGGGCGGCGCGAGCTTGCGCAAATCGTACTCGCTCTGGAGCTGATCGCCTTTGCTAAAAACCGCCGCGACGTACACGACCATCGCGATCTTCGCGAATTCGGAGGGTTGAAATACAATTGGCCCGACCCGCAGCCAGCGATGAAAGCTTTCGCCGGAACCGCTCACGCTGTGGCCGAGCCCGGGAATAAAAACGAGCAATAGTACGACCAGAGCGAAGAGCATCCCCGGCAAAGCCAGTCGGCGAATCAAACTGAGCGGTACGATCGCGGCGATTAAAAGCACGACGAAGCCCGCGGCGAACCAGGCGATCTGCCGCTTGAGAAAAAAATCCGCGTCGCCCAGTTCGCGTTCGGCGACCACCGCCGACGCGGGATAAAGCGCGATCAGGCCGACGAAGGTCAGTGCGACTGCCAGGGCGAAGAGAATCATATCGCGGTCGCCAGCGTCGCGACCCCGGCGCAGAGTCTGCGCTCCCGAAAACTTGCCCGGGACTTCGCGCAGGCGAGCCGCCAGGGCCGGAAAGATTTTGTGAATTAAGACGGACACCGCTCTACCAGTTCTCGAAAGTGTTCGCCCCGGCTTTGATACGAGGAATAAGCGTCGTACGACGCGCAGGCCGGACTCAACAGTACGATCGCCTGCCGCTTGCTCTGCGAATGCTTTTCGGAATCTTTCAAAGAATCACTGTTATCTTCGGCAGCTTTGCTATTCGGCTCCAGACCGGCCCAGGCCCGGGCCGCCTGGTTCGCCGCTATGAAGGCGCTTTCCAGATCGGCGAAGACGGCGTTCGTGCCGGTCCGTTCGGCGATTTGAGCGCCGGCCTCGCCGTAGGGAAAGAGCTCGACGTTTTCTCGACCGCCCAGCTCGCCGAAGTCGGCGCCCTTCGCCCGGCCGCCGCATAACAGGAAGACTCGCTGTTGCGCTTCGGGGAAAGAAGCGAGCGCCGCGACCACCGCCTGGACGGTCGTCGCCTTGCTGTCGTTTAAGTACAGCATCGATGGGCGCCCGTCGTTTCGAACCCGCTCATCGACGGCTGGCTCAGCGCCACCGGGAACGCAAATCTCCATGCGATGGGGCAGGCCGCGAAAATTTCGCAGGGCCGTAGCCAGGCGTTCCAGGTTTACGTGCATCCCGCGCAAATAGTGCACCGACGCGTCTTCCAGGCACTCCAGGGCCTTCAGAGCAAAACGCAGATTCTCCTGATTGTGAATGCCGGGCAGCGGAAAGTCGGCGGCCGGCAGCAGTTCGCGTTCGCGATAGCGCAGCGTATCAGGCACGGGCTCTTCGTTCACCGTCGGCACAACAATCCGCCGGGGCCGCCCGGAATGGACCTGCACCGTATCGGCCGCATCCCGGGGACCGTCAAAATCGCCGAAATCGCTCTGGACCCGGCTTTCCACGCCGCCGCCGTTTAAGCCGCCAGCGGCCGCGCCGCTTTGCGAATGCAGATACGGGCGATCGACGGCCTGCTCATAGATCGATTGCGGCGCAAGAAATACGTCGCGTTCATTTTGACGATTCACGATATTCAGCTTCGCGTTTAGATACGAACGACGGTCGACGTAGCGATCCAGATGATCGTCGGCGATATTCAAAACGACGGCCACGTCGGGATGAAAGCTCTCGACCAGTTCGAGCTGAAACGAAGAACACTCGACGACGAGCACGGGCGGCAACGTCGCCGGTCCGTCCTCCGGAAAGCAGTCCAGCACCAGTTGCGAAAGCGGCAGTCCATAGTTGCCGCAGGCGATCGCCCGCAGGCCCGTCGCCTGGTTTACCAGGCGCTCAAGCATCGCCACGGTCGTCGACTTGCCGTCGGTGCCGGTCACCCCTGCAATCAGCGGCGCGGGCAGCATGGCGCGTTCGCAGGCCAGCGCGATGACTTCGCTCGCGAAATCGTTTTCCCCGCGGATCTTAATGCTCGCTTCCCCGGCGGCCGCGAAGAGATCTCCAGACAGCGGAACCCCCGGCCCGGTAATCACCATGTCGATCTGATACTCGCTCAACAGATCGCGGTCTTCGCGCGGACGCGCGTCGACCAATCGATCGCTGCCGTCGTGTTTCGCTTCCCTCAGGGCCGCGTTTAAGGCGTCGTTTAAGTCCGCTTCAGCGTTGCGATCCGAAAGAATTACGCGGGCCCCGAGGCGCAGGCAGAGCTGAGCCAGGCTGCGGCCGGAAAGGCCGCCCGCCCCGCAGATCAAAATATTTTTGCCGGATAAAGATAAATCCAAACGGAGTCTCCGTGATGTTTCGTCAGTCTTCGCGGGCCTTCGCACGCATTATTGAATGCGCAGAGTCGAAAGCGCGATCAGGCTCAGGATGATACCGATCAGCCAGAAGCGAATGACGACCCGGGTTTCCGGCCAGCCGGATAATTCGAAGTGGTGGTGCAGCGGCGCCATCTTGAAGATGCGTTTGCCCCGCAGGCGGAACGAAGCCACCTGCAAAATCACAGACAGGGCTTCCATCACGAAGACCCCGCCTGCGATCGCTAACAGCAGCTCTTTTTTGATTAAGATCGCGGTCATGCCGAGCGCGCCGCCCAGGGCCAGAGATCCCGTATCGCCCATAAAGACTTTCGCGGGCGCCGCATTAAACCACAAAAAGCCGACGCCGGCTCCGGTTAAGGCCGCCAGAAAAACCGCCAGCTCGTGGGCGTCGACGACGGTCGGAATATTCAGGTAGTTCGCGGCGCGGGGCGTGCCGGTTAAGTACGCCATCAGGCCCATGGTCACGGCGACGATGCACACGTTGCCGATCGCCAGGCCGTCCAGGCCGTCGGTCAAATTCACGCCGTGACAGCTGCCGACAATAACGAGCATCCAGAAAGGTAGCGCTATAAAAGGCGTCAGATCGATCAGCTGGCCTTTTAAGAACGGTACGAATAGACCCGTGTTCGCGTAGGCGATTTCGCGTTCGCCGCTTTCCGGCGACGGCGTGAGCAGATAATATAACAAACAAAATCCGAAGGCTACCAGCAAAGACAGCGCCATCTTCGTGCGGGCGTTCATGCCGTTTTTTACGCGCAGCACGACTTTCGAATAGTCGTCGAGGAAGCCGATGCCGCCCATCATTAATGTGCACAGCCAGAGCAGCATAAAGTGCGGGCTGTGAAAATTGCCGAAGAGCAGACACGGCACGCTGAAACTCAAAAGAATCAACAGGCCGCCCATCGTCGGCGTGCCGGCCTTCGCCTGGTGGCTTTCGGGTCCGTCGGTGCGAATGGTTTCGCGGAATTTCAGATTGCGCAGTTTTTCGATGATGGTGTCGCCGAATACGAAGGCCACGACCATCGCGGTCATGCCGGCGAGCACGGCGCGAAAGCTGACGAAGCCGAACAGGCGAAACCAGCCCGGCGCCTCGATTTGGAAGTGGGAGTAAATGTATTCGAACATAATGCGTCTCTCTAAATATACGAGTGCTTCCGGAGGGCGTCGCACAGCACGTCCATCCGGGCCGATCGCGATCCCTTAATCAAAACGCCGTCGTAGCCCGCCAGTCCGCTCAGGCCGGCGCCCGCTTCCAGCTCCGCCAGCAAATCCTGAACGCTCGCATGCGGGCCGGTCGCCTGCCCTGCGATTTTTCCCGATTTCGCGGTCGCTTCGACAAAGGTATCTTTTAAAGCTTCGGCATGTTTGCCGCCGCACACTCCGACAAATTCGTAGCCCTGCCGGGCGAGCACCGCCCCCACCTCGCGATGTCCGGCCAGGCCGTGCTCCGGCCCCAGCTCTCCCATCTCACCGGCGAAACAGGCCAGCCGTCCCTCTGGCAACAGCGCCCGGAGCGCCTCCGCGGCCCGAATAAAGCTCGTCGGATTCGCGTTATAACTGTCGTCGACCAGCAGCTGCGGCGCGACGCCCGCGTCGCCTTCCGGACCGGCGGCCCCGCGCGGTTTTTTAATGATTTCAAAGCGGCGACCGGTCCGCGGCGTAACAGTCGCGGCGGCGGAGGCCAGATCTTTCGGAGCGAAACCTTCGGCATTTAACAGCTCCAGCACCGCCGTTAGATTCGAGGCCATGACCGGGTTGTGATAGGCGGGCGCGTGAATCCTGAGATCGCGCCAGGCGAAACGAATGCCGCCAGCCCCGGGCGACTCGATGTCCCCGACGGAAAATACGATCAGCTCCGCCCTCGCCGACCGCGCCGCAGCCCTGGCCAGCTCCTGCCCCGTGGCCGCCGCCGGATAGACCAGGCTCCCGCCCGGCGAAAGCCCCGCCGCGATCTCCAGCTTGGCCCGGGCGATGCCAGTCAAGTCGGGAAAGTTTTCGATGTGCACCGGCGCGACCCCGGTAATCAAAGCCCGGTGCGGTCGCGCGATGCGACTCAGAAGTTCGATTTCGCCGGCGTGATTCATGCCCATCTCGACGACCGCGTACGGAATATCTGCGGGCATGGCCAGCAGGGTCAGGGGCACGCCGAAGTGATTGTTTAAGTTGCCGTGGGTGGCGGCTACGTTTTCCGGACCGATCGTTTGCCCGGTCTGTTTCGCCGGCCCCGTTTGCTTCGTTTTCTTCGATTGATCCGATTGCTTCGATTGATCCGCGGCCGAAGTTGTGCCGGACGCCGGATCCGGCAGGGCCGCCAGCATCCCCGCTAACATCTCTTTGGCGGAAGTTTTGCCGTTGGAGCCGGTGATACCGAAGACCCGACCGCTCATGCGATTGCGATGAAAGCGCGCGAGCTCCTGCAAGGCGATCAATCCGTCTTCGACTAAAAAAACGGCGATCGGCTGGGTCGGATGCGGCAGCCCCAGATCTTTTACGAGGGCCGCCTGCTCTTCGACGACCAGGGCCGCCGCTCCGGCCGCCAGGGCCTGGCGAATGTACTCATGACCGTCCGTGCGCTCGCCCCGCACGCACACGAAAATTTCTCCCGGCTGCAAAGACCGCGAATCGATGCTGACCCCCGCCGCGCTCCAGCCGGACAGCATGCGGCGCGGAGGCACAGCCAGAGCCACCGCGACATCGCTCAGGCTCCACTGGCTGGTTTGCGTTTCACTCATGCGATGCATCTCCGCTGCTTTTCTTTTGCCTGGCCTGCGCTGCGGAATGCGAACGGTCTGTTTGATGCGCGGATTCCGCAGCGGCGAAGGCCGCCTTTAATTCCGAGACGTCCGAGAAATCAATTCGACCGTCGGCGAAGATCTGATACTCTTCATGACCTTTGCCCGCCACGACCACAACCGCCGGCGTCGCCTGCGCGGCGCAGGCCTGCACGGCAAGCTCCACGCCCCGGCGAATCGCCTGACGACGCTCGCCGATCTCGGATAAAGCCGGCAACGATTCGCGCGACGACGTTAAATCAGTCGGCGTGGCCCGCGCGTCACGAATTTCACGCGCGCCCGCCAGAATTTCCGCGCGAATCTTCGCGGGGTTTTCCTGTCGCGGATTGTCGTCGCAGACGATCACGGCGTCGGCCAGGCGCGCCGCGATGGCGCCCATCAGCGGCCGCTTGCCGCGATCCCGGTCGCCGCCGCAGCCGAAGACGCACACCAGCGTGCGCGCTCCCAGGCTGCGCGTTTCGTTCAGCAGATTTTCGAGCGCGTCAGGCGTATGGGCGTAATCGACAATGCCGTAAAGATCAAGCGCATCCGAATCTTCATCAATAGTCCCGGCCCCACCGGCTCGCTCCCCGCTCCCCGCGCGACGGCCGGGCACGCGCACGAAACGCCCGGGAATGTCGGCGTGTGTGGCAAGCAGCTGCGCGATCTTTTCGCGCGGCGCTGGCTCGTCAGTCGGCATGCGGGTCTGCTCGGCCAATACGCAGGCCAGCGTTGCGTTCCACTGATTGAATCGCGTGGGGGCGGGCAGCCGCTCAATAAAGGGCGCATCAATCGCAGTGCAGCGGGCGTGCTGCGCAAATTCCTGAGCCAGTCGATCGCCGTGTTCGGTGGCCCGGGCGACGACGATCGCGCCACCGGTCGCGGCGGTCATCGAAAACAACATCCGCTTCGCCTGGTAGTAGCTCTCGAAATCGCCGTGAAAGTCCAGATGATCGACCGAGAGATTCGTAAAGCCCGCCGCTGAAAACTCCGAGCCGGCCAGCCGGCCGAGAGCCAGAGCTTCGCTCGATACTTCCAGGGCCACGCAGCGCACGCCGTCGTCGAGCATGCGGCGCAGGATTTCCTGCAGCTGCGGCGAACGCGGCGTTGTATAGCCAGTCTGCACTTCCCGGCGCACGGGCGTCGGCCCATCGCACTCCCACAAAGCGCCCAGGGTTCCAATGACGCCGGCCGGCACGCCCAGCCCGCGCCAAATCTGATAGAGCATACGCGTAACAGTCGTCTTGCCGTTCGTGCCCGTCACGCCGATCAGCTGCAGTTCGCGACACGGGTGCCCGTAAAATCCGGCGGCCAGGCGGCCAAGACTTTCGGGCACGTCCGCCGTAAATAAGACCGGCGGCGCGCCGGGCGACTGCCAGAAAGATTGCAGCGCGGGATCCTGCGCGCATTCCAGCGGCGCGAGCACCGCCGCCGCGCGAGCTCCGCTCTCCAAAAATTTTCGCAGATGCGGTAAGCCCTGGGGTGTCGCGGCAAAAAGCGTCCCCGCGTCGACGGCGCGCGAATCGTCGGTGATTTGTTGGATCGCGACAGCGAGCGCTTCGCCGGTCGCCCCGGAGGACTCGAAGGACTCGATCGTATACAGCGAACCGGAGTCGGCTTGCTTCGCCCCGGCCGGAGGCGCGGACGCGAGCGCTGATTCAGAGAGGCTGCGCCGGTCCAGGCCGGCGCGTTCGATAAGGGCGCTGAGTTTCAATCCGGCTGCAGGATTTCATCGGGGGCATCGCCCGTAAAGCGTTCCGGCAGACGGATGCGGACAATTTTATTTTCCGTCGCGCGCAGCGGCGATGCTTCGTAGGCCTGCCAGCGAAAGGGATTCTCGCCGGCCGCCAGAGCCAGGCCGGTCAGCGCGGATTTGAGCGCCCGGTTGCGTTTGACCAGCTCCTCTTTACGCAGAGCGGCCAGGTTGTTCTGGCGATTGAGGGACGACATGGAGACGTGCAGCCGAATATATATCAAACATACCAGCAGCGGCACGAGTAGAATCGCCGTAATCTGGATCATTCCGGCGGACTGTCTGGCCAGGGCGCGATAGAACTGAATCATGGGGCTCTATTATCTTCGGCTGATCTGGCCAGGACTCTGAGCTTTGCGGAGCGAGAAGCGGGATTTCGCGCAATTTCCGCGTCGGTCGGCGGGACCGGTTTGCGGGTCAAAATCCGATACTCCGCTTCCGCCGCCCGGCGCTGATGGGCCGGCACGCCGATCTCCCGAAAGGCCTGCTTGACAATCCGATCTTCCAGGCTGTGAAACGAAAGCACGGCCAATCGCCCGCCGCTCGCAAGCCTGGCCGGAAAGCCGTCGGCGCCCAGGGCCGCGGCGGCCGCGCCCAGCTCGTCGTTCACGGCGATCCGCAGGGCCTGGAAGACCCGCGTGGCCGGATGGATTTGCCTGGGGCCGGGCCCGGATTTGCTGTAGGAACTCTTACGAGCAGGTTTCGGTTCCGATTTGCCGGACGGGGCTTTTGTGTAGGAACTCTTACGGCCGGCAGGTCGGGCCGGAAGCCGGGGAACTGCGGCCTGGATCAGCTCGGCCAGCTGCCTGGCCGTGCTCAGGGGCCGGGCTTCGACAATCGCCCGGGCGATGCGGCCGGCAAAGCGCTCCTCGCCGTACTCCTGAAAGATCTTTTGCAGCTCGCCCTGAGCGGCCGTATTTAACAGATCGGCGGCCGTGCGGCGATCCGGTCCCGGAGCGTCCAGACGCATATCCAGAGCCCCCTCGTCGCCATACGAAAATCCCCGCCCGGCGCCGCGAAAGTGAAACATCGAAACGCCCAGATCCAATAGCACGAAATCGGCATACAGCTCTCGTTCGGCCAACCAGGCCGGCAGGTCGCGAAAATTACTCAGGACCAGCTCGGAGCGATCAGCGCAGCCGGCCGCGGCAATCCGGGTCCGGGCGCGCTCCAGCATCACGGGATCTCGATCGCAGGCGACCAGGCGGGCTTCGGGGAAACGCTGCAGGAATCCCAGGCTGTGGCCGCCGTCGCCCAGGGTCCCGTCCACGATCAGCCGCGGGCCTATCTCTGCCGCCGATTCAAGAATTTCTTCTATAAGAATGGGCTCGTGATACTCAAACTTGCCGGGCTCGGCGGACGATTCGGATCCCGGCGTTGGATCGCTCTGGGGAGGCTGCGACACCCGGACAGGATCCGTGGGAGAGGCGGGAGGACCAGTTTTTTTGTAGACGAGAGGGGCGCGGGAGCGAGACATAAGAAGGTGAAAGGCGAAGAGATGACATTTTCGCGGGGCGCAGCTTCATCGGGACTGCCGGCATCCGGCACGGTGAATTCAGCGAGCGAATCCGCCGCGACCGGCCGGCATCCCGAGTATCAGTATCTCGATCTGCTGGCATACATCCTGGAAAACGGCGAAGACCGCGGCGATCGCACGGGGGTCGGCACGCGCGGAATCTTCGGCGCGAATATGCGCTTTCGCCTGGACGAAAACTTTCCTCTGCTGACGACGAAGGCCGTTCATTATAAGTCGATCGTTTACGAACTGCTGTGGTTTCTGCGCGGCGAAACGAATATAAAGTTTCTAAAAGATAACGGCGTCAGCATCTGGAACGAGTGGGCCGACGAACAGGGCGAACTCGGTCCGGTCTACGGAGCCCAGTGGCGCAACTGGCGCGACGGCGCCAGCGGCGAAAGCATCGATCAGATCGCGTCTCTCGTGGACTCGCTGCGCAACAATCCGTACAGTCGCCGGCATATTCTTTCGGCATGGAACGTGGGCGAGCTTTCGAAGATGGCCCTGCCCCCCTGCCACTGCTTCGTTCAGTTTTATGTCAGCGCCGACGGGCGCCTCTCGTGCCAGCTGTATCAGCGCAGCGTGGACGTCTTTCTCGGCCTGCCCTTTAATATCGCTTCGTACGCGCTTTTGACTCTGATGATGGCGCAGGTGACGGGCCTGAAAGCCGGCGAATTTATCTTCTGCGGCGGCGACGTGCATATCTATCAAAATCACTTCGACCAGGTTCGGCTGCAGCTGGAACGCGAGCCCCTGCCCTTTCCCACGGTGCGTCTGAATCCGGAGATTCGATCGATCGACGACTTCGGCTTTGATGATCTGGAGCTTGTGAACTATCAAAAACATCCGCGGATCGCGGCTCCGATCGCAGTATAAGATTTCCCACCGACGCCCATGCTCGAACCAGGAACCACCGTCGACTTCGACCGCGAATTTACAGAGCGCGCCCGCGATCTGCTGCGCGAGCGCAAGCTGCGAATGAATATGCTCTTCGCTCAATCGCTGAACGGCGTAATCGGCGATCAGGGCAAGTTAATCTGGCATATTCCTGAAGATCTCAAAATGTTTAAGGCCACGACGATGGACGGCACCCTGATTATGGGCCGCCTGACCTTTGAGTCGATCATGGCCAGTTTCGGGCGTCCCCTGCCCGGGCGCACGACGATCCTTGTCTCTTCGCAGATGCTTTCGAATTTACCGGAAGGCGTGCTGCTCGCTCATACCCCGCTCTCGGCGCTCGAAATGGCGCCCGCCGATAAAACGATTCACATCGTCGGCGGCGCTCGAATTTACAATACCTATCTGCACGCCGCCGACGAACTGTACGTGACCCTGGTGAAAGAGCTGCACCAGGGCGACGCGGTTTTCGACGTATTTCCGCTGCTTTCGCCGGAGCTCTGGCAGATCGCGGAAATTCGCGAGCTCACGCCCGGGGCGACTCTGTTTCGCATTACGCGCCGCGCTGCATAAACGGAACGGCGCGCGGCAATTCGCCGGGCTTCCTGAACCGCCGCGGAATTGCCTTTACTTTTTTGCCGAAGCGGTTGTGCTTTGCCCATGTATCCCGTTCTCTTCGCCGGCTTCGGCTCGGAAATTCCTCCGCGCCAATTGACCAACGCCGAAGTCGAATCCTTCACCGATTCCAGCGCCGCCTGGATCGAAGCGAACGTCGGAATCAAGACCCGCAGTCGCATCGGCGCGACCCAGACCCTGAGCGATCTCGGCGCGGCGGCCGGCGCGAAAGCTCTTACGATGGCCGGCGTGCAGGCCGCGCAGATCGACTTCATTTTGTGCGCGACCAACAGTCAGGACGACATCTTCCCCTCGACCGCTTCGAAAATTCAAAAGGCCCTGGGAGCCGACGGCGCCACTGCGATGGATTTGCAGGCGGGCTGCACCGGCTGGCTCTACGGCATGCGCCTCGGCACGGCCCTCGTGCAGAGCGGCCAGGCGCGGCGCGTCCTGGTCGTCGGCGTGGAATCACTGATTCGTTCGCTCTATTTATACGATCGCAACAGCGCGCTCTTCGGCGACGCCGCCGGCGCGACTCTGATTACGACGGCTGCTTGCGAAAACGATCACCAGACGCAAGACCAATCGCGCGAGAGCTTCGCGCCGATTTTTTCCACGCATACCACGCCATCCTTCGCCCTGCATCATCCGGCGATTCACCGCGAAGAACTGAATCGGGTCGAAGACTACGTCGCCGGCAAAAATATGGATCAGGTCACGCGGCCGAAACCTGTCATGGACGGCCGGGCTTCGATGAAGCTCGCTCTGACTTCGGTGACCCACGCCATCGACGATGTCTTTGCGCAGGCGCAGCAATTCGGCATCGGACCGAAAGACCTTCAGGTCTTCATGCCGCACCAGACGAATATTCACATCATCAAAAAGTTTTGCGAATACCTGGACTATCCCTTTGAGGACGTGCCGCTGATTCTGGATAAGTACGGCTGCGTGAGCACCGCCAGCATCCCCACGGGATTGTTCGAACACCACGCCGCCGCCCGCATTCGTCCGGGCGATCTGGTGCTCTGCGCGGGCTACGGCGCCGGCTGGACGGCCGGGGCGCTGCTCTTTCGCTGGGATATTGCGGCGAAGTGAGATCGGCGAAATTTAGCTGTGCAGCGCCGGACTCGCTGCCTATACTTTCAAAAGCGAAGTCGCTATGACCGAGCAAACACCTTCTGAATCCGGAGTCACACTGAATACTTATGAGCCAATCCAATTCCAATAAACGAGCGCTGGTCACCGGCGCAAGCGAAGGCATCGGTCGCGCTTTTGCGCAACAGCTCGCATCGCAAGGATATCGCGTCACGGCCGTCGCGCGCAACGAAAGCCGTCTGAAAGGCCTGGTCGCCGAACTCGGCGGCGATGGCCATGATTATTTCGTCGCGGATCTTTCCCGGGACAAAGACGTACAGCGCACCGCCGACGCTCTCCAGAAGGGCGCGTATGATCTTTTGATTAACAACGCCGGCTTCGGAGTGAAGGGCCGCTTCGAAGAAATCGAGCTATCCGAACTTCAGGGCATGACCGCCGTCAACATCGACGCGCTCGTCGCGCTTTCGCATGCATATTTGAAAACGGCGCGGCCGGGCGACGCTTTGATGAACGTATCGTCGTTTCTGAGTTTTATTCCGGTCGCCGACCTGAACGTCTATTGCGCTACGAAAGCTTTCGTAACGTCTTTTTCCGAAGCGCTGTGGTACCAACAAAAAGACCGCGACGTCTTCGTGATGGCCCTCTGCCCCGGCGCGACCAGCACGAATTTCGATGAACGCTCCGGCGCCGACTACGATAAGATCCCGAAGGCGATGATTCAAACCGCCGACGCCGTCGTCGCATACGCGCTAAAGCATCTGGCCCGCCGGCGCAAGCCGACTGTGATCTCGGGTTTTCTGAATCGTTTCATGGGCGGCATCCACCGCATTCGTACGCGCAAGGGCGCGGTGAAAACGATGAGCGGCATGGATTTTTAAGCCGAACACGCCGCCCCATTGACTCAAGAATCCACCCGCCCCCCACGCGGGGCTTCGCCCCACAGGGGAGGCTCCTTAAATTGGAGGCGGGTACAGAGAGTTACGCGCGGGGCTGACTCACGGTCTGCACTGAGCGCCGGATCATAACACAAAAAGCACGGCCTCACAAGCCAAAGAGTCTGTTGAAAAAGCCATGACCTGATTCCAGGTATTATGTCCTGGTGGATCATGGCAAGATTTCAAGAACCAGATTCGGATCAGTCGCAAATTGTTGTTTTGAATTTCGATGAATTGTTTCCCCCGGAACACTTTGTTCCCCGGCTGCTGAACACAATTCGCGAGCTGGATTTGAGTGCGTTCGACGGATCGTATGAGAACGATCGAACCGGCCGACCGGCGCTGCCACCGGACCGTGTGCTTGCAGTTCTGATCTATTCGCTTTTGAACGGGAACATCTCGATGCGGAACCTGGAGCGTGAAATGCGCCAGAAAGCCGACCTGATGTATCTCTCGGGGGGTGCGGTCTTTGATCACTCTTCGCTCAGCCGCTTTCGGACCCGCCATGCGGATGCGATCCAGAGTTTATTCTCACAAACCGTATTCCTGGGCATCGAAGGCGGTTTTATCAATTTAGAACATGTCGCAATCGACGGCACCGGAATCAAGGCATCCGCCAGTCGGAATGCGATTGGAACTAGAGAGGAGTTGGAAAGGCGTTACCTGGCGGTGCAGCAAGCCTGCGAAAAACGGCATCGTCAGTGGATGGAATCAGAAGATGAGTCTGAAGAATCCGAGCAGTTGGAACGACTTGAAAAACTTGAGCAACAGGAAGAGCGCCTTGCGAAAGGATTCGAATTCCTGAAAGACAAGCCCTCGCGAAAACGGGTTCATCTAACGGACCCGGATGCGGACTGGCACCGAAACGGGCAAAAGGGCCTGATCGTTGGATATTCCGCCCAGAACGCGGTTGATACTTCAAGCGGCATGATCGTCCATCAGACGGTCGTCACTCAACAGGGAGACAGCCGGCATGCGATGGAGATTGTGGAGGCGATCGAAGATTTGCGCGCGCAGGCGGAGATTGAATGTCGACCGAAGTACCTGCTGGATGCCGGGTACTCGTCTGAGGATAACCTGCGGGCATTGAGTCAGTATGACCTCTTCATGCCCGACCGGGAGAAAGTGCATCTGGAGAGACTCGGTTCCGAAGCCGCCACCTCTGAAGACATGCTTCGTTTTGAATATCAGCCCGAAGAGGACGCCTTTATCTGTCCGGAGGGCGAACGCCTGTTTTTTCAAAAGGAACAGACTTTCGCCAGGAATGTGCCGTATCGCCTGTATCGCCGGACGGGTTGCCGTGGCTGTCCGTTGAACGACGCCTGTACATCCCCGACGAGAAATCAAAAAGTTATCGCGGTGGCAGCGGACCAGCTGTCCAAATCCAGAGTGAAGTACGTTGAACCGTTCGGAGGCGGCGGGCGCACCCGATCGACCGGCAAACCGCTCACTCTGGAAATGCGCACAAAGCTATCCGCGCCGGAAGGCCGCGCCACGTACCGGAAGCGAAATATCGTCGAAGGGGTATTCGCCGCCATGAAACACGCCCGGGGCGGCGATCGCTTTCTACGCCGGACGCTCGAACGAGTGGCCGTTGAGTGGGCCGAGCGATGTATCGCCCACAATCTCGCGCGCCTCCTCGGCTATACTCGACTCGATCCGTTATCTCCGAAATTATCCTGAAAAAATCATGCCGACATGAGGTGCCGCTGTTTATAACTGGCGGGTGGATGAAGTGGAGGGGCCAGAAGTAAGCCTCGTGCCATGGCTTTTTCAACAGACTCCAAAAAAGTCACACCCTGCCTGTATGATATAATGGGGGAATATCGCGCTCGCACTGGCGACAGGCGACACATTCAGACCAATCGCATAATTGTTTTTGCCCGCAGAACCGGAGTTCAAATCGCCGATCCAGGCCCCGCGTGAGCCGCGGCCGAAAGGATTCCCGTTCATGGCCACCGTGCCGCCGCTGAGCGACATTCGCGCGTTCCACATTTCTAACGCCGTGCTTGCCATCACTTTCAGAAAGCGTTCCGGATTCGGCGTCGCGGCCCGACTCGACGCCTGCACAAAAAACCAATCACCCCTAACTTCTTACGCAAAAATATTAATACAGATGCGTCGATTAATTCAAAACGATCGAGCCCCGGCCCACAACTCCAAACCATATTCAAACAACAAAGCATCAATACATCAATGCGCACTAATCCCATATTTTTAAATGTTAAACAGTTGCCAGAAAACGAAAATTGCATATGAAATACTCCGGCGAATGTTCGCGAAGGAGCCCTCAAACTAAACGAAAGTTTTTACCGAATGTCAGAGACCCCTGAAGATCCCCGACACCCGCAGGTCCTCAGAATCAATCCGCCCGGGAGAAAGCAAATGGCTAAAGGCAAAGCTCGAAGTAAAAAATATCGATCGGCGAGTTCTTATTTTCGAAAATTTCGGCGCGAGGGACGGCCGGTCATCGTCGCCGAGGGGGATTCCTGGTTTGACTATCCAGGCAAGATCACGCGCGGGAGGCATCCGGAGACGGACGTGCTGGATTTCCTGGCCCTGAAGCACGGCTTCGCTGTGCATCGCGAGTCGATCATGGGAGACACCCTTGAGAATATGGTCTACAATACTCTTGAAAGACAGGTGATCGACGCGATCGAAGAATATGAGCCGCGTTATTTTCTTTTTTCGGGCGGCGGCAACGACCTGGTGGGGCGGAGGATGCTGGACTTTCTCGTGGACGCCGAATTCGCCCGCGAATTTCCTTTAGAATCTCCGCCGAAATCGCCGTTTCTTGAGGATGCGTTCCGACTGTTCGTGAATACAGTAATGAAATCCGCGTACAGACTCATGATCCGGCGCGTGCAAAGCGCAAAGCCGGATATTAAGATCTATGCTCACGGCTACGATTACGTTTTACCCAGCGGAAAACCGGTGATTGATTTCGGTTTCGTGGGTTTCGTAGGCCCCTGGATCCTGCCGAATTTCAAAAAGAGGAAGATCAAAGGCAAAGAAATTCAGGAAGAAATCATTCGCTCGATGATCAACATATTCAATGAAATGCTCGAAGATCTCGAAACCGAATACAAAGGCCTCTTCTATCACGTGGATTGCAGGGGCTTGATTAAGCGGAAAGAATGGGCCAACGAAATCCACCCGAAAAAAGTCGGCTACATCAAAATCGCCGCGAAAATCGCGGAGAAGATGAAGCAGACCGCCTAACGCTCCGGAAGTTCAGGGGCGCCGGCCTTTCGCGGTCCTCGGCCGGCGCCAGGACGTATGTGTATTCCGCGTTTATCAGCCGGCAACCGGAGTCGGCGCCTGGACCGAAGCCCGCACGTTTCTCACCTGCGTCATACAGGCCTGGATTTCCCGATCCGCGAGTAACAGAAAGCTCCGACACGCCGCTGCTTTCGCCTCCGCCTGGGAGTGCTCCTGATCCCGCGCCGCCTGTTCCTGCAGTGCCAGCAGCAACGCCGTATACATATAGCTGAAATGCCAGGCAATATCCCAGGCGATAGACTCGCGTTCCGGCCTGGGCAGATCGCGCGTCGACTCCACGCTTTCGCGCAGACTCTGCCAGTGACCAACGATCGTATCGCGCACGTCAGTTGACCTGAGTTTATCCAGGCGGCTGTTGACGTGGCTGTAGAGCATCGATTTAGCGCCGACGCCTTCGACGATGCCGCCGATCATCGCGACGACCTGCAGCTTGATTGCATCGCATTAAATCATACGAAAAAACGCGGCGGCCGAATCTCGACCGCCGCGCTGTTCTCGGATTCTATGCGGGGAGAGCCCGCGGGAATCGACTAATACCCGTCCAGATTCTTCCAGAAGTTGGAGCGGTGCTCTTCCCAGAAATCTGCGAGCTCTTCCTGACCTTCGCCGCTGAAGAGACCGGCAATCTCGCCGCTGGTCTTGGCTTTGACACCCGACTGAGTCGAGGACCTCTGGCCCACCATCATATTCCAGCGGTTTACGACGGTCTGATCCAGACCGCTTTCGGCCGGCAGTTGATGGTCAAGACCACCGCTGGCTTTGAGAGCCTCAAGATACTGCTCCCTCGACAACAGGTCGCCTTCGCGGGCTTCGTAGCTCGCGTCGTTATCGACATTGCCATGGCGATTCTGGTCCTTCGCGTGTTTCAATCGGTTGTTCCATTCCCAGTAGTTCGTGCGCTGCCGGGCCACAAATCCTCCGACGGCCCGGAACGGACTCATCAACACATCCGTCGCGACCTGGCGCAGACTGAAATCCATATCCCAGTTTTCGCCCCAACGTGCACCGCCGCTGTCGATTTCAGCGCCTACGCGGTCCGCCAGGTTTGGCCCGCCATCCACGTCACCGTAACGATTCGTCGGCTCCGGCGCGGCGTTACCGGTCAGTCGATTCAGGCCATCGCGCATCCCACCGACAGTGCTCCGGATTTGCTGGAAAACCTGGTCCATGCTGGGAGCGTTCTCCCAGGCCTGCCGGGCCCGATCCATCAGGGTGGTTTCATCGTTCGGTTCTGTGTTTCGCTGCGCGACCGTGTCCGTATCTCGATCCGTATTAGCCGGCGGGAGATCCTCTCGACGTCTGCGGCTGAAATAGTGTCCGGCGCCCCGAAAGACATCGGCTGCCTGGTGTTTCATGGCCATCGCTCTCGCTCCGACGTAGTTCACCCGGGCCTGATTCTTCGTAGACAGGCGATTGTAGATCGCATTGCCCATCCCCTGTCTGGCCTTCCACAAGATGCTCTCGAGCGGCGCCTCGTAGTTCTCGAGACCCGCTGTATATTTGGCGCGGTTCGCAACCGAGCTGGTCGCCATGCCGACCAGCGTTGTCAAATCGCCGCCCATCATATCCAGACTTGCCGGAGCCACACCGGACAGAGCTTTGAAGACTTCGCCGGTCTGCGAAATCGAGCTCGTAATTGCGTGCTGTGCGTATTCGGCCCGGAAGTGCGCGCCCCGGGATCCGGATTTGTACGGCTGAATTCCGATTTTGGTCATCGCGCCGCCGGAGAGACCGCCGACCACGGCTCCAACGGCGGCCGCATTATAATCAAAGCCGCTGTAGTTACCGTCACTATCGAACTGCATACCCGCCTGGCCGAAGTTTTGCACGGCTCCGGTGAATACGGACGGCGCCACATTCATGAAGCCGGTCATCGCCCCGCCCAGCTTCGGACTGCTACTGGCGATTTTTGACAGCGATTTCGTGGCTTTGTCGCCGTAGAATTTCAGACCCACGCCCAGACGCGCGCCGCCAACGGCCAGCATCGCGCTGAACATGGCCTGCTCGGTCATGGCGAAGCCGATTTCGCCGGTATTCGGATCCGCCTGGATCATGCTGCTCACCATCGTGAGCATAATACCGGCGGCCAGACCCGCCCCGACCCCGCTCATACTGAGCAGCACCGAGCCCACACTCATACCAATCTGCTTTACCAGATTGAGCATATTCGCGCCGATCACATCGCCCAGGGGCTTGCCGTTAATGACAGCCTTCTGGATGTTAGTGGCGGTGTTCATCACCATCATGGCCGGGTTCAGTCCGTTCACGAAACCAAGCGCGCCCTGCACGACCGGCCCGCCGCCGGCTTCGCTCAGACGATCGGCATCGGCCTTCGCCAGCTCCTCCGCCGCCGCGTTCAACTGCGGAAAGAAACCGGCGTAGCTGCCGCCCGGTCGGCCTTCCTCAGCGCTCGCACCGAGTTCGCCGAAACCTTCCGAGGGATTCTCTTCGTCGGAACTCCCCGCCGA
The DNA here is from genome assembly GCA_024742665.1 of bacterium. GTDB lineage: Bacteria > Spirochaetota > Leptospiria > Leptospirales > Leptonemataceae > JANSYA01. The sequence goes on from JANSYA010000004.1 coordinate 190,662, forward strand.
ACCGACCCAGGCGCCGAAGAGCCCGATCTCGGCGACGTCGCGGGATTCCCCGCGTTTGGAGGGGTCCGTGCCGATGATGCGATCAAAGACGGTCTGGGTGGCCAGGCGCTGGTTCTCAAAATAAAGCTGCACTTCGAAATCGCTTTTCTCTTCCAGAAAGGCGGTCAGCTCCGCACCGGTGATCCGGGCGATGCCCAATAGATTGAGCTGCGCCTCGACTGCCGCTTCGGTCTCAAAGCGATTGTATTTGTTCACCGAGGCCCTGGCGCCTGAGATGCCGGCCCTTTTGGTAAACAAATCGCCGTCCAGCCCAAAGCCCGCTCCAAAGGCGGCCGCCTTCGTGCTGTTTTCGATCTGATCGTTTTGCACTTCAATTTGATCTGCGAACATACGGATCATGCGCTGGTATTCCTCGGCCGCTTTGACGTTGGCCAGGGTGCGCATGCGCCGCTGATGCTGGCGCGCCTCTTCGCGGAACGCGCCGCTCACGCCGGCAATGCTGCCGCCGGTATTCGCGCCGGTCAGCATGGAGATGTCCAGGCGAGTCTGGAAGCTGTTCACACTGTCGGTGATCGAATCCAATAAGCCCGCATTGGTGGGCTGACTCCGGCGAATCTCGTCGATCGCCGCGTTCACCGTGGCGGTGGCGTTGATGCTTTCCAGATCCAGACCGAAGGACTCGCTCGTAGAGCTGATCTGTTGGTTGAGTTCCTGGATCGCTTTGGTCAGAACCTCTTCGGCTGTTTTCTCGGCAGCCGCCTGGCTCGTCTCCTGCTCCCAGGCCTGGCGCTTTTCGTAGTGCTTATTGATTTCCTCAGTCCACTCGGCGGCCCCGCGCGCTGTGCTGTTGTCGTGATCGCGCTTCCAGGCATCCCATTCCTGCAGGTATTTGTCAGAAACACGACCCCAGTGCTCCGTGCCTTCCGCAAGCAGCGTGTCCATACGCTTAGTCCACAGGCGATGGCGATCCTCCAGTTCTTGCTCGCGCAGGTCCCACTCCACGGTCTGTAGGTCGCGGCGCTGCTGGAGTTCGCGCTCAAGCACTTCGCGCTGAGTCTGCTCATACTCTTCGTATACCATCCGGTAGCCGGAGAATTCGCGACCGCCGATGTCGCGATCGGCAGCGGTCAGGAAAAGATCCTCAAAGGCGGCGTCGCGATCCTTTAAGATGGTGCTCCGATCGGCGTCCCCGCTGCTAATCGCGTTTTCGCCGGCCAGATAGTATGCATTGCGACGCTGATCGCGCAGTCCGGTGCCATGCGCAACTGTGCTGTCCAGCAGCGCGCCCAGCGAATACACGCTATCCTTCGCGACGCTGTCCGGATCGGCGATAATCGGAGCATAGGCCAGCTCCGTTGTACCATTGGGATTGGTAATCTGGATTTCGATATAATCCGTACCACCTGAGCTATAGACGCCGTTGCTCAGCGTGCCCGGCGCGGAATCCAATAGAACCGCCGGATCCGCATTGAAGCGGCGACCGAAGGAATCTTCGAAAACAGTTTCCTCGCGCAGGGCAGCCACATCCAGAGCTTCAGCGCTTTCCTCCGCGCTGAGGGTCATCACGCCGCCGTCGGAATCATAGAAGTTCGGGCCCACGTCGCTGTCGAAGAGATATTTCAGATCGTCTTCGGTCAGATCATAGAGCTGCGCACCGGCTGTTTCCGTTCCGTAGGACTTGTCGTCCGGGTGTTGCTTGCCCCACTCAATGATCCGATCTTTAGCGGTCGTTAAATCCGGCGCGCGCAGAAAATAGTTCAGGTCCGCGAGGGCCTCATCATAGGCCTGTTGCTTCTCACGAACTTTGCGCACGGAAGCGTCGTTCGCCGCCGATTCGGCGATCTTTCGCATATCCTCCGCTTCTTTCTTACGACCATCGTAGGTCACCTGCATGATATGGATCGCGAGGCTGCCCGATGTGACCATCGCGGTCCCGAAACCAATGTACCAAAAGCCGAAGGGAGCCGTAAATAACCCGGCCACCAGTGCGGTGCCGGTAGCGATCGCGGCAATCCCGGCGGCGATGGTAACACCGGCCGTGATCTTGGTCAGCTCCAACTCCTGCTCGGCCACGTCCTGCACGCCCAGGCCGGTCAGATAGCTGAGGTAGGTGCTCGCAAATACGGCATACTCCGCCAGGCGGCCGCTGGCCCCGAAGAAGGTCTGCACAGCCGCGGCCTCCAGCTCGGAGATGAACGAGGTGTCGCTCGCCAGCCCTTCGGCCACGGCCAATTCATTTTGCGGACGCGGCTGGTCCCCGTTATTGCCTTCCGGAAGCTTCTCGTCTTCCGGCGTGGTCAGCGCATACCAGGCCCGGAACTCGTTAAAATAGGCGGCGTCGTCGCCGATTTTCGAAACCAGGCGCATGTACACGAGATTCCGCGCGTCGGTTTCCTCGTCCGTGCCGACGGTACCAAAAGTCCTGTCCATCTCCTGATCGAAAGCCCGCTTGCGCTCCTCGGCGATCGATCTGCGGCGTTCAACCTCAGCATTCACCACTTCGCGGGCTTTGTGCAGACGCACCATGCGCAACGAATGGCGAATGTGTTCCGCCCGCGCTTCCAGCACATCGCCGTAGCTTTCGTGGGTTTCCCGCAGGCGCAGCTCGTCAAAGCGAGCGCGTTCCGCGACGCTGAGGGTGAGATCAATGCGAGCATCGCGGTCCCGCAACTGAACCAGCTCATCGCGCTCGGCGACCGTCAGCGCTGTATATACCGATCCCGCATCCAGACCCACGACCAGGCTTTCCAGATCGCTCAAGCGCGCCTCGGCCCGCACGTCGAGCGCCGCCTCGTCCAGGCGCTGCTGCGCGGCGTCGAGGGCTTTCAGAGCCAGATCGTACTCCGCCCGGGCGTCCGCCGAGAAACCATCAGTCGATTCCGGGTCCACCTCGGAAGAGGCGAAAAGATACGGCGTCTCCGCGTATTCTTTGACCGCCTGGCGCCGCTCGAATTCGTCACTGGCTTCAGAGAAGGCGCGAAAGCGTTTCGAGAGTTCATCCAGTCCCGTCACGTACTCGGAGTTGCGCGCGGCGAATTCATTTTGCAATGCGTCTCCGGCGGCGGTCGCGTCGTTCATGACAGCTTCCGCGGCCGCGAGATTGTCGGCGATCGGCTTAAAGGTGTCTTCGATATAATTTAGCGCGCCGTTGTCCGCGATGTGCTTGCGTAAGGCCGCATCCGCGAATTCCCCACCGGCGCTATCCAGCTCCGAAGTCATTGCCCGGGCGATCGTGCGCATCTGCTGCAGCTGCGCATTGCCGTTCGCGGCCTGACGATCGCTCGCGTCCTGAACCAGCGCTTCGATGCCGCTGAGGTCGTTTACGCCCGCCGCAGCCACCACGTTATAGCCGGTGGCCAGCACGTCCGCTGCGACCGTCTCAGCCGAGTGCTCGACCGAGCGCGCGCCAACTAAGGCCGCCGTGCGAAATACGGTGCTGAAGGCGGCGTTCATGCGAGTCACCGCTTCGAGATAATTATTCGCCAGCGCTTCCTGAAAGACATAGCGCAGCTGGTCGTCTGTAGAGCCGGCCGCCAGACGCATGGCCTCGTTGGAAACGCTCTGGACAGTAACGCTGCGCGGATCATTGCTCGCATCGCCGTCGCCATCCACGTCCACCGCTGCGCCCACCAGACCAGGGTTATCGCTGCGCAGGCGATCCATCCACTGATCGGCGTCCAACGCGAACAGCGCCGTCGGATCTTCATTCAGCGAAACGACGGATAGCACCCGTCCCCCGTGGAATTCTTCGAAGCTTTTCACCGGGTCCGGCGAACCATCCAGATATTTTTGATACGCCGCCTGCTGCGCGCTGTTTTCGGCGCCGACGAAAGTACGATAGTTCCCAAAGCTAATCAGCGACGGATTGCTGTTGAGCTTGCCGGAAAATTCGCGCAGAGCCCGGGCCTGCTCAACTTCGCTGATCCACTCCCGCTCCTGCGTGCGCTGGAACTCCTGGCCGTCCGCCAGGCTGGCGAAAAGTCCGGCGACAGCGCGTTCGCTTTCCCGCGCCTGGATCGCCTGGGCGGTATAGAGATCGCTACGCAGATCCAAACGCGCGAGAGGTGTGGCCAGGGTCTGGTCGGCGAATAGCGATTCGACATAAGCGCGGTCCGCATCGCTTTCCTGAATTTGCGTAAAATACTGATTCACAATCGCCGCGTCGCGCAGCAGGACGCCCGCCAGATCAGCGGAGAGCTGGCCTTCAGCGATTTGCGCTTCGACCAGGTCCTGGCTTCCGGGCACTGCCGCAAACAGTGCGCTGGTTTCGGCGGAGACGGCGCCGGCCGCCCCTCGATCCACATACAGCGCTTCGGCCAGAGCACGCGCCAGAGCGCTGCGATGCGGTCCCAATGGCAGATCACTGGAAGCAATCAGGGCGTCGGCCCGATTGTCCAGCTCCGCGATGGCTCCCGACGCCAAAAGAATACGCTGGTCCGCCAGAGCCCCCGCGTCGCCGGCCATCGCGGCCACCGCGCGGTCATCGCGTAAAATGGCCAGCGCCTGGGCGGAACTCGTCGCTCCCCGTTGCGCTAAATTGCTTCCGGTAATGGCGGCGCGCAGAGCCGAGTGCACCGCTGTGCGGTCCGCCGGCGCCAGAGCCGTCGCACCGCTGAAACCCGCCCGGGCCAGAATCGCGTCCAGCTCGGTGTCGCTGGTATTCAGGCCGACTGCCAGATCGGCCGGTCGCAGGGCACGTTGACTCTCCAGCAGGGCAAAGGCCCGCGCATACTCCGGGCTTACAGCGGCGATGATAGCAGCCGGGTCCACGGATTCGTAGCCGGCAATCGCCAGCAACTCTAAGGGTAGATAATCCTCCGGCGACGGTAGAGCGGCGGCCGGATCGGCACCCGCCACGGACGGCGGCAGATTTAATTCAAGCGGAAAGCTGCCACCGAGTTCCATGCTGGCAAAGGCCTGCACAAAGAGTCGTTCCATATTCGCACTGCCGCGCAAACGCACGCGCAGGCTTTCGCCGCCATGAGTATAGGTCGCATCATCCAGGGCGTCTTCAAAGAAAGCGCGGAATTCGACCTCGCGATCCGCAACAGTCGCGCCGCTGAGGGTCACCGCGTTACGAATCACGAAGTCTTCGATCATCGCCAGTTGCACAAAGCCGGCGAAGTCCGCGGCGTACTGGCTTTCATCTAACAGATGCAGCCCACCGGCCGCGGTCGCATCGTTAAAGATGCGCTGATATTCCTGAAACTCGATCGTGAGCAGCAGCTGTTCGCCGCCGTCCGGCAGGAGCGACGGATCCAGATTGCGATCCTGTAAATATTGATTCAAATACGCGTTCAGGGTCAGGGTATCGCCGTCGGCCGCGGCAGCGTTCACTGCGCCGCTCACGGATTGCGCGGGAACCGCGTTCTGATAATCGGCAAAATCCTGAGCGAGAATATAGCGGCCGTAATCGCCGGTCAGTCCGCGCAAATCCAGGGTCGCCAGATCGCGCTCAACGGCAATGCTGGAAGCGCGAGCGGCCTGGTATTTCGCGTAGCGTTCGTTCGCGGTTGCGTACTGCTGCACGAGAATGAATTCGCGCAGCTCAGCCGGATAGTCACCGGCGAAATAATAGTCCACGTTCGCCGCGATCTGCATGGCGCGACCCAGCTCCTGTTCGTACAGCTCGGACTCCAGACGAGCCTGCTCGTCCGCGGTCATCCCACCGGTCGCCACAATCAGATTCGCAATAGCGGCGGCCACATCGCTGTCGACGCTGCCGGCCGGGATATAGGCTTCGCGCTGCGCGATAAAATCCATCTCGTCGAGATAGTCGTTCAGCTGCGCGTTAATGTCGACGAGCAGGCTGTCAATATTGGTCAGCACCGCAGTTTTGAGCAGCGTGCCACTGCCGACGGTATCAGCGAGCGCCGTCAGCACAGCCTCGCGAAAGAACACGTTATCGGCCAGGGTGCCCGTCGTGCGCAGCCACTCCGTGGCGGCAATGCGAAAGCCCTCATCGCCGGGGATCGCATTAAAGGTCGCGCGCACGGTATCCGCATTCAACTCCGGAAGGCTGCTGAAAAAACCGGCGCGTCCTGGCGGGGCGATGCTGGCCGGATCGGCCGCAGCCTGGGCCGTCGCGATATAAATTTCCATGCCCTGGGCGTAGCGGTCGGCTATTGCCAGTAGCTGTCCATCCCGCGCGCCCTCCCGCAGGGTCCCGGCCAATTCGCGCAGGCGATCGGCGCGTGCCTGCAGCTCCGGATTGGCCAGACCGTCCGGTGCGCCGTTCAGATCATAGCCGCGAAAGAGCTGGAAGATGTACTGGCTTTCCGCTTCTTCCAGAATGCGCAGCGCGACGATCGCCGGGCTTTCGACGACGGCGTTCGGGTCCTGGCCGGCGGCCCGGGCCTGCGCGATCGAATCGCTCAGACGCTTCTCCAGGTTTTGCAGCAGACGCAGCTTTTCAAGATAGGCCGTGGCCTCCGCTTCCTGCTGGTCCGCTTCGCCTGCCAGAATCAAGGGGTCGCTGTTGCGATTTTCAATAAAGGCGACCGCGTTCTGATAATCCTGTACGCTGAGCGCCAGCAGCTCCGCTGCGGCCAGTAATTCGCGCGGCGCCCCGGCGGTGTTGTCCGGGTCCTGAACCCAATCGCTCAGGCGATTCGACCAGCGCGCCAGGTCGTCGCCGCGCTGGCTGCCCGCCAGCACGTCTTCCAGAGCTGCCGCCGGATCGCTAATGCCCAGCGCCTGGAACTCAGCGCTGACAATCGGATTGTCGCTGCCGTCGCGGACTATGGCGCCGGTAATGTCGGTTTCATAAAAGCCGATAATAGTTTTCAGCTGATCGCTCAGCTCGGTCTCCGTGGGCGCCGGCTCCCGGGCGTAGTCCGCAGTGCTCCGCTGCAACTGGCCCAGCAACTGCGCGCTCTCGGCCTCCCCGCTGACCAGGGCCAGCGCATTGTTTAACAGAGGCGCACTCGAACCCGGCGCGCTGATTTCGCGCAGGCGGAACTGGCTATCCCGCAGATCCACGGCCAGACCATCGACCGTGGTCTGCAGAGCGGCAATGCGCGGAGTCAGCGCGTCGACGCGCAGTTGAGCCGCGTCGCGCTGTTCGGTCAGGCGGGCCAGAATCTGCGGATCGCTTTCTATATCGATCTGCGCCTGCCAGCTCAAAATGTCCGCGCTGAGCGCGTCGACTTCGGACTCCAGCCCGGACAGCCGCGTGCTTTCGGTGGTATAGGCCCGTGCACTCTGCTGGAGCAGGAGCTGCGCGTCGTAAGATTGTTCGCGTAGATAGACTGACAGAAAATTCACGGGCAGCGCCGCGATGTCATTCGCGATGGCCGTGCGAATCAGAGTTAGATCGGCCCGTAGCGATGGGGCAGCAACGGCGCCGTAACGCGCCAGCAGGGACTGGTCCGCCGCGCTGAGGCCGGCATAAGCCGCGGCCAGGGCGGGGCCGTCGGCCGCTGCCAGCACGGTATCCAGATCGCCGAGCAATGTCGCACGCTCGCTCTCGATGGCGACAATGCGTGCGTCGCCGGCATCCGTGGGCAGACCGGCGCGAAAGTTTGCGGCAAAGCTGGAACCGAGCGCCAGTTGTTCGACGCCGTCCAGCAGTCCGTCCCATTTTTCACTGACCGGGCGCTCATCACCCGGCGGCGGCACCGGCGCCGCAGACATAGCTTCGAGAATCGCGCGGTTTTCCAGCACCCACTGGCGGACCAGTTGAGCGCGCATGGCCGCTCGATTCGCTTCGGTCTGCAGGGTGAGCGGGCCCCCGTCAGTACGCGCGGTCAGCGGGTTTGCGTCGACCGCGGCGTTGGCTGCGCCCAGCAGGTTGCCATAGCTCTGTTCCCGATTCGCCTGGAGGAAGGTGGCCAGATCGGCCGCCGCGTCCCCGGCCAGGTCCAGGCCGCGCTGGTTGAGTTCTACAACGAGAGCCGCGTTCTCCTCGGCCAGCACGTCCGGGTCAGGGGCCAGGGCCGGATCCAAAAGCGAGTGCACAATCGAAGTGCGCACGCCAACTTCGCCGCGCACATTGGAAATGATCAGACCGCTCAGCTCATTAATGCGCGTCTCGTTCGCCGAAACGACTGCACGCAGAATTTGAAGATCAGCGATGGGATCGCCGTCGGCAACGGCGGTCGCGAGAGCACCGCGGGCCGCGATCAGGGCGGCGCGCACATTCGTCAGTTCGTCGAAGTGCTGGATGCCGCGGTCATAGCTTTGCTGCTCGGTCGTCGCCGCCGTGCGCGCCAGCAACTGGGCTTCGTTATTCAAAAAGACATCCGCCAGGTCTTCGGCCGACATCAGGCTCAGGTCGCCCGCGCCGGCCAGCAGGTTCGTCAGGTTCTCTTCGCGCACTTTCGCGTCTTCGAGACCACGCACTGCATTCAACAGATTCTGGCTGCGAGCATAGTCGGCGTTGGCCGACTCACGCTCATAGACCATGCGCAAGTACTCGGCCCGGCGCGAGCCAATCTGGTCGAGAGGCTGGCTCGTATCGAAGCCAGGCAAAGCTTCAATGGCAGTCATGCGGTTGAGAACCGCCGCCAACTGGTCGGTCGTATTCAGCATGGCCTGGTTGATCAGGTCCCCGGAGTTGGCCGCGCGTAAAATATCGTTTTGTTTGCGCGCCTGTTCATAGGCGTTCTGAGCGGCCTGCAGGTCTGCACTGGCGGCGTCGATGGCCGCCGCGTTCGCGACGATGGCCGCGCGTAGATCAGTGACGCCCGCCTGGAGATCGGTTAACATCGGATCTGCAACAGCGTTGCGGACTGTATTAAATTCTGTGCGAAAGCCGTCGAAATCGTAGTCGGCGATCAGCCGGGTGAGTTCGCCGTTCACCGCGCCCAGACCGGTCGTAATCGTCGACCAGCGGTTGGTGATGTACGTTGCGCTCTGGCCGCCGTCAATTTCCTGCCTGAGCGTCAGCAGCTTTTCGCGCAGATTGTACATGCGATGCGTGGCGTGCTGCTCGGCCGGCACGTTGGCCGTGAGGTAGGTATCGATATCAGTAATCGCGTCGTTGAGATCTCCGCTGCTCGGCGGTGTTCCAAGCGAAAGCACATCGGCGACCATTGTTTGCTCGGCGCCCAGACGCGCTTCGTAAGCAAACAGATCGGTTTCGCTAATACCGCGCTCGGATAGCAGGCGGTCGAACTCAGAATCGCGGACGGCGGGAAAAGTCTGCACCAGCGGATCCACGCTCAGATCGCCTTTCAGCAGCAGATAGTGCAGCTCGCGCAGGTCACGGCGCGCCGCGGCGATTTCCGCGCGCTCGGCCGTCACCTGCGCCAGTTCCAGACCGGCTTCGTTGGCTTCAGCCAGATCCGCGTAGCGCTTCACGGCTTCCGCAGTTTGCAGGCGCTTCGCCAGATAATTGCGTTCGCGGCGCAGTTGCTCCCATTCGAGCTCGGCCGCGGTCATAAAGTACGGATCGTTTTCGTTCGCGCTGAGATAGTAGCCGGCCCCGCCGCCGCCGCTGCCACCCTGGAAATACTCCAGCACGGTAGTGCGCAGGCGACCGTTGCGATCCTGCGAGTCCGCAAACCAGGTGCGGAATTCAGTTTTAATGGCTTCCAATCGCGCGGCGTCGTCCGCCAGCCCGCTGCGGTCCACGTCCAGAATCGCCAGCAGTTCGCGGCGATGGTCGTCGTATTTCAGGTCCAGTCCGTTGACCAGATCGCGCAGGTCTGCTGCGTCGCCGATCGGCTCAAAGTCCAGCACGCCGTTGCTTTCTATTTCCGCAGTGCGATCCGTAAAGAGCCCGTTGGACTCAATGATTCCGCTGATGTCCCGCTGGTAGAGCAGGAAGTCTTCGCCGCGAAAGGACATCTCGTCGATCAGGTCGTCTTCGAAGTCGCCCACTCCCAGGTCGACGATGTCCTGAACCAGATCACCGGCATAGCTGCGGCGATCGTTCAGAAAGCCGCTGTCGGTCGCATCGGAGTTCATCAAATCGCCGAGTACGATTTCGCTTTCCCCCAGGATCGCCTGAAATCTACCGATGGCGGCCTGGGTTTGATCCCGCTGCTCTTCATAAAAACAGTACATCACCGCTTCACGGGACGAACCCGGATTCGCACAGTTCTGCGTGCCCATTTCCGCCAGCAGTCCGTCATAGTATGCGTAAGCTTCTTTAGCCTGGAGCAGCGCGCTGCCGCCGCCGCGAACCATATCACCCAGGCGATCCATACTCGCCGTACGGCGTGCCAGCTCTTCGGCCACGAAATCATTCAGACTCGCTTCGGCCGCGGCTCGACTGTCCGCAAATTCGGTAAACTTCGCTTCCCACAGTGCGCGGCCTTCCGCGATTTGCGCTCGGATCTCGCTCAGCCACTCTTCGCGCGCTTCAACCAGTTTGTCGTGATTGGCGCTCCAGATGGCTTCGCCTTCCGCCCGACTGCGTTCGGACTCGGCCTGCCAGCGCAGTCGCTCGCTGTACAATTGCTCCTCCGCCACATCCCAACGCCGCAGACCTGAGGCGATGACGTTCTCCACCTGTTTTTCCCAGTCGCCGGAGAGCGAACTAATCGTGTTCGCATCGGGCATCTCTTGTTCGGAGAGATTCTTGATCTGATCCTGCGCCGAGGAGAGCATATTGCTCGTATTCGCTTCCAGTTCGGCGGAAGTCCGCGCCATGACCCCGTCGGCGTACGCGTCCGCGCTGCTCGCGTCGGCGATGAGCCGGGCGCTTACGTCGTCCTCACGAATGCGGGCGACGTAATCGTTTTTCGCCCGTAGAGTATAGAAGTGATCGCGGATCTCGAATTCCTGGCGGAGCTCGGCCGCTCGCTGATCCAGTTGCGCTTCGAAAGCGGCTCGCTCGGCCGGATCCCCGGCGAAGGCGGCGCGCGCCGCATCCAGGTCCGCCGTAAGCTGGACTTCAAAATCGTCAACAATGGTCGCGCCGGCGGCGCTCATCCGCGCGTCCCACCCGGTCAGGTCGAGCTCCAGGTCGGCGGCCGTTTGCGCTTCGACTTCGGCGACCAGCGCTTCGTATTCTTCTTCCGCGGCGAATTCCACATCGATCGCCGCGCGTTCGCCGCGATAAGTACCACGTTCATCCAGAAAATAATCAATTGCGTCGGTTTCCCAGGCGACACGAGCGACTTCGAACTCCGCTTCCAGAGTGGCCGTACGGGCTTCGCGCTCCACCGGATCATCCGTTTCTTCCTCAACGAGCAACAAACGATCGCGCAGAGCGGCGTACGCCTCTTCTTCCCACTGAACTCGTTCCTGGGCGATACCCGTCTCGACGTAGTTGCTCCAGGCGTCGACATCGTTCAGGCGCGACGCGCGATCCACGAAGCGATCCATATCTTCTTCGCTCTGGTCGTCAAAACTGCGAAAGGGCTGGGCCACAAGTTCGTGTAGCGGCGGCAGTGTCGTGTGCAGCATTCCGAAGAGCGCGAGATACGCCGCACCACGCCACAGGCGAGAGAGCGGGCTGCGACTCGCGGACGCCGGAGCGCGGCGTTCGGCGCGATTGAGCGGTACAACGATCGAATCGGATCCGGAGGCGGTGCGGTCTGATTTGGTAATCGATTTCATGGGGAAACTCCAATTAGTTCAGGGGGCGATTGTCGGCGACCGGGTACGAGCGCCGATTGCGGCGAAGCGATAGCATCACCTGTTCCGCAGGTCATAGCTGCGAAAGAATCGAAAACAACGAAAGCAGCCCGGGTTGGGCGGAATCGAAGAAAATAGCCGAAAACGCGGGCCTCGACGGCAGTGTCGGAAGCGACGGAAGCGACGGAAGCGACGGAAGCGAATGAGACAGGCGAAAGGGATGGGATGAAAGACTGAAACGAAAAGGCAGCCGGGAGCGGCTTGAAAAAAATGCGGAGCGAGAGTGGTGAACCGGGAGAGAAATTGCTCTGAGTGGCAGGTCGCCCCGAAATTGCACCGTTTCGGATCGAATGCAGATGCAGGTTCGCCCGTACGTCTATGTCCCGCCCGATGCCGGGACGCGCGGCGATATCATGCGACACCCGGGGCGCCAGACGATCTACGGACGCGAAACCAGAGACGAAGCCCGGTCCGGCGCGGTGCATCGCGCTACGTTCTGTCACAGAAGCGGCATGACGCAAATCGCGCAGAGGCCCGGCACAGCGAATTTCGCCACGCTCTTGATTGGACAGGGCACTCCCGCCGTTCATGATGCGGTATTCGACTTCGAGTAATTCGAAGCTACCGCCGCTCAGAGAGTCCATCCGTCGCCAGAAATCAGCGGCGAGTTCGTGCTCGGATTCGCTGACGGCGCTCGGCACAGGTCCGGTGTTTTCCGCTTTTATTAATTTGCCCGGCCAGAACCGAACCAGGGCCGCATCAACAAAATCGATTTCGAATTGCAGCGCCCTAAACGATGCCTTCGTCAATGAGTCCGCAAGATCGACCGGAGCACTGCGAGCATTCGAAACAGACGCAACTTCACCGGCATAGAGCGACCCACCGCACAACGATAGCAAGATTAGAGAAATATGAAGTTTACGTGACAAGGCAGACAGGCGCGACAGAAGAACGAGTTTCAGATACGAATCGAATGCCGAACGCATAAAATGCACCGGACGCACTGCGAGTTGTTTTTCGATCGCCTTCATTGTAACGAAAAAGACTCCAGAAGCCATTCCTGGACTCTTTGCAGGCTGGCAATTTATTGAGCGTCGCAAGCGCACTCAACAAAAAAGATCGCAGCAAGAATAGAAAAAGCAAAAGTCTCCCCCTGTGGGATAGTTATATGACAATTGCTGGCGCAGAACGACCGAAGATCGCCGATGTGAGTCAGCTCAAATCAAATTTGGCCACAATTATGACGTGATAGTGGCGCGAAACCCACGCAGCGAAGTCTATTCAAGACAGACGAGATCGCACCTGGTGTGCCGAACACATTTCGCAGGCCGCACAAACAGTCGTTAAACATAACTAAGAAGCATCTTGCATAATGCGGTTTTTATCCCCGCTGTCCGGACAGCATCCCACCTGTACATTCAGATCGCAGTGGCTTTGATCGGCATGTACCGCGCGCCCTTCAACGGCCCTGCTGATCGTGATCACATTGATGGTCACGACTTGCCTGCGGGCGCCTGCCCAATACCTCTACCGCATCTTAATTGCAAACAATGCGGCCCTTACGCTGTCATTCATCGCCTGGATCCTGTATGAACAGCGCGGGGGTTCGTCAGAGCGCCAGCGAATTGGCTGGCGTTCAGGAATTCGTCGCGGAAGTTGCGGACAGAGTCGCGAAATACTCAGCTCCGCGCTGTCGGGCCTCGCAGCCGGCAATCAGAGCACGACGCCGAAACCACGCATTGAATTCCGATTGGAACCGGCCCTACTGCTCCGCGCAGACCAATCGGGCCACAGTCACACCGCAGTTGTAACCGCCGCCGGAGATCGCTCCAGTGCCCGTCACATAGGGATCCGAAATCCCTCCGCTACCGGCCGATGTGCTCGTCCAACCGGCACAGGTACCTCCGCCGCCGGTCGTTCGCCAGTCGGCGAAGAAATTTGTAAAGGCCCGTGGTCCGCCGGTCGCAAAGGCCGTCGTCAACGGAAAGCTGAAGACGCGCCCGCCGGTCGTGGTGCCAATCGTCGCGTTGTCATCTGCGCGATAGTACGTCATATTCGCATACAACACCCAGTCCACGCCCTCGTCTACGGTGCAATTGCTGCTGGTGCAGGCAATTCGAGTGGGCGGAAAGCTGGCGTTGCCCTGAGCGAGCAGCGCCTTCCAGGTTCCGGGATAACCGCGCGTTGCGGCTTCGGCAGTACAATTCGCGTCGGCCCCCGCCGTACCGCCCAGGGCACCGCCCAGCCACTGACCGCTGGTCGTATAAATTCGCCGGGTTTCGTTGTCCCAGTTCACGACGCTGACGTCTGCCGGGTTCGCCGAAGTATATCCCGAGCCGTCGCTGCCCGTCGGCGTCGCCGTAACAATCGAATAAGTGATATTACCGTCAACAGCGCCGTCGTCGACGCCGGTCACGGTCACGTTCTTCGGCGTGTTCCAGTCCCCGGCGTTAAAGGATACGGACGCACCGACGGTGCCCTCGGAAGTATCGCTGCTGCTGAGGCCGATATTCACCGTGCCCGTGGGTTCGGAGGTGAGACTGACGCTGAAGCTCGCCGTGCCCCCGAGTTCGGTCGTGCCGCGGTTGATCCCCGAGATAGTATAGCCGACGCTATCGTCGTCGTTGTTCGTAACGTTCACGGTCGTATTCACGCCGGTATAGCTCGTTTCGGTACTGGTGCCGCCGCTCACCGAAATCGTATAGCCGATATTGCCGTCGGCGACGTCGTCGTTTTGAGGCGTAACGGAAACAGTCTTGAACGTGGTCCAATCCCCGCTATTCCAGGAAAGCGAGCCGCTGACCGTGCCTTCGCTCGTATCGTTGCTGACGAAAGTCGCCGTAATTATATTGCCGCCCGCCGGCTGCGTGTTGGGACGCATTGTGAAATCCACAGCACCCCCGCCTTCCGAAGTGGTGACGGGCACGCTGGAAAAGCTGAAGCCCGCGGTATCGTCGTCGCCGTGATTCCCGTTCACGGTCTGGACGCCCAGTCCCGAGTACGTGGCTTCCGTGCTCGCGCCGGGATTCAGATTGATCGTATAGCCGATCGTGCCGTCGGTTAAGCTATCATCGACCGGAGTGACCGTAACGGTTTTCGCAGTCGTCCAGTCGGCATTTGTCCAGGAGAGATTCGCCGGCGAAACCGTAACTTCTGTCGTATCCGAACTGGAAATCGCAAGCTGGACGTTATTGCCGCCCATCGGTTCCGTCTGTGGACGAACGGTAAACTGCACCGCGGCGCCGCCTTCGGTGGTCGTCAAAGGCGTGCCGGTAAATACAAAGCCGGCCGCGTCGTCGTCGTTGGTGGTCGCGTTCACAGTTGATGCGCCCAGGCCGGCATACGCAGCCTCGGTGCTCGCCGCGGGATTGATATTGATCGTATAGCCCACGCTGCCGTCCGTGAGATTGTCGTCGACCGGCGTGACGGTAACACTCTTCGCAGTCGTCCAGTCGGCGTTGCTCCAGGTGATATTCGAAGGCGAAACGGAACCTTCGCTCGTATCATTGCTGCTGATGGCGACGCTGACGATCATACCCGGCGCCGGCTCGGTTTGCGGACGCAGAGTAAAATTCGAGCTCGTGCTGTTTTCCTGCGTTGTAACCGGCGTGCCGGTATGGATGAAGCCGGCCGTATCGTTATCATTGTGCGTAACATTCACGGACTGCACGCCCAGAGCGCTATAGCCGGTCGCCGTGCTCGCCGCGGGGTCCACGCTGATCGTAAAGTTCTGGGCGCCGTCGGTTAAGTTATCGTCAACAGGAGTTACGGTGACGGTCTTGGCCGTCGTCCAGTCCGCGTTGTTCCAGCTGATATTCGCCGGGCTTACGGTAACTTCCGAAGTATCATTACTGACAATGCTGACGCTCACAAGGTTGCCGCCGGCGGGCTGCGTATTCGGTTGGATCGTAAAATTCTGCGCCGCGCCGCCTTCCACGCTCGTAACCGGAGCGCCGACGAATGTTAGACCCGGCGAATCGTCGTCTGTATTTGTGACCGCCACGTCGTCCGGATCGATAGCGGCGTAGCCGGTCGTATCCAGCGTGCTGCCGGCGTTCAAAGTGATGCTGAGCGAAAAGCTCTGCGGGCCGTCGATCAATGCGTCGTCGACTCCGGTCACATTTACGGGCTGCGGCGTATTCCAGTTGCCGGCGTTAAAACTCAGGCTGGTCTGATCGACTGTCGCCTCCGTCGTATCGGGATTGGCTATGTCGATGACGACAGTGTTGTCCGGCTCGGTATTCAGCACGACCGTGAAGGGAACCGTTGTCGCGCCTTCCGAAACGGTCAGCGACGGCAGGCTCACCGTGGCTCCGGGCTGATCGTCGTCGGAATTGATTATGGTAATGTCGGTCGGGTCGATATCCGTATAGCCACTCGTGTCGCTGGTGCCGCTGTTTAGAGTCAGCAAGAGCTGGACGGTCTGATTGCCATCGGCGACGGCATCGTCAACGCCCCAGATCGTAACCTGCTGCGGGACAGCCCAGGTATCGGGCGTAAAGCTCAGACTCGCAGTCGGGCAATAGGCCTCGGTCGCATCCGAAACCGCAAGGTCCACGACCACATCGCCGTCCGGGGCGGCGTTCAACCGCAGATCGAATACGGCCGCGGAGCCGCCTTCGTTGACGGTCAAATTCACCGTGCTGCTCGTAAATCCCGGCGACGCAATGCCCAGGCCGCCGGCCAGAAAAGCCAGCGTGGTGACGTCGTTTGCGGAATCATCCGGCGCGCCGGTGATTCCAACCAGGGGATGCTCATACCAGCAGCCGCTGAAAATCAGCCCCGGTATTATTAAAAGCAATACACGTCTCATTCCCTGTGTTACGTCCTCAAATCCCAAACTCTAACTATGTGGTCGGAGTTGGATCTGTAAGGCCACCCAAATTCGGAATACTCCGGGTTCCCTTACAATTAACTCATCAGACGAGAATTCTTGAATGTTACAGAGGTATTAACAATTTGTTTGAAAAAAAAATGAACATCTCCACTCACTCCAGTTTCACCTGGACCGCGGTCTTCAAATACGCGTAAAATTCAGCAAAGCGCGCGTCGACATAGAGGGGCACCTGGCCAATCATCTCCAGGTGTTTGAGAAAGCGCATCTCGCCGGAACCGCCCATAAACCGGGTTTGCAGCATATAAACGGCCTCAAAGTCGGTAAAATTCAAGTATGCGAACGGAAACTGCTGTGGCTGTCCGGACATCGAATGGACCAGCGCGCTGACGGTGACGGCCGATATGTCCCTCAGAGGAATGCAATAATAGAATTTCTTGTGCAGATAGCGCTGCAGATGGGGATGAAACATGTCTTCCCCGGGAATCCGGGAGTCAATCAGCGAGCGATCGACCAGCAGCTCCGCCTCATCCAACTGAACCTCCTGCCCGTTATAGGCTCGAAAACCGAAGTTCTTGAAGAAATTGATCAGCATCAGAACCAGCACGGCGATGCCCACCAGGCCGTAGGCCATCGTCATGATCCGGCCAAACCAGGCGAAGTCTTCCCATCCAGCCACCAGGGCGCTCAGGCTCAAGGTCAGTCCAAACAGAAGCGCCAGAGACAGGGCAATCACACAGCCCGGCCGGCGATTGTTGGCCCGGGCGGCAAGCACGAGGCGCCGCTCGTACGGACGAAACTGCGCCTCCCGCTGCGAAACCCGGTACCGGGACGCCCGCCGGGGGCGGCGAAGCCAGAAGTACGGGAGAGCCAGCGCTGCGCCGAGACATATGAGGCCGAGCAAGACCCCGAAACCGGCCCACAGCAATTGTATGGCGATATTCTCCGGCGAAATCATCAACAGTCAGCACCAGCCTCAGGTACTCCCCACCGCACAAAGCGGGTCAAACCTCTTTTGGAAATGATTCCCGTCAGGGAGGTCGCCAGGAATAAAATGAGTGACCGCTCACTCAAATGATTGACTGCTCACTCAGCCTGGCTTTTCGTGACCTCCGCTTTGAATCAGGACGGATAGCATGCATACAGACCAAAACCATCAGACCCCGACAGGCCAACGCACGGGAGCGCTCCGCAGACTGTCGCCTCGTGCGCTGGCCTCAGCCCTGGCGGCGGGAACGCTGCTTTTGAGCCTGGCGGGCTGCCAGTCCGATACGGCCGCGGAACGCACGGCGGCCGTGCAGCGCGAGCAGCGCATGCAATCCTCCCCCAACTGGAAAGACGGCGTCTTCTTCAACGTTCTCCCGGAAGAAAGCAACGTCGGCTTCACCACCACCCTGCGCTTTTTCTTCGGGGGCGCCGACAACCGCGAACCCGAAACGCCGCCGCCGTTTCTGCAGCGCACGGCCGCCGATTTTACGCAGCCGCCGGCCAGTGGACTTCGCATCACCTGGCTCGGCCACTCGACGCTGCTACTCGAAGTCGACGGACGCCGCTTATTGCTCGATCCGATTTTCAGCAAACGGGCCTCGCCCTTTTCTTTTGCGGGCCCGGCCCGTTTTCATCCGACTCCGCTGCCGAAGT
The DNA here is from genome assembly GCA_024742665.1 of bacterium. Taxonomy (GTDB): domain Bacteria; phylum Spirochaetota; class Leptospiria; order Leptospirales; family Leptonemataceae; genus JANSYA01. Next base: position 208,666 of record JANSYA010000004.1, read on the forward strand.
CTGAAATCCTGAAGATGCAAATCGACGCGGTGCTGATCTCCCACGATCACTACGACCATCTCGACGAAGAAACCATCCGCTGGATTTCCGAAAGCGGAGTGCGCTTTCTGGTGCCCCTGGGAGTCGGCGCGCATCTTCAGAGCTGGGGCGTGGCTGCAGATCAGATTACCGAGCTCGATTGGTGGGAAGAGTATACGATCGAAGACCTGCGACTGGTCGCGACTCCCGCGCGGCACTTTTCCGGCCGCGGCCTGACCGACCGCGATACCACCCTCTGGACGAGCTGGTCGATTCTGGGACCGCAGCACCGGGTCTTCTTCAGCGGCGACACCGCGCTCTTTCCCGGCTTTCGCGAAATCGGCAAACGCTTCGGCCCCTTCGATCTGACGATGATGGAAGTCGGAGCTTATAACAAAGACTGGCCCGATGTGCATATGGGGCCCGAGCAGGCGGTGAAAGCGCACGAGATGGTTCGCGGCGAAGTGTTGCTTCCCGTACACTGGGGCACCTTCAATCTGGGGCTGCACGCCTGGACCGAACCGATCGAACGGACCCTGGTCGCCGCCGAAAAACGCGGCGTGCGCGCGTTGACGCCGCGGCCCGGTGAAAGCATAGAACCAACGGACCGGCCCGGCGAAGTCGTGCGCTGGTGGCCTGAGGTTGACTGGCGCACAGCGGAAAGCGCGCCCGTCAATTCGACCGGACTCGCACCCGAAGACCGGGCCGATTTCGAAGAAGTCGCGGCCGATTAAATCCAGGCCGCGAAAGCAAGGCTGCCCGCGACCAGACAACCCGACGCGAATGGATCCCAACAAACGAAACAAATTAATCGCCAGCGCGATCGAACTCTGCGCCGAACGCGGCATCCATTCCGCGAGTACGAATCATATCGCGAAGGCGGCGGGCGTAGCGGCGGGCACCCTCTTTACGTACTTCGCGACGAAAGAAGAGCTGATCCAGGCCGTGTATCTGGAATGCAAGTCGGAGTTGATCGAGGCGATGCAGGCGGAACTGACGCCGATCGATTCCCCGGCGTCGGGCCAGGCTCAGAAAGCCGACCCGCGAACGGAGTTTCAAAATTTTTTGCGTCACGTCTGGTCTCGCGCGCTGGAGTGGGGCCTGGCTCGACCGACGCGGCACAAATTCTTGCGCCAGTTCGGCCAGCTGCCCGAAGCGGAACGCTGCAGCCCGGAAGTCACGGCGCTCCTGGAAACGGAGATGCACTTCTTTTACACCGCCATCGATCGCGCGCAGGCGAGCGGCGCCATGATTCCCGTCGATCGGGAGTACATGAGCCTGCTCTTCGGCGCCTGGTTCGACGCGACCCTGGACTTTCTGCGCCGCCTGCCTGCCGCGGATCGTCCGGCGGCCGTTCAAACCAGCTTCGGCCTGCTCTGGCGCACGGTCGCCGTCGATCCGGGCCCGGACTCCAAATAAAAGTCCGCGTCGGCAGCCCGTGAACTCGCATCGCTTTGCCGGGACCGCCGGCCGTGCAGGACGACGGCGCGGCTCTATTTCCTGCTTGCCCGAGCGCGCCGCGAACGATCCTCTGCAGTTCGAGGCTCGATTGAATGTCCCTGAAGGATTACGCTGATTCCCATCCCCGGCTGACGAAGATTCTACTGCGCACACTGTTTGCGGCCGGCATCTACGCTCTGTTCAGCTTTAGCGCGGGACTGCAAACCAGCAGTCGCGAGTATTCGATTCCGGTCGTGCTCGAAGTCACCGATTCGGCGATCGGCGGCGGCGTGCAGCGCGTGCTGGGCCTTTCGAACAAAGGTCGACCGGTGGCCTTTGCGCGGCGAGGCGATCTCTGGGTTTCGCCTCAGGAGCTCCTGACCCATGTCTTTCTGATCTTACCCGCCGATCGCGTGACGGGTCCCGCAGCCCTGGCCCTGGAACGCGCCCTGCGAGTGACCGTCAACGACGAGGAGCTGACAGTGGAACGCCGCGGGGCGACGCCCGTGCCCGATCCGCCTGGCTCGGTCGCCCTGGAACTTAAAATTGAACGCGACGAACTGCCCTGGCTGAGTCTGGCCGGCACTGCCGCGCTCATGAATTCCCAGCCGGCCGGTCTCATCTTTCTGCGGTCCTTTGGTCTGGCGGCCTTCGTCGCGCTGCTCGGGATCGCCGCCTTTCTATCTCTGCGGGGAAACAACCACGAACGCATCGCGGCGTGGCTGGGGGGGCTGCACCGCCTCCGCCCGCCGGCCTTCGCGCCGGTCGCATTGCTGATCGCCGCCTACGGACTCTTCGTCGTCAGCATGCTTTCGTTCGCGCTGCATATGACGCCGCATGAGTTGAGCCGCATCTATTATAAAGCGGACATGCTGGGCCTGCCCTCGAATTTTCACCAGCTGTTCGGCCCGCAAATCAACGGCTGGTTCATGTCGCCGGCCCCGTATTATTTTCCCGACACGGTGCTCTATTTCGCGCTCTATCCTCTGCTTGGACTGCAGTGGGCGACCATGGCCTACGGTTTTTTGCAAACGATCGCTTTGCTCGCCATGACGCAGATCTTGCTGAAGATTCTGTATCCTCGCTGCGGAAAGATCGGCCACGCCTGGCTGGTGTTGGCCTACGCCGCCGTCTTTATATTCGGCCACACCGTCATCGCCTTCGAAGCCTTCGCGAACTACTTCTTCATGAACGTGCATCACGCCGGGGCGCTATTTGCTACGATGCTGGCCATTATCTTCGCGCTGCTCTATCTACGGGACTCGCGCCTCCGCCATGTGGTGATTTTCTTTTTCGTCGTCGCCCTGGGCGCGCTATCGGATAAATTGCTGGTGGTCAGCCTGGTCCTGCCCCTGTCCAGCGCCGGACTGCTCTTGTTTTCCGGGAAGCGCTTTCGCCGCCCGACGATCCTGCTGCTGGTCGCAATGTATGCGGCGACGGTCGTCGGCTTCGCGCTGGATCATCTCACGTACGCACTGCTGCCCGCGATTCCGAAAAATCTACCGGTGCAGCAGCCGCCCCTGGAAGCGCTGAAAGTTCTCGTCGATTCTCTGAGCGCTCCGCCGACCGGAATCTATTTTTTCATAACTGTGCTCGCGACGGCCTTCGCGCTGCGAGCCTGGCTGATGGAAACCCGGCCGGCCGGGAATCCAATCCGCGGACTCTTCTTTCTGTTCGCTGTCGCCTGCATGATCGCGGCCTGGATCCTACCGCCCCTCACCGTCGGCACGGCTTTGCGTTATACTCTGCACGCCTGCTGGCTGGCCGCCATCGTTTTGATATTACCGGCGAGCGTCCGGGCCGACCGCAGCATCCTGCAAACGACGGTGATCGGCTCCGGACTGCTGCTCTTCTGGCTGGCGGTCGGCACCGGCGCACAAACCTTCACCCCGAGCGGGTGGGCTCGCATCAGCGACTACCGGGCGCCCCTGGCGGCCTGCGCCGACGAACAAACGCCGCCGGCGGAATTGATTTTCGCGGAGTACGAGGCCCTGCGCCATCTCCAGTTCTTTTCAGAGCGAGACTGGCAAATCCACCCGTACGGAACCATGGCGATCGAAGCGGCCCTGCTCAAATCTCCGGAAAACGGCAGGCCCCGCGCGGTGGCCTGGCTCGTATCCGCCGGCCTGGCGGACTCGATCGCCGCGACTCTTGGCCCGCCGCGCTTTCGTAAAGAATGTCCGGCGCAGCACGTCTTCGTGCTGTACGGGCGAACGGAAAGTGATTGAGACGGCGGCGAAGGCTTCGAGAGTGGTTCAGCTCAGTGTGTTCTATGCTTCCACCCGATCAACAGCCCGCAGCGCCGCTCTCGTCCCGTTTTCAGGAGCTCTTTCGCTTCGGCGTCACAGGGGTCATCAACACACTGACGCATACCCTGACCTTCGTTTTTCAAGTCGAGCTGCTGCAGATCGATCCCCTGATCGCGTCGGTGCCGGCCTTTTGCCTGGCGGTCATTACCAGCTACACTTTGAATCGCAATTGGGTCTTTCAGAACCCGGGCGATCACATGGGCCAGTTCACGCGCTTTTTTCTGGTGGCATTCAGCGGACTGGGCATTAACCTGCTGGTAATGTACGTTTGCCTGGAATGGTTTCACCTGCACTATCTGGTGAGCCTGGCGGTTACGGTATTCATTCTCGCGGCCTGGAGCTACGGCCTGAACAAATTCTGGACCTTTAAGTAAAACTATGGCTAAAAGCAAATCTCCAGGCAAGCAGGCGCCGCGCGTTTCGATCGTCGCGCCGATGTACAATGAAAGCGCGGTGCTGGGCGAATTCTATCGGCGCACGGCGGGCGTATTCGACGAGCGAAATATTTCTTTCGAAATCGTTTGCGTCGACGACGGCAGTCGGGACGATACGGCGAATCTGCTGCGGGATCTCGCGCGACGCGATCGGCGCATTAAATTCATCGGACTCTCGCGCAATTTCGGCAAAGACATCGCACTGTCCGCCGGCCTGGACTACGCCCAGGGCGACATGATCGTGCCGATCGACGCCGATTTACAGGATCCACCCGAGCTGATCCCGGCCATGATCGAAAAGATGGACGAAGGCTACGACGTGGTCTATGCGAAGCGCACGCGCCGCCAGGGCGAAAGCCTGATGAAACGTGTGACCGCGCGATTGTTTTATGCGACGATCGGCGCCATCGGCGATATCGCTATCCCGCCGAACGTCGGCGATTTTCGTATTTTTAACCGGCGCGTGCTGGATTCTCTGGTCGGCTTGAAAGAGAGGCGCCGCTTTATGAAGGGCCTCTTCACCTGGGTCGGTTTTCGCCAGTACGCCCTGCCGTACGTGCGCGAAGCCCGGGCCGCAGGCGAGACCCAGTGGAATTATTGGAAGCTCTGGAATTTCGCGATCGAAGGGATCACCTCTTTTACGATCGCGCCTCTGCGCATCTGGACCTATCTCGGCCTGGTACTGGCCTTCGGGGCTTTTATCTACGCTTCGATCTTAATCACGCGGGTGCTGATCTACGGCATCGACGTTCCGGGCTACGCATCGCTGATGGTCGTGACGCTTTTTATCGGCGGCATCCAGCTGATCAATCTGGGCGTGCTGGGCGAATACGTCGGACGCATTTTCGAAGAGGTCAAGGGGCGACCGCTCTACATCGTCAGCGAATTGGAAGGCGACCTGGTCGCTGTGGCCGAACGCGCGGACTACGCCCCCTTTGCGCCGCACGCTCCCGGTATCACTCCGGCCACCCGGCGGAGCTCTGCGCGAACCGGCGCCGGGAAAAAGCGCCCGACTTCGCGCGCGAGCAAAAAGACGCCGCGACGCCGGGCTTAAGCCAGGCCGCGCGAGAAACGCGACAGTCCGGGCAGCTCAAGACGCGCCGGAATATTCGATTACGATCACGGTCAGATCGTCGCCCTGACCTTCTTCGCCGTCGGCGAACTGCGCCACTTCGGCCATAATGCCGTCGGCCAGCGCGTTCACGTCCAGAGAGTCCGCGGCGCTCAGGGCTCGCTTCAAACGCTCCTCACCGAATTCTTCCTCGGAGGCGTCCGCCGCCTCGGTAATTCCGTCCGTGAATAATAAGATGCGGTCCCCCGCCTCCAGATCGAAAGTCTGCAGGGCCAATCCCAGTTCGTCAAAGCATCCCAGCGGCATGCCCTTCGGCGTCAGATCGAAAACCTCGTTCGACTTCGCCCGTCGAATATAAGTCGGTAAATGCCCCGCGTTCGCGAGATACATACGGCCCGCCGCCGGATCGATAAAGGCGTACACCGCCGTAACGAAATTCGTGCCGACCATATCGATCAGCATGCGATTCATGCCCGCCAGCAAATCCACGGGACGAGACGCCGCCGGTAAGTTTACGGCAAAGGAAAGTTTGACCATCGAAGCGATCAAAGCCGCAGGCACTCCGTGACCGCAAACGTCCGCGACGATGCAGCCCGCGCCCTCGCCGTCGCCGAGCACGTGAAAATCGTAAAAGTCGCCGCCGACCGTGGTCATCGGTTCGTAGCGCATGGCCGCCTGCAGTCTGCTCATCTCCGGCGGATTCTCCGGCAAGAGCGAAAGCTGAATGCGTTTGGCGATCGCGAGCTCCTGCTGCAGAGTCACCAGATGCATCTGGGAATCGACGGCCTTCTTCAGAGACAGCAGCGTATTCACGCGGGTCAGCAATTCGTTTTGATCGAAAGGTTTCGCAACGTAGTCGTTGGCGCCGACCTCGAAACCGCGCACCAAATCCTGAATCCGATTGCGCGCTGTGAGCATCAAAATTGGAAGCTCGGCCAGAGAATATTTTTCGCGCAGCTGGCGGCAGACTTCATAGCCGCTCATGCGAGGCATCATCACGTCCAATAATATCAAATCGGGTATACCTTCGCGTTCGAGCACCTCAAGGGCGTCGCGTCCGTTGACGGCGGATAACACGCGAAAGCCGGCGACTCCCAGGGAATTTTTCAGCACCTGCAAATTCACCGGTTCATCGTCGACGGCCAGAATCGTAAAGGCGCCGTTTTGTTTTTGACCGTTGCCGTTCATCCCCGAATCGCCGACATGTTCTTCGACCTTCGCCACCAGGCTGCGGCGGCCGGAATCCGCCAGACGCGTTTCGCCTGCGGCGTCGGACGCCGACTCAAGGATCGCGCTGACTGCCTGCCCGTCGCTCGCCGCCGGCGAAGGCAGCGCTCCGGTGATCGGGCGCGAGTCGTCCGTCAATTCGACGGGCGCTTCGTTCGTAATCGGCAGCGTAAAAAAGAAACTGGCGCCACGACCGGGCTGCGACTCGACGCGTATTTTCCCGCCGTGCAGCTCCACTAACTGACGACTGATACTCAGCCCCAGACCCGCCCCGCCGTACTCCCGGGCGTCGCTTCCGGCGGAGACCTGTTCAAAAGAACGAAAGATGCCTTCCTGATCGTCCGGCGCAATGCCGATGCCCGTGTCGCGGATTTCGAATTCGAGCAGCTCGCCGGCGCCGCTGGATGCAATGCGCCGGGCATGAACGCCGACCTGCCCCTGTTCGGTGAACTTCACCGAATTGCCCACCAGATTCATCAGGATCTGCTGCAGTCGATTTTCATCGACGCGCACGGCGGGAGCGTCTTCGGGAATATGATTGCTCAGACTCAGCTGCTTCGTCGCCGCCAGGGGTCGCATCAATTCGACGACCAGAGCCGCCGCGGAGTGAGCGTCGACGGCGGTTGGGGCGATGCGCAGGTCATGATTTTTCAAACGCGAGAAGTCCAGAATATCGTCGACCAGGGAAGCCAGACGCCGACCGCTCTGGGAAATCAGGCTCAGATTCGAACTCAGGGCCGGCGTGGGCTGACCGGCCGCTCCCGCCAGCAGCGATTCGGCCACGCCGATGATACCGTTCAGCGGCGTGCGCAGCTCGTGCGAAGTATTCGCGAGAAAGTCGTCTTTAATCCGATCGAGAGCCAGCAGATCTTTATGCGCCCGCTCCAGATCGCGATGGGTGGCTGAAAAGCGCGCCGCCAGCACCGTCGAAAATACCACGATCATGGCGAAGAAACCTTCGCTGAGTACCGGTTCGACTTTTGAGATATCCATGAAGTCGAGCATGCTATAGCACAGAGCGGCGGTGTACAGAGTGAAGCCGAACAGGATCCGGCCGGAAAAGGGGCGGCGCTGCAGCGCGGCGCGAACGCACAGCACCAGCAAATAGATCGCGATCAAAAGCGAGATGCTCATGAAGCCCAGGAACAGGAACTGAGTAAAGAAGGCGATCAGGCCCGTCACGGCGAACTCGACCAGCAGCGCCGCCACCAGCACGTACGAAAAATATTCCAGAAAGAGCGCAAAATAGTTCCGACGAAAGTCCAGGAAGCTATGAATAAAACGCATTACGAATACGTTGCATAAGATCGCGCCTGCGAAGGTTAGCGCCACGTAAACGGCGTAGTTGTCGAAAATATAAAAAATCAGCCCGCGATAGCCCAGAATCCAGGCGCCGAGCCCGAAGGACGCGAGGGCGATATGCAGATTGTAGCGCTCGGAGCGGCGTTGCAAATAATATAGAAAGAAGTACAGGCCGACGAACATCGAAACGAAGGCCAGAGCGGAGTAACGAATCATCCGGGACAGCCAGCGGTCTTCGAGCAGGTCCGCCGCGCCGAAGAACAGGCTGCCGTCGAAGCCGCCCCACCAGGACAGCGCGCGCGTGCGCATCGCCAGAATATTTTTGCCGGGAGTCAGCAGTTCCGGCGGCAGCGGAATCAGCTCCGGTTTGCCGGGAATCTGCGGGGTGACGCCGTCGGCGTCCGTCGGACGCGTTTCTCGAATCAGGCGGCCGTTCAGAAATATTTGCGCGCCGCGATAGTGCAGCGGCACGAACAGGGCCGGACTGCGCAGCGCTCCCGGATCCGGGATATCCAGATGCACGCGAAACCAGGCCGGACCGGCAACGGCGGCAAACTCCGGCACCAGCACCCAGGGTTTGTTGCAGGGCACCGCCTGCCAGTTCGACGCGTCGAAGTCCGGCGCGGCGTGCTCCGCCCGATCGTCGGGGGCGAAGGCGCACGGCCCGGCGATTTCATATAGAATTTCTGAGTCGTTGATTTGCGCGAGTGGCGGTTGCGCTTCCAGTTGAGAGACTGCTGCCAAAAGCCAGCCGGCCGTCAGCAGGAAACACAACGCATATTTTCGCATGAATTTTCTCGGAATCCTTATCAAAAGGGGGATTTCAGTAACCTTTGAGAGGACCACCTATCTTTAGAAGCGATTCTTTATGCTTGAGCAGGTCTTTTACGTCTTCCGCGGAGGGGCCGTATCCTTTGCTCTCCAACCAATTCTTCAGACTGGATTCGTCACTCTTATTCAATTCATCCACAAAGCCCTGACCCAGGGCCTCGTCATTCACGCATTTCGCGGCGAACTCGATAATGTCCATAGAAACCTCCAAACTTACGCGCCGGCCGGGCCGTTCACGATTTAGATTAAAATTCACCCTTCGATTAAAATCGCAATTGAATTTTTCAAATATGCTGAACAATTAACTTAAGCGAACCAGAATCTTGCAGCGAGCGCGGAAATGAATATACTGAAGGCGGAAAAATCTCACAAAACACCCGACAGAACGCCGCTGCACCAGGACTTGTACCGGTCGCTAAACCTTGCGATACTGGATGTTTGTCGCGACCTGCCCCGCAGCCTGCAGATTCCGGCGACGCTCCAGCTGATGGCGGGCGCCAGGCGTCCATCGGGCGGCTCGCAAGAAGCCGCCTGGGACTTTTGCCAGGAATTCCCTGTAGCGCTATGGGCTGTACTTGCGCCGCCCCCGCACTCCCCGGCGCCTGTAGCGGACGGGAATACCGCAGCGCTTTCGGAATCGCCGTTTTCCGGGTCCCCGGGGGCTGACAACGTCGACTATCGGACCGCCGTCCGGACCCAGGCCATGGCCTTTCTCCTGCATATCATCGACGATCATCTCAGCGACGGCCAGGCCCGGCCCGATGTGCTCTTGCTGCAGCTCCGTACCGCCGTCTGGAATCGCTTTCAAGCGGGAGTCGCCCCGGCGGGCGTCATCCCGGCGAACGCGGTCCCCGGCAGCGGCACGACCACCGGCGAGGATCGCGTTCGCGCCTGGATCGATCTCTACTTTGAGTCCGTATACGAGCCGGGAGAGCCTGAGGATCTGTCGGCCTATTTTGAGCTGGCACTGAAGCAGATGGCAATCTGGTCGGTCGCGCCGGCCCTCCTGGCCCTGCGGCGACGAGCCGGCCCGACCGGCGACGACTTCGCGGAATGTGCGGCGATCCGGACGCTGCTCGATTCCGTCGTGCTCGCCTGGCGGCTGACGGACGATCTGGAGGACTGGCGCGACGATGCGCGTCGGGGACTGCGCAGCGCCCTGTATCATCTGGCGCCGGAGAGCGTCCGGGAGATCTGGAACGCGGTCGGCGCGGCGTGTAAATATTCGGACGAGCGGGATCTTACGGGCACCCCCGAAGGCGAAGCGCGCATCGCAGAACTGCAAAGCGCTCTGGAGCGGGCGAGCGTGCCGGCCGGGGCCCGCGATCTGGCCCGGGAACATCTGGGCGCCGCCGCCGAATCCGCCCGCCATCTGGACCGTCCTGATCTGGAGCAAATTCTCCGCGCGGCCGCCCGACAAATCACGGAATAGTATCAGTTAATACACAGGATCAAAGCGAACGGAATCGACGAAGTTAACGAAGAGGATCAGCGACTATGATGATAGACAACGGCATCGAAAACACTCCGGCACCGGAGGGCGCGGCGACGAACGCACACCGGGACGCAACGATCGTCCACCGGATCGCCCAGGCGACTCCCGAAGAATCTCTGACCATCGAAGTGACTTCGAAATGCAATCTCGATTGCCCCTATTGCTTCGCCCTGGCCGGCCTGCCGGAAAAATTCGGCCTCACATCCGAAACCGCCCGCGCGATCGTCAGCGAAGGGCGCGCCTGCGGCTATCGCCACCTGCATCTGAGCGGCGGCGAACCGACCCTCTGGAAACCCTTCCCCGATCTGGTGGACCACGCCTTCGCTGCGGGCTACGAATCGGTCTTTTTTAATACGAACGCGATGCTCTTTTCAGAGCGGCTCTTTGAACGCTTTCGACCCCACGCCGGCAAAATCGCCTGCACCGTCAGCTTAAACGGCCCCCGGGAAATCCACGAAGTCTCGCGCGGCCCGAATACCTACGACCTGACGATTCGCGGAATTGAACAGGCGATTGCAAACGGCATGGAAGTGGAAATCTTTACGACTGTTTATCGCTCCCTGCTCCCGGTCCTGCCGGATTTCGTGCGCGATCTCTTCACGCGCTTTCCTGAAATTTCGCGGCTCACGCTGATCCAGCTGCATCGCGTGGAAAACGATTTCTATGATCTGGCGGACGATTTGATTTCGCCGGCGGACTTCGTGTCGCTGGTACGCTTCGCCGGTATCGTCGCCTTAAAGCATCCGATCCGTTTTCTGGACAATCCCCTGGCCGGAGTGCTCGCAGCCCGGATGGGTCTTGACTGGGTCTGGTCCACGCCGTTGATTCGCCCGGGGCGCATCGCGGTCCATCACAACGGCGATATTACTCCCGCCCACTCGAACCGATCCGCCTTTGGAAAGTATGAGCCCGGGCGACTGCAGGAAATTCATTCTTCGCCGGAATACTTCGCCGCGGTGTCGGCAGACGATGAAGCCTGCGGAAGCTGCGAATTCCTGGCGGACTGCCGACAGGGCGGACTGCTGCGGCCGTCGGAAGGCCACCGGGACATGCACTCGGAGATTCCTTTTTGTATTCGTGCGAACCAGGCCGTATCGCGCCAGAAGGCAGCAGCCGGATAAGATCGCGAGTACGAAGTACGCCCGGCCCGGGTATAACGACGATCTGATTTAGAACTCCGGACACTCCAGCGCGCCCGTTGCGACCCGGAAGACCATCTGCTGCATCGTGCCGGGCATGCGCACGCCGGAGTCATCGAGCACGGCGAAACACTCTCGTGCATTCGCCGGCACACGCTGCGCACAAAGCGCCTGCACCCGGTCGTAGCGCAGGTCGGCCGTATCGGCGAGGCCGCCGGGAGTCGCGGACTCCCCGGCGCCGGGCGCGAGCACGCGAAGCTCGGGCGTGCGATAGCTATTTGTGACCGCCAGCGTCGCCTCTTTGGGATCGCGGCGACGCAGCGCCGAACAACCAGGGGTTCGTTCGATTACAACCATCTCGCCCGGCCGTGGGCCGGTTACCAGCAGCAAACAGTCCGAGTAAATCGCGTCATCGGCCAAACGTGCAACGGCCGCGTCGAAAGACTCCGCCGACTCCAGCACTTCGCGAATCAAAAAACTGATCGGAGCGGCGAGCTGCGCCTCTTCAATGCTCAAGACCGCGTTCAGAGTGACCGCGAATTTTCCTGGCGCCATTCCCGAAAGCGCGCCAATAAAACCCGGCCAGCCAATCGTAACGAATTCATTGCGACCTCCCGTAAAGCGGCAGAGCATCGAATGCTTGCGCAACATATCGCCCTCTGAATACCAGTCCAGGTTGCGCGCATGCAGCGGACCGCCCGGAGCTTCGCCGCTTGCGCCGGAGTGCCCCCCGTCGTTCGGGCTATCGACCGCGAAAGCCGAGCATCCCAGCACAGCTTTGATCGCATCGTAATACAGATTCAAAAGCAGCACGTCGCCAGTCTCGTGCCCGGAGATTTCGGCCACCGCCGCCAGCTCGGCGCGCAGTTCCGACGATAGAAATCGGCGCGCGAAGCCCTCCAGTTCCCCCGCGAAATCCGAAGCATCGGCCAGTTCACGAAAGTGCGCCGCGAAAAGTTCGTGAATCGCCCCGCGATACGGAAGCAGGCCCTGCCAGCGGGCGGCAGGCGTTCGACTCAGATCGATCTCAAGTTCGGGCAGCGGCATCGGGTAAATTAAGCATTCGATCCGGAATCAACGACGGGTTTTCCGGCAGCTCTTTTTTCATTCGCGCAAGCCACCGGGCCAGAACGAGCGGCGGTCGGATCTCCGCATCGCCGCGAAAACGCATGCCCAGCAATCGTGGGAATACAAACTGGGGATAGGCGCTCAAATCCGCAAGCGAAGGCCGCGGCTGCTCTCCGAGAAAGGGGCCTTGCCCCAGGCGCTCGGCGAATTCCTGAAAGATGCGATTCCACATTTCGCCGCGGCTTTCTTTGCCGTAGCGCTTTTGCTGCCGATTTACGATGCGATGAATAAAAGCCGCGCGTCGAACCAGAAGCGGCCACAGCCAGCGCGCCGCAAAGGGCAGCGGCCGCGTGGCGTGTAGCGCCGCGCTCAGACGCCAGCCGTTATGCCAGCCGTTTCGCGTGCTGTCCCATTCCACCGCTTGCCGAAAGATCGCGGGGATCAACGATGCCGTAACCCACTCATCCAATTCAAGAATCCGCGCCCGCTCAGCCGGGGATTCCCCCAGAATCGGGCGCTCCGGAAATCGTTCTTCGAGCCAGAGGCCGATCTCAGAGGAATCCCGGCGCCACTCCTCGCCTATTTTCAACACCGGTATGCGCCGCTGATTCGTGAAGGCCACCTCCCCGGCGCCGATCGGATCGACATACTCCATTGCAAACGGGAGCTGTTTGTAGTCCAGGTAGCATTTCACTTTGGCCGCGAAGGGCGAGGTGACGAAGGCGTACAGGGTAATCGGCGGCGACATATGCAATTGAGACGCACAGGGACGCAGGCGGTTCCGAAAAGATGCGGAGACGCGAAGGCGCAATACTCGAAGCGGGCAAACGCCAACAGACGCTTCGGTCGCACGACCGACGGTCACGAAAAAACCCGCCACGCAGACTGCATGACGGGTTTCGAAACGAGCCGGCCGAACGACCGACATCGTAATTGATCCTTTATGATTTGTCAGCACTGCAGGCTACGCCTGCACCGCCTCGACAGGTGAGCTTCGCTCACTTGTCAGCGTAAATCGATGCGATCAGGTCTTCGTACTTCTCGGTGATGATGTGACGTTTCATCGACATCTTCGCGGACAGTTCGTCGCCGACTTCTAAGGTCTTCGGCAGCAGACGAATGTCGCCGATCTTTTCGAAGGCCTTGAAACCGGTTTCGGTCGTAACGAGCGACTTGATTTCTTTCAAGATCGCCTTTTGCACCGCTTCGCTTTTGGCCAGGGCTTCGTAGCTGTCGCCGTGCTCTTTGAATTTGTCGAGCACCGGCACGATCAGAGCGCCCAGGAATTTCTGGTCCTGACCGACGACCATCACGTGGTCGACCAGCGGAGACTGAACGATTTTGTTTTCGATCGGTACGGGCTCCACGTTTTCACCGTTCAGCAGTACGACGGTTTCTTTCGAACGACCGACGAGCTTCAGGGTGTTGTTGTAGGTCATGACGCCCAGGTCGCCGGTGTTGAACCAGCCTTCTTCCGTGAGGACTTTTTTGGTCGCTTCGGGGTTCTTATAATAACCCTTCATGACCTGCGGGCCTTTTACGTGGACTTCGCCTTTCACGCCGCGCTTGGGCGGATACAGGATATCGCCGGTGTTGATGTCGACGAGACGCAGATCCACGTTCGGGAACAGCGGTCCAATCGAACCGATGACCGATTTGGCCGGCGTGCGAAAGACCAGACCGGGACTCGTTTCGGTCAGACCGTAGCCTTCGAGAACCGGAATGCCGATCGTGTTAAAGAATTCGTCCACGTGGAACGGCAGCGCGCCGCCGCCGGAGACGGTGCCTTTCATTTTACCGCCGGTCGCTTTGCGAATCTTTTTCAGAACGATCGTGTCCAGCAGCAGGTACGGCAGCATAAACAGGATGATCATCGGAATGTGATACAGGGCCAGCAGGAGCGATACGATCGGGTTGCGCCCTTCGAGATCCAGCTGATTGCCTTTCAGAAAACGAACGCCGCGCTGCACCCGCTGAGCGCAGAAGTACGCCGCTTTGAACAGGCCGCGAATAACCGGCGAACCGCCGGCGATGTTGTTTTGAATGCCCTGGTATACGCTCTCCCACAGACGCGGCGCGGAAGCCATGAACGTGGGCTGAACGATCGCCATATCTTCTTTGATATTGCGCACGTTCGTATAGTGCTGGCAGCTGCCGGTCGCGACCGTCACCATCTGAAAGACGCGCTCGAAAATATGCCATACGGGCAGGATCGACAGCACGCGATCTTCCGGGGTGATGGCGATTGGAATATTAACCAGCTGCGAAACCATATTCGCGTGGGTCAGCATGACGCCCTTCGGCGCGCCGGTGGTGCCCGACGTATAGATAATCGTAAACAGATCTTCCGGTTTGATGCCGGCCACGCGCTCTTCGACGCGCTTGTCGCCGGCGGCCCGCAGGCTCTTGCCCTTCTCGATCAGGGCTTCCATTTTTAACACGTTATCGCCGGATGCGTCTTCGTCCGGGTCCATCACGACAATTTTGGTTACATTCGGGAGCTGGGGCAGGTTCTTCTGGACTTTCGCCAGAGTCGCCGTGTTTTCAACGAAAACCACTTTCGCATCCGAATGCGGTATAATGTATTGAATGTCGCCGTCAGTGACGTCGGTTCCCCGCGGAACGTCTGCTGCACCGCACAATAGAATGCCATAGTCCGCAATGATCCACTCTTTGCGGTTGTCCGCCAAAAGACCCACATGCTCCCGGGCTTCCACTCCCAGGTCGATCAATCCGGTCGCCAGATTGACGCCTAAATCGTAGGTTTCTTGAAACGAAATCGCTTCGAATACTTTCTGCTTATTCCGCGTAGCGAATGCCGGCTTGTCGCCGTATTTCTTCGCGCTATCGGCAAACACTTGCGCCAGATTCGACGCCGTTACAGTTGAACTCACTCCCGTCCTCCACGCTCTCACTCCCGATGTTTCTTATTTTGATGTGATTTATTCGGGAAAGGCGGCTTGCACCCTCCCATAGTGCGAAGCCCGCCGTCAAGTTTTTCCCGGCCGGGCCGGCGAAAGCCGCAGGCCCGGAGCAATCGCGGCGAATCTCCGACCTGGCTTCTATAAATCAATCGGCGAAGATTGGCCTGGCGCGCCGCTCCCGGGAAGCATTGCGAAAACGCCGCCGCGCGAAGGCACCGCAGCGACGAACTCGTAGGAAAAACTTGACGGCGCAATTCCAATTGTGCAATCCTGCAAGCCGCCTTTCCCGGCCGATTTCCAGGATCGAACCAAAAACCGGGGCGAAAAGCGCGGAGGATCCCGAGTGAGTTCAAAAATTACCGCACCCAACCTGGCGGAAGTGTATCGCAACAGCGCCGAGAATTTCGGCGACAAACCCGCGTTTGCGACCCGCAACAAAAACAAAGAGTTCGAAGCGATTTCCTTCAAGGATCTGTACGAAACCGGGCTCAATCTGGCGACGGGCCTGATCGACCTGGGGGTGGCCGCCCGGGAACACGTCGCGATTCTCGCCGACAACCGCAAAGAATGGATCATTGCTGACTACGGTGTTTTATTGTGCGGTGCAGCAGACGTGCCCCGCGGAACCGACGTGACCGACGGCGACATTCAGTACATCGTGCCCCACTCCGACGCGAAAGTGGTCTTCGTTGAAAATCAGGTCACGCTGGCCAAAGTTCAAAAGAACCTCCCGCAGCTGCCGAATGTACAGACCATCATCCTGATGGATCCCGACGACGACGCCACCGGCGACAAAGTCGTGAAGATGGAAGACGTGATCGCAAAGGGCAAAACCCTCAGATCCAGCGGCGACAAACGCGCCGAAGAGCGCATCGCCGATATCAAACCCGACGACCTCTTCACCATCATCTATACTTCCGGCACCACCGGCGCGCCGAAAGGCGTAATGCTGACCCACGCGAATATGATTTCGCAGCTGCAGTACATTCCGCTGAAAATCGGCCCGGAAGATCGCATTCTCTCGATTCTGCCGGTGTGGCACATCTTCGAGCGCGTTTTCGAAATGGTTTCGATCGCCGTAGGAACTCCGCAGTACTATACGAACGTGCGCAATATCAAAGAAGATATGAGCATCGTAAAGCCCACCTTCATGGGATCGGCGCCGCGCCTGTGGGAAAGCGTGTACCAGGGCATTCAAAACAACGTCGCGGCGGGTTCGCCGGTCGTGCGGGGCCTGTTTAAGGCCGCCTATTTCTGCGCCCAGCGCGTGCAGCGCGGCATTCGTTTTCTGAAGGGCAATCAGCTCGATTTAGAAGGTCGCAATCCGATCGTCAGCCTGGCCCTCGCGATCTGGCACATTCCGATGATCATCCTCTTCTTGATCCCGTACAAGCTGCTTGACGCGATCGTCCTCAAGAAGATTCGCATGGCGACCGGCGGCAAGCTGCGCGGCTCCGTATCCGGCGGCGGCGCGCTGCCCTTTCATGTGGACGAATTCTTTAACACGATCGGCATTCCGGTGCTCGAAGGCTACGGCCTGACGGAAACCTCGCCTGGTCTGGTCTTTCGCACGCCGCAGAAACTGGTCATCGGCAGCGTCGGACCGCTGTTTCCGAAAGTCGAAATGCGATTGGTCGACATCAACTCCGGCGAAATTCTCTATCCGCCGAAGCGCGGCGTGAAAGGCGAAGTGCACGTGAAGGGACCGCAGGTCATGAAGGGCTATTACAAGAATCCCGAAGCTACCAACAAAGTGCTTACGAGCGAAGGCTGGTTCAACACGGGTGATTTGGGCGTCATGACCTACAACAATACGCTCAAGCTGGTCGGCCGCTCGAAAGAAACGGTCGTTCTGTTAAACGGCGAAAACATCGAGCCCGTACCGATCGAAAACAAAATCGTGCAGTCGCCGCTGATCGACCACGTTATGATCGTCGGCCAGGACCAGAAATTCCTCGGCGCTCTGATCGTGCCCGTGCTCGACAAATTCAAAGAACACGGTAGCAGCTACGAAGAGCTCGCCAAAAACGATGCGGTTCGCAAAGCGATTCTCGCGGATATCAAAACGGCGATTACGGCCGAGAACGGTTTCAAGGGTTTCGAAAAAGTCGGCGACGTGCGTTTGTTGCCGAAAACCTTAGAAGTCGGCGACGAACTCTCGGCGAAGATGTCCATGAAGCGTCACGTGATTACGGAGAAATACCAGGATCTGATCGACGCGATATATTCTGATAAGTGACAGAGTCACTTATCAGAACAGTGCAGGCACAGCCTGTGCAGTGCGCGACAGATGAGCCCTGCTAAATTGCAGATCACACAAACCCCCGCCGTCTAACCAGGATGGCGGGGGTTTTTTATTCGCCCTGGACGAGCCAGGGTTTTCTATTCGCCCTGGACGAGCCAGGGCTTTCTATTCGCCCTGGACAAGCCAGGGCTCAGACTCAGGGTTTCGTTGGCAAGCCCAGGTCCCGGACCTTGTATTCCGGACGCCCCAGCTGGCAGTCGCAGTGGCGTTCGTTGCGCAGCTCCCCGGCGATAAACTTAGCAAGCCGGGTGTGGCCCTTGAACTCAGCAAGTTCCTGCGCGTTCCAGCCGTCTTTCTGGATATGCGGATCCGCACCGCGATCTGCGAGCAGCTTCGCCAGGGGCAGGCGACCGAAATGAGCGGCGAACATTAAGGCCGTCCATCCGCGGGATTTCGCGTTCACGTTCGCGCCCGCGTCCAGGGCGCTCCGGACCTGTTTCAAATCCCCATCGTAGGCTGCCGAAAGCATCCGGCGGTTTGCAGCGGCGACGTCAATAGCCGGCTGAGGATCGATCTCGGTGTCGCCCGCGTCTCGTTTATATTTTTTGTAAAGCGCGGTCATTTCAAGAGCGGACAGCGGCCGCTCGTAAATCGCCAGATTGTCGACGTCGCCGTTTAATAGCACGCCGGCCCGACCGTAATAAAAGTTCACGGGAAAAACGACCTTGTGATTGACCAGCTCGATCCAGTGATCGCTCATATTTACGTCCCGCAAACGACGACCGTTGTGTAGCACCGCGATGCGTTTGCGGCGAAAGTCGAAGCGCAGCACGATACCCTGCCACTCGCCGAATTGAATTTTGCGATCCGTCAGAAAGACCGGCTCCTTTGCGCTCCAGTAGCCGGCGCCGTGCTTCCGATCGGAAATCAGATCCAGGAGCAGCCTGCCCCGGCGAACGACGAGCTGCGCCTGTCCGTCGAAGAGCGACATGCTGAAAGAGCGCTCCGGATCGGAGGAATTTTTTGTGATGGCCAGGGGGCGCACATTCAGGTGCACCGTAAAGCCGTTCGTGCGCATCTTTTTATGCGCAGACGACGGGGCGAAGAACTTTGCGTTCCGGGCCAGCTTGCCGCCGTTGAAATAATCGCCGTCACCGCGTAGAACGCCGTCCCGAATCTGAAAATTTCCGCTGTCGCTTTGCAATAAAAATCGGCCGGCGGCTCCGGACGCGGAGTTCACGGGACGCCCGCTGTCGAAGTCGAAGAATCCGCTCAAGCCGCGCTTCAAATCCACGGGGCCTGCGGGCTCGCGCTCCGGCTCCACCAGCAGACTCTCGGGACGCTTCATTTCAACCGGCAGACCGGCGCGCTTCAGTTCCCGGTAGGCCCAGCTGCGCAGATAGTTCGTGCCGATATTGTCGCCCTGCCGATCGCGCTTTTTGTGCGCCAGGATCTTGCCTTTATGAATCAAGAAGACCGTATCGAGCGTATAGTCGCGATGCGAAAAAGGCCTCGCCTTCGTGCTGTCGAGCGCGGCCGTATTAACGCCCGGCACGTCGGCGAAGGCGTAATTCAGCAGGTTTTCCCCGATGCCGCAGGGAAAGTAGACGAAAGCGATGACGGGTTTCTCGGAGGTGGCTCGTTTGAAATTCGACTTCGTTAACTGAATCGGTTTCGCGCCTAAGGCCTGGGCGCTCGCGAAAAACGCGCCTATGATCCAAAGGGCGATCATCGCTCGCATCGGCGACGCCGACAATGCAAGCCGCAAGCAGCGCGGGCGGGATTGATTTTCCAGAACAGCGTGATTTTTCATCAGATCCTCTTGATAGATTCGGGGGCGACGACGCCCGGCGGTTCACTATTTGCGAATAAAATTTCACCGGCTGTCGCGCGCGATTTCGCCGGCCGGAAAGGCCCCAGCAGCTGCGCGAAGTACCCCCTACCCGAAGTCGCATCGCCATCGCCGTCCGAGCCGGCGATCCCGTAGCGCTCCGGCATCACCCCCGGGTCGTAAAAGGTCCCGAAGAGCACGTCCATCAGCGGATTCAGATTCGCGAAATTACTGTGCATGCCCGCCCGGGGTTCGTGGTGCCAGTGATGCAGCCGCGGCGAACCCAGCACGTACTTCAGGGGACCCAATCCGAAAGACGTATTCGAATGAATGACGTTGCCCCAGAATCCGCGAAAGACCACGAAGGCCGCAATCGCCTCGAAAGAAAATCCGAGAGCGATCGCCGGCAAATTCACGACCAGCCGCGTATAAATATTATCGATGGGATGTTCGCGAAAGGCGGCGGCCCAGTCCAGCCGCGTCGCGGTGTGGTGCACGCGATGAAAGCGCCACAGCCAGGGATTCGTGTGCGACCAACGATGCGCCCAGTAGATACAGAGGTCCGAGCAGAGAACGACCGCGGGCAGCTGCAGCCAGAGCGGTAGATCGCCGAAGATCGCCCGCCACTCAGCAAAGATCGAAACCGTGATCGTTAGAGACTGCACAGCGTCGTGAGCCAGCCATAGAATCCACAGGGTCAGCTTCGTAAACAGCAGGCTCTGTCCGAAATAAAACAGCAGATCGGTCGCGAACTCCGGCCGCAGGAGCGGCTGCTTGCGGGCGGCGAAGGCGCGTTCGAGGGGCGCGAGTCCCACGCCGAGTAAAACGAAGTACAGCCCGGCATCCAGAGCGCCGTTCAGAATTTCGAAGAGATTCATAGCGCAGCCGGCGCTCCGATGAACTCAGTCGACGGCCCGACGCGGCTCATGGCTTACAGTGACGATCGTAGCGCGCCCGCATCGCGTCCAGCCGGTTCATGTCCGCAGGCGACGGACCGGACTTGGAAGTCGTCATGAAGATATCGAACTGTCGAATTTCCAGAGCGAGTCCTTCGCAGGATTCCGGAGCATCCCCGATCGAGGTCCGCGCTTCGAGTGCGGGCGCATTGGGCGAGTCTTCGGCGACCGGCTTTTGCTTCGCCGTTCCCCGACAGAAAACAATGTACGTGCCGACGCTCATGGCCAGAAGCAACGCCATGAATCGCGCTATGTAGCGCATATTTTGATTCGTTGATTTTTCGTTTGAATGGTCCACCTGATTGCCTCCTGCAGCTGCCTGTTACTAAAATGATTCCTGCTGCGTTTATACTCGCCGCGACTTCAGCCTTCCGCGCGAATGATCTGCACGCGTCGGTTGCGCGCGATATTCGAAGTGCCGGCCGCCCGCCCCCGGGACCGCAGCTGCCGGCGGTCCACGCCGTACACAGCCACCAGCTGTTCGATCACCGCCTCGGCCCGATGTTTGGCCAGAAATGCGTTGCCGTTCGAGGATCCTTCGATATCGAAAAGGGATTCGCTCTCGTCGAAAAGCAAAGCCGCGATGACCGGCAGCTCTCCTGTCGACTCTTCGCGCAGTCGCGGCGAGCCGGGGTGAAAAAATAAATCCTTAAACGTCGCATAGCCGCGTTCGTCCAGATGCCGGACCAGATCGTGGGAACGGAAGTCCGCCGGCAGATCCGGCCGCAGGCGTTCGGGCCCGCCGTCGCCTCGATCAGCATCTTCCGGCCCTTTCGCATCTTCCGGGGCGGGATCGCCCGGCGCTCGACCGACGGCTTGAGCGCTCGCAGGCGACGCCGGTCGCGGGGGCCGCGCAGACGACGTCGTTTTTTTCCCGGATGGCGGCGGCGGTTTGGCCGGCTCCGGTCGAAACGCGAGCAGACACAGCGTAACGATGAAGAGCACCGCGGCCACGAGGCCGATGAAGAGCATCATAATGTTTACAAAGTGAATTCGCGCGCGTCATTCGACCAGCAAATTCGTGGTCTTCTCGGCCAGGTGAAAACGCGCGGTCGTTCCCGAATTGAACTCCAGGAAATCTTCGACCATCCCGTCGGAAAAGATCACGCCGCCCTCGGGCATATGACTTTCGATGACCAGCTCCTGGTTTTCCCGGATTTCGCCGGCCACGAGATCGGCCTGACTCCATTTACTGCGAAAGGGTTCGCGGACCATAAACAGCAGTCGCTTCTCTTCCCAGCTGAGCGTCCGGGAGCGACCGCCGGATGCGCCCGAAGACTTCTTCGCCTGCATGAGCGATTCGCCTTTCGGTTTCGCTTCACCTTTTGAATTTACGGGCGGCTTAGCGGAATTCTTTGAAGGCGCTCTGGAGGAATTCATTGAGGAAATCTTCGACGGCGTCTTCCCGGAGCCCCGGCCGGCTTGCTCAGGATGCAAAAACTCGTGCACGCCCTCGGCCATATTGTACAGCGAACTGAGCCAGCCCGTGCTGCCGGCGGGCGTGGACACGATCACGCCGCTGGAGCTGTGGCGTTCGGCTCGTTCGCCGTGCTGGATGCTATAGCGCGCGCTGACGTGGGTATTGGCGCCGAGAAAGAAATCGTTGAAGGCGTACAGCTTCTGGCCGTCGTTTAAGTCGACGCGGCCCATCGAAATCGGCCGCGAAGCGAGCTCGTCTTTTTCGTAGGATTGCAGGGCGGTTGCGACTTCGCTGAAGTGAAAAGGCAATAAGATGCCGTCAAAGCGATCCGGGTCGGGATTGACCGCGAGAATCGGCTGACCGGCGAGATACTTCGCGACGTTCACAACCAGGCCGTCCTGTCCGAGAGTCAATACCAGATCGCCGGCGGCGAACTGAAAATTCGAAAGAAAGCCGCGGTCGATCACCTGCATCTGAATATCGCGCGGCAGCGACCGGAGCACTGCTTCTTTCGCGCGTTGATAATTATCTTCTTCGAGCTCGTAGTCGTCGAAGGACTGACCGCGGCTCTCGACGAAAAAGCGCGCCTGGGACTTCGTATTAAAACGTCGGATGCTGTCTTCGAGACGCGTCGGCCGCGTCACGACGATGATCTTATCAATCTCCACGGTTTTGCGTTTGCATCGGCCGATCCAGCAGAGACTCCAGCAGGTCCGGCGAAATATTCAGCGTTCCGATTTTGTCCGCGTTCTTTACGAGTTCGCCGATGGACTTCGAGATCAGCTTGCGCGCGTCCATTTGGTTGGCAGCGAGCACTTCTAATAATTCCGGCGAAAGCGTGGCCAGAGCTTCCAGTTCGAGCTTCACCGAATCCGCCCGGGCCTTCGCTTCGGCGAGCGTGTTGCGCGCATTCTGTTCGACGAATTTTTCCCGCTGGCCTTCTCGTTCGATTTCGGCGGCGAGCCCCTCCTGGGCGATTTCGTTGCGCTTGCGTTCAATCGAAGCTTCCGCGTCCATGCGCGCCTCTTCGACCAGCTTTTGTTTTTCCTGCACGGAGATTTCCGCATTCATTTGCGTTTCGCGAATCTCACGATTTTTCTCTTCGACCGCAATCTGCGTTTTCAATTCGTTCTCTTTAATGACGCGTTCCTGTTCCACGGCGAAATTGCGCCGCGTGTAGATCGCGTCGTCGGCTTCTTTCAAGAGGTTTTCTCTGGCGGCGGCCTCTAAAGCCCGCGCGATTTCCGGCGTGGAGCTGATGCTCAGAATCGAAAAGTCCAGAATCTCCAGACCCAGTTCGTTTATGATCGGCGCATCGCCGACCCGTTCGCGCACGAAGGTCACGAGCTCCGGCGCGCTGGTGAGGGCCCTGCGCAAATCCATGGTCTGGAGTTTTTCGCGCAGAATCACCTGGACCTGGTTGGTCAGGCGCATGGGTAGAGTTTCCAGTCCGTCGCCCAGATAGCGGCCCTGGGCGTCGACGGTAAAGTCCAGCATTCGAGCCAGTCGCGGCGCGTCGCCGACTCGAAAGGTTATCTGGCCCTGCACGTCGACGGTCTGGAAATCATTCGTGCTTTCTTTGAAAATAAAGGGCGCGTCCCGGCTTTCGGCCGGCACGATCACCAGACTCGCGGAAGGAGCGTAATAAAAGAACGACAGTCCCGCTCCCTGCTGAACGATTTTGCCTTTGCGAAACAAGATCACGAAGTCCGACGGTTTGGCTTTGATATAACGAATTCCAAGCATTGTGCCGGAAAATCAAGGCCACCGTGAACACTGGCAAGCTTTTTTCAGGCGCTGTTCTGGTCGGACTCAGGTCTATGATCGACATCAGGCTTCTGCGATCGAATTCCGCTTGAAGAGCCGACAAATTTCCGCAGGTCTGGCGGCGATGAGCCGCGGCCCAAAAAAAAGCGCGTCTATGGGCGAGCCGATCTTTCAGGGGCAAGGACTGACCCGGATCTACCAGATGGGCGATGTCACGGTCGCGGCCCTCCGGGGCGTCGACCTGGAATTGTACGACGGCGAATTCGTCGTAATTCTCGGTCCCTCCGGAAGCGGTAAATCGACTTTGCTGAATATTCTGGGCGGCCTCGATGTTGCCACCTCCGGCGAAGTATATTATGCCGGCGGGCACGCGCTGCACAACGCGAGCGAAAGCGAACTGACCCGCTACCGGCGCGAACACATCGGTTTCGTTTTCCAGTTTTATAATCTCATACCCGGCCTCACCGCGGCGGAGAACGTGCGCCTGGCGACCGAAGTCAGCTCGAATCCCCTGCCGCCGGAAGAAGCCCTGGACCTGGTCGGGCTCGCCGCGCGGCGAGATCACTTCCCCGCCCAGATGTCCGGCGGCGAGCAGCAGCGGGTGGCCATCGCCCGCGGCATCGCAAAGCGGCCGGACGTGCTCTTTTGCGACGAACCCACAGGCGCTCTGGATCAGGCGACGGGCAAGCTGGTGCTCGCGGCTCTGCGCCAGGTCAATCTCGAACTGCATACCACCACGGTGATCATCACCCACAACGCCTCGATCGCGGGCATGGCCGATCGCGTATTCTATATGGCGGACGGCGCGATCGAAAGAGTCGTTCGCAATCGACGTAAAAAAGATCCGTCCGAAATCAACTGGTAGAATTTATCGCGATCGGCACATGAAAACGATAGATATAAAAGTCGGTCGCGATCTGATTCGCATGAAAGCGCAGATCCTGACCATCGCCCTGGTCGTCGCGAGCGGCATTGCGACATTCGTTTCTTCGCTGAGTACTTACGATAGCCTGCTGGAAGCGCGCGATAGCTTCTACCGGCAATCGCGTTTCGCGGACGCTTTCGCGGAGCTGCGTCGCGCTCCTTTATCCCTGGCCGAAAATATTGCGGAAATAGAAGGGATCAGCGCCTTCGAATTGCGAATCGTCCAGGACTCGCTTCTGGATATCCCCGGCGCGCAAGAACCGGTCGTGGGTCGTTTTATCTCCCTGCCCGAACTGCGGGGCGCGGCTCTCAATCAAGTCCAGTTACAGTCCGGCCGCATGCCCGCACCCGGCGCTCTGGATGAAGTCCTGGTCAGTGAAGCTTTCGCCAGAGCGAACAGGTACCGACCGGGCGATTCGATCGCGGCGCTCTTTCAAGGGCGATACCGGCGGCTGCGCATTACCGGCACCGCGGTTTCCGCGGAGTACATCTACGCCTTTCGCGGCACCACGCCTTTTCCGGACGACAAACACTTCGGAGTATTCTGGACGCCGCGCGTCGCTCTGGCCGCCGCGACTGATCTGGACGGGGCCTTTAATTCGATCAGCTTTCTGTATACTCCATCGGCTTCGTCGCGTACGGTGCTTGCCAGCGTAGACCGGCTGCTCAAGCCGTACGGCGGCGTAAACGCGTACGATCGCGCGGACCAGATCTCAAACGTTTTCATCGCCAACGAAATCGAACAGAATCGAATTATGGCCTTCGTAATTCCGATGATCTTTCTCGGAGTGGCCGCCTTCTTGATCAACGTCGTCATCACGCGTCTGGTCCAAACTCAGCGCGGACAGATCGCCACGTTGAAAGCCATCGGCTATCCTGATCGAGACGTGGCCCTGCACTACGCGAAATTAATCAGCGTCATGATCGCCCCTGGAGCCCTGGCCGGCGTGCTGCTCGGGGCGTGGTTCGGAACCCTGACGACCGAAATGTACGGCACCTATTTTCACTTTCCATCCCTGCGATTTATTTTAAGTCCCGTCGTAGTTGTTTCAGGCGTGACGATCAGCTTCGTCGCCGCGCTCGCCGGCGCGGGCGGGGTTTTGTTTCGAGTGTTGCGCACGCCGCCCGCCCAGGCGATGCAACCGCCGGCGCCGCCCCGATATCGCAGCGGCCTGCTGGAACGTCTGAAGATCGCGCCCTTTTTGAGCGTTAGCGTGCGGCTCGCTTTTCGCAATCTCGCCAACCGTCCGCTGCGCACCGGTTTTTCCCTGCTGGGCATCAGCGCCGCCCTGTTGATCGTGCTGCTGGGATTGTTCTGGGGCGACACACTCAACTATCTTTTTTACACCCACTTCGCTTTGAACAGTCGCGACGACGCCACTGTGAATTTTCGAACGGCCTTATCCGAACGCAGCCTGCGCGAAATTGAACGCTATCCGGGCGTGCTGTACGCCGAAGGCTATCGGGTTCTGGGCGTCCGATTGCACGCCGGGCATCGCTCTGAAGATTCGGCCATCACCGGGATCGATCCGGGCGCCCGACTGCGGGTGCTGCGGGACAGGGAACTCCGGGTGATCTCCATTCCCGCGGGCGGTCTGGTTTTGAGCAGCACTCTGGCGGAGAAATTGAGTGTCGACACCGGCGACTGGCTGGAATTGGAACCCCTGCTCGCCACGGACCAATGGAAAACCCAAACCGCCGCGAACAGTTTCGAAGCTTCGAGGGCGCGGCCTCCAGATCGGAATTCGACCCGCATTCGTTTGCCTGTCACCGGCGTCGCCGAGGAATTAATCGGGAGCGGCGTCTACATGGAACAGAGCGCCTTACGCGGACTGCTCGGCGAAGGCAGAGCGATCAATCAAGTCGCCATCCACGTCGACCCCGCCCACGCGACGGCACTGTACGAGCGTCTGCAGAACGCGCCTCAGGTCGAATCGGTCACGACGCGGGAAGCGAGCATGCGGCTTTTCAATGAAACATCGGCGGCCCTGATTCTGGTGATGGCGAGCATCATCGTCACCTTCGCCCTCTGCATCGCCTTCGCCGTAGTGTACAATACGGCCCGGGTATCCTTCTCGGAGCGCGCGTGGGAACTGGCGACGCTGCGCATTCTCGGCTTCACGAAAGGCGAAGTCTTTCGCGTGCTCGCCTGGGAACTCACGCTCCAGACCGCGCCGGCTTTGCTTCCCGGATGCGTGCTCGGTTTCTTTTTCGTGACGGCTCTGATCCAATCTATGCCCGTCGAAGGCATTCGTTTCCCGGTGATCATCTCTGTGTCCAGTTACGCGATGGCGATTCTCGTGGTCGTAGCGACTGGAATTACGAGCAGTCTGCTAATCCGTCGCAAAGTGGATCGCTTGAATCTGGTGGAAGTCTTAAAAACTCGTGAGTGAATCTATGAACCCGAATATTTTTCGCAGCAAACGCTTCTGGACCTACGCTCTCGGCGGCATCGCCGCGGCGGGGCTGCTGTATCTGATCTTCGCGCCCGACCGGCTACCGGTCGAAACAGCGCGCGTCCTCCGGGGCCCCTTTCAGGAAATACTGACCGAAGACGGAGTGACCAGGGTCCGGGAAAAATTTACGCTCCTGGCTCCGGTCAGCGGAGTGCTCAACCGGTTGACCGTCCATCCCGGCGACCGAATTCGCCGCGGCCAGCGCGTGGCCGTGATCCAGTGGGATCAAATCCGTCCGGTCAGGGCTCCCACTGGCGGCAGCGTGCTGCGGGTTCATCGCGAGGACGCGGGGCCGATCGAAATGGGAGCGCCGCTGCTTGAAATCGGAGATCCGACCTCGCTCGAAATCGTGGTGGATTTGCTGACGGCGGACGCGGTCCGGGTCCGGCCGGGCACGAGGGTTCGCATCGGACGCTGGGGCGGTGAACAGACACTCGAAGGCACCGTGCGACGAATCGAACCATCCGCGTTTACAAAGATTTCGGCTCTGGGCGTTGAAGAACAGCGCGTTAACGCCCTGGTCGATATCACGTCCCCGCCCGGGCAATGGGAACATCTCGGGGACAATTTTCGCGTAGAGTGCACTCTGGTTCTGTCCAGTCATGACGACATCATGCAGCTTCCATCTGGAGCGGTCTTTCGAGCCGGCGACGACTGGGTCGTATTTCGAGTCGACGAAGGCGGAATCGCCCGCGAAACCCGGGTTTCCGTCGCGGGCCGTAATCCGACGACCGTCTCGCTTGCGCCTCGCGAAAAGAATCAAACCAGCGCCGCTGGAACGCCGCGTCAGCTGCAGGAGGGAGATAGCGTGATTGTCTACCCGGGCAGCGAAATCGCCGACGGAATGCCGGTCCGGGAGCTGTGAAATAAGAGCCCGGCGGCCCCGGAGAAACGATTGCGGTTCTTTCTCGAATAAATTAACTGGTTCCTGAATACGCACACCTGACGAATTCGCGTTTTGCGCGGGTATCTACGGCGCGCAAAGGATTGAGAAGAGATGGCTAAAAAGTTATTTGTAGGCGGCCTGAGCTGGGGCACTTCGGACGACGGCCTCCGGGCTGCAATGGAACGGTTCGGCAGCCTGCAGGAAGTGAAAGTGATTACAGACCGCGATACGGGACGCTCCCGTGGATTCGGTTTCGTAACCTTCGATGACGACAGCGCTGCAGATCAGGCGATATCGGAAATGGACGGCACGGAGCTGGACGGACGTTCAATTAAGGTCAACGAAGCCCAGGAAAAACGCCCTCGCAATAGATACTGAGGACCGGAAATTCCGGCAGTGGAGCCGCTTGCCGTGATCGGCAGGCTTCCAAAAATAAGAAGCGGCCCGGATTCGGGCCGCTTTTTTTGTGTTTGCCCGAACTCGGGCGGGGATGATTCGGCAGTGCGAAATCATCCCCGGCATTCATACACGGCACGGTTCAATAAAACCACGCTGTATGATTTGCTTTGATTTGATTCAGGGAGTGTTTTCGGCCGGCTGTTCGGCTTCCATCTCGTCGGAAGACTCTTCGCCTTCTTCGGACTTCACTTCCGTGATCGGCTCCAGCGCTTCGTTTTCTTTCGCTTCGGCTTCTTCCGAGATCTCTTCCATTTTGTCTTCGATCTCTTCTTCCGTTTCTTCGATCTTCTCTTTCAACATCTCTTCAGCGGAAGTTTCGTCGGACTCTTCGACCTTCTGGGTCTGGATCACGCTGATCTGGATCCGACGGTTCGCCGCGCGGCCTTCCGGAGTTGAGTTATCCGCGGTCGCACGGTTGGGACCGAAGGTTTGCGCACTCAGACGATCATCGGAAATGCCGCCCTCTTCCGTAAGATAACGCACAACGTTGATTGCGCGAGCGGCGCCCAGATCCCAGTTCGTTGCGTACTTCTTGCGCAGCTTCGGGCCGATGCGACGATCATCGGTATAACCTTCGATGATCAGCGAGTGATCGGGCGAATCCTTCATGGCGTTCGCCAGACGATCCAGGACTTCGCGTCCGCTGGCATTCACCGCGGTGCGACCACTATCGAAGAATACGTTGTCTTCGATCGTCAGGCGCACAACGCCTTCGACCTGGCTGATCTTGATATTGCCGTCTTCCAGATCTTGTTTCAGCGCGTCGGACAGACCGTTGAAGGTCATATCCATGCTGCGTTTGCCGGCTCGCAGGCTGGCCAGTTCGCGCTGCAGCGCTGCTTTTTCCTGTAACAGCACCGACATCTCTTCGCTGGAGGCGCTGTCGGCGGCGGCCTCGCTCATGCTTTTGATTTCCGCGTCTTTCGCTTCGATCTCTTCGGTGAGCTCGGCGATCCGGTCATTGAGTTCTTTGTTGGCGTTTTCCAGCGCCTCGGCCCGCGCTTCGGACTGTTTGTACTGATCTTCCAGCTGTTCGTATTTGGAGCTGGACACACAGGCCCCGGTCAGGAGCGCAAGCAGGAGCGCGAGCATCGTTCTGGGGACATAAGACATAGCTTTCTTGTAATTCGATTTCATCGTGGAGAGCCTCCTCTAGAAACGACTCCGCAGGGTGGCGCTAATTCTGGCAACTACAACCGAACGGGCAGAGCCGCGGCGGGCTCCATTATTCGAGTGAATCCTCACCGGCGGACATTCCACTTGCCGCGCGCGGGGGCCGCATTAATATCGGGGCGATGGCGGCAGGCAATTCATCCAGGCCACAAAATCCCGGCCGGGGCGACGCTCCCGGGCCAGGGGACCGGCCGTCGGCCGCCGCCAACGATCGGATCGAAAAATTTCGCGGTGTAAACCTGGCCCGCCTGGTCTACAGCGCGGCTTTTATTGGACTGCTCTACTACCTCGATCTGCGCTATCCCCTGCTATACGCCGCGGCGGGCCTGCACCTTCTGTTCGCCGTGCTCTGGCTGATTCTACTCGAAACCGAAGTCATCGTCGAAAAGCGAGTCTGGTGGAGCGGCTACGCTCCGGCCACCGCCGATGTAATCTACGTTTCCATGTGGATCTATTTAACCGGCAACGTTTCGTCGTTTTTGGTCGCCGGGTATTTCGTATCGATCGCCCTGAGTTCGATGACGGAACAACGCAACTACGGCCTGTGGACCGCGGCGATGTGCGCGCTGTGTTTTTCGACTATGGGTGTATTGGTTTATCTGCATGTCCTGCCGACGGTGAATATTCTAATGGACGCAGTGCGACCCACCGGCACCGCTCTGATCATTACGATCGGGCTGACCTGCTTTTGGTTTCTGCTGGTGAACCGAATTATTTCGACGCTCTTCTTGCGACTGAACCAGGAGATCATCGAACGCAAAGCCGCCGAGGATCATTTGATGCGCGATCTACAGCTGGCGCGCAAAGTCCAGGAAAGTATCATTCCCACCTACGATCGCCTGCCCGCCAGCCGCGAGTTGAGCTTCGGTTCGTTTTATCTGGCGTTAGAAAGCGTCGGCGGCGATCTCTACGACGTGTTGCCCCTCAGCGAAAACCGCTTCGCCTTTTTGATCGCCGATGTTTCCGGACACGGCGTGCCCGCGGCCCTGCTGACGACCATGGCCAAAGCCATCTTCGCGAAGGCCGTCGCCGCCCATCCCGATCATCCCGAAGAAGTCTGTCGCTCCCTGAACCGCGACATGTATTCGTTTATCGGCGATCTGCGCCACTATCTTACCGCGTACTACTGTCTGCTCGACGTAAACACCGGCAAGCTGGAGTACTGCAACGCCGGCCACCATCCCGCCCTGCTCTTTCGGCCGGGCGAAAGCGCGGTGCGCGAGCTCGATACCGGCGCCAGTTTTTTCATCGGCGTCGAACCGGATTTCGCTTTTGAACGCGGCGAGATTCAGCTGGAGCCCGGCGATCGATTGTTTCTTTTCACGGACGGCATGATCGAAGGTCGCGACGCGAGCGGCGAAATCTACGGACCGGAGCGCTTCGAAAATTTTATCGTCTCGAACGCCGGCCTGCCCGCGGGCGAACTCGTGCGGGCGCTGATTGCGGATCTGGAAGGTTTTTTGGGCGGCACGACGCCGGAAGACGATCGCGCGATTCTCTGCATCGACTACCGGGCGCAAAACCAGGCGACCGAAAGATAATATAAAAAACGTTCGGCGGCGCGCTTCGCCTCAGCCCGCCGCCGCGGCCTGAATTTGCGACTCCAGCTCGTCGGCTGCGCCTTCCAATTCCAGCCAGCGCGATTCCCCGGCTTCGATTTCCGCCGTAATCTCGTTCAGGCGATCGCTCTTTTCCCGGGAGTAGTCTTCGCCGGCCGCGAAGGCCGTGGTCAGCAAGTCGCGCTCGCGCTCCAGGGCCTGCATTTCTTTTTCCAGGCCGGTCAGTTCTTTGCGCAGCCGTTTCAAATCCGCCTGCCAGGCCTTGCGCTGCAGATGCAAATTGGGCTTCTGCTGATTCGAATCCCCGGCCCCGTCGCCACCGTTTGTCCTGGCGGGTCCAGCCGATCCAGTCGCCGCCGCGACGTCGCTTTCATCGTCCAGGCGCTGCGCCAGACTGTAGACGTATTCGTCGTACGCTCCGGGATAGAATCGCACAGCGCCGTCGCTGGCTTCGAGTATCTGCGTGGCGGCCAGCTTGACGAAAGTCCGATCGTGACTCACAAACAAAACCGTGCCGTCCCAGTCCTGCAGGGCCTGGCCGAGGGCCTCGACTGTATCGAAATCCAGGTGGTTGGTCGGTTCATCCAGCAGCAGCACCTGGCAGCCCCCGAGCAGAATCCCCGCCAGGCACACCCGGGCGCGCTCGCCGCCGGACAGACTGCCGATGCGTTTTTCCACGTCGTCGCCGGAAAACAAAAAGCTGCCGGCCATATTCAGGATCGTCTGGCGCGAAGTATTCGGACTGGCCGCGCGTTCCAGAGCCGTATAGATGTCGATGGCGGGATCGAGCACGCCCGCTTCGTATACGTGCTGGGCGTAGAATCCCAGCTGCAAACCGTCGGTCCAGCGCACCGTGCCGCCCAGGGGTTCCAGCCGATCCGTCAGCGTTTTTAAGAGCGTCGATTTGCCCTGGCCGTTCGCGCCGAGCACCGCCACCCGCGCGCCACGTTCGATCGTAAAATCGATATTCGTCGCGACGGTGACTGTATTCTCCGAGTCCTTCGAGCCGCCCCCATTATTTCGGGCGCTTTCGCCGCGATAGCCGATCGCCAGATTCTCGACCCGCAGAGCGACCTTGCTGCGTCCGCCGGCCTCCGGTAGATTGATCTGCACCCCGCGCAGCTGTTTGCCGATTTCAATGGTCTGCAGTTTTTCCAGCTGCTTCGCCTTTGACTTCGCCTGGGCCGCTTTCGAAGCCTTCGCCCGAAATCGTTCTACGAAACTCTGCAGCTCTTTGCGCCGCGCTTCGGTATTTCGATTCAGCTGAAGCTTCAGCTCTTCCTGCTCCGCCTTAAAATCGAAGTACTCTTCTAAAGCCCCCGGATATAAAAACACGTCTCCGTTTTCGACTTCGAGAGTATGCTGGCAGGTCCGCTTCAGAAATTCGCGATCATGCGATATAACAAGATAGGCGCCGTTAAAATCTTCGAGAAAACGTTCGAGCAAAAGCAGCGTGTTTAAGTCGAGATAGTTCGTGGGTTCGTCGAGCAGCAGGAGATTCGGTTCGCCGAGCAGCATCGCCGTGAGCTTAACGCGCATCTGAAAACCGCCCGCCAGCTGGTCCACCGCCGATTCGAGCAGCGCGCCTTTCAGACCGAAGCGGCCGGCGACTTTTCCGCACTCCCAGCCTTCGCGCTCCGTATAGCGCTGCAAAAAATCGAGCACGCTCTCGCCGGGTTCGAAAGGAGCGTGCTGTTCGACGTAGCCAAGACGCAGATCGCGACTGCGAATGACTTCGCCGGAGTCGGCCTCTTCCTGACCGAGTATGATTCGAAACAGAGTCGACTTACCGGCGCCGTTGCGACCGACCACGCCGATCTTCTGACGCTCGCCGAAGCTGGCCGTCGCGTCTTCAAAGAGGGTTCGGGCTCCGTAACTCTTTTTCAGCTTCGAGATCTGGAGCAGCGACTTCACTCCATCCGGATCGCAGAGAACCGGAGCGGCGTCCACTCGAATTCCCTGACGAATTCCTCACGCAATTTTTTTCAATTTTTCGTTGCGCGATCGGTCGCACCGGGCTTCCCTTCGGCTATGGGAATATTAGCATGGATTGTATTTGGATTACTGGCGGGGGTTGTGGCGAAAGTCATCATGCCCGGCTCGGACCCCGGCGGCTGGATCATCACGATTCTGATCGGCATTGCGGGCGCGGTTGTCGGCGGCTGGATCGGCACGCAGATCGGCTTCGGCGACGTGAGCGGCTTTAACCTGAAGAGCTTTGGCATCGCCGTGGGCGGCGCTCTCTTGCTGCTCTTCGGCTATCGCGTCATCGCGAAATAAAGCCGGGCTTAGCTCAAAGTTACGACGTCCGCATCGGTAAAGGTGCGGACAACAAAGCAAGGCAGGGCCAGGTCCTGCCTTGCGATTTTCCTGAACTCAGGAAAGAAATATGGCGGAAAGAGTTCTCACTGCTCTGGTGGCGTTTTCCGCGGTCACGGCCCTGCTGCTGGTCGTGAGCGAAATCGCCCGACTCCCGCTCCGAATCGATCCCTTCGAAAAATCGCGCACCGTCGTCGCCTGTCTGGCGCACGCCAGCGTAGCCGTGATTCTGGGCCTCAGCGCCGCCTTACACGCGGACGTAGTTCCCGCCGATTCACCGCTCCACCTGGTGCAGCTGCCAGTCGTCGCCGCGATCGGGCCGCTGGTCTGGCTTTATTTTCGAGGCCTCTTTCTGGTCGGCCGGCAAAGGCTGTCGCCGTCGATTTGGCTGCATTTCGCGCCGGCCCTGTTGATTGCAGGCCTTTCGGTGCTCGAAATCGAGGGTGCCTTTCTCGGCGTCTACCTCCTGGTCCTGATCGCGTGTCTGATCCTGGCGGGATACCTCGCAGCGGCCGGCGCCGTGCTGTGGCGGACCTTCGACCGGAGTTCCTTTCAAAAGCCGGTCACCCGCGCCGCATTCTTGCTCTGGGCCCTGGGCGCGCTGAGCGCGCTGCTTTTTTTTAACCAGCAGCTACTGGGCGCATTTCAAATTTCGCACGGTGTATTGCACGCGATGATGTGGAGCGCGCTCGTTTCTTTATCCGCGACGGTCCTTTTGCAGTACTTCGTTTCCGCGCGCTATCCGGATGTACGCCAGGCATTGCACCAGGAAGCCAGCCGGGTTCGCCGCTCGCGACTCGGCGGCCTGGATGCCGACGTGGTGCTCCGACGCATCGCCGACTGGATGGAACGCGAGCGCCCCTATCTCGACGAGGATTTCCGAATCGCGGATGTCGCCCGGGCGCTTTCGCTTACAGTGCATCAGGTTTCGGAGGTCGTGAACTCCGGCATGGGCCGCTCTTTCAAAAACTACGTAAACGCATTGCGCGTCGACGCCGCCCGCGGATATATTCAGGCGGAGCCGGAACGCGGCTTTCTATCGATCGCCATGGCCTGTGGTTTCAATTCAAAATCGGCGTTTAACCGCTCCTTCCTCCAGGCGACGGGCGTCACCCCCACTGTCTTTCGCAAACGTTTGCTGCAGACGAAATCTGATTCCGATCGCTGAGGGATGCGGCGGGTCAGTGTATACCGTGCGACGACAGAGGCGCGCGACTGTGGCAGAATCCCTGCATGCAGCAACGATCAACGAACTTACGAAAGACACTCCGCCGCCTGGTTTTGATGGGCGCCCTCGGGACGCTCGTGCAATGCACCGCGCAACAGCGAATGTCGGAGCTCGAAGCCGAAGCTTCTTATAAACCGGAGCCGCTGCCGGCGGAAATGATTTCGCAGCCGCCGGCCCCTCGACCGAATGCGCCGCTGGTCGCGGTGCTCGTCAGCGGAACGGCGACGGAGATTACAGATCTGCTCGCCGCCTATGCCGTGCTCGCCGCCGCCGGGACGCTGAACGTATATACCGTCGCGCCGCATCGAGAAGCGGTTACGGTCTGGCCCTATCTGGAAATATTACCGCATTTTGATTTCGCGCAGTTCGAGGCGGCCTTTCCCGACGGGCCCGACGCCATTGTCGTACCGTATTTCGTAGACTATCAGGCGCCGGCGCTCGTGAACTGGTTACGCGACCGGACGCGCCCCGAGACCTTCGTGTTGTCGGTCTGCGAAGGAGCGCGCACGGTCGCGGCCGCCGGGCTGCTAAACCAAAAATCGGCGACCAGCCATTTTGCCGCTCTCGATGAGCTGGCCGAGAAATTCCCGCATACGCGCTGGCAATCCGACGTGCGCACTGTCATCGATGGGCGCCTCATCAGCACCGCGGGCGTAAGCGCGGCGGCGGACGGCGCGCTCCTGCTACTCTCACAATTGTCCGGCCCGGCGGCCCGCCTGCGCGTTTCAAATTTACTGGGTTTCGAGGGCGCGGTTTTGAATGATTCTGGCGCTGCGAGCAATGCGGGCAACTATAGATCCCCCGCGCTCGGCTTTGATGAGATGATCGCCTTCGGCTGGCGCGCCGGAAGCCTGCCGCTGCAACCAATGGCGATTCTTCTGAGCGATGGGATCCCGGAACTCCAGCTTGCCGCCGCTCTTGACGTCTTCAATCGATCTCTTGTGATTCGCGGAACGGCGGTCGGACACGAGCGCCGAATCTTTCGTTCGCGCTATGGTCTGGATCTCATTCCCCGGACCGACACGGCTCAGCTCGATCCCGGCGTGACCGTTCTGGATCCGGGCGTGGAGTGGCGCGGAGTTTCGGGTTACGATAGCTATCGACTGGCCCTGGATCTGGTGGCGCGGACTGCGACGCCGGACGTGGCGGCCTTTGTCGCCAGAATCATTGAATATCCCTGGCAGCCGCCGGCGCCCGTCTCCGATTAAACCGAAACTTTCGCTTTGAGGAACTGGTGCACCTGCTCGGCGCACTTGCGGCCTTCGGAAATCGCCCAGACAATCAGGGACTGACCGCGGCGCACGTCGCCGCAGGCGTATACGCCGGGAACGGTGGTCGCATAGCTTCCGTCATGAGTGCCGAATTCCGCTTTCACGTTCTTGCGGGCGTCCAGTTCCAGACCTTTGGCCTGGAGCTGCTCGACCAGGCCGGTCTGAATCGGATTCACGAATCCCATCGCCAGTAAAACCAGATCCGCCTTCCATTCGAAGTCGGTGTCGGGCACCGGCACGAATTTGCCGTCTTTGAATTCCACGTGATTGCCGTAGATGTGCGTGACTTCGCCCTGGGCGTTGCCCTTAAAGCCGACGGTGTTGATCGCCCACTTGCGATCGGCGCCCTCTTCGTGGGATGAACTGGTCCGCAGCACCGCGGGATAGAGCGGCCAGGGCGTATGATCGGGACGGTCGCTCGGCGGCTTCGGAAATAATTCGATTTGCGTAACCGATGCGGCGCCCTGGCGATTCGAGGTGCCGACGCAGTCGGAGCCGGTGTCGCCGCCGCCGATCACGATCACGTGTTTGCCGGTGGCGATCGGACGATCGGGAATGTCGTCGCCGGCCACGGTTTTATTCGAAGGCACGAGAAAGTCCATGGCGAAGTGCACGCCCTTTAATTCACGGCCGGGCACCGGCAGATCGCGCGGGTGTTCGGAGCCGCAGGCGAGCACGGTCGCGTCGTATTCGTTCATGATCTCGTCGGCGCTCACGTCGACGCCGACGTTTACGTTGGTCTTGAACTCGACGCCTTCTAAACGCATCTGCTCCATGCGGCGGTCGATCAGGCCCTTTTCCATTTTGAAGTCGGGGATGCCGTAGCGCAGAAGACCGCCGATGCGATCGTTCTTTTCGAATAATGTTACGGAGTGGCCGGCGCGCACCAGCTGCTGGGCGCAGGCCATACCCGCGGGGCCGCTGCCGACGACGGCGACCTTTTTGCCGCTCAGTTTTTCCGGCGGCATGGGTTCGACCCAGCCCTCTTCGAAGCCGCGGTCGATGATCGTGCGTTCGATGCCCTTAATCGCGACGGGGGGTTCGATGATGCCGAGCACACAGGCGCCTTCGCAGGGCGCCGGGCACAGGCGGCCGGTGAATTCCGGAAAGTTATTGGTAGAATGCAGATTTTCGAGGGCCGCCCGCCACTGGCCGCGATAGACCAGATCGTTGAATTCGGGGATCAGGTTATCGACCGGGCAGCCGGTTTCGCCGTGGCAAAAAGGAATGCCACAGTCCATGCAGCGCGCGCCCTGGGTTTTGGCGTCGTCGGCGTTGTAGGAGTTCTCGAACTCTTTGTAGTGTTTGACGCGGCTCTCGACCGGCTCCCGGGTCAGCGGCGCCCGCGTATATTCCATGAATCCTGTAGTTTTGCCCATATCGATACTCCGCTCCTATAATAGAAGAAAGTGGATAGATCCAGCATCCTGTTCCGGCCCGCATGGTCAAGTGATTGTGCACCGCCCCGCAAGGGCGGCAGGCCTCAGACGGGCAGTGTTACGGTGAACTGGCTGCCCTGATTGACGGCGCTCTCGACTTCGATTCGCCCACCGTGACCTTCGACGATATTCTTGACGATGGCCAGACCGAGGCCCGTGCTTTTCTCGCCCGCCGTACCCTGGACACTGGCCCGCACGAAGGGTTCGAAGAGCGTGCCCAGCTCGGCCTCCGGAATCCCCTGCCCCTGATCGCGAACGGCGATCCGAACCACGTCCTCCCGGCGATCGGCCGAAATCTGAATGCCGGTGTCCGGCTCGGAGTACTTGACCGCGTTCGAAATCAGATTGTTGATCACCTGCTCCAGCTTGCCCGGATCGACCAGGATCCGGGGGAGATCCGGCGCATAGCGCTCTTCGATCTGGATGTTCTTTTTTTCCGCCAGGATGCGGTTCAAACTGGCGATCGACGATAGCAAATCCGGCAGAGTAACTTCGACTTTATGCAGATCCAGGACGCCGGCCGTAACGCGTGAAAAATCCAGCAGGTCTTCGACGAGCGTCAGCATGAAATCGCTCGAATCATGAATGCGTTTGAGAAAGGTGCGCTGGTTCTCCGAAAGATTTTCGCCGTCCTTTAGAATGAACTCGCCGTATCCGCGAATCACTCCCAGGGGATTTCGCAGATCGTGGGCGGCCATGCCGACGAGTTGATTTTTCTGGCGACTCAATTCCAGCAGGGCCCGGTTCTTTTTGGTCAACTCATGATTCGCATGATGCAGATCAGCCGTGCGTTCGCTGACCCGGTCTTCCAGATTCGCATTCGCTTTTTTCAGATCCAGCTCGGCCTGCTTGCGGATCCGCACGTTCATAAACAGCAGCGCGATAATGATCATCAGCGTTAAAATCACGGCGATCGTGGAATTGACGATCAAACGATACTGCGCGTAAAAACTTTCCGGGCGATGGTACACGGTGCTGTCCGCCGGCAAACGCCGCTCCGGAATATGGAATTTGCGCAGCAGGCGATAGTCGAAGTGCGGGCGATACTCGGCTTTCGGCACGATCGGCAGATCGTCGGGATCGGCGCCGCCCAGAATTTCGCCGGCCATCTGCGCCGCGGCTCCGCCGTGCTGGCGGGGATCGTTCATCATGCCGCCGACGACGCCGTTGCCGATCAGGAGCGCGCCCCACATCCCGTAGATCGGCACCGGACTGCGTTCGGCCAGCTCCGGCAGATGTTCGTCGAAACTAAAATAATCGCCGTTGCGATCTTTGTGGATGGCGAGCATCAAAAAGACCGTGTCCGCGGTCGCGGCCGCCGCGCGGTCCTGGAGCTCTTGCAGCGTAAAGTCGTCCCAGATTTCGATCGTCGGTATTTCGCCTGCGCCCGCGGCCGGGCCGCTTTTCCCGGAAACGCGCCGCGCTTCCCGTGCATCCCGAATGCGGCGCGCTTCGGCGGCCATACGTTTGCCGAAGGTCGTGCGATCCGACAGTAGAACCAGGCGTCGCGTATTCGGCTGCAGCTTTTGAATCAAGTCGACGTTGCCGGCGATATCCATGCCTTCCAGAATCCCGGTAAAGCCGGAGCGGCCGGCGAGCAAAGCGGAATCGAATACGTTCACGCCGCAAAAGACTACCGGCGTGCCCGGAAAGAGCGCGTCGCGATTGCGCAATAAAAAGTGAAAGGCGTAGTCGTCGCTCGAAATGATCACGTCCGGTTCGTATACGCGATATTTATGACGCAACAAACGCACCAGCCGTTCCTGATAGACCGGGTCGTCGACGAAACGCCGGCCGTCCATGAACTCGATGTACAGATGTTCCGGCGGGATCAGTTCTTCCATGCCGGTCCGCACTCCCGCGACCAGCTCCGCGGTCCAGCTGTACTGCGGATGATAGGAATTGATCAACAGCACTCGTTGATCCGGGAAACGCGGCTCGGCCCCCAGATCGCGCGCGGGCAGCATCGTCATCACGATCAGCGCTCCAATCGCGAAGCCCGACAAGCGCGCCGCGATTCGAAGCGACAGAATACAGCGACGAAAAAGAGAAATCGGCCGGCTTAAGATCATAGCAGTGCGTCGCGAAAACCCGGGACAAACAGGAAGCGCGGCATGGTCAGATCTGGCCCTTTGCTCTGAAAATGTCAGCCAGATTTTTTTATCGCCCGCGGCCGCCTGGCGATGGCAATGCCCTTGACCCACGACAATCAGAACGGAATTTTGCATCGGGTTCGAACATGCTAAACGATCATCAACGCATCCTGATCATCGACGACGAAGAAGAGAACCGCTTCTATTTTTCATCCATTCTGAGCGGCGCCGGCTACGAATGCCTCATGGCCGAGAACGGCACCGAGGGTCACGAAATGTATGAAAAAGAACGGCCGGCGGTCATCTTGCTCGACATCAATATGCCCGGCATCAGCGGCATGGTGGCTCTGCGAAAGATTCGCGCCACGGGCCAGTCCTACGGGCTCGATCCGAAAGTGGTCATGCTGACCGCCCGCGCCGAAAAAGAGTTCGTCACCGAAGCGCTCGGCAACGGCGCCGCGGGCTATTTACTGAAAACCGTAACGCCCGAGAAGCTGGTCGAGACGGTGAAGACACAGCTCGCCTGATCTATTGCGCAGACTGTCGGCCATGAGCGGCGCTGCCAGTGCGATCGCAGGTCGCACAAGCCAGACCCGGGCGCTTCAAGAATCGGCGCCGAACTGAGCGGCGAATTGATTCATGGCTTTCGCCAGACGAAAGTCCAGCTCGCTCACGCCCGTGACCAGATGAGTGCTCAGATCCACGTTGACCCATCCGTACAGATTGCGCCAGTCCGGGTGGTGACCGATCTGCTCGGCCTGCTTTGCGACGGCCGCCATGAAACGAAAAGCTGCTACAAAGTCTTTGAAGCGAAATTCGCGATGGAGTTTTCCCTGCTTGAATTTCCAGCCGGGTATCTCCGAAAGACGGGCTGTGACTTCAGCATCCTCGATTTTTACGACGTCGCTCATATGACGGGATCGAAACTCCGGCGACACGGACTTTCAAGCACTTTCCGGATCTAAACTCTGCTTCATTCGATTCTAATTTAAGTTCGGTGTTGGATAAATCTTGAAGCTCTATTTGCAGAATTCTGTTTGCAGGCTGCCGGACGCCGGGTGTTGCTGGGTGGATGAATCGCACGCGCGCCGCCGGAATCTTCGGGCCGATCCTGTTACTGCTGAGCCTCGCCGCCTGCGCTCCATCCCTGGATGAGCGCGTCGCGATTCTCACGGAGTGGGAGTACAAAACTGGCGGGGTGAAAAGCTCAGCCCTCGATTTCAACTCCGGCGACTGGCGGACCGTCGAGCTGCCGCGCAATCTAAGCAATCTCCCGGAGCTGGCCGATTATCAGGGCTGGCTGATCTTGCGTCATGCGATTCCGGACGCTCTAAACCGGAAGCTCCTGGACGGAGCGCCGCTGGCCTTGAACGCCGGGCGGGTGCTGGATGTTTCGCGCTACTATCTGAACGGCCGCCTCTTCGGCAGCCTGGGCCAGGCGCAGCCCTTCGGCGAGTACGCCGCGGCGGCCATGCGCCCCTTTCGTAAAAATATCCCGGTGGCCGAGCTCCGTCAGGACGAAGCGAATTATATCGTAATCGCGATCTATTCGAACGGTCTGTATCCGCTGCAGTTCATGGATCCGGTCGAGGTCGGTCCGGCCGACGCGGTCTTCGAAAGATATACCGAACGCGAAGTCGCCGCATTTGCATTTTTGACGCTGTACGCCGTCGCCGCTTTATATCACCTGCTCTTGTTTATTCGGCGGCCGGCGGAAAAGTACAATCTGTACTTCGCATTGTTCGGCTTCGCCACCGCCGCGTACTGGTTTATCGCCAACACCAGCATGCGCGACGAAGTCTTCAGCGAATATGTGCTCACCCATCGCAAACTCGAACACATGGTGCTCTTTTTATTGCCGGCCTTCTTCGTAAATTTTCTATCGCAATTCTTTCATCGCCGGCACACCCGCTTCGGCGTCGCCTATGGATTCTTCTGTCTGGCAGTCGTGCTGATTACGGCGGCCGGGCCCCTCTGGCTGATGCGCATGTGTCGCGACGCCTGGTACGTTTCGCTCGTGCCGGTCGCGGGCTACTGCGTCTGGTATCTCATACGCGAAAGTTCGAAAGGCAATCGCGACGCCCGTCATTTGATCGCGGGACTCGCACTGTTAATTGCGGGGGTCGTGAACGATATTCTGGCGTCACTGGGACTCATATTTACGCCGCGGGTTTATAATTTCGCATTTCTGGGATTCGTCGGGGCGATGACCTACGGACTCGTCCGGCGATACGTGAACTCGCACATCAAAGCGGAGCAGCTCTCGGCCGACTTAGAAGCGAAAGTAATCGAACGCACGCGGGATTTAGAACAGTCGCGCCAGGACGCGGAAGCGTCTCGCTTGCAGGCCGATAACGCGCGGCTCCACGCGGAAAGCGCCCACAGCCAGGCGGTGCGAGCTCACGACGAAATTCAGAAGCTCGACGAATTTACTCGAGAACTGAACGAATCGACCGACCTCGATACGATCTTAAAAAAAGTATTTCAGCAGATGCTGTTTTTATTCGAGCTCGACCTGGTCTGGCTGCTGTTGGTCGATAAAAAGACCGGCGAAGTCTATACGACCCACAGCAGCTTCGCCTTCGCTTCGGCCTATCCGCCGGAGACGACGGAGTTCATGAGCAATTTTCGCTGCGAACTGAAGCCCGGTTTATCTTTCTATCGAACCTTCGAACGGCGCAAACCCACGTATCTCACGCGCCTGAATCCGGACAGCATGGGCACGGTCGATCGCGAAATCGTCGAACGCCTCGGCCTGAAAGGTTTTATACACGCGCCGCTGATCGTCCAGGACGATGTCATCGGAATTCTGACCTGCACCCGCCAGCGACCGGGCGATATGATCATATCCCATGACGACCGGGAAGCCATCTATCGTTTCGCGGAGCATATTGGCGGCGCCGTCTATAGCTCCAATCTGCTGGAACAGGTCGAAATCGAACGCCAGAAATCCGATCAGCTGCTGCGAAATATTCTGCCGGAAACGGTCGCCGAAGAGCTGAAAGAACACGGCCGCGTTCAGCCCATGATCTACGAATCCGTATCGGTGATGTTTACCGACTTCGTGGGCTTTACGACCATCGCCGAATCCATGGCGCCGGACGATCTGCTCGAAGAACTCGACGGGTGTTTTACTCAGTTCGACGACGTGGTCGCCCACCAGGGCATGGAAAAACTCAAGACCATCGGCGACGCCTATA
The DNA here is from genome assembly GCA_024742665.1 of bacterium. Classification (GTDB taxonomy): domain Bacteria; phylum Spirochaetota; class Leptospiria; order Leptospirales; family Leptonemataceae; genus JANSYA01. The sequence goes on from JANSYA010000004.1 coordinate 251,151, forward strand.
TGAGCTGCGGCGGCCTGCCGACGCCGAATAAAACGCACGCCATCGACGCGTGCCTGGCCGCGCTCGAATTCCAGGCCTTTATGAATCAAATGCGCGAAATCAAGAGCAGCCTGAATCTGCCCTTCTGGCAGCTGCGCCTGGGGATTCATTCGGGACCGGTCATGGCCGGCGTGGTCGGCAAAAATAAATTCGCCTACGATATCTGGGGCGATACAGTCAACACGGCCAGTCGCATGGAATCTTCCGGCGCCGCCGGCCGCGTCAATATTTCCGGCGCGACCTACGAGATGGTGAAGTACTTCTTCTCGTGCGAACACCGGGGCAAAGTCCAGGCCAAAGGCAAAGGCGAAATGGACATGTACTTTTTGAACGGCCTGCGCCCCCCGCTTGCCAGAGACAAAGAGGGGCGGATTCCCAACGACGAATTCTATCGCCTGTACGAAAAAATCAAGGCCGGCGCGAAGCTGAGATTCAAAGCCAAAAAGACAAACTGAACAAAACAAACCGTTCGCGTTAAATTCATAACCATTCGTCACAAAGCCGCATATTTTCCAGGAGCTCGCCCGGGAAAGCGCTGGCCGGCGGGCGCGACGCGATCACAATCGGCGAACGCGCGACGGCGATTCTGATTCGCGATCGCGCACGGGGAATCGCATGCAACAGCCATCTGAAGTTTTTTTTTCTGCGCGGCGCGGGACTTCGTTTGATCCACGAGAATTTTTTCGCCGATCAGACGCAGGCTCGCGCCGCGCGAAAGCCCACGTCGATTTCAGCGAGAACAGCTTCGTCCACCGGAGCAAAAGGATTCTGAGCTTTGCGCTGTGCTGGGCGTGCCTCGCGCTCTGCGCCTGCGACAAATCCGACGGCAATATGATCACGCCGGTCGGCACCGGCGAGCGACCGGCCGGCACGACCGCCGACGCAAGCGATCTCTTTCTGGCGGCGGTGCGCCAGGGAGACTTCGCGGCGGTCCGGCGCTCGCTGGAAAATAAAACCGAAAATAAAATCGAAAACGAAATCGAAATCGAAAACGAAATCGAAAACGAAAACGGCGCGCAGGCCGGTGCAGCATTGATCCAGGCCCGCGACGGACTGGGCAGCTCCGCGCTGCTCCTGGCCGTGCGAAAGACCGATCAGCTGGCGCTGGTCCGCTATCTATACGAAGCCGATCCCACCGCGCTCAACGCAGGCGACGGCCGCGAACGCACGCCTTTGAGCTGGGCCGCTCACTTTGATCGCGAGGCGATCGCCGCGTATTTAATCGAACGCGGCGCGGATCTGGAAACAGCGGACCGCGCGGGGAACACTCCGCTGGCCTACGCCGCTATGCGCGCTTCGCTTGCGACGGCGAAGCTGCTGATTCAAAAGGGCGCGAAAATCAACGTGCGCAATCATCTATGCGATACGCCCCTGATGCTTGCGGCGGCGAAGGGCCATGTCGATATGACGCGGCTCCTCGCTCAAAACGGGGCCGACCCCGGCTTTGAAGATCAGGAAGGCCGCGTCGCCGCCGATCGCCTGCAGCATCTGGACGACCAGACGCGCGCGCAAATCGAAGCCGTTCTAAGAAACGCACCCCGATCAGCGATGCGGCCGGCCTGCGGCACGAATTAAAGCGCGCCAATCGTCCGGGCCGAAGCCCGCAGCCCCTTGCCCGACCCGCATTCCGCAACTCCGAAGAGCCGTAGCAAAACTCTGATGCGGCGGCGCGCAGGCGATTCTATCTTTCAGGGGCATTCCCGCGCCGGCATCTCCGCGATCCAGCGATAGAGCAATTCCACGCCTGCCGTGTGCGCCAGCGAACGGCCGAGCTGCGGCATCATCGCGCCGGGGTCGACGCTCGCCGTGCGATAATATAATATGCTCTCTTCCGGAGATCCCGGCACGATATCGTAACGCAATCCGCCGCCGCCTTTGCCCGCGGATCCCGGCGTTTTACACACGCCCAGATTCGACCAATCGCTTTCGTGCACGTCCAATAGCAGCTTTGAATTGATGCCGGTCGAGTTGCCGTTCCGATGGCAGTGGCCGCAGTTCGCGTCGAGATAGGCCCGGGCGCGTTCGTCGACCGACTTCGTTTCGTCGCGGTAGTCCGCGAGCTGCGGCGGAGATCCGAACAGCGGCAGCTTCGTAAGTTTGCCGGCCTCTGCCAGATAATCGATTTGATTCGCCGGACCTTCAGGATACTCATAGCTTTTGTTGATGTGCCGCGCCTTCGGTCCGATCGGCAGGATCACCTGCTTTCGCACGGCGCGGCCGTTCCGTTCGACTTCCTGGTACAGATGGTGGCAGGTGCCGCACTGATTTCTGGCGGGCACGGCATAGTTGAATTCCAGCGCTTCCCCCGCCAGGTTTACCAGGCCGACTTTCGAAACCTGTCCGCCGTAAGCGGCGGTCGCTTCGCTTTGCTCTTCGTTCCAGACGTACGAAAGCGCGGTCCAGCCTTTCGGCTGGTGAATCAATAAACGCGTTTCAATGCGCCGCACGTCTTTTTCCGGTTCGCGCAGATCCGCGGGAAACGAAAAGGTTTTCGAAATGATCGTGCCGACCGGAAAGACGAAGACCTCGCGATCGCGGTAGTGAGCCTGCGTGCCTTCTGGAATATGCAGCACGCGATATTTTAGCGAATAATCCGAAAAGAGCGGCGTATTTAAGTCGTACGGCACGCCGTCACCTGCGGGAGTCAAACGCGGCCCCGCCTCGTTCAGGTCGGCGAACAGATTGTATTCGGAAAGCTTCGCGTGGATCGGCGTGGCCCGCCCCGTGCCGACCGGCGTCGTCGCGTCCTCTCCGCAGGCGACGGCGAGCGACAGCAACGCGATCGCGCATATTACGACCGAGGAGATCGCCGTTGATTTTGTTTGTTTCATAATCTGGATACGTTTGTCGCAATTGCTTGCGCGCACGGGAGATCCGGCGCGTTTCAATCAGCGAGCGGCGGACGCCGCCGGGAAATTTACGGGCACGCCCGTCGCACGAAATCCTTCGCAGGCGAAACCCGCCTCAGGCGCTCCGCCGTAGCCGTCTTCGCCGTTTTCATAAACCACGACTTCGCCCGCCTGGATAGCCGCGCGCATCGATTCGTCGGTGGGTTCCGCGGAATTGTTTAACAGAGCCGGCATATTATAGTCGCCCAGAGTCGGCTGAATCGCGCCGCGGTCGTTGTCTTTCAGGCAGATCTGATTGTGATTGCCCGGCTGATTTCCAAACATCGTATTCGTCAACACCAGCAGAGTTCGGCCTTTATCGACGCCGTCATAGCTGATATTCGGAACCTTCAAGGCCGCGCCGCCGGCACTGGCGCGCTCTTCGTTCCAGATTTGAAACAGGCTCTCCATCAGTTTTCCCAGCGGACGGCTTTCGACGTTCGTGCGGCCGTTATCGATCGAATCTCCGCTGCCGCCGTTGAAAATGTTATCGTGAATATAGATCGAATGCAGGCGAAAATTATTCTGAGCCCATTCGCCGAAGTCCGGCGTCTCCGTGATCAGCCCGCTGAAGAGCGCGATGTCAGTGGTATTGTTATTTCCAAAAGTATTGTCGAAGATTTCCACTTCGCGCGCGGCCGTGATAATAAAACCCACGCCGGCCGGAACCGATTTCACGATGCCGGCGTTCGAGAAATTATCGTTGTTGTTGTCGACGACGGTATTGCGGTGCACGCGAACATTGCGCGTGACGATCGTATTCTTATTCAGATCGTAGACCAGCAATCCGCCGGTATTGTTTTTTACCACGTTGTCATAAACTTCGGCGTTGACCGTATTTTCGATTTCCAGACCCATCACGTTTTGTTCGGCCAGATTGTTACGAACGACGGCGTTGATGCACTGGCCCACGTAGATGCCCGCGTCGGACGCATAAAAGCTTTCGCTGTTTTCCAGCAGCACATTCGATACGTTGACCGGATAGAATCCATACGCTCCGTTTTTCCCGCGCTCGGGACCCTGCGTGATCGACCAGGTGGTCGTGACGCGATCGATATGAATATTTTCCGAGAGGCGAATTTCCACGGCGTTCTTGGGACTGTCGACGATCTTCAAATCGCGAATCGTAAATTGATTGGCGGACTCCACGTCGACGCCGTTTACGTTGATCGCGTCCACGAATTGAATCGTCGTGGCCTTTTGACCGGCGCCGGCCAGAGTGATGCCGTCCACCCCGGCGATCGTCAGGGCGTTGTTAAAAACGAAGCGACCGGCCGCCAGCTGGATCGTCGTGCATTCCGTGAGCGAATTGAGCGCCGCCTGGATCTCCTGCTCCTGGCCGGGAGAAAACTTCAGAACCTGCGCCGCGTCATTACCGGCGCAAAAGGCCGCCGCGTTCTGGAAGCTTTCCGGATATTCGGCGTCCGTGCGAACTTCCCCCCGGGCGACGTAGACTCCGAGCCCGTACAGAATCGGGATCAGCAGGATTGCGGCCAGAATTTTTATGAACTTGCTTTGCATTGGATGTAACTTCCTCTATATTATACCTGTCGCCTGCCTCGAAGGTCTCGACCGGCGCAGGACCAGGATCGATCGAATGCGATCATCCTATCATACGGTGGGGCGAGGATCAATCCCGGACAGGATGAACGGACGAGATTCCGGGACGAACGGTTGCGCCGTCCGCGGCCGCTCCAATCCGAGTCCCACTCACAGGAAAAAACGTATGCAAGCACTTCAAAAAAAACTGCCGGGTTTACTGATACTGGCCGGCCTGATCGCCGCCGGCGTCGTCTGCCAGCCCGCCAACGGCCACGCGCCGGACTCCGAACGCCTTTCGAAAGACGCAGAGTTTCGCGAGTACTGGTACAACGGAACGGCCGAGCTGAACCGCTACCAATTGGAACAGGCCCGCTACGGCGAACTGCACGCGGGCGAGGCGGTTCTGATTTTCGTGACCGAAGCCTTTCTAAAATCCAAACAGGTCAAGTACGAAGGACCCTACGACGGTCCCGGCGCCAGCAACGCCCTCGACATTTTTAAGATCAACGCGACGCGTAAATTTTTCACCGGCATCTATCCCTACTCGACGATGACCTCGACCTTTACTCCGGTCGACGACGGGCCGGCGCGGCGCAAAGCGCTCAAGATCACGACGAGCGTTCAGGAGTGGTGCGGGCACGTCTACGCCCAGCTGAATCTGCGAGGGGATGAATATCGCGTGCGTTCGCATTCGTATTTCGAGCGCGAAGCCGATCAGAACTTCGCAATCAAAGACAGCATCACCGAAGACGGGCTGTGGGCTCTGATCCGTTTGAATCCCGAAGCCCTGCCGAGGGGACGCGTTGAACTATTGCCAGGCACGCAGTTCCTGCGTCTGCGACATTTGCCGACCCGCTCAGAAAGCGCGACGATCGAACTTCGCGATCTGGATGTTTCAAAAAACGCGGCCGACGCGAGCCTGCGAGTGGGCGCCGCGGCGCTGCAGGTTTACGAAATTCAGTACGCGAATATTCCCCGCACGCTGCGCATCGCCTTCGAAAAAGATTTTCCCCACGGCATCGTCGCCTGGGAGGAAGTCGGCGAGAGCGGCTGGGGCCCGTCAAAAAAAACTCTGACGACGCGCGCGCGGAGAACGAATATAATGCGCACGGATTACTGGGCGCGGCACTTAAATCGGGACGCTCCCCTGCGCGCGAAGCTGGGCGTGACGTCGAAGTGAGCGCGGCTTCGCCTGGCACGCGGCTCAGCGTTCGCGCATAAAACGGCGCCAATCCGCCAGATGCGTGATCTCGACGGCGTCGGGGTCGCCGGCGGCGAAACCTTCGCAAATAAAACCTTTGCAGCTTTCGCCGTCGGCCAGCTCCACCGTGCCGATCCCCAGAGGCGCTGGAATACCGGCGATAAAATCCGCCCAGCGAGCGCGCGGCAATCCCCAGACCTCGACGGCGATTCCCGTCTTCCCCGCCCCCTTCAGCACGCCTGGATCTTCGCCATCGCCCAGACGAATCATGCCCGGGCGCGGCACGGCTCCGGGTAGGGCATAAAAACGATACACCGGAGCCGATCGCGTTTTTCGAATCAGGCGACCGCCCCGTTCGAGCAGCTGATGGTTCAGGGCCATCCCCGACATATGCGCGCCGCAAACGACGATCGGTTCCAGGTCCTGCGTGCGAAACTTCGCATCGGGTGGCGCGATGCGGCCGCTCGATGCGCTGGAATTTTTTTGCGCTTTCATCGGAGTGGGAGCGGGCGCGAGCAGCTCCGCGAAATCCAGCAGGCGTTCGTCGCTGCCGGCGCTCGAAAAAAGCGTTACGCCCCAGGGCAGCCCGTCGGATCGAAAACCGGCCGGCGCCGCCACCGCCGCGAGATCCAGCAAGTTCATAAAATTCGTATACAGACCCAGATCCGAATTCAAGGTCACAGGGTCCTGCTCGATTTCGGCGATGGAATAGGCCCGCGCAAGCGTCGGCGTCAGCATAAAATCGAGCCGGTGTTCGCGCTGGATCAGTTCCGTCTTCGCGCGCAGTTCCGCGAGGCGATAGCTCGCGCGAAAGGCGTCGACGGCGCTTGCCGCAGCGCCCCCGGCGATAATGTCGCGCGTCACCGGCAAAACATCGTCCGGTTGTTTTTCAATAAATTCGCCGACGGCGGCGTAGCGCTCCGCCAGCCAGGGCCCCTCGTACAGCAGCGCGGCGGCTTCACGATACGGCCGGAAGTCAACTTCGACGCACTGGCCGCCCCGCTCTTCCAATCGCAGGATGCTTCGCCGCCACAGCATTTGAAAATCCGGATCCAGGTCGAGACTTTCGCTGCGGGGAACGCCGAATACGAAATCGACGCCCGCCATGTCGCGATCGCCGGAAGGAGCATGGTACGCTGGAGCCGGCCGCGCGAAAGGATCGAGCGGGTCATAGTCGGCGGCGATTTTTAGGATCTCGCGGGCGTCGGCGGCGTTTTTCGCGAAGATCGAAACGCAGTCCAGAGAACGACAGGCCGGCACCACCCCGCGACAGCTCAAGAGCCCCCGGGTCGGTTTGACGCCGACCAGATGATTCAAGGCCGCAGGAATGCGCCCCGAACCGGCGGTATCCGTGCCCAGGGCGAAGCTGACCTGATCGAGAGCCGTCGCTATCGCCGATCCGGAGCTTGAGCCTCCGGATATATAATCGGGCAGATAGGCGTTGGGACAGGCTCCGTCGGGATGCCGCGTGCCGACCAAACCCGTAGCGAACTGATCGAGATGGGTCTTGCCGATCGGCATCGCGCCGGCGGCGACCAAAAGCGATACGACGTGGGCCGATTGCTTTGGATTCGACGCGAAGCCCGGACAACCGGCGGTCGTCGGCAAACCGCGCAGGGCGATATTATCTTTGATCGCGAAAGGGATCCCGTATAGCGGCAGACGTTCGCGTTCGCCGTAGCGATCGTCGAGAGCCTGCGCGCGCTTTTGTAATTCGTCCGCGTCGAAATGCGAGATCCAGGCGACAGCCGGACCCGCCGCGATGCGTCGCAGCACTTCGCGGGCCACATCTCCCGGCCGCGGTCCCTGCGGATCGGCGTACGCCCGCCGCAACGACGCCAGATCGAATTTTAGATCTTTCAGTGTTTCGCCTCGCGCGTATCGATCAGAACCAGGCGCTGCCCGGGCTTCGCCGGAGAGCCTTCGCCGCACAGCACTTCGGCGACGACGCCGTCGCAAGGCGCCTGCACCGCGACTTCCATCTTCATGGCTTCTAAAATCAAAACGTCTTCGCCCGCGCGAATATGCGTGCCAGGGGCGGCCAGCAATTTCCAGACGTTGCCGTGCATCGGGCTGTTCACCGCAGCGATATGCGCCGGCAGTTCGCTCGCAGTTTCCGGACCGGCACCGCTCTCCGGGCTGGACTCCCCGGGCGCCGGCGGCGGCGGCAAATCGCGCCATCGTTCGCGCTCCGCTTCGAAGGCCGCCTGCTGCCTGTGTTTGAACGCGGCGATGTCCGACTCGTTGTCCGCCAGAAATCGATTGTACTCGGCGGCGCGAAAACGGGCGGCGTCGATTCGCAGACTGACGCGGCCGGTAAGAAAGTCCGCGCGAAAATCCATCAGCTCTTCCGGCGCTACGGGAAAGAAACGAATTTCGTCGAAGAAGCGCAGCAGATAGGGATGGCCGGCGGCGAATTCGCGCGTGCGACGATAGGTATTCCAGACCTGGCAGGTGCGACCGACGAACTGATAACCGCCCGGGCCTTCCATCCCGTAAACGCACAGGTACGCGCCGCCGATGCCCACCGCGTTTTGCGGCGTCCAGGTCCGAGCCGGATTGTATTTCGTCGTAACCAGGCGATGGCGTGGATCGAGGGGCGTGGCGACCGGCGCTCCCAGATACACGTCGCCCAATCCCATGACCATATAACTTGCATCGAATACAATCTTACGAACCGCTTCAATATCATCCAGACCGTTGATGCGTCGAATGAATTCCAGATTATCGGGACACCACGGAGCGTCTTTCCAGACCGACTGCATGTACTTTTCCGTCGCCAGCACGGTCGAAGCGTCGTTCCAGGACAGAGGCAAATGCACGACGCGACTTTCTATTTCCAGATTACTCACGTCCGCCAGCTCGGCTTCGGCGCGACGCAGCTCTTCGACGAGGGCCGCGGCGTCCGTGACCAGGCTGTCGAAATGAATTTGCAGCGAACGAATGCCCGGAGTCAAATCCAGCACGCCCCGGATTTCTTCCGGATGCGATCTGAGCCACTGCATCAAAGCGTGCACCCGCAGGCGCAAATTCAAGTCGAGCACGATCGGACCGTACTCCACCAGCAAATAGCGATCCCCCGCCTGGCGGATGACAACGCCCGTGGGATGTTCGCCCGCGTCGCGAGCATAGAGCACCGCTTCGCTGTGATCGTGATGATTCCCGGACGCGGCGGCTCCCGCCTCAGGCGCAGCAGTCGGACGCGCGAAATTCTTCGCAGCGGTCGGCGCGCTTCGGGAAGCGCTGACTTCGATCGTTTCATTTTCTGGCGCGCGAGCGAGCTCGCGTTCCTGCCGGCGTTCTAAATCCGACGCCTCGTCCCGGCTGATCCTCACGAAGCGCACGCGATCGCCCGGGCGCAGCTGACCGATCTTCCAGAGCTCCGCCTGCACGATCGTCGCGGGGCAAACGAAACCGCCGAGACTCGGACCGTCCGGCCCCAGTATAATCGGCATATCGCCGGTGAAGTCGATCGCGCCGACAGCGTAGGCGTTGTCGTGAATATTCGAGGGATGCAATCCCGCTTCGCCGCCGTCGGGCCGCGCCCAGCCCGGCTTCGGGCCGATCAGACGCACGCCGGTTCGGGCGGAATTGTAGTGCACCTCCCAGTCGGTGCTAAAAAATATTTCGATGAACTCCGGCGTAAAAAATTCCGGCGCCGCGTGGGGTCCGTACAGCACGCCGATTTGAACCGGCGCGTCGACCGGATACTCCGGAACCAGCTCCCGCTCTAATCTGATATTAGTTGCACTTAAGGAATCGACGGAGTCGGCGGCGGAATCCTGGTTGATCCGCAGCACGTCTCCGGTGCTCAAATTGCGACCGGCATGGCCGCCGAATTCTCCGAGCGCGAAGGTCGCCCGGCTGCCCAGATAGGCCGGCACGTCCAGGCCGTTTTTTACAAGCAGATAGCTCCGCGAACCGCCGTGCCCCTCCAGAACGGCCCCGATCTTTAAGACCGAGCCGGCGGGCGCCTGGATCACGGTCCAGTACGGCACCGCTTCGCCGGCAGACTCGTCGCCTGCTGCGCCGGATGCGCCGGGTGCATTCGAAGCCCGGCCGGAGGCGTCCGGGGGTATCAGGCGCGCCCGCATATTTGCGCCGGTCAAACAAAAGCATGTCGCCTGGCGAAAGCGCAGCGTCGCTCCGCTCACGGTCATCTCCAGACCCGCCGCCGACGGCTCGTTTTTTAACAGAGCGTTTCCCAGGCGAAAGGCCAGCGCGTCCATCGGCCCGGAAGGCGGCACGCCCACGTCCCAATAGCCGACGCGGCCGGGATAATCCTGCACGCTGGTCTGAGCGCCAGGCGCCAGCACTTCCATGCTTCGCGACTCATACTCGAAATCGTCGAGCATGCGCGTCCAGACCCGGCCGCCGCGAAAATCTTCGCCCGCAATAATCGCGCGTAAAAATTCCTGATTGGTTTCAATGCCGTAAATCCGCGTTTCGGCCAGCGCGCGTTCCAGACGATCCAGGACCGCCTCCCGGCTCGGGCCGGTCACCATAACTTTCGCGAGCAGCGGATCGTAGTACGGACTCACGACCGAACCGCTTTCAATCCAGGCGTCGACGCGCGCGTTTACCAGACCGTCGCGGGGAAACTCCACGTGATTGAGCACGCCGGAGCCGGGTTGAAAATTCTTCGCCGGATCTTCGGCGTACACTCGCGCCTGGATCGAATAGGCCCGCTCCGGATCTGCTTCGCGCTTCGCCGACCATTCGTCGAGAAAATCGCTCTCTCCCGCCGCCAGGCGAATCATCCATTCGACGAGATCCACGCCGGTGACGTTTTCGGTAATGCCATGTTCGACCTGCAGTCGAGTGTTGACTTCGAGAAAATAAAATTCAGAAGCGGCTTCGTCGTACACGAATTCGACCGTGCCGGCCGAACGATAGTCGACCGCCGCGCCCAGGCGCTCGGCCGCCGCGTACAAATCGGCGCGCAGCTCCGGCGAAAGGCCGGGGGCCGGCGTCTCTTCGATTACCTTTTGATTGCGACGCTGCACGGAGCAATCGCGTTCGCCCAGGGCGACGACCCTGCCCGCGCCATCGCCGAAGATCTGGACTTCGACGTGCCGGGCGCGTTCGACGAAGCGCTCAATATAAATACCGTCGTCGGCGAAATTGCGGCGCCCCAGATCGCGCACGGTCTGGAACTCGCGCTCCAGCTCGGCCGGATTCGCGCACAGGCGCATGCCGATTCCGCCGCCGCCGGCGGTGCTCTTCAGCATCACGGGAAAACCAACGCGCTCCGCTTCGCGCCGGGCTTCGTCAATGTCGGCCAGCAGACCGCTGCCGGGCAAAAGCGGCACTTCGCTTTTCAGAGCCAGCTCCCGGGCCGTGTGCTTTAATCCAAAGTCCCGCAGCTGGGCCGGCGTCGGCCCGATAAAGGCGATATTGTCTTGCGCGCAGGCTTCAGCGAAGGCCGCGTTTTCGCTCAGGAAACCGTAGCCTGGATGAACGCCCAGAATCGGTGAAGAACCGGACGAGTTCCCTTTCGGCAGCACGCTGCGAGCGGCAGCGAGCACCGCGGCAACGTCTAGATAACTTTCGGCCGCGGCGTCGCCGGGTAAAGCGATCGCCTCGTCGGCGTCGAGCACGTGACGCGCTTCGCGATCGGCGGGGGAATACAGAGCGACCGAAGCGACGCCCAATTTCTTGAGACTGCGCTGAATGCGCACGGCGATTTCGCCGCGATTCGCGATCAGAACTTTCTCAAACATCCCTCACTCCCAGATTAAGACTTCCACCGGAGTGGGATTGTACGCGTTGCAGGGATTGTTTAACTGCGGACAGTTGCTGATTAAGATCATCACGTCCATCAGCGCCTTCAGTTCCACGTACTTACCGGCATGCGAAATACCGTCCTCGAAAGTCAGTCGCCCTTCCGGAGTCACCGGCACGTTCATAAAGAAATTTATATTACTGGTGATGTCGCGCTTGCTCAAGCCGCCGGCTTCCCGTAGAGCGGCGGGGCCGTGCTGGCAATCGGCGATGGCCAGCAGGAAGCTATCCCGGCAGCTGTGCATAAATTTTTTGTCTAAAGCGTAGCGCACCATATTGCTTTCGCTCGCACAGGCTCCGCCCAGGGTATCGTGACGACCGCAGGTGTCGGCCGTGATTTCGAGCATCGCGCGGCCTTCGTTCGAAATCAGCCGGGTGCCGGTCGTCAGATAGATATTTCTTTGTTCGCGAATCGTATCGACGGAACTGTAGCGTTCCAGCGGATCCGCCGCGCTATAAAACAGAGTATCGACCGCCTGATTCCCTTTTAAGTCCAGGATCCGCACGGTCTGGCCGGCCTTGATCTCGTAAATAAAGGGATCCCCCGCGCGAACGGTGTGACGAAAGACCGCGTCATCGGGGAGCAGGGAACTTTCAGTCAGTGTGCTTTGAGAAGTCATAATAGCCTGGTCTTTTCAGCCGAATTTATAGCTCGTGCTGCGCGAAATAGTCGAGCGTGTTGCGAAAGCCGCGCTCGTTCTCAGGCCGCGACAGACGACACGGATCCTCAGGGCCCCCGCCGATACCCGAACGCCAGATCGTCATGCGCACCGGTTTGATCGGATAGCCTTCAGCGGAATCGAGGGGATGCGGCGCCGTATTCAAAGCGCACAGCACGTTCATCTCCGCGCGCAGGTCGACAAATGAGCCGGCCGGCGAAGATCCCGCATTAAAATTCATGCCGCCGCGCAGGTCGACCGTCACTTTGCTGAAGAAATTGATATTCGGAACCAAATCGCGCAGGCCTAAATTAAAGCGCCCCAGCTGCATCAAGAAGGCGTCGCGGCCGCTGCGATAATAATCGTTATGGTGATCTTCATAGTGTCTTTCGCCGTACTGCTTCGCGATCATAGCGGCGTTGCTTGTGCCGCAGATCGTATCGTGCCAGCCGCAGGTATCGGCCGTAAGCGAAACCAGAATTCGGCCCATGTCGGAATAACACACGTTGCCCGCGGTTAAGTACGCGATGTGCTGGGCCTTGAGGGTATCGGGCATATTATAGCGTTCGCTGGTTTCGTCCTGATTATAAAACAGGGCGCCGACGTTCGCGCCGCCTTCTAAATCGGTCAATCGCAGAGTATAGCCGCGGCGAATGCGCAGCGACCAATGGGCCCCGCCGCCGGGTAAGACCTCGTCGTAGACGACCAACTCCGGTGGGATCGTTTGCGCTGTTTCGCTCTGGCCTGGATTGCTCATGCTTCGTTCTTTGTATGATTAGCGTCTATTTTCCGCCGCTCTTTTTCAGGGCGATCAGCTTCGCCAGACTTTCGTTGCGCGCTCCGCCGCCGTCGGCCTGGGCGTGCAGGAGATCCAACAGCTCCCGCTTCATTCGAAAGAATTCCGGTTCCATCTTGAGGCTGAAATCGATCTTCTTTTCGAATGGCACCGGCACATCGGCGATTACACGGCCCGGGCGCGCGCTGAATACCAGAATTCGCGATCCGAGAAAGATCGCTTCGTCCACGTCGTGGGTGACAAAGATCACGGTCGTCTTTTCGTGTTCGCTGATTAAGAGCAGCAGTTCCTGCATCTCTTCGCGCGTCTGAGAATCCAGGGCGCCGAAGGGTTCGTCCATCAGCATCAGCTTCGGACGATTCACCAGGGTGCGCGCGATCGCCACCCGCTGCTTCATACCGCCGGAAAGCTCCCGGGGATGTGCATTCTTGAATTTCGAAAGCCCCATCAGATCGAGTAAAAACTCCACGCGCGCGATGCGATCGTAGGTTTCGCCGCGGGTCAATCCGTCCGTATTTGAACTCAGACGATTGCTAAAGGCCGCGTTCTGTTCGACCGTCAGCCAGGGAAAGAGCGTATAGTTCTGAAAAACCAGGCCGCGTTCGCGACCGGGGCCGGCGACCGCTTCGCCGTCTAACAAAATCTCGCCGCCGCTCGGTTCTTCCAGACCGGCGAGCATATATAACAATGTGGATTTGCCGCAGCCGGACGGCCCCAGCAAACATAAAAATTCTCCGGAGCTCACGCTGAAACTGGTCGGCACCAGGGCCGTAACGTCCGCGGTCTTCGCACTCGCGGCGGGATAGATCTTCCCAATGTCGCGCACGTCCAGCTGCATATCAGTGTTTCACCGTCTCGGCCCACCGAAAGGCCCGTCGATTGAATACTCGAAACAGGTAGTCTAAAAATAATCCGAATACGCCCAGCAATATTAAATAAACGTACATCTCTTCGATTTGTTTGTAGCGATAAAAACGCAAGATGCGGTATCCCAGGCCTTCGCTCGCCGCGATCAACTCCGCCACGACCAAATAGGTCCACGCCCAGCCGTTGCACAATCGCAGGGCGTCGAAGATTCCGGGCAGCGCCGCCGGCGTAAGGACCTGGCCGATCACTTCCAGACGTTTCGCGCCCAGAGTATAGCTGACCTGTAACAGATCGTACGCAACCCGGCGCACTTCGTCAGCGACCATTAAGAGCAGCTGGAAAAACACGCCTACGAAAATCAGCATAACCTTCGGCGTTTCCTCGATGCCGAAGAAAACCATCAGCAGCGGGATCAAAGCCGGCACGGGAACGTAGCGCGCGAATTCCGTCAGCGGCTGCAGCAGGGCTTCAAAGAAACGAAAGGCGCCGATTAATATCCCCAATGGCACCGCGATCAAAGCCGCGATCAAAAATCCAGCCGACACGCGTATGAAGCTGTACTGTAAATCAGTCCAGACATCTTCGCCCTGAAAGATTTCGACCGCCGCGGTAAAGAGCGCGCCGGGAGTCGGCACGAAGTGCGCGTTTACGAAACCCTGAGCGCTGAACCAGGCGTAAAACAGAGCGGCTCCCAGGAAACTAAGGCCCACGAGAATTTGAAAGGTTCGCCTGGGAATCTGCCTGCGCAGTTCGAATGTGCCTTTCAAATTCTCGCGAAACATATTCTGGATCGAATGGCGACTGCGACGGAGGCTTCGGAGCGCTTGTACGCCCGAAGCCTCGCTTCGGAGCGCTTGTACGCCCGAAGCCTCCGCTCAATCTTATTTAAGCGCCTTTACTGACTCCAGAAATTTCGGTTCAATCGCAGCCGCGAAGTCCGGGACCGCGTCGATTTCAAGGGCCGGAACCTTCAGATAGAAGTCGCCGATGGTCTGGCCGCTGCCATATAAGGAATTCGCGCCGGGTCCTTTTTTATAAGCCGCCAGGTTGTCCGCGAGAGAAAAGAAACGCGTGCCGGAAATAAAGGTCTGATAGTTTTCCGGGCTCTGACCGACTTTCTTCGCCATGATCGCATAAGCTTCTTCCGGATTGCTTTCAATGAACGCGAGAATTTCGAACCATACTTCGACGATTTTCTGAATCTCCGGACCTTTCGCCGCGACGACGTCTTCATGGAATACAAGCATGTCGGGAATCAGACCGGCCATTTCCTTCGAAGAAAAGAGCAGCTTCACTCCGTCTTCCTGCATCGAGTTAAAGAGCGAAGGCTGCCACAGAGCGGCGGCGGAAACGTTGCCGAGGGTTACGGCGTTCGCCGCGTCAGGCACGAACATATTCTTGAATTCTACATCTTCTTGAGACAGGCCGGCTTTTTCGAGCGCGGTCAGTAAAACGAAATGCGAAACCGTACCCTCTTCAGCGGCGACGACTTTGCCTTTTAGATCTTTTAGACTCTCGACGCCTTTCGCGACCACGCCGTCGTTGCCGGCGGAGTTATCGTTGATCAAAACCGCTTTCATGGGCACGCCCACGGTCGCGAGAGAAAAGATGGTATCGTTCCAGGTCTGACAGTTGGCGTCGAGCTGCTTCGCGTCCATGGCCTGCAGAGACTCTACGTAGTTGTCGAACCACTTGAATTCAACCGCGACGCCTTTCTTTTCGAACATGCCTTTTTCGATGGCGATTTCCCAGGCGACCCAGCCCGGCCAGTCGCTGTAACCGATCGTAATCGGCGCGGATTTTTTTTCGCCGCAGGCGACGAAAGCCGCACCGGCGATAACCAGAGATAAGAGCAGGCGTACGGCGCGCTTCGCACCCTGCCCGCGAAATGAATTATTAAACATAGAAAACTTCCCTCATGCTTGCTTGCGATCTCGCAGACAGAGATTCCCCTTCGCACGGCGATTCCGATCTGCGTAACACACTGACTGGTGTTTGCAATATGCGTGCCGGGCACGCTTGAATAAATATTCACGAGCCAGGCGACGCAGACCATCGCCCAGGTGCTCAGAGATTGGAGAGAGTCGGCTATCGTGCTTTCGACGCCGTGTTCGCGTCCCCGCGTTTCCGCCAGGATTCAAGGGCGGGCGTCGGACTAATTCGAAGCCATCTGTTTAGAATCAAAACGGGATGCCTTTTTTTTCCGCAGCCCGTGCCCGTATGCTCAAGAAACGGGCGCTGAGGGTTTCCACTCGGTGAAGCGCCGGTCTTCGCGCAGGATGTGACTCCCGAGCCAGGTGCCCATGCGCGTCATAAGCTCCAGCGCCAGGAGCCGCACACGCTCAGGTGAAACGTCCGCCCCGGCCAGATCCCGCTCCATGCGTTCGCGGTACTCTGCAAGCCAGGCCGTCACGCCGCGATGGCTGGCCTGATGAGCGGCGAAATCCGGATATTCTGCCTTGCGCATGGCCGCCTCTTCCGCCGGTAGATGCGCGGCGAAATAGCTTTCCAATTCGTGAACGATCGCGCTCAGCTCTTCGCCGCGCTCGGCCGAGTCGTCACGAATGCAGGCGAAGAGTCGATTCGCCAGCGCGAAGTAGTGACGGTGCTCGTCGTCCCGCACCCGATCGCCGCTGCGCATGACTCGATTGAACGAAAATAAAGACGCGTGATCCGAGTCGAGGCTGTACAGATCGGCGAGTTCTTCCAGCGCGACCGCGACCGTCGCGATTTCGCCGCCGATCCGGCGCAAGCCGGTGGAGTCCGTCGCCAGGCGCTGCGTTTGTTCAGAGAGTTCCATCATCGTTCGACTGGTTTCGAGCGCCGTCCCTTTTTGTTCAATCGCCGCGATTTCGATTTCGCCCGCGGAACGCGCCACGCTGGAAATGCTTTCGCCGATTTCTTTCGTGCGCTCGCCCTGTTCCTTCAAAGAATCCCGCACGCTGGCCGCGCGCTCGCGCACGCCGCTCGTATCGTCCGTAATCTTGCGCAGGACGTCGGCGGTTTTGCCGACCTCTTCGCTGCCCCGTTCGACTTCCTGGCCGGTCTGCACGACCAGCTCTTCGATTTCGCGCACGCTCTGGGCGGTGTGCTCCGCCAGATTCGAGATTTCGCTCGCAACGACCGCAAAACCGCGGCCGGCTTCGCCCGCCCGGGCCGCTTCGATCGAAGCGTTCAACGCAAGCAGATTCGTCTTGTCCGAAATTCCGTTGATAATAGCGACAATTTCGCTGATCCGGGCCGCCTGCCCGCGAATGCGTTCCATGGATTCCATTCCGGCTCGCATCGTTCCCTGGCCGCCGAGGGCCCGATCCGCGGACTCCGAGGCCAGAGCATACATGTCTTCCGCCGTTATGTTCACCTGCTGCAGCGCTTCGTTCAACTCGCGCATATTGCCGTCAATGCTGCGAATTTGTCCGCTCTGACCGGCCACGCTTTCTGAAATCGCGTCGGAGGAACTGCTCAACTCTTCCAGAGCCGCGGAAGCTTCTTCGGAACTCGCCGCCTGGGTCTGAGAAATTTCGGCGACGCGTAAAGCGGACGCATCCAACTGCGTGCTCGCACGAGTAATAAAAACCAGGTAGTTCTGAATCTGAATCACGAAAAAGGCGATGTTTTCTACGAAGAGATTTAGCCAGTCCGCAATGTTGCCGATCTCGGTGCGGGAACTGTTTTCAATTCGGCGCGAAAGATTGTTTTGATCCAGAATGCCTCGCAGGCCGGCCTGCATATCGTCGACCGGCCGCATGATGCTGCGCGTGAGCAGGAAGCCGACCAGCAGGCTCGCGGCCACGGTCAGGAGCGTCTGGAGCACGACGATGATCCGGACCCATGCGCTGAACTGCGTTGCTCCTTCCAGTTCGTCGCGTACGATCTGCACGTTTCGTTCGCGAATGGTCCGCATTTGCTGGGTCAGCGCTTCGGTCCGCCCGTCGAAATCGATCATCAGGACATTGCCCGCAGCCCGGCCGCGCTCAAGGTACGCCGCGGCCATGCGCAAACCCAGGGCATAAAAGCTGTCGAACTCGCGCTCCAGCTGCTCCAGTTCTCCCCGGCGCATTTCGCGCACCGCCCCGGATGTTTCGAGCCGGTAGGACGAGCGCAGCTTTCGCAATCCCGCGCGAAAGAAATCGGCGGCCTCTCGCGCGTCGGCGTAGCCGTCGGGATTGCCGGTGGCGGAAACGTCCGTCAGCCACTGCTGCACCTGCACGGCCTGCAGGGCCATGTCGTCGGCGATCAGCGCCCGCGGCATCGCGGCGTCGCGTACGTGAGAAACCAGGCCGGTGATCAAGCTGGCCTGATAGAATAAAAAAATCCCGCCGATAAAGACGATCGTCAGTATCAGCAAAAAGCTAATCGTAAACCGACTGCGAAATCCCAGGTGACCCAATTGCCGCATAATGCCCTCCGGTGTCGCGACCAGGAAACGCAGCGCACGCGAGAAAGCCTACCGGCTTTTAGGCAATTTCTTAAATTTGGCATAGGAATCTGAATCATAAAAACGCAAAGAATATTCGAACAAGAGCACGGCCAGAGCGCGTCCAATTCATTGACAGCGAGCAAGGGCCTCGCGAGCTTGTAGATCTATGCACACCATCCGGCGCATCTTCCATTCCAGAAGAATCAAGCTGCTCTGCGCGGGCGCAACCCTGCTTGTGGTTGCAGGGCTCGTTCAGATCGAAGCGCGAGTCTATGTCCTGACGGACGACGCTCTCGTCCAGGCCTTTCCCGGCGCAGAAACAGAACGCAAGGCGAAGTACTTGAGCAAGGCCCAGCAGGCGGAGCTGCGACAACTCGCCGACCTGGAACGAATCGGTCGTTTCCACACTTTTTATATCGCACGCAAGAACGGCCAGGTGCAGGGTTACGCCCTCTTCGATACGCATATTGTACGCACCAAAGAAGAGACGGTTTTCGTGGCTTTGAACGCGGACGGCTCCGTGCGCACGGCGCGCATCGTTTCTTTTTTCGAGCCGCAGGAATATCTCGCGCCGGACCGCTGGCTGAATATCTTTCAGAATAAAAGCGCTCGCGACGACCTGCGGCCTGGCCGCGACCTGCCGTCGATCAGCGGCGCGACGCTGACCACGCGCGCCGTCAGCACCGCCGTGCGAAAGACGCTGCACTTGCACCGCGTTCACTTCGGTGGCCGATAAAATATAGCTCGATACCGGCGTGAAATTTTTAATCACAGGATCCCTGCGCAGCTCCCGGGGGCCGCGCGCTCTGGTGACTCTCAGCCTGCTATTGTTTTTCCTTTTTCTCGCGGCTCACGCAACGCGAGAAGCCAGCGCGACCGGCTGTACCCCGGCGGCGGTGCAGACGAATTTGTACGGCGGTCCTCACGATGAAGAGCTGAGCTTCTCTGGCCCCCCACCCGGATTCCTGGCGATCTTAGAAGATCTACACATGGATCTGTTTTTCTTCGGCCTGCTGGCCTTATTTCTGGGATCGATTTTATACCAGGTCCGACTCGGCGAAGGCGCGAAACGAATTTTATTGTACGCGATCTTTTTATTACCTCTCGGCTATATCTTCGCCAGGGGGCTGAGCTACTTTTATTTAACCAGCGCCTACTTTGTAGTGCCCCTGGGAATAGGCTGCTATCTCAGCCTGATCGCCGCGATGCTTTTGATTCTGCGCGATTTGTATCGCCGCGAATCGGCGACCTGAACTCTTCAGAACGGAACACCCGTGCCAGCCGCCCCCGACAATCACCACAGCGAAACCCTTTTCGTTTCAATCGTTGAAGACCGGCCCGCCAGCGCGCGCCGCCTGCGACGGCTGATCGAGTCGAGCGATAGCTTTCGTTTTCTGAAACACTACGACGACGCGGAGTCGGCTCTGGCCGAGCTGAGCGGCGACGCGGGCGAGGGCAGGCCTCCGGATGAATCGGCCCCGGCTATGATCCTGATCGATTTGCAGCTGCCCGGCATGCACGGCTCGCAGCTGATTGAAAAACTGCGGGCGTCCGACCCGGACTTGCTCCTGGTCGTCATCACCGTCTTCGAAGACGAGCGCTCCATTCTCGAAGCGATTCGCCGGGGCGCGAACGGTTATCTGCTCAAAGACACGCCCGACCCGCTGCTGCTCGCGGAGCTGAACGTGCTACGACTGGGCGGCGGCGGTTTGACCGGGCGGGTCGCGGCGCGAATTCTTGAGCTCGCGGAAAACCACGCGATCGACAGCCCGGGCGGCCAGCGCCGGGAGTCGCCAAAGACGCCGGAGACGCCAGGGCAAAGCGAGGCCGGCATTCAGGCTCTCAGCCAGCGCGAACGCGAAGTGGTGAATTTCATCGCTCTGGGATTCAAATATTCGGAAATCGCCGACGAACTCAATATCTCCGGGCATACTGTCCGCCGCCACATCGAAAAAATCTATCGCAAGCTGGAGGTCAGCTCGCGCTCCCAGGCGATCCTGAAGAGCAAGCGCATCGGATACCTGCATGATTGAGCCGCGGCGATTGTATCCGACTGCGGGGGCCGCCGTTCGTCGCACTGGATTGCGCCTGACGATCTGTTACGCAGTCCTCGTCGCCTGCGCCTGTTCGCCGGCCGGCGAAAGCCCCCACCGCGATGATCCCGCGCGGCCGGTGCTCCCTTCGTCGGCTGGTCCCGACTTCGCATCCAGAGTCGGTCCGACCCCGCCGCGCCTGCGCTGGCCGGAGCTGCCGCAGCCCCTGCGAATCGAAGCCGAACGTAGCGCCTGGACTGTGGGTCCGGCCCTGGAATTTCTGGCGATCGCCCCCGGACGCGAGAGCCTGGCGGAAATCGCGCGGGCGCCGGTGGGCGGAGAGTTTCGGCCGCCCCCTGGAAAGCGACCGTCGTATGCGCCGGTCTTCGGCTACGTCGCCACCGACTACTGGGTTCGCTTCGCATTGCATAATCCCTCCGATCGTCCGCGGGATTTGATTCTCGAGCTTGATAGTCTGTACGAACGCGTCGACTTCGCCCGGTTCGATTTCGCCGATGCCGCTGACGATGCCGATGCCGATGCCGCGAATCGGCGCACAGCCGGCAGGCGCGATTCATCGCCGACGCCGGCAGTCCGCTTGCAGGGCGGACGTCTGGCGCCGCGTCCGCGTACAGAGCTGTACGTCGCACATCGTAATCCGGTCTTCGCCTTCGCCGTGCCCGCGAAATCGATCTCGGTGATCGTGCTGCGCACGGAAAAGGCCAGCGTGCGCCGCTTTCCCGTGCATCTGTTTACGCCCGCGGCTTTCGTCGAAAGCGAACGCCGCTACCAATTCGCCGCCGGCGTTTTTTACGGCAGCCTGGCGGCGGCCCTGCTCTTCTGCGGCTTCGTCTTCGCCTATACCCGACGCACGCTCTATCTGTACTATTCGTTCTGGCTGCTTTCATTGAGCCTGGTCCATCTTGCAATGGACCGCACGGCGGACGACTATCTCTGGCCGGACTGGATCGAATGGCAGCATCCGGCGCGGATGCTCTTTACGGGACTGATGATCGTCTCGGGCGGCCTGTTTACTCTATCGGTTCTATCGATCGAACGAGGACGCGCCCTGGGTCGCGCCTGGTTCGTTCTATTCGGCGTCTGCGCGATCTATATCGCGGCGCTGCCTTTCGTGTCCGTCCTGCAGGGCACCTTCGTCGTGCAATTTCTGGTCGCGGCGTTCATCGCCCTGTCATTATTCAGCGCCGCGGTGCGAGCCCGGGAAGGCTACGCCGTCGCCTGGATTTACGGCGCCGCCTGGATTGGTTTTCTACTGGCGATGGCTTTCGTCATCTACGCTCTGCATCGCCCGGTGTATGCGCCGCCGAACGCGCTGCTTTTGCATGGCCTCAAGATCGGCACCTTCGTCGAACTGGTTTTGTACAGCGTCGCGATCGGCTACCGGGTTCGGGCCCTGGACGCGGCCGAAAGCGCCGCCCGGGCGGCCCTGGCCGGCGAGCGCGAACGCATCGCGCGCGACCTGCACGATTCCCTCGGCCACGAACTGAGCGATATTTATCTGCGCCTGCAGAGCCTGCAAAGCCGGCAATTCTTTCAGGACAGTCCACCCGGGCAACAGCGCCTGCGCGACAACGCGGCCGAACGCGTGCGCTATCTCTTCGAACGTCTGCGAGATCGAGTGTTCTTATTGCGCGAAGGCGAAGCGCCCTCGGAAGCTCTGCTGCAGGAATTTCAACAGGTGCTGCGCCGGCTGCAGGATCTGCCGATCCGACTCTCGCCGGATCCGATCGACGGCCTTTTGCGAAATTCCCGGGCCGCCTGGCGCGTTCTCGCCGATACCGAACGCCAGCTGCATACCGTGCGCATCTTTCAGGAATGGATTTCCAACGCTCTGCGTCACTCCCGTCCGAAGGCCATCGAAATCCAGTGGCGCCTGGGTCGCCGGGCAGTGACGCTGCACGTCATCGACGACGGACAGGGCTTCGCCTGGCGCCCGCCGCCCGCTGTATTCCCGGACGAATCCGACGACTTCGAAAAATCCGTTCCGTCCGCTCCGTCCGGAAATTCGGCGAGCGGCGGCAACGGTCTGCCGGGACTCGCGGCGCGCGCCGCGGAAGCTCAGGCCGGGATTCGCGCGTGGCGGCGCCCCGGCCGGGGCACGCACTTTCTGCTGCGCCTGCCCCTGCGACCTTCCTGACGGCCGCGCTCTCCGGTTATAGGGCATTCTGCCCTATTTACGAAAACAAGGCAGCGTGTATGATTCCCGTCAATGGAACGACGCAGACCGACGCTGATCGCGGCGCTTTTTCTTTCGATAACACTCGCGGCGACCGGCGTCCCGGCGGATTCGATTCTGCTTAAAAACGGCCGCGAAATTGAAGGCGCGATCGTCGGTCAGTCCCGCCAGGCGATTCAGATTCGAAACGCCCGCACGAACAAAGTCGAGTCCGTGCCCAAACAGCAAATTCGCCGGGTGCGCTACGGCCCGGTGCGCGAAGCTCCCCAAAAATCGAAGGAACCCCGCCGCCCGCCTGCGGAGACGACGAAACCGGAGAATTCCCCGGCGGCCGACTCGCAGACGCCTGATCCGAAGGCCGCCGAATCAAATGCGCCCGCGGAAAAATCGTCCGACTCGCCGGCTCCCGAGTCCAAGCCCCCCGCGTCGAAAGCAACAGAAACCAAAACGCCGTCCCGACAGACCGCATCCCCGGACGCGCAGGCCGACGCCGCACCGACCGACACCGGGAGCGGCGCCCTCTGGCGCTCCGCGATCTTTCCCGGCTGGGGGCAGCTGCACCAGGAACGTCGCAGCGCCGGCCTGGCCTTTGGATTCGCGGGACTGGCCAGCCTGCTACATTTACAGAACAGCTTCGCCCACTTTCGCGCCGCGGGCGACGAAGAGCTCCAGCTTTCCCGCCTGCTCTTTGGAGCGGGCGCCGGCCTGGGATCGCCTGCGACCGCCGGCGCGGGGCTCGCTCTCGCCGACGCCGCTCGCAACGATCGCGCGGCGGCCCGGGAGCGACTCCAGCTTGCGAATTTGATTTTCGCGGGAGTCTATATTTTGAATTTCCTGGACGTATTTCCCGGCCTGGCTGCTTCGCGCACGAATGCGGGCGAGCCTTCCGGAGCCGGCGGCGCGCGGGCCGCGACGGGCTTCGCGCTGTCTTTCGGCGGCGCTCCCGGGCGTCGCCAACCCGGCCGATCTCTTACGGCGACCGCGGGGCGAGGCGATCCGTCCCGGGCGCTTATGAACGACGCCGGAGTCTTTTTACAGTACAGCTTTGCAATTGAGTGATTCTAATGAACGATGCATTCCAACGATTGAAATCCAGAGCGGAGCGCTTCCCTTGCAGGCGCGTCCCGGCATCGGGTCGCCTGCCTGCATGGATCCGTCTGCTGCCGCTGCTGGCTCTGGCGATCTGCCTGGCGCTCTCCCAGCGCTGCGTGCCCCTGGATCCCGGCCCGGACGACGAAGCCGGTCCCTTCCTGACGGGACTGCTCGGCGCAGTTTCCACGAATGCGACGAGCGGCGCCCAGAGCGCCCGGGCTCTCGACCGGGGCGACGGCACCGTAACAGACACTCTGCAAAACTTAGTGTGGGCCAAATGCCCGCAGTCGAGCGCCGCGGGCGCGAACCTGTACGGCGGCGGAGGCGCGGGCGACGGCTGCGCCGGAGCGGCGGCCACGACTCAGTATTGCGCGAGCGCCGACGACAGCTGCAACGGCGGTGCGTCCCCGGGCATTCTCGACGGCGGCGGAACGAGCACCGTCTATCAAAGCTGCGATAATTTGAGTCTGGGCGGGCGCAGCGACTGGCGCGTGCCGACCTATCCCGAGCTGGCCACCCTGATCTTCGCCGTGTACGCCACGGAATCCGCCCTCTTTCCAAATACGAACGGGCACATCAGCGAAAGCTACTGGACCGCCACCGCCCTCGGAAGCACCAACGCCGCCGCGATCGACTTCACCGATCAGAGCATCTTTTTCCAATCGAAGCTCGACAACTATCTGCTGCGCTGCGTCGCTGACTGACTGAAGCGAACCGAAGGCCGGCGCAAAGCATCCGGCTCAGAAAATATGATCGTCGAGGCCCAGGGTGATCGGCCCCCGGGGCCCTGCAAAGCTCACACTGTTTACGTAGTGCGCGGCGAGCGGCAGCGCTTTGCCCTTCAGATTCAGCTCGACGCTTTTAATTACGTGCACATTTTCGCGCACCAGATCGACGGTCGCTTCGCTGAGCAAAATCGAGCCGGGTTCGGCGGCGCGTTCCAGGCGCGAGGCGGTGTTCACCGCGTCCCCGATAAAGGTCAGCTGTAAAAAATCGTCGGAACCGATGCTGCCCAGAATGCATTCGCCGGTGTGCACGCCGATCCGCAGACTGACTTCGGGCTGGTCCGATTTGAGTCGAAACAGATTGAGAATATTAAACTGCTTTTGAATTTCAATCGAAGCGATGATCGCATTCAACGGCTTTTCGAATACAGCGAAGATCGAATCGCCCATGATCTTATCGACGAAGCCGCCGCTGTGCAGAATGGTCGAGGACGTCGCTCCGATCGATACATTCAACATTTCCAGAATTTCGTCCGGGGAGCTCTGCTCGGCGAGAGCCGTATAGCTGACCAGGTCCGCGAATAGAAACGTAAACTCGCGCTTCTCGTTGGGGATCTTATCGTAGCCGGCCTGCACGGCGCTCTTTGCGCGGCTGCTGAGCTGGCGCGAAATGTACGGCCGCAGCATGCGACTCGCGCGAATGCTGTCTTCGAATTCGCCCGTCGCCAGCCGGTAGCGCTGGCCTTCGCGATGAATGTCCTGCAAGAAAAGCGTATAAAAAAATGCGCCGCGGGAATCCGTTTCGCGATAACCGCTGAGTTGAAACAAATACTGTTCGCCGCCGGCCGTTCGCAGATACGCACGATAATTTTGAAAGGGACGCTCCCAGAGCGGGCCGCCACGGACGAAGAGCTCCTGGAAGAACTCGATTCCCAGCAATCGCACAACGCTGCGACCGCGCACGTCCCCGGGCTCATAGCCCAGTATTTTGAGCAGGCGGGCGGACACCGCCCGGATGCGAAAATCCGCTCCGACGACCAGGGGAAAGATCCCCAGCTTCTGCATCGCTTTTCTTAGATCGAGTGGCTCCATGCTTTCGTGCGGCCTGAAACGATGATTCAGGGTCGCGCGAAAGATTGAAAGTATTTAATTTTCGCTTCTGTCAGTCGTCTGCGTAGTACTGCGTGCGCAGCTCCTCGATTTTCGCCAGACGTTCCGCCACCGGCAAATCAGGATTGGCCGTCAGAAATTCCTGTTCGGCCTGTAAGAAGCCTTCTAATCGCGCGTTGTTCCGGGCGGCTTCCGCCAGAGCGGCCTCCTCTTGCGCCAGAATCGCGTCCGCCCGTTCCGCACCAAGATGACGCGTTCGCAGAGCGTGCAGCGCGTCCCGGCGTTCGCCGTCGGGCATTTGCTCCAGCTCGTTCTGGCGCACCAGCATCTCGATCCCCAGGCGCGTATCCGCGGGTTCACGCTCGCGCAAAGTCGCATAGTACGGTCCGAAGACTTCGGCCCTGGCCGCTTCGAATTCCGCCATGCGCTCGGTCGCCGAAAGTCCCGCCAGCTCCTTTGCATCCCCGGCGAAGCGTCGCACGACCGCCTGAAAATCCAGATGCGCTTCTTCGAGACCGAACACCAGGGCCGCGTCTTCTTCGCCAAAGATCTTACGCCGCAGCTCGCGTATGCGAGCGTAGCGCTCCGCGGTATTCAGACCGGCCGCTTCTCCGGCGAGCCGCCCCGTAGCCCGCTGGCTTTCGTAAGAGCGATAGTTTTCGAACAACTCAACCAGCTTGCCGCCGTCGGGTTCCGGAAGACGGTTCAAAAAATCGATGACGAGGGCATCGCATTCGCCAGCCGGTGCATCCTCGTCGCAGTAGGATCGCAGGCGACGCAGCTCCGAAAGCAAATTGATCCGACCGGCGCGCACATCTTCGAGAATGTGATCGCCGCGTCCGGGTTCGATCAGGTCGGTCACATAGAGACCCGGACGGCCTTCGCCGGCCAGATCGACGGAGCCGGAATCCGCCGCGAATTCTTCAAAGCTCATCGGCGGCTGTGTGTCGGCAATGTTTAAGAGGGCGAACAGGCCCACTGCAAGCGCCGTAACGATAGCGCCCGAGATAACCAGAATGCGCGCAGTCTTCATAATAATATTCCGTAATAAAAAAATGAATGCAAAATCAATCGGCTCTCGCGCCCGATGCGGACGGCGCGAAAGCCGAAGAGTATTCTAAAATATCAACGCCGCACTGCGTTCAGCTGAGTCGTGCCGGCGCAGCGTTGATTTCGATCAAAAGGTATCGCAAACTCAGGGAGTCCAGCTCCCTTCGCGACCGCGATCCGAATACTTCAGCCAGGCGTCGTTCACGCCTTTCGAACGCTTCGCTTCGATCAGCAGCTGGTTTTCGTAGCCGTTCACCGGAACCGCGTAAGCGTAGCGTCCGCCGGTTTCTGAGCTACAGTAGTGAAAGCCGTTCTGCCAGGGGCCCGACGCGTTCGTTACGTACCAGTTGCCGGAGCCGTCTTTGCAGGCGTAGCGATAGCTGACGTTACAGTTATTATCGTTCCAGCGACCGTTGCCCCACTGATGCGCGCAGTCTTCGTTGCCGCCCCAGTCGTTGGGTTCGTTCTGATGCCAGCTCCACACCGCCGCCTTAACGCGGCCGTCCGTCGCCGTCAGCTTATCCGCGCCGGGCAGGTTCACGCCGCACTTCATCATCTCGGCCATCGTCTGCGCGTTTACTTTGCCGGAGCCGTCGCCGAACCAGTTGCTCAGATTTGTACGGTCTTCGTAGTAGCGCACCATTTTGGTATTGTAGGTGTTGCGATCGAAGTTGCCGCAGGCGCCGTAGTTGCTGAAACGCTCGACGTTGGATTCGGGCACGTTGTTGTTCTTGCGAAAGACCCAGCGACCCCACTCGCCGCCCGGGCAGCCGCTCGACCACAGAATGATATTCTTGCCGGCGTTCAGAATCTGCTGCTTCGTAACGTTCATCGGCACGTCTTCGCAGGTCGTACCGGGGCGCGCCATATTCGGCGTGTATACCAGATCGCCGACGCGGCTTTTGAAAACGTTGAGCGCGTCATTATAGCGACCGTCGAGATGCGTTTCGATATACACGATGATCACTTCGTGGCGGTTCGCGCGAATCCAGCTGTTAACTTCGTCCACGCCTTTGCTTAAATGGCGGTCGTAGGAGCTGCAGCCCAGGTGATTGCTCTGGCCGTGGCACAGCAGCGGACGTTTGCCCCAGTTCCAGGGCCAGCCTTCCATGCTGAAGTACCAGTGCACGTCGAGTTCGATCGCCCGCACGCCCATGCGCAGCTGGTCTTTGATCGTCTCGCTTTGATTCGGATCCAGATAGCTGAAGGCCGTCCGATATTTCGAGCTGTTATAGCTGTTGTGAGTGTGCACGAAGGTCGCGTCTTTCAGCGGCGTATCGTTTTGCAGCTTGCGTTCCAGACCCAGGGCCCGGCTCTCCCAGCTGCGCTGCAGCCGGTCCACCGAAGATTCCGGCGGTTTGGGCGGCGACCGGAAGAAAACCAGCGCCGTTACAGCCGTGACTATGACGACGGCGATTTGCAGATAGCGACGCTTTGTATGTGATGCATTTCGAAACATGAAACCTCTCCTGATATATCTTTGAATGAATCTGTCAGTATTCTGGCAAGGCGTCAGTCACTGACAGATCCGCTTATGTGAGAGGATTTTGCACGATGCGTGCCTTACAGTGTTTGATAACGTCGTTAGAAAAAAATCGCGCAGGAAAGCCGCGAAACAGTTCATATTCACGGGAAAGTTTGTGGGCTCGGCGAAATCACCGCGCAGTCGATAGAGATACTTAACGCAAGCCTCGTCGACGGTTTCACGCCGCGAACAGGTACGTTCAAATCGACGCAACGATCCGCGGCATTTCGCAAAGGTCCGTCTGGCTTAAGCTTAATCCCGCCCTGTTTCGGTGCGGCTTGAATGAAACTGTTGGGAATCAGGTCAGAGTCAACGTCCAGGATTCGCGCAGAGAAGCACCAGCTCGGTTGGGCGCAGTACCAACTTCGCGCAGAGAAGTTATTGCTGCGCACAAACGAGCACCAGCTCCGCGAAGCGCAGCAAGTCTACTGCTGTGCGCAGAGGAGCACCAGCTCGGTTGGGCGCGGCTATTGCTGCGCACAAACGAGAGGCAGCGCTGTCGTGCAGGCCACCGCGCCGACGTCCAGCGCTGTCGTTCCAGTCGCGTTCGCGTCCCCTTCCTGGCCCGTGCCGGCGGTGCCCGCGAAATTCGTGCAGTCGTTGGCGGCCGTGGTCCAGTCGCCGCTCAGGCCGGTCCAGTACTTGCCGACCGCGACCGTAACCGAATTGGTGAAGGCCCCGAATACAAAGATCGAATTGGCGTCCGTGCGAACGATGCCGGTTGTATCCGCCCGGCGATAGTCCGTATTCGCCGCCAGCACCCAGTCGATCTGAGAATCCCCGGCGTTCGCCGTCAAAGAAGCACGGCGATGGGTCCCATCCGCGACTACAGCTTTGTAGGTTCCCGCGACCGGCACGTTCGCGTCCACGGCGCAGAAATTATCCATCTCGGCGATGGGACTGCCATCGGCGTTCACGGCGGCGTTGACTCCGCCGGCCAGAGCCGCGTCGTTATCGAAGTCGCCGCTGTGAGTGGCCGCCGTTACGAACAGATAGCGATCGTTGTCGGTATTCGTGATCGTCCGGGTGGGCGAAGAGAGCCCGTTGTAATTCGCGTCGCCGCTGGTCGCCGTACCTGGCCCCGTCTGGATTGAAAAGGCGGTATTGCCATCGACCAGCGTGTCGTCCACACCCGTGACGGTCACAGTCTGCGCCGTGCACCAGTTGCCGCCGCCGGTGCAGACCCCGCCGGTATTGGTAAAGGTCACCGAAGGCGTCGACAGCGTGCCTTCGGTCGTATCGCTGCTCTGGAGCGGCACGGTGACGCTCGCGGTCGGCCGGGAATTCAAACGAATGCTGAAATTCGCGGTGCCGCCGTTTTCGGTCACGGTCGCCGTCGTCGGCGTAAGCAGAATCCCGGCCGTGTCGTTGTCGGTGTTGGTGATCGTGGGATCTGTAGAATCAAAGCCGTTGTAAAAGGGATCGGCGCTGGTCGCCGGCTGAATTTGCAGCATCGTCGCCGTATTACCGTCGTCTTCCGGATCGTCCACGCCGGTCACGGTGACGACCTGGGGCACGTTCCAGTTCGCGCTGGTGAAGGTCAGACTGCCCGGCGATACTGTAATCTCCGTAAGATCCGGCGAAACAATATTAAAGCTGACGTTCGCCGTGGGCGCCTGGCTGAGAATCATAAAGAATTGCACCGAAGCGCCCGCCTCGGTGGTCGTGCTGCTCACGAATTCCGGCGTCACGCAGCCGGCAATGCGTTCGGCGTTCGTATCGCAGTTGCGCACGTTCAAATCGCCGACGGTCGCGCCGTTATTGTCGGTCGGGGCCAGCCCGTCGTACAGCGGATCGGCGCTCACGCCTTCGCCCAGATCGATCTGGTATATAACGCCCCCGTCGCTCAGAGCGTCGGGCACGCCCGTGATCGTCACGGTTTGCGGCACGTTCCAGTTGGCCGGCGTAAAATCGAGAAAGGACGGCGAAACGGTGCCCTCGCTCGTATCCAGACTGCGGATTAGATTCGTGGGCGCGGTCGTTTTGCCGACGCGCACATTCGCCGCCGGCTGCGTATTCAACTGGACGGTAAAGGTCGTAGTGCCCGGGCCTTCGCTCGTTATCAGCCCCGTGACCGGCGTCGAGATAATGCCGACGAGATCGTTGTTTGCATTCGTGCCGGCGACATCGTCCGGATTGCGATTGTTGTAGTCCGGGTCGGTGCTGGTCGCCGCTCCCGTGATGATATTATAGGCCACGCTGCCGTCGGCGACGGGAACCACATCGTCGACGCCGGTCACGGTCACCGTCTGCGGCGTGCACCAGTTGCCGGGACCGGGACATACGCCCGCCGTAAAAGTCAGACTGGCCGGGGACACAGTGGCTTCGGCGGTCGTATCGCTCGAAAGCGGGATGACGACGTTGCCGGTCGGCTGCGAAGTCAAAACGACCGTAAAGGTCGCGGTCGTCGCGTTCTCAGTCGTAATCAGCCCCGTGGTCGGCGTGACTGTAACGCCCGGCGTATCGTTATCGGAATTGAGCGCGGTCAGAGTGGCCGGCGTCAGGCCGGCGTAGTCGGTGTCTACGCTGGTAGCCGCGGCGAACGAAATCGTATAGCTCTGATCGGTATCGGCCAGGTCGTCATTGACGCCGGTGACCGTCACCGTTTGCGGCGTGCACCAGTTGCCGGGGCCGGGACACACGCCCGCCGTAAATGTCAGAGCCGCCGGCGCGATCGTGCCTTCGGTCGTATCCGAGCTGATCATACTGATCGAAACATTCGCGGTCGGTTCCGAATCCAACACGACCGTATAACTGGAAGTTACTGCCGCTTCGGTCGTCAGCATGGGAGTGGCGGCCGGCGTTACGGTAATGCCCGGCGTATCGTTGTCGCTATTGGAAACGGCGACCGTGTCGGTGATCGGCAGGCCCGCGTAAGCCGGCGCGACCGTCCCGACGTTCACGCTCGCGGAAATCGTAAAGTTCTGCGTGCCGTCATTTAAGCCGTCGTCGACGCCCGTCACGGTGACGCGTTGGGGCACGTTCCAGTTGGCGCTGCTAAACGTCAGACTGGCCGGGGCGACCGAGCCCTCGCCCGCGTCGCCGGAAACGATATCGACGATGACGTTGGAAGCCGGCATCGTATTCAGCACGACGAAAAAGTCGGCGGTCGTCAGATTCTCCGAAACGCTCAGTCCCGCGGTCGGCGCAAGAGTGACCCGCGCGCCTTCATTGTCGGTGTTAATCACCGATACGGTTCCAACGGGCAAGCCGGAGTACGTGCCGTCCGCGCTCACAGCCGATCCAAAATCGATCACGTACGACTGGTTGCCGTCAGTTACGCCGTCGTCTACGCCGGTGACAGTCAAAGTCTGAGGCAAAAACCAATCGAAGCGAGTGAAGACCAAACTCCCGACCGAGAGCGTGCCCTCGCCCGGGTCGGCGGAAACGGGATTTACGAAGACGTCGGCCGTGGGCTCGCGCGTCAGAACCACCGTCATCGAAGCGGAGGTCCCGCTCTCGGAAGTCAAAAGCGCCGTATCGAAAGAGATCGACACGCCGCTGCTCGCCGTCGCAAACGAACCGCCCAGAGCGCCGAGCACCAGAGGCGCGAGCAGCTGCGGCTCCGAAGAGTACTGAGCGCAGGCGCTCCCACCGAAGGTCGCGCTGCACAGCAGTGCGGCCGCGCAGACCCGCGAAACCAGAGCCTGCCGGAACCCGCGCCGGCAGACCACGAGAATGCGCTGCACAGCCCCCCGCGCAGATCGATATTTGTTGCGATACGACCCCATCGAAAAGTATCTTAATTATCGGCTTTGCCAGTGCTCTATACAACAGACTCCAATAAGATTCCAGTCATCTATTTTCGCTGACGTTTTTTTAATTCTCTCCGTAAAAATTGTAAAAGATTGATTAGTTTTTCAAGTTCGCAGGCGCGCAATGCGACAGAATCACTTGACCGGTTCCATACGTCATCGTATGCATCGATCATGATGACCTGGGAAAAGCTCGCGGATGAGCCGGATCGCTTCGGATACCGGACAACAGGCCGATCGACCGGCACCGGATGCCTGCTGGTTTTCATGGGCCTGATCACGGGTTTCTTTCTGCTGGTGGGGATCGGCCTGGTGCTGGGGGCCGAAGACTGGGGCCTCCGGGGGATGGGTCTGTTCGCCGGGATCATCGGGGCGGTCGGAATCTACTCGGCGATCGCCCACTGGAAGCGGGACTATCGCGTGACCATATTCTTCGATCGCCGGACGGAAGAATTTCACTTACAGGCCGCGCTGACGAAGCAAGAACCCTTCGTCGTTTCGTACGATCGCTTCGATCGCCTGCACATGTATCGCACCTATCGCAGCAGCTCCGGCTCCGACTCCACGACGCGCTATAAAATCTATATTCTGGCCCTGGTCTTAAAAGATGGTTCGGAACTGGATCTGGAAAGCGGCGGCGACGCGACCGCCATCGCCGAACTCGCGCGGCAGCTGGCGGAGTTCACCGGGCTCGGCGTTACGTCTCAGGCCGAATTAGAACTGACGATTCCGGCGACGCGGAATTATGCGGCCGGCGAAAGTGCAGGCCGCGGCTTTGCCGCGACGGCGACGGCATCGTCCAGCGTGCGCGAAAGCGCGACGCCGGAAGGCCGCGAATTTCGGCTGAATACGACGCAGATGACGACCGGCGCGAAAATTATCAATGTGCTCGTGCTGGCTCTGTTTCTGGCCGTGCCGATGTTTATCTTCATGCAGGCCGACGTGATCTTTTTTCAGATCTTCGCGGGGCTCTTCGTAATTATGTTCTATTCCGTAATAGCGCTGGTCGTGCTCATGCAGCTGCGCCGCTTCGCCGTGGTTCTAAATCGCAGCCGGCTGCTGGTCCGGATCGAATTTCCGGTGCCGGGCGTCAGCGCCTTTAATCAGGAGATCGAAATTCCCGCGACGCAAATCGAAGCCGTGCAAATCAACCTCTCGGAAGAGGGACACTTCTGGTTGGCCCTGTGCGTGGGAGCGGATTTCGAACTGCCAACGGTCTCACAGTTTCTCGCCAACGTCGGACCGTACGCGAAAGGGATTCGCACCGGTCCCGACGACGAACGCCGCCTCTCCCTCTGGGAAATCAACGCCTTCCAGCCGCCCGGCGCAAAGGGAGCGTCGACCGCGGATCTCGAATACATCGCCGCGACAATTCGCGAAGAGATCGGACTGCGAGCCGCCGACGGCAGGAGCGCCTCATGAACACCGCCACGAACAAACCCCACTCCCGCTGCGTCTCGCGCCTCCGCCTGCGACTGCCCCTGATGACTCTGGTGTGCCTGGCGGCGAGCGCGGCTACGATCGGCTGCAGTCCAAAAATCCAGGCGAGCCCGGACCGCAGCGCCCCGCAGGAAAGCGCATCGGCCTGCGAAACGCCGCCCCGTCGTCCGGTCCAGGAAGGCATCCGCGTGGCCGGCAGCTATCGCGCTCAGCTGGAAGCGCCGGGAGTCATCGCCTGCCCGACCGCCCCGGGCAGCGGCGACTGTGAGATCTTTGATCTGAGCCCCGAACCGGAGTACTCCCCCGAAAGCGATCCGGATCGATTCAAGGCCTTAGTCGACGATCGCCTGAGCGTCGCGGTCGCGCTGCATCCGCAGCCGCGATCTTCGGAAGTGCGCGCTGTCGGCTACAGCCTGCCCGACGGCCAACGCCGGCGGCAGTACGAGATTGAATTGCAGTCCCGATCGGCGTCGCTGTTCGCCCTGCTCGACGATCACCTGTACGTGCGCGATTGCGTCGGTGCGGGTCCCGGCTGTTCGGGAGCGCTCTATCCGCTGCAGTCGAAAAGCAAAACAAGCCGCGGCCCCTTCGCGGTCCAGGCGAAACCCGGCGATCCGCAGGACTACGGCCTGAACGTCTATGAAGGCAGCGAAATCCGCGTGGCTCCTGGGCTCTGGGCATTCGTATCGGCTTCCGGTCATGAAGTGATCTGGATGGATTTCGCGGGTCGCAGGTCCGTGCGCCACGTGCGGATTTCCGACCTGAGTCCGGGCATCAACAGCGCGGGGGCCCTGCCCTGGCTGGAAGAAAACGCCGATCCGGCCGCCGGAAATTTCGGCTTTCGCAAAGGCGACGCCCTGCACATTCTCTATGGAGTGTACGAAAAGCCCCCGGCGGACGGCAAGCGCTGGCGAGTGCGTCTGAATTTGAAGACCGGCGCCTTTCTGGGCCAGGATCGAGTACCTGCGTGTCCGTCTTCGTAAAAATTCTCGGGTGGCTGGTCGTCAATACGACCCTGGGCATCATGAACGCCCTGCTGATTTCGTTTTATAGTCCGGAGCCTCTGCCCCGGGTCTTTCTTACGGCGCAGCTGAACACCCATACCATTTGCACGCTGATCGAAGTCGCCATCTATACTCTCGGCATTCGCCTGTACGAAAGCGGGCGACGGCAGGGCCGCCCCGTGTCGGCCTTTTTTCTCGTGCTGGCGCTCGCCATGTTCGCGGGACTGATCGGCGTTTACCTGGGAGCGCTGCTCAGTCGCAGCTTATTGGACTTCGATCCGCTGGCCCACGGCGAACAGCAGTTCTTCAGCGTCATCTATGGTTCGATTCTCGTGGCGATTATAATCACCGCGATCGATCGCTGGGTGCGCCAGATGAATCAGCGCAAGCTGCAGCTGGAAACCGCCCTTCAGGAAGCGCGCCTCAAGAGTTTGCAGTATCGCATGCGGCCGCACTTTTTGTTTAATACGCTCAACACGATTCACTCGACCCTGCGCCGGGACGTGGCTAAAGCCGATCAGGCTCTGATGATGCTGGCGGCGAACTATCGTTTTATACTCGAAACCGCGGAGAACACCTTAATCGACTTCGCCGAAGAATGGGAATTCACGCGCAGCTATATCGAACTGGAACATCTGCGCTTTTCCGATCGTTTGACTCTGCGCCTGGACTCCGGAGTCGAAAACAAAACTACCGACGAAAGCGAAACTGACGCGGGCGCAGGCCTGGCGAAAAAGTACGCGGGCGTGCGCGTGCCGCCCCTGAGCATTCAGCCGCTGGTCGAAAACGCTTTTATTCACGGCGTGCGACGCCTGCGCGAAAACGGACTGATCGAAGTTTCAGCGCGACGCGACGGCGATTGGGTTCACGTGATCGTCCGCGACAACGGTCCAGGCGAAGACTGGCCAGAAAACCGCGACCCGACGGCGCTTCTGCGCGGCGAAGGCACGCTGCCCCATATTAAAGAACGCATTCAATACTATTATCCGCGACGCTCGGACCTGATCATTCGCCGCCGCGCTCCGGACGAACTGCCGGATTGGCCGAACGGCTGCACCGAGTTTCATTTAAGTTTTGACTCCCAGGCGCTTCACTCCAGGCTTTGACTCTGCGCCGTGCGTTTCAAATCAACGCGCGCGGGATCCCGGCCGTTAAGATCAATGGCCCGGGGTCTCAAAGCAGGCACGCGCTCCCGAGACCATCGTGAACGAAGAATCGCTTTCTACATTTATCGTCGAAGACGAGCTGCCGGCCCGGGAGCTGATGGTCGACTACGTGCTGACCAGACCCGAGCTGCGCCTGGACGGCATGGCCCGGGACGGCCAGGAAGCGATCGAGAAACTGAAAGATCGCAACGTCGATCTACTGTTTCTGGACATTCAGTTGCCGGACTGCAACGGCATCGAAATACTCGACCAGGTTTCCCGGGTGCACCACGTGGTCTTCACTACCGCCCACGACAGTCACGCCATCCGCGCCTTCGAGGTCGGCGCCGTGGACTACGTGCTAAAGCCGATCGCCATCGAAAGATTCAACCAGGCCGTCGACCGGGTCCTGGAGCTGCGGGACCATCGCCAGTTTTTTCGGCCGTCGCGCCTGGGCCTGTCGATCAAAGAGGGCGAGAACCACTATCTGCTGCCGTACCAGGAGATCGTATATCTTTCGTCGAACCGCAAACATACGATTCTGCACACTTTGCGCAAAGATCACGAATCCGCCCGGCTGCTCAAAGAATTCGAAGAGAGCCTGCCGCCCGAGCTCTTTCAGCGCATCCACAAGCAGCACATCGTAAATCTGAGCTTTATTTCGCATATCCAGCATCTGATCGGGGGCCGCTACGAGGCCTTTCTGAAAGACGAGGACGAGACCACCCTGCCCGTCGGCCGCCAGTTCGCCGACTCCCTGAAACAGAAGCTGAATATTAAGTAGCACAGTAGAATCGAAGATTCTGCGAAGCCTACGGAACAGCAGGACCAAAGGTCCTGGGAGCCAAACAGTAGAATCGGGGCCGACGTCCCCGGGATGTTTTTCGGCCGCCCGGGGTTCGTACCGCTCGTTCCCCTTGAGATACCGTTGGTTCCCAAAAGGCTCCGGTGGTTCGCTCTTGCTTGCAGGATTCTGACAATCCGGGTATAGTCGCCTCAGGAGTTAAGCCCAATGAGTTTCGAAAAACTATCCAATCGCAGCCGCTCGCGCCAGATGCGATTCGCCGGTATTTGCAGCCTGTCCCTGGTGCTTCTGGGCGGGATCTATCTGACCGCCAACGAAGCGATCCAGGCCGACAGAAACGTGGCCCGCGTCGTGCGCCTGCTCGGCAAAGCCCGCGTGAAAAGCGAAGACGCAAACAAATGGCGCCCCCTGCGCGTCGGTTCCATCGTCAAAGACGGCGACCATCTGGAAACCGGCCCCAATTCACAAATGATCTTACGCTATAAAACCATCGAAATGCGCCTCGGACCGAAGACGAAAACCCGCGTCGACGCTCTGCTCGACGCATCGAAGCCCACGAAGATTCACGTGTCGGAAGGCTACAGCTGGTTCAACGTCAAAAAAGGCAAAGTCAAGGGCCCGGTAAATTTCAAAGTCACCACCCCGACCGCTATCGCTTCGGTTCGCGGCACGAAGTTTTCCGTCGTAGAAGATGACGACGGCGCCCTCTCCTGCGTCTGCGAAGGCAAGGTCGATACTTCGGCGAAAGGCGAAGGCGACGACGTGGAACGCGCGGTTCAGGGCGATTCCCACTCGTTTTCGAAAGACGGCGCGCGCCAGAACAAAGACTTCGCGAAGTACTTTCGCGGCCTGAAGGTCGACCGGAGCTTCCAGAAGCTCATCGACGCCGACGAACGCCTGAGCTACTGTGGTTCCTGCCACAAGATGACCGACCTGGCTTCCGACAATACGCCGGATCCGTCGGAATATTGAGCGCGGACCAAAAACGAAAACATCGAATACGATGATTGGAATGCTTTCCTTTGTCTAAACGATCCTACTATCAAAGACCGATCCTTTTCGCCGGCCTGTGCCTTGTCTCTCTGGGACTCTGCACGGCCGGCTATTTTGGATTGCGCGAATCGCGGCCGGTCTTCGCTCAGACGCCCGGTGCACGGATTGTCCGTCTGCTCGGGAAAGCTCGCGTAAAGAGCGCGCCCGCCGCGGGCCAGAGCGCCAAATGGCAGCCCGCGAAAATCGGTCAGACCATTCGCAACGGCGACCTGATTGAAACCGGTCCAGGATCGCGCATGATCATCCAGTTGCGCGGCACGCAAATCCGGCTCGCCGCTCGTACGCAAACCCGCATCGACAACCTGCTGGATCGCAGCCGTGAATCCCGCGTGCACTTACAGAAAGGTTTCGCCTGGTTCAAAGTCAACGGCAAGCAGCAGCCCCGCGGCTTTCGCGTTTCGACGCCGACGGCCATCGCTTCTGTACGCGGCACGAAGTTTTCCCTGGCTGAAACCGACCAGGGCGCTCTCTCCTGCGTATGCGAAGGCGTCGTGGACATGCAGTCCCAAACCGGCGACGCCGCGAACACCCGGCCACGCAGCGACGCTGTCAAAACCGGCGCGTCGTACAGCTACGGCCAGGACGGCGATAAGCTGGCCAAAGACTTCACGGATTATTTTCGCGGCCTCAAAGCCGACCGCAGCTTCCAGTCTCAGATCCTCAAGGACAATCGTCTGAACTACTGCAAGACCTGCCATCGTATGACGAATCTGGCGACGGACAGCAGTCCGGATCCGGTCGACTATTAAGACCGAATACTAAAATCGCACCCCTCGACTGTGCATCGCCCGGGCCCGCGAAGATCAAAGATCAGGACCGCCTCCCGGAAAGCGGGTTGACCCCGGCGGCCGGCGGCAAAGCATTTCCGGAGATGTTTGTTTCTCCGAATCCTGTTCAGTCAAAGCGGCCGGCATACCCGGCCCCTTCAATCAAGACCGCGGCTTCCGCACTCACGCGAGTCGGCGCGAGTCTAATTCTGCTGGCGGCTTGTTCGGTCTCCACGACCTGCGGCGATTCCTCACCGGCTCACACGGATCACTCGGCTCACTCCCACAAACATCACGGCGGACACCACGACCGGGGCGCTGCCCCGGAAACGGAGTCCGTCGATTTGAGCGCCGCCCCGGCGGGGAAACTGAGCGTGCTGGACGCGCGGGTCCGCTCCGTGCCGCCCGGCGTGCGCATCAGCGCGGCCTATATGCAAATCGCCAATCGCACGGATCAGGACGATCGCCTGACTGCCTGCCGCTACACCGGAGCCGGCAAAGTAGAAATTCACGAAACCCTGGTCGACGCTGAGGGAGTGATGCGCATGCGACCCATGCAAGACGGACTGAAGATACCGGCGGGCGCGGGCGCGGCGCTGCGGCCGGGCGGGGCCCACCTCATGCTCATAAATCTGAACGTAGAACCCCGCGCCGGCCAGACGATTCAGCTGGAATGCGATTTCGCAGCAGCCGGCACGCGCTCGATCGCGGCGCGGGTTTTCGAAGGCGAATAAGCGGTCCGATTCATGAGGAAGACCAAAGCAATGCAAAATTCGAACGAAGATCCGCATCCCGCAGAGCGATGGCCGGGCCGCCGTCCGACCCGGCGCGCGCATCCGCATCCGCATCCGCATCCGCATGTGCAAACGATCGCGGGCGGAAAGCGCACCCTCCTCGCCACGGCGCTATTTCTCCTGTTGTTTGCCGCCGGGTGCGAAGACGGCAGCGAACAACTGCGGGATTTCGAGGTCGATACGCGCATTGCGCTCACGGATCAGGACGGCCGGCCCTTCACGCTGCAGTCGCTGTTAAAAGAAAACAAGATCGTTTTACTGTACTTCGGCTTCACTCACTGTCCGGACTTCTGTCCCGCCACGCTTTCGAAACTACAAAAGGTCTATCGAATTCTGGGCAATCGTTCCAGGCATCTGCAGACCGTGCTCGTCTCTGTGGACCCGGCGCGAGATACGCCCGCCAAACTCAAGAGCTACGTGGACTATTTCAAAATCGACGCGATCGCCCTGACCGGAACGCCCGCCGAAATCGCGGATGTGGCCGCACGCTACGGCGCCCACTACGAACGCCAGAGCCTGGAAACAACCGATCCCGCGAATCCTGATAATCCCGGCGCGGAATCTTATACGGTCGACCACTCGACAGGGCTGTATCTGATCGATGCGGAGGGACGCGTGCGCCACGTTTTCAAACACGGCGATCGCCCCCAGCAAATCGCCGAGACCCTGCAGTTCATTCTGCCCTTCTTCTAAGCCGATTCGAACGCTGGCCGACCTGGCCGCGCACGCAGGCACCCAGCATCGTTTGATTCTCTTTCGGACGGGCATAAAAAAACCGGCGTCGCCTTGAAAGGCAGCGCCGGTTTTTTGCGAGAGAAGCGGCCAGGCCGCTGGATACTGCGACCGCGGCGGCTTTGCACTGTTTATCGATCAGAGTCGCTGTGCGTAGTATTCTACAACGAGCTGCTCGTCGACCTGGATCGGGATATCGTCGCGAATCGGCAGAGTCGCGACTGCGCCTTTCAGCTCGCCGTTGTCCATCGTCAGATAAGAAGGCAGACGCAGAGCCGGCGCTTCGACTGACGCAGTGATGCGATCGAGCTTCTTGCTTTTTTCGCGAACGGCAATCTCGTCGCCGATCTGGCAGCGATAGCTGGCGATGTCGACTTTTGCGCCGTTGACTTCGATATGACCGTGAGCGACAAGCTGACGGGCGGCGGGAATGGTCGGGGCGATGCCCAGGCGAAAGACCACGTTGTCGAGGCGCTGTTCCAGCAGGCGCAGCAGAACTTCGCCTGTAGGTTCGCGAGAGTTCTTCGCCATCACAAGCAGCTTCCGCAGCTGGCGTTCGCCGATTCCGTAGTTGTAACGGAGTTTTTGCTTTTCGTATAATTTCTTTTTGAATTCGCTGAATTTCTGGCGGCGAGTTTGCGCCCCCTGTCCCGGCGGATACGGGCGTTTTTGCGTCGACTTGCGACTGAGTCCGGGCAGAGCCACGCCGAGCCGGCGAACAATGCGAAGTCTGGGTCCTGAATAACGTGCCATGTGATTTTCCAGAAATTCAGAGGGCCCCGGCGTGTAAACCAATTCCTGCCCTCAAAGCCCGGTTTCATGCGGTTTCACGTCGGTTTTTGCCGTTTTCCGTCTCTTTTTCTGGTTTATTTTTTGCCGCGCCTCTCATCGGCTAGCCCTGTGCCGACTTCTGCCTTCCGATCCCGACTGGAAACCCTCCGCTGGCGCTACGACGACGAGCGCCGGCGCGGGAGCAACCAGACGACTCTGGCGCTCTTTGGACTCGTCGCTCTGGCTCTGGCCTTCGGCGCCAACCTGTTGATCTACAGCCTGACGGGCTCGCAAGGACTGGCGGTTCCCGGCCTGGCGCGGGCGATCCTGCTGGTCTGCGGCGTGGGCAGCCTGCTGCTGGCGGCCGTGTTTTTGATTCACTCCCTGCTTCGGATCAGCTCCACCCCGGCACCGGCCGAAAGCCCGCTGCGAATCAATCCGGCCATCGACCGGGCGGAAGATGCGGCCATCGAAACTCTGAGTTCGCAGTACGCCCTGGCCACGGGCGACGCCGCCCGGCGCAACGACGACCGGGCGCGCAGTCTTGCCGTCGGAGGCTGGAGCCTGGCCGGCGGGCTCGTCATTCCGATGCTCCTGCTCGTCTGGATGCTGGCGAGCAACGCTCTATACAACGTAAGTGAGCCGGCCGGATCGGCCGTAAAACAATTGTTCGACGCAGACCGCTCGCACCGTCCGGCAGAAATCTCGCCGGATCGCTCCACGGTTCCCCTGAGCAATGCAAACGCCGAAACCCGCGGGGCAGATTCCGACGCCAGTGAAATCGACGGCGCCTGCTGCCTGTTTGAAGACCGCCGCCCGACGTCTCGCCGCTGATCGACCGCTGATTTGCCGCCGTTCCGGCCCGCCTTGAGCGGCGGCAGAAGTTCCAGCGCGCGATTAAAGATTGACCGGACCGATTTCCTACTAAGTCTGTCGGAAATGTCAGGTATCTTCGCGGACAACTCCCTTTCCATCGGGCGCACGCCCCTGGTCCAATTGAACCGGGTCACGAACGGCGCGGGCGCCAGGGTTCTGGCCAAAATCGAGGGGCGCAACCCGGCCTATTCCATCAAGTGCCGCATCGGCGCGGCGATGGTCTGGGACGCGGAAGAGCGCCAGATTCTCAAGCCCGGCATGGAAATCGTCGAGCCCACTTCGGGCAATACCGGCATCGCTCTGGCCTTCGTGGCGGCGGCCCGGGGCTATCCCCTGACTCTGACCATGCCCGAAAGTATGAGCATCGAGCGGCGCAAAGTTTTGAAGGCCTTCGGGGCGCGGATCGTGCTCACGGAAGCGGCCCGGGGTATGAAAGGCGCGATCCTGAAAGCCGAGGACATCTGCCAGAACGAACCCAATCGCTATTTTATGCCCCAGCAGTTCGACAATCCGGCCAATCCCGGGATTCATGAGCGCACGACCGGCCCGGAAATCTGGGAGGATACGGCCGGTAAAATCGACATCTTCGTGGCCGGCGTCGGCACCGGCGGCACCATCAC
This sequence comes from bacterium, assembly GCA_024742665.1. Taxonomy (GTDB): domain Bacteria; phylum Spirochaetota; class Leptospiria; order Leptospirales; family Leptonemataceae; genus JANSYA01. Next base: position 292,841 of record JANSYA010000004.1, read on the forward strand.
CGGCGTTTCGCGCTATATTAAAAAAGACCGGCAGCACGCCCTGGAATCCGTGGCGGTCGAACCGGCCGGCTCGCCGATTTTGACCCAGAAGCTGGCCGGCGAAAGCATGCGGCCGGGGCCGCACAAAATTCAGGGCATTGGCCCGGGTTTTATTCCGGCGATTCTGGATCTGGATCTGATCGATCGGGTCGAGCAGGTCGACGACGACGATGCCATGACCATGGCCCGTCGCCTGGCCGCCGAAGAAGGCATTCTCTGCGGAATTTCCTGCGGCGCGGCGGTCACAGCCGCGGTGCGTCTGGCGCATCTACCCGAAAACGCGGGCAAGACGATCGTAACGGTGCTGCCGGACGCCGGCGAGCGCTATCTGACGACCGATCTGTTCGAGCTCTCGTCTCTGAATCTGGAGACCGCGGCGGCTTCGAACCGCTCGATTTAGCCTGTCCCGGGACCGACACTAATACTGTATGTCCGCCCTCTTTCCAGGCCTCTCGACCGCCCTCGTGCGCTCGGAAGAAGAAATTCAGGAGAGCCTGCTCGACGTGCGCGCGCGCATGGGAGCGGTGGGCTTCGAAGCGTACCTGCGATCCATCGAAAGTCTGCACAGCCCGAACGACGAGCAGCAAAGCTTCGGACAGTGGTTCTTAGACCAGTACTGTCTCTTCGCCGGCTTTCTCCAGGTGGATTTCGTATTCGACGACGCCCAGCCGGTCTTTCGTTTCGGTCCCGCAATCGTTCCCTGGCAGCAGCCGGGACGTCGCCTGGACGAACAGGGCGACATTCCCGACGAGACCGTCGCCAACGAAACCCACGCCGGCTCGGATCTGCCGCCGCATTTGAGCGCGGAAGGACCCGGCGCCCTGATGGAATTGTGCAAGGTCGTGCGCCACCGGGATCATCACCTGAGCGTGCGTTTGATTTTACCCGCCCGACTGGAAGACCTGGCCCGCAATCTGCTGGACCATGAGATTCTCCCCTTCGCACGCAACCTGTTCTTTTTTTCGCCGGGCCTGGGAGACTCCCGGCGCGTCGATCATCTCGCGGTTTTGAATCAGCAGGCCCTGGCCGTGCTGAATGAACGCCTGGAACAGGGCATGATCGTAACGGTCAGCCACTTTAAGTTCCAGGACCTGCACATTTATCTGGAGATGCAGGGCGAACATCGCACGCGTGAAATCTTCCGGGGCATTATCGAATATATTCACGGGAACTTAAAGAAGCAGGACCTGCTGCTCCAGCTGACGCCGCTTTCGTACATTATGATTTCGCCGGGCGCCACGGAAGAACAGATTCTCGAACGCTTTCGCAGCATCTATTTTCAAATTCGCAGCCTGGTGCTCGAGTATAAGATTCACCTCACGACGGTTACAGAAAGCCCGGTGCGTCTCGGCCAGGTCTGGAAAGACTTGAAACTCTGACCCGCGCGCCCACAATGCCCCGGACTTTTTTATGACAGACTCAGGCGCGAAAAATCAACTCTGGGCCGGACGCTCCGACGGCGACGTCGCTGACATCACCGTTCGCATGGGCGAGAGCATCTCCCTGGACATTCAATTGTACCGCGAAGACATTCGCGGCTCCGTCGCCCACGCCCGGATGCTGGAAGGCATCGGCGTCTTAAGCGCGGCCGAACGCGCGGCGATTGAAGGCGGTCTGCGCACGATCAAAGCCGAAATCGAAGCGGGGAATTTTCCCCTGCGTCCGGAACTCGAAGACATTCACACCCACGTAGAAAATCGCCTGACCGAATTGATCGGCGAAGCGGGGAAAAAACTGCACACCGCCCGCTCCCGCAACGATCAGGTGGCGGTCGATACGCATCTATTCGTGCGCCGCGCGTCCGCCGAACTGGGCGCTGCGATCACAGGCCTCTGCGACACCCTGCTCGAACGCGCCACGCAGGACCAAACGCGCGAAATCGTGCTGCCGGGCTATACCCATCTGCAGGTGGCCCAGCCGATTCGCCTGAGCCATCATCTGCTCGCCCACTTCTGGGCTTTTTCCAGGGACATTAACCGCTTCGCCCGGGCCGCCGAAACCGCGAACGACCTGCCCCTGGGCAGCGGCGCGATGGCCGGCGTAAACTACGCGACCGATCGCGAGTTTTTGCGCCGGGACCTGGGTTTCGCGCGGATCGCGCCGAACAGCATGGACGCCGTGGCCAGCCGCGATCATATCCTCGATTTTCTGTACGCCTGCACCGTCTTTATGACCCACGCTTCGCGCGTGAGCGAAGAGTTGATTCTGTGGAATTCGGTCGAATTCGCTTTCATCAGCCTGCCCGACGCGCTGACTACGGGTTCGAGCATTATGCCTCAGAAAAAAAATCCGGACCTGGCGGAACTGACCCGCGGCAAGACCGGCCGGGTCCAGGGCAATCTCGTAAACCTGCTCACGAATATCAAGTCCCTGCCCCTGACGTACAATCGCGATTTACAGGAAGACCGTTTCGCGCTGCTCGATTCATACGCCCAGACCGGCATGGCGATCGAAGCTCTGACGGCGATGATGGCCGGAGTTGTATTTCACGGCGAACGCATGCGCGCTTCTCTGGATCGCGGCTTCGCTCAGGCGACCGATCTGGCCGACGCCCTCGTCAGCGAACGCGACGTGCCTTTTCGCGAAGCGCATCATCTAGTGGGCGCCCTGGTTCGCGAGTGCGTAGACGCCGGCACGACTCTGCGAAAAATTTCGGCGGCGGCGCGGGCGGGCGTCAGCGAATACTTCGCCGACGACGAATTCTTTTTTCGCGCGGTCAGTCTGGAAAACAGCGCCGACAAAAAGGTCAGCTACGGCGGCACGGGCCGCGAAGCGCTCAATCAACAAATTGAAAACGCGAAGCACCAGCGCGCGGCCGATCGCGCCCGCGAATGGAACGCGCCGGATCTGGAATTCTAAGCATGGCAGACCCTGGCGATCACGGAGCAGAGAATAACGCGGCGCTGCCGATTTCAGCCGAAGTCGTCTTCGAATATACGCGGGTGCTGGCCGATCTGACGAATGTCATTACGAACGAACAGCTGCCCATGCTTTTGGGAGTGCTCGAACGCGTGCCCGATCCCGGAACAGATCTGCACGAAAAATTCGAAGCCGACTCCTCGGATTTGCATACGACCGTCACCTGGCTCGATTTTTTGCGCATCTTACGCTTCAGCGTAAATTTGAGTTCAGGCCTGGCCGGACAGTACGATCTTTTCGTGCAGGCCTACCAGCAGCTATCGGCGAAACCCGATCCGGGCGAGGACGAACGCAAACTGCTCGGCGAAATCGGCGACTTCATGTACGCCGTCGACGATCTGGCCGGCCAGTACGAACGCCACTCCATGAAGCTGATCACGGAGCTTTCGAAAAGCCTCAAACTCACGTACGGCGTACTACACGAACCGAACAAAACGATGTACGCCCACCCCGTGCACGAAGACCACGCCCGACGCCTGCGCCCGCTGATCGCCGAATTGATTACGCTCGGGCACGGCATGCGCGAACAGGTCAAAGTCATGACCGCCCTGGTGCGTATGCGTAAACTGATGCTTGATTTTTAGTTTCGCGCGCCAGTTTCATACGCTTCGAGAATTTCGCCGGACTGCGGTTTCGCATATCGCGCGCGAATCTTTTTGTTGACCGCAGTGCGGACCGTCCAATGGTCGTCGCACATATCGGAGGAATTTCGGTGAAAATCCGATGCTGACCCGCAACCGTAATTGGAACGTCCGCCTGCCTCAGGCTTCGATTCCATAAAGTCGGATACTCCTGCATATAATCCCCTCGAGGAACGGGGCATGCATTTCCAAGATCAAACAGTCATCCAATCTATTCGATTCATAAATGCGATAGATTCGCGCGCGTATTGCAATGACGCCGCGAAACCGCATCGTAAATGGGCAGCGCTCCTGATATGTAATTTTTCAGGAGACCGCTACTGTGAACCCATCTTTCCGCATTCCGGCGCTTAAACACCGGCGCCTTCTCGCTACGATCCCGATCGCCGTTTTACTGCTTTTAGTGGGCATCGTTCCTCTGCGGCCTCAGGCGCCGGAACCTGCGCCCAATACGGAGGAACCCGACGGTGCGAATCCCGGAGGCGAAGCTCAGAACACAAGCCCGGAGACTGGCGAAAACGATCCGGACTCCGATCCGACTCTGCTGGACAAAGATCTGTATGAATCGAAACCCGTGATCGTCGAAGGCGATCGACGCGGACGCACGGGCATGAAACAGGACCTGCCCCCGCGAGAAATTCCGGCCACGGTGAACGTGATCGACGCCGAGGACCTGCAATCCCGGGCCGCGGACGAATGGATTCCGGCGCTGGCCTATACGCCCGGCATCTTCGCGCATCAAAACTACGGCGGTTTTAATACGATGACGATGCGCGGTCTGGACTCGCGCAACGTTTTGCTTTTGCGCAACGGCGCCCGGGACGACACCTTCCTGCTCGTGAACAGCTCTCCGATGAGCAATATGGTCGGCGTCGAACGCATTGAAATATTAAAAGGACCGAATTCGGTATTGTACGGCCAGGGGGCGCTGGCCGGCGCGATCAATATTATTTCTAAAGCGCCGGAACGCACGCCGGGCTATGAATTTTCAGCGACCGGCGGTTCTTTCGGCACGCGTCGCCTGGCGGTTGGAGCGACCGGTCCAATCGGAACCGATGCGTTACGCTACCGGGTCGATGCCGGCGCATCGAAAACCGACGGCTGGCGCGAAAACGGCAACGAATTAAAAAGCGGCGCGGCGACGATCGAGTGGGATTTAGGCCGCAATCATACGCTGACTTTCTTCGGCGCGACGAGCTACGACGTCTATGAAACCGACGCAGGCCTGCCCCGGGCGAACAACACTTTTATTCCCGGCACCGGCGAAGCCCTGAGCACGAATTATCTGATCGAACCGGGCGTCTTTCGCGACAACAATTACAATACCGACGACGACTATCTGCGCTATCGCAGTTCGCAGTTTCGCGTGCAGCTCGACAGCCGCTTCGCCGACTTCCTGAAGATGCGCGCCTTTATCGCGCACATGCCGCAGTACTACGACTATTTCGCCGTCGAAAGTCTTTCGATTTCCAGCGATCAGGATCGCACCATCGAACGCGATCATTTCCACTTCGAAACCAAACGCCGTCCCATCCAGGGAACGATGGAATTCGAATGGGGCTTCGACACTTTCGGAATCGACCATCGCCTGCTGACCGGGTACGAATTTCACGAAGTCGTCGACAACCGCCGGCGCAGATTTTTTCCCGGCGGCACCAGCTCCGTCGATCTCTACAATCCGGAAATCGATCCGATTCTGCCCCTGCCGCAAAACTTCACGGCCGCCACGCGGCTGTATCAGAAAATGCACTCGGGATATTTCCAGGACATCATCGAGCTGCATACGAAATTCAAACTTGTGCTCGGCGGTCGTTACGACCACTGGCTGCGCGAAACTCGCAGCGATACGCTTTTCGATCTGGACGACAGCGTAACTCAGGCATACGGCCAGAGCGATCGCAGCTACGCGAAAGAAATAACAAGCCGCGCAGCGGCGGTCTATGAACCCGTCGAGTGGTATCAGGTATATGCCGGCTATTCGACGGCCTTTAATCCCGTAACGGTGATCGATATCAACCGCAACAAACTGCGCCCGGAAACCGGAGAACAAACGGAAATCGGTCAGCGCATCGAATTCGCCGACGGCAAAGCGGCGATCAATTCGGCGCTCTTCGTCGCGCGCAAATCAGACGTGGTCGTTCAAATCCAGAATACGCCGCCCCTGCACGACCAGGCCGGCAAACTCTATACTCAGGGCTACGAAATCAGCGCGGAAGTGCATCCGATCGAAGACTGGACCATCGAAGCCGGTTACGCCCATACCGACGCCGAGTGGAAGTCTTTCGTCTCGACGGATTCGAAGGGCACGATCCTGGACTTCACGGGCAAAAGACCGATCAACGTTCCGCAGGATACTTTCAGTTTATGGACGCAGTATCGCTTCGACTTCGGCCTGGGCATGGGAATCGGCGGACGCTATGTTTCCGAAATCGAAGGCGATAACGCCAACAGCTTCGAATTGCCCGCCTACGGCGTGTACGACGCTCTGTTGTTCTATGAATGGGAGCAGCTGCGTTTCCAGCTCAACTGGTCGAATTTTACAAATAAAGAGTACTTCGTATCGTCGATACCGAATCCGACTCCGGGCCCGCCGGCTCAGGTCTTTTTTACTGTAAGCGGAAAATTTTAAGATCGTCCGCAAGCGTATATGGCATTCAAACGAAAATCGATTCAGCTGCTGGCACGACTTCATCGTTACGCGGGCCTTGTGGGTTCCGTATTCTTCGCCGTCTGGTTCGTGTCCGGCGTCTTTATGATGTACGTGGAGATGCCGTACTTTCGCCAGAGCCGTTTCGCTTTCGCCGGCGACGCCACGCTGAACGCGAGCGCGGTGCGCCTGACTCCGGCGGCCGCCGTAGCCCGCAGCGGCCTGAGTCAGGATACGCCGGACCGGATGCGCCTGGTCATGCTTCAAGATCGGCCGGTCTATCGCCTGCACTATACGGACGAAAGCTCAGGCAGTGAAACGATTCGCACGGTCTTCGCGGACACCGGCGAATTGCTGACGCCCTTACAGGCCGACGAAGCTATGCGCATAGCCCGCGACTTCGCGAAGCGTATGCAGGCCTTCACGAACGAAAATATTTTTCCAGATCAGGCGGACTTCGGCGACCTGCTCATCGATCTGGTGCCGGTGGATCAGTGGACGCTCTACGGCCCGGAGTTTCGCGGACAGCGTCCGCTATTTCGCATCGCAGCCGGCGACGAAGCCGGCACCGAAATTTACGTATCGCAAAAGACCGGCGCGGTCGTGCAGATGACTCGCCGCGATGATCGCCTGCTGGCCTGGGCCGGGCCGGTCATACACTGGATGTATTTCGCGAATCTGCGCCGTCACGCCGCGCTCTGGTCGACGACCGTCCTGTGGGTATCGGGCGCGGGCGTCTTCGTCGCCTGCTCCGGTTTTGTGCTGGGATTTCTGCGACTGCGCAATCGGAAAGGCGTAACAGGCAGTCCCTTCAGCGAAACCTGGATGCGCTGGCACCACTGGCTCGGCCTGCTCTTCGGCCTGGTTACCTGCACCTGGATTTTCAGCGGCTGGATGTCTATGACTCCGATGAACTGGGCGCCGGGAATATCGGCCACGCGGACCGAAAGCGCGGCCTTACGCGGCGGACCCCTGCGCCTGGATAATTTTTCGAAGCTCTCGCCGATCGCCGCGCAAAACGCGCACGGCGACACGGACATTCGCGAAATCGAATTCGTACAGCTGCGGGGACAAGCGCATCTGCGCATCACGGGTATCACGAGTATCAATCACCAGGAGTCCGCGGGAGCCGCCCGGGCGATACTGTGGCCCGCCCTGACGGAGGGCGATCTATGCGCGGCAGCGTCGGATCTGCGCCCCCGGGATTCTCGACCGCAGTGCGAAATACTCACAGAATGGGACGCGTACTATTATGCAAAACCCGGATCGCGGTTTCAGTTCGGGCGCCGAGTCCTGCCCGTGCTACGGGTGGACTTCGAAGACGCCAGCCGGCATAGCTATTATATAGATCCGGCCGGCGCGCGAATCGTCGCGCGCTACGAAAGCCGCAGCCGGTGGAATCGCTGGCTGTACCAGGGGCTGCACTCCTTTTCGATCCCGGTCCTGTATCAAAATCGGCCGCTGTGGGATTTAATCATGCTCCTGTTTCTGGCCGGCGGCCTGGCTCTGGCCTTAACCGCGATTGTATTAACCTTAAGAAAATTCAAATAGCCTCGAGTCAACTGTATGAAAATTCTGTTCCAACAAATCGCCTTGCTGGGAGACGTCTGGGTCCTGTGGATCTTAATCGGTCTCAGTATACTGGGCGGCGCGATTTTCTACGAACGGCTGCGGGTCCTGCGCGATGAATTGCGCGGCGCCGGCGCAAGCAGCAGGATCGTCGACGGACTTAAAGAACACTCCCGCGATTTCAGCGACAGCAGCGTGGCGATACTGGAACAGGTGCTCCATGCGCTGCTGCTGCGCGAACGCAGTATGCTGGAACGGCGACTCGTCATACTGGGAACGATCGGCAGCAACGCGCCCTTTATTGGATTGCTCGGCACAGTTCTCGGAGTCATCCAGGCCTTTCACGATCTGGCCATCACCGGCGCGGGCGGAACGGCGGTCGTCATGTCGGGGATCGCCTCGGCTCTGGTCATCACCGGAGTCGGGCTCTTCGTCGCCATTCCGGCGGTCATCGCAAACAATTATTTTCGCACGATGATCGAAGAGATTCTGGGCGCGGCCGAGGCGGATGGACGCCTGCAGCTCGCCGCTCTGTCTTCGAAAAAAGAATCCCACGCGAAGTCCGGCGGAGCGAAAACGAAATGAGCCCCACATCGACCGGTCGCGGCGGACGCGACGAAAAGCTGATCGACGGCATCAATATTACGCCGATGGTCGATATCATCCTGGTGATTCTCGTGATCTTTATGGTCACCACCAGTCTCGTACATGAAGCTTCGCTGCCGGTCGACCTGCCCGATGCCCGGGCGACGCGGTCTTCGCATCCCGAACGGCTCACGGTCACCGTCGACGCCGGGGGCGAAATCTATCTCTCCCGGGAGCCCTCCGCGATCAGCCTGGAGCGACTGCAGTCCCTGCTGACCGACACGGCCGGGGCGAATCCTGAAATCCATGTCGAACTGCGGGCCGATCGCAAGCGACCCTACGGAGAAATCATCGACGTGCTTTCAGCCATTCGCGGCGCCGGCATTGGCAGCGTCGGTTTCGCGGTGGCCGGTTCCTGAAATGCGCCGGGCTCTGCTATATTCTCTCATCAGTCACCTGGCAATCGTGGGCGGGATCCATGGACTGACCGGGCTCCAGGAATCTTTCTTCGTACCCCGCGAAGCGCGATTGGAGTTTACGCTGCGTTCTGTCGAAACCCGCGATCGGACCGCGCAAGCAACCGCGCCCCGCCCGTCACCCGACGGTGTCGCACAAAAGTCGCCGCAGAACGCCGCCGCTATTCCCGATGATTCCGCTGCGACGGAAGGCGAAGAATTCGTGCCGGTCGGACGCACCGGACGCGGGCCGCGCTGGATTGCAGGACATATCACACGAGACGATTATCCCGCCGCCGCCGAACGCGAAGGACTGGAAAGCATCGTACGGGCGCTGGTTTTCATTCGCCGCGACGGCAGCGTGCATCGCGTACGCATATTAAAGGGCCACACGGCCTTTCACGCCACGGTGCTGCGAAAGCTGAAGCAGGCTCGCTTCTCGCCCGCCCTGGATCGCGAATCCGGACGGCCGATCGCCGTGAAATTAATTTTGCCGATCGAATTCCGCCTGCGCTAACTTGTTTTCTTTACAAGCTTAGAGCGCATTCACAAATCATACACGGAATAACCCGGCGGAGTCTGGCCCGCGTCGAGCAAGTCCGATGCAAGCGCCAGCAGCCGATCCAGATCGCGTCCCTGACCCGGAGCCGGGCGAAATTCGCACAGGCGAAACGCCGGCAGCTCCCGACGAACTAAACGACCGTGTTCCGGGACCAGGCAATACTGCCGCCCGCCGCCGGCCGCTCTGGCAAGCAGACGATTCGCCGCCTGAATTCGCCTGCGTAACATTTGCGCGACGACGGGCGCGCGTTCCAATTCGACTGGCGCGCGCTCGCGGTCATGCGCATTGAGTGGATCATCGGAGGAATCGACGCCGGCGGGCGTAGCGGCGAGAAACAGGATCGTTTCTGGATCCCGCTCCCAGGCCGGCGCCAGAGCAGGCCCCGATCCGACAATTCCCGGGCGACTCAGTGCGTCTCGCAGGCGATGCCCCAGGCGCTGCAATAGCTCGCCGAAAATCGACGAAAGCTCCGGCCGATCCGAGAGCGCGAGACCTGCCAGTCCCGGAAGCTGCAGAACAAAGAGCGTCGACGAAGCGCGGCGCATGGCCTGCGCGAAATGAGTCCGCCCCGCGGCTCCGGACGGCAAACCGCTCGTGGACGCGCGAACCTGATGATCCTGTGAGCGTTCAATCGCCCGGGCCAGGCGCAGGCGAATTTCCGCGAGCCCGGTGCCCTTCGGAATAAAATCGTCGAGCTGATGACTCCAGCCGCCGGTCCGCACATCGGGATGATCATGGGCCGTAAGCAATAACACCGGAATACTGCGGGTCTCCGAGCTCGCCCGGAGGCGCTGTAGAATCTGCAAACCGGATACGCCGGGCATATCAAAATCGAGCAGCAGCGCTTCGGGCCGTTCGCGACGCACGAAACGCCAGGCGAGAGTCGGACGGTGCCAGACGGAAACAGAATAACCCGCGGCGCTTAAGTGATCGGCGAGCTCGTCAAGAAACTCAATGTCGTCATCGACCAGAGCGACCCGGGGCACAATTCAGGCGCGCTCCATTAGTTCCAGGACCGTGCGCAGAACCTTAATCCGTGCGAAGCGTTTGTCGTTGGCTTCGATCAAATGCCAGGGCGCGTTTTTGTGATGCGTGCGCATCAGCATTTCATTGACGGCCTCTTCGTACTGCGGCCACTTCGCGCGGTTCCGAACGTCTTCGTCCGTAAACTTCCATTGTTTGAGCGGGCTCTTCGCACGCTCTTCAAAGCGGCGTTCCTGCTCGCTCTGATCGATCTGCAGCCAGAATTTCGCGACCGGCATGCCGGCGCGCACAAACGAAGCTTCCATCTCGTTGATTTCGTGGTAGGCCCGACTCCACTCTTCGGCTTTAGCAAAGCCTTCGACGCGTTCGACCAGAACGCGGCCGTACCAGCTGCGATCGAAAATCGCGACGCGACCGGGAGCGGGCAGTTGCTGATAAAAACGCCAGAGATAGTGACGCGCGTTTTCCGAAGGTTCGGGCGCGGCGATCGGAATCACCCGGTAGAGCTCCGGAATCAGACCGCCGGTCAAACGGCGAATCGCACCGCCCTTGCCGGCCGCGTCTTTGCCTTCGAAGACCAATACGACGCTGCGCTTTTGTTTATAAAGGCGCACTGCGGCGGCCGGTAGAGCCTTCTGCAAACTCTTCAATTCTTTGCGATATTCGTCTTCAGGGAGACTTTGCGCGAGATTCAAATCCGAAAGCATCGGCATCAGACGGCTCCCTGCCGGCGCATCTGGCGCACACGTTCCATCGCTTCGTCGAATTCAGCGACGGCCGTGCGCGAGTCCAAACTGAGCGCTTCTTCCAGGCGCGCGATCAAATAGTCGAAAACCGCCCGGGCCACTTCGCGGCTGTCGCCGACCGGCGGAGCGAACCAGGCGGCGTGGGGGGCGTCGGTTTTGCGCATCAGCCGTTTGAGTTCCTCGACCCGGTCGTCGAAATCCTTGAATAAACGACGCATACGTTTTTGTAAGAGCGCTTTGCGCAGGACGCTCGCCCGTTCTTTCTTTAACTCTTTTTTGAGATCCTTTTCGCGTCGCGTGATGCAAATCTTCAGCACCAGGTAGCCGTTGTCGGCCAGAGTCCGCTCGAAATTCCGGATTTCCTCGATGAATGCCTTGCGCTCTTTACGATCTAAATCGGCGAGCATCGCCTGGGAATAGTACGAACCGTCAAAGATCGCCAGATCGCCGAATTTCGGCAGGCGCTTCCAGTAGTCGTGCAGGGGCGGTCCGATTTGGAAAACCGCGTCCGCTTTTTTTTCGTCCGGAAAACGATGGGCTTCGTAGTGGCGCGGGTCCAGCACCTGGCACAGACGATGGATCGTGTGCACGATGCCCGCGACGCCGACGCCTTCGAAAACTAAAATGACTCCGGGGCCTTTCTGCTGCACCGCTTCTCGAAAGAGCAGCGCCAGGCGGTCTTTGCGTTCCAATTCCGACGCGGGCGCCGACGCCGGCTGCATTTTTGAAGTGGCTTCCTCAGACATAGCTCAGGACTTCGCGTTGTTTTTGGAACCGCTCTTCGAATTGCGCGAACGATTGCGATCGCCGCCGCCTCCGCCGCCGCGGCGATTCGAGCGACCGCCCCGATTCGAATTGCGACGCACGGGAAAGAGGCTGACGATTTTATTTATTTCCGGCGGGCGTTCCCGCGGACCGATCTCCCAGAACATTGCCTTTTGAATCCGCTCGTCGTTTTGCTCGGCCAGAGCGTTGATCTTAAAGACCATGAAAGCTTCGTAAAAGAAAACCTTTTTGCGAAAGACGTCCGGGCGAAATCGCCGCGAACGATCGGTCTGACTGAAGCGTCCCTGGCTCATGAAGATTTGCACCAGCCGATCACGGTCCGCATTCGATAGCTGCATGCGACGGCAGACGGGCAGGATATGATTTTTAACGTAGTCCATCACCTTGCTGTGGGGTCCGTCGTCGTCGAAGACGTCTTTGACCATGTCGGTAAAAATCAAAGCCACCATAATATTGACGGTCAGCTCTTCGCGTTCGGAAAGCGTACGGTCGGCGATCACCAGGCGGCGGCCGATGCTTGAATCAAGAAAGCTCTCGGCCCGGGCGCAGTCCGAAGCGTTGTGGGCTTCCGGGAACATCGCCTTGAATAGACCCGACTCCTCGAAGGCCCGAAAGATCTCCGCCGATCGGCCCGTGCGGAAAATTTTCGCGTACTCGTCGAGCATGCGGGCCGGGCTGGCTTTGGCGATTTCGCTTTTGTTGCGTTTGATCGCTTTGAGGGTTTTGTTATCGATGTCGAATTCGAGCAGGGCCGCGAATTTCGCCGCCCGCAACATCCGCACCGGATCTTCTTTGTACGAAATATCGGGATTGCCGATCACGCTGATGCGCTTCTTTTTGATATCGTCGAAGCCGCCGACATAATCAATCAGACTTTCATTGCGAGGATCAAAAAATAATGCGTTCAGACTGAAGTCGCGGCGGGCCGCGTCTTCCCGGGGCGAACCGTACTGGTTGTCCCGCTTCATCATATAGTCTTTTTCTTTTTTGTCCGGCTCCAGGCGATGGTCCGGCAGATTGCGAAAGGTCGCGACTTCGATGATCTTGCCGCCCTGAAAGACAACGTGGACGATTTTGAAGCGCCGGCCGATGGAACGGCTGTTGCTGAATACTTTTCGGATTTGAGTGGGGGTCGCGGTGGTCACGACGTCGAAGTCTTTCGGACGCCGCCCCAGCAGCATATCGCGCACGCAGCCGCCGACCAGGTAGGAGCGATAGCCGTGACGATTCAGGCGGTTGATGACTTTCAGAGCATCCTGGTCCATCCCCTCGCGACGTAAATCGTGGAACTCGCGGTAGATACGTTTGCCTTCGGGGTATCTCAGAACATCGTCTAAGGATGCTGGACCGGACTTAAAAAGGCGCAGGATTTTACGTAACATTTTTTTGGTATAGGTACCTGCGAGGGCACCCGGGATCAAGCGAAAATTAAGGGCTTGCATCGGAGGATCAGGGGAAAATGCTGTGTGGGTGAATTGGCGGGAGCGGCTACAATTCCAGTGGAACCGCCGCAAAAACTGGCTCGGTCGCAAGCACAGCCAGGGTTGGCGCGGCCTCTCCATCTTGATTTTCAAAGAAGACGCGGCGGACCAACCCGCGAGCCTGCGGATCAATTATTTCGTCATCGGCTTCGGACTGCTGATGGTGCTCGCCCTGCCCGTCGCGGGCGGCGTGCTCTTCATGCAGGAAAGCCTGAAAGCGGCCGACGCCTCCCGGGTCATGGAAAGCCGGCGCGCCCTCATGACCACGGTGCGCATGCTGACAGTCGAAAAAGCCCGCCTGGTCGAGGAGGCCGCGCAGCACATCGGCGAATTCCAGCGCCTCAGCAGCCGTAACGATCCCGGCCAGGTGCTGGTGCGCTTGAAAGGCGGCGCCTTGAATTCAGCGTCGGACACGCCGCTTGCCGATCGTCCCAATAATGATCTGGAACGCCTGGGCGCGCTCAATCGTCGCACTTTCGCCGTACTTGAACAGGAAGCCTATCACTCCCTGCGACTGACCTGGACGCGAATGAATATCTACGGCGCCACACCCCGCGGTCGGCCCCTGCCGACCGGCGTGGGATTTTTAACTTCGGTGTTCGGCAGTCGCCCGAATCCCTTCGGCGGCACGGACGCCGCGCCGAGCGAAACCCACAGCGGCGTCGACTTCGCATCGGCCCCGGGCACGCCGATCATCGCCACAGCCGCGGGAGTCGTCATTCGCGCCATGGAAAATACTAATCAGGGCTACGGCAAACACGTGCGACTGCATCACGGCCTGGGTTATACCAGTCTGTACGCGCACTGTCGCGAACTGGCGGTGAACGAAGGCGACTACGTCAGTCGCGGTCAGGTGATCGGATATCTCGGCCGGACCGGGCGCGCGACCGGCAACCACGTCCACTATGAAGTGCAATTCGGCGCGGACGTGGCGACGGATCCCATGGAATATATTCAGTTAAAATGAATCGCGTCACCGTAATCGGCAGCGGCAACGCCTTCAATACCGACGGCCGCGCCCACGCCTGCTATCTGGTCGAAAGCGACGGCGGCTCCAACTCGGACGAAACCACCAGCGTTCTTTTGGACTGCGGCGCGACGTCTCTGTACCGACTCCAGCAGGAAGGCGTCGACTTAAACGGCATCGACGCGGTGTTGCTGACCCACTTTCACGGCGATCATTTCGCCGGGCTGCCTTTCATCCTGCTGGAGATGTCTCTGGTTTGCGGGCGAAAGCGGCCGCTGCATATTTTCGGACCGCCCGGCGTCGCGGCCGCGTGTCAGGCGATCGTGGATCTGTGTTATCCGGGCTTTCGCTTCGCCTTCGATATTGAGTACGCCGTGCTCGACGCACGCAGTCCCGAAAACGCGCAAACGCAACAACACGGCCGGCCGCAATCCTTTCAAAATTTCACGATCATCCCCTATCCGATTGAACATCGCCCGGAAAGCACGGGCTATCGCCTCGTTGCGAAAGGGGCGGCGAACTCAGACGGCGGGAGCTTCGCCTTTTCCGGAGACGCTCTCTTCGATCAGCAGTTGATTGCATTGGTCGATGGGGTCGACCTGGCCCTGGTCGAGTTGACCATGCAGGAGCAGTGGGATCCGCCGGTGGCGCACCTGGCCCTCGACGAAGTGCGGGCCCGCGGCCGCGAGCTAAAAGCGAAACGTCTGGTCTATACTCACATCACGGACGATCTCGCGCGGCAGGTGGTCGCGGAGGGACTGGGCGAAGTCGCCTCCGACGGCCTGACGCTGAATTTTTGAAACCGCGCCTTCGCGACCGATTTAGCGATCGAGGGCGCGCGCAATTTCAGCGGCATAGACCGGCCCCATCGCCTGGAGTCCGCCGTAGGTCAGGTGGTGCGTATCGAGAAAAAGATTTTCCGGCAGGCGCGCGTGATGATCGGCGAAAAACACGGCGGCGCCCCCGGACTCCCGCCGATCCGCGGCCAGCCCGCGCATATGCTTCAGATAACCGCGATACCAGGCGTTATTTTCGTAGGCCGCCAGGGTCAGTGGATTCTCTGGATTGTTTACTAATAACAGACGCGGTCCCGGACCGGCCGTCAGCCCCCGGGCGAAGCGCTCCAGGTCTCGCGCCTGCTGCATACGCGGATCGAATTCATACCAGTTCGTAACGTACTTGGCCAGGCGAATTTGATTCAGCTGGCGAAAGGCCAGATGCCGCGGAGCCCGCCAGTCCACGGGCTCAATCCGCGCCAGAAAATCCCGGCGATACTCCGCCGCGCTCATCGCCTGCAAACGCCAGTCTTCCCAGGCCGGGCGTCGAAGATAGGCCTGATCCACCGGCAAACGCGCCAGACCGAAATTGCCGGGCAAACGCAAACCCCGGCCGACGGTCAAACGCTTCGCGAGCTCCGCCGGCCTTTGAACCATGCCGGCGACACCCGGCAGGAGCGGCGCTCCGTTCACCGCAATCACCGGAGGGGAACCTGGCGTCGGAGCCGCCGCCAGGACGTGGCTCAGTTGAATGGTTATGCGGACGTCCGCCTGCTCCGGTTTCGAAAAATCCAGCGCGGCGAGTTCCGGCGGCAGCGCAATCTCCTGCCAGCCGCCGCGCGAGGGTTCGAAACGGACGGGCTCGCGGGGGACAGTCGCCTGCGGCCTGTCCGCCGCGTTCATAAATATATTTAAGTGAAAGCCGGGCACTCCCGCCAGGGCGCCGGGAATCTGTGCGTAAATGCGATCGATGTCTACGGGCGCTGTCGTGCCGCGGCGGGCCTGGCGCTGCGCCTTAAGCGAAAACGTAAACTGCGAAACGCTATGACCTTCCCGCCAGAGTCCTTCGGGTATCGCCACACCCTGGTAATTTAAGTACGATGTCACCGGCGCCCCGGCGGCCTTAAAGCTGCCCGTCTTCAAATTAAAGACCAGCGGATCCCACCAGGCGTCCTCAAAGCGCAGAGCGTAAAACGACTCGCGAAAGCTCAAACGTAAAAACTGTTCGAGACCGATGTCCAGAGCATGCAGGTCCTGCAGGGCGTAGCCTGCGAAACTGCGGGGATAAAACACGCGCATGGGATGGCGATTTGCAATAAAGGTTTCGGCGGCGTGGTTGTCGTATCCAGGAAGCGACGCGTTCCCCGCCCCGGCGATTTCGTGGGGTTGCGCGTAACGCTCCAGATCCAGGTCGGCCGGACCGGTCAAATAGACGACCAGGTCCGGGCGCAGGGAACGAATGCGTTCGACGTAAAACGAAAGATCCGTCGGCAGCATGGCCGCATGAGAAAAGACTTCGACAGTAAAACCCCGCGCCGTGCGAGCGGCGTCGTCTCGTGTACGGGGCGGCTCAGTCCGGGCGAGGGCCGCTTCCAGTTCGCGCTTTTGCACCGAATATTTAGCGATACTCGATCCAACGATTAGAACATAGTCGTGATCGTCCGGCACTGCATCGCGTTCGCGCAGCAAACGACGATACTGCATCTCGAAATTATACCAGGGAAAGCTATCCCAGCTCGTGCGATTTTCCGGCGCGAAGACCAGCCGGCCGAAAAACAGCGCGTCCAGCAGAAGCGTGGCCAGAACGATGCCCGCCAGAATTCCCAGCAGTTGGAACGGGCCCCGACGCGTATTCGGCGATTGCATGGAATCATTTTTTACCGCGTCGCCTGGAGCGCAAGATACTTCGAAGCAAGAGACTTCGAAGCAAGATACTTCGATTCACAAAGCGGCGCCCCCGCTCAGGGCCTGCCGATCAAAAGACCGCGGCCCCGCAGACGCGCGTCCAGCCACGGCCCCAGAGAAGCCGCCAGACGCTGCGGTCCAGACTCCCCGTCGTTCAGCAAATCGCGATAGCGGCCGGCAAGTTCGCGCCGTTCGTTCGCCGTGTAGACTCCGGGCATCAACAGCAGCGCGTCGCCGTGATGAAAGACGCCCTCGACGGTTTTCAGGGTTTTCAGCGCCCCGGAGCCCTGCTGCTCCGGGTCGTCAGGCAACGCCGCCGAGTCCGGCAGCGGATAGAGGCGACCGTTCTTGCGGCGAAAGAAGAGCGGCGTAATGCCGTGGGCGACACAGCGAAAGGCGCCGGTTTCGCAGTTCAGCTCCAGGCTCAGACTCTGGTTGCGCGTCGGGACCCGCCGCACCCCCGCCCCCGTCCCGGTCTGCGGCGACATGGCCCGCAGCAAATCCCGGTGGGCGCGAATCAGGTCTCCGGCAAACTGCAGCCGATCGAAAAAGGCCAGCGCGTGATCCGGCGCCAGGCGCTGGCTTTCGCTCGCCAGCAGCGCGATGCGCAGATGTTCTCCGTCGCGACGAATGTGATATTTGCGACCGCCGCTGACAGGACCGCGCGTGCGACCCACGACCTGGTATTCCAGCACGCCGGAGCTGTGCACGGCTTCGGTCGGATCGGCCGAGTCGTTCGCACCGCGCTTGCCGGTGGCGACCGGCGCCTGCGAGACCGGCAGGCCGGCGCGCGCGGATTCGGACGTGGGGCGTTTCGGCTCCCCGGCGCGGCCCGTATCCGAAACGCCCGGGGCCTCGCGGGACCCCGACTGCACGGTGCGCAACCGGGATGCCGCCTGCTCCGTCGCGTCGTCCCCGGCGGAGTCCGGGAGCGGAGCGGCCCGTCGCGCGACGGCCCCCGCTGCCGGACGGACCGCAGGCGCGTCCTGGACGACGGGATGCGCTTCGGCGAAAGCGGGAATCAGTTCTTTTTGGGCCGCCGCGTCGGCCGGGTCGGTGCCGGCCTGCGTGGCGGCGATTTGCAGCGGACGGTCGGAATTCGCACGGGCGGCGATCCAGCCTTCGACCGGCGAACGCTCGGCCGACCATACCAGAACGCCGACCGGATCATAGTGCGCGAAGCGACGCGAGAAAAAATCGCGAGCCTCTTCGACCGTAACGAGACGCGCCGCATCCGGCCCGCGATCGGCCATGCGCAGCCAGTGCGTCAGCCGTCGGCGCAGGTCGTGCGCGAAATCCCGGGTGTCGGCCGGGCTTTCGCCGGCTGCGCGGCCGGCAAGTACGAGCCCGCCGCGCAGCGGCTGACGATCGTGCAAAAAAAACGACGCCGGCGGCCCGAGGCCCAGGCCGCGTCCGTTCAAATAACGCAGAAAAGGTTCGGGCATATAACGATCTTCTACGAACTGCAGCGAGCGCTGCGCCGAGAGTTCGTCCAGCAGACTGTGAATCAAAACAGGAATAGGAGTATTGCGCAGCAGCAGCCGCGTAAACCAGCCCGAAGACGGCAGACTCCCCTGCAGATCCAGCGGTACGCCGCCGGTTTGCAAAAAGCCTGAAGTTGCATGGACGTGTGCCGCACCGCGGCTGGTCTGGAGTTCACCGCTGGCCATAGTGTTGTTCTACTACCTTGAAGGCGGTTTGGATCCGACGCCCGAGCGCGCCCAGAATTTTGAAGGCCCAGCGGGGATGGCTTTGAAAGATCGTTGCGAAATCTTTTTCCTGCAACGCTAAAAGACGCGTGGGGGCGGCGGCGATCAACGTGGCCGAACGCGGCGCGCCCTCGATCAAAGCCATCTCGCCGAAAATTTCTCCGGGTCCCAGGGAATTCAAAACTTTGTACGATCCGCGCTCGACTTTTTCGGTCACCACGACCCTGCCCGAGATTACGAGATACACTTCGCGTCCAAAGTCGCCTTCGCGAATCACGATCTGTTTGGCTTCGTAGCTGCGGCCGTGCTTCCGGTACAGCTCGGCGGTGATGGCCTGTTCGCCTTCAAAGCCCAGTTTGAGCAGGTCGAGATCTTGTTCGGGTTTTGCAGTCATGGTCTGGTTTCTGGAAGCCGGAAGGTCCGGGAGCCGAGGCTCGCGACGGAGCCATCGGAATCACGCCAGAGTTTTGATCCTGCCGTTGATCTGGCGCAGCATCTTGCTCAGGTTCCGAATGGCGATGAGCGCGAATTTCAAATTGCCGATCATATTTTTTTCGAACTGCTCCCGGGTGAAACAGATGACCTGAACTTCCGTGCGAGCCACGGCTTCGGTCAGCCGTTCGGAACCCGTATAGACTTCCAGCGCGCCGATGATGTCGCCCTGAGTATAGCCGAAGGTTTCTTTCTGGAGCGCATTGTATTTGTGGACGAGGTCGACCTCTCCGCTCAGGATCATATAGATGCAGGGCTCCATCACGAGATAGTCCGCGCGATAGATCACGTCGTCGATCCGATAGGTTTTGCGTGTCCCGCTTTCTTTAAGTTGCATGCTTGCGCTCACGACCGGGGCGACGACGGTTCTTTCGGGAAGCAGACTTTCCGTCCAATTCCCCGAAGGCCGGCCGGTCCAGACCCGGGCCCCAGCTCGGCCCTCATATTCAGTATCGGCTCCGGGTAAAACAATGCTTTACCGCGCGCCGCCGAATTTCAGAATGTCGGCGCGAATGAAGGTCTCATTTGACGAGTGTTTTCAGACTTTTCCGCCGATCAGCGCTCCCGCCGATCTGGATCGGTACTGGAACAAAGCCCTGCTGCAGCTGAAAAAGGCGCCGGTGGATCCGCGCGCGCGACTGCTGATTTCCAAATCTCTGGGACGCGAGTCGCGCAGCGAAGTCAGCTTCGCCGCCCACGATAAGACCCGGATCGAGGGCATTCTGTCCGTGCCGAGAACCCGCGGCAAAGTCCCCGCCATCATATCCTTTCACGACTACCACGATCCGCATCCGGATCTGGATCGCAGCTCCCGCCAGGAGGGCCTGGCGCATCTTTCGGTCTATCTGCGCAATCACGGTCCGGACAGCCCGGGCGCCGGGGATGCTCCCGGAGCGACCGGAAACGAAACGGGCGGCCGAACGACGACCGCGGCGGGCAGTCGGGTCCCGGCCGGAGTCGCAGGGACCGGCGGCGCCACGGGAGCTCCGAAGCTGCCGTCTCTCTTTCGCCAGCACGGCCTGGATCCAATCGAGGACAGCTACGTTTTTTCCTGCTATTTAGACGCTGTGCGCTGCGTGGACTTTCTGCGCCTGCAAAAGGGCATCGACGCCAGCCGGATCGGTCTGATTGGCCGGGGTTTCGGCGCCGCCCAGGCCGTGTTCGCCGCGGCGCTGATGAAAGACAACGTGGCGGCCCTGGTCCTGGATCGACCGGGCTTCCTGTGGTTCGGGGCCTGGCTCGAAGATTCGATTTCGGATCTGGCCGGTGAAATGGGATCGATCCTGGGAAACGTCAGTCCCCGCAAAAAGGGCCGTCTGAAAAAGAATCTGGCCTATCTGGAGCCCCTGAACTGGTCCGAGAGTCTGGAGCAGCCGGTGCTGGCGGCGATTGGCCTGGAAGATGAAATCAATCCCCCGCGGGCGGCCTTTGGTTTTTTCAATCACCTGAAAACCGACAAATCCATGGAAATCTACCCGGACGAAACCACGGATCCGGAAGGCCGCGAGCAGTTCAAAAAATCGCTGCGATTTCTGGCCGAGCACTTACAGAAAAAATGAGCTTTACGCCGGCGGGAAGCGGGCGGATTTGTCCATATATATACCTATGAGCGAAGAAACAAAGACTGAATCACGTCCGGAACGTTCCGGTCCCGAAAACCGCGACAACCGGGAAGGCGGCGGCGGTTACGATCGTAAGAAAAATCAGCGCCCCCGCTATCGGAAGAAGGTTCTGGATACCCGGAATCTGAAAATCGATTACAAGCATCCCGAAGTTCTGGAGCGTTTCATCTCCAAAACCGGCAAAATTCTGCCCCGTCGGATGACCGGTGCAACGGCGCGCGTTCAGCGCCAGATCGCCCGCGAAATCAAGCGCGCGCGTCAGATCAGTCTGCTCCCCTACACTCGTCGCTGAGTATAAACCGCAACATATGCGGATTTCGAAGGCCGACACTCGCCAGGCTTGCTATTTAAGCAAGAGGCAGGTGCCGGCTTTTTCTATATAATAGCATTCAGACAGGTATTCCGCCTGTCCGGGATCGGTCCAATGAACAACGGAAACAGCGAATCAGCCCTCAGTCCGGCTAACGTAGCCCTCCTCGAAGATAAATTCGAAGAATTTCAGCGCAACCCGGAGTCCGTCGATCCTCAGTGGCGGGAATTCTTCAAAAGCTATGACAGCGGCGAATTCATTCCGCCCGCCCGCCCGGGTGCCAACGGCGGTGCGAAAAACAGCGGCTCAAACGGGCACCAGGCGGCCGGGACTTCCGCTCCCGCCGGCGCGGCGTCGGCCGGGGCCGGCAACGGTCATCTGACGGGATCCGACTACGAATCGAAGAATCTTTCGTTCATCGATCAGGGCCAGGTTCAGGACGTGGCCGACCTGCACATGAAGACTCTGCTGCTGCTGCAGGCGTACCGGCGCCACGGCCACTTCGCCGCCGACACCGATCCTCTAAAGCGGGGCGAGCCGAATCGGCGCGGACTGAAACTCGAAGACCACTATCTGACCGAAGCGGATCTGGATCGCGAAGTGAAGGCCTATGTCGCCGGCAAAGAAACCACCGGCAAGCTGCGGGATCTGGTCAACCGCATGGAGAAGGCGTACTGCTCCAGCATCGGCACCGAGTACTTTTATATCCGCGATGAGAACCGGCGCCGCTGGCTGATGGAACGCCTCGAAGCCACGAAACATATTTCGGAGCTTTCGAAAGACGAAAAAGAAATGATCTTCGACCGGCTCTTCCAGGCGGAAGACTGGGAGAAATTCCTGGCCACTCGCTTTCCCGGCAAAAAACGTTTCTCCCTGGAAGGCGGCGAGAGTCTGATTCCGGCGCTATCTTCGGTGGTCGAAAACGCGGACAAATACGGCATCGCCCAGATCGTGCTGGGCATGGCCCACCGCGGCCGCCTGAACGTGCTCGCCAATATCATGCAAAAAGATCCGGCGCTGATTTTCGCCGAATTCAACGAAAACGTGCCCGACGACGATCGCGCCGGCGACGTGAAATATCACATGGGCTATTCCAGCGACGTCAAAACGCGCACGGGCAATAATGTCCACCTGAGCCTGGCTTTCAATCCCAGCCACTTAGAGGTAATCAACCCGGTGGTGCTCGGCTCGGTCCGCGCCCGCCAGGATCGCTCCCAGCAGGAAGAGCGCACCGACATGCTGCCGCTGATTATACACGGCGACGCGGCCTTCGCCGGCCAGGGTTTGAACTATGAGTGTTTGAATATGGCCCAGCTGCCCGGCTACGCCGTCGGCGGGGCGCTGCATATTATTGTAAACAACCAGATCGGCTTTACGACCGGGGCCGAAGACGCGCGTTCCACCAGCTATTGCACCGACCTCGCGAAGATTCTGCAGGCGCCGATCTTTCACGTCAACGGCGACGACCCCGAAGCGTGCTATCGCGCGATTCAGCTGTGCCTGGAGTGGCGTCAGATCTTTCAGACCGACGTCTTTCTGGATCTGGTATGCTATCGTCGCCTCGGTCACAACGAAACCGACGAACCGACCTTCACCCAGCCCTTGATGTATAAAAAGATCAAGTCGCTGCCGACGACGTTCAAGCTGTATGAAACGAAGCTGCTCGACGAAGGCTTCGAAAAAGAAAAGCTCGATCAAATCAAAAAGAGCGCCCGGGAAACTCTCGAAGACGCTTTCCAGCGAGTCGAATCGAAAGAAGTCAAAGTGGAGCGCGAAGCTCTCAGCGGCAACTGGACCGGCTTCGAAAAGGCCGACATGGTCAATCCCGCGCCGCCCAGTACGAATGTAAACCGGGACAAAATCGAAAGCATCGCGAAGATTCTGACGACCGTACCCGACGACTTCAAAGCGAATAAGAAAATCGCGCGCCTTTTGGACCAGCGCCGCGCGATGGTCTTCGACGAAGACGGCAAGCTGGACTGGGGCATGGCCGAGAACCTGGCTTACGGAACCCTGCTCGCCGAAAATACTTCGATCAGGATTTCCGGACAGGACGTAAAACGCGGAACCTTCAGCCACCGCCACGCGGCGATTTTCGACAGCGAAACCGGTGAGCAATTCGTGCCGCTCCAGGGCGTGCCGGGAGAGTACGATCATGAATCCCACTTCGATGTCGTGAATAGTCTGCTGTCGGAAATGGGCGCGCTGGGCTTCGAGTTCGGCTATTCCCTGGCGGAACCCTATACGCTTGTAATCTGGGAGGCGCAGTTCGGCGACTTTGTCAACAACGCCCAGGTTATCATCGACCAGTTTATCAGCAGCTGCGAAGCCAAGTGGAACCGCATGAGCGGCCTGGTCATGCTCCTGCCCCACGGCTACGAAGGCCAGGGGCCGGAACACTCCAGCGCCCGCCTGGAGCGCTTCTTACAGCTGTGCTCGCAGAATAATATTCAGGTCTGCAATCTAACGACGCCGGCGCAGTACTTTCACCTGATCCGCCGGCAGATGAAACGCAATTTTCGCAAACCCCTGGTGATCATGAGTCCCAAGTCGCTCCTGCGCCACCCTCAAGCGACCAGCACGGTTCAGGAACTCACGGATGACTGCTTTCTCGACGTAATCGACGAGCGCGACGCCGGAATCGATCCGCAAAAAGTGCGCCGCCTGGTCCTGTGCAGCGGAAAGATCTACTACGAACTGAAAGCCGCCCGGGAAGAACGTAAGATCGACGACATCGCGATCGCCACGGTCGAGCAGATCTATCCCTATCCGATCGATGCGATCACGGAGTTGCTGCAAAAATATACGCAGGCCACCGAAATCACCTGGTGTCAGGAAGAGCCCCGCAACCAGGGCGCCTGGATCTATATGGAAAACCGGCTGGAAGCCCAGATTTCGGACAAACACGAGCTGAATTATTTCGGCCGTCCACCGTCCCCCAGTCCGGCAACCGGTTATTTTAAGATTCACCAAAAAGAACAGGCCCAGATTATCGACCGCGCCCTGACCATTCAAGGCTGATCGCGGGCGAGCGACAGGCGCGGCGCCTGGAAATCCGGGCGAGCGCGCCGGCCTGGAAATCCCGGGCGACGGTTCCGGGGGGAAATCCCGGGCGCAAAACGCTATACAGATAAGCCGGTGGGGCGAACAAAGGGTTCAGCAATTTTCCGTACATTCAGGAATTCCCGACTATGGCAAACACACACGACATTAAAGTTCCCCCGATGGGCGAGTCCATCACCGAAGCGACTGTGGCTGACTGGCACGTTCAGCCCGGCCAGGGCTTCGACAGCGGCGACATTCTGGTCGAGCTGGAAACCGACAAAGTAACGATGGAAGTTCCGGCCCCCGTCGCCGGCACCCTCAAAGAAATCAAAAAGGAATCCGGCGTAACCGTCAA
Organism: bacterium; assembly: GCA_024742665.1. Taxonomy (GTDB): domain Bacteria; phylum Spirochaetota; class Leptospiria; order Leptospirales; family Leptonemataceae; genus JANSYA01. The sequence goes on from JANSYA010000004.1 coordinate 317,436, forward strand.
CGTCGATGAGATCCTGGCGGTCATCGAAGAAGGCGCCGCCGGCGGTGGATCCTCCAGCGGCGGCGACTCCGGCCAATCCGAAGCGAGCGGGGACTCCTCCGCGAAGTCGGACAGCGGCCAGTCTTCGAGCGGCTCTGCTGAAAAATCGAACGACACCCTGGCTCCCGGGGCGCAGCGCCTGGCGGCTGAAAAAGGCGTGAATCCGGACGATGTCCAGGGCAGCGGCAAACGCGGCCAGGTCACGAAGTCCGATATCGTCGATCACCTGGAAAAAGGCGGTTCTAAAAAAAGCGGCGGCGGATCTTCTCAGGCGGCCCCGGCCCCCGCAAAGCGCACGGCGCAGCAGACCGGCGAACGCGAAGAAGTCGTGCCGATGTCCCGCCTGCGCCAGCGCATCGCGGAACGCCTGGTCGAAGCCCAGCACACGGCCGCGATTCTGACGACCTTCAACGAAGTCGACATGCACAACATGATGAACATGCGGTCGCGCTACAAAGAGAAATTCAAAGACGCCCACGGCGTCGGTCTCGGCTTCATGTCATTTTTCGCGAAGGCCTGCGTGGACGCCCTCAAGGCCTTCCCCGGCGTGAACGCGGAAATCCGCGACACCAATATCATTTATAAAAACTATTACGACATCGGCGTCGCAGTCGGCGGCCCTAAAGGTCTCGTGGTTCCGATCGTGCGGGACGTGGACCAGCTCAGCTTCGCGGGCGTCGAAGCCGAAATCGTGCGTCTGGCCGGCAAGGTCAAAGAAGGCACGCTGGGCCTCGACGAATTACAGGGCGGCACGTTTACGATTTCAAACGGCGGCATCTACGGTTCGATGATGTCGACGCCGATTTTGAATCCGCCCCAGAGCGGCATTCTCGGCATGCACAACATCGTGAAAAAGCCGGTCGTCGTGAACGACGAAATCGTAATTCGCCCGATGATGTATCTGGCCTTAAGTTATGACCACCGGGTCGTGGACGGTAAAGAAGCCGTGGGCTTTCTCGTGCGCGTCAAAGAGTGCATTGAAAATCCGGAGCGCATGCTGCTGGATATTTGAGGCTGAATACTGACGCGGCCGGCGCAGACCCCGCGCGATACGACGATAACGAATCGACGAACTGGAAAATTTTATGAGCAATCAGCATGACCTTGTAGTAATCGGCGGCGGCCCGGGGGGCTACGTTTGCGCGATCCGCGCGGCCCAGCTCGGCATGAGCGTCGGCATCATCGAAAAACGCACAACTCTGGGCGGCACCTGCGTGAACGTGGGCTGTATCCCGTCGAAGGCCCTGCTCGACTCTTCGCACAAATATCACGACGCCAAAGAAGGCCTGGACGTTCACGGCATTCAGGTCAAAGACGTGAAGATCGACGTCAAGAAGATGATGGAGCGCAAGGTCAACGTCGTCAAAGAGCTGACGGACGGCCTGAACTTCCTGATGAAAAAAAACAAGATCACGGTCTATAACGGCCACGGGTCTTTCGTCAGCGCGAAGCAGGACGACATCGAACTGAAAGTCGAAACGGATAAAGGCAAAAGCGAAACCGTCAAAACGAAGAAGGCCGTCATCGCCACGGGTTCCGAAATTATCCGCCTGCCCCACATTCAAACCGACGGCGAAGTCATCATCACCAGCGACGAAGCCATCGCTTTAGAAAAAATTCCCGAGCACATGGTCATTATCGGCGGCGGCGTGATCGGCCTGGAACTGGGCTCGGTCTGGAAACGTCTGGGCGCAAAAGTTACGGTCGTTGAAATGCTGCCCGGCATTCTAATGACGATGGACAAACAGATGCGCGATCTGGCGACGCGCACTCTGACGAAGCAGGGCATTGAATTTCTCTTCGAAACGAAAGTCACGAAGGCCGAAAAGAAAGGCAAGAAGGCCAGCATTACATACGAAGCCAAAGACGGCAAAAGCACCACGATCGAAGCGGACAAACTACTCGTGGCGGTCGGCCGCAAGCCTTATACCGATAGCCTGAATCTGGAGGCGGTCGGCGTAAAATTAAACGATCGCGGTCGGGTCCAGGCGGACCCCCACTCCCTCGAAACCGGCGTGGCCGGAATTTACGCCATCGGCGACGTGATCGAAGGGCCGATGCTCGCGCATAGAGCCGAAGAAGAAGGCGTTAAAATCGCCGAGATTCTGGCGGGCAAACCCGGCCACGTAAACTACGACGCCGTGCCCTGGATCGTCTATACCTGGCCGGAGATCGCCTGGGTCGGCAAGTCCGAAGATCAGTTGAAAGAAGAAGGCGTGCAATACAACACCGGCAAGTACATGTTCAAAGCGAACGGCCGCGCGAAGGCCATGAACGAAGCGGACGGGATGGTCAAGTTTATAGCCGACAAACGCACCGATAAAATCCTGGGCGCCTTTATCGTCGGCCCGAACGCGTCAGAGATGATCGCCGAAGCCGCCATCGCCGTGGAGTTCGGCGCATCAGCCGAAGACATCGGCCGCAGTTTCCATGCGCATCCGACCCTGTCGGAAATCGTAAAAGAAGCCGCGCTGGATGTGAACAAAGAAGCGATTCATCAATAGCCACTGGCGCATCTCTGCGTGTCTGCAAAGCAGACATGCAGAGCAAAAATAGAGCGCGAAGTGCTCGCAGGTCTGCGCAAGATTCTTTTCGCCACGGATTGCGCGGATTTCACGGGTCAAGTGTGAAGTGAGGGCTGACGATTGTATTCTTGAGAAGCGATAGGATGGGCCTGTTTGGCTTACTCTCATTTCAGCAGTATCCTATCCAGAGCAATCGAAGGACCTGGGCTCGCCTGGCTCTAATCTGTGGCATCCGCGCAATCCGTGGCTTTGTGAGTTCCGTGGCAGAATATAAAACAGATCGCGTGATAGACCAGAACGCCAACCAACCGATCGACTATTCTCAAGAGCTTCGCGTACATCGCTCCCCGATTGTGCGCTATATACTGATCGGCGTGGGCTGGCTTTCGGTCGGATTGGGAATTGTAGGCATTCCGCTGCCGCTTTTGCCTACAACGCCCTTTCTATTGCTTGCCGCAATTTGTTTCGCGTACAGCTCGCCGCGCTTCTATAGCTGGCTGATGAACCACCGGCTCTTCGGTCCGTACATTCGCGAATGGCGCGAGCATGGTTCCATCCCCCTGCGAGCGAAGGTCACCGCGATCGTATTGATTGTCGTGACGATCGGCAGTTCGATTGTATTCTTAATCCCGCTCCTGGCGGTGAAGATCCTGCTGGGCTGCATCGGACTGGGCGTGATCGTCTTTTTACTGAGCACGCCGACGTCGAAAGCGCGCTGACGTAGCTGCGAGTGCTACGCCTCGCCTATTTCTCGAATTCGATCGTTTACCAACTCCCGTTATTCTGCATGCTGGTCCAGGGTTCAGCCGGCGGCAGGTCGTCGCCTTTCTGCAAGAGCTCGATCGAGATTCCGTCGGGCGATCGAATAAAGGCCATGTGCCCGTCCCGGGGTGGGCGGTTGATCGTAACTCCGGCGTCCATCAGGGACTGGCAGGTTTCGTAGATATTTTCGACCCTGTAGGCGACGTGTCCGAAATTGCGGCCGCCGGTGTATTCTTCGGTCTGGCCATTTTCGTCGGGCCAATTATACGTCAGCTCCAGCATCGGAGCTTTGTTCGCCCGGGCCGCTTTTTCGTCGCCCGCGGCCGCTAAAAAAACCAGGGTAAAGCGTCCGCGCTCGCTTTCGCGGCGACGCATCTCGATCATTCCCAGTTTCTTTTTAAAAAAATCGAGGGACTCGTCGAGGTTTCGAATCCGAATCATTGTATGCAGGTATTCCATGTAACCCATGTGCTGCCCGCGCGGCCAGAAACGCCAGCAGAACACCAGGAACCGAAAATGCGAGCGACGGGGGCTAAACCGCTTTTGTTCTCAAGTCTGCCCCGCGGCGAAACACGGCAGGCCCGCGAGAGTCGCTGTTTCCACCCGCAGAGTCCCGCGCTCTCGGGCCAGACGGCCTGAGAATGCGAGACTCCTTTAGAAATCGGCTCTTTAGAAGGGCATGCCCTGAAAGATCGGAACCGAAAAGGCCTCGCCCGAAGCATCATAGTATGCGTGCGCGATCGCCTGCTCTTCGCAATCGATGAACGCGTGCCCGCCCCCCGAGCCGGGAGGATTGAATACCTGCGACTGATACTGCGCCGTAAAGGTATGCGTCGAAGTCGCGGAGACCGAACCCGAAGCCGCATAGTAGGTGACTGTACAGTCCGAACTCGTGCCCGTTCCCAGATGGCTGATTCTGATATACGTAGAGCTGTCCCAGTGGGCAACACGCGCCGTACCTGCAGAAAGCGCACCCGCGAAAACCACTCCGGCCAACACTGCGGCAAATGAAAGCTGACGAAACATAGTTAGTAACTCCTTTGATTATTAGAAAGAAGTTAGTAAAACGAAATAATTCGTCAATCCAAACATGCAAAAAACAATGAAAGCGCCTGCAACTCTGATTCTGTAAAAATCGAAAGGAGTCACCCGGCGTTCAGGCAGGCCAGAGCCGCCAGCGCCGCCGTTTCAACGCGAAGCACGGTCGAACCGAGCCGGCAGACGGCCGTTCCCGCCTCCGCGAAGCGCGTCAGTTCCAGCTCCGAAAAGCCGCCCTCGGGTCCGACGAAAATCGCAAAAGGCTTCCCCGCGAAGCCGGCGTCGGGGTCGCCCGCTCCGGCTGCCCGCAAATACTGAGCGAAACTCCGGTCGCCCCGGGGATCAAGCGCGACTCGAATCGGTTCCGGAGCGGCGAATTTCTGAGCGCCCCGCCCGGCGCTGTCGTCTGACCGCCCCGCGGCGCCCTGCAAGTCCAGAGCGAGGGATACTTCGTCGCCCAGGGCGGGTAGAATATAGCGGCGCGATTGCACGGCGGCTTCGAGTATAATCCGCTCTTCGCGTTCGCGCTTGAGTTTGCGCGCTTCGGAATATGCAGTTTCGATGGGGTGAATCGCGGTCGCGCCGAGCTCCGTCGCTTTTTGTAATAGCCAGTCCCAGCGTTTGCCTTCGGGCACGGCCGTGAACAATTCTATGGGCGCTTCGTTTCCGTGTTCGATCTGCCCGTCGCCGCGCTGCACCCGCGCGACGCCGGCCCCCTGCTCATATGCCAGGCGATATGCCAGGCGTCGCCCGCGGCCGTCGCCGACCTGCACGGTCGCGCCGGATTGCAGGCGCCGGGCGCGCAGGTGGCGGTACTCTTCAGCGGAGAGTTCAAAGGATTCGGGAAAGGCGGCGGGCGCCTCGCGAAAGATCAGGAACATGGATTGGTTTTTGCCTTTACACCTGGTCCGGAAATTAATTCGATGCTGGCGAGCCGAAGTGGCGGAATTGGTAGACGCAGCGGATTCAAAATCCGCCGGGAGCAATCCCTTGTCGGTTCAAGTCCGACCTTCGGCATATTCCCCGCCCCCTTTTCAGAAATCCCGGGAACTCCTGATGATTCGCAGGGCCGCCGATTTCAGCCCGGCCCGAGTTTCCGTTACCGGCGCGCCCGGGCGCGGATGCAAGGACTCAGAGCAGCTTCTTAATGCAGGACTGATTCGGGCAGCGCGTATAATCGATCAGGCACTCCCGAAACTGAATGCCGGTCGCCGGATCAGATGCGCGTAATTCCACCAGGCATTCCAGCCCGGCGACGTTCATCGCCTGCTTCGCGGGAAGCAGCTCCTGCACTCCGGCGTATTCCGCGCGGCGCGTATGGCTTTCAATATTTGCTAGAGACATGTTGACCCTCCGTGGTCCGGCCAGGTCATTCGAGTAGTGGAGCGCGCCTTGATTTATTTATGACGACCCCGATCCGGATGGATCGCGACCGCGCGGCGCTGCTGGTAATAGTATCGGTTTATTCGAGGGCGGAACTGTAGATCTGAACCTGATTTCTTCCGCCGTGTTTGCAGGCGTAGAGGGCCTTATCCGAGCGCTCGACCATCGTTTTGTTGGTCTTTAGATCCAGTTCCGGGTCAAACAGGCTCACGCCGACCGACAGGGTGACCTTCATCTCTTTGCCTTCGTGCATGACCGTCATGGATTCGATATTCTTGCGAATCATTTCGGCGTGCTCCATGGCGGTTTCCTGGTCGGCGCCGGGCATAATCATACAGAATTCTTCCCCGCCGTAGCGAGCGGCCGTATCGGATTTCCGGGCCGCCGCGTTCAGCACCCGGGCGACGGCTTTGAGCACTTCATCGCCCGCCTGGTGGCCGTGGGTATCGTTGAAGACTTTGAATTTATCGACGTCGGTCAATAGCAGCGCCAGGGGGGTCTTGCGCTTCGCCGCCCGCTCCCGCTCTTCGCGAAAACGGCTCTGAAAATAAGCGTGGTTCTTGAGACCGGTCATCATATCGACCGTGGCTCGCTCATACAGGCGGGCGTTTTCGACGGCGACGCCGCTGAGCGACGCGAGATCCACCAGAAAGGAGCGCTCGTCGTCCGGATATTCGCCGCCGACCAGCTTTTCGCCGAGCGTGATAATACCGATCAGCTTGCCTTTCGCGCGCAGCGGCACGATCAGCTCAGCCCCCATCTTGCGCAGCATCATCGAGGCAGTGTCGTCTTCGACCGCCTCTTCCATTTCGCGCATATTCAGCGACTTGTTGTTGTTTTCAAACCAGGTCGCCAGCGGGCTATCCAGCGGGACGCGATAGGTATCGTGGGGCTGATTCAGCTCGAATCCCTTGTAGCCGTGGACCAGCACCACTTCCTGCGATTCGCTGTCCGGAGTCAGAAAGAGCGCGGCACTCAGAGTCTGGACCTGGGCCAGGCACATATCCAGGACCGCCTGGATCAGATACTCGTAGTCCAGAGTCGAATTGAGAGCGCGCGAAATCTCAAGCAGCTGCCTGAGATCGAAGATCTTTTTTTCGTAGTGTTGAATCTCGTCGGGTAATGACCAGGATGACATCGGCACTCACCAGGGAGGGAATAGAGGAATGTTCCATGTATTCGCCTGAGAAATTATAATACTACTCATTTTTCGGGAAAATACCGGAAGAATCGCGGCAGGGACGTAATATTTCGAATGGGCTTGACGGCGGCCTCACGCCGAATTTAATGGCTGTAACACCGCGCGGTAGAGCAGTTGGTAGCTCGTTGGGCTCATAACCCAAAGGTCACAGGTTCAAGTCCTGTCCGCGCTAATCGGCAACGGCCGGGATATTGCATTATCAGACTTAATCTTCTGCGACTGCTTTATCCCGGCCTTGTTTTTAGATTCTATAAGAATTAGATCGCACTAGAGAAAACGGCGAAGTAGCTCAGCTGGTTAGAGCAACGGAATCATAATCCGTGTGTCCGGGGTTCGAGTCCCTGCTTCGCTACCATCTCTTCACTCTGCACTCTTTTGCGCTATTCCAGATGACGGCACCGGACCTATCGGTCCCGCGTTCGAGTCCCTGCTTCGCTACCATCTCTTTACTCTGCACTCTTTTGCGCTTTTCCAGATGACGGCACCGGACCTATCGGTCCGGGAATCATATCGCGAGGATTTCAACGCGCCTGGGCCCCGGCAATCCCGGTTGAAGATCCGGGAATCTGGAGACGCGCGGCACGCGAATTCGAAACTGTTCTTTTCACGAGCGGCCCTGCAGGCCTCCGTGAATTATTCCTCGGACTCTTCCGGTTCGGCGGAGCCGAATTTGAACAGAAGGTAGCCGATCGTCAGTTCCGCGTAGGAGCTGAACTTCCAGACCAATTCCGGCAAATCGATGCCGAGAAAGCCGCCCCATAGATCAAATCCGACAAAGCTTCCGATTAAATCGACAAGCCCGAAAGCTATGATCAGTATTCCTGCAATTTTCATTCTGTTCTGCTCCTGAACTTTTTTATTCAAGTAATATTATGATTCGATCCGCACGGTGTCAAGGCCAGATGCCGCGATGACTGATAAAGTCGTACCGAATCATCAATCATTCACGAAGACGTATAAACGCAGCGGCTCCGAATCGGATCGGGTCCTCAATCCGCCGATTCGCGGCCGCCCGGCTGCGGTCGCTCGAAAGGATACGCCAGGCCGCCGGATAGTTCGCCGATCTCCTGCATGCGATCGTACAGAAATTGCGCGGGATCGGATTCGGCCGTAAATTGCACCGCCTCGCCGACGCGCAGAAGCAGCTCCGTGCGACGAAAGCGGCGACGACGATACTCAAAACCCAGGGGAACGACCGCGATGGGCTGCTCGGGCTTGCCGCAGATAAATCGAAAGCCGGGGAGCTTACCGCGTCCCATTTTTCCGGGGTAGTACGTTTGCTCCGGGAACAAACACATCAGCTGGCCCCCGTGCAAGAGCCCGCGCGCCATGACCAGACTGGCCCTGCTCTTTTCGGGATTTTTGCGATCGAGTGGGATCCCGCCGCATTTGAGCAAGAAGCCCCCCACTCCCCCGAGCGTATCTTTCATCACGCACCAGACGTCTTTGCGCGTCGCCAGAATCACGTGGGTCAATCCCAGGGGAATGTCCATCAGCCGCTGGTGTTTGGCCAGAACCAGAACGGAACCGCTTTTCGGGACGCGCTCCAGGCCTGCGACGCGCACTCGAAAAAGGAGCCGGAAGATTGTATGAGTCGTGAGCGAAACCAGCCAGATCGGCAGTCGGCTTTTCCCGGGGTGATGGGGAAACTCCGGATATTTTCGGTAGATTTTTCCTGACACAAGAAACGAGAGTGCATATCGACGTCGGGAGGGCAAGCTTTCCCGTTATACGGAAGTGGTTTTTGTTTGAAGAATTACAATACTGGGCCTTGCTGATCGGGCTGACCCTGATCCTGCTGAGCCCCCTGCAAATTCTCTTCACCGGGGCGGCTTTGCAGGCCCTGCTGCGTCGCATCTTTTATCGCCATACCAGCCTGGGGTTTCACGGGATCTTTTTCGTACCCCTGCTCTATTTTCGCAGCGGTCGCTTCCGTCTGATGTTTCACGGCGAGTCGACCCACGATCGCGTCTACTTCGAAGCGAAGCAGGTCAGCTTTCGCATCGATCCCTTCTTCTTATTGCTGGGCCGCCTGCGCCTGGTGAATCTGAAACTGAAAGATCCTTATCTCGAATACATCAACCGGATGGAGTCGCATAAGAAAAATCGATTCCTGCCCGCGCGCCATCGCATCGAGCTCAAGCGCGCGCACATTACCGGCGGCCGCTTATTCGTGCGGGATGAAACCATGACTCCGGTCTATCGCCTGGAAATGACCGGCATTGAACTCGACAATATGGACCTGGACATCGGCACGCCGATCGACTTTTTGTTTCGCACCGAAAGGGGCGAAGCGGAGTTCGCTTCCGGGCGCATCGAAATCGGCCAGACCCGCGGCGTGGGTTTTATTCGCCTGCGAGACGTCGCCTGGACTGAAATCGCCAGCCTGGAAAAGCTGCCCTTTACGGGGCGCCTCGCTTTATCGGTGTCGCACACCGGCGGCTCGCGCAGCCGCAGCGTGCAGGGACAGATCTCGGCGACCGCCGCTCCCGGGGCGGCCGGCGTGCCCGGCGAAAGCACAGCGAGTATCGCGAGCATTAAGGATCCCCACAAGTCTTTGAACAACGTGAATTTTCAGTTCGACATCGACTGGAACGATTACGGCGTCACTCTCGATCTGGGGCTGCAGCGGCTGATCGGCAAGATTCTCGACAACGCCGATGCGGGCTGGCTCGGCCAGGGCATCGTCATCGGCGGGCGCGGCGTCTTCGAGATCTTGAAAAAGCCCGAGGCGTGAACGCGATTTACGAACACGGCCCAGTCCTATATGATTTGCAGGCTGGATTTCGTATTGCTCTACTGAGTAATCATATAGAAAACATATTATAAGTTGACAGGCCGGGAAGGCACGCCACCTTTCCAGGCTGGAGAAGAACGAACTTGAAACGAGTCTTATACCGGCTGGCACTTGCATCCATTCTCTGCGGAACCCTGAGCTGCATCACATCCATCGATATCAGCGAAACCGAACCAACTTCTACTGACTCCCTGATCATCGGCAGAGTCATACGCCTTGAAGGATGGAAAGCAGACCAAAACGAACCAAAGGACTGGATGACCTTCAGAGTGCTTACCGCGCGCCAGTGCAATCAGGGCGTCACGAATGAAAGTTATACATTTAAGATCATCGATCAGACCGGATTTTTTGCGCTCAAGATTCCAGGACCGGAAAGTGATCTGAAACCAATCAGCAGTCTGACTCTGACCTGTACTTTTTTCTATGGGCAGAGAACTGATTATTCGCGAATTCCCATTCTGGAGGAAATGTCGATCGAACATAAGCCCGGGAAAGTTCACGTAATTCACACCCGCAAATTTCGATTTCAGGATTGGAGCGGCATCACACCGATAGAAACGAAAACAGATGAAACCGGTGAACTAAACGAAGCCATTATTGCCGAATTTCATGAATTGTATCCGAATTATAAAAGCCTGTCCGATTTTGCGTTCATCAAATAGTTCACCCCGATTCCTGGACGGAGGGGGCCGCCCACTCGAAGATCCCTAAAGACGGACTTAATCCAGGAATCCGTCCGCTTTCATATCTTTGACTGCATTGACGATGTCGATGGCGCCATTTTCTGCTCGATGCCTGATGTGAATGTGCAGCGGCTCTCTTTCGTCGTTTCTGCCCGCGAATCGGACCTTTGAAAATGCGTTCATATCGCGCATGCGTTGCATGGGATCCTGAAACCAGAGCTCCCTGTTCCATTCGATATCGTCTTTGACCGAGACGTTCAGTCGGTCCAATTTTATATCGTCGTGCTCGTAGGAAAGCGTGGCCACAGGTCGCGCGTCGGAAAACTCGAGAGTCCCTGTCGCAATCTCCTCGTACTCGCTTCCGAGGAAGCTGATGCAGTGAGAAAAAAGTACAAGGCTTGCGACAATCGCCAGCCGGAATCCCGACCTGCGGCGACACAATTTTGATATCGAGAACATGCCTGTACCTGTTCGTGACGACCAGGCAGGGTCAAGATTATTTTTTAGTAAGCTTTACTTATAATCAGCGAAAGTCTAACGCGCGGCGCGCAGCTTGCGCAGTTCGGCGCGGCGATTTTCGACGATATAAACGACGAAGGCCTGCATCTTCGCTTCGGTAATCGGCCAGCGGAAATAGTGATCGTTGCGCCAGCTGGCCCAGGTGATACCGCCGGGCATAAAGGTATCCGAAAGCAAAGAGACGCCGTCGTTGGGCCCGTAGCGAATCAGGTACTCATAGAAGGGTCGCGCGCGATTCGTTACGAATCGAAAAGTGGGCACGCCCACGACGTTGATCAGCAATATTTGCGGAGGCAGTTTCACATCGAAATCGAGAGGCGCGCCTTCATTGGCGCGAATGGATTGCATACCTTCCCAGTCGTAGCCCTGCAGGCAAAAGTAAGTGCGGGCTTCCCACTTATTCGTCCAGTCGTCGTTCAGGGCGTTGACCAGCACGCTGCCCTTGTTGATGCCGCCGATATTGTACCATCCGATAACTTTTTTGAAATAGTCTTCGTTTCCGCACTTGCTGACGGCGACCTTTATGTCGCTCGATCCTTTGCTGACGGACGCGAGTATGATCCCATCCACGTCGTCGCGTCGTTTCAGATAGTCGCAGATAATATCGGCGTTTCGTTCTACCGAACCGGTTTGCTCGACTTCGATCAAGTCCTCCTGCATCCCCATCTTAACGACCAATTCGCGGAGTTTAGATCCGTCCGCGCCCACGTTGGGATTGTCAGCGTAGAAGGCGCCGGGAACCAGCGCCAATAATAGATTGAGATCGGAATAGTCGGGAGTCGTATCTTTGAGCTGAGCTTCTTTTCGCTTCAGATACTCATAGAATTTTTTGTTTTTCGGATCACGCAGCACGCGGGTATAAAAGACCGCAGCGGCTTTGTCGACGTCCTGGGTCTCCTGCGTAATTTTATACAGAGCTTCCCGATTTAAGTCCTCAAGCCGGGGATAATCTTTGAGCTCTTCCGCCCACTTCAGATATTCGACCTCGTCGTCGCAGAGATTGTCTACGAAATGCGAGGACGCGTTGCAGGAGACCTTCTCGATCTTGTCGCTCGGATTGTCCAATTTGCGATCCACCCGGCACGCGCCGGCGATCAACAATGTCGCCGCGAGAACAGCCAGATGCAAGATCGTTGTTCGGAATCGCCGCGGGGCGCTTTGCCCCCCGGCCTGCTGAGAATCAAAACTAAGATTCAGTCGTTCGCAAAATTTCACAGAGTGCCTCGGTTGAGATCGCTCTGTGCGGCCGCCGGTCGATGGTTCCAGGCATACAGAGCAAAAAAGATTAGAGCGAAAAAGCCCAGGTCCAGAACGGCCTGGGGCCAGACAAAGCCGGCGAAAATCAAACCCAGCAGAATCATAAAGATCCTGACCAGGGCGTACCAGAACTTTCTACGTCGCCAGCGCTCGGGATCTTTCGCCTTCGCCGTATTCCAGAAGAGTAAAATATCCAGCGGAAAGAAAAAGAAAGGGATCAAGGTCCCATCCATAAAATGAAAGAGAGTTCCGAAACGAATCAATGTCGCATAAATTGCGGCGATTCCAAAAATAATGGCGTAGCTGCGCTCGCCCCACAATCGATAGCGTGCGAGCGAACTGATCGGAAGCATGAGCACCACGATTATGATCATCACGCCGGACAGAACGATTTTCGATCGATAGCCCGGAGAGCTGAATTGATTCAACTGGGGCGGGAATAATCGCTGTAGAATATTGCTTTCGAAGATGCGACCGTATCGAAACAGGACGGCCGGGTTATGGGCATGCCGATGGGGAACCAGCACCCGGACCTGACCCTCCAGGCCGGCCTGCTGCACCGCAAGCAGTAGATCATCCGGCATGAAGATCAACTCGTCGCCCTTTCTTTTGAGATCCGTGTCCGGGTCGAAGAGCAAATTTTCGCTCACGAACAACCAGAAGTTCTCGTTGGACCAGACAAAAGTCCGCCCTCGCCAGGTATCCTGTTCGCCTTCGAAGATTGCGGGATCCACCCGCCGATCGTCAAAGGCGTCGAGGGAAAGCCTTGTGTCCGTCGCGAGCCCGATCAGGTCGCGGATATAGGTGACGCAGTTATTATGAAAATTATCGTACTCGTAGCCCTGCTCGCGCTCGGCGACCTGCTCCGCCACGGCTTTGAGCAGCTTCGTTTTTTGCGGACCGCTTAATTTGAGGCGGGTCGTTACCATTCCGCGCGCTGCGGAATCCCAGGCGTTCACGGCCCAGGCAGTCGGTAAGACATGCACGAAGAAGCGGGCCTCGCCCCGCAGGAAACGCCACAGGAAACCAAAGGATTCATCATACTGGCCGAAATCGACCATATAATCCTGCGCTCCCAATTCCTGACCGGAAACGATTCGCAGTGCGGAATGACCGAAGGCATTCGTGGGCGTCGCTCCGGGCCCCACAGTGACCAGCTCCACGTTAAAGTCCGTATTCGAAGCGGCGACAAGCTGTCGGGCGAACTCCAGAAACTCCGACTCAACCGCGACCTGGGCATCGGCGGTCGTTGCGGGATCCGTTTGCGGCGTATCGTCCTGCCCGCGCAGCGGGAAGACTCCAGCGAAGACGACGAAAGCGAAGACCAGCGTCAGCGATAAAGAATATCTGAAGTTTGAGTCTTGAAGCTGCGAGCGGGAGATCCTATCCCGGAGACTTTTCAAAACAGAGATCATTGTAAGTACCAAAATCACCCGGGCCAAAAATAATATTTGTACTTTCAGGGCGAATTCAAATGAGGATTTGCGCGGTCATCGATCGACGACTGGCATGAGGAATGCACACTACAGGGAACCGTGAAACAGGTCCAAAAAGCGTTGTTTGAGTGTTTTCGAATATAGGTTCGTCGACCTATGTTGAAGTTCAGCAGGCAAGTTGAATATAAGAATGATTACAGATGTTGAGAGTTCATGGAGTGTATTCATGAGACTCTTCGGCGTCCGAAAAGGCGGACGTAAGAAAGAATACCCACCAGCCCCGTGAGGGGCTGGTGAGAACTGAGAAAATCAGTCACCGTGCACGATCGTGCAGGTGTTTTGCATGATTGACCAGAGGTTGTCGTTCCGGAAGTCAATGCCTTTTACGGTGGTGATACCACCAGCAGCAGCAGCAGCTTTTACGCCAGCGTCACCTGAAGCGATGATGCCCAGGATGTTACCGGTGCAAGCTTCGCCGGTTTTGGAACCGAGGTCGGTCGGGCCGCCCTGGAGTCCGTCTTGACCGGTGGTGTGCAGAACGGTATTGTTAAGCAGTGATCCACCGGGTGCGCTATAGCCCTGGTTACCAGAGCACGCGATAGCAACAGCGATAGCAAAAGCTACAGCAAGAGCTGAGAATTTTTTCATTTTTTTCTCCGTCGTAGGGAAATTTTTTAGCAATTTGTACCCTGCGTGTGGCATTGCAACCAAAAATTTTATTTCTTGCCACTCGGCTATTGTTTGCGGTTGTAAATGCCATGAGAGCAGCGTCGATATCCTACAGCCAGGCCGCACTTCGCACGCGGTTCACGGCTTCGCCAATCGCGCGCCTGATATTTGTCAGCGTTCTCCCTTCGGGCGCCCACCGGGCTACCGCCGCCACGCGATGGCGGCGCATTTTCGCCCGGGCATGCGCCGGGATGCTTCTAATATCAACCCTGGCCTGTGTGATGGGGCCCGAAGAACGACCCGGGAAATTTGTACCGACCGGGATCTCTGCGAATCCCGAATTCGGGCGGGCGCTCATCGATTTTTACGAACCAATCAACCCCGTGGATCTGAAAAGATTAGAAGAAACGATCGCCGGCACCTGCGATTTGCGCAAAGCGGCCCGGGGTGTGCACTACAGCGCCCTGCAATTATACCAGGGAGACTTTACGCCCGGCGAAACCAGGGGTACCTTCTGTATCTGGAATCCGAAAGAAGAGCTGATTGAATTCGGCCAGTACGATGCCCGGGGCCAACTCCGGGGCGTCCACGCCACGTTTTACCGGGGAAAACTGCGCAGCGTGCTCGCCGGAGTCGATGCCGGTCGAAATATTCGCGTCGCCCGGGGCTGGGACTGGGTGCTTAACAATCGAAAATGGAAGGTTACCCTGGCCTACATCAAATTCGAGAACCTGCGCCCCAATCGTACAGTGGAGTATATATTTGAACGGGAAACCGGACATCTGGTCAAGCGACGCGAGTATCGCGTCGCCGCGGACGGGAAAAAAACCCATCTGGGGGTCCACTACAACGGCTATCCCGCGGAAGACCGCAAGCCCTGCCTGGAATTTTTGCCGGGCGGCCGGACCCGCGTGATCGAAGGGCGCTGTGAATTCAAAGATAATATCCTGCCCGGCTCGAATCGTTTTTGACCGTAGCGAGGATTCTCCGACAGGCTCCCCTGGAGCCACTCCACTTTAAGAAAGGACATACCATCTCAAGATGAAAATTTTATTTCACGGCATTGTAATTTTTTGCGCAAGTTTGACGATCCAGAGTTGTTGTACAAAAACGATCAGGATTCCTCCGCGCGTCGACGGCGACAGCATTACCCTCGAAAGCGCACGCGAAGGCTATATCAAACTAATCGTTCAGATGGAAGCCTGCGAACTCTGTGACGAGAACCGGGACATCGCCGAAGAAATCACTGAAAATGCGGAAGATATTTTCGAGCTGCGCAGCGACGATCTGCTGACCAACGACGAGTACAACGCCCACATCGAAAGCATCCAGGTGAAGCTGCTGGAAGTCCGGCGCGTTTGCAATAGCCTGGCCATCGCCGATAAAAACGCGCACTATCCCGGCAACGAAGACAAATATAAGATGTCCGAGAAAGCGGCCGATTTGACTGCGGGTCTCATAGCAGCCCGTGACCACTCCGCGAAGGCCCTCGCCGACGCCCGCGCTTATACGAAGAATAAATAAGCCCGCCGCGGGGCGCGCGCTTTTACCCGGGAATAGAAGACGCGCGGGTCGGGGGACGCGCGCCTGCACGAGAAACGAGGAGCTCCGCGCTCCCGGCGGCGCGGGTCAATCGACCGGGGGCACCGGAACTTCTATTTGGTCTTCTTCTTTCAAGAAGGTCTTCACGTAAAGATCCACGGCTTCGAGAATTACGCTGCGGGCGATTTTCGCTCCGGAGAATTTTTCGACCGTAACCATCCGGCCTTCGTATTCCAGCGCCTTATAGTCCGTAAAAAATCGACGCAGTTCTTTGAGCTTATGCGGCGGAAGGTCGTCGATGTCCTGGAAGTGGTTGAACTCGGGATCGTCGGCGTGCACGGCGATAATCTTATCGTCGCGCTCCTTATTGTCGATCATCGTCATCACGCCGATGGGCTTGGCCTGCATCAGCGTGCCGGGGAATACCGACTCCTGCCCGAGAATCAGGATATCGAGCGGATCGTCGTCGTCGCAGTAAGTGCGGGGAATGAATCCATAGTTGGCCGGATAGTGTACGGCGGAATGCAGCACGCGATCGACCATAACCAGGCCGGTCGGCTTGTGTAGCTCGTACTTGTACTTCGAACCTTTCGGGATCTCGATAAAGCAGTACATGGAGTCCATGCTGCCCACGTCCACACTGTGCCAGGGCGTACGGTCAAGATAGCCCGGGGTCGCCCAGGGAGTCAGATTTTCCGGATATTCAACAACAGTCACAGCTGTTCTCTAGCGGCGTCCGAAGCATCAGCAAGTCTTTTTTGAAAGCGGCCTTCTTTATTTTCAACGCCCGGTTTGGAATCCGCTGCGAACCGCCCTCCGGCGCAAATATTGTGCTTGTTTGCTCCGCTCCGACGCGGCAAAACCACGCCGGGGCCCACTCGCATTGCATAAAACTCCGGCGGCCCGCAGCCACGATCGATGAGCCAGATCAAATGGTATAAAAGTCTTAGCTTTCTGGGACTGCTGGGACTCGCCCTGATTCCGCTCTGGGATCTCATCGGCGTCGCGGTGATTATGCGCACCCGGGGCCACGACCTGGTCGTGCAGGAGTCGGCGCGCCTGCTTGAAGAAACCGGCAATACCGCCATCGCGGAAATCGGAGAACGTTCGCGGGAGATCGGCGGCCTGGCCCGCAGCGTGGCCCTGGCTGCGGAAGTGCTTCCGCGAGACCCACGCCTGATTCAAAAACTTCTGCCCCATATGATCGGCTTTCACGGCGACATGGACGTTGCCGGCGGCGGCGTATGGCCCGAGCCGGGCGCCTTTACGCCGGGCGTCGCGCGACGAAGCTTTTTTTACGGACGCGAAGCGGACGGCACGCTCAAGTACTACGACGATTACAATCGCGGCCGGGGCTATCACAACGACGAATGGTATCCGGTCGTTCGCTACTCCGCTCCCGGCCGCTGCTTCTGGAGCAAGTCGTACATGGATCCCTACTCCTACCAACCCATGGTTACCTGCTCCGTGGCGATGCGCAATCCGCAGTCGGGGAAATTTTGGGGCGTATCCACGATCGACTTAAAGCTTGAGGGGCTGCACGCCTTCATGGAAGGCATACGTAAAAAAACCGGCGGCTATGTTTTCCTGCTCGATCGCAACAATCAGTTCCTGACCTTCCCGGAGCCGGATCGCGTTAAGTTGATCGCCTGGGACGCCCTTGGCAAACGCACCGAAACCTTTATCGACGCCGAAAGCCTGGCGCGGCAGGAGCCTGACTTCGCTCCGATCGCCGCCGCCGTTGAGGCGATGAATCGCGATATCCTGGAGCGCGGTCGTCGCAGTCCGAATTACGATTCAACCATCGCGGCGCGCATCGACGCCGACTCGGATCAAATCAGTCGCGCCGAAGCGGAATCGATCGCCACCGTCATCGCGGATCCCCTGCGCGCAGGCCGCGAAAGCACGCACTTATACCGAAAATTTCAAATCCAGCGGGATTTTATGAATCGCGAAGCTTCCCTCGTCCTGATTTTCAGCGTGCCCGAATCCTACTGGAAACTCGTGGCGGTCAAACCGCTGTCGGAAGCTCAGGCCGTCGCCGCGCAAATCAGCAACAGCCTGATTCTTTTGATTACGATTACGATCTGCCTGGGCGTCGCCTTCGCGGCGCTGATGATGCGTTTCTTTTTTACACGGCCGATCAAAACCACGATCGACGCCGTTCAAAAAGTCGGAAGCCTGGTTTCGGAAGGCCGCTTCAGCGAACTGAGCGCTCACGAGATTCCGGCCCATCGCGACAACGAACTTGGGCGGCTGGCCGGCGTAATCAATTCTCTGGGTCGCGCCCTGCAGAACAGTTATACCTCCCTGATGGATCTAAACGCGAATCTCGAAAAAAAAGTCGATGCGCGCACCGAAGAGATCCAGGCCAACCTGGACGAAATTCAAGAGCTCAAACTCAAACAGGACGCCGACTATTATCTTACGGCGCAGTTGGTCAAACCCCTGGGCGGCAACCACAGCCGTAACGAACAGGTTGAAATCGATTATCTAATTCGTCAGAAGAAGCAGTTTGTATTCAAAACGAAGCAGGCTGAGATCGGCGGCGACCTCTGCGTTTCCCACAGCCTCGTTCTACGCGGCCGCCCCACGACGGTATTTTTGAACGCCGACGCGATGGGCAAATCGATCCAGGGCGCCGGCGGCGTGCTGGTGCTCGGCGCGATCTTCGACGCAAATATAACCCGGACAAAACTATCGTCGACTCTGCGCTCTCAGTCGCCGGAGCGCTGGCTGAAGAACGCCATAACCGAAATGCAAAAAGTCTTCGAAGCTTTCGACGGCTTTATGTTAATCTCACTGTGCATGGGCATGGTCGATGAACACTCCGGCACCCTGCTCTACGTAAACGCCGAACATCCCCGGCTGGTATTGTACCGCGACGGTCAAGCCAGCTATCCGCCGGCCCGTCCGCCTCTACGCAAACTCGGATTTATGCTCGCTCCGAACGACCGCCTCTTCATCGACTCGCTGCGACTGATGCCCGGTGACGTGGTGATCAGCGGCTCGGACGGCCGGGACGATCTCGAAGTCGGAGTGGACGAACGCGGACATCGCATTATGAACGAAGACGAGAATCTTTTTCTCGCCATCGTAGAAGCGGCCGACGGCGACTTAAGCAAGATTGAACAGGCGCTACAAAAAGAAGGCGATTTTTCCGACGACCTGTCGCTGCTGCGCGTTACGTATCGCGGGGAATTCGCAGACCTGGCTCCTGCAAGCCTGGCGAATCTAAAAGCGGCCCGGGCGCGAATCGCCGCGAAAGACTATGCGACGGCCCTGGAGATTCTGGAATCCGATCCGGCCAGGGATCACGCGCGATTGCTGGCGACCCGGGCGAAGCTCAACGATCGCCTGGGGGATGCCCGGCGCGGAGCCTCCCTCGCTCTGCAATATCTTGATAACCATCCCTGGGATACGGGATTTCTGTACCACGTCGTACAGATTTTATTCCGGGCGGGTTTCATCGATCTGGCCGTGGACGCGGGCGAACGGCTGCGCCTGCGGCGCCCGGACCACCGACGCAATCTGGAGCAGCTGGCCCGGATCTACGAAGAGGAGCTGGGCAATCGCGAAAGAGCCGCAGAGCTGCGCGCGGAATCGGCGCAGGCCGCTTCCCGGAGCGCTACAGAATAAGCCGCCTCGCCTTCTATATTAACGCGATCGTTTTGAGCCCCAAAACTATCCTCTTAGAAGAGGGTTTTGCGCTTTTTGCAACATGCCCGGACAATGCTGCTTCCAGTTTCCGTCAGGCCTCACAGGATTCGCTCTGGAATCCGAATTTCGTTTCGAATTTCACGTCCTCATATTCACGCCTGCTGTCGGATAAACCGATTGGCGGCACGCGTTGCCAGGCTTCGACCGGGCACGCACTGGAGACGTTCTCACTCCAGCTTTTACAGGCAGGCCAGGCGATAGCCTGTTTACGAGAACCGCATACATTTTCGGGCGAATCGGGGCGCGCGCAGGTGAAAGACCGGCCGCGTTCTGGTTCGCGATTTTTTGGAATGCGACCGCCAATCCTCGGCCTGTACCTGATCATCACTGCCAGTAGCCGCTGCGTCAGGGCACAACCTTCCTGTTAGTAGAGTGTTAGCATATTATCTGCTGGCTCCCATCAAATCTCGATTTGGCTCCCTGCGACCGCTACGAAATTGGCCTGACTCTGACTGCACGAGGCCCAGGACCATGTTCGGACTATATAAACGAAAACTATCAAACGATCACAAAAGCGCGAAGGCGGGTACATCCACCCGCCTTGCCGCAATCCTGGCGCTGAGCGCGGGACTTTTCCTGGCGAATCCGGCCGGAATCGTTTCCAGCTCCGGTCTGCCGGCGACCGCCGGCGGCGTGATTGCCGGACAATTCGCGACGACGCCCACGGGTGCGGCGACTTTCAACGTGCCGATCCAGGTGCCGCCTGGAATTCAGGGCCTCCAGCCGAGCCTGGGTCTCGTATACAATAGTCAAAATACACGCAACGGGCTTACCGGCGTCGGCTGGCAACTGACCGGCCTGCCCGACATCGAGCGCTGCGGGAAGCGGCGAACGATCGATGGTCTGGCGGCCGGTGTGACCTTCACCAATGCAGACCGCCTGTGCATGAATGGAGTCCCCCTCCTGCCGAAACAGCCGATCGCAAACGACAATGACTATTGGTCGCAATCGGGTCGGACCTACGGCAAAGAGCTGGAAGACCGAATTTCTATTCGCCCTGCCCACGGCATAGCCAACGGCGGGCCCTGGGAGCTGCAGGCGACGCATCCCGACGGACGAATCATGTACTACGGCGGCCACACCGGGGCGCGGATCAGATCCGCGAACGGCAATCAAAAGGTTCGCCAGTGGCTGCTGCGCGAGATTCGCGATCGCAACGGCAACTCCATTCATTATACGTACGCCCACGACCGGGGCCATGCCCGCATCAGTCGCATCGACTACGCGGGACGCAGCGTCCAATTCGATTATACGCAAACCGGCGCCCGGGACCACGTGATCCGTTCGACGGGCAATGAAATCAAACACATTCGTCATCGCCTCGATCGAATTCGCATTTCCACCGCAGAATCGTCCTCGTTTAAAACCTACCATCTAAGCTACGGCCTGAGCAATAGCTCCAGCCGCAGCCGACTGGAACGCATCGAAGAATGCGATCCGAACAGTTGCCTGGAACCCCTGGAGTTGACCTGGAACGACACGCCTCCGCTGAACGGCAGCTTTCGTAAAGTCCACACGCCCGGCTACCAGTACCAGCTCTGGTTACGCAGCGATTTCGGCGTTAACATCATCCCGGGAGACTTTAACGGCGACGGAAAAACCGACTTTATCCGCCAGACGAAAAACGAATGGGACGATAGCGTTTACACGGGCAACTTCATGGTATGGTTCTCGAACGGAGACGGCACCTTTAACTACGTATTTCCTGAAGACGGCGGCAAATACCAGGACCTGCTCCGCCACGATCCCGGCGCGCGACTGATCACAGGCGATTACAACGGCGACGGAAAAACCGACTTTATCCGCATGCCGCGCAACGGCTGGGGCAATTTCAGCGTATATTTTTCGCGCGGCGACGGCTACTTCGATATAGCAACCACGAACAACAGCGCTCACCAGGCCTGGTTGCGCGACGACCGGGCGAATTATTATACCGGCGACTTTAACGGCGACGGCAAAACCGACTTTCTACGCCAGGAAAAAGGCGCCTGGGACGACACTATCAACTGGGGGAATTTCCTGGTCTTCTTTTCTAAAGGGGACGGCACCTTTAATCACGTAAATCCGGGCCAGGGCACGCAAGGAGATAAATTTCAGGACTGGCTGCGCGCGGACCCCGGCGCTCTGATCATCGTAGGCGATTACGACGGCGACGGCATGAGCGACTTTGTTCGCCAGGAGCACAGCAGTTGGGATGACGACAGCAGTAATACTTTCATGGTCTACTTTTCGAAGGGCAACGGCGACTTCAAGATCGTAACCCCGCCGAA
Organism: bacterium; assembly: GCA_024742665.1. Lineage (GTDB taxonomy): Bacteria > Spirochaetota > Leptospiria > Leptospirales > Leptonemataceae > JANSYA01. Next base: position 339,277 of record JANSYA010000004.1, read on the forward strand.
CCAGACCTTCAACCAGACGACCGGGGCCTATACCTACCAGGATTCGATGAGGTTCGACTCCGGCGTGAATCTGATTCCCGGCGACTTCAACGGCGATGGTAAAACCGACTTGCTGCGCCAGGAAAAGGGCGGCTGGGGCGAGGACGCCGTCAACACCGTCCAGGTTTGTCTGTCCCTGGGCAACGGTCGTTTTTCCGTGGTCACCCAGAACGAAGCCATAGTGCAGAACTCTTTACGAACTGAATTCACCCATCAAATCATTCCGCTGGATTATAATGGCGATGGTCGCATGGACTTCCTCCGCCAGGAAGTCGGCGGAATCTGGGCCTTTTTATCCAAACTGTACGTCTACGTCTCACGAGGCGACGGTTACTTCGACAGAATAGTGGCGCCCGGCCCCCAGACCATTAAGGTTCCTTATCAAAACGGAGTGAATATTATCCCCGGCGATTTTGACGGCGACGGACGCTCGGATTTTATCGGCCAGGACCACAGCGCGTGGGACGACGATCTTAACGATAACTTCAGAGTATATTTTGCCGGGCTGACCGCGAACAGCGCTCCCATCGAAACGATCGCGCGGATTCAGCAGGGCACCGTCACCCACGACATGACGTATCGCCGTCTGTCAGAGTACGCTCTGCACGACGAAAATCAGCAGACAAACGCCAGTTTTCGCCGAATGGAAGGCGGCACCCTGGCCGTTCTTCGCACTTATAGCCGAAGAGTCCCGACGGCGGTAGAGAGCGGCATGGCGGAGCAGGTCGTGAACCGCACCTATGATTTTAAGAATCCCTTTGTGAGCACCGAGGGACGGGGATTTCTGGGTTTCTCAAAACTAACAATTCACGCGCCCGAAGAAGGGGAACGAATCACCGAACGATATGGCACGCACTTTCCGTTTACGGGTAAATTGTTGAATCGCCACACCGCCAATTACGCGACGGGGCAAGCGATCTCCTACATGGACTATCAGTGGCGAGGCGCGGCGATCCCAATGAGCGCATCGAACCACGGCTACGCCTACGCCTTGCAAATCGTGCGAAGCGAAGGCCTGAACTACGTCAATGGCAGTAACAGCTCTTTTCAACGCACCAGAACCGACGTTCAGTACGACAGCTTCGGAAATCCGGCTCTCGTCACCGACACCGACGGCGGCCGGACTCTGCAAACCTGCTCGGAATACAATAACAGCTCCGGACTGCCCGGTCCGATTACGAAGGTCGTACAGGGGACCGGTTGCAGCGTATCGAACAATACATGTAGTTGCAGCACGCGTCTGACGGAGGTGCGCCAGGTCTACGACTCGAAGTCGAATATCATCCAGCGCAAACAGTACGACAGCGCGCGGAACGATTTTTTGACGACCGCTTATACCTACGACTCCCACGGCAACCGAACCAGCACCACGCTGCCGACGGGCGCTGTCGAAACGGTCAGCTACGAATCGACATACAATACCTATCCCGAGACGATCACCACGGCCTTCGACGGCAAGACGCTGAGTAAATCGCAGACCTACGATGCGCGGCACGGTCTGCCCATCGACGACGTGGATGCGAATGGCGCGATCACGCGACGCGCCTACGATAATTTTGGCCGCCTGGTTTCCGTGCATAAAACCGGGCCTCAAGGACTCGTCCTGGTTGAATCTCACAGCTATGCGCGTCAGGGGGATACTTATACCGACGTGATCGCAACCAGACAGTCCTGGGATAGCGCGACCATGATCCCCGCGAAAGACTACCGCGACGGCCTGGGCCGCGTCACTCGCGAGCAGGTGGGCCCCGGCAGCGATCAAAAGAAAGTCATTTCGATCTACAGCGCCCGGGGAGATCTAATCCAAAAATCAATCCCGTACAGATCCGGCAGCAATCCAGGCTGGACCAGATACAGTTTCAACTACCAGCATCGGGTCAGTCAAATCGAACATCCCACGGGAGCGACCAGCACGCTCACCTATGCAATCGGCGGCGTCTGCGACGCCGATCACTGGCGAATCAGCACAGTCACGAGCGGCGGCGCGGGTCGCAATAGCGTCCGCTGCGAAAACGCCCGCGGCAAAGTTGAAAAACTGGTGATGACCGACGCGAGCTCGGGCACGAGCACAACGCAGACCTTCACGCTGGATCCCCTCGATCGGCTCGTCGCCGTCGGCGACGGCCAGGCCACAACGAATTTCAATCTGGATTCTCTGGGCCGGCGCACAGCCCTCACCAGCAGCGATCGCGGAACGACGGAATATTTCTACGATGCGGCGGGGCAACTCAGTATCGAACGCATGAATGGCGAAGACAGGACCTTCGCCTACGACGCGCTCGGTCGCGAAACCGGCATCACGTACCACGACGGGAGCAGCGCCGAATTCGAGTATGACGACGCGGCTTTCGTCGGAGGCAAAGGACGTTTAACCAGGGCGATCATGCGTTCGTCAAACGGGACGGAAACCAGCCGCCGGGAATTCGCGTACGACGCCGACGGCAATCCGTCGGTCGTGCATCTGAGCATGGACGGCGGTTCCGGCGGTTCGCATACGATGCAGTACAAGCACGATCCCCAGGGCCGGCCGCAGGCGATCCACTATCCAGGCGGACGGGTTGCGTGTTATGCTTACGATCCGGTCGGCAATCTTTCCGAAATCAAAGTCGGCAACACCGACTGCGCCGATCCCCAGGCCCAGGTCTTCGCCGCCTATTCGGGATACACAGCGCAAGGCCAACCCGGACGCGTAGTATACGGCAACGGCGTGACAACGGATTTCACGTACGATAATCTGAATCGCGTCGCGACAGTCGAAACGCTCGACAGCGACAGCGTCGCCCTGTTGAATCAGCAGTACACCTGGACGCCGATGCATGAAGTTCAGGCGATCGACGATCGCGCGGGCGATAACGACGCCGTATATACCTATAACGCCTTCGGCTATCTTACACGAGCAGTGGGATCGTACGGCGATATCGCATACGAATACAATCCCGGGGGCAACCTGACGAAAAAAGGCGACCTGAATATCAGCTATGCAGGCAGTCGACCGACCGGCGCGGACAACGGCCTGGCCCTCACCTACGATTCGCACGGCAACGTAACGCAGCGCGACAGAGGCGACGGAAACGTATTTCAGTTCACCTACGACGGCCGTCACAAAATCAAACAGGTCGCCAAAAACGGCGTGCAGGCCGGTCGTTATGAATACGACGGATTCGGCGACCGCGTGAAGAAAGTCGATGGCAACGGCACCGAGACCATCTACGTGAATCGCGAATTGGAAATCACGCGCTTCGCGGGCGGTCGTCTGCTGAGCACGGAATACATCCAGGGTCCCTCGGGACGCATCGCCGCGATTTCGACCGGAACAGATCCGGTCGCCGTACTGCACGGGACCAGCGCCACGCACGCATTGCAGGCGCAAATGTTTAACACCGGCAGCATCGCCGGGATCGCGGGTTTCTTAAACCACACGACGATGAGCTATATTCGCAATCCTTCGATCGCGGCGACCGGACGCGCCCTGCTCTGGGCTCTGCTGACGGCCGCCGTGATCATGGCTTTCGCCGTCTATACGATTCGCGCCGCGCGCAATCGCAGCTGGCTCGGACGCCTGCGTGCGAACTTCGCGCATCGCCTGGCCGACGCGGCCTGGTTCGAAAACAATTTCGCGATGCAAAGCAAACTGGCGGCGCTCGCGACTGCCGGGGCCGATGCTGGCGGCGCGTATCACCAGCGACGCCGGCGTCTGCTGAGCGGGCCGGCGACGATTCTCGCGGTCACCATGCTGGCCATGACCATGCAGTGCGGTTCCAGCAACGGCGGTTCGAATATTACGATCGCGCCGCCGGGCAGCAATCTGTTCGCCTTTAATTTCTTACTGGGCCCTGGCGGCAACGGCTACGGTTATCCGGAAGAAGGCACATTCTATTTTCAATACAACCAGGTCGGTTCGACCAGTCTGGTTACCGACTCGGCGGGCAAACAGGCGGCCTACACCGTCTACAAACCCTTCGGCGAAATCCATCAAGACGCGAGCGACGGGCGCGACATCTTTCGCGGGAAATTCAACAACAACGAATACGACCGCGACGGCGACGTGCATTTCTTCAACGCACGTTATTACGACGCGTCCATCGGCAGCTTTTTGCAGGCCGATAGCCTGATATACGGCGCCAACAATTATCATGCGGCCGGCTTAAATCGCTACGCATTTTCCGGAAACAATCCGGTCACCTATTCGGATCCTGGCGGAAACTTGTTTTGGTTTGTTCCGCTGATTGTCGCGGGCGCTGTTGCCGCGGCTAAAGCGGCGGCCATCGGAGCCATAACCGGCGCCGCGATCAGCGGAATTTTCTACGGCGTCGAAGTCGCATTCACCGGAGCATCCTGGAACTGGACAGATTTCGGAATCGCGGCAGGTATCGGCGCCGCGACCGGGGCATTGGGTGGCCTGGCATCCGTGGCGGCGAAAGGCGCTTTGATCGGCATAAACAAGAGCCTGTCAGCAGCCAGAAAGCTGAGTGAGAAAATGATCACGCGCATTGCCGGCGCATCGGGTGGCTTCGTGGAAGGAGCCTCCCGTTCGGCGATTACCCAGCAAGTAGAAAACGGATCGATCAACGGGTGGACCGTGTTTTCCGATGGCCTCTTCGGCGCCGTTTCCGGCGGCGCCAGTCTGCGAAGGTTCAATTCCGACCGGAATTTTGTAACGGCGACTCGAGCCTCGGAAGTGCGTCGCAGTTTTTTCAGCAGAGCGCGAAGCGCTAACGGGTCGGCAAATATTGTGGATGAGGTGATCTCCGCACCCGCAGCCGCAAGACTCGCTCAAAAACTCCTCCTGCCGGACATCGCCTTCGGAGTATTCAAGCGATGGAAAGTCGACAGCTATTAAAGGATCGCTCAGGTCTTCAAACAGGACGATGTTCTGCACGGGCCTGGGCCCCGGCCGTTCAGCAGTTTGCGCGCTTCTTCGGCGAAGTCGGCCTGACGCAATCGCCGATCAAAATACGATCGAAAGCCCCGCGCCCCAGCGCGGGGTGTCTTCGCGGCCATCCAGACCGAAAAACACTCCCGGCCCGACGAACAGCTCATCGCCAATCTCCCACTGCAGGCTCAGCTCAGCGAGCGTCGCACTTTCGCCTTCGGTTTCGCGCGGACCTTCGTGCACGACGCCGAGCAACAAAGCGACTTCCGGCGACGGCTCCCAGCGATAGCCCAATCGGCCCGTATAGCGCTGCGCGCGCCGCCCGAATTCGACCTGGCTGTTCAGAGGACCGGCGCCGCCCAGGTTCAGGTAGGCCCGCCCCGGCCCGAGAGTTTTCGCAAGCACCAGGGTAAATTCACCGACGCTTTCGCCCTCGTCACCGGCCGCGACGCTCAGCCCGGCGACAGTCGAAATCATCAAGCCGAGCGCGTCGCTTTCAGTCAGCCAGCGGTGGGTCCAGGCGAACTCCAGATTCGTTTCGTTTTCCGCGCTGCGCGAAGCGCTTTCGTATCGCGCTGCGCGAAGCGCTTTCGTATCGCGCCGCGCGAAGAGTTTCGTCTCGCGCTCCCTGATCGCCCGCCAGCAGGCGCAGCTGATGATATTGCAATAAATCCGCGCTCGAATCAAGCGGAAAGGGCGCGCTTAAGACCGCAGCGATCGGATCCGCCGTTCGGCGGCCCGCAAGCGAGCGTCCGCTCTGAAAGAAACCAATGTCCCGCAGACCCGCCGCGTCGCCGGCCGCCTGATAGTACTGCCGCACATACGGCCGCAATAGCATATAGTCCTGAAGCTCGCCGATCAGATTCGACGACGCCGCGCCCGCGTCGGCGCGGCCCGCCTGCACGAAGGCGAAGTCCCGCGATGAAACCGCGTTTTCATTCGGCGCGCTTTCGCGCTCCCACTCGACGCCGAAGCTCATGCGTAGATTCCGCCAGAACCAGCCGTTTAAGTCCGGCGTGTATTCCAACTCCAGTTCCATCACGGCACCGCGTTCGGCTTCCCGCGTCTCGTAAGCGCCGCCGCTGATTTCGATTTCAAGTTCGCCGGGTTCTTCCGGCTCGCCGTCTTCGAATGAAGTAAAGCTTTCAATGCCGCGTTCGGCTTCGTCGGGCTCGTCTTCTCCTTCTTCGGAACGGTCTTCCCTGTCGCGTTCGATAGTTTCGCGCGAAGTCTCTGCGAAAGCGTCGTCGTCGGCCTGCCCGTGCAGGACAGGCGCGAAGCAGAAAGCCACGAACCACAGCGAGACTCGCGATAGTATGAGCATTCCGTTAAATGGTATAGAATTCAAAGTCCGTGGCACAGACCGAAAGTAGCAGAACGCGCCGGGACAGCAAGGCGAATGCTGCGCGAAACGCCCGGGCGACATCGCCAGCCCGATCAAAGGCTGTCATCTGATACTATCTTTGCTACGGTCGGCGGGCCCCGTGGGCCGGGCGCAGAACGGCGTGCGGTTTGCCGCCTGGCTATGAAAGGCAGCGTCGGCCCGGACGCGGGTGCTGCGCGCTGAGCCATGGATGGCGTTGCGCGCATGGCGATCTGCGAATCCAGAACGGTAGCGACTTGCGTCGCTTTCGTTCACCTTTCTAAAATTCAGCCTTCGGCTGATTTTGGGACTGAGCGGAGACGGCTTACGCCGTCTTTATTCAACTTTTGAAAATTCAGCCTCCGGCTGATTTTGGTAGAGCGGTGACGGCTTACGCCGTCTTTGTTCACCTTCTAAAAATTCAGCCTGCGGCTGATTTTTAGAAGGGCTCAGCGTTTCGAATGGCTTCTTCGATTTCTTTGAGCTGCGTCGAGATGCGCGCGTCGATTGAGCCCACGTCGGTTTCGATGATACAGCCGCCGCGGTCGATGCGCGAATCTTCGTAGATATTTACTTTGCGCAGCGACTCCATCATCTTGATCAGTTCGTCTTTGTGCGCCGTGGTCAGCTCCAGGTCGGCGAAGTTTACGCGGATGTCGACGCGGTCGCGGTCTTTGATCCGTTTCAGGGATTCTCTAATATTATTCAGAACAACTTCTTTCCGTTCGACGACTTCGTCTTTGATGACCTTACGCGCGATCATCAGGATCATGTCGACCATCTGCTTCTCAGATGCGGCGATAATCTCTTCGCGCACGTCAATCGCCTGGCCGACAATCGTGCCCAGGCGATCGATCAGGCGGCGGACTTCCGCCTGGCCCTTTTTGAATCCCACTTCCCGGCCGGCGTCGTAGCCTTTCTGGTAGGCCTCGTGCTCAATTTCGGCGACGCGCATCTCGGCTTCTTTGACCATGCGCTCGACTTCGAGCTTCGCGCGTTCAATGATCTGATCGGAGTTTAATCGCGCCGCTTCGTCTTCGCGCTTGGCTTTCTCTTTCGATTCCTGGATTAAGTTAAAGGCGACCGCCTTGCCTTCTTCTTCGATTTGTTTGGCGCGCTCGTGGGCTTCTTCTAATTCTTTCTGAATGCGCTCTTCGGTTTCCTGGCGATAGCGTTCGAGTTCCGCTTCGATCTCTTCGATGGTCGGGCCGTGATACTGTTCGATCACGTTGCCTTCGGCGTCGACTTCGTACTCGTCGGTTTCGTCGATGCCCTGATACTTTTTGTACTTATCGGGGAAGTCTAATTCCACCGACTCCTGGACGTTTGCGATTTGCTGCGGTTTGAAAACGAGGTTTTGCGAAGCCATAAATCAGGGGAACCTTTGTTAAGTACTCGAAGTACGCTCCAGCATTATCGCGTGCACGAAACGCCAGGCGCACCAATGTTTATAGTATCGGTACTTTTCGTCCAGGAAAATCAAGAATCTACACAATATAGTTGCGACCCTTATAGCTGGCGCCGCATCGCCGAAATCCAGCCGGTTTTCAGAGTTCACGCGATCGCTGCACAAAGAACCCGACGCTGGATTATGTCGCATTTCGCCCGGACCAGGCCGCCGGGAATCTGGTTGCCAGCGGATCGAAAACCTGGTTTCTGCCGTTATGTCCGATAACGCAAGCGACGTGCTCAAAATCGAGTCCCGCGCCACACAGTTCGGCGGACACGTCGTTGCGTGGCGCCTCAATCGACCGGAAGCCGGCAACTCCGTAAGCCTGGAACTGCTGGGGGCTCTCGAAGCCGCCGCCGACGACGCCGCGAAAGATCCGGAGCTGCGAGCGATCATCATCATGGGCGAAGAGCCGCGCTTTTTTTCGACCGGCGCCGATCTGAAAGAGCGAGCGACGATGTCGCCGGCCCAGGTGAAAGACTTTTTAAAACGAATCAACTCGCTCTTTCGTCGCATCGAGACGCTGCCCTGCCCGGTCATCGCCGCGATCGGCGGCTTCGCCCTGGGCGGCGGACTCGAACTCGCTCTGGCCTGCGATCTGCGCATCGCCGGCGAAAACGCGCAGCTCGGTTTGCCCGAAACGAGCCTGGGAATTATTCCCGGCGCGGGCGGCACCCAGCGACTGAGTCGAGCGATCGGACTGCCCCGGGCCAAAGAGCTGATCTTCACCGCCGCGCGCATCGACGCCCGCCGGGCTTTAGAAATCGGCCTGGTGCAATCAATCCACAGCCCGCCCGATCTCAGCACGGCCGCCTTTCATCTCGCGGCGGATACGATCGGCCGCAACGCGCCGATCGCCCTGCGACAGGCCAAGCTTGCGCTGAACGAAGGTTACGATAAGGATCTCGAGGCGGGGCTGAAAGTCGAACAGAAGGCCTATGCGGTCACCATTCCAACGGAAGACCGCGTCGAGGCTCTCACGGCCTTTCGCGAAAAGCGCAAACCGCACTTTCAGGGAAAATAGCGGCCCCCGCGACCAATCCAACGCACTACTACGACAGGAGTCAGTCTTTCATGATACTTACCGGACCGGAAATTCAAAAACGCATGGGCGATGATATTAAGATCGAGCCCTACGACGCCAATTTGATTAACCCGAATTCATACAATCTGCGCCTGCACAATGAGTTTCTGGTGTATACGAACAAAGAGCTGGATATGAAGCATCCGAACCCCACGGAGAAGATCGTGGTCGGCGACGAAGGGATTCTGATCGAACCGGGACGGCTCTATCTCGGTCGCACGCTCGAATACACCGAAACCCACAACCTGGTGCCGATGCTCGAAGGCCGCTCCTCGATCGGCCGGCTGGGCATGTTCGTCCACGTAACGGCGGGATTCGGCGACGTCGGCTTCAAAGGCTACTGGACTCTGGAAATCTCGACGATCCAGCCGATTCGCATCTATCCCGGCGTGGAAATCTGCCAGATCTTTTACCATACGATCAACGGCGATATCATCGAATACAAGTCGAACAAGTACCAGAACAATCGCGAAATCCAGTCCAGTATGCTGTACAAAGACTTCTCGAAATAACGGCAAAGCCACAGATCGCACGATCCCACGGATCTGCGCCTGGAGTAATCCCCGCACCTAATCCAGGCGGACGAATACGCAAAATTCAAAAGTCATTTCGAACGCGCGCCCACACACGCATCCGTGCAATCAGTGGCATCCGTGGCTACAAGATCCGCACGCCTTCGCGGGCGACACTTCGCCGAAAAATCGCGCAGGTCGCCCATCCAACTATCTTTGCGGCGACGCAAGCCTGTTTCGCACAACACCAGAAGCCGCGTACAATTCAAGCAGGCGAATTTTCAAAATTCAAAATCGAACCCGCCCTTGCCCCGTACATCCGTGCGATCTGTGAAATCCGTGGCGAAAAAGCCAATCGTGCGAAGCGCATTTCGCATACCGCCGCGCGAAGATTTCTCTTGACGATTTCCACGGGGGCCTGAGCATTCAGGGGTCTATGTCAAAACGCATGTGGAAACAGTCCTTCACGTTCTACGTGTTGTTGCTCGCCGTGCCGAATATCGTGCTCGGCCTCTGGCTCGCCGCCTATCCCCAGACGCTGCTTCCGGCCTTTCTGCCCGCGGACGCGCAAAGCGCCACGGCCGAACCGGCGGCGAAGGCCGCGAGCGCGACTCCCGCCGACGCGGGTGCCGACTCAGAATCGAGCATCACCGGCTTCTTCGACTTTAGCACGCAGCCGCTGTCGCCGGAGCTGAAGTACATCGCCCGCCTGGCGGGGCTGGGCCTGTTCATGGTCAGCATGCTTCTGTTCACGGCTCGCCGCAATCCGGCTCAGAACCGCGAGCTGATGTTCTGGATGAGTCTGTACTATGCGGGACTGGCCGTGCTCAATCTCGCCGCGGCCTTTTTCGGCGAAATCAGCCTGTGGACCCTGCCGGCCGGCGTCTTCTGGCTGGCCGCCGCCTTCTTTTTGATGGCCTTCGCATCGCGCTATTTGTTGGTCAGAGAATAGCCCCCGCGAAATTGTGGCTTTGTGTTCAAGCTGTGGAAGGACATCCAGGCGATCAAACGCAATGACCCGGCGGCCAGGGGTCTTGAATTCCTGCTCTATCCCTCGCTCCACGCCATCGCCATGCACCGGCTGCTGTGCTACCCCCTGCACTGCATGCATCTGCGCTTCCTGGCGCGCTTCTTCTCCCAGCTATCGCGCTTTTTTACGGGGATGGAAATCCATCCCGGAGCGAAGATCGCGGAGGGATTTTTCTGCGACCACGGGATGGCGGTGGTCATCGGCGCGACCAGCGAGATCGGCAAAAACTGCGTGATGTTCCACGGGGTGACTCTCGGCGGCACGGGCAAACATGAGGATCAGCGGCATCCCTGCGTCGGCGACAACGTAACCATCGGCACGAACGCGACCCTGCTGGGACCGATCAAAGTCGGCGAAAACGCGAAGATCGGCGCGGAGACGGTCGTCATCAACCGCGACATCCCCAAAAACTGCACGGTGGTCGGTACTCCCGGCTGCATCGTCCGCCGGGATGGACGCCGGGTGAATCCGCCGGAACCGCTCCCGGTCAGCAACTATCGAATTGATGAAATCGCGGCCGAAGCCCGGGCCGAAAATGGCGGGCCCGCCTCCGGCGATGCGGCCAATTCCGCCGAAACCCGCGATAATCCCGACCCCGCGGCTGGTCAGACCTCGCCTGTACCTCCTTGACGGATCTCCGGCCGCTCAGTAATTTACGGGTATGCTGGAATTCCAGAGGGGAAACGCCGATCATCCCACCGGAAATTTAATGGTCTACTGCCACGTGCACGGGCACAATCCGGTCCAGCCGGGCGGCGACCTGATCGTGTGCAATGTTGTCGTGAGCTATGTCTCGGCGCGCAGCAATCACTTCCCGGTCGTAATCTTTCCGCCCACCGCTCTGCCGGCCTACGACGATCTGGAAAACCTGCTGGAACTGAGCGATAACTACGACCTGGTCCAGCTCGAAGATTTTGAAATCCCCGGCGACCAGGATGAAGATTCTTACGTGCGCGAGCGATTGGACGTCTTCAATCGCTACGTGATGGAGTACGTCGAACTCTGCCGGGAGCATATTCAAGAACAGATCGGCCGCCAGAACCCGTCGGATATGAATCGCCCGGCTCGCGAAATTCGTGAATTGCCGGATCTGCGTCCGGAACAGGCGGCCCGCGGCGACGCCGACGGCGGAAGCCCCGAAGACGATTTACGCCTGCTGGGCGGTGCTTCTCAGAGCGGCGCTTCGCGGGACGATGCTTCGGGAGAGGAACGCTCCAGAGGTCGCGGCCGGGGTATCAAAATCGCGCGCTTTCGCGGCGACGAAGCTTCGGCCCTCGACTATCTGGAATCCTGGATCGACAGCACCGAAAGCGTGCCGGCGGAGATGCCGGACGAACTCAATCGAGTGATTCATTTTATCGCTTCGAACTATCCGCGCTACGATATCCATAATTTTCAGCGCATCTTAAATCGCGGCAAGCCCGATCTGCCGAAGCTCTATTTGCAAAAATTCCGGGCCATCTATACCGAAGAATACGAGCAGGCCGCGGAAATTCAGAGCACCATCCGCCGGCTGGAAAAATCCTGACAGCCCCCTGTTTTTGTTTTGGCCAAACAGCTATACCAGCCCCGCACGATTCCCGGTCGCGCGACCCCCGAAGGCACGCGCAATTATTTCGACGAACTTGCGGCGACGCATCCGGAGTACCAGGCGGAGCACTGGTTTCGCCGGCTGCCGGAACCCCTGAGCTGGCACGTGTCGCGCCTGGGTTTCGGGACGTATCGCATCGCCCGGGGCCACCGCCCTTTTTTCGACGCCCTGCGCGAAGCTCTGATCAGCGGCACCAATGTAATCGACACGGCGGCGAATTACGCCGACGGCGAATCCGAGGGGCTGGTCGGCGACGTGCTCTCGGAAGTGCTCGGCGGCGGCCGGGTGCTGCGCGAACAGCTCGTGCTGATCGGCAAAGCCGGCTATATCCAGGGCCGCAATCTCGAATTGTACGAACGCAATCGCAAACGCTACACCGAAGCGGTGTGGTTGCATCCGAAACTCCTGCACTGCATCCAGCCGGAGTTTTTAATCGATCAAATCGACTTCAGCCGGCGACGCCTGGGAGTCGAAACGATCGACGTCTTTCTTTTGCATTCGCCCGAGTACTATCTGAAACGCTGCGAAGCGGACGGAGTAGCGCACGCAGAGGCGCACCAGGAATTTCATCGCCGCCTTGCACGGGCCTTCGAGTGCCTGGAGGGGCTGGTCGAGCGCGGCCAAATAGCGGCGTACGGCCTGTCTTCAAATAGCCTGGCCGCGCCTTCGGAACAGTATACCGCCGTGGATCTTGGCCGGATTCTGGAATACGCGCCGCCGAATTTTCGCGTGCTTCAATTTCCCGCAAACCTGGCGGAGAACGACTTCCGATATTCGCGGCTGGCCGGCGGCGGCATTCTGGCCAGCGTCGCCGAAAAGGCCGGACTGTGGACTCTGGCGAACCGCCCACTAAATTCGATGCCTCCCGGCCGCGGTCTGTTGCGCATCGCGCGGAATCCCAACCCGCCGCCGGACGACGGGGCAAGCGCCATCGCCGAATTCAATCGCATGGCGGATCGCCTGGTGGAAACCGAAGAACAGGTGACACGCATATTCGCGCCGCGGCATTTCATCTTCGACCAGCGAACTCCGGCGCCCAGCGGACTGGTGTATCATTACAAGAACGCCTTTACCCATCGCGAAAGCTTTCGAGAAAACCGCGTGGCCCTGACCCGCGAAGTTCAGCGTACCATCAACTACCTGAAGGCCCTGGCCGAAACCGACGAAGAAAGTTTCGCGATTGAGAGCCTGGTGCGCCTGACCAACGGCGTCTTCGGTCTCTGGGAACGCTACGTCGACATGCGCTACCACTATCGTTTGAGCCATCTCGAAGAATGTCTGGCCCGCAGCAGCCCGGCCCTGGACGGCCGCCCCCTGGCCCAGCAGGCGGTTCTGTTTTTATTGGGCGCCGCGGTGCCCACGACCGTGCTGGTCGGCATGCGCCAGCCGGCCTACGTGCGGCAAATGCACGAGATCTACGGCCTGCCCGCCCCGCCGAATACGGATCTGCTGGGCATCGTCACCGCGGCTGAAACCGCCTTCGACGAGATTTGACGGCGACCGAGAAGGCCGCGGCGGCCCGCTGCGGGCGATTGGGGGCCGGGCTTTTTGGTTGCCAGACCGTGTGGGATCGAAAAACTAACGTTCGAAGCACGCCGGAGCAGACTATGGGACTCAACACGACACAACAGCAGCTGCTGGAACAGTACAACACGGCGCTGGATCTCTACAAGCGCCGGGAGTGGCAGGCCGCCCTGGACGCCTTCAATAAGGCGCTGGAATACGATTCCCACGACGGTCCGACCCGGGTCTACATCGGCCGCTGCGAAGCCTACCTGAAAGAACCGCCGGGCGAAGACTGGGACGGCGTGTTCGAAATGAAAACGAAATAATATGGCGAAAAAGAAAGATAGTCTGCTGCCGGAAATCACCGAAGGCGGCGCAGTCTCAACCGTGCTCGGCACCGAGACAGATTTTAACGGTCTGCTCGAATTTAAGAAACCGCTCCAGATCAACGGAAACTTCGAAGGCGAGATCGTCACCGACGGCGTTCTGCTGATCGGCGAAACGGCTACCGTGCGCGCCAATATCCAGGCCGGAACGGTCGTGGTCGGCGGCGAGGTCTTCGGCAATATCGTAGCCCGCAATCGACTGGAGATGCTTCAGACGGGCCGGGTCCACGGCAATATTAAAACCGCCAAACTGCAAATCGCCGACGGCGTGGTCTTCGACGGCAACTGCGAAATGATCGATCCCCAGAGCGCCTGACGGCGCTCCCTTCGGGTGCCTGAGGCGTTCTCCCTGCCCCTGCGAACGGCGCTGCCTGCGGCCCCGGCGCGATCCCCGCGCCAATTTGATTTAAATCCGGGCTTTAGCCGGCTGCTGAAAAAGTCGCTCGAAATGGGTATCAGTAGAATTCATTTGGGCGCCGGCCGGGCGCCGGGCTGCTCCATCAACTGCCGTTCGCTGCGCACGCTGAATAGCGCCTGCAACAACAGAGCGCGCAGCAGGTATTCCGGGAATCTTTGCCACGGATTTCACAGATTGCACGGATAGAAATTCCGTTTTTGTGGTCATTGCGTTTCAGCTGTGAGAACCAAATTCGCGGACCGACGCTCGACGTGAACCATCACGCCGCCAGGGTAGATCTTACGTATTCGTATTCGAAATAAGGTCGACCCTCGCGCGCCTCGGTGGCTTGTTTCAAGCCACGCGGTGCGGCTTCCAAAACGTATGAATCACATGGGAGCTGCACTAGCGGCCGGTTTTTTTCACGGCCGCCCGGCCCGCGGTCTTTTTCGCCGCTTTCTTCACGGTTTTTTTCGAAGTCTTTTTCGCGGCCGGCTGCGCGGCCTTTTTGACGGCTTTCTTTGCGGCTTTCTTTGCGGCTTTTTTTGCGGCTTTCTTGGCGGCCGGTTTCGCCGCTTTCTTCTCGGTCTTTTTCGCGATCTTTTTCGATGCCTTTTTCACATCGGCTTTCAGCGCCTTCACCGAAGCGGTCGAAGAAGTCGAGGCGGCGGCATCCTGCGCCATCGCCTGCGTATCCAGACCGGGCAATTCCATGGCCTCCGGTCCGGCGGAGTGCGCGGCTGCATCGTCCGCGTCTTCCGGAGTCTTCGCGAAATCAGCGGCGTCGATCGCGCCCGGGGCGGCTCCAGAATCGCCGGGACCGACGGCTTCTCCGGATTCGGCGATCTCGTCCGGCTCTACGCGCGCCGCAGAATCCGGCTCGATTTGGGGCGTCGCGTCCGCAGGCGGCTCGGGTACGACTTCGGCCGGCGGTTCCAGCAAACGTAAAAACTCTTCGTGATAAATGCCGGCGGTGCGATCCCAGCCCCAATCACGAGCGGGAAAGGCGACGCCGCCTCCTGGTAAACGAACCGTGCGCCCCTTTCGGGTATACTTGCTGGAAGACGCGACCGTTTCGTGGAGCGTATTTTTTTCCAGGGCCGTCGCCCACGCCTCGACGTCGTTCGGCGGCAGATAGTCGACGTAGTCTCCGCCAATTTCATGAAAGCAGGGAATGTCGGAAGCCAGTGCGCGGCGTCCGTTGCACAGCGCTTCCAAAAGCGGCAATCCGAAGCCCTCGTACAGGGACGGCATGCAGAATAATCCGCAGGTGCGATAGAGTTCGTTGAGATGGCGATCCGATAGTCCTTCGAGGGTATGGATCCGGCCGCACTCGCGCTGATAGTCTTCCAGACGCCGATAAAATTCCGGCGTCTCCCAGCCGCGACGCCCGGCGATTACGAGCGGATAGGCCCGCAGGCCGACGCGGCGATAGTACTGCATGTACGCGTCGAGCAGCACGCCATAGTTTTTGCGCGGCTCGATCGTCGAGACCGCGAGAATAAAATCTTCCGTCGGGCGAAAGCCCAGACGCAGTGCGACTTCGCCGCGCAGTTGCTCCAGCTCTTCGCCGACCGGCACCTCGGGCATTTCGTAGCCCAGCAAAGCCACCCCGGCCTGTTCGAGCGGGTACTCGTATTCCTGGACTGTGTCGTCGCGGGTCTGAGTTGAAATCGCCAGAATGCGCTCGGCCCGCCGCATGCTCAGCCGCATCACCGCTCGCTGCTGCATACGAGCGAGCGGACGCATCGTATCCGGATAAAACGTAGAGACCAGATCGTAGCAGGTCAGGAGCACGGGCACGTCGCGGGATAGACCGGGCGGAATCACCTGCTGGGATCCCCAGAAGAGATCCACGGGATTTTGCCGCAGCAAAACGGGTAACTTAAAATTGTACCAGAGGCCGGCGCGCTTCGCCAGCCATCCGTCGCCCTGCACCCAGGTTATATTCGGCAGATCGAGAACGTCGGCGAAATCCGAATGGCAGGGACGACTCGCATACAGATAAAAATGAAATCGTTCGGAGTCGGGAAGGTAGCGGAGCACACTCGAAATGACTCGGGCCACGCCCGACATCGGGGAAGTCAGAGGGCGCGCATCCACACCAATGCGAAAGGTCTGGCTCATCTCGGGCACAGCTTTTCGAGACGACGGACTCAGGGCCACGAAAAAAAACGAAAAAGCCCCGGCTTTCAAGCCCGCGGCGGGCGCGGGGGATGGAGGCGGGCCGGAAACAGTGAAGTAACCGAATGTTTGTACACCAGAGTGTTATTCTTTTCGGTTTCGATTAAAACCGTGAAGGTATCGTGGGCGACAATACGTCCCTTAATGTGCACGCCGTTTTTCAGGTACACAGTGATACTCTTCGCCTTTTGCATGGCGGTGTCCAGCAGGCGATCCTGGTACAGTCGATTGGCCCCGGTCTGCGGCATATCCGGTAAGAGAGCCAGGCCGGCCGGGGACAGCAATCACTTTTCGGCGCGATTCAATCGTAGCTGTGACGCAGGGGCAGAGCCTTCGCAGCGCGATAATCGGAAAAGGCGCGCACCAGACCGGCCGGACCGCCCGCCAGACCGATCGTCCGCGGTTCGCGCTGATTAAAAATATGGGGCAGTCCGCTTTCGAGTTCAATCAAAGCGGCGCCAGCCTGACAGCGCAGCAGCGCGGCCCCGCCGCAGATGTCCCATTCGCTTTTCGGATACAGCGAGATCACCAGGTCGGCTCGACCGATGGCGCACAGAGCCATCTTGCGCGCGATGGAGCCGGCCGGCACGAAATTCAGATCCTGCGCGACGTCGGCGTACGCGCCGCGCTTCGTTTCGGATTTGCTCACCAGAATCCTGGCCTTCCGCAGCGCCGCCTCCGACTCCGGGCGATCGGCGGAATCTATGTCCGCCCCGGCCTGGCTCAGAGCGCCCGGCTGTTCGGAAAAGTTGCCGGCCGCGTCATAGCTCCAGATCCGCAACCCCACGCCCCGCCCGCCGACGATCAGCAGATTTTCTCCAGGCAGCGCCACGCCGCCCAGGTCGGGCGCTCCCCCGACGGACATTCCCACAGAGACCGAATACTCGCCGGTGCCGTCGACGAACTCCCGCGTGCCGTCAATGGGATCGACGATCCATACGCGTTCGCGCTCCAGGCGCAGGGCCGGATCGTCTTCGTTTTCTTCCGAGAGCCAGGCAGCGTTCGGGTCCAGACGCGTAAGCTCATCGCGCAGGATGGAGTTCGCCGCGAGGTCCGCGGTAGTCAGAGGGGTATTGTCGCCTTTCGTTTCGACGTCGAAACGGCGATTTTGATCCAGTTCCCGAACTGCGATCGCCGCGCGATAGAGCGCGTCGCGCAGTCCGAAAAGGTGATCAGCGTGGATTTCGAAGTCGCCCACTCGTCGGTCGGCGGCTTATTGTCCGCCGCCTTCTGTGGGCGGCTTGTCGGAATGGGCAGCGCCTTCGCCGCCGACGATCAGAAATTTTTCGTACGTCGGCGCCTGGATGTACAGCTCGGGATCGCGGCTGTAGTCGAAGCGAACGATGAAGTTCTTATATTTTACGTAGTAAACCTTTTCCGAAGTCGGGTTCTCGTAGAACATCGTTTCAGTATTCAGGTCCATGAGAAAATCTTTCTTCTCGGTATGAAAACGGCGGGAGATGGCCAGGCGCACGGCCCGCAGCAGATTGTCTTCGAGGGTTTTCTGACGGGCTTCGGGCGTCTTCTGCGCGTTTCGAATGGCTTCTTCCGTGGCCCGGAACTCCGTCATGATGCCTTCTTTGGGTCCGGCCGCAATACTCGCCGGCAATAAGAATGCCGCGATCAAAAGGACTGCCGGTATAATAACTCGCAATTTCATATTCTACTCCGCTATCCGTCTATATCGTCTTTCCGGGCGCCGAAATTAACCCGCAGCCCCCTAAATCTTCGTCAGGGGCGTGTACATAGTCAAAAAGTTGCGCTCGCGATCCTCGCCGTCAAATAGAATCGTCACCTTCTGGCCCGTCGGCGTCTGCTCGGTGGCGATGATCGAGCCCGGCCCGTACTTCTGGTGGTGCACACGGTCGCCCCCGGCGAATTTGGCCGCCGCACCCGCTGATTTTGCGGCCCCGGGGCCCGACTTCCACTGCAGCCGGCCGGAGCCCTGCCCCGCCCGCGGCGCGCCGCCGGACCGGGATCCGTACGCTCCACCGTTACCGTATCCGCCGCCACCGCCGCCGTACGCGCTGCGGACCTCTTCCTGATCGACCACGTCCGGATCGATTTCGTCGAGGAAGCGGCTGGCCATGCGATCCTGACCGCTGCCGAACATCCAGCGCCGGCGGGCATAACTCAGATAGAGCTGCTCCCGCGCCCTGGTAATCCCGACGTACACCAGTCGGCGTTCTTCTTCGATATTATTTTCTTCGACCGACAGCGAGTGCGGCAGATAGCCTTCTTCCAGGCCGCTCAAGAATACGACCGGAAACTCCAGACCCTTCGCGTTGTGCAGCGTCATCAGATACAAAAAATCTTCCGGCGCATCGTCATCGCCGCCCGTCCCCGCACCTTCCGTGTCGGTCGTATACAGAGAGATACGCTGGATATAGTCCGCGAGATTGGGACCGCTCAACGTATCCTGTCCGCCGCTGTCTACACCCTGCGGGGCGGCGCTCGCCACAGACGCATTACTGGAATCGACAATCTCTCCAGTGCTTTCCACAATCGAAAAACGGTCCGGATCGACGCCGGGATCGTACGCGCTGATTTCGCGATCGCCGAACTCCTGTTCGTACTGCTGGAGGGCGCCGACGAATTCGTTCAGGTTTTCAATGCGGGCCGGCGCTTCGTGCGAAGGGTCCTGCTGCAGCATGGAAAGATAGCCCGAGTCTTTTAAGACCTGGGATGCGATGATCGACGGCAGCTCGCCGGATTCGTGTAAGGCCCGCCACTCCCGAAACTGTTCGTAGAGCACCTGCATCTTTTTCGCCGCGCGAAAATTCGGGATCTCCCCCGCCCGGGGCAGCGCTTCGAGCACGCTCTGTCCCGACATGCGCGCGAGATTTTGCAGCCGCCCCAGCCCCGTATCGCCGACGCCGCGGGCGGGCATATTGATGATGCGCTCCAGACTCAGATCGTCGGCGGGGTTTACCAGCACGTTTAAGTACGCGAGCAGGTCTTTGATTTCTTTGCGTTCGTAGAATCGCAGCGCTCCGACCAACACGTAGTTGATATTATTTTCTCTCAGAACTTTTTCGAAGACGCGGGACTGGGCGTTCGTGCGATAGAACACCGCCATGTCTTTGTACGGAATGCCTTTGCTTTTGCAGCTCCGCACCCGGCTGACGATCGACATGGCCTCGTGGGTTTCGTCGTCGTAGGCGGTCTGATGAATGCGCTGCCCCCCTTCGCTTTGAGTGAACAGCGTCTTTTCGCGACGGGCTTTGTTGTTGGCGATCACCGAACTCGCGGCTTTGAGAATCAAAGGCGTGCTGCGATAGTTTTCTTCGAGGCGTAAAATTTTCGCTTCGGGATAGTCCTCTTCGAAGCTGAGGATATTGCCGATGTCGGCGCCTCTCCAGGAATAGATCGACTGATCGTCGTCGCCGACGACCATAATATTGCGATGGTCTTCGGCGATCATCTTACCCAGCAGGTACTGTACGCGATTCGTATCCTGGTATTCGTCGATCATGAAATAGCGCCACAGCTTGCGATAGTCGGCGAGCACTTCCGGATAGCGCTGAAAAATGCGTAAGGTTTCGAATTGTAAATCGCCGAAGTCCACGGCGTTGTTTTCGCGCAGGCGCGCCATGTACTCTTCGTACACGTCGGCGATCATCTCGCTATAAATATCTTTGTGATTCGCGCGATATTCTGAAGGCGGCTGGAAGGCGTCCCGGGCGCGATTGATTTCTGAACCGATCGCCTGGTGGCTCAGCTGCTTCGGATCGATCTGGCGTTCTTTCATAATGCGCTTGAGCAGCGTCGCCTGGGCCTGCTGATCGAGCACGGTAAAGCCGGATTTTAATCCCGCGAGACTCGCGTGACGCGTGAGCACGTACAGCCCCAGCGAGTGGAAAGTGCGCACGAAAACATTTTGCGCCATCGGTCCCATCAGGCGTTCGAGGCGTTCGCGCATTTCCCCGGCCGCCTTGTTCGTAAAAGTAACGGCGGCGATCTTCCAGGGAAAGACGTCGCGAATGCGCGCGAGATAGGCGATGCGATGCGTGATCACCCGGGTCTTGCCGGAACCGGCGCCGGCCACAATCAAGAGCGGGCCTTCGTCGTGCAGCACCGCCGTGCGCTGGACTTCGTTCAGTTTTTCGGTCAGTTCCGCTTCGATGCGGTCTTTCAGGCTCTGGCTCATAATGGATTCGTATATAAAAATTCGCGCTGTGACGCTCGCACCGTCAAGACGGACGACGCACTTCCAGCCGGTCTGCGCCTAAATCGTAAGCTGCTCCCAGCGATGCCCTTCCCATCCACTCGGGCAGGCGCACCCCATCCGTCGCAGGATCAACGTCGGCTCCAAGGTCGGCGTCAAGGTCCGGCAGCTCCTCGAAACGACGCTTTGAACGCAGCACATAAATCCGATCCTGAGTCAGGGCGCCGGCCTGTAAAGCCGACAACAGGCCCGCCCCGCCTTCGATCATCACTTCGTTATAGCCCAGCGCGCCCAGCCACTCCCGCAGCCGTTGCGCGAAGGCCGGATCCTCAAGGGCGGGTGATTCCGGCAGACCGGCGCCGTCAAAGGCCGCCAGATATTCCGCCGGCCGCGGCCCCGCACCCGGGCTCCGGTCCGCGGCTGCTGCTGCCTCCGCTTCGAAACCGTCCGCATCTCGCAGAGCCTGGAATAAAGGCATCCACAGCGCGCGACAGCCAGGCAGGGCCGCAAAGACCGGCAGCCGTCCCGACGCGATCGTCACCTGCCACTGTCGCTGTAAGAATTCCGCGGCCGTGCTGGAAGGCCGGCCCAGAATAAAAACCCGCGCCGGCTGATAGCCCGCTGCATCTTCTGCAATCGCGGCGCGCACCGCCGCTTCGTTTTCGAAGAGGCTGTCCCAGAACCAGTCGCCGCGACCGGACCTTTCCTCTGGCGCGCTCGTCACAAGGCTCTCGGGGCGCAGCGCCAGAGAGGGCGCGTCCGTGGCGACCGTGCCCGGCCCGACGAGCACCGCGTCGAGCTTGGCCCGCAGCAGCTGGCCGATTTGCAGAGCCCGCTCCCCGGAGATTACGTAGCGCCGGTTGCGACGGCCCAGAATATCATCGGCGGTGGCAGCAATTTTATAATGCAGGCGCGGCCCCTTTCCGGCGATGCGAGAGTGAAAACCATCCAGGAATCGGGCAGCCCTGCGCCCCCCTCGTACATTTCGATGCGAAGCGTCTTTTTGTTCGTCAGGCGGCCGGCGCATGATCACTGTCCGTCCGGCGGCGCGCAGCAGTTCGCAGCCGCTCTCGGGTAAAGAAGGATCCGCCGTGAATACGATTAGCTTTTTCAGCTGCGGATACTTTAGAATACGATCGGTGCACGGCGGCGTGCGACCATGATGCGAACAGGGTTCGAGCGTAACGTACATGCGCCCCGGGAAGGAATCCCCGGCTGCTTCGTATGCTTCGTATGCTTCGAGCGCGGCGATTTCCGCATGCCGACCGCCCGGAGCTTCGGTCGCGCCGCTGAAGATTTTTAAGCCGCCGGGTGTTTCAGCGACGACAGCCGCGGCGACAGTTGGATTGGGAGCGGTGCGGCCGAAAGCGACGATCGCTTCGCGGCGCAGCGCGGCGTGGACGGTTTCTATTAATCGCCGCAATTGACGCAATCGACGCCCGTCCACAGCTACTGCCTCCCGCGAATCAAATCAGGACCGGGTCGTCATTGGGCGCAGAGCGCACCGGCGACCGGCCGCAATCTCAGCGAGTCTTCCATTTGCCGCGCAGTTCTTCGTAAAACTGAACGAAGTGCGAAGCGATAAAGATCGAAGAATAGGTTCCCACCAGAATTCCGAAGATAATCACGACCGCGAAATCCGCCAGCGACTCCGCGCCGCTCATCAGCAGGGCGACCAGCGCCAGCAGAGTTAAGAGCGATGTGATCAATGTACGCGATAGGGTCTGGGTAATCGCCAGATCAACGGTTGCGCCGATCGTCGCCTGCTGGCGGTCGCTTACGTTTTCGCGAATGCGGTCGAAGATGACGATCGTATCGTTGATCGAATAACCCAGGATCGTAAGCACGGCGGCAAGCACCGGAATACTTGGTTCGATTTGCAGCGCGCCGATAAATCCGATCGTCATCAACAAGTCGTGTATCAAAGCGAAAGAAGCGCCCAGGGCGAAAGGGAAGTCGAAACGAAATGTCAGATACAGGCCGATCGCAATGATCGTATAGATCAGAGTTTTGACCGCCAGCCAGAACAGATTCGCGCCGTAGCTCGCGGCGATGGTCTCGCGCGAAATCACGCTTTCTTTGTTGATGCCGAGCTTCGGCAGCAGGCGATCTTCGATTACCTGGGCCACGCCCGGTTTTTCATTCAGCTCGTCGGGAATCGACTCGCCCGCCGCGCGCAGAGCCGCGATTTTTTCGCGCTGCTCGGCCGCCAGCTTGCGGAGGTCTTCCGAAATAGAAGACTGCACGTCCGGTCCCAGTTCCAGGTCGTACTTGTTCGAGCGCAGATCGGAAAGACGAACCTGCGCCCGGTCGAAACCGGCCTCGGTCGCGGCCTTTTTCAAATCATCGCCGCCCGTTCCAGGCGGCAGCAGAATCGAAAAACGAATCCCGCCGTTGAATGTAATAGAAGACGCGAAGCCGCCGTACTTGCCGTACGTTATGCTGAACAGGCTGACCAAACTCAGCACTGACAGAGTGATAAAGAAAATTCGAAATCTGGAAAAATTCATCAATTAAACCCGTAGCCAATGGAGAGTTTCTTATAACGCAGCAGATACTGCGACCAGTCGAGGATCAGCTTCGAAACGAAGAGCGAAGTGAACATCGAACTCACCAGACCGAAAAAGAGCACGATCGCGAAGCCCATAATCGGGCCGTCCTTCGGTAAATAAAGAATCACGGCCGCGATCAGAGTCGTGATATTCGCGTCGAGAATGGTCCAGAAAGACGCGGCGAAACCGCTTTCAATCGCCACCGAGGCCGACTTGCCGGCCCGCAGATCCTCTTTCATCTTCTCGAAAATAATTACGTTGGCGTCCACGGCCATACCGACCGTCAGAATCGCTCCGGCAAAACCCGGCAGAGTCAGCGTAAATTCCAGCAAACTCATAATCGCGCCCATGATCAGCAGGTTCAAAAACAGCGCGACGATCGCTACGAAACCCACCAGGCGATAGTAGCCGATCATAAAGGCGTTAATGACGATGAATCCGAGCACGATCGAAACAATACCGGCGATGATCGATTCCTGTCCCAGACTCGGTCCGACGAAAGATACGGACAGAACGTCCAGAGGCATCGGCAGCGCGCCTTCGCGAATCACGCCCGCGATTTCGCCGGCCTGCTCTTTCGTAAACTCGCCGGTGATCTGCGCCTGGCTGCCGTAAATCGGTTCGTTGATATTCGGATCCGATACGACCCGGTCACCCCACAGAATCGCCATGCGATTGCCGACGTTGGCTTCGGTGACCTGACCGAATTTTCGACTGCCGGTTTCCGTCAGGCCGAAGGTGATCATATACCAGGCGCTGTTGCCGCTCGGAACGGCTTCCGCGTATTTCAAATCGCCGCCGTCCATGACCGGGGGACCGAGCACCCGCAGTTCCCGCGGCAGCATCGGCGAACCGCTGTTGCCCCGTGCGCGGCGCCAGAAAAGAAACAGGCGGCCTTCGTCGAGAGTGATGTTGGCGTTCTTCGAGATTTGATCCATCAGCTCCTGAACGTCCGCCTTATCCGGATTGCCTTCGCGGTAGAGCAGCTGAATCTCTCGCAATAAACCCAGGTTGCTATCCTGCTGCGCGCGATTCGTCGCCTCGTCGTTTACAATGCGATACTCGACTGTAACCGTATTCTGGATCCGGTTCATGACTTCGCTGGAGTTTGCGACGCCCGGCATGTCGACGGAGATACTGAAGCTCTCAGGCTGCGCCCGGACTTCCGGCTCGGTCAGACCCTGGGCCGCCAGGCGTTTATCGATAATAGCTTTCGCTTCGTTGAGCAGCTGTTCTTTGCGTGCGGCGCCCAGATTGAGCGTTTCTTCCAGACGGCGAATATCGGTCTGCGCCTGACTGAGCTCTTCGGCGGGCGTATCCGCGCGTGCGACTTTCTCTTTCAGGGCGGCCAGTTCGACTTCGTTGACTTCTTTCAGGCGTTCCAGATAGCTATCGAAGTCCGCGCGAAAGATAGCGCGCATGCCGCCCTGCAAGTCCAGCCCCAGTTTGATCTTTAAGTTCTTGTAGTCGACTTCGGTCAGAAAACCAAACAGACGTTCGACTCCGTGGGGTTGCACGCCGGAGCGATTTTCATCGAGCATCTGGCCGTGGGCCTGCATGAGTTCGTTCACCCGCGCCGAAGTAATAAACCGCGCTTCGAGTTCGCAGCGATGCGTCGCGGGCGTTTTTTCGTCGGCTGCAGGCACGCAGTCCGAATGGGGGAAGTACAGTTTCAAGCCGTTCTCGCGATCGTTAACGAAGTCGCGAATGACTTCCGGTTCAATGCTGTATTTCTCCCCCGCTTCGTTTCGCGCCGTCTCTTTGAAGGTCAGCACCAGGCTCTGATTTAAGAAATTCGGAGAGATGATAAGCAGGCAGAGGCCCAGCACGGTGACAGCGGTGATGGTTCTACCGATGAGATCTTTAATATCCATTTACATTCCATTTACGCCCGGATGGCGACCGGGATTTACAGGTATCCTTTGCGACTACGGCCGTTCCGCAGACGAAAAATGATAAAAACAAGTATCAGGGCGACGACGAAGATGCCGTTGCGAACCGTGCGATCGGACCAGATCGAATCGAAGAAACGCGAAATCCAGCCCGGCCCTTCATCGACCTGGCTATCGCCTTCCGCGACTTCCGCGCCGTCGACCGGTACAGGCTCGGGGTCCACAGCCTGCTGTCCGTCGTCCTGCAGATGCGGAAATTCCCGCGGCGGCTGCTGGAGTTTGTCGTATTCGGGTAACAGCTCCCGATCGAATACCGGCAGCTCATCGGCCATACCCTGTGCGACGGGAATCGGCGCGGGTGCGGGTGCTTCAGCCGGAGCGGGTCCGCCAGTCGGAGTCCCTGCCGGCTGCTGCGCCTCTTCCGTCGCCGCAGCGGCCGGTTTACGCGCGGGCTGCTCTTCGCGACGCGGCGCCGGAGTTTCGCGAGCCGGCTGCCTGCGTTCCGGAGCGGGCGTCGGTGCGGCCTCGGCCGGCTGTTTCGTTTCGTCTGTCGACGCAGGGACCGGGGTCGGCGCGGGAGTCGGCTGCGTTGGAGCGGCCTCTTCTTTTTTTTCAGTCCCGGCCGGAGCCGGAGCGACCGGTTGCGTCGGAGCCGGTTCTGTTCCGGCGGGTGGAGTATCTGACGGCGCGGGATCCTGAGCCGTCAGACCCGTGGCTCCGAAGCCGGCCGCAATACAGAACACCAGAATCGAAACCAGGCGCACGCCTGTTCGGCGGCGCGCAATCAACTGTAAATCAAAGACGGGTGTCATTTCGCGTTGAAAGATGAAACGAGTCGGAATTATTTTTTGGACTTATCGCGCACGGACGCGACAGCCGACCGCAGGAACTCGACGCGGGCGCCGTCGCCGATATTCAGCATGATCGTATCTTCTTTGACCGAAGCCACTGATCCAAGAATGCCGCTGGTCGTTACAACCTGATCGCCCTTTTGCAGGGTCGACAGCATATCTTTTTTACGTTTCTCTTCCTGGCGCTGCGGGCGAATCATCATGAAATACATGAAGACGAAGACGCCGCCGAGAATGAGAAAAAAGGTCCAGTCAAAACCCGGCGCCGGTGCGCTGCCGCCGCCGGACGCGGGATCACCGCCCTGGGGTTGTGCGACTTCCGCGGGAGAGGGCGCGGCCGATTGCTGCGCCAGATACTCGGTCCATTCCATGCAAACATGACTCACCGGACCCCTGCCCCTGTCCACAACAAAGGCAGCAGCGAGCCCGGGATGCGGGAAAAATCAGCAGACCCAGCGCGCGAGCAGCTCCGCGCCCCGTCCGGCGCGAAGGCCCTCGACGCAGGCCGCCGCAGCGGACTTCAAATCGGCGTCATGAACCATGCCGTAGATCAGCGCGGCGTTCATGGCGATGGTATGGTTCTCGGCGTCGCTGCCCTTGCCTTCCAGAATCGCGCGACTGCGCCGGATCGCGTCTTCGCGGTCGACGGGACGCAGATCTGAAAGCGAAGCTCCTTTCAAATCGAAATCTTCCGGAGTCAGCTGGCCCTGGTCTACGATCTTACCCGAGGCGATGCGAATATAATGCGTGGGAGCGGCCGGCGAGACTTCGTCCAGCCCGTCGTCGGAATGCAAAAGATAGGCGCCCTTGCGTCCCTGAATCGACATCGCGTGGGCCATGCGTTCCATATAGTCTTTATGAAAAACGCCGACCACCTGGTAGTTGACCGGCGCCGGATTGGTCAGCGGCCCCAGCAAATTAAAGACGGTCCGAAAGCCCAGACTCTTGCGCACGGGCGCGGCGTGCTTCATGGCGGGATGCCAGGCCTGCGCAAACAGGAAGGTAATCCCCACCCGGTCCAGCTCTTCGGCCACGGCTTTGGGCTCCCGGTTCAGGCGCATGCCCAGACCTTCCAGCAAATCCGCGGATCCGGTCGTACTCGATACGGCCCGGTTGCCATGCTTGGCCACGGGAATGTCCAGCCCCGCCAAAAGAATCGCCGAGAGAGTCGAAATATTGAGCGTGCCCTGGCTGTCGCCGCCGGTCCCGCAGGTGTCGACCAGCACCGGGGGGGCTTCGCCGGGCCAGCGCAGGGCGGCGTGCCGCATGGATCGCGCGAAGGCTTCGATTTCCGCGCCGGTTTCGCCTTTCAGGGCCAGCGCCGTCAGCAGGGCCGCGGTGCGGGCCTCCCCCGCTTCGCCGGTCATAATCTGGGCCATGGCCCGGGAGGCTTCGTCCGCCGTGAGGTCTCCTTCTTTCCGCAGGAGTTTCTTGAGTACTTCTCCGATCATCGCCTTGTCCTGAATGTGCCTGAATTGTGCTCGTGATTTTCGCAGACGCCCGGCGCGCCGCTCAGTTTCCGTCGTCGCCGGCAGCGTTGTCCGGCGCGGGATTGTCCCGCGGCGTTACTTTCGCGTACGGCGGCAGCATTAGCTTATAGTTCGTAACCAGATAGCGCAGCCCGGAGATCACAGTCATGACCGTGGTGAGCAGCATCAAATAATAGGGCACAAAGCTCGCGAGCTCATATGAAACGCTCTCTACGTGCGGACCGCTGAAAAATCTCAGCATATTCTCCGTGGCGACTTCGTAGGCGCCCTGTCCCGCCGCGCGAGCGGACTCGTAGACGGCGTTGATCGCGCCGCGCTCTTTGTGCGAGATGATCAAAAAGCTGACCAGGATCATGGTGATGCTGAACATCTGAAAGGCGGTCTTGACTTTGCCGAAGACCGAAGTGCGCAAAACAACGTTCTTGCGCACGGCGAGCCAGCGCATGGCCGTGATCATCATATCGCGACCGATGATAATCAGCACCATCCAGAGTTGCACCTGGGCGGATAGAAAGATAAAGGTCAGAAAGGCGGCGGTCACCAGGGCCTTGTCGGCCAGGGGATCCATGAATTTGCCCAGCTCGGTTTCCTGTTTGAAGCGGCGGGCTATATAGCCGTCGACCAGGTCGGTGATGGAAGCCAGGGCGAATAGACTAAAGGCGATAATCCGGCTGTTTAAGTCCGGCTGCAGCAATAGATAGATAAAGATCGGGACCGAAAAAAATCGCAGCAGGGTCAGAACGTTGGGGATATTCCAGACAAATTTCACGTGGTCGAACTCCCAATTCGCGTTCCGGTCATATCATACTCGTAAAAACCGGTCAGTTCAACGTCCAGTAAATCGCCGACCTGAAGTTCGTTTTCTGCGGGAGCTGTCGCGACTTCGGCCGCCTCAGTTTCCACGAAAACCACTTCGTCCACTTCCGGGGCGTCCTGGGCCCGCCGGGCGACAATGCGGCCGGACCCGGGCTCGATTTGATCCACCATGCAGCGCACGCGCCGCCCGACCCGCTCCCGGTGGAGCTCGCGCAAAACGTCCAGATGCGCCAGGCGCACCTCATTGATTCGGCCGGCTTTGGTCTCCGCGTCGATCGGATCCCCGGCCGCGTAGCCCGGGGTTCCCTCTTCGGGGCTGTAGCTGAAGAGCGCCAGCTTCTCCGGCCGCGCTTCGGTGATAAAGCGCAGCACCGCTTCGATATCGGCTTCGGTCTCGCCGGGATAGCCCAGCAGCAGCGAAGTGCGAATTTCGACATTCGGCACGAGCCCCCGGATTTTCGCGAAGAGCTTCAGAAATTTTTCAGCGTCGCCATAGCGACGCATCGCCCGCAGCACCGGCGCCGAAACGTGCTGCACCGGGCTTTCGAAGTACGGCACGATCTTGCCGCGACCGCCTCCCGCGCCGGCGACACCAGACGCCGCAGCGGACAGAGCGCCGGCAAGCGGATCCGACCAGACCAGGTCGCGCTCGACGATGCCTTCCCAGAGCTGCTCGGTGCGCGGATCGGGATACAGGTACAGCAGACGAATCCAGTGCAATTCCGGAATCGCGTGCAGCTCTTCCAGAAGTTCGATAAAACCCTGCGGGCTGCCGCCGTACTGGTTCGTGTCCTGGCTCACCAGGCAGATTTCGCGCACGCCTTCCCGGGCCAGCTGCCGGCATTCGGCGACAATCTCTTCCCGCGGAGTTTCGCGAAAGGCTCCGCGAAAGCCAGGGATCGCGCAGAAGGCGCAGCCGCGATTGCAGCCGTCCGAGATTTTTACGGCGGCGAAGGGCGTATGCGAAGCTCCCAGGTCGTCCGCGACGTCTTCGTTTTGACGCAGGCCGATCAACTCCGCAGCGCCCGGAGCCTGGTCGCCTTGAATGCGACCCGGCAAATCGAAACGATCGCCGATGATTTCTCCGGCGCGATGGTACAGACCGGTGCCGAAACTCAAATCGACTTCCGGCAGTTCGTCGCGCACGGCCGCCGAGTAGCGTTCGCTGAAGCAGCCGGCGAGAATCAATTTCTGTTCGGAACCGGATCGCTTGAGACCGGCGGCTTCCATAACGGTCTGGATGGTTTCGACCCGCGCCGATTCGATGAACGAACAGCTGTTGATCAAATGAAAGTCGGAGCTCGTAGCGTCCGCCGCTTTGCGTAAACCGCGGCGGCGCAGACTGCGCTCCATTTCCCGGGAGTCGGCCTGGTTTTTAGGACAGCCGAGGGTCGTGATATAATAAGTGGCGCTCAATCTGCAGCTCTGGCGACGCGAACGCAGCGGGTCTTGTTTCTTATCGGGCTACGCGCACGATCTCTTCGACTTTGCAGCGACCCGGATCGAGGGGATCCGGCACGCGACGGTACTCGAGCTCTACGATTTTACCCGGAGGCCCCGCGACGCGCGGCGGCGAACCGTCGCGAAAGATGCGCACGCCCCCGCCGTTGCCGACGCGAATTTGCAGACGGCTTTCGGCTTCGAGCGGGCGTCGTTCCCCCGCGGCGATCGTGCGGCCCTGGTGCGAAGTGCCGTCGCCGGACCACTGAAAGTACGAATCGCTGATAAACTGCAATGTAACCTGAATTTCGCAGGCCGATTCTCGGGCCGGCGTTTCGCCGCCGGGCTCCGGAGTATTCAGGGCGACCGCGGTCGCGCTGGCCTCCACGCGAAATTCAACCCGCGAAGAGAAGTCCGCCAGAATTTGCGGGGTGATTTTGATTTCCCGATTCAGACCTTCGAAGGCGCCGATATCCGGACTCAGGGTTACGGTTTCGCCCTGGAGGGCCGTAAAGCCGTAGTTCAGATCGTCGTTAATGCGAATGCGAAACTCGCCGCGGGCGGGCTGCCCGGGATTTTGCTCGATTTTTTGCAGGCAGAACTTCAAACTCAGGCTGTCCGCCGCGAATCTCAGGGTATTGGAAGTGCTCACGTCTTCCAGCCGCGGCTGCGTATCCTGCTGGGGCAAAGTCGTGGCGATAATTTCGCGATTGGGATCGTCGCAGTAGGCGGCCTCCCCGCTCGAACCGCCGGGTCCGCCGAGCTTCGGCAGACTGAGAGTGCCCGTCACGAACAGCGCGATGATACCGGCGATGCCCGCGAAAACCAGGGCGACGATCAAGAGGCGCGGATTAAAATTCACGCCGGGCAATGATAGCGACGGCATCGAGATCGACGGCAGGCGAAAGCCCACGCCGCCGGTCGGCCGGGTCAGTTCTTTCAGCGGCGCTTCCGAGAGATCGATCTGGTGGCCTCGATACAAATTCAGCAGATGGTCGACGTCGAGATTCAGGTATTCCGCGTAGCTGCGCAGAAATCCCAGGGCGTAGGTTTCGCCGGGGAAGACGGAGTAGTCTTCGTTTTCCAGGGCGTCGACGTAGCGCGGCGTAATATTCGTTTCGCGCCCGACGTCTTTCATCGACAGCTTGCGGGCTTCGCGCGCTTCGCGGAGAATCATTCCAACTCGTTTCGAAAGGACCATAATAGCCTGTGGTAGCCTGTGTAAATCAATCCTCTTTGACGAGGGGGTTCAGTACAACGCGCACGCCGTCATCCGGCTGGTACTGGAAGAGCTTGCCTTCCAATTTGCGACTCGTGTTAATATCGGAAAATGAAATCGTAGTTTGTTTCCCGTAGCCGTCGCTGGCTTCGGCGCGGCGCACGAGATAGCTTTCGGAATCGACGAACAGACGGATGCGTTCGTAGCCGCCGATCTTTTCCCGCTGCTCCATATCGAGCACGAAGAAAGTGCCGTCGTTGAATTTGCGGGGCTGCTCGGGAGTGTCGAAGCGGTAGTGGTACTTGCGAAACAAGCGCTTGAGCCCGCTGGTCGGGTCGGCCGTGAAGACTTCCCGATTGCTCGCGTTCTTCTTTTTTAGAGTCAGCTCTTGTTTGCCGACGGCGTTCAGTCGCCGAATAAAAAACCACATGATGCGACCGTCGGAGACGATCAGGTTGCC
Organism: bacterium; assembly: GCA_024742665.1. Lineage (GTDB taxonomy): Bacteria > Spirochaetota > Leptospiria > Leptospirales > Leptonemataceae > JANSYA01. The sequence goes on from JANSYA010000004.1 coordinate 370,580, forward strand.
GGCGGGCTGCGAAAACTCATAGCGAATTTTGCCGGGCTTTTGGTAGTACAGCCGGCCGCTCATATTCTTGACCCGGCCGCCCTCTTTCGTGCTGATCTTAAAGCCGGCCGTAAACTGGTCGGCGCCGTCGAAGGCTTTCTGGACCGCGCGAGCGACTTCGGCGTGGGAATGCCAGTTCCGGTCGCCTTCCTGAGTCTTGCCGGCCGGCTCCTGAGCCTGCACCGGGCCGACTCCCGCCGACACGAGCGCCAATCCGCCCGTCACCAGACCGGCACCAATCAGGATATACAGCAGTCCTCGCAGGTTGCGGGCCGAAAAACGAATTTTAGATTGCATCAAGCGCATGCGGATCGCTCCAGACAGGGCCTCCGCCAGGAAGCCACAGTCAAGATCTTTTCAGTATTTCCCGGGGCTTGTTCCCAATCGCCGGACTCAGGTAGCCTTTTTGCTCCAGCATCTCAATCAGACTCGCGGCCCGGTTATAACCGATCCGCAGCCGCCGTTGAATATAAGACGTAGAAGTCTTACCGGATTCCAACACAATCTTCCAGGCCTGCTGGAGCAGCTCCGAGTCGACGTCGTTCTCCGCCGCCTCCGTGCTTTCCTCTTCGATGTAGGCCTCTAAGTCCACGTAGGACGGCTCGCCGTACCGCGCCGTTTCCTGAACGACGTTTTCAATTTCTTCTTCGGTTAAGAGCGGCGCCTGCATTCGCACCAGTCCCGTGGAGCTCGGGCTGCGGTACAGCATATCGCCTTTGCCCAGCAGAGTTTCAGCCCCGTTCATGTCCAGAATGGTGCGGCTATCGGTTTTCTGCGCCACGTGAAAGGCGATCCGCGCGGGACAGTTCGCTTTAATCAGAGCGGTGATGACGTCGACGGACGGTCGCTGGGTGGCCATGACGACGTGAATTCCGACGGCCCGCGCTTTTTGCGTCAGGCGAATGATCGAGTCTTCGACGTCTTTGGCCGCGACCATCATTAAATCCGACAGCTCGTCAATAAATACAACCAGATACGGCATCTTTTCGCGTTTGTTCCCCGAAGCTTCCAGTCCCGGGAGACTGGTGTCCGCCGCGACGCGATCGTTGTAGGAACGAATGTCCCGACACTTCTGGTGCGATAGAATTTCGTAGCGACGTTCCATCTCGTTGATCACCCAGGTCAGAGCCTTGCTCGCCTGGCGCACGTCGGTGATCACAGGCATGATCAGATGCGGAATGCCTTCGAAGAGCTTCAGTTCGACCATCTTCGGATCAATCATGATGAAACGCACGTCTTCCGGGCTGCGCGTATACAATAGCGACGCGATAATCGCGTTCATGTATACGGACTTACCCGAACCGGTGGAACCCGCGATCAATAAGTGCGGCAGACGCGCGAGATCCACGTACTGCTTTTCCCCGGCGATATTCTTGCCGAGCACGACGCACAGTTCGTTGCGGGCCATCACGTCTCGATCGAGCATATCGCCGAGCACCACGCCTTCCCGGTGGCGGTTCGGAATCTCGATGCCGACCGTGGGTTTGCCGGGAATCGGCGCGATAATACGAATCGAAGGCGCCTCTAAGTTCATTTTGATTTCATCGGAGATACCGAGAATGCGCGAAACCCGCACGCCGGCTTCCAGCTTGACTTCGTACAGGGTAATGATCGGACCGCGCTGCGTCCGCACGACCCGCGCTTGAATCCCGTAGTCCTGCATGACCTTTTCCAGGCGTTCCCGCGTAACTTCGATCTCCCGGCTCACGTCTTCGCGCGCGGGAACTTCGGCGGGCTTGAGCAGATTGCCCGGCAGATGATAACGACGTCGCGCGTTCTTCGCTTCGAATTTGGGCACGGCCGAAACCGGCAGGGGCTTCTTGCGCGCTTTGCGTTGAACGGGCGGAGCGGCAGGCACAGGCTCCACCAGAGTTTCGATCGAAGTTTCGACCAAAGGCTCGATCGATTTTTCGGGCGAAGTTTCGAGCGGGGCCGCGCTTTCGCCGGATTCGGTCTGGACCGGATCGCTTTCGATTGCATCGTCCTCGGCTGCGTGAACATCGGCCTGAGCATCTTCAACGATTGCTTCGGCCGCCTCGATGGCGCCTGGCTCTTCGACGGCTTCAAGCTCCCGGGGGGGCTCGGTCGCTTCAAGCGACTCAATGGCCGCAGAGGATTCGGTCGCTTCTAGCGCTGCTGTTGAATCCATCGACTCAATTGATTCCAGGGTTTCGATCGCCGCCGACTCGCCAGCATCCGCAGCTTCCCGTGGATTGCTCCGCTCCGGCAGATCGCTCAGAGAGTGGGCGCGCGCAGCTTCGCGGCGTTCCCGACGGCCGATCAACTGCTGGTCCAGAGGCTCCAGAAAAGCCCCGTCAATATTCTTGTGATTCGAATTCGGCTCGCCGGCCCCGGCGAAGGCGCGAGCGGGCGCGGCACGATAGGCTTCGTCTTCGCTCTGCCCGGCATTCGACCGTGCGCGACTGTGAGCTGCATCCGCGAAGGCCCGCGAACGAATCGAGCCGCGCTCGCGCCCGGGAGCCGTGCGAAAGTGAAAGCGCGATTCGTCTTCGTTAAAATAGCCGGAAAGATCGCGCTCCGATTCCGGCGTACCGATCGGCCGGCGTCGCGCAGGCTCATCGCCTGCGGATTCAGCCGCGAACTCTCCGCTCCGCCCGGGAGCCGGAGCTCGCCGCGTGCCCTCCAGCCAGTTCGGACGAGCGGCGCGCGATTCGATCTGCGAAAGCGTGGCCTGCAGATGACGCGCGTTGCTCGACAGACGGGTGCGCTGACTCAGACCGCGAATCTGAAGCGACGGCTCGGTTTCGGGTTCTTCCGGAAAATCATTGTACAAATCCTGTAGATCATCTGCATCGCCGCCCGCCGTGGCTTCTTGCGCTTCGTCGGCTTCGGTAGAATCGCCGGCGTTCGCGAAATCAGACTCTTCGTGATTCATCGCATCCGGATGCTCATCGCTTTCAGACTCGACGCGCTGAATCCAGGGACGACGTTCGTCTCCCGGACCGGACTCCTTTTGAACGAAGCTCAGGTCGGCTTCCGTGGAATGGCTGCTGGAATCGTGCATCATATCTTCCGTGATAGAGGTAGAGGTCGAGGCGGGTTCTGGCTGCGCTTCCGGGCTCTGCGCCGGAGCATCGCCGCCGACTCCGGCGCCGGCCATATTGTACGCCTCACGATAGCCCATCTGGCCCTGGCCCTGCAGAGCGGCGGAGTAGCCGCGCAAAGCCGTGACCAGGCGATGGTTCAGCTGCCCCAGAAATACCGGCACGGGAATGCGAATCGCGAGAAATACGCCGGTCAGAAAGATGCCCATCGCCAGGATAAAGCCCCCGTAGGTACCGAAGAGCACCTGGAAGGCCTGGCCCACGCGCGCGCCGAGCAGTCCCCCCGCGACCTGGGAAGGATAGCCGTCGACCTGATAAATCAACGCGCCCAAAAGCGAAGTGCCGGCCATTACGACCAGAGCGGCCACCACCCGGGACAGAGGGTCCGTAAAGCCGCCGCGATAAAAAGTTAAGAATCCCAGCAGGAATAGATAGGGGCCGAGCAGGAAGGCCGACTTACCGAATAAGAAAAACAGGAGCTGCGCCGAATAGTGTCCGACCGTGCCGATCATATTCGACTCCGGCAGAATCCCCTCGCCTTCCGCCGGGGCCTGGCTCTGAAACGATACCAGGGCCAGAAAGATCAAAATTCCCACCAGAATCATCAGGGTGCCGAAAATTTCGGTCACGCCGGACTTCTTCAGGTGGTTCTCGGGGCCCGAATCGGCTCCCGGGGACGGCGAATTTGCTGCTGACTGGTCCATACCGGTATATTATCGGAGCGGCCCGCCGATCCCGCGGGGGATTTTTGAATCCCCCGCGCGGTAATTTGCCCGGGTGAACCAATGCGGCGGCTCGTCGTCCAAAATCACATGCAATCACGCCAGCGAAGTATTCCGAATCCCCCGGGCGCCCTGCTCTTCTTTCTGAGCGCCGTCGCTTTTGCCGCAGTCTGCGCGCTGCAGGCCGCGCCCGACGCCCGCAACGAAGGCCCACCGAATCCGCCTGAGCCGACCGACACCGTGCTGCCGGAAACTGAGCTGGAAAAGATTCCGGCCGAATTCACCGAAGTCTTCGGCGGCAGCCCGGGTGAGATTCGCTACAGAGTTCGGAACGTCCGCCTGAACGGCGGCGGCCGGGTGGCGCGCGTCACCGACAATCCGAAAATTCAAGTCAGCATGGACATTCTGCACGACTGCCGGCAGTGTGGGAACGCCATCAACCAGGTGATCGTCGGCCTGGCCGGCGAAGAGCGCGCACAGCTTTCGGTCTGGAACGGCAAACAGCGCAGCGGCGGCGAACTGCGCACCGTCAATCCGGGATCGCGGGTGGCCTGTCTGGCGGAAGACAATCGGGGACCGGCCGAATGGGTCACAGTTCGCTTCACGATCCGGGTCCCAAAACGCGCCGGGGTCTACTATCTGCGCACGCGCTACGCCCAGGACTATCGGGGCAATCTGTATACCGAAGCGGCGCGCGCTTCGGGCATCGAGCAGCCGATCTACCAGGACGTGCTGGGTTGGTGGAAGGTCGATCGACCGCAGGGACCGGACAGCACGGCGAATATCGGCGCGATCATTGTGAAGGTCCCGGGCGACCGCTAGCACCTTGTTGAAAAAGGACTCCGCTGGCAGCTTGCTGCCGGGAGCCGACAGGCGTTTCGGCAGCCGGCATCTGGAGGATTCAAAAAGACGCGCTAAACGGAATCCGATTCTTTTTGTCGCACTTCAGCACCTGGTCATATTCATACGCGCAAAGCGCGGCCGCCAGAATGCGAGCGTTTTCCAGGCGCCGTTCCTCTTCCGGGGTATCGGCCGTCTCTGCTGAAAAGGCGGCGGCGACCGCCCCAAAGCACGACGTTTCATATACTTCAACCCTTCCGGACGACGGCGGTTTCGTACCCGGGTTCCCCTCCCGACATCGCTCGCGCGTGCTCTGGTGCACGCCGCAAACCAGGGTCAGAGCCAAACACAGCGCTACGGCCAGGGGCGCCGCCTGAGCGAATGTTTTCGCAATCGAAAAACGCATAGCATGACCTGGCGACATGCGGAATGATACAGCCTCCGCAGAATATTGATCAATAAATATTTTTTACAATGCGCTAATTGTAATATGAGTCAATCAGTACGAAAAGCGCACGCCGTAGGCCACAAAATTGCTGCCGCAAATCGAAGGGCACAGCGTGCCGAAAATTCCGCTGCGGTGGTGCAGACGCACAAAGGCCCGGGGCTGATAGACGTCGAGGGGCAAAGCCATTTCCACTTCAAACACGAGATAGTTCAGCAGCTTGCGCGAGGTTTCCGTGCTGAGATTCGGACGCTGCAAAGAACGCCGCGTATTTTCCAGGTCGGGATTGCGCGTCGCAAGCGACAGCCCCTCACCGATTCCCAGGCTGAACGGAGTGCCGCGAAAGGGTTCGGTAATGCGCGCCATCACCACGCCGTTAAACTCCAGATGTTTTTGAATTCCGGTGTGGCGCACGACCTGCCCTTCCCCTTCCAGATTCGCTCGCCACAAACGATACGGGAGCGGCCGTCCGAGAGTCAGCACCGAGATATAGCTCGGTTCGTACTTCGTATGACCGGCCAGCAAGATCTGCCCGAGATTCGTTCGGGTGTACTTGCCCTGATAAAACGAAATATCCCAGGCCGGTCGAAAGCTTTGTTGATCTTCTACGATGCCGTCGAACAGGGCCGGCGCCTGTCCGGGGTGTCGGATCGATTCCGGCGCGCCGACCGGGGACTCGCTGAGGCCGGCGGCGGCGCGTTCGCCAGGAACTTCGGAGCGCCCGGAGGTATTGGCCGCCAGGCCCGGGAGTCCGAAGAGAATGCAGATCGTTCCGACCGTCGTTAGAAGCACGCTCCGGGAATGTGTTTTCGTCGTCCGCCGATTCCGATTGCTCATGTCGCACCTCGCCGCAACTTTCGACGAGCGCAAGCCACTCCGGGTTCGGCGAAAAAGAATCAGTAATTCAGGCTTTCAATCCGTGGAAGCGACCGTCAGCGTACTCAGCAAGACTTCGATTTCGTCGCCGGGCTGATACGCGAAACCAACGCTCAGGGCCTGGCCGGCCGCGACATTCAATGCTTCCGGCAACGGCACAATCAGATTCTGGTTCATCCACTCGACGATTCCATGTTCGCCCCGGGGACTGCCGGCGCCGGGAGCCTCCGAATTTTGAGCAGCGTCCGGGTCGATGGCGAGAATGTTTTTCGTAACGAATCGCAGAGCTTTGCACTGCCCCGCAATTTCAATTCCGAGCGGCCCCTGATAGGCGATGCTTTCGACGGGCGCGTTCATATAGTCCACGATCTTGTACGGCGTCACCGGTCCCAGGGTTTTCAGCCGATTCGAAGGATTCGAAGGATCTTCGAAGAGCGGCAGCGGCGCGCGATAGTCGAAGAAATCGAAATCGAATTCGATCGCTTCGATTCCCAGCAGGGTCGCCTGGGGCACGAAGACCGGCAGCTGCGGACCGAAACGTTCCGTATAACGCGCGCGAAATTCCGCCAGCATGCGCACCTGAGATTCCCGCAGCAAAGCCGAGTGCAGCATTTCGCACACGACGACGTCGACGGGTTCCGGCGGTAAATATTCAAAGGCGTCGCCCGTAACGACTTCCACGCGATCGTCGACGCCGTTCGCGGCGAGCAGCTGTCGCGCCCGCTCCGCGAGATCCGGCTGGCGTTCCACGCACCAGACCTTTTCCGCCCCGCTGCGGGCCGCAAAAAACGAGAGCACGCCCGTGCCCGTGCCGAGTTCGAGCACTCGCCCGCCGACCGGCACGACCAGTTCCAACGCCGTGCGAAAGCCAAGCATGCGCGCTTCGTCAAGCAGCATCTGGTAATGATAGTGCTGGGGAATAAAACGGCCGAGTTCGGTGGCCGAACTATCGCCCTGCGGATTTTGAAGGCTTCCTGAATTCATGCGCACCTCAGGCGAGACCGGTACTGCCGAAGCCGCCCGTGCCGCGTTCGGTGTCGCTCAGGCCGTCAAGAGATTCGACTTCATCCCATTCAAAAGGCTGAACCTGTTCTAATAGCATCTGGGCGATGCGGTCGCCATGGCGCAGGCGGATTGGATCGCGGTTGATATTCCCGACGATTACTTTCAGCTCGCCGCGAAAGTCCGCGTCGATCGTCGCCGGTGAATTCGGCAAAATCAAACCTTCGCGCAAAGCGAGACCGGAGCGCGGACGCAGCGAGATAAAATAACCTTCCGGAATCTCGAAGGTCAATCCAGTGGGAACGGTCGCCCGGGATCCGGGCGTGAGAATCATTTCGGTGTCCGGCGCGAAGCACGCGTGCAGATCCATGGCCGCCGAACCGGGGGTCGCCCGTTCCGGCAGCCTGGCGCCTGGCGCACGATGGATCTTAACGCGTGGGTTCAACGCAGTCGAAACCTTTCGTTATTCGCAGACCGGGTCTCAGCGACGGCCGCGATCGCCGCCGCCCCGGGGGCCGCCGCGTCCACGGTCTCCGCCGCGACCACCACGATCGCCGCCTCGATCTCCACCGCCGCCGCCGCGGCTGCTGAAGCCGGGTTTGCCGTGCAGATCCTTGTGAATCAAATCCACGCGGCCCTGACGATCGACGCCCATGACCACGACCGGAATGATGTCGCCTTCTTTGTAGATGGCGCTGACCGAAGAGACGCGCTCCTCGGACATTTTCGAAACGTGCAGCAGGCCTTCTTTGCCCGGAAACAGCTCCACGAAAGCGCCGAATTCCGCGATGCGTTTTACAACGCCGTCGTAGCTGTCGCCTTCGTTCAGTTCCCGGAAAATGTCTTCGACCATCACCTGAGCCGCATCAAGCGAACTCTGGTTGGGCGAAGCGATCGATACGGAACCGTCGTCTTCGACGGAAATATCCGCGCCGGTCTTTTCGATGATCGCGCGGATGATTTTGCCGCCGGGGCCGATCAACTCGCCGATGCGATCCTGATCGATCTTAATCGTTTTAATCCGCGGCGCGCTCGGCGCCAGATTTTCGCGGGTCGCGTTCAGGGCTTCGTTCATCTTATTCAAGATGTGCATGCGTCCTTTTTCCGCCTGATCCAGAGCTTCGCGCAAACGTTCGATCGTAATGCCCGTAAGCTTCAGGTCGAGCTGGAAGGCCGTGATGCCCTTTTCAGTGCCCGCGACTTTGAAGTCCATATCGCCGAAGTGATCTTCAATACCGGCGATGTCCGACAGAATCGAATACTTGCCGTCTTCGGATGTAAACATGCCCATCGCGATGCCGGAAACCGGCGCCTTGACCGGCACACCGCCGGCCATCATCGCCAGCGAGCCCGAACAGACGGTCGCCATCGACGAGCTACCGTTGGATTCCATGATTTCGGCCACCAGGCGAATCACGTACGGAAATTCTTCCTGAGCCGGCAGGACCGCGCTCAGCGCGCGCCATGCCAGGTTGCCGTGACCGATTTCGCGACGGCCGGGACCCATCATACGTTTTACTTCGCCTACCGAGTACGGCGGGAAGTTGTAGTGTAAGAGAAAGTTTTTCTGCTGCTGACCGAAGACGGTTTCGTAGCGCTGCCCGTCGGAGCCGGTTCCGAGAGTCAGAACTCCGAGCGCCTGAGTCTGACCGCGAGTGAATACCGCGGAGCCGTGAGCGCCAGGCAGCACATCAAGTTCGACGGAGATATCACGAATTTCGTCGGGAGCGCGGCCGTCGGAACGTTTGTTGTTTTCGAAGATATTATTGCGAACAACTTCGTACTCGATTTCGTGCAGTTCGTGTTTGATGTCCTTCTTGGACTGTTCCAGCTTGCCTTTTTCGACGCCGGCGGCGATCAGCTTCTCTTCGAAGTGCGCGACGGTCTCTTTGTTGACTTCGCGAATTTGATTACCGCGCGCGATTTTATCCGTATTCTGATTGGCTGCTTTCAGCTTTTCGAAAGCGAATTCGCGCACTTCTTTCATCAGCGCTTCGTCAGGCAAACGCAGACTGAGTTCGCGCTTGGTAACACCGGTCGCGTCGCCCAGTTCCGTCTGAAAGGACAGCTTCTTCTTAATATTATCGTGTGCGAACTGCAGCGCTTCGAGCATCTGCTCATTGGTGAATTCGTTCGCGCCGCCTTCGATCATGGTGATGGCGTTTTCCGAACCGGCCACGATCAATTCCAGATCGCCGCGCTCGCGGTCGGCCAGGGCCGGGTCGGCGACCAGCTTGCCGTCAATGCGCGCGACAACGACGCCGGCAATCGGGCCATGAAAGGGAATATCAGAACAGGCAATCGCAGCCGATGCCGCAGTCAGGGCGTGGCCTTCGACCGAGGTGCCTTCGTCAGCCGAAAGCATGGTGATCAGCAGTTGGACTTCGGAAAAATAACCGGTAGGAAAGAGCGGACGAATCGGTCGGTCAATCATCCGCGACATGAGCGTCTCATGATCAGCCGGGCGGTTCTCCCGCTTGAAATAGCCGCCGGGAATGCGTCCGGCCGCGTAGAATTTTTCGCGATAGTCGACGGTCAGGGGAAAGAAGTCCTGACCTTCCCGGGCTTCTCGATCCGCGCAGACCGTCGCCAGCAGCACGAGATTTCCGGAACGATAGACAACGGAACCATGCGCCTGCTTGGCCCAGTTCCCCGTCTCTATGGATATAGTACGAGAATCGATCTCGACTGATTTTTTATAGCCTGGCATAATCCACCTCGCCGAACAGGGGCAAAGCCGGATTACTTGCGGATGCCGAGGCGCTCGATGAGTGCTCGATAGCCTTCGAAATTTTTGCGCTTCAGATAATCAAGCAGACGACGCCGTCTGCCTACCATTTTGAGCAGACCACGACGGGAGTGGTGGTCTTTCGTATGGGTTTTAAAATGCTCGGTGAGCTCACGGATTCGGGCCGTAAGCAAAGCCACCTGGACTTCCGTAGAACCGGTGTCCTTGTCGCCTTTTCCATAATCCTGGATGATTGATTTTTTCTGCGCCTGTTCGATCATGTTTTCAATTCTTCTTGGTAAATGCAAACATTTCAGGGAAGCCTGGCGCGCAAAGCATTTTTTGTATGCGCGACGTATTTGTCCGCGCAGAGGCCGACCGTCTAGCCAAAGACCCGCATGTATTTGTACGCTCCCGGGCGAATGGTCCGGCCCCAGGCGAGCAGCCGGCCGGCATCGCCGGCGGCCGCGGCTGCGACCTCGATAAAGAAGTCCGTGCCCGGTTCCGCCGGCAAATCAGCCGAAGAAACGGTCCGCCCCTGGATGATATTCGGCGCCTCGCCCGGGGCAACTGCCAATCGCGGCCACTCCGGCAGCGCTCCCCGCACATCGCGAATGACGCAGGACGCCTCCTCGACCTGTGAAGTATCGCGCGTCTTCTCTGGCCCCGGATTTTCGAGAAAGACCGGCCGCCAGACCCGCCCTTCTCCGGCGGGGGTATCGCCCTGGCCGGAGATGAGCCGCTCCGGCGGCAGCGCGGATCGATCCGCGTCCGTATTCGGCAGAACATGGCGTCCCAGACGATAGCGTCGGAGTTCCGCCAGGTGGATGGGAAAGTCGAGCTCCCGGCTCAGATCCCGGGCGAAGGCGCGAATATAGGTTCCACCGCTCACATGCAGGTCGATATCCACAGCCGCGGCCTCAGCGTGCCACAGCTTGAGGTCGACGTCATAAACCCGAATGTCACGCTCGGCCGGCAGCTCCGTTTCGCCCGAACGCGCGCGATCGGAAAAACGCCGGCCGTCCTGCTTCAGCGCCGAATACAGCGGCGGCTGCTGGCGCGTGACCTCGGCCAGAGCCAGAATAGTCCGGCGGATGCGTGCGCCTTCCGATTTCAGAAAGCGCTGCGCTTCCGCCGGGGTAACCGACTCAATGATTTCACCCTGGGAATCATGGGTATCGGTGAAAGCGCCGAACTGGAAGCGGCCGACGTACGCCTTGTCGGCGTGTAAAAACTGATCGGCCAGAGCAGTGGCGCGGCCGGTCAAAAGCAGCATCAGACCGCTGGCGAAACGGTCGAGTGTGCCGGTGTGACCGACTTTGATTTTACGGGGGGCGCCCGCAGCGGCAGCCCTGCGCTTGAGTTCATGTTTGAGGCGTCCGACGAGTGCCGCGGATCCCAGGCCCCGGGGTTTGTCGGCGAGCACAAAGCCTTCGAATAAGCCTTCCGGCGCAGGTTCCGAAAACGTGTATTCGCCCGCGACGGGGATCGACGCATCCACGTGTGGATCGGATTTGCTCATGAAGATCGGGGAGCGCAAAGCGCTGTCATCAGGCGGGAGCCGCGTCGCCGGGAGTTTCGGCTTCGGGACGATCGCTTTCGCTCCGGGTTTCGTCTTCGGGGAGATCGCTTTCCCCCCTGGTTTCGTCGGCCTCGCGATCACCCTCGATGATTTCCAGAATGCGATCCCCTTCGGCGATGCTGGTATCGAGCGCGTATTCCATGCGCGGGGTGTAGCGCAGACGGAGATCCTTGCCGATCTGACTCTGAAAAAAACGGAGATTCGCGGCGAGTCCCTTCCAGGTGTCGCGGTTTTCTTCTTCGGTTCCAAATAGCGAAACGCGAATGATTGCCGTAGAAAGATCCGCCGCCAGGTCCACACCCGTGACGGAAACCAGCCCGAGACGCTCGTCCTTCGCGCGGCGCTTCATGATCAGGGTCGCGAAGGCCTTCGTCATGGCTGATTCCAGCCGTTTTTTACGTAAGGGTTTCACGGTCTTCGACAATCCCGGGGCGTCGCCCGCCCCGCCCCGAATCAATCAGAGTCGATCGGCGACGCAATCCGGGGATCTCAGCTCAGCTTGCGCGCGACCTCTTTGATCTCGAAGCCTTCCACCTGGTCGCCGATCTGAATGTCGTTGTAGTTATCGAACGAGATACCGCATTCGAAACCTTCGTTGACTTCCATCGCGTCGTCCTTGTGACGTTTGAGCGCCTTGAGCGAGCCGGTATGGATCACAACGTTGTCGCGAATTACGCGCATCGAATCGTTGCGACGAATCTTGCCGGTGAGCACCATGCAACCGCCGACGTTGCCGATGCGCGAGATCTTGAAGACCTCGCGGATTTCGGCGCGGCCCACGACCTCTTCGACCCGGTCCGGCTCGAGCAGTCCTTCCATCGCCTGGCGAACGTCGGTGATGACGTCGTAGATGATGCTGTAGTACTTGATGTCGACGCGCTGCTGTTCGGCGAGTTCCGTCGCCCGCGGCGTCGCCCGCACCTGAAAGCCGACAATCAACGCTTCCGAAGCAGACGCCAGGTTGACGTCGTTCTCGGTAATCGCGCCCGTACTTCCCTGGATCACGCGCACGGATACGTCTTCCGCGGTCAGCTTCATCAGGCCGTCGCGAATCGCTTCGACCGAACCCTGAACGTCGGCCTTGATAATAACTTTGACTTCTTTGACTTCCTGGGCGTCGACCCAGCTCTTGAGGTCGGTAAGCGTAGGCGCGCTGCGCGAAGCCGCATCGGTGATCTGCTTGTAATGCTGGCGTTTTTGCGCCACTTCGCGGCCGTACTTCTCGTCTTCGACCGCCTGGAAGGGATCGCCCGCTTCCGGCACGCCGTCGATACCGGTGATCTCGACCGGAGTCGCCGGACCGGCTTCTTTCACGCGACGACCGAGATCGTCGAACATTGCACGAACGCGACCGGAGAATACGCCGACGACATAGGGATCGCCTTCGCGCAGGGTGCCCTTTTGAACGAGCACCGTCGCGACCGGACCTTTGCCCGGGTCGATCTTCGCCTCGACAACGCGGCCAATGGCCCGCACGGTCGGATCCGCTTTTAGATCCAGCAGATCGGCCTGCAGGAGAATCATCTCCAGCAGGTGGTCGACGCCGATATTTTGCTTCGCGGAAATTTCGCAGAAGACCGTATCGCCGCCCCAGTCTTCCGAGCTGAGGCCGTATTGAGAGAGTTCTTTTTTGACTTTTTCGACGTCCGCCGCGGGCAAATCGATTTTGTTTACCGCGACGATGATCGGAACCTTCGCTTCCCGGGCATGCGTGATCGCCTCTTCGGTTTGCTTTTTCACGCCGTCGTCGGCTGCAACAACCAGAATCACCAGGTCGGTTACGGCCGCACCGCGGGCCCGCATCGCCGTGAAGGCTTCGTGACCCGGGGTATCCAGAAAGGTAATCTTACCCGCCGGGATGCTGACCTGATACGCGCCGATGTGCTGCGTGATGGCGCCCGCTTCCGTGTCGATTACGTTCGCACTGCGAATGGTATCGAGCAGCTTCGTCTTACCGTGGTCGACGTGACCCATGATCGTCACGACCGGCGGCCGCTTGATCACGTCTTCGACCGTGGATTCTTCTTCTTGAATCTGGGTTTCGTCGTAGAGCGAAATCACTTTGACTTCGCAGTTGTATTCGGATGCGAGCAGCGTCGCCGTATCCGCGTCGATCGCCTTGGTGATGGTCACCATCTCGCCCATCTTCATGAGCTTGCCGATGACTTCACCCGGCTTGAGATTCATCTTACGCGCCAGGTCGCCGACCTGAATGCTTTCCATGATCTCGATCGATTTCGGAACAACCGGAACGACCGGCGCCCGATTCTTCGACTTTTGCTGCCGGAAAAATTTCGAATTTTCAGAATGGCGATTGCGATCATTGCCGCGCGGTCCGCGACCACGCCCGCCGTATCCGCCGGGGCCACCAGGCCCTCCAGGACCGCCGGGTCCACCAGGACCGCCGCCGGGACGATGCCCTTGATAGCCGCCGCCCTGCCCGCCGGGTCCGCCCTGGCCACCAGGACCGCGCTGACCACCGCGCTGTGCGTGTCCGCCGCCCGCGCTCTGGCGGCGCGTGCTTTCTACGACCGCGTCGAAGGGCGTCGCGCCGCCAATGCGCGCTTCAGGACGTCGAGCTCCGCCAGGACCTGCAGGCCCGCCCGGACCGCCAGGTCCACCGGGACCGCGGCGCGCAGCCGGGGCTCCGCCGCCCGGACGGCCGCCGCCGCCCTGACCCTGATAGCCACCGGGACGACCGCCGCCGGGACGACCACCGCCACCCTGGCCTTGATAGCCACCGCCACCGGGACGACCGCCACCCTGGCCCTGATAGCCACCACCGCCGGGACGACCGCCGCCCTGACCCTGATAGCCGCCACCGCCAGGTCGACCGCCGCCGCCCTGGCCTTGATAGCCGCCGGGTCGACCGCCGCCACCCTGTCCGGCCGGGGGCCTGGGGGGTGAGGATGGGCGGGCCGGAGGAGGCTGGGTCTTCGGTCCGGGCGGCCGAGCAGGTTTTTTGGTCTCTTCCCGGCGAAAATGCTCGGAAATGTCCTTTTTCTGCGGGGCAACCTTCTTCTTGATGACCAGCTTCTTCTTGGCTTTGCCGCCAGATTTCAGGCCATCTTTGATTTTGCCGGTGTCGTCTTTTTTCTCTTCTGCCACAATAATAGCTTCTATATTAGAGGAAACCGTCTCGGGACGGCCCTCTCACAAATGCAACGTTTCTGTCCGGCCCTTGAGGAACAAGGACAAACAGGCAGCGCAGCTTAGATTTCTTCGAATTCCACAGATTCAGCAAGAATCTTCAGAATTTGCTTCGCCGTATTTTTCCCCACGCCGGGAACCTGTTCGAGACTTTCCTGCTCCATCTCGATCAAATCTTCAACAGACTTAATACCGGCACCTTCCAGCAGCTCCACGACGCGCGCGGTGAGGCCGGGCAAATCCGAAACCGGAGTATAATCCAGCTCTTCGACTTCTTCCGGCTCAAGCGGCGCAAACAGGGCTTCCAGCTGGGCGCGTGCTTCCGGCGAGGCCATTTCCTCGCTGAACTGACTCTGGGACTTTACGACCAGTCGATATTCAGTCAGTTGAGACGCCAGGCGGACGTTTTGACCGTTGTTGCCAATCGCCAGACTGTACGAATCGTCCGGCACAACCACCAGCGCCTCGCGATTGCGCGGATCGACCCGCACTTCGGTGACTTTGGCCGGTGAAAGCGCGTTGGCAATCAAATCTTCAAGCTCCGGGCTGAAGTTTACGATGTCAATGCGCTCGTTGCCGAGCTCACGCACGATCGATTGAATCCGAACGCCTTTGATGCCGACGCAGGCGCCGACCGGATCCACGTCCGCGCGATTCGAGCGCACCAGAATCTTTGTGCGATAGCCCGGTTGCCGCGCGATGCCCAGAATCTCGACGACGCCGTCGTAGATTTCGGGAATTTCCAGTTCGAAAAGTTTTTTAACGAACTCGGGCCCGGCCCGAGACAGGGTGATGAACGGGCCCGGCTCCCGGGATTTCTCCCGACGCAGCTCCACGTTCTTGATGATCGCCTTGACTCGATCGCCGGTGCGAAAGCGTTCGCCGGGAATCTGTTCGCGGCGGGGCAGAATGCCCTCCGCCCGACCCAGGTCGACGTACATCACGTCCCGATCGCGCCAGCGCAAAAAGAAGCCGTTGATGATATCGCCTTCTTTTTCAATGAACTCGTTGTAGATGATTTCGCGTTCGAGTTCCTTCAAGCGCTGCAGCAGAATCTGGCGCACATTCGTCGCGCCGATGCGGCTGAACTCGAAGGGATTCTCACGCAGCTCATACACGCCGCCGACTTCCAACTCCTGGAGCGGCTCCGTCGAACCGGTCTCCTTCTGGTGAGCCTCCGCATCTTTCTTCGCGTCCTCCAGAGTAATTTCCAGAGATTCGTCTTCGACTGTTTCGACGACCTTGCGACGGTAGATGACCAGGATTTCCGGCTTCTCGGAATCCAGAATCACTTCCAGATCCGCTTCGGTGCCGTACTTTTTCTGGTACGCGGTAACGAAGCTGCCTGAAACGACTTCCGTTACTTCTTCAAGGGCGAGCCCTTTTTCCGTGGAGATATCCTGAATATAATCAAAAAACGCCTTGAGATCGGGTCCTGTATCCTTCTGTTTCGATTTTGCCTTCGCCATCTGCGTTCCACCTGCCCGAATAAAATAATTCTGATCAATAATCCAAATACAGATTCGCTTTCAGCTTCGGATCTGCCAGTTCCTGCGGCCCCAACCGCAACACATCGCCCTGCCCTTCCTCTGACGCCGCATCGCCCTCTGCGGTTTCCGAAAGCTCGCCGCCCTTTTGGGCTTTGCGCACCGCCCGCTTTTCGCGCCGGCGTCGCACGCGACTCGCACGCTTGCTGGTCGCCAGGTATTCCCGAAAGCACCAGTCTTCGTTCTCTTTTCGATCGAAGACGACCAGGCGCACGGTGACCGTGTCTTTTCCGTCGCTCGTCTTGCCCGGCAGTTTCAACCGGATCGGCTGGCCCTTGAAGCGCTCCAGATCTTCCGGTATTCGCAGCCGACGCTCCGCTCCCGCCGAAGCCACTTCGATCGTATAGTTTTCCGGGCTCAATCCGGCCGGCAGCTTACCCGCCCAGATGGTATCCTGCTCCAGAAGCATTTGGTCCAGCAGCGCCGCCATGTCCCGGCTGAAGCTTTCGCACTGCGCCAGACTTACGGCGCCCCGGGGATCCGTCAGACCATCCAGCACGACTTCGAAATGGAATCCACCCGAAGCCGGCAATACCCGCGCTTCGTAAATCCCGATTCCATCCGGTGCGATGCTCTGCACCAGCTCTGCTATATCTGTCGCGACGACTTGAATGACCCCCATTAATAAAAAAGAGAGGTTTGCACCTCTCTCCATATAACATAGAATTAGAAGGAAGTCGTGCCGTCAAGTACAATCCTGGTTGACTGCCGCGCCCGATCCTGACGGCTATTCCTGTCCCCCGGGACCATCGATCATGCACCAATCCAAACCCATTACCGCTTCCCGATTTTCGCGATTCGCCCGGCGAATTCTGGCCCTGAGCCTGACGGGCCTCGTTCTCTCCGGCTGCGCCCGCTTTCGCATCGAAGAGTTGGAGCCACGCGTGCTCTTTTCGGCTCCGGTCGTGCGCGCAGAGGCGTCGAATCCCGGCGAAGCCATTCATCTGCAGGAAAGCGGCCGGGTGCCCTTCAATCTGCCGGTGCGTCCCGCCGTGAACGCGTCCAGCGCCTATATAGCCGATCCGGCACGCAATCTCGTGCGCGTCTTCAACTCCGGCACAACCGACGTTCCCGAATCGCTGCTGACCGGTCCGGGCGCGCAGGCCGGCGAAGAAACGCCGCGCATCGCCGTGAAACTCGGCGTGCCCGGCTGGATCGCCGTCGATGAAGACGACGAGACTCTGTACGTGCAAAGCTTCGAGCGCGATACCTCCCCGGTCAATCGTTCGGAACAGCCGATTGAAAACCGGCCCTCGAACCAGACTTCGATCATTCGCCAGATGGCGTCGACGGTGCTGGTCCTGGACGTCGAAGATAGCTTTCGCACGGTCGGAAATCTGGGCGTCGACGGATTCGACACCGCACCCTTTCCAGAAATTCTGCGTCTGATCGCTGAAGAAGACGGGGTGCTGCATGTGCTCTATCGCGGGGCGGCCCCGGCGAAGCAGCGGGGCGTGACGGCTCCGGCGCCCCTGATTCTGGCGAGCTATCGCCGCGGCGAATTGCTGAGCCGCTACGCTGAATTCGAAGCAGGCGTCGCGACAGCCGAGGAACTGCGCCAGTATCTGGTGGAGTGGGAAAA
Organism: bacterium; assembly: GCA_024742665.1. Classification (GTDB taxonomy): domain Bacteria; phylum Spirochaetota; class Leptospiria; order Leptospirales; family Leptonemataceae; genus JANSYA01. The sequence goes on from JANSYA010000004.1 coordinate 388,158, forward strand.
TATCGTGCCGGGTCCGGGCGGCGCCTTCGCAATCTACAGCGTGGCCCTGCGCCAGAAATCCAGCTATGATCTAATCAGCCGGCGCATCTTTCACCGCAGCGGTCCGGAGGCGGCGCCGGTCGAATTGCTGCGCATCGACGACCCGGCCGACTATTTTATTTCCAGCCGGCCGGACGGCGGATTCTATTTGATGAACGCCGAAGAAGACGGATCGCGAATCTTATACAAGACCTTCAGTCCTCAGGGCGAATACCTGAACAACCGTCTGATCATTTTTCCGGGCCTGCGTGCTTCGTGGCGTGAAAGCTTTCTCGGTCTGGACGGACGCATCTTCAGCTCGCGCCTCTACCTGGGTAAATTCGAGCTGTACGAATGGAACTAGCGGCTAAGCTGCTTCGCTTCGCAGACTGCCGCGCCCTCGACGCAGCCAGCATCGCCGCCGGACTGCCGGAGCGGCAGCTGATGGGCCAGGCGGCTCTGGCGAGTTTCTACGCCCTGGATTCTTCGGGCGCTCTCGCCCGCTCCAATCGAGTGATCATTCTATGCGGCCCGGGCAACAACGGCGGCGACGGCTACGCTCTCGGATATATGCTCGCCGGCGCAGCTCCGGAATCCGCAGGCGGCGCACGCCAGAGTCCGCTGTCGATTGAAGTCTACGCAAGCGCCCCACCGAAGTCCGAAGCGGCCCGTTTTTACGCGGAGCGACTGCACAAACTATGCGAACCATGCGAAGGCCGGACTGACGATGGCGAATCCCGGCCGCGATCCGGGCGCGCGCCGCGCGTGTCCATCGGCGATGCCGCCGACTTTTTGCGAATGGAGCCAGAGGCCCTGCATGCAACCGACTGCCTGATGATCGAAGCGCTGCTGGGCATCGGTCAAAACGAAGCGCCGCGCGGCACGATCGCCCGGGTCCTGGCGCACATTACAAATTTGCAAAGGCAGACCGGAGTACATACAGTCAGCCTGGACGTGCCGGTCGGTCTGCGCGAAGACGCGCCCGCCGACGATGCCCGGGAGCTGCTGGTGCCGGACGAAATCCACAGCTACGGCGTGGACAAAGCGGCTCTACGCCTCGAACCGCGAATCGCGGCCGGAAGCCTGGTGCGCGTGCTCGCGATGGGCTTTCTGCCGGGCGCGCAATATCAGACCGCGGCTGACACACCCGTGATTCAATCGCTGGGTTTCGCCGGAAAATCCAGAGAGCCGCTGCGCGCCCTGACGGATCGGCCGTCCCTCGCGCATAAGTACCAGGCGGGACACGGCCTGCTGATCGGTGGATCGCCGGGCATGGAAGGCGCGCTGATGATGGCGGCCCGGGCTTTTTTCGCGGCGGGGGGCGGCATTCTCCATGCGATTGTGCCGAACGCAGAATCCCGAAAGTTTTTGACCACAGCGCTGCCGGGCGTTATGTTTCTCGATCACAGTAAAGCGCTGCCGGATTCTTTGCGACCGCGCAGCATCGCCATCGGCCCGGGACTCGCGCCCGAAGATCTGGAAGCGACGATCGAACTGCTGGCGCCGCTCTTTGCGCGAATGGCACCGGCCCCGGAAACGAACGACGGCCGCAAAGGGCGGCTGGATGCAGCGCCGGCCGCGCCGTGGCTGATCCTCGACGCGGGCGCCCTGGCCTTCGCAAAAGACGCGCGCTTTCCGGAGTCGCTCCGGGCGCGCAGCATTCTCACGCCCCACACCGGCGAATGGAAACGCCTGGGCGGAGCGCCGATCGACTGCGTGAATGCGCTGGAGGCGGCGGCCCGCATGCACGCCCGGGAAATTGGCGGCTACTGCCTGGTCAAAGACGCGGTTTCGGCGCTGCTGCCTCCGAATCACGAAACGCCGATCGGAATTCGGCACCGTCCCAATCCCGCGCTCGCGGTCGCGGGATCCGGCGACAATCTGTGCGGAATTCTAACGGCCTTATTCGCACGGCGCGACGACTCCGGGGCCGCCTTCAGCCCGGTTCAAAAAATCGCCGCGGCTCTGGAAATTCTGGATGGCGCGGCGCGGCTCGAACACCATCCCCGGGCCGATCAATTTCCCGATCTGATTCGACGCAGCCTGGAAAGCGGCGCCGGATCCGATGCAGCCGGTCGAGAGGATCGCCCCGCCTGGAGTCAAATTTTATGAAATATCATTACAAGTCGCCGGAGGAGCTGGCCGAGCGCGCTGAGCGCCGGGACAGCGAAGTCCGCGGCAAACGCAATCGAGGCAACCTGGTGATCTTCGCCGACCTCTTCGTGATCTGTTTGATCTTCGCGGGCATTTATTACAGCGGGGCTCTGCGACCGGATCGCTATGTATCCGACTCGACCGTGCGCCGGAGCAACCTGGAATTTTCCGGCAGCCTGGAACTACCGACTGACGCGAACGCGGCGATGGTTTTGTATTTAAACGTGAAGCTGCTCGGCGACCAGGCGATGATCTTTCCGCGGGTTGAAAACCCGGGCGCGAAAAACCGGGCCACAGACCCGGCGACCGACGCCGCCCCCGCGATCCAGGCGACGATTGAAATTCTCGGCGATGCCGACCCGGGCTCGCCGTCCGGCGACGCCAGTGACGCAAACGCAGCGGAGCTCGACTCCCGGCCGGTGCGTTTTTCCGCGGAGTACCCGCTCGCGCTGCGTACGATCCGTCCGGGGGAAACGACAATTTACCGCGCGGAGTTGCGCGTGCCAGGCGGAACCGCCGATTTGAAAAAAGGCGATTCCAGAATTCGCCTGCGCTTCCCGGCGGCAAACGGCGACCAGGCAGACGTCTTCGTAGTTTTATAAATTCGCGCCCGCCGATCCGCGCCCACCGATCCGCTATTTTGCCGCGTTCAGAGCCGGAGAAGCGACAATGGCTTCGGCCGCGTGTTTGGCCGGATTGCCGCGCCCCAGTTCTCGGCGCACATAATCCAGCTCGGCGACGAGACCTTCGCGATACTTGCGGTCTTCCAGAATGCGTTCGACTTCCTGCACGATATTGCCGGGGGTAACTTCGCTTTGAATCAACTCCAGGATCGCCTGACGACGGGCCAGCAGATTGACGATGCCGATAAAACGCGTGCGAATCACGAAAGGCGCGATCATATAATTCAGCACGCTGATTTTGTACAGCAGCACCATCGGCGTGCGAAAGAAGGCTCCTTCGAGCGTCGCCGTACCCGAAGCGATCATCATCACGTCGCTGGCTTCCATAATACGCAGACTGCGTTCGTAGTACAGCTCGACTTCCACGTCGGGATATGCTGCCAGCACCTCTTCGATGATCGGCGCCTGGCGCTCCTCGACGCCGGCCAGTAAGAATCGCGCGCGCGGGTATTTTTCGCGCAGCGTTCGCACGGCTTCGAGCATCGACGGCAGGAGCCGCGTAATTTCCGAACGGCGGCTGCCGGGCACGATACCGATTACCGGCCGCTGCTGGATTTTGAGCGGCAGCGCTTCTTCCCGGCGCAGGCGGCGGGGAATGCGCGAAATCAAAGGATGACCGACCCATTCGCAGGGCACGCCTTCGCGATCGTAGATTTCTTTTTCGAACTTAAACAGAGGCAGCATTAGATCCACGTTTTCGCGAATCGTGTTGATGCGACTGTACTTCCACGCCCAGATTTGCGGGCTGGCAAGATAGACGATGCGAATGCCCGCGGCCTGCAGCATCTTCGCGATGCGCAGATTAAAGCCGGGATAGTCGACCAGTACGGCGAAACCCGTGCCGCGGCGAACCGCCTCGACAACAATGCGATCGGCCAGAGCTTTGAGACGCCGGTAAGCTTTGAGCACTTCCGCGAAACCGATGATCGCCAGATTGTCGACGTGTTCGAGCAGCTCCACGCCGGCCGCTTCCATGTGCGGACCGCCGGTGCCGAAAAAATCAGAGTAGCCGCGCTGGCGGAGTTCGGCGACGAGATCGCCGCCCAGTAGGTCCCCGCTGTGTTCGCCGGCAATCACCAGCACCGCTTTGTCTCGCAGCGGTCCGCCCGTCACAAAGCGCTTGCGCGGAGCGCTCCGGACTGGCACCGGCCTGGTCGCGGCGGTTTTCGCAAGAGTCGACTCCAAAACAGAAGAGCGAGATTTCGCGGGAGTCGACTTAGAAGCCGGCGACTTCGTCGACTTGAGCGACGCGGATTTTCCGGTCGCAGCTCCGAGCTTTTTAGACGCCGAAGCCTCTTTTTTTGTCGGAGCAGTTTTCGCGGCGCTGGATTTAGCAGCCCCGGAGCGCGCGGCGGCCGCTCGTGGTTTTGCGACGGTCTTGTGTTTTGCCGCCGCTTTTTTTTTCGCCTTCTTTTTGGATGCCATACGCGGTTCGCGATTCGTTTACTTCGTGTATTTCGCCGTGCGCGAATTGATGCGCTTTAAGTACTGAGTGTCCTGTTGTTCGAGCGCGGGATTCACCGCAACGACAGTGATGCCCTTGCGGCCGGCCTCTTCTAAAAATGCGAGCGGATCGATGACGAAGGTATGCGCCGCGTCGAAGGCCAGCACGCGGCAGCCGCTCGCCGCCATCGACTCCAGGGTGGATGCGCCGGTCGCCGGAATATCGAAGCGGCGGTCGTGGTTTTCTTTCGCCAGTTTGCACACGATCGCGCCCTTGTTACGAAAGAGTTCGCCGCCGCGCCGAATGCAACGGTCCGTGCCTTCGGCGGCTTCAACCGCCAGCACAGCTTGATTGCCAACGACGACGGTCTGGCCGATGTCCAGGCGATTGATTTCGCGGGCCTGATCCAGGCCAAACGATACGTCCGCCAGCTGCTTCTTATCGAGCTTACGGCCGTAGCGTCCTTCGAGCAAAAAGAGCTCGCTCAGATATTCATCCTGGGGAATAATCTCAAAGCCTTCTTTTTCGACGACGTCCGCCAGAAAGGAAAAGATCGCGTAGTCGCTCTGGCTGACCATTCGGGCGAGCAGCAGCAGGGTCCGCGCGTCGAAGCGCGGTTTATTATAAAGAATATCGCGGGTGGATTTTCCCAGAAGCAGCATACGTTTCACGCCGGCCTTGCGAAAGGCCCGCAAAGTCGAAGAATAAAACTTCGTCAGTATGATTCGCTCGTAGTGATCCGTAAGATCCGGCGGCGGCGGATCGTCGGTGAAACAGAAAGCCCGCACGTCGGTTTCGCCGCGGCGAATCGCAGCGCGCACGGCCAGCCAGGGTAGATCGCCGGCGCCGGCCAGAATTCCCAGTCGGCCTTCAGACGCGACGGGCGCGGGCGAAACCGATTTCGCGGATTTGGTCTTCGACCGGGTACCGGCGCCCTGCTTGCGGGACGGGGATCGTTTCGTCTTTTTTTTAGCCACGGGATAAACAGGAAGAGCGGGACTGCGTCGGGTCGATCAGTCCGATTTTTTTGCGCCGGCGCTGCCGCCACTCGAAGTGGAGGATGCCGCGCTGCCGCTGGAAGCGGGACTGGATCCGGACGACGCCCCGCCGGTCCCGGAAGCGCTCGATCCCGGGCTTGATGCCGCATTCGAAGAAGAAGCGCCGGACGACGATCCGGAGTCTTTTTTGTAATCGGTCACGTAAAAGCCGGAACCCTTAAAGACGATTCCCACCCCGCCGCCGATGACGCGCTCGACCCGGCCTTTGCATTCCGGGCATTCCGTGTCCGCCGCCGCTGATATACTCTGAAAGTTGTCATAGCGATGTCCGCAGTCCTTACATTCATAGGTATACGTGGGCATAACCAGAAATCGCAGACCGGACGGCTCAGTCGAGTCGATTTTAATCCGGGCTCATGAGCCCGCATCCGGCATAAAATCCTTGCATACAATACCCTGTATAGTATAATACGGAGAGGTGTTCCACATGCTTTTTCGCCAGCTTTTCGATTCCGAATCCAGCACGTACACTTACCTGCTGGCCGATCCGCTCAGCCGGGAGTCCGTTTTGATCGACCCGGTGCTGAATAAGACCGAAGACTACCTGAGTCTGCTGGAGCAGTTGGAACTGCGCCTGGCATACGCGATCGACACCCATGTCCACGCCGATCACGTGACGGCCCTGGGCAAACTACGCGAAGACGCAGGCTGCGTTACCGTGATGGGTCGCGAAACCGGCGCCGACTGCGTATCGCAAAAAATATCCGACGGGCAGGAATTAAATTTCGGCGACGGCCGACTGCGCGCGATCTATACGCCGGGACATACCGACGACTCGTACAGTTTTTACGACGCGGCCGGTGGACGCGTTTTCACCGGAGATACGCTGCTGATTCGAGGAACCGGACGCACGGATTTTCAAAACGGCGATCCCTTCGCGCAGTACGCCAGCCTGTTTGAAAAATTGCTGCGCCTGCCGGCGGAGACACTGGTCTATCCGGCCCACGACTATCGCGGCTGGACGGTCTCGACGATCGCCGAAGAACGGCGCTGGAATCCGCGGCTTCAGGCGGCCAGCGCCGAAGACTATGCGCAAATCATGAACAACCTGAATCTACCGAATCCGAAGATGATGGACGTGGCCGTGCCCGCAAACCAGCGCTGCGGTCGGCCGCCGGCATAACGATAACGCGCCGGAAATTCGAGCATGCGCCGCGGCGACGGGCGCTGCGCCTCGGTTTTCAGGAAAGAAGATTACTGATCCACTGAAGCAACGGCTGAAATCCAAACGGCGCGATCAGACCCGTGACCACGAAGCCCGCCAGCGCTCCGCCGAGATGGCCTTCGTGGCTGATGCCGTCGCGCACGTTACGCGAAATCAGATAGATCGAAATCAAAACATAGCCGAGCAAAAAGACCGGTCCGGGAATCGGAATCGGCACGAATAAAAACGCGACCGAGATACCGGGATCCAGCACGACCGCCGCGGCGACGATTCCAAAGACGCTGCCGCTCGCGCCCAGGCACCGATACGCCGGATCGTCTTTGCGCAAAAGGTATACGACCAGATTGCAACCGATTCCGGCGAGAACATAGACGAATAGAAAATTCGTCGGACCGAGCACCCGCAGCACTCCGCCCGAAAACGAAAAGAGCGCGAACATATTAAATCCCAGATGCAGCCAGCCGGCATGGGAAAGATTCGAAATCACGACGCCCGGCAGCTTTTCGCCCCGGGCCACCGCGTGGGGAATAAAGAGATAGGTGTCGGGATCCGTCAGGCCGCCCTCTCCGGCCGGCTCGCGAAAGGCGCGAAAGCCCAGCAGACTGACGATCAAATTGGCGCCGATCAGCAGGCCGAGCAGCATGAGAAACGAGGAATCCATATACGGGTGACGGTTCCCCGCCCCCGCTGGAGCGGCTACTCATTTTGAATTCCGAAAGCGCAATCGCGATGACAGACGCGCGGGGCCCGAAAATATCGTCCGGGTGCTTCCTGAATTTTCCGGACGATCGCCGGACGGGTCGACCGACGCCGCACTAACAAACGCAAACGCGAACGCGAACGCGGACGCGGACGCGGAATGCGCGCCGGTCAGCGTCGTAATTCCCGTAGCCGGCAGACCGCAGCTGTTATCGGAAGCGATTCGGTCGGTCTCGGGCGGCAGTCTCAAACCACGCGAGCTGATTGTCGTCTTAAACGCCGCCGACTCCGTGGAACGCGAGGCGGATCGAGCGGCGGCGGAGCGTTGCTTTCAAAGCGGCTCTGAAGATGCGGCTGCCGCCGCTGAAAGCCCGCTGCGCTGCCGGCTTGTAGAGTGCGAAAGCGTCGGCCCCGGTCCCGCTCGCAACGCGGGCGTCGCCCTGGCATCGCAGCCGTGGCTTGCCTTTCTCGATTCCGACGACCTGTGGGCGCCGGAAAAACTGCGGCGCCAGTGGCGTTACCTACAGCAGCGACCGCACCTGCGGGCGGCGCATACGGCGGAAGTCTGGATCAAGGACGGCCGTGAGCTAACGCAGCCGGCGCAGCTGCGTCCGCACACGGGCCGCTTCTTGCGAGCGAGCTTCCGCCACTGCTTGATTTCATGTTCGTCGCTGCTGATGCGTCGCGACGTTTTTCTGGAGCTGGGCGGCTTCGATCCTGACTTTCGCGTGTGCGAAGACTTCGAACTGTGGCTGCGCTATCTCATCCGCTATCCGATCGGCCTGGTCCGAGAAGTCCTGACGATCAAACGCGCCGGAGACTGGCCCCAGGAAAGCCGGCGCTTTCACAGCCTGGACGCCCTGCGCATTCGCGCGATCTTAAAGCTGCTGCGAACGGACGCGGAACGCCTGACGATCGACGAACTGAGCCACGCCCGGGATGCGTGCGAAACGAAGCTTAAAATTTTGAGCCAGGGGGCACGGCGCAGAGACCGCGCGGGCGAAGTGGAACCGCTCATTCAGGAAGTGGAAGGCGAGTTTCGCTCGGCCTTTCGCAAGGCGCGACCGGGATTATAAAACCCAATTAGAAACCAGCGCTACCGATTTCGCGGTCTTGAAGCGCGGTTTCAGATCCCGCTCCGGTCTACTTGCTTTGCGGCTTGCGAGCTTCGTCCGCTTTCGCGGCTTCGCGTTCGGCGCGGCGGTTTACATATTTCAGGCTATCCTGATAGAATTTCGATTCGCCGTTAAAACTCTGCAGCAGCCGGCGGCGATCCTCCGGCAGCTCGCGTTTATATAGCAGATGCGCACAAAACACGCGCTCCTGATCGCGCCCCGAACCCGACGCAATGCCCGCGGGCCGCGCGCGATGCAATGTCTGCGGGCCAAGCTTACGCCGACAGAGCTTCGCCGATGCGTCGGCATCATAAGCCAGAAAGGCCTCCGCGAGACTGCCCCGCCGCGTCGATCCGGCGATCGCGGCGATAGCCGGATCGTCGTTGAACTGCGAGGGGTTTGGTTTTTGCGATCGAACGAAGGCGAGCCACTTTTCCAGAAGGGCGGTCGAAGACGCGCCGCGCGGCGTGCGGAAAATACGATAGAGCTGTTTGCCCGCCCCGATGCGCCCCCGCAAACGCAGCAGGATCGGCTGATCGCCGGCGGCCCCGGTAGCGTCACGTGCGCCGCCGGCTTCGCCTGAAAGCCGATCAGAATCAAAGTCGAGTACAACCACGCCGCTGCCGCCCGCTGTAAATACGAACGGCACGTTTGAAGCAGTAGAGGCCGTCGGCCCCGCTCCGTTCTGCCGCGACGACCCGTCCGCTTTGAGCACCCGGGAGAAGCGACTGTGCAATGACTCTTCGGTCGAAATCAAACCGGGCAAATCCCAGTTGAGCGTAAAGCGATCTCGCAGCAGCAGAACCGCGCCGGTATTGTCGGGCAGGCGCAGATAATCCGTATAGTCGCCCGCGCGAAAGTCCACGCTGCCGGCCAGCTCGTCTGTACGCATCAGCTGCGCGCCGCCGGGATTTGCGTCGCCGCCGGACGCGCGATCGGGTTCGACCCGCACGCGTTCCAACTGCACGAAGTCGCCGGCTTCGGTCAGCTCGTACCGATTCACCCCCGGCCGCAAACTCACCGAGGCGACCCGATCGTCTTCGAAAACATCGCGCTCAATCAGCGCCAGGCGTACGGCGCCGCTCTCGTCGGCCGGAGCGAAATCGGGAGGAAAAGGGAAAAACAAATCGGAGTACAAGGTGCCGCGGGCCAGCACTTTGTTTTTTGAATCCAGAATTTTCCAGCCGAACTCGGCCGCGCTGAACGCATCGCGAAATTTTTCGCTGGTGGCGCGACTGATGAAGGCCTCTTTGATTTTCAAACGCGTCCAGACCGGCGCGTCGGCCTGGGAGGGCACATTCGCCTGCGGGTCCGCCGTCGCCGTAATCAAAAACAGCAGCGCAACGATCGCCAGCGCCGACGGCCGGCGAAAAAAGAAACGCAGGCTCCGCACGCCACGCCTGCCGGAGTCGGAGCAGCGGGCTGAATACGGATCAGGGCTGGAAGGCATCTTGTTCGCTCTGCATGCGGTCGACGACTGATTCGATGTCGATCGCGTATTTCGAAAAGATCGTGTTACGAGTCAGATCGTAACGCACGAGCGAGATATTGTAGTTGATCGTAGCTTCCATCATGGCCTGGCGCGACTGCACCAGAGCGTCGAGCGCTTCTTTGACCGTATTGGCGTTAAAGCGACCCTGGCGATAGCGCCGCACGAGCCCGGCGTAAAACGCGCGAGTCTGCGTCAGCGAGGTGCGGGCCTTCTGCATGGCGGCGTACGTGACGCGAATATTATCGAGGCCTTCATAGACTTCGTCGCGAATCTGGCGACGAAGCTGCTCTTCCTGAATTTGCAGCTGGCGCAGACTGACTTTCGCGTTTCGCGCGTCCACCTGGGCGCCTTCGTTCCAGAGCGGATACTCCACTTTGAATTCGATGCCCATGTCGGGATAGCGACCGCGATGCACGTCGTGAAAGGCGGAGGTCGCATGGCGGCCGAAGTCGCGGCTGCTATAAGATCCGCCGAGGGTCACCGAAGGCAGGAGATCGTTTTCAGCGACTTCGAAAGCCTTGCGGGCGTTTTCCATTTGCAGGCGAATCGATCGAAAATCGGGACGACTGTTGTAGGCGGTTTCCAGATCGCGCTCGGCGTCCAGGTCTTCGGGGAGTTCCGTGATTAGATTCGAAGCGCCGGTCAAAGGCAGGGCCGGATCCAGATTCATAACGCGCAGCAGCGAGCGACGTTTCGCGTTGCGATCCAGCTTCGAGGTTTCCAGTCGAATTTCCGCCTGGGCCAGCAGCGCGTTGAACTGATTGACCTCGAAAGATTCCGCAAGGCTGATGCCGCGCTTGCGAATGGTAATCGCGCGAATATTGCGGGTATTTCGCAGCAGCTCTTCGGAAGTCCGCACGTTTTCTTCGGCGATCGAAAGCTGCCAGTATTCGACCATCGTCGAAACGACCAGGCCGGTCAGTTCGAAGATCAGATTCTGACGCTGGATGGCGGCGTTGTTGCGATTGATGTCGTTGATGCGGCGCTGATTATAACCGAAGGCGTTTTTCAAAAGTTCCTGGCGCAAAACGAAAGTGAGCGCGCCGGTGTGCAGCGGGCGAAAGGGGCGCAGCTGATCGCCGCCGCCGCCGATCAGGCTTTCGCCCAGATCGCCTTCGTTCCGATTGCTATCGAAACGAGTGTCGGAAACTTCCGCTTCGAAATAGGTGCCGGTTTGAAACAGCTTTTTAATTTTACCGTAGATGCGATCGGTATCCTGAATATTGCCCTGCTGCAAATAACCGGGCAAGATCTGATCGACCGTATCCTGGCTCTGATAGCCGCCCTCCAGAATGGGCGCGTACTGGGCTTCGTCCTTGAGTAGATCGCTGTCGGATTTTAGAATTTCGAGCTGCTGGATGCGAACCTGATTGTTGTTATCAATTACCAGGCGAATGGTTTGCTCCATGGAAAGCGGCAGCGGCTTACCGGCTTCATCGACCGGCACCTGGCCGTAGAGCGATTCCACGCCGACTTCGTCATTCGCCCGGCCGGAATCGGCTCCGGCCGGCGCGACACCGTTTTCGCCTGCGTTTTCCGCGGCCGCCCCGCCTTCTGGCCTGGGCGTCTGGGCCCGCAGCGAAGCGGGCGCGTGCAGGCTAAAGACTATAGCGAGGCTGAGGGCGGAGGCGAACGTCGGCGAAGCGAAACCGGTGCGAAGAGAACTCATAATCCTACCAGATCCGATGCCCCTGTTTGCACGGCCAGAATTTTAAGACTATCATGAATGAAAATGATACAGTGATTCATGGTTGCTTCCGCGCCCGGCTGTCGCTCACTGTCCGCGGATTCTCCTATGTCTGATCGTCCCGCACCCACTTCGCTCGCCCCGATGCCCGCTGATCCCGGGCTCCGGCTGCACCGGCCCGCCCGGCGCCGCATCGCGCCGGTCCTTTTGCTGGTCTGGCTGATTGGCGGGACCGCCTGCAGCTCGATGCAGTCTGAACGGCAGCCGCTGGACCCCGAAAGCCTGCCGACGATGTCTTTCTTGCTTCCAGCCCCCTTCAGTCTGAACGACTCTGCGGGAGAATTCGCCCGGGAACAAAGCCTGCGTCTGTTCTCCGCTCCTGTGCTCGACCCCGGGGCGATCGAAACGCTGGCCAACCGCTATGAAATCAAATCCCGGGAGATTCTGGCCGAACGCCAGGCGCAGCTGACCCGCGTCGTGTGCGGGCTGGCGCCGGGCCAACGCCGGGCCGCCGCCCGCAGCTATGAGATTCAACGGCAGCGCCAGTGGAATCGCTGGCTGAATTTGCAGGATCGCTATGAAAGCAGCCTGAAGTACCGCCTGAACCGCAATGTTCACCCGGACGACGTCGCCGCTCAGGCCCGCCTGGGCACCCTGCTTTCCGCCCGGGAGGCGGTGCGGGCCCTCCAGCGGGAACGCCAGCAACTGATAACGCAATCCTATGAGCGGCAATTGCAGGCTCTGGCCGAGCGCGCTCCCGGCGGCTCCGATTCCGAAATGCCCTGCGATAGCCCGCCGCCCCCCGCGCCAGGCCAGGAAATTCCGGCCGGAGCGCCCGCTTCTACGGCGGAATCAGACCGCGGAGCGATTGCGCCGGGACAACCGGCCGAATTTCTGTATTTGCCCTATTATCTGGCCCTGTATCGTTTTTTGAGCCTGCTGCCCCCGGACCATCGATCGGAGCTGTTGCTTGCTTTGCATTCCGGCAAAACTTCCGATAATTAAATATGTCCTTTCGCCGCCCGCGCAGAGCGCCCGCAACCGCCTCCCTGGCAATCGCAAAAACCGCCGGAAGCACAGCCGCGCCTGGAACTCGCCCGCCTTTGCTCACAGCGGCACTGCTATTGGCCGGCGGCCTGCTGATCATGCCGGCTCACGTTGGTGCGGAACGCATCGACGCCGGACGGGCCGGCGAAAAAGGTTTCGCGACCATCGCCAGTCTGCAGGGCACCGAGCTCTTCGCCGCCCAGGACGCCAGCCAGGACATTCGCCTGCGAACGATCTCGTACCACGGCGATCGCTCGAATCTGATGTACCTGGACTTTGACCAAGAAGTTCCCGAGCTGCTGCGCGACCAGGCCGGCCGCTACCGGATCGGCGAAGCGAATTATATCTTTAACGCCGACGCGCGCCACGGCCGCGGAGCGGCGCTGTTCAATCGCCTGGAAAACCGCGTGGTGATTCGTTCGCCGGAAGAGCTCTGGCCGGGCACGGGACCCTCCGGCGATTTTACGATCGAGATGTGGCTCAAGCCGATTTACTTTTATAGAAAGAACATTATTTTTCGCAAACTGAATATGCTCGAAGGCAAACGCCGCGGATTGCAAATCTTCGTCGAAGACGATCGCCTGTACGTGCACGGTGAAAATCTGTTCGAAGACGCGCGCGGGCAGCTGCACTCTCTGCGCCTGGGCAGCCGCACGGCCGTTCGCACGCAGGAATGGATGCATTTGAGCGTGAGCTTCGAAGCTTCGAAGGGTCTGATGCGTCTGTTCTTAAACGGCGAAGAAGAAACCGTGGCGGCGGCCGCCGACAAAAGCGGCGTCTGGCAGATGGTCTTTCATCCGCTGGATCGTTCGCCGATTGTGCTGGCGGAAACCTATGCCGGCGCCCTCGACGAATTTCGCATTGCCCGCGACGCTCTGCGCCCCGGAGACCGGCCGGGCCAGGCGACTGCGAACACCACGACCTATGCCCCGCTGCGTCTGGACTATCAAACGATGCGCGGCGAACAGCGCGTCGGCACGGTCGTTTCCGAAGTGCTGCGTCCGAAATCCGATGCACGCCCGGGCGGCGTCGGCGATATGCATCCGGCGGGTTTTACCGCGCGATCGGGACGCGTGTCGTATCGAGCGAGCGAACCCGCCGGCACGATTCTGAATTTTTATGTGCGCGCTTCGAAGCAGCCCTTCGCAAAAGATACATCGGAACGCGAACTACCCTGGCGCCGCCTGTCGCAATCCGGCGAGACCTATACCCTGCCAATGTTTTCGTACTTTCAGTGGCGCGCGGAACTCCAGGCCGATCCGACCGGCGCCCACACTCCGGTGCTACACGATCTCTCCCTGGACTTCGTACCGCTCACGCCCCCGCCGGCCCCCGGCAAGCTGAAGCTCGTACCTGGATTGGAACATCTACGTCGGGCCGCGGTTCTCGAATGGGACCAGAGCCCCGACAGCCAGGTGCAGGCTGCGGGAGGCGGATACTATATTTACTACGGTCTGCGTCCCGGAGAGTATCTGGGACGGCTGTCAATGAACGCCGCCGGCCAGCCCATTCAGAAAGGGCTGAGCCCGGAACGTCTCGCGACCCTCATGAACGCGGAAGAACGACTGCTGGAACGCAGCCGTCCAGAGCAGCTCCGCAGATCCCTGCGTAACCGTCTGCGCATTCTGATCGATAACTCGCTGATTCAAAAAAACACTTCGCTGAATACGGCCGAGCCCCGCCTGCCCTTCCTGCATCCGAACCGGGTTTATTATTTCGCCGTATCCGCCTACGACGCCGAGGGAACGGAATCGAAGCTTTCGAACGAAGTGATTGTTACGATTCGACCCGACGGATCCTGACGGTCGGGCGGCGGGCTCCCCCCTGCTCGACGGCTTTGACCTGCTCTGTCAATTTCCGAATGGCTTTCAGGATCGCGTCACGGTTTCGCGCTGACTGCATCCATTTCGGAAGGCGACTGGAAAGACTTATGTTGGACCACCCGTACTTTTCATTCTTTATGCGCTTTCGCTGCATTGCGCCCACAAAATCCGAAAGAAATCTCAAGTGCCTGGCGTTGTAGGCCCACAGTGTTTGACCGCAGCAAGACTGCTGGAGCCATAAGTCATATCCGAAACATGGGTCCGCAGGTCTGGAGTACCACGCGAATGCCATTTCGCGACCATCCCAGTCGGCGCTGTGCGGGCATTTCGTGCAAACCAATCTGCGGGGCGCAAACTGATCTTTGTTCTCAGGGTCTCGATTGCGAATGATCCCACATCCAGAACATCGAGGGCAAACCACCCACATTTCATGAATATAGTGCATTATATATTCGTGGTCGTCGGTGAAGGTGCTCATTGTTGATCCAACGCTACTTTTACAGTATGCTCCGGATTGCCGAAGACTTTTTAGAATCATCCGCTGGGTGCCCCTCCCTGGCCCCGCACCAACTCCCGGAGCATCGGGCAGATTTTTTCCTGAATTTTGTTGACATTTTCCCGGCCTGCATTTTTTATAACAAACGTTCGAAATAAAACGTTTTCGAGGCGATTTCGGTCCATCCGACTGCTCCCACGATCTCGTAATTAGAACCGCCCGGAACCCAATATGCCCAAAATTGTAGACCATGCAGCCCAGCGAGCGGCGATCCTCGACCAATCCTTCGAATTATTCGCCCGCCAGGGCTACGCCGCCCTGACGATGCGCAAAATTGCCGGCGAACTCAAAATTTCGACGGGCACGCTGTATCACTACTTCCCCACGAAAGAAAACATCTTCGAAGAGATGTTCGGACATATGAGCCGGGCCGTGGTCGCCGACGCTGTGGCGGTCCTGGCGGCGAACGCCGAACGAGAGGACCGACAGGCCGTCCTGATGGAGTACGTGCAGGCCAACGAAACGCGCCTGCAGAATATGTTGTTTCTAATCCTGGACTTTTACCGGCACCAGAACCCCGACGACGCCACCGACTACAGCCGCCAGATTGTCGGCTTCTTTCGCCAGATGATTTCCGAGCAGCTCGGCTATGACGACCCGGACCGGGCGGCGGCGACCTTCAGCATGATCCTGGGGATTTTATTTCACCGGCTGCTCGATCCAGGCCACGATTTCGAGCGCTTAATGAAATTTTAACGACGCTTCACCGGCGATTGATGCGCCGACGCGGACGTCTTCGTCTTCGCTTTAATTGAATAACACGTTAAGCAATATTTCGAATTTTTCATACACAACTTAAAAAGAGAGGTTCACCACTATGCGCGCGTTTCAATATCTGTTTGGTTATCTGGTCCCCCTGCTGGCGGCGGCCGGGATCTATTTCGGCGGGACTCTGTGGTCGTACTCGGCGCTGATCCTGACCTTCGGCATCGTGCCGCTGCTGGAAGTCGTCCTGCCGGCCCCCGGAGCCAACGCCGCCGTTTCGCAGACTCCCGCTGCGGCGCGGCTCTTCGACTGGATTTTGTATTTGTCATTGCCGGTGCAGTACGGCGTTATCGCGCTCTTGCTGATCGCCGTTTCGCAGGCCTGGTATACAAACTACGTAGAGTTGACCGGCTGGATCTTAAGCGTGGGCGTTTCCTGCGGCATGCTGGGGATCAACTCCGCCCACGAACTGGGGCATCGCAACAAGGCCTACGAAAAATGGATTTCGAAAGCGCTCCTGTTAACTTCGCTCTATATGCACTTTTTCATCGAGCACAACCGCGGACACCATCGCCACGTGGCCACTCCGATGGATCCGGCGACGGCGCGCCGCGGCGAATTTCTATATACTTTCTGGATGCGCTCGGTGTATATGAGTTTCGTGTCGGCCTGGCGGATCGAAGCCAAACGCCTGCGCAATTCAGGTCTTGCGCCTTACGGCCCGCGCAATACCATGTGGCGCTATACGATCTTACAGACGGCGGTCCTGGCCGGGATCTTTTTCGCCTTCGGCGGACTGGCCCTGCTCGCCTTTACGATCGCGGCGGTATTCGGTTTTCTATTGCTTGAGACGATCAACTACGTCGAACACTACGGCCTGAGCCGACGCTTCGACGAAGCGAAGCAGCGCTATGAAAAAGTCCAGCCGCACCACTCCTGGAATTCCAACCATTTGATCGGCCGCCTGCTTTTATTCGAACTGCCGCGCCACTCGGATCACCACGCCTTCGCCGAGCGCCGCTACGAAGCACTGCGCCACTTCAATGAAAGTCCGCAAATGCCCGCCGGCTATCCCGCGATGGTTTTGATGGCTTTATTTCCCCCGCTCTGGTTCGCGGTCATGCACCGCAAGCTGGACCGCTTACAGGCGGCCGGAGCGCCTGGCATCGCCGGAACGAATTCGGCGGCGGCGTAAAATAGCGGCGGCGACTGCGCATCTCGTGGGCGCGGGGCGCAGCTCTTGCCGGGGCGAATCAGCAGCAGGAGCCGGCGAAGCCCTGGCTTTCGCCGGAGCTGGCGGCGGGCGTGGAGCATTCGTCGAATAAACCGAAGTGCCGGATGGGCGCGGTCACGTCGAAGTAGCGGGCCAGGTTGAGCGCGGCCCTTACGCGGGCGCGGCCTGGCAGCGTTCGCAGATGTGGGTGCCGCGCTGGGCGACTTTCAGTTTTACGATTTCGCGTTTGCAGCGCAGACAGGGCTGCCCCTGGCGACCGAAGACCAGCAGTTCGTCAGTGTAGCCGCCCTCGTAGCCGCCCAGAAATTTGAAGTTCATAAACGAAGTCCCGTTCATGCGAATCGATTTCTCCAGCACTTCCTGAATCGCGCCGTGCAGGCGCTTCACTTTCGCCTTTGGAATTTGCGCGGCCGGCGTGAGCGGATGGATTTTCGCCAGCCACAGGGATTCGTCGACGTAGATATTACCGAGCCCCGCGATAAATTCCTGGTCCAAAAGCAGCGGCTTCACCTGGCGTTTGCTGCCCGCCAGACTGTGGGTCAGCCAGTGGGGCGTGAACTCCGCTTCTAATGGCTCGGGGCCGAAACGCTGCGACCACAGTTCCAGTTCCTCCTGATTGGCGAACCAGTAGACCCGGCCGAAGCGGCGCTGGTCTTCGAAAATAAGATTGCTGCCGTCGCTCAAGACGAAGGCGCACGAAATCAAATTACGCTCCCGTTTGGGCGGGATCTCCGGCAGGGGATAGAGTTTGCCGGTCATGCGTAGATGCACGAGCACAAAGCCCCGCTCTAATACGACGATCACGAATTTCGCGCGGCGGCGCACGTCGACAATGCGCTGATTCGTAACGGCCTTACGAAAGGCGGGCAGGCTCACATCGTGCAGGGCCTTCGGCCAGTAACGTTCGAAGGCGTGAATCTTACGATCGATCAGATGCGGGCGCAGGCTGCGGGCGACGGTTTCGACTTCCGGTAACTCGGGCATTGCGTCGCAGATTTTCAGTGCCGGGTTTTATGGCAACGATTCGAATTCGCGCAAATAGATCCGACCCGAATAGCCGCCGGCCGCCAGGATCCGCCGTTCGGCCTCGGGATGCCAGGCCAGCGATATCAGCCGGTCGGTCACGGTGTAGGAACTGTACAGCGCTCCCGTGGCGACGGTGTAAATCTCCACTG
Source organism: bacterium (assembly GCA_024742665.1). Lineage (GTDB taxonomy): Bacteria > Spirochaetota > Leptospiria > Leptospirales > Leptonemataceae > JANSYA01. The sequence goes on from JANSYA010000004.1 coordinate 406,213, forward strand.
TCGACGAAGACGCCGACGTAGCCGTCGACGAAGACGCCGAAGCCTGCCCGCCGGCTGAGAGCTGGAGTAGAGCCAGCTGCTGGCCGTCGGGGGAAAACACCGCGCGACCGGGAATCAATGCAAAATTAAATTCGATGGTGCTGACCGGTTCGCCGCTGCGGCTCGCACGGATGCGGCGGCCGTCGAAATAACTCTGGCCGTCGGGAGCGAAGACGAACAGCGGCTGCTCTCCGGCTCGAAAGGGATACTCGGTCTTGTGCAGCACCCGCCCCGTTTCGACTTCGATCATCACCATGTAGTAGTCGCGCCAGTCGTGGACCGCGATCAGCTCCAGCTGCGGATCGAAGGCGAAGGGCTGCACGACCCGGCGGGGATCGGTGAGTCGGGGCAGACGCGTCGACCGCAGCAGGCGACCGTCGGCGACCGACCAGATCCGGAGCTGGCCGTCATCGCTGGCGCTGGCCAGGCGCCGGCCGTCGGCACTCATGCCGATCGCTTTGAGATAGCCGGCGTGGGGACCGAGGCGGTGGGCCACGCGGCCAGTCGCCAGATCGTAGATCGGTATTTCACGGGCGTCGCCTGCGTTGGCCGCCGAAGCGCGACGCGCGGCCCGGGAGCGGCTGGAGCGGGACGCGGGACCGGCGCAGTCCCGGCGGCGGCCGTAGTACAGCAGGCTGTCGGGACTGAAAGCCGGCGATCGTAAAGTACAGGCCGCGCCGTGAAAGGCGCCCAGCACGGGAAAGCTCCCGTCGGCGGCCCCGGCGGCCGGCGGGATATGAATCAGCTGCGCGCGACCGTCGAAGGCCGCAGCGAGTACGGTCCCGTCGGAACTGAAGGCCAGGGATTCCACCGGATCGGGGGTGCGAATCACACGGGGCGCTTCGGGCGCGGTTGCCATGGCGAGTAGCTGGGCCAGAGCGAGGGCCAGGAGCGGGCCCAAAATCCGCTTCGCCGGCCGCAGCGCCGGGCGAAACAGGAATTGATTCGATTTTGCGATTTTTTGACTTTCGCGAGTGGACATCAAAGCTTTTCCGAAGGGGCCCCGGCGGGCTTATATAGTTGACTTCGGCACTTTTTGCGAAATCGAATACACCAATCTGCATATTTTCTTCTATATATAGATACATTCCGCATTCGCGCAATGGCTCCTGGAAAGGCGGCCGACGCGCCGCTCAGTGAGGTAACCGCGATGAGTCACTCCGCCCCCGCAATCAACACCGGCGCACACCCCGCCCCGGATATTTATAGCTGCCAGAATAAAGTCCGCTTCGTGACCGCGGCATCGCTTTTCGACGGCCACGACGCTTCGATCAACATCATGCGGCGGATTCTGCAGGCATCCGGCGCGGAGGTCATCCATCTCGGACACAATCGCTCGGTGCTGGAAATCGTCGACGCCGCGATCCAGGAAGACGTGCAGGGCATCGCCATTTCGAGCTACCAGGGCGGCCACGTGGAGTACTTCAAGTATCTGCGGGATCTCTTAAACGAACGCGGCGCGGATCACATTCGATTGTTCGGCGGCGGCGGCGGCGTAATTGTCCCGGAAGAGATTCGCGAGCTGCACGAACACGGCGTTACCCGCATCTTTTCGCCGGAAGACGGCCGCAAGCTCGGGCTGCAGGGCATGATCAATTTCATGCTGGAGTCCTGCGATTTCAACACCTGCCCCGCCTTAAACGGCCACTTCACCGCGGCGGCCGTGCCGGAATTCTACAAACTTTCCCGCGGCGTAACTTACCTGGAAAACGCGATGGCCAGCGCGAGCGGCGACCCGGATTCGGCGACTCTGGCGAGTGCGATTCAACAGATCGCCGAAAGCGCGAGCGCCGCGCGCCGACTGCATGCGAAAACGGATAACGCAACGGGCGCCGCCAGCGGGCACCAGGCGCCGGTGCTCGGCATTACCGGTCCCGGCGGCGCGGGCAAGTCGTCTCTGACCGACGAGCTGTGTCTGCGTTTCCTGGAAAATAATCCCGAACTGCGGCTGGCGATCGTCGCGGTCGATCCGACCCGGCGTAAAACCGGCGGCGCTCTGCTGGGGGATCGCATTCGCATGAATTCGCCGACGCTGTTTTCTGATCGCGTATTCGTGCGCTCGCTCGCGACCCGCGGCGCGAATCGCAGCGTTTCGCATGCGCTGAAACCGGTTTTGAATTTACTTAAGGCTTCCGGCTTCGATTTAATTTTACTCGAGACTTCCGGTACCGGTCAGTCCGACGACGAGGTCACGCAGCTCGCCGATCGCACATTGTATGTGATGACCGCGGAGTTCGGCGCGCCGACCCAGTTAGAGAAGATCGCCATGCTGGACTTCGCCGACGTCGTCGCTTTGAATAAAGCCGAAAAACGCGGCAGCGCCGACGCCGTGCGTCACGTGCAAAAGCAGTTCCAGCGCAATCATACTCTGTTCGATCGTCCCGTCGATTCGATGCCGGTGCATGCGACGGTGGCCAGCCGCTTCAATGACCCCGGTGTGAACGCGCTGTACAATGCGCTGGTCACGGCGCTCGCGGGCCAGACGCCGCAAGCACTGCAGGCCATCGATCTCGATAACGATCGCCAGAACAACGGCGACATTGAAATCATCGAAGCCAGTCGCGCGCGCTATCTTTCGGAGATCGCGGAAACCCTGCGGGGCTACCACGGCGACGCGGCGAAAAATATCGAGCGCGCCCACGACCTGGACGCGGTGCGGCGTTCGATGGCGCTCTTGCGGGGTAGGGATCTAAACACGGACACGAGAATCAGAGAGGCGACAGACGGCGACGCGGGCCCGCTCGGCGATCGGAGTGAAGCTTCGAATGCGGTCATCGCGGCGCTGCGGGGGCAGGAAACGGAAATCCTCGACGCGATGGACGCGCGGCTGCGAAAATTTTTGCACGCCTGGCCTGCAACGCGCGACGCCCTGCGGGCCGATGAATTTCAGTACAAAATCCGCGATCAGGTTTTAACCCAGCCCTTAAAGAGCGAGACGCTTTCCGGCCTGCAGCTGCCCGCCGTCGCACTGCCGCCTTATGAATCCCTGGGCGAGCTCGCGCGCTATTTTTATAAAGAGAACCTGCCGGGGAATTTTCCTTTTACGGCTTCGGTCTTTCCCTTTCGCCGCGCCGGCGAAGATCCGACCCGTATGTTCGCCGGCGAAGGCGGACCGGAGCGCACGAATACGCGCTTTCACTATCTGGCGGGCTCCGGCGAGCAGGCCAATGATAGCGCCGGAGGCGATGGGGCGGGACCGGCCCGGCTTTCGACGGCCTTTGATTCGGTTACGCTGTACGGCGAAGACCCGCACATTCGGCCGGACATCTACGGCAAGGTCGGCAACTCGGGAGTCAGCATTCCCAGTCTCGACGATTGCAAGCGCCTGTACTCCGGCTTTGATTTGATCGCGCCGTCGACTTCGGTCAGCATGACCATCAACGGTCCGGCGCCGGTCGTGCTGGCTTTCTTTTTTAATACGGCGGTCGACCAGCAGATTGAAGCGTATTTAAAAGAGCGCGGCGAATTGGACGCGGCCCGTAAGAAAGTCGCCGAATTTTATGCGGCGAAAAATTTGCCGGCGCCTGTATATCGCAAAGATCGTCCGCGCGGTCATGATGGACGCGGCGTGGAGCTGCTCGGCCTTTCCGGCGATCACTTCGTCGATCGCGAAGTCTACGAAAAGATCAAAACCGAAACGCTGCAAAAAGTGCGCGGGACCGTGCAGGCGGACATCTTAAAAGAAGACCAGGCCCAGAACACCTGTATTTTTTCGACGGCCTTCGCCCTGCGCATGATGGGCGATATGCAGGAGTTCTTCGTCGCGCGTCAAATTCGTAACTTCTATTCGGTTTCGATTTCGGGTTATCATATCGCCGAGGCCGGCGCGAATCCGATTACGCAGCTGGCCTTTACTCTGGCGAACGGTTTCACCTACGTTGAATATTATCTAAAGCGCGGACTGAAGATCGACGATTTCGCGCCGAATTTGAGCTTCTTTTTCTCTAACGGCCTGGACGCCGAGTACTCGGTGATCGGCCGCGTCGCGCGACGGATCTGGTCGGTGGCGATGGCGCGTCTCTACGAGGGCTCCGAGCGTTCCCAGAAACTGAAGTATCATATCCAGACCAGCGGGCGCTCCCTGCACGCGCGCGAAATCGACTTCAACGATATTCGCACGACGCTGCAGGCGCTGTACGCCCTGTATGACAACTGCAACAGTCTGCACACCAACGCCTACGACGAAGCGATTACCACGCCGACTGAAGATTCGGTGCGACGAGCGGTCGCGATCCAGCTGATCATCAATAAAGAGCTGGGTCTGAATAAAAATCACAACCCGGTCCAGGGAGCGTACATCATCGACGAGCTGACCGATCTCGTCGAAGAGGCGGTGCTCGCGGAATTCGATCGTCTGACCGAACGCGGGGGCGTGCCCGGCGCGATGGAAACGATGTACCAGCGCGGTAAAATTCAGGAAGAGTCCCTGCACTACGAACACCTGAAACATTCCGGCGATTTGCCGATTGTCGGCGTGAATACTTTCTTAAACGACGCCGTCGAAGAGCAGGCCGAAACCGAATTGATGCGTTCGACGGACGCGGAGAAAGAAGAGCAGATTGCCGGCGTTCAGGCCATGCAGACCGCTTTTGCCGACCGCGCGCCAGACGCGCTGCAAAAGCTGAAGCAAACGGCGCTGTCCGGCGGCAATATTTTCGAAGAGCTGATGGAAACCGTCAAGGTCGCGACGCTCGGCCAGGTCAGCGGCGCTTTATATTCGGTGGGCGGTAGCTACCGAAGGAATATGTGATTTTTTAATAATTATTGCAATCAATTTGATGCGTCGCTCTTTTAGCCTATGCGAAGCTTTCTAAATCTTTTCGGGAAAAAACGACCCTGGTAAAATCATACGCGATTTACGCGAGTGGTCGGCCAATCCGCGCAAACTGCCGGAGACTCCCGAAGACTCCCGAGGAAGAAGCGCACCGGCGATATCGATACGGCGCTTGGGTTTGTGGCCCGCGGCTACGGTCTGGCGAAAGCTCTGGGAAATCTACGCGAAGAGCAGATCTTTTTACTCGATACGGCGCAGCTACACATCGCCCGGAAAAACTTCGGTACCGCTCTCGAACGCGCCGAAGAAGCGCGGGCGCTCACGCCGGATCGGGATATTTCCAACGTGCCGGGAGTCCTGGCCACCTGCTTATTGAATCTCGATCGCTTCGACGAGGCGCAAGCGAATATTGCGAAGGGCCTGGAACGCGCGGCGAAGCTGGACGAAGTCAGCGATTCCGCGTTTGACGTTCAGGTCTTCGTGAGCTCGCTCGCCGCCTGACCCGCGGCCGCTTCAAGAAAATCAACGGCGGCGTAACCCCGGCTCCGCACCCGCGTCTCAATGCATGGTCAATGACAATATCAATGCGGGCGCCGCTCTTCGATATATCAAAAGAAAACGGGAGTCTCCGTTTCGACCACGCGTATATCTTGCGGCGCGCTGTCTGGCATCGGGATGCGATTTAGTATTATCATACCGACTCTCAACGAAGCGCGGGATCTGCCCGCCTGCGTGGCGCGCATTCGCGAATGCATTCGGCCCGGGACGGATTATGAAATCCTGGTCGCGGATTGCGGCTCGACCGACGGCACAGTCGATATCGCGCGCGATCTAAACTGCCGCGTCGCGACGGAAACTACGGAGCGCCCCTGCCGCGCCGCCGGATTAAACCTGGGAGCCGGCGCGGCGCGTGGCGATGTCTTCGTTTTCGTCGACGCCGACACGCTCCTGCCGCCGGAGTTCGATCGCGCGATCATTCAGGCTCTGGAAAATACGCAAGTGGTCGGCGGCGCCTTTCATATGCGTTTTATCGAACGGGGTTTCGGCGTCTCGGTCATCGCCTTCGTGAACTATGTGCGTTACCACATCTGGAAAGAATACTACGGCGACCAGGTGGTCTTTGTTCGGGCGGACACATTCCGTTCGATTGGCGGCTGCCCCGACGTCGAGATTCTTGAGAGCGCCTTCTTGTGCCGCTCGCTTCAAAAAGCCGGAAAGCTAAAATTGTTGAAGCCGACCGTCAAAACTTCGGCGCGCCGCTTTATTGAAGGCGGCGTTGTCAGAGTTTTTTCGAAAGATTTTCGAATCTGGATCCTGGATCTGCTGGGCTACGATGTAAATCGCTACGGGCGCGAGTACTGGGCCTATAATGCGCGGCGATGAAACGGCAGCCCGCCTGACCTGGATCGATCGACGAACCGCTATCGGGGCGGTCGCAGTTCTTTCTGCTTGACCAGGTTCTACTACACGCTTTTTGTTGAGGCGATAGAGGCCCGGGTCCTGTGAATCAAAACTCAATCGACTATGTAATCAGATCCCTTGTCTACCTGGGATCCTTGCCCGCTTCGCAATACGCCTCCGGAAATGAAATCGCGAAGCATATTGATGTTTCAAGTTCCTATCTGAATAAATTGTTACACAGTCTGGTGCGTGTCGGTATTCTCAAGTCGACAACGGGACCGGGCGGCGGCTTCTCACTCGGACGGCCTCCGCAGAAGATTCATCTTCTGGAAGCCATCGAAGCCGTGGAAGGCACCGTGAGACTTCGCGACGAATGCATCCTGGGACTGAGCGAATGCTCCGATCGCAACCCCTGCCCTTTCCATTCCGACTGGGTCAAACACCGCAAGACCCTCTTAAAACAATTTCAGAATACGACTCTGGCGAAAGCCTTCGAAAAGGGTGCCTGGCCCTCGTATCAGGCGTCGCCCGGCAAATCGTAGATTTGGGTACCTGACGCGAGTCGGCGAAGCCCGGCCGGAGCGCCGTGAAACGCTACAGGTGTTTCAGGTGTTTGGCGAATTCATCAGGCTTGCCCTGCAGGCCTTCGCTGCGATAGCGCACCGCACCCTTCGCGTCGAATAAATATATGGCCGCCGAGTGCGACCATTCGCCGCCCGGGTTCTTGCGATACTGAAAGCCCAGCGCCGCCGCCAGCTGGCGCACCATGTCCGGATCGCCGCCGAGCAGTCGCCAGTTCTCTTTTAATCCCAGCTTTGATCCGAACTCCGCGAGATCCGCTGAGCTATCGTCCGGATCGAAGCTCATCAACACGAAACGGACTTTTTCCCGGTCCTCCGGTGCGAGTGCGTTCTGGATGCGTAACATATTTCCCGCCTGCGTCGGACAGACCGAGGTGCAGCGCGTATAGATCATACTGAAAATCAAAGGCCCGCCCGCGAGCTGATTCAGAGGCACGCTTTCGGCGCGCCGATTCGTAAACATTAGATCGAGATCGTAAATCGATCCCGGACTGATTTCTCCGCCCGGCATCGATACGTGTTCGTGGTCCTGCTCATGGCAGGCGACGAACACGAACAGTACAGCCAGGACTCCCGCCGTGATCATTTCTGTTCTCATTTGAATACCCTCTTGATTATTTATTGCGATCCGCTCGGGCGGGAATCTGCTATATATTCCGAGCGCAGCGAAAGCCGAGATTCTTCGCCGTGGACGCCGCGCGCAGGCTGCTGCGAAAGGCCTGCCGCATGAAAGCGGCGTAGTCCCGGGGATTGGACGCGTTCAATCCCCCGGCGCCGCAAAAGCGATCGCTGTCGCCCTGCTCCCGACCGTCGGCGTCGATCGTTACGGAATTAAAATCTTCCGTCCATTCCCAGACAGAACCGTGCAGATCAAATACGCCGAAAATATTTTCGTACACGCTGCCCACTTCGCGCTCTTCGTTCGCACGGCCGTACCATTCGAGAATGCGTTTCAGCAGAGCATCTTCGCCTTCGTCGGGACGCGCCGCGTCAGGCGCCGCGGCTGCTCGCTCCCATTCCGCGACGGTCGGCAGGCGTTTGCCGCGATACCGACAGTACTCCCGGGCCGCGAACCAGGATACGCCGGTCACCGGCATACGCGCCTTTGGCGGGGCGACCGGCCACTGAGCCAGATAATTGTGATCGGCCTTGATTGCCGGCGGCTTGCCCGGCGACCAGACGGGATGCGCCGCGATAAAAGCTGCAAAGTCCGCGTTGGTCACGAGATAACGGTCGAGCAGGAAAACCGCGACCGGCACCTGCTCAAGCTGATCTCCTGAATAGAGCGGAACGTACGTGCCGGCGGGAACCCGCGCCATGCTCGCCGGTGCTCCTTCGCTCACGGCAGGCGCGGACCAGAGAGCCAGGAGCGCGCCGCCGAGCAGCAACTGCACGCCTCGCTGCGCGCCCCATAAAATCTTTCGCCCGCGCTTCAAGACCAATCCTCCGATCACTTACGCTGCGCGCGCACTTCGGCCGGCGTGACTTCGCCCGGGCTGTTGCCCCAGGAATTTAAGACATAGGTCAGCACGTTGGCGATTTCCTCGTCTTTGAGGCCCAGGGCCGGCATCACTCCGTCGTACTTTTCGCCGTTCACGACGATCGGGCCGGTCAGGCCGTTGGCCACCGCTCGAATGGCCTGGCTTTTATTTTTTAAGTAGTCGGCTTTCGCAAGCGGCGGAAATGCATTCGGCAAACCCTGACCGCCCGCCTGATGACAGGCCTGGCAATTGCGCTCATAGATGATTTTGCCGGCGGCGATGCGTTCGGCTTTCGTTCGCGCCGGAGCTTGCGCCTGTCCGCTTGCAGGCATGGTCTGGACTGCGCCGCCTTCGGGCTGATAGATTTCATCCGATTGTTTGCCGGAGTAGACTTTTAAGTCCTCGTCGCCTTCGACTTTAATCATACCCAGAGCGCCCTTATTAAAGGTCCGGAAAATGGAATGGTCCACCATCAAAAAGGTGCCGGGAGCCTCTAACTTGAATTCAACGATCGTCGAGCCGCCGGCCGGTACCAGCGTCGTCTGCACGTTCTTCTGGTTCGCCTCGGTTCCGCCTTCTTGATACACCGCGTCGAAGATTTCGCCGATGACATGAAACGAACTGACCAAATTCGGACCGCCGTTGCCCACGAACAGGCGCACGGTTTCGCCGACCCGGGCCGGCACCGCGTTGTCGCCGGCCAATGCGCCGACGGAACCGTTGAATACGACGTACGCAGGATTCTCATCCAGCGCCTTTTGCATGTCAAAAGGCTGGAGCCCCGCGTCTCCAAATCTGCCTTTCGTATAAAATTCGCTCTGCAGCACATAGTATTCGCGATCGACTTCCGGCAGGCCGCCCGCGGGCTCCACCAGAATGAGACCGTACATCCCGTTTGCGATATGCATGCCCACGGGAGCCGTCGCACAATGATAGATATACAGACCCGGGTTGAGCGCCTTAAAGCTGAATTTCGAGGTATGGCCGGGCGCGGTGAAAGACGAAGCCGCCCCGCCGCCAGGTCCGGTTACCGCATGCAGATCGATGTTATGCGGCATTTTGCTTTCGGGATGATTGCTCAGATGAAACTCGACATCGTCGCCTTCGCGCACACGTACAAAGGGGCCGGGCACCCTGCCGCCGAAGGTCCAGAAGACGTACTCCACCCCGTCGGCGAGACGCATCCGCACTTCGCTGGTTTCCATCTTCACGGTGACGTGGGCCGGGCCGCGATCCAGAGGCGGCGGCACTGCCGGCGCGAAAGTTAATTCGGCCTCAATTGCGGGCTTTTCGCCGCAGGCGGCGCCCGCCAGCAGTACCAGCGCGGCCACCAGGCCCGTGAAAAAAAATCGAATGAATCTCTGCATGACTTCCTCCTGAAGGTTCCGCAACAGCTTCGCCGGGATCCCGCCGGAAGTCAAATATATATTAGCGACTCTTTTATCTTTAATTATTCAGCAAAAAGGGCGGTCGTGGTGTAAATCAGGATAGTTTTCGGCTTCGTTCGGAGCCGAAGGGCCGGCGGAAACTGAGAGCTACGGCGCACGCTCCCCTGCGATCCACTCCCCCGCGTAAATCACCCTGCCGTCCGCACGATTGCGCAATTCGCCCCGGCCGTGGCGCAAATTATCGCGCCATTCACCTTCGTATTCCGTTCCGTCGGGATAGCGATAGCGGCCCTGCCCGTGCATCAGTCCGCCCTGCCATTCGCCGTCGTACTGATGGCCGGTCGCGATGCTTTCGAAGACGCCGCGGCCGTGCGCGCGGCCGTTCCGAAATTCGCCGGCATAATGAAAGACGCCCGTCTGCTGGCGAACGCCGGTCCCATTGACGCAATCGCCTGCGGTACAGCGCGGGCTATAACGATAAAATAAAACGGCGATGATTATGAGTACCGCCAGACTGTAGAGCGCGACGCGGGTCAGGGAGGGAGATTTCATACGAGCGACTGCTTCGCAGACGCATCTGCTTCTGTATAGAAAGATTCTGTATTCACGGGGCTTCCTGGACTTGTCTTGCGATTCGCGGTCAAGCGCGGAGAGGCCATGCATCACCAGCGTCTTGCAATAGCGCGAGGATGCCCTGGTCACCGCGCTGCGCGGCCAGCTTGTATACGTCATGACCGGCTTGATTGCGACAGTTCATATCCGGCTGAAATCGCAGCAGGACTTCCACGACGGCATGCGGCCCGCTCTTGACCGCGACCATCAAGGGCGTATTGTTTTCGACGGCGAAGCTTCCAGATCGCCGCTTCGGATCGCCTGCTCGATTTCGCTTTCACTTGCCTTCGTCATTCAGATTTTCTTCGGGAGATCATGACTCAACGCGATTCGATCACTATAGCCGCAAGCGGTCGAGCGCCTTGAACAACTCCTGGTCTTCGAGCTGCCCGCGCCGATACGAGGGAATCAGGTATCCGACTTTGCCGTTCGCGCGATTTTTGCGGATTTCTTCTGGATCATCATCGATCAATACGTCTCCGTTGATTTTTCGAATGTCTTTATAGATTCCCGTATTTTCCGGATCGTAATCTTCTCGATAGATGGTTTCTACGAAATAGTCCCGGAACTTAAGTCTTGAGATGATCTCCCTGGCTCGGTCTTTCGATGAGTTCGTCCAGAGTATGATTCGGTAATCTTGCTTTTGTAAATATTGCAGGAATTCCATCGCCTGCGGCCGGGCCTCAGATCCGAAATCATCGGCCAGGGTGTTGTCCAGATCGAGAACGATTGCGTTAGGTTTACGGCCGAAAATATTTTTAAGAACGTCAAGCATGAGATGCATTCTGTTCGCCGCAGTATCAGGGGCGGGTCTTCGTTTCGCTCGGCGGGAATTGCGACATCGACTGCGCATCGGACTCCGGACCGAAACGAAAGTCGACGTCGATGTATTCCTCCGCCAGGATAACTCCGGCCTGATTGGCAAGTTTGACCTTCACCTTTCTTATATGCGCGCCCGCCGCGGCCTCAATCCATCGCACGACTGTCTTCTGAGCTTTCGCCGCGGCCGCGCTCTGCCGCGGTTCTTCGATAGAGCTTTCGTAAATACAGTCGCAGGAATTCATCGGCAGGGCCCAGACCCGCAATGCCGCCCCGTCGGGAACTTCATACTTTATGCTCACATTCAACTTTTGTTTTGCGTCGAGGCGCGCCGGAGTGGCGGGTAAAAACTCGACGGAAAGAATCTTCGCCCCGATCCCCTGCTCTCGAATCTTCGCGTATCCGGCTTGCTCGGTGAACTCCATGTCGACCGGCACTGCACGTTCGTATACGACTCGATGATTTTCGTCCATCGCCACAAAGCGCAGACTGTCGAGTTTCTGAGGACCGGCGGAGTTGATGGTAGCGTAGATTTCGTCTTTGCCGGCGCTGCGTCCCGGGCAGCCCATGAAGGATCCCTCCCAGCCCGCCTGCGGCTGCACGCACAGAAACAGCCGCTCGGGATAGCTAAACGACAGATCGTAACCGATGTAGAGCGTTTGAGTTTCGGAAAGCACGCTCCCCGGATCCAGGCGAATGTTTGAAATCTTCAAATCCGTGCCGCCGACCGGGCCCTGGCCGAGCAAGCGGGCCTCCGGAATAAATACAGACAGCGCCAGAAGACCGACGGCGATCACGGTAGCACGAAAGGAACTCACATGGGTCGACATGCTTTCTGGTCCCGCGTTTTCATTGAGAGGGCAAGAGAAAATCGGCCGGGATTTGCGGTGGCGAATGTCAGAGAAAAGGACGCCGGGGCCCGCATGGCTCCACTTTTTATTCTTTGTTATCTTTGCAGTGGAGCTGCTGTACTCAATGACATGGATTCTCGCGCGCCCAATCAGCGAATTAGAGTCGTCAGGGCTTCGCTACGAAAAAGTCCCCTCTGACGCATTGACCTTTATGAACAATCATGGCTCGGCTTTCTTTAACAGCCGGCGGAGCCAGTCTTTGTCTTCGTGCTATCAGCGAAGTTTATAAGCAACTTACCTGTGGTTTCCATACTGCTTGAATAGCGGTCACAGCCTTTTCGCAGCAGATCACCTATTATGCACACAAACTTCAGTCCATTTTTCGTGATGCCGTCGCCTTGCCTGCCGATCTATTCGCGACAGGCGTCTATGTTAGAGGAGCAAAAGACAAGCGCTCCGATCAGTAGCAGGAATAGAAGCGTCGTTGAATTGCTGACCTGCGATTTTCAGGTAAATGAATCAAAGCTCTGGTCCGGGCCGCAAAGCCACTCCCGACGCCCGTATCGCGCATCCTGCGCCGCGGCTGCGATCGCCTCCCGGTCTTCCGGGCGAAGATCTACTGTCGCCTCAAAGAAGCGGCGCATACCCGCGAGGTTTTTCTCTGTACCCATTTGCCCGGCGTGCGAACGATTCGTAGCAGCGCCCCCTAACGAAATCCGAGAAAATTGCCCACCGGCCGATAGAAGCGGAGATTTGGATACAAACCATAACGCAGATCACTTGGCATGGTCTGAACAATCGGATTCGAACGATAGTAAAGCTGCGAAGAACCACCGCCGTCAAGGTTGATCGCATTGTACGCGCCGAGCGAAACAATGTACTCCGCCAGGGATGCCAGCGTGGTGCCTCCAATGGAGGATTCACATTCTCCATTATTGGTGCCCGGATTCACCACGACCGCAATCAAGTAGCGCGAATCCTGCGTGAGCCCCACCGCTGTGCGGGGCAGCCGGCAATCGGCCTGCGGGAAACTGGGCACGTACTTCCCGTCTTTTACCAGTGGTATGCCAGAAATCGCGTTCTGGTAATTTTCCGGAACCTGTCCCGGGTTCGATGTAAACATGGGGTATTTTTTGATTTCCGCATATTTCCCGGATTGCCCCCTGTATGCTTCCGTGTAAAACACCAGGGTAGCTGGCGTCACATCCCGCGGAGGGCCATCATGGCGGTAGACCTTGATTTCCTCTTCCGGTCGCACGAGCGCTTTGTTACTCAGTGTATAACCGTATACAAATGTGCAGGGCTTGTCGTGAATAGACTTATTGCGGTCATACGCAGTCACATCGAAAAAACTGCCGTTGATCGCCAGCATCGAATAGTATGGATCCGTGGGCCAAACTGGCTGCGTGGGTGCATTTGTATCCGGCACAATTTTTCGCAGGGCATTCGGCGTAAGCGATGTACCGGTGCAAATATTCGATGTGGTCAGATTTGGAATCACCACCCAGGCTTCCTTCAGATCAATCCGCACCTGGAATCCGGCCGTCACGGGTCTGCCCCCGTCCGTGAACGATACCGGCTCGGGCCGCGGTACATCGTACCGGGATTTGGTCCGGCACAGACCGCCGATCACTACCGAATAGCTACTGCGACAGTATTCCTGTACGTAAGTGCAGCCAGTCAGGCTACACCCTCCCTGCGAATTACATTCAGCACAGGGTGTCTTGACGTCCCATCTGAAACAAGGTTTCTGATTGTCGCCCCCGCATACCTGCGACTGCAGAGGCGCCGTAAGAGCGACATCGAGCAGCAGCAGGCTGAGGACAATCACCGGATATATTTTTAAGCTGCGCACGATCGAGCGGCTCATGATTGCACCTCCGGGCGGTCGGCGCTGGCCGTCGGACATACAGGGGGGCCGGTGCCAATGACGATCTGCGAAGAAGGCGAGACTGCTTTCAATTCTACAGAACCATCCGCCTGTAGCGTCACATCAATGCTGCCTTTAGCTTCATAATAATAACCCCAGCGTTGTTCGTTGTAGCGAATGGAAAGCGCCCAGAAGTGTACATTGCAGGCCTTGATCTGGCCCTGATTTTCAAATACAATGACACCCTTTTCGATCAGAGTGATCGCCTTGGTCGGTGCTTCGCTCAGATCGGTCGCAAGATCGTTATAAACACCTTCCGTAAACGGTACGTTGATGGTCACCGGCGAAACCACACGGTTGACCAGAGTATCGATGCTCCAGGCCGGCCGTAGTTTCTGAATGGTCATCACGGCCTGCTTATTGTTCAGGAGTGCGGTTTTGCCCCCTGGAAAGCCGCAAAAATCACCCGGGCCCCAATTGTACAGCACCGGAAATTGATCCACATTATTGGTACCGAAAACCAAACACCGGCGCGTGCCATTCGAGGAATTGGTCATCGTGTACTGATTGCCGATCAGCTTTGTGAGTTGCCACACCGCCTGCTTGTTCGCAAGCAGGGCCTGCTTACCGCCCGGATAACCACAGTAGTCGCCCACTGCCCATCTTTTCCGATAAGGAGAGTCTTCCCCATCTTCCGATTTCATTAATAAACAGAGCTCAACACCAGTCGAGGAATTGGTGATCATATAGTTATTGTTATCATCGAGCAGCGTAAACTTCCAGACGGCCTGCTTATTCGCCATCAATTCGGCCTCGCCGCCAGGAAATCCGCAATAATCCCCGGGGCCCCAATTATGTTTCACAGGAGGCCTATCCCTGTATATGGTACCGAAAACCACACAGTGGTCGGAATCTACGGAAGCATTTTGAATGATTGCGACAAAGGCTTCTTCAAAGGTCGGCGATCCCGGAGCGGCGGGAATGCTTGTTGGCTTTCCCGCAACAAATGCCAGCATTAGCAAAGCGAATAGAGAAACCAGGAAAGGTCGGTGGGTTTGCATGCCCAACACCAGCACAGGTCGACAATTTTTGACAGCACTTTTCAGGATCCCCGGCATGCGAGCACCGTCATTCGCAAATAAAGTTGCAAATATGTAATCATTCGAAGTTACGACTATGTACCCGGGAAATAGTTACCTGTCGTTTTGATGCGGACGAACTGTGCAAACGACCGTTACGCTATTTTCAGATGATCAGGTCAGCGGAATGCCCGGACTTGCTCAGTTTCGCGCCGACACGATCGCCCGTGATTGCTTGACTGTTTGAAACAGGACGAAACCCTTTGAATGACTTTGAAGTTGAGAGGAAATGAAGAAATGGCCGAGCACTTACCGCAGTTGCCTCGCGATCTAATTGAGAAGATCGAATCGCTCGGTGACGAGCAAAGAAGCTCAATATCTCGAAACGATAGGCGGTATGGATTTCAATCACAATCGATGCGAAGAACCAGACGCCAGTCTTCGGCGCTGGCGGGCGGCGAGCGGTGCACGACCGCGGAGCCTTCCGCGCCGGGAAAGCTTTCGCCTTTGAGGATCGCAACCCAGCCGGTGCGGAGTCGAAAGACACGCTGCGAGTCCAGGAGACGTTCCGCGGCGGGCAGTGAATAGAACTCGCGGCGATTGACGTTGTCGTTCGCGGTCCACTCCGTTCCGGTCCCGCGATAAGTACAAATCAGGCGCATGCGATAACAGTCCGTATGAAAGGCCGCACACATATCGCTTTCGACCCGATCAAGCCGTAGACGCAGATTTCGGCCGGCCCCTGGATCGCCGCTCGACGCCTTCGCGATCCGCGCAAAATTTTCCGCAAGCTCCGCCACGTCCCATGCGAACAGGCTCAGGTCCGGCGCTTCATAGTTTGCTTCGGACCCAGGGGGCATCGCGGAAGCGAAGACCTCGCGCAAAGCCGCAGTCAGCTTAGCGGACTCGATGTCGAACTGAGATAGATCCAGCGCCAGAGTCTCCTTCAGCCATTCGCCAAAATGTCCGGCGCTCCTGGCGAGCTCCGGCGCGGGCTCACGCGGCAGCACCACCAGGTTCACATCCTCTTCGCGTACGCGAAACAGATCTTGCAGAGCATGCGCCGACACGACGTGCGGCAGATGCAGGCCGGCGTCCGGCCCGATACTAAATGATTCAGCGCGAGCTATGTTCGATACGCTCGATCCATTCATACAATCTGACTCTCTTCTTCCGGCTCGGCGGCCTGCCACGGGCTAAAGGGATCCGCGAAGGCGATCCACGCAGCGGGACCGGCGTCCAGCTCTTCGTCAGTGAGAAGACAGGCCTCAAGTCCCAGGCGAATGCGCATCTCATTCATATCGCGTCCGATAAAGACCAATTCCTGGCGGCGATCTCCATAAGCTCCTTCGAAAAGTTCCAGCACCTGCGCGCGCTCCTCCGGATGTTCCGGCCAGTGTTCATCAGGCACCGCGACCCACCACAAACCGCCGGGTTGCGCGTCCAACGAAGAACCGGCCTGCGACCACAGTCCCGCGAAATCCATTCGACTCGCGAGCCAGAAGTACCCTTTGGAACGCAGTACAGGCTCCAGATCGTCTCCGTTTAGAAATTCCCACAGGCGTTCGGGATGAAAGGGGCGGCGCGATCGAAAGACAAAGCTGGTAATCCCATACTCTTCAGTTTCCGGCGTGTGCTGACCGCGCAGTTCTTGTAGCCAGCCGGGAGCGCGAGCTGCCTGCTCTTCGCTGTAAAGGCCGGTGTTGAGGATCAGCTCGGGCAGCACACGCCCCTGCTCCGCCTGAACCAGCTTCGCGTCCGGATTCAGTTTTTTGAGAATTCCCGTCAGCCGGGTCTCCTCGTCGGTGGAGATCAGATCGGTCTTGTTCAAAACAATCACGTCGGCGAATTCGACCTGCTCGGCCAGCAACGCGGCGATATCGCGTTCGTCATCAGGACTAAGTTCCAGCCCGCGGTCCTTTAGCTCCTCACCGGCCGAATAGTCATCGAGAAAATTGCGCGCATCGACCACCGTCACCATGGTATCGAGCCGCGCGACGTCCGCCAGCGCGCGCCCGTCTTCATCGGGAAAGGCGAAGGTTTCCGCGACGGGCATCGGTTCCGAGATGCCCGTGGACTCGATCAGCAAATAGTCGAAGCGCCCTTCGCCGGCCAGGCGGGTCACCTCCACCAGCAGATCTTCGCGCAGCGTGCAGCAGATGCAGCCGTTCGACATTTCGACCAGCTTCTCGTCGACCCGGTTCAGCGAGATTTCGTCGCGCACCAGGGCGGCGTCAATATTGAGCTCGCTCATGTCATTGACGATCAGCGCGACGCGCAGGCCGTCCCGGTTGGATAGAATATGCTTCAGAAGGGTGGTTTTTCCGGCGCCCAGGAAGCCGGAGAGGACGGTTACGGGTAACTTTGCTTGAGTCATATGACACCCATCGTCCGCCCCCGGAAAATCCTCAACTAAGAATATATTTAAATAGGAAATTTCTTGTTTACATATTCAGGCCCCGCGAAAAAAATAAGCGCCGAGGCGTGGCGGGCTTGCAAAGCTGAATCCCACAGCGTCGAACGCTCTAAAAATAATTTTGAATAGGTTATGCGCCGGTCCGTGACTTCCTCCGGTCCGGCGCGATTTTTTTGCAAATCCTGTAAAAGGCCTGCGATTACGAATTATGTAATCAAACTGCATTTCCGCGAAAGAGCATTGGGAATGAATGCTTTGAAAAACTGGCTGCACGAAAATAAAAACTGTCCGGTTCGCTTCGTTGGAACCAGTATAGCATTCTTTCCTGGCCAACACCGGAGCAAAGACGGCTGGAAAGCCTTTGATCATCAGAGAGGAGAGATTCCAGGAGTGTCAGATATTCTGTGTAAACGCCTTGCCTATCGAATTTGTAGACATGGGTCACGTTCGGGCGGCAGTGTTTGAGTTCATCGAACTCTTCTACAATACCCGGAGGGTTCAGGCAGCATCGGGTTTAAGAGCCCGAATGAATTAGAGGTGTTATCGGCCGCCTGAGATTCTGGTGTCTCAGAAAACGGGGATAGCTCAGCCCGCCTGTTCATTCCGATCCTTCTTCCATGGCGACCAAAAACACCTATGCCACTTCGCTCATCGTTGCGACTCAAATCGGATTGCTGCCCGAAAGGTTTCTCGAAACGATTCCCGCTTCCACGATTTCCGGCTGGCGCAAGTACGAGATCCGCAAGGTGATCGGGCTGGACTGCGAAGACCCGATCCTCCACGATCTTGATTTTCATCGCCAGTTTCTGAATGTCGGCGCCTTGCGGGCGACGGCGAAGGCGCTGTTTCGCATTTACAAATTCTACGAAAGCATAATTGCCAATGTGCGCGGCGTAAAACGCATCTGGAAAGCAAGCAAGGCGGAAATTGTGGAGCTCGTTCGTCGCATCCAGCCGGCTTTCGGGCTGGAGCGGGCATGTCGCATGGCGCGAATCTCGGTTTCCTGCTTTCATAATTGGAAGAATGATCCGGAATGCGCGAATTCGCCGATCGGCGTGTGCCGCAAACGGCATCCCCTGCAGATTTCGATTGTCGAAGAAAAAATCATCAAGCAGTACGCAACGAATCCGGAATACGCCGGCTGGAGTCTCGCTTCGCTCTGGCTGCAAATCCTGCGAGACGGGGCCGCCGCGTTTTCCGTGACAACATTTCGCAAGTACGTTCGCATCCTGCAGATCATCCGGCCGAAGTTCAGAAAACCGCGACGGCGAATTGGAATTCGCGCGGATGCGCCCCTGGTCTTGCTGCACATGGACACGACGGTCTTTCGCACGGCGGATCGCACGAAATTTTTTGTCCATCTTATCGTTGATAATTTCTCGCGAGCGATCCTCGGCTGGCGTTTGATGCGGACGAACAACTCGAAAGACGTTATGGAAAATCTCTCTGAGGTTTGCGAAGCTCATGATCTCATGCGAAGCGAGGTCACGGTACTCACAGACGACGGCTCGGAAAATCTCGGCCAGGTCTCCGATTTTTTTCAGCGACCGGGAAATTTCATGAAGAAGCTGGTAGCTCAGGTGGACATTGATTTTTCGAACAGCATGGTGGAGGCCGTGAACAAGGTTTTGAAATACCAGTTCTTGTTTCCGAAGGGCTCGCGGCTGCGAACTGGAAACGATCTGCGGCGAGCGCTTGAAATTGAGATTGAACGCTACAACAATCGCCCCCAATTTGTGTTGCACGGCCTCACGCCCCGCGAAGTGCTGGCCGGGCGAATTCCCGACCCG
>JANSYA010000019.1 GCA_024742665.1 bacterium
CTTCTCGATGAAGTCGTCGACCTTCTGCTGCGTTTCACTCAGACCCACATCAACGTCTGCGCCGCGAATCATCCGGCCGAATTTTGCAGCGCTCTTGCGAACTTCATTCATCATCCGATTCAAGCGACCGCTGACCGCCCCTTGCTTTTGCATTTCCAGCGTCTGCTCTTCCACGCGACCATCCGGCAGTTCGCGACGCATCACGATGATCCCCCGCTCCGGGCTGGACTCCTCGGGAATCAGTCTCCACTTCAGACGATTCGCCTGATCTAATTTCCGCTGGTTGTGATCATTATTAATGATCCGCTGGTGCGTGTCCGCGGTCTCCGTGCTGAAACCGAATTCTTCCAGCTGCTTCTTAATCGCCAGCGCCTCGGGAATCGAGCCGCCCAGATACAGCTGGCGGAACTCTTCGTTTTTCTGGTCCTGCCAGTGCGCGTCTGCGTATGCAAGCTCTTGGTCCCACGATGCGATTTCGTCGTTCGTGAAGAAGCCCGTGCCACCGAAGTAGTTGCCCACTCGCTGTCCGAAGCGAACGATTCCGCCGCCGATACCGCTCAACGCGCCCGTCACGGTCTCATTCGCTCGACGCATGAAAGCGCCGAAGCCCTGCAGGACCCCGGCAGCCTGGCGCGTGTTGTTGTGATCTTGCGACTGCCTGGCGGCGGCTTCTGCGCGAGTATGCGCGTTATATCCGCTCACTTCGTTCATCACATTCGAAAGCACGCTGGTGGCGATGCCGCCGTAGTTCGCGAATTCATGCCCTAAGTTCACTTCAATCGCTCTTTCGGCTGCGACATCGAGCGCGGTTTGTACGGCGACGCCCGTAAGGCCGCCCACCGCCGCTCCCGCTCCTCCGCCGATCGCCCCGACGATCCCACGTCCTAAGGCCGCCCCACTCGCGCCCGTTTCGTAGTTGAAGCCCGTTAGTCGCCCCCGCTCGTCGTACTGCGCGGCCCCGGCCGTCGTGTTGAGTGCCGTCGCGCCGATAAAGCCGGCTGATGTTCCACCCACCAGCGCCCCGGCCAGCATGACTCCCGCGCCAATCGCCGCGCGGTCTGTGCTCTTAATGATCACTCGCCCGCTATTTGGATCGACTTCGGTGCTGTCCACGGCGTAGACCATCGCCGCGGCCGCTGCCGCCCCGGCCGGGCCGGTGAAGGCGGTAATCAGCGGCGTCATCCCGGTAATCAAAGATTTCGTGAAGGTCTTCGCCACGTTTGTTCCGTGCTGACGGATCATGTCGTTGCGGTTTTTCTGCATGGACTGGATCAGCCCGTTGCGGGCGCGGTCCTGCTGGATCAGGTCTTCGAATATGCCCAGTTGGATATAAAAGCCCAGGGCCGCGCCGCTGATCCTGGCCTGGCCCGTGCCCAGCTCGCCAAAACCTGCGCCGACCTGCGTCTGAATAAAGGCGTTTCGTGCTGCCGCGTCGTTGCCGAAGCTGTTGCCCGCCGCTTGCGTCGCCTGCTGCGTGCGCTGCGAGGCCTGTTCGTCCGGTCCCTGGCCCACCCAGTATGCGAACTGGCCGATCACTTCGGCGTTTTTCGTCGCCATGCCGGTTTCGCGTTCTTCTTCGGTTTTGGCTTTCCCGAGGATCTTCTCGAACACCGATTGCGCGGCGAGCTTTTGCGTATAAAAGAAACTGCCGACTTCGACTTCGCTTTTACTTTCCAGAAAATCGAATAGCGCGTCGCCTTCGAGCGTATTGAAGCCGATGGCGCTCATCGCCCGATTCACTTCCGTATCGGTGTCGAAGTACACATACGCGTCTACGGCGCCCCAGGTTCGAACCTGCGTGCTGGCTTTGATGTATCGCGAACCGGACTGCACGTATCCCTGTGCCAGTGCCGCTGACCGCGTTTGGTTTTCGATCGCCTCATTCTGATCTTCGATCTGAAGTTTGAAGCCATCGACGAGTCGCCGGTACTGCTCGTACATCTTGACCTTCGCCTGCGTCTTCATGTTTTTCACATGCGTCTGCATCTCCCCGCGATAACCTTGCGCCAGACCAGCGATGCCGGTGTTTGCGCCGGCCAGTTCGCTGAGAGACAGTCGCGTATTAAAGGTCTCAATGCCTGCGTTCAGTTGTTTCAATTTCTCGGCGCTGGACGGCTGATCTTTTTCAATCGCCTCCATCGCTTCGTTGATCTTCGCGTTTCTGTTGATCGTTTCCAGATTCAGTCCCAGCGAATTCGAGCTAATGCGAATCTGGTTGTTTAAGCTGTCGATCGCGCCCGTTAAGACTTCCCGCGCGGTTTCCTGGCCGACCTTCGTGCGGATCTGCTCTTCCCAGTCCTGACGATTCTTGATATGCTGCGCCGTGGCGGCGTCCCAGTCTGCCTTCACCTGCGCCTCGTCTTTATCCGCCTGACGCTCCCATTCGCGCCACTGCTGTAAGAATTGGTTCTCTGAGTTGCCCCACTGCTCGCGCCCTTTCGCCACGACTGCATTCATGCGCGTCTTCCAGCTTTCGAAGCGATCGTTAAGCTCCTGCTCTCTGAGTTGCCACTCTTTCAATTGCACCTGCACGCGCTGGTTTAGTTCGGCGTCGAAGATCGCCTGCTGGTTGGCCTCATATTCTTCGTATACCATGCGATATCCGGTATACTCATTACCGCCTTCGCGATGGCCGGCTGCGTCTTCAAAGAGCTGGTCGAAGGTGTCGTCGCGTTCTTCCAATACGAAACGTTCTTCGCCCGCTACGCTGTTGCCGGCCGCCAGATACGCGTTACGACGTTCGTCGCGGAGAACCTGGCCGTGAGCGACTAACGAACCAAACACGTCGCCCATATTATACGCGGCGAACTCATTGTTCGTAGCGCTGTCCGGTATGATCTTCGCGTACTGATAGCGCTTCGCACCCGCATGGTTTACGGTCTGCACGCGCGTCCAACCGTCGCCGTATACGCCGCTCAGGAGCGGCCCCGGCTGAGTGTCTGTCAGGGTCGTGGGATCGTACAGTCTGTTGAAGCTGTCGCGATATTTTACGTCCGCTGCTATGTCGCTCGCGTCGTATGCGTCGCTTTCTTCCTGGGCGCTGAGCGCAATCGCATTGCCCTGACTGTCTTTATATTCCGCCGATCCGCTCCGCGTGTCGAACATGTACTTTAAGTCTTCGTCTGTTAAGCGGTACAGATTCTCAGGACTATCATTATCCGTTCTGTACGCTCCAAACTGGATCATGCGATCCTTCATTGTCTGCATATCCGGTATCTTCGTAAAATAGTCCAGCTCAGCTCGCGCCGCTTCGTACTCGTGCTGCTTGTCCATCACTTTGCGAACGCTGTCTGTTCCGGATTGGTGAATAGAGTTGCCGAGCTGTAACCATTCCATCTGCTTCAAGAGGGCGAGCTTCGCTGCCGCCGCAGCCATCTGAGCGACGGCTAATGTGATCATAGAAATGCCGCCGACCATGAGGCTCGCGCCCGTCGCAAGAAAAGTGGCGCCCGCAAGAAACAAAGCCGTCGCGGCGCTGATCGGTATAGGGGCGGCCGGCGCCGTGAGGATACCCGCCAGCAAACCAATGCCCACGCTTAAGAAGGTCGTGCCGCCCAACATTGAGATCGCGCCCGCTGCGAGCATTGTTGTGCCGGTAATGACCAGCACGGTTCCCAGGGCGATCTGGATGCTGGCTGCGATGTCCACAACCAGCTTCTCAACCAGCGCCATGTCCGCCTGACCGGCGATTGTGAGCTGATTAAAATACGAACCCCGGAAGGCGTTAAATTCCGTAAGCGGCGGATTTGTCGCCAGGTACTTTCCGATCGCGTCGCGTTCGCCCGGGGGGATCGTGCCGCCGATCAATAAGCCCTGCTGCGCTTCATTGATTTGCGTCGGCGTGATTTGCATGGTTCCGCCGTTCATCGCTGCGCTCACTTGCGCATCTGCGTACGGCCCGGCCCACTGGCCCATACCCCAGTACCAGCCGCGGAATTCATTATAGAAATTCGGCACGCCGGCCTGCACCTGGCCCGCCAATCGCATATACACTGTATTTCGTGCTTCTAACTCTCCAGGATCCGTATAGCGCCCAAAGCGCTTGTCCAATTCCTGATCGAATTTCTTTTTCTTCTCGGCGACTACCCCGCGCAGTCTTTCAATCTCCGCATTTACGATTTCGTTCGCTTTATGAATGCGCACCATGCGCATGCTGTGTTTGATGTGATCCGCCCGCGCCGCGATCAGGTCGCCGTAGCGTTCGTACATTTCGCGCAGGACCAGCGCGTCCAGCTCCGCCTCTTCGGCCGCGCTCAAGGTCTCGCGTTCGCCGTGCTTCTGGCCCTGCAATTCATACAGACGCTCGCGTTCGGTCGCGTCTAAAGGCGGATAGGTTTCATTCGCTTCCAGTCCGTCTACGATCCGGCTGAAGTCCGCCAGTTTATCCTGCGTCTCCACGTTAAACGCGACCTGGCGCATGCGTTCATTCGCGTTTTCTAAAGCGGCCACGGCGATTTCGTATTCGCCTCTCGCGTCCGCTGAATACTGATCCAGGTTTACGTCCACGTTGGCCGTCGCCGCGAACAGATACGGCGTCTCGGCGTACTCTTTTACCGCCAGCGCGGTTTCGTATTCGTCGTTGGCGTGTTGAAATCCGCGATAGGCGGCGGCCATATCGTTCAGGCGATTTACATAGATCTGGTTGCCGCCCGCGTAATCTTGCTGCAGTTGTTCGCCGGCTTCGCTTAACGTCGTAACGTCGGCCTGCGCGAGATCCATTTCCTGCGCCACGTCGTAATAGACCGTTTCCAGATAGCTCACGAGATTCATCGTGCGCACCTGGCCCCGGCGCGCTGCGTCCGCGAAGGCTTCGGCCGCCTCTCGGAACCCGCCGTAGGTGCTGTCCGCGCCCTGGCGTTTATTTTGCATCACGCCGTCGTCGTGATTCGCCAGTCGGCTCTGGGCGCTCTGCTTCGCGGCCAACACGTCGTCTAAATCGTTGACGCCCGCCGCCGCGTTCGCGTC
This sequence comes from bacterium, assembly GCA_024742665.1. Taxonomy (GTDB): domain Bacteria; phylum Spirochaetota; class Leptospiria; order Leptospirales; family Leptonemataceae; genus JANSYA01. The sequence goes on from JANSYA010000019.1 coordinate 4,966, forward strand.
GTACTTGCCGGCCAACTCGTCGCGCAGATTCTTCTGCGGATCATTTTCGAGTCGTTTGTCGGCGAGCTTCGCGCCCAAAAACACGCCGTTCAGCGCGGCATTCAACTGGCTCACCGCTTCCAGATAATGATTCGCCAGATGTTCGCGGTACGTATAAGCGAGTTCGGCCGCGTAGTCATTGCCGAAGCTTTCGCGTGCGCCCGGGTCCGAAACCCGGCGCACTTTGCGCGTTTCAATGGTCTGATCGTCCGTCGTTACGCCGGTGGTCGTGCCGAGCTCGATGGTCTGGCCCGCCGTCACGTCGTCGCTGATCAGCTGCGTTTCCCAGTTCGGATCGTCGAAGAGCGTATTCGCGTCTAAGTTCAGGCTATCCGCCTCTAAGATCTGCCCGCCGCTGTAGTCTTCGAAGCTCAGTAAAGGGTCTGCGCTGCCCGATGCGATATGGTTTTCCACGTACTTATCGTACGCGGTCTGCTGCGCCCCCCGTTCCGATCCAATGTACGTGCGATAATTCGAGAAGCGGCTGGCCAGCGGTTCGTCGCCGCGTTTGCGCGCGAATTCTTCCAGCTTCGAAGCCGCTTCGATTTCCCGCTGGTATTCGCGCTGGGTTTCGGCGAAGACCCGGTCGTGATCCTGGATCGTTTGCAGCAGCGCCGCGCCCGCCTCGCCCAGGCCCACGGCGCTCGCCCGCCGCGCTTTCGATACTTCCAGGCGCAGACTCAGCTTCGCCGAAGGATTGATTAGCGTGGGATCGTCTATAATTCGCAGCAGCTCGCGGCGCTCGTCGTCCTGCTCCCGCAGACTCTGAACGAAGCGATTCACTAACAGCTCTTCTCGTTCAATTAAGCGCGCAAACTCCGGATCCATGTCCGCCGCAATGCGTGTAATTTCAGCCGCCGCGCCGCCGGTCGCCGCGAGCAGGGCCGCGCTTTCAGCGCTCAACGCCGCTCGCTGGCCGTTTTGAACCTGCAGCTCTTCAATCAAGGCTTTCAGGTATTCGCTGCGCCGTTCGCGCACGGCCAGCTCTAAGGCGCTGCCGGATGCCGTGGCCTGTAGCACGCCGCCCAGTAAAATGCTATCCAGTTTTTCGAAGATGCCGCTTGCGACTAACTCCTGAGACGATCGTAACGCGAAGGCTTTTTCGTATTCGGTCTTTTCGTTTCGCGCCGCGGTCTGTTCGGCGGCCGTGAATGCGCCGCCCGCGAACAGGCGATTCGAAAAGGCGTCGAGGGCGCTCTGCACTTCCGGGCTCAGGCTGTTATAATACGCGGTATTTGCGCCCTGGCTGCGTTCAATCACCGCCCGCATAAATTCGCCGCGATTGGTTTTCGCGGCCTCCCGCAGGCGGCCGTCGCTGTTTTGTAGTTCTTCGAAGAATTTAGTTTCGATCGTTTCGAAGCGCGGCCCTTCGCGGCGAAAGAAGCCTTCTAAGTTTTCGCGATCGGCGGTCGCCGGCAATAGTTCCCGCAGGGCGATGTCGCTGCGTAAGATCGCGGCGACGCTCTGCGTATAGTCGCCGCCGCCCTGACTGAGATCCAGGCCGTTTTGCTGTAAGTAGGCCGCCTGGTACTGCGCCTTTAACTGGCCGCGCAGGATCGTGCGCATCGCGGGGTCCACGCTGCTATAGCCCGCCGCCGCGATAATCGTATCCAGTTCGGCGTCGCTCGCGTACAGTGCCCGCTGATAATCCGTGACCAGTCGCCCTTCGGCCAGCTGCGCCTGGAATTCGCCGGCGGTTTCGAGGCGTGCGAATTCGGTCGCATACGCGGAGTTCGCTCCCGCCAGCGCCGCGCGATAGTCGGCGGTAGCGTAACCGGCAATCGCAATCAAATCCGCCGGCAGATAGCTGTCGGGATTGGCGGCCGGATCGTTTAGCGTGCCCGCTACCCGCCGTTCTTCTAAGAAGGCCGGCAGGAACGCGTCATGACCCGGGGCTTCTTCTAAGTACGCGAAGGCCAGTTGAAATACGCTGTCGATCGTGCTTGATGCTAACAATCGCTGGCGCAATGTCTTACCGGCGCCGTTCGCGTACGCGGGATCGTCGAGCAGCGCTTCGAAATCGGTCTGGAAATTCGTTTTGCGATCTTCGCGCGTCGCCCCGACCAGACTGAGCGCGTTCGCCGCCATATAATCGTCGACGACTGCGAGTAAAATATAAGCCTGGAAGTCCGCCAGATATTCGCTTTCGTCGAGCTTCGCAAGGCCCCCGGCCCCGATCGCATCGGCGCTCATGCGCTGGTATTCTTTCAACGCCGCGCGTTCGTATAATAACAGTCCGCTGTCCGGCAGCAGTTCGCCGCCGGTCTGGCGTTCGTTGTAGTACGCGTTTACGTATTCGGCGATGCTCCGCGCGCCGCCTTCGCCGTCCGCGAGAAAGGCGTTCGTATCGTTTGCCCCCAAATACAAATCAAAATCGGCGGCAAGCAACGAGCGCGCGACATCGCCCGTAATGCCCCGCAAATCCAGGGTCGCCGTATCGCGCACGGCCGCCACGTCCGAAGCCCGCGCATCACGGTACGCGTCCATGCGCTGCACCGCTCGCTGGTACTGGCGCAGCAGCACGAATTCCCGCAGCTCCGCGGGATAATCGTCGGGATCGTAGGCGTCGGCGCTGTCGCTGATGGCAATCGCGGTATTCAGTTCGCGGATATACAGTTCGTCGGCAAGCTGATCTAACTCGGGCGCGCTCAGCGCCGGATTCGCCGCGGCGTGGGCCGCGATTAAGTCGGCGACGGAAGTCTCGACTTCCAGATCGCGATCGCGCACCATGCGGCGGCCCGCGTCTCCGGTCAGCACCGTCAGGCCGTCGGACAGCTCTGTTTCGAGGCCGTCGATGGCCGCTTGAACGGCGGCTTTCAAGGTCGCGTCTTCGTCGTCGCTGGTATGCAGGACGCTCACAATCGCGCTTTTATATAAACGCGCGTCGGCATCCAGCGTGCTAATGTACGTCCAGAGATTCTTACGAAAATCGGCGTCCGCCGCGATAGCCGTCACGCCCGCTTTCACCGGGGCGGCTTTCAGAAAATTAAAGCTGTCGAAGAATACGGCGGCGTCCGGTCCGGTCCCGGCGGCGATCGGGTCGACGGCGTGATCGATCAAGTGCGATTCGAGGGCGTTCGCATAGCTATCGGCGGTTTGCGCTACGGCTTCGTCGCGACGCAGTTCGCGCAGTCGTTCATACAGCGTGCGCAGCTGACGCACCCGCGCGTCTAAGTCCGCATCGGCCACTCCGTCGGCGACACCGGCTTCATCGTAGCCCTGAAACAATCGAAACACGAAGGCGTTGTCCGGCTGTTCAATCACGCCCAATAGCGCGTCGGTCACGTTCAGCTGGTTGGCCTGGGCGTCGGCCGCGGTCTGGCGCAGACTGTCTTCGAACTGGCGCAGCAGCGTGATTTTTTTACTGAGTTCGTTTAAGCGCGTGCGCTCGGCGATGGCCTGATCTTTTAGCACGTCCGCCGCGATATCCCGCGCTTCAATAAAGCTCCGGGCCGCCGCGAGTTCCGTCAGCGCGATCTCCAACTGCCGGGCCGCCGCGCCGACTTCCGGCGCGAGTGCCGCCGAACGTTTCGGATCTTCGAGCACGGCAATCAGGCGCTTGCTCCAGCGCTCTAAATTCGGGCCGGTCTGTCCACCGCCGAGCACCGCCAGCAAATCCGCATTCGCATCGGTGATTCCGAGATCGAGAAATTCCTGCGCAACTAAAGGCACATCGCTGTCGTCGCGCAGAATGATATTCGCGCTGTCGGTTTGATAAAATCCGATGATCGCTTTTAAGCGTTCTTCGGTCGTCGCGCCGTAGTCCCGCGCGGCGAGCTTCGCCTGTAAATTTTCCAGGTCGCTTTCGCGCACCTGGCGCTTGCGCAGCACGCTGTCGGCGGCCCAGCCCTGTAAATCAATGCCCAGTCGTTCGCTTGTTATCAGCTGCCGCACGGACGCCGCCAGCAGCGCCGAAGATCCCGGGTTCTCAATTTCGCGCAGCACGTTCGTCGCCCGTCTCAGGCGATCCCGCAGCGGTTCCCCCTGCGCTTCCAGCACCGCAACCCGCGCGTCCAGAGCGGTGACGCGGTCGTCCACATCGTCGCGGCGGTCTTCGAGAATCCCACGCGCGACCGGATCCAGTTCGGCCAGAATCTCCGCTGTTAAATCGTCTAAATCGCGCTGCAGCTGCGATCGCTCAGAGCGTACCGTCGACAATCGCTGCTGGATTTCGCCGTACACGCGGCCGTCCGAATCGAGCACGCTCTGGTTTGCGATCGCCGTTTCGCGCAGATAAACCTCGCGAAAGCCGGTGTCTAACTGCATCAAATCGAGTTCTAAGGCGCGCCGCACCCGCAATAGCGAATCCCGCAGATCGGCGGGCGTCGCCTGCTCAATCACCGTGCCGTAGCTTAACAGTAAGTTGCGATCGTCAGCGCTCAGGGCCGTATAGGCCGCGCCCAATCCCGCGTCCGGCGCCGCCAGCGCCGCGTTCAAACGATCACGCAACGCGCTTCTTTCTGAGCGATAATTCGCAACCCACGCGTCGCCCGCGCTATTCGGAATGCCGTTGGCGAACTGGCGATAGAACGCGGAGTCCTCTTCGGTATCCCGGGCGTTGCTGATCAGGCTCTCCCATTTTTCGTTCGGGCTGCGGCGATCAAACGGCGTCTCTTCCGGCGCACCGTTGACGTAGTCGATATCCGGACGAAAGCGCACGATCCAGTCGCGCACGATCACCAGTCGTTCGTAGGCCGTATGCGACGATCCCGCGCTGGCAATGCCGTAGCCCTGGGCGTCCGTGCGCAGACCGCGATTCGCCGCGGCCAGCTGCGCGTTGATTGTCTCCAATAACTCCGTGAAACTTTTGCCGCGATGAGTTTCCAAAAATTGGCGCAGGGCCGCGCCGGCCGCTTCGCTCAAATCATAGCCGCGATCCGCGAAGGTCTTTTCGTCAGCGGCTACAGTCTCATAAATCGTTTCGGGGTCCGTGCCCCCGGTTCCCAGCAGGTGCAACACGATTTCGCGCCGGGCGCGCTCTTCGCCGCGAATCGCCGGGATCATCAGTTCGATCGCCTGCAGGATCTTAAAGCGCGCTCCTTCAAGCTTCGCGGTTTTGATCGCGATGTCGGCCGGATCCGGCGGAACGTTCGCGGTCGCCGTATCCAGCGCGGATTTCGCCGTGTCGTAGTTGTCCCGGGCGAGCTGGAGATCATCAAACGAAACTTTCGCCGGGCCGAGACTCTTGAGTTCTTCCTGCAGGGCCGTCGTTTCCAAGAGATCGCCTTTGCGATCCAGAAAGGCGTCCGCCAGCGCGAGCGAATCCGTCACGCCCGCCACGCTTGCGACGACGGTTTCCAGGACGGCGGCGCGATCTTTCGCTTCTTCTAATCCCTGCACGTCCAGAAAGATCTGGTCGGTATACGCGATGTCGTTTTTCGCCCGCGCGTTTTCGGAAACTTCGAACAGGTATTCGGCTCTGCGCGCCGTTACGGGATCGAATAAACGCCCGGCCATTTCGGGGATGTCTTCGATCTCGGCCATGCGATTTAATACGCCCGCCAGTTCGCCGGTCGTATTATTAATATCGATGCGAATCAGCTCTTCGGAGTTGCCCGCGTTTAAGATATCAAAGTCGATCCGCGCGTCGCGATACAGTGTCTTCGCGTCTTCCAGGCGCTGGCGAGCGACGGCCAGCTGCGTCGCATTCGCCTGCAAATCGTCCCGGATCAGACGCAGATCTCCCTGCATACTCTGCAGGCTCTGTTCGCCGAAGGCCAGACGTAAATCCGCGAGCTCCGCGCGAAAGCCGTCGAAATCGTATTCGGTCTTGAGCGCGTCGATTTCGTTGCGCAGAGCGCCGAAGCCGGCATTCAACGCCGTCCAGCGATCCGTCAGGGTCTGGGCGTTCATCGCGCCGCCGTTCAGCTCGGAACGGTATTTCAATAATTTCGCGCGCACCACGCCCATGCGATGCGCATCGACGGCCGCCTGCCGTTCTTCGTCCGTCGCGCTCGCGGGCTGATCAGCTGCCACCCCGTTTAAGATCGCATCCAGATCCGCGATCATCGCGTCCAGATCGCCCGCGTCCGGTCCCCCGTTGCCGGCGATGTCGTTTAAGACCGCGAGCTCCGCGTCTAAGTCCGCTTCGCGCGCGTCTAAGAACGCCGGATCGATACCCCGCGTCGAGAGCGCGAGCTCGTACTCCGCGTCGCGCACGGCGTCGTCTGTAACCGCCAGAGGGTCGACGTTTAAGTCGCCTTTGATTAAAAGATATTCCAGCTCGCGAATGTCCGAACGGATCTTCGTGATGTCCGCGCGTTCGAGGGTAACCTGCGCCATCTCAAGACCGGCGTCGTGGGTCGCCGCCAGTTCCGCGTAGCGATTGACTTCGGCCGCGCGCCGCATGCGCTTCGCCAGATAGTTGCGTTCCCGGCGCAAGAGCTCCCACTGGAACTCGGCGTCGGTCATCAGATAGGGATCGTTTTCGTTGCCGCTTAAATAGTAGCCGGCCACGCCGTCCTGAAAGTACGCGAGCGTCTCTTGACGCAGTCGCGCGTCTTCGTCCACGCTCACCGTCGCCCAGTCGCCGATCTCGGTCTTGATCGCGGAGAGTCGGGCCGCGTCGTCCGGCAGATCGGAGCGATCTTTGCCCAGAATTCGCAGCAGCTCCCGGCGCTGGTCGCCGTACTTCGGATCGAGATCCAGAACGATTTCGCGCAGCGCCGTTAGATCCGCCGCCGCCGTATAATCGAAGGGCTGGCTCGCGATCAGCTCGGCCGTATCGCGCACGAACAAAGAGTTGGCGTCGCTCAGTTCATACAGATCGGCGCGGTACAGCATGTACTCTTCGCCCCGCGTTTGCATATCCGCACGAAGTTCGTTTTTGAAATCGCCGGCGTCCAGCGCTTCGATTTCCGTCGGCAGCGTGCCCGCGTACAGGCGCACGTCGCTCAAGAAGCCGGTGTGGTTTTCGCCGGAGTGCATATTCGCATCGAGGGTGGTATCCACTCCCGCCAGAATCGTCTGGAAGCGGCCGATGCTCGCCTGCATAATATCGCGCTGGGTCTGATAAAAACAGTACAGCTGCTCGTCGCGATTCGCGGGAGCGCCGCAGCCGGCCGGCGGCGCCGGCAGCTCCGCGACCAGAGCGTTATAATAATAGTACGCATCTTTGGCTTCGCCCAACGCCGCTCCGCCGCCGCGAACCATATCGCCGACCTGCGCCAGAGTCGCCGACCGCCGCTGCCGTTCCTCGGCGATAAACTGATTCAGCTCGGCTTCGGCCGCCGCGCGACTGTCCGCGAACTCCGCGAATTTCTCGTCCCACTGTTCGTAGCCCCGCTGGATCTGTTCCTGCAGTTCGTTCAACCACTCTTCGCGCGCGGTTTTGATCTTCGTATGATTGCGCTGCCAGATCTCTTCGCCTTCGGCCCGGCTGCGTTTGTTCTCTTCGACCCACGCCAGACGCCGCTTGTACAGATCCTCTTCCGCGCGATCCCACTTGTGCAAACCGGCCGTGACCACCGCTTCCATCTGGCGTTCCCAGTCGGTGGTGAAGCCGTCGAACTGGCCTTCGTCGAATTCCGCGCCGTTTAAAAGATTCTCTAATCCCGCTTCGGCTTCTTCTAAGGCCGCGGTAGTTTCCGCGTTCAACGCGTCGATGGTCGCGTCAATCACCTGATCGCCGACCGCCTCCGCGCTGTTTTGGTCCGAAGCGAGGCGCAAACTCACGTCGTCCGCGCGCTGCTCGACGATGTACTGGTTGCGGGCCTGCTGGACGTACCAGTGATCGCGCAATTCAAATTCAGTCCGCAGTTCCGCCTCCTGCGCGGAGAGAGCGGCTTCGAAGAGCGCCAGCTCCTGGCCGGTCAGCCCCGCGTTCGCGGCGCGCACGTCGTCGAGCGTCGCGGTCAGACTGTCTTCGAAACGCTGGTCGAGAGCGCCGCGACCCAGAACGACCGCCGCGTCCCAGTCCGTTAGATTCAGTTCAAAGTCGGCGGCGACCGCGGCATCGGCGTTCGCGAGCATTTCCGCGTACTCCGCTTCGGTGATCTCCTGCACCGAAAGATTCGCCGACTCCACGCGATACTCCGCGCGTTCTTCTAATACGTATTCGGTCGCATCTACCTGCCAGCCGGCCGCCGCCGCGTTGTATTCGGCGCGAATCAAATCCTTTTCGAATTCTTTCTGGTCCGCATCCAGCGCTTCGTTTTCGTCTACGTTCCGAAAGGACTGGCGCACCTGTTCTAAGGCTTCCTCTTCCCATTCGATAAATTCGCTGGCAATGCCGAGCTGCACGTAGTTGTTCCAGGCGTCCGTATCGCTCAGGCGTCGCGCGCGATCGACGTACTTATCCGCGTCGTTTTTCGAGCGTTCTTCAAAGTCCTGGAAATTCGGCTGCGCAAACAGCGTCGCCGCCGTGGGCAAATGCGGCGCGAAAGTCGCGTGCAGCATGGCAAACGTCAAGACCCACGCCGTGCCGCGCATGATCGCCGAAGCCGTGCGCACGAATTTCGACGCGCTCCGATCGTCCAGCCGGCGCGTCGCGCGATTGCGCGTATAAACCGGCGGCGGCTGCAGCGGTTCCAGGATATGCTGCGCTTTCGCCGGCAGCTCTCGCAGGCGCTGGACTTGTTCGCGAAGACTTCGCAAACGCTCCGACGCAAAAGTGCTACGCGAATCAACGCGGTGCGCGGGCGGAGTTTTTACGGAGGGGGTTGAAGCGATCATACATGATCTCCAGAAAGATTCTGTTTTTGGTTTTGATAAAGACTTCGCTTTCGGGCCGCGCGAGTTTCGAAACGAGGGCGCAGCGAATCGAAATCCGAACAATAACCGGAGCCAACTGCGGACCAGATATTGCCGGAGCAATATTGACCGGAGGCGAAATGAAAAATGAGAAAGGGTTTCGGGCGTGGAGCCCGGGTGGCGCGCGAGGGCGCAGGAGAAGAAATCGAGAGGATTCGAAGGGCGGGAAAATGATTCAGATGCTCAAGCGAGCTTCGCCCGCCGTGATAGCCATTCCGTATCGCGTAGTACTGCAAACGAATGGGGGCTGCGTCTTTGCCGCCGACCCCGGCCACGACCGGCGCATCAAGGCGGCCGGACAGCAGGGCAACAGTGCTCAGCTTTTCCGGACCACCGTCGATCGCACGCGACGGTTTGGCGACCGCGATGAGAGCTTCGCCGCCTTGAATATGATTTTCCGGGCCAGCTGGAAAAAGCGGTGCCGCATTGATCTGAGCCGATCGGGCCGACCGCGCGGCACGAAATCGGGCGGCCGCTTCCGCTGCTTGAATAAGAGCCTGGCGTTCGCTGCGGATTTCTTCGTAAGCTGCGGACTCGGACCACTCTGCTGAATGGAAGGCCTCTGCTATAGGAAATGCGATCGCCGCCTGTTGCTGTGAATCCGGTGCTGCTGCTTGTTTCGAGAATTGGACCAGCTCGTCAAAATGAACCTCTTCCACTACCATCAGACCGGTGATTGCCTGCAGCCGCTGCAGATCAGTCTCTATAATAGAAGAAAGCGAATCATTTTGAGCCCACAGGGAACCCGGAATAACGAGACTGGCCGCAAGGACAAACGCCGCACCGATGCGGTAATATGTTGCAAAACACGTCATACTGGCAGTTTGAGAGCGCTTGTTAGCAAGCAGAGAGATCTAAATTCTTGCAAGTGATAATTCGCCCTTGCATTGAGAAAGGCATACAAAGATCCCGGGAATTCCTGGAACTCACCCCCTCGGCTCGCTCAATTTTCTGTGTTGAGTTCGCCCGCCCGGCAGTTTGTCCGGCCGGCCCTGCTGGCGTAGCCTGCTCGGTGATACACGCCCTGGCTGCCGTATGTTCGGAGCCGGCAGTCTGCACCTGGCGAAACGCGCGGCGCGACGCCGCTGCGAAATCCGAACGAACTCAAAGTATTTCTGAATACGCTCTCCTGCGAGTCCCGGCAGTCATGAGAATCGTGGCAAGGGACGGTGCTTCGCAGGATGTGCGGCACAGATTATTCCGATTTCGCCTGGCGCTCATGACGCTTGAAATTATCAAAGCGCTCCACCGCAACGTCTCGAAGTATCTGCGCGAAATAATAGCTCGCGATCTCGGCGAGGACGCTTTCCGGGCGCAACGACCCCGCCGCAAATCAAACGGCGAAATGAGCGGGCTCCAGAGCGTATTGGCATCGTTCGAAAGCGCAGTTTGTCCTGGCCGAAATCCTGGTTTGTGGGGACTGAGCCAGCCGCTGTTTCAGTATTCCACGATGGTAATTCCCTTGAGTCTTTCCATATAGTCGGTCCCCGAGTCAGGACCACCAAATCTCGTATCTTCTGGCGGCAGCTCCCCGCGTCCTTGCAAGCTTCGCATCTCGCGCTCGAGCCTATCGTAAACGTTTTTGGATACGAATGTGCCCTTTTTTAAGCGATGGATAATGGAATTAGCCACAAGCGCTGTCATTAAAGCTTCGTATATATTATCAAAGTCGAGATTGTACGTGGAACCAGAGTGCCCGCCAATTACGTTCCCGTTATCAAGTTCATAGTATTCGCGGCGAAAAGGGGCCGCGGTTGTGTTTTCGTCCAGAGCTTCGAGAACCGTATTACAATTTGGCCGGGTCCATATGCCTCCGCCTGTGTGCTCGTTGAATGTTTGCAGTTCCGAACGCAGAAACATTTCGTTCCCGGTCCGTTTACGGGCTTCGATCAAGCTAATGCGACGCGGGTCGAGAGTCTGGTCATACGCTCGTTCCCGAATACCAATCAAGCGCAGCCTGTCCCCTTCCCAGCGATACCAGAAACTCCATTCACACCGATAGGCGTTCGCGTTGGCCAGTCCGCGAGAGGCTCTGTGAATCAGGAGCTTTTCTTCGATACCTGAGAGCCGGGAGTCGATCATGACTCGTGGCGGACTTTCTCTCAGGTTTTCCAGGCCTTCAGTGAAGGGAATCAGAAAGGGACTGAGAATTCCCGCCGGTACAACCGGCGGAAGCAACTCCGTATCCTTTTTCGGGCCCAACTTGTACTCTCCATTCAGATAAATTTTTGTGAATGGATTGGTAGACGGTTCGCCGGCAGCAGAGGTCTCGCATCCATTGATCAGATGCTGAAACCATGTTTTATGTGATTCTGTCGCCGCCTTGCAGGAGTCCGGCGTCAATATCGGATGCGGCCTGGGCCCTGCCACCTCACTGTCAGGCAAGCCCCGGACGATCCGGGCCTGCCCATCTTCCGTATTAATATATTTGCCTCGAAATTCGCGGCCCCATTTCGAGAGCTGCGTCTCCATTTCCTCATCGCTGAAGCCGGCGTCTTCGAAAAATTGCTCGGCGACTTCGATGATATTCTTCCCGTTCAAAAAGACTTCGTACAGAATGGCGAGCTGCTCCCAGGAAAAGTTATTGTTCTGAATAAATTCATCGAGAGTTTTTTTCATGTCCGTGTAGGCATGCACTTCCATCTTCGGAGTTCCATACCTGGTACTCAAAAGCAGCTCATGCGTGAAGCGCGTAACCAGGGCTTCCTCCAGGGCATGCAGGCCCGCACGGAAGTCTGCGTAGTGCTTGCCTGTATACGCCTGATTCATTAGCTGTCGCAGACCGAAGCCGCCCTCAAGCAAGCCGTTCCCTTTCGTGACCGCATGCACGGTCTCGTGAATATAGATCGCCAGCAATTGTCGCGCTGCTTTGACATTGCCTGCATTGGGATCGTCAAAGAATTCGATGCTGGAATCATCCGGCTCGCGCAGATAGACCACGTTTCCGTCGGGCGGTGTCCAGCCCGCTGTGTCTGCTGTTCTGCGCCCGTTCTCGTCGAACTCCGCTCCCTTTTTCAAAATGAACCAGACGTCAAAGATCCTGCGGGGCATCAGCCGATACTCCAGATCCATTTGCGCGATCTTATCTGCGATCGACTTCGCGGCCTCTGGCTTCAAGAAGGTGGTGATTCCCGCCTCGCCGAGCAGCGTCAGGCTCAAATCTTTGTACTGCTTATTCTTCTGAATCAATCGCGCGTCACCTTGCGCGTACGCCAGAAAAGCTCTTTCAAGATCGTCAGCCAGATCTTCGTTTTCGGGTTGATAGCCCTTCACTTTCTTGCCGTACAACAACATAAAGTGAATTCGATTGATTTGTTCCAGAACCTCGGGCCAGCGAGCAGGGTCCTCGGCCGCGGCTTCCACCAGCCCTTCCAGTTCTTCGAAGCGCTCATCCAGAAAGCGTTTATTGCGCACGCCTTCGTCTTCGAGGTTACCGCTCGCGCTTCTCAGGCTAACAAGGCGCGGCAGTCCCGGAGAACTGGCGACTTCCGGAGCGCCCTGCGAAAGCCCGGAGCCCGGCCCCGGCAGAAACACGGCGGGCGGCCCGGAAGACGCGATCGATTCGACTCCGAACTGGTCCACGAGCGCGGCGGGATCGAGCAGCGGCCCCCCGGCGGGAATTGCGAGACCCGAAGTCGTATCCAGGCCGGCGAAGTTCGCCTGGAGCCGATCATTTATTGCGGATTGAAAGCCCGACCACAGGGACCGTTCGTTATCGCGCATGATCCGCTGAACTTCCAGGCCCCAGGCGTACTCGCGCGCCGCGGAAAAATTTGACTGCGTACCGCGCGGAGCATTGTTGATCGAATCCCCGGACTCCCAACTAAAATCCCACAGGTCCCACCAGCTCGCAGTGCTCGCCGATCCGCTGGACGGAACGTCTTCGGTCGGGTTCCCGTCTGAGGTTTGATTCCAGATGGGATCGTCATCACGGGGAATGCCGGTGGGAACACTGCGATTGCGGCGCGGAGGGGGCTGGACCGACTGCTGCTGCCCGGGATGCAGCCCCAGCGGGTCGCTGTAACGCAGGGGATTGTTCCAGGCGTACGCGTAACGATTGAACATGGAAAGCGGCCGGTTTTGTTGTCCGGGTGCCGGATCGGGCTGTAAGAAACGTCCGAGAGCCGGATCGTAGGTACGATGGCGATAGTAGTACGTCGCGCTTTCGCGATCCCATTCGCGACCCCGATAGCGAAAAGAATTTTCGATCTCTTCCTCTTCTTCGAGGGGAACACCGAAAGCGTCATAGCGATAGCGACAGACGATCTTACCGGACTCGTCGATTACATGCGTAATATTGCCCAGGCAGTCGCGCCCGAAATAATAGGCGCGGTCGTTTTCTATAAACCCCAGGTGACCATCGATCTGCGGTCCCGGTATGTACATTCGAATGATCTGGGATCTTTCGTCCAGCTCCAGCAAGACCTCTTCCCGGAAGTACACGAAGTATCGGATACAGGTTTCGCGGGTCAAATCCCGATGCACGACCCGTTTAAATACGCGCCGACCCAGTGCGTCATAGCTGTAAGTCGCGCGTAGCAGCGGCACACCGTCCTGCTCATTGCCCAGACCATCGTCCAGACGAAATTGAATGAGCTGCCCCAGGTGATTGTACCTGAAATGGGCGCTGTGACCGGTCGCAAGCTCCGTCCTTGTGCTGACGCGACCTTCGCCGTCATACGTATACTGAAAACCGGCGCCTTCGCGCAATGAACCGTCCACATCATAAAAATATTCGCCCGCCTGGCCGTGGATGCGATCGCCATCGGAATTGTAGTTATAAATCAGTTCCGAATCTACTGCGCCTTCCCGGATCAGTTGTTCGTCCGGGTCGTATTCATAATCGGTCGAATGGTCATCCTGTCGCAGGCGTGTGATGTTATTCGCGGCGTCGAAATTCGCGGCGCTATCTGCAAGCTGCGTCTGCGCACCCAGGGTTGTGATTCGGTTTACGGAGCCTGATGTTTCATAAGCGATTTGCGTTGTCAGGAACTCGCCGCTATGAATTATATTCGGGCGAGCGGATGGATCCCGCTCGATTGACAGCGCAAAGTCGCCCGACCGGACTGCCTGGAGCCAGCCGAACTCGTCATAATCATATAGAATTTCGCCCCCCGGCACCCGCAGAAGCTCCAGTCGTCCGTCGGCGTCTAACTCACGTTCGACGTCGATTGGGATTCCCGGTAACAGGTAAAACTCCTCGACTGTCAGGCGACCGGCCTCGTCAAAAATTCTGCGTAACTCCACTGACCCGTTGCGGGCCCACCGAAGCGCGCCATCGATATAAAAGTCTTTTTCTATGAATTCGTCCTCGGTCGTCTCTTCCTGGAACCCATCCTCGCGATGACGGAAATGAGTCGCGCCGCCGCCCGGGCTTTCCTTTCGAGTTAAACGTTTTTGCCCGTCATACTCAAATCGCCAGGTCCGATCGCCGGGCAAGTTCAGAGCGACCATATTCCCTGATGCGTCGTAGTCGTAGCTGTGTTCGCGCCCCCCGGGAGAGCGCAGGACTGCCAGCCGGCCGAGCGCATCGTATTCGTATTCCGTGACCCCGCGCGCTTCCGTGACTTTCAGCAGGCGGTTCCAGAGGTCGTATTCGTAGTGGCGCGGTGGATTGCCGCCCTGGAATTCTCTGCGCGCATTGCCGCCGGGATCGCGTTCGAGTTTCAGAACCGCGTCCCCGGTCGATGCGCGTTCGAGGTTGCCGCGCAGATCGTATGTGTATTCGCTTTCTAAACCGCTGGCGCGCCGGGTAGCGAGCAGTCCACGTTCATTCCAGACCTGTTCCAGCAGCAAGCGCCCCATTTTTTCGGAACGGATCAGGTTGCCGCGTTCGTCATAAAAGAAGTCGCGGATTGTGCCCGCGAAGTCGGTTTCCCTGCCGGGCAAACCAGACCCGTTGATTTCAGTCGTTTTTTCCGCGTTGAGAAAGCTATCGAATAGACGAATCAAATCGCCGCGTTCATTGTACTCAAACTGTATGAACGAGCCGGTGGACCGTTCGATCAAAATCGGCAGCAATCCAACATTGTAATGGATGCGCATGCCGACCGCGCCGCGCCGGTATTCGGTCAGACGTCCCTGCTCGACTTTGAGCGTATACGAACTCCGGTCCGGGCCTGTGATCGTCGCCGCAGTAGACTCTGCGCCGACTGTTAGCCTGCGCTCATTTTCCCGGGCGATTCGGGCGCCGTCTATCGGCGGCTCGATACTGGCTCCGGAATTTCCGGAAATCAAACGCCCTTCTGGATCGTATTGAAAGATCCGTTCGACTTCGCCCGGGGCGCGCGCCGCTGTCAGACGACCCTCTTCGTCGTACTCAAATTTTAGTTCGCTGCCGTCCGCCTGGATCGCGCTGTCGAGCAAACCGTCTGCGACATGAAACGATGTCTGTCGGTCGTTGTGGTCGGCGATAGATTTCAGTTTCTCATTTTCGTATTCGAAGTCGAGGCTGGAACCGCCGGGATACTCAACCCGCGTCAGGCGATCCAGTTCGTAATGATATTCCGTGCGATTTCCGTTCCGATCCACCAGCGCGAGCTGTCGGCCCTGATCGCTAAACAGAGCGCGTCGGCCATCTTTGTACATTCTCTCGTAAGACCCGTCGCGCTGACGGATAAGCCGGCTGGCGTAGTGCCCACGCGGTCCGAGAAATTCGGTTCGAGTATAACCTTCGTTTGCATCCTGACTCACAAGTCGCAGGCTCCGGTGGCCGGAATCGCTGATCAGCACATTGCCATTTGCGTCTAAGGTCATACCGCTCGGATTCGAAAGCGAGGCCTGTAAGGCGGGACCGCCGTCTCCGGTTAACTCCGCCGCCCGGCCGTCCCCCGCCACCGCGTCAATCTTAGCTTCGCGCGTAACAACCAGCACGCGATGCTGGTCTTTCATCAAAATAAAAACTTCACCCCGTTCATTCACATCAATGGAAGCGGCGCCCAATAACTTGTAAAACTTCGCGTCGACGCCTGTATCGATTGTTCCCACGTTCTCGTACGGCGAACCGGCGATGTGCGAAAAACGTCCGTTGCGATCATAGCGCCCGATCGCCTGTTGTTCCCCTACAGGATGAAAGAGAATATACAGATCTCCCTGAAGAGTCAGCGCCAGGTTCAGCGGCGCGCGTAGATTCACCGGCGCGCGGTCGTGTTGACCGGGACGGTATTCAGTTTGCCCGGTTCCAACGACTGTTGTTAACTCACGAGTTTCTTGATCAAAGCGACGAACCCGATGGGTGCCTGTTTCCGCGAAAAGCAGCGCTCCCGTGGAATCGACGGCCAGACCGCCCGGCGTATGCAGGCGGACCGGATCCGTGATCTGCACGCCCACAGGATTCGCATGAGCGTACGTACCGTCGGGAGTGTATCCGGACTGAACGAATTTCCCAACGGGCTCAGTGGTTTCCGTGTACTCGCGGTAAATAATGTGCGTTTCCTGGCCCGCGTTAATATCTGTTGCGCTTGTTTTTACAAGGTTCCCGTTCGCGTCGAAGTATTGATAGACGCTGTTCGTCCTGCTCAGTCCGCCGGACACATGCCCCAGAATTTGCTGCGCGTCCGTGAAGCTACCAATTGCGTCCCAGGCGGGGGATGCGGGCTGAATTTTATAAATTCGGTGGGTGGCCGCGTCCGAAACGTAGACTTCTCCTTCCGGACCTATCGCGAGGCCTGCGGGGGATGCGAGTACGTCTTCCAGGGTTTCGCTCGAACTATTCAGCAGTTGCCCCCGCGGTGAAGCGTCAAAGCTGTGCTGAGAAGAGAAACGATTCTGGCGCAGGCGGCGCGTCGTCCGGGTCGCGTTCACATTCTTGATGGTGGCCGGCTGCATCTCCACGCGACCGTTTCGCAGGAGATGGATGCCGTTCGCGCGATACGGTTCGGCGTTCAGCAGTCGCTGGAGATAATCGCGAGCGAAGCGATGCTTCGTCATACGCTGTCGCAGAACATAACGATTCAGAAAGTCCGTTCGCGATTTTGACTTAAGGATATTCGCGTACCCCGTGGTCGTACTGCTTCGGTCGGATTCGGAAACTTCGTTCCAGTTTGTGGTGAGTTTCGCGAACACCGCATCGACGAAGTCTACGTCTGCAGCGAGCGCGTCGGAAAACTCCGCGCCGGTCAGTATGGACGTAACGATTGAATTCGCGTCGAAATACGTGCGCGCGAATCGCGGCAGCTGCGCGAGCTGAAGCCTTTCCTCTGGCAGGGCTTCGCGGTCGAGTAACAGGCGAATCATTTCACCGGCGAAGGCCTGTCGGAATTCGTCACTTTCCAGGAAGTCCCCGATAAATTTATGGATGTGACTGCTGCTCTTTTGATCTACCCAGTACGACTCTTCGTCCGCCGTCGCTTCTCGGCCGATTAAAGCCAGAAACATCCGCTCTACGAAATCCTGATCCGTGGGATGCGCATTGGCAAAGGCGGGCGACTTCAATATTGTGAGAATGGTATTGCCGACCGCGTCGGCGTGGCTCGTGATCCGGTCGATGTCGGGGATCCAATCACCGGCAGGCAAAGTTACGGCCGCCATCAAGGCGCCGCCGCTCTGTTTGCGGGCCAGGGGTCCGTACAGGCCTGCGGCGATTCTTTCGATCCGATCCGCCGTGGTGAAAACCCGCGGCCCGCTTTCATCTACCAACAGCACCCTGCCGCGCCCAACGGGATGGATTGACTGGACTTCGCGCAAACGCCAGCCGCGACCGAATGGACTGTTGACCAGATTATGCACGATGGCCGTACCGCCCTGGCTTTTCAGCAAGAGGTTGAGCGGATCGCCGTAATCTATACGCGATTCGTAATCGGGTCCAGACCAGTACAGCTCGTGGCCTTTTTCTATGACGTCCAACAAACCGGCCATGTCCTGCCGTTCACTTTCGCCGAGCGCATACAGCAGCGGGCGAATATGTCCGACAAGCGTGGCGCTGTTATAGCTGTGATGCCCCGGATTATTATAGAAAGGTGTGATTCCGGCTTTCGCCGCCAGATTTTCGTAGATCGATTTGATCCAGCCGGTATCTACGCTGAACTCTTCGGCGATCACGGCCGCCCGGGTCATGTTGTAGTCGCGTCCGTTCACGCGGTACTTCGCAAAAAAATTATAGAGGCCGGTTGGATAGTAGGCCCCGGCCGGTCCCCGGGGCGTCATCGAATAAACGATCTGCGTATCCGGTTGGAGCCGGGGAAAAGACTCGCGGGCATCTTCTTCTCCAGGCTTCGGCTCGGGTCCGATCTTTTCGAGAGGGCCTTCGATCGTAAATTCGCCGCTGTCCTGATCCGAAAACCAGCACCGCGCAGTGATACTTTCTGGCCAGAGTCCCGAATGCCGTTCGACTTTATTGCGAATTTTTATTTCGTAGAAGTTCGCGCTCTGCACAAGAGTCCAATCGGATATGGGCCGTGATTCCAGCTCTCGAAAATAAATCGTCTCCGGCGCCGGCAAGGCGAAATTATCACCGCCTTCCGGCACGTAGATCGGCGGTAGTTCGACCCGTTCGTCATATAAAAATTCGTTGATTGGTCGATACGAATAGCTGTAGTTCGGATAAGCGGAATCATATACTCTCTGATAGCGCTGATAAACTTCGTAAGTATAGCGCGGCAGAATCCGCTGGCCGCTCTGTTCGACATCGACAGCCAGACGATCAGTTACTGGCCGCACTTCGTGAATTTCGCGCAGGCCGCGAAAGACCGCCGAGACGCGCGCCCGGGGCGCGGCAGTCAGGCTGTCGTAGACCAGGGTCGGATTATGATTCGCTCCATGATCGCGAAAGCCCGGCAAACTCAGCGTCGTTCTCAGTCCCCCGTGATGCGTGCCGATGCCTGGATCGTTCGCGCTTTCGTCGAGCAAATCAAAATGCGCACCGATGGGCGCCGCGGCGGCCAGCGAAAAATGGCGCAGGCCCATGGCCGGCAGAGTTTCGATCGTTTCGCCGTCCTCGGAGACCCTGGCCATAGCGCCTGTGTACCAGCGCCCGCGCGCTTCGTCGTACGTAATCAACGGTATGGTATCACCGGCGTCCGCGCCCATAGAATTTGGTAGAATGAGCTCTATCGTGGCGTCGTTTTTAACTTTCAGGCCCGAAGGTTCCAGTCGCGCGATCTTACCGGGCGGAATAAAATCCGGCAGATCTACGGGGAGCGATTCGCTATCTACCAGATCGATAAAGATCTCAGCACGAGCGCCTGCTGGAAATTCAAACTCGGTTTCTGGATCGTGGCGCAGCTCAAGACCGGGTGCGTCCGGATTCGTCAGGGCGATTTTTTCCGGCGTCGCCTGAGATTGCATGCGATCGGGGTTCGCGGCGGGCAGCAGCTTGATCGCGTTTTCGCGTCGCGTAATCCTGCCGTATGCCAGGCGAATCGGAATCGTGAGCGGGGCATTGAGCTCGACGTCAGGCGGCGTAAAATCCACGAGCACCTGGCCATCGGGCAAATCATCAAAGAAAAAGCGACCACGCGCGTCCGTAAATGCAATCGCCCCGGATTTACTTTCGCTCACTCGCACGTTGGAAAGCGGTACATCATACGCGTCCAGAACCACGCCGGCATAACCGGCCAGCCGCGAGTCTGCCCGCTGCACCCGGACCAGCGGCGACGAATGCTCGTTGCCCGCTACGTCCCGGGCCACGACCTGCAGGTTATTCAAACCGAATTCCAGAGCGATTGTCTGGACGAAGGAACCGTCAGGCTGAATGGACAGTTCCTTCTCACCGATCCACGCGGCCTCCAGATTCTCTTCCTGGATTCGGCCGCGGACCTGGGTAATCGCGTCCCCGATTACGGCCCCGTCTTCCGGAAACTCAAGCGTCACCAGCGGAGCCGTGCGATCGATCGTAATCTTAGTTTCTACGCGAGCCTGATTGCCGGCATGGTCAGCGCATTCGAAGACGAATATATGTTCGCTTTCGTCTAATGCCGGAACCTGGCATTGCGCGCCGCCCGGATCCAGGACAAGTTCCGCTGAACGGTCCTGCCCGTTGATCTTGAGTCGCACAGTCTCGCGATCGACGCCGGAAACCGGATCGTTATAACGAACCGCGAACTTGATCGCCTCGTCCCGATAGTGTGCTCCGTCCAGCGGCGATTGAATCACCAACAGGGGCGGGGTCGCGTCTGTCCTGAAGAAACGATTGACCGTGCGATGATTGCCAGCCCGATCCCAAACGACAACTCGCAGCTCGTGTTCGCCGTCGGGGGTCGCGTCGTCGGGAAGATACTGTAGTCGGTCCTTTTCGAGCTTCGCATGCTTCGTGACGTCGACTTCATCCAGAAAAGCCTGAAAAGAATCGACCCGCGTGGCCGGCCGATCAATCAGATCGCGCAAGAATACTTCGCGTGTAACGCTCAAATCAAAACAGGCATGCAGCAGTTGCACGTTGCGCGCGAAGAGGCTCGCCTGCTTTGCGTTAACGCCCGCACGTTCTTGAATCGCCTGTTCCGTTAAGAAAGCCAGCTCAGCCAGGTTGGTATTCAGCAGGGCCGCGAATTTTTTTGATGAAAGGAAAATCGGTCGATTAAGCGGGCTCGTGTCACGAAGTTGAGCAGCTCACCACGCGTAAAATTCGGAGAATAGACGGCCGCCGGATCGAACCACAACAAATCTTCGATCGAAAACACCCCCAGATGTGAAAGATATTCACTGAAGGCGGCGCCCACGGATGACAGATCCCTGGTGCTTCGCAAGAGCGCGTCGCAGACGCGACGATCACTGACCAACAGCTCAGCGCCCGCTCCGGGCGAAATAGTGGAGTGTTCCGCCGGTGATAGGAAAAGAACCCGGGGCGGCGCCAGATCGATTGTCAGGCGGACGACGCGCTGCACAATCAGATCGCCGGATGGGTCTTCCCATCGAATCGAAAACTTATGCTGCCCGGTACTGAGGGGTTTCTCAGGTATAAGTCGATAATAACGCGCCTGCGGCCCGGGTTTCTTTTTCAGCGAAATCGCAAAGGGAGCAATCTGTTCCGTAGACACCTTGAGTTCTACTTCATTTTCATAAACTCGAAGGCCGGGTTCGCTCTCCGGCCCGGCTGCTCCGATGAATACACAATCAAAGATCGGCTGCCTGTGATTGGTGAAAATCCTTGGTTCGCGTAATATGATCTGTGGTTTCATTAGGGACCTTCTAATATCCACGCTTCGAAAGCTTAGTGCGGTGCCAAATTGGAAAAATTTCTGGAAGCCAAATAGTGCAAGCCAGAGATGTATTTTGATTAAGGCTGATCCAGTAGACCCACTCTGGCGCGGGTGTAGCCCATTGAATCGGTCCTGGTTTGTATTGATTTCGCTGAAAACTTCAAGCCATTCTTTGGAATATTTCGTAAGAAAATAAAATGTATACTTTGAATTATTGGCCCGGTTTTAATATCTCTTACGGACCTCGATTTACGATTGGCCAAATCGGTTTGATTCAATGGTGTCCTCTTCGGCCCCGTGGCGTCTTCGCAGGAAACATCGGAGAAATGAGAACCTAAAGCTACGCTTTGGAGCCCGCTCGTTTCGCAGGCAGTGTGGGCGGGCCTGAACTGCACGGTCCGGCTCGTTCCATTCCCGGAAAAAACTTCAGACTATGAGACTGGATACCACTCTACGAATAGCATCCGGCGATGCTTGAGGATTTGGTGGATGCTGTGCGTGGGATGCGGTCGCGGCGCGGATCATAAAGAACTCTTACAGCGCTGGCCGTTGCAATCGCACGCGCCAACCCCTCCGCTCCCCTGCGCTGAAAATTTCACAGCTGCCGCGACTCGCAGAAGAGCGTTTGCAAAAATTATTTGAGTTCGCGCGGGTTTCGCAGCGGAGTTGCGCCGCGGGCTT
This sequence comes from bacterium, assembly GCA_024742665.1. Lineage (GTDB taxonomy): Bacteria > Spirochaetota > Leptospiria > Leptospirales > Leptonemataceae > JANSYA01. The sequence goes on from JANSYA010000019.1 coordinate 26,571, forward strand.
GCAACAGGTATTCGCAGCCCGGGCTGGCCGGTTTTCCGGCCGGAACGAAGCAGGCCAGAGCTTTGTTTTGTGCTAAAGCGAAGCGAGCCGCATGTAACATACTGCTTTTGATTTGCGCTTCGGCGACAATGATCGCCCGCGAAAGCGCGGCGATGACGCGGCGCGCAGGCCTGCTGGCCTGCTTCGGTTGTACGAAACGAAAATTACGACCGGGCGCGATGCGGTTCAGGTCGCAGGGCAGCACCATTGAGATGTAGGCGAAGGTCGGGCGCTGGTTCAGTCCATCTTAACCATTTGCAGAAACGTACGCTCCGGCGTCCAGGTCAGTGGACATCCCGAGTCCTGATTCACCTCAAGCGAAACCGCATCTCCGGCATTCAGTTGTCGAAGGCTGATCAGATTCAAGGTCGCCAGAGCCATGGGAAGGCCGACTTTCGTCGTTCGCTGTACATTCACACCGTTTCGTTTTAAGGTGATTCGCCGGCTGCCGCCTCCGTCCGCGCTCAGCTGCGCGTTTGCGATGATCAGATACAGCCCGGTTTCAAGGACTGTCGTGAGAGTCGGATCGGTAGTGGAATAGGCGGAATCGGCGCGTTTAATATCGGTTAATATAAGTTGCGCGTTGAATCCCGTCACGAGATCCGGGGTGCCCGTGGGGAGCGCGCGAATGAGCAGCTTGCGCGCGGATGACGTGGAGGAGTCCAGGCGAGCGATGGACATTCTGGTATCGATATTCAGGTTCAGCCCGCCGCCGCTCGTTTGAAGGACCCGGGTGGACACAAAGTCTCCAGCGTTGAGCCGGTAGACCGTGCTCACACTCTGGGATGGTCCGATACCGGGTGGGCGGGTGCGTACATCCCGCGCGATCACAGTCGAACCGTTTAATAAAAGTTCCACGCCGCCCGCGGGGCTGATCGTGTCCGGAAACGCGAAATTCGCGCTGATTAAATACACACCCGTCTCGGGGATCACAAAACGATCGGGTTGCGCGAGATTAAAATAATCGCCGGTATCGGATTCTTCGCCTTCAAAATTCACAATCGTAAAAGTGGCGTGCGGGATAACCTGAGGGACGCTTTTGGTGGCGATCGCCGCGGAGGCCACGGCGCGATCCAGATACGCGATCGAAAGATTTGTCGTTGGTTCGGTTATTGTATTTAAAGGCACCCCGGAATTCTGAAACGCATGCAAACTGAGGTTCGTTCCAGCCGGGAATTCTTGAATTACACTCAGATGATTGGCCGGAGGTCTGCCGTTTATGCCGTTGCTGAAATTTTGCAGGAGATCGGAAGTACCCTGGAGTTGCGCGATCCGTCGGTTCATGTTATTGGTTTGAAATTCCACAGCCCCGCTCAGAAAATAAAAGCCGCTGCTTGCGGTTGTAATGCGGTCAGGCAGGGCTGGATTGTGCAGGTTGGCCGTGTCAAAGTCTTCCGTTTCAAACTGGATGGTCTGAAACCCGTTGTTGGGGAGCGATTGAGCCGTCGTTCTGCTGATGCGCGCGCCTTCGAATGGAACCAGATTCGCGGCTGCAGTCAGCAACAGGGCAAGTGCCCAGTTGCCATTGTCTTCCGGAAAGTCCGGCAGGCACATGGGCTGCGAACAGATCGCGAAAACACAGATGAGTTTCAGGATGGGCCGTCGCATAGATATATTAGAATATCGGCCTTCGCGGTGAAGTTTGCAACCGTAAAACTACCGTAAAAATACCGCAAACCTACCGTAAATCCCCGGCGGGCGGACTCGTCTCTGAATCGTTATCTTCGTCCGGTTACGAGAAACTCAGTCCATCTTAAGCATTTGCAAGAAAGATCGCGGCGATTTGAATCCGAACGCGGCGCCTTTCTTTCGGGCCTGACGAATGCGCAGCGAGACAATACGAGCCCGCAAGGCGACAGCGAAGAAGCAGTCCGTTCAGAGCGCGGCCGACGATAGCGAGGAGGCCCGTCAACGATTCGATAACGCCCGGTAACGCGTAAAATATTTTATATTTCCGCAGTAAGTTCGTGACTGGTGAGATTGTTCTAAAGGAAACGCGAATACATGCAGTGGGAGGGTGGATGCGATAGAGCGCATGAATCGGTGGGATTACGCCCGCGAAATTTCAAGACAGCGGGCCAGATGCCCGCTGTCTTGTGAATTAACGTTGATTGGATTTTTGTTTGGCCTCGTTCACAACGAGGTTTCTTCCGTTGATTTCCGTTTCAGCCAGAGCGCTCATCGCCGCGATCGCTTCTTTTTTGTTCGGCATTTCGATAAAGCCGAAGCCGCGAGAACGGCCGGTATCGCGGTCCGTGATGATATTTGCAGAAGAAACTTCTCCATGCGCGCGAAATAAGTCCGCCATTGCTTCCTGCTCCATATCGAAAGTCAGGTTTCCTACATATAGTTTCATATTAATTTTTCCAAAGGATTGATTCGCTTCGTCATTTAAGGACGATATTGGGAACAGGTAAAAGAACAGCGAATAAAGAGGGAGAGGAAAGATCCAAACTCAAAGAACTCAGGTTCTGGTGCCGGAGGGATACCACGATCGGTATTATAAAGAAGCGTAACGCCATAAGTTGCGCGCGGTCTCGCCTGTAAA
>JANSYA010000005.1 GCA_024742665.1 bacterium
ACTTCCTTCAGACTGCGTTCCCCCGAGAGCGCCGCCTTCACGGCCTCCTCCCGAAATTCCGGTGGATACTTGTTCTTCTTCACTGTGACCTCCATAATTCGGTCACCTGAATTGGTGTATCAGTTTTCGGGGATGAGCCACTCGATTCGCGGCGATCGGCTGATATTCAAAACGGAATCTTGCGGCGCCCGCCTCGGCATTCGCACGCGCCAACTCCTTCCGCCCCCACCCCCCTCGAATCTCATGCGAAAGCGAGGTTCTCGGCCCGGTTCGCCGGCATCAATACCCGTCATTATTCAAACTTAACGCTACAGCTTCTCGCGAAGGCATACCCGTGCGTTTGTCCGGTCTGCCGGGTTCCCATGACCACGCCCGTGGCCCGGCGGGAATCTGTTGTGCGATGTTCGGATTCTCAAGCTCGCTATTTTGATGCGAGTTGGCCGATAGGCACTTAGCAGCAATACTCTTAAATCAGCCATAAAGGCAGGCGATGGTCTTGCTAAGCATTCTTCAAGGTGAGAATCAAAACCCTGGGGAAAGTTTGAGCATAAGTTGGAAGTCGATAAAAGAGTTTTGCGTTCTCTGCTCGAAAAGACTAGTCCAGTGCTCTCCAGAATTCGGACCGGGGGACAGAGACTTTCAATCGATAATACGCAGCTGTGAAATCTCAAAAATTCAGTGCTCCATTACAAAAGAAGCTTTGCTTGGGCCGCATACCCTTTACCCGTTCCCGGATGCGCGGCGTGTTCACCAAAGAGCGCACGATATTTACGCCCAACCGAAGCAGGTTTCTCAGGTTTAGGGGGAGGGGAGCGGTCTGGAGGTATGAGAGTAGGGGAGCCACGTTTGCGCACTCCGAATAACTGCGCCTGAATCGCACGAGCCAAAACCTCGGCCATAAGAGACGGGACAGCGTTTCCCACTTGTCTTTGTACAGTGCGTAAATCTCCAAGAACATTAATTGTATCGGGAATGGTTTGCAGACGGCAAAGTTCACGCATACTTAAACGCCGATTGTTCCAATGAAACGGACCCGTAGATGGTCCCGGCTGAGCCTGAATTGTCCATGATGGGCGATTCTTAGCAAGCTTGAGTAAGAACGTCCAATAACGCCTACGCCATCCGAATAGAGGCATGCCTCCACCCCGATCCGTATGAAATTGATAGTTCTCTCCTTCTGGGATAGACGGCAGCAATTCAGCCCACTTACCAGTCAATTTGAGGCTCTCTAAATCATCATTTTCCACATCAGCCAAAGCATCCCATGCTGTTCGGTAAGGAATCATTCCAGTGCTACTTAACTCTGAATCTTCGTCACCGGGATCCCAATGAGTCGGAGTCGGGAAACAGAATTCCTGCCCCTCACGAAACCCTATTATAAACACTCTTTGGCGGGTCTGCGGAACACCATAGTTCGCACTGTTTAACTGCCGCACGGCAATCGAATAGCTTGTCCCACAGCGCCTATTTATGCCATCCAGCAAAGAGATTACTAATCGAAGGCCTTCGTCTTTGCCATTAAATGCAAGTCCAGGAACATTTTCCAATACGAAGCCCCGTGGTAAAGTCCCCTCCAAAACGCGCATATATGCATGCAATGTAGTGGCTCGTGGGTCATCCAGCCTCTTCGCATCTCCGCTGGCCCAGTATCCAGATTTTGAGAACGGTTGGCATGGTGGACCGCCAATGAGTAAACTTGCATCTCCAACTTTCAGACCACTTGTGTCCAGAATCTCCCGATTCGTGACGGCCATAATGTCGTTCTCTATGACTGGCCATTTTGTATTCGCGCGCAACGTCCTGCAACAACTTGCATCCTGCTCCAAGGCTACCGCCGTGGAAAAGCCCGCCGCTTCAAAGCCATAATCCAGACCGCCGGCTCCACTAAATAGACTAATGATACTTCGCTTTTCCATACGGGCTACACAGCTGCCAAGACTCGGACGGGGTCGTCACTCCATCGATCGTCGATTCGCACATTATTGGCCAGCTTTCCCAAACATTTTTTATGTGCGTCCAACTTCGAAGTTTCGGCAAATCGGAAGATCCATTGTTCCTCGAGCGCGTGCATGCAAGCAGCAACCACATCAAAATCTTCTGGGCTATAATACCGTGAGCAAGGATCAGCTTGAGAAGCTCGAGTTCGTTGAAAGTCGAGCTTGGCAGTTCCATCTGCGAGCGTTGTTCGGAGTATATTTTTACACTCAACCGTTAAACGACGTCCTCTGAAATCCAATTCAACATCGGTTCCCCCCTCGATATTCATCCGATTACAGTTCGTGACGCCGGGAATCCGACGCAAGCTACGTGCAAGGTGCTCCTCTGCTACCCAACCACGCACTGCCATTTTTAGACGCGGGGCCTCACCTATAAGGTCTAAGACTTCTTTTTCAGAAAGCTCAAACTCTCGTGCAAGCGCATGCACTCTACCTTCGCCGGGCAGGATTAGATTTCCTTTTGATTTCCGAGCCATGGACCAGATAGCCCCGCTTCCGAACTGCTCAGCAATCAGCTGACGATGGCCCGGGGCCTCACCGAGTGCCTCCGATTCAAATTGTATAAGTGATAGAAACATAGATGATGTTCCACCTACAAGCACTTCAACTGGTTCATCACTCATCACGGAACGTCGTTCCCAAGCATGCCAACCTCGTTCCAGAATTTGGCGTACGTGTTCATCTTTAAACTCGAGCGATATAAAAAACTTGGTAGGGCTGTGCAAAACCGGATCTGCAGCCACAAAAAAACCACTCTCCGGATTGATGCCTATAAGAAGTGTGGTGTACAACCCATAAGGATCTTGCCAAAGTTCATGAAGTTTACCATCCTTAGTGCCATATTTGATCTGAAACCTGTGTTCATCCGTTGGCCGATTCTTAGTTGGAGTCTGATTTGCGAGAAAAGCGTACGCAATAATGCCTTTTCGCTCTCCAAGAGGTGTTTCGAATGTTATCCTAAAGGGTGCCCGGTTCGCTGGAGATGAAAAAATTACTGTGCAACCAGCGGCCTCAAGAGCTTTGCACATGAAATCGAGCAGCGGCTCTCGTGCTTTCCGTTGAACTGAATATTCCCGCGGCGTCAGGCTTGCACACATCGCAGACAGTGTAATCTGCGATTGATTCTCAAAGCAAGCCGAAAACCGGAACAGGTCGCCGCCACCGCCGAGCACTCTCCACAATCCTCGCCTCCCATTCCGAAACCACATCCAACCGCAAATTCAATTTCCGTGCCGCGCCCAGAATCACAAAATCCCACGGCCCGCTCTCCTCAACCGGCCCGTCCATCAATCGTAAAAACTCAGCCTGCACGCGAGCCAGGCAACCCGCCCAATGCCCCCGACGAACCCTCGCTTCCAGCCGTCCCGAAAGCCGCCTCTCCACCAATTTCACCCGCTGCTGTGAAGCCACATACGCCCAAGCCGCCCCGCACGCACAAAACGGCTCCTGCTGAAACCGCATCACGTTAACCTTCTCAAGAATCCGATACTCCTTCCGATACCACCGATGATACGGATCCATCAACTGCGTCAGCCGGTCCCGCTTCCCCGTGATCCAGTGCTGCCAGGCAGAGCTTCGCACAGCCTGGCGCACGGGCTTCACCAACACCGAACGGAGCTTATTCCTATTCCGAATCAACGACGTAGACCACGTCGTCGCACGATCCTTAACGGGCTTTCGCATCCGCTTCTCAAACCGCTTCCGAAAATTGTAGCAAATCGAATTCACCAGCACATCAGCAAAATCACTTCCGGCTTCGCGTCTTCTTAAGCCCATAACCAAACTCCTCACCCCGCGTTTCAATAATCGCCGCCGCCAGCTCGACAATCTCACGTTCCTCCGTATACCGCGCCATCTGCGCCAGCGGGCGAATCAGCAGATACAAATTATCGGGCTCACCCCTTCCTTCGAGCTTCGCGGGGTCTTTGAGTTCCACTTCCGTATTTTCCGGCGTGAGTTCCCGGCCGGATAGAGCGCATTTATACTCCTGCCCCTGAATTAACTTCCAAAAATCCTCCGCTCGAAACTTATAACGCGTCGTCGCGTCCACTCGCGCCGCCGTTTTCGCGTTCGCCTTCGCCTTACTCATCTCATCATCTCCTCAATAAATTGATTACGTTTCGCCGCACTCATGCCGGACCCGCCGACGCGCTCCCGCTTCGGTAATTCTGCCACGGTATCCGGAATCGGCTTGTCCGCTGCGGTGTAACGCTCCATATCCCACGAATACAACAGGTCCGGCAGAATATCGATCCTCCGCCGAACCCAGACGCGAAGCTTGCCGTCTTGCGTCGAACTTCGCTTCAGCTCCTGCACTTCCGCGATATTCAACCGCGACCATTCCCGCGCGATTCTCACAAGCAGCGTGTGACTCAGTTCATACTTGCTCGCTATATTAGAAAGAAGCGCGGATTCGCGCCGCGAGAGAACGGTCCAGAGCTTCCGCGCGATCGCTCCGTATTGCCTTTCATGCTGGCGCTTCCAGCGCGGCGCATCCTGCCAGAAGTTCAGGTAATCTACGTGCGCCTGTTTCGCCTCGAAGAAGTCATTATCGTTAAACAAATCGCGGAGTTTGCCCCGAATCTGCCGCCGGGAGTTCTGATTATCCAGAAAGCCGCGCTCCTCAATCGTGGGCGGAATATACTGGTTTTCGGCTATTTTCCGGCGGAGGAAGTCAGGGGGTGTCGGTTTCAGGTCCCCGGCAGGCGAACCGCTATATTTGGGGTCCACAATCGACACAATCGGGCTTTTCAATAAACTTTCCAAACCATAGACCCGAATACTTTTCAGCGCCGAGTATTCGTTCAGATACAACTGCGAAAACTTCGGATTGAAATAACCATACGCCGCAAGAAAAGAAGCCTTAACAATCCGCTGCGTTCCTTCGGCAACCTGGTTATGAACACCGCCCCTGCTCCAACGGTTCCGCGCCCAAACGTTTCGCTTCTTGTCTTTCGCACGCGCCGAGTGATTCACAGCGCGATGATTTCGGTTGTATCGCGAAAGCCACGGGTATCCGTCGTCCGTGAACGTCGGCGTTTGTTGCGGAAGAAATGAGAACAACGGCTGCACGTTCTTCTGCGCAACGCCCGGAACGGAATCGAGAATTACCGGACCCTGCTTAATCGCAATCGTATGGACTAACGTTCCAATCTGGAACTTGCCACGTTCTTCCGCGACTTTCTCCGTTAAGTAAATCGAAGCGGTTTGTCCAGAATGTCGGTGCCGCGAGCGTCCGCCGTTCGCACGTTGCGTCGCAGAAAACAACGCAAGCGTATCCATATGAACAACCGGCTTGCCGCGAACCACTTTCGAAACGTCGCTATTCGCCGGCAAAACAAGGCCGGCGAACTCCTTTTGGAGATCGCCGGCCATCCGCTCTTTAATCACCGGAACGAGATCCGTGAGAAACAACTGCAACCGCCGTTTTAGCAAAAGCGAAGTAGACTTAGAAACTCCAAGCCTTCGCCGAATCTGCGCCGCCGAAATCATCTGCGGAAACGTTGTCATCGCTTCGCTTAACAGATAACCAAACACCCACAACGGTAACTTGAAATGATGCAGCGGCGTCCCCGCCGTCAGTGAAGCCTGCCGGTGACAATCACCACATCGCACAACAGATTCCCGCCGGGCCACGGGCGTGGTCATGGGAACCCGGCAGTCCGGACAAACGCGCGGGTAGGCCTTCGCGAGTAGCTGAAGCGTTAGGTTAGAATAATGACGGGTATTGATGCCGGCGAACCGGGCCGAGAACCTCGCTTTCGCATGAGATTCGAGGGGGGTGGGGGCGGAGGAGTTTGGCGCGTGCGAATGCAGCGGCGGGCGCTCCAAGATTCCGCCGCGATCGGCGGCGCACCGTTTCGAATCGTGCGAAACCGTGCGAACCCCGCCGCGATTTTTCCGCGCGCGGGGTTTGCGGCTTTGTGTTGATTCGAGACCCTGGATCTAAAACTGAAAATAAATGAACTGCCCGCTCACATCGCCGAAGATACTCACGAGATAACCCACCACAAAAGTACCCACGAAAATCAGCGCGTAGCGCAGTCGGGGCCGGGCGTTGAGCCATGCGCGGGGCTGCGTCCAGTACTGAAGCGCGTTAAAGATCAGCGCGAGGATAATCAGACCGACGGCGCCTTCGAACGAACTCACGGGATTCGCGCGCTGGAATTCCAGTATGCCCGCGAAGTAGTCCATCGCCTTGCCGAAGCTGGGGGCCGCGAAAAACACAGCCAGGTACGCGAAGAGAAAGAAGGTGCGCAATCGTCGCAGGCTCTGGGCCCAGCCGGCGTCTTCCGGCAGCAATCGCCAGCCGGCGCGTACAGTGAACTGTTCCCATGCCAGCACAATCCCCAGGGACAGACCCCAGGTGAACATACTCCAGGTAGCCCCGTGCCAGAGCCCCCCCAGAGCCATGGTAATCAAAATATTCAGATAGATCCGCGCGGGACCGACGCGACTGCCGCCCAGCGGAATAAAAATATAATCCCGCAGCCAGGTCGTGAGAGTCACGTGCCAGCGACGCCAGAGATCGCGCATCGAGACCGCGAAGAAAGGCCCCAGAAAGTTCTCGGGAATCTCATAGCCGATCGTCTTCGCCATACCGCGCGCCATATCGGTATATCCAGAAAAATCGCAGTAGACCTGACATACGAAGGCGATCGGCGCCAGAATCAGAACCGTCGCGTCGTACTGCTCCGGGTTCTGCCACACGGGATTGATAATCACACCGATACGGTCGGCAATCAGGACCTTCTTTATAATGCCCTGCAGAATCAGCAGCGACCCGTTTAACATACGATCACGGGAAGGTTGTGGATTGTCGATCTGCGGAATAAAATCCGCGGAGCGCATAATCGGCCCGGCAATAAATTGTGGGAAAAATAGAATGAAGATCGTATATTTACGAAAAGAGGTCTGCTCCTCGATGTCGCCGCGATAGGCGTCCACCAGGTAGGCGACAATCTGAAAAGTGTAGAAGCTGATCGCGATCGGCAGTTCGATTTCAAAATCGTAGTCGCGAATCCAATTCTGGCGCAGGTCCGCCAGATAGGCGTCGCCGATCATCATGCCGAAACTTTCGACGAAGAAATAAAAGTACTTAAAGAAGATCAGGTTGCCCAGATCGATCGCGAGACCGAGGGCCAGCAGCCCGCGCGATTTGCGTTTCTGCAAAATCGAACTTAGATAAAAGTTAACGCCGATCAGCGCGAGGAAAACAAGCAGAAAGAGCGGGCTATACCAGCCATAAAAAATAAAGCTTGTCAGTATGATCAGAACTTGTTTGCCTCTGACCGGTAGCGGCCAGTACAGCAAATAGAAGACCAGAAACAGCAGTAAGAAGACCGCCGAATTAAAGAGCATACGCCCAGAAAGGCTGCTCCAGAAGGCGTGTCAATCAGGACCGCTCCGCGACCGTTGAGAACTGCCACCCCCGAAGCCATGCTGATTATAACCGAAGACGATACCGCCTATATCCAGATGGACGCCCCGGCGACCACCGAGGCCGACCGACGCGAACTGGATTTTTCCAACCGCCCCGAAATCCGCCGCATCCGTATTCAGTTTCGGGGCGTAAAAATGATCACCTCGATGGTGCTCGCCGCCATGATGTTCCTGATGGATCGCCACCGCAAAACCTGCGAAATTCGGCTCCTGAATCTGGAACCCGAACTCCGCAGCCTGCTTTCCCGGACCGGTTTGGGCTCCTGGCTCGAACTCGCCGAATCCGCTGAGGAATAGTCGCCAAAAACGCCAAAAAACTGCGTCCGAGTCTCAAAAAGGATGGAAAAAGTGGCGATCTTTTGTATTCTACACTGTGTAAGACTGGACTTCGGCTAAATATAGAATGATTCTATATTCGTGGCTGGAGTAGATCCTATCTGAGAGTCGACCGCAATGCACAGAGGAATCTACGGAAAGAACAAACGCGAAATCGCGGAAATTCTGAAAGCCCAGGGCGTGAATCCCACCACCCAGCGCATTGAAATCGCGCACTTCTTGCTGGCGAAACCGCAGCACCTGGCGGCCGACGAAATCTTACAGCAGCTCAACCGCGAGTACGAGCAGGTCAGCCAGGCCACAGTCTACAATACCCTGCGCCTCTTCGTCGAAAAAGAGGTCATCCGCGAGCTGGTCATTTCACCGGATCGCATTTATTACGACTCCAATATCAGCGCGCACCACCACTTCATCGATACCGACACCGGTAAGATCTATGACCTGAAGGCCGAAGACGTGCAGCTGCCCCGGGTCGATCATCTCGACGCCGACATCGACGAAATTTCGGTGCTGATGAAAGGCCGCCTGAAAGGCAAAGCCCCGGGTCCCTCTTGATTTGAGCCCGAGTCGATTCGAACTCACCCCCCCGGCAAAAACATCGGCCCGGCGACTTCCCTGCGTTTCGCTTCGCCGAACAGATCCGCCACCAGCTCCAGCGCGAATTCAAAGGCGCTGCCCGGTCCGATGCTGGTGATGATATTTCTCGTCCGCACAATGCGCTGATCGTCGACGTACTTCCCGCCCGCCCCGGAATTCAAAGTCGCCGGATGCAAAGTAAAGCGATCTTCCCCCGCCAGAATCTCCAGGTTGCGCAGCACGTTCGGCGCCGCGCAGATCGCTCCGATATAAGCGTCGCGAGAATGATGTCGGCGCAGGACGTCGGCGAGGATCGGATCGGCCGCTAAAGTCCGGGCGCCATCCGCTCCGCCGGGCAGGACGACCATGTCGAAATCCTGAGCGGCCACTTCGTACAGCTGCACGTCCGAGAGATGCCGCGTGCCGCGACTCGCCAGAATCGGCCCCGGCGCAAGCCCCGCCACGACGACGTCCGCACCCGCCCGACGCAGCACGTCGATGATGATGATGCCTTCCATTTCTTCAAAGCCCGCCGCCAGCGGTACCAGCACTCGTTTCATTATTTCTTCGGCCTCCGTTTTATTCCGGGTTCGGACCATGGGCCGGACCAATGCGCGGTTCGTCGTTCACCATTCGATCGAGGGCGTAAATTCTCGTCGCCTGGGTTTTGCCTCGCAGGCGATTCGCTCGCACGCGACGCACGGCCGCGCGCTGACCCATCCAGTCCCGCGTTTCGCCGTCGATCAAAATATCGACCGGCACGCGACGGGTGAGCTGCTCCAGACGACTGGCCACGTTGACCGGATCGCCCAGCACCGCGTATTCAATGTGGCGGACCGAGCCGACGTTGCCGGCGAAAACTTTGCCGGTCGAGATGCCCATGCCCGCCCGCAGCGGATCGCGAATATAATCGGGCCGCACTTCGTTGTACGTATCCAGATAGTCGCGAATCGACAGCGCGCAGCGCACGCAGTTCAGGGTGTCGTCGCCGGCCGAAACGGGGCAGCCGAAGGTCGCCAGAATGCCGTCGCCCATCATCTTATTGACCGAACCCTGGTTGCCGTAAATCAAATCCATGATGTCGGTGAAGACACTCGTTAAAAACTCAGAGAACTGCTTCGGCTCCAGGCTTTCGCCGATGCCCGTCGAGTTGCGCAGATCGAAAAACAAAAGGCTCGCGCGCACGTTCGCTCCGGCCAGCACCGCCGGGTCGTTCTCCAGAATGCGATCGACCAGATCGTCGCTGAAATAACGGGCCAGGCGTTTCTTATCGGTTTGCAGCTTTTCGTTTTGTTCCGCCAGAGTCCGCCGGTAGCGCCGCAGCTCGCACAAATTGCTGAGGCGAATGGCGAATTCGGCGAGATTGAGCGGCTTCTGAATATACTCGTCAGCGCCGCGCCACAGAGTTTTAATCTTCACCTTCTCGGTTTCGTCGCCGGACAGGACCATCAGAGCCGTGTCTCTCAGCGCCGGATCGCGTTTGATCAGATCGACGATGTCCAGCAGCTGCGGCTGCGCGGTTTCAATCCCCAGCAGCAGCACGTCGGGATGCTCGGCCTGGATGTATTCGGCGGCCGTATTGAAATCGGCCATCGTATGGATTTCATAGCCCAGTTCCTGGGTGGCCACAACGAGCAGCTCCAAAAAGGCCGGGTCTTCGTCGACCGCCAGTAATCGATAGGCCTGGCCGCGTTCTTTCAGCGGAGCCTGCGGCGAGGAATCTGAAATCTCGTCTGCCATAATCGGAACTCGCGACAGATTACAGGCGACGCGCACAAACGTCTACGGAAAACGAGCTAGCCCTGGCCGAACAACAGCCCGGCTTGCAGGCAAGCGGATCCTGCCCGGCTGGATTTCGCTTTAGCGCAGCGGAATTTGAATGCTGAATTCGGTGAATTTGCCCGGCGAAAAGCTCGTGCGAATCTTTCCGCCGAGATCGTGAATCGACTGCTTGATGATATCCATGCCGACGCCGCGTCCGGATAGATGGCTGACCTCTTCGGCCGTCGACAGACCGGGCATATAGATCAGCTTCGCGATTTGCGCTTCAGACCAGCCGGCGATTTCCTCGGGACTCCAGCGGCCGCTTTCCAGGGCCATCTCCCGCAGTTTCTCGATCGCCAGGCCGCGACCGTCGTCTTTGACCGCCAGCTGCAGGGAATCGTCCAGAATGCGGGTGATCAGTCGGATGGTGCCGACGGCCGGTTTATTCGCCGCTTCTCGTTCGGCCGGACTTTCAATGCCGTGCGAAAGCGAATTGCGCACGAGCTGCACGAGAATGTCTTTGAGCGCCTTGCGATGTTCGCCGGGAATGCGATCGCCCTCAAACTGCTGCGCGTCGAGAGTTACGCTTTTACCCAGCTCGGGACCCAGGCGCTCGATCATACTTTCAACCGTGCGTATGAACGTATCGCGCGAAGCTTCCGCGGCCTGACTGTACTCGATCAGGCGCTGGCTCAGGCCGTCCAATTCGTCGAGCAGAGCCCGCAACTCGCTGATCATAAAAATCAGCGGAAAAAACTCGGAGCGCTGGATCTCGCTTTGATTCAGAATCTGATTCAGCTTCTCTTCGAAGGCGTGGGCCTGGTCGGCCAGGAATCCCAGATCCAGAATCGCGGCGTTGCCTTTGATCGTGTGCATCGCGCGATAGATCGCTTCGAGCTTTTGCTGTAGAGTTTGCGTGGGATCGTCGATGCGCAGAATTTCGTTGATGCGCTCCAATTCGCCGTTCGACTCGACGATGAACTCCGCCAGCGCCGCCGGCTCCACGTGCAGCACGCTGAACAGTCGCTCCATCTGCTGGCGCGAAGTTTCTTTGCTTTCGCGCAGCTCGCGAGCGAGCATCACCTGCTCGGTAACGTCTTTGAGCGCGCCCATCAAATGGGTAATGCGTCCCTGATCGTAGATCCGGCTGAACTTACAGCTGAGAATCCGCGTCGTCGCGCCTTTGACCGTATCGTCGATGTGAATCTCCATCTCGTTCAGAGGATTCAGATCCGCGACCCAGGCCAGGTCCATATCGGCCTGGAGCATCAAATCCAGGTAATCCTTGATCGCCTGCACGATTTCTTCCGAACAGGACTGGCGAAACAAATCGATAAAACGCCGGCCTTCTAAATCTTCGCGTAAAAATATACGCGGCAGCGCGGCGGAGTACTGCGCCCCGAATTGCAAATCGGGGTCCAATAAAAATAAACCTTCGTCGACGTTCTCGAAGATCGCGTCGCGTTCTTTGAGCGTGGACTCCAAATTGCCCATCACCGAATTGTAGCGCGATGCGATCTGCCCGACTTCGGTAAAGGGTTCGACCGGCACCCGCACGCTGAGATCGCCCGTCTCCGCCTGAGTTTCCATCGCCTGGAACAAGTCCATCAGTTCGGTCGACGCGCCGTGCTCGGCCACGTTCAGACCCATCTTTTCGTCTTCGGCAGTGACCCGCAGAGGAATCATGCGATTGATGATCCAGAGCAGAATATAACCGACGCCGAAGGCCCAGGCGAAAGTCACCAGCACGCCCGTCGCCTGCGCCTGAAGCTGAGCCCAGAAACCCAGGCCCGTGCCGAGGGTTGCGGGATCGCCGAGCAAGGCCACGGCCAGGGTGCCCCAGATGCCGGCGGCCGTATGCACCGGGAAGGCGCCGACCGCGTCGTCTATTTTCAGTTTTTCGAATAGCTCTTCGACGCCGAACATGATCACGCCGCCGACCGCGCCGATAAATACGGCTCCACCCGAGCTGACCGCGTGACAGCCCGCGGTAATCGCGACCAGGCCCGCCAGACTGCCGTTGATCACCAGACCGACTTCGGCCACGCGTTTGAGCGGCCAGCCGATGGCCAGCGCGCTCATCGCTCCGGCCGCGCCCGCCAGCACCGTATTGGCGATAATCTTCGCCACGCTCAGATCCATGGCCAGGGTGCTGCCGCCGTTAAAGCCGAACCAGCCGAACCAGAGCAGCAGCGCTCCCAGAATCGCCATGGGAATATTGCTGCCGCTGATATCCATGACCGAGCCGTCATCGCGGAAGCGGCCGCCCCGCGCGCCCATCTGCAGAATGGCGGCCAGACCGACCCAGCCGCCCACGCTGTGCACGACCGTGCTGCCGGCGAAGTCGACGAAGCCCATCTCGTTCAGCCAGCCGCCCTCGTTCCAGATCCAGTGGCCGAGCACCGGATAGACGACGCCGGAAGTGATCAGGGTTACGAAAAGATAGCTGCCGTAGCGCATACGCTCGGCGGAAGCGCCGGACACGATCGTCGCGGCGGTCGCGCAAAACATGGCCTGGAATAAAAAGAAGGTCGTCTGCCAGACGTCGGCGCCGGTTTCGAATAAGAAGCCGCTGGTGCCGAACCAGCCCTGGTAGCTCACGCCGAACATGATGCCGAAACCGCTGACCCAGTACAGGATGACCGACAGACCGAGGTCGGTCATGTTTTTCATCGCCACATTGATGCTGTTCTTCGAGCGGGTAAACCCCGACTCCAGCAGAGCGAAGCCCGCCTGCATTACGAATACGAGTCCCGAGGCGACCAGCACCCACAGGACGTCCATCAATGTGTGATCGTTCATCTATTCGATTCCGGCGACGATATAGGACTTGTGTCCCTGCCAGGTCAGCGGGATAACATAGGTGGGAATGCCCATCGGCAAGTCGATCACCGGACTGCCTACAATGACAATCGGCACCGAAATCATAAAATTGCTGCCAAAACTACGGCGAGCGTTGCCGGAAATCGTATTCGCGATTTCGCCGACCATGTCGCGCAGACTCTCTTCGGTAACTTCTTCTTCCGAGCCGACCACCGCCTGGACGATGCCTGCGAGCATTTCGCGATTGGTCGTAAAATAAACGCAGCCCTTGCGTTCGCCCGAAATCCCGATCGCGCCGGTATAGTCGAGAATTGCTTCTTCTTCGCCCTTCAAATAGGGCAGACCGATTTCCGGCGTGACGCCTGAAACTTCTTGAAAATAATTCTGAGTGCCTTCGACGAAGACCTGCACATCCCGCTCTTGCATCAATATCCCCTTAAGACCCGCCCTTCAAAACTCGATCGAAGGCTTCTTTGATTTTATCTTCTGTAAACGGCTTGCCGAGAAAACCCTTCGCTCCGGCTTTCAGAGCCTTGAGGGCCGTCGCCTGATCGCTGAGAGCGCTAATGACGATCACTTTAATGGCGGGATCGATCTTTAACATCTCATCAAGACAGGTTAAGCCGTCCATTTCGGGCATGGTAATGTCGAGCGTAACGAGATCGGGTTTGTGAACCCGCATTTGTTCGAGAGCCTGGACGCCGTCGCCGGCTTCGCCAACCAGTTCCACGCCGTACTCCTTGAGGTACTTGCTGATAGCTTTGCGGATGATACTTGAGTCATCCACGATCAATAATTTCACCGGGTTAACCTTCCTGACGCCCGAACGCGGAGGCGTCCGACTCGTTCTACGAACTTATCCTCGTTACGTAGCAAATATCATTCCAGGCCGCGTACGGACCTCAGGAAGCGATTCGGGTGATTGGCAAATCGATCGATCGTACAGTTTTCAGGCAGATCGACCATATAGTGGCGCAACTGCCTGCATATTGCGAAAAGCTATCGTGTTGAGGTGCACTCGAAACGATCAGTAGAAGTACCAACGAAAGCCTTAAACAAACGCAACTATGCCGAAAAGATCAAATCTGCTCGGCGATCTGCACTGCGTTCAAAGCGGCGCCCTTCAGGATCTGATCGCCGCAGCAAAACAGATCAATGCGCCGACGATCAGTCGAGCCCGCTGAATACCGCAGGCGACCGACCAGCACGTCGTCTTCGCCGGTGGACTCCATCGGCATCGGGAAATAGTTTTTCTCGCGATCGTCGACGAGCTTCACGCCCGGCATTTCGTTCAAAGCCTTGCGAATGGCGTCCAGATCCGCCGGGTTCTCCAGCTCCAGGTGCACGGACTCGGCGTGGGCCCGAAAGGTGCCGATGCGAATGCAGGTCGGCGCCACGGAGATGCGATCATTGTGGAGAATCTTGTGAGTCTCCTTGATCATCTTCGTCTCTTCGGTGTTGTAACCGGTCTCCAGATCCAGGTCCGAGTTGTGACTGAAGGCGTTAAAAGCGATCGGGAACGGAAAGATCTCGGGTTTCACGGGTTTCCCCGCCAGATAGTCCTTCGCCTGATCTTCCAGCTCCTGCATGGCCGCCGCGCCCGCGCCCGAAGCCGCCTGATACGTCGAAACGACAATGCTCTTGATCGGGTTGATCTTATGAATCGGATACGCCGCCATCAAGAGAATGATCGTGCTACAGTTCGGATTCGCGATAATGCCTTTGTGTTTGGCGATGTCTTCCGGATTGATTTCCGGTACGACCAGCGGCGTTTCCGGATCCATGCGAAAGGCCGAGCTGTTGTCGACGACCACCGCGCCGGCCTTTGCCGCGATGGGACCGAATTTCTTGCTAATGCTTCCGCCGGCGCTAAAGAGCGCGATGTCGATCCCATCGAAAGAGTCTGCTTTAAGTTCCTGCACAGTGTACTCTTCGCCGCGAAAGGCCTGCTTCTTGCCGGCGGAGCGGGGGCTCGACAGCAGGGTCAGCTTCGACAGCGGGAAATTGCGTTTTTCCAGCACTCGCAAAAGCTCAACGCCAACCGCGCCGGTTGAGCCGACAATAGCCACATGAGGTGCTGCGTTTGATTCGGAACTCATAATAGAGCCAGATTTTTTCCGAACCGGCCGCAGGCAAAGCATTCCATGAAGTCAGACGCAAAAAGCGAAAAAAATCCGCAAAACTCCAGAGATATCCAGCGCGGTCGCGCGGGACTGCTCTACAAATTGATCGGACCGGCCGGGCGACAAAAGGCCGCCGAGTGGCTGGAACCCGAGGAACTGGATGCGGCCCACAAGGCCTTCGCCGAAAATTATGAGTCCCGGCCGAAAGCGGAGCGCCTGGCCGTCGACCGCAGCCTGCGGCGCTATCTCAGCGACAAACACGGCCCCCTGCCCATGCTGCTGAGCCTGGGCTTCGGCATCGTCGCCGCGGCGCTGATCGTCATGCACATGATCCAGGTGCCGCAGATGTCGATCGCGACCCGCAGCACGCTGCTCACGCCGCTTTTTCTGGCCGTCATCGCGCCGCTCGCGCTGTATCTGCTGCGACCGTACCAGCTGCATCTCCTGTTTCGTCCGGTGCTGAGCTTTCGCGCCACCGGCACGGCGGTCCTGGCGTTCATCGTCCTGCTCTGGACGCTCTATTTCCTCGATCGCGAGCAGGGCTCGCATCTGCGGCTGGACTGGTTTTCCCAGAGTCTGCTGATCGCCGGAGCCTTCGGAGCGCCCCTGCTCGAAGAGATCATCTTTCGCGAACTCGTGCCGTCGTTCTTCGGCCGCGCCCCCCACTACTTCGGACACTTTATCGCAATGACAGCCTTCGCGATCTTGCACTTCCCGATCACGGCCGGCATGTTCGCCTTATATTTCATCGCCGCCTTCGTCCTGGCCGAGGTGCGAATTCAAAGCGACGGACTGCTGTACGGCACGCTGGCCCACGCTCTCGCGAATATTACGATTTTGCTGATGCTGTAGACAGCGCGCAACGAAAGCGCCGGCTATGGACTCTTGCGCTGGTCTTGCATTTGGAGTTCGCGCATTCGTTCGAAGTACGGCAGATGCGGGCAGGCAGCCGCGAGAATCAACTTCGCTGCACTTAAATCGATCACGAAATGAACCGCATAGTTGTTGTTATGCCAGCGATCGAAGATCAAGAACCGATTCCCGTAAAAGACCGGATCTGAAATATCGGCCGACGGAAACGGCAAGCCTTCGATTCTATAAACTCGATTCCCTGTCCGATCTTCGAGGCGAAAGCGAATCGTTTCTTCCGGAAAACGTTCTATCTCTTGCGCGATGGTCGCCCGCCATCGGGCATTCTCGCTGAGTAGCACCTCGCATTGCCGATTCAAAGACCCGACGCAATCTATGCGGGGCGGTTCGGCCTCAAAGATCAGCAGCCGGGGCAGCTCCGGCATAATTTCCGTCAACTCCGGCAAACTATCAGTCTGCAAGTGAGGATTCTCAGGATGGTTATGGGGATCTGGAACCGCGGAGATTTTGCCTGTAAATACCCGGCTGGAGCCCATTTCCAGATTGCAGGCAGCGAACGCAATGCAGGCGATCACGGAAACAGAAAGGAATGTGCACGCTGTTCCGCTTCGGCCAAAACTCACTGCACGCATCCTCGATTTCTTACGCCCGCGCCCCGATGTCGGCGTGGACCACGCGAATGATGCTTCGACAGGCAATCCTGTCAAGCCGATCGGCGATCGCCGCGGCATACAAAGCGCCGTCACTCCCGTATTGACTTGAGACAGAAAAAACTCGAACGCCACCACACGATCGGGAAAGATGCTTGCGAAAGGGCCCGGACGATTCTATTTTTAATTCATGGCAACTCCGACGAACGAACTCATCCACGCCCTGGGCGAAACCGCGGATCGCATTGAAAGCGGCGAACGTTACCGGTGGAGTCACATGGGCAGCTGCAACTGCGGGCATCTCGCGCAGTCGCTTACGCCGTACAGCCACGCCGAAATTCACGCCCAGGCCATGCGACGCTCCGGCGATTGGAGCGAACAGGTCATTGATTATTGCCCGACCAGCGGCTATCGCATCGATTCGATCATCGAGTCGATGCTCGCCGTCGGCATGACCACCGACGATATCCGCCATCTCGAAAAACTATCCGATCAAAAAGTGCTGCGCCGCTTCCCGATCGGCGAACGCCACCTGCGTCACAACTATCGCGACGACGTGGTGAAGTACATTCGCGAATGGGCGGCCATGCTGGACGAGGAACTGGCCGCGAAAAGCGCGGCTGCGCCGGCTCCGGCCGTGCGCGATATGCTGGAGAATGAAGCGGCGGTTTTGAAAACGAAAACGGAAAAGAATCGCGTGCGCAACGAGCGGGCAGCGGCGCTGGTTTAGGCTTCACTCCCTGACAAGGTATGCAGAATGAATTATACTCTGCGCACCTCCATGGCTAAATCGGCGGGTGTTTTAGCAGGGTAGATTGCCGGAACATTACAGAATATATTTCAACCCAAAACAATATCTGCGAAAAGCTAAAAATATCGAAGGCTCCAACTACTCTACTTCGATTTAACGATCGAAGGACATGAACCTCATAGGCACCATGACTGCACGGTGGAAAAGCAAATCCCTTCTTAACAAGGGCTCTACGGGCTGAGTCGTTGTTTCTTTTAGCCTCTTCCATAGAAAATGAAAGGACAATAGATAAGGCACAATGCCACGCCCAGATTTCGTTCGGTAAATATTCAAATCCGGAGTTCTTCTCAGTCGTAGCTTCACTTATTTCCGGCCCGGAAAATGGAAGCACCTCAAGTATAGCGGCTATCAGCGCTGACCCTACTTTATGGCGATCAATGCGTCCGTCCGGATTCATCATAAGATCGTGTATTTGATCCTTGATAGCTTCGTAACGCACGTAAACTTGGGCGGCTTTCCCTGGGTCAAAGCGTATGTTTGGGTAGTTGGCGAGGAGCTTCTCTACCTTGGGATAAAAGCTAATCCCCCAGAAATGATCGAATTTTTCCTTAGTCATTCGCCTTACCCTATCGTGTTAGGGCAATATACGGGAGTGACATCTTCGATTGAAATCTCTTCGTTCGTAAACTTTATGAACTCAAGAAACTCAGCCCCGGTGCGAGGAGTTGAGAAATCTGAAGACAATTCCAAAGAATCCGGTTTCTCAAAGTTTTCTGTTACATCAACCATATTAGCAATGAGCCTCTGCTTCCAAAAAATATAGATTATGTTACATGTATATCAGAAAATGAATTAAGTACAAGCATAAATCATAACATTTTTGTTATTCTGAAGTACTATACATAACGCGACGTTTTCCTTAAGCTCTCACACTAATCCTCTGCGAGGAGACATAATAAGCCAATTAAACAAATACTTTCTTCGTTTCAGCATGTTACGCCCGCGTTCGATGAAAGCCGGATTCCCGGCCATCGCTCCCACCGGCGCCGCTTAGTTCATCACCGGCGGCGCGCGCTGCGCCTTCACGTACGCGGCCGGCTCTTTCAAGAAGCTGCGAATCTCGTCGACCAGGTCCGGCTTACGATACAACATCGCGTAGCCGTTGCCGGCGCCGCTCCTGATTAAGAGCGTCGCCTGCTCCATGCCTGCAACCAGACCGGTCAATTCAAAGCGAAAGCGCGCCGCCGCGGCAAACAGCACCGGCACACGAATTTCTTTCGCGGCGATCTGCGCCAGATCTTCGTCGTAGAATTTCCGATTCGGCGAAAGCAAAACCATGCACGCCACGTCCGGCAGCGCTTCGGTCAGCAGCAGATTCGAATAGTAGTCCCCGGCCACAATGCAGGTCCGCCCGATCTTTACGTTCAGCGTCGGCGCGGTTTCTTTCAAGGCCGAAAGGCCCGCGCGAAAATCATTCAGCATGGCCGCGGCCTTCACCTTATTGCGCGCAAGCTCCTGAACGCCCTGAGCTCCGTGCAGCTGATTGCGAATGACGGGGCGGTGCCCGCGAGGGATCAACAGCGCGGCGTGAAATTTCTTTTCGCCGCGCAGGTCCGCGACGATTTGCAGCAGGCGTTCATAGGACTGCGTCGAATAGTCAGGAACGAAAAGCACCATATCCTTCGGCTCGGATTCGCCGGCGGGAAAGACAACCAGCCGGCTGCGATAGCCGTCGAGGGACGACACGTCGAAGTGATAATAAAACTCTCCGTCAGGCCCGTAGCGATACTCGATATCGTACCATCCCTGGGAAAGCGTGTGCCATTCGCCGGCCGTACGCGGCTCCGCGAAGATCGAAACAGGAATCGAGACGGGAAAGAGGGCGGCGAGCAGGAGCGCGAAGGCGAAAATATCGCCCGGGCGAATCCCGCGCACCCCGGAGCGGCCGAGTGCCCGAAGGAGCGAAAGCGGCCGTGCGAAATTCATCCACCGCCGCCGGTCGCGGCCGGTTTGCCCGAGGACGGCCCGTGACGATAGTCCAGACGAAACTGCATTCCGCGCACGGCCTGGCGTTCGCCGTCCAGCAGGTAGTCGATTTGTTTCAGTTCAGGCATGAGTTCAAACAGCGAAGCGGTCAGGGCGCGAAAGTATCCGTCAAGCAGAGCCGTGCGATCCCCGGCACCGTCGGTCCGATTGAGTAGAAAGCGATCCAGCTCGGCGTTCAAGGATTTTTCCCGCAGATCGATCAGAACATGCGAGCCGTCAGTCGGAAACCAGACCCGGCGAACGGCCAATCCCAGGGCCGGCAGGGGTTCCAGGTCGGCGTAGCCAGCGCCCCCGTGGCCTTCCTGCAGATCCGAAGGCCGACTGACCGCATAGGCGATGCGTTGCACAATCTGCTCCGGCTTTCCATCGAGCAGAATGCGGCGCTGAATTTTGACCGGCCGCTGATTTTCGATCGAGATACCGTAAATCAAAACGGCTTCGCGGCCGTCCGTCGCCGGGGGGTGAAAGAAGGCGTCGGGGATCAGCAAGCGAAAGGGATTCGTCCCCACGAGCGTAAAAAATCCCACGAACATGATGCAGATCGCCCAGAGCACCGTATGAAAGCGCGTCGCGGGACGAGTCGATAGCTCGCCAATATAATTGCGAAACCATCGCGTTAAATTCTCCAGGGCCGGACGTATCCGGGAGGGCAAAGCGCGCAGAGCCGCAATCGCCCGGTAAAAGAATTGCCCGGCACTGTGCTGTGTATTCGTTGATTCGGTCATAAGATTCCTGTTTCAGTTTCCAATTCGATTCGGTTCGGTTCTCGTCCCACGCAAAGCATTCCGCAGTCAGACCTTCGCGGAGTTTTTGCCCGGCGGCCGGCCCGCCCACCATCGCATCATAAAAACCAGAAGCGCTCCCCGCGATTAAAGCGCGCAACGCCTTCGCGAAAGCTGTCGCTTTTCACAACCGGATAGATGTTCCGCGCTTCCAGGCGCAGCGCGTCTTCCACGCTCAAATGCGCGCCGTCGATCGTCGCGGTCAAATCCGCGAGCATCGCGTCTCGCGGCTGCGCGCACAGCTGCTCGGCGACGCGAAAGGCCCGCGCGAGCCCGCGGCCCTTCGCCGTCAGCTCCCAGACCAGCCCGATGTCGTAGGCCCGCTGCGCCCGAATACGCTGACCGGTTATAATCAGCGGCAGGGCCTGGGCCTGTCCGAGCAAACGCGGCAAATAGACCGTGCCGCCGTCAACGAGAGGCACGCCCCAGCGCCTGCAGGCCACGGAAAAGAGCGCCTGTTTTTCGGCAATGCGAATGTGTCCGTGACAAAAAAGTTCCAGGCCGCCGGCATAGGTATAACCCTGGGTCACAGTGATCACCGGTTTGCGCTGAACAATGCGCGAGCCGCCCATGGGCCCGGTGCCGTTCTGAACCGCCGCTTCAATTTCGGCGGGACTCGCGCCGGGATCCACCAATTCCTCAAGGGCCGTCAAATCGGCGCCGGAGCAAAACGCGCGATCCCCCGCGCCGTGCAGAATCGCGACGACCAGCGCATCGTCGTCGCGAAAGCGCGACCAGGCCTGCAGCAATAGTTCCGCCGCCGCTCCGTTTACGCTGTTGTGCATCTCCGGCCGGTTGATCTGGATTTCGAAGATATGACCGCCCGGGGCGCGATGGACATGCGTCCGCACCGGCGCTTCGTTGCCGGCGAAACGCTGCGCGTCGACTGTGAATTCGGAAGCCATACCGTTCCGATCTTCGCATCGCCCGGCAGAGCGCCAACCAGAAAAGAACTGGCCACCAGCGATCCCGGCCGCGGATCGTGGCCCCATGCAGAATGAATCGCAAAAGCCGTCCCACGCCGGCCGCTCCCTGGTCGCGTCCGCGAAGGGAGTCGTACTCACCGGACTGCTGACTCTGGTTCTGGCGGGAATCATGGTCGGCGTCTCCGCCGTGCCGCCCTTCGCGCCGGCCCCGGAACTCAACCCCGGCTTTCTGAGCACGCAGGCCATTCTCTGGTTCGAGCTGGCCGAAACCGCCGACGAAGTGCAGGCCGTCCTGACTCCCGCCGATCCCGGAGCCGACATGCGCGGCGCGATGGACACACTCAATCTGTACGACTTCCCGTTTATGGTCGCCTATAGCCTGTACTTCCTGGCCATGATTTGCTTTCTCCGCGATCGGCTGCGGACGCGTTCCCCGTCTTTCTTTGCTTCTATGTTTTATTTCATGGCCGGCCTGATGTTCGTGCCCATGATTCTGGCGGGGGACATAATCGAAAACACCCAGCTCCTGAAGCTGACCCGCTACGGCGGCGGTCCGGAAATGGCGGCGGCGATCGGCGGCACAATTTCCGAACAGATTCCTTTCGAAACGATCTTAAACCTGAAGATCTTCACTCGCATGAAGTGGGGTGCGATCTTTCTCGCCTGCGCCCATCTCGGCGGATCGAGCGCGGCGCTGCTTCTCCTCGCACCAGGCAAAGACAGGGATGCGGGCGCTCCGTCCGGCATCAGAACGCAGATCGGAACTCTGGTCATCGCCCTGAGCTTTATCGCGACGGCCATCCTGGGTTTTATATCGATCGCCAGTTTGGAACTGCGGGCTCTGCTCCAGTGGGCCACCCTGACCATGGTCGTGGCATGGGTCGGAGTTCTGATCCAGGCGGGCATGCTCGTGTTTCGTCGCGGCGACTGAAGCGCCGCTTCTGGCGATTCCTGCTTGACGGCAAGGGGGTGCTCGAATTTCGTTTCCGGAACGCTGTGAACCGCTGCCTTAGCTTAGTTGGTAGAGCAGCTGATTTGTAATCAGCAGGTCGTGGGTTCGACTCCTACAGGCAGCACGGACTTATTTTTAAGGGGGCAGATGCCCGAGTGGTTAAAGGGAGCAGACTGTAAATCTGCCGGCACCGCCTACGAAGGTTCGAATCCTTCTCTGCCCAAAAAAAATATGAATCAGGCCGCGTTCGAGAGCATCGAACGCGGCCTTTTTTGTGTCCGCAGCTTAAAACGCGTGCCCCTCCGCAATTCACGAACCGGGCCGCGTTCCATTTTCAACCCCCGCCGGGACCGACCGGGGCCTGTTCATAGTCCGGCCCCTGGTACGGCGTGAATACGTCATAGTCGAAGGCGGGCGTGAGAAAAACTGCCCGGACTAAAATAAAAGCGCTCAGCACGCCCACGAAAAAAAAGAACGGAGCCGTCTTCGCGCTCCGGTCTTCGCCTTTCAATAGTACGACCAGCGGCACGAACATCGTAAACATCCGGCCGACATTGTCGAAGATGCCCCAGAAATAAAACCAGTCGGCGATAATAATATGCAGCGCTGTCAACAAAATCCCCAGACGCAGCGGCACGAAAGACTGCTTGCGCCACGCCCCCGTAAAGGGCAGCGCGATACCCGCCGCAAGCACGGCGACCAATAAGATCTTCGCCCCGTGTTTGATCAGGGCGACGAGGGCCGCCCCGCCCGGCTGCTCGATGAAAGCGCCGAGCAGTCGCAGGGTTTCACGCGCGACACCAAATACGCCGTCGAGGGGCGCCAGAAAGATCGACAGCACTTCCGCCGGCACCATCCCGTGGGCTTCGCGCAGGTACAGCTGCCAGGCGAAGACCGGCGCGAGGATCGCAATCATGAACGCGGCGCGACCGATGCGTCGTCGCCAGAGCGCGTGCAGTCCCAACGGAAACAGAAAAAAGAGCGCCGACTCTTTCGCAAAGATCGCCATAGAAAAGCAAAGGCCCGCGAAGACCAGCGCCGCGGCTCGCGCACCCGGCTGTGCAAAGCTCGCAACGACGCCGGGCTCTGACGAGTGTCGCTCCGGATCCGATCGTAGATAGAAATAGTACCCGACGAAAGCCAGGCCGATCATAATGCTGTCGCTTACGAGCAGCGAAAACGCCATAAAGGCAAACGGCGAGAGCGCGTAAAAGATGGCGGCCCATTTGCGATCCACCGGCAAGAGCGCGTGAATGCAAACCAGCGACGCGAGCATCAAAGCGATCTGCGCGAAGTACAGGCCAAAGACGACGCCCCAGTCGCCGAGGACCGCGAAGGGCGCCGCCAGCAGCGGATAACCGGCGCGAGGGGCGCGATAGGCCAGAGAAAATCCGGCGGGCCACACGTCCGGTTGAAAGAGGGTGCGCGCGTAATAATAAAAGATCTGGCCGTCGTAGCCGTTGCCGCCGTGGGCTTCGTTGCCCGTCAGCCGAATCGCGCCCTCAGGCGTAATGTCTTGATTCTGTTCGACGTAGTAGTGACCGAAGCGAACGAGCGCCGAAGGATTGAATTCATAGCGCGCGAGAATCCCCAGCGTGCAGATCGTATAAAAGAGCAGAAAGAGCGTAACGACGCCGCGGCGGCTCGCGCATCGCTGAATCAAAGACGCCTTCGCCAGGCGACTCGCGAAACTATTCAGATTCTCCAAAAGCTTCGGAAACATCAAAAGCCTGCCCCTGCGTCCGCGACTCACCCCTTCGTCGTAATCAAGTGCAGTCCGAAGCGCATGCCCTGCTTGAGAACGTTGCTGTTAAACGAAGAATTCGAAAAGATATAATGAATCGGAATCTCGGTAACTTCCAATCCCGCGCGATAGCACAGCGCCAGGGCTTCCATGTGAAAATCGAAAGCCTTCGACTTCAACTCATGACTGGCGATCAACTCGGCCGCCGCCCGGGAATAACGGCGGAAGCCGCTGGTGCAATCGTTCAGGCCGGGGCCGAAAAAATTAAAATAAGACTTCGCCAGCGCGTAGTTTACGACGCGCGCCGCGCTCCAGCTGACGACCCGGCGATACAAGGGTACGTTCTCCGGCTTGTTGCGGCTGCCAATCACGACGCCGAACTTCGGATCCGTATCGAAAAATTGGGGCAGAGCGTCCGGGTCGTGCGAAAGACCGGTGTCCATCGTAACGAACCACTCGTAACCCGCTTCGACGCCGTAGCGGATACCGTCCTGCAGACCCCGGGGGATATGCGTCGCCTTCTCGTGAGTAATGATATTCAGCTGATTGGCGTGCTTGCCGGCCTTGACTTCTTTTGCAATCTCTTCGAGAATTTGCGGAGTCTGATCGCGGCTGCCATCGTCGGTTACGGAAACGTCGGCGTACTGCAGCGCCCTGGTTACGACTTCGTAAATCGTTTCTTCTTCGTTGTGCGCGGGGATGACCACCAGCCGTTTCTGGTTTTGCATGGGGCGGTATAGCCCGCCGCCGAAAACACGCAACATGATTTCGCATAGTTGTTGCGAATCTGGAGGCGATCCGCAGCATGAGCGCCAATGCAGGCGATTTCCGTGCTGGCCGGCGTCTACGCCGGGAACGTATGCCGGGTGTGTATCCACCCCGGAGACATCGAGCAATTCCCTGAATCGCCTCTGCCGGATCCCGCTGCCCGCTTCGAACGCATGCCCGCCCACCGCGACGCGCAGGGCATGATCCAGTGCAAACGCAAAGGGCTGAAATTATTATACGATCCGCCGACGGGCAACTTCACGCTGCTCGAAGCGAAAGGCGAAATCCTGCGGGGCGAATTACAGACCGGAAAATTCGGACCGGCTGAAATTCAAATTCGGACGGACGGCGACGATCGCATCTACGGCTTCGGCGCGGCCAACGGAGCCCCCGACCGCAACGATGCGAATTTTCGCCTGATCAACTACGATACGCTTTTTTATACGATCCCCCGCGCGTCTTATAGCAGCGTTCCCTTTTTTATTCTCAAGCGCGCATCGGGCTACGTCGGCGTGCTCTGGAACTCCAGCCTGCCGGCCGACGTGGCGACGCCCGGCCACTCTCAGAAACACAAGAACGCAACGCCGGGAGACGACGCGCGCCAGGACGGCATTCGCATCGTGCCCGACAGCGGCGCAGAACCGGTGGCGATCGACCTGCTGATCTTCACCGGCACCCCGGCCGAAATTCTGGAACGTTTCACGGAGCTCTGCGGTCGCGCCTACGTTCCGCCGGTCTGGTCCCTGGGATTCCATCAATCGCGATGGTCCTATCGCACGGCCGAACGCGTACTGCAGCTGGCCCGGGACTTTCGCCACCACGACGTGCCCTGCGACGCGATCCACATCGACATTCACTATATGGAACGTTACCGGGTCTTCACCTGGAATGAAAAACGTTTTCCCGATCCGAAGGGCATGCACCAGGCCCTGCAACGCCTCGGAATTCGCACAGTCCTCTTCAACGATCCCGGCGTCTCCACCGAAGACTATGCGGTCTATCGCGACGGCCTGGAAAAGAACGTCTTCTGCCAGAAAGCCGGCGGCGGAGTCTACGTCGGGAAGGCCTGGCCGGGGGCCTCGGCCTTCCCGGATTTCGGTCGCGAAGACGTTCGCTCCTGGTGGGCAGAACAGCATCGAATCTTACTCGAAGCGGGCGTGGCGGGAATTTGCAACGACATGAACGACCCCGTCCTGCAGATCGGAAAAAAGTACGATCCCCTGAAAGAAAACATTCTGCACAAAAACGGTTCGCATCGCCTCGAACGCAATCGCTACGCGAACGACGAAGCGCAGGCGACGGTCGAGGCCTTCGAAAAGATCACGCCGGACCGGCGGCCTTTCATCATCAGTCGCTCGGGTTCGACCGGCCTGCAAAAATATTCGGCCCTGTGGACCGGCGACAACCACTCAACCTGGGCTCATCTGCGCGAAAACCTGCATATGGTTTTGAACCTGGGATTGAGCGGCATGTCCTTTACGGGAGCCGACGTGGGCGGTTTCGCCAGCGGTTTTTTTCCGGGCACGCTCAAAGTCTTTAAGCTGCGCAAGCAACGCGAGCTCTTCGCGCGCTGGCTCGAACTGGGATCGTTGATGCCCTTCTTTCGCGCCCACACCGCGCTGTATTCTTTCGATCAGGAACCCTGGAGCTTCGGCGAAGAGGTTTTGAATATCGCGCGCAAGCATATTCGCCGACGCTATCGCCTGCTGCCGTATTTATATTCGCTATTCTGGGAGAGCCACGAAACCGGCGCCCCGATAGTGCGGCCTCTATTCTATCAGTACCCCGGGCTGGGCGCGACGGAGCTGGAAGCGACGACGGACCAGTTTTTGCTGGGGCCGGACCTGCTGGCCGCGCCGATCCTGCGCCAGGGTCAGAAAATGCGTTCGGTCTATTTGCCGGAAGGCGAGTGGTACGACTTCGAAACCGGACGGCGCTATGCGGGCGGCGAAAGCCACGAATTTGAAACCCGCCCTGGATCTTATCCGCTCTTCGTCCGGGCCGGCGCGATTTTGCCTGTTTGCCCCTGCGAACTCAACGCCGAGACATCGCTGCGGGCGGGCCTGGCTCTGGAAATCTATCCTGGAAAAGCCGCGCCATTGCAGGGACGCCTGCGACTGGATGACGGCAACAACAACGCCGCTTTTCGCGGCCAGTATCTGGAACAGAGCTATACCGGCTCGATCGATCGCAGCGGCAACATCCAGTTTCAAATCGAAACGCTGCATAAAAAATATTCGCCGCCTTTCACGAATGTCAGCGTGCGCCTGCCCGCCGGCTATCGCAGCATGAGCTTCCGGGAAAAAAGCATCGAAGGCAAAGCTCTCGACCTCATGCAAGAAGATCGCATGCACAGCGTATCGACCTTCGAGCTGCCTCTGGGCACGACGAATGCGACCATCAACGCCGAGTTTGAATTCCGTTCCAACTGGAGTTAAGGCCGCTGCCCATGAAAGCATCCACGAAAGCATCCGCCAGTATAGCTTATCGTGAATTCGCGCCGCCGCCCGCGCTTTCGCGGCTGGTCGTCGCCGGCTGCGCGATTCAGACCGGCGCGTCTTCCGCCCGGCTGCGCATACTGCCCGACGCCTGCGATTATATAGTCTTTCGCGCAAACCATGGACTGCGCCTGATCAGCGGCCGACGCGAAACTCACGAACAGACCGCCTTCGCCGCGAACGAAAGCGTGACCGGCTTTAAATTACGGCCGGGCAGCCTGGCCGCTCTACTCGACCTGGACGCCCGCGATCTGGACAGCCATGGACTGCTGGACATCGGCGACTGCCGGGAGCGGCTCGATCGAAAGCATCGCGAAGTCTTGCTGCGCTGGGAAGATCGCTCCGCGGAGGACTCCACGGCGCCGCGCCTGCTCGATTCCCTGGCGACAGCCGTCGGGGTTCTGGCCCGGAATCGTGAAGTCGATCGCAAGCTCGAATTCCTGGCCGCACTGCAAAGCGGCTTTCGAAACGCCCCGGAAACCAGGCTCAAGAATTTCGCACAAGAGGCCGGCATCAGCCTGCGCACGCTGGAACGCCGCGTCCAGGAAAGCTGCGGCCTGAGCCCGGCGCGCTTTCGTTCGATCGTAAGATTCTTCGGAGCCTACCGCATGCTGTCGCGCTCGATCGCAAACGATGCTGCCGGCAAAGTTGCAGCTGCCGGCATGGGCGACGCCGGCCGCAGCCTGACCGACGTGGCCCATGACGCGGGCTACGCCGACCAGGCCCATTTCATCCGAGAGTTTCGCCGCTTCGCCGGGCTCCGACCGCGCGACGCGCGGCTCTATCCGGAACGCTTCGGCCTGAATCCGGCCGCCCTGCCCAAAAGCTGAACTCTTTCACAGTTCGTTAAAAAACGCGCGTAGATCCAGGGCCACGCGTTCCGGCGCTTCTTCATGCGGCACGTGACCGACGCCCGCGTACAAAATCTGGCGCGCTCCAGGAATATCCCGCACAAACTTCGGCGAGTGAGCCGCGGGAACCCATTCATCGTCGGCGCCCCACAGCACCAGCGTCGGCAAATTCAATCCCGGGATCTTTGCCTCGTCGACATCCAGCTCGTGATTCACGCGCTGGATAAACGCCGCCCGATTGCCTTCGCGCAGCAGCAATTCGAAATGCCGGTCCACCAGCTCTCGCGAGATGAGCGCGTCATCGCCGTAGACTTCGCGCAAACTCTGCTGAATCAAAAAGTACGGCGTGATATAGCGCTGAGCTCCGCCCAGCACCGGAATGCGGGCGGCCGCAATCGCCAGCGGCTTGTCCGGCCAGAGATAACCAAGCGAATCCAGCAGCACCAGCCCACGAGCGCGATCCGGAAAGCGCAGCGCAAACTCCCAGGCGATGCGACCGCCCAGGGAGTTGCCGACCAGCGTTACGGGCTCAGGAATACCCAGAGCGTCGAGCATACTGCGCACAAATTCGGCGTCTTCCGTCGGAGAATAATCGCATCCGGTGCAGGGCCCGGTCAATCCGAAGCCCGGCAAATCAAAGCGCAGCACGCGATAATCCTTTGCCAGTTTTCGCGTAAGCTCGTCGAAGGTATGCAGAGAAGAGGCCGTCCCGTGAATCAAAACCAGCGTGGGCGCGTCCGGACTATTTTCAGGACCTTCGTCGCGATAGTGGACGCGCAAACCAGGCGACAGCTCCAGAAAACGCGAAGCGCCGGTCGCGTATTTCGCCTCCAGCTTTTCGGCCGGCAAATCAAACTGCACGAAGCTGCTCAAGGCGATTCCGACAGCGGTCGCGAAAAGCAGCACGCAGCCAGCCACGGCATGTTTACGAATCGATTTTAATACATTCATGCGAAGAGTTTAGGCGAGCGCGCGCCGAAAAAATTGAACAAAAGCGACAGCCTACAAAAAAAGGCGGACCGCCCGGCGGTCATGGCATGCGCCCCGAAGGCTTCGTAGCGCCCAGGAACTCGCCGGCTGACCCGGCGCTCGCCGAAAGTCCCGCCGACGCTTTATTTAACCCCGTGAGCCCGCAGCCTTCGCACGAATCGCCGGAATTCCCGACCGAGTATGAAAGCGTTTTGCAGCGCATCGACGCTCTCGATCCTGTCGCCTACGGCAGCACGCGCAATTACATCGACGGGGCGGTGAGCTATCTTTCGCCGTACATCTCCAGGGGCGTCGTCTCCGCGAAATTCGTGATGGAACGAGTGCTGAATCGAGGCTCTGCATCCGGGCAGTTTGACCTCCGGCAGATCGAGAAATTTATTCAGGAACTCGCCTGGCGCGATTACTGGCAGCAAGTCTGGCTGGCGAAGGGCGAGGCGATCGACGAAGATCTGCGCCGTTCGCAGCCGGGCGTCATCCATCACGCCATGCCGACCGCATTGGTCCGGGCAAAGACCGGCATCGAAGCAATCGACGAGGGCATCCGCCGGCTGTATGCCAGCGGCTATCTGCACAATCATCTGCGGATGTACGTCGCGGCTCTGGCCTGTAGCATCGGCGGCAGCCATTGGCGGCTCCCGGCGCGCTGGATGTACTACCACCTGCTCGACGGCGACTGGGCGAGCAACGCCCTGAGCTGGCAGTGGGTCGCAGGAGCGAACAGCGCGAAGCAGTACGTGGCCAATCAGGAGAATATCAATAAGTACTGCCGCACGAATCAGCGCGCGACCTTTCTGGACATTGAGTACGAGAGCTTCGCGAATCTGGAATGTCCGACCGTTCTCCGAGAAACGAGCAAAGCGACACTCGAAACGCGATTGCCACAAACTCCGCAGCCGGTGCTCAATCCGGAATTCCCAACGCTAATTTATGATTCATACAACTTAGACCCGAACTGGCGCGCCGCCGAACACGCGAATCGCATCCTCTTATTGGAACCGTCTCACTTCGCCCGCTACCCGGTCAGCGAAAAGAGCCTGGCCTTTCGCCTTGAACTCGCCCGGCGCATTCCGGATATGCAAATCTTCGCCGGTGAGTTCTCCGAGCTGCAAACGCTGATAGGATCGCACTCAAAGCAGCCCGTTTATTATAAAACGCATCCGACGAACGGGCATTATACGGGCGTCGCCGATGAACGCGAATGGATGTTTCCGGTAACGGGATACTATCCATCGTTTTTCGCGTACTGGAAAAAGTGTCGCAAATTTTTGTAGAAACGCCTGCGTTCCAGCTCAGGCCGTACGCGAATTCTTAATTTCGGTGATCAGCTCGCTGATTTGCCGCACGCGGGCGAGCGACTTCCCCGAAAGGGCGGGATAGCGTTTGGAGACGTCGCGAAAGAGCACCTGTACGCGGGCCAGTTCGCCGATATAGTCGCGGACCCAGGAGTTCTTGAAACGATTGCTGCGGCGTTCGAAGCGACGCACGGTTTCGCGCAGCACGGCTTCGGCGCGGGTATAGTACTCGATCGCCTGGTCGTAGGGGTGGGCCGGCATGTCATCGTCGACTCCGCCTTTGCGGCGCGACGGGCGATACTCGCGCACATTCGTGCGCTTGCCGTAGACCTGGGTCGACTCGTCGTCGCCCCAGATCATATCCGAAAGATTTACGTAGATGTCGCCGAGGGGAGAGTTTTCGTCCGGCGGCGTAAAGACCGTGCGAAACGACGACTTGCGACTGGCTTCCCGGGCGAAACGCCGGCCGGCCTCATACGGATCGCGAAAGGGATTGTTGCCGAAGCCGGCGAAGCCGTTCCCACGCTGATTCGCTGCGCCGCCCGCGGCCGGACCCCTGGCACCGCGAGCATCGCCCGGCGCCTGGCCGCGCGCCGGACCCGGCGAGTGAATCGTGGACGCAGGACGCGACGGTCGAGCTGGAACGCCTTTCTTGAATTCAGCGTAAGCTTCGATCAACAGACGGCTGTGGCCGTCGTCGGCCTGGCGATTGGCATCGGGATGATGCTGCTTGATGCGCGACCGGAAAGCCTTTTTCACGGCTTCCGGACCGTCTCCGGGAGCGACGCCCAGGGCCTTGCAATATTTATCGAAGTTATGCACGCTCAGTAGTTCTCAATAGGAATCGTCGTCACTATAGAGATCGTCCTCTGGCTCTCTCTGTTCCAGCAATTTCCCGCCGGTTTTCAAAAGAATTGCGAACAAAAAGACCGCCAGCAGCAAAAATCCCAGAAAAAGCGCAAAAGACGCGAGCATCGGGCTGCCGAAGGCCCAGGCCAGCAATTGATAAAACCCCAGAGCCAGCAGCCAGATCGCCACGACAATGCAGGTCATCCCGGCTACGAAAAGGCCGATGGCGGTGATCAGCAGCCGGGCCCGGTAGCGAGCCTCGACTTTCAGGAAGCTGCGCAGGGACCGGCTCCAGTTGCGCCAGTCGAGCAGCATCACGACCAGGTTTTCGAAAAGGGCGTAGTACTTCCGTACGACCGACTCCGAATCCAGATCCGATTTCGATCCTGAGGCGCCGCCGCTACGCCGGCTTTCGCGCTCGCTTTCATCGGGCCCGTCGTCGGCGAAGAAATCGTCTTCGTCCGGGTCGCGGGCTTCGCGATCCCGGTCTCGATTACGCGCCCGGTCTTTATCGCGATCGTCAGGCATACCAAAAGTCGGAGCGGATTATTTTCCGCGCATGAGCAGGCCCAGAATGATGCCCACGCCCAGACCGGTCGCACCGGCGATCAGTGCCGCTTGCTGCGGATTTTCTTTGCAGTATTCAGCGACCGAGTCGATCACTTCGCCGGAGCGCTCGCGATAGACCTGGCCTTTTTCTTTCAGATCCCGCAGGCCCGCGCTTGCGCGATCCTGAAGTTCGGCGACGTCCGCTTTTAAAGACTGCACGGAGTCTTTGAGGCGCGTCATTGTATCGTCGTTGTTTTCTATATCAGTTGCCATGATGTTTCCCTGGTTGGTTCCGGGCGGATCGCCCGCAGAAACCGCTGCCGCCTCGAATCTCTTTTAAATCGTGGGGATGTAAACGACTTTATTTTCTCGAAGCGCCGACGCGGCCCGGAATGCCGCATATTTGCCTGAAATACTGGCTAGCTATAAGGCGATGAATCGTCGGGATTCTGTACTCGCCGCGAATCGGTTTCGGACGTATCCTGACGCTGTGGAATACCCGGCGCATTCGACGCCTGGTCGAAACCAATCCGATCTCCGGAACCCGCATCTTTCGGCGCATCGCCGCTGGATTCATCGGACCCCGGGACACTGCCCGCTCCCATCAGAAGAGTCGCGGCCGAGCCGTGCACGGTGTAGTGCAAAGGCGTCGTAACCAGCGCCCCGATTCCACAGCAAAAGAATCCAATCAGCACGCCGATTTCCGTCACCAGAGTCAGCAGCGCGAGCTGGAGCTGCTGCGGCGCGGTCAATCGCCAGGACTCGACCACCGCGGCGATCACACCGAGCTTACGCTCCAGAATCAGCGGAAAGACCAGCAGCAGCCGACCGTCCAGATAAATCTTGAAGCCGACGATGATCGCCAGGAAGGTACCCATAATCAAGAAGCCGGTGTCGGCCGCTTCCAGATCATCCAGTTGCTCTTCAACGGCGGCACTGCTCGCCGCCAGAACGATCAGCATAATCGAGAGTACGAAAGGTATGATGAGCTGGATAAAGGCCGTTAATAGTGCGCCGCCGGAAACCGCACCCGCCCGGTGGAAGCCGCTGAAAATATCTTCTACCCGGCCAGCGCCGCGCACCAGGTTCATACCCAGGATTTGCATCCCGGCCTGGAGCATACGATACAGCACGAACAGCGCCAGAAGACCGCCGAAGGCGAGCGCTACGACAGCCAGAGCGGCACCGATGTCATCCACACCCACAAAGTTACCAAAGGCGGTCAGAATCGCCGTATAAGCGAATCCCACAAGCACGACCATGACAATTGTCGCCAGAATCCCCGGTCCTGGATTGCGGCGAAAGGCCTCTGCGCCCTCACTCAAGCAGCGCATAAAAGAAAATGATTCGCCTTCGCCCGGCAGGCGGTGGCTTTCAAAGGCCGAATCCGGCGCGGCGTAAACATCATCTTCCATTCGCGCGATGAGAGCCGCCGCCCGCTCTGACTTCAAGGAAAATCAAAAGGAGACTCGAAGGCCTTCCGGTCCTGAATTGGAGTCCGGAAGACAGTAGATGGGAGAACTTATCCACGCTAAAAGGGCTTGGCAAATGGTGCACCGCACAAAACGTGGTGCTTTGACAGGAATTTGCCTATGAGCTCTGGAAAACCCCACCTGAAAGACCGGATTTTACTCGGTCTCGCCCACTATCTCGACCGCCGCATGGACCGCCGCGCACAGCGGAGCCTGCCGGACGCACCGGGCAGCCGCAAAGGCCCGCGAGTCTGGGTCGTACTGCTGCTGATCATCGCTCTGATCGTGCCGGCGCTTTCGATGGTGCCGGTATTTCGACGCCACCAGGACGCAAACCAGGCCTCCCGCAGCGTCGAAGATCAAACGGCCCAAAAGTTTCGGGCGAAACTGCCGGAGAACGCTCGCTATGCGATCGACCCGGACGGCGAAGAACGCCTGCTGTATCAGTGCGTCGCTCCCAACTCGGCCCGCGCCATCGCCAGAAAGATCTACAACTTCAGCGCCGTATTTCAGTCGGACGACCTGGCGGACGCGATTGAAAAAGCGAATCCCACTAAGTTCAACAAAAAGCAACGTTGCATTACCGGCGAGGAACTCGCAATTCCAGAGGCGCTCTTCGCCCCGATTCAGAATACAGCTCTGGGCTGGCCGGTCGATCGACCGGTGCACGCCATGTATTTGCGCGGCGATAATACGCGCCCGGGTCGTCTGGAACGCGAAGTCGAACGCATGCGCGAAATCGGCGCGAACGGCGTCGTCTTCGATGTAAAAGATATTATCGGCGTCGTAAACTATCGCTCCAGCGTGCCCGAAGTCGAGGCGATGCGCCGGCACTCGCCGCCGATCCGCAACCTGGCAAAGACTATCAAATATCTTCACGATCAGGGCATCTACGTAATCGCGCGCACGGCTCTGTTTCAGGACGAAAACCTGGCCATCAATCGACCGGACCTGGCGATTAAAGACCGCGGCGCGCCCAACGGAATTTTGCTGGTAAAAGGCAAACCCCTCTGGGTCGACGCGGGCCGACCGGAAGTTCGCAAGTACAACTTAAAGATCGTGCAGGAGCTGGTGACCCTGGGCGTCGACGAAATTCAATTCGATTATATTCGCTACCCGGCCGAGGGCAATCTTTCGCAGGTCGAATACTATAAGCTGCCCGACGCGAATCACAAAACAGACTACCTCGTTAATTTCCTGGCGGGCGCTTTTTTACTGACGCGTCCGACCGACGTGCGAGTCAGCATCGATATTTTCGGCATTGTCGCCTGGGGCGAAGAGGTCGACATCCGCGCGACGGGCCAGCGCCTGAATCGCATGGCGACCTTCGTGGACGTAATTTCGCCGATGCTCTATCCTTCGCATTTCAACAGCGGCTTCGACGGCTTCGAAAACCCGGCCGACGAAGGTTATCACTTCTATTACGAAGGCGTGAAACGCGTGCTTGAGCTGAGCGAGAAACCCGGCCTGGTCGTGCGGCCCTGGCTGCAGGCCTTTCGCTGGCGCGTAAAAAATTACAACGAACGTTATATTCGCCAGCAGATCAACGGCAACCACTCCGGCGGCGGCATTGGCTGGATGATGTGGAACGCCGGCAATGATTACGATCTCGTGTATCGGGCTCTGCGCAACCGTGAGCTGACCAACGGCAACGGAGAGAAGCAAAACCGAAACGAAATCTAATCGCGGGCGCCGACCCAGGCGCTCTGGAGTGAACTCGCTTAAAATACTTCCGATTCGGCGGCGTCAATCGCTTAGTTTTTGAGTTCCACCCAGGGGCGCTCCAAAATAAGTTGGGAGTTGGATGGCATCCACCCATTCCATAGTTCCGGCGCTCCTGCGCCCCTTTTTCCAGCCGATCGTATCCGTTTCCGACGGGTCGATCTATGGATACGAGGTCCTCGCCCGACAGCTAAACGAAGCCGGTGAGATTCAGAACATTGGGTCTTTTTTCAACGATCCGACGGTATCCGAAAACGAACGCATCGCGGTAGATCGCACCGTGCGCGAATTGGCTTTTCAGCAGTTGAAAAGTCAGCAGCAGCACGGAGCCCGACGCCTCTTTATTAATATTCATCCCGCGTGGATTTATAATTATCGGGAACGCGACGAAACATTTCCGACGATTCGAATGATGGACGAAGTCGGCCTGGCCGGCGAGAATCTGATCGTCGAAATCACCGAACAAAATTTTCAAGAAGCCGATTTCGACTTCCTGAACGGCCTGATCGACCGCTATCGCGAACGCGGTATTAAAATCGCAATCGACGATTTCAGCTTTCCAAATTTCGATCGCCTGCTTTCGATCAAACCGGATTTCGTTAAAGTCGACATCCAGCTGGTCAAGAAAAGCGCTCAAAACCAGGATTATAAAAAGCTGGTCGGCTATATTTCGAATTTCTGCCAGGACCTCGGTATTTCCGTTATCTTCGAAGGCGTCGAAACGCTGCATGAACTGGAAAACGCGATCGAATCCGGCGGCAGCCTGATTCAAGGCTGGTTTTTATCGAAAGCCGACGCCGACTTTCAGGAAGCGGATTCTTATAAGCAGCCGATTCAACTCGGACTCAACAACGTCATCTATCGCTCGCGCCACTCCAGCCAGAACATCGTTAAGATCGAACACAACATGAATAAGTATCTGCGGCTGGTGATCGAACGAGAACAGCTGTTTCGCCGCTCCAATCTGGACGAAGCTCTGAATCGCATCCTGCCCTTTTTGCCGCCCCAGTGCTTTCGCGTTTTTATTTGCGACGGCTACGGCCTGCAGCGCTCTTCGAATTATACCCGTCTGGATAATTCAACGAACTCCGCTGACTTTCGCATTCACCCCGAACACCGCGGAAAAAACTGGGGCTGGCGGCCGTACTTTTTCAATAACCTGGTGCGCATGAAAGAATGGGAGCGCGGCGTCATCTCCCACGAATACGTCGACGTCGAATCCCGCCGCCGCACGCTGACCTTCTCCTACCCGATCAGCGGGGATCTGTTTATCTTTTTGGACTTCTTCGCGGAAGGCTGAGTAACTCCGCAGGAGTTACGAAGAAAAGATTTACGACAAGAGCCGGGCTTCCACGCAGCCCACTCTACGAATCGCAATTCTTTGGATCGCGAGAGCGATCCGCGGAGTCTGCGCCGGACCTGAGTAACTCCGCAGGAGTTACGAAGAAAAGATTTACGGCAACAGCCGGGCTTCCACGCAGCCTACCCCACGAATCTCAATTTTTTGGATCGCGAGAGCGATCCGCGAAGTCTGCCCGAACCTCAGACCAGCTCGGGATAGGCTTCGTTGCCGTGCTCGACCAGATCCAGACCTTCGAGCTCTTCTTCTTCGTCGACCCGCAGACCGATCGTTAACTTCAGAATTCCAAAGATTATGAGGCCGCAGCCGAAGGCCCAGACGAAGCCGGCCAGAACGCCGATGCCCTGAATATAGAGCTGCTCGATGCCGCCGCCGTAGAATAAACCTCGAACGCCGTCGCCGAAATCGGGATGCGCGAAGAGGCCGACCGCCAGGGTGCCCCAGGCGCCGTTCACTCCATGCACGGAGATCGCGCCGACCGGGTCGTCCACTCGAAGCTTATCGAAAAGAATTACGGAAAAAACGCAAATCACGCCGGAGATGATGCCGATCATCGCCGAACCGAAGATGTCGACATTATAACAGCCCGCAGTGATGGCCACCAGGCCAGACAGCACACCGTTGATCATCATTGAAATGTCCGGTCGGCGAAACATCAACCAGGAAGTGATCATGGCCGTTAGCCCGCCCGCCGCCGCCGCGATATTGGTCGTGACCGCAATGATCGCGAAATCGCCGCCGCCGATCGCGGTGGTGCTGCCGGGATTGAAACCGAACCAGCCCAGCCACAGCATAAAAGCGCCCAGGGTCGCCATCGACATATTGTGACCGAAGATCGGCATGATCGCCCCGTCAGCAGTATATTTACCGTAACGGGGGCCGACCAGAATCGCGCCGGCAAGTCCCAGCCAGCCCCCCACGCTATGTACGACGGTAGAGCCGGCGAAATCAATGAAACCCAGCTTGACCAGGAATCCCTCCTGGCCGTCGTCAAAGAGATTCGACCAGGCGAAGCTGCCGAATACAGGATATACGACGGCCGAAATTAAAACAGTGCCAATGATATAGGTGTGAAATTTCGTTCGTTCTGCGATGGCACCGGAGACGATGGTCGCCGCGGTCGCGCAAAACACGAGTTGAAACATAAAGAAGGCGTAGCTCTTGCCGACCGGTTTGCCGTCGGCGTCGTTGAGCATATCGGTCGCGGGACCGGGCGAACCCAAACCCACGCCGTCGATCACCAGCGGACCGAACATAATCGCGAAACCGGCCAGCCAGAACATCAGGGAACCCGCGCTGAAGTCGATCAGGTTCTTCATCAAGATGTTCACGACGTTCTTCGTACGAATAAAGCCCGCTTCGACGTATGAAAAACCGGCCTGCATGAAGAACACGAGAAAAGCCGCCAGACAGATCCAGAGAGTGTCGACGTCTTCGGCGAAAGAATCGTACTTCGCCTGTAGCTCGGCAAGGGCCGCAGCATCGACGAGAGCCGGCGACTCCGCTTCAGAGCCGGACACCGCCTCCTCGACTCCCTGGGCCATCAGCC
The DNA here is from genome assembly GCA_024742665.1 of bacterium. Taxonomy (GTDB): domain Bacteria; phylum Spirochaetota; class Leptospiria; order Leptospirales; family Leptonemataceae; genus JANSYA01. The sequence continues at coordinate 37,683 of JANSYA010000005.1, forward strand.
CGCTGGAACCCGCAATTAGAATCGTCGTAAGCGCGAAGGCGGAGAGCGCCCTCAAGCACTTCGCGGATTTCGAACATCGGTATAGCATGTTTTGCATATATTAAAATTCCTCGCGAATCGGGACGCGAAGCTCAGGACTCAGAGCCGGCCTGACTTTCCACGGAAGCCAGTGCGGCTTTGATCTGTTCGTTGCCGGGATTGCTTTTGATCGCCTGACCGAGGATGCGCACAGCCTTCGGCGTTTGTTTGAGTTTCAGATAGCAGCGCGCGAGCATCAGGCTGGCGTCGGCGAAGGCGTGATCGATGACGAGAGCGCGCTTGAATTCGCGTTTCGCCTTCGTGACTTCGCCGGACTTATAATAGACGTTGCCGAGCATGTACAGAGTCTGCGCTCCGGATTCGCCGCTGGTCTCGATATATTCTTCGAGGTAGCGCGCGGTCGATGCGTAATCTTGTTCGCGATAGTACAGTCGCGCGAGCAGCAGCAGGTTATCGTGCAGCGAGGGTTCGAAACTGTAGGCCTTCGAGCCGTGCGTGAAAGCGCGATTGTTATTGCCGGCTTTCAAAGCCTTGCGCGCTTCGCGATAGGATTCCTGGGCCATGGGCAGATTCGGATTGCACATGGTCATTACGATATTGACATCGTCGCCGCGCGGCACATTGCCCACGAAGGCCTTCCAGCGATCCACAACCGCGTTGCAGAGCTCGCCGACCTGGTAGTTTTTGCCCGTCTCGGATAGCGCGGCGTTTTGTTCGTGCAGCCAGTACAGCAAACGTTCGAGTCCGGCCTCTTCGCCCTCCTCGTTGCGCTGTTCGGTCATACCGTCGGTATAGGTCACGAGAATATCGCCGGGATTAAGCTTACCGAAAACTTCCGGATAGTCTTCGCGACGGGCCTGCATAATACCCAGGGGAATGCCTGGCGCGTCGATCTGTTCGAAGGTATTGCTGGACTTTACGTACTTAATCAGATGGTTGTGCCCGCCGTTTACGAACGAGTAGCTGTGGTCGGCGTAAATACGAATCAGCTGCACCGTGAAATAGGTTTCCGCCGGCAGCTTCGGGCGAATCGATTCGCCGAGTTCTTCCATAATCTCGGGCAGGCCCATCCCCGCGTCCACGCAGCGACGAAATTCGTGGTGAATAGTGACGGTCACCAGGGCCGCCGAAACTCCGTGACCCGAAACGTCCGCCGCAAGTATTGAAACCGAATTGCCCTTGCGAATCACATCGAAGTAGTCGCCTGAGACTTCGACCATCGGCTCGTAGTACGAACCGAAGTGAATGCTGTTCCAGGGTTGAATCTCAGACTGGATGATCTGACCCTGCACAATCCGACCCATCTTCAGGTCATCATTGATTCGCTTTTGTGCGTCGATCAAACCCTCGATCAATCGCACTTCGTTCATGGCCAGACCGAGCTGCGAAGACATCGACTCGAGAATCTCCAGGTCGTCTTCTTTGTAAAAATGCGGAATGTCTTTTTCGATCGAGATCGTTCCCAGCAGGGAATCTTTGTAGAGGATCGGAACGACCACTACACACTGAGTGGTTTCGCCGTCGTCGGTCAGCTCGGGGTGGCGAGTCAGGTCCGGAATCAACTGCGACGTACGAGTTGCAACGACCTGCCCGGAATATCCTTCGCCCTCGGTCAGAGCCCGCCGCGGCGGCTCCGTTTCGGTCATAAAACGCGTGGGGCGCAGGTTCGTCCCGTCCCAGGTGCGCAGAGTGACGTTGTCGACTTCGAAGATCTCGTCACAGATAGTGAGGAGTCGGTCGAACAGCTCCTCTTCACTGTTCGCGTTGGCGAACTCCGTGCTTATATATAGAAGAATATCGATTTTGTTTTTGGCTGTTAAACCGCCGACGACCGTCCGATTACCGCGATAGCTAACAACTCGACGTTTTCCGTATTTTACTTCGATCATACTGCGCTCCGGGCGTCCTCAACTCATTCCAGCGGAAAAAGGAAGACGGTATTGTTAAGCAATTCCCATGCCAGGCGCAGTCTGGCCTTCGCAGCCGTTTTTTCGGAGCAAATTCCGGCAGATCTGCCCATATTACAGGCACCCTGGACGCCCAAAAATAAAGCAGGCCTGAAAATGTCTGACAATGAGCCGGGAATCAGGATGCGTGGATAAAGCGTGAGGAAAAAAAGAGGACCATGACCCAGTTTTTTATTTGCTTTATTTTTGTTTAGTAGTAATCTGGATGGACTCGAAGGCGAGTCGTCGGGCCAGACGAAATTCCCTTCTTAAACATTTCCCGAGTGCTTTACACCTGCGCATGATGGCCCGGCGATTCGCCCTCATTTTTTGCTCGAAACCTTCGCCCTGTCTGGCGGTCCTAACCCTGACGACCCTGCAAGCTCCGGCTGCGAAAAATTCGGTCGCTCTTTCCGGTATTCTATGACGCAATCCGCACCCGCTACCCCTCTGGTCTCATCTGGCTCGCAGGACTGGCAAGTCCTCGCGAATCGCTATCGTTCCGTTCGCGCCTACACCGAGCAAATCTGCGCGCCACTCGAAGCCGAAGATCACGTGATTCAGCCGCATCCCGATGTCAGTCCGCCCAAATGGCACCTGGGCCATACGACCTGGTTCTTCGAAAGCTTCCTGCTGGAAAGATTCGCGCCGGACTACCGCGCATTCCATCCACGCTTCGCCTTTTTGTTTAACTCATACTATGAAAGCGTCGGCGAACGCGTCGAGCGCCCGCGAAGGGGCATGCTGTCGCGACCCACTCTTGATGTGGTGCTGGACTATCGGCACGCCGTCGACGCGGCCATGCACAAAACCTTTGCGGCCATTGAGTCGGCGTCGCCCGAAGCGCGCGCCGAATTTCAACAGCTGGTCGAAATCGGCCTGCACCACGAACAACAGCATCAGGAACTGCTCTTTACCGATCTCAAAAACATTCTGTTTCAGAATCCGCTGCTGCCGGCCTATCGCAGCGACTCCGCCGCCAATCTTTCGGCGGAGTCCTCTCCGCCGCGCTGGCTCGACGTTCCCGGCGGTCTGTATACAATCGGCGTCGACGCTAACGATCCGGCCTTCGCTTACGATAACGAAAGCCCTGAACATCAGGTATACTTGAATCCCTACGCAATAGCCGATCGCCCCGTAAACTGCGGAGAGTTCCTGGAGTTTATTCGTGACGATGGCTATTTCGATTTTCGCCACTGGCTTTCCGACGGCTGGAGCCGCGTTTGCAGCGAAGGCTGGCGGGCGCCGCTCTACTGGCTCCCTCGCGACGTCGAAGAAACTGGCCGCCGACAGATTTCCGACAAAGACGCGGACCTGGTGATGTACACTCTGGGCGGCGTGCGTGAAATCGATCCAGCCGAACCCGTGTGCCATATCAGCTACTATGAAGCGGCCGCGTTCGCCAGCTGGGCCGGGAAACGCCTGCCAACCGAAGCCGAGTGGGAAGTCGCAGTGCGGCAGTTGCAAATTCAGCCGACCAATCAGAGTAACGTTGCCGGTTTGGCCGAACACGGCGTGCCCTTTCCCGGTCGCTATCATCCCGCTCCGGCGAATGCAAAAAACGACTCGCGGACCGCGGCCGAGGCTCCCGGTTCGAACAATGCCAGAGCAAATGGCGCCGACGCTCAGGCCCAACAGATCTTCGGCGACGTGTGGGAGTGGACCGGCAGCGCCTATCTCGCGTATCCCGGCTATCGCTCGCTGGACGGAGCGCTTGGCGAGTACAACGGAAAGTTCATGAGCGATCAGATGGTGCTGCGAGGCGGCTCGTGCGTAACGCCGGCCGGTCATATACGCGCAGGCTATCGAAACTTTTTCCAGCCCTTTCAGCGCTGGCAGTTCAGCGGTTTGCGCCTGGCTGAAGACGCCGCCGGGCGAAACGATCAAACTTGAATCGCGAAGTGTTTCGTGAAACCTGTTGATTCGAATCGCATTCACGCCGCAGTTCACGCGGGCGTGCAAACTATCTTCGGAGAAGAAGCGAAAGTCCAGAGCGTAGAGTTTCACAGCAGCAGTCTTTTTGATCTGTATAAAGTACGGCTCACAATAAAAGACGAAAGCCGAGCCGAATCTTCGCGGGGCGCGCCAGGCGTTGAGAGCGGACGCCTGATCGCAGCGAAAATTGTGGCGTCGGCCGAGATGGGCGCAACCGAATGCGAAGGCCTGCAGGCTCTGGCCGCAGCAGGAGCCCCGACGCCCGCATGCTACGGGCACTTCGCCGCACCGGATCAGGGACTGGCCCTGCTGTTCATGGATCTTCTCGCGCCGCAGGCTCGGACCGCGAAGGCCGGGTCGGGACGCCTGGACCCGGGTCAGGAACTGGCTGCGGATCTTCTGCGGCTGTATACGCCCGCGCCGCCTGGAACTAAATTCGGCTGGCATCGCTCTAATTTCATCGGCTCGCTGGTGCAAACCAACCACCTGTACGAACGCTTCTCCGATTTCTGGTGGCAGGACCGGCTGGAGGCCCAGCTTCGCGCGGCAGGCAAGCGCGGCCTGCTCGATGGGAACATCGGCCGGGAACTGGAAGCCGTGCATGCGCGCTGCGTTCGCGACTGGGATCTGGATCGCTGCGTGCCCCGCCTGGTGCACGGCGATCTGTGGAGCGGCAACCTGCTCCATGGTCCGGGCGGCCGAATGCATCTAATCGACCCCTCGGTTGCTTATTCGAATCCGGAACAGGACCTGGCAATGCTGGATCTTTTTGGCAGCCGCCTGAGCGCCGGACAGCTGGAAGATATCGCACGCGTTGCGGGCGTCGGCCCGGGACTGACCGATCGGATTGCCTACTGGCAGCTTTATCCTCTGCTCGTGCATGTGAATATTTTCGGAGGCGGCTACATTGGACAGCTTCGCGCCGCGCTGCGCGTATATCGATAGACAGAATTTACGGGGCCGCTGATTTTCTGTCATCCGGCCGAAGATCGACCTGCTACAGGCTTCGGTTTTGCAGCGGCCCGGAGATTTTCGATCGAGGACAGGGCATGAATATGGAAGACTTAAAGCAGGTTCAGCTGGATATGGAAACGGCCGTGGAGAACGGAACGAACACCGCTGAAATGTATCACAAACAATTCGCGGACACCGCCCTCAATACGGTGGTTCAATTCTTACCCCTGGGCGACACCGGGCAGCAGATCAAAGATTTTCAGGATCAGATGATCTCAGGCTTCTACGACGCCGTGCGTACCGTGAACCAAAAGGGCGGAGAACTGACTCGCTCCGTGCTGGATCAATTCGAACAACGCTGAGATTCATCAGACCGTGCGAATCCAACAGGCGCTGGCCCGGTCCATCGAAGATCTCGAAGCCGGCGGCCTTGCGTCGGAAGCGCGCTTCGAAGCCGAAGTATTACTGGCCGATCTACTCGACGTAGATCGGCTACGCCTGCGCACTCACTCCGAAACCGAACTCAAACCGGACCAGGTCACAGAATTTTTCGCGCGCATCAAACGCCGGGCCGCACGCGAACCGACCGCCCACATTCTGGGTTTTCGCGAATTTCACCGCTATCGCTTCATCATCTCTCCCGACGTGCTCGTTCCGCGTCCCGAAACCGAACAGATTGTCGAGCTCGCAGCCGGCGAACTGCGACCGCCCGGGCAAAAGATCCGCGTCCTGGATCTTTGCACCGGCAGCGGCTGCATCGGCGTAACGCTGCTCCAGGAATTCACGGGGGCGAACACAGAGTGCGACATGGTCCTGACCGATCTTTCGCGCGCCGCGCTCGCAATCGCGCGCAAGAATCTGGTGCAGATCGTGGCACCGGAAGCGGCGCGTCGGTGTCGGCTATATCAGGGCGATCTGGACCTGGCCCTGCCGGAACCGGAACGCATTCTGGGTTTCGATCTCATCGTCTCGAACCCGCCGTATATCGGCATCGACGAATCGGCGGAGCTTGCGCCGGAAGTTCGCGACTATGAACCGCACATGGCGCTGTTCCACGACAACGTTCTCGGGCTCTATCGAAGAATTTTGATCGCAGCCCGCGAACTTCTAAAAGCGAAGGGGACTTTGATTCTGGAATTGGGGCCGCGCTTCGCCGAAGAAATACTCAAAATCGCGAACGAGAATTTTGAATTCGCGGAACTGCGAAAAGACTACGCCGGGCTCGATCGCGTTTTGATCGCGAAGCAAGCCCGCGCCAGCACGGATGCTGACGCGGCCGAATAGCAAATGGGCGAACGCCGATCCGCCGCTTCGTCCTCAGGCCGCCCCAATGCGGGCCGCCTTCATGAAGATTTATTTTTCCACGTAGTTCTCGGCCGCTGCACGACCACGCGCTTCATCCGTCAGTAGATTGATTAAGAGACCGATTGCAAAGAAGCCGGCGCACAGGAGAATCGACATCTTGATTCCAACCGCCAGCGTAAAGAGGCCGTACGTAATCAGACCGACCGCGGCGGCCAGCTTCGTCGCCAGACCCCACAGACCGAAGAATTCCCCCGACTTCGATGCGGGCGTAAACACGCCGGTCACCGCGCGGCTGGCAGTCTGGGTGGCGCCCAGACAGAGACCGGCCAGCGCTCCGATTCCCAGAAAGACGGTTTCGGTCAGCAATTCCGTACCGAGCACAGCGTTAATAAGAGCAGTGACTTCCGGCGCGCCGTAAATCAAAAGCACCGCCACAATCCAGATGACCAGAGTGATATTATATGTGAGCTTATCGCCAATGCGATCCTGAATCATACCGAAGAGCACAGCGCCGACCGCCGCCGACAGGTTCGTTAAAATAAACATGATCGCGGCGGCGGAGCCGGTCCACTTGATCTCCTGTTCGCCGTAAATAAAAGCAAAGCTGATGACGATCGCCAGACCCGAGTATGCGAAGAAGTACGAAATCAGAAAACGAACCAGGTCGCGGAACTGACGAATGTCGGCGAGCGTGCCGCCCAAACGGCTAAAGCCGATGGTCAGCAGAGTCTGCCCCGGCGGCAGCGGCCGCGATTTCGCGCGTTCTTTGAGCAGCAGAAACGTCGGAATGCCCGCGATTAAAAAGAAAACGCCGGTCAGCGGCCCGACCAGACGTTTCACTTCGTAGTCGCCTTCGGTCGGGCTGAATCCTGTAATCGCCATTACCAGCAGAGCCGAACCGATACCGCCGAAATAACCCAGACCCCAGGCGTAACCGGAAATCTTTCCGAGGTCTTCCGCCGAACCGAGCTCCGGCAAAAATGCGGAGACAATATTTTCGCCGCTGGAAAAACCGAAATTCGAAAAGATGATCAGCACCATACCCAGCACGACAGCGCCCGGCGATACGAAATACAGCGCACAGGTCGCGACCACCGTAATCATATAAGTTCCGAAGAGAAACTTCTTCTTCGAGGCGGTGAAGTCCATGAAGGCGCCGAGCACCGGAGCGGTGACGAGCACCATGATATAGCTGATTCCCAGGGACAGCGACCAGAGCCAGTTGCCGTTCGCTTCATCGCCGACGATATAAAACCAGAACACGTTTCCGAAAACCACTGTGATGATCACGGTGGTATAAGAAGAATTCGCGAAATCGAATAAGGCAAAACCGAGGATTTCATACCAGGGCGCGCGACGCCGTTCACTACTCATAATGTTTCCTGTGCTGATGATTTGGGATCGAATGTCGACCGCGATGCGATTGTAATTCGACCGGCCGGCGAGACGCCGTGAGTGCTTGACCCGGGGCTCTACGACCCGTGCCAGTTTCGCCTTCGATTCTGAAAGCTGGCAAGCCCTTTCGGTCGGCAGTCGGATTATTTTGACTCGCGGTGCGGGATTCCGGGGCCCGTGCGACGCACGACGGAGGCGAATTTAGTATTGCAAGGTCTGCCGGACCGGTTTTCCTGTGCCTTTTGATTCTGGCCGGCAATGCTCTTTAATTCCGTAGAATTCCTGCTTTTCTTTCCGATCGTCGTCGGCCTGCATTTCCTGCTGCGACACCGCCATCGCTGGCTGCTGCTGCTGATCGCAAGCTGCGTCTTTTATATGTCGTTCGTGCCGGCGTATATTCTGATTCTGCTCGGCACGATCAGCATTGACTATTTCGCGGCGATCTATCTCGCGCAACGCCGGGGCGCGGCCCGGCGTCTGACACTTTATGCGGCGGTCGCGCTGAACTTCGGCGTGCTCTTCGCCTTCAAGTACTTCAATTTCTTCAACGCCAACGTGGGTTTCTTCGCGAACTGGTTTGGAATCACGTACTCGCCCTTTCTGCTCGAAGTCGTGCTGCCGATCGGCCTTTCGTTTCATACCTTCCAATCCGTAAGCTATCTAATCGACGTGCATCGCGGAACTCAGCCGGTAGAGCGCCATCCCGGCATGCTCGCGCTCTACGTAATGTTTTTTCCGCAGTTAGTGGCCGGACCCATTGAACGTCCGCAAAATCTACTGCCCCAGCTGCGAGCCGAGCAGCACTTCGATTTCGATCGAGCCGTCAGCGGGCTGAAGCTGATGGCCTGGGGTTTCTTTAAGAAGCTGGTAATCGCCGACCGCCTGGCGATCTACGTCGACGCGATTTACAATCAGCCCGGAGACTTCGCCGGGGCTCCGCTGGTGCTCGCCACCTATCTCTTCGCCTTTCAGATTTACTGCGATTTTTCCGGTTACTCCGACATCGCCATCGGCGCCGCTCGCGTGCTGGGCTTTCGCCTGATGGATAATTTTCGCACGCCGTACTTTTCGACGGGCATCGCCGAATTCTGGCGGCGCTGGCACATATCCCTTTCGACCTGGTTTCGCGACTATGTCTATATTCCCCTCGGGGGCAGTCGCGGCGCGGCCTGGCGCGTCTCCGCGAATCTATTGATCGTATTTTTGGTCAGCGGCCTGTGGCACGGCGCGAGCTGGAACTTCGTGATCTGGGGTGGAATCCACGGACTGCTGTTAATCGGCGAACGCGCGATCGGCGGGCTGCGGGCTCGTTTGCCAGGCGGAGCCACAGATTCGGACGCGACGACATCCACGGCGCAAGGGCCGTCGACGAAGCAGACCGACGCGCCGTCTCGCTTCGCGGGCGTCTGGAAGACATTGCGCACGCGGCTCTGGCCTCGCCTCTGGACTTTCGCAAAGATGGCGCTCGTCTTTCATCTCGTAACTTTCGCCTGGATTTTCTTTCGAGCCGACGGCTTCGCGGACGCGCAGTACGTGATCGCGAATCTATTCGCGGAAGATCGCCAGCCTTTCGAAACGTATATTCAAAACGATGCAGCCGGCAAGGCGGGCGTGGTCGTCGTATGCCTGCTGCTGCTCTTCGAATGGCTGCGCTCGCGGACCTGGGCTCCGGAAAGTCTGGCGAAAATCAGGCGGCTCCGCCTGCACTATCTATTCTACGCCGTGCTGCTGATTTGCATCGCGCTGATGGGGGTCTTCGATGGAGAAAGTTTCATCTACTTCCAGTTCTAAAAATATGATCTGGCGTCGTCGCGCGCTGCACGGTCTCGCCTTCGTCCTGCTGTTACTCGGCGTCGATCGCCTTGCCTATATCGCGGCGTTCCCGCAGTTCGATCGCGTACTGCACCTGACGAAGCTGGAAAAAGCGCACGAGATATTGATCGTCGGATCGAGCCACGTGCTCTGGGATCTCGATCACAAGTGGGCCGCCAACCAGAGCGGTCGCAAAATCGAAATGGTCAGCGTGCCGGGCGCTAATATGGACCTGCGCCGGCATCTCGTGCAGGACTATCTCAAACATCAGGGCGACAGCGCCGGCCCCTTCGTCATCGTCATGGAAGCCGACAAATACAGCTTCGATTCGAAACGTTATCCGGAGGCCGCGCCGAACGCGATGCTTGGTTATTATCATCACGGAATTCTGCGCGAATTCCTGTGGGGACGTCTCGACCAAAACCAACGTATATTGAATTCGCTGCTGCACGTGCGCAGCCTGAACCAACCCTTCGTTTTTATCGGGGCCCGGGTGTACGATCGCGCGGGTGAGATATTATCGAATCTCTTCGGGCCGCTGCTGCGGCTGCTCCCGGGCGATTCCGATCCGGCAGCGGTGCCGCAGTTGCCGCCGTGGATGCAGGCGGCCGCGAACGAGACCGCGCAGCCGGGAACGCAGCAGTCGGAGACGGCGCAGGCCGCTCCACCCACAGACAGCGCCGAAGATCCTCGCCTGGCGAAGTGGCGCGAACAGTACGCCGAGTATGACGTGCGCGTCGATCCGGAGCCCGCGCGGGCCTTTCAAGAACTCATCGAATTCGTACAAGCCGATCCCCGCGTGAGATTGATTCTACTGGATACGCCGAACTTTCTTTTGTTTCCCGGGCGCGAAGAGCGCTTCAATCGCGAAGTCCGCGCCGTGCTTCAGGAGCCGACTTCTCATGAACGCATCGAGTACTGGCGTTTCGATCGCGCCGTATTCGAACTCGATCCAACGATCTTCGCCGACGCTTCGCACTTAAACGTCCCGGGGCGAATCGCTTTTACGCAGGAATTCACGCGACGGGTGAAAGAGATGTACGCGATTTCGCAGTAACAGCAGGGTTTCCCGCGACGCCTGCCTCAGACTTTGAGGCGAGACAGAACCGCGTCCAGATTTTCAGCCTCGGTCTCCATGCGGGAAGCCGTTTCGCCGATCTCCATCGTCAGGCGGGCCAGTTGCTCGCCCATCGCTCCCAGATCGACAATACTGCTTTCCACTTCCCGGGTGCCCTGCACCTGTTCGCCGAGAGCCCGCGTGTTGCGCTCCGAAAAAGAAGCCAGGCTTTGCAGACTGCTGAGACCGCTTTCCGCATAACCGCGCTGCGATGCGGCAGAACTCATATTGCGCTCAGATTGTTCTTCCGAACCAAGCAGCACGTCAAAGACAGCATCGTACATAACCGCGCTCTGCTCGGCCCCTGTCACGGCGCGCGACGCTTCATCGCGATTCATCGCGGCGATCCGGGCGATGTCTTTGATCTGGCGGGTCGTACCTTCCGATAGCTTCGAAATCTCTTCGGCGACGACCGCGAATCCCCGGCCCTGTTCGCCGGCCCGCGCCGCTTCAATCGAGGCGTTCAGGGCGAGCATGGCGATGCGATCGGCGATATTCTGAATTACTTCGACGACCGATTCAATCTGCTCCGAAGAATCCTGCATCCGATCGATTTGCTCTGAGAGCGACTGCATAATATCGCGTCCGGCCTGCAGCTCCTTCGCGGCGCTCTTCAATTCTCGATTCATATTGCCGGCCGAGTCTTCGGTATCGATTACGAACTTCAGCAGACGCTCCAGAGTCGGACGCGTTTCGCTGATCAACTGATCCTGGCTTTTAATATTCCGACTGATTTCCTGCAGCGATACGACCAGCTCTTCGTTGGCGGCGGTGGTGGTTTCGATCATGGCGGCGCTGGACTGTCCGTTTTCCCTGGCCCGCGACGCCGTTTCCCGAAAACTCTCAGCGGATTTCAGGACGCTGTCCGAGAATCGTTTCACTTCGCGAATCGTAGCCGCCAGGCTCGCCACGAAGGAATCAATGTGCCCGCCGACCGCCGCAATTTCGTCTTTGCCGGTCAAATTCATCTGAATCGTCAGGTCGCCCTGGCCGTCCGCGAAAGGTTCAACGCGGGCCGCGATTTTACGCAGCGGACCGGCTACGCGCTCGGCGATTAAGCGCGAAGCGAGAAACAAAGCCAGGAACATAAGCAGCGCGCCTACCGCGACCGGTCGAATCGAATAATAGAATTCGGACTGGAATTTGTCGTACGGAAAATCGACTTCCAGCAGTGCGACGACTTCCGCGTTTTCATTATGGATCGGCGCGAAGGCCGAAATCCAGCGGCCGGTTACCGTCGGATAGATCCCGGTGAAAGCCGGCTGCTTGTTGTTCAACACCCACTCGATGGTTTCATTGCGTTCCAGGCGATCGCCGACGAAGGGCCGCTCCTGGGTCATGACGACGAACTCCATGCCTTCGTCTCGCGGACGAATCGTATAGATTTGCTCCGCCGGCAGGTTCACCGCGTTGCGAACAGTCATAAGCTTATCGCGAATCGTCTGGAACTCCTGAGTCGCGGCGTCCTCATTGGCCCGGATCGTTTCGTGAGCGTCGCCGGGAATATGCGGCGCGGTCAGGGCCGCGACTTTTAACAAATCGTGGCCGAGATCCGTTTCCAGTTTGTCGCGGATAAAGAAAAACAGCAGAAAGGTCGCGACCAGCACCGCGGTCAGAGTCGTGCCCAGCAAACTGAGCTGAATTTTTTTCTGAATGCTCATGGATTGTTTCCGCGCGGCGCGATGTCCGCAACACAGCGTACGAAGCCCGGGTTTTCGTGCGCGTAGCCGTAATCGGCGCCCGTATCAAAGTCCACGACCCAATAAACGTTTGGATCTCTGGCGTAAGGCGTCGACGTCCAGTACACGTGTCGCCGGGTGTTTGGAAATTCTCGCGCGTCAATGCGAGCGCGGCCTTCCGGCACGCGCGCATCGACGATGCGGCGCAACTCTTCTCGCGACGGCAGACGCCAGGCCCGTCCGTCCAACCGCAGATCCAAACAGTATTGTTCGGCGGCGCTCCATTCGAACGAGAGCGCTTTGCCGCCGCAGGGTCGCCCGGCGGCCTGGCCGTAGCTGCATTCCTGCCAGACAAGATTCTCCGCCCCGGACGGGGAATTCGGATCCGACCGCCGACGGTTTCGATTTAGAGTCTCGTCTTCGATTCCAGCAAGAAATTTCTCATCGCACCGGTAAGCCCGTCCAATCGATTCATTGCCGGGTTCGTAGTATTCCAGCGACACGGCGTTGGCGCCCAGCTCTCCCGCCGCATTTCGTAGAATGGTGATCGCCTCCTGGCCGAGCACGGGACGATAAAATCCGGTGCGGATCTCCGCGGTAGCCTTGCAGGCCTCGGAAATCTCGCCCTGAGACAGAAAGGTAACCCGGATTCCCGTCGGATGCAGCCGCCGTTTGCAGGCGCACGAATCGAACAATTGATCAAAGTGGGGCGATTGAAAAACGGTGATCAGCCGCCCGGAGGCCTCATCCAGGATCCGATAGGTATTCTCGCAGGGGCACGGACTGGCGATCAAACACGGCCTGGGCAGGAGGGCGCAAGAGCCCAGAAACAGCAAGGGCAGAAGCAATGCGTATCGGGGCATACGCTCAGAACTTCGCCCGGACCGGGGCAATGTAAACATAAATTTTCCCAAAGAACGCGCCTGATTCCGGCCCGGAATCTGGCAAAATTCGGGCCCGGAATTTCCGGCGGAATCGACCGAATCCGGACGGAAAAAGCATTCCGGAGCCTAAGGTCGGACCCCCGAAATTCCGTAATTGATAACAGCAAAATCCTGGAGAAGCAAATGCAAGTAGGATCCGCTTTTAACGCAAGCCAGGCTATGGCGCAGGTATCGCAATCGGTTCAGACAATGAACCAGCTCAATCAGGGTATCGTCGATTCCAGCCAGAACCTCAACAACAAACTCGTCGGAATGTCCGCCGAGGCGAAAGTCCAGAACTCCGGCAAAGAACAAATTCTCGATTTGCTCGCCTGAGCTATAGACCATCGTATTTCCCGGGACCGCTCGACGGTTCCGGATTTCTGGAGCCGCGCCGTTTCCGCTCGTCTAATCGGGTGGGAATATCGCGGCTTCTTTCTTTCGCAGAATCCATGGCGGATGGACTTGCAAAGTCACAGCAGCGACGTTTTTGTGGTTCTATCCGCGCGATACGATTCGGCGTGAGACAATCTGACTGACACAGCGCCCCCACTCCGGAAATTCTGCCACATCCTGCCAGGCTCTGCCACCCCGATCCCGACCCGACGACCCAACTCCATGGAAATCACTCGAAATATTCAAGACGCCGTAACCGTCATTCATTTCGCCGGGGACCTGGATATCTACGCCATGCCGTCGATGCATGACGAATTTCGGGCCTGTCTCGATTTGAACTCAAATCACATCGTTGTGAACATGGCGCGGGTCGACGCTCTGTACTCCAGCGGAGTAGGCGCGCTGATCGCTTACAGCCAGCAGTTGAAGAAGCAGGATCGCGGTTTCGCACTCGCGGCCCCCTCGAACACCGTGCGCCATGTGCTCAAGCTGATGAAGCTGCTGGCCTTCTTTCAAATCTTCGACACGGAAGCCCAGGCCATCGCGGGCGTGCTGGCGAAAGAGCCCGGCCCCCCCTCCGGCTGAACGCGAAAACGGCGGCGCTCCGGCGACCCCCTCAGTGCAGCCAGTCGAGAAATCTTTTGTTACAGCCCGCCGTAAAAATTTGCGGCCGCAAACAGGTCTTGAACCAGGGGTTGTGTCGATAGAAGTACTTAATGAGTTCCACGCTGTGATTCACGGCGTAATGGCCGGCCAGCTCATGATAGGTGAAGCCAAAGCCGTTACGAATGACCCGCGCGCCGCGAAAGGTAATATTGCTGTCCTTGTTCATGCACGAGTGGGTCGCGCCGAAGATGAATTTATCCCACTGATCTTCCGGCACCAGAAAACACGCCAGCTGCGCTCCAATGTCGGGAAAGATATCCGGGAACTGCCCGCTCTGTACGTCGATCGGCGGGGCGTACAGCTTGAATTCTTCGATCGGCGCGCGCAGCATCGTGAAACCGAAGGTCTCCACCCAGTTGCTGTGACTGTAGAAATCCTGTACGATATGCAGGGCCATACCCATGCGCCGCAGACTCTGCTCGCGCACGTAGGCGCGGTTCGCCTGGCTTTTGAATTGATCCAGGCGAAACGAGCAGCCGGCCAGATCGTTACTGTCGCAGTGATAGGTGAACTGCTTCATCCCCTCTACTGAATCGCTGGTAACCGCAAACTGATTCAACAGCTCCGAGCAGTAAATGTCGACTTCCCAGCCGGTTTCGTGAGCAAAGCGATCAAGAGCCTTGGTTGTGATGTTGATATGCGTAAAGGGACCGGCGCCCGCGAAGCTATGGGCCTGGCCGGCCAGACCGTGCATCACGAAAAGCAGGACCAGCGCCAGGCGCAGTCCGCCCCGAAAGTACTGCCCCCGGCGACCGCGAAGGCCCCACAGGCGGCGGGTGACGGTCGACCGTATTGAATCTTGCATCTGTTTCAATCTATCCTTCCCGGGTCGCGCACCGCTCAAATCGTTTTTTTCGGCGGGGCCGCCCGGGGCAACTGGATTCTACGATTGAGACGGTCGCGGGATGAAGCTGTTACGGAATTCCGTTTGACACATTCGGCTCCAGACGCAAAATCCAGACCGCCCCGGGCCCGCTTCCCGCCCGGACAGCAAGGAGTTTCTGTATGGCCCAGGCGTCCAGTGCATCATCCCGGCCGGAGCTCCGCCGCCGCTTCCACGAGCTCTTTTCATTTTATATTCCCGAGGCCCATCGATCGTTTTATTCGCCGGGAGACTTGGAGCTCTTTTTAGACACCCGCTTCGAATTTTTCGCCGGGCGCAAGACTGCGAAAAGCGCGCAGCCGAAACTCGCCGTGTACAATCCGTCCGCGGACTTCTTCTGGCTCGTAAATTCGACGATTATTGAGCTTACGCTTCCCGATTCGCGATTCATCGTCGACACGCTGATCGACTACTGCGGCTCCAAAGGCTTTCGCATTAATCTGGTGCTGCATCCAGTCTTCGCCACCCGCAGGGATGCGCAAGGCGAACTGGTCGACCTCGCCCATCCCGACGCGGATCAGGTCGAAGGCGATTCCGGATGGTCTTTCGAATCCTGCGTGTATCTGGAAATTTCACGCCTGGACAAAGCCGGCCTGCGGAAGACCGAAAACGAACTGCGCGCGAATATCAGCGAGCTGCGATCCGTGGTCGCGGACTTTCCGCGCATGGCCCGGGCCCTGGAGACGGCCGGGCCGGATCTTCAGGAGCAGACCCGCTGGCTGCTGCAGAATTTTATTCTACTCGGATTGTCTGAACGGGACGCGGCCGGCGCGCCGGATGCGAAAGCCGCGCGGCCGGCGGACTCCGCAATTCAAGATCTGCTCGATCCGAAAAAGGCCCAGCACCTGGGAATCCTGCGCGACTCCGATACGCGTTCGTCTCTGACTGAAGAAGTCTCGGCGCTCGCGAAAAATCGGCGCGATAAATCGGCGCTGCGCTTTCGCGAGACGCGCGTGTACAGCAACGTCAATCGCCGCAAGCCGTACTATCTTGTATCGCTGCGCGGCAAGGCTCGACACATTCTGGTAGCGGGTCACTTCGCCAGCGGCGCCGAACTACAGTTGCGCCACGCGATTCCCTTCGTTGCACCGCGGCTTAAATCGATCGCAGACGGCCTGCACGCGGGCCCCACTTCGTATACGAATAAAAAGATCGCCCAGATCGCTCAGATGATGCCCCTCGGTCTGCTGCTGACTCGCACGCAGTTCTTTAAAGGCTGGCTGGAACTCGTGCTATCCAGTGAATACACCGACGAACTCGACTACCAGTTCGTAGAAGACCCCGACTACGAAAGCGTGTGGGTCGCGGCGATGGTTCCCGGGCGCGACGCGGATCAAATTCCCGGACCGCATCTCGAAAAAATATTAGCCGAACACAAAGTGGAAATTCGCCACGACGTTCGCCGACCGCTCAATCGCAATCAGTTCGTCCTGCTGGGAATGCACCCGGCCGACGGCGACAGCGGCGGCCTGCTCCGCCTGCTGGAAACGGAAGGGCCGCGCATTTTCAGTTCGTGGTCGGTAAAATTTCGCCGCCTGATCGGTAACAAGTACGTCGGAGATCGCAATATCAGCGCGACCCTGGATCGCTTTTTTCGCGGCATCGCGCCCGACTACGAATTGCACCAGTCGCCGGAGGAAGCTCTCTACGACCTCGACACTCTCGAACAGATGGGCGCGGCGGCTTCGGACGGGAGCCAGGACGCCGCCGGCTATCGGGTACATTTTTATTCGGGCGACGATTTCGACATCGTCAAACTATATACTCTGCAGCGCGCGCGCTTCAGCGATCTGGTTCCGACTCTCAGCAATTTCGGTTTCGAAATTTTCGAAGAGTTTACGCTGCCCTACCGGCGCGCGAAAGACGATACGCGCTTTACGTACGCCTTTCGCGTGGCGCCGCATCCGGAGCTCGCCCGCGGCGATCGCGACCGGATTGCGACGGCCATCGAGGCGGCCTTCAATCGAGAATCCGTCGCGGAACCCCTCGACGCGCTGACTGTTACGGCCGGTCTGAGCGCACGCGAAACGAATTTGCTGAAAGCCCTGCTTGGATATTTTTTCCAGATCGAACGGAGTTTTTCGCGCCAGTCTTTGCAGGCGACGCTATTGAAATATCCCGACTTCGCTCGGAGCCTGGTGCAACTCTTCGCTGCACGCTTGAGCCTCGACGAAGCTGCCGTCGACGAGAAACACGCCCGGCGCAGCATCGAGAACGCTTTGAAAAACGTCGAGTCGATCGTCGACGAAACGCTGCTGCACAACCTGGTGACGATCGTCGACGCGATCGTTCGCACGACCTTCTATCTGGAGGCGCCGGAAATCGCCTTTAAGATCGACACTCACCAGATCGACTTCGTGCCGGCGCCGGTTCCGCATTTCGAAATCTACGTGTACGGCTACGATATCGAAGGCACGCATTTGCGCGGCGGCGCTGTAGCCCGGGGCGGTCTGCGCTGGTCGGATCGCACGGACGACTATCGCACAGAAATTCTGGGCCTGATGAAAGCCCAGATGGTCAAGAACACCGTGATCGTCCCCGTCGGCAGCAAGGGCGGCTTTATCATCAAGAACCGCAGCTTCGCCGACCGCAAAGAATTTCTCGCGGCGGGCGTCGACACCTATCGCCGTTATATAGCGGCCCTGCTCGATCTCACCGACAACCTCACTCCCGCCGGAAAGACGATCCCGGCCCGGGGCATCCACCGACGCGACGGGGACGATCCCTATCTGGTAGTGGCGGCCGACAAAGGCACGGCCACTTTCTCCGACATCGCCAACGAAATTTCCGTTTCGAAAAAATTCTGGCTGACCGACGCTTTCGCATCCGGCGGTGCGAACGGCTACGATCATAAAAAGCAGGGCATTACGGCGAAGGGCGCCTGGGAAGCGGTACGCCGGCATTTCTATGAACTGGGCCTGGATCCCGAACGCGATCCGATTCGCGCCGTGGGCATCGGCGACATGGGCGGCGACGTTTTCGGCAACGGCATGCTGCTTTCGCGCAGCCTGAATCTGATCGCCGCATTCAACCATCTCTATATATTCATCGACCCCCACCCGAAGACTGAAGCGGCTTTCGCCGAACGCGAACGTCTGTTTCAGCTCGGCGGCGCCGGCAACTGGGACGCCTACGACGCGAAATTGATTTCAAAAGGCGGCGGAGTTTTCGAACGAGCGGCGCGCAAGGTTTCCCTTTCGCCGGAAGCGCGGACCGCTCTGGGCATCAAAGAAAGCAGTCTCTCTGGAGAAAAATTAATCCAGGCGATTCTGAAGGCGCCGGTCGACCTGCTCTGGAACGGCGGCATCGGCACGTACGTAAAGTCTTCGCGGGAAGATCACTTCGCCGCGCGCGATCCGGCCAACGATCGCGTACGCGTCAACGGCTCGGAACTGCGCGCGAAAGTCGCGGGCGAAGGGGGCAATCTCGGACTCACCCAGGCCGGGCGCATCGAAGGCAGCGCGCGCGGGGTGCGATTGAACACCGACGCGATCGACAATTCCGCCGGCGTGAATATGTCCGACCACGAGGTGAATATCAAGATCTTTCTGGATCAGCTGCTCCGCAAAAAAAAGCTCCCGGATATCAAGACGCGCAACGCGGTGATCCGCAAGTACGATCGGCCTATGATCGAACTCGTACTCGAAAGCAATCGCCAGATCAATCTGGCGCTGTCTCTGGACGAGTTACGCACGCCGTCTCAGTTCGGCTATATGCGCGCCTTGATTAAGAACCTGAATCGCGCCGGTTATCTGAATCGCGAGCAGGACAATATTCCCTTCGAAGCGGATCTGGATCAGCTCGAACAGGGAGAGCGCCGCCTGCCGCGCCCGGTGCTGTGTTCGCTGATGGGATTTACCAAGCTGCAGCTTTCGAATATACTGCTGGAGTCGAACGAGTTTCGCGCGCCCTGGTTCGATCGTTTTATTCTGCGGTATTTTCCGGAAGGGCTGACGCGGGACTACGCCGCCGACATCTGCAGGCATCCGCTCAAACGCGAGATCGTCGTCACCGAAGTCTTGAACAACGTCGTCAATCACGCGGGCATCGCCTTCTTTCAGCACATGGGGATGCGCACGGACGCCGACGAGGTTCGGATTGCGCTCGCCTACATTCGATTCTCGGAGTTCGCGGATCTCGCAAATTTGCGCGAAGGCATCGGCGATCCAACGCATGTGCCTGCGCGAATCTATTATGAATACCAGCTGATGCTGGAAAAGAAAGTCTTCTCGATCGTCAGCCGTATTCTGGGAAATCCGGAGCTGCTGACTCGCATGGAAAAAACAGCGCCCGAAAAATTCAGCCGGAGCCTGGAGGCGACGCGCGAGTTCAGCGCGTTTCGCCTGCCGAGAGAACTCCGGGGGGCGCTGCGCCAGATGGATTCCAAACTTCAGGAGCATATCTCCGGCGCCTTTCGCCGACTCGATGTCTTTGAAGACGCCTTCGCGATTTTTGATCGGCTCGGCCGCCCCGGCAAACACAGCGATTGGAGCGTCGCGGATTATTTTTCCGTCGTCGAAAACTACCAGATCGATCGCCTCCGGCAGATCGCCCGGAGCCTGCCGCATGAATCCACCTGGGAAATTCTGTTTCACGCGCGGATCGAGCAGGCGATCGAAGAGCTGCTGTTTTCTTTGCTGGCCAGAGCTTCGGCCGCGACTGATCGCCAGGACGTCCGCGGCCTGATCGATCAGCTGCTGGCCCTGCATACCGGCGGCAATCTGACGACAGCGGCCTATTTCGAGATGCTGGAACATTTACGCCGGGAAGTCGCCAATGGTGCCCAGAACGCCGCGGCTGCGAAAGCCGGCGCGAAGGGCCGGACATAATCCAGGTATCCGGCCCGGGCGCGATCCGGAAGCGCGCTCAGAGCGCTCCAGAGACTCAGGCTGACGCAAACGGCGGCGATCCACGGGATTGCTATTGACACGGGCCCCCGGGCGAAAATCCCTCTATTATCTCTTTAAAAGGTGCTTCCCGAGCATATGTCCTTAGACCATTCAATTTCAAACCATCGCAACTCGAACGCGGCCGACGCTGCGATCGGCAAATACCGCGGCTCCGACAGTCCCTGGGTTTCCAGCTTCGCCTGCGCCCATCTCAAAGTCCTCATCGTTTGCCGCGGCCCGATTCGCAAAGAGGCCATGGACGTTTGCGACGAGCTGGGAGCGCCCTACGGGATTCTGCTCTCGGAAAAAGACTCCGTGACTTACGCCCAGACCCTCGCGCCGGAGCTGCGCGAAATCAACCAGTCGGATCGAGTCCACCGCGTTCCGGATTATATGGGCGTCGGCCACGCCGAGAAGATCGAACGCATCGAACAGATCATCCAGATCGCTCGCGATTATAAGTACACCCACATCTTCGCCGGCTACGGCTTCATGGCGGAAGACGGCGGCTTCGTAAAAGCCCTGGAAGACGCGGGCATTAGTTTTATCGGACCGGCTTCCGGAGTTCACTTCCAGGCCGGCGTGAAAGATATGGCGAAGGTCATCGCTCGTAATGCGGGCGTTTCGGTTACGCCGGGTATCGACAACATCAGCGCGCTGGCTTTGATTGCGAAGGCGCGGGAAGAAAACGGCGACGACGTGCTGGCCGGCCTCAAAAGCATCGCGGACGCGAACGGACTCAGCCTGGATTCCAACGCGTCTTCCGGCGAGCCCGAAGACGTGGCTGAAGCGCTGCTGCAGGCGGGTTACAAGAAAGGCGTCGGCCTGGTCAGCATTCCCGACTTGCAGAAAGAAGCCCACGTTCAGTGCGCAGGCCTCTTCGAAAAAAACAAAGGCTATCGTCTGCGCTTTAAGTACATCGGCGGGGGCGGCGGTAAAGGCCAGCGCCTGGTCGAGACCCTCGACGACATCGACAACGCCGTCAACGAAGTGCTCGCGGAGTCCAAAGCGACCGGCGACGCGGACAACAAGAACTTCCTGATCGAATTAAATATCGAGAACACCCGCCACAACGAAATCCAGCTGATCGGCAACGGCGAATGGTGTATCGCTCTCGGCGGACGCGATTGCAGTCTGCAGATGCACGAACAGAAGCTGGTCGAGCTTTCGATTACCGAAGAGCTTTATAATTACGAAATCGAGCAGGCCAACAAAGAAGGCCGCTCCGAGTACGCTGAAGTCATAAAGGGCGACGCGCAAACTCTTAAGAAGATGGAAGAGCAGGCCGAAGCCTTCGGCACCGCGGTGAAGCTCAACTCTGCTTCGACTTTCGAATGCATCGTTTCCGGAACTGATTTCTTTTTTATGGAAATGAATACGCGCATCCAGGTGGAACACCGCGTAACGGAAATGGTTTACTCGATGGAGTTTACCAACCCCGACAACTCCGGCGATAAATTCGTCGTTGAATCCATCGTCGAAGCGATGATCTTAATCGCGGCTCATAGCACGCGTCTGCCGCGCCCCAAACGCATTCAACGCAATCGGGCCGGCGGCGAAATTCGCCTGAACGCGACGAACGACGCGCTGCAGCCCCATGCAGGCGGAATGATCGAAGCCTGGTCTTCGCCGGTCGAACATGAAATTCGCGACGACCAGGGCATCGGCGTGCGCAATCCCGATACCGGCTGGTTCATTCAGTATCACCTGGCCGGCGCCTATGATTCCAACATCGCGCTTGTCGTTAGCTATGGCAAAGGCCGGCGTCAGAATCTGGAACGACTGGCCGACATTTTACGGCGCATGGAAATTCGCGGACCGGAAGTAAATACCAACCGCGACTTTCACTACGGCATTCTGAATTTTTGTCTGGGACTGCACCCCATGCTGAAGCCGGACACGAAGTTCGTCGTCCCCTACCTGGCGGCGATCGGCAGCCTGGCGCAACAGATGGAGAGCTTCGATCTCGAAAGCGCCTGGCGCGCAATCAGCAAAAACGTCGCGGTGAATCACGGACCTGACGGCACCGAAGCCCTGCGCATCAAGCAGACCCTGATGGCGCGGCCGCTCGAAATGCTGCTCGACAACCCGCACATGCTCGCCGGCTGGCTGATGCGCAATCACAACCGGGCTTTCGCGATCGAAGGCGGTAAGGTCGCCTGGAAACGCAATCCCTTCCGGGCTCTGGCGGATCTGTATCACTTCTGCCATTTAGAGGATCGTCCGCACGCCTCCCCGGCTCACAAGATCTGGCCCGACGATCAGAAGCTGCTCGAACGCGGCCTGGAGTTTTATAAAGATCTGGAAGCGAAACTCGGCGTCGATTCCGACAGCGAATTCCAATCCAGCATGAACAACACCGCCCCGAACGTATCGAAGGTCTACGCCGAACTCGACCGGGCCTTGTTATCCGGCAGCGCTCCCCAGGCCCTGGCATCGGACGCCGGGCTGTTTCAAAAATGCGCCGCGGCGCATCGTGGCTGGCAGAGCGGCATGAAGCTGCTCGAAGCCGTGATCCTGATGGGCGAACGCTCCGGCATTTTCGAATTCGGCGTCAACGCGAAGATGGAACCTGTCGTTCCCGCGCGCTTTCTCGAAGATCAGGCTCAGGAAGACGGCATTCGCGCGCTCGCCCCGCCGCCGGTCGCCGCTGCCGATACCCTGGTCGCGGTCTCGGGCGGGATGTTTTACAGCAAAGAATCACCCGACCGCCCGTCCTACCTGACGGCGGGCCAGCACTTCGAAACCGGCGATCCGATCTACATCATCGAAGTCATGAAGATGTTCAACAAGGTCTACGCCGAATTCCCCGGCACGGTCGAAGAAGTACTCGTCGACGGCGAAGCGGGCAACGTGGTGAAGAAAGGACAGCCGCTCTTTCGCGTGAAACCGGACATCGAAATTAAAATCGAAACCGAAGAAGAGAAAGCCAGCCGTCGCCAGGCGGCCACGCTGGATCTGCTGGCAGCTGCCGGGGAATAATCCCCGGTCAGGGACCGGAGAATGATCCCCGGTCGTTCGCCTGCCGCCGGGAGCAGCCCTGCGGGATATCCAGTTCAGTCTATGAGCGGCAAAACCTCACAGCAAAAAGATCGGCCGACCACGGAGCAGACCGTTTGCTATTGCTGCGACGTAACCGTCGACGGCATCCGAGAGGCTGTGCGCAAGGGCGCCCGGGATTTCGATGCCATGCAAGAGCATACGGGAGCCTGCATGGGTTGCGGCACCTGCCTGGGAGATCTGGAGCGAGCTCTACGGCGCACAGTTTCCGAGGAGAACGCCGGGCGCAACGGCCAGCAAGTGCTGCCCTTGTGAAAGAATCCGATCTATATGAACCGATCGCCCGCAAATTTCGTAAAGCGGGCTTTAAGGTTCAGGGCGAAGTTTGCGGCTGCGATATTGTCGCCGTACGAAACGAGGAAATCGTCGTCGTCGAACTCAAGAAAGCCTTCAACGTGAAGCTGCTGTACCAGGCCGTGCGTCGCCTGGGCGTTACCCCGCAGGTCTACGTCGCCATCTTCAGGCCGGAGGCTCGCCAGAAGATGTCCTTCTGGCAAATGATCAAAAGCCTGGCCCGGCGCCTGAACCTTGGAGTCTTCGTCGTCGACGGCGACAAGATCAGTACGCTGGTCGAACCGGCGCCCTTTCAATCGCGGCCCTCCACGAAGCAGCGCCAGAAAGTCCTGAAAGAATTTCACGGTCGTAAGATTTCCGAGAACGCCGGCGGCGTAACGGGCACGAAGCTCAACACGGCCTATCTGGAAAACGCGATACACATCGCGGTGCTGTTAAAAAAACACCGCAAGCTCACGACCGCCAGACTCCAGGAATTCGGCACGAACGATAAGACCTACAATACGCTGTATCGCAACGTATATGGCTGGTTCATGCGAAAAGATAAGGGCGTCTACGGACTCAAACCACGGATCAGCCTCCAGATTCGCAAACAGCATCAGCAAATCTGGGATTTCTATTCAAAGCTCGTCGAAAGCGGCGGGGATTCCTGAGCATTCGCCAGGTTTGATCTGTGGGACAGGTAGGACTTGAACCTACGACCAATTGATTATGAGTCAACTGCTCTAACCAGCTGAGCTACTATCCCAATTAAATATCAATTCCCAGTCAGATTACCAGCGCCGCCGGGACTATCAATTCGAAATTTCCAGATCCGGTCCGGCGACATTCAAGACCGGGGCCCCATTTGCCGTTGATATACATACCGGCTAACAGGAGCGCAGCGCGAATTCGCACGGAGGCGATTCCAATCTGGACGCGTCGCTCCTCACACATATACAAAAACACAATTCACACATGAGGACACACGGATGTACATACTCAACGACGGCAAGCGGCTGGAACTCAGCTTAAACGCCAGCACCAATTTCGCGAGCGACGGAGAACGCCGCACGGCCCTGGCATCGATTCGCGACGCCGGACTGCCGGTACACGTGCGCTGGAAAAAACAGCGCCGACCTTCCCCGGTCGAAGCGCACTTTCTCTCAGAAATCATTCAGACTGTCCGCAGCAGCGGCGGACGCATTCGCATCCACGGTTCAACCAGCATCGCCGCCGCGATCTAGTCCACGGCCTTGTCGTGTCGATCCAGTCGGGCCAGGGCCTGTTCGAGGCGCTTTGAGCCCGGATTGAGTTTCAAGGCCTGCCGCCAGTGCAGACCGGCTTCCTGATAGCGGCCCAGTTTATAATAGACCTGGCCGAGCAGATCCGGCACCGCAGACTGCCGGCGATTCAAATTCGCGGCCCGCTCCAGATATTCCAGAGCCTCCGCCCCACGGCCCAGTTTATTCAAACACAGTCCGGTATAATAATTGTACAGCATGCCGGAACTCGCGCCCCTGGAGCCGGCCGCTTCCAGCAGTTCGAGCGCCGCCGCGTAGTCTTTGCCGCGGATCAAGTCGGCCGCCGCGGCTACCGAGTCTTCGCTCGCCGCCGGGGGCGCATCTGCCGCGACTTCCCCGCCTGCAGAGGACGCCGCCAGGTACTCCACGCGAATCAAAGACAGGTCGTCCGTGATTTCGCCGACCTCGCTAATGCCCGCTACGATCCCTTCCAGACTCCCGCCCGCTTTTTCGCAGATGTCCAGAATGCGCGTATCGTCGTGGCGAATATAGGCTTCGCCGCCTTCGTCGGAAACGCGTAGATCGTCTTTGCCGTCGCTGCCGACGATCAGCGCATCGCCGGGCTGCAACTGCAGGGTTTCCACAAAATCCTGCTCCAGTAATTCGGCCTGCGGCATACCCAGCTTGTACAGACGATTCTCTTCGCTCGTGAACGCGACCTTGCCGTCGCGAATCAAAATCGGATGCGGATGCTCCGCGTTAAAAAACAGCAGTCGCCCACTCTCTTCATCGATCAATCCCAGAAAACACGAAACGGCCATGCTGCCGTCGAAACTCGAAAGCACGCTGTGCAATTCGTGAAACGTGCTTCGCAGCCAGTCTTCCGGCGATTGGTCCAGGCTGACTTCCGGCCCGGCCGAGCGGTGCATGATTGAATTGATTACGGTGCCCGTAACCAGCGCGCCGCCCGCCCCCTGCATCGATTTACCCATCGCGTCGGCGTTTAGGAACATAACATAGCGCCGGTCGCGAAACATGAGATTCCCCGTAACGCAGAGATCCCCGCCGAGCTCACCGGGTTTTTTACGAAATAGAAAAGTTTTCTTTTGCTGAATCTGAAAATCAGTGCGCACGCGATCGCTGATATTCCAGTTCTTGAACAGCGGGTCCGCCAGCAGATTGGTCAGATAATAATCGCCGTCCTGCTGTTCTTTGAGGCTCTGCACCTGTCGCAGAGTTTCCTGCAAACGCGCCGTACGCTCTTCGACTTTCTTTTCGAGCGTGCGCGCGTAGCCGCGAATCTCAATGACCATATCGTTAAATGCGTCCGCCAGCAAACCCAGCTCGTCCTTTCGCCGTACAACAATAAAGGTGTCGAAGTCCCGGGCCCGCACGCGCTCGGCGCCGACGCGCAAAGCTTCGATCGGTCGATGTAAAAACCGCGCCAGCAAAACCGAAACCAGCAGCGAAAGCACAACGCTGATTCCCAGCAGAATCCAGAGGCGATCGCGCAGCTCATCGAGACGGTTCGCCGCGCCGGCGACGTCCAGATCCAATCCCAGCACCGCGAGAACGCGACCGTTGGAATCAAAGATCGGCGTGGCCGAACTCAGCCAGGTGCCCCACCGATCCGTATACCACTCGCGAGCGGATCCTGAAGAGCCGCGAAAGGCCTGCTTGAAAATCGGCTCGTCGCCGTACCAGTAGTTGCCGATCGGATTCGGCTCCTCGTCTTCGTCGATCACGCCGTTGTCGTTCATATCCACTTCAGCGTAATCCGAATCGGCGATATAATTCAGCGCGTCATACTCGGGATATTCCGGAATCGAAATCAGCATGTACGCGAATTTCATTCGGCTGGCCGTAGTCGGATCGTCGCTCGCCTGGCGGAACGCTTGATAGGGCAAGGCGTTCTCCAGGCTGCCCGCCTTGATCCGCCGCAGAGTCTGTACGATCTGCTGAAAATCCGCCGACGCGTGAAAGGCCTCGGCTTCCGCCGGTTCCAGCGATTCCCAGTACTCGTCCGCCTCCAGAGTCCGACGGGCATCCGGCGTGAGCTCCGCCGCCGCTTCGCGTATTTCCGCCGACAATCGCGCTATCGCTTTCCGATCCTCCGGCGTGAACATCATTGCGCCCGTGTTGCCCAGGTCGCGCATTCGCGTGCGCATTTGATCGAGCACCAGAGTCCGGCTGACGTCGTAGAAATAGTACAGGCTGACTCCGGTCATCCCCACCGCGAGGGAAAAGATCGCCAGACCAATCTGGATGCCGAACGAGATGCGCATTGGGAAGATCTAGAGCGCCCGGCCCCGCTTCGGGCAAGTGGAATTTCGCGGATTCGCGAAAGCGACGCTAATTTTCCCGGGTGATGTCGGCCCCGAGTTCGCGCAAACGTTCGTCGATGCGACTGAAACCGCGATCAATCTGCGTAATATTCTGAATCGTCGATTCACCCTGAGCGCAGAGCGCGGCAATCAACATAGCCATGC
The DNA here is from genome assembly GCA_024742665.1 of bacterium. Lineage (GTDB taxonomy): Bacteria > Spirochaetota > Leptospiria > Leptospirales > Leptonemataceae > JANSYA01. The sequence goes on from JANSYA010000005.1 coordinate 64,688, forward strand.
CCGCCCGAATGTCCGGGCTGGAAACGACCGCGCCCGTCATCGGAGAGGGCCCCATCACCAGGGCGCGGTGAGGATCGCACAGGACAATACGCGCGCCCATCGAAATCAGGCGGTCCGTAAAAAAGAGCCGCGACTCAAACATTTTTTCATGAATCAGAACGGTGCCGTTGCACTGCGACGCGGTCACGACGGCGACCGATGTCATGTCGGCGGGAAAGCCAGGCCAGGGAGCGTCGTCGATGCGCGGCACCGCGCCGCCAAGATCGGTAACGATGTCGAGATTCTGATCGGCCGGTACGAGCAGCGCGTCGCCTTCCGCCCGGGTTTCAATTCCCAGCCGCGAAAAGACCAGGCGGATCATGCGTAGATTTTCCAGGTCCGCGTCTTCGATGAGTAATTCGCCGCCGGTGACGGCCGCCAGCGCGATGAAGCTGCCGACTTCCAGATAGTCCGGACCGATGCGGTGCGGAGCGCCCTTCAATTTTTCGACGCCGTTGATTTTAAGAATATTCGAACCAATGCCCTCGATCTTCGCGCCCATGCTGTTGAGCAATCGGCACAGTCCCTGCACGTGGGGCTCGCTCGCCGCGTTGCGAATGATCGTTTCGCCGTCAGCCAGCGACGCCGCACACACAGCGTTCTCGGTCGCCGTCACCGAGGCTTCGTCGAGAAGGATATCCGCGCCGCGCAGCTGCTCGCAGTGCAATTCATATCCGTCGGGAAAAGTCTTTACATTCGCACCGAGCGCCTGCAGCGCCAGGATATGAGTGTCCATCCGCCGCCGGCCGATGCGATCGCCGCCAGGCCGCGGCATAAATACGCGGCCGTTGCGCGCGAGCATCGGTCCTGCAAGCGTGACCGAACCGCGGAGCTGAGTGGCCAGCTCCGCCGGCAAATCTCCGGTGGGATCGTTTTTCGCATGCACGCGGATGCGCGTCGGCTGCCCGGACTGCACCTCTTCGACGGTCGCCCCCAGGCTGCGCAAAATCTCCTGCATCAGCAGCACGTCTTCAATGGGCGGGATATTATTCAGGACGACTTCTTCGTCGGTGAGGAGACACGCCGCGAGTAGAGGCAGGGCTTCGTTTTTATTGCCCTGGGGTCGTACCCGACCAGAAATCGGATTTCCGCCGCGAACGCGAAACACACTGCCGGTCGTCGATTGCATGAAACATTCAAACGCGGGGGCGGAGCCGGCGTCCACTGGATTTCGATTGACGATCCCTCGAAGCCGGAGGCCCTTTCCGCATGCCGGAAAACTCCCTCACTGCGAAAAAACCAGCCCCGCCCGTAGCTCTCAGCATCGCCGGCAGCGACAGCAGCGGCGGGGCCGGCATCCAGGCGGATCTGAAAACCTTCCAGGCTCTGGGCTGCTTCGGCACCACGGCGATCACCGCGATCACCTGTCAGAATACAACCGGCGTCAGCGCGGTGCAGGGCATCGATCCCGGGATTGTGGCCGGCCAGATCCGCGACGTGCTGGCGGACTTTCCCGTAGCCGCCGCAAAGACCGGCATGCTGTTTTCGGCCGAGATCATTGCCGCCGTAAGCGAAGCCTGGCGCACGACCGCGGGCCAGATTCCCCTGGTCGTCGACCCGGTGATGGTCGCAACCAGCGGCCACCGCCTGCTGGAAACGACGGCTGAAGCGGCGCTGATTGCATTCCTGCAGCAGGCCACGCTGATTACGCCCAATCTGCCGGAAGCCGAAGTAATTCTAGAACGATCGATCCAGTCCATGACAGATATGCACGCGGCCGCACGGGAGCTACAGAAGCAAACCAGAGCTTCTGTTTTACTCAAAGGCGGCCATCGCCTGCAGTCCGGCGAACGCCCCGGGGAAGCCGTCGACATTTTGTTTGACGGCAGCAATATCGAAGAGATCGCCCGGCCGGTGCTCAGTACCAACAGCACCCATGGGACCGGCTGTACTCTGAGCGCCGCGATTGCCGCCGGGCTCAGCCAGGGGCAATCGCTCATTACCGCAGTCCACGCGGCACGAGATTACCTGCACGGAGCTGTTCAGCATGCCCCGGGACTGGGTGCAGGATCGGGGCCGCTGAATCATATGTGGAATTCCTCATCGTAGTCCGATAGTCCGCAGTGAGTGGCGGCCGAAACGCTCCGGCTCCCAACAGTTGAACGTCCAAAACTGTTACCATTTGGTAAGCAAATCATTCGTAGCGGGTTGTCACCGGCCGGAGTCTGAGATATTTGCCAGCCAGACATGAAGGTTTATCAAAAACTGCCAGTCTGGCTCTTGCTGACTGCAGCGCTACCTCTAACATCGGCCTACACGAACTTTGAAAATTACTGTGACATCAAAGATCCGGACTGCTCTCCGGAGCTCTGGCTTTCATTGACTGCGGGTCTCGGGAACTCCAGTTGTATCCGGTACTCATGGGCGGCCAAATGCACGGCTGCGCCCTGGATTCCAGCATCACATTCGTCACGACTGACGGAATCAATCTCTACGTTATGGAACTCTCCGGCGAACGAATCCGTATGATCGAATAATCGCCGGTATAAATATTTCTCGACGAGTTCCGTACGACCGGGCCATAAATCCCCATGTCCCATCCGCGTAAGTACGATGCCGACAATCCGCTGCTTACAAAGCTCCGCGAATTGTGCCTGAGCTTCCCGGACGCGTTCGAAAAAGAAGCGTGGGGCGAGTGCACTTTTCGCATGGAAGGCGGAACCATGTTCGCCGTCACCGATTTTAATCATCACGGCAGCGGACACATAGCTGTCTGGGTCAAAGCACCGCCCCTGGCGCAGGAGCAGATGGTTGAAAGCGATCCCAAACGCTATTTCCGGCCGCCCTATATGGGCCCGAAGGGCTGGGTCGGGATTCGCCTGGACGTCGGGCGCGTAAGCTGGAAAAAAGTGCGCGAGATCATTGCCGCAGGTTATGAAATGTCCGCCCCGAAGCGTGCGAAACAAAGCGGCGGCTCTCAAAAGCAAGCAGTCGCGCAGGCGGCCCCGAAATCTGAAACTCGCGTAACCAAAAGGTCCGCGGGCAGCTGCAAGAAAAAGAAAGCAACGCAGAAGAAGGGCCGCTAATCTGTCGCCCGGTCCTGAAAAAAATTATGCAACCCAACATCCGCAACGAACAGCCGCAAGACCATCGCACGGTCGAAGAATTAACGCGCGACGCCTTCTGGAATCTGTACTTTCCCGGCTGCGACGAACACTATCTCGTGCATATTATGCGCGACCATCCCGACTTTATTCCGGAGATGGCCTTCGTCGCCGAATTAGACGGCAAGATCGTCGGCAATATCATGTTTACGAAATCGAGTCTGATGGACGAAGCCGGCGGAAAGCTCGACACGATTACCTTCGGCCCGGTTTGCGTGCATCCCGACTATCAGGGGCGTGGCGTCGGGCCGGCTCTGATTCGCCACAGCATCGATCTCGCACGTAAAAACGACGTGAACGCCATCGCGATCCTCGGCCATCCCCGCAACTACGTGAAGTACGGATTCGTAAGCTCGCGCGACTTGCTCGTCAGCGACGCGGAGGGGCGCTACCCTTTCGGGCAGCTCGTACTGGAACTAAAAGCAGGCGTGCTATCGACGAATCCGGTCGCACGCAAGCTTCATATAAGTTCACTCTTCGAACAGCTGACCGAAGAGAGAGTTGCGGAGTTCGACCGGACCTTTCCGGAAAAAGAAAAGTCCGAGACGGCGACCCAGGTTGAATTCGGCATCGCCGTCCGCGCATATCTGGACTAACGCAAACTTAAAAAGAGAGGGTGCATTTCGACCAGCGCCCCGCAGACGTACAGTTGCGGCAGTGAAACGGAACTTGTTCGCTTATAAAAGAAGCTTGTAGCTGAAATATTTTGAACCACTCTTAGTTCATCTTCCGTCGGATAAAATCAAATGAATGCGAACAATCGAAATACCGGGTCTTCAGTTAACTCTCTGCCCCGCCGCCTGACTATCTTTGGAATCTATGGAATCTTTGGATCGGGCCTGGTCTTCGCAACCTCCTGTGCAAGCGTTGCTCCGATTCTGGAACCAATTCTTAAGCCGATTCTCGAGGGCGAGACTCAGGGCCCCGATCCAGAATCAGGCCCCGAACCCGGCGCCAACCGCGGTGGCCCCGGGCCGGGTATCGGAAATTGCCCGGTCTTCCCCGCTGCCGATATCTGGAATACGCGCATCGATCGCGCGCCGGTGCACAGCCGTTCGAACGCCTATGTGAATAGCATCGGCGCGAATACACGCTTTCATCCCGACTTCGGATCAGGCACCTGGCAGGGCGCGCCGATCGGCATCCCCTATCAGATCGTCGACAATTCCACGCCGATGCGTAGCGTCCGCTTTCAGTACGCGTCAGAAAGCGATCCCGGTCCGTATCCGATTCCGAACAATCCCCTGATCGAAGGCGGACCGGACTCCGACGGCGACCGCCACATTATCGCGATCCGACCTTCCGACTGCACGCTCTTTGAATTATTCGCGGCCTATCCCGAACAGGGCGGTCGCGCCTGGCGCGCCGGCAGCGGCGCAAAATTCGATCTACGCAGCCACCAACTACGCCCCGACACCTGGACTTCGGCCGACGCTGCAGGACTGCCGATCTTTCCGGGGCTTGTGCGCTACGATGAAGTCGCAGCCGGAGAAATCAAACACGCGATTCGCTTTACGGCCGTGCACACCCGGCGCGCCTACGTCTGGCCGGCGCGACACTACGCCTCCAGCAAGACCGATAAAAATATACCGCCGCTGGGGCAGCGCTTTCGCCTGAAGCGCAGCTTCGACGTGTCGGGTTATTCGCCGGAAGTGAAGGTGATCCTGATTGCGATGCAGCGCTACGGAATTATTCTCGCGGACAACGGCTCGAACTGGTTCGTAAGCGGCGCTCCCGATGAACGCTGGAACAATAGCACCCTGCGCGAACTCAAACGCCTGACCGGTAAAGACTTCGAAGCGGTCGACGTGTCCGGCTACCAGGTTCGGCCGGATTCAGGTCAAGCACGCATTCCCTGAATTCGAAGCCGTGAATCTCGCCGGAAGCAGGCGCGATTTCCGTTCAGGCAACGTGGCGTATCATATCCTGTTTCGGAGCCTCTTTCGGGGTTCAGATGCAATCCGCTACGAACAGCATATGCGTGGGCCGTTTAGCCCGGGGATAGGCTTTCGCGGGAACGCTTTCGACGCGCGGAAAGATCTGGCTGAGCTCGTCTTCGAAGCTTTGATCCAGGTTGCCGGACCAGAATACGGCCCGCCCGTCTTTTCGAAGACACCTGCGAATGGCCAGCAGTCCTTCTGGACGGTATAGACGCTGGTTCGCGTTTTGAACCAGCGGATCCGGGCTATTGTCCACGTCGAGCAAGACGGCGTGGTACGATTCTCCGGCGCTCTTTCGAATGCAATCGAAGACGTCTCCCGATCGAATCGTTACGCGCGGATCATCCAGCAAGCGGCCGTTTATACTTTGCAGATGCCTGCGATTCCACTCCACGATTTCCGGCAGCAGTTCCGCGACTTCGACGCTGGCATCCGGCGGGACCAGCTCCAGAACGCCGCGCAGGGTATAACCAAAACCGAGGCCGCCGATCAGCACGCGCGGCTTCGCGGCCTTTTCACTCCCGAGGTTCACGCAGGCCAGAGCCGCCATCTCCAATTCGGAGGAGTGGGCCTTCGTGCTCATGAGAGTCGTATTGTTTATACGGAGATAAAATTCGCCGTCATGTTCTTGCAGCACGATTGTCGCAACAGACGGCGCGGCGGATGCGGAAGCAAGTTCGAGGGACGCGAGGGTTTTGGTCGGCTTCATCGGTTCACGCGAAAATCGGAAAAAAATTCGAAGGTCGCATAGACGAGTCCGAAACAAAAAACGCTACGATCCTTGAAGCCGAATAGCATGGATCGCAGCGTTTCGAATCGACTCCGGCCTTCACGAAAGCGACCGAAAATCGAGGGTTAACTTTTTACGAACGATTTATCTGCGACGACGACCGCCGCCACCGCCGACCTGTTCGCGATCGCCGGAACTATCGCCAGAAGCATCACGGTTGCCGTTATCGGAATCGTTGCGCTCGCTGTTCCGATCACCGCCGCGGTCTTCGCCGCCGCGATTGCGATCGCCACCGCCACCGCGCCGACGACGCCGACGGCCGCCTTCGCCCTGGCCGCCGCCGGATCCGCCGCCGCCCTGGTCGTCGTCGCTTTCAACGACGCCCTGGGCCCGGGTGAAGATCATCTTACCGGCCGCGGTTTGAATGATCGACGTAACGTTGACCTTTACGGTTTTACCCTGCATCTGGCCGCCGTTTTCGACGACGACCATCGTGCCGTCTTCAAGATAGCCAATGCCCTGATTTTCGTCTTTACCCTCTTTGATGATATCGATCAGGATATCTTCGCCGGGGAGCACGACGGGCTTAAGAGCGTTCGTCAGGCTGTTCAGGTTCAGAACTTCCACACCCTGCAGTTCGGCGACTTTGTTCAGGTTAAAGTCGTTGGTCACCAGCTGAGCGCCGGTTTCGATCGCCGCCTTCACCAGCTTCGCATCGACTTCGCGGGTATCCGTATAGTCCAGATAGCTGATCTTTACGACGATGTCGGTGCGCTGCTGGAGTTTGTTCAACATCTCAAGGCCGCGCCGGCCCCGGTTGCGTTTGATCGGATCGGCGGAGTCGCTGATTAGCTGAATTTCGCGCAGAACGAAGTTCGGAATGATAAACGGACCGGAAACGAATTTCGTTTCGGCGATATCCAGAATTCGGCCGTCGATGATGACCGAGGTATCGAGCAACTTGGCGGTGCTGCCGTAGTTCTCTTCGTCTTTCATGCCATGGCCGCCGCCGCCGAAGATTTTCAATCCGGGCGAACGAGCGAAGAGGGAACCGACGTAACCGAAGAATACGACCGGCACGAGATAGACGAGCTGCGTCAGACCGGAAAGGTTCAACGCAAAAGAACTTACGATTTGCTGCAGATAGGATCCCGCAATCAGACCGAGAAAGGCTCCGATCGAGATGCAGAAAAGAGTCTCACCGTTTAATCTAAAGATGCGGTCAAGAAAGACCGTCAGGGCGCTGAGGAGCAGCGCTGCTGCTCCGATTATGGCGGCTTGAATATAATCCGGTTGCGCCTGGCCCGCGATCGCCGCGTAAAACACGAGCAATCCGACAGGAATCGCAACAAGGACTTTGTATACTAGTTTCATAGCTCAAATCCATGTATGTATATTGAGCTATCGACATTCCAGCATCAGCAGCAGTCTGTGTACGCGGCAAGACCGCACGACTGCCAGGATTGATTCGACTCGATAATACGAGAGAAAGGAAAGATCAGGCCAATACTTCGGAGATCAAGTTTCCGGCTTCTTCGACGCTGACTTCGCGGGTCAACGCAATCTCGTTAGAAATGAGATTGTACGCAGACTCGTACAGCCGGCGTTCCATTAACGAGAGCTCTTTGTCCTTGGCGCGTTTGTATAGATTTCGACAAACCTCCGCCACGGAGTAGATATCCCCCGATTTGATCTTATTCATATTGTTTTGATAACGGATCTTCCAGTCCTCTTCGGTGTCGACTTCGTCCTTCTTCAGCAGTTCCAGAACCTTCTTGACGTCCTTCTTCTTAATAATGGCGCGAATTCCGATCATCTCGGCGTTTTCGACGGGCACCATCACCTTCATCTTGTTACTGGCGATTTCCAGGACGTAGCATTGCTTTCGTTTGCCCAGAATGGTTTGCTTCTGGATGGCGTTAATCTTGCCCACTCCGTGCATGGGATAGACCACGTATTCCCCAACGGAGTACTCTTCTTTGCTCTCCTCTTTCTTAGGTTTCGGCTGGGCCTTTTCTTTGCTTTTGGATTGGGTCTTTTTTGATGTGGATTTTACTGCTGGCATAGTTTGTCCATGATAGCTCTGACTGTTAAAAAGTCGCGAAATTGACGATATGTCAAGACATATTTGAGAGGCAGAGCCTTGAAACTCACTTTTCAGGCCCGTGCTGTCAAATTCTGACATCGCCTGCGCGGATTCTTGTATTTTTTGAGCTTTTCGCCGGATTAGGGAAGGCCTCAGAGCATGCCGAGGTCGCGGGCCAGAAAGAAGATATTCCCGTATTCTTTCTGCCGGGCGGCCAACTCGGGATTCGAAAAGATCTCCATCGCCGCCTCTTCCGAAAGACCGCGCATATTCTCGAACTCGTTGCCGTAGTCAACGACCGTCATTTTGCCGCAGAACATATTCGCCTGGTACTGGTGGATGTGGTGCTCCATCAAAAAGCGCAGCGTATCGTAGTCTTCGACGGCTTCCGCGGTAATCAAAGCTTCCCGGTTGTCAGCGAGCCTCTTGCAGTATGCGATAAAAGCCAGGTTGTCCAGGAACTTCGTCCGATCTTCATCGGCCTTGAACTTAAAGCTGATCGGATCGAGCTTGAATTCTTTGATCATCAATCCTAAATCAAGGATTACCTGGTGACTCTGGCTTTTCACTCCGAAATCGTCGGCGGCGAATGTGATGCCGTAGTTAAAGAAATCCTGACAGACTTCTTTCAGAACTTTGCCCGGTTCTTCGTTGTAGGGCTTCTCTACGATTTCAAATCGCACGTTCTGCGGATTCAAACCGCGCGCGTGCAGCAGCCGCGTCAAACGCACCACGCGATCGTGACTGGAAAAAGTATCGAGCAGGGTCTGGGGCGAGATATTGAATTTCAACACGCCCGGAATCTTTTCGCAGGCGATAATCAGCTTCTCGAAAATCAAAAGCTCAATCCGCTCCTGATCCTGTCCTACAGGAATATCGCTGATCAGCTGGTGATAGCCGTCGTACAGACCGCCGCCGACGAAGACTTCGCCGCCCTTGACGTTAAACATTTTCGTGCGCTGATCGAAGAAGACCGTGGGCTGAATGACGGCCTCCTGGGAGTCGCCGGAGAAGTACGTGTTGACCTTATTGAAGTCGGTCCAGCTCCAGCGAATTAAGTTATCGCGCAAATTCTGAGCGGAAGACTGGGCGATGACGTCGTAGATTTCGGAAGTATTCGAAACGAAATTACACTGGGTGCGGCCCACGCCGAAATCGAAAGAGCATACATTCTTGCGCAGACACTGTTCGTGAAAACGACCGATGGCGTTGTCGATATTAGGAAAGCTGCGGGCATCCAGCCGGCGCAGCGGACTGATGCCCATCAGCAGGGCCCGTTCGGCGTCGATATAATGAAAACCGAATTCGACGCCGGACAGATCGAGGATATTGTGAACGTGCTCGCGCAACAATTCGATGAAATCCAGCAGCTCCATATTCTGGAGATTCTGGAAACGAATCATGAACAGCGGCTTGCCGCGATTGACGTCGATGAATTCGCGCTTAAATGACTCCAGGTCCTGCAGACCCAGAAAGCGATCGCCGGGCAGATCTCCCGAAGGATTGGAAGAGGAATCCGAAGGGCCGCCAAAACCACCGGCCCCCTTGTCTTGCGGACCGGAATTGGACATTGTATCGAAATTCGACGGCATCTATACTCCCTGCATACTGTACGATTTTCGTGGATGTCAAGACGCATTTTTTAGCGAATATCGGGTTACACCAGAAGCGGCGCGGAGAGACTGCGGTCCATGCGAACCACCGATTCCGCAGCAGCGCCCGCTCCCGGGCTGTCAGTTGCAATCGAAGCCGTCGTCGCCCTGAGCTTCTGGGCCTCGGTTCCGGTCGTGATCCGTTTGATTGAGGCGAACCCTTTTACGATTGGCATCTTCCGTTTGGTGCTGGCCACGCTTTTCCTCAGGCTGCTGTTCGTCCGTCGTGACGCGCTCAAAGAGCTGAGCCGCCGCGACTGGCTGGGTCTCGGGGCCATCGGCCTGTGCTTCGGCGTGCACTGGGCGCTGTACTTTTTCAGCATCAAAGTCGCTTCGGCGTCCATCGGCGCGATCGGCCTGGCGGGTTACGGCGCGTTTTTGATTTTGCTGAGCGCCGCCGTAGACCGCGTGCGGCTGACGGCTTTCGACGTCGTTGCAGTCTTACTGTGTATCGGCGGCAGCCTGTGTTTGATTCCAGACTTCTCGGCGAACAACACGGTCGTTCACGGCCTGATCCTCGGCGCGGGCAGCGCTTTATGTTTCGCCTGCCTGCCGATCCTCCACCGCCGATTTCGCCATATCGGGTCGGGCGTGCGGGCCATGGGCCAGTTCGGCTTCGCCCTGCCGGTCTTTCTGATCGGCCTGCCCTACGCCGATTTTCGCGCCGTGCCGGCTCACGAATGGTGGTGGCTGCTGTATCTGACGGTCTTCTGCACGGTGATCGGTCACGGCCTCTGGATTCGGGTCACGACCGCGCTCCAGCCGATGACGACCAGCACCGTCTATTATCTATACCTGCCGATCTCGCTGAGTCTGTCGTATTTCTTTTTGGGCGAGCAGCTCGATCTGCGCATGCTCTTCGGCGCGGCGCTGATCGCCTCGGGCAGCATTCTCGGAATTCGCAATCAGAGTCGACGCGAAGCGCGCTAGATTTAGAAGCCATAGCTCTGTACGACAAACACGCCGTCGGTAAAAGGGAATCTGCCACCGGGATACATCGCCTGCGTTCGCGGAGTCGGCGGCGCACCGACAGCGGGTAAGCCATTGGTATGATCCACCAGCCGGACTTCGATCCGATCCCGCACTTCGTCACCGATCGGGCCGGGCTTTGGGTCCGACCCGGAAACCCTAAACGAAAGCTGGAAGTCCGACCGCCCGGAAGATGCGAGCATCACGCCGCTCCAGCCGGCGAAATCCACCGCCCGACCGAATACCCGCCGGGCCAGACGCCGCATAAGTATGCCAACGGGGCCGGGATCGCTTTTCCCGGCCGCAAAACGCGAGACGGGCACAGCGACTCCATCAATACGCGCGTCCTCAATCATCCCCGTCGATCTAACGAAGGCATAGACGCCCGGCGCTCCCCTGCGCGAACGAATGCGCAGCGTAATCGAATGATCGCCGTTCGGCAGAATTTCGCTGCTTAAAAGTTCCGCGAGCGGGCCCTGCACCCCCGACCTGCGCCAGGCCGCCCCGTCAAGATGCACTCCCACAGGCTGGCGCAGGCCGGGCAGACAGGCGCGCAGAATCGGCAAAAATTCCGCCAACGACGGCGCCTGATTCGATTCCGAAGCGACGCTGCCCCGGATACGATCGACACCGGCCGGCGGCTCCAGCTGTCCGCGCACCCAGGCGTCCAGCCGCGAATCGCAGGAGAACCGGGCCAGGCGATTTTCGCCGGCGTCATATACATAAAAGAGACTGTTCGGCCGCGGCTGATGATTCCCGAAAGCCGCCGCCTGGCCGCCGCCGATTATGCCGACGCCGGCGGCCAGCACGAAGCACGCGAGCACTCCGCGCCGCAGTCGGCGCGCGCTCGTCGCCGCGAGAGGCAGCGCCAGCCAGGCGAGCCACGGACTGTAGACCAACATCGTCAGAGGCTGCGTCGTCGTGGACAGCAGGCCGAAAAACAGAAAGCGCACAATCGGCGCGAAAAGAATCGCGAGCGCCGGCAGGGCAAGCAGCAGCACCGGCAGGTCTCCCGAAAGCAGAGGGCCGTCGCCGCGCCGCAGGCGAACGAGCGCCCAGAGCGGCATAACAAACAGCAGCGGCCACACAAACAGATAGGCCGCGCCCGGGGCATACGCGACGCAGAGAGTCGCCGCCGCGAGCCAGAAGGCCAGGCTGCCGCTCATGAATTCCACCGGACTCCGCGCACGCCCGGCGAAACACTTCACGTACATCCAGAGGCCGCAGGCCAGGCCGACGCACTGCAATCCGGCCTTGATCCACCCTGCGCGATAGGTTTCCCCCATTGGCAAGGTCGCCACCAGATCCGGATACAGAGTCAGCACGATTCCCCGCCAGACGATCCAGACCGAGAGCGCCGAGGCCAGACCGATCCACACGGGCGCGAAAAAATTTCGTAGAAACGCGAGCGGCCGGCGAGCAAGCTCCCCGGCAAAAAAGATCAGATAGAGCAACCAGGCCAGAGCGAGCAAGCACGCGTTCCAGGCGCTCGCGTACACAACCAGCCTTTCGCCGAATAAAAAGTACGTGGGCGTCCGCGAACGAGGAGCGGCTGCGGGTCCGTCGCTTTCGCCCGGCGCATCGCGCAGTGCGCTGAGATCCTGCTCTGCAAGATGCGCCAATAACTCCAGAACGTTTTCCCCGTGGTGCTGCAAGCTGCGCACGTCCACGCTCTCGGGCGTGTCAAAGGCCGAGTGATAGTAAATCGTGTTATTAATATAGGCGAAGTTCAGACCGGGCAGACCGCCCTTCGCGAATACGGAGAAGTCGGTGCCGTAGGGCAGGATCCGAAACAGTTCCTGGGCCACCGAACTCGCGGCGGGATCCTGCGCGAAGCGGGCGAATTCGCGCACAAGCCAGGCGCTGTCAGGACCGCTTTGAAAGAGCAGCGCGGGACCGGAATTGCCCCGGGCTTCGAAATTGAAAACAATCGCCGGCTCGCGACCGCGCGAGTGCTGCTGATAATAGGCGCGCGCGCCGAGCATGCCGCGCTCTTCGCCGTCGGTGAACAAGACAATCAGGTCGTTGCGGCGCGGTCCCCGCTCCACCAGGGCGCGCACCAGTTCCAGCACAGTGGCAATTCCCGCTCCATCGTCATTGGCACCGGGAGCGTTCACGACCGTATCATAGTGGGCGAGCAGCAGCAGCGGCCGGCCGGAATCGTCCGTGCCCGGCAGGCGGGCGACGATGTTTTTAACGCGGGTCGCACTGGCAATGCCCGGCACGAAGGATTCCACGACCAGCGCCTCCTGGGTTTCGATCTGAAATCGCGGCGAAGTCGAACGCAGGGTCTGGATCAAATACGTGCGCGCCCGGGCCAGGCCCGGCGAGCCGGTCGGCCTGGGCTCTACGGCGATCCGCTCGATATGCGCCAGAGCGCGCTGTCCCGAAAAGAGACGGACGTCACCGTCCGTGGGCACGGGCTCCGGCAGCGTGGGAACCTGATAGGCGTAGGCGAAGACCAGGCCGGTCAAGGCCACGATCGCCGAAACGAGAGCCCGTCTGAAATTCACATCAGGAATCCCAGGTGCAATCCGTGACTTTGTATCCTTTTTCGTCCACCGCGGCCCGCAGCTCGGCCTCGCCGGTGGCAGCAGTCCTTTCCAGAGTCACCTCGGCGGTCTTGTCTTCCGAAGAAACCACGGCCGTAATCACCCCGGGCAGGCCCGTCAGGGTCTCCTGAACGCCGCTCGCGCAGCCGTGGCAGGTCATGCCGCTGATTTCGAGAATTGCGACCCTGGGCTGCGTCGGATCGGGGTTCGGAGCGCCGGCCGCCGCAGAATCAGCCTGATCCGCTGGAGCGCAGCCGAATCCGGTCAGGAGAGCGGCGAATACCAGACTGACGAAAGCGGTCGCCAGTCGACGGCTGTGGGGCAAGAGTCTAATCATAATACGCCGATTTCGAAGCCCACCGACCAGGAAGCAACCCCAACTCCGGCCCTTCAGAGGGGCCTCAAAGCGATTTATGGGTTGCCGGCAGAGAAATCGGGCCGGACGCTGGATAATCTGCGGCAATAAGACATAAAATCGCCGCCATAGCACACACATGGCCAAGAAAAAGAAAACTACCTCGAAATCATCCAGTAAGACCACTGGCGCCAAAAAAAAGAAAGTCGATGACAGTCACTTAAACGAGATCATCCGCACCGACCTACAGCAGGCCCTGCAAAAAGGTCAGCGCATCATGCCGGTCGAAATCCAGGACCAGATGAAAGAGGCCTATCTGGATTACGCGATGAGCGTAATCGTGGGTCGCGCCCTCCCGGACGTTCGCGACGGGCTCAAGCCCGTTCACCGTCGAATCCTCTTCGCCATGCATGAGCGCGCCTGGCGCAGCGATCGCGCCTACGTAAAATGCGCGAAGATTGTGGGCGAGGTGATCGGTAATTTTCACCCCCACGGCGATACCGCCATCTACGATACTCTTGTTCGTATGGCGCAGCCCTGGTCGATGCGCGTCGAGCTAATCGACGGTCAGGGCAACTTTGGCTCGATCGACGGCGACCGTCCGGCCGCCTATCGCTATACCGAAGCCCGCCTGACGAAGGTCGCCGAGGAAATGCTGCGCGACATCGACAAAGGCACCGTCGACTACAGCCCGAACTTCGACGCGACGAAAAACGAACCGAAAGTTCTGCCCGCGGCATTTCCCAACCTGCTCGTGAACGGCGGCAGCGGAATCGCGGTCGGCATGGCCACGAATATTCCGCCGCACAATCTGGTCGAAGTCATTAACGCGACCACCGCCGTAATCAAGAATCCCAAGATCACCATCGATCAGTTGATGAAGATCGTTCCCGCACCGGACTTCCCGACCGGCGGCATCATCATCGGCGGCGAAGGCATCAAGTCCGCGTATCATACCGGACGCGGATCCCTGCGCATTCGCGCGAAAATCGACATCGAAAAAGGTTCCCGCGGTCGGGACATGATCGTCATCACCGAGATTCCGTATCAGGTGAACAAAAAGACGATGCTCGAAAAAATCGGCGATCTGATTTCGAACAAAGTCATCGAAGGCATCGCCGACATTCGCGACCTTTCCGATTTGAGCGGCATTCGCGTCGAAATCGAATGCAAGAAAGACGTCAACACCCAGGTCATTCTCAACCAGCTCTACAAACAAACGCAGCTGCAGAGCAGCTACGGCATCAATATGCTCGCGCTGGTCGACGGTCAACCCAGGACTCTGAATCTCAAAGAGATCCTCGTTGAGTATATCAAACATCGCCGCGAAGTTGTTGTTCGTCGCACGCAGTTCGAATTAAACCAGGCCGAAAAACGCGCTCACATTCTCGAAGGCCTGAAAATCGCCCTCGATTTCATCGACGAAGTGATTAAGATCATCAGGTCATCTAAGGCTGTAGACGAAGCGCGTCAGAAGTTAATCAAGCGCTTTAAGCTTTCCGAAATCCAGGCCAACGCCATCCTGGACATGCGCCTGCAAAAGCTGACTTCTCTGGAGTCCGCCAAGATCATCGAGGAGTTAAAAGAGCTCAAAGCGAAGATCAAAGATCTCAAGAGCATCCTCAAAGACGAAGGCCGCCAGTACACGATCATTTCCAATGAACTGGAAGCCGTCGGCAAACAGTACCCCGCCTCTCGCGTAACGAACGTCGACTACAGCTCCGTTGATACGACCAACTTCGAGGTAATGGATCTGATCGCCGACGAAGACGTCGTGATCATGCTCTCCGAAGACGGATTCGTCAAACGCATGCCGCTCGATACCTTTCGCCGCCAGAAGCGCGGCGGCCGCGGCGCGAAGGGCTCGGCCAACAAACGCGAAGACCACATCAAACGCATGCTGGTCGCTTCGACCCACGACAACCTGCTGCTGTTCAGCAACAAAGGCAAAGTCTTCAACATGCGAGTGCACGAGCTGCCGGAAGCGAGTCGCGAATCCCGCGGTAAGTCACTCAAGGCCCTGATCAATCTCGCCAACGAAGAACAAATCACCGCGCTGGCCGCGACCCGGGATTTTGACGGCGAACGCGCCCTTGTCATGATCACCGGCGAAGGCATTCTGAAAAAGTGCGATCTGTCGGTCTTCCAGTCGGCGCGCAAAGGCGGCATCATCGCCCTGAATCTGCGCAAAGAAGACGAGCTGATCGACGTACGCCTGGTCGGTCCGAAAGACGATATCTTAATCGGCAGTCGCATGGGCAACGCGCTGCGCACGAACCTGGCGAAGATGCGCAGCCAGGGCCGCAACGCCGCCGGTATCATCGGCATGCGCCTGGAAAAAGACGACGCCATCGTCGGCATGGACGTCGTTTCGCCGAAGACTTCGCTGCTGGTGATTTCTCAGAACGGCTACGGCAAACGAGTCACCTGGTCGAATTTCACGGCGAAGGGCCGCGGCGGCAAAGGCATGACCTATATCAAGATCACCGATAAGAACGGTCCGGCCGTCCGCGTGTGCAGCGTCAGCGACGACGATGACATCATGATCATCGCCAACAGCGGCATGGCCATTCGGATGCAGTCGAAAGATATTTCGCAGATCGGCCGCGCGACGGTCGGCGTGAAGCTGGTCAACATCGGAGCGGACGATCACGTCCGGGACGTGGCCATCATGACGGACGCCTGATCCGCGGGTTTCGCGCCGCCGGTTCCGCTTTCGTCGGGCCTGGCCGCGCGATCCTCTTCTGCAAGGGCGTCCACGAGTCGTCGCTAATGGCGGCTCACGACGACGCGGTTTATTTAGACCGCGATCGACAGGACGGTTTGAGGAGGACGCGCAATGGTCGGGGCGAATTCGGATATACTCAGTCAGTCGGTGCTGGTTTTAAACGCCGGCATGATTCCCATCGAAATCTGTACAGTCCGCAAGGCCGTGCTGGATATCTTTCGCAAGGCGGCGATCGCCGTGCACGACGGCGAAGGCCGGCTGCGTTCGCCGTCCATCAGTCTGCCGATTCCCAGCATCATCGCCCGGGTGACCTACAACAAAATCCCGCGACGCGACATCGCCCTGAACAAATGGAATATCCTGCACCGCGACGGCTATACCTGCGCGTACTGTCGCAAACAGTATCCCCCGGCGGATCTCACCATCGATCATATCATTCCCCGCTCCCGGTGGAACAAACTCAACGGCGACCGACCGAATTTTTCGTTTAATTCGTGGCGCAACGTAACTACCGCCTGTCGTAAATGCAATGCGACGAAAGGCAGTCATCTGCTATCGGAAATCGGCTGGAAGCTGCAGACTGCGCCCGAGCGGCCGAAGTGGCTGCCGCAGCTGGTGATTTCACGCCAGCGCGCGGAGCAACTCGGCTGGCTCGACTACTGCCAGTATAATGTAAAGCTGATGGAGCAGGTCGAAGCGGTCGAAGGTTGATCCTCCGCGATCGATTACTTCAGGATTCGTCCGATACGCGGTTCTCTTCCGGCAGACGGAGCGGTAAAAACCAGTGCAGCGGTCGCCGGAGAAAGTGCCAGATCAGCAACAGAACTAATTTGCCCCCCTGATCAATCGTAACGTTTCTGGACCGCAAAGTTACCGACAGAGTGAGTCCGAAACTGACCAGAAAATTCAAAATGCCGATACCGAGCACCCCGACCAGGACTACATAAAAAACCGGATCGGAAAAGGCCGCGGCGCCCGGCACCCCGATCGATGCCACTCCCACGTGGGCGGAAGAAAAAGCGATGTGGCGAATGTCGAAAGGCAGCCCGAAAATCACACCCAGGGTGCCGGCCGAGCCGAGCAAAAATCCGAGCACGATGTTGCCGACGATGCCGCTCGCGTACTTCGCCACGAAGCGAGCCGCACTCGTGCGGCGACGACCCAGAATAAAAAACAGCGGATGGCGACGAAGCTTGTTTTCGAGACGGGTATAACGGACCCGATTCTCGACCGCGCCCTGAACTACGCCAGCCACGAATAGAAACACCCCGGCGACACAGGCATAGACCAGGGCCCCGCTGAGCAACGGATGGTTGGAACGCAGCAGTTCCCTGGATTTTTCCGCGTCCGCTACCTGGATTCCGCCGAGGGATTCGAGAGCGTAGGCGAGCAACATGGCCGCGGGGAAGGCGCACAGTAAATTGCCCGCGAAGGCGACGAATTGACTGCGCCAGACGACCACGATCTCCGCCACGACCCCCGGCAAAGCAGCGCGACTCTCCGGCGTTTCGTCGAACAATCGCGCGATCGATGAGGCGGTCGTCGCCGGCATCTTTGTGGCGAGAATGGCGCCGCTGACGTAAATCAGAACGAAGCAGGCGCTATAATTCAGACCGTAGAGCAAAGCCTGCGCCGCGAGCGGCAAATCCAATTTGGCGAACATCAGTTTGAACAGCGCGAAGGCGGCGACGAAGGCGCCTCCCGCCAATGATGCCACAAAGAAATTCCAGTATTCCCCGGGCGTCCGCGCAGCGAATAGATCGCCCTTATCCGCCGTATGTTCCGTAATTTTATAGGCGATCAGATCGAGGCGCTGGCGAATATAACGCGAAAGATGAGTCCGGGTTTGTTCTGCTTCGACCACGCCCTGGAGCAATGGCGCGACCGAGCGTGCGAAATCCGCAGGATTGTCCGGTCGGATGATATTCAGGAGCAAACGAAAGCGCTCCAGATTCTGTAAGAGCCGGCGAATCACGCCGGTCAAATGCAGGCTGACGCCTTCGACGTGTTTATCCCGGCGCAGTGCATCGACCTGGGAACGACAATCGCGCAAGACCGTATCGACCTGTTTGTAGCTTTCCTCGCCGCCCAGGCCGCGGCGATGATCCTCGATAAAGAAATGAGCCCGCACGGAGAGCTGCAGGAAAGGGGAGCCGCCCGCGTCTACGGCCTTCAGGCGCGTCTCCAGTTCTTCGTCCATCGCCAGAGCGCCGATGCGCCCCGCCAGGGCCCGCAGGGCGATCGCCAGGTCCGGATGGGGGATGCCCCGGGCGTCGTCTTCGGTCAGGATCAGTTCTAAAAATTCGGCGAGCTTTTTGGCCGGCAGCCGGTTGAGCCAGCGATAGTCTTCGTTCCGCGCAAAGATCATCGGGATCGCCCGGCGCACGTCGCTGGAGGGCAAAATTCGCAGCAGCAGCCGCTCGCTCAGGATTCGTTTGAGTCCCCCGAAGAACCCGCGATTCGACAGGATCCCACCCCGACTCAGAGCATGGACCAGACGCCGCCGGGAAAGCAGGTCCCGCGCGGCCGCCGAAAAGCGGAGTCGTTTATCGGAATCGGCCGCCAGCCGCCGGGTGGCGGCCTCCAGATTCGCCACGGGGTCCCGCGCGCCTTTTCGCGGCCGCAGCTCCGCCGCGATCTCGACGAGAAGCTGCAGCCCTTCGGATTCCTGGCTGGATTCTGGTTCTTCTGATTTCGCGCTCATATTGAGATGTGGTTCGAGACTTACTGAAAAGATCCGTCGGCGTTACCGCGAATCACAAAGGGTTCGCCGCTGTTTACGAAGGGATTCGCCGGAGTCAGGCTGCCGATATTCGCCAGGTTGCTCGCGGACTGTCCGCCCAGTACGAAACCGCCGTCCCGCGTGATGGCCAGACTCGTCGGCGAATCGCCGCCGACTCCGCCGACGAAAGTGTACCAGTCGACGGCTCCGGCGCTCGTGAACTTCATAATCAGAATATCGTCCGCGGTGCTATAGGGATTCAGAGGGGTCTTGCCGCCGAAGGTCGGAATATCCGCGGGCGCAGATCCGCTTACCAGCAGCGAGCCGTCCGCGAAGGCCGCGATGTGCCCCGCGTTTTCGCTGCCGGCGGTCCCGATAAAGGTATGCCACTCGACCGCGCCGGCCGCGGTGAGCTTCGCGATATAAAGATCGTTTGTGTTGTAGGGCAGGAGCGGCGCGAAGCCGCCCAGAGTCGCCACGTTGCCCGTCGCACGCATCAGTACCGCAAGTCCGGAATCCGGGGTCGAAGTGACCGCCTCCGCGATCTGGTTGCCGCCGCCCGCGCCGAGAAAGGTATGCCAGACGAGGTTGCCGCTCGCATCGAATTTCACGACCGGCGTATCCTGAGGGCCGATGTAGGCCAATAGCGGAGTCGCCCCGCCGACATTCGTGAAATTGCCAAGCGTCAGGCCGGTCGTCACGAAGTTGCCGTCCGCCGTTGCGGTCAGGTCGAGAGACTGTTCGTTCGCGCCGCTGCCGAAATAGCGAAACCACTCAACGATGCCGGCGGAGCTCAGTTTCACGGCAGTCATGTCGAAAGTATTGCCCGCGTAGGCATTGAGAGCCGCGACCGGCATGCTGTCCATATCCCCCGAAAGCCCGGTCACGATATACCCCCCGTCCGACGTCGGCACAATGCCTTCCGCCGACTGGTTCGCCGTAGCCGTATCCCCGAGAAAGGTCCACCATTCCACGCTGCCCGTAGCGCTAAATCGAACAACGATCCAGTCCGCCGTTCCTTGAAAGGGAATGATCGGCGCGACTCCACCCAGAGTGGCGATCGTCGCATTCGCCGCGCCTACGGCGACAAAACCGCCGTCTGCGGCCTCGGTCACTTCCAGAAACGAATCCGTACCGCCGGCTGACCCGACGAAGCTGTACCATTCGACAATTCCGGACGCGTTCAGCTTCGCAATCATCGCATCAGTGCCGCCCTGGTACGTGATGACCGGCGAAACGCCGCCCAGGCTCGCGATGTTGTTCAAGGCCTGTCCGGCGAATACATAACCTCCGTCGCGCGTGGCGCAGACGCTGTTCGCGGTATCGTTGCCGTTGCCGCCGTAGTAGCCGTAAAATCCGGTCACGGTGGCTGAGCCGCCGGAACATAGAGCAGGTTCCGCCGCCGCTGCATTCGCCTCCAGAAGATACAGGAACCAGCCCTGTGGGCTGCAGGTGATGTCCCGGCTATTGCAGAGATTCGCTTCGAGGCAATTCGGCAGCCAGGCGAACGCGAAAATCGCCGCAACAGGTACTATTCTCGAAAGCATTCTCCGCCAGGGAAGGAGCATATCACAGGTGTGCGGAGCTGCCCCCGCCGCGCTACAAATTCTTTGCAGGCAAGCACTCAAATGAATTGAGTTTCACCAGGCTCTCTGACGGGGATTCCAGCAGCAGCACGGATTTTAGAAAGGGCCGTCGGCGCTACCACGCAGAACGAAACCGTCAATAAAGTTGGAATATCCGATCAAAGGAGTCAGGCCGCCCAGGCTGCCGATGTTGGCACTGCTCTCGCCGCTCAGCACGAAGCCGCCGTCACGCGTGCCGGCCAGACCCTTGACTTCTTCGTTGCCGGCGCCCCCCACGAAGCTAAACCAGATCTGCGAACCATCGGCCGCCATTCGCACCAGAACCATTTCGTCCCCGCCCACGTAGGCGTTCAGCGGCGTCTGCCCGTTGAGCGTGGCAAACGCCCCATCGGTGAAGCCGCCGGCGATAAAGCTGCCATCCGTCAGCGCCGCGACATGTGAGAAGGATTCCACCGCCGCCGTCGGCAGAAAGGTATGCCAGTCCAGCGCGCCCGCCGCGGTGAGCCTCGCCAGATACATATCGCTGGTGATAAAGGCGCTCAGCGGCGCTTTACCGTCGAGGGTGGCGACATCCGAAGTTGCGGTCATACCCACTACGAAGGATCCATCGGTCAGTTCGGTGATTGAATTTCCAATGTGCAAGCCGCCCGCAGCCCCGAGAAAGGTGAACCATTCCAGGGCCCCGCTCGCGGTGAATTTCGCGACGAGGGTATCCTGCGAGCCGTGACGGGCGATGATCGGCATAGCGCCGCCCACGTTGATGATATCGCCCAGACCCAGGCCGGTGCTGACAAATCCACCGTCAGCCGTGGCGACAATTTCCCGCGACTGCTCATTGACCGTGCTGCCAAACGAGCGATACCATTCGACGGCGCCGGTCGCGCTTAATTTCACGAAGGTTTGATCGAAGTTACCGGCGTGCGTGCTCAGATTCGCGACGGGCATACCCGTGAGATCCCCGGCATGGCCGCCGACAACGAAACCACCGCCGCTCAACTCGGCTACGCTCATCCCCTCATCCAGGTCCGCACCGCCAGAACCGATATAGGTCCACCAATCGACGGCACCCGAAGAAGTGTAGCTTACGACCAACCAATCAGGAGTGGATTGAAAGGCGATTACCGGCGCTTTGCCGCCGAGAGTTCCAAGGTCTCCCGTGGCCTCCCCGACTGCCACGAAACCGCCGCCCTGCGCTTCCGTGACGCCGAAAAACGCTTCGCCGACGGGTCCACCGGTGAAGCTGTACCACTCGACTGCATTGGCCGCGTCCAATTTTATAATCAGCGCGTCGTTGCCGGCGTTATAGGCAATACCCGGCGCGACTCCACCCAGGCTGGCAATATCCGCCGTCGACCGACCGGCCAGGATAGTACCGCCGTCGCTGGTCGCGCAAGTCGCCGAGATACTGTCGCTTCCGGTAGCGCCGTAAAAACTGTAGAATGCGCTTCCGGAAGTACCGCCGCCGCACCGAGCGGGTGCTGCATTTCCCGCGTCCGCATTTTGCAAATAGAGCAGCCAGCCGATGCCGTTGCAGGTGATGTCCGTCGCCGAGCAGTCATCCAATTCCAGGCAGGCCGGCGTGGATAGAAGGGCTAACCCGAAGACAAATGTGGCAAGCGGTCCGAGACGCCCCGAACAAAATTCGCCGAAGCATTGCATACTGATTGGTCGCATTGCAGTTGCTATAGTTAATATAGCAGCTACAGAAGCGCCATTATAAATTCTTTTTTACCTGATGGATGCTATTCAACTTCATTTGAGCAATGCGTCGAATGTCGGCCATATCTTTCATGAAGCGTCCAAGCTTTAGGTCGACGCTTACGCGGCCTTCCATCGTACGAATCGTATCGCGGATAAAACGCACGTCTTCTTCTCGCGCGACTTTACCTGTACGCAGCAGCCAGCGCACTTTCTCAAACTCATACTTGCGAAAGTGAATTCGCAATAGAAACTGTACGCCGTACCGATCGACCGCTTTGCCCCACTGACCGCTGCGATCCATCTCCTGGATTTGACTCAGTTCAGCGCTATCGATCGCCCGATTCGGAGCCGGGGGCGCATCCAGATCGGCCGCAGGATCCATCTCGGTCGGCGCTCCGCCGTACGGATCGCCCGCGCCGATTCCCGAAGACTCGGGTTCATCCAGATCGCTGCCGGCGACTTCTGATTCTTCACCGCCCGCGTCGAAAGCCAGCGGATCGGCGCTGGCTCCGGGAGGCGCCGAACCGGCTTCCGCCCCGAGGGCGGCGACGTCTATATCCGGCACCAGCTCCTGGAGTTTGTTGCGCTTCCAGCCGTCTGTGTATTCCGCGAAGCCGGAAATCAGAACCTGTTCGAACTGCGATAGCATCACCGCGACGTTCAACGAACGACCCAGGGGCGTATTATTATAGTTACGCGCCTGGGGTAGAAGCTCGCGCATAATCGTGGCGGCCTGCTTGCGACGATACATTTGCTGCTCGTACGCGATTTCAAGATCCTCTTCCGTCTTCGCACGCAGATTCTTGAGCGCCGCGATGTCCGTTACGACGTAACCTTCCGCGCCGGAAATCATGAGCGTATCATCCGGCTCGACGATCGTCAGGGGAAAAAGATAGTGCGCCTCGACCAGAATATGCAGAAACTCTTTTAGCTGTTCTTCAGAGCTGACGATCGGAGCGAAGTACTTTCGGAACATCGTATCCGATACGGGAATCGGATAGTCCTTCTTCTCGTTGAGATTGAGATCGCGCACCTTGCCCACGATCTCCATAAGAACTTCGCCTGTAGACCGTTCCTTCATCTCGCAAATACCGTAATGAGAAAATCAGCTGATCAGTTTTCGCTGCTTGAAGATGCCGACGATCCGCGCCAGATCTTCGGGCGTATCCACCGGCGGCAGCGATCCTTCGCAGATATGCACGCCGATCGTAAAATCGTTTTCCAGCACCCGCAGCTGTTCCAGCATCTCCGTTTGTTCCAGCAGCGAATCGGGCAGCGTATGAAAGCGCAGCAGGAAATCCCGCTGATAGGCGTAAATGCCGAGATGCAAATAGACCGGCTGTTCGGTTTTACCCCGGGGAAAGGGCAACAGCGAGCGCGAGAAATAAAGCGCACGGCCCTTACGCGAAAGCACGACCTTTACCCGGTTCGGAATCAAAGGATCTTCGCCGTCTTCAAAAGGACGCGCGGCGGTCGTCACTTCCCACTCGGGATGTTCGACTTTCAGGCGCGCGACGCCGCCGATCAGCTCCGGTTCAATGCCGGGTTCGTCGCCCTGGATGTTAACGATGACGTCATAGTCTGAATAGTACTCGGCGACTTCCGCCAGGCGATCCGTACCGCTGCGATGCTCCGTAGATGTCATGAGCACTTCGCCGCCGAAAGCTTCGACCGCCTCCCGAATTCGTTCGTCATCCGTCGCCACGACGACGTGATCCAGATCCTTGCATTTCTGCGCGGCTTCGTGCACCCACTGAAGCATGGGCTTTCCGCCGATCATGGCCAGAGGTTTGCCTGGAAAACGTTCGGAGGCGTAGCGGGCCGGAATGGCACCCAGCACCTTCGGATTGGAATTTTGCTCAGACTCTGCCATGTTCTATAACCTCGATGAAAGGGATTGCGACTGTCAAACAATTCGTCGCCGCGCACTAAGGCCTCCGCGCGAAAATGCGCGAATTATATTACCGAAATTTGAGCACCAGCGGGTCCGGCGTTCCAGCGCCTTCAAAACCCCTGGCACGCAGCACGCAGCTGTCACATTGCCCGCAGGGCCGGCCTTCCGCGTCCGGATCATAGCAACTGGAAGTCATAGCATAGTCAACGCCCAGTTCCACCCCCCGCTGAATAATTTCCGCTTTAGTCATCTTCACCAGCGGCGCACGAATCTTCACCGGAGATCCTTCGACGCCGGTCTTCATGCCCAGGGCCGCCATCTGCTCAAAGGCCGCCAGAAATTCCGGACGACAGTCGGGATAGCCGGAATAGTCGAGCGCGTTCACGCCGATAAAAATATCTCGCGCGTCTTTCGATTCGGCCAGGGCCAGAGCGTGACTCAGAAAAAGAATATTTCGCGCGGGCACGTAGGTTACGGGAATCGATTCGTCGATCTCGCGGCCCCGGGGCACGGCGAGCTGATCGCCGACGAGGGCCGTGCCGCCGAAGAGCGCGGGATCCAGGCGAACGACGGTGTGATCGGCCCCGACCTTCGTCGCGACGCGACGTGCGAGAACCAGTTCGATGGCATGCCGCTGACCGTACTCAAACGAGAGCGCGTGCACGCGAAAGCCTTCCGCCTGTGCGATGGCCATCGTTGTGACGGAATCCAGACCGCCGCTCAGAAGTACGATCGCGCGCGCCTGCATCATTCACCCGCGATACTTACAGCACGATGTGCAGGTTTCGTGTACGACGACTTCGCTCAGCGCCGGCAGCTTCCGCTTCAATTGACCCCACAACCAGATCGCGATGTTTTCGCTCGTAGGATTTTCCAAACCGGGCACGTCGTTTAGATAGTGATGGTCGAGGTGTTTTTCAACCAAGGGCTTTACGATGCGACTGATGTCGCCGAAGTCGACCAGCCATCCCGTGTGCGGATCGGCTTCGCCGCTCAGATGCAGTTCAAAACGAAAGGAATGGCCGTGGAGTCGGCCGCACTTGTGACCTTCTGGAACGTTCGGCAGCAAATGCGCGGCTTCGAAGCGAAACTGCTTTACGATTTCCACAAAGCGGCTGACTCCGCTTTCTTCCGAGGCAGAACTCTGCGAACCGGAAACGTCGCCCACGTCAGACACCGCTGGCCTCCCCGCCCCAGACATGTTTATGCAGCTGAGTTTGCAGACGCACGTTCAAGCCGTCTGCGATGATCCAATCGGCCAGATCCGCAAGAGGCATATGGTTCCAGACCGGCGAAAATAAAATCTGAAAGCGACGTTCTAAATCGTAGTCCCGCAGCCAGCGTGCGGCGGCTTCGTAATCATCGCGATCGGCGATGACGAATTTAATTTCGTCGGTGGGTTTTAAGAATTCAAAATTGGCGGCGAAGTCATGGTGCGCTTCGCCGGAGGCCGGCAGCTTCACGTCCATTACGATGTGAATATTGCGCGGTAGATCGGCCAGGCTCAAATGTCCGCCGGTTTCCAGCAGAAGCTTTTTGTTGAACGGAGCGACCGAAAGCACTCCGGCCAGAGCGATAATGCGATCCCGCTGCAAAAGCGGTTCGCCGCCGGTCAGCTGCACGAGAGAAACGTGGGCCGGGACCGCCTGCAGAATATCGTCGAGGGACACCCAGCTCCCGCCGCTCAACGCGTCCGGCGTATCGCACCAACTGCAGCGTAAATCGCAGCCGCCCGTCCGAATAAAAAAACACGGCAGGCCGGAGTGAGCTCCTTCGCCTTGCAAGCTGGTGTACATTTCCGCGAAGCGCAGGAATTTCGCGTTCTCTCTTTGTTCCGCCTCAAGCAATGCCACGGAGTCGCTCCCGCGCTCCCGTTCCAGTGTCGAACGGTCGCCAGTATGAATGGGTCGATTCATAAATCTGCCGCCAGTAAATAAGAAACGACCATCCGGTCACTCAGGATTTCCGGCGGACGCGCCGCAGAAGCCGCCGATCCGCGGGAAATACCGCCGTATGCGACATAAACACATTCAAAAAGCACGCTCGAATGACCGAAGAATAAAATCATGGTCGTGCTCCTGCTATTTCTTCCGCTGCTGACAGTCGGCGCGATCGCCATACAACAGGGACTATTTCATCTGCACGCAAATATGCGCCGGCGATCCTCGCGCCGCGCTTTCGAAACGAGCCTGCGTCGCTGGCGGACCACGGCCGGTGAAGACGCCGCAGGGTCCGAAAGCATAGCGCGGCTGGCCGCGATTTTGCCCGGCAACGTGCGCGCTCTGTATGAACTGCGCGCCGGTGCCGGCCTGCGATTGCTGCACCTGACCCGCGACGATACTCTGACGAACGAGGCTCTCGCGCAGGAGTGCGCGAGTATGCTCGAACACAAATACGAGATCAAGACCTGGATCGACAGCCTGCAATCTCTGGATTCCGCCGCAGCGGTTCTGCGCGACTGCACGCGGCTTTCGCGAAGTCGACCGCAGTCGGAGAAGTATCGGGCGCGCCTGCGCGCCGTACTCTGGCCGTGGCGCGCGCAGCGCTTACATCTCTATCTGACACGCCTCGGTCCGCCAGCCGCAGCGCAAGCGGAACGCGAGCTGTGGGCGGCTGGCTTTTACGATGATCGCACGCATGTGCCGCCGGGGCACACCCTTGAAGAAGAAATGCGCGGGCTCTTTCGCGCGAAAAGCGACGCCGCGCAAAATAACCACGGCGAAGCCGCGGCGACCCCGGCCGAAGCGGGCCTCGAATTTTTTCAAACTTCGGAACGCGACGCATTAAAGGCCAATCGCGACGCACAGCTGGCCCGGCTAATCCACGACGTACGGCTGCCAATGACGCGACTCTTCGCCATGCTGGAGAATTTGCAAATACGCGTACGCGCCGAAACTCCCGGCGAAAGTCCGGCGATCGAACAGAGCTTCGCCCGAATCGAACGCCAGCTGCGAACGATGGAGAGTTTCACCTACGATATTCTGAACCTGGAAAACAGCGGCGCCGCCGATCGCAACGCGAAAGCGGAGGCCCTGGATCTTGCGGAACGATTGCGGCAGATCGTAGACGCCCACATCGATCTGATCGAACGCAAACAGATCACCGTCGCCTACGAGTTCCCTGAAAGCGGCCCGACTGTGATCGCCGATCCCATGGCTCTCGACCGCATCCTGTTCAATCTACTCACAAATTCTTTTCAGTTTTGTTCCAATCCGGGACAGCTATACCTGAGTCTGGAGGCGCGTCCGCGCCACGTAGTGCTCGATATTGAAGACTCCGGCCCGGGACTCGCCAGCCAGGAGAATACCTTCGAACTCTCACGACGCAATATCGGTCGAGGCGGCAGCGGCTGGGGCATCGGCCTGGCCTCCGCGCGGGATTTGAGCCGGCGGCTGGGCGGACGGCTCTTTGCGACCCGTCCCCGGCGGGGAAAAGGCGCCCGTTTTTTGCTTGTACTCCCCGGCGTTCCCGTGCAATCTGGGAAGCGGTGAGCACCATCCTGTTGAAAAACAGCACCGGCAAGCGCTCGGGGTTCTATGTCAGGTATGAATACGGGGAAGACCTGTTCGGATACCTGTATCTGGACGTGTCGCGCGCGCGCAAACATCGCGGAAAACGCATTCGCTCGATGATCTTCGACAATCCCCGCGACTTCATCTGCACCCTGGATAAAGATCTATACCTGCGTGAGAACCTGAATTACGTTCAGGCTTCCTGAGTCCGATCTCTGATTCACCCGGGTTCGTCCGACAGGCCCCGCTGGAATCAAGCGTGAACTCAGTGCGTTTATTCGTTCACTTCTTCCACCTGCACCTGCAGAGAACCTTCGCCGAGTAAGATTTCCAGACGGTCGCCTTTGGAAGCGTCCCCCGCCCGGCGAATCACGTCCTTGTCCGCATTGCGCACGACGGAGTAACCGCGCTTGAGCGTGCCCAGCGGAGAAAAATTCTGCAGGCGCTCCTCGGCCAACGAAAAGCGATTCGCTTTTTTCCGCAGATTTTTTTCGTACAGCATGGGCAGGGCGTCGAAGCGTTGCAGACGCTGACCGGCCCCGTTCAATTTATTCTGAGTCGCCTGGCGCAGCTCCCGGCTCAGATAGTCCAGGCGCTGCAAACGATCTTCCAGCATGCTCTGGGGATTCGTATAAACGCGGCTCTGAAAGATGCGTTCCAGCCGCGCCTTTTCGTTACGATAGCGATTGCGCAGCGCCACTTTTAGACGCAGTCCGCAGTCTTCGATCTGCTCGGCCAGGTTTTCGAAAATCGGCACAGCCAGTTCCGCCGCGCCCGTAGGCGTCGGCGCGTAGACGTCCGCCGCCAGATCGCAGAGGGGATGATCGATCTCATGACCGACCGCCGAAATTATCGGAACCACGGAATTCGCGAAGGCCCGCACCACGCCCTCTTCGTTGAAGGCCAGCAAGTCTTCGAAGGAGCCACCGCCGCGGCCCGCGATGATCACGTCGACGGCGAAGTCGGGATGGTTCAGCGCTTCGATCGCCTCGATAATTGAGGCGGCCGCGCTGTCCCCCTGGACCGTGCACGGCGCAAGCAGGACGTTCATTGTAGGATAGCGTCGCTCGATCGTGCGTAAAACATCGCGAATCGCGGCGCCCGTCGGCGCCGTCGCGATGCCGACCGTCACCGGCAGCTCCGGCAGCAGCTGTTTGCGTTCCGCTTCAAAGAGGCCTTCGGATTGCAGACGCCGCTTGACCTCTTCGATCTTGAGGCGCAGCTCGCCTTCGCCGGCCAGCATTACCCGGGTGACGTTGAACTGATAGTTGCCGCGGGGAGCGTAGACCGACACGCCGCCCCCGGCCAGAATCTGCATGCCGTTGATCAGGCGAATGTGTTTGTACTTCTGATTCGCGCCGCGAAAAAACGTACAGCTGATGGCGGACTGACCGTCCTTCATCGAAAAGTAGACGTGCCCGCTGGTGTGATAGTTGACGTTGAAGACTTCGCCCTCAAGCCACATTCCCTGGAGGCTTCGATCGCCCTGCAGCTTATCGCGAATCGTAAGATTCAGACGGCTCACGCTCCAGACGTCGAGATCCTCACGGACCTGACCGCGCGCGCCGGAGCCGGGAGATGGACTGCGTGTGCTCATCGTAAAAAGTCGTTCGCTTTGAACGCATCCCGATGCGGTGACGGAGCCAGACCGCTCGACGGGTTTCGAACAAGGCGGAGTAGATTACAAGGGTCGCAGGCTACAGCCGGCGATTCGGGATTTATCGCAAACCGGCCTGTTTGATGTACAGCTTTATTTGTACGATTTGACGGCCGGGCTCTTCGGCGTCCTCGGTATTGAGCGGTGTAATCGGCTGCAAAGGCGCATCCGCTCCGTCAGAAAGCGGAACCAGCTCCCCTTCCGCATCCAGACCCATCGGCGCGGACGCACCCGTCTCGCGGAGGATCACCGTAAAGAGACGCCGACTCAGATTTTCGGCGAGCAAAAATATCTCGCCGGAATTTTCCTGGCTTTGAATGATCTGCCAGCCCATGGCTTCGAATTTTCTTAAATAATAGGCCTGGATTTTCGGCAGCGGATCTTCGCTCTCGTAAACTAACACGCCTTCGCGCGTGCTGGCGTACGGGCTGCGGGTATAGACGCCGCCCATGACGGATTTGGAACCGGGATAGATAAAACCAGGCGGAAAGACTCGCGGCGCTTCCGAGGGCTCTTCCGTCAGGACGAAGCCGTCGTATTCGATTTCGCGTTCGCCTTCGGAACACGCGACAGGCACTGTGAGCAGACCGCATACGACAAGCATCGAAGCGAAACGCGCCGTCGCACGCAATCGGCGTAATACACGATGCGCCCTGAGTCGGCGGGATAGGCGGGACGCGATGCTTTGCATATCAGCGCACCAGCTTGACGATCAGGTTGAGCTTCTCGGCGTAACCGATGGTTTCGTAAATTTTGTCCGCATCGATCAGGATGGTCGTCGGACTGATCTTCTGCGATACGATTTTTTTGCCGGAGATCTGACCCAGCAGTAATTCCATGTGATTCGGATCCTGGGTTTGCACGACGACGCACTCGTCGGTAATCGTAATCAGCGGCAGCGAGCGCGACCAGTCTTCGATCGAGAAGAGCAGGTTCTGGCTGAGTTCGCCGCGATTGGTTTTACGCAGCAGCTCGATGAAATCGCCGGAGCTCGCTTTGAGCAGCAGGCCCTCTTGAAAGGACTCCCGGGTAATTTGAAATGTATAGACGTTATCGAAGCTTTTGACTTCCGCGAAGGACTTGAGCTGCGCGATACCGCGCACGGAAACCTGTTCCGGAATGGCGATGACGCTCAGGTCGGGGTTGATGATCACGCCGCCCTTTTCGTCTTCGCGGTCGAGGCTCTTGCCTTTCAGATAGTGCAGACCCAGCTCGGACATCTCGACCCAGCGATCCGGATACTCCACGCTGATCAAACCAAGCAGCTGCAAAAAGAAGAGCGCGCTGGTAATTTCTTTGCGCAGCTCCTGCAGGGCCTGCTGGAAATTCTTGATGCGAAAGCCTTTCGCCATCAGTAGCTTTTCGCGAATCATCGCGGCCATGATCACGAAATACATGACTTTGCCGCGCTTCTGAATTAGATTCACGCACTCGTCGAAAGTCGCCTTCTGAAAGAAGGGCACGTACATCGGCTCGAAGACGTCTTCGTAGCGAACGCGACGATTGCGCGCGCCTTCGATCTCTTTGATTACGAGGTCCATCAGCTTGAAGATGTCCATCTCGAGGATGCTGTCGTAATCATTGCGCAAGACGACGTCGTCGCGTTTTACGCGCACGATGTCGAGCAGGCGCATGGCCGGGAGCAATAGTTCGATTTGGTAGATCTGGCTCTTTTCGATGAAGAGGCCGATGTCCGGACGCAGCAGACGGTTCTCGGTTTCTTTCAGATCGATCTGCTTGATCTTGCCGGACTTCGCCAGGTTTAGACCTTTGCGGCTGATGTAGACGATCATCTTCTTCAGGTTCAAATAGAAGTCGAGATCGTTGGTCGCGCGCTTTTCCTGGCGACGCTTCGTGGCCTTTTTCTTTTCGAGAATCGGATAGTCTTGCAGATGCTGAAAGACTTCCGCGGGCAGGACCAGCACCCGCACGAATTTTTCGTCGATATAATATTCGTCGAGCAGCAGACCCAAGGCGTTCAATCGCCGCAGCGTTTCTTCCCACTTACCTTTGCTCGCCTGCACGAATTCCCGCGCTCGATTGATTTCTAATAAACCGCCCTGTAAAAAACATTCGAGCACGACGCCCTGCTCGATATCCGTCAGGTTCTCGATCAGCTTCGTAAGAGTTTCGGGTTCGGTCGCGGCGTGAGCGACGTCGGCCGTAAACTGTCCATTGGACGAAGCGCGACCGCCGAGGGCCTTCTTCCACTCGGGCGGAATTTTTTCCTGACCCTGTAGAATCTTCGCCAGATTGAGTCGAAACTTCTGACCCTTGTCGTTTACTTCCAGGCGGACGTTGGTTCCGCTTTCGGGATAGAAATAATATTTGTCGAGGTTGTTGGTGAGGCGTTCGCGGTTCTTACGCTGATAAACCAGGAAGTAGCGCTTCAGCACTCCCAGTTCCATCTCCGTATTTACCGGAGGCATGGAGATCTTGCGCGAGATTTCGCCGAGCGTCAGGATGGTGGACTTGCTCTTCAGGATCGAGGTATAGATCGTTACCTGCGTTGCAGAAAGCTTTTCGAGAACGCCCTTCAGATAGAAGTCGTCCTGCATGCCCGAGATAATATTTTTAACAATGGCCTTCTTGTCCTTGCCAAGCTTGCTCAGGTTCCATAGTTGAGCTATACGCTTGAGGCTGGCAATGTCCAGCTTCTCCAGCTCAAGTTGTAAGACGTTTTCTTCGGACATGAATAGCGCGCGGAAAGAGGGGGTCCATCCGGATGTGGATGCCAAATTCGGGAGCGGGACCCCCCCTGTAAAATCATTTTCGCTTCGATTCCGACTAATCGGCGGGTTTATTTTATTCTATTCGGGCTGGTTTTTCGCGAATGTCATCCTCCATCTCGCGCCGGGCGCCGCAGATTTGACCCTGCCCCCCGCCTCCGCGGCTCCGATGGGCCTGGTTGCCGTCGCGGGCCTCGTTTTTGCGCTCGGCTGCGGGGCCGCCCTCATGTTGTTTTTCCGCGTGCCCCGCGCTCTGGTTCCCGGCGAAAGCGATGCGCCGATGCCGTCCCACATCGACGGATCCGACGACTTCATATTAACGCCGACGGCCGCGATCTTGAAAATTGTTTCGGTCGCTCTGAGCCTGGTGCTGGTGGCCCTGCATATTAAGGTCTGCGTACTCGAGCGTGTCGAAGTTTCGGGCAACAGTATGTACCCGACGCTCAAGAACGGCGAAGTGATCTGGATCGAGAAGCTGAGCGCGGGACTGCAAATGCCCGATCTATCGTTTCCTTTCGGCGGACTGACGCCGACCGGTAAGCTGCCGGCCTTCGGTATCCAGAATTTTCGCCGGGGAGACGTCGTCGTCTTTCGATACCCCGGAGTGAGCACCGACGAAAACGATTATTATATCAAACGCGTCATCGGCGTGGCCGGCGATCAGTATGAAATCGCCGGAGGGCGAGTATATATCAACGGTGAAGAATTGCCCGAGCCGTACCTGGCCACCAGCACGCGAACGCTCCCGCGCCCTCGCTACCACCAGCCCGCCGTCGACCCACTGCCGTTGGAATTAGATCTGCTTCCGGCTTCCGTACGCGAGTCAGCGCAAACCGGCGCCGGACGGCGCGGCGAAATTCCTGGACACACCCTGCTGGTCATGGGCGACAATCGCGAACTATCGCGAGATTCGCGCAGCATCGGATTCGTGCCCGTTTTTTTTATTCTGGGCGTCGCTTTGAATGCGCTGTAGAACGAACGCCAATCATCTATGAACCGCTCCAGGCTTCGATTAAAAATCATGGCGATCATCTTCACGATCGCTTTCGTCGGCATCGCCGGGCGGGCAGTGTACCTTGCAAGCTCCGGTAGCGGAACGAATCGCGCCGGTAAGCCCGTGAATATATTGCGGGGGGCGATTCAAGATCGCCGCGGCTTGAACCTGGCCGTGACCGAAGAAGCGAGCACCATCACCGTCGCGGCGGACGAATTAGTCGACGCCGACTTCACCGCGGAGCTGCTGTCGGAACATTTGAACATGCCGCTTTCGGACGTGCTCGAACGCTTTTATATCAACAAAAACCGCCGCTATTTTATTATCAAACGCCAGGTGGACAATCTTGTCGCCGACCAACTGGTCGATCTAAAGATTCCGGGAGTGTATCGCGAACGCGAATACCGTCGAGTCTATCCTGGAGATACGATCGCCAGCAATCTACTGGGATTCGTGGGCCGCGATCAGCGCCGGGCCCTGGCCGGCGTCGAGCGGGACTTCAACGACACGCTGACCAGGCCGGCCCCGCGTTCGCCGCGCGAAGGACCGACGCTGCGATTGACCATCGACGCCTTTATTCAGCATCGCCTCGAACGCGAGATGGGCGCGGCCTTCGAAGCTTCCGGAAGCAAACGCGCCGCGGGAATCATCATCGACGTGCAGTCCGGCGAAATCCTGGCGATGGTCAGCCTCCCGAATTTCGATCCGAATCGCTATTACAACAGCACGCCGTACCAACGCGGCAACTGGAATATCCGCCTGAACTATGAACCGGGTTCGACGGTGAAAGTCTTTATGGCGGCGATCCTGCTCGCGGAAAAGGCGGTCAGCCCCGGGGAGCGTTTCTTTTGCGACGGTGAAATCAAATTTCACAACTCTACCGTGCGGTGCCGCGTCAACGGCCGGGTGCACAAGCACGGCAATTTGAATCTCTCGAAGATCATCGCGCGCTCGTGTAACGTCGGTATCATCAAGGCGATGCAGCGAGTGCGACGGGATCGTTTTTACGATTATATGCAGCGGCTGGGTTTCGGTCAGAAAACAGAAGTGCTGCCCCCGGGCTCCGGCGAAACCTTCGGCTATTTTCCGGACCTTGAACGCTGGGTGCCTTCGACTTCGTACTATATGCCGATCGGCCAGGGCTTTAGCGTCACGCCGATTCAGCTGCTGCGAGCCGGCGCGTCGCTTGCGAACGGCGGGCGTCTGGTACGACCCTATATCGCCCGCCAGATTCTCGATCGTGAAGGGGCGATCCTGCATACGGCCGAGCCGGCCTCGCTCGAAAATCCCTTCAGTCAGGCCGTAAACCGCGAAGTGATGCGCATGATGCAGGGCGTCGTCGAAGGCGGCACCGGCGCGGGAGCCCGGGTGCCGGGGCTAACGGTCGCCGGCAAAACCGGCACGGGCGAAAAATCCAGCGCGCGCGGCTATCTCGATCGTTACGTGGCGTCTTTCATGGGATTTTTCCCCGTCGAGAATCCGCGCTACGGCGGCCTAATTCTCTTTGATGAACCCCGCGGCGCAAGCGGGGGATCGATCGCCGCACCGGTGTTCGGGCGCACGGTCGAAGCGATCCTGCCGCTGCTCGAAGATCAGAATGTAGCCGTTGAAACCCAGCGCCTGGCCCCGCTGCCGGTCCATCCGCCCCGGGTCGATCCCGAAAAGCTGTATGATTTTCGCGGACTCGCCGCGCGGGACGCCCTGAGCATCGTCTCGGATTATTATCATGTGCCCGTCGAATTGAAAGGCAGCGGCTACGTCTACGGCCAGGCCCCCGAACCCGGTACGAATATGGAACGGGTTCGCAAAGTGATTTTATATCTGGAAGATTTGCGGTGAGACCGCGCTCACGACGATGGTTCACGTCGGCCTGAGCGCGCGTCCCTCCGTGGACGAGCGCTCAGGCGCTTCGCCATCCATGGCTCCGCTGCGACGTCAACCACCGCCGTGAGCGCACGCTGCGGAAATCTTCCAGAATCAAATATGGATTGGGGGCTCCCGTCGCGCCCGGAGTGCGCATATTGACGGCGAACAGCTGTCACCGCACGAGACGCCCGCTCAAATGAAATCCGTGGCATCCGCGAAATCAGTGGCTAAGAGGAATCCGTGCCATCTGTTAAATCCGTGGCGACACTGGCCGTGACATCCCCGGCTTATTCCACGTCTTCGATCGGGCCGGTTTTTTCCCAGATGCCCGCGAGGCTTTTTAGATAGGCTTCGACGAAGCCGTCGAGGTTGCCGTCCATGACGCCTTCGACGTTGCCGGTTTCGTATCCCGTGCGCAGATCTTTGACCATCTTGTAGGGATGAAAAACGTAGCTGCGAATCTGAGAACCCCAGGCGACGTCACGTTTTTCGCCGGCCCGGCTTTCGGCGTCTTCGGTCAGCTTCGCCTTTTCCATTTCATATAAACGCGCTTTTAACATCTTCATCGCGGTCGAACGGTTCTTATGCTGCGAGCGCTCGTTCTGACACTGCACGACGACTCCGGTCGGAATGTGCGTGATGCGAATCGCGGAATCGGTTTTGTTGATGTGCTGACCGCCCGCCCCGCTCGCGCGATAGGTATCGACGCGCAGATCTTTTTCTTCGACGTCGATTTCGATCGAATCGTCGATGTCCGGCGCGACGTGGACTGAGGCGAAAGAAGTATGCCTGCGCTTATTTGAATCAAAGGGCGATATGCGAACCAGACGATGCACGCCGTTTTCGCTTTTGAGATACCCGAAGGCGTTTTCGCCTTTGACCATCAAACTGGCGGCCTTAATGCCCGCCTCTTCCCCGTCTTGTAAATCGAGAGTCTCCGTGCGAAAGCCGCGATCCTCAAACCAGCGCGAGTACATGCGCAATAACATATCGGCCCAGTCCTGACTTTCGGTGCCGCCGGCTCCGGAGTTGATGGTCACGATCGCGTTGCGGCTGTCGTCTTCGCCGTTCAGGGCTTCGGCCATCAGCAGGCCTTCGAGACGTTCGTTCAGCCCCGCCAGATCTTTGCCCAGGCTTTCGACGGCGTCCTTTTCGTTATCATATTCTTCGAGAGTCAGTTCAATCAGATCGGGAAAATCGGTCAGCTCGGAGCGCATCACTTTCCAGGGCTCCAGGCGCTTTTCCAGATCGGCCTTCTTCATAGAGATGCCGCGGGCCCGATCCGCGTCGTCCCAGAAATCCGGGCGCTCCATGTCCGATTCCAGATCGTGCAGCTCCGCCAGCTGAGCGTCGAGACCCCGACTATCCCAGTAACGATCGAAATTAGCGCGGGTGTCGGTTGCGCCTTTCGAGAGTTCCATGCTATTTCTGTAATCGGCCATTGGGAATCCAATTCGCCGGGAGGAGCTTTTGCCGTCACCCGAAATCAAATCCGGAAAATCGATCGATCGCCTGCCGCGATTGGCGGCGATCGCCCGGGTGCGGACCGGGCCGGATTCGAAACGCGGAAATCCCTTTACGCGACGGAGGCGGCCGGTCAGTTCATCGACATGACTTCGGGCTCACATGTACAGGATCACGCATCTACGGAGCAGGCGGCCCAGAGCGGCGGCATCCTCGAACGGATCTGGTTGTTTCCGGTCAAGAGTCTGGACGGCGTGCGTGTCGCCTCCGCGCAGATCACAGCGGCCGGCGCCCTGTTGCATGATCGTGAATTCGCGCTCTTCGACGCGGACGAGCGCTACGTAAACGCGAAACGCCACGCTCGCATCCATCTCATTCGTGCGCGCTTCCAGTCGGACGCGCCTCTCCGGGTCGAGCTCTCCGCGCCGGACCGGCCGGTGCTGCGGGCGGATCTCGCTGACTCCGCCGATGTCGCCCGGGCCGCGACCTGGTTCAGCGATTGGTTTGATTTTCCCGTAACGATCCGGCGCGCCGCGGACTCCGGCTTCCCCGACGATACGAAACGCCCTGGACCGACCGTCGTTTCCCGCGCCTCTCTGGAAACCGCCAGCGAGTGGCTGTCGCCGTTGACGGCCGACGAACTTGCGGAACGCTTTCGCGCGAACTTAGAAGTGGCGGGCGTGCCGGCCTTTTGGGAAGATCGCCTGCTGGCTCCGGAGGGCGTTCCCTTTCGCGTGGGCGCAATCGAGATGACCGGACTGAACCCCTGCGCTCGCTGCGTTGTCCCGACTCGCGATCCGCGCACTGCAGAGCTGCACGATAAATTCGCCCAGACCTTCACGGCCCGACGTAAAGCATCGCTGCCGGAATGGGCCGACGCGAATCTCTTTTCGCACTACTATCGCATCAGCACGAATACTTCGATCGACGCGCGCCACGCGGGCGCGACGATTCGCGAAGGCGATTCGGTTTCACTGGCGTCCTGAATTTCCGGGCGGGCGCGCCTCCTGCTAACGCGTGCTAATCTGGCGAACAGTCGGTCTCGCAGGCGGCCTCGTCGCGGGGTAGAGGACGCGGCGGCCCCGCGCCATCGGTCTCCAGACGGCAGCACTCCAGAAATTCCTGACGCAAACGACGGCGACCCTCCTGGACCCGCGACTTGACGCTCGAATACGGCCGTCCCAGCCGCCGCGCGAGATCTTTTTGCGGCTCGGCTTCAAAATCGACGGCGATGACCGCCTCCCGATACGCGGGGCTGAGATTTTCCGCGAAGGCCCGCAGACAGGCTTCCAGATTGCCCGCCAACGGATCTCGATCGTTTCGCGTGGCATCGTCCGCATGCCTGAGCCAGCTCTCTGTCTCTCGCTTCGCCTGCGACCCTTCGCGATAGTACTCCGACAGACTCGTGCGCGCGATGCGATACAGGTACGCCCGCAGGTCGCGCACTCTGTGAACGGCGTCGGAGCGCAGCAGTTTTAGAAAGATCGTCTGCAGCAGATCCTGCGCATCGGCCTCCGTCGCCACCCGCCCGCGCAGATAGGCGAAGAGCTCCGCGTGGAATCTACGAAACGATGCTTCGGCGTTCATATTCTGGCTCTTCGATGAAAGGCGAACGCGCGGACCCTCAACGACAGCACGCAGCGGCTCCGGTCCGATCGCGGGCCGGTGCGCAAACTGAAGCGAGAGTTTCCAGGCGAATTTCCAGCAGGCCGTCCTGGCTCACTTCCGCATCGCCCACCGGAAAGCGCGCGAGCTGATCGCCGTCGCGATCGTACTCGATGATCAGCTCGGCCTGCAAATCGAAATCTTTTTCGGTCGGCGCGTCTACCAGCTTTTGAAAAATCGAGACCGCCCGGCCGGCCGTCATCGGCACACCCGATTTACCGGCCAGCAGCTGCACTACGGTTTCCCGCGACTCGTCCAAATTTCCTCCGCAGTCCATGCCCCGGCGGCGGACGGCCTCAATTTTCGTAATATGAAAATTCCCCGGCACGGTATCGCCGTCGGGCAGACGGAAACGCAATGCACGCGGAAGATGCGCCCCGAGGGCGTCCATTAGTTCGATCGTTTTCATTTGTATCGTTCTCCTGCCCGGGAAGACGGAGACGGCCTGAGAAAGACGAAAGAATTTTCGGCAGGCGCGGATTTTATTGCGGGCGATCGACTACACCCAGGGTGAGTCCGCACGCAGCTGCTCGCGAAAGTCCGGATGGGCGATGCTGATCAGCGCTTCGGCCCGCTGCCGCAGATTCTTACCGAACAGATTCACCGCGCCGTATTCGGTCACCACGTAACGCACGTCGCCGCGACTCGTCACGACACCGGCGCCAGGGGTCAGCCGGGCCTGGATGCGGGACAGAGCGCCGCCCTTCGCAGTACTCGGGAGCGCGATGATCGGCAGGCCGCCCGGTGAACGCGCAGCGCCTCGAATGAAATCCACCTGGCCGCCAATGCCGCTGAAGATGCGATCGCCGATCGAATCGGCGCAGACCTGGCCGCTCAAATCGACTTCGATCGCGGAGTTGATGGCGGTCATGGCGTGGTTTTGCGCGATCACGAAAGGATCGTTCACATAGTGGCTCGGGCGAAATTCGAAGATTGGATTATTGTCGATATAGTCGTAGAGTTCGCGGCTGCCCATCGCGAAGCTCGATACGATCTTACCGCGATGCAGGCCCTTCTTCTGATTCGTAATGACGCCCTCTTCGAGCAATCGCAAAACGCCGTCGCTGAACATTTCAGTATGCACGCCGAGATCTTTTTTTCCGAATAGCTGCGCGAGCACCGCGTTGGGAATACCGCCGATGCCCATCTGTAAGGTCGCGCCGTCCGGAATCAAAGCGGCGACGTGGCGTCCGATTTCCATTTCAACGCCCGTGGGCTCTTTGACCGGAATCTCCAGCAGCGGCTCCTCGGCCGTAACGAAACAGTCGACGTCGGTAACGTGAATGAAGCTGTCGCCCAATGATCGCGGCATGGCTTCGTTGACCTGGGCGATGACCAGCGTGGCCGCTTCGGCGCAGGTCTTACTGACCGACACTTCTATGCCCAGGCTCATGAATCCGTAGCGGTCCGGCGGCGAAACGTTAATCAAGGCCACGTCGATCGGCCAGTCGCCGCCGCGTACGAGCTGCGCGATTTCAGATAGAAAGATTGGAATATAGTCCGCCTGGCCCGCGTTGACCGCCGCGCGAATGCCAGGCCCCAGAAACCAGGCGTTGTTGCGCATGCCGGTGCAGTCCGCGAAGGGGTCCTCGCCGAAGACCAGCAGGTGGTTCAGTTCGACGTCTTTCAGTTCCGCGTCCCGGGCAATCAGCGCGTTGACCAGCGCCCAGGGCAGCGACGCGTTGCCGTCGAGAAAAACTCGATGGCCGTTTTGGATTTTCTGCACCGCCTGAGCCGCGGAGAGCGTATTGGAATCGAAGTGTTCACGCCAGGTCATGCCGTACTATGACGGGCAGGCGCCAGATGGCCAGATGGATTTCGTCCCCGGGAACGAACAGAGCCCGTTCAGAAGTATGATTTTACTCACAAATCGGCGGTGTCAGTTCAGCCGTCGCCGGCCGAATCGGCGTCCGCGCTGTCAGGCGAAGCATTCGACTCAGGCGACATTTGCGCGAAGTCTTCGTTGTCGCGCACGCTGGCAAGCAAAGTCCGGGCGAGATTCCGCGCTTCGGATCGACTGGCGATATGCAGCAAGTGCAGCAGCGCGCCTTCGCGCACCAGTCGAATTTCGCGCACGATTTCATTCAGGCCGATCGCCCCATCGCACCGCGCTTCGATCACAAAGCTTTCGCCTGCGGGCGCTTCCGGCAGTTCACACGGATCGAACATCGCACGCAGCGAATCCACGACGACGCGAGCGACTGCGTCGGTCCGGCGAATGCGATACGTTGTGTGATATAGATAGTAAGCGCCTTCGTCGACGGACTCCACGTCGACGCCGTAAAAGCTCCCGCGGGGACGAACGCGCACCACGCCGGCAGTCGGCACGACGAAGCTCAGAGCCAGCCGTGGGTCTTCGAAGCGCGCGCCCGCGGCCAGCACGCGGGTATTTTCGGCGATCGTTGCAGGCGTCGTTGTTTTCAGCGCCGGTTCAGAACTCGTCCTGACAGGCGGGGTCGAAGCCGGAGTCGACTCCTGGGCCGTGAGGGACACGGCGGCCAGCGCCGCTGCAATCAGCACGGGTATCAGAAAAAATCTCAGAGAATATCGCATCGATCGATTCAATAAAGGATTTGTTCCATTCGCAGAGGAAAGGCGGAGGTATAGCTATAGGCCAGAATCGCTCCGGCTTCGCGCAGCGCCTCCGGATAGTCGTCTCGGCCGGCCGGATAGAAAACGCCGTCCACCAGAACGCCGCGAAACTCGCCGCGCACGCGAAAGGCCTGCCCCTCAATCAATTCGCGCACTTTTTTATCGGCCCGACGATCGAAGCGATCTTCGCGATAACGAAAATAAATGTCGCGGCCTTCCAGATCATAAAAGCTCAGATAGTCTCCGCGCGGGCCGCCGTAGCGCAGACGCAGCTCTTCCGGAGGGTTTTCGCCCGGGCGTTCGCGCATCTGCGCGAAAATTTGACTCACGCGCAGATCGTCTTCGCGAATATCGCCCTGATAGATTTGATTGCCGCCAGACGGAGCCTGGTTGCTGGTCAGACAAAACACGAATAGAGCCAGCCCATACAGACCCGCTCTACTGCGAAAGAGATTCGTGGATGCGTTGCCGGCGGTCTGCACTTATCCGCCCCCTGGCGTTCCACTGGACTCGGCCGCATTCGCTGACGGCTCGACTTCATCGTCGTCCTCGTCTTCGCCGTCACCGTCAATCAGCTTGAGAGCTTTGATCGCGGCCTGACGCGCGCCTTTGCTCGCATCGTAATCGATAATATATTGCAGCAGGGGCCGGGCCTTTTCCATGCGGGCTTCGCCGATCTGGCCGATCGCACGAACTCGCACGCGGGCGTCGTCGTCCCGGGCGGCGGCAAGCAGCTCCTTTTCTACGGAATCGTCGCCCAGGCGCACGAGGGCCGTGAGCAGCTGCAGCTTGAGTGCGCTAAAACGCGCGCGTTCCCGGGGATTCGCAAGACTGCGAATTTTATCCAGCTCTTCACGCAGACCTGGCACGCGGCTTTTTTCTTTGAGCTTGCCCACCGAGTTTACGGCATAGGCCCGGGTGATGACTTCCGCGTCGTCGTCGTGAACGAGGCTCATCAGATAGTCGTTCATTTCGACAGCGCCGGCCCGCCCGAAGTAGAGTACGATCGCCAGACGCACCGCGGTCTCCGTCGATTCGGCTTCGGCTTTTTCTTTCAAGAATGGCGCGATCTCTTTGTGTTTCAGTTTGCCCAGCAAACGAATCGCGGCGCCGAGGGTCGGATCGCTTTCGGTGAAGTCAGCCTGCTTTAAGAGGTCGGCCAGCGGCGCCTTCGCCTCATCGCTTTCCAGTTCACTTAAAGCGGAAATGGCAGCCAGCCGCACTTCGCGCCGTTCATCACCGAGACTCGCGACAATGGTTTTCGTACCGGCCTTGTACTTCGCCTTGCCCATCGTTCGCACGCTGGCTTCGCGCACGCTGGGGTCGAGATCTTCGCGCGCGAATTCGTCAAGCAGCTTGAGGAATGATTCCTGCTCTTCCGGTTTGAGGCGGGTAATGCGGCGAATGGCGCGCTTGCGTTCGCTGGCCGCGGCATAGCGCATTTGCTTTTCCAATCCGGCCAGAGCCGTCTTGCGTTTCTCGGCGGCTTTCGCCTCTTTTGATTGGGAAGCTTCGGACGC
Source organism: bacterium (assembly GCA_024742665.1). Taxonomy (GTDB): domain Bacteria; phylum Spirochaetota; class Leptospiria; order Leptospirales; family Leptonemataceae; genus JANSYA01. The sequence continues at coordinate 106,745 of JANSYA010000005.1, forward strand.
GTCGGCGGATTTACTATCGCTCTGTTTTTCGTTCGCCGGTTTCGCCGCCTGCTCGGCAGAGACGGCGGTGGCGGAAAACAGGAAGGATGCGAATAACGCGAGATGAACTGCGCCGATACATGACGCGGCGGCGGAAAGGGGCCCGCGTACCGCGCGATCACTCCTGCGCTTTGCTGCGCAGGCTTTCGTTTTCGGATTCCAGGGAGGCGACGCGACTTTCCAGATTATTGAGCAAACGCTGGTTTTCAATATTCTGACGGAAGCGAACGATGAGTTCCTCGATGTCCCGCTTAAGGCTTTCCATATTCCAGGGTTTTTCCACATAACGATTCAGCCCGCCGTAGTTGATCGCATGGATGGCGTTATCGAGGCCGGCCTGCCCGGTGAGCAGGATCTTAATCGCGTCGGGGTAGTCCTTATGAATGGACTCCAGGAACGCGTCGCCTTTCATACCGGGCATCACCTGGTCGGTAATGATCACTTCGATCAGGCCGCCCGATCCTTCAATCTCACGAATGAGTTCCGTCGCTTCTTCTGCGGAAGTCGCGACCTCAATTTCGTGCGAGTGACCGAAGTTTTCCCGTAATTGTTCCCGGAGCGTCTCCAGCACGGAGATCTCGTCGTCTACGCATACGAAATAGCCCTTTTCCATGTATCGTTCTCCCAATACCATCGACCGGGTGAAATTTTTCTTTAGTATGGATTCTTCGATTCAATTAGCGAAGAAACGCCCGTCTGGACCCGTTCCGCGCATTCTGGAGGCCTCTGATCTGACAACAAGTACTAAATCCCGGCGATCCTCGCAAAAATTTCGGGCGGCAGACGGGAAAAAGGCGCGCCAGGCCGCATTGACAGATCCGCCGGCCGTGCTTTCCTTAGCAGGACAGGAAGGCGCATGGCTCTGAAATATCTAAAAACGCAACAAATCGTCCCGAACCAGGGAATGAGTTTTACCCTCTACGAAATTGAGGGGGAAAACATAATTCTCCGAATGCTTACCACGATTCCAGAATCCGGCATGCTGAAATGCTATCCGAAGCCGCCGGTGAAAACGCTATTCGCGCCGGAGCGCTGCGACGCCAGCAGCGCCGAGGAATTTCTCGGACTCTGGGAACGCGGCCAGGCCAACGCTTAATCATCAGGTTGGAGTTCCAAACCGGCGCCCCGAAGGGGCTGCCTGGTTTGTAAGACACGATATAAGAACAGTTTCGTGCCCAGAGGCGGGATCGAACCACCGACACGAGGATTTTCAGTCCTCTGCTCTACCGACTGAGCTATCTGGGCAGCGAATGCACAGGCTTCGATCTGAGGGCTTTTTGTCAACTGTATATATGACTCAGCTGCGCACAGACTCCAATATGCGCTTGCTGAACTCATCGCGCCAGCATTCTAAAAATTCCGGCAGTCGATCCGGATCCAGTCCCATGTTTAGAATCGAAGCGATGCGCTGACCGGCGTAGCCGCAGGGATGAATATGCGCAAAGGTGCTCAAATCGTTTCCGACATTCACGGCGACTCCGTGGGAAGTGAAAAACGATTTGAACATGATGCCGATCGACGCGAGCTTCGCGCCGTCTTCCGCCAGATACAATCCAGGCGCGTCTTTGCGGGTCACAACCCGCACGCCCCACACGCGATCGAGCGCCAGGGACGTGCATTCCAACAGGCCGTTGAAATATTCCGGCACGCCGATCTGTCGGCGCCGCAAATCCAGGTGCGGATAGATCACGCACTGTCCCGGTTCATGCGCGGTATAGTCGCCGGCGCGACCGACCGGCTCCAGATGAATGCCCAGCGCGGACAGGCGAGCGGCATCGGTCTGTAAACTTTCGGGTCGGGATTGAACGCCGGCCGTAATCGTCGGAGGATGCGAACAAAATAGCACGCACTCTCGCCGGCGCGCTCGCAATTTCTGCTGAAGACGCATATACCGACCGTAGTCGAGCGGCGTCGCGGACGGACGCAGTCGATTCAAATAGACGAATAAAGCCATGAACGCTCTCGATGCATTCGGGACACCCCGAATAGCCCGGTATAGATCGGGTCGTTAGCGAGGGCTACTGGTTTTGCTGCAGGAAATGCACAGTGCAGTGGGCGAGCATCCCGCAGTCGAACTGGCCCTGAAAGCAGCCAATCACCCGCGACTCCTGGCCGAGACAGCCGGAGAAACAGTTCTCTTTCAGGCGGGGAACATAGGTCCGATTGGCGGGCGTATCGCCGAAATTCTCAAGCGCGCATTGCGCCATGCGGTTGCAGATTCGCTCGCAATTCGCGGCGGCCTGCGGACGGATCTCTCCCGCAAAAGCCGACTCGCTGCGATCCTTCAGCCCGACGCTCAGTGCGACGTACAGGCCGAAGATGATCATCGGCGACCACGTAATCAACCGCGAGCTTTTGCGCGCTCCAGTTACGCGGGGAGGCGGATTCGCGCCGCTGCCCGGATGCTGCCCGGGCATTTTATTCACCTTGTTCATGGGCGACCCTCCTCCGCTTCGCTCCGGGATTCGTAGTACACTATATCAAGCTGTAGCTGATCGGGCCTGCCGAGTCCCGTTAGAATTTCTCTGGTGCCCAGGCCTTCTTTCCATACCGGCCAGGCGGCCACGCGCTCATAACCTGGCGGCGGAGCATAGTCTTCCAGTCGATACACGATCAAACCGCGTTCGCTATTGGCGCAGCTATTCGGACTGCCGGGAATGCTATGCTGGATATCGTAATCCGGCAGCAGATTCTTATACACAAAGCCATCCCAGGTTTCGTCGCTGACGACGCACAATTCCTTCGTAAATCTTTCTTGAATCGCAGCCGGCGCGTCCGGCCGATCGACCAGAGGCATGGCGGCGAATTGAAAGGAGCAGATCACCGCGACGCCGGCCAATACAGCGCCCATACTGCGGGCCCGATCGTTCATGGAATGCCAGCGCAGCAGCACGCCCGACGCGATCAACACTGCCGGCACAGAACAAATATAAAAGCCGACTCCAGCACCGAGTAAAACGCCCGGAATCACGATGATAATTGAGACGAGCGCGACCACGACCGTGTTCCAGAACGCGGCCCGGCGAAAAAATGCGCCGCGAAAGCTGACCAAGAGCGACATGCCGATCAGAGCGAGCGGCCACACCGGCAAAATATAATATCCGTCCTTGCGATTGGGCAGCAAATGCAGCAAGGTTACCAGAACCGCCGTCATCAAGAACACCCATCCCGCCAGGCGCGCCGTGCTTCGCACGCGACTCCGAAAGGCCGCCGCAGCCATGGCGAGAGCCAGCACAGTCCACGGCGCGGTATACATAAGCCAGCCGCCGAAGATTCGCATCTCGGGCTGATTGGGTTCTAAGAACTTGTTTATATTCTCAAACTGAAAGAAATATTGCATTAATAGCGCGCCGCTGGAACTGGCGAAGTATACCGTAAGGATCCAGAGCACGGGCACAACGAGCGGCAGATGAAAGATCAGGCCGACGCGAAAGACGCGCCGGATATCCTTTTGCTCGCCGCGCCACCGCAATGGCTGCCAATCGAATCGCCAGAGCAGACACAGAGCCCACGCGGTCAGCATCAATCCCGAGTACACCTGAAAGAGAGGCCCCTTGTAAAGATAGGCGACGGCCGAAATCAAGCCGGCGATAAACACGTCGCTCATGCGGCCATGGCGCAGATAGCGCCCGAAAAAAAAGACGACGCCGATCATCGAAGCGACGAGGGCCTGCTCCATCATCAGCAGCCGACCGAATTTGATGATCGCCAGGCTGAACAAATACACCGTCGCGACCAAAAAGGATGTCAGGCGCGGTGTGCGAAACGTACGCAGCGTGCCGTATACCAGCAGCACGCTCAGAATCGCCAGCAGCACGGCCGGCATCCGCGCGGCCCACAAACTCCGGCCGAATACCGCTTCGCTGGCCATGCCCAGCCAGAAGAGCAGCGGGGGTTTGTGATAGTTGGTCGCGCCGTTCAGGATCGGGAGAAAGAAGCTCTCCGCGTCGATGCTTTCCCGCACCGTCGCTATATGCATGTACTCGTCGCCCTGGCCCAGCAGGGCGGTCCCGTTGATACCAGGCAGCACAGCCGCGAAGCCGAGGGCGACCAGCCCCAGCAGATAATATAAGTCCTTCCGCGTCATATCTTGAATATGACCCATCTCCCCGCGGCTGGTTACAGGACAATCACTTTCAATTTGCAATTTACCAGAAAAAAATCAGGATTCCGCGAGTTCCGCCAGGAAACGCGCCGCGAGCTGTTTTACCGGAATCTCATCGTCAGGAGCCCCAACGCAGGACGGACAGCCCGCTTCGCAGGCACAGGCCTCGACGAGAGCACGGGCCGACTCTGCTATGACCGGCAGATTTTCTTGAATGCGGAAACACAGCTCCAGGCCCCCGGGAAACTGATCGTAAAAATAAATCGCGGGCAGCGCGAAGGTCGAAGCGCGGACTTCGGCTCGCACGCGAATATCCCGGGGATCGCACAATACAAAAAGCGGCGCCACATGTCCGAGAACATGCGCGACGCCGGCCAGAACTCCGCCGAGGTCGCGCTCGCCGATTTCGGCGCGCAGAGCGTGATCCTCGGGAATCAGAATCCAGGTGCCCTGGGTATGCATCTCGATTTCGGGAGTGTGAATATCGCCCCAGCCCAGGTTCTCATGGGTTTCCAGTTTGATCTTCTTGAACATCACGGCTTTGATCCGCAGCATCAGCTCGCCGCGATGTAATTGAAAGCCGTTGCGTTCCAGATGCTCTTCGTCTTCGAGCACGTACAGATCGACCTTGTCCTGAGCGTCGGTATAATAATCGACGTTGATGCGTTTGACCCGCGCCTGGCGATCCTCCCACAGCAGCTCTTCGACGTAGTACTGCAAACCCTGGTGAATATAGATCGCGTGGGGATGAATATAGAGCGGCGCCGAAAATAGATCGATTTCGCCGATGACTTCTTCGCGCGTCTTTTCCGTAATATCGATAATGGCGAAATTTTCGCGCGGGCCCGAACGCAAACTGAAACTATTCGCCGGGTAGACGTCTTCCATCCAGTGGTACTTACCGCCGCTGAAATTTAGAACGCGCTTCTCGGTCAGATAATCGAGTATCTCGGCGGTCGCCGGATAATCGCCGAAGCTTTCGCCCGCTTTGAATGGAAGTTCAAATGCAGCGCACTTGATGTGGTCCGTCGCAATTAAAAGATTGTCCGGATTCGACATGGCCTGCTCCGGCGTATTCTCCAGAAAATAGTCGGGATGACTCGCCAGATACTGATCGGTGCCGTTTGAAGTGGCGACCAGCACCGACAGACTATCCTTGCTGCGACGGCCGGCGCGCCCAAACTGTTGCAAAAGCGAACTTACACTGCCGGGAAAGCCGACGCTCATACTGACGTCCAGCGCGCCAATATCGACGCCGAGTTCCAGAGCGTTCGTGCTGACCACGCCGATCACGCTGCCGTCCCGCAGCTCGCCTTCAATCTTGCGGCGTTCGTTCGGGAGATAGCCTCCGCGATACGAACGAATTTTAGAAATCAGCTCCGGGCAGCGTTCTTTCAGATACGTAAACAGCAGCTCGACGTTTACGCGACTGCGACAGAATAAAATCGTGCTAATGCGGTTCTTCAGTAAATACGCGCCGAGACTCGCCGCCTCTTTGATCGCCGAAGCGCGAATGCCCAGGGCCTGGTTGACGACCGGCGGATTATAAAAGATGATATGTTTCGCGCCGCGCGGGGCGCCGTTTTTGTCGACCAGGCGAAAGGGCTGGCCGGTAATGCGCTCCGCGTGTTCGGCGGGGTTGGCGATGGTCGCGGAAGAAGCGAGAAAACGCGGCTTTGCGCCGTAAAATTCGCAGATGCGCAGCAATCGCCGCAGCAAATTCGCGACGTGGCTGCCGAAGACTCCCCGATAGGTATGCAGTTCGTCGATGACGATGAACTCTAAGTTTTCGAAAAGTTTAATCCACTGCGTATGATGCGGCAGGATTCCCGCGTGCAACATATCTGGATTCGTAACGACGAAGTCGCCCGCTTCGGTAATCTTACGGCGGGCGGCGACGGGTGTATCGCCGTCGAATGTGAAAATACGAAAGTCCGTTTCGCACGCGTCGTTAAATGCGTTGAGCGCCGACTGCTGATCCTGGCTCAGGGCCTTCGTCGGAAAGAGCAGCAGCGCGCGGGCATGCGGATTCTCCAGCTTGCGCTGAAAAATCGGCAGCATATAGGTCATCGATTTTCCGGAAGCCGTCGGAGTGACGGTAACGACGTTCTCGCCGTTCAGGGCCGCATTGACCGCCTCCGCCTGGTGGGTATACAAATCTCGAATGCCCTGTACATAAAGCGCCGATCGCAGGCGGCCGTCGACTCTCTCGGGAATCGGAGCGTAATGCGCCGCCTGGGCTTCGATAGTATGCGAACTGGCGATGCACTCGCCGAAGCGCGGATCGGCTTTTAAGAAATCGAGAAACTGAATCAGGTTCATGCGCTTTCACCTCGTTCCGCACCGCGATACTCGAAGGCGAGCAGGGTAAAATCGTCGAAGAGCGGCGCCTGATCATTGCCGCTAAACAATCGAGCGTACTGAAATATTTCCTGCAGCATTTCGCCCGGCTCCAATTCGCGCAGCTCCACGACCAATTCGCGCAGTCGCTCTTCGCCGAACAGCGCGCCACGTACGCTCTCGGTTTCGGTAATCCCGTCGGTATACATTACAATGCGGTCGCCCGGGCGCAGCTGCGCTTCGATCGTCTGGCTATTCGGAGCGATCAATGGATGCAGGAGCATTCCCGTAGATTCCAGCACTTCCAGAGAGCCGTCTGCGCGAACCAGTAGCGGGGGCAAATGGCCCGCGCTTGCGTGACGCAATAAGCCGGTCTTCAAATCGACGTAACAAAAGCTCACGGTGATATGATGCGACGCGAGCTTGTCTTTGATCGCATCGTGCAATCGCCCCAGAGCCAGGGCCGGATCTTCCATGACTTCGTACGAAACCCGCAGAGCCATCTTGATCATCGACGATAACAGCGCCGCGGGAACTCCATGCCCGGTGACATCCGCGACGGCGAATAAGGCGCGGCCGTCTTCGCGAATATGCAGATCGATAAAATCGCCGCCGACGGCTTCCATCGGTTCGTATAGATAGGCGACACGCAAATCGTCGCGATCCGCGAGGGGCGGCGGGAGCAAAGCGCGCTGGATATCTTTCGCGACTTCCAGTTGGGTAACGAGAGCGTAGCGCGCGCGATCGAGGGTTTTAATGCGAGCGGCCATGCCCAGGGAAAGCAAAATCGTGGCCAGAGAGGCGCCGATCATCAAAGCATGGTTCAACAAAAAGGCGTTCGTGAACAAACCGAACTGAATCGCGCCGTGAATCAGCAGCGAAGCGTAAAACACGCCCCACGATATCAAATAGTACCGCGCCGGCCGGTATCGCTTGCGGCTCCACAAATACGCCGCGCCGTAGATCATAACGACGGCCAGCACGAGCGACGAGGCCGTCGCCAGCACAGCCGACGTATGGGTGTCGCCGAAGAGGTTGAAGACCAGAGCGATGCCGAAGACGCCGCACAGTCCCTGGAGAAATCGATGCAATCGCGGCGTGTGCCGGGCCGTGTGCAAATAATCCTGGGTAAAGAGCACAACCGAAAACAAACACAGAATCCCCAGGGCCGGAATCGACGCGTAATTGAAATTCGGAAAATCCGGCGTCAGAAACTGAAAATTCAATCCCAGATAGCCGGTGACAAACAGACCCATGAAGCCCAGGAGCAGCATATAATATAAATAATTTCGTTCGCGCAGGGTAACGAACATCAGCAGATTATAAATCAAGAGCGCCGCGAAGAATCCCAGGAAGGCGCCGTACATGTACTTACGCAGATTTTCGTTTCGCACGCGAGCCGCATCCGTTGCGATCGCCAGAGGCAACTGCAGCGTCGTGCGATTCCAGAATCGCACATAATAGGTCTTCGCCTGCCCGGGCTCAAGATTCAAAGCGAAATAAAAAGGCGGCGCGTCGATCTCGCGGCGCGCGAAGGCCCGACTGTTGCCGGCGCGCCGGTGCGAAATCAGGGCGGCCGGCGAAACGTCGGTCTGCGGGAATTCGAATAAATCGATTTCCCAGAGCCGCGGATTCTCGACAACCAACCAGCGAAAGGCCGATTCTTGTTCGTCGGCATTCCTCAAATGAAAGCGCAGCCAGACGGCTCCGCCGCCCGCGCCGAAATTAACGATGTCTGCAGCCGCCGTTCTGTATTCGGGATCCGCCGCCAGGGCCGCTGCCAGGTGCCGCTCCGGAAAGGCGGACGCTTCGCCCGCTTTCGCCTCCGGCAGCGATATGCTATCGCCGTCCTTGTCGTACCAGACCTGAGCGGCCGACCCCAGAAATCGATACTCATAAGCGCTTTCCGGAAGAATCGCCCCGGGCTCCGCTGCAATACGCGAAGCGGCCAATAGAAAGAGGATCGGGACAATCAGGGGCCCGCGCCCAACGCGTACAGAGAACATAGTCGACTACCGTCATAGCACAGGCTACAATTCCACGCGAAACCAAAATTTTGGCTTTACGGCCACGCTGATCGCGCGGTAGTCACGATGAACAAAAAGCAGCAAGAGTGTTTCCAGAAGTATGCAACTAATAAAAAAATTACTGATCCGTACAGGAGTGATCGTGGTTCTACTGGTCGCGGCCTTCGCCGGATTAGTCTACGCCATCACCTTTCATCCGGCTGACGTGCAGCCCGCCGACCTGGTCTGTCCCGCCGACGCCCCCGAACTCAAAGCCGGACAGGATCTAAAAGTACTTAACTGGAACGTCCAGTACATGGGCAGCAAAAACTATACGTTCTGGTACGACGTGCCAAACAGCGACGGCCCCGATCTGCGACCGAAACCCGAGTCGATCGAAGCGACCTTTCAAAAAGTCGCGCGCGTGATCGCCGCCGAAGATCCGGACCTGATTCTGATTCAAGAGATCAACGAAGGCGCCGGATACACCGACGACATCGATCAGCTCGCGGAACTCCTCGGTCGCATTTCGCCGGAATATCGCTGCCACTCCGATGTCTTTTACTGGAAAGCCGATTTCGTTCCGCATCCGAAAGTCATGGATTCGGTCGGCATGAAGCTCGCCACGATCAGCAAATACAAAATCGCGAAGGCCACCCGCTACCAGCTGCCGCTGATTCCGGCCAGCCTGGTCATGCAGCAATTCAACCTGAAGCGCGCCGTGCTTGAAACCGAGTTCCCCGTTACGGGCGCGCCCGAAGGCCGCGGATTCGTCGCCTTAAATACGCACCTGGACGCCTTCGCCCAGGGCGACGACACCATGCAGCGTCAGGTCGCTTTTTTAAGCGATCATATGAACGAACTCCGGGAAGAGGGCCGCCCCTTTTTCGTCAGCGGCGATTTCAATTTACTGCCTCCGGACTTTCCGCTGAAAGATCTTCCGGAATTCGCCTGGACCTATTATAATCCCGACTCCGAGCTGCGACCGCTCTTCGAAGATTTCACATCGGCCGCGCCGCTCCCGAAACTGCTCAATCCCGCCGTGCGCGCGCAATACTATACGTTCTTTAGTAACAACCCAGAAGCCAGCGGTCCCGACCGCACCATCGATCACGTCTTCTACGATTCGGATTTGCTGCGTCTGAAAAACTATCGCGTGCGACAGGCGGACACCCTCGACATTTCGGATCACCTGCCGATGAGCTTCGTCTTCCAGCTGCCCGCGCAATAATGCGAAGCTGATCGCGAGGGCCGCCGGCACGTTAAGACGATCATCGCCGGCGAAAGTTGATACATCAAACTAAGGGCCAAAAGCAGGATCGTTTGACCGGCCCGCCGGCCCTGTTTGCAGTGGTCAGTTATGAAAGCGTACGAAATCCAGGCCTTCGGGATCGATCATCTCAAGCAGGTCGAACGTCCGGATCCACAGCCGGGTCCGGGCGAAATCCTGGTCGCTATCAAATCCACTTCGATCAACTACCGCGACTACCTGACGGTCATCGGAGATTATAATCCCCGATTGAAACTTCCGCTGATTCCTTTATGCGACGGGGCGGGGGAAGTGATCGGCGTCGGGGAAGGCGTAAAACGATTCAAGACCGGCGACCGCGTGATCAGCAACTTCGCCCAGGACTGGGTTTCAGGCAAACCGACCATCGACCAGCTGCGCACCAGCCTCGGCGGCCCCCTGGACGGGTGCCTGGTCGAACAACGCGTCTTTCCCGAGCACGGCGTCGTAAAGATTCCGGAGTATATGAGCTACGAAGAGGCGAGCACGCTGCCCTGCGCGGCCCTCACCGCCTGGAGCGCGACGATGCAGGCCGGCACCAAAGCGGGGGACACCGTGCTCGTGCTCGGCACCGGCGGCGTGTCGATCTTCGCCCTGCAGTTCGCGAAGATGCACGGCGCGAAAGTCATTGTAACTTCGTCCAGCGACGAAAAAATCGAACGGGCCCGAAAACTGGGCGCGGATCACTCAATCAACTATCGCGCGAAGCCGAACTGGTCGAAAGAAGTCCGGCGCATTACGAAGATGGCCGGCGCGGACCACGTCATCGAAGTCGGCGGCGCGGGCACCTTAGAACATTCGATTTTTTCTACGCGGCTCTTCGGCCACATCAGCCTGATCGGCGTTCTGGCGGGGGGCAACAACGCGGTGAATATGGTTCCCGTGTTGATGCAAAATATCACCGTGCAGGGGATTCTCGTGGGCGGACGCGACGGCTTCGAGGAAATGCTGCGAGCGATGACCCAGCATCAAACCAGACCGGTCATCGATCGCGTCTTTGATTTTTCCGAAGCGCCGGCGGCTTTCGAATACCTCGGCGCGGGCAAACACTTCGGTAAAGTCTGCATTCGCGTGGGCTGACAGACATGGACGCAAAAATCGACGGCGTAATCTTCGACTTCGACGGCACGCTCGTCGACACCTATCGCCTGTACGTCGAAACCTATAGACAGGTCCTCACGGACTTCCTCGGCAAAGACCTGAGCGCCGCGGACGTCACTGACATGCAGCTCAAGGCCGAAATTCGTTTCTTTCTGGACGCTCCGTATCGTGAAGACTACGAGCATCTCTACCAGGCCTTTATCAATCACTACGGCCGGCGACATGCGGAACTGTGCGATGGCCCCTATCCCGGCGCCTTCGCCGCCGTCGACGCGATCCAGGACCGCGGGCTGGTGACGGGCCTCGTAACCGGCAAGAGTCGGGCCGCCTATGACATTTCGGTGGATCGCACGGGCGCGCCGCAGTTCGCCGTCAGCGTTTGCGACGACGACGTAAACCTGCCGAAGCCCGACCCGGAAGGGATCATTCGAGCCTGCCAGCTGCTGCAGGTGGATCCCAAGAAAATATTATACGTGGGCGATTCGCAGGTAGACTTCGAAGCCGCCCAAAACGCGGGATCGTATTTCGCGGGCGTGCTGTGGGCGAAAGACGACAGAGAGCAGCTGGAGTTTCGCGAGCTGTGCGAAGGCAGCCCGCGAACGCGACTCGTATCAGAACCCGCCGGACTGCTGGAATTTCTGGACGCGCCAGGCTGAGCTTCGTCCGCGACGGCGCGCTTCAGGCGGATCGCACGATCATCTCCTGCATACCCAGGTCCAGGTCGCCGTCGGGAACGGCGATGCTTGCGTGAATTACGTCGCCGTCTTTTAGATAGCGATCGCTTTGCAGCTGCAACTCCACGAATTTTCGCATGAGCGCGCTTTCGCTATAAATTAGCTGCGCGATTTTTTTGCGCCAGCCGCCGGGAACGCGCATGGCGACGCCGGCCGGCGTACCGGTCAGCACCAGATCGCCGCGACGCAGCGTCATGATGTCCGCCAGTTCCGCCAGAGTTTCGTCCGGCGAATAGATCATCTGCCGCACCGACGCGCGCTGGCGCTGTTCGCCGTTCACTCGCAGATTCAATTCCAGATCATGCAAACGCGCGAAGTCCGGGTCGTCCAGTAGCACCAGATAGGGTCCCACCGGGCAAAACGTGCGAAAGCTTTTGCCTTTGAACCACTGACCCTGCGGCACCTGCACGTCCCGCGCCGATACGTCGTTCGCAACGACCAGCCCCGCGACGCAGTCCCGAAGCAAACCGGGCTGACCGCGCGAATTGCGAGGAGGTGCATTCCCGATCACCAGCCCCAGTTCGATTTCGTAGTCGAGCAGACGCACACCAGGCGGCCGCTCGATGACGCCGCGCGCGCCGGTCAGCGCGGAGGCGGCTTTCGTAAAAATTAAATTGAAGCGTTTGTCTTCCGGGCGAAAGCCAGTCTCTTTAATATGGTCGACGTAGTTCTTTCCCTGGCACACGATCTGCGCGTCTTCCGTAACGGGACTGAGCAAGTGCAGTTTTTCGAGGCCCAGCGCGCCGCGCGGACTGCGCTTGAGCCGGGCCAGTTTGCGCGCTTTCGCGGCGCCGCGCTCAAGAAACTCAGCCAGGCTCGCGTACTGTCCCGGCACCACGCGCACCATGCGATCGCACACTACGCCCCAGGCGTGTTTACCGCGCCGGCCTTTTTTGAATCGAACAACTGTGGTACTCATAATTGGATTGTCTTTTAGTGGCGCAGGCCGCAGGTCTGTCCATAGAAATCTATGGCATCTAAACCGCACGAAGACGAATTCGTCGATCATATCCTGGATCTACTCCGCGACATGGGCGCGGTGAGCGCGCGACGCATGTTCGGCGGCTACGGCATCTATCGCGGCAGCGTGATGTTTGGATTGGTTGCTTTCCAGGTATTGTATCTGAAAGCCGACGATGGCAACCGGGCGCTCTTCGAAGAGGAATCCCTCGAACCCTTCACATACGAAGGCAAAAGCAAACCGATCCAGATGTCATACTATCGCGCGCCGGAGCAGGCACTGGAAAGCCCGGCCGTGATGCTGGAGTGGGCGGAGCACGCCTACCGCGCGGCACTGCGTTCCGGCACCTCTGGAAAAAAGAAAAGCAAAGCGGCCGGAAGCAAAAAGAAGGCGAGCAAGAAAGTCAGAAAAAAGGCGGCGAAAAAAGCAAGCGCGAAGTCCGCCAAAAAGGCTGTGAAAAAATCAGGCGCAAGGGTCGCGAACAAAGCCGGCAAAAAGGCCTCGAAGAAGGCCTCAAAAAAAGCCGCGGGCAAAATTTCAAAAAAGCCGGCCGCGAAAAAGAAATCAACGCAAAAGCCTGCGAACAAGCGCTGAGTCGATTCCGGCCTGCTTTAGTGTTTCTCGCTGCGGCTCAGCTTGCGCTCGATGCGCGCGCGTCGTTTTTCCAGCTCCGCGCTCGCATACAGTCCGCGTCCGATCGGCCGCTCCGCCTGTGCTTCGCTTCGACTGTACTTTCCGCTTTGAGTGTAATCTTCGCTTTGCTCAGGAGCAAAGCGGCGAATGAGTCGCTCCGTCTGCGCCAGCGCCGCGGGATAGTCCTTGAGTCGGTGTTCCAGCAGCTTCGCGAGAGCCATGGCCGCGTAGGGACAATCGTAGCGCGCGACAACCCGCTCGAAGACGTCGGCCGCCTTTTGAAAATCGCCGCGCGCTCGCTGTAGCTGGCCCAGCAAAAGATAATCGCGATAGCGTAAGCCACCCATACGATCGTCAGCGTATTCCGGATCCAGGATTCGCGGCCTGTCTGGCGCGGCGATTTCCGATTCAAGATCGCGCAGAAGTTCCAGAGCTTCGCCCGAACGTCGGTTGCGCATCAGAATCCGGGCCAGGCCGGAACGCAGCGATCCGCGCGCTCCTTCGCGACGGTCGTACAGCCGAATCGCCTCTAAGAACAGCAAGACCATCCCGTCGAGATCCTTTAAGTTGTGATCGAAGACTTTTTCGAGACCGCCGTCGTGGCCGTACTTCACATAGTCGAAATAGATCTGCGGAATTTCCGCGCCGGGCAAATCATCTTCGCGCACGTATTCCAGCACGCGTTCTTCGAGATCCATCTGGCGATACCCGGGCAAACTGCCTTTCGGAAAGAGACGGCGAAAGATATGCAGCAGGTCAAAATGCAAGAAGTCCGGCAGACCCGGTTTGCGATTCAAAATCAGACGATTGCGCAGCAGCGGAACGTCGAAGGCCCGGCCATTATAGCTGACCAAATACTTAAAGCGACGAAAGCGATCCTGAATATAGTCCAGATAATCTTCTTCGCCGCCCGGTTCCGAAAGATAGATCAGCTCCCGCATGACGCCGCCGTTTTCAAAGCTCGCCAGTCCCGTGAGAAATGGCAGAGTTCCCGCGCCGCGCGTCAGGCCGGTGGTCTCGGTATCCAGAAACAAAACATCCTCGGGATGCAGCGCTTCCGGCTGCGGCCACAGAGCCAGCTCCAGAATTCCACTCAGACTCAGGGGCAGATACTCCGCGAGCTTTCGCGCACCCATCTGCGGATTGTTATCGAACTGACGATGGCGATAGACGCCCGGAGCGAGCCGCTCAAAATCCAGGCGGCCGAAGCTCAGGTCCGAAGCGCTCGCTGTCGACGGCGCCGCGTCACGAACGGAAGACTCAGCCCCGGGCGACGCGGGCTTTCGATCGAAATCGTAGAGACTGAGTTTTTTCTTGAGTCCGCTCATGAGGTGCGGGATGCGATCCCGGGCAAAATTGCGCCGAAGATCCGGGGACACGATCGCCGGCCAGGCGCCGCATCGCTAAGATAATGAAAACTGGCGGGCGATTCTCAGGAATCGGCTTCGGACTTTTCGCGTTTGCTGATGAAGTCGTCGGTGAACGGAATTTCCAGACGGGCGATGGTCCGATCTTCTTCGATCAGAATGCGAAAAAGATTCGGATCGATTTCTTCGCCTTTGAGCAGAATGATAATCAGCGCGATGCCAAGACCGGCGCCTTCGGACTCGCCGCTCATCGCCTGGTCCATATAGAACTCGGCGATGTCATTGTAGCCCATCGCTTTCTTGAGCTTCTCACGCACCATCGTCTCTTCTTCTTTGGCGATGGAGGTATTATTCACGACTTCCAGCGTCAGACCGCTCGGGTCGAACTGAAAGTCGATCAGGACATAGAAACCTTTTTCGCGCGCTTTGTGGCCGTACTCCAGAGCCATCGCTTCGCTGAAGCTTTTGGTATAGTCGTCGATGCCGCGCTGGTAATCCGCCGGATTGGAAATATCCAGGCCGCGTTCGTCGAAGAAGATGCGCTTCTGATTGGCTTTGCAGCCGTTAATCACGAGCTCCTTCAAGATCGTATAGAGAGTCGTGACCAGACCGGGCTGTTTATTTTTGTCGAGAATGCTCTCGACCGCGTGCTGGATGTGCTTTTCCACCACGCCCGTCATCCGGTGCGTCTTGAGCGTCAGGTACTGACCGTTTTGAACGGTCACTCCGATATTCTCGTTTATGTCCTGTAAAGAGGGCGTAACCACTGGCCAATCCTACGTCAATACCGCCGGAATGTCAAGATCGCAATTTGCAAGCCGCACACTATTCCCGACGATTCAGATCTAATTCGAAACCGCACCTGGACCCGGCTTCAGGTATTCAGCTCTTTTTTACGAAACACGAAGCTCATGCCGATCCAGAGCAAAGCAATCCAGACGAAATTTAGCACAATCGAAACGAGTCCGCTGTTATTGCCGATTTTGCGCACGCCGGATTGCTGCACGAACTCCTCAAAGGTCGCCATATCCTGCACCATCCAGGCGAAACCATGCACGAAATTCACGCTGAACTGGGGTAGACCATAGGCCAGCACGTAAATCAGGACGCGCGCGACCGGGCTCGCATCGCTCAGATCCGCTTCAGTGGCGATCAAATAACCCGGCATCACGCCGAGCACGACGACCAACAATGAAAGAAAGACCGCCGGCAGCCGGCCTGCGGTGAGCGTCAAAAACATCAGCATCAGAATGAATACGGTGATTCCCTGGAGGATGTACGCGAGACCCCGCAGCAATTCCCAGCCCCATACGCCGGCCGAAAACTTCATCAAGACCAGATAGCAAACCATCAGCAGCAGCATGCTCGCCAGCACCATGCCGGCGGTTGCCGCGAATTTTCCGAAGAGGTACTCCCAGCGTTTGACCGGACGCGATAAAATCAATACATGATGGCCGGTGAAAAAATCATTCAGCGCCAGGAAGGGCGTAAAAAACGCCGCCAGCAAATAGATCCAAAACGCCATCAATGCGAAACACAGAGCGACCAGCACCGATTGCAGGCTTTCTTCGCCCGACTCTCGATCCTTTTCGATCAACTCGTCGAATTCGATCATCTTCGCGGCGCGCTCTTCTTTCGAAAGACCGCTCTCGCTCAGCTTCTGTTCGATTTGCGCCCGCTGCTGATCCACGCCGCTGTCCGCGAGTTTCCGGCAGCCATAGGTACAGGCCGATCCCGAACCCATGAACACCACGCAGCCGACTAAAAAGACGACCAGCAATCGCCGCCGTCGCGCTTCTTGAAAGGTGAGCGCGAAGACCACGCCGATTCTGCGAATCATTCCGCTCATTGGTCATCCTCCGCGCCGCCGACCAGACGTTGAAATACATCTTCCAGGCTTTCAAGCCGCCGCGCGTACTTTACAATGCGCGCTCCGGTTTCCACGACCTTCGCCGGAAACACGCGCTCCTGCTCCGGATCCGGAATGCTCAGCTCGACCCGCGCGCCGCCCTGTTGGACTTCCGCTGCGCCGTCCAGACTGCGCGCCAGTTTCTCAACGGCCGCCAGCGCTTCCGCCGGACCGTCGCATTCCAGATGCACTCCCTGCCGGGAAGACAGATCGGTGCTTTTGCCCTGGGCCGCGACCCGACCGCGATTTAAGATCGCCACGCGATCGCAGGTCTTCTCGACTTCCAATAGCTGATGCGAATTAAAAAATACCGTCGCGCCGCGTTCTCGCTCCGCCAGCATGATTTCGCGAATGCGGGCAATGCCCAGGGGATCCAGCCCGGACGCGGGTTCGTCCAGTAGCAACAGCTCCGGTTCGCCGATCAGCGCCGCCGCAAGACCCACGCGCTGGGTCATGCCTTTCGAATAATCGCCGATGCGTCGATCGCCGGCCTCGCTCATTTCGACGCGTTCGAGTACGCGATGAATGCGATCTTCCAGATCCTGACCGCCGAGCCCAATCAACTGCCCCTGGTAACGCAGAAATTCGCGTCCGGACAGAAAGGGATGAATATTGATTCGTTCCGGCAGATATCCAATTCGCGTGCGATCCAGCTCGCCGGGACGCGCTCCCAGAATGCGAATTTCACCGCCGCTCGGGGCGATGAAATCGAGCAGGATCTTGATAAAGGTCGTCTTGCCCGCGCCGTTCGGTCCGAGAAAACCGAAAATCTGTCCGCGATCGACGGATAGATCCAGATCGCGCAGCGCCGGATGCGAACCGTACGACTTGGATAACGATTCACTTTCTATAACTTTCATAAGATCGCCTGGCGTATGGATCCATGCCGATATCCCGCACCTGTCGGTTCGTTGTGTGAAACATAGACGGACCGTCCAACAATTTTGTACAAAAAATATTTACGCGATGCACCGGCCCGTTCGACTGGCGGCACTATGAAGCTAATCATCATGCGTCACGGCGAGGCGGAACCCCCTGGAGTCGTTCCCGGCGGAGGCGATTTCGACCGGCGCCTGACGGCCACCGGCCGCTCCGACATGGAACGCATGGCGCGACTGGCCGCGGCCACCGGCTGGCGCTTCGACGAAATTCGCACCAGCCCGCTCGTTCGCACGCGCGAAACCGGAGCTCTGATCGAAAAGCATCTCGCGCAGCTTCGCGAAGAAGGGCTCACTTCGGCTCAGCCAGGCCACTCGGTCGAGGAACGCCTGGCGCCCGGCTTCGACCTGGACGGCGCTCTCGATATTTTTAACGAGCTCGATTCGAACGCCGTCGCGATTTGGATCTTTCACGCTCCCGACGTGCAGCGTCTGTCCGCCGCTCTACTCGGCGTGCGCGAAGACGCGTTCTATTTTACGCCCGGCGCAATGCTCGCCCTGAATCTCCGATTGCCGCGCCCCGCCGGACGCGGAATGATTATCTGGAATGCGCAGCCCGAATATTTGCGCGCTTACTAATCGAAGCCAGGCCCCGGGCGTTCCTCGACGGAATGCGCGGACTCCGTCGGCGTGCTGCCGCTCAATTCCCGCTGTCGCCCGCAAGCAAACGGATCGCATCCAGCACTCGTTCGCGCACAGTTTCGTGGGAATAATTGTCCGCCACGTACGATCGCGCGGCGGATTGCATCGCGAGACTTTCGCCCGCATCACATGAGCCCAGCACCCGGAGCCCGCTCGCGAAACTTTCGCGGTCCCGGTACATTCGACCGACGCCGCTCCGCAGGATATGATCCTGAATTACCGGGCTGCGATCGCTACCCAGCACCGGCGTGCCCTGGCCCATCGCTTCGAGAGTCACAACGCTCAGGCTTTCAAAGCCCGACGGCATTATAAACATCCGCGCAGCAGACATTAAGGCGAATTTCTGCGCTTCGCTGACGAAGCCGGCGTAGATCAGCGCGGGATGCTCCGGCAATTCCATTTGCAAGTCGCCGGTCAGGATAAGTTTGCGCGGGACCTTCGCGGCGGCCTCGCCCGACGACTCCCGGGCTGCAGGTGTATCGCGGGCGTCGAGCTCAGCCGGCGTATCCAGGCTGTCCAGAAACCATTCGATCATCTCGCCGCAGCCCTTCGCCAAACTGATCCGCCCGCAGTACAGAGCGAAGGAATCAGCGGTCGGATCAAAGCCGCCGGCAAAATTCGGCATCGCATTCAAAGCACCCGGCTCCGCTTCCGGCATCGCAATGCCCATTCCACCCCGTCGATGGAGCATCTTGTTCGGGAAGGGTCCCCACAGGGATCGGCCCAGCTGCTCTTCCGCTTCGGTATTCCAGAGAATCCCGTCAAAGCGTCCGGCCATGCGCTGGAAGGCCGGCAGATAAGCGGGCGCTTCATCGTGGAGCGTCGGTACAAACAGCGTCGGAACTTCCGGCCCGACGCGGGCGGATCCGAAATAGCAGGTCGCAAACAGATAGGTCAAAAAGATAATGCAGCCATACTGATCACCCTTTTGCGCGAGGTATGTTACGAGCTCCGGACTGTCGGGGCCCTGGCGACGAATCCACTCTTCCTGGAGCGCCCGGGGCCAGCGAATCTTCGGCGGATAGATCGCGGGCGAATCACGATCGAAAAGATTCCCCGCGAAGGCTTCGCTTCGAATTGCCACCGCTTCGCGCAGCATGAGATCGTGGAGTGCGTTCCAATCCGCGCGCCGACCGCCCGCCACGGGAAAGCGGAGCGCGCGGAAACCGTCGTGCTCTGTCATGCCGGAATCGTAATGATTCTGCCAGGTCACGGCGTCTTTCGCCGTCGTGGTAATCAAATCCACCGGGACGCCGCTATCGGCGATATAGCGCGCATACAGACCGGCGTGTTGCTCAGAGCCCCCCGCCAGATCCGGATGCCAGCGCTGCACGACGATCGCAACGCGTTTCAATCGATTGCCTCGCCGAAAATTTCAGCTCCGCTCGCAGCCCGTGCCGGATCGACCGGCGCGGCGAAGGGCGCACTCGCGATTTCGGCCAGCAGTCGTTTGCGCACGACCGAGGTCTCGAAGTTTTCGCTGACATAGCGCCGACCGCCCGCTCCGAGTTTTTCGCGCAGACCAGGCGTGCCCAGGATCCGCCCGAGATTCACGCGAAAGCTCTCGTAGTCCGAAAACAAAAGGCCCCCTTCGCTGGCTTCGACGTGTTCGCGCAGGACTGGATTGCGACCGTAGGCGAAAACGGGCGTGCCCTGGCCCATCGCTTCGAGGGTGATCAAGCTCAAGCTTTCGTGAGGCGAAGGGATGACCACCGCCCGGGCGTCCGCCATCAAGCGCAGCTTCTCGGCGTCCGAAACAAAGCCGAGATGTTTGATATTCGGTCGCGGACTCGGAAGCTTCATCTGCAGGTTTCCCGTCAGAAGCAATTTGAGCGGGCCGGGGTGCTGGTTCTGAAACAGGCGAAAATAGCGAAACAATCGATCGCAGCCTTTGCCCGGATCGATGCGTCCGCAGTACAATAGATACAAAATTCGCGGCGACTTTTTCCGGAGCTCCGTCGCCGGCGCTGCGGCTTCCACGCCCATCGAAACGACCGCGCCGTTCAAACCCGCTCCCCAAATTCGCCGACCCAGCTCCGCCTCGGCACGGGTGTTCCAGAAGATTCTGCCCGCGTTTCGGGCCAGCTCTTTATAGATCGGCAGATAAGCGGGCGCCTCGTCGTGCAGCGCCGGCACCAGAATGCGTCGACTGCGATCCACGAGTCCCAGGCCGAAGGCGGTGGGCGCAAATAGATAGGTTACGAAAATAAAAACGCGGTACGCGTCGCGGTGCTCGTGGATATAATCGAGCAGCGCCGGACTGTACGGACCCTGGGCCTGGATCCATTCCCGCTGCAGGGCCCGCGTCCAGGGAATCATGCGCGCGGGATCGAAGACTCCCGGCATAGCATTTTCGCTGCGGGCGCCGACCGCGCGCCGCCGGCGAAATGCGAAGACACGATGGTGGTGCGCCAGGATTTCATTCAGGCGATGCCAGTAGGAACTGTGTCCCGGCCGACTTTCGAAACGCAGTATGCGCACGCCTTCCCGCTCGGACGGGCCCGCCGGGAAAATATTGCGCCAGCTGTTTGCGTCGGCGGCGCAGCTGGTGATCACATCGACCGAATATTCGTCTTTCAGGAACTGCGCGTACTGCCACGCGAGGCTTTCCGCTCCGCCGACGACCGACTCGTGGCAGCGCTGCACGACGATCGCGACGCGTTTTTCCCGGTCTGTGTGATCGCGTGCGGGTCCTTGTGCGGTCCCGTGCCTTATTTCCTGCCCGGTCGTCTCTGAGGCCTCGCGCATATTCTCCCGGGAGGTCACAAAAACTCCCGCAGCGCGCCGGTGAATTTTTCTTCGATCGCGGAATTCGAGAAAGCCGTTCGAAAGCGCTCCTGACCGCGGTCGCCCAGCTCCCAGGCCAGATCGCCATCCGAAAGCACCCGGGCGAAACTCGTCGCAAATAGCGCGGGATCGTTCTCCTGCCAGACCAGGCCGCCGTCGCCGACTGTATCGCCCACCGCCCCCCGATCGAGAGCGACAATCGGCACGCCGAAAGCCATCGCTTCGATGGCCGGCACGCAGAAGCCTTCATGTTCGCTCATCAAAGCGAAGAGGTCCGCGGTTAAGAAAGCGGCCTTTAAGGCGGCGGCGCTGATGCGATCCGTAAAGACGACCGACGCTTCCACGTTCAGATCGCGGCAGAGTTTGCGCAGGCCGGCCGTGTACAGGGCCAGGGGCGCTTCGGTCTTACCGGCCAGAATCAATCGCGCGTCCCCGCCGAATAGATAACGTTCGCGATACAGAGCGAAGCTGCGAATCAAATGTTCGTAACCTTTGTTTGGAACGATGCGGCCGACCATCAGCAGATTTTTCGGCGCGCCAAAAGCGTCGGGGGCGAAGCGCTGCAGAAAATCCAGATCGGCTTCCAGTTCTTGCAAGCGATCCACCGCGTGAAAGGGCGGGACAATACCGCATCGTTCCGGCAGCGCGCCCGCGGCGACTAAGTCTTCGACGTTGAACTTCGAATCGCCGAGCATTAGATCGGGACCGGTCGCGACGAAATCCCGCAGCATGTCGCGACCGCGACGACAGAGATCGGCGTAGCCCCCGTGAAAGGGCTCAAAAAATTCCGGCGGCGTAACGTTGTGATATTTTATGATCTTGCGGCAATTGAGCGTGCGAAAGAGTTCGAGCGCTTCGGGATAAGCGACCGCATAGTGATAGATTAAAATATCGTCGGCGGACTTTAAGAATTCAGAAATGCGGCGCGGAGGGCGACAGTCCAGACCCGCATCCGCGTTGGGGGCGAAGCACTGCACCTCGTGACCCAATTTTCGCAAAACTTCCTGCATATGCAGGGTGTCGTGACCGACGGCGTCGTTACGCTGAAGATGGGCTGTGAGCAGGGCGATGCGAGACATATTCGTGGATGCGTTTGAGCAGGAGGCCGGCCAGGCGCTCGTTCGTAAACTGCGCGGCGTACCGGGCCCGACCCTGTGCGCCGATTTTCTGAGCCAGCTCCGGTTCGGACAGGAGTTTCTGAAAGGCCGCCGCCAGATAGGCGGGCTCCGTCGAATCTAAAAGCAGCCCCGCGTCGCCGAGGGTGTCGGGAACGGCCGCGCGATCCAGGGCCGCGATCGGCACGCCGTGGGCCATGGCCTCGACCAGCGGCAGACAAAAGCCCTCGTGTTCGCTGGTCACCGCCAGCAAATCCGCCGTGCGATAGAGAGCCCGCAGAGCGGCCAGGCTGATCGATCCGGGAAGCCAGACTCGCGAAACGACGCCGGTTTCTTCTATTATAGACTGCAGCTCACGGTAGTATACATGCAGCCGCTGGTCCTGGCCTCCTGCGAGAATCAGCCGGCAGTCCTGCCGCTGAGCGGCCAGGGCCGCAAACCCGCGAATCAAATGTTCGTAGCCTTTGTTCGGCACCAATCGACCGACCATCAGAATATTCCGCATGCGACCCGCCGAATCCGATGCCGACGCAAGCGCGCGCATCCAGTCCGGATCGGCTTCGCCGGCCAGCAGCTCCGGCACGCGATGAAAGGGAGCGAGCACCGTGCAGATTTCGGGGGGCGCGCCGGCCGCCAGTAGATCCCGCTGATTTTCTTCCGAGTCCGCCAGAGCCAGCGTCACACCCGCGGCGAGGTGAGCGCCGAGCAGATCGCGTCCGGCGCGCAGGGCATTCGCGAAACCGCGATCATACGGCTCCAGGAATTCAGCCGGCGTAACGTTATGATAGCGCAGGGCTCGCCGGCAGTCTGTGCCGCGCAGCAGATTCAAGATTTCCGGTGAATGCACGGAGTAGTGATAGAGCAATAGATCGCCAGAGGATCGCAGCCAGCGCGACAGACGATCCAGGGGCTCGGCCGGGGTTTCTGGACTCCAGCTTTCTGCGAAAATTTTTACGGGATAGCCGGCTTCGGCGAAGACGCGCGCTTCGTGCAACACGTCATAGCCGATCGCGTCCGGCAATTGCAGGCGCGGACAAACGAGGGCGATGCGGGGCAAGCTCATGAACGCCGTCCGCTAAGATTCAGTCCCTGAGTCCTGAATAGAAGCTTTGCCTGAACCTTCAATCCAGCGATTCAGGGCGCGGCTCTGTTCATTCGACTTCTTGGCCAGGGCGTGTAGAGATGCGTTGGTGTGACGGCGGTGCTGATCGTTTGCCGTGCGCAAGCGCTGGAGCGTGCTGCGTAAAAAAACCAGCTCGACAAACCACTCCAGCACGCGACCCAGCAGCGGAATATATGCAAGCCCCGCGAAGGCCGCCGGAATCAGGAGACCGCGCAGACGCACGGCCTGGGCCCGGCCTTCATGGGAATAGCGGAGTCGCGCGAGCACTTCCGCCTTATGTTTGCCGGCCCGAAGCATGCGGGTATAGTTTCCGAGCCCTTCGGGGTCCGGAGCATGGCGCAAGAGTGCCCGGTAAGATGCTTCGACGAAGGTCTCGTCGTCGAAGCGCGCCAGATCGCGATAACGATAGCTGCCGTCGGCCAGGGCTTCGGGACGGGGATGTGCTTGAAATTCCGCGAGGCTGACGGGCGCGATCGGAGTCAGCGCCGGAATA
Source organism: bacterium (assembly GCA_024742665.1). Taxonomy (GTDB): domain Bacteria; phylum Spirochaetota; class Leptospiria; order Leptospirales; family Leptonemataceae; genus JANSYA01. Next base: position 130,326 of record JANSYA010000005.1, read on the forward strand.
GAATCCTGCGGAGCTTCGCCGGAACTCAGAGCCGCTTCGGCCGCCAGCTGGCGTTTGAGCAGCTCCGCGTCCGAGCGAATCTCCGCTTGCAGTGATTGCAGTGATTGTAGGTCCATAATTAGGGATCGCGTTCGTTCTGGATGTGCGTATGTGCGGAGCCGACTGCGATTCGTTCAGGACGTCGCCTGGATCACCCGCTTCACGCGGCCAGGAACTTCCAGATTTACAATGATCGATCCATCGTGACAGCTCGCGTCGGGCTCGGCCCCGATCATGTGGGTTTCGAAAGTGCAGAGATAATTGCCCCGCCGATACTCCGCATAGACTTTGTCCCGTCCGAAGGTATCGCGTAAATTTTCGAAGAAATTCAGCTGCACTTCGCGACCTTCGCTGAAGGGCACGGTGCGGATCGCCAGCTCCCGGGATTTTTCGTATATCAAGGAGCCCGTAATCTGGCGGCCCTTGAAGCGCAATTGAATGGAATCGTCGCGGGTGAATAGCGGCACAGGCAAGGCGATCCGGAATCTGCGGGTCCGTCAATCCCTTCTCTTTTGATTTACAGCAGGCCGCGCGCCACGAAGGCTGCAGGCATGAGTCGCATTTACAAAAGCCTGCCGCCCCGGGGAACGAAAGTTGGAATCGCTTTCTCCGGCGGACTCGATACCCGCGCCGCCGTCGCCTGGATGGCCCAGGACGAGGGTCTCGAAGTCCACGCCTACACCGCGCATTTGAATCAGCCGGACGAAGACGACGTCGACAGCATTCCCGGCATCGCCACCGACCACGGAGCGACCGGCGCGCGACTGCTGGATTGCCGTGAAGCTCTGGCCCGGGAAGGAATCCGGGCGATCCAGTGCGGCGCCTTTCACATCGCCACCGGCGGCAAAAAATATTTTAATACGACGCCCCTGGGCCGCGCGGTCACCACGACGGCGATCATCCGCGCCATGCAGCAGGACAACGTGCACGTCTTCGGCGACGGCAGCACGCACAAGGGCAACGACATCCAGCGCTTCTATCGCTACGGCGCACTCGTAAACCCCGATCTGAAAATTTATAAGCCCTGGCTCGACCAGCAGTTTGTGGATCGCTTCGGCGGTCGCACGGAAATGAGCGAGTACCTGAATCAAAAGGGCAAGCCCTATCGGACCAGCGTCGAAAAAGCCTATTCGACCGATTCCAATATGCTCGGCGCGACCCATGAAGCGAAAGACCTGGAATTTCTCGATCGCGGCATGTACATCGTCGAGCCGATCATGGGCGTAAAATTCTGGGACGCCGGCGTCGCGATTCAACCCGAAACGGTAAAAGTCACATTCACGAACGGCGTGCCCACGGCTCTCAACGATCAGCCGATCGACAATCTGGTCGACGTAATTTTGCAGAGCAATGCGATCGGCGGCCGCCACGGCCTGGGCATGTGCGATCAAATCGAAAATCGCGTCATCGAAGCGAAGAGCCGGGGCATTTACGAGGCTCCGGGCATGGCCCTGCTGCACATCTGCTACGAACGACTGCTCTCGGCGATTCACAACGAAAATACGATGGACGCCTATTTCGACCATGGGCGCCAGCTCGCACGTCTGCTATACCAGGGCCGCTGGTACGATCCGGAAGCGATGCTGCTCAAAGACGGGCTGGTGCGCTGGGTGGCCGGGACGATTACAGGATCGGTGACCCTGGAACTGCGCCGCGGCGACGACTATACGATTCTGGCGACCGAAGCGCCCGCGGGAGCCTACGACGCGGAAAAGCTGAGTATGGAAAAGACCGACTCGGTGTTCTCGCCGCAGGATCGCATTGGCGCGCTTGAAATTCAAAACCTGGGCGTCGACGACAATCGTCGCATGCTCCAGCAGTATATGCGCGGCGACCGTGCGCGTTTAGAGGCGGACGGGGAAACATTTTTTCAATTGCTGGACCAGCCCGACTGATTCTCGCGAAAAAAAGATACACTGATCTGATTTAGATTTTTCGAGGTTCGTGCCATGTCTATATTGATCCGATTCAAAAACGGCTGCCTGACGTTTACAAACGGTCTGAAGTTCATTTATGAACATCGCCTGTGGAGCTATATCGTGCTGCCCTGCCTGGCGAGCTTTGTACTGGGCGCGGGAGTCTGGCTGGCCGTCTATTTTGGCTTCGACTATTTATCCGACTGGGGCACTTCGCTCTTAACTGAAGGCACGCTACAGTTACGCAATCCCATTCTACTGGGCATCATCGAATGGAGTTCGGCGATTCTCGGCATGCTGCTCGCATTAATTCTGACTCTGGTTCTGTATCGCTCGTTGATTTCGATCGTAGTCGTGCCATTTCTGGGACCGCTGGTCGAACAGATTGAAACGATTTTACTCGGCAAAAAAATTGAAACGACGGTGCGCCAGGATCTGCTGAACCTCTCCTACGGTCTCTGGACCAGTATCGTGCATTCGATCGCCGGCCTGTTTATCCTGCTGCTCAGTCTATGCCTGGGGCCTTTCAATATTCCGATCAACGTCATCGCCCAGAGTTATTTCTTAGGACGCGGGCCCTTTGACATGCTCTTCGAAAAGGCTGCTGACAGCCACGCGGAACGCGGCGCATTAAAGCGCGCCTGGCGAGCGGAAATCTTCGGCGCGGGTTTGGTCTTTTTCGTAGTGCTGCTCTTGCCGCTCATCGGCGCCCTGATCGCCCCCGTCAGCGTCGTGAGCGGCGCGGCCGTGCTGTATTATTCGTCTGACAATCGAAAGGTCTGAATCTTTTCCGAACGGCCGCCGCTCTTGAAACACGTTCATCCCGGTTCGAAGTTACCCACGCGGCGCGGACACAGTCTGACCCGCCTGTTTTTACTGGCCGTCGCCCTGGCTTCAGCAGCGCTGATCCTGCCAGCGATCGGCATTCGGGATCCGTTTTTTACCCGACTACGCCCGGCTCTGTTTTTCGCCATCCAGGCTTATAGCCTGCTTACGTCCGTCGTGCTCTTCGCGTTGATCTTGCGGGCGCGCGAAGGGCACGGAGTGCCGCGAAGGAGCGCGCTGATGATGGCAGCACTGTTGATCGTTACGGTGTTCATCGGAGCGGCGAACCACAGCGGCGAAGCCCGCCACACGCAGGCCCGGGCGAAAATTCTGAACCGCGCCGGAGACCCGGTCCTGAAGAGCATCGCCGAACATATTGTCGTCGGCTACCACAACCCGCGTCTGATTCATGAACTGATCGAAGCGGACGCCCTGGGCGGCGTGTTCGTCACGCACCACAACGCGGCCGGTCGCAGCGCGGCGGAAATTCGGGCCGAAATCGCGGGCTTCCAGGCGGCCCGCAAAGCCCGCGGTATGCCGCTGCTGTGGATTACGACCGATCAGGAAGGCGGCGGTGTTTCCAGGCTTTCGCCGCCCCTGCCGCGGCAGCCCTTTCTCTCGACGCTCCTGGCGAACACACCAGGCGAAGCCTCCCAGATCACATCGGATGCAGTTCTACGGGATCCTGGTCTGGCCGAACGCTTCCAGAGCTACGGGGCAGAACAGGCGCGCGGCCTGGCGGATCTGGGTGTGAACGTAAATTTTTCGCCCGTCGTCGACCTGCGCGTGCCGGCCGCGGAGAAGTCGGACCCATTCATGCGCTGGATGGACGCCTTCAGCCGGATCGAGACGCGGGCCATTCATCGCAGTCCAGAAATCGTCGCCTTTGCGGCCCGAAGCTATGCCCGGGGCCTGTCCCGACACGGAGTGTATGCGACCTTCAAACACTTTCCGGGGCTGGGTCGGGTCGCAGCCGATACGCACTGGTTTCCGGCCGACGTGGACGGATCCGCCGAGGCACTGATGCGGTCCGACTGGCTCCCGTTTTATCGACTCAGCGGCGAAAGCACAGCGCAGCAGTCGCGGGACCTCACGCCCTGGATTATGCTCGGTCACGCCCGCGTTCCAGCCATCGACCCGGAGCATGCCGCTTCGCACTCCTTCGCGATCGTTGACGGCATCCTTCGCCGGAGTTGGAACTACGAGGGTATATTGATCACGGATGATTTTAATATGCGGCCGGTTATGCTGAGCCCCGGCGGCATGGGCGGGGCCGCCGCGCGCGCCCTGAACGCCGGCGTCGATTTGATTTTGATCTCGTACGACGGCGAAAATATTTATCCGGTGCTCGCCACGCTCCTCCAGGCGGTGGACGCAGGCGCACTCAATCTCGCCCAAATCGATCGGAGCGCCGAACGTCTGCGCCGGGCCCGGGTCGAGCGCGAAGGTCTTCGCTGAGCTCCGATTCGTTCCCGGCAAGACTTCGCTGAACTCTTAGCTGGTGTTTTCTATAACTTAAGGGAGTGCCAGAAGGACAGCTCGCCGACGGCCGGGTGCAAGAATCCAGGCGGAGTGCGAGCCGTCGTTTCCACGAAACGATACGCGCGTCCGTCGAGACTTCGATGCACCGCCCCCGAACAGCCCTCGCACACGACGCCGGTCATCGCGTGGCGATAGCGGGGGCTCAGAAGCATCACCGCATCGAATCCCATCTCTTCGAGCACCAGCGCCAGGAATAGAGCGCGGCTATCGCAGTCGCCGCGACCCAGTTTCAACAAGCGCGGAGGCGGATACAGCTGCAGATAATTCTCCGGCACGGCGTACTCGAAATTCTGCACGAAGGCCGTCACGAGTTCCAGCGTTGCCTGCCGCGTAAGATCGTGTTCGGAGGCCATCGCTTCAAAGCCCCGGGCGAAGGGACGCACTCGCTCGCGATTGCGATCCGCCGCTTCTCGATAGATGCGAGACCAGTACTCCAGATCGCTCGCGGCCTTCGTTCGCCGGGAAGCCGAGGCGGCCGCCGCATTCGATTCGAGTATCGAAGCCTGGATCCAGGCGACCGGCAAATTCCATTCAGCCCGCCAGTCCCGCCAAACGCTCCGCCACGCGAAAGATAGCGCTTGTGATTCAAAGAAATCTGGATCGAGATCGACTTCTACTGCTACTTCTAGGTCAGGGTCGGCGCCGAGAACCGGTGCGGTATACGGCCGGGTCGCGTCCTGATTCAGCGCGAAGGGCAAGACCGCGAGCACCGGCAAACACGGCACCATCAGTATGACCAGCAGAATTCGGGCCAGATCCCTGATCAGCCCGCGCGGGGTTTCTCGATTGCTTCGCATGTTTTTTTTGAGCGCGAGTCCCGATCTCGCGGTCAGCCCGGCAAACGCAGGCTTTCGCTCTGGATCGGCGGCGCCGGCACGATCGCCTGGAGCATGCTCGCCACTCCGGCTTCGATGAAGAGCGCGAAGGTCACCAGGATCACAGCCAGCACGATCGCCACGGCGACATTGTTATTCTTTATTTCCGCCAGCTCGTCCATATGATTCGCCAGTCGGCTGAAGATCGCCAGACCGGCCATCAGGGCGAGCACGGCGATCAGGAGCGCCGCCAAAACCTGCAGAACCATAAAGCCCGCGTGAATCAGAATCTCGCCCGCGGAGAACTGATCGCCGTAGGTCATCAGAAAAAAAGTCTGCAGAACGGGCGCGAGCGACGATTTCACAATCAGGCCCAGGCTGAGAATGTACCCGCCGCTCAAAATGGCGACCGCGACGTTGTTTTGCTTCAACTCCTCGGCTTCATTGATGCGAACAGTCAAGTGTTGAAACAGCACAAAGCCGAGATGAATCACGATCACGGCCAAAAGGATCGATACGATCAGAGTTACAATTCCACCGAGTACAGTCGCCACGGCGAAAGGATTCGAGCCACGCGCCGGGGGTCAACAGGAAACCGGTTTGACCCTCAGGCGATCTTACGGCGACACTGCCGGTATGAAAATGCAGAAGCTCACCTTTCCCAATCGTGACGGGATTTCACTTTCAGCGCGACTGGAGCGCCCGGACGACGAAGACGTCGCCGCCTGGGCCATTTTTGCGCACTGCTTTACCTGTAATAAAAACCTGAAGGCCATTCGCGCCATCAGCCAGGCCCTGGGCCGCTACCGCATCGGCGTGCTGAGCTTCGACTTCACCGGCCTGGGCGAAAGCGAAGGCGATTTCGCGGATACGAATTTTTCTTCCAACGTGAGCGACCTGGTCGACGCGGCGGAGTGGATGGCGAAAAACTACGGCGCACCGGCACTCCTGGTAGGACACAGCCTGGGCGGCGCCGCAGTGCTCAAGGCCGCCGTGCAGCTGGATTCGGTGAAAGCGGTCGCGACCGTCGGCGCGCCCGCCGACGCGGATCATATTCAGCAGCACTTCCAGGATCAGGTTTCCGAGATTGAAACGGAAGGCGAAGCGCAGGTTCAGATAGAAGGCCGACCGTTCAAAATCAAGCAGCAGTTCATTGAAGACATTCGCTCTCAGAGCGTCGAAGACTGCGTGCGCGAAATGCGCAAGGCCCTGCTCGTTTTACATTCACCGACCGATAACACAGTCGGCATCGATAACGCGACCCGCATATTCGTAGCGGCCCGGCATCCCAAGAGCTTCGTCGGGCTGGACGGCGCGGGACACCTGCTCGGCAACCGGGCGGACGCGGACTTCGTGGGAGAAATGATCGGCAGCTGGTCCCGCCGCTATCTGAAGCTGGACGCTGCGGAGTCTGGTAAATCCGCGGACAGTTCGAAAGATTATCCCGGACAGGTCACTACATATACCGGCAGCGACTCGTTCACGACGAATGTCCGGGCCGGCAATCATCGGCTGATCGCCGACGAGCCGGCTTCGGTGGGCGGCGACGACCGGGGCCCGACTCCCTACGACTATCTGCTCGCGGCCCTCGGAGCCTGCACGTCGATGACGATCCAAATGTACGCCGGACGCAAGAAATGGCCGCTGAAGGGCGCGAGCGTCTCCCTCAGCCATGATAAGATTCATGCGGAAGACTGTGAGGATTGCGAAACCAGAGTCGGAAAAATCGACGAAATCAAACGCGAGCTTCGTCTGGAAGGGGATTTGAATCAGCAGCAGCGCGAGAAGCTGCTGGAGATCGCGGATAAATGCCCCGTTCACCGAACGCTGCACTCTGAAATCAAAGTGCGGACGCAGTTGATCGAATAAAGGCCGGCGCAGAAAGCGCGCGCGGTTTTTGCTTGTTTTTGATTCGGGGCCCCGCATACCTCGAAAGGAGTGCTTCGCATATGATTTCAATCTCGCATTTCCTGCAAACCGCCGTGCATCTCCCGAAGCGCGCCGGCCGATACCGCAAAGGCCTCGCCCGCGCTTTGCTTCTGCTGCTGGTGCTGCCGTTTTTTTTCTGGCCGGCGGCCCCGAGCGGATCCGGCAGCCCGGCTTTTTATCTCGCCACGGATCGCAGTTTCACCGCGGGCGAAACGCCGTACGTGAACCTGGAAGCCCCCGGCCATGCCGACGTCGAGTTTCGCGTCTATCGCGTGCGCGATCCGCAGAAGTTTTTTCTAAAGCGGGTTCGCTCCCGTATCATTCAGCAGCAGGATCCGATCGCCAGCGGCAATCCGCTTTCCATCTTTCAGGACGCGATGACGGCCTATCGGCAGGACCTGGTTCAAATCGCTCGCAGCGAATTAAATCGTAACCATCGCTCTCAGCTCCGGCGCTCCTTCGGCGAGACGCTCGGCCTCAGCGGTCCCGGCAGTCAGCCCGGACCGCAGCGCCCGCTGGCCACTCCCGGCCTGAATCAGGAACATGAATTCATCCGCAGCTTTCACGTCCCGACCAATCAACAGAACTGGCTATACCGCCGCGTGCCGGTTCCGCTGGAAGGCCGCGGCGACGGCGTCTTCCTGGTGGAAGGCGTGTACGGCGCCCATATGGCCTCGACCATCATCGTTCGCTCGGGCCTGAGCTTTTTGACGAAGCAGTCTGATCGGGGCACCGTTGTTTTCGCCGCCGACAGTCTGACTGGCGCGCCCAACGGCGATGCGCAGATCGATCTCTACCAGGCCGACACCGGACGCCGGATCGGCGGAGGCGAGACCAACAGCCAGGGCATCTTTCGCCACGCCGGGGCGCCGCCGGCCAATACGCTCGTCTTCGCACGCAAAGCAGAACAGTACGCCGTTTCCGATCCTAATTTTTTCTCCAGTTCATTTTACGGCACCGGCGGCCCCCGGGTGCTGCTCTATACGGATCGTCCAATTTACCGGCCTGGAGACACGGTCTTTTTCAAGGCGATCGCTCGAAATTTCCAGGGCGGCGATTACCGACCGCTCGGCGGCGCGGCGCGCGTATCGGTCACTGACGATGAGGGCGCCGTGATTGTGTCGAACCTGAACCTGACGATCGCCGCCGGCACCGGCACGGCCGACGGCCGCTTTACGCTGCCCGACAGCGAGTCTTTTCGGCCCGGCTCGTATCATTTGATTCTGAACTCCGCCGGCCGGAATTATTCTTCTGAGTTTCGCGTGGATGCTTATCGCAAGCCACGCTATCGAGTGCGGGTTTCGACCGGCCAAAAAATCTACGGCAAAAACGACCGCGTCGAAATTCAAATCAACGCCGGCTATTTTTACGGCAAAGCCCTGGCCGACGCGGAAACGAACGTGCGGGTATTTCGTTCGCCGCGCTATGACTACAGTCCCGTCGGGACGGCCGACTTTGCCGCCGCATCCAGCTACCTTGGCCAGACCGGCGGCGCGTCCGCACGCGAACTTGTTCTGGATCAGAACGGGAAGCTCAACGACGAAGGCCGCCTGGAGATCAGCCTGAAACCGGAGCGCGTCGATCAGGATTACGACTACACGGTTCTCGCAAACGTTACGACCGAAGATTCCACGATCACCGGCAGCGCTCGCCTGCAGGTGAATCGCAGTCCGATATTTATTCGCGTGCGAAGAGACAGCCAGGTCTATAGCCCCGGCCAGGCTGCGAGCATCACGGCTGAGCTGATTCCGAACGATTCGAACATCACCGGGGCGGCCCGCGCAAAGCTCACCGCGAATCGACCGGTCGAAGCCCGTTTGTTTCGCCGCGGCTTCAGGGGTATTTCCGAAGAAGGCGAACGGGAGCTGATCGAAACGCTCCGGTCGCGAACCGACGCTCGGGGAAGCGCGAAGATCGATTTTAAGACGCCCGCCGCGGGCCACTATCTACTGGAACTCACGACCGAAGCGCCCGACGGAACGGAGACTGAATCCACAGTCAGCCTGTGGTCTTCGGGTCGCGAAGACACGATCCAGAGCGCCGCCCGCAATCTGAAGTTAACCGCCGGGAAGGATCTCTACCGGGTCGGCGAAACCGCCGAAGTCCTGGTGGTCAGTCCGGTAGCCGACGCGCACCTCTTTTTAAGCCTCGAAGGTTCGGCCCTCCTGCATCAGGAAAGCGTGGCGCTCAAAGGCAATACGCTGCGCTACCGCGTCAAGATCACGCGGGCGATGAGTCCGAATTTTACATTCTCGGCCACGCTCTTTCACGGCGGCGAAACCTATCAAAGCGAAATCAAAGTCGTCGCACCGCCGATCGAGAAATTCTTGAAGGTTTCGGTCAAACCCGAGAAGGCCGTCTATAGACCGGGAGACATGGTCGCACTGGACGTCGTGACCGCCGACGCCTCCGGACGCGGACGGGCCGCCGAAGTCAGCCTGGGGGTGGTCGACGCGGCGCTCTATCAGCTTCAAAGCGATCCGACGCCGGATCTCGCGCGATTCTTTTACCATCCCCGACGCAATAACGTGGCCACGACGCTCTCCAGCGCCTATCGATTCTTCGGTTATTCCGAAGAGAAAAGATTGCAGCTGGCGCTGCTTCGCAAAGATCTTCCGGCGGCACTAACCGCTATTAAAGGCAACCTACAGGACCGCCGCGCGTTCAAAGACCAGACCTTCTGGGACGCGCGGATTAAAACGGACGCACGCGGACGCGCTCGAATCACATTTCGCCTGGCGGACAATCTCACGGAATGGAAAGTCACCGCCCGGGCGATTACGCCCGACACGCGCGTCGGCGAAACGACCGCGAGCTTTGTCGCTCGCAAAGATATTCAAATTCAGGCGGGCGTCCCGCCGTACATGCTCGAAGATCGCGAGCAGATGATTGCGGCCTCGGTCGCGAATTTAACTCAGAGCAAACGCAAGATCGAGGTATCGGCGGCGGTCGAGAATGCGAAGATCGTTGGGCCTTCGCAGAAAATCGTAGAGCTGGAAGCCGGCGCGCGCGTCCCCGTCTATTTTACTCTGCGCACCGCTAAAATCGATCGCGGCCGGCTCGACGGCGCCAGCGCATTGAAACTCCAACTTACCGCGAAAGCGACCGGGTCCGAACTGAGCGACCGGAGCACGCATCGCATCGGCCTGCGACCGTACGGAATGCAGCGCATTGTGAGCGCCCGGTTCGCATTCACCGGCGTCGCATCCGATAGCGATGCAGGCGATAGCTCCGAGTCAGTCCAGGCCGACGAGGCCGTATTAAAGCTACCGAAGAGTTTCGATCGTGCGCGCCTGCGCGTACGCTTGATTCCCGGCAGCGGTGCGGCGGTGCGCCAATCTCTGGCGTATCTGGCCGACTATCCCCACGGCTGCGTCGAACAGACTATGAGCCGCTTCGTGCCTTTGCTCGCTGCGAAGCGAATCGGATTTGTAACTCCTCGCCTCGGTCGAGAGCTGCCGCAGATGGTGCAGGCCGGGCTCACGCGTCTGCGACAGTTCCAACGCCCGGACGGCGGCTTTGGCTGGTACAGCTCTGAAAGCGAAAGCGACCCGATGATGACGGCCTATGTCTATCGCGCGCTCAGCCTTGCGAAGAAATTCGACTATCCGATGGAAGACCGGCTGCTCAATCGACCGCGCGCCTTTCTGTACAACGCGCTGTCGACCGGCAGTTTTTCCAATTTTCAGCGCGCGTATTTACTCTTCGCGCTCGCAGAAGCCGCACCGGTCGAAGCATCGATGGTCGACGGCGTCGCCGCTACTTCTTACGCGGATGGTCAGACAGACTATGGCCGGGTCTTGATCGCGCTTACGCTCGCGCTTCACGATCGCCAGAAAGAAGCGCGCGAAATTGTTACGAAGGTTCTCGAAAATACGAATCTCGCGAAAGACGAACGCGGCTTTCTGATCAACGATCCAGGTGCACGCGAAGGCTATGGGTTCTGGCAAAACGACGCGATCGAACTCACCGCACACCTCCTGCAGGCGACTGTGCGTCTGGGCTTTGAACAAAAGACTCGCCGCAATCTCGCCGCGACCCTGCTGCGCAACCGCACAATCGATCGACTCAACGTCGGAATCACGCCGGCGCTCCTGCCTGCTGCGTCGGGAGCATCCGGCGGCGGCTGGAAGAATTCACGGGACACGGCCGCGGCGGTGCTCGCCCTGACTGAATATCTCAAAGCCGCCGCGATAGCGGACAGCCAGGCGATCGACTTGAACCTGGAGTGGAACGGCAAAGCGCTCCGCAGGCTGCAGACCACGGCCGAACAAATTGAATCCGGCGAATTCCTGGTGGAGCTGCCGGAAACGCCCGTGCAGGCGGGGGACAATGTGCTCAGCGTCACGAAGTCCGGAGGGCCCGCGCTCTATCTAAACGCCTTCGTGGAATTTTACGATCGCTCTAAATCTTTCGCGAGCCAAAATCAGGGCCTCTCAATTCGCCGCAGTTACGACCTGGTGCAAGTGCAGCGCGATGACTCGGGTGGGCTTTCAATCGCGACCTCTAGCGCGAAAAGCTTTCGCCAGGGCGATCTGGTAATGGTCAGTCTGCAGGTGCAGGGCGCCGGCCTTGCCCGCGAATATTTGCAGCTGAATGACGCCCTGCCGCCGGGATTCTCGGTTGTGAACAACGACGCCGAGTACTATTCCGGCGAACGCAAACGCGAATACGACAGCCGCAGCGTGTACGACGATCGCGTCGTATTTTTTGCCGGCAACCGCAACGCCGAAAAATTGACCGTGCGTTATTTTCTACGCGCCAACTTGCCCGGGAACTATCGGGCGCTGCCGGCAAAGGCCGCGTTCATGTACTATCCGGAAATATCCGGCGGGACCACGGACCAGGAGCTGAACATTGGGAAGCGATAAATTTTATTTCAGTAAGTTCAGGCGGTTGCTGGCCTGCGCCCTGGTACCCGCGTCCCTGCTTCTGATTTTCGCCGTGCCCGACGAGCTGCCGGGCGCATCGGTCATCATTGAAACTCCGCGCGGCGGAACGACCCGCAGTCGCATGCAATTGATCGCAGGTCGCATCAACGGTTTCCGGGGTGAACGGGCGACACTGATCCTAAATGGCATCCCCCAGGGACTGCGTTTGCAAAACGGAAGTTTTCGCCGCGAAGTAATCGTCGCACCAGGCACAAACGTCATCGAAGTCGTGGCAGGCGCGGCTCCCGATCGCGTATCGTTTTACGCCGAGGTTCCAGCGCGCGACGTGAAAGTCGTGCTCACCTGGGATACACCGACCGACGTGGATCTGTGGGTCGTAGATCCGAAGGGCGAGAAGTGCTATTATCAAAACCAGTCCACGAAAACCGGCGGGAATCTGGACGTCGACATAACCGACGGCTACGGACCGGAAACCTATACGATGGCGCGCGCGCTGGGCGGCGAATACAGCGTGCAGGTGCAGTACTACAGCAGCGGCGGGCAACCCATTACGCGCGTGAAGCTCTTCGTGGTATTACATGAAGGCACGCCGCGCGAATCCCGTCAGGAATTCCAATTCGTAATGACCCGCGAGTCCCAGGTCTATCAGATCGCGCGCTTTCACGTCGATCCCGGCCGGTAGTCGAGAAGCTACGAAGTGCGCTTGATCTACCGAGCCGGATCGAGGCGAAAGATTTTGCCGCCGCCGAAGTCGCCCACGTAGATTTCGCCGCGCGTATCCTGCCCGAAAGTTGAAAGCAAAACGGGCCACTTGCCCAGAGCCACGCTCTCGCCCGCTGGTATCAGCTTTTCCTTACCGGGCGCCGGCAGCGTGATCGCCCAAATGCGCCCCGTAACGAAATCGCCGAAGACGTAGCGGTTCTTTAATCCGCGAATCCGCGATCCGGTGTACACATAGCCGCCGGTAATCGAACGACCTTCGCTGCGTCCATATTCGTATACGGGCGCAATCAGCGCTTCGCCGCCCGCCCCGACGCTGGCGCACTTTTCTTTCGGGCGATGGCAGGCGCTCCCTTCGCGCAGATCCCAGCCGTAATTGCCGCCGGCTTTCACAATCGAGACTTCTTCGAGCAGATCCTGCCCGACGTCCGCGACGATCAAGCGCCCGCGCGGCCCAAAGCTATAGCGCCAGGGATTGCGCAGGCCGATGGCGTAGATTTCCGGGCGATAAGATTTCGCATCCACGAAGGGATTGTCCGCGGGAATTCGATAGGGGCTCTTCGCCGCCGGCCGCGGATCAATGCGGAGCATCGCGCCCAGCAGCGTCGATGTTTTCTGGCCGTGGCGTTTGGGATCTTCGCGCCATCCGCCGTCGCCCCAGCCAATATAGAGCATACCGTCCGGACCAAAGGCAAGCTGGCCGGCGTTGTGATTCTGGTAGGGCTGCTCGACTTCCATCAGGATGCGTTCGCTCGTGAGTTCGCCTTTGCGTGCCGGCGATCCCGGGTTCGTAAATTTGAATTCGCTGATCCGACTCAAATCGCGTCCGCCTTTTTCGACGGTGTAATTGAAATACATGAGACCGTTCGTGCGGAATTGCGGATGCAGGGCCACGCCCAAAAGACCCTGCTCGCTTTCGGTCGTCACCGGAAGTTCCGCGACCAAACGGGGCTTCGCTTTTTGTCCAGGAGCGCTAACATACAGTGCGCCCGACTTAACGGCCACAAACATGGAATCATGCCGTCCGGGCGGAAACTGAATATCCGTGATCATCGGCAGGTCGGTCGCGACCTCGGTGAAACGCACATTTATACGCGCCCGCTGCGAATCCTTTTCGCTGAACACCGGAGCAAGCGTGCTCGGATTGCCTTCCGCTACGTACTCGCTCGAAAACGCGCTGATCAGCAGCTGCCGCGGGTCACCGCAGTTCGAAACAGACAAGCAGCACAGCCCGACAAGCAAAGCGGCGCTCCAGCCTCCGCGGCGCGCCCCGCGGGTCGCGCTTCGGATTTCCGAAAATACATGATCTAGAACCTGCATAAAACTGAAGTCTCCTTCGATTGCTTTCATTTATTGCGGCGACAATCAGAATCGCCGCGAATTAGTCTTCGCTCCGGGGCGCGCGCTCTGGATCGATGGTCGCGCTCAAATAACGCTTTGGATTCGCGGCAACCCGGATCACCGACGCCGTTACCGCCAGCACCAAGAAGAGCGCCGGCAATCCGCCCAGCTGCGAAAGCGTTTTGATGCCGTCAATGCCGCCTTCGCTGACCATAAACCAGGCGACGCCTCCGACTGTAATGCCCCAGATCGCTTTAATAAACGAACCCGGCTCCGGACTATCCGGCGAAATCCCGGTTGTGCTGATGCCGCCCATGGCGGATGTATTGGAGTCCGCCGCCGTTACATACGATAAAAATGAAGTTAGGACGAAGAGCACAATAAAGGGCGTCGCCAGCGGAAACGATGAGAAAATCCCGTAGACTACCGATTCCGGTCCGGTGTCCAGCAGCATCTGGTACAGACCAGGACCGCCCTGGTACTGCTCGATATGAATCGCGGTCCCGCTGAAGATCGTCATCCAGACCGCGCCGAAGAGGGCCGGCACGATCCAGTTAAACAGGACGAACTCCCGCACGGTATAACCGTAGCCGATGCGTCCGAGAAACATCGCCGTAATCGGCGCCCAGGCCATCCAGTTAGCCCAATAAAAGATCGTCCACTTCTGAGGCCAGTCATCGTCGCCGGCGCTGCCGGTAAACAATGACATCGTAAAGAAGTTGGTCATATAGTTTCCGACGGCTTCGGCGCCGAAGCTCAGAATAAAGCCGGTCGGTCCGGCGAGCAATACAAAGGCCGCGAGTCCCACAAAGATCTTCGTATTCAAATCAGAAAGCACACGAATGCCTTTCATCAAACCGCTCATAGAACTAATGATAAAGGTTCCAACCAGCACGCACGAGATCACCGCCATCAGGGTCGGCGAAGACGGCACGCCGAATAGATAGCTAATGCCGCCGCCCAGAGTCAGCACCCCCGTTCCGAGAGATGCTGCCATCCCCGCAACGAGCGCGTACAAACAAACGGCGTCGATCAACGAACCGGGAGCGCGATTGCCGAAGAGCGGCGCGAGCGTCGATCCAAGACTGAACGAACGACCCATGTTATAGTAAGCCAGAGCGAACATCAAAGCCGGCAGCGTATAGATCGCGTAGGGAGTGAAGGTCCAGTGCAGATACATCGCCGACATGGCAAACTGCGCCGCCTGGGCCGAGTCCGGCGGGATCGCTAGCGAATGCGGCGGCTGATGCAAATGATACAGCGGTTCGGCCGTCGCCCAGAACATGACGCCGATGGCCACGGTGGTACACAGCACGATCGAAAACCAGCGCCACCGTGTCAGGAAGGGCTTCGCGTCCGGCCCGCCGATGCGATAGGCCGCGAGGGGGGAAAAATTGATCCAGATGCAAACCCCGACCATCAGGAAGGTCCCGGCCGAAAACAGCCAGCCGAAGCGATCGAGAATCCATTCATTCGCCTGGCTGGTTTGTTCCAGAAAGCCCGCCGAGTCGAAATAGACTGCGCCCGCCGCCACTGCCAGCAACAGAAAGGGCGGCCAAAACACCCGGTGTCGTAATCGCTGAAAGGGGGCCAGAATATGCTGCACATACCAGTCATGGTTTGTTCCGGCTCAAATGCAACCGATTCGCCGCTTCCGCAAAATGTCGGGCGCTTTTTGATTGCCCTCGAACGAGGCCGGGGGAGTGTATCGAAGAGAAACCTGTGACTGACCGCTTTGTAGTATTCACCGATCTGGACGGCACCCTGCTGGACCATCACACGTATTCATTTGAGCCTGCGGCCCCCGCGATTGAACGTCTGCGGCGCAACGCAGTTCCGTTGATTCTCACGTCCAGCAAGACGATGGCGGAAATCATGGATCTCCGCCGTCGTTTAAACAATCAGCACCCTCTGATCGCTGAAAACGGCAGCCTGTTGGCCATTCCGGAAAATCATTTTCGCACCGGCGATCGAACGAAGACGGAGCGGGTCTGGCCAAGGCTGATGGGTCCCGGCTATCAGCAAATTGTAAAAGTCCTCCAACAGCTGCGCGAAGAACACGGCTTCCAGTTTGAAGGCTTCGCCGACTGGGATGCGGAACGCGTGGTCGAAGCAACGGGCCTTCCCGCCGCCGACGCCCAGAAGGCGCGCGAACGCCTGGCTTCCGAGCCGATTCAATGGCGGGGTTCGGCAGAAAGCTGGAAAATATTCACTGCCGAACTGGAACGATGCCATCTGCGTACGCTGCGCGGCGGCCGCTTCGATCATATTCTGGGCGCTCAGGCCGACAAAGCTCATGCAATGCAAAAGCTGCTGGAAATGTACACGGAGCACGAAAGCGACGTTCGCTGGCAAACGATCGCGGCGGGAGACAGCCCCAACGATCTGTCGATGCTGGAACACGCGAGCATTGCCGTAGTTATTCCCGCGGCTTCTGGAAAAACGCTGGATGCGGCGAAGGGCGATTCTACGCTGTTCGCCAGCGACCCCGGACCGGTCGGCTGGAACGCGGCGATCAATGAAATTCTGGACCGCTTTCAATTACCGTAGTCTTCGTTTAATATACACTTTTTCAATATTAAGATTCCGTCGCGGCGCGCGCCGGTAAATCGAATAGAGCATCATCCATGGGCGATTTTTTTCAGAACGGTATTATTACGACGCTCCATCGTCTCGGCCACAGACCGATCGAAGAACTGGAAGCGGAGCTGCGAACTTTTCAGCCGAAGAATCCAATGGCCCTGGTTCTGCCCTCGCTCTTCTCGGAACTGGAAGGACCCGCGCTGGGGCCGATCATCGAGGAGCTCGCGCAGCTCGACTATCTGGATGAAATAATTATAGGTCTCGACCGCGCCGACGAAAGTCAGTTTCAGTACGCGCGCGAGTACTTTTCGCGTTTGCCGCAACGTCATCGCATTTTGTGGAACGACGGACCGCGCCTGCAGGCCCTCGATAAGCTGCTCCAAAACGAAGACCTGGCGCCCAGCGAACCGGGCAAAGGCCGCAACGCCTGGTTTTGTTTCGGATATTTCCTGGCTTCGGGCCGTGCGAATACCATCGCCCTGCACGACTGCGATATTCTTACATACAATCGCGAACTGCCCGCGCGTTTGCTCTATCCCATCGCGAACCCGGCCTTCAGCTATAAATTTTGCAAAGGCTATTATTACCGCGCGTCGGAAGATAAAATCAACGGCCGGGTCAGCCGACTATTGGTAACGCCGCTCGTTCGCGCTCTGAAAAAAATGTTCGGGCAGGACGAGTATTTGGACTACCTCGATAGCTTTCGCTATCCGCTGGCCGGCGAATTTTCGATGGGCCGCGACGTCGTAAAGATCATCCGGATCCCCAGCGATTGGGGTCTGGAAATCGGCGTGCTCTCGGAAGTTCAGCGCAACTACGCGCTGAGTCGCATCTGCCAGGTCGACATCGCCGACGCCTACGATCACAAACATCAGGATCTATCCGCGCACGACGATAGCAAAGGCCTTTCGCGGATGAGTATCGATATTTCTAAAGCGATCTTTCGCAAGATGGCCACAAACGGCGCGATCTTTTCGCAGGAAACCTTTCGCACGCTGAAGGCGACCTATTACCGCATCGCTCTCGATTTCGTGCACCAGTTTCACAGCGACGCCATGATCAACGGATTGAAACTTGATCGCCACTCGGAAGAACGCGCGGTCGAACTCTTCGCCGAAAACTTAATTTCCGCCGGCCAGTTCTTTCTCGAAAATCCAAAAGAGACGCCCTTCATTCCTTCCTGGGAGCGCGTTACCTCGGCCATCCCCGACTTTCTCGACCAGCTGTATACGGCCGTTGAACGCGACAACGAAGAACGTCCGTCCTGACTGGACTTAACTTTCAGTACTGCCGAACTATGAATTCGAAGAAAACCGTCGCCCAACGCCTCGAACTTTTATACACCCCTGACGACGCCCGCGCGGCCGGCCAGGCGATCGCCGAACTCGTCGATGCATATCAAAAACGCATTCAAAGCCGGGATTATGAACTCAACGAACGCGACGTAATTCTGATTACGTACGGCGATCAGGTGCATTCGCCGGGACAGGCGAGCCTGAAAACCCTGCGTGAATTCCTGAACGATACCGCCCAGGATACCATCAACTCGGTGCATATACTGCCGTTCTTTCCGTATTCCAGCGACGATGGTTTTTCGGTTATCGACTATCTCGAAGTGAATCCGCGCCTGGGACGCTGGGCCGACGTCGAAGCCTTTCGCGACGACGAATATCGCCTGATGTTCGACTGCGTCATCAATCATATTTCGCAGCATTCGCACTGGTTTCGGCGCTATCTCGCCTGCGACCCGGAGTACGCCGATTATTTCACCCACGTTGATCCGAAGACCGATCTTTCCGATGTCGTTCGACCGCGCACCAGCCCGCTCTTAACCGATTTTACCGACGCCGATGGTCGCCAGCGTTCGGTCTGGTGCACATTCAGCGCCGATCAGGTCGATTTGAATTACGCGAACTATCGCGTGCTGGTCAGCGTTCTGCAGGTGCTCTTCGAATATGTGGCGCGCGGCGCGAATTTGATCCGGTTGGATGCGATCGCTTTCGTGTGGAAGGACATCGGCACGGGCTGCGTCCATTTACCGCAAACGCACGAAGTCATTCAGCTAATGCGCGAAGTGCTGCATCAGGTCGCGCCCGAAGTCATTATCATCACCGAAACCAACGTCCCGCATAAAGAAAATATTTCGTACTTCGGCAACGGCGAAGACGAAGCGCAGATGGTTTATAATTTCGCGCTGCCTCCGCTGCTGGCTTACAGCATTTTGAAAGGCGAAACCACGACCATCACTGAGTGGGCTCGCACCTTGAAACTACCCGGCGACCGGGTTTGCTTTTTCAATTTTACGGCCAGCCACGACGGCGTCGGCCTGCGCCCGGTGCAGGATATTCTGGCCGTCGAAGACATTCGTTTTCTGGTGCATACCGCCGAACAACACGGCGGACGCGTATCGTATCGCACGGGAGCCGACGGCAAGGCGAGCCCGTACGAAATCAACTGCAACTATCTGGATCTCCTGACGCATCCCGCAGAATCAGACGATCTGCGCGTCGCGCACATGCTGCTGTCCCAGGCGGTCGTACTGGCTATGCCCGGCGTGCCCGGCGTATATTTTCATTCATTGGTGGGTTCACGAAATTATCTGGAAGGCGTCGAAAAAACCGGCGTCAACCGATCGATCAACCGCGAGAAACTCGGACTGGCCGATCTGCAAAGCGAACTGGCTGACCCCGAACACCTGCGATGCAAAGTTTTTACGGCCTATCGGCGACTTCTGCAAATCCGCTGCAAACAACCGGCGTTCCAGCCGTACGGCGAATTCGAATTTCCAGAAACCATTGCCGGAGTCTTCGCAATCCTGCGCCGATCGCAAGACCCAGCCCAGGAAATTCTGGCGCTCCACAATTTCACGGGCCGGGTTCGCCGCTTCCCGCTAACGGACGCCTGGACGAATGCACCCCACGACCTGATCGCCGACGCGCCAATTACACTGCAAGACGATCGCGCGGAACTTCAGCCCTATCAGGTTCTCTGGCTCAGTCGCGCGATTTAAACGTGTCTGAATTTTCAGCGCCCCGCTCAAATGGCACGAGCCGTTCCAGACAGGCTGCATACTTTTTGTTACAAGCGGCCGTGCAGCGCACATAAGTTCCGATATAGGCCGGCCGCCGCGCTTCATCGAGTCGTCGCTCAAGCACGTCGGGGGTTCCACACGAAAGAGAGCACGCCTGGTTGGCATCTTCGCATTCCCGCTCCCGCAGGCCGCCCTGGGTGGAAACGCATCCCGTCAACAAGAGCATCGCCAACAGAATCGCCGGCCATACGCGCGAGTTTCTAGCAGGATCACGACGCATCGCCTGTAACCTCCGTCGACTCCTCGTCGGCCGGCGCTGAATCTTCGCGGCCAACGCCGCCTTCGCCTTCTGGCGCAACAAATTCCAGCAGGTCGCCGGGCTGACACTGTAGATGATAACAGATCGCGTTCAGCGTGCTCAGGCGCAGAGCGCGCGCCTTACCGGTTTTGAGGATCGAAAGATTCTGGTCGGTAATCCCCACCAGTCGCGCCAGATCCTTCGACTTCATCTTACGTCGCGCGAGCATCACGTCTAAGTTAATTTGAATCGACATTTAGACTGTGAGCTGACGATCTTCTTCCAGCTTGCGACCCTCTTCCATGACCGCGGCAATTACCAGAATCACGCCGCCCGCCAGAAGCAGAAAGAAAGATCCCGAACCGAAACTCAAGGCGAGCTGCTTTTGTCCCGCGGGATTGTTTAAAGTCAAAATGACCGACAGCACCGGGACCAAAAGCACATTGGCGGCGGCCTGCGCGATACAGACCCGCCCGATGGTGCGAAAGCAGGCCACGTTCTCCGCGAGAAAGATTCGCCCCGATTCATATAAACGAAAGAGACGAATGAGCGCGTACACGCCCCACATGCTGATCGATGCGCCCGCCATGGTGAGTCCGAACGCGAGGGTCCGCAGCGCTGCCGGCAATGGTTCCACGATCACAATGCCGAGGCGGGCGCCGGCCTGCGTTTCCGGCGGCAAAGTGTGGTGGAAGCCCCAGTAGTAGAGCAGCGCCAGGGGCGGAATAGCCAGCGCAATCCACAGTAAGCGCTGAAGACGCCGGCTGATGCGGCGAATTCGGCTCAGATTCTGATTTTCGTCGGTCATAGCTGCCTCCGCGGCCGGATCTGTCCGGGCCTCAGCCAGCTGGAATCAAAACCGTCGTTTTACAACTATTTTTTATCGTTTATCGATCATTTCAGGCAACGTTTGGCTGAATTGGGGCAGAATCAGGGCTTGCCATCAAAGACTTTTCCCGGATTCAGAATCCCGGCCGGATCGACGGCGGCCTTCATGGCCTGGAGACCGCCGATTGCAGCGCCCGCATTCTGTTTATGATACCAGGGCACATGATCCGCCCCGACTCCGTGGTGGTGGCTGATGGTTGCGCCCAGTCGCACCAGCACGTCTGAGGCGGCCTTCTTCAGTTTCCGCCACTGTCCGATTGGGTCTTTGGTATCCATCAAAAACATAAACGAAAAGTACAGGCACGATCCTTCGTGATAGCTGTGGCTCATATGGCAGAAGGCCACGATGTGGGGCGTGACTGCTTCGAGGGCCTTCAGCACTTCACTGTGCAGCTCTTCGACATTGGCATAGGTCGTCGAGGTTTCGAGTGTATCCACCCCCACGCCGAAGTCGAGCACGTGGTTGCGCAGGAAAGGCATATTAAAACGGCCTTTGATCCAGTTCTTGCCGACCGACTCCCCGGCGTAAAAGCCGCCGTGTTTACGAATCGCCTTGCGCACGCGAATCTCCTGGCGATTCATGCGGCCGACTTCCCCGTCCATCCCGGCAATTACGACGCAGCGACCCGCGCCCTGGCCAGCGGCGCGCAATACGGACTCCTGCACTGCTTTCTTGATTGGACGCAGGAGCGTTTTCTTTTTCGTAACTTCGGAAAGCAGCGAATACATACGAGTCTCTTCGGCGTCGGACAATCGCACCATGGATAGATCGTAACCTTCGCCTTCGTTCGAGACTTCGCGCACAAAATTCGCTCCATTGCGAAACGACGGAAAGAGCACGCCGAAGTACCGGCGACCTTCCGGCAGGCGATGTATCTTGACCGTAACTTCCGTAATGATCCCGAGCAGGCCTTCGCTCCCCGCGATCACCTGGTTCCAATCCGGTCCCGCCGCCTCAGCGGGCACGCGCAGAGTTTCAATTACACCGGCGGGCGTAGCGACCTTCACGGCCGTAATCATCTCTTCAATTTTGCCATAGCGATTCGACTGCTGGCCGCCGCTGCGCGCCGCGACCCATCCACCAAGAGTCGAGTACTCAAAGGACTGCGGAAAGTGTCCCAGAGTGAAACCCCGTTCGTTCAAAGTCTTTTCGATTTGCGGCCCGTAGATCCCCGGTTGGAATCGCGCGATACGGCTGAACTCGTCCAGTTCCAGTAATTCATTCATGCGCGTCAGATTCGCCGTAAGCACGGCCCGCTGACCCGATGCTTTATGCACTTCCAGGCCGCCGACTACCGAAGAACCGCCGCCGTACGGAATCAGGGCGACTTTGTTTTTCGCGCACCACGTAAAGAGCTTCGCAAGCTGTGCCTCCTTTTTCGGAAAGACGACTCCGTCGGTATAGGCCTTGAGCTGGTTCGTGCGCAGGCGAACCACATCGTAATAGCTCTGGCCGGCCGAATGCAAAATTCGCATCCGACGCTCGACGCTGACTCCGTCCTTACCGACGATGCCGCCGAGCTCTTTGACTTCTTTGTCGCCGAACTTCGACGCGCTAATATTCAGATCCTCAATCGAAACCGAGGGAGTTTCGGGCAGCTCGCCTTCCGGGGCTTTCAGCTCTTTAATCAGCAGCTTCTTCAGCGCCGGTATATGCGCCTCATGCTGCCACTCGTGACCCTCCGATCCCCAACCATTCCAACGGAGGTTTTCCGGATCGTAGTTGATATCAAAACGAATCTCGTGATAAAACATTTGCGAAACTCCGTGGGGCGAAATAGAATAGACGAACCGCGCCCGGCTGTCGGGAATCATATTCAATGAGCATCTTGCAGGGCAAATATCATTTTCTCATCAATCCGAAATCTTCGGGCGGCTACACCGGACGTAATTGGAGCGACCTGCAGGCCGTCATTCGAAAGCAGGTCGGCGACTTCACCTACGAATTCACGGACAGCCCCGGCGCTGCGACCCGCCTGGCTGCACGGGCGCTGAAGAATAAAGTCGATTTGATCGCGGTCGTCGGCGGCGATGGGACCATCTCCGAAACCGTGAACGGCTTCTTCGAACCCGGCGTTCCCAAACGCAAAGTCCCGGTTGCGATTCTGAACCAGGGCACGGGCGGGGATTTTTGCCGAACCCTGGGCGTGCCGACTGATTTACACCTGGCCCTGCAGACCATCAAGAGCGGGCGCGATGTGGCCTGCGATGTGGGGCGTGTGCAGTTTGTGGCGAACGACGGATCGGAGGCGACGCGCTATTTCGTAAACGTCGCCGGCTGCGGCATGGCCGGCGAGGTCGTGGAGGCGATCAACAAGAGCAAGAAACGCTTCGGAGGATTCAGCTATTTCCTGACTTCCGCCGGCAAGCTGCTGTCGTATCGAAAGCGGGCGATTCGGGTCCAGTGGGACGACGATTCTCGCACCGAACATCGCATTGTTAGCCTGGCGATCTGCAACGGGCAATTCTTCGGAGGCGGCATGCAGGTCAGCCCGTACTCGGAGCTCTCCGACGGCAAATTCGAGATCGTGCTGATCCAGGACTGGAACATCGTCCAGTCGCTGTGGTACTCCAAAAATATGTACAACGGCAGCATCGGCGCCTGTCGCGGCGTCGACATGCGCTCCGCAACCCGCATCACGGTTGAACCGGTGCGGGAAGGCGAATCGGTGCTCATCGACATCGACGGCGAAAGCCCGGGACGTTTGCCCTTAACGGCCGAAATCCAGCCGGCGGCGGTTCATTTTCGCATTTAGGCTCTGGCGCTCAGGCCGCCTGTTCGGCCTTTGCTTTACGATCGACCCGTGGAAAGACATGCGCGACGACGCGCTCCGCAATCAATCGCCCCCCGCGAATCGCACCGACGATCGTGACGTTCTGTCCATTCAGGGCGTTGATTTTGCTGCTGGTCCGCACGATCCGTCTGCGACGATCGCCATCCTTATAAATTAAATAGGCGCGCCCGCGCGTGTTTTTTCGGTAGATTCCCTGATAGACAAATTGCTCGCTGTAAGCGATCTTTGCGTTTTTCTGCATTTCCCGGTCTCCCTTTGAGTTTACTGGAGAGGGTTCCCGCTGCGTGCAGCGTTCCGCGTTTTTTAATCCTATGACCCTGGTCGAAAAATTTTTATCATCTCGCAGCTCGCGCACAATCCTTTCGCGCGGCAATTCCTTAATTCGCATTGCAATCTTGATGGCGATCGCTTTCGGCGCTATCAGTCCACAGCTGCACGCCAGGGCGGAGGCCGGCTTGTTTTGCGGCTATCGTTTTGCCCTGCCCGGCGATCAAGGCGATGAAACGCGCTGGCGTTTGATTCAGAACGAACCCGAGTTAATGATCTACGAATCGTCTTCAAAAATCGACGCTACGGGCGGCGCGCGAATGGAAGCCCAGTGGCTGTTCAGCTGCAATTCAAATCCGGCGCGAACCAGCCAGGTATCGGAAATCCGCGATGCAGCCGAAGCCCGCGGTCAGGTGATCCATCAGCTGGAAGAGGTCGCACTCGATCGCGAGGTGCTGGCGGCGGTGTTTACACGCACGCGAGTTTTCGAAGGCAATCGGGTCAAAAGCGTGGAAGCCTATTTCGCCACCCGCGATCTGGAATATCGAATCTTCGCACTCCCGGCGCGCGGTGGTTCGGGTCAAATCCCGTCGGCAGCATATCTAAAACTGGATCAGCTCCTGCGCGAAACTCTGGATCGACTGCGCTTCGCCGGAGAAATTCAACCAACGATTACCGAGGCCGACTATCGCGCTCGACTATATATGGCCGGCGGTGCCGGTGCGGTGCTGGTGATTCTGCTGTTCGCCTTCGCTCTGCGGATTCTACTTGGAAAAGCGAAGCAGGCGACGACCGGGAATGAAAACGGCCGATCGTAAAACTCGATTGATACGATTCAGGAACCAGAGATGCCTTTCTGAATCGCTTTGAGCGCTTCATCCATCGTATCGTAGCAATTGAGGTACTGCGAGGAACGGGTGATACGCATCAAATTGGCTACCTTGCCGTTCAGGTTGGCAATATAGAATTGACCTTCATAACCTTTAATTTGCTGGTGAATGCGAATCAGGCCGCCCATACCGGATGAATCTACAAAGCTGGTTTCTTTGAGATTCAAAACCACATTGGGCGGAGTCTTCTCGACCAGCGCTTTGAAGTCGTCCAGGAGTTCCGTTACGTTAAACATATCGATCTGCGGCAAATGCAGATTGACAATGCAAACCTGGTCCTGTTGTTCAACGTCGAAAATACTACTCATACGAATACCGAAGTTTGCGCGAAGCACCCTTTCGTTTCGTTCGGAGGCCGCAGCCTCACGCCCGGCATACTATGGGATATATTTTTCTACGGGGGGCAACCGATTTTCATACCACATGGTAAGAATTTGAAACACAGGCCATTTCATCGACGCATTGCGGCGTTCCTTCTGGTGCTACTTATCCCGGGATACATGTTTATCGCGGGATGCGCGACGCCAGCGGGCATCCAATCCGAAGCGGCAGCCGCCCCTCATGCATCCGTGCCGCCCGCTGCGGCGGAAGACCTGCAAGCGGCGCGCACAGCCTATGCCCGCGGAGATTTCGAGAACGCGGCGAATCTGACGCAATCAGCGCTCCGGCTGGCCCCTGATCATGCTCCGGCCCATCTGTTATCCGCCAGAATTTTTGATGCCCGGGACCAGTTTCCGGAAGCGCGCGCTGCGGTCGAACGCTGCCTGGAACTGAATCCCGACAGCGCGGCCGGCTGGCGACTGCTCGGTTATCTCCATCTGAATCGGGGCCGGTGGGAAGCCTCGGCCGCCGCGAGCCAGCGGGCGATAGACATCGATTCAACGAACGTAGGCGGCCAGATCAATCTCGGTTATGCCCTGTATCGATTGGGCAGCCCGGACCGCGCCTACTATCACTATCAAAAAGCGCTCGCATTGGCGCCCCGCAACAAACAGGCTCTAATCTATTCGGGCCTGCTGCTAACAGACATGCGGCGCATCGACGAAGCCCGTCGTCGCTTTGCCGACGCCGCACGCTACCATCCCAATGACGCCGAAGCGCACTTTCGTCTGGGCGCACTCATCGCGACCGAAGTTCTGCCGCCGGATACTGACGCAGATCGCGCGAAAAGCGACCAAACGAATCGATCGCCTGAATGGAAGGCCAGGTATCGCGAAGCGCGCTATCATCTGGAACAGAGCGCTCTTCTGCAATCGGAGCAGTCCGAAGCCTATCGAGTGCTAACGTTTTTGCATCTGCGAGCCGGAGAATTCGAACGCGCGATCATCACCGGCAGGGTCGCGCTGGCCATGAATTCGCAGGATATCGCGACGCGTTTCAATCTCGGCCTGGCTTTTTATCGCACCGCCGAGTACGCCACGGCCAAGAAGCTCTTCGCACAGGTTCTGGAAGTCTACCCGGACACGAGCGACGCGCGCATCTTTCTCGGCAATGCGTGCATGCGCCTGGGCGAACTGGACGCCGCCATCAAACACTTCGAACTGCTGCTCGAACGAAATCCGGCGCACCCGGAAGCTCATATCAATCTGTGGCGCATCTATCAAACGCCCGGGCACCGCGATCCAGTCGCCGCCGAAAAGCATCGCGCCGCAGCTTGCGACGCGGGCGTGACTTCCGCCTGCGATTGATCGGCTATTGCTCTTTCAGCGGACGGCTGGACTCGCCGTGGGATTCGGTGCGCAGAATATGCTCGGAGCGAATGTCGGCGAGCGTCGCAGCCCCGCACAGATTCATGGTCTTGCGCAGCTCGCCGGCATACTGCGAATACAAAAATTTCACCGCGGAAACGCCGCCGCCCACCGCGGCAATTGCCAGAGTGCGACCCACCAGCACGGCATCCGCGCCGAGTGCGAGCATCTTGTAGGCGTCCTGCCCCGAACGCACGCCTCCGTCGACCAGGAGCGGCACGCGCTGCCTCACAGCCGCCGCCACGCCCGGTAAAACGCGCGCCGTGCCGGGCATATCGTCCAACACACGTCCGCCGTGATTGCTCACGACAATCGCGTCAACGCCGGCGGCAATCGCCAGCTCCGCGTCCTCCGGCGATAGCACACCCTTTAGAACGAAAGGCAGACGCGTTTGATCGCGCAGCGCGCGAATCGAATCAAAGCCCCGCGCGACGGTCGACTGTCCCCGGAGCTGCATGGTCTTAAACGAAATCGCGTCGATGTCCATTCCGACGGCGAGCACGCCCATCGCCTCGGCTTCCTGAAATCGGCGGACCAACGCGTCGCTATCGGCACGGGGCTTAAAAATCGCAACGCCCAGCCCCTCCACCGTCGAGAGCGCTTTGAGTATCGTTTTATACTTTTCCGGAGATGCGCCGTCCCCCACCCAGCCCAGGCTGCCGTGCTGCCGACTGCCTTCCAGCAGGATGCGGGCGAATTCGAATTCTTCGATGGCGCCCTGCAGATTCGTAACGGCCCCGGTCATCGGAGCGGCGAAGATCGGATGTTCAAATTTGCGGCCGAATAGTTCAATCGTCGGATCCACCTGCACCGACTCGCGAATATAGCGCGGCACAATTCGATACTCGGCCAGCGCTTTCGCGTTGTCCTGAAAAGTAGACATGCGCCCCGTGCCGCCCATTCCGGGGACGCCGCTCGCGCAGTTATCTCCATCGCAACTTTTACAAACCCAGCAAATGCGATCCGTGAAACGCGCCCGGGCGCGTTCTTCCACCTGCTTCCAGTCGACGGAAAACGAATCGTCCACCTCCAGTTCCAGCATCTCCATCGCCTGACGGGCGGCGGCTTCGGCCTCGGCCAGAGTATCCCCGGTGGCAAGCACGTGCCCGGCCTTATCGATATTGCTCGTGGCGACTGGAATCACGTCGCCCGGCTTGCGCGAAAAGACGACCAGCTCGACCCCGGGGACCCGTTCCATCGCTTCTTTGCCGCTGAAGGCCAGAATCTTACCCGGCCGGCTCAATATACCGCGCTCAATCGCCACGCGTTTTCGCGGCGGATCCAGTGCGTCCGGTTCTTCACCCAGAGCGATCTGCACGGCGGCCCGCAACAAATTCACCCCCGATGAAAGCGGATAGGTATGCGAGGACATGAATCCGCCCGACAGCCGGGCGGCGACTTCTCCCACTTTAACTCCATCTGGAGTAACCTTAAGGTCGCCCTTGCCGGCGCCGGTGTGAATTCCCAGGGCGCGCATGGCGTCGGCCATCACCTGCTCCGCTTCGGCGAGAATCTCCGGCGCCAGCGCCGACGGCATATTGTGGCCGAGCTCGACGAAATAGGGTTCCCGATCAATGATGCGATCGGCGATACCCGTGAGGCGAAAGGACTCCCCCTGGTTCCAGGTCAACGCGTCGACCGAGAGTTCCGGTCCGCTCATAAATTCTTCGAGAATCATTTCGCCGGTCGGGCTGTGCTTTTTTGCATGGCGAAAGGCCGCGTAGATTTCTTCGCGAGTGTTAACTTTGATCACGCCGCGAGCGCCCATGTTGTCGGCGGGTTTGAGTACTAACGGAAACTGCAGTTCGTCCATCGCCTCGCGGGCTTCTTTCAGCGACCAAACCGAATGAAAGCCTGGCACCGGTACGCCGTGGGCGCGCAGCCGTTTGCGCATCAGGACCTTGTTGCTCGCGGCTTCGGCGTCGGCGTAGCGAATGCCCGGCAGATCGAGGGTTCCAGCGATGGCGGCCACCGCTCGACTGGCGTCAGTGCCGGCGGTGATGACGCCGTGGATCGGCAGCAATTCGCGCAGCTTCCGGGCTTCACGAACGCAGCCGTCAATGTCGCGCGTGCTCATCAGCACCGTCCGATTGGCGAGCTGCATGCCGGGGGCTTCGGCCGACATATCGAAGACGATCGGAGCGATGCCCATCTCCCGGGTGGTCTGGATTAGCGGCACCTGCAGAAAGCCACCGCCAATAATGATCAGATTACGTCGCATATACAATTCTCATTCGCGGACGGGTCCGCGTTCAGATTATCGGAAATTTTACTAAAAACTGTTCTAATTCCCGAAAAAGCGAACCGCGGAAAGAACGCCTGGAATTATCATTTAAAGAATAAGGGCCGTAAAAATGTCTACCTATCCGGGTCTTCTATAGCGTGGTACAGTCATTTTCTCAGCCGATCCGGTCGAATTCCTATGAGCCAGTCTGAAACTAAAAACAGCAGTCGCCCCACGCGCTTCGATGTAATCGTGGTCGGCGGCGGACACGCGGGAGCGGAAGCGGCCCATGCTACCGCGAAGGCCGGCCTGAAGACGCTGCTGGTCACCATGAATCTGGACACGATCGGCCAGATGTCCTGCAATCCGGCCATCGGCGGAATCGCCAAAGGCCACATGGTTCGTGAAATAGACGCCCTCGGCGGGATAATGGGCCGGGTGATCGACGAAACCGGCATTCACTTCAAGATGCTCAATCGCTCGAAGGGTCCAGCTGTCTGGGCGCCACGGGCACAGGCCGAGAAGCGCGATTACCAGAACCTGGTCAAATGGATGCTGGAAGCCACGCCGAATCTCTCATTTTATCAGGACACCTGCGAAAGCCTGCTAATCGAAAACGATACGGTCAAAGGCGTTGTCACCGGTCGGGGACAGGAGTTTGAAGCCGGCTACGTCATGCTGACGACCGGGACCTTCTTACAGGGATTGATTCATATCGGCGAGTTCCAGCAGCAGTCCGGTCGGATCGCCGAGCAGAGTGCGATGGGACTCTCGGATTGCCTGAGCCACTATGGCTTCCAGCTGGCCCGTCTGAAGACCGGAACGCCGCCCCGGGTTTTACTCCGCACGATCGACCTGAGCGTATGCGAAGAACAGGCCCCCGACGAAATTCCCCAGCCCTTTTCGTTCGCGACGGATCGCATCACCCGTCCGCAGATCTCATGTTATATCACCGCGACCAACAGCGCGACTCACGAAATCGTGAAGGCCAATCTGTTGCGCTCGCCGATGTATTCCGGCCAGATCCAGGGAACCGGCCCGCGCTATTGCCCGAGTATCGAAGATAAGATCGTGCGCTTCGCCGACCGCGAACGCCACCAGGTTTTTATTGAACCAGAAGGTTACAGAACCGGCGAAGTCTATTTGAACGGAGTCTCCACCAGTCTGCCCGAAGAAGTGCAGTGGGATCTCGTGCGCAGCTGCCGCGGTCTGGAAGAGTGCGAAATCATCCGACCCGGCTATGCGGTCGAGTACGACTACGTCGATCCGCGGGAGCTGACTCCGGATCTACAAACCAAAAAGATTCGCAACCTCTATTTCGCAGGACAGATCAACGGCACCACCGGCTACGAAGAGGCTGCCGCCCAGGGGCTCATGGCGGGTCTGAATATCATCCGTCGGGAGCGCGGCCAGGACCTATTTATTCTGGGTCGTGGGGAAGCCTATATCGGCGTGCTGATCGACGACCTGGTGCACAAAGGCGTCGAAGATCCCTATCGCATGTTCACCAGCCGGGCCGAACATCGTCTGCTGCTGCGCCAGGACAACGCGGATCAGCGGCTCATGAAGTACGGCAATCAGATGGGACTCGTTGCCGACGAGACTATGGCCGAAATGCGCGAGCACTACGAACGAGTTTCGGAAATCCGAAGCCGCCTTGAGAAGACCGGACTGAAGCCCACGCCGCAGTATCACGCGATTCTGGAGCGAAAAAAGATCGATACACCGAAGTCCGCTCTCGGCAAAAGCATCGCGGCCTTTGTCCGCCGTCCGGATATTTCCATCGACGACTGCGTCGGCATGGTCGAGGGGCTCGATGAGCTTACGCCCGAACAGCTAAAAGTCCTGGAGCTGGACATCAAATACGAAGGCTACGTCAAGCGCGAGCAGGAGAATATCGATCGCCGCGAGAAGACCCGCCTGATTAAAATCCCGGCCGATTTTAAGTACGACGAAATCGTCGGCCTGAAAACCGAAGCCGCGGCCAAGCTCGATCGTTTGCGACCGGTGGATCTCGAAAGCGCCAGCCGAATTTCAGGAGTCGATCCGACCGACATCGATTTGATCTATATGCATCTGCGTGAGCCGGGCCGAAATGACCCGGCCTCAGTAGATGCGCGCCGCTAATTCTGCGGCGAATATTCTAATCGGGGCCGCTCAGCGACCGGCGACACCCTTCGCACCGGCGGCGATCCGCACGATATAAAACCCGCCATCGCCCGCGCCTTCCGTGCCCCCGTTCAAGGCCGGCGAAAGATGCAAACGATTCGTAGCCACGTACAGCCATCCGTCGCCGCCGAAGCTCAGAGCGTCGGGCCAGTTCAAAAGGCGATCGTCTTTTACCAGCGTCTTCAGTTCCCCGTCTTTGAGCACGTCGATCGAGTTGTTGGCCAGGTTCGTGAAATAGTGACGTCCCGCACGATCGGTCGAAGCGCCGTCAGACACCGGCTTCGGCCCGACGCGCTCGATCTTCAGGGCTGAGGTTTCGCCGGGGGATCGCAGCTGCTCCGCCGGCACGCTGTAGTAGCTGGTGCCGGACATCGGTCCAAAGAAAACCGTTTCTCCGTCTCTAGAGATCGTAATCGGATTGATTCCGATCCGCGCCGGCTGACCGCCCATGCTCACGACCTTTCCATCGACTACGACGTCGACGTCTTCAGGCTGAAACCCTTCCGCGCCGTCGAAGCGGTGGCTCGTAATCTCATCGGGATTGGAAAAATTCACAACGACGATACCCGGCTGACCCGCACCGCCGATGTCCGCGATATATACAAATCCACGCTTCGCGTCGACCGCCAGGTCATTCAAGAAGCTGCCCGGCGCGCCGCTCTTCGCGGGGAACTCGTAGCGAATGTCCAGGCGCCCCGTCTTGATATCGAAGGCGAACAGGCGGGGCGCGATCGGCCGGACACCGAGACCATTATCGAGCACCCACAGGCGATCCTGCGTGTCGACCTGCACGCCGAGCACTGACCGAAATACATTTTCGCGACGCTCGGGATCAGCGTTCCAGCCCGCGTCGGGGTAGGCGGTCATGCGGCCGTCCGGGGTGATCTCCACGAGTCGAGCGGAACCTGGCCGGAATTGGTGCACGCTCGCGAAGACCCGATCATCCGAGGAGACGGTCACGTTGCCGGGGTTCTCTTTTAACTCAGCATAAACTTCGATCGTCCCCGGCGGAGGTCCGCAGTAGGTGAAGGCGACGGCGCCCAGCGCCAGTAGAGCAAACAGACAAATACGTTTCATGTAACACAATCTATTACAATTCGCCTCCGTCGGAAAGTGCAAAGCTGCATCCCGGGCGTTTAAAAAGAATTGTTGCCGATCACCCGGCCGAAAAACTGAACCGGTACCATGACTGTATCCGCTTCACAACTCCCGGATTTAAATCTGCCCCGCAAACCGGTTTATGTTAAACTCGAATCAGGCATTGATTTTTTTCGCCTGTTTCAGACGATCGAAACGGAATGCGAAAACTGCTTCTTCCTGGAGTCCCTGGGCGAAGGCGACAGCGACTCCCGCTACTCTGTGATTGGTTTCGATCCCGATGCGATTGTGCGCGGGCTGCCTGGCCGTCTCGTATGGAAACCGCGCGTCGGCGATCAGATCGAAATCGCGAGCGAGAATCCGTACGATACTCTCGCGCAGTGGATGCCTCAGAATATTATTTCCCGCAACTACTCCGGCGGTCTGGTGGGCTACCTGAACTACGAGGCCATGAATTTTTTCGAACCGGTTCTGGCCCTGAAGCCCCACGCCGATTTTGATCCCTTTCGCTTCGGCGTATACACCGACGGCCTGGTCTTGGATAAGATGACCGGCGAAGTCTTTTACGTATTCTTCGACGCGGATCGCAGCGAACGCGTGCGCGCCTGGCTTGCCGCGCCCCCGCCCGGACATGCAGACCTCAGCGTGCGACCTCTCGGTCAGAGTCGCACCGAAGAACAGTACCATGCCATGGTCGCCGAGACGATCGAAGAAATTCGCAAGGGCAATACCTTCCAGTGTCAAATTGGTCTATACGAGGACTACGAATTTACGGGCCATCCGATGGCCGTATACCAGGCGCTGCGGGAAGTGAATCCGTCGCCGCATATGTTCTATTTGAAATTCGAAGATCGCCTGCAAATCGGCGCGAGTCCCGAGCTGATCTTTCGCCTGCGCCAGGGGGAAATGGAAACGTATCCGCTCGCCGGCACAACGAAGCGCGGAGCCAACGCTGAAGAAGATATTCTGCTCGCACGGGAACTGCTCAACGATCCCAAAGAAATCGCCGAACACAATATGCTCGTGGACCTGCACCGCAACGACCTGGGTCGCGTGGCGCGCTTTGGAACGGTGAAAGTGCGACGGCTCATGGACGCGAAGAAATTCAGCCACGTGCAACACATCTCCAGCGAAGTCGTCGGCATCATTCGCAAAGACTGCGACATGTTCAGCGGACTCAAGAGCGTCTATCCCGCCGGAACCCTTTCGGGCGCTCCCAAAATCGAGTCGATGAAAATCATCGAGCGAGTCGAAGATTCCCCCCGCGGCCCATACGGCGGCGCGGTCGGACACTTCGGATGGAACGGCGAGTCGACCTTTGCCATTCCAATTCGCAGCCTCTTTCTAAGCGGGAATCGCGCGACAGTCCGGGCGGCGGCCGGCATCGTTTTCGATTCTACGCCCGAAGGCGAGTACCAGGAAATTCAGCGCAAGCTGGCCGGTATGAAAAAGACCCTGCTGCAGTTTGCAGCGGACGGGGACCCGGCGTCTTAACGCTTTAAGATTCTAACGCCGCGCGATCCATCAACGCCGCCCGGGCATCCACATTCGAGAAACCATCATGAAAGTCCTGATCATCGATAACTACGATTCCTTTACGTTCAATCTCTACCAGTACGCCGGCGAAATCTTAGAAGATTCCGGCGAGGCTTTCGCGCTCCACGTGAAACGCAACGATGAGATTACAGTCGCGGAAATCGCACGCGCGGGCTATGAACGCATTATCCTATCGCCCGGGCCGGGCGAGCCCGCCGACCCGGCGTATTTCGGAGTTTGCTCCGAAGTCTTGCAGGGTCCCGCGAAGGAGCTGCCGGTTCTGGGGGTGTGTCTCGGAATGCAGGGGCTGGCGCACGTATACGGCGGAAAGATTCTGCGCGCAAAAGTGCCGATGCATGGAAAGACTTCGCCGGTCTGGAACGACGGCCGTGGTGTCTTTGCGGGATTGCCGGATCGCCTGAGCGTCATGCGCTACCACAGTTTGATTGTGGAGCGCGCGTCGCTGCCCGACTGTTTTGAAATCACAGCCGAGACGGTCGACGAGACCGACCCGGCCGAACGGGAAATCATGGGACTGCGCCATCTGGAATATCCGCAGTTGGAAGGGATTCAGTTTCATCCCGAGTCATTTGCAACCGAAGCCGGCATGCAAATGATCGGAAATTTTCTGGGTTTGCCCGAACGCGCCTGAGGCTTCGCACGGCGAGATCACTGCATCGCGCTAAAGTTCTTCGCCGCTTGATTCAGGGCGCGGCGCCCTGATCTAAGTCAGTAGCTGAACTTCAGTTTCTTCTCTCGTTCCCACCGACCGTTGATGCGGTTGTAATACGCGTAGGCTTCGATGCGACCCTGCGCATCGTATACATAATCGCAGCGACTCAGGTTGCCGAAGGCTTCACGCACGCGCTGTTTGACTCGACCTTCCTCGTCATAGCGATAGGTGATCAGATTCAGTCGACCGTGCTCGCTGCTTTTGACAGTCAGGGTGGTCGGTTTCTGGTCGCGATATTCCAACTGGAACTGATCCTTCTGGCCGCCCGTGGTTTCGACACCGCGAATGATCAACCCGTCCCGATAAGCATAGTCCTGACGGCTGATGAGCCTGTGGTCGCGATCGAATTGTTCGAGGGCAACGAGGACTTCTTTTTTATAGATAAACTTCGTGCGGGAGATGATCTTTCCCGAAGGGTCGATCAGTTGCTCCTCTTTCAGCAGTCCGTCTACGTACTTATAAACGTTGCGACCGGCGCTCTGCCCCTCCGCATTTTGGAAGCGCTCTTCGACCAGGCGACCCTCTCCATTGTAGGCGAAGCTCGCGCTGCTGAGGACCTTTCCAGTCGGCGAAAGCACCTGCACGGACTTCGGTCCCCCGGGCAGGGGCTTCAGAACATAGGTATCCATTGGCGACCAGCGGACTGGCTGGAAGGCCCAGAGGGATCCGGCGAATAACAATGCGGCGGTGCAGATTAAAAGGCGGAGTGATTTCAGGTTTCGATTCATGATCTTTTCTCAGACGAGTTCACTGATAAGATCGGATTCTAAAAAAATAAGTGAATGCTTTTTCGCTCAATTCTCCGGCATCGTTCCGGAACCATGTCGAACGAATTGAGCGCCGAAATTCAGAAGCGGGGGCTGAACCTGCCGAAGTCTCTGGAGCAGGATTACGATACCAAAATGATCTGGGACTACTATCGCTTCCTGAAAGACGAAAACGAAATCGGCGGCTTTTTCTCGAAGTCCGATACGGAGCGCATCTTCGAGCGGCATCTTTATGAATCCCTGATCTTCGCTTCGGCAGCTTGCGAGGAGTATTATGTCGCGACGGGACACCGTGTTTCACGTGAAACATCGATTCTCGATGCCGGCAGCGGGCCGGGCCTGCCTGGATTCTTATTCGCAGCTCGCACCGACATGCCCCGGGTCACCTTCCTCGACAGCAGTCAGCGTCGCTTGAAGCGCGTAGCCGATTACGCCGCCGAACATTTTCCAGAAGATCACTCCACGCGCTTCAAATTTCAGTATCGCCGCGCCGAAGAGTACACCGCAAACTATCCGCTGATTGTTAGCCGCGCACTGATTCCTTTTCCGGCGATCGTGGAACTCCTGGGACATTTACAAAAGCCCGGAGATGTAATGATCCTCTGGTCGCCGAAGGATGCGCTGCCTGACGAAAAGGTGAATATCTATCTCGACAAACTCGGTTATGTTTCACGTGAAACAGTGGCCATTCCCGAGCTCAGTTTTCTCGGTACCCGCCAGATTATTGTCTTGAAGAAGATGCGCTCCAGTCAGAAGGGGTACCCCCGCAAATGGAAAGACATTAAGGATTCCATCCCTGATTGGAAACCAATCCGGAAGCCCAGCACATGAATCAAAAAATTATCGCACTGGCGAATCAAAAAGGCGGCGTCGGCAAAACGACGACCGCGGTCAATCTCGGCGCCTACCTGGCACGCATGGGACATAAGATCCTCTTGATCGATATCGATCCTCAGGGCAACGCCAGTTCGGGCCTCGGCGTAGACATCCACGCCCTCGACAAAACTATATATGAAGTTCTGATCGACGAAATCTCCGCGGCCGAAGCGCTCCTGCCGACTCAGTACGACGGCCTGACTGTGCTCCCGGCAAACGTGCAGCTCTCCGGCGTGGAAGTCGATATGCTGCAGACCGAAAGCAAAGAATACATATTGCGCGACGCCCTGACTCAATTGAGCCATGAATTCGATATCATCCTCATCGATTGCCCGCCAAACCTCGGCATCCTGACGCTCAACGCGCTGTGCGCCGCGAATCGGGTGATGGTTACTTTACAGACGGAGTACTACGCGCTCGAGGGTTTGACCCAGCTCATGAAGGTGATCCAGCTCGTGCAGAATTCTCTGAACCCCGAGTTGATCCTCGACGGCGTCGTCCTGACGATGTTCGATCAGCGCACCAGCCTGGCGAATCAGGTGGTCGAAGACGTGCGCGAGCACTTTCCCGATCGCGTATACAATACAATAATTCCGCGGAACGTTAAGCTCTCCGAAGCACCATCCTTTGGTAAATTCATTGGAGAGTATGCCCCAGATTCTACCGGGGCCCGGGCTTATGAAGAACTCGCAAAAGAGGTGGCCGAACGTGGCTAAACGAACACTGGGCCGCGGCCTTTCCAATTTACTTCCCGGCGCGGAAACCTCCGGCGGCAAAGCCGTGGTGCGCGACAATCCGAACTATCAGGAGATTCCGCTGAATCAGATTCGCCCGAATCCGAAACAGCCGCGCAAACACTTCAACGAAGCCGACATCAAAGAGCTCGCGAAAACCCTGCACACAGTCGGGTTGATCGAGCCGGTCGTCGTACGCAAAGTCGACGAACACTATCAGTTGATCTCCGGCGAGCGTCGATTTCGCGCGGCCGGCAAAGCGGGCTTCAAAAAGATTCCCGCCGTCATCAAGCAGGTCAACGACGTGCAGGCCCTGGAGATGGGCATCATCGAAAACATCCAGCGCGAAGAGCTCGGTCCGGTCGAAGAGGCCCGCGCCTACGAATACTGGATGAGCGAAACCGGCCGCAAAGCCAGCGATCTCGCCGAGCGCGTCGGCAAAGACCGCACCACGATTACGAATTTGATTCGCCTGCTGAAGCTTCCGGTCGAGGTGCTCGACTTAGTCGAGAAGCGCATGTTGTCTCCCGGCCAGGCGCGTCCGCTGCTGGGCATCGGCGATCGCAAACTCCTGGGACAACTGGCCGTGAAGATCGCCCGGGAGGGTTGGACCGCCCGCAAAGTCGAAGAAGAAATTTCGCGGATCACCGACGGCCCCGCCGCGAAGAAAGCGAGCGCAGGCAAATCGCGCGATCCGAATATCAAACATCTCGAAGATCGTCTGCGCACGAAGTTCACGACCCGCGTGCAGATCACCCACAAGAAAACCGGCGCCGGTAAAATTTCAATAAACTATGCCAGTCTGGAAGACCTGGAGCGCTTGATCGAACTCTGGAAAGTGAAGTAGGCTGAGCGCGGCCCGGGGGCCGAGGACCGGGCGCGACAATCGCGCGATGGTCCGCGAAGCTTTTGCGACTCACTCGCGGATGTGTTCGTGCTTGTGAAGATGCTCGCTGCAGTACTCATGATCCGCGCAGTCCACGCAAAAACGAAAGTCCATGCGCGGATCGTCGCGCTCGGTTAAGCCGCATACGACACAGCGATGCACGGTGACGCCCGCACTCATCGCTTCGTAGGAAGCTTTGCGCACATTTCGTCCGCCCTGCCGGAGCATGCGCCGAAAGGCTTCCGGTCCATAAAATGCGAACCACGCGGCCATGCCAAAGAGCGGTTCCCAGAGCGGTAAGAGCGATCCGGTCCGACTGATATTGATCACGGCGAAGACGCCCATCACACCGAAGATCAAAACCGCGAGCCATTTCATTTTAACTGGAATAAAGAAGTACAGCATGATCACCTGATTCGGATTCAGATAGCACACCGCGGCGAGAATCACAAGATCCAGGAAGTATGGATTGACATTCGCGCCAAAGAGATAGTCGCCGAGCAAGTGCCCGACCACAATCATCAAGATCGCGAAGAAAGCGTAGGCATTGAACGCGACCGTGCCGATCTCCGCTTCCAGCTGCGAAGAGAATAACCAGAAGATGTAGATCATCAGCAGCAGCCAGAAGACACCGCCCATCGTGGGGCTGTTCGCGGCGAAGCTGAAGGGAAAGAGGAACAGCTGCCAGAATTCCCCGCGCACGAACAGGCCTTCATAGCTGAGCCGGCCGAAGCTCGGATCCAGGAACTGAGCGTAGGTTGAAACCGCCGCGATCAATACGGTCAAATATACCGTGAGGTTTTCGATCGCGAAGCGACCCAGCGTTCTTTCCAGTTTTCTTCTCATCGAATTTTTGCTCCCGGCTGCACCGGTTCGGGTCAACCAGTATTTCCGGGAAAGCGATGACAAATGCCCCCGGCCTGTCGAAATGCCGTCTTGAATTCGAACGCCGAACAAAGTACTCCACAGAACTCGCAGCCGGCCCGCGTTCTCATCCTCGGAGGCGGCTACGCCGGGCTCTCGGCCGCGATTTTGCTGGGACGAGAGAAGGACGCATTCGATGTCACGCTGATCGACGCCTCGGATTCCTACCTCAGCTCGATCCAACTGCATCGCACGGTCCACACGCCCCTTTCAAAGCTTCGTATCGATTATCAATCTTTGTCTTCGCGCTACAATTTTCGCTTTCGCCAAGAACGCCTGGATTTTGATCGCAGCATGCTTCCCCTGTGGGTCGACGCCGGCTCCATGCCCACGACTGATGGACGCATCGAATTCGACTATCTGTGCCTGTGCACCGGCGCGGGATCGATTCCCATTGAAAACGACACCGAGCCGGCCCTGATCGGCGCACGCGTATTCACCCTGGACTATCTGAAAGAGAACAGTTTCGATAAAATCCTGGCAGAGGCTCTGGCCCATCGCCCGGGCGACGAGGCAGGCGATGTCCGGCCGATGCCGATTTCGATCGTGGGCGGCGGGGCGACCGGCATCCAGTTTCTTTTCGAGCTGGACGATCACTTAAAGAAAACCGGTCGGCCGTACTTACTGCGCCTGGTGGATCTTGAAAAAAAAATCATGGCTTCGCTCTCGTCGGGCTTTCATGGCTACGTCGCGCGGCGCATGCGCGAACGAAAAATTGAGTACTATCCGGGGCTGCGCTTTCGCAGGCAGGAGGACTCAGTCCTGATTGGTGAAAACACTGCTGACGATTCCGAAGTCCGACTCGACTCGGACATGACCCTGCTCTTTCCAGGCATATCCGCGCGGCCCTTCGCCATGCGCGCCAACCGACATGGCCAGCTGGAAGTGGCCGGGAACGTGCTCTCGAACGTGCTGGCCGCCGGAGACTGCGTGCACTATGACGCCCCGGGCATGAACGCGCCGGCCGCCCAGGCCGCGGTTCGCAAGGGACGGCTGATCGCCGAGAATATCAAACGCCTGCAAAGCGGCGAAAAATTGCAGTCGTATACCTATCCGGAGCTCGGATATTTTCTCAGCCTGGGACCCTGGGACGGGATCGGCTGGATGCTGGTGCGATTCAACGTGCTGACGGGCATCGCCGCCTTTGGGATCAAAGAGGCGATCGAGCTCCAGTTTCGTTTGTTTCTGGAAGGCGTGGATACTTATATCGATCTCTAATTCGGTTCGATCTCAATACTCCGGCAGCTCCGGATCGATTTCCCGCGCCCAGGCATTGATCCCGCCCGTAACGTTCGAAATATGCGCGAAGCCCGCAGCCGCCAGAATTTCGCTGGCACGCTTGCTCCGACCGCCGGCCTTGCATAAGACGGCGTACTCGATGTCCCGATCCAATTCGCCCAGCCGATCCGCGAGCTGGCCCACGGGAATCAGCACGATGTCGGCTGCCGGCAGGGCGCTGACTTCTAATTCATGCGGCTCGCGCACATCGAGCACGCGAAAGCGCAGTCGATCCGGTTCTTCGTTCAGGCGACGCTGGAGTTCACCGACGCTGATCTCCCGAATCTCCCGGCCTGCTTGCATCGGCTCCGACGCTTCGCGCGCTGGACCGGGCGCAGTCCTTTCTGCAGACTGCGCGGAAGCGTTCGCGGATTTCGACGCACTGCCTGAAGCATCGGCTTTCATCGCCGAGCGTCTGGCGCCCGCCCCGCAGACCGCGCATTCCGGATCCCTGCGAATCGACCACTCTCGGAATTTCAAATTCAACGCGTCGTATTGCAACAGACGACCGGCGAGCGTGCGCCCGGTTTGTGCCAGCAGCTTGATCGCCTCCGTCGCCTGGAGCGTGCCGATGATTCCCGGGAGCACGCCCAGCACGCCCGCATCGTTGCAGTCCGCGACGACGCCAGATGCGGGCTCGCTGCTGCCGTGCAGACACGCATAACACGGCACGTCCTCCGACGGACCGCAGAAGACTGAAGCGACACCTTCGAATTGGAACAGTGCGCCATAGATCAAAGCCTTCCGGCGCTCCACGCACAGACGATTCAAAATCTGCCGCGTGCCAATATGATCCGTTCCATCGAGCACCAGGCTATACTGATCCATCAAAGCCCCCGCGTTCGCCGCATCGATTCGCAGCTGATGCGTTTCGATTTCCACGCCGGGATTCATCTGCCGCAGGCGCGCAGCGGCACACTCGACTTTCGGCGCGCCGATGTCCTCGTTTGTATACAGGATTTGCCGCTGGAGATTGTGCAGCTCAACGCGATCGTCATCCACCAGTCCAAGACGGCCCACCCCCGCCGCTGCGAGATACTGCGCCGCCGGCGTTCCAAGCCCGCCCAGACCCACAATTAATATCGAGGAATTCTTCAGGCGCGCCTGGCCCTGTAATCCGAAATCCGGCAGGCGCAGCTGGCGATCGTAGCGCTGCATTTCCTGTTCGTCGAGGGCTGCCATTCTGAATCTAACTTAGCCGGGATCTCCGAATCGGGCTACCGCGAAGCGCCGGCGAACACAAAAAAAAACCCGGCGACGCAATCTTTCGATTGGGCCGGCCGGGTTTTGCAGCGAACAGAGTGGAAATTCGCCGCGACTAAAAATCGCGGATCAGGCGTTCGCTTTGATCTCCGTGATCAGTTTGCTGATCGCGTCTTTCGCATCGCCCAGATACATCAGGCAGTTATCGTAGCCGTACAACTCGTTGTCGACGCCCGCGTAGCCGGGACGCAGACTGCGCTTGATCACGATCGATGTCCGCGCTTTATCGCAGTTCAGAATCGGCATGCCGTAAATCGGGCTGTTCTTGTCGTGGCGCGCCGCGGGATTCGTCACGTCGTTCGCACCGATGATCAACGCGATATCCGTGTTCGAAAAGTCGTCGTTGATTTCGTCCATCTCTTTGAGCTGTTCGTAGTCGACGTTCGCTTCGGCCAACAGCACGTTCATATGACCGGGCATTCGACCCGCGACCGGGTGAATCGCGTAGCGCACGGTCGTGCCGCGGGCGTTCAGTAGATCGGAGAGTTCCCGCACTACGTGCTGCGCCTGAGCGACGGCCATACCGTAGCCCGGAACGATGATCACAGACGAAGCCGAGTCGAACATCATCGCCGTCTCTTCGACGCCGACCTGTTTGTAGACGATCTCTTTGCCGTCGCCG
Source organism: bacterium (assembly GCA_024742665.1). Lineage (GTDB taxonomy): Bacteria > Spirochaetota > Leptospiria > Leptospirales > Leptonemataceae > JANSYA01. The sequence goes on from JANSYA010000005.1 coordinate 171,955, forward strand.
GAGCTTTCGCCGCCGGCCACGTTGCCGAAGCCGCCCAGGAGCACGTTCAATAGCGAGCGATTCATGCTCACGCACATAATCTGCGTAAGAATAATTCCCGAAGCGCCGACGAGCGCGCCCGTGATGATCAAGACTTTGTTGCCGAGTACGAATCCGGTCGTAGACGCCGCGATGCCCGAGTACGAGTTCAGCAGCGAAATCACGACGGGCATGTCCGCCCCGCCGATCGGAATTACCAGCAAGATGCCCATGAAGAGCGCCAGACCGACGGTGACCCACAGGATTGCATTGGCTTCCGGCGCCGCCATGCCCAGCGACTGAAAGATATTCGTCAGCGTGAAACTGTCGACGCTGAGCAACACGCCCAGACCGATCGATACCAGAATCAGGAATGCGTTCAGCGCATGCTGCAGCGGGAACATCACAGCCTTTTCCGTGACCAGTCCCTGCAATTTCCCAAAGGCGATCAAGGAACCGGTAAAAGTTACGCCGCCGATCAGAACGCTCAGGAAGATCGTTGCCGCGGTTTGCACTTCATGCACCGGGCTCTTGATGAACTCGGCGCTCGAAATCAGAACGGAAGCCGCGCCGCCGAAGCCGTTAAAGATGGCGACCATCTGGGGCATGCCGGTCATTTCGACTTTGAAGGCCATGACCACGCCGATAAGAGCGCCGATCAGAATGCCGGCGATGATCAGTTCGAAGGTGATGACCTGATTGTTCGCGAGAGTGACAACCACCGCGAGAAACATACCGAGAGCCGCCAGGAAATTGCCCTGGCGCGCCGTCCGCACTTTGCCCAGGCGTTTGATGCCCACGATAAACAAAACCGCGGATATTAAGTACGCGATGTCTGTAATTACTTTTGTCGTTTCAAAATTCATGTAATTCGAAACCGCCTTATTTCTTGATAAACATGCGGTGCATGCGGTCGGTCACCAGGAATCCGCCGACGACGTTGATCGTCGCGAAAACCAGCGCGAGAAAGCCGAGGATGGAGCTTACGCCCCAATCGTAACCGAGGAACTGAATCAGGCCGGCGTCATCGCCGCCAGCGCTCAAGATTGCACCGACCATGGTAATGCCCGAAATCGCGTTCGCGCCGGACATTAGAGGAGTGTGCAGCGTCGGCGGAACCTTGCTGATCAGTTCGATTCCCAGAAAGACGGCCAGCACGAAGATGCTGAGTGCTACAATAAAATCCATATCGTTCGTTCTCCTGTATTATATCGCTCGCGCCTTTCAGCCGAGGAGTTTTTTGGTCGGCTCATGAATGACTTCGCCGCCGTTGGTGATCAAAGCGCCCTGCACGATTTCGTCTTCGAGATCCAACTCGATGACGGCTTCCTTCGTCAGGTATTCGATCAAACTCAGAATATTGCGCGAATACAGCTGGCTCGCGTGATAGGGAACGCGCGCCGGCAAATTCGTTACGCCGATGACGGATACGCCGTTTACAACCACGGTCTCGTTCGCTTTGGTCACCGAACAGTTGCCGCCGGACTCCGCAGCCATGTCGACGATCACAGCGCCGGGCTGCATGACTTCGAGCATCGCATCGGTAATCAGCAGCGGCGCTTTGCGACCCGGAACGTTGGCGGTCGTAATCACCGCGTCCGCGTCTTTCAGATGTTCGGTTAGAATCTCCTGCTGGCGACGAATGAAATCTTCGGAGGCCTGCTTCGCATAGCCGCCTTTATCTTCCATTGATTCTTCGCCTTCGGTCTTCTCTTCTTCCGGGGGCTCGATATAACGACCGCCGAGACTGAGGACTTGTTCTTTTACAGCGGGGCGCACGTCAGAGACTTCCACGACCGCGCCGAGACGTTTCGCGGTGGCAATCGCCTGCAGACCCGCGACACCCGCGCCCAGAATAATGACTTTGGCCGGCGAGATCGTGCCTGCCGCGGTCATCATCAGCGGAAAAATTTTCTTCAAAGACTCCGCCGCGATCAACGTGGCTTTGTAACCCGCCAGGTTCGTTTGCGAACTCAGCACGTCCATGCGCTGCGCTTTGGTAATGCGCGGGACCTGGTCCATGGCGATCACGTTGACGCCGGTCTTCGCCGCCTGCTGCGCGAGCTCCGGATGATTCAAAGGCTGAAAGAAACCGATATACATCGCGCCCTGCTTCATGGCGTCGAGTTCGTGTTTGCCCAGTCCGGGATGATCGATCGGGCGCTGCACTTTTAGAATCACGTCGCTCTGGCTGTACAGACTCGCCGCGTCTTTTACAACTTCTGCGCCTTCTTTTTCATATTCGGCGTCCGAAAAACCGGAAGCCAGGCCAGCCCCACTTTCAATTCTAACAGTATGACCGAGCTTGCCGGTCAATTTGCCAACGCTCTCAGGAACGATCGCAACGCGAGTTTCGCCTTCTACTATTTCTTTTGGAATTCCAAGGTTCAAATCAGTGTTCTCCTGATTTCACAATTCCGCATATGATCCGGCTCGTTGTAAGACGCGAACACTGTTCACGCGAAACGCTGAAACCTACCGGATCGCGGTTAAGGTAGGACACGGTTTAGGATCGAAGCCGCCCGGTCAAGTTTGTACGCTTTGGATGGCGCGTTCACCAGAGGATATAGGCTTTTTCGGCGAGGCGAATAAACCAATGATAGGGGATCGCCGTTCGACCATATTCGCCCCATTCGCCGCCCGCTGAATTTTGTAATATGAATACGCCGCGCGCTTCGTCATAGCCGACGATCGCCAGCGTCTGCGAACCGACTTCCTGACCGGCGGGTACGCGCCACTCACGCCCGCGATGGTTGACAAAGTTTTCGCTGATGCGCAAACGCAAAATCACCACCGAGCCCTGATAGATGTGCGCTTTGACCTGCTCCAGATCCTGGTAGTCTACGCGACCGTACCCGGACACACGATAACGCTCCGCGTCTTCCAGAGCCAGACGACCGGGCTGGTAGACATAATCATTCTCGCGATAAGGCATGTACTTCTCGTGGGGGCAGCCGGATTGCTCCAGCAATTGCAGAGTCGCCAGAATGCTGACCGCCTGGTTGCGACCGCGATTCAGGCGATTGAAAATCGCAGCGGGCGAACAAATATAGTCCGCCTGCCCCCGCCTGTGTCGCTGAGCATGACTGAAGGCGGCATAGCCGACCGCCCAGGCGGCGCCGCTGGACTGGGAGCCCTGGTCCCCGGGCGCGAGTAAGCCGGGGATGGTATGACTCACGGGCATATCTTCCGCGACGCTGGCGATTACAATCGGTACGGATTCATCATACTTCGCCCAGTTGGTTTCGATGGGATGCATTTGAACTTCCCAGGGCATGAGCGGAGGTTTGCGCTGACCCGGCAGCATCTGGCACATCGCCAGCGAGAAAAACACGAGGGGCGCCGCTAAAAGCGCCCGAAGATAAGAGCAGACCGAAGCGATTCGGAAACTATACCGCGAAACCATATCTTGTATTTCGACCAATCCGACGCGACGCCCGGCGATTTTCTCGCGCTATCGAAGGCAATGGCGCAACACCCGGCCTGCATTCAGGCCAGCGCGCAGCGAAGTTTCAATCCATAAGTATGTCCGAGACTTTCTCAAATCCAACCGACGACGAAGCGATGCCGATCGACGGACCGCGTCCTTCAGCCGTTCGTTCCGAAAATGGCGCGAAGCAGCAGCGTTCCCCTCGCAATCAGACGCTGCAGCTGAGTGCGGAAGACCGCGCGCGCCTCGCTCCATTCATTCTGACCGCGTCGGACCCACGAGCACATCCTCTCCCGCCGGACTCAATCATCCAGGGCGACTTCTTCGAGTGCGCCGAACTGATCGCGCCGGATTCGATTGATTTGCTCTTCGTGGATCCCCCGTACAATTTAACGAAGCAGTTCAATCGCAACGTCTTTCGCCAGCGCTCCCTCGATGAATACGCGGATTGGCTGGAGTCCTGGCTGCCTCGCATCTATCCCGCGCTCAAGCGCGAAGCCTCAGTTTATATTTGCGGCGACTGGCGATCTTCGTCCGCGATCCATCAGGTGTGCGAAAAATATTTTACCGTGCGCAATCGTATTACCTTCGAACGCGAAAAAGGCCGCGGCGCGCGCAACGACTGGAAAAACAGCAGCGAAGACATCTGGTTTTGCACGGTTTCCAAAAATTACTATTTCAACTCCGAGGCGGTCAAACTCAAGCGACGCGTCATCGCGCCCTATCGTCTCAACGGCAAAGCCCGCGACTGGGACGACGAAGACGACGGCAAATTTCGCCTGACGAATTCTTCTAATCTATGGACCGACATTACCGTGCCGTTCTGGTCTATGTCCGAAAATACGCCGCATCCAACTCAAAAGCCGGAGAAGCTGCTCGCAAAGATTCTTCTGGCCAGCAGCCAACCCGGCGATCGCGTGCTCGATCCCTTCGCGGGTTCCGGAACCACCGGCGTCGTCGCCCGAAAGCTCGGCCGCGAATTTCAGATGATCGAATTAGAAGAGGAATACTGCTTGTACGCGCTGCGCAGACTCGAACTCGCCGACGCGAATGCGAATATCCAGGGATACGCCGACAGCGTTTTCTGGGAACGCAACAGCGCGCCGAATCTGCGGCCGCGGCCTCAGGCTTCGCGCCTGGATCCCTGAGTCGTGCGTCTCAGTCCAGAATGTGAAAGCGATACACGCCCAAAAAGCGATCGTTACCGACAGTCGGACGCCAGCGGACATCCTCCGATTCGAGTAAATAGGCGATCGGCACGCGTTTGATACCGGCCTCGCCGCCGGTATGATATAGAATCACCGCTCCGTTGCGCGGATCGTTTTCCGCGACGATCATAGAATGGAAGGGCATTTCGCTATCGTCGGGATTCCAGAAAAAGAGCAGATCTCCCGGAAGCGCCGCCCCGGGATCGCGACCGATGCGCCGTGCATTCAGTCGGGCCAGGAATTCGGCGCTTGCGAAGTCCGCGAAATTCGCTTCGATCGGACTCCGGCCTGTCGCCACTCGAAAGATGCGCTCTCCCAATACGGGCACAGCGGGATAGTGATAGCGACGCACGTCCGGCAAATTTTTATCGAGCACCACTCCCGACCTTCGCTGCCAGCGGGCGTCGTGTTTTTTTAAGGCTTCGCGGTAAGCGAAACGAATCAGACCGGAGCAGTCCCGTTCTCCGCGATTCCAGGCATGCGAAGTTCTCAGGTACTGCGAATCGGCGATGCGGAGGAACCAGGCGCGAAAGGCGGAGCGATCGGCCGCCGCCGTCAGCTCAACGGCGTCAGGAAAACCATCGCCGTCGGAATCCATCCGACCGGCGCCTGCGAAATTCAATACTACCACGGCCCCGTGATTCGTAAAAAAGACCGCCCGTCCCGGCGGACCGGCGCTGCGAAAGTGAATGCTGCTCTGGCCCGAAGCGTTTTGCTCGCGCTTCAAGATTTCGACCGCCTGCGCATCCCCCAGAGGTCCGAGAACCACCAGCGCAGTTTCGGCCGGGAAGTTCGTCGCAAATCGTAAAACGCCCCCGGCAACTCCGTTGGCGGCGAAGCTACGCGTTTCCAGCTCGATTGACGTATCGCCCGAGGATCCCAGACGAAAATCACAGGCTCCCGTCACGCTCGCACTGACGCAAAGCCAGGCTCCAATCAGAGTCCGCAGAATATGCTTTACGTTATCCGCCTGCAAAGTGCAAATCAACCGGAACAATTTATGACGACCTCATTCCTACAGACCCTGTGGACCGATCCACAGCGCCGTCTCCTGCTCGTCGGGAGTGCCGCGGTCGGGCTGATCCTGCTGATCGGCGTATCGGCCTACGCTCTCGGTCGAGAATATCTGCTCGACGAGGCGATTGAAGACACGGCCCAGATGGTTTCCCGGGAAGCGATCTTCTTCGCCGAAGTGCGCAATCCCGCCCGGACACTCAAGGACTGGGAGGCGTCGGCCGCGGCGAGCCGTCTCGCGAAGCTGCCAGCCTACCAGAACTTGCGCGCGGCGCCGCAATTGCAAGCTTACAACGATCTTTCGTATCTACTCGAATTAAAAACGGGCCTCGCTCCGACCGACATCATCGACAGCCTCGACCGGCCGCTGGGTTTCGCCTGGTTTCCGGAGCAGGCCTTTGTACTGATCGCGCGCACCGATCTGAAGTCCCGGATGGGAATCCGTCTGCTCGAAGCCCTCAAGGGCAAGACGATTGAGCTGCCGAACGAAGCCGATTTCGATCGCGTTAAAGATGCCGCTCCCGCCAGCGAAGAGACTGCCGATCAAGAGGGCGAAACCGAAATCATCAACCAGGAAGAAGCGGCGCCGGTCCTGCTGGAACGCCCCACTGAACTTTCCAACTTAAAGCTGACCCGCATCGAGTACGGATCACGAAGCGTCTTTATGCTGCTGCTCGGCGACGTCTTCTTTCTCTCTGATTCACTGGAACGACTCGAAGAATCTCTGCTGCTCGCAGGCAACGCGGATGCGAAATCTCTGGGAACTCTGGCAGGCATGCCCGCGGCCCGGGAGCGCCTGAAAAAACAAGACGCGGGCCTGTTGGTATACGGAGCCGCGCTGGCTGAGAGCTGGGGCGTGGCCGCGGCTACGATCGGCGGCGACCGGGGATTGATCGCAGTGCTGCGTAAATCAGAGGATGCCGCTCGTGCTCCGGGAGACGTGGCGCTCCGCTTCGATCTGTTTCCGGCAGGCGCAGCCCGATTCGCCTCGGCCCGGGCAGGCAATGAATCCAAAAAGGACCGCGCCTTCCCCGCCCGTGATTTCGCGCGGCTGGCCCCGCGGGATTCTCTGGCCCAGTTCATAACGAGCCGCGATACGCCCGCGAGTTTACTTGAATACTTCGAAGATGTCAGCGGACCGTCCGGTGCTTTCGCGAATCGCTTCGAGGATTTCGCCAGCGCGGCGAAATTGAAACTCACCCTGCCCGAACAAGAACGCGACGGCTTTTCGCTCATCTGGCGCGGCTTTGCCGCCGACGGCCGCAGCCTCTATCCCCACGGCCTCGTCGCACTGCCCGACGCGAAAGCTACATCGCTATTAGAGTACGGCGCGGCGGTCTTCGGGCAGCCGAATCAAAACGAAGCGCTTCAGTTTCAGAATATAAGCTATACCCGCACCGGTCGCAAAGGGCGACACTACGAAGTCTCGGCGGCGGCGCTCAGCGTGGCCGGACAAAAACCCGGAGTGCTCGCAACGCGCACGCCGGATTTGACCGCGACGATCAGCGCGAGCCTGGGAACCCGCCCGGCGAATAGCGATCAGTCGAGCTATAAAACGCTGGGCGAGCATGCCGACGATCCCATCCAGATCATCGTCAATCTAAACGAGGCGCGCCTGGCTCTGCGCGCTCTGTTTCAATTCGGCGCGACACGCAATCCGGACTATTCGATCAAAACGATCAATCGCGACGTCATGCCCCTGGTCGACGCCTTTCGCGACTACGGCGTCCTGCACCTGACGGCGGGTTCGAATCAGGCCGTGTACGGCACGCTGGTCGTTACCCATCAATAATACGGAATCGGAGAATCAGCTAATGAGCATACAAAAACTCGATCCGCAGGCTCTGGCCGCGGCCCTGCAAGATCTGCCGGACTGGAGGATTGAAAACGAAAAGCTGCACCGCGAATTTCGTTTCGCCGATTTCAAAACAGCTTTCGCCTTCATGACCCGCTGCGCGGAAAAAGCCGAGGAACTAAACCACCACCCTGAATGGTTCAACGTTTACAACAAAGTCATCGTAGATTTAACGACTCATGACGCGGGCGGTATCAGCCAATCGGACTTTGATCTGGCCCGGTCAATGAACGCCTTCGCCGCCGAGCTGAAATAACAGCTTAGATTGGCGCGTGCCCTGTTCGAACGGCGCGGTCGGCGCGTTTCTAAATTCTCTGGTGGCGATGCTCTGCGCGATACCCGGGCTCACTCACTGCTGGCGGCGCGTTCAATATTACTCGCACGACGCGGCGCGCTTAATACTACTCGCGCGACGCGGCGCGCTTAATACTACTCGCGCGACGCGGCGCGCTTAATACTACTCGCGCGACGCGGCGCGCTTAATACTACTCGCGCGACGCGGCGCGCTTAATACTACTCGCGCGACGCGGCGCGCTCGAAGGCCTCCGCGTCGGGTTTGATTGGGCCCTCATAGTTCGTAAGCTCAGCGCATTGCCGCCAGAGCGACGCGACCTCTTCGGGAGAATTCCGCGTTTTTTCGACGCGTATGATCGGCCGTGCTCGACGATCGAAAAAGAAACCGCCGCTCTCTGCGGCACCGAGTTTCGGATTCGCGCACAACCATACGATCGTATCCGCGCCCTCGGCCGGCGTGCGCAGCGTGAGCTGCATAATCGCCCGGAAGGTCGGCAGCGAAGTCTGCACGGCCGGCGTATCGGCCCAGCCGGGATGCATGCCGAAGACCAGCACGCCCCGCTCGCGATACCAATCAGACCAGATCAGCGTCAACAGGAGCTCGGCGCGCTTCGTGGCCGCATAGGCCTTCGTTCCATCGAATTGGCCCTGCGCGAATTGCAAATCGTTTACGTCCAGATCCGCAAGATACTGACCGCCCGACGATACGTTAATCACGCGCGCACCGTCGGCCACTTCCAGCGCAGGCGAAAGCAGATTGGTTAAAAGAAAATAGGCCAGGGTATTCACGGCGAAGGTCGACTCAATGCCGTCTTCGGTCAGGCTGCGCTCGTCAGGCAAAATTCCTGCGTTGTTCACCAGAATGTCCAGACGGGGTTCGCGCTTTTGAAAGTCCTCGGCGAACGCTCGAATCTGCTTCTGGCTGGCCAGGTCGGCTAATTCCAGGTGCACGTCCTCGTTGCCGGTCGCCTGCACGATCTGGGTCCGGGCGGCGTCCCCGCGCTCGCGATTGCGACACAGTAAATAAACTCTGGCGCCGCGCAGCGCCAGTGCTTCGGCGGTCGCGCGTCCCAGTCCGGAGTTCGCGCCGGTCACCAGAGCGATTTTGCCTTTCAGCGAAACGTCGGTCTCGGATTCTTCCCAGAGCGGCCGGCGAAGATAGTAACCAACGCGGTCGTAACCGAAGAGCACAGTTTTATCGAGTATATGATCGAGCGCTTGAAAGAAACTTTTCATGAAGACCGTCCGCGTATTGAGTTCTGGCGCGGTACCGTTTGCGACGGCCCTGAAAAACGACGAGACTATTCGCGGCCGATCGTTCGCGGCTGCTCGTAGCGAAAATAGCCGGAGGCCTCTTCGCGTTTTAGAATCTCCGCTTCGTCGCCGAAGAGCTCCCGGCGCAGTTCGTCCAGACGCTGCTCCTGTTCCGCACCCGCATAAGATGCTGCAATTTCCTGACGACGGCTCGTATAAATTTCACCGTTGGACCAGCGCTGATCGCGTTCGGCGTCGAGCGCGCTCCAGCGATCGAGGGCCGCCGCGTCCATCCCCAGGCCGGAACGAATTTCGCGCAAAGCCGCGGCACGTTCCTCCGGATTCAAAGCTTCCAGCTCTGACTGCACCGCGTCTGTAAAAGCGTTTACGAAACTCAGGCGGCGATTCGACAGCGTGACTTCGGTTTGTTCCCCGAAGGCGTCTTCGAGACTGCCGCGATAGGCGCCGAGTTTATCCTGCAACGATAGATCTTCATTCTTCGAAATTGCGGCGAGCCTGGATTGAATGCCTTCGAGTCGTTTTTCCGATTCCCAGATTTCGTCCGCCGCGGGCCCGAAGTGTTCGTAGCGACTTTGCCAGAGAAGTTCACGACGTTCTTCCTGACTCACGCGCCCGAGTAAGTCACGACGACCTTCCATTTCGCGCGAGTATTGATATAAGTTTTCCGAAAGCTGAAATAGCTGCGTCGCGCGATCGGGAAAGGCCGCCAGCAGGATCTCCTGCAGCATCGTAACCCAGGTTTCGGGATAACGCGCCTGCAGGTGCTGCATGAGTTCTTCCAGCATGGCCACCTGGACCCGGGCGAAGCCGATCCTGGCGGCGTACTTCTGGCGCACCAAGACGAGTATCTGTTCAAAGCTCAGTTCGCCCTGCATTAAGAGCGCGCCCTCTTCGCCGGTCAGGAAGCTGATGCCCGCCAGCACATCGTCGTCGACTTCGCGCACGACGACGGGGCGTTCCGATAGCTCGCGATACTGACGGGTGACTGGATCGTCAGCCAGCACGTAGATCGCCAGAAATAGAATCAAAAGCAGGCCGCCGCCGACTGAAAGAATTATGAGTGTAGTCCGCTTCAATAATTAACCTGCTTACTCTTAAAAAACAAGAAACCCCGCGGGAATCTGCGGGGTAAACTGCGTTTTGTAGATCTGCGAGTCAAACTGAATCGCGGAGAATCATATCTGCGCCGATCAGTCGTAGTAGGCGATATAGTGCAGGGCCGCCGCGTAGAATTCTTTTTCATCGAAGGTGTCCGGGCCGACTCCGATCACATCCGCGTGATCCTGTTCCACGACCGCATCGCGCGATTTCATTTGTTCGGCCGTCGGTGCGTTTACGTCGCCGGCATAGCCGAGGCTGCCGTAGGTATTAAACGAGTCGAAGCATAGAAAGCACTCGTTGTACTTGAGACGATAGCCGTTTTGCTGGGAATTTATTCCGACCAGCCCGTCATCGTCCAAATTGCCGCGACTGCCGTCGCCCTGGCCGCCGGCGCCGTCGTTGTCGCAGTCATTCGCACAGTAGCCGTCGCCATCGATGTCGACCAATCCCTTTAAGAATCCCAGGGCCGGATTCAGACTCGCGCCACGCTGGGCCGTAACCACCGAAACATAGCGCTTCGCCACCGCGGTTGAATTCGGATAGTTATCATTGAAAGCGCGCATGCCGGTTTGCACGCCGTCGCTCGCGCTGTAGTCGTCATAGACCAGCTGCTTCGCCGCGGCAAAACCGTCGTTACCCGATCCGTACACAACGTTGCCGAAAACCGTCGCCAGAAAATTCACAACCTGAGTGGCCGATCCCAGATCCAGCATGGATTTCGCCACGGGAGAGCCGCGATGCGGCGAAGATACCGTCAGCAGAACCTTGACGACCTGGCGACCGGTGCGGGCCTGTAATACGTGCGCCGCCTTGCGCGCGTCTATGCCGCCCTGGGAGTGGCCGATGATATTGACCGAAGAAGCTCCGACCGTCGCAAGATAAGCTTCGATTTCGTTCGCCAGCTGGGTTCCGCGAACCTCAGAAGTTTGAAAGGGAGCCACCTGAGCCGCGTGGGCTTTCTGGCGGGAATGAATTTGATGATTGCAGGAGACCTCTAAGAAGCCGTCGCAGGGATCGCCGACGAAAGTGCCGTAGTCATCGCCGAAGTAGAAGAAGCCGAAGATGTCGTCCATCCCACCGAGGCCGTGGGCAAAAACAACTGGATGCGAAGTCTTACTGGCTCCGGCCAGAACCGGGTTGGCTCCCAGAAGGAAGGCCAGCCCGATCAAGACCGGTAACAGCATTTTTTTTGTTTTGTTTCGCATGAACTAACTCGTATCCTGTTTTATACGTTTGGATAATAGCGAGCAAGTGGGAATACTATTGCAGCCATTGTGCCAGGTGTCCGCGAAATGAAATTTTTTTCGGCAAATCGCCGATCTTTCGCTCATTCCATGCATTTTCTTGGTTCGCGGCGCCCTTGCGAAATCTTTTTGATATGCCTGTATGTCCCTTCTATGGAAGAAATTCAAACGGCTGGCACCGGTTAGCGGGATTCGGCTGCCCGGAACCTGGAAATGCATCGTCATAGTGCATCATATGCACGATCGGACGTGGCTTTAAATCAATCCGCGCACTATTTTGATGCAAGCCTTCAATATTAACAATTCTCACCAATCATCATGACTGAATCCACGGATGACAATTACTCCCGAAAGCGGGAATCTATGGTCGTCGAGCAGATCGAGCGCCGTGGAATCCGGGATTCGGCTGTTCTGGCGTCTATGAGGGCCATTCCACGCCATCGTTTTGTGCCGAAAAAAGATCTCGCGCGTGCCTACAGCGATACGCCGCTGCCGATTGGGCTCGATCAAACCATTTCTCAACCCTATATCGTGGCCCGAATGTCCGAAATGCTGCAGCTGCCCCGAAAAAATCCCCGGAATCCGGTCCGCGTGCTGGAAATCGGCACCGGCTGCGGCTATCAAACCGCGGTTCTGGCACGCCTGGCCGATTTGGTGTATTCGATCGAGGTGATTCCCGATCTGGCAAAGACGGCCACCGAAAGGCTGTCCGGCCTCCAGAACGTCCACATCCGCTGCGCCGATGGCTTTGCCGGCTGGCCCGACGCGGCGCCATTTGACGGCATCCTGGTCGCGGCCGCGCCACCGAAAATTCCACCCCCGCTGCTGGCCCAGCTCAAAGTCGGCGGCCGGCTCATCATTCCGGTCGGAACCGATCAGCAGCAGCTCATGGCCGTAGAACGCACGGCAGACGATTGGATTTATGAGCAAGCGCTCCCGGTCCGCTTTGTGCCGATGGTCGGTCAGGCCCGGGAATAAATTTTTCGCCACGGGGCAGCGTATGCCGTTTTTTGTTTGCGTATTTTTTGTATAGCTATAAACTCAGGCGATGCATCCCACCACGCCTTTGCGCGGCCGCGGCGCTCTCAGTAATCCTGACGGTCGTTTTGAATCCCGCCGATCCGGCGCCTTCGACGACGGCTGGGACTCCCGCGCCGACTTTCCGGAACGCATTGCCACAACTGTGCGACCGGAAATCGTCCGCCGTCTGATCAGCCGCAACGATTCCCCTGACATCCCCTTCGATCAGGGCATCAACCCGTACCGCGGATGCGAGCACGGCTGCATCTACTGTTACGCGCGGCCGTCGCACTCCTACGTGGGACTTTCGCCGGGTCTGGATTTCGAAACGCAAATCTTCGCAAAGAAGAACGGACCCGAGGCGCTGGAACGGGAGCTGCGCAATCCGCGTTACGTGCCCCGGGTCATTTCGATCGGCGCCAATACCGATCCCTACCAGCCCCTCGAACGCGATCTGGAAATCACGCGGGACATTCTGAAAGTTCTGCTGCGCCATCGCCATCCGACCGCGATCATTACTAAATCCGCTTCGGTCCTCCGGGATCTGGATCTTCTACAGGAGCTCGCCGCGATGAACCTCGCGCAGGTGCATATTTCCGTTACCAGTCTCAAGAATTCGATCGCGCGGTCGATGGAGCCGCGGGCATCCGCGCCGCGACGTCGCCTCGAAGCGATTCGTCAGCTGAAGGCCGCAGGCGTTCCCGTCGGCATGATGGTGGCGCCCATCGTTCCTGGTTTGACCGACGAAGAGCTGGAACACAATCTGGAAGCGGGCGCTGCAGCCGGCGCAACACGGGCAGGCTACGTTTTGCTGCGGCTTCCGCACGAACTCAAATCTCTATTCGCCGAGTGGCTCGATCAGCATTTCCCCGAGCGCGCCGATCGGGTTCTGCACCTGTTACGCAGCATGCGCGGCGGAGAGGATAACGATCCGCGCTTTGGATCGCGAATGCGGGGCACGGGCAGCCAGGCACAGCTCATTGCCCGGCGCTTTGAGATCGCCGCGCGTATAAACGGCCTGAATACCAGCCGGCAAGAGCTGGACTGTGGTCGCTTCGTGCACCGTCCGGAGCAGGGGCGGCAGCTAAGGCTTATGGGTCTATAGCCAGGGGCGGCACGACCTTACACGTACCGACGGCGACTTTTTCGCCGCGTTGATTCGTCCACTGAATGCGCATTTCAACCGCTTTGATTCGGTCGAGCTTTTTGATGACTTCGACTGTGCAGGTAATCGTATCGCCGGGGTACGTGGGCTTTTTGTAGCGCTGGCTGACTTCCAGGGCGACCGTACCCAGTCCCGGCAGTTTCATCCCCAGCACGGGCGCCAGCAGGGAACTGGCCAGGCCACCGTGAGCGATGCGTGATCCGAAGGCCGTCGTCTTCGCATACTCCTCGTCCACGTGCACCGGATTAAAGTCACCGCTGATCCCGGCGAACAAATAGATATCGGTTTCAGTGATCGTTTTCGCGAAGCTGGCCTGATCACCGACACTGATCTCTTCGAAGCTCTTGCCTTTCTGATACATGTTGCAGCAAAATCGCCGCCGGGACTTTGTGTCAATCACAGCGAAATTTCAGCGCCTCGCGCTTGCGACTGTTCGTAATCAAACCAGAGCAAAATGCAATTCACACATCGTACAGTCCTGCGGCACGCGGCGGTTTTTGCCGCGCTGATTCTCTTGCCCTTCGCCATGATGACCCAGGCCGACGCGCTGCAATGGTATCGCATGCATGCGATTTTTTTTGGCCTGCTCGTATTGTTCGGCGCGGCGATTGGATGGACGGCGGTTCTATTCGTACGCCGGAATATTCCCGCGAAGTGGATCGCGGTTGCGCCGGTGAAATTAAGCGATCTGCCGTACGGTCGACGTTTACTCTATCAATGGGCGAGCTGCTCGCGGTGCGTGGCGTACTGGTTCGCCGCGGGTATCGCCGTCGCTTTGAGTCTCTGGTTCTGGCCGGTCCTCGGTCATAGTCTGTGGGCGATCGTTCTGCGCTCTATGTACTTCGGCGTGATGGGCGGATCGCTGGCGGGCGCCGTGGCGGTTACGATCTACCTGACTACAGCGGACGCCGATCAGCCGACATAATTCACCGCACAGTCTCCTGACAGCCCGCTTCTTTTTTGCAAACTTTTTGTGGCCGTTCACTTTGCGCTGCTTATCCTGTCATAGTTACGCAATGCAAACTGTGACAAAAAAGCCCGCGGGATTCCATTTCCCGGAAAGTGGACCTTTATGAATATTATTCCGCAATCTCCGCTCCATGTCGAAGAAGCGCTCCACCACCGATGCAGCCATGACGGACATAATCTGGCGGATCTAACCCACGAATTACCGATTATATTCGTTTTTCTCCGCCATCTGGGCTGCACCTTCTGCCGGGAAAGCCTCTATGAAGTGGCCCGCCAGCGCCGGGCGATTGAAATGGAGGGCAGCGCGATCGCTCTCGTTCACATGAGTCCGCCGCACGAAGCAGACGAGATTTTTGAGAAGTACGGCTTAAAAGACATCATTCATATCAGCGATCCAGAGCTGGCTTTATATCGCGCCTTTCATCTCAACCGCGGCAAGTGGTACCGGTTGATGGGAATGAAAGTATTGATCCGCGGCTTTATCGCTGGTTTTTTACGCGGTCACGGCCTGGGCCCTTCGATGGGAGACGTCGCTCAAATGCCTGGCGTATTCCTGGTTCATCGCGGCGAAGTCATGCTGGAGTACCGCCACAAGAGTCCGGCGGACCGGCCCAACTATGTAGAAATCGCAACCTACCCGTTTCAGATTGAAAATCTGCCGTCGGCTTAGAGACGAAATGAACCATGCCGGGGAGGGTGCCGTCCAACCCCCATGCAAACGAAACGGTACTTCGGGGTCGCGTCCCGCATCATACTGGCCCTGCTGCTCTTCAGCGGCTGCGCGGCAGAATCCGAAACCAGCCAATCTTACGAGGGGAAGGACTCCGACGCACCGTTGGCGGAAGCCGCATTCCCTGAGGACGCAGGCGAATTCGCGGCGGCCAGTGACGCCCCGGGCGCGAGCGGAGCCGCAATGCGGCAGAAAACGAGCCGCGGCAGTGCCGCCATCGGCGATCGCGATCTCGGCGGCATCGCGGGCGGCGCATTGCAGCTGCCTGAAGATCGGCTGCTGGAATACACGATCCAGGTCGTCTATCGCACGGAAGATTATCGCGCGGCCCGGCATGCTCTGCTGCAAATCGCCGGCAAACACGGCTTCGTTACCAACAGCTACGCCGCGACCGATCCGACCTGGTCGATGAATACGCACATGCGAGTGCGGGTCGAAGAGATGTACGAGGTGCTGGCCAAACTCGACGCGCTCGGCGAACTCGAAAGCGAACGCATCGACTCCACCGATCATACGGAGAAGATGGTGCTGGCCGAACGCAAATACAAACGGGAACGCCTGCGTCTGGTTCGGCGGAGTAGAGCCGCCCGCAACACGCCGGCCGCGAACAAAAACTGGGCCCAGCGCGAGCAATTAATCGAACAGAGCGAAGACCGCCAGGACGCAGCCGAGCACCAGCAGTGGCAGGTGAAAGATCGGGTGAGCTTCGCGCAGATCCAGGTCAGTCTGGTAGGACCGGACTTACCCGTACAGGTCGAAGTGCCTGCCTATCAAAACGCCTTTTTGATTCTGGTGAACTGGTTTCTCGAACTGCTCTACGCTTTGATTCTTGCGACGCCGCTCTGGCTGGTCATGCTCGCTCTGTGGCTCAAGCGCGGCGCAATCAAAAGGCTGCTGGGTATCGAATCCAGGCAGCAGGACGATTGATCCCACGCGCCGGCCATATTTTCGAAACGGAATAGATCACGTATTGGATCTATTCCGTTTCGGGAACCAGTTCCACTTCCCGATTCAAGATCATCTGCACGCGCTGCTTCAATTCCACGTACGGCAAAAATCCCCGCGATACGAGAATGTGCTTTTCTTCTTCGCCCTCGACCTCGCGCAGAACCAGCGTCGGATATCCGTTGATGCCGAAAGCCCGGGTCAGCTCGAAATTCTGACGGGTGATCGTTTCCGTTTCCGGATCGTCGTACAGCCGCCGAAATTCCTCGCGATCCAGACCCGCGGCCACGGCGGCCGCCTCGAAGGTCTCGACTTTTGTGGGATCCTGGCCTTCGCCGTAGAATAGCCTCTGGAGTTCGTGCTGGAACTGCATGGGCCGCGGAGACTCCCCGCGTCCTGCAGCGACCACAGCCCGGCAGGCCGGCGCGGTATTGTAAATGAAATCGGGATGGCTTTCGAAGAAGGCGAAGTGGAACGGTCGCCCGGAAGCCTCATGCACCGCTTCCCAGTGATGAGAAATCTCCTGCGCCATTTTTTGCGGCAGCGGTCGCTCTTCGTCCGGACGCAGTCCGCCCAGAATCATCTGCAGGGGCATACGCTCGGAATACTCCGCCTGCAATTCTTCGATGGCCGGCCCGAAGCCGTAGCACCAGCTACACATGGGATCGCTGAAGTACATCAATTCGTATTCGGTCATAAAAACTCCCTTTCTGTTCCGGCTTGCATGCTTACATTCAGACACAAATAACGTTCCAGGGATACACAGTTTCCGCAAAAACCCGCCACCGAGCCCGATTTACCCATGATTAAGATCCAATACGAAAACGAAACGACCATCGACAACGCCGATCCGACGCAGACCCTGCTGGAAATATCGCTCCAGAATAATATTCCCCACGTGCACGCCTGCGGCGGCCATGCCCGCTGCTCCACCTGTCGCGTCGCCGTAACTCAAAATCTGGAGAACTGCGAACCGCGTAACGAAGCCGAATGCACGCTGGCGAAATCCAAGGGCTTCGCGCCCAAGATCCGCCTGGCATGCCAGACCAGAGTGACCGGTCCGGTAACGATCCGACGCCTGGTAATCGACGACGAAGATTTACGCGACGCTTCCGAAACTTTGAATAGCGGCCGCGAAAAACAGCTGGCAATTCTGTTCAGCGATATTCGCAGCTTCACGCCCTTCACCGAAAAGAATTTGCCGTACGACGTCGTGCACGTTATGAACCGCTACTTCCGTCGCATGGGAGATTCCGTGCAGCGCTACAACGGCTACATCGATAAATATATCGGCGACGGGCTGATGGCGCTCTTTGGTCTGAACGACGACACCATCAGCGATCTCGAAGTGACTTCAGACGAACAGCTCGCCGCACACGCCCGGCGCGCCTGTCGCGAGGCGGTGCTCGCGGCCCTGGATATGCAGAAGGAACTGGTCGAAGTCAATCGTTACCTGCACCATCACCTGGATCATGAATTTCAAATCGGCGTCGGCATCCATTTCGGCGATGTGATCGTCGGCGACATGGGCCACCCCGATAAACGACAGTTCACCGCCCTGGGCGACAATGTAAATACCGCCAGTCGGATCGAGTCGGTTACCAAGAAAGCCGCGGTGCCCCTGCTCATTTCCCAGGAAGTGCATTCCATTCTCGAAGACGACCTCACGGTTCATAAAAGATTTAGTACGAAACTCAAAGGCAAGTCGGGGGACTATCGCCTGTTTTCTGTCACCGAGGTGCGCGATCCCGAAGCGGGACAGCGTACCGCCCCGACTCCCGTCACAGCCGCTCCGCAAGCAAGCTCTGCGCCCGCGGCTGCGAAGGCCCCGCAACCGATGGCTCTGCGCCGCAGCGATCTGCCGATTCTGGAAGTCCGCCGGGTCGCCGAAGACACGCTCGCGTTTTTACTGGATACGAGCAGCCTGCCGGACTTCGAATTCGTGCCAGGCCAGTACGTGAACGTTCGGATTCCCGGCGTCGAGGCGGCCCGCATCTTTTCGATCGCCTCGGCCTCGCGGATCAAAGACTTTATATTGATCGCGACACGCATCCGTCAGAGCGAATACAAGCAGCGCATGCAGGCTCTGGAGCCCGGCGACACGCTGAGCGTCGGCGATCCGGAAGGCGAATTCGCTCTGCCCGCCGACGCGGCGCAACCGGTGGTCTTTATCGCCGGCGGCATCGGCATTACGCCCATTCGTTCGATGATTGAAGAAATGGTCGAAACGCAGGTCGATCGCCCGATTCTCTTATTTTACGCGAATCGCACGCCGGAGGCGGGGGCCTTCGTGGCGGAACTGAACGAATGGCTCGGTCATATGCCCAATACCAGCTTCGTGCCCGTTTACTCCCGGGCGGACGCTCCGGGAGCTGAACGCGGGCGACTGTCCGGAGAGATGATTCAAAAACACGTAGATTCTTTTAAATCGATGTTAGCTGATAAATCTCTGACAGGCGATCCACTGTACTACGTGGTCGGTCCGGACGCAATGACTCTCGACACGGTCGGTATGCTGGAGCAATCGGGCGTGCCGTCTGATCGGATTGTGCTCGAAGCATTCTACGGTTACCGCTAGCATGGTCGCCGGAACCCGGCCGCCGGCTCAGGCCGTTTCGGCGCCCAGTCCCCAGCGAGAACGCAGACCGTCGGGCACCCGAACCTGGAAGGCCTCGGCGGAATAGTAGCCCATCAATCCTTCGATCAGCTTCGTTTGCATCTTTTCGAGACCTTTGCGGACCGTAAGCGAGCTGTCGCCGGCCTGGTCGGTCCAACAGCCGATGCGTTTTAGAATCGGAATAAAGCAACCGGTCCAATCGCACTCGGGAATCGAGAGATCCGCCGCGAGCTTTTCGCCGACTGTATGGCGCATGAGCGTGTCGGCCAATCCATCGAGGGCTTCGCCGGGAATCATTTCGTGTAGAAAATCGAGCAGAGCCTTTGTCAGGGCGCGACCCTCCTGGCAGGGCGATTGAATGCGAACTTTGATCGTATGGAACTGCAGCGACGCGTCTTCAAATCGCGCCTGCAGCAGTCGTTCGTCGATGCCCATCAAGTAGCCGACGACATTCCACACGTGCAGATAGGCATCGATTTCGTCGGGAGTGAAATCGATTTCGAAATCCTGCATGCCTTCGAGCATCAAAACCGAGAAGGTTCCCAGAGTGCCCGCCAGCTCTTCTTGATTGATCAGCACGCGATCGGCGGCCCAGTCTTCGCACCCCAGTCTGGTCCGAACGGCGCTGTGCAGCAGACGCAGTTGAACCGCGCTCCGCACGCCCGCTCCGTTTTCGGTCAGATTCGCCGGCATCATCACGTCGATCAGAAACTGCGCGGTTCGCAGAATGCGCTGTAGAATCGACCGGCCATCGACCATATTGCCCGTGCGGACGAGCACTTCCGCGGGCTTCCGACAGGCGTAACCTTCCGGCAGGGCCGAAAAGAATAGCAGCGTAACGATCGTCATACCGTACCGATAAAACAGCTCCTGGCCCTGTTCGATTTTGGTCGGATCGGCCCAGTCCGGTAGGCGCGAATGCTGCGCGAAGTATTCGCCGGACCACGGATGCTTCAGCATCTCCGGCACCGACAGGGTCGCTTCGCCGCTGGCAAAGATATTCGACATCAGGCGATCCGTTTCCGGATCCCCGAGCACACGCATTTCGTTTAACAGGGCGTCCATATTACCGCTCCAATCGGTTTCGCAGTCGCCACAGCTGCGGCCGACGATCGGATTCTGAAGATCAGTGTTATAATTCTCGGCTCACCAATATAACAGATTCATCAGTCCTGCAAGTATTTCATATTTTTCCGCTGGCCGGAAGTCCTTCCCGCGCTTTCTTTTCGTATATGTCAGCAACGCAAAGCCGCCCGGTCGATCGGGTGATTAAGGGTATGCCAGTCCAGGACGGCGCCGGAGTTCGACTCAAACGGATTCTGGGCACGCCGACCCTCGACCACCTGGATCCCTTCCTGATGCTCGACGAATTTCGTTCCGATGATTCGGACGATTATATCGCCGGCTTCCCGCCCCATCCGCACCGCGGCTTCGAAACCGTAACCTATATGAAAAAAGGCCGCTTTCGGCACAAAGATTCGCGCGGCAATGAAGGGCTACTGGTCGACGGCGCCGTTCAGTGGATGACCGCCGGGCGGGGCATCATCCACAGCGAAATGCCCGAAATGACGGACGGTCTCCTGTGGGGCTATCAGCTGTGGATCAATCTGCCGGCCCGCCACAAGATGACCGAACCGCGCTACCAGGACATCGGGCCGGAACGCATCCCCACCGTCGAAAAAGACGACCACAGCGTGCAGGTCATTGCGGGCGATTACCAGGGAACTTCGGGGCCGGCGGAGACTCTGATTCCGGTGAACTATTTCGACGTAGAGCTGGCGGGCGGCGGGCACTTCGAACACGCCGTGCCTCCGGGCTGGAACGTCTTTTGTTTTGTCTACGCGGGCGCCGTCCGCGGCGATCCGACCGGCTCCGGTCGACGCGCCGCCGCCGGCGAACTGATGGGCTTCGGTTCCGGGGAAACCATTCGGATCCATAACGAAGACGACGAAGCAGCCGGCTTTCTGTTTCTGGCCGCCGAGCGCATTGAAGAGCCCATCGCCCGACACGGCCCCTTCGTGATGAATACCGAAGAAGAAATCATGCAGGCCTTCGTCGATTTTCAGAACGGAACGCTCCACCGCTGAATTATGCGCCGGCCAACGCCGGTTAGTGCTGGACGTTTCGCAGACGCTCCGATCATGTCGACCAGAGCGAAACTATGGCCAACACTCGTTTTTCACCCGAAGATCTGGAACGCATCAAAGCGGCAGTCGCCGGAGCCGAAGGGCAGACTTCCGGCGAAATCGTTCCGTACTACGTCGAAAGCAGCGACGAATACGAGGAGTCTGTATGGCGGGGCGGCGTTCTCGCGAGCACCACGGCTCTGCTTGTCTTTTACGCCCTGCGGACTTTTACTCCGATCTGGCTGCCCTTCGATCTGACCGAAACTCTTTTTATCATTCTGCTCGCGGCCGGATTGGGCAGCGCCCTGACCTACTGGTTGCCGCCCCTGCGCCGACTTCTGGCGGGACGCGCTCTGCTCAATCGCCGTACCGCGGCCCGGGCCCTGGAAGCATTCCTATCTGAAGAAGTATTTCAAACACGCGATCGCACTGGCATTCTCATTTTCTTGAGCATGTTCGAGCACCGTGTGCACATCATCGGCGACTCCGGGATCAACGCCCGGGTCAAGCCGGGCGAATGGGAAGACATCGTCGAGATCATCATCAGCGGAATTAAGAGCGGACGACCCGGCGAAGGCCTGGTGCTCGCCATCGAACGCTGCGGCGATCTATTGAATCGCAAAGAAGTCGAACGACGCCAGGACGACGAAAACGAACTCGCCGACGGCATGCGCATGGGTCAGTGAGCGCCTCGAAGCCCGCCCGACAATCCACACGCCTCCGGCCACGCCGCCCGCGGCTTTGGCCTCTGCGAACGCCGGCTTTGCGATGCCTGATCGCATTGCTTTTGCTGTTGCCCGCTCAGACTGCGCTCTTCGCGCGTGAGATTCCGTTTTTATCCGGGCACGTCATTGACGAGGCCGGCGCGCTCGGCGCCGACGTGCGCGAAGAGCTGGAAGCCGAACTCGCCCGGCACGCCGAAAATACCAGCAATCAGATCGTGGTGATGATCATCCCATCTCTGGAAGGCGAGGTGTTGGAACAATTCAGCTTGCGGGCCGCCGAAACCTACGGCCTGGGCCAGGCTGACAAAGACAATGGAGTGTTGTTATTAATCGCGCAGAACGATCGTAAACTTCGCATTGAAGTCGGTTACGGGCTCGAAGGATCTTTAACTGACGCGCTCTCGGCTCAAATCATTCGCAACGAAATCGTACCGCGCTTTCGCGACGGCGAATTCGAAGCCGGAGTGGTTGCGGGCGTCGACGCGATTCTCCAGGCGATCCAGGGCGAATACACCGCCGAAGATTCCGCGGCGGCGCAGGCCGCCACGGCAGGCGAAACCACCTTCGCCGATACCGTCGGGCAGTGGGTCAGCAAAATCTTTACGTTTATTATGGTCGCGGGGTTTATGATTTACGCCGCGTATATGGGCTTCGGCATGCTGATCGCCATCTTTCAACGCGGACTATTTTCTGAAAGTTGGTGGTGGTTTATTTTCATCGGCCCGCTGATGGCGATCATCGCACTGATCCCGGTGCTCGTGCTCTGGGACGGGGCCCCCGGGCTCGCGTCTTATATCGTCGTGCTCGCGTTGCTGGCCGGCTTCAAAGCTATGCTGCACACGACCAGGTGGGGGCGCGATCTACGCGACCGTTTCGATCCGGGGGAATTCAGCTCCGGCTCGTCCGGCTCTTCGTCGAGCGCCTGGTCCGGTTCCAGCTCGTCCGGCTATTCCAGTTCTTCCAGTTCATCTTCGAGCGGCTTCAGCGGAGGCGGAGGCAGCTTCGGCGGCGGCGGATCTTCCGGCAGCTGGTAGGCGAAACCGCGAAGATATTTCGCAGCGCCGCGACGGCGCGCGTCGACGCTATTTGCCAACACAGAAAACCGAGAAGATGCGACCCAGGACCTCTTCGTTATCGATGCGTCCCGCCACGGCGCCGGTGTGTTCCAGCGCCCGATCGATTTCGAGCGCTGTGATTTCGTCCGGCGCGCCCTGGTCCCAGAGTTCCAGCACTTTCGCCAGCGATTCTTTTACGTGCGTGAAATGATAGCGATGACGATCTTCGAGCAGCAGTGGATTCTCAGCCACTTCTGAATTCTGAAACACCAGGCCTCGTATAAGCTCTCGCAGCGCATCGAAGCCGTCGCCGTTCGCGCACGAAACCGATATATGCTGCGCCTTGCCGACCAGGCTTTTGTATTCCGGAAACGCAGCGTACGCGTCGCGAATGTCCGACTTGTTAAAAACGTGTACGATCGTGCCGCCGCTTTCAAGCTCCGGAAATTCGTAGGCTTCGCGCTCGCCGTCGATGATGTGCAAAACAATCTGGCTCTGTTGCATGGCGCGGCGCGAAAGCCGCACGCCCTGCTCTTCGATTTGATCTTCTGTATCCCGCAGACCGGCGGTGTCGACGAAGCGCAGAGCGACCCCGTCTAATTCGATCTCTTCGCTCACATAGTCCCGGGTTGTGCCGGCCGCAGGCGAAACGATCGATCGATCCCAACCCAGCATGCGATTTAGAAGCGACGACTTGCCCGCGTTCGGCACGCCGACGAGCGCCACCTGCACGCCGGCCCGCAGACGTTCGGTCTCGCGCCCGCGTTCGATGATTCTTTCAAGTTGCGCGACGAGTTCCCGCACGCGGGTCTTGCGCGCGTCGAGACTCTCGAAGGTCAGGTCTTCCGTCGAAAAATCAACTTCGGCTTCGGTTTCCGCTTTCAGGTGGATAATCGCCGAACGAAATCGCGAAACGAGGCGGCTGAGTTCGCCGTACAAATTCTTACGGCTCGCCGCAAGCTCCAGATGCGTGCGCGCCGTAATCATGCGATGCACCGCTTCGGCCCGGGTGAGTTCCAGACGGCCGTTCAAGTACGCGAGCCGCGTGAATTCGCCGGGTCCCGCCGGGCGCACCGGTGCTTCGTCGCTATGCGCGGAAGCTTCGAGGATCGCCGCGACGACTTCCTGCAAGATCAGAGGGTTGCCGTGCAGGCTGAGCTCGGCCGTGTCTTCGCCGGTATAAGCAGCGGGTCCGGCAAAAAACGTCACCAGTCCTTCGTCGATCGCCTGGTGCGAATCAGGCGTCGGATCCGACGCAGCCTTCGCCGCATTCGATTCGGATGGCAGGGCTGCGTCGGATCCGGCGGCCTGCTTCGCCCCGGCGAACACCCTGCAAAAAATGGCGGTCCGCGGTTGCGCCGCAAAGTCGGGAGCGCGGCCGGAGGCGACGCTGCGACAGTGGCGCTTTAGCACCGCCAGAACGCCCGGCCCGCTGAGGCGGACCATACCCACGGCGCCCGTGCCAGGCGCCGTGGAAACGGCGATAATCGTTTCCGAATCAGTCAGTCGATTCGCACGCATAAC
This sequence comes from bacterium, assembly GCA_024742665.1. Lineage (GTDB taxonomy): Bacteria > Spirochaetota > Leptospiria > Leptospirales > Leptonemataceae > JANSYA01. The sequence goes on from JANSYA010000005.1 coordinate 196,270, forward strand.
GCGCGCTCAACGGTTGCCGTTGACTTCGCCTTCTTCGTCGAATTCCGGCGCTTTGGAAGGATCGTAGTCGGGATGCAGAGGATCGTCTTCTTGAAGATCGACCGGTTCGTCGTTACCGGTATAACGATCGCGAGCAGGTTCTGCGTCGGGCATGCGCTCCTCGGGAATACGATTTTCATCGCGACCGCGACCGTCTCCGGAGTTGCGTCGACCGCCGCCGCCTTTTTTACGTTCGGTCGGAATGACACGCACGCGTTTGTAGACGCCGTTGCCGTCCGATTCGGTATAGACCCGGCTATCTTCTTCTAGCGCCAGGTGAATGATCCGCCGTTCGTACGGATTCATATAGTTCAAAAGAATGGGCCGACCGGATTTCGCGACGCGCTCCGCCATCCGACTCGCCAGACGTTTGAGACTGCGCTCGCGACGTTCGCGGTACTGTTCCACGTCGACCATGATGCGTCGACCGCTGCGAGTACGGGTGTTTACGATCAGATTCACCAGAAACTGGATCGCGTCGAGAGTGCGTCCGTGTTTGCCGATCAGAAAACCGGAATCTTCCGAACCGATTTCCACGTACAGATTATCGTCGCGTTCGCCGACCTGCAAGATATTCGCGTCAATGCCGAGTTTATTGATTACGGTCATCAGCACGCCTTTCGCATGCACTTCCGCTTCCAGGTCATTGACCGGACGCACACGCAGTACAACCGGCTCGCGTTTTACCAGACGCATCAGACCGCGGCTTACGGTCAGCTCTTCAAATTCCACGTCGGCGGCGTCGACGCCGAGCGTTTCCAGGGCCCGGGCTTCCGCGTCTGACCGCGATTTCCCTTCCTGTTCGAATAAATAGTAGCTCATGGAGCTTCTCCTGAAGTCAAAAAAGATTGCATGCTTCGCTCAGAACCGCATCAGGCCTTCGCGGGCTTCGCATTCGCCGGGTCGTCGTCGTCCGAAAATTTATTCGTAAACAACTGCCACACGATCGCGATGACGTTTTGTACGGTCCAATAGAGGGTAACGCCGCTGGGCATCTCCCAGAAGAAAAAGAGCATCATCACCGGCATCATATACATCAGCATTTTCTGCTGGGGATCGGTGACGACGGTCGTAAAGCGCTGCTGTAAAAACTGCGAGGCGATCATACACAGCGGCAGAATATTCAGACCGATGCCGATAAACGGAATGATCGCCACGGTGTCGGGAGCCGAAAGGTCGGTCATCCAGAAGATAAAGGGACTGCGCCACAGCTCGATCGCTTCGGAAAAGGCGCTGTATAAGGCGATAAAGACTGGCATTTGAATCAAGATCGGCAGACAACCCTTCGCCGGGTTGACGTTGTGATCTTTATACAGCTGCATGAGCTTCTTTTGTTTTTCCTGCGGATTGTCGGCGTACTTTTCGTTTAGGGCTTCCATCTCCGGTTTGAGCGCCGACATGCGTTTCATGCTCTTCGCCTGCATCTGGTTTAGCGGCCAGGTAACGAGCTTAAAGCTGACGGCGATGATGATGATCGCCCAGCCGTAGTTGCCGGTATAAGTATAGACCCAGCGCATCAGCACTACAATGCCGTCGCGAATCGCGGAAAAGATGGCCAGAAAAGACGAGGTATAGATTACCGATCGCGCTTCCGGATTCGGTTCGGTCATGCCGAATTCGCGCTGCATCAGCTCTTCGTTTTGAAACGAATGGCTGTCCTGATCGCGCACGCCGGTATAGACTTTGTTGTCGACGATCAGAGCGTCCGTGCGCAGGCCCTGAATACGGCGAATGTCCGCGGCGTTCGTATTCGAGAAATCGAAGGGCGCCGCGTCCGCCGCGGTCAAACGCTGCAGATTAAAAAAGACGGTGAAAGCTTCGCGACCGGTCGGATCCGATTGAGCCCGCATTGTTACGCCATCCGGCAAGTGCAGCGGATTCGCGCGATCTCCGAGAAATTCAGCGTACGCGAAGAAATAGCGGCTGGTCGCGCCGATAAACTGCAGAGTGTTCGGATGCAGATGCTGTTTGTCGTACGGCCCGGTGACTTTATCGCTGCAGCCAAACGGAAAGCAGCCGCCGCCCATGCCGCTGGAATAATTGCTGCGACTGGTCAGGCTGTCGTTGTAATAATAAAAGCGGCCGTAGCTCGTAAGCGTGCGCGCGTCGTCGGTTTCGGGAATCGGACCGAGATCGCCAAAGGGTTTGAAAAACAAATCGCCGCCATAGACGAATTCGCGGCGCTCCGCGTTGCGCAGCACGCTGATCTGATGAAAATAATTCTCTTCAGGCAGAAAGCGAAAGACCTTAATGATCTCAAGGCGATGGTTGATCCGCGGCTCCTGACGCACGAATCGCAGCGGCAAACTGAAGCGAATTTCGTGAATACCGGTGGCTTCGTCTTTGCGGTTATAGTCCAGGCGAAACTGCGCGTCATTTAAGCGCGGCAGTCCCAGCTGCTCCGGGCGGAACTGGTCGGCATACACGTGAAACTGGAAGTCCATGCCATTGCCGCGCGTAACTTCTAAGGCTTCGTACTTCTCCGCCAGGGGATCGCCGGAAGCCGCGATGACCGTCGAAGGGATCTTCAGATTATCATGGCTTTCCATATACAGGCCGGTGATCCGGCCGCCTTTCGTGGAAAGCTTCGCGACCATATGGCCCGTCTCAACGGACAGCTCCTGTCCGGGACCGCGCGCGAATTCAAAGTCGCCGTACTTGCGCGCATCGAGCTGGTTGACCGGAGTCGCCTGTCGCTGAGCGGTGTTGCGCTGCTGGTCTTGCGGGGGATTGAGAGTCTGCATCAGCAGAATCACGGCCGCACCGACCAGAAATACTGGCAGCACCGATGAGAGTCCGCCGCGTCCTGAGTCCTGTTGATTGTTTTCCATAATAACGGTACCTGTTGTCAGTGGTTATGATTGCAGTTGCGATTGTCGACTTTCGCCGGCTCTGTTCGACCAGAGCCGCTGATCGCGCTTTCGCCTTCCGGAACGACCGGATCGAAATAGCCGGTGGAAAAAGGCGTGCACCGTCCAATGCGATAAGCGGTCTTCGCGAAGGCCTGAAAAAAAGGAAAGCGCTCGAAGCATTCGAGGGCGTAGGCGGAGCAGGTCGGATAGAATCGGCAGCGGCCCGGCATTACGCGACCCAGGCTGAGCTGGTAGAGGCGAATCAATGCGATCGCAATCCGATTCATAAGATCACTCTTTGCCGCCCGGCGCGCTCTGGTCCCGGTTTTGATTCAGAAGCCGGGCCTTTTTCAGCAGCCCGCTCAATGCACGCGAACGATCGTCGGGCGTCTGCTGCGAAAAAGATCGCCCGGGAAAGAGAGCCACAAAATGGCCTGTGCGAATATCCGGAATCATTGGATCGAGGGACTCCCGCGTAATGCGGCGCAAACGATTGCGACGAACGGCCTTGCCCGTTTTACGGGAAACACAAACTACGAAGCGAGTCCCTTCGTGCGAAGCCTCCGCATCGCGCTGGAGAACCCGGATGGAAATTCCCGGCCCGGACAAGAAACGCCCGCCGCCGAAAAGTTGATCTAAGTTATGTTTTCCGGTGAGAACAGACTGCCTGAATCGCGCCGTTCCCAAAGGATTATTTCTTGTGGACCGCGTCCGATACGGTAAGGCTGTAACGACCTTTACGACGACGGTTGGCCAGAACCTTCTGGCCGCTGGCGTCCGCCATGCGGGCACGGAAACCGTGTTTGCGGATTCTCCGCTTGTTATGGGGCTGATACGTCCGTTTCATGATCTTTGCCTGATTGGTATGAAATTAGTGCGCTATTCGATAGTCGCGAAATTGAGTCTGGGGCCGATTGGATCGCGCGCGATATTTACGCGAAAGCGAACCGCCCTATAGGGATAGATCTGACAGCGTTTTGGCGCGCACGACCAGGGTCAACAGAATTTACGGCACTTGCGCGCCGGAAAACGATCCGCTACTTGAGCCGGGTCAATTGAAATTTTGGAAGAATCATCCCGCATTTTTTATAATTTTGACTTGAATCTGAGTGAGGCCGATAAATTAATCACGACGCACCGAGAAACGAAAATACAGACCGGAAGCATCCCGGCAAAGGTTGGCGCACTGTTGGAAGAGGCATGGAACAAAGCTCTAAGAGATCTGAAAGACGAGCTACCCGCAAGCCTGTATGAACCTCTTCTGCGCTCCGTAAAAACCGTTTCTCGCACCGCCGGTGACGGCGCGGCGAAAGAGCAGGATCGCTTCGTCATTGAAGTCGACGACGGCCAGTTGCTTCCTCAGCTGCCCCTGCACTCCGAACGCATTCAGGATCGCCTGCGGTCGCACACCGGTCGCGACGTAATTCTTGAGTTTCGCGACGCGAATCCCGGACAGGCGCTTGCGCCTGTCGCCAGCTGGATCAACCCCCGCTACAGTTTCGATCGCTTCATTCGCGGCAACTCCAACCAGATGGCCCTGATGGCCTGCGAGGCGGTGGCAGCGCAGCCGGGGCGCACCAGCCCGCTGTATCTATACGGCGAATCCGGTATGGGCAAAACGCATCTCGTGCAGGCTCTCGCCGCCGAGCTTCTGCGCCGCAATCCCGGGACTCGCATCTGCTATACGCGTTTCGAAGACCTGCGCGACGAATTCATTCAATCTCTCAATAATCGCAAGACGCTGGAGTTCAAAGAGAGCTACCGCGCCTACGATGTGCTCATAATAGAAGATATTCAGTATCTGCGACCCACGAGCGAAACCCTTCAAGAAGAGTTCTTTCATATATTCAACCATTACTATGAAAGCGGCAAGCAGATCGTTCTGAGTTCCGAGCGTCCGGTTTCCGAACTGATGGTCTCCAGCCGCCTGATGAGCCGGCTGCTGTCCGGTTTACAGGTGCGGATCAATCCTTCGGATGCGACGATGCGCGAGCAGGTAGTTGAAGCGCGCGGCAATGATCTGGGCGTGGACGTCTCCGACGAAGTGAAGCAGTTTCTCTGCTCACGGGTTACGACTAGTATTCGCGAACTCGAATCCGCTTTGAACAAGCTGTTCTTCTTACAGCAAAAGGGCATCGCCATCGATTCCCTCAAAAGCGTGCAGGAACATCTCGCGGACCTGGTGCCCGCCGATCAGAACCTGTTCGTGCCCCTCGATACGATCGTCGAGGTCATCTGCCGGCGTTATAATATCACCCGGGAACAAATCCTTTCCAGTTCACGCAAAGCGGAGTTCACTCTGCCGCGCCACATCGCCATGTATCTGGGAATCCAGTATTCCAATCTGAATAAGTCGGCCATCGCGCGCTATTTTCGCAAGAGCGACCACACGACTGTGATCAACGCCGAGCGCAACATCCAGAAACGCATTCAAAAAGAAATGGGTTTCGCACCGCTTCTCGAAGACGTGGTGAGCGAAATGCGCAAAAAGTGTGTATAACCCGCCATCGTCTGTTAAAAAGGCGTGTACTTCCGGGAACAACTCGTCCCGCAGTGATAAAATTCCCCCGCTCTTTCGAAAAATGTTGTCAAAAAAGCCCCCGGGCTTCGTGAAGATATGAGCAGATGACATAATCCGATCCGATTGCGGGCGAAATCTTTTCCCGAAGCCGGGGCGCTGCTGGCGCCGCAGATAGACGTTCAAGGCCTTCAGCGATTACTTTCACGCAGAGTCGCGAAGTTTTTAACATATCCACGGGTACAACAACAACAGTACACTATATTCTATATATATACTCTTTGCCGGACTCAATACACACAAACCAGACGGCTGGAGAACCACAGGGCAACACACATGAAATTTCAAGTAGATCGGTCGGACTTCCACAAAGCGATCGCGACGGTGGAAAGCATCATCCCCGCTCGCGAAATCCGATCCATTATCTCAAACATCTTAATCGAAGCCGAGAAGGACCGCGTCGTCTTAACGGCGACCGATTTAGAGATGGGCATCAAGACTTCGATTCCAGTCAAGACCCAGGAAAAAGGCAAGATCACTCTGCCGGCCAAAAAGCTGAGCCAGGCGATTCGCGAATTCCGGGGCGGCGAAATACTGTTTCAGTCGGACAATGAAGATCGCATCACCGTACAGGACGCGTCTGGTGTGAGCAAGGCCCGCATTACGCTGATGGGAACTCCCGCCGACGAATACCCGGTCATTCCGACTCTCGACGATAGCAAGTACACCAGCTTCCCCGTAGCCGTGGCCACCGAAATGATTCGCAAAACCGGCTACTCCATGGCCGAAGAAGACGCGCGCTACGTATTCAACGGTCTGTATATCATCAACGAAGGCAAAAAGGTTTCGTTCGTGGCGACCGACGGCCGGCGGCTTTCGAAAGTCACCCGCGAGTTTCCGGAGGCTCTGGCCTTCAAAGACGGCGTGATTCTGCCCAACAAGGCCGTGAAAGAGCTGCAGAAGGTCATGGACGCCAGCGAAGAAGGGCGCATCGCCTTCGACGATCGCGAGCGCCGGATCTATTTCCAGCTCGGCGGCGTGAATTTGATTACGAAGCTGATCGACGGCCAGTTCCCCGACTACAACCAGGTGATTCCGCGCAAGCTGGACAGCTTCGTGAAGCTGACTCGCACCGGTCTCGAAACTTCTCTGCGCCAGGTCGCGGTCATGGCGGCCGAACCATCGCGTCAGGTGCGATTAACTTTCGGCGGAAACGCCTTAAGCATCGCCGCGGCGACACCGGATATCGGCGAAGCTCAGGATACGCTCGGCACCGAATACGGCGGCGAAGAAGTGACGATCGCCTTTAACTCGAACTATCTGCTCGACGTTTTGAAAATCGTCGGTACCGACGACATTGAACTGGGCTTTTCCTCGGCCAGCGCGCCGGCGATGGTGAAGGATCCGGACGATCCGGAATTTATCGCCGTCGTCATGCCCATGAAAATCTAAGATCCGATCGTAAACCGAATCGCCGCTCTGCTCTGAGACTCTGAAGATCGCTTTTTGAAACTCCGGTCGCTGCACCTCAAGAATTTTCGCACGTACGAATCGCTCGATCTGAGCTTTTCGTCGCGACTCTCGTTTTTGACCGGCCCGAACGCGAACGGGAAAACGAATATTCTCGAAGCGATCGGTATGCTTTCCCTGGGCAAATCTTTTCGCGGATCCACCGACGAAGATATGGTCCGCCGCGGCGAGTCCGGATATTATGTCGAGTGCCGCTACGAAAAGGACGGCCAGGAATTCGAAATCAATCTGGGCGTCGACTATAGCGGCAATAAAACCCGGCGTCGCATCAAATTGAACGGCAAGCAGTTGCCGGGCCGCTCCGCGCTGATCGGTCAGATCATCAGCGTGATCTTCAGTCCGCAGGATATTATGATCGCGGAGGGCGGTCCTTCGTATCGCCGGCGCTTTCTCGATATGGTTTTGAGCTATCAGAACCAGGACTATCTCAAGCAGCTCTTGCAATACAACCGGGCCTTAAGGCAACGCAATACGATCTTAAAGAAAATGAAGTCGGGCAAAGCACGCCTGGATCAACTGCAGGCCTGGGACGGTCCGATCGTAGACTATGCCACCCGGATTACGAAAGCGCGTCAGGAATTTGTGCGCGAATTTGAAAGTATCTTTCAGGACGCCCTGGGACGCATCTCCGGCGATCGCGACGAACTGAGTATGCGTCTCGGCTATACGTCCGATCTCGAAGAAAACGACTTCGCCGCCGCTCTGAAAAAGTACGCTACTCGCGACGCGGCGATCGGCTATACCAGCGTCGGACCGCACCGGCAGAATCTTTTGTTCGAACGCGAGGGTCTGGATATAATGCGTTTCGGCAGCCAGGGCCAGAAGCGCAGCCTGGTGCTCGCTCTGCGCATCGCTCAGTTTTCCTTTCTTGAGAAGAGCCTGCGTCTGGCGCCGGTGCTCTTAATTGACGACGTAATTCGCGAGCTCGACGCCCGCCGCCGGGCCGCTTTTGTGGAACTGCTCAAAGAGTGCGGGCAGGCGATCTTTACGACCCCCGATCTGGACGGCCTGGACGCGCATCCTGAGCTGCGAAAAGACATCTCCGTCTTTCACGTCGCATCTCCGGGGCGGATAGAAGCCCGCGATCTCGACGCCTCAAACTGAAAAAAGGATCTGAAAAAGTCCCGGGCGCGGTCATATGCTCAATCCCCCGTTCCGATGATAGGAATGTCTTGTTTTTCCGGGCCGGGACTGTATAATCCAGGCATGGCGGCGGTCGCCGATAATCGCGGAATCGGTGCGTATCGAATTCGCGGCGATCGTCCGTGTAGAAAAAAATGAAAGCAGGCAAACAGACGCGTGGCTCCGGGGGATCCGAACAAAATCCTGAACTGGAAGCGGAAATCATCGCGGCGGTGTTCGGCGAGCTGGGTCCGGAACTTCAGGAGCAGCGAGTGCTTGCGAAGTGCCAGGCCCTGTGGCCGGAACTCGCGGGCACGCTGAGCAAGCATAGCTATCCGGTGCGAGTGCGAGGCGATCGCCTGGAAGTGATGATCGAAAAGGCGGTTTATCGTCAGGAGTTTCAGCTGCTTTCGCGCGAGATACTCAAGCGCGTGAACGCGGCCACCGGCGCGCGCATGAAACGGGTGAAAGTAGATCCCGGCCGCATTGAGTGGCAGTCGGCGAAAGAATTTCAGGAGGATCCGTACCGGCCGCAGCTGCGCAAAGATCCCGCGGAGTTCAACGAGGGACAGCGGACGCTGCTGGACGGTCTCGAAGAAATACTATGATGACTTTTGTATCATTAATCGGTCTGGGTATCGCGGCGGTTGTTTTCCTGAACCTGCTGCAGGCGAAAGATAGCGTCGAACGCATCGGCAAAGAACCGGCGCCGCGGGTGAAGCTCGGTTCCCAGGACGCGGCCGACTTAAAAGATCGCGCGCGCATGCGGCGCATCTGTCCGGTGTGTCGCACGGGACTTGCAACAGAAGAGTATTTGATCTGCGCGATGGAGCCGGAAGATCCGGGTTCCGCCCGCCGCAAACGGCAGGTTCAAATTTACGGTTGCGTGCACTGCTTCGCGACGGACGGAATCAATCTCGCGAAGTATGAGAAGATCAAGGACCTGGAAGTTTGATCGGAAATTTAGTTGGAAGTCCGAATTGAAATCTGATTCTGCGACGGTGAGTCGCATTCATAAATCCGCCGCCCTGGGACTCGCGTTTTTGACGAGTGCATTGATGTTCGCCTGCCAGTCCGGCGCCGCCCGCGGGGAAAACAGCGGAGACCCGGCCTTCGCTTATACCTGTCGTCTGGCGGGGAAACAAGCCTCCGCGAACGATCCGGTCTTCGCTCGCATCAACGCAATCCGCAAGAATCGCGGCGCCGCGCCTCTGTTTTACGATCGCGATCTGGCCCGGGCGGCGCAGACGCACGCGGTCGGCATAGCCCGGGCGGGCCGACTGGATCATCGCGACGGTCCCAGTGAGCGTCTGCGCAAGAACGGCCTGGTTCGCAGATACGTCGCCGAGAATCTCGCGCGCTTTGAACATATCGCCGCGCCGCGAGATTATGTCGTGCGCTACTGGACTGCCGGCGAACCCGAGTTTTCGAATCTAATTTCCCGACGCTATTTGCGGGTGGGCTTCGGCCTCAAAGCGACGGCGTCGCACTGCTACGCCGTTTTGATTTTGACGGAATAGTCCCGGGTCCGGGTCCGGGTCCGGGGATCCGGATATCCCCAGCAGCCGGGAATTTGTGGGGTGAATTTAATAAAAAGGAGTGATGGTTTTCCGCCAGAAAGAATCGGTATCCTTTTTTTGAACAGCGACGGGCTTCGATGCTTCGTCTAAAGCAATCATACGCGTTTCAAAGACGCGCACTAAAGTAGAGCAAGAGTTATGGCCAGGGATGTATCAGAACTAAGTCCGGAGGATCTGCAGAAGGTCCAGAACGCGTTGCGCGCGCTGATGAGCGAGTTGAGTTCTCGCAAAGCGGTCGGGGGCGGAACGGGCTCCATACCGGACGAAGACATCGTCCTGCAGTCTCTGGCTCACCCGGAGCGCGGCGACGTTTTGATCAGCGTAATTCGCGAACCAAACGGCCGCCTGCAGATTTTTCTTTCGAATCGTCGCGACCAGGACAATCCCTTCGCTGTAATGGACCAGGCCATGCTGCGGGACTTTCCCGGCCGCCGTCCCCTGAGCGGTCGCGGACAATTGAAAGAAGGCGAGTACGCTCTCTTTTTGATTACGGCCCAGGACCGGGATCTGCTGCGAACGAGCAAAAACGATGCTGTCGAAGGCTATTCGGCGCGCTTCCAGTTGCATTCCAATCCGGCCTTCGCGCCCAAGCAGGCCGATGACTTAAAATTCAAACCGCTGGCGCAGTGCGATCTGGACGAAAAGTGGCAGATTTATAAAAAGGCGTGGCCCGGCGACGACCGTCCGGCGATGATCGAGCAGGAGCTGCTCAGCTTTCCGATTACCGTGGCGCGCTATAAGCAGGCGCAGAAGAGCGAAATGATCGCGCTGCCCCCTGAGAAGTACAAAGAACGCATCGGCCAGCTGATTCGCGACGTATATCCCGGCGGGATTCGCATGTCTCTGCGGCGTGACTTTCCCGACGAACATCGTCAACGCCTGCAGCAGGTTCGCACGCTGCTTTCGGGACTGGCCCAGACGATCGCCGGTAAAATCTTTCCGCAAAATCCGAAAGATCTGAATCGGCATCTGGACGAGCTCGTCGACTTTCTGAAAGACATCGTCGAGAACGATCCCGAGCTTTCGCACTTCACCTGAGTTTGAGCACGGCCGTCAGCGGCAGATGATCCGAAGCGATTTTCGTTTCCGGGTCGACGATCACTTTGTGTTCGGAAACCGCGAGTCGGTCGTTGTAAAAGATCTTGTCCAGTCGCAGCAGCGGCCGCATGGATCTCGGAGTAAACGACGGGAAGGTATGATGTCCCGCCTGGCCGCCGACCGAGTCGTGAAAGCCCGCCGATTCCATTACCGGCGTTAGCTTGTGATTGTGGTCGTTCGTATCGCCCAGGATCACCTGCGGTAGATGTTTGAGCGCTGTCAGGGAATGCGAATTCAGCATGCGCTTGATTTGAAACATGCGCTCGAAGGCCGCCAGGCCCAGGTGAATATTAAAGATCACCAGCTCCTTTTTTTTGGGCAGGCTGATATGGGTGATTAAACAGCCCCGGCGCTTCTTGATGCTCCAGGTGATATTCATATTGCGGCTGCCGATGATTGGATAGCGCGAAAGCGTGGCATTGCCGTATGATCCCCGGCTGAGCTTCACGTTCAGGCCAAGCACATAGTGCATGCCCAGGGCCTCCGCCAGAACCTGCGCCAGGTCTTCGTTACTGGAGCGCGGCACGCCTTGGTCCACTTCCTGTAAGGCGATGAAATCGGCGTCTTGCTTCTGCAAAATTTCGACGATGCGTTCGGGCCTGTACTTACGATCGTTGCCGATCGCTTTGTGGATGTTGTAGGTTACGAATTTAAGCTCCATATAGATTCAGGAGAGCGAGGCGCGTAAATCAAGCGCTGTTAGCGAAGCGACTCTTCAAAACCGTTCCGACGGTCATAAGGCCGGTCAAGGTTTTTTCGCTTGCGGTGTCCGAGAGAGGCCCGCAAATCAGGCCTTCGCGCAGGCCTATTTATGAATATCAAAGTATCCGAAATATTTCAGAGTTTTCAGTCTACCGGAGCGCTCGGCGAAATGCGCGGCGATGACCGCGAGGTCAGCGGAATCGCGCCCGTGGCTGAGGCCGGACCCGGCGACCTCGTTTTCGCGGCGAATAAAGACTATCTGGCCCAGGCCCTTGAAAAATCGCCTGCGGCGATTGTGACGACGGCGAAGCTCGCAGACTCGCCGGCATTCGAAAAGTCTCTAAAAGATTCTTCGGCGGCAGTGTTAATCAGTCCCAACGTCGAGCTGGCTCACGCCTGGCTGAAGCAGAAGTACATGGATCGCGGCTTTCATGATTCCGAGTGGGGTCAGGTGCACGAGTCGGCGGTCGTGCATGAAAGTGTCAGGGTCCCCGCGTCCTGCGTGATCGGACCGCTGGCCGTGATCGGCAAAGATGTAAAACTCGGCGAAAACTCCGTGATTCTCGCGCGGGCGGTCGTCGAGCACGAAGCCGAGATCGGCGAAAACACGGTGATCCATCCCGGCGCGGTTATCGGCTATCGCTGCGTGATCGGTGCGAACTGCATTATCAAGGCGAACACTGTGATCGGCTCCGAGGGTTTCGGTTTCGCTCAGGACGAAAAGCGCAAGCACCATCGCATTCCCCAGACCGGTCGTGTTGTCATCGGCGACCGGGTCGTGGTCGGCGCTCTGAATACCATCGACCGGGCGGCGTACGGCGAAACCGTCATCGGTGCCGGCACTATTTTCGATAATATCAACCACATCGCGCATAATGTACAGCTCGGCGAAGACTGCATCATCGTCGCCATGACCGGCGTCGCGGGTTCGACGAAGGTCGGCGATCGCGTAATTTTCAGCGGCCAGACCGGCGTGCTCGATCATCTGAACATCGCCAGCGATTCGGTGTTCCTGCATCGCGCGGGGATTTCCTGGGACGTGGACAAGCCCGGCGTGTACGGCTGGTTTCCGCTGGTGCCGATTCACGATTATCTGAAGATCTCGGCCGTATTGAAAAAGCTTCCCGATCTCAAAAAGGCTGTCGGTCGACTTACGAAGAAGCTCGGAGCCGACGCCTGAAATTTTGGATTGCCAGAAGACAGCGTACTTTCAGACAAGTTACTGAGTCAGGAGAAGCGCCAAAATGCCGTATACAATTGTAGAACCCTGTGTGGGAGTTTGTGACACCGCCTGTGTGGAAGTATGTCCCGTGGACTGCATCCACCCGACCAAAGAAGAATGGTCCGACAAAGGCTTCGAAGAAGGCAAACTGGAAGGCAAGCAGCTCTTCATCGACCCCGAAGAGTGCATCGACTGCGGCGCCTGCGAACCCGTCTGCCCCGTGCAGGCGATTTTCGCGGAAGACGAAGTTCCCGACAAGTGGAAGGACTTCATCGCCAAGAACTACGAATACTACGGCCAGACCTTCAGCGGCTGAGCCCTGCGTCTCGGTTCGATTGGGATTGCAGATTTTACCAGCTCTGGAATTGCAGTCCCGGTAGCACTCGTTCCCAATCGAAAAACTCCGGCAGGTTTTCGAAAAGCCGCGCCGCTTCTTCCGCCGTAAAACGGCCTCCGTACGATCCCCCGCGCTCCGGATCCGGAATCTCGAACCAGTAACGTTTGTGTTCCGGCTGATAGATGACCTGGAGCGTCGCTTCGCGCTCGTCGATCATTCCCAGGAAATCCTCGTCGCTTTCTCCGAGTCGCTGAAACAGGCGAAAGAGTTCAGGCGCTTCCAGCCGGAGATTCGCTTCAGGCAGGACCTCTTCGTCGGTTTCCGGGAAATAATAAAAGGCTCTATGCTGCATGTTTCTGAGACCGTTTCGCTCCGATTTTTCCGACCTCTTTCAATGCGTCGGTTGAGCCTTTAGACGATCGCTCGACGAAATCCGGCGTGCTTATTTCAAACGACATAAGGTCGGTCGTGGAGAGCGGTCTCGACTTTTTTCGCCGATTCGCGAGCTCTTCCGGGCAGAATTGCGGCATAATAGTTGACAGTCCCCCTCTTCTGAAAGGTGTTGATGGAGGAGGGATGTCCGAGCGGTTTAAGGAGGCGGTCTTGAAAACCGTTGTGCAGCAATGTACCGTGGGTTCGAATCCCACTCTCTCCGCCATTTTTGGCTGAACCGGAGAAGTGCCCGAGAGGCTGAAGGGAGCAGTTTGCTAAACTGTCGTGCGCGTAAGTGTACCGCGGGTTCGAATCCCGCCTTCTCCGCCAGGTTCTAACACCTATGTCCGATAAAATCCGGGATATTCATTCCAGGTTGATGAACAACCTGCACGGCGGAGATCAGATCTCTGCGGCCATCGGTTACGTACCGCTGTTCGGCTGGATTCTGCCCTATCTATTCAAAAAGGACGACGAGTTCTGTCGCTTTCACGGCGAACAGGCCATGAAGCTCAACGTCACCATCGTTGTATTTTATTTCGCCATCTGGGTGATCGAACACTTTCCCCTGACGGCAATCCTCTTCGGCTACGACGCCGTGTTTCACCCCATCACCCGTTCGCTCTGGCTGGTCGGCGCGATCGGCTATCTCGCTATTTCGGCCATTGGCGCTTTCAAAGCCCTGGCCGAAGAAAAGTGGGAGATTCCGTACCTGATGAAGTACATCGACGAAGTCTTCGATATGATTCAGTCGGACAAGAACGAGAAGAAAAGCGGGAAAGAGTAATTTCCGGATCCCGATGACTCTGTCCGATCTGAAGCTTTCAGCCGTTCCGGCTCGCATTCGCGCGGCTCTTTATAGTCTGCCTCTGTTTATCGGCTGGATTGTGCCTTTAACCTGGGAAGACGATGCGCGCATGATCCAGGCCGGCCGCCGCGCCCTGGCCATGCTCCTGCTGTATGCCGCGGGAATCTTCGCGACCTATTTGCTGTCGGGTTTGATTCAGCTCTTCGTCGCAGATCCGGGCTACGTCGTTTCGCTGATCTTTTTTATTCTGCGCACGCTCTTCGGCCTGGTCTACGTATTCGCTTCGCTCTGGCTCGCCTATCTGGAATTCGCCCGCGGCGATGCGGGGAGCGACGCCGGCGCCGGAAATCCCGTTCTGGAATTTCTGGACCGGGTTGCGAATCGTTTCGAGAAACTGGTCAGCCGTTAAGCCGTTAAGCCGTTAAGCGCCTGCTCGGGCTACTCCGCAAGAGGCCTGCGTTTCGGTTTCAGGAGAATTGTCAGGAGCCCCGGACAGGGCCGGCCGGGTTCAGACTTTCGTAAATTTGCGTCAGCTGCTCTACGTGTTTCTTCCAATCGTAGTCTTTCGCGCGCTTAATGCCGGTGCGAATCATTTTATCGCGCAGCTTCGGATCGTCCAAAACCGAATACAGCGTCTTGATAAAATCGTCGGCGTCGCGCGGATCGAAATAGAGCGCGGCGTCGCTGCCGATTTCCGGCAAACACGAAGCGCGTGAAGTGATCGCCGGCGTGCCGCAGGCCATCGCTTCGACCAGCGGGAAACCGAATCCTTCATAGAGCGACGGTAAAATAAAAACTTCGGCCGCGGCGTACAAAAGCGGCAGCTCTTCGTTGCGTAAAAAAGGAACCACTAACAGACGATCCGCGACGCCTTCGCGTTCCAAGGTTTCGCGAATATAGTCCGGAATTTTACCGCCGGTGCCGCCCAGCACCAAGGGCACGCGACAGCGACCGCTCTTCCACTCCCGGGCCAGGGCTCGCACGGCGAAGTCCACGTTTTTGTGGCGTTTGCCGATGCCGATGACCAGCATGAAGCGCGCGGGCAGACCGTACGATTTGCGAAAGGCCTTAACGTCTTTTTCGGACTGGGGTTTCAGCAGGCGGTGGTCGATCCCGTTGTAGACGACGCTTGTGCGGGCCGCTGCGACCGGAAAGCGGCTCAAGAATTCGCGACGGGTCGTATCGGACACGGTCGCAACGCGTCGCGCGAAACGCGAGACCAGCCAGAGCATGACATAGGCGTACGCGCGATAGTGCGGCCCGGCGAACTGCGTCGACTGCAAGTGAATCAGATCATGCAGGACGATCACCGAGCGGCGTAGATAGCGGATCGGCGCGTTGTAGTGCGGTACATGTAGAATTTCGTCGGGGGCCGGGCGCGGAAAAAAAAGCTGTTCGCCGATGGAATAGATGGAAGACTTGAATTCGGTGATCTTGCCGCCGAATCCCGGCAGGTGTCGGAAGATGTCGCGGGGATTGCCGAGCAGGTGCAATTGTATATGCTCCTGTTTCATGAGCAGGCGCAGAACGTTTTGAATCTGAGTGCCGATCCCCGAACTGCCGATCATGCGCGCATCGAAACATATTTTTACCGGAGCCGCTCTGGATTCATCGCTGTCTGTCGAACTGGCTGCCATTGCTATCGTCTTTCCGGTCCGCATCGATTCGGCGACGCCGCTCGATGCAAGTTGCAGCGCCCATATTCCACGGGGTCGTGCATGCTGAAAAGAACCTTTATCCGCCTGACGATCATCCTGCTGGCCGCCGCGACGGTCTGCACCACTGAAGAAGACACGCTGCTTTCGCCGGCCGAAGCGAACGCTCAAATTCTCGCGGCCTACGCGGCGAAAGATATACAGTGCGATCAAACTCACGTTCTGACGATTCCCGTCTTCGTGGATGCCAGCGCCCAGTCGGTCGGACTGTGCGTCTTTGATTTACTCGGCCAGAGCTGCGAAGTCTGGGGCAGCGATGAAAACCTGCCCCTGACCTGCCTGGCGATTTCGGTCGCGATTTGAGCCTGGCCGCGGATTAGAGACTGGCAGGGATTTCACTGATGGCACGGATTGATTTTTTTGATCCGGCTCAAACGGAAGATCCCCCGCTAAGAACGCGTTCCTTTCCAACAGTGTGGAAATCAGACCGCAGCTCATCTGCGCCATCCGTGAAATCCGTGCCAGGATCCCGCTTTAAATCGGCCGCAGCTTCTTCGCGCACTTTGCCACGATCTCTATTCCCGCGACGGCGTCTTCCAGGCGATCGAAGCGCACTGGCTCTGTATCGCCGGCGGCCATTTCCTTTCGGATTTCGTCGTACAGCGCCAGCCAGGCGTTTTCGTTTTTGCGCGGAATCTTCGGCGCGAAGGGCTGCAGGTCGCGAAAGTTCTGATAGCGTTTCGAAGGCCGCGACTGAAACCAGAAGTGACCTTCGTTGCCGGAGCGAATGCGACCCTGTTCGAAATCCAGCTGGATCGTGAATTCGAAGTAGTTGCGCCGGCCGCCGCTTTCCAGACGGGCCTGGAATTCGGGATAACGTAAATCCAGAAAGGCCGTGTCTTCGACGCCGGGCACGGCGCGGGATTCCAGCATGCGCGCTTCGACGCGCTCCGGTTTGCCGGCGTACCAGATCAAAAGATCGAGCCAGTGAATGGCGTCGTGTAATAAGGGCCCGGCGATGTCGGCCGAAACCGTATTCGCTCCCGCGCGCAAAGGCCAGGTCAATACCTGTCCGTGTATGCTGCGCAGCGGTCCCAGGCGTTCTTCGCGCACGTACTGATGCACCAGTCGATACGCGGGATGATAGCGGCGTTCGAAGTTCACCCAGACCCGCGTCTGCGTTTCGCGCGCGATGCGCTCCAGCCTGCGCGCGTCCGCGAGATTCATGCTGATTGGTTTTTCCAGCAGCAGCCCGCGCACTCCCGCGCGCATCGCGTCCCGGGCGATGGCGAAGTGAGAGTCCGTTCGCGTCGCGATAATCACAAACTCCGGCTGTGTTCGCTTGAATAACTCGCGGTAGTCGGTCGCGCTGTCGACGGCGGGGCCTGATCGGCCGCTTTGTTTTCGCCACCAGTTCTGGAATTCGTCGATCTTTTCGGGATTGCGGTCGCAGATTCCGGCCAGCGTAAAGCCGGGCGTGCGGCTGCGCGAATTCGCGGATTTGTGAAAGCGCGCCAGGGCTCCCGCGTGGGTGCAGGGTTTCGCCCGCAGGCGATCCTGTTCCAGACCGACTGCGATGCGGCCCAGTCCGATCAAAACTGTTTTCATGAACGAGAGTCGCGCCTCACGAGCCGACGCCGAAGAGCTGGAAAATCTTGCGCAAAATCTTCAGGGCGGCGTAGCCGTAGAATCCCCAGAGGATGGAACCAAGCGACAGGGAGAAGATGGCGATGCCGATGTCCGGCATGAAAAAATAGAACAGGCTGATCGGGATATCGTAGTAGGTGATGGCGTCGCACGGGCCGCCGCAGTCCCATCGCCAGATGTCGAAATTGCTGAACAACATCACCATGTGTACGACGGCTCCAGGCAGGAAGCCGGGCAAGAAGTCTTCGTCTAAGAGTATCCGCATAATCTCGCGCGTGCTGCAGGCAGGCAGCTCAACCGACATAATTCGGTTTACCTGACGGCCCGTTCAGTTCAGACTGCCCTGCCTGGATAACGTGTACGATTATGTCGGCAAGTATTAAAAGCCCCCGCATTCACCGCCTGGCGCCGGTGCTCGTGGATAAAATCGCTGCGGGCGAAGTGATCGAAGGTCCGCACTCGGTCCTGAAAGAATTGATCGAGAACGCTCTGGACGCCGGTGCGACTCGCCTGCGCCTGGAAACGAAGGCCGGCGGCATGGAATCGATTCTGGTCGAGGACAATGGAATCGGCATCCACCCCGACGACTTGAAGGCCAGCGTGCAGCGTCACGCCACGTCGAAAATCGTCGAGCTGGAAGATCTGGACGAGATCGACACCTTCGGTTTTCGCGGGGAAGCTCTCGCGTCGATCGCATCGATTGCGCATTTAGAGATTCGTTCGCGTCGCGCTCCGCAGCTATCGCCCGATTCCGAAGGCGAAATTCATGCGTCCCCGGAGTCCGCTGCCGAAGCCGACGACGGTCTGGGCGCGCGCATCGAATGCCGCGGCGGCGAGCTCGTGCACACAGAAGCGGTGGCCTGCAATCCCGGCACGACCATTCGCGTGAGCGAATTGTTTTATGCGACGCCGGCCCGGCGTAAATTCGTGAAGGCCGAGCGCACCGAAAACGCCCGGAACCATCAGGCGATTCTACGACTGGCCCTGGCGAATCCCCACGTGCGCTTCGAATATATTCGCGACGGCAAAGAGTATTTTAATCTGCCGCCGCAAGAATTACCGGAGCGCATCGCCCAGGTCTATCGTTCGCAGATCGGCAAACACCTGGTCGAAGTGGAAGGCGAAACGAACGGTCTGCGTCTGCACGGATTCCTGACCGACGAAGGATTCTTTCGCGCGAATCGCGACGGACAATACCAGTATATTAACAATCGCTACGTAGAGATTAAGAACTTTTCGTATTTCGTGAAAAAAGCCTACGGCGAGCTGCTGCCGCCGGGTTCGCATCCGTACTTCTTTTTATTTTTAGAGATCGATCCCCGCCGGGTCGACGTGAACGTGCATCCGGCGAAACGCGAAGTGCGCCTGCTCGATGAATCGCTTTTGCACAGTCTGATCGTGAACGCCGTCTCGAAGGTTTTGCGTCCCCATACCCCGCTCAAATTCGGTCGCTATGCTTCCGACGCTTTCGCATCGACGCACGCTCCGCACAATCGGCCGGCCAATGCGAATCAGCTTTTCGGCGGCGCCGCGCGACTGATTCACGACCAGAATACTCTGCTCGAACAGCCGGAAAAAACGAGGCCCGTATTCGAAATCGATTCGTCGGACATCGCTTCGCGGCGGGCCGCGTATGAAGCGGCGGATGGTGCGAGTGGCCCGGGTGCGGCCGCGGGCAATGGATCGCAGGGAGCGGCCTCGGCTGCTGCCGGCGGTAACTCCGCTTTCACCGGGGGAGCGCCGACGGCCGGCAATGACGAAAACAGCCCGGAGCTGCGGCATGAATTTTTGCCGCGGCGGCACTTCGGCGTTTTGTATGGAACCTATATTCTGGCCGAAGGCGATGACGGCCTGTACATCATCGATCAGCATACGGCCCACGAACGCATCAACTACGAAAAGATGCGGCGCAAGTTGGAGGCCATGCGCGGTCAGCGGCAGGCCCTCCTGCATCCCATCCCGGTCGACTGTTTGCCGGACGAGCTGACGGCCGTGCTTGGCGCTCGCGAGGAACTGCTGGAGAGCGGCTTTCTGATCGAAGAATTCGGTCCGAGTTCGTACATCGTACGTGAAATCCCGCCGTACCTGGAACCGGGATCCGAAACCGAACTCGTATTGCATTTGATCCATCGCGTGCTGGAAGGCGAAGAGCAGGTGCGACTCTACGACGAGTACGCGGCCATGCGCGCCTGTAAGGCCTCGATCAAACGCAACGACCACGTTTCGGGAGAGGTGCTGTCGGAAATCCTGAAAGAGCTCGCGGCCTGCGAGAACCCCTCGCGCTGTCCGCACGGTCGCCCGACCATGCTGCGAATTTCGCCGGCGGAGCTGGATCGCATGTTCCACCGCTCCTGATCATTTGTCGCGCTGCGGTGACTCCGGGCCGCAGCTCTCAGAATGCGTATCGGGCGCTGCGCCGCGTCCAAAAAAATCGATGACCGCTGTTCCGGAATATGCGATGTGTCCAGGTTCTCAACGAGTCGGCGACTTAGAGCGGCGCACCGACTCCGACTTAAATTATGACGGCGGACGCTGAAAAAAAAGACGACCCGCGCGCGATTCTGATCGCTGTGAGCGGAAGCATCGCCGCGTATAAAACCTGCGATCTGGTGCGCAGTCTGGTCAAACAGGGCTATCCAGTGCGGGTGATTCTAACCGAAAACGCCGCGCGCTTCGTGGGACCTGTAACCTTTCAGGCGCTGACCGGTCACAACGTATACACCTCCGAATGGGAGGCCGGTATGGTTCATATCGATCTGAAGAACCTGGCGGCCGTCTTCGCGGTGGTTCCCGCGACGGCGAATACGATCGGCAAGATGGCGAATGGAATTGCGGACGATATCGTCTCCAGCACCTACCTTGCGGCGACCTGTCCGGTTTATGTCGCGCCGTCGATGAACCCGGGCATGTATTCCAGTCAGGCGGTGCAGCGGAATCTGCGCACGCTGGCGGATGACGGCGTGCATCTGATCGATCCTGGCGAAGGCGAGGTCGTATGCGGAGACACAGGCCAGGGCAAAATGGCGGACATCGCCGCGATCGAAGTGGAGTTGATCGCGGCCTACGAACGTCAGATCGGGGAAAGCGGCGGCGGCTCGCCTCGATGATTCGAGTGGGTCGGAGGCCGGCGCGCTTGCATTTACAAAACAATATATGAATCCTGAAGAGTTTCGTCTGGTAGTCGCGTCGGGTCCCACCCGGGAATGGCTCGATCCCGTCCGCTTTATTTCGAATCCGTCGACCGGTCAGACCGGCTGGTCTCTGGCCACCGCCGCCGTGGGTCGCTTTCGAGATGTCGTTTTTATTTCCGGCCCCGGCAGCGAACGCTTTCGGACTGTCGAAGGGGCCAGCAATGTGCTTGTGGAAACCACAGCCGAGATGACTTCCGCAGTGCGGGATCACATCCGGGATTCCTGCCTGCTGATTATGTCGGCAGCGCCGGCGGACTATACGCCGACCGAGGCCTCCGACCAGAAAATCAAGAAGGTGGCGGGCGAGCCATATACGCTCACTCTTTCGCCGACGACCGATATTCTGAAATCTTTAATTCCTCTGGCCGCCGGCTGGTCCGCTTTTTACAGGGTGGGTTTCGCTGCGGAAACCCGCAATCTGGAAGAGTACGCCCGCAAAAAGCTCGCTGAGAAAGATCTGGATTTCATCTGCGCCAATCAGGTGTACAAAAGCGAGGCCGGTTTCGGCGATCATCCGAATACCCTTCTGGTCATTGACAAAAAGGGTGAAACCTCAAAAATAGGCCCTGCGACGAAAGATGATCTTGCCGTGCGGCTTCTGGATCACATTGTTGCTCAAATTCCGGCGAAAAATCGGGCCGTAATCTGATCGCGTAGTTTATCAGATACTGTCCGGACTTTTCGAGCAGTATCTAATCGATGAAACGTACACTCCTTCGCAAATTCTGGTTGATCGGCTTCTGCCTGTTCCTCCTGCCCGGTCTGCTTCTGGCGGAAACGATTATTCTGAAAAACGGAACTCGCGTTAGCGGCAAGATCGTCGGCCAGAGTCGCACGACGGTGACCATTCGCAACAATGCCGGCACGCGTGTGATTCAGAAATCCAATATTCGCCGCATTAGCTACGAAAATAATAACAACCAGGCCGCTGAAGAAGCGCGGCGCAAAAAGGCTGAAGAAGCCCGTCGCAAGCGCGCTGAAGAAGCTCGTAAAAAAGAAGAAGCCGAGCGGCTGCAACAAGAAGAGGCCGCCCGAAAATCGGAAGAAGAAGCGCGCAAAGCTGAAGAAGCGAACGCGCAGAAATCGGAAGAAGAGGCCCGGCTCAAACGAGAAGAAGAAGCTCGTAAAAAAGAAGCAGCGTACAAAGCCGCCGGTCCGCATCGCCTGGACGCGTTTTTGCGCAGTCTGGTTTTACCAGGCTGGGGTCAGATCTACCAGGGACGCGCGGGCGCGGGCTACGGCATCGGCGGCGGCTTTTTGGCCGGCCTGGGAGTTACGTACTACTTCGAACAGCGCTACAATATTGCTCGCGGCGCATACGAAGACAAAGCCAACGACTTTTTTATCACCTCGCCTTTAGTCCTGTCTTCGTTCGGTTCTTCGATTTCCAGTCCGACGACGCTCGCTCCTCTGGGTCTGGTGCTCGCCCAGGACACAGCGGATGCTCGTAAGCGCATGGAAGACGCCGGCCGCTGGGCGAACAATACGCGCACACTGCTTTTGGGTCTCTATCTGTGGAACCTGGTCGATGTGATGGTCTTTCATCCGTCTCCGCAGGAAAGCGTCGGCGTGTCCGTCGGTCCGGAAAGCGTGGGCGTGCGCTATAGCCTTCGCTTCTAATATTATCGCCGTATCTTTTCAGGAGCTGTTCGGGAGGCGAGAATGCGCATCTTAATCCTGACCGGTATCAAAGAAGAGATCACTCCGTTCTTTTCTGAGCATCCCTTTGAGTTCGATCGAGGACTGGGCGCCTATCAGTCTACGCGCTATTCCGGACTGTATGCCGCCACCACCGGTCCCGGCGTAAAAAAATCCAGGGAGATTCGCCGTTTGCTGGAGAAGCTGGTGCCCCACGTGATTGTGAACGCCGGCCTGGTGGGACTGCTGCGGGAATCTTCGAAAGCGCGGGCGGGGGATCGACTGCGGATCGGTTCTGTGATCGATCAGCGGACGGGCGTCGTCTATCCCGGCGGCGCGGGTCGCGACGCGCTGGTTTCTGTGGCGCAGCCGGTCTTCGAACCCTCCGAAAAAATGGATCTGGCTCTGGATCACCAGGCGGTCGCCTGCGATATGGAGGCGGCGGTGCTGCTCGGGATCGTCGGTCAGATTGAAGAAGTCGCCACCGGCAGCCTGGTGGTCTTGTGTAAGGTCGTGGGCGATCGGCCGGATTCGTACAATCTATTTAAGTACGAGCATCTGGTTCGGGGCTGGGAGCGGAAAAAAACCTGGGAGCGGCTCTGGCTCGGCGTGCGTTTTCCCGGCGGTCCGCGACGGCTGCGGGAGCTGCTGGAGATGAAATCCGTGGCCCTGGAAAGTCTGGGCCGGCGTCTGGAAGCTCTGGCGCGCACGCTGGCGGCGGCCAATCCGGATGATCCGGCTCAAATTTCCCGCACCCTCGACAGCGTTTTTATTCCCCACTAATCCGCCGGCGGCTCGATAATAAGAACAGTATATGGGCGGTCTGTTTGCACTCGGAGCTTTTTTGTTCGCGGCGATAGCCGGCGGCCTGTACTATTTCGCCGTATTTGACCGCAGCAGCGTATTCGAGCGTGCCCTGACCCTGGCCCGCAACGGCTCTTATATGGACGCCCGCGCGCTGATTCGCTCGCGCATCGAACGTGAGCCCGACGATCCGCGCGGACAGTACTATATGTCCCGGATCTACGCCCTTGAAGGCAACGAGGACCAGGAACTCGAGCACCTCAAGGAGATCAAACGCATCGGTCGCTACGCGGGCGAGATTAAGCCGACCGAAGTCATTCGACGCATAGCCCAGGTGCACTACGAAGCGGATCGTCTGGGAGACGCCTTCGAAAACTATCTCGATTTGCTGCAATACGATCCGAACAACGAGGCGGCGCTCGCGCATATCGCATTCATGGCGATCGGTCAGGGCGAATTCGATCTCGCCGAGAAGTACTTCAAGCGTCTGGTCAAGGCCGCGCCGACGGTCAGCGAATACCATATCGCCCGCGGCGTTGGTTTGAGCATGCTCAAAGACAAAGAAGAGGCCTTAGAGGAATTGCGCTCGGGCCTGGACCAGGCGCCGAAAAATCAGACCGCGCAGTTTTTGGCGGCGCTGCAATATTTTAAGAACGGCGATGCGGAAAAATCCGCCGGCCTGGTCGAAACGCTTCTGGACAACGCGACGGATCCCTACGTCAGCTTTATCGCGAATCGTCTCGCGACCGCCGTCTATTATATGACCAGCGACTATGCGAAGTCTTTGACTTCCGCCGAACGTTGCATGGAAGCCGCCGCGAAAGAAGAATGGGACGCCGAAGAATACGACGCGCGATTGGCCGTGGCGTACATGGCGATGCTGACCGGCGATTTAGAAAAAGCGAACGAACACCTGCTGGAGCTTGAGATTCGTAATTCCACCGACGAGATGGTGATGAAGATCTCGGACTTTCGCATGGACTTAGAAGAGCAGGTGGCCCAGGTGGATCAGGTCAGCCCGCGGGGTTTCGATTTCGTCACGCATCTTCAAGATTGGGCGCGCAAACGTTTCGCCGACGACGCGATGTTTCGCCTGTCCGGCTTAAAACAAAGCCAGGAATTCGACGTGCTGGCGTACTTCACGACCGAAGGCGCGCCGAAACCGAAAGAAGACAAAGCGCAAATGATCGATCCGGATGAGCTGATCGGACGCTTCAATAATCTAAAGGGCGAATCTTTGAAATCGGTTTCCCAGAGTATTATCGCGTCGCTTGGTTTTAAGATTCAGAGCGAGCTGGACTATCGTGACAAAGACGGAAAGGACTATATCGCCACGAGCCTGGCGGACAAAAAGATCAAGGCGCTCTTTCGGATTCGCCAGTGGAGCAACCAGCCCATCTCGGACATCTTTTTACGTGAACAACAGGCCTACATGAACGAACTAAAGGTCAACCAGGGTTTCGTGGTCGCCGGCGCGCGTTTGACCGACGGCGCGGAGCAGGCTCTGAACAATCTAAAAAAGATCACTGTTGTCAACGAAACGTCGTTCGGCGAAATTCTGCAGAAAGTTCTGTGATCCGGAGGCTTCGCCATGCGCGCTGCAATTTTTAATTTCGATAGATTTAGCGGCGACCTCGTCGTCGGCCGCTCGGGTCTCGCCGGTGGTCGATGGAGCCTTCGCTTATTCGCGTCGGTCTTTGCTATAATCGTCGCCTGCGTCCCGCTGCTGCTGATCGGCTGCGACGGCGGCCAGGATTCGGCCGGCGAAGCGGCAGCCCGCGGCGGGGAGATCGAATTGGAGCAGCGCAGCTACGACGCCATGCCGGAACTCAAGCTCGGCAAAATTTTCGTCGGCGAAGAATCCGGCGGCGATTCCGGAAAACCCACGGCCGCGCAGTCCGCCGAGGCGCAGCGCGTGCTGGATTTAATGCGCAAGCTGATGGGCATGCTCGAAGATCAGGAGATTCGCGGGCTGGCACAGCACGTCAGCCCCGGCAAAGGCCTCTACGTTGATTTGAAAGCGCATCGCACTCGCGCGGCGGTGCAAAAAGACCTTCAGGATCCGGAAGGTTATCTGCAAACCTACTATCTGAATACGGAAAATTTGCGCCTGCGGACCGAGGATCCGGACCAGCTCGCCGTTCGCGACATTTTGCATCTGACGCGTGTGATGACGGCCGACGTTTATCTTCAGGCGGACGGCCGGCAGTGTGAATTGCGGTTGCGGTTGGAGGACGCTCCGTCGAAAAGCTATTATCTGAACAATCCCGTCTTCGTAAAAGAGGACGGAGAGTGGTTCATTTACCGGCTTTTCTAATGCGCTTTAAGATTCCACCTGTACTGCTGCTGGTCGCCGCCGCGGGCTGGCTGATCCGCCTGGCTCTCGAACAGAGCTGGGCCAATCTGGTGGAAGTCTGTCCCAATACGGACGTGCTCTCCTGGGACGCGAACCTGCGTTTGCAGGTGGTGCTCGATCAATACCAGGACTTTCGCGACGGTCACTGGGCGCGCGCGGTGCTGCCGCTCTTTGACGCGCCGACCTGGCCGCCCCTGCGCGGCGTGATCGCCTTGATTGTATTCGCGGTCAGCCCGGGCGGGCCGAACACCCTGCTCGACGTTTCGATCAGCTTCGTATTTTATGTGCTCGTCTTCCCTTCGATGCTCTTGATCGCCTTCGAGCTGACCCGGGATTGGCTGCGGGCCGCGGTGATTTTCTTTTTCGCTTCGGTGCTTGTGATTCAAAGCCAGCATCTGCCGGTCTTCGGCGTTTCGGCGATGCTCGAAAGTCAGGGTATGTTTTTTACGCTCTGGACTCTGTTCTTTTTACATAAGGTCTACGAACGCCACGAGTACCGCGAAGCGTCGATTATCGTACGCGAACGCCGCGATCTGCCCGGCAAGCGCCGCTTCGTATGGGGACTCTTGATTTTCAGTCAGGGTCTCTTTCATACGAAATATCCCTACGGCGTGATGCTGATTCTGGCGGTCGTCGCATTGGAACTGATTCGCAATCCGGGTCAGATTATCGATTTACTGAACCTGTGCTTCGCGCGTCACTACGGCGGTCGCGCCTGGTATCATTATGTTCTGAACGGCCTCAAGCTGCTGGCTATCGCATACTTCGTGATCGCCTTCGCCATGAAGTCGGAAGGCAGTTCCAAAAGCGTGAAGTACGCTCTGTACGCGGTCGTGTTGATCTTTTTTCTCGATCTGCAGATTTATCTTTATCAATACCGCAACGCTTTGCGACGCCTGATCGACGGCGTGACGCGCCACGTATATCTGGCGGTCGTATTTCCCGCGGCGGTGTGGATGCTGAGTCAGCCGGACCGGGTTTCGAGTATTCTGGGCACGCAGCAGCACGTGCAGGATGCAAGTCGCAGCTTTTTTAGCAGCATCTTCACAGATGTCTTCGACGATCCGCTGCCCTTTATGATTCTACTGGCCTGCGCTCTGGCGGCCATGGCGATCGTATTTTTACGCACGCTCTTTTTGCGCGGCCGCCCGGTTGAACTGCCGCCGGGAACGTCTCTGCCGGATTCTTTCGACGCTTCCGGAACATTGAGCGATCTCATCGGTCGTCCGATGGTCGCCGTGACGCTTATTCTCGTGCTGCAATTCGCCATTCTGGAAATTCTGACCGGCAACAAACAGCTGCGCCATATCTTTCATTTGATTCCTGGCATCCTGGTTTTTATCGGCGCCTGGACCATGCGTCTGCCGCGCCTGATTCCCGAAAGCGGCGTCAAAAACGGCGGCGTCCTCTACTGGCTTCGACGTGCGGGCGTGTTAACGGCTTTAATAGTACCTGTGGCGATCGTATTGCCGGTGCTCTTTCGACCAGGCGGCCTGATGGCGGCTCCGGGCGCGTCTGAGTATCTTGCTTCGCGGCCGATGTGTTTTACCGGGCCGGACCGGGCTTCGTACGAACCCGTGCGATGGATGGCTCTCCGGGTCGATCCCGACCGGCGCTATGTTTTGATCAACAGCTTCCACGATCTCGCCACGCCGGTGCACGCGCGCTATCTCGCTTCGGAATTCGACGTGCTGTTGCGCATGCGGACTTTAGAGCGCGGGGCGGTTCGCAACGATTCAAAGTATCGCTGGAAGAGCTGGGAAGAATTCGACCGAGTCTTGTTTCTCACGCCGGGCTGCGTCGACGTCGTGCGTGATACTCTGCTGAAGCAGCGCGCTGCAGAATTGGACGTGAAGTTAACGCTCGCCGGGCGACACAGCTATACGATTCCCGCGCCTCCGGGCGGCGTTTCGCCGGGCGCGCTGTGCATGCGCGAATACCGGATTATACAATAAAAGCGCGGGCCTGCGCCGCCATGCGATTCGAAAGGCGTCCTATTTCTTCGGCTTCAAAAAGCGGCGAAAGATGATGATATTCGTCGCGCCCATCCAGTTAGACATATTTTCGCGAAAGATATCCTGACGACTCTTGCTTTGTTTGACCGCTTCCGGCAGCTTCGCGTACTCTTCGATCGCTTTCTGAGACAGGTTGGAGTGCATCTGTCGGACTGAATTCGTTATGCGCTTCAAGTACGCGGGGTCGTCTTTGGCTTCGCCGACTTCCGGCATGATCGAGGTCTGCCACCATTCGAGAATGGTCTTTTTGATCAGCTCGCCCGGCAGAAATTTCGTAATCACCCGCTTGCCCGCGGCGCGGCGATGCAGAGCTCCGGTGTTCACTTCCTGCAGGAATTTGATCGTGAGGTTATAGAAGGACTGGGGGCCCAGGTGATAGACGAATACGTTGCGATCGGCGGGGGGAATGTCGACGTTTAGCATCGAAATATCGATGACGAGATTGAAGAAGGTGTGTAAGAACTGAACGTATTCTTCTTCGACGTTTCCGCTCGCGCCGGGCGTCGCTTTGCGCGAAACATTCAGAATGAAATCGCTTTTAATAAATTCCTGATCGGCGCCCATGTGAGTGTCGGCGTAAATTACGTCGGCGAATTTTTCGCGTTCCTGATCCAGCATACGCGGATCATATTGAAAAAAGTAGTGCGAGCTTTGATTGAAGGCCGCGTTGCCCGACGCGTCCAGTCGCCAGCTTTCGAGCGTGCGGACCTGCGTCGCCACCGTCGTTCTGGTGCGGACTTCCGGCAGACTGGAGGCGCCCAGCTGAGCCGAATCGATGCGGCCGCTTTGATCCATGTGTTCGAAGATGCCCCGCAACCATTCGTTCATATTGGGCGTAAAAATCGTCGAGAGCTGGTATACGATTTCGGGGCTGTATACGCCCAGGCCGGTGGATTGAATATTCAGCAGGCGAGCCATGCGATCGACGAAGATCCGCAGGCTGTCGTTGAGATCCCCGGCGGGGCGCAGGCAGGTTGAGAATATCTGTTTGCGAATTTCGGAGTTTTCGCTGATTTTGGCTTCGGTGAAGGCGTCCCGGAGCGTTTGCCAGGCGCGAGTGGCCTGCAGATAGTAGCGCTTTAAGTACTCGTAGGTTTTCAGAAACTGAGCGTAAGCCAGGCGATGATCCGTAACATCTCCTGAAAAAATATTATGGAATTCACGCGTGGCGGTCTTTTCGAGATTGCCTGGATTTAGATCGGTGCTCAGTTCGCGTCCGAGTTTTTGGAGTTCTTTCAGGGACTGATCGATGGTCTGGCGTTTGTCCGCCAGTTTGCTGCGATCTTCTCCCGTGAGCATCGAGGACGACAGCAGTTGTTGCGCAGTCTGGACGAGAGCGTTCTGGCGATCGGTGAGCGCGCTGTAGCCCGATTTGAAGACGCCCAGGCGATCGCGTTCTTCCTGATCCGTTCCGTTTCCGCCGGGAGATCCGGAATTCGTATCCGGTGCGACATTCATCATCAGATTCCGGCCTCCCATAGATAGAACAGGCGATGTCCGGAAAGCTGCGCCAGGAGCATGAGTTTTTGAGTGGGCGACAGGGGGGCGGCGCCGCCGATGCTGTACAGGTTCGGATTGGCGCCTGCGGAGCCTTCCGGTAGATAGGCGACGACGCGCGGTTCGCGCCAGCCATTTTCCTGCGCGAGTTTTTCCAGATATTCATCCAGATAGACCGTAGAATCCACCAGATTATTCTTAAGAGCCGTCTCGGCGTCGAAGACCCGGCCGTCGGCCAGAGGCTGCAAAGATTGCTTGCTAAGTTTTTCTGAGCGACTCTTAAGAATGATATCCAGGAAATTATCGTAAGAGCGATCGATCTGGCGCATGAAATAGGCCTTCTCTTTTTCCGTCATCTCTTTGAAGGGCGAGAGGCTGTCCTTCATTTCCCCCGAAGCGATGCTGCGATATTCGATGCCGAGCTTGTCCATTAAGCCGGCCACGCCGAAGCCGCGGATGATCACGCCGATGCTGCCGACGATGCCCATCGGCCGCATATTGACTTCTTTCGCCGCCATGGCGACGTAGTAGCCGCCGGACGCGCCGATGTCGGCGATATGAGCGTACACCGGCACGTTGTTCTCGCGGGTATAATCGGAGATCAGGCGATAGATCAAATCCGAGGCGCTGACGGTTCCGCCCGGCGAATTGATACGCAAGATGACGGCTTTGATTTCCGGATCGTTTTCGGCTCGATCCAGGATTTCTTTAATATAGGCGGGATTCGTAAAACCCCCCGCGAGGAATCCACCTTCGCCGATCACGCCGTCGATCGGAATCAGCAGAATTTTTTCGCCGGAAGCCGAAGGAGAATACAGACAGCTGCCGGAGTCCGCGGAGACGGGCGGGTCCAACTGGACTTCCTCCAGATCGCCGCCTCCCTGGCCTGGCAGAACGGGTGACAGGGAAACGTAAACGTCGTTGAAGCAGGCCGGTAAAGACATGCAGGCCAGCAGCGCGGCGCCCGTCGCGAGCTTTCTCAGGAACCCGGGAGCGGCGGTACCGATCGCAGCGACGGCATCCGTAGAATCATCGGGCGCGCCTTTCACTGGACAGCGAGCAGGAATCGCTTTCTGCTGGATGTCGTGAGATTTTTTCGCCGGGTCAGTCATTCGAATGTCGCTCCTGGCGCCTCTGGAACAGGAGGCGGCTTGAAAGAACAGTTCCGCTATTCGGGAGATCTTTGTATTCCACTTTTTCCGGCGCTGGCAAGTCGGAATTCTTCCCCGCTCCTGCGTCGAATAACAGTCATCGTCGCCGTCGTCGGCCTGGTCGCCTGCTCTTCCGGTCAATCCCGGGAGGGCGGCACGGATGCGGTAGCGATCGCCGCCGCGGCGGCCTTTCATCCGGCCTTCACGAGCAAGCTTTCAAAAGCGGAAGCCGACGCGCAAAAAGCCGGCTCGATTAAGCTGCTGTTTGCAGGCGACACTCATTTTCAATGGGGCGTGGCCGACCTGCAGCAGGCCGAAGGACGCATGGCTCCGCTTGCGGCGCTTGCGCCGGTCTTTCACGCCGCGGATTTTCGCGTCGTCAATTTGGAGACGAGCATCTCGGATCGCGGTCAGCCTTTCGTACGCAAGTCCTATATCTTTAATACGCCGCCGGAAAATATCAGCGTGCTACAAAATCTGAAGCTTGATCTGGCTTTGCTCGGTAACAATCACAGTATGGATATGGGGCGCGTCGGTCTGGAACGAACCCTGCGCGCTCTGCGCCGGGCCGGCATCGCTTCGGTCGGTTCGGGTCCTGACAGCGCGCAGGCTCCGGGTCCCTTTTTGTTTTCCCGCGGCGGCGTGCGCTTCGCCGTGCTTTCGTACTCCGGCATCGGCGAAGCGAGCACCTTTAGCACGCGGTCTCGTCCGGGCGTCGCGAATATGAGCGACCTGTCGATCTATCAGCGCGTGCGCGCGGCTCGTCGCGTCGCCGATCAGGTCATCGTAAGTTTGCACTGGGGCAACGAGTACTATCCTCGCGCCGATCGCAAGCAGATCAAATTCGCGCGGGCCTTAATCGACGCCGGAGCGACGGCGATCATCGGTCATCATCCCCACGTGCCTCAGGGCATCGAAGTGTATCGCGGTAGGGTTATATGTTATTCGCTTGGTAATTTTTTATTCGGCAGCATTAACGAAGACCAAACGCATAATATCATGGCGCAATTAGAGGTCGACCCGAAGAGCAAACAAATCGATCGGGTGCGAATCATGCCGGTGCTCGGCCGCTATCGAGATACGGGAAATCATCGCCTGCGTTTGCTTGATGCGAACGAAGCGGGTGAATTCTGGGAAGAGTTCTACGTGCTCGTGCGGGATCTTTCGCGGCCGACTGTCAAGAAGCTACGAGTCTACCCTGACGGATCCGGCACGATATCCGTGCGCTGAGAAGGTGTTTATTTAATCGGCTTCAGCATCGGGTCGCGAGTGCCTGGTTTGGTACGGTCGGAGTCTTCCAGTGTGCGCTGATATTCCAGCAGAGCTTCGCGCTCTTTCGCTTTGATTTTCGGAATGCGCAGGATGGCGCCCTTGATGACGCGCGGCTTCGCCTTCGATTTATGCAGGGCTCGCACATAGGCCTGTCGGTCCGCCGCTTTCGCTTCTTTGGACGGCAACAGACGATTCAGACGTTCCGCCGCCTTTTTGTATTCGCCGAAGCGGGAATAGATCCGGGCGAGTTCTCTGAGGGTCCTGGGGTCTCGCACTCCGGCCAGGCGATCAGCGAGATCCGGCACCACCTTCTCGTCTCCGCCGGCCTCCGCCGCGAGTAGATAGTCGAGCAGGAAGTCCTGAGACTTCTGCCCGTAGAGATTGGCTTGCTTAAAAGCGAGCAGGGCCGGGCCGTACTCTTTGCGATCCCGATGAATGCGCGCAATCAGATAGTAGCCTTCCGAAAGGTTCGCTTTTAATTTGATCGAGCGCTTCGCGCTCTGTTCGGCCGCCGGCTGATCGCCCAGGCGATAGAGCACCGAGGCGAGATTGTACACGTAGTTGGGATTGTACGGATTGTGCTGGACAGCCGCTTCGAAGGCCGATCGGGCTTCCGGCAAACGGTCGGCTTCGCTTAAAATAATACCGCGCAAATTCCAGGCCCGGGAAAAATGCGGCGCGCGATAGGTGGCCTCTTTCAGTTGAATCAGGGCGCGTCCGCGTTCGCCTTTTTCGTACAGACCCAGGGCGGTGAAATATTGCATCTCCGGCGAGTCAGGCGCGACGGCCTTGAGCTTGCGCATTAAATACGGAACGCTGGTGCGAAGCTGATACTTATAGGCGACGACGAGTTCGGCCGTCGTCTGTTTCAGGGCAATGCGTTTTTCCGCCGCCTCGATTTCTTCAGGCGTCGGTTGGTAGACAGGCGGCAGGGCGGGTTTTTTTTGTTTCGCGTCTGACTTCGCGTTCGCCGCGGGCTGTTTTGTTTCTTTATCGGCCGGCGCCTGCTTCGTTTCAGTTTTCGTGGCTCCGCTTGTTTCCGCGCGGAGGGAAGCGTCGAAAGCAACGCCGACGAATGCGATCATGAAAAATACGCCGAAGGCAATCAGCGGCGGCGCTTTATGCTGGATCGATTCCGGCGAAGAATATCGCTTTTTAGTATAAGAAAAACGCATGTTAAGAATCGTCGGGCGCTCGCGCCCAGTCGGCCAGGAAATTCCGCCATTCTCCGGCAAGCTCCGCCGGAATCGGATCGCTTGCGCTCGTTTGAAATTCGGCGTAGGCGTCCGCGGTGCCGACATCGTAAATCGTGCCTGCATACTTTCGTCCTGCTAAGCGCCCGCGTTTGCCGGAGGCTTCCCAGATCGGCCGCAGCTCTTCCGTTTCTCCCGGCGGTAAATGCGCGACGGAGCCGGCCCGCGCCAGACCGTAGCCGATATAATAATAATCTCCCGAAGGGCTGATGTGAATCAAGTCTTTCGCGTCTGCTGAAAACGAAAAACCGGTCGCCTCCAGCCGCGGATCCAGGGGTTTTAAGTACAGCAGAGCGTCTAAATCGGAACCCAGAGATTCAGGCGCGGGCGGCGCGTCCTGCGCTTCCGGTTGCAGCAGCGAATCGGGATTGGCCAGCAAACACCAGTCGTCGATTTTTAAGAAGCCGAGCTCTATTCCGCGACGCAACCCGCCCGCCGTGCCCAGCAGTCGCTCCTCGTGCGAAAAATGCAGCGGGAAGTGCGGGAAAGCCTGCAGGGCGCTTTCGATTTGTTCGCCCAGATAGTGCAGATTGATCATCGCCTCCGTAACTCCCCAGCGATAGAGTTGAAACAGAGTATAGTAAATCAGGGGCCGGCCGTTCAGAGGCAGCATCGGCTTCGGGCGGCGCTGCGTGAGGGCGCCCATGCGCTTGCCGAATCCAGCGGCGAGCACGAAGGCTTTCACTCGGGTCGTCCCCCGGATTGCAGGCGTTTCGCGAGAACCGGATAGACATCGCGCTGGACGGCGCGGATAAATAGAAACAGCGAATCGGGGAAGCGGCCCAGCTGGCAGACTTCTTCGATGCCCTGCAGCGCGATGGGAATCGAAGGCAGATACCCGGCGTGAGCTTTCGCATGCACCTGGTGTACATAGGTTCCGAGCGCTTTCAGCAAGCGCTGGAGCGCCTGGGCATAATACAAACCGGTGCCGGGCAATTCAGTGAGTCTGGTTTTCGCGCGAAAATAAGTCAGGCCCATCTGGCGATCTTTCAAGCTGAGCGAAGCGTACGGATCGTAGAGCAGGCTGGCCAGATCGTAGTAGGGCAAGCCCATGCGCGCGTCCTGGAAATCGATCAGAGCCAGTTCGTATTTTGAGCCGGCGGCCGCTTCGCCTGCAGGCGGCCGCGCCATGATATTGCGTGTATGATAGTCGCGATGAGCGAAGACGCGCGGGGCGGCCTTCGCCAGGGATTCGCAGAGCTGCTCCAGGAACATGCGCAGTTCGAAGGCCACCGGATCCGGGACATCGTAGGCCTGGCATACGGAGCGCAGAGCCTCGAAGAGAAATTCTAACTCGGCCTTAAGTTTTTCTGCGTCAAAGCTACGATCGGCTACGATCGTTGGTGGATTCAGTTCTTGCATGGCGATCATCAAATCGATCGCTTGCTGGAGTAAGGCCTCTTTCGCCTGCGGCGTCGCGGTGCGTAATACGTCGGAAAGATCTGTTTCGCCGGCGTCGGTGAGCAGTATACGTCCCTGATTGCGGTCGATCGCCAGCACGCGCGGTGCAGGCAGATGATTCGCGAGGAGGAATTCGCAGACTTCCACGAAGTGATCGTCGTCGTTGTAGGGGATCGGCAAACCCGCGCACAAAATTACGCTGGCCGGCCCGCTTCCGGGATTATCGAAGGCGATGCGAAAGTATTTGCGACTGGAAGCTTCCGCGCGAATCGGCGTGCTGCTATGCTCCGCGTCGAGTCCGGCTTCCGTTAAAAAAGATTTTAGATCTGTAAACTGCATCAGCGCAAGTCGTTGACCATATTGCCCAACCGCTCCAGGCCTTTGCGCAGGCTGCTTTCGTCCAGGGCGTAGGAAATTCGAAAAGCGTTATCGTCGCCGAAAGCGGTGCCGGCCACGGTCGCCACGTCGTAATGATCGAGCAGGTGCGAACAAAAGACGCGCGATTTTTGCGGATCGTCTTTGAGTAGTTTCTGAAAACGCGGCCATTCGTAAATTTCGCTTACGTCCGGAAAAATATAAAACGCGCCCTGAGGCTTGATCGCCCGAATGCCGTCGATCGACTGTAACATACGAAAGACCAGATCCCGACGCTGCTCGAAGGCCTGTCGCATGGTTTCGACGCACTCCTGATCTTCGCCGAGAGCCGCGACGGCCGCCGCCTGGGAAACTGAAGAGGGATTCGAAGAGCACTGGCCCTGAATCTTTTCCATATTGCGTACGATTTCTTCCGGTCCCGCGCCGACGCCGATGCGCCAGCCGGTCATGCTGTAGGCCTTGCTGACGCCGTTGATAATGAAAGTGCGGTCTTTAAGTTCGGGTACGAGCATCGCCGGGTTATAAAAGCGCAGTCCGTCGAAGATAATGTGTTCGTAGATATCGTCCGAGGCGATCAGTATATTCGGATGCTCCAGCAGCACTTCGCAGATCGCCGCCAGCTCTTTTTTCGCGAAGGTCGCGCCGGTGGGATTGCAGGGACTGTTCAGGATGAACATGCGCGTCTTCGGCGTAATCGCCGCGCGCAGCTGCTCCGGGGTGATCAAATAATTTTGCTCAGGACCGGCGTAGATCGGAACGGGCACCGCTTCGGCGAAGCGAATCATCTCCGCATATGATACCCATGCGGGAGCCGGGAGCAACACTTCGTCGCCTGGATTCAGCGTGGCCAGAAATAGATTAAAGAGAATCTGCTTTCCGCCGTTCGACGCGGTGACTTCTTCCGGCGTATAGTGCAGATTGTTATCGCGCCGGAATTTTTCGCAGATTGTTTTTTTCAGCAGCGGAGTGCCGCCGACGTTCGTATAGCGCGTCTGGCCTTCGGCGATCGCGCGTACCGCGGCCGCTCTGATGTGTTCCGGCGTGTCGAAATCCGGTTCGCCCGCGCCGAAGCCGATCACGTCGCGCCCGGCCGCTTTGAGTTCGCGTGCCCGGGCCGTAATCGCCAGTGTGGGCGAAGGTTCGAATTTATTCAGGCGATCCGCAAGAAAAGCCATGCGTTGACAGGATCTACGCCCCGCGGCGTAATGGGTAGGATTTTAGCCGCGAAACCTTGAAAAAATGCAGCGGCGATGCACAGGAAAGAATCGTAAGCGCGTATGGATATAGTTCTCTACGAACCGGAAATACCGCAGAATACGGGCAATATCGGGCGCCTGTGCGTATGCAGCGGCAGTCGTTTGCACATCGTCGGCAAGCCGGGCTTTTCGCTGGATGAATCGGCGGTCAAACGCGCGGGACTCGACTACTGGCATCGCCTGGATTTGACGCTGCACAAAGACTGGGAGAGCTTTCTGGATTTCGCGGACGCGTCCATCGCGCGGCAAACGGGGGGCGTCGACGACCAGGCGAAGCGTGATTCCGCGGTGGTGCTGCTGTACACGCGATTCGCGAAACATTTGTACAGCGCGCATCCGTACGCGAAAGGCGACTTTCTGGTCTTCGGCCGCGAGACCTCGGGACTGCCGGAAGAGATTCGTGAATCGATCGCGAAACGCAAAGCGGAGCATCTCTTGCGAATTCCCGTCAGTGAAGAGTGCCGTTCGCTGAATTTGAGCAACACCGTCGCGCTGGTATTGTACGAGGCTCTGCGCCAGCAGGGCTTTCCGGGATTGGTTCAGGAATTTGCGGAGTAGTAGGGATGCCGGTCAGCTATCGCGTAAAGTAAATCACGCGGCTCAGAAAAGAGAATGAAACCGGCTGTATACTCGGCGGGCTTGATGGGATTTTTCTCAGGATCGCAAAATGAAGCTATGGAAAGTTTTAACGTGGATGGCTATCAGCCTTTGTTTGACGGGCTTGCTACTGGTCATCGGAGCTCACCTGGCATTGTTTTCCGAAACGAGGTTTAAATCCAACGATCTGTTCTGGATTCCGCTATCCAGTGGTTTTTTATGCTTTCTCTTGGCGGTTCCGTTTTTCTATTTTGGTTTGCTGTTCAGACTTTCAGAACCAGTGAAGATCCCTATTCAAGAATTCTTTCGCAATGTTTATTCGAAAAGTTCCAATGCAAACGAGATCCTATTGCGGGCTTGCCCGGATCATGAAACAGCGAGTCGAATCCAGGCCAATCTAAGGTATGGGAAGACCAGGCTGAGGCGTATTAAAACAGGATACCCGTGTTTGTTTTCCGTAACCGGCAGGAAGGCTGACGTCGTTTGTTTTGTTGATGATCAAGGTGAAGTGTTTCGTGAATACTTCACTGTTATCGTTTCACACCCGGCCCTGTTTGCTCCAGAACGAAGCTTGCGAATCTTAGCCCATCGGACTGGCAAAGTCAGGTGACGATCACTGAACTTGAGCAACGCCGTCGCATTGGAATCCTGCGAATCTTTGCGATGGCACCGCCGCCGGCCCGACGACTTAGTGGACAACGCCATTGCTGAGGGAGAGTGGTGTGCTCGGGATTCGGTAGACGGCTACATCTTGCTTTTCTCAAAGGCAGAACAGATTCTTCAGCATGATGATAGGAGCGCACTGAGGGGTTTCCTCGGAACATTCACATTGGCTTGCGAAGAGTGGCCCCGACCGATTAAGCAAGATGCATGGTGGGATAAATCAGACTCTCGTTACTTCGCTACGACTGAGTATTTACCAGATGTCGCATTGAACAAAATCGATTCTCTTTGGCCACTAAAGGTGCAGGTATTTTCCGAGCAGGAGAAGGATTTAACTGCCCGATTCAGAAAGCCAGGCGAAGGCAATGATCCTGAGTGCACGTAATGTGAATGCCAGGAATCCGTATGGCTGGAGAAGCAAAAGATACGTTTTTCAGAGTTCATACAGGCCAGGTTTTTCCCCGTCGCTACGGATAGAATTGCGTCACCTTCCAGATCGTAGACCTTCCACTCTTTTGAGTCTTTCCCGATAGCATACAGGCGGCGGTCGCTGGTGAAGCCACCAATGGATTTGTTAACAAAAGACTCGATGGATTCGTCTCCATAGCGGTAGGACTTTACCCAGGATCCCAAATTCGAGTTTAAGGCGATGAAGTACTTGGTTGTTAGAGCGATAGCTATGTCACCCCTGGTCGAACCATTGATATAGGTGTCTCCGGAAAGATCGAATTTGATTTGGCCTTCACGCTCTGTAATGGCGATGATTTTGTCCCCCGCCTCGATGAGCTGGATCCGATCTTCTTCAAGATCATTCGCATTGAGCGCAAAGAGGCCGGCAAGAACCGAAATAAGCAAAGATATTGTATAAGAAAGTCTAAGTGAAATCATTTTATATCCATGACTGTTTTGATTTTTTGAAATGCTGTTTGGATTTTGGCCGCGGATAAGCCTTCCATGCAGTAGAGTTAGACGCCTGATTCAGCCCTTGATCCGGAGATCGTGAGTGCTCCGCCGAGCACAGGGCTGTAATTGTCGTCATTTTTCGGGCGCGCCCGTGAGCTGGCTACTTATAATCGCATTCGTATAATAAATTTAGGGAATAGGTATTGGTTTTTGCTGCAGTTCGGAGAGTGTCATTAATTTTGTGTACATAGCTTCTTGTACTATTCTGGCGGTTATGCAAGCAGTCTTGCATGGCTAAAGCCAAAAGAAAAAAAAAGCCGCTCTCGCACATCCATGTGCTTCGCGTCCCTGCGACCCGCACATCGGCTGAAGCCGATGCTCGTGCCCTCGCAGGGAAGAGATCATCGACGAGCTTCTAAACGAACACGGTCTGGATCTACTGGCGATCCCTGGAGAGGACGGTCTTCTGGAGCAACTGACGAAAAGTATCTTCGAGCGCGTTCCGAGGACGAGCGGCTCCTGTTATAAATCAGGAACGTTCAGATTCCGCGAATCTTGCGGGCGCTAACGCGTCCGGGCCGACGCAAACATTCATAACAAAACGCCACTCCGCATCTCCTGCCAGTCGTAGCCAAAAAAATCCGCCCGGGATGATCGATCCGCAGGGCATCCACAGCGCCCCCCTAATCTCCCGCCTCCGCACGCCAGCAAACAAAGCGCGCGTTTTCGGTCGAAGTCGAAGCGGCGATGACCTGTTCGTTATCAAAACCTGGCAACTGTTGCAAGCGCGCAAGCAGGGCCGCGTCGCCGGTCGCGCCCCAGGGCACAACGCAGCCTGCGTCAGTCCCGATTAATATCCAGAAGACGTCGGGCGCGAAGGGGCCCGCGTCGGTGGTTTCGAGCAGGACGCCGCGCAGGTCCGTCCAGCGCAGCGTTTCCACAGTGCCGTCGGGTCTGGTTACGGTGACCGAGTCGTCGGAAACGTCGACGACGATTTGTGATTCAGGTGTTTCCGGAGGCATGCGTGTTGGATGAGCAATCTTTTCTGTGGCGCCAGGTACTTTTGCGATCGATGGCGCGATATCGTGCTCTGGATCGCGTTCGAATAAAACGGCGCCCGAGCGGCCTGTCTTATTTCTTCAGCATCGGCGCGTCCGCCAGCTTCTGCTTCTGCGAAACGTGGCGCTGAATGCTGTGCAGCTTATCGGTAACTTCTTTTAACTCGCGGTTAAGTTCGTTCAGCTCGTCGGCCAGGGTGATGCCGCCTTCTTCAATGTGCGCCCGGCGGGCTTCGTCTTCCTGTTCGGCCTGGGCTTCGTCCATGCCGGCGAGAATCACACCGACAAAGAGATTCAAGAAGATCATGGTGCCGAGTAAGACGAAGCTGATAAAGAAGGCCGCGCCCACGACCGGCATCGGCTGGGAGTTCGTGCACAGCGCCTCGACCTGACTGCCCACGTAGCCGTAGTTCGCGCAGCCGTACATCTGAATGTACATCAAGTCGGTCCAGTCCTCTAAGGTGACCGCGCGAAAGAGCGATACGAAACTGATCGGCAGCTCGCGAAAGTGGTGCGGGTCGTTCGTGCCGAAGAGAAAGGTCGCCGCCACCGCGTAGATATAAAACATCAGGAACAGCAAGATCGCGACGTAGCCCATCGACGGAATGCTCTTGATCAGCGCGCCGACTAATACCTGGAGACGGGGCACTGCGCGGACCAGGCGCAGCACGCGCAGCAGGCGCGCGAGACGCAGGACGGTTACGTACTGGGAATCGATCGGCATGAGCGCCGCGGCGACGATGATGAAGTCGAAAACGTTCCAGGGATCTTTGAAGAAATCCAGCGGCCTGGGAAAGAGCGCGATCATCTTAAACGCGATCTCCGCGATAAAAATAATCAGAATCGCCTGGTTTAGAAAGTGCAGCAGATCATAATGAGCTTTTACGATATCCGGATAGGTTTCCAGGCCGACGACCACCGCCGCCAGCAGAATCACGCCGGTAATTGTATGCTGAAACCAGCCGGCTTCCGTAATCTTTTTCATCAGTTGGATCATGATCTTATTCCGCGCTAATATGAATTTTATTCCCTGAAGGATCGGTGAGAATCATCGGCGCTCCCGCCTTCCATTCACCGATGTCGAATCCGGCCGCCCTGAGCCTTGCAATCGCGTCGGCTGGCTCTTTAATATCCAGTCCAAATCGAGTTGGTCCGCTCCGGGACGTTGCCGGGTACAATTCCAGAACGCAATCCCCGATCTCAGTCGAATAGTGGACCGGACCTTTGCCGTGCTGTTCCTGAACGAAATTCAATCCGAGTGCATCGTAGTATTGCAATGATACTTCAAGATCTTCACAATAGACAACCAGCAGAGATAGCTTCAAATTCGTTCCTCGATTGTCGAAAGATAGTCCGCCGATGCAAAGGGCAACAAAAAACCCGGGAGCGATCCCGGGTTTTCGTATCGGCGATCTGCGCGATCGTCGACCTGCGAATTGAAATTCAGCTGAGCGCCTATTTCTTATTGGAGCTCAGGAATTTCATCATGCCGCGCAGCTTTTCGCCCGTCTTTTCGATCGGGTGATTGGCGCCCTTTTCGCGCATTTTCTTGAATTCGGGATAACCGGCTTTCGCTTCGGCGATAAAATTCTTCGCGAATTTTCCGCCCTTGTCTTTCTGAATGTCCGCGAGCACTTCTTTCATACGCTCTTTGACTTCCGGTCCGATTACGCGCGGGCCGCTGACGTAGTCGCCGTATTCGGCGGTGTCTGAGATCGAGTAGCGCATGCGGGCCATGCCGCCTTCATAAAGCAGGTCGGTGATCAATTTCACTTCGTGCAGACATTCGAAGTACGCGATGTCCGGATCGTAGCCGGCTTCGGTCAGCGTTTCAAAACCCGCCATGATCAGCGAGGTCAGGCCGCCACATAATACAGACTGTTCGCCGAACAGATCGGTTTCGGTTTCATCGCGAAAGGTCGTTTCGAGAATGCCGGCGCGACCACCGCCCACGCCGGAAGCGTGTGCCAGAGCGCGAGCGCGAGCCTGACCGGTCGCGTCCTGGTGAATCGCGATCAGCGCGGGCACTCCGCCGCCTTCCGCAAAGACGCGGCGCACGAGATGGCCGGGGCCTTTCGGAGCGACCATGTAGACGTCGACGTCCGCCGGCGGTTTGATCATTTCATAGTGCACGTTAAAGCCGTGAGAAAATACGAGCGCGTCGCCGGCTTTCAGGTTCGGCTTGATCGACTCTTCGTAAATCTCGGCCTGGATCTGATCGGGAGCGAGCAGTTGAATTATGTCGGCTTTCGCGGCGGCGTCCGCCGGAGACAAAACTTCAAAGCCGTCTTCTTTCGCGACCGCTACGGTTTTTGAATCGGTGCGCAGTCCGATCACGACGTTCAGTCCGGAATCGCGCATGTTTTGCGCCTGGGCGTGGCCTTGACTGCCGTAACCCAGCACGGCGATGGTCTTGTCTTTCAACAGACTCATATCGCAGGAATCATCATAAAATACTTCAGCCATCCCGTCAGACGTACGGAGCCGGGGACCGTGGCAAGCGTTTAAAGGATGATCGCCCGGGTGGCGTGGGATAATGAACACGCGTCTGAAAAACGCGGGATGGATTATGCTACAGCTGACGGGAGATGCGGTTAGCTGCCTGGCTGTCGATCGTCAACGTCGGCCCGGACGCCGGTCGTGTTGGAAATTCGGTCGGACTTCGTATAAAACGGCGGCCCCTGAACGATCGTTGACTTCGAGCCGGTTGCATAATATACGAACAGCATGAGCGGAGTTCTGAAAGTCGGGAGAATCGTTGGTCTGCTTTTGACCGCCGGCTTGTTCTGCAATCTTCCCGCTCTTTCGGAGGAGCGGAGACCCGGAGCCTGGGCCTATATCATCCCGGGCTCGTTTGGCGCCACCCGTATTGAAGAGCGTCTGGCCGAATACGATACCCTCTGTCTCGGGGTATATCGATTGAACGCCGGCGGACGTTTGTACGCGAAACCGTCGCTCTCAAAAAAAGCGCGGACCGTGATCGCAAAGGCGCGCAAAGGCAAACGCCTGTTTCCGTTGATCGCCCTGAGCGGAGCGAGGGACGGCGCGGCCATGCTCCGGGACCCGCAAACTCGCACTTTCGCGGCGGATCAGGTCGCGGAGCTTGTGCAGGCGCATCAATACGACGGCGTCCACATCGATTTCGAATATTTGCGCGGCGAAAGCGCGCCGGACTACGCGGCGTTTCTTGCCGCGCTTAAATCGCATCCTCGCATGCAGGGTCTGACGCTCAGCATCGCCGCCTTTCCTCCGCTGCACGCCACGCCGGAGGCGGCGGAGTTCTTCGATCTGGAAATCATCGGCAGTTCCATCGACGAGATCGTGTACATGACGTACGACTATCATTTAGAAAGACCGGGCCCGGTGACGGATCTCGCCTGGGCTCGCCGCAACATGGAGCTGGTGCTGGAGAACTTCCCGGCCGAAAAAATATGGCTCGGAGTACCGGCGTACGGTTACGCCTGGCCTGGAAAAAATTCCGGGCCGGCCGGAGCTGCAAGCCGGCCCCGGGCCGTGAGCGAAGGCGAAGGCCTGGAGCAGTGCCGTCGCTTCGGCTGCGTTCGCCACGAATCGGGAACGCTGCACGTGCAACGCGAAGATCGGATCGTATATTTTGCCGACGGCGAAACCCGGAAACAAATGCTCGAACTCGCTAGCGACCTGAAGCTACGCGGCACCGCAATGTGGCGCGTGGGTTTCGAAGTATTTGAAGAAGGCCCGCAAGAATCGGATTAGTACCGAACCGATTTGCGAATGATTCAGCGAAAAACACCCCGCGAAAAACAAATCTCCCATCCTCACAGCAGAGGCGATTCTGATCGCGGCGCTGTGCCCGGTGCTCTGTAAGCGGGGGATGTGAGGTCGTAGCGGAGCCATAGATGGCGAAGCGGTGTGCACGCTCGCCCACGGAGGGGCGCGCGAGCACACCGGCCTCAGATCTCCCGCTCACAGTCCGCGCCCGTCAATAAGCAGCGATCAAAATCGTCTCGATTTCGTTGCGGTCCAATTCCCGGGGCGTATTCTTCGTGAACGGAATGTGCAGGGCCTGCTCGGCGATGTCCGGCAGGTCGGCCTTTGAGATTTCAAATTCGGACAGGCGCTGCGGGATTTTCAGCTCCAGATAAATCTTACGCACGCCTTCCACGGCCT
Source organism: bacterium (assembly GCA_024742665.1). Taxonomy (GTDB): domain Bacteria; phylum Spirochaetota; class Leptospiria; order Leptospirales; family Leptonemataceae; genus JANSYA01. Next base: position 239,391 of record JANSYA010000005.1, read on the forward strand.
TGATCGCAGCTTCGATTACTGTAATATCTTTAATATCTTCGTCGAGGGCCCGGGCGATCTGCACGTACTTGCCGGCCGAAGTCGTCAGGTTGTATTCCATAATATGCGGCAGCAAAATAGACATCGCCATGAAGAAATCGATGTTGGTTAGATTCGCGGTCGCCGCGGCGATCGAGTAGGTCAGGCCGAGCATACTATTCGAGTGGGCCATCCCGCAGAGCATGCTGGCCATCGACACGTTCATGCGCGCGGCCTGGTTCTGGGGCTCCTGGATCAGGGTCGTTAGATTGCGGGTAATCAATTCTAAGGCGCGCAGGGCGATCGAGTTCGTGATCTCGTTGGACTTCTTCGAAAGAATCGTTTCGACGGCGGCGGACATTACGGCAATGCCGCTCTTGGCCAGATCGCCTGCGGGCATGGTCGAGCTGATATTCGGATCGATGAAGATCATGGCCGGGAACAGACGGTTGTCGTGGGCGTGAAAGCTGGAGCGCTGCTCGTGATTATAAACGCTGAAGGCCGGCGTGCTTTCTTCGCCCATCGCCGGACCGGTCGGCACGGAGATGATCGGGTGCGGCGGCCGCTTCAGGGGAAAGCTCGCGTGCTGTAAATCAGCGGCGAAGATGTCGTTGTTCGCCAGGAGCGATATGGCCCGGGCGGCGTGGAAGGTCGTGCGCGAACCGAAGGCCAGGATCGCGTCGGCGTTGCACTGGCGTGCGAAATAGGCGGCGGTGTCCAGATCTTCGAATCCCGGCCGGGTTGCGATGTCGTCGTAAATGATGGCGCCGGTGGTGTGTTTTTCCAGACTGGTTTTGATGACCGCGAGTTCGTCAGGATTACCCAGTTCGTCCTGGACGGCGAGAATCAGAATGCGATTACCGATATCGCGGACCATCGTGCCGATTTTGTGGGTGGCGTCCCGCTCGAAGTACACGCGGGAAGGAAACTGATAGTGGACCCAATCGAACATTCCGCCATTCATTCGCGGGAGAATGCGCGTTTCAAGCTAATCCGCAGTTTGAGCGGCAGTCGGGGCGTCAAAAAGCACGGACTCAGCGTATTGGCCGGCCGGCGGCTGATCGCCGAGTGCCTGGCGGAGCGGCCGGAATCGGCGGAGCTGCTGGTGATTGCGCAGTCTGCGGGCGCTCAAGATCCTGCGCAGCCTGAACAGCCGGATCCGCCCGGTCTTTCGCAACTGCCGGAGGAAATATCGGCGCGGCTATCGACGGCACCCGGTCTGCGGCGGGCTGCCTTCACTCCCGAGCTCTTTCGCGAGCTGGATTTTCTGGGCGCGGGATCGCCGCTGCTGATCGTTCGCACGCCGGAACTTCCCGTCTGGAATTCGGAAGACCCGGCGTCGCTTTCCGGCCTGACGGTCTTTCTGCCGCTTTCGGATCCGGAAAATCTCGGAGCGGCGATCCGCAGCTGCGCCGCCTTCGGCGTGGATCGCATCGTGTTGCTAAAAGAAGCGGCGCATCCCTTTCATCCCAGGGCCCTGCGCTCGGCGGCGGGCCAGACCTGGCGCACCCCGCTCTTTCTGGGGCCGTCCCTGGCGCAGCTCGACCCGATGGATCAACAAATCGCATCGCCGGTCCTGTATGCGCTGGATTTAGTCGGCGAAGATTTGAGCGATGCGCCCCCGGGCGGGCACGTGGCGCTGCTGGTCGGCGAAGAAGGACCGGGGATTCCGGATACTCTACGGTGCCGGCGTTTACGAATTCCGATGCGCGGCGAAGTCGAATCTCTGAACGCCGGCGTCGCTCTGGGCATCGCCCTCTATCACTTTCGCAGAATATAATTTTCGCCGCCGCCCGGCGTGCTGCGTCGAATAAAGAGCCGGCGCTCGACGTCGACTCCCAGTAAGATCTGATAAACGTCAGTTAAGACCGGCCGTCCCGAATAGTAGCCGTGGCCCAGGGTCGAAGTGTCCAGCTCGTTCACGTTGATCACGTCGATGCCCGGAATCTTAACGCACGCTCCGGCGCGAAAATTGCCGTTGATTTGACTCGAAGCCACCAGGGCGTTGTCGCCGGGGCTGCAGTACAGCGTTACGCGCCTGGAGATTTGAGTCAGGCGGGGCGCCAGCCGCTGCAGTTCCGCGCCGGGAAAGTCGGGCGCGTTTAGAATCACTTCGCCGATCAAATTCGAAGGCGCGCCGTCGGCGGCCAGAGACGCCAGGGCGGGCAACACGATCTGGTGGCCCATCGAATGCACGAGAATATGCACGGTCTTATCGGCGCCCTTCAGGTTATTCACGAAGTCCGCGAAGAGTTTGATCGTATCTTTCGCGTTGATTTGATTCGCCCGGTAGGTCTGATTGATGAAGACGGAGCTGAGGCCGCTGTCGGCGCTGCCCGCCGGCCAGGTAAAAAGCACGACCGTGCCCTGGAATTTTACGTCGTAAGCGAGCTGGGCCGCCCGCAGCAGGGCCTCTTCGAATTTCACGTTGAAGCCGTGCACGAAGAGCAGGATCTCATTTGACGGTCCGGCTTTGACCCGCTTGATCCATCCCGGCGGCTGAAACTCCTGGTGTTCGCCCGATTGGTAGTACCGGTCGGCGCTGCCGCCGATGTGGCGGACCGGTTCCAGATCGCCCACCGCGTGGGTCTTCGGCACGCCGATTTCGCAGACCCCGTAGGCCAGTTCGCGGCCGTTGCGCACGCCATAGTATGCATCCGTGCAGGAAGGTCGGAGGCTGACCGGCACCCGGTTTGTGGCGAAGTGCACGGGGATTCGGGCGGATGCCGTAAATGGATTGCGGGTATTGCGATTGATCAGGGTGCCCGGGTCGGTCGCACAGGCGGCCAGGGCGCTCAGAAGCAATCCGGCGGCCGTGCGGCGCAGAATAGAGGGTAGTATTTCGAATGAAGTGCGCATTCTACCAGATTGGAGACGGGATTATGTCCCCGCGACTAAAAATCGCAGTCCGAAATCGGCGGTCGGGAGCCGGCGGCGTCAAAGAAAATACGGAAATCCTTGCCGAACCGCATGTTTTCAATAGAATGAATCAAGCTGAGCGTTCGATTTTTCGATAATCAACGATAGAGGTATACTCATATGTCCCATGTATCGACTCCCCATAAAAACATGCTGCGCAAGCTGCTCATGTTTGGCTCGGTCGTACTGTTTACCGTGTTCGGCCTGGCTTCCGTGTTGCCCGGCCAGACCATCGAAGAAGGCGGCCAGCCTGCGGCTGAAGGTGGAGCAGCGGAAGGCGAGGTGGAATTCAGCCCCGCTCCGGAAGGCGGCTTCAGTGCGAACGATTACAATCCCCTGAACCTGGTCGACGCTCGCTTCAAAGTCGCGAACTTCAACCTGGACCGTCGTTTCGCCGGCAACGGCCACGGCGAATTTCTCGACGTCGTTTTCGACGTGAACAATCTTACGAGCGAGAACGTGCGGCTTTACGCCTACGTGGTGGCTTTCTATGAAACGGACGCCGTCAACAAACGGCAGCGTCAGTGGGTGCCCTATCCGCGCTGGCGCGAACGCGATTATCCTTCCGAGCAGTTTCTCGTGCACCAAATCACGGTGACCCCGCAGGATATTCCCGACGCATCCGTCTGGAATCCGAGCGACTCCGACTATCACGACTACGTCACGACCATTCTGAGAATGCGCGGCGGCGTGGCCGGCGACGTTCCGGTTCCGGACATCAAACCGCCGTTCTGGAAGTACATGGAATACATCAACGCGCATCCGACCGACGGTCTGGAGTTTACGCTGTACGGCGCCAAAGGACCGACGCCGGACAAGATCGTTCAGAGTAATTTTCCGCGGCCGACGCCCGAAGAGCAGAAGAATCGCGTGCACAAGAACCTCTTTCGCCACAAGTACACTCTGCAGCACAACCGCCGCGTAACGATCTTTCGTTCGCATCACTTCTCGCGTTTTCGCGCGGATTATAAATTCTTCAACCGCGTTGCGATCATGCTGTTCGACGCGGACAAGGCCGACGCGATGGAAGCCCAGATCGAAGAAGGCGTGGGCGAAGGCGACGAGCGAATCAACCCGCTGATTTACAAAAAAGTATTTCAGTTCAACAAGCGACTCAAAAATAGCTGAGCGCTGCGCTATCATCGTAGCAAACAAAAAGGACCGGCCGCGCTCAGCGTTGCCGGTCCTTTTTTTATACTCGGGCTTCGCGCCGAATCCAATGGATCGCCGACCGGGCCGGGCCGCACGTGCTCAGGCGGAGGCGCCGCGCTTTTTGGAAGTCGAACGCTTTTCGTTTTCGCCATCGCCGGCCTTCAGGCTGGCCGGTCCGAGCGGTCGAATCTCCGACAGAGAATCCTCTAGAGTGCGGGTGCGAGCGCGGGGCGTCGCCGGGGCCTGCGGCTTTGTTCTGGAGCGCGCGGGCGAGTTTTTCACCGACGTGTCGTCTGGAGCCGTCCGCGGGGCGGCGTCGGGCTGACTGCGTTTGGTCGCCGGCTGTTTGCTTGCGTCGGGCCCGGCTTTGCGTGCACTGGAAGCCGCCGCTGCGTCTGCTGATTCGGCCGCCGGCTGCTGGCCATCGGACCGTCGAGAGGAGATCGCCGCCGCAGTGTCGGTCGCCCCTGCATTTTCAGGATCGCCGGAAAAGGCCGCGGGGAGCTCGCGACTATCATAGCCTGCCAGCAGATCGAGCTGTCCCGCGTCATGGCCCGCGATGGCCGCGGGTGCGGGAGTTTCGCCGCCAATTCGACGGGCCCGTTTGCGGCGCTCGCTGTTTTTCAGAGCCGCCAGGTCGTATTCGGCCTCCAGACGCAGCTGGAGCCGCTGGCACAGGCGTGCGATTTGTTCCCGGTGCTGGAAATGCGCCATGATTTCGGCGCGATTACCGGGTAGGTACCGATAAAAACCCGTAACCTGGCCGCCGATTTCACGGAATCCACTCGCGGACCGGGAAAATCCTTTTGGAATCGCTCCGGTCTCCTGGTTGTCCCCTGAATTCGCTTTCGAGTGCTGCTTGCTCTGTTTCATGGGACAGTTATACCATCCGGGTGTGACATTTTTCGTCGATTCGGACCTGGCGGCGGGAAATTTTTGGCCCGGGCAGCGCGATCTGTTCCGGGGTCCCTCGCCGCCGGAAAATCAGTTGCCCCCGGGTCGAGTATGGGAATTCTGCATAGAGTGGTTTCATTCTTATCCTCCAGGGATTCCACGCGGGAACTTTCACGCATTTTCGCCGGTGAAACGGCGCGCTTTGAGTTTCCCGGCCTGACCGATGCTCGCTTCGGCGCCATTTCCGGTTTCGTCTATCGTCTCCTGAGCCACTACGACCTGACCTATCTCAACGAGATGGTGCTGGTTCTACTCAAAGAAATTATTTCGAATTGTTCGAAGGCGAACGCGAAGCGGATCTACTTCGAAACTATGAAGACCGACGTTTCCACGAACGCCGGCTACGATCGCGCGATTCAGAATTTTTCGCAGCAGGTTTTGCGCGACTGGGACGTCTTCCTGCACGACAATCAGGATTCGCGCTATTATATTCGCGTCGACGTGCGGGCCACCGACGAACATTTGATTTTCATCATCGAAAACAATATTGAATTGTTGCCCCGGGAAAAAGAACGTATTCAGAAGAAATTCGAGAGTTTTAAGAAGTTTCACGATATTAACAGCGCCTTCTCGGAAATACGCGACGAAAGCGAAGGCGCGGGGCTTGGCATCTTTTTGATTCTGAGTTTGCTGGATAACGTGCAGGTGTCAGCCGACAACTATCGCATCGTTTCGGAAGCCGGCGTGACTCGCAACGAAGTCTATCTGCCGCGAAAAATTACGAACGAGAAATTCCAGAACGAATTTTATAAACGCGTCCTGAAAGAAGTCGAAGATCTACCTTCTTTTCCGGAGAATATAACCTATCTGCTGAGCCTGTGCGATTCGGAAACCGCTTCGGTCAGCGTCATCGCCGGCCATATTCAAAAAGATCCCGCGCTCACCGCGCAGATCTTAAAGCTGGTGAACTCCGCGGGTTATATGAATCGTTTTCGCAACCCCGGCCTGGAAGACGCGGTGAAGATCATCGGTCTGAAAGTGATTCGCAATCTGCTGATGGTCACCGGAGCGCGCAACGTCATCAATCGCAAATATCGCGTGAAAGATCTGGAAGCGGTCTGGGAAGCATCGAACCGGGTTTCGTTTTTTGCGCGGCGTCTGGCGAAGACGCGGCCCGGCGGCCAGATTCTCGCCGAACAGGTAACGGTGGCCGGTCTGCTATGCGAACTGGGCAAGATCGTCCTGCTTTCGCTGAATCCGGAAGCCGTAGCTACGATTCAAAAGATGTTAGGGGCGCGGCGGGCTCGCAACAGCGCCACGCTGGAAGAAACCCTGCTGGGAATTTCGCATCCGGAGATCGGCGGCTATATGGCCGAACACTGGAATTTTCCGCCGAACCTGGTCGCGTCGATCCGCTATCAGCAAAAGCCGCTGCAGAGCCCGGAAGAATTCTCGGAAGGCGTCGGCGCGATCTATACGGCCGTCGCCATTCACCAAACGAGCGTGGATCAGATCGAATACTCTTCGCTTGAGCCGCAGGTACTCGAACGCTTCGAGATCGAGGACGAAGAGCGCTTTCGGTCGACGGTCGAACAATTCGACGCCGATTTTAAGTCTTCGAACGAACTTTACTGAAGCTGCCGGGCCGGGCAGCCCGTAGTGAATCCGGCGAAATGCGCACGATCCTGGAACTCAAAGATGTCGGCCTGATTCGCGGCGGCGAAACGATTCTCCAGGAAATAAACTGGCGAATCCAAAGCGGCGAGCACTGGGTCATGCTGGGACCGAACGGCGGCGGGAAGTCGACGATCGCTTCGTTTATCTGTGGTTATCAGTGGCCGACGCAGGGCGGCGTGTCTGTGCTGGGCGAACGCTACGGCTCCGTCGATATGCGTGCCATGCGCGCGCGTCTGGGGGTTTTTCAGCCCGCTCAGCAGTCAGGCCTGGGGACCCACCATCCCGGAGCGACAGCATTCGATATTATCCTGACCGGGGCGGACGGCAGCCTGGCCCGCTATCGCGATTACGCATGCGAAGAGCGCCGGCGCGCCGAAGAACTCTTCGCACGGTACTTTCGCGTGCAGCGCGCCGGAAACGAGGCCGACGCCGCATCCTTTCCCATCGATCGCCTGTTTCACAAACTGTCGAGCGGGGAGCGGCGAAAAGTGCTGCTGCTGCGCGTTTTCATGGCGCGGCCGGAGTTCCTGTTGCTGGACGAACCCTACGAATCCCTGGATATTCCTTCGCGCATTCAGCTGGAGGCCATGCTGGCGGACTACATTCAAAGGCATGGCACGCCGACCCTGACGATTCTGCATCGCGTGGAAGAGATTCCGGAGTATGCGACCCACGCCGTGCTGATCAAAGCCGGCGGAGTTTTCGTGCAGGGTCCGCTTTTGCAAACAATTACTTCGGAGACATTAAGCGATCTGTACGATACCCCTCTGAAGCTGGGCCGGGACGGCGGCCGCTACTATTGCGTCCCGGACGGCGGTCCGCGATGAGTTCCGAACTACAAAGCGAACAGTTCGCACTGTTGGGCGTCGACGACGATCTGCGCCGGGAATTCACGCGGCGACTCGACGAGACCGAGTTGATCGAGGCGAAGGCCTCCGCAAATAGGGCCGCGGGAAAAATCGCCGGAGAAGATTCCGACGCGCCGCCGATCTATTCGCTGCGCTGGCGCGGTCGCTATCTGCACAGCCGACACGATCCAATCAAAGAAAGCGAACGCCAGCTGGCGGAATTTAAGGCGGAGTCGCCCGAACAACTGGTGCTGTTTTTCGGCGCGGGTCTCGGCTATATGATCGCCGGGTTTATGCGTCGCTATCAGAATCCCGTCGTCTGGCTGGAACCTTTCGGCGAGATCGCTGCGCGGGCTTTAGAAGTTACGGACGTGCGCGAGGCGATTCGCGCGGGGCGCCTGACTCTGCTGACCGGCGTGCCCGAAGACGAACACCTGAAGTCGGTCTTTTCCGGCCGCGGCAACAGCGAGATTTTGTTTGTTTCGCATCGTGCGTCGTATGCGGCGGACCCGGCGTACCCGGCGCTGCAGCAGCGCGTCGAAAATTATCTGAATAAGAAGGACGTCAATCTGGCGACTCTCAGTCGCTTCGATCGCACCTGGGCGCGCAATCTCGTTGCGAATTTTTATCATCTGGAACGCGCCCGGCCGGTGCGGCGTCTCTTCGGTCTCACTCCGAATCGTACGGCCGTTGTGTGCGGGGCGGGTCCTTCGCTTGCGCAGGATCTGGAAGCCCTGCGGGGCATCCGCGATCGCTGCGTGCTGATCGCCGTGGATACGGCCCTGCAGATTTTGCTCAAAGCCGGCATCGATCCGGACATCGTCGTAACAGTGGATCCGCAGCCGGTGAATCGTTATTATCTGGAAGGCTGCGAAAGCAGCCGGGCCCTGTTCGTCGCCGATCCGACGACATGCTATTTGAGTTTGCGCATGATTCCATCGGAGCGCCTGTTCTATACCTGGTCGCCGTTTCCGCTGGCGAAGCTGTTTTACGATCATCTGCGCGAAGAGCCGGGCGAGATCGCTTTCGGCGGATCGGTTTCGACGAACGCGTACGATCTGGCGTTGAAGCTGGGATGTCGGCGCGTATTGTTGGTAGGTCAGGATCTATCCTTTACGGGCGGGCTCGCTCACGCGAAGGGCGCCGTTCTAGAAGAGCGTTTGAATTACAAAGAGTCGCGTCTCTTTCGTCGCGAAACTCATAATTATCGCCAGTTAGCGGCGCTGCCCGTGCGAACTCTCCCGGGTAAGGGCGGCCAGGTTCAGGCGAACGATAAGCTGGTCATCTTTCACGGCTGGTTCCAGCGGCGCTTCGCCGCCGACCTGAGCGAACGGCCGGAACTTGAAATATTAAATCTGGCGAGCGCCGGCGCGGAGTTTCAGTCCGTGCGCCGGGTCGATCCGCAAAACCTGCGCTTCGATGACGCGCTGGATCTACCGCCGACCGCGCCCCGTCTGGATTTCGCCGCGAGTGGTTTGTCCGGCGGTCCGGCGGATTTCGATCGCGAGGGTTTCGCCGAACGGCTCGCTGCGCTGGCGCAGGAATTTCAGGACTTCGCACAGACGCTTGCTCCGGGCGTGGAGTATTCGCAGGGACTGTACGATCGCGCGCGAAGCGGCCGCCGCGATCGCAAGTATGAAAGCCTGCTCGAAAAGATGCGCGGCCTGGACGAACGCGTGCGCAAGCAGAGCGAAATGATGGATCTGGCGGGCAGCGCCATGCAGAAAGTGATTTTTCAGATTACCGAAAACTATCGCAAAGATCTGACCGAAGAGGAAGCCGCCGACCCCCACGTCGCTTCAGCGAAGCAGTCCATGCTTTTGTACGCGGCTTTGAAAAACGCGGCCGAAGACCACGCCCGCTGGTTTCGCCGGGCCGCCGCGATGCCGGTCGATTGAATCGAAGCATCGCCTCACGGCGCAGCGCAACTTACAATCTCGGGTTCAAAGACTCCGCTGATGTACATGCGATTGTTATAGACGAGAGCCGTAGCCGGCGCGCTCATCTGGCTGCCGTCGTCGGCGTAGATTTGCGTGGCCTGTCCGGTCGTGATGTCGATGCGATAGACGTCGCCGGGAGCGAGTTCGTCTTTGTCGCTCGCGTGATCGAGAAAGGCGAAGATGTCGGGATGCGCCGCGACGTTCAGAGTCGTTTCGTTTTCCCACATCAAATTATCGACGCCGCTGCCGACTTCCCAGAAATCGACCTGCCCCGAAATCCAGCCGCCGATCGGGTCGCGCTGATATACGTGAATGCCTTCGCCGCGAGTAGCGGCCACGTACAGGCGGTCGTCTTTGACTTCAACGCCGTTCGCGAATGAAATATCTTCGGCGACAATGCGCCAGATGTTTTCCGCCGGCGAAAAGTGAGTTACGCTGCCGCAGCCGAAGGCGAAGAGATCGCACAAATTCGCGAGCAGGCCTTTGCCGGTGCGATCGTTTGAGATATAAATCTGTCCGTCGGGCAGGGCCGCCAGATCGTTAGGGTGAATGAGCAGCGAGCTCTGCAGGCGATTGACGAAGACCAGCTCGTCTTTTTCGACGCGAAAGATTTCGATGCAGTGCGTGTCTGTAAGGGCGTGATTGACGACGTACAGGAGGAGCCCGGTTGGAGCCTGGACCAGATCCATGCCGTGGGGATGAAAAGGATAGTCGTCGCGTCCCTTAAAAGACAGCTCCCGCGGATTCATGGCTCCGGCGCCGTCGATATCCATGGCGAAGATCTTGCCCGGCATGAGCATTTCGCCGTTGGGGTCCTTTTGTCGCCGATCCTGCGAAGAGATCAACAGACGCGGCCGGCGGCCGCGGCCGGTGGTCGGATCGAGCACGAAGTCTTCGGGACCCGGCACGCCGATCGCGGTCTGGCAATCGGGAAGCGGCCGGGGAGTAAAGGTGCTGCAGCCGGCCCCGGTTCCGAGGATGGTGGCGGGGATCAGAAAGAAGGCGGAAAGAATGAGAGCGAATGTACTTCTGGAATTTTGCACCCGGCCATTGGCGTGACGCGCGTCGATTCCATCAATCAGTATTAATGTGCAGTATTATCGCGCGGCAAGCCACTCGCGATCGGGATACTCGGTGAGCTGCCAGTGGGGATTGCTGGAACGAGAAAGCTTGCGTTCGTAGCTGAAGGCCTGGTAGTACGCCGCCCAGAAGGCGCGCGTTTCAGCGCTTAAGCCGTCGAGATTTAGATCGTTCAACAGAGTATCGAAGCCGTGATGAAATTGCGTCAGCAGTCCGTCGACCAGACGCCGATCCGGGAAGACCAGGTTCATGGTCAGGGTGTGATAATCGACCATGAAGGGTCGAAAGACTTTGCCCGGAGCCCATTCGGTGCCGACGCTGAACATATTCGTCAGCTCTTCGTTGGCCTGGCTGTAATCGATCTCGTCGAACATATCGAGCACGCGCATTTCTTTGGTCGCGACGTGAAAGCCCTGAGCCCTGGTAATACCGTCGAGCAAAGCGTCGCGCAGTCGCACCGGCCGAAAGTCGACGATATAGCCGCGGTCGTACTGAATTTGTTCAACGGGGATCAAGCGGCTTTGAAAGTAAACGCGGTCGGTGCGCACGGTCGCCGAAACGCCGCTCTTTGCGGGTTCCAGAATTTCACCGCTCTTCGCTCCGCCCAGATACTGCGCGAGAATTTTGAACAGGTAGATATATTTGCGATTTTCAATTTCGCATGCCCGCACCAGGTGCAGGTAGTTGTTTTCTTTGATCGGCCTGGGTTCCGGCAGGACGTGACATCCGTGTACGAAACCGGGCATCTTCGCGATCAAGGGCGCGAGCAGACAGCGGGCCTGTTCGTATTCAATGCCGTACAGATTGACGGTCGGCAGCGTGAACTGATCCGGGAATTGGAGATAGGGATGATGGAATGTATCGATCGAAAGGTCGGCGGCCTGGTTGCGATCAGGATCGACGGCCGCCAGTTCGGCCGCCAATTTGCTTATCTCGTCAATCGTCATGAATAACTATTCGCCCCGGTATACATTTTGAGACGAATTATCCTGCGTCGATGCGGAGCCGGGAGTCAGTAATTTTTGCAGCTCGCGCAGGCTGCGGCGCTGATCTATAATCACATAAATCAAAAATCCCGTAAATAGAAGCAGCGTCAGAGCCAGCACGTACAAAAGAGTATCCAGACGATTTTGCGCCTGGGCGTCGGCGCGCAGGCTTTCGAGATGGCGGATCAGACCGTAGACGCGGTCCACGTCCGGGTTGCGCGGGCGGATCAGAGCGAGCAGCTGGGTATTTAGAATTTCCGCTTCTTTGGCGTTGAATTTTTTGATCGCTTCGTTGGCTTCTTCGACGGGCATATTCAACAGCCCCCGGGCGACGCTCAGGTCCGGTTCCGGAATGACCGGCACGGGCGACTGGGCCCTGAGCGTATACATGGGCGAACTTGCGCCGATCAGGCCGAGTCCGAGCAGCGCGGTCGATACGGCGATCGTGAGGGCGCCGGAGACGCGAAATAGTGTACGGTTTGATTTCTTAACTTTCATTGAGTGATACTCTGGCAGAGATTTAGATTCAAGTATATGCGCGGACGAATTCAAAACGACTCGTTGCGTTCCGCCTGCGCGCGTAAAAAGACGCGTCGAAAGTACTCCTGCCGCACCGAAATACGCAGCAGTACCCAGAACAGAAGATGATACGCGAGCACCGAGATCCAAAAGGTCTGGCCGATCTTCGGCGACATTTCGCTCAAGAGCGGCGGCGGGTGCAGGTCGGGTTTCTCGACGATGCGAATCGCATACCAGGTCAGGATCGCGGCCATAGACGCGATGATCGCCATGACGGCGCTGTAGACGGCCTGCTTGCGTGGATCTTCGGTATACCAGCGCACGAGAAAGTATCCGATCAGAGTCATGAGCAGTACGAAGAAGCTCATCAGGCGTTCGTCGGTCCAGCGCCAGTACGTGCCCCACTCGATCGATCCCCAGAGCATGCCCGACGGCAAAACGCCCAGCGCGAACAGAAAGGCCAGGCGCGCGTTCGCCAGGGACCACACGTCGTAGCGTTCGCTGCGGGTGAAGATATAGAGCAGGCCGGCGACCGCCGAAAAAAACGGCGCGTATAAGGCGACCCACGCCACGGGCACGTGCACATAAAAGATGCGCTGGGCCTGCCCCTGCTCGATGATCGTCGGCGGGTAGGACATGGCCATCAGCGTGACCGGCAATATCACCAGGGCGAAGGCGATAAAAATAATTTCGCGCGCGAAGCCTGTGCCGGCTTTGCGCACGACCGCTTCGATAGATTTCGGATTGGAATCGGTTGTTTGCATATGATTCTTTCGATTATTCTTCGGCCGCGAGTGCGTAGTACAGGAGCGAACCCAGGCCACAGTACAGCCCGGCTGGAGCCAGTAAAGTAATCATTGCTGGTAACGACAATCGCTCAAAAAGACCCGCGCCGGCAATCGCCTGCACCGAGCCGGATTTTAGCACGCCGATGGTTAGAATAAAAACGGGCAGGGCGGAGGGCAAAAGCAGGAGCGGAAACAGGATTTCTTTGAGCCGGCTGCCTCTGGAAATATAAGCCAGCATGACTCCCAGGGCCGCCAGGCTCAGGGCCGCCGCCGACAGAGCTACGAAGGGCACGCCGAAGCCGCCGGCGCTCAGCTGGAAGCGGCCGGTTAAAAACAATTGATAGAGCGGAATAAAGAGGGCGATGAAAACGAGCTTCGCCTGCCAGATCGCGAAGACTTTGCCCAGATAGTACCCGGAGGCGTCGGCGGGAGCCATCAGCGCCACCCGCAGCGCGCCGGCTTCGCTTTCGGCGTGGATATTGCGGCCGGCCTGGATTGTTGAAGCGAAGAACAGCGTGGCCAGCATGATGCCGTTTAGATTGCGCGGGTCGCGGAAGACCGCGTCGTCCATGGCGTAGTGGTAGATGGCGACCAGAACCAGTGCGAATAAGAGCAGTGCCACGAAGCCCGCCGGATTCTTCCATTCCAGGGCCGTGTCTTTCCAGAAAATTCGACGCAGGGTGGCGGCGAAACCCGGCGCGTTTGAAAGGCGGTTCTGCATAATTTGAAAGGATTACGTCGTATTCGCCGGGCGATGACGGCTGCCTGCACAATCGGCGGGCGCACTGCGCGTGGCAAGGTTCTTTCACTTCCGATTCGTTCTCTGGCGTTGCCCCGGCGTTCCGCTCGTGCAATTCCGGCTTGCAAGGTCTGACGGCGTGGACACCGTGTGGTTCTCTACCTGAGATTTTTGCATGGCAAAGCCGAAAAAGAATCCGAAAAAACCCGCAGGCTCCGGCAAATCCGCCGGATCTAAAACCAAAAACGAAGAAGAAGCCCCGGTCGAAAAAGAACCCGGCGCCGTCGGTCAGGCCATGGCCGAAGTCGACGATCTGATGCGCCGCCGCTTCGGCGTTCTCAGCCAGGGCATTCATAATTTATTCGCCCGGCTCCCGGACAGCCTCAAGATCAAACGCAACGACGCGAAGTTGATGTACGAAGCGATCGATAAGGGCGCGCGCTTGAAGTCGCTGACCTACTGGTTGTTCGTCGTGTCGTCCTGCGGCATCTCCACGCTTGGCTTGATCATCAACAGTCCGGCCGTAATTATCGGCGCGATGCTCGTGGCGCCGCTGATGTCGCCGATCATCGGCCTGGGGATGGGCGTCGCCGTTAACGATACCTATTTGAGCGTTAAGTCGGTGCTCAATATCCTGGTATCGGTCGTCGCGTCGATTCTGACCGCGGCCTTGATAACGGCCCTCGTCGCGCTGGACGATGTAACGCCGGAAATCCTGGGGCGTACGAATCCGACTCTGCTCGATTTGTTCATCGCCTTGTTTTCCGGAATTGTCGCGGCTCTCAGTTCCATTCGTTCCGGCGGCGACGAGGCTCTGAAGAGCGTAGCACCTGGCGCGGCGATCAGCGTGGCGCTTATGCCGCCGCTGTGCGTGGTCGGTTTTGGTCTGGGCATCGGCTTCAACTGGGAGATGATGTGGGGGGCCTTTCTGTTATTTTGCACGAACCTGTTCGCGATCATCATGGTCTCGTCCGTGTTTTATTATTTCGTGCTGACGGAGTACAGTCCAACGAAGCTGATCAAGAGCGTGCGCCAGGCGCGGATGAACGAAGAGCTTCTGTACCAGGACCGTCGCCTCAAGCTGCTGTGGTCGACGGCGAACGGCGACGAGCCGACTTCGGGCAAACGCTTTCTATTTCCGCTCTTACTTCTGGTTTTGATCGCCTATCCACTTGGAATCTCGTTGCTGTATTTGAAAAAGAGCAACGACGTGCGCCGCTACGTCTATACGGCCTTCGCCGAAGAACAGGTCGAGGATCTACGCTTTTTACGCGGGCCGGACACTCTGAATATTTCGCGTAACGCTGTGACGGGAGATATCTTTTTCTCTTCGGCGAAATCGCCCGGGCCGAACCTGGAACATGAAATCGAAACGAAGATTCAGGAGTCCTTTCCGGGCGTGAAAGTCGATCTGACTCTGATCCGTGTGGCCGGCGACGCGGATCTGTCGGCGATCCGCAAAACCGAAGAGCTGTCTCTGGAAAATTCGCCGATCACCCTGCAGGATTCCCGACGCCAGGCGGCGGCCTCCGAGCTCGTGCGCCGGGCCCTTGCCCTGATTGTGCCGCGCTTCGCGCAGGAAGTGGGCGTGGTCGTGGACGTGCGGGTCGTGTTTTCGGTAAATAAAATGGACCAACTGATCGTCCACTATGTTGGGAAGCTCATGCAGCCCGAGACCGAGCGCGCCGTTTCCGGTATGATCCGCGACTCTATTCAGCAGATGCAGGGGGATATACGCTCTGTTGCAATGAAGCGCGTGGGCCCGGCGAGCGGGCAAATGGAATGCCGGGGAGTGACCGCCGCGGGGGTTTCCCGGGCCCGGGCGCGCCTGGAGGAACTGGCGGAGCCGCTGCGCTCGAATCCGCATATCAAGCTGCGGGTCGAGATGGGCCCGCGCCTGGAGCTGCCGGATACGATCAGCGACCAGGCGCCGAAGACGATCGAAGCAGTGCGCAAAGACAATCCGCGCTGTCTTCTGACTTACAAATATACCCGCTGAAGCGGGACGAGAAGGGACGGTTCATGACGGAAGCAAACAGCGATTCACGCGATTCAAAACAAGGCGGAGGGGCTGCGAGCGACGATCCCACTTCTCCGAATTCTAAATACGCCGACGTTCAGGATCGCGAATCCCTGATGGACGGCATCCAGGCCGGTCGGCGGGTCGTCTTCATGGCCTATACTCTCAGCACGATCGTAGAGCGGCAGCTGGACTTCGTCATCGCGGTACTGTTGAAAAAGTACGGCCGCACCGAGCTGCAGACTACCATCTATAGCTGCCTGAAAGAAATTGTAATCAATGCGACGAAGGCGAACGCGAAACACGTCTTCTTCGAAGAACATAAATTAAACGTCGCGGTGCCTGATGAATATCAAAAGGGCATGAAGATGATCAAAGAGCAGCTTGGCGAAGCGTGGATCGAAAAGTACGGTTCACTGGCGAAAGCAAAAGGTCTGCGGGTGAGTATCGAATTCGATCACGAAGCGGACGGGCTGCGCATCTGGGTCTTTAACGATACCGAATTGATCCCAACCGACGAAAGCCGCATTCGCGAAAAGCTCGCGGAAGGCATGAACTACGAAGACCTGCTTTCGTTTTATATGCAGATGGGCGATCAGGCCGAAGGCGAAGGCATGGGCCTGGTGATGAACCTGCTGCTGCTGAAAGGCGAAAATATTAATCCGGCTCTCTTTCGCGTGGGTTTCGCGGACGGCAAGACCATGGCGCGGATTGAAATTCCATTTACGGATGAGTTCGTCAGTATTCGCGGAGACAATCCCGAAGGATTTCGCGATCGCGCCAGCATTCGCGTGGAGTTCGAATAAATAATCGCCCCGCATACAATCATCGAGGAACGACCGAGTTATGGAGCAACGACTGAAGAATCTGCGTATCATTCATATGGCCCTGACTGCGCCGCCGATTTTTATGCTGGGTGTGTTCTATTTTCTGCGCCAGTCGGGGCAAGCATCGAACGAGTCGCCGGCGGAATTGTTGTATGTGGCGATCGGCCTGGCCGTGTTCGCTCCGGTGCTCAGCCATTTCATCTCCGGGCAACTCTTCGCCGCCCGCATTGTGCAGATCAAAGAAAATCTTTCGATCAACGAAGAACAGACGGTGGCGGTTTACCAGTCGCCGAAGATCGTACAGTGGGCTCTGCTTGAGGGCCCCGCCTTCTTTCAGGGGGTCGTATTTTTCCTGACGGGGGAGCTGCTGCTGTTGGGACTGGGCGGCCTGCTGATTGCAATCCTGGCGATTCAGGGGCCGTCCCTGGCCGATCTAAAAAAGCGCCTGGATATTTCGGATACCCGCCTGCGGCAGATTCAGGCCGCCAGCGGCTGATGCAGTCAATCCGAAGTCAATCCCCGGCCGGCGTCGTCGCCTGGAATTCAGTCGATGCTCACGATCATCGCGCGGCCATTCTCCGCCGCGAGTAGATACAGATCGCGCATACCGTGAAATTCGTCCAACAGGTCCGCAAAATATTCTTCGGGGTTATTGAAACCGAACTGGGATTTATAGACAGCGGCGGCGTACATTGCTTTCGGATCCAGATGCTCGCGCAGATCTTCGGGCGATACGGAGTCCAGATACGCGGCCGCTTCGCGCACGACCGGGGCGGGACAAAAACGAATCGGCCGTCCCTGGCTCGCTGCCGCCTCGGGGTGCAGTAGCTCCGAACCGAGCACGGCTTTGTAGATCATCGACGGGTCGTTTTCGAAATTCGCTTCGCGCCTGTGGGCGGAAAGTAAATAGATGATGGCGTCAAAATTACGCCCACCGGCATAGAAGTGCTCTTTTAACAGATCTGGAAATTGAACGAGCAGTTGCTTGAGTTCCCGGGCGACAAAGCGATCCTCTGGAGATTCTTGAAACAGGGTCTCCGGTCTGGCGTATTGCTTCAGGAACAGCAGCGCCTCCGCGATTGCAAGGTTTTCCCGAGCGGCTGTTAAGAGATCGCATGGATCCGGGATCGCCTGATAGCTTGCTTCAACGCCCATTATTGGTATCTAATTTTCTACGCCTGGACTTTAGAGTCCGTTCAATTCGCCGAAGCCGCCCCGGAAAACGATTTCTGAAAGCGCTTTGCGAGTGCGGGGCGCGGCTTCTTTTTCGCGCAGAGCCTCGCTTAAATTTTGCGGATCGCCGGGATAGCCAATCGTGGCCATCGAAACGACCGTATATTCCGGCGGCACGCCGAGATCTTGCGCCGCCTGCGCCGCGTCGAAGCCGGCCATTTCATGCACATGTAGACCGAGACTCGCGGCCTGGAGACTCAAATTGCCGAGAGCCAGTCCCAGATCGTGTTCGGCGTGGCGATTGGCCTTGCCGTTTTTCTCGAAGCTCTTAGCCGCCAGAGTCAGCATCAAGACGGGCGCTGCTTTCGCCCAGGCCTGATTGAATTCTACCAGGCAGGCGAGCAGGCGTTCGAACTCGGCGGGTTCTTCGCGCGTCGCGTACACGAAACGCCAGGGCTGCTCGTTAAAACAAGAGGCGGCCCAGCGCGCGGCTTCGAACAGGGTGCGCAGCGTTTCGGCGTCGACGTTTTTGTCGGCGAAGCTGCGCAGACTGCGCCGGGTCTGGATGTTTTTATCAAGATTGGAAGCGGGTTGGTTTTCGTTTGCGGTCATAGGTTTCGTACATATAAGAGCCGTTCCTACAGCTCGTGCGACTCCAGCATAAGTAATTCACGAAGTGCGCGTCCAGAGAAAAACCGAACAGTCGCGCAGGGCGAGCGCTACCGACCGCGATTGCGCAGGCCGTCTTCGAGCCAGAGCCACGCGGGCGTGACGGCAAGACTCAAGTAAGCTATATAGATTGCGCAGGCAATTTGCACCAGCCACTGCGTGCGCTGGAAGGTGTTCGGAAAGTATCCCATGGCGATCACCGCTGAGACGAGCATAATGATCGCAGCGACGCAGGTCGACGACGCCATTCGGCTGCCGGTCAGCCAGAGTCTTCGGTCGGCGTTCGCTTCTCCGGCGTGAGTCAGCTGCCGCAAATGGTCCAGAGCGAAGAGGACTGGAATCATCGCGCTGGCGGTGAGCAGTGGCAGCGACGCGATCCAGATCAGCGTCGGTTGCTCGCCGGCTGCGCCCAGGACGAAGAGGCTTACGATCGTGCCTCCCACAGGTCCGGGGATGATGGCGATCAGCACGGGCAACAGGGAGCGATAGTGCACGCAGGCCCATGCGATGATGCCGGCGATTACAAGCAAACACAGGGCAGCCGCGAACAGTGCGGCGAAGGGCCAGCGTGGTTCGGGTAGCGGAATCAATTCCAGATCAAAGTCGGATAGTTCATCGATGATGCGATCGACGATCGATTCCGTGGCTATCCGGCTTGCTTCGGTCGGAAAGACCCGGAGACTCCTCACGCTCTCCCCGTTCCAGCGGGTAATCAGCTCAGGCCGATTGAATTGCGCCGCGACGGCGGTATACTCCAGCACTTCGTCTTCGACACCCGCGATCCCCGGTTCGAACTCCAATAGCTGTCGCAGCGCCTGGATCGCCGCGTTTTGTTGTGACGGCGCGCCCTTTACGCGAATATCGACGACCCCTGTGGGGGGTGAAATCCGGTGCTTCCGAACTTCGATGACGGGCGCTCCGGGTTCCGGCAGTACGATCGGCATTGCAGAACGTACGGCGCGGATCTCTGCGGGTTTTTTGGAAACGATGGGCCAGTGGGTTTCGAGAATGGCGGCCAGCTCTTCCGCTTCGTACGAGCCCTGCGGTTCATATTGCAAATAGACGGTCGCGAAGTGCGGTGCGTATTTTGTCCGCGGGGAGTGTTCCGGGCGGGTGTACATTTCGCCCACGCCGCTCGTTGCCAGCAAACCCCGGGAAGCGTGACGTGTCAGAATCTTCTCGACCATGCGCATATCGCGTTCCGTTTCCGCGCGCGAAGAACCTGGCGTGTTGCGCAGCGCGACCCGGTAGCCGGAGGAATTTTTCGTGAAAAGAGTAAACTTTAAGTCTGGAAAAGTTAACAGGATTCCGGCAATCACAACTGCCGGAAAAAGAACCAGCGCGCTCAGGGCCGGCGCACCGATCGAAGCGAAGCGGTTGAGTACGCGTCCCGGTAAACTGAAAATCGCTCGGGTGGCCGGATTCGGCCCGGGCTCGCGCGTCTGATACTGAACCAGAATCGCGAGCGGAATCAAAATCAAAAAAAACGCGCTCGCGGCCAGCTGCAGCGGCCGCAGAAACATCCCGATCGGACCATTCGCTAAGGTCACTGGAAAGACCAGTAGCAGCGGAATCGCCCCGGCAATCATCACCGGTATCGCTTTCGGCGCAGCCTGCGCGTCGCGTACGGCGCCGGCGGCGAAAACCAACAGTCCGACCGCGAAGAGCAATCCGCCGGGCAAAATCGCCGCGGAAACCAGATTCAAACCGGCGCCGCTGATACTCAGACTGGCATGCCACAGGGCGAAGAGCACGCACAGGTCCAATCCCACGAACAAAGCCACACGCCCGCCCCGGAAGATCCAGAGAAGCAGGCAGCTCAGGACGGCGATCAGTGCGCCGATCCAGGGCAGGGGTCGCAATCGATCGTAAATTAAGCGCGAATTCCGAAACGCTGCGAAGCGTGCTCCGGTTTCGGGGAAGCGTGCGAAATTCGCTTCGATTGCCTCGACGATGTGCACGTGGTCCGCATCGATTCCACCGCGGATATTCAGAATGTGGGCGCTTTCGCCGTCGATGGTGCGCACGCCGTCGTTTTCAAAGGGAAATTCCGCGTCGGCCTTCAGCGGCTTTAGATCCCTGCGGATTTCGGCGATCTGTTGTTCGACGCGTGCCGGCGCGGCGCTATCGATCGGCAGCGCGACTTCCGCGATCGCTTCGCGCGTCGTGACGATGCGCTCGACTTGAAGTTTTAAGTCCGGCGCGGAGTTCGATACAAGATCATCGGCCTGAAACGCGGCGATCTGTTCGTAAAAGGCGGAGCGTAGCTCTTCCGGCGCCGTGCGTACGAACTGAGCTTCGATTGTCGCGCGATTGCTTTGGACGCGGGTTTCGACGCTTTCGAAAAGTTCCGGCGGCGAAAGTTCTGTCGCGACCCGCCGTCCGGCCTGCATAAAAAAAGTTTCGAGGGGTATGGCGATGTCGCGTTCCGCAGCGGCCGCGTCTCGATCCGAAAATTTCGCGTAGAGATGGATGCGCCCCAGGTCGGCCGGCGGCATCAGACTGCGCCGGGGCTGCACGGCGAAGGCCGAAACCGCGGCGACGGCGACCAGTAAGCCCGTAAGAAATTGCCAGGTCTTCATAACAGCGATCCGCGTTTGATGTGATTGCCGAATTTGTCTTTGAGATCGTCGAGCAGCTCATCGCGCCGGCGTTCCGAGCGATCGCGTTTGTCCCCGGGATGACCGGCGGAGTGTTCCCCGGAATCTTGCCCGGAACTCTGCGAAAGATCGCCGAAGAGATCCATCTGAGAAATCCGGGCGGCTTTCTTTTGAACGGGATCCGGGTCATCGGCGAAAAGCAGATTCGATACGCCGATGCCGATCAAACGCACAGCTTTGCCCCGCCGATCGAAGGCGCGAAACATTTGCAGCGCCGTTTCGCGAATCGTTTTAGTTTCGTCCGTCGGCTCTGGCACGGTCTTGCTGCGCGTAAAAGTTTCGAATCCGGTCAGGCGAATTTTTAAGACGACGGTTCGACCGCGCGCGTCTTCGCGGCGCAGATTGCGCGTGAGCGTCTCCGCTATTTTATACAGCACCTGTTCCAGTCGGTCGTTATCGTCCACGTCGTGTTCAAACGTGGTTTCTTCGCTGATGGACTTGCGTCGCCAGCCCGTGCGCACCGGGCGATCGTCCAGGCCCTTGGCCAATCGCCAGAAGTGTTCGCCGTGATTGCCGAGGGCTTTGCGCACCTCACCGAGCTCGGCTTTCGCCAGGTCGCCGATTTGCCAGTAGCCGCAGGTCTTGAGTTTCAAGACTGTCTTCTTGCCGGCGCCCCACAGCCGTTCGACGGGCAGTCGGCCGAGAAATTCGCGTTCGCGACCCGGCGCGCAGATCGTCAGTCCGTCGGGCTTTTCTAAATCCGAAGCGACCTTCGCAATATATTTGTTCGGCGCGATACCGACGCTCGCGGTCAGCCCCGTTTCGGCGCGAATGGTATCTTTGATGCGTTGGCCGAGTTCCGGTGCCTGACCGAAGAGGCGTTCGGTGCCGGTGCAGTCCAGAAACGCTTCGTCAATGCTGACCTGTTCGACCGTCGGCGAAAAACTCTGCAGAATCTTCATAATCGCTTTGGATAATTCGCTGTAGCGCGCATAAGCAGGCGGGATAAAGATCCCCTGGGGACACAGGCGATACGCCTGGCTCACGGGCTGAGCGGAGTGCACGCCGAATTTGCGTGCGATATAATTGCAGGTCGACACGACCCCGCGTCCCTGCCCGCCCTTTGGATCGGCGCCAATGATCAAAGGCTGGCCCCTGTATTCGGGATGGTCCAGCTCCTCGACTGCCGCATAAAAAGCGTCCATGTCGACGTGGACAATCGTGCGATTGGATTTCGCGGCCGGGTCTGGAGATTCGGAAGCTGTCATCGGAGTCGCTATCCGGCGACGAGTATCATTTGATTTCAATCAGCGCAAGCATTACGTCGTCGCGAAAGCGCTCAAAATCGGGTCGATTGCGCACTTCTTCTATGATCCGGCCAGGTAGATCGGCCGTTGCGACCTCCGTCGCGCTGGCCAGAATCTCTTCGATGGCCAGGCTTAGATCGATCGAGGCGCCGTTGCGCGGCGTGTATTCCAGCAGTCCGTCGGTATAGAGTAGAAAACGATCGCCGGATTGCATGGGCAGGGCGGCTTCCGTGGCGATTGGCGTGTGGATTCGGTAGCCGATGACCGAGCCTTCGCTCTCCAGCTCGCGAAAGGCCGCGCCCGCCTGGGAATACATGACGAGGGGATGACCGGCGTTCGAGAGGCGAATCTCTTTGTTCGGCAGATCGAAGCACATATATACCGCGGTCGCGTGATGGCTGCGGTATTCTCGCGAAACGATTTCGTCAAGATGGTCGAGCAATTCCGCCGGTCGCATTCGCAGGCGATAGGGTAAAGTCGCCAGAATTACTTTCATCGCCGCGGTCATCATCGCGCTGGAAATTCCGTGACCGGCGACGTCGGCGAAAAAGAATCCGAGACTGCCTTCGCGCATATTTAAGAGATCGTAAAAATCGCCGCCCGTATGGTTTTCCGGACTGCGATAAACGTGCAGCCGCATGAAATCGTTTTCGACGAAATTCGGAAACAACGATTCGTGTACCCGACTGGCGAGTTCCAGATCCGCGTCCTCCTGACGTCTTCGCGCGAGCAGTTCCAGATAACGTTGCACGCCGGAAAATAAAATCGATTCCAGAAAGAGCGCGAAGAGTACCGCCCAGGCGAAAGTGAAGGCCGCCCGAAACACGGGCTCTTCGCCCGATGCCGGAGCCGCCGCGCCTATGTGTACACTCAGGGCCCAGTGCAGACACAGGAATGACACAACCGGCAGACCCGGAAGCCGGCCGGCTCGCAGAGCCTGCGCCAGGGAAAACGCGATGTACAATAGAAATTGATCCGCCGCGTCACCGGTGCCGGCGACGTGGGATAATATCAAAAATGACAATATATAAAAAATTGAGTAATAGCCATGAAACCATCGACCTGGAAAGCGAAGCAGTGCGAAGAATACCGTAAGCACCGCGATCGAAGCGAGCGCGATATAATTTGAACCGAAGACGCCTTCGTCGGCCGCTCTATGTCCGAGAGCGGCTTCCAACAGCAATAAAATGAAAGTGCTGGCGCCAAAAGTCGCGACGATCAACCTTTCGATCGATACAAGCAATTCCTGAAGCATCCGTCGATCCGCCAGGGAAGCCGGCGTTGGACGAAACATAAACTTTTTAAGGTGATCGGCGAGATCAGAGATATAGATCAATACACCGCTATCAGGGTTGTTCGAAAAATATGATTTCTTTAATTTTGGAACCATTCAGGCGTAAACCGATGTTCCAGCCTGTTTGCAGAAAGTCATTCAGTTTTCTAATAACGCGTAAGCATTCGCGCGGCCCTTCGCACGCGTAGTGCAGTGCATGAGAATTCGCGTGAAAGGCCCAGACTCCGGGATGAGTCGTTAGAATAGTTACGAAGTGTCCCTCTTCGTTCGATTCGTACGCGATGTGACTTATATAACGGCGGTTGGTTATGCGATACTCAAGCGAGCTTTCGGGATGCGGATACACGCCTTCGCGCGCTTGCGGCGATAATATTGTTACCGGCGCAATAAAAAATAGACTCACGGCGAAGACAGTCGCAGTGCGCTTCGCGATATTCGCGCGCGCCAGTGTTTGCGCAATTCTCACGGTTTCTTTTTTTTGAGTAGTTTTCCAAGGCCTTCGAGGGATTGCGGTGTGGTTTTCGCCGCCTCTTTATTCTGGTCCTGGATTTCTTTGTACACTTCCGCGCGATGTACGCTGACGGAACGCGGCGCGCGAATGCCGAGCTTGATTTGATCGCCTTTAATATCGACGACGACGACTTCAATTTCGTCGCCGATCATAATCGATTCGTTGATTCTACGCGCTAGTACGAGCACGATCAGCCTTCCACTTGCTGCAAAATCTGGACGCGAACAAAGTGCTTGCTGTGATGCGAAATCACCTGCCGGCCGATCTGTTTGGATTTGTTGAGCAAGATTGGACCCTGTAGATTCGCGGTCATCTTCTCGGGGTGTTTTTCGGGGATCGTGACGATTACGTACATGTCGCAGTCGTCGATCTGCTTCGTTTGCAGTAGCTCCAGATCGCCGGGCGCGAGCTGCGGCGTATAATCCGAAATAAACAAAGCTGGATCTATAATTACGAAAGCCAGCTCCGGATCGTTTACGCACTGCAGCCACAGAAAGGGCGAATCGCCTTTTTCCGCGAGCACAGTGAACTCCCGCACGTCGGGGAATCCGAATAGACCTTCGGGAAAGGTGAGGATATCCTCGGGCGCGATTTCGACCTGTCCCATCGCTTTCGTTGTTAGAACCGACATTCCCTGAACCTTAATGAATAGACTTTCTGAGCTGCGAGAGCTGTAAATATTATCGGAGGAAATCCATTAGCTGCGGCTTGATAATTCGCGCGCCGACGTTCATCGCGTAAGTATTCACAGTCTCCAGCCACTTCAGGTTGATGATCGTTTCCGGAATATCGATGCCTTCGCTCTTCGCAAGCAGCTCCTGCATATGGGTCTTATCCCAGGACACGCGTTTTTCATGTTCGGTCACGCGATTCTGGCGCGCGCCGACGTCCGCGCGATGGCGCAGCAGGTTGCCCATCGCTTCGTCGAGATTGGCTATATCGCGCCCGCCGATTTCTAATTGATCGCCCGCGAGTAAATCGTCGCGCAGTTTCGCCACCGCGTCGAAGAGACTCAGTCCGGATATCCGCGCGGCGTCCGCGAAGTTATTCGGCGGCTCGCTCTTGTCGGTATTAATCAGGCCCATGTCTTGCAAAACGGTGCTGCCGTCCAGATCCTCAAGCCAGATCTGGTGCGGCGAAGTCGAATGCAGCGACAGATTGTCCTGGCCGATCTTCGTCGCCTTCACTTCCAGATTCGCGCTGTTGATTTTGTCGATGATGTCATCGGCGGTATCGCCGGCGGCCACTCGAATTTCAGTGCCGTCGATGCGAAAGGCCTGGTCGGTCGTCGCGCGATAACCCGAGGCGTCTACCGCGCCGGTCACGGTCATATTCGTGCCCCAGAAGACTTCGTTGCCCGCCAGGTTTACGTCTAAGTATTGATTGCGATCCACTTCGCGCAGCTGTTTGCCGATGTCGCCCTGGTACTTTACGCTAACGATCTGGTTTTCCAGTTCGACGCCGTTCATGCCGCGAATATTAGCCTGCACCGCTTCAAACGGAGGACGCTCGAGACTGTGTCCCGCGAAGAGGTAGCGGCCGGTCGCGTCGCGCTGGTTGCCGATCTCAATCAATTGACGGAGATGCTGGTCGATTTCGGTGGCGATGGCTTTGAGGTCTTCGCCGCGTTCGCCCTGGTAGGTTCCGTTCGCGCCCTGTACGGCGAGTACGCGGACGCGCTGTAGAATATCGCCGGCGCTTTGCAATTGCCCGTCGACGAGGTTGAGCCGGTTCTTCGCATGCATCAAATTGTTGTCGAACTGGTCGAGCTCTTTGACTCGCGTGCGAAAGTACATTTGATTCGTCGCCGCGGAAGGATCGTCCGCCGGTCGGCGAATGCGACGACCCGTCGCCAGCTGGTTCTGGACTTTATCGAACTCTTGCTGATGCCGCATGGTATTGCGGATCAGCTGGTTGTTTTTCATGGTATCTGTTATGCGTATCAAGTCGCTACCTCAGTCGCGCCCTCACGCCCCGCCCGGCGCGCGGTCGCCATCCTGGCTCCAGCGCGTCGGGGAGCGGACCTCCTGTCCGCTCGGCGGGACGTGAGGACGCTCTGGTTGGGGTGGTTTATTATGGCGTTATACTATTTTCTGTGACTGTTTTCCGTTTTTCTTTTGTCTTAGCCGCCGAGGCGGTTGATGATTACGTCGAGCATTTGGTCCATCGTCGAAATGATACGCGCTGACGCGTTGTACGAATGCTGGAACTGCACCATATTGCTCATCTCTTCGTCGAGGCTGACGCCCATCACCGACTGGCGAAAATTGTTCAGCGAAACCAGGTCGTCGTTCAAACGCAGGACGGCGTCGGTCGCGGTGCGGCTTTCGGTGCCGAGCTTCGCGATCAGCGAATTATAAAATTCTTCCGCGTTCTCTTCGCGGCCGACCATGCGCTGGCCCTGCTTCAGAGCCGCGGCGATCGCCAGAGCGTTCGAGCCGTCGCCGACTCCGCCGGGCGTATTATAATCGCCGGTGCCGCCCACGTCTTTGCCGCGTCCCGCCGCGACGCTCGCGGGATCGCCAGCGACGTCTTCGGATACTTTCATATACGCGCCGGGATGAAAGATCGGCGTGAGCGTAATGTCCTGGAGCGGCGCGCGCAGTTTCGACAGCTCGTTTACGCGGCGAAAGTCGAAGGCGCCCGCTTCGCCCGAAGCCTGCAGAATGCCGGCATATCCCACGAGCAGTTCGCCCGAGTCTTCGATGTGGCGGATCATGAAATTCGTGCGGCGGTCGCCGTCTTTCGTCGCGACGTCGGCTTTCAATGCCAGCTGGTTGTCATGATTCAAATAGGCGACGACGCCCGCTTCGGAATCGTTGATCTTGCGAATGATCTGTTCGAGCGATTCGTCGCGAGAATAATCGATGCGCACGGGCGTATTTTTCTCGTCGTTGCGGAAGAGCGTAACAGCGCCGTCGACGCCGATGCGTTTGGTCGGTTCGAGAGTATTCGTACCGGTCACGCGAAAGAGCGCCGTCACTTCCGCCGTGCCGTCCTGATTTAAGTCGAAATTCGCGGAGGCGTTTTGAATTTGAAAAGCGCCGTTTGCGGAATTCGACAGCGGGCGAATATTAAAAAAGTCTTTGTTCGTGGTTCCGTTCAGGCCGAAACCGTCGCGGTGCGATTCGTTGACCAGGTCCGAAATATTTAATGCGAAGCTATCGACGTCTGCGATGCGCTCTGCGATGGCGATGTCGCGCATGTCGAGCAGCCCCTGTAGATGACCGCTTTCGAGAATCAGTTCGCGGCCATTATGTTCCCAGAGGATCTTCGCCATGCCCTCGTTTGTGGGATCGGCTTCGGTGATCAGTTTGCGCTGGATTTCGCCCTGCACGAGAGCCTGCTCGCCGATAAAGACGAACAGTTCATCGGAGTCGCCGCGACCCACGTTGATGTCCGCGAGTTTCGCCAGCTCTTCGACCGCGGCGTCGCGTCGGTCTTTTAAGTCGTTGGGCATATCGCCCAGGGCTTCTAATTTAAGAATGCGTTCGTTTAAGTCGCGAATATTGCCGGCCAGGCCGTTGATCTTCTCGACGTCGACCATCACTTCTTGATTCGCGCGGGTGCGCAGACGCGCGAGCTTTTCGTAGATATCGTTAACGCGGGTGGTCAGAGCGTTCGCGCGTTCGACGACGACTTCGCGGTGCGACATATCGGCCGGAAAATTCGCGAGCTCCTGCCAGGAGGACCAGAAGTTATCGGCCACGGCGCGCAGGGTGTTGTCGCCGGGTTCGTTGAAGACCTTCTCCATCTGTTCGAGATAGAGCTGTTTCGCGCCCCAGAAGTTTTTGTTATTCTCAGTGGCGATGATCTGATCGTCATAGAAGGTATCGCGAATGCGCTCGACCATTTGAATCGTCGCGCCCTGGCCGATCTGGCCTTTGGTATTCGCGCGGTTCAGCGAAGGATCGTAGAGCGGATCCATCGTCGTCATGGTCACGCGTTGCCGCGCGTAATTGGGGTTGTCGGCGTTCGAGATATTATGTCCCGTGGTATTCAGCGCCGCCTGGTGCGTGGATAGCCCGCGCTTGCCGATTTCCAATCCTCCGAATGTAGAACCCATAACATAGACCTCTTGTTAGTCCCTGTCGGCGAAATCGGACTTTTCCTGAAGGAAAATTGTGTGAGCTCCGTAGGTGCGAAATAGGTAGCGGAGGAGCGAAATAGACAGGGGCAGGCGCGAATGGCTGATCGTTCGAAGCAACGGTGGAAACAATATGGGAATTCCTGGATTGCTCCTGGATCTTTGCATTCCGGAATACAGGGATTACGACGAGATGATCGCGTTCAGCAATCGCGAAGATCCGGAAGCGGTTCGGAAGCTCTTCGAAATCGTCCTTCTATTCGATCGGGAGCGCACGGAACGCGGACTTCGGGCGATCTACGTCGAATACGAAGAGTGGTTGCGCAAACAGGAATGGTACACTCCCAAATAGCGCCTTATTTCGGATCCCCGGAACTCCCACCGCGTCGATCGCGGTCCACGCGTTCGATGATCATCGCAGTCTGCATGGCCGTATACATGAGCGTCTCGCGCATGTCTTTTAAGAGCTGGCGGCTTTCGGTTTCGTACCGGCGCTCCCATTCGCGGTTTCGCTCGGCGTATCGACGCATGTATTTCCGGTGGCGCTTCGTGTAGACGGCTTCCTGCCGTTTCATTTCGCGTTCGAAGGCGCGCTCTTTCTCGGCTCGAATCTGCGTCTCTTCTGCTCGTTGCCGCGCTTCCTCGGCCCGCTGTTTCGCTTCCGCCGCGTTCTTTTCGGCATTGTAGCGATTTTCCCGGATCATCTGCTGCGTTTGGAGCGCGGACATGCGAATGATCTCTCTGGTTCGCTCTCGATCTTCCTCTTCCCAGCGGCGATACTTTTGTTCTTCGCGCTTCATGCGCCGGGAGTGCTGCACGCTCTTGATTCTCAAATGCAAGCGTTGGATCGTCGCGACGACGGCGAGCGCGGCCAGCACCGGTAGCTGAGCAATCATTGCGTACAAGAACAGTTCCATCCAGTCCCCTCCAGAATCATATCCGCCTGCTGGCGTATGTCAATTCAGAAGGTTCCCCGTGTTTGTTTCGTTGCGCGTTTTCTGGCGATTTTGTCGCCTCATCGGGGGACAGAAGCGATCGGTGGTGGTCTTGTTTTACGGCAGCCGGGGCACAATCTTCGCAATCAAGAGAACCGAAAAAAATCCAATCACTGCGAGCGGAATCAATCGAAACCACACCAGTAAAAACCAATCCAGAGCGGCGATATTCGTAAAGAAGTAGCCGTCGAAGATGTCGCCGGACTCCGGCGCAGCCTCGTCGATGGCGCGCTGGCAGCGACAGCCTTCCGTAATCGAAGAGCCGACATAGCCGCTTTCGATTTTCGCGATGCCCGCGTCGGAATGAATCGCCGCGCAGGAACTATCGCAGAAGGATTCCAGCGCGGGATAGTGCACGGCGTCGCCGTAGATCCAGATGGCGGCGAACATGCCGAGCGTTCCAATGACGATGAAGGCGATCCGGAGCACAGTCAGTCGAAATTTCGCTGCGCCGTTTCCGGGTGGCGCAGCCTTAGTCTGATTGTCACTCAAGCGTTCGCGTTGAGCAGCAGCGCTTTCGAGCTCTGATTCTTTTTCGCCGAAGCCTTGTTCGCCGGGTTATAGGTTTTGTCTTCTTCGGCGGGATCGCTGATGCCGGTCAGCAGGTCGTGAA
Source organism: bacterium (assembly GCA_024742665.1). Taxonomy (GTDB): domain Bacteria; phylum Spirochaetota; class Leptospiria; order Leptospirales; family Leptonemataceae; genus JANSYA01. The sequence continues at coordinate 269,047 of JANSYA010000005.1, forward strand.
TGCGATGCCGCGTATCGGACATGAGCTGGTTGTTTTCCGCGGATTCGCGTTTCAGCGCGAAAACCGTGGAACGAAATTCTTCGGCGACGTCTTTGAGTCCCATCGATTCGGCCGGATCCGCGTTGGCTTCGATCAGCCGGACCACACGCCGCAGAGTCAGAGTCTCGTGCGAGTCTTCGATCTTATAGCGATCGATCATGGCTCGCACGGCGATCTCGCGTTTGCCTTCGAGGGCCTGGGCCTCGTTCAGGAACATTTCGGTCTTCGCCGTCAGTTCGTTCAGGCGTTTGCCGTCCGCGCTCAAAATCGCCCGGCGCTTGCGGCGCTCGGTGTCCAGAGCGGCTCGAAAGAGCATCAATTCCTGATTCAGTAATTCCTCTAAAGTTTGCATCGCCGGCATCCTGTCGTTCGTGTGTTTTGTGTATTGCGAGTGGGCCTCGCCCTATCACTGAGATCGGCAGGCCTGCCGGAAACCGTGAGAAAAATATTTGTTGACCGGAGTCCGTTTTCCGGCCGTCTAAAGGGATATGAGAATCGCACTTTCTTCTATTATAAAAGGCGCCGCTGTTTCCGCGACCGGTGCAATCCTCCTGTCGACGGGCCTGGTGTTCCTGGGACACTGCGGCGGGGGCGGTGGACAGGGCCGAGACGGCCAGATCAGCCGCGGCGACTGCAAATCCGGCCAGATCGCGACGATCGGCGAAGCGCCGATTTTTGCCAGTATCTCCGCCTCCCGGGACAAAGCCAAAGAAGACGCCTGCCGCCAGGCCGTTGAGAAATGCATCGGCGAGGAAGTCGCCTCGGAAACGGGCGTGGCGGACGGCCAGTCGATCGGAAACGAGATCTTCACGAAAGCCCGCGGCATTTGCCGCAACGATCAGATTCTGGACGAAGAGCAGTACCTGCTCGATACCACCAAGATGCTGCGGATTTCCGTCCGCTTCGACGTGAAGCAAGTCGACATCCGCGATACCATCGACACGATGCGCGAGCTCGCCGGCAATCCCAAGCTGATGATCCTGATCCGCGAAGAATACAATCTGCCGCCCAAACGCGTCGAGGGATTCACTTCGCGGAACGCGAAGGCCGCGAGCCTGCTGCGCGATTTCTTTATTAATAAAGGTTACACCGTGCTTGATCCCGGCGCCGTAACGCGCGGACTGAACGAAGCCGATCTCGCCGCGAACCCCGGCGAAATTCCCGACGCCCTCAAAGATCGCGCCGCCGACGCCGGGGCCGACGTGCTGGTCATCGGCCGGATTGAAGTGCTGCCGCAAAATATCAGCGCGCTGCGCGGCTCCGACTTTAAGTCGTACCGGGCGGAAGGAAATATCAGCATGCTCGCTCTGTGGGGCTACGGCAACGTGCTCGGCGAATTCTCCGAAAGCCAGCCTGGCGCGCATATCAATCAGCTCTCGGCCGCGCGGGCCGCGGTTGAGAATTTTACCCGCGGCCGCGACGAACGCAAGCCAGCGGGCCTGGCGAAATTCGCATTCAAGCGTCTGGAAAACGAATGGGGATCGATCACCCGCAATAACAAAATCAAACTCACGATCTCCGGTATCGACGAAAAAGAATCCGGCGTCTTTCGCGACAACTTACAAGAGGCGACCGCGGTCAAACGCGTGAACCCGATCAGCCAGGACGGCGGCGGCGTCGTCTGGGACGTAACCTATCCCGGCCGCAGCTTCGCTCTGGCCGACACCCTGGGATTCTACGGCGACAACCCGCAGATGTTCTCGGCTCTGCGTTTCAACTGCAAGACCATGAAAGTCGACAGTGTGAAACGCGGCGAAATCAATCTGCGTTTCGTAGGAGACGGCTGCTAAACCGGCCGCGCTTTACATGGGCCTCCCCGCGCGGTCGGCGCTGCTGATTCGCATTCGCGTCGGCGTTTCGCGCGCGGCATCCGGCGTTGTCGCAGGCCTCAGTCTGCCGCTGATTTTCCTTTCGTTCGGACTGCTACAGAGCTTCGCGTCCGCTGACGCGCGCCCGCGCGAAATCGTACGCATCTCCGTCGACGGGAACCCTCTGGATGTCGAAACCGCTCGCACCCCCGAAGATCGCGAGCGCGGACTGAAGTATCGCCCGGATCTGTGCGGCACCTGCGGCATGCTCTTTGTGTTTCCGCGCGAAGATCGTCGCGCATTTTATACGCAAGACGTTTTCATCGACCTGGACATCGCCTACTTCGGCGCGGACGGCCGCCTGCTGGAAGTGCGCACGCTTGCGGCGAACGGCGGACGCGATGTCCCCGATGAGAACCAACCAGAGAGCGACAGCGACGACGCGGAGGCCGACATCGGGGAATCGCGCGGGCCGGAGACCTTTCCGGCGCAGCAGGCCTTTCAGTACGCGCTCGCGGTGAACGCCGGCTGGTTTGCATCGAAGCAGATCCGGCGCTACGCCAGGCTCAAGCTCCCTTACGACTTGCCGGCTCTTTGAATCGGTTCGCGGTCGAGTGCTTTCTCCGGATTTTTTTTAACGGGCTCTTTTTCAGGATCCTGTCCGCCCGGCGGATTTTTAGCGGGTGCCTTTCCCGGTTCCTTCGCAGGTTCTTTGCCGCTTTCTCCGCTCGGTTCTTTCGCCGGATTCTTTTTCGGATCGCTCTTGGCGTCCTCGCCCGGCTCGGTCGTCGGCTCTTTGTTCGGATTCGGATTCGGTCCCGGATCTTCCGTTTCCGTATCGGGGGGATCGGGCGGTTCCGCGACGTCGAGGCTGCGCGCCGTGATTGTAACCTTCACCGCGGGCCACTTAGTCCCGGTCGCGACGCTGCGCAAAGTTTCCGGGGGATTCAGCGGCACTTCGCCGTTCCAGGTCGCCTTCTGGCCGCGCACGCTCAGCTGCTCCGCAATCTGCCCCAGGTCCAGGTCGCTGGTGAAAACCTCGTTCGCGGCCGGCGCTCCGCCGGGATCGGTTGAATAGACTCGAATTTCCGCCGGCTGAATTTCAACGTCTTCCAGCAGGAATTGTTCCGGCAGTTCTCCCTGCAGGCGCGGGCGAATCCGGACGCTGCGCATGGCCGTGGGCGTGAGTTTCACGCTGATGGCCGCCGGCTCCGCTTTGAGCAGACGCACTTCGTCGGGCAGGCTGAGCACCCCTGGATTGATCGGCACCCGGTGCGTGCCGGGCGCGAGACGCGAAAGATTCAAGCGCGCCACCAGCTGTTCATCTTCAAGCGTTCGCAAGATATCGTGCGGGCCGGAGAGCATCAGCCGCACGCCGCGATTCGAAAGGGATTCTTCCAGGCCGGCCGGTTTGCCCAGCGTTCCCAGGGGCACCGTCACTTCGACTTCTTCTAAACGGCCTTCGCTGAAGACGATCGCCCCCCAGATGAATAAGCCGAAGATCAAACTGCCCGCAAGCTCCAGAGCTCCGCGCCAGCTGAGGAGGCCGCCGGGTCTGCGCCAGCCGAAGCCTTTCAGATGGCCGGCAATGCGTTCCTCGAGCTCTTCGCGCGATTTGATCACGTCGCGCTGGCCGCCGCGAAAAATGGAAATATTGCCGCTTTCCTCGGAAACGGTCACCACGAGCGCGTCCACTTCTTCGCTCAGGCCCATCGCCGCGTGGTGGCGCGTGCCCAGGGTCGGCGCCAGGCGGCCCGACGAGGAGAGAGGCAGTCGCGATCCGAAGCGAGCGATGCGGCCGTGTTCGAAGAGCAGCGCACCGTCGTGGCCCGGCGAATCCGGATCGAAGATGCTCAAGATCAGCGCCGGAGTTGGTTTCGCGTCGCCGGGAAAGCCGCCCGACAGCCAGGGATCGACCGATTCGTTGCCGGGAAAGACGAACAGCGCCCCCCACTGTTTCGCCCGCACGCCGTAGGCCGCTTCGCAGGCGACCGTCACCACGTTGTTGCGTGAAGAGCGCAGGCCCCGCCAGCGCCAGGCCGCGGCCCGGGCGAAGATGCGCCGCAGCTCCGGCTGAAACACGACGATTAGAAAGATGATCAGGACGTCGGTGAAATTCGAAAAGATCCAAGGGATGGCGCTCAGTTCGAGCAGCTTCGCCGCGTACAGGGACGCGACGGCGATCAGGATGCCGATCAGAATCTGCTGGCTGCCCGAAGTGCGCACCGTGCGATAGAGCAGCATCACACCCAGGGCGATCATGGCGATGTCGACGCCTGTGCGCCAGTCCAGGCGATTCGCCAGAAAGTTGAGCTGTTCGATGAAATCCGCCATGTCGATCCCGATCTCTTTCGACGGTGTGCGCCGTCGGGTCGCGCACGTCCAGGCAGATTCGCCCCCGACTCAGATTCGCAGGCGACAGGCCGCTTTCGCCTGGTACAGTCGGCCGTTCAGCAAGGCCCTTTGGAGAGCGCGAATTCGCAGGAAGTAGGCTTCGGTGTCCTGGCCGAAGGCCGCGCCCAGGTGTTTGCGTTCCTGCCGGGAGATGCGGCCGTCGAATGCGGCGGCGATGGCAAGCAGCCTGAGCAAAAAGCGGCGCTCTTTTTCGGAGACCGCGGCCAGAGTCGCCAGAAATTCATTCCAGTCAGCCAGATCGGATTCGGGAGTCTGTCGTCTTTCACCAGCGTCACCAGTCCCGCCCGCATCCGCGATTTCGTCGTTGCGCACCGCTTCGTACAGTCGCGCGAGTAAAATCACCAGGTTGGGATGATTCGAGCCGGCGAAGACGATCGCATTGCCGACCGCCTGCAGGCAGCCCAGCCGCGCCCGCGGACTCAAGCGCGCGAGCGCTTCGGGCTGCAGCTCCGATTCAATGATATGGCCGGCCAGAATATTTCCAAAGAGTCGCAGGCGGGCTTCCCGGGCCACCCGAAACGTAACGATCGCGTTCCACAGGCCGGTAATCGGCACCGCGATATAGGCCGCGCCGACCCGCACCGCGCTCTTGCCGAGAATCCGGCGCAGGATCAGCTTGGCGATCACGTTCGAAGCCGTAATCTTTAACTTATATAGAATGCCGACTAAGAGCATAGTCCGCTTGGGCACGTTGCGCATGGGATCGATGCCCAGCACTTCGCGCACCGGATCGGGAATTTCGAGAGCGGCCCGGGAAAGCAAATTCGGAACGCGCGCCGCGATCGCGTCGCCTGCTCCGCGGCCGCTTGCATCGACCGGGACGTCCTGCGATCCAGCCAGATCGGCGCTCCCGCGCTCCTGGCCGGTCATGCGGGCCAGCTGGAATACGGTCCAGATCGAAATAAAGGCGAGCACCAGCAGTTCGACGACGGCCAGCAGAACCGTTACGACTGCGACCACCGCGTACTTGCGCAAACACAGGGGCTCAAATAAAGAAGCGGAGCAGGCCGTTTCCGGAAACTGATACTCGGCGTAGACTGAACCCGCCGCCGATACGGCGCCGATTAAAAAAGCCACGCTCAAAGAAACGAAGAGCATCCAGCGCACAGAGCGGGCCATGCGATCGTCATCGGCGGCGTTGTTGAATTCAGGAACGCTTGCGCGTGAGCCAGCGTCGGGGGTGCTTGCGTCGTCCTGTAGCTTCGGACGGGAGCGCGCAGAGAGGCGCCGGAAGAGGCGGAGGCCCTGGCGTTCGAGCCAGCCGGGCTCTTCAGCGCCGAGTATGTCCCTTAACGGATCTAAAACAGAACTTCCTGACGGGCTTCGCGCGGTCGGCGATTCGAGAGAATGTCCGGCAGCGATTCCGGTGCCCGATCGCGTTCGCTTTGCGACTTCCGGGTCGTCGCCGTGGGAATCGCTTCACGCGTCCAGACCAGGCGATAGCGCGTCGCTTCGCCGAAGGCCGGCGCGTCCGCTCGCGCAATCAGCGCGCCGCTTTTGAAGGCTTCAATTACGTCGAGCTTTCGTTCGCGCGCGCGATACTCGCGGCTGCCGGGTCGCAACGAACGCAGTTGTTTTTCGGCGTCGGCGAGAGCCTGGTAGAGCGGTAGAATCTCGCGGTAGAACCAGGCGAGAGGGCTCTTCAGGGGATCGTTCGGAAAAATCTCATCGAGGAATTCGGGCAGGTCTTTGGGTCTCAGGGTCGGCCGGGAGCTCTCAGAAAGGCGGCGGCGTTCTTCGGCCAGGTGCAGATAGATTTGATGGCAGCGATCTTTTTCAGATCGTACGGGGCAGTCGAGTCCCAGCCAGCGAAACCAGGCGCGGCGTTCTTTGACCGGCAGGCGGGTCACTTCGCCGTACAGATAATTGCGTTTGCGAAACAAGGATTCCTGGGCCAGCAGCTCTAAGGCTTCGCCGCTTAAGACGCAGTGGCGCTCGTCCGGCCAGATCGTGTAGGGGTTCTTTTGCAGATCGGCCTTTTCGGTCTCGCTCATTTGATCGGCGGAGAGCACCCCGAAGCGATCGAGCAGTTTGAGGAAAGTTTCGCTGATGCCCTGGCGTTCCAGGACTTCGAAGGGCTGGCCGAGGCGGCTATAGCCTTCGCGAACGACCCGGCGCAGGCGTTCGGCGTCAAGACCACGACTCACGATGATCTTGAGGGTTTTCTGAATCCGCCGTAGTTCCGCGTCCGGCAGGACGCTGTACAGCTCCGAAAGGCATGTCTCTATCACAACGCTTTCTCCCCTATATCCTTTCGGTAGAAAACACCGTCGGCATCGATGTTTTTAAGACGATCGTAGACGGCTTTCCGGGCGGCGACCAGGTCCGGGCCGACCGCTGTCACGCCCAGCACGCGTCCTCCGGTGCTCAAGAGCCGGTCCCCGTCGCGGCGGGTGCCAGCGTGGAAAAAGATTATGTCACCTTCATCACTGTCAATGTTTTTTAGGGGTAGATCTTTGCTATATGAGCCCGGATAACCCTCGGCCGCCACGACCACGACCAGGGCCGCGCCGGGCCGAATTTTCAGGGGGCGCTCCGGCAGACTGCCCGCTGCGGCCTGGAACATCAATTCCAGCAGATCCTCGTCCAGAATCCGCATCAGGGCCTGGGTTTCGGGGTCCCCGAAGCGGACGTTAAACTCCACGACCCGGGCCTTGCCGTCTTTGACCATCAGCCCCGCGTACAGCAGGCCTCGATAGGGGCTCCCGTCGGCCTGCATGCCCGCCATCGCCCGGTCCAGCACCTGTTCCTGAACCTGCCGCATCAGGGCATCATCCACGAAGGGCACCGGCAGATAGGCGCCCATGCCGCCGGTGTTCGGGCCCTGGTCCCCGTCGAAGGCGCGTTTGTGGTCCTGCGATGCGAGAAAGGGCACGGCCCGCTCGCCGTCGCAAATCGCGAAGACCGAGGTCTCTTCGCCGGCCATGAATTCTTCTATAAGTACAGTGTGGCCCGCGCTGCCGAAGACGTTGCGTTCCAGGCGATCCCGCAGGGCTTCTTCGGCCGACTCCAGATCCGGACAGACCGCCACGCCCTTGCCGGCCGCCAGACCGTCGGCTTTGATCACGATCGGCGCGGTCATCTTGCCCAGATATTCGAGGGCAGGCGCCAGTTCGGTAAAAGTCTGCGACTGCGCCGTGGGAATGCCGTGGCGATCCATAAAATCTTTGCTGAAGTCTTTGGAACCTTCCAGTCGCGCTGCCGCTTTGACCGGACCGAAGACGGGACACACGCCCGCGAGCGCGTCGGCGATGCCGTCGACTAAGGGCTGCTCCGGTCCGACCACGACGAGATCGAATTTCTGAGCGCGCACATAATCCACGACTGTGGATAGATTCGAGAGATCGAGTCCGGCTTCCGGTCTGACAATCGCATCCGGCGGAAAGCCGCCGTTGCCCGGGAAGGCCTTGAGTTCGGTCAGTTTCGGGCTCTGGGAGATTTTCCAGAACAGGGCGTGTTCGCGACCGCCGCCGCCGAGTAAGAGGACTTTCATTGCGGTACAGGCCGCCCCGACCAGGGGCCTGGTCAACCAGAAAGTCCGGGTTTCGACCGGGCCATTCGTTATCCGCGCTGCAATTGCGGTCCCGTGGTCCCGTGGGCGAATTCAGGCCGGAGGATTCGAATTCTGGCAGGATAACGCACATCCCAATAGTAAGGTGTTGACCTAACTATTGGGATGTACTAAGGTGACCTCGAAATGGCCGCCGCAACGCAACAACTGGACACGGTATTTCGCGCGATGGCGGACCCGACGCGTATCGTCGTGCTGGAAAGACTCAGTCGCGGGCCGGCCTCGGTCTCTGAGCTGTCCCAGGGCGTTTCGATGGCCCTGCCTTCGTTCATGCAGCACCTGCGAGTGCTGGAAGACTGCAAGCTGGTGCGCTCTGAAAAACACGGACGCGTGCGGACGTATGAACTGGAGGCGGAGCCGCTCATGCAGGCGGAGCTCTGGCTGAATCGGCAGCGTTCGATCTGGGAAAGCCGGCTCGATCGCATGACCGTCTATGCGGAAAGCCTGGCGGCCCGCAAAAACGACATCGAAGATTAGAGGGAGATTCGCTTATGTCAGAAACGGAAACCCAACAAGAAATTGTGATCGTACGGCGCGTGCAGGCGCCCCGGGAGCTGGTCTGGAATATCTGGACGGACCCGAAACACGTCGCCGCCTGGTGGGGGCCCTTCGGTCCGGATGCGACGACCTGCGAAATCGACGTGCGGGTCGGCGGGGTCTACTGTGTCGTAATGCGGGCTCCGGATGGTTCGGAACATCCCGCCCGGGGAATCATCAAAGAGCTGGAAGCGTTTCGCAAAATCATCATCGAAGGCGATCCCGGTGCGCCCGATATGTGCGGCGCCGGACTGCCGCCGAAGGCTTTGATCACAGTGCTCTTTGAAGACGAGGGCCCGGACACCAAGGTTACATTGAGCGCTCTGTTTCAGACGGAAGAGGCGAAGAACGGAGCCATAGCAGGCGGCTATGACGTGAGCTGGACGCAGACTTTCGACGCGCTCGACGCCTACTATAAACGCATTCTGGCGAACCAGTAACTGTAGATTGTACAGCATTAAAAGATTCGAAATTTCAGGAGCAATCAAATGCAGTTCAAATCTAAAGTGCGGACCTGTCTTTGGTTCGCGAAGGGCGGCCAGGCCGCCGCGGAGTTTTACGTTTCGCTCGTGCCGGAGAGCGCAATTGACGCGGTTTACGAACACGGGCAAGCGGACGATCCCATGATCGTGGAATTTACGCTCGCCGGGGCCCCGATGATGATTCTCACCGCGGGCCCGCACCATGAATTGACACCCGCCGCATCGATCAGCGTGCTCACAAAAGATCAGTCGGAGACCGACCGGCTGTGGTCCGCTCTGCTCGCGGACGGCGGCGAGGCGGGCATGTGCGGTTGGTTGAAAGATCGCTACGGAGTCTCCTGGCAGATTATTCCTGAAGCGTTGCCGCTTCTGCTTGCCGATCCCGACAGGGACGCCGCGGCGCGCGCGCAAGAAGCGATGATGCAGATGAACAAGATCGAAATCGCGGAGCTCGAAGCCGCGGCGCGGTCGTAAAACCGTAAAGATCGTCGATTTTGACGGAGCGAGCTTATGAGCGATAAAGAACTGATCACCCACCGCGTTCTGGCGGCGCCGCCGGAAATCGTCTTTGATGTCTGGAGCGACCCCGCGCACGTTTCGATGTGGTGGGGGCCGCGGGGCTTTACCACGACGACCCATTCAATGGACCTGCGACCCGGGGGCGAATGGCATTTCACGATGCACGGGCCCGATGGTCGTGACTACGTGAACCGCATCGAATACGTTGAAGTGGTGCCGCCGTCGCGCATCGTCTACCGGCATCGCGACGAAGGCGAAACGGTTCCGGTGCGCTTTCAGACCACGGTGACCTTCGCGCCGCTCGGCCCGGCGAAGACGCTCCTGATCATGTGTATGGTCTTTGATACGCCGGAACACCTGGCGGAAATCGAGGAGGCCTACGGCGCGTCCGAGGGCTTGCTTGAAACTATGGCGCGGTTGGCCGAACACGTTGCAAGCGCGAATGCGGACGGCGCGCGAGCGGTCGGAGGTCTCTGCGATGCTGACGCGCAAAACGATCAGACCCCCGACACGAAAGAAAACAACGGAGCCAATACGATGCATGCAGTAATCGACATCGCAAGCGTCTTCGCGATTTTGCGGCCGGATCTCGGGGTCGACACGATTCGGAATTCGCCGGAGATGTACGCCGCTCTCGACCGGGACTACGATCGGTTTCAGGGCCACGTCCTGATCGCGGCGTATGATTTCACCGAAGACTGGAATTCCTGGGAGTGTCACCCCGCGGGCGACGAAACCGTGATTCTGCTCTCCGGCGCCGTCGAAATGGTTCTGCGCGAAAGGGGCGGGGATCGGAGCGTCGTTTTACAAGAGCCGGGGACGTACGTGATCGTTCCGCGGGGCGTCTGGCACACCGCGAAAGTCTCGGGGCCCGCGCGCATGCTGTTTATCACTCCCGGCGAAGGTACGGAACACGCGGAGGATCCGTCCGCCCCGGAGTGAGGCGCAGCATCGCAGCCGCGGCACTAGAATTTGTTATAGTACGCCGAGAGCAGCACGTTGATATCGAGGGTGCCGTTGGCCTTCGTGTCGATGATCAGAATCGTGGAGGCTGTGCCCAGGCCGTAGGGCGGCATGTAGATCTTACCGTTGGGTGCCAGCGTTCCCCCGAACCACTTTTGATTTCCGGTTTCGGGCGTGGGAGTGATGAATGCTACGGTCTGCGCGGTGGGATCTGTGATGAGCACTTCGTCGCGGCGATAGGGGACGCCGTATATTTTTCCGTCCGGCGAGTACACGCCGCCCATGAATTTTGTCGTGCTCGTGGATATGCCGCCGAAGGTCGAGCCGGCCATGGTCGTTGGATCGAACTCCAGAACCAGGTCGGAGCCGTAGGGTGAACCGTATATTTTTCCAGCAGGGTTCAAGACGCCGCCGGACCATTTTTGTACGCCGGCGAAATTGCCGGTGAACGAAACGCTGCGCGCCTCCGGATCGATGATCATCACCTGGGTATTGTTGCGCGGCATGCAGTAGATCAGCCCGTCGGCTCCCAGCACTCCGCCGGTGAATTGGTCGGTCGTCGGAACCGTGCCGAAGGTGCTCGCCGTGCGGGCGACCGGATCGATTTCCAGAATTGTGGCTTCGTTAACCGGCACGCCGTAGATCTTACCGTTCGGAGCCAGGACGCCGCCGCGCCACTTAAAGGTGTTAGCGCTGACGGTCCCGAAGGTCGTCGCAGTATCGGTTTCGGGATCGATCTCAAGGATCGTCGTCGCGTCGTGGGGAATACCGATGATCTTCCCGTTCGGAGCGAGCACGCCGCCGGCCCACTTGCCTGAACCGGCCAGGCTGCCGAATGTAGTTGTCGTGTCCGTGTCGGGATCGATCTTCAAGACCGCCGTCTGCGTATAGGGGATCCCGTAGATTTTGCCGTTGGGCGCAAGCACCGAGCCGGCCCACTTTGTAAACGAGGTGTAGTTGCCGGTCTGGCTGGCCGTCGGCGCGTCGCTGGCGCCCAGGGCCGCGACCCGGTTCAACTCTTCCTGAAAACACGGCCAATAGGCGGGGCCGACCAGCGTCCAGTCGCGGACGCAGGCGCGGTTCAGGTACGCGAGCAGCAGCGAAAGCTGCGGCTGACGGGTCCAGTCCTCGTGATCGTATTCAAACGACAGGCAAGCGGGCGCCGCTAAAAGGCTGACCGCCGCCAGTAATATGCGCAGTCTTCGCATGCGAGAATTGAATCACGAAGCGCGGGAGAGTCAGTCATAATTCGCCGACGAATTGTTAAAAAAGACTGAGATCCGGCCCCGTCTCCAGTGGATCTTATCCGATCGATTCGATCCGCGCACGCAGGCGGTTCGCGATTTCATCGTTGCGATCGGCAATCGAAGTCAAATTATCGGCGGCCGTCGCGTAGGTTTGCGTCACTTCATTGATGCCGGTCAAACTGGAGAGCACTTCGTTGATGGCCGTCTGTTGTTCCTGCGTCGACGAGCTGATTTGCTGCGAACGCTGGTTGATGTCGTTCAGGCGCTCGTGAAAATTCTGATAGGATCGGCGTTGTTCGTCGACGCTCGTGCGCAGTTCGTTGTTCAGGCCATGGACCCGATCGATATCCAGAATGACTTCGCTCAGAACTTCGACCGTGGTTTTCATCGTTTGCATGCCGCTCTGGACTTCGCGCACGTTCTGATCGATCAACTCGTTGATTTCTTGCGTGCTGCCAGTCGTGCGGTCGGCGAGTCGCGATACTTCATTCGCCACAACGGAAAAACCCCGGCCGGCTTCTCCGGCGCGGGCCGCTTCGATCGAAGCGTTCAGCGCCAGTAAATTCACGCGATCCGCGATCTCGTTGATGATCGTAATGATTCCGAGCATCTTTTGCGAAGTCTCCGCGATGCGATGGATGGCGGAGCTGGTTTCGTCCAGAGATCGCTTGCTGGAGCGGGCGACCTCCGCGGTGCGACCGGTGGTATCGGCGGCGCCGGTGACTTTATCGGAAATGGATTCGGTGAGCATTTCGAGCATTTCCATACTCTGGCGCAGAACATCGATTTGCCCGGCCTGCTCCCGCGTCGCGTCAAACGAGGTGCCCAAATTCGCGCCCAGCTCTTCCATCGTGGCCGACATCTCTTCGAGAGTCGCGGCCTGGCTTTGTACGTTGCGCGCGACGCTCGTCGCCGTACCGGTTAAATCGCCGACGGAACTGAGCATCTCGACGGAACTCTGCTGAACTTCGTTGAAGATCCCCGAACGATCCTTTTCGCGCAGCTCCGTCAGTTTAATCGACCCGGCGGCCTGATTCAAATATTCTTCCCGGAATTGCCGGCAGTAATAAACGAGAACGGAAGCTTCGAAGATTACGAAGGTAGCGTGTAGTACGACGATGTCCCAGCCGTCGCCGTAATTGAAGATCATCACGGGTAAGCCGGCTACTGTTAGGCCGATCGATTGGCAGTAGTTGAAGACGCCGTGGTGCAGGGCCACCAGCAAGACCGCTCCGGGCAGTACCCGCCAGTCGCGATAAAAAACGAGAAAGGCCATGGCGCCGAAAATGTGAAAGTGCATCTCCAGCATGCCCAGGGAGGCGGTTATAAACACGACGGAAATCAACATTAGCAACAGCGCGTTGATGATTCGCAGCATCGTGCGGCCGCGGAGTAATACGTAGCTGACCGTGGCGATCGCGACGACAGTCAATCCGCCGGCGATTCCAAAAATCCAGGTTCCGAAGACGTACGGGATGGCCAGGGCCATGATCGGCAGGTGGGCCCAGATCAAAATCAGCATGAAACGATCCACGCTTTTCAGATCTTTGTAGAGCTGGAGTTTCGCGGCAGCGCGTGTCGCGGTGTCGAATTCGATGTCTTGATTGGTCATGGTCGTTCCTCTGGCGGATTTCGTTCCGATCCTGTGAGTCGTTCGAAGTCGCTCTGTAACTCTGCCGCCGAAAAGCCGGTTGAGTAGAGCAGACGCAGACGCGCGTCGGGACCCACAAGATATGCAAAACCGGGATGATTGAATTGATATGCTTTGTTTTCACGCGCGGCCTGTTGATCGTAAGCATAGGGCGCGTGCAGGCTGCGCGCGAGATTCTGAACGCTGCGCAGATCAGGGCCGTGCAGCGCCGTCCAGGCGGGACCGCCGGCGGCTTCGATGCGTCTTAGATCCCCTGGCGAATCCCGCACCGGATCCAGGCTGATGAAGAGCACGCTAAATTTTCCGTGGGATTCACGGGAGAATTGCCGGAGTTCGTGCAGCGCCCGGGGACAGACTCCGGTGCAGCGCGCGTAGCCAAAAAATAAATATGTGTACGTATCTTTGAAGTCCGCAGCGGTGCGAAGCTTACCATCGGCTGTTCGCAGGGTAAAATCGTTTATGTCGCGCGAAACGACGGTCCCGTGAAAGCCGGGAGAGTTGAGCAATGCGGCGAAAGCCGGCATCCCTGCGGCCAGGGTCAGGATTCCCATCGCGATGAGCGGTCCGGCCAGTGCCTGTATGCGAGCGAACATCTGGCAGTCCGTGGATCATGAAGAAGAATCGGTCAACTCATTCCTCGTAATCATACTAAGTTTTAACGCGTCAGATACCAAAATCAAACTCAGCCGCCGAAGCGCTCGAATAAGTCTCAAGCGCTAAAGCGTTCGAATATACCTCAAGCGCTAAAGCGTTCGAATATACCTCAAGCGCTAAAGCGCTTGAGGGCCGTCTGAATTGCGGCGACCTTGTCGGTGATTTCCGAAAGCTTTTGTTTCTCTTTTTCAATCACTTCGGGCGGGGCGTTCTGACGGAAACCGTCGCTCGATAGCTTCTTGTCGATGCCAGTCTGGACGCCTTTTAATTTTTTGAGTTCGCCCTGTAAGCGCTTCGTTTCTTTTTCAATGTCGAGCACGCCTTCCAGGGGCAGGTAGACCTCGCCTTCGCTGAAGGTCTCCATCGCGTCGAATTTTCCGCTCTCGTACTTTTCTTCGACGCGAATTCCTTCGGTCTTCGCCAGGCGTTCAATGGCGAGCGCTTTGTCTCCGGAGACCTGCGCGAGTCCCGCGTGTGTGGTGCGAATGACGATCTTGACTTTTTGATCCGGCGCGATGCCCATCTCGGAGCGAATGGTGCGCGTGGCGTTGATCACTTCTTGCAAAAGCTGTAGAGATTTCGTCGGACCCTGGCCCGCTGCGGGCAGAGCCGGCGTAGTCGGCCAGTCCGCGCTGATTAAGAGCTTCTCGTTTTTCGTTTGCGGCTTTTGAAACTGGCCGAGGTACTCGTATAGTTCTTCGGTCAGAAATGGCATGAAGGGATTCAGTAAACCGAGCATATTACGCAAAACGTAAAAGACGGTCTGGCGCGCGGCCTCCGCGGATTCTTCGCCGGCCTTGCCGAAAATACGCGGCTTGATAAATTCGATGTACCAATCGCAGAAGAGACGCCAGGCGAAAGTATATACGCGATCGGTCGCGATGTGAAATTTGTATTCGGCCAGCGTGCGTTCGGTTTCCTGAACGGTTTCGCGCAGTTCGGAAAGGATCCACCAGTCTTCCGCTTCTAATTGAAAACCGGATTCGCCGCCCTCAACTTGCGCCGCGAAGGCCAGCAGTTTATCCGGCTGCGGTTCAAAACCTTCCGGCAGGTTCATTAACACGAAACGGCTGGAGTTCCAGATTTTATTGGCGAAGTTCTGATAACCCTTCAGGCGTTGTTCGGAGTACGAAGAATCCTTACCTTCCGCAAGGGTAGCCATCAGAAAAAATCGAAAAGCGTCCGCACCGTACTTTTCGACCGCCTCTAAAGGATCGACGACGTTGCCTTTCGTCTTGGACATCTTCTGTCCGTTTTCGTCGCGCAGCAGGCCGTGGATATAGATCTGCTTGAAGGGCGGCTCTTTCATGAAGTGCAGGCCGAGCATCATCATGCGCGCTACCCAGAAGAAGATGATGTCGAAACCGGTGACTAGTACGCTCGTCGGATAGTAGCGCTTAAGGTCTTCGGTCTGATCGGGCCAGCCCATCGTTGAGAAAGGCCAGAGCCCGGAACTGAACCAGGTGTCGAGCACGTCTTCGTCCTGCGTGAGCTCGACGGATTTGCCGTAGTGTTTTTCAGCGGCGGCCTGCGCTTCGCCTTCGTTGTCCGCGACGAATAAATGCCCGTCGGGCCCGTACCAGGCGGGAATGCGATGGCCCCACCAGAGCTGGCGTGAAATACACCAGTCGCGTATTTCGCGCATCCAGCGGAAATATGTGTTCTCCCAGGTTTTTGGTACAAACTCCACTTCGCCAGATTCTACGGCTTTGATTGCGGGTTCGGCCAGGACCTTCGCCTTTGCGAACCACTGCGTTGAAACGATCGGTTCAACGATCGCACTCGACCGCTGGGATTTGCCGACGGACATCATATGATCTTCCGTGCCGCGATCCAGCCCGAGCTCCGCCAGCGCCGCCTTGATCGACTTGCGCGCCTGATAGCGATCCTGCCCTTCGAATTTGCCGCCGTTCTCGTTGATGCGCGCCGACTCGTCGAAGATCGTAATAAACTCTAAATCGTGACGCTTGCCCGTTTCGTAGTCGTTCATGTCGTGGGCCGGCGTAACTTTCACCGCCCCCGTACCGAACTCCATATCGACTAAAATATCATCGCCGATGATCGGGATCTTGCGTCCGGGCAGCAGCGGATGATCGACGGACTTGCCGATCAGAGCTTTATAGCGCGGATCTTTCGGATGCACGGCGATGGCCGTGTCGCCGAGCATGGTCTCGGGCCGGGTCGTTGCGACGACGATCTCTTTGACTTCGCCGGCGTCGGTTTGGATCGCTTCGCTGAGGGGATAGGCGAACGAATATAATTCGCCCTTATAGTTTTCGTCGTACTCGACTTCGAGATCCGAGAGGACTGTATGCGCGACGGGATCCCAGTTGACCATGCGCGTATCGCGATAGATCAAACCTTCGTTGTATAAATCGACGAAGACTTTTCGCACGGCCTTCGATAGTCCTTCGTCCATCGTAAAGCGTTCGCGGCTCCAATCGAGAGAGAAGCCCATCAGACGCTGCTGGCCTTTGATCGCGCCGCCGGACTGGTGTTTCCAGTCCCAAACGCGTTCGAGAAATTTTTCGCGTCCGAGCTCGTGGCGGTTCGTACCTTCCGCCTGTAGATTTTTTTCGACCCGCACCTGTACCGCAATGCCCGCGTGGTCCATACCCGGGAGCCAGAGTGCGCTGCGACCCTGTTTGCGTGCGGTTCGCGTGAGCACGTCCTGGACGGTCTGGTCGAGAGCGTGGCCGACGTGCAAATCCCCCGTGACGTTCGGCGGCGGAATGACGATGCAGAAGGGATTCTGATCCGCGTCCGGATTTTCGGCGGCCGTAAACTCCGGACGGAAGGCCTCGGCCTCTTCCCAGACCTGGAGCCACTTTTTCTCTACAGACTTGTGATCGTATTTCGAATCCAGTTCCAGCGCCATAATAGAGACATGGAATTGAGCCCGGTTCCGAGCGTAAAACGTAAAACGGAGGGTGCCCCGGCTTAGAATTGCGGATCGATATCTGTGCCGGCGTCGGGGTCGGCAGCGTCGGGTGCGATCGGTTGCGCGGGATTGGCGGGCGGAGCGGTTTCGGGCACGCGATTGTTCAACGGATCGCAGGGGGACAGCGCGGGGTCGGTGATCGAAATCCACTTTTGATAATCGATCGTGCCGTCCTCTAACAGGAAGTCGCGTTCAATGAAGTGGGTGTCTCCCCGGTATACGTTCACGCCGGTGTCGCAGGGGTCGGCTTCGCCCATCGAATGAAATACGAAACTGTAGATTTCCCGGCAGCCGCCTGCAAAGAGCAAGTGGAGACATAAGCAGCTCGCCAATAGAGCGCGCCCGGGCTGTGTATGATTGAAATTCACGGGAAACCGAAAGCGATTCTAAAAACATCGGCATCCCACGCCGCGCAATATAATGCAAGCAGAGCTTTTCGTCGGATTGCAGTCGATCTCAGCCGGGCACGCGCAGGCTGCCGGCGCATACGATCACCGAGTCGCCGCCCACGCTCAGGCTCGTGATCTTCCCGTTTGCTTTCGCCGCCCGGGCGTTCAAAATCGAAGGCCGTCCCATCTCATAGCCCTGCTCGATGCGCCAGTCGAATTCGCCGTCGGTCGTATCGCGAAGCTGCGGATTGTGTTCCGCCAGATAGCCCGCCAGAGTCACGGCCGCTGACCCCGTCGCGGGATCCTCGCCGATGCCGGCCGTCAGGGCGAATTTGCGGGCGCGAATCTGCGAGTCCGGATCTTCGGCGTCGAAAGTAAACAAATAGGGATCCGGAGCCCAGCTTGATTTCAGATGACGTTCCCATAGATCCAACCGCACGCGGGCCCGGGCGAGTATATCGCGATTGCGCACCGGCACATTCAACGAAGGAATCCCTGTGCTGGCTCCGCGGACCGCATACTCATTGCCCTGTGCGTCGACCGCGCCGATGTCTTCGGCTTCGAGCGATAGAATGCGGGCCAGGATTTCCCGGTCGGGCGCGTCTTCTGGACTGAATTGAATGGGCCTGGCGGCCCGAAGGCGCGCGAAGTACGTCGCATCGTTTTGCGCAGCGCCTTCATCAGCTGACAGGCTCACGGCCACATCGCCGACCTGCTCTACTAATATGATTTCAGTGTGCTCTAAGCCCGCGGGTTTTTTTGCGCAGCGCAAGGGCGTGCGTCCGCAGTGGGCCAGGACGGCGGCGGTGCCCAGGGTCGGATGGCCCGCGAAGGGCAGCTCGCGTTCGGGAGTGAAGATGCGTACATTAAATCGCAATGCGGAGCCTGCGATTTGCGCGGCGTCGCTTTCTGTTTGCCCTGGCGTGCGGACGAAGGTCGTTTCGGAATAATTAAATTCGCGCGCGATCTTTTGCATGGTCGCCGAGTCGATGTCATCGGCGTCGAGCACGACCGCCAGTGGATTGCCGCCGAAAATCGAAGAGCTGAATACGTCGCTCGTATAATAACGATAGCTTTTCGCCGGCCTGTTCATAGAATCTCTCCTGAAATTGCGCCGGCCGTCGAGTCTTTCGTAAGACCGCCCAACTGCTTCGAATAGTTTTTTTGGTATGCCCGGGCCAGGCGTTCGACTCCGGTGCGAATCGACTCCGGATCGGCGTTCGAGAAATTCAGACGCATATAGCGGTCCCCCGCCGGATCGTGATCGGGATAGAAGGCGCCGCCCGGCACAAACAGTACGTTTTCGTGCAGAGCATCGTGAAAGAATGCGTCGGTGGAAATCGGATCGCGAAAGCGACACCATAAAAACATACCGCCCCCCGGTCGGATCATTTCGAGCGCTCCGGCGGGAAAATTTTCACTCAGGGCGGTGAGCATGCAGTCGCGATTCGCGCGATAGTACTTTCGCAGAGCGCTGATATGTAAGTCGAGATCGTTGTCGGCCAGATAGCGGGCGATCGTCATCTGCGTGAGATTGCTCGTATGCAAATCCGCGGCCTGCCGCGCGATCAGCAGGCGGTCATAGAGCGGTCGTTTCGCGCAAACCCAGCCCACACGAACGCCGGGTGAAACGATTTTCGAAAAGCTGCCCAGCAGAATCACGCGATCGTCCAGCGAACGCAAAAGCGGCGGCCTTTCGCTATCGTCGTCGTAAATCAGATCGCCGTACGGATTATCCTCAATAATAGTAAGGCGATCCGCGAGCCCGGCCAGTCGACGGCGCTTCTCGGTGCTGCAGGTGACTCCCGCCGGGTTCTGAAAATCAGGCGTCGTATAAAAGATCGGCTCTGAATTGGGCGAGCCGCTTCGGTTCCTGCTGGCCGAATCTCCAGTACCGCTCGGGTATGCGTCGTCGCCGGCCGGATTGCCGCGAATCATCGGCAAATGTTCGAGAGCGTTTACGTCGACGCCGTCGCTTTCGAGCGGCACGTGATGAAAGCGCGGTTCGTACATCGCGAAGGCCTGCAGCGCTCCCAGGTAGGCCGGCTCCTCAACGATCACCGGCCGCCCGGGATCGATCAGCGTTTTGCCGAGCAGGTCAAGTGCCTGCTGGGAACCGCTCGTGATCAGGATCTCGTCCGGGGGGATGTTCAGATCGTGGATTTTCTTGTAGCGCGCGCTGATCCATTCGCGCAAAGCCGGCAGCCCCTCGGAATTCGCATACTGCAGCGCCGCCTGACCTTCGCGTTCAAAGACGTCCGCCGCCGCGCGCGCGATTTCGGCGACTGGAAACAGCGCGGGATTGGGCAGGCCGCCGGCGAAAGAGATCACCGCCGGATTGGCGGCCACTTTTAGAATTTCGCGGATGTGCGAAGTTCGAATGCGTTCTGTGCGCGCGGCGAATTGCATGATTTTATTCCTGTGTTTTATCAACCGATTGGTAGTAATCGAAAGCGTCTTCCAGGCGATCATCGCCCCAGAATAATTCGCACTCATTCGCGACCTGAGCGTCGTGCGAGCGGCGAATACAAAAGGACGGCGCGCCGAAAATCTCAAGCTCTTGCGCCTGCTCCGTCGTGCGGCGCAGGGCGTTCTTGATTTCCGCGGACTTCGATCGCGAAACGATCGTCGCTGCGTCCGGAGCGGGGTTGTGTGGACTGGCCGGCATCGCCGCGGGTACCTTCGCCAGATTTTCCGTGAGCAATTCGATTAAGACCGACTCTTCGGCGATGTTGCGATCTTCGGCGAAATTCGCGGAATAAACTGCGGCGACGAAGGCCGGCGTACAATCAGCCGTCGCGGGGTCGGCGAGCAGAGCCGTGGCCAGGCGTGCCGCCCGCAATCCGTTGCGAGGAAACTCCGTGGGCTTCTGAAAGGGGAGCCCGTAGAGCTCGCAGCGTCGTTCCAGATCGCGCCACATATAGCGCCCCTTTGCGGGATACAGATTAAACGGCGAATCGTTCCAGCCCTGAGCCTGGAAGATCGGCCCCAGCAAGAACGGTCGATAGACCACGCGCACGCCGCGTTCCGCGCTCAGCTCGCGGATGCGGGCGGCGGAAAGATAGCTGTACGTGCTCGCGAATTCGAACCAGAATTCGAATTGCGTTCCGGAGCCTGGCGCTTCGGCGGCTGTAGATTCTCCAGTCGTTTGCATGGCTGATTATGGCATCTATGTAGCCTGAAGACCTTCGAAAAAAAAGGCACAGTCTCCGGAATTGTTAGCATAACAGTTTCTGAGAATCTGGCTTGCTATCATAACAGTTGTCGGGCTGAATGTGCGGCATGCAGCAGAGCCGCTTTCGTTATCGTGCGGTCGCGCGGAAGATCGCCGACCATATTCACACGGGCCGCCTGGCTCCCGGAACCCGGCTGCCGTCGGTGCGTCGCCTGAGTCGCCAGGAGGACGCGAGCATTACGACGATCCTGCATGCCTACGAATTGCTGGAGCGCGAAGGCGTGGTCGAGGCGCGACCCCAATCCGGGTACTTCGTCCGCGCCGACCCCGATCGCATGCCGCCGGAGCCGAAAGAGAGCCAGCCGCCTTTGCGCCCCGCGTACGTCGAAATCGCCGATACGGTTTCGGATTTGCTCAAGATTACGCGCCAGGGCGACTATGTTCCTTTCGCCGCCGCGATTCCCGCATCGGAACTATTGCCCGTAAGGCAGCTGCAGCGCATTATGGCCGCGATCAGCCGTCGCACCGACGACGCTGGCATCCACTACGATTTGCCGCCCGGCAATCCGGAGCTCAGGTCCCAGCTGAGTCGGCGTTCGATTGACTGGGGCTGTCGCCTGGGGCCGGACGATTTTATTATTACGACCGGTTGCATGGAAGCTTTGAATCTTGGTCTGCGATCGGTGGCGCGTCCGGGAGCGGTGATCGCGATCGAGTCGCCCGCGTATTACGGCATCTTGATGACCATCGCCGGTCTGGGCATGCAGGCGCTGGAGCTGCCGACCCATCCTTCGCTGGGAGTGCGTCCCGCGGATCTCGAACGTATTTTGAAGCGCCGTAAAATTGACGCGTGTTTGCTTGCCCCGAATTTTAACAATCCCCTGGGCAGTCTGATGCCCGACGAAAGCAAAGCGGAGCTGGTTGAACTGCTCGCCCGCCACGAGGTTCCGCTGATTGAAGACGATATCTACGGCGATTTGCATCTTGGTGAAACGCGGCCGAGGACCGCGAAGTCTTTCGATCGCAAGGGTCTGGTTTTATTATGCTCTTCGTTTTCAAAAACCGTGGCGCCTGGCTATCGCGTGGGTTATATCGCGCCGGGCCGCTATTTCGAAAAAGTCGAGCAGATCAAATTCATGAATACGGTGGCGACCAACGCTCCATGCCAGATAGCGCTCGCGGAATTTTTACGCGCCGGCCAGTACGAACGGCATCTCAGCCGCATGCGCGAAAGTCTGAGCGATCAGATTCAAAGCGCGGCGGCGATCATTCGCGACACTTTCCCGGCCGGGACGCGCGTCAGCCGACCCCAGGGTGGATTCGTATTATGGGTCGAGCTGCCGCCCGGCACCGACAGCCATCATCTATACAATCGCGCGCTGGAAAATCGCATCAACCTGATGCCCGGCCTGGCCTTTTCAAATAGCGATCGCTTTCGATCGTGCATTCGCATCAGCTGTGGTCACGCCTGGAACGACGCGCGTCGCGCGGCCCTGGCAAAGGTCGGCGGGATCGCCGCGGAACTGGCGCCGAAAAACAGCGCGGGCAAGAAACTTGCGAAAAAAAAGTCGTAACGTTTTGAGCGGAGCCGCCTCTTAATAGCAAATAGCGATTATACCATAGAGGGTATTGTATGGCACTCGATTCTGCTCCAGGCCAGGCCAGGCCTGGAATTCGATGCGAGCGCCGCCGGAGGATAAAATTATGGCGAATCCCACAACAGATGGCAGCTTTCAAAAAGACGTGCTGGAAAGCGACGTGCCCGTACTCGTCGACTTCTGGGCGGAGTGGTGCGGTCCGTGCCGGATGCTCGGGCCGGTGATCGACAACGTCGGCCAGAAGACCGAGGGCCGCGCGAAAGTCTATAAACTGAACGTCGATGAAAATCCCCAGGTGGCCCAACAGTACGGCATCACTGCGATTCCGACGGTGCTTCTGTTTCGCGACGGCAAGCTGGAGCAGCAGATCGTCGGCGTGCGTCCGGAAGTGGCGTATCTCGAAGCGCTGAATTAAATCGGCGAAGCGCGTCCTCGTGCGAATGCGAAACGCCCGCGTCCTCTTTGCGAAGAAGGCGCGGGCTCCCTGGCTGATTATGGCAGCGGGAGGGATTCTGAAACGAGCAGCACGGTTTTTTCCAGGCCCGCTTCCCGGTCGTGATGGATCGCTTCGTACTCCGCGGAAGTGTTCATCCGCACGAAAGCCCGCGGCGTGGGATATTCCACGATCAGGACGCGGTCCCAGTCGTCGCTCTCTGTCGCGCCGATAAAGAGCAGGCGGGCCTCCCCGGCCCAGACGACCTTGCCGCCTTCGCGTTCAATCAGCGGCGCCACGTTTTGCATATAGCGTGCGTAGGCCTCAGCTCCGCTTTCTTCGCCGCCATCGGCGACGGCCTTAAACTTCAGCAGGTTCACCATGGAAACAGGCTGATCTTTTGGCAGCTTGAGCAGCGCCTTAAACTGGTCTCGGGAAGGTACGATGGCGTTCATATTAGTTTAGGACGCCTTCGACCGGCCTGAGTCACTTCATTTTCGCGCGGATCGATTGCACCAGGCCGGGATAAAACGCCAGCAGAGTCAGAGTGCGGGCGGCGTAGTGCGCGTACAGCGATCCCCAGAGTCCGTGATTGCCGAAAGGCTGCAGCGCCCAATAGGCCCCGGCGAAGATCAGCAGCGAAAGCAGCATTGCGTTGCGCATATCGACAGTGCGGGTCGCGCCGATAAAGATCCCATCCAGTTGAAAACACCACACCCCGGCCAGGGGAGCGAATACCGCCCAGAGTAAATACCCGTGCGCCGCGGCGCGGACCTCGGGATCGACCGTCAATATGCCGATCGCCAGAGACCCGCCCAGGGCGAACAGCGCCACGATCAGCACAGCGATGCCGGCCGCCAGGCGCGTCGTTTGTTTCGCCGTCAAGCGCACCAGGCCCGCCAGCTTCGCTCCGACCGCCCGGCCGATCAGGCTTTCCGTCGCGAAGGCGATGCCGTCCAGGAAATAGGCCGAAAGCGCCACAAACTGCATGAGGATCGAATTTGCCGCCAGGATCACGTCGCCGGATCGCGCGCCCTGCGCCGTAAACCAGATGAAGACGGCCAGCAGGGCCAGGGAACGAATCATAATATCGCCGTTGACCAGCAGGTTGTGTCTGAGTCGTCCCGGATCGAGCACGCGCTTCAGAGAATCTGGTGCTGGCTGAAAGCTCCGGAGATGGCGGGCGGCGATGGCCAGTCCCAGCAGGGCGGCGATGCCCTCGGCGATCGATGTGCCCAGCGCGACTCCCTTTACGTCCCAGCCCAGACCGGTCACAAATGCAAAATCCAGCGCAATATTGGTCAAATTCAAGACCAGTTGGATCACCAGAGCGATGCGCGTGCGCCCGAGTCCCACAAACCAGCCCAGAATCGCGTAATTCGCCAGGGCGGCCGGCGCCGACCAGATCCGAATCTGAAAATATTCCCCGGCCAGGGACTCCACCTGCGGGCTCGCTTCCAAAAAAAGCAGCGCTCCCGAGCGAATCAGGTCCTGCAGCAGAATCAGGAGCCCGCCGAGGGCCAGAGCAAGCAGCAGGGGCCGGCCCAGATTCGCCCGAATCTCCGTGTGATCGCCGGCACCCAGGGCCTGGGCGGTCAAACCGGTCGTTCCCATGCGCAGAAAACCAAAGGCCCAGAATGTAAAAGTGAAAATCAGCGACCCGATCGCGACGGCACCGATGAAGGCCGGGTCGGGAAGCTGACCGACCACGCCCGTATCCACCAATCCCAGGAGTGGAGTCGACAAATTCGAGATCATAATCGGCACAGCGATGGTTAAAATTCGACGGTAACCCAATTCAAAGCGCTCATTCCGGTCGCCGGAAGCGGTTTCATGCTCTGTTGATCTCATAATTCGGAAATATTGCACCAATAGAGGGCGGTGCCTGGCTTTAGGCCACCCTGGACGCTGCTTGAATGCACTTATTTGATGCCAAACTTGTTTTGTTGCCGACACATTCCGGTCTGCGGTTGCGCGGGCTGGTTTGCGAAGCTGCCGTACTATTGAGCAATGTTAGAAAATTCGACCCGCTTTAGTTAGCTTCAGGCGAAGAAACGTTAGATTCGGGTAAGGAATGCCCGGCTCCGAAAAAAATTCCCCGGCCTGGCACGCCCATTGCAATAGACTGATCAAACAAACAAAGTTCAGGAAAGGGTTCATGACTAAACAGTTCACAATATTTGTATGCGCGTTTCTTCTAAGCAGCGGCGCAGTATTCGCAGGCGGCGGCGGAAGTTCTTCCGGACCGCTCGTTAACAGCCATCCGATCGTACTCGGACACGGCATCCTTGGTTTCGACGATTCTAACGGACCGGCAGCCGGTCTCCTCCAATACTGGGGCGACGTCGACCAGTATCTCCGCGACGAAGGCGTTGCGGTCTTAACTCCGGGCAAAACCGCAGCAGCGGGCCTGGGTCTTCGCGCCAAGCAGCAAGCCGACCAGATCTCATACTGGATGGCAGCCAACGGTTTCTCTAAAGTAAACTACTTCGGTCACTCACAGGGCGGTCTCGACGGTCGCTACATGATCACGAACAATACCTGTGGCGCCAGCGGCTATTGCATGCGCAACGTGGTTCGTTCCATTACCACGATCAACACCCCGCACCGCGGCAGCCCGGTTGGCGACATCGCTCTGGGTGTAATCCCCAACTGGCTGGAGCCGTTCCTCGGCACCGTTCTGGATGCTCTCGCAGGTCTGCTGTTCAGCGACAACCAGCAAGACGTTCTGGCAATGGCCGACACGCTGACGGTAGCCGGCACGAGCATCTTCAACGCCAACACGCCGAACGTATCGGGTGTAAAATACTTCTCCTACGGTTCCTACATCACCATTCCGGATCTGATTCAGCATCCGATTATGGGTCTGCTGACTCCGGCAACCTGGGCGGGCGGTCTGATCTACGGTCAGGGCGGTAAAAACGACGGTATCGTTCCCTATTCTTCTCAGAAGTGGGGCACCTGGAAAGGCGGACCGAAGCAGCGCTGGAACACCGCGGGTGTTGACCACCTGCAGGCGACCAACTTCCAGTGGGGCGGTCAGTTCTGGTATGATGTTGAAGGTTACTACCTGAAGATGGCGAAGAACGCCATGAACAATCAGTAAGTCGTTTCGACATTCAGATAGAATAGAAGAGGGCCGGTCGCAATGCGATCGGCCTTTTTTCGTTTAAAGGGTGAGCGTGCTACGCGAATGGTCGTCGAGAGCGGCGCGAGGTTAGCCGAGTAGGTTGACGAAAAGGCCCTGACTCACGTCGGAGCGCGCGCGAAAGACGCTGTTCGCGTATGAATCACCCGGCTCGCGGGATTGTTCCAGATCGCGTGCAAGTGACGCCGCGGCGTTTCGAGAATCGGCGGCCGGCCGGCGCGCTTCGTACATGTCGGGTCGGAACAGCTCTTTGCGGGGATAGGTTTCGCGGCTGCGCTGCAGGGCGCTGCTCGTTTCGGCCGGCCCCCGGCTGTCGCTCGTGCGATAGTCGGTGTTGATCGGATGGCGATGGCTCAGGCCGTTGCCTCGGATCGCGGAAACCGACTCAATCGGATTCGATTGATAGCGCTGGACCGGATAGGCGTACTGCCCCGGAATCCGGCTCGCATTTTGTGATCCACCTTCGAGAATCATAGTAATAGTACTATCGGAATTTCGAGGCGGGACTTTAGGGCTCGCAGGCCCTGGATTGGGCAATATTTGGCTATTTTATACGGCGCGGCGCGTCTTTGAAGATGCGGCGGATGATGCGCTCCGCCGGTTTGTCCTGCATATTGAAGCCCCGCGCATAATTGCGCTGCTCATAGCTGTCCAGGGATGTCGTATACTTCCAGATCCACATGCCTTCCGGGTACAGGGGCTGCTGATGAGCCGCTTCGCCCGTTTCCGTTTGAATCGTCGCGGCGCCGCGTCCTGCCAGCGCCAGATGCAGGGCTTCATAAGCGCGACTCTGGAGCTCCAGATCTATGGCATAGGCCGGATCGGGCCAGGCGTGGGGCGTTTGAACGGCCCGGTCGTGGGAAGGAAAGCCAATCTCTGTAAGCCACAGGGGCTTGCCCAGACCGCCGGCATGGGAGAAGTGTTCAGTGAGTTTTTTTCTATAATAAGCGGCGAGTACCCCGGTCGGAGGTTCGGCCGGGCCTTTATTCGCCGTGTCGTCAGTTTCTTTAGCAGCGCTGCCCTTCGGAGGGTAGCCGTAGTAGAAGTCGAGGCCGACCGCGTCCAGGTCGTCCCAGAACGAAATGTTTTTTGCGTTCCAGGCTTCGCAGGCGTAGGTCAGGCGGCCGCTGTAGACGGCGCGCACTTCACGAATCAATTTGCGCCAGCGCGCATCGTTTTTCGAATGCGTGAGTCCTACAAGCTCTGTACCGACCGCAAAGGCGACCACGCCATGCTCTTCGGCAAGGCGGGCCTGGGGGAGCATAAAGCGCGCGTACTCCGCGAACCATGCATCGAGCCGCCGGCTATCGTCGAAGTCGATTTTGGATCGCCACTGGTGTTCCGGGTCGTCGCCGGACCAGCCGCCCACCCAGATGTGCGGCTTCAGCAGCACCTTCAAGTTGGATGCATGCGCCGCTTTAATTTCACGGACTAAGTCCTCGCCGGTTAGAGTCGGATCGTCCCATTGCAATTTTAGACTCTGATTGCGCGGCTGATAGGCGAAGGTGTTCAACTGGACGCTGTTGTAGCCCAGCTCTTTTAGGCTCCGGTACAGCTCTCGCGTGCTGTCGCTGCCGTAGCCGGAACCCCGGCGATGTACGTGGGCGACGGCGGCGCCTTTGAACTCGGTCGGACCGAAACGATAGGCTTCGAGGGCGACGGGATGGCAGCCAGCGTGCAAAATCCCCGCCAGCAGAAATGCGAATGTCAGAGCGAAGCGCCGGGTGCGTGTTCGGAGCGCGGCGGAAAAAGAATTGATGCCGGGATGCATACTGTTGCAGTGCAACCGGAACGCACTGTGTTGACAAGAGCGAATCTATCGAACCCTGCTCTCGCGCCGGCGGTCCGGGCCGCGCTGCTGCTTTTTTTTCTGGCCGCCATTGTCGGGAGCGGCGCATGCCTGCGACCGTGGATTCGCGACAATGCGGTGCCTCTCGATCGCAACGATCTGCCGCTGCGCGTGGAAAAACTGCGCGGTTTTATTTTCGTCGTAGAAGACTACAACTACTGGAAGACCAATCAGGTCATCTATGCGCATCCGGAGGGGGTCTATTTTTTCGACGCCACCTGGACGTACAAAGGCGCGCGCCAGATGATCTGGAAGGGCGCCGCGAATTCCTACGCCGACTTTCGCGGCGTTGTATTGACCGGCTTTCCCCTGCATCGCACGGGCGGGCTTTCCACGTTTCGCGGTCAGGGCGTGCGCATTATCGCGCAGCGCCGGACCGGGAGTCTGCTACGGTCGCACTGGGCGAATATGCAGGCGGAGATGTCTGCGAGCTTCGATACCTGGCGTCCGCTGCCGTTCCAGCCGCCGGACGGAGTGTTCGATGAGCAGGCCGAGCTATTAGGCGGTCGCGTGCGCGTGCTGCATATGCCGCCGGCGTATTCGCCGGACAATAGCGTGGTTCTGTTTACCGAGGAACGCGTGCTGTACGGCGGGAGTCTGCTATCATCGCCGTTGATGCTGACGGACTTCGCGGATTTGAGTCATTACGAAGCCGCGCTCGATCGTATTGCCGAATTGGAATTCGATACGGTGATTGCGGGACACGGGGGAGCGATTCGAGATCGTTCGATTCTGGATGAGATTCGCACGGAAGTGCGCTTGAAACGACAGAAGCCAGCGAAGTAAAAAGCCGCGCTAACTTCTGTCGTGTGCGGGAAGCGAAGCCGACGCGGTCCGCGTATGCCGGAGGATCCGGATCGTTTGCGCGGGGCGTCGGGCTATGAGTCGCGGGTTTAGTCGGCGATAAAACGCTCGCGAATTTCAGGGCTCAGGCGGCGCGTACGAATATTGCGCACGGTTTTGAGCTGTTCGTCGTTTAGCAGGCCGCGAGCCAGCAGGCCGTTTTCCGGCAGCAGGGTCTGATCTACGCTCCCTACGAGCTTCTTGCGAGCCTGAAAGATCCGGGCGGTGTATTCCGGATCTAAATCTTCATAAATATCGTGTAACATCCTTTGCCTCCGTGCAAAGACTGGTGATTGTCTATTTTTGTGTTTTGTCTATCGTCGTCAGGTGAAGCAGCATCCATGCATTCTCCACCTGATTAGTACATCGGTGCAATCGGCCAGGGCTGAAGCAAAAAATCCCGTTCGTTTTCGAAAACTTATCCACGAACGAGGCATCCGCCCCCGAACCGTCGATTATCAGACGGATATTTTCCGCGCCTGTTCGGATATTCATGAAATTCTAATATAGCGCGATTCGCATCTCACCAGCCGCCGGAGGCCCCGCCGCCGCCGAAACTACCCCCGCCTCCGCCGCCGAAGCTGCTGGAACTGCCAAAGCTGCTGCTGGAAAAACTGGAGCTGCTGGAATACGAAGATACGCCGGAGTAACTCGAACTCGAACTCGAAGTTGAAGTGCGGCGTTCGGGACGCTTGAAGTACTTTCCGGGATTGGCGCGGACGGGTGCCGCCTCTTGCTTATAGAATTTGTTCAGGCCCTTGCGCCGCTCGGTTTCGTCGGCGGTTTTTTGTAGTTCGGCGAATTTCGTGCGCAGTTTCTTGCGTTTGCGTTTTACGCGAGAAGGTACGTAAGTGTCGCGCATGCGCCATTTGGACCACAGGGCGTCGTCGTCTACGAACGATGCGATCTTGCGCATAATCCCCGTCAGGCTGTAGTCGAAATAGTCTTCCGGGTCTGCACGCAAAGCTTCCAGCTTCTTGAGCAGTTGATCGCCGGCTGCCAGATCGTAAACGTCCGCGCTGAAAATTTTCTCCCGCCGCCGCGTGAGATCTCCATACTCGATGTCGACCTGATCGCGCACGAAATTCGCGCGAGTCGAATTCCAGAACTCTTCGTCGGTGAGCAGCGGATCGATCGCCTTGCGAGCGTAAGCTTCGGTATAACTGAAAAAGCTCTCCGGTTTCTTTAGAGCGCTTCCTGTCTGTTTCTCCAGCTCCTCATAGGCCAGGCGGAATACGAAGCCCGGTCGCCAGCGGCGGAGTCGACTGTGAAAGTACGCGCGCAGTTCTTCGACATGGTCGGCGTCGAAGCGGTTTTCGAGTTTGCGCCACGCGTTAAGATTTTCAGTTTTCCCGCGAACGCTCTGGCGTTCTTTCGTCGAGCCCTGAATCATTGTGTGCAGGTATAGCAGGATCACGATGATCTGCGCGGCGATGACGATGCCATAGCCGTGAATTTGAAATTCTTCGAAGGCAAAGTATAAAAAGAGCGTTGGCAGTCCGGCCAAAAACGCGACGACGATCTGACTCGCGATCAAATCCGAAAGAAACTCCACGAAGTCGAAGCGAAAATCGAAGCGCCGCGCCGTCTTGTTAAATTCCGCCGCGATGCCGCCGAAGATCGCGTAGAGCAATACGATAATCGCATAGGCCGCCGTGAGCGCCAGGATCAGATACTGGGCCCACTCCGGCACATAGTCGGGTTCGAATATTTCAATGTCATGATAGCCGGAGTCGACCGTTCTGTAGGGGTCTATGAGGCTCGTCGCAGGGTCGTCGTCGGCGGAAAACTCTTCGCGACTCGCCGCGATCATTCGGTCGATCGCTCCGTTGATTGCGAGATAAGGCGAGCCGTCGCGCATGTGCGGAACCATGGTATTGCGAATGATTTGATTCGCCAGAGCGTCGGGAATGCTGCCTTCCAGACCGTAACCGACTTCAATGCGAATCTTGCGATCGGCCATATACAGGGCGATCAGAACCCCGTTGTCTTTGCCGGCCTGTCCGACGCCCCACCGGCTGGCCGTCTCGAAGGTGACCGTGAACTCGTCGCGCCCGCCCAGGTCCGGCGCGATCAAAACGAAAATCTGCGTCGAACTTTCTTCTTCGAAAACACGCAGTTTGTCCGATAGAGCTTCTCGCTCGGAGTCGCTGAGAACTTCGGGAAGATCGGTCACATAACCCAGAGGCGCGTCGGGAATTTGCGCCAGAGCCGGGCGCACCGGCACCAGGGTGCTGACCGCGATCAAGATCGCTGGCATCAGAGCGAAAGCGAAACCGCGCCCGCGTTGCAAGGCCGTGCGGCGTAAGCTATCGCCTCTGGCGGGAATAGAGCGTGTGATATTCATATTGATTCTGCGGCGGCCAGTCCCGAAAGATAGGCCCCGTGGGTCGTGCCGGGATACCAGGCGTTCGTATGTTCTCCCGCAAATAGAATTCGATCATCAATCGCTTCCGCCAGAATCCGGGAGTATCCCAATCCCGCGCCGACTGGCACGTGGCTGTAGGCTCCCTGGGCGAAGGGATCCGATACCCAGTTCGTAACCAGGCTGCCTTTCGGCTGCGGGATTGAGTTTCCGAAGATTTCGCGCAGCACGGCCAGCATGTCGGCGACGGCGGCGCGTTTGTTTTTTTGTAACTGTCGAGCCTGATCGCCGCCGGCCAGACCGACGAGGATCGGCTGTCGCGTGTACGGCTGATAGTTATAAATTTCACGCACCAGGGTCGATTGTCCGGCCGCGGGCACGTAGCCGAATTGAAAGATATCGTTGGGCCAGAACCGTTTCGGAAAGCGCAGCGCCACTTTTTCCAGAGCGCCGAAGCCGAGCTTCTGGATCGCCTGCTGCTTTCGATCGCTGAGATTCGGGGAAAATTTTACGCGTCCGCTTTTTAGAACACCCAGGGGCAGGGTGACAATCGCCCGGTCCGCCGTGAACTCGCCGCGGTCGGTCATAACATGCACCTGATTTTTTTTCAGGGCTATCGAACGCACGGTCCGGCCGGTTTGAATTTCAACGCGTTTCGCCAGATACTGAATCAACGCGCTGTAGCCCTGCGGAAGAATACTCTCGTCTCCGCCGAAGGCCAGGTCCTCATCAAGCGAGCGCAGAGACAGATCGTCGAGATTGGCGGCGAGTTCCACGCCGTACTCCGTGTTGAACCACCAATGCAGGGCGCGCTGATTGCCCGGGTCCAAATCCGTATTGGCGATGAGCCGCCGCAGATATTTACCGACCGAACGATCTTTACGCTTTTCCTGTAATCGATCGCGCTCTTTGAAAAGGTCCGCCAACACTTCTTCGTACGCGTCTTCGAGAGGATCCCAGGCGATTTCATTCGCCTCGCCCGGATTGCTTCGCTGCGTATACAATCGCATCGATTCGAAATCCGTTTCAACCATACGGGAGCCGGTCTGGGCCGCGAGGTGTACCATAGGATGCAGGGCATTTTTCGAGCCGTGAATCCAGGCGGCGCCAAGATCGAGAGGCGCGCCGAGGGCCTGGCTCGTATGAATGCGTCCGCCGATACGCGTGCGACCCTCGATTACGGTGACTGTGTGCCCGGCGGCTTTCAGGGTCCAGGCGGCGGCGAGTCCGGCCATGCCCGCGCCGATCACCAGAATCTTTTCGGCTTTCGCCGCCCGCAGCGGACGCTGGAGCGCGAGCGCGGACAGCGCGGCCAGACTCAGAAAACGTCCGCGGCTGATGGTCGGCTTTGTTTCGCCGAAGAGTGGAAGATGATTTAAGGATTCGCGCATTAATGTTCTCGGAGTGTGCCGGCCCGGATCCGGGCTCCGGACTCAGCCTTCAGTTTCGGGTAAATGCGTCACCGCGAAACGCGCGCATACAGGCGGCGAAACGATCGAGGACCGCGCGGTATTTTTTTTCGTCGGTGAGGGTCCCGCGAATTTCAAACGAGAGTCCCAGATCGCCGATGCTGGCGTCCGGATAGTCCGTGAGCAGCTCGATGATCGCCTGTTGCAGCCCGGCGTTTTGCAACAGCGATCGAACGCGATTCTCCGGCGCTGACGGGCCCACGGCTTCGCTGTCGGCGCGACACTGAACCCGCGCGATTTTATCGAAGCTCTGAGCCTGTTCGCTGCGAGTGCCGGTCGCATTCTCCGGCGCGATCGTAATGTCCTGAGCTCCGAAGACGCTTTTGCCGATCCGATCGAGCATACCTTCTTTCGTAATCGAGAGTTCGAGATCCAGCGGTTCAGCGAAGTTCATCTCGAAGCGGGTATAGGTTCGCTTGCTTTTCGCGGAGCCGTGTTCGACGGGCCAAACGCGAGTTTCGCAGTCCTGGTATTCGCCCTTGAGCTCCCAGGGGCCGAAGCCGCTCAAAATTTCGAAGGCCATACGAGCCAGGCCGGACTGTTCGACTGCCCGCATTTGCCGGCGCGCGGCAGCGGGATCTTCCTGCGCCCCGGGCTGAAGCTGCAGCAGCTGATCGCGACCGCTGCGGCTGCGCAGGAAACTGCCGGCGTCCTGGAATTCGAGTCCCAGCTTCGCGGCGATAGCCGCGATCTTTTGTTTGTTGCGGGCGCTGCGCCGAAGACTCATCAATATGATGACGGCGAAGATGAATATGACCCCGGCGATGACCGCTATGGGAAAGAGCGTTTCGAAATCGAAAGAAGACATGGCTGAAAATGAACGGCGCGATTCGCGGCGGCTGTATGATCCGGGCCGCGCTGAATTGCGCCGCGTGAATTTTGACTGCAGCATAGAAATCGCCGGTCATCTGTCACGCCGATATTTCCGGACTTTCCTGTCGGCGCACTCTGTACCTGGTTGACATCCTCGCGGCCCGGAACGTATTCATGTTCCCATAATGAGTAGAAAAAAGTTCGTAGCCGGTAACTGGAAAATGTACAAAACCCCCTCCGAGGCGGCGGCCCTGGCCGGGGAACTAAAGCAAGCGCTGGGTTCCGATCTTACGTCGAAAGTCGACGTGGTCGTATGCCCGACCTACACCGCGCTGGACCGCGCGAACCAGACGCTCCAGGGCTCTGGAATTCACCTGGGAGCGCAGGATCTGCACTGGGAAGACCAGGGCGCTTTCACCGGCAAGATCTCTCACGACATGCTAAAAGACGTTGGCGTCGCCTACGTCATCATCGGCCACTCCGAACAGCGCAGTTATTTTCACGAAACCAACGAAACGGTGAATAAGAAAACCGTAAAGGCCCTGGCCAACGCCCTGCTGCCGATCGTTTGCGTGGGCGAAACCCTCGAAGAACGCGAATCGGGCAAACTCAAAGACGTCGTTCGCGCTCAGGTCACGGGCGCTTTCACCGGCATCGCCGTGGCGGACGCGGCTCACTGCGTTATCGCCTATGAACCCGTCTGGGCGATCGGCACGGGCAAGACCGCGAGCCCCGAGCAGGCCCAGGAAATGCACGCGTTTATCCGCGAGCTGATCAAAGAATTGTACGGCGTAGGCGTTTCCGACTCCATGCGCATTCTGTACGGCGGCAGCGTGAAACCCGGCAACGCCGCGGAGTTATTTTCGCAGGCCGACATCGACGGCGGTCTGATCGGGGGAGCTTCGTTGAAAGCGGCCGACTTCAAGGGCATCGTCGAAGCCGGCGCCTGAGCGAATCTAAAAGCTTCGCATCGGTCCTTTCCGTGCCGACCGAAGGCGCTATAGATGCGATTCAAGAAACGCACAATGTCTTCAGGCGCGCTGCGACAGTCGCCGGAAAGATGCTGAGTAGAAGCGCCTCGTTTTTGCTCGTTTCTCTGGCGATGATGCGTCCGTTTTCGTAGTCGCGTCGCATAAAATATTCGAGATACAAATTCGCGAAGAGACCGATTAAACAGGCCGACGCCAGGAAGAATAGATGGTTCAGCACCAGCGGAAAACGTGGATCGCCGGACTGTAGATCGCGTGAAAAGAATTCGAACGCGGTGTAGGCGACGCACGGCGCGCCAGCACGGCGGCGTTGATCGGCACCAGAGCCAGATAACGAATGCGCCAGGCGTCCCCATACGAATCGGGCAGCATCCAGAGATCGAGGATCCCGAAAATCGCGAGCAACAGAATCGCAAGCACCAGGGCGGCCCGGGTGGCCGGCAAAAACAAAGACGCTCTGGCGGAACTGTATGCACGCGACGCCGCCCGCTTATTCGGCATTGCCGTCTGGATTTTGAAGCAGCAGGACGCGGCGAGCGAGACGCAGACAACCGCGATGAGCAATGCGAAGACCGGCCCGGCGCATACGGCCTATATTCAAACCCGGGCCGAAGGCGACTGGTATTCGCCGGCTCCCGGCGTGCAATGCAAACGACTCTTCACGAACGATGAACGCGGCTATCGCAGCACGCTCATGCGCATGGATCCAGGCAGCAGCTTTCCCGCTCATGTGCATCGCGGCGTGGAAGAGGCCTGCGTGTTGGAAGGTCGCTGCGAATTCGACGGCGCGGCGCTGGCGGTCGGCGATTATTTTCGCGCGCAGGCCGGGAGCCGGCACGGAACGCTCACCAGTCCGGAGGGATGTTTGATGATTATTTTAGAGCATTCCCGGGTTGGGCGTTGACCAGAGTCCGTCCGGTGAGCGCATTAAAGACGATCGGCACGCCGGCCGAGTCCAGCCGCATGGTATAGACCGGCAGTTCCGGATAGCTCCATCCCAGGCGCCGGCCCGCGCGAATGAACCAGCTGTCCATAAACGAAGACTGATAGAGGGCGACGATTTGATTGCGTGCGCCGCCCGGAGCCGCGTTGCGCAGCCCCGCCGCGAAGCGCAGAACCTCTCCGGGTCGCGGATACTCCGGCAGTTCCCGGGGCTGGCGTTTGCCCAGCAGATAGGCCTTGCCGACAAAATCGTTCGGCTGCATTTGAATAATTACGACGTCCCCTGACTGGCGCAATCGAAAGAGGGTTTCGCGTTCGAGTCCGGGCTGCAGTCGGCGATCCCGATCTTTTTGTCCGGCGTTTCGGTCCTGCCGCGGTTGGTCTTCGTAGTGAATCCACAGAAAGTTGAAGCCGTCTTCGCGATAGCGATCGAAAACGAAGAGTCCTTCCAGCACAGTCCGATTGATATTCGATTCCGCGCGGGATTTTGCCTCGGCTCTTGAATTGGAAGTGGAATCGGAATCACCCGGGGGCGCGGCGCCGCTCGTGTTACGGGAGAGTTCGCCCAAGGGCTGAAAGATCTGGCAGCCGGCGTCCAGGTGAGCGGCGTGGCCGGTGCGAAAATAGTCGCTGCCTGGCTTCGTGCGTCCGGCGCAGATTGTGCGGTAACCAATGCGGGCCAGTTCCGACGGCAGCGGGATCGGATCGCCGGCCGTGTTTGCCGGTGCGTTTGGCGGAGCTTCTCCAATGCCGTCCGTATTTTCGAGCAGGGCTCGCAGCGCAAACTCGGGACGATTCGCCGCGAAGTACATTGGAATCGGCTGGGCTTCGTCGGGGATTTCAGCTTCCGGTGTGACCCAGGTCAGCAGGATCAGATTGCCGTCGGCGGGACGCGGAATGCGCGGCGCGGTCGGATCGTGCAGCACTGCGACAGCCGGGGATAGATCGGGCGCTGGCATCGGCGGTCTGGCTTCGTTTGCGGCCGGCCGAGTTTGATTGCGGGCGGTGGCGCAGCTGCGACGCAAGTCCGCGCGAACGCAGGGGTCGCCGTCGTCAGGATCGCGGCCCGGCCAGAGGCTGTTGCCGTCGCCGTCGCGATCCAGGAGCATGCCGGTGAAATACAGCAATTCGCCGCTCGCACTATGAGCGGCGGTCAGGCGCGCCAGGCCGATGCCGGGAAATGCGGCCACCGCGAAGAGGACGGCGGAAAGCACGGCGATCGCCACAGTCAGGGATCGGAGCACGGCCGACTGCACGCGCTCTTTCTGCTGATTCAGAGATACCAGTCGGCCCCGATCCAGCAGCCAGGCCGTCAGAGTCCACTGGACCGCGCATACGAACCAGACCGCCGTGGGAATGAAATAGGCCGCGTGATTCGAAGCGTTCAGATGGCGGCCCGCCGAAAACCAGGGCAGCTCCACCGTGATGTACAGCAGCGCGCATACGACGCTGATGATCGCGCCGATCCCAACGAAGCGGTTCGGCACTTCCACGCTTTCGTAGTTCGGCCAGAGGTGCAGGCGATAGCGGATCTGGATCGTTATGAAAACAAAGAAGGCCGTCAGCAACAGAGTCAGTTCGTAGATCAAAAAAGCCGCGAAGCCCGGGCCCGGATCTACGGGAAACGAAACGATGCGCGCGATCACAGCCGCAGCCAGCACGAAGGTGGCGTTATAGCCTCGAAAGGCCGGCGAAACATAAATCAATACCGCGCCGATGGCCAGACTGATCAACAGAGCCGGCGGCGCGAAAGTCCAAAGAAATCCCGCGGCGGGATCCGGCGCGCCGAAGAACAGACCGGCCTGCCGCAGCAGCGGTTCGCCGCTCAGCAAGAAGACGGCCAGACCCGGAGTGATGCGACCCAGAAGCTTCTGGCCATGCGAGAGCAGCGCCGCGGTAAAGCGCAGTCCGAAGAAGAGCAGCTGAAATCCCAGAGCGTAGACCAGGCCGTACACGGCGAAGATCGCGGCGGAATTCAGCAGAGCCCAGGGCAGGGCGTAGGCTTCGGCCGACTCGCCGGGCACGCCGCTGAATCCGGGGAAGCCGACCGTCAGGGCGAGCCAGAGCGCTTCGGGCGCCCACAGCAGCCAGAATGCGACGAAAGCCAGATTGAAGGCGGAGAAACCCGATCCCCACAGCAGCTGTAAATAAGAAGTCAGTCGAACTCGAAGCATGCGCTGCTTTCAATGTCGACCGACCGGCGCTTTAAGAACAGAAAATTGCGCGGCTTCGAGCATTCGCCAGTATGCTGCTTCGACCACAGATTTCGCTGATAGAATTGGCCGTCGCTTTCGCTTAAACACTTCGCCCACAGACTTCGCTCAAATATTTCGCCCACAGACTTCGCTGTGGGCTCACGCTCATGGCCGGCGTTTGGCCGCGACTGCGTTCGACAGGTACAGATGTTCGGGCACGTTCGTGATTTCCCACAGTTCGCCCTGTAAGTGCAGCGGTCCCGTATGGGCCTTCGGCACGCGAATGCGGACTGAGCCGCTGCCCCGATTGACCTGGAAGTGGCTCGCGCTGGTGATCGCCAGCAGGCCGTCGCCCCCGCGCACGCGACCGCCGGCGGGGCCCGGGGCTGAAGTCTGATGAGTGATGGCGTGCATGCGCACGATGAAATTGCCCGGCCGCTGGTGATAGAAACGATAGTCGATTTCGAACTCAATCGCGTCCGGATCATCTTGCGCGACGCCGATCGGACGCACCGCGCGAATTTCGAAGGGCGGTCGCGGCGTTCTATTTGCAATCGGCGGCGCCTCGCGCTGCGACCAGCGCTGTTCGACGGCTTCGTTTTTCGGCAGCCTGCGCGGCGCTTCCGCCAGCGGCGGGGTCTCTCCGGAAACGCGGCTCAGGCTCATGCGAATGGCGCGATCCAGATCGGTATGATTGCGAACGTGAAAGTACTCGCCGCTGCCGGCCCGGGCGATGTCGCCCAGTTCAACGGCGGTCGCCTGGTCGACTGCCAGACCGATTACGTTGATCTGCACGTCCTTGCCCTTCGCCAGCAGCTTGCGGGCTTCGGCGGCCGGATTGCCGCCGCAGCTTTCGGCGCCGTCGGAAATCAAAACGACAGTTGTGCCGGGATGCGATGGGATCAGACTTTCACCGACCAGGCGCAGCGTGCGCGCGATGGGCGTGCTGCCGGCCGGATGCATTTGTTTGACCTGAGATTTGAGCGTGGCGCGGTTCTTCGCGCGAATCGGCGCGTAAATTCGCACAGATCCGCAGCCGGGAATCTTATTGCCGTAGGCCACCAGGCCGACCGGTACTTTTTGATTCAGGCGGGCCAGCTGTTCGTGCAGCATCAGGCGGGCGGCGGCCATGCGCGAAACTCCGCCGAAGAGCTCCGCCATCGATCCGGAGGCGTCGAGGATAAACAGAACCGGCGGCGGTCCGTCCGCGCTCTGGCCCTTTGCTGCGGCTCGATTCTGCCCGGGAGCCTGGCGATTCCAGATTTCCACGGGCCTGGCCTGGCCGCTTGCAATCGCCAGTAAGAGCAGGCCGAGAATCAATCCGCTCCGGAGGGCGGTCGCCGCAGTCCCATCGCTTTTTAGAAAGATCGCCCGCTTCACCTGTGTACTATCGTCTGCTGTTTAGAATGCATTAGCCTGCCGTAAAAAAATTTCACGCGGAAGCTTCTGGATCTGTGCGGTATTCGCCGGCCTGCTATCAGAGCTTATGTCGCGGACTGACCTGGCGCTGCTTCTCCGGGCATGCATACATTAGCCGCGAATTGATTCGTTTTGAAATGATTTGACAGCCGCCGGGGACGTCGGGCCTGCTCGGAGCCTATGGCGATTGATGTGACCGACAGCACTTTCCAGGCCGAGGTGCTGGAAGCGTCTCAGAGCGTGCCTGTGCTGGTAGACTTCTGGGCGGAGTGGTGCGGCCCCTGCCGCATGGTCGGGCCGGTCGTGGAGGCTCTGGAGCAGGCTCCTGAATATGCCGGTCGTTTTCGTCTGGCGAAGGTCAACACCGATCAGAATCCGGAGATCTCGGGTCGTTTTGGCATCTCCAGTATTCCGGCCTTTAAGCTATTTTCGCAGGGCGAAGTGGCCGGCGAATTCGTGGGGGCGCTGCCGGAACATGCCTTGCGCCGTTTCCTCGATCAAAACCTGCCGGATCCCGCGCTCGAATCGCTCGCCGCCGTCGCCGGGCAGGATCCGCTTGCGGCGGCCCGGAGCGTGCTCGAACAGGGCCTCCAGGGCGAAGGCGCGGAAAATTTTCTGTGGCAGGGAGCCCTGGAATTGCTTCGCACGGGTGACATCACGTCGGCTGAAGATTCGGCCGCGCTGGAGTTGAAACAGATGCTCGGCGCAATCCCTGAATTCGGATCGCAGCACTCCGACGCTCGCACGGGCCTGCTCGCTCTGCTGAATATGCACCAGAATTCAAACGATACAGCAAACGGCAGCGCCGGTGCGGACCAGGTCGCCGTCGGACCTGGTTTCGGCGAAACGATGGGCAAACTGGCGGAGCTGCTGGCGGACGAAACATCAGCGCGCGGGGCCCTGGACTATTTCGTGGGCCTGGTGGAGGCCGCTCCGGCGGCGGAGCGGGGATCGGTCAAAGATCGAGTCTTACTTGCGTTTCGCCTGCTCGGCAATCAGGGGCCGCTGGTGAACGAATATCGCCGGAAGCTCTCGGCGCTGTTATTTTAGAAGAAAACGAAACGCGAAAGTCGTCGTCGCCGTGTAAAAGCGACGGCTGTAAAGGGCGAATGCGACGGCGGGAAATTATGCAGGCGAAAGGCGATTCAAATGATTCGATCGGAGTGCTCTTCGTTTGTCTTGGAAATATCTGTCGGTCTCCCGCGGCCGAAGGCACCTTCGCCCACGTCGTCGCCGAACGATCGCTCGTCGATCGCTTTCGCATCGATTCCTGCGGCACCTCCGCCTATCATATCGGCGAAGCCGCGAACTCTACTTCGCGCGCTACTGCGCGACGGCACGGCATAGAATTAAAGTCGCGAGCGCGCCAGTTTACATCGCAGGATTTCGATCGCTTCGATTATATCTTCGCCATGGACGGCGCGAATTTTTCCGAGATCGCTTCGCTCGCGCGAGGCGCCGATGACTTGCAGCGCGTCTTTAAGTTCCGCGCCTTCGATCCTGATTTCGCCGGCGTGCTCGCGGTCGGTGCAGACCCCGCCGCCTCCCCGGATGCCGGCCGCGGCAGTGGACGAGCCGGGGGAAAGCAGCCGCCCGACGTGCCCGATCCGTACTACGGCGGCCCTGACGGTTTCGAAGAAGTGCAGCAGATCATGTTACGCACGTCTTCGCATCTGCTGGACTGGCTGCTCGCGCGGCATCCACTATAAGCGCGCGTAAATTGATCGAGGCAGGACGACATGGCGAATAAAGAAAAATATATTCAGATTTACGAAGTCGGTCCGCGGGACGGTCTGCAAAACGAAGCGCAGCCCGTACCGACCGACGCGAAGATTCGTTATATCGAAGCGCTGGCCCGGGCCGGCCATACACGCATCGAAGCGACGTCCTTCGTACGCCCCGGCGTCATTCCGCAGCTGTCAGACGCCCACGAAGTCTATACCGGTCTGCAAAATCAGACCGGCGTGCGCTATATCGCCCTGACGCCGAATCGCAAGGGCATGGAAAACGGCCTGGCCGCCGGCCTGCAGGAAGGGGCGATTTTTACGGCCGCCTCCGAAGCCTTCACGAAAAAGAATATTAACGCCACCATCGACGAAAGCATCGCCCGCTTCGGCGACGTGATGGCGCTTGCGTCGGACGCCGGCATTCCCGTGCGCGGCTATGTCAGCACCGTCGTCGAATGTCCCTACGCCGGCAAGATCGATCCGGAGGCGGTGCTCGACGTGTGCCGCCGGCTCCTGGACCTGGGAGTGTACCAGGTATCGCTCGGCGAAACGATCGGGGTCGCCGTGCCGGATGATATTGCGCGCTTGCTCGACGTGCTCTTAAAAGAGATTCCAGCCGAGAAGCTGGCGGGTCACTTTCACGATACCCGGGGCACCGCTCTGGCGTCGGTGTTTCGCGCGATCGAATTCGGACTGCGGATTTTCGATGCGAGCTCCGGTGGTCTGGGCGGCTGTCCCTATGCTCCGGGAGCGGCCGGGAATTTGGCCACGGAAGATCTGGTCTACGCCCTGCATCGCAGCGGCTACGAGACCGGCATCGACTTAGAGGCTCTGGCCCTGGCCACGAGCGGCATTGCGCAATCTCTGGGGCGTGAACCGACCGGCCGCGTCTATCTCGCCTGCAAAAGCTGAGTGGCCGTTTTTCCACACCGTTTGGCTTATCAGGGTCGTTTCAGCGTGACTTTCAGCCGAATGCGAGCTGCCGGAGAATTCGCCGTTCTGACTCCAGAAGCCGCAGAGCCGGCGATTTGAGCCAGAGTACGGGGTTGGTGTGGGCCACCTGCGAACCTCGGGCCCGGAAAAATTGAACCCGCCCGGAATTTTGCCCCCCAAGATCTGGTTGGGCTGAATTTCGTAGATCTTCACAGCGCGGCCGAAAATACTGCACCTGCCTGCGATTTATTTCGAACCTGCAGCGGGTATCAGAGAGGCTTTCTCATGAAAGATTTTGCACACACAGTTAAGAACAACGCCGGTCGCGGCGCACTGCGCGCGGCCACGGTCGCCATCGCGGCGCTTTGCCTGATCGCCATTCCCCTCGGCGCCGCCGAAGAATGGAAGCTGGACAAATCCACCAGCGCCGTAACCTTCACCGCCGATTCACGGCTGGGCGCGGTCGACGGCGTGTTTCGCAGTTGGAGCATGGACGCGAAGGTCCCCGCGGACCTGACGAAAGGCTCCGGAAAATTCGTAGTCGACGTCGCTTCGATCGACACCGGCAATCGCCGTCGGGACGCCCACCTGCGGAATCCGGACTTCTTTGAAGTCGAAACCTATCCGAATGCCGTGTTTACGATTCAGTCGGTCAGCTCAGACGAAGATCGCGTCAAAGTGCTCGGCACGATGAAAATCAAAAACACGGAGCGCACTGAGACGCTGACCTTTCGTCGCGTGGAAAGCGCCGACCGTCTGGAACTGAACGGTCGCATCATCATCGATCGTACGAAGTACGGAATCGATTACGACAGCATCTTCAATCCGATTGAAAATGAAGTCATCCTGCGCATGAAGCTGGTCTTCAAAAAATAAGCCCGGTCGTTTCGGCTTCGCGTCCTGTCCTGATGAATGGGCGCGGAGCCGAAAGCGTGCGCATTGCAACCTGACCTGACCTGACGCTCGCTCGTTTGCTCGTTTGGTTGCGTTTACTCCGTCTTAGTCATTCGCTTCGATTGTAGTCCACCGAATCAGATGCGCCGTAAAGACTCCCGGTTTGTTTCGCGACGGCGTATAGCGCAGGCTGTAGGAGACCCCGCCCTGCTCGATATTTAAGCCGACCCAGTTTGCGATGGGCTGTTTGCGAATCGCCAGGTTCTTGCCCGAGCCACAGTTGATGGACCCGTTCCATTTTTTTCCGATTGGATCGTAGGCGGTGAGTCGCGCGCCGCAGTCGCCCGGTTTCGTTTCGATATTCGGGCCGACTTCGGCGACGGTCTCTTTCACGGCGATGCGATACTCCTGCGGCAGGACTGCGAAAAAAAGATTCACTCCGCGCCAGCTGCGAGCGTCTTCGCTGCTGCGTTCCAGCTTGCCTCCGAATTCGGTTACAGCCAGCTCCAGATTCAAATGCGAACCGTCGGCCGAATTCGCGCGGAGCGAGCCGGCTTTCAGCGCTCGCGTCACGACGGAAAACCGCGCATCGCCGCGCCGCAGGGCTTCAAGGATTTGCGCATCCTGTCCGCAGCTGCTTCCCGAATCAAAGAAAACACTGCGCATGCGATACTCCTGAACTTCGCCCAGTGTAATCGCGCCGTTAAAGGTCCGGCCGGCGCCGACTGCGACGCTGCCAGCGCCGAGAGCGCCGCCGAAGTCACGGGCGATTTCAGTGCCCGCCGCGAAGCCGCCCGAGTAGCTCTGGGTGTATTCGCTGAAGCTCGCATGGGCCTCGCTTTCCAGCTCTCCGCGAAAGCAGCGGTTGGTGGCGAATGTCATCGGCTTCGGATCGCTGAGGTGAAAGCCCCGCAGATCCGCGGAAGTTACCGGTTGCAGCGCCTGATATCCAGGCGCCTGGGCTACCAGGAATTCTTGCATGGGCGTCGTTGCGCAGTGCAGCGCGGCCGCCGATAGCAGCGCCGGCAAAAGAAATGGAATCGATGCTTTCATGTGTGAACTTCCCCGGCGGAACCGGCCTGGTTTTCTGGATTCGTCGGGAGCAGGCCGCGAATTTCTTCGGCGAGTTTTTCATGCAGGCGATCCGCGTTGTCGAAGACTGTCCAGTAGCCCTGCACGATCTTTTTGACCGAGGCGGTAATCACGAGATAGATTTCCGTTACGGCTCCCATTTGCATGTCGCCAAAATGATCACGGTTCACGAGCGCCGCGACGGTGGCGTGAAACTGGTAATAGCAGCCCGGTTCGGTATCGTCCAGGCGATAGGATACTTCGATTTGCTGCTGCGTGGGATCGTATAACACGGCCGCGCTGCGGGTTTCGAAATTCGCGCGCATATTTTGATACAGGGCGTGGATCGCCCGGTCGAAGTGCTGCCCGAGTTCGGCCGCGGAAGAGCCTGCCAGAGCGATGGGCTGCGGGGCGATTTCGGTTTTGATGTATTCCGAACGATAGAGAAGCGGCATAGTCCCTGAAGCTCATCGCGATTCCCGGCTACGGCAAGCGGTTCTCCGGAGGCGGCGGCTTTGCACGTCGATATTCTCAGGCGATCGGTAATATCGTTGCGGGTTTCATACGGACGCGAAAAATTATGCAACGTCTCCGCGCTTTTTCTCATAGCCGCTGTACGGCTCGCCGATTTTTTTGCAAAGTATGAAGGTTG
Organism: bacterium; assembly: GCA_024742665.1. GTDB lineage: Bacteria > Spirochaetota > Leptospiria > Leptospirales > Leptonemataceae > JANSYA01. The sequence continues at coordinate 312,778 of JANSYA010000005.1, forward strand.
CAGCCCTTGTATCGGGCGGGGTCGATAGCTCCGTTTCGCTCCACCTGCTGAAAGAAGCGGGTCACGACATAACAGCCTTCTATTTGAAGGTGTGGCTCGAAGACGAGCTGGAGTATTTGGGGCAGTGTCCCTGGGAAGAAGATCTGGAATTCGTGAACCAGGTTTGCGATTCTCTCGATATTCCCGTGCGCGTCATTCCGGTCCAGCAGGACTATCGCGATCGCGTCATTCGCTACGCGATCGGCGAAGTCGAACAGGGCCGCACGCCCAACCCGGATATTCTCTGCAACAGCCGCATTAAATTCGGCTGCTTTTACGATCGCATGGACTCCGAGTATCCCGGAGAATTCGATAAAGTCGCCACCGGCCACTACGCGAACGTGCGCGAAGTCGATTCGGGATTTCAGCTGATGACCGCGCCGGATCCGATCAAAGACCAGACGTACTTTCTTTCGCATCTAAATCAAGAGCAGCTTTCGCGTGCCATGTTTCCCATCGGCAGCTTTCGCAAAGAGAAGGTGCGCGAACTTGCGGCGCGTTTCGATCTGGTGAATCAAGATCGGCGCGACAGCCAGGGCCTGTGCTTTCTCGGCAAAATCAGCTTTCGCGATTTTATCAAGCATCATCTGGGCGAACGTCCGGGCGCGATTGTCGAGCTCGAAAGCGGCGAGCGATTGGGCGAACACCGCGGCATGTGGTTTCATACGATCGGTCAGCGCCAGGGCCTGGGTTTATCGGGCGGTCCGTGGTACGTCGTGCGCAAAGACGTCGAACAGAACATCGTATATGTTTCGCGTAATTATTTTTCCGAAGACAAGCGCCGCGACAGCTTCGAAGTCGGCCAGCTGCACTGGATCGCCGGCCGGCCGCCGGAGGACATTACGGCGCGCAACGGTGACAGCCCGCGTCCGCTGTGGGTCAAACTGCGTCACGGCGAGGCGTACTACAGTTGCACGTTATCGCCGGGCGAGAATTCCGGCGACGCGTCGGACGTGCGCCTGAATGTAAAGATCGACGGTCGCGATCAGGGCATCGCCGCCGGGCAGTTCGCCGTGTTTTATGCGCCGCCCGCGGATGCCGAAGCGATCGACGCGAATCGACTGATTGACGGCGCGGTATGTCTGGGCTGCGGCGTAATCTATTAATTGGAATGAGTACGAGCATATGAGTTCCGGCAGAGTTTTGATTACGGGCGTTTCCAGCGGGCTCGGCCATGGCTTCGCGCAGGCCTATCTGGAAGACGGTTGGCAGGTATACGGTCTGAGCCGGCGCGCTCCTGAAGGTCTGGGCGGCGCGGCTTCTGATTCGGGTGATCTACATTTTCGTTCGCTGGATCTGGCGCAGTACGACGCGATCGCGCCGGCTGTTCGGGCACTGCTGGCCGGCATAGATCGCCTGGATCTCGTAATCTTAAACGCGGGCGTGCTGGGTGAAATCGAAGATTTACGCGACGCTTCGATTGAGCGCCTGCGTCACACGATGGAGGTGAACCTGTGGGCGAACAAGGCGATCCTGGATACGCTCTTCGCTGAATCGAATGCGACGGCGACCGGCGACGAAGCCGGGCCGATCGCCGTCGAGCAGGTCGTAACGATATCTTCCGGGGCTTCGATCAACGGACACCGCGGCTGGTCGGGCTATTCGATTTCCAAGGCGGCGGTGAATATGCTGACGATGCTGTACGCCGCCGAAGTTCCGGAAACGCACTTTACGGCTCTGGCGCCCGGCTTGATCGACACGGCCATGCAGGACTATATGTCGAATGAAGCCGACGTAAATAAATTCGCTTCGGTACAGCGCCTGCGAGACGCTCGCGGCACCGACGCGATGCCGGGGCCCTACGCCGCGGCGCGCAAAATCATGCCCGTGTTTTCGCGGCTCAAGCAGGATCATGTCAGCGGGCAATTCGCCGACGTGCGCAAACTATGAAAATTCTGAAAGACAAAGCCGAAGTCCGGGCGGAGACCGCGGCGCTGCGCGCAGAGGAGCGGACACTTGCGATCGTGCCGACGATGGGCTATCTGCACGAAGGTCATCTGGAATTGATTCGCGAAGGCGCGCGCCGGGCCGACGTGGTGGCGGTGAGTATCTTCGTTAACCCGCTGCAGTTCAACGATCCGGAAGATTTCGAAAAGTATCCCGTGAATACCGAGCGGGATCTGGAACTATGCGCGGAATCCGGCGCGGACCTCGTCTTTATGCCGGCGGTCGATGAAATGTATCCCGGCTTTTCGAAGCCGGCCGGCGAAAAGCCGCTCTTGAAGATGGCGATGCCCGATCTGACTCATAATCTTTGCGGCGAGCATCGTCCCGGCCACTTCGACGGGGTCTTAATGATCGTCGGGCGACTGTTTAATCTATTTCGTCCGGATTTCGCAATCTTCGGCAGAAAGGATTATCAGCAGTACCTGGTTGTGCGCCGGCTTGCGCTGGATCTGGATTTCGGCGTGGAAGTCGTCGGCGTCGAAACAGTGCGCGAAGACGACGGGCTGGCAATGTCTTCTCGCAACGCGCGCCTCGGGGAACGCGGGCGCGAGCAGGCGGCGTTGATTCATCGGTCTTTTCGGATTGGGGCGAAGGCCTGCAGCGATGGCACGAGCGATCCCGCCGAATTGAAGGAGATTATGTCCGACGTAATCGAATCCGGTTCGCTGAACAAAGTCGAGTATCTCGAAATTCTGGACGCGGATACGCTGCGGGATCTGGAGCGGGTCGGCCCGGGCGATCGCTATTTGATCGCGGCCGGAGTCTTTTGCGAAGGCGTGCGCCTGATCGACAATCTGGAAGTTCTGCCCGGCGCGGCGCAGTAGGTCGAGGCGTCTATCTGAACTGCGTTAATTTGTGATTCAATGCGGCCTGTATGCTTCGGTCCGCATATTCGTTCTTCGGCGCGATTCTAAAAATAATCGAGTTGCGCACTTTTGAATCGAAAGCGGATGTAGCCTTCTATGAAGTTGCTGCGCATCGTCGTGATTGTTCTTTTGCTACTCGTTGGCCTGCCGGTCGGCGGATCCCTGCTGATGAGCCCGCCCTCCGCCGGCCAGAATATCGCGGCCGAATTGTCGATTCCCTATCCCGCGGTCGTCGCCCACCGCGGCGCTTCCTGGGACGCTCCCGAAGAAACGAAACCCGCCTATCTGCTGGCCCGTAGCATTCGCGCGGAGTTTCTGGAGATGGATTTGCAGCGTTCCCGGGACGGCGTGCTGCTCGCATTTCACGACGATACTCTGGAACGAACAACGAACGTGGCCGAGATTTTTCCTGGCCGCGAAAAACAAACCATCGATCGTTTCAGCTGGTTCGAACTCCAGCGCCTGGACGCCGGCAGCTGGTTTAACAAAGCGCATCCGGATCGGGCGCGCGATTCCTTCGTGGGCGAAAAGATTCTTCGTTTCGAAGACTTTCTGGAGATCGCGGAGTTCACGACCGACGACTATGAGCCTGGAATTTATATCGAGACCAAGGCGGCCTCGCGCTTTCCCGGGATCGAGCGGCAGATGGTCAATATCCTGCGCCGTCGCGGTTGGATGGAAGAATCCCGTCGCGGCCGGATCATCTTTCAGTCGTTCGAACATGAAAGCCTGGCGCGGCTCAAAGATCTCGCGCCGGAAGTGCCCCGGGTCTATTTAATCGGATCGAGCATGGCGGACGAAGAGGGCTTCGACGAGCTGCTCGAACGTGCGAGCGAACTGGCGGAAGGCGTCGGCCCGGTCGGCTATCTGGCGTGGCCCTGGTATACCGGACCGGCGCATCGCAAGGGCCTGCTGATTCACCACTATACGATCAACGCGAAATGGCAAATGCGCCTGCTGAATTTCTTCGGCTCAGACGGATTCTTTACGGACCGTCCCGACCAGCTGATGCTCTACTACGGCAAAGACGATCACATCGACATGCGCGCGAAATTCCAGCAGATTGGTTATTAAAGCGTTCAATGCTTCGCATTGAACGCGAACTCTGCGCCGCCTACGGTGCAGAGCAGAAAAAGAAAGCCTGGCATCAAATGCGAACTCTGCATCGCGCGATTTCGCCGCTGCGCGACTCAAGCCAGTGATTCAAACTGAGCCTTAAACAATTCCTGCGAAGGCACGGGCAGAAAGCCGCTCTGATCGCCGCGGGTAATCAGCGTCTGTAGAAATCTACGCAGCATATCGTCGGTGATCTTACGTGGGCGCGTGCGCTGAATCGCTCCGAAGAGTCCGGGCAGGACGAAAACAGGATGGGGTTCGCCGCCCTGGTAGCAGCGTTCGGCGACTTCGGCTTTCATGTGGCGGGGATTGATCGATCCCGCGTGAAACGATAGTACCATCTGCCCGGCGTGGAAGCGATTGTCGTCCAGTCGCACGGGACAGTCTGGAGTGATGACGACGAAGTCGGCGTAGTCGTAGACGTGGTCGATCGAAGAAGCGATGCCGCCGCGTTTTTCGAAACGGGAGACCTGGCGCAAATCGGAATCGATTCCGTAGACCCGCGTCAGACCGAACTGCAGCAGATAATCGAGCAGGCCTTCGCCTTCGGGGCCGAGGCCGATTACCGCACCGGTCGCGCCGGAAAGCGTCAGGTCGTGAAAGCGCGCGGCGTTCTGTAGCACGGCCGCCATCAACAGCGGACGTTCGATGGCTTCGGCGTGGATGAATGGGACTTCGATGATTTCTTCCAGGCGTTCCGCGACCTCCATGGCGTAGGTCGGGTCGAGTCCCGAAAGACGCAGGCTGCTGAAATTGCCCTGCACGGCCTGGACTGTTCGGATCAGCTCTTCTTCGTTGCGAGCGTCCAGCCAGAGCGGCCCGGGCTGCAGCCCGGCGTGGCGGGCGAGCAGGAAGGCGTCCCGTTCTAAATGCGGGCTCGCGTAGTGCCGGTGTTCGTAGCGGCTGCCGTCGGAAAGCAATCCGACGCGGGCGCCGCGCAAACGATCCAGGTCTTCCGGTCGGGAATACAGCCGATCTCGGGCCTGGCGCAGGGCGGCCGGCGCCGTCGCCATGAAATTCTTGCGAAAGTCGATGTTGCGGGTGGCGGTCGTATCGATCAGCGGGCCTTCGTACACCGAAACGTCTTCGCGCACGCGATGCTGCAGGACCGTTTCGCCGGCCGACTGGATCCGTTCCCGGAGGGCATCGGCCCCGATGCCGTGGCTGAAAACTTCCAGCCGAAAGTAGACCGACTTCAGATCGGCGTACAGCTGATTCGACGAAATCAGCTCGAGGCCGTCCGGCGCGTTATAATCCAGCTGGAGCAGGGCGACCACGTCGATCGCGGCGTCGCGGGTGACCTGTAAGTCCACGGTGTACAGAGACATCGTGAATAGTATCGGAGCGCGTCAGGAGCGATCTTGAGGCGTCGGCGCGAGAAGCCTGGCAAATATCCGCCAGGCTGCATATGGGGAATGGTAGCAATGGGCCGTTGGAACGGGGCGGGTGCGGGCTTGCTACTGCTTTTCGGGACGCCAGCCGCGGGTTGTGCGTTCGTTCAGTTCGTACTTCAGCAGCGCGTAGAATTTTACGGACTGGGGACTGAAGTCGCGATAGACCCTGTCTTCAAAGATCATCATCTGATTGCAACGAAACGAAAACAGAAAGGTCGTGCGTTTCTCCGGCGATTCACGAAACTCCAGGCCGTAGTCCCAGCTGGGCAGGCAGCGGGCCGTGAACTGCGGCGAGTATTCCGCGTTTTCTGTAAGCAGGCCCTTGAGCTCGCCGATGACCTGCGAGTCGATGATGCGTCGCGCTTCGACGAAGTCTTTGAGCGGATTGATGTCGCCCATGTTTTCCGAGTAGCGATATACGAAGACTCCGCGCGAGCGTTGCACGGTTTCGATCGCTTTCAGCGGCACTTCGCCCGGATTTTCCGGCGCGGCCGGCGGCTGCGCGATCAGGAGATCTCCAGGAAGATACGCCAGGGCCAGAATCGCGGCCGTAAGCAGCAGCCCGCCCCGAAATGGACCGGAGATTTTCCGAATAGGTGCTTGCATCTGTTTTATCCGACGGATTCCGGGGACCGGCGGTTGCACAAAAAAACGCCCCGCAGATGGGGGCGTTTTTGCGGTTCCGTTTGCGCCAATGCGCGGTCAGAACATGTGGCTGAGGCGGAAGGCCGTAAAGCTCTGAAACTCCGACCGACCCAGGAAAATGGTAACGATGGTGTTGCGCTGCCAGACCATACTGATACCGGGACCCCACGCCTTGTGCAATCCTTTCGGCTGCCATTCCTGCCAGCCCGGCGCGACCCGGCCGATGTCGTAGAAGTACAGGCCCTGGAAGTCCATACCGCCCAGAAAACCGGTGCGGGCGAAAGTGTAGCGGCCTTCGAAGTTACCCATCGTCATGACGGTATCCACGAACTGATTCGAGGGATAGCCGCGCAGGCCGCCGGAACCGCCCAGACCTTCCGAGGCTTCGTTCATCGTATAGATGCGGCCTTTTTCGAAGAAGGGCACGTCGCCGAAGGTTTCCTGACCGAGCAGGCGATAGGCGAAAACGAATTCGTGACCGAAGTCGTTGAAGAAGCCCGGTGCGACATCGATGTACTGACGCCAGGTCAGCGTCGCGCGCTGGAATTCGTAGTGGCTGCCGCTCCATTTGCCGGCGGCTTCGTAGTGCAGATCGGCGAAGATACCGCTGTTCGGGTTCAGTTCTCGAACTCGCGGACGTGAGTCGTAGGCTATGGCCGCGCGCACCGTGTTCACGTAGCGGCGGTCGTTCTCTTCGACCGCGTCGTAACCCAGAGGCTGTTCGATGTCGAGCAGCGTTCTGGAATTGGCTTCCGCTTCGCCGTCGTCGCGGTCTTCAAAGTACGACTGAATCTTGTAGCGCTGAGCGCGCAGGCCCGCGAAGAGAATGAAATTCGTTTCGCCCAGGAAACTCTGAGTGCTGGCCTGGGCGTAGGGCCGGATTCGGTCGTAAAAGAAGTACTTATTCTGGCGTTCGCGCAGAATCCGGGTGCCGGGATTGATCGCCGAAGAGGTCAGCCCGCCGGTCAGGACGTTTTCGTTCAGATTAAATTCATCGCCGAATTTACTGTCGATGAAGTCCGAACGCTCCGCCAGCTGATCGCCGCGAAGAATTGTGCGAGTGGCCGGAATGTTTTCCCCCACCGGTACCTCGCCCGTGCTAATGCGTTCGATTTGCTGAATGTCCTGGAAGTTGCCGAAGCCGTAGTACTGGGCGTTCAACGTCCGTTCGAAACCGGCGCGAATCTGAAGTCGCAGACCGGAACCAAGGAAGTCCAGCGCGTCCAGGTTGGCCGCATGGTCTTCGAATCCTTTCGTCGAGGCCAGATACTGACCCCATACTTGCCAGCGATACGGGTCATAGTTGTTTTCGTAATAGGTCCCGATGACCCGCAAACCGTAGGTAAAGCCGATATCGTCGTTGTAAGACGGCAGAGGCAAACCCGTGATGCGCAGGCCGACCGGTTTTTCTCCCGGGCTTCCCGCTGCTGCTGAAGACTCTTCCTGTTCTGTGTTTTCTGCGCCTTCGCCTTCAGTTTCCTCGTTCTGTGCGAACGCGGGCTGGATGGCAAATGCGAGAGTGAATAATAACGCGAATGTCAGTCTAAGAAAACGGCTCATAAGACCTGCTCTGAATCAAAGTTGTAAATCAGGGTACCGGTTCCGGTAGTGATACCCGATGTAATTTCCACGGTTAGCTGCCCCTTTATGCCGGTGGGGCGCTCCTCGGCGCGAAAGCTGGTCAATCGCAGTGCGAATCCGGACAGCGTGCCGATCAGCGGCGTTTCTCCGGTCTGTCCCAGAGAAATGATATTGGTCTGGTATTCCGCACCCGGCTGGTATGTGCCGTTGACCTGCAATTCGTAAGGATAAAAGGCGCTGTTATAATGCGGGGAAACCAGATAGAGTCGACCGGTTACGCCCGTGCTGGAAACGCCCAGGGAAAAGTTGAGGTTATTGTTGAGGGTGTCGGCGAGAACTTCTTCGCCTTTATTGATCAACAGCGGGCAGGCCAGCAGGGTATCGGTGGTGTTGCCGCTGCACTGTTCAATAGATGCCGCGCCGTTCCAGACGATTCCGTTCGGACCCAGGACCCCCGAAGAAAACAGAAAGGCCTGAAGCACCTGGTCTTCAAAGTCTTGATCCTGTTCCGGGGTTGTTTCATCGCCTGCCTTACAGTTCGTAAGTTGTAGTGTCAGCGCGAAGAGAAGAGGAAGCGTTAAAAATAGCTTTCGCATAGCGGGCAGAAACTGTGCAGTTGTATGATTATGGTCAACAAATTTTTATTTACACGTTAATAACGTGAATCTAAATGATGCGCTGCAAAAGATACTGCTAAAGATATTGATTGATTCGCGCGAAATTCCTGCCAATCGTAGCGCATCGCATTAACGAAGCAGCGCGAACCGCGAATCTTCCCGCACGACCGGTCCTCCGGTCGATTTTTAACACTGATGCACAATCTAAGAGAACTTAAGGGCCAACCGATCGCTTCGCGCATGATGTCCTCGTATTTGCAGGCGCATCCGCCGCCGCTGATGGTTCTGCACGGACCCGATGGTACCGGCAAGTGGTCGGCCGCGGAAGCCTTCATACAGCAGAGTATGTGTGAAGTCGGCACCGGCTGCGGCGCCTGCCCGGCCTGCCGCAAGATTTTACGCGGCGAACATCCCGATTTCATTCGGTTTCCCGAAGATCGCGTTTATATCGGCGAAACGACCGACCCGGCCGATTTTACCGTGCGCTGGTTGCTGAATACCAGGCTGTGCTATACGCCCTTCGACGGGCCCATGCGCTACGTGCTGTTTCCCCGGGCCGATTTGATTCAACACGAAGCCGAAACGGCCCTGCTGAAAACCCTCGAAGAGCCTCCACAGCATACACGTTTTTTGTTCCTGGTGCGCAATCTTGACGATCTGAAGCAAACGATCGTCAGTCGCGGCGTTCCGATCCCCTTTCGCCTGCTGCCGGAAACGGTAATGCGCGAGCTGGGGGGCGAGCTGAGCGAAGCGGAGCTGCGTTTGCTTGGCGGCAGTCTACACCTGGCGCCTTTTTTGAAGACGGAGCTCTTTCGCAAGATGAGCGAAATGGTTCGCAACGGCCTCGAACATCCCCAGGCGCTGGTTCAGCTCGAAAAGTGGATTCGCCAGGGCGAACAGAAGCGTTTCGCGGATTTGCTGCCGCAGGATGAAGGCTTTGAATATCTGGAGCTGCTGGATATTTTCGGTCTGCTGCTGCTGGAGAATCTAACGGGACATCCGCAGCGCCAGAGTCTGGCGCCGGCCGTTTTTGAATTCAAGGCGCAGCTGCACCGCGAAATGTCCGGTCTGCACCACTATCTGCTGGGGCGTTTGTTTCAGAAGCTGGATCGAATTCTGTTTCGCCGCGAAAAGGCCGGCTGAGGATTTCGCTCTGGTCCTGCCTGCGCCTTTGAATCTCTCTCCGCCGGGGGGATTCGCGCGAATTAGACTCCGACCATATTGATCAGAATGGTCTTCAGGATTTCCTGCTCGGTTTCCTGGGGGGCGACGCGCCAGCTGATGCCGGTCGGCGAGGCTACGAGGGAGCGTCCACGAATGTCTTCGCCGAAGAGACGGCCGGTGCCGCAGCAGCGAGTAATATACAGACCGTGTTCGGCGGCAGGCTTGAGAATCTGTTCTTCGTCCTCGGCTTCGTCGAAGTCCGGGCGCGTATCCATAATGAATATTATTTTGATGCCCTGCTCCGCTAATTCCTGGATATAGGCCGGGTTCTTCGTTTCGCCGCCGAGCAGCACGCCGAAGCGAAAGCCTCCCAGAATAAAGACCCCCGGACTGTCGCCTGGTTTGACCAGCTTCTTCTCTTCTGAGCTCAATTCGCGTTTGTTGTAGTAGTCGACGAGTGCGCCTTCCGAGACAACCGGCGTCGCTGCGAACTGCTCGCTGCCCTCGCCGCGAATAATGGAGCCGCCCAGAATGATGCCTTTGTAGGAATCGTTGAGTTTGAGCAGCCAATCGTGCGCGAACATGCTTTTGTCGGGCAAAGATCGATAATCTTTCACGGATTGGTCCGCGAAAAAATATTCAGGCAGCAGTAAAAAATCCGACTTGAGGGCCGCGATTTTTTTATACGTGGTCAGGTTCAGTCCTTCCTGCAGGGACTTTTGAAAAATACTGACCTTTACGATACCCATGGGGTTTCTGACTGTCCGCCGCGGTCTCTCCGGTCAATCTCTTTCCCCGTGACTGAGTTTCTACGGGTGTCGCTTGGAGCGCCGGGCGGACCGGCGCATGACTGGATTCATCAATGTTTTACTTGCGTTTCAGGAGAGCGATCAAAAGCATGGGGAGGGTCCGATTCCACCGGCCTGTAGATTATCCAGAATGTCCGAGTGGGGAGAACGCGTTATCGAATATTTGCTGGAACTGGGGAATGCCGGCTGCCAGGGGAATGCTCAAGACTATTCCGCCTGGATGCGTTATGTCTATAGCTACGACGTAAGCCCGGATTCTTTGCACGGCTGCCTGGAATCCATGGTACAGGACGGCCGTTTTAAAACGCATCCTGATATTCCGTCGGAATATATGGTATCGGACGTGCCGCAGATGCCCGCCCGCATCGAGTACACGGTTTCGGGCGATCTGGATCACGCGCCCCTGCAAATGGTGCGTTCTCGCCTGGAAGCCTTTTTGCGCTCCCACGGAGCCACCGAAAGCGAGATTATCGACGTTTCCATCGCCACGACCGAAGCGATGGAGAACGCTGTAAAATACAGCGATCACCAGAAAATTGAGCTCGCGTATCAAATTCTGGACCAGGTTTTCGATATTCGAATCGTAAATCGAATCGGTAACGTAGAACCCGAGCAGGACATTGAGTCCGGCAAGTACAGCGGTTCGCTCACTCTCATGCGCGGCATGATGGTAATGGTGAAGCTCTTCGACGAGATGGATATCGACATCTCAGAAGAGCAACAAACTGCGATTTTTACCGCGCACAAAAAGCTCGGCTCTTAAACACAGAGCGTTTCTTTTTGATCGGCCGGCCCGGTCGAAACCCGAGATCCCGCCGCTGGATTCGCGGATCGGCTGCACCAGGAGCTCCGGTTTCCTGAGCCTGGAAACTGTACATTAGAATTTATGGCTGACGCCGGTTCGCTGAATGCGCTCCGGCATCGCTACTATTTCATGAAGGAAAGCGCGATGACGCGACAAAGCATATGACAGAAGCAAACGATTTCAAACTCGTTTCCACTTACCAGCCCGCCGGAGATCAACCCCGCGCGATTCAAGGGCTGGTTGAAAGTTTCCGGGACGGCAAAAAGAAACTGTGCCTGGTCGGTGTCACCGGTTCCGGTAAAACCTATACGATGGCTTCGTTCATCAAAGAGGTCGGCCGGCCCACCCTGGTTCTGACTCACAATAAAACCCTGGCGGCGCAGTTGTACCGCGAGTTTCGCGAGTTCTTTCCCGAGAACGCCGTCGAGTACTTCGTCAGCTACTACGATTATTATCAGCCCGAAGCTTATGTTCCCACCAGCGATACATATATCGAAAAAGACGCGTCGATCAACGACGAAATCGATCGCCTGCGTTTGCGTGCGACCTCTTCGCTGCTCGAACGCCGCGACGTGATCATCGTCAGTTCGGTTTCGTGTATTTATGGATTGGGCAGTCCCGAAGAATATCGCCACAGTCTGATCATGCTCGATCGCGGCGTGGAGCTGGATAGAAATACGGTGATGCGCCAGCTCTTGCATATCCAGTACAGCCGCAACGATCTTGATTTTTCCCGCGGCAATTTTCGTGTGCGGGGCGACACCCTCGAAATCTTTCCGGCCTATCGTCAGGAAGGCGTGCGCGTTGAATGGTTCGGCGACGAGATCGAAAAAATTTCGGTCTTCGATCCGCTCACCGGCAAAGTCATCGCGCCGAAAGACCGCGTCGTAATTTATCCCGCGAAGCACTTTATCACTTCGCCGCCGAAACTTGAAGAGGCGGTCAAGCGCATCGAAGCGGAGCTCGTCGAGCGTGTAAAAGCCTTTAACGAGCAGGGCAAACCCCTCGAAGCGGAACGCATCGAACAGCGCACGCGCTACGATCTGGAAATGCTGCGGGAGATGGGCTACTGCAACGGCATTGAAAACTATTCGCGGCATCTTACCGGGCGCAAAGCGGGCGAAGCGCCGGCCTGCCTGCTCGATTATTTTCCCGAAGACTTCGTCGTGATGGTCGACGAAAGCCACCAGACCATGCCCCAGGTCCGCGGCATGTACGAAGGCGACCGGGCGCGCAAACAGAACCTAGTCGACTTCGGCTTTCGCCTGCCCTCCGCTCTGGACAACCGGCCGCTGAACTTTACCGAATTCGAGACTATGGTCGATAGCGTGATGTGGGTTTCGGCGACCCCCGCTGATTACGAACTGGATCGAGCGGAAGCACGCGTCGAGCAGATCATCCGCCCGACGGGCCTGCTGGATCCGGAAGTGGAAGTCCGCCCCGTTACGAATCAAATCGAAGATTTGCTCGGAGAAATTCGCGAGCGCATGGGTCTCGACGAACGGGTTCTGGTGACCACGCTTACGAAAAAGATGGCGGAAGATCTGTCGGACTATCTGTCCGATATGGATGTGAACGTCGCCTATCTGCACTCGGAGATCCAAACGATCGAACGCGTCGAAATCATCCGCGATCTGCGCAAAGGCCAGTACGATGTGCTGGTCGGCGTGAATCTGCTGCGCGAAGGCCTCGATATGCCGGAGGTTTCGTTAGTAGCGATTCTCGACGCGGACAAAGAGGGCTTCTTGCGGAACGCGCGTAGTTTGATCCAGACGATGGGTCGCGCCGCGCGCAACCTGAACGGCCGCGCAATTTTGTACGCGGACAAAATCACCGACTCGATGCAGACCGCGCTCGACGAAACGAAACGCCGTCGCGAAATTCAAGAAGCCTATAACCGCGAACACAATATTCAGCCCACTTCGATTCGCAAGGCGGTGCACGACATCATCGAACGCGAATTCGACGAGATCGACGAAGAAGAACGCATGCTCGCCGAACTCGAAAAAGAAGTTCAGTTCAAAAAGGGCGCTTCGCGTAAAGAGAAGATCGAAACCGTACGCAAGGCTATGCTCGACGCGGCCCGCAACCTGGAATTTGAAAAAGCCGCGCTCCTGCGCGATCGTCTACAGGAAATCGAACAGGGCGCCGAGGCGGTGTTCAGTAAGAACGGCGAAAAAGATTCCGCCGGTAAAGACGGCAAAAAAGGCGACGGCAAGCGCGGCAAAAAAGCGCCCTTTCGCCCGCGTTCCGGGACGCGCGGTCAGAACAACAGTCGGCGTCGCGGCGGAGCGGGCGGCGGCAACGGCAATCGACAGCAGCAGGCGGCGTACGACGCCGATATGCTCGATCCAGGCGTCACGATCACGCAGGCCGCGGGCCGCGGCGGCAAAGGCGGCGCGGGCGGCAATCGTCGCCGGGCGAACGGGGGAGCATCCGGCAATCGTCATCACGCAGCCGGCTCCGGGAACGGCAACAGTCGTTCTGCAAGTGGCGGCAATAGCCGCTCCGGAGGCGGCAACAGTCGGTCCGCGAGCGGCGGCAATCGCGCTGCGTCGGGCGGCAACAGTCGCTCTGCCAGTGGCGGGAATCGCACGTCCTCCGGAGGAAACTCCAGAAGCGCGGGCAACGCAAACAGCGCCGGAAGTTCCAGGAATTCCGGCAATCGTCAGAAGCAGGGTGGCGGCAATCAAAAGCGCTCGAATACGTCGAGTTCGGGAGCGCGTTCGAAAAGTCGCGGGGGAGCCCGACGCGGAGGCGGCCGTTCCAAATCGGAAGGCTGACGCCGCGTCGCGCTATAACGATACGCGGAGTTCTTCAGGAACTCCCGGAGAGTATCAGAAGGGTTTGAACATCACGATATAAACCGTGAGGATCGCGAGAGCCAGCAGAATCCACCACAGCAGTCGCGCGTGATGCGCGAAGCGGTAGATCATAAAGAGCGCCGCGCCGAAGATAATCCACAGCACGAATTTCGCCGCGACCCAGCCCGGCCAGGGCCAGTGGATGCCCAGGCGCGCGAGCATGCCGAAGCCGGCGACGAGGACCAGCACCAGGCCGATGCCGTGGGTGATCGCAGCGACTTTGCGAAAGGCGTTGTCGCGGGATCCGCCGTTTGCGACGTGCATAACGACGCCGCCCAGGGAGAAGAACACCATCAGGATCCCTGCGAGGTGAATGAATTTATAAACCTGATAATCTATCATAAGTCCGCCTGTGTTGATTGTTACAGACAACAAAGGCGGTCATGGGCGGGGTTTCAATAATAAAATCGTGCAGTGTCGCGAACGCAGGCGTCAAAACATCCCGTGATTTCGGCGGGGGCGCGAGTCGCGAGGGTCGCATAATCGATTGCGTTGCAGGCGGTCGGATTCGCCGCCAGAGCCGTGTTCCAGAAATTCGCTTCGCAGTTGAAATAGCAGACGCGCGTCGCGCCGGTCGCGCGAGTTAGGATGGGCGACGCGTAGAGATCCGAGCAGGTCTCGCCTTCGGAAGCCGTGGTCGGAGCGGCGGCGAGCCCCAGGCTCAGCTCCAGGAACCCGGCGTAGCTCGCCCGGGCGAGGCTCACGCCGATGCCGGTGTTTTCGGCGCAGGCGAATCCGGCCGCGACCGAACGGCGGCAGGCCGCCTCGAAATCCGCCTGGCCGGCGATTAGAGAAGAGAGCACAATCAACGAATTGCGATCGGATTCGGCGTCGCTTTCCCCGGCTCGCGAATCGCAGGCCGTAGTATTCATCAGCAGGGCCATGAGCGCGATCGACGCCGCGAAAATTCGCACGACGCGCGATACGCGAAATGTTTTGAGTAGCTGTCGGCTGAATGGATCGATCATCAGAATTTCATCTCAATGCCGATGTTGAAAAACGGCAGAATGTATTTTTTATCGCCGGACTTTTGTTCCAGTAACAGAAAGTCGTACACGGTTTCCGGATTGGTGGCCGAGAAGGGCCGCTTCGAATCCCACTGCACGTCGTCTTCGTTGCGACGCAGATAGACGTTCAGCATCTCGAAGTAGAAATTGCCGTAGCCCCACTCGTAGTTAAAGAAGCGGTCGATGCGAATATCCAGACGATGAAAGGGTTTCAGGCGCTCCGAGTTTTTCAGATCCGAAAACTTCGGATCGAAGATGCGTCGGCCGCGATTGAACTGTTGTCCGCCGTCGTCGCCCGTGATCTTCGTATAGGGCGACGCGGTTTGATAGCGCCACCGCGCTCCGAGCTGCCATTCGGGGCTGAGTTTGTAGCCGAAGACCAGATTGATAATATGCGTGCGATCGAAATCGGCGTAGACGTCTTTCGTATTGTCGTACTGTAGCGCGATGCGGGTTTCGTCGGCCGTACGCAGCAGGAGTTTCTCTTCTTCGGTGATGATATGCTGATGGTCGTTGCGAATGCTTCGCGACCAGGTATAGGAAAGCCAGCCGAACCAGCCGTTGCGCTGCGGCGGCTTCGATTTTTTCAAATAGATCTCATAGCCTTCGGAAAAGCCCGTGCCGTCGTTGGAATACGCCAGCGGATCGTTGTAGAGAATCGGTTCTTTATAGCGATCGAAGGGATCCTGGTTTTCGCGCCAGGGAGCCGTGATATAGCTGTCGTTCACGACCAGATCGCTGAAATAGTGCCGAAAGGCTTCGACTTTGATCAGCCAGTTCTGGCGTTCGTACTGCACGCCGCCCGCGTAGTGTTCGGCGCGTTCGAATTTCAGGTCGGGATTGCCGGAGGACGGCGAAAACTGATTTCGATCCGGCAGGCGATGAAAGACGCCCGCCCCGCCGAGCAGCGTCGTTTGTCCGCCGAAGACTTTTACCGGCAGCGTGTACGAAAGCGTGCCGCGCGGATCGACGACGCTTTGATTCGTAGCCTGAAAGTGTTCGACGCGCGCGCCTGGTTTGAATTCCAGGCCCCATCCCGAGAGCACCAGCATGGCGAAGCCGCTGTTGTACTGAGCGCGAAACGAATCCCGGACCGGTATGGTCACGAAATCAGGCGGGTTCGCGAAGAGGTCGGGGTTTTCATCGGCGGGATCGGTCTGGCGCGCGGTGCGGCCGTTGTTGCGATACTGGAACGAGCGCAGTTCGCCGCCGACCTGTAACAAAACGTGATCGCGTACGATGTCCCAGTCGATGTCGGCGCGGCCGGATACGTAGCCGTCCTGCAGTTCCTGGCGCAGTTCTAAATCGCCAAGCTTACCGTCGATGAAAGTTATGTTTTCGTGGTACAGCGCCGTCACCCGCGCCTGAAGTTTCGAGCCGGGCTGGTAGATATAGCGCAGGGCTTCCGTATGGAAGGCGCGATCGAGAGCGATGCGCCCGCCGACGAAGACCGGATCGACGTCTTTTGTGGGATCGTATTCCGGTGTGTCCTGGATCTCGGCGCCAAAGGTATCTTTCGCCGCCAGGGCGTAGCCGTAGATCGTATGCCGGGGATTCAGGCGATACTTCGCCTTGAATTGTGCGTCCCAGTAGACCGGCAGTCGCACGCCGTCCTGAGCGAGACTTGCGAGAGTCTTATCGAGGTACGATCCCCGCGCCGCGCCGATCCAGTAACCCGCCGGCCCGGACGAGGATGCGCTTCCGGCCTCCTTCGAAGAGCCTTCAGCGTTTTCGCTCGCCTCGCCTCCGTCGAATTCGCCGTCGGCCTGGCCCACGCCCGAAGAATCGCCGAAGGCTTGCGAAGTCGCTTCGCCTGGACTCACGCTTCCAATCGGCGCCTTAAACAGGGCGTTCGCGGACCACAGAGAAAACGAAGCGTTGCCGCCGAAACGCTCGACCTCGTCAATCGTCGAGATGGCGATAATGCCGCCCGTCGCGTCTCCGAAGTTCGCGGGATAGGCGCCGGTGTAGATATCGATCGTGCTGATGAGATCGTTATGTAATACCGAGTTCGTCGGCAAGAAATGAAAAGGATAGCCGATCGGTAAATCGTCGACGAGATAGGTATTGTCGCCTTCGTTTGCGCCGCGAATCGAGATCTCGCCGTCGCCGAAGGGCGGCGCGCTGACGCCCGGCAGCGACTCAATGCCGCGCAGGGCTTCGCCGAACTGGCCGGGAATGCGTTTGATTTCATCCAGGCGCACGCGATGGCGCGACAGCTTTTGTTCGCCGCGCCGCCCGCTGACCTGGATGCCGCTGTCATCGTCTCCAGAATCGTCGGGCCGATCTCCGGCGTAAACCGTCAGCCGCTGGCCGGCGCTTTGAACCGCGACCCGCGGCTGAAAGATGCGGCCGTCGCTCAATATCACGCGCAGCGTATAGTTGCCGGTCGCCGGCACGACGATGCGCGCTTCGCCCCGGGCGTCGGTGAAATATTTTTTACGCGTTTCGATTAAGATCAGCGAGGCGTCCGGCACCGGACGATTCGTCGCCGGATCGATCACCTGGACGGTCGCCGGCAAATCTTCGGCCTGCGCCGCCAGTTGCGTCGCGAAGGCGCAGCACAGCAGTCCGGCGAAGATCCGGCTCAATTGCGTGCGTGGAGTGTTTCTCAGCGGGGAACGCATCATGGATCCAGCCCTGGAACGTCGCAAAAATCGCACTGCTCCGAATAGATTTCCAAACAGAAGAGTGGATAGTTTTGAAAGGGACAGCTCTCGCCCAGAATCAAGAGTCCGCAGAGACGCACGCCGTACTCCGTGGGTTTGCCCGGTAAGATCAGCGGATAGGCGGGCATAGTACCGCACTCCTGCGCTTTGAAGTTGATCGCCGCGCCGATTTCGCTGTAGGCGTCGTTTAAGTCCATCGCCGCTTCGTCGGAGCGACAGGCAAGCAGCAGCGTCATTAGAATCAATGGCCATAACAGGTACGCCGCCTGCGCCTGAAAGAATCGCGCGATGCTCATCGGCCTGCGCTCCGGTCGGCTCGATAGCGAATGACGTCGCCGCGGACCTTAAAGACCCGGGCGCGACCGAGCAAAGAATAGTAGTGCGTTTCGTGCCACGCGTGAATGCGAATCATCGTATCGCCTTCGAGCCGCTGCACCGCCGTGGAGATTGCGTATTCCACGTCGAGAGGACGGGTGGCCGGCCAGATATTGAACAATAGAAAGACCGATGATTCGCCTTCCACTTCGCAGCCGCCCCGATAGTTTTCGGCCGGCGTTAATCGCACCGGCGGTCCCAGGCTGCGGCGTTCCTGTTCGTCCAGAGCTTCGCGCCGTTTGGCTTCAGTCTGATCGAAGCAGAGGATATCGTAGTCGGCGCCGCGGGTGCGCGTAATCGCCGGATAGATCGCGGCCTGGCCGCTCACGCCGCCTTTCGTTACGATGCCGCCAGGCACGCACGCGGCGCAGGCGAGCAGCAGCGCGAAGCCCATTGATGAGGACGCTGCACCGCGCAGAACTATAAATGAAAGCGAGCCCCGCACTATCTGCGTCCACCGTCGTCGGTAAAACGAACAACGTCGGCCTTAAGGTGAAATCGCTGACGATTTACGAATAGCAGGAATACGGATCGGTCGTTCCAGTACCGCAGATTGATCAAAGCGTCGCCGTCAGTCCGCGAAAGCAGCAGCTGTTCGGCGCGCGCGACGGGCGGATCGGAGAGCGGCAGACCGAGGATTCCGAGATCCAGACTCCACCAGCTGAGCGTGGCTTCTTCGCCCGGAGCGACGACTTCGAAGCGGCGCGATTCCATCGGCACATTCGAAACGGAAAAACCGCCGCTTGCGCTGGCGCAGGATGCCGCGAAGCAGAGTGCGAGGCCGGCTATAAGGCGTAAAAAATCCAGCGGAGCGCGAATGACTTTCGTCTTTCGCGACTCCGCCGCAGTGATCCATATCAAACACGATTGTCTCATTGACAAACTCACAGGTCAGCGTGGGGGTTCAAGCCCCCTGTGCTGACGAAGGAGTTTGTAGCACGCGGCGAAAGTCGCGTCCACGGACAGGGTATGAAGCGTCGTTCCGGAGGAATCAAACGCACCAGCCGGGTATTTCCCGCGCGGGATTCGCGGGCTGATTGGCAGGCTATTAGAGTCCGAAACGTTCTTTGAGCTTCGGCGCGTACGTCCGGCTGACCGGCAGGCTTTCGTCGTCGTCTTTCAGGTGTAACATATAGCTGCCGTTCATGAAATATTCCAGACGATCAATCTGGAATACGTTGACGATGAACTGCTTGTGAATGCGCGCGAAAGATGTTTCCGGCAGGACGCTTTCCATTTTCTTCAGCAGGCGCGGCGTGCGAAAATCGACACCCGGCGTATGTACGACGGTCTGTTTGCCGTGGGACGACAGATACAAAATCTTTTCGTATGGTACGAAACAGTGCCGATCGTTTTCGCTGACGAAGATTCCGTGGCGCTTCAGCGGCGACTCGTCGCTTTCGCCGGATTTCAAAAATACGAGCGCGCGGTCGACGGCCTGCTGGAAACGCTCAAGCGTAAAGGGTTTCAGCAGATAGTCGATCGCCTGGTGGTCGAAGGCGGCCAGAGCGTGCTCTTTGTACGCGGTCGTGAAGATCACGTGCGGTTGGCGCGCCGCTTCACCCTGGCTGCCGACATTTTCCAGCGCGGCGAGCCCGGACTGCACCGGCAAATTAATATCCAGAAAGACGATGTCGAATTCGCCGGCCGTCATCGCCTCGGCCGCTTCGGCGCCGTCCCGGGCCATGCCCTTCAACTGGAGTTCGGGCCGCGTCATCAGATACTGGATTAACAGCTCCCGGGCCGGATATTCGTCTTCTACGATCAGTACGCTATAGGTTTTCATCAGAATGATTGCGCTTCGCTTTCGGCATCGCGGTCGGCCACGTCGAGCCGACTGAGATTCGGGTCGCGAAAGCATAGCAGCGCTCGCACGCCCGTTCCGTCTGCGTTATTTTTGAGGATCAGCGCCGAGCCCGCGTAATAATAGCGCAGGCGCGAACGAATATTGCCGATCGTTCCAGCGTACTCCGGCTGATTCACGGGCGAATTCGCGGGCAGCCCGGCGCCGTCGTCGCGAAACTCTACGCTGATCCAGCGGCCCACGCGCCGCGCCCGCACCTGAAGATAACCCGTGCCGGAGCGCGCTCGCAGTCCGTGCTGGATCGAATTTTCTACGATGGGTTGGAAGATCAGCGGCGGCACCTGCACGCTTTGAAAATCGCCTTCGCGCTCCAGCCTGATGTCGATCGTGTCGCGAAAGCGCAGCCGACTCAGCTCCAGATAATTTTCCAGAAAGCGCCACTCTTCGTCGAAAGGCACGAGCGGCCGGTCGTGCTGTTCGGTTAAAAAACGATAGTTGTCGGCCAGGGAGATCAGCGCGCGGTCCGCGGCGGGCGGGTCGACTGTTAGCATCGCGTGAATTGTATTGAGGCTGTTAAAGAGAAAGTGCGGACTCATGCGCTCTTGCAAAGACTTCAGCTTCGCGCTGGCCAGCTCCCGGCGCGTGCGTTCGTAATTTGCGCGCACCGCCGCCAGATTGACCCGCGTGTCTTCGAAGTGCTGTTCGGCGATGTACAGCAGCAAAGCCATGAAGATCAAAAGCCCCCAGTGATAGTAGGATTCGGATTCGGCGCTGTCGATCTCGGCGAAACCGGAAATAAAATCCGGAACGGCCGATATAGAAATGATCAGCGTACCGGCGAAAAATAGTTTCGCCTGGACGTTGCCGCGCAGAGCCGAGGAGAAAGTCGTGATCGTCAGGATCACGAGCATCAGGCCGATTGAAATCCAGAAAGTCAAAATAATCATCTGGATGGCGACGACCAGGGCCGGCAGCGTCGCGGAATAACGCGCGTAAAACAAAAGTACGGTCACTACGAGAGCGGCGCCCAGCACGATGTGAAACTGCCACAGGCGGCGAATGCAGTTTTTGTAACCGGGTCCGAAGACCTGTTCATAGAACGAAAGGATGCCGACCGGGATTAGAATCGTCGCCAGCATTCCGCTCCAATCCCAGAAAAGCGGCGACATGGTAATCAGTAGATGCGCGAGATTCAGATCGTTTACAGTACTCACTCCGGAAAACAAAGTGAACAAGCTGAAACTCAAATAAAGCTTAGAGCCCGGCTCTCGTCCGCGCCGGAGATAGGCCCCCAGGGCGACCACGCCGATCACCATAAACATGCTGCCGAGAATCAGCGCAATGATCTCGCGCCGCAGCACCATCATCAGCAAATCGTAGCGATCGCCCAGCCAGGTGTCGCCGTCGGAAAGGTCGATTTCGATTTCGACCTCCGGGCTGGCGTAAAAGCGCATGATCAGATAACGCGGCGCCCCGCTGTCCGATAGCGGTCCCAGGCGGAACATTTTTTTACGCGGCGACCGGAGATCGTCGGTTTGCGTCTGCATGTCGCCCCGGCTATAGAGTATCCGGTCTTCGTAGTACATGATGAAGATGCCGCTGATGTTTTCGAAAAAGAGCGTCGGATCGACCCAGCGCGGTTCGTCGGGGATGCGTAAGCGCAGCCAGAGCTGGCTGTCGCCGATCGATTTTTGAATTACGAAAGGTTCGCCTGCGGACTGCCAGCCGGGCACTTCGCGGGTCGTGCGAGCCCAGAGCAATCCGTCGGGAGCTTCGGGATCCGCTGGAGACTGCCCCCAGCGATAGGACCAGAGTTTGCTCTCGAGCGCTCGCGGACTCGATTCTTCGACTTCAGGATTCGGTTCGGGAGCCGGGGAACAAAAGAGCCCGCCGATCAGCAGCAGGCCCGCCAGGAGGGCCCGACAGATTACGACCGGGAAGCGGGGCATAGCTCATTAACGCAGCAGTGGAAACGGATACAGACCCAGAATAGCGAGCAGCACGACCGCCAGCCAGGCGACTAAGGCGAAGTTCCAGCGGCGATCTTGCGGGCCGGCGGCGGCGGGCACGACCGGGGCTTCGCGGCGAAACCAGATCGAACGGATCAGTCCGAAATAAAAATAGGCGGCCAGCACGGAGCCGAGCACGCCCAGCGTCGTCACGATATTTGCGAAATTCGCTTCGCTTGCGGCGCCCTGAAAGACTCCGAGAATCACCGAGAATTTCGCAATGAAGCCGGCCGTCAGGGGAATGCCCGCGAGACTCAGCAGCGCGACGGTCAAGCCGATCGCCGTCAGGGGATCGCGGCGTCCGAGGCCGCTCAGATCCGCGGCCGTATCCATATCCGCGTAGCGGTAGCCGAGCTGCATCCAGAAACCCAGGAGCGCGATGGTCATCAATCCATACGAAAACAGATAGAACCATACGACGGCCGGCGGCGCGAAGGCGATGGCGAGAATGATAAAGCCGGTGTTGATCACCGAAGAGCAGGCCAGAATGCGCTTGAGATTCGTTTGGGCGAGTCCCTGCATGCCGCCGAAGGCGAACGACAGCACGGCGCCCGCCGCGATCAGGGGCTTCCAGACTTCTGTAAATTCCAGGAAGGGTCCGTGCAACAACTTCGCGAGCAGCGCGAAATAGGCGACCTTCGCCGGCACGGCCACGATCGCCGTCGCCGCGAAGCTGGACCCGTGGTATACGTCGAGCAGGTAAGAATGAAAGGGAGCCGTCGCCGTTTTAAAGAACAATCCGACGAGAATTAAGATCATGGCGGCGAGACCAAGGCCTCGCAGCGAATTCACGCCGTCCTGCGTCCGGGTTTCCTGATCGAAGGGCACCAGCAAGGCGTCGCGGATGGCGGACAGATTGATTTCGCCGGTCGCGCCGTACATAAACGAAATGCCGAGCAGCATCAGTGCGCCGCTCATCAAACCCAGAATCAAATATTTCATGCCCGCTTCGTTCGAGCGGCGGTCGATGCGGGTGAAACCGACCAGAGCGTAGGTCGGAATAGATACCAGCTGAAAGGCGACGAACATCGTCGGCAGATCGTTGGCGAAAAACAAATGCAGCGCCCCGAGGGACATACACAGCACGATCAGGCGCCAGTCAGTGCCGTTGACCAGGATTCTCGCGAAATATCCGTGCGTTAACAATAGAATTAAAGCGGTTAAGAGCAGATAGACCAGCGCGAAATAACGCGCGCTTTCGGTAACCAGCAGCGAGCCGCCGAAGAGGCGCGTGCCTGGAATCATGGTGATCATCAGGATCGCCGGCAGGAGCAGCGCTATAATCGAAACCCACAGACTAATGCGATCCCGGCGCGGCTGCTGCAGTTTCCGACTCGCAGGATCCGCTCGATCAGCGCCCAGGGCCGAGACGACCAGCACGATCAGAATGCCGGCGATCAGCGGAATCATTGTCATTAAGTACGACTTCATGTGTGCTCTGGTAATATAAAATCTAGAGGAATCTCAATCAGAGTCCGGCCGTCGCCACGTTCTTGAGCGGTCCCAGAATCAGCATCGGATACAAACCCGTCGCGATCCAGAGAGCGCCGCACAGCAAACCGACCGCCGTTTCTCCGTAGCTCAAGTCCGGCGCGATCATGGCGGTTTCGCCGCGTTCCGCTCCCAGGAAATTACGGTGATACACCCGCACGAGCGCCGCGGCGGCGACCAGCAGTCCGAACAGCGCGATCAAACAGGCGGGCAGCGAATGGCGATAGGCTCCGAAGAGGATCAGCAATTCCGCGGCGAAGCTGCCCGTGCCCGGTAAAGAAATCGCGACGAAGATCGTCAGCAGCAGAATCGCGCTCAAACGCGGAACGCGCGCCTGGAGTCCGCCGAAATCGTACTCGCTGCCGCCGTTGCGGGCGATGCGGCCTTCGAGCGCGAAGAGCGCGCCCATTAACATACCGTGATTAAACATTTGAAAGAGAGCGGCCTGGATGGGGGATGCGGCCAGACCCTGCTCGGTGATAGCCGAAAAAATACCCAGGGCGATCAGGCTCAGGTGCGTTAGAGACGAGAAAATCAAAACATCGCGAAAGCTTTTTACGCCCAGACACATCATCGCGCCGTAGACCACGCCGGCTACCGCGAGCACCTGTAACATTCCGCCGATCGCGGCCAGGTCCTGAATATAAGCCGGCACCAGAATCATCAGGAAACCGTAGGCGCCCAGCTTCGACATGCCGGCCGAAAGCACGGCCCGGGCCGCCGTGGGCGCCGCGCGATAGGTTTCGCGCATCCAGCCGTGAAACAAAAAGAGCGGCGCCTTGATCGCGAAGGCCAGGAAAAATCCGGCGCCGGTCCAGAAACGCAGCTCCGGCGAAAGCCCCGCAACGAGCGTCGGCAGGTTGCTGATGCGCGCGTCGCCGCCGCTGCCGGCCATAATCGCGCCGATCGAAACCAGCATGGCCAGACTGCCGAGCAGCGTGAATAACAGAAAGCGGGTTAGCGCGCCCGAATCGTTTTGATCGGCGCGATCTTCGTCGCTGTGCAGACCGATCCAGAAATAAGAACCGATCAGCGAAATCTCAAAGAAGACGTAGAACAGCACCAGGGAATCGGCGAGAAATGCGCCGACCAGTCCCAGAGTTAAAAGATCTGCCGGAATAAAGTAGGATGTGCCGGCTTCGGCGAAGCTTCCGCGCAGCCAGAAAAATACGAGGGGCAGCGTCAGGCCGAGCATCAGCAACAACAGTCCGTTGCGCGCGTCAAGATAGAGCGAAGGCGCGAAGCTCATTCCGCTTGCGATGAAGCGCATGGCAGGGCCTGTAGCGAAAATCGTTTCGCCGCCGAAGAGCACGGCGCTTCCGCCGGCGACGGTCAGGCTCGCGCCGATGGCGAACTGAAACAGGAGCCAGACTCGGGCGCGGCGCGGCGCGTCCGCGATCATCAGCGCCTGGGCGGCGATGGATAAGGCGATCAGGCCGAATGGTATAAAAATCCAGGATATCATTGCAACCAGACCGCTCCCAGAACTCCCAGTATCGCCGTCAGCAGCACCATAAAAAACAGAGCGTATTGATTCACCGAACCGGACTGCAGCACCCGCAGGCCCCGGGCCGCGTGTTGAAAATAGGCGCCGGTCTGGCGCAGCATTCCGGTAAACAAGGGGCCCTCAAGCACGCCGTACCCGAGGCGGGCCAGCAGTTCCAGAGGTCGAAGAATTACCGAACGATAGGCGTCGTCGAAGAAATAATTGCGTTGCACAGGTGAGAGCTGAGCGAGCTTGCTTTCGACTTCCGGTCGGCTGCCGCTCTTGCGATACAGCCAGAAGACGAGGCCCGCAATCACCAGGCCGGAGCTCACGTTTTTAGCGATCGAAAACAGCGCCGGTTCAGGCATGGTCGATGTTTTGGCGATCAGCGCGTACAGCATACCCGAACCGCCGAATCCCGGGGAGGCCGACAGCCAGCCAAAGATCGGCGCGAAGATCGTTAGGGCGAGCAGCACGCCGCGAATGATCCAGCCGCTTTCGGGGGCGGGACTGTGCAGGCTGTGATCGCCGCCGCCGGCCGCATTCGATGTAGACGACCCGGAGGCCGCCGGAGCAGAGTTCGCGGCAGCCGGAGCCGCTGAACTTTCCAGATAGCCCAGCAGGCGAAACATATACACGACGCCCAGCAGCTCGGCTAAAAAGACCAGCCAGTAGGCGCCGGCGCCGTGGCCGCTTTGAATGGCGTGCATGACGAGATCTTTTGAAAAGAACGAAGCGGAAGCGAAAGGCAAAAAGCCGGCCGCGCCGATCGCGCCGACCCAGAAAGCGGCCCGCGTTATCGGCATATGTTTTAGCACGCCGCGCAGACGACCTAGATCCTGTTCGTGATGTTGAAAATAAATTACGCTGCCGGCCGCTAAAAACAAGAGGGCCTTAAACGACGCGTGCCCGAAGAGATGCATCATCCCCGCCGGAGAGTCGCCGGCCGACACGGCCAGAAACATCAATGCGAGATGGGCAAGAGTTGAGTACGCGAGGACTTTTTTAATATCGCTCTGCAAACACGCCAGCGTGCTGCCGATCAAAAGGGTCGCAAGCGACGCGTAAAACACGACCTGCATCGCCGCCGGAGCGAGAGCGTAGAGCCAGTCCAGACGCGTCATCAAATAGATGCCGGAGGTCACCATCGTCGCCGCGTGAATCAGGGCGCTGACGGGCGTCGGGCCGGCCATGGCGTCCGGCAGCCAGACGTGCAGCGGCACCTGGGCCGACTTGCCGAAAATTCCGCCGAGTAAAAAGAGCGCGGCCCATTGCAAGAGATCGGGATCGACGGCGCGCGCAGAATTGGCCAGGTCGCCCACCAGCTGAAACTCGCGGGCCATCGCCGGCAGGGAAACCGTACCGGTCGCCTGGAACAAAAGAAAGACGCCGATCATGAAAAACATATCGCCCACGCGGTTCACAAAGAAGGCGCGCATGGCCGCCGGCGGCGCGAAGTCGGTCTTCCAGTAGTGGCCGATCAAAAGATAGCTGGCCAGGCCCACGCCTTCCCAGCCGATGAATAATAAGAACAGGTTTTCGCCGAGAACTAAGAGCATCATCGCGGCGATAAAGAGCGAGATGCTCGCGAAGAAACGCGAAGTATCTTCTTCGTGATCCATGTACTGAACGGAGTACAGCACGATCGCGCCGCCGAAGCCGGTTACGAGCAGCGACATCAAAAGCGAAAGGCTGTCGAAGTACAGCACGATGGCGGCCTGCAGATCTTCGGTCAGAATCCAATCGCCGCCGTACCAGGCGACGGGCGCAAAGCCCAGCAGGGAATCGAGGCCGAGAGTCAGCGCGAGAATCGCGGCGAAGGCCGTGAATGTTCCGAGCACGGCGAGACCGCCCTGGGCGGCGTACGGCAGCCGGCGGCCGAAGACGCCCAGCACGACTGCGACGCTTGCGGGCGCGGCGATTGCGAGAACTAACAGCAGATCCGCCGTCATCGTTTTTCACCGAGCCTGGCGATTTCCTGAGTGGTAATCTTGCCGTAGTTTTTGAAAATCAGAATCAAGAGCGACAGACCGACCGCCGCCTCGACCGCGGCGATGCCGATCGATAACATGTACAAAAAGTGGCCGGCTTCAGTGCCGTTCCACAGGAAATAGTTAAAGGCCACCAGCGTCAGATTCACGCCGTTCAGCATGATTTCGACGCACAGCATGACCATCACCAGATTGCGGCGGGTCAATAGACCGTACAGGCCCACGCCGACTAATATCAGCGAAACCAGCAGAGTATTCTGTAGTGTGAAGTAGATCATTTATTATTGAGACGAGGACCGCGCGACAGATTCACGGCGGCGACGATGCCCGCGAGAATCAAAAAGGCCATCAGCTGAAACGATAAAAAGTACGGGCTGTTTAAGGGATCCTTGAACAAGAGCTCGCCGATCGAAGCGATCGAGCCGAAGTCCGGATCCATTTGGGCGGCGAAGGCGTCGGTTTTTTCGGGGCCGTGTCCGGCGTCTGTAATCGTGGTGTTGACGAATGAAATCGTAAGCGCGGTGGCGGCGATCGCGACGATGCCCATCACCGATTTCTGCAGACCCGTCGCTTTTTCGCGTTTGGCTTCTTCTTCCGAAACAAAGGGTGCCGGATTGATCATCATCACCACGAAGGTGAAGAGGACGAGGATGGCGCCGCTATAGACCAGAATTTGCAGCACGCTGACGAAGGGCGCGTGCAAGATGATGTAGAGGCCGGCGGTCGGCACGAACGAAAAGATCAGCAGGAAAGTCGCGCGCACGGGATTGCGCATGACCACGACGGCGATCGATAGAAATACCAGCGTGCCGGATAGAATGACGAACAGGGCGTCGGTGAAGCCTCCCATGATTTCTAAGTGTTACTCCGTTCGCGCCTTAGTTTTTCAACAGCTTCTGCATGTCGTAGATGAAGTCTTCGCGATTGTCATAGACTCGCGGAATCTTGTTCGTCATTTCAATCGCTTCTTTCGGACACGCTTCAACGCAATAACCGCAGTAGATGCAGCGCAGCATGTCGATGTCAAAGACTTTTGGGATCTTATCGCGATCGCCCCAGTCTTCCGGCGCCGCTTCCGCTACGATGTGAATGCACTCGGCCGGGCAGGCGGTGGCGCACATAAAGCAGGCCACGCACTTCATATGGCCGTGTTCGTCGCTCGTCAGGCGATGTTCGCCGCGAAAGCGGGGATTGATCTCGGCTTTAACTTCCGGGTACTGGACGGTCACTGGTTTGCGCAAAAACTGCGCCAGGGAGATGCGCAATCCGCGAAACATCGCGAAGAGGTAGTGCATGAAAGATCGCTTTGATTGTGCGTTCGTGCTCATAGTATTCGTCCGAAATGTTCTGTTGATCGCCGCGGTCCTGCGATCATTTCAGCAGCGCGGCCTTCGTTCCGCTCCCCGGGAAAAACCACTCGATAATTAGAATCGTAAGAAAGATATTCGCGACGCCGAGGGGAATCAGCTTATTCCAGCCGAGGCCCATCAACTGGTCCCAGCGCACCCGGGGCATGGTCCAGCGCACCCACATGAAAAAGAAGATCAGCAGAATGACTTTGGCGCTGTGAATTCCAACGCCGAGCAGGGCGCCCCAGATTCCGACGGGCAGAGTGACGCCCGGCAGAGTCCAGCCGCCCAGAAAGATGGCGACGATCATCGAACACATGGTCCAGAGGGCGGCGTACTCGCCGAACATAAACCAGCCGAAGCGAATGCCGCTGTACTCGGTGTGGTAACCGCCGACCAGCTCCTGCTCGGCTTCGGCCAGGTCAAACGGAGCGCGATTGGTCTCAGCGAAGCCCGCGATCAAAAATAAAACGAAAGTTAGCGGCTGTAAAAAAATATTCCAGGCGGGCAGGAAACTCGCGCCGGCCAGCCATCCCGTTTGATCGTGCACGATGTCGACCAGATTAAACGAGCCGGTCATCATGACAGTCGCGACCACCGCCAGGCCCAGTACGATTTCATAGCTGACCAGCTGAGCGCAGGCGCGAATGCCGCCGAGCATCGCGTACTGATTGCCCGAAGACCAGCCGGCGTAGGCGACGCCATATGAAGCGATCGAAGAAATCGCGAAGATGACGATGATGGCCAGGTCGACGTTGGCCACGACGATCGGCGTCGCGGTGCCGTCGGCGGCTACAAATACGCCCATCGGAATCAAACCGAAGGCGATCAGTCCCGGCAAAAAGGTAATGATCGGGGCGGCCAGATAGATCCAGCGATCCGCGCCGTCGGGGCGAAACTGTTCTTTAAAGAGCAGCTTGATGCCGTCCATCGCGGTCTGGAGCAGGCCCGCGGGGCCCATGCGGTTCGGGCCGACCCGTCGCTGAATGCGCGCGCTGACCTTGCGTTCCATCCACACCAGATTCGGAACGATGGTCAGCATCACCCCGAGGGCGAAGGCGCTTTTGATCACTAAGTCGAGCAGAATTTCCATAAACTGAATTGGTCTGTATACGTATGCGTCGGTCTTTCTGAGTTTCTTCGCGCGAGTCTTAACTCTGGCGCGCCGGCACTTTGAGTTCTTTCACTCGATCGATGATTTCCATGGTGCTGCGCCCGAAGGAAACGGGTTCGATGGCGGCCTTGAAGTGCTGGCGCATTCCCTGGCGATTCAAGAACGATCCGGCCTTTTCGAAATGGGTCAGAGTCGCCACGCTCAGGTCGACGCTTGCATGCTGCACGAATTCGCTTTCGTAAAAATCCAGCACGGTCGTACGATCGGATCGATCGAGAATCGCGCGCAGTTCTTCGGTCAGTGCGAAGTCCGGCACGTTCGAAACGACCACCAGGTTCTTGATCCGATCGGACTCGCCGGCCAGATCGCTTAAGTTCACGGCGCTGTTGGCGAAGATTTCATCGAAGCCGGTGCGGTTCGGATTTTTGTCGCCGCTGATCGTAAAACCGGGGAAGACCTGATCGTCGATCTGCGCTTTGCCGAAACCGGCGATGCGCGCTCCCGATACTTGATTCAGTTCGTCCGCGACGCGTTCGAAGAGTTCAGTCGTATTCCAGTAGCTGACCAGATAGACGGTATCTTCATCGAAGATGCGTTCGGCGATGACCTTAAAAGCCGCGTTCCAGGGCATCTCGCGCCAGCGAGCGTCCGGCGTTTCGCGGGTCCTGCATAGATTCAAACGTTTGTCGGTATAGGCGTACTCGAAGTCGAGGCGGCCGAAGTCGCACATCCACTCTTTGTTCACGGCGTTGTTGCGACGGGGCTTGACGCGCTTGATTTGATTCTGCTTGTCCGAGTCGACGCGCGTATTGCAGCCGATGCTGCACGAAGCGCAGATCGAATCTTTCGAAGACATATCCCAGACCCGCGAACGATACAGGAAGTCCGACGAAACCAGGGCCCCCACGGGACAGACGTCGACGGTGTTCATCGAAAGCGGATTATCGAGGGGCTGACCGGGGAAGACTACAATTTCGCTGTGGTCGCCGCGGTTCGCCACGGAGAGTTCGCCGGTGCCGGAGACTTCGTCGGTAAAGCGCACGCAGCGCGTGCAGACGATGCAGCGCGATCCCCAGTACTTCACGTGGGGACCCAGCGTCGACTTACGGCGGATTACTTTGTCTTCTTGAAAGCGGCCCTGGTCGCGGCCGTATTCGTAGCTATAATCCTGTAAACGGCATTCGCCGGCCTGATCGCACTCGGGGCAATCGAGGGGATGATTGATCAACAAAAATTCCATCATCGCTTCGCGTTCGCGTTCGACCGCGGGCGACAGCGTATCGACTTCCATGCCTTCGTTGACGGGGGTTCCACAGGCGATGACCGGCTTGGGCATACCGGCGATTTGCACCAGGCACATGCGGCAGTTGCCGGCCACGCTTAAATCTTCGTGATAGCAATAGTGCGGCACGGTGATGCCGTGATTGTGGCAGGCCTGGATCAAACTCCAGCTCGCCGGCACGGTGTACTCGACGCCGTCGATTTTGAGCGTAACGGTGCGATTTTCGTTTGTCTGGGTCTGGTCGGCCATCAGCTGACTCCTCCGGCCGGCGCTCCGGCGGTCTCAGCCGTCGTTCCGCCCGCGTCATGCTTCGACTTGGATTCGAACTCAGGGCGAAATTCGCTGATATAGCTGGCGGCCGGCATTGCTGCGGCGTCGGCCAGCGCGCAAATTGTACGGCCGCGCATATTTTTCGTAATTTCTAAAACGAGATCCAGATCCGCGCCTTTCGCGCCGCCAGCGAAGACGCGTTCGATAATCTTTTCCAGCCAGCCCGTGCCTTCGCGGCAGGGAGTACATTGGCCGCAGGATTCGTGATGATAAAAGCGCATTAGATTCCAGAGCGCGTCGACCATGTCGGTGTCTTCATCGAGTACGGTGATGCCGCCGGAGCCGAGAAAGCTGCCGAGTTCCATGATCGATTCATAATCGAGATTCGCCTGGCGAATGCGGCCGCCGGTTAAGAGCGGCGTGCTTGAGCCGCCGGGAATGACGGCCTTGATGCCTTTGCCGCCGATCACTCCCCCCGCGTACTCTTCGATCATCGTCATGAGCGGAGTGCCCAGGGGCACCTCGTAGTTGCCGGGCTGCTTGACGTGGCCCGAGACGGAAAAGATCTTAAAGCCCGGGCTCTTTTCGGTGCCCCATTGTTTGTACCAGTCGGCGCCGTGTTCTACGAGATGCGGAAGATTACAAATTGTCTCGACATTGTTAACGATGGTCGGCGCGCCGAAGAGACCCGATACGGCGGGAAAGGGCGGCTTTAGCTTGGGATAGCCGCGATCGCCTTCGATCGAAGAAAGCATGCCGGTCTCTTCGCCGCAGATATACGCGCCTGCGCCGCGCACGAGCGTGATCTTTAGATCGAAGTCGGAGCCGAAGATCTTTTCGCCGACGTAGCCTTTCGCTTTGATTTCATCGAGGGCCGCTTTCAGGCGATCGTAACCTTCGAAAAATTCACCGCGCAAATAACAAAACGCGTGATGACAGCCGATCGCATGCGAGGCGATGATCATGCCTTCAAGCAGCTGGTGCGGATCGAATTCCACTAAGTAGCGATCCTTAAAAGTGCCCGGCTCGGATTCGTCGCCGTTGATTACCAGGTAGGTCGGCTTGCCGGTGCCTTTCGCCAGAAAGGTCCACTTGCGTCCGGTGGGAAAACCGGCGCCGCCCCGTCCGCGCAGTCCGGAATCAAGGACCAGCTTGACGATGTCTTCGGGACTTTGCGCAAGCGCCGCGCGGGCCTGGCGGTAACCGCCCCGGGCTTCGTAGTGCTTGAGAGTCCACGAATTGGGTTCGCGAATATAGCGGGTGAGAACAGGTTCGAAAGTTTGCGTGGAATCCATAAACGATCAGGCCCTTTACGATGTGAGGGGCCCACGACGGCGGGTAAATCTTTTTTTGGTAGAGAATCCGAAAAAGCCGCGCGTCGTCGCTTAGAAGATAGTGAATTCGTCGCGAAATTGCCACGAATTCGGTACGGGGGCGGCTGCTATCCTGCGACGGTTTTCGGGGTTCCGGATGATCTCCCGTCTATCGAATGATTCCCGGAGTTCCGGATGATCATTCGGGGCGATTTATGCAAGTTGCCAGGCTATGCTGGCTTAATGAAATACGATCGCAATATCAAAGCGCTCAAGGCGGCGGTCGTCGCGGCGCTGATTTTCGTCGGGGTCGGGCGCTGTAGCGTGCATGTGGACGACGACAGGTTCTTTGAAGGGGTCTACGGGAAAGCGGCAATCTACCTGGCGACGGTCCGCGCCTGTAGCAACGCCGCCAATGAAAGCCAGAGCCAGGCCGCCCGGGACGTCGATGCCGCTCTGTGCGCTCTGGGAGTTTACGCTATCGACCGTGATCAGGACGATGATGATTAACCGCTTTGCCGGCGGTAGTCGCCGGGCGTTTTGCCGGTCACGCGCTTGAACTCAGTATTGAAGCGCGTCTTGGAATTGAATCCGGCCGAGTAGGCGATGTCCAGCAGGGAGCGCTCCGGTTCCGTCCGCAGTCGCTCCTGAACTTCGTGCACGCGATAGTCGTTAATGAATCGATTGAAATTCTGACCCAGGCGATGGTTTAGATATTCCGAAAGTTCGTGGCGGCTGATTTCGCACAATTCGGCCAGGCGATCCAGGCTCAGATCCTCATCGCAGTAAATCCGTTCTTCGCGCATCAGGAGGTCCAGTCGCTGCTGCAAGCGCTCGGTGTTCACGTGATTCAGAGTGCTGCGTTCGTACTTGCGTCGGGTGTCGAGCTGCGTGCGATAGGTGCGAATCCCTTCGCTTTCGGCGGCGGCGCTATCGGGATTGCCCAGGGCGGTCGCGCGACCGGCGAGAGACAGAACGAAGCAGACAAACTCTCCGAGAAAGCCGACTGCCAGCAGCTGCCCCGAAAATATTTGCGGCGCAAGCTCCAACCACTCGCGATTTTGCGCGACGTACACGCTCGCCATCGCCACGAAAAACAAAACGCCGATCGTAGAATAGATCGCCGGGCGAAAGCCGGCTCGCAGAGTCACGCCCGCGGTCCAGGCCATCGTCGGCAAAAGCGCCAGGGAAGCGAACTGCTGCGCCGCTTCGAGCCAGGTGGATGGAATCCCGGGAACGAACATGAGCCCGCCGATGAGCGCAATCACGCCGCCGACAGCGAAGACTCCGTAGCGCCCGCGGGGGGCGTGAATCTTCAGCAGCAGCAATCGGTCCCAGAATAGCACCGCGCAAATCGCCGCGCAGGACCCCGCCAGACCAATCAGCCGTCGCCGGCTATCGATGGAGTCGGAGTTAAAGGCGATGACATGCCGATCTGCGGGGGCCGGAGTCGAGAGCAGGACGATTGCCGCGACCGCGATCAGGGCGCCGCTGTACAAAAGCGGCAGAGTCGAGCGGGAGCGCAGGGCGAGCACGGCGTTCACGACGAGCATCACAGCCAGCGCCGCGATATAGGTCGTGTGTACAGCCGCGTCCATTCGTCAGCCTCGCCGGGCGAAAACTACATGTCTTGTTTGACGGATACGATCGGAATCGCCGCGTTCATTTTGATCGGCGTCTGGTTTTCGTAATCGGCCGGCGTTTTCTTCTCAGTCGCCAGCAGTTCCGCCAGCAGTCGGTCCAGGGCTTCGCCGTGCATTTTGACGTGGTGTTTGAAATTGACCTGCATGGCCGGCGGTCGATCGCAGTCGGCCAGGCACTCGACTTTTTCGAGCGAGAAGACGCCGTCGTGAGTGATTTCGCCGGGCCGCAGACCCAGCGTGCGATGAATCTGTTCGAGGGCCTGCTTCGTGCCGCCCAGAGCGCACATCAGCGTAGCGCAAACCATCAGGCGATGTTTGCCGTGCCAGGGGCGCTTGAAGTGGGTATAAAAACTGGCCATGCCCAGCACGTGGGCCGGGCTGACTTCGCACAGCTTCGCGGCCAGAGCGAGACCGCCGTCGTCGATCATGCCGAATTCGCGTTCGACGATGCGCAGGATCATCAGCAGGGCCGATTTCTTATTCGGAAATTCCGCCAGCAGCTCGTCGGCTTCAGCCTGCGCGGCGGACGGCAGAGTTCTTTCTTCGGTTGTCGAATTCATTGTTGCGAGTTTAGCGATCCAGTTCGCCGGCGATGACGTTAAACGATCCCAGGATGGTCACCATGTCGGCGACCATGTGACCTTCGATGATCTTGCTGAAGATTTGATAGTTGTGAAACGAAGGCGGACGCACGCGCACGCGATAGGGCGCCGAGCCGCCGTCGGATACCACGAAGAAACCCAGTTCGCCGTTCGGCACTTCGGTCGCCGAATACAGCGAAGTCTTCGGCGGCTGAATGCCGTGCTGGCCGCCGGGCATGACCACTTTGAAGTGGTGGATCAGCGACTCCATGTCATTATAGACCTGCTCTTTTTCGGGCAGGACGTGCTTTTGATCTTCGTAGTTGATCGGGCCGGGTTCGAGCACTTCTAAGACCTGATCGATGATTTTTAGACTCTCGTCCATTTCGTCCATGCGAATCGCATAGCGGGCGTAGCTGTCGCCCTCTTTGTAGAGCGGCACGCGAAAGTCGAATTCTTCGTAGTCCAGATACGGACGGAAGCGGCGCAGATCGTAGTGCACTCCGGCGGCGCGGGCGATCGGACCGGTGATGCCGTACTGCCGGACGTCTTCGGGGGTGATTACGCCGACGCCTTTTGTGCGATTGATAAAGATCGGATTTTCGAGAAAGGAGTCCCGGAACTTCTGAATCGTCTCGCGAATTTCGCCGGTCAGTGTCGCGACGCGTTCCTCGATGCCCTCCGGCAAATCGAAAGCCAGGCCGCCGACGCGGGTATAGCTGGTGGTCAGACGCGTGCCGGTCACCGCTTCGAATACGTCGTACAGCTTTTCGCGTTCGACGAAGGCCCACAATATAGAAGAGAAGGCGCCGAGGTCCATGGTCATGGCGCCCATGCTGAACATGTGGTCGGCCACGCGGGAAAGTTCCGCCAGCATGATGCGAATCAGGCGGCAGCGGCGGGGAACTTTGATGTCCAGCAGCTCTTCGACCGCCAGGGCGTAGCCGATGTTGTTGTTCAGCGGGGAGATATAGTTCATGCGGTCGGTGACCGTTACGAACTGATTATAAGAACGATATTCGCCGAGCTTCTCGAAGCCCGTGTGCAAAAAGCCGATTTCCTGTTCGCAGGCGATAATCTTTTCGCCCTGGATTTCCAGCTTGAGGCGCAGCGTGCCGTGGGTCGCCGGATGCGATGGCCCCACGTTCATGTGCAGAGTGCTGTCCTCTTCTTCGATAACTTCCGATTGGAATACGTACATAGTGCTGTCGTGAAATTAGAATCGCTTCAAATACTGCGTTCGAATACTGGATTTAAATATTTCGTTTATATATTTCGATCGTGGCCGCGCGTCGCCTCGTAGACCGGAAAGCTCGCCCGTTCCCCGCGGCCTCTTAATGGATAGTCTTTGCGCAGAGGATAGCCGTCGAAATCTTCCGGCATGAGGATGCGCTTCAAATCCGGGTGGCCGGAAAAACGAATGCCGTACATGTCGAAGACTTCGCGTTCGCACCAGTTCGCGCCCGCGAAAATCGGCGCAATCGACGAAATCTGCGGGTGCGATTCCGGCAGATAGGTGCCGATCTGCAGTCGCAATCCGGTCAGCGGCGAAAGCACGGTGTAGTGCAGGCCGAAGCGTTCCGGCTTCGGCTCCGAATAATCGGAATAGTCGATGCCGGTCACGTCGATGAAGTACTCGAAGCGCAGGGCCGGGTCTTGCTGGATCGAACGCAAAAAATCGAATACGGCCGCTGCGCGAATTTCCAGAAGCAGGCCGTTGCGGTCTTCCACTGGTTCCGTCAGGATCGCGCTGCCGGCGATCTCGACCACCTTCGCGCGCACGGCCGCATGGTTTTCGCTTTTATGTACGATCATGCCGGATTCGCTCCGTCGTCCGGCGCGATCTGCGTATATTCGTGCGAACGAGCCTGGCCGTTCTTCGCTTTTTCCTGGATCGTCATGAGTGCGTCAATAAAGGCTTCCGGACGCGGCGGGCAGCCGGGGATGTACGCGTCGACTGGAATAAACTGATCCACGCCCTGGACGAGGGTGTAAGTATTGAAGACGCCGCCGGTACTCGCGCAGGCGCCCATCGAGATGCACCACTTCGGTTCGGGCATCTGTTCCCAGATGCGAGTCAGCACCGGCATCATCTTAAGCGAGATGCGTCCGCTCACGATTAAGAGATCCGACTGGCGGGGCGAGAATTTCAGAACCTCCGCGCCGAAACGCGAGGTATCGTACTTCGGCATATACGACGCCATCATCTCGATCGCGCAGCAGGCCACACCGAAGGGCATGGGCCACAGGCTTTTAGAGCGCGCGAAGTTGATGACCGTGTCGAGCTTCGTCGTGGAAAAATCAAAACTGCGTCCGGAGTTTAATCCCATTCCAGCACCTTCATTTTAATCTCGTACCACATGCCGATTGCGACAATCGCCAGAAAGGGCAGCACTGCGATCAGGGACGTCGCCCCGAAGTCCAGATAGCCGACCGCCCAGGGTAAAAGAAAGATCGTTTCGATGTCGAAGAGCATGAACAGCAGCGCGATCGCGTAAAATTTTACGGGAAAGGGCCGGTGCGGATCGTCCAACTGATCCAGACCGCATTCGTAGGGCGTGAATTTGTCGCGGCTTACCAGGCGCGGGCCCAGAAAGGCCGACAGCGCCAGTCCGCCGACGCCGAGCGCCACGGCGACCACCATATAAATTCCCAGGGGCAGGTATTCTTCAAGCATCAGGGGAAGAATACGAAACCCCCGGCTGGGCATCCAGTACTTTTGCCTTCAGCGTCCCATGATTCTGGCTCGACGCCCCGGGGCCCGCCCGCTTTCTTACTAATGAATGCTTCGCTCCCTGCCCACGCGCTCCGAATGACCTTGCAATGAACCCGTAATGAACTTTCTGGCGCATATCTATCTGTCCGGTGAAGACGACCACCTGATGGTCGGCAATTTTATCGCCGATTCCGTCCGCGGGAAAACCTTCGCGACCTATCCTGAGACGATCCAGCGGGGAATTCTGCTGCATCGCAAGATCGACGCTTTCACCGACAGTCACGACGTGGTCACAGCCAGCAAAGATCGGCTGCGACCGGAATTCGGCAAGTGGCCCCCGGTGATCGTCGACGTTTTCTACGATCATTTCCTGGCGATTCACTGGGATCGTTATCACGACCGGCCGCTCCCCGAATTCGCACGGGATGTCTACTCGACGCTCAAAGAACATTACGAATTCTTGCCGAAACGCATTCAGGGCTTTTTGCCCTACATGACCCAGGGCGACTGGCTGTACAATTATTCGAAGCTATCCGGCATCGAACGCGCGCTGTGGGGCATCTCGCGACGTTCGCGATATAATCCAGAAATGGATCGCGCCGTTAAAAATCTGCGCGAAGAGTTCGCGGGATTTGAAGCGGAGTTTCTGGAATTCTTTCCCGATCTGGAAGCGATGGTCGCCGACGAACTGGCCGGCGAGCTGGCGCGATGAGTCGCAGACGATCGTGATTGCCGGGTGTCCTCCGGCTGGCGTAGAATTTTAGTTGCGTAAGAGTTGGTTGCCTTCGATCCTTCGGGCAAACTGAGTGCTCGCACATGGACGTCTGGAAACACAGCCGGCTTTCCGCCCGCAAATTCGGCGGCGACCCCGCGGACTACGCGGAGATTCACGGCTTTCTCGATTCTTCAAAGCTCTTTTGTTATCATATTAAGCACCGCCTGCTCCTGCACAATCTGTACGGCGTTGAGCTGGCCATGCAGCTCTTCGGCGATTTCATTCAAAACGCGGCGGGCGAAACCGTGCTCGTGCGCGACGTCGCCGCGGCCCACTGCCGCGAAGACCTGGACGGACGCGTGCCGACG
Source organism: bacterium (assembly GCA_024742665.1). GTDB lineage: Bacteria > Spirochaetota > Leptospiria > Leptospirales > Leptonemataceae > JANSYA01. The sequence goes on from JANSYA010000005.1 coordinate 350,808, forward strand.
CTCTATGACTGGCTGCGAAACAGTCCCGAGCTGGAAGATTTCATTTCGGCAGATCCAGGCAGCGGCCAGGTTTCAGACCCTCCCTCCGACTCCGACGATGCAGCCGGCATGCCGCCCGACAGCGGCGACCCCGAGATCGACGAGTTCGCGCGGCGGGCGTATCGCCGAACGGGCTTGCGGTCCGCGCTCGCGATTGCTTATTCCGACTTCGGCGTATATTTGATTGAACGCTTCTTCGGCGCCGAACGCGCGACGCGTTTCGCCGCGTCTGTCGTTCAGCCGCAGTGGAAGATCAAAGATTTTCTGGAGCGCTTTCAATTTTCCGAAGAGTGGCAGCACTCGCCGCAGACGCGCGAGATCGCCTGGCTCAAGGCCGACTCCCGGCGGAAGATCTCCGATCTCGACAGGCGAAATCTCTCGGGCGATGCGAATCCGAAAGCGACCGGCGACGGATCGGTTCGAATCACAAGAGTTTCGCGCGAGTTTTGAAACCGGCATGAGCGAGCTGCAGAAATATCTGGCTCTCGGCCGCGGCTACCTGCGCGACGGTCATGAGATCTTTGCCGAATGGGACGCGGGCGGCGACGAAACGCTGGTCAACGTCAGGATCGAAGGCAGCTACGAGGTCGAGTCGGACTTTCGCCAGGCTCTGCGATATAAAATTAAGGACGTTCTGAATTTGCCAAACGCCGGCGAGCGCTATCACGAAGGTCGCGGTCGCGTGCTCCTGGAGGACGACGTGCGTCTGGTTCTACGGTTCGATGCCGAGGATAGCTACGCGAACGAGGATCGGTTTTATTTCGACGACGAGCAGGTCCGCCTGGTGCCGTACGATTCGAACGATCCGCGCCTGGCGCAGCGGGTGCGATTGCGAAGCGAGGGCTGGCACGATCCGGATGGCATCGCGGAATTGCTCGCACGCGGCGAGCTCCGGCTGGCGGGCATTGTGGATTCGCGTCTGAGCATGCGGGAGTTCGTCCGCTTGCGGGCCGATCGTGAGCGAGACGACGGCGCGATTACGAGAAAGCGAGATTCGATCGTTCTCAGCGAAAAGGCGATCGGCTACTATCGCCTGCGCATTCGCGAAATTCTGGAAGCGACTCTTGAAGATTTCGGGAACGCCCTGGCCGACGGCGAAATCGCGGCGCTCTATATTGAAGCGGCGACCCACACGACCGAGGGCGCGGAGTTTTTTGTGGAGCCCGACGCGTTTATACAGTATCGCCTGCATCGCAACGATCGCGTGGTGCTGCTCGGCGAAGCGGAGGCTTGGTGGTAGTCGCCGTTCGCCCTCAGCGCAGAACGCGCACAGTGTGGTTGCTCGTATCTGAAATATACAGAGCGGTGCCGTCCGTCGCAATGCCGCGGGGCTGATTGAACAAAGCCTCGTCGAAGACGCCGTCAGCAGTACCCGTATTGCCGGGGACTCCGGCCAGGCGAATCACCCGGAGGTAGGGCAGTTCAATCTTGCGAATGATATGCCCGCCGAATTCTGTCACGTAGAGATGTGTGCCGTCGCTGGTGATGGAGTATGGATCGTTCATCAGTGCGGCCGTTCCGAAGCCGTCGACATCACCTGGCACGCCCGGCGATCCCGCCACCGTCGACACGATGTCCGTCGCCAGATCGATTTTACGAACCGTATGGTTGTTGCCCGCTTCCGCTACATAGAGCGCACTGCCGATTGTGACGAGCCCGTTTGGCTGGGAAAATAACGCCGAGGCCGCCGGTCCATCCTGGTGTCCGCTCATGCCCGCGGTGCCGGCGTATGTTACGACTTCGGTGGTCGTCAGATTGATGCGGCGTATGGCGCCGTTGTTTTGCGCTACGTACAAAAATCCGTTCCACACGGCGATTGCGTGAGGGAAAGTAAATTGAGCCGCCGTTCCAATGCCGTCGACAGTGCCGCCGGCGCCGCTTCCGGCCAGGACGATTTGCGAACTGTCGGCGAGGGTCACGCGTATGATCCGGTTCCCGCCGGATTCGGTGACGTATAGAAAGGTTCCATCCGTGACAACGTCGCGAGCCGGGGTGCCGAGGCCGCTGATGATGGTGCTGACTGTACCCGTCGCAATATCCACTTTCCTGATGGCGCCGTTCTGAGCGTCCGCAATAAATACAGAAGTTCCGTCGGAAGTCGAGCCGTTGGGTTCGTTCAAGTCCGCTGCAGTTCCCACGCCGTCATTTAAGGCGGGCGTTCCGCTGCCCGCCAGAGTGGAGACCTGCAGGTTCAGATCAAGCGGGCAGCCCTGGACATTGCCGTTCAAAAATACGCGTTCGCAGGCCGAAAAAACATAGAGCAGCGCGGCCGGGGGGCTGCAAGTCGGGTCGGAATCCGTGCAATCAATGCCTCGCTGACAGCCAGTTGTCAGCGCGAAGCTGAATATCGTGCAGATGAGTATTAGAAAGTATTTCATGTACGCTAATCGTGATTCGCCGCGGAGTCTGGACCGGAATGCCGATCGGTGCTCCAACAAGCTCATAGCTCGACTTCCATGCCTTCGCGCGCGAGAAAGCAATCTTTGAAGCGCGCCTGGCAGTCTTTTTCGACTTTCTTCAAGAACTGATCGTCATGATCCGGATCGTGATGCGTAATCGCCAGCTGCTTCACGCCGGCCTGTTCGGCGACTTCGATCGCCTGCTCCCAGCTGGAATGCCCCCAGCCCACATGGCTTTCCAGCTCTTCGGGCGTGTACTGGCCGTCGTGAATTAAGAGATCGGCCCCGCGGGCGAATTCGACCAGCTTTTGATCGATGCTTTCGCCGTGTTCAATGTCGGTTGCGAAGACCATGCTTGTATTCGTTTCGCGATCTTCAATGCGATAGCTGTAGGCGACTCCGGGATGGCGATGGGGCAGCACCCGCACGAGCGTGCCTTTGCGCATGAAATGATCTTCGGTGGATTGGAAAAATGAAAAGCGCGCGCCCATTTTTTCCAGGGGCACCGGAAAGAACTCGGCCTGCATTTGCGCTTCGAACACGCCGCGTAAATCAAGATCCATGCGATCGTGGCCCATGGCGCTGATCGTAAAATGGCGCCGCGGATCGTAGGCCGGCGCAAAAAACGGAAAGCCCTGGATATGATCCCAGTGAAAGTGAGTGAAGCCGATATAGATATTATCGAACTGTTCGTGCCTGGAAGCGAGCAGATCTTTGCCGAGCTGTCGAATGCCGGTGCCGGCGTCCAGGATACCGACGCGATTGTCGGATAGCGTAATCAAAAGGCAGGTCGTGTTGCCGCCGAACTCCTGATACTCAGGATGCGATACAGGTACAGAACCACGCGTGCCGTAAAAATTAACTTTCATAGATCTCCGGGTTCGAAGTCGTATCGTCCCCCTGAAGATCTGTCAAGTCGGGATTTTCGCTTAGCAGTCTGTCGATATATTCCGCGGTAACGATCTGTGATAGCCCGGACGGAATGTTCTTTCTAGAAGCTCCGGTTCGCCGCATTCAATACGCCGTAAAACCCGTCGGTACTTCGCCGCGCGCGTACGATTCCGCGGATCGCTGTTCGTCTTTGAGCAGTCTGCGATTCGCGATAAAGCGCACGAACCAGGGGATGCGCCGAATACGCTGACCCGTCGCGAGCGCCAGCACATAAGCCTTCGCGCATTTTTCCAGCAGCTCACTGTTGAAGATCGCACGCTCGCGGGTCATGCCCAGACACAGAGCGTGGTCTTCGTATAAAAAGACGTTCGCGCCTTTGCGCAGACGCTGGCGGTCTGCGTCGCTGATGACTCTGGCCTCTCGTTCATTGTGTTGCGCCCGGCTCAAGCGCTCGACTCGCGATCCCATCTGGCGAGCCTGTTCGTCGAAGATGCCAGGCATCGGTTCGTCTAACATCGCCAGGGCGCCGCCCCATTCGGGCCGATTGATGACGATCGCTCCGACATCCAGTCGATTGGAATAGATCTCCGCGTGCAGCGCGACCCAGTCCTGGAAGGCAGTCAAGTCGAAGCGTTCCTGGCCGTCGGTGTGGGGCACGCTCTGAGCCTGGAAGTCGAAGATCGCCACCTGGCTGGTGCGCGGCTTCGCCTTCTTGCGCGCTTTCGAATCAGGGCTTCCGTTGTGTCCCAGAAAGGCGAAGGCCGGCTGGCCGGGAACGCGCACGGAGATGCCCAGGCGATCGTCTCCGATCAGGCCTTTGTCTTTCAGTCGTTCGTATGATTCGAGCAGGCGCAAGCGGTGTTCGCGCCAGGGAGAGATCGATTTGTGTTTCGCCGCGGCCCGGCGGGCCTTATTCGTTTTGCTGAATTGATAGATCGTTTTCATATTATACCAGCTCGAAGACGGATTCGAAACGGTTCAGCGCTTCGTCGATGATTGGATCGGTGTCGGCCATGCTCGTATAGATCCGGCTGCCGGCGAGAGTGATCATGCCGTGAGCTGTATAAGCAGCGCCCATCTCTTCCATGACGTGTTTACGTTCTTTCGCTTCGCGCATGACCTTGATCGGATTGCGCATGCTTAACAATAACACAGCGGAAGTTTCGAGGTGTACGATCGATCCCTGATTATAAGCGACGTAGGGCAGTCCGCGTCGATCGATGATTTCTTTGAGGCCCGCGCACAGACGATCCCCCGCGCGACCCGCGACTACCGCCGCGTTCGTGCGCTCCATTTCCTGAATCGCATAGTAGCCCGCCGCGCACGACAGCGGATTCGCCGAAAGCGTGCCGCCGACGAAAGCGCGTTTGCCCATCTTGCTGATGCCGCCGGCCAGCATCATCATAATATCGCGGCGTCCGCCGATGCCGCCGGCCATCGGATAGCCCCCGGTCAGACACTTGCCGAAGATCGTCAGGTCCGGGCGCACATTAAAGTAGCCCTGAGCGCCTCCCAGGCCCAGGCGAAAGCCGGTCACCACTTCGTCGAAAATTAAAAGCGCACCGAACTCGTCGCAGACTTCGCGCAGCTGCCGGTTGTAATCATAGTAGATCGGACGCGTGCCGCTTTCGGGTCCCAGGGGCTCGACGATCACCGCGGCGGTTCCGCCCCGCAGACGATTCAGCCAGAGCTTGCGTCGCAGCGCGCCGATATCGTTCGGAAAACACTCCTGCGTTTGCGCAGTCGATCCGCGCGGAATGCCGGCGGCTTCGCGGCGCCCCGTGCCGGGAATGCGCATGCCGTAGACCATCTGATCGCTCCAGCCGTGGTAGCCGCCGCCGATTTTGATCACCTGGCGTTTGCCGGTGTAGGCGCGCGCCAACCGAATCGCGCCCATCACGGATTCCGTGCCGGAGCCCAACATGCGAAACATTTCGACGCCGGGCATGTGATGATTGATCAGTTCGGCGAGCTTCTGTTCGTATTCGTGCAGCAGACCCGTGACCGGGCCGCAGTCGTTCAGCAGCTTGATGATCTTCTGGCGCACCGGCTTGTAATTCGAGCCGAGCAGCGTGGGGCCGCCCGCCTGTAAAAAGTCGATGTACTGATTGCCGTCGACGTCGCGTAGATGCGCGCCTTCGGCTCTGTCGATCGCCAGAGGAAAGGGATGATTGAAGGCCAGGTTGTGCTGCACGCCGCCCGGAATAAAGCGTTTTGCCTCTTCGGAAATCGCCTTCGATTTTTTGCAACGGCTTTCGAAGTAATTAAGAACGCCGGGCATCTTATCGGTGCGAATCGAGCGCAGAGGCGATTTCAAGAGCGCCTGCAATCTCAGCATGATGTCTTCGGTGTCGTGCCACTCAGAGATCGCGTACTTTTGCGCGGGATCGTTCTTCGTCGCATTCGATTTACCGTGGCCTTTCTTTTTGTCTTTGTTTTTCGCGCGCGCTGCGGGCCGGTTGCCGGTTTGTCCGCGACCGTTTTTAGGTGTCTTGCGTTCCAGGACTGCTGTGCTCATTGCTTTACTCCCTTGATTGATTCGTTAGTTGATTCGTTAGTTGATTTTGGTATTGCGTGCGACCTTCGTTGGCGTCTATTGGTCGCGCGTTTTTCGTATTACAGTGACGCCAGCACCTGCTTCTGCACGTACGCCGGCAGCTTCGACGCTTTCGCGTCGCTGATCGCGCAGCGCAGATAGCGCGCGGCTTCGTTTTCGATGTGCTGCACGTTTCGCACGGCCTGCTTTAAATCCGGCGCGCCGCAGACAATGCCGTGATTGCGAAGAATATAGCCGTTCACGTCGGCGAGTAAAACTTTGCGAAAGGCGTTCACCAAAAAGCCCGTGCCCGAAGGCGCATAGCTTGTGAGTTCAATGCTTGCGCCGAGGGCCGCGCGGGCCGCGGGATGCCGGACTTCCAGGCGCCGGTTTAGCAGAGCCACGGCGCTTGCGATCGGCTGGTGGGTGTGCACGCTTGCCTGTAAATCCGGGCGATATTGCAAGAGCGCCGCGTGCATGCCGCTCTCGACCGAAGGCTCCATTTCGCCGGCGATTTTTTCCAGGCTATCCAGTTTGAGAATGCAAATGTCCGCGGGTTCGAGAGCATAATAGTCCGCGGCGGAAGGCGTAACAGCGAAGCAGCCGCCGGTCGTGCGTATGGCCAGGTTGCCGCCAATGCCCGCCAGAAAACCCAGATCGGCGAGCTGCAGACAGGTCGCGACGACCGCTTCGCGGGCCGCTTCCGGTTCGAGAGGCCCGGGCGTTCCGGCGTCGCGGGATTTTTGCGTGTGACGTTTCGCCTGCGATTCTTTTGCGCGAGATTCGTTCATGTTTTGGGCTCCTCCCCGGGGATTGAGTTTGCGATACACCGGACGCAGTCGCCGGTGCAGTTCGGTATAGACCTTAAACGAGCGATCGTAGATTGCACGGCGTTCGGGGTGCGGTTCGAAATCCCGGCGAAAGCGCGTTCGCCCTGCCAGCTGATCGAAACTGATCAGGCCCAATCCCACGCCGGCAATGCCCGCCGCGCCGATCGCGTTGGCCTGCACGGGCTCTTCAAGCTGGCGGATGGTCACGCCGAGCACGTCGGCGAAGATTTCGCACCAGATGTCCGAAGCGCCGCCGCCTCCGGCGATCGTGATCGATTCGAGTTTGCGGCCGAGAAAACTTTCGACCGGCTTTAGCATCCAGCGCGTATTCAAAGCGACGCCTTCTAAGAAGGCGCGAATCATATCTTCGCGCGAATGTTCGAGGGATAGATTGAACAGGCCCGCGCGCAAACTGCCGTCGTCGACGGGACAGCGTTCGCCGTACAGCCAGGGCATATAGATTAGTCCGCGGCTGCCGGGCGGCGTGCGCGCGGCGATGCGATCGAGGATTTTATAAACGTCGGGAACGCCCTGCTCCTGTAAGAGTTCGTCCTGATGATAGAGAATGCGCTCTTTTAAGTACGATAGATTGCCGCCGGCCGTCGTCTGCGTCGCGATCAATAAATATTTATCCGGCAAAGCGCAGGGCACGGAGGCCATGCTCGAAATCACGTCGGTCTTTTTACGCGGCACGTGGGCCGCGATCCAGGAACTCGTGCCGATATACAAATGCGCTTCGCAATCGGCGATCGCGCCGCTGCCGATCGCCGCGGCGGTCGTATCAATTGCGCCGGCCACGACGCGGGTATCGGCTGCAAGTCCCAGGTCCTCCGCGACTTCCGGCAAAAGCGAGCCGATCACGTCGGTGCAGGCGACAATCTCCGGAAATTTATGGCGGTCGATGCCGCTTGTGCGAATCAGCGCGTCGTCGTAGCGAATGTCATTCGGGCGTCGATTGTCGGTAACCCACGAAGTTAAAATCGAATCGCCGGTGGCGACAAAGCGGCCGGTCAATCGCAGATTCAAAAAGTCCAGGGCGCCCAGAAATTTATGCGTCTGTTCATAGACTTCCGGGAACTCCTCTTTGATGAAGAGCATATGTCCCGCGGGATCTTTGCCGGACAGGGCCGGCGCTCCGCCGGTCAGGCGAATCCAGCGCATCAGCTTGAAAACGTCGTAACCCGAAAAGCTGATCGCTCCCCGCGAGCGGCGTTTGATGTGATCTTCGCCGCGCATATCCATCCAGAGCTGGGCGTTCATCAGCGCCTGACCCTGCGCGTCGACCGGCACCGTGCATTCGCCCTGGGTCGAACAGCAGACCGCGGCTATCTTGCGCGGATCGACCGCGCTCTTTTCCAGAACTCGCCTGGCGGTAGTCAAAAAGGCCTGCCACCAATCTTCCGGGTTTTGCTCGGCGCCGTGGCCGGCAATCACGTGCAGGTCGACCGGTGCGAATTCCCAGGCCCGGACTCGACCGGCGAGATCCACCAGGGCGGTCTTACAGCCGGACGTTCCCAGATCGACTGCCAGAATCAGAGTTTCTTCTATTAAAGAGTGATCGGCTGAATTGCTCATGGTCGCGCGTCCGAATTAGTCGACAAATGTCGGTTAATTGCGGCGATCTAATCCTGTAGTCGACAAAAGTCGACTATTTTTCATATTCCAGGCCAATATTTTCTTGATTTTCTTTTATCAGACCGACAAATGTCGATAGTTGGACGATAAGATCACAGATGCTTCCCTTTCGCCGGATGTAACTTCCCGCAAATTCAAATTCACGAGCCAGCAGGGTCGGAGTCGCCGGACTCAGCTTTTGACCGCTACGCGGGAATTGCTGCGGGAGCTGACGCCGGAAGAGGTGAGCTTCGCCATGGTGTGCGAACGTGCGGACATCCCGCGGGCTTCCGCGTACCACTTCTTTCCCAATATCAACGCCCTCTTTTTGGGACTGCGGTTGTGGCACTCCGAGGTGCTGGGGGAAAGTATTGCGGCGGTGCAGGTCGTCCGCTTCGACGCCTGGCAGGACTATATGAGCTGTCTGATTGGAGTCGGCGCGCAAATCACCCGGGAGGATCCGGCGTTGATGCGTTTGAATTACGGCATGCCCGGCGGCATCAGCGAAGCGCGCCAGATCGGGAAATCTCTCGATGTGAAGATCGTAACGACCGCGCTGGAAAATCTGGAGCGGCGCTTCGTGATGCCCGACTGGCCCGAACGGGAGCGGGTGATGGCGACTGCGTTTACGATCATCGATTCGATCTTTCGTCTATCGTTTCGAGAGCAGGGCGAAATCACCGACGAGATGGTGCGCGAAGCGGGCCGCGCTTCGATCGCCTATCTGCGCTGCTATTTGCCGGAGTACATCGAAGTGCGTAAGGCCTGAGACTGCGGCGTTTTCGTTTACTTATTGTATTAGCGTGCATTGAGTCGGCGCGGGTTTGTTGATCGAACTCGCGCCGTTTTTTTGTTCGCGTCGCCGGATCCGGCGATTCGCATACGCTTCCGATCGCACAAAAAAAGCGCGAGCTCGACTTGTGCCGAACCCGCGCTTTTGTAATTCGCATCGCGCAGCTTTAAGCTGCTGCTGATATGAATTAGTTGTTCGCGTTCAGGAGACCTTCGACTTTGGTCTGAACTTCTTTGACCTGAGCGATGCCCTGATCGAGCAGGCTGCGCAGTTTGACTACGCCTTCGCTTTGATCGGCGGCGCCTTTGTTGACCAGTTCGCTGTAGCCGCTTTCGATTTGGCCGCGGATTTCGGCGATCTTCGCTTCTACTTGAGTGCGCAGCTCGGTGGCTTTGCTTTCGATGTCAGTGCGGATTTCCGTAGCTTTCGTTTCGAATTCGGCGCGGATTTCGCCGGCTTTCGTTTCAAGATTTGCGCGAACTTCGTTGGCCTGGATTTCCAGATCCTTCGCGGTTTTTTCGCCGTTTTCAGCGAGGGTTTTATAAAGACCGAGTCCGGTGTTCAGAGTGTCGTTTGCGATCGTTTCGAGTGCTGCCATTTTGGGTACCTTCCTGCTTTTAATAAGTGTTTGAATGTCAGGCGCACCGTTTTGTGCGCTGCGCCATTATTTGGTGCGCCGCATAAATGGTCAACCAAAAACTGTATTTGGCCCCGGCTCGGGAAAAATTTTGCGTAATATGATTCCCCGCTGTGTAAGCTCTTCACTATCTGAAGCGCCGCCGCGAACCGTTGCACTTGCTTACGATTCGCGGTTTTTTTGATTTCGATCCTGACAACATATCGCGCGTTTGCTTTACGGATGAGTAGCTATGCGAAATTGTTTGCGACGTGGAAACGATTTCGCATTCACTTTCCGGAGCGATGACGCCCGTGCGTGGACAGTCCGGCTTTGCGGCCGGGATGCCGAATTTCGCGCACTCCGACGTCCGGGCCTGGGCCCGGAATGTGCAGCGGGGCGGGCCCGGACTCTTAACCGGCGAGCGACCGATCTTCGCGCTGGCTCTGGGCTGGCAGGTTATCTTAACTTTAGAAGGCTATCGCGTTCATAATATCGACGGCGCGAATCGTTTTAATGTCTTTCATCTGGCCGGCGAATGCATGGAGCGCGGGCTGCCGGTCGAAGACGTGCTGAATACGATCACCGTGCAGCGCGTCTTTACGCCCTACCAGGTGCTGGACGTGGTCAGCCAGATCGCGGACGAAGCGCTGCGTAAGCGTCGTGAACGAAGTGAAGCTCGCGACGCCCGCGCGGATTTCGCAGCAGACGAGCGCAGCCGCGAAACAAGCGCGGATTCCTCCGGGGGCGAAACGATCTATTTCTTTTTGTCGCCGTGCAAACAATTCTTCGACGGCGACGTCGGCGAAGAAGAAGGCGAGTTTCTATTAAAACGTTTGCTGGGCGTCTTTCGTTATATGGCGCGCAAGTCTTTGCCGGTGATGATCGTCGAACGCGGCTACGATCATCCCGTATTTCAGCGTCTGTATCCAGAGCTGGAAAACCTGGCCGGCTGTCACTGGCCGCTAACGCAAATACCAGATTCAGAATATCATTCGGGAGAGTTATCATATGGGACGCACACTGGCTCCTTATTCCATGCAGATTGAAGCGATCGAAGAGCGCTTAAAGAAATTTCGGCGGGGCCTTCGCCGCGAAGATCAGACCGCCCTCGATAGTATTATGCGTGCGGCGCGCTATCAGCTGCAGTCGGGAGTGCTGGCCGCGAGTCCGAATCCCTTCGACTCGGTCGCGCTTTCGGCTTTGATCGATCAGGAGCGTCGTCTGTGTGCGTATCAGAGCGAAATCGAAGATCTGCGCAATCAACTGCAGGTGCTGGGCAAAGAGTTCTCCGTAGTGCGATCGATGGCCGTTTGAGCCGGACCGCGCCAGCTGGACCGGCTGACCCGGGAGAAACGCTCGGGTCAGACCGGCCTATTTTTTAACAAAGCAGTGCGATGATAAAACCGATCGCGTCCGAAATCGAAGGCTTTGTTTTCGACGTATACAATTTCGAAGACGACGTCTTCGTATGGATCATCGACGACCAGCACCGGCTGCATTTATTTCGCGACAAGTACCATCCCGTGATTTATGCGGCGGGGCCGGACGCCGTCATGACGAAATTCCTGGATCGTTTGCGGCAGCTCGACGCGCTGCACGGCGAACCCCGCGGCGTCGTAAAAAAACATTTCTATCGCAATGACGAAGCGCCGGTGCTGGAGATTTCGATTACGCGTCCGTCTGTTTTGCCCAGGATTCGGCGTCGCCTCTACGCTTTCTACGGCCGTCTGGATATCTATCACTCCGATATTGAAATTCCAACGGCGTACATGTTCGACCGCGGGATCCATCCTTTCGCGCGAGTGAGCGTGTTATACAGCCAGGGCCGGACCTTTCAGGAGATTGAGGGTTTCGTCCTGAAATCCGATTCCGATTCCGATTCCGGATCCGGAGAAGAATCCGCGCGAGATTTTGCAAATCGTGAAGATCCTGAAAAGACCGCGGGCCGCAGCCTGGAGTACGATCTGCCGGACCTGCGAATCCTGCGCATGTACTTAAAGTACAGCCATCGCCTGCCGATCGGGCAAAATACGCTCGTGCTGGAGCCGGCCGGCGAAAAGCCCCGGGAAATCCCGGGGGACGATCCCCTGGCCCTGGTCGACGCGGTCAACGACGCGATGCTGGAATACGATCCGGATGTGCTGCTGACTTCTTTCGGCGATCAGACTATCCTGCCCTTTTTATTCGAGACCGCGCAAAAACACAAGCGTCGTCTCTATCTGGACCGCGACGCGCCGATGACCGTGCGCAAGATCGTCACGAAAGGTCATAGCTATAATACGTACGGTTCCTGGATTTATGTTGCGCCGGCCTATCCGCTCTTCGGTCGCCTGCATGTCGACTCCGCGAACTCCTTCGTGTATAAAGAGTCCGAGCTGGTCGGTGTGATTGAACTCGCACGCCTGTCGTGCATTCCGGTGCAGCGCATGGCGCGATCGTCGACCGGCGCTGCTTTAACCGCTATCGAAACGCGGGTCGCATTAAATAGCGGTTATCTTGTGCCCTGGCAGAAGAGCGCCGCCGAAGAACCCAAGACCGCCTACGAATTGCTGACGGTCGATAAAGGCGGCGTGCAGTTTGTGCCGGACGTGCGCGAAAGCTGCGTTTACGAAAACATGGCTCAGCTCGACTTCAGCCAGATGTATCCGAGCATTATGGTGATTCACAACATCAGTCCCGAAACGGTGAACTGCCTGTGCTGTCGCGATACCCCGGGAGTGCCGCGAGTACCTGAAGCGAATTATCGCATTTGTATTCAGCGGCGGGGCATCGTGGCGGAAGCCCTCGAACAGATTCTACTGCGTCGCGCCTATTATAAAAAACGCAAGCAGCAAAGTCAGGGCTTGCAGCGCGAAATCTACGACGCCATGCAGAGCGCGATCAAATGGATGCTGGTGACTTCGTTTGGTTATCTGGGTTATCGCAACGCGAAATTCGGGCGTATCGAAAGTCACGAAAGCGTGACGGCCTTCGGTCGCGAAAAACTGCTGAGCGCGAAAGAAGCCGCTGAAGATCGCGGTTACGACCTGGTTCACGGCATCACCGATTCGATCTTTATTAAGAAAGCGGGCGCGAAACTATGCGCAGGGGAATTATCGGAGCTCTGCGAAGAGATTTACCGGCGGACACGCGTGCAGATGGCGGTCGACGGCGTCTATACCTGGGTCGTGTTTTTACCATCGAAGGCCGATCCCGCTCTGGGCGTCATGACCCGCTACTTCGGACGCTTTACGAACGGCGAATTAAAAATACGCGGCATCGCCGCGCGGCGCAAAGACACGCCTGAATTCTTACGCGAAGCGCAGCTGGCCTTTCTTGAGGTGATGCGCGCCGCCGATTCCGTCTCGAAGCTGCGGGAACTACATCCACAAATGGATGCGCAGTATCGAGACTTTGAGGAGCAGATCGTTTCCGGCCGGGTTTCGTTTAAGGATCTGCTGATTCGCCGCAAGGTCACGCGGGGGCTCGCCGAATACAAAACGCCTTCGATCGCTACGGTTGTTTCGCTAAGACAAATTCAAAATATGACCGGCGCCGAAATCCAGGCCGGCGATCGCGTGCGTTATCTGGCGGTCGCCCACAAACATCGCAATCCCAACAGGCGCTGGCTTTCGGAAGAGGCGGCCGATCGCCTGTGCGAAAAACGAAACGCTCCGCCGGAGTACGACGTCGAATACTATCGTCGTTTATTGTGGGAGGTGTATCGCGAAGTCTGGGATTATTTTGCGCCCGAAGATTATTTTCTCAGATCCCCCGGCGCGCAGCTGTGGCTGGAACTGTGACGCGCAAAGAGCGCCTGCGCACGCAATTTGCTTTACGTGAAGAACTCGCAGAGCGAGCAAAGAACCGGAGCCCTGCGAAGAGCGATCACCGATCACCGAAGTCCTGATGTTTACCAACACTCTGCGTTATTTGACGTTCCGACGATTGCTCGTCTGGTTCCTGATTCTCAATGGCCTGGTGCTGGCCGTCGGCGCGCTGCCTGCATCGGCTCTCTGCACAGCGGACGTGAGGGCGCGCGGCTTCGCCTGCAGGGCGAGCACGATGAAGAGCTACCCGTTGGCCGCGCCTTTTTGAACGTCCTGCGCGATCGGCTGGCAGAAACGCCGCGTCGATGACGCCGCTACGGTTGTTGTTCGTTCCTGGAGCGTCGATCGAAGCGATGCAGCGTCCGTTTGCGATTGCCGCCGATAAAAACGCGTCGCTTGCTTCATCAGCATGAACGCAACAATCAGGCGATGCGCTTTTCTGATTTGCATCGCCGCACATTCGCCGATAGCATCCACGCCCGCAGCCACAACGACGCCCGTACTTCGAATCAGCGGAATCCAGGCGGCGCGCGGGCAACTGCTGATCGGGATCCACAGAAGCTCCGCCAGTTTCCCGGGTGATTGGGATCGGGCGGAACGTTTCTTAAAGGTGCCGATCAAGAAGAGGGGCGATCAAATCGTTGAAATCCCGAAGCTTGCGCTCGGGACCTGCGCCATCATCGTCGTTCACGATCTCGATGGGGACAGCCGCATGACGAAGAATCTGATCGGCTTCCCTCAGGAGCCCTTTGGTACCAGCAACAATCCCACTTTCTATGGCCCTCCACGATTTCGTGCAGCGGCGTTTACGCTCAAGCCCGGGGAGCAAATCGCAGTGCGCCTGGTGCGTCTATGAACAAGGACGTGCTTTCAGCGATCAAAGTCTCCGCGCTGGCGTGCGTTCTGGGTGCAGTGCTGCTTGCTTATGCGGCCTTCTTCCTGTCGACGGTCGTGATTACAGTATTTCCAGATCCGCTGGCCCCTTTCCGAAACGTGCTGTGAGTCAGGAGCTTCGCTTACAAACTCTGTCGCTACTGTTGCACGCAGTACAGACCGGCGGCGGAACCGCAGGGGCGATTGGGATCGTTCTCGATGAAATTTGTCGCTGTGTTGTTTCGCGCGCCGCTGGAGCCCAGAGTGATCGCGGTCCAGGCGACACAGTCGTTGCCGGGAGTCCAGGTGGTCGCGTTCGTTCTGGTAAAGCCGGTCCACATATTAAAAAAAGCGCCGAAGGCGTTCGTTAGCGGGAAGTCCAGCACGGCGGCGCTGTTCGTCACGCCCACTACGGTCGTGCCGTCCTGTAAGCGATACTCCATCGAAGGCTGCAGGGTCCAATCGAGACTCTGGGTTCGGACGCCCGCCGCCATTAACATCGCCCTGTACTGCGAGCCGGCGGGCAGCCCGCCCGGAACTTCGGCCAGGCATTTGGCGTCCGCTCCGGGGATGCCGCCCACTGCGGATCCCGACCAGCCGGTGGCGGCGTTGGTCGCCGAATACATATAGCAGAATCCCTGATCTTCGCAGGGCGGAGCGGAAGCCGCGACTGTGGCCGCAGTCGATTGCGTATACAGCAAAAAGCTCAGATCGGGATGGCAGACCCCGTCGCGCCCGGAGCAGCTCGAATCGGCGACGGCGCAGGCGCCGCTCGTGCAGATCAAAAAGCCCAGCGCCAGAAGGCCGAATCGCCGCCGCACGGCCTGCCGGTCGATCTCCGGCTTGCGGCGCAAAAAATAAAAGCAGTGCATCATACAGTGGAATAACACAGCGCGCGGCGATTCTATTCGGTTAGATTACGAGACGAATTGCGGACTTCCGCAATCGCCGCTGCGGATTTCCGAACCACGGCGCGCAGCGCGTACTCAAAAATGCTTGCCAGGCTCGCGGATACGAACCTCCATTTGGGGCTGGCTCCGCGGGCCTCGCTCACGTATCTATAATGGATCGCAAACCAGCCATCGCAATCATCGACGATCATCCCATGCTGCGCGCCGGCCTGTCGGGCGTGCTGGCGAGTCGCGGCTTTGAAGTAGTTGCTCAGGTGGACAGCGGCGATGATTTTGTGGCCGTCCTTCAAGAGGGCGAAAGCGTCGATCTGGTTTTACTCGACATCGATCTCGGCGACGAAAACGGACTCGCGGTCCTGCAGCGACTGCGTAAAATTCGGCCGGAGTTATTCGTCGTAATTTTATCGCATCATGACGAAGCGCATATCGTGCAAACCGCGTTGGACCGGGGCGCGCATGGATTCATTCTCAAGCGCGAAAGCGGCGAAACGCTTGCGGTGACTCTGAAAAGCATTTTGCAAGGAGTGACGCCGGTGCTTTCGCCGATGATTCAGGTCGCCCTGCGTCGGGACTCCGAGCGCAAGAAACCGATCGACGAGCTGAGCGCCAGGGAACTGGAAGTGCTGCGATTGCTTGCGATGGGCTACCGCTACCGCGAAATAGCCGACGACCTGGGAGTGTCGAAGCGAACAGTGGAATATCATTCCCAGGCTTTACGCGAAAAACTGGACGCCGAAAGTCTGGTCGATCTGGTTCGCATCGCCGACGAATACCTGCCGCGGGAATCCTTAAATAAAGCGGCGCGCGAAAAACGAAAACGCGAAGACGGCGGCGCGACGAATACTTAAATGCCTGCAAATCTTTCAGGCGATTGTCGCCACCGACGATTCAAGCGCGCACGAACCGCTCTACGATTCCTGGCCGGTCCGGCAATCGCCGTCTTGCTGAGTTGCAGCGCGCCCGGCTCGAACACGCCGGATATTTCGATCGAGGCTCAGGTAGCGGAAGATCAGGGTGCGGACTGGGACTTCGAGGATATTCTCATCGGCAGCCGCGACGCGGAATTTCGACCGCTGGTTCAGCCATCGGAAAATTTCGGCGCGAACCGTTCCGCTTACTGGGTGCGGGTCGAAATTCAGTCCGACGTGCGGCCGCTTCTTCTGGAAGTAGACTACGCGGCGTTGCCTTCGGTAGAGTTTTATCTGCCGGAACCAGTGACGGACATATTCGTCGCCGAGCAATATCGCCTGGTGCGAACCGGCCGCGAAATCGCATTCGGCGAACGACCGCTGCCGACTCTGACTCATGTCGTTCGCATTGAAGACGTGATTCGGAGTCCGGTCTATATTCGCATTCAGTCGAGTTATACGGTGATCGGCGTGCGCGCCTTCACGATTGATGCGTTCGAGAAAAAGCAGAGTACCGAGAACGTCGTCTTCGGAATGTACTACGGTCTGATTCTCGGCATCGTGGCTTATAATTTATTCGTCTGGCTTTCCGCCCGCGACCGAAGCTTTTTGTTTTACGTGCTCTTTATTTTATCTTTGAGCGCGCAGCAGGCTGTGTTTTTCGGATTGGCCTTTCGTTTTTTCTGGCCGGACTCGCCGCTGATCGAAGATCGCGCGTACAGCGTATTTACAGCCGCGGCCAATATCTTCGGTTTGAGTTTCGCCTACGCCTTTTTGAATATTCGCGAGAAAGTTTCGGAACTGAGCCTCGCGTTTCGCATCGCCATCGCCGCAAGCGCGGTTCTACTTGTGGCCGGCGTTATCGTTCCGCGCGCGGATCTATTGCAGATTTTACGTTTCGTGGCTTTGTTTTCCGCGCTCATGATCTTCGTCGGGATTATTCTCGGCATGCGGCGCGGCGTGCGCGAAGCGCGATTCTTTTTGATCGCTTCGGGTTTTACGACGCTGGCAGTGATCGTATTCGTAATTCCGATGTTTCGAATCGTGCCGTCCGGTTTCTTAACCCGGCACGCCCTGCTGGTCAGCTCCGCCGTCGATGCGCTGCTGCTTTCGCTGGCCCTGGCGGATCGGATCAATATTCTACGCGGCGAAAAGAGCGACGCCCTCGATCGCGAACGTCGACTGAACGACGATCGGCGAATGCTGCTCGACGTGACTAAAAGTCTTTCGACTTCGGAAGATGCGCCGGCGGCTGTGCGAATCGTTCTGGATCATCTGTTTCTCTGGCGTCCACAGCTATTCAGCGGCGTTGTATCCGTATGGCTGAGCGCGGGGCTGTCCGAGCGCGGTGGCGTTCGCAGCTTTATTCGCGCATCCGCCCCTGCTACAGGCTTCGCACTCGCTCCGCTCCGAGAAACTTCCGATGGCAAGAGCGAAGCGAATCTACAGCGGGCTCTGGCCGCCGGCTCCAGCGCATTGATCGTCGGTCGCCGCGAAGATCCCCTGGCTGTATTCGAATTCGAATCGCAACCGCATCTCGATTCGCGCGAAAGAGTTCACATGCAGAGCGTCCTGCACTCGCTGAGTCTGCGCCTGCAGGCGATTCGGTCGGCTACCGAGAGCACTCTGGCGACCGTGGCCGGTTTCGCGGCGGGCGTCGTGCACGATCTCAAAAACGACGTTACGGCCGTGCAGTACTTTCTGGAAGCTATGGCCTCGAATCCTTCAGACGATATCAAAACCAGCATGCTGCGGGATGCGAAAGATAGCCTGGACGATATGCTCGGCAAAGTGCACGGGGCGTTGGATTTTATGCGCGGCGAACGCGAGCTGGACCTGAAAGATATCGAAGCGGCTGTGTTCGGTGAACTACTGGAATCCCGCCTGCGACCGATCTTCGCGGCGAAGCAACAGGAGCTCGACATTCGCATAGACTACGCGGGACCGATTCGCCTGGACGCGCGTCGCATGATTCGCGCGATCGCCAATATCGCGCACAACGCCGCCGGGGCGATGCGGGTCGGCGGTCGTTTCGCCGTCGGCGTCGCGCGAAGTCATGGCGAACTCCTGATTCGCATGCAGGATTCCGGAAGCGGGATTCCCGAGTCCGTTCGCGATCGTTTGTTTGTTCCGTTTGGCGCGACGACCGGCCGGAGCAGAGGCGGCTATGGACTGGGGCTCGCGATCACGCGTTCGATCGTCGAGGAGCACGCGGGCACTGTGGACTGGGAGCGCGAGCCGGACGCCGGAGCCGTGTTTGTGATTCGGCTTCCGCTTGCGAGCCGCCGCTCCGATTGAGCCTGCGGCGCCGGGCCCTGTGGACAGGATCGCGGAGCCGCGCTCTCAGGCGGTTAACACGATCGGAGCGCCGTCGGTGATGACGATGGTGTGTTCGTACTGGGCGACGAAGCTGCCGTCGCCGGTCGTTAAGGTCCAGCCGTCCGCTTCTTCCCGGGCGTAGCGGCCGCCGGTTGAAATAAAAGTTTCGATGGCGACGACCTGGCCGCGCTCCGCCAGGCGCTGGTCCCGGGGATCGTAGTAGTTCACCAGATCGAAGGGTTCTTCGTGCAGCGCGCTGCCGACGCCGTGCCCGGCCAGATTCAGCACGGTCGTGTAGCCATGCGAACGCGCGCCGTTTTCAATCGTGCGACCGATGCGGTTCAGCTTGTTGCCGGCTTTGATATTGTGGATGGTCTTTTGTAAAATTGCATGCGATGCCCGGCACAGATCCGTGAGTTCGTTTGCCGCCGGCAGAATGCACATCGAAGCGCCGGTGTCCGCGTAGTATCCGTCCAGCTCCAGAGACACGTCAATGTTCACCAGATCTCCCGTGTGCAGAATGCGTTCGCCAGGAATGCCGTGAGCGACTTCGTTGTTCACGCTAATGCAGGTCGCGCCGGGAAAGTCATAGGTCAGCTGCGGCGCCGAGCGTGCGCCGAATTTCTGAAAGTGCTCTTCGCCGATGCGATCCAGTTCGCGGGTGCTCATGCCCGCTTCGACGGATCGCAGCATGAGTCGCAGGGTATCGCCGACGACTTTGCCGACGCGCTGCAGGGCGTTGAGATCGTTTTCGTTTTGAATGGACATGGTGGGTTTCTCGCTTGAATGAAATTACGCAGCTTGATGAGAGTCCTGGTATCGTCCGCTATGCGCGTCGTTGAAAACGAATGAAATCGAAGCGGAGTACAAATCAATCGAATTTCGGACGCCGGGCTTCGATCAGCGAAAGAATGCCTTCCTGGGCCTGGTCGGTCAAGACTGTTTTCACGAGCTCGTCGACGTCGAAGACCGCGGTGGCTTCCATATTATAAACATAGTCCCGGCGCAGCCCGTCTTTGATTCCGCGCAAACTTACGATCGGCGTCTTCGCGAGTTTGTCGGCCCGGGCGCGAACCTGCGCCGCGAAGTCTTCGGGCGAACCGGCCGCGATGGCTTCGTCGATCAAGCCCAGTTTTTGGGCGTCGGCCGGTCGCAATAATTTCGCCTCGAATAGAATATCGCGCGTCGCGCGTTCGCCGATCAAATCTCGCAGACGGCGCGCAGCGAAGCCCGGAAAATTCAGCGCGATATTGGCTTCCGGATAACCGATGCGTCCGCTGCGATCGAGCATATAGCGATAGTCGCAGCAGATCGCCATCACCGCCCCGGCCGCCATGCAGTGTCCCGGCATCGCACAGATGACCGGCACGGGAAATAGAAAGATGCGTTCCATCACGCTTACGCTGGCCTGCACGAATTCGCGCACGTCCGCTTCAGGTCGCCGGTAAAAATTGCGCGGGTCGAGCCCGTTCGAAAAATAGCCGGCGGCGGCGCTGCCGAGAATCAGGACTTTTACGCGTTCGTCGCGAGACCAGCGCTCGACCGTCGCGGCGATCGTCTGGAAGGCGGCCAGGCTGAGCAGATTGTTTGCGTTCAGATCGAGGGTCAGCTCCAGAACGCCGTTCGCATGCAAAGCTTCGCGAATGCCCTGGTAGCTTTTTTGATCGCCGGAGCGGGCATCGCTGGCTGTCGGAGAATCGGAAGCGGGGGAACTCATATGAACAGTGACGCGCTCAAATAATTTGTTGTAAACCAAAAGCGTTGCGACCGCATAGTTGGCGTTCCAATCAACGGGCCATAGCAGCGCGGGATCTGGAACGATTGCAAATATGGAATTCGCGTATGTCTTACCGGCGGCCGCCTTTCTGGCGGATCTGGCTGTGCTGCTGTTTTTAGTCAGCGACTGGCGTTCCGGCGTCGATCGGCCGCTACTGGCGATGTACGTCTGCCTGACCGGCTGGAATCTCTGCGTGGCTCTGATGATCAGCGCTCCGACTCCGGAGCAGGCCTGGTTCTACTTATTCTGCATGCGCAACTTTTTGTTTCTCACGCCGCCGGCCTTTTTGTGGTTTTCGCTGCGCGTCAGCGGTCGTTCCACGCGATGGCCTCCGCTGCTCGCTCTAATGTATGCGCTGGCATTCATGACCCTGGCGGCGAGCACCTATTTTTCCGGAAGTCGCCTCTTAATAGAAGAAATCCGTTTGTACGACTGGGGATATTTTCCCTACACTGCGCCTCTGGCTCGTGTGCTTTTGGGAACGCTCTTCGCCGGCTGCCTTTTGCCGGCATTTATTGCGCTCCTCTGGCCGCGAAAACTTCCCGCGGAAATCCAGGGGCGCGTGCGTCGAGCGCGCTTCTGGCTGCCGGCGCTATTCGTAACCTGGTGGCTGAGTCTCTTGGTCGCGTCTTTGCCTTTAACGGGGATCGATATTGTTCCGCCCGGCAGCGCGATGGATGCGATCGTGGGATTGACGATCGCGATCTATTTGCGCGGCCGGCGTTCTGATACCAATGGCAATCGCGCCGACGATTCTGCGAATGCCAGCGGAGCGACACAGCGCCGGACGGTATCGTCAGGATTCGTGCGTTCCACCGCGCTGTTTGCGAATCTGGCCGGCATGCTGGCCAGTCTGAGCTTCGGCGTATTCGTAACGTTTTTCTTTTTAGAATTTCTACTGCCGGCCCAGGCCGTCGCGACGGGTCTCGCCGGGGCGATCACGGCATTTGTTGCGCTGTTGGTTTTTCAGCGGTGGTTTTCCGGGGGGTCTGACAGTCCCGGTGATTTCGATCATAGCGGCAATGCCCGCCCGGCGAATCGCAATGACGACCGACCGCTCTTCGTAAAACTGCAAAGCGATTACGGTCTGACGTACCAGGAAGCCGTTATTTGCACGCAGCTCCACGAAGGTCTACGGCGCAGCGCGATCGTTACGAAGCTCGGCGTCACTAACGGAACCTTTCGCAATCACCTTTCGGAAGTCTATCGTAAGACCGTCGACGCGATCGAAACTCCGGCGCTGCGTTCGCGGGATAAGCTCCAGCGTCTGACCGTCTTTCTGAAAAATCTCGACGATTCATGACGTACGTCATGGGATTTTCGCCGCCGAAAGCGCGACCCATGACCTAAGGCATCTGTTCAAAAACGCCGCGATCGGATAGGCTGCTCCCAATTGATCAGGAGCTGAGCCATGAATCTTATTCGCTTATTCGAACGCGCGAAATGCGCGACCTATCTTATGCTTGCGTGCGGCGTACTTTTTTTGAACGCCTGCGATTTCGGCGACGTGGCGACGAAGCGCTTTCTACAAAACGCGAGCGTCTATTTTTCGCGAGATGCCGGCGCTTCGTTTACGCGTTTGAGCCCCGACGTCTTCAGCTATCAAAAAGGCTTCAATCGCAACCTGGTCTTGCGCACCAGCGCCGGCTTCGTCGTGATCGACTGCTTCAACCCGGACTTCGCGCGGGGCCTGGCCGACGAGCTTCGCGAACGTTTCCCCGGCGAAAGCGTGCATACTCTGATCTATTCCCACTATCATCTGGATCATGTGCGCGGCGGGGCGGAGCTTGCGCCGGCTCGCGTAATCGGGCATCGCGACTTAAAAAAATACTGGCGATTTCTGGAACTGGATCGCGACGGAATTCTGCCGCTCACGCGCGAAATCAACGGCGATACGCGTTTGAATATCGGCGGCCTTGAGCTGCGCCTGCTCGATATGGGTCTTTCGCATACCGACACGCTCTTTGCCGTGCACCTGCCGGAGTCTCGCGTTTTATTCGCGCCGGATCTGGGATTCGTTCGATCGCTGCCGCCGGCGGGCCTGCCCGATATGTACTATCCCGGATATATCGCGGCCCTCGAACGTCTCGCGAAGATCGATTTTGATACGTACGTGCCATCTCATTTTCAGACGGGGAAGCGGGCTGACCTGCGCGAATATCTGACTTTCTTAAAAGAGACGCGGGCGCTCGTGCGAAAAGCTTACGATCGTCACGGACCGATCGCCGAACCGGGCGCCGCCGGGCACTACTACGATGAAATCTATCTACCCTTGAAAGCGAAGTACGGCGACTGGGTCGGCTTCGATGAAATGATCTTGCCCTTTTTGGTGCGCAATTTCGCGGGAGTCTATCTCGGGTATTGAACCAGGCATCGAGAGCGAAACAGCTATCGCGAACGCAGGACGTTTCGCGTGTAATCATTGTTGCAGCAAACATATGGAGGAAAGGATGCAACCGGAACTGATATTGAATTTTGCGGCGATGGGGCTCAGCGTAATTGCGGCCTTCTTCGTCGGCTATGTGTGGTACGGACCGCTGTTCGGCAAACTCTGGGCGCGCGAGATGGGGCACCCCGCGGATTTCGCGCCCGAACCCCGGGAGATGATGCGGGGCCTGGCTCTGCAGATTCTGGGTCTCGTACTGATGACCTACGTGCTCGCGCATACTTCGCAGATCTGGCGACCGTCGGTCTGGAACGCGGGCGCGGATCAGGCCGACTGGGTCTATGCGGCCTACTCGACGTTTTTTACCTGGATCGGCTTTTTTATTCCGGTCCTGCTTTCGAACGTGGCGTGGGAAGGCAAGTCCTGGCGGCTCTTCGCGTTAAACGCAGCGTACTATGCGGTGATCCTGGGGCTAATCAATACGATTCTGAGCCACTGGCGCTGAGCCGGCTGTGAAAAAGTTTTTGACTTCGGCGCGGCCGGAGTCGTTGATTCAGAGGCGCGCCCCGACGGGCCGCCTGTGAGGAAACTATGGCCGCGAACGACGAAGTATCACAGGAGCCGCGCTCCGATCCAGCGGACACCGGAGCGCGTCGCGTTGATATCGTGCAGGGCGGGGCGACCCGGGTTCAGGGCGATCACGTCAGCATCAAGCAGGGCGGCACCGTAATCGTCGACGCGCGTCAGCTGGAACTCTTTCAGGGCGCGGTCGTATATGCCCGCGGTGATTCGCTGAAGATGACGGCTTCCCAGGCGGGCGTCGCCTTCGCGCGCGGTTCGGCCGACATCGAACAGGGCGCGACCGGCGCCGTCATCGCGGCGGGTCCGGTGAATCTCGATAAGAGCGCGGCGGGCGCGATTATCGCGCGCGAAGTGCGAGCGGAACGCAGCGCTTCGGTTTTTCTGATCGCGAAAAACGTAAGCGGTCAGGTGAAGACTCTGTTCGGAACGCGCGAGTCGTTGCTCTTCGCGTTAGTGGCGGGGCTTGCGGGCGGCATCGCCTTCGCGATCACTCGCCTGCTGCTCGCTTCGCGCCGGTCGCAGGACGACTGAACGGAGGCCGGGTGTCGAGTGCGAGTGTGAATTGATCGGAACGCTATAAGTTCATTTCGCCTGATCCGCCGGCCTCTTTGATCAAATCGATGAGCTTTTGATTTACTCCGCGCGTTTCGCTTGCGAAGGTGCGGCCTTCCGGCAAAAGGATCGCGCTGAGTCGTCCGCCTTTCCCGCAGCCCGTGTCGACGTTGACGTTGTTGCCGAGGATCGTAACGACGTCTACGCTGATGTGCCCGTGCACGATAATGTGATCCGGCGCGTTGTAGAATTCGCTTTCATGATAGCTCCACAGATAATCAGCGTGGGTCTGCTCCGGCAGGCCGCGTTCTACGTTCAGGCCGGCGTGGGTGAAAACATATTCTTCGGATTTGAAACAGAAGCGAGAATTCTCGGCGAGCCAATCGTAGTTTTCGCGGCTAATGCCTTTGCGTTCCAGAAACTCGGAGGCCCGCGCCGGCCCCACGCTTTCGATGACGTCGAAGAGCATCTCTTCATGATTGCCCCGCAAGAATATCGATTCCGGATAGCGTTCAGCATGCTTGCGTAAGTATTCGATCACGCCGGCCGGGTCCGGTCCGCGGTCGATATAGTCGCCGAGAAAGACCCATTGAATATGATCGGGGATATGCTGCCCTTGTTTTGGGTCCTGCGCCAGATCGGCGTGAATTTGGTCCATCAACTCGCGCAGTTGCTGGATACAGCCGTGGATGTCTCCGATACACAGATAAGATTTCATAATGAAATTTCGCGCCGTCGGCCGGCAATGCGTGCCGCCGGGCGAATATTCCATTAGACGAAGGTTCGAGTAACTCCGGCTGCCCGGAGCGGCCGATTTTATATCGCCTTCGATTTTTCTTTGAACGCTATGGCGCGCCGTTCCAATAGCAATGCCAGCGCGGTCGTCAGGGATCCGAGCCCGAAACCAACGACGCCGATATTCACGCCGAACAGTGTTTTTTCGCTGCCGTCCAGGTATTTCATCGATCCGCCGTAGCTGTCCTGAATCGCGAAGGCGAAGAGGAAGCCGCCCATAATCAAAAGACCCAGCACGCCCGCGAGTTGGACGCGGTCGCGCAGCCATAGCCAGTACGCGCAGAAAATGGCGATGGCGGAATTCGTCGTTAACTGCCAGACTTCGTGAATGCGAACGTGCGGCGTCCAGTCCGGATTGAATACATGGGTCTCATTGATTTCAAGAATCGGAACGGCGATGCCGTAGAGCAAAATGCCGAAGGTTATCAGTAGTTTTTGGATCATTCTTTTTTCCGTGAGTGGTGATAGAGTCAGCCGGAAACTCTACAAGATCGGCGGGGAGTCGTCATGGAAGAACGTGCAATTGAGCGATTGTTTCGAAAATTTCGCCGCAGCGATTGCGAATGAATTTGCTTGCGCCGATGATTGCGCGAAGCAGCCTGCGATTGCCATGCACAGCGCGATGATTGCATTCTGGCGCGGGAGCGTCGTCTATGTGGGCCGGCTGCCGGACCTGCCCCTGCATGCACATCTGGCCGCGGCGGTCTGCGCGGGTCTGGACGGCGCGATCGAAATTCGCGGGCAGGGTTTAGCGGAATGGTCGGCGTGTCGTTCCGCCTTGATTCCGCCGGGCGCCGAACACGAATTGCGAACGAAGGGGGGCCGCTTCGGAACCGTACTCACCGAACCCGGGGCGGCGAATGAGTGGAATCCCGCTTCGAACTTCGCCGAAGACGCAGGGTCGGACGATCCCATTGAAGTCGATCCCGAGTCCGGCGCGAAAGTCGCAGCGGGTTTGCGGGCGCTGGCGGATTCGCTGGAGTCGACGGCGGGTCGCGCAGGCGACGGCGTGGATACGGAGCTGGAGAGCACGCTGAGCGCCATGTTGGGGCCCGCGCAAACATCTGCCGCCGGGCGTTCGGAAATGGATCCGCGCCTCCTGCGGGTGATAGAGTTTCTGCTACAGGCTCCGGCGGATGCTCCTGACGTGGTGGAACTGGCCGCCGCGATCGATATGTCGCCTTCGTGGCTACAGCATAATTTTCGTAAACGGATCGGCGTACCCATCCGTCGCTTTCGGACTTTCTTTCGACTGAAGGCCGCGGCCTGTTTTATGCGCGACGGAGCGAGCATGGTCGCCGCGGCGCTGGACGCCGGCTTTTACGATCAATCGCACTTCAGCAATGCCTTTCGCGGAATGTTCGGCATCCAGCCCGGCCTGGTGTTGAGCGGCGAAGAACACATCCGCTGGTACATCGACGACGAATCTCTCGTAAAAGATTTCGCGGATCGCGATTTACTTCACCTGGCCTGATTGCGAGTGAATTTCGCGCGCATATAAGCCGAAAGCATGGTCTTTAATTCGCGTATGATCGCGCGATGAGTGCCGCCCTTCTTTTTTTTAGGATGCTCTTCATAGTCGAGGGCGAGTCGCAGCGCGCTCGCGGTGGTATCGCAAATCAAAAGACAGAGGCCGTAGATTTCACTCGCCGGCAGATGCGGAAAGTACGGGCGCAGGGCGGTCTGAAAGATCCGCGCGTTTTGTTCCGTATCGCGCACGTCGAGTTCGCGTAAAACCGGGTCGGCCTGGACGCCGCCCCAGATCAGGCGAAAGGTCGGATCGCTGGAATAGTACTCATAGTAGGTGTCGACGATTTGTTCGATGGCCGCTGAGATTTGCCGCCGCGTGGGTTTGCCGCGCTGAAAATCCGACAGGTCATTGCGCAGCTTTTCGCGCAGCGCGTTCAGATGGTTTTCCGCCAGCGCTCGGATGATGCCCGGCTTTCCGGGGAAGTACTGATAGACGGAGCCAATCGGGACTTCCGCGGCATCGGCCACGGCCTGCACAGTGAATGCGTCTGCGCCGTCCCGTTGAATCAGATCGCTCGCCGCCTGCAAAATGCGCTGAATGCGTTCGCGGCTGCGTGCCTGGGTCGGCGCGCGGCGGGGGCTGGTCTCACGGGTCACGAGCCGAAATTGGAGTCTGCGGCCGTGTGAACAATCGGAAAACGGAGGCCTCCTCATTTCCGTAGTCGTGGGCGCGTCGAATTTTTCTTGTCAGAATATGAGGAGTACTCATTTAATGGGCCAAAAGTGAGAGTAGCTCACTTTATAGGCTTCCCGGTCGGAGCTTTTCGGATGCGCCCGACCGATTTTCGAGTCCATTTAAGGAGCAGCAGTATGCAGAGCGGACAAATTCAGAACCAGGCCGAACCGCAGTCTGGAAGCGGCGATCGCGATCGACGAAAGGGTCGGAAAAAGCCTTCGAAGCTGAGGCAGTTTTCGGAAGGCCTGCAAAAGGCGGCCGATCTCGCGCGGCATCCCCTGGGGCGCTTTCTGGTGGATCCCCTGATGCGCTTTTACGCCCGCAAGACCATGCGGATCCAGGGCGTGCAGCCGCCGGGACCGGACGCCGACATCGAAACCATCGCTCTGGAATACCAGCGCATGTTTCCAACGAAGCGCATGTATGAAATCGTCGATATAAAAGACGACACCGCCTATTTCGATATTCATGTGCAGTGTCCGCTGCGGGGTACCGGGGACGCGATGGCCTGTCATCGCCTGATGCAATACGATCGTTCGATGGCCGATCGCCTGGGTGTAAATTTTCGCGTGCTGGAGTCGCAGTCGGTTTCAGGAGCCGATACCTGCCGCGTCGCGATTCGCAGACACGGTCTGCCTGTTTCGGATTTACCGGAGCCCCACGAGGGCGGAAAGGCTTGACCGCTTAAATTTTCGGACTGCAATCTGGCTGCATGGCAGACCCGCAGTTGAAACTATACGGATTTCCGATCAGTAACTACTATAACAAAGTCAAGCTGGCTCTGCTGGAAAAAGAAATTCCGCACGAAGACGTTCGCATCGCGCCTTCGCAAGAAGAAGATTTTCTGCGGATGAGCCCGCTCGGTAAGATTCCCTTTATCGAGTCCGAAGGCCGTTTTATTTTCGAATCGAGCGTGATCTTTGAATTTCTGGAAAGCATGTATCCCGAGCGGCCGCTGCTGCCCGCCGACCCTTATGCAGCGGCGCTCGTGCGCGAAATCATCGCCGTCGTCGATTTGCATCTGGACGGACCGGCACGAAGCTTATTCGGCGCGTCATTTCGCGGTGGCGAGGCGCCGCCGGAGATGCGCGAAAAGCTACAAAAGAAATGGAAGCTCGGCCTTGCGGCTCTGCGGAGTCTGGCCCGCTTCGATCCTTTCATCGCCGGATCGGAATACACGTACGCCGACGCGGCGGCCTACGCCACGGTTTCGCTGCTGGATTCCTTTTCGCGCAAGCTGTACCCCGGCCAACCCACGTTGACCGAAAGCATACCGGAGTACGGCGACTACGCTGCGATGATCGCGGAGCGGCCGGCCACGAAGAAGGTCGACCGGGCGCGAAAGGCGGCCGAGCGCGCCAGGGCGATGGCCGCGAAGAAAAAATGAACGCAATTCAGATTGAGTTTCCTGAACATTTCGAAGATGATGCCCCGCTTATCGAGTCAAAGGGCTACCTGGATGGTGTGGCCGCTGTTATTCGAGGGCGGCGTTACAAATTTATATTTTATGATCGTGTGCGTCTTATGCAGGAAATTGAAGCTGAGCTCACAAAAGTTGCGGCATATTGGGAGGGAAATCTGGTTGTGCTTATAGCCGTAACGCGTCGTAATATTGAAGCTGCTATCGTGCAGATTTCAAATTCAAAAAGGATTGAAGAGTTTCGACCGGAGGATTCTTAATGCGATCGCATCAAAGGATCATCGAATTTACACGCGATAGCGTTTCTGCCGGCGATGACATCCATGCTCCGCATCGAATCCGCCGCAAAGTTGCTACAAATTTAGATGCTTGTATGCGGACTATCGCGAGCTGGCTGCCCCAGAATATTTCAGGCGGCGATGCGACATGGTTGATTAAATTCGGCGAGATTCAACTGGGAATTGTCTCTCAGCAACTTGAATCTCCGAAGCTGCTGCTGGATTCACAAGAACTGCCGGCGGATTGCGCCACAATCCATGCCGAGTATTACGTGGGTCGACCTCGCCAGTCTACGATTCGTAATGGTCAGGGTTCGTCCGAGTAAGCAGAGGAACGCAGAGAAACGAGCGGCTTGGGAAGATTATCACTCGGATCTTTTTGGGTGCGGCGTTACGGCGATGATTAGCCCGCGCATCTTGCTGTCTGTATCAGATGCATATAAGTCCCACTGATGACGAGCACACTCAAGAGCTGTGCGAAACGCGAGCCGGCTGGCCACGCTTTCGGAATCGCTCCAGCCGTTTTCGTATACGACGTCGCCTGCTGCGGAAACGGAATTCTTATGAATTGCGCGGGGGATTTCGGAGAACCAGGTCACCATTTCTATTATGGCATCGGCTTTTTCCATTGACAGCCGGACGGCGCGATCTTTCAAATTGAGTTGGCGGCTCGCCAATATTACGTTTATGACATCCGATCTTGCAGGTTCGCAAAACGCGTCTATTTCGGAAGCCGAGCGTCGGCGCTTGTTTACGAAGTTCTACGAAGAGCATTACGACATCTCGTTTCGATATCTGCGGGCCCGGCGTTTTCCCGTAAATCATACCAGAGACGTCCTGCAGCATTGTTTCGAAATCGCCTGGAATCGATTCGACGAGTATTTGGCGACCGGTCGACCGAAGTACTGGTTTTTCGGGATATTGAAAAACAGAGAGCGTTATGTGGCTTCGCGCCTGGCTGTTTCTCCTCTGATCGATCCGAATGATACGCATCGGAGCCAGGACGAGCGCATCAGCCCGGAATCGTATCTGATCGAAAGCGAAGAGCGTTCGTACTTTTATGAGATTATTTGTGCGCTTCCGCCGCAGTATGCGGATGTGGTGAAACTGCGCCTTGAGGGTTTTGATTATAAGACGATTGCGGAGCTGCTGGAAACTTCCGTTAAGTCTGTTGAGCACCGAATGCGGCGGGCGCTTGTAAAGCTGGAGGGGCCCATCCGCGAATTTGTTTCCGATTATCTCGGTGGATTATAAGAGATTCGACCGCGACTGATTCGAGCTTTCTGTTATGGCGCTAAACGAAGACAAATTGAAACGACTCCAGGCTTTGTCCCGCGCGGACTTCGTTCGCGCATTGCAAGAGGCGAACGACGTGGCGCCGATCGATGGTCGTCCGGTTGCCGCGAAAGAAGATCGCGACACGATGCGCGAGACCTGGGATGCGCTCTATCTGCAGGAACAGCAGCGACTGTTTCCGCCCTACGAACGCCCGCCGTTTCAATTTCCCGAAGACGCGGAGTCCGATGCGACCGTGGTTCCCATGCGCAAAAAACTCGAAGCATCGTCTTCGAATCTGCGCGGCGGAATTTTTCGAGCCGCCGCCGCTCTACTCATTTTCCTGGCCGGCGCCCTGGCCTTTCGCGCGATCGATAGCGGCCTCTTTAGCGGCTCCGATGCGCGTATTGTGCGGATTGAAAAGGAGATTGTCAGCCCGACCGCACTGGCGCAGGGCAGAGTGCTGAACGCTCCCGCGCGAATTGAAGGCGACTTCGGATCAGTTGAAGTATCGCGAGGATTTCTGCACGCGGACTGGACGGCCGATCTTCAATCTCTTGTGAGCTTCAATGTTGCGGCGGAATTTAATCTGCGCTCGGATATGAATCTGCATTTGCGGCATCCGGTCGGGGCCTTACGCGTCACCGGCACTCGCTTCAACGTAGACTTCAGTCCGACAGGCGGCAGCGTTGAAGTTTCGGAAGGCAGCGTGGAATGGTCGCCCGCCTCCAATGCCGGCGGCGCAAGCGTCGTCGTGAAAGCGCCCGCGCGCGTATTTTTCGACGCGGAGCGCGTGGTTTATATCGATCGCGAAGTGCGTGTCATTACAGCGCAGTCCGAGAAACGCGGTCCCGCTTCGCCGCAGGGCTTTCCGGATGACGCCTCAGTTCAGCGCTTTCGGTTATCCAGCGGCGGCTCCGTCATCGGCTTCGTCGTCAGGGGAACGGGCTCCGAGTTGATCATTCAACTCCGCGATGGTTCGCAGAAGCGAATTCGTAAAGCGGATCTGGTCAGTTCCGAAAATCTTCCGTGATTGCTCACGAAATAATAGTAATATATCTCTAAATTTTATTGCATGTGATGAAGGCTGCGTAGACTACGCTCTCTGGAAATGACGTTTCGATATCCTCGCGTGTTGTCACGCTTCACATTTTTATGTACGTTTCTGATGTTTTCGCACACGCTCTTCGCCGAGACGTTGCTACTGCAGAACGGTGAAATCGTCCGCGGTCAGATTACGGCTGAGGATCAAAATACGGTTCTGATCGAGACTGAGTCCGGGCCGCGCAGTTTTGAACGCGGCGAAATTCGTAAGATTTTTTATTCGGAAGCGCAGGAAGAAGTCTGGCGTAAGTCCGAAGGATTGCCTTCCGAGGACGCATCGAAAACAGACGGTGCGATATCTGACGCGACATCGCCGCGCGCAATCGCCTGGCGGGCTGCGGCGTGGAATATAGTCTTACCGGGAAGCGCGCAGTGGCGCCGTGGACAAAATTTTCGAGGTTTCGCATACTCCGGCGGCAGCGCCTTCGCACTGTATCATCTGTACACGAGCCACAGGCGTTTTCGTTCCACCGAGAACGATTATAATAACGTAGCCGATACTCTGTACGTATGGCCCGCGAATTTCGCGCAGTCGTTGATCTATGGTTATCAGTTGAACAATGAGAATCGCCTGTATTCGCTGCTGAAAACCCGGTCTAACGAGCGGGAACAGGCCGCCTGGCTGCTCGTTGCGGTTTACGTATGGCAACTGGTTGACGCCCTGTGGCTGTCTCCGAACGGGGACAGCGCGGCGCTCGGTTTGGATGCCCACGAGGGCGCCCACGCCTTTAGACTGGATTTCTTCAGCGAAAGGTCGACGCAGCCGATGAAGGCTGTCGACTCCGCGACGGAAGACGATCGCATTCAATTTGACTATTCCCACCGTTTCTAAAATCAACGGGAATTCTGGTTCAGGAGACTCTTAATGAAAACCAATCTTCAGTTTATTGCGCGCACGGTGATGATTCTCGGTCTTTGCGCCTCGTTCGGCGCCTGCGATTTCGATGCGCGGCGGCGTGTACCTCCGGAGGGCTTGCTGGGTTTTGTAGCCCAGATTACGTCCGGGACGACGATCGTCGTGGGTCAGTACTGCGGGCAGACGGCGTCGTTTACCGGGAGTGCGGGCGGATACGCGACGATTTTTACCCTGTGTCAAGCGGCGTGCGCCAGTACTACGGCGCACTTGTGTACGTCTGAAGAGCTTCAGCTGGGGGCACAGAGAGGGATCCTGCCGCCTTCACGGTCGTGGTTTGGTAAATTCGCCCTGGACAGTGATTCCGGTATGGGGTTTACGAATCATGACTGTCAGGGTTGGGAAACCAATAACGCGCTTGGTACGGGACCGATTATCCTGTTTACGCCAAGTGTGTTCCCGAACCGGGACAATTGTAATAATTCGAATCCATTCGCCTGCTGCGACTATACGGTATTCACGCCGTAAGATGTGCTTGTCTGGCCGGCGTTTAGAGCATCCGTGCCTGTGAGAAAGGTTCCGACCGTACCGAGGACGGCCGGAATATTTCTAAAAAGCTCAGAAAAATCTCATTCGAGCGGGGGATTTCCCCGCCTCCTCTCACAATTCAGATGCAGGCCTGGCGTTTCCTTCGGGAAGGGCCGGGTTCGCGAACTTTCTGAATGAGCGGCCGGTGGCCGCGAGGAGATTATCATGAGAAGCTTTTGGCGACGTCTCACCGGTCTGGCCGGAACGACGTTTATTTCCCCGGCGTTCTCGTTTTGTCGCGGGACTCTGCGTTTATTCGCCGACCGCGGCGTGACGGCGGCGCTACTCTCCGCGATCTTTGTTACTCAGTGTTCGGTCGGCGAACAGGGCAAAGACGTGGACCTTTCCACTGCGATACCCCTGCTGGCCGTGCCGGCGCCCACGCCTTCGCAGTTTCAGCCCGGCGAAGAACCCGGCAGTCCGGCAGTCGGAGTACCGGATACAGTTCCGGTAAACAATCTGTTTAACCTGCCGCCCGGCCAGTTTGCGGCCATGTCGCGGATGGCTGGCGTGATCGATCCGGTCGGCACAAGTCTGCCTCAGGATTTCGACGGCGACGGGATCTTAAACGATAACGAGACGGTCTCGAACCGATGGATCGCGGATTATCCTGTCGTGCAGGCGAAAATCGCGACTCCCGTAACATTAAAGATCGAAATTCTCGAAAGCACGACGCAGTCCGACGACGAAATCGTAAGCGAGATCACTTCCGACGATTACGAAGATACCGTAAACAACGGAACGGAAAAAGCTCATCGCAATGAAGTCAACGAACGTACGGCGCAGTTTCAGGACAGCATCAGTAATGCGAATAGCCTTTCAATCGGACAAAAGACCAGCACGTCCTTCGGCGCGTCATCTGAAATAAAGACCGCTGGAATGATTGGTCCCAGCGTCGCATTCTCGGCGAGTGGGAGCGCGTCTCGGGAGAATACCTGGAGCAACACCAACTCATTCTCGGAGACCCGCACAAAATGGGCGGACATCCCATTCAAAAACAATCTGGACCGAAGCGGCTGGCAGCTCAAGTCGGAAACCGCGGCCCAGAAGGCCCGTAAATTTCGCAACGAGCTGCGCCAAAAAGTGGACGCGACTTCAGTTGTGGATGCAAACGCCGGCTACGTACGGGCCGCCCTGTATATCGAAAACCTCTCCATTAATATGCCGGTTCGGCTTTCGAATATCCTGTGTTCTTTGATGTTCGAAACTCCGGAAGGCGAGCTTGTGCCCGTGCAGAGTTTCATTCTGCGTAACGATGACTACAGCACCTTTTCCGTCGATGTGTACGGCGGGACCCAGTTCGGCCCGTACGTAATTGAGCTTTCGAATCTTAATACATCGGAGATTAAGAAGGCGATTGCCAGCGGATACAACCCCCGCATTTTTATTGCCGACTACGACATGACCCACGTGCCGGACTCGAACTATCGTTCGGCCCTGCTGAATTTCAGCGGCGATAACCTAAAAATCGTCGAAGAAAACGCGAAGGGCCGTACCGGCCTGGTTCGGATCATCGGCCCCGGCATCCGCGAAGTGTATCGCGTAGCGGCCTTCGATACGGACGGGACCGATCCCGACGTTTGCCACGGAGACGCTGGAGCGATGGCCGCGCCGGGGATCAGCCTGGAAAAGGCGTTGGAGCGAATCGCCTGCTCCGGTCTGAATATTGAATTCGAAAACTACGTCATCGACATGAGCGGCGACGGATTTCCCAGTATGGAGCAGCCGCTCTTTCACCTGCGCGGAGTTCGTTCCGTCGGTTCTCACGCTACGACGCTGCCGTGCGTCGAGCAGACGGTGACCGGAAGCGACTCGGTTTCCCGCACCGCCTGCGTGCAGAAGCCGGTCGAAGACTGGACGGAGGCCGAGAAGCTGAACGCCGGCATCTGGGTGGTTTTTGCGGACGGGCGCTACTATGCGCACACGGAATATATTCGCGACGGCGGAAACATCCGAACCTTCAACTCTCCCGCGCCGGGCGAATTAGAAATTCCGATGGTCAAAGGTATCGATTCAACGCTGTGGGTTGGCGACACCTTCGATATCGTTTATTTGACCTACAAAGAGCTGGAAGAAGTTCAGGTGTTCTATGGCACGAACCCGCTTGAAACGGGAGAAGTCTTCACCGCGGACACGCTCTGGGATTCGAGCACTATCGGTGACAACGCTTTCGATCCGGACCTCAATTCGAAGTATCTGGGCGTGGCTGGTTTCGGCGAAGAAATCGAAGTCGCGTTTCGCCTGACCGAGACGGAGTACCTGAATCCCGATTTCGGCACGGGACTGATTTCCGGCAGCCAGACTATTTTTACGAACTTTAGTTACGACCAATCCATAGTTTCGGATCGTTTCAGCATGAACGAAGTGGCGGATTTCGAAATCAGCCTTGGTTTCGGCGGCGAGCGTTCGGACTGGATGCATATCACGAAAGACCTCAATGGTTCGGATTCGAACAAACCCGCTTCTTGCGGGGATACTCTCGATTACGTCGAGCAGGTGTTCTATAAGTGTGTCCGACTGCCGACAACACATCCGGTCGTAGATCCGGAGATCGGTGCGATTAAAGTTTATATTCGCCCGGCTCTGAATAGCGGATACCGCAATACAATCTGGCCGCTCGCCTATACAGACGTGCGTCGGTTTCGAGCACTGGCGACCAGCGCCTACTCCATCGGCGATACGATTCTAGAACTCGATTCTGCGATCGGGTCCGTGAGTCCCGGGGACGTTCTTTATTTCGAAGGCGATTCGATTCCGTATAGCGTCAACGCGGTCGCGGAAAACTCCGGGATTATTACGGTGACCCTGAGCACCGGCTTGGGCCAGGATCTTGCGAAAGATACGCTTGGATTCGTTACGACGAACCTTTCCGCTCCTACTGTGGAATTCGCGATGGATAGTACCTTTCTCGCGGACTGGAATCTGGACGCGCTCGATCCGCCGGACTCCGTGAATTGGCGCAGCGAAGAAAAGGCCGACCTGCTTGCCGCGAATTCTCACAGCTGCAGCCTCGGCGATTTCAATCCCGTGAAATGCCTTGGATTCGCGACCGACTATATCGCCGGGAACTGGATGGGCGGAAACAACCACGGCGTACCGAACTGGAACGCCTGGGCGGACGCCGGCAAATTTTATGAGTATCTGAGCAGTGGACTCCCTGCTATCCAGGCGGGTAGCGGCAAGACAATGTCATTCCAGGCGCCCGCCGCAGACACCCGTATCAATACAAGCGTCGCGGGCGATCAGACCAATACGCGTGTCGTGGTCGTGGGAAAACGAGCCCTCTCTGTATGGCGGTCCGGAACGGATCTGCGTGCGAGATTGATCGACCTTGACACTGGTTCCACGCTCCAGTTGGGGGACTTCCTCCTCAACGATACCACTCCGTCTTCGATCCGTTTCGACGTCAGCGTTTCTGAAAACAGCAGTCGCGCGATAGTCGTGTGGGAAGCCGATACAACGGCTTATGTTTATGCGCGCGTTTTCGATATGGTTGCGGGAACGCTCGTTGGATCCGAAATCTCTGTGTTTGCCGCAGCAGCGGACCAGCCGGAAGTCGCGAGCTGGAATAGCACGGCGTTGGTTTCGTTCTTCGATCCGGCGACTCAGCATATGCAGGCGCGCTTTCTGGATCTGTCCGCGGGGACAGTCGACGGTGCGACCTTTCAGGTCAGCGTGACGCAGGGCGTGACTACCTGCAGTAGCGCCTGTAAAACAGATATTGCCGGAGGCGCAGGTCGCGCCATAATCGGGTGGACTCACGAAATTACGACCGCGGGAAACAATGAGTCGGTTCGCGCGCGAGTATACGATATGACGACGAAGTCGGCCCTGACAGGGGAAGTCATTGTCAAGAACGGATTGGCTTCCGCCCCGGATGTACACGCCGCCGTCGTTGGCGACCGCGCTTTGGTTGCCTGGCAGGAATCGACGGCGCCTTCGTATAAGTACTTGCTGCATGGCCAGGTTCTGAGCATGCAATTCGGCAGCCTCGTCGGTAGCGATCTACTACTTGATGCGGCGGATATCGGTACACCGTACGAAGTAGCCATAGCGGGAGCCGGCAACAGAGCGGTTGTGGTGTTTAACAACATATTCGGCGCCGCCGATTTGTATGCGGCCACAGTCGATCTCTACAACGGAACGCTCGTGAACAGCCTGAGCATCGGCGGAACTGCGGGTGCTCAAATGTCTGCCTCCGTCGTCGCGAAAGACGACCGCGCTTACGTGGTCTACGAGACGGAAGCCTATGGCGCATACGAGATCGTCGGACTGTTCATGGATCTGACCACCGGTACCGTGAGCGAAAGCGACTTTATCGTTAACGTCGCGAATTACGGAAGTCAATTGAATCCGGCAATCGCGATCGACCCAGCTTCGGGTGACGGTTACATCGCCTGGGAATCGAACGATAATACGAACGACTTCGATATTCGCGGTCGGGTCGCCGACATCGACCAGAAGTTTAAGATCAAATACGGTCTGAATAACTTCTTCACCGCGCCTTTGATCCGGCGCAAATTTGAAGTCCAGGCTTTGATCAAACTCGATCCCTGAGCTTCTCTCATACATGGACTGCGGTCCGCTCGTTCGGAGCGGGCGGGCCGCCTTTTTGAATTCTTTAACGCAATTATACTTTCATATTATTCAGGAACGAAACCGTGAACAACCTCATTCATAAAATCACGACCGTCACTACCAACTGCGCCTTCGCCGCGCTGCTTGGCGCTTTCGCAATCGCCGTGCCCGCATGCGGCGGCGCTGGCGGCGACGCTTCGTTCCTGGCGGCTCTCGGTCTCGGCGGCGGTCTTCCGGAAAATACCGGCTTCCCCACGTCGGGTGCCACGACAGATCCCGCGAACGCGCCGACTCCTGAAGGCAGCGATCTGTTTTCTATCTCAACGAACTACAGCGCGGCTGTCGACGATCCCGATACGAAAGCGGATCCGCTGGCAGCAGCCGGCTTTGTCGCGTCGCCGCAACCGAATCACTATGGATCCTTAGGTTTTTCGTACGCGATGGACGTGCCGGCCGGCCGCGCGGGCATGCAGCCGAGTGTCTCGCTTTCCTATGGCGCGTCTTCCGGCGACGGCTGGGTGGGAATCGGATGGAACTTCGGCCTCGGCGCGATTTCACGCAGCACAGAGTACGGTCCGCCCACGTACGATCATCGCGACATATTTAATTATAACGGCAAGCGACTGATCAAAGTTTCCGGGCCGGCCAACAGCGCCGACGGCGTCTATCGCCTGGAAATCGTCAGCGGCGCGTTGCTGCGTTTTACACTCAGCGATAGCAGCAGCGGCGGCGTTTGGCGTGTGCAGGATAGCGGTGGCACCGAAACCGTATACGGTGCGGACACTTCCAGCCGGATCTATCGACCGGAAAACGCAGCGGATACTTACAGCTGGTACTTCAGCCGCAGCACCGATCGCAACGGCAACTATATGCAAGCCGTCTACGATACTTCGCATTATTCCGAAGATCGCGTTCTATACTTAGAAGAAATTCAATACACCGGCAACGATTCCGCCGGTCACTCCCCACGACAATACGTCCGATTTCACAAACGTGCGCGTGGCGAAAGCTACGGCGACTATGTTTCGAAAGCTCCCGGATTTCTGATGCGTATGGATCAGCTGCTGGATCGCGTGACGGTCGGCTGGACCGGCGGCGAACTCTGGGATTATCAGCTGGTATACGAGGCCTCGCCTGAATCGGGTCGTCCGCTGTTGAGCACGATTGATTCGGATCGCACGACTTCGCAGCCGCGCTTTTATTATCAGAGTGAAGCGAACGGCCGTAAGCTGGTGTGGCAGTCGGTCGTGAATCGCAGCGCGTCCGACCCGGAAACGAATCCCGAGGTCACCCGCTATTTCGAAGGCGATTTCAACGGCGATGGCCGGTCGGACATGGTCTTTTTTAACCCGGAGACCGGCAACTGGAAGGCCGCCGAAGGCAAGCGCGGCGGCGGCTTTACGTATAAAATTTACGGCAATCGCTTTCGCGGCTATGATTCGAACGAACGGATCTATTTCTTCGGCTCGAATCTCAGCGGTGATTTTAACGGCGACGGTCGCGCGGATATTACGATGTATCTGCCGGAGACCCGGGAGTTCTGGGTCGCCGAACACACTGGCCGGGTCTTTCAGTTTCGCAATTACGGGCGACTCTTCGCTCTGGATATCGACCCGACTCAGGCGATGCTATTTCCCGGCGACTACGACGGCAACGGTCTGTCGGACGCGCTCTTTTTTAACGAACCCACCGGCGACTGGCTGCTCGCTCTGAACAAGGGCGGTCGATTCGAGTATCGGACTATCGCGAAGCAGTTTCAGAATCTCTTTCGCGCGGACTATGCGCCGGACGCGTCGCGAAACAGCGCAAACACCGCCGATGCGCAGGCCGGCGCGCGCGGTTTCGTACGTTTCACGAACGGCGATTTTAACGGCGACGGTCGTAGCGACATCGCTTTTTATGATCGTCGCGACGGCCACTGGTGGGTCGGCGAAAACCATCCCGATTCGCAGACGCTCTTTCGCCTGCACTGGAAAATCTATAAAGTATTTGCGGCGCCCGAGCAGGCGCTCTTCGCCAACAAACAGTTTTCCGGCGATTTCAACGGCGACGGTTTCTCGGATTTTCTGCTCTTCGATCGCAGCACCGGGCAATGGATTCTGGGCGCGGTCGGCGACGAAACCATTCGCTTTCGCGTGTGGTCCGAAGCCCCGCAGTTCAAAGCGATTACGCGCTGGTTGCAGGGCGATTTCAACGGCGACGGCCGCACGGATATTGGATTCTATTCGGCCACAGATAACAAGTTCTGGATGGGCGAAGCGACTCCGAACGGCTTTCGCTATCGTATCTACAGTGACATGAGCTTCGGTCCCGACCCTCAGCGGGTGATGGCGACGCCGCTGCCGGAAGACGAAGTGGAGCTGAAGAACGCTTCGCGCGCCTTCGTTGCGGCGGGCGGTGCGAAGACGCTGCTGCTGGATTATCAGTACGACGGCAATGTTCGCCCCGAGCGAGGAGAACAGGTTTTCGCCGGCTGTTTTACGATCGCCGACTGTTCGGCGAATCCGGAACTTTTAATTTACGAACGCGCGACGAAGAAGCTACACTTCAAGCAGGGTGCGGCCTACACGCCGGACGTGCTGGCCGGCCTTGATCTGAGCGATGAAGACCTGCGCTTGCTGAACGGCGGTCGAGCGGCCGCTTATGGCGCGAACGATCGCGACGGCGTTTTGTATTATGCGAAGACGCCTTCCGGCGGAAGCTTCGCGCACCGCTTTCGGCTGCTGGAACATACGGGAGCGGCCTTCGGCGATACGAATTTCGCAGACTTTGATTCAACGGACATTACGAATTTTGACGTCGACGCGAGCCTGCATCTCGTCGACAACTTTACGGGCAGCGGCGCGAAGAGCCTGTTGATTCTCGACGATCAGCGGAGCGTCGCGCGCTTTCTGCACGTGCAGGGCGCGACGCAGACTCCGCTCACAATCAGCGGCGCGCTTTCAGCGAACGATTTCCGCAATCTCTTTCAGGCCGGCTCTTATACGAATCGCCAGAATCGCAAAGCCTTCAGCGCGTTGAGCGTCGATTTGAATGGCGACGGTCAGGCGCAGGTGATTCTCGTAGATCGTCGCGCGGGCACGCATCGTTATTATCTGGGCACCGTAAATACGAACGCCTTGACGATCAGCTGGAGCGTCCTCAGCGGGACTCCGAAGCTGGAGATTCTGCCGACTGAATTTCGCACAAGCGAAGGCGCGGCGGGCGTTCCGTACTTCACGCGGGCGGAAAGCGGCAATACTCGCTCGATTGTGTATGCAGCTCGGCGAAACGGTGTGCTGCGCTTCTATCGCCTGCGGGTGAGCGGCTCGACAATTTCCCAAACGACGCATAGCGCGCCGGCGCAGTATCCCGGATATACCGGCGAAAATGATCACAACGGCAACCCGATCCTGCGGGGGGCGTCCGGCGTCGTCTCATTCGATCTCAATCAGAACCGTGTGTTCGCACTGACTGCGGCGCACGTTTCGCGTAGCATGACCCGGCCGGATCTCTTGACGAAGGTCTATCCCTTTCGCTGGATCCAGGGTGACTACAACGGCGACGGCCTGACCGACGTTGGTTTCTTTCATCTGAAAGAGCCAACCTGGTACTTCGCGTTAAGCGACGGCCAGTTGCCGGATGTGATCGAACGCGTCGCGAACGGCATCGGCGGCAACTATCGCTTCGAGTACGCGCACTCGACCGATTTCGACAACACCGGCGCCGACGATATCCCGGATTTGCCCAGCCGCAGCCTGGTCGTGAGTAAGATCACGGCGGATGACGGATTCAATAATCGCATCGTTACCAACTACGAGTACTCGGGCGGCAATGTTCACTCGCAGTTCGTTAACGGTCGCAAAGAGATCGATCATTTCGGCTTCGAAACTTTTGTCGTACGCAATGCTCTCGGCGGTCGCACGATCAGCAAACACTACAATCGCGAGTATTCGAACTATCTCGAAAATCGTGCGCTGGGCGGGGCCGTGCGCGAAGTGCGCGTGCTGGGCACGGATAATATTTTGCACAGCGTTACGACGAACGAGTATCGCATCCATCGAATTCAGGAGTCGAGCGCTGTAGCCAGCTATTTCGCGGCGACCGCGAAGACCGAGCAGCGGGTACGGGGCGTCCTGGTTTCGACCACGACTTCGCAGCTGAATTTCGCGAGCGGCCAGTACGTGCTCGATTCGGAGACCAGTTCGAGTACCGATCACTACAGTGACGCTT
The DNA here is from genome assembly GCA_024742665.1 of bacterium. Classification (GTDB taxonomy): domain Bacteria; phylum Spirochaetota; class Leptospiria; order Leptospirales; family Leptonemataceae; genus JANSYA01. Next base: position 391,955 of record JANSYA010000005.1, read on the forward strand.
CTAATTCAGCCATCACTCGCACCAGCAGCTCGAATTTCGAAACGAGCGCGATCACGAATCAGCGCCGGCGGACTGTATCGCGCAGCCTTGTCGGAACGCCTCACGAAATAACGAGCAGCTTTGTATACGATGCGCGCGGTAATGTAACGCGCAGCACCGCTACGGCGACCGGAACGGGGCTACCCGCGGTCGCGGCGAAGGTCCAGGAATTCGGCTACGATAGCTACGGCAACGTAACCGAGTCACGCGACGTGAGCAGCACCCCCGCACGAATCAGTCGCATGGCGTATGACGCGCAGCTGCATCAATTTGTACGCGAAGAGCGCGCGGTCGGTCCGACGTTGGATATCGTTACGACCCATGCGATCGATTACGGTTCCGCCTTCGGCGCCCCGACGAATTCGACCGATCCCAACGGCAACCAGACGTATTACGACTACGACAGCTACGGTCGTCTGATCGCCCTGCGCGCGGATACGCCGAACGGCACGCAGACGCTTGCGGCCTATAGTTACAGCGCGAACTTCCCGTTCAGCGCGAAGAGCACTCTCTATTCCGGCAACAGCAATCCCGATTTTACGAGCCGCACGTATGTCGACGGTCTCGGGCGCGGCGTGCATTCGGTGAAGTCCGCGTCGGGCGGTCAGTATGTTCGCAGCGGTCGGACTTTGTACGACGGCGCGGGCCGCCCGGTGCAGCGCGGTCAGAGCCAGTGGGCCGGCGCGGGCGAAATCGATACCTTTGTGCCGCATACAGCGCTGCGTCATCCCACGCGTTACGAATACGACGGCATCGGCCGCGTCATTCGCACAACGCTGCCCCGGGCGGAAGGCGAAAGCAGCCCTACGACGATTACGGTCGTCTTCAGCGATCCTTATCAGGTCGTGCAGCATCACAGCGGCGGTCAGTCGAAGCGCACTATATCGAACGGCAGCGGCCAGACTCTGTTCGTCGAAGACTTCGGCACCGGAGACGGCGGCCAGAGCGTTTCGGCGAAGGTCGGCTTCTGTTATAGCATCGCCGGAAATATGATTAAAAAGTCCGACCTGAACGGCGGACAGACCATGGGCTGCAGCGGCGCTGGCGGAAGCACCGTGCCCGCGAAGGATCTCAGCGGGCAGAATCATGCCTACTGGGTCTACGACGCCTTCGGCCAGCTGCGCGCGAAGAGCGATCCGGACTTCGGCGTTTCCAGCTACGTGGTCAACGCTTTCGGCGACGTCACATCGATGACCGACGCCGCCACGCGAACAACGAATATTTCCTACGATCGCCTTGGGCGTGCGGCGACGAAGCTGCTGCCAAACGGCGAAGGCCTGGTAGCCTACACGTACGATAGTTACGGCGGCAGCCAGAACGCGATCGGTCGACTCGCGCGTTTAGAGGACGCGACGCAGACGAAAAACTTCAGCTACGACGAGCTGGGTCGCACGCAGCGCGAAATTCGCGAAATCAAGAACCCCGGCGTGATCGCTCTCGACGTGGCCTATACCACCGAGTATCGCTACGATCTGCTCGGCCGCGTGAAGGCCATCGACTATCCCGAGCATCCCCTGGCGAATCAGAAGATTCGCGTCTGCTACGACTACGGCAGCGCGGGCTATATTACCGGCGTCGCGGCGAATACCGACGCGGCGGGCTGGCCGCTCCTCGGCGGCGGCTGCGATAGCAATCGCAAAGACATCGTCTCGAATATCGTGTATAACGAATTCGGTCAGACCGCCGGCTTCGCTCTCGGTAATGGCGTAAGCACGACCTATACCCACGATATTCGCGGGCGCATCATTCACATTCGCAGCGAAGGCCAGGTCAGCGGCGTGACCAAAACGCTACAGGATGCGGTCTATAATTTCAATCCGAACAATAGCATCGCCAGCGTCGCTAATACCGCGACCGCCTACACCACGTCCTACAATTATACGTACGATGGTCTGAATCGCCTGACGAATGCGAATGGGATGTACGTCGAAATCGACGACGGCTCCGGTACCGCGAATACGACGCCCCAGGAATACAAGCTGGCCTACGGCTATGCGGCGAACGGCAACCTGGTTCGCAAAGATACGATCAATCCCGCGACCGACGCCCTCGAAGACCGCTGGACCTACAACTATACGAACCACGCCGTCACGAGTATCGACAGCACCGCGACCGGCGCCGGCCGCCACGACATGTTGTACGACGCGGTCGGCAACGTAACGTATCAGAAAGACAACGTTAGCGGTTTCGAGAAAGAACTTACGTTTGATTCGTACAATCGCATTCACACTGTGCGCGACGTCGGCCGCGATCTGATTGTCGGAAGCTATCGTTACGACGACGGCGGCTTTCGCGTCCAGAAGACCGCGAATCTGCTGAAGGGCGGCCAGTACAAGGATGTAAACATCCTGTATCCGTCGATGTTCTTCGGTCTCGAACACATCGCCGAAGACAGCACCACGTCGGCGATCAACAACATCTACTTAAACGGCGTTCGCGTCGCGGCGATGGCCGAAAACGGTGCGCTTGCGTATTATTTGACCGACCAGGTGGATTCGGTTTCGCACGTCTTAGACGACAGCGCGGAAACCTTAACGCGAATTCAATATAAGCCGTACGGCGAGACCTTTGTTCATAAAGGCGACCAGGACTTCGCGCCGAAGTACAACAGCCAGGAGCTGGATCAAGAGAGTAAGCTGTACTACTATAACGCGCGGTACTACGATCCGCAGGTGGCGCGGTTTACGAGTGCGGATACTGTGCTCGATGGCGGAGCGTTTTATACGCAGGCCTGGAACCGGTACATGTATGTGCGCGGCAATCCGATTCGGTATAAAGATCCGACGGGGCATATAATACAGGTTCGAGGAGACGAATTGGAACGGAAAACCATCTTCCAAAATCTTCAAAAACTCACGGGTGACACACTCACCATCGATCAGGAAACAGGTGTTATTGGGATCGACGCAAAAGCAGAAGGCGGAGGCGATAAGGAAGTTGGGACTGAAGTTGTCCGGGACCTGATAGAAAGAGAACAGAAAACGAGGATTCATCTTGATCGAAAGACCACCAAAGCTGATAGAGGGAGCCATGTCGATATGGTGGTCACAGAAAAAGACGGTACCAGTTATGTGCAGGGTGATATCGTTCTAAGGCCGCATGTGGATGCGCAGAATCCACTTGCCGTTCAGTATGAGGGGGATGCCGGGGTGAAACTGAAAAAGGATCCGTTATCCATCACGCTCGGCGAAGAGTTGTTGCATGTGTTCCGAAGAGTCAATGGACATGAATTCCAGGAAGAAGGAGAATATCAAGGGTTCGCATTTGCAGTCGATTCTAATGGTGACCCGTCAATCGAAATGGTTGCAACTGATCCGGAGGAACTGCTCACGAATGGCCTTCCTGCGTTCAAACTCGAAGAATCTGCAGAGATTGGAGACTTCCTGGGCGAGACAATACAGCCAAATAAATACAATACAAATACGCTTCGCAAAGAACAAGGTCTGAACTACAAGAGGGCGGCATATGGAAAAGTTGTTCCGCAAGACTAGAATAAATGTGATTAACCGGCTCCCTGGCTTTTTCAAGCGTACCAAATTCAAGGTGATAGCGAGACATTGAAATTCTTTTACACCGCGCTGTTTCTGTTGGGATTGAATTGTGACTTCAATGATTCGGTGAAAGCGAAACAAGAAAGCAAACAAGAAACGATTACGATTACGACGGGAGGCGGCAGAAATATCGCACTAGCTGAGGAACTCAGGAATGCTTTTTCAGAAAAACGCAGAGATGGAAAAATCGTCGGATACAAGATTCTCAGCCTCGTGAGGGATCGTGACTGCTACGAACGTTGTGGTCTCCGGGAGCGGGATTTGATGCTGACGTGCAACGGTGTCGAACTGCAATCGACAGAAGAAGCTGTAGAGTGCTTTGGCAGCATAATTGATGCATGTATTAACAATTCGCCGTGTCCGTCATTGCGAGTTGAATAGAGTGATCTCCTCCCGAAAAAGCCGCTCTCGTGCCGTCCCCCACTACGCCCATCCACCCGCTCGCCAGCAAAGAAGCAGCGCCTCTCCGCACGTCACGCCCTACTCACCAACAACTTCCGCGAATACGACAGTCTGAATCTCGCCGCTTTCCAGAATCTTATTCAGCACAATCTGGAGGGCCGTGCGAAACGCGAGCCGGCTGGCCACGCTTTCGGAATCGCTCCAGCCGTTTTCGTTTACGACGTCGCCTGCGGCTTCGCGTAGTTCATCGCGGCGGGCTGCGATTTCTTTTTCCAGCTCCGGCGAATCCGGCGCGATGCCGACCGAAAGACGGAGCGTGACTGACTGGTTCGCGTCGGCCTTCGTCGTCGCGTCGGGGTCTTTGCGCGGAGCTTCGAAGTCGCCCAGGGAAATCATCGTGCGGCCCTGGGCGTCGAGGGACAGTCCGGCCGCGTCGGTCGAGCCCTCCAGGTTTTGCGCCGCCGATCGCAGAGCGATGCCGTAGGCGACGACACTCAGCAGCGGCAGCCCGATAAAAACAATCGCGCCGATGATCGGGATCAGTGAGGACGTGCGATTTTTCATCTCGGCGTGCTTACAAACGTTCCACGACAAGCAGTTTGTAACGCCAGGGCCGATTGATTTTGTCCTGCTCTTCCGCTTCGTATTCCAGCTCCGGATCGTCGGGATAGTCGATGGTCGCCGAGACGTGCAGGCTGCGGCGTCCGGACCAACTGCCGACGCTGCTCACGCGCAGCGAGCCGGTGTATTCAAACGGACGTTCCGGGGTTACGACCACGCCGCCGTTGCGAATCATGCGCTCGCCGATCGACCGCGATTGCGTGCGGTTGTTCGCGCCCTTCTCCGTCGCAACGACTGACGCGCGCAGATTGATGAAGCGCACGCGGCCCTGCTTTGCCTCGCAGCGCACGGTATATTTATACCCGGTCGACTTGATGATGCCGTCTTTGTCCGGAACGCTCAGAGTACACTGAAATTCGTCCGTATTATCCGAAGATTTGCTCAACAAATTTGGATTGGATAGATGATCGCAGCCGGCAGTGCCGATTCCAACGAGTAGAATTCCAGAGAGCAGAATTCCCGAAAGCGTAATTGTACGAAAAAGATTCATGAGGTTCCCCGTGTTAATATTCATGCTGGCCTGTTTTAGTTCCGGCGCGGAACGAAGATGGAAGACGATTCTTTAGATTCGCCGTCGCTTCCGCCGGGCGGCAGGCGCTTCGGGCGGTTGGAACGGCGCATGAGAACATAGAAGACCGCGCCGAAGAAGCTGAATACCAGGATGATCAGCAGCCAGCGGTGGCGCGTTTGCGGATCGCTTTCGTTGCGTACACAATCGATGATGGCCCAGAACCAGAAAAAAGTGAAAGGTACAGCAAGCAGGAATATTAAAAAGAACATAGTGAACAAATTTTTGCGGAGTTATTTGAAGATCAGACGAAGGATTCCAGAGCAGGATTAAAAAATCAAGCGCTTTCAAGCGTTTAAGAACGATTTCTTAGACTTGCTTGACGTCGACAGGGCGCCGGCTATGTTTTTGACATGATTGGTGTAATCATTATGGCCGTGTTGATGGCCTTCGGACTCCTGGTCTTCGTGCCGTTTATGATTCGGCGGGCCATGCGGCAGGCGAAAGAGGCGCGGGAATTCGTTCCAGAGTTGCTGCGCAAGAGCGGACTTCAGCAGGACGGCGGCACGCTGAAAGGCGAGTATCGTGGCTTTCCGGTCGAAGCGCACTTCGGCCTGGGCTTTAACTACGGTAAGCTGATCCTGTCGGGCGAAAGCGGCTGGCGCATGCTGCAGAAGATGGAAGGCCGCAATACCTATTATCAAACGCTGCACGTGCAAATGAAAGTTCCCGGCGCAAACATTCCCACGACGATGTTCAAAGAGCATGCGGGCCTGTTGCGGACCGATCAGTGGTTTATGGATCTCGTGGAAAAACGCAACGTGGAGCTGCCGGAAGTCGACGGCCTTAAGGTTGGATCGGCGCGAGTTTACGGTACGGATCCGGAGTTCTGTCGGCGGGCTGCGGCGGATTCCGAGCTGAAAGCCCTGATCGAGAACTGGCATTTCACGGATATCCGCGCGGCCGGAGACACGGTGGAACTGGTCCTGAACGATAATATGGTCATGCCCACCTTCGGATCGCGACGCATGGCTCGCCCGGATTTCGTCATCGAAGCTTTAGATATGTGCGCGCGTCTGGCGGAGCTGGGCAAATAGATTCGGGGCGGCCGATCATGTCAGGCGGCGATGCCTTAAGGCCGGCAATCGCGCGCGCACTGCTTTGATGCGTTCCCCGTCGACGCGTGCGAGCGCGAAACCGATTTCCTGTCCCGCGTCGGCCAGAGTTTCCCCCCAGGGATCGACGATCATCGCGTGGCCGTAGGATTCGCGCTTGCCGTAGTGAACGCCGGTCTGGGCCGGCGCGATGATATAGCAGGTGTTCTCGACCGCTCGCGTTCGAATCAAAAGCTCCCAGTGGGCGGCGCCGGTAAATGCCGTGAAGGCGGCCGGCGCGAAAATAACATCGGCGCCGTGTTCGCCGCTCAGGGCGCGGTACAGCTCCGGAAAACGCAGGTCGTAACAAATCGAAAGGCCCAGCACGCCGAAGTCCGACGACGCGTAGCTGACTCCCGCGCGCTCTGCGCCTGGAATCGTATAGTCCGACTCGCGATAGCGCACTCCGTCGGGAATGTCGACGTCGAAGAGGTGCAGCTTGTCGTAGCAGGCGAGCTCTTCGCCGGTGGGCCCGAAGAGTCGCGCGCAGTTATAAACGCGGGTTTCGTTTGCGGGCCGGCGCAGGGCGCCGCCCAACAGAGTGATCGAATGCAGTTTCGCCTGTCCGGCCAGAAATTCCGCGCCGGCGGTTTCAATTTCATCCGCCCGTTCGCGCAGTTCGCTCTCCGGCCCCAGGAAGGCGAAGTACTCCGGGAGGCCGACCAATCGCGCGCCAGCCGCTACGGCCTGTGCGATCAAATCCTGCGCCTGGTCCAGGTTCGCCTGCAGGTCCGCGGTCGAATTCATCTGCACGGCGGCCGCGCTATAAGCCCGGGGAATGCTGGAGTCCAATGGATTCTCTATCATCAGCGTTTTCGACTTTACAGCTCCGAATGCAAGCGGGCGTAAAGTTCCTCGTCGATAACACGAGACTGGACTCCGGCGCTGTCGCGATACAACAAAATTCGATTCAGCTCCGGCTCGTCCGAGTTTTCCAGCTCAAGATCGCCCCTTTGTATGGCGATCGCGTAAATCTCCAGAATCGGATGCGGCGAAGTCAGCACGCGCAACGCCGTCTCGCCTTCGCTTGCGCCGGCTGCGTGCTGCAGTTCGGAGCGCATCCATTCGTAGCGTGCCACGTCGCGTAGATACGGCAGCTGTGCGCCTGGGTCGGGGAGTTCGCCCAGAAAATCCGCGAAATCCACGCCGTACTGATTCAGGTCCGCTGACTGCGCCGGATGATTCCGCGCGTAGCGGCGGGCCGCGGCGTCGAAGTATTCCGCACCCACCAGGGAATGGACGGCCGGAAAATTCTCAACCAGAGCGGAACAGCGCACGGCCAGCGAGTTGTTGCGATAGATGGCGATACGGTCGCCGGGGTTCAGCGACGCGCCGGGCGAATGTTCTATGATCTGCGCGAGTTCTGGCGGCGCCGGCGGATTTTCCCCGGAGCGCGTGCGTGATCCTGACGCCTGCAGGGCCGCGCTCACGGCGGCCTGGAGTGAGCTCAGTCGCATCGTTTGAGATAGTCTCCGGCGGTTTCGGCTTCGCGCATCAGCTCGGAAAAATCGGGCGGAATATCCGTATCGCGCTCAATGCACGCCGGCTGCGGTCCCCAGGTTTTTACAGCGCGTTCGAATAGCTTCCAGACCGTGCTGGACACCGGCGCGCCGTGGGTATCGAGCAGGTGCGTGCCGCGATCTTCATAACCCGCCAGATGGTACTGTCGCACGCGCCCGGCCGGAATCGTTTCAAAAAACGCGTCCAGGTCTTCAGGAGCGTCGCCGTGGTTGTGGTGGTTGATATGCAGATTGTTCAGGTCCAGCAGGACATAGCAGTCGGCGGCCTCGGCCACCGCCGCAATGAATTTGCCTTCACGCATAAAAGCCGTGGCTTCTTGCTCTTGCGACTCTGCTTCTTCGTTTGTCGCGGGCGCGGCGGCCGGCGCGAATCTTAAATAAGTTGAAATATTTTCAATCAGGATGCGTTCGCCCAGCGCGTCTTGAAATCGCCCGATGCGCTCGGCGCAGTGGCGAACGGCTTCTTGGGTAAAGGGCAGGGGCAATAGATCGTGGTGCGATACGCCGCCGTTCGCGGTCCAGCATAGATGCGTCGAAACGAAATCCGGCTCCAGCTCGCGTCGCCGCTGATTCAGGGCATCCAGTAATTTCGCGTCGATGGGGTCGACGCTGCCCACGTCGAGACCGACCGCATGAAAGCACATCGGATAATCGGCGCGCAGATTCGCCAGGACGCGGACGGAGTCCCTGACGTCTCCGTACAGATAGTTATCGATTAATATTTCAAACCAGGCCACGGCGGGCCGGCGTTCGAGAACGTACGGAATGTGAACGGGGCGCAGGCCGATCCCGGCCCCGTTTATTTTCCGCCGCGTTACAGCGGCAGCTTTCATTTCTTTTTGAGCAGCTTGCCGCCGGTGATTTTTTCGCAGGTGCCTTTGGGCACGTAGATCCACTCTTCGGGATCGTTGTCCACTTTTGCGTGACCCGAACAGCTGTGCACGCTCGTGCCGCAGTCGTTCTTGCCTTTTTTCACGATGCCGGCGCACTTCTCGGCGTCGTACGACGGCGCCGCTTTCAACTCGGCGACGCCGGGTCCGGCGGCGGCCAGCAGGCCGGCCAGGGCGCCGGTGGCCACAATCTTAATGCGATGATCCATATTTACCTCGGTATCAGATCGGGAAACAAATCTCCCGGAATTCTATTCGTGCGGCTCCAGAACTGCGTTTTGCGAGCCGCTGTGCCTGATACACGCGTTGCTGCGGATTTGATCGCATTTTTTTTGCGATCAATTCGGGCATTCGTCCGTTTTTAATACAGCGAGCCGAATCTCGATAAACCAGTCCCCGCGATGCAATCCTCTGAATTGATACAAGCCGGCTACCGCTATGCGCTGGCCCTCACCCACGATCGGCATGAAGCCGAAGACCTGGTGCACGACGCCTGGTTGAAGCTGCACGAAAGTTCGCGGCTGTTCAAAGGTCGCGGCTATTTTTTGCGAACCGTGCGCAATCTCTTCATTGATCGCCACCGGCGCAATCGCATGATTCTGCTGGAGCCGCTGACGGATGCGACTACGCCCGTCGACACGGGAACGAATCCGGAGTCGGGAACAGACTTCGCTTCGGGTGACGCTTCGCATCTTTCGCCGGATTTCGCGGGGGCCTTTCGCCCGCTTGATATAAGTGATGCGGCCTTAAACGCGGCGCTGGCCCAAATTCGCCCGGAAGAACGCGAAGCGCTGTACTTAAACGCCGTCGAGCAGATGAGCGCGACGCGCATCGCCAAACACACCGGCCGGCCGCGCAGCACTGTGCTCAGTCTGATTCAGCGGGGCAAAACGAAGCTGCAGCGAATTCTCAATCACACCCGGCGTCCCCGGGACGCGGAGGGTTCTTAAATGAACGAAGTCGGTCCGGAAAATCATCATCAGAATCATAGCACACAGCCTGGCGTGCGCGGAGATCCGTCCGGACAGCAAGACGCCTGGAGTCGCCGCGTGCGAAATTATTATCAGGACCAGGCGCTGCCCACGGCGCGGGTGCGGGCCATGCTCGCGGATGCGCCCGCGCGCGGTTTGAATGCCGGCGGAGTCTGGCGCACTCTTGCGACTGCCGCGGCCGGTCTGGTGTTGGGTCTGGGAATCGTATTCGGCTACGGCGAGTTTCAGCAGCATCGGCTGCACGCTCGGATCGCACAGGAAATCGCCGGCAATCACGTAAAACGAATGCCTGCGGAATTCGATAGTGATGACTGGCAGGAGCTGGCGGCCCGCTTAGAACGTCTTGAGTTTAACTTGGTAGACGCGCGCGATCAGCTGCCGGCGAATTTTGCCTTGCTCGGAGCGCGCTACTGTACACTGCAGGGTCGCCTGGCCGCTCAGCTCCAGCTACGCCACGCTTCCCGGGGGGACCAAACTCTGTACGTGGCGCCCGCAGGCGAAGAGCTGCTGAAGATCCCGGCCGATGCGATTGTGCGATCGGTGAGTTTGCCCGTGAAAGCGTCCGGAGAATTCGGGGCCGCAGGTGCGTCCGGCGCGAACCTTGTCCGGGTCCGAATCTGGCGAGCCGGGGGCCTCGTATTCGGATTGGCCGCCGATTTAGACCCCTGAAGTCCGACGATTTTTGATTTACAACCGGCGTGTTTCGTGCGTTCCTGACATATACCCCCATGGGTATATGTGTTCGGCCGCCATTTTCATCGGCGAACGCAGGCAAGCGAGGAAATCATGAACTGGACCGCGAAACTGGCCACGATCTTCGTCCGCAACCGTCGGCTGTCTTTGCTGCTGCTGATCGCGCTCTTCGTCTGGGGCGGCCTGAGCTACCTGGCGACGCCAAAGCAGTACAATCCGCGCATTGTCGCTCCCGCGTTCCAGATCTTCGTGGAGTTTCCCGGCGCGAGTCGGAGCGAAGTGCTCGAACAGCTCACGCGGCCAATGGAAAACGTGCTCGCGGATTTGCCGGGCGTGGAAGATATTTTCACCGTTACGGAAGCCGGCGGTCGCGTCGCGGCGACGGTCAATTTTTTCGTGGGCGAAGACCTGGACTCGGCGAAGATTCGCCTCGACGACGCGGTTCGCAGCAATCTTGATTTGAGTCCCCTTGGCATCGAAGCGCCGCTGATTCAGTCCGTCGACCCCGACGACGTGCCGGTTTGGACGATCGCTCTGCGTCCGGCCGCGGGCGCCCGGAGCGATCCCGTTGCATTGCGCAAGCTCGGCTTTCGCGTTCGCGAACGACTCGTGCAGGTTCCCGGCGCGACGAACGTGGAAGTCGTGGGCGGTCGCACGCGCGAATTAAGCATCCAGATCGATCCGGAGCGCCTGGCCCGCAGCGGTGTGGGTATCTCCGCGATTCAAAACGCCCTGCGTTCCGCCAACGTCTTCTTGCCGACCGGCGAAATCAAAGGCGCCGACCGCTATATCCCGATCGAAGCCGATGCGCGCGTGCGCCGGGCGGCCGACTTAAAAGACATCATCGTAGTCACCGGCGACTTCGGTCAGATTCTCTTAAGGGATGTGGCCACCGTGCGCGAACAGGAAAGCGAACGCGAATCGCACGTGCGGCATCTGCGGGCTGGAGCGGAAGTCTCGGAAGACGCGTCGGTAGTTTTGATCAGTGCGGCCAGGAACAAAGACGCGAATATTTCGGACGTAACGACGGCTCTGGGCGTCGCCCTGGTCGAGATCGAACGCGAGCTGCTCGCGCCGAATATAAACGCGGAAGTCATCGTCGATGAAGGCCGCACGGCGCGTGAAGAAATCGACGGTCTGATCGCGAATCTATTTACGGCGATCGCGATCGTCGTCGTGATTCTATTCTGGTTTCTGGACGCCCGCGCCGCCGTGCTCGTAGCGATCAGTATTCCGCTGACGCTCGCCTGCGTCTTTGGCGCCGGCTATCTTTTCGATCAGAATATAAATCGCATAACTCTATTTGCGCTGATCCTTTCCCTGGGCTTGCTGGTGGACAATGCGACGGTGGTCATTGAAAATATCGTGCGCCGTTTGCAAAGCGAGGGCCTTGCGTCCGCGGATCCGGAAAGCAAAACCCGCTCGATTATCGAGGCGGTGGGCGAAGTCGGGCCCGGCCTGTTCATGTCGACAGTCACGACCGTGCTCGCCTTTTTACCGATGGCCTTCGTAACGGGCATGATGGGTCCGTACATGGGGCCGATTCCGTTTTTCGTTCCCCTGGCCCTCGTGTCTTCGCTGCTGCTCTCTTTTACAATCAATCCCTATCTGGCGTCGCTATTACTGGCGGGGCGTGCGCCCGCCGTCGGCGCGAAAGCTACGGACTCAGATTCCGGGCGGGGCGGCGCCTTCGCCTGGCTACGGGGCCTGATTCCCGATCGCGTCTGGACCGCGATCGCCGGCGGGCTTGCCGTGATCGCGGGCTCCGGTTCGCGCCTAATTCGCTTTTATCGTAAGTTATTGCATCGGATTGTGAGCGAAGCGCGCCCGCGCCGGATTCTTCTGACCACGGTCGGATTGCTGCTGCTCGCCTCGTTCGCGTTGCCCGCGGTGGGCCTGGTTCGATTTCGCATGCTGCCGAAGGCCGATCGGGAACAGTTCTATTTGTATGTGGATTTGCCGGCGGGGGCTTCGCTTGCGCGCACTTACGCCGCGACCCGGGAGATCGAGCGCTTTTTATTGGAAGAAAAAGAGATTGTTATGGTCCAGAGCTACGTCGGTCACGCGCCGATTCTGGATTTTAACGGCCTCTTTCGCGGCGTCAGTGAACGCCGGCTCAGCACTCAGGCGACCGTACGAGTGGGACTGAGCCGGCCGGTCGAACGTTCGATGACTTCGGAGGAGCTGGTGCTGGAGCTGCGTCCGCGGCTGCTGGATTTCGCGGATCGCTTGCAAACGAAAATCGGCGGCGAGGTGCGCCTCAAGATGGTCGAAGATCCGCCCGGCCCGCCGGTGTTGTCAACGCTGCTCTTGCGCGTGCAGGGTTCCGATCCGGCGCGGCTTGAAACGATCGCCCGGGATCTGCGATCGCGCATCGACGGCGCAGTCGACCAGGTTGTGGATACGGATGTGAGCGTTCCGGAAGATACGCGGACGCTGACTGTGCGCATCGATCAGGCGCGCGCCAGCCGCAGTCGCCTGAGCGCGGCGCGAATTGTCGAGGCGCTGAGCTCCGCGTACGACGGGCGTATCCTGGGCATCTATCACAACGAAAATAATATCGAGCAGGAGTATATTCGCCTGCGATTGGATCCGCGCTTTCGCCGCGATCGGGAAACTCTGAATCGGCTGGTGTTGTATAATGATCTGGGCATTGCCGTGCCGCTGTCCGGAATCGCGAGCTTTGTGGAGACGCCGAGCAATAAGCCGCTGCGCCGTGAGAATCGCCGCAACACCGTATACGTATACGGCGATATGGGCGAGCGTTCGATCACTTACGCGGCCATCGATATTCTGTTTCTGCTGGCGGACTACGCGGCGCCTGGAACGCAGCTGCGACTCAAAGAACTGTCTTTATTCGGCGCGGAATTCGCGGGAACAATCGCGGAGCCGACCGGCGATGTCGACCGGGACTCCGACGGGCCGGCCGACGGCGCGATTTCCGTTACGATCGGCGGCGAGTGGGAGCTGACGCTCGAAGTCTTTCGCGATCTTGGCATCGCCATGGGTGTGGCGATCTTTCTCGTGTACTTCGTACTTGTGGCGCAGTTTCGATCGTTTCGCGAGCCGCTGATTATTATGGCGACGATTCCGCTGAGTTTGATCGGAGTCCTGCCGGGCTTTATGGTTCTGGGCTGGATCACGGGCGAATATTTTACGGCCACGTCGATGATCGGCGTGATCGCTCTGGCCGGCATCGCGGTGAATAATTCGATTATCCTGCTGGAGTATCTGAATAGTCTCAAGGCGAGCGGCATGGCCGTCGAAGCCGCGCTTGTTCAGGCCGGCACCACGCGCTTTCGTCCGATCCTGTTGACGACCGTCACGACGATTCTCGGATCGATGACCATTGTCGGCGATCCGGTCTGGGCCGGTCTGGCCTTTGCGATCATTCTGGGCCTCGGAGTATCTTCGGTATTGACCTTGCTGGTCTTTCCCGCCTTATTCTTAATAGTCCGGGGAAGTTCGTGGGAGAGCGGTAGTCGCCTGTAATCAATCCCGGGCGCGCCCGGACGCGTGAATGTCTCCAGTGCTCCCGGACGCGTGAATATCTCCGGCGCCGCCCGGGAGCGCTATCGCGGCGAGTAGATCCGACTTAGATCAACCACTCGTTGAACCACAGATGCAGATAGACGGCGTACAGCGACAGAAGCATCAGCACCAGAAAGATGTACAGGCCCGCGCGTCCGAAGAAGTTCGACGAGGTCCGGACCACGCTCTGCACGATACTCTGGGTGAAGCGATCCATCCACTGAAAGAGCGGCACGAATAAAAAGACGATGAAGGCCATTCCGATCAGAGTCGCGATGTGCGGTCCGAGGGTTTTGGGCTGATTGAGGATCCACTCTTCGGCGTAACTGATCAATAAATAGGCGACCAGGATCGAAATCGCCAGCAGTGCGGTTCTCAGAATTTTCTGTAGCATCTCCGAATGGGGCGAGGCGGCGGCGCCCCCTGTCAAATATTTTCGATCCCGGGCTGTGCCGGGCGGCCCTGCGCGAAAGATTTGACTTGATTCCCAGCCCCTGATTCCGACCATATGAAGGAATCATGGACGAGATGGAATATGACAAGACCCGGAAGTCCATCAAGGCGCAAGATCTCGGGAAAAAAGACCGCAAGGACCTGATGCAAAAGTTTCAGGGCGCGGGCGGTCAGGTCCAGAGCGAGCGCTCTCTCCGGGATCAGCAGCAGGAAGCCGAGAGCGGAAGTCGCGGCGGCGGCCGTCGCGGCGTTGGCGTCGGCGAAGCGCCGAAACTGCCTTCCCAGATCGCCCGCGAAAAGGCCCGGGCCGACGCGGATCGCGAAGGCTCGGTGCGGCGCATGCACGAAGCCGAAGAAAAAGAGGCGACCAGCTTCTTCGCGCGCTTCTCGATCAAATTTCGCTGCTGGATGAGCGGCGTTACCCCTTACGGCTCGGATCTCGTGCAGCCGAAGGTGCTGTCCAAATTCAATCTCGACGCGAAACGCGCGATCATGGAATGCCAGATTCTGGGCAACGATCTGTTCATGAACAATCGCAAGACGGCTCAGACGATTATCAAAGAGCTGGATCGCAAAAATCCGCTGCTGGTCGAGCTGATCGAGCGGGCTTCGAAGCTGTACGACCGTGGCGAGCTCAGCGATCTGGTTTCGTCTTATACTCCAGGATCGCGCATTCCCGTGCATCTGGATTCGATTCGCGTGCCGGCCTTTACCCTGCTGCGTAAGCTCTACTATTTAAAACCCTATCAAGAAACCTATCTGGCGGCGGTCGACATCGCCATTGACATTCAGCAGCGCGAAGAAAAGAAACAGGCCGCGCTTTACGCCACGAAGAAAAAGAAGATCCGCCAGGAATGGAAGATGTTGATGAACAGCATCTATCCGGATCTGGTCCTGCTGGCCCAGCGGGCGGAAATGAAAAAGGCCGAGCCGGCCACGCGTCTCTTTGACGAGATGATCGGCGTAATGGACGGCGATCGCGTGGGTCAGCGTCAGGCCGGCGAAGGTCTGGGCGAATTGGCGGAAGACAAAGCCGCGAAAAAAGACGAAGCTGAAAACAAAGAAGAAGGCGGAGAAACCGAAGGCGAAGGCGGCGAAGAAGAAGAGGGCGGCGAAGAAAAAGCCAAAAACGAACCGTCTCAGCAGGACAAGGAGCTCGCCTACGGCTATCGCATCATGAAGATCTTTACGATCGAAAGCCTGCGCAAAAAGAACGACCGTCGCGGAGAATTCGCCGCGCTGAAAGATCAGGACAAAGTCTTGATCGCGTATTTGTATTTTCAGGAATTCGAAGAAGAGTATTCATTCATTCTAACCACGCCGCAGATTCATCTGGAGCCGATGTATCAGGGCGGCGTGAAGCACGACTATCGCCAGAAAATGCGAGACGTGTACGAAGAGTCGCGTCTCGTTGAGGATTCGTTCAAAAAATATCTGCACGAAGGTTCCGAGTACAATCGCATCGTCAGCGAAAGCGTCGATCCGGCCCGCTACGTCGAGCACGCGAAAAAGGTCGAGATTCTCGAAGCGCGTCGCGGTCCCAGCGGTCGCGAAGCCCGTATTGAAATCAAAGAGTATATGGAAAAGGTCAACGCGCTCTTGCACGCGCTGATCACAGACATGCGCGGTCCGAATAAGATCGTCACGAATCGCGACGACGTCATTCAGTTTCAAATGGAACGCGACAAACGCAAACGTCTGAACGGCAAGCCGGTCAAAGACTGCGTAATGCAGGCCTACTGCTTTACCGCCGGCCTGATCGATCGTCTGGACAGCGGCGATTTGTTCGGCGGCGTGATTGAACTCAACGAAGAAGAATTCGCCGATGCTTTCGCGCAGCCGGCGGCCGAGTGAGCGCCCGCTCGGAAGCAGAGGATTCAGTCGATCCAGAGGCGTCCCCGGACGCGAATCGCGAGATCTACCGGGAAATCGAAGTCGAGCTGCCCACCGACGATACGCTGCCTTTCGTGCAGGTGCTCGACGAAGGCCAGGCGCTGCCCGATCTTTCCGGTTATTACGAAGTTCTCTACGATGAAAATCGACCGCAGTCCGAAAAGGATCTTGCGCGCCTCGTTTTGTACTTTCCCATTCACTGCGAACTGGCCACGGCCCAGGTCGAACTGGTGCTGAACGCTCTCGGTCTGGAACGGTTTCAGATCGGCGAAAAGCGCATCGAAAGGCAGGACTATCTCCAGGCATACAAGCAGTACTACGAGCCCTTTCAGATTTCGTCGCGGCTGTTAATCGTGCCTTCCTGGGATCGGGGCGGCGAACGCGAACGCGAGCTGCAATCTTCGTTGCAAACTCAGGCTGGCCGCGAATTTCGTTCGCTGTACCTCGACCCGGGTCTGGCTTTCGGCACGGGCAAACATCCGACGACCGAGCTCTGCCTGCAGTATCTGGACGATGCCTTCGCTGCCCGCGACTCCGACGCGCCTCGCGACATCATCGACGCCGGCGCCGGCTCGGGCATCCTTTCGATCGGAGCGCTACTCCTGGGAGCGCGGCGCGTCTACGCCTTTGACGTGGACGGCAATGCGGCCATCGCCTGCGAGCAGAACCTGGCTTTGAATCCCGGGATCGGCGGTGAACTGCGATTTGAACGGGGCGGTTTCGATTTGCCGGGTTTCGCCGATTTTTCCGCGGATCTGATGCTCGGAAATTTGACCGCCACCGTCCTGCTTCAGAATCAACAGTTCATCGACCGGGCCAGGGTGAAGCGCATGGTGCTCTCCGGAATCCTCAGCGAGCAGCAGGATCAGGTGATCGCGGCATTCGAAAGCGGGTGCTGGCGACTGGCTCCCGACGGGATTCGAGAAAAAGACGGCTGGGTGCTGCTGGAGTTCGAATCCGCCGCGGTCTGACTGCGCGGAAAAGCCGGCGAAGTCCTGGCGGCGGAAAACTCATCTTGACGGCGACACCGGCTGAATCAGAGTCCGGGTTCCGCCAATTCGAACCGATAATAATCGAAAACCCTATGCGGGTTCCGGTGCGACTTATGAGAGAAAAAGTAGAACTTACGTTTAACGAAAAAGGCAACAAGGCCATCCTGGGCTTGCGGGGGCGATTCACCCTCGACGACAAAGAGGTCTTTCAAAATTTCGTAGACCAGCACGTGACCGGCTCCCACGAAATTCTGGTGCTCGACATGAGTCAGCTGGACTTTATCGATTCGGCGGGGATCGGCGATCTGATCAAATTAAAGATGGGCCCTGGCAAAAACTACAGCGCCCTGTACGTCATGGGCCTTCAGGACGCCGTCGAGCGGGTCTTTCGCGTAAGCGGATTGATCCAGCTCTTTGACAGCGTCGTGGAGGACGATCTGGATTCGCTGTAAGCGATTCCGCATTGTCGACTTGCCCGCATAAATCGAAAACAACCAGTGTATGCCCGCTAAAAAAAAGACGAAGAAGACAGAGCCGACCGCCGGTAAAAAGCCGACCGCCGCTCGCAAAAAACAGTCGGCCGCAGCCGGCGATCCGCAGGCCCTGACTTCCCTGGGCGTCCCGCTTCTTCGGGAAGGCTCCGCTGATTGGAGCATCGATCTCAGTCATTTGAAATTGTTTAAGGGTCTGTCGGTGATCGCGCGGGTCATCGGCGATGCGGTGCTCGAACAAATTCGCGTCGGCAACTACGATATCGTTTCGCAGCATCGCATCATCGCCGACATAACGCCCGAACTCGGCAGCCTGGTTTCCAGCGTTTCGGTGTATGCGCGCAGCGGAGTTCTAAACGAGCTGCCGAATTATCAGGAGCAGTTTCATATTCAGCTGCGCACTGTTTTTGGAACTCTCCAGCGCCCGCGCTGGGGCAATGTACTATTTCCCGAGCTCTTCGGCGCGAAGCATGCTCCGCAAGCGCTGCTCTTTCCATTTCACGTCTATCACGAGCAGCGTGAAATCGATTATTATTTTCTGGTCGAACGCACCGACGAAAGCGCCGGCAGCTTTTTGCGTATTACCATCGAACGCGAACATGATTCGCGTATGAATCTTGAAGGCATTCCGCACCGCGTCGTCGACGATCTCGACCGCCGGGCGTACCTGCAGGGCCTGACGCGGATCACCGAGTCCGTTTATCAGGGACTGCTGCGCGAATGCGAAAACCATCGCACGGAATATACCGACAACGCGCGGCGCAACTCGCACTTTTTCGAACAGCTCTCGGCGGTCGGTCTTGACGAAAGCGAAAACCTCACGGTGCGCTGGCCCGCCGAACGCAACGAATACCTGGTGCGCAGTTCGCGCCGGTCGATCACCGATTTCATGAAGCGGGTCTTCATCGTCCTGGAAGATCGGGGCGTAGTCGAAAAGCTGCGGGCCGGCGATCTGGTTCGCATGACGGCCGGCAAACACAGCGCCTATTTGGATCTTTCGCGACGCAATCGCTGTCTGAACGTCAGCCTCGATCGCAAACGCGACGCCACCGACCTGGATTATTATCTCGATCGTATGCCGCGCCTGCGAGACGTCGGCGCCCGGCACGCCGGAACCCTTAAGAACTACCGCGTCTTTTTGATCCATCATATTACGGGCGAAATTCTCGCCACGATCAAAGCGATCGAAAACATGCAGGCCGCCAATATCAACGTGCTCTTCGTGAAGTACGCGGGCGTGGTGCCGCCGGATTATCTGGAAACTTTGCTGACTTTACCTGAAAGCAAGTTTAGATTCAACGGCCTGCAGAAAGTCGAGACCGAGGATCGCATCGAAGGCTATTATATTCTTTCGCGACAGTATTCGGACCCGGCGGGGCTGGAGTCGCTCGAATCGGCGCTTGAGGATCAGCAGGCCGGGTTTTTCGACGCCATGCGTTATTCAGCCGGGCATTTGTTTTTTCGCGAAGCCCTGGCGGCCCGGGCGAAAGGGCAGCGCATTCTGCTAATCGAAGACGGCGGCTACCTGGCACCGGAAATTAACGACTTCTGTTTGAACGGCCGCACTCTGGGCGACGCTCTGAAACATTTCGGCGTGCCCGAAGATCTACACCCGCCGGCGGCGGAGCGCAAGCAGCCCCTCGGCAAGTGGCTGGCGAAGATCCTGCCGGGCAGCGTGGAGCACACGCGCAACGGCTACAATCGTCTGGAAGGCGTGCAAGAGAAGCACGGACGCCTGCAGTTTCCGGCTTGCACCATCGCGGTTTCCGACGTGAAGCGCGGGCGCGAATCGGAAGAAGTTTCGATTTCAATTTTGCATGCGATCGAAAGTATTCTGCACGGTATTGGCCTCGTATTTTCGCAGCGTCGGGTGCTTGTACTCGGCAGTCGCGGCGCCATCGGGCGCAATCTCATGGAAGACCTTTCGACGAAGGTCGGCGAAGAAAATCTGATCGGCGTCGACATCGTCCTGAAAGACGAAAAGCCCCCCGGCCCCTGGACCGAAACCGCGAAGCTGGAGCAGCTGGGCGAAGACGATCTGTACGACATCGACATGATTCTCGGAGTGATCGGCCAGTCGATTCTCGAACGCAAGCAGCTGGAGCGCCTGGTCTTAAACTGTAAGCGTCCGTATTTGTTTTTCGTCAGCGGCTCGACCAAGACCGCCGAATTCACCCATCTCTCGGAGTGGATCCGCGCGCTGCAGTCCCAGAAGAATCCCAAAGTCGGGGGCGTGCCGGTCGAACTATCCGTGCAGCTGGTTCGCGATCCCCAGACGGCGCACATCGTCGCCAGTCGCGTGCGCATTCACTTTCAGCCGAACGCCCAATCGCCGGCCGCGTATAAAAAGCTCAAGAATACTTTCCGGGATTTGTATCTGCTGGGCGGCCTCACGCCGATTAACTTTCTATTTTACGGCGTGCCGACCGAAACCATGGATGCGATTCTCGCGCAGCTGATGCAGGTCGCCGCCGGTCTCGTCGAGCAGACAAACGCGAAGGCCGACTGTCTGCCAGGCGCGCTGCTCGCGGTCGATCACCAGGTCGACGCCGACGCGCGACTTTTGTCGAAATAGAAGCGGACACGGCCGTGAAGCCGGACATCAACGCCTGGCATTTACGTGCTGAAAATTACAGGAAGCTCTGCAGCTTCAGCTCTTTGGCCGCGGCTTTGATATCGTCATCCAGGGTCGCCACGCCGGCTCCCATCTGAACCGCGAGTCCCAAATACGCGGCGTCGTAGGCCGTGAGCTTATAGCGTGTGGCGTAATCCGTTAAGAAGTGCATATAGAACGCGCCCTGGGAGTGGTCCGTACGCAGGGGCAGACTGCTCAGAAGCGTGATGGCTCTCGGAATCTCGCGGGCTTTCAGTCGCTTGCGGCGCACGGCCGTCGTTAAGATATTCGAAACCTCGAACCACCACAGAGACGGCACGTGGTACTCGTCGTTCTCGGAAAGCTGTTCGAGGAATTTTTCGGTCTGCGGCGTCGTTTCGTCCGGCAGCACCCAGGCCGCGGCGAAACACGCGTCGATCACCCAGTTCATGAGTCCGTCCTGTCGTGTATTGGTTGCGTGATGGAGAGATTGTGAGCCGAACGCGGCCCGGCGGATGCCGAACGGATCTCAGGCCCGGCGGCCGCCGTCTCGCAGCGACTTGAGGTCGCCCTTGCCGGTCTTGCTGGCCTCGCGGAAAGTCTTGAAGTCGTGGACCAGACGCGCGAGAGCGGGGCGGGCCGGACCCGCGTCCGCCGGCACCAGTCGCGCCACGGGTTTGCCCCGGCGGGTGATCAGATACTGCTGCCCCATTTCCACGCTGTGCAGCAGTCGCGACAGATGCGTCTTGGCCGCGAAGGCGGAAACCGTCTCGGGGGATTCTCTTTCCAGTACTGCAGTCATTAAACCAGTTTAATAGACCAGTTGGGGCTCTGTCGATCACTTTTTCCCGCCCGGGGCCTGTTCTCGTTCCGATAATCAGATTGTGGACTCGATGCGTTTGTGGGTGGTGCTCGGCACCGGAATCGCGATCACCCTGTTCTGGGAGTGGATCCTGCCGGTGAAGCTGTTGGTCGTGCTCGTGCACGAAATCTGGCACGGAGCGGCGGCCTTATTGAGCGGAGCGGTGCTGGATCAGATCGACGTGGATCTGGCGGAGTCCGGCGAAACCCTGGTGTCGGGTTTGTATTCCACTTCGGGTTTCGTGTTTTCGGTTTCGGCCGGCTATCTGGGAACGGCTCTGGTCGGGGCGCTGCTTTTGGCCCGGGGTCTTGCCGGAGAATGGGAGCGCGTTACGGTTTTCGTTTTCGCCGGCCTGCTCCTGTACATGAGCTATCTGTTCGCGAACGTCGGTTCAATCGCGTTTTATGCGGGCATCGGCTGGGGCGTCGGCTGGATCCTGTTGGGCCTTTTGGGTCAGCTATCGGCGCGCCTGACGCTGCTGGTCTTCGGCACGATCTTTCTGTGGTACTGCTTCTATGATCTCTTCGATTTTACGCGGGACATCGGCCGCACGGACGCCGGTATTCTCGCGCGCTATATTCAGGCTCAAGCCTGGCCCGGCGTCGGCGATTGGAGCATGACCGCGCTTGCTTCGACCGTTTCGCTCGTCTGGTGCGCGGGCATCTTTGGAATTCTGGCGATCGTGTTGGGGCCGATCCTCGGTGAAATGGCCGCCGCCACGCCGGCGCCTCCGGCTGCCGAAGAAGCGCCGCCGGGAATGGGCGAGCCAGGCATGCCGGACTTTCCCGGCGAACTGACGCCCGATGTTCAAGAATGGCTGTTGATGAACGGTTTTGGGCTGGACGGTCGGCCCTTGCCGCCGGAACTGTTAGAAGAATCGCCGCCCGCGAATGAGCTTCCGAACACGCCGCCGGGCGCGGGGCAATCGGCCGGCGGGGCATAAGCATTCAAGACGTAGAGGCGGTCGCCCGGTATGGGCGCAGCAGGCGAAATCAATATGTTTCAAAAGAATATTCTCGTAACCGGCGGCGCCGGATTCATCGGATCGCATCTCTGTCGAGAGCTGCTCGGCAAAGGTCACTACGTAATCTGTGCGGATAATTTTTTCACCGGCCGGCGCGAGAACCTGAAGGATCTGATCGGCAATCCGAATTTTGAAATCATTCGTCACGACGTGGTCGAGCCGCTGCACATCGAAGTGGACCAGATCTTTAACATGGCCTGCCCGGCGAGTCCGCGTCACTATCAGTACAATCCCGTCAAGACCATGAAGACTTCGGTGCTCGGCATGATGAATATGCTCGGTCTTGCGAAGCGGGTCGAAGCGCGCATCTTACAGGCGAGCACCTCGGAAGTCTACGGCGATCCGGAAGTGCATCCGCAGCCGGAAAGCTATCGCGGCAGCGTGAGCATCACCGGCATTCGCGCCTGCTACGACGAAGGCAAACGCGCCGCCGAAACTTTGTGCTACGACTACCAGCGCATGCACAATCTGGACATTCGCGTTGTGCGCATTTTTAATACCTACGGTCCGAATATGGAAATCAACGACGGGCGCGTCGTATCGAATTTCATCGTGCAGGCTTTGCGCGGCGAAGACATTACCGTATACGGCGACGGGCAGCAAACGCGTTCGTTCTGTTTCGTGAGCGATCTCGTGCGCGGCCTGATGGACTTTATGGCGCAGGATGAATTTCACGGTCCGATGAATCTCGGCAACGACCGCGAGTTTACGATTCTGGAACTGGCCGAAAAAGTAATCCAGCAAACCGGCGGTAAATCAAAGATTATATTCAAAGATTTACCGGCCGACGATCCCGTGCGAAGAAAACCGGATTTAAGTACGGCCCGGGAGAAAATTTCGTTTGATCCTCGAATGCAACTCGACGATGGTTTGACCGAGACGATCGCCTATTTTAAGCGATTGCTGGAATCCTGAGCAGAGAACTGTCGTTTGGAAGTTAGTTTCGAAGATCAAATAGCAACCCTGCGTTTCCCGGCGCCGGCCGCTTTCGAAATTGACGAAGAAGCTTTTGATTTCCCGGAAACCCACTCGGCGGCGAAGGTCGTTCTGGATTTCACCGGCGTAAAAATCGTGAGTTCGCTGGTAATCTCGAAGATCATCAATCTGGTGGAACGCAACCGCCATCGTCCGGTCGAATTTCAGAACATCGGCCCCGAACTCCGAAACCTGCTGCGCCGCGCTGGATTTAATCAGTGGTTGCCGCGCAGTTGAGTCGTCTTTCGCAGGCGCCGGCGTCGCTGTCGTTTCTCGTCGCCTCCAGCGGCTGCGGTCTGATCCTGTGGCTGTTATTGCCGGCACTGATTCCAGAGCGCGGAATCATCGGCGAGATCGAACATATTTTACGATTCGCGGTTTTCGTGCTCGTTCCTCTGGAACTGCAATTCGCGGCGAATATAAATCGAGCCGGCCGGGCCGACTCATTGTATGCATGGCTGCTCGGACTGTACTGGCCCGGCGCGATCGGCGTCGCGGCGTCTTTCGCGGTCTTTTCGGAGCCGGGCGCGGCGGCCGCGATCGCGGTCGTGCCCTGGCTGCTCTTAACTTTCGCCGGAGCGCTGCTTGCCCTGCGGCGATTGCTCGCGCGTGGAGCGACGCCCGTCGCGGAGCTGCTAATCGATCTGGGCTGGATCTACTGGCCCGTCGGCGCGATCTGGCTGCTGGCGAGCCGCCTGGGTTTCGAGCTGATGGGTTTCCCCGGCAAGATCGTAATCTTAACTGCCGTTCACTTTCACTTTGCGGGGCTCGCCGCGCCCTTGATCGTCGGGCTGGCCGGTCGCTATCTCGAATACCGGCCCGGTGCGAGCGGTCCCGCGCGCATGTATCGCCTGGGCGCTCTGCTGGTGGCGGCGGGCATTCCCCTGACCGCTCTCGGCATTGCCGCGAGTCCGCTGATAGAATGGATCGCGGCCGTCGCAATAGTCATCGGCCTGGCGTTGACGATGGGCCTGGTGCTTGTGCGACTCGTGCCGCGTTTGGTTTTTTCTAAAGGGCCGGCGGGCTTCGCGCGAAGATTTGCGGCGCTGCTGCTCGGAGCGGCGGCGGGCAGCGTATTCGTTTCGATGTGGTTCGCCTTTCGTTTCGCCACCGGCGAATATCTCGGAGAATCAAAGCTGGCCGGCGCGCCGGTTCCGATTGACGCGATGGTTGTGCTGCATGGCTGGTGGAACGCTCTGGGATTCGCCGGACTCGGCGTGATCGCCTTCGCGATTTTGCGTCCTGAGATGCATCGCTTTCGGCCGGGCATTCCTTTCAGCCGTCTGTCTTCGAAAGGCAAAGTCGGCCGCGACTTTTTCGAGCGTTCCGGCTGGATCGATGATGCGCCGAATGCGTCGACGCCGGTTGGGCTGGTCGACGATTTGCAAAGTTACGACGGCCTCGATTTTTCCGTCGCCCGCTTACACCCGGACATTCGCGAATTCTACGAACACACCGATGATTTCGAGCTGAGCGTGACTCCCCGCTGGCGATGGTTTATGCTCCCCGCGGCGCGCCTTTATAGCAAACTCAGCTCGCGCCTCGAACAGATGAATTTTCCGATTCTACCGACGGACTCGGCGATGACCAGCCGCATCCTGCCGATTCGAGACGTCGCGGACGGGCGTTCGGGAGTGCGAGCGTGGGTGCGCCACTATGACGCGAGCGGTCAGGCGATCTACGCCGCGGCCTACGCCAGCCATCGCGCGGCCGGTCGCACATTTATGAACATCGCCTTTCCCGTGCCCGGCGGCAATATTACCAGCATTCTGCGACTGCAAAATCTGGACGCCGCCCTCGATGGGAAAAACGACGCCGGCGGCATCGCCCTGACCAGTCGCCCGCATCCGATCGCGCCCGGGGACGAAGGCGTGTACTTTGCGAATCGGATTGCGCCTCTGCGCCTGCCGATCAACGAAACCATTACGGTCTATACGCGTGATATGCCCGGCGGTCGATCGATCGCCTGTGGGGGCGATCTGGTCGCGCACCATCGCATGTGGCTCTTCGGCTTCGTTTTTCTGGAGCTGGAGTACTGTATTCAACGAAAAGCATGAGGCGGCCGCTTCATGCGCAGGAACTGAGATATGCCCAATCAAAGCAGCGAAACACCGACCGAAGCTCGTCGCTCCGGATTCTTCGCCTGGGTCGGCACGATCCTGGTCTGGTTTGTAGCGATCGTCCTCGTGATCATTGTCGCGATCACGGTCGGCCGTTCTCTGGGAATCGGCGTAGTGTCGGACGGAGTGCCGGCCGGAAAATTAGTGCGAAGCCTGGGCGCGCATCCTTTCAGCTCCCGGGACACCGGTCATGTGAAATTGATTCCCTGGCTCGAAGCGCAGGTGCTTGGCTTTACGGGTATGATCTACGAATGGAATCCGGTCGAAGCGCTGGCCTTTCGCGACGACAATCTGCGCCTGGTTTCCCTGAGCCCTTCCGAAATGATTCTGTGGAATCTTGAAGACGGCAGCGTCGAAGCCCGCGTGCGAAACTCGGATTATATGCTGAGCATTCATCATCTTTTGTTTTACGCCGGGGGTTCGCGCATCGCCCTGTTTTCAGATCTCGAATCGATTCAAATCTTTGACGGGCAAACCCTGTCGCCCCTCGCTGCGCTGCCGCGAAGCGGCGACGTTCTGGAGACCGCTCGCACAGACGCCGCGGGCAATCTGTGGTACGTCGTTGCTGGCGACCGGCAGCTGACGATTCGGCGCATCAGCGGTCTAATAGATGCGACCGTCGCGCGCTATCCAATCTCGCCGTTCGATTTGGACGGATCTTTGAACGCGCCGCCGCGGCCTGTATTGTTTCGACTGGATCCTGATCGCAAACGCCTGGCGCTGCGCTACAACGGCGGCGCTCAGAAAATTCTGGGCTGGGACGCCCAGTCGAATCTGAGCGAAATCACCGCGCCCGACGAGAACGACTATTTCGCGGGATCGGTTGTCGAAGAAGAGGCCTTCGAATCGACGACGGCCCTCGTGCGATCGCGGGTGATCGCGCCGCGTATAGATCTGGCTCGCCTTGAACACACCGCCACGTTTACATCCGCGACCGTGTCCGCCGACGGCCGACTGATCGCGACCGGCAGTCAGGATATGCTCGTGCGAATCTGGCAGGCGCCGGCTCGTTAAAAAGCGAGCCGGGCCGCGCGGCGCGGCGCGCATGAGCAGACTCGCGGCCTACTTCCACTTAATGCTGCAGCCGATGCTGGGCTTTTGATTTTCCGGCGGTTGTTCGCCGGCCAGCAGGCGGTCCAGAGCCGCGCGAAAGTCTTTGCCGTTTGCGACGCCCTGGCCCGGTCGCGTATCGTCGAACTGGCCGTGGTAATAGAGTTTCAAATTCGCGTCGTATACGAAGAGTTCGGGCGTGCAGGCCGCGGCGTAGGATCTCGCGACGCTCTGGTCTTCGTCTACCAGATACGGAAAGGGAAAGCCCTTCGCCTCGGCGCGCGCCTTCATTTTGTCGGGAGCGTCGTCGGGATAACGCACGAAATCGTTCGCGCTGATTGCGGCGAATTTCATTCCGCGTTCGGTGTACTCCCGACCGACCCGCACGAGCTCGTCTTCGATGTGTACGACGTACGGGCAGTGATTGCAGATAAATAAAATCGCCACGCCGCGCTCGTTTTTGAGACTCGCGAGGGATACCTGATCGCCCGAGACCGTGTCGGGGAGCGTAAAGTCCGGCGCGTCGGATCCGAGCGCGCGGGGCTGTGAATTGAGCAGTGCCATGAATAGAAAATCTCCTTTCGGTATATAACTTAGATACGCGGCCGGGGGATGCGTCGCATTTTTATCCGTCGTCCGTCGTCCGTCGTCCGTCGTCCGCGCGAAAACGCGAAAACGCGAAAACGCGAATCGGCGACCGCGGCGAAACTCAATCGCTGCCGAAAGGAGAATCATACTCGAAGCCGTCGCCGATCGTCTCCGTGGCGATGAGCACCGCGATTCGAGCCTCGTCGTGCACCGGCACGATGCTTAGAGCCGGCGCCGCCTTTTGCAGATCGTGCAGGGCGCGCAGGCGATGCGCCAGATCCTCCGCGTCGCGATCCGCGAGCCAGTAGTGCGCGCGACTGTCGGGTTCTAAGCTTTCGATTTGTTTGTGAGCGATGCTGCGGTCGCCCACCAGCAGCATTTCCAGCCCGTCGATTCCACGCAGATAAATCCACTGGGCTCCTGGCGCGTCTCCGGGCGCAGGGAAGAGCACCAGCCCCGGCGCCGGACTGCAGATGCGTTCGCAGGCGATGGTTGTAATCGCTTCGAGTACGGTCGGCGGAAAACGCGCGTCTTTGAGCAGCTGCGGGCTGCGCGCCTGGGCCTGTGTAAATCGCAGGCGGTCGCGAATGCCGTAGAGATCGGCCGAGCGCGAAACCCCGCCGGTATGATCGTACGATTCGCGCGTCACGTAGACCGCCCGGGTTCGCAGCAGTTCGCGTTGCAATCGTTCGTAGGCTTCCGGATAGAATTCGCCGCTCCCGCCGAATTCTCGAAACAGGCGCGCGTCTAATCCCGTGTCGATGACGATGGTCGAACGATTCCGCCGCGAACCGTAGATCAATTGAAACGAATTGATCGAAATCCGCCGGCCTCGTTCGACGACCTCCGCGACCTTGAGCCTTCGCACGGCTGTTGGACCGCGACTGGACTGTGCCAATCGGCGAAATTCCTGGATGTCGGGCTGGAAGCGTGAAACCGATGGGACGCGCGGTCGCTCTTCCCACTTATGATGGGCGATGACGCCGAGCACCGCAAGATTCGCCGCGAAGAGCCCGACCATGAGCAGGCGCCACAGCGGGCCGCGGTCCAGCCGCCACAAAAATGCCTGGTCCCGACCGGACTTCATTACAACAATCGCCGCCGCACGCCCTTATTTCAGCAGCTTGCGAGCACGATCGATTCGTTCGCGCAGCGTAATGGGACTCTTGGCCTGGGCGATGACGCGCAAAATCGGTTCGGTGTTGCTGGCGCGAATATGCAGCCACGCGCCGTCGGAAAATTTTAGATGCAGGCCGTCGGTGCGGTCGGCTTCCACGTCGTCGCCGAAGCCGTTCGTAAAGCGTTCGAAGATCGCGTCGAGCTCGGAGCGTTCGAATTCGAATTTCGTTTTCTCCATGTGGAGCTGAGAGAGACCGGCCAGCAATCCGTCGACGGTCTTCAGATCCTGGCGGGTCATCGCCTGTAAGATGAGAGCCGCGCCAATCAGCGTATCGCGGCCGTACGAAGGAATGCCGGGATGAATCACGCCGCCGTTGCCTTCACCGCCGAAGACGGCTTTGCGTTTGCGCATTAATTCGACCACGTTCGCTTCGCCGACCGCCGACCGCAGCACGGGAATGCCGTAGGCGGCGGCGACGTCGTCGCACAGAGTCGCCGTCGATAGATTTAAGACGACGACCGGTTTCGTTTTCGGCTGCTTCGGCAAGAAGGGCGCGAGTCCGAGCAGCGCGAGCGGCAATGTATATTCTTCGTTCACGGCGCCGATTTCGGGACTGCCCGTCACCAGGCGATCCGCGTCCGGATCGAGAGCGAAACCGACGGCGGCTTTTTTTTCCCGGGTCAGCTTGCCGAATTCTTTCAGTGCGGCGGGGGTCGGCTCCGGCGGGCGAGGGAATTTATCGGAAGGGTCGCAGTAGAGTCGCACGACTTTGCAGCCCAGCTCTTCGAGCAGCTGCGGTAGCGCTTCGCGTCCGGCCCCGGCTACGCCGTCCACGACGACGCGGTATTTTTTCGCGCGAATCTCTTTTAAGAGCGGCAAAGATTTTAATACGGCTTTGATGTGATCCTGTACGCCGTCGACGCGGGTATGCGATCCGAATTTTTTGTATTCCACTGACGGGTCGACGTTTTCGCGCAGGGCTCGCATCCACTTCGCGTTCATGGCTGCGTCGAAGAAAAAGCCGCCCTTCTGGATCATCTTAAAGCCGTTCCATTCGAGGGGATTGTGGCTGGCGGAGATCATCACGCCCGCGTCCGCGTGCAGGGCGACGGCCGCTTTGACTGTCGGCGTCGGCGCGAGTCCGATATCGATCACCTCTTTGCCCGAGGCGATGAGCGTACCGATCAGGATCTGCTTCAGCGCCGGCCCGGTAGGGCGCGCGTCTTCGCCGACAACGATGCGTTTGCCGGTCACGGCCGCCAGGGCGCGTGCGAAACACGTCGTATTGACCGGGTCCAATCCCGCGGGGATGGTTCCGCGAATTCCCGAAACGGAAATCAGTAAGTTTTTACCCCGTTCGGTCAGGGCCTCCGGATGGAAGGGTGCTGGTGTTTCGGACAAATTGCTGCTCCTGATGATTCAGCCGCGGCCGGGATAGTGGATGGCGCTGACGGCGAGCCGATCGTGATCGTCGAGCTCGTAGGACAATAAAGACTGACCTTCGTACGCGATACGCGGCAGGCCCAGGCCGCTCTTGCTGTCCATCGGATCGGTGAGGGCGACGGCCTGCATTTTTTCGAGGTAGGCTTCCATGGGATTCTCGTGGTTTTGCAGCCAGTCGAGAGTTTCTTTGAAGCGCCGAAAGTGCGGGTTATTGCCGATTTGCACGGGGCCGATGACGCGCACGAGTACGCGGCTGCGCTGTTCGTTAAAACGAACTATAACTTCGATTCCGGGATCGCCCTCCTGTCCGGTCTTGAACGATCCGTACTTCACTGCGTTTTCGCACAGTTCGCTGGCAACCATCCCCAGAGATTGGACGGTATCTTCGGGGAACGCGTGCTTTTGCAGAAACCCCATGGCTTCGTTGCGCACTCGTTCCACCTCGTCCCAAACCGGGCGGACTTTCATTTCAAGAGAAGGGCTCACCTGAGTATCGCGAACGAAGCGGGTTGCGACCGATTCGATCAGAAATAGGGGCCGCCCGCGGACACCCAGTGTAAACAAAGATTTGGTCTGAATTTCATGATTTCATCATAAAAACCAGTCCCTTCGCAATCTCGCGGGTGGCAGCGCGGGGAGTGCGCGGCGTCGAGGCGGGGAAAGGGCCGGGCGGCTGCGGGGCGGATTTTGCTCGACCGTAGCCCCCACGCTCAAAATTGTGTGAATCCCATTTATCAATGTAGAGCGCGGATGGTGGAATTGGTAGACACGCCAGCTTGAGGGGCTGGTGGCAGCAATGCTGTGGGGGTTCAAGTCCCCCTCCGCGCACAGTTGGTGATTTTATTTTAGACCGATGTTTCCCTTCGGACTAAATTGGCTCATCCCCGAAAACTGATACACCAATTCAGGTGACCGAATTATGGAGGTCACAGTGAAGAAGAACAAGTATCCACCGGAATTTCGGGAGGAGGCCGTGAAGGCGGCGCTCTCGGGGGAACGCAGTCTGAAGGAAGTC
>JANSYA010000018.1 GCA_024742665.1 bacterium
AGATTGAACGCTACAACAATCGCCCCCAATTTGTGTTGCACGGCCTCACGCCCCGCGAAGTGCTGGCCGGGCGAATTCCCGACCCGCATATGTTTTCCGAACAGCTGATCGCCGCCCGCGAGGAGCGAAAGCTCGCGAATCGGTCGAATCTGTGTGGCGACTGTTGATCCGCTTGCGAATATGTACGTGATCGCCGTCATGTTTCTTCTATATTATAGCGACCTGTCCGCGAAAGCGCCTGTTCGGATATTCGAATACGAAGTGTAATTTCGCTGCGATCGGTGCACGGGAACCCGCAAAATTCGGGAAACGCTCTGTAAACTTTGTTCGGTTTACCTCAAAACCTGTCACCTCAGTGCGATCAATGCGAGCCCACTCCGGCGAAGGCGGGTCAAAGCGCGTCACTCCGCTGTGTTCGCCGACATATACAATAGTCCCGGGTTCCACGGTAAATTCCTCAAAAATTTTCGCAGGGGCCTTACCCTCTTTAATGATCAAGTCCATAGGAAGGCGTCCTTTGGTCCGACCTCCTAATGCTTCAACCAGCTCATACCCGATGATCTTATACGTTGCCGGTTCGACGGCAATGCCCACCACAGCTGTCGTTCCAAACTCAATATATGCTTGCTTTTTTGTCGCGACATTCTCCAGCACCAGCCGTAAATCGAAAAACTCAGGTCTCGACTTTGTTAAGTTGACGACACCGAAAACATAGGCGACGCCCGCTTCCGGCTTGCTGGATGGCTTAACCACTGATGCAGATCCGCAACCACTTAGGGCTGCAATCACCGTGACCGCGAACGCGATCTTCATAAGTGAATTCCGCGTTCCCGCTATCTTATTTTTGAATATGCTCATCCCTTCTTCATCCTCTACTCTGATTCTATGGTTAAAAAAAGTTCCTTTCTTTTAAAATCGCGCGACGCCGCCCGCGAGCCGCGAAAGCTCACGAATCGGGCGAATCTGTGTGGCGACTGTTGATCCGCTTGCAAATATGTTCGTGATCGCCGTCATGTTTCTTCTATATTAAGGCGACCTGTCCGCGAAAGCGCCTGTTCGGATATCCGAATACGAAGTGTAATTTCGCTGCGAGCGGTGCACCTTACAGATTCATTTCTTTGATCGAAAAATTATTTCCTCCGGCCACGTCACCGAAGCCTCAGAAAATAGTCCCCTTCGTAATTCCGCTCCACATTATCGTGGCTGTCGAACTCAAACTCCACTTGCAGCGTTCCCCGCTCGCCCCGGCCGACCTCTTCGAGCGCGTATAAAACTTCGTCCTTGATTCGCTCCGCAAGACCGGACTTTTCCGCTTCCTGGATCTGGTGGTCATGATCGTAAAATATAAAGGCCCCAAAAGAATCCGCTTGAGAAGAGTAAAACACAAAGCACTGATGCACCCCATCAGTTTTGAAACGCTCCTTGATGTGCTCACCAACTTCACTGAGCCCTCGATTCTTTTCTCGCATAAAAGCCTTGGCACGGGCAAGGTCTTCATCTGTCGGAGCGTTTCCGTTTTGTTGATTCTTCAGAGCTTCTTGTTCCGCCTCTTCAGAATCTATTTCAAAGTGAAGTTCAAAGTCTCCCAGCTTCAGGTCTCCAGAATCTTTCAAATGATCCTTTAAGTAGCCTATCAGCTCTTTTTGAATGCCGCCCGCGTTCTTTTCATACTTCTTTCGGTCCTTCTCAGTTTTAAAAACCATGCACACAGAAATTACGCTGTCGGTCACAGCCAGCAGACTGAAGTGGTTGAACTTACATTTCCTGTGAAAACGCTGGTAAATGTCTTCTTTCAATTCATCTAGGACCTGTTCTGCATCCTTCATCGCACCGCCTCCCAGCTCCACTGATGCACACGCCGAAAACTATATCCACTAGCCCGCAGATAGTCGACTTCATCCGCAAAAAACGAACCTGGTCGAGCTTTTAACGGATCATGCGAAAAGAAAATTCTTTTATTCTGCTTTATCTGCTGGTTCAAGAAAGCCTCATTGATCTTCCAGATTTCATCTCGCGAAAGTCCCTTTGTAACGGTATTCCAATCCTCAACTTTATAATAGGTCGCCTTGAGGCTCGCCGCCACTTTCTGGTAACTCTGGCCTTTCACGGCGTAATGTCCCAGAACCAACTTACTGCTGTTCGGATTCCGTGTTGCCTGTTGCGCAATATTATCGAAGAAGGCGGCAGGCCGCGCAGCCGAACCCAATTTCCCGGTCAGCCCCGCCGCCATCCGGATCCCGCCGGCGGCCGTCAGCGTGCCGCCGATTTCGCCCATCATTTCCAGACGTTTCTGGTGCCAGCGCGATCCAACGTGATATTCACTTTCCGCCTTTGCAATCCCTGGCTCCATTCCCGGGTACAGGATTCGCATAGCAAGGTCCGCCGCTCCTCGCGCGGGCGTCACGACCCAGGCATCCAGGAGTTCCATAGTTCCGCCCGCAATCGTCGCTGGCGTGTCTTTAAGAGTGTCCCAGAGACCGTAACCGGGCTGTCTACCACGGTCACGCGCATTGTCCGCCCACGACATCGAAGTATTCACCGCATGCGTCCACGGATTGTACGTCGGGTTCTCAATTCCCGCATTCGGGCCACCCGGTAAACCCACGTCCACGTACTCTTCACCGCGTAAATAGGCCTGGGCGTTGCTTTCGGTCCCAAAGAGACTCATCACATTCGAGTAATTGCTATCGCTCATTGAAAGACCAAGCTTGCCGCCCACCTCCTGCGCGAATTCCCACTGTGCGAACTTTTGCGGATCCTGGATCGAGACCAGTTGCCCGCCGCTATAAGTAGCACTACTGCCGCTCATGTGGCTCGCATTCGGGCCGCTCGTGGACGGCAGCTGGCTCGCCGAAACAAGCCTCAAATTCTCACCGTCCGGAATGAGATACGTCCGCGCTCCGTTCGCGGATTCCTTGTAAAAGAAACCGCGATCTTCGTCGAAGCCGTTCGCGCCCGCTTTAGACGCGGCAGTGAAATAGCCTTTTTGTTTCTGATTCTTAAGAAAGTCTTTCCGGATATACGCCTGATAGTTGTCAGCTGCGTCTGTGTTAAACCCCTGCGCCGCAAGACCGGCCTTAATCGCGTTCGCGTCGCCTACGTGACCGTTCTTAAACAAATCATTATGCTTCTTCAGCATCGTGCTGAAGTATTCCTTCTGCGATCGAACGACACCGTCCAGTTCGTTCAGCACATCCTCACGCCTCGCTGCCGCGTAACCCGCGCCTGCAAGCACGTCACGCGCTTCGTTCTCCATACCGCGCGCCAACAACTCCAGCGCCTTCTGCTTCGCCGCCTGTTGCTCACGGTACTTTAGCTGCACGCTCGCTGTAATACCCGAGCTCAGCCCCATCCCGAGTATCCCGCCGAGATTGCTCATGCCCGGAGTAGATAGCGCGCCAAAGTTACTGTTCTCCGCGCCCCATGCCTGCATCTTCGCGTACTCTGCGACGATGTTCATGTTACTGGAGATCGCGCCGCTCAGGATGGACTGCCCCATCGCGCCACTGAGTGTGTTCGTATCAAACTTAAGCAGCCCGCCCGGGTTTTCATTCGAGTGCGTCAAACTGCCCGCAAGTTCGCTGCTCGCCACACTGATCCCCAACCCAATCGCCGCGTTGGCTCCTCGATAGCTGCTGAAGTCCAGTCCCGTCAGACTGCCGTGTTTGTTATAAACCGCACCGCTTTGAATCACGCCGCTCGTCATTCCCGCGACCTGGCTGATCGTTCCAATGTTATTCATAAGTCGCTGCACCCCACCCGGGTCTTCGCTCGCTCCACCTCCTGTGGAGAGTGCGAAGACGGCTCGGCTTCCGGCCTCGCTTACCGGGCAGGGTTCCGCTCTGAGTTTTAGCGCCACCCCTTCGCGCTTCGCACTTCGGGGTCGGGCTGCTTCGGGCTTCGCTTCGCTACGGTCCGAAGTCTGCGCCGGATGCAGCCTTCGGACTTCCGCAACTCCATTGGAGTTGCGAAACCCTTCGCATCCCTGGCGCTTGTGGTTCGTGGCGAAGCTGGTTGAATAAAGGGACGCGAATGCGCTTCGCGGCACAACTAAGCATGCGCTTAGTATTTGAATCCTGCACGCGGCGTGCAGAATGTTTTCATTTTTGAGCTGGTTGAGTGCGCCCTTGAATCCGTTTCGATTGTTAAGGGCTGAATGCACGACTTAGTCTCGCGCCTCGCAGATATTTTGAGGAGTTAGGTGCGCCTTGCGAAGTAGGCCAGCTTGCACGTTCAGTTCATGCCGGCCTCCACCGATCCTTCTTCCATGGCGAACAAAAACACCTATGACACTTCGCTCATCGTTGCGACTCAAATCGGATTGCTGCCCGAAAGGTTTCTCGAAACGATTCCCGCTTCCACGATTTCCGGCTGGCGCAAGTACGAGATCCGCAAGGTGATCGGGCTGGACTGCGAAGACCCGATCCTCCGCGATATTGATTTTCATCGCCAGTTTCTGAATGTCGGTGCTTTGCGGGCGGCGGCGAAGGCCTTGTTTCGCATTTACAAATTCTACGAAAACACAATCTTGAAGTTTCGCGGCGTAAAACGCGTCTGGAAAGAGAGCAAGGCCGAGATTGTGGAACTCGTTCGGCGCATCCAACCGACCTTTGGTCTGGAACGTGCCTGCCGCATGGCGCGAATCTCGGTTTCGTGTTTTCATCTCTGGAAAAACTATCCCGAGTGCGC
Organism: bacterium; assembly: GCA_024742665.1. Taxonomy (GTDB): domain Bacteria; phylum Spirochaetota; class Leptospiria; order Leptospirales; family Leptonemataceae; genus JANSYA01. The sequence goes on from JANSYA010000018.1 coordinate 4,690, forward strand.
ATCTTCGCCTCTGAATCTGTGTCGCAAGCGACATCCTTTGCAAATTACTTCGAAAGAAGAACAAATCATCAAACAGTACGCGACGGACCCTGAATACGCCGGCTGGAGTCTCGCTTCGCTCTGGCTGCAAATCCTCCGAGACGGATCCGCCGCGTTTTCCGTCACGACCTTTCGCAAGTACGTTCGCATCCTGCAGATCGCCCGGCCAAAGTTCAGAAAACCGCGACGGCGAATTGGAATTCGCGCCGATGTGCCCCTCGCCTTGCTGCACATGGACACGACGGTCTTTCGCACGGCCGATCGCACGAAGCTGTTTATCCATCTCGTCGTTGATAACTTCTCCCGAGCGATCCTCGGCTGGCGTTTGATGCGGACGAACAACTCGAAAGACGTTATGGAAAACCTTGGCCAGGTTTGCGAAGCTCATGATCTCATGCGAAGCGAGGTCACGGTACTCACAGACGACGGCTCGGAAAATCTCGGGCAGGTCTCCGATTTTTTTCAGCGACCGGGAAATTTCATGAAGAAGCTCGTAGCTCAGGTGGACATCGATTTTTCCAACAGCATGGTGGAAGCCGTGAACAAGGTTTTGAAATACCAGTTCCTGTTTCCGAAGGGCTCGCGGCTGCGAACTGGAAACGATCTGCGGCGAGCGCTTGAAATCGAAACCGAACGCTACAACGATCGACCCCAATTTGTATTGCACGGCCTCACGCCCCGCGAAGTGCTGGCCGGGCGAATTCCCAACCCGCATATGTTTTCCGAGCAGCTGATCGCCGCTCGCGAGGCGCGAAAGCTGGCAAATCACTCGAATTTGTGTGGCGAGTGTTGACCCGCTTGCAAAGATGTACGTGATCGCCGTCATGTTTCTTCTATATTAAAGCGACCTGTCCGCGAAAGGGCCTGTTCGGATATCCGAATACGAAGTGTAATTTCGCTGCGATCGGTGCACCTTACAACCTTATACAACATGTTGTCGTTTTCGGCTTTACAGACTGGGCCAGCAAAGCTAAAAGTTCTAACTATGCCTTTCTCCCAAAAACAAATATTGTATGTAAAGACTGTGATCTTTAATCCATCAAGCCCCAAGGATGGCTATTTAGGCGCAACTCCAGAAATTCTCGATGATTATTATAGTGAATTCAGCAAGAAGTTTATTGGGACCGTCGAGGTCTTACAAGGAGCGGTCTGCACCGGATTCGTAGAAATCGAGAGTCAGGAAGCCCTCAAAGATGTGGCACGATCAATAGAGTTCATATTCAAATTTATGAACCGTTGGGAGAGCAAGTGGTCAAAGGCTCCCACGAAAGTTTCTGCCATTCTAGAATTCGCAGGAGCACAACGCTGGCAACCAGGCCCAGATAATGCATATCATAGCGTATTTCATATTGGACAAAAAATCAATTTTTGCATCTCCCTGGCAAATTCACTGCATCTTCTAGAGCCCAACTCCGCCCTGATTGGGGAAAACGCGTATGGCGTAATCAAAGAGACTAAAATACTCGATACATTATCACTGAACCTTTCCTTGCTGGAGAGGCCTATCGAAATCGAAAAGGGCAATGCTTATTTAATGCGTCAAGCTTCATAGTCAATTTAGCGTCGCGAAAAAATCTCGGTTTCCGTCGATTTGAAGTCTGCTATCAGCTGATCCCCGATTTGTAGGGGCAAAATATCAATCGAAAAATGCGGAGAAAAGGATTCACCGACCCTCTGTGAAATATCTTCCATCAACTGATCGGAAAACTCCTTCAAGACAACCACCAACACCTGACGAGGAGGGCCGCCAAGTTCAGGAGCATACATTTGCGGCAAATGCCCTTCAACAACTTCTGGGATCTGTGAGAGTACAGATTCTAATTGCGCATTAACTGACTCCGGCAAAGGGTTTTTTGGAGCCCCAATATAGACTTCACTATCCTGTTTCAGCTTAATCTGCATAATCCTTTCCTACCAATCTTTCAATTTCGGCAGCAAGATTGAACGTTTCAAGCGAACAATCCGGCAAGTCACCCACTGCTTTCGCCAGGCCCGGCAAGCTCATTAGCCTTCCTTCTTCAACTTCCGTTAATGCATTCAGGCATAGCCGCTTCGACCTGCCACGGTGATCTCCTTCGGAGAGCTTCTTCCTTAAACGAGCGACTTCATTTAAAATACTCTTTTTCATGGAGCGCGGCCCCTCAATAGAGCCTTGGTTTTAGCAAACCATGATTGTTGAAGTCGGCCTTCAACCCAAATCTGACTTGCGCCTCCCGGGAGCACTTTTCCGCTCCCGCTAATTTGTACACCAGCCCGCCCTTCCCAGATAACCGTCCCCGCCGGAAGACGAACGTTTCCGATTCTTGTCATAGTATTGCCCCACTGCGGCAACAATGCCAGCTCTTTTCTTGCTGTGCGGCGTCCGACTGAAGTATAATCATCTGCAGTCAAGAATTTACCCACTCTCCCCGATTGACCACCGGATACTCGTGACACTATACGGTCCTTGATGAGCACTTTTCGAACCGGGTTTCCTGCGAAAGTGTCTGCAATCGCTGTGGGTAGCTGTTGATACTTTGATGCGAGCTGAGCCCCTTTCCCTGACTTCAGCGCAATGGCATTAAATCCATCTTCGAGCCAGCTATCAGTCTGAAGACGCTCTCCAGCCAATAGACGCTCTGTGAAATCGCGAGTCGAGTAATTTGCTTTTCCAATCGCAGCATTGCCTCCTCGGAGCGCATCATCTGCCTGAGCCTTCATAATGGCCTTCAACTCCGCATTCATGACTGACATATGCGCCCTTTGCGTCGCGCCCAACGTAGCGGCCGGCCCCAGCAACCCTTCAGCCCTACCCACCTTCGCCACGCCACCGAACATATCCCGTGCCAGCTTCTGCTGTCTCATATCGCGAATAAAATCACGTGCAATGAACTTCGCGGCCACCTTCGCCGATGCACGAATGCCTATTCGGACTGTGGCCGTAGCCATGCGAGCAATTAAGCCGGCACCGGGGATCGCCATGCTGGCAAGATCTACAGCTGCAAGTCCTGCCATAGCCATCTCACCCCAGGCCTTACCGGCTGTGTTGCCGCTCCCGCGCGAGGCTCGATGGAAAGTGTTATAGTTGGTCTGATAAATATGCTTTTCTTCCCACGTATTAAAGCGTGATGTATTCGCTTTCGCATCGTAGCTCACATCTTCACCCGCAAAGAATCCATGCCACCAGCCGTCACTGGAAGCTCCAGCAGCGTCATCTGCCGTGAAGACATCAGTCCGTTTCGCCGAGAGAATTCCCGCAAGTCCGGAATCATAGTGCCGCCTGATGCTATCCTGCCACTGCGCCGCTTTTGAATAATCCAAATTCGTCGGCCGGCGAAATTCATTGTAGCCCGAGTTGGCCTGCCAATTCAATCGAGCTTTATGGGCCTTCACACGGGCGTCCTCGTTTTCATGAATAGCTCGCATTTCGTTTGCGGCCGGAAGCACTTCATCAACAGTGTAATCGTCTTTGAGACCTTCGTACACTTTCCGCAACATTTTCTTTTGTTCTTCGACCGATAGAGGAATATTGAATTCTTTCTGGAAGCTGTATACGTTTCGTTGCGCCGCGCGCCAGTAGATGTCATTCGTCGCATTCGTCCGGTCCGCTTCTACATCGCCCCACCGCTTCATCTCCGACAAATACGCCTGGCGCACATCATCTGAGCTGGCAGTCAGAGGGTTACCGCCGTTCAGGGCGATCAGGTAGTTGTCAACGTCCGCCGAGGAAACATTTCCGCCAGTCTCCTGAGCCATTCGCGCAAAGTCCTTCTGCATCGCGGTCCATTCCGCGCCATCTTTACTAATGCCCTTGACTATCCCCTCCGCCTGCGCTTTCGCGAATGCTTGCCTGGTCGCATCGTTAGCATCCATGTTGCGACTTTCGTATTCCAATTCATTCAGCACGTCTTCACGGCGAGCGTATGCATAACCCGCACCCGCAAGCGCGTCCCGCGCTTCGTTCTTCATACCACGTGCAAGCAGCTCCCGAGCCCTTTGCTGCGCCGCCTCCTGTTTGCTCCTGTATTTACCCTGCACGCTCGATGTGATTCCCGCGCTGAGAGCCATCCCCAGAAACCCGCCGACGTTACCCAGGCCGGGATTCGAAAGCGCATTAAAATTACTGTGCTCCGCACCCCACACCTGCATCTTCGCGTACTCCGCCGCGATGTTCATATTACTCGAAATCGCGCCGCTCAGCACGGACTGGCCCATCGCACCACTCAGTGTCGCGGGATCGAAGTCGAACATTCCGCCCGGTTCCCCTCGGTTTTCCGCGAGGCCGCCCGCAATCTTACTGCTCGCTACACTGATCCCCAGCCCAATCGCCGCGTTCGCGCCCCGGTATCCGCTGAAGCTCAGCCCCGTTAAACTACCATGTTTATTATATACCGCACCGCTTTGAAGCACTCCGCCAGCCAGGCCCGCGTACTGGCTAATCGTTCCCATGTTGCTCATCACTGAGCTTGCAGCGTTCGAAGCCTGCGCTGCTGCAATGCTCGCGGAGGTCCCGGAACCTGCTGAACCAAAAGCACTCACCGTACTCGCAGCCGCGCCCGTCGCCTGCGCCGCCGCTGCCGCCCCGCCCAGCGTAGACGTGAGCACGGTCATGCCCGTATTCAACGCCGCCTGATCCGTCATCTTCGTCAGGCGTTTACCCGTGCGCGCATCGACGGACACGCTGTTACCGAGCGCGTTCAGCGCCATGCCGCCAAGATATAAAACCGCCCCTAACGGCGCGCCGATGCCAGTCATAATCGCGATCGTTCCGGCGGTCATCATCGCGCCACCCGCCATGGTAATCGGCGCTTTCAGCAAATCTATCGCCTGCGCTTCCCACATGTAGCCGGCATCTTTGCCGTCTACTTTGCTCGCCAGCTCTACGTTTTTATACGCGTTCATGAACGAAAGCGGAACGTTGTACTGGTTGATCATCGCCTCAATCGGTCGATACACATCGCCCATGATCCCCATCGTATCATACAGCTCGCTGCTTGTTCCGGCCAGTTCCCCGCTGTCTGCCTGGCCCATTAACATGTTAGCCATTTCAAGCTGCGGGTAGAAGCCTAACGGCGCACCACCGGGTCTGATGCCCATCACGCCCTGCTCGCCGAAGCCGGCGAAGCCCAAATACTTCACGGCGTTCAGTGCATTCCCGCCGTCTTGCAGATCTATCTTGCCTGCTTGTATCGCATTGCTCGCTAAGTTGCTTTCGCCGTTCGCGCCGCCGGGAGCGCGTCCCGCCCACGTGCCGAATTTGCCGATGACGCGTTCGTCCTGACTTTCGCTTCGCTCTTCCTGCGTGCCCTTGCCCATCAGGACTTCGTATACGCGTTGCAACGCGAGCTTTTGCACATGAAAGTACGCCTGCACTTCGACGTCGTCTTTGCCTTCCAGATACTCGGTGAGTTCTCCGCCGCTCATTTCGCTGAAGCCGGACTTCGCGAGCTCGTCTCTGAGGACGCCTGCGGTGTCGAAATATTCGTAGGCGTTCACCACGCCGAACGAGCTTGAGAGGCTGCCGCTTTTCACGAAGAATGCGCCGCTTCTAACGAAGCCTGCATTGTATGCCGCGGCCTGCGTTTGCGCGTCTATGATCGCGTTCTGGTCTTCCAGCTGCGCGGCGAAGCCGTCGAAGAGTTTGCGGTATTCTTCGAAGACCTTTACGTTTGCGAGTACTTTGAGGTTCTTCGCATGGAGTCTTAAGGCTTCCTTGTAGTCGCCGTTCACGGCCGTGACGGCCTGCCCTAAATTCGCGCCAGACAGCTCGGAGACCGAGAGTCGCGTCTTGAAATCCTTGATGCTATCGTTAATGCTCTGGAACTTCTCGCTAAAGCTCGGCTTATCGTTCTCCAACCCGGCCAGAATCTGCGTGACGTAGGCCGTCGTGCTGATGCTCGCCATATTCGCGCCCATGTTCTGGTTCGCTATCGCGATCTGGTTGTTGAGTTCGTTGACACTTTCCGTTAAGACTGCCGTCAGATTTTCTTCTGAGGCGCGATCTCTTACGTCCTCTTCCCACTGCTGCTTTTTCTCGAAGTGGGTCGCAATCTGCTCGTCCCACTTGCGGTTGCCTTCCGCTTCGTCGTTGTCTATCTTCCGCTCCCATTCGCGCCATTCTTGCAAAAAGCGGTTTTCGGCGTTGCCCCATGAGCTTCTGCCTCTTGCCATCAAGAGGTCCATTTTGCGTTCCCACTCTTCGTAGCGGTCCTGTAGCTCTTGTGCTCTGAGATCCCACTCCTTGTTCTGCACGGCTACGCGCTGCTGCAGCTCTGCGTTGAACACGTCGCTCTGGTTTTGCACGTAGTCCGCGTGCGTTATGCGATAGCCGGTATACTCACGGCCGCCCGCATCCTGGTCTGTTGCGTTTGCGTACAGGTTATCGTACGTGTTATCGCGTTCTTGATATAGGAAGGTCGCGTCGTTTGAAGCTGCCGCGCCGGCTGCGAGGTAGCGTTGCTTTCGGTCGTTTCTTAAATCGGTCCCATGCTGCACCAGCATGTCCATGATGCTGCCCATGTTATATGCGTCTTCGGCCGGCTCGGTATCGGCGATGATCTTCGCGTATTTCGTGACGGTAGTCCCGTTGTTCTGCATCTCCTCCACGCGGGTGTATCTTTCGCCGCCCACGATGAAGGCGTTCCCGTCCCGCGGTCCGCCGGTTGTCGTGAGCGTGCCGGGGTCATAGCGCCTGCCGAAGGCGTCTTTGAATGTTACCTGCGCTTTGAATCCGTCCACGTCTAACGATTCGCTTTCTTCTTCGCTCGTTAGTGTTTGCAGAGCGCCGCTTTGCGTTTGGTATACAGCGTCGCCGGCTCCGTTTCTGTCGAAGAGGTATTTCAGATCTTCGTCTGTTAGATCATACAGGTTATTCGCGCTGTCGTTGTCTGTGTGCTGCGCGCCCCACTGCACCATGCGCTCTTTCAGTGTCTCCATGTCCGGGACTTTGCCGAAGTAGTCCACGGCCGCCTGGGCTGTTTCGTATTCTTTCTGTTTGCCCATCACGTCGTATATCTGCGGCATGTATCCCGCGTTAAACGTAGCGGCTCCCATGAAGATCATATTTAAGAGCGCCATCGTGTACTGCGCCTGGCTCACGATCATCTGGCTCTGCGCGTATGTAATCTGGGCCATCGCCGCGGTTTGAATGACGCGTACGGTTACCATTGCCGGCAGCGCCGTGAATGGATTGCTCATGAGCACGGCTCTTAATGCTTCCGCGTATGCCATCTGCACCATGCCCGAGGCTGTCATCGCTGCCATCAGGGCCTGCGTGATTGTATTTCGCACGAGTTCCAGGTCGTGCGTCATCATCGACATTAAGTAGCCGGTGTATACTCCCTGGAATCCTGAGAAGGCTGCTAAGGATCCACCGGTGCCCAACCATAAGCCGATGGCGCTCTGGTCTGCGCCCGGCATTAAGGACGCGCCGATCTGGCCGGTTGCGGCTTCGAGCACTTGCGTCGGTGTCACCTGCATCTGGCTTCCGCCCAATGCCGCGCCGTATGCCGCCTGCCCCATATTCGAAGCCCAGCCGCCTGATCCCCAGAACCAGGCTTTGAACTCGTTCATATAGTTGAAGTCGCCCGTCTCGGCCTGCGCCGCCATGCGCATGTATACTGCGTCCCGCGCGGCCATGATCTCGGCGTTTGCTTCTTGCGCTCCGGTCACCCGGAATACGCCGTCTAACTTCGTGTAAAACTGCTGTTTCTTTTCTTCCAGTACGCTCTGGCGTCTTTGCATCTCCGCATCGATGATTTCTTCCGCTTTATGTATGCGCACCATGCGCATCGTATGCTTGATGTGTTCCGCTCTGGCTGTGATCACGTCGCTGTAGCGTTCGTACATTTCGCGGTGCGTGAGCTCTTCCAGTTCGGTCTCTTCGGCGGCGCTCAGGGCCTCGTTGTTCGTAAACTTGCGCTCTCTTAACTCTAACAGTCGATCGCGTTCGGTCGCCGCCAGGGGCGGATACGTTTCGTTGTTCTCCAGCCCCGTTACGATCGCGTAAAATTCTGTCAGGTTGTCCTGCGTTTGCACGTTGTACGCGGCGGTCTTCAGGTTCGCGTCCGCCTGCTCTAATACCAGCACGGCTCTGCGATATTCTTCGCGGGCGTTGTTGGCCCAGTCTTCGATTGTCGTGTTTTCGTCTTCGCCGTCGTTGATCAAATACGGCGTCTCGGCGTAGTCCTGAATGCTCCGCCGCAGCTCGTATTCGCCGTTCGCCGCCTGGTAATTTCTATAGCGCCCGGCCATCTCGTTCAGCGCGTTTACATGATTCTGATTCGCGAGCGCGTAGTCGTTGCGCAGCGCCGCTTCCTGATCGCTCAAATTCCCCAGCGCGGTCTGGGCGGTCTCGTATTCGTCGGCGATCGGCCGCATCACGCTGTCTAAGTACGCCATCTGGCCAATCGTTCGAATCTGGTTGCGGCGCCCCGCGTCTGCGAACTGCTCGCCGCTTCTGGCGACTGTCGCGAGCCCCTGCTCGATGCGCTGCTGTTTCTCGCCGATTTGAATCTGGCCGTGGGCCGCGATCCTGGCTGTCGCGTCCTGCTCGATCGTCTGCAGGATCGTCAGATCGTTCACGCCCGCGTTCGCGTCCGCGTCGTAGCCCGTCAGCTGCTGCGCAATGCGTTCGTCCGGCGGCGTCGCTCGTCGCGCGTCCGCCATCTGCGTCGCGTTAAACACGTTCGCGAAGGCCGCGTTCAAATTGCTCGCCGCTTCCAGATAATGATTCGCCAGATGTTCTTTAAACGTATACTCCAGCTCCGCGTTATAGTCCGCGTTATTGCGATCTGCGGCGTCCGCCACTGTGCGAATCCGCTTATAATCCACCGTTATATCGTCGTCCGGGTTCGCCGTATAGGTTCCCAGATCCACGCTGCCGTCGATCGCGCTGTCGTCTGTTAGCAGCTGGTCTTCCCAGTTTAAGTCGTCGAAGAGCGTATTTACATCCAGACCCAGCGAGTCCGCCTGCAGGATCTGGCCGTTGCTGTACTCATCGAAAGTTTGCGTTCCGCTGTTTGCGATGTGCGTCGCGTGATCGTCTTCCTGATACTTGCGCTCGGTTCCAATATATGTACGATAGTGCGCGAAGCGGCTCGCCAGGCGATCGTCGCCCACCTGGTTGGCGAAATCTTTCAGGCGATTCGTGAGTTCGCGCTCCCGGGCGTACTCGCGATCAATGTTGCTTAAATAACGACTGTGATCGGCCACTGTGCCCAGCAGCGCCTGGGTCAGCTCCTGTAGCACCGCCTGGTTTTCCGCCGCGCGAATGCTCACGCCGTAGGTCGGGCCTTTGCGTTGAAAAGGATCGAGCAGCGCCGGATCGGTTAAGATCTCGTCGATATAGTTACGCTCGACGTCCGTCTCCATCAGCTGCGTGAGATAGCGATCGATCAAGACCGCTTCTTTCTCGGCCAGTTCGCGCGTCGCGGGATTCGCCTGCTCCGCCGCCGCTTCGAGCAGCGCCCGCAATCCGGGGATGCCCCCGAGCAGTGTCGCGCTCTCCGCGCTCAATCCGCCCCGCACTCCGGCTTCGACCTGCAGCGCTTCTAAGTACGCGCGCATCACGCCGTTGCGATTCTGCCGCGCCGCCTGCAGCTGCGTATCGTCCGCCGCGCGATTCAGGTACGCGAAGGCCCCCGCTTCGAAGGCGTCGAAGATCCCGCTCGACGCCAGCTCCTGGGCGCTGCGCGTATCGAAGGCGGTCTCGTAGCCGCTCACGTTCGCCACTAAAGCCGCGCTATCCGCCGCGCCTAACTTCGCCCAGAGCGATGTTTGCATTTGATCAAAGGCCGTCCGCTGGTCCGCGCTCATCCCCGCGTACAGCGCCGGCGTTCCGCCCTGGCTGCGACTCACGAGCGCCGCTAAAAATTCGCCGCGTTTCTCTTTCGCTATCGCCTGCAGCTCGCTGCCGGAAGCGGCGCCGCCCCCCTGCCCCAGCTCTTCGAAGAACAGCCCCTCGACCTTCGCGAAGCGTTCCCCCTGCCCCGCGTAAAAATTCGTCAGCGCCTGGCGGTCCGCCGTGTTCGGCAAAAGCTCTCGCAGCACGCGATCCTGCCGCAGCACGTCCAGAGGTTGCGTCGTCTGCCCCTGCGACGCCAGCACCGCCGCGCTGTGGTTCGCGCGAATCATATTCAAGAGCGTCGCCCGCTCCGCGCCGGCCGTCGCACTATAGCCCGCCCGGTTCAGCACCGCTTCCGCTTCGGCGTCGCTCAAAAACAGCCCGCTCGCGTTGCTGCTATTCCCATTCGCCGCAAGCAGCACGTCCAGTCGCCCCAGCTCCGTCGCGTACCGCGGATCGATCGCCGCCGCCATCGCCCTGTGATCGGCGGCTTGATAGCCCGCGATATTCGTCAGATCGTCCGGCAAATAATCATTCGCCGCGGCGACCGCGTTGTCCAGCTCGCCGTCCGTGCGCAGTTGATCCAAATAGACTGGCAGATATTCTTCCGTCGCCGTGCCGTTTTCGATCGCGTTAAATGTTAATAATTCAAAGGCTTCCAGCTGCGACTTCGCCAGCAATCTCTGGCGCAGGCTTTCGCCGCCGTGGGCATAGGCCGCGTCGTCCAGCACGCCCTCAAAGACCGCCTTGAATTCGTCCTGGCGATCCGCTAAAGTCGCCCCGCTGAATGTTACGCCGTTGCGCGCGATATAATCCCGCGCCATCGCCAGCACGATCACCGGACGAAACTCCCCCGCGAACTGGCTCTCGTCCAGAACGTGCGCGTTCGACAGCGGCGTGACGCCCAGGCGCTGGTACTCCAGCTGCGCCAGTCTTTCATATAGCTCCGCGTATCCCGCGCCCAACAGCTCCGGACTCGTTCCGCGCTCGACCATGTACTGCGCGATATAGCTATCCACCCCGCGGCCGCCGTTCTGCTCGGCCCCGGCGATATAGCTCGCGAAATCGTTCGCCGCCATATAGTCCGCGAAATCGCGCACGGCGATATAGCGCGCCATGTCTCCCAGAAGACCCCGCAAGTCCAGAGCCGCCGCGCTGCGTTCGCTCTCTATATCGCTGCTTTTGCGCGCGAGATAATCGTCATAGCGATCGTTCGCCGCTTCGTATTCGCGCACCAGCACCATCTCGCGCAGCGCGGCCGGATAATCCGCGGCTTCGTACGTGTCCGCGTACTGGGCGGTGATCACGGCGCCGCGCAAACTGCGGGCGTACAGATCGTCTTCTAAGGCGACGGTCGCCGTCGGATTCGCCATCCCGTTCAAATAATTCGTCAGCGCCGTTTTCAAGTCGGCGGTGGTCGCCGCCCCGGCCTGAATCCGCGCGCGCAGTTCCAGGCGAATCTCGTTAAAGATCGCGCCGGGCAGTTCGCTTTCGACCGCCGCCAGCAGCTGCCCCTGCGCCACGCCCAAATTCTCCGCGTCGCTGACCGCGGCGACATCGTCTAAATACGCCGTCCGGGCGTCGTCCGCTCGCGTGCTGTAACTGATCAGAAAATCCGCGACGCTCGTCGTCACTTCGCGATCCCGCGCCGCCGTCAGCAGCTGTCCCGGCTCCGCCATCAGCACAGTTAAGTTATTATCAATCGTACTTTGCAGCGCGCTCAGTCGCGCCGCGATTTCCGCCTGCAGTGCCGCGCCTTCGTTAATACTGGAATGCAGCACGGCGATCGTTTCGCTTCTATACAAACGCGCCGCGCCTGGATTCTGATCGATCCAGGTCCACAGATTCGCGCGGTAGTCCGCGTCGGCGATTACGTTGCCCACCGCAGCGACCACCGCCGTTCCCGAAATTTCCGGGAAGGCCGCGACGTAGGCCTGGGCGTCCGGCGGCTGCAGCGTCGGATCCGCCGAAAATACCGTCAGATAATCTTCGAGCGCCGTCGCGTACTGCCCGGCGATCCCCGTCGTCACGGCGTCCACCCGCGCCGCACGCAGACGATCGGCCAGGATCAACAGTTCGCTGACCCGCGCCTGAATATCAGCATTGGCCACGCCGTCCGGCTGGCCGTTCATATTATAGCCCGCGAACAAACGCAGAATTTCGCGGTTCTCGTTCTTTTCGATATACCCCAGCGCCGCTTCGATCGGGTCGGCGCCGCTGCCCGCCGCCTGGTCGATCGCGTTTTGCAATTCGCTTTCGAATATCATCAGCTGCCCGAGCTTCGAAGTCGAGGTCGTATACACTTCTCCCTGGGCGCGAGCCTGGGCTTCGAGCGTCGCCATATCCGCCGAGCGATTGTCGATCATGCGCCGCGCCGCGAGCAGATCCATAATCCCCCGCTCTAACTGGCGAATCGCGGCGGTTACTTCGGGATCGATTTCGCCCCCGGGCGCGCCGCCGGCCTGCGTGCCGCTCACGCGCGTATCTTCCGATTCTCGCAGCCAGTCGATCAGTCGCTGGCTCCAGCGTTCCAGATTCGGACCGGTTTGAGAGCCAGCCAGCGCCTGTCCTAAATCCGTCGCCGGATCGCTATAGCCCAGAGCCTGGAACTCCGCGCTGACGATCGCGTCGCCCGCGCTGTTTCTTAAAATTTCGCCGTTCGCGTCGGTTTCATAAAAGCCGATGATCCCCTTGACCTGATCTGAAGCGCTCGTATCGCGCAGCGCGTCGCTCTGGGTCTGCTGCTGGCCGAGCAGTTCCACGGTCCACTGCATCAGCTGCAAACCGCCGCTGTCGCCCACCAGGCCCGCCGAAAGCTCCGTAAACAGCGGCGCGGTCGAAGCCGGGCTGTTGATTTCCTGCAGCGTATTCATCGCCTGGCGATAGCGCGCTTCGGGCGCTACAATATCCGTTTCGATCGTGGCAATGCGCGCATCCAGCACGGCGATGCGATCGGCGATGTCGTCGATCTGATCGTCTAACTGCGAAATCCGCGCGGCGTCCGCCACCGGATCCAGCGCGTCGCGTTCGCTCGTTAACTCATCCCGGTACTGCATTAAGTCGGAACGTTCGCCCTGCGCCGCTCCCAGGCGTTCGTTGAGCGCATTGTATTCCGCCCCCGCCGCGTTCAGTTCGATCTGCTGCGCGATCGCGGTTTCGCGCAAATAGATCCCGCGATAGTCGCCGTAGGTCGCCGCCAGATCCGTTTCTAAGCTTTCGCCGATTTGCTGCAGGGCTTCCCGCAGCTCAACCGCCGAGCCGGCAGGAATCCCGCTCTGGCCGCTCTGGCCGCTCGATAAAAAATAGCTCCCCAGCGCCCCGCGATCCGCGGCGCTCAGGGCCGCGTAGGCCGCCTGTAAATTGCCGTTCGGCTGGGCCAGCACGCCGTTCAGGCGGCCCTGCAAGCCCGTGCGATCGTTACGATAGTTTACAATCCAGGCGTGATTCGCGCTGTCCGGAATCCCGTTCTGGAACTGTTCGAAAAAATCCGCGTCGTCGACCAGCCGGCCGACCGATTCCAGATAGGCCGTCCACTTATCGGCCACAGTCCGCTGATCGAAATCGCCGCTCGCGGGCGCCGTATTCACCGCGTCGATCGCCGTGCGATTTGCGGCGATATAATTTCTCAGCGCCTCCGCGATCTCTAAAGCGTCGCTCGCCGGCGCCGCGTCCAATCCGTAGCCGCTGCGCGCTAAGTTCAAATTCCGTGCGCCTTGCGCCGCCGCGACCTGCGCGTTCGCGAGCTGCATCAGTTCGCCGTACGTTTTTTCGCGATGGGTATTTAAAAAACTGTCGATCGCCTGGGCCGCGTCCGCCCCGCGGTCGTAGGCCCGGCTCGCCAGATCCGACTGGCCGGTGCTCCACTGATCCAGAATCGCATCGCGATTGGCCGGCGCCGTTCCCAATAGATCGTGCACCGCCGTGCGCCGCGCGGTCTCTTCGCCCCGAATACCCGCCGCAATCGCTTCGATCGAGCGATCGATCAGGAGCGCCGCCTCGCTTTGCTGCCGCCGCAGATCTTCGATCGTCGCCGCCGGGTCGCCCGCCGCGATCGCGTCGCTGAGCTCCTGGGTCTTCGTCGCGTAGGCCGCCCGGGCCGCGCCCAGACTCGCGAAGGCCTGGGCGATGCCGCTCTGGCTGCGCAGCACCGGATCCGCTGCCGTCGTATTCGTTAGGTTTGCTTCTTCGGCGATTAAGGCGTCCGCCCGCGCCAGCGCGTCCAGGGCGTTTATATTCGTGCCGCCGATCAGCGTATCCAGATTTTGCAGACGGGTCTTCGCCTCTTCCAGTCCCTGCACGAATCGCAAAATATTCTGGGTCTGCTGCAAATCCCGGGTCGCCCGCTCCTGCTCCGATACTTCGTACAAATGTTCGATGCGCGCGCCTTCGACGACGCTGTAGCGCTCCGTATCGAAACCCGGAATATTTTCCAGGGTCTGCATATAGTTCATGACCTGAGTCAGCTGCCGCGTGGTATTCATCACGTCGATGCGGATCAGCTCGTCCGAGTTGCCCGCCCGCAGCACTTCAAAATCAATCAGCGCCGCGCGATAGCGTTCCCGCGCGATCTCCACGTCTTCCCGCGCGATTTCCAAAGCGTCGGCGTTGGTCTGCATATCCGCGCGAATCGTATACAGCTCGGCCTGGTACTCGGCGACAGTCGGCTCCGACACCGCCAATCGCACCCGGTCCAGCTCGTCGCGCAGATCGTTAAAATCGTAGTCGGCGATCAGCTGCTCGACTTCATCGCGGACCGAAGCCGCCCCGCCGCCGACAATCGTCCAGCGGTTCGCGAGCACGGCCGGGTCTTCGCCGGCCTGCACGCGGTCACGATAGGTCAAAAGCTTATCGCGCAAAATCGTCAGGCGATGCGTCGCCCGCTGGTCTTCGGCGACCCGGGAGGTCAAAAACGCGTCGATGTCCGCCACCGCCGTATTCAATTCGCCCGCGGTCGGATTCCCGAGGATGCCGACCGAATTCAGCAGCGCCGACTCCGCCGCCAGATCCGCTTCGCGGGTATTCAGAAAATTCACGTCAATTCCGCGTTCAGAAAGCAAACGCAGGTACTCCGCGTCGCGCACCGCGGGATCGTACAGAGGATCGTTCGTCTTCGCGCGATTATCAAGCGCCAGATCGCCTTTGATTAACATGTAGGCTAATTCACGTAAGTCGCTGCGCTGCTGCGCGACATCGGTTCGTTCGGCGGTAACCTGGGCGAGTTCCAGCCCCGCTTCGAACTGTTCCGCCAGCTCGGCGTACCGCTTCACCGCCTCCGCGCGATGCAAACGTTTCGCGAGATAGTTGCGCTCCCGGCGCAGCAGCTCCCATTCGTACTCCGCCTGGGTCATCAGGTACGGATCGTTTTCGTTCCCGCTCAGGAAATAGCCGCCCAGGCCGTCTTTGAAATAGTTTACGGTTTCGCGTTTCAGACGCGTGTTCTCGTCGCTCGAATCGGCGAACCAGGTCCCGATGTCGGTCTTGATCGCCGCGAGCCTGGCCGCGTCGTCCGGTAAAGCACTGCGATCCTGGCCGACAATGGCCGCCAGTTCGCGGACATGATCGTCGTACTTGCCGTCCAGTCCCGCGATCAGCTCGCCCAAATCCGCGATGCTGCCCGCGCTCGCGTAGTCGAAGGCGTCGCCGCTTTGCAATTCCGCCACTCGATTCGTAAACACGGCATTGCGATCGATCAAAGTATCGATGTCGCGCTGATACAATAAAAAGTCTTCGCTCTGAGCCTCCATCAGCGCCTCTAAGTCGCCGCGATAGTCGCCGACCGCGATCGCCTCGACCTGCGCCGGCAGCGTGCCCGCATACACCCGACGATCGTTCAAAAAGCCCGTGGCGTTGCCCGCCCCGTGCATATTGTCGCGCATCACGCCTTCCACGCCGCCTAAGATCGTCTGAAAGCGCCCTAAGCTCGCGCCCATCTCGTCGCGCTGGTCGACGTAAAAACAGTACAGCGACGAATCGCGATTATTCGGATCCGCCGGACACGTCGAAAGCGGCAGATTGTTCACCAAATTGTTGTAATAGTTATAGCCGTCTTTGGCTTCGAGCAGCGCCGCCCCGCCTCCGCGCACCATATCGCCCAGCTGAGCGAGCGCCGCGTCGCGTCGCATCTGCTCCTCTTGAATATAAAGCTGGAGTTCCTGTTCCGCTCGCAGGCGGCTGTCCGCGAATTCGGCGAATTTCGCCTGCCACTCCTCGCGACCTTCGGTCACTTTGTCCTGTAAGTCCGCGAGCCACTTCTCCCGGGCCGCTTTTAATTTTTCATGATTGCTCTTCCAGATCGCTTCGCCTTCGGCCCGCGTGCGTTTGGTTTCGTTCAGCCATACCAGACGCTGCGAATACAGCTGTTCCTCGGTTTCTTCCCAGCGCCGCAGACCCGCGTCGACCACCGCTTCCATCTTCGATTCCCAGTCGCCGGAAAGCTCGTCCAAAAGCGAGGGATCGAAGTCCGGCACGTCCGCCAGTTCGTTTAGGTCGCTGTTCGCCTGATCGACTAAGTCGCTCGTTTCGCTCGCCAGCGCCGCCGCCGCGTCGGCGATCAAAGCATCGCCCTGATTGTCCGCGCTCTGCTGGTCGGCGAAAAGCCGCGCGCTCGCGTCGTCGGCGCGTTTTTCCGCCACGTAGTTATTGCGCGCGCTCAGCACGTAAAAATTATCCCGCAGTTCAAATTCGCCGCGCACCTCCGCTTCTTTCGCCGCGAGGGCCGCCTCGAAGGCCGCCAGCTCGTCGCCGGTCAGCCCCGCGTTTTCGCCGCGGATCCTGGTCATCTCGTCGGCCAGGCTGTCTTCGAAACGTTGTTCCAGGGCCGTGCGACCCGCGTCCACCGCCGTATCCCAGCCGACCAGATCGAGCTGCTGCTGCGCCGCGAGCGCCGCCTGGGCGTCCGCGACGATCGCCGCGTACTCCGCTTCGGTGATCGGATCGATCGTGACTTCCGCCGACTCCGCCCGATACTGACCGCGCTCTTCGAAAATAAAATCTTCCGCGTCGGCTTCCCACTGCACGACCGCCGCGTCGTAGTTCGCGCGAATCAAATCTTTCTCGAACTCTTTTTGCGTATCGTCGAGACTCTCGTCTTCGTCGATATTCGCGAACTCCTGGCGCACCTGTTCTAAGGCGTCCTCTTCCCATTCAATAAATTCGCTGGCGATGCCCAGCTGTACATAATTATTCCAGGCGTCCGCGTCGTTTAAGCGTCGCGCGCGATCCACATAGCGATTCGCGTCGTTTTCCGAGCGCTCGTTGAAATCCTGAAAGACCGGCTGGGCGAAGAGATCCCCGCCGCGAATGACGCCGTCGAAACCAGGCGTGCCCGCCAGAGTCATATGCAGCATGGCCGCAGTCGTAAACCAGGCGGTCGCGCGCATCATATTAGAAAAACGTTTCAAATACTCCGCCGCCTGCTTCGCGCCGCGGCGACGAAAGGCGCGGTTGCCCTCCGATAGCATCGCACCCTTGCTGTTCGCATCGCCGCCGACCGCGCTTCCCCCACCGGGCGCGCTCGCGGCAGCCTGCGCCGCATTTGTCGCCGCTATCACCGCGGGAATGGGCGCGCGAACGGCGCCAGGCGTTTGGTTCGGGTTTTGAATCTGACCGATCATGTGAAATCTCCAGAGGAAGGCGCGCCCTCATGCGAAGGCCGCCGCGCCGGGGTACGGCGCGCAGGTTGGTTGAAAACAGTAGCGAAAAAGAAATGCGGGCGCGATGCCGCAGTCAGAAGCTGAGAAGTATAATAGAAGAAACGAGGCGGGAGTAGCGAAATCGAATTCAAATTCGGCGCGCCGCCGGCATAACCCTGACGCAAAGCGTGGTATTCCAGATCAAGGGCGCTGCGTGCTTGGTTCCGTCGCGCGCAATCCCCGTAGATTCTATGCAAAGACGAACGCCGGATCGGCGCCCGCGAAAATATCGCGCGCTGCTGCCCGACTTCCGACGCGATCCTCAGGCGGCTGCGCTCGGGCGCTCCGGCATGGGCGCGCTCGCCGATCGTCAGGCCCGGTTGCGGCAGCGAAAGCGGCGGTGCAGCTTTCTTCTCCAGGGCGCTCGGAACCCGCAGCGCCCGGACGTGCTCCGCCGCAAGCTGTCGCAGCTTCTGGCGTTCATCCCGCACGCGTTCGTAGGCCTGGAGCTCAGCCGCAATAAAGTGGGCGTCCGCAGCCGCGTGCCTGATGAACGCCTGCTCGGGAAGCGATCGAGCCGGCACTGGCGACTCATGCTTCGAATGCGACCGGGAGAGCCACGCGCTGCTTGCCAGCAGTCGGTCGATTTCGTCGAGTTCCGATTGCACCAACCCCGGGGAAACCACAGGTCGATCCAGTTTCAGCGAGTCCGCGTCGGCGGTTGTCATCGGTGCGCTTTGCACGCCGGGGAGCGCACTTGCACGCCCGTCTTTCGCGTTCGCGCCTGCTTGAGACAGCTTCGCTCCCTCTGGAGTCGCGTTCGCGCCAATTGCAACACCAAACATCGCCGCGCAGGAGAGCGCCGCGAACACACAGCCGTGTGTTAACGTAACCATCGATTGAATTCTTTGCCAAACTCCGGTCACTCTTTGTATCCGACGAATCTTCGCCCCGTTATCCAGCGGAGGAATCATCATTTTTTGCAAGTGATTATTGGCCAGTCACACGAGAAAAACGTGCATAATTCCACGCATACTCTTACTCATCGTCGACTAACATTCAGCCTGGCGCACTCACCGGGCGGGCTGCCTTTTTGAAGATCAAATAAAGAGCTGCGTCAGTCGCCAGTCCGGATCGCGCAGAGCGTCGGCCGCGGCGTTCACGACCGCGCGAAACGCGGGGTCGGCCATCGTTTGATTTTCAAAAAGATAGCCCGCCTGAAAGGGTCCCGCAGTGCGCATTAAGATTTCGCAGGCGAAGTGGATCGCGCTGTCGGCGTGCAGGCTCTCGTCCTGATCGCCGAGCATCCGCAGATAGGTTTCCAGAAAAGCGCGGCCGACCGCCGCCGCGCGATCACCTTCCGAAGCCTTGCGCCCGACCGCGACGCGCATAAACAAATGCGCGGCCAGATGCGCGACGTCCTGCACCGGCCGGCCGTAGTGCGCGAACTCCCAGTCGATCAGACCGATGCCGGCACGATCATCGTCCGCGAGCAGAACCGACGCCGGCCACAGATCGCCCATCGTCAAACCGACGCCCGGGCCAAGCAGGCGCTGCCCGAAGGCCGCCGCGCGCTCGCCCAGCTTCCGCCAGTCCGCGACGCCCACCCGCCGCAGCGAATCCGCCGCGCCGCGATATTGAATTTCCGCGCGCGTCGCCTGGACCGCGTCGTTGCGAAACTCATTCGCGTCGCCGGCCGAAATTTTCAGCGAGTGCAGCGTTGCCAGCCAGCGCCCCAGCGCCCCGCCGATCGCGCGAAAATCCCACAGGCTCGCTTCGGACGCCGCCGCAATCGCATCGCCAAGATCGAGTCCGGCGCCCAGGTCTTCCATGAGAATCACGGCGCGCGACGCGTCGTACAGGTACAGCTGCGGCACGCGCACCTTCAGCGGCGCGCTCCCGGTCGCACGATCGTCCGGGCCGCAGTTCCAGATCTCCCGATCCGTTGAACGCAAATAATCGAGCGCGCGCGCTTCGAAGCGCAGCCGCCCCGGATCCAGCGCGATGTCCGGACGCCGGGCGGCATAGGGCGGCGCATGTTTGACGATCAGCGTCGCCGATGCCCGCCCTTCGCCGCGCCAGGCCCCGGCGCCGACGATCGCGCCAAAAAGATCGCGCGGCATACGGACCCGCCAGACCCGGTTCAGATAGCCGCCCGACAGCGGCTCCGCGTGAATCAGATCCGTCGCAGCAGACCCGGCGCGCTCCGCGAGATACTCCGCGACGTCCTTTACGCCTGTGAACTCAGTCGCCAAAGCGAAAGATCCGGTTGCCCGCCGGCACCGGCCGCGCCTCCGCCAGAAAATCCAGGACAATGCGCTCCTGGGCCGCGCGGGACAGCACCAGAGATTCCTTTAAGTCTGTACGATCTGTACTTACTCCCGAAGAATATTTGTGGCCGACGACCAGGCCCACCGTGGGAATTTCCAGCTCGGCGGCCAGCACGACCTCCGGCGCCAGAGTCATCGAATTGACCTGCGCCCCCAGACTCGACCAGTAGCGGTTCTCGGCCCGGGTCTTCGTACGCGGGCCGCCGACGTACGCGAAGATCACGTCCCGCGCGGCGGGCGAGGCATGCCGATCGCAGAGCGCCGCCACCTGATCGCTGAGAGCCTGCGAGAACAGGCCCTCTTCCAGCACCAGGTGCCCCTGCCCCGGCGTCGGGGCGTCAAAGAGAGTGCAGGCCGAACCGTCGGGCAGCCGATTGTCGGGCATCAGCAGATCGCCCAAAAGCAGCGGGCGATACAGCGGCAAATCGCCGTCCATCACCCCGACCGAACTGGTGACCATGAGCGACTCGCAGCCCAGGGCCCGCAAACTCATGGCCAGGGCGCGGTAGTTGACCTGGTTCGGCAGCAGGCTGTGCGGCAGGCCGTGGCGAAAGATGACGGCGGCGCTGCGCTCCAGGCCCCGCACATAGTGCACGGTCTGCGGGCCGTGAGATGTTTCGACTTCCCGTGGCTCCAGGGTGAGGCCGGAAGGCGTACTCGAAAAATCAAAGGCGCTGCCGAGAATCGCCACGGCGCTGGCCTGTGCTGTGCTTTCAGATAATTGCATTTACTTAATTTTATTTATATTTCGCGCGCGGTCGCCACGGGCGGCCAGAGCAGGCTGCCGGCGATCCCAACGGCGAAGATCGCCGGCAGACCGTAGACGACCCAGTACCAGGTATACATGCCCGCTTCCCCGAAGTACAGATAGCTGAACACGCCCCAGGCCAGGCCGACCAGCACGCTGGCGAAGGCGCCGACCTTCGATGCTCGCGGCCAATAAAATGCTCCGAGCAGCGCGAATGAAAGCGCGGCCACGGGGATATTCGCCAGGATCAATTTATCCAGCACGCGATCGATGGCGACGTTCGCCAGCACCAGACTGATCGCGGCGCAGGCTCCCGTAATCGCAATATCGCCCCGGAGTCGCTTCTGAGCGGGATCGGTCGATTCCCCGGACGCCGCGGCTCCTTTCGTCGACTGCAGCGCGACGCCCCCGCCCAGAAAATCCGTGCGCAGCATTGCCGTCATCGCGTTCCACACGCCCGCCAGAGTTGTAGCGCCCGCGAGTAAAAACAGTCCGTACGCGACGCCCCGCACGCCGGCGGGCGCGAAGAGCTGCACGGCGGCCGGCAGCGCCGTCTCGGGGTTCTCGACCGACAGCCCGCGCAGGCGGGCGAAGTACACGGCCGCGACCATCGCGCCGTACAGCGCGAAGACAATCACCGCCGAAAGCGCGACCGATGCGAAGGCGACCTTTTCGCTGCGGGCCGCGAAAATCTTCTGACCGTACCAGGGCGCCAGAATGTACGTGAACATGGTCAACAGCACAAGCGAAAATACGAAAGCCGGAGGCAAAGCCGCCCGCCCCGCTTCGAAAGAAATCTTTTTGGCTTCGCCAGCGCCTGCGTCCGCAAGCTCTCCCGGCGCCGCAAAGCCGATCGCGTATACGATCGCCGGGATGACCAGGCACACCGCGACAAAGCTCACAATATCCGTGCGAATCACCGCCAGCAGGCCGCCCCGCAGAGTAATCAAAAGCACCAGGCCCACGATCGCCACGGACAGCGCGAGTTCCCCGATCTCCGGCGCCAGGGGTCCGAAGATTAGCACCAGGGAACGAATATAGGTCGCGCTGAAGCCGGCCATCGCCAGAAGCAGCGCGGCGCTGGCCGTGCGACCGAGCAACACTCCGTAGCGCAGTGTAAACAGCTCCGCCACCGAAGAGCCGTCGAAACGTTTCCAGTGCCGCGCGACGACCAGGGCGTAAAAAGCAAGACCGGCCAGAAATACGAAGGGCAGACTGAGCCCCCACCAGCCCGCAAAAAATCCAACGGAAGAAAAGGCCAGCAGCGTCGTCGGATTAAACTCCGTCATAACCAGCGTCGCCGTCAGGGCGAAGAGGCCGGTCCGGCGCGAGGCGAAGAGATAGGCGGACTCATCCCGCGTACGCAGACTGCGATAGAGACCGCTGAAAACAAGCAGCGCGATCAGGCTCCCGAAGCCGATCCAGTCCAGGGCAAGCATCTCGCTTTAGATTCCTGTGGCGACGGCTGGTTTCGAAAGAGTAGCCGCCGCGCGCTTCAATCGAACTGTTTTTTGATTTCGTCGGGCAGCGCGATCTCGCCGAATTTCGCTTCGTACTCGGCCAGGTTTTTCGCCAGCGCTTTCGAGAGCGTCCAGGCCGTCTGGGGACTCATGCGCACGTTCACCGCGCCTTTAAGATTCTGGGCCGAATCGACGAGCAGATTCTGCAGCTCGACTTCGAAAGGCGAAACGTTAATCGCGATGGAATTCGCGTAGAATTCGGGAATCGGCGGGGCTTCGCCGTTCTGGGATGCGAGCGGGTTTTCAGGTTGTTGGGCTGACTTCATATATTAAAAATCCGTGAGTAATTCAAGATGCGAGCTTTTGCACAGGCTGCCCCCCTCCCCCGCAGCCGCGAGCAATTTTTGGCGTCTGGAATTCGCCCCAATCCCCCGATCCTGCCCGGCGCAGGCCGGGCCGTCGCAGCGCGCGGGGACCGGACGATTCGAGCGCCGCAGGCCCGGGACAGCCGGCTGAACCGCAAGCCGCCGACGGGCACCATCAGGCGCGCAACGAAGCCAAACACGAGGGCGACCGCAGCCCTAATTTCATATCAGATAATATTAGCGAGCGGCGCAAGCGGCCCAGGTGACTACAGCTGCCGCAGCTTCTTCGGCAAACCGACCTCTTCCAGCAGATCCAGGGCCTGTAAGACCTTGCGCTGTTTCGCGGCGGACAACGCCTCCCAACCCCGCCATTCTACGAGCTGCTCCGGCGGCCGCAGAGCGCGCTGATTCTTCGCGCCCTTTTTCAAAGCCGCCCCGCGCTTCGGATTCGCCGCCGCTTCGGCGTAGTCCCGGCGCAGCTCCGCGAGCAAGCGCTGGGCCGTGCCTTTCGGGATCTTGCCCCGGGACTCGCGCTCAATCTCCGCCGCCAGGTTTCCGGATCCCTGACCGCCGCCGTGCTTTTTAGCCCGCAGACGCGCGCCGAATTTCGCATCGATCCAGGCCTTCTTTTTAGCGGCGTTGTTCGAACCGCCGCGCCGCCGATCGTTTTCGGCTTCCATGATTTCGTCTTCGAGAGCCGGCGAAACGACCGCGGGGCTCATGACCCGCCGGGCCGGCACTGCCAGCAGTCCCGCGTGGCCGCAGGCCCGGAAACGGTTCTCGCCGCAGACCAGCACATAGTCCACGCCGGCGGGCGCGCCGTCGGCCGGCGTCGCGTCGCGAACGATCAAGGCGTTCAGCACGCCGACGCGTTCGATGCTTTCGGCCAGGCTGCGCAGTTCCGCGTCGCTCATGGACTCGTAGTCGTTGCGGGGGTTGCGCATAACGCGCGAGACTTCAATCGGCAGAACCTTGCCGAATTCAACCGCCTGGCCGTCGCGACTGGTGGCCTGTACGGATTCATCGGGCTGGGCCTGAGCCAGTCGCCCGAGACCGCCGCCCATGCTGCGACTCGCCAGACGCAGCCCGCCGGCCGCCGCAGTTCGTTTGTTTTTCGCCATAGTCTTATTCCACCGCCGTTTTGAAATCCGAGCCGGATCGAGCGCCGTAAGATTCGGTGAATCTTATGCGACCTCGCTGCGCAGGGCGTCGATCTGCTTGATCGCCTCGCGTTCTTTTTCGCCCTTCGCCGCCGGATTCAAAGCCGTCTTCTTGATCATACTCGTGTCGACCGGCGCGGATTTCAAAAGGCCGACGCCGGCGCACAGATAACCTTCCGCGTTCAGCAGCTCCCGCAGCTGGGCGTCCTGCTTTTCGGTGACGTTGCAGGGCACGGCCAGATGCACGGGCGGCTTCAGCTTGATTTCATCCGTGAACAGCTGATCGAGCACGGCTCGAATATAGGCCAGGCCTTTCAGCGAGTCGGTTTTCAGATCGGTCGGGGTCAGCAGCACGTCCGCCGCGTAAATGCCGGCCTGCTGGGAGTACTGCGGCGACGGCGGCGTGTCGATTACGATCAAATCATAGGGCAGGGACTTCAGAGTTTTCCGCACGCGGAAGATCGCCGATCGATCCCGCATCATCTCAAAGCCGACCATCGCCAGCTCTAATGTCGCGGGCATTACGTCGAGGGCGGCGGACGAAGCGTCGTCGCCGGCATCGCCGATATCCGTCGAATAGATACACTCTTCCGGCTCGCACTGTTCGGCCAGGAAGTGATAGGCGCTGCGGTTCTCGAAGACGCCGGCCTCCGCGCCGGAAGCCTCGTCGGGCTGCGCGTTTCGGGTGTATTCAAAATGATCGCTGGCGTTCGCCTGGGCGTCCCAGTCGCAGACCAGCACCCGCAGACCTTCGGCAGCCGAGCGCCGGGCGAAATGCACCGCCAGAGTCGTCTTGCCGACCCCGCCCTTATAGTTCGCCACCGCGATAATTCTCGGCCCTTTCATACAATTGACTCCATAAGATTCAGTGAATCTTACGACTGCCCGAAACGGATTCCGAGCAGCCGGACTCACGACCGCCTGCAGATCTGGCAATGCTCCAGCAAAGCTTCAGTAAAGATCCGGGCGAAGGATTATGTCGCATATGACACGCCGCAATGCGCGGGTCAATGTTTTAATCTTTTCAGAGCGGGGTGACGATTCCGCGCTCAATTCCCGAACTCCACGAACCGAATTAGAATATACCAGTTCGCCATGCCCGAAGTTCTCAATCCCGACATCCAAATCGCCCTCCAGGCGGCCGTCGCGTTCCTGGCCGACACCGTCACGGCAGGGGAGGGGGAAATCAGCATCCCCCTGTCCGGCGCCTATCTAAACGGATTCGTATTTTCCTGCGGTCGCGCCCGCTTGATCCGACCCACCGACGATCCGCGCCCACAGCGACCGGCCGCCGAAACCCTTGAAATCGCTCTTTTGGGCGCCCACCGGGAAGCGGCCTGGCGACACTCCTGGAGCGCCACCGCCGTGCTGCTGCCGGAAGACCAGAGCGCCGGCAGCCCGGATCTCCTGCGCCGATTGAACGGCGGCTTACAAGAACTCCTGACCGACACGGTGACGACGCGCTTCGCTCACCGATGGGATCCGGACTGGCTGGAACGGCTTTCGGGCCAGGGCCAGGACATCGGCATCACCCGGGGATTTCTGGAAGTCGTCGGCGACGACTCCCCGGCGCCGGAGCCCCCGCCCAACGCCGGCCCCGAAGGCCCTGGCACCGAAAGCACCGGCGCCAGGATGCCGGCGCCGGCCGCGAGCATCGACGACGCCGAACTGGACGGACACCTCTTTCGCCGCGTGGCGGGCCACTGGGTCTGGATCGGCCGCGCCGAATAAGCCCGCGAAATATTCACTCGCCGATTCTCCGCCGACTGAGCATCCTGGCAGCTGAGAATTATCTATGAATGAAAATCTGAAAGGCACCACCGTCCTGATCACGGGCATTACCGACGCGGGTTCCCTGGCAATGTCGATCGCCCGACAGGTCCGCGAAGAAGGCGGCCACATCGTTTGCTCCGGCCTGGGACGCACGCCCCATCACGCGGATCTCTCGGAGCGCGCGGCGGCTTTCCTCGACAGCACCTACGAAGCTTTCGAAAGCACGGTAAAAAGCGAACTCGGCGCGGACACGCCGACCTTTCCCCTGGATGTGACGCTCGACGGCAGCATCGAAGATTTCTGCGGCGCCCTTCAGGCGAAGAACATCGCCCTCGACGGCTTTCTGCATTCCATCGCCATGGATAAAACCATCAAGGCCGGCGTCGTAATCAAATCGATTCTGGATGTGACCAAAGAACAATTCTTCGGCGCGATGGACGTCTCGGCCTATTCCCTGGTATCCCTCACTCGCGGCCTGATTCATAGCGAAATCCTGCGCAAGAACGGCGCGATCCTGGCCCTCAGCTATCTGGGAGCGGAAAAGGTCGCCTACCACCCCTACAAAAACATCGGCGTGGCGAAGGCGGCCTTAGAACGCATCGTCGTGGAACTCGCGTACGAGCTGGGCGTATCGCATCAAATTAAAGTCAACGCAATCCGCTTCTCGCCCTATACCGGCAGCAAGGCCGGCGGCGCGATCCAGGGCCTGGCCGAAGCCGTGGCCTTCTGCGAAGAGCACAGCCCGCTCGGCAACGCCCGGCCCGAAGATCTCGCGTATGAGTCAGCCTATCTGCTGCGGCCTTACGGCCGGGTCACCGGCGAAGTTCGCAACGTGGACGGCGGCTACCATATTCGCGGCTGAACCCCATTAGCCGGGAACTCCCGAAACGCGATGACCACAAAAACAGCCTGCTAGATCCCGGCGCTGGCGTACACGACCACGAAATAAAAGCCGAACCACAGACCGCAGCATACGAATGTGCCGAAGAAGGGCGCGAAGATCCAGCCCAGAAAGGCGCGGCCGGTGTTCTGCTTGTAAAAGCACTTCAGGGCTTTGACCGCTACGACGGCGTGCCAGAGGTATCCGGCGATCAAGAGCGCGGTGCTGAGCATCGCGGCCACGCCGGAGGCTCCCGGCGGAACCCCGGGGCCGGGCACGTACGGAAAGAACGCACCCAGGGCGAATCCGGGAACCGACAGCACGATGATCGGAATGCTCGCGTACAGACCGACCGCCTGCGTGCGGGCCAGGCTCGCGTTCGGCTCGCCCAGCAGGCGAATCAGAATATGGCGAATCAAACCGCCGTAAAAGATCAGCATCAACCAGATCACCGGAAAGATGAAGCGGTTCCAGGGCAAACCTTCCTGAATCCAGACGGGCAGGGCGCTCGGGGGGCCGTAGGCGCGCATGGCCTGGGCCTGTTCCTGCAGCTGACCCAGGTTCAGCAGGGTGAACAGAAAGTACAGCAGAGTCGAGACGACGAGCAGCAAGCCTGTAGTCCGCAGAGCGTCGCGAAAGATATGCGACTCGCGATTGGCAAGCGCCTCGGCGAAGAAGGCGTTGGGTCGCCCCAGCACGCTCAAGATTCTGTTCCACTCCGATTTAAGATTCATTCCGTTCTCCTGTGATTTGGTGCAGCTCGCGTAAGATACGCTCGGCCGAATAGTTTTTCTTTGCAGCCAGATGCAGATATTTTTCGATCTGCTCCTCCTGGTGCGTGAGGCGCACGACGACCCCGTTATAGGCGTCGGCGATAATTTTGAAGTACTCGTCTCCCTGACGGAGATGAAAGGGCGTTAGATGCCCGGGCACCTGGTCGAGATGGCGCGCGAAGCGTTCATAGGGGCCGGCGGCCATCGCTTCGCCGCCGACAAAGGCCAGGTCCATCACGGCCCAGGCCCAGGTGAGCAAAAGAATGACTTTCATGCCGGTCGACTCGTTCATCCAGCGCCGCACGGGCGTGAGCGCCGAAACCCCGTCCTGGGTCAAAAAGATCCAGTCCAGTAAATCGACGCCGAAGAATAAAATGAACACGGCCAATGTGGCCAGTGCTCCGAAGACGACCTTGCGAAAGAGGGCCGGACTGGAACGCAGCAGCTTTTGAAAGCGACTGCGTTTCCAGGTCTGGGACCCGGCGCCCGCAGCGGTGTTGTCTGGGACCGACATGCGCGACTCCCTCTTAGTCCTGATTCAGTCGCGGGCCGAAACGATCTTTCAAGCGCGCGACGAGCCGCGAACGTTCGACCGCCAGCTGCTGGCGCATTTGATCGCGCCGCAGTCCGGCCAGGGTATTCTTAATAATCTGCAAAGACGCCTGTTCGTTTAGGCCGGAGGACGCATAAAACTCTTTGTTGCGTCCGTAATATTCTCGCGCCTCGGCGTCAGTCACGTTGACGCGAAAGTCCGTCGCTTCCGTGCCCACCTGCTTAAAAAGATAGTAGTCGGCGGCGGCCTGGCGCAGGGAGTTTTCCAGAAACAGCCGCGCCTCGGCGTTGTTCAAGGTCTGTTCGCGCAGCGCCGCGAAGGCCAACAAATCGACTTCATACTGCTCTCGAATAAAACTTTCATACAGCTCGCGATCGTTTAAGAGAGGCCGCGCACCCGCCTCGCCGTAAGTCAGCTTCGCCAGCACAGGATACAGATTATTCAAGTGGCCTTTGTCGATATAATACCGCTCGATATTGTACTGCCAGTCTTCGATTTCGACGGCGAAACGACCGAAATAAGCGTCGACGACTTCCCGCGGATTCGAGGTCTCCTTGTCCTGGATGATTACGACAAAGGACAGCATGATCGCCGCGACGAAGGCCGTATAGATCCAGCGCTTGTTTCGATGCGACCAGCGCCGAAAGCGTTCGAAGTAGGTCGTGGGCGGGCCGCTGAATTGCGGCTCTTCGTACAGACCGTGAGGATTCTCCGGATTCAGGTCGTTGGTTTCCTGGATCTGCGACTCGGCCGGCTGTTCGCCCGCCTCTGTCTGCACTTTCGCTTTTGATTTCGCTTTTGATTTTTTTTCGGGATCTTTCTCAGTCGCCATCTACAAACTCCTCGGGGCAATCATACGATAATATAAATACGAAGCAAAGGGCACCAGCACCAGACTTACGAACAACGAAAGAGTCAGGCCGAAAGATACGGTAATCGCCAGCGGACGCCAGAGTCCGGAGCCTTCGCTGAAATCCACTACCATCGGCAAAAGACCGAATACAGTCGTCAGTGTCGTCATCAAAATAGGCCGGATTCGAAAAGAGGCGGCGCGCAGGATCGGCCGAATCAGCTGCGAACCGACCGGCATACCGTCAGCTTCGGCCTGAACGGCCAGAGCCTTATTTACCGTGCTGACGACCAGGATCGCGTTGTTCACGACGATGCCGCCCAGCATAATCAGGCCGATGTACACGCTCATATTCAAAGGCATGCGCGTAACGGCTAAAAATACCAGCACGCCCGTGGCGGTCAGCGGCACCGTCACCATAATGATCAGGGGCTGGCTATACGATTCGAATAAGAACGCGAGCAGCATATAGATAATGACGATCGAAAGCCCGATAGCGATCAACATCTCTCGCTGGCTTTCTTTGAGCTTTTCGTACTCGTCGCCGAAGCCGTAAATCGTATCCGGAGGCGGCTCGACGCCGGCCATCACGCGGTCAATGTCCTCGGCGACCGCGTCGACGGATCGCGATTTGATCTTAAAGGTAATGCCGACCGACTTGCGTTTGTTTTTGCGCCACAGCCGCGTTTCGCCCGCGCCGCTTTCAAAGGCGACGATGCTGCGCAACGGAACCGTACGCTGCGCCAGGGGCAACATAAAACCCGCCACGTCGGCCGGCGTATCCAGGGTGCCGGGGCGGCCCTGCAATCGCACGTCGACCTCCCGATCGCCGTCGTAGAATTTCGTAATAATCGTACCGGACATGAACTGCCGCAGCGTCTGGCCGATTTCTTGCGTCGAGGTCCGATTCTGAGCGAGCTTGGTTTTATAGGGATACAGCAAGATGTCCTGCTTGCCGTCGCGAAAACGCAGGATCGCCTGATCCACGCCTTCGACCTTTCCCTGAACCAGAGCCGACACTTCGCGCGCGAAAGCTTTGATCACCGCCGTATCGTCGCCGAAAAATTCCAGGTCCAGTTCGCGTCCGCCGGAGCCTTCGCCGGCCTCGTTATAATAAACGAAAGCGTCTTCAATCGGATCGGTGATCTTGCGCAATTCGTTAATCGTATCGGCCGCCGATTGAAAGCGCGTTTGTTCCGAGTCCAGTTTGATATTGAGCGTGGCTCTCGATTTCTCCACTTTCGCATTGACTTCCTTCACCGCCGGATGCGTGCGCACCGCCGCCTCGATGCGATTCGTAATTCGCTGCGTATACTCTAAGTGCGTGCCGGTTTCCAGATCGACGCTCGCTTCGATGTCGTTCGAATCGACCGGACTGACGAATTCCTTTTCGATCACGCCGAAGAGCAGGGGGCTCACCGCCAGCACGAGCACGGGCACCGCGAAGGCCGGCACGATATTTCGAAATACCACGCGGCTGCGCAGGCGATACCACTGCGCGATATCTTCGACCCGCAGGCTATCGAGCCAGCGCCACACATAGACGAAGGGTTTGCCGAGCAAGGCCAGCACCCGGCGCAGACCGGCCGGGAGACTTTCAAAAAATCTTTGCACTGCCGCGCCGGGCTGATCCTGCTGGGCTCGACTTATGGAGCCAGGCGCCTCGGCGTCGCCGTCTGAAACGAAGCGCAAAATCAGAGCGGGCAGCACGGTTAACGAAAAGAATAAAGACACAAGCAGCGAATAAATTACAGTTAGCGACAGGCTTTCATACAGCTTACGCGTTTCGGGATTCGAAAAGATCAGCGGAATAAATACGACGATGGTCGTCAAAGTCGCCGATACGATCTCCGCCTGCACGCCGACGGTCGCGCCGCGCACCGCCTGCGCAGCGGTCGCATCCCCGCCGCGCTCGCGCATATCCCGCAGCCGGCGGTCGATGGCTTCCGACACGACGATCGAATTGTCGATCAACATACCCGCCCCGAGCGCCAGGCCCGAAAGGCTCATGACGTTCAGCTCCAGCCCCGACAGAAACATCAGAAAAAACGTGGTTAAGACCGAAGCGGGAATCGTAATGCCGATGATCAAAGTAACCCGCGCGCGGCGCAAAAACGCGTACAGCACGATCACCGCGATGACCGCGCCGGAGATTACGGCGCCGGTCACCCGATCGATTGAGCGACGAATATAAGTTCCCTGATTATAAGCGACGCTGTAGCTGATGCCTTCGCGCTCTTCTAAATCGTCAAAACCCTCCACGATCTTTTCGCAGGCTTCCGTAATTCCCAGGGTGTTCGCGTTGCCGGCCTTCTGGACGTACACGCTGACCCGGTCTTCGCCGTTGGTTTGAGCGATGCTATTGCGATCGCGATAGTGATCGCGCACTTCCGCGAGCTGGCGAATTTCAATGGTGCCGCCCTGTTCGCCGGCCGTAAAGCGCAGCCCGCCGATCTCCTGGATGCTGTCAATGCGGCCATAGCTATAAATATAGCGTTCCGCCATGCCCCGCCCGCTCAGCTTGCCGCCGGGCAAAAAGATATTGTTCGCCGAGATCGTCGACGCCAGAGGCTGCACAGGCACTCCGTGGGCCGAAAGCCGCGACGGATCCGCCAGCACCTGGATTTCGCGTTCGAATCCGCCGCCCACGAAGACCTCGCTCACGCCGTCGACGCGCTCGAAGCGCGGCTTAAAACGACGGTCGACGATTTCGCGTAGAACTTTCAGGTCATGGCGTTCGCTTGCGAAGGTTACGATGAACACCGGTTTGTCCGAAGGATCGTAGCGGACGATCGCCGGTTCATTGACTTCCCGCGGCCAGCTGGAACGCACCAGCCGCACGCGCTCGCTGGTTTCGAGAATATTCACTTTAATGTCTGAATTATAATCGAAGATCAAATTCACCCGCGATTCGCCTTCGCTCGACGTCGCGACGATTTTTTCAATGCCGGGGATGTCGCTTACGGAACGTTCCACCGGTATCGTGATCAGCTCCTCGATCTTTTCCGGGCTCACTCCGGGGTAGCGCGTAATCACCGTAATGCCGGGCGAAGCCAGGTTCGGCAGCAGACCCACGGGCAGGCGCGGAATCGAAATCACGCCGAGCATCGAGCAGGCGAGGGCGAGCATGGCGCTCATCACCGGCTTGCGAATAAAGATTTGAATCAGAGCGCTCATAGCCCGGCGTCGCGCTCCGTTGAAAGGGCAGGGGCATCATGCGAATTTTCGCCTTCGTTCCCGGAAACGCGCATGCGTTCGAAGACATAGTACAGGGTCGGAAAGGCGATCAGAGTCAGCACCGAAGACACCAGCAGTCCGCCGATTACGACGATCGCCATGGGAGCCTGGAGATCGCCGCCTTCGCCCAGGCCGAGACCCATCGGAATCAAACCGAGAATCGTCGTGAGCGTCGTCAACAAAATCGGCCGCAGACGATGCGCGCCGCTTTCGGCGAGAATTTCCGGCAGCGCTTCGACTTCGCCGCGCAGATCCAGTTGACGCTCTTCGCGGTATCGCGCGCGGTTTTGTTGAATGTATTCGTACAGGACAATCGCCGAGTTCACGACGATGCCCACGAGTAGAATCATACCGATCGCCGAAGTAATATTCAAACTGTGACCGGTCAAAAGCAGCGAAAGCGATACGCCGAACAGCATCATCGGAATCGAAAGCGCCAGAGTAATCGGATGGATCACCGACTCGAACTGACCCGCCAGCAGCATATAAATCAAGATGCTCGACAATAAAAAAGCGTAGAGCAGATTGCTTAACGAATCCAGAGTTTCCTGATTCTCTTCGCGCACGCGCAAATCCGGCGGACTTTCGCCGTCGAGTTCCGGCGGCGGGTTTTCGCGCACTTCGCGACTGGCCTGCTTCAAAAGATCGTCGAGAACGGAGCGAACTTCCGCGCGCCGCTCGGGTAAAAATTCCACTTCAATGCGTTCGATCTTGCGCTGGTTGTCGCGCAAAATCGTCGGAAAGCTCAGTCCCTCTTCCGGACGAATCAAATCGCCGACTTCGATCGCGGCGCCGCCGGCGGTCGGCACGTATAGCGAATGCAGCTGATCCGTGCGTCGCCGATCGGGTTCGCGCAGACGTACGCGCACGTCGATTTCACGATCGCCTTCGCGGTAGATCGTCGACACCCGCCCGAAGACCCCCGTGCGAATCGTGCCGGCTACGGCTTCCGGCGTCAGACCGAAGGCCGCGATCTTCGCGCGGTCCAGATACAAACGCACTTCCGGATCTCGCGCCAGAGCGGTCGAGCGCACGGCGGTGATCGCGCCGGAACGCATGATTTCGCTGGCCAGCAGACGCTCGTAGATCCTGGCGGCGATGGCCCGGGCCGGAGCGCGATCGCGGCTTTCGATTTCAAACAGCAGCTTGCCGCCGGACTCGCCGAGCACCTCTTGCAACACGTCTCCGCGAATGCGAAACGACGCTTTCAAGCCGCCGATATTTTCCAGGCCGTGTTGCATCAGCCGCACGAACTCCGGGCTGCTGATGTCGTCGCGGTTCAGATAGAATTCACTCTCCGAATAATTCGGTTTGCGCACGCCTTTGACGCGGCTCGCCAGATCGTCCTCGTCAAAACCGATATTCGTAATCGTATGCACGGTCAGCTCGTTTTTGACGATGTATTCGTGCACTTTTTCCATCAAGGCTTCCGCGTCGCGCATGCTGGTGCCGCCGGGCTGTTCGAGCACCGCCGCAACTTCGCCCTGATCGACTTCGGGGAAGAGCTGCTTTTCGATCGGCCAGAGCAGACCCAGGCCGATCGCCGAAAGCAAAAATCCCACGCCGAGCACGCGCCCGGGACGCGCGAGAGCCAGGCCCAGGGCCTTCACGTAGCGAGCCCGCAGATTTCCGACGAACTCTTCGGTCGCTTCGAAGAAGGGTTCCGCGTTACGATTGATCCAGGCGATAGCGCGGCCTCCGCGCGATCCGGGCTGCGGCTCGACGGCGGCGAGCATGGGAATCAATGACAGCGCGCAGAATAGACTGCTCGCCAGGGAAAACGAAACCGTAAACGCGAGATCGCGAAAGACCGCCCCGGCCACGCCCGAAACGAATATAATCGGAACGAATACGATCACCGAAGTCAGAGTCGACGCGGTCACCGAAGCGAAGACGTTGCGCGCGCCGTTGATCGCGTTCG
Organism: bacterium; assembly: GCA_024742665.1. GTDB lineage: Bacteria > Spirochaetota > Leptospiria > Leptospirales > Leptonemataceae > JANSYA01. Next base: position 38,233 of record JANSYA010000018.1, read on the forward strand.
CGGACATGGGTCGGTCCGGAAAGCGCTCCTTTTGCTGATAGATCGATTCGAGCACGACGATCGAATTGTCGACCAGCATGCCCACGCCCAGCGCCAGACCGCCGAGACTCATGATATTGAGCGAGATGTCCCGCAAAAACATCAGGACGAAGGTCGCGATAATCGCGAAGGGAACGCTCGCGGCGATAATCAAAGCGGCGCGCACGTCCTTTAAGAATAAAAACAAAACGAAGAAGGCGATAAAGCCCCCGAGCAGGGCGGAGTTGCGCACGGAGGCGATGGCGTTTTGAATATAGACGGAACGGTCCTGCACCAGATCGAATTGCACCGTGCGCGCGAAACGTTTGTTGATTTCTTTTAATGAGCGGTGGATATTCTCCGCCGTTTCGATCGTATTTTTCCCAGGCTCCTTTTTGATGCCGACGATCACGGTCGGGTCGCCGTTATAAAAGGTCGAACCCCGCCGCTCGCGAAAATCGTCGCGCACGTCCGCAATTTCTTTTAATGCGATGGGCGTCCCCGCTTCGCTCACGGAGACGATCGTTTCTTCTATCTCGCGCAGATTGCTGAAATCCCCCATCACCCGCACGGTAAATTCGCGCTCGCCTTTCTTAACATTTCCCGCCGGGAAGTTAAAATTCGAGGCCCCCAGGGACTGGATGATTTGATCGAGACTCAGACCGTGGGCGAACATCCGCCGGCTGTCGACGTTCACCTGGATTTCACGCCGGTAGCCGCCCAGAATCGAAATCGAAGCCACGCCCGGAACGCGTTCCAGAAAAGGCCGCACGGCTTTGTCCAGATGATCGCGCAGCTTTTCGAAAGAAACCCCCACCGGGCGCGCGACCAGAGTCACAATCGGCGCGGCGGCCGGATCGAATTTAATCAGGATCGACTTGCCCGCGTCCTGGGGCAAAAGCGACGCGGCCAGATCGACCTTCTGTCGCAGATTGATCACGGCCAGATCCAGCGAAGCGCCCCATTCGAGATCGACTTCGACGATCGAAAGGCCTTCTTGAGAACGCGAGCTGATCTTGCGCACGCCGTTGATCGAACTGACCGCGTCTTCGACGGGACGCGTTACCAGGTTTTCGATTTCTTCGGGCGCGACGTTCGAGTACGGCGTAAGCACCGTCAAGCGCGGGAACTCCAGATCCGGAAAGAGGCTGACCTTAAGACGCGATAGCGAGATCGATCCCATCAACGCGATCGCGGCGAAGATCATCGTCGTCGCGACGCGTCGATGTACGAAAAATTCGATCATTCAGTCAGAAGACGCCATTAAAACGACAGAAACAGATCGTAGTTCGTTCCGAGCGTATTTCCGTTGGTATCTTCCGCGCCGCCCGCGCCGCCGTTGACCCGCAGGCGATAGATGGGCACGTCGCCGGGATTCTTCACAAAGTTACCGCCGATATAAACTACGATCGTGCTGCCGGAAACACCGACAGGATTCGCTTCGACCAAAAAGATGCTCTGGGAATTCGCGCTGGGGTCGATAATCGGCGTCCAGCTGATATTTGTCGCGACGCTGGAGACGACCATCGCCTTGGGGTTCGTCAGACTGTCCTGAAAAGTCAATTCGATGCGCAGACCGCACTGGGCCGTGGCCCCCGGATCGATGTCGAAGAACTCGGCCGTATTCAGCACGCCCAAATTCGTGAGAACGGTCGTGCCGGCGGGCGTGCCGAGCCCGTTCGTACAGACCGCGCCGCCGCCGCTGCGCTGCACGACCGCCGAGACCTGCGGTTGCAGCGAGGCCACCGCGTTCGTAAAAAATGGATACGAATACGATTGATTCAGCGCGTTGCCGGCCGTATCTCTGGCTGTGGCGTCGACTGTAAGCGTATAATTCGTTTCGGAGTCGAGAGCCGGCGAGAAAGTCAGAGTCAACTGATCACTCGCGACATTCCAGGTTTTCGTATTGGCGACGAAGGGACTCAGGCCGATAGCGCTTTCCGTCGCGGTTTGATCCATGGGCTCCGAGAATTGAATCACGATCGGCAGGGAACGATCGACGCCGTTCGTATTCACGCCGTTCACTAATGCCGGGCCGCCGGTAGTTACGGCGGTAATGGCCGGTTGAATAAAGTCCGTGCCGACGACGAAGGCGAAGGTCGTTTCGTTCTGGAGCGAGTTGCCGGAAAGATCCTGAATGCCGCCGGTGACGCTGACGGTATAAGTGCCGGGAGTGAGAGGACTGGCGGGCACCAACGACGCCTGAGTGCGATCGGTGCTCTGGGTAAAAGTAAACAATACCGAAGGCGAAATCGTAATCCCGTCGGAAAGACTGCTGAAGTCGACCGCCTCGCTGAAGGTCACCGTAATATTGTCTCCGGCGGGGACGCCGGTCGCGCCATTCACCGGATTCGAAGTTACGAAACGCGGGCGCTGCTGGTCGGCGCCGACGAAAAAACGAACCGTGGCGTCGTCGCCCAGGTCTACGCCGTCGGCGGTCTCGGACTGGCGCCCGGCCGTCATCACGAATTCGCTTGTGCCGCTCAAAGGTATCAGCGGCGTAAAAATCATGCGCGGGCCTTCCCAGCGAAAACGACCGTTCACGGTGCCGGACCCGCTCGAAAGTCGAAAGGCTTCCTGGGTTTTTTCCTGGTCCATCTCGGCCGAAAAAAGCATCCACATCTCGTCGGAAGGACTGACCCCCGTCGCCCGATCGGCCGGATAGGTTATCAGCACTCCCGGCGAAAGGCCGCCGCTGCCCGGAGGCACGCCCAGAAGAGCGCTTTCGATATCGTCCTGACTGCAGGCGACGCCGCCGGCGACGATCGCACCCAGCGCCAGAACGCGTGCGCAGAAGCGTGTAATTTGAATTGTGATGCTGTGTATGTTGTGCGAGTTCATTGCGTTTTTCCGATCCTTGAATGACTTACGCGCTACTGCCGGATAAACAGATATACGATAAAGTCTTCGCTGAGAAAGGTTCCGGTTTCCGCGCCGACGACCGTCGACTTAATTCCGTTGCGACCGCCGATCAGCTTCAGCTCATACTGGTTTAATTCGCGGAAGCTGTTCACGAAGACGGTGACCTGCGTGCCGGCGACCGCGAGACCCTGGATCGAACTACCCGCGCCGGGGCCGAAGAGCTTCGTCAGCGTAATATTGGTCGGCACGCTTCCCGGATCGATCGCCTGAGAGAAATCGATCGTGATCGTTCCGTCCGCCCCCAGATTCGAACCGGGGATATTCAGGGTCGTGGTGACGGCCGGCGAAAGCGTAATCGCCTGCACCGCGCCCGGAGCGGTCTTCTGCATTGCCGTAACTGTCAAATAGTCCGAGTTAACAGCGCCGCCCGCGTTGCTGACCGTAAAGGTTCGCGTCAGCTGAGTATCGAGGGAATTGCCGGCCGCGTCCTGGGCGCCGGTCGTCACTCGCAATCGAAACTGGCGACTCGGCTCCAGCGCATCGGTCGGAGTAAATGTCAACTGGGTAAATGTCGCATTCCAGCTCAAAACGCCCGCGACGGTCGTGCTATTATCCAGACGCGTCAAACTGAAGGCGCTCTGGGTCGGACTGAAATCCATCGGCTCATCGAAAGTGATGATGAAGGCGCTATCCTTAAAGACCCCCGTCGCGAGATCCGCGAGCGCGACGATATTGCCCACCTCGCGAATATCGGTTACCGTCGGTTTCGTAAAATCGGTTCCAACCTGGAAACTGAAGTTATTGGTCGTCGAAAGCGAAATCCCCTCCGTGTCGGTCGCGCCGACGGACAGGGTCACGGAATACGTCGTCGCGAAATTCAAATCCGCGAAAGGCGTGTAGGTCAACTGGGTATCGCCTGCGCCCCAGGTGAAGGCGCCGGCCGCGGTCGGCGAAATACTGAAAGCGTTCTCGACCGACTGGCGGTTCATGGCCCGCGAAAAATTCATGACGATCGTAGAAGTCACGGCGACGCCCTGAGCGTTATTGGCCGGAGTCGTGCTGAGCAGAGTCGGAGCGTTGGTGGCCGTGCCGACAGAAAAGAAAACCAAATAGTCGATCTGCATCGACACGCCGTCCGTCGACTCCGCGCTGCCCGCTACGCGTAGCGTATAGCTATTGCCGGGCACCAGCTCGTCTTCGAGATCGTAGTACACGCGACGACCGGCGAAACGCAGACTGCCGGCGGCGGAAGCCGATCCGCTCAGGCTGAAAGCGTTGCGCGTGCTTTCGGTATCCATATCGCGATCGAATTCGACGAAGATTTCCGTCGCCGCCACGGTCGCAGTCGTACCCTGCGCCGGACTCGAAGCGATGATCGAAGGTCGCTCTCCCGCCGGAGCGACGGAAGGCAGTAGCAGGCCCGGCAGATCCGACACGCGGTCGCAGGAGGCGGCAAGCATGATACAGGCGGCCAGAGTGAAACTGCGCCGCATTATACGCGCTGGAAGAGTCATCGTGATTGTTCCTGTGGTTCCTGATTCGTTTGTGTATTTGTACTCGAAGCAGGTTCTGTATTTGTATTCGGGGCGGGGCTCGCGTCGGCGTCGAGGGGGGAGGGGCCCGCGCTCTGCACGCGCACGCTTCCGCCGTCCTTTAAGTTCTGTACGTTTTCGATCGCGATCTCTTCGCCGACCTCCAGGCCCGCGCGCACTTCCATCCGATCGCCGTAACGTTCACCGAGAATCACTTTGCGTCGCAAAGCCAGGCCGTCTTGCAGCACGAAGACGTCCGCCACGTCGTCGACTTCATTTTCAGTCCGCCGATCGATCAGCGCCGATTCGGGCACGGCGATCGCGTCTTTTTTGGCGCGGGTCGCGACCGCGCAGCGCACGAACATACCGGGCGACAAATCCAGCTCCGGATTTTCGGCCATCACCCGCAGCTCGGCGGTGCGCGTGCTGACGTCGATCACCGGCGAAATCTGATAAACTGTGGCGGCCCGGGGAGTGTCCTGAAAATCCGAGAGGGCGTCGACCGTATAGCTGACTTGCTGCTCGGGCTCGACGAACTGCACTTCCTCTTCGGGAATGCTGGTCGAAATTAAAACGCGGTCCATGCGAATGACCGTAAACAGCGGCTCGCCTTCTTTCGCGCTTTCGCCGACTTCGATCGTTCGCGAGGCGATTACGCCGTCCAGCGGCGAACGGATCGTGGACTCTCGAATCAGCAGGTCGATCGACTCCAATTCCAGGCGCGCGTTGCGCACGGCCGCTTCCGCGACGCGCACATCCCCCAGCTCCACCTGAGTATTAAAGTCGATGAACTGTTCGCGCTTCGCGGGCCCGCCGGACTCGGCCGCCATATCGGCCTCCTGCAAATCTTCGTCGCGAAAGCCGACGATGCGAATCTGATAGTTTTTGCGAGTTTGATAATAGCGACTCATCGACGAAATATATTCGGCGTATACGGTCTTCAGCTCTTCGCGCGAAATCCCGCCCATCTCGTAGATCTCTTGCTGATTTTTCATATTGCGACGCGAGTTCAGATAACCCGCCTTCGCTTCGATGATATCCGATTGAATTCGTTCGAGGTCCTTAATCTGGCGATCCGCGTCGCGACGGGCGTTCTGATAACGCGCCTGAGAAAGTTCCAGCTGGGCCTGCGCGCGATTCACGCCGGCCCGGGCCTGTTTAAGCTGCAGCTCCAATTCGAAAGTTTCGATCTGGGCTAACGGCTGGCCGCGCTTTACGTATTCGCCCTGGTCGACCAGCAGATTCTCCACGCGGCCCAGAACCTTCGATGTCACGGCGGCCTTCTCCAGGAAGGTCACAGTGCCAGGGGCCTGGATCGTGTGCTGCAGATCGCCTTTCGTAACGCCGACCGCTTTCACCGACGGAACCAGCATCGAAGCGTCAACGTCCGCTTCGCTTTCTTCTAATAAATAGGGCAGGAAAGTCCCCCCGGCGATCAGCAGGAGCAGGATAATAAAAATCGGCGTGCGAAAGCGCAGGATGCGTCGCATGATCGTCGCAAACGAAACTCCTCCGCCTGAGTCCCGGCCGCGGCTCTTGCCCGATCCAGAAACCGCGCCCGTTCCCGCGCCGGCGGCTGCGTCCTCTTCATCATGGGCCTGGGCGGCAAGCAGCGCTTCAATTTCGTCGGCCTGACTCCCGGATTGCGCGGGATCGATCGCCGAAGCCGATTCCACGGGCAGCGCTTCGGCCGGCGTCGTTTCTTCGCCGTAGTACGTTTCCGAATATTCACCGGTCGACGCGTCCGGCACTGCGGGCACGTCGACTTGATCGTCTGCGGCCTTGCGACCTTGCGCCGCATCGACTTTTTTAGAACGCCGCGTGCCGACTTTTTTGCGGGCCGGCTTGCGCTTTCCTGATTCGCCTTTGCGAGCCATGACTAACGATCGCCTCCTGAATTAGATTCTTGATCGGATTCGCCCGTCTCTTGCACGGGGCCCTCTTCCGAAATTTCAAAGGGGGCGTTGGGCAGCTTCAGCTTTGTGTGCGTGCGATAGCCCGAGCTCACTCCTTCGCCCGGCTCCAGCTGAGAATCCTCGGATCCGATCTCGGCGATGTCGACGAGCTTGAGCGAATCGAGGGGCAGGCCCAGATCGATTTCAGTTTGATTGGCGGCCAGAATCATATTCACGCGACCGGCCACTAAGTCCAGACGGGCTTGAATTAGCTCCAGTTCGGATTCCAGATAATCGCTTACGGAAATCTCCCCGTTGCGAAAGCGCAGTTGCTCGATGCGAAAGCGCTGTTCGCGCACCGCCAGAGAACGATCGGCCAGCTCCATTTCGCGCCGCCGATCATAGAAGGCCCGGCGCAGTCGCGTGACTTCGACGCGCACCGTATCCGCCAGCTGCTGCTTGCGATCCCGCGCCTGCATCAACTCGATCGTATTGCGTTTGTGCGGTTCCTCCCAGGCGGCGTTGTCGTACACATTCCACTGGCCGCTGCTGGAATAACCCCGGCCGGTTTCGTTTTGCGTACGCAGTTCCTGGGCGTCGGTGCTGATCGTATTACCGAAGACGCGAAACGTAAAATTAATGCCCACGCCCCATTCGGTATTCGTCGGCGGCCACTCTTCGCCGCTCTTGCCGTAGTTACCGGTCAAAGAAACCGTGGGCAGCCAGTCATATTTCGTAATCAAGTATTCCCGGCGACTGCGCATCACGTCGATCTTCGCCTGGCGCACGTCGGGCCGGCTTTCCATGGCGATATTATACAGCTCGTCGATGCTCATTGAAAATTCGTTCACGCGCACGCGAAACAAATCGAGGCCCTTCACGTCCGGACGATTGTCGAGCTCCGGATCCACAGACACCCGCAGCAGCTGGGCGAAATCCACGCGGCCGTTTTCATAGGCTTCGACCCGCTGTTCCAGTTCAAGTCCGCGGCGATCGTACTCCGTGCGAATTTCCTGGAAGTCCAGTTCAGTGATCGCGCCCTGGCGATTCTCGACCGTCGCGCGATCGAGGGTGGCCCGGGCGCTTTCGTACGCGGCGCGAGCGATGGAGATATTCTCTTTCTCCTGCACCAGCTGCAGATATTGCTGGCGCACCTGAAAACGAAGCTGATTTTTACTTTCCGTGATCCGCTCCCGGGCCAGACGCGCGTCGATCTTCGATACTTCATGCGCCAGCTGCGTGCGGCCGCCGTCGAAGACCGGCTGCGAAAGCGAAACCTGGAGCGAGTGGTTCCCGTTGTCGAAATCCCGGCGGGCGATGGTGCGATTGCGACGATACGAAAAAGACAGGCTGGGGAAATAGTCGCGAAAGCGCGCATCGACGGTGTCTTCCGCGATATCGCGCTCCATATTCAAGACGCGCAAATCGAAGTTATTCGATTCGGCGATGCGCTCCGCGTCGGCCAGGCCCAGAATATTTTCTTCGTCGACTTCACCCCCGGACGCGTCGCCTGAACTATCATCGCGATTCGCGTCCAAACCCGCGTACGGGCTTTCCCCCGGCGAGGCCCCGGGATCCTGAGAGGATTCCGACGCGTCCGGCGTATCGAAGTATTCGGAAGCCAGCGAGTCCTCCGAGGAATCCAGAGATTCCAGCTCCTGGGGACTAAGCGACGCCGTGCAGGCGAAAACCAGGATCGCGCACGTACACCGGCGGAGCAGGAGCTGAATGCCCCCGCCTTTCCCCGACGTCAGACTTTGCAGCCTGCGCCGGATTCCAGTATGTGCGCGAAATCGCATGGTCTCAGCGACGAGGCGTCCCTCCCGCTTTGGCTTCCTCTTCCGTTTCCGGCGACGCTTCCGCTCGCGCGGCTAACTGCATATCTCCAGGACTTACGCCCAGAGCGCGAACGCGGGCGAAGTGTTTCTTCGCGCGATCCTCCATGTTGATCCCGGAAAGCAAACGGCCCATGTGCAGGTGAATCTTGGAAATCTGATATTCCATGGCGAGGGCCGCCTGATACTCAAGCAGGGCGGGGCGAATCTTATTCTGCGCCTCTAAGCAGCGTCCGAGATAGTAGCGCGCCATATAGTTTTCCGGATCGCGTTCGACGATCGCGCGAAAGTGTTCGGCGGCTTCCGCCTGACGTTCCGCGTCGACGGCGATCGTCTTACCGAGCCACATTAACGCGTGCGGATTTTCCGGATCGCGATCGAGGACTTCTTTCAGCACCTGCTCCGACTCTTCGAATTTTTTGGTAAAAAACAAGATTCGCGCTTCGAGCGAAGCGGCTTCCAGAGCGTCGGGACGTTCTTCGCGTAGCTGACGCAGACGCGACAGAGCTTCGTCGAATTTTTTGTTGCGATACAGAGTCTGCGCTTCGGTGAATCGCTTGAGTTGCGTTTCGTTCAGCGGACCGCTGTCGCTGCAAGCGCCGGTTAGGCTCAGCAGCACTATCGCGGCGATGAACGCGCGAAAAATTCGGAAGAAAGTTTCAGGCTTGCGCGATACAAGGCCGGAAGGGACTCCGGCGTCTCGCGAGATAGAGATTCTTCCCACAGTGTTTAACCTCATGTATACTCCGTATCATATAACAGTGCCGCGACCGACTTGCGCCGGCCTATCGTTCTATCGCATTATTCAATGCGGCGATCAAGGCGGCCGGAAGAACCGAACAGCCTCTCATCGGATACATACATTTTCGGGCGGGGACATAAGGATTTCTTAGCCCCCCTTTGAATTATCTCTATTTATTGTAAAAAAGAAGCGAGGCCCGGGCATAGCCTTTCGACAGCCAACAAGAACTGTTAAAACCTCGGATCAGAGCATATAAGAAACCGGAGCTAAGCTGTGAACGCAAGAAATTTGCGTCAGGCCTTCTAAAATAATTGGATTTCGAAGTCGATATACACAGGGGAATATAGAAAAATGAATTTAAATCACTGCCGCGTCATTTTCAACATGCGACGCGCCGCCACATTGTCGCTGCTGATCTTCGCGACCGCCGGCTGCGGCGTCGGCGACCCATTACCCGGGGTCGCGGAAGATCTGCGCGAAGCCGCCTTCGGCGAAAACGCCGGTGAGGTATACGGGAGTTCAGGCGACATAAGCATTCGCGAAAACGAACTGTACTACGCTAACGCGGCGTACGGCGTTTCGAGTCCAGAGGAAATCCTGGCGCTTTCCGACAGCGCACGACGCCTGGTAATTCAAAAGCTGCTGCTACGACGACTCGCGATTCAAGCCGGCGAGGAGCGCGGATACTTCGGCGACGAAGAGGCCGCCCGCTACCTGGCCCCGCGGCTGGAAAAATTGTTAGAGGAATATTACTTCCATCGCGCGGCCGGCGTGGACGCAATTTACAACGAAGCCGAAAAGCTCAAGCCGAACGACGAAGCCCTGAAGGAGCTGCTGGCCACGGACCCGGCTCTGAAAGATAAAAATCTGAGCGTCGAACAAATCCGCCGCGAACGAGACGTGCTCGTTCGTCGCATCGCCCGCCGCCGCGCGGAGATCGCCCGGCAGAAGGCCGTCGACGAACTGCTGAAAGCGAGCGATCCCCTGCAAATCACGCCCGCGAATCCTGGAGCCCGGCCCTGAAGACTGCCGCTAAAAACCAACAACCAATGGCGGCGCTGCGGATCGGCGCCGTGCTGCTGCCCGTGCTATTGCTATGGTCGTCGGCGGACAGCAGCGCCCAGGACCGTCGCGAGAGCGAATTCGTTCCCGGTTCGAGCTCAATTGAGGAGCGTGAAATTCTGCGGCGCATGGAACGAGAGCTGGGCCAGGAATTCACGCCCCGGGCCAGCCGATCAACCGTGACAAAGCGGCAAACGGATCCCAAACGCAAAAAAACCAACGGTCCGCCGCGCTTTAACGTAACCCTGGTAACCGGTCGCGATCAGCGCATCGCCGGACGCATCGCTCTGACCCAGACGGCCCTCGAGCTTACGGAAGATCAAAACGGCGTCGCGGTCCGCCACCGCATTCCGGTGCCGGAAATCGGGCAGATCGAATTTCTCGACTGGCGCGCGGTCCGCCTGCACCGGGAGCCCGGCGGCGAAGCCAGGCGCGTGCTCTATTTTCCGACCCGCTGCCGCCTGACCCGCAAGGACCAGACTCAACTCGAAGGGGCTTTCGCGGCCTTCGACTGGCTGGAATTTCGCATGCAGAGCGGCCTGAGTTTCGGCAGTTATCGTACTTATTTTTCGGTCGATCCGAATAATCCGGAAGGCCCGGCATCCGCTGCGAACTCAGCCGATGCCGCCGCAGACCCGGATGCAGAAACATCGGCCGCAGACGCCTCCGCACCCGACGGCGACGCTGCTGCTGATAATGGAAACGAAGCCGCGCCGGCCGCCGAGAATCCGACAGCAGACTCAAATTCGGGCAAAACCCCGGAAAATCTGGCGGAATGGAACCAGCGCGGACCCGCCAGGGTGCCGCCGGGAATCGTCCGCACGATCGTATTCGGCGACGGAACCGGGCCAGGCGACGCGAACACAGATGCAGGCAAAATGGACGCGAACGATTCAGTCGAAAAATCCGAGCGATCGGAAGAAGAGCCGACCGCCGGGGACGACGAGGACGGAGACAGCATTGAAAACTGAGCAGCGACCAAATTCTGGCATTTATAGACGCCGGCGCAGCACGACGGTCGGCCTCTGGCTGGCCGGGCTCACGCTGATCGCAGCCGGGGGCTGCAACCCCCAGGTTCGGATTCCAGGCGACATCCTCCAGTCCCGCAGCGCGGCCGGACCGGGAGCGAATGGTGCCGAAATTCTGGCGGATAACATGGTCCTGGTCCATACGCCCCAGCATTCGTTTTTTATCGATCCCTTCGAGGTCTCGGAGCTGAGCACGCGCGATTATTTCGCGATTCGCAATCAGGATCCGCTCGTCGATCTCAAGCCGGCCCTGGCCGCCGAAATCTGCGCGGCGACCGGCAAGCGCCTGTGCTCGCGCTACGAATGGGTGAACGCCTGCCTGGGCACGCACCGCCGGAAGTATTCGTACAGCGATACGTACACAGCCGAGTCCTGCCGCACCGGCGTCGATCGACCGGCACTCACCGGCGCGCGTTCCACCTGTAAAACCGATACTGGCATTTACGATATGGTAGGCAACGTCATGGAATGGGTCGCGGAAGAACGCGGGGGAATGGCGGTGGCGGTCGGCGGATCGTATCTGTCCGGGAAGGGCGCGGACTGCTTTACGAAATTTTATTTTCCGAATCAACACCAGCACAAACAAATCGGCTTCCGCTGCTGCCGCAGCGTGAGTCCCGGCAGGTAAAAATGTATCCTCATCGCACACTCAAGCACAGCGCCCGATCCAGAGCGGCGGGATTTCTGGCAATCGTTCTGGCGGGCGTTCTATTCAGCAGCGCCTGCCGGACCTACGAGACCCACGCAATTCGCACGAAGCGCTGGCCCGACACCCAGGCGGAGGCTCTGCGCGACGTCGGCATCGGTTATTTTCAGACGCTGGGTTCCGGCAAGAGCCCCTTGACCCGCCAGAATTTTTACGACAGCATGTCCTTTTCGCTGCGCGAGATGGGCTATATCACCGTAGAGCAATCGCAAGTAGAAGACTTACTCGGGAAGTCTTCGCTGCCGAAAAATCGATTGCTATCCGACGAAGAAGTCGCCCGGCTGACCAGGGAATTCGGCGCGCGCCTGTTTTTGCAGGGCCGCATTCAGGAAGTGAAGACCGAACAGCTGCTCGAAGACGCTTTACAGGTGTCCGTGAGCGTGTGGATTTACGACGCGCGACGCGGCGAGAAGATCGGCGAGATCAAGCTCTTCGGTAAGGACCTGGAGTTTCATACGGCCCGTCAGACGCTGGAAATTTCGCGGATTGTCGCCGACAAATTGGAAGAGCTGGTCGTCAATCGCGACGCCGACGCGACCTATCCGGCGAACTAAGGCCGCGTCGCGCGCAATAACGGGAATATATCATGAACGAAAACAAAATCGCCTGGATTATTACTTTCGCCTGCGTGGGCCTGATGGTCGCGATGATTGCGCTGATCGGCATGCGATCGCCCGGCGGCTCGGGTCTGAACAGCGGCCAGAATTCCGGCCCGGCGGCTTCGGCGTACGCGCGCCTGTTTCAGGAACGCAACCGACTGCAGGCTCGCGTGAACTACTGCGAACGCCAGGCGGAAGGCGATACGCCGGCCTATCGCCGCGCGTGCAACGAAGACGAAATCGCGAAGCTGGATGAATACCGCAAACGCGTCGCCCAAATCGACGCGGAACTCAAGCAGCTGCGCGCATCCACGGGGCCGGCTCAGTAAAAAAGAGGGCAGGGCGCGCAATCAAATCCAGCAGTTCTTGCTTCTGAATGGGCTTTATCAGATAGCCGGAAATTCCGGACTCCTGTGATCGAGCAATACTAGCCAGTTCTGCGGGTCATCATGATAATCTTGCAGCCAGGCTTGAGCACGCTGGCCAGGCTGCGGAGTCGCCGCAGGGCGCGCGAACTAAATCGTGAAAATTTTGTCGCAGAACGAGTTATCAACGGCTCCCAACTCAACGCCTCATTTCCGGCATCGAAATTCAGGCTTGACCGGAACAAAACTCAATCGATTACCTTCGCAGGCCACCGGATCTTTTAGTATTCCTCAATGCCAACAACGACTAAAGAACAACAGCGCCTGGGGCGCCTTCAATCGTACGGGGTCCTGAATACGAATGCCGAACCCGCACTGGACGATCTTGTGCGCATCGCGCAGGCCGCCATTGACGCGCCGATCGTAATGATCACATTCGTGGACGAATCGTTAGTCTGGGTTAAGTCAAAGCTCGGATCGGATATTACAGAAGTCCCGCGGGATGTTTCTTTTTGCGCCCACACCCTTGACAATCATGGCGAAATTCTGGAAGTACAGGATGCGAATCTCGATGAAAGATTCATCGCAAATCCGCTGGTAACCGGGCCCACAAAGATGCGTTTTTACGCGGGTGCGCCTCTGATTACGCCCGACGGCCTGGCCCTGGGAACGCTTTGCATCTTTGATCAGAAACCGCGCAGTCTGGACGAGCCCAAACGACTTGTACTCAGCGCTCTGGCTCGCCAGGTGATCGCGCAATTGGAACTACGGCGCACGGCCCTCAGCGAACATGCGATCCGCGAAGAACTCCGGCAGACGATCGCCGGCCTGCGCGAAAGCGACGATCGCTATCGCTCCCTCGTGTCCGCACTGGATGTCGGCGTGGTGATGCAAGAACACGGCGGGGCGATCTTAACGGCCAACGCCAGCGCGGAACGGATTCTCGGACTGACTGTCGATCAAATGAAAGGTCTCTCGTCTATGGACCCGCGCTGGCGATCTGTACGCGAAGACGGGACGCCTTTCCCGGGCGAAGAACATCCCGCGATGCAGAGTCTGTCGACCGGGCGCCCATGCCGCGACGTCGTCATGGGAGTGCGCAAGCCTGATTCCACATTGACCTGGATTCTCATACACTCGCAGCCCCTCTTCCATGCCGACGAAAGCCAACCGTACGCAGTCGTAACATCCTTTCATGATATCACCGATGCTCGTAACTATGAGTCGGGTCTGAAACAGGATCGCGATTCCGCGGACCAGGCCAGCCGCGCGAAGAGCGAGTTTCTGGCGACCATGAGTCATGAAATTCGAACGCCGCTCAATTCGATTATGGGCGTCGCGGCGCTCCTGCAGGAAAGCGAACTAGAGGACGATCAAAAACGCCTGGTCCAGCTTCTGCGGCGCTCCGGCGATCATCTACTGGAACTGATTACCGACGTCCTGGACATGACCCGGATCGAAGCCGGTCACGTGGAACTCGTCCAGGAGATTCTCGACCCCGGCGAATTACTACAGCGGGTCGGCGAAATCTACGAAATGCGCGCCAGAGAAAAGCATATCGATTATGAAATCCGGGCGAGCGACCGGGTGCCAACCCGGGTGGTCGGCGACCCGGGACGGATCCGCCAGGTGCTGGTGAACCTGATCGGAAATGCGATTAAATTTACGGAGAGTGGCGGAGTGCGGGTGACCCTCGACGTCAGTTTCGATTCTGAAGCTCTAACTTTCGTTGTCAGCGATTCCGGCATTGGAATCCCTGCCGATAAAATTGAATCGATGTTCGACCCCTTCGTTCAGGTCGACGGCAGCCCGACACGCAAAGAAGCCGGCACAGGATTGGGTCTTGCGATTTCGCGTCGTCTGGCCACGCTGATGAACGGAAGTATCCGCGCGGAAAGCCAACCAGGCGAAGGATCACGTTTCTATTTTTCTGTGCCCATCATCAAAGTACCCGAAGATGCGGTTACTAAAACTGAAACCGAATCCACGCAACCGGGACAGCCCGGAGGCAATACGCGGTCTCGCCAGAATCGCGGCCTGAATATACTCGTCGTGGACGACAACCCTGACAATTTAATGCTGATCGACGCCTTTCTAAAAAATTCGCCGCACACCTGGCAATGCGTCAACAACGGCGAAAACGCAATCCAGAAGTTCGCGAATGAAACATTCGATGTCGTTTTGATGGACGTTCAAATGCCGGGAATGGACGGCTACGCAACCACCCGACAACTCCGATCCCTGGAAGAAGCGCGCCTCAAAGAATCCCAAATCGATCCGGCCGAATCCGGCACGCGACGCGCGCATATCCTGGCCCTTACGGCGAACGCGTTCCAGGAAGACATCGACCGGAGCCTTCAGGCCGGCTGCGACGCGCATTTGACCAAACCGATCACGAAACAGATCCTGCTGAAGAATCTGAACTCGATCAGCGTCGCGACGGGTTAGCCGTTGGGGCGGCCGGGATAATAGATTGTACGCCCGGCAATGGAATGCGCATCGGCACAGTTGATTCGCCCGCGCGACGCCGGGGAAGCCAATTTTGGGCCTGACGGAATCAGGCCCTTTTATCTGACAGACTTATTTCTCGGGATGCTCGGCTTTGTGCCGGGCCTGCATTTCTTCATGCTCTTTGATCATCGCTTCGTGATCGGCGCGCATGGTTTCGTGCTCGGCCAGCATCTGCTTGTGGTCGGCTTCGATCGCCGCCGCATCTCCGCCGGCCGCGTGCTGTTTTTCCAGATCCGCATGGCGTGCAATCAGCTCTTCATGCTTCGCGATGATCGCTTCGTGCTTCTTGCGCAGCTCTTCGTGCTCCTGCTCGTGCTTTTCGAGCAGAGCTTCGTCGCCGCCGTGTTCGGCCAGGGCTTCTTCGCGAGACTTGTGCTCGTGCTTCATTTTGTCGTGAGCGGCCCGCATTTCTTCGTGCTCGGCTTGCAGCTCCGCATGTTCGGCCGCCATCGCCTGATGGGAATCGCCGCCGCACGCCGCCGCGGCCGGCAGCCACAGCGCGGCAATCGTCAGCATTAAAATTAATCTGTTCGTCATTTATTTCTCCGTAGTATTCAGGAACCGCTTGAGAGCGCCGGACAGACGGTGCCGCTTGCGAAGCAGAATCCTGATCCAAACGAAACATCTCCGGCCCGCTTTCCGTGACAATCACAATCGAGGCGCTTCTCCCGGTGGGAAATCCGGCAATTAGATACCGCTGCATACTTTCGATCTACCAGAGATAATCCTCGGGTTTTTCAAGAATCTCTTCACGGCAAGGTGTGATTGCCCGATTGCCTGGAAGCGACCTGTAGGCGGCGACATACAGGTCCTCGCCGTCATATTTTAGATCGATGCGGCCTCTGAATTGGCGGGTCTCGCTATAGCATTGGGGGCTTCCATCCTCAGGTGCCGGCCCGTCGAAGCATCCCACAATATCGGCCGATCCCGTCAGCTCGATTGCCTCGGAGTCTGATTGCTTCCATTTCCCGAATTTTTTCCACGTTCCGGACAAGTTTGCGCTTTCAGCGTAGCCTTCACATTTCCCGGAAAACTTTTTCGACGGTTCGATCTTAATCCAGAAAGTATGGTAATCTCCATGAGCATCTGACGCTACGTACAACTTTTGCCCGAACGCCGGGGGAACGCTAAAAGTTACAGCCTTGACGGCAGGAGCTTCACTGCATGCGAATATGGAAATCGAAAACAGCAGCGAAGCAGGCAGACTAACACAACGAAGCATGATCCGTTTTTGCCTCAATTAAAATCCCGGGGATTTTGGGTTCGCGATCCATTTCTCTGGAATCTCTGCGATCTCACAATTTCTGCAAGTTTTTTCGCAGCGAAACAAACGCACAAGATCTGTAAATGTATTCGCGGCTTTGCAAAATGCCACTCGAATTGAATCACTAAATCGGTACGGCAAATGGCACCAGTTGCCGGGTTGAAAAACGTATTCGTACGAATCGATTTTTGTCAATCTTAATCGGCCGCACGGCGATCCCAGAGTTTTTGCATATCGGCTTTCAACCGTTGAAGTCGGACGCGATCCATGAAGGTGTTGGCGGCCTTCGTGGTATCGTC
>JANSYA010000026.1 GCA_024742665.1 bacterium
AGTCGCCGTGGAATGGGCGGAAAGATCTATCGCTCACAATCTGGCGCGCCTTGCCGAGTTTCGGCTCGGAGAAAATTGATAGGCGGGCGGCGTATCGCTCCAACGAATGGAGGCGAGTCCGGGTTTTTCGACAGGCTCAGGATCTTCTCATGGTGGTGGGTACAACCTGTCCGGCGGCTGCGTCCCTGCTGCGAAGCGCCGACACTATAGCATAAAAAAGGCCGCCATACAAGCAAAAATGTCTCAGCCACATGGTATTATAAAATGGGGAGATCTGACTCCTGCTTCGCGCGAGATCTTCTGATTCAAGCCAAAGACTACTGCACAAGTTCCCACAGAGATTCGACGACTACAGTGAAAAAAAAAGCCAGGGCGAAAAACGCGCCGAGGGGCGCCGGAGCCCGGCGGTCCCTTTGAATCAGGAAGATATAAACCAGGCTGCTCGCGGCCGCGAGCTGGAATAAAAGCAGCGACCATGGATGCCCCGCGTACAGCGCGAGCACGCCGGCGAGGATCACGTCGCCGAAACCGAGCCCGCGCATCTTGCTCAAAAAAAACAGCGCCAGAAAAATGATCAGCGCGACGGCGCACACGAGAGCGTGAGCCATCATCGCCTCCGGATCGCGGTCCACTTTTTCCCAGGTGGCCGCCGCCGACCACAGCAACAGAAACAGCGCGTTCTCGTGATCGAGCAAAAACATTTCCCAGTCGGTCGCAAGCGATATATACAGATGTCCGCAAAGCAGTACGACAAACAGGGCGCCGACCGGTCGCATGCCTGTCGCGATCAACAGGGGAAAGAGGATCGCGGGAAATACTTCGCCGAAGAGAGTCAACAGCCCGATCGATCTACCGCAACCCCGGCAGCGTCCGCGGCTAAACAGATAGCCGAAGAGGGGCGCAAGCTCCAGTCCGCGAATTCGGTGGCCGCAGCTGTGGCAGTGAGAGGGCTCGAACAAAATGCGCCGCCACCGGCCGGGGCCGACTTTGCGGCCAGGGCCATAAAAAAAGTAAACGATGCGCGAGGCGAGGGCGGTATAAAAGCTCCCGAAAATAAATCCAAACACCGCCGCGATGATGTAGACGAGGCCGGTGGGCAGCGGATAGCCGGGGATCAGTTCATACATGATTCGCTGTAGTCGCCGCTTGATAATTCGGAAAAACTAAATCAGGGCCAGCAGCGCATCCATGCCTCGTTCGAGAGTGCTCCGGTCGGTGGCGTAAGAAATTCGCACGCGGTCTTCGCTTCTGGAAAAAATGCGGCCGGGAACTACGAGCAGCTCTTTTTCCTGAATGGCACGCTCTACGAATTCGCGATCCGTACCTGGAATGCGCGCAAAAATATAAAACGCCCCGGCCGGATAGGTGAACTCCAGCTTATCCCGCAGGCGCTCCAGACAGTAGTCGCGATTCGTTTTATATTCGCCGACGTAAGTAGACATATCCAGATCCAGTGCGGCGATGCCCGCCCACTGCACCGGCGCCGGAGCGCAAACAACCGTGTATTGCTGCAGAGTCGTCATCGCTTTAATCACGCTTTCAGGACCGGTCGCGGCTGACAGGCGCAGCCCGGTCATGCTGTAGGATTTCGAATAGCCCATGAAGGTGACAGTATTCGGATAGATCGCCGCGGCGCTTTTGAAACGGTTCTCGTAGTCGAAGAGCTCGTAGATTTCATCCGCGACCAGCAGCGCCCCCTTGTCCTCCGCCAGGTTGGCCAGCATGCGAATTTGATCATCCGTCATGATGTGTCCGGAGGGATTCGAAGGCGTGCAAAATATGATCAGCTTGAGGGGCCGCCGATTTCGATCCGCTGAAGACGCTGCCTGATCGGCGGCGCGAAACGCCGCCATATCGTCAGCCGTAAAATTTTCGGGAATGTATTCGATCTGCGCGCCCAGAAATTCCAGCAGGCTGCGATAAATCAGAAAGGCCGGATCGGTTAGAAGCACGCGATCGCCGGGGTCGATGGTCGCCATGAAGAGCAGCTGGATCAACGAAGAGACGCCAGAGCTGATCAGAATTCGATCGGGATGCGCTTCAAAACCGTTCGCTTCGCTAAATTTTCGCGAGAGCCGTTCGCGCAGTTCGACGATGCCCTGAGTCTGAGTGTAGGTCGTCTGGTTCCGTGCCAGTGCCTCCGAGATCGCGTCCCGCACGGGAGCCGGGGCCGGGAAGTGAGGTTGACCGATCGAAAGATTGATCGGATTCTTGAGGGTCGCGGCAAGCGCGAACATGCGCCGGATTTCAGAGGTGTCGATCCGGGCCATGCGTTCAGAAAACAGGCCCCCGGCCAGAGGCGAAACGGTGGTCATGCACGATGATGGCCGCAGTCGGGCCCTCCCCGTAAAGCCAATTCTATCAGGCCGGCCTCGCGCCCTGCACGAGCAGACTGCCGCTCTCGCGCCCGAAGGATCCCGCCCCCGGGTGGTCTTTTCTATTTGGAGGGGGGCCGAGGTACTGGCTGGCGGCGCAGGGCAGCGAGGCCCGGGATCCTATCACAAAAAAGCGCGATTCACAAGCCGAAGAGTCTGTTGAAAAAGCCCGCGAGGCGACGCAGACGCTATAGTTTGCTCCGCAAACTCACGCAAAACGGCCCTGCGGGCCTGTCTGCGTCGCCTCGCGGGCAACAGCCTCCCCTTGCGTCTGTTTTTCAACAGACTCG
>JANSYA010000021.1 GCA_024742665.1 bacterium
GCTTTGCAGACCAAAGGGCCGGGCTGCTACGGGCTCCGCGTTCGCTTCGGCACGTTCGGCTTCGCCGAACTTTGCCCGCACAAAGTGCGGCCCTTCGCATCCCTTTCGCTCGAAGGTCGCAGCGAAGCTTGTATTTATTGGAAGAATATACCGCAGTCGCCGGAACTATACCAGCAATAGTATGCTTCGGTTTCGTGTCCGGGGAAAGGAATTCGGTTTCAGATAACGACGATGCATCACATGCATTTAGATCGCATTTCCATGAACGAAAACAACCGACGGAGGTGACGAATTTTCGTCATCTCCGTATTCTACGATCGCCGATGACTTTTTGGAGCTTACAATATACTTTTCTAATCCCCTAAAGTAATCCAGCCCCGTTTCGAAATCCGCCGTTGCAGGCATGTATACGCTTGCGCTCAGTAAACCGCTCATCTATAGGGTCTCAATGTCGCGAGGTCTTCCCGGAGCACTGATGGCCTTTGCCTTAGCCTGATACTTTGGCTTTCGGCCAATTGGATCATTCTTCAATGACGGATTTTCCTCTTTCACTCGGCTTTCCCCGTCGATGGGTTTTAGACGGTACAGGAAGTTCACTTGGAGCTGGGCACATTGCATTACACCAGCTTACATACTCTATACTTGCTCGAGGCTCCCCTCGAGAGGGAAAAAAAAGCATCTTGGCCTAGATGAGACTTAACGAGAGAACGTGCCTCTTCCATTTTCGCTCCATCGAGAATCTCCGAAAGTCCCGTCAATTGAATGCCGACAAAATGGTCACCCAATTGAACGACTCTATTGGCAGGAGTCGCTAAGAGACGTTTTAATCCAAAATGCTTCACAAAAGGAGGACCGAATATAGTATACCAGTATACATCGGGGATATATTTCTCCAACACAATTGAGGAAACTGAAACGTAATTACTCTTTCCTCTTACGACCGTAATCAAAGTCTCATTTGTTCGCGCTCGCTCGATTTCTATAGACTGAAAGGGGTGAGCATAAATAAAAGCGGCGTTCATCACCTTGGCTGTCTTCCCTAAGAAATCCTGACAACGTTCAAAATCAAAATCCTTGGTCTTCGCGGAACAAATAATATCCGAATTCTTGCCCAATCCTTGTCGAAACCACACATTCCCCTGCGAACCAACCGCCGCACCCTTCCAGATGAAAGGCGAACGCCACTGCTGTTCCAATTCGCCCTTTTTCCTGGGATCGAATAGAGTTCTCACAGGTTCGTAATTTCCGACCTTCTTTGGGTACAGTGCCGGCAATGCCTTTTTCATTTCCGCGAAGAAGGCCAGCCCATCTGACAACTCCAATGCTTGAGACGTAATTATTCCTAAACTACTGTATGTGCTCATTAGTAGGGTACCATAGTGTTAGCAACAGGATCAAATACAAGAATTTTTCCACCATTCCGGCGCACAGCTTCTTGCAACGTTTGCATAACAACTGTGCGAGAGCTCACGACCAAATGGAATGGTTCTTGCCGGCTCGCGGCAATTGCAATTTCGGCTTCGATTTGCTTTGTAAAACCAAGCTTCTGAACATCCTTGATTTCGCCAACAACCCCTTTGAGATAGTCAGGCACGACATGAATCTTTCCACGCGTTGTGTCTCCTAACAACTTTTTCGCGTTGGAGGAAGCACCTATCGTTTTCAGGGCTGCTGCCTCGAAAACCCGGCCCCGCAGGTTATTTAGGATGCCACGATCGCTCGCGCTGAGTAATGCCTGATCAATACTCGCCAGCTTACTCCAAAGGCTTCCCATTTCCTTGCCACTCATTTTAACAAGCGCTTTACGAACTCTAGCTGCTCCTTCCCTCGTAAGGCTTCCAGTTCCATTGAGATAGGCGTCGCCGCCAATCACTGCTGCAATCGTTTCGGCAATTACCGGACTATTAGGTACGACAAAATTATACAGCGCCGCGCAGCCACCGGCAAGGCAGGCTTCAACAGAAACAACGGCACCCAAGGTCGCTGCCGCTGCCGCCCCACCAGCCGCTTCGGCAGCAGTATTTACTCCTTGATATAGACCAGCCTGGGCTAATTCAGTATCCGTACAACCTTCTCCGCCAAACAGGCCGCGCAAAGTACATGGTATAAAGCCAGCGACTCCTTCATACCCGCTGATCGGCACATTATGGACAAGAACTTCGTCGCGCGAAACATAATAGTTATGATTGTCTGCGATAGTCAGGTTGAAGACCGTTTGCGCACTGGCACGCCGACGAATATCATCAATGCGAACGCCATTCGAATCTGAATCCAATAATGTATCTGAATTCGTTAAATCTCGTGCCCTCTTCCATCCGAAGTCAACAACCCAGAATGGATGCGACCAGGTCGTTTCGATAGAAGAATCCTCGGACAAAGCAACCTCATGGATTTCTTCAGTCTTACGGATATGCGTTTTGAGAACCTGCTTCCATTCCAGCTCGCCGGTCTTTTCGTTCCAGCTTAAGACCCAATCGCCGACGATTACGTCTTCGACATTCTTAAACCAGCGTCCGTCTTCAACAAACGCGCCAGCCGTCCCGTCCTGCACGCGAACCCAGGTACCAGCAGTAAAACAAGTCCGCTCGTGATAATTCCCCTGATCATCCACAAACCCGTGTTCATCAGACTGCATCCCCAGCGCATACTTCAGCCCGTCGCCGATCGCGCCGAAGACCTGCGAAAAAATATTACCCCGCGAAGTATCATAACCCTTCTCATCCGCACGACCCCACACTTCCGCGGCCAGCTCTTCGCCGTTCATCGCGTCCGGATTCGCCTCAATCTCCGCGCGAATCTCATCGGCCCGCTCCGGCGAAATCTCCCCCGCCGCAACCAGCTCCTCCAGCTTGTCGTTCCAGCCGTTCACGCGCCGATTCGGATCCAGCGTGTCGATCTGGTTATTTAAATCGTTCCAGGCTTTGACCAGCTCTGCGCGCTTTTCAGGATCCGTCGTCTCATCCAACAGTTTGTTCAAGCCATCGCGCTCTTGCAACGCGCGGCGATACGCATCCTCTTTGCTCTGCCAGTCCGCGCCGAGCGTAATCGTATTCGTTACGCCTTCGAACGCCCCGTCTGTGTCCCACGAAAAGTAGCCGCTGTTCGTTGCATCGAGACCGTTAATTCCAAAGCCAGTGCCGTCGTTGTATCCCAGATTCTGGTTTACGCTTATGCCATAGCTGCCGTCGAAATTAATATCAAGCCCCGCGCCCAGCGTGTGCGCGTAGTCCGGCTGCCCGGGCAGGCCGTCGTAGTTTGTGCCGCTTACGTTCAGCCCAATGCCAGTAAAGCTATCGCGGTCGAAGTTTAGAGCGGCGCCGTAGCGCAGGACGTCCGGGTTATTCCACGCCCGATCGCCTTCGCGTCCGCCGGCGTAACCGAAGTTGAAATTCCCTCCGCTGAACTCACCGTATCGATCAAAGCTGAGGCCTATCCCTCCATGATAACCCGTGTTCGCATTGCCCGCATCGCCGCCGCCGAAGTTATTGCTCAAGCCGACACTCGTGCCGGTCACGCCTTCGCCTTCTACGAACGACACGCCCGCCGACGCGCTCAGAGTCTTCGTGATCGGCAGCGTCGCGCCAATATTTCCGCCCCAGCCATCTTCATAGCTGTATGTCGCGCCGACATTCACGCCAAACTTCGACGTAAACGCGGACAGGCCCGCGCTCATATATCCCGCCACTGCGCCGCGTGTGCCGCCTTTCAGCGAGCCCATATACGTTTGCTTCGCCGCGTTATAGGCCAGCCAGATCGCCGTCCCCAATCCAGGGATGATATTCCCAACGGAGTTGAGTAGAATTCCGCCGACCGTTTCAACGACTTGCAATCCCACACCAAGATCGCGATTGTACTCCGCATTGCGCCACGCCCACGTCGCGCCAAACGACAGGTAATCTTCAATGCGATTCTGCCCGGCCGCGTCCTTGCGCTGCTTGAAATTATAGCGATCCAGCGCATTTTGATAGTGCTCGGCGATCCCCGGCAAACCAATCTGAGCTTCGATATTCTCGAAGGCCTGCGCCGTCACCGCTTCGCCTAAGTTCGCGCCCTCAAACATTAACATCCGCGTCATCGTCGCCGGCAGATTCAGCGCCGTGGCGACGGTGTTGCCCATCGTCTCACGCATCTGGAGCGTCGTCTGGCTCGGCGGCCGGTTCGGTTTCGCCAGCCCCTGCGTGATCGGGCTCAGGTATGCCGACACGTAGTCGCCCAGCAGCGTGAGCGGCTTCATGCGCGTAAAGTTCTTCAGCGATCCGTGCTCCGTCGCGCGGTCTATATAGCCGTCTTTGCGCGCTTCCATTCGCTTGCGAATGTCTTTGCGGTCGTGACCCCGCGCGTAGTCCATGCCATCCTGCACGAAGCCTTTCGCATCTGCGTAGCTCGTGAAGGGCAGCGGCGGGATCATATACGCCTGGGACATTACGTTCGCGATCTTAAACGGCGCGTCCAGAACAGTTCGACCCAGCTGGCTGTTCTCGAATTCGTGCGCGAGATACTCGGCGCCCGCCGAGCCGTTCGCGGCCACGTCTCGCATCGGCGCGAGGACTCCCAGCATTTGAGTGCCCGGCACGATGCTGCCGATTGCAATATCGCGAAACGAATCGGTGAAGTCGTTCAGCTTCAGGTCCTTGCCCATCGCCTTGTCGCGCAGCCGGCCGATGCGGGCGTTCTTGTTGATCTTATCGATCGCCTCTTTCGCGAAGGCCGCCATGCCCTGCACGCCGGTGGCCTGTTCCAGGAAATTGTACGCCGCGCTTTCGAGCCAGCTACTCGCCGCGTCGCCGAGATTCATGCCGTTCGCAAGATTCGCCAGCAATCCGGCCGGCACGTTAAACGCCTCTTCGATCATCTGGCTGACTTCCGAGTTTACGACGCCCTGCGCCCACTGCGCGAAGTTAAAGCCGCCGCCAGCAATGCCCTGCACCAGCGACGCCGCGGTGCTCGCGATCTTTACCTGCTGCTGGATATTCTTTTGCGCGCCGCTCCAGCGCGAGCTCAGACTCTCGTTCGCCGCGGTCATCAGACCCGTGAGTCCGTCTACCTGATCATTAAAGGCTTGCGCGAAAGCATCCACATCGTCGTAATAATCGCTGTTGGCTTTATTTATATCAAAGTCTTCGCTGAACAGTCCCGATGTCTTCGCGAGCTTGATCGCGCCTGCTCCTTGAAAATTGATCGTCTGCTCTTCGTAGTCTACGTCGTATGAATCGAATTCGGTCGCGTCTTCGCCTTCGCGCAGAGCGACTGTGCCCTTCGCGATCTTACGCGTCGCCGTAATCACGCCGGTGTCGGATACGCTGACGTTCGTCCACTTCTCGCGATCGATCTGCTCCTGATAGCTCTCGACTATTTTCGCTCGCTCTTTCTCCGCATCCCAGGGCTCGACGTACTTCCAGGGTTTCTTTTGCTGCTCTTCTAAATACTCGGTGTGCGCTTTTGCCAGCGCTGCATCGACGTCTTCATCGCGGATCTCGGCGCTGCGCTCCAGCATCGCTTTCAAGCTGTCCGTCGCGTTCTTCTGTTCGTTGATCGCCTTCGCGTTCAAGTCTTCCACGACGGCGATATTCAAAGCCCCACTCAGGGTTTCGCCGATGGTCTGCCCGGCTTTGCCGAAGCTTTCATAATCCGGGATGCCCTGTTCGGCGCGTTTCAAGAACGCTTCGTTCACGCGCGGGCGCGGCTCCAGCGAGACCGTATAGGCTTCGCGCAGGTTTTCGGCCGTTAAGAAATTAAACTCGGCGATGTCCGTATCGCGCTGCAATCGCGCTTCGGTTTCGAGCGCGACGCGCTGCTCTTCGCTTTCGGCCTCGCTCAGCTTAACCGCAAGATCGCGGAACTGCCCGAGACCCTGACGAATCTCGGTATCCATCTGCGCGAGATAATAGTTGCGCTGCGCCGTGATCCGGCTCACGCTCGACTCATAGTCCGCGTTATACGCCGCGACTTCGGTCGCTGCCTGCGCCTGCCACGCCGTGTAGTTCGCCTGATACTGCGCGCTCTGCGTTTCCCAGTTTTGAATCGCCGGCAGCACGTCGTTTTGCCACTGCGTGAGCATCGCCCCGAGCTGGCTGTCGTATGCGTTCCAGGTATCGCGATTCGCCTCGGCGTTCGCATCATATAAAGTATAGTCCGCGTACCAGTGATACTCGTCTTCCGGAACCATGCCAATCAGCGCGAGAATCACCGGCGGCACGCCCGCCACCGCCGTCGCATCCCACACGCCGAAATCGTAGCCGGCGCTCTGGTAGCACTCGCCGTTGCTCGCTGTCGCGATCTGTCCCGGCGCGATATTATAATTCGTAATCGGACTGCGACCGCACACGCTCACATTCGCCACGGCGGTGACCGTGCGCCGATCGCCCTGCCGCAGATAACTCTGCAAATTCGCGTCGTTACCCTGCAACGATTCGATCGCGTAGCGCACGCCCTCGTACGCCGGATCGGTGTTGATCGTATTTTGTACCAGATTAAGTAGGTTCGCGCGCAACACCGGATCGTAGACCGGACTCGCGCTCACCGGCCAGCTCACGCCCGCCTGCGTGCGCAGCGTCCCTGCAACGTTCGTATAGATCTGATTATCCCAGCCCGTCGCGTTGGCCTGCGCCTGGGTCTGGCGGTTTTGCAGATACGTCGTTAACTGCGTCGCAAGTGCGCTCAATGGCGCGCGATTCGTGATGCCCGCCTGCACCTGGTTCAGCAGATTCTGGAGCGTAACCCCCGCCGCGTTCATATTCGCACGATCCACCGTAACCGTATTATCCGCGTTCACGACCGTCGCGTAAAACTGATCGCTGCTCGCCAGATAATTCGATAGATTCGTCGTCAGCGTCTGAATGCCGTTGCGAACCTGATCTTCGTACGCATTGATCTGTGCGAGATTCTGCTGGAACTGCGTATCGGCCGCCGCGACCGCCTGGATGTACGCGTTACGATCCGCATTCACGCGACCCAGCGCGCCCTGATACTCGGCATACGTCGCCTCGACGTGCTCCCGCATCCGCAGGCGATACACTTCGCGCTCGCGCTCTAATCTCTCAGCGGCATCACTTAACGAAAGATTCCCATTCTCGCCAGCCTGCGTCGCCGCCGCGCCGGAGTCCTGAATATCATCGCTGTCTTCGAAGAATTCGTTTAAGTCGCCGTCGCCGTTGTTACTGGACAAAAAGGCGATGCGGTGCTGATCGATATAGCGTTCCGCGGCGGTCATCCACTGCTCGCGGGCGGCTTCTTTTTGAATCACCAGCTCGTTAACCAGGTACTGCTGATAGTTTGCGTTCGCGTTGTATGCGTCACTCTGCATAACCGCCACGGCCTGCGCGGCGATCGTCGCATCCACCTGGCTTTCCCAGCTCGCGCCGAGCAGAATTCGCGCCTGTTCAACGAGCACTTCCCAATGAGGCTGGCTGCCGGCGGTAGCCGTCGCGGCGGCCAGCGCGGGATCAATGTCCGCGTTGTTAAAAGCCGGAGTCGTAAGCGGGGGAACCGTTACCGGCTGACTGCGAAGTCGCGAGCTACCGACACCAAACGGAGCGACCGGCGTAAGCAGCATGGCTGCGGTCAGCACCCATGCAACGGCGTGATAGAGCGGATCACGTCGTCGAAACCGCGAAAACACCCCGGTAGCGGCCACAGGCCGCAATTTACGCAGATTGGCGATCATTGGCCATCGTTCTGCGAGGCCTTTTGGTACCTATCTAAATATCCATAAAACTAATACTTATAGACTAGTTTTTTTGTTAAAAATGAATTAGGATCGGTTTGCCCGCGTCAATACTGAAGCATTCGCATAAATACGGGCGCTGCTTTGCCGACCCGCGCCCCCGATTCTCGTTTTTCTGTGTTGAGTTCCCCGGACCGGATGTTTGTCCGTCCGGCGTCATGCTCCACGCCCTTGCCTTTCCCGCTTCGCCCTCCGGCGTGCTGTTCGCGCACTCTGGAGCGGCCGGCCCGCCGCCGGTTCTGCCGGCTGCGGCGGTCGCCGTCGTCGGCAGCCGCCGGGCGGACTCGTCTGCTTTAGAAGCGAGCCGCGCCTTCGCCGCGCAGGCGGCGCGGTCCGGCTTCGCTGTCATCAGCGGCCTGGCCCTCGGCTGCGACTCCGCGGCGCACTCTGGTTGCATTGCAGCCGGCGGCGTCACGGTGGCGGTGCTGCCCTGCGGTCTGGACCGCGTCGCCCCGCGTTCCAACGCTCCCCTCGCGGACCGCATTCTAACA